>CAVZDY010000006.1:0-329973 GCA_963774195.1 uncultured Alphaproteobacteria bacterium | reverse complement strand
CGAACTCCGCTACCTCCCCTTTGCTCAGGCCGGCGGGCAGTTGCTGTTCCATCTCGTCAGCCGGCTCTACGAGCGCACCTCGATCGTCGTCACCACCAAACTCGCCTTCGGCGAATGGCCGACCGTATTCGGCGATCCGAAGATGACGACCGCGCTCCTCGATCGCCTCACCCATCACTGCGACATCGTCGAGACCGGGAACGAGAGCTGGCGCTTCAAAAACCGCCCCTGACACTCCAACAAATCCGAGCCTCACCCCGCCGCGCTCGCCCCGGCTGCGCAACCCGGACCAACTCCGCCGGGGCAAGCGCTACCCGATGTGCGCGTCTCCCGTAGGGGTCCCTATTCGGTGCAAATCCGGGGTCCCGTTTCGGTGATCATTGACACAAGCGGGGGTGAGACCATCCTGACGACCGCCGTGAGCTTCGTTAGTATCGGCATGGAATGGCCCCTCAATGACGGACGCGCCGGCCGGACGGCTTAAAGACCAGGGGCATAGGCTTTGTTCCCTCGCAAGCTAAGGGGTCCTAGGCATGCCGCAGTCTGCGTCTTCGATCAACTATCGGCTTGGAAGCCTCTATTCGGTGATCACCGCCTTCCTTTATGCGACGCAGGAGCCGTTTTCCTTTCCCGCCGCCAAGCATCTCAACACCGTGCAGTTTGTAGCTCTCACCCAGATCTCCCTGCTCGTATCCATCCCGCTGTTGACCGGCGCGCCGGTCAGTCGTCGAGATTTCGTCGCCCTGTTTCAAAAACCCGCCAATTACGGGTATCTCGCCGTCATCTTCGCCATCGGAATGAGCGGCCTCCTGCTCTATAACTTCGGCCTGAGCAACGCGCACCCGATCATCATCTCCGCAATCTTGAACCTTTCGCCGTTCTGGGCCGCGCTGGTGGCGCTGGCGTTGGCGGGTGTTCCAATCCCAATTTCGCGGGCGACCTTTTTTGGCTGTTTCGCCGGCGCGTTCATCGGCGCGATGGCGGTCGCCTGGAGCCAGCTCGGCAACGCCGGTATGTCGACCCTGGGCGAATTGGCGGACAATTTCGTTCACGGCAGCTGGGTCTATGCGATTCCCGTTCCCCTATGTTCTGCCCTCGGGGGGACGCTGGTCGGCAAGTGGTTCGCATCTTATGACGAAGCAGCCGCAATTGCGGCCAACTTCCTCACTTCGAACGTCATCTTGATTCCTGGCTGCCTCGCGCTTCTGTACTGGCGAGGCGAACTGCAATTCGAGCAATTGCCGGCGATACTGCTGATGGTCTTCGGCACGATCGTCGCCGCGTCGGTCGGCCGCGTCGTCTATCAGATCGCGCTGACCGTCACCGGCGGCGACAACGGCTTTGTCACCATGTTTCTGAACCTCGTCCCAGCGCTGACCGCCCTCATATCGCTCGTGCTGTCGCATTGGATCGCCGACCTACATTTTGTCATCGACTCGACGTTCTTTCTCGGTTCGGCCGTCATCGCGGCGTCGCTGATTTTGTTTTCGCTCAAATCGTGGACGCAACCCGCTCCACGAACTTGAGCCGCCGGATGCTGGCCCCGGGCCGCCGAGATCGTGCCGAGCCTGAAGGCCGCGTCCGGCGTGCGCCGCGATCGCTTCAGCGAGTTCGCCCTCTCAGGCGCGTTCGTGCGCGCCGGGCGGGAGCGAGCGTGGGGGGCGAGAGCTTCGCTGCCTTGGCCGAGGGCCAGCCGATCTTGGCCGCCGCGGCCCGGTTCATGCCGTCGCGCACTGCCGCAGCGACAAACTGTCAACCAAGCCGGAGCAGGCGCCGCTTGGCGCCTACGACGAAGTGGCCGCGCCGCTCGAACGACATCGCGTAGTCCGCCATCGTCGTGGCCGGTCGGCGCGCGCCGCGCGTCCCCGTTTTGCCTTCGTCATGCGGCGCGCCATCCCGTTGCGGCGCGCGACGTCCGACACGTTCGGGTGCGGCTCCTCGCTCGCCGCGACAATCCACGCCTTCTCGTCGTCGCTCCAGATCCGCCGCCGGCGGGTCCCGTAATCACCTCGATCCGCCGATACGAGTTGCCTTCATGCCTGGATGATGCATGGAATTGTGCGCTCCCCCGCGCCGACAAATCGCCGCGCAAGTCTCGCCCGTCCACGCGCTATCGGCGAGGTGGCTCCGCCGCACCGGTTGCATTGGTTCGTGGGCCACTTCCGAGGGATGGCGTCTTCCTTCTCGGCCCGATGCCCGAGAGACTTCCCTCCGGCTGATCACCACCCGGGGTGGCCGGCGGCGACCCGATCGCAGAAACAACGCCACGGGCTCGAAGAGATCAAGGCGAATGTGCGTCGGGTAAAGTCCTGGCGTCGCAGGATAAAGTCGTAGCTGACGCAATCTCACGACCGGTGTCTCGGAACTTGCTTATTATCGGTTGACGCATGGGTATGGGGAGACAAAAGCAGATCAAGTGAAGAAATGGAGGTACCTCTCGGTAGTCAAATGGGAGTATATATTTTAACTATACTTAAATCTTCCGCAAAAGGAGTGTCTGCCCTCGTTGACAACCGTGGCGCGAAGTCTTTAACTGGTTCTTAGGGTAAATGTTCCGTTACCAGTATAGGGAGAATGGAGCAGTGCCCGGGTGGGGTCTCTCGCGTTGAAGGAGTGGGCTTATGTTGAAGATTTACGTAAAGACCAGCGATCTGCTTGCGCGTCTGCGCACGGACAAGGACGGCGTGGTTTCGTTCGAGTACGTGATCGTCGCGGCCTGCATCGTCGCCGCGGTTTCGGCTGCGTTCGGTACTAGCAAAACTGTCGGTATCGGCTTGGCGCTGAGCACCGCGATCACCGATATCAGCACCGCCGTTACTGCCGCCGTCACCGGCTGAGATCTCAGTCTCACTAGAGTGGGCATGGCGTGTGCCCCGGGCTCCACGCGCACTGAGCCGTTGTGGCGCTCGCAACCTCTCGTGGAGTTTATGGGAGTACGTTGATGCTGAAGCCTTATGTAAAAGACTGGGGCCTGTTGGAACGTCTTCGCGCGGACAAGGACGGCGTGGTGTCGTTCGAGTACGTGATCGTCGCAGCCTGCATCGTCGCTGCGGTTTCGGCGGCGTTCGGTACTGGCACTGCTACCGGTATCGGCTTGGCGCTGACGACCGCGATCACCGATATCAGCACCGCTGTTACTACCGCCGTCAGCGGCTGATATTTCCGCCTAATTACACGTAGTCTGGCTCACGCGGGGGGCAGTTAGGCCACGCCCCCCGCCACTATAGGGGCATGCGTCGGATGAACTGGATCGCTCCCACGGCTTTATTCCTAGAGATACTGTTGTTGCTCTATGTCGCGATGGTCGATGTAGCGACGAGATTGATCTATAATGAGATTTGCCTGACCTTGGCGCTGCTCGGGATCGCAAGCCAATTCGCGGGTCAGAATCATATTTTCGAATCCCTCGTCGCTGCGACAATTCTGTTCCTGCTGCTGGTCGTCGTCTACGAGCGGGGCTTGGTGGGCGGCGGCGACGTCAAACTACTGGCCGCATTGGCGATCGGCCTTACGTTTACTGGCGTTATCCAGTTGTTGACAGTAACCGCGCTGGCCGGCGGCGTTCTCGCCCTGGCGCATCTGATTATGTGTCGCCTTCCTTCGCCTCGGCCTGCGCCCGCGGGGTCTTCGTTTCTCCGGCGCGTCTATGCAGTCGAGCGTTGGCGCAACTTGCGGCAGGCGCCGCTGCCTTACGGGGCCGCCATTGCGTGTGGCGGGATTTGGACTGCTCTGAGCCGCGGGTTCTGACATGTCGTCTACGCTTCGTCTCTCGATCATCATGGTGCTGTTGTTCGCAACGGCTGCGCTTGGGCTTATCGCCTACAATGCGAACGCGCCGAAAGCTGTCGCACAGGCTGCGCAGGTCGCGCAGAGCGCGCCGGCGCCTCTCACAGACGGCTATTTTGTCGCGGCGCATCCGCTACCAGCGGGTACATTCGTGCGCGATGAAGACTTCGAGGTCCGCACCGCGCCGCGCGGCGAAGTTCCGGCAGGGGCGATCCTTGAATTGCCCGACGCCAGGCTTGAGCTTCGTGGTTCTCTAGTCCGCAATTTCGTCGACGCTGGCCATCCGATTACATCGCAAGACGTCTTGCGGCCGCGAGATCGGGGCTTTCTCGCCAGCGTCCTGGCGCCGGATACCCGCGCCATCAGCATCAATGTCGATGCCGAGTCCGGCGTCTCGGGGCTGATCTGGCCGGGCGACTATGTCGATGTCGTATTGACCCAACTGGCCGACAAGGGAGATCCGGCGCGGCGCTCGCTGAGCGAAATCGTCCTCCGCAATGTTCGGATCATTGCGATCGACCAGGAGATTGTGGAAGGCGCTTCGGGCAACAACGCCACGGCCGGCAAAGTCACGCACTCCGTATCCCTGCAGCTATCGCCGGAACAGGTCAAGAAGATCACCCTCGCAAAGGATCTCGGAAAGCTCTCCTTGGCTGTCCGGTCAGCGGTCGAGGTGAAGGACACGGCGGACTCGGGCGCGATGTTCGGCTGCGATGTGTCGCCGGAACTCGCCCGCCAGAATGCGATTGCCCGCCAGAACACGACGGTCGTCGTCTACGAAAACGGCAAGGTCAAGGAATACTCGGTCAAGAAGCAGGATGCCGCGAAAGCGGCGACCGCGTCTGGCTGCGACGGGTCTGCGGAATTTGCTCGAGAGACCGCCGCTTTGGCGGGCTCCACCGGCGATAAAGGCAAGGACTGACCGATAGAGCGTCTGGGAGTTTGCTGATGAGCGTCAACATTGCATCCGTCAGGCAGCGAGAAGACGCGCCGTCTGCCGCCATTCGCGACCGGATCGTCTGTTTCGTCAATGACGATCTGACCGCAGCGGCTCTGCAGAAGGGCCTGGAGGGCAGTAACGTCGAGGTCAAGCGCGGCACGATACGTAACGCGATACGAATGCTCGAAAACAACACGGAGCTATTCGCGCTTGTGGCGGACATCAGCGAAAGCAGCGATCCCTTCACGGATTTGGAAAGGCTTTCGCGCGTCTGCCCAGCCGATGTTCGTGTCGCTTTGATCGGTGAGAACGCGGATATCCCCTTCTATCGCGCCATCATGGAGCTCGGCCTGAGCGAGTACCTTCCCAAGCCGCTGACGCGCGATCTGGTGCAAACCCATCTGCGTCCAAAACTGCTTGCCGACGTGGGGACCGATCCAATCGATCGTGGTGGGCATGTGATCTCGATTTGCGGCGCCCAAGGGGGCGCTGGAGCGACGAGTATCGCCATCAATCTTGCGCTGCAGCTAGCCGAGACCACAAAGGCCAAAGTCGCACTGCTCGACCTTCATCTGCAAGGCGGCGAGACCGCTGTGATGCTTGGTGTTCGGCCTGGGCCGGGGTTGCGCATCGCTCTCGAAAACCCGATGCGGGCCGACACGCTGTTCCTCGAGCGGGTGGCAATCGAAATCAACGAGCGAGTCAAACTGATTTCGGCCGATGAGGACTTGGATGTGAAGTTCGACATCACGGAAGAGGGAGTGAGACACGTGCTGGGTCTGCTCCGTCAACGGTTCAATTACATCGTCGTCGATGTGCCGATGCCATTGGCGCCAGCCCTCAAGCCAGTGATCGCCGTTTCTCGTCACGTGCTGGTGCTGCTGGAAGCGGAAGTTACGGGGTTGCGCAACGCCCATGCGCTCCGTTCGGCCCTCGTCAAAATTGCGGGTGAGAATCGAGTGTTTACTTTGCTCAATCGCGCCAATCGCGCCGGCGGCCTTCCGACCGAATCGATCCTGAAAGGCTTGGGCGGAAAGCCAGAAATGGTGATTCCGGATCTCGGCAAAGGGATGACTCAAGCCGTCAATCTCGGGATCCCGGCGCTGCACCACGTGCGCAAACTGCGACGTTACTTGGCGCCGATCGTACGGGAGATTGCCGCCATCGAGGCCGAGAAGAAGGGATGGTTGCGGAGGTTCCTGGGGCGATGAGAGCGTTTGGCAAAGTCACGCGCGAGGGTGCGCCAAAGCGTTTGCCTCCATTGGCGCCAGTGACGCAGGAGCGCGGGGAGCCTCCCGTCGGGCAACCCGTGATGTCGACTTCGCTGCGCGAACGAATCATCGAGCAGATCGAGCCATCCGTCGCAGCAAGCGTTTCGCGCGAGGTTCTTCGGCGGCAGATCGAGGAAATCATCCATGAAATCGCCAATCAGGAGCGGCTCGAACTGTCAGGTCGCGAGCAGCTTCAACTGGCGGAAGAGCTTGCGGACGACATGACCGGGTACGGGCCGCTGCATGCGCTCCTGCTCGACGATTCGATCAACGATGTCATGGTCAACGGACCCAGCAATGTCTATGTCGAACGGCAGGGCAGGCTGGAGCGGGTCGCGGTGCGATTCCGCGACAACGATCATATTGCATCGGTAGCGCAGAAGATTGCGGCGCGAGTCGGACGGCGCGTTGATGAATCCAGCCCGATGGTGGATTGCCGATTGCCGGACGGCAGTCGTGTCAACATCATCCTTCCGCCGCTGGCGGTTCATAGCCCCTGCATCTCCATACGCAAATTCCCAAGCCGACGTTATGACATTGCCGGAATGATCGATAACGGCACGATAACTCCGGCGATCGGACGACTGCTGGAAATCGCCGCCAGGTGTCGGCTCAATATTCTGGTTTCCGGCGGCACGGGTTCTGGCAAGACCACGCTGTTGAACGCCATGAGCCAATTCATCGATCACGGCGAACGCATTGTCACCATCGAGGATGCGGCGGAACTGCAGCTTCAGCAACCGCACGTGATCACCCTGGAGACCAGGCCCCCCAGCCTCGAAGGCACAGGGCAGGTCACACAGCGCGACCTGCTGTGGAACGCCCTGCGCATGCGCCCTGACAGGATCATCGTGGGCGAAGTGCGCGGCGCTGAAGCCTTTGACATGCTGCAAGCGATGAACACCGGTCATGACGGTTCGATCTCTACCGTGCATGCCAACGGCGCCCGCGACGCTCTGACCCGTGTTGAAAACATGGTGCAGATGGGACAGGTCAATCTGCCGTCCCGGTCGATTCGATTTCAGATCGTCGCCGCGTTGGACATCATCGTGCAAGTCGAACGCATGCGTGACGGACAACGTCGCGTCGTTCAGATTAGCGAGGTGATCGGCCTGGAAGGCGATGTGATCACCACCAATGACATTGCTCTGTTCGAGTTCCGTGAGGAGGATGCTCAGGGACGGTTAGCGGGCGTCTACAGGTCAACGCCGGCCGTCCCAAAATTCGTGAGCCGCCTTGCCTATTATGGGCTCGATCGGGCGTGGGCGGAGGCGATGCGGCAGCTATGACATCGCAGCTTTCGATCATCCTGGTCTTGCTGCTGCTGATCTGCGCGGCAGCCGTCGCGTTGCTTATCGATACGCGACAAAAGCGTTTCGATCGGCGGATCGCGGCTGTACTGTCGGCCTCGGCGTCGATGAGCGCGCCCTCGATCCGTCGCTTGAGGGTCGAGCCCGGGGGCCTGTTTTTCCATCGACTGGCAAACTACCGGGCTGGAATATCTTACGCATTGCGACCCGAATATGTGCTGCTTGCCGGGGTCGTCGCAGCGATTGCGGTCTTGTACGCGAATAGCAAACTCGGATTTCCCATTCTCTATGTCTCTATAGCCTCGGCCGTTGTTGCTCTCATGGTCGTGCGAGGTCTGTTTGGGTGGCAGCGCAGTCGGCTCGCCGAGCAACTCTTTAGGCAACTGCCCGACACAATCGCAATGGTGACAAGCGTTGTTCGATCGGGTCTGCCCGTGAATGAAGGATTTCGCTCCATCGCTCGCGAGATGCCTCAACCCACAGCCAGCCAATTTGCAATCGTATGTAACGAGATCAGCCTCGGGAGACCTATAGAGGAAGCGTTGGAAGGCGTGTATCGGCGAACGCAAGTCGCAGAGTATCGATTCTTCGCCGTGACGCTCGCGGTGCAAACCAAGGCGGGCGGCGGTTTGTCCGAGACCTTACAAACATTGGGCGACACCGTGCGCCAGCGCGTCGGCCTGTCCGATCGCGCCAAGGCTCTGGCGGGGGAGGTGATCTTTTCCTCGCGAGCGCTTTCGGTTTCTCCTCTGGTGGTTGGGGCGTTGCTGTATTCGATCAATCCTGGGCTGGTCGATCTCCTGTTCGACGATCCGACCGGCAGGAGACTCCTGGCATACGCTGTAGGGTCAGTGCTGGTCGGGACTCTGGTGATACGTTGGATGGTCAGAAGGAATACATCCCTATGACGCCGGCTCTCGTTCTGTTGGCCATGGCCATAGCCACCGCAACTGCGGCCGCTTTACTGATCATCCGCGAAGTCCACCTGTTTGCGCTGAGCGCACGGGTGTCGAAGACTGTGATTGGCGTTCCCAGCCGATCAACCCCCGTCCAGGACCTGTTCGGTTGGCTTTCATCACTTGGCCAGCGGTATCGCCGCTTCTACTCCCCGGAAAACCTGGACCAACTGCGAGCGATCGTTCAGTCGTCGGGCTTCAATCCTCATCGGGCCCTGCCGGTCTGGATCGGCGCCAAGGCCGTCAGCGCGATTTCATTCCCGATCATTGCCTTGTTCGTTGCTGAGTTTCTCGGGAAGTCGCTGGTCGACATGGTGATCTTCACGCTCATGGGCGTCGTAACCGGAATTATGGCGCCACGGCTAATTCTGTCGGTCCTCAGACGGCAATTCAACGCCGCCATTCGGCGCGGCACCCCCGATACGATCGACCTGCTTGTTGTGTGCAGTGAAGCGGGAATGGGACTGGAAAGCGCGTTGGAACGCGTGGCCGAAGAAATGAATCGATCAAATCCTGCGATGGCCCAGGTCTTATACGGCCTTGTCGATGATCTGCAAATATTGCCCAATCGCCGCGACGCTTTCGAGAAATTGGGATCGACCTCAGACGGACTCCGCCGGTTTGGCGCGATGGTCAACCAAAGTCTGCAATACGGAACGCCGTTGAGTCATGCTCTGCGTTCCGTGGCTGAAGAGCTCCGGCGAGACGCCATCATCAAGCTGGAAGAAAGAGCGCACCAATTGGGCGCCAAGCTGATCCTTCCGATGGTGCTCTTCTTGCTTCCGGCGATGTTCATCATCTTGGGCGGAAGTTCGTTTCTGCACCTCACGCATGCGTTCCACCACTAACGGCGGATAAAGCCATGAGCATGTCTAGAGCCATAGGCGCGGCGACTTGGTCGAATACTCCGTCTCGCGATCGGATCACGCGGCTGTTCGGCAGCATGTGGTTCTTCCTGCTCGCGCTCCTGGTCGCCTTCAGGATTGGCGCGTCGCCTGGCGTTTCCTGGCCTTCGTTGCTGTCGAGTTTTTGCCTAGCCGTCTTCTACTTGCTCCTGGGGCTGGTGATCATCAATCGATCGCCGGCGAAGGCGCAAGCGGAGGGCCTGCTGCCGAGAATAGCGGCATTCGTCGGCACCTATCTCCCATGGACGATCGCCTTCCTGGGGAAAACCGACCAGGCGTTGCCAAACCTGGCGTCCACCGCCTGTGTGCTCACCGGCATGATCATGATGCTGGTCACGATTCGACATCTCGGCCGGGCGTTCAGTTTGGTGCCGCAGGCGCGCTCAGTCGTGCAAACGGGTCCTTACCGATGGATCAAGCACCCGCTCTACCTCTCGGAAGAAATCGCGACTGTGGGCGTCGTGTTGCGATGCCTGTCACCGATAACGGTGATCATACTTGTCTTGCACATCGCAGTCCAAATAGGTCGAATTCTTTACGAGGAAGACCTGCTTCGGCGCAACTGCCCGGAATATTCCAGTTACGAAACGTCGCGCTGGAGATTGATCCCTTACGTCTGGTGAGTGACCACCATCCACTTGTCGTCGAGATGATGATTGTGATGATCAGCACCGCTCTAAAACACGTACGAAGCTGCAGCTCGGAGTCCCTCCCGAATGCGGCGCTTTCGGCGGAGCAGCGCGGCAAGTCTACCGCCGTCCCGGTCGCGCTCAGGCGCGGCAAAGGTTCTCTCCTCGTGGATCAACGCGGCGCCGTCGCGTTTGAGATGCCTATTGTTTACCTTTTCTTGATAATGATCCTGCTTCTGCCGCTTGCCGACCTCGCCATCTTCGGCTTCCAGTTTATATCGGCGTGGGAGGCGTTGCGCGCCTTCGGAGAATATCTTCAATACAATCAGCCGCCCGATGTGACGAGCACATCAAGTTGGGCGTCGGGCCTGCCCACTTCTGTTGCAGGGTATTCGATCAACAATGTCCAGGTCCTTTGCGGCGACACGAGCGCCGGCGCCGCCTGCACCTCAACCAACGTTACGTTGCCCGCCAAGTACTATTCCTACACGACGACCGTCACCTTGACGCCCATGGTGTTGAAGTCGGTGTTGTGTACGAGCAGCAACACCAATCCATGTTCGTTCACACTGCCTTACACAGAACGCTTCCAGTAGGGTGCTCCCATGCTTGACCTGCTCCGTTGCCGTCGAGGGTCAGTCGCATTCGCCACCGTGGTCGCCATGGTGCCGCTGATAGGCGCGCTGGCGCTCGGGGGCGAGGCCGGATCGTGGTACGTCACCAAGCAACACGCCCAGAACGCTGCCGATGCGGCGGCTTATTCCGGTGGCCTGCGATTGGCGTGCACTGTTGCTGGATCCTGCACGACGGATAAGCAAACCGTGGCCTATCGCGGCAAGGAATTTGCGGCCCAGAACGGGTTCTGCAACTCCGGCGACACCAGCTATCCCGGCGGCGACTGCGCGACCAGCCTTCCGAAGGGAACCTCGCAGAGCGTTGTGGTTGCCACCCTCACGACGTGGAACGGGACCAGCGGAAATTACGTTCAAGCGACGGTTGGGCAGACCCAGCCGACCTACCTCGCGTCCGTGCTCGGCTTGTCAACCGTCAGCATCAACGCGACGGCCGTGGCCCAGGTTCGAGACTCGGCCAATCCCTGTGTGTTGGCGTTGGGCGGACCAATAACCTTCCAAGACAACGGCATTAGCGTTAACTCGCCCAATTGCGGATTTGCGTCGAATTTTACTGGCCCAGGCGCATCGATCGACTTCACGAACGTCAAGGCGTCGAATGTAAGTCTTGGACCAAGCGCCGCGTCAGGTAGTTGCACTGGCGCCGCTGCGCTGTGTCAAAAGGTTACAACCTATTCGCCGCCGGTGACTGATCCGTATACTGCCATAAACGCCGCCCTCAGCACTCTGACCCTGCCGGCATGCTCAGTGTCGGGGCCACCAGTGGCTTATACGACAGCGACTCCATGTGCGAACAACAATTACACTCTCAATGGAAGCGCAAGCTATACGTTGAGTGGGACATATTTCTTCTCAGGTACGCAGTTTACCATGAAAGGAAACGCGTCAAAGTTAACAACCGGCGCGAATGGCGCGACCATCATCTTGCTGCCAGGCGTAACAACTGGGAATAGCAACCACATAAACCTGAGCCTCGCTGCGCCCGACGCGACACCGGTCGCCCTACCAGCCTCGCTACAGCCTTATGCGGCTCTGATCGGAGCAACGGCAATTTATGACACCGAGACGGACGCTCAGAAGTTTACAGGAATAACCACCATCACGATCACCAATGGAATAATGTATTATCCGAACCAGTCGCTGACGTTTTCGGGCAACTCCAGTATCAATTTAAACGGTTGCTCGGAATTGATAGCGAAGCAGATCACATTCGCGGGAAGTGTCAATTTCACCCAAACCGGCTGCCCGAAAAGTGCACTACCAAATTCTCAGATCGTTACGCTGGTGCAGTGATATGCGAATATGTGGCTTTAGTGCGACAATGATGAGAAAGCTCGATCGGCGCGGCGCGGCGGCGTGGGAGTTTTGCCTCGTCGCCGTGCCTTTGTTCACGTTGATGTTCGTGATCTTCGATCTGGGCCGTTACGCCATTACGGCGCAGTCCTTGTGTGCGCTCGCGAATGCCGAGGCTCGGTACATGGCGATCAACTGCTACCTGCCTGCCGAGGTAGCCAAGACGTCACCTTCGGGCTGCACCAGCAACGCTGCTAACAGCAGCGCCTACATGCTGACCGCCGCACAGAAGCAGGCCGTTGCCCCCTTCCTGTACGGGGCCGGCCTCACGCCTACCGTGACCATAGTGGCCTCGACTGGCGGGAAAAGTCCTTTGACGATTACAGCAGCCCAACCCGGCTTCAGCATGCTGGTGCCGATTTGGGGGACGGCGCTCAACGCGCCTAGCGCGTCGACCTCGATTCCCTTCTAGGCCGTGCGCTGAGCGACAATTTGAACCTTGTCCCGAACTTGGACGAGTGGAACGAAGCGTAGCGACTCGATGAGAGGCAATGCAGATCCTGATTGTCGTCCTACTGATAGTGGCAATGGCTGGGATCGCCCGGATACTGGAGCGAAGGTGGCCAATTGCAGCGACGAGCATTTCAGATATTGTTGAAGACTGGAAGGTGGTAAGCATAAATCTTGCGTTAACAGCGCTTTGTGCGCCAATCATCGCTGTGTGCAGTGGTCTCATCCTGAGCGCCACGGGGCACGGCTGGATACGGTTGCCAACGCATGGCTGCTGGTATTTCATATCCATCGTAATATTGGTATTAGTGTCCGATCTGTATACCTACATATTTCACCGCCTGCAGCATGCTGTCCCCTTTTTGTGGGCGATGCATTCTTTTCATCACAGCGCCAATTCCTTGACGTTCGTTACCGGCGCCCGGCATTTGTGGATGGAAAGGGTCATGTCGAGCGCCGTTCTGCCCATCATGCCCATTCTGTTCCAAGTTCCGCCGGACATTCAGGTCATTGTTAGCCTCATACACTTTTTCCCGGATACTTGCGCCCACCTGAACGTTCGCTTTCCGATGGGCCGAATGATCACAGTGTTGAATAGTCCGCAATGGCACCGCATTCATCACTCGGCGATGCCGGAGCACTACGACAAGAATTTCGCGTCTCTTCTCCCATTGTGGGACATATTGTTCGGCACAGCCTGGATACCGATGCCAGACGAATATCCGGTCACCGGGCTCGTTCCTCCAGTGCGCGTTAGCGCCATAGAGGGCGTCATCTGGCCATTTCGTCACCTACGGTGGCCCACAACTGTATTGCGACGGTTGAGGCCGCGGGTAATCGCGCGGTACGCTGGTTGCCCCGTCATGCATGCCGCAAATCCGAAGATCAGCCGGAGTGTGAAAAGTGAGCCGCCGCGTCCATTCCCGCCTGCGGGAGCGGATCGAGAGGGGCGGACGCCAATCCTTTAGATGAAATTGACCGCTTCTTGGTGGCCGAGTAGACGTACTTCATTCGATCAGCTAATTTAATCACAATAATAGCGCTGTTCGCGGGCGCAAAAGATTCGGGCGGCCCTGCCGATCCCGTCGTTGAATTTCGCTGGTTACGCAACAACACTTTGGGCGCGGTGTTTAGTAGGCGGAAGGAAGCGGAATGGGGTGGCTGACGAAGTCGGTTTTTTGTGCGACCAGCGGGGCGACGGGTTTCCTTCGGATGAGCACGGCGGCGATCGTCGCCGTCGGGCTGGCCGGTTGCGAGCCAACCGCGACGCCCACGCCGGTTCCGAACGCCGTTACAGGGCAGAATCCTGGTGATGTGAAGTACTACCCGTCGGACGAGCCGGTGAAATTGGGCATCCAGCGCTTTTACGAGGGCAATTTCGGTTTAGCTCAGCAATATTTTCAGAACGCCGTCGAAAAAACCCCCAAGGACGCGACCGCCTGGGTTGGGCTGGCGGCGAGCTACGATCGATTGGGACGATTCGATCTCGCGGATCGCAGCTATGCGGCTGCGGCTAAACTGGTCGGCAATACTCCGAGTATCCTCAATAACGAGGGCTACTCTTATATGTTGCGTGGGGATTTGAGGAAGGCTCGAACGAAATTCGACGCCGCAATCAAGCTGGATCCCGGCAACGCGACGGCGATAAACAATCTCGCTCTGCTCAATCAAAGTTTGCAATTCGTTGAGCGAGCATCGGACGGGGAGCCGTGCGGGAGCGTCGACTGTGTTCAATGACGGGGCGCCGGCGGCGGTAGCGTATTGAAGACTGAATCGCCGTAAATCGGCGAAGGGCGGGGGGCAGTGTGACGCACGACGAACGGTCATCATCGGCGAGACGCCATGACCATAGTGCTCGACGCTTGGAGCGTCTCGGGGGTTTCATGACCGCGGCGGTTGTGGCCGCGAGCCTGATTTTCGTCGGGTGTTACCGGCCGGCTCGGGCGCAAGTCGTCGAAGACGCGCCGGTCCGTCATTTCACCATAACGCTCTACAAGTCGAAGGTCCTGACTTTCAAACAGTCATTCGCCACGGCCGTGATCGGCTCGACGGACATCGCAGACCTCGTGCCGATGAGCGATCACACGCTTTATGTGCAGGGAAAGAAGGTCGGTACGACCAATGTTTCCGTGTTCGACGGCGACAAGCACCTGGTTGCGGTGGTCGACCTAGAGGTGGCGCTCGACGCCGCCTCGCTGAACGGCAGCATCGCCGCGAGCACCGGCTCCGGGAGCATTAAAGTCACCAGCGCGAACGGCAAAGTGGTGTTGAGCGGCGAGGCGAGCGACGCCGTCTCTGCGGGGCGTGCGGTCGACGTGGCCAAGGCCCTCGCGCCGAAGGATCCGTCGGGGAACGACCCGCCCGTCATCGACGCCATGCGCGTCGCGCCGACGCAGCAGGTGATGCTGAAAGTGCGCTTTCTCGAGGTCGACCGCACCGCGACCCGCGATCTCGGCGTGAATTTCTTTGGCGGGAACAAAAACGGGGTAGGCGTCTCGGGGCTGGGCACGCCCACGAATACGCTGGCATCCGGCTCCATCACCGGCTCCGGCGGCGCTAGCATCACAGGCCAGTCTATTGGCGTCACAAACACCACCATTCAAGCGAACGGCTCCGGTGGACAGAGCAGCGGCACGCTTGTTCCCCTTCTCAGCGGAGTTCTTCCCGGGGCCGCGGCCGCGTCCACGCCGTTCGGCGCCCTTCTGGCCCAAGTTGTCAACACCAACGGACTGAAGATCGACGCGCTTGTTTCGGCGCTAGAGGAGAAGGGGCTGGCCAAGACCCTCGCCGAGCCCGATCTCATCTCGCAATCGGGGGAGAAGGCGAGTTTCTTTGCGGGCGCTGAAGTCCCCGTTCCGACAGTACAGCCGGGGACGATCGGCACGACGCCGACGGTGACGGTCAATTATTACCCCTGCGGCGTGACGCTCAACTTCATCCCAACGGTGCTGACTACGGGGTTGATCAATGTCCATCTTGGGCCGCAGGTCTGCCAGGTCTCCAGCACGACGTCGGTCATCGTCAACGGAACGCAAATCCCAGAGTTGAACACTCGGAGCGCCGACACCACGGTCGAATTGCGCGACGGCCAGAGCTTCGCTGTCGCCGGCCTCCTGCAAGCTCAGGACGTCAACCAGCTTTCGCAGTTGCCGTGGCTCGGCAATGTTCCGGTTCTTGGCGCGCTGTTCCGTTCGACGAACTATCAGAAGGCGGAGACGGACCTCGTCGTGATCGTCACCGTGCATCTTGTCAGGCCCGTCCCCCCCGGCAAGCATCTCGCGACGCCGTTCGACACCTCGTTGGAGGCCAACGATTCCGACCTGTTCCTGATGGGCGACACCGAGCGAAAGAAGAAATACACCGAATTCGTCACCAGCGGCGGAAGTCTGCAGGGACCCTACGGCTACATTCTGGAGGCCAAGTGATGCGTGCGCGATCTCTCCAGGTTGTCGCGGCGCTCGGGCTCGCGGCAGCGCTCGGCGGCTGCGAGCCCGGCGGATACACGGCCTGCTATCGGGTGGAATGCCCCTATCCGCCAGTGTATCACAACAGCTACGCTGGCTATGTGCCGGCCTTTGTCGGCGGCCGCCCTACCTTCGGCGATGCGCCGTTCGACGACCCGTTTGCTGACTATACGCAACGCAGCCTGACGATTTCGCCGGGGGCCGGCAACGCCCAGGCGGCGAACACGGCGCTGCAGACAGCCACGCCCTGGCCGCGTTATTCCAGCAACACCAACATTCCCGGCGACGGCGCACAGGCGGCGAGGGCGGCCGGAGAGTATGAGAGCGGGTTGAGGGAAGTCGGGACCGCGAAGAGGTCGTTCCAATCGACCTCCGGCAGCGGCGCCGCGGGCTTCCAATCGAATGTCAGCGGAAGCGGAGCGGCGACGGCTGGACCGTAACTGAACGCAGTCCGCGGGAAGAGGAAGCTTCCTGCCAGCCGCCGGTTCGAGGAGGTTGCGCAGCGCCGGATGCACGCGATGGGTTTACATCCACCCCGAAAAGTTTGGTTGCGCGCCAATCCCTGGAAAGCTGCGTACCCCAGCAGGCCCGTAATAAAACGTGCGCCGAAGCGACTGTCGCGAGCACCGTCTGTTTGGTTCGCAGTCGCCCTGTTTATTCTGATAAGTCTCGAATTTACGTCAGGCGCAGGGCCTATCCTGGAAAGATATGACGCGGATATCCTTGTCGGCTGGCTTGGCCAACTCGTTCTTCTTAGCTTGCTTATTGAAGCACTGATGGGGAGCCTGCCGCGGGTAGCGATGTTAATTCCTATAATGTTTTACGTAAGTTACTACTTGGCGTTTTGGTGGCAGGGCGTCCATGTCAAGCTCGAGTCGGACGAATTAAGAAAAACAAACCCGAAATTGGTCCTCGAGTTCAATGCGAAACAGCATTCGCTGGTTATTGAACAAGCAGACATCTTCGCGGCGACGCACGCTATTCCTGTTGTCTACGCGAGAGATCTAACCTATATCCGAGATGGGTATGTCTCTTATAGGCTGATTGCAAGAGACATGATCAAGGAATATCTATCAATAAACGCCGATGGCGTCCAGGTTCTCTCGGTCGATTGGGGCGCTCGCATTCAATCGAACGTTAGAATATTAGCTATCCAGGAGCGTCCGCCGGGAAAAGTCATTACGGCTAGCGTTTATGATTACGCAGGCGAGGGCTCTAATGATTGGAATATCGGCGTAAAAACGACGTCATTAAATGTCGACGGACATGTCATAGGTATATTCAAGTCGGGTTACGTCCGCCGGCTGCCGATTATTCCAATTTTCAAAATTGGTTGTAAGTTTTCTCTGGATCCTCCGAGCCGAAGATGTCGGGCGGAGTTTGCAACAGACCAGATGTCGATCGAGAGTCGGCCGGACTTTGTCGATCGCGCACTGTACCCCGATCCGATAAGCATCATGCTAGGGATCAAGGGGCTTTCTCAACATGAAGTTGCGAATTATCGGAATTCTGATTTCGGAGCCGACCCGCCGGTGCGCGCCGCTCCCGGTGAAGACGCCGCGTTCGAGGCGTTGCAGGCTATCATCGACGGGCGAAGTCCGCCTCTCTCTTGGAGAACGAGTTTCCTGATTGCGAGCAATCCCTCCCGCTTGGGGCGCTTCGCCGTTGCGATGACCAAGCGGTTCCTCGACTTGAGTCAAGTCGATGCTTTCGACGCTCCCGGCAAACTCCTGCAGGTCAGCGTCCTGGCCGCCGGAATTGAAGCCCTTGGTCCAGCCGAATTTGGTACAGTGCAGGACCTCCTGTCCGACGCGGCAAGAAGAGATCGCTCGCTACTTGATAAGTATCCGTTGCTTTATCTGCGCCTAGCAGACGTAGGACCAAAAATGTATTCGATATATCGTGACCAGTTTTTGGCGCATAGTGGGGCCGATCGCGAGAGGGTGCTTGCTCTTCTTGCCATCTGCCGAATTGGGCAGGCGGACAGTGAACTGATTTCGGTCATCAATTCAGAATGGGCGAAGGTGGATTCGGGAGGGCTAAAAGACAGGATTTATCAGTCTGCGTTGTTTGTTACTCTGCTGAAGCTTGGACAGGAAGGCGAGGTCAAGAACTTCAGCCGGCAGAACTCACCGACATTGCAGGGATGGTATGAAGCGGTTCTTGCGGGACGCGGCAAGACGGACGTCGGTCCAAACAACTGCATGCCTATCGAGTGGCCGGAAGCGACAGATATTCCTGCTTTTCTGGCCCCCAGTCTCAAGTGGGTCAACGAACGATGGGCACCCGGTGATTAGTGTCGCTAAGGCGCTTCGCACCGAGCTAGTGGTGAAAACCTGACGCTTGGTACCCAATACGACCGGCCGGAGGCGACCGAAGGTAGCCGATCACCGTAGTCTAAGCGTCGCTGGAAGCAGGCATTCAAAGGCAGATTTCAATTCAGGTCTGACGTGGGTCCCCCACATCATAAACGCGTAGATCACGATCATGAATACCGAGGGTTGGCCATGCTGCACGCCAACTTGCGATATGATCAGACGCGAAATGCCTATCAAGGGCAGCCTGATCGCTCCACATTTCCTTCACATGGATGAGACCGGCGTCGAAAATGTCCTCTGCGTAACCGTATTCTACGCAGCCATCTTCTCCTCGGCTGCTTTCCACCATGCGCCTCATCACCGGCCGCGCATCAGATAGGTTCTCGGGCGGGAGGCGGACTGTTCCAACGATCAACAACATACATCGCGCATACGCCGTCTCGATTCGCGCAGCAAGGGGAACGTCGGTTTCAAAATGCGAACCGTTCCATAGGCCGACCTTCCGCTCCCCCCACAGCGGCCCATCGAGGCGGGTACCAAGTGTTTGATTTTGACCACCAGCCCAACATTACCACGGCCACGAATTGTGATCTCAATCGCTTCTTCCTTCAGACCGGAGGTTGCAACATGGCGATTCTCGTACTCGGCCTCGTGATTTTTCTTGGGTTGCATTCGACCCGCATTTTTGCGGAAGACGGCCGCGCAAAGGCGATCGGGCGGCTCGGAGAAGGACTGTGGAAGGGGATTCTATTCCCTCCTTTCGGTCATCGGCTTCGTCCTGTTTATCGTGGGGTTCGCGCAGGCACGGTGGAACGTCGTCGGGCTTTGGACGCCGCCGGTTTGGGCGCGGCACATAACGATCCTCCTGATGCTCTTCAGCGCGATCGCAATGGGCGCCTACATCTTCAGGAAAAGCCACATCGCAGTCGCTGTGCATCATCCGATGGTCTGGAGCGTCGCAATTTGGGCGGCGGCGCACCTCCTATCCAACGGCTCAAGCGCCGACCTTGTTCTGTTCGGCGCGTTCATCATCTGGGCGGTCGCCGACCTTCGTAGTTCCTATACGCGAGACCAGCGCAATGCTGTCGTTTATCCCGCTCCGCACTGGGGCGCGACGATCGGCGCCGTCATATTGGGCCTCGTCATTTGGACCTCCCTTCTCTGGGGGCTGCACCTCTGGCTGTTTGGCGTGTCGCCGATATCCATGTGACCTAATCTAAGACACATGTCCGGCCGGTCCCCGCGGAAAGTCGCCGTTGTGGAGAGCTGACCTTTGAAGCGGCGGAGCCGATGGCCGGTTGCGCCCGTCCCGGCCGGCGCCAAGGGGCAGCGCCGTGCCCAAAAGCCACCACTTGCCCATATTGTGCGTTGCCCCTGGGATCACCAGCAGGGACCCCCGATTTTTTCCACTGTTTGTGGCTGTTTTCGGCCGCGCCATCAGCGTCAGCTTGGTCTAACGTGTAGTCGATCAAGTGCGATGAGGCGCCCAATGACCCTCATTCCCATGGATGATCCTCTCACGCCGACCGCCGGCGGCATGGCGGCCTCGATCCGCGCCGGCGCATTCCCAGTCGTTGACCCGATCGATCGTTCGCTGGCGCGGGCGAAATCGCTGCAGCGCGACCTAAATTGTTTTGCGTTGATCCTCGAAGACGAAGCGATGGCAGCGGCTGCCGCCGCTGACCGCGCCGTGGTCGAAGGTCCGGTCGGGCGGTTCCGTCAGAATACCGGCAGCTTTTTGCGGCGTCGTCGGCTTCAAGCCGAGTTTGGGCCGCATGCCCATGACGTCCTGCCGAGCGTGTTCGACGCATTTCGGCCCCTTGGCGCGCACGGTCGAGGACGCGATCCTGTTCATGGAGGCGACAGCGGGACCGAGCGACGAGGATCCGCTCTCGCTCGATACGCCGTTGGACGCCAGCCGGGCGCGAGACGGCGCATTGTCGGGACGCCGGTTCGCTCTCTCGACCGATCTCGGCTACTACGCGGTCGACCCCGCCATCGCGGACCTTGTCGGCCGGACGGCGGACCGGCTCAGGCACGCAGGGGCGATCGTCGACGAGGTCGCCCTGCCTTGGACCCGGGAGGTGAACGATCGTTGGCTGGACATGTGGAACGTCTTCATGTCGGCTTATTTCGGGGACCGCGTGGAAGTGTTCGCGGCGCGTATGGATCCCGCCGTCCTGGCGCTGATCGAGAGGGGCCGCAAGCTCAGCGCCACGGATTATAAGCGCATCGAAGTGCTGAGGACCCGTCTGTGGCGCGACCTGATGGCGCTATTCATGCGATACGACGCCCTCCTGTGTCCGACATGCGCGGCGCCGGCGCCATTTGTCGACCAGACGGACGACGATTTCGGACATGACCTGCCCGATGGCCGCTACGGCGGACTCGACCTTTGCGCTCCGTTCAATCTCGTCCCGGCTTGTCCGGTTATTTCCGTGCCTGTTGGTCTTTCGGAGGGGCTGCCGGTCGGACTTCAGATCGTCGGACGTCGCCACGCCGATGAGGAGGTCCTCGCGATGGCTGGCGGGCTCGAAGCCGCCGTCGGCTTTTTGCGGCCCTCGTGACGAGGCGAAGAGAGATCTCCGTCCCGTATCCAGTCGTCGCGGTGGATGCCGGACGGGCCTCGCTTGCCTCGGATTGACGATCGTCGTTAGTAGCGATGAAAAAAGCGAGGGGACACAAGGCATGGCGGAGCTCGGGGCGACGATGCGGGTGCTTCGGCCGGCGCCTGACGTGTTTGCCTTCTACGATGGGCGTGTCGGCGAGTCCCGGGCGTGGTCCGAGGCGCCGAACTGGCTCGATGATGGCGCCTATACGCTCGGCGCCTGCTCCTATGCGATCGTCCAAGGTAGTGACGCGCTGGTCTGGGACACGCATATCTCGCTTGAGCACGCCGCCCTAATCCGGCGCACGCTGGTCGATGCGGGCGCCCAGTCCATCCGCGTCGCGCTCAGCCATTGTCACGCCGATCATGTGGCCGGCAATGCCGCCTTCGCGGATTGCGAGATCATCGCCAACGCCCGGACCTTGCGCGCCCTGGAGGACAATCGGACCAAGCTCGAGACGGGCAATCCACCCATTAGACCTCTGGTCCTGCCAACCCGCTCGTTCGACGATGCGCTGCGCCTACAGGTCGGGGCCATCACGGTCGATCTGCTGCAATTCGACATCCACAGCCGCGACGGAACGGTGGCCCTTTTGCCGGAGCGCCAACTTCTGCTTGCAGGAGATACGCTCGAGGATCCCATCACCTATGTTGCCGAACCGGATCGCCTCGAACAGCATCTGGTCGATCTCGATCGTCTGTCGGGTTTACGGGTCGATCGCATTCTGCCCAGTCACGGATCGCCGGAGGTGATCGGGGCGGGCGGCTACGGGCTTGGCTTGATCGACGCCAACCGACGATATGTGCAGAATCTCCTCCGCAGTCGGAACGACGCGGAGCTTGCAAGTCGAGACCTCAAGGCGTTCATTGACGAAGATCTGCGGGCGGATATCGTCGGCTATCACCCCGCCTATGAACAGGTTCATAGAAGGAACGTCGAGCGGGTCGTCGCGGCGTAGCGTCCCGCTCGGACCGCGCGCGACGTCGCGCAAGGGAGTCCTCATGAATTGCGGGCCCATGCGCCGAGCAACTTCGGAAGATCGCCGAAACGGGCGATAAGCCCGAAGATCACGGCGGCGACGAGCACGAAGAAGATCGAAGCCGACGCCATTATCGGGGTGTAGCCGTAGCGGAGCGCGTTGAAGGTCTTGATTGGCAGCGTCTCGACCGTGACGCCCACCGTCATATAGGCGACGATGTACTCGTTGAGCGACAGCACGAAGGCGAAGGCGAAACCCGAGACGATGTAGGGGCCGACGAGCGGGAGCGTCACGGTCCGCATGATCGTCCCATCGTCGGCGCCCATCATGGCGGCCGCCTCGGGAATCGCGGGATCAATGGCGGCGAACCCGATTACCTTCGCAAAACAGCCGCTCAGGCGCCGCGTTTCGAGCCTTCGACGGCGAGGGGCGCATTGTCTCGCGATCGCCTCGAACTCGCCGGTCGCAAACGACGCGTTCGATGGTCGAACGGATAGGCCCGGGAAAGGCGCTTTCCCCGGGCCCAAACCGTCGATGCCGGCGTCTTCGACACGAACGGTCTGGACCGGGAAAACCATACGAGACGTAGCGATCACCGCTTCAGCCGGATTATCCCGCAACCATCTCAGTCCACTTCTGGTCCAGGAACTCCGGCTTTGCGGCGTAGATGTCGTACCGCGGCGTGATCGGCTCGATGCTCGATGAGATGGCGTTGAACTCGGCGTCCGTCAGATCGGTCAGTTGCCGCGGGACCGTCGGCGAGGCGCCAACCTTGCGGGACAAGAGGGCCTGGATCGATGGTTGCGACATGTAGTCGATGAAGACACATCCGAGGTCGGCCGCCTTCGACGCCTTGGTGATCGCCCAACTGCCGGAGTCCTGAACGCCGCCTTCCTTGGGCATGGTGGAGCGCACTGGGAAGCCGTCCTTCGCCGCAAGCCCGGTCACGTCATGGTAATATTGACCCATTGGGATCTCGCCCGACTTGAGGGCTTGCTCGAACTGGCCCTCGTCCCTGTACCAAAGCCGGACGTTGGGCTTCAGTTCGGCGAGTTTGCCTATCGCCTTCATGATTTCCTCGTCCGTGTCGAGAAGACCCACGCCGCCGAAGAAAGTTTTGGCGGTGATTTCCTATGCCTCGCCACGGATCATAGATGATAGCGGATGCGAGCGGGAAACCGCCGCGCCAAGCTGGTTGGCCTGTCGGAGAACGGTGTGCGAGACCTGACCTATAAATCGGCGAGGGGCGATGGCCTTGCCCGAATGTTTCAGATGGCCGTGACCAGAACTCACTCTGCCGCCGCGAGGAACCCGCCCGACTGCCGTCGCCATAGCGCCGCGTAGACGCCGTCGCGCGCGAGCAACTCGCGGTGCGAGCCCATCTCGATGATGCGCCCGGCCTCGAGCACGATCAGCCGGTCCATCGCCGCGATGGTGGACAGCCGATGCGCGATCGCGATCACGGTCTTGTCGCGCATCAGCGTTTGCAAACTCTCCTGAATCGCCGCCTCGACCTCGGAATCCAGCGCCGAGGTCGCCTCGTCGAGCACCAGGATCGGCGCGTTCTTCAGCAGCACGCGCGCGATCGCGATCCGCTGGCGTTGACCGCCCGACAGCTTCACGCCGCGCTCGCCAACCATCGTGTCGTAGCCGGTCCGCCCGTCGGGATCGACGAGATCGCTGACGAACGCCTCGACATGCGCCTGCCTCGCCGCAAGGACCATCTCGTCGCGGCTCGCCTCGGGGCGGCCGTAGAGGATGTTCTCGGCGATGGAGCGATGCAGCAACGACGTGTCCTGCGTCACCATGCCGATCCGTCGCCGCAGGCTATCTTGCGACACCTGCGCGACATCCTGGCCGTCAATCAGGATGCGGCCGCCCTCGACGTCGTGGAAGCGCAGCAGCAGGTTGACCAGCGTCGATTTCCCCGCGCCCGAGCGCCCGACCAGCCCGACCTTCTCGCCGGGTTGAATCGTGAACGAGAGATCGTCGAACACGCCCGCGCCCTTGCCATAATAGAAGCGCACGCGCTCGAACGTGATCGCGCCGCGCGCCGCGGTCAGCGGCGCAGCGTCAGGGCGATCGACCAGCGCCTGCGGCACGCTGACCGTCCGGATCGCCTCCTGCACCTGACCGACGTTCTGGAAGACGCCGATCGAGGTCCACATCACCCAGCTTGACATGGTCACAACGCGCAGCGCGAGGCCGCTCGCAATCGCGATGTCGCCCACCGTGATGCCCCCATGCATCCACAGCCAGACCGCGAGCGATCCGGCGACCGCGAGCAGCAGGCTGTTGAGGCTCGAGACCGTGAGGTTCAACAGCGTGATGTAGCGGTTCTGTGCGAGGAATTGCGATTGGTGGTCCGCCAGCGCGTCGCGCGCGTGCTCGTCCTCGCGGGCGATATGGCCGAACAGCTTCACCGTCTGGATATTGGCGTAGCTGTCGACGATCCGGCCGGTCAGAATCGCGCGCGCATGCGACAACTGCTGGGAGCGGGTGCGGATGCGCGGCACGAAACAGCCGAGCGCCGCGACATAGCCACAGATCCACAAACCCAGCGGCAGTCCCAGCCGCCAATCCAGGCCGATGAAGATCACCAGCGAACTGACCGCAAAAATGCCGACGAACCACAAGGCGTCGATGATCTGCACCACCGAGTCCGTAAGGCCCGGGGCCGCCTGGACGATGTTCGAAGCGATCCGGCCAGCGAAGTCATTGGCGAAATAGGCGACCGACTGGCGCAACACGTAGCGGTGCGTCTGCCAGCGGATCATGTTGGTGGTCCCGGGCATGATCGTTTGCTGAACCGCGAGATCGTGCATCAGCGCGGCGAGCGGGCGCCCGAACAACACCAGCAGACCCATCCCGATGAACTCGCGCCCGTGGTCCCGCCAGACATCGGCTGGCTTGGTCGCGCGCAGGATGTCGACTAGCGCGCCGACGAAGCGCAGGATTTGCACCTCGATCAGCGACACGACGAGGCCGATCGCCATCAGCGCGGCGAAATAGGGCCAGACCTGACCGCAAAAGCGCCAGTAATAACTGACCAGCGACGCCGGCGGCATCGCGTCGGGGTGCTCGCGGAAGGGATCTATGCGGGTCTCGAAAAAACGAAACATGATGCGATGTCCGCTGGCGATCGCGGCCCTGAGAAAGGGACGGCGCGGGTCTAACGACGGGACGAAATGGAGAAGCAAAAGGGCCGACGTCTCGGAATTTTACGGACGTCGGACCGGACGCGGTTCAACGGAAGTCGGACGCCGCCGGGTCAGCCGAGCGCATCATAAAACGCTCGAGGGGGCGCCAGAGGGAGCTTCGGATATGTCGAATTGATTGCATATCCGCCTCCTCTTCCTCGCGCCAAGGAACGGCTCCGTCGGCCAATACCGCACAGGGCCGTGACACTCCTTTAGCGGAAATCGCGCGCCAAATCAGCCCTGATTTTCAATTCCAAGCAATTTCCGGCGGCGAGCGTCAGCGGCGCTGCGGTCAACTGTTTGATATCTCGGCGTGATATTTGCTCACAGAAAAAGAGAGTGCTCTCGAACTTCTCGTTCACTTTCCCTATTGTTTTCCCTGCTTGGAGGGAACCCCCCGGGGGAGACCAGTTCACGCGGACTGCGTAGGCCACTATCTCCAACTTACGCGTTTGATCTGCCGACGCTTCGCCGCTCGCGCCTGCACTTTTCCGGCTGGTTCGGAATAGCGTATGGTCTTCGTCCTTCGTCCGGCGCTATGGCTCGCGTTGGCGGCCTTCGCAACGCTCGTGAAAGCCCGAAGGGGCTATGCCGATGTCGCGCGAAAATCTGCTTCTCGCCCTCAATCCCGGCTCGTCGAGCATCAAACTCGCAATTTACGAACGCAGGCCGCCAGCGCGCGGAGGATCGGGCGCGGCTCGATCGACCTGCGGCGCCGGCCGCTTACGCTCCACGTCGGCGAGGGGCCGAAAAGCGCCGACTATCCGCTCAAGGCGACGGATGACGACTTCCACGACGTCGTCGACGAGACGCTCGGCTGGCTCGCCGATCATTTTGCCTTCCAGGACCTCGTTGCGATCGGCCGTCGCGTCGTCCATGGCGGCGATCGCTTCGCCGGCCCGATCTTGATCGACGACGAAACATTGGCGGCGATCATCGCGCTGACGCCGCTCGCCCCGCTGCATCAACCACAAAGCATCCAGTTGATCCAGGCGATCAGACGTGCTCGGCCGCAGACGCCTCAGGTCGCATCGTTCGACACCGCCTTTCATCGCAGCCAGAGCGATCTCGTCCGCCGCTTCGCCTTGCCGCGGCGGCTGTTCGACGAAGGGGTCAAGCGTTACGGCTTTCATGGCCTTTCCTACAAATATGTCGCCGGGCAATTGATGCGGCTGGCGCCGGAAATCGCCAAGGGCCGGCCCGTCGTCGCGCACCTCGGCAGCGGGGCCAGTCTCTGCGCGCTCGAGGGCGGATTGAGCCGCGACACGACCATGGGCTTCTCGACGCTCGACGGCGCGCCGAAGCCGAGAGCAAGATCGCGCTCTTCGTCATTCCGACCGACGAAGAGGAGACCATCGCCGACGAGGCGCTGAGCGTACTGGGATAGAGCCGCCGGGTGACGATCACATCCTTGTTCGGGCGAGGCTGCGCAGTCGGCTTGCGCGCAGAGAAAATCCTGTGCAATCCCACCTGCGCACGCGACATCACATCGGGTGTCTCGCATATGGGATAGATTGAATGAGCCAGACGGCGACGTGGAAGGCTGATCCTTTGAGCTGGGGGCGCGGGCCGCGCCTGTTCGAAATGTTTCTCGAGCCGACCTGCCCATACTCGGTGAAGGCTTTTGGCAAGATCGACGAGACGTTGAAATTGGCCGGAGAAGACCGGATCACCATCAAGATCAGTCTGCAGTCGCAGCCGTGGCACCTGTATTCCGGCGTGATCGTGCGTTGCATATTGGCGGCGTCCACGTTGCCGGGAGGCAAGGAGGCGGCAAAAGCCGTCATGAAGGTCGTTGCGGCTCATCGCGAGGAATTCGAATTCACGCGCCATTGCGGCGGACCGAACCTGGACGCCACGCCCAACGACATCATCGCGCGGCTGGAGGCCTATAGCGGCTTGCGCCTCGCCGACGCCTTCGCGATCCCAGACCTGGATCGCGAAATCAAGCGGCACTGCAAATATGTGCGCCAGAACGGCATCCATGTGTCGCCGACCTTCATGATCGACGGCCTGACGCAGCCTGACATGAGCAGCGGCGACGCCGTATCCGATTGGGTTTCGCGCTTGCTGGCGCAATAGCGAACTCGGGCGCCGCTGCGCGAAAAACCGCTGTCCTCATTTTCGCTCCAGCGCTCGCCGCAAAGACCTCACCGTCATCGCGAGGAACGCAGCGACGAAGCGATCCGTGGATCCGCTTGCATCGCCGGCGCCAGTGGATTGCTACGCAGCGCCCGCATCGACGGCGCATGCATTAAGTGCTGCGAGTACGAACCCTCTGCCGCATAAGGGATTTCCGAGGCTATCGCCGGTCTGGCCCCGCTCCTAGGCTCTGTCCTTCTGTGTTGAGGAGGGCGGCGCTTGACGATCCTACTAGAGCAGAAATCGCGCCCGCGCTCAGCGACGCGCGCCCCTGTGCAACTGCGTTCGGTGGAACTGCCGCCCTATCCGGCGACCTGCCTCGCCTTACGCAATCTGCGCGGGCTATTCATCCTCATCCTGATCTCCTTTCACGGCTGTCTCGCCTATCTCGGTTCGACGACCGGCCCCGCATCCTCTTTCGATCAGCCGCCGTTCCAGTGGGTGGCCTTTCCGATCGTCGATAGCCAGCGCTGGTGGGGCTTCGATTTCTATTGCGCGTGGGAAGACGTTCACGTGATGGCGTTGATGTTCTTCCTCTCGGGTGTGTTCGTCGCGCCGAGTTCGCGCGCAAAGGCAGCTGGCGCTTCGCCAAAGAGCGGGCGCTTCGGCTCGGGGCGCCATTTCTCTTCAGCGTCTTCGTCCTGATGCCGATCGCCCTCTATCCCGCCTATCGGACGATCGCGCCCGATCCTTCATTGCGCGCCTATGCGCACGCCTACCTCGCTTTGCCTTTCCTTCCCAACGGGCCGACTTGGTTCCTTTGGCTGCTGCTCACCTTCTCGATCGTCGCGGCTCTCATTTTTCGCTTCGCCCCTCGCGGGTTCCATGCGCTCGGACGGCTCGCCGAAGGCGCGAAGGCTCGGCCGGGCCGCTTTTTCCTTTGCGTGGCCGTGGCGGGCGCTTGCGGCTACGTGCCCCTCGCGCTCGCGTTCAACCCTTGGGGTTGGTTTCGATCCGGCCCGTTCGCCTTTCAATATTCGCGGCCCCTGATCGACGCGGTCTATTTCGCCGCCGGCGTCGCGGTTAGCCGCCACGGCCTCGAGCGCGGCCTGCTCGCGCCCGATGGCGCTCTCGCCTCCCGCTGGCGCGCCGTGGCTGCGGCCTCGATCCTTGCGCTCTTTCTATGGCTGGGGCTTGCCGCGATGACAATGTTCCGGCCGGACTTCGCTCCATGGCCGATGCGGTTCCTCGCGGCGGTGAGCTATGCTTTCGCTTGCGCTTGCGGCGTCTTCTTCATGTTGGCGATCGGAATGCGTTTCTGCGCCGGCCATTTCCCATTGCTCGACCTCCTCTCACGCAACGCGCTTGGCATCTATGTGCTGCATTACGCGCCGTTGGTGTGGATGCAATTTGCGCTGATGGGCGCTCCGTTGCCGGCGGTCGTCAAGGCGTCGATCGTTTTCCTCGGCGTTCTGCTCGCGACGCTCGGCGCGGCGATCTTGCTTCGCAAGGCTCGGTTCGGCGCACTGCTGATCGGGGAAGAGGCGACATCCCCGGGCGGCGGGGGGAGATAGAACGCCGTAATCCCGCTGAGCCGGCGCTTATGGGGTACTCCCCCTGGTGATTTGCCTAGCGGCGGCCTGAGCGGGCAAAAACTTAAGGACGGTCGGGAACCCATCGTTCCCCCTCACGTTAACGGTTGAGACCCGGCGGCGGGCCAATCGGCGAAATCAAACACGAGGGGGACGCATGGCGACCTACCACGTCAATATACTGACCAAGGATCATAAGGTTGCGGCGAGTTATCCGGTTGACGTGGAAGCGTCTCAGAGTTTGTGGGCCAAACTGGGCAAGCTCGCCTGGAACGTGGGCGAGAGAGGCGGTCAGATTCGCGTGACCGACCAAGCCGGTAAGCTGGTGGTGCTGATGGGCGTCAACTCCGCCCGGCTGGTTTTTGCTCCCTCCTGACATCGAGGAAGTCGTTGCGGCTAGGGTGTAGCGGCCACCTGCACCTCGCCTCGCGACATTGCGCCGCACCTGCTAGCGCGTCCTGGATCCTTCTGCTTTTTGATTGAACCGGCCTTTGCCTTTGCCCCCGCGGCGCCGCTGTCATGCCCGCGACAGCGGGCATCCAGGAGTTAAAAGGGAAGGCCCACGGCGGTTGTCGGCGCCGCATAAACCAACATGCAGACGGTAGCAAGGCCCATGGCCACGCGCCGCCCAGCAGCGCGGCGTTCAGCGCCACCCATTAAGACCTTGGTTCCGCGCGGCCGCTTATTCCTGCGGCCCAGGCTGCGGCACGATGCGAATGTAGGGCTTGGGCGACAGCCAGCCTTGCGGGTAGGTCTTGCGCGCCTCCTCGTCGCTCACCGAGCCCGAGATGATGACGTCCTCGCCTTTCTGCCAGTTGGCCGGCGTCGCCACCTTGAATTTGGCGGTGAGCTGCAGCGAGTTGATCACGCGCAGCACCTCGTCGAAGTTGCGGCCAGTGGTCATCGGATAGACCAGGATCAGCTTGACCCGCTTGTCGGGTCCGACGACGAAGACATTGCGCACGGTCTGATTGTCGGCCGGGGTGCGCAGGGTTGGATCGCCCGACACCGGAGCGGGCAGCATCCCGTAGAGCTTCGACACGTTGTAGTCGATGTCGGCGATCATCGGATAGTTGGGCTCGAAACCCTGGGTCTCCTTGATATCGCTCGCCCAAGCGGTGTGCCGGTCGGCGGGATCGACCGACAAACCGATGATCTTGACGCCGCGCTTGTCGAACTCCGGCTTGATCTTCGCCATATAGCCGAGTTCGGTGGTGCAGACGGGCGTGAAGTCCTTGGGATGCGAGAAGAGGACCGCCCACTGGTCGCCGATCCAGTCATGGAACTTGATCCGGCCCTCGGTCGTCTCGGCCTCGAAATCAGGGGCGAAGTCGTTGATTGCCAGCGCCATGGTTTAGCTCCTCGCTAATCACCAGTTGGTATTGGACTAAGTCTATAACACAAGTCTACCGATTTCCAGTGACTGTTCGCATCACGGATGCCCTCTGAGGTACTTGCGCGGCGAGGCTCCCAAAACGCGCTTGAACATCGCGGTGAACGCAGCGGGGTTTTCATACCCGAGGTCGAGCGCGACCGTCGTGACGGAGACCCCGGCGACCAGACGGGGCAATACCGCCACCAGGCAGGCTTGCTGTCGCCATATGGTGAAGCTCAGTCCCGTCTCATGCCGGAACAGCCGCGTGAACGACCGCCGCGGCATGCCGAGGCGCCGGCTCCAGTCCTCGATCGCGTCATGCGTCGTCGGGCCGGCGAGGAAGTCCCGGCAGCAGCGCAGCAATCCCGCGTGCGTCGGGAAGGGGAGGGACAGCGGAAGCGCCGGCATCTGCCGCATCTCGTGCTGGAGCAGCGCCATCAATGAGCCCGCCCGGTCGTTGAGATCATATTCGACCGGGAGGTCCACAGCTTCCGTGAGCAGGTGCCGCATGAAGGGGGAAATGCCAACGACCTGGCAGCGGTCGGGCATCGCCGCGGATGCGGCCGCGTCCAAGTACAAGCTGCGCGTGCTGACCGCTCCCAGCATCCTGACCTCGTGCATGACGCCGGCCGGGAGCCACAGCCCGTGCTGAGGCGGCATCACCCATGTGCCCTGCGCCGTGGTAATCATGACTGCGCCTGAGGCGCCGTAGAGCAACTGCCCACGCCGGTGACTATGCGGCGCGATGACCTGCCCGTCGGCATAGTCGTTGCCCAAGGCGATGATCGGCCGCGGCGTGTCGTCGAATTGCTCGACCCGGGCGTTCCGAACCATGGCCCACTCCAGTAATTATTCGGCCTGACTGCGGTGGCAGGCCTACGGGCAGTCCTCTAAAGTTTCACGATGTCACGTGCAATAAGTCCTGCCGGTCGCTTTCCGGCACGAGGGAGAGGAGTCATTCGTTGAGCCAGGCGATCATCAGCCGACCCAAGACCGGCGGCGCCATATTCTCGGTGCTGGGGGCGGTGAGTTTCTGCCACCTGCTGAACGACATGATGCAGGCGTTGCTCCCTGCGATCTATCCGATTCTGAAGGGCGGGTTTAATCTCAGCTTCGGTCAGATCGGCCTCCTGACGCTGACCTATCAGATCACCGCCTCGCTGCTGCAACCGCTCATCGGCCTTTACACGGATCGCCGCCCGCAGCCCTTTTCGTTGCCTGTCGGTATGGCCGCGACGCTGCTCGGTCTCGTCATCCTGGCCTTCGCCCCGACGTTCGCCGTATTGCTGGCGGGCGCGGCCTTGCTGGGGATCGGCTCGTCCATCTTTCATCCGGAAAGCTCGCGCATCGCCCGCCTCGCCTCCGGCGGCGCGCATGGGTTGGCGCAGTCCGTGTTCCAAGTCGGGGGCAATTTCGGCCAGGCGCTCGGGCCGCTATTGGCCGCCTTCTTCATTCTGCCGCACGGGCAAAGCAGCCTGGCCTGGTTCGCGCTCGCCGCCTTGGGCGGGATGGCCATCCTGACCGGGCTGGGCCAATGGTACAAGGCCAACGGCCATGCCAACCGCTCCGCGCGGAAGGCGGGAACACGGCAGACGACGCTTTCCGGCCGGCAGGTCGGCCAGGCGATCGCCGTGCTGGTCGCCTTGATCTTCTCCAAGTATTTCTACCTGGCGAGCATCACCAGCTATTACATCTTCTATCTGATGGATCGGTTCCATCTGTCAGCCCAGACGGCGCAGGTCTATTTGTTCGTGTTCCTGGCCGCCGCTGCGGCGGGCACGGTCATCGGCGGGCCGGTCGGCGATCGGTTCGGCCGCAAGGCCGTCATCTGGGGGTCGATCGTCGGCGTGCTGCCCTTCACCCTCGCGCTTCCCTATGTCGGCTTGACCGCGACCGTGGCCTTGAGCGTCGTCATCGGCCTGATCCTGTCGTCGGCCTTTTCGGCGATCGTCGTGTATGCGCAGGAACTGATGCCGGGGCGCGTCGGCATGGTCTCCGGCCTGTTCTTCGGCTTCGCCTTCGGGATGGGCGGCATCGGGGCCGCAGTGCTCGGCGAACTGGCCGACTGGACCAGCATCGAGTTCGTCTACCACGTCTGTTCGTTCCTGCCGGCAATCGGCCTGCTCACCGCGCTTCTCCCTGACGTCGAGGGAAAGAAGGCTCGTTGACGAGTCGCGGCGCGGTGTCGCCGCCGCGAAAGCGGAGGCCCAGGTAACCGCCGCAGGCCTTCGCGCTTGACCCTGGATGTCCGCTTTGCGCGGGCATGACAGGGGGCGCCGAAGCTAGGGATGGAAGAACACTTCCTCCATCGGCGCCCACCATTCACCCTCGCGGCGCGAAGTCGAATGGTTTCTGGCAGGGGTTGCAGACCGCCCACCATTCCTGCGTCGTCGGATCGGCGGCCATGCGCGCGCTATCAGCCGCGAGATCGTCGCCGTGATATTCGAAGTAGGCGAACAGCAGATTCTCCGGCTCGCGCAGGAAGATCGAGAAGTTCTTCATGTTGCAGTCCGAGATCTTCGCGAGCACGCCCGGCCACGTCGCCGCGTGCAAGCGCTTGTACTCCTCGATCTTCTCCGGGAGGATGCCCATCACCATTCCGATACGCCGCATGCCCGCCTCCTTCAGCCGCTAGTCTGAGCGCGCCCGGCCGGTGAAGTTCGGCGGACGCTTCTCGAGGAAGGCGCGCACGCCCTCGACATAGTCGTCCGACATCCCCGCCTTGCGCTGGAGATCGCGTTCGAGGTCGAGCTGGGCGTCGAGCGAATTCGCTGCGGAGGCGTAAAGCGCCTGCTTGACCAGCGCATAGGCGTAGGTCGGGCCCGCCGCCAGCTTGCGCGCCAGCGCCTGCGCTTCCTCCATCAGCCGGTCGTCGTCGACCGCGCGATGGATCATTCCCCAGGCCTCTGCGTTGAGGGCGCCGATCGGTTCGGCGAGCAGGATGGCGGCCCGGGCGCGCGCATCCCCGATGAGGCGCGGGAGAAGAAAGGTTCCCCCGGCGTCCGCCGTCAATCCGATGCGCGTGAAAGCCTGCAGGAATTTGGCGGACTTCGCCGCGAGCACAATGTCGCAGGCGAGCGCGACATTCGCGGCTGCCCCCGCGGCGACGCCGTTGACCGCGCAGACGACCGGCTTCGGAAATCCTCTGATCGTCCGGATAAGCGGGTTGTACCGCTTCTCCAGGGATTCGCCGAGATCGGGCCGCGCGGCGTCCGGCGCGAGGACGCGCTCTGTCAGATCCTGCCCCGCTGAGAAGGCCTTCCCAGCGCCCGTCAGCAGCACCGCGCGGCAATCGTCATCCTCGCGCGCTCGCGCCAGCGCCGCCGCCAGCGCACCGTGCAGTTCGGCGCTGAAGGCGTTCAGCCTGGCCGGACGATTGAGCGTCAGGGTCAGCACGCCGCGATCCTGCGATTCCAGCAGGACCGCCGACTGCGCTGCGCTGCCCTCTGAGCCCATGAGATCCTCCCCTCGACGCGTCGTTGGGAGCGAGCTTAGGAGGGAAGGCGCGCGAGTCAATCAGACCAGGCGGCCGCCGCCTCCAGCCTTGCTCATCTCGAGCTTGCCCTGCTCGAAGCCGGTTTCGGGCACGATCTCCCCGTCGCGATCGGAAATCGCATCGAGCGCGGCCGAGACCCGGTCGGCGGCGTCCTTGCCCTTGGGAATGAATACGCCACGCGTCAAAGTGACATAGGCGCGCTCGAAGCCGCCGCCGCCCGCCGTGAGGATCGCCCGGCTTGGCGCGTCTTCGCTCACGAGCGCCAGCACCGCCGGTGTGACGGCCTCCGGCGCGAAGAGTTCCAGCGCCTCGACGCCGAACAGGGTGTCGGTCATGCGCGTCGTCGCCGTCGGCGCAATGCAGTTGACGCGGATGTTGTGCTTGGCCCCCTCAAGCGCGAGCGTCTGCATGAGGCCGACCAGCGCCATCTTCGCCGCGCCGTAGTTGGATTGGCCAAAATTGCCGTAGAGGCCGGAAGACGAGGTGGTCATCACGATGCGCCCATATTCCTGCGCCCGCATGATTTCCCAGACCGCTTTCGTGCAGTGCACGGCGCCCATCAGATGAACGTCGAGCACAGCGCGAAAGTCGTCGAGCTCCATCTTGGCGAAGGTCTTGTCGCGCAGAATGCCGGCGTTGTTGATAAGGGCGTCGATGCGGCCCCATTTGGCCATGGCTTTGTCCACCATCGCCTGGACCGCGGAAAAGTCGGTGACGGAGGCGTGGTCGGCGAGGGCCTCGCCTCCCGCGGCGCAGATTTCCTCGGCGACCCGCTCGGCCGCGCTTGACGCGCCGCCCGCGCCATGAACCGAACCACCGAAATCGTTCACCACCACCTTGGCTCCGCGCGCCGCCAGCTCCAGCGCGTGCCGGCGCCCGAGGCCCCCGCCAGCCCCCGTGACGATTGCAACTCTCCCTTCAAATCGAACGCCCATCTAGAGATTTTCCTTTGTTGGAACGGCTCGCCGATCGAGCGCCGCGGCCATTGCGCGGCGCCGCACCATACGCGAAAGGCATCGTTGAGGAAGCGGCGCCCGCGCGCCAAGTGGCGGAGTTGGGTCTTGCCGATTGTATTTTATCGAACATTCGGGCATTTCCTCATGAAGCGACGCAATGATTCGCGCGCTCTCGGGCCGGGGCGGGGGCTCCCGGCTACGCGGCGCAGGTCGAAATTTGAGTTGAGCGTTGCAACGGGCCGCGAAACGGCCGCGCCGACAATATTGAGCGCGTCATTCGCGAATCGCCCGGACGATGGTACCCAGCCTCCATTCGTCGTGGGGGGATGATTGTGGGTCGAAACCTGAAGCGCTCCCTCCAATTGGCGACGATGGCGGGCGTGGTGGTCCTGGGCGCGCTGGTCTGGCGTCAGTCCACTGATAATGTCTTCATTGAAGCCTGCGTCATGGGATTAATCGCCCTGGGCGTCACCGGGATCGGGATCAGCGAATTCAGCGCCGCCGCAGCCGGCCCTCGTGAAGAGCCCGCGAGAAGGGCGGCCGAACAGAGCTTCGCTGCGGACATAGCGTCGGTCGTGCGCCTTCTGCGTACGCATATGCGCGCCAACGCCAGCTATTCGGATTCGCTTGCCCGCGCCAACCAGGACTTGCCGCGGCTCGCAAGCGCCAACGAGATCCGCGCCGTAGTCCTTTCGCTGATCGAAGAGAACCGCAAAATTCAAACGCGGATGGACGATCTGTCGCGCAATCTCGACGAATCCGTCGCCAAGATCGAAAATTTGCGCCTGAACCTCGCCGAGGCCAACGACAAGGCGCTGCGCGACCCGCTGACCGCGCTGGGAAACCGTCGCTTCTTCGACCAGAAGCTCGAAGAGGCGATGGCGCAGACGGCCCCCTCGGGCATCCTCTGCCTCGTCGTGTGCGACCTCGACCACTTCAAGACAATCAATGACAAGTTCGGCCACCCGGTCGGCGACATGGTGCTCAAGCTGTTCAGCGAAATCCTGGCGGCCGCCGTGCAGCAAGGGGAGACCGTGGCGCGACTCGGCGGCGAGGAATTCGCGATCATCACGCCTGAGAAGGAGGCCGCCGGCGCGAGCGCCATCGCCGATCAGGTCCGCCGCCGGCTCGAGAGCAAGAAGTGGGTGGTGGGGACGAGCGGAGCGCCGCTCGGCTCGGTCACCGCCTCATTCGGAATCGCGCAATTGCGCCCAGGGGAAAGCGCGGCGGAATTGTTCCGACGGGCCGACGAAGCGCTCTACCGAGCCAAGGAAGACGGGCGCAATCGGATCGTCGTCGCTTAAGGCGCCTTGCTCGACTTTGCGGCGCGGCCCTCTATGATCGCGCGCGAGATTTCGCCACGGAGCAAGGCATGAGCGTCGATATCGAGGCCCGCGTCAGGACCATCCTGCAGCGCCTCATCGCATTCGACACCGTGAGCGATCGCTCCAATCTGCCGCTCATCGATTACGTCGAAGACTATCTGCGTTCGCTCGGCGTGCGGCCCTGGCGCGCCGCGAACGGCGCCGGCGACAAGGCGGCGCTGATGGCGACGATCGGACCGGAGGTCGCGGGCGGCGCGGTTCTTTCAGGGCACACCGACACGGTCCCGGTCGTCGGCCAGGCGTGGAGCAGCGATCCCTTCGCGCTGCGCGAGGCGGACGGACGCCTCTATGGCCGCGGCGCCTGCGACATGAAGGGTTTCGGCGCGATCGCGCTGGCGATGGTCCCTTATTTCCAAGCCGCTGGGCTCAAGCGGCCGATCCATATTCTGCTCAGCTACGACGAGGAGACGACCTGTCTTGGCTCGCTCGATCTGATCGCGCGGTTTGGCCGCGAGACGCCGCGGCCCGCTCTCGCCATCATCGGCGAGCCGACGATGATGGGGGTCGCAGACGCCCACAAGGGCGTCGCGACCTTCCGCACGATCGTCACCGGCCATGAGGCCCATTCGTCGAAGCCCGCGCTCGGGGCGAGCGCGGTCGCCGTCGCCTGCGACATCGTCAGTGAAATCGGCCGCCTCGCCCGCGGCTTCGAGGCGTCCGAGCGGCTCGATCCGCGCTTCGATCCGCCGTATTCGACGTACCACGTCGGGGTCATCCATGGCGGGACGGCGCGCAACATCCTCGCGCGCGAATGCGCGTTCGATTGGGAGTTCCGCGGACTGCCGGGCTTTTCGAGCGCGGACGCCGCCGCGATGGTGCAGGCCTTTGTCGATGAGGTCGCGCTGCCGCGCCTGACCCGCTTTGTCAGCGGTCCGAAGATCGAGACGATCCTCGACGTCGATGTTCCCTGCCTCGCGGCGAAGGACAATGAGGCCGCGGCGACGCTCGCGCTTCGCCTCACGCACTCCAACCAATTGACCGCGGTGTCTTTCGCGACGGAGGCCGGACATTTCCAGCAAGCGGGCCTGCCGACGGTCGTCTGCGGACCCGGCTCGATCGATCAGGCCCACAAGCCCGACGAATATATTGCGGCCTCGCAAGTCTCCGCCGGCATCGCCTTCATGAAGGGGCTGGCGGAGCATTTGGCGAACTGACGAGATCATCCGAGCCATCGGGGAGAGCGCAGTTCGGCCTCGCCCGGCGTAACGGGGGCTTTGGGCCGGAGAGCGGCGTCAACCGCCGCGTCAATTTTTGTCAAACCATGTCAAGCTTCGTCAAGCCCTGCGCTTGACGTCGAGCCAATTTCGCCAGCCGGATCAACCCTCTCCGCCTCGTCAAGGCCGGCCTCGGCGTTTGGCGAGGTTTGAGCGCTCGAGGCTCGGTCCGCCTCGCGCGCCTGCCGCATGCGTTCGGCGGGGGCGGCGAGGGTGGATAAAGGGCGGGAAGGCATGACGGGAAGCTAGGAGGCGGAAAAGGAGAAAGAGAAGATAGCATCGCTACTGATTATTAGAAAGAAATTGCCTCGGCGCCTCGCGGAGCGCTCACAGCACATATCCTCCGTCGATCGTCAGGCTGGCGCCCGTTACGTATCCGGACTCCTCGCTGGCGAGATAAGCGACCAAGCCGGCGATCTCACGGGGTTGGCCAACTCGTCCAAGGGGAACCAGGGACTTCACCATCTCCAGATGATCGACCGTCATATCCGTCTCGGTAGGCCCCGGCTGAACATTGTTGACGGTTATCCCACGCGGCGCGAGGTCCAACGCGATGCCCTTCACCATGGTCGCCACAGCCGCCTTGGTCATCGAATAGACGCTGGAGCCGGGAAAGCCCGTGCGAATGGCGGTGTTGCTGCCTATGGTGATCACGCGCCCGCCATCGGTGAGTTTAGGCACAGCCGCCCGGATCGCTAGGAAGACTCCGCGCACATTGACGCCCAGCATCCGGTCGAGATCCTCGAGGGTAACCGTTTCGACGGAGCCCAGGCGCAAAATGCCGGCATTGACCACGATGATGTCGAGCCGGCCAAAACGGTCGACGGCCTGCGCGACGGCTTCATCAATCGCGGACGCGTCGGCGCTGTCGGCCCGTATGGCCAGCGCCTTTCGGCCCACGGCTTCGAGGGCTGCAACAGTCTCCGCCGCTTGGTTCGCCGCAGATACATAGGTCAAAGCGACGTCCGCGCCGTCCTCGGCCAGGCGTCCGACGATCGCTCGGCCGATGCCCCGAGACCCGCCGAAAACCATCGCGACTTTTCCCTGCAATTTGCGATTTTCACCCATCGCTGCCTCCATTATTGACTGATCAATCCAGAATTGGACATGCAAACACGATCGATGTTCCGAGGGCTGTCAGCGCACTTTCAGTCGGGCCACGGCGAAGCAAGCGAGCGAGCGCAACGCCTCGGCGCTGGCGCCGCTGCGCGCGGCAAGCTGCAATCCGGTCATCGTCATCTGGACGAACCGGGCGGCTTCCTCGGCGTTCATGGCAGGGTCGATCTCGCCTTGGGCTTGGCCTTGGCGCAGACGCTCGACCAAACAGGAAAAAAGAACGGGTCCAACTCTCGCCCGAAGCTCAGCCACAGCGGGATCGCCGGCGCCAAACTCGCTGACGGCGCCGACGCCCATGCAACCCAGCGCCCGCTGCCCGTCGTCCTCGGCGATCAAGCCGAGCAACAGCGCTTCGATGCCGAGCAGAGGCGAAACGGGAGCTTTGAGTCGCTGCAGATGACCCGATGTGGTCGCGCGCTGATAGCGTTCCAGCGCCTCCAGGTAGAGCGCGCGCTTGTCGCCGAAGGCATTGTATAGGCTTTGGCGGGCGATCCCCATCGCGGCGAGGAGATCCTCGGTTGAAGTCGAGGCGCAGCCCTTCGCCCAGAAAACACCCGTGGCGCGCTCCAGCGCGATCTCCCGATCAAATTCTCTTGGCCTCGCCATAACTAAGGACACTAACAATTATGGACTGATCGGTCAACAATTCTGGCGTAGAATCCCGCAACTGTGTTGGACATTCGAGCGGGAGACGACGCCTTCGAGGCGGTCGAAATCTGACACTTGGCGCCTAGGGCTGATGCGCCGGCTCGCGTCATTTCCGGTCGTTCCGGACTGGGCGACGCTCATCGCGGGCGGTCGTTTGTGCCGACCACCTGTTCGGGAGGGATGCCGTAAACCCGCTGCGAATAGACGCGCACAAAATCCTGGCCGCCGCCGGTCACAATATAGGTCTTGAAGCCGTTGTTTCGCAGATACTGCAGAACCACGAGCATCGGCTGATAGGTCAACTCGGTGTAGAGACGCTTCCAGCGCGGATGCCTGGCGGTATCCAGCCAGTTTTTGACGTCGGCCTCGAATTCCTCGACCGGCATGCCGGTCAGGGTCGCGGCGAGAATTGTCTCAATGTCATGCATCGACAGCTTGGCCACCGCTTCCCGGTCGCCGGACAGCACGGTCTTGAACGGTTCGATTCCTTTGAGTTCGGGCTTCTGTGCCGCCAGCGTCGAAACGCGGTCCAGGCAATACGTCACTTGGGTATAGATCGGATGCTCGACCCAGAGCGTGCCGTCTTGATCGAAGGTGGCGATGCGATCCTCGGCCGGCGCGAATTTCGAGCTTCCCTGATCGGTAGTGGCGCGTACAAAATCGAGGATTGCCTGTTTCGCCGCGCCCTCGTTCTAGGAGGCGAGCGCCGCGTTTGGCGTCGTCTGCGCTTTGATTGGCGAGGACGGAAGTGTTGTGGTCAGAAGTGGCAACAAGATGAGGTTCAGAGCCAGAGTGCGGCGGTCGATTCCAGGCGACAGGTCGTCGGACTTCATCGCCGTTCTCCTAGATATGAGCGTCGCAACCGCAAACCGCAGCTTTTGAAAGGGGACGATAATAGTGTAATTTTGCCGGCCCAGCTTCAGGGCGTAAGAGACCGTTTGAGAACCCATTCAACAGCGGGTTCGGGCGTGATTCAAGCTTGGGATCCGGCCGAGGTCAGTCCTTCGTGACCGCCACGCAATCGACCTCGACGTCGAAGGGCCCGGTCCACTCCGGCACGCAGAAGAAGATGCGGGCTGGGGGATTTTTCGGGAAGTAGCGCTTGTAGACTTCGTTGAAGGCCTTGAACCGATCCGCCGAGATGCACAGCACATTGCACTTCAGCACATGGTCGAGGTCCGACCCGGCGGCCTCCAGCGCCTTCTTCACCTGCTCCAAGATCAGCTCAACCTGACGCTCGAACGGGGCGTGGACGAGGATCTCGCCGGTCTCAGGATCGAAGGGCGGCATGCCCGAGACGAACACCATGTTGCCGGCGCGGGTGCAGGTGGACACCGGCGCGCCCCACTTCTCGAAATTGCTGTCAATCGGCTCGACCCGGATGATCTCTCGTTGCATGGGTCCGATCCTCGTCCATGTGTCGCCAATCTGAGGTCTTCGAGACCGTTGGAGAACCCATTGAACGGCAGGTTCGGGCGTGATTCAAGCTTGTTATGTGGAGCCCAGCGACGCGTGGCCAGATGGTCGAAATTGAGAAGAAGACCAAGCGCTACCCGACGGATTTGACCGACGAGGAGTGGGCGCGGATTGAGCCGTTCCTGCCTGACAAACGGTCCGATACCGCGCCGGCCTTCGAAGTCCTTCCACGCCGCTGGGTCGTCGAGCGCACCTTCGGATGGATGACCCGGTGGCGCCGGCTCGTGCGGGACTACGAGGAGCGCATCGACTGCTCCCAGGCCATGATCCATGTCGCCCTCGGAAGTATCCTCCTCAGACGCATCGCTCACCAATAGACGTTCTCAAACGGACTCTAAGCGGTAGCGCTTTGGGTTCCTTCCGAGCTGTGCCGAAGCTGCCAAGCTGATAGACCGATGCGCCAGTCGCCCGCCGTCTTGCACCGCCTGCGGAGCACTCTTGCGCAAGTATTTCAGTACTCGAACCAGATGTTGAGCGCTTCGTTCTTTTCCCTCGTGTAGGGCGGGAAGAGGTGGTCGATAGCGACATCCGGCGGCGAGATAAGCATAGTCTTGGCGTGCGTGAGCATATCGAAGCCGTGCTTGGCGTAGTAATGCCCCATGCCGGATGGGCCAACCCCGCCGAACGGCATCGTCACGATGAAAAGGTGAATATTGACTTGGTTCACCGCGCCGCCGCCATATGAAAGTTCCCCAATGAAGCGATCTATGGTCTTCTGATCACGGCTGAATACGAACGCGGCCAAGGGATGCGGCGTGGCGGCAATCCGGCCGAAGGCCTCGTCGAGCGTCTTGTAGGTGAGGATCGGCAGGATCGGCCCAAACACCTCGTCTTCCATGATCTTGTCGTCCCAGGTCACAGGATAGACGATCGTCGGATCGAGGTAGCGCGCTTCCGGGTCGGATGAGCCGCCGGAAACGACTTTTGCTGGATCGATCAGGGCCGAAAGGCGCGACACCTCGCGCGCGTTGATGACCCTGGAGTAGTCGGGGTTCTTGCTCGGATCGCTGCCGTAAAGCTCGACGACCGCCTTCTTTGCTTCGGCGACGAAGGCGCCGGCAACCGACTCCTGGACGTAGGCGTAGCCCGGAGAAGTGCACCACTGGCCGCCCCAGGTCATCGCGCCCCATACGATCTTTTTGGCGGCGTCCGGAATGTTGGCGGTTTGGTCCACCAAGGCTGGATTTTGGCCGCCGAGTTCGAGCAAGACCGGCGTGAGGTTTTCTGCCGCCGCCTTCATCACGATCTTGCCGACTTTTGTGCTGCCGGTAAAAAAGATGAAATCGAAAGGGAGCTTCAGGAGTTCGGTAACCTCTTCACGGCGCCCCGTTACAGCGGCCATTGCGCCTGGATCAAAGTAACGCGGCACGAGTTCCATGATCAGCGCGGACGTCGCGCTAAGTTGCTCGGAGAGTTTGAGAATACAGGTATTGCCCGCCGCCAGAGCCCAAATCGCAGGCCGGATCAGCAGCAGCAGCGGGCCGTTGAACGGCCCCATGATCAACATCACGCCGTAGGGGTCGCGATAGAGGATTCCCTTGTGGCCGCTTTCGGCAAGCGCGCGTGGTACTGGAGCTTCTTGCGGCGTCATCCAGGTCTTGAGCTGGCTTTTCTGAAACTCGGTCTCCGCGAAACTGGCCGACGTTTCGAAGATGTATTCCTGGCTGGCTGTCTTGAAGTCCCGCGCCATCGCGCTTTGCAAGGCCGCCTCGTTCTCCTTGATCATCCGCCCTACGCGGCTGAGCTGATCGACGCGCCATTCGAAGGAGCGCGTGACGCCTGTCGCGAAATGGGCCTTCTGCGCGTCAAAAAGACTTTGAAACGAGTTCATCGCGGTCTCTCCTCAGATCGATGGACTGCCTTCGAACTGTGTCGAGGTCCCGGGAATCGCCTCAGGCCATGGTGAGCACCATTCTGAAGCGCGCTTTTCCGGCCATCATCTTCGCGTAGGCCTCTGGGGCTCGTTCGAGCGGCAGGGTCTCGATCATCGCGGCAATGCCGCTGAGGGCGCTGAACCTGAGCGTCGCGTCTCCCGTCGCCGGATTGCCCGTGAGCGCACCCTCGATCTTGCGGCTGCTAAACAGCAAGTCCGTACCCGTGACCTCGATTGGCTCGGGGCCAGCGCCGAGGACAATCGCCACGCCGCCCGGTCGCAGGCCCTTGATGATTTCCGAGACCGTCTTTCCCGCGGACGAACTCGTCACCAGAACGACCGTCGCGCCGCCGAGCGCCTGCAACGCCTCGGCCGTCCCGCCAGAGGTATTGTCGATGTAGTGATGGGCGCCGAGCTTCTTGGCCAATTCGGCCCTGTCGGGGCCCCGTCCGATCGCGGCGACCTCGAAACCCATATGGCGGGCATATTGCAGTGCGAGATGCCCAAGGCCGCCGATGCCGAGGACCGCGACAAGGTCCCCCGCTTTCGCGGGCGAGTTACGGAGCGCGCTGAAGGTCGTCAGGCCGGCGCACAGCAGCGGCGCCGCGTCGACGGATGAGAGATCGTCCGGCACGGACACCAGGCCGCTGGCCTTGGCGATCATCACCTCGGCATAGCCGCCGTCGCGCTGGATGCCGGTGAAAGCCTGGTTCTGGCAGTTCACCAAATCTCCATCGCGGCAGGGCCGACAATGCCCACAACTGCCGCCGAGAAATCCTACGCCGACCCGTTGGCCGACTTGCCAGCCCGCCACACCCGCGCCGATTGCGTCGATGCGACCGACCGCTTCGTGACCGGGGACACGCGGCCAATCGATCGGAAAGACGCCTTCGACAGTGCCGGCATCCGAATGGCAGACCCCACAAGCCTCGACGCGAATGCGGACGTCGCCGGGGTTCGGCTCCACCAATGGCTTCTGCGTCAGTTCGAGCTTACCCGGGCTGACCGCGTGCACAGCGCGATATGTCGATCCAGCTTGCGCCATCTTAACCTCCGCCGATTTGCACCTGTGTGAGACCATCAGTTCGAACCGGGACTGCCTGAGGTCGTCAATGCCTCGAACTCGGACGCCGGGATGACCGATGCGTTGTTCAAATCGATGTCGCGACGGACTCAGGTCGCACAGCGTCGTGCGGTTGTGGCCGTCTGAGGCACGGCGGTCTTTCACAAAACGGCGTGTATTGTATGACTCTTTCGAAAATTCTAGCATCGCATTCCGCGGCGCGGCGCGCCGGAGAATGGGGCTGGATGGGGAAGGCAATGCCCAACAGCGACAGCTATGGCGAAGCATTGGGGAAGCGGCTCAACGCTCAGGCGGCGTCCTTTGTCACCCGCGCCCTACCAAAAACGACCATTGCCGTCACCGAACTGAGGTGCGACCACCCTCAGAACGTGCTTTCGACCCCACCGATGGAAGAGGACGCATATCTCGTCGCCGTGCACTTCAGGAATTTCGCCCGGTATGAGTTATGGGAAAACGGAAAAGCCGCGCCGGTGTCAGCCATCAGACCGGGCGAGAACATCATCTATGACGTCAAGCTGCATCCGACTTTCCATTTGAACTGCGCGTTTCATACGGTGCACTTCTACCTTCCGCGGGCGGCGCTGAGCGCTATCGCGGACGACGCCAATGCGCCGCGCATTCAGGACTTGCGCTACAAGCCCGCGGTGGCCCACGTGGATCCAGTTTTGCGCGGTATGGCGGAAACGCTCTTGCCGCTCTTCCGGCATCCGGATCGCGTCAGTCGTCTTTTCATGGATCACGTGATGCTCGCGGTCGGCCATCACGTCGCGTCCAGATATGGCGGGATGCGGCCCAAAGAGCAGCCGATTCTTGGTGGACTTTCGCCTTATCACGAACGGCGCGTCAAAGAACTGCTGCGCGAAAATCTCTCCGGGGAGATACCGATAGCCGCCGTGGCGAGCGAATGTGGTCTTTCGCTTTCGCAATTCAGTAGAGCGTTCCGAAAAGCGGTTGGCGTTCCCCCGCACCGTTGGGTCATCCAGCAGCGCATCGCCTTGGCCAGGACACTTCTGCGCGATGGTCCTATGCCGCTTTCGGAGGTGGCGTTGGCATGCGGTTTCTCGACCAAAGTCACTTCACCCGCTATTTCTCAGCATTGGTCGGCCTCAGCCCCGGCGTCTGGCGACGATCGGTGCAAGGGTAAAGCGCTTTCGGCCGCCGCTCCCTGCCGACTGTCGCGGGGATAGGAGCCCTTCCGGGCCCTTAAGCCCCCGCCGCCTTCTTCGCCTCCGCCATCGACGCGACGAAGCGGCGGAAGAGGTAGTGGCTGTCGCGCGGGCCGGGGGAGGCTTCCGGATGGTGCTGCACGGAAAAAGCCGGACGGTCGCTGAGCGCGATGCCGCAATTCGAACCGTCGAACAGCGAGACGTGCGTCTGGCGCGCGTTGGCGGGCAGGGTGGCGGTATCGATCGCGAAGCCGTGGTTCATCGAGACGATCTCCACCTTGTCGGTGGTGTAGTCCATCACCGGATGGTTCGCGCCGTGATGGCCCTGGGGCATCTTGATCGTGCGCGCGCCGATCGCCAGGCCGAGCATCTGGTGGCCGAGGCAGATGCCGAAAATCGGAATCCTGGTCTCCAGTAGCGCCTGGATGGTCGGCACGGCGTATTTGCCGGTCTCCGCCGGGTCGCCGGGGCCGTTCGACAGAAAGACGCCGTCGGGCTTCAGCGCGAGGATTTCCTCGGCCGAGGCGGTCGCCGGCACCACCGTCACCGCGCAGCCGCTGTCGCTCAGCAGACGCAGGATGTTGCGCTTGACGCCGTAGTCGACCGCGACGACCCGATAGTCGTCGTGGTCGCGCTTGCCATAGCCGTGCTCGAGGGTCCAGCTCGTCTGGTCCCAGTCGTAGCGCTGCGCCGAGGTGACGGAGGGCACGAGGTCCATGCCGTCGATTCCCGGCCAGGCCGCCGCCTCGGCGGCAAGCGCGGCGCGGTCGAACTCGCCGTCGGGATTGTGCGCGATGACCGCGTTCGGCATGCCGCTTTGCCGGATCATCGCAGTGAGCGCGCGGGTGTCGATCCCGGTCAGTCCGATGATGCCGCGCGCCTTCAGCCAGTCGTCGAGGCGGCGGGTCGCGCGGTAGTTGGAGGGACCGCCGATTTCGGCGCGGAAAATCGCGCCCCTCGCGCCGGCCGACGCGGCGAGGTTCACGGTTTCGATGTCCTCGTCGTTGGCGCCGACGACGCCAATGTGCGGGAAGGTGAAAGTGATGATCTGGCCGGCGTAGGAGGGATCGGTGAGGATCTCCTCATATCCCGTCATGGCCGTGTTGAAGCACACTTCGCCGACCGCAGAGCCGATCGCTCCGACGCCGAAACCCTCGATCGTCTCGCCGTTGGCGAGGATGAGCAGGGCGGTCGGTTTGCGCGGCGCCCAGCCGCCTTGAATCGCGCCCGCCATTTGACTACCTGTTGCGCTTGACATGGCGCCGTGCTTAAGCGCCCGCCACGCTGCGCGTCAAGCCGAGGGGTAGCGCCAGCAAACGCTCCAGAGGATCGATGGCCGATACGATTGCACTGCGGGACGAGGTCGCCGCGAAGATGAAGGACGCCATGAAGGCGGGCGACAGGGTTCGCGTCGGCGCGCTCCGTCTCGTCATGGCTGCGCTCAAGGAACGCGAGATCGAAGCGCGCGGCGCAGGCAAGATCGTCAGCCGGGCCGACGAGCTGGCTTTGCTGACCAAGATGGTGAAGTCGCGCCAGGAATCGCTCTCGATCTATCAACAGGCCGGTCGCGACGAGCTGGCCGCCCAGGAAGGCGCTGAGATCGCTGTCATCAACGAGTTCCTGCCCAAGCAGATGGACGAGGCGGAAGTGATTGCGGCGGCCAAGGCGGCCATCGCTGTGACCGGCGCGGCGAGCGTGAAGGACATGGGCAAGGTCGTCTCGGCGCTGAAGGAGGGCTATCCCGGCCAGATGGATTTCTCCAAGGCGAGCGCCATCGTGAAGGGACTGCTCAACACCTGACCCTTCGGCGAGCGGCGTGGCGGCGCAGCTTGCCTCGCCCCTCGCCGCGGGCCACATAAGGGCTTGCCGCCCCTATTGCCGGAGTTCCCCCATGCCTCAGACGCGCAGCCAATTGTTCGACGACTTCTCGCGCTTGATCACCGATGCGGCCGGCCTTGCCGACGGTGCCCGCCGCGAGGTGGAGACGCTCGCCCGGAGCCAGCTCGAACGCCTCATGGCGGGCATGGACCTCGTTTCGCGCGAGGAGTTCGAGGCCGTGCGGGACATGGCCGCGCGGGCGCGGGCGGAAAATGAAAAGCTCGAGGCGCGCATCGCCGCGCTCGAGGCGAAGCTGGCGCAGAGCAATCCCTAAAGATCTGATATACATTGTTAAATAAGTTCATCTTCCCCAGCGGCAGGCGCGATTCGCGCAGGCGATTGATTCGCTTCATGATTCTGTGGATGAGCGGTAACGCTCGATTTACGCTTGGGCTCGAATCATCGAGTTTGCAGGTCGATCGGGGCGTCGGCGCGTAAGGCCCGCGCAAGCGATTTCGGGCGTTTCTAGTATCGCCTGCATCGATATTGCGTCGCGTGTGTCGAGTTCCGCCCCTTAGACAGTGAAAGCTCAGCAATGAACGTGAACGAAAACCAGGCGGGCGAGCGCCCCGAGCACCCCGTCGATGTCGTCGAAAGGCTCGCCGCCATCAACGAATGGGCTTTCGATCGCGCCGATGAGGATGAGATTTCGATTTTGGTCGCCGGCGCCTGGGCGCATTACGAAATCGCGATCACGTGGTTGCCGGAGATCGAATCGCTGCATGTGAGCTGCTCCTTCGATCTCAAGATTCCGGCGCGCCGCCGCGCCGAGATCGTCACCCTGGTCCAGTTGATCAACGAACAATTGTGGCTCGGCCACTTCGATCTGTGGAAGCGCGACGACATCGTCATGTTCCGCCACGCGCACTGCCTTGCGGGAGGCGCGCAGCCGAGCGACGCGCAGTGCGGCACGATCGTCAACGCCGCCGTCACCGCCTGCGAGAACCACTACCAGGCGTTCCAGTTCGTCCTGTGGGCGGGCCGCACCGCCGCCGAGGCGATGGCGCTTGCGTCCTTCGAAACCAAGGGCAACGCATAAGACGCGAATTGGCGTGGGCGCCGCGAAAGGGGGCTGGCGCTCGCAGCCGTTTGCGTGTAATAGCGCCGCTTCCCATTCCCGCAGCCGGCGGCTACGCCAGCGCGCGCCTATCTGGAGTTACCAATGGCTGTTCCGAGACGTAAAACTTCGCCCTCGCGCCGCGGCATGCGCCGCTCCGCCGACGCCCTCAAGGCCCCGACCTATGTCGAGGACAAGGACTCGGGCGAACTGCGCCGTCCGCACCACATCGACCTGAAGAGCGGCATGTACCGCGGCCGTCAGGTCCTCAAGCCGAAGGCCAAGGTCGAGGCGTAAGCCTCGCTTACGGCGTATGTCGACAGGGGCCGGCGCAAGCCGGCCTTTTTTGCGTGCGTCAGCGTTTCGTGGCGACGACCGCGCCGCCGACGATCAGCGCGCAGGCGAGGCCGAGCGAAGCCGTCGCGGGCGCAAAGCCCGCTGCGACAAGAATGATCGTCGACAGCACCGGGGCGGCATAGGCGGCGACGCCGAGCAGCTTGAGGTCGCCGTTCTTGACGCCATAGTCCCAGACATAGAAGGCGAGGCCGACCGGCCCGAGGCCGAGGCCGACGATCGCCGCCCATTGGGCCCCGGCGGGGGCGACCGATGTCTCGAAGGCGAAGTGGCAGACCGCGGCCAGCGCCGCGGTTGCGAGACAGAATCCGGCGACCGCCTCGCTCGGCGCCGCCTTGAGATGGCGCGACAGCACCGAATAGCTGGACCAGACGAAAGCGCAGCACAGCGCCAGCGCGTAGCCGATCGCAACGCCGGGTTCGAGCGCATGGCCGCCGACGCCCTGCGCCTTTCCCGCGAACAGGACGGCGGCGCCGGCGAAGCCGAGGGCGGCGCCCAGGACGTGGCGAGCCAGCAGCCGCTCGCCGGGCAACAGCGCCGAGAACAGCACGATCAGCAGCGGCCAGAGATAGGCGATGAGGCTCGCCTCCGCCGGCGGGGCGCGGCGCAGCGCTGCGAAATAGAGCGCGTGATAGCCAAAGAGGCCGCCGACGCCGACGAGCCAGACCGGCCAGGGCTGGAGCAGCGCGCGCAGGCGACCGCGCGCGGCGGCGTAGACGAGCCCGCAGCCGCCGCCGATCGCGAAAGTGAGCGCCGCCAGTTCGAACGGCGGCGCTGCGCCGGCCGAGGCTGTCAGCAGCGCCAGCGCCGACCATAGCGCGATCGCGCCGAGGCCGACGAGCGTTGCGGCGCGCGAGGCGGGGTTCGATTCGGTCGCAGGCGTCATGTTCGGTAGCGTTGAGAAGAGGCTGTGGGGAAGCCATAGCGCAGTCCGGTGCCTTCGGCATACTGTCGCAACGAAGTCGCCTGAACCCGAGAGCGTGTCGTGCACGAAGCGATGGGCTCGGCCAACACGATCGAGCGCGAGAACGGCGTGTTGACAGGCGCCTCCGATCCGCGCCAGCTTGGCGCGCTGGCGGTGGGATATTGAGCTCACGCGGCGCCGTAGCGCGCAGAATGAGCGCTGAGGCGCCCGACTCGCGGTTGCAGCTACGCCGCGTGCTCGGTCGTCACATCAGAACGTATGAAGGCCAGCAGATCGGCGTTGATCAGGTCCGCGTGCGTGGTCGGCATCCCATGCGGCAAGCCGCCGCACCGCTGGCTGATGATGAAGAGAATCGAGAGAGTGCTGACTCATCGAGGCGGATTGAACGAACCGGGCGACCACGGTTTCGTCCATTCTCCGGCCCTCCTCTCCGATTCACGAACATTCTATCCCGCCTCGATTGACAGGGTAGAGGTTGAACCCGCACTACCTTGCGATCAAAGCAAGGTCCCAAAATGAATTCCGGGGCCTCGCCGGGAGAAGTCTATGCTTAAGTTCTACTTCAATGCTTCGCCAAACCCCACGAAAGTCGCGCTGTTTCTCGAGGAAGCCGGCCTGCCTTACGAGGCGATTCCTGTCGACACCCGCACGGGCCAGCAGTTTTCCCAGGAATTCTCGAAAATCAATCCCAACGGCAAGGTGCCGGCGATCGTCGACGGCGCGACGACCGTGTTCGACAGCAACGCCATCCTGCTCTACCTCGCCGAGAAGACCGGCAAGTTCATGCCCGGCCCGGAGGCGCGCGGGGAAATGTTGTCGTGGCTGATGTTCGTCGCCAGCGGCGTCGGCCCCTACAGCGGCCAGGCGGTTCACTTCAAGCACTTCGCGACGGAGAGGCACGCTTACGCCACTGAGCGCTACCTCTTCGAGGCGCGCCGGCACTTCCAGGTGCTCGACGACCGCCTCTCCAAGCGGCGCTACATGGTCGGCGACGCCTACTCCTTCGTCGACATGGACGTTTGGGGCTGGGCGCGCCTCATCACCTTCGTGCTCGGCGACGAAGCCTGGGCGAAGCTCCCCAACCTCAAGCGCCTGCACGACGAGATCGACGCCCGTCCGGCCGCCTCGCGAGCCAAGGGTCTGAAGGATCGCTATCCCTTCAAGGCGGATCTGGACGCAGAGGCGCGTCGCAATCTTTTCAGGCACGTCGCCGCCTGACGTCTCGCAGACACTACGGCATGCACACATTTTCGAACGGGCGGGCGCCTCAGTCGGCTCATCGTCACCGAATGTAGCCGGGCGGAGTTTTTGCCGCGAGCCCGCTGTCATACGCGGGCTTGACCCGCGTATCCAGCACGGGACGGAAGAAGGCCAGTCGCAGATATCGCCGCCTGGGCGCCCGGATCAAGTCCGGGCGTGACGGCGCGACCGATGTGTGCATGCCGTAGCTCTCAGACAGGGGTTTCAGTTGGCTAACATGAGCCCTCTGCGCCGCGCAGCCTCTTGACCGCCGTCAGGATTTACCCCTGGCAAAACGTCGCTAGCGCATTCTGCAGTTACCTGGAACCGTCATTGCGAGCGGAGCGAAGCAATCCAGCGATCGAGGCCTCGCCAGCAAGTCGCGAGTCGTTCCGTGCGCGCCGCTAAGAAGAAACAACACGCTAAGTGGCGGCGTTGGCGTGCGAATCAGGCTCGGCTCAGGCGGCTTGCGAGATCGGCTGCAAGGTGGCGTCGTAGCCGAGATCGCGGATTTGCCGGACTAGGCGATTGAGTTTGGCCTTGGGCCGGCGGCCCTCGAAATAGGCGCCGCCGAGGTCGCGGTGCGGGACGCCGTCTTTGAGCATGTGGTAGACCGCGGTGAGAAGCGAGGCGGCGACGGCGCAGACCGCTTTTTGCGGGCCGCGTCTGGCGCGCAGGCGGAAAAACTGGGCGGAGTAATAGCTCGCCTTGGCGCGCTTGGCCGCCCACGCGCACTGAACGAGCATGGTCTTCAGCCACGGCGCGCCCTTGCGCAGGCGACCGCGCCGGCGTTTGCCGGCGCTTTCGTTCTGCGCCGGGCAGAGGCCCGCCCAGGCGACGAGATGGCCGGCGGTGGCGAAGCGGCCCATGTCGGGGCCGATCTCGGAGAGGATCGTCAACGCGGATAAGCGGCTGACCCCGGGAATGGTGACGAGCAAGCCGATCAAGTCGCGAAACCCAGCTTTGCGCTCGATCCGTTGGTCGAGCCGCGCGAGGCGCTCGTCGGCCTCGCGGTCGAGCTCGCCGATGGTCGCCGCCAGCGCGTCGTACTGCTGCAAATGGAGCCGCAGCAGGAAGCGATGATGATCGGTCAGGCGGCCGTGCAGCGCGTCGTAGAGCTGCTTGGGCGAGGCCTTCAGCCGCCGGTCGGTCAAGGCGACGAGCTTGCGCGGATCGCGCTGGCCGCCGATCATCGCTTCGATCACGCGGCGCCCGTTGCCGCCCATGATGTCGCTGATCACCGAATCGAGGCGAATGTTGGCTTCCGTCAGCGTCTTCTGGATGCGTTGGACATGGCCGCACTGCTCGCGCACCAGCTGCTTACGGGTGCGCATCAACGTGCGCAGCCCGTGCAGCGGTTCGTCGGGAACGAAGCTCGCCCGGATCAAGCCGAACGCGGCGAGATCGGCGATCCAGGTCGCGTCGTTGACGTCGGTCTTGCGGCCGGGAACCGCCTTGATGTGCGCGGCGTTGGCCACGATCATCGCATAGTCGCCGTCGGCCAGTATCTTCCAAATCGGCATCCAGTAGACGCCGGTCGCCTCCATCGCGACCCGCTCGCAGCGCGCCGCGACCAGCCAGTCCTTGAGCGCGCCAAGGCCGGCCGTTGTCGTCTCGAACGTTCGACAGTCCCGGTGGGCCTTGCCGGCCGCCATCGCGCGCACGCACGCCACGACGCTGTCCTTGTGGACGTCGAGGCCGGCCACCCGTTCGTGCAGAACTTCCATCATCGCCTCCATCGCTCGCCGCGCCGGCAAGGACGCCGATGGAAGAGGAATGCTAAGAAGAAGGCTCCAGGGCGTCGCCGCCCCTACGCGCAAGACGAGATCATCACGGCGTCCCGGGTCCAACTCGCGACCGAGCTCAACGGCATCAGTGAGAAGCCGACCTCTTGCCGACGACCCGAAAATCCTACCACGATGGCAGCGCGCCGGCCCCGTTTCATTCAGCAAGATCGCCTGCAAAGGCGGTCCCAACTCGCGATGACGACAGGGGTCCGGTTCAACCAAAAGACAGCGTGCGCTAGGCGTCGATCCGCTTGATGAACCATTGCAGGATGCGGTTCCAGAATCTCGTCCTTGCCGACCTGGTCCTCGACGCCGTGGTCGAGATTGGGGTTGTCGTTGACCTCGATGACGACGACTTCGTCGCCGGCCTCCTTGACGTCGACGCCGTAGAGGCCTTGGCCGATTGCGCGCGCGGCGCGCAAAGCGACGTCGAGAACGCGCGGCGGCGTATCGGCGATCGCGACGGTGCGGAAACCGCCTTCGCGGACTCCGGCGGGGCCATATTTGATGATCTGCCAATGGCCGCGCGCCATCTTGTACTGGCAGACGAACAGCGGCTCGCCGGCGAGCACGCCGACGCGCCAATCGAAGTCGGTCGGCATGAAGCGCTGGGCGAGCAACAAATCGGTGTCTTCGAACAGCGTCTCGGTGAGCGCCTTCAGCGCGTCGACGGTCTCGACCTTGTGGACGCCGCGCGAGAAGGAGCCGTCGGGAATCTTCACCACCATCGGCCAGCCCAAGGTCTTCTCGGCGCGCGCGAGGTCCTCGTCCTCGGCCAGCATCACCGTCGGCGGGATCGGGACCCCATGCGCCTCCATCAATTCGTGGAGGTAGACCTTGTTGGTGCAGCGGATCATCGAGACGGGATCGTCGATGACCGGCATGCCCTCCTGCAGCGCGCGGCGCGCGAAGCGGTAGGTGTAGTTGTCGATCGACGTCGTCGCGCGAATGAAGAGCGCGTCGAACTCCGCGAGCTCGGCGAGCTGCTTCTTGGTGAGGAGGTCGATTTCGACGGACTGACGCTCGGCGAGCTTTTGGAAATGGCGCAGCGATTCGAGCGAGGAGGGCGGTTGCGCCTCCTGCGGATCGTGCAGCACCGCAAGCGAATATTTGGCGACCGCCCGCGCGCGGGGATTGCGCCAGTCGCGCTCGGTGTGCTGATGCAGCGCGGCGCGGAAGAACTGGGCTTCCTCAGGGCCGAGCTTGGCGAGCGGGCGCGCGCGCAGCCGGTCGATCTTCCAGCGCTTGCCCGGTGTCACCGTGACCTCGATCGCCGGGCATCGGTACCAGTCGAACAGCAGCCGTCCGAAGGCTTCGAAGCGCGCGTCCTGTACCGAGCCGAAGCAGAACAGCAGATCGAAAGTGGTCTCTTCCGTCGCCTGCGCGCGGTGGGCGGCGACGTTCAGCGCCTCTTGCAAGTCGGGCAGCGACTGTTCGTAGAGCTTGTGTTCGCGCAGTTCGAGCATCGTCTCGACGGTCGGGATGACGCGATGCCCGCGCGCTTCGGCGAGCAGCGAGGCGTAATAGCCTTTCGACTGGTAATTATATGAGCGCGACAGATTGATGAGCTTGGCGTGGCTGACGCCAGCGAACAATTTTGGCCGCGCGAGATAGTCGCTGGTCGTGATGACCTTATGCGGGGTGTCCGCATTGGGGAAGTCACGGGCGTGGTCGACGAGGACGACCCATCCGTTCATGGCGCCGCCCTGGCTCTAAACCGGCGACGCCGGGATTCGCGAGACGATTGGATCATGCGGCGCTTCGGCTCCCTGGCCGGGCGCGTTGCAACGTGGCGCCGGCCCCGAATCGTATTCGTGCATTCGCAGCTTCGCATAGGATGCTTCGCACTCGCCCCGCACGCAACGGGGTCGTGGGCGGAGAGGCGATTTTTACCCGTGCGTCACGCGACCGATCTCGGCGTCGACGCGTCGAGAGGCTTCTCAAAGCGCAGCGCCGTGGCCCCATCAGCGTAGTAGCCCTTGTACCGGCCAAAATGGCGGTACCCCATTTTCTCGTAAAGGGCGATCGCCGACGCGTTGTCGTCGCGCACCTCGAGGCGCAGGGCGCTGCGGCCATGCGCGCACGCGTAATGCTCGCAGGCCTTAAGCAGCGCACGGCCGACGCCGCGACGCCCCAGGGCAGGATTGACCGCCAGCGAGTAGAGTCGCGCGGCGGGGCCGCCCTTGCGCAGGACGACCAGCGCATAGCCGGCGAGGACGCCGCCGATTTTGGCGACGACGACGGGCTGGGACGGCGAGCGGAGGAAGGTCCTGAGGGAGCGGCGCGACAGCCGGTCGGTGGAGAATGAGGCGACTTCCAGGGCCTGGATCGCTTCGAGATCGTCGGGCGAAGCCGCGCCAATCGTCATGCCGCCGGACGTGAGCGCCTGCATCTCCAACCCCAAGGCTCGTCTCCGTCCGGCTTGCCGATTTAGGCGCGCGACGTCTAGTAGAGACCGTCACGCGCGGTCCTTATTTCACGGGGATAGGGAGACTTATGGAGAAGGCGGAAAAAAGGCTGGCTCGGCTGAAGTCGCTGCTCGGCGACGCGCACCGCAGCATGAGGCTCGAGTTTGGCTTTCGCCTTTGGGACGGTTCCTCTGTCCCCGAGAACTGGCCCAGCGACGGCCTGGCGATCGCGATCGCCGACGCGGGCGTCATCGGGGCGCTGATCCGTGCGCCGAAGCTGCCGACGCTCGCCAATCTCTGGGCCGCCAAGCGCCTCGACATCCGCAACGGCTCGATCTTCGATTTTGCCGCCAGACGGCCGAAGATTCGTACGCGCGAATTGAGGAAGAGCCTCGACAAGCTCGGCCTCGTCAGGACGGCGCTGGACTTTCTGTTCGTGCCGCGCGGCGGCCCCTGGCCGCTCGAAGGCGTCGGCGCCGATCGCGAAAGCGACGCGAGCGAGGGCGAGAACAAGAAGAACATCGCCCACCACTACGACGTCTCCAACGCCTTCTACCGGCTGTGGCTGGATGAAGAGATGGTCTACACCTGCGGTTACTTCCACGACTGGAGCGACAGTCTCGACGCCGCGCAGACGAACAAGCTCGACATGATCTGCCGCAAGCTGCGGCTCAAGCCGGGCGATACGATGCTCGACATCGGCAGCGGCTGGGGCTCGCTCGCCTGCCACGCGGCCCGCTACTACGGCGCCAATGTCTTGGGCGTGACGCTCTCCGAGGAGCAGATCGCGCTCGCCTCGGAGAAGGCGGCGCGGCTCGGCCTTGCCGACAAGGTGAAGTTCGAGCTGAGGGACTACGCTTTGCTCGAAGGCGGCGACCGTTTCGACAAGATCGCCTCGATCGGCATGTTCGAGCACGTCGGCGTCTCGAACTTCCCGCGCTATTTCCAGTCGGTGCGCCGGCTGCTGAAGCCCGGCGGGCTCTATTTGCACCACGCCATCACCCGGCCGGGCAAGATCGGCGCGAAGGGCGGCAAGAAACGGCCGGAATTCGCCGCGCTGACGCGCTACATCTTTCCCGGCGGCGAACTCGACAATATCGGCCGCACGCTCCTCAATCTCGAGTCGCACGGCTTCGAGGTCCACGACGTCGAGGGCTGGCGCGAGCACTACCAGCGCACCTGCCGCTTCTGGCACGACCGGCTCGCCGCGCGCTACGATGAGGCCTGCCGCGAGGTCGGCGAAGCCAAGACCCGCGTCTATCTCGCCTATCTCGCCGGCTGCTCGCTCGCCTTCGAGCGCGGCGCCGTCGGGATCTACCAGACCGTCGTTTCCAAGCGGGTCAAAGGCGCGAGCGGCCTGCCGCCGACGCGGGCGGATTTGTATCGGTAGGGACAGTTAGAGCGCTGGACCGTCACATTGAATCGAGCGCCGGGATTCCGACGACGGGAGGTTCGTGATTCACTTCTCTAGGGAGGTGATTCGCGATGCCGAAGCCCTATTCACTCGATCTGCGTGAGCGTGTCGTCGCGTTTGTCGAGGCCGGGCACTCGCGGCGCGCGGCGGCAGCTCATTTCGACGTGTCGGTGTCCTTCGTCGTCAACCTGATGATGGCCTACCGGACGCGCGGCAGCCTCGAGCCCAAGCCGAGCGGCGGGAAGCGACACGCCAAGCTCGACCCGCATCGCGAGTTTCTCTTAGGCCGGGTGACCGAGCAGGCCGACATCACCATGCCGGAATTGGCGGCCGAGCTCGAAGCGCGCGGCACGCGGGCCGATCCGGCGTCGCTATCGCGCTGGCTGATCCGCAACGGCTATCGCTATAAAAAAACGCTGCTCGCGAGCGAATGCGATCGCCCCGACATTCGCCAGGCGCGCGAGCAATGGCGGGCTGAGCGGCAACCGAAGATGCAGCTCGAGGCGCATCGGCTGGTCTTCCTCGACGAGACCGGAACAACCACGAAAATGACGCGTTTACGCGGCCGCAGCCCCAAGGGGCAACGCCTGCGCGCCAAAGCCCCGTTCGGCCATTGGAAGACGCAGACCTTCATCGCCGGCCTGCGCTGCGACGGGCTCACCGCGCCCTTCGTCATCGACGCGCCGATGGACCGGCGCATCTTCGAAACCTATGTCGCGACCCAGCTCGCGCCGACCCTCAAGGCCGGCGACATCGTCATCATGGACAATCTGCCGGCGCACAAGAGCCTGATCGCCGAAATGGCCATTCGCGACCGCGGCGCCTGGGTGCTGTTCCTGCCGCCCTACAGCCCCGACCTCAACCCGATCGAAATGGCCTTCGCCAAACTGAAAGCGCATCTGCGCGCCAGAGCCGTCCGAACCATCGACGCGCTCTGGCGCGCGATCGGCCAAATCTGCGACCTCTTTAGCCCCGACGAATGCAAGCACTACCTCGCCGCCGCTGGCTATGGATTCACATGAGCGTCCGGTGCTCTAGGTCCGCGCCCGGCGCGCTAGGCGAGCGCCGGGCGCTGTTCGTCACGCCGCCAGCTTCTCAACCGCCGGGAAGTCCACCGGGACGTGGGTGGTTCCGTGGAGATAGTTGGTCACCGTCTTGTCGCCGATGGTGACGATCGCGTCGACCAGGTTCTCCTTGGTCCAGCCCGCGGCGAAGAAGGCTTCGACCAGGGCCTGGTCGGCGTGGCCGCGTTCGACCGCGATGTTCTTCACCAATCGGGCGAGCGCGTCGAGCTTGGCGTCGAAGCTGGCGCGGCCGCTGCGGATCTCGAGGATCTGCGCGTCGCTGAAGCCCTGCATCTTGCCCACCATCGTGTGGGCGGCGAGGCAATATTCGCAGGCGTTGACCTCGCTGACGACGAGATTGACGACCTCGCGCGCCTTGCCGGCGATGCTGCTCTTGGCGCTCTGGAGCGCCAGATAGGTCGCCAAGGCGTGCTCCGAATTGGCCAAGGTCGCATAGAGGTTCGGCGTCTTGCCGAGGGCCTTCTTCAGATTGTCGAACAGGGCCTGATTGGCGGGCGAGACCTCGTCGCGGGTCGGGACGTTAATCGTGGTCATGATGGTTCTCCTTCAAGGTTTCAGGGTTAAAGCGAGGAATGGCGCGTCGGCGAGGTCATTGCGCGGTGTAGCCGCCGTCGACCGCGAGGCATTGGCCGGTGAGGTAGCGAGCCTTGTCGCCAGCGATGAACAGGATCGTCTCGGCGATCTCGTCCGCCGTCGCGGCGCGTTTGGCCGGGATCGATGCGAGGAAGCCTGCCTTGGCGTCTTCGCTGCGGCCGGTGAAGCGCTCGAGCATGTCGGTGGCGACCGGCCCCGGCGCGACCGCGTTCACGCGTACGCCGAAGGCGGCCCCTTCGAGAGCGGCGCTCTTGGTCAGGCCTTCCACGGCGTGCTTGCTCGCAACGTAGACGGAGCCGCCCGCCATGCCGACCTGACCGGCGATCGACGACAGGTTGACAATCGAGCCCGAGCCCTGGGCGAGCATCACGCGCATTTCATGTTTGAGGCTGAGCAGCGTGCCGAGCACGTTGGCGCCGAATGTCTGCTCGTAGTTGTCGAGCGACTGCTCGGTGATCGGGGCGAGCTGGCCTTCCGTGCCGGCGTTGTTGACCGCGATATCCAGGCGGTCGAAGCGCCGGACTGTGTATTCGACCATCGCGCGCACCTCGGCTTCATCCCGCACGTCGGTCCTGATGAATTCGGCCTCGGCTCCGATCGCGCGGAGTTCCGCGGCAAGCGCACGGCCGGCCTCCTCGCGGCGGCCGCTGACGACGATGCGGGCGCCTTGGCGGGCGAATGCGAGGGCCGTCGTGCGTCCGATGCCGGTGAGGGCGCCGGTGATGAGAACGACGGGGTGTTCCATGGTTTCCTCCTGCCGCATCGGGGGCTCGATGGAGGGAGTTTGATCTATTCCCTGGGATTGAAACATCCGGTCCAAGCTCATAAGACTTATTCTCATATGGAATGAGAGAGGGCAGGATGGACCGCTTGCGCGCGATGCGAACCTTCGTCCGCGTCGTCGAGACCGGCAGCTTCTCGGCGGCTGCCAAGGAGGCGGACGCGACCCAGAGCGCGATCAGCAAGCAGGTGGCCGCGCTGGAGCAGGAGCTGGGCGTCAAGCTCTTGGTCCGCTCGACGAGAGCGCTGTCGCCGACCGAGGACGGGGCGCGCTACTTCGAACAGGCGCGCCGTCTGGTCGCGGAGATTGCCGAGGCCGAGAGCGCCTTGCGAAGGGGGGAGGGGGAGCTGAGCGGCTGGCTGAGGCTCGGCGCGTCAGTCGGCTTCGGGCGCCTCAAGCTGATGCCCTTCGTCAAATCGTTTCTTGCCCGGCATCCCGCGGTGAAGATCGACCTTCGGCTCGACGACGGATTTGTCGATCTCATCGAACAGGGCATCGACGTCGCGGTGCGCATCGGCGTCCTGCCGGACAGTCGGCTGGTCGCCCGCCGCATCGGCGTCACCCGCCGCGCGGTGCTCACCCATCGCAGCTATTTGCGCTCGCTCGGCGACGGCCTCAAGCCGCCGAGGACGCCGGAAGATCTCGCCGCGCACAATTGCATCGTCTACACCGAGCACTCGGCCCGCAACGACTGGGTCTTCACCGCAGGCGCCGGGGCCACGGACCCTCTGGGAACGACGCGCGTCGTGCGCGTCGAAGGCAATCTCCAGACCAACAGCAGTGAAGTCATGCGCGCGTCCATTCTGGCTGGAATGGGGATCGGCTATTCGCCGACCTGGCTGTTCGAGGCCGAGATCGCGAGCGGCGAAGTCGAGGAACTGCTCTCCGACTGGGCGGCGCCGCCGATGCCGATCCATTTGGTCTGCCCGAGCGAGCGCCGATACTCCGCCAAGGTCAAAGCCTTCGCCGACCACGTCGCTAAATGGATGGTGTGAGCGCTCCGCGCTCTCACCCCTGCGTCGACCGCCGCGCCCATTCCTCCTCGTCGATCGTCTCGACGCCGAGTTCGCGCGCCTTCGCGAGCTTCGAGCCGGCGCCGGGGCCGGCGACGACGAGGTCGGTCTTGGCGGAGATCGAGCCCGACACTTTCGCGCCCAAGCGCTCGGCGAGCGCCTTGGCTTCTTCGCGCGTCATGCGTTCGAGCGAGCCGGTGAAGACGACGGTCTTGCCGGCGAGCGGGTGGTTCGTGGCGACCGCCTCCATCGGCTCGATCGTCACTTGTTCGACGAGCGCGTCGATCACCGTCTCGTTGTGCGGCTCGGCGAAGAAATCGGCGATCAATTCGGCGACCACCGGGCCGATGCCCTCGATGCCGCTCAAGGCCTCGGCCCCCTCCGGCGCGCGCGCCGCGGCGCGCAGCATGCCGAAATCGTGGAAGTGGCGCGCGAGGCGGCGCGCATTGGTTTCGCCGACATGGCGAATGCCGAGCGCATAGAGGAAGCGGTTGATCGGTATGGTTCGCCGCGCCTCGATCGCGGCGAAGAGATTGCGCGCCGAGGTCTCGCCGAAGCCTTCCCATTCGCGCAGCGGCGGCCGTCCCTGGCCGTCGCGCGCGGCGAAGGTGAAGATGTCCGCCGCGGTGCGGATCAGCCCCTCCTTGAAGAAGAGCTCGATCTGCTTGTCGCCGAGGCCTTCGATGTCGAAGGCATTGCGCGAGGCGAAGTGCTTCAGGCCCTCGACCGCCTGCGCCGGGCAGACCAGCCGGCCGGTGCAGCGGCGCACCACATCGGCGACGCCGGTCTTTTCGTCGATCTCGCGTAGCGCCGCCGAGCCGCAGGCGGGGCACACCTGAGGGAATTCGTACGGCCGCGAGTCGGCCGGCCGCTTCTCCGGGATGACAGCGAGAACCTGCGGGATCACGTCGCCGGCGCGCTGGACGATGACCGTGTCGCCGACGCGCACGTCCTTGCGGGCGATTTCGTCTTCGTTGTGCAGCGTGGCGTTGGAGACGACGACGCCGCCGACGGTGACGGGATGCAGCCTGGCGACAGGCGTCAGCGCGCCGGTGCGCCCGACATTGATCTCGATTCCCTCGACGATCGTCATCGCCTGTTCGGCGGGGAATTTGTGCGCCGTCGCCCAGCGCGGGCTGCGCGAAACGAAGCCGAGACGCTGCTGCAACGTGAGGTCGTTGACCTTATAGACCACGCCGTCGATGTCGTAGCCGAGCATCGCGCGCTCAGTCTCGATGGCGTGGTAGTGCGCCAGCATTTCCGCCGCGCTGCGGCAGAGATTCGTCTTGGGATTGACGGGCAGGCCGAAGCGGCGAAACGCCTCCATGGCGCCGTATTGCGTCGTCGCGAAGGGCGCGCTGACGTCGCCCCAGGTGTACGCGAAAAAGCGCAGCGGCCGCTCGGCGGTGACGCGCGGATCGAGCTGGCGCAGCGAGCCCGCCGCGGCGTTGCGAGGGTTGGCGAAGGTCGGCTTGCCCGCGGCCGCCTGCCGCGCATTGATCGCCGCGAAATCCTCGTGCGCGAGATAGACTTCGCCGCGCGCCTCGAAGACGTCGGGCGCGCCGTGCAGCGTCTTCGGAATGGCGGCGACGGTCATCGCATTGGCGGTCACGTCTTCGCCCTCGTAGCCGTCGCCGCGCGTCGCCGCCTGCACCAATTTACCGCGCTCGTAGCGCAGCGAGCAGGAAAGGCCGTCGATCTTCGGCTCCGCCGTCACTTCGAGCGGCGCTTCCTCCGCAAGGCCGAGGAAGCGGCGCACGCGGGCGCAGAACTCCTCGACCTCCGCGTCTTCGAAGATGTTGCCGAGCGACAGCATCGGCACGACATGGCGCACCTTGGCGAATTTCTCCGAAGGCGCGGCGCCGACCTTTTTGTTGGCGGAATCGACGTCGGCGAGGACGGGGAAAGTCGTCTCGAGCTCGGTGTAGCGGCGGCGCAGCGCATCGTAGTCGGCGTCGGAAATCGTCGGCGCGTCTTCGCCGTGATAGCGCCGATCGTGCTCCTCGATCTCGGCGCCGAGGCGAGCATGCTCGGCGCGCGCGGCTTCGAGCGTGGGGTCTGCGGTCGACGTCTTTTTTGCGGCCATCACAAAGATGTACCGCAGCCGCCGCGTTATCGTAAAGCCGACGGAGCGGCGCCTTACGCGTAGAGAATACGGATTTCTGCGTTGTTTGCGTAGGGGAGCGGGGCACAAGAGGAACTCAAAGTCGAGGATGCGAGGCCTCAGCGCGCGGCGACAGCTTTCAGGCCGTCCTTGAGTTTGAATTCCTCTCGCGCATAATCGTCTCTAAGAAATCAATGAATAGGCCGCTCAGCGCACCTTCTTAAGGTCCGGATATCGTCAGTTTCGGGCGCATTTGGGAAGTGTGTTAGGCATGGGTGCCGCACGCAGCCGGTGGTGGAACCAGTTCTATGAAAACCTTCCAAATTGATGCGCCAACACCACAAGGACCTGCGACCTACAATCAGCAGGCGTTTCTCATAGCGATCAATTTTCAGGAGGCGGCGCTTAGATCAGGGCTGACAGAGCATGATTCCGAAGGATGCCCGGTAGTTGCTCTCTGTCCGATGATAGTCTGCTATGCTTTCGCGACAGAGTTGTACCTAAAGAGCCTACTGCCGGGCCGCCGCCGGGGCCATCGATTGAATGTGCTCTTCGGGCATTTGGATCCGATTGCCCAGAGCAAAATCGCGAATCGCTACGCAGGTCGCACAGGACGTGATCGGAAGGCACTCGACACCGATCTTAGGGTGTTCGCCAAGGCATTCGAGGATTGGCGGTACGTCTTCGAAGGCGAGGGCCAGCAGGTACATGTCAATTTGCTAGTCGCGTTCACTAAAGCGGCCTACGAAACGGCCCGGGAGCTCCGTACCGGTTGGGCGGTGCGGGACTGTCTCGACCAACGCCTTCGTGCAGACGCGGCAGAACCAACGATGACCGTTATGAATCTCGGCGGTGGGACCTTTATTCATATCGTCGATGGTACGGGTGGAACGCTCAACACCCCGGAGGCATAGCCGCGGGGCGGCCTCCCGACTGTGTAGTGAGCCGACTTCTGCTGGGGCGCATCGCTCTCACCGCGACGTCGCCAGATACGCCGTCAGCCCCGCGGCCAAGTGATCGTAGACCGCCCGCAGCCGGGCGCTCGCGCGCAGGTCTTCGTGCATCACCAGCCAAGTCTCCAGCGGCACGGCGAAAGCGTCCGCGGCGACGCGGATCAGGTCCGGGTCGCGGCGGGCTATGCCGACCTGGCAGATGCCGATTCCGTAGCCGGAGCGTAGCGCGGCGAGGTGGGCGAGGTCGTTGTCCATGCGCAGCGAGAACATCTCGCGTGAGAGCTCGATGCCCCTGTCCAGCAGAAAGCCCGCCGCGACCGGATTGCGGTCGTAGCCGATCAGGCGCAAGTGCGCCGCCTCTCGCAGCGAGCGCGGCGGCTCGCGGTTGCCTAGATAGCGCCGGTGCGCGTAGAGGCCGAGCGTCGTCTCGCCGAGCCTCCTCGCCACCAGCGCCGCCTGGGTCGGCTGCACCATGCGCACAGCGATGTCGGCGTCGCGGCGCAACAGGTCCTCGGTGCGGTTGGAGAGGTTGACCTCGAAGGCGATCTTCGGATGGCGGTCGGCGAACTCGGCAAGGATCGGCGGCAGGACCTCCGCGCCGATCACCTCGCTCGCGGTGATGCGCACGGCGCCCGAGATTTCTTCACCCCGCGCGGAGGCCGCTCGCCCCATCGCCTCGGCGGCGCTCGCCATGGCCTCGGCGATCGGGACCAGCGACAGGGCGGTCTCAGTCGGGGTCAGCCCCTGCGGCGAGCGCACGAAGAGGGGCGTCGCCAGCGCCGCCTCCAATTGGTCGAGATGGCGGCCAAGCGTCGGCTGGGTCAGCCCCAGCGCCCGCGCCGCGCCCGACAGGCTGCCGTGACGAGCGAGCGCGAGGAACGACCGGTAGAGCTCCCAGGGGACGTCGGCAGGCATACGTGTTTGTATAGCCGACCAAATATATTCGTCAATTCCGTTTAGGTGCTTCATGAGTCACCATGGCGCTCACAACGAAGGAGCGGCGAGATGAGCGAAGCGAAGACGGCGCTGGTGCTGGGCGCGACGGGCGGGTCCGGCGGCGAGATCGCCCGGGCGCTGGTCGCCCGCGGCTGGCGCGTAAGGGCGCTGAACCGCGATCCCGGCAAGGCGGCGAAATCCGGCGACGGGCTGGAATGGGTGAGGGGCGACGCCCTGAACGCCGCCGAGGTCGCCGCGGCGGCAGAGGGGGCAGCGGTGATCGTGCACGCGGTCAACCCGCCCGGCTACCGCAACTGGAAGGGCCTGGCCCTGCCCATGCTGGAGAGTACGATCGCGGCGGCGCAGGCCTCCGGCGCCCTGATCGTCTTTCCTGGCACGGTCTACAACTTTGGGCCGGAGACTTTCCCCCTGGTCGGCGAGGACGCCCCGCAGCGGCCGCGCACCCGCAAGGGCCAAATCCGCGTGGCGATGGAGCGCCGGCTCCGCGAGGCCTCGCAGGCTGGCGCGCGCGTCTTGATCGTCAGGGCCGGCGACTATTTCGGGGCCAGCACCGCCAACAGTTGGTTCGGCGCGGCGATGGTGAAGCCGGGACGGGGGCTCAAAGCGGTTGTCTATCCCGGTCGGCGCGACGTCGGCCACGCCTGGGCTTATCTGCCGGACTTTGCCGAGACGGCAGCGCGCCTGATCGACCGCCGGGGCGAGCTGCCAGCCTTCTCCGTCTTCCACTTCGACGGCGACTGGTTCGAGCAGGGGGTGAAGATGGCCGAGGCCGTGCGGACGGCGTCGGGAAATTCCGCCCTGCCGATCCGCGGCTTCCCCTGGCCCCTCGTGTACCTCCTCTCGCCTTTCATGGAGACCTTCCGTGAGATGCTGGAGATGACCTACCTCTGGCGCTCGCCGCTGCGGCTCGACAACCGCAAACTCGTCGCCTTCCTAGGCGAGGAGCCGCACACGCCGACCGTGGAGGCCGTCCGGGCGAGCCTGCGGGGGCTGAGGTGCGTTTAGGGGAGCGATCGCCCCCTCTCCCGCTCGCGGGAGAGGGCTGGGGTGAGGGCCTTCAGCCGGCGACGGTCAGCGCAACGGCCAGCAGGCCGGGGAAGCGGCGATCCAGTTCGTCGCGCCGAAGGCTGTTGATCGCCTGGACGCCCTCGTTGCGGGTCTGCACCAGCCCGGCGTCGCGCAATACCCGGAAATGATGCGACATGCTGGACTTCGGCCGGCCGCCGTCGAGCGCGGCGCAGGTCGCCTCTCCCCGGTGGGCGAGGCGATTGACGATCTCCAGCCGGACGGGGTCGCTCAAGGCGTAAAACACGTCTTCGAGCCTGACGTCCTCGATCAGCGGGTGTTTGTACGAGCGCATCCAGCCTCCCGACTACACGACATTCTCATTTGTTCGTATCGACTAGAACATGCGAATGAGCCCCCGACAACTCAAGCCTTCAGGAGCGCTCATTGCCGTCCTTGTTCGACCCCATCACCCTCAAGGGGGTGACCCTGCGCAATCGCATCTCCGCTTCCCCCATGTGCCAATACATGGCGGAAAATGGCGTCGCAAATGATTGGCATCATGTACATTACTCCGGACTGGCGCGGGGCGGATCGGGGTTGGTGGTCGTCGAAGCGACCGGCGTCACGCCCGAAGGTCGGATCACGCCGTATTGCCTGGGCCTCTGGAACGACGCGCAGGCCGAAGCGCTGGCTCCGACGGTCGCCGCGATCAAACAGTACGGCGCCGTGCCCGGAATCCAGATCGGTCATGCCGGTCGTAAGGCGAGCGCCAACAAGCCCTGGGAGGGCGACGACCATATTCCCGAGACGGACCCGCGGAGCTGGCAGACGATCGCGCCTTCGGCGCTCGCCTTTGGCGGCGACCTGCCGCGCGTCCCGCGCGCGATGACGAAGGACGACATCGTCCGTGTCCGCAACGCCTTCGTAGCGGCCGCCGAGCGCGCCCGCGACATCGGCTTCGAGTGCCTCCTGCTGCACTTCGCGCACGGCTATCTCGCGCAGAATTTCCTGTCGTCTCACTCGAACCAGCGCGACGACGAATATGGCGGCAGCTTCGAAAATCGCAGCCGCTTCCTGATCGAAACCCTCCGGGCAGTCCGCAAAGTATGGCCCCAGGATCGCCCGCTCACCGCCCGGCTCGGCGTCATCGAATTCGACGGCCGGGACGAAGAGACCCTCGCCGAGGGAATCGAACTCGTGCGTCTCTTCAAGCGGGAAGGGCTGGACATGATCGACGTCAGCATGGGGTTCTCGACCCCGGCGGCGCAGATCCCCTGGGGCCCCGCGCTCGTCGCCCCGGTGGCGCAGCGCGTGCGGCGCGAAGCCGGCTTGCCTACGGCGACGAGCTGGTTCATCAGCGAAACGGAACAGGCCGACCGCTTGATCCGCGACGAGAAGCTCGATCTCGTGATGCTCGGCCGGCCGCTGCTGGCGGAGCCGCATTGGCCCTACGCCGCCGCGCGTAAACTGGGAACCGAGCGGCCTGCCTGGGCGACCCTGCCGGCTCCCTACGCGCATTGGCTCTCGCGCTACAATCCTGCCTGACCGCCGCCCCTCGTCATTGCGAGGAGCGCAGCGACGAAGCAATCCATCGCTCCGCTCGGCGCTGCTGGATTGCTTCGCTTCGCTCGCAATAACGACCGCGGTTTGTTAATCGGTCTTCGCGAGCGCCTCTGCCCCCGCCGCCTCCGCTGCTTCGGGGGCGACCCAGGCGAAGTCCGTCATCTGATGGCGCGCCCAAGTGAACTGGCGCTTGGCGTATTGTCGCGTGTCCCGCTTGGCCAGTTCAGCGGCCTCGCCGAGCGGAATTTCTCCCCTGAGATGCGCCATCAGATGCGGCGCGCCATGCGCGCGCATCACGGGCAGGGCGGGGTCGAGCCCGCGCTGCATCAGGGCGTCGGCTTCCTCCAGCGCGCCCTGGCGCAACATGATTTCGGAACGCGCGTCGATACGCGCATTGAGAACCGGGCGTTCAGGCGCGAGGAACAGGCCGGCCCACTCCCCCGGCGCGAGAGGCGGAGTTTCGCGCGCGCCCTGGAACTCGACGAGCGGCTTGCCCGTCGCGGCGACGACTTCGAGCGCGCGCAGGATTCGCTGCCGGTCGCTCGGACGCAGGCGAGCCGCCGTCAGCGGATCCCGCTGCGAAAGCTGCGCATGGAGACGCTCGGTCGCTTCGCCCTCGGCCTCCGCGCGCACGGCGGCGCGCACCGCCTCGGGCACATGGGGAATATCCGAGAGGCCTTGCGTCAGCCCGCGAAAATAGAGCCCGGTGCCGCCGACGAAGATCAGCGGCCCGCTGCGCCCGGCGCGCTCCGCCAGGATCGTCTTGGCGGCGGCGAGCCAGCGGCCCACCGAAAAATTCTCCGCCCCGTCGACCTCGCCGAACAACCGATGCGGCGCCTCGCGCTCTTCCGCCTCGCTCGGGCGCGCGGTCAGCACCCTGAGATTGCGGTAGACCTGCATCGAATCGGCGTTGACGACGAGGCCGTCGAACCGCTTCGCCAGCGCCAGCGCGGCGGCCGACTTGCCGCTCGCCGTCGGTCCTGCGATGAGGAGCGCGCGGATCATCCTCACGCGTTCCCCTGGGGCTTCGAAGATTTCATGCAGTCAGCCGCATACGTCGTCACTTTGGTCGGCAATCCCGAGGAATTGGCCCTCAGCGATGCCTTGATCGCCCGTGTCGCGCAAGTCCTGCCGGGTTTCGCCGGCAGCCGCTGGCTCGCCAAAGGCGTCGCGGCCGACCTTTTCCACGACGGCGCGATCGACGCCCGGGGCGCAGTGACGCCGCTCGTCGCCGGCGAGCGCGTCGATGTGATTGCGCAGGCGACGGCGACGCGCGCCAAACGGCTGCTGGTCGCCGACATGGATTCGACCCTGATCGGCCAGGAGTGCATCGACGAACTCGCCGATTTTGCCGGCGTCGGCGCCTATGTCGCCGCCATCACCGAGCGCGCGATGCGCGGCGAGATCGCCTTCGAGGGCGCGCTCCGGGAGCGCGTGTCGCTGCTCGCCGGCCTGCCCGAGAGCGTGATCGGCGAGGTGCTGGCGACGCGCATCACGCTGACGCCGGGCGCTCGCACCTTGGCGCGCACCATGCGGGCGCGCGGCGGTCACGTCGCGATCGTCTCTGGCGGCTTCACGCAATTCACCGGCGCGATCGCCGAGCGGATCGGCGCGAGCGAGCACCGCGCCAATCGTCTGCTGACGGCGGACGGCAAGCTTCTCGGCAAGGTCGGCGATCCCATTCTCGGCTCCGACGCCAAGCTCAGCGCGCTGCGCGAGATTTCGGCGCAACTCGGGCTGGCGCAGCATGAGACGATGGCTGTGGGCGACGGCGCCAATGACCTCGCCATGCTCGGCGCTGCGGGGCTCGGCGTCGCCTTTCACGCCAAGCCGAAGGTCGCCGCGCAGGCGCATGTGCGGCTCGACCATGCCGACCTCACCGCGCTGCTCTACACGCAAGGGATCGCCGCCGACGAATTCGTGCGGGACTGAGGGGATTGCAAGCCGGTCGATTGTTTCGAGAAGCTTTGCGGCCCCGTAACCTCTAGACGATCAGGCCTTTCCAGTCGGGGCGGTCGCTCGGCGAGCCAGCTTGGGTCGATGACCCGGCATGAGCGTTCTTCGATCCGGCAATGGCCGGCGCCGTCTGTGGGCGCAAGCTGCAGCGCAGCCGCGGCCAGATCGCATCGCCGCGCGAACTCCAGCTTTTCCACGCGAGTGGCGCGTATTCGGAGCATAGACTAAGATCGCGTTCGGCCTCTCGCTCCGTGTTGGACATGGACATACGAGACATTCCGCTCAAAGTTACCGCGGCGCGGTTCGTCGGGTCGGTCGTACGACTTGCCAACTCGGACGTCGGAGGCAAAGCCAAGCTCCTTTTCGCCGCTCTTGTCGCTTTGCTCTGCGCGACGACAGGCTTGAATGTGACGAACAGCTACGTCGGCCGGAATTTCATCACCGCGATCGCGGACCGGAACGAGCCCGAATTCGTACGCCAGGCCTTCCTCTATGTCGGAGTCTTCGCCGCAACGACAGGCGTTGCGGTCTTCGCCCGTTTCGCTGAAGAGCGGCTCGGTCTTTTGTGGAGAGGCTGGCTGACGGGGAGAGCCGTCGACCTCTACCTCGCAAATGGCGCTTATCATCGATTGGGCGCGACGGGCGAGATCGCCAACCCCGACCAGAGCATCGCCGAGGACGTCAAGGTCTATACGGTGACGACGCTCTCGTTTGTTCTCATGCTGCTCAACAGCAGTTTCACGATCGTCGCGTTTTCCGAGGTCTTGTGGACGATCAGTCCGTTGCTTTTCATAGTCGCCGTCCTCTATGCGGCGCTCGGATCCTATGTGACGATCACGGTCGGGCGCCCGTTGGTCCGCCTGAACTACGACCAGCTCGACAAGGAGGCCGGGTTCCGCTTCGGGCTAGTGCTCGTTCGCGAGAATGCCGAAGCAATCCGGTTGTCGCACTCGGAAGGCGGACAGCGCCGCTACCTTCTGGACCGCCTTGACTCGCTGGTCGCCAACTTCCGTCAGATCACCGCCGTCAACCGCAACGTCGGTTTCTTCTCGACGGGCTACAACTGGCTGATCCAGATCATTCCGGCGCTCATCATCGCTCCTTCCTACATCAGCGGCAGAATCGAGTTCGGCGTCGTGACGCAGTCCGCCATGGTGTTTTCGACCCTGGTCGCCGCCTTTTCGTTGATCGTCTCCCAATATCAGTCGCTTTCCGGTTTTGCCGCTGTCGTGGCGCGGCTCAGCATTCTCATGGACGCGGTCGAAAAGTCTGCGGAACCTTCTGGCTCCGGGATCGAAGTCGTCGAGAGGGCGGGCTGCCTGCGCTATGAGCGGCTGACGTTGCTGCATTCGGCGAACGGAACGCCACTGATCGAAAACCTTTCCGTCTCCGTCCCGAACGGCGCGAAGGTCGTCGTGACGGGCGCCAACAAGGCCGCCGGAAGGGCTCTTTTCATGGCGACTGCCGGGCTCGCCGTCGCCGGATCGGGTCGGATCATTCGCCCGCCGGCCAGGAGCGTCTGTTTTCTTCCTCAGCGCCCGTATTCGCCGCCGGGCAGTTTGCGGCAGATTCTTCAGGACGAGGACGCGGGGCTTTCGGTTCCGGACGCCGAGATCCTGAGGCTGCTGGAAGATCTGGGGCTTGGGCCGATCGCAGCGGGAAGTGGGGGCCTTGATGCGGACTTGGACTGGGGCGCCCGGTTGTCGCCAGGCGACCAGTTGCGACTGGCTTTCGCTCGCGTGCTGCTTGCGTCGCCGGAAGTGGTTTTCATCGACCGCGTGAGTGCGGAACTCGGCCGCGACGAATATCGCAGGTTCCTGCACTCGCTGTCTGAGAGATCGACCGCGTGCGTCTGTCTTGACGACGAGTCCGAACCCCAGGATGCGTTCGACGCGAGCCTCGTCTTCTCGGACAACGGACAATGGACGTGGGTGGAGGCGCCCCCATCTCCTCATCGATGAACGCCCCGTGACCGCGTTCGCAGGTCGCCAACGCCGCAAGCAGATCGATGTCGGCGAAGGGGAGAACGTTGTGCCGCGTGCTACGGCGTTCTGCAGTTACGATGAGCCGTCTTTGCGAGCGGAGCGAAGCAATCCAGCGATCGAGGTCTCGCCAGCAAGTCGCGCGTCGTTCCGTTGGCGCCTCAAACGGCTGACTCGCGATGACGGCAGGGGACCGGTCCAACCAAAAGACAGCGTGTTGCTAAAACGCCGAGCCGCGCAGGTCGCCGAAGGGCTGCGGCGGTTCGGCCTTCGGATCGGTCGCGAAGCCGTCGAAGATGAGACCGCCGTAGGGGCTAGCCGGCTTGGAAGGCGAGCCGGCCGGCGAGAGCATGGCGAGCCCATGGGGGGCGGCCGGCGGCGGCGGGCTCGCGGCGTCGATGGTCTTTGGCTTGGTCGAACTGCCGCTCGCCGCTGGGTCGTTGGCCGGCGACTTGTCCGCCAGACGCAGCGCCGGTCGGACAGGCGGCAGGCGCGCTGTGAGCGCGGCGGCGCGGTCGAGCAGAGCCGGGCGCTCCGGCGGTTCGGGCGTGCCCACTTCCGCCAGCGCCAGAACGTCGGGCGGGGCGGGCCGGACGCCGCGCGTAATCACCCCGGGCAGTCGTCCCCTTTCGAGCAGCGCGGCGATCAGGTCGCGGTTGCCGGAGTTGTCCGGCGCGCCGGTCGAGGTCGCCGCTAAGGCGAATTCGGCCGGACGTTGCGGCGGCGTCGGCGGTTCGGCTTCGGCGAGCCCGAGGGCTGCAAGCTCCATCGGCTTGCGCGGCGGCGTGGGCGCGATGAATTGCGCGGCGATCGGGCCGCGCAGACTGACGACGCCGCCGTCGCTCGAAGCGTCGGCGTCGTTCGCGGCGACGGCCGCCGGCGCCGGCTGGGCGGGCTGAACGTAGGTTGCGCCGCGCGGCAGATTGCGCTGGGCGAAGACGACCGCGTCGGGCGCCGCGCTGGCGACTTCGGTTCCGCCGGACGGCGTCCGGGCGCCGCGGCCGGTCGGGGCCGATTCGGCGCCGCCGCCTTCTTCGTCGTCGTCCGCGCCGCCGCCGCGCGCGCCACCAAACAGCCAGGCCAAGATATTGCCGCCCGAGTTCGTGGCGTGCGCCGTCACGACGTCGCCACCGCGCGACTCGATCTCGGCGCGGGCCTGCTCGTAGCCCGGCATCGGCTGGCCGTCGGCAGGAATGAAAACCGTCTTCCCGTCAGGGAACAGCCGCGCCAGCGCGTCCCGGCTCATGCGCGGCCAGTAGCGCACCGATCCGCTGTCGATATGCACCCAGGGCGTCCCGCCGGTCGGATAGAATCCGACGCCGCCGGCCTCCATCCGCATGGCGATGTCGCGGATCGTCGAGGTCGGCACGTCGATGAAATGCGCGTCGATTGCCTTGCCTTGCATATGTTGGGAATGCTCGGCGACCTGGCGTGAGCGGCGGCGCAGCATGCCATTGGTTTGCGGCGAGCGATAGCCCGAGAGAACGTCGATCGGTTGGGTCGAGCCCGATTCGCGATAGACCTCCCAGATGATGTCGAACAGCTTCGGGTCCATCTTGGTCGGCTCGTTGAGCCGCCAATCGCGCATGAACCAGTTCAGCTTGTCGAGCACTGCCGAATCGTAGACCCCGTCCACCATATAGGTGAACGAGCCCGATTCGTTGGTGTGCGAGCTGGAGAAGACGACCGTGCGCGTGTCGCCGTTGGCGATCGCCGATTCGGTGGCGCTCGGCATGCAGCCAAGGCCCAGCAGCATCGGGGCGGCAAGCCAGCGCGCCAGCGCCGCCTTGCGCCTCACCGTGGCGCCTATGGCGAAAACAAACGGCAACCGACCCGTCCCCCGTACCGATTCCTGCCGCCCGAAATCGAGCTGGCCCGCCAAAGATATTAACCAATGCTTTCTGAGCAGTATCGTCCCTGTGTCCTGTAAAGCACAGAACGCAAAAAACGCCAATACCGACTGACCAGCGGGTCCACAGGAACGATTTCAGGCTTGACGCGTTCCTGTGATCGTGCCTGCGACGCGGCGCGTGATCCCGTAGATGTCTTCGCGGTCCTGCAGGGCGCCGGACTCGTCGACGAACTCGGTGAAATATTCGAGATGGATCGGAATCTTGTGGGGCAGGGAGACTGTGCGCTCCGATTTGCCGACCAGCGATTGAAAGCGCCCGAGCGTCCAACCCGAGCTTGCCCCGCCCATCACGAGTTCGGCGAGTTGCATCGGCTTCTCCACGCGCACGCAGCCATGGCTGAAGGCCCGGCGCGACGAGCCGAACAATGCCCGCAACGGGGTGTCGTGCAGATAGACCGCGTGCTCGTTCGGGAACATGAACAGGATTCGGCCGAGCGCGTTGCCTTCGCCGGGAGGCTGCTTGACGATCAGATGATCGCCGACCTGGGTCACCTCATAGCCGTGCCGGGTCAGGTAGTCCGGGTCCTCGGCGAGCTTGGGCTCCATTTCCTTCTTGATGATCGAATTGGGCACATGCCAGATCGGATTGACGAGGATGTAGCGCATCTCGTTGGAGAAGACCGGCGTCGGCGTGTCGGGTTTGCCGACGATGACGCGCGCCTCGTGGACGACGGTGTCGCCGTCCATCAGCCTTAGCGTGTAGTCGGGGATGTTGATCTCGATCCGCTCCTCGCCCATCGCATGCGGCTCCCAGCGCCACATCTCCATATTGGCGAGGATCAGCGCTTCGCGCCGCGACGAAGCGTCACCGCCCGAGAGCGCGTCGACCGTCGCCGGCGTCAGAGCGCCTGTCGGCGGGAGGCCATGCGCGCGTTGAAACGCGGCGACCGCGACGGCGAGGCGCAGGTCATAGGCGTTCGGGTCCTTGCCTTGCTCCGGAGGGGGCGCGCCGAGCCGCGCGCGCACCATCGGAACGCGAGGATCCGTCATGCCGAGCCCGAGCGAAGGGCCGCTCGGAATCGGCGCGGGATGAGCCGGCGACTCAGCGCGCAGCCGCGCCAGTTGCTCTCGCAGTTCGACGTATCCGCGCTGCGGCGGGTTGAACGCTTGCAAGGCCGCACCGGGGTCCGCGGCGGTGGCCACAGCGAGGGCTTCGGCCGGCTCGGCCACCGTCGGGCGCTGCGTGATCAGCCGCGAGATATGGGTCGGCGCCACCCTGGCGCCGCTCGCCTGCATGGCGAAGGCGACGGCCGCCTCGGAAAGAACGACGTCGGCTTGCGCCAGCGCTTCCGGCGTTGCGCCAACGAGCGGCTCCTTCGGCAGGGGGAAGGCGGAAAGGTCGAGGCCGTCCTCGTCGGCGCGCCGCAGGCGGGCGAGCGCCGAGGCGCCGGCGAGCGTGAGGCCTTTGTCGTCGACCCAAAGCGCCGCATTGGCGCGCGCCGCGTAGAAGGCGCGGATCGCCTCCAGCGCCGTGCGCCAGTCGCCGGCGCCGATGGGGCTGGTCTTGAAGTCCTGAACCGCCATAGCCTCGAGGGCGGACTGCATCGCGGCGGCGAGGGGCGAAACCTGCGGCGCGCTCTGGGCTGGCGCCGGCGCGTCTGGCTTCGCCGGCGCTCCGGCGGCGTCTGCCGGCGCAGATTGAGCGCGTTGGGGAAGGGAGGCGGGAGCCGGCGAAGGGTCGGCGAGGGCCGCCGGGACCGCCAAGTCGAGAGCCGCCAAGTCGAGAGCCGCCAAGCCGAGAGCCGCCGCGAGCGCGGCCACGCAGCACGAAGTCGAACGGGAACGCATGGTCATCAGGCCGCCGCTTCGCCGAGCATGTCACTGTCAATGCCCAGCTCTTTCATCTTTCTGTACAGTGTCGAACGTCCGATGCCCAGCTTGCGCGCCATCTGGGACATTTGCCCACGGTAATGTGAGAACGCGAAGCGGATCGCCTCGGCTTCGATGTCCTCGATTTTGCGCACGTCGCCGCTGTCGTCAATCAATCGCATGACATGCGGGTCGCGCGGCTCGAAGGCCATCGACTCGGTCGCAGGGGCCGGCGGCGGCGTCGAAGGCTCGCCGAGCGGCGCTGGCGCGGCCGGAATACGGACGTCGAATCCTTCCACCTGAGCAGCGATTTGCGGGAATTCGGCGATCGTCAGCTCGTCGCCGTCGGCCAGCACCACTCCGCGGAACATTGCGTTTTCGAGCTGGCGCACGTTGCCCGGCCAATCATAGACGGTGAGCAGCCGCAGCGCGTCATTGGAGATACCCCGAATGCGCTTGCCCTCTTCGGCGCAGAAGCGAGCGAGGAAGCGGCGCGCGAGATCGGGAATGTCCGTTGCGCGGGCGCGCAGGGGCGGAATGGTGATCGGGAAGACGTTCAGGCGATAGAACAGATCCTCGCGGAAGCGGCCGGCCTTGACGAGCTCGATCAGGTTCTGGTTGGTCGCCGAGACGAGGCGGATGTCCACTTTGACCGAACGCCGCGAGCCGACCGGGTCGATCTCGCCTTCCTGCAGCGCGCGCAGCAGCTTCACCTGCGTTTCGAGCGGCAATTCGCCGATCTCGTCGAGGAACAGCGTCCCGCTATGCGCCTCGGCGAATTTGCCGACGTGCTTCTCGGTGGCGCCGGTGAAGGCGCCCTTCTCGTGGCCGAACAGGATCGACTCGACGAGATCTTCCGGCAGCGCGCCGCAATTGACCGTCACGAACGGCTTGCCGCGCCGCTCCGAGGCGCCTTGGATGGCGCGCGCCATCAGCTCCTTGCCGACGCCGGATTCGCCTTCGATCAGAACGGGGATGTTCGACTTGGCGGCGCGTTCCGCAAGGCGGATCGTTCGCGCCATGCTTTCGACCTTGGTGACGATGTCGCGGAACGTCAGCTCGTTGGAGCGCCGCCGCGTCGCCCGCCTGAGTTCGTCCTCGAGCGCGTCGACCCGGAGCGCGTTCTTGATCGAGACCTGCAGGCGCTCGGCGCCGACCGGCTTGACGACGAAATCATGCGCGCCCGCCCGCATCGCCGAGATCACCGCCTCGATCGAGCCGTGCGCGGTCTGCACTATGGCGGGAGTGGTGATGTCGCGCTGGCGCATCCGGGTGAGAACGCCCATGCCGTCGAGGTCCGGCATCACGAGATCGAGCACGACAAGGTCGACCGGCGGCCGGTCGCTCGCCTCCATGCGGGCGAGGCCGGCTTCGCCCGATTCGGCGGTTTCGACATCGTAGCCGAACCGGCGGCCCATCGCTTCGAGCAGGCGGCGCTGAATGGGGTCGTCGTCAACAATAAGGATGAGGGCGGCCATAGAAATCCCGTCATGGCGGCCCTTCTTTTGGCCGCTTGTCGGGGCAGAGTCCAATATTACGGTAAATGCCGTGTTAATGGCGTCCCAATTTGAGGCGCATCGGTCGCATTGAAGGCCTTCGGCGCTTGGGCAATAGTGTCCGCACTCAGTCGCGAGGATCGTTCGCAATGCATCATCGAGGTTTCTGCTTCCAGTCCGGCGTTTTGCAGGCCGCCGCCACGAGCCCAGGCAGCGAGGCCGCCGCAGAACTCGGCGCGCTGCCGCAATGGCGGCTCGAGGACCTCTACGCAGGCATGGATTCGCCGCGCTTCGCTGACGACCTCAAACGCTCGGCGGCCGATGCGAAGCGCTTCGCCGCCGACTATCAGGGCAAGCTCGAGGAGATCGCAAAAGCGACCGATGCGGGCGATCGGCTCTACGACGCGGTGCGCGCCTACGAGGCGTTGCAGGACCTGATGGGCCGGATCATGTCCTATGCGTCGCTGCTCTACGCCGGCGACACCAGCGATGCGGCGCGCGCGAAATTCTATGGCGACGCCCAGGAGAAGGTGACGGAGCTCGCCGGCGATCTGCTGTTCTTCGAACTCGAGCTGAACCGGCTGGACGATGCTCTGCTCGACAAGGCGATACAGGGCTCGAAGCTGGCGCATTTCCGGCCCTGGCTCGAAGACATTCGCAAGGAACGGCCGCACCAGCTTTCCGACGAGATCGAGCAATTGTTCCTGGAGAAGTCGGTTTCCGGCGTCGCCGCGTGGAACCGGCTGTTCGACGAGACCGTCGCGTCGTTGCGCTTCGCCTACGAGGGCCAGGAGCTGACGCTCGAGCCGGTGCTCGCCAAGCTGCAAGACCCCGACGAAAAGAAGCGCGAGGCTGCCGCGCACGCGCTGACCAAGACCTTCGGCGCCAATCTGCGGACCTTCACGCTGATTATGAACACGCTGGCGAAGGACAAGGAAATTTCCGATCGCTGGCGCAAATTCGAGGACATCGCGGATTCGCGCCATCTCGCCAACCGCGTCGAGCGCGAAGTCGTGGAAGCCTTGGTGACGGCGGTGCGCAACGCCTATCCGCGCCTGTCGCATCGCTACTACGCCTTGAAGGCGCGCTGGTTCGGCAAGGCGCAGCTCAATCATTGGGACCGCAATGCGCCGCTGCCCAACACGCCCTCGCGGGTCTTCAGTTGGAGCGCCGCGCGCGACACCGTGCTCGACGCTTATCGCGGCTTTTCGCCTGAAATGTCCGACATTGCGCGGCGCTTCTTCGACGAGGGCTGGATCGATGCGCCGGTGCGGCCCGGCAAGGCGCCCGGCGCCTTCGCGCATCCGACGACCCCTTCTGCGCATCCTTACGTGCTGGTGAATTACCTGGGCAAACCGCGCGACGTGATGACGCTCGCCCATGAGCTTGGTCACGGCGTCCATCAGGTGCTCGCCGCATCCAACGGAGCGCTGATGGCGCCGACGCCGCTGACGCTGGCGGAAACTGCGTCGGTGTTCGGCGAGATGCTGACCTTCCGCGCGCTGGTCGCCTCCACCGACGATCCCGCCACGCGCAAGACGATGCTGGCCGCCAAAGTCGAGGACATGCTCAACACGGTGGTGCGGCAGATCGCCTTCTATGAATTCGAGCGCAAGGTTCACACCGAGCGGCGCAAGGGCGAAATGACCGCCGAGACGATCAGCGCGCTATGGATGAGCGTGCAAGGCGAGAGCCTGGGGCCGGCGATCAAGCTCGGTCCCGGCTATGAGACCTATTGGAGCTATATCGGTCACTTCATCCACTCGCCGTTCTACGTCTACGCCTATGCGTTCGGCGACTGCCTGGTGAATTCGCTCTACGGCGTCTACGAGCGCTCGCACGAGGGGTTCGCCGAGCGCTATCTCGCCATGCTCGCGGCGGGCGGCACGAAGCATCATTCCGAGCTGCTCGCCCCGTTCGGCCTCGACGCGCGCGATCCCTCCTTTTGGGGCATCGGGCTTTCGCTGATCGAGCGCATGATCGGCGAATTGGAGACGCTCGGCTGACTGAGCCACAGCGCCGGGCCCGAACGGCCCGGCGTTCAACCGCTGGCGCTAACTGCCGCGGCTTTTAATTATCGCGAAACCTCTCATCGCTACGACTAGCCTCACGAACGACAGATGCGTCTTTCCCGATAAAGACCCCTGAGGCATGACGCCGCTCGTTTCCGTCGCGCCTCGCGCCGACATGAATTCCCACGAGTTCGAATGTTTGCCGTGATCTCGCGCCGGGCGTGTTGCCGTCCGCCGCTTGTTGGCGCGCGTCGAATTCAGTCGCTGTCCGTTTGCGCCCAGAGGCTTTATGACATTCGTCGCTCGCCAGTCTTTCCCCGACACGCAATGCGTCGTGTCCGGCGGCGCGTCCTCGCAGCGGATCGTCTGAGCATCGCCATGCTCGACGCAAGCGCCCTCCCTTACACCGTGGCAAGTCCAGGGGCCGGCAGGATCGGGCCGTCCCTCGCGGCTGATCCGCCTTGCGCAACGTCGCGCGTCACGATCAGCCGAAACCGCAAGAGGGCATGATGGGCAAAGAAAAAGAAACTGTGTGGCAACGACGGGCGCGCAAGCGCGGCGCCTCCAAAGGCGACTACTATCCGAAAGTCGATTTGAGCGATCGGTCGGACGCGCTGGTGCAAATCGAGGCGCTCGCGACCGCCGAGCCGGTGGAGCCACCGGGAGCGCCGGCCGCGGACGAGGCCCCCGCGCTTGCAGAGTTGGTGGCGCCCGACGTCGCGTCGGTCGATGAGACGCATCCGATTTTCGCCGAGACCGAAGCTGCCGTCCCGGAGCAAGAGGAAGAGGCCGAGCCGCTCGTCGCGGAGGCCCCCGCTACGCCCGAGGCCGCGGTCGCGCTCGCCGACGACGCCATCCGGCTTCCCGAATTTCTCGATCTCGCGGCGGCCAAGCCCCTCGCCAGGACGCTGCTCGAGCGACGGGGAACGCCGATCGTGATCGACGGCTCGGCGGTCAGTCAGCTCGGCGCGCAATGCGTTCAGGTGCTGCTGTCGGCCAAGAAGACATGGAACGCCGACGGCGTCCCGCTTTCGCTAGTCAACTGTGCGCCCCGCATGGTCGAGGATCTTCACCACCTCGGCATCGATCCGGCGACCCTCATGAGTGGAGAATTGGCGCAATGAGTATGACAGTTCTGACCGTAGACGATTCCAGAACGATGCGGGACATGCTGAAGGTCGCGCTGAGCGAGGCGGGCTACCGGGTGGTCCAGGCGGTCGACGGCATGCACGGTCTCGAAGTGCTCCAGCAGGAGCAGCCGCGCGTCATCATCACCGACATCAACATGCCCAAGCTCGACGGCTTCGGTTTCATCGAGAACGTCCGCAAGGACGACCGCTTTCTCGGCGTGCCGATCCTCGTTTTGACCACCGAGAGCTCGGCGGAAAAGAAGAGCCAGGCGCGCCGCGCCGGGGCGACGGGCTGGATCGTCAAACCGTTCGACTCAGTCAAGCTGGTCGACGTCGTGCGCCGCGTCGCCGCTTAACGCGAGAGGGGATCTTCCGATGGATACGATGGCGGCGATCCGGGAAACCTTTTTCCAGGAATGCGAGGAGCAGCTCGGCGAACTCGAACTCGGCTTGGTCGCGATGGACGAAGGCGACGCCGACTCCGAGGTCGTCAACGCGGTGTTCCGCGCCGTGCACTCGATCAAGGGGGGCGCCGGCGCCTTCAAGCTCGATCGCCTGGTGCGCTTCGCTCACACCTTCGAGACCGCCCTCGATCTCATCCGCAGCGAACAGCTCGCGCCCTCGCCGGCGGTGATGAAGACGCTGCTGCGCTCGGCGGACGTGCTGGCCGATCTGGTGAAAGCCGCCCGCAGCGACGAGCCGGTCGACGAAGCGCGCTCGCAAGCGCTGATCGCCGAGTTGAAGGGATTGACCGGCGCCCTCGATGCGCCCGCGGAGGATTCGGAAGAGACGGGCATCGACGAGGGCGCCACTCTCGGCTTCCAGCCCTTGTTGCTGTCGATTGACGACGAGCCTGGATTTCTCGAACCGGACCCTCAACGCTTCACGATTACCTTCACCCCGCGCCAGGGGCTCTATCGCAAAGGCAACGAGACGGCGCGCCTGATGCGCGAACTCGCGCGTCTCGGCGAAGCGACGACCACGTGCAACGTCGATGTCCTCCCGACCCTCGACGCGCTCGATCCGGAAGAAGCCTACCTCACCTGGCGGACCGAGCTATCGACGATCCAGGACGTAAACGCGATCGAGGAATTGTTCGAATTCGTCGTCGACGACTGCGAGCTCGAGATCGTCGCCGCGCCGACCGAGCCGGCGCCGTCGCCGGGAACGGACGCGACGTCCGAGGCCGTCGAGCCGCCGGCTACTGAGGCGGCGGCGGACGAGGCGCTAGCCCCCAAGGGCGAGGCGCGGGCCTCTGCGCCCGCCGCGCAGGAGACGGAAAAGAGCCATGCCAAGGTCGAGGCCGCCTCGCCGACGATCCGAGTCGATCTCGACCGCGTCGACCGGCTTATCAATCTCGTCGGCGAATTGGTGATCAATCAGGCGATGCTTTCGCAACGCGTCACCGAGGCCGGCCTTGCGCGTTCGTCGAGCGTCGCCGCCGGTCTCGGCGCGCTCGAGCAATTGACGCGCGAAATCCAGGAAGGCGTGATGGCGATTCGCGCTCAGCCGGTGAAGCCTCTGTTCCAGCGCATGTCGCGCATCGTGCGCGAGCTGACGGACGCCACCGGCAAGCAGGTTCGTCTGCGGACCGAGGGCGAAGCGACCGAGGTCGATCGCACCGTCATCGAGCGTCTCGCCGATCCGCTCACCCACATGATCCGCAACGCCGTCGACCACGGCGTCGAGGCTCCCGAGGCGCGCGAAGCTATCGGCAAGTCGGGGCAGGGCGAGGTCAAGCTGTCGGCGGCGCACCGTTCCGGCCGCATCGTGATCGAGGTCTCCGACGACGGCGCCGGCATCAATCGTCAGCGCGTCAAGGAGATCGCGATCAGGAAGGAGCTGATTCCAGCCGACGCGCAGCTCACCGACAACGAGATCGACAATCTTCTGTTTCTGCCCGGCTTCTCGACCGCTTCGAAGATCTCCAACATCTCGGGGCGCGGCGTCGGGATGGACGTGGTCAAACGCTCGATCCAGGCGCTCGGCGGCCGCATCTCGATCTCGTCGCGGCCCGGCCTCGGCTCGACCTTTTCGATGAGCCTGCCGCTCACGCTCGCGGTGCTGGACGGCATGGTGGTCAAAGTCGCCGATCAGACGCTGGTCGTCCCGCTCACCGCGATCGTCGAGACGCTGCGCCCCAAGCCGGGCGACATCCATACGCTCGGCGTCAGCGCCCGGGTCATCTCCGACCGCGGCGGCTTCGCCCCGCTGATCGACGTCGGCCAGGAGCTCGGCTATCGCCCGACCTCCGCCGATCCGATCGACGGCGTCGTGCTCATCGTCGAGACCGAAGTGAGCACGCGCTGCGCGCTCGTCGTCGACGCGATCCACGATCAGCGGCAGGTCGTCATCAAGAGCCTCGAGGCCAACTATCGTCAGGTGCCAGGCATCGCCGCCGCGACGATCCTTGGCGACGGGCGGGTCGCGCTCATCCTCGACATCGACACCTTCGTCGCGCGGACCAACCGCGGCGCACAGGCGTCGGAAGTCCTTCTTGCGAGTTGAAATCCATGCCCGACAAGAGTTCAGCGAATGGTTCGGCGCGCGAATTCATCGCGTTCCGCATCGGTGTGCAGGAATTCTGCATCGACATCATGTCGGTGCGCGAGATCCGCGGCTGGACGCCGGCGACGGCGTTGCCGCACGCGCCTTCCTATGTGCGCGGGGTCATCAACCTGCGCGGCTCCGTGCTGCCGGTGGTCGATCTCTCGGAGCGCCTTGGTTTCCCCAGGACGGAGACCGGCGCCCGCCAGGTGATCATCGTCGTGCAGATCGGCCCCCAGATCATCGGCCTGTTGGTCGATGCCGTCTCCGACATCCTGTCGTTCTCCACCGACGCGATTCAGCCGACCCCCGAGGTCGCCAAAGGCGCGGTCGAATCCTTCATTAAGGGCGTGATGGCGATCGACGGCCGCATGATCGGCCTCATCGAACTCGATAGCCTGATGCCGGCGCTGACGGAGAATGCGGCATGACGCGCCTCGGGGCCGCACCGGCCGAAACGCAATCGCGGGACTCCCTGATCGATGGCGAGTTCGCCATGTCGAAGCGTGATTTCGGCGAGATCGCGGCGATGCTCTACGCCGACGCCGGGATTTATTTGCATGAGTCGAAGGCGACGCTGGTCTATTCCCGGCTCGTCAAACGGCTGCGCAAGCTCAACCTCGATAACTTTCAGGACTATTGCCAGCTCGTCGCCTCCCCGCAAGGGGCCGCCGAACGGTTGGAAATGCTGTCGGCGTTGACGACAAACGTCACCCGCTTTCTTCGCGAGCCGCATCATTTCGAACATTTGCGCGCAAATGTGCTGCCGCCGATGCTCGAGGCGGCGCGCCGGGGAGGGCGCGTGCGCCTGTGGTCCGCGGCCTGCTCGACGGGCCAGGAACCTTATTCCATCGCGCTCACGCTGCTCTCGCTGGAGCCGAACGCGGGCTCGCTCGACGTGAAGATCCTCGCGACCGACATTGATCCGCGCGTGGTCGCCGAAGCGCAGCGTGGCGTCTACTCGGAATCTGCGCTTGCCGAAGTTCCTGCGGACCTGCGCAGACGCTACTTCGAGCCGACGGCGCAGGGGTGGCAGGCCGTCGAGGCGATGCGCCGGCTCATCGCCTTTCGCACCCTCAATCTCAATGCAGACTGGCCGATGCCCGGCAAGTTCGGGGCGATCTTCTGCCGCAACGTCGCCATCTATTTCGACGAACCGACGCAGCAGGCAGTGTGGAGCCGGTTCGCCGACAAATTGGAACCGAACGGCTGGCTCTACATCGGCCACTCCGAGCGGGTGACGGGCCCAGCCTCTGCGCGCTTCGTCTCCGAAGGCGTAACGGCATATCGTTTGAAGACCGGGGGGCGGGCATGAGGCCGGTTCGCGTTCTGGTCGTCGACAATTCGGCGACGATGCGAGGGCTCATCATCGCGTCGTTGTCGCGCGATCCCGACATCAGCGTCGTCGGACAGGCGGCCGATCCGTTGCAGGCGCGCGAAGCGATCAAGGCGCTCGACCCCGACGTCATGACGCTCGACGTCGAGATGCCGAAGATGGACGGGCTCGAGTTCCTCGAAAAGGTGATGCGGCTGCGGCCATTTCCCGTCGTCATGGTGTCGAGCCTCACGGCGAAGGGGGCCGGGGCGACGATCCGCGCCATGGAGCTCGGCGCGGTCGATTGCATCGGCAAGCCGTCGATCGAGGGGCCGAATTCGTTCGACGACCTTCCCGCTCGCGTCAAGGCGGCGGCGAGCGCTCGAATCCGCAAGCGGTTCGACGATCAGGCGGCGCGCCCCGCCGCCTCCGCGCCGGCCTACCGTTCGGACGGCAGGCTCGTCGCGATCGGCGCTTCGACGGGGGGCGTCGAAGCCCTGATCGCGGTCCTCACCGGCTATCCCGTCAACTGTCCGCCGACCGTCATCACGCTGCACATGCCGACGCCGTTCACCAAGTCGTTCGCCCGCCGGCTCGACGGGCTGACGCCCGCGAAGGTGACGGAGGCCGAGGACGGCGCGCCGCTGGAGGCGGGGCGGGTCTATCTCGCGCCGGGCAGCGCGACGCACCTTGAGGTCGCGCATCCAAGCGCCTGGCGTTGCCGGCTCAATGCGGACGCACTCGTCAACGGCCATCGGCCCTCGGTCGACGTGCTCTTCAATTCCGTGGCGAAAACCTGCGGCCACCGCTCCGTCGGCGTGATTTTGACGGGCATGGGAAAAGACGGCGCCGTGGGCCTGCTCGCGATGCGCAAAGCTGGAGCCCGCACCATCGGTCAGAATGAGGCGACGAGCGTCGTCTTCGGAATGCCCAAGATCGCGTTCGAGAGCGGGGCCGTCGAGAAGCAATTGTCGCTGGGCGATATCGGGGCGGAGATCCTGGCCCTTACCTCAACGCAAAATGGAAAGAGCTAACAATGTCGCTGGCGGAAAAGCTGAAGGTCATGGTGGTCGACGATACCTCGGTCAGCCGGGCGCTCATCGTCGATGCGCTTGACCAGATGGGCGTGCGTGGGGTCGCCATCGCAAAGGACGGCGCGGCGGCGCTGACCGCGCTGAAGACGCAACCGGTTCACCTCGTGATCTCCGACATGAACATGCCGGGTCTCGACGGGCTCGGCCTGCTCAAGGGTCTGCGGGAGCACAAGCCGACCAGCCGGATCGGCTTCATCCTCGTCACCGGCAGCGCTGACAAAACCCTGATCGAACGCGGGCGCCAATTCAGCTTGAACAACTACGTGACGAAGCCCTTCACGGTCACTTCGCTGAAGGGGGCGATCGAGGCGGTTGTCGGGAAGTTGGCATGAACCCGAGCGGGGGGCCGGAACGAAAGATACCCATCGTTCAAGGCGAATACCGGGTAAGCGCGGATCCGAACGTGGTGGTGACGACGCTGCTCGGCTCCTGCGTCGCCGCCTGCATTCGCGATCCGGTGGCCGGGGTGGGCGGGATGAACCATTTCCTCCTGCCCGGCGAAGAGTCGCGAAGCTACGGACAGGACGCCGAGCGCTACGGCGACTATCTGATGGAGCTGCTGATCAACGGGCTGATGCAGCAGGGCGCCCTGCGCGATCGCCTGGAGGCCAAGCTGTTCGGCGGCGCCCGCATGATGCGAGGCCTCTCCGACATCGGAAGCAAGAACGCTGAATTCGCCGAGCGGTACCTCCGTCACGAAGGCATTTCGGTGGTCGGCAAGGATCTCGGCGGCGAGCGTGGACGTCGCTTGCAATATTGGCCCGTCTCGGGTCGCGCTCGGCAGAGCTATGTCGCGGTTGGCGCCGGCGTCGAAGCCATCGACGTCGTCAGGCCGCAGGCGCCGCCGCGGGGCGGCGACGTCGAACTGTTTTAAGGCGTGTGACGGGACTTAAGGTCGCGCACACGATAGGAGTTGGCCTTGTCCCCTATTGCAACGATTCTCCTTCAGGTGACCGAGGAACTGCGCAAAGTCGCCGGACGCCTCGAAGGCGTACAAGGCGCCGTTGGCGATCTCGCGCTCGGCGGATCTTCACCGCGCTCCGTCCAATTCCACCAATTGCAGGATCTCGATCGGGCGACGCAGGAAGTCGCGGCGGTTGCCGCGTTCCTCGAAGCGTTGTCGGCGGATTGTCCGGTCGAATGGCGCGCCGATCCGAAGGACGCCAGCCGGGTCGTCACCCTCCACGACCTCGCCGTCGCGCTCGGTCATCAGGCCGAGGAACGCCCGGCGCCGGGAGCCGCCGAACACGAATACGAAATCTTCGACTGATCCGTCACGTCGAGGGTGAAGCGACGCGGACCGCCGCCGGCCGAGTTGCGAGGCTCACCACCGCCGTCACGATCACATTCACGATCAGCGCCGCAAAGCCGATATTGATGTCGTTGGCCTTGCTGGGCAGGAATGGCAGCAGATCCGTGAAGGCGCGCTTCTCCAGCGTGACATAGGCGACGACCGCGACGCCGGCGATGATCCCCGCCGCCGCGCCCTGCTTCGTCAATGGATTGCGCGCCATCAGGCTGCAGACTGTGGCGGGAAACAATTGCGTGACGAAGGCGTAGCCCATCAGCAGCAGGGCGACGATCGTCTGGCCGCCCTGCAAAGTGTAATAGACGGCAATCAACGCCAGGAGGGGAACGACCGCGCGGGCGATCAGCGCCACCGCGCCTTCGGATAGACCCGGTTTCAGCGGACGAACAACGTCGTTGGCGATCAGCGTCGCCGCCGCGACCAGGATCAGCGAGCCCGGCACCAGCGCGGTCAGCACGCCGGCAGCGCCGATCACGCCCACGAACCACGGGTCGAAGGTCTGAATCGCCAGCTTGAACAGCGAGAGGTCGATGTCGGAGCCGGTGAGCGCGGGCACTTTCAGGATGGCCGCGAAACCGCAGAAGAATACGAACAGCAGGATGAGCTGATAGACGGGCAGCGCCGCCGCATTACGCCGAAACGTCCGCTCTTCGCGTGCGGTCAACGACGCGGTGAAAGCGTGCGGATACATGTAGAAGCCGAGCGCCGTCAGCGCCACCGTCGATTGGAACCACAGGACGCTGCCGCCCGACGGCGCGAAGGTCAGGAATCCCGGCTTGGCGGCGTCGATCGCCCGGAACATTTCGGCATAGCCGCCATAATAATGAACCGGCAGATAGATGCCGAGGAAGACCACGACCGCCAGGATGAGCACGTCTTTCAGCACCGCGTTCCACGCCGCGCCGTGCACGCCCGACACCATGACGTAGACCGTCACCGTTACGGCGCCGATCCAGATCGCCGCCCAGGACGGGATTGAGCCGTAGGAGGCGACGGCCACGATGATGCCGAGGCCTTTGAACTGCAGCACGAGATAGGGAATGAGCGCGACCACGCCGACGACTGCGACGAGAATGCCGAGCCAGGGGCTATCGTATTTGCGGGCGAAGAAATGCGATTGCGACACCAGACGTTCGCGCCGCGCGTAGCGCCAGATCGGCGGCAGCAGCCAGTAGGAGATGATGTAGGCGAGGGTTCCGTAGGCGAGAATGTAATAAGCCGGGGCGCCCTTGCCATAGGCGAAGCCGCTGCCGCCGAGGAAGGTGAATGTGGTGTAGATTTCGCCCGCGCTGAGCAGGAAGACCAGGGGGGCGCCGAAGGCGCGGCCGCCGACCGTCCATTGCTCGAGCGTCATGTTGAGGCCGCGCCGCGCCACGAGGCCGAGTGCGAGCGCAACGATCGCGCTGGCGGCGATTATGACGAGGGCGGCGTTCATCGGCCCCTCTCCGTACGGCTGGCGTCCGGGGCGGCGTTGGCGGGGTCGACCACGTTGATGATCGTCATGATGACGGCGGCGGCGATCACCCAGCCGACGATCCAGGCGAGTACGAAGGGCAGACCGAACACGAGCGGCTCGACCTGATTGACGAACGCCGTTCCCCCCAGGATGCCGAGAAACGGCAAGACGGCCAGCCAGCGCGCTTTGTTCATAAAATCTCTCCCCGCGCGTCGTTCTCCGCGACGCCGAAGAGGAAAGCGTAGCCGCTGCTTCCCTCGCTGCCAAGCCGCGCTAGTGACTAAATTCTAATCGGCGATGGAGATTTCCGAGGCAAAATGCGCGCATTCGCTTGAGCTTGTCGAGCTGACCAAGCGTCACCATATCGTTGACTTCGTCAACCGTTGTCGCCGCTGCAGCGGCGATCGGAACATGGAGGAAGTGCGCCATGAAAACGGGCTTTCTTCGTTGTTTACAAGGTCTCGCCCTGACGGCGAGCTTGTCGCTCGTCGCTACGACGACGGCGAGCGCGCTTCCCCCGGCAGGTCCCCTCAGCGTCACCAAAGCAGTTAGCGGCTCGCCCATGACGACCCACGTCGCCTTCCGGGCGGGAGGAGGAGGGGGCGGCTTCCGTGGTGGCGGCTTCCGCGGCGGCGGCTTCCGTGGCGGCGCTTTCCGTGGCGGCGGCTTCGGGGGCGGTTTCCGTGGCGGCGGTTTCCGTGGCGCCGGTTTCCGTGGCGGCGGCTTCGGCGGCTGGCGCGGAGGCGGCTTCCGCGGCGGCGGCTTCGGCGGCTGGGGCGGCTGGGGGCTGGCCGGTCTCGGCCTTGGCTATGGCCTCGGCTATGGCTGGGGGGGCTATGGATATCCCGACTACGGCGACTGCTCGCCGTACTATGGCTACGATTGCGGATACGGCGGCTACGGCGGCTACGGTTATGGCTATCCCGCCTATTACGGGGGCGGCTGGGGCGGCGGCTATGGCGGCTGGGGTGGCGGCGGCTGGGGCGGCGGCGGCTGGGGAGGCGGCTGGCGCGGCGGCGCAGTTGGCTTCCGCGGCGGCGGCTTCCGCGGCGCCACAGTCGGCGGCTTCCGTGGTGGCGGATTCCGTCGCGCCGGGTTCGCAGGCGGCGGCTTCCGTGGCGGCGCTTTCCGTGGCGGCGGCTTCCGCGGCGGCGGCGGTGGCGGACGCTTCCGCCGCTGAGCGCCGAAATCGCGCGGCGGGCTTGCCCGCTGCGCGCGATCTTGGTAGTTGTCAAGCAGCGCGCGGCTTCGGCCGCGCGCTTAACCTATAAGCTTTCGTCGTCGGCGCCTGCGCCGGCCCGCCTGACAAGGCGGCGACGGGCCGGGCAAGCGCAATCGCTTGCGGCCCCGATCCGACGATGGAGGCTTCCCATCAACGCTAACCCCGCCGGCGCCGCCCGCAACGGGCTCTTTAGGAGAGACAATGTCCGTATCCACCGCCTCCGCGCCGACGCGCGAGGATTTCACCGCGCTTTTGAACGAGACCTACGGCGCGGACGAAGCCTTCGAGGGCTCGGTCGTCAAAGGCCGGGTCGTTGCGATCGAAAAAGACATGGCGCTGATCGACATCGGTCTGAAGACCGAAGGTCGCGTCGCGCTGAAGGAATTCACCAATCACGGCCGCGATCCTGCGCCCGGCGTCGGCGATGAGGTCGAGGTCTATCTCGAGCGCATCGAGAACGCGCTCGGCGAAGCCGTCATCTCGCGCGACAAGGCTCGCCGCGAGGAGAGTTGGGTCAAGCTCGAACAGGCGTTCGAGAAGAACGAGAAGGTCGAAGGCGTCATCTTCAACCAGGTCAAGGGCGGCTTCACCGTCGACCTCGACGGCGCCGTCGCGTTCCTGCCGCGCAGCCAGGTCGACATTCGCCCGGTCCGCGACGTCGCGCCGCTGATGAACGTGCCGCAGCCGTTCCAGATCCTCAAGATGGACCGCCGCCGCGGCAACATCGTTGTCTCGCGCCGCACCGTCCTCGAGGAGAGCCGCGCCGAGCAGCGCCACGAGATCGTCGCCAACCTTGCCGAAGGTCAGGTGATCGAAGGCACCGTCAAGAATATCACCGACTACGGCGCGTTCGTCGACCTCGGCGGCATCGACGGTCTGCTGCACGTCACCGACATCGCCTGGCGCCGCGTCAACCATCCGACCGAGGTGCTCAGCATCGGCCAGACGGTGAAGGTGCGCATCATCAAGATCAACCACGAGACGCACCGCATCTCGCTCGGCATGAAGCAGCTCCAGGAAGATCCCTGGGCGGCGATCGAGCAGCGCTACGCCGTCGGCCAGCGCCTCAAGGGCCGCGTGACCAACATCACCGACTACGGCGCGTTCGTCGAGCTCGAGCCCGGAATCGAGGGACTGATCCACGTCTCCGAGATGTCCTGGACCAAGAAGAACGTCCATCCCGGCAAGATCATTTCGACCAGCCAGGAGGTCGAGGTTCAGGTGCTCGAAGTCGACGCCGCCAAGCGCCGCATTTCGCTCGGCCTCAAGCAGACGCTGCAGAACCCGTGGGAGGCCTTCGCCTCGAAGCATCCCGTCGGCTCGACCGTCGAAGGCGAGGTCAAGAACAAGACCGAGTTCGGCCTGTTCATCGGCCTCGACGGCGACGTGGACGGCATGGTGCACCTCTCCGATCTCGACTGGTCGAGGCCCGGCGAGCAGGCGATCGAGGAATACAAGAAGGGTGACAGCGTCAGCGCCAAGGTGCTCGACGTCGACATCGAGAAGGAGCGCATCGCGCTCGGCGTCAAGCAACTCGCCAGCGATCCGTTCGCGGCCAAGAAGGCGAGCGGCGAAGAGGGCGCCGGCGGCGAGGGCGAGGTCCGCAAGGGCGCGGTCGTTACGTGCGAGGTGCTCGAGGTCAAGGACGGCGGCCTCGAAGTGAAGATTGCCGGCACCGATCTGACGGCCTTCATCAAGCGCAACGAACTCGCGCGCGATCGCGGCGACCAGCGGCCGGAGCGGTTCTCCGTCGGCGAGAAGGTCGACGCCCGCATCACGCAGTTCGACCGCCGCGCGCGCAAGATCGCCGTGTCGATCAAGGCGCTCGAAGTCGCTGAGGAAAAGGAAGCGATCGCCCAGTACGGCTCAGCCGACTCGGGCGCTTCGCTCGGCGACATTCTCGGCGCCGCGCTCAAGGCGCGCGCCAAGAAGGGCGAGTAAGACGAAAGAGGGCCGGCTTAAAGCCGGCCCTCGTTTTTTGTAGGTGTCGCCTTGACCGTCCCCAGAATTGCTCACGATCGGGGAGGTTCGCCCATGCCGACCAGCTTCGCCAAAGACGTGCTTCCCTTGTTCAGGGTGGGCGACATCGACTGCATGTCCGGCTTCGACGTTCAGCTCGACGCCGTCGATTGGATGTGCGACCCAGCCGCAAGCCCCGGCTTCCCCGACCATGGCAACGCGAGGCAGGTCTTTTCGGCCTTGTCGGGCGGAACGATGCCGCCGGACGGCGCCTGGCCGTCAGAACGGCTCGCCATCTATCAGCAGTGGATGGACGACGGATTCGACGCTTGAAGGGCCGACGCCCGTGGTCGGGTTCGCACGGCCTTTCGTTTTCAGGCCACCATTCCGGCGTTGGCGCGCGCCCCTGGACAGGTCGTCAGTCGCGTCTTGAGGTCGCCGACCAGCCAGCGGCTGGCGCGTCCCAGCCGCCAACCTCGCTCGTGCGCGACGTAGATCGGCAGCTCGACGGGCATCGTGTGGGCGATCGAAAGCCGCTTCAGCCGACCCGCGAGGATGTGCATTTCCACCATGTGCCACGGCACGTTGCACCAGCCGAAGCCAGCGAGCAGGAATTCGAGGCGGGTGGAGAAATCGGCGAAGCGCCAGATGTGCGGGCTCAGCACGCCGCCCTGCCAATTTTGCGTCAGAGGCGTGCGATCCGTCAGCACGAGTTGGACATGCGGCTCGAGCATCTCGCGCGTCAGCGGCCCTTCCGCTTTGGCCAGCGGGTGGCTGGCGGCTACCACGGGAACGAGCGCAATGCGGGTGAGGAATTCCGCCGTCAGGTCGCGCGGCGGGCCTCCGGGCAGCGTGTACATCGCCATCCGCGCCGCGCCTTCGCGTAGGCGCTGCTCGGCCCCGCCGAGCGCTTCGGTGAAGACGGTCGCCGGCAATTTCGGAAACTCGCCGCGCAGCGCGTTGAGGCTCTCCATCAGGAGCGGGATCGGGAAGATCGCGTCGACCGCCAGCGTAAGCTCCGGCTCCAGGTCCATCGCCATGCTCTCGGCGCGGTCGCGCATCGCTTTGGCGCTATCGAGGATCGAGCGGGCGTCCTTGACGACCGCTTGCCCGGCGTCGGTCAGAACCGGCGTGCGGCTCGAGCGGTCGAACAGCGCGATGCCGAGCGTCTGCTCCATTGCCTGCACGGATTGCGAGATCGCCGATTGCACGCGGCTCAGTTTTCGCGCTGCAGCAGAAAAGGAGCCGGAGTCCGCGACCGTGACCAGGACGCGCATCTGGTCAAGCGTCAGAGGGTCAAACATCCATCACCTCAACTGATACGTTCCAGCATTATTTTGCCGATTGCAATGATGGAGCGCAACCTTCATGTGATGTGCACTGCACCCCGATGGGAGTTCACCTAAATGACCGCCAACCTCGCCGAACCCAAGATTGTCTCCGCCGAGGCCCTCGCTCAGCTCTTTACGGAAGCGCGCACCCACAACGTCTTCCTCGACAAGCCGGTGCCCGAGGAGCTGCTGCGCAAGGCGGTCGACCTCGCCAAGATGGGACCGACCAGCGTCAACCAGTCGCCGATGCGCGTCGTGTTCATCCGCACGCCGGAAGCCAAGGAGCGCCTCCTGCCGGCTCTCATGCCCGGCAACCTCGACAAGACCAAGGTGGCGCCGGTCACCGCGATCGTCGCCTACGACGTCAAGTTCTTCGAGCATCTCCCGTTCCTCTTCCCGCACGCCGACGTGAAGGGCTGGTTCTCGGGCAGCGAAGAGTTCGCGTCCCGCAGCGCGTTCCAGAACGGCACGCTGCAGGTCGCTTACCTCATCCTCGCCCTGCGCGCCGTCGGCCTCGACACCGGCGCGATGACCGGCTTCGACAACGCCAAGGTCGACGCGGCATTCTTCGGCGGGACCAGCGTGAAGTCGAACGTCCTGATCAACATCGGCTACGGCGACGTTTCGAAGCTCTTCCCCCGCAGCCCGCGCTTCGACTTCGAGCAGATCGCCTCGTTCGTCTAAACGCGCCGAACCGGTCGCAGAAAATAATACGCGCAGGCCTCGCCGCCTCCGCGTTGTTTCGACCAGAATGCGTCGCTCGGCCGCAACCGAGCGGCGCATTCTTGTTTCAATCGGGTCGCTGCGCGGGCCAGGTCACGCCGCCGGTCAGCGGATGCGGGACGCCGGTCGTGGTCGGCAGCGAGAGCGGCAACCCCTCCCGCGAGCGCAGCGCGAGGTAGGCGAAGCACTGCGCCTCGATCACGTCGCCGTCGAAGCCGATCGCCTCGATCGGTTCGACCCGGGCTGCGAGCCGCGTCGCCAGAGCGCGCATCAGCGTCTTGTTGCGGCGGCCGCCGCCGCAAACGAGCCAGCGCTCGGATAGAGCAGGAAAATGCCGCGTCGCTGCAACGGTCGCTTCGACCGTGAAGGCCGCGAGCGTCGCTGCGCCGTCGGCGTCGCCGAGCGGCTCGACGGCGCGCATGACCTCGTGAAAATGATTGCGGTCGAGCGACTTGGGCGGCGGCCGGTCGAAGAAGGCGTCGCGCATGAAGCGCGCCACCAGCGTTTCGTCGGCGCGCCCGGAGGCCGCCAGCGCGCCGCCTTCGTCGTGGCTCAGGCCGCGTCGTCGCGCGACGAAATCGTCGATCAGCGCATTGGCGGGCCCGGTGTCGAAGGCAACGATCTCGCCGCTCGCGCCGAGATAGGTGACGTTGCCGACGCCGCCCCAGTTGAGCAGCGTCAAGGGCCGTTCGAGCTTGGCGCTCATCGCGGCGTGATAGAGGGGAACCAGCGGCGCGCCTTCGCCCCCGGCGGCGACGTCCGCCGAGCGGAAGTCGTTGACGACGTCGACGCCAAGGGCGGCCGCGGCCCGGCGGCCGTCGCAGAGCTGGCGGGTGAAGCGCTCGCGCGGGCGGTGCAGCACGGTCTGGCCGTGCATGCCGACGACCGCGACCGAGCGGCGATCGACGCCGAAGCGCTTCATGAAGGCTTCGATCGCCGCGACATGCGCGTCCGTCACCGCCGCTTCGAGTTCTTCGAGCGGCTGAAGCGCGCGCTCGGGCTCGGCGACGATGGCGCGGATCTCGGCGCCGACCTCGGCCGGGTAGGGGAACGTCGCGCCGGGGCCGGTCTCGACTTGCGAACGACCGTCGCTGCGGATCAGCGCGACGTCGACGCCATCCATCGAGGTGCCGCTGATGACGCCGATCGCGGTCGCGAGTTCGGCCCCGCCGCCGCTCATTCGGCCGGACCGATGGTGACGCTCAGCGCGCCGACGCCCTCGATCGAGCCTTCCAGCAGGTCGCCGGACTGGACTGGACCCACGCCGGCGGGGGTGCCGGTGAAAATCAGGTCGCCCGGAGCGAGGTGGTAGAAGCCCGAGAGGTGGGCGATGATCTCCGCCGTCGACCACACCATTGCGCCGAGGTCGGAGGATTGTCGCGCGACGCCGTTCTGGCGGAGTTCGATCCGCCCGGACTTCGGATGGCCGATGCGCGCGGCGGGAGCGATGGGACTGACCGGCGCGCTCGCCTCGACATCCTTGCCGAGCGTCCAGGGCCGCTGCTTGGCGCGCTCGGAGAGCTGCAAGTCGCGGCGCGTCATGTCGAGCCCGCAGGCGTAGCCGTAGATGGCGCCGAGCGCGTCGGCGGCGGCGATTCGGTAAGCCGGCGCGCCGATGGCGACGACGAGCTCGAATTCGAAATGATAGTTCGTCGTGCCCGAGGGGTAGGGCAGCACCGCGCCCGCTTCGCGCAGCGCCGTTGCGCTCTTCGAGAAATAGAACGGCTTCTCGCGATCGACCTCATGGCCCATTTCACGGGCGTGGTCTTCGTAATTGCGCCCGACGCAGAAAATCCTGGCGACCGGATAGCGTTCGCCGAGGCCGTCGATGGCCAGAGAGGGCCGCGGCGGCGGTTCGAACAAAAATTGGCTCATTAAAATGTCACTCGCTTTGGCTTGCGCCGGGAACCCATAGCACGTCGGAGCGCCCAACGTCGTTGGCGCTGCGGGCCGCAACGAAGAGATAGTCCGACAGCCGGTTGATGTAGGCGAGCGCGGGCGCGCCCACCCCCTCGCCCTCGCTGGCGGCGAGCGCGACGATGCTCCGTTCAGCCCGCCGGCAGATGGCGCGCGCCTGATGCAGCGCGGTCGCCGCCGGCGTGCCGCCCGGCAGCACGAAGGAACGCAGCGGCGCGAGTTCCGCGTTGAGCGCGTCGATGTCGCGCTCCAGCCGCTGGACCTGGCTCGGGACGACGCGCAACCGCTGATCCGGCCCTCCGTCTCGGGGGGGCGGCGCGCAGAGATCGGCGCCGAGATCGAACAGGTCGTTCTGCACGCGCACGAGCGTGGCGTCGATCGACGACAGCCGCTCGTCGCAGCGTCCTTGCGTGGTCAGCCGCGCGATGCCGATCGCGCAATTGGTCTCGTCGACTTCGCCGTAGGCGGCGACCCTGAGGTCGAATTTCGGCCGCCGCGACCCGTCGCCGAGGCCCGTCGAGCCGTCGTCGCCAGTGCGGGTGTAGATTTTGTTGAGACGAACCATGTGCTTACTGTCTCATGCCGACGTCCTGCGGCAATGACGGCACGGGTTTCGGGAAAATGCAAGCGACGCTCTTCGCCGCCCGCTTCAATGCCCGCGGGTCAGCAGCACGATCGCGATGACGATGATGGCGAGGAACTGGAGCGCGACTCGCCAGCGCATCAGCTTCTGCGACGTGTTGCCGGCGCCCTGGCGCACCAGATTGAGGAGGCCGAGCGCCAGCACGACGGCGACCGCGAGGATCGCGACCCCGACAACGCCATTAGAGAACGAGCTCATGAGCGGCCTCCCGTGAAACGCCTTGAGGCGTCTTGAGGCCAAAGGGCCGCGATTCGCCGCCGCGCGTCAATCGCGTCGCAGCAGACGCTCGAGATAGTCGCGCTCTTCGCTCGGCCGGTTCGGATCGGACAGCCGCCGCCTCAGCTCCTCGAGAACGCGGCGCGCCCGCGCCGCGACGTCGGGTCCGCCGTTGAGCGCGCCTTCGGTCGCGCCGCGCCAGTCGCCCTGCTCCCGGCCAAGCGGGTCACGGCCCTCGCGCGGATCGCCAGGGCGTCGTCCTGTCGCTTGGTAACCTTGGCCGCCGCCCTGCATCTGTTGCTGCAGGCCTTGCGCGCCGTCACGCATCGCTTGCAGCGCGCGCCCCTGGGCGTCCACCGCCTTGCCCTTGCCCGTCTGGCCGCCGCCCTCCGTGTCGCCCTCGCCGGGAAGCTGTCCCGGTTGCTGGCCTTGGGCTTGACCCTGACCTTGGCCCTGGCCCTGGTCGCCGCTCAGATCGCCCTCGGCCTCTTTCATGTCGCCCTGGGCGTCGTCGAACCCCTTCTCGCCCTTCATGCCGAGGTTCTTCAGCCGTCGCTGCAATTCGGCGAGGCGGTCGCGCAAGGCGCGCTGTTGGTCCTCGAGGGAAGGCTGCTGGCCCTCCTGCTGATCGCCTTCGCGCGCCTGCGGCTGCTGCGAACCGTCCTCGCCCTGCTCGCCGCGCCGCGCGCGCTCGCGCTGGTCGCGCCGGAAGGTGTCGTCGCGCAACCCCTGCTGATCGTGCAGCAGTTTTTCAAGCTCGCTCAATTGCTTGCGCAATTCTCGCGTCGCCGGATCCGAGTTCGCCCGCCGCGCGCTGCGCATGTTCTCGAACATGTTCTGCAACTGGTCGAGCATCGCCTCCGCGTCCTGCCGCGCGCCATTGCGTGCGGTGTCCTCGAGGCGGTCGAGCATGCTCTCGAGGTCTTTCTGCTCCATCGGCGAGTTGTCGGCGTCCGGCTGGGCATTCTGGTTCTGCTGGGCGAGGTCGCGCATGTAGCGTTCCGCGGCGTCGCGCAATTCCTTGGTGAGCTTGCGGATTTCTTCGTCGCTCGCGCCGCGCTGCAGCGCCTCCCGCAACTTCTGTTCGGCGGCGCGCAGATCGCGCTGCGCCTGCGACGAATCGCCGTCTTCGATCTGCACAGCCATCGCCCACAGAAGGTCGGCGACGGCGATCAGATCGGCGTCGCCGTGCGCCGAGGCGGCGCGGTCCTTCACCGTGCGCAGCCCGAGATAGACGGAGGCGCCGACGCCGAAGAGGTCGGGGGCGATCATCAGGGCGTCGATCGCCTTGCCGAGGCGCGGCGGATCGTGGTCGGGATCGAGGATGAGGTTGCGCCGCTGCTCGACGAGCGCGCGCGCCAGCGGATTGTGGAAATCCCGCTGCGGCAAAGTGATCTTGACCGGCGCGCTTTCGCCGACGGCGCCCGAGAGGCCCGTCGCCTTGAGCGTCATCATCACCTCGGCGCCCGCCCAGGGATGTTGTGAGAGATCGCTCGTCGTCGACGCCTCGCCGAGACCGTTGAGCGTCGAAGGCAGTTGCAACGGCAGCTTCGGCGCCTCGATCAGGGCGCGCGGCGCGGGGTTAGACCCGGCGCCCGCCGGCTTGGCGAACTCGGCCTCGGAGCTGGCGACGCCATAGCGGTCGGCCAGACTATAGTGGAGCGTCAGCGAGCCGCTGAGATTCGGGCGCGGCGCCTCGAGCAGCGTGATCGTCGGCCTGCCGCTCGGAATCGAGGAGATGGTGAAGCTCGCGATTTGCGAGCCGTTGCGCCGCACCGTGAAAGCGCCGTCGCCGCGCACGGTCCAGCGCTGTTCGACCGGTCCCGGTCCCGTCGGAGGAGGCTTGTCGCTCTTCACGGGGGCAAGGCCGCCCTGAACGCGCGTATCGATCTCGTGCGGGTCCGCGCGCACCACGAGCACGGAGCCTTCCGGGGTGACGATCGTCTTTGCGGATGGATCGCGCGCCGCGACGTCGATCAGGATCGGCGGCTTGCCGGTATAGGGCGGCGGATCGATCCAAGCGTCTAGCCGCGCGGCCGCAATCGCCGTGGACCCGCCGCGCCAGTCGAACGCCGCGGCGACCCTGGCATAGCGCTCCGGGCCGGCGATGAGGCCGGCGCAGACCGCCAGCAGCACGGCGCCGAAGCGCAAGGCGCGAGGGTCGCGCAGCACCATGCGCGGCGACGGCGAGGCTTGCGGGATGCGGCGGACCTCGTCGGCGAGGCGGCGCTGATGGAAAAGCCAAAGGGCCCGGGTCGTCGGATCGTCGCTTTGCGCGGCGAGCCGGTCGTCGAAGGAAGCCGCCGGCCGGTGGCGCATCGGCGCGTCGCGGTCGATCCGCGCCAGCGTCTCCTGGCGGGTCGGACGCCGCAGCCACGCCAGCGGCGCCAGCGCGACAAACACCAGGATTGCGAACAGCACGACCCCGGCGATGCGCAGGGTACGTGGCGAAACGAACCACACCCCGAGCCAGGAAAGGGCAAGGAACAGCGCAATCGCGGCCCCGGCCCATGCCAGGGGGGGCCAAATGCGTTCGAAGACGAGCACGGCCTCGGCGCGCCGCGCCAAAGCTTCAAACCCCGCGCCGGCGCTCGCCTGCGTGCTACGTTGAACGTCTCGGCTGCGGTCGTCAGATGCCACAGTCGGTCTCCTCGCTGGCGGACGTCATGTCCTCCGCGGACTGCGGCTCACCCTTACCTTAACCAAGGCGGAAGTTTGTCCAGGCCGATCAACTCCTCGTAGGTGGGGCGAGGCCGCACGACTGCGTAGTCGGCGCCGCGCACCAGGGTTTCCGGTACGAGGAGGCGCGTGTTGTAGGTGCCCGCCTGAACGGCCCCATAGGCGCCCGCGGACATCACCGCGAGGAGATCGCCCGCCTTCGGCTCCGCCATCTCGCGATCAACAGCGAGAAAGTCGCCGCTCTCGCACACCGGCCCGACAACGTCGGCCCTGAGCCGGCGCGCGTCGGCGGCCGGTTCGGCGACCGGCAGGATCTCGTGATAGGCGTCGTAGAGCGTTGGGCGGACGAGATCGTTCATCGCCGCATCGACGATGACGAAGCTCTTGCCCTCGCCGCGCTTGACGTAGAGCGTCTTCGTCACCAGCACCCCGGCGTTGCCGACGATCAGGCGGCCCGGCTCGAAGCAGACCTTGCAGCCGAGATCGCGGGTCCGCCGCGCGACGATCTCCGCATAGACCTCGGGGCGAGGCGGGGGATCGTTGTCGACGCGGTAGGGGATGCCGAGCCCGCCGCCGAGATCGAGGTGATCGATCACATGGCCGTCGGCGCGCAACTGGCGCACGAAATCCGCCAACAAAGCGAAGGCGTCGTCGAAGGGCTGCATCTCGACGATCTGCGAGCCGATATGCATGTCGACGCCTGTGACGGCGAGGCCGGGCAAGGCGCGCGCGCGGGCGTAGACCTCGCGGGCGCGCGAGATCGGGATGCCGAATTTATTCTCGGACTTTCCCGTCGAGATCTTGGCGTGCGTGCGGGCGTCGACGTCGGGATTGACGCGAATCGAGATCGGGGCCGTCTGGCCGCGGCCGCTGGCGACCTCGGACAGCGTCTCGAGCTCGGGCTCCGATTCGACATTGAAGCACAAAATGCCTTCGGCGAGCCCGAGCACCATTTCCTCGCGCGTCTTGCCGACGCCGGAGAAGATGATCTTCTCCCCCGGAACGCCGGCGGCGCGGGCTCGGCGCAACTCGCCGCCGGAGACGACGTCCATGCCGGCGCCGAGGCGAGCCAGGGTCGAAAGCACCGCCTGGTTCGAATTGGCCTTCATGGCGTAGCACACGAGGGCGGGCGAGCCGGCGAAAGCGGCGCTGAAGACGCGGAAATGCCGCTCGATGGTGGCGGTCGAGTAGCAATAGAAGGGCGTGCCGACTTCGCGCGCGATGAGCGCCAAATCGACGTCCTCCGCGTGCAGCGCGCCGCCGCGATAGGCGAAGTGATGCATGAATTCAGCCTTCAGAGAAGCGGATCGAGCACAAACGGAGTTTTCGGCGCGACGATCGGCGTGGGTTTGTGATGCGCGCCGGTCAGGCTGGTCGTGTCTTCGGCAGCGTTGCTCGGGCTCGGCGAGGGCGAGGGAGTCGGCGTGGCGCTCGCGGTCGGCGGCTCGAGTGGGCCGCGTCTGCCGCACCCCGATGCGACGAGCGCCAAACCGACGACCAGGACGAGCGCGAGGGCGCGCGTGGCGAACACAGGCTTGGCGGCTACGATCACGAAAAGGCTCCAGCGTTGCCGCGGCAATATACAGAAACTTCTGCCGTGCGCGAGAGGTCTCGCCGCTCGATCCTCAGCTGTCCCCCGGCGCGAAGCCGGCGCGTTTCAGTCGCGTCACGGCGTTGTCGAGCGCGCTGAGGAAATTCGAGCGATCACGCGGAGTAAAGGCGCGTGGGCCGGACGTCGTCTCGCCGGTCGAGCGCAGGTGGTCCATCAGATTGCGCGTGGCCAGCGCCATGCCGATCGAAGCGTCGCTGAACCGCTTGCCGTTCGGCGCGAGAACCTCGGCGCCCGCCTTTACGCAGCGGCTCGCCAGCGGCACGTCGGCGGTGACGACGATTGCCCCTGGCCCGGCGCGCTCGGCGATCCAATCGTCCGCAACGTCCGGGCCGGCGGCAACGACGACCCGCTCGACGCCAGGGGCGCGGGGAACCAGAATCGGGCTGTTGGCGACGACCTGGACCTTCACGCCGTAACGCGCGGCGACGCGATAGGTCTCCTCCTTCACCGGGCAGGCGTCGGCGTCGACGTAAAGGCGTAGGGAAGGGCGGGGAGAGTCCATATCTATCTTATTACGGCGCGCTTAGCGCTGGATCAGCCACATGATCAGCGAGAGGACGACGCTGACGAGGATGCAGGTCGCGAGCGGAAAATAGATGGAGCCGTGCTCGCCCTCGATATAAATGTCACCCGGCAGCCGGCCGAGGCCGAGCCTGCTCGCCAACGGCCAGAGGACACCGACCGCGACGAGGGCCAATCCGCCGACAATGAGGAAGCGCTGCATGGTCGCCATATAGGCGGGCGCGTCGGGGTTGAACAGGCGCGTGCGGCCGAGGCCGGCGTCACAACAGGAACGCCAGCGCGGTCTCGCACGCTTGCTCGACTTTGAGGGTGAGCAGAGGATCGGCGCGGGTGCGGCCGAGGTTGACGGCGGCGATCGGCTTGTCCGCGCGAGCCGCCGCTTCGGCGAAGCGGAAGCCCGAATAAACCATCAGCGAGGAGCCAACGACGAGCAGGGCGTCGGCTCGTTCCAGATGATCGAGCGCCGTCTCGACCCGCGCCCGGGGAACGCTCTCGCCGAAGAACACCACGTCGGGCTTGAGGAGGCCGCCGCACGAGGGGCAGGGCGGCGCGATGAAGGAGGAGAAGTCGACGCCGTCGAGATCGGCGTCGCCGTCGGGCGCCTCCGCGGCGTCGAGGTCGAGCCAGCCGGCATTGAGCCGGGCGAGGTCCCGCTGCACCGCGTCGCGCGCCATTCGCTCGCCGCACGCCATGCAGCGCACCCGATCGAGCCGTCCGTGCAGGTCGATCACTTTGGCGCTGCCGGCGGCCTGATGCAGGCGGTCAACATTCTGCGTGAGCAGGAGTTCGATCTTTCCCGCCGCCTCCAGCTTCGCCAAAGCGCGATGGGTCACGTTGGGCTGAGCGCGGCTGAAGCGGCGCCAGCCGATCAGGCTCCGGGCCCAATAGCGCCGGCGAGTTGTCTCGTCGCCCATGAAGGCCTGGTAGGTGACGGGTTGGGCCCGCTTCCACTGGCCGTCGGCGTCCCGGTAATCAGGAATGCCTGACGTCGTGCTGCAGCCGGCCCCTGTCAGGACGAAAAGGCGCTCATGCCGCGCGACGAAGTCCGCCAAGTCGCGCATTTGCGACACAGGAGACCCGGCTTCCGATAGACCGATTGTCGCGATCGCCTCGAGTCCGACGTCCGGTCCGGAACAATCCGCGGACCCGTCAAGTTCAACCATGAGATTCGCCGTAAAGGGCTCGGAGACGCGCCGCGACCGAAAGCCGCAGTCCTCGAAGCCCGCGCGTTGACGTCCTTTCGCGTTTGTTGCACGCAATTGTATGAAAGTCGACGTCTTCTACGCCGCGGCGCCGAAGAGACGGCGCCAGGATATTGGCCCGCCGGGCTTGCGCCCGCGGCGTCATCCGAACTATTAGAACGATTGCAAACGACCCCAACGGACACAATATGGAAGCCGTGCGCCACGGCTCGGAGTCCTGACACAAGAGGGTTGTGAGCCTTTCGTTGTAGACCCCCACCGACGGTCCTTGAAACCGTCAAGGCGAGGAGAAGTCCCCATGGCGGCTGTCCAAGAGACTGTCGACCGCGTTCGTTCGATTGACGTTGACGCTTATAAGTACGGTTTTGTGACCGACATCGAGTCGGAGAAGGCGCCCAAGGGTCTCAACGAAGATATCGTCCGTTACATCTCAGCCAAGAAGGGCGAGCCGCAGTGGCTGCTCGACTGGCGCCTCGACGCCTATCGCCGCTGGCTGACGATGACGCCGCCCCGCTGGGCGCGCGTCGAATATCCCGAGATCAACTTCCAGGATCTCCACTATTTCGCCGCGCCCAAGTCGACTCCGGCGCCGAAGTCGCTCGACGAGGTCGATCCCGAGCTGCTGCGCACCTACGCCAAGCTCGGCATCCCATTGGTCGAGCAAGAGATTCTCGCGGGTGTCGAGCGGCCGAGGGTCGCGGTCGACGCCGTGTTCGATTCGGTCTCCGTCGCGACCACCTTCAAGGCCGAACTCGCCAAGGCCGGCGTGATCTTCTGCTCCTTCTCGGAGGCGGTGCACAATCACCCCGAGCTGGTGAAGCAATATCTGGGCTCGGTCGTGCCGCCGACCGACAACTTCTATGCGACGCTCAATTCGGCGGTGTTCTCCGACGGCTCGTTCGTCTACGTGCCGCCCGGCGTGCGCTGCCCGATGGAGCTCTCGACCTATTTCCGCATCAACGAGAAGAACACCGGCCAGTTCGAGCGCACGCTCATCATCGCCGACAAGGGCGCCTATGTGAGCTACCTCGAGGGCTGCACGGCGCCCAAGCGCGACGAGAACCAGCTTCACGCGGCGGTGGTCGAGCTGATCGCCCACGAGGACGCCGAGATCAAATATTCCACGGTTCAGAACTGGTTCCCCGGCGACGCCGAGGGCAAGGGCGGCATCTACAATTTCGTCACCAAGCGTGGCGATTGCCGCGGCGCGCGCTCGAAGATCTCCTGGACCCAGGTCGAAACCGGCTCGGCGATCACCTGGAAATACCCGTCCTGCATCCTGCGTGGCGAGTCTTCGCGCGGCGAGTTCTACTCGATCGCGATCTCCAACGGCTACCAGCAGGTCGACAGCGGCACCAAGATGATCCACCTCGGCAAGAACACGACGAGCCGGATCATCTCCAAGGGCATCGCGGCCGGCAAGTCGCAGAACACCTATCGCGGTCAGGTCTCGGCTCACCGCCTCGCCACCGGCGCGCGCAATTTCACCAATTGCGATTCGCTGCTGATCGGCGACCAGTGCGGCGCCCACACCGTGCCCTACGTCGAGGCCAAGAATTCCTCGACCGTGTTCGAGCACGAGGCGACGACGTCGAAAATCTCGGAGGATCAGCTGTTCTATTGCCTCCAGCGCGGTCTCTCGGGGGAGGAGGCGACCGCGCTGATCGTCAATGGCTTCGTGCGCGACGTGCTGCAGCAGTTGCCGATGGAGTTCGCCGTCGAGGCGCAGAAGCTGATCGCCATTTCCCTCGAGGGAAGTGTGGGCTGACGCCCGACGGAGCCATGGAGCCGGCGCTGAAAGCGTCGGCGCGCAAAGAAAACAATTCCGACAAGCCGATCGGCGAGTGTAAATAGCCCGGCGAACATGCGCGGGTCACCTTGCGGCGGCGGTATGAATAAAGTGAGTGTGTCCCCGATGCTCGATATCAAGAACCTCAGCGTTGAAATCAAGGGCAAGCCGATCCTTGAGAATCTCAACCTCACCGTGCAGACGGGCCAGGTGGCTGCGATCATGGGGCCCAACGGCTCCGGCAAGTCGACGCTGTCTTATGTGATCGCCGGCAAGCCGGACTATGACGTGACTTCCGGCGAAGTCCTGCTCGACGGCGAGAACATTCTCGAGCTTGAGCCCGACGAGCGGGCGACGCGCGGCGTTTTCCTCGCATTCCAGTATCCCATCGAGATCCCTGGCGTCGCGACGATGACCTTCCTGAAGTCGTCGCTCAACGCGCAGCGCCGCGCGCGCGGCCTGGAGGATCTGACGACGCCCGACTTCATGCGCGCGGTGCGCGAGGCGGCGCATAGCCTCAGGATCGATCCCGAGATGCTCAAGCGCCCGCTCAACGTCGGCTTCTCCGGCGGCGAGAAGAAGCGCATGGAAGTGTTGCAGATGGCGCTGCTGGCGCCGCAGCTCACCGTGCTCGACGAGACCGACTCGGGCCTCGACATCGACGCCCTGCGCATCGTCGCCGAGGGCGTGAACGCGCTGCGCGACCCCAAGCGCTCGTTCCTCGTCATCACCCACTATCAGCGGCTGCTCGAATACATCAAGCCGGATGTGGTGCACGTGATGGCCAAGGGGCGCATCGTCAATTCCGGCGGCCCCGAGCTTGCGCTCGAACTCGAACGCAACGGCTACCGCGACTATGCGGGTGAGGCGGCTTGATGAGCTTGGAACGCGTTATCGCCAAGACCGCAGCCGAGACCGCTCTCGCGGTGCAGTTCGCCGCGCTGCGGGCCGCGACCCCTTCCCTGCAGCGCGAAGCGGCGTTCCGTCGTTTCGAGCAGAGCGGGCTGCCGACCCGCCGCGTCGAGTCGTGGCACTACACCGATCTGCGCGCGGCGCTGGTCAATGCGCCGGAAATCGCCGCTGGGCCTGGCGCCGCCGCGATCGAGGCGGCCCGTGGCGCCTTGGCCTCGCTGGAGCGGCTCGGCTCGACCCGTATCGTGCTGGTCGACGGCCACCATGTCGCGGCGCTGTCCGACGCGCTCCCGTCCGGCGTCGCGGTTTCCGCCGGCGCGCCGGAAGCGCCAACCCTCGGCGACGCCGATCCGGTGCTGGCGCTCAATGTGGCCCTGGCCCAAGGCGGCTGCGCGTTCGCCGTCGCGGCGGGCGCCAAAGCGCCGTTGATCGAAGTCGTTCACTATCTCTCGCCCGCCGCGCAAGCCGTCTATTCGCGCTTCGCCATCAAGCTCGGCGCGGGAGCCGAGGCGAGCCTCGTCGAGCGCTTCATCGGCGGTCGCGCGGGCGCGCAGCGCAACGTTTCGACCTGGATCGACGTCGCAAAGGACGCCAAGGCGTCACACGTCGTCTCGATCGCGGACGAGGCGGGCCTCCACGTTGAAAGCCAGGTCGTGAACCTCGCCGAGGGCGCCGCGCTCGACGCTTTCGGGCTCGTCACGGGCGGGGCCCTGGCGCGCCGGCAAATCTTCGCCACCCTCGCGGGCGAGCGCGCGCGCATCGGCCTCGGCGGGCTTTCGTTGATTGATGGCCGTCGCCATGCCGACACGACGCTTGAAGTCGTCCATGCCGCGCCGAACGGCGAGAGCCGCGAGTTCTACCGCCATATCGTGGCGGACGAGGCGGTTGGCGTCTACCAGGGCAAGGTGATCGTCCGCCAGTACGCCCAGAAGACCGACGGCGCCATGAAGTCGCAGGCGATTTTGTTGTCGCCGCAGGCACAGATGAACAACAAGCCCGAGCTCGAGATCCTGGCCGACGACGTGGTCTGCGGCCACGGCGCGACGGTCGGCGCGCTCGATCCCGAGCAGCTCTTCTACCTCCAGGCGCGCGGCTTGCCGCGCCGCGAGGCGGAGGCGATGGTGCTCGAAGCGTTCGGCGCCGAGGCGATCGGTCGCGTCGCCGCGCCCGAACTCGCCGAGGCCCTCTCAAGCACGATGCGCGCCTGGCTCGCCCGGCGCGCAGGCACGGAGACCGCATGACCGTTCACGCCACGCCATACGACGTCGAGGCGATCCGCCGGGATTTCCCGATTCTGGGGGAGCGGCCGTATGGCAAGCCGCTCGTCTATCTCGATAACGCCGCCTCGGCGCAGAAGCCGCGCGTGGTCATCCAGCGGCTGACGCATGCCTACGAGCATGAATACGCCAACGTCCATCGCGGGCTGCATTTCCTCGCCAACGCCGCCACCGAGGCCTATGAGGCGGCGCGCGAGAGCGTGCGGCGCTTCCTCAATGCGGGCTCGGTCGAGGAGATCGTCTTCACGCGCTCGGCGACCGAGGCGATCAATCTCGTGGCTGCCAGCTTCGGCGCCGCGCACATCGGCGAGGGCGACGAGATCGTGCTCTCGGTGATGGAGCATCACTCCAACATCGTCCCCTGGCACTTCCACCGCGAACGCAAGGGCGCCGTCCTCAAATGGGTCGACGTCGCGGACGACGGTTCGTTTTCGCTCGAAGCGTTCGAGCGCGCTTTGTCGCCGCGCACCAAGATCGTCGCCATCAGCCAGATGTCGAACGTGCTCGGCACGGCGCCGCCGATCAAGGAGATCGTGCGCATAGCCCATGCGCGCGGCGTGCCGGTGCTGGTCGATGGTTCGCAAGGGGCGGTGCATCTCGACGTCGACGTTCGGGATCTGGACGCCGACTTCTACGCCTTCACCGGCCACAAGGTTTACGGCCCGACCGGCATCGGCGTCCTCTACGGCAAGCGGGCGTTCCTCGAGACCTTGCCGCCCTTCAACGGCGGCGGCGAAATGATCGAGGAAGTGACGCGCGAGACGGTCACCTACAACAAGCCGCCGCATCGCTTCGAGGCGGGCACGCCGCCGATCGTCCAGGCGATCGGCCTCGCGGCGGCGCTCGACTATGTCGAGGGCATTGGGCGCGCCAAGGTGCGCGCGCACGAGGAATCGCTGAGCGCCTATGCGCACGAACGGCTCGGCGCCATCAATTCACTGCGCATTTTCGGGACCGCCCCCGGCAAGGGGCCGATCCTGTCGTTCGCGATGCAAGGCGCGCACGCGCACGACGTCGCGACGATCATCGACCGCTCGGGCGTCGCGGTGCGGGCGGGCACCCATTGCGCCATGCCGCTGCTGCAACGCTTCGGCGTGACGTCTACGTGCCGCGCGTCATTCGCGCTGTATAATACGCACGCGGAGGTCGACGCGCTCGCGGAGGCGCTCCTGCGCGCGCAGAAACTTTTCGCCTAGTGGGAGGCATCTGGCGATGACTGATAGTCCGACCGTCGCAACGTCCTCCGGCCTCATGGTCGAGAGGTCGCCGTCGACGATGCCGAAGGAAGAGCTGGAGACGCTCACCGGAGAGATCGTCAAGGCGCTGAAGACCGTCTACGACCCCGAGATCCCCGCCGACATCTATGAGCTCGGCCTGATCTACAACGTCGACATCGACGACGAGCGATTCGTCGCGATCGAGATGACGCTCACCGCTCCGGCTTGTCCGGTGGCGGGCGAGATGCCGGGCTGGGTCGAGAACGCAGTCAGCGCGGTGCCGGGCGTCTCCGGCGCCAAGGTCAACATGGTGTTCGACCCGCCGTGGGATCAGAGCCGCATGTCCGACGAGGCCCGCGTCGCGCTCGACATGTGGTGATCTGCCCCTCACCCCAACCCTCTCCCGCAAGCGGGAGAGGGGGCGGAATCGCTTCTCCCACTTGCGGGAGCGGACGAATGGTGCGCATTCGCCTTGGGAAGGTGGCGCGAAGCGCCGGATGAGGGCCTGCGCTAAAGCGACGAGGCCGGCTTCAATCGTCGCGGCGGCTCCGTCTCGACCTTCACGGCCCCCTTCATCGCCCGAACCCGCGCACCCGCCACATTGGCGCTGAACGTCTGGCCCGCCGCCAGCGTATTCCTCAGCGCTTGGGTCAGCGCTTCAATCTTCTCCAGGCCGACCCGCTCGGGATCCTTGCCGCCAACTCTAGCGATCGCGGCCGTCAGTAGCCGCTGAACGATCTCGACCGGCTCTTCGAATAGCGCGGCCGCCTCGCAGCTTCCGCTCTCGACGAGCCGCAGCCTCGCCTCGGCGGCTTCGGTCTGGCGCGCGAGCGCGTCTTCCACCTGGGCGGCGCGGCGGGCGAGGCGGGCGAGGGCAGGGGCGTCGAGCCCTTCCGCGTCGAGCGCTCCGGCGAGGGCCCGTAGCCGCGCTCGGGCGTAGCGAGGATCACTATTGGATGGGTCGCGCGCGAAGGGAACGCCCGCTTCGAGGCAATAGGCGACGAGCTCCGATTTGCGGAAGGCGAGCAGAGGCCGGGCGATCACGACGCCGTCGCGCGGCGACTGGACGCTCATGCCCCTGAGGCCGGCGAGGCCGGAGCCGCGCATCAGGCGGAAGAGGATCGTTTCCGCCTGGTCGTCGAGGTGATGGCCGGTGACGACGAAGTCCGCGCCGACCGCTTTGGCGCGCCGCGCCAGCAGCGCATAGCGCGCCTCCCGGGCGCGCTCCTGAAGGCGAGTGGCAGGCTTTTCGCCTTGCCAGAGCAGCGTGTGATGCGGGATTGCCAGCCTCTCGCACAGCGCCGCGACTGCGCGCGCTTCGTCGGCGCTTTCGGGTCGCAAGCCATGGTCGACCGTCGCCGCTTCGAGCTTTGGCGCGCCGCCCCGGCGCTCGGCCCAGGTATGCGCCATCAACAGGAGGGCGGTCGAATCAGGGCCGCCGGACACCGCGAGGAGAAGCGCGTTCGCCTCGGCGAGCGGCGCGAAGGCGGCGTCGACTGCGACCGGCGTCAACGCGCCTGCCGCCTCGCCGCGCGGGAGGGGAGAGGGCCAGGGGAGGGGCGGAGACTTGCCCAATGCGGACGACCTCCAAATCCCTCATCCTAACCTGTTCCAGGTCAGCAATGCGATTTTTGCATCTCACGCTCGGCCAACTTCTTCACCGCCGGGGAGGCGGTCGGGTAGCGCCTGCTGACCTCGGCGAAGGTTGCGCAAGCCTGCTCGCTACTGCCGAGCAGCGCGAGGGACTGGCCGAGCCGCAGCATGCCCTCCGGGGCGCGGGCCGATTTGGCGTAGTCGGTCGAGAGCTTGAGATATTGCTCCGCCGCCTCGCGCGGTCGCGAACGCTGGAAATAGGTCTCGCCGAGATAGAAGATCGCGTCGGGCGCGAGGCGATTGCCCGAATTGGCGGCGAGGAAGGATCTCAACTGCTCCTCGGCCTGTCCGTACTGGCCGTTGCGATAGGCTTCGATCGCCGTGTTGTACTGCTCGCGCGGGCCGTCCGTGAAGCCGACGCCCGCGCCTGCGACGGTCGCGCCTTCGCCAGGCAGCGCGCCAGCGGGAGGTGAGACGGCGGCCGGCGCGACCGGCGCCGGCGGAGGTTCGGGCCTTGCGCCGGCGAGTTCGAGCGGAGCGCTCGGCGGCGTCGAGCCGAGTGGCCTCGGCGCGCCGACGGCGTCCGGATTGGCTGAGGGGTCGAAGGCGTCGCCCCTGCGCGAGGGGCGCGCGGCCGGCGCATCCTGGGGCGCCAGCAGCCCCGCGGACGGGGCGGCTGCGACCGCGGCCGGCGCTGGCGGAGAGGCCACGGCGGCTTGGGCGGGAACGCCGCCTGCCGCGCCGCCCGATCCGCCCAGCCGAAACTCGACGTCCTGCTGAAAGCGCTTAACGAGCTCCTCGAGTCGATGCTGCTGGTTCTCGAGTTCTTCGATTCGCCCGTTGGCTTGCCGCAGTTCGTTTTCCAGTCGATCGATGCGCACGTCGAGCGCGCCGGCATCGCCTGAATCGGCGCCGGGGATCGAGCCCGGCGGCGCGTCCGACTGCGCCATTTGCTGCGGCGCGTTCTGCTGGAAAGGGTTGAGATCGAACGCGCTGGCGCTCGCAACACCAAGAAGGCTCATGCAAACGGCGGCCGCCCCCGCGCGGCCAAAGCGTGACATCGGCGTCAATTCGTTAGACCCCTATTGGTTACGCGGGCGGCCTCACGCCGCCCTGCGCACATTTCCGATAGCATAGGGAGCCGGGGGCCGAAAATGAGGCGGATATCGGGCCGCAGCTGGGCGGCTTTCGATCCGGCCTCAGCTTCCGGCGGCGCCGGCGAGCACGGTGACCGCGCGGCGATTCTGCGACCAGCAGGAGATGTCGTTGCAGACCGCGACGGGGCGCTCCTTGCCGTAGCTGATGGTCTTCATGCGCGAAGCGGCGACGCCCTTGGCGATCAGGTAGTTCTTGACGGCTTCGGCGCGGCGTGCGCCCAGCGCGAAATTGTACTCGCGCGTGCCGCGCTCGTCGGCGTGGCCTTCGATGGTGAAGGCGTAGCGCGGATACTGGTTGAGCCAGGTGGCCTGCTTGTCGAGCGTCTGCTGGCCGAGCGAGGTCAAACCGGTCTGGTCGGTTTCGAAGAACACGCGGTCACCGACTCTGGAGTTGAATTCCTGCACGCTGCCGGGGGCGCCGATTCCGCCGGCTCCGTAGGCTCCGTTGAGCGCGTCGGCCTCTCCCGCCCCGTTGCGGGCGCAGGCGCCGAGGGCGAGGCCAAGGGCCAGCACGGCGACAAGGGGAAAAGCGCGCGGAAGGGCTGCAGCGAACATTAGGAACTCCACATCAGACAGGCGGCAGGGCAGCCGCGTTGATCGAGCCTTAGGGTTAATCGCCTTAAGAGAAGGTTGAATCAACCCTAACCAACTCTTATCGGAGCCCTTTGCAATGCCCTAAACGCGCGCCACGGTTAATCAATCGTTAGTGGCGAGAATGCGGCAAGGGCGAATTGGCGCCTGTTTCTCCACAGCGCTCTCGATGCGCGAACTGGGACGGACGGGAGACCGACGCCCCGCTTTTCCCCGGCCGACAGCGGATTTCCGTTACGCTAGACCTAACGTAATTAGGCGGCGTTGTCGCCAATGTGATCAGTTTAACACACATCATCGCAAACAAAGTTACGTCCAGCTAAGCCAATTTGCACGATAGCGCCCAATTGCCTTCGTTGTGGCGTGGTTATGAATTCCTCTTCATGACGACGCTCCAAGCGTGTCTTCGCATTCATGGAGGCAACTATGGTCGGATGTCATGGGCGGAAGACGACAGGTCTTCGAAAAGCCTGCATGACGACTGTCGCAGTCGCCTTGCTGGCAGTCGTGACCGGGCCCGCCGTCGCCAAAGGCATTGGCGTCGGGGCGAGCGCCGGCGGAGTCGGAGTGGGAGCGGGAGCTGGCGTTGGATCCGGCGGGGTGAGCGCAGGGGTCGGTGTGGGTGTCGGCGGGTCCAATGGCGCGACCGCCGGGGCTGGGGTCGGCGCCGGCTCGAATGGGGTGGTCGATGGGGTGGGCGCGGGTGTCGGCGGGTCCAACGGCGCGACCGCCGGGGCTGGGGCCGGGGCCGGCTCGAACGGGGTGAGCGCAGGGGTGGGCGCGGGCGTCGGCTCGAACGGGGTGAGCGCGAGCGTCGGGGGCAATAGTGGCGTCGGCGCCGGCGTGTCGGCCCGGGGTCGGCGGGGACAGCGCTGGAGCTGGCGGGGCCAATGGCGTCGGCGCGTCCGGGGTTGGGGCGGTCGGCGAGGGACCCGCCGGGACGAGCGCGAGTGCGGCGACCAGCGCCGTAGGGTCGAGCACAGCCACTGCGAGCGTCGGACCGTCGGGCGCTGCGACCAGCGTTAACGGCGGAGGCCGTCGCCTGACGCTTGCGATGAAGCGTCGCTGCCCGCAAATCCTCGCCAGTCCAGGGGTTATGACGACGACCTCGTTCGGCTATGCGAGTGGGCGGTCGCGCGCCGCTGAAGCGAGCCGTCAGGCGCGGACCTCGGGGTTGCGCACTGCGCTCGGAGCCGCGCCGCGGATCGAGGCGGCGAGCCTGTCGAGCGCTGCGCGCCGAGCGGTGTCTCGGCGGAACAGCAGATCGACGCGGCGCCCAATGCCCTTGCCTTTGAACGGAAGCGCCACCACAGCGCCGCCCGCCCGGCCGTTCACGACAGCGAGGCACGGCGCGAGCGTCATGCCGAAGCCGGCGGCGGTGAGATGGAGCAGCGTTTCGAGGCTCGCCGCATTGAACTCGGAGCGGGCGGCGCGATCGGCGGCCTTCCGCGTGCAGAGTTCGAGCGTCTGGTCGCGCAGGCAATGGCCGTCCGCCAGCAACAGCAGCGCGTCGGGATCGATGTCGAGCGGCGCGACCGCCTTGCGGCGCGCCAGCGGGTGCTCGCGCGGGACGGCGAGCACGAACGGCTCCTCGTAGAGCGTGAGGCTCGCGAATTTGTTGCTGTCGGGATCGGTCGCGATCACCGCCGCGTCGAGCTTGCCGTCGAGCAACATCGCCAGCAGCCGATCGGTCAGGTCCTCCACGACCTTGATCGGCGCCAGCGGCAAGTCGCGGATCGCAGGCGGCAGGGCGTACGGCAGGAGGTAGGGCGCGACCGTCGGTATGACGCCCAGCTTCAGCGCGCCGACGAACGGGTCGCGCGCGCCTCGCGCCGCGATCGCCACTTCGGCGGCCGCTTCCAGCGCCCGCCGCGCGTGCTCGATGATGGGCGCCGCGCGGGTTGAAACACGGACCACGCGGCCTGTGCGCTCAAACAGCTCGACGCCAAGCTCGCTCTCCAGCTTGAGGATCTGCCCGCTCAGCGTCGGCTGACTGACATTGCACGCCTCCGCCGCTCGGCCAAAATGGCCGTGGTCCGCAACTGCGACGACATATTGCAGATCTCGAAGGTTCATAGCGGCAATTATGCGATCGGCGCCGCCTATTGCAATCGACGGAAGTATCGATTGGAACAATCCAACGCTTGCGGCTAGAGATATGTGGCGTCGGACACGGCGCCGAAGGGTTTCAATCGGGAAGGTGAACACGATGGGTGACGACATGGCCAGTGAGAGCAAGTGCCCCTTCACGGGCTCGAAACGTGCGTCGACGAACCGTGATTGGTGGCCTAACCAGCTGAACCTTCAGATCCTGCATCAGAACTCCGCCCTGTCGGATCCGATGGGCGCGGCGTTCGACTACGCCAAAGAGTTCAAGAGCCTCGATCTCGACGCCGTCATCAAGGACCTGCACGCCTTGATGACGGATTCGCAAGAGTGGTGGCCGGCCGATTTCGGCCACTATGGTCCCCTGTTCATCCGCATGGCTTGGCACAGCGCTGGCACCTATCGCACCGGCGACGGGCGCGGCGGCGCGGGTTCCGGCACGCAGCGCTTCGCGCCGTTGAACAGTTGGCCGGACAACGTGCTGCTCGACCGGGCCCGCCGGCTGCTGTGGCCGATCAAGCATAAATTCGGCCGCAAGATCTCCTGGGCCGACCTCATGATCCTGGCCGGCAACGTCGCCCTCGAATCGATGGGCTTCAAGACGTTCGGTTTCGGCGGCGGCCGCGCCGACGTGTGGGAGCCCGAAGAGGACATTTATTGGGGTCCGGAAGGCAAGTGGCTGGCCGACGAGCGCTACTCGGGCGACCGCGATCTCCAGAACCCGCTCGGCGCCGTGCAGATGGGCCTCATCTACGTCAATCCCGAAGGCCCGAACGGCGTGCCGGACCCGATCGCTGCGGCGCGCGACATTCGCGAGACCTTTGCGCGCATGGCGATGAACGACGAGGAGACCGTCGCGCTGATCGCCGGCGGCCATACCTTCGGCAAAACCCACGGCGCGGCCGATCCGAACAAATATGTCGGTCCGGAGCCTGAGGGCGCCCCGATCGAAGCGCAGGGGCTCGGCTGGGTCAGCACCTATGGAACCGGCAACGGCCGCGACGCCATCGGCAGCGGTCTCGAAGTCATCTGGACCTCGACGCCGACGAAGTGGAGCAACAACTTCTTCTGGAACCTGTTCGGCTACGATTGGGAGCTGACCAAGAGTCCGGCCGGCGCGCATCAATGGACGCCGAAGCATGGCGCGGGCGCCGATACGATCCCGGACCCCCAGGATCCGACCAAGCGCCGCGCGCCCACCATGCTGACGACCGACCTCGCGCTGCGGCTCGACCCGGCCTATGAAAAGATCTCGCGCCGCTTCTTCGAGAATCCGGATCAGTTCGCCGACGCTTTCGCCCGCGCTTGGTTCAAGCTGACCCACCGCGACATGGGCCCGATCGTCCGCTACCTCGGACCGCTCGTGCCGAAGGAGACGCTGATCTGGCAGGACCCGCTTCCCGCGCTCGATTATCCCGTGATCGACGATCAGGACATCACGGCTCTGAAGTCCAAGATCCTCGCCTCTGGCCTGTCGGTCTCGGACCTCGTCTCGACCGCTTGGGCCTCGGCCTCGACGTTCCGCGGTTCGGACAAGCGCGGCGGCGCCAACGGCGCGCGCATCCGTCTCGCGCCGCAGAAGGATTGGGAGGTCAACCAGCCGGCTCAACTGACGACCGTCATCGAGACGCTCGAAGCGATCCAGAAAGACTTCAACGCGTCGCAGCCCGGCGCCAAAAGGGTCTCGCTGGCCGACCTGATCGTCCTCGGCGGCTCGGCCGCGGTCGAGAAGGCCGCCAAGGACGCGGGCTATGGCGTGCGGGTTCCCTTCACGCCGGGCCGGACGGACGCCTCGCAGGATGAGACCGACGCGCACTCCTTCGCGCCGCTCGAGCCGATCGCCGACGGCTTCCGCAACTACCAGCGCGGCAAGCAGCGCCTGTCGACCGAGGAGATGTTGGTGGACCGGGCGCAACTGCTGACGCTGAACGCTCCGGAGATGACGGTCCTCGTCGGCGGCCTGCGCGCCCTGAACGCAAACGTTGGCCGGTCGCAGCACGGCGTCTTCACCAAGCGTCCGGAAACGCTGACCAACGACTTCTTCGTCAATCTGCTCGACATGAGCATGGAGTGGAAGGCGGCGTCCGAGGCTGGCGACGTGTTTGAACTGCGCGATCGCAAGACCGGCGAGGTGAAGTGGACGGCGACCCGCGCCGACCTGATCTTCGGTTCGCACTCGCAGCTCCGCGCGCTCGTGGAAGTCTACGGGTCCGCGGACGCGAAGGACAAGTTTGTCGAGGACTTCGTGGCGGCCTGGACCAAGGTGATGAACCTCGATCGCTTCGACCTCGTCTAATCGGGGGCGACCGCGTTTCAAGCAAAGCGCCCGGCGGACAGTTCCGCCGGGCGTTTCGCACGCGTCGTTAGAGTTCGGATATGGATCGCCGCATCAGCAAGGAAATGCTCCGCCAAGGTTCCCTCGGGCCCCGACTTGATGTAGCCACGAACCTGGGTCATCACGGGCGCGTGAAAGCGGAGAGGGCGTGAGTGGGCGATAAGCCGAGAGTTCCGCAAGCGATCGTGATTGTGTTCGCGCTCGTGGTCCTGTTCGAGACCTGGATCTGGGCGGGCATGATGACGGTCGCGCGCCGTCTCATCGCCCTTTTTCCGTGGACGGCTCTCAAACGGGCGTTTGTGCGGCTCATCGACCTCCTGCCGCCCTGGGCGACGCTGCTCATCTTCGGCGTGCCGTTCGTCCTCAATGAAATTGGCGGTCTTGGGTGCGTGATCCTCGGGGCGACGGGCCACGTTGTCGCGGGCGCGCTCGGCTACATCGCGTTCAAGGTGATCGGTTTCGGCCTGATCGCGGCGATCTTCGACCTGACGCGCGACAAGCTGCTGACGATGCCTTGGTTCGTCTTCGTCTATGAGAAGTTTTTGGCCTTCCACCACTATGCGGAAGGCCTGATCGCTCCCTACCGGGTCGCGACGGTCGCGTATCTGAAGCGGATGCGCGCTCGCGCGCGGGCTTATTTGGCGGGCCGCCTCACCACAACGGAAGAAGAAACGCGCTGAGCGCGGCCCCTTCAGGTTGTTCAACCGCCGTTCGAATTGATGCAACCTCGGTTGCAGTCATGGGGATCGCAACTCGTGCTCCAGCCGTTCAGGTAGATGGGCGGGTAGGGATCCTGATCCGGCCCAGGGTAATAGACCAAATAGGGCGGCGGCGGTGGTACTTGCACCCACGGAGCCCATGCAACCGGCCCCCAGTAGGGTAGCCACCGGGCATGGGCGGGCGGCGCCCACGCGCTGAGGCCAACGAGGGCGGCGCCAACCATCGCGACAACCTTGACCGTGCTGTGCGTCATGTTTTCCTCCCGCGAGGTGTTGAGCGCTCCGAAGATCGCATGCTGCGAGAGCTGGTGCGTGTTGGCGGCCGGTCCATCCCCTCGTGGCGCCGATCGCCGTTCTGCCCTATAGCTGCCGCGCAAGGATGGTCGGAACGGCAAAGTCCGATTCAACTCGCTCTCGTTGATGTGGTTCCCTTTGACGATCTCCCTCCCGCATCGCAAATCGCTAAATCTGGGCGTCCCGGCTTCCGTCATGGGCATCGTCAACGTCACGCCGAACTCATTCTCCGACGGCGGGACGTTCATCACGGCCGACGCTGCCGCCGATCACGGCGAGCGCCTCGCGGCGGAAGGGGCGGCGATTCTCGACGTCGGCGGTGAGTCGACCCGTCCGGGAGCCGATTCGGTGGCGCCGGATGAGGAAATCGCGCGGGTCATCCCCGCGATCGCCGCCCTTCGTCAGCGTGTCGCCGTTCCCATTTCGGTCGACACGATGAAGGCGCGGGTCGCTCTGGCCGCCGTCGAGGCCGGCGCTTCGATCGTCAACGACGTCTGGGGCTTCCAAGGCGATCCCGATATGGCGCGGGTCGTCGCCGACAGCGGCGCGGCGGCCGTCCTGATGCACAATCGGCGAACCGTCGATCCATCACTGGACGTCGTCGCCGAAGTCCTCGCCTTTCTCTCCCGCTCGATCGACATCGCGCTTGCCGCCGGCATCGGGGAAGGGCGGCTGATCGTCGATCCCGGCTTCGGCTTCGGCAAGACGGCGGAGCAGAATCTCACGCTGGTGCGGCGCCTCGGCGAAATCGCGGCGCTCGGCCGCCCGATCCTGCTCGGCGTGTCGCGCAAGTCGACGATCGGCCGAATCACCGAGCAGGATCGGCCGGTCGATCGCCTCGCCGGCTCCCTCGCCGCCGGCCTGATCGGCGTCGCCAATGGCGCGGCGATCCTGAGGGTTCACAACGTTGCGGAGCATGTGCAGGCGCTAAAGGTCGCACAAGCCATCGCATCCGCGCCTTAAGGGAAAAACGACCCATGAAGAATCCGGCGCGGATCCGCCGCGGCAAGGTTTTCGTCGAAGGGCTGCGGCTTCACGCCTTTCACGGCCATTTCGAATTCGAGCGTCGCGTCGGGCAGATGTTCGTGATCGACCTCGATCTGACGCTCGACGTCGCCGGCGCGGCGACGCGCGACGCGCTGAAGGCGACCGTCGACTATGGCGTGGTCGTCGAAACGACCCGCCGCATCTTTTGCGGGCCGCCGCGCAATCTCGTCGAGGCGGCGGCCCTCGATATCGCCCAGGGTCTGCTCGACACGTTCGCCCCGATCGAAAGCGTCGTCGTTCGCGTCGGTAAAGTCGCGCCGCCGATCGCAGCGACGCTAATCTCGGCGGGCGTTGAAATCGAGGTGACGCGTGGCGAGTGATCAAAGCGTTACCGCCACGCTCGGCCTCGGCGGCAATCTCGGCGATGTCGTCGGCGCGTTCGCCTATACGCTGGCGCGCCTGACGGCGGCTCCCGGCGTCGGCAAGGTGCGGGGCTCCTCGGTCTATCGAACGCCCCCCTGGGGCAAGGTCGATCAGCCCGACTTTCTCAACATGGCGGCGCTGGTGGAGACGACGCTGCCAGCGCGAAAGCTGCTCGACCTCTGCCTCGAAATCGAGCGCGGCATGGGCCGTGTGCGGATCGAGCGATGGGGGCCGCGTACGCTGGACGTCGACATTCTGACCTACGGAGACGAGACGATCGACGAGCCTGAGCTCAAGGTCCCGCACCCCAGGATGTTCGAGCGCGCCTTCGTTCTCGCGCCGCTGGCGGAAATCGCGCCGGCGCTGTCGGTCGGCGGCCGGACGATTGCACAAGGTCTCGAAGCGGTCGACCGGGCGGGCATCGAGCGGGACCCCGCGGCGACCGCTCGGCTGGCGGCGGCCATCGCCGCGGCGTGACGCGGCGTCGTCAGTCAGCCGTGTCGGGCAGCCCATAAACGTCCTCGGCGGCTCGGAATCCGGCCAGCTCGAAGGAGCCGAGATCGACGAAATCCTGCGGCAGATGATTTGCGAAGGCGGCCGAGGCGACGATCGCGCGGTCGAGCCTCGCCGCTACTTTCTCCAGCCGCGCGGCGAGATTCACGGCCGGCCCGATGCAGGTGAAATCGAGCCGGTTTCCCGCGCCGATGTTGCCGTAGAGCAACTCACCGACATGCAGCGCAAGGCCGAAGCGCAACTGCGTCTCTGCGCCGTCCGCGCCGACCGGCGGCAAAGCCTCGATCCTGGCCTTCGCTTCCCGCGCGGCCCGCAGCGCCCGCGCGCAGGCCTCGCCGACATCGGTATCGGCTGAGATGTGGAAAATGGCGAGCATGCCGTCGCCAATGAATTTGAGCACCTCGCCGCCCTCGGCTTCGATCGCGGGCACTTGGCAGTCGTAGAAGGCGTTGAGCGCGTCGATCAGCGCCTGCGGCGCGATGCGTTCCGCCAGTCTCGTGAAGCCGCGCATGTCGGAGAGCCAGATCACGGCGCGGATGGCCTCCGTGTCGCCGCGCCGGATGCGCCCGGCAAGAATGCGTTCGCCCGCGTGCCGCCCGACATAGGCGTCGAGCAGATTGACAGCCGTGCGTCGCAGCGCGCGAACCTCGGCGACGCGCGCCAGGGGCGGGACGAGGCGTTCGAGCGCGTCAATGTGAGCGTCGGCGAAACCGCCGGGGACGCGTGTCGTGAAGGTTGCGACATTGATCTCGCCGTTCGTAAAGCGCAGCGGAACGGCGAGATAGTCGGTCACCTCCTCAGTCCTGAGTTCGTCGAGGAAAGGGAAGTCCATCGGGCAGCCGGGGTCGCAGAGCAGACGACGGATCATGTTCCCGGTTCGGTGAATGTGGGTGATCGGGCTTGCGACGAACTCCTGGCCCGCCGCCATCGCGAACGAAGCCGCGTCGACTTTGGTCCCGTCGCCCGGCCGCCAGAGGAAGCGGCGCCCCACGGTCTCGGGGTGAAGCGTATAGACGTAGACGGCGACCCGCCACAGCGGCAGCCCGCATGCGCTGAGGCGGTCGCACAATTCGGTCAGGACGTCCTCGGAGCGTGAGGCCGACCGTGCGCCATCCACCAGCCATGCCGCTGTGGCGTCGATGTCGACAGGCGTCGTCGCGGCGGACGTTCCGGGCATCGGCCGATGGCGCGAGATTCGCGCTTCCTCTTCGCTCTCCCGCCAGGGCCGTGCGCTGGGGGCCTGCGGGATTGCGCGATAACTTAGTCGAGTTTCGGCGGCCGCGCCACGACCGCACGGTTCAGGCGGGCCAGATCGCGGCGACCAGTGGCACGATCAGGGCAGTCAACAGGCCGTTGAGCCCGATCCCGAGCGCCGCGAAGGCCGCCGCGAGGCCGTCGAGCGGCGCGACCTGAGCCGCCGCGACGCCGCTGCCGGCGACGCCGGCCGCCAGGCCATGGGCCCGCCAGTCGTCGATCCGCAGCCGGCGCAGCACGCTCTGTCCGATCACCGCGGCGAAGATGCCGCCGCCGATCGCCAGGGCGGCGGTCAGGGCGGGCACGCCGCCCGCCTGCTGGGCGACCGCCATCGCGATCGGCGTCGTCACCGCCTTCGGCGCCATGGAGAAGGCGACGTCCCGACCGCCGCCGAGCGCCCAGACGACAGCGACGCCGGTCAGCGTCGCGGTCAGCGACCCGGCCAGCAGCGCCAGGCCGATGCCGCGGAAGCTGCGGCGAACGTGGTTCAGGTTGCGCGCAAGCGGCACGGCGAGAGCGACCGTCGCGGGGCCGAGCAGGAAGTGGATGAACTGCGCGCCGTTGAAATAGGTCGCGTAGGAGGTCCCGCTGACCTGAAGCAGCGCGGCCATGAGGACGATGGCGATCAAGACGGGATTGGCGAGCGGCGAGCCGCGGCAAATCCGCTGGATCGCCCGGCCGATCCAAAAGGCGACAAGCGTCGCCGTCAGCCAGAGCAGCGGCGAGGGCGCGAGCGGTGTCCAGAGCGCGGTGAGGGCGTTTCTCATGGCGTGGCTTCCTCGCTAGGGGTAAGCGGCGAGGTCGGGACCGACTCTTCCGCCTTGCGCGACAGGCGCTGCATCACGAGGCCAGTGACGACGAGGCTCAGCGCGGTCGAGACGACCATGCCGGCGAGGAGGGGCAACCATTCTTGTCGCACGATGCCCATCTCGGCGACGACGCCGACCCCGGCGGGCACGAACAGCAGCCCCATATTGGCGACGAGGGCGTTCGCCGTATCGGCGAGCGGCCCCGCCGCCGCCGGGCCCTCCGACTCCGCTCCGCCGCCCCGGATCACCAGCGCGACCGCGAGCAGAAACATCCCGACCACCGGCCCCGGCAGGGGCAGGTGGAGCAAGCGACTGAGGATTTCGCCGATCAGCTGGGCGCCGACAAGAATGGCTAAGGCGGTAGGCATCGCGCTCTCCCTCTCATCAAGCTCGGCGATCGGGCGGCGCGGCGGCTTCGTCGTTCAAACCGGCGTCGCTCGCCGCGAGGGCGCCGAGCGCCGACCAGTCGAGCCCCGCCCAACCGCGCGCCACCATTGCGACGAGACGATCATGCACGAGGCCGACGACCGGCATCGGCACCGCCTGCGCCTCGGCTTCCGCAAGAGCGAGCCGCAAGTCCTTGACGGCGAGCGGCGCCGTCATGCCGGGCGGGCTGTAGCGCCGGTCGACGATCTTGCCGCCATAGGTCTTGTGCACGCGCCCGTCGAACAGCGAGTTGGTGAGAACGTCGAAGGCCAAGCGCTCGTCAATTCCGGATTTGCGCAGCAGCGCCAGCACTTCGCCCATGCTCTGCAGCGTCGAAGCGGTCAGGGCGTTGCCGGCGAGCTTCATCACATTGGCGGCTCCTGCGTCGCTGCCGATCACGAAGACGCTCTGGCCGAGCTGTTCGAGCGCCGGCCGGACACGCTCGACGGCGCTCGGCTCGCCGCTCGCCAGCACGTAGACCCGGCGGCTCAGGGCGAGGTCCGGATTGCCCAGGACGGGCGCGGCGACGAAGGCCTGGCCACGCGCCGCGTGCGCCTTGGCGAGACGTCGCGACAGTTCGGCGCTGACCGTGCTCATGGAGACATGGACCGCGCCGGGCGCCAGCACGCTGGCGAGCCCGTCAGCGCCGAGGGTAACCGACGCCAAAGCATCGTCGTCGGGCAGGGAGGTCACGACGACGTCGCAGGCGGCGAGATCGGCGAGCCTCTTGGCCGCCAGGCCGCCGGCCATCTGCAACGGCCGTATGCGCTCAGCGTCACGATCGTAGCCGATCACCTGAAATCCGGCCGAGCGGAGATTTTCCGCAAAGGCCTGACCCATGCGACCGAGCCCGACGACGCCGACGACTTTCACCGGCTCGCGCCACAATTCTTGCAGAGCGGGGAGGGAATGTTTTGGCGGGGTGGTTCGCGAATTCATCGGTTTGCTCCGGAAACGAATTGTTTTCCGGTAAATGCGCCCAGATGCTTGCGCTGAGAATGCCGGCGATGGCAAATTTCTGTTGCGGAAAAGGGCAAAATAGCGAGAGCCGGTGATGGATTATTTCGCAGCGATGCGGGCCTTCGCCCGCGCGGTCGAAGTCGGCAGTTTCTCCAAGGCCGCGGCCGAGGAGGGGGTCAAGGTGTCGACGGTGTCGCGCTATGTGACGGCGCTCGAGGCCGATCTCGGCGCGGCCCTTTTCAATCGGTCGACCCGCAGCCTGCATCTGACCGAGGTCGGCGCGAGTTTCTACGAGCACGCCTCGCGGATTTTGGCCGAGGTGGAGGATGCGCGGCTCGTCGCGACCTCGCTCAACGCGCGCCCGCAGGGGCTCCTGCGGATCAACATTCCGAGCGCCTTCGGCCGGCGTCACGTCTTCCCGCATCTCAGCGACTTCCTGCGCGAATATCCCGATATTCGGGTCGATGCGACGTTGGCCGACGCCACGGTGGACCTGATCGCCACGGGCACGGATCTCGCCGTTCGCATCGGCGCGCTGGCCGATTCCAGCCTCGTCGCCAAGCGGCTCGCGCCGCAGCGCCGCGCCCTGGTGGCCAGTCCCGCATATCTCGCCGGCCGGCCGCCGATCGCCGAGCCGCGCGACCTCGGCGAGCACGAGTGCCTGGCGTTCGCCCTTCAGCCGAAGGACGCCTGGTATTTCCGCCGGCGCGACGCGCTGCTGGATGAACTGGTCGAGGTCCCGGTGCGGGGACGCCTTCGCGCCAATGATTCCGAGGCCCTGCTCGAGGTGGTCCTGGCCGGATTGGGCATAGCCCTGTTGCCGACTTGGCTGACCGGCGATCATGTGAGCGCCGGTCGCCTGACGACGATCCTGCCGGAGTGGGAAGGGCTCATCGCACCCGGCCCGGAGCGCGCGATCTGGGGCGTCTATCCGCCCAAGAAAGTCGTGGCGCCCAAGGTGCGCGCCTTTCTTGCTTTTCTGGAGCATCGGTTCGGCAAGCCGCCCTATTGGGATCGCGGCGTTGGCATGTAACGACTGTAAGTCTGATCGTATAACGAGGAATAAGCGCCATCATTCAGGTATTTTGATCACGCAATCGTAATTATCTGATCGCCGGAAAAAGTAGAATTGTGATGAGGAGCGGCCTGCGGCGACCTAAGACGTTTCGCAAAGCCATATGGGCCGGCCGCTGGCTCAACGCGCGAATTGGAGCAGCAGACCATGGAGTTTCTTATCCACCGCCGCCGCGCCCTCATCAACGCTGGTCTGGCCTTGGCTGCGGGCGGCGCGGCGATCGCGCACGCGGACGCGGCCGAGAGCGAGTTGCTACCGGCTGGGGCGCAAACGCTGCGAGACCTGACCGACCGCCTCGCCAAGGCCCCGCGGCGGCGGGACTTCAAGACCGTTCCGATGATCCTCGACAATCCTGCGCTGTGGGATCACGAGGCGCTGACGGAGGTGATCGCCTACAGCGGCGAGGGCAAGCAGATCTACGACAACACCGAGATCGGGAGCGGCTTCCTCAATATGATGCGCAATGCGCTCAACGCGCAGACCTTTGCGTTTCACCACCCGGACTTTTTCGTCGCCTCGGCCACGCATGGAACCGCGCATCTGGCGCTGTTCGATCAGGCGATGTGGGACAAATACCGGTTCGCCGAACGGGCGGGCGTCGGCTTCGTGACGAATACGCTCGCCGAGGAGCCGAAGGCGACCTTTAAAAATCCTGCGGATTACCAGGATCCGCAGGGCGCCTATTCCGGGGCGAACAGCACCATCCCGGCGTTGCAGGCCCGCGGCGCCGTGTTCCTCGCCTGCCACAACGCCATTTGGGAATTGTCGCACAGCCTCATCACGACCGACGTCAATCCCGCCAAGCTCCCCCATGAGGCGCTGGCGGCCGAGTTGACCAATCACTTGATCCCCGGCGTCGTGCTGACGCCCGGCATTTCCGCGACGGTGCCTGAACTGCAGAAAGCGGGCTTCACTTACATCAAGTGAGCGCGACGGCCTGGCGCGTTGCCGTCATTGCGAGGAGCGGAGCGACGAAGCAATCCATTGCTCCGCTTGGCGCCGCTGGATTGCTTCGCTGCGCTCGCAATGACGGCCTGGAACGCCTACTTCCCCGGAACCGGAGCGTCGGCGCGCAGCAGTTTCTCGTGCTTCAACTCGGCCCATAGATCGGCGGGGATCGGATGGCGGAAGGCGGCGAGGTTCTGCGCGACCTGCGCTCGCGTAATCGCCCCCGGGATCACCGACGCGACGATCGGATGGCCGAGCGGGAATTGAAGCGCCGCGGCGGCGAGCGGCACGCCGTGACGCTGGCAGACGGCCTCCATCCGCCGCACGCGCTCCAGAATCTCTGGCGATGCAGGCTCGTAATTGTGCATCGCGTTCGGCGCCGCGCCTGTGGCCAAAATCCCTGAATTGTAAGTGCCGCCGACGACGATGCCGACGCCGCGCTCGGCGCATCGCTCGAACTCATAGTCGAGCACGTCCTGTTCGAGCAGCGTGTAGCGCATCGCGATCAGGAAAAAATCCATGTCGAAGAGGTCGAGATAGCGCGGGATCGTGCCCATCGTATTGAAGCCGGCGCCGATGCCCTTGATGACGCCTTGATCGCGCAACGCCTCCAGCGCGCGCCAGCCGCTCGTATAAAGCTGGTTCATGTAGGGGCCGACCTTGGCCTCGGTCTTGAAGTGCCAGGTGTCGAGATCGTGGATCAGGAGCACGTCGATCCGGTTGATGCCCAGCCGCTGCAAGCTGTCCTCGAAGGAGCGCATCACGCCGTCGTAGCTGTAGTCGAACACGGCGTCGAACTCGAGGCCGCCGAGCCACTCGCCGTGTTCGAACGGCCCCGGCTTGAGCGGGCGGCGCAACAGGCGACCGATCTTGCTCGAGATCACGAATTCATTGCGCGGCTTGCGGTAGAAGGCGCGCCCGACGCGATGCTCGGCCTGCCCCTTGCCATACCAGGGCGAGGTGTCGAAATAGCGCACCCCGCCGTCCCAGGCGTCGTTTAGCAGCGCGCCGGCCTCCGCCTCGTTGACGACGTCCCAGAGGTCGCCGAGCGGGGCGGTGCCCAGGCCGAGCGTCGACACCGAGATGTTAGCGCGGCCAAGCTTACGAGTGGGCAGGGGGGTAGCGTCAGTCGACATCAGCGCGGTCTCCTCCTCAATTTGTTGGGAGACACGCTAACATTCCTCCCGGCTCAATTCCCGATGTTTTTTCGGGAAAGCCAGGCCGTGGGCTCGGAACTGTGGCCGATCTCGATCAGACCTGTCGCCACGAAGGTTGATGCGGATCGGCGAGGATGATGTCGACGGGCCCAATGCCGAATATCGCGATCACCGCCGGCTCTTTCGCGCTGTGCGGCGCGCCGTCGTAGTGGAACGTGCGAGCGGTGCGCTTGACGAAGCCGCCGGCCGGAACCGGGACAGCATTGGCGGGGTCGAAGTCGCGGCCGCTGTTTACGTACCAGGTCCCGGACATGACCATCTGGATGCGGTCGGTCGCGTAGCTGTGCGGCGCGCTGAACCAGCCCGGATTCCATTTCATGAGCACGAGGTAGGGACCCGGCTTGTCGAAGTCCCCGTAGAGCTTCGCCATCTCGCCGCTGCCCCGCGGCAGTCCGTTCCAAGATTCGAATTTGATGTCGCCGGCTTGCTCGACGAAGGTTTGCTTCGGGTCGATCGGCGAGGCTTCGGCGGAGGACGTCAACAATGCGGTCGTCAACGACGAGAGCAGGAACGTTCTGCGGTCCATTGGACTTCTCCTAATCTGCCGAATATCGGACGCTCGGGTTCGCTGGCGCGTCCGGAAGGATCCGCGCTTTTCAGTCTGGGGCCCGACATTGGCTCGTTTAGGGCAGCGCGCATGACGTCCTCGTGATTGGACGGCCCGGCGCTGCGACTCATTGACACTTCGCGCGCGCCGTCGCACATTCGGCGCATAACTCGAGGGGCGCCCGCGTAGGGCTGAGACGGCGTGCTGGCGCCGAACCCTTTGAACCTGATCCGGGTCATGCCGGCGAAGGGACGAGGCTCGCCGATGCGTATCGCCGCGCCTTGCTTCGCCGTTTCGGCGAATGAGGAGGCGAGGCGATGAACGAACATGCCAAGGTCAAGATGCCGGCGGCGCCCACCAGCGTCACCACGGGACCGATCGCCGGTTCGCGAAAGGTCTACGCTTCGCCCAAGACTCATCCCGACATCCACGCGCCGTTCCGCGAGATCGCGCTGAGCGATCCGAACGAAGCGCCGGTGCGCGTTTACGACGCCTCGGGCCCCTACACCGAGGCTGACGCCCGCATCGATCTCAACGAAGGCCTCAAGCCGGTGCGCGAGGGGTGGATCGCCGCGCGCGGCTATGGCGCGATCGATGGCCGCGCCATCAAGCCGGAGGACAACGGCAACGTTTCTGCCGAACGTCTCGCCCCGCATTGCCCGGCGACGCGCACCTTGCGTGGCGGCGCGCCCGGGCAGCTCGTGACGCAATATGAATTCGCCCGCGCCGGCATCATCACCGAAGAGATGGTCTATGTCGCGCATCGCGAGAATCTCGCGCGCGAGGCCGTGCTGGAGCAGGCGCAGGGGCGGCTCGCCGACGGCGAGAGCTTCGGCGCGGCGGTCCCCGAATTTGTCACGCCGGAATTCGTTCGCTCGGAAGTGGCGCGCGGTCGCGCGATCATTCCCGCCAACATCAATCACGTCGAACTCGAGCCGATGGCGATCGGCCGCAACTTCCTCGTCAAGGTCAACGCCAACATCGGCAACAGCGCGGTGAGCTCCGGCGTCGCGGAGGAAGTCGAGAAGATGGTGTGGGCGATCCGTTGGGGCGCCGACACGGTGATGGACCTCTCGACGGGCCGCAACATCCACAACATCCGCTCCTGGATCCTGCGCAATTCGCCGGTCCCGATCGGCACCGTGCCGATCTACCAGGCGCTCGAAAAGGTCGACGGCGATCCGCTCAAGCTCGATTGGGAAGTGTTCAAGGACACGCTCATCGAGCAGGCGGAGCAGGGCGTCGACTACTTCACCATTCACGCGGGCGTGCGGCTCGCCTATGTGCCGCTGACCGCCAAGCGCGTGACCGGCATCGTCTCGCGCGGCGGGTCGATCATGGCGCGCTGGTGCCTTGCCGGCCATCGCGAGAGCTTCCTCTACGAGCGCTTCGGCGACATTTGCGACATCATGCGCAAATACGACGTTTCGTTTTCGCTCGGCGACGGCCTGCGCCCCGGTTCGATCGCCGACGCCAACGACGCCGCGCAATTCGCCGAATTGGAGACGCTGGGCGAACTGACCAAGGTCGCCTGGGACAAGGGCTGCCAGGTGATGATCGAAGGCCCCGGCCACGTGCCGATGCACAAGATCAAGGTGAACATGGAGAAGCAGCTTCGCGAGTGCGGTGAGGCGCCGTTCTATACGCTCGGGCCGCTGACCACCGACATCGCGCCGGGCTACGACCACATCACGTCGGGCATCGGCGCGGCGATGATCGGCTGGTTCGGCACCGCGATGCTTTGCTACGTGACGCCGAAGGAGCATCTTGGCCTGCCCGACCGCGACGACGTGAAGACCGGCGTCATCACCTATCGCATCGCGGCGCATGCCGCCGACCTCGCCAAGGGCCATCCGGCGGCGCAATTGCGCGATGACGCGCTGTCGCGGGCGCGCTTCGACTTCCGTTGGGAGGATCAGTTCAACCTGTCGCTCGATCCCGACACGGCGCGCAAGTTCCACGACGAGACGCTGCCCAAGGACAGCCACAAGGTCGCGCATTTCTGCTCGATGTGCGGCCCGAAGTTCTGCTCGATGAAGATCACGCAGGATCTCAGGGCCGAGGCAGCCGCTATGGCGGGCATGGAGGAGAAGTCGCGCGAGTTCCTGGAGCAGGGCGGCGACCTCTATGTGAAGGCGGGAGAGTGATGCAATCGGCCCCGTCCTTCCCCCCTTGCGGGTGTCAGGGAACGAGGAGCGTTCCCGAGAGGTGGCGCGCGAAGCGCGACGGATGAGGGGTTGCTTCAACCTGGCGTGGCGCGTCGGTATGTTCGCTGCCCTACGCGGCGCGTTGCTGGATTTGCTGAAATGCTTAGCGAAGTAACCGTCATCGGCGCCGGCGTCGTCGGTCTCGCGACAGCGACGGAGCTTGTCGAGCGCGGCGCTAGGGTCACGCTGATCGAGCGCTCGCCTGATCTCGGCGACAGCGCCGCCTCCTGGCTCGCCGGCGGCATGCTGGCGCCCTATTGCGAAGGCGAGAGCGCGCCGCCCTCGGTCGTCGAGCGCGGCCTGAAGGCGATCGACTGGTGGAGCCGGCATGTGCCGAGCGTCGCGCGCGAGGGAACGCTTGTCGTCGCGCCGCCGCGCGACGTCGGCGAGATCGACCGCTTCGCTACGCTGACGCGCGAATACGAGCGGGTCGGCGAAGCCCGCATTGCCGCGCTCGAGCCGGACCTTGCCGGACGTTTCGGTCGCGGCTTGTTCTTCCCTGGGGAGGGCCATGTCGATCCGCGGCTCGCCATGCGCACGCTGCGCGATCATCTGGTCGCGCGCGGCGCCGAACTTCAGTTCGGCGTCGATGGCGACACGGCGCGGACGCGTGGCGTCGTAATCGATTGCAGCGGCTTCGCCGCCCGGCGCGATCTTACCGAGCTGCGCGGCGTGCGCGGCGAAATGATGATCGTCCGAACGCGCGAGATCACGTTGAAGCGCAGCGTGCGGCTGCTGCATCCCCGCATTCCGCTCTATGTCGTCCCACGCGCGGATGGGCTCTTCATGATCGGCGCGACGATGATCGAGAGCGCCGACAAGGGCGCCATGAGCGTGCGCTCGGCGATCGAGCTGCTCAGCGCCGCCTACGCGCTGCATCCCGCGTTCGGCGAGGCGGAGATTTTGGAGATGCGCGCCGGCGTCAGGCCGGCGTTTCCCGACAACGAGCCGCGCATCGTCGCGACGAATGGGCGCATCTACGTCAACGGTTTCTATCGCCACGGCTATCTGCTCGCGCCCGACTTCGCGGCGCGCGCGGCGGCGCTGGCGTTTCAGCAAGAGGAGGCGACGGCGTGCGGCTGATCGTCAACGGCGCGGAACAAGTGGTCGCTGCGGAGACGCTCGCGGCGGTACTCGAAGCGCTCGATTACGCTGGCGCGGTGGTGGCGACGGCGCTCAACGGCGAATTCGTGCCGGCGCGCGTGCGGGCCCAGACGCGGCTCAGCGACGGCGACCGCATCGAGATCCTCGCGCCGCGCCAAGGCGGATGAAGGGAGTTGCAAGCGATGCAGCTTTACGGCGTCGAATTGAAATCCCGGCTGCTGCTGGGCACGAGTCAATATCCTTCGCCCGCGGTGCTCGCCGATGCGGCGCGCGCCAGCGGCGCCGAGATCGTCACGGTCTCGCTCCGGCGCGAGGCGGCGCGGCTGCGCGAGGGGCAGGACTTCTGGAGCCTCATCCGCGGGCTCGGCGTGCGGGTGCTCCCCAACACCGCCGGCTGCTACAGCGTCAAGGAGGCGGTGACGACTGCTGAGATGGCGCGCGAAGTCTTCGCGACCAACTGGATCAAGCTCGAAGTAATCGGCGAAGCCGACACGTTGCAGCCCGACGTCTTCGGCCTGTTAGAGGCCGCGCGCATCCTCGCCGCCGACGGCTTCGAGGTCTTCCCCTATATGACCGAGGATCTCGTGCTGGCGGAAAAGCTGCTCGCCGCGGGCTGCAAGGTGCTGATGCCGTGGGGCGCGCCGATCGGCTCCGGCAAGGGGCTCAACAACGTGTTCGGCCTGCGCGCTTTGCGGGCGCATTTCCCTGATGTGCCGCTGATCGTCGATGCCGGCATCGGCTTGCCCTCGCACGCCGCGGCGGCGATGGAGCTCGGCTATGACGCGGTGCTGCTCAATACGGCCATCGCCAAGGCGGCCGATCCCGCCGCGATGGCGCGCGCCTTCGCGCTCGGGGTCGAAGCCGGCCGCGCCGCCTTCCTCGCCGGCCCGATGGCGCCGCGCGACATGGCCGCCCCCTCGACGCCGGTCGTCGGCAAGGCGGCGCTGACATGAGCGGCAGCGCCCATTTCCCTTCTCCCGCTCGCGGGGCGGACGAATGCTCCGCATTCGCCTCGGGAAGGTGGCGCGAAGCGCCGGATGAGGGGCTTCCCTCACCCCAACCCCTCTCCCGCAAGCGGGAGAGGGGCCTGTGACCCTCGACCGCTTCTATCCCATCGTCGATTCCGCCGCCTGGGTGCGGCGGCTCGTTACCGTCGGCGCGCGGCTGATCCAGCTGCGCGTCAAGGACAAGGACGAGGCGACTTTGCTCGCCGAGACGCGCGAGGCGCTCGATGTCTGCCGCGCTGCGGGCGCGCAGCTCATCGTCAACGATTATTGGCGGATCGCGATCGAGGCCGGCGCGGATTTCGTCCATCTCGGCCAGGGCGATCTCGACGACGCCGACATTCCCGCCATACGCGCGCATGGAATGAAGCTCGGCGTTTCGACGCATGACGAGGCCGAACTCGAACGGGCTTTGGCGCTCGCGCCCGATTACGTCGCGCTCGGCCCGATCTATCCGACCATCCTCAAGGCGATGCCCTTCGCGCCGCAGGGCCTCGCGCGGATCGGCGAGTGGAAGCGGCGCGTCGGCGCCATTCCGCTGGTCGCGATCGGCGGCCTCAATGTCGAGCGCGGCAAGCTCTGTCTTGCAGCCGGGGCCGACAGCGCCGCCGTCGTCACCGACGTCACCCTTAACGCCGACCCGGAAGGCCGCGCGCGCGAATGGATCGCCGCGACCCGCGCGCCGTGAGCGCGCGGACGCCCATCGCACTGACGATCGCCGGCTCGGATTCCGGCGGCGGCGCCGGCATCCAGGCCGATCTCAAGACCTTCGCCGCGCTCGGCGTCTACGGCGCGAGCGCGATTACGGCGCTGACGGCGCAGAACACGCTGGGGGTGAGCGCGATCCACCTGGCTCCGCCCGAGATCCTCGCCGCTCAAATCGACGCCGTCTTCGTCGACTTCGACGTGGCGGCGGTGAAGATCGGCATGGTCGGGAGCGCGGAGCTTATTGAGGCGGTGGCGAATTCCCTTCTCCCCTTGCGGGAGAAGGTGTCGCGCGCCAGCGCGACGGATGAGGGGTCGGCGCCGTCAGGCGCCCCGGTGAGCGCGCCTGGCGGCGCCACCCCTCACCCCCGACCCCTCTCCCGCAAGGGGAGAGGGGAGAGGCGCTTCGTCGTCTATGATCCCGTCATGGCCGCATCGTCGGGCGACGCGCTCGTCGGCCCCCGATTCACCGAGGCGCTGAAGGCGCGGCTGCTGCCGCTGGTCGATTGCCTGACGCCGAACCTCTCGGAAGCCGCCGCGCTGCTCGGCGCCCCTCAGGCGACGAGCGAAGCCGAGATGATCGGGCAGGGCGAGGCGCTGCTGGCGCTAGGGCCGCGCGCGGTGCTGATGAAGGGCGGCCATCTCGAAGGGGGCGAGGCGGTCGACCTGCTCATTACGAGCGACGCCGTCCGTCGCTTTGCCGCGCCGCGCCTCGATTCGCGCAATCTCCACGGCACGGGCTGCACGCTGTCGAGCGCGATCGCCGCGCATATGGTCCTTGGCGCGACGCTGGAAGAGGCGGTCGCGGCGGCGAAGGATTTCGTGCGCGCGGCGATCAAGGCGGGGCGTGACGTTTCGCTCGGCGCCGGCCACGGTCCGCTGGTGCAAATGGCGATCCGCTGACGTTGCGTTTCAAGCCAAAGTCCAGTCCTCGACTTTGAGGCCAGGGATCGCGCGGAACCCCTTGTCGCGGGACGCGAGGATGGCGTCGCGCTCGAGTGCGTGTGCGGCGATCATCAGATCAAGCGATCCCAGCGGCCGTCCTCGTCGCTCCAAATCCGCGCGCATCGCGCCGTATCGGCGGGCGACGTCGCTGGTCCAGGGCAATATCTCGATAGCCAACAGCAGTTCCCGCACTGCCGTTTGGAGCTTCTTTGCATCGGGCCGCTTTGCGAGTCCGTAATGGAGTTCGCCCTCGGTCACGACCGAAAGGCAAAGGCGCTTCGGCCCCGCCGCCGACACGCGCCTCGCCACGTTCGACTGGCCCTTGAGAAGATCGCTGATCGTGTTCGTGTCGAGCATGAACTGCGTCACTTGGGCGATCCCTCGAAGGGGTCGCGGTCCGCTTCGTCCTGTCGCCGCTCGCCCGGGTCGAGGAAATCGTCAGGGGCGGCGCCTTCGGCAAGCGCTTCGAAAAAGCGATCGAGGGAGTTGGGTCTCGCCGACAGGATAACGTCGCCCGTCGTTTCGTCGCGCCGGATAAAAACCTCCTCGGCGTCAAAACGGAAAGCCGCGGGAAGCCGCACCGCCTGGCTGCGCCCGTTCTTGAACAGCTTGGCCACCTGGGTCACCGATCGCTCCATCGAAAATCGCATGGTATATACCATGATATATTACGAAATTGCAAGCCAACTGGCGATCGCGTGCGATTGTCCCGTGGAAACTCCCGCTCTCGCTGATGCGCCAAGGGCCGCGCTTTGCTAGCCTCGCGCCATGAACAAGCCTTTCGATTCAGCGGCGCCGGAGGCGGGGCCGGCGAGCGGCGCGGCGCGCGCGGGCGCGACGCCGATGATGGCGCAATATCTCGACATCAAGGCGGCCCATCCCGAGTGCCTGCTGTTCTACCGGATGGGCGATTTCTACGAGCTGTTCTTCAACGACGCGGAGATCGCCAGCCGCGCGCTCGGCATCGTGCTCACCAAGCGCGGCAAGCACGACGGCGACGACATTCCGATGTGCGGCGTGCCGATCGAGCGCGCCGAAGATTATCTTCATCGCCTGATCGCGCTCGGCCATCGCGTCGCCGTCTGCGAGCAACTCGAAGATCCGGCCGAGGCCAAGAAGCGCGGCGGCAAGTCGGTCGTCAAACGCGACGTGGTGCGCGTCGTCACGCCCGGCACCATCACCGAGGACCGGCTGCTCGATCCCGGCCGCCCGAATCTGCTGCTCGCCATCCAGCGCGCGCGCTCGAACGAAGGGCGCGCCGCTTATGGCCTCGCGGCGCTCGACATCTCGACCGGCGCCTTCACGCTTGGCGAGACGGACGACACCGGCCTCGGCCCGGAGATCGCGCGGCTCGAGCCGAGCGAGGTCGTCGCTCCACAGGCCCTGTTCGATGACGCGAACTTCGCGCGGCTGATCGCGGACGCGCGCGTGGCATCGACGCCGATGGGCCGCGAAAGCGGCGACGCGGTTTCCGCCGAAGCGATGGTCGCCGAATTCTACGGCGTCGAGACGCTCGACGGCTTCGGCCAGTTTACCCGCGCCGAACTCGCCGCCGGCGCCCTGGCGCTGCGCTACGTCAAGCGCACCCAGATCGAGGCGACGCCCCGGCTCGCGCCGCCGACCCGGCGGGCGCGCGGCGCGGGGCTCGAAATCGACGCGGCGACGCGCGCCAATCTCGAATTGACCCGCACGCTGTCGGGCGAACGCGCCGGCTCGCTGTTCGCGACGATCGACCTCACCGTGACGCCGGCGGGCGCCCGCTTGCTCGGCGAGCGGCTCGCAAGCCCGCTCACAGACCCGAAAGCGATCAACGAACGCCTCGACGCGCTCGCCTTTCTTTCCGAGGCGCCCGCTTTGCGCGCGTCGCTCCGCAAGGCGCTCGCCGGCGCGCCCGACTTCCTGCGCGCGCTGTCGCGCCTCAGCCTGGATCGCGGCGGCCCGCGCGATCTCGCCGCGCTGCGCGACGGCCTCGCGGCGAGCGCCGCGATCGCTCGCCTGCTCGCTGGCGCCGAGGCGCCGCCGCCGGCGCTCGCGGCCTGCCTTGCGCGGCTCGCTGAGAACGACGGCGCCCTGACGCAGGGGCTCGCCGACGCTCTCGCCGAGGAACTGCCGCTCAACAAGCGCGACGGCGCCTTCGTGAAGCCCGGCGCCTTGCCGGCGCTCGACGAGGCGCGTGCGCTGCGCGACGAGAGCCGGCGCGTGATCGCCGAGACGCAGGGGCGCTACGCCGACGAGACAAGCATCCGCGCCCTCAAGATCAAGCACAACAACGTACTCGGCTACTACATCGAGACGCCGCAGGCGCAGGGCGAGGCGCTGCTGAAACCGCCGCATAGCGCGACCTTCATCCATCGGCAGACGATGGCGGGCGCGATGCGCTTCACCACCAACGCGCTGATCGACCTCGAAGCGCGCATCGCCTCAGCCGCCGACCGCGCGCTCGCGTTGGAGCTCGAGACCTTCGAGCGGCTGCGCCAGTCCTGCCTGGCGCAAAGCGAGACGGCGCGCAGCCTCGGCGCGGCGCTCGCCGAGATCGACGTCGCCGCGGCCCTCGCCGAACTTGCCGTGCTGCGCGATTGGGTGCGCCCGCAAGTCGACGATACGCTCGCCTTCGCCATCGAGGCGGGGCGCCATCCTGTCGTCGAGGCGGCGCTCGCCAAGCGCGGCGAGCCCTTTGTCGCCAACGCATGCGATCTCACTGGCGAAGTCGGGGAGGGCGGCCGGCTGGCGCTCGTCACCGGCCCCAACATGGCGGGTAAGTCGACCTTCCTGCGCCAGAACGCGCTGATCGCCGCGCTCGCCCAGATGGGCGCCTTCGTGCCGGCCAACCGCGCTCATATCGGCGTCGTCGACCGCCTGTTCTCGCGCGTCGGCGCGGCTGACGATCTCGCGCGCGGGCGCTCGACCTTCATGGTCGAGATGGTCGAGACGGCGGCGATCCTCAATCAGGCGACGGCGCGCTCGCTCGTCATCCTCGACGAGATCGGCCGCGGTACGGCGACCTTCGACGGCCTGTCGATCGCCTTCGCCTGCGTCGAGCACCTCAATGCGGTCAATCGCTCGCGCACGCTGTTCGCCACCCACTTCCATGAGCTGACGCAGCTCGCCCAGACCCTGCCGCGCCTCTTCAACCTCACCATGCGGGTCAGCGAGTGGAAGGGCGGCCTCGTCTTCCTGCACGAGGTGATCGCGGGCGCGGCGGACCGCTCGTACGGCATCCAGGTCGCTAAGCTCGCCGGCCTGCCGTCGGCGGTCATCAAGCGGGCGCGCACGGTGCTGGCCGAACTCGAGGCGACGAAACACGCCGGCGCGGCGCTGTCGAGCCTCGATTCCCTGCCTCTGTTCGCCTATGAGCCGCCGGCTGCGGCGCCAGCGGCGCCCGACCCGCTGCGCGAGGCGCTTGAAGCGATCGATCCCGACGAGATGTCGCCACGCGAGGCGCAGGCGGCGCTCTACGAATTGAAGCGCCTCGTTCGCGAGGCCTCGCATGATCGCGCATAAGATTCTGCTCGCCGCCGCCGTCGCCGCTTATCTCTATGTGATCTCGCCGGGGCCGGCCTTCCTGGCGCTGTTCACGCTCGCCGCCGCCAAGGGGCGGCGAGCGGGCGCGTGGTTCATCTGTGGCCATCTCGTCGGCGACATCACCTGGGGCGGCCTCGCTGTGGCGGCGATCCTCGGCGCGAGCCGTCTCGGCTCGACGCTGTTCGAGCTGCTCGGCGCGGGCTGCGGCCTTTACCTCATCTATCTCGGCGCGCGCGCCGTCGCGACGCGCAAGGACGCTCCGCCGCGTCCCGTCGGCGCGCGCCGTCCGCTCGCGACCGGCATGGCCTTCGGCCTCACCAATCCGAAGGCCTATCCCGTTGCGCTCGCGATGTTCTCGGCGATCGTCGCCCCCTATGTCGGCGACCTTCGCCTCGCCGACGCGCCGCAATTGCTGGCGGCGGCGCTGGTCGGCTTCCTCGCCGCCGACGCAACCCTCATCTTCGCCGCCGGTTTGCCGGCGGTCCGGCGTTTCTTCCTCACCCACGGCGTCGTCGTGACGCGGATCGTCGGCGCGATCTTCATCGCCTTCGGGGCGAAGTCGCTCTACGACGCGGCGGGCGGGGCGCTGCGGCGGACGGCGTAGCCGCTGCGCTTCCGCGGGCCGTCTTGTCGCTTGTCGCTGCGGCGCCTAGCTTCTAAACGGGGAGACGACGCAAGAGAGACCGTCGGCATGGAGGGCGCAGTCCGCGCGAGAGCGACACGATTCGGCCTGCGCCAGCGGATGCTGGTTTGGGGACCCGGCCTGCTCGTAATGCTCGCCGACACCGACGCGGGCAACGTCGTGACCGGCGCGGAAGCTGGCGCTCGCTGGGGCTACCGCCTGCTGCCGTTGCTGCTGCTGCTTATTCCCATGCTTTATATGGTCCAGGAGCTGACGGTGCGGCTCGGCGTCGAGACTGGCCGCGGCTTTGGCGAATTGGTGCGCCAGCGCTTCGGCGGCGCCTGGGCCTTGGCGTCGGTCGTCGGACTCGCCGTTGCCGCCGCGGCGTCGCTGGTGACGGAATTTACCGGGGTGGCCGGCATCGGCGAGCTTTACGGCCTGCCGAGGGGGCTGACGTTGCCGTTCGCCGCGGCGGCTTTGCTCGCGGTGGTCGCCACCGGCTCCTATCGGCGGGTCGAGCGCTGCGCGCTTGTCGTCGGCCTGTTTGAGCTCGCCTTCTTTATCGTCGCCTGGGCGGCCCATCCGAGCATAGCGGCAATTCGCCGCGACGCGCTCGACGCGCCTTGGGGCGACCGGCAGTTCCTCTACCTCGCCGCCGCGACGATCGGCGCGACCTTCAATCCCTGGATGATCTTCTACCAACAGTCGGCGATCGCCGAGAAGCGGCTCGGGCGCGCCGACCTCGCCGCGGCGCGCTGGGACACGGCGTTGGGCGCAACCCTCACCCAATGCCTGACGGGCGCCGTGCTCGTCGCGGCGGCGGCGACGCTGGCGTCGCGTCGCAGCGGGGGGCTCTCCAGCGTCGGCGAGATCAGCGACGCGCTGACGCCGCTGCTCGGCGGGGCTGTCGGGCGCCTCGTCTTCAGCGCCGGCGTCCTCGGCGCTTCGTTGGTCGCCGCGATCGTGTGCTCGCTCGCGCTTGCCTGGGGCGTCGGCGAGGTGGCGGGCTACCGGCACGCGCTCGAACTCAGGCCCTTCGCGGCCAAATGGTTCTACGGAGTCTATGCGCTGGCGGTGGTCGGCGCGGCGGCGCTGGTCGGCTTCGCCTCCGACCTCGTTTGGCTGAACGTCGCCGCGCAGGTGCTGAACGCCTTTCTGCTGCCGCTGCTGGTCGGACTGTTGATCGCTCTGGCGGTCGTGGCGTTGCCGCTGGGGCTCCGGCCACGCGGCGCCTATCTCGCCGTCTTGGTCGGCGTCTGCGCCGCCGTGGCGCTGCTCGGGCTTTACGGCGGCATCGCCGGACTGCTTTAAGCGCGACGCTTGCTTGCGTTTTTGCAAGTCGCCTTTGGCCTTCGGTGCGCTAGTCTTAGCCTTACAGCCGAACCCGGCCGTCATTGCGAGCGTAAGCGAAGCAATCCAGCAGCGCCGAGCGGAACGATGGATTGCTTCGTCGCTCGGCTCATCGCAGTGACGGACAACGACGGAGGAGCGCATGACCGAGGTCCGCCAGCCGACTTTCTTCCTGCCGCATGGCGGCGGGCCGTGCTTCTGGATCGAGTTTCCGCCACCCTTCGGCCCGCACGCCTGGGATCGGCTGCGGGACTTCCTGGCCGGCGTCGTCGCTTCGCTGCCGGAGCCGCCGAAGGCCTTCGTCGTCGTCACGGCGCATTGGGAAGAGCCGGAGGTGACGGTCAGCACCGCGCCGGCGCCGGGCATGCTTTACGACTATTACGGCTTTCCCCCGCACACCTATGAGCTCAAATATCCCGCGCCGGGCGCGCCAGGGCTCGCCGGGGAAGTCGAACGCCTGCTGAAGGCGGCGGGCGTCGCCGTGGGCGAGAACGCGGAGCGCGGCTTCGACCACGGCGTCTTCGTGCCGTTCCTGATCGTCGATCCCAAGGCGCAGATTCCGGTGCTGATGGTCTCCCTGCGCCAGGACCTCGACGCGCGGTTTCACGTCGAAGTGGGCAAAGCGCTCGCGCCGCTGCGCGAGGAAGGAATCGTCATCGTCGGCAGCGGCATGAGCTATCACGATCTGCGGCACTTCCGGGACGGCAAGGAAGCCGCGTCGGCCGAGTTCGACGCCTGGCTCGACGAAACGCTGACGAAGTGCGAACCGCGCGAGCGGGAGGCGCGGCTCGCCCAATGGGACAAGGCGCCGTCGGCTCGCGCCTGCCACCCACGCGAAGAGCACCTGATTCCCTTGATGGTCGCCGCCGGCGCGGCGGGAGACAGCGCCGGCCAACACAGCTTCCGCGACGTGATCGGCGGCAAGGTCATCTCCGGCTTCCGCTTCGGGTAGCCTCGGGGCAAGCGGCGTCGAACGGTCATTGCGAGGAGCGTAGCGACGACGCAATCCATCGTTCCCCTTGGCGCTGCTGGATTGCTTCGCTTGCGCTCGCAAAGACGGCGTCGGTCCGGACGAACCGCAATTCAGATCGCAATGTCCCGATAGCGGAACTCCGTCATCATGCCAGTCATCATGTGGTAGAGATTGTGGCAGTGAAACGCCCACCTGCCTGGGTTGTCGGCGTCGAAAGCGATCCGCACGCTGCCCATCTTCGGCGTCACAAGCACCGTGTCGCGAACGGCGCCGTTGATGGGGGCCCCGTTCACGGCGATCACCTGGAAGACGTGACCATGGAGGTGCATCGGGTGCGCCATCATGGAGTGGTTGACGATCTCGACCTCGACGCGCTGGCCCTTGGTCAACATCAACGGCGCGATGTGCGGCCAGAATTCGCCATTCAGCGACCAGCGGTAAGGCTTCATGTTGCCCGCTAAGACAATCTGATGAACGACATCAGGCTTACGCGCACCGAGCGGTTCGACCGCTGAGAGCCGAGTTTCCAGCGAATTGTCGACGGGCGGCGCCTGATCGTGGCCGGTCTCTTCCATCCGCTTGATCTGCGCGCCTTGTGTCGCCAGCACGACGCCAGTGCGGCTGCGCGAACCTTCTAGCCGGGCAAGGATCGGGAACGCGCCAGGACCGGGCAGATCGATGAGGATGTCGAGCCGCTGCGCCATGGCGAGCGGGAAGATGGAGCCGCTAACCGGCTGCACGGCATGCCCGTCGACCGCCGCGACGCGGCCGGTCAGAGCCCCCAGATCGAGCCAGAACTGGCTCGATGACGCGCCGTTGATCACCCGCAGCCGCAGCCGCCCGCGGGGCTCCACTCGCACCACCTCCGGGTCGGCGAGGGTGCGGTCATTGGCAAGAAATGCGTCGTAGTCGACATCGTTCAAGTCCATGTTCGCGCCGCTCGACGGCATTCCGGCCATCCCCTGGGAATTCATCCCGCCCATCTGCATCGAGCCCTGCGTCATGCCCGCCATGGCGCCTGACGGGCGCGCGGTCGGAGCTGGCGTGCCGATGTTGTCGATTTGGCGGACCATCGCGTCGACGGCGGACGTTGTCTGTCCGGTCAGTCGAGCAAGCAGCTCATCTGGCGGCGTAAAGCTGAAATCGTGGAGCATCAGGACGACTTCCTGCCGATCCTCGCGCATCTCGTCCGCGCTATGGACGATCAACGGCGCCGTCATCAGGCTCTGCTCCTGAAACCCCGAATGCGAGTGCATCCAGTAGGTGCCGGTGATCGGGCTATAGTCATAAGTTGTGGTCGAGGCGGGAAGAAGCTGAGGGGTCTGGGGCCATGGGAACCCATCCTGAGTCCAGGGCGGCAGTTGGCCGTGCCAGTGGATGATCGTGGGGTCATCGATCTGATTGGCGAGGGTGACCTGAAAGCGCTCGCCAGGCGCGAGCGTGATCCCTGGCTGCCCTGTCTCGTTGGTCAGCGCGAAGACCTGCGCGGCGCGGCCGTTCACTTCAAGAATTCGCGTACCGACAGTGAGCCGGCGACCACGCGGCGGCGCGGCGGCCTGGGCCGCCAGGCGTACAGGAAGAAGCGGTAGAACGCTCGCCGCTGCTCCCGCAGCAAGCAGGGATCGGCGGGAAAGTTGATAAGGCATGGCAGTTATCCCAACAGAATTGCTCATGGATTGGAGCTACACAGAGGGATACCGGTTCCCGCTACGGGAATGTCAACGACGCTTATGCGAATACTTTACAGCGATATTCTGCGCGACTACGTCGGCGCAACTATGTCATATTTGCCGGGATCATTCCGGTAATCGCCACTTACATTGCTTCGATTTACGGGCCGTCGTCATGCCCGGCCTTGTGCCGGGCATCCACGCCGCGCAGCTACCGTGAAGCTCGATGTTTTTGGTGGTGCGGCGCCGCGTGGATGGCCGGGGCGAGCCTGGACGAGCCCGGCCATGACGGCCAGAGGTTGCTAATTTCTGCGAAGTCCCTTGTTGGGCGCTCGACTAAATTTCCCGGGACAGCAGTTCCGCAAGGGGAGCACAGATTGGGCGGCTCCGCCTCGATCAAAAAACAATTCGCGTTAGTCTAACCGCTCTGGCGGTCGAGGAAGTCCAAGGTCTTCGCGTTGAACTCCTCCACGCACTCATAGATCGCGGCGTGCGCGGCGGACTCGAACACCACGAGCTCGCTTCCTGTGATCCCGTTCTTCATCGTGTCGGCGAAGCGCGGCGAGCAGACGAGGTCGTGACGGCCGAAGGTGATTTGCGTCGGCGCTTCAATGCGCGCGAGTTGGGCCATCGCGTCATGCGCCATCACCGCGCCCGACTGGCGCAGGAAGGCGTCGTAAGGCTGCTGCGGCCGGCTGCGAACGAAAGCGGCGAGCTGGTCGACGTAATCGGGCTTGGCCGCATAGAGCTCCGGGGTGAAGCACCAGGGGAAAATGCCCTGGATCACCATTTCGGTGACGCTGTCGAGCCCCTTGGCGATGCTGCGCCAGCCCTCGACCACCACTTTCAGGAAAGGGTCGGTTTTGGGCCAGCCGCTGTGCAGCGACAGCGATTTGACCTGCCCGGGATATTTGGCGGCGAGCCACATGCCCGTCGCGGCGCCGAGCGAGACGCCCATCACATGCGCGCGCTCGAGGCCAATCACATGCATGAAGTCGGCGATGTCGTCGGCGAACAATTCCATCGAATAGACGCCGTCGGGCTTGTCGCTCTCGCCGGCGCCGCGCGGATCGATGGAATAGCAGGTGAAGCGCTTCGCGTAATCGGCGACTTGGAACGCGTAGCAGGCGTGGTCGGCGGCCAGAAAGGGAATCAGGATGAGCGGCTCCCCGACCCCCTGGACCTCGTAGTTGATCGTAATGTCGTTCGCCGTGACCTTGGGCATGTCAACCTCCCTGTTCGCCGCGCTTTTTGCACGGACCCCATTGACCGTCGGCGGCTGCTTCTCGGACGGCGCCGCTCGGCGGAAGTCGATCGATCGCACAAAATTGCACCTTTTCGACGCGCTGCGCAATCACGCGAGAGGCGTCTCTCCTTCAGTCCGGTTTGCCGATCGGCGTATAGGTCGGCACGAGATGCAGCGCGTCGCCCCGATAGGGATGGGCGCGAGCGACGTCTTCGTCGAGTTCGACGCCGAGGCCGGGCTCGCTCGGCGGGATGACGTAGCCGTCCTCCCAGCGGATTGGCTTCTTCAGCAGCTTCGCCTGGAAACCGTCCCAGCGCTCGATGCTTTCGAGGATGAGGAAATTCGGAATGCAGGCGGAGAGCTGGATGTTGGCGGCGCCGACCACGGGGCCGCAATAGAGATGCGGCGCGATCTGTGCGTAATGCGCTTCGGCCATGCCGGCGATCTTTTTCGCTTCGAGCAAGCCGCCGACCCGGCCGAGGTTGAGCTGTAGGATCGAGGCGGCGCCGGTCTCGAGCACGCGCGCGAATTCGTATTTCGTCGTTAGCCGTTCGCCGGCCGCGACCGGGATCGCGGTGGCGGCGGCGACGCGCGCCATCTCCTCCGGCGCCTCGGGCGGCGTCGGCTCCTCGAACCACAACGGCGAATAGGGCTCGAGCCGGCGCGCGAGACGCAGCGCCCCAGAGGGCGTGAACTGCCCGTGCGTGCCGAACAGCAGATCGCAGGAATCGCCGAGCGCCTCCCGCAGTCGCTTGCAGAAGGCTTCGCTGAGCGAAAGCCGCTCGAGGCTCGGCTGGCGCGGGTCGAAGGTGGAGTAGGGGCCGGCGGGGTCGAACTTCACCGCGCTGAAGCCTTGCGCGACATATTTCAGCGCGCGCTCGGCGGCCGCGTCGGGGTCGCGATAGACCGGGCTATCGGAATAGGCGTGCGAGCCGGGCTCGTCGGGATAGAGATAGGTGTAGGTGCGCAGCCGCTCGTTGACGAGGCCGCCGAGCAGCGCATGGACGGGCTTGCCGACCGCCTTGCCGACAATGTCCCACAGCGCCATCTCGAAGCCGGACAGCACGCCCATCAGCGAGATGTCGGGCCGTCCCGAATAGCCGCGCGCGTAGACGTTGCGCCATAGCGCCTCGATGCGGAACGGATCAGCGCCGAGGACATGGCGCTCGAACACGTCGGCGATCATCGCCTCGACCGCGCGGGGGCCGAAGCTCGCCGTATAGACCTCGCCGACGCCCTCGACGCCGCAGGCCGTCTTGAGCTTGAGGAAGAGGAAGTAGCGCCCGCCGAAACCGGGCGGCGGATTGCCGACGACAAACGTCTTCAGTTCGGCGATCTTCATGCCCCGCTTCCCCCTTTTGGCTTTGGCGCAGAGTGTTTCCGGCTGCGCACGGAAATCAAGCGGTTTTGCTATTGCGGAAGATGCGCGCGGAAGAAGGCGACCACTGCGGCGTTGAAGCTTGCATGGAACGCGGCCCGGTCGAAGCCGGGAGCGTCGCGGCAGAGTGCGGGGGACGCCGCCGCCATCTCGGCCGGGCAGGGGGCGAGGAAGGCGAAGTGCGCGCTCGCCGGCACGAAATGAAATTCCGGCTTCTCCGGCAGGTCGCGCGTAAGCGCGGCGACGTTTTCCGGCAGGACGCCGTCGCCGCCATATTGCGAACTCCAGAGCTGCACCGGCGCCTTCACATCCCTGAGGCTCTCCGCCGTCGGGAAGGGGGTCAGCGGATCGGCGAGTGCGAGCGCCTTGACGCGCGGGTCGCGCGCGAGCGGTTGCTGGGGAATTCGATTGTCGCGGATCTCGCCGCAGATCGGCGCAGCCTCGGGGCAGGGAATGCGAGCGTCATGGAAGTCGGGCGTCGCGCCGGCGATGACGAGCCCGGTGTAGCCGCCGCGCGAAAAGCCGAAAAGGCCGATGCGCTCCGCGTCGATCTTGGCGGCGTCGGGCGAAGCGGCGAGCATGAAGTCGATCAGCCGCTTGATGTCGGTCGGCCGCTCGAACATCGCAGCAATGTCGTCGGTATGGCTCTTGTCGGCGAAGTTGTCGCCGGGATGGTCGAGCGCGACGACGATAAAGCCCGCGTCGGCGAGCGCTTCGGCCGTGTCGTGATGGTTGAGCGATCCGCCGCCATGGCCATGTGAGATGACGACGAGCGGCAAATGGTCGCCGACGATGGGGCAATTGCGGTTTGCGGTGACGACGATGGGTCCGAAATGCGTGGCGGCCGGCGTCGACGCGCAAGGGGTCCACACGAAGGCCTTCAAGGCAGGACCCGTGGCGTCCGCGTTGACTTTGACGGGCTTGATCCCCGCCGCCTGCGCCAGCGAAGCCGCCAAGCCGAAGGCGGCTACGAATAACAGTCGTGTCAGGCGCATCAATCCCCCCAATGAAATTGGGATAAGCCTTAGGCGAGAGCGACCGCTTCGCCAACCCGGCGACGACGAGGGAATTTAGGGCCGATCAGTGCTCGCGTCGATAGAGCGCCCAGGCCGTCTGCGAGGGCAGATGCAGTCCGTAGACCCCTTGGAAAGCGAAGGAGAGCCGACAGCCGGGACCCTCCATTGTGACCGTCGCCGCTGCCGGTTCGGCGCTCTCGAGGACGTACCAGGCCGGCTCGCGCGCGCAGACCTCGGCGGCAGGGACGAGATCGAGCGCCGCGCCGCGCCGCCAGTTGAAGTAATCGACCTCCTTGCCGACGTTGAAGTCGAGACTGCTGGCGAGGCGCGGTTCGCCCGAGGCGGCGATCGTCGCCAGGGCGTCGGTCCAGACCGCGCGCTTGCTCGCCTGGAAGCGCGCCACGGACAAGGCGTCGCCGGTCAGGATCGCGGCGAGGACGCCGAGCGCGAGGCCACGGCGCCAACCTCCCATTCGCCACAGCGCGCCGAAGGCGTCAGCGCTGAGCAGCAGCAGGAAGATCGAGCAGAGGAAGAAATAGCGCGGCGGATGGCTGTTGGCGGGATGCAGCGCGAAGACCGCCGCCGGCACGCCGAGCAACGTGACTCCGTAGGCGATCCGGCGCTCGACCGGCGCAAGCTTGAGGATCGCGCCGACGACGAGGAGGGGCACAGCGAACAGCGCAAAGGTCGCCGCGGGGCGCCAATCGGGAAAGAGGCCGAGCGTCGACATCGCCATGTTGGCGATCGCGGCGATCGCGTGGCTCGCCGCATACGGCCGCAGCGAGCCGATCGTGAAGCCGCCGGTGACGGCGATCCCGGCCAGGACGCAAAGCGTCGCCGGCAGCATCGCAAGGCCAGCGGGCCAGAAGATGCGAATGGCGGCGACCAGCGCGCGCCGCAGGCTCCTCTGGCGCCGTGCGGTCTCGAGAAAGGCGATCAGCCCGTAGAGGACGACCGCCGGCCCGACCGCCAAATGGCAGAAGAGGCCGAGCCCGGCCGCCGCCGCGAGGACGATACGCGCCTTGCCGAGCGGCTTGTCGATCGCCCTTTCCAACGCCGCGAAGCCGACCATCAGGGCGAGCGTCGCCGCCGCATAGCCGCGCGCCTCGACGCTATAGGTGAGCTGGAAGAACGAGAGCGCCGTCAGGGCGCCCGCCCCCAGCGAGGCCGCCGGCCCTGACCGCGCCGCAATTTGCGCCATCACGGGAATCGCGGCTACGCCGGCGAGAACCGAGGGCAGGCGCAACCAGGTGGCGTTGTCGCTCCAGCGCAGGGCGAAGAAGAGCCAGAGCGAATTGGCGAAATGGTTGTTGTCGTGCGAAATGCCCCAGAGCACGCCCCAGAAGTGCTGGATCGGGCGGAGGTTGCGCAGCGACCAGATCTCGTCGACCCAGAGCGGGCCGTCGGAGCACCACAGCCGCAAGGCGAAGCCGGCCGCCGCGAAGGCGGCGACGACGCCTACGATGACGGCGCGCTTGCACCCCGCGAAGGCGGCTCGCGCTGCGGTTCGTTCTGCGGCCTCGGCGAGGCTCATTCGGGCTCCGTCACGGCGAGAGGGGGCGCTCAGGCCGCTGAGCCAAGCACGAATCCAGTTTCGTCGGGGTAAAACGCGGCGCGGTCTTCCGAGCCACGGGCGGACATGATATAGGTTTTGCAAACAGAGGCTTCCGCGCCGCGGGCGTTGCCCGCGGGAGCAAGGAAATTTTTCGTGAAGCCCCCTTGGCAGATGTGTCGGACCCGGCTAAACAAAGCTTTGGGGTCGATGGCGCATTCGCGGCCCTTATGATCACCATTGGCTTCCGCTCCGTTTCACCGGGGCCCTCCTGGAGGGGTCGGTGAGGTGGGTGCGGCGGATAGGCCGGGAAAGACCGGGGATGTTCCCGTGTCTCGACCGGCCATGTCCTGTCCGAGACTGCCGGCGCGTGCGTTTCCCTAGGGGGATGCCGCTTAATTCCCTTCCCGCGACGCGGGATCGAAAGGGGGCCTGCATAGACGGGGAAGACCGATTTTTCGCCGGCTGCCTTCGCGGGTTGCCGGCGCGGTTCGAACCATCTGTCCGGTGGCGGGTTCACGCCCAGCTCCGGGGACAGGCGCAAGTCGTCGCGGCCGGTCGCTTTCGAGGCGGGCGGGCGCGGCATGTGCAGGAGGCGGGATATCCCGCCAACCGGAGTCAGCACCGTGGATAGAGCGGAGAAGAAGGAGGCCGTAGCGTCCTTGAACGAAGTCTTTTCAAAGGCTTCGGTCGTGGTCGTGGCCCACTATTCCGGCTTGACCGTCGCCCAGATGCAGCGTCTGCGCAAGCAGATGCGGCAGGCTGGCGCGCAGGTTCAGGTCGCCAAGAACCGCCTCGCCCAGATTGCTCTCAAAGGCACGGACGTCGCTTCGATCAGCCCCCTTCTCAGGGGGCCGACCCTGATCGCTCATTCCAGCGATCCGGTGGCGGCGGCCAAGGCAGCCGTGGCTTTCGCGAAGGATCACGACAAGTTCGTGCTCCTGGGCGGCGCCATGGGCAAGACGGCCCTCGACGTCGAAGGGGTCAAGGCGCTCGCGGCCTTGCCGTCCCTCGACGAACTGCGCGCCAAGTTGCTCGGCCTCATTACGGCCCCGGCGACCAAGCTCGCGCAGCTCTCGACCGCGCCCGCCGCCAAGCTGGCGCGCGTGGTGGGGGCCTACGCCGCCAAAGACGCAGACGCAGCCTGAGCTGAGGCTCTTCACAAACACCCTGGTTCGAACCATATAGGAACAAGACAATGGCTAACCTCGAAAAGATCGTCGACGAACTCTCGAGCCTGACCGTCCTCGAGGCGGCTGAGCTCGCCAAGCTCCTCGAAGCCAAGTGGGGCGTTTCGGCCGCCGCCGCGGTTGCGGTCGCTGCTGCTCCGGCTGGCGCCGCCGCCGCCGCTCCGGTTGAAGAGAAGACCGAGTTCACGGTCGTCCTCACCGCGGCCGGCGACAAGAAGATCGAAGTCATTAAGGAAGTGCGCGCGATCACCTCGCTCGGCCTCAAGGAAGCCAAGGATCTCGTCGAGGGCGCTCCCAAGGCGGTCAAGGAAGGCGTCGGCAAGGACGAGGCCGAGAAGATCAAGGCTGCCTTGGAGAAGGCCGGCGCGAAGGTCGAGCTCAAATAACCCGTGGGCCTGCTCTAGGCCTGCGCGCAATATGGACGGTCCCGGCTTCGGCTTGGGGCCGTTCCGGCGTTTCGGACGTGCTTGGCGCGTCGCTGTTTTGGCCCATCGGCCACTTAGGCCGACTGGCGCACGGTGGTCGCGCCCGACGCGCGACGAAGAATTTGGGCCCCGCGCCCGCAACAATCGCCGCACCGGCGGCCCCCTCCGAGCGGGGACGTCGGTTTCGAAGGCGGCGAGATTGGATTGAGGACCGACATGGCGCAGACATTCACCGGCCGCAAACGTGTTCGCAAGGTCTTCGGTCACATCAAGGAAGTCGGCGTGATGCCGAACCTGATCGAAGTGCAGAAGGCGTCTTACGACCAATTCCTCATCATGGAGGCGCCGAAGGGCGGCCGGCCAACCGAGGGCCTGCAGGCGGTGTTCAAGTCGGTGTTCCCGATCTCCGACTTCGCGCAGACGGCACAGCTTGAATTCGTCAAATATGAATATGAAGCGCCGAAGTACGACGTGGACGAGTGCCGCCAGCGCGGCATGACCTTTGCCGCGCCGCTCAAGGTGACGCTGCGCCTCATCGTGTTCGACGTCGATCCGGAGACCCAGGCCAAGTCCGTCAAGGACATCAAGGAGCAGGACGTCTACATGGGCGACATGCCGCTCATGACGGCCAACGGCACCTTCATCGTCAACGGCACCGAGCGCGTCATCGTCTCCCAGATGCACCGCAGCCCCGGCGTGTTCTTCGATCACGACAAGGGCAAGAGCCATTCCTCGGGCAAGCTGCTGTTCGCGGCGCGCATCATTCCCTATCGCGGTTCGTGGCTCGACATCGAGTTCGACGCGAAGGACATCGTCTATGCGCGCATCGATCGGCGGCGCAAGATTCCCGTGAGCTCGCTGCTGTTCGCGCTCGGACTCGACGCCGAAGCGATTCTGTCCACCTTCTACAAGAAGGTCATCTACACGCGCTCGAAGAACGGCTGGCGCGTGCCGTTCGACGCCGAGCGCATGAAGGGCGTCAAGGCGACCGTTGATCTGATCGACGCCGACACCGGCGAGGTGGTGGTCGAGTCCGGCCGCAAGCTCACCGCGCGTTCGGCCCGTCAGCTCTCCGAGAAGGGCGTCAAGGCGCTGCGCGCCGCCGACGTCGACCTCTACACCCAATATATCGGAGAGGATCTCTACAACTCCGAGACCGGCGAGATCTTCGCCGAGGCAGGCGAGGAGATCACCGACAAGCTGCTCGCTCATCTCATCGAGGAGGGTTTTAAGGAGCTGCCGATCCTCGACATCGACCACGTCAACATCGGTCCGTACATCCGCAACACGCTCAAGGTCGACAAGAACTCCTCGCGCGAGGAAGCCTTGTTCGACATCTACCGCGTCATGCGCCCGGGCGAGCCGCCGACGGTGGACAGCGCCGAGGCGATGTTCAACTCGCTGTTCTTCGACGAAGAGCGCTACGACCTCTCCGCGGTCGGCCGCGTCAAGATGAACATGCGCCTCGACCTCGACGCGCCCGACACGATGCGCAGGCTGCGCAAGGAGGACATCCTCGCCGTCGTCAAGGCGCTGGTGGATCTGCGCGACGGCCGCGGCGAGATCGACGACATCGACCATCTCGGCAACCGCCGTGTCCGGTCGGTCGGCGAATTGATGGAGAATCAATATCGCGTCGGCCTGCTGCGCATGGAGCGCGCGATCAAGGAGCGCATGTCCTCGGTCGAGATCGACACGATCATGCCGCAGGACCTCATCAACGCCAAGCCGGCGGCGGCGGCAGTGCGCGAGTTCTTCGGTTCCTCGCAGCTCTCGCAGTTCATGGACCAGACGAACCCGCTCTCCGAGATCACCCACAAGCGCCGCCTGTCGGCGCTTGGCCCGGGCGGTCTGACGCGCGAGCGCGCTGGCTTCGAAGTGCGCGACGTTCACCCGACCCACTACGGCCGTATCTGCCCGATCGAGACGCCGGAAGGGCCGAACATCGGCCTGATCAACTCGCTCGCGACCTTCGCGCGCGTCAACAAATACGGCTTCATCGAGGCCCCATACCGCAAGATCCGCGACGGCCAGGTGACTGAGGAAGTCAGCTACCTCTCGGCGATGGAGGAGCAGAAGTACAGCGTCGCGCAGGCCGATACGCCGATCGACGAGAGCGGCCATCTGGTCGGCGACCTGATCGTCTGCCGCCAGGCGGGCGACGTCGTCTTCCTGCCGGGCGACCGCGTCGACTACATGGACGTGTCGCCTAAGCAGCTCGTCTCGGTCGCCGCGGCGCTGATCCCGTTCCTCGAGAACGACGACGCGAACCGCGCGCTGATGGGCTCGAACATGCAGCGCCAGGCGGTGCCGCTGGTGCGCTCCGACGCGCCGCTGGTCGGCACGGGCATGGAAGCGGTGGTGGCGCGCGACTCTGGCGCGGCGATCGCCGCGCGGCGCGGCGGCATCATCGACCAGATCGACGCGACCCGTATCGTCATCCGGGCGACGGACGAGACCGACGCCACCAAACCCGGTGTCGACATCTATCGCCTGATGAAGTTCCAGCGCTCGAACCAATCGACCTGCATCAACCAGAAGCCGTTGGTGCGGGTGGGCGACCGGGTCGTGAAGGGCGACATCATCGCCGACGGTCCGTCGACCGATCTCGGCGATCTCGCGCTCGGCCGCAACGTGCTCGTCGCGTTCATGCCGTGGAACGGCTACAACTTCGAAGACTCGATCCTGCTCTCCGAGCGCATCGTCAAGGACGACGTCTTCACCTCGATTCACATCGAGGAGTTCGAGGCGATGGCCCGCGACACCAAGCTCGGGCCCGAGGAAATCACGCGCGACATTCCGAACGTGTCGGAAGAGGCGCTCAAGAACCTCGACGAAGCGGGCATCGTCTACATCGGCGCCGACGTCGTCGCGGGCGACATTCTCGTCGGCAAGATCACGCCCAAGGGCGAAAGCCCGATGACGCCCGAGGAGAAGCTGCTGCGCGCCATCTTCGGCGAGAAGGCGTCCGACGTTCGCGATACGTCCTTGCGCGTGCCGCCTGGCGTTCAGGGCACCATCGTCGAAGTGCGCGTCTTCAACCGCCACGGCGTCGACAAGGACGAACGCGCCCAGGCGATCGAGCGCGAGGAAATCGAGCGGCTCGCCAAGGACCGCGACGACGAGCAGGCGATCCTCGATCGCAACGTCTACGCGCGCCTCGCTGAGATGCTGACGGGCAAGCGCGCCCTCTCGGGGCCGAAGGGCTTCAAGAAGGACCAGATCCTCACGCGCGAGATGCTCGACGAGTTCCCGCGCTCGCAGTGGTGGGTGTTCGCGCTCGAAAGCGATCCGGCGATGACCGAGATCGAGGCGATGCGCAAGCAGTACGACGAGTCGAAGAAGTCGCTGGAAAACCGCTTCCTCGACAAGGTCGAGAAGCTGCAGCGCGGCGACGAACTGCCGCCCGGCGTGATGAAGATGGTCAAGGTCTTCATCGCGGTAAAGCGCAAGATTCAACCCGGCGACAAGATGGCGGGCCGTCACGGCAACAAGGGCGTCGTCTCGCGCATCGTGCCGCAGGAGGACATGCCGTTCCTCGCCGACGGGCAGCCGGTCGACATCGTGCTGAACCCGCTCGGCGTGCCGAGCCGCATGAACGTCGGGCAGATTCTTGAAACGCACCTCGGCTGGGCCTGCGCGGGCCTCGGCAAGCAGGTGGGCGAGGCGGTGAACAGCTATATGCGCAGCAACGACGTTGCGCCGCTGCGCTCCAAGCTCGAGGAGATCTACGGCGCCGAGGAGACCATCAAGGCGCTCGACGACAACGGCCTCGTAGAACTCGGCGAGAACCTGCGGCGCGGCGTGCCGATCGCCACGCCGGTGTTTGACGGCGCGCGCGAGAAGGACATCGTCGAGATGTTGAAGCTCGCCGGCAACGACCCGTCGGGGCAGGTGACGCTCTTCGACGGTCGCACCGGCGATGCTTTCGACCGCAAGGTGACAGTAGGCTACATCTACATGCTGAAGCTGCACCATCTCGTCGACGACAAGATCCACGCGCGTTCGATCGGCCCTTACAGCCTCGTCACCCAGCAGCCGCTGGGCGGCAAGGCGCAGTTCGGCGGCCAGCGCTTCGGCGAAATGGAGGTCTGGGCGCTCGAAGCTTACGGCGCCGCCTACACGCTGCAGGAGATGCTGACCGTGAAGTCGGACGACGTCGCCGGCCGCACCAAGGTCTACGAAGCGATCGTACGCGGCGACGACACGTTCGAGTTGGGCATTCCCGAGAGCTTCAACGTTCTCGTCAAGGAAATGCGCTCGCTCGGCCTCAACGTGGAGCTTGCCGCCACGAAGAAGTTGCTGCCGGGTGAAACCGCGCCGCCCGCCGAAGCCGCGGAATGACGAACCGCGTTCGTTCAATTGCTCGAAAGCGTAAGGCGGAGAATCGCCCCTTCTCCGCCCATCCATCGAAGCGGGCCGCCAGCTTTCGTTGAGCGAGCGGCCCCGCAGGAGACGCAGGAATGAACCAAGAAATTACGAATCCCTTCGCGCCGGTCGCTCAGCCGCAGGCGTTCGACCAGATTCAGATTGCGATCGCCAGCCCCGAGAAGATCCTCTCGTGGTCGTACGGCGAGATCAAGAAGCCCGAGACGATCAACTACCGCACCTTCAAGCCCGAGCGCGACGGCTTGTTCTGCGCGCGCATCTTCGGGCCGATCAAGGACTACGAGTGCTTGTGCGGCAAGTACAAGCGGATGAAGTATAAGGGCGTCATCTGCGAGAAGTGCGGCGTCGAAGTGACACTCTCGCGCGTCCGGCGCGAGCGCATGGGCCACATCTCGCTGGCCGCCCCCGTCGCGCACATTTGGTTCCTCAAGTCGCTGCCCTCGCGCATCGGCTTGCTGCTCGACATGACGCTCAAGGATCTCGAGCGCATTCTCTATTTCGAATCCTACATCGTGCTCGATCCGGGCCTGACGCCGCTCAAGGACCGTCAGCTCCTCAGCGAGGACGATTTCCTGCGCGCGCTCGACGAATACGGGCAGGACAGCTTCACCGCGATGATCGGCGCGGAGGCAATTCGCGAAATTCTGAAGGGCATGAACCTCCAGAAGATCGCCGACGATCTCAAGGTCGAGATCGCCGAGTTGAAGAGCGAGCTCAAGCCCAAGCGGCTCGCCAAGCGCCTCAAGATCATCGAGGCCTTCATGCACTCCGGCAACAAGCCGGAATGGATGATTCTGACCGAGATCCCGGTCATCCCGCCGGATCTACGTCCGCTGGTGCCGCTCGATGGCGGGCGCTTTGCGACCTCCGACCTCAACGACCTCTACCGCCGCGTCATCAACCGCAACAACCGGTTGAAGCGCCTGATGGAGCTGCGCGCGCCGGACATCATCATCCGCAACGAAAAGCGCATGTTGCAGGAGTTGGTCGACGCGTTGTTCGATAACGGGCGGCGCGGCCGCGTCATCACGGGCGCCAACAAGCGCCCGCTGAAGTCGCTCGCCGACATGCTGAAGGGTAAGCAAGGCCGCTTCCGCCAGAACCTGCTCGGCAAGCGCGTCGACTATTCCGGTCGTTCGGTCATCGTCGTCGGCCCCGAGCTCAAGCTGCATCAATGCGGCCTGCCCAAGAAGATGGCGCTGGAACTGTTCAAGCCCTTCATCTACTCGCGTCTCGACGCGAAGGGGCTCTCGGCCACCGTCAAGCAGGCCAAGAAGCTGGTCGAGAAGGAGAAGCCGGAGGTTTGGGACATCCTCGACGAGGTGATCCGCGAGCACCCGGTGATGTTGAACCGCGCGCCGACGCTGCATCGCCTGGGCATTCAGGCTTTCGAGCCGGTGCTGATCGAGGGCAAGGCGATTCAACTGCATCCGCTCGTCTGCTCGGCGTTCAACGCCGACTTCGACGGCGACCAGATGGCGGTTCACGTGCCCCTGTCGCTCGAGGCGCAGCTCGAAGCGCGCGTGCTGATGATGTCGACCAACAACATCCTGCACCCCGCCAACGGCCAGCCGATCATCGTGCCGAGCCAGGACATCGTGCTCGGGCTCTATTACGTCGCGCTGATGCGTGACGGCGAGCCGGGGCAGGGCATGGCCTTCGCCAACATGGGCGAGATCGAGCACGCGTTGGCGGCGAAGTCCGTCACGCTGCACTCGAAGATCAAGGGCCGCGCGTGGACTTACGACGCGGATGGGAATCGCGTCGCCAAGATCTTCGACACGACGCCAGGCCGGCTGATCCTCGGACAATTGCTGCCCGATCACCCCAAGATTCCCTTCGACGTCGTCAACAAGCTGATGACGAAGAAAGAAATCTCGAACATGATCGACACCGTCTACCGCAACTGCGGTCAGAAGGAGACGGTGATCTTTTGCGATCGCATCATGGCGCTCGGCTTCCGAGAGGCGTTCAAGGCGGGCATCTCGTTCGGCAAGGACGACATGGTCGTGCCGGATTCGAAGCCGCGCATCATCGCCGAGACCTCGGCGCTCGCGAAGGAATATGAGCAGCAGTACAACGACGGTCTGATCACCCAGGGCGAGAAGTACAATAAGGTCGTCGACGCCTGGGCGAAGTGCTCCGACAAGCTGGCCGAGGAGATGATGGCCGGCATTTCCGCGGTCCGTAAGGACAACCACGGCCGCGACATGCCGATCAATTCGATCTACATGATGTCGCATTCGGGCGCCCGCGGCTCGCCGACGCAGATGCGCCAGCTCGCCGCGATGCGTGGCCTGATGGCCAAGCCGTCGGGCGAGATCATCGAGAGCCCGATCATCTCGAACTTCAAAGAGGGTCTGTCGGTTCTCGAGTACTTCAACTCGACCCACGGCGCCCGTAAGGGCCTGGCGGACACCGCGTTGAAGACCGCGAACTCGGGCTATCTCACGCGTCGCCTCGTCGACGTCGCGCAGGATTCGATCATCACCATGCCGGACTGCGGCTCGACCGGCGGCATCAAGATGCGCGCGATCATCGACGCGGGCACTGTGGTCGCTTCGCTCGCCTCGCGCATTCTCGGCCGCACCCCGTCGGAGACGCTCTATGATCCGGAGGGCAAGGTTATCTTGCCCGCCGGGCGCATGATCGTCGAAGAGGATATGGCGGCGATAACGGCCGCTGGCATTCAGGAAGTGAAGATCCGCTCCGTGCTGACCTGCGAGGCCGCCAACGGCGTCTGCGGGGCCTGCTACGGGCGTGACCTCGCGCGCGGAACGCCAGTCAACATGGGCGAGGCGGTCGGCGTCATCGCCGCGCAGTCGATCGGCGAGCCGGGCACCCAGCTCACGATGCGCACCTTCCACATCGGCGGCGCGGCGCAGCTCGCGGATCAGTCCTTCATCGAGTTCGAACTTCGACGGCGAGGTGAAGATCCGCAACCGCAACTTGGCGCGCAACTCGAACGGCGATCTGATGTCGATGGCGCGTAACGTCGCGATCGTCATCGTCGACAAGAGCGGCGCCGAACGCGCCGTGCATCGTCTGCAATACGGCGCGCGCCTCAAGGTCGACGAGGGCGATCAGGTGAAGCGTGGCCAGCGCCTCGCGGAATGGGATCCCTTTACCCGGCCGATTCTCACCGAGGTCGAGGGCGCCATCGGCTTCGAGGACCTCACCGAGGGCGCCTCGATGTCGGAACAGGTCGACGAGGCGACCGGCATCGCCAAGCGTATCGTCATCGATTGGCGCTCCTCGCCGCGTACGGCGAGCCTCCGGCCGGCGCTGGTCATCAAGGGCCAGGACGGCAAGATCGCCAAGGTGGCGCGCGGCGGCGACGCGCGCTACATGCTGCCGGTCGAATTCGATCATCTCGTTCGAACCGGGCGCCAAGGTGAACGCGGGCGACGTGATCGCGCGTATCTCGATCAACAGCGCGAAGACGCGCGACATCACGGGCGGTCTGCCGCGCGTGGCGGAGCTCTTCGAGGCGCGCCGGCCGAAGGACCACGCGATCATCGCCGAGGTCAGCGGCACGGTGCAGTTCGGCAAGGACTTCAAGAACAAGCAGCGCTTGACGATCGTGCCGAACGAAGAGGGCGCGGAGCCGGTCGAGTACCTGATTCCGAAGTCGAAGCACATCCACCTGCAGGATGGCGACGTCATCGAAAAGGGCGAATACATCGTCGACGGCAACCCCGCGCCGCACGACATTCTGGCGATCAAGGGCGTCGAGGAACTCGCCGCTTATCTCGTCAACGAGATCCAGGAAGTCTATCGGTTGCAGGGCGTCAGCATCAACGACAAGCACATCGAGGTGATTGTCCGTCAGATGCTCCAGAAGGTCGATATCGTCGATGCAGGTGACACCGACTTCCTGCAGGGCGAGCAGGTCGACGCGATCGAGCTCGAAGCGGCCAACGAGATCATGCGCTCGGAAGCCAAGAAGGAGGCTGTTGGCACCCCGGTGCTGCTCGGCATCACCAAGGCGAGCCTGCAGACGCGTTCGTTCATCTCGGCCGCCTCCTTCCAGGAGACGACGCGCGTCCTCACCGAGGCCGCCGTCAACGGCAAGGTCGACACGCTCGAAGGCCTGAAGGAAAACGTGATCGTCGGCCGGCTCATCCCGGCTGGCACGGGCGCCGCGATGACCAAGCTGCGCTCGATCGCCAATATGCGCGATACGTTGATTCTCGCCCAGAAGGCGGAGGAATCGGCAGGCGCGCCCGCGCTGTCGCTCGCCGCGCCGAGCACGCAGCCGATCGCCCCGCCGAAGCCGGCAAAGGCCCCTGCGGCGGAGTGAAATCCGCTTAAAAAGAAGGCAATAAAGAGCCGCCTCAAGGCGGCTCTTTTCATTTCCGCAACTTGCCAAAAAAGGTCTGACGAATCCGCCGCGCGCCTGCCGTATTCCTGTCTTCAATCGGCCCGGAATTCACGGTTTGTTAAGTCTCGTTAGCCGTGTGTGAAAGCTTCTGGTTAGCGTCCCGTTTATTGTTTCGGCGGCCCCGCGGCGGGGCGCGGCCGTTCGCAACGAGGCCTGTCATGAAAACCAGTGTCGATCGAGCCCGCCCTGACCTCGAAGCGAATGCCGCGATCGCCGCGACGAAACCCGCGCGCGCGCCGCTTGCTCCGCTGCTGGCGGGGGCCCGCGCACGCGGCGTCGCCGATGGACTGGAACTCCTCGGCGCTGCCGCCGCGTTGCTCGACGAGCACGGCGATGTGCTGCATGTGAATGCGCGCGCCCTCGGCATGATGGGGGAGGATCTGTTCGTTTCTGGCCAGCGCCTGCGTGCGGCGGCACAGGAAGAGGATGAGTTGCTGGCCGCGGCGATCAATTCGAGCCTGCGCCAGCGCGTCGCCTCGCGTGTGGCGCTGGGCGAGGGCCCCGGCGGGCGCGTTTCGGCGGTGCGAATCGTGCCGGTGGCGGCCGAGGGGGAAGAAGCGTTCCAACTCCTGCGCGCGGTCGCAATTTTCGAGGCTCACGGCGAACGCGTTGCGCCTGGCGCCGGCTTGAATTGACGGGCGTCCATTCACCCCGCCCTCGGCGGGCGGGCCAAGCCAGGAATTGTAGCTTTTCTTGATGGAGAGGGGTTGACGGGTGCGGACCCCGCGCATATGGTCCGCCCGCTTTCGACAGGCTGTAGAGCTTCGTTGTTTTGGGCGACGCGCCCAAAACCCAGCGGCTCTAAACGCTGACGATCTCATCGACGATCAAACCATACTGGCGGGCTAACGCTTTGCCGGGTTAGACGACGCAAGAACGCGGGTCTCCGTGGTCCTCTGCGAAATCAGCGCCCAAAACCCGGACAGGGTTTTCGTGGCGCGTTTGGTTTCGTGCGCAGCGCCGCCGATGAGTTGTGAAATTCGAACGGCGTAGCCGCGAGGCTGCGCCATTGTTGACCGGGACGAAGGGCAAACGATGCCGACGATCAGCCAGTTGATCCGCAAACCGCGGCAACCCAAGACCTACCGCGAGAAGGCGCGCCATCTGCAGGCGAGCCCGCAGAAGCGTGGCGTCTGCACTCGCGTCTATACGACGACGCCGAAGAAGCCGAACTCGGCGCTCCGCAAGGTGGCGAAGGTTCGTCTCACCAACGGCTTCGAAGTCATCGGCTACATTCCCGGCGAAGGCCACAATCTGCAAGAGCATTCCGTGGTGATGATCCGCGGCGGCCGCGTGAAGGACTTGCCGGGCGTGCGCTACCACATCCTGCGCGGCGTGCTCGATACGCAGGGCGTCAAGGACCGCAAGCAGCGCCGCTCGAAGTACGGCGCCAAGCGTCCGAAGTGATCCATCTATTCGACTAGGAGCAGGCCATGTCGCGCCGCCATAGCGCTGAGAAACGCGAAATCATCCCGGACGCCAAGTTTGGCGACGTGGTGATTGCGAAGTTCATGAACACGATCATGTACGAGGGCAAGAAGTCGGTCGCCGAGGCGATCGTCTATGGCGCGCTCGACGGCATCGAGACTCGCGTCAAGACCGATCCGCTGGCGGTGTTTCGTCAGGCGCTCGAGAACGTCGCGCCGGCGGTTGAGGTTCGTTCGCGTCGCGTCGGCGGCGCGACCTACCAGGTCCCGGTCGAAGTTCGCACCGAGCGTCGCCAGGCGTTGGCGATCCGCTGGATCATCGCCGCCGCTCGCGATCGCAATGACAAGACCATGGTCGATCGTCTTTCGGCTGAACTCCTGGACGCGTCGAACAACCGCGGCGCGGCTGTCAAGAAGCGCGAAGATACGCACCGGATGGCGGAAGCCAACCGCGCGTTTGCCCACTATCGCTGGTAACCGCACGCTGATCTCCAGACGGGAATATCGCTATGGCGCGCAGCCACGCTATTGAGGACTATCGTAACTTCGGCATCATGGCCCACATTGATGCCGGTAAGACGACGACGACTGAGCGCATCCTCTACTACTCTGGTAAGTCCCATAAGATCGGCGAAGTCCATGACGGCGCCGCCACGATGGACTGGATGGAGCAGGAGCAGGAACGCGGCATCACGATCACGTCGGCCGCGACGACGACGTTCTGGCACGACAAGCGCCTGAACATCATCGACACGCCTGGTCACGTCGACTTCACGATCGAGGTCGAGCGTTCGTTGCGCGTGCTCGACGGCGCGGTTTGCGTGCTCGACGGCAACCAGGGCGTTGAGCCGCAGACGGAGACCGTCTGGCGTCAGGCCGACAAATACAACGTGCCTCGTATTGTGTTCGTCAACAAGATGGACAAGATCGGCGCTGATTTCTATCGCTGCGTCGACGAGATCAAGACGAAGGTCGGCGGTCGCCCGGTCTGCATTCAGCTGCCGATCGGCTCGGAGTTCGAACTTCAAGGGCGTGATCGATCTTCTGCGCATGAAGGCGGTCGTCTGGGAAGACGAGGGCCTCGGCGCGAAGTATCACGACGAAGAGATTCCCGACGACCTCAAGGCTCGCGCGGAAGAATATCGCCACACCCTCATCGAGGCGGCGGTCGAGCTCGACGACGACGTGATGGGCGCGTATCTCGACGGGCAGGAGCCCGACATCGATACGCTGAAGCGCCTCGTCCGCAAGGCGGTCAAGCAGATCACCTTCGTGCCGGTGCTGTGCGGCTCGGCGTTCAAGAACAAAGGCGTGCAGCCGCTGCTCGACGCGGTTGTCGACTATCTCCCCTCGCCGATCGATCGCGGCGGCATCAGGGGCGTCAACGTCGATACGGGCGAGGAAATTGTTCGCAACCCGATCGAACTCTGAGCCCTTCTCGATGCTCGCGTTCAAGATCATGGACGATCCGTTCGTCGGCACGATCACCTTCTGCCGCGTCTATTCGGGCAAGATCGAGTCGGGCACGACGGTCGTCAACTCGACCAAGGACAAGAAAGAGCGCGTCGGCCGCATGCTGCTGATGCACGCCAACAATCGCGAGGACATCAAGGAAGCTTATGCCGGCGACATCGTCGCGCTCGCGGGTCTCAAGGACACCCGTACAGGCGATACGCTGTGCGACCAGCTGAAGCCGGTCATTCTTGAGAAGATGGAGTTCCCCGAGCCCGTCATCGAGATCGCGATCGAGCCGAAGTCGAAGGCGGACCAGGAGAAGCTGGGCGTCGCGCTGTCGAAGCTCGCCGCGGAGGATCCGTCCTTCCGCGTCTCGACGGACCCAGAGTCCGGCCAGACCATCCTCAAGGGGATGGGCGAACTGCATCTCGACATCAAGGTCGACATTCTCAAGCGCACTTATAAGGTCGAAGCGAGCATTGGCGCGCCGCAGGTCGCTTATCGCGAAAAGCTGACCAAGAAGACCGAGATCACCTATACCCACAAGAAGCAGACTGGCGGCACTGGTCAGTTCGCAAAGGTGACGATCGTGTTCGAGCCGGCCGAGCCCGGCGCGGGCGCCTCGTTCGAGGCGAAGGTCGTCGGCGGCGCGGTGCCGAAGGAATATATTCCCGGCGTCGAGAAAGGCATCAACAGCGTGATGGGGTCCGGCATTCTGGCCGGCTTCCCGGTTGTCGACGTCAAGGCGACGCTGATCGACGGCGCCTACCACGACGTCAACTCGTCGGCGCTGGCGTTCGAAATCGCGTCGCGCGCTGCGTTCCGTGAGGGCTTGCAGAAGGGCGGCTCCGCGCTGCTCGAGCCGATCATGAAGGTGGAGGTGGTGACGCCGGAAGAGCACACCGGCTTCGTGATGGGCGATCTTCTGTCCCGTCGTGGGCAGGTTCAGGGTCAGGACATGCGCGCCAATGCGGTCGTCATCAATGCGATGGTGCCGCTGGCCAACATGTTCGGCTACGTGAATCAGCTCCGTTCGGGTACGCAAGGGCGCGCCAACTTCACCATGCAGTTCGACCACTACGAGCAGGTGCCCGCCGCGGTCTCGCAGGAGATCCAGGCCAAGTTCAAGTAAGGCGGCCAGCCGCCCAAAGCGTTAATTCTAGGAATCACGAGAAGGAGTCCGGCCATGGCCAAGGAAAAATTTTCGCGTAACAAGCCGCATTGCAACATCGGCACGATCGGCCATGTGGACCACGGCAAGACGTCGTTGACCGCTGCGATCACCAAGGTCCTTGCCGAGACCGGCGGCGCCAAGTTCACCGCTTACGATCAGATCGACAAGGCGCCGGAAGAGAAGGCGCGTGGCATCACGATCTCGACGGCGCATGTCGAGTACGAGACCAAGAACCGCCACTATGCGCACGTCGACTGCCCCGGCCACGCCGACTATGTGAAGAACATGATCACGGGCGCTGCGCAGATGGACGGCGCGATCCTCGTCGTCTCGGCGGCCGACGGCCCGATGCCGCAGACCCGCGAGCACATCCTGCTCGCCCGTCAGGTGGGCGTTCCCGCGCTCGTCGTGTTCATGAACAAGGTCGACATGGTCGACGATCCGGAGCTTCTTGAGCTCGTTGAGCTCGAAGTTCGCGAGTTGCTTTCGAAGTACGATTTCCCTGGCGACGACATTCCGATCATCAAGGGTTCGGCGCTGATGGCGCTCGAGGACAAGTCGCCTGAGCTCGGCCACGACGCGATCCTCAAGCTGATGCAGGCGGTCGACGATTACATCCCGCAGCCGGAGCGTCCGAAGGATCAGCCGTTCCTGATGCCGGTCGAAGATGTGTTCTCGATCTCGGGCCGTGGCACCGTGGTGACCGGCCGCATCGAGCGCGGCGTTGTCAAGGTCGGCGAGGAAGTCGAGATCGTCGGCATTCGTCCGACCGTCAAGACCATCGTCACCGGCGTCGAAATGTTCCGCAAGCTGCTCGATCAGGGCGAGGCGGGCGACAACGTCGGCTGCCTGCTGCGTGGCACCAAGCGCGAAGACGTCGAACGCGGCCAGGTTCTCTGCAAGCCGGGCTCGGTCAAGCCGCACACCAAGTTCAAGGCTGAGGCGTACATCCTCACCAAGGACGAGGGCGGCCGCCATACACCGTTCTTCACCAACTACCGTCCGCAGTTCTACTTCCGCACCACCGACGTGACTGGCATCGTCCAGCTGCCGGAAGGCACTGAGATGGTGATGCCCGGCGACAACGTGACCATCGAGGTCGCGCTAATCGTTCCGATCGCGATGGAAGAAAAGCTGCGCTTCGCTATCCGCGAGGGCGGACGCACGGTCGGTTCCGGCGTCGTCGTCTCCATCACGGAGTGACGAAAGCACGTGAAAGCCGGGCGGGGCAGCCGCCCCGTCCGCGCCGGCCAGGGATCTGACAGACATGAATACGCAAAATATCCGCATCCGCCTCAAAGCGTTCGACCACCGCGTGCTCGACGCTTCGACGAAGGAGATCGTGTCGACCGCCAAGCGCACCGGCGCTCGGGTGCGCGGGCCGATCCCGTTGCCGACGCGGATCGAGAAGTTCACGGTGAACCGTTCGCCGCACGTCGACAAGAAGTCGCGCGAGCAGTTCGAAATTCGTACGCACAAGCGGGTTCTCGACATCGTCGATCCGACCCCGCAGACTGTCGACGCTTTGATGAAGCTCGACCTCGCCGCCGGCGTCGACGTCGAGATCAAGCTTTAAGGAATTTGGCGAGCGCCTCTTCGCAGGAAGCGAATGCGCTCTGAAGGATTAGCGCCATGCGTTCAGGCATTATCGCACAGAAGCTGGGGATGACCCGCATCTTCACCGACGCGGGCGATCACGTTCCGGTCACGGTCCTCAAGGTCGAGGGCTGTCAGGTCGTTGCGCATCGCACCCAGGAGAAGAACGGTTACACCGCGCTTCAGGTCGGCATCGGCCGCGCCAAGGTCAAGAATGTCAGCAAAGCCGAGCGCGGCCGTTTCGCCGTCGCGCATGTCGAGCCCAAGCTCAAGCTCGCGGAGTTCCGCGTCGCCGAGGATAAGATGATCCCGATCGGCGCTGAAATCACCGCCGATCATTTTCTCGTCGGCCAGTTTGTCGACGTTACGGGCGTGACGATCGGTAAGGGCTTCGCCGGCCCGATGAAGCGGTGGAACTTCCGCGGTCTGCGCGCGACGCACGGCGTCTCGGTCTCGCACCGTTCGCATGGTTCGACCGGTGGTCGTCAGGACCCGGGCAAGACCTGGAAGAACAAGAAGATGGCGGGCCACATGGGCGTGGATCGCGTCACGACGCAGAATCTGCGCGTCGTGCAGACCGACGTCGAGCGCGGCCTCATCCTCGTCGAAGGTTCGGTGCCTGGACATGCGGGCGGCTGGATCGCAGTGCGTGACGCTGTGAAAAAGCCACTGCCGAAGGACGCCCCGTTGCCGGGCAAGTTCCGTGTGAATGCTGAAGCGTCGGCCGAAGCGCCTGCCGCCGAGCCGAAGGGAGAATGACGTTATGAAATTCGACATGACGTCGATTGATGGATCGACCGCCGGCTCGCTCGAGCTCGACGACGCGATCTTCGGCCTGGAGCCGCGCGAGGACCTGATCGCGCGCATGGTGCGCTGGCAGCTCGCCAAGCGCCAGGCTGGCGACCACAAAACGCTCGGCCGCGCGGACATCCACCGCACCGGCAAGAAGATGTACAAGCAGAAGGGGACCGGCGGCGCCCGTCACGGCTCCGCACGCGTGCCGCAGTTCCGCGGCGGCGGTCGTGCGATGGGGCCGGTTGTTCGCAGCCATGCCCACGACCTTCCCAAGAAGGTGCGCGCGCTGGCGCTGCGCCACGCGCTGTCGGCCAAGCAGCGCGACGGCGGCCTAGTGGTCTGGGAGAGCGCGCAGCTCGAGCAGGCCAAGACGAAGACGTTGCGCGAAAACTTCGCCAAGGCGTCGCTGAGCAACGTGCTGATCATCGACGGCGCGACGCTCGACGACAATTTCGCCGCGGCGGCCCGCAACCTGCCGCAGGTCGACGTGCTGCCCGCGCAGGGCATCAACGTCTATGACATTATGCGCCGCGAGAAGCTCGTGCTGACCAAGGCCGCGATCGAAGCGCTGGAGGCGCGGTTCAAATGAGCAATGACGCTCGCCACTACGACACGATCGTCGCGCCGGTGATCACCGAGAAGGCGACGATCGCGTCCGAGACCAACCAGTTCGTGTTCAAGGTGCGCCGCGAGGCCACCAAGCCGCAGATCAAGGCGGCGATCGAGAAGCTGTTCGACGTCAAGGTGACCGCCGTGAACACGCTCGTTCGCAAGGGCAAGAACAAGGTGTTTCGCGGCGTCCGTGGCCGACAGCAGGACGTCAAGAAAGCCGTCGTGACGCTCGCCGACGGTCATCGCATCGACGTGACCAGCGGTCTGTAAGGGTTCAGGACAATGGCTCTCAAGACATACAATCCGACGACCCCGGGCATTCGTCAGCTCGCGATCGTCGACCGCAGCGAGCTCTTTAAGGGCAAGCCGGTCAAGACGCTGACGGTTGGCAAGTCCGAAAAGGGCGGCCGCAATAACATGGGCCGCATCACAGTGCGGTTCCGCGGCGGCGGTCACAAGCAGTCGTATCGTCTGGTGGACTTCAAGCGTCGCAAGCTCGGCGTCGCCGGCACGGTGGAGCGGCTCGAGTACGATCCGAACCGCACGAGCTTCATCGCTCTGGTGCGCTACGCGGACGACGAACTCGCTTACATCATCGCCCCGCAGCGTCTCAGCGTCGGCGACACGGTGATCGCGGGCGAGCAGGTCGACGTCAAGCCGGGCAATGCGATGCCGCTGGCCAACATTCCGGTCGGCACGATCGTGCACAACGTCGAGCTGAAGATCGGCAAGGGCGGGGCGGTTGCCCGTTCGGCCGGGACCTACGCGCAGATCGTCGGCCGCGACCAAGGCTATGTGTCGCTGCGTCTGAATTCGGGCGAGCAGCGCCTGGTTCACGGCCAGTGCTTTGCGACGGTGGGCGCGGTGTCGAACCCCGACCACATGAACGCGTCGCTCGGCAAGGCCGGTCGCAATCGTTGGCTCGGCCAGCGCCCACACAACCGTGGCGTCACCATGAACCCGGTCGACCACCCGCACGGCGGCGGCGAAGGCCGCACCTCCGGCGGCCGGCACCCGGTTTCTCCGTGGGGCAAGCCGACCAAGGGTAAGAAGACGCGCTCGAACAAGTCGACCGACAAGTTCATCGTCGCCTCGCGGCACGTCCGCAAGAAGAAGGGCTAAGCCATGACGCGTTCGATTTGGAAGGGGCCGTTCGTCGATGGCTACATGCTTAAGAAGGCGGACGTCGCGCGCGGCTCGGGTCGCTCCGACGTCATCAAGATTCTGGAGCCGGCGGTCGACGATTTTGCCGCAGTTCGTCGGTCTGACGTTCGGCGTCCACAACGGTCACAAGCACGTGCCGGTGTCGGTCACCGAAGAGATGATCGGTCACAAGTTCGGCGAATTCGCGCCGACGCGCACGTTCCACGGCCATTCCGCCGACAAGAAGGCGAAGAGGGCTTAACGCGATGTCGAAGCAAGCCAATCCTCGGCGTCTCGCCGACAACGAAGCGAAGGCGACCATTCGCATGCTGCGCGTGAGCCCGCAGAAGCTCAATCTGCTGGCCCAGCTCATCCGTGGCAAGAAGGTTTCGACTGCGCTCGCCGACCTCGAATTCTCCAACAAGAGAATTTCGACCGAGGTGAAGAAGGCGCTCGAGTTCGCGATCGCCAATGCCGAAAACAATCACGAGCTTGACGTTGACGACCTCATCGTCGCGCAAGCTTGGGTTGGCAAGGACATGGTGATGCGGCGCTTCAGCCCCCGCGCGCGCGGTCGCGCCGGACGGATCGAAAAGCCGTTCTCGAACATTACGATCGTCGTGCGCGAAGTGGCGGAAACCGCCGCTGACGCGGCCTGAGGAGTCAACGATGGGACAGAAGATCAATCCGATCGGTCTGCGCCTCGGCGTCAACCGCACGTGGGATTCGCGCTGGTTCTCGAACAAGGGCGAATACGGCAAGCTGCTGCACGAGGACATGAAGATCCGCGAGGTGCTGATGGGCGCCCTGAAGCAGGCGGCGATCTCCAAGATCGTCATCGAGCGGCCGCACAAGAAGTGCCGCGTGAACATTCACTCCGCCCGTCCGGGCGTCGTGATCGGCAAGAAGGGCGCGGACATCGACAAGCTGCGCCGCCAGGTCGCCAAGCTCACGCAGTCGGAAGTCGCGATCAACATCGTCGAGGTCCGCAAGCCGGAAATCGACGCTGCGCTGGTCGCCGATTCGATCGCCCAGCAGCTCGAGCGTCGCGTTGCGTTCCGCCGGGCGATGAAGCGCGCCGTTCAGTCGGCGATGCGTCTGGGCGCCGAGGGCATCCGCATCAACTGCTCCGGTCGCTTGGGCGGTGCGGAAATCGCTCGTCTCGAGTGGTATCGCGAAGGGCGGGTGCCGCTGCACACGCTGCGCGCTGACGTCGACTACGGCGTGGCGACTGCGCATACGGCTTACGGCACTTGCGGCGTGAAGGTTTGGATCTTCAAGGGTGAGATCCTCGAGCACGATCCGATGGCGCAGGAGAAGCGTGCCGCCGAAGCCGACCATTCGTCGAGCCATCGTCCGCGGCGCGAGCCGCGTGAGCGCGATCGCGACCGTGACCACGGTCGGGACGCTGCCTAAGAAATTGAAGGTCCACGACCATGATGCAGCCCAAGAGAACCAAATTCCGCAAGGCGTTCAAAGGCCGTATTAGCGGCGTCGCCAAGGGCGGGTTTGCGCTGAATTTCGGCGAATTCGGCCTGAAGGCGATGGAGCCGGAGCGCGTCACGGCGCGCCAGATCGAAGCGGCCCGTCGCGCGTTGACGCGTCACATGAAGCGCGCCGGTCGCGTCTGGATTCGCGTCTTCCCCGACGTGCCGGTGTCGAAGAAGCCGATCGAAGTGCGTATGGGTAAAGGCAAGGGCGCGCCGGAATTGTGGATCGCGCGCGTCGCGCCGGGCCGCATCATGTTCGAGGTCGACGGCGTGCCGGAGCAGATCGCCCGCGAGGCGTTCGAACTTGCCGCGGCCAAGCTGCCGATCAAGACGCGCTTCGTCCAGCGCATTGCCGAGTAAGGAGAGACGGACATGAAGAACAGCAGCCGCCTCTCGGATCTGCGCGTCATGAGCGAAGATCAATTGGACGACGAGGCCCTCAAGCTGAAGAAGGAGCAGTTCAACCTGCGCTTTCAACGCGCGAGCGGCCAATTGCAGGACACCGCTCGTGTGCGCGTCGTGCGTCGCGATATCGCGCGGGTCAAAACCATCGCTGCGCAAAAGCGCGCCGCGAAGACAAAAGTCTGAGGGCGGGACAATGCCAAAGCGTATCCTCCAGGGCGTCGTTGTCAGCGACAAGCAAGAGAAGACCTTGGTCGTCAAGGTTGAACGGCGTTTCACGCATCCTCTGCTGAAGAAGACGGTGCGCCGCTCGAAGAACTATCACGCCCATGTCGAGACCAAGAACCATAAGGTCGGCGACACGGTGTCGATCGAAGAAACGAAGCCGATTTCGAAGCTGAAGCGGTGGATCGTGATCGAGGCCCCTGAGGCCTGAGGCGGTCCGAAGCGGACACAAACTCATCCCGGAGGCGCAAGTCTCCTTCAGACGTAGTCCGGCGGTTCGCTGCCGGAAACCGTTCTGACAAGAAAGGCGTTTAGGCCATGATTCAGATGCAAACGAACCTCGACGTCGCCGATAATTCCGGTGCGCGCCGCGTGATGTGCATCAAGGTGCTGGGCGGCTCGAAGCGTCGCTACGCCTCGATCGGCGACATCATCGTGGTGTCGATCAAAGAGGCGATTCCGCGCGGGCGCGTGAAGAAGGGCGACGTGATGAAGGCGGTCGTCGTTCGCACCGCCAAGGACATCCGGCGTGCCGACGGTTCAGTGATCCGCTTCGATTCCAACGCCGCCGTGCTGATCAACAATCAGTCCGAGCCGGTCGGCACCCGTATTTTCGGGCCGGTGCCGCGCGAACTGCGCGCCAAGAACCACGTGAAGATCATGTCGCTCGCGCCGGAGGTGCTGTAATGGCCGCCAAGATCCGTAAAGGCGACACGGTCGTCGTGCTCACTGGGCGCGACAAGGGCAAGAGCGGGCAGGTGACGAACGTCAACCCCGGCGAAGGCCGCGCCATCGTTGCTGGCGTCAACATCGTCAAGCGCCATACCCGCCAGACCGCGCAGACCGAGGGCGGCATCCTTTCCAAGGAAGCGCCGATCGATCTGTCGAACATTGCGATCGCCGATCCGAAGACCGGCAAGCCGACACGCGTCGGATTCAAGACACTCGACGATGGCCGCAAGGTCCGCGTCGCCAAGCGTTCGGGAGACCTGATCGATGGCTGAGGCAAAATCCGACAAGGGCGGCAAGTCGGCCAAGGCCGATAAGGCTCCGAAGGGCGGTAAGGCTGAAGGCGCCGCTGAGGCGAAGGGCCGTGGCCGCGCAGCTCAGGGGGAAGTCGCCGCTGCAGGGCAGCCGAAGGCGCCGCCGAAAGACTACATGGTGCGCTTGAAGCACCACTACGAGAACGTGGTGGTGCCCAAGCTCGTGGAGGAGTTCGGCTACGCGAACGCGATGCAGGTTCCGAAGATCGAGAAGATCGTTCTGAACATGGGCGTCGGCGATGCGGTCAACGACACCAAGAAGGTTACGGCGGCTGCGAACGATCTCGCCCTGATCGCCGGTCAGAGGCCGGTCATCACCCGGGCGCGCAAGGCGATCTCGACCTTCAAGGTGCGCGAGAACATGCCGATCGGCGCGAAGGTGACGCTGCGCCAGACGCGCATGTACGAGTTCCTGGACCGTCTGGTCACGGTCGCGTTGCCGCGCGTTCGCGACTTCCGCGGCCTCGATCCGAAGTCCTTTGACGGCCGCGGCAATTACGCGCTGGGCGTCAAAGAGCATATCATTTTCCCCGAAATCGACTATGACAAGGCGGAGTCGATGTTGGGTATGGACATCGTGGTGTGCACGACGGCCAAGACCGACGCCGAGGCGCGCGCGCTGTTGCGCGCGTTCAACTTCCCGTTCCGGCAGTGAGCCTGAAGCGCTCAAACGCGGAAAATGGAGGCCTTTGATGGCAAAGAAGAGTGCAATCGAGAATAACGAGCGCAAGCAGCGGCTGGTGAAGAAGTTCGCGGCGCGCCGCGAGCGCCTGCTGGACGCCGCCAACGACGTGAGCCTGCCGATGGAGGAGCGCTTCGAGGCGCGCCTCAAGCTCGCGGCGCTGCCGCGCAACGGCGCGGCGGTGCGCATTCGCAACCGTTGCGAAGTGACCGGCCGCCCGCGCGCGTATTATCGCAAGCTGAAGATGAGCCGTATTGCGCTCAGGGAATTGGGCAACAAGGGCCTCATTCCTGGCCTCGTGAAGTCGAGCTGGTAAGGGGGCGCACAGATGTCCGTGAACGATCCGCTGGGCGATATGCTCACCCGTATCCGCAACGCGCAGATGCGCAAGCGCGGGAAAGTCTCGACCCCCGGCTCGTCGCTGCGCCGCAAGGTGCTCGACGTGCTGCAGTCCGAAGGCTACATCCGCGGCTATTCGTCGACCGATTACGGCAACGGCCGCAGCGAATTCGAAATCGAGCTCAAGTATTTCGACAACGAGCCGGTGATCCGCAAGATCGAACGCGTTTCGAAGCCCGGCCGGCGCGTCTATGTCGCGGTCGATGGAATGCCGCGCGTCGCCAACGGTCTCGGCGTTTCGATCCTCTCCACGCCGAAGGGCGTGATGGCGGATCACTCCGCGCGTGAAAATCACGTGGGAGGCGAGGTCCTCTGCACGGTCTTCTAAGACCGCCTCGAAGAGCCGACGACGAGTCGGCGCCCGCTAATTTGGAACCAACGTCATGTCTCGTATCGGCAAGAAGCCCGTCGCCATTCCGGCCGGCGTGACCGCCAAGATCGATGGCCAATCGATCGCCGTCAAAGGCGCGAAGGGCGAATTGAATTTCACCGTTCCGGTCGAAGTGGCCATCAAGATCGAAGGCAACGTCGTCCATGTCGAACCGCACGGCCAGGACAAGCGTTCGCGCGCGATGTGGGGCACCGCCCGCGCGCGGGTGCAGAATCTCGTGGTTGGCGTCACCCAGGGCTTCGAGAAGAAGCTCGAGATCAACGGCGTCGGTTACAAGGCGGCGATCGCCGGCAAGAACCTGCAGTTGTCGCTCGGCTACAGCCACGACGTGATCTATCCGATCCCGGTCGGCGTCACCATCGTGACGCCGAAGCCGACGGAAATCACCGTCGCGGGGATCGACAAGCGCCAGGTTGGTCAGATCGCGGCCGAGATTCGCGCCTTCCGCGGCCCCGAGCCCTACAAGGGCAAGGGCGTCAAATACGTCAACGAGTTCATCTTCCGCAAGGAAGGCAAGAAGAAATAAGGGGCGCCGTCATGGCCAAGTCCAACCAGTCCATGGAGCGCCGCAAGGCGCGCGTTCGTCGGGCGATCCGCGCTCATGCCGGCAGCCGGCCGCGCCTCAGCGTGTTCCGCTCCTCCAAGCAGATCTCGGCTCAGATCATCGACGACGAGAAGGGCGTGACTCTGGTCGCCGCCTCGACTCTCGAGAAGATGTTTCGCGAGGCGCTCAAGACCGGCGCGAATGTCGAGGCCGCCAAGCGGATCGGACTCGAAATTGCCGAACGCGCCAAGAAGGCGGGCGTCGACAAAGTTGTGTTCGATCGCGGCCGTTACATGTATCACGGGCGAGTCCAGGCGCTCGCCGAGGGGGCTCGCGAAGGCGGCCTCGACTTCTAAGATTTTCAACCCAAGCGAGCGGCGGCTCCGACCGAGCGCCGCGTAAGTGACGGAAAGAGACAATGGCGCGTGAAGGAGAAGGCGGCCGGGGCCGCGAGCATAGTCGGGAGGAGCGCGACAGTGAGTTCGTCGATCGCCTCGTCCATATCAACCGCGTGGCGAAGGTCGTGAAAGGCGGACGTCGTTTCGGCTTCGCCGCTCTCGTCGTCGTCGGCGACCAGAAGGGTCGCGTCGGTTTCGGCCATGGCAAGGCGCGTGAAGTGCCGGAAGCGATTCGCAAGGCGACCGAGGCCGCCAAGCGCGGCGTGGTCCGCGTGCCGCTGCGTGAAGGCCGGACGCTGCATCACGACGTCAACGGGCGTCACGGCTCGGGCCGGGTTGTGCTGCGCGCCGCTCCTGCGGGTACGGGCATCATCGCGGGTGGTCCGATGCGTGCAGTGTTCGAATTGCTCGGCGTGCACGACGTCGTGGCGAAGAGCCAGGGCTCGTCGAACCCCTACAACATGATCCGGGCGACCTTCGACGCGCTGTCGCGTGAGGATAGCCCGCGCTCCGTGGCCCAGCGCCGCAATCTCAAGGTGTCGACGTTGCAGTCGCGCCGCGTTGGCGTCGAAGCCGACGCCTCCGATTCGTGATCGGGAGGCTCAGTCCCATGACCACGCAAAAGACCGTCACCATTGAACAGGTCAGCAGCGCGATCGGCCGTCCGCAGTCTCAGCGCGATACGTTGAAGGGCCTCGGCCTCAACAAGATCGGGCGGCGCTCGAGCGTCGTCGACACCCCTGCCGTCCGCGGCATGATCGCCAAGGTCGCGCACCTCGTGCGCGTCGTCGACGGCCAGTGAGGGCGCGACCATGAAACTCAACAGCATCAAGGACAACCCCGGCTCGTCGAAGGCGCGCATTCGCGTCGGTCGCGGCATCGGTTCCGGCAAGGGCAAGCAGTCGGGCCGCGGCGGCAAGGGTCAGACGGCGCGCTCGGGCGTGCGCATCAAGGGCTTCGAGGGCGGCCAGATGCCGCTTCACCGTCGTCTGCCGAAGCGCGGCTTCACGCCGCCGTCGCCGCTCGACCTCAACGAGGTCAATCTCGGCCGCATTCAAGAGGCGATCGACGCGGGCGCGCTGGACGTGGCCAAGCCGGTTACCGTCGAGGCGCTGATCGAAGCGGGCGTCGTGGCGCGCGCGCGGGATGGCGTGAAGATTTTGGGTAAGGGCGAGATCAAGGCCAAGGCCGACTTCGAAGTGTACGGCGCCTCGAAGAGCGCCGTTGCGGCGATCGAGAAGATCGGCGGCAGCGTCAAGACGCTGAGGGCCGAGACTGCGGCCGCGGCCGAGTGACAATCAACTTTGCGCGGGCTGGCGTTTCGCTCGCGCCGGACCATATTATTTGAACGGCTCCCAGTCTGGGCAGCCGTTCAAATTTTGTTTAAGGCCTTGCGCAGCGACGGTCCCGCGGGCAAGGCCGTCAATCGGCGCGGCGGCAGCGTCTAGGGATTAGCGGAGCGCACTCACGATGGCGTCAGCGGCGGAACAGCTTGCAGCCAACATCAATTGGTCTGCTTTCTCCAAGGCGGAAGAGCTCAAGAAGCGCATCTGGTTCACGCTCGGCGCGCTGATCGTTTACCGGCTCGGCACCTACATCCCTTTGCCGGGCATTGATCCGAACGCTTTCGAGCAGTCCTTCACCGGGCACAGCCAGGGCGTGCTCGATATGTTCAACATGTTCTCGGGCGGCGCCGTGCAGCGCATGGCCGTTTTCGCGTTGAACATCATGCCGTACATCTCGGCCTCAATCATCATTCAGCTCTTGAGCTCGGTCTTGCCCTCGCTCGAGGCGATCAAGAAAGAGGGTGAGGCAGGCCGTAAGGTCCTGAACCAATACACGCGCTACCTCACCGTCATTCTTGCGGTCTTTCAGGCCTACGGCATCGCCATCGGGCTCGAGGGCAGGGCGGGGGTTGTCAGCGATCCTGGCCTGATGTTCCGCGTGTCGACCGTCATCACGCTGACCGGCGGCACGATGTTCCTGGTGTGGCTCGGCGAGCAGATCACCTCGCGCGGCGTCGGCAACGGGTCTTCGCTCATCATCTTCGCCGGCATCGTCGCGCGACTGCCGCAAGCGGTGGTCCAACTGTTCGAACTTGGTCGTCAGGGCTCGATTTCGACCGGCCTCGTTCTCGGCGTCATCGTGATGGTGTTGGTCGTCGTCGCGTTCATCGTGTTCATGGAGCGCGCGCAGCGCCGCGTGCCGATCACCTATCCCCGGCGTCAAGTCGGCAATAAAATGTACGAAGGGCAGAGCTCGTTCCTGCCGCTCAAGCTCAACACCGCCGGCGTCATCCCGCCGATCTTCGCTTCGTCGCTGCTGCTGCTGCCGACGACGGTCGCGAATTTCGCGCAAGGCGCTGGGACCTCGGGCATTCTGTCGACAGTTACGACGCTGCTCGGGCGCGGGGGGCCGCTCTACATTCTCCTGTATGTCGCGCTAATCGTGTTTTTCGCGTTCTTCTACACGGCGACGGTGTTCAACCCGCAGGACACCGCCGACAATCTGAAGAAGCATGGCGGCTTCGTCCCGGGCGTTCGGCCGGGCGAGCGTACGGCTCAATTCATCGACTACATCCTCACCCGCATCACGGTTCTGGGCGCTGGCTATCTCGCGGTGATTTGCGTCCTGCCCGAGTTGCTCACGTCCTATTCCTCGGTGCAGCTCTATTTCGGCGGCACGTCGTTGTTGATTGTCGTCAACGTGACGATGGACACGGTCGCGCAGATTCACGGACACTTGCAGGCGCATCAGTACGAAGGCCTGATTCGGAAAGCAAAATTGCGGGGGAGAAAGAGATGAGGCTGATCCTGCTCGGGCCGCCTGGCGCTGGCAAAGGCACACAGGCGACTCGACTGGTGGAGAAATACGGCATTCCCCAGCTTTCGACCGGCGATATGCTTCGCGCGGCGGCGGCGGCGGGTACGCCGATCGGCCTCAAGGCGAAAGCAGTGATGGATGCGGGCTCGTTGGTGTCCGACGAGATCGTCCAGGGCATCATCGAGGAGCGGATTGCCGAACCCGACGCGCATCGCGGATTTATCCTCGACGGGTTTCCGCGCACGCTGGCGCAAGCCGAGGCGCTCGATGGCTTGTTGGCGCGCAAGGGGCTCAAGCTCGACGCAGCGATCGAATTGAAAGTCGACGCGGAAGCGCTTGTTTCTCGCATCGTGCAGCGTGCGGCTGATGCGAAAGCGGCCGGTCAGCCGGTTCGTAAGGACGACGATCCGGAGATCTTCAAGACCCGTCTGGCCGCGTATTTTCGCGACACCGCGGCCGTAACGCCGCATTACGCAGCCAAAGGCGTGCTGCATGGCGTGGACGGGATGAAGAACATTCCGGAAGTCGCCGCGGCGATCGACGGGATCTTGGAGCCGGTGGCGTGACGTCTGTCTCGCCCGGCGCGTCCGCTGGCGAGGCCGGAGCGCGCTACGAAAGGCGCGGCTCAGCGGGTTTCGTGGTCCTTGATCGGCCGCGGGCCCTCAATGCGCTCACTTTGCCGATGGTGCGGGTCATCGCCGAGGCGTTGGACGTCTTTGAAAGCGATGACAAGGTGGAGCGTGTCGTCGTCGTGAGCAGCGGCGGACGGGCGTTTTGCGCCGGCGGCGACATCCGGCGGCTCTATGAGCAGGGAAAGGCCGGCGATTACGCCGGCCAGCTCGCGTTCTGGCGCGAGGAGTATCAGCTCAATCGGCGCATCAAGCGCTACAGCAAGCCTTATGTGTCGCTGCTCGACGGCATCGTGATGGGCGGCGGGGTCGGGCTCTGCGTGCATGGCTCGCATCGGGTCGCGAGCGAGAGTTGTCTGTTCGCAATGCCCGAGGTGGCGATAGGTTTTTTTCCTGATGTCGGCGCGTCCTATGTGCTGCCGCGTCTGCCGCGCCGCGTAGGCGCCTACCTTGCCGCGACAGGGCTTCGCGCCGGCGCGGGAGATGCGGTCGCGCTCGGTCTTGCGCAAAGTTTCGTTCCGAGCGCCTCCTTCGCCGCCTTGGCGGATGCCCTCGAGGGGTCCGGTCCGGTCGACGACATCCTGGCGCGTTTCGCCGCCGCGCCGCCGTCCGCTCCCATTATGGCCGAGGCCGCGAACATCGAGCGCTGGTTTGCCGAGTTGGACCGTGAGGCGGTTCTCCAGGCGCTTGTGCCGGCGGCCGAAGCTTCGCCGTTCGCTCAAGAGGCGCTCGCCGCCATGCGCACGCAATCGCCGACGAGCCAGGCGATCGCGCTTCGCCAGATGGCGCTCGGCTCCGAGCTCAGCTTCGAGCAGGCAATGCGGCTTGATTTTCGCATCGTCTCCCGCATTTGCCGCGGACATGATTTCTATGAGGGCGTTCGCGCGAGGATCATCGACAAGGATCAAGCGCCGCTGTGGCGTCCGGCCGGCGACGAACCCATCGAGGCGGCCGCGATCGACGCCTATTTTGCGCCGCTCGGCGCCGATGACCTGACATTTCCGGACCCGTCGCGATGAAAACGCTGATGCGTCAAAGCCTCGACGGCGTGACGCAGATTGTCGATCCTGCCTCTGGCGCGTCCCACCAGGTGGGTGTCGGCCGGGTCTCGCTCCGCTGGAGCTGGACCGCGGCGCTGGTCTGGTACATGCGCACTTTGGCCTGGGTCTGGGTTGCCAAGGGGCTATTCAACTGGAGCCTCGTGCTGGGCGCCATGCCGGGCTATGGCGACTTCACCGCGCTGCCGCGTCCGTTGCAAGGCTCGGTCGTCTTTTTTGCGGCGGTCGATCTGCTGGCGGCGGTCGGGTTGTGGCTGGCCGCCCCATGGGGCGGAGTGGTGTGGTTGCTGTGCGCGGCGATCGAGACCGTGTCGCCGGCCCTTGGGGTTCGCGGCATGGTCAGCGGGGCGTTGGTCGTTCTGTTGAACCTCGTCCTGGCGGGCTTTTATTTCTTCCTGAGCTGGCAAGCGAGCCAAGAGCGCGCTTAGAGCGCGTTGCGTTTTGTTCGAGCCGGCGCCGTCGTTGCGGGCGCGAGCGAAGCAATCCAGCGGCGCCAAGCGGAACGATGGATTGCTTCGTCGCTTCGCTCCCCGCAATGACGACGCGACCCCGATTTCACATCGTTCTGAGCATCCGGCTGTTGAGCGCGATGGGCGATCTCCGCTCTTGTCACGCGCGGGCCAAGGGGGGAGCCCCGAAGCGCGGTTAACGCGATACAAAGGTCAATAAAATATTGATTCAGTTCAAGTTTACCAGAATCAGTAAACCCTGGATTCACGGTGACTCTTAAACTCGTCTTCATAGGCGCGGGTTACAGTTGTTCCCATAAGCGGACCGAATAAAAAACTCGGCCGGGGAAGCTGAACAGGCGAGCGTGTCATGAAGAACCTTGCAAAATCTGAAGAGATTGTTTCCAGGAATGATAGAATTGCTGCCGTTCGGCCAGCATATCTCGAAACACTGACCATGGTGGAGCGGTTGCATCGCCGTCTCCTCGATGTCATCAAGGATGAGTTCGATCGGCGCGGCCGCTCCGACGTGAACGCCGTCCAGGCGCTCCTGTTGTTCAACATTGGCGACAAGGAGTTGACGGCGGGCGAGCTGCGCACCCGCGGCTACTATCTGGGCTCAAACGTTTCGTACAACGTCAAGAAGCTCGTCGAGATGGGCTATCTTCATCATGCCCGATCGCGCATCGACCGGCGTTCGGTGCGAATCAGCCTGACGGAGAAGGGCGAGGAAGTGCACCGCATCATCGTAGGCCTCTACGAGAAGCACGCCATGACGGTGGAACAGATCGGCGGCGTCATGGCCGACGAATTCGCTCGAATGAACGTTTCTCTCGCCCGTCTCGAGCGCTTCTGGACGGATCAGATCAAATACCGGCTCTGACAAACGCCCCTGAAGGCGTAGCCATGGCCGTCTCGCGGGAAGGGCGTCCTAACGGGCGCCCTTTTCGCGTCTGCGCTCGCTCGCTGGTTTCAGCCGTTACTCTAAGATATAGTGATGCCCGCGCTTCGGCGCGCGCTCGATGAGGCGGTCATAAATTCGCCCGACTGGAAAGGTTACTGCACGAAAAGGAACATGAGTCGCCGGGAGAGGCGCGAGGGCGGTTGCGCCCTTCGAGCCGCCCCGAGGGTCGGGGGGCCATTCTGGCGTCCGGCTGATTGAGGGATGGGGCTAGAGCTTTCAATGACAACGGACGGTTTTCGGCGCCTGGATCGGCGCGCTTTTCTTTCCGGCGTGGCGATTTGCGCCTTCGCTGGGAGCACGGTTCTCAAAGCCCGCGCGCAAGAGACGGCCGAGGACGACGATCAGGCCGAATGGCGGCAGAGCTACGAGACGTCGGATCGGATCTCGGTTAGGCGCGAATCGACGCCGACCCTGTCGGCCGCGACGGTCACGGCGACCGAGCAGGCAATCCAGACCTATCAGAGCATCGTCGCCCGCGGCGGCTGGAACATGGTGCCGGCCGTCGAGCTCAAAGTGGGCGTCACATCGCGCGCCGTTCAGGCGCTGCGTCAACGTCTGATCGCCTCTGGCGACCTCGATCCGGTCGTCGGCATGGGACAGACCTTCGACTCCTTCGTCGAGGCGGCGGTCAAGCGGTTCCAAATCCGGCACGGCATCAGCGCGACCGGCGTCGTCAATAACGAGACGATCGCCGCTCTCAACGTCCCCGCCGAGGCGCGTTTGCAACAGCTCGAGACCAACATTGTGCGGCTGCGCACCTTCGCTGGCGATCTCGGCGAGCGTTTCGTGATGGTCAATATTCCCGCGGCGGAGGTCGAGACGGTCGAAAACGGGGTCGTCTATTCGCACCACGCGGCGGGCGTCGGCAAAATGGATCGCCAGTCGCCGATCATGCAGACCAAGGCGACGGAGATCAATTTCAATCCCTTCTGGACCGTCCCGGCTTCGATCATCCGCAAGGACCTCATTCCGAGGATGCAGGCCGATCCGAACTATCTCACGGACGAGAAAATCCGCGTCTTCAATAAAGAAGGACAGGAAGTCTCGCCGCAGTCGATCAATTGGAATTCCCTCGAGGCGACGAACTACAAGTTCCGCCAGGATCAGGGCGTTGACGTCAATTCGCTTGGTTCGGTGCGCATCAACATCCCGAACCCCTACGGCGTCTACATGCACGACACACCGGAGAAGGGCATCTTCGGCGACGACTTCCGTTACGTCTCGTCGGGCTGTGTGCGCGTGCAGGACGTCCGCGACTATGTGGCCTGGCTGCTGAAGGACAATCCCGGCTGGGGGCGCGACCAGATCGACCAGGCGATCAATTCCGGGCAGCGCATCGACGTCAAGCTGGAGAAGCCGGTCAACGTCTATTGGGTCTACATCACCGCCTGGGCGACGCCGGACGGCATCGTGCAGTTCCGCCCGGACATCTACCAGCGCGACGGCTCGGGCCCTGGGCCGGTCGCTTCGGCGATCCCGGCCCAGCCGCTCGCCGTGCCGCAGGACTAACTTCAGAGCCGACGCGACGCGCCCCCTTATCGGGGTGCGTCGAAGCAGCCGTTCGCCTTCGCGTAGTACAGGAGGGCGATCGTCTTGGCGTCGCGGATGGCGCCGCTTTCAATCATCGCCAAGGCGCCCTCGATCGAGACCTCGAGAATCTCGATGTGTTCGTCGTCGTCGACGCCGCCTCCCGCCCCAATGCAATCCTCCGCCCCGTAGGGCGCGACGAAGCAGCTGATGATCTCGGTGACGCCGCCCGGACTCATATAGCTGTTGAACGCATGTTTCGCCTCGGCAACGCGCACGCCCGTCTCTTCGAACGCTTCGCGGATCACGCAGGCCTCCGCTTGGTCGCCGTCGAGCATGCCGGCGCAGGCTTCGATCGTCTCCAGCGCGCCGTCGGCAAGGTAGGCCGCAAGACGGAACTGCTTGACGAGCCGCACGAGCCGGCGGACCGGATCATAAAGCAGAACGGCGGCCGCTTGGCCGTAGTGGTAGATCTCGTGGTCGACGATGCGGCGCGAGCCATCCGCCTCGACGATCTCGGCTGTCGTCGTGGTGAGACGAAACCGCTTCTGGCTGAGCAACCGCTCCTGGAAAATCTTCACGCTTTGGGCCATCCGCCCGCTCCTCTGCTGGCCGAGTCTGCGGCGGCTTGCTGGAAGCCCCGCACGCCTCATTTCCCCGGAATACGCTGTCTTTAGGTTGAACCGGACCCGGCCGTCATCGCGAGTTAGGACCGCCTTTGCAGGCGATCTTGCTGAATGAAACGGGGCCGGCGCGCTGCCATCGTGGTAGGATTTTCGGGTCGTCGGCAAGAGGTCGGCTTCTCACTGATGCCGTTGAGCTCGGTCGCGAGTTGGACCCGGGACGCCGTGATGATCTCGTCTTGCGCGTAGGGGCGGCGACGCCCTGGAGCCTTCTTCTTAGCATTCCTCTTCCATCGGCGTCCTTGCCGGCGCGGCGAGCGATGGAGGCGATGATGGAAGTTCTGCACGAACGGGTGGCCGGCCTCGACGTCCACAAGGACAGCGTCGTGGCGTGCGTGCGCGCGATGGCGGCTGGCAAGACCCACCGGGACTGTCGAACGTTCGAGACGACGACGGCCGGCCTTGGCGCGCTCAAGGACTGGCTGGTCGCGGCGCGCTGCGAGCGGGTCGCGATGGAGGCGACCGGCGTCTACTGGATGCCGATTTGGAAGATACTGGCCGACGGCGACTATGCGATGATCGTGGCCAACGCCGCGCACATCAAGGCGGTTCCCGGCCGCAAGACCGACGTCAACGACGCGACCTGGATCGCCGATCTCGCCGCGTTCGGCTTGATCCGGGCGAGCTTCGTTCCCGACGAACCGCTGCACGGGCTGCGCACGTTGATGCGCACCCGTAAGCAGCTGGTGCGCGAGCAGTGCGGCCATGTCCAACGCATCCAGAAGACGCTGACGGAAGCCAACATTCGCCTCGATTCGGTGATCAGCGACATCATGGGCGGCAACGGGCGCCGCGTGATCGAAGCGATGATCGGCGGCCAGCGCGATCCGCGCAAGCTCGTCGCCTTGACCGACCGGCGGCTGAAGGCCTCGCCCAAGCAGCTCTACGACGCGCTGCACGGCCGCCTGACCGATCATCATCGCTTCCTGCTGCGGCTCCATTTGCAGCAGTACGACGCGCTGGCGGCGACCATCGGCGAGCTCGACCGCGAGGCCGACGAGCGCCTCGCGCGGCTCGACCAACGGATCGAGCGCAAAGCTGGGTTTCGCGACTTGATCGGCTTGCTCGTCACCATTCCCGGGGTCAGCCGCTTATCCGCGTTGACGATCCTCTCCGAGATCGGCCCCGACATGGGCCGCTTCGCCACCGCCGGCCATCTCGTCGCCTGGGCGGGCCTCTGCCCGGCGCAGAACGAAAGCGCCGGCAAACGCCGGCGCGGTCGCCTGCGCAAGGGCGCGCCGTGGCTGAAGACCATGCTCGTTCAGTGCGCGTGGGCGGCCAAGCGCGCCAAGGCGAGCTATTACTCCGCCCAGTTTTTCCGCCTGCGCGCCAGACGCGGCCCGCAAAAAGCGGTCTGCGCCGTCGCCGCCTCGCTTCACCGCGGTCTACCACATGCTCAAAGACGGCGTCCCGCACCGCGACCTCGGCGGCGCCTATTTCGAGGGCCGCCGGCCCAAGGCCAAACTCAATCGCCTAGTCCGGCAAATCCGCGATCTCGGCTACGACGCTACCTTGCAGCCGATCTCGCAAGCCGCCTGAGCCGAGCCTGATTCGCACGCCAACGCCGCCACTTAGCGTGTTGTTTCTTCTTAGCGTAGCGCGGCGATCCAGAGATCGAAGCGTCAGCCGATTGAGGCGCCGACGGAACGACTCGCGACTTGCTGGCGAGACCTCGATCGCTGGATTGCTTCGCTCTGCTCGCAAAGACGGCTCAACGTAACTGCACAACGCCCTACGGGCCGAACTGCTCGCGCAAAATGCGTTCGTCGAGCGAATGGCCGGGATCGTGCAACAAGATCAGCGAGGTTGCATGATCGGTCTCGACTTCGACCCGCACGACGTCCCGGATCTCGAAATGGTCGGCGACCGCGGCGACGGGCCGCTTGTCGGCCTCCAGCGCCTCGATGGCGACGCGGGCGCGGTCCGACAGTAGGGCGCCGCGCCAGCGGCGTGGCCGGAATGCGGAGATCGGCGTCAGCGCCATCAGCGGCGCGTCCAGCGGCAGGATCGGGCCGTTGGCGGAGAGATTGTAAGCGGTCGATCCGGCAGGCGTGGAGACCAGAATGCCGTCCGCGATCAATTCGGGCATGCGCGCAGCGCCGTCGACGCTGATGGCGAGCTTGGCGGCCTGGTAGGTCTGGCGCAGCAGCGAGACTTCGTTGATCGCCCTGGAGGTTGTGGCGACGCCGGCGACGGTCGTCGCACACATCAGCAAGGGGTGGATAATCGAGGGGCGCGCCTCCGCCAGGCGTTTGCGCAGGCCGCGGTCGGCGTACTCGTTCATCAGGAAGCCGACCGAGCCGCGATTCATGCCGTAAATGGGCTTGGGCGCATGCATCGTCCGATGCAGCGTCTGCAGCATCAGGCCGTCGCCGCCGAGCGCAACGATCACGTCGGCTTCTTCGGGACTGCAATCGCCATAGCGCGCCACCAGCTTGGCGAGCGCGTCGTCCGCCTCCGGCGCGCCCGAGGAAAGGAAGCAAATCGCATCATTGCGCTGATTGGCGTTCGCGCGTGCGGCCATGTCGGGCTCCTAGAGCGAATTGCGATGGGGTCGAAACGGTATTGCGAGGAGCGCCACGGCGAAGCAACACGTCGTTCCGCTCGGCGCTGCTGGATTGCTTCGCTTCGTTCGCAATGACGGCATCGGTTCGAACAAAACGAACTCGCTCCTAAAGCGCGCGGCGAACTCGTCACGCCGGTTGTTCGTCAACAGCGCGCGACAAGTGGTGGGCGACCGGGGAGAGATAATGGATGCGGAAGCCCGCGTAAACCGGCGCTCGGCGCGGCGGATCAGGCTCGTGCGGCGATTCGGTAGCGCCGCGCCTCCAACAGCAGAACGAAGAGGCCGCTGGCCAGTACGATGGCGGCGCCGACAAGCGTGCGCGCCTGCGGCCAATCGCCGAAGATCAGCCACCCCCAGGCAATCGCGTAGACCAGCATCGAATATTCCAACGGCGCGAGCAGCGAGGCCTGCGCGCGGCGCATCCCCTCGAACCACAGGTATTGTCCCAGGCAGCCGATGCAGCCGAGCGCGGCCATCAACTCGACCTCGTGAGCGGTCGGCCAGACGAACAGAGCCGGGCCAAGCGCGGCGCAGGCGATGAGGAAGGCGAGGTTGCTGCCGATCATCATCGCGCTGGTGCTGACCCCCTTGGTCAGGGTGCGCGCCAGCAAGGTCGTGACCGCCCAGCAGAAAGCGGCGAACAGGGCAAGCAGGGCAGGCGTTAGATCGGCAACGCCCGTCGGGTTCGCCGCGACCAAGACGCCGGCGAACCCGACAATGGTCGCCAGCCATCGGCCGGGCCCCACGGTCTCGCGCAGAAAGGGACCGGACATGGCGACGACGAACAGCGGGCCTGCGAAATAGATGGTGACCATTTCGGCAAGCTGCAGCGAGCGGGAGGCGCTGTAATAGGCGAACCATGCGAACAGGATGATCAACGAGCGCAGTGCGATTGCAGCGCTGTTGCGCGGTTTGATCATCGCGACGAAATCGGCGCGCTTGGCGAGCGCGCCCGAAATGACGAGGATGACCACCGAGCGCGCGAACAGCACCTCGGGCACGGGCAGGTCCACGACCAGCAATTTGACGATCGCGTCTTGCAGGCTGAAGACCGCCCACCCGGTCACGGCCAGGGCGGCGCCTGTCATCGTGCGGGAGGCGGAGGAGGAAGAGGTGGTCATAAAGGCCTGGAAGATTTGGGCGTCACTGAGATAACGCCGCGCGCACATGGGCGCACGCGCATTTTTGCGTGATCTCGCTGTTGTTATGCGCCGCGGGCGCCTCTAGCGAACTTGCGAGTCTCTTCGTGCGGCGTCGGCAGCGTGATCAGAAAGCGCGCGCCGCAGTAGAAATCGTCGCTCTTGGATTCGGCGAGGCCGATCGAGCCGCCGTTGCGCGTGATGAGATCGGCGGCGATGGCGAGGCCGAGGCCGGCGCCGTCCCTACGCGTCGACGTGTGAAACGGCTCGAAGATGCGAGCGCGGTGATCCGGAGGGAAGCCGGGACCGGTGTCGCTGATCTCGATCAACGCGACGCCGTCGGTGCGAATCGCGGCGAGGCGAATCGCCGGAGGCCGGCCGTTCTGCGAGCCCTGGTTGCACAACACCTGGGCCGCGTTGCGGCACAAATTTTCGATCACGCGCACCACCTGGTCCGGATCGGCGTGCAACTCGAAATTGGGGGGAATGTCGATCGTATAGGCGATCGCGCCGGGCTTCTGTGCTTCCGCGGTCTCGACGATCTGGCGAGCCAGCTCGCGCAGGTCGAATGTGCGAGGGGCGGGGGCCTGCTCGCGTCCGCCGCCGTAGCTGAGCGTGGCTTGGCAGAATTGGATGGCGCGGTCGAGCGTCGCCACCAGCCGCGGAGCAAGTCGCTGGGCAAGCGGATCGGGAATGGTCGTGAGGCGGTCGGAAATGAGCTGCGCAGCCGACAGCATATTGCGCAGATCGTGGTTGATGCGCGCGACGGCCATGCCGAGTTCGGCGAGGCGCTTGCGCTGGGCCAGCTCCCGCGAGAGCGAGCCCTGCATCGCAGCCAGCGCGGCCTCAGCGCGGCCGATTTCGTCATTGCGCAGCCGAGCCAGATCGATCTGCGCCCCGTCTTGCGGGCGCTCGCCGAACGCCATGATGCTGGAGGTGAGGCGCCGCACCGGCCGGATCACCATCCACCATAGCGCCGCCCAGAGCACGCAGGTCACCACCGCCGACACGATCAGCGAGAGCGTGAGGAAATTGCGGGAAATCCGCCACAGCGCGTCGATCAGCGACGACTGATCGACCGTGACTTCGACCAAGTCGCTGTTCTGCGTGCGCCCGACGATGCGGATCAGCGAACCCGGTTCGGCGAACAGCGTACGGAAGGCCATCTGATTGCCCTCCATCGTCGAGCCGTCGCCGACCTCGTAAATCTCGTCGATGTGCGGATCGCTCCCGGAGCTTGCGGTGAGACGCCGTCCGTTCGGCAACGTGACGACGATGTTCTGGGCGTCGACGGTGGCGAGGATCTTGGTGGCGAGATCCTTCGGCAACGTTGGATTGCTCGTTTCGCCGAACAGCATCATCGCGGAGTGGGCGACCACCAGGCGGTCGCGCATCCAGTTGTCGCGATAGGCCGCAACACGCGCGCTGTACCAGAGCCCCATCGTCAGCAGGACGAAGCTGACGGTCAGCAACAGCAGCCGCCCGGCCAGCCCGAACGCATGCGGCCGGATGGCGACGGCCGAGAGGGCGTCGACTTCGTCCTGCGCGCCCTCGCCGGATAGATTGACGATTGGGCGCGACGAACGGCCGAGCGCGGAATTGTCAGGCAGTAGGGCCGACATAATCGTCTTCTCGATAGGCTTGTATGATTTGTGTGAAACTGGTTTCCGCGGTGAAGCCGAGACTGCGCGCGCGGCTTGCGTCGAACCGCGTCGGCCAGCCGGCGACGATGCGTTCGATCGTTTCGTTACGCTCACGGCGGATCAGGCGTACCACGTCTTGGCCTGCGGCCGCGCGCAGCGCTTCGATCTGTTCGGCGATCGTCGCGGAAACCCCGGGCATCGTCAGGTTACGGCGTCCGCCGAGCAGGCTGAGGTCGAGGCCCGCGGCATGGATGAGAAAGCCGACCGCCGAACGCGGCGAAGCGTGCCAGTGGCGCACCGTGTCCGGCACGGGCAGGATCGCCTCCTTGCCGGCGAGCGGCTCCCGAATGATGCCGGAGAAGAAGCCGGACGCCGCCTTGTTCGGCGCGCCCGGGCGCACGCAAATGGTCGGCAGGCGCAGGCCAATGCCGGACAGGAAACCGCGGCGCGAATAATCGGACAACAACAATTCGCAAATGGCCTTTTGCGTTCCGTAGCTCGTCAGCGGCGTCGTGAAGAATTCATCGTCGATCGTCTCGGGGAAAGGCGCGCCGAACACGGCGATCGATGACGTGAAGACAACCCGCGGCCCATAAAATTCCCCGGACGCCTGATTTTCGCGCCGGATCGCCTCGAAGAGCAAGCGCGTGCCGTCGAGATTGATCGAATAGCCCTTCTCGAAATCGCTCTCGGCTTCGCCCGACACGATCGAGGCGAGAAGGAAAATTACATCGGGACGCCCGGCGATCAACTTGGGCGCCACATAGGGCGCTGCAAGGTCGAAAGCGTCGCATTGGCTGCGGAAGTCCGCGAGCGCCGGCGGAACCGGAGTGATGATGTCGACGAGATGGAGTTCGTCGATCCGCTGGCCGTCGAGAGCGCCGTCGCGCGCCAGTCTCTCGCACAGCTTGCGGCCAACCATTCCAGCAGCGCCAATCACCAAAATCTTCACGGTATGCCCTTTCGCGCAGCGCTGGCCCAGCGCGGTGCTTCTTTACACGGATTCGCGAGCCAATTGAGACATAAAATGGGGTCGCCGTCATTTTGGCTCAATATATCGGGACAAGGGGCCGGGCTTTTAGGGGAAAGGGGCAAGTTCTAAGGAAAGGAGACCCGCATGAAGCGCGCGATCGTCGCGGCCTTAGGTGGAGCCATCGTCTGTTCATCCGCGGCCGCGGCTGACGAATACGGCAAGGCGACCTATTACCAAAACCCGCGACATCGCGGCCTTATCGCCGCGCATCGCACTTTACCTTTCGGAACGCGGGTGCGCGTGTACGACCTCGACAACGGGCGAAGCACAATAGTCGTCATCGTCGATCGCGGTCCTTACGCGCGCGGCCGTATTATCGACGTCTCCACGTCCGCCGCAAGTGTCCTCGGCATGCGGCAGGTCGGCGTCGCGCGCGTAAGACTTCAGCGCCTATAGCCTCTCCGCGCGGCGTTCAGTTCGCGCCTTCGAGCAGGCGCCGCGCGATCACCTGGGCCTGAATTTCGGCCGCTCCCTCGAAAATGTTGAGAATGCGCGCGTCGCACAGCACGCGCGAGATCGGGTATTCCAAAGCAAAGCCGTTGCCGCCGTGGATTTGCAGCGCATTGTCGGCTGCCGCCCAGGCGACGCGGGCGCCGAGCAGTTTGGCCATCCCTGCCTCGAGGTCGCAGCGGCGCCCTTCGTCCTTGGCGCGGCCGGCGAAATAGGTGATCTGGCGGGCGATGTGAATTTCGGCCGCCATCATCGCGAGCTTGTCGGCGACGCGCGGGAAGTGGATCAGCGTCTTGCCGAACTGCGCGCGCTCCTTGGCGTAGCGAAGGCCGAGCTCGAAGGCGCACTGCGCGACGCCGACGGCCCGGGCGGCGGTCTGGATGCGCGCGGATTCGAACGTTTCCATGAGCTGCTTGAAGCCCTGGCCCTCGACGCCGCCGAGCAAGCTCGACGCCGGAACGATGAAGCCGTCGAAGGCGATCTCGTATTCCTTCATGCCGCGATAGCCGAGCACCTCGATCTCGCCGCCCGACATGCCCTTGGCCGGGAAGGGCTCGGCGTCCGTTCCGCGCGGTTTCTCGGCGAGGAACATCGAGAGACCTTTGTAGCCGGGCTCATTCGGATCGGTGCGCGCTAGCAGGGTCATCAGGTCGGCGCGCACGGGATGGGTGATCCAGGTCTTGGCGCCGTTGACGACATAAGCATCGCCCTCGCGAGTCGCGCGCGTGCGCAGCGAGGCGAGGTCAGAGCCGGTGTTAGGCTCGGTGAAGACGGCGGTCGGCAGGATCTCGCCGTTGGCGATCTTCGGCAGAAAATGGCTCTTCTGCTCCGGCGTGCCGCCGACCAGGATGAGTTCGGCGGCGATCTCGGAGCGCGTGCCGAGCGAGCCGACGCCGATATAGCCGCGCGACAGTTCCTCCGAGACGACGCACATGGCGACCTTGCCGAGGCCGAGCCCGCCGTAGTTCTCGGGAATCGTCAGGCCGAAGACGCCCATTTCCGCGAGGCCGGCGATCACCTCGAGCGGAATGTAAATGTTGGCGCGATGCCAGCCTTGCGCATGCGGGACAACCTCCGCATCGGCGAAACGGCGCATTTGGCTGCGGATCGCCTCGAATGTCTCCTCGAGGCCGGGATCGCCAATCGGGCCTTCGTGGGCCTCGGCGATGAGCCGGGCGAGCCGCGCGCGGGAGGCCGACGTATTGCCGGTCGCGATGAGGGTTTCGACCGCGTCCGTGCGGTAAGGCGCGACGTCCTCGCTGCGGAGGCCGAAGTCGGCGAGCCGCGCGATCTCGCCCTGGTTCATGGGAATGCCGCCGAAAATCTGCGCGAGATATTCGCCGACGCCAATCCCGGTCAGCAGCGCCTCGGTTTCGCCGAAGCGACCTTCCGCGCGCATACGCCTGATGTAGCCGGCCATTTGCTTGATCGCCTCGACATAGGTGGCGAGCCAGGCGAGGCCGTGCGTGGCGTGCTGTTCGGATTCGAGCTTCGCCGCATCCAGCCTGCCGTCTTGGCTGACGCGCTCGCGCAAAGCGGAGGCGGCCCGCGCGAGCAGGCCTTGCACGGCGTCGAGGGCTTGCGAGGCGAGGTCGTCGAGCGGCATAGAAGTCTCCTGGCGCGGCTGCGCCGCAGGATGCGACGCCGTACACGCGGTTGCAATTCGTCTTTTTGGCGCGCGCTCAGGCCTGCGCGAAGATGCAAACGAGCCCGGGGGATTCGATCCCGCGCTCGCGGCGCGCCCAGGCTTCCTTCAGGGCGAGCGGCCGTAGGCCCGCCGCGCCGGCCATCGCCTCGACATAGGTGGCAGCGTGGGCAAAGCGCATCGTCGCGCTCAGGCGGTAGCTGTCCCCCGCGAATGTCTCGACGGTGAAGGCGAAGAGGCCCCTCGGCGCCAGGGCCCGTGCGGTCGCGGCGAAGACGCCGGCAAGATCGCCGAGATAGACCAGCGTGTCGGCCGCGACGATCAGATCGAACGCCGCTTCGAAGCGCGTGAGATGCGCGACGATCTCGCCGACTTCGAGCGCGTCGTAAATTCGCAGCGCGCGCGCCTTGGCGATCATGGCGGCGGAGAGGTCGACGCCGGTCAGACGATCGACGCGGTCGCGCAGCGCGGCGCCGGCGAGGCCAGTTCCGCAGCCGAGGTCGATAGCCGCGGCGAAACGACGACCGGGGGCGACGCTGTCGATCGCTTCAGTGACGAGAGCCGGGCCGCGATAAGCGAGGGCGCCGGTGAGGTGGTCCTCGAAGCGTGGCGCGTAGTCGTCGAAGAGCCGCGCGACGTAGGCTTGCGAAAGATTCGCCGGCGCCGCCGAAGCCTCGAGCACCGCCAGACGCGCCGCGGCGCCCTGCGTATCTAGGGGGTCGGCGGAGAGGCTGGCGCGGAAGGCGGCCGCCGCGCGCTCGACGTCGCCGAGTTGCTCCAGCGCTTCGCCGAGCGCGAACAGGGCCGGCGGCCAATCGGGCGCGCGTTCGAGCGCCTGCTCGAGCACCTCGGCGGCCGCGCGCCAGTCGCCCTCCTGCGCCGCGGCGCGCGCATAGGCGTAGCGGCTGTGAACGATGAGATCGCTGCAGGGGAAAAGATCGATCATCGCGGCGGCGCCACTCCCACGGCGAGTCGACGAAACATCGCCGGCGGCCGAGCGCGCGAGAAGCCATTCGCCGACGTCGCCGTCAAGCTGCTTGAGCGGAGGATCCCTTCTCCCCGCATAGCCCGTCGAGAGACGGGCGTCCTGACGAACGCCCTATGCGGGGAGAAGGTCAGGATGAGGGGCCGGGGGATGAGCCGCGAGCCAGCGGCCAACCACCCAGCCCCTCACCCCAAACCCTCTCCCCGCGCGCGGGGAGAGGGAGATCTTCCATTGCGGTTGATCAATCGTAGAGAACAGCCGCGATCTTGGGATCGCTCATGTTGCTCTTGTCGTACCAGTAGAAGCCGGTGTCGATCACCTTCGGCAGCGTCTCGCCCTTGAGCGCCTTCACCGCGGAATCGACCACGCACTTGCCGATGCCGATCGGGTTCTGCGTGATGGCGCCCAGCATCACGCCGGACGTGATGTCTTCCTTCTGCTCCTTGCCGGAATCGTAGCCGATGACCACCGGATGCTTGCCCGATTCCTTGACGCCGATCGCCGCGCCTTCCGCCGAGCCTTCGTTCGCGCCGAAGATGCCCTTGAGATTCGGATTGGCCAGGAGCATCGCCTTGGCGATCTCAGCCGACTTCAAGTGATCGCCGCTGCCGTACTGAACACTGACGATCTTGACTTTGGGGTGCTTCTCTTTCATGCGATTGAGGAAGCCGTCGCGGCGATCGATGCCGGTGCGGCTCGTCTGGTCGTGCACGATGACGCCCACTTCGCCGGCGTCGCCGATCGCTTCCGCCATCTTGTCCGCCGCAAGTCCGGCGGCGGCGATGTTGTCCGTCGTGCAGGTGGTCGCCGGGATGTTGCTGTCGACGCCGGAGTCGAACGCGATGACGGGCATATGCGCCGCCTGCGCCTTCTTGAGCAGGGGAATGGCCGCCTGGCTGTCGAGCGCGGCGAAGCCGATCGCGTTCGGCTTCTTGGCGAGGGCCGCCGAGAGCATGTCGATCTGCTTGTCGACCATCGCTTCCGTTTCCGGTCCCTCGAAGGTGATGCGCACGCCGTCGGCCTTGGCGGCCTGTTCCGCGCCGGCCTTCACCGCCTGCCAGAACTGGTGCTGGAAGCCTTTCGAAATGAGCGGGATGTATATGTCGTCGGCGCGCGCGCCGGCGGTCAGCGCCACCGCCGCGGCAGCGCCGAGGGCGACGCTGAGAAGCCGCTTGTAAGCCATAGTCGTTTCCTCCGAATGTGCCGGCTGGATCCGCATCCGGCGACGGTCCTCAGATTGAGCTTGCGACGCCCTTTCTGAATTCAAGATTTGCGCTTATCCGCGTTTGCGCCGCAGCATGTCGGCGTAGACCGCGAGGATAATGATCACGCCGGTGACGACGAACTGCCATTCCTGCGCCACAGAGAGAATGCGCAAGCCGTTGGTGAGAACGCTCATGATGAAGGCGCCGATGATCGTGCCGAGAATCGTGCCCGTGCCGCCGCTGAGCGAAGTGCCGCCGATGACGACCGCGGCGATCGCATCGAGCTCGTAGCCCTGGCCGAGCGCCGGCTGGGCTGAATTGATCCGTGAGGCGAGCAAGAGACCGGCGACGCCGCAAATCGCGCCGCCAAGGCTGTAGATGGCGATCTTCCAGCGATCGACGTTGACGCCCGACAGACGCACCGCCTCTTCGTTGCTGCCGATGGCGAAGGTGTAGCGGCCGAGCGCGGTGCGATTGAGCACAAAGGCTGCGAGGATGGCCACCGCGAACAAGATAACCGCCGCATTGGGGATCGGCAGGCTCGGCGCGAAATAGCCCAGAAACGAATCCTGCGAGATCATCGAGAAGTTCGGCGTATCGTTGAAATAGATCGGCTTGTCGCCGGAGACGACCAGAGCTCCGCCTTTGAGGACGAGCATCATCCCGAGGGTGGCGATGAACGGCGGGATGCGCATTTTCGCGACCAACGTGCCGGAAACCGCGCCGCTCAGCGCGCCGGTCGCGATCGCCGCGCAGACGCCCACCCACAGCGGCAGGCCCCAATAGGTGAGGAAGACGCCGGCCATCACCGCGCAGAAGGTCATCAGCGTGCCGACGGAGAGGTCGATCCCCGCGGTGACGATGACGAAGGTGCTCGCCACGGCCAGCACGCCGTTGACCGCGGTCGCCTGCAAGATGTTGATCATATTGTCTTCTTGCATGAAGGCGGGCGATGCGAAGCTGAAATAGATCAGCAACAGCAGTAGGCTCGCAAAAGCGAGCAGCTTCTGGATGGCGGCGGGGTTGAGCCAACGCTGTCGTCCCGTCGAGCGGCCGAGCGCCAAAGGCTCCGACTCGATTGCGCCTTTGTTCACCGCGGTAGGATTGTCCATCGCTCAAGCCGCCTTTGCGATTTCGCGTTTCGTCGCCAATTCCATGATGCGCTCTTGGGTCGCTTCGGCGTGGCCGAGCTCGCCGGTGATGCGCCCCTCGCACATGACGACGATTCGGTCGCTCATGCGCAAGATTTCCGGCAGCTCCGATGAGATCATCACGATCGCCTTGCCCTGGTCGGCGAGCGCGCGAAGCAATTTGTAGATCTCGTTTTTGGCGCCGATGTCGATGCCGCGCGTCGGCTCGTCGAAGAACAAGATGTCGCAGTCCCGATCCAGCCACTTGGCGACGACGATCTTCTGCTGGTTGCCGCCCGAGAGCAGCCGCACCTCCTGGGTGGTCGAGGGGGTGCGGATATTAAGCAGCTTGACGAACTTCAGCGCCGCCTCGCGGATGTTCTGCTTCTTCAGGAAGAAGCCGAGCGAGAGGTAGCCGCCAAGATTGGACATGACGACGTTGGACTCGACGTCCATGCCGAGCGCGAGGCCGTACCGCTTGCGGTCCTCGGAGAGATAACCGATGCCGGCGGCGACCGCCTGCTCGGGCGTCCGGATCGACCGCTTCTGGCCGTGGACGAACACCTCGCCCGATTGGGCGCGATCGGCGCCGAAAACCGCTCGCGCAACTTCGGTGCGGCCGGCGCCCATCAGGCCGGCAAAGCCGACGATCTCGCCGCGACGCACGGAGAAGCCGACGTCGCGCACCAGCGGCCCGCAGTTGAGATTGCGGACTTCGAGCGCGATCTCGCCGGCTGGCCGATCGCCGGCGTAGCGCTCGTCGCTCAGGGTGCGGCCGACCATCATGCCGATGACGGTCGCAACGCTGGTCGAGGCGGCGTCGACCGTGCCGACATATTCGCCGTCGCGCAGCACGGTGACGCGGTCGGCGATCTGTTTCAGCTCGTCCATCTTGTGCGAGATGTAGATGATGCCGACGCCTCTCCCCCTGAGCTCGCGGATCATCTTGAAGAGTTCCGCGATCTCGGCGTTGTTCAGCGCCGCGGTCGGCTCGTCCATGATCAGCACGCGCGAATCGAAGGACAACGCCTTGGCGATCTCGACCATCTGCTGCTTGGCGACGGTGAGGCCGCCAACGACGGTGCGCGGGTCGATGTTCAGGCTGAGATGAGAGAGCAGCGCCGCCGCGTCGCGATTGAGCTTGTTTTCGTCGAGCAGCAGGCCGAAGGCGCGCTTCGGCTCGCGGCCGATGAAGATGTTTTGCGCGACGGTGAGATGATTCATCAGTTGCAATTCCTGATGAATGATGCCGATGCCGGCCTCCTGCGCCTCGCGCGGGCCGGCGAAGTCGACGCTCGCGCCATTGTAGAGGATTTCGCCGCTATTCTTGCGGATGACCCCCGCCAGAACTTTCATCAGCGTCGATTTGCCGGCGCCGTTTTCCCCCATCAGCGCGTGCACTTCGCCGGCGACCAGCTCGAAGCGCACTTCATGCAGGGCCCGCACGCCGGGAAAGCTCTTGCTCAAATTGGTGACGGAGATCAGCGGCGTCATGGCGCGACCCCAAGCCGCCTCGCGCTCGGACCTGAGCTGCGCTTGGAAAATGCGGCGGATGGCGCCCTCTTCCCCATGAATCCTCCCTGCGCCCGCGCTTGCCGAGCGAAAAGGCGTCGGGCTGCATGGGCTTAGGCGGAAGGTAACATGTCAGCTTCGGGGGAGGCAACCATTCCGCGGCGCGCGCGAGGGGAAGGCGGGAAATTCGTGGTTGATTTTTTTCCCTGTCTCTGCTTGGTTGGCGCCATGCGAATGCGGTCCGCGACATTGCTGTCGACTTTGCGACTTATCCGCCCGGCGCTCTGACAGCGTCGGGAGATCAGGTCGATTTTTCGCATTTCCCAGGGTTTAATTGTTGCGTACGCCGCCTCCCTCCGATGAGGGCGAGGTCGGCGCGTCGCCGTCCTGAAGGTCCGCCATGACGAATATGCCAATTCACAAATATCGCGCCTTTGCGCCGATCATCCTGCCCAACCGGCAATGGCCGTCCAATGTCTTAACCAAGGCGCCGATCTGGTGCTCAGTCGATCTGCGCGACGGCAATCAGGCGCTCGTCGAGCCGATGGGCGTCGACCGTAAGAACCGTATGTTCGACCTCCTCATCAACATGGGGTTCAAGGAGATCGAGGTCGGCTTCCCGGCCGCGTCGCAGACTGACTACGACTTTGTTCGCTCGATCATCGAGGGGAACAAGATCCCGGACGGCGTCGCGATCCAGGTGCTGACTTAGTGCCGGACGGAATTGATCGAACGGACCTTCGAGGCGGTGAAGGGCGCCAAGAAGGTGATCCTGCACTTCTACAATTCGACCTCGACGCTGCAGCGCGAGGTGGTCTTCCGCACCGATCCCGCCGGCGTGCGTGAAATCGCCGTCATGGCCGCCCGGCAGGTCAAGCAATTGGCGGAAGCGGCGCCCGAGACGGACTTCACCTTCCAATATTCGCCCGAGAGCTTCACCGGCACCGAGCTCGAGGTCGCGCTCGACATCTGCGAAGGCGTGAAGGAGGTGCTGCGTCCGACGCCGCAGAGGCGGATGATTCTCAATCTGCCGGCGACCGTCGAGATGGCGACGCCCAACATCTACGCCGACCAGTTCGAATGGTTCGGCCGTCATATATCGGATCGCGACAGCGTCATCCTCTCCGTCCATCCCCACAACGACCGCGGCACCGCGGTCGCGGCGGCGGAGCTCGCGCTGATGGCCGGCGCCGACCGGGTCGAGGGGACGCTGTTCGGCAACGGCGAGCGCACCGGCAATGTCGACATCGTGACGATGGCGCTGAACCTCTTCACGCAGGGCGTCGACCCGCAGCTGGACCTGCATGATATCAATGCGATCCGCGACGTCGCCGAATTCTGCACCCAATTGCCGGTGCATCAGCGCCATCCTTATGTCGGCGAGCTCGTCTACACGGCTTTCTCCGGCTCGCATCAGGATGCGATCAAGAAGGGCTTCGACGCGCAGGATAAGCGCAACGATCCGTTGTTCCTCGTGCCCTATCTGCCGATCGATCCGAAGGACGTCGGCCGCGACTACGAAGCGGTGATCCGCATCAATAGCCAGTCCGGCAAGGGCGGTATCGCCTATATCCTGCGCGCCGATCACGGGCTCGACCTGCCGCGCGCGCTCCAGGTCGAATTCTCCAAGGTCGCCCAAGAGGTGATGGATCGCGAAGGCAAGGAGCTCACTTCGCCTGAGTTGTGGGCGCTGTTCCAGCGCACCTATTTGCTCAGCGAAGCGCCGCTCGCCCTCGTCAAGCAGCAGGTGATCCCGACGAGCCCGGATAACCGCGAATTGTCGGCGGTGCTGCGTCGCGCCGACGGTTCGACGCTGACGATCGAGGGGTCCGGCAACGGGCCGATCGACGCCTTCGTCGACGCGCTGCAGCGCACGCTCGGCGTCAAGTTCTCGTTCATCGACTATCACGAGCATGCGGTCGGGCGCGGCGCCGATGCGACCGCCGCTTCCTATGTCGAGATTCAGGACGAAAGCGGACAAGTGATCCACGGCGTCGGCATCGATCCGAATATCGTCGTGGCGTCGCTCAAGGCGACGCTCAGCGCGGTGTTGCGGCTGACGGCGCGCGGGGGCTGACCCTCACCCCAACCCCCTCTCCCGTTAATGGGAGAGGGGGTTTTGCGGGCCGCTTGATGCCCTTCTCCCGCTTGCGGGAGCGGACGAATGCTGCGCACTCGCCGAGGGAGGTGGCGCGCAGCGCCGGATGAGGGTGCGCGTGGATTTTATTTCGCGTCGATGGGCGACCTCGCCACGGCGAGGCCGGCTCACGATTGTTTGAAGGCGGAAGCTTTAAGGCCCGTCGCCCAAGATCACGCGAGGGTGCGAGCCGCCGCTGACCTCGGCGCTCAGCGAACCATATAGACGAATGCAGGTCCCGGTACCGGGCACCAATACGCCCTTTTCTCCATCGATGGAGCAGGTTCGCGCGTGCTGCGGATTCGCATCTTTCTGAGATGGGGCCTGGCGATTCGGCAGGTCCGCCGGAAACGCGGACGACGCGAAGACGGTCAGTGCAATGAGCAGTATGGCGCCGAGCTTCACGGGATCCTCGATGGGGGACCAGTAAATCTTATGCGCTTCACCGCGTCGCCGCAAGTTCGCCCTACGGATTGACCATACCCCCGCCGCCTGCGACTCTACATTGAGTTTGTGTGGGCGTGCTGACTGTTCGAAACGCGAAAGCGGGACCAATAGAATGACGACAGACACGATGGCCGCCCCCGCGTCCACAATAGCGCCGCCTGCGGCGAGGAGCGCTCTCGCCTTCGCGCTGGTTGGCGCGGCGTTGATCGCCGGCGCAGTCGACGCCTCCTTGACGGGGCAGCAATGGATAGTCGCCGCTTTGGCGGGCGCTGTGGGAATGGCGCTGTGGCGGCTGGCCTTCGTCGGCGCATGGTCGCCGCCGCTCGTGCTGCTCGATGCGGCCGCCTTCGCCATATTTGCGATTCAGCGCAACGACGGTCTGGGCTTCTGGCAGCTTGCGGGGCCTTGGGCCGACGTTCCGCGCTTCAACGTCGCCGACGCGTCGATCGCCTATGCGGTCTATATCGCCGGGTCGCTGTCGGCGCTGGTTGGCGGCTATCGCGCGCCGCGGCCGATCGAACTCGTCGGCCTCGTGGCGATTCCCTTTCTCTTCAAGCTGGGGATCGCGCTCGGCGCTGATTGGCACATGGCCGAGCTGGGCGCCTGGGTGACCGGCGGCCGCGCTCCCTCCTTCGCGGCGCAAGTGTTCGTCGGCCGCCTCATCGTCATCGCCTTCATCAGCGAAGTGGGGCTCCAGATCCTGTCGCTGATCCGCGTTGGCCGCCTCGCGCGCAACGCGAAGCTGCATGCGCTCATCCTCGCAATGGCGGTGATCGCTGCATTGACGCCGCATCTCGCGAATTTCGCGCAGACGGTCTCGCAGCCGGTCGCTGCAATCGTCGTCGGCGCCGCCTTCGCGGCGCTCGCGCAAGCCGGGCTATGGGGCATCGTCTATTTCGCCACCGGCATCTCGCTCGACGCGCTCGCCCAACGTCCGCCGACCTTCCCCGCGGTGTGGCGTCAATGGCGCGAAGGCACGATCAAGGGGGCGATCTACGGCGGCGTCTTCATGGCCGTCGTGCTCGCAGCCGCGGCCCCGCTGCGTAATCCCGACATCGTCGCCTTCATCAAGAGCTACGCCTATCTCCTCGCGCCGATCGCCGGCGCGGCGCTGTTTCCGTTCGCGCAGACCGTGATCGGCAGCGCGGACGGAACGCCGCCGTTCTTCGGGCGCCTGCGCGAAGCCTATCGCGACCGGCGCGCCTTCGTTCGCGGCGCCGTCGTCGGCATCGGCGCGCTGCTCGACTATTTCGCGACGTCGGCGGGCGAGGAGCCGAGCCTGCGCTTCTCCCAGATGTTCGTCGTCGGCGCGCTCGCCTACGCGGGCGTCGACCTTCTGTTCGACGCGGCCCCCATCGCCTCTGGCGAACGGCGCCATTTGCAGACATGGCGGGTCTACGCATTCGGCGCCGTGCTCGGCGGCTTGGTCGCCGGCGCGCTCGGGTGGTATTTCGACGCGCAGCAGATCGGCGTCGTCGTCAACAAGTTCTGGGCCTACGCCGACGCCAATTATCGCATCGCTGGACGGGCGCTCGGCGATTTCGTCACTTATCCGATCTTCAACAAATACGGCGCGGTCAACCTCGGCGAGGTCGCGGGCGGCGTGCGCCTGTTCTACGCCGAGTCGCTCTCCGGCGTGATCAACTGGTCGCTCGCCTCGCCGTTGTTCGCCATCAACGCCATCATTCTCGCAGCGTTGCTGCAGCGTTCGCTTGCGCCCATACGCGGCCTCTTCAGCGGCGCCGGCGTCGAGAGCCTGGTCGAGAACGCCGTGCGCGTGATGCGCTGGGGCCTGTGGATGGCGCCCATCATCAATACGTTCCTGCGGCAATCGGCGGACCCCTCCTGGTACAATCAGGACGGCGCGGTGCGGACGTTGGTGGCGATCGGGGCGGACGCGAGTACGCCGCACGACCAATTCGCCAACTTCAGCCTTACGCTTTTCATGGGCCTGCTCGCCTATGACTGGCTGCGCGTGCTCATCTGGTTCGACCACATGGGCCTGCGCGTCGCGACGCTGGTCAATCTGTCCTTCCAGGGCGGCGACCGCCTCGATGTCGCGGCCGGCCGCTTCCTCGGCCACGGCGCGCGCACCGCTGTTATTCCCAACGGCATTCGTCGCTTCGGCACTTGGGCGCCCTTGCTCATTCCTTTCTACATTCCGCGCGGCGCGGACTGGAACAAAGCATGGACCGGCGCGGAGGCGCTCGCCAGAGGCGGGCCGATGCCCGAGCCGGTGAAGACGCTCGCAATCGCCTACGGTTTCGCTGGCGCGGCGATTGCCTTCGCGGCGCTCGTGATTGCTGCGCGCACGCGTCAGAAGTCGGCCTTCCGCGAACTTGCGCTGACGAGCGCGCCGGCGGCCCTGAGCGAAATGCCGCAGGTCTACGCCGCCAACAATGGCGCTGTGGGCTTCGAGCTGATGCGGGACGGCCGCGGCGCCGCCTATGTGATGGCGGACGAGCGCGGCGGCTTCCCGATCGACCTCTTCCGTCGCCCGCTCGATCCGCTGCAGGCGCGCGGTCATTTCTTCTATCTCACGGAAGACGGTCACGCGCCGTGGTCGATCGGCTACGAGCCGGCGCGCCGCGCCAACGACTATCGTGTCGAGGCGATCGGCTTCAACCGCCTCGCGATCTCCAACACGTTGCACGACGTGCGCGCGGTCATGGAGGTCGCGCCGGACGCCGAGGGCGCCGTGCTGAGCTGGCGCATCCGCATCGAGGACCTGTCGGGGCGACCGCGTCGCCTGCGGCTGACCAGCTTCTGCGAAGTCGCCGGCCACGAGACGGGCGCCTATGCGCGCGATCTCGACTTCGCCGGCATGCATGTCGAGACGATTTTCGTGCGGTCGCTCAACGCCGTGCTGGCGCGCAATCGCCTCTTGCGCTCGAAGCGCGCCGATCGCGGCGAGACGTCGTTCTTCGCGGTCAAGCCGGGCGTCGGCGCGAAGCTCGTCGGGTACGAGGATTCGCGCACGCGCTTTCTCGGCGAGGGATCGCTCGCGAGCCCGACCGGCTGCGAGCCTGATCGCTGGCGCCAACTCGGCGACGAGGGCAAGCTCTGGACCTTCGACCCGGCGGCGAGCTTCACGCTGGAGATCGAGGTCGGCCCGCGCGGCGCGGCCGAGGCGGAGTTCATCGTCGGTCGCAGCGACAATGCTTTGTGGGCGAGCGAGCTGATCGCGCGCCGCCTCAAGCTTCCCCCGATTGCCGAGCCTGATCTCGAGGTGCGACTCTATGAGACGCGCTCGGTCGAACCTTGCCATGCGCTGCCGGAGCGCTGGCCGTTCGCCTTCTCCAACGATGGCGACGCGCTTCATCTCACGCACCGCACGCCGCGCCCGTGGGCGCATGTGATGGCGAACGAAGTCGGCGCGTCGGTCGTCGTCTCCAACGACGGCGAGGTCTATTCGGCCTTCGGCAATGCGCGCCACAACGGACTGACGCCGTTCCGCTTCGAGAGCACGACGACCACGCTGCCAGGGCAGATCGTCTATGTGCGCGACCTCGAGCGCCAGGAGACGGATGCGCCGGGCTTCACGCCCTTCCAGCGCGAGGACGCCGAGTATTCCGTCGCCTACGAGCCGGGCGTAGCCCAATTCGCCAAGACGCGCGGCGCGCTGACGATGCGCTACACGGTGTTCGTTCCGCCGGACTACCCCGGCGACATGCGCCTGCTGACGCTCGAGAACAAGGGCGCGGCGCCGCTGCGCCTGCGTCTCGTTCCCTTCTTCGACATGGCGCTCGACGAGGGGCCGAACGAGAGCGCGGGAAAACTGCATGACGAGACTGTCGGCGGAACGCTGTTGTTCGAGAATCAGGACAACAATTTCGTGCGCGGCGTCGCGTTCGTTGCGACAAGCCTAGCCAATCCGACGACCGAGACAATCCGCGCCCGCTTTTTCGACGGGGCCGGCCGCAACATCCGCACGCCCGCCATGGTCGAGACCGGACTCGCCGACGCATCCCAGCGCGATGACGGCCGCCGCGTCGCCGCTTTCGCTCAAGAGCTCGAACTCGCGCCGGGCGCGACGTACAAGCTTGCGATGGTGATCGGCCAGGCGCCGACGCGCGACGAAGCGCTCGCGGCGGCGAAATCTGCGCAGGTCGAAGCCGTCGAGGCGGCGCTTGAAGCGACGCGCGCCTCCTGGGCGGAGCGGCTCGGCAAGTTCCGCGTCGCGACGAGCCGGCCCGACTTCGACCGGCTCGTCAATACGTGGTTGCCGTACCAGCTCTACGCGTCGCGGCTATTCGGCCGCGTTGGGCCGAACCAGCGCGGCGGCGCGATCGGCTTCCGCGACCAGTTGCAGGACGTGCTGCCGCTCATCCTGCTCGAGCCGCGCCTCGCCCGCGCGCAGATTGTGCTGCACGCCGGGCAACAGTTCCTCGAAGGCGACGTGCTGAAATGGTGGCACCGCGCGCCAGGCGGAGGAACCGGCGTCGCTCAGCGCACCAAGGCGAGCGATCCGCATCTCTGGCTCCCCTATGTGCTCGCGCGCTACGTCAGCCAATCCGGCGACGTCAGCGTGCTCGACGAGGTTGCGCCTTATCTCGAGGCGCCCGAGGTTCCCGAGCACGACGATACGCTGCTCGTCACCCCGCGCCCCTCGCGCGAGACCGGCGACGTCTACGAACACGCCAAGCGCGGCATCGAATATACGCTGCGCCACCTCGGCGAGAACGGCTTGCCGCTGCTCGGCGCGGGCGACTGGAACGATGGCATCGACGCGCTCGGACGCGAGGGCAGGGGAACGAGCGTCTGGATGGGCTTCTTTTTCTTCGACGTGCTGACGGGCTTCCTGCCGCTCGCGCGCATCAAAGGGGACGACGCGTTCTTCAAACGCTGCGAAGAGGCGCGCCAAGCGATGCGCAAGGCACTCGAGACGGCTTGGCGCGGCGATCACTATGCGCTGGACTTCGCCGACGACGGGCGCGCGATCGAAATGCGCAACGCGATGACGAGCGGCTGGGCGGCGCATTCGGGCGCGGTCGGCTTCGAGCGCGCGCTCGCCGCGCTCGACGGCGGCCTCAAAGGAATTGAGAAGCCTGACCGCGTGCTGCTGCTCGAGCACCCGTTCTTCGAGCATAGCCAGCCTTATCCCGGCCGCATCTCCGACTATCCGCCGGGGGTGCGCGAGAACGGCGGCCAATATAGCCATGGTTCGTCGTGGATCATCGACGGCTTCTTGCGCCTCGCGCGCGAGATGCGCGCGAAAGGCGATGCGGAACTGGCGCGCCGTCTCGACGCTCGCGCGTTCGAGATCTTTCAGGCGATCTCTCCGCTCAAGAAGACCGATCGCGAGCACATCGCGACCTATGGGCTCGTCCCGATCCAGCAGCCGGCCGACATTTACGACGGCTACGGCCACGGCGGGCGAGGCGGCTGGTCGTGGTACACCGGCTCGGCCGCGCGCATGCTCTCGGCCGCCTACGCGATGCTCGGCGTCTCCCTCGTCGAGGGCGACCTCAGGGTCGCCGACGAACTCTTCGAGCCAAAGGGCGACATCGAGGTCGAGAGCCTGCGCATCGGCGAGCGGGTCTGGAAACGCGAGGGCAGGGGCTGACGCTCGGACGGTGCACCGTGTCATGCCCGCGAAACCGGGCATACAAGGGGCAAGGGCGAAGGTCGGCGGCGGTTGACTGGACCCCCCGCTTTCGCGCTGCGGCATGCACACATCGGTCCGTCGCCGTCACGCACGGACTTGATCCGGGCGCGCAGGCGGCGACATCTGCGATTAGCCTTTCTCCGTCCCGTTCTGGATACGCGGGTCAAGCCCGCGTATGACGGCAGGCTCGCTGCAAATATTCCGCCGGCTACACTCGGAGGCAATGAGCCGACTGAGGCGCCCGCCCGTTCGAAAATGTGTGCATGCCGTAGCGCGAAAGCGGGGGTGACAGCGGTAGCCAGCGTTCACACGATGCGGTGCGCGATCGCGCTTTGGGCGGTCGCGACGATCGCCTCTTCCGCGGGAATGAGCTTGCGCCTCAGCAGGGCCTCGACCTCGGAGGAATTGACTCGCCGCACCACGCCGAGCTCGCCGACAGTCCCTCTTATGTCGCTGTCGAACAACGCATAGAGGCGGACCGCCCAGTCCGGCATTTCAAATCGCGGCAGTTTGCGTGAGCGTTCGGGGAAGCGGCGACGCAGGGTCTCGGCGACCTCCTTGAAGAACATCGTGCTCTCGCCCATCGGGAATTGTCGCCCGCCGGCCCTGGGATCGGCGAGCGCGGCGACATGCGCCGCGGCGACGTCGCGCACATCGATGATCGTGAAGGCGAGACGGGGGGCGGCCGGCACCGTGCCGTTCAGCAGCCGGGTCACCGCGATGGCCGACGTGCCGGGATCTTCGTCGAGCAGCGGGCCGAGGATCAGGCCGGGATTGATGACGGCGAGGTCGCCTTCGCGTCCGGCGGCTTTCATCATTTCCCATGCGCGTCGCTCGGCGCGGGTCTTCGATTCGGTGTAGGCGCTGCCGCTGGAGCCCTCGAGATTGGTCCAGTCCTTCGCAGTGAACGGCGCGGTGCGCGTGCGATCGTGCCCATAAGCGATGGCGGCCATCGAGGATGTCAGCACGATGCGCTCGGCGCCTGCCTTGAGCGCCGCCTGCAATGCCCGCTCCGTTCCCTCGACTGCCGGGCGGATGAGTTCCATCTTGTCGGCCGGCATCCTGACGACGAACGGCGAAGCCGTATGCGCGACGTAGCGGCAACCCTGCGCCGCCGCCTCCCAGCCCTCGTCCTTGGTGAGGTCGAGCGTGACGAACTCGAGTTGTCCGACGTCCGCGCCGGCCTTGGTCGATGTCGCGCGCACATGCTCGGCGCGGGCTGGATTGCGCAGGCTGCCGCGGACGCTATAGCCGGCCGCCAAGAGGGCGAGCGCGACATGGCCGCCGAGGAAGCCGGAGATTCCGGTAAGCAGAACGGTGTCCGACATGGCCACGCCTCATGAGGTCCAGACGATGGATCGAATATTGCACATTTCCGGGACGTGCGGTGAGCCAATGGCGACTCGCCCTCAGCCCATCACCTCCAGCGCCAGCCGCCCGCTGACGACGTCGCCGTATTCCGTCGTCGCTTCGACCACGACGCGGTGCGCGCCGGGGGCGAGATCGGCGGGTAGGCGCACGGTCCAGATGTGCGAGGAAACCTCGGCCTTGATCCAAGGCTTCTTGGTCGCCTCGTTGCGGGTGAACACCTCCTGGACGAACGGATCGGGCATCGCCGAGCGGGCCATGACGATCGGCGCCCGCTCGCCGATCTTCACGACGACCTTCGTCTTGGGGCCGCCGTCGAACACGTCGGCGACGAGGCTCGAAGCGCCGAGCGACTCGCGCGCGATGCGCGAGCCGAGCAATTCGCCCGGCCTGAAGTCACGCATCACCTCGCGCGCGCCACCATGGAAATGGCTGCTGACGGAGAGCCGCATCTGGCGCCCGTTCGGCTCCTTGGCGGGCACGAAACGCGTCTTGTACGTGTTGCCGTCGATCGACAGGATGTGGAAGCCGTTGGGCGTTCCATCGCGGCTGTCGGCGCAGGCGACGCCGCGATGATCGAACGGCCCGCTCCACCACGAACCCGAGACGGCCGTCAGCACATGGTGGTGATGCGGCGTCGGCCCCTTCCAGCCCTCGTCGGCGCCGAAATAGTGGTGTTCGGTCGTATGGGTGTGGCCGGAGAAGCTGACGATGGTACGCCGGTCGCCGAGCGCGTCGAACAGCGCCTCGCGATTGGTCAAATTGACGGAGGCGTCGGCGGGGTCGAGATAGTTGCTCAAGGGGATGTGCAGCACGACGACGACGAGCGTATCGGGTGGCGTCTGCGCCAGCACGGTTTTGATGAAGTCGAGTTGCGGGACGTCGAGCCGCCCCTCGTATTTGTGGGCGCCGATGTAATCGACATCGTCGAGCATGAGGAACAAGGTCTTCGCGTAGAAGAAGGCGTAATAATTCGGGCCGAACACGCGCCGGAAGGTCTCACGGCTGTAGTGCCGGTCGGGCGCCTCGAAATTCAGGTCGTGATTGCCGCCGACGTTCCACCAGGGCAGGCCGATCGTGCCGATGATCTTGTTGTAGCGGTCGTAGAGCGAGAGATCGTCGAACATCACGTCGCCGGCGGTGAGGCCGAACTTGGCCCGCGTTCCCGCCAGCGCCTCGATGACGTCCTCGCGGACGAAATCGACTTCGACCTCCGACTCGGGCTGCGGGTCGGTGAACGGTACGACTTCGAACGCTTCCGGCTCTTCCTGGCGGTAGAGCGGAAAGTCGAGCGAGGCGGGCATCGGGCCAGTGGGCGCGATGCCAGCAAATTCGAGGTTCAGCGAGGCGGGCGAACCCTGCGGCCGGTAATGGCGATAGAAGTGCGGCAACTGCGTCTCGGGATCGACCGGCGGCATGTAGCCCGCCGGCTTGATGACGAAGATCGTCGCTTCGTCGGGCAGCGGCAGGCTGTAGCGGCCCTCGGCGTCGGTGGCCGTCACTTCGCGCCCGTTCGAGACGAGCACATTGGCGATTCCGGGGCTGTGCGCGCCGCGCCGGCCGGAACGATCGACATCCTCGAAGACGACACCGCTCACCGTCGGCGCGGTCTCCGCGCGCGCCGTCACCGGCGCGAGCGCCGCCGCCAGGCCGCCCGCCGCCCCGATCAGCACCTCGCGCCGCGAAACTTCGTGACCGCCGTGTTCCGACATGGCCGCTCTCCCAAAGTGGATTGTCTTGATTCGCACCGAAGCAGGCGGGCGTGAAGCTGGCGTGAACAAAGGCGCGCTTATTGCATTCCCTACACGACGGCGCTTTCGTTTGCGTGCAAACAAGGCCATCATAGGGTCGTGAAACAAAGAGGGAACGATGGCGGAGAGCGTATCGGGGATGGAGACACGCAGGAGTTTGACCTTCCGCTTTCGCGGCGAGACGATCGCGCTCGACCGCTTTTCGCCACGCGCGACGCTGCTCGACTGGTTGCGCGAGGAGGCGGGCGCCAAGGGCACGAAGGAAGGCTGCAACGAGGGCGATTGCGGCGCCTGCACCGTCGTCCTGTCGCGGCTGCGCGACGGCGCGCTCACCTATGAGCCGGTCAACGCCTGTATCCTGCTGCTCGGCCAGGTCGACGGCGCCGAGGTGCTGACGATCGAGGACCTCGCGGAGGGCGAGACCCTGCATCCGGTGCAGCAGGCGATGGTCGATTTCCACGGCTCGCAGTGTGGTTTTTGCACGCCGGGCATCGTGATGAGCCTGTTCGCCGTCTATCATCAGAATGCGCCAGCCACCTACGGCGGGGTCTGTGAGGCGCTCGCCGGCAATCTTTGCCGCTGCACCGGCTATAGGCCGATCATCGACGCGGCGCTCGAGGCCTGCGTGGGCGAGCCGGCGGACCGCTTCGAGCGGCATGCGGCGGAGCGCAGCGAGGCGATCGCCGCGCTCGCCGACGGACGCGACCTCTTCGTCGGCGACGAGAACGCCTTCTTCGCCGCCCCGGCCAGCGAGGCGGCGCTGGCTGATCTGAGTGCGCGCTACCCGGACGCCATTCTGCTTGCCGGCGCGACTGACGTCGGGCTCTGGATCACCAAGCAATTGCGCGACCCGAAGCGGATCATCTGGCTCGGCCGCGTCGCCGGCCTCGACGTCATACGTTCGGAGACCGAGCGCGTGCGCTTCGGCGCGACCGCGACGCTCAAGCAATCGACGCCGCACCTCGCCGCGCTGCACCCCGACCTCGGCGTGCTGATGGCGCGCTTCGGCTCTCGGCAAGTGCGCGAGAGCGGCACCATCGGCGGCAACATCGCCAATGGTTCGCCGATCGGCGATCTCGCGCCGGCGCTGATCGCGCTCGGCGCGAGCGTCGAATTGCGCAAGGGCGGTACGACGCGCGTCATGCCGCTGGAGGATTTCTTCATCGCTTACGGCAAGCAGGATCGCGCGCCGGGCGAATATGTCAGCGCGCTCGACGCGCCACGCCTCGGCGAGGCGCACGCCTATCGGGCCTTCAAAGTCTCGAAGCGCTTCGACGAGGACATTTCCGCTGTCCTGGGCGCGGTCCGTTTGACCCTCGATGGCGATCGAATCGTCGACGCGCGCATCGCTTTCGGCGGCATGGCCGCGATCCCAAAGCGCGCGCTCAGCGCCGAGAAGGCGCTTCTGGGCGTGCGGCTTTCGGACCCCGCCTCGTGGCGAGCGGCGCTTGACGCGCTCGCTGAAGATTTCTCGCCGCTGACCGATATGCGCGCCACCGCCGCCTATCGTTCCAAGGTCGCCGCGAACCTCGTCGCCAAGGCGCTGATGGAAGTCGCCGGCGCCGCGGCCCCGACCCGGATTGGAGAGTTCCTTGCTGCGCAATAAAGAGCCCGCGGTTCCGGTCTACGAGCCGCGCGAGGAGACGGCGGTCGTCCATAAGCCGCATCCGCACGATTCCGCGCGCCTGCATGTGCGGGGCGCGGCGACCTACGTCGACGACATCCGCGAGCCCAATGGCACGCTGCATATTGCCATCGGCATGGCCAACAAGGCGAAGGGGGTGCTGCGCGGCCTCGATCTCGCCGCGGTGCGGGCGGCCCCCGACGTCGTCGCGGTGCTGACCGCCGCCGACATTCCCGGCAAGAACGACATCGCGCCCGCCTTCGCCGACGAGCCGCTCTTCGCCGATAGCGAAATCATCTATCACGGCCAGCCGCTGTTCGCCGTCGTCGCCCGCACGCGCGACGCAGCGCGCCGCGCCGCCCGCCTCGGCCGCATCGACATCGAGGAGGCGCCGCCGGCCCTCACCGTCGAGGATGCGCTCGTCACCGGCGCGCGCGTGCTGCCCGACTACGCATTCAATCGCGGCGACGTGGACGCCGCCGTCGCCGCCGCGCCGCACAGCCTCGGAGGCGCCTTCCGCATCGGCGGCCAGGAGCATTTCTATCTCGAAGGCCAGATCTCGCTCGCCATCCCCGGCGAAGCAGGCGATATGACCGTCCATTGTTCGACCCAGGACCCGACCGAGGCGCAGCACATCGTCGCCCGCATCCTCGGCGTGCCGGACGCTTTCGTCACCGTCGAGACGCGCCGCATGGGCGGCGGCTTCGGCGGCAAGGAGAGCCAGGCTTGCGCCTGGGCGGCGATCGCCGCGCTCGGCGCCCACGTTACGCGCGCGCCGTGCAAGGTGCGGCTCGACCGCGACGACGACTTCCAGCTCACTGGCAAGCGCCACGATTTCCGCGCGGATTGGGGCGTCGGCTACGACGACGCGGGCCGCATCCGCGCCTATGACGTGATGCTCAACGCACGCTGCGGCTGCTCGGTCGATCTTTCGCCCGGCGTCGTCGACCGCGCGATGTTCCACGGCTCCAACGCTTATTGGCTGCCCGACGTGCGCATCGCCTCGCGGCGCTTGAAGACCAACACCGTCTCCAACACTGCGTTCCGCGGCTTTGGTGGCCCGCAGGGCATGGTTGCGATCGAGCGCGTGATGGACGCGATCGCCCGCGAGCGCGGGCTCGATCCGCTCGACGTGCGCAAGGCGAATTTCTATCGGCGCGGCGCCGACGTCACGCCCTATGGCCAATTGGTCGAGGATTGCGACACGCTACCCGCGCTGGTCGAAGAGCTCGAGGCGTCCAGCGATTATCGCGAGCGGCGACGCGAGATTGCCGCTTTCAACGCCGCCAGTCCCGTGCTCAAGCGCGGCATCGCGCTGACGCCGCTGATGTTCGGCATTTCCTTCACGCTGATCCATCTCAATCAGGCGAGCGCCCTGGTGCACGTCTATTCCGACGGCTCGGTGCATCTCAATCACGGCGGCACCGAGATGGGGCAGGGGCTCTTCACCAAGGTCGCGCAGGTCGTCGCCGAGGAGTTCGGCATTCCGCTCGATTGGGTGCGCATCACTGCAACCAACACCGCCAAAGTGCCGAACGCTTCGCCGACCGCCGCCTCGTCGGGCACCGACACCAACGGCATGGCGGCGCAGGACGGGGCGCGCCAGATCCGGCGCCGGATGGCCGGATTCGCGGCCGCCCAGTGGGGCGTTCAGCCTGAGGACGTCGTCTTCCGCGACGGGCGCGTGTTCGCCGGCAACGCCTCGATGGCGTTCGGCGAACTCGCCCGCGCCTGCCGCGTCAACCGCGTGCATCTTTCCGCTGCGGGCTATTACAAGACGCCCGAGATTCACTGGGATCGCGAAAAAGCGACTGGCAAGCCGTTCTTCTATTACGCCTTCGGCGCCGCCTGCTCGGAGGTCGTCATCGATACGCTGACCGGCGAAATGAAGGTGTTGCGCGCGGACATTCTGCACGACGTCGGCGCCTCGATTAATCCGGCGCTCGATCTCGGCCAGGTGGAGGGCGCCTTCATCCAGGGCATGGGGTGGCTGACCACCGAGGAATTGGTGTTCGACGCCAAGGGCCGGCTGACGACCCACGCGCCCGCGACCTACAAGATCCCGGTCGCTTCCGACACGCCGCCGGACTTCCGCACCCGCCTGCATATGCGGCCGAACATGACCGACAGCATCTATCGCGCCAAGGCGGTCGGCGAGCCGCCGTTCATGCTGGCGATTGCGGTCTATTCGGCGATCCTCGACGCGGTTCACGCGGTCAAGCCGGAAGGCCAGCCGCGGCTCGAAGCGCCGTGCACGCCGGAGGCCATTCTCAACGCCATCGATTCGCTTGGCGCCTGAACCGCTAAGCGTGCAAGATGGTTGAGGTCAACGAGAGAGGCGTTCATCGCCCTAGCAGGGTTGCTGTGCAGCCGTTCCGTCGCATCATTGAGGCGATCGAGGCCGAGGGAGCGGCCGCGCTGGTCAGCCTCGTCAAGACCGAGGGGTCGAGCCCGCAGGAGGCCGGCGCGCGCATGGTCGTGCGTCCCTCCGGCGGCTTCCACGGCACGATCGGCGGCGGCGAACTCGAATGGCGGGCGCTTGAAGCGGCCCGCGAGTCCCTGCGCGCTGGGCGAGGGGCCGCCTCACGCCGGGCGATGGCGCTCGGCCCGGAACTTGGGCAGTGCTGCGGCGGCCGCGTCGAATGGCGCATCGAGACTTTTGACGCGCGCGACGCCGATGGGCTCGCGGCCCTGTTGAGGGCCGAGCAGCAGGGCCCCTTTGCGGCGGTGGCGCGCCTAGGCCCCGAGGGGCGCGTCGAGCGGGAGATCGAGCGAGGCGACGCCGGCGAGGCTTTGGACCGCGGCGCATGGCGCGAACGATACGGGACGGCGGCGACGCCGGTCTATCTCTTCGGCGCCGGCCATGTCGGCCGCGCCCTGGCGCTCGCCCTCGCCCCATTGCCCTTCGCGCTGCGCTGGATCGATTCGCGCGTCGACGCCTTTCCCGAGCGGGCGCCGCTCAACGCCGCCCTGGTTCACGCCGCCGACCCGACCGCGGAACTCGCGACCGCCCCCGACGGCGCCCTCATCGTCGTGATGACCCATTCGCATCCGCTCGATCTTGCGATCATCGACGCGGCGCTGCGCGAAGAGCGCTTCGCCTATGTCGGCCTGATCGGCTCGGCCACCAAGCGGGCGCGTTTCTTGAGCCAGTTGCGCGCGGCCGGGCGCACGGAGGTTCAGCTCGCCGCGCTCACCTGCCCGATCGGCGTGCCGGGAATCGACGGCAAGGAGCCGCCGGTGATCGCCGCCTCGGTGGCGGCGCAGTTGTTGATGGCGAGGGGATGAGTGCGGCCCGCAACTCGTCAGGCCGCCTGGGGCAGGGGCGGGGGAACAGGCGTCGACATGGGCTTGAAGGTGAGCGCGATCAGCGCCGCGCCGATGCCGATCCCGAAGGAGCCGATATAGAGCCAGCCATAATTGGCGTAGGCGTCGAAAATCCAGCCGCCAGCGAGCGGCCCGAGAGCCATCCCGAGGCTTCCCGCCATAGCGGTCGCGCCGAATATCGTTCCCATGATCCGCATCGGAAAATTCTCTCTCGCGATCACCGCGTAGAGAGGCATGACGCCCGCGTAGGCCAGCCCGAACACGACGGCGACCGCGTAGAACGCGCTCAACTCCCTGGCGAAGAAATAGGCTCCCGCTGCGAAGGCCTGAACGAAAAGACCGGCGACGAGAACCGGCTTGGCGCCAAACCTATCGCCCAGCAGGCCGAACATGAGGCGGCCGCCCATGCCCGCCAGACCCTCGACGCTATAGATGGACACGGCCGCCAGCGTCGGAATGCCGCACGCGATGGCGTAGCTGACCGTGTGGAAGATCGGCCCCGAGTGGGTCGCGCAACAGCAGAAATTGGTCAGAACGAGCACCAGCAACTGCGGCGAGCGCAACGCCTGCGCCAGTGTGAGCGTCGAGTCCTCGGTCGGCGGCGCGGAGCCGCTGTCGCTCGGCGCCCCGCTGGCCGCGGGCGGCGAGCGCACGAGGAGCGCCGCCGGCATCATCAGAGCGAGGGCCGCGACGGCGATGACAAGCTGCGACGTCCGCCAATCGTGGGACGTTATGAGCCAGGCCGCGAACGGCGAGACGGTCATCGGCGCCACGCCCATGCCGGCGGAGACCAGCGAAACCGCCAGGCTCCGCTGCGTTTCGAACCATCCGGTCACGGTCGCCATCATCGGCGCAAAGATCGCGCCCGCCGCGCTGCCGACGAACACGCCGTAAATCACCTGGAATTCGAGCAGAGTTTCGGCGCGGCTCGCCATCGCAAGACTGAGGCCCAACAAGAGCGCGCCGCTCAGCACCACGGGCCGGGGGCCGTACCGGTCGAGCAGCGCGCCCCAGCCGAAGCTCGCGAAGCCCATGGCGAGAAACCCAAGGGTCATGGCGCTCGATATGCCGGTGCGCGACCAGCCCGTCGCCTGCGACATCGGCTGCAGAAACACGGGCAACGAGAACATCGCGCCGATGGCGACGCATCCCATCAATCCGCCTGCGGCGACGATCACCCAGCGATAGGCCGTATTCGACATCGGTCCTGCTCCTGTCGCTCCCCAGCAGAGCGCGGCCCGCCCCGATGGCTCTGCAAAGAATGATACCGAAGCGAGGGCTTGGGCGTCAGCCGCGCCGCGGCCTCACTTCGGCGCCGACTGCGCCCGCGTCCTCTTGCTTGCCGCCTTCTTCTTCGGCTTCGTCCCGCGCTTGGCCGCCGCCGCCTTGGCGCCCGCCCGCTTCTTCACCGCCGGCGCCGCCTTCTGCGCCTCCTCGCCGCCGCCGTAGCTCTTGAAGCGTTCGACGGTGCGGGTGATTTCCTCGTCGGAGAGGATGGCGGGGCGGCCGACGGCGATGGCGAGATAATACATCCGCGCCAGCGCCTCGAGTTCGATGGCGCGGTGCATCGCGCTTTCCAGCGTCGCGCCTGTCGCGATGGCGCCGTGGTTGCCGAGCAGCACCGCGTGGCGGTCGCCGAGGCCGGCGACGACGAGATCGGAAAGCTCCTTGGTGCCGTAGGGGGCGTATTTCGTGCATTCGACGATGGGGCCGCCGAACAGCGCGATCATGTAATGGGCGGCGAGGATCGGCTTGTGCAGCATCGCCAGCGCAGTCCCATACGGGGGATGGCAGTGCACAATCGCGCCGACGTCCGGCCGCGCGCGAAGAATGTCGAGATGGAAGCGCCATTCGGTCGATGGCTTCAGCGGGCCCGACCACGCGCCATATTCGCCGGCGAGCGGCATCGCCGCGATCATTTCCGGCCGCATGACGTCGTAGGGGACGGCGCTCGGCGTCATCAGCATCGTCTCGCCGAGCCGCGCCGAGATGTTGCCGGCGGAGCCCTGGTTGAGACCGGAGGCGTTGAGCGCCCGACATTGCGCGACGATTGCGGCGCGCAGCGCCTTCTCTTTCACCGCCATTCCCAAGCGCCTCCCTCGCGCACATTGGCGATCGTTAGCAATGCTATCGCCGCCGCGGCGCCGAGCTTGGAAGCCCTGGCGTCGCGTGCGGCGACGACTATACTCGCCCGAAACTTTGCGCGGCCTCGCGGTTGGGGCCGCCGCAACGTGAAGCGAAGGGCCGAGGCGGGCATCAGGGCGCGCCACGCCCGATTCGTCAAGCCAACGGAGGGCGCCGCGATCCCTATGTCCGCCAATCTCTTCGATCTCTTCGTGGCCCGCGCGCCGCGCCTCGATAAAGTCGCCCTCGACGCGCCGGACGGAACTTCGCTGACCTATCGCGAATTGTTCGCGCGCGCCGGCCAGGCGGCCAATGCGCTCGTCGAACTCGGCGTCGAACCCGGCGATCGCGTCGCCGTGCAGGTCGACAAATCGTCCGACATGATCGCGCTCGCGCTCGCCTGCTTCAGGGCTGGCGCCGCGCTGCTGCCGCTCAACACCGCCTATACGCTTGCCGAACTCGAATATTTCCTCTCCGACGCCGCGCCGGCTCTCACCGTTTGCCGGCCCGCATCGCTCGGGGCGGCGCGCGATCTCGCCGCCAAGCTCGGCCTGAAGGCGGTGGAAAGCTTGGGCGCCAAGCGCGACGGCACGTTCGCCGAGCGCATCGCGGCCGCCTCGCCGGAGTTTGCGACCGTGCCGCGCGCGGGCGACGACCTCGCGGCCATCCTCTACACCTCGGGCACGACCGGCCGCTCGAAGGGCGCGATGCTGACGCACGACAATCTCGCCTCCAACGCGATCGCCCTCGTCGATCTCTGGCGCTTCACCGAGCGCGACGTGCTGATCCACGCGCTGCCGATCTTCCACACGCACGGCCTCTTCGTCGCCACCAATGTCGCGCTGCTGGCGGGCGCGACGATGATCCTGCAGTCGCGCTTCGACGCCGACGCCGTCATGAGTGCGCTGCCGCGCGCCACCGCCTTGATGGGCGTGCCGACCTTCTACACCCGTCTTCTCGAGCACCCCGGCCTTACGCGCGAAGCGACCGCCCACATGCGGCTCTTCGTCAGCGGCTCGGCGCCGCTGCTCGCCGAGACGCATCAGCGCTGGCGCGAGACGACCGGGCACGCGATCCTCGAGCGCTACGGCATGACCGAGACCAACATGATCACCTCGAACCCCTATGACGGCGATCGCCGTCCGGGGACGGTCGGCTTTCCCTTGCCCGGCGTCTCGCTGCGCATCGCCGATCCCGAGACGGCCGCCGTGCTGGCGCAAGGCGAGGTCGGCGTCATCGAGGTCAAGGGACCCAACGTGTTCAAGGGCTATTGGCGGATGCCGGAGAAGACGGCGGCGGAGTTTCGGGCGGACGGATTCTTCATCACCGGCGATCTCGGCAAGATCGATGCGGATGGCTACGTGCATATCGTCGGCCGCGCCAAGGATCTCATCATCTCCGGCGGCTTCAACGTCTATCCCAAGGAGGTCGAGGGCGAGATCGACGCCTTGGCCGGCGTCGTCGAGAGCGCCGTCGTCGGCGTCCCGCATCCCGATTTCGGCGAAGGCGTCACGGCCGTCGTCGTGCGCGCCGCGGACGCCGAGCTCACGGAAGGCGAGGTGCTGGCCGCGCTCGAAGGGCGCCTCGCCCGCTACAAGGCGCCCAAGCGCGTGTTCTTCGTCGCCGAGTTGCCGCGCAACGCGATGGGCAAGGTGCAGAAGGCCGCGCTGCGCGAGACGTACAAGGGGCTCTACCAGGGGTAGGGTGGCGGCGCTCCCTGTCATGCCCGCGCACGCGGGCATCCAGCAGTCACAGGAAGAAGGCCTGCGGCGATTATCTGGGCCCGCTTTCGCGGGGGCGACACTCGCGCGATTGTCCGCTCCGCCTGCCTACGCCACCCGCGCCGCCGCCGACATCACCTCATTTGGCGTTGGCGCGCCGAACATGTAGCGGCCGTCCTCGGCGTATTCGGTGAAACTCCAGCGCACCACGCCTTGGCGGTCGATCAGGAACTGGCCGACCATCTGGCCATGGCCTGTCGCCATCATGCGCTCGTCGTCTTCGGTCATCTCGTAGCCGTCCTTCGTGTTGAGGATGTCGGAGGCCGAGAACGGATCCATCGGCTCCGGCAATTCCTCGGGCAACTCGATCTGCATCGAGCGGGCGACGCCGAAGCTGACTTTGTGCGGCCACTCGTTTTCGTTCTCGGTGAATTCGATCGCGGGCAATCCGAAGGCGCGATGCGAAGCGCGTCGAGGATCGGAGGCGGCGAGCAAATTCGGCAGCGGATGATAGCGGAAATAGAGCCGTGCGCGCTCGATCGGTGTATTGACCACCGTGAGGCTTTCGACGCCCTTCTCGCGCAACGCGCCCTCGAGTTGCGCCATCGCCGCGATGTGGCGTCGGCAGAAGGGGCAGTGCAGACCGCGGAACAAGCCGATCAGAACGGGGTTGCCGCGGAAGTCATCGAGCGCGATCTTGCCTTCGCGCGTGATCGCGTCGAGCACGAAATTTGGAGCCTGTTCGCCCGGCTGCACCGGCTTGTCGGATAGGCGTTCGGTCATCTCGATCTCCTTCTCCGGACTTGGTTTCCTGAACTCGGTGGGCGGCGCCCACACTCTTGTCGCGCGCTAATCGAGGAACGGCAGCGCGATCAGAGAGCTGGGTTCGAGGCCATGCTCGGCGCACACTTGCTGCGCCAGAGCGAAATAGCGATCCGCCTCGGTGAGGTCGTTCTGGTCGAGGCTCAGCGTCGCCAGTCCATCATAGCACGGAAACAGCATCTGGGGCTCGCCCGTGCGCTGGGCCTCGTCGAGCGCCTCGTGATAATAGCGGTGCGCCAGATCCGGCCGACCGTGGCATTGGTGGATTTGCCCGAGCACGATCAGGGGCACTGGAAGATGGTCACGCTGATCGAGCGCGCGGTCGATCTCGACCGCCTCTTCGGCGGCCGGAACGCCCTCCTTCGCGCAGCGGTCGGTGAAAGTGCAGAAGGCGACGGCGAGATTGGCGAGCAGACGAGCCTGGAAGCCGAGATCGCCGATCCGCCGGGCTTGATCGAGACCGCGCTGGCTGACTGCGATCGCCCTGCGCGGATCGATCACGGTGTAAAGCACGCCGAGATTGGTGTAGCCGCGACAGGCGACGCCGATGAGCCCGGCCGCTTCGGCGACCGTCACGCTGCGCTCCACCTCGCGCAGCGCGTCGCGGTTTCGCCCGAGCCGCGCCAGCGCGACGCCCTTCGTGTTGAGCGCTTCCGCCGTCGCACGCGCGGCCTCGACCCTGGCCTCCGCGTCGAGGTTCGTCGCAAGCTCATCAACGCAACCGAGCGCCTCGTCCGCCCATTTCGCCGCGGCGGCTTGATCGCCCGTGCGGAAAGCCAAACGGCCACGCTCCTGCATCAGGTGCGCCCGCTCGATCATGTCGTCGGTCCCCTCCAGCAACTCCGCGGCCTTGCCGTAGTGCGCCTCCGCCTGATCCGGCTTGCCGGAGTCCCACAGCAGGCGGCCAAGCTTGCGCAGGATGCGCGCCGAGGCGGGGCGATCGGCGGCGGCGCCATAAACCGTCAGCACCATTTGATAGTGCTCCTGGGCGGTCTCGCGTTGGCCGGCCGGGCCGCAAAGATCGGCGATGCGTTCGCAGAGCGTGAGCCGTTCAGGTCCGAAATCGACTGCGCTCGTCAGCGCGGCGAGCGCCTGGCGATAGAGGCGGATGGCGTCGTCGTTGGCGTAGGTCTCGCGCGCGCGGTCGGCGGCCGCCATCAGATAGCGGACCCCCTTCGTTTTAGCATCGGTGAGGCTGAAGTGATGGCCTAGCAAGGCGAGGTCTTCGAGCCGAGTGGGATATTCCCCATAGAGCCGCTCCAAGGCTTCGCCGATGCGCGCGTGCATTTCGGTGCGCCGCTGCAACAGGAGGTTGTGATAGATCACGTCGTGCAGCATCGTCTGCGTGAAGCGATAGGCCTGCGGCGAAACCGACCCGACGCCGGCGGCCTCTTCGAGAATCTCCGCGTCGCAGAGCAGGTCGAGGCCTGCCTCCACTTTCCCCGGATCGGTGGAGATAGACTTGAGCAAGGCGGCCTCGAAGCGGGGACCGATCGCCGCCGCCTCCTGGACCAGCCGGCGCGCTTCTTGCGGCAGGCGGTCCATGCGGGCCAGCAGCAAGGCGTGGATATTGGCGGGAATATCGGCCGCCGCCTCCCGCTTTATGATGCGCCATAGCGAGCCCTCTCGCCGCAGCGAGCCGACTTCGATAAGGCCGCGCACGATCTCCTCGACGAACAGCGGATTGCCGCCCGCGCGCTCGAGGATTCGTTGGCCGAGGTCGCGCGCGACCTCGCTCCAGCCGGCTCCGAACAATTCCGATAGCAGACGCCGTCCGTCGGCTGGACCCAAAGGCGCGAGCCGTAGCGCGGTGAGGCCAGTTCGGCAGGCGTCGAAATGATCCGCCTCGAACAGCGGCCGATGCGTGACGACCAGCATCAGCCGGCTGCGTTCGAGCCGATCAATCAGGAACCGCAGCGTCTCCAGCGAGGTCGAATTGGCCCAGTGCAGATCCTCGATAACGATGAGCAGCGGCGAAAGCGCCAGCCGGCGCTCGAAGATCGTGCGCAGGGCGAAGAGGATCTGGCGCCGGACCTGCTCCGGCTCGACATGCCGGAGCGCGACATCCGGCTCGCCGAGACCGAGCACGTAGAAAAGGAGCGGCATGAGACGCTGGGCTTCGTCCGGCGGGAGCCGCAGCTCCGCCAACAAGGCGGTGAGTTTGCCGCGAGTCTCCGCCGGCGTGTCCTTCTGGCCGATGCCGGTCGCGCTGCGCACCACGGCGGCAAGCGTGCCGTAGGATTGCTCCCCGAGCGACGAGCAAGCGACCCTGCGGACGGCGACCTCCGCGAAGCGCGCGTCGTCGCGCATTCGGGAGAGGAACTCGTTCACGAGCCGCGACTTTCCGATCCCCGCCTCGCCGCTCAGCCGCACCAATTGGGCCGCGCCGCCGCAAGCGGCGTCGAGGCAGTTCAAGATGCGGGCGAGCTCGGCGTCGCGCCCGATCATCGGCGCGCTGAGGCCAAGCGCTTCGAGCCCGCGCGCCGGTCGTGGCTCGTCGAGCGGCCCAAGCAGGCGGTGCACCAGAACGGCGCCGACCTTTCCGCGCAATGCGAGCGCGCCGAGAGAATCGTAAGCGAAGGCGTGCCGCGTCAGGCGGTAGGTGAGGGGGCCGACCAGCGCTTCTCCCGCTCCCGCCAAGGCTTGCAGCCGCTGGGCGGTGTTGACCGTGTCGCCGGTCACTGAATAGGCCCTGGCGTCGCCCGCGCCGATGCCTCCGGCGACCACCGGCCCCGTGTTGACGCCGATATGCAGAGCGAGCGCCGACCCGGCTCGCGCCTGCCACTGCACAGCGACGCGGGCCGAACGTTTCACCATATCCAGGGCGGCGTGGAGCGCCCGCTCAGGGTCGTCCTCATGCGCGAGCGGCGCGCCGAACAGCGCCAGCATCGCGTCGCCGATGAACTTGTCGACGAAACCGCCGAAGCTTTGCACCGCCGCTGTCAGTTCCTCGAATAGCTCGTTCTGAAGCGACTGCATCACCTCGGGATCGAGCTGCTCGCTGAGCGCCGTGAAACCGCTCAGATCGGCGAACAGGACGGTGATCGTGCGTCGATCGGCGTCCGGTTCGAGTTTGCCGGCGGCCGGCCTGCGATGCTCCGGGCCTCGAGCAGGAGGCGGCTTCGGGCGAAGGTCGACGGGCGGCGGCGCGTCCAACGCTTCGGACGCCGGTCCGCTCACCGCCGCGCCGCACTTCGGGCAGAAGGCGAAGTCCGGCGGACACGGATTGCCGCAGCGGGCGCAGGCGCGCGGTTGCTTTGCGCCGCATTTCGGGCAATACGCAAAGCCGCTCTGAATATCGTTTCCGCAACTGGCGCAGTTCATCCGCGACGAACCCGCGAAAGCTTGCCGAGATCGGGAGCCGATGAGACGTTAGCGCAGGACCAAACGCAGCGCCATGACCCTTTCGGCGCGAGGGAGCGCTCCATGTGCCGCAACATCAAGACCCTCTTCAACTTCGATCCGCCGGCGACCGAGGATGAAATCCACGCCTCGGCGTTGCAGTTCGTGCGCAAACTGAGCGGCTTCACGCACCCCTCGCAGGCCAACGCGGCGGCCTTCGAGACGGCGGTCGAGGAGGTCGCGGAGGCGGCGCGACGGTTGATCGCCTCGCTTCAGACCAGCCAGCCGGCCCGCGAGCGCGAGCACGAAGCCGCCAAGGCGCGCGAGAAGGCGCGGCAGCGGTTCGGCTGAAAGCCCAACCGGATGCTCCACAATTTCGCCAAGGTGAAAGATGGAGATGCTGAGTGGTCGCCCCGGCGCTACGCTCCCCGGCGACCAGCGATCCGACAAGACGAGCAGGAGTCACGGCGATGAGCGACATCGACGCCAAGCCGCGCGCGAAAACGCGCGCCAAGACCGAGCGTCCGCGCTTGCATAAGGTCCTGCTGCTCAACGACGACTATACGCCGCGCGACTTCGTCGTGACGGTGCTGAAGGCCGAGTTCCGCCTCGGCGAGGAGCAGGCCTACCGAGTGATGATGACGGCGCATCGGCTCGGCGTTTGCGTCGTCGCGGTGTTCACGCGCGACGTCGCCGAAAGCAAGGCGACGCGCGCGACCGACATGGCCCGGGCGAGCGGCCACCCCCTGACCTTTACGACCGAGCCGGAGGAGTGAGGCGCCTTCAGCCGCGCACGGATCTGATCTTCGTGTCGCTTTCCTCGGCCGGCGGAGAACCCTCCGAGCGACCTGCTTGAAGCATCACTGATGTGCTGGGCGGCGCGATGGCGATGCCCAACTGCTGGAAGCGCTGCTTCATGCGCCGGTTGAATTCGCGCTGCACCTCCCAGCGGCCGGTGTCGGTGCAGACGATCTGGCCGACGAGGGTGGCGCTGACGGCGTCGACCTTGTCGACGCCCCAGAATTGGAGGTCGGTCAGCATGGCCGCCTTGAATTTCTGCTCCTGCCGCATCTCGGCGGCGATCTGACGCAACACGTCGCCGGCGCGATCCGTGTCCTCGTCGAAGGCTATGCTGACGCTCACCGCGGCGTTGCCGACCCCGCGGTTCGAATTGGTGACGCTGGTGACTGCCTGAACGGCACGATATGGACCGAGCCGTCGCCGGCGCGCAGGCGGATGGTGCGGATGGAGAGATTCTCCACGCTGCCGGAGAGACCCGAGACCGTCACCCAGTCCCCCACCTGCACTGCGTTCTCGAGCAGCAGAAAGAGACCGGTGATGAGGTCCTGCACCAGTTTCTGCGAGCCGAAGCCGATCGCGATGCCGACGATCCCGGCGCCGGCGAGCAGGGGAGCGACATTCACCCCGATTTCGCTCAGGACGGTCAAACCGACGACGCCGACGATGAAGACCAGAATCGTGCTGCGCAGCAGCGGCAACAGTGTGCGCAGCCGCGCCGCCCGCGCGAAGCGCGCTTCGCGCGCGAGGCGCGTGAGGTGATTTTCGACCGCCGCGTTGGCCCCTTCCCAGACGGCGACCGCGAGCGCAGCCGTCACGCCAATCGTGACGATGGCGGAGAGGAGGCGGGCGCCGATCGCGGTCCCCTCGAACAATGCCAGCGCGTCGAAGCCCCAGATTTCCAGCAACAAAATCAACGTTGCCCAGGCGACGGCAAATTTCACGACGCCCCGCATCAACGCATAGTACCAACGCCCGCGGCCGCCAGCTTTATGCAGACGCGCGTCGAGATCGCGATTGAGATGGATGGCGCGATCGCACAGACCCAGCGCCACGATCGAGACGAGGCGCGCAAAAACGAGCACGACGGCGCTGACGACGACGAGCTGAAGCGAGCGGGCGAAACCGTCCTGCTGTTTGACGGTCCACAGAAGCCAGAACGTTACGATGACGACGATCGCCAGATAGTGCCAGACGTCGGCGAGCCGGTTGCGCAAGGCCGCCCAGCCGTCCTGTGCGTCGTTCCTGGCCCGTATGAACTGCGCGATCGCCATGCGGCGGCGCAGCACGAGGGCTAAAGCGGTCGCGGCGAGCAGGAAGGCGCTGCCCCGGACGATGGCGCTGTGCACGCGGGCGCTCGCCTCGAGCAGCTGCGCCGTCTCGGCAAGCGTCGCGCCGAAGATGGTGACGGCGGCGATCCATCGCGCCCAGTTTTCGATGTCGGCGGCGTCGTCGTCGCTGACCCGGATGAGCCGCAGCCGGCGATTCTCGGGGGAGGCGAGCATCCTGACGGCGCACAGGATGGTGCGGAACACGACGTAGGCCTCGATCGCTTCGAGAACGATGACGCGGGTCGTGTCTGTAGCGTCCATCTGCGCCGCCACGAGCAGCCCGCCGGTCGTCGCGAAGGCGGCGATGGGCAGCAGCGAGAGCGTGAGCCGGAGAAGGGCAAGCGGAAGCCGGCGCACGAGCCGCCAGTCGTCGGTTGCCTCCCGGCTTTCGCTGGGCGCGGCCGCGCCCTCCGCAGGAGGCTCCCGGGGTTCGGCCTTGTCGCGCGACTTGTCGATCTCGAGGCGCGCGCGTTGGCGGCGCAACGCGAGGGCGACCAGCGCCTCGGCGAGGATTGCGGAGCCGAGGACGATGGCGGCGCGCCGGAGGCCCTCCAGCGTTTCGGCGCGCGCCGTGGGGTCGGCAAGGAGGATCGTGACCTCCCCCTCAAGCGCGGGAAGGTCGGCGGCGCTGCCTGCGGCGGCTGCGAGCTCGCCCGAAGCGTCCTTCGCCCAGCGTGCCGCGAGGACCACGAATTGCGCGCCGAGACCATTGGGTTGGAGCGACAGATGCGACGGCGGCGCTGCGGGCTTTGGCGCGGCGGGGACAGTCGGCGCGGCCTTGGCGACCGCTCGCAGCGTGTCGATCAACTGGGCTTGCTTGGCGGGGTCGTTCAGAACGTCCAGCGCCCGGGCGGCCTCGGCCGGGGTCAGGGCGCTCCCATTCGCCGGGGGCGGATCATTTGCTTTGGGCGGCGCCGTTTGAGCCCGCGCCGGCAGGGCGAGCACGAAGATTGCGAGGAGGAGAGCGCAAATATTCGCCTGCTTCATCAAGGGTCCTCGTCGAGAATCTGGACGTGGCGATGAACGAGACCGATTGGGCGACAACGTGGCGGCGGACAACGCCCAAGCCGCCAACGGAGAATGCGCCAGCGTGCGATATGGTTCCGACGAGCTATTGCGCCCGCAGCGCAGCTCGAGCGCTTGGCGCCCTTCCCCCCGTGCGAAATCTCGTCTAGTACGGCCGGGGCGCGCCTCTGGCCAGGGCGGACGGCGGCGGCCCGGTGGGCCGGATTTTCCCGAAACGGGGGGATTCTGGGCCTTGTATGAGGACGCATCGCGGTTGGGACCCGCGGCGCGGCCTTTTTTTGCGCGCCGGCGCGGGCGCGCCCGACCTAGAGGACCTGATGCCGAAGCGGACCGACATTTCCACAATTTTGATCGTCGGGGCCGGACCGATCATCATCGGGCAGGCTTGCGAGTTCGACTATTCCGGCACCCAGGCGTGCAAGGCCCTGCGCGCCGAGGGCTATCGCATCGTCCTCGTCAATTCCAACCCCGCCACGATCATGACCGATCCCGACATGGCGGACCGCACCTATATCGAGCCGATCACCCCCGAGGTCGTCGCCAAGATCATCGCCGCCGAGCGCTACGCCGTCCCGGGCGGCTTTGCGCTGCTGCCGACCATGGGCGGGCAGACGGCGCTCAATTGCGCGCTTTCGCTCAAGAAGATGGGCGTTCTCGAGAAGTACGACATCGAGATGATCGGCGCCACCGCCGAGGCGATCGACAAGGCCGAGGACCGGGAGCTGTTCCGCGAGGCGATGACCAAGATCGGCCTTGCGACGCCGCGCTCGCATCACATCAAGACGCTGGCCCAGGCCATCGTCGCGCTGGACGACATAGGGCTGCCGGCGATCATCCGGCCGAGCTTCACGATGGGCGGCACCGGCGGCGGCATCGCCTACAACAAAAGTGAATTCATCGAGATCGTCGAGCGCGGCATCGACGCCTCGCCGACCGACGAGGTGCTGATCGAAGAGAGCGTCCTCGGCTGGAAAGAATTCGAGATGGAGGTGGTCCGCGACAAGGCGGACAACTGCATCATCGTCTGCTCGATCGAGAACATCGACCCGATGGGCGTGCACACCGGCGATTCGATCACCATCGCCCCGGCGCTCACCCTGACGGATAAAGAATACCAGATCATGCGCGACGCCTCGCTCGCCGTGCTGCGCGAGATCGGCGTCGAGACGGGCGGCTCGAACGTCCAGTTCGCCGTCAATCCGGCGGACGGGCGGATGATCGTCATCGAGATGAACCCGCGCGTCTCGCGCTCCTCCGCGCTCGCCTCCAAGGCGACTGGCTTCCCGATCGCCAAGGTCGCCGCGAAGCTCGCGGTGGGCTACACGCTCGACGAAATCGCCAACGACATCACGGGCGGCGCGACGCCGGCCTCCTTCGAGCCGACGATCGACTACATCGTCACCAAGATCCCGCGCTTCGCCTTTGAAAAGTTCCCCGGCGCCGATCCGGTGCTGACGACGGCGATGAAGTCGGTCGGCGAGGCGATGGCGATCGGCCGGACCTTCGCAGAATCACTGCAAAAGGCGCTGCGTTCGCTGGAGACGGGCCTCACCGGCCTCGACGAGATCGAGATTGAAGGGCTCGGCAAGGGCGACGATCACAACGCGCTGCGTGCGGCGATCGGCAAACCGACGCCGGATCGGCTGCTCAATGTCACCCAGGCGCTGCGTCTCGGCATGAGCGTCGCAGAAATCCATGAGGTCACGCGGATCGATCCTTGGTTCCTCGATCGCCTCGCCGACATCGTGCGGTTGGAGGAGAGGGTGCGTCGCCACGGCCTGCCGAGAGACGCGGACAATCTGCGGCTGCTGAAGTCGTCCGGTTTCTCCGATGCGCGGCTCGCCGCGCTCGCGGGGGTGAGCGAGGCAGAGGTCGCCAAGACCCGCGCCGGTCTCGGGGTGACGCCGATCTACAAGCGCATCGACACCTGCGCGGCCGAGTTCGCTTCGCCGACCGCCTATATGTATTCGACCTATGAGGCGCCTTTCGCGGGCAAGCTGGCTTGCGAGGCGAACCCGTCGGGCCGGGAGAAGGTCGTCATTCTCGGCGGCGGCCCGAACCGCATCGGGCAGGGCATCGAATTCGACTATTGCTGCTGCCACGCCTCGTTCGCCTTGCGCGAGATGGGCTTCGAGACGATCATGATCAACTGCAATCCGGAGACGGTGTCGACCGACTACGACACCTCGGATCGCCTCTATTTCGAGCCTTTGACGGCGGAAGACGTGCTGGCGATCCTCCAAAAGGAGCGCGAGGCGGGGACGCTGAAGGGCGTCATCGTGCAGTTCGGCGGCCAGACGCCGCTCAAGCTCGCCCATGTGATCGAGCAGTCGGGCGCGCCGATCCTCGGCACTTCGGTCAATTCGATCGATCTCGCCGAGGATCGTGACCGCTTCAAGCGGCTGCTCGACAAGCTGGGCCTGAAGCAGCCCAAGAACGGCATCGCCTATTCGGTCGAGCAGTCGCGCCTTATCGCCGCCGATCTCGGCCTGCCGCTGGTGGTGCGCCCCTCCTACGTGCTCGGCGGGCGGGCGATGGCGATCATCCATGACGAGAGCGCGCTCGACGACTACCTGCTCGGCGTGCTGCCGAGCCTCGTGCCCGCCGACGTCAAGGCGCGCTATCCCAACGACAAGACGGGCCAGATCAACACGGTTCTCGGCAAGAATCCGCTGCTGTTCGACCGCTACCTCTCCGACGCCATCGAGATCGACGTCGACGCTTTGTGCGACGGCAAGGATGTCTTCGTCGCCGGGATCATGGAGCATATCGAGGAGGCGGGCATCCACTCCGGCGATAGCGCCTGCTCGCTGCCGCCTCGCTCGCTAAAGGCCGAGACCATCGCTCGCCTCGAGGAGGAGACCCGCAAGCTCGCCCTGGCGCTCAACGTCGGCGGCCTGATGAACGTGCAATATGCGCTCAAGGACGGTGAAATCTACGTCCTCGAGGTCAATCCCCGCGCGTCGCGCACGGTGCCGTTCGTCGCCAAGGTGATCGGCCAGCCGATCGCCAAGATCGCGAGCCGGATGATGGCGGGCGAAGCGCTGGCGTCCTTCAAGCTGAAGCCGGGCGTTCCCGCTCACGTCGGCGTGAAGGAGGCGGTGTTCCCCTTCGCGCGTTTCCCCGGCGTCGACACCGTGCTCGGCCCGGAGATGCGTTCGACCGGCGAAGTGATGGGCCTCGACCGCAACTTCGAAATCGCCTTCGCCAAGAGCCAGCTCGGGGCGGGCGCGACCCTGCCGCGCTCCGGCACCGTGTTCGTTTCGCTGCGCGACGCCGACAAGCCTGGCATCGTCGAATCGCTGCGGGCGCTCTGCGCGCTCGGCTTCAAGGTGATCGCGACGGCTGGCACGCAGCGCTATCTCGAGCAGCAGGGCGTTCCGGCGGTCAAGGTCAACAAAGTCTCGGAAGGGCGCCCGCATGCGGCCGACGCGGTGCGCAACGGCGGCGTCCAGATCATGTTCAACACCACCGAGGGCGCGACCTCGCTCGCCGATTCCAAACCGCTCCGGCGCGCCGCCCTCTTGCAAAAAACGCCTTACTATACCACTCTTTCAGGGGCGATTGCGGCCACCGAGGGCATAAAAGCCACGCTGGCAGGCGATCTTGAAGTCCGAGCGCTGCAGGACTACTTCGCGTGATTCGACGCGTCGGCGTCGATTGCGGAGCAAAGTTTTTGGGATTCGAGGCAGGTTAAGCGATGGAAAGAATTCCGATCACAGCCTCCGGCCATGCCGCCCTGGAGGCTGAGTTTTCGAGGCGCCAGAAGGTGGAGCGTCCGCGGATCATTCAGGCGATCTCGGAAGCGCGTGCGCATGGCGACCTCTCGGAGAACGCCGAATATCACTCCGCCAAAGAGCAGCAGTCTCTGAACGAAGGCCGTATCGTCGAGCTGGAGGACCTGCTCCAGCGCGCGGAGGTGATCGACGTCTCCAAGCTGTCGGGCTCGACCATCAAATTCGGCGCAACGGTGAGTCTGATCGACGAGGACACCGAGGTCGAAAAGATTTTCCAGATTGTGGGCGAGAGCGAGGCGGACGTGAAGGCGGGCAAGGTTTCGGTCACGTCCCCCACCGGACGCGCGCTGATTGGCAAAAAAGTAGGCGATAGCGTCGAAGTGAATACTCCTGGCGGCGGCAAGAGCTACGAAATTCTCAAAGTGGCTTATATTTGAGCAGCACGCCCGCTGCTAGGACGGCGGGCGCAGCTCGGGAGACGTAAATGATTAATCGTCTTGTGACGCGCCGCGCCGCTTTGGCGGGTATGGGCGCGCTTGCCGTTGCGCCGGGCGTTGCGCTCGCCGCGCCGGAGGCCGCCAAATTCGGAGCGATCCGGGTCGATGTCGGGCCGTTGCGTGAAAACGGGAATGACCAATACGCGGATTGGGTCGCCGCGGTCTTGCCGGCGGCGTTGCATCGGTCGTTCGCGCAATATTTGACGCCGGGCGCTCGCGGCGCGCCGACCTTGGTGGCGCGCGTCGACGAGGTGTTCTTGGGGCCCGAGCACTCCACGTTCGGCAATCCGGCCGCCGACGCGATCGACGGCATTCAGGGGAGCGCGATCGTGCTCGGCCCGCGCGGCGAGCAGATCGGGGCGTATCCGCTTTATTCCGCGGTCGGCGCCAACACCTACCAGAATCAGCCGTATCAAGAGGACATCACGCGCCGCCGAGTCCAGACGCTCGCTCAGAGCTTCGCTCAATGGCTGCCCGGGAAGATGGGACTTTAATCATCGATGCAGGACGCGCTGCTTGGCGAGGGCGTGCGCGTCCTTCTGCTTGGTTCCGGCAAGGCGGGACACGAGACCAATGCGATCGGGATCGCCGAGTCGCTCGGCGTTCCTTATATCAGGCAGGCCGTCGATCCGCGCCCGCTCTTCGCTGCGCTCTCGCCCTACGGGCCGATTGATCCGCGCGACGCAGCGCTTCTGAAAGACCCGCTTCCGGACATCGTGATCGCTTGTGGGCGCGTCACGGTGCCTTACCTCAGAGGTTTCAAGCGCGCGGGCCGCTCGCGCGTTTTCGCGGTATGCCTCCAGGATCCGCGCTTTGCGCACGCCAGCATGGATCTCATCTGGACGCCCGAGCACGATCGGTTGCGGGGGCCGAATGTCGTGACGACGCTGACGTCGCCGCATCCCTTCTCGGCCCGCCGGCTCGCCGCGTCTCGCGCCGCGCCTGACCCGCGCATCGCTGCTTTGCCGGGGCCGCGCTGCGCGATTGTCTTGGGCGGGCCGAGCGGCGCGCAGCATTTCACTGCCGATGACGTCGCTCGTCTCGGGGAGGCAATCCGGGCGATTGTCGCTCAGGGCTACAGCGTGGCGGCGACGCCGTCGCGCCGCACGACGCCGGACCTTCTCGCCGCCGTGCGGGAAGGCCTCGGCGATGCTCCGGGCTTCATTTGGGACGGAGAGGGCGATAACCCTTACCCGTCTCTTCTCGCGCTCGCCGACGCCATTCTGGTTACCGGCGACAGCGCTAACATGGTGGGTGAGGCGACGGTGACCGGCGTGCCCGTGCATGTGTTCGAGCCCTCGGGCGGCGCCTCGCGCAAGCTCGCCGCATCGATCGACGCTCTGGAGCGGCTTGGCGCCGTGCGGCGCTTCGCCGGCGCGATCGAACGCTTCTCCTACGAGCCGATCGATTCGAGCGGCGTCGTCGCGCATGAGATCGCCCGACGTTTCCTCGCCTTGCGCGCGGCGGCGGCCTAGAGCCATGGTGGGCGCCGGAACGGATCGGAGCAGGGAAGTATTCGCCGGCGGGCCGGCGGTCATCCTCGTGCGCCCGCAACTCGCCGTAAACATCGGCATGTGCGCGCGGGCGATGGCCAATTTCGGCCTCGACGATCTGAGGCTCGTCAATCCGCGCGAGGGCTGGCCGCGAGTCGACGAATATCGCGACGTCGCTTATGCGGCGGCGGCCGGCGCCGCGCATCTGCTCGACGGGGCGCGCGTGTTCGACAGTCTCGAGGCCGCGGTCTCCGACCTCAATTTTCTCTACGCGGCGACCGCGCGGGAGCGCGGCCAGATGAAGCCGGTGGTCGCCCCGTCGTTCGCGATGGCGGAGACGGTCGGCGCCGGGCAAAAGCGCGGCGTTCTATTCGGGCCCGAGCGCACTGGCCTCGACAACGACGAAGTCGCGCTGGCGGACGCCGTTCTCACCTTTCCCGCCAATCCGGCCTACGCCTCGCTCAATCTCGCGCAGGCGGTGCTGCTCGTCGGCTACGAGTGGTTCAAGAACGCGCACGGGGACGCGCCCCCGGCGCCGGCCATCGCGCGCGCCATCTCGCCGCCTGCGACGCGCGAGATGGCGATCGCCTTCTTCGAGTTCCTGGAAGGCAAGCTCGAGGACGCGGGCTTTTTTCGCCCTGTCACCAAGAAGCCGGGCATGCGCCGCAACCTGCGCAATATGTTCCACCGCATGGCGCTCACCGAGCAGGACGTGCGCACGCTCTGGGGCGCGGTGGTGCGCCTCGTCGAGGGCCCGCGCGTCGAGGTTCAGACGCGCAAGCGCAATCGGCCGAAGAAAACGGAACTATAGGTCGCGCAAAACATTGAACTGACGAGAGCGGCTAAATCCGCGTTTCATCACGGAAAGATCATCCTTAGTACGTCTCGCAACGCCAACATTTGTGCATATCTGCATACTCTGTAGACGCAACTGACATTTTCACGTTGGCGTGAGGAGTGACGGATATGCTTGTTCAGAGACGCGCCGCATTGAAGAGCGCATTCGTCGCCGCCATTGGCGCAGGCGCGCTTTTGTGCGTCAGCGCGATCGCGAATGCGGCGATGACGCCGCCGCGCGGGTTCAAGACTTCGGCGACGACGGTGCAGTGGTACGCTGACAAGTGTTCGCCCGGCTTCCACGGAATCAATGCGCCGAACGGGAACGGCTATCGCTGCGTACCGAACGACGACGATAATTGACGGGGGCGGGCACGGGGCGCAGCTCTCGCTTCATCACCGAGAGGGACGCGCTCTTGTGCCTGCAGGTTGGCGGCGAACACCGCCGCGAAGCCATCCGCCGGACGGTCGCGGGCGATAAGAGGCGCTTCGCCTCGTTCTTCCTGAGAAGGCCCGTGATTGCGCCGTGCGCGCTCGATCGATTACTCTGGGCGAACCGGGAGGGCGGCATGAGCGATCGAATCGAGAAGTCGGTGGAACTCGACGCGTCGCTCTCGAGTGTGTGGCGCGCTTTGGCGGACTATCGCGAATTCGGCGCATGGTTCGGCGTCGCGCTCGAGGGGCCATTCGTCGTCGGCGAGACGGCGCGCGGCCAAGTTACGCATCCCGGTTACGAGCATCTCGTCTGGCAAGCGGACGTGCAGACGATCGAGCCTGAGACGCTCTTCGGCTTCACGTGGCGCCCCTACGCGATTGATCCCGGCATAGACTATTCGGCGGAGCAGCCGACGCTCGTCGAGTTTCGGTTGCAGCCGACAGAGTCGGGCGTGCAGCTTGTCATCAGCGAATCCGGTTTCGATCAAGTCCCCGCCGCTCGCCGCGACGAGGCTTTCCGGATGAACGATCAGGGGTGGGGCGTGCAAGTGAAGAACATCGCGCGCTACGTCGGGTAGTCGCCTCGCGGCTATCCCGCGCTTGCCGGCGCCGAACGACGCCCTACATCGAGAGCTGGTCGACTTTCGATCCCGGCCGCGCCGAAGCGGTCCGCATGGGAGGGCGCGAACCATGAGCGTATTTAAGCCGGCCGCGACTCCTGTTCTTGGGAAGAGCGCTCGTCCAGTCGAGCAAGGCGTCGTTGTAACCCGGGTCCCCGCGCGCCTGGAGCGCCTGCCTTGGGGACGCTTCCATTCTCTCGTCATCGTTGCGCTAGGCGTCACCTGGATTCTCGATGGCCTCGAGGTGACGATGGCTGGTTCGGTGTCGGGCGCCTTGCGGGCGAGCCCGACGCTGCGCTTGGGCGACGCCGACGTCGGCTTCGCCGGCAGCGCCTATGTCTCTGGCGCCGTATGCGGCGCCCTGGGTTTCGGCTGGCTGACCGACCGGCTCGGCCGCAAGCCGCTGTTTTTCACCACGATCGCCGTCTATCTCGTCGCGACCGCGCTCTCCGGCCTCGCCTGGAACGCGAGCAGCTTCTTCCTCTTCCGCTTTTTGACCGGCTGCGGCATCGGCGGCGAATACGCCGCGGTCAATTCCACCATTCAGGAACTTGTTCCGGCGCGGTTTCGCGGCTTCGTCGATCTCCTGGTCAACGGCAGCTTCTGGGTTGGCGCGGCGCTCGGCGCTCTCGTCGCCGTCGTGCTGTTGAGTCCCTCGCTGTTCGAGCCCGACGTCGGCTGGCGCTTCGCCTTTTTCGTCGGCGCGGCGCTTGGCGTCGTGGTGTTCTTCATGCGCATGTGGATCCCCGAAAGTCCGCGCTGGCTCGCTATTCATGGGCGCGCCGAGGAGGCGGAAGCTGTCGTCGGCGGCATCGAGGATCGCTTCGTGAGCGAGGGCGCTGAGATCGCGCCGGTCGAGGCCCCGCCGGTCCGGCTGCGATCGCGCACTCACACGCCGCTCCGCGAGGTGATCGTGACGATCTTTCGCGTCTATCCCCGCCGCGCCTTCCTCGGCCTCACTCTGATGGCGGCGCAGGCGTTCTTCTACAACGCAATCTTCTTCACCTACGCTCTGGTGCTGACAAAGTTCTACGCTGTGCCGGCGGATCGCGTCGGCTGGTACATCCTGCCTTTCGCCATCGGCAATTTTCTCGGGCCGCTCGCGCTCGGGCGTCTATTCGACACGGTCGGCCGAAGGCGCATGCTCACGATCACCTACGCGCTTTCCGGCATTCTGCTCATCGGGTGCGGCGTGCTGTTCGAGTTCAGCGTTTTGACGGCGTTCACCCAGACGCTCGGCTGGATGCTGGTTTTCTTTGTCGCCTCGCCCGCCGCCAGCGCCGCCTATCTCACCGTCAGCGAGAATTTTCCAATTGAGATCCGCGCCCTGACGATCGCGATCTTCTACGCCGTCGGCACCGGCGTCGGCGGCGCCGCGTCGCCGTACCTGTTCGGCCTGCTGATCGCCAGCGGATCGCGCGAGAGCGTCTTCGCCGGCTACGTGCTTGCTGCGCTGCTGATGCTCGCCGCCGCCTTCGTCGCCGCGCGCTTCGCCGTCGACGCTGAGCGCCGCCCGCTCGAAGAGGTGGCGACGCCGCTGTCGGCAGAAGTGTAGGCGGGCTCCATCATTTCGCAGCGCGCTTTAGCCGCGCTGGGCGGGCCGCGACGACTTGTTTGATACTGACCGCAGCCGCGGCGGCCCAGCCACGGTTGTGGGCGCACGTAGTAGGTCCTTTTTGGGTATCTGCGGAAGTTCTGCGATGGAGGCCGTCGTCGCGTCTCGGCTCGCGGCCAGAAATCCCAAAATCTCAGTCGGCGGCATCGGGCGGCTGATCAAATAGCCCTGGATCTCGTCGCAGCCCTCCGCCTCGAGGCCGGACAATTGCTCCTCGGTCTCGACGCCCTCTCCGACTGTCGCCATGCCGAGCGCTTTGGCGAGGCTGGTGATCGCGCGCACGATCGCGAGGCTATCCTTTCGCTCCCCGAGTTCGCTCACGAACGAGCGGTCGATCTTGATCTTGTCGAACGGGAAGCGGTGGAGATAGCTCAAGCTCGAATAGCCGGTTCCAAAGTCGTCCATCGCGATCATGATGTGCAGATCGCGGATGGAGTGAAGGATCCCGATCGCCTGGCTCGTATCCCCGATCATCACGCTCTCGGTCACTTCGACGATCAGCCGCGACCCGTCGATCCCCGATTGTTTGAGGGCGGCGCAGATCGCTTGGATCAAGCCGGACGATTTGAACTGCATTGCGGAGACGTTGACCGCGACCTTGATGTCGCGCGGCCACTTGGCGGCCTCCTTACACGCCTCGCGGATCACCCATTCCCCGATGGGGACGATCAGGCCGACCTCCTCCGCCAGCCCGATGAATTCGCCAGGAGGAACGTTGCCGTTGACCGGATGCTGCCAGCGCAGCAACGCCTCGAACGACTTCACCCTGCGGTCCGCGGCGCCGATGACGGGCTGGAAGTGCAGGTGGAACTGATTTTCCGCTATCGCAGTTCGCAGATCGTCTTCCATCTGACGGCGCGCGCGAACCTGCTCGTCCATCGACGGCTTGAAGAAGTTGTAGTTGCCGCGGCCGTGCGCTTTGGACTGATAGAGCGCCATGTCCGCGCCTCTTATCAGTTCGTCTGCGACGAGGCTGTCGTTCGGCGTCACGGATATGCCTACACTCGCGCCGATGACGATGGTGTTCCCATCGATGGTATAAGGCTCGCTGACGGCGCCGATCAAACGTCGCGCGAGCTTGATCGGATCGTTCAGCGTATTCTCGATGCGCTGAATGATCGCGAACTCGTCGCCGCCCAGCCGAGCGATCGTGTCGCCGATGCGGACTTCGGCGACAATTCGAGCAGCGACCTCCTGCAGCAGTTTGTCGCCGAACGGGTGCCCGAGGCTATCGTTCACGGCCTTGAATTGGTCGAGGTCGAGATAGAAGACGGCGAACTTGCCGATCTTCCGGCGAACGTCGGCGATGCACTGATCCAGGCGTTGTCGGAATTCAAAGCGATTGGAAAGACCGGTCAACGGGTCCTTCGTCGCCATTTCCCGAACTTTTTCCTCCGCGCGGCGGCGAGCGGTGATGTCTTCGTGCGTAGACACCCATCCACGGTCGGCGAGCTTCTTCTTGCGCTGCAAGATAATGCGTCCATCCGACAACTCGGTGACGCTGACAATGCCGCCATCGGCCTCCGTGCGAGTTTCGGACGAGCCATGCTCGCCGCGACCCTCCGTACGGCCGTGGAACAGCGCCTCCGCATTTGCGGCCCCGGGGCGCGTCATCTCGGGGGGCAGAGCATAGATTTCCGCGTAGCGCCGGTTGCAGGTGATCAGTTTCATCTGCGCGTCGAACAAAGCGACGCCCTGCACGATGTTGTCCATCGCGTTGTTGAACTGCTTGTACTGAATCGCGAGCTGTTGCTGAACCGCCGCGTTTTCCCTGGATTCCGAGAGCTGGTCGACGCCGACAGCCAGCCGGACCGTGCCGACGACGATCGCGATCGCGAGCACGAGAACTCCCAGCGCGATCCACTCGGCTTGCGTGAGCCAGTCGGCCAGCGCGTCGCCCTTCGCCGCGGTAACGACGACCGCGAGCGGAAAGTCGGGCAGCTCGGAGACGGAGAAGATGCGAGCCAGGCCGTCGATGACGCTCGTTTCTTGCGTGACGCCCTCGCGGCCGCGGGAAATGAATTGCGTATAGGTCTTGCTGTTGGTGATGTCCTTGCCCAGCATGAGATCCACGGCAGGCAAACGCATCAGCATGGTCCCGTCGGTACGGTACAGACCAATGGATCCATGGTCGCCCAGCATGAAGCGCTCGATGAGATCGTCGATTGGCCCCTGGTTTAAGGTGGCGGTCACCATGCCGAGAAAGGCGCCCGTCGGCGAGGAGATGCGCTTGGACAGCCCCATTCCTTTCGAGCTCGTCAGGCTTTCCAAGGGGCCCGACACATAGACGTCGTTGTCGGTGGCGGAGCGCAGGCGCCCTAGGAGGGACTGAGAGATCCGCGGATCGACGCTCGCGCCCCCGTCGGCCCCGATAATGGCGATTCCGCCGATCCGCCGCCCCCGCACCATTTGCTCCGTCGCCAATGCGCGGACCTCTTTATCGAGGGATAAGGAATTCACGTCGTCCGGCTTCGTCGGGCGCGCGCTTTGCACGCGGTCGACCACCTGCGAAATCGAATAGGAGATCGACCGGAGCGACTGATCGATTTCCTGGGCGAGAACGTAGGAAACGGTCTTCGCGTTGCGAGCGCTTTGGTCGATCTGCTGGTGGTAGAGGAACTGCGCCAGCCAAGCCCCGCCAGCGAATACCGAGCCGATCAGGACCATCGCGGCAACGAAAAGCAGCGCTTGCCGGCGGGCGAGACGGGAGAGCTTGCGGGGGAAATATAGAAACGCGTTCAAGCCGGCTCTCGCGCGTGGGCAACCAACCGGCGCATCTTGGCCCGAGTTTTCTTAACATGGCCTAACATTAGGCAAGATTTTGCTCGAAATCTGCCTGAAGTGTTCGACCGGCTCAGTCGTTCCTCTGGGGGTGGACGCCAGGAGCCGGGGCTTGACTTGGGCCTTTGCGGAGATGAAGATTCCTCCATGCTCGCGAGGCAGCCTCGAGCCGTGATGGTACGAGATGGGGAGAGGCGGCGTTCGCGTCGCCATTAACAATGCGCCGATCAGCGAGTCCGCCCGCGGCGAATTAAAGTTTAGTTCGAGACAGGGCCATTCCGCGGCTGCGGCCTTCCGGTCGTAACTAGGGCGGTCAGTGGATCAAGCGGCGTGCGGGGGCGGCATCGTGGGCCCTCATCTTCAACTCGGCATCACAGGTCTTCGGGATCTGGAGCTTCTGTGGGAGGACGGCGACCGCCTGCTCTGTCGAGGGTTCGAGCGTGATCGGGGCCCGGTTCTGGTCGTCGTGTCCGGCGACCGGTCGACGCCGGGCGGCTCGTCTCGCCTCAACGAATTGAAGCTGAAGGACGATCTCGACCCAGCCTGGGCCGCGCGGCCGCTCGAGCTTCGGCGAGAGGGCGGGCAGTCGCTGCTCGTGCTGGAGGATCCGGGCGGCGTGCCGCTCGCGAGCGCCATCGGCGCGCCGATGGAGACGGCAAGCTTCCTGCGCCTCGGCGTCGCCGTCGCCGCGGCGCTCGGCGCCGCCCACCGGGCCGGCCTCGTCCACAAAGACGTCAAGCCGGCCAACATTCTCGTCGACTGCGCCGACGGCGGCGTGCGGCTCACCGGCTTCGGCGTCGCCTCCCGCCTGCCGCGCCAGCGCCAGGGGCCCGATCCGCCCGACGTGATCGCCGGCACGCTGGCGTATATGGCGCCCGAGCAGACCGGCCGCATCAACCGCTCGATCGATTCCCGCAGTGACCTCTACGCGCTCGGCGTCACCTTCTATCAGGCGCTCACCGGCCGGCTGCCGTTCCAGGCCGAGGATCCGATGGAGTGGGTCCACTGCCATATCGCCCGGCGGCCGACACCGCCCGCCGAGCGCCTGCCGAGCGTTCCGGCGCCGATCTCCGACATCGTCATGAAGCTGCTCGCCAAGACGCCCGAGGAGCGCTACCAGACGGCCGCCGGCGTCGAATGCGATCTCAAGCGCTGTCTCGACCAATGGGAGCGCAGCGGGCGCCTCGAGCGGTTCGCGCTCGCCGAGCGCGACACGTCCGACCGCCTCGTCATTCCCGAACGCCTCTACGGGCGCGAGCGCGAGGTCGCGACGCTGCTCGCCGCCTTCGATCGCGTAGTGGCGAGCGGAACGCCGGAACTGGTGCTGGTCTCCGGCTATTCCGGCATCGGCAAGTCCTCGGTCGTCAATGAGCTGCACCGCGCGCTCGTCCCCCAGCGCGGCCTGTTCGCCTCGGGCAAGGTCGAACAATACAAGCGAAACATTCCTTACGCGACGCTCGCGCAGGCCTTGCAAAGCCTCGTCCGGCAGGTCCTCGGCGGCGCCGACGCTGAAATATCGCGATGGCGAACCGCGCTGCTGGAGGCTTTCGGACCGAACGGCCAACTGATGGTCAATCTCGTCCCGGAACTGGAGCTCATCGTCGGCGCGCAGCCGCCGGTCCCGGAATTCCTCCCGCAGGACCACCAGGCTCGCTTCCAACTCGCGCTTCAGCGCCTCCTCAGTGTGTTCGCGCAGCCGGATCATCCGCTCGTGTTGTTCCTCGATGATCTGCAATGGCTGGACGCGGCGACGCTCGACTTGATCGAGCATCTCGTTGCGCAGCCGGGCGTGCGTCACCTGCTGTTGATCGCGGCCTATCGCGACAATGAAGTGGACGCCGCTCATCCGCTGATGGGCAAGCTTGAAGCGCTTCACGCCTTGGGGGCGAAGATCAGCGACATCAGGCTATCCAACCTCGACCATGACCAACTCGGGCGTCTGATCGCCGACGCTCTTCGCCTCGAGCCCAGTCACATAGCCGTCCTGGCGCATCTCACGCATGCGAAAACGGCCGGCAATCCGTTCTTCGTCCTTCAATTCCTCCATGCCCTCGCCGACGAGGGGATGCTGACCTTCGATCATGCGAGGCTCAATTGGTCGTGGGACCTCGAACGAATCCACGCCAAGGGATACGCCGACAACGTGGTGGACATCCTGGTGGCGAAGCTCGCTCGGCTGCCCGACAAAACGCAACAGGCGCTGCAGCGGATGGCTTGTCTCGGCAATGTCGCCGACGCCACGATGTTGGCGATCGTGCCGGGAAGCTCGGAGGAGGACATCCATGCCGCGCTTTGGGAGGCGGTCCGCTTCGAGTTGGTCGAGCGCTTGCCGCACGCATACCGGTTCGTCCACGATCGGGTGCAGGAAGCGGCGTACTCCCTCATACCGGAAAGTCAGCGGGCGGCGACGCATCTCTTGATCGGACGGGTGCTGGTCGCGCAGACGTCGCCGGAATTGCGCGAAGACGTCATCTTCGAGATCGTCAATCAGCTCGATCGCGGCGCTGCTTTGATCGCGGCGCCGGAAGAGCGCGAACGCGTCGCCGAGTTCAATTTGATGGCGGGAAAGCGCGCGAAGGCGGCGACCGCCTATGACGCGGCGATGCAATATCTCACCGCGGGACAAGCGCTCCTTGGCGAGGCGCAATGGGAAGTCTCTCCCAGGCTCGCCTTCGAACTCGAGCTCAACCGGGCCGAGTGTGATTATCTGATCGGAGATTTGGCGGCGGCGGACGAGCGCCTTGCCGAGCTCTCGAAGCGCGCCCGAACGACCGTCAATTCCGCGGCTGTCGCTTGCCTTCGCATCAATCTCTACACGACCATGGACCACAGCGACCGCGCGGTCGCGGTCGGATTGGACTTTCTACGCCAAGCCGACGGTCAATGGTCGATCGAAGCGACCGCCGACGGCGTCCGTCGCGACTACGCCCGATTGTGGCGGCGTCTCGGCTCCAGCTCGATCGAAGGCTTGAGCGCTCTCCCTGGAATGAAGGATCCTGACCATCGCGCGATCATGGACGTGCTGACGGTGCTCACGTCTCCCGCGCTGTTCACGGATTTGAATCTTTTCCGCCTCGTCGTGAGCCGGATGTCGACGCTCAGCCTCGACCATGGCAACTCCGACGGATCCTGCCTGGCTTATGCATGGCTCGGCGGGGTCCTTGGAACGTATCTCGGCGAATATGGGGCTGGGCTTCGCTTTGGGAGACTTGCTCTGGAGCTGGTCGACAAGCATGGGCTGGATCGCTTCAAGGCTCGCGTCTACCTCGTCTTCGCGGTCCACGTCGCCCATTGGAGCGAGCCTCTCGATGTGTCGCGCGGCTTCTTACGACGCGCCTTCGAGGCCGCGATCAACGCCGGCGATCTATCCTATGCGGCCTATAGCTGCATCGACCTGATCACAAATCGCGTCGCGAGCGGCGACGTCCTCGACGACGTCCAGCGTGAGGCCGAGCAAGGTCTGGACTTTGCGCGGCGCATGCGGTTCGGTCTCGCCGGCGACTGCATCGCCGGTCAGCTCCAGCTCATCCGCATGCTGCGCGGGTTGACTTCCGATTTCGCGTCCTTCGATGACGTCGAGTTCAATGAAGGCCAATTCCGGAGCCGGCAGGAGGACAATCCTCAGTTGGCGATCGGCGCCTGCTGGTATTGGATTCGAAAGTTGCAAGCGAGCGTCTACGCCGGCGACGACGCGTCCGCTTTTCTCGCTGTCGCGAAAGCCGAGGCGCTCCTTTGGACGGCTCCGACGCAATTCGAGTTGGCGGAATATCATTTCTATGGCGCTCTCGCGCGCGCCGCGCTTTGCGATTCGAGCGCCAAGGAGGAGCGGCGGAGCCATTTCCACGCGCTTGCGGCTCATCACAAGCAGCTCGCCACATGGGCCGAGAACTGCCCCGCGACCTTCGCAAATCGCGCGGCGTTGGTTGGCGCGGAGCTTGCGCGCCTCCGAGGTCGGGATAAGGACGCCATGCGCCTCTATGAGGAGGCCATCGCGCTGGCTCGCAACCATGGGTTTATTCAGAACGAGGCTTTGGCCAACGAACGCGCCGCGCGCTTTTTCACCGCGCTCGGCATTCGAACGAGCGCCGAAGCGTATCTGCGAAATGCGCGGCAGAGCTACCTCAGCTGGGACGCGACAGGAAAGGTCCGGCAACTCGACAAATTGTATCCGCAACTCGCGAAACAACGCCCGCCCGAGCCGACGAGCACAATCGGAGCGGCCGTCGCATCACTCGATCTCGAAACGGTCCTCAAAGTTTCGCACGCCGTCTCCGGCGAGACAGACCTGGAAAAACTCGTCGAGACGCTGATGCGCATGTCCATCGAGCAGGCGGGTGCGGAGCGCGGTCTGCTCGTTCTGCTGCGAGGGTTGGACCGGCGCATTGCGGCCGAAGGGGCGATCGCCGGGGAGACGGTCGGCGTGCATCGCCGGGACGAGGCGGCGACGACCGCGGCGCTGCCGGAGTTGATCCTCCAATTTGTCGCCCACACACAGGAGGCCGTGGTGCTCGACGACGCCGCGGTCCGGAATCCGTTTTCGGCCGACCCGTATCTTCGTCGGAGCAATGCGCGCTCCATTCTCTGCCTGCCCTTGACTGTTCGGGGTAAGCTGGTCGGGGCGCTGTACCTCGAGAACAACCTCTCGCCATATGTTTTCGCGCCGGATCGCCTCGCGACGCTGAAGCTGCTCGCCTCTCAGGCGGCGATCGCGTTGGAGAACGCACGTCTCCATACCGACCTCGCGGAGCGCGAGGCAAGAATCCACCGGCTGGTCGACGCCAACATCATCGGGATCTTCACCTGGAACTTCGAAGGCAGCATCCTCGAAGCCAACGACGCGTTTCTGCGCATCCTTGGATACGACCGGGCGGATCTTGCGGCCGCCCCGCTGTCTTGGAGGGCTCTGACGCCGCCGGAATGGCTCGCTCGTCACGAACGGGAATGGATTCCTGAGCTTCGGCGAACCGGAGTGGTCCAGCCCTACGAGAAGGAATATTTCCGCAAAGACGGCAGTCGCGCGCCGGTGCTCGTCGGCGGGGCGACCCTGGAAGAAGGCGGCCAGGAGGGGGTCGCCTTCGTGCTCGATCTGACCGAGCGCAATCGCGCCGCCGCAGCGCTGCGCGAGATGCATATGCAGGTCGGGCACGCCAATCGCGTCGCAACTCTGGGGCAGCTCGCTGTGTCCATCGCCCACGAAGTGAGCCAGCCGATCACCGCCACCGTCGCCAACGCGCAAGCGGCGTTACGCTGGCTGGGTCGCCCGGAGCCGGAATTGGAGAATGTGCGGCTCGCCCTCGAGCGCGTGGTCAGGGACGGGGCGCGGGCGAGCGCCGTGGTTCACCGGGTTCGCGATCTGATCAGAAAGTCGCCGGCGCGAACCGACCGCGTGGACGCCAATGCGACGATCCGCGAGGTGATCGAGCTCACGCGCAGCGAGGCCCTGAGGGGCGGCGTCTCGGTCAAAACCGAGCTCGCCGACGACGCGCCGGCTTTCTACGGCGATCGGGTCGAACTGCAGCAGGTGCTCCTTAATTTGATCGCCAACGCTATCGAGGCCATGGAGGAGCTCGGCGAGGGCCCCCGCGAGCTGCGGATCGTTACCGCCAAGACCGCAGCGGGCGAGCTCGTCGTTTCCGTTCAGGATTCCGGACCCGGCTTGGCGCCGAAGGTTCGGGACAGTTTGTTCCAGGCCTTCCAAACCACCAAAGCGAGCGGACTGGGGTTGGGGCTCTCAATCTGTCGCACGGTCGTCGAACGCCATGGAGGGCGCTTGTGGGCGTCCGCCAACGCGCCTCGCGGCGCCGTTTTTCAATTTACGTTGCCAGCGCGACCAGACGCCGCATCGGCAATGTAAATTATCGTCCGACATTCGCGACGTTACGGGCAGGTCGGTTCATGTCGAGCGATCGCGTCGTTTCGCTGGCCGCTCGCCGGCGGCCGCTTCGACGCCCGTGCACGAATTCGTGAGATCAATCAGGAGTCTTCGTCGCGGAAGCCGTCATTCCCCGAGAAACCCTAGGCGCCATTTCCCGAGGCGCCGCCGGGCGTTGGCGGCCAAGCTCAAGCCGACGCCGGGCAGCGCTGAAACCGGTTTCAAAGTCCGCCGACGGCGGCGCTCTTAACAAAACTGTCATCGAACTGCAATTTGAGCCCGATAGTCGCATAATTGGGAGCCACGAATGTGGCCACCGTTTGACGTAACGTATTTGGGTTCTCACTGGGGATGAACCAAATGACCAGTAGAAGATATCGCAGGGCAGCCGCCGCCCTAGGCGTGATGGCGCTGACCTCCAACGCAATCGCGGCCGATTACACTTGGGACGGCTCCTACAGCAACACCGACGGGACGCTTCAGCAGAAGCTCGACCTGCTGCGTAAGAAGGTGAAGTACGTTTTCGTGATTTTCCACGAAAACCAGTCGTTCGACCATTATTTCGGCACCTATCCCGGCGCCAACGGCCTCTATGAAGCGCCGAAGGGCTATACGCCGGCGAACCAGCTGTCGAGCTTCAATCAGCGCTATCTCGACACGTCTTTGCACTCTCAGACGATTTCGCCGTTCCTGGTGCCGCAGTCGGTCGTCAGCACCAACGGCACGGTCGTTCCGGTTTACCCCGCCGACTTCATCTCGGTCGACCACAGCCACCAGGGCATGGCGAACAGCATGGACGTCAATATGACGACCAAGATGGCGGCGAACGACCGCTACGCGCTGGACGAGGAAAGCCTGACCACCGACTCCTTCGGCAACATCGTGACCTCGAAGGGCGTCGCGCCGACTTCGATGACGCTGGCTGCGGTGCAGAAGGCGCAGGACGACGTCTCCCACATCGATTGCGATACGATCCCCTTCATGTGGAGCTGGGCGAAGAACTTCGTCCTCTATGATAACTTCCATCAGACGATCGTCGGCCCGTCGACGCCGAACGCGCTTGCGGTCCTCTCTGGCCAGACCGGCGCGACCCAGTGGGCTCTGCACCCGGACCAGGGCGCGACGACCACCTACCCGAACCCGAGCTTCCCGAACGTGCTCGGGGCCAGCTACGGCTCGTCGGTGTTGCCGTCCGACAGCAACGCCTACGTTCCGATGGTCGCCGACGCCGGCCCGTTCCCCGGCTCGAACCTCGATACGAACCAGGTCAAGCCGCCCTATAACTTCGATGAAAGCCCTGCGACTCCGGGCCTGAACCTGGACTATGCTTCGCTGCCGTTGTCGTTCATGGGTTCGAACATCGAATCGATCGTCCAGAACGATCCGAACCCGGCGGCCGATCTGCTCGACGTGCAGGAAGACATCAAGAAGATCGCGCAGTTCAACAAGCCTGTGAACTGGGGCTGGTACCAGCAGGGCTTCGACGCCAAGGATCGGTCGGATCCCTATGAGACGCCTGGCACGGCGACCGTCCCGACCAACAATCCGCCCGCGAACAGCGGCTATGTTCTGCACCACAATGCGGCGCAGTATTTCGCGTATATCGCCGACAATCCGCAGGTTCTGAGCAGCAACCTGCACGGCGCCCAGGACTTCTTCGACACCATCGAGAAGCAGAAATTGCCGGCGGACGGCGGCGTCTTCTATCTGCGTGGCGGCTACGACAACAACCCCAACTACAAGCCGCTCGACCCGACTCCCGGCGTCCAGAACGCGTTCCTCGGTAACGATGACCACGGGAGCTACTCGGATCAGCAGCTCACCGAGGCCCTCTCGGCGCAGGCGATCAACGCCATCGCCAAGAGCCCGTACTGGTCGCAGAGCGCCATCATCATCACCTATGATGAAACCGACGGTCTGTACGATCACGCCCCGTTCCAGATGCGCAACACCTTCGCCGACGGCTCGGTCATGGACGCCGGCCCGCGCATCCCGACCCTCGTGATCTCGCCTTACGCTGCGGCTGGCACGATCTCGCATCGCTACAGCGAGCATGGCTCGATCATCAAGTTCATCAACGAACTGAAGGGTCTCATCCCGTTGTACGAACTGCCTGACGAGCAGCGCGGCGTCCGTCTCGGCAAGTCGAACCTGGGCCAGAACAACCTCGGGCCCTCCGACAACCCGTACAACGACGTTGGCGATCTGACCGAAGCGTTCGACATGCAGCGGCTGAAGGGCGAGAAGCCCTTGATCCCGGCGTCGGCGGCGACCTTCACCAATGCGCAGGTCAGCAACTTCCCGCATCTCGCCAAGGCGCACTACTCGGCGAACGGCTATACGAACGGCGCTTGCTATGCGATCGGCGTGCTGCCGACCGACTTCAAGTCCTTCGAGCAGTATAAGAAGGGCAACCCGAGCGACCCGTATCCGGCCGATTTCAACCCGCGCCCGACCGCGTCCCCCGGCACGCCGACCGCGGGCAACTGGCAGCCTTGATCCGAACCCGGCCCGCAGCATAGCTGCGGGCCCCAAGTCCACGGGGACGGAAGTTTCGGCTTCCGTCCCTTTGTTTGTTTTAAAACTGCGCAAGGGTTATCGATGTTTCGCTGGCTTGCCCGACTTCTCGTTCTCGGCCTGTTGCCGCTCGCTTCCGCCGCACATGCGCAGACGCTCGCGTCGATCAAGGCTTCCCACCATCTCGATTGCGGCACGGTGCAAACCGAAGACGATTGGAACGGCGAAGACATTCACGGCGATCTCTCCAAGCTCGGCGGCGAGATCTGTCGTGCCGTCGCCGTCGCCGTTCTTGGCACAGCGGACGGGCTTTCGATTCACAGTTTCCCGGCCGAGCCGGAGGCGCTGAACGCGTTGAAGGATGGGCAGGTTCAACTGCTCGTGGGCGTTTCGCCGTCGACGAGCGACGCCATGCATTTCGGCATCAGCTACGGGCCGCCCGTGTTTTATGACGCTCAGCGCATTTTGGTTCACAAAGATGCAGGGATCACCAACCTCGAGGGTCTGAAGAACCATGTTATTTGCGCCCTCGACATGACGGCGCCCGAGCGGACGCTGCGCGACGAAATGACGGCACGGCATATTCCCTACGGGCTTCAGGCCCATTCCGAGCAGGGCGAACTGGACGCCGCTGTGTCGGTCGTCCGCTGCGCCGGGACCGGCATGGAATCGCGCCTGGCGCAGTCGCGGGCCAATTTCCACGCCCGCACCAGCGATTTCGTCTTCCTGCCCGAGCGGTTCGGCCTCGATCCGGTCGTCCCTGCCTATAAGGACGGCGACAAGGCGTTCGGCCTGATCGTCGAATATACGATCAGCGCGCTGATCGAGGCGGAAGCGCTCGGCATCACGAAAGCCAATGTCGCGGAGGCTGGCAAGCGCCAGGATATGCGGGCCGATCAGTTGCTCGGCCACGATTTCGCGACCGGGCAGGCGCTTGGTCTGGAACACGATTGGGCCGCCAAGGTCATCGCCGCGACGGGAAACTACGGCGAGATCTTCGATCAGACGACCGGCAAGCCCTACCACCTGGATCGGGGCTTGAACGCCCTGTGGACGCAAGGCGGCCTCATGGCGCCGATGCCGATGAAGTAGCCGCAAATCGGTGGGGGCGAAGCGTCGCACAGATCCCGCTTCGGCCCCGCTGAAGACGTTTCGGAACGCCTCGCTGTTGGCGTAACGACCAAACGCCGATCTGCTGAACTGCTCGACCACGCTGGCGTGGTCGCGCGGCTGGTTAATCTCCATGTTTGATCTGGCCCATTGCCAACCTCGCCTCGAATACGGATAATCCGTATGTTGTTGGGCAACAGGCGTGGTGCGCCATGGCCGAGGAACGCAAGAGCCGCCGTTTTACGACCGCGAAGATCGCGCATATCGTCTTTGATCATGGCGAGCAGGTTGTGCGCTGTTCTCTCGCGAACTTGTCAGAGACCGGCGTGGCGATCACACTCACGACGGACGAGCCGATTCCACACATTTTCGACCTGCTCTTCGAGGCCGACATTCGGCGGAAGGTGATCGCGGGCGTGTGGCGGAATGACCAGGAAATGGTCGTGCGCCCGTGCGCGACGGTCTGGCGTCGCGGGCTGCGCGTCGGCTTGAAATTTCTCGAGGCCCCGAGGGGCGTCGCGGAGCAGTCGGGAGCCGCTTTCGACTGAATCCTGCTGCGTGAGAAAGCGGTGGCTCGCTCAGGGATCTTCCGGGCGATCCGGCGCGGGGCTCGTTCTGTTGTGCGCGCCGTTGTCACGCTGGATTGCTTCGCTCCGCTCGCAATGACGGTTCCACGTAGTTGCAGAACGCTCTAGTTCTGGGCTTGACCCTGACGTCGCACACGAAGCCGTGATGCTATACTTGGAAAAGGTCGATGGATAAAAAGTAACAGCGCTGTGATATTCCACAAAACGTTGAAGTCACAGTCGGGTGAACTTCGATTTGATCCCATTATGTAGCCAAAAAGCTGCCACATTACTTTGGCGTTTCGCCCGCAGCGGCCGCGAGCCGTTTCGAGCCGAGGAAAACTCGGCGACGAGGAGGGTCGAGCGGTCATGGACGAACGGGTGGCGACCAGCGAAATCGAAACGGAGACTCACTCGCCGACCGGCGAAAGCGCGCCGACGGACGCGGCCAAGCGGAGCCTGCTGCGACCGGCTCTCTATCTCGTGTCGCTGACAGCGCTGGGGGTCGGAGTTCTGGCATTTCCTGCATGCGTCCGAACCCACCGGCCAACGCCATCCGCAGTTCGCGCAGGACGTTGGCGCGGCCAAGATTGCAGCGGGCGACATCCGCGAAGTCATCACCGGGCTGGGCACGGTGACGCCGCTGGCGACGATCACCGTGCAGACCCAGATCAATGGTCAGCTCGTCGACGTTGGGTTCAAGGAAGGCCAGACCGTACAGAAGGGCAACTTCCTGGCGCAGATTGATCCTCGGCCCTATCAGGCCGCATTGGATCAGGCGCAGGGGATGCTGCTCCACGACCAAGGCCTGTTGGACCAGGCCCAGTCCGACCTCATCCGCTACCAGACTTTGGCCAAGCAGGATTCGATCGCCCTGCAGCAGGTCGCCGATCAGCAATATCTCGTGAAACAGGACACGGGAACGGTCGCATCGGACAAAGCGACGATCGAGACCGACAAGCTCAATCTCGTCTATTGCCACATCGTCGCGCCGGTGACCGGAAGGGTCGGCCTGCGGCTGGTCGATCCCGGCAACTACGTACAGACGTCAACCTCGACTGGGCTGGTCGTGCTGACGCAAACGGAGCCGATTTCAGTCATCTTCGTCGTGCCGGAAGACGACGTGCAGACGATCTGGCAGGAGATGCGCGCCGGCCACACGCTGTCCGTGACCGCCTACAACCGCTCCGACGCCAAGCCGATCGCGACGGGAACGCTCGAGAGCGTCGACAATGAAATCGACACCACCACCGGCACGATCAAGCTCCGCGCGAACTTCCCCAACAAGGACGAAGCGCTGTTCCCCAACCAGTTCGTGAACGCGCGGCTAAACGTGCGAACGTTGTCGAACGTCACGGTCGCGCCCGTCGCCGCGATCCAGCACGGCGCGCCGGGCGCCTTCGTTTACCTCGTCAAACCGGACAGCTCCGTCACGGTGCAGCCGGTCACGACCGGCGTCGCCGACGGCGACAACGTTGAGATCGTGTCGGGCCTCAAACCAGGCGATACGGTCGTGGTCGACGGCGCCGACCGGCTGCGCGACGGCGCGAAAGTCAGGATTGTCGCCGATCCCAGCAACCCCGCCGCCAACGTCGACGCTTCGCCGCATGCGGGCCATGGCGAGCGGGCCGGTCGGCCTTCATCGGCGCCGTCCGATGCGGCGCACTAAGCGAACGCCATGAGCCCGTCCCGCATCTTCATCCTGCGGCCGGTGGCGACGACGCTGCTGATGGTCGCCATTCTCCTCGTCGGTATCGTCGCCTACCGGCTGCTGCCGATCTCGGCCCTGCCGCAGGTCGATTATCCGACCATCCAGGTCTCGACCTTCTATCCCGGCGCGAGCCCGGAGGTCATGACGACGGCGGTGACAGCGCCGCTCGAGCGGCAGTTCGGCGAGATGCCGGGCCTCAGCCAGATGAGCTCGATCAGCTCGGCGGGCGCCGCCGTAACGACGCTTCAATTCGGGCTCGACATCAGGCTGGACGTCGCTGAACAGGAAGTGCAGGCGGCGGTCAACGCTGCGACCAACCTGCTTCCGTCGGGACTGCCCGCGCCGCCGGTCTATGCGAAGGTCAATCCCGCCGACACGCCGGTGATCTCCCTCGCGCTGATGTCGAAGACACTGCCGCTCACTCAGGTCGAAGACCTCGCGGACGTGCGAATTGCGCAGAAGCTCTCCCAGGTTTCGGGAGTGGGGCTGGTCTCCATCGCCGGCGGCCATCGGCCGGCCCTTCGCGTCCAGCTGAACCCGCGCGCGCTGGCGGCTTATGGCTTGGCGATCGACGACATTCGCACGGACATCACGTCGGAAAACACCGATCTGCCGAAGGGCGCATTCGACGGGCCGTCTCAGAACAGCACGATCAACAATAACGACCAGCTACAGACCGCCGACGACTACAAGCGCATGATCGTCGCGTACAGGGATGGCGCCGCGGTGCGGTTGTCGGACGTCGCCACCGTGGTGGAAGGCCCGGAAGACAGCGAACTGGCTGGTTGGGCCAACCGTACGCCAGCGATCATCCTGAACGTCCAGCGCCAGCCCGGCTCCAACGTGATCGCCGTGGTCGACGCGGTGAAGGCCCTGTTGCCGAAGCTGGAGCAGTCGCTGCCGCCGGGGCTCGACGTCGTCGTTCTCTCGGACCAGACCGGCACCATCCGCGCCTCGGTCAACGACGTGCAGTTCGAACTCGGACTCGCCGTGGTGCTAGTGGTGCTGGTGATTTTCGTCTTCCTGCGCAACCTGCCGGCGACCCTCATCCCCAGCTTGTCGGCGCCGCTCTCGCTCGTCGGCACGCTGGCGGGCATGTACCTGTTCGGCTTCTCGCTCGACAATCTCTCTCTGATGTCGCTGACGATCGCCACCGGCTTCGTGGTGGACGACGCGATCGTCATGATCGAGAACATCGCGCGCTACGTCGAAGAGGGCATGGAGCCGCTGCAGGCGGCGCTGCGCGGCTCCGGCGAGATCGGATTCACGATCGTCTCGCTGACCGTGTCGCTGATCGCGGTCCTGATCCCTCTGCTGTTCATGGGCGACATCGTCGGGCGGCTGTTCCACGAATTCGCCGTCACCCTCGCGATGGCGATCGTCCTGTCTGCGGTCGTGTCGCTGACCCTCGTGCCGATGTTGTGCGCCTTGATGGTCAAGCATCGGCCCGAGCACACGCGCAACCGCTTCGATCTCGGCGCCGAGCGGGTCTTCGAATGGATCATCGGCGAATACGACCGCGGGCTGAAGTGGGTGCTGAACCACCAGCGCGTCACCTTGGTCGCCGCCGTGCTGACCTTCGTCCTGACCTGCTATCAGTACATCGAGATTCCCAAGGGGTTTTTTCCTGTCCAGGACACCGGCGCGATCCAGGGCATAACAATCGCCCCGCAGGACATTTCCTTTCCCGCGATGGCGCAGAAGCAGCAGGCGGTGGTGGACGCCATTCTGAAGGACAAAGACGTCGCGAACGTATCCTCCTTCATCGGCGTCGACGGCACGAACGTCGCGCTGAACAACGGACGCCTGCTGATCTCGCTGAAGTCACGCGAGGAGCGCAGCGACGGCGTCGAAGCCATCATTCGCCGCCTCCACGACGAAACCCGCCACATCGCGGGCGTCTCGGTCGCCATGCAGCCGGTGCAGGATCTCACCATCGACAGCACGGTCGGCCGCGCGCAGTACCTGTTCTTTCTCCAGAATCCCGACGCGTCACAAATCGCGGCCTGGGCGCCGAAGCTCGAGCAGCGCATGCAGGAGATGCCGGAGTTCGAGGACGTATCGAGCGATCTCGAGCTCAAAGGTCGGCAGTTGCTGATGACGATCGACCGGTCCACGGCGGCGCGCTTCGGCATCACGCCCGCCACCGTCGATAACGCGCTCTATGACGCGTTCGGGCAACGCATCGCTTCGACCTTCTACACGCAGTCGAACCAATATCGCGTCATCCTGAGCGCGGACATGCGCAATCTGCAAAGCCTCAGGGGCGCGCTCGAGGCGATCTACCTGCCGTCTTCCACGGCCACCAGCGGGCAGGTGCCGCTTTCGGCGATCGTCGACCTCTCGGAGAAGAACGCGCCGCTTCAGATCGACCATCTCGCCCAGTTCCCGTCGACCTCGATCTCCTTCAATCTCGCGCCGGGCGTCTCGCTCGACAGCGCGGTCGGCGAGATCCAGCAAGCGGAAGCGGACGTCGGCCTGCCGGAAAGCTTCACGACCGCTTACCAAGGCGCGCTGTCGGCGTTCCAGAGGTCGCTCTCGAACGAACTGTTGCTGATCGGCGCCGCGGTGATCGCCGTTTATATCGTGCTCGGCGTCCTCTACGAAAGCTTCCTTCATCCGATCACGATTCTCTCGACGCTGCCGTCGGCGGGCGTCGGCGCGCTGCTCGCCCTGCGGGTGATGGGCGCGGATCTCGACATCATCGGCATCATCGGCATCATCCTGCTGATCGGGATCGTGAAGAAGAACGCGATCATGATGATCGACTTCGCGCTCGAAGCGCAGCGCGTCGAAGGCAAGAGCCCGCTCGAAGCGATCCATCAGGCCTGTTTGCTGCGCTTTCGCCCGATCCTGATGACGACCATGGCGGCGCTCCTCGGCGCCATGCCGCTGATGCAGGGCACGGGAACCGGCTCGGAGCTGCGCCGCCCACTCGGCATCTGCATCGTCGGCGGCCTCCTCGTCAGCCAACTGCTCACCCTGTTCACCACCCCTGTCGTCTACCTCGCGCTCGATTCGCTCTCGCGTCGCTTCTCCCCGAAGCGGGCGGGCGGGTCGGTCGCTGAAGCGCCGGCGGAGTGAGACAAGGACGCGGAAAAGGATTGTCCGATGAGCATCTCGGCGCCATTCATCGCCCGGCCGGTCGCAACGACGCTGCTGACGGCGGCGATCGCTCTCGCGGGCGCCATCGGCTACTTTGAGCTGCCCGTCTCGCCCCTGCCGCAGGTCGACTTTCCCACGATCTCGGTTCAAGCGCAGTTGCCCGGCGCGAGCCCCGATGTCGTTGCGACCAGCCTCGCCGAACCGCTCGAGCGACATCTCGGGCAAATCGCCGACGTCAGCGAAATCACGTCGCAGAGCCAAACGGGCCAGGCGCGCATCACGCTGCAATTCGGACTGGATCGCGACATTACCGGCGCGGCGCAGGACGTGCAGGCGGCGATCAACGCGGCCCAGGCCGATCTGCCGACGAATCTGCTGTCGCAGCCGATCTATCGCGAGATCAATCCCGCCGAGGCGCCCATCCTGATCCTGGCGCTGACGTCCAAGACGCTGACGCGCGGCCAGATGTACGACTCGGCGAGCATCGTGCTGCAGCAGGAGCTCTCGCAGATCACGGGCGTCGGGCAGGTCATGATCAATGGCGCGGCGCTGCCGGCGGTGCGCGTGGAGATCGACCCCTCCAAGCTCTCGCACTACGGCGTCGGGCTGGAGGATATCCGCTCGGCGCTCACGAACGCCAACGCCAACGCCCCGAAGGGCGATGTCGAAATGGCGGGGCGCCGGTGGCAAATCTACACCAACGACCAAGCCAACCACGCTGAGGAATACAAATCCCTGATCATCGCCTATCGCAACGGCGACCCGCTGCTCCTTTCCGACGTCGCGGATGTCGAGGATTCCGTCCAGGATCTGCGTAACCTCGGCCTCGCCGACGGCAAGCCTGCCGTGTTGGTCGCCGTCTTCCGTCAGCCGGGCGCGAACATCATCAAGACCGTCGACGCGGTCCGCGCCGCGATCCCGCACCTCAAAGCGGAAATGCCGCCGGGCCTCGACATCGGCTTCGCGTCGGACCGCTCGCTGACGATTCGCGCCTCGCTCGCCGAGACGCAGCGCACGCTTATCATTGCGGTGCTGTTGGTCGTCGCGGTGGTCTACATCTTTCTGCGCAACGGCCGCGCGGCCATGATCCCCGCGATTGCGGTGCCGGTGTCGATCATTGGCACTTTCGGCGCGATGTATCTCATGGGCTATTCGCTCGACAATCTCTCGCTCATGGCGCTGACCGTCGGGACTGGATTCGTCGTCGATGACGCCATCGTCGTGCTGGAGAACATCACGCGGCACGTCGAGGACGGCATGCCGCGCGTGCAAGCGGCGGTCCGCGGCGCGACCGACGTCGGATTCACCGTCGTCACGATTACCCTGTCGCTGATCGCGGTGTTTCTCCCGATCCTGCTGATGGGCGGAATTACCGGCCGGCTGTTCCGTGAATTTGCGGTCACGCTCTCGCTGTCGATCATCGTGTCGATGGCGATCTCTTTGACGACGACGCCGATGATGTGCGCGCTGTTTCTGCGCGTCGACGGCCCGCGCACGGTGGAGGCGATGCAGCGCAAGACGCTGTTCGAGCGCTTGCAAGACCTCTATGCGCGAAGCCTATCGGTGGCTCTACGGCACAGCTTTTTGGTGGTCTTGATCTTGGTCGGCGTCGTCGCGTTGAACGTCTGGCTGATCGACATCGTTCCGAAGGGCTTCTTTCCCGAGCAGGACACCGGACGCGTGACGGCGACCTTGGTTGGCGACCAAAGCAGCTCGTTCCAGTTGCTGAGCAAGAAGCTCACCCAGATGATGGCGATCGTCCGGGCCGATCCAGCCGTCGAGGACGTCGTCGGCTTCACCGGCACGGGCAGCGGCGGGTCGTCGTCGCAGACGAATACCGGAAGCGTCTACATCTCGCTGAAGCCGCTGGAGCAGCGCGACCCCATGAGCGTCGTCACGGCGCGCCTGCGGCGCAAACTCGCCGCGGTTCCGGGCGGCCGGCTCTACATGCAGCCGGTGCAGGACATTCGCGTCGGCGGACGCTCGAGCAATGCGCTCTACCAATATACGGTTCTGGGCGAACTCCACGGCGGAGGTTTATCAGTGGGCGCCCAAGCTCCTGCAGGCGCTCGAGCGGGACAACACCTTCACGGACTTGAGCTCGGATCAGCAGCAGACCGGCCTCGCCACCAATGTCGTGGTGGATCGCGATTCCGCAGCGCGCCTGGGCCTGTCGATGTACCAGATCGACAACACCTTGTACGACGCGTTCGGCCAGCGCGCCGTCTCGACGATCTACAATGCGCTCAATCAATACCATGTCGTCATGGAGGTCGCTCCGCAGTACTGGCAGCGGCCGTCGACGCTCGACGACATCTGGATCAGCACCGCGGGAGGCCAGCCGAGCGGCTCCGCGGTCTCCCAGCTCAGCGCCGGCTCGGTCAGCGCTGGCGCCATAATGGGGGTGCCGACCGCCTCCATGGCCGCCAAGCCGCCCGTCTCGACCACATTGTCCTCGGCCCTGGCCTCGGCGGCCAACAGCGGCATGGCGGTTTCGAACAATGTCGTCTCCCTCGCGACGACGACGACAACGACGAGCAGCGCGTCCAGCACCGCGGCGAATAATGCCGCCCGCACCGCGGCGCAGGCGACCATCGCCCAGACCGGGAACGGCAGCGCCTCGACCGGCTCCGCCGTCGCGACCTCGGCGGAAACGATGACGCCGCTGTCGGCCTTCGCATCCTACGCGCCGGCCAATACGCCGCTCGCGGTCAATCATCAGAGCGGCTTCGTCGCGACGACGATCTCCTTCAATCTCGCTCCTGGCAAATCGCTCAGCGACGCGGACGCGGCGATCCAGCGGGCGATCCGGGAGATCCGCATGCCGAGCGACCTGACGGGCGGCTTCGCCGGCACGGCGCTGGTGTACCAGCAGTCGCTCGGCAACGAATTGTCGCTGGTGATCGCGGCGATCGCGGCGATCTACATCGTCCTCGGCATCCTCTACGAAAGCTTCATTCATCCGATCACGATTCTATCGACGCTTCCCTCGGCGGGCGTCGGCGCGGTGCTGGCGCTGATCCTGTTCGGCATTCCCTTCACCATCATCGCGCTGATCGGAGTCATCCTGCTCATCGGCATCGTCAAGAAGAACGCGATCATGATGATTGACTTCGCGCTACAGGCGGAGCGGGAAGAGGAGATGTCTAGTCGGGACGCAATCTTCCATGCCGCCGTCCTGCGCTTCCGACCGATCATGATGACGACGACCGCGGCGATCCTCGGCGCGCTGCCGCTGTGCTTCAGCTTCGGCGAGGGGAGCGAACTGCGGCAGCCGCTCGGCATTTCGATCGTCGGCGGCCTCGTCGTGAGCCAAGTGCTGACGCTCTACACGACGCCGGTGGTCTACCTCTATCTCGACCGCCTGAGCTTGGCCCTGCGCCGCCGACTGGGCGGTTTCAGTTTCCGGCGAGCGGGCAGCCCCGTGCGCTCGCACTGAAACTGCAGTCAGGTCGAACCGTCATTGCGGGCAGCGTAGCGACGAAGCAATCCATCGTTCCGCTTGGCGCTGCTGGATTGCTTCGCTTAAGGCCGACGCAGATAGGGCGTCCGTCAGGACGCCCTTCTCTTGGCGGGTAATGCGGGGGAGGGCGGCGCGGCTAGCGCTTTACGCCACCGACGTGGCCACCGACGTGGCCGCCGACGTGGCCGCCGCCATGGAAGCCGCCGCCGTGAAAGCCGCCGCCGTGAAAGCCCCCGCCATGGAAGCCGCCGCCATGGAAGCCTCCACCATGGAAGCCGCCGCCGTGGAAGCCCCCAACATGGAAGCCCCCGCCGTGGAGCCCACCGATGAGGCCGCCCAAGCCGCGCACATGTCCGGTTCCGTGGTAGCCGCCGCCGACTCGGCCGAACGAATGCATGCCGCCGGCAGCGCCGAGATGGCCGGCGTTCAGCCGCGCCGCCCCAGCGCCCAGAGCCGCGCCAGCCGCTGCGGCGCCAACCGCTGCACGGCCGCCGACGCCGTTCAGGGCGCCGCCTGGACGATTGGCGGCGCCGAGGGCCCCAATCCCAGCGCGGTAGCCGGCGCCTGGCCGCCACCGGCCGTTGGGGTTGTTCGGCCAGCCGCCGGCTGGCCGACCCATCGTCCGACCAGGCCCCCAGCCGGCGTAGGGCTGCCAGCCGGCGTAGCCCGGCCAAATCGGCGGGCTTACCCAACCGCCGCCCCAATCCCAGTAATTGTCCGCCCAAAGAGCGCCGAATGCGATTGCGGCGCCGAAGGTCAGCAACGGCCCGGCGCCGTAGTAGGGCCCATAGGCCGCGGCGGGATCATAATAGGGCACGTAGAAGACGCCGGGCTCGGTCGGCTCGATGTCGATATAGCTTTGCCCGCTTTGCGACGTGGTCGTCACGGTTTGCTGGGACGTGGTCTTCAGCGTCCCCGCCTTCTGGGCTTCGGCGCGCAATTGCTGGATCATCGCTGTGACGTCCTTCGGTTGATTGACGAAGGCGTCGCCGAGGTCCGTCGTCCACTGGATGTCGTCGTCGAGTTTCTTGATCACGTCGGGAAAACGCGCGAGCGCCTTCACCGCCGGATCCCAATTCGTGTTGTCGATCCCTGAGAAGTCGTTCTTCGCGACGAGCGCGGCGTTTTTGTCGAGCCAGCGCTGCGCCTGCACGATCTCGAGCGGATAGGCGCTGGCGGGCAACACCTGGGCCAGCAGCGCGTCGGGATAGAGCGCGATCGGCGCCAGCAGATTGCGCAATTCCGCTTGGTTGAAGCTGGGCGCCGCCGGTTCAGCCTCGCCCGGCGCTGCAGCCGCGGGCGATGGGGGCGCCGACTCGGGCGTCATCGGGGTCGAGGCGGCTGGCGCCGGCGCCGGCTCGGGCGCCTCCGGGGCCGACGACGCCGCAGGGGCCGGCATTGCGGGCGAAGCGGCCGGCATTGGGCTCGGCGGCGCGGGCGGGGCGTTCTGCGCTTCGGCCAGCATGGGCGCCGAAGCCAGAAGCGCTGCGAGCGATGCGCTCAGAAGCTGGGTTTTGAAGCGCGGATGGCCGATGGATCGCATCATGGTCGTGCCGTTTGTAGTGAACTGTATCGTACCAACGTCCATATTCAGGTTTTGTTCCATTGAGCGAATGCAGAATGGACGATGCGACGCCGCTATCGCGAGGCGCGCCAAGTCAGCAGAAGACAGTCGTCAAGACTACGGTGAGGCGAGAGTGTTCAGGAACCCGATGACGGATTTCAAGATGCCGTCGTCGACCGTCTCCTGCGTCTCGCCGCGGGCCTTCAACTCGGTCTTGGATACGAGCAGCGAATGGTCTCCGCTCTCGACGACGTGCAGAGCGGACGCCACGTGCATTCGCTCGCGCACATCTTCCAGCAGGTCGAGCGGGCAAAGTGGGTCGCGCGTGCCTTGCACAAAGAGGATTGGCGTCCTGAGCTCCACCAGAACCTTGTCCCGCAGCTTTGAACGGTCGCCGGCGCCGCAAAGGGGATAGCCGAGGCAGATCAGAGCCGCAGGCGGCTCCTGCAGCGCGACGTGACAACCGACGCGTCCGCCCATGCTTTTGCCGGCGAGCACAATCCGGCCGCGATGCTTTGCCGACAAAGCGGCAAGGGCCTCCCGGTGGGCGGCGATCAGCTTGGGCAGTGGGTCAGGCGCCTTCCGCCCTTCGCGCATGTAGGGATAGTCGAAGGGGTGTACGGATCCCAAACGCTCGAGCAGCCGCGCGAACGTCTGCATTCGCGGATGAGAATTCGGGGCGCCCGCGCCAGGCGCGAGCAGGAAAGCGAGGTCTGAGTCCGACATGGACAGCGAGCTTGCAGTTGCCAGTGCGACGGCGTGATGATGAGGAGGAAAAGTGGTTTCACGGCGGCGGCTGTCCGCGCGCACTTCTTTCCACGAAGAAGTTTGGCCGCCGACAGCTTCAGCGGCCGAGGCGAGGCGTCTCGCGCAATTTGCGGGGAAGTCCGCCGGAGGTTGGCGCGTTGCATCTGGGCGACGACATTGACCGAGGCTCGCCGGGCGATGGAGCCTCAGTCTGGCGAGTTCAGGCGGCGTTGGCCTCGACGGACCTCTCGCGGCGCTTGCCATCACCGACGACCTTATCGCTCGGGATCTCCACGTCGATCTCCAGCGTCGAGACGGCGCCGTCACGCTCCATTTTCACCGAGACCTTCGTGGGGTCGATCTCGATGTGACGGGCGATGGTGGCGAGCAGATCGTCGCGCAGAACTGCGATGAGGTCGCCCGGGCCGAGCGTCGCAACGCGCTCGTGCGCCAGCAAAATCTGCAGGCGTTCGCGCGCAACCGGAGCGGTCGTGCGGCCCTTGAGGAAGCGGAACAGGCTCATGCCGCCCTCCGGCCGAAGAGACGATTGAGGAGGGTCTTCTTCTCCGAGCCCAGGGCCAACGGCACGATTTCGCCGGCGAGGCGTCGCGCTGCGTCGCGATAGCAGCGCGCGGCCTCGGTGTGGCCCCCGTTCATCGTGATCGGCGAGCCGAGATTGGAGGCGCGCAGGATTTCGTCGCTCTCCGGAATGATTCCGAGCAGCGGGATCGAGAGAATCTCGAGGACATCGCCCACGGTCAGCATCTCGCCACGGCGCGAGCGCTGCGCGTCGTAGCGGGTCAGCAGGAGTTGCTTGTCGACGCGTTCGCCGTTCTCTGCACGGCGCGTGCGCGAATCCAGCAGTCCGATGATGCGGTCGGAGTCGCGCACCGACGAGACCTCCGGATTGGTGACGACCACCGCCTGGTCGGCGAAGCGCATGGCGAGCAGCGCCCCGCGCTCGATGCCGGCCGGGCTGTCGCAGATCACCCAGTCAAAGTTTTCGCGCAATTCGTCCATCACGCGCTCCACCCCTTCGTCGGTCAGCGCATCCTTGTCGCGCGTCTGCGAGGCCGCGAGGAGATAGAGGGTGTCGACCCGCTTGTCGCGGATGATCGCTTGAGAGAGCCGGGCATCGCCCTGCGCGACGTTGATGAAGTCATAGACGACCCGGCGTTCGGCCCCGAGGATGAGGTCGAGATTGCGCAGGCCCACGTCGAAGTCGACGACGCAGACGCGCTGGCCAGTCTCGGCCAGCGCGGCGCCGATCGACGCGGTCGATGTCGTCTTGCCCACGCCGCCTTTACCCGACGTGACAACGATGACTTTGCTCATTGGAGGTCGGTCCTCTTTCTAATCCAGAATTCGTATCTTGAGTTCATCGCCGTCGAGGTGAACCGCGACGCTGCGGCCCTCGACTTTTGGATCCATCTCCTCGGCGGTGACATAGCTGCCGCCGATGCACAGAAGTTCGGCCTTGGCCGTGCGGCAGAAGATGCGCGCGTTCGAAGCCCCCGATACGCCCGCGATCACACGCCCCTGAAGCGAACCATAGACATGCACCGAACCGCCGGCGATGATCTCCGCGCCCGATGCGACGCGGCCGATAATCGTCACGTCGCCTTCGAGATGCGCAATCGACTGGCCTGAGCGAACGTTGCCATCGACGACCAGAGAGGAGGCGACGGCAGCCGGCGCGGGCGATTTCGACGCAGGGTCGGCCGCCTTCTCCTCAGCGTCGAGCAGCTTTTCCGCACTGACCGCGCGTCCGCCTGAGACGATCGGTGGCAGATGCGGCCCAACCAATGCCCGGTTCGGATTCTCTGCGGCCATCACCCGGATGTGGCGGCGCGCGAGACCGCCGAGCAACTCGCGATACTCGATCAGGCCGATTTCGAGCCCGCCCATCTGCAGGATGACGGGCTTCGAGGCGAAGAAAGCCGGCGATCGTGCGAGCCAGGCGTCGAGTGATTCAAACCACTGATCCAGCGGCAGCGTGGGCTCGAGCACGAAGGCCAACAGCGAGCGGGCGCCGAAGCTTATTGCTGAGGTTTGACCCGCATGCGCATTCATAGTGAGACCAGCCTAGGAACCGTTCATTAACCATACTGCCCCGCAATAGTTGATCGTTCGTTAACGCAGGGCGGGGCGCCCGCCGCTGTGGAGAAAAATTGAGGAACGTCGATCGGCGCGCGAAAAATAGCGCGCGGTACTGCGACGAATAGAGCAAGGTTACCGGTGACGAGCCAAGACATTGTGAAGCGATTCCAGCAATCGATTGCGGGGGGAAGCGCTGGCGCGAGGCGCCCGCTTCAGTGTTTTGCATGTTCTGTCTGGAAAATTGAGGGCGATGCCAAGACCACGGCGATCGCCGATGCGTCGCGGGGGAGGGCCGGCGAGGCGGTCTGAGCGTCCTCTATCTTGACAATGGTAAGTTACCGATGTCAAGATAACGCCCATGTCATCGACCCGAGCCGACCCCAAGCCCTATCACCACGGCGACCTGCGCAACGCCTTGCTCGCAGAAGCCGAGCGCATTCTGGAAGCCGAAGGCGTGAACGGCCTGACGCTGCGCGCGGTCGCGCGCGGCGTAGGCGTCACCCATGCTGCGCCAGCCAGCCACTTCGGCGACCTGACGGGGCTGCTCAGTGAACTCGCCGCGGACGGCCATCGCCGCATGGTTGCTGCGATGGTCGAGGCGATGGTCGCGGCGGGCAATGACCCGGGAGAGCGCATTCGCGCGATGGGGCGCGCCTACGTCACTTTCGCCAAGGCGAACATTGGTCTGTTCACGCTGATGTCGCGCACGGAACGGCTAGACGATCGGCGACCCGCGCTGAGGGACGCCATCATCGCGTCGCGCCAGGCGCTGCGCGAGGCGTTGGCGGGATTGCCGGGCAAGCAATCCATGTCGCCCACCACCGCGGCGGCGCAGGCGACCGCTCTCTGGGCGCTGGTCCATGGCTACGCGACGCTGATGCTCGAGGGACGCCTCAAGGGAACGCTCGCAGCGCTGCCCGACCAGCATACGCCGGAATCGTTTTTTCACCTCGTTCTCGACGCCATGAAACTCTCGCAATAGAGGCCGCCGAATATGGGAACCCTCCTCGGATTTCTGCCGTTCATCGCGTTCTCCGTCTTGGAGAGTCGCATTGGCGCGCCCGCGGCGCTGACGCTCGGCGCCTTGATCGCGCTCGGGCTCGTTGTCCGCTCACGAATCCGACCGCCACATAGCTTCAAGATCCTCGAGGTCGGTACGGTGGTTTTGATGGCCGCGGTGGCTCTCTATACGGCTCTCGCCGGCGCCAATCTTTCGCTTGTGGCGGTCCGCCTCAGCGTCGACGGCGGCCTGTTGCTGATCGTGCTGATATCGATCGCCATCGGCCAACCCTTCACGCTGCAATACGCCCGCGAGCAGGTGGATCGCGCTTATTGGGACAGTCCTCGGTTCCTGCGCGTGAACACCGTCATCACGACCGGCTGGGCGGTGGCGTTCGCCATTGTCGTGGCCGCGGAAGCCTTGATGCTGCTCGTCCCCGGCTTCCCGCAGCCGATCGGCTACACACTGGTCGTTGCGGCGCTCGTCGGGGCCTTCGCCTTCACCAACTGGTACTCGAAACGCGCCACGGCCACGGCCGCAGCGTGATCTCTCTCAGCGACGATTGGAGGCAGACATGAACCCCACCGATCTCGTCACGTCTCCGCTCGATTGGAGTTCGGACGACCCGCACCTCTCCGGCAACTTTATGCCGATCGGGCCGGAGATCGAGGCGAACGACCTGCCTGTCGTTTCCGGCAAGATCCCTGACGACCTCTCCGGCGTCTACATGCGCAACGGGCCGAATCCCCAGTTCAAGCCGATTGCCTACACCTATCCGATGGATGGCGACGGCATGATCCACGCGGTGTACTTCGACAACGGCAAGGCGCGCTACAAGAACCGCTTCGTGATTACGCCCGGCCTCAAGGTCGAGCGCCGCGCCGGCCGCTCCGTCTATGGCGGTCTGCTGCACGTGGTTCCGGTCGACCCGGCGCTCGTCGGGCCGGACGGCGACCCGGGTCCGATCAAATCAGGCGCCTTCATCAGCGTGCGTCGTCACGGCGATCATCTGATCGCCTTCGGCGAGGCGCAGCCTGCTTTCGAGATGACGATGGAGCTCGAGACGATCGGCAGATGGAATGCCGGCGCCGACCGGCCGATCGAACTCGGCGCTCACAATCGGCGACACCCCGTGACGGGCGAACTGTTCGCCATCGCCTACACGGTGTTCACGCCGGTCGTTTGTGTGCATCGGATCGACGCGAGCGGACGACTGCTGCAGACCTTTCCGGTCAATCTGCTGTACCCCGCCATGATCCACGACTTCGTCCTGACCGAGAACCACATCGTGATGCTGGTCGGGCCCGCTGTGTTCGACATCGCGGCCGCCCGCGAGGGTAAGCCTTTCCTGCAGTGGCGGCCGGAACTCGGGATGCGTATCGGCGTCCTCTCGCTCGATGGCGGCGCGGCGAGTTGGGTCGACGCTGACCCGTTCTGGGTGTTCCATTTCGCCAACGGCTTCGAGCGCGCCGGCGAGATCGTGATCGACTATGTCCGACACAACAGCCTCAAGCTCGGCTATGGCCCCAGGAAAGGGCCGCCGACGCTCCATCGCCTCGTCATCGACCTTGCCGGCAAGGCGGTGCGCGACAGTGCGCTGGGCGACTTCGCTACAGAGTTTCCGCGCATCAACGACGAGTTCGAGGCGACGCCATCGCGCTTCATCTACCTGCCCACGCTGACCGATACGCTGAAGCTGCCGAACATTCCGAGCGCCGTCTTCAATACGATCGTCAAGGCCGACGCCGAGACAGGCCGGACGATCCGCCACGACTTCGGCAATGCCATCGGCGGTGAGCCTGTGTTCATCCCGCGCCGGACCCGCGCCGCGGAGGACGACGGCTATCTCGCCGTCTTTACCTACGATCCGGTCAACGCCAGCAGCCGGCTCGTCCTGCTCGACGCGGCTCATGTCGACGCCGATCCCGTCGCCGTGATCGCCCTCCCGCAGCGGGCGCCGCAAGGGCTGCACGGCGCCTGGATAGAGCGCCGATAGGCCTCGCGGTCTGGCGCTCGCGCCCAGTTTCACTCCGCAATGGCGCGGCCTCTTTAACAGTCTGTTAGGCGTACGTTCGGCCGCGCCGTCGATGGCGCGGCCGAAGATGCTTTTGATTGTGCTTTGTGGGGACCTGGCTGCGCTCGTCGCTGCGATCTTGTTGGAGACTGGCCTTCCCGCGGGAAGGCTCGAAATCGAAATCACCGAGGGCGTTCTGATCGGCGATTTTTCGCGGGCGCTCTCGATCCTGCGCCGTCTCAAATCCATGGGAGTCAGCATCGCCATGGACGACTTTGGCGCCGGCTACTCGTCTCTTTCCTATCTTCAAGCTTTCCCCTTCGACAGGATCAAGATCGATCAGGCCTTCGTCGCCAACCTCGATCGGCCGCAGTCGGCGGCGATCGTTCGCGCGGTTATCGGCCTGTGCAAGGGGCTTGAAATCCCCATGGTCGCCGAAGGCGTCGAGACGAAAGGCCAGCTCGCGTTTCTGTCGAAAGAATGTTGCGACGAGGTGCAAGGCTATCTCATCGGCCGTCCGGCGCCCATTGCCAGCTATTCCAGGCTTGTCGGCGGCGAGCGAGCGACGGAGACTTCTCCTTTTGCTATCGCGGTCTAACGCCCGCTGTTCCGCGTCGCGCCCGGGGCGATCGGTCGCGTAGAGCCAGTATGCGAATCGCTGAAACAAGATGTTGCAATATAATCGTTCAGACATGCCGACTTAAAGAGGAGGCCGGATCGTCTTAACGTCTTGTTTTTGCAGCCTCTTGGTGCTGTTCCCATGGTCCTCCGCCCAAAGCATCGACATTCCCGCAAAGTTCATTAGACTTCGCGCCAATGGCTGGGGCTTTCGCTGATACGTTTGCTAGTCGGGCGACCGATCAGCCTTGAACCGGCGGGGGAGGGGCTATGAATAGAACTCGGTCGTTTCACAGCGCTGATTCTCGGACTTGCTTGCGCCGTCTACGCGACCGATACGTCGGCCGCCGACATTACGAATGCGGCGCCCGCGGCGACCACGCAGACTCCATCTCAGCCAGCGGCGTGTAGCAGCGTTCATGACTTTTTCGACACAGACTGTCCGCTGACCTGGAACGGCATCACGGTCTACGGCACGATCGACGCTGGCGTGACTTGGCAGAGCCACGGGGCGCCCTTCAACGGAACGTCCGCCGTCGGCCAAGCTTACCTCATCCAGAAGTACAGCAATCACGCTGAGTGGGGGATCGCGCCGAACGGATTGTCCAATTCAAACATCGGGATCAAAGGGGATGAGCCGTTTGCGCCCGGATGGGCCTTCGTCTTCGATCTCGAGGCCGGGTTCGATCCTTATTCCCTGCAACTCTCCAATGGACCTCGCTCGGTGGCTGAGAACGCCGCCGTGCCGCTCACCGAGCAAAATTCGTACGCCGAACTCGAGCCGCGGGGGGCAATTCTACAATTCGGTCGGCTATTTGGGCTTCAGTTCGCCCTACGGGACTGTGACCGTTTTCCGCCACAACGCCCTGACGCTGGACGCGGTTTTCGCCTACGATCCCATGGGCGCTTCGTACGCTTTCTCGCCGCTCGGCTGGCAGGGAATCACCTGCGGCGTAGGCGACACCGAGGATTGCCGGTTCACCACGTCGGTGGAGTATCGTGGCGAGTTTGGCCAGTTCAGGGTGGTGGGGCTCTGGCAATTCGGCGGCTACGATCTGAATAACGCCTCGACGGGCGCCTACCAGCTCCAACTCGGCGGGGACATCCCCAATCTGGCAGGCGGCTCGCTCTCGCTCGACGCGATTGGCAGCTACGTCCAGAACGCCGTATCGATGACGCTTGCCGGCAATACGTTGCCGGCGGTGCTGCCGCAGGTCCTCACGGCGACGCTCTCCGACAATTCCAGCGTAATGCTGCTCGCCAAATACACCAACGGACCGGTCAGGTTGTATGGCGGATACGAGTTCATTCGCTATGCGCCCCCCAGCAACCCTTTTGCGCCCGGTGAGGGTTTTAGTAACATTGCTGGCGACTTCGTCTGCGCCGGCTGCGCCGCAATCAACAACACGAACATTAACAGCACAGCCTTCAACGCAGGCGACAGGCTATTCAATGTCGTGTGGGTTGGGGTAAAATACGCCGTCACGACAAATCTTGACGTTACGGCTGCTTACTATTTTAATTACCAGCCGACGTACGGCGCCCCTGTCAGCTGCTCGCCTGCCACGGCGTCGGCGACGTGCCACGGGACGCTCAACGCCGTTTCGCTCGTCGCCGATTGGCAGTTTGAGAAGAAGTTTGACGCCTACGCTGGGTTCATGTTCTCGCAGGTCGACGGCGGTCTGGCGAATGGCTTCCTCAATAACAACACCTACTCTCCCACGGCTGGGCTTCGCCTCCGCTTCTGAGGGGAAATTCGCCCGCGAGTTTGCGAAACGGGCGCTCGACAACATCCGCTCGACAATGCCTAGAATCCGCCGCTTGTTCGGCACAGGATTGTTCGGCGGCTCAATAGAGACAGCAAGGGGGAATCCGGAGTCCTGTCGCTTTCTATCACCCCTGCCCGTGGATGGAGGTGGAGACGGATGAGCAGCGCTGATCAGAAAGAAGCCTCCGCGAAGGCGCCAGAAGGAGAGCCATCTTCGGCGCAGGTCGAGAAGGATCGGCCGCCAAAGCAAGCGCCCGCGCCGAAGGTCGCGCGGACGCCCGCTATCATCGTGACAATCGTCATCTGTGCGATCGTCGGACTGTCGCTGTGGTACCTTGTGCAGCCGCAGCCCCTGATCATCCAAGGCGAAGCCGACGCCACGCGCATCGACATTGCTGCGCGCGTCGACGGTAGGGTCGGTCGGCGGCCGGTGGAGCGCGGCGACAACGTAACCGCCGGCCAATTGCTGTACCAGATCGACAATCCCGAGTTGGTCGCCAAGCTGCATGAGGCGCAGGCCGGGTTGAACCTTGCGGTGGCGCAACTCGCCAACATCGAGGCGGGCACGAGGGCCGAGGAGATCGCCCAGCGCAAGGCGGCGGTCGACACCGCCGCGGCCAATCTTACCCTGCAACAGCGGACCTATGATCGCGTCAAGGAACTGGCAGGGTCGGGCAACGCGCCGATCCAGCGGCTCGATGAAAGCACAAATTCGCTACAGGTCGCACAGCGCACCCTGGACCAGGCGAAGTCGGCCTATGACGAGGCGGTAAACGGTTATACGGCCGAGCAGCACGGCATTGCCCGGGCAAGCGTCGCCAACGCGAAGGCTTCTATCGACACCATTCAGGCGCAAGTCAACGAACTCGTGGTGACGGCGCCGATCGCCTCTCAGGTCTACCAGATCGGCGCCGAGCTGGGCGAATATGTCTCCCCCGGCGTGCCGCTGCTATCGCTGGTCGATCTCAACGATGTGTGGCTGCGCTTCGATCTGCGCGAGGATCTCGCCAGGGGCCTGAAGGTCGGCGACCGCTTCCAGATGCGGGCGCCGGCGCTTGGCGACAAGCTGATTACGGCCGAGATCAGGCTGATCGCCGCGAAGGGAGAGTATGCAGGGTGGCGCGCAACGCGCGCCACCGGCGACTTCGACCTGCGCACCTTCCAAATCCGCGCCTATCCCGTGACGCCTATTCCGGAGCTGCGGCCCGGCATGAGCGTCTACGCCCACTGGCCGGACAGCCGTCGATGAAAGCGCCAGCGCGGCCTGGACTGATCCTGGTCGCCGCGCGCGAACTGCGCTGGATGCGGCGCGATCGGCTCGCGCTCTTCCTGGCGATCGGCGTGCCGATTATCGCCTTCGCAATTTTGGCTGGGATTTTCAGCAACGCGGTCGTTCGCAACCTCAGAGTCAGCGTCGTCGACGCCGACCGATCGCCGACATCGCTGGTCTATGTCCAGGCGATTGGGTCGGCGCCCGGCGTGAGCGTCGCAGAGCGCTCCGGCGACATGAATAGCGCGATGCACGCCATACGCTCCGGAGATGCGATCGCCGCGGTCTATATCCCCGAGAATTTCGAGCGCGATCTGATCGACCGCAAGCGGCCGCGAATTGTCGTTCTCTACAACAGGCAATACTTCACGCCCGGCAACAGCGCTTCGTCAGCGCTTTCCAGCGCCATATCGGCGGCGACGGCGACGTTGCCGGACACGTCCCCCGCTGCGCCGAAATCGTTCGCTCCCGGCTCACTGGTGGTCGAAGAATATGTGCTCACCAATCCAGCGCTGAACTATGCGCAATTCCTGCTCCGGGCGATCCTGCCGCACGTCCTTCACGTCATTGTCGCCATCGCCGCGGGCTATGCCGTCGGCTCCGAGTTCTCGCGGCGCAGCCTGCGCGCTTGGCTGCGCGCCGCCGGCGGCAGTCCGCTGACGGCGCTGGTCGGCAAGCTGGCGCCGCTGTTCGGCATCTTCATTCTGATGATGGTCGTCGACGCCATAGTCATTCACGGCCTGTTCGGCGTGACGTTCCGCGGCAACGCGTTGCTGATGGGAGCGGGCGCCTCGCTCTTGGTGATTGCCTATCTTGCGCTCGGCAGTTTGTTTCAACTGCTGGTGCGCAATCTTGCGACGGGCATGAGCCTTACCGCGATCATATGCAACCCGGCCTTTGGGTTTGCCGGGGTCGGCTTCCCATTGATCGCGATGGGCGGGTTCGCTCGCGTTTGGGGCGATGCTTTGCCGCTGCGCTGGTTCATGCAGATCTTGTTCGATCAAGCCGTGCGCGGACTTCCGCCGTCGTCATCCGTGCAGCCTCTGCTCGCGCTTTTCGGCCTGGCTGCTGCGTTCTTTCTGCTCAGCTGGCTGCGTCTCCGCGCGCTCGCCAGAGCGCCCTCGCGTCCGGCCGAGGAGACGACGCCGAGCGAGGGTGTCCCGTCGCCAGGGGTGGGGGCCGCGATGTTCGCGGAAATCCGTCGTGTCCTCAACGATCGCGGCGTCTTCGGCCTCATGATCCTTGCGCCCGTAATCTACGGGCTCCTCTATCCGCAGCCGTATCTTGGCCAACTTCTCCGCCGCATCCCAATTGCCGTCGTCGACCAAGATCACACCGAGCTCAGCCGAAATCTGGTGCAAGCTCTGAACGCCGATGAAGCGACCGAGGTCGCCGTCCGCGCGGACACGCTTGCAGAAGCCCAGGCCGCGCTCGCCCGGCGGGAGGTGTTCGCGATCCTGGGGATTCCGCGAGATACCGAGAAAGAGGTGCTGGAAGGCAATCCGGCGCGCCTGGCGGCCTACGTCGATTCCGCCTACTTCCTTCTCTACAATCGCATGCTGCAAGGGATCTCTGAAGGGAGCAACGCGGTCAACGTCGAGGTCGAGTCGAGAGGCGCGCGCGCCGAAGGCGGCCTGGCCCAGGCCGCCTTGACCCGAAGTGCGCCGATCGAAGTGCTCTCCGAGCCGCTATTCAACCCGACCGGCGGCTATGCGAGCTATGTCGTTCCGGCCGCTTTCATTTTGATCTTGCAACAAACGCTGCTGATGGGCGTCGCCACGATGGGAGGCGTGACGTCCGAATCCGGGCGACGGCATGAGCGCGAGGGCGTTCGAGCCATCCTCGGCCAGGCCATTGCGCATTTGTGCCTGGCGCTGCCGGGGCTTGCGCTCTACCTGATCGTCATCCCGCGGATCACCGGCTTCTCGACGCTGGGCAGCGTGCTCGACCTCATCGCGATGGCCATCCCCTTCGCCCTGTCGGTGAGTTTTCTCGCCCAGTTCGTGAGCCTGTGGTTCGAGCGGCGCGAGACTGCGGTGCTGCTGTTCATTGCGATGAGCCTGCCCATATTTTTCACGGTGGGGGTGTCTTGGCCTGTCGAGGCGATCCCGGATGTCATCCGCCAGGCCAGCCGCGCCGTTCCGAGCACCTCCGCCATCGATGGCCTGGTCCGTATCAATCAGATGGGAGCGAGCCTGCACGACGTCGCAAAAGACTGGGCGTTTCTTTGGGCCCTGGTCGCAATCTACGGCGCGCTCGCAATCAGCGCCGCCCTCGTGTTTCGCAAGCGAGAGGTTGGTCATGGACACTAAGCCGAGTGGCCGGCGCGCCAGAACTCTTTGCCGTCATCGCGATCGGGGCGATCGCGCTCACCGGCTATCGTGCTTGGACCGCTTCCACGCCGAGCGCGCCCGTCCCAGGCGTCGTCCATGAAACCGAGATACGCATCGCGCCCGACGCAAGCGGCCGATTGGCGGTGGTCAAGGTCAAGCCGGGCGATCATGTCAGGAAAGGCGATGTGCTCGCCATACTGAGCGCTCCGGAGGTGACGGCTTCCCTCCTCGAGGCGAAGGCTAACGCGGCGAGCGCGAGAGCCGACCGGGCCAATGTCGATGTCGGCGTGCGCAAGGAAGAGGTTCATAGCGCGGCGCAAGACGTAAGCATCGCCGACGCCAACTTCGTCCTGGCGCAGAAGCAGTACACGCGCGCGGCCATCCTTGCCGCCCAAACCTTCGCGAGCAAGCAGCAACTCGACCAGAGCACATCGGACCTCAGCAAAGCCCGGGCGAGTCTCGATCTTGCGCGGGCGACCTATACCCAGGACGTGGCGGGGCCGACGGCGGAAGAGCGCGCCATCGCGGAAGCCAAAGTCGTGGCCGGCGATGCGACTGTCGCCGATCTTGAAGCCCAACTCGCGAAGACGACGCTGCTGGCGCCCACCGACGGCGTGGTTCGACTGATCGTCGCGGAGCTCGGCGAGGCGATCTCTCCCGGGCAGGCGGTCATGACCCTCGATGCGGGAAACGAGCGCTGGTTTACTTTCACCATTCGGGAAGACCGCCTCGGCGGCATTGGCATCGGAAAGCCACTCGTCGTGCGGACGGCAAAGGGAGAGCGGATCGACGCCCGGGTCACCGAAATGCGGCCGCTGGGAGAATTTGCAGTTTGGCATGCCGCCCGCGCCGTGGGCGACCATGACGTCAACAGCTTTCTGGTGCGCGCCGATCCCCTGCAAGTCCCAGACGGTCTGGAGCCGGGGATGACGGTCTGGATCGACGAGGCCAAAAATCAGGCCGAGGGCGCCGGCTCCTGATGGGGCGACGTCTACCGAATTTCATTCACCGTCGACAGCGCCGCCGAGCTGTCTCCAGCGAAGGTTTCGCTGTTGAGACCCATTGCGGGCTGAGCATAAGCCGAGACGGCATTCTCGACATTCTCCGCGGCGTGAGGATATAGCTTAGTGCAAGCAGGGAGATCTTCTGTTGGTTTCGGATATAGCAGAAACACTTTCAATCGAGCTCTCGATTGTGCGCCCGGAGTTCGACGCCGCGTTCTATCTCGCGGACAACCCTGACGTAAAGGAGAAGGGTCTCGATCCCGTCGAGCACTACATGCTGGCGGGCTGGAAAGAGGGGCTCAATCCCAACCGCGACTTCGACACGCGGTCCTACCTGGAGCGCTATCCGGATGTTGCGGCGGCGGGCATCAACCCGTTTTACCATTACATCGTCACCGGCAAGGCCGAGGGGCGCTCGCCGCGTGGGGAGTCGAACGAAATTTCCGTCGTGCGCCCGGAGTTCGACATCGCGTTCTATCTCGCACGCAACCGGGAGGTAGAGAAGCAGGGTCTCGATCCCGTCGAGCATTACATGCAGGTAGGTTGGAAGGCGGGCCTCAATCCCAGCCGCGAGTTCGATACGCGATCCTATCTGGAGCGTTATCCGGATGTCGCGGCGGCGGGGATAAACCCGTTCTTCCATTACATTGTCTCCGGTAAGGCTGAAGGGCGCTCCCCGCGTGGGGAGAGCTGGCGGGAATTGCCGGCGAAGGTATTCCGCAAACTAAAGACCATGTATATCGACACAAAGTACGGCTATCCTTTGCAGGAGCTGTTGCATAACACTCAAAATCATGACGGCGCGAAACCGGCGCTGGCATCCGGTGATTACGATCAAATCCGGATGCTGGATTCCTTGACAAATTCGAATGACGTCCTGGTCGACGTTGGCTGCGGCCAAGGGCGAATGATAAATTACTGGCTTGAAAAGAAAATGCGCAACAGAATTGTCGGCATTGAGAATGACGAGGGGATTGCACGTACGACAAAAGAAAGACTAAAGAAGTATAAGAACGTAGAAATCATTTGTGGCGACGCCACCAAATGCGTTCCGTTGGACGCGACATTTATCTATTTGTTTAATCCGTTTGATTTCGATACTACACAAAAATTCGCTGATTATATTTGGGATAATCGAAGTCATTACATTCCTAATAATCTACAGATTCTATTGTATAATTGCGAATCCTATTCCGCCTTTGACGTTGCCAGGTTTGTTCAACGCAGGATTCCGCGCGCCGGCAAGATACCCTACGAAAGGGCAATCATACGGCTAAGAGATCAATAAGCCGGGAGCGCTGCGCAGTTTCGGCGCGAGGTTTTCAAGCCCTAACAGCTCGAACTCCCAAGACGCGCCAGCCCAACATTGAAGCTGCGGCGGCGCCCGGAAACCGCCGGCGCCGCAGCTCGTCCACATGCAGGTCGGCCAGCATGTCGATGTTCGAGTCGACGCGCTTGGAGGACAGCGGATTGACGGCCATATCGACAGCTTCCAGCGTGGCACGGGGGCGAACTTCGCGCTGCTGCCGCCGGAGAACGCAACCGGCAACTTCGTGAAGGTCGTGCAGCGCATTCCGGTTAAAATCGTTCTAGACGGCCCGGCCGATCTCCTGAGCAAAATTGCGCCGGGCATGTCGGTGGAGGCGGATGTGACGATCCGGCAAGCGCCGAGCTGGCTCGCCCGGTTCCTTTGAGGGCGGCCTCGACGCCTTCGAGTTTTGGCGCCTAGTAGGCGAGGTGACGCAGCGATCTTTCGTCAGCCAGGGAGAAGATCCATGACCTCGACACACATTCAGACCCTGAGAGACCTGCTCAAGGCCGAAAAGGGGGTGCTCCTCCCCGGCGCTCCCAACGCCCTGGCCGCCCGCATCATCGCCGATCTCGGATACAAGGCTGTCTATCTGACCGGCGCCGGCCTGACCAACATGCACCTGGGTCTGCCCGACCTCGGCTTCATGGACCTGAGTCAAGTGGCCGCGCACGTCATGGCGATCCGCGGCGTCATCGACCTGCCGCTGATCGTCGACGCCGACACCGGCTTCGGCAACGCGGTCAATGTCACCCACACCGTGCGGACGCTCGAACAGGCAGGCGCCAGCGCGATCCAGATCGAGGATCAGCACGCGCCCAAGCGCTGTGGCCACTTCAGCGGCAAGGAACTCATTCCCATGCAAGAGATGGTGGGCAAGGTGCGGGCGGCGGTCGACACCCGGCGGCACGACCTCGTCGTCATCGCCCGCACCGATGCATGCGCGGTGGAAGGATTCGAGTCGGCTATGGAACGGGCCGCTCGCTACATCGGGGCGGGCGCCGACGTCACATTTGTCGAGGCGCCGGAAACGCTCGATGATCTCAAGGCGGTGCCTCGCCGCCTCAATGCGCCGCAACTCGTCAATATGGTGCTCGGCGGCAAGACGCCGATCGTCGACGAAAGGACGGCGGCCGACATGGGCTTCAGCTTGGTGCTCTACGCCAACGCCGCGCTGCAAGGCGCTGTGCACGGTATGCAGACAACGCTCGCGGCTCTGAAGGACAAGGGCGTCCTCGCTGAAAGCGCCGTGACCTCGTTCGCCGAGCGCCAGCGGCTGGTCGGCAAGCCGACCTATGACGCGATGGAGACGCGCTACGCGACGCCGTAGCTCGTGGCCGCGGAAGCGCCGGTCAGGCGGTCGGCTCGTTGGCGCGAAGTCGAGTTAAGTCGCGATCGAGGAGGAGTGAGGTGAACTGATCCGAGGCGTCGAGATGGCGCGCGAGCAGGGCGGCCGCCTGGTCAGCGTCCCTCGAACGGAGAGCATCGAGGATTTGCCGGTGTTCGACGATCGCGTCGTGGCCCCTGTCCGGCATCGCCGCGTAGCGAAAGCGATCGATTTGCGCCTTCGCTCCGTCGATCAGCTTCCAAAGGCGCGGAAAGCCGCTGAGCCTGCTGACCGCCGCGTGAAAGTCGTCGTCCAATTCGAACGAGGCGTCGGTCGCATTGCGCTCCACAGCGCGCTCTTGCTGGCTGATGAGAAATGCGAGGCGCTGAAGATCGTCGTCCGTCACACGATCGGCGGCGAACCGTACGCCTTCCAGCTCTAGCGCCCGGCGTATCGCCCGCCCTTCCTCCCAACCGTGGCGGTCAGGGACGCTGACGAAGGTGCCCGCTTGCGGCCGGATCACGACCAGGCCGTCTTCGGCGAGACGCCGGAGCGCCTCTCGCAACGGGGTTCGCGAAATGTCGAGATCGCGGGTAATCTCATGTTCCGCAACGGCGTCGCCGGGGCGCAAGCGCCACGTCACGATCGCACGACGGAGATGCGCATAGACCTGCTCGCCGGCTGGCCGCGACCTGTCGAGGGCTGTTCCCTGTGGGAACAGCCCGGAACTCGTCTTGGAATCGACACCACGCACATCCAACGGCATGGACATCGCAATTCACTCCCAGGGCGAACGGGGGAGCGATGTCGACTCCCCCGGCGATTGGTTACTCTTGTGACGCCGGCTTGATTTTGGCGGCGATGAACTTGAAGTTCGACCACCACCACCACGGCCCTTCATAGTAATTCTCGGCCGACGGATAGTTGGTCCAATAGGTCTCGTTGACGGGAACGAACTTCGAGGTGCCGAACATTTCGATTGCCGGCAATCCCTTGGCGAGTTCCTTGAGGATGTCGGTTCCCAAGGGAACGACCTGCGGGTCCTCAGTCGGAATCGCGCGCAGCTTGTCGATCAAGCCGCTGAGCGCGTCATTGCTGTAGCGCCCTTGATTGTAAGAAGCCGGCGTTCCGTTGGGCCTGATGTAGTCCTTGTGCCAGCCCTCCATCCTAACGAACGGGTCGGGGATGATCGCGCAGGACGAGCCCCAGTAGGAGCCAACCTCGTAATCTCCCGTGTTTTCAGCGGTGAAGAAGGGCCCGTCCTGCATCTGCTGGACTGTGGTCGGAATGCCGAAAGAGGTCCATTCGTTGGCGACCGCAAACGCAAGGCGTTGCGACTCCACTTCGAAGTCAGCGGGCGCGTTGATGGTGATCTTCCAGGGCGAACCGTCGGGCTTGAGCCAATGGTCGCCGTCCTTTTTGAAGCCGACCTGCTGCAGCAGCTTGGCCGCCTCGGCAGGATCGTGCTTCCACCAGCCGACGCCGAGAAGGTCGCGCAGCTTGTCGGGATCCGTCGGAATATCGGTCGCGCCCTCCTTGCGCAGCCGCTCGCCGAGACGAACCGCGTAGTCGGGATCGAAGGGCTTGTACCCGTCGGCCAAGGTCAGGTCCTTGAGCCACGGCGTCATCGGTTGGTCGTAGGTCTTCATCAACACGGTGGTTGGCGGCGTGCCGAGGGGAGAGGCCCGGAGCATTCCCGAGAATGTCGCCATGCTCGCCTGCTCGAGGTCGATTGCGAGCGCCAGCGCCCATCGCGTTTCCGCTTTGTCGTATGGCGCCTTCGACGTGTTGAAATGCATCCCGCGCTCACATGGGTCGTCGAGATTGGCGTAGGGGAAGCCCTTGAACCAGGCGTGGACCTTGGGGTTTTGCTGGCGAAGAATGTCGAGGCTCTCGGGCGACACGTCGACGAGAATGTCCATGTCGTTCTGCGCCATGGCGAGGACGCGCTTCTCCTCGGTCCCGTAGGATCGGAAGAGCACGTATTTGGCGGCCGGCTCGCCGTCGATCTGCCCGATGTCGGAGTTCTTCCAGTCATCGCGCCGTTCCCACAGGAACCATGTGCCGTTGGGATCGCTGCTCTTGTATTTGTAGGCGCTGATCGTCACCGGCGGCATATTGTCGAAGGTCGCCGGATCCTGCTTTTCCCAGATGTGCTTCGGCACCACCTGGAAGGGGTTGCCGTAGATCAGCGACCCGAGCACCGCCGACAGGCGCGGCGTCGGCTTGACGGTCTCGATTTGGATTGTGTGATCGTCCAATTTGGTGACGGATTTGACCGTTCCGTTGAACGCGGCGCTGAATGCGAGCGCTTTCGTCTTGGCGATCATGTCCGCTGTAAAGACCACGTCGTCTGCCGAGAATGGCTGACCGTCGCTCCAGGTCAGATTCTGCCGCAAAGCGACACGGAACTTCGTGAACGTCTTATCGAGCGCTTCGGGCATCGCCGCCGCAAGGTCCGGGATCTGCTTGCCGGAAGCCGTGTCGATGTCCCACAGCAACGCGCCGGCGATCTGGTGGAAGCCCTGATTGATCGTGGCGCCTTGCTGGTACGGATTCATGGTGTTCGGATTGGTGACGCGGGCGTTCAGCATGTCGACAATCAGCGTCTGAGCGCGGGGCGTGCCGACGTCGGTCATCGTCTCTGCGAAGCTCGGGGCCGAAGCGAGCATCGTGCCTGCGAGTAGGGCGGCTGCCAGCGCCACGCCCGCAAGCGCTCTCCGATTCCCCTTTATTGCTGGGGTCATGATCGTCTCCTCCTGGTTGCTCTTGGTTGACCGCGTCGTTCTAGTTTCCTGCCAGCAGCGGCGCTGGTTCCCGCGACCGACCGCTTGCCCGGTCGATCGCGTCGAGTTCCGGCCAGCGCTCGCCGATGCGCGGAATGGCCGCCATGAGTTCGCGCGTGTAGCCTTCACGCGGATCGGCGAGAATCTCTTGCGCCGAACCCTGTTCGATCACGCGGCCCTTGTTCATGATCGCGACGCGATCAGAGAGGTAGTAAGCGGTCGAAAGATCGTGCGTGATGTAAATGAACGACACGCCCCGCTCATCGCGAATTTGGCGAAACAAATTGACGATGTTGGTCCGCAGCGATGCGTCGACCATGCTGACAGGCTCGTCAGCGACGATCAGTCGCGGATTGGGAACCAGCGCTCTGGCGATGCTGATGCGTTGCAGTTCGCCGCCGGAGAATTGCCGGATGTATTTTCCCTTGATCCGGTCGAAGTCGAGGCCGACGCTACGCAACGCCGAGTCCGCGACTTCCCGCGCCTCGGCCTGGGTCGTGGCGATCCTGAGATTGAGGGCCGTGCGCGTCAGATAATAGTCGATCGGTAGATAGCCGCTGAACGCCTCGAAGGGATTCTGAAAAATCGGCTGAACGAGGCGGCGGAATTCGACATCTTCGACGCGATCCTTGCCTTTGCCGGTGAGCGGGCGCCCCGCGAGACGAATCTCGCCTTGGCTTGGTTCGACGAGACGCAGAACCATGCGCGCTAGGGTCGTCTTTCCGCTTCCGGATTCGCCAACGATCGAAAAGACCTGCGGCTGCGGGCTCAGCGTGATCGTCACATCGTCGACCGCGGCGAAGTTCGAGCCGGAGAACAAACCGCCGCGGCGAAAGAGCCGCTGGACGCCGAGGATTTCCAGAACAGGCGAGGTTGAGCTGGTCATTGGCGCCTCACCGGAAATGACAGGCGACGGCGCGCCCAATCTTGCGCGGCTCCAGCGCCGGTTCTTTGGTTCGACAGATCGCTTGCGCTTCTGGGCAGCGCGGCGCAAAGCGGCAGCCAGCAGGAGGCGCCGCGAGACTGGGCGGACGGCCCTCGAGGCCGACCCGCTCGCTGCGCTGTCCGACGCGCGGCAACGCGCCGATCAACGCCTGGGAGTAGGGATGCTGAGGCGCCTCGAAGACTTCGGCGGTCGCGCCCACTTCGACCAGTTTGCCGGCATAAGCGATCGCAATCCGATCGGTGATCTGGAAGTGAACGCCGAGATCATGGCTGACCAGCACGACAGTGTTCTTGAGCCGCCGCTGGATTTCGAACAGCATGATGAGGATGCGCTTTTGCACCACCACGTCGAGGGCCGTGGTGGGTTCGTCCGCGAGGATCAGTCGCGGGCTGACAAAAGCGGCGAGGGCGACCAGGACGCGCTGACGCATCCCGCCGGAAAGCTGGTGCGGATAGGAATCGAGCACGGCTTCGGGGAGCCCTAACCCTTCGAGGAACTTCGCGAGCCGGCTTCGCAGCTCCTTCGCCGAGCCCTTGCGCTCGCGCTTAGGCAGCGCGTCGACGACCTGAGGGCCGACGCGCATCACCGGGTTGAGGACGCTCATCGAGCCTTGCGGCACGTATGAGATGGCGTCCCACCAAAGATCCTTGAGCCCAGCGCCGTCACGCTCGACGGTTCTGCCGCTGTCGGGGTCGGAAAATCGCGCCTTGATCGAGCCGCCGACCATCGCGAGGCCCGACGAAAAATCCCCGTAGAGCGAGCGCATGAGCGTGGACTTGCCGCATCCCGACTCCCCCGCAATGCCGAAAATCTCATTGTCGTTCACCGTCAAGGAGACATTGTCCACGGCGGCGATGAAGTCCTTGCCGCGGCCATAGCCCGCCGTGAGATTCTGGAGTTCGATCATGCTCCGATCCTCCGCGCGGCGTTGCGCATCGTCAGCCCTGATGAAAGCAGAAACAGACCGACGAATAAGAGAACGACGGCCGCGACCGGCGCCCCGACCCAGACATAGCGGCGAGCGAGCAGCGCCTGATATTTCAGCGCCCAGTAGATCATGGTTCCGAGCGTTGCCTGCCGCGCGCTGGAGAGACCGATGACCGCCAAGCTGGTCTCGGTCGCGATTGCGACGAGCACGGTGTTGATGAAGTTCGCCACGGACCAGCCGGCGATGTACGGGAAGATGTGGCGCGCGAGGATGCGCAGCCGGGTCTCTCCGCTGAACCAAGCCACATTGATGAATTCGCGTTCGCGCATCGTCAGCGCGACGGCTCTCACCTGTCGCGCAGGGTAGGGCCAGTTGAACAGGATGAGGGCCAGACCAACGATCGGGAGCGACAATTGTCCACCGAACAACGCCGCCAGAAGCACCAGCACCGGCAGGCTTGGAATGCACAGCAAGGCGTCCATGAAGAACGATAGGATGCGATCAAGCCAACCGCCGCTGTAGCCGGCCGCCAAGCCCGCCGCGACGCCGATCACTGTGGAAAAGAACGCCGCGGCGACGCCGAGCAGCAAGGAACTTTCCAGCGCCCAGGTCAGCAGCCAGAAGATGTCTTGGCCGAGATTGGTTGTGCCAAGAAGATAGGGCCAGCCGGCCGCATGATTGCGCGGGACTTTATACCAGTCCATGGGATTGTTGGGCGCCAGCCATGGCAGCGCCAGCCCGAGGACCAAGATCAGTGCGACGATCGCTGCGCCAAGCCACAGGCGCAGAGGTCCACGCGGAAGAGAAAGGCGGGTCATCGCGCTCATCCGTGCCGGATCCGGGGATCGATGAAGGGATAGATGAGGTCGATGATCAGCGTCGCGGTGGCGACCGCCACGATCGACAGGCTGATCGTGCCCATCAGCAGATTGTAGTCGCCTTGCAGGATCGCGGTGTAGATGAGCCGCCCGAGCCCGGGGTAGCCGAACAGGATTTCCGTAACGATGGAGCCGTTGAACATCAGGCCGATCTGCAACGCGAGAAAGGTGATCTGCGGCAGCAGCGCGTTGGGGAGAATGTAGCGGACGAGAATATTGGCCTCTCCGAGGCCTTTGAGCCGCGCATAGCGAACGAACTCTTCCTCCGCCAGGACGCTGGTCTGCGCCTTGACGCTGATCACCCACCAGCCGAACACCACGATGACGATCGAGGCGGCGGGAAGGATCGAGTTCCAGATCGCACTGCCGGCGAAAGCCCAGGTCCAGGGCGCGCCTTGCACTGAGACAGTCAGCGGGAATATCCGCCAGACGTAGCTGAACAGGATGCTCAGAACGAGCGCCAGGATGTAATAGGGAATGGGATAGATCACGATCGCCACGCCTTCGAGAATGCGTGACGAAGCGCGATTGGGACGCCATCCCGCGAGCAGCCCGACAAAATTGCCGAGCCCCCAGGCGATCACGGTCGAACTCAAGAGCAGTCCGAACGTCCAAGGCACGGCGCGTGCGACGAGACTGCTGACAGTGGTCGGGTACATCGCCAGCGAGGGTCCGAAGTCGCCAGTGAGAACCACCCGCTGCAGAAACCGCCAATACTGACTGAGGAGCGAGCCCCTCAGCCCGAACTCGTCGGTCAGCGACTGACGCAACGCGTCAACTTGAGCCGCATCCATATAGGAGCCGCTTGAACTGATCTTCGCCAGCATCGCCTCGACCGGATCGGCCGGGGCGAAGCGGGGCACGAAGAAGATCACCGTGAGGCCAAACAGAATGACGAGCACATAGACGACGAGTTTGGAGGCGATGTAGCCGAGCAGTTTCATGGACTACGCTTCCGCTTGATGATCGCGCTTGAACAGGCTGTCTCGTGGTTGAACCGGACCCCTGTCGTCATCGCGAGCGAAGCGCGCCGATCCAGAGATCGAAGCGTCAGCCGATTGAGGCGCGAACGGCACGTCTCGCGACTTGCCGGCAAGCTTTCGATCGCTGGATTGCTTCGCTCCGCTCGCAATGACGGTTTCTCTAGATGATCTCCAGATAGTCGCGATCGGGCAGTTCGGGGAAAGGCGCGGTCGGGATCGTCTGGTACCAAAAGGCGACCGAAGCGATGTCGTCCTGAAGCGGCAGATATCGCCGTCTGTCTCTCTTTTCCGTGCGCCAGCCAAGCGCCTGAATCGTCACGCGCAAATCCGTCTCGAAGCGCACGGGATCGGTGATGTGCCAGCGATACATCCCGAAGCGAGTCTGCGACTGGTAGGTTCCGTCGGGGCGCAACACCTGGGGCAGGCCGGCGTAGGGCGTCGTGAATTCCTTGTAGGAGCTGGGCATATTCGGGTCGATGACGCCGCCGTCGAAATTGTAGGCGCCGCAGAAGTAGTCTTCCGTCCCGGTGCCGCAAATCGTCGGAAATTCCTTGTCGCCATCCATGAAGAACTTGATTTCGCCTTCGCCCCACCAGCCCGCGTTGTTGACGCCCCACGCCATGTACGTGCCGACGTAATGGCCATGCCCGCGCACTCCGTCGAGGATGGTGTAATCCTCCATGTAGGGCAGGGGGTTGGTCCGGCGGAATTGGGCGTGGAAATAGGCGGCGTCTTCGGGAACGTCGGTCAGCGTGTAGTTGATCTGGTAGTAAAGGATCACCGGATCTTCCGGATCGCGGTTCTCAAGCGTGATGCGCGCCTTCTTGCGAAACGGCATTTCCCAATAGCAGTTGAACGCTCGGCCGGGATTGACGCAGACCGCGAGCGAGGAGACTTGCGCGAAACGATTCCATCCGCATGCAAAGAAATCGCCGAGCGGACATTCGACGGAGGGGTGCTCCTGTCCGTCCCAATAGATGCGCAGAATGAGATTGCGCCAGCGGACGTTAGAGACAACGCACCAGATTTGCTGGATCGCGCCAGGCCCATCAATATCGGCTAATACGCGGACTTCTTCGGGCGCGATGGAAATCGATGGGGAGACTTTCCAGCCGCGGCCAAGTCCGCGGGCATGAATGGCGCCGGTTCCCTCGGCGGCCATGCCGCCCTTTCCCTTCTCGCCAGTAAAATTCTCAGGAGATATTGAGCGCGTCTTCGCGTGGGAAAGACGAGAGAGAGTGCCGAGGTCAGATCCGAGGCCAGAGTACATAGAGAGCGTTTCCTCTTATAAGTTGCGACATAGTCGTCGCAGCAGACAACAGAGCCGATACGCTCCGTCCGCGCTTGAGGGCGCATGCAGCCAAGCTTCGCCACAAGCGAAAGCATGGACGCGAAGACCCCAGATCAGATTTTCGGTGAAAGTGACGCCTTCAATATCGCCGCAGCGACATCCGTCTCACTCCCATATACGTTCGTTATTTTATCTATGTGAATTGTGCGCTGCAAAATAAACTCAGCGTGTGTTAAATGCTAGGATCCCAAATCTTGCGTGTCAAACGTTATAACGGCAATGTGATGATCGCCGCGGCGACTGCGGGCGAGGTGGGCAATGCGGACTCCGGTGCCTTTGGGGCCCGAAAGCGAAGCGGACGTCCATTAAGCCTCGGCCGAACGGCGTCGTTCGTCGAACGCCCGATATTGCGGCGCTTCGACGGCGGCTCCCCGAATGAACCTCCGCACATGATCGAAGACAATCGGCTCCAAACTAGCTGACACGGGAATTCCGTAGACGTATTTACGGATGGCGATGTAGAAAATCTGCCCGTGCAGGCCCCAAACCGCTTCCTCCTCGCGCTCTGTCGCAGGACTGTCGGACGGCTGAGACTCTCGTAATTCCCGGGACACTGGAACGATAAGCTTTTCACGGATAATCGTGAGATAGCGACCGGCGATATTGTGCGCCCGCAACCCCGAGAACACGAAGATCCGAACCCAATCGTAGTCGAAAATGCGCTCCGCGTATTCGCAATAGAACTGGATCAGCCGATCCTCCAGCGGGCGCGATCGATCAGCCAGCAACGCTTCCCATTCCGGATTCCAGCGACTGACGTAGACATCCTCGTACACGCGCTCGATGAGGGCGTCTTTGCTTGGAAAGTGCCGGTAGAGGGCGGAATGCGAGATGCCGACGCGCTTGGCGAGCTCGCGCGTCTGCCCCTCGAAGCCGTGTTCGGCGAAAAAGCGGATCGCCTCCGCCAGGATCACCTTCTCCCGCTCGGCCGACTTCATATGCTTGCGCGGCGGCGCGGGAACTTTTGGCGGCATCTGCACGTCCTGGCTGGGAATCTGATTTGAGACCAAACGGTAACTTCTCCTTGATGGGCGTTTCAAGTTCTTGACGGGCATTTGAAGCCGAGCCACATTTGAGACCAATTGGTCACACAACGACTCTTGGGTGCGTGTCGGGTGAAGGCAAACAATTTTTCCTATTTGCGCGCCCATTCGGTCGGCGAAGCGGTGCAGGCCTTCCGCGCTGCGGAGGGCGAAGCGACGTATCTCGCCGGCGGCCAGAGTCTGCTGGCCTCCATGAACCTGCGGCTGCAAGCGCCGAGCCTGCTGATCGACATTGCTTCCATAGATGCCCTGCGTGGAATTTCGTGGCGCGGCGACGAATTGCGCATCGGCGCGCTGACGCGGCACGCCGAGATTCTCGACTCGCCCGAGATCGCCGCGCACGTCCCGCTGCTCGCCGCCGCCGCGCCTTTCGTGGCGCATCCCGCCATCCGCAACAAAGGGACGATCGGCGGCTCTCTCGCCCTGGCGGACCCGGCCTCGGAATTTCCCGCCGTTGCGCTGGCGCTCGGCGCGCGGATCGAACTCGACAACGGCGAGCGTACGCGCATTGTCTCCGCCGAGGACTTCTTCGTCGATCTTTACGAGACCGCCGCGGAGCCTGACGAGATCGTCACGGCGGTGTGGTTTCCGCGCGCCAAGTCCGACGAGCGCTTCGCCTTCGACGAACTCGCGCGGCGGCGCGGCGATTTCGCGATTGTCGGGATCGCCGTCGCCGCAGAATTTTGTGGCGACATCGTTGACGACATCCGCATCGTTTTCTTCTCGGTCGGGCCGACGCCGCTGCGCGCGCGCGGCGTTGAAGCCGTGCTGCAAGGCGGCGACTTGAGCGCCGCGCGGATCGCCGAAAGTGTGGCCGCGCTCGCCCAAGAACTGGAAGATGCGAGCGACGACGCCCAGACTTCCGCGACGACAAGGCGGCATTTGGCCGGCGTTCTGTTGCGGCGCCAACTCGGCGCCTTGAATTCAGTGAGGGCGGCATGAGCGAGGCAGTTCCCCTCTCACTGACGATCAACGGCGAAAGCCAGCGGCTTTGGGTCGAACCGCGCCTGTCGCTCGCTGATCTCTTGCGCCATCAGCTACGGCTGACCGGAACGCATGTCGGCTGCGAAATGGGCTCATGCGGAGCGTGTCTCGTGCTGCAGGACGGGCGCGTCGTTCATTCGTGTTTGTGCCTCGCCGTCCAAGCCGAGGGCTCGACGATTTAAACCATCGAAGGCCTTTCGGAAAGTGGCGCGATCGCCGATCTGCAAGCCGCGTTTCATGAGCGCAACGCTCTGCAATGCGGCTTCTGCACGCCAGGCATGCTGATGACCGCGCATGAACTGTTGACGAAGACGCCGTCGCCGACGCGCGAGGCGATACGCGACGCGCTCTCCGGCAATTTCTGTCGCTGCACCGGCTATGAGGCGATTGTCGACGCCATCGAAATGACCGCGGCGCGCCGGGCGGGGACGCGGGCATGACCTCGCCACTCTCGCCGCTCGATCGGCCCAACAGCTATATCGGCAAGGCCCTTCCTCGGCCGAATGCGAAGCGCCTGCTTGCGGGACGCGGGCGTTTCACTGACGATATGCACCTTCCCAGGATGCTGCACGCCGCCTTCGCGCGCAGCCCCTACGCCCACGCGAAGATCGTCTCGATCGACGTCGAAGACGCGCGCGCCATGCCTGGCGTAAGACTGATCGCCACCGGCGCGGAAATTGCGAAACTCTGTACGCCTTGGGTCGGCACGCTGGCTCATTTCCGGGGCATGAAATCCCCCCCGCAATATCCGCTCGCTATGGACCGTGCGGTCTGGGCGGGGGAGCCTATTGTCGCCATTCTTGCAGATACGCGCGCGCAAGCCGAAGACGCGGCCGAGCGCGTGAACATCGCGTTTCAAGACTTGCCGCCTATCGTCGACATCGATCTGGCGCGCGCGAGCGGCGCCACGCTCCTACACGAGGATCTGGCCGACAACATTTCCTTTAAGACGACGATCGAGAGTGGAGAGGTCGGCGCGGCCTTCGCTCAGGCGGCCGAGATTGTCGAAGCCGAGTTGACCTTCGGCCGCCACACGCCGGTCACGCTGGAGCCGCGCACAATCCTGGCGGATTTCGAGCCCGGCGAGCGCTCGCTGACCGTGCATCATTCCACGCAGACGCCCTATCAGTTCCAAGATGTTTTCTCCCGCCATTTCGGCCTCGACGAGTTGCGCGTGCGGGTGATCGCGGGCGACGTCGGCGGTTCGTTCGGGATGAAGCTTCACGTCTATCCCGAGGACATGGCGACGGTGGCGCTGAGCATCCTCAGCGAGCGTCCGGTCAAATATGTCGCGGATCGCGGCGAGTTGTTTCTCAACGACATCCATTTGCGCGACCACCGGGTACGCGCGAAACTGGCGCTTGCAAGCGACGGCGCATTTCTGGGCATGCGGGTCGAGGACGACACCGCGATCGGCGCGTATTCTGCTTATCCCCGCACCAGTGCGGTCGAGGGCAATCAGGTCGTCCGCCTGATGGGCGCGCCTTACAAGATCACGAATTACAAAGCCGACCTCAACGTCATATTTCAGAACAAGGCGCAGACTTCGCAATATCGCGGCGTCGGCCACCCAATCGCCTGCGCGGCGACCGAGCGACTGGTCGATCTTGCCGCGCGAAGGCTAGGGATCGATCCGTTCGAGATCCGGCGCCGCAACTACGTGACGTCGGATATGTATCCGCACACCACCGCGTCAGGATATCGCTTCGAACGGCTCTCGCTCGACGAATGTCTGACGAAATTGCACAAGCTGATGAACTATCCCGCCCTGCGCGCCGAACAGGCGGCGCTGCGGGAAAAAGGAATTCATCGCGGCATCGGCCTCGCGACCTATGTCGAGATCACCAATCCCTCGCCGGCCTTCTACGGGGTCGGCGGCGCGCATATTTCGGCGCAAGACGGTTGCATCCTGAAAGTGACGCCGTCGGGCGAAATCCAGTGCGCGATCAGCGTGGCCGAACAAGGCCAGGGCACCGAGACCATCATCGGACAGATCGTCGCAGACGTCATGGGCGTCGACCGGATGCGCGTGCGCGTCACCACCGGCGACACCGAGACGACGCCGCACGGGGGCGCCAACTGGGCGTGCCGCGGAGCCGGCATCGGCGGGGAAACCGCGTTGCAAGCCGCTCGCAGGCTAAAGGCAAACGTGCTCGCCATCGCCGGCCGCATCTTGCAGACGAGCCCCGACGCGCTCGACATCGCCGAGGGGGCGGTGATCGAGCGCGCGACCGGAGCCTCACGCACGGGCCTGGGCGAGCTTGCGGCGCTCGTCTACTTCCGGTCGGATACGCTGCCGCCCGACACGCAGGCCAATCTCACGGTCGCGCATCATTTCGCGCCCAAGGGCTTCCCCTTCGCATTCACCAACGGCGTGCACGCCAGCCTGGTCGAAGTCGACGTCGAGACCGGCTTCGTGAAGTTGCTCAAGCACTGGGTCGTCGAGGATTGCGGACGCGTCATCAATCCGCTGCTCGTCAACGAACAAGTCCGTGGCGGCGTGGTGCAGGGCTTGGGCGCGGCGTTGTTTGAGGAATGCCTCTATGACGACCAAGGCCAGCTCCTGAACGGTTCGCTCGCGGACTACCTCGTGCCGATGGCATGTGAAATGCCGGACATCGTTATCGACCACGTCGAGACGCCCACGCTCGACACGGAGTTGGGGGCCAAGGGCTGCGGCGAAGCGGGAACCTCGGCCGCCTCGGGCGCGGCGCTGAACGCAGTCAACGACGCTCTGACGCCGTTCCAGACTGAGATTTCCCAAATTCCGATGACCCCGCAGCGCGTGCTGCGCGCGCTCGGCGTCGTGTGAACGCGGCGCGATAGCATTCCTTTCAAACCCTTGGGATTCTTTCGATGCAGATGAACGATGTTCAGCGCGTGCCGGCGTCCAGGGAGGCGGTGTGGGCCGCCCTCAACGATCCGGAGATGCTCAAGCGCTGCATCCCCGGCTGCCAGAGCCTCGCCATGACGTCGCCGACCGAGATGACCGCGACGGTCGTCGTCAAGCTTGGACCCGTGAAGGCGACGTTCACGGGGAAGGTGACCCTCTCGGATCTCGACCCGCCCAACAGCTATCGCATTGCCGGCGAGGGCTCCGGCGGCGTCGCAGGCTTCGCCAAGGGTGGGGCGACCGTGAAGCTCGAGACCGAGGGCCCCGACGTCACCAATCTTCACTACGCCGCGGACGCGCAGATCGGCGGCAAGCTCGCGCAACTCGGCGGGCGGTTGATCGATTCGACCGCCAAGAAGCTGGCAGCTGAATTCTTCCAGAATCTCGCCGCCGCGGTGACGGCGCCTGAAACATCCTCGGCGGAGAGCGAGACCGTCGGCGAGCCCAAGATGGGCTGACAGAGGTCGCTCATTTCACGGCGCTGGCCAATGGGGCGGTGAATTCCGGAGCAATGTCGTGATCACTGCCGGCGACGGGGACACGCTGTGGCTGAAGAACCTCAACGTCGCCATTCTCGCAACGCTCGGAGCCGACTTCACGTTCCACGCGTCAGGGGAGGCGACCCGAGCGTCGTTCCACAGTCGCCCGGCAAGCGCACAGCCGAACGCCGAAGCGTGATCCAGCATGCCAAAATCGGCTATTCCGTATTGGCGCGCACGAGAATTCGCGTCGCGCCGGTCGCCGACGCGGAGTACGAGAATTGATAGGTCGATTGGTCGGCGCCAGCGCGCTGCGACTCGCCTTCGTGGCGCGGCGAAAGAAACTCGATCCCGCCAAAACCGGGTTGCCGGTAGAAACAATCGCGATCGTCTCGCCCTCCGGCTCGCGGCTCGCGGGTTGGTTCCTGCCGGGTGAAGAGCGCCACGGGGCGGTCCTGCTGTTGCATGGCGTCAGCGACAATCGCATGGACATGGTCGAACGCATGCGGTTCCTGAACCGGGAAGGCTTCGCCACTCTCGCCATCGACTTCCAGGCGCACGGCATGAGCGAAGGCCACACCATCACGCTCGGCGCCCGCGAGAAGTCTCTGACGCACGCGCGGCGCTCGCGTGGCTGCGCGCACGCCTGCCGGACGAGAGAATTGGCGTCATCGGGATTTCTCTCGGCGGCGCGGCGGCGCTGGTCGGCGATGCGCCGCTTGAGGCTGATGCGCTCGCGCTCGAGTTCGGTCTATCCCGACATCGACCGCGCGACGCGAAACCGGTTCCGCTTCTTCGTCGGTCCGCTCGGCGACCCGCTTTCGCGCGCCGCGCTCACCTGCGGCGAGATCGCGCTTGGCGTCGACCGGCGGACGCTGCGCCCGGTCGACATGATCGGATGCGTTTCGGCGCCGGTTTTCATTCTCTCCGGCGCTCGCGATCCGTGGACACCGATCGACGAGACGCGGGAACTGTTCGCCCGCGCGAGGCCGCCTAAGACGCTGTGGGAGGTTCCCGGCGCCGGACATGTCGACCTCTATGCCTTCGCGCCGAATGAGTACCGGCGCCGGATGATCGCTTTCCTGACGGAAACGGTGGTGCGTTGAGCGTGGGCGGCGACATCATAGGAAGGGCGGACGTGGTGACGCCTATCAGGAATACGTCAACGGGCTCCCTTACGATGGAATTCTGCGATTGGGTCGTCTTCGGCTCGGGCGCGAACATGACGGTCCCGGGAAGGATCGCCAACCCAATCGGGTGGGGGCAGAGCTTAGGCTCGCCGTTGTCGGCGGTCGGCGCAACGGCCGGCGCGCCGTCCCCGTCACGCAAATCCGCGGCGAAGCGGGGAGACTTGCCCGAAGCCAAGGCGGATATCGACTTCATGTTCGATGAGGACCATGAGTTGTACGATTGGATCTCGGCAGACAACAGCCCGAGAATCCAGATGGAAAGAAGGTTGGTTCGCCTCTCTGCCGACTTGAGCCGGATCGAGCCGACCCGGCGGACCGCGTCGAAATAGATGAGAGCGTGCGCATGATTCCGCATGACGCCACAAAACGGCGGACATCCTGTCACGGACATAGCGCCAGTCCGCGGCGGAAATTGACGCGGCCCGTTAGGCGTGTTCGAGCGTAAGATGGCGGTCTCGCACGTCGGAGGCGGCGGCCAAAGCGGCGCTGTCGCCTTCCCAGACGATGCGGCCGCCGTCGATGATCTGGCAGCGGTCGGCGACGGCCATGCAGACGTTGAAACTCTGCTCGACCAGCAGAATGGCGAGCCCCGCCTTTTTCAGTTCGCCGATCAGGTCCACCAGCCGGTCGACGATGACGGGTGCAAGCCCCTCGGTCGGTTCATCGAGCAGCAGAAGACGCGGCCCCGTCACCAGCGCCCGGCCGATGGCGAGCATCTGCTGCTCGCCGCCCGAGAGTTTGCCTCCGGGCGTGCGTCGCCGTGCCCCGAGCGAAGGGAACATCGTATAAATATCGGCAACATTCCATTTCGCCCTCTTTTGGGCTGCGAGATTGAGGTTTTCCTCCACCGTCAGCGACGCGAAGATTCCGCGATGCTCGGGCACAAGCGACAGGCCGCGCTGGGCGATCTCATGCGTCTGAACGCCGAGAATAGTTTCGCCGGCGAACAGGATCTGTCCTTCGATGCGCGGCAGCAGGCCCACCAGAGCGCGCATGGTCGTGGTCTTGCCGGCGCCGTTGCGGCCGAGCAGAGCGACAAGCTCGCCGTCGTGGATCGTCATGTCGACACCCTGAAGGATATGGCTCTTGCCATACCAGCCTTGCAGGCCGCGAGCTTCGAGGAGAGCGCTCATGCCTGACTCCCGAGATAGGCGCTGCGCACGGCGGGGTCGCTGCGAATGCGATCCGGCGAATCCTCGGCGATCTTCTTGCCCTGAGCCATCACTGTGACGCGATCGGAGATCGACAGCACCACCGACATGTTGTGCTCGATGAGCAGCACGGCCATCCGGCTTTTCAAGCCAAGGATCAGTTCCTTGGCGCGATGGATGTCGTCGATGCCCATGCCGGCCAGGGGCTCGTCGAGGCAGATCATCTTGGGGGCGCCGCCCAGCGCCATGCCAATCTCCAGCGATCTCTGCGCCCCGTGGGAAAGATCGCCGGCGCGCTTTCCCGCGCGGTCGCGGATGGCGACCTGATCGAGGATGGCGTCGGCTTCCTCCGCTATGTCGCGGCGCGCCTCCGCCGACCGCCAGAAAACCCAAGGCTCGGCTCGGTGCCGGGCCTGCACGGCGAGGCGCACGTTCTCGAAGACAGTTAGGTTCGGATAGATGTTCGTCACCTGGAATGAGCGGGCCATGCCGTAATGGAGGCGGGCGTGAGCGGACGTCCTGGTCACGACATGGCCGTCAAAGACGATCCGGCCGGAATTGGGCGGCCGCACGCCGGAAACCGCGTTGAAGAAGGTCGTCTTGCCCGCGCCATTGGGGCCGATGAGCGCATGGATCGTGTTGGCTTGCACGGCGAGCGACACGCCGCCGAGCGCCTGGAAATCGCCGAAGCGAACGCCGATCTCCTCGACTTTCAGAAGCGGCTCAGTCATCAGCCCGCCCTCTCCCGAACTTCGTCGAGAACCGCTCGCCGATGCTCCACAGCCCTCCGGGCAGATAGAGGACGATCGCGACCAGCAGGAGGGAGATCAGCGCCATCCAGCGCGCCCAGAGTTCCGACAGTCCCTCCGAGACGAGCGTGTAGAAGACCGAGCCGACGAGAGCGCCGCCGGGCGATCCGACGCCGCCGATGATCGCCATCACCAGGATGCGCTGGCTCATTTCGAGATCGACGTCGGTCGGCGGCACGAAGCCAAGCACGGCGGTGTGCAGCGCGCCCGCGAGAGCCGCGATGCCGCCCGCGATCGCCACCGCCGCCACTTTGAAGCGCCTGACGTCGTAGCCCATTGCCTCGGAGCGGTTCTCGTTCTCGCGGATCGCCGCCAGCACGCCGCCGAAGGGGGAAGCGTTGATGCGCTGGACGATGAGAAAGACAACGAGGAAAGCGCCGGCAGTCAGCAGATAGAACGACAGCGGCGAAATCAGCGGCAGGCCGGCGAAGCTCAGCCTACTTGGAATTCCGGTCATGCCGTTCTCGCCGCCGGTGATCGACTTCATCGACAGCATCGCGAAATGCCCCATCTGAGCAAACGCCAAGGTCAGCATAATGAAATAGACGCCGCGCCGGCGCACCATCAGCGCGCCGAGGACCGCCGCCAGAACGGCGCCGGACAGGATCGAGAGGATGAGGGTTGGCGCCAGGCCGAGGCCGACATCGCGCAACAGGACGCCCGCGACATAGGCGCCTAGGCCGAGATAGAGCCCCTGGCCGAAGGAGAGCAGGCCGGAGGAGCCGAGCAGGAAAGTCACCGACAACGTGCCGGTCGCGAAGATCGCGGCCTGGCTCGCCAGGGTCGTTGGAACCACGATCGGCAGGACGACCAGCGCGACGGCTACAATCGCAGTGGCGAGGTTTGGGAAGCGGCCGGCCATATCAGACCCGCCCCAGGAGGCCAGCGGGCCGCGCGAGAATGACGATCGCCATCGCGGCGTAGATCATGATCTGCGCGCCCTCGGGCCAGAGCGTGCTCATGATGGATTGCACGAGGCCGATCAGCAGCCCGCCGACCAGCGCGCCCCCGAGCGTGCCAAGGCCGCCCACCACGACCACCACGAAGGCGATGCCCAGCGCCTCCGCGCTCATGAACGGCTCGACGCCCCTGATCGGGGCGGCCAGCACGCCGCCCAGGCCCGCCAGGGCGCCGCCGAGCGCGAAAGTGACCATGAAGACGCGATCGACGTTGATGCCGAGCAGGCGCACCATCTCCGCGCTCTCCGAGCCCGCGCGGAGCATGGAGCCAAGCTTGGTTTTCTCCACTACGAACCAGAGCGCGATCGCGACGAGCACGGCGATGGCGACGACGAACAGCCGGTAGGCCGGATAGACATAAGGCCCCAGGAACACGATCCCCGACAGCACGTCCGGCGTCGGCACGTTCTGGCCGAGCGGGCCGAAGGCGACGATGATCATCTCCTGGATGAAGAGCGCGATGGCGAAGGTGATGAGGATCTGCGCCTCATGCGGCATGTTGTAAGTATGGCGCAGCAAAACGCGCTCGACGACCACCGCCAGAACTGCGACGATGAGCGGCGAGGCGACGAGCGCGAGCCAGAAGCTGCCCGTCCAGGCCGTGATCGCATAGGCGAGGTAGGCGGCGGTTAGATAGAATGCTCCGTGCGCGAAGTTCACGAACCGCATCAGCCCGAAGATCAGCGTCAGGCCGACCGAGAGCAGGAAATAGATCATCCCGATGCCGAGGCCGTTCATGACCTGGAAGAGGAGAAGCTGCATCGACATGGGATGGACTCTAAAGCGCTGCCCGCGAAAAAGTGGATGACGGTTTTTCGCAAAAAGGCGCGCGAAAAAACTTTGGGCTTCAGCCGAATTTGCAGCCAGTCTTGTCTGGGGCCAAGAAGGCTTTGGTGGCGGCGATCACGTCGGCGTAATCGTTCTTGTCCTTCATGGCGCTCTTGGGCTTGCCGAGCATCAGGTAATAATCCTTGATGACCTGATGATCCTCGGGACGCACATATTCCTCTCCCGTCGGCCCCTCGTATTTCATGCCTTCGAGGGCCGTGATGACGGCGGGAATATCGGTGGTCCCCGCCTTCTTGACGCCCTCCAGCAGAACTTCCGCCACCGCATAGCCGCAAGCCTGGAGATAATTGGGCACGTCGCCGGTCTTCGCCTTGACGACTTCCGCCAGCGCCCGCCCGCCCGGGCTGTCGACGCCGTGCCAGAAGTTGCAGCCGAAATAGACGCCGTCGCAATTATCGGGGCCAAGCGCCTGGAACTGGTCGAGGCCGTTGGACCAGATCGCCAGGATCTTCGTGTTGCGCTTCATGCCGTAGCTGATGGCCTGGCGGATGACGTCGAGCGTCTGATTGCCGAAATTGCAGATGGCGAGCACGTCGGGCCCTGCTGCGAGCGCGGTTGCGATATAGCCGGAATATTCGCGATCAGACAGCGAGTGGTAGCTGTTGCCGACGTGCTGGAGGCCCTTCTCCTTGAGGATTTCCCTCACGTTGGTCAGCAGGCTGTCGCCGAACACATATTGTCCGGTGATCGTGTACCATTTCTTGGCGTCGGGGAATTTCTCGATCAGCGGACGCATGGTGGCGTTGACGGCGCTGTAGCTGGAGACGGGCCAGCGGAAGTTCGACCTGTTGCAATCCTTGCCGGTTACTTCGTCCGCGCCGGATTCCTGCACATAGATCCCGCCCCGCGCGAAAACCTCCTTCTGGACGGCGAGGCCGATCGCGGAATTGGTGCAGCCGATGATGTGCTTGATTCCGCGCTGGGTCATCACCTCCTGCACCTTGCGCACCGCTTCGCCGGCGTCGCCGCGATCGTCGAGCAGGATGTAGTTGATCTTTTTGCCGAGCACCGAGCCGTATTTCTCGCAGGCCCATTGGCTGCCATTGTTCAGCAGCGCGCCGACATTGGCGAAAGTGCCGGAGAGGGAATAGACGGCGGCGACGTCGAGCGTCGCGTCCTCCGCCGAGGCGCGTCGGAGATAGGCCGGCGCGGCGAGCATGGCGGGCGCCGCCGCGAGACCCTTGAGAACTGACCTGCGTTCAATCATCACGACCGTCTCTCCCTTTATGATTGTGAAGCCTCCGCGGCGGCTGCCCGGGCGCGTTTGTCCAGCCACCAGCCCCAGGACGGGGGCCAGGAGGCGAAATTGAGATCGTGGCCGAGGGCGCGGGCCGCCTGCAAGGGCCAATGCGGATTCATCAGCGCCTCGCGCCCGATGGCGACGAGATCGGCGGCGCCCTTCGCGATTGTCTCCTCGGCGAAAGCCGGCGTCGTGATGAGGCCCACGGCCATGGTGGGAATCTCGGCCTCGGCGCGGATGCGCATGGCGTAAGGAACCTGATAGCCCTCGGGCCGGCGCACCATCTTGGTCGTCGTGCGCTCGCCGAGACCTCCGGAAGAGCAGTCGATCACGTCGACGCCGATGTCCCTGAGGCGACGCGACAGGGCGACCGAATCGTCGAGCGTCCAGCCGCCGGCCTGATCGTCGACGCAGGAGAGGCGCACGAAAAGCGGGAGATCCGCCGGCCATGCGGCGCGGACCGCCACCGCCACCGCGAGAAGGAAACGGATGCGGCCCTCGAAATTGCCGCCCCAGCGATCGCCGCGCTTGTTGGCGAGCGGGGACAGGAAGGAGTGGATCAGATACCCGTGCGCCGCGTGAATATCGAGAACGCGGAAGCCCGCCTTGGCTATCCGGCGGGCGCCGGCCGCATAGGCCCCGATCAACCGGGCGATTCCGTCCTCGTCGAGCTCAGTTGGAACATGCCAGCCGGGATTGGCGGGGATTGCGCTCGCCGCGAGCGTTCGCCACGCGGAGGCTTCGTCGAGAGGGTTATAGCCTTCCCATGGACGGCCGACGCTGCCCTTTCGCCCGGCGTGGATAAGCTGCGTCGCTGGCACGCCTCCGCGAGCGGAAATCGCCGCGACGATTGGCTCCAGCGGCGCGACATGGGCATCCGACCAGATTCCGAGATCGTGATGGGTCACTCGCCCCTCGGGCGTGACGGCAAGCGCCTCAGTGAAGACAAGCCCTGCGCCGCCGATGCCGAGCCGCCCGTAATGTTGCAGGTGAAAGTCGGTCGGGAGGCCGTCATCATCAGCCACATATTGCTGCATCGGCGAAACGACGACGCGATTGGGAAGTGTAACGCTGCGCAGAGTGAGGGGGCTGAAAAGCGCCGAAGTCATCCCGCAAACCCCAGTGAATCGCGAAACCAGGCCCAGGCGATGCCAAGATGGATCGCCGGCGTTTTCAGACGGTGCCAGAGGATCGGCGATAGCTCAGTGATCGGCAAAGGCGGCTCGGCGCCTTCGAGCGCGCGACGGACGAGCCAGCGCCCCATGAGGGTCGCCATGGCGACGCCGCGCCCGTTATAGCCGAGGCCGACATGAAGCCCCTCGCCTGGCTCGTGGATGTGAGGGAGGCCGTCCAGCGTCAAAGCCACCTGACCCGACCAGCGATGGGTGACGGCGAGACTCTTGGTCTCCGGGAAGGTCCGGTGCATGGCCGCCGTCAGGGCCGAGAAGAAGGCGGGATTCTCCGCGTCCCCGATCGCCCCGCGTCCGCCGAAGAGCAGGCGTCCGTCCGGAGACTGGCGGAAATAGAAGGCGAGGCGGCGCGTCTCCGAGGCGCAAATCCCCTCCGGGACGATCCGTCCACGCAAAGCCTCGGGCAGGGGCTCCGTCGCGACCTGCGCGCTCTGCACGCAGATCAGCGAGCGCGCGAGCCCCGGGATCAGCCCATCCGAATAGCCGTCCTGGCCGACGATCACATGGCGCGCATGAACATCGCCCTTCGAGGTCGTGAGCCTCCACCCGCCAACAGCGCGCGAGAGCCCCGCGACCCGCGTCCCCTCATGCAGCTTCGCCCCGCCGCTCTGTGCGGCCCGGGCGAGCCCGCGCGCATAGGCGAGGGGCTGGACGGTCCCCGCGCGGCGATCGATCCAGCCGCCGAGATAGCCCCCCGCGCCCGTCAGACGCCGGACCGCGGAATTGTCCAGCATTTCGACCGGCGCGCCGAGCGAGGCCCATTCCCGGCCGCGCTGCTGCACCCGCGCTAGCGCCGTCTGGGCGTGCGCCGCCTGAATCCAGCCTGAGCGAACGGGATCGCAGGCGATGGCGTGCTTCTCGATGAGTCCGAACACGCCGTCGGCCGCCGCGCCGACGGCCTCGGTCAAAAGGCGGCCGCGCTCCTCGCCATAGGCCGCCCGCATCTCGGAAGGGTCGAGTTTCAGGCCAGGAAGGACCTGCCCACCATTACGGCCCGAGGCGCCCCAGCCGATCCTGCGCGCCTCCATCAGGGCGACCTGCGCCCCGCTCTCGGCCGCGGCGAGCGCCGCACTGAGCCCGGTGAAGCCGCCACCGACGACGGCGATGTCGACCTCACGCCCCGGCTCGAAAGCATCCGCCTGCGGCGCGGGCTCGCGGGCCGTCGCCGTCCAGAGCGCGTCGCGGACGCTTTCAGCCGAGGACCCCATCAGACCCGCCAGCCACGGGCGATCTCGGGCGAAACGACGCCATCCTCGAGATCCTGCGCGATTCTGATGTCAGGCCGCTCCGCCGGATCGCCATAACCGCCGCCGCCGCCCGTCGCCATGGTCACGACGTCGCCCTTGCGCAGGTCCATCGCGTCCTTCGACTTGAGCTTGATGATCTGATCGCCGCGCCGGACCTGACAGAAGCCCGTCGCGCCCTCGCGTCCCCCAAACAGCCCCTCCGCCGAGCGCCTGAAACGATCGCTGTAGAGCGCGAGGCGCGAGCCGTCCTTGAGCACTTCATAGCTGCGGGTGAAACCCATGCCGCCGCGCTGGCGTCCGCGCCCGCAGCTGTCGGTGCGCATCGTATATTCGGCGACGCGGAAGAAAGAGAAGTCCTGATCGAGCGCCTCGACGGGCGTGTTGGAGCAGTTTGACAACGGATTGTCGACGCCGTCGCAGCCGTCCGTATCGTTGGCCGCGCCAAAACCGCCGCCGAAGATTTCCAGATAAACGGACCAGCCGTTCTCGCCCAGATGGGAGAGCACGAAAGAGGTCGTGGTGTCGAAGCCGCAGGAGATGACCTTGTCGGGCGCGGCCTGTGAGAGCGCCTTCATGATGGCGTTCCAGGCGCGCGAGCAAACTTCCATGCGCGCGCGCACCGGCGCGGGATGATGCGGGTTCAGCATCGAGCCCTTGGGGGCCGTCACTTTGATGGGCCTGAAGGCGCCGGCGTTGAAGGGAATGTCGGGACTCGTCAGCGCCGCCTTCAGACAGGACAGCGCCGCCGAGACGGTCGCGGCGAAGGGCGCGTTCAGATTGCGCCGCACCTGCGGCGCGGTGCCCGTGAAGTCGATCTCGGCGCTGTCGCCCTTGATCGTCACGGTGGCGCGGACCGGCAGGGCCTCGTCTGAAAGGCCGTCGTCGTCGACGGCGTCCTCGCCCCTGTAGACGCCGTCGGGAATTTCGCGCAGCGCCGCGCGCATCCGGGCCTCCGAATAATCGAGCAGCGCCGCCATCACTTCCGTGATCTTGTCCGGGCCGTAGCGATCCGCCAGTTCGGCCACGCGCTGCGCACCAACAGCGTTGGCGGCGATCTGGGCGTCGAAATCGCCCATGGTCTGATGCGGCACGCGGACGTTGGCGCGCAGCAGCCGCTCGAAGGCGCCGCCGTGCCAGTCCCGCTCCATGCTGAGCTTGAGCGGGGGAATGATCAGCCCTTCAGCGTAGACGTCGGGGGCCGCGATATTGAGACCGGGATCGCCGCCGGAAACATCGAGATGATGGGCGACGGAGGCGGAGAAGCCGATGACCTTCTCTTTGTAGAAGATCGGATGGAAGAAGAAGACGTCCTGAAGGTGCTGGCCGCCCGAATAGGGATCGTTGATGACGAAGAAATCGCCGGGGACCAGCGTCTCGTTCGGATAAAGCTTGGCGCAGGGTTGGAAAACATGGCCGATGGTGCCAAGCTGCATCGGTATCAGCTCGGCCTGGGCGATGGTGTTGCCATGCGCGTCCAGCAAAGCGGCCGAGCCGTCGCGGGCCTCGCGCAGCACGGTGGAATAGGCGGAGCGGATGAGCTTCGCGCCCATTTCGCGGGCCGCCGCGATCAGGGATTGGCTGATGATCGCGTAATCGACGGGATCGAGCGCCATGGTTCAGACACTCCGCATGATGATGTTGCCCGCCTCATCCCGCTCGGCGCGCCAGCCGGGCGGAACCCAGAGCGTCGAACTATAACCTTCAATCATCGCCGCCCCCTCGACGACGCGGCCGACTTTAAGCGTATCGGCGTCAACCAGCCTCGTCTGCGCGGCGCCCTTGGGCGTCCAGACCTCGACGGATTCGGGATGGGCGAGATGGGATGCGCGTTCGTGGAAATCGGGCAGGCTGTCGAGCCGCCGGCGCACGCCGAAACGAAGCCCCACGATCTCGACCTTACGGCCGGGCTCGCCGCCGTGGAAATAGATACGCCGGTGGGCGGCGCTGAATTCCTCGGCGAGATCGGAGGGCTTCAGCGTCGCGAGTTGTCCGGGATCGATCTCGACGGGGATCTCGAAGGCTTGGCCAACGAAGCGCATCTCAGCCGTCAGCTCGAAGACGAGGGCGCCGTCGAGGCCGAGCAGGCGGAACTCGCACTCGGCCTGCTCGCGGAAGCGCTGGAACTCCTCGCGCAGCATGGTCGGAGCGTCGTCCGACAGAGCCGTGCGGCGCGTGGCGCTGGCGACGCGCACATAATCGGCGGCGAGAAGACCAAAGGCGGAGATGACGCCGGGATTGGGCGGCACAAGGATTTCGCGGCAACCAAGCTCCTCGGCGATCTCGGCCGCCAGCAGCGGCCCCGCGCCGCCGAAGGGCAGCAGCGCGTAGTTGCGGGGATCGCGGCCGCGCTCGGTCGAGACCAACTGAACGGCGCGCACGATATTTGCGACAGCCAGACGGATCGCCGCCGCCGCCGCCTCGCGGACGGAAATGCCGAGTTGTTTGGCGACCCCCTCGAACGCCTTGTGCGCCTTGTCGATGTCGAGCGTCATCGCGCCGCCGAGGAAGGCGTCGCCGCGAATGGTTCCGCGCAACAGATGGGCGTCGGTGACGGTCGGCTGGGTGCCGCCGCGCCCATAACAGGCCGGCCCCGGCGCCGCGCCGGAGCTGCGCGGGCCGACGCGCAACATTCCGCCGTCGTCGATCCAGACCAGCGAGCCGCCGCCGGCGCCAACCGTCACGATGTCGAGAACCGGCGTGCGGATCGGCAGGCCGTCAACCTCGGTCTCGGGAGCCACCGAAGGCGCGCCGTCGACGACCAGACAAACATCCGTTGAAGTGCCACCCATGTCGAAGGTGATGAGATTGCGCCGGTTCGAGCGCTCGGCCTGGCGGATGGCGCCGACGACGCCGGCGGCCGGGCCGCTGAACAACGCGGTGATCGAGCTCTTGCGCATGGCGGCGGCCGGCAGGCGCCCGCCGTTGGACTGCATGACTGAGAAGCCGCCCCGGAAATTCGCCTTGGCCAGCGTCGCCTCGAAGCGCGCGAGATAGCCGTCGATGACGGGCTGGACATAGGCGGAGAGCACCGTCGTCGACGCCCGCTCATATTCGCGGAATTCGCTCGCGACTTCATGGGAGCAAGCGACCCGGACATCGGGCAGCGCCTCGCCGATCATCTCCTTCACCCGCGCCTCGTGCGCCGGAGCGGCATAGGCGGAGATGAGACAGAGCGCGACCGCCTGATAGCCGCCCGCCGCGAGTTGCGGGATCAGGTTCTTGCGGATGTCGGCCTCGTCGAGCGGCAGGATGATTTCGCCACGGGCGTCGACGCGCTCGACGACCTCGAAGCAATCCTTGCGGCGTACCGGCGGGGCCGGCTTTTTGTAGCGGAGATCGTAGATGTTGCGACGATCATGGCGTTGGAGGAACAGCGTGTCGCGGAAGCCCCGCGTCGCCACGAAGGCGACGCTGGCGCCTTTGCGCTCCAATATGGCGTTGGTCGCCACTGTCGAGCCGTGAACGAGATCAATGACGCTCTTCGCCTCGATCCCGGCCGCCGCAAGCGAATTGAACGCGCCGATCTCCGGATTGCCGGGCGTGCTCGGCACCTTCACGACTTCGACGCGAGCACCGTCCACGGCCACGAGATCCGTGAATGTCCCTCCAACTTCAATTCCGACGCGCATTCTCTAATCCGCCCATCGATCGTTTCATAAATTTGAGCAGACCTTGACACGGAATGCAATAGGAGTGAAAGAAATGATCGAAATTTGCACCAATGCTGCAATGCAGTGCAAATTCCGCCGATGCAGTGTGCGGAGGAGCGACTATGGCGGGTCAAACGAATGCGGCGCCTGTGAAAGAGGCGGGAGACGACGGCATAGGCCGCAAGCTCCGCCTGCGCCGTTCGATCAAGGGCCGCTCGCTTCAGGAAGTGGCGGACAGCGCGGAAATCTCCATCGGCCTGCTCAGCCAGATCGAGCGCGGCGTGACGACGCCCTCGCTCAAATCTTTGCGCCAGATCTGCACCGCCCTCGACATGCCCGTGGGCTGGCTTTTCGACGTGCCCGAAGGGGAGCATGAGGACGTCGTCGTGCGTGCGGGCGCGCGCAGGATCATGAATCTCGGCCCCAAGGGCATGATCAAGGAGCTTTTGTCGCCGGATTCCGTGCCGGGCATCCAAATGCTGCGCATTGTCGTCCAACCGGGCGGAGGTTCCGGGGCGCAGCCCTACAACAATGAAAGCGGCTCCAAATGCGGTGTCGTGGTCTCCGGCGTGCTCGGGCTTGAGGTCGAGGGGCAATCCTACACGCTGGCGCCCGGCGACAGTTTCGCCTTCGCCGCCACCAAGCTCGCGCGGTTCTGGTGCATCGGCGATCAGCCCGTCGATCTCATCTGGGTGGTCACACCCGCCGTCTATTGAGGGGAGGAGCGCATGAATTTCGCCGGCAAGTTCGCGGTCGTCACCGGCGCCAATAGCGGGATCGGCCGCGCGACGCTTGAACGTCTGCTCAGCGAGGGCGCGACCGTTCTCGGCGTTGATCGCAACATTGACTCTCTCTCCGGCTCCAAAGCCTCGGTCCTGGAGATGGACCTTGCGCGAGACGAAGCGCCCGCCCGCGTCGCTGAGGCGGCGAAGGCGCTCGGTCCCATCGATCTCTTGGTGAATTGCGCCGGCGTCAGCGGCCCCAAGGGCCTGAAAGCGACGGACGATGAAGCGCTCGACCGCATTCTCGGCGTCAACCTGCGCTCAGTCATCCGGTTGATCCGCGATCTCGCGGACCAGATCCGCCGCCCCGGCGGCGCCATCGTCAACACCGCCTCGATCTTCGGCGAGGTCGGCCTACGCGACACGACGGCCTATGCGACAAGCAAGGCCGGAATCGCCCAACTGACGCGCCAGCTCTGCGCAGAGCTCGGCCCCGATGGCGTGCGGGTGAACGCCGTCGCGCCGGGCTGCATCTACACCGCGATGACCCGCGACAGGATCGACAACAACCAAGCCTATCGCGATCTGTTGATCGGCGGCGCGCCGCTGAAGCGCTATGGACAGCCGTCCGAAGTGGCGGCGGTGATCGCTTTTCTCGGCTCCGACGAGGCCTCTTTCGTGACGGGTCAGGTCGTGGCGGTAGACGGCGGCTGGGTCACGTCGCGCGGTCGGTTCTAAGCTGGGAGCGGCGCCGACCCGGACCAGCCCGCCAATCAAGCTCGGGACGCTCTCCACCGCCAAGCTGGATCTCCTGGCCTTCCGGCGTCAGGTGGGCGCTCTGACGCCGTTTCTTGCTGTCATCAACGCATCGGGGCAACCAGCAGCGAGCCTGCCGCTGGGGCGCGACGGACATCTGCCTGATCGGCCAGTTCGGCCGTGAGGATGTGGTGCTGCGCCTGGCGGTGTGAAGCGGGCCGACCTGTTGACCCCACGCGACCCAACTTCGTCAGGGGGTTAGCGCGCCGATCGGCGTTCGGACCCCAGGCCGACTTACAGACGGAGCGCCCGAGGCGGTGTTGGCCGACCCGAAGGTGCGCGAAGTCTATCTCGGCGTCGAGACCTAGGCCATGGCGCCGCGTCCGCTTCTTTCGATCGAAAATCTCTCCGTCTTCCACGGTCAATTCCAGGCGATCCGCGACCTGAACCTTGACGTGGACGCCGGCGAGATCGTCTTGTCGGTCGGCGTCTTGCGGTTCGTCAACATCGCGCACGGCGACCTGATCGTCGCCGCGTCCTTCTGCCGCTGAGCCTCACGACGCAGTGCGGGCTGCCGCCGCTGCTCGCTGTCGCGATCACGATTCCGATCGCCTTCGGAATCGGCTATTTCCTGCAGAGGCTCTTGTTTCAGCGGGTGCTCGGCAAGAACGTCCTGCCGATCATTCTTGTCACCTTCGGTCTCTCGATCATGATTCAGAACGGGTTGCTGGGAACCTACCGCGCCGACACGCGCAAGGTCGCTTGCGGGGCCTTCGAGATCGCCACGCTGGCGCTCGGGGGCGGCGTCAATATCGGCGTGCTGCCGCTCGCCATTTTCGTGAGCGCCGTCCCCATGATCTGGGCGCTCGATCGTCTTCTCTACGCCACCTGGCTCGGAGCGCGGATCCGCGCGGTCTCCCACGACGTCGGAACGGCGGATCTCGTCGGCCTTCCCTCGGCGCGCATCTATGCGATTGCAATGGGGATCGTCGGCGTGACGATCGCGATTTCGTCCGGATTCATGTCGATTTGGACCAACTTCGATCCGACGAGCGGTCCCAGTCGGCTCATTACGGCGTTCGAAGCGGTGGTCCTCGGCGGCCTCGGCAGCCTGCGGGGAACGCTGGCAGGCGAGATCGTTCTCGGCGTCGCGCAGACCTTGGGCGCGCAGGTGGACGCGGCGTGGCAGGTGTTAGCCGGGCATCTGGTGTCCTTGGCGGTGTTTTTCGTTAGGCCGCAGGGCCTCTTTCCCCGCGTCTGAGGACTGCACATGTCCATATCGAACGCATTCTGGACTGTTGTGCTCGGGCGGGCGCTACTGGCCTTCGGCGCGATCGTTCTGATCGTCGGCCCTGTCCTTTTTTCCATCCAGCAGCTTCAGCTTCTCACGCAATTCCTTTCGCTGCTCGTCATCGCCATCATGTGGAATCTTCTCGCCGGCTACGCCGACATCATTTCGATTGGGGTGGGTCGAAGCTGACGTCGATGTCGTTGGCGCGGCTCGCGTAGCCATCGGGATGAACCGCGAGAGCGGAATATTTCGGCGCCTTCCAGCCGCGATTGTTGTAGACGACCTGCAGAAACGGCGCGCGGTAATGTCGAGCCATCCAGTGCACCGTGGAGGGGATGGAAAACATGTAGGAGCCGTCGCCGGTCAAGGCCACGAAGGTCTTGTCCGGGGCCACGAGCTTCATGCCGACCGCGGCGCCGCCGTTCCAACCCAATGAGCCGCCACCGCTCGCGAAATAGGTGAGGGGCTTGGTGCGCGCAATATGATCTGAGATGGCGGGATAGTTGGTGATGCCTTCGTTGAGGATCACGGTGTCCAGTGCGCCTTGATATGCCAGAGCGGCGTCGCCTCCTTGAGCGGATCGACGTCGATGTGAAGGATTCGAGCATCTTCCGCGGGCTTGTTGATCGTCGGTATCCAGGGCACGTCGCTGTCGAGGACGAGAACCACGTCGGCCTCGGCCAACCGAGGATTCTGAAAAGGATGGTTCCACTGGCTCCCTTGATACATGGCCGCGTCGTGCGGGTAATTCATCGTGGTTGGGACGGACTCCAATACGCCGACGCCCAAGCTCTCGCAGAGCTGCACGAGCTCGCCTACAGCCTCGGATCTGCGTCCGAGATAGGTCGTCACGACCAGAGGTCGCCGGGCGGCCGCCAACGCTGAGGCGATCTCCGCCAGGCCGGCCTCGGGCAGGGGCGTTCCGGGGATCGGGCGCCAACGCTCCGGGTCCATCACAATCGGCTCGGCTCGCTCCTCCATCACCTCGCGCGCCCGTGAGATAGACAGGCCCCTTGGGGTCGCTGTGCGCCATTTGCATCGCCCGCCACACGAGTTGCGGGACGTTTTTGCCCGTGCGGAACTCGTTGGTGTATTTCATGTAGCCGCGAACGATGCCGCGCTGATCCGCGACGTCCTGAATCCATTGGATGAATTCATTGCGGCTGCCGCGCAGTTCGCCCTCCTGCGTGAAAGGGGAAAGCCCGGCGAAGATGAAGGCGGGTACCCGGGCCTTCGCGGCATTATGGACGGCGCCGCCCAACGCCTGCGTCCCGCATTCCACGTGAACGATCACCGCTTGCGCTTGCCCGGTGAGCTGAGCTGCGCCGTGAGCGCAGCTCAGCGCCACCATCTCGTTCGGCAAGGTCACGATCATCGGTATGGCGCGGCCATGCGCGCGCGCCTCGGCGATCGCCTCGACCAGCGCGGGATGGTCGCTGCCGAAGTTCGCAAAGATGTGCGTCACTCCGGAGTCCCTCAAAGCTTCGAGCAGGGCCGTACTGGCGCTGTACATGCTATTCCTCCCAACGGTTCGCCGTTAGCTCAGATCGGCGGCGATTTTCTTCAGCAACGCGATGAGCGTGGACTTCGATTTTCCGACGATCGCGTCGAGCCGGCGGTCATGCGCTTCGACATCCTCAAGCAGCTTGTCGAGCGCGGCATTCCCTTTGGGAGTCAGCTGCAAGAGCACGCTACGACGATCCGTCAGGGAATTCTCACGTTGCAGCAGGCCCCTGTTTCCCAACTCGCGGATGATGGGACTGATCGTGGATTTGTCTCGCCCGATCGCGCGACACACCGCGATCTGCGATATTCCCGGGTTGAGCCGCACGACCATGAGGGTCGCGAAGTGACCCGGCTTGAACTCGGGACGGTGAGAGCTCGCGATAAACGCGCGCAAAGCGGTCTCTTGCGCCATACGCAGGTGAAAAGCGATGTAGTTGTCGAGCGGCCCGAGATTGACTTTGGCCGCACCGCCTTTGGCGGCGGCCTTCGACCGCTCGGGCTTGCGGCGGGTTCGTCCCGTAACGACCTCGGTCACGCGCTCAGCCCGCCGTCGGCCATCAGGAGGCTTCCCGTCGTGAAGCTGCTGCGATCCGAAGCGAGATAGAGAACCGCCTCAGCGATCTCCTCCGCGCGCCCATGCCGTCCGAGCGGTATGACCTCGTCGAAAAACGCAGTCGCGTCTCGGCCCATGACCTTCGACAAATCGTTTTCGACCGCGCGTTGGAAGTGATTGTCGATCGGTCCCGGGTGGATCGTGTTTACGCGAATCCCGCGCGGAGCAAGCTCTTTGGCGAGGCACCGCATCAGGCCGACCTGGGCGTGTTTGGCGGTGACATAGGCATAGGCGCCGGGATCGCCGCGCGTTCCGACGATGCTGGACGTTATGACGATGCTGCTTCCTCTGGTCATGTGAGGCGCGGCGTATTTCGCAAGGAGGAAGGCGCCCTTCGCGTGAACCGCGTAGACGGCGTCAAAGAGGTCCTCGGGGAACTGCTCAATCGACGCCACGCCGCCGAAATTTCCGGCGTTGCTGAACACGACGTCGATCCTGCCCCACAGTTCGACAGCGCGCTCGACCAACCTTTGGACGTCCGTCGTCCGTGTCACGTCGGCTGCGATGGGAACCATGCCGGCATCGGCAAGCTTCGCGGCGGCTGCCGCGAGCGCCGTCTCATCGTGGTCGGCGAGAAGCACCTTTGCTCCCTCGCGCAGAAACGCCTGCGCGGTCGCCAAGCCAATGCTGCTGCCGCCGCCGGTGATCACGCAGACCTTGTCCGTCATAGCCCCATCGTCTCCTCCGCGACGGCAAGCTCGATTCACGCCTTATACGTTCACTCGCTACCTGGAATATAGTTTGACATCAAACTTATTTGAGGTCGTCATGTCACGCTCGTCGGCTGTGCCAGCGCCAGAGGGCGCCCCATCGCGAAGGGGTCAACGCGGCCGGCCACGCCGGCCTGCGGAGACCGAGCTGCGGACGCGATTGCGCGATCTGGTCAATGAGCGAACGGGTCTTTCCATCCGGCGTTGTCACACCGCCGTGAGCCCTGCAATCTCTCTGGCGGATTGATGGCTGTCTATCAGCGCGGGGTCCGAACGCCGATCGGCGCGGCGTCAATGGCCATAAGCTCTTGAATTCCTGTCGAACGGCATCCAAAATTTGCACTCCGGATAACAGTCAATGTCCGGCTGCAGCCACAGGTCCTCGATGATCGACGACTCGATCTTCGGACGCAGTCTCGTCTTTGATCAGCGAGACGCCCTGCCACTGCGCCGATGTCACCAGCCAGCGCACGGTGTCCTCCAATTCCTTGGCGACGGCCGACGCCGCGGGCGACAGAAGATTGGCGGCGATGGAATAGAGATAATTGCGCCGCGTGATGCGCGCGTCCGAAATCGCGAGGACGCGCCAGCGCTTGCCGCGCTCGCTTTCCAGTTGCAAGGCGGACATCGGCTTGATGGTGGCGCCGATGCCGTCATAGACGCAGCTCATCAGCAAGGACAACGAGTCGATCTCCGCCACCACCTGCGGCGTCAGGTTCCGTCGCTCAAATTCCGCGGCGACCCGGCGGCGCAGGCCATGCGCGCCAGTCGGAAGAATCAGCGGCAGTTTCGCGACCTCGGCGATAGCGATGCTGTTGCGTTCGCGCGGCACGAGAGCGCTGTTCTGCGGGAGCAGGACGAACAGCTCTTCCTCGAGCAGGGGGGTCGCATCCAGCTTGGACGAGACGTCGTTGCTGAACAAGATCGCGAGATCCAACTGCCCCAGCTTGATCATATTGGCGATGTGCCCGCTCATCCCCTCGACGACATTCAGAAGAATGCCCGGATATTTCTCCCGCACGCGTTTGACCAGCGGCAGGCCGAGCGCCAACAGCGTCGTCGCGGGAAGTCCCACGGAGACCATGCCGTGGATATCGCCGGATTCCTGCCGGGCGATCGAAAGCGCCTGATCAAGCTGCCGCAACATGAAACGGGCATGATGGTAGAGGGCGAGGCCGTTGTCGGTCGGCGTGACGCCGCGCGCCGAACGATGGAGCAGAGGCTTGCCGACCTCGTCCTCGAGCTTGGCGAGTTGCTGGCTGAGCGCGGGTTGCGCGACGAACAGGCACCGCGACGCTTTGGAGAGGCTGCCGCTTTCGACAATCTGGGCGAAATAGCGAAGCTGTCGGAGATCCATCCCTATATCCCATAAGTTGGCCTTATAGAGGCTAATCCAAAACGGTATTTTATCTTATGTCAATGCGCCTCTAAACCACTTGCCGAGGGTTGCTGCGCCCCGCGGTCAAGGGGAACGGCGCCGCGAGGCCAAGGGAGCTGGTCGATTGACGCCTGAGAAATTGCCCTCTTGCCGGCTGCTGATCGGCGGGGAATGGACTGACGGCGAAACAACAGCGCCGGTGTCGGACAAGTATCGTCTGATCCCCTTCGCGAGGGCGCATTTGCCGACGCGGGTGCAAGTGCAGGCTTGCGTTGCAGCCGCGGACGCCGCCTTTCAATCCGACACACTGGACGCCTACCAGCGCGGGGCGATCCTCGATCGCGCCGCCGAAAACGTCGAAAAGCGGATGGCCGATCTCATCGATGTGATGCGCCAAGAAGCCGGCTTCACCCGCCGCAATTCCACAGGCGAAATCCAGCGCACGGTCAACACCCTGCGGCTTTCCGCGGAAGAGGCGCGCCGCTTTAGCGGCGAGATCGTTCCTGTCGGGGGGGCGGCTGGGCAGAGGGGGCGCATCGGCTTCACGCTGCGCGCGCCGCTTGGCGTGGTGTGCGCCATCACGCCGTTCAATGCGCCCCTCAATACGGTCGCCCATAAGGTCGGGCCGGCGCTCGCCGCCGGCAACGCCGTCGTGCTCAAGCCCTCGCTCCATACGCCGATGACGTCGTGCATCCTGGCGGAATGCTTGATCGAGGCGGGGCTGCCTCGCGGCCTGATTTCGGTCTTGCACGGCGAGGCCGAGGTCGCGCGATGGCTGCTGGAAGAGCCGCGGGTGCGCTTCTACGCCTTCACCGGCAGCACCGAGGTCGGTCGCTCCATCCAGCAGAGCGCCGGCTTGCGGCGCACGCAGATGGAGCTTGGCTCCATCGCTCATTGCATCCTTTGCGACGACGCTGACTTGGAAGCGGCGCTGCCCAAGGTCATCAATGCGTCGTTTCGCAAAGCGGGGCAGGTCTGCACCTCCATCCAGACGCTACTTGTGCAGCGGCCCCTCATCGCGGAGGTCGAGCGCAGGCTGACGGCTCTCATCGCTGAATTGCCGCATGGCGATCCAGGCGACGACCGAACCGTCGTCGGTCCCGTGATCAGCGAGGCGGCCGCCAAGCGCATCGAGTCGTGGATCGCGCAGGCCGTCGGGCGGGGCGCACGGCTGCTCGCGGGCGGCGGGCGGCGAGACGCCGTCGTTGCGCCGACGCTGCTCGCGGATGTCGACGCGGAAACGCCGCTCGGATGTCAGGAGGTCTTCGGGCCGGTCCTATGCGTCGCTCCGTTTGATCGTCTGGAAGAGGCGATCGCGCGGGTGAACGACACGCCGTTCGGCCTAGCCACCGGCATTTTCACCCAACGGCTGGACAACGCCTTGGCGGCGGCGCGGCAGCTGCAGGTCGGCGGCGTTCACATCAACGAGACCCCCAGCTCGCGCGTGGACCTCATGCCTTATGGAGGTTCGAAGGACAGCGGCTTCGGTCGCGAAGGTCCCTATTACGCAATTCGAGAGATGAGCGAAGAGCGCATGGTCACCATTCTGTCCTGAGCGCCGGCCGATCAGACGAACAAGGAAACGTGATGACTCAGATGAAGGGCGGCGAAGTGATCGCCGAGTACCTGGTCAAGCAGAAGGTGCCATTCGTGTTCGGCATCTGCGGCCACGGCAATGTCGGAATTCTCGACGCGCTGCATGCCGTTCGCGATCAAGTCACGCTGATCTCGCCGCGGCATGAGCAATGCGCCGGCCATATGGCGGACGCCTATTTTCGCGTGAAGCACAGTCCGGTCGCGACGCTGACGTCGACCGGCCCCGGCTCGGCCAATATGGTGATGTCGCTCGCGACGGCGTTGTCGGACTCGTCGGCCTTTCTGGCGATCACGGCCAACGTGCCGACGTCCCAGGCCAATCGCGCGCCGTTTCAGGAGCTTTACGCTCACAACCAAGCCGATTTCGCGCAAGTGCTTCGGCCGGTGGTGAAGCGCTCCTTCCAGCCGAGCCGGGTCGATATGCTGCCGCTGGCCTTGCGCCAGTCTTTCGACGCGATGGTGACCGGTCGTCCTGGGCCCGTCAATCTCGACATCCCCTACAACGTCTTCCAGGAAGAGGCGGATGTCGATTTGCCGCCGCTTTCTCATGTGCATGGCGGGCACCGGCCCGGCGCGAGCGAAGCCGACCTCGAAAAGGCGCTTGAGCTCCTGGCGGGTTCGCGGCGGCCGGTCTTTTTCATCGGGCAGGGCACGACCCTCGCCGAGGCCGGACCCGAGATCAGCGCGCTTCAACGTGATTTCGGCATCCCGGTCATCACGTCGCCCAACGGCATGGGGTGCGTGCCCGCCGACGATCCGCTGACGCTGGGTTTCATCGGCCGGAACGGCGCCTATCCCGCCAATCAGGCGGGGCGGCACGCCGATCTCGTCATCTGCATCGGGACGCGCTTCGACGATCGATCGTCGTCGAGCTGGCATCCCGGCTACTCCTGGAACTTCCCCGCCACGAAACTGCTGCAAGTGGATATCGATCCGGCGGAGCTCGGGCGCAACTATCCGCCGACCTTGGGCGTCATCGCCGACGCCAAAGCTTTCGCGGCGCAGCTCATCGCCGCCCTGGCGAAGCGGCCGGTCGTCACCCGGGAGACCTTCGCCGGTTGGCGCAGCGAAGTCGCGAAATGGCAGGCGGAATGGGAGGCCTTCGTTCGACCGAATTTCAGTTCGGTCACGACGCCGATCCGTCCCGAATATGTCGTCGGCGCCCTTCAGGACGTGCTGCCGGACGACGTGATCCTGTCGCTCGACTCGGGCGTGCACCACAACTGGTTCATGCAGTTCTGGAAGCCGCGACGCGCGCAGAGCATGCTCAACAGCTGGGGCTATTCGTCCATGGGCTTCGGCGTCTGCGGCATCCTTGGCGCCCAGCTGGCCGCGCCGGAGCGGCCCTGCGTCGCCGTCGTCGGCGATGGCGGTTTCATGATGGCGCCCCACGTGGTCGCGACCGCCGTGGAATACGGCCTGCCTTGCGTCTGGATCGTTTGGAACAACTTCGCCTGGGGCGCGATCCGCGATCTTCAATACGGGCTGTTCGAGGGGCGCGAATACGGCACCGCCTTCTACAAGGGCAATCAGGGGCCGGGCGGCGATCGCTACAACCCTGACTTCGCCGCCTGGGCCCGCGCTTGCGGCGCCGACGGCGTGACGGTGGTCCGCAGCGAGGACCTGCGCGGAGCGGTCGAGGCCGCGGTGAAGAACCGCCGGCCCTGCGTGATCGACGTTCACGTGGACTCGGAGGTTCGGCCGCCGTCGACCGGAACCTGGGAGCTGCCGCCTATTCCGTTCAAAGAGCCGATCTTTGGCAAACCCTACCGCGCCTCTTGAGAAAACGAGAAAAGACAAAGGGAGAAACAGGCATGACGAGCAGGATTTCGAAGGGGCGGCGTTCCATTTGCGCGGCCATCGTTGCGGCGGCCTTGTCCACCGTCGGTTGGCAGTCGATCGCGAAGGCCCAGTCGGATGCTCCAATCCGGATCGGCCTGATTTACTCCAAGCAGGGGCCGGGCGCGGCGATTGGACAGTATCTGGAGCGCGGCAGCGAACTCGCGGTCGAGGAGGCCGGCCGCAAGGTCCTGGGCCGTCCGATCGAGCTCGTCTGGCTGGACGAAGCCAACCCCCAGGTCTCGCAGCAAAACATGCAGCGGCTGGTCGAAGAGAACAAAGTCGTCGCGGTCGTCGGCGGCAATTACAGCTCCTCGGCGCTCGCGATGATGAGCGTCGCCAATCGTGACAAGATCCCGCTCATTCTCCCTGGGGCGGCGGCCAGCGAAATCACCGGCAAAAACTGCAGTCGGTATACGTTCCGCACCCAGGCGACGGTGCCGGTGCAGACGCGCGGCCTCATGCCCTACGTGTCGTCGCACCCCGGGACGAAGGTCTATTTCCTGACTGCGTCGTACGCGTTCGGACAGGACGTCCTCAAGGCCTCGCGCGCGCTGATGAAGCAGGTTGGCGCGACCGAAATCGGCGCGGACGAAGTGCCGATCAATACCGCCGACTACAGCTCCTATATCCTCAAGATCCGCCAGGCGAAGCCCGACGTCATCGTCGGCGGCCTCGTCGGCGGCGACTTCTCGAACTTCCTGAAGCAGTGGAACGAGATGGGCATGAGGGGGCGTATCCCCTTCGCCGGCGTCGCAGTGACCGACACAGACTTCTGGTCCGTCGGACCGGAGGCTTCGACGGGCATCTACGTCAAGCCCTGGTACTACAACAACCCGAAGAACTCCGCCGCCGAACGGAAGATGACCGCGGATTTCGAGCAGAAATACGGACAACCGCCGTCCGACAAGGCCTGGTCCGGCTGGATCGCCATGCGCGCCTTGCTGGAATCCATCGAGGCCGCGAAATCGCTCGACTCGAAGGCGATCGTCACGCAGTTGGAACAGTGGAAGAATACAGAAGAAGAGGTTCCTTTCTACTTCCGTAGCTGGGACCATCAATTGGTTCGCCCGTCGGTGATCGTCAAGGTCAAGCAGAATATAACCGACAAATACGATTATTTTGACATCCTGAAAAACACATCGGACACCCAAGCGGATACGGAAGCGGCGTTCGGCTCCAAGGAAGAAGTCGGCTGCAACATGCCCGGCTTCTGATCGGAACGCGCGCAACCCTTACCCCTCCGACATCGGCGGATTTCGATCGGCTGGAAACATGCTTGACGCCCTCGTCCCACAAATCGCCAACGGCTTGGTGCTTGGCTTCGTCTACGTGCTGATCGCGGTAGGCCTGTCCATCACCTTCGGGCTCTTGGGCGTCATCAACTTCGCGCACGGCGCCTTCTTCGCGCTCGGCGCGTATATCGCGTGGCAACTTTTCCAGCTGTTCGGCTGGAGCGCGGTGATCCTTGCGCCGCCTCTGGTCGGATTGATCGGAATGGTCGTGGAGATGACGATCATCCGGCGGCTCTACGGCAAGGAGCCGCTGCTCGGCTTGATCGTGACCTTCGCGCTGGGCTTGCTGATCGAGGCCGTCATCCGCTTCTTCTGGGGCGCCGACGGCAAGCCGTTCGACACGCCCGACTTCCTCCAGGGCGTGGTCGAAGTCGGTCCGCTGCTGATCACCAAATACCGCGTAGCCGTCCTGGCGGTGACCCTCGCGACGCTGCTGGCGCTGTGGGCGTTTCTAGCCTGGACCCCATACGGGCGGATCCTGCGCGCCGGCAGCCGTGATCCCGAAATGGTCGAGTTGCTCGGCATCAACCTGCCGCGCGTGCTGACGGCGGCGTTCGGGCTCGGCTGCATGTTGGCGGCGATCGGCGGGGTGCTGGCGGCGCCGCTTTGGACAGTCTCGCCGTCGATGGCGGCCAATGCCGTCATGCCGGCCTTTGTGGTGGTCGCAATCGGCGGGCTTGGCTCGTTTCGCGGCGCTGTCGTCGCCGGGCTGGCCGTCGGGATCGTGACTTCGCTCACCATCGAATTCGCGCCCGAGGCGTCCACCGCCTCGATGTACGTCCTGATGTTCGCGATCCTGTTGCTGCGGCCGCGCGGCCTCTTCGGCGATCGCTGGGAGCGCTTTGAATGAAATCCGGTTCCTCTATCGCTGGACGGGTCTGGAGCCATCCGATCGTCGTGACGACGGCGGTGCTGTGCGCCGCCTCGGGCATCGCGCTGGCGATCGGCATGCCGATCGATCGCGTCACCCAGATCGCCATCTACACGCTTTACGGCGCCGGGGTGAATTTCCTCATCGGCTATCTGGGCTTGGTCCCCTTCGGCGCCTCCGTCTTTTTCGGCTGCGCCAGCTATGCTCTCGCCATCGCGGCGGGCGCGGGCTGGAGCAGCAACGAGGTGACCGGGCTCCTCGTCGCGGCGGCGTTTTCGCTGGTCCTCGCCCTGATAGTCGGTGCGGTGATTCTGCGTCGCCGGGGACTGTATTTCTCGCTCCTGACGCTCGCCTGCTCGCAGATCGCCTTCGAGGTCGCATTCAAATGGACCTCGGTGACCGGCGGTGAGAATGGCCTGCAGAATGTCGATCGGCCGCTGTTCCCCTCGCCGATCGCTTTCCATGTGTTCACGCTAGCGGTCGTGCTGGGGGTGCTGTGGCTTCTCTGGCGCGTCGCCCACGCGCCGTTCGGCCGGCTCATGCAAGCGCTTCGCGACAACGAGCAGCGCGTCGCGAGCCTCGGCTACGACACGTATCTGACCAAGCTCGTCGCCTTCGCCATCGCGGGCACGGCCATCGGCGTGGCCGGCGGTTTGATGGCTCTATTCCTCCAGGGCGTCTACGCCAACAATCTGAACTGGGAGCACGCCGGCGATCCGGTCCTGATGGTGGCTCTCGGCGGGGTGCATCAGTTCCTGGGTCCGATGTGGGGCGCGATCGTCTTCATCGTGCTGGAGGATCGGCTGAGCGCGATCACCGAGAACTGGTGGCTGATTTTCGCGCCGATCATCATCGTCTTCGCGCTGCTGTCGCAAGAAGGCATCCAAGGCTTCTTCCAGCGCCTCATTGGCCGAAACCGGTGGACGCTCACGCGTTCGACCCTTCCGGCGCGGCCCGCGAAAATCGAGCCCTATGCCACGCAGCGGTCCGCTACCTCGGGCGACGCATTGGCGCCGTGCCTATCGGTTCGCAACCTTTCGAAGCGCTTCGGCTCGATCGTGACGCAGAATGACATCTCGCTCGAGGTGAGCCGCACCGGGCTGCACAGCCTGATCGGCCCCAACGGCGCGGGAAAGACGACCTTCTTCAACCTCCTCAGCGGCATCGTCGCGGTCGACGGCGGCAGCATCGTGTTCGACGGCGTGCGGATCGAACGACTTTCGCAGCACAAGCGCGCTCGCCTCGGGCTGTCCCGCTCTTTCCAGATCCTGAGCGTGTTCCCCAACCTGACCGCGTTCGAGAACGTGCGCGTCGCGGTGCAAGCCGCCAACCGCCAGTGGTACGGCTTCTGGACTGACGCCTACAGCGATGAGGCGGCGAATGGCCGCGTGTGGTCGCTGCTCGATGCGGTGGGACTGGCGGACCGCGCCGGCGAGCTGTCGGCCTCGCTGTCTCACGGCGAGAAGCGGCTCTTGGAAATCGCGGTGTCGCTCGCGACGGATGCGAAGCTGCTGCTGCTGGACGAGCCGCTGGCCGGGCTTGCCGAGTCTGACCGCAAGGTCGTGAGCGCGCTGATTCAGCGCCTCGCTGAGTCCCACGCGGTTCTGCTGATCGAGCACGACATTGACCGCGTCTTGGCGATGTCGGACCGGATCACCGTGCTGCACCAGGGGCGCTTGATCGCCGACGGCAAGCCCTCGGAGGTGGCCAAGCATCCTGAAGTGGCGGCGGCCTATCTGGGCACGCAGCATGGCGCCGCGGCCTCCGCTCAGCCTGTCGCTCGCTCTCAGCGGGCGTCGAAGGCCGGCTCAGCAAAGCCGCTGCTGACCGTGGAGGGCGTGCGCGCGGGCTACGGCGGGGGCACCGTCCTCGATGGTCTCGATCTGACCGTGAACGAGGGAGAAGTGGTCGCGCTGCTGGGCCGTAACGGCGTCGGCAAGACCACGGCGTTGCGCGCCATCACCGGCGCGCTGCCGTCCTCGGCCGGCAGGATTTTGTTCGAGGGCGCCGAAATTAGCCGCCTTCGGCCCGACGAGATCAACCGGCGCGGCATTTCTCTCGTCCCGGAGGGGCGCAGGCTGTTTCCCAATCTGTCGGTGCAGGAAAACCTCAAGCTCGCCGCGCGGCCCGGCGGCGCCTCGCAGGAAGAGGTCTGCGACCTGTTTCCCAAGCTTCGGGTGCTGATGCGCTCGCGCGCCGAGAACCTATCCGGGGGCGAGCGCCAGATGGTGGCGATCTCGCGTGCGTTGATGGCGCCGAGCCGGCTGATCCTGCTTGATGAACCCTTCGAGGGCCTGGCGCCTGCAGTGGTGCAGGAAGTGCGCGAGGCCGTGGCCAAGCTGACGGGCCGCGCGAGCTTGGTCATCGTCGAGCATCACGCCGAAAGCGTCCTTGCGCTGGCCGATCGAGCCTATGTCCTGGTGAACGGACGCGTGGCCTATAGCGGCGGCGCCGACGAGTTGGCGGCCGATCACGCCCTTCAGGAACGCCTGCTCGGCATCGCCCAAGCGGATGAAATTGCACCGATGACGATAGGGGCGCCATGATGACGAGATCGCTCGGAATCAACACCTACGGGTACATCTGGTCGACGCCGGCGGCGTCTTGCGTGCGGCGCTTGGCGTCCCTGGGCTACCGCCAGTTCGAGTTGGTGGTCCATCCCAATCATTTGCCGCTCGACGACTTCAGTCAGGCGGACCGCCGGGACCTCAGGTCGGCGCTGGAGGAAGCTGGGGCTGGCCCGCATGCGCTTAACCTGCCAAGCCTCGACCACAACCTTGCCAGTCCCTTCTCCCGCGTGCGGGCGGCGTCCGTCGCAATGTTCGCCGACGTCATCGATCTCGCCGCGGATCTGGGCGCGCGTTGGGTGGTCACCGTTCCCGGGCGTTTGAGCCCGCTGTCGCCGCCGGATCGTGTAGATGCTGCGAAGTGGGTCGCCGAGGGCGTCGCAGCGCTGCTGCCTCGCGCGGAGGCTCGCGGCGTCGGCCTCGCGATCGAGAACGTCCCCTTCGCGGCCTTTCCGGACGCGGCGTCACTTGATGCGTTCGTACGCGGATTCTCGTCGCCCATGCTCGGGGTCTGCTACGACGTGGCGAACGCGCACTTTATCGGCGAGGCGCCGCCCGAGGGGATTGCGCGCCTCTCCGACCTTCTCCGGATCGTCCATTTCTCGGACACCGGCCGTGATGTCTGGCGGCACGATCGCATCGGTCGCGGCAGCGTGCGTTTCGCGGAGGTCGAGAGCGCGTTGAACGCTATCGACTACCGCGGTCCCTGCGTCCTGGAAATCATCGACGCCGAACCGGAGGCCGCGATCCTTCAGAGTCACGAAGCCTTGGAGCAGCTTGGCTTTGCCGTCCAGCCGAGGGCGTCGGTCCGATGAGCGGTATCGTTCTCGTCACCGGAGCCGCGGGGCTGCTCGGACGTTTCGTCGTGAACGAGCTGCTGTCCGCCGGCTACGCTGTCCGGGGCCTCGATCGCCGCGCTGGAGAGGCCGATATTGATTGGCATGTCGGCGACGTGACGTCGCCGGAGGTCGTGGCGCGCGCGATGAAAGGCGTCGAGGCGGTTCTGCACCTTGCGGCGGCCGCCAACATTTGGGCTGGCGACGGCCAGACCATCACCCGCATCAACGTGCTCGGGACATACACCGTCTTCGAGGCGGCGGAAGCGGCGGGCGTGAAGCGGACTGTCTTCTGCTCCAGCGATTCAGTCGCCGGCTACACCGTGCGGGAAGGGCGCATGCTCGCGCCGCGCTATGCGCCGCTCGACCTCGATCATCCGCTGCTGGCAACGGACCCCTACGCCGTGAGCAAAGTGCTGGGTGAGGACTTGGCGCGCGCCTACGCGCTACGCGGCATGTCCGTCATCGCGCTGCGAACCGTCTTCGTCGCCTATCCTGAGATGGCCGGCGAGATCGTCGCTCGCGCCAAGGATCCGGACAACTACCGTGGCGTGAAAGCGGGTGGCCCGTCTTCGGCCGGCGGAGGTCCTCTGCATCACCACATCGATCCGCGGGACCTTGCGCGCGCCTTCCGTTTGGCGATGGAAACGCAGTTGGCGCCGGGCGGCTTCGAACAGTTCTACCTCTCGGCGCAAGTGACCTTGTCGCCCGAACCGACGCTCGACCGGCTGCGCCGTCTGCATGGCCGCGCAGTCGAGATCCGCGCGCCGGCGGTCTATGCGCGGCGCCCGTTCGCGCCGCTCTACGACCTCACGCACGCGGCGGAGCGCCTGGGCTTCGTCGCGGCCTACGACCAGCGCCATTTGCTCGCTGGCTTGCCAGGATTTCCTGCAGGAGAATATTGATGACCATCGTGGCTCCCGGACCCGACGCTTACGTCGACGCAGCCGATAAGAAGCAAGCCGTCACACGCAATCTCGGCGAGCTGACCTGGATGCAATATCCCGGACACTTCAACCGCGCCCTCTCCAAGGCGATCGTGTCGCCGGGGACAGTCGGCAGCCGCTTCTTCGACCATCGCATCTCGTCCTATGAGCCGGGCGCGCATGTCGAGAGCCATGTTCATGCGGTGCAGGAGCAGATCTACCACGTGCTTTCGGGCGAGGGACTGCTGATCCTCGACGGCGAGCGCCGTCTCGTCCGCGGCAACGACGTGACCTACATTCCGCCCGGCGTGGTCCACGAGTTCCATTGCACGGGAACCGAGCCGCTCGTGTTCCTCGTCATCACCAGCCCGCCGACGGACGAGGAGCCGAAGCCGCGCGCCGGGGCGCGCGCATGACAAAGACGATTCTTGTCACGGGCGCCGGCGGCTGGCTCGGCGGCGCCATCGTGACCGCGCTGCTCGATCGCGGCGACGCCGTCGTGGCGACCGACCTCACGATTACGCCCGCGATGGCGCGCCTGAGCGCGAGCGAACCGCGGCTCGCAGTCGCAGCGAGCGATCTCGGCGAATGGCATCAGGTCGTGCGGCTGTTCGAGAAACACCGCCCCGATGCGGTCATCCACGCGGCGGCGATCGTGGGAGTGGCACCGGCGGCGGGCAGCCCGCTTGCGGCCCTGCGCGTCAATGTCGAAGGGTCGGTGAACCTGTTCGAGGCGATGCGTCTGAGCGAGGTGAAACGGGTCGTCCACGTCAGCACCGAAGAGACCTACGGCGACTTCCAGACACCGGTGATCGACGAGGACCATCCGCAGCGTCCCCTCAGCGTCTATGGCCTCACCAAACTTGCGGCCGAGCACTATGGGCGGGTCTACTCGCGCGATTTCGGGCTGGAATGCATCAACGTGCGGACATGCTGGGTCTATGGCCCGCATCTGCCGAGGCTTCGGATGCCGCGCACTTTCGTCGAGGCGGCCCTGCGCGGCGAACCCCATCACCAGCCGGACGGCGGCAATTTCGCGGTCGACCAAGTGTACATCGACGACACCGTCGTGGGCGTGCTGCTCGCGCTCGATAAGCCGCACCATCGGTTCGACGCCTACAACATCGCGACCGGCGTTGCGCCGACGCTGCGGGATACAGCCGAGGCGGTCAACCGCGCCATTCCTGGCGCCCGGATCACCGTTGGGGACAACGGGCCGTATCGCCATGGCGGCGTTGTTCTGAGCGCGGCCAAAGGCGCGCTCGATATCCGGCGGGCCGAGAGCGAGCTCGGCTATCAGCCGCGTTTCGACCTGCAGCGGGGCATCGAGGCGACGATCGCGGCGACGCGAGAGGGGAGGCCGGCCTAGTCCTGCCAACTTCCCCTCTGCGAAATGCACAACCCAGCCCCATACAGAGATCGAGGATATTGTTATGACCAGTTCGTCGCCCGTCGTGATTGTCTTTGGAGGGTCGCGCGGAATCGGCGCCGCCTGTGTCGACGCATTCGCCGCTGCGGGCTGGCGGGTCGGCTTCACCTATGCGAACCAGCCGCGCGCGACCGGTGAATCCCGCAGCTACCAGGCCGACGTTCGCGACGCGATCTCGGTCGCGCGGGTCTTCGAGCAGGCCGAGGCTGATTTCGGCGCGGCGCCGCAGGCGGTGATTGCGAATGCCGGCATCAATGTGCCCGGCGCGCCGATCGCCAGCTTCAAGCCGGAGGACTTCCGTCTCCTGATGGAGGTCAATGTCGTCGGCGCCTTCAACGTCCTCGCCGAGGCGGCCCGGCGCGTTCGCGACGGCGGCGCCATCGTCGCGGTGACGACGTCGCTGGTCCGGCACGCCGTGCCGGGCGCAGGCGCCTATACCGCTAGCAAGGCCGCGGTCGAAAGCCTGGTTCGCTCGATGGCGAAGGAATTGGCGGGCCGCCGCGTCCGCGTCAACGCCGTGGCTCCCGGACCTGTCGACACCGATCTGTTCAACGCCGGCAAGACCGAAGAGGTCAAGCAGCGCATGGCCGCCTTCAGCCCGTTCAACCGCATTGGGCGGCCGGAGGAGATCGCCGAAGTCATCCGCTTCCTCGCGTCCGAGCAGGCTTCCTGGACGCACGGGCAAATCGTGCAGCCGAACGGCGGCATGGTATGAGCGGCGGGAATCCAACCTCCGTCGCTGCGAGCTGGGACGTCATCGTCGTCGGCGCCGGCGCGGCCGGCCTGACGGCGGCCAGCATCGCGGCTGCGGAAGGCTGTTCGGTATTGCTGCTGGAGCGCGCCGACGTCGTCGGCGGCACGACGGCGATCTCCGGCGGCATGGTCTGGATTCCCGCCAATCACAAGACTGCCGCCGCGAACCGCCCGGACAGCCTCGAGGCGGCGCGCGCCTATCTCGCTCAGACTGTGCCGGGAGAAGATCGGCAGCGGCTCGAGACGTTTATGAACTCGTGGCGACGAGGCGGTGCGCGATCTCGAGGCGCGGACCGCGTTGCGCTTGCAACCGGTCATGACCTATCCCGACTATTATCCAAATCTTCCGGGCGCGACTGCGGGCGGTCGTGTCCTCGAACCCGTGCCCTTCGACGGGCGCGCGCTCGGCGCCGCCTTCGCCCTGCTGCGCGATCCGCTCCCCGAATTCATGCTGTTCGGCGGCATGATGATCAGCCGCCAGGACATCCCGCATCTGCGTCGCATCGGCCGGTCCTGGCGCTCGACCTGGCACGTGGCCAAGCTCCTGCTGCGCTACGGACTACAGCGACTGCGGGAGCGGCGCGGAACCACCCTCTATCTCGGCAACGCGCTCGCGGCGCGCCTCCTGCGCTCGGCGCTCGATCTCGGCGTCACCTTGCGAACCGGCGTATCGGTCGCCCGTCTCGAGATCGATGCGACGGGCCGTGCGTCAATCCTGGAAACCATCGACGCCGCAGGCCGGCGGGAGCGGCTCGATGCGCGCCGGGGCGTCGTCCTGGCGACGGGCGGCATTTCGCATGACGCCGAGTTGCGTCGGCGCTACGTCCCGCCGAGCGCGGGCGCGCTTTCCGCGACCGTCGACCGCGGCGCCGCGCCCTCCGGCGCCAGACTGGCCAAGGCGCTCGGCGCCCGGCTCTCGGCGCCGACGACGGACGGCGCGTTCTGGGTTCCTGTCTCGGTCTTTACCCGGCGCGACGGACGCCGCGGCCTCTATCCCCACACGGTCGCAGACCGGGCCAAGCCGGGCCTGATTGCCGTGGACTCTAACGGGCGGCGTTTCGTCAACGAGGCGGTGTCCTATCATGAGTTCGTGCGCGCCCAGTTGGCGAGCGGGCAGGGCGCCATCCCAGCTTGGCTCCTGTGCGACCGTCGCTTTCTCTGGAAATACGGGCTCGGCAAGATCAAGCCGTTCACGCTGTCGGTCAAAGCGGAAGTGTCGGCCGGCTATCTGAAGCGGGCCGACGATCTGGCCGGTCTCGCGAGGCTGACCGGCGTCCCGGCGGAGGCGCTCGCGGAGACGGTGCAGCGCTTCAATCAGCACGCCAAGCGCGGCGAAGATCCAGACTTTGGGCGCGGCGGCGACATCTATCAAAGGGCTTTGGGCGACGCGGATCAGCGCCCCAATCCCTGCGTCGCCCCGCTCGAAGAAGCGCCGTTCTACGCGGTTGCGGTCTATCCGGCGGACCTCGGGATGTCCGCAGGCATCGTCACGGACGCTGAGGGGCGCGTGATAGGCCCGGGCGGCGCCCCCATTCCGGGTCTCTTCGCCTGCGGCAACGACATGGCGTCGGTCATGGACGGCGCCTATCCGGGGCCGGGCATCACATTGGGGCCGGCGCTCACTTTCGGGTGGCTGGCGGGGAAGAGCGCGGCGAAGGTGGCGGGGGCGCAGGCAAAGCCGCGCGCCGGCGCCGCCGCCTCGGCTTCGAAATAAAGGTGGCGCATGCGCAAATCGTCAGCGATTCCTGACGTTCTCGTCATTGGCGGCGGCAATGCCGCGCTGTGCGCCGCCTTGATGGCGCGCGAAGCCGGCGCATCCGTGCTGATGCTCGAGGCTGCGCCGCGCGCCTGGCGCGGCGGCAATTCGATGCACGTGCGCAATCTGCGCTGCATGCACGACGCTCCCCAGGACGTTCTGACCGAGGCTTATTCCGAAGAGGAGTACTGGCAAGACCTCCTGAAGGTCACGGGAGGCCTCACCAACGAAAAGCTGGCGCGCCTCGCCATACGCCACTCGGCGCGCTGCCGCCCCTGGATGCGCCGCCACGGCGTCCATTTCCAGCCGCCGTTGTCGGGCGCGCTGCATGTCGCGCGGACCAACGCATTCTTCATGGGAGGCGGCAAGGCGCTGCTCAACGCCTACTATCGCAGCGCGCAGAACTTCGGCGTCGAGGTCCGCTACGAGACGCCGGTCAGAAGCTTGGAGCTCGACGGGGGCCGCTTTCGGGCCGCAATTACGGAAGCGGGCGAACGCATCGAGGCCGCGAGCTGCGTCCTCGCCTGCGGCGGCTTCGAATCCAATCTCGCCTGGCAGCGCGAGGTCTGGGGCCAGAACGAGCGCGGCGAATGGCCGGCGGAGAATTTTTTGATCCGCGGGACGCGCTTCAATCAAGGCGTGCTGCTGAAATTCATGCTCGACGCGGGCGCTGATGGCGTCGGCGATCCGACGCAGGCGCATTGCGTCGCCATCGATGCGCGCGCGCCGCTCTACGACGGCGGCATCTGCACGCGCATCGACTGCGTGTCGCTCGGCATTGTCGTCAATCGCGACGCGCGCCGCTTCTATGACGAGGGCGAGGATTTCTGGCCGAAACGCTACGCGATATGGGGTCGCCTTGTCGCGCACCAGCCGGGACAGGCGGCTTTTTCCATCATCGACCAGAAGGCCGTCGGCCGTTTCATGCCGCCCGTCTTCGAAGGCGTGAAGGCCAATACGATCGAGGATCTCGCGCGCCGGGTCGGTCTCGACGTCGGCGCCCTCGCCGGGACAGTGGCCGCCTACAACGCCGCGTGCCGGCCGGGATCATTCGACCACACGGCGCTCGACGATTGTCGTACGGAAGGCCTCGCGCCCGCCAAGACGCATTGGGCGCGCCCGATCGATAGGCCGCCTTTCTACGCCTATCCGCTCAAGCCAGGCATCACCTTCACCTATCTCGGGATGAAGACGGACGAGACGACCGCGGTGCGGTTCGCCGGGACGCCGAGCGCCAACCTGTTCGCCGCCGGCGAAATGATGGCGGGAAATGTTCTCGGCAAGGGCTACACCGCGGGCGTCGGCATGAGCATCGGCACCGCGTTCGGCCGCATCGCCGGCGTCAACGCCGCGCGATCCGCCGGCTTCTCTCATTCGAGCTTCACGCAGGAGTTGGCCTATGCCGTCGCGAACTGAACCGGCCGTGACGGAGCCGGCCGAAGCGTCCCGCCTCGTGTCCTGGCTGCGCGCCGACGAGGCCGAGGTCACCCGCGTCATGCAGATTTGCAATGCGTGCCGCTATTGCGAGGGCTTTTGCGCCGTCTTTCCCGCGATGACGCGCCGGCTTGAATTCGGAAAGGCCGACATTCACTACCTCGCCAATCTCTGCCACAACTGCGGCGCCTGCCTTCCCGCCTGCCAATATGCGCCGCCGCACGAATTCGGGATCAATGTGCCGGTCGCGATGGCCAAGGTGCGGCTGCAAACCTATCAGGACTACGCGTGGCCGTCCGCGCTGGGCGCCTTGTATCGCCGCGCCGGGCTGACAGTCGCGCTATCGCTGACAGGCGCTCTCGCACTCTTCCTCATCCTGGCCGCCGCGATGAGCGGGAGCCTGATCAACGAGCCGCTGGTGGGAAATTTCTACGCCATATTCCCGCATAACCTCTTGGCGAGCCTTTTCGGCGTCGTGTTCCTGTTCGCCGTCGTCGCGCTCGGCGTCGGCGTGCGCCGCTTCTGGAGCAAGGTTTCGCCCGCGAACGACATCGCGCCGAGCGACAGGCAGATGCTCGCCGATGTCCGCGGCGCTGCGATCGCCGAGGCGGCGTCCGATGCGGGGCGGCTGACCTATCTTGGCGGCGGACACGGGCAGGGGTGCAACGAAGAGGACGATCGCTTCACGCTGCTGCGGCGTCGGTTCCACCACCTTACAGCCTATGGCTTCCTGCTGTGCTTCGCCGCGACCTGCGTCGCGACGCTCTATCACTACCTGTTTGCGCTCGAGGCGCCTTACGCGTTGACCAGCATTCCGGTTCTGCTCGGCGTCTGCGGCGGCGTTGGGTTAATCGTCGGACCCTTGGGATTGTTGTGGCTGAACCTACGGCGCGATTCGCAACGGAGCGACGCTGCTCAGCACGCTCTGGATCGCGGCTTCATCGCCTTGCTGACCCTTGTGAGCGTCACCGGATTCGCTTTGCTCATCCTGCGCGATACGCGCTTCATGGCGCTCTCGCTCGCCGTGCACCTAGCCGCGGTGATGGCGCTGTTCCTGACTCTGCCGTACGGTAAGTTCGCCCACGGCGTGTACCGCACCGCAGCGCTCATGAAATATGCGACCGAGAAACGGTTGCCGAACCGGTTGGGCTTGGGCGCAGAATAGGCCTAGTACCCAGACTCGCTAAACCGCGAAACACGGTTTGAGTCGCTTCTGATGGACCGCGCTGTTGGTCGAGACGAACGGCCTGGCGTCGGCATTGTAACTGGCGATGAAGCTGTCGATATGGTCGACCAACTCGGCGGCGCTGCGGAAGGAGGCGCCGCTGAGCGAGTTGCGCGTCAGAATGGAGAACCAGATCTCGATTTGGTTCAGCCAGGAGGTGTGGGTCGGTGTGTAGTGGAAATGCACCCGCGGATGTCGCGCCAGCGATAAGTCGCGCCTGGGTTTGTGGGTGGAGAGGTTGTCGAGGATCACGTGGATGTCCTTGCCTTCGTGCTGCTTCACCACTCGGTTCATGAAGTCGAGAAACTCGATGCGGCGTCGGCGCTTGTAGTGCCTGCCGGTGACCTCGCCAGTGCCGACGTCGAGGGCGGCGAACAGGGTGGTCGTCCCGTGCCGCTTGTAGTCATGGGAGTGGCCGGTCATCGCCCGGCCGTTGGGCAATTTGAGATAGCCCTGCGCGCGTTCGAGCGCTTGAATCGAGGGCTTCTCGTCGACCGATAGGACGACGGCGTTGTCGGGCGGGCTCATATAAAGGCCGACGATCTGCGCCGCCTTCGGCACGAAGTCGGGATCGTCGCTCTCGCACCAGGACTTGCGGCCGGACAGATCAATCTTCTGGGCGCGCAGAAAGCGCCAGACATACTGCTCATGGATGTCGACCAGCGCCCGCGCCATCAGCGGCGCCGTCCAATTCGCGTATCCGGCGGGCGGCGGTTGGTCGAGCAGCGCCAGGGTGCGACTGTCGTGCTCGGGGCCGTATTTGCGCTCCGCGCCGCGGCGGCCGGTCTCGCTCAGTCCCGCCAGCCGATCCCGCGCGAAGCGAACTCGCCATTTCGACGCCGTGCCGGGCGTGCAGCGAACTGCCCGCGCAATCGCGCGCGAGCTTGCGCCGGCCGCCGCCAGCAGCACGATCCGCGCCCGTTCGCGCATCCGCGCCTCGCTCTTGCGCGAGCCCGACAGCGCCTCCAGCGCCTCACGCTCCTCCGCGCTCAGGCTAATCGACGTCGCATCGGGGATGGTTCTCATCCCCCCTCCTGAATCACCACTCGCCATTCAGCGATAGTGGGTACTAGTGCCTTCACGGCCGCAATGTCCCGCTTATCACCGAACTACCGCAGCCCATTTAGGAATCCTGTGACCCCGTTCTGGAGTTATGGCAGACCAGCGCTCATCGCGGTCATGAACTCACCTGTCACGCTACGCGCCCGGCGCGGCGCCGTCCGAGTTTCTCGAGCGTCTTCTCGATCGATGCCGTCTCTGCGGCGGAGTAGAGCTCAAACTCGTCGATCACACTGCGACCGAGCGCAAATTCGAATGCATCCTGATTGGCGTTTTCGCGGTACGTTTGATGAGATTCGCTCCCGAGGTTGGACTGAAAAATTCCCGCCGCGCTGACGGGTAGGAAATCCTCGTAGATGATCGGGTCGAAGCGGACATATCCACGCAAGATCAATTCCTCGAGGGGGATTGATGGAACGCCTTGGTCCCGGGCCGCCATGCCTTTTTCGGTCGGCGAATAGCGGAAGAATGCCAAATCTTCAGAACGAAGCGTGTCCCAATCGTCCGGAAAGTCCCGGAATTGTTCGCTCAACGCCCGCTCGTATTCGCGCGCGCCAGCGCCGGTCGCATCCACTCGCAGCTTCTCAGACACCGATGCGAGAAGCCGGTCGTATAGAATCCGCCCCTTCCGCGTGAGGGCGGCGCCTCGCTGCTCGATCTCGCCGAAACGGGCAGTATGCGTTCCGATCCTGGATTCCAGTGCATCCCCGTGGAACATGATGGATTCTTCGAGAGCCTTGAAGCTGGTCTGCCGCAAAAGGATCGCCGACTTGCGTCGCGGCGGCCCCTCGATGACGGCCTTCGGATGAATGCCGCGTTCGGGCATGCCGGCTTGCACAGCGTCGATGTCAAGGGTGCGCGGAGTGAGATGATTGATGTGCGGGCCTTTGAAGCTCACCACATCGGCGATCAGACGATGCGCGTCATGGAGGCGTTGGTAGACGTCGCGGCTCACCGTGGCGTCGCTGTGCCACCTGAAGGTTTCCAGCGCTTCACGCACAAACTCTTCCGCCTGCTGCTCCGTCAGACCGCCCTGCGCCTCGCAGGTTTGCGTGAGCGTCACCGCTCGCGGAGTAAAGATCTGGCGCGCCGCGAGGATGGCCTTGGTTTCGCTGCGGAGTACGCCGTCCGAAATCAGCTCTAGGCGCAGCAGGGACGTAAAGACGCGAAAGGGGTTGCGCTGGAGAGCTTCGTCGTCGATCGGTCGGAAAGCGGTGGCGTGAACCGGAATCCCGGCGACGGACAGGTCATAGTATCCAACCGGGAACATCCCCATGACTGCGAAGATGCGGCAGATCATCGCCAGTTCGTGGGCCGCGCCGAGACGAATGGCGCCGTGCCGCTCAAGGCTCAGGCGATCGAGTTCTCCCATCCGCGCGAACTGGGCTTTCAATGCGGGATCGCGATCCAGCGTCTCAGCGTTTACGTGAGATACGAGCTGCATGAGCGCGCCGTATTGCGGCACCTCATTTCGATACATCTCCGACATCGCCGACGAAAAGCGGGTACGAATGCTATCGGAGCTGAGGAACGCGGCGTTCGACATGGCTGCCTCATTATAGAGCGGTCTGCGATTGCCCGGAATCGTCATTGTGAGGCGCGATGCGACGAAGCAATTCGCGCCGCCGGCGCGAGGCGGCTCCTGGTTGCTTCGCTCGCAATGACGGCGCCGGTTCGATCTCAAAGCGGAACGGTCTGAGTGTCGAGCGAGCGCTCGACGACCCGACCGACTTCCGCGGGAACTCCCGACATCCTCAGTGGATGAACGATCCCCCATTCACGTCGATGGTCGCGCCTGTCACGTAGGAGGAGAGGTCGGACGCCAGGAACAGGCAGACGCCAGCCACCTCGTCAGGACGCCCGACCCGTCCAAGCGGATACGCCTGCGCCGCACGGTGCTTGTTCTCGTCGGGATTCTCTCCCGCGAGAAGTCGGTCAGGATCAAGCCGGGCGCGACCGCGTTGACCCGAATCCCTTGCGGACCCAATTCTTTCGCCATGGCTCTCGAAAGTCCAAGAACGCCCGCCTTGGCCGCGCAATAGTGAGGCCCGCCGAAAACGCCGCCGCCCTGCAGCGCCGAAAGCGAAGCGATGTTGATGATCGCGCCGCTGCGCTGCCCCTGCATGACGGGCAGCACGGCCTGCGACATTTGCAGCGTGCCTCGCAGGATTACGTCCGTGACGAGCGCGTAGTCCGCGCCCGTCACTTCCAAGATCTTGCGCCGCTGCGTGACGCCCGCATTGTTGACCAGGATGTCGATGCGTCCCCATTCGGCGACGACGCGCTCAACAGCGGCGGCGCAACTGCCGGGATCGGTCACGTCGCACCCGAGACCGAGCGCCCGTTCGCCGAGATCGCTCGCGGCTTGTGCGGCCTCTTCGGCGTCCAAATCGAGTATGGCCACGCGCGCGCCGTGAGCGACGAACATGGCGCCGATCGCCTTACCGATGCCCCGCACCCTCGCCGCGCCGGTAATGAGGGCGATACGGTCCTGCAACATGTCAATCTCCTTCGCGTCCAAACTCGCCAGAAAACCGGCTTGCTTCCGTCAGGCGGGCTCTTCTTCGCCCGCGTTGAACTTGAAGCCGATCGCCTTCAGTTTCTCGACGACGTCGGCGCCGTATTCAGCCGCAAGGTCACGACCGACCTTCGGCGCATAGGCGAACTCGGTCCTCTTGCTTGTCCGGCGGCGGCTGAATGAGCACCAACAGCCGGGCGACTTCGTTTGAGATGTTGGTGAACATGCGAGTCACCCCAGCGGGGACCGAGATGTAGTCCAGGGGCTCGAGGATCAGGCTGTGCTCGCCTTCGTCGCCCCATCGGATCTCAAAGCGTCCGTTGAGACAGAAGAAGTTCTCGACGGTGAGTTCGTGACAATGCAATCCGGGCGAGTTGCCAGGCGGACATTCAGCGATCGAAACGACCGCGCCGGGCAGACTCTTGATCGGCGCCTTCGCGCTGCGTCCCTTGTATTGTTCGGGCGCCATGATCGAGTAGACATTGCGGGCGGTTAGCTTCTCGAAGACCTCCACGGGGATTCCGGTGTCGGTGAATTGTTGGCCGTAGGGCACCAAATCCTTAAACCGGGCCACTCGCTTGGCCATTTCGTCGACGCTCGGCGTATGCGTTTTCATGGGCAAATCCTCTTTCTGTCGTCACTCAAAAGCTGAAAGTCTGTCTCCGAGGTCGAATGCGCCGCCTTCGCGCGTGCTCGACCGCCCTTGACGTCTGCGTCCTTACGCCTGCTGCAGGCGCGGCTATCGATCTCAAGCGGGAACGATCTGATACGCGCTTCCGTTTCGCGCAACGCGATTGAAGCCCGTGAGATGCGACCCGGCGATCAACCAATTCTTCTCGATCGCGCGATCGAGCATCCAGCGCCGCGTGCGAGCGGCAAGTCGCGGATCGTAGTCGAAGATGGTGCTGATGTCGGCGTCGGTGGTCTGCAGATCCCCCATGTGCAGCGCGTCGCCCCAGAAGACCAGTGTCTCGCTGCCGCCCCCAATGACGAATCCCGTCTGCCCCATCGTGTGCCCCGGGAGAGCCAAGGTCGTGATTCCCGGCAGGACCTCGCCGGGAAGGAACGGACGAATTCGATCGCCATAAGCGCGAAGAATCCTCTCGGTGATCGGGAACGACGAGCGGCGCGCCTCCGGCAACGCGAGCCGCGCCGCCTCGCTCGTGTAGAAGGCGAGTTCGATGGCCGGGATCAAGATCTCCGCGTTCGGAAAATAGGCCGCGTCGCCGTCGAGCAGGCCCAACGCATGATCGAAGTGCAAATGGGTCAACACCACGCGGTCCACGGCGCCTGGGGCGATCCCTTGCTCGCGCATGGCCGCCCGCGCCTGCCCGAGCGAAGGATTCGCGTCGGGCCCGGTTCCAGCGTCGATGAGGGTCAGACCGCCCGGACCGCGCAGCGCATAGTGATTGACGTCAAAAACGATCATTCGATCGCCTAGCGTATCGAGCATGCGAGCCTGAGCCTCCGGCCCGTTGGCATGAACGAGCGTATCAACGCCGGAAGTGAACGGGCCGTCGTCTAGAACGGTCACTTCGTATGCGCCTACGCGTCTGGTCAGCGAAGTCACTCTCGTTGTCTCCTGGGACGATTCATGGATTGGAAAGGAATTGCCGGGTCGCGGAAAAGAGCGCGTCGCGTGCGGGCTCCAACAGCGCGAAATGCGTCGCGTCGGGTATGATGACCAGATCGAATGCTCCCGCCGGCGCTTGCGCCGCGAGAACTCGAGGCCTGGGCGGGCGGCGTATCGACGTCCGCGTCGCCGACAATCACGCGGGCCGGAACGCTGATCATCGCGGGGTCGTAGAAGGGTCGGCCCGCGTTCCAGTAGTCCGCAATGTCGCGGATCGTGCCGTTGGGAACGCGCAATTCGCCGGCCGCCTCGAGGGCCGAGAGGAATGCGCGGTCCCAGCCGCGCTGCTGCACGATGGCTCGCGGTCCGTTCCGCAGACCGAGGAACCAGCGCCGTTGCAGGGCTGCTGGATTGACACTGCGATAGGACTGTCTGAGAGCTTCCGGAGTGACCATCGCCGACGGCGTGTCGCGCAGCCACTGCGGAGCGTGCAGAACGATGCGCCGCAGGGACTGTCTGCCCCGACTTGCCGCGGCCCCCACGATGGTCGCGCCCCAGGACCAGCCGATCAGGTCGATCGAATTCGATCCCGACGCATCCACAATGTAGTCGACGGCAGCGTCGAGATCCCGCAGCGCGTCCTCGGTCCGAACCACAGGAGTCTCGGCGCCGTCGGGCCGCCGGATCGGTGACGGCTTCCACGACAGCCCATAGCCTCTGAGGTCGAGCGACCAAACGTCTCTGCCGGCGAGGGCGAGATCGTCCATCCATGACCGCCCGTCGAGCGCCAGGTCGAACGCCATGCTGCCCGCAAGCGTGGATCCGTGGACCATCAGCACGGGGGGCCCGGCGATATGCGCGACGCGCTTACGGCGCAGATAGAGCGTCGCTCCGGGCTGGGCGTCCGGAGCGGCGATGCGATGGTCGGTGGCGACAACCATGCGCTGGTTCATTCCTGCCAGCTACGGATCACGTGGACCGAGCCATCTTTCCATTGTGCATAGCCGAAAGTCGTCGGACCCGAATGATGCCCGGCCGTGTAGTCCAGTGGCGGTACGAGCCCTGTGTGCAGGATCTTCTTGGCTTCGAGCGCGTCCATCAGGCTGGCGCGAGTGAGGTCCTTTCCCGCCTCGCGGGCGCCCTCGGCGAAGGCGACGGCGCCAGCCATTCCGATGAAGCTCCAATATCCGGGCTGCGTCTGCGGCGCATATTGGCGCATGATGTCGATGGCTTGTTTGACCGCCGGCGTGTCCATCGTCTCGACGGCGCAATAGAGGTTGATATAGAGCCCATTGATCGCAGGCCCGGCCAGCTGTTTCGTCACATCGTCGCCCATGACTTGGGGAGCAATGAAATTGGTGCGCCAATTGAGCTTCTGCGCCTCTATCAGCAACAGTGCGCCCTGCCGGGGAATCACAGCCATGATAACGGCGTCGGCGCCCGCACGGCTGAGTTGCTCGGCTTGTGCGCTAACGTCGACGTCGCTTGGCACATAGGAGGCGCGCGCCACGATCTCCTGGCCGTGCTGCTTCGCGTAACTCTCGACGCCGTCGAGCACCTGCTTGCCGTACTGATCGTCTTGATAGAATACAGCCAGCTTGCGCGCTTTCAGATCCTCGATCCACGAACTGCGCCATCGAGATGCCGTGCGAAGTGCCGAGCGGCGAAATCGGGAAGACGATGCGATCTTCCGGCTGGTTCATGAGGGGATGGCTGGCCAGGGGCGCGATCAGGGGAATCTCGCGCTGCTTGAGGAAGGGCAGGGCCGCGAGACTGTTCGTCGTTCCGAGCGTGCTGACAATCGCGAGGACTCCCTCCCGATCGACCAGCTTGCGCACGACCGCCACGGTCTGCTGAGGATTGTAGCTGTCGTTTTCGACGGTCCACGTGATCTTCCGGCCGTTAATTCCGCCCTGAGCGTTGAGCCATTGGAAGTAAGCCGCGGCGCCGTCGCGATATTGGCTGGCGCCTGCCGCCAGGCCGCTTTGAAGCGGCAGATAGGAACCGATGCGAATCTCGTCGTTCGAGACGCCCTCGTCGGAGGCGTGCGCAATGCGAATCGCCGGGAGGCCAAGCGCCAGGCCTGCAGCGCCGGCGAGCAGTCTGCGTCGGTTCACAATCATTGAATTCTCCCTTGAGTGTCTTGCATTGGCTTCGTCAGTGGCCGCCGAGGTAAGCCGCGGTGACCTTTGGATCGGCGCTCAACTCGGCGGCTGTTCCGGACATCGCGATACGTCCTTTTTCGAGGACGAAGCCCGAGGTGGAGACGCGTAACGCCTGGCGTGCGTTTTGCTCGACCAGCATCACTGCGATTCCGCCCGCGTTGATCTCGCAGACGATCCGCATGATCTGCGCAACAAAGAGCGGGGCGAGACCGAGGCTCGGCTCGTCGAGCAGCAGCAGGCGCGGACGTGACATGAGGGCGCGGCCGATCGCGAGCATCTGTTGCTCCCCGCCGGACAGCGTTCCGGCGCGTTGCTTGTGGCGCTCCTCAAGCCGGGGGAAGAGGGAGAACACCCGATCGCGGTCGCTGCGGATCCCGGCCGCATCGCGTCGCAGATAGGCGCCCATCATCAGGTTCTCGTCGATAGCTCAGGTCGGTGAAGATCTGTCGACCCTCGGGCGCGAGAGCGACCCCGCGACGGACCATCTTATCGGCCGGTTCGCCGCGCACCTCCTCACCGTCGAGACGGATCGATCCTTCCATCGATCCTTCCATTGCGCCGACAATGCTCGCCAACAGAGTCGACTTGCCGGCGCCGTTCGCTCCAATCAGGGCGACGACCGAGGCGGACGGAACCGTCAACGTGACATCTGCGCAGCGCTGTGATGCCGCCGTAGCGAGCGGTGAGGCCCGTGATCTCAAGCATCCGCGGTCTCCGCGCCGAGATAGGCCGCAATCACGGTCTCGTTCGCGCGCACTTCGGATGGGGTTCCGTCGCACACGATCTCGCCGTGAACGAGGGCGATGATTCGGTCGCAGCAACCCATGACCAACGGCATGTCGTGTTCGACCATGAGCACGGTGATCCCATGCTGTTGCGCAAGCATCCGGAGCTTGGCGCCGAGCTCCAGCGATTCATTCGGATTGAGGCCAGCGGCCGGCTCGTCGAGCAGAAGGAGGCGTGGCTTGCCCGCGAGGGCGCGCGCGAACTCGACCGTCTTCCTCGTGCCGAATGGAAGATCGGCGACGCGCTTCATGGTGACCTCGCGGAGATCGAATCGATCGATGAGCGCCAGGGCCTCGTTCCGCGCACTTTCATGGCCACGACGGGCGCTCGGCAGATTGAACAGTTCTGCGACGACGCTCTCTGCGATGGAACAGCGCGCAGCCAACCATCACGTTGTCGAGGACGGTCGCCTCGTCGAACAATTCGAGGTTCTGGAAGCTGCGCGTTATGCCGAGCGCGGGCAAACGGTGCACGGGCTGGCTGAGAAGATCTTCGGCCGTCGAAGGTGATCGCGCCGCTGGTCGGGCGCTGGACGCGGCTGATGCAGTTGAGGAGACTGCTCTTGCCGGCGCCATTGGGCCCGATCAGGCCCACGACGCCGCCGGCGGAAATCTCGAGGCTGATCCCGCGCAGGACCTTGAGTTCCTCCGAACGACAAGGTCAGGTGATCGAGCTGGAGGAGGGCGCTCATTTTGCCGGCCCTCCGAAGTGGCGATAGGCCGTCGCGAGCCGCGACGGTAAGCTGACGATTCCTCCGGGAAGGAGACGCACGCAAACGATCAGCAGCAGTCCGTACACCACGGTCTGCGCCTGCTCGACGTTTCGCAGAATCTCGGGAGCGATCGCCATGAAGACGCCGCCAATGAGGGCTCCGGGGATGGACCCCAGTCCCCCAATGACGGCCATCGTCAGGAAGCCCAGGGACACCTGCAACGTGAAGGCGTCTGTGCTCAATTGCCCCAGGAGATGGCCATAGAACGCCCCCGAGACGCCGGTCAGCGCGGCGCTGATCGCGAAAGCCAGGATGAGATGATAGGCGCGGCCGATACCCGCTGCTTGCGCGGCGATGGGGCTCATTCGAAGGGCGTTCAACCCCAACCCAAGCAGCGAGCGCCGAAAATTCCTGACCAACCAGACGCCGATGAGAAGGAACGCCAGGATGAGGTAATAGTATTGGCCGTCGTCGTCGATTTCGTAGCCGAACATGTTCGGTCGAGGCACCAACAGGCCCTGGCGACCGCCGGTAACGCTGTCCCACTGAAAGAGAATTTGCTGCACCACGACGGCGAGGCCGAGCGTGGCGATGGCGAGATAGTGCCCCTGCACGCGCAGCGCCGGCATGGCGACGATCACGCCGAAGGCGCCGGCGATCGCGCCGCCGCCGAGCACGGCCAACGGGAATGGCAGGCCGAAACGCGTCGTCAGTACTGCGGAGCCATATGCGCCCAACGCCCAGAAGGCGGCATGGCCGATCGAGATCTGTCCGCCGATGCCGAGGAGCACGAACATGCCCAGCCCGACAAGGCCGTAAATCGCGGCCATCGCCAGAATGTAGTGGCCGTAGTTGCCCGTCACGAGCGGAAGGGCCAGGGCCGCCCCTAGAGCGACGGCGATCAGAAAGTGATTGCGGGTCATACCTTCTTGCGTCCCCCGCTTCCGAAGACGCCCGTCGGGCGGACCATCAAGACCGCAATGATCAGAAGGAAGGCGAACGCCTCCTTGAAGCTTGCGGAGACGTAGGCGCCGAGCAGGGTTTCCACGACGCCGAGAATGAGACCGCCCAGCACCGTTCCGGGAAGGCTGGCGAAGCCGCCCATGATGGCGCCGGCGAAGCCTTTCAGCAGGATCGGCACCATCACATTCGGATCGAGGAAGGTGATCGGGGCGATGAGCATCCCAGCCGCGACCGATATGCCGCCCGCGAAGGCCCAGGAGATTGCGGTCACTCGGCGCATCCGGATGCCCATCAAGGCTGCGGCGCGCGGATTTTCGCTGGCCGCCCGCATGGCGGTCCCTTCTCGCGTGAATTCAAAGAAGACGTAGAGGGCCGCCATCAGCGCAAGCGCCACCAGGATGATCGCGAGGCTTGCCGGCGTGATGCGGACGCCGGCCAAATCGACCGGCATCTGGGAGAGGAGCGAGGGAAACTTGATAGGATCGTAGCCCCAAATCCAACCGGCGCCGCCATTGAAGACGAACCAAAGCCCAATCGTCGTGATGAGAAGGTTGAGGGGCGGAGCGGATAGGAGCGGCCGGATGAACAACCGTTCCGTAAGCCAGCCCATGAGCAGGCCGCCGATGACACCCAAGCAAAATACGATGGGCAGCGGCCAGCCGGTCAGTCGGATTACCGACAACATCACGAAGGCGCCGAACATGGCCATCTCGCCCTGGGCGAAATTGATGACGCCGGTCGCCTTGTTCACCAGGACCAGCGCCAGGCCGACGAGCGCGTAGATGCTGCCGACGGCGAGTCCCGCGAGGATTAGGGAGGGGAGCACGGCGCTGCCGTTGTTGGCGGCTTGCTAGATCGTCCAGCCGCCATCGACGACCAACAGCTGGCCGGTGATGTAGCTGGACTCGTCGGACGCCAGGAAAACCGCGGCGTTGGCGACGTCGGTCGATGTTCCCTGGCGGCCCATCGGACATTTCGCGTCGCGCTGCCGCATCACCTCTTCGAAGGCGGCCGGGTCGAGATGTTTGTAGAGCGTTCGGATATGAGGAGTGTCCATATAGCCGGGGACGATCGCATTGCAGCGGATCTGCTGTGGCGCATATTGGCGCGCAATGATGCGCGTTACGTGATTCACCGCGGCTTTGGACGAGTTATAGGCAAGGTAGGGCGTTCCCGACCAGCGGATGCTCGCGGTCGACGAGACGTTCACGATTGATCCGCCGCCCTGCCTCTCCATGACCGGAATGGCGTGCTTGCAGGCCAGAAAGACGCTCTTCAAATTGACCGTGTGAACGCGGTCCCAGTCCTCTTCGTCGGTTTCGACCGGCCCGCCCAACTGCTCGACGCCGACATTGTTGTGCAAAACGTCGAGGCGGCCATGGGCGTGAACGACATGGTCGATCGCATTCTTCAGGTCGGCCGACCGGCGGACGTCGCAAGCAAGAGCCGTCGCCGCGCCGCCCGCATCGCGAATCCTCGATGCGGTCTTTTCGGCAGATTCCAGATGTAGGTCGGCACAGACGACCGTGGCGCCGTGACGAGCAAAAGCAAGCGCGACCGCTTCCCCATTGCTGAAGCCGCCCTCGCTCGCCGAACTTCCGGCTCCGACCACGAGAGCAATCTTGTTCTGCAAGCGCGCGTCCACGGGCGGTTTCCCCTTCGACCTATTAAAAACGTTTCCACATATAGGCCCATGCGTCGCACATATGTCAACACAGAATAGGCATAAAATGATGGGAACCGTTTCCAGTACCATCCTGCTCCCAATCGGTTGAAATGCGAGCGGACTGCGAAATCCGGCAACCGCGACGGCGGCGGCGACCTCCTGCGGCGCGGGGAAAATGGACGACGCTTGGGTCTGCGCACGCTCTAAGCGCAGGCGGTCGCGCCGACCGAGCGAACGAAGGCCTCTCGCCATCAACCACGACGTTTTCCCCTGTTTCCAGCCGGTTTAAGTTGGCGCCGAGGTATGGAAACGTTATCATTTGCGGACGGAGATGCGATTGTGTTGATTTAAAGGCGCTATTTTAGCTGCGGGAGTGGGGAGCGGGCGGATTGAATAAGATCGATTTGACAGGACGCGGCGCGGTGGTGACCGGCGCCTCCCGCGGCCTGGGCGCGGCCATCGCGAGGCGGCTCGCGGCCTCCGGCGCATCCGTGGCTCTTTGGGGCCGCGACGTGACCGCGCTGACGGATCTCGCGGGGTCGCTGGCGCTCGAGGGGCGTCGGGCCGTGCCTGTTGTCGCGGAAGTCACCGACGAAGCCGCCGTCGCCCTCGCGATGGCGGAAAGCCTCAAAGCTCTTGGTCGCGTTGATATCCTCGTTAACAATGCTGGCGTGTTGGGGCCGCGCGCGCCTGTCGAGAGCTTGTCGCTCGCCGATTGGCGCGCGGTCCTGGAAACCAATCTTACGGGCCCCTTTTTGTGTAGTCGGGCAGCGACCCCTCATCTGCGCGGAGGCCCGGCGTCGCGCATTGTCAATATCGGCTCGGTGGCGGGCAAGGACGGCAATCCTTTCGTCGCGGCCTATGCGGCATCGAAGGCCGGCCTCATGTCGCTGACCAAATCCATGGCCAAGGAGCTGGCCGCCGACGGGATTCTCGTCAACGCAGTGACGCCTTCTGCCGCCGACACCGAGATCTTCGGCGAAATGACGGAGACCCGGCGCGCCCAATTGCTCGCTCGTGTGCCTATGGGCCGCTTCGTGAAGCCCGAAGAGGTTGCGGCGCTGGTCGCCTGGCTATGTTCGGCCGACTGCTCTTTCTCGACAGGCGCCTGCTTCGACATCTCTGGCGGAAGGAGCACTTGGTAGGCCATCTTCGCGCACTTTCCGTGTTGCGCGCGGGCGATTCTGTCGAGCGAGGCGGCCGGGCGCCTCTGTGAAGCCGTCAGAACTGCTCGTTGACCGCGACAAGCGATCCTATAGCTTCAAATCTCTGGAAAATGTCTCGACCCAGTTTCCACGTGCATTGCGAACGCGCCGTCGCTGCTGATCCCTTCAACCCCCCAATTCGGTTCCGCTGATGTCCAAATCATATTCTACCGCCAGCGGCAAAAAGGCGGCGCGCGCGACGATCCGCGACGTCGCCACAGCTGCCGGCGTTTCGGTGAGCAGCGTCAGCAGGGTCCTCAATGGCGGACCGTACACCAGCACCGAACTGCGCGCCCGCATCATGGCCGTGGTGGAGCGCCTGGGGTTCGAGCCTGAACTCGGCGGCCCAATCGATGCGCTCGCGCGCGACGCACACGATCGGCTGCGTCGTGTCCGACATCTCCAATCCGCTCTACGCGGAACTCGTCAACGCCGCCGAGGACGAACTCCAGAATAATGGGTATCTGCTGATGGTTGGCTCGACTCGGCACGTTGAGCAACGAGAAGTCGCGGTCATCTCCGCGTTGAGACGCCGGCGCATCGATGGCTTGATCCTGACGGCCGGAGAGAATTGCCACGAGGCGTTCATGGAGGAAGTGGCGTCGCTCGATCTGCCGTGCGTCGGGATCGATCGGCTGGCCCCCGGCATTTCGACGGTGCGAGCGGACCACCTCAGCGGCGGGAGGGAGGCGACGCGATATTTGATCGATCTTGGTCACCGGCGCATCGCTTTGCTGATGGGAAGCGCCACGATGCTGCCTGGCGCGGAAAGGTTGGCGGGCTATCGCCGCGCCTACGAAGAAGCAGGCCTCATGATGGAGCCCGAACTGGTGCGACCCCAGAAGCTTTCCACCAGTTTCGCCTTCAGCGAGGTCAGTCAGATGTTGCAGGCGGCGAACCGACCGACGGCGATCATCACTCTGGGCACGCACATGCTCGCAGGCGTGCTGGAAGCGTTGGATAGATTTCGGCCTTCGGATTCCGCAGGATATCTCGCTGATCAGCATGGGCGATACGGATCTGGCGCGCCGCGCGACTCCTTCGATAACCGCATTGACGTGGGATCTTGGAGAGTTGGGACGCATCGCCAGCCGAGTCCTTCTCGAGCAGATTCAAGGAGACGCGCCAGCGATTCCACAGCAGATCGTTCTCCCGACTCGACTTGTCTTGAGGCATTCCTGCGCGAAGCCCGGGGTGCGCGGATAGAGCACGCGCCGAGATGTTGGGAGCCGAGAAGCGCCAGGAGGCGCCACACGCTGCGCGCGTCCTGCGCAGACCATGCGGAGAGCTCCGACTCATGACGCGAGGCGCGCATTTGTTGCGATGTACGCCCGTATCTCAATTTCCATTCGATCACTTGCCCGTCGGAGTTCGGAGCGATGCAGACGCGCTTTTGGCGTGGTGAGCAGTACTAAGAACGTTTCCTAGCCAAGGGCGGCGACAACCAATTGACAGGCCTGTTTGTATGAGCCAGTGTGTATGGAAACGTTTTTATTCGACGTCAGATTGTGAATGAAAATGGATTGCGGGGGAGGGGTTGAGGAATCAGATTGCCCCGATCTGGCGGTGAGGCTGAGGAAACGCGAGTGAGCCCTTCGTCTCCATCGTCTCCTCGACGCGCGCCCTAGGGACGCCGCCGGCTCCTGTGCCTTTCCGCGAGCGCCGTCCGCTTTCGGCTCTCCCACCAATCCCCACCCACCGAGCGACGATCAGCGTCGAACAAGCAAGACCAGATAAATTAAGGGAGAGACAATCGTGAATAGACGCTCTTTGCTGCGTGGCGGCCTCGCGGTCTCTGCACTGGCGTGCCCCTTCGTTGCGAGAACGGCTGCGCTCGCCCAGTCGACGGTGAAGCTGACGTACGCAACTTACCTCACCAATGGAGCCTTGGCGGCCAAGCTCGATCTTTGGTTCATGGCCGAAGTTACAAAGAGAAGCGCCGGTCGCATCACCTTCGAGACCTACTTCGCGGGCGCTCTGCTTGGCGGCCCCGATCTATTCCCTGGCCTGGAGCAGTCCGCAGTCGATGTCGCGACCGGCGCGCCAGGACCCTACAACGCCAAAGACTACCCGCTTAGCAGCGTCGTACTTCCCTACATCACCGATCACGCGGATACTGCGACCGCGGCCGTGTCGGAGTTGCTCCGTTCCAATCGCGACTTCCGGCAGGAATACCTCAATCATGGAATCGTTCCGCTCTGGGTTCTCGCGTTTCCTGAATCTACGCTTTGGACCAACAAGAAAGTTTCTACGATTGCGGACCTCCGCGGCATGAGGATTCGCGCGGCAAGCACAGTGGCGGACGCATTCTCCGACCTGGGCGCGACGCCGGTGCCGCTCACGTGGTCCGAGGGCGTCGAAGCTCTGCGCCGCGGCGCCGTCGACGGGATGGCGAGTGCGCCATTCGACAGCGCGGTAAACAATGGACTGCAAGATGTCGCAGCGTTCATGAACGACGCGGGCCGGATGGGCGTCTACAGCATCACGTCGTCCGGCATTAACAAGGCGCGCTTCGAGGCGCTCGCGCCCGACCTCCAGAAAGTCATCTTGGATGTGGCCTCGGAGGTGCCCGCGCGCTACGTCGCCACCGTGAACGATGTGATTCAGGCCGCGGCGGAGAAGCTGGCGAAATCGTCCACGATCACGGTCGTTCCGCTATCGTCCGCTGAGGCTGAGCTTTGGCGAAAACAGGCGGCGCCCAAGATCCAAGAGAAATGGGTGCAGTCGGTCGCCGAGGCGAAGCCTGGCCTCAACGGACGCGGCGTGCTCGACGCTTACATCGCCTTGGTCCGGCAATACGAACCGGCGTCGAAATACACGCCAGGGATCGATCGTTATCTGGCGCTCAAGGGGAATTGACCGTGCGGCCCGCCTCGAATGCAGGCAGCGGCGCGGCGCCGCCGCCGAGCCCGCTGGTGGCGGTCACCAACGCATATTCGAGATTTCAGCATTGCGCTCGGCTCGCTCAGCGGCCTGTCAACGATGATGTTGATGCTCATCATCGTTCCGGACGTCGTTGGTCGAAAATTCTTCAACACCCCAATTCCCGGCGCCTCCGAGGCGGGGGTTTTATTGCTCATATGCAAGGTATTCCTCGGATTGCCGGGCGCCCAGGCGTCAGGTTCGAACTTTTCCGTCACGGTGGTCCAAGAGCGGCTCTCCCAGACCGCCCGCCGGGTCCTCAGTGCGGTGACGACGTTGATTGCGACCGTCGTCTTCGCTATATGTCCACCCTCGCCGCTATCCGTTCGACGCAACGCGGGGAAGTCAGCTTCGGAGTCATCGCTTTCCCCGTGTGGCCCGGACGTATCATCCTCGCCGCGGGATTGATCCTGCTCTCCATCCAATTGCTGGTCGACTTCGTGCGTCTTCTCGCCGGCGTCGACGAAAGCACGCGGCCGACAGAACCGGAGGCGGGTTTGTATCACACGACGCCCCAGGGCGGACCGTCCGCCACGTCAATGGGAGCCAGCTTTGATTGATCCCACGATGGTCGGCGGCGCGATGATCGTCATCATGCTTCTTCTGCTGTTTTCCGGGATGCCGATCGCCTTCTCGCTGGCGACGGCCGGGCTGATGGGACTGATCGCAACGCGGCCTTGGGCGAGCGTCGAGTTCTTGCTGTCGAGCTTCCCATACGCCCGCTCGGCGAATCTCGCTTACATCGTGCTGCCGCTGTTTCTGTTTATGGGCAACATGGCGTTCGCAGCCGGGGCCGCGGGCAAGGCGTTCGACGCCGCCAGGTCGTGGTTCGGGGCATTGCCGGGAGGCCTAGCGATTGCGACCGTCTTCGCCTGCGCCGCGTTTGCTGCGGTCTCAGGGTCTAGCATCGCGACGTCCGCCACCATCGCGCAGATAGCCGTGCCGGAAATGTTACGCAGCCGATACCCGCAGCGCATCGCCGCCGGATGCGTGGCCGCCGGCGGAACGCTCGGCGTATTGATTCCGCCTAGCGGCATTCTCATTGTGTATTCCATTGTAACTGAGGTCTCGTTGTCGGACCTCTTCCGCGCGGCGCTGATTCCCGCCCTCCTGACAGCGATAGCTTACGCATTCGTCCTATATTATTGGGTCGGACGCAGCCCCGTGTTGAGGGCGCAGACCGTACAGCGAGCCGAGCCCTGGCGCGATCGCTTTCGCGCATTGGGCCGCAGCTGGGAGGTCGTGATTATATTTGGCGTCGTGATGGGAACGATCTATCTCGGGATCGGCACCGCGACCGAGGCCGCGGCGTTCGGGGCGGCTGTGTCTCTTGGCATCGTTTTGATGCGGCGAGGGGACAATCGGCGGCGCATACTGTGGCGCGGGCTCGTTGACACAGGGGTGACGACATCGTCGATCTTTGCGCTGATCATTGGCGCCGGAATCTTCGGATTGGGTCTTTCCACCACTCAGGTCCCGCAGGAATTGGCGGCATGGATGGCCAGCTTCAAGCTCCCCGTCTACGCGCTCACTTTCATGCTCCTAGGGCCCTACCTTGTTCTGGGATGCTTCGTCGACGGCATTTCAATGCTGCTGGTGACGCTTCCGGTTGTGTTCCCCATTGTGAAGGCTGCGGGCATCAATCCGGTCCTGTTCGGCATTCTGGTCGCGAAAACGATCGAAATCGCAGCGATTCATCCGCCGGTTGGCCTCAATGCGTTCGTCGTGAAAAATTCCGTGCCGGAACTTAAGTTGTCTGAGGTGTTTATCGGCTGCGCGCCATTCGTAATTATCGAACTCGCCCTGACGATTGTCTTGGTCATATTTCCGCAAATTACCGTTGCTGCGGGGCACTGACTTACCCCCACAGCGTCACGCTCGCGCCTTTCCGATACGCCAATGAGCACCCGTCTGTTCCTGGGTTTGGCGCGGGACCGGGGCTACGCGCGCTTGGCGCAACAGGCGTGCCCAACGCGGTCCAGGTCGCCAATCGCTGGCATCTGATGCAGAACGCAAGCAATCCTTCCTCGACCGTCGGCAAATGCATGCGCTCCATCTGTGAATTGGCGTGGGCGTCCTACGCCGATCGAAAGCAAGTCATTGGCATCGGTAATCTGGGTGGAGTCATTCCTACTCCTTCGCGCCAATTTGCATCCTGACGTCAGCGGAGAAGCTGCAAGAGGAAGGCTGGCGGCGCCGGCATGCGAAAACCCCCTCTCGTCGCATCGCCATCGTCGCTGTCCGTCGCGAGTTTTCGGTGATCCAAGGGAATCGGGCGAAAATGACTACGTTAAAGCTCAGCTAAACGAGGTGACAAACATATTGCCGGGTTTCGCAACGATGGCAGTTCCGTCTTCCGACGGAAAGGCGGAGGCGGAGGCGGAGCAGCATGATTCGACGCCCCGGTTCCGCGATTATCTTCGGTGACCGAGGCCGACGCCCAGTATGCCGGCTCTCCGACGCAGTGCGCCGACCGTGCGCTTCATCGCCTTCGATACCTCGGTAACCGGCGTGCGGGCCTTCGAGTGCGCCTTCAGCGTCTTCACATCATCTTTCGTCCACGGCTTGATGACGCGCCGCACCGCCTTCTTCGCTATCTTCTGAGCTACCTTAGCCATGTAGTGATGCTCCATATTGAATTGAGCGCAAATACTACCTCGCACTCGGATTTCCAAGCGCGGTGCTTTGACGGTCTTAACGTCAGATTATAATTGGTGCATGAGCGTGTTGCCGCCGGTTGAAGAACGGATACGTCGCATCATCCGCGACGAGCGCGCCAAAGACCCGCTGACAACCGTCGCCGGTTTGGAGCGGATCTGAATCAAATGATCCTTGGCCTGGTCGTGGATGGCTAGGGGCCGCCCGATCTGCGCGGAGGTGTGGCCGGGCAATAAGGCGGACACGACGCTGCCGCCCGTCGCCGATCGGCTGCGCGACCGCTTTGGCATCGGCCGGGCGTGAAGCAGACTTGAAAATTGACCCCGACTGCCGAAACGCAACGCGCCGAACTATAGTACGTTTTCCCAATT
>CAVZDY010000005.1:0-5347 GCA_963774195.1 uncultured Alphaproteobacteria bacterium | reverse complement strand
CGCCAGCAAAATCATGCGACCGGCGCATCTCTTGACTGGATCAGTCGGTGATCGCCATCGCGTGACCACAAAAGCCTGGCTGTCCAGCGATGTTGGGCGGTTCATCGCTGAAACGGCGATGATTGTCCAGGCGCTTGAGCACGATCCGCCGGACTTTCCGGCCGCCGCGCGTCAGCGGTCGGCGGCGTTCAACGCGCGCTTCTCAATCTGGAACGGCGAGACTCAGGCGATTGAACGCCGAATGAAGCGATCACGCCGCGACTGGTGCGCATGAGATTTGCGCTCGGGCCCTTCGCTCCGACGCTGCGGCGGCTGACCCGAGCGCCTTCGATGAGGAGAAAGAGCGTGTCGGCGAGAAGTTCCGGCTGCGAAGCGCCGGCGGCCTTGCAGAGATTCGTCAGGCGATCGCGCTGGCGGATCTTAAATTCCTCAATCACGCGAAGGCCCGGGTGGCCTTCCTCTGTCAGTTCCACGGCAGCGTTGGCGAGGTCGCAGCCACGCTCGTCCTCGGCGATGAAGATCGCCGCTTTATCCATGAATCCGTAAAGCTGACCAACTGGGTCGCCCGGATTCTCGGCCCCGATTTCGGCCCAGACTTCGTCTGATTTTCGCCCTTTGTAGTTCAGATACTCAATAACGAGTTCGTCCTTCGAGTCGAAGTGGCGATAGAGCGCCATTTTGCTCGTGCCCGCAGCCTCGGCGATGGCCTCGACGCCGACGCCGCGGATGCCGCGGCGGTGGAAGAGGTCCTGGGCGCAGTCGAAGATCCGGTCGCGGGGCCTCCCGGCCTTGGAAGTAGAGACCTCGGGACACGGACCTGGTTTTTCTTTGTTCATGGCGCTTGACGAACCCGTTACCGATCGGTATCAGATAGCGATACCGACCGGTACCATCCCGCTTCGGCAGAGTCAAACTGCCGCGGCGGCGCCCCGGACGCTCAGCCGAAAGGAACACCCGCCATGGCGCACCAAAACGCCCCGACAATCGACCACCTCCTGGCGGACCCGCTCATTCAGAAGGTCATGCGCGCCGACCGCGTGGAGCCTCAAGCGCTCAAGAGCATGCTGTATGGGACGGCCCGCCGCATCGTCGATCGGCGGCGCGAGACGACCGTGCAGGTCGGACAAGATCTCGGTCGGCGCGGCTCGCTTCGTAGTCCGCCGCTCCTGATGCGGCCTGCGGCCCGCGCGGACGGCGAATGCGGAGCATCCCTCTGCGGCTGATCTTGCTCCGCTGACGCCGAGGCGATCGAGTGGTCGGCTTTTTCATCCAACGCCCGATCTTTGCCTCGGCGATCGCCGCCATCCTGGTGCTCGCGGGGGGCATCTGTTTTTTCCTGCTGCCGGTCTCGCAGTTTCCGGAGATCACGCCCCCGCAGGTCGTCGTCAGCGCCAATTATCCCGGCGCAAGCGCTGAGGTCGTCGCCGATACGGTGACGACCCCGCTCGAGGAGCAGATCAACGGCGTCGAGGGCATGACCTACATGTCCTCGGCGAGTTCGAACGATGGCTCCTCCACGATCACTGTCACGTTTAAGGTCGGCTACCCCCTCAATATCGCCGCGGTGGACGTGCAGAACCGGGTGTCGCAAGCGGCGTCCTCGCTTCCGGCGATCGTCAACCAGGGCGGGGTGACGATCAAGAAGCAGAATCCGAATTTCGTTCTCATCGTCAATCTCGTCTCGCCCGATCGTTCGGTCGATTCGGTGACGCTTTCGAACTACGCCTATCTGCAAATCGTCGACCAGTTGAAACGGCTTCCAGGCGTCGGCGACGTCCAGATGTTCGGCGAGCGTCGCTACTCGATGCGGGTGTGGCTCGATCCGGACAAGCTCGCCAATCTCGGCGTGACCGCCGTTGACGTCCAGAACGCCATCGCCGAGCAGAACGTTCAGGTCGCCGCCGGCAAGATCGGCCAGTCTCCAGCCCCTCCCGGGACCGCGTTTGAGTTGCAGGTCAACGCCCGGGGACGGCTCACCGATCCGCAGGAATTTTCCAACATCATCGTCCGCGCCAATCCGGCGAGCGGCGCCGTCGTGCGCCTCAGGGACGTAGGGCGCGTCGAACTCGGGGCGCTCCAATATTCATCGTCCGCCTATTTCGGCAAAGACCCCACGGTCGTGATGGGCATCTTCCAGATGCCGGGCTCGAACGCGCTCGATCTGCAGCGGCAGGTGAAAGCGAAGATGGAGGAGCTAGCGAAGCGCTTTCCGCCTGGAATTGCTTACGCGATGCACTACGACACGACGCGTTTCGTGTCGGCCGCAATGCACGACGTCGTCATCACGCTGTTCGAGGCGCTGCTTCTCGTCGTGCTCGTCGTCTTCGTCTTTCTGCAGAGCTGGCGCGCGACGATCATTCCCACAATCGCCATTCCTGTTTCGCTGATCGCGACGCTTGCGGTGATGGAGGTCCTCGGCTTCTCACTCAACATGCTGAGCCTGCTCGGCATGGTGCTCGCGATCGGCCTCGTCGTCGACGACGCGATTGTCGTCGTGGAGAATGTCGAGCGGCAGCTCGAAGCCGGTTTACCGCCGCTCCAGGCGGCGAAAAAAGCCATGTCCGAAGTGACGGGGCCAATCATCGCCACGACGGCGGTGCTTATGGCCGTCTTCATTCCCGTGGCGTTCATTCCTGGCGTCGCCGGGCGACTCTACAACCAGTTCGCGCTGACGGTTGCGATCTCTGTCGGGATTTCGGCCTTCAACTCGCTGACGCTTAGCCCGGCGCTCAGCGCCGCGTTTCTGCGTCATGGGCCCAAGGGGCAATTCGTCCTGTTCCGCTGGTTCAACGCCGGCTTCGAGTGGCTCGCGAATTTTTATGCGCGCGCCGTCAGGCAGTTCATTCGCTTCGGCTGGGCGCTCGTCGCGGTCTTTTTTCTTTTCGTCGGCGCCGCCTATGTGCTGTCGCGCTCAATCCCGACCACCTTTCTGCCGGTTGAGGACCAGGGCTACTTTTTCGTCGTCGTGCAGCTGCCGGACGGCGCCTCGCTCGAGCGCACCGACGCGGTGGCGAAGAAGGTGCGGGACATCCTGCAGGCGACGCCGGGTGTCCAGATCGCTGGTTTCATCAGCGGCCTCAACTTCCTGACCAATGCCGCCCAGTCGAACTCGGCGGTCGAATTCGCGGTTCTGAAGCCATGGAGCGAGCGCGGGCCGGACGAGAACGCGTCGGCGTTGGTCGCAGCAGTGCGGCCGAAGCTGCTTGCTATCCCCGAAGCCTTTGCGCTGAGCTTCGACCCGCCGTCGGTCAACGGGCTCGGCACGACGGGCGGCTTCGAGTTCGAGGTCGAGGATCTGGCGGGGCGCGGAAGCGCCGCGCTGAACGATGCGACGCAGGCCCTGATCGCGGCGGCCCGCAAGCAGCCCGAGCTCAACCCGCAGTCGCTGTTCACTTCGTTCTCGGCCTCGACGCCGCAGCTCTTTTACGACCTCGACCGGACCAAGGCGAAGCTGCTCGGACTCAGCCTGCCCGACGTCTTCAATACGCTGCAAATCTATCTCGGCTCGCTCTATGTGAACGACTTCAACCTGTTCGGCCATACGTTCCGCGTCACGGTGCAGGCTGATACGAAATCCCGCGCTTCTCCGTCGGACCTCAGCAAGCTTTACGTCCGCAACGCCACGGGCGGCATGATTCCACTGAACGTGCTTGGCGCGCTTAAGCCGATCGTTGGGCCGGAGACCGTGCCGCACTATAACAATTACGCTTCGGCGCTCGTCAACGGCGCGCCCGCGCCAGGTTTCAGCTCGAGCCAGGCGGTGGTCGCGATGCAGCGCGCGGCGGCCGAGGCGTTGCCGCGCGATTTCGGCTACGAGTGGACGGGCGTCACTTTCCAGGAGCTCAGCGCCGGCTCGCTGGCCACGATCGTCCTCGCGCTGGCGATCTTCTTTGTGTTCATGATCCTCGCCGCGCAATACGAGAGCTGGTCGATGCCCTTCATGGTGTTGTCGTCCGCGCCTCTCGCGCTGGTCGGGGCGCTGGGCGCGATCTATATCCGCCAGATGCAGGTCGACGTTTATTCGCAGATCGGCTTCGTCATGCTGATCGGGCTTGCGGCAAAGAACGCGATCCTGATCGTTGAATTCGCCAAGCGGCGCCGCGAAGAAGGCTTGCCCGTCGTCGAGGCGGCGATGGAGGCGGGGCGGCTACGCCTGCGACCGATCCTGATGACCGCCTTCGCCTTCATCTTCGGCGTGCTGCCGCTCATGTTCGCGAGCGGCGCAGGTGCGGCGAGCCGGCAGTCGCTGGGCACGGCCGTCTTCGGCGGCATGGTCGCGGCGACTGCGTTGACGTTGATTTTCGTGCCTGTGTTCTACGCCCTCATCGAGCGCGTTCGCGAGGGACGCGAGGCGGCGACCGTTGCGCCGCACGGCGCTGGCGCCCATCTTGCGCCCCGCGCCGAAGCCGCCGAATGATCGCCAGGAGTTTTTCCATGCGCGTCCTCAGATTCTCCCTTGCCGCTCTCGCGACCATAGCCGTTGTTGCGGTCGTAGGCGTCCGCATTGCGGGCGAGCGCGCCGACGGCGCCACGGAATCCGCTGGTCCCCCCGCAATGATGGCGATGCCCGTTCCCGTCGTTCCCGTGGTCAAAAAAACGCTGGCGATCTATCTGGAATATCCGGGCCGGATCGAGTTTATCCGCAGCATCGCCTTGCAGGCGCGGGCGTCGGGCTACATAGAGTCGCAGCTCGCCCCTGACGGCGCCGATGTGAAGAGCGGCGACCTGCTTTACGAGATCGATCCGCGCGACCTTCACGCCGCATTCGATCTGGCCACCGCGCAAGCCCAGCGCGACCAAGCGTCACTCGAATATGCGAAGGCCAGTTTTGGCCGCGGCGAGGAGCTGGTCAAAAGCGGCTTCGTCACCAAAGACGCCTACGATCAGAGGGCGAGCGCGATGCATCAGGCCGAAGCGGCGCTGGTGGCGGACCGAGCCGCGATTGAGGCTGCGAAGCTCAACCTCAGCTACGCCGAGATCACCGCCCCATTCTCTGGCCGACTGGGGCGCAACCAGGCGGCGAAGGGTTCGCTGGTCGGGCCGACGACCGGGCCGCTCAACACGCTCGTCCAGCTCGATCCGATCTATGTCACGTTCAACCCGAGCGAGTCCGAACTCGCCGATATTGTGAGAGCCCGCGCCTCAGGCAACGTCGAGGCTCAGATCTCTGTGGTCGGCGAACCGCAGCTGACCCGTAAAGGCGAACTGACCTTCCTCGATAATACTGTCGACAAGGCGACGGGCACCATCGTTGCGCGGGTCACCATCGCCAACAGCGATCGCCTCCTGCTGCCCGGCCAATATGTCCGGGTGCGGCTGCACCTGAGGGACGATCCCAATGCGCTGA
>CAVZDY010000004.1:0-1364484 GCA_963774195.1 uncultured Alphaproteobacteria bacterium | reverse complement strand
AGCGCGCTTCCTCCGGCGACAACGAAGGAAGGCTTGGAAAGGGGCAACTCCCAGACGGCGTCCATGTCGGAGCAAATTATTGATGGCCGTCGCTTGAATGTACACGCCATCGTGCTGCTTCGAACTGTGTGCCATCGGCTCCATTTTCGTCGCTGGCGCGCCGCAGCGTTCGGTCCTTTGTTCGCTCGGCGCCGTAGCAAAACGCTTCGACGTCGATCTCGCGCTTGAAAATCGAGCGTCGACCCGAAGAGCGCAACCTTTCCCTGAAAATTGCGACGGAAAAACTCCGTGTTCCCGCTCTCCAAACATGCGCGCAGATCGGCGAGGGAATATGTTGGAATGTTGCGTCGGAGCCACCGTCGAAATTGAGCGTCATTGCGTTCGGCGCGCCGACCGGAATGCGGTATCCGTCAAGTTTCACACTATCGTCAGCCTTGATTTCGGCGCCGCGCCAAGCGCGCGCGACGCGAGTTCCAGCGCCATCCCAGGCGTCGCCTTGTCGTCGGTCATCAGAGTTAAGCGGCACGCGTCGCACGACGTCATCGAAGTCGGTGTAGGCACGTTGATGCCGCGGATGTTGCGTTGCTGGCCGACCGCCACCCGTTGCCCCGGCGCGGGCAAAATCGTATCGGCGCCGCGTTGGACCTCCGCCAGTACGAGCTTGCCCGCGCGCGCAGAAATTGCGAGAGCGCGGAGGAAATCTCGATCGAAGCCCCGATTGTGCGAACCCAGCGTCTCGTCGCCAAAGGGGATCTCGGATTCTTCGATGGAAGCGGGGAAGACGACGTCAAATCCGACCACCGAAGCGCCCCCGTCGATGACCGCCGTGATGACCCGTCCGATTTCACGCGTCCAAGCGACAGTCGGCGTTCCCCGGAAGGGGGCTTGCCGGTAACTGTCCTCGTCAAACGCAACGACCACTGTCGGTGATGTGGCCGGTTCGTGATTGGCGCCGAACGCGCGCCAGCGCAGCGCTGTCAAAGCATCGAGCGACAGCCCGTGCAGGAACTCAAACGGACTCGAGGCGACGACGGCGCTGGTGAGCAAGGCTATCGCCGCAAACGCCAGCGCATCCCAACGTATGCGCGCCATCAGCGCTCCCTCGGCTCCGAGGTCAGTTTGTCGTCGGCTCAAACCTCAACCAACGCCCAATGATTGGCGTTCGGCCGGCGCGGGCGCCGGGGTCGATCTTGAAGACGACCCGATGATCGCCCCACGCTGCAACATAAACGCCGCCAGCGGCGAGAGACAGGCCAACGGCGGAAAAATCGAGAAACGCTTCTCGCACCAATTGCTTCCGGAAAATCGTCAGCACTATCCGGTTGTCCGCTCTGTCGAGGCGCTGCACGATGAGAGTGCCATCGCCCCTCACTTCGAAGATCGGGGATAGTCCGTAGAGCGTGAACTCCGGAACGGGCGTCGCTTGCGTCGGCTCCAACTGCAGATCCTTGGACACCCAGCCCGCGACATCATTCGCTTGGCGCGGCGCCGCCAGCATCTTGCCCGCGTCGCAATCAACTTTCCCGCGTTCGAGCTTTGCGTCCTGCGCCTCGCTTTGGTCCACGCCGACGGTGATGACGCCGCTTCTGATGACCTCCCGAATGCACGATTTCAAATAGCTGAGCACGATGGAGATCCCCCGGCGACAGCCGGATAATCCTGCCGGGCTCGACATAGTCCATGAAGCCGACGCCAGAGGGGTTGCCGGAGACGTCCTCGACTATAGCGGCCGGCGCCTGAGCGAAGGCCGAGCTGGCGAATCCCCATGTTGCGGCAACAACAACGGCCGCGAACTGCGCCAAATTCATCTTGGATCCCTCAACGAAAAGTCGAGGCGCCTCAAGTCGCCACGAAGTTATAGAAGGATCAAGGCGGAGTTACGAATTCTGGTGTGCTTCGGCTCCGAATATTGACGGGTCTCGACGTGCGCCCGGCCCAGTCAAACGTCGAAATCAGGAACGGGACTGATCGTCATCGCGCCGCGGATCGAGCGCATCGACTTAGGCGCGGGGTCGAAGAAGGCGACGCTGGCGATCGCCGCGGGCCGCGCTTCAGTGGCCGCCTCGCCGTACCCGCCGCCACGACCACGGGAGATGATTTTGATGCCGGGATGCGCGGCCAGCCCAGCCTGCGCAGTTGCTATTTTGCGTTCAGGAACCGGCAATTTCCACGTCTCCTTGTCGCGGCAACTCCGGCGCGCGCGAGGACAGCGCCTAGGGCGTCATATGCATTCGACCTCGACGCCGAAATTTGTCCGGCTGTCCTACGGTCAATTGACTGCGGCAATCCGCCGCTATATCCGCGCGGCAATAATTGTCAAAAGCGCGTAATTCGTAACTCGCTGGGTATATTCACGTTTTTTTACTGCAATTTTTCTATCAACGAATTTATTTCGGTGAATTTAATGCTGACGAAGAAGAATGTTGCGTTGGCGGGCGCGTTGGTCTTCGTCGCTGCGCCGGCGCTGGCGCAGGTGGTGGCGCCGAGCCAAGTGACTCGCCAGGATTTGCGGCCGGCGGCCGGGCCGGCTCCCACCGTCGCCTTGCCGCAAGGCTCGGCGCAGCAACCGCCTCGGGGCGCGGCTTCGCTGGCGACCGACGTCGGCGACATCCTTGTCGAGGGCGATTTCGAAGATCGGCGAGAGGCGACCCGCGCGCTGGTTAAACCTCTGGAGCATCGCCGCGCCACGCTCGCCGAAATCTATGCGCTCGCCAGTGCAATCGAGCGCAGTTACGCCGATGCCGGCTATCCGCTCGCCCGCGTCGTCGTTCCGGCGCAGAAGCTCACGCGCGGCGGCCCGCTCAAGCTCGTGGTGGTCGACGGCGTGGTCGAGGACGTCGACGTTTCCGCGCTGCCCGAGCGGCAGCGTGGCGTTGTCAAAGCGAGGCTCCAGCCGCTCATCGGACGCAAGCATCTCACGCTCACCGAGATCGAGCGCCGGCTGCTGCTCGCCGCCGACGATCCTGGCCTCGCGCTGCGATCAACCCTGACCGCGGGCCACAGCGCAGGGGGCAGTCTTCTGGTGCTGCAGGGAACGCAGACGCCCGTCACCGGCTCGGTCGGCTTCGACAACTACCTGCCGAAATCGCTCGGGACGTTCTCGGAAAATGCGTCGCTCGCGGTCAACAGCCCGTTCGGCTGGGGCGAGCAAGCCTATTTCAGCGCGACCCTGTCGCCCTCGCTCGCCGAAGACTTTGCCGGGACCGGACCGATGCGCGTGCTGGGCGGCGGATTCTCGCTGCCCATCGGGGTCGATGGTCTGGCGATCAATCCCGAATTCACCCAATCGCTGACCCGCCCGGCCGCTTCGCCCGGCGCGCCGGCGACCGAAGGCGAGTTCGACCGCTTCGACCTGCGCGCCAGCTATCCGCTACTCCGCTCGCGCGCCAACACGCTGACTGTGCAGGCGACCTGGGAATGGGCGCAGGAGCGGTTGACGCCGCTCGGCTTCGCGACTGACCTCTACGCGGACAACTACACGGTCGCTCGCTTTCAGGCGGCCGATCAGGCGCTGCTGCCCTGGGGCGCTACGGCGCAGGCGACCGCGGTCTTCTCACAGGGCTTGCAGGGGAGGGACGACGCCGAGGCCGCGACGGGCGGCGTTCCGGTCTCGCAAGCGGGCGCGAGCCCGGATTTCCACAAGCTGAACTTCGATCTCAACGCGCAACAGCCGACGCCCGCCGGCGCCGAATTTTCGCTGGGCGTGCATGGTCAGACGACGTTCGGCGCGCCAGTCTTCGTCGCCGAGCAGTTTTCGCTCGACGGCCCAGCCGCCGCCTCGGGCTTCTCCGAGGGGACCTTCAGCGTCGACGAAGGATTTACTGCGAGGGCCGAGCTGGGCCGACCGGCGGCCTTCGCCTTGCCCTTCGTCAACACTGCCGCGACGCCCTACGCCTTCGGCGAGGCGGGGCGCGGCTACGTAGACAACCCGACCATCGTTACCGACACAGTCTTCCCGGCGAAATCCTTCAACGGAAGCGCCACAGACTTGAAGCCTATGGCGCCACCCTCTTGCGGAGGCGTTAGGTCCAGGGCGAACTGTTCCTTATCGGGTGCAACCCCATCGTTAATTTGAACAACGGCGCGCGCGGGATAACGCGCGGAAAATACCATTGCCACGTCGAACGTCAGCGACTCGTCGCCCTCGATAGGGATACCATCGAAGCGATCCGCGTAGCCAGAGATCACCGTGAGCGTGCGCCGTAGACCAACGCCCGAGTTCCAAGGCAGCAAGAGCGCACCGCGCTTGGTTGGCGAAATCCACCGGCGTCTGGTTGTCGATCTTGCCGTCGTTGAAGCGTTCGAGAAAGTCGAACGCAACCCGGCGTTTTGGCGACCAGATCTGCTCCCGCACTTTGCTCGTCATATTCTCAAGCCGATCGCCCGGAGCCCGCTCGCCGAACACCCCGTCGTAACCCAAATCCTCCCGGACGACATCGGAAAGCGTCGACACACACACCACCGATTTTGCCTTTCCCCCGTATAGGCTGAAAAACCTTCCGTTGATGAGGGTCCAGGTGCAGTCATCCGGGTTAGTGATGAATGCGATCCGGTCTCCGGTCGCAAGGCCGCGGTCGACGACATCGTGTTTCACCTTGGTCGCGTACCTGCCAGCCGAGACAAAAAAGACCCGCTCAAAGCCATTTGAAATCAAAGTATCGAGGGCAATCGACGCAAAAGCCACAGCGAGTCCCATCGCGACGGCGGGAATGCGGCTTGCCTGGATCTCCAAGCGCGGCGGGCGTCCGACGAAAATCAGCAGCAGAACGATGAAGGGGGCGAAGAGCCAGCGCTGCTCCAGCCTTATCGTCGTCAGGGTTGGCCCAAGGACCAGGGCGAACAACAAAGCCAACGAAATGGGCTCGTAGAAGCCGGAATAGCGTTCCCAAGACCCCGACCGGCTTTTCCAAACACGCCAAAGAGCGATGCAGTTCCCCCCCAGCACGGGCCCCGCAAACAGAATCAGCCAGACCCATTTCGCGGGCGTACTTACGTCGCCAAAGCTTTCCCCAATCAAATAGTCGGGACCATCGTTGTCGCCGATGATGGAAAGGACGCCATTGCTCAGAAATGTCAGGATCCGGCCAAAATCGAAATCGATGTGCGTACCGCCAGTCCCCACCAAGACGGCCGATTTCAGCACGATGCTCTTAAAAAGCACATTGAAAAGCACGATCGCCGCGCAGGCCAGAACCGCCACCGCCCGCGATTTGGGGCCGCTACGATCGCCACCACAAGCCACACCACGAGGCCTACATATCGCTCATGCGTGAATAGCGCGAGACCAGCACAAGCGACGGCCAGCGCGAGCCATCCGGGAGCTTTGGACTCCTCTCGCCTTGCGCGCGTCCAGAAGTAGATTGTTGCGAGAAAAAAGGTCAGTGCAAGGCCTTCGATTAGGCCGGTAACCTGCGTGACCTGGTAGAGGGCGAAACGGGAGGTGGCGACGGCCAATGCCAGAGCCGCCGCGACGATCCCTAGGCGGGGCGCGAATCGGCGCATCACGGCGAAGACTAGCGTCGCGTTACCGGCCTGAATGAGGATGTTCGCGAGAATGTACCAGTCAAGATGGTCGCCAAACTCGTGAAACTCCAGTCCCAGCGCGCTCGAAAAGACAGGTCGGTACTTCTCCGCAAATCCCTCGGCCAGCGCTTGACTTAGCGAACTTGCGAAGTATCCGTCGCGAAACGCCATCAGATTACTAAGATCGTCGCCGAAAAACGCTGTTGGCGCGTACGGGACGAAACGCGAGGCAGCCGCCAGTCCGCAAACAAGGAAAACCATCGCGGTCGCGACCAGGGCCCGCAATAGAATCGTACTGAGGGCATGAACCGAAGCGGCACGACTTTACTCCCGTTTCGGGCAAGGGGTTTGTTAGTGGCTTTGCTCTACCATAACAACAGGAAGGTTGGAGCGAATCGCAACGCTCGGCGTCGATGGCGACAAGGGCAAAGCGCCCCGCGCCGCGATCGACGTGTTTCAACGCGCCATGGGGCCTCCGGTCGCGGACGACGTCAATCCCGCGGCGTGGGCCGCGCTCGATAAGGCCACGGGCGGCGCCTGACCGAGAATGGACGGCAGGCGACTATGGCGTTGGAAAACGCGCTCTCCCTGGTGGATCGCATCTAACGCTTGATGCCCTCGCCTGACGGCGGCGATGATTTTGTCGGGGTCGGCAACCCATTCGAAGGGCTTAGCATGAGCGTTGTGGTCGGCGAGGAAGCGATTTGATGGCGGCTTGCAGGTCCGTGACCGATCGGAAGACGCCGCGCTTGGGACGTCGCTTCGTGAGGACGGCGAAGAAGCCTTGGACGGCGTTGAGCCGGGAGGCGGAAGTCGGCGTGAAGTGGAAGGTCCAGCTCGGATGGCGGCCCAGCCACCGGCGCTTGCGGTGGTGCTGGCGTACAGCCTCCCGCTGTTCCGCTTTCGCGATCTAGCTAGTCTAGTCCGCTCGACATTGTGGCCAGGAAGGGTCGTTTCGGCGGAACGCTCGTTTTGGACATTTTGCGACGGCCGCTGTAGGAGACGACCCAAATTTTCAACGGCTACATTTGTGGGGATAGAGCGCGAATGGCGAAGACAATCTTGCCGGTGATCATGTGCGGCGGGGCGGGCACGCGGATGTGGCCGGAATCGCGCGAGACGATGCCCAAGCAGTTCATCGCGCTGATCGGCGCTTCCTCGACCTTCCAGGAGACGGTGCGGCGCGTCGCCGATCCGCTGTTCGCGCCGCCGGTCGTCGTCACCAATCGCGACTATCGCTTTCTCGTCAAGGAGCAGCTCGCCGAGATCGGCGTCGAGGCGACGATCGTCATCGAGCCGGCGCGGCGCGATTCCGGGCCGGCGATCGCCGTCGCCGCCGCACTCGCCGCGCGCAACGACCCCGAGACGGTGGTCGCCGTCTTCGCCTCCGACCATGTGATCACCGAGCGCGAGGCGTTCCTTTCCGCCTGCCGCGCCGCGGCGGCCGCCGCCGCCGCCGGCAAGATCGTCACCCTCGGCGTCACCCCCGGAGAGCCGGCGACCGGCTACGGCTACATCAAGCCGGGCGCGGCGGCCGGCGGCGCGCTGGCGATCGAGGCCTTCGTCGAGAAGCCGGACCGGGCGACCGCCGAGCGCTATGTCGCCGAGGGCTATCTCTGGAACTCCGGCAACTTCTTCTTCCGCGCCGACGTGATGGGCGATGAGATCAAGGCGTTCGAGCCCGAGATGGCGGAGGCCGCCGAGGCGGCGCTCGCCAAGGCTAAGCGCGATCTCGGCTTCCTGGTGCTCGACGGCGAAGCGTTCGCGGCGGCGCCGAAGAAGTCGATCGACTATGCGGTGATGGAGCGCACCCGCCGCGCCGCGGTGGTGCCGGCCGACTTCGGCTGGTCGGACGTCGGCAGTTGGGACGCCGTCCTCAAGCTCAGCGAGCGCGACGAAAACGGCAACGCGATCGTCGGCGAAGGCGTCGCGCTCGATTCGCGCAACGTGCTGATCCGCTCGAAGGGCGTGCTGACCGCCGCCATCGGCCTTGAGAACGTCGTCATCGTCGCGACCGAGGACGCCGTGCTGGCGCTGTCGAGCGACCAGGGCGACAAGGTGAAGCACCTCGTCGACGCGCTGAAGCGGCAGGGCCGGCGCGAGGCGACCGAGCACAAGCGCATCTACCGCCCGTGGGGCTATTACCAGTCGATCGATTCCGGCCCGCGCTATCAGGTCAAGCGGATCGTCGTCACGCCGGGCGGCCGGCTGTCGCTGCAGAAGCACCACCATCGCGCCGAACACTGGGTCGTCGTCAAAGGCGCGGCGGAGGTGACGCGCGGCGACGAGGTCAGGATGGTGCACGAGAACGAATCGATCTTCCTGCCGATCGGCGTCGTCCACCGCCTCGCCAACCCCGGCAAGATCAACCTCGAACTGATCGAGGTGCAGACCGGCTCCTATCTCGGCGAGGACGACATCGTCCGCATCGAGGACGTCTACAACCGCGAGCGGGAGTGAGGGGGATCAAGAGTGGTTCCCGACGCGCGGCCTCGGGATGGCCGATCGAGCTGCAAATCCGCCCGGGCGGCGGTCTTTTCGCGCCGCGCCGGCGGCGGCGCGGCAGAATTGCGTTTCGGGTAGAACTCCAGCGCATACAGGCGAATTTGGTGGCCGGATGTCCGGGCGCTCTTGGCCAGAGTTTGAAAGGCCGCCCTCCGGCGCTTGCCAGCAGCTCGCCGACGCGTCGCAGGTCGGCAACGCGACGATCCGCAATTTTGAGAGCGGAAAGTCAGCGTCGCAGAATTCAACGCTCGCTGCGATTCGGCGCGCCCTTGATGCCGAAGGTGTGAACGGCGGCGCCGAGGGCGTTGGGCTGGGCTACGCGGTGAGGATCCACTCGGTGCTAGGGGCACGGCTCGGCGATATCGCCGAATATCGGGCCTTTGGGACCAAGCGAGAGGCACGCGCGTTCATGGCTGGCCCGCTAGCGGAATTGAAACGATGCGGGGCGACACTTGGATATCGTCCTCTCCGTGACTACTTTTGGGCGCTCGCGGACGGAAAGTTGACGGCTTACACTTTTGCCGGCGCCCCCATGCATAGCGAAAAGCTCGCTCTCTGCGTGGAGCTTGGGATTCAATCCACAGATGAGGACTAGGCGCGGATCTTTCGACTTAAGCTTCGTCGCGGAGGACGGCGAGGACCGGGCGGGAGGCTGAGGAAGGCACGGGCCGCCCCAGACCCCCATATGATCTTGACCCGCAATGCCGCTTCTAAAAGAGGGGGTAACGTGTTAGCTGATCGCCGCGCCAGCCAAGATGCCGTAGAGCTGGGATTCATTTTACGCTCGAAGTCGTGCAGATTGGGGTTCGCGATGTCGGCAAAGCACAGTTTCCCCAGCGGCTACTACGACGAGGAGGCGATCGCCGCGGCGGTGGCTCGGAGCGAGCATCGCGCAATCATCGGCGGAATGTGGGACGAAATAGGCAAGCTGCAAATTGAGTTCTTAACAAGCCACGGGTTAAAGCCGTGGTCAAAGATGGTCGATATCGGCTGCGGATGTCTTCGTGGCGGCGTCCATTTCATCGAATATCTCGAGGCTGGTAACTATTTTGGCACCGACGTAAATCAAACGCTGCTGGATGCCGGCTACGAGGTGGAGCTGAAGGCCAAGAAGCTGCAGGAGAAGCTGCCGCGCAGCAACCTTGTTTGCGATGGGCAGTTCAATTTCTCGCAGTTCCCGAAGCGCTTCGATTTTGCGTTGGCGCAATCCGTCTTCACGCATCTGCCGGCCAATTATCTACAGCTTTGCCTCGCTCGGCTAGCGCCGCAGATGGAGCCATCCGGCTCCTTGCATGCCAGCTTCTTCATAATTCCGGACGACCATCCCTTCGAGGTTCCCTTCGATCATCCCCACGGGATCAAATCTTTCGACGACCGCGACCCCTATCATTATCGTGGCTGGCAGATCCGTGATTTCTGCCGAGGCCTGCCCTGGCGGGTCGAAATCGTCGGCGACTGGAGCCATCCGCGCGACCAGCAGATGGTGCAATTCGAAGCCGAAGGCGGCGGTGCCTGCGTGTTGTCCTAATCGTCGCGGTCATTGCAAGCGCAGCAAAACAATGCGGAAGCACCGAGAGGCGCCCGCCGGCGATCTTGTCGGACCGCCTTAGTGGAGCACGTGCTCTCCGATCTCGCGTGGTTGCGCCTCGGAGGCGGCCAGGTCAGCCACCTTTTTTGCTATCTCCGTGGCCCTCTCGCGGCACCCGCGAGATATTTGAGGAGGCGCCTCGCAACGATCCGCGCGACGAAGCGTCGTCTTTCGCTTCCCGTCGTCGAAAAAAGTTCTTGAGTTCGCGTCGCGAGCCGGCGCGACATGAAAAAAAGGCCCCGTTGGAGGGCGTCATTTTTCGTTCTAAGTGGTTGATCTTGAAGTGGTAGCGGGAGAGGGACTCGCTACCAAGTTTCGCCCAGCTTATTGAAAAATAACGCGTCCTCGATCAATAGGTCGCTGTCCGTATGGGCCACCTATACAACCGGATGGCCCATGCTTCAACGCTAGTTGTTCCCCGGCTCGACCGTCTCGTTCGAACGCCCGGACATGCTCAACAGCGACGCGCGCTCCTTGGACCAAGCTTCCTCAAGCGCATCCGCCAGCTCGTTCGGACCTTCGATGTTGAGGTCGATCGATGCGCCCTCACCAACCGGGTCGCAATCAACAATGGTCTTAAGAAAAGTGGCCCTGCGCTGCTCGGCTCCCATCGCGTCGAAGACTCGAAACGTCGTGTCGTAAACAGCCTCGTCCGGGTATTGCCATGCTTTTTCGGGAAGGACCGTCCGCACGGCGGACGCCAGCGCACCCCGGACGGACCATCTGAATTCGAAAATCGCGCTCTCCACGGCCAAGCTAGCCAACTTCTTGACGTTAACGCTGATGGGCATCTCGTACTCCTTCTTCAAACGGTCGAACTCAATAGCAATAATGAAATATTTTGTTGAATTGTCAAATAACTTGTTACTTGTGTATATACTAATTGGAACTAAAGAGATCGCATTAAGGGCCAATAGCTAACGTGTACATTGGAATACGCATGGTGGGGCGTAAAGAATAATTCCGGTAGTGCTCATAGAGAGAATCTCTAGATATTCCTGAGTTCCCCTCTACGTCGCGTGTTCCTGTTGACAATTTTTGGACTTGGGCCTGCTTTGGCCGCCAAGAGTTGGATGGGGCAGGCCTGACGTCTGGCCCGCAAGCGAAAGGCGCTCTCCTTACGGGTTGAGCGCCTTTTCCTTTCCCAATGAGAGCCGGCGGGGAAGGGTGGATCTGGGGGAGTTCATGCCTCTCCCAATTCCATGAGAAACGCGGCCGCCCGCGACGCTTGCGCTGCGGCGGTGAATATCGCTTTCTTGTCGAGTCCCGTGATTTCGTGTTGCCGGTATTAAGTAGCAACCACACATAACAAAAACAGTCGACACATAACGACATCCTTATATCGTTATGTGTACCGGCCTAATATATTGAGATGGCGCCATTTTCTTTGTGGAGACCAAGGTCTCACACGAAAAAATGGTCGACTTTGTTAGGGAATCACTCCAGCCTTAAGCTTGGTTAGCGAATTGCCCCATCAGGAGAGTTTAGATCGGCGTCATAAGCCGAATGGGCAAGAAAGGCGATCTAACCAATTCATTCCCGTTTGTCGAAAGACGAAGCGGCTAGACGCATTGTGACCGCGTCGAGCCGTCAAGTCTGGGGACCGTAGGCCGGTGCCAAGGAAGGATTTACAGCCTCTCCCCTTGGGGTTCGACTACCCCCGTCTCCACCCGCGATTGGGATCACAAAAATTGGCGAGCGTCCACACCAGGGACGCGAACCAAGAGTGCGTTAGTTAAACGAGTAACAACCAAAGGAACACGCACGATGGCAACCGGTAAGAAACCCGCTTCCGATGCGGGCAAGATCCTTAGCAACCCGAATTCTACGAAGAAGGAAAAGGAAGTCGCCGCTTCTGACCTTGCCCAGCGCAAGGGCGCCAAGCCGAAGGGCAAATAGCCTAAATTCCTGATTCACTTGAAATATTGGCTTCCGCGATCTTGACTGCCACGTGGCGATTGAGCGCGTCGGAAACGAGAGTTGGGACCAGCGCGGGGCCGATCGGTCCCCGCGCTGCATCATACGCGGATCGCAAGTCGCCCCCCGAATCCCAAACCACAATCGCAAACCCGGCAATGTCGTCGCCTACCTAATCGCAGGCCGCGCGACATCGTTCGAACAATGATCGCCTCATGGTTTTCGCGTCCGCCTTTCGGCGCCCGCCGATTACCTCAACGAGTGAATGCATCCGGACCAGTTGAGCATTGCGCTAGTCCGCTTCTTTGTTCGGAATGTGAGTGATCCCCAATGCGTCGCTACCGTCCAACGAATGGAACGAGATTCCCATTCGACCCAACGCAGCTCGAATTGCCTCTAGGTTGTTCGCAACCGGCGTCCGGCGACCCTTCTCAAAGTCGCGGACGGTCGATTGGGATACGTGCGCAGCGGCGGCTAGCTCGTCTTGCGACAAGTCCAACCAAGCTCGCGCTGCTCGACACTGGGCCGGCGTTATTGTCATCGGAAAACACTAACATCGACGAAAATAAACGTTAGCGTCAACGTTGTTCTGACATCGCTTCTGTCAACGCTCATAACGAAGGTAAACGAAAATCGTTGGACCTCGGTAAATGGCACAGCACTTCCTTCTCTCCGCGGCGGCCGGATCGCTGACCCTCGCCAAGGTCGCGCGCATCAGCGACGACGAAGCTCGCGACGCCTTCCGCATGATCCGATGGTCCTCGACCGAAGGCGCCCCGGTTTGCCCTTGCTGCTGCCTCGCAGTCTACAGCTACAGGGCGCGGCCGATCTTCAAGTGCAAGGGGTGTGAGCATCAGTTCAGCGTCACGTCTGGCACGATCTTCGCCAGCCGCAAGCTCCCCGTCCGCGACTACCTTCTGGCGATCGCGATCTCCGTCAACGGCGCCAAGGGTCATAGCGCCTTGCAGCTCAGCCGCGACCTCGACGTCCAGTACAAGACCGCCTTCGTCATGGCCCATAAAATTCGCGAGGCGCTTGCTGCCGAGAAGGCTGGCGAAACCGTATCTGATACCGTCTCGGTTGATGGCGCCTATTTCGGCGGTTACGTGAAGCCCTCGAATTACAAAGAGAACCGCCGCGATCTCGCCTTGCGGTCAATCAGAACGGCAAGCGCCGCGTCGTCGTCATTGCCCGCGAGCATGGCGGCAAGACGCTTCCCTTCGTCTTCAAGAGCGAAGCAGCTTCGCTGCCGACCCTCTCGCAAATCATCCTGCCCGGCTCAACCGTTCACGCCGATGAAGCCTCGCATTGGGATGCGCTGCACGCCAAGTTCCTGACCAAGCGCATCAATCACCAAGACAGCTATTCTGACGGCGAAGCCTGCACGAACCAAGCCGAGTCATTCTTCTCGCGCATTCGCCGCGCTGAGATCAGCGTGCATCATCGCATTGCCGGCGGGTATCTCGGCGCATACGCCGCTGAAATGGCTCGGCGCGAGGACAATCGCCGGATTTCCAATGGCGAGCAATGTTGGCCCATCCTGTCTCACGGCAGTGGAAGGGCTATTGGCAAAAATAATTGTTACGCTTGTGGCTGCTGAAAAAACATACCGTCGTATCCTTTGTCGGGCGTCCCATATGTTTGTTCAATTATAAGCTGGCATATACGCATGCCGGCTGTCAGATTAATCTCGTGCGGCCCGAAATTATACATCTCTAACTGAATAGACCCCTCAAATCCGCAATGAATAGTGGGCGCCGTAACGTGGACACTTATTCCAAGGCGCGCCATTGAGCTTTTACCCTCTACCCTTGCAGCCAAACAAGACGATACGGGTATCCTTACAGTTTCTTCCGTCCACGCTAAAACAAAACATTGAGATTTTAGTGAAAAGCTTTTCACCTTATGCTTTTCTTGAAGATCTTGAAATTCACTATATTTAAAATTATCCGCGCCAGGAGTTATGGACATCCCAGCCTTCTTCTTCCAAATCGCAAAAGTCTCGGAAAGGCGCAAATCTATACTTGTAGAGCTAAAAGCCTCCGCGTTTGGCGGAGGCTCGATAATTAGATGGCGAGATTTCAGCGCAGCAGCTATTTCCCTATCTGTAAGGATCATAAGCGTTTTACTAGCGCATCAGCTAGTACCCTCAGTTAGTGCGGACTCAGGCACCCAAACCCGCCAACGGCCAGAGGCAGATTCTCTTGGAAGCTCTACAAGAGCGTTTCCATCTCGGCTGAGAATTCGCCCCACAGCTAGTGCCTGATTCTTAATCGAACCAGAATAAACGACAACCTCTTCCAATCCGTGGTTCGTGGGAATTGTAACGATCGATTCGGAAGGTCCCACTCCAGCAGCGACCGTGTCGCATTTCAATAACATAGCAGTCCTCCTCTATTAGAACAAAACGAGAACGGCGTATTCTATTCCATAACTTGTTGAAATCAAGGCTGGAATCGAACAATCCGGTTCCCGAATCGATCCTTCTTCCCCTGAAGCTAACGGGGTAGATTCGAATAGACGCGCCTCAAATTTATGCCCGGTTAAGAAAGCTGTGGACCTGTTGCGAAATTGTCGCACTCAGTAGGAGTTTGAATTTTTGCACTAAGTCCGCCAAATTCTAATGCTCTTCCGCATCCCACGTTCCCAATCTTCCCACGCTTCGCCGCGATGCCCAGCGCCTGCACGATCCTGAACGCGACTGTCTTCCGCAGCACGCCGTCCGCTGGCGTTTTCGATGTCATCGCGCTTACGTTCGGAGAGTAACGAGGATCTCGGGATCGGCCATACCCGATCATAGCAAAATCAATATAAATCAGATAGATAGGCTTAGATGTGTGTCAAACGGCGTCCAAAATTGACCCCCGATCGGCGTCCAAAATTGCCCCCTGATTTCGTACCGCAGACGGTAGCGCTCGCCCCGGCGGAGCTGGGCGGGTTGCGCAGCCGGGGCGAGTGCGGCGGCGTGAAGAACGGTTTTCGAGGCTGTCGCTATGGTGTGTGCGACTGAGACCGTCGAGCAGCGCCACAGTCGAGTCACCGGGGGGTCAGACGCCGATCCGGGGGGGTCAGACGCCGATTGACATCACCGAACACGAGGTTGTGAATTGGAGCAGGTCTCGGTGCTGCTTCGCGTTCCAGTCGCCCGTAGCCACGATCCCCGACAGTGCTCATAAGCTTGGCGCGGATCGGCGTCTTGGTGTCGGGCGCGACCATGCCGCGTTATGAGGATTTCGTTGGCGACAGCGTCGGGATCATGACGTCAGGAGCGGATTCCGACCGAGGCGTTTCGCCGCCATAGAGTCTCTCCTCAACTCATGCAGCGGCGCGCCGCTTTACGTCATCGAGAACCGCTATGAGCTGCGCAGCGTCAGTCTGGCCAAATACCCCTTCGACGCCCATCGGGTCGATATCCGTGAACGGGCTTTCATACAAAAGGCGTGGGTCCATCACGCCGCGTTCTGTGAGGTGGTCGACGACCATGTTGACGAAGTGTATTTGGCTCGCCGACAGGGTTTTGCCCAAGGTGAAGCCGTCCAGCGCTCGCTTCGCGGCTTCCCGGTCGAGGCCGACTAACGAGCGCACGAAGAAGCCTAGGCCTCCGTCCTTTTCCATCTTCTCGATCTCGTCCGGCTGCGCGCCAGACGATATGAATACCCGTTCCAGTTCGGCAAGGTCCGTCCATGTTAAGGACTCGTTTCGGCGGAGCTTCAGGATAGCGATGTGATTCTCATATGACTTAAGAAAATGTCTCGCCTTCCGCTTGAAGCTGTCCATGTCGGTTCCGACAGCGATGCCTTCAATTCGGACCTCACGCCCGTCGCCGATATCATCCTCGAAATCCGTGAAGACGAGGGGGCGGCTCTTGATCTCAATGAGCTTCACCAAATCGCGGAGTCGGCGGCGAATTTCCTCCAGCATAGGAAGCGTAATGTCTTGCCAATATTCATCGGCCTGGATTTCTTGAATGAACGCCAGTTCCGCGCCAACCTTTGGTACGTTCGAATATTCTTCAAGGACCCGGGCAATCTGCGTCACCCGCGTGCGCAATCCCTCATAGGAATTTTCTGCCCGCAAGGACGCGAGCTGAGTCCTGAGAATCAATAGGTCGAATTGTTTCGCGGCGATATCATCGTCAACGAGGCTCGAAGGAAGGCCGGCAACGTGGTCGACGAGTTCGCTGGCTTCGTTGAGGCCAATTTTGGTCCACCATTTCGCCTGGGTGTATTTCTCGATGAAGCGGCGTTTGGGGCGAACAATAAAGTTGTCGAGGCTCATGCCTTCGACTTCCGACTTCAGACAAGTCGCCAGACTTTCGCGTAGCTCTTTGAGTCCAGCCTCCTGATCGATCGCCAAGTGAGGTCCGCTCACATGAAGCATGAGGGTGGGAGCCTGTACAAAGCCGTCAGTCCCCCCTTCATCGGCCATCGGAGGCGTTTCGGCGTCCAGCTCGGCGACGAGCTGCACACGGGTGGCGAACAATCGCCTCGATAACGATGTCCCTCCTGCACCCTCGCTCAATTCCGGGTTCTCATTGAAGAATTCGAAGTTACGGCAAAAATCGAATACGTAGAAGAATTCCTTGTGCCGGCCGGGTCCGAACAAGTCGGGGCACAACCGCGTGCCGCGTCCGATCATTTGCCAAAATTTGGTGCGCGAGCGGACCTTTTTAAAGAAAACGAGATTGGCGACTTCCGGCACATCGATGCCGGCATCCAGCATATCCACCGAAATTGCGATATGCGGGGCTTTGCCAGGCTGGCTGAAATCGTCGATCAGGGATTGCGCGTATTCCGCCTTGTTGTCGATGACCCGCGCGAAATGTCCTTTCAAATGTGGGTAGTTCGCGTCGAAGCGCTGAGCGATGAAAACGGCGTGGTTGTGGTTCTTGGCGAAGATGATCGTCTTCGCGAGCTGGTCTCCATCGGCGACCTTGAGGCCCTTCATCATCAAATGCTCAAGGACCTTATCGACGGTGTCGATATTGAATAGCCATTGATTGACCGCCGCCGGTTCGATCCTGTCAGGCACGTCGCCATCTTCATCCCACTCGATGGCGTCCCATGCCTCCTTCTCGTCATCGGTAAGGTTGTCGTAAACGATGCCGTCTTGGGGGATTCGCAGCGGGACGGAAATGGGTTTGGGGGGAACGAGAAAACCATCCTTCACAGCCTCATCGAGGCCGTAAGCGTCGGTCGGCACGCCACGCTGAAGGTTGAAGAGCCGGTAAGTGTCGTGGTCGATCTCCGCCTTGGGCGTCGCGGTCAAGCCCACGATGAGCGCATCGAAATAGTCGAAAATCGCCCCGTACTTTCGGTAGACCGACCGGTGCGCTTCGTCGATCACGATCATGTCGAAATGGCCTGGGCCGAAGCGGCGTTTGCCGTCCTGGGCTTGGTCGATGAGCTTCATCATCGTTGGATAAGTGGAAACGTAGACACGCCCGCCGGCGGTCTTTTCCGTCACGAGATTGACCGGCGACGACTCCGGCAGAAACTTCTTGAACGCGTTCACTGCCTGATTTACGAGCCCGACCCGATCGGCGAGGAAAAGGACGCGCCGCGCCCAGTTGGCCCGGATGAGAAAATCGCTGAGCGCGATCACGGTCCGCGTCTTGCCTGCCCCAGTCGCCATCACCAGGAGCGCGCGGCGCAAATGATCCTTCTCGAAGCTCTCGGCGACCCGTCGAATGGCGCGGGTTTGGTAGAAACGCTCAACAATGCTGCCGTCGATTTCGAGCGATGACAGAGGCTTCAACGTCGCCCGGCGCCGGATCGCCAACTCCAGCTCGTCTTTTGCCAGGAACCCTTGGATAGGACGGGGCGGGTAGCGCCGGTCGTCCCAAATCCAGTGCTCATAGCCGTTGCTGTAGAAAATGATCGGGCGTTGGCCGGTCTCCGCTTCGAGGCAATCCGCATAAAGCTTCGCCTGCTGTTGTCCCACGCGCGGGTCGCGTTGGGACCGCTTGGCTTCGACGATGCCCAGCGGCTTGCCGTCGTCGCCCCAGAGCACGTAATCAACAAAGCCGTCGCCGGAATTGTTCGGCATGCCCCGGAGCGGGTATTCCGTGTCGTAGCCAGGCGTGGCGAAGGACCACCCTGCCTCGCGGAGCAGCAGGTCGATGAAGGCGTCGCGGGTCGTCGCTTCGTCATAGTCGTGCGCATCGGAGACTTTCGCATTCGCCGCCTTGACCGCCGCGACCTGCGCCCGCAGGCTGGCGATCTCCTGTTCGAGCTTTGCGCGCTCGGTCTCGGACGCGAGGCGCTTGGACTCCGCGTCGTCGCGGGCCTTGACGGTCTCCGCGAAGCGCCGGGCGATTTCCTGCAATTGGCGGAGGTTGGAGATCGGAATGGAAGAGGTGCGCGGTAACGCCTCGATGGAGAATGTAAGGCTCGGGTCGGGGCGCGCCCCTCGGCCATAGGTGCGAGCGAGCCAGTAGGAGAGATGGAACAATTCGCGAAGCGACGTGACAGCTTGCGTGAACGACACGGGTTTGGCGTCGTGGACTGCGCTGTTGCCGAGGTCCTTGACGATCCGCGCCTTGGCGACCAGGGGCTGTCCGACCAGTTTTTGGAACGTCGGCTCGTGAATATGCGCCGACAACGTCGCCTCGAACGGGTCCTTCAGACTCCGGTCATGGCGATAGAGCCATTTGACGATGACTTCCAAGGCGAAGCGAGCGTAGAAGCACGCTGCGCGGGGGTCGGCGTGGGCGAGTCCTTCTGCCCGGGCGGCATGTTCATGCGCCTCGGCGAAGTCGCCGGATAAGAATGCAAATTGCGACATGGCCCCCCATCAGCCGCTGTACGCGATGTTCGAATCGACTTGGTGCGAAAGGTATGGCGTAAAGCCCGCTAATAAAACGGAAATCGCGACCATGTCGCGCATATCGATGTCCCGCCGCGCGCTGGCGGGCGTGCCCCCGTGCCGGATGCCTGGATAGTCGCAGGCGAACTTGTAGAGGTCCTTCATGGCGTCGCGCACGCGATCATGGGGCCAGACCGCGTTTGGCAGGGTTCCCAGTTGGTCGCAAATGCGACCCAGCGTATTTTCGGTTACGGTCGGATACGCTCGCCCGAGCGCCTCCAGCAGGTTGACCTGCCGTTGAATGCACATTCGAATGCGGTTTGACGAAGTGTCGGCGCGCAAGTCGCGGATCGCATCTTCAAAATCCTGCATGAGCTGTTGCAGGTGCGCGTCGGCTTTCGACACCGTTTTGAGTTCCGTCACCATACGCGCGAATACGCCAGGCAGGGTCGGATGGAGCGTGAACGGCCTGCGCAAGTCATAGCGCAGGCTAAATTTGGTCAAGAAGTTCTCTACGAGAATAAAGTAGTGGTTGGCGAGCGGATCGCCGCCGAGATCGACGGCTACGCCGTGCGCGCGTTCGAGAAATGCGACAAGCGCTCCTTCCCCCTTGGTCCCCCCGAGATTGACCCGGCGAAAGGCAAGCTTTGCTTTCGATGCGGTGCCGACGATGTCGGCAAGCGTTTCCGGCGTTGGACTTATCGTGAAGGCGGGCGCAAATTCGCGGTAGAGTTCCGAGAAGAGATCGACGGGCGCGCCTGGGTGCTTGGCGAGCTTTGTCCAGATGTCTCGCCAGGTTTCAGACCAGACGGGGAGCAGTTCGCCGCGCATAGGCTAAAGCTCCCCCCAAAAGGCACGATGTTGGAGGGAGGAAAAGAAGGACTCAATATGTGTAGATTGATATTTGTAATTGTTTCGTAAGGAATCGATATGTTCTAGGTGCGATTTAAATTCGTTCTGGAGCTGGATTGGAGGAAGCGGTAATTTAAGCGACTTAACGATCCCGATATTAAGACCTGGCATCACGGCGCCTTTGGCTTCAACACCCATATGCTTGAGCGCATCCGGATGAGTTAGAAGCGCGGCGTGCAAGAACTCGGGAATGACTTTGGAGCTGTCGAGCGTAAGGCAACATAAGTGCTTGGTGTTTATCGCCGTCGGAATATCTGCCGGCACAATCGCACATCTACCACAGGTTCCCATTATAGTGATCAAAATGTCCCCTGGGCGCACGGTGTAGCGCCTTAATTTCGCGTATTTTTCTGCTGTGATGAAACGACGCTGGCTCCAACGAAATTCGTTACGCACCGCGTTATCGATACCGAGGACCGCGATTCCTGCCTCGACAAATTCTGAATGCAATAGCTGGCTTCCGAACGGGCCAGTGCGAATGTCGGTCGCCAACTCATCGACCGATACGATTGGCCATCGTTCGCTTTGATTAATGAAGAATTTTGCAAAAACGGCGTCCTTCAGCGCGCAGGATAATTCGAGCGAATCCAACCGCTTGCGGCGCAGAGCGTCCGCTTGATCGAGGATCGTCGCGATCCGCCGTTGCTCGTCAAGGGGCGGGAGGGGGATTTCGATCTTAGCGACGCCGTCCGGCCTTGCCCTCAATAGTGAGCCCCCAACCCCTGCGACGGTGAGCATAAATTGCTTATGAAAAAGATCAGAAATTAGGAAATGACGCAGATAATCCGGGACGAACCGGCGGTCCCGAAATACAATCCATTCTCCAGACGCGATCTTCTGGTAACGCTCAGAACCAGATACTACCCACGACCTGCGAATGTGCGGAACTATACGTGAAAGCAAAACATCATTTGGTTCAACACGCTTTTTCGTCGAGCCGATCTGCGAGCCCTTAAGGATTTCTGGTTTGCCAACATCAAATGACGGGATGCTCCAAAGCTCGAACTCCTGGTCTGGCGTCTTGCTTGGATCAAGCCCCGCAACTTTCTTCGCCGCGAGTTCTCCTAGCGGAATGGTTCTCATCCCACCATCTCCTCAAGCTTCGCCAATCCCTCCGCGATCTCCTTTTCCAACTTTTTCAACGCCGCGATGATCGCTGCCGGGCTCTCGTGCTTCACCTCCTCATGAACCGTCTGCTTGTAGCGGTTCAGCGAGAGGTCGTAGGCGCCGTCGCCCGCGATCTCCGCCCTCGGCACGCAGAAGCTCTGCTCATGGCGCGGGCGTTCAAGTTCCGCGGAGTTCCGCTCCTCCCACCGCATGAGAACGTCGGGCAGATTGTTCTTCGCATGCTCCTCCTCGCTGAGATCGCTGGCAGGGGTCGGTCCCAGCTTCTCCTCCGGCAGAAGCGCGGTCCGTTTGTCGTCGAGCGAAAAGCCGTCCGCCTTCACGTCGTAAAACCAGACGTGATCCGTGCCGCCTACGCCCGTCTTGGTAAACATAAGGATCGCGGTGGAGACACCGGCATAGGGCCGGAACACGCCCGAGGGCAACGATATGACCGCGTCGAGCTTATGCTCTTCGACTAGCTGTTTTCGTAGCGCCTTGTGCGCGGTGGAAGAGCCGAACAGCACCCCATCGGGCACTATGACCGCCGCTCGCCCGCCGGCGCGCAGGAGACGGAGGAACAGCGCCAGAAACAGCAATTCCGTCTTTTTCGTTTTGACCGTCTGTTGCAGGTCTTTCGCCGTGGATTCGTAATCCAGCGAGCCGGCGAAGGGCGGGTTGGCGAGGACGAGGCTGTAGCGCTCCTTCTCGTCGGCGATCTCTTCCGAAAGTGAGTTCCGCGCTTCGATGACGGGATTTTCGATGCCGTGCAGGATCATGTTCATTGAACCGATGCGCAGCATCGTCGGATCGAAGTCGAAGCCGTGAAACGCCGATTCGTGGAAATGCTTGCGCATCGTGGGATCGCGCAAAATCTCGGGATGGCGTTTGCGCAGATACTCGCCCGCCGCGACGAGAAAGCCGCAGGTGCCGGCGGCGGGATCGCAGATGACGTCGCGCGGCGTCGGCTCGGTCAGTTCGACCATTAGCTTGATGATATGGCGCGGCGTGCGGAACTGGCCGTTCTGGCCAGCGCTGGCGATCATGCCCAGCATATATTCGTAGACGTCGCCCTTGGTGTCGCGGTCCGCCATAGGCACCTTGTCGAGCTTGTCGACGACCTTGGCGAGCAGGGCGGGGGACGGGATCGCGTTGCGCGCCTCCTTCATATGTCCGGCCAAACTGCCATCAGCGACCTGTTCGCGGATGAACGGGAACACGTGTTCGTCCACGACCTTGAACATCTCCTTGGGGTCGAGAAGCTTAAAGCGTGACCAGCGTAAGTCGTCATAGGGCCTGCCGCCGAGCTTTCGCAGCGCCTCGTCGCCGCGTCCGTCACGACCCTCCGGAAATAATCGGCGCTCCATAGGAATCTTCAGTGTCGCGGCCTTGCGCTCCTCGACCGTATGCAACTCGTCCAGACGCTTAATGAATAACAGATAGGTGATCTGCTCCATGACGCTGAGCGGGTTGGACAGTCCGCCGGACCAGAAGTCGTTCCATATGCTGTCGATCTGGTTCCGAATGTCGCCCACGATCATGGTTTCCCACTTTCCTTCTCGATACGCACTGTTGTTTGTTCACGCCATCGCCGCATCGCGTGCTTTGACGAAATCTTCCATGTTGTGAATCACGACCGGCTGTTCGGACGGCTTGTCCTTGTCGGCCTTGATGTCGAGCCGAAGCCGTTTTTCAAAGTAATAGAGCAGCGCGCATCGCACGGTCGTCTTCGCGAAGCCGTCTATCATTTCGTAGTCGAGAGCGATGGTTTCACGCTGACTGGCGGTGAGGTGCGGATTCGGTTTCAAGATCACGTCAAAAAATGAATTCCAAGCGAGATCATCGGCAGCCTTGGCGCCAGGCGATCCTTCGTCACGCAATTCGCGGCATCGCGAAATGATAAAGTCTTTGAATTTCGCTTCGAGGTGGCAAAACGCGCGCACGTGCCAGCGCAACCCGTCGTGTGCGAAGGCGTGCGGCGTGATACGCCGCCAAATGGCCTCGGGCCGCCTTGCGTTCATCGACTGAAAATAGATCTCGATCGACCGCTTGCCTCTGATCGCCGTGATCAGTCGCTTGAGAATCGCGGGATCGACCCGTCGAGCCGGAACCGGCATGCCGTCGAAATCCGGTGGCCGAACAATCCAGGTTTCATCGATGGCCAGGACGTGGTCGGAGACGGCCTTGAGCTGCACGAGGTATCGATCCGCGTCGGGCTTCATGAAACGCGGTGCGAAGTCTTGAGTTCGCGACGTAGCGCTTTTCACTCGAATCATAGCGCAGGTTGGTCGGCGCGAGCTTTTGATAGAGCGTGAGGTCGTTGGACGCCTGCGGGACCGACACCCCAAATTTCTGGGTGATATCGCTCCGGTTCACGCCGCCCTCCCAAAACGTCCGGAACTCAATGAATTCAAGACGCTGCTCCGTTCCCCAGCGGATGCGCTCCTCTGATTTCTCCACAGCACACCTCGCGAACGCATATAGTTACTTGACGGGTCCCCAGGCGGACCCGTATAAAAACTATACGCAGCGATTCCCGAGGTCAACGCCGACGCGAGGGAACTTACAGCGAACGTTAATCCGCGCGGAAGGCGACGATGAACGAGCAAATGCACCAACTGCCGCTGGGACCGAATGCGCCGCTCGGCGAACTTCTCCTTGCGGGGACCGCAATCCGAATCGAACTCCCCCCGAGCCTGCACCGGCTCGCGGTCGAGCGATACGAAGCTATCCGGAAGCATATCGAGCGCATCGGAAGCCCGCTGTGCGACCGAGTGCGGATTTTCTATCCGCAGGGTTCGATGGCTATTCGCGCGACGATCGTGTCGCGCAAGCGCGCCGACGGCTTCGACATCGATATCGTCGCCGAGCTGATCCTGCCGCATTCGACCGCGCCAGCGGCAGTGCTCGATCTTCTGTTCCAGGCCATTAACGGGCCGGCCGGTTCGCAGTACCACGGCATGACGGAACGGCAGACGCGTTGCGTGACGGTCCATTACGCCGACGGCATGCACCTCGACATCGCGCCGACGCTGCTGCTGGCGGAACTCGATCCGCGCTTGAGCCATCTGTTTCACGCCAAGAAGGAAGAGCCCCTCTCGGCGCATCGCCGCCTTCGCATGAACAGCTATGGCTTCTGCGAATGGGCCAACAGCAAGACCCCTGTAGACCTCAGGTTCGAGGAAGCCTATGGGCGGCGGGCAGTCGCCTTTGACGCTCGCGCAGAAGTGGAGCCAGTGCCCGCGCACTCGACCGCCGTGGGCGGGAAATCCGCCAAAATCGTCGCTCTTCAGCTTTTGAAGCGAAATCGAAACCTGCGCTACGAGAAGCGAGGCGGCCGCCTTCCGCCCTCGGTGATGTTGGCGAAGTTGGCGGCGGAGACCGCGGCGCCCGGGGGGAGCATCGCGTGGGCGCTCAATGCGATTTCCTTAAAAATTTTGGACGCGCTGGAGGAGGCCGAACGCTTCGGGGTTCTGATCGACGTGCGCAACCCGCGATGCGAGGATGAACGTTTCACTGACAGGTGGCCCGAGGATCGAAAGGCTCAGCGCCTCTATATCGAGGACCTGCGGCTTTTCCGCACCCAACTCGCGAATCTCATGTCGCCCCAGTTCTCGCTGCCTGAAAAGCGGGATTTGCTCGCCGACATGTTCGGCGTCGGTCCCGCGCAGTCCGTCATCGACGAATATGTCGGGAGCCTCGGGCGCGCTGTCGAAACCGGAAAGCGGCTCATCGCTCCGACCGGACGGGTTGTTCCGGCGGCAGCCGCATCTGGCGCCGGCGCCGCCGCTTATGCCCAGCCGCGCGGACACACATTCTTTGGATCGCGTCGGCCCCGCAAATGAAGACCGTAAGGCAGCAAATCGCGGCGATGAGGCGTCACTGGCCGAGCTTCGAGGTCGCCGAGTTAGGCCACGACTGTGCGACTTGGTTCGGCGCTCTGGCGGGTATCGAACTGCAATATCGTATCGCAATCCAGTTCGGACTTCCTGACCCGACAGGCGGCGATACCAGCCGCTGGCGCCGCTTCCCTGTCGTTCGCGTTCTGACGCCCGCGCTGCGTCCGAACTGGGACGCGAAAGACGAAGGGCCGTTACCCCACGTCTACTTCGAATTGCCCGACATTTCCCTGTCGCCGCTTTGCCTTTTCGACCCGCGCGAACGCGAGTGGTCGCACGATGACCTGATTGCCGAAACCACGGTGCCGTGGGCCGCTGATTGGCTTGCCTGTTACGAAGGATGGCTCGCCACAGGGCGGTGGCACGGGGGCGGACGCCACGCCGACACCGATACAAAGGGGGAAACGCCATGAGCTACATTCCGCCGCGCCGTTCCGACGGCGCCATTCAACAGCGCCGCCTCCAGTTGCCGTGGCCGAAAGATCGCCCGTTCCGCATACTGTCGATTGATGGAGGGGGAATTTGCGGGATCCTGCCCGCTTGCATTCTCGCCGAGCTTGAGAGCCGGTTCCTCGACGGCGCGCCGATTTCCGAATATTTCGATTTGATTGCAGGTACCTCAACCGGCGGCATCATCGCCCTCGCGCTTGGCAAGGGGTTGACGGCGGCCCAAGCGCGGGACCTCTACGTCGAGCGCGGCGTTTTGATTTTTCCTCGAACGACTGCGTTCGGTCGCGCGAAACGTTGGCTGTGGCGTACGCATCGCTACGCGTACGAGCGGGAGCCGCTTGAAAACGAACTGCTTCGCATCCTGGGCGACACGGCGCTCGGAGAGTCCAAGGTGCGGCTCTGCATTCCGTCGTTTGAAGGGCATCATGGGGAGCCTTGGATCTACAAGACGCCTCACCATCCTGACTACAGACGCGACAAATTCGAACGGATGAAAACGGTTGGTTTGGCGACAGCCGCTGCTCCGACCTACTTCGCGGCGTTACCGAACAACGGATACACGATGGTGGACGGCGGCTTATGGGCGAACAATCCCATCATGAACGCTTTGGTGGACGCTCTGGCATGTTTTGATCTTGATCGGCGTCTCGTCCAAATCTTGAGCCTCGGATGCGGCGAGACGACGTTCAAGGTCGACGGGGTAAAGGCGACGGGCGGCTTGTGGCAGTGGAAAGGGGCCATTCAGGCGGCTATGCGAGCGCAGTCGCTCAACGCGCTCGGACAAGCTTTCTTGCTTGTAGGGAAGGATCACGTCCTTCGGCTCGACGCCCCGGAGAGCGCAAACCCCATTGCGCTCGATGACTACGAGCGCGCTCGCGCCGAGTTGCCCGCGATGGCCCGATCGCTGGTGGAGGCGAGTGGCCACAAGATCGCCGACATGTTCTTGAAGGAGCCGACCGAGGCGTTTGCGCCTGCCTAGGCGCAGCCGCCCGCGCTGGTCTTTTGCCGGCTTGTAGCCTCAGCGACGCCTGAGGACGTTCCGCGAGTTATCGACATCCAGTCTGTCCCGAGCGGACGGGGTACGTCGAGTAAAGTGCCCGGGCCGCACCGACGCATGATCAACTCCGAACACAGGACCCCTGATGGATCGCCTCTCAAGACGGGACGATTACGATGCTCTATCCGACGAGCGCTCTCCGCGTTCCGTCGCCGCGGTCGCCCGCGCAAGCGTCGTCAAGTTCGCGGCGAGCGGAAAAAATATCGCCGCCATCAGAGCCAGATCGGCGCCGGCAAGCGCGATCGACGGCACAACGATGCCGATGGTGGCGACAAAGCGTCGGCGCCAGCTTCGATCTGCTAGATCGCCGGCGTCGAATTGATTCAGGATGACGATCAGCCCCACGCAGAAGAACCCCATTGCAGCCTCGTACACATCACTGCTGTAATGTCTCAGCACTGCGTAAAGGACGATCAAAAACGAAATCTCAGCGACAGCTTTTAGGAGTGACAGGCTCTGCAATTTCGCAAAAAAGGACTTCCACCGCCACGTTTGAGAGTGCGCATTGTAGATTGACATAGTGATCCTCCTATTGAGAGTGGAAAGTGTGATTGTTTGCCAGACAGTCTGGCTATATACATCCTCTTCGTACGGTTATTAGTTCGTTTGAAGAGGTGTTCTTGTTAAGAACAAACGCCTGACCGGTATCAAGCGTCTTGATGGCGTCTGGATGCACAAGAAATTCTCTCGTGCGGCGAGCCGACGCAGCCCCGGTGCCGACGCCCGCGATCGTCTGTGCGGTGTAGGTGATCGCGTTGTCGGTGCCAGTGTTCGCGGCGACCTTCTCGCAATCGGCGGCGTCGTTTAGGCGGTGAATAACGTATGTATTGACGGAGCCAAACACCTGACGAACAAATACATCGCCGTCGTTTTCGGCCCCATTGGCAATATCCGCAATGGATTGTGTCGCTAGAGTGACGCAAAGTCCGTAGGATCTGCCTTGATTCAGTAAATTCAGAACTTGCGGGCCTGCAAAGATGGAAAATTCGTCGAATACCACTCGCCATGGGCTGCGAGACGTACTTGTGACATATTTTAGGTCATTCACGACCATTTTTCCGAACGCCGCTGCGCGACGCGGATAAACCAGAGCAGGAAGGCAAAAATAGACGACGGCTTTCTCGTCTCTAGCCTTCTGTAAGTTGATGATGGGAATGTGCTCTGCTTCCGCTCGCTGCGTATCAAAGAGCGGACCCAGTACAGAGGACGTCAGATTTTGAAGTTCCGTGCGAAGGCCGTTGACGTCATTTTCGATGAAACGAAGCTTCTGAACCTCGGCCGCAAGCTTGCGCAACTCGTCCGCGCGTTCCGAGCTTATGCCGGCGTTCAGCGTCTTCTTCAAGATGTCCAGCAACCGGGTGACATCAAACTCGCGCTCAACCGAAACAAGATCAAACCGCGCGCCGCACGCTTGTAAGACCTTTGCTGTTGTTTGGCAGAATCGATCGCAGACGCCAGCATAGTAGTCGTCAGAATACGTCTTAATCTCGGTAATGCGGTCGGCGCAGCTCGTGAAATCTCCAGTTGCGAGCGGGTTGTAGACGCAACTAATCTCGGGCCGGGTGGGATCAAATAGGTATGCCCGTTGCCCTCGCGCACGCGCGAATGCCATGACACGGTCAGCGAGTTCCGCGTCGCCCTTTCCGTCAACGAAAATCAATCCGTCATCGGCCGTGGCTTCAAGGATATTGGTTATTGTCGTGGTTTTGCCGGCTCCTGTCGTGCCTGCGACCAAGAGGTGCCGATTGAGGTCGGAATCTGCGATTGCGACCGTGGCGCCTGTGCGCCATGCCGAGCCAAGTACGACTGAGCGGCCTCGGCGCGGAGCCCTTTTTTCAAGTCGCGAATGGAGAAGGTGCGCCAGGGGGGCGCGCCGTGGCGGCGTCAAAAGGCGCCCTTCCATCAACGCTTGGAGCGACGAGTGGGTCCGCGCTTCGCGCGCGAGCGCGAGGGCGCTGCCGATCGCGGCGCCGAGCGGTCCGAGGATGCGCCAGTCCTCGCCGACCGCGAGGAAGGCGAGCCACGCCCGCGCGAATTGGGGTGCGTTGGTGAGGCAACGCCAAAGCTCCCCGTATCCGCTCGCGAGTGCGTCCCACATCTGGTAATCAGCGCGCACGACCGTCAGGAGGAGGCTCGCGACCGCGATTACGAACAGCGTGATCGGGACGCTCGTCCGGCTGGTCAGCCAAGTGGCCGCGAGCGGAAGAATCGCGGCGACGATGCCGATCGGCGTCAGCCCAACGCCGACCGCCGCGATCGTCGCGACCGTGAGGAGGAAGGTGGGCGCGTCGGTGGCCGCGGAATTTGACGTCGATATCGCGCTCATCGTGCCGTCCTCGCAGAGGGACGAGACTCGGCTTTCGCGCTCTTCCAGTTGATGACGCGAACGTAAGACCGTCCCTCGGCAAAGCGTCGCAGATGCCGCTCGATCGTCGCATCCACGACGATGTACCAAACCTCAGGCGCCTCAGAGAACGAGGCGTACGAGTCGAGGATGGCTTGGAGTCGCCGAGGCGCCTTCGCCGTCAATTCCAGCTCGACCGCGATCGGCGGGCTCCCCAGCCTGTGGAGGATTCCGTCGGGCAAATGATCGCGGTCGGCCAGCCGAGAGCGCAATCGCCGCTCCGGGACGAACCGGGCCTCGAATCGCCGCTCAAGTGCGCTCGCGCAGTCGACGACGAGGAGATCGTGTCGGGACGTCCCGACGCGTATTCCACCGATCGGCGCGAGATCGTCGCCGACCACGTCGCACGCACATTGGCTAGGAATCAATACCGACAATGCCGACATCGGAAACTGCCGGCGCTCAAGCAAGGCGGCATCGCAGAGTGCCCTCACTCGTCGTGCCGCGGTCGAAAAATCGTTACCCAAAAACTCGCCTACTTGAGACACGCTGACATAGCCATGCCCATTCGCCCACCGAATCAACCGCTGGTCCCGTTCCGTGAGTCGCATCGCTGTCGTCCCCTCATTCGCACGTAGCTCGCATGCGCCCCGACCCCTCATGAATAGTCGTAGACCATGAGGGGTCGGGGGGCGTGCGAGCGGCAAAAGGCTGGAAAACTGGGGCGTTCCGCGCTAACGAGAACCACCTCAGGTGGCGGTTGGGTGGGCGCCCAACTGGGCGGGCGTCTGGGCGGCGTGTCGACGGGGCCGCCATGAAGGCGAGTGGGCGCCGGCCGCGCGCGACGTCGTCTTGCGCCCCTATTGGCGGCTGTCCGGCTTTCGCCGGCAGGTGCGCGTGCGCTGTGTCCGTCCAGCTCGTCATGACCGATCTCGCGCGGGAACGACCGGGCGAGCGCTGAGCATGCCGTACTCGGCCTTCAACTTCGCGGTGAGCAGGACGTCGGCGATGGCGACGTGCACCGGCATGGCGACGGCCAGGGCGGATTTCGCCTCGTCAGCGGTAAGGTCGACAGGGCCATAACCGCCTGGCACGCTCTGTGGCGTATGGCCGAGCAAGCGATCGCGGACGCGTTGCGCGATCCCCGCGGCGTCGTACCACCCGGCGAGTGTATGGCGGCCGGAGTACAACGTCAGCAACTCACGATCGAATCCGTGCTCTTTCTTTACGTACTGCCAACTTTTGCTGAGGTGATGCCCCAACATTGGGCGACCGCTTTGGGGATGATGATAGACGTGCCATTCGGGGAACAGCGTCGGCCGACCCGCCGCTTCAAGCGCTGCTTTGCGGTCGGCGAGGCCGAGGTCGATCAGCAAAGCGGGGACCGGGACGCGCCGATAAGCGGCGGGCGATTTCAACTTCCGGTCCGCGGGGTCCGCTGCCGTTCGCCTTCGCCCTGACTTCGCGCTGTCGCGCCGCAAATCGATGAACCAGACGCCTCCATCGTTGACGAGATCGCCTGTCAGCAGCGCGCCGATCTCAGACGGGCGCAATCCGGTGAAAATGTGAAGGAGATACCCCCAATAAAGCTCACTTTGAACGAAGCACGGTCCGGGCTTCCAGATATGCGCCTCCGACGCGCAGCCGGTGAACAAAGGCAGCGAGAAAAATCTGAGTAGCTCGTCGTCGCGGAATGCGTCGCGAGGCTGGGCCGGCGGCGCCTCGGCGCTTTTTAAGTTGAACACGAATTCCGGCGGGCGCCATCCAGTCTTGGTGCGCGCCCAGGTCAAGAAGGCGTTCAAAGAGCCGTAGTATGTGCCGACCAGCGTGGTTTGGCCGATTCGGACCAACCCCCCGAATCCGTGTTCCTTGGCATAGACATAACGGACGTAAAGCGATTTGGCGTTGGCGCGGGGGATGCCCTTTCTGTCGGGAATCTCCGTAAGAGCCGTCTCCAAGCGGCGCAGGTCGCGGGCGGTAATCGCGGTGAGCGGTCGGTCGCCGAGAAAATCGAGCATGAACTGAAGCACGCGCCCGTGCAACTCGTCGGCTCGCCGATCGCCGAGCGCCTTGGCAAGCCCGTCGAGCCGCTCTTTGATCGCCTCGGCCAGCGTTTCGCAGCTCGCGACGCCTGCGTCGGAGCGATCCTCGTTAGAATGCGCGCCGTCCGTCGGGGCGGTCGCCGCGCCGATCGATGAGGAAGTCTCGGCGTCGCCCTCAAATTCGAAATGCGCCTCTTCCCGCCCCCATTCCGTGCGAATGCGACGAACCCGGGTGCCATTGTCGAGGATCGGACGGATGCGAAGCTCATGAAGCGATCGATGGGTCCCGGCGGACGCCTTGGCCTCAGCCGCTGTATCTCCCGCATCGGCCTCGCTCGCCTTGCCCGCATCGATCCGCTGATCGAGAAGGAGGCCCCGCCGAAGGATCTGGTCGATCAGGTCGTTTCGTTCGACGAAACGCCGCCATGTCGGCCAAAAGTCGGGCGAATGAACGCCGATCGGGTGGGAAACGGCGGCCGCTGCGCCGATGATCCGATTGCCGATCCGCTCCAGAGCCTCCCATTCGACACGATGATCGTGCGAATAGGGGCCGGGGACTGCCAGCGCTTTGAGCAGGCGGTCGAAGAATTCGACGGCGGCTGCGCGGTGGTCGGGGTAGACGCGGAACTCCGTAATCAAACTCATGACGCTCACCATTCTACGGACAGCGATCGCATAATCTGCGGTGCGCAGTGCGAATCGCACGTGTCGAATAGGGTCGCCGGGATCCCGGAAAGGATCAAACCGTGCGGAAAACCAAAACCGACCGTCGCGTTTGATGAGAAAACTCGCCCGCCCCATGTCCGCTCGCTCCGCATGCGTTCGGCGTCGCCCATGAGCGTGGCCCATCGACAGCGATGGGCCACGCCGGATGACTACCAGCGGACAGCTAAGCTATTGATTTTGAGCGGTGTTTTCGTTCGCAAGGCGAGTGGTAGCGGGAGAGGGACTCGAACCCCCGACACGCGGATTATGATTCCGCTGCTCTAGCCGGCTGAGCTATCCCGCCACGCCTCCAAGAGGAGGCCTGCCCAATCGAGCGCCCGCTTATAGAAAGATGCCGGCGACGCTGTCAAGGCAATGCCGCGCCTACGGTCTCTCATTCCGCAGGCGCAGTTTCGGGCTGCGATGTCGCCGCGGCGCGTCTCCCCCGTCGGTCGCCACGCGTCATTGCGCGCCGGCGCCTCGGTCGTCGGGTTCACGGGCGTTCGTCCTCGTCGCCGTCGACGACGATCTCCGCCGGGATTCGCGGGATCGAAACAAGCTGTAATGCCGATTGCGGCGGCGCGCGCGGCGCGGAAGGGCGGCCAATAGTGTGTATCAGCGCCGGGTCCGGACGCCGATCGGCGAGGGGTCAAGGGCCACAGGCTTTTGAACTCCCTCTGGCGACGGTACGCATTCGGGGATCAACTTTGGAATTCTGTTCACAATCTGCGTGTTGGCGAGCCGCGATCGGTCGAAATGGGGACTATTGCTTCGCCCTGCCGCCATGATGAGGAGCCTGCCGGCACGCTCCAATGCCTTGTTTTGTGACCTTGCGGCGTGGTGCGACTGCGCCAGATCGGGGGTATAAGGTGCGAAGGATTGCATCAACTCCACCCGGAAGCCCCAGCAACGGAGGTCAGCGATGAAAGTCAAAGACGTGATGCACAAGGGCGTCGACTGGGTTAGCCCGAACACCCCTGTCGCCGAACTGGCGAAACTGATGCGGGGAAATGATATCGGCTGCGTTCCGATCGGGGAGGACGACCGGCTGGTCGGGATGGTGACCGATCGCGACATTGTCTGCAAAGGGCTCGCGAGCAACGACTTCGATGCCGGCCGCGCGAAGGCGCGCGACGTGATGACCGAAGGCATCCATTGCTGCCGCGAGGACGATGACCTCACGAAGGCGGTGCATCATATGGAGCAGTTGAAGGTCCGCAGGCTGCCGGTGATCAACAAGAGCAAGCGGATGGTCGGCATCATCAGTCTGGGTGACGTCGGCCATTCTGCTGCCGGCGATTTGCTATCGGAGTGCGTCAAGAGCGTTTCGGCCCATCACTGAAGCTCGGCTGGCGACCCGCCCTTGTGCGGCGTCGCCGGCTCGCCGCGATGCTGATAGGTTTGACTTTGCGTCCGCGGCGGGCGCCGCAGAGGGCGCTTGTTGCGATGCGCATTATCGCTGGCTTTTGCACCACCCGCACCCTCTCTGAATGGATAGACGCGGGGTCCGAACGCCGACCGGCGCGGCGCCTCCCCGATTGCGATTGTGGATGGTGGGGTCGACGCTGAAGCCGTTTCCCAAACAGGTGCGGGCCTACGCCGAGACCCCTGGGTAGGCCGCCGGCGATGACCAAATCGTCGATCCGGACGACGAGCCGTTTATGGACCTTACGAGGTCTCCCGTCGTGAGCCAAATCTCACGCGGAAACCCTTGTGAGCTGCACTGGGGGCCGCATTCATGACGGGCACCCCCATCGCGCAATGGCGATGTTTCATGTTTCAAACGTGTCAGGCGGCCGCACGCTGGCGACCCCGTCCTTCCACGAACAAACACCATCGACCAAATGGCGGGGCGAAATGGCCTCGGCAGGTCGTTGACGCTAGTCGATCGAATCTAACGCTTGATGCCAGCGCCTGACGGCGGCGATGATTTTGTCGGGGTACGGCGACCAACTCGAAGGGCTTGGAATGAGCAGACGACGGCGTGCGCCGGCGGATCGACATAGAGACCGACCACATTGCGCGCGTACGCGCTTCAACCTCATCGCGTTCGGCAATTCAAGCTCTCCAAAGCCCCCGAATTCGTCGACAAGCAGGCGATGCGCTGCACCGAACTGACGCTCACCCCGGCGGCCTCGGCCATGGCCGCGCCGGTCCACTGCGTGGTTTCGGCCGGCGGCGGAAGCGACGTCGGCCTGAGTCGAAAATCAAGTCAGCCGATCGCAGTTTTCTTTAGCGCTCTCGCGGACCGCTTTCTTCCGACCACCGCTGTGTTCAATGTGCGATTAACAAGGGTTTGCCTTGACATGATGTGTATGGGAAATACAGGGTGCAATGGGATATATTGGCATATGATGATATATTACAATGGGAACAATGGACCATTGGGACGACAATCGTGTATGTAATGACTCATTATGGGACTATGTTGTATGTAGAATACATTATTGTAGCGTAGCGTATAAGGTGCAGAGTAGCTACTTGTTAATCAGGTTCGAGCGCGAGCGGCCCGTCTTGCCGAGTTCGACGTCCTTCTCGAACAGCGGGCAGCAGCTCATGCTGCGAGCGCTAAAGGCGGGCCCATGCCGCCGTCGCTCTTAGCCCAGACGACCAGACTGAGCTGCGTCAGCGAGAGCGTGACGGCGGCGGCGTGGACGGTCGGCCGCACGGGACGCTCTCAAGTCCGAGCAGCTTGGCGGGCTTCGAGTTCGGATCTCGCCGTCAAGAATGGCGCCGCCTCAGCACTGGATCGCAAAAGCCCAAGGCGGCGATCGAGGTCACCGCTGCGGCGACGGCTCTTGCTCTTCAGCGGTTCGTGCAGCGGAGAGGCGGTCGCGAGAAGGCATGTTCACGACGGTGGAATTTCTCGACATCGCGAACGCTCCGCTTGAGCTTGCCATCACCCGCCGACGGCCTGAGCCATCCCCGGAGGCGAGACGCGAATCTCATTTGGAACCTCTCGCTCGTTGACGCCTTGCCTCCGGCTGTCGTTCGTGACGAATCCCCAAAAACCGCCGCTTTCGCGGCCTTCCGCCTCCGCTCTCGCCGCGGCAGCGGCTTGGTTCAATCCCCTAAGAGTCAGCCTCCGAGGCCTTTGGCATTAGATTCTTGCCGCGAGCCCTGCCGAACTGCCGTTCGATGTTGCGCGATCTGCTCGGCTGACGTCCTTCGTGACGGCGCTGATCGCGCGCCGGCCTCAGGCCTCGCCGAGCGCGGTCAGCAAGGGGGCGAGGAACTCTTCGTAGACGCGCCATCGCCCGATCGCGCTGCGATAGATCGGTTGGCGCACCTGGGTCGCGCTCGCGGTCCTGACCGGGCGGTCTGTCTGGTGGAAATCGAGGCAGCGATCGTCCCACGGCAGCCCGCAATAGGACAGGATGCGCCGCACCGCGCCTTCGAGGTCGCCCACGACTTCCTCGTAACGCACGTCGAGAAACGCGCTCGCCGGCAAGACCCGGCGCCAATGCGCCATCAGGCGCTGGTAGCGGGCGTGATAGCGGCCGAGCTCGGCGAGGTCGTAGGTAAAGCTCTGCTCCGCCGTGAACAGCTTGGAAAAGCAGGAGACGCAGGTGTCGACCGGATCGCGGACGACGTGAAGGATGCGGGCATTCGGCAGTGAGAGATGGATCAGGCCGAGGAGAAAGAAATTCGCCGGCATTTTGTCGGTCACATGCGCCGCCGTGGGAGCGCGCCGTCGGATCTCGGCGACATAGAGCTCGCCGATGCGCCCGAGGGCGGCGGCGTCGAGCGTCGGCAGGAAATTCGGATAGGAGATCGCTCCGCCGGCGCTCGCCACATCGACGACGGCGTCGTTGAAGAGCTTGAGCTCGCCGCCGCCGCTGACGAGCGGATGGCTCGCCAGAATCTGCTCGACGAGCGTGGTGCCCGAGCGCGGCATGCCGAGCACGAAGATCGGCGCCCGCGAGGGATCGCCTCGGCCCCCCCTGGCTTTGACCCGCGCCGGGGTGAACATTGCCTCGATGGCGTCGAACAGCGCGAGGGTCGCGGCTTCGTCATAGGCGATCCGCGCGCGCTTGCCGGCGTTGCCCTTCAGCCAGTGCGGAAAGGCGCGCCGGTGATCGCCGAGATCGGCGTAGGCCTTGCCGAGTGCGAAATCGAGCTGCACGCGATCGTTGGCGGAGAGCCCATCGCTCTTGGCCGCCAGCGCCTCCATCGCCAGGAGATGCGGATCGCCGGGCGCGAATTTCATCGAATCCGCGAGATTGACGTAAACGCCCGCGACGGCGGGGTCGATCTCGATCGCCTTGAGATAGGCCTGCCGCGCCTCGTCTAGGCCGCCGAGTTCCTTGAGCGCATTGCCCATGTTGTTGTACGCGTCGGCGAGATCCGGCTTCAAGGCGAGCGCGCGACGGAAATAGTCGAGCGCGGGGGGAAGTTCTTCGCGCTCGAAAGCGACGCGGCCCATCAGATTGAGGGCGTCGGGATTGCCGGGATTGAGCGCAAGCGCGCGCTCCGCGGCGGCGCCAGCCTCCTCCGTCCGGCCCTGGTCGATCAGCGTCGCGCCGTAATGCACATGGATCTTGTCGCTTGCGGCTTCGATCGCCAGCGCGCGGCGGTAGGTCTCCGCAGCCTCGTCGAGACGGTCGAGATCCTTCAGCGCCAGCGCCAGATTGTCGAGAACGTCGGGATCGTGCGGTCGCAACGCCAGCGCCTTGCGATAGACGCTCTCGGCCTCCTCGCTGCGCTTCAACTCGCGCAGGCAGGTCCCGAGATTGTTCCAGCCGTCGGCGAATTGCGGATCGAGCTCGATCGCGCGGCGGTAGGCGAGTTCCGCTTCGGCGAAGCGCTTCAGGCGCTGCAACGCGTTGCCGCGGTTGCTGTGCGCCTGGGTGAACGTGTCTTGCAGCGCGACGGCGCGATCGAGATGGACGAGCGCGTCCTCGAACCGGCTTTCGTCGAACAAGGCGATGCCGAGATTGCTGAGGGCGCCGGGATAGTTCGGCTGGAGCTCGACCGCGCGCCGCCCCTCCGCGATCGCCTCGCTGGTCAAGCCGGCGAGCCGGCACATTTCGCCGAGATTGGCGTGATAGAGCGCTTGGTCCGGCGCCAGCGCCACGGCGCGTTTGAGATGGTCGATCGCCTCGGCGAGCTTGCCCGATTGATGCGCGATGATGCCGAGCGCATGAACCGCCTCGGCGTTGCCGGGATCGGCCTCGACTGCGCGGCGGCAGAGTTCGGCCGCGTCGCCGAGAAGGCCGTTGCGACGCTTCTGCTCGGCCATCACCAAGAGATGCCCGGGGCCCGTCGCCTGCTCCGGCGACGCCGCTTCCGGCCGCCTGGCGCGCGCAGCGTCGATCTCGACGATCGCCGCCGCATGGGCTGCGCGGCGCTCGCCTTCGCTCCTGAACGGCGTCAGTTGCGACCGATCGCCGGCGACGACCGCCCGCAGCGCGCTCTCGACGCGCGCGATCACCGCGGACCAGTCCTCATCGGGCTTTTGGCGGAAGAGACGTAGGTTGGGGTACCAGGCGTTGTCTTCGGGTTCGAGCCGCCAGCGCCAGTCCGCCACATCCGAGGTCAGCAACCAGACCGGCTTGCCGAGCGCGCCGACGAGATGGGCCGCCGAGGAATCGATCGAAATCACCAGATCGAGCCCCATGACCGCGCCCGCGGTATGGGAGAAGTCGCCGAGCTCGCGCGATAGGTCCAGCACCTTTCGGGCGGCGCCCTTCAGCATCTTCAGCTCGGCGGCGCGCGGCCCGAACTGCAGGCTCGCGAACGACGCGCCGGCGACCTCGAACAGCGGCGCCAGCCGCGCGGCGTCGAGCGAGCGGCGCTTGTCGTTGGTGTGCTCGGGATTGCCGCCCCAGACGACGCCGACCCGCAGCCCCTGCATCGGCGCCAGACGCGCCGCCCACTTCGCGACGACGTCGGCGCTCGCCGTGAGATAGGGCAGGTCGGCCGGAATGGTCTCGAAGCGCGTCTTGAGAAAATACGGCAGGCTCATCAAGGCCGCGTCGCAGTCGAACGGCTCGGGATCGCCACGGTCGCCGAAAATATCGACGCCGGGCAGGCTCTGCCGCATCAGGCTGACCAATTCTTGATGCACGCGCAGGCTGACCTTGCCGGCGCGCCGGGCGAGCAGGGGGATGTAGCGGACGAATTGCAGCGTATCGCCGAACCCCTGTTCGGCCTGGACGTAGATGTGCTTGCCGATGAGGCTCTCGCCCTGCCACGGGCGAACCGGAAACCTCGGCCCTTTGCGCTCGCTCGAGCGCAGCCGCCACTCGTATTCCTCCCAGCCTTCGGCGAAGTCGCCCTGCATCAGCAGCAGGATGCCGAGCCCGGAATGCGCGTTGGCGTGATTCGGCTCGAGCGCGATGGCGCGGCGCAGCATCATCATCGCTTCGGCATAGGCGCCGTTGTGATGCAGGCAGGTGCCGAGATTGGCCCAGCCGTCGACATAATCGGGATTGATCGCGACCGCGCGGCGGTAGGCGGCGATCGCCTCCTCGAATTGCTTCAGCCCATGCAGCGCATTGCCGAGATTGCAGTGCGCCTGGGCGAAATCAGGAGTGGCGGCGATCGCCGCGCGATTGGCGCGCACCGATTTGTCGTAGTCTTTCGTTTCGAACAGCGCGGCGCCGAGATTGCTCCAGGCGACCGCCATCTGCGGATCGATCTCGACGGCGCGGCGGCCGGCCTCGATCGCCGGCTTGAACCGGCCGGCCTGACGATACATCTCGCCGAGATTGGCGTGGAACAGCGCATTCCCGGGCGCGAGGCGGGTCGCGCGCTTCACGTGCTCGATCGCATCGCCCAGCCGGCCGCGCTGATGGGCGATGACGCCCAAAAGATGCGCGGCCTCGGGGAGGTCGGCCCGCGCCTCTAGCACCTGTCGGCAGATCGCCTCGGCCTCCGTCAGCCGGCCCTCGTGACGGCAGCGCTCCGCATAGGCGAGCGCCTCGCCGATCGGCATAAACGCCGCCTGCTCCTTCCCCGAGGTCCGGTTCATGGTCGCTCCGATATCATGAGCCTAACAAGGCGGTCAGGGTCGGGCGCGCCTCCGAGCAGACGCCGAGGCGGGAAATGGCGCCCAAAAACAGTCCAATAGGTCGGCGCCGATCAATTGTCATGGTCATCGTTATAAATTACGTTACGTCAGTGTGCAGCGTGAAATCGCGCCACGTGGGCTTGGGGACTTGGGGAATGCGGTTTCATACCGATCGCGGCAGGTCCGCCCTGTTGGCGTCGTGTTCGGGGATCGCGCTGCTGATCGGCGGCGGCGCGCCGGCGTGGGCTGGGTGCGTGCAACTCACCTCCGGCGGCATGTATGGCAACGTTTCCGGCCTTTGCGTCACCAATACGAGTTTTTCCGGCAGCATCTACAGCTTGGGGACGATTAGTCCTTCGGGCATCAAGTTCACCAATGGTACGATGTCGGGGCAAATCTATAGCACCGGCGCGATCTCGGGCGGCATCTCGCTCGACAGCCACAGTGCGATCATCAGCGGCACCAACACCAGCGCCGCAATCCATTTGCAGGGCGGCAATTTTTCCGGCGGCATTTCCAATGCCGGCACGATTTCTGCCGGGTACTCCGCCGCCATCTATATCTACCAGGTCCCGACCTTCCTGGGCGGCATCACCAACTCCGGCACGATCTCGGGGCAGCAATACGGCATCTTCATTGATAACGTCACAACCTTCTCCGGCGGCATCAGCAATTCCGGCGCGATCACAGGCGGCGCCTATGTTGGCATCGTTGTCTCTCAGCTCACATCCTTCTCCGGCGGCATCAGCAATTCCGGCACGATCTCGTCCGGCGGCCCCGCTATCTATGTTGGCGGCGCCTTCTCCAATGACATCGTCGACAACTTCTCGGGCGGAATCACCAACGGCAGCACTGGCGTCATCTCGTCGGGCAGTAACGGCGTCGCTATCGTTACCGTCGGCAGCTTCTCGGGCGGGATTTCCAATGCCGGCACGATCTCGGTGGGCCGTACCGGCATCGTGCTCAACGTCAGCAACTTCTCCGGCGGCATCACCAACTCCGGCACGATCACGGCGAACAGCGCCGGCATCTTATTCCAACTGGTCCCGACCTTCACCGGCAACATCTCGAATTCCGGGACGATTTCGGCCGCGAACGGCATCGCCATCGACTTAGAGAGCACGATCAACGGCTCGATCCTCGACAGCGGCACGATCCTGGCGTCGAACGTGGGCATATCGATCGACAGCACGAGCCGGATCAATTCGCCGAGCACCGCGATCAAGATCACTGGCCCAACCTTTACCGGCGGCATTTCCAATGCCGGCACGATTTCAAGCGGTGACTATGGGATTCTCGTCGGGTGCATCACGATCACCCACGGCGCCTACAAAGTCACGAGCTTTTCCGGCGGTATCACCAATTCCGGCGCGATCTCGGCGCCCATCACCGGTATCTTCGTCGACGGCGTCAGCACCTTCTCCGGCGGGATCAGCAATTCCGGAACGATCAGGGGGAGTCGTGACATTGATGTCTCTAACGTCGTCACTTTTTCGGGCGGGATCACCAATTCTGGTTTGCTTTCGACGTCGGGCCCGGGCGACACAGCCATTACTGTCTCGGGAGTGTCGACCTTCTCTGGCAATATTTCAAATTCCGGCGCCATAACAGGCGCCCTCATCGGCATCCTGGTATCGGACAATTTCGTTTCTCACGGCGGTGGTTTTTCGGCCAATATCTTGAACTCCGGCACGATCTCGGCTGAAACTGGCATAAGCGTCTATAATAGCGGTACTTTCTCCGGCACAATTTTCAATTCCACCTCGGGCGCGATTACAGCGGCCCGGATTGGCGTCGACGTCATCGCCGTCGAAAGCTTTTCGGGCGGGATCACCAATGCCGGCAGTATTTCTGCGGGATCCGTCGGTATTGCAATTGGATATCTTAGCAACAGCGCCATTTACCCGGTGCCCACTTTCTTCGGCAATATCAGCAATTTCGGCACGATCACCGCGGCGACGGGAATAAAGATCAGTGAGAGCACGATAAACGGCTCGATCCTCGACAGCGGGACGATCCTCGCGTCGAGCCACGGCATATCGATCGACGGCGCGAGCCGGATCAATTCGACGATTACCGCGATCAAAATCACCGGCCCGACCTTCACCGGCGGCATCACCAATGCCGGCACGCTTTCCGCCGCCGCGAACGCCGTCTTCATCGGCGGCGCCACCGCCAGCGGCGCGGCCAATGTCACCAGCCTGTCCGGCGACATCATCAATTCCGGCACGATTTCGGCGACCGCCGGCGTCGGCATCGAGCTGTCCCATATCTCGACCTTCGCAAACAATATCTCGAATTCCGGCGCGATCTCGGCCGCGACCGGCATCACCATCGCCAACAGCACGATCAACGGCTCGATCCTCGACTCGGGCACGATCCTGGCGTCGAGCCATGGCATCCTCGTCGACGGCGCGAGCCGCATCACCGGGGCCACCGCCGCGATCGAAGTCACCGGCCCGACTTTCACTGGCGGGATCAGCAACTCTGGCGCAATCTCCGCAGGTCTGTACGGGATTCTCAGTCGGCGCCACGCTCTTCTCCAGCAGCTATGTCACGAGCTTCGCTGGCGGGATCAGCAATTCCGGGTCCATCTCAGTCAGCGCCGCCGGCTTCTTCAACGCCGCCATCTCCGTCAACAATGTCGGCGCCTTTTCCGGCGGCGTCAGCAATAGCGGCACGATCTCGGCAGCAGCCGGCGGCATCGCCGTCAATGCGATCGCATCCTTCACTGGCGGCGTCAGCAACGGCAACGCGATCACGGCTGGTCTCAGCGGCATCTCCATCGGCTCCGTGACGACGTTCCTCGGCGGCGTCACCAACAGCGGCGTCATTTCCGCGGCGTACGGCGGCATCACCGTCGCCTCGTTTTCGAACTTCTCCGGCGGCATCAGCAATAGCGGCACGATCTCAGCGAGCCTCGCCAGCGGCATCGCGATCGAAGGCTCCAACGCGACCTTCCTAGGCGGCGTCACCAACAGCGGCAGGATCACGGCCGGCGGAGCGGGCCTAGTGATCGCCGGCATATCCAGCTTCGGCGGCGGCGCCATCAGCAATTCCGGCACGATCTCGGCGGCGTACATCGGCATCGGCGTCGCCGCCATCACAACCTTTGCCGGCGCCATCGTCAACAGCGGCGCTATCTCGGGAGGAGTCGTCGGCATCGTCGCGATCGGCATGGCGACCTTCGCGGGCGGGATCACGAACAGCAATTCCGGCCAGATCCTCACGGCGGGCAACGGCGTCGACGTCACCTCGGTCACCCAGTTCGGCTCCAGCGGCGCCGGCGGAGGGATCAGCAATTCCGGCACGATCTCGGCTGGCGGCGTGGGCATCTTCGTCGCCACCAACATCACGCAATTCGGCAGCACCAGCGCCGGCGGCGGCATCACCAATTCCGGCTCCATCTCGGCGGGATACACCGGCGTCTACGCCGGTGGGATTTCGACCTTCGCGGGTGGCATCGCCAATCTCGGCACGATCACCGGCGGTAGCCATGGTATCTATCTCGCCAGCATCTCCACCTTCCAGGGCGGCATCAGCAACAGCGGCGCGATATCGGTCGTCGCTGGCGTCGGCATTCAGATCGGCAACAACACGACCGGCGCCGTTTATCCGGTTTCGAGCTTTGCCGGCGTCATCAGCAATTCGGGCGCGATCGTCGCCAAGACCGGCATTCTGATCGACCCGGGCGCGACCTTCGCCGGGGCGGCCATCGTCAACTCGGGCACGATCTCGGGCTCCGTCGCGGCGATCGATGTCTCGAACGCCACCAGCGCCGTGACGATCACGCAAAACGCCGGCCTGATCTCCGGCGCGATCAAGCTCTCCGCCAACGCCGACGTGCTCAACGTCAACGGCGGGACGATCGCCGGCAACATCGTCGGGCAGGGCGTGCAGGACACGATCAATTTCGCGCCCGGCGCCGGCGGCTCCTTCACCTACGGCGCGAGCTATGGCTTCTCCGGCATCAACCAGGTCAACGTCAATTCCGGCCTGACGGTGCTGAACGGCGCCAACAGCGCCAGCGCGATCGCGGTCAATTCGGGCGGCGCGCTCGGCGGCGTGGGAACCCTGACCTCGATCATAAGCGTCGCCAGCGGCGGCACATTGATGCCCGGCGTCTCCGGCTCGGTGGGAACGCTCAGCATCGCCGGCGCCCTGACCTTTGCGACGGGCGCGATCTATCTCGACACGATCAGCGGCGCCAGCGCCAGCGAGACCAGCATCAGCGGCACGGCGACGCTGGGCGACGCTACGATCACGATCGCCGCCGGCAGCACGGTGACGCCCGGCGTGGAATACGTGGTCCTCGCCGATACGGGTGGCGGGCTGGGCGGCGCCAATACGTTCGACGGGACCGTCAGCTACGACGGCATGACCGGCATCGTCAACTACAGCGCCGACGACGTCTATGTCGACTTCACCAACACGTCGGGCTGCTACGTCGGGCCGTTCCCTTATACGAACGGCGGCAATCTCGCCTGCATCACCGTCCCCAACACCAGTTTCTCCGGCGGTGTCGGCAACACCGGCACGGTCTCGCCCGGCGGCGTGACCGTCACCAGCAGCACGATCGGCGGCGGGATCGTCGACACCGGCGTGGTTCTCGGCGGCGTTTCGATCGACGCGGCGAGCAAGATCAGTTCGACGCCGACCGCGATCAAAATCAGCGGCCCGACATTCGCGGGCGGCATCACCAACGCCGGCGCGCTCTCGGTGAGCAGCATCGGCGTCTTGGTCGACGGCGTCACCAGCTTCTCGGGCGGCGTCAGCAATGGCGGAACGATCTCGGCAGGCAGCTACGGCGTCTTCCTCTACAACGTCGGCAACTTTTCGGGCGGCATCAGCAATAGCGGGGCGATCTCGGCGGCCGACAACGGCGTCTTCGTCTACGGCGTCAGCAGCTTTTCCGGCGGGATCGGCAACACCGGGACAATTTCGGCGGCGGGCGGCATTGTCGTCCAAAGCGTCACCGGCTTTTCCGGCGGCATCAGCAACGGCGGCACGATCTCGGCCGGCGTGACCGGCGGCGTCGTTGTCAGCCAGATCACTGGCTTTTCGGGCGGCGTCAGCAACGGCGGCGCAATCTCGGTCGTCAACGGCGACGGTGTGACCATCAGCGGTGTCGCCGAGTTCTCCGGCGGCGTCAGCAATAGCGGGGCGATCTCGGCGGGCGACAGCGGCGTCCACATCGACGGCGTCACCAGCTTTTCGGGTGGGGTCGCCAATCGCGGAACGATCTCGGCGGGCGACTACGGCGTCGTTGTCAGCCAGATCACTGGCTTTTCCGGCGGCATCAGCAACGGCGGCGCGATCTCGATCACCGGCGCCGGCGCAGGAGTCGCCGGCGGCGCGATCGCGGATTTCTTAGGCGGGATCGCCAACACTGGCGCGATCTCGGCGTCCGGCGGCGCCGGCGCCTACGTCTACGAAGTCACCAATTTCTCGGGCGGCATCAGCAATTCGGGGACGATCTCCGCAAGCGACTACGGCGTCTTCGTCTCCAATGTCTCGAGCTTTTCCGGCGGAATCGCCAATGGCGGGACGATCTCGGCCGCCAACAGCTCCGGCTACGGCGTCGGCGTCTCCCAGGTCACCGGCTTCTCCGGCGGGATCAGCAATTCCGGCGCAATCTCGGCGGCCGGCTTCGGCATCTATGTCAACACCGTCACCAACTTCGGCTCGTCCAGCGCCGGCGGCGGAATCAGCAATTCTGGAACGATTTCGGCGGGCGGCTACGGCGTCCTCGTCGCCAACGTCTCGAGCTTTTTTGGCGGGATCAGCAACAACGGGACGATTGAGGCCGCCTCGGTGGGCGTCTACGTCGCCAACGTCTCGGGCTTTTCCGGCGGGATCGGCAACAGCGGAACAATCACGGCGGCCGTCGGCATCGAAGTCAGCGGCGTCACTCAGTTCGGCGCGACCAGCGTCAGGGGCGGCGTCACCAATTCAGGCACGATCTCCTCGACGGACGAGGCCATCCTTGTCGACAATGTCAAGACTTTCATCGGCGGCGTCAGCAACAGCGGCGTGATCTCATCGGGCGCGATCGCGGTCGAAGTCGCCAGCGCTTCGACGTTTTCCGGCGGCGTCGCCAACAGCGGCTCCCTTTCGGCGGGCCGCACCGGCATCGTCGCGAGCCTCATCCAGTCGTTCGCCGGGGGCGTCTCCAATGCGGGGACGATTGCCGCCGGCGGCAACGGCGTCAGCGTTAGCGCCATGACTCGTTTTTCCGGCGGGATCAGCAATTCGGGCGCGATATCGGCGGCGGGCGCCGGCGCAAACGGTATCGAAGTCGCCAACGTCCCAATCTTCTCGGGCAGTATATCCAACGCGGGGACGATCTCGGCCGGCGGCGCCGGCATATCCCTCTTCGGCGTCGACAACTTCCGGGGCGGCATCACCAACAGCGGCGCGATCACCGGCGATACCGGCATCTACGTTGGCTCCGGGCACGCGCAGATCATCGCGCGCTTTTCGGGCGCGATCGTCAATTCCGGCACGATCGCCGGCTCCGGGGGGACGGCCATCGACGTCGGGGTGGGAAAGGCCGTCGGCGTCGTCATCGATCAAAACGGGGGCTTGATCTCCGGCGCTATCTCGCTCTTCGCGAGGTTCGACGAGCTCAACATTTCGGGCGGCTCCATCGCCGGCTCGATCATCGGCGCCGCGAGCGCGAACACGCTGATCAATTTCGCGCTCGGCACGGGCGGGACGTTCACCTACGGCGCCGCTTACCACTTCACCGGCGTCAATCAGGTCAACGTCAATTCGGGAACCGTGATCCTCGACGGAACCAACAGCGCGACCACGGTCCGCATCAACGCCGGCACTTTGGAAGTCGGCGACGCATCGAACCAGCAGGCGACGCTGACCGCAACCAACGCGGTCGATGTCTACGGAACGCTCGCCGGCCACGGAACCGTCGACGGCTCCGTGGACATCGAACCGGGCGGAACGCTCAGCCCAGGCGGCTCGATCGGCACGCTGACCATCAACGGCAACCTGGCGTTCTCACCGTCGAACAACTACGCGGTCGCGATCACGCCGACGCAGGCGTCAACGACGAAGGTGAATGGCGCGGCGACCCTCGCCGGCGCCGCCGTGGTCGTGGCGCCCGCACTCGGCAGTTACGGGGCGCGCACCTATACGATCCTGACCGATACCAGTGGCGGCCTCGGCGGCGCCAACACCTTCAATCCCGCCGTCAGCGTCACCACCAGCGGCCTGCTCATCGACCCGACGCTGAGCTACGACGCCGACGACGTCTACCTCTCGATCGGGGCCTACACCAATACGCTCGCCCTGCAGTCGGGCGCGCCGCGCGACCCCCAGAACGTGGCCAACGCGATCAACGGCTTCGTCCTTGGCGGCGGCGTCCTGCCATCGGGGTTCCAGAGCTTAGCGACCTTGTCCGGCAGCGGACTGACCGACGCCGTCAGTCGGCTGGCCGGCCAGGTCCAGGGCAGTTTCGCGCCGATCGGCTTCGAGGCGGGCGATCTGTTTCTCAACCTGATGCTGAATCCCAATGTCGAAGGGCGCGACGAGATGGCCTCGCTCGGCTCGACCGCGCCTGGTGCGGCCAATGCGCCCGGGCGCGGCTTCACGCCGCAGCTGGGCCTTTGGGCGGCCGCCTATGGCGCCGGCGTCGGAATCTCCGGCGACGCCGCCAGCGGCGCGGCGGGCGTGCGGTCCGACATTTACGGCTTCGCTGCCGGTGTCGACGATCACTTCGCGCCGAACGCGCTGATCGGCTTCGCGATCGCGGGCGGCGGAACCGGCTCGGGCCTCGAACAGGCGATGGGCAGCACAAGCTCGCAGATGTTCCAGGCCGGCGTCTACGGAACGGTGAACTGGGGCAGGCCTATCTCTCCGGTGCGCTGGCCTATTCCTGGCACGACGTCACGACGACGCGGACCAGTTCGCTCGCCGGCTTTGGGACCCTGAAGGGCGAATTCGACGCCAACGTGCTGTCGAGCCGTTTGGAGGCGGGCTACCACATCCTGCAGGGCGGCGGCTTCACGGTGACTCCCTACGCCGCCGGCGAGGCGCAGACCATGCTTCTGCCGTCCTTCGCCGAGAGTTCGGTCACGGGCCCATCGTCGTTCGCGCTGGACTATTCGAGCCACACCTACGACGCCCTGCGCGTCGAGCTCGGCGGCCGGTTCGACTACGATTGGTCGCTCGCGGGCAACCCGCTCAAAATCTATTCGCGCATCGCCTGGGCGCACGACTTCGACAACGAGGGCCTCGAGGAGGCTACATTTCTGTCGCTGCCGAGCGCGAGCTTCGTCGTCGACACGGCGAAGCCGGCGCGTGACAGCGCGCTCGTCTCGGTCGGTTTCGACTATGGGTTGCCAGGGGGTTGGTCGTTCGGCGGCAAATTCGACGGCCAATTCTCCCGCAATACATCGATCTCCGCCGCGACGGGCGAAATCAAGAAAGTCTGGTGATGCCGCCGGCCCCACGTTAGGAATTTGGCGATCGGCGAGGTTGGGCGGCCTACCGGTCGGATCGCCAGCGTCTCAAGATTTTATTGAGGTTTCCCGGGAATGCGCAGTCTCGACTTTGGTTTGGCGTTCGCCGTCGCTTTGCTCCTCGTCAGCGGCCCGTCTCAGGCGCAACAGAGCACCTCGGCAACCTATAACGACTGGGTCGTGCGGTGCCAGAAGGACGCCGGCGCGAGTAAGAAGATGTGCCTGATGGATCAGGTGACGCAGGTGAAGGGAAAGAACGAGGCGTTCTCCCGCATCGCCCTTGCGGCCCCGGTCAGCGGCCGGCCGACCAACCTCGAGGTCCAGTTGCCGGTCAACGTGTCGCTGCGCGCGCCGCTGGTCATTCGAGCCGACGACGCCGACGCCGGCTTCTCCGCGCCGTTCGATCATTGCGTGCCGGCAGGCTGCTTCGTCGAATTCGACCTGAAGGACGACATCGTCAAGAAGCTGCGCGCCACCGAAGGGGTCGGCAAGGCGACGTTCAAGGATTCCTCCGGCCACGACATCGCCGTTCCGGTCTCCTTCAAGGGTTTTCGCGAAGCTTTCGACGCCCTCGGCAAAGCCGACGAGTGATCCTGCGGCGACGACCGCGCCGCGCCTGGAACGTCGAGCGGGCAAGCTGATGGCGCTTTCGTTGGTTTCGACGTTCGCGGCGACGGTTCTGTTCCAGCCCGCTTGACGAATGTTGCCGTGCGCCGCAGGCGAGCCCGCGAAGCCGGGACGCCCCGGCAGTCACACACTCTCAACAACGAGGCGGAGTTCGCGACGTTGCGGCTCAAGCTCCTCAATCGCCTCAAGATCGCCGCCTGCGTCGTCGAAATGGCGAGCCGGGTCGCGGACCATCGCTCGAACTCGAATTGGAGAACGTCGGTCCGAACCGGCTTTGGCCGTCGAGGAAGGCAGAGGGCGCGTGGTTCCCGCAGTGACCCGGCTGGTCCCGCTCGGTTGGTCACTAACGCTCCAACACTTTACCGCGGTCGTAAGGAAAACTGCTCTAAGCCTTTGATTTCGATGGTGGGCGCACAAGGGCTCGAACCTTGGACCCGCTGATTAAGAGTTAGGCGGATACTATATCCCGCGATATCTCCGGTTGTCGCGGAATGTCATTATTGCCTTGATTTATTTCGCAAAATTTGTCTCGCTGAATTTCGGTCGGTTTGCTATTGTCGCGCTACGGTGGACACCATGTGGACACCATGGAAGGGAGCCGGGGGCGAGCCAATGGCCGAGATATCCGTCAAGTTGACCAAGCGAGCGGTCGACGCGGCCGCGCCGCGGCCTAGCCGCTATTTCGTATGGGACGCCGAATTGAAGGGGTTTGCGCTCAGGGTCGCCGAGAGCGGAACCAAAACCTACATCGTCCGGTACCGACCGCGCGGAACCGGCCGCGCCGGCCCGAGGCGGTTCATCGTGGTGGGACGGCACGGCGCGATCACGCCGGATGAGGCGCGCGCCCAGGCCAAGAGCATCCTCGGCGCGGTCGCGGCGGGCCAAGATCCCGCCCAGGAGCGAGCGGAAGCGAAGGCGGCGATGTCGGTCGCCCAGTTGATCGCGTTCTTCATTACCCAGCACGCCAAGCCGAAGCGAAAGCCGGGCACCGCCGCCGATTACGAGGCGATCCTGAACCACTATCTGCTGCCCAAGTTCGGCAAGAAGGCGGCGGATCAACTGACGACCGCCGAGGTCGCGCGGTTGCACCTGTCGCTGCGGGATCGCCCGTATCAGGCGAACCGCTTGCTGGCGGTCGTCGGCAGCATGTACGGCCTCGCCGCGCGCCACGGGATCGTGCCGCGAGGCACGAATCCCGCGCAGGGCGTCGAGCGGTTCCGCGAGTCGGCGCGCGAACGCTACCTTGGAAGCGACGAACTGAGCCGTTTGGGGGCGACGCTGCGGCTCGCGGAGTCCGAGGGGCTGCCGTGGCGCGCGGACAGCCGGCGCCCGCACAGCAAGCACCTGGCGCGGGAGGAAAATCGAAGGACGGTCCTTGCGCCGGAGGTGGTGTTGGCGTTTCGCCTGCTGATGTTTACGGGCGCCAGACTGCAGGAAATCCTCACCCTGCAGTGGAGCCATATCGATCTGGAACGCGGCATGATCAACCTGCCCGACAGCAAAACCGGCCGCAAGACGATCGTCATGAGCGCGGCCACAGTGGATCTGCTGCGGAACCGCGAACGTCGCGGCGCCTTTGTGATTCCGGGCTCCGACGGCGACAAGCCGCGTTCCGATCTCAAGAAGCCGTGGCGGGCGATTCAACGGCACGCGCGGCTCGAGGGGGTGCGCATCCACGATCTTCGCCACACCTTCGCGTCGATTGGCGCCGGCGCCAGCCTCGGCCTGCCGATCGTCGGCAAGCTGCTGGGCCATTCCCAGCCTGCGACAACCGCGCGATATGCGCATCTCGACGCCGACCCGCTGCGGCGCGCGTCGAATGTCATCGGCGACCACCTCGCCGCGGCGCTCGGGGGCCACAACCCAAGGCCGACCCCCTAATCGCCCTCGCGTGGCCGACCGACGCCGCGCCGATCGAGCGCCGCAAGCGCTTCCGGCGAGGTCGAGCGGTCAATCCCGGTCCCCGTGGTCGGGGAGCCGATCGCAGCTGATTTGATCGGGCGGGGCGTCTCCCGCCGCGCCTTTTCCTGGGGGGCGACGACCTCGGGGACCTGCGCGTTCCAGAACGCTCAATTGGAACCCGGATCGATCGCGGCGTCGTTCGAGAGGTTGCCGATCGGCGAGGAATTAGCCCTCAGCCAGCGGTAATTGCCCGCCTTCACCGATAACGGCAGCGGGGCCACGGCGCTGGGTATCGGGATTGCCACGACCGCGGCCAACATTGGGACGTTCTTTACGTTCGCAGTGCCGGCTCGCGTTACGCCAACGGGCGTCGCCATAAGCGCCATTTCCGGTTTCACCTTCGGCGGCGTTTTGAATCAGACGCCAACGACAGTGTCGCTTTCTGCGGGGTCGTCACCCTTCGTGCGCGGTCAATTCGACGTTAGCGGGCGCGACGGCAGGACAGGCAGCCCCATTCCGAACTCAGACCGTGGGCGCGCAAATCCTCTTTACGAGGTGTGAGCTGTGACCCTCTTAGCGTTTGCCGCCGCGACGATGGCTTTTCGCGTCAACCCGTCTCGGACTCGCCTATACGGCGATCACGGCGGCGCGCGTCGTGACGCTGCCAGTCGCCTTTCGCCGATGTCCGTCGTGATGACGAGACCGTGCTCGCGCCAGAAGTTGCTGTCAAAGCGATACAAGTCGTCCGTCCGCCACGAGAAGTCTGATTCGCTTGAATAGTGGTCATACTGTGTATGCCAACCAAGATCGTTCTTTTCATGCGGCGACCACCGCGCCTGTCGTTCGTGGATGACCTTGTTTCGACCATGCTCTGACGAGCGGATCGGATAGTGCTTCAAGAGAAAGCGGTAGGGGAAATCGCGCGCGCCGGAGAACGAGACTTCGTGACCTCCGGTGGAAGCGAGGTCGACCCGCTCGCTTCCCTGTAGCCACGCCTTGCGCTGGAGGAAATGCCCCGGGCGCGTCCCGTACTCGAAGTAGGGAAGGCTCCCTTCGAGGGTCAACTGGCCGAATGGGCGATCGTCGATCGGGCGGAAACTGATCAGATTGAAGCCCACCCTGTTGGCGCCGTACCACTCCGCGATGCGAAAGCCTTCGGCGATCGTGAGGCCTGGAAAAGGAGCGCGCCGGATTTCGTCTGCGTCCGTGTGCATGACCCATCGTCCACGAAAACCGGCGGCGATCTCCTCTTTTCGACGCAAAATCTGCTGCCATTCGTAACAAGCCGTCGGGCCAGAAGCGGGAAAGCGTTCGGCGCGCATTCGCCCGGGATGCTCCGCCGCAAGGCTTTCGAGCCGCTCCCAGGTCTTGTCGGTCGACCAATTGTCGAGAGCGACGACGTCGCAGCCCTGAGACAAGAGATCGAGGACGACCTCGGATATGACGTCGATCTCGTTGAACGTCGACATGATGGCGACTGGACGAGACCACGACAGGGCGGCGGCCGCTCTGGCGCGATCAACGCCGATGTCATGGACGGAAACGATCGTCTTGAGTTCGCGCGCTGCGTTGTTGTTCAGCGTATAGCCGGCGAAAGTCGGGGGCAGACCCATGCTAGAGAGAAGCGACGAATATTCGTCGAGCGCCCATTCGCGCACATGGGCGGCGTTCGGTGGCGGCCCTTTATGCTCGGCGCCGCGGACACGTTCGCGGTCAGGCGTGCTGGTGAGAACGATCGCGCCATTCCTGTAGCAGGCCGCGAGCAGGGAGAGTAGCGGCCCGGGGTCAGGCAAATGTTCGACCACATCCGCGCAGATCACGACCGTATCGTGGTTCGCCAGGTCCGCTATCGCGAGGCAGGGCGGATTGGAAAGGTCCGCTTCGACCCATTCGCCCCAATCGGCATGGTGGCTGCGACAGAACGCAATATTCGATCCGAAATCGACGCCAATCCTTCGCTGAGCCTGAATAGTCAGCAATTTTCGTCCGGTTCCACAACCTATGTCGACGACAATCGATCGGCCGGATGATCTCAATAGGTAGTCGGCGGCGTCGTAGACTTCTGGCTGATGAATTACGCTGGCTGAGTAATATTCTGCGTCGCTGAAATAGTCCGGATCGAGCCGCTCGATATAGCCTTCCGGCAATCCAAATCGCTGCATATGAAACCTCTCCGCCTTGGCTGTAAGCCTAGTCGATCTGACGCAACCGCGCAATTTTCCGCTCGTGATCCAAAAATGACTGCCATGCCAAGCTGCGGCCGCCGCGCGGCGCTGTCGCGCTTGAGCGCAAATACGATTGTGAGTTCCGAGCGGACGCTTTCGGTCCGCACTCGGTCGCCTGAGATGAGCGAGCGCGAAAGCTCGGAAAGCGTATTGGCGGGTGCGCTGACGGCTTGGGCGGTGCTCGCGACAAGGATCGCCAGGCAAGCGCGGCTTGCTGCTTTCGGGACTTGGCAGGCCTGGCGTCACTCATCATTGCTCGAGTTCAAATCCTCGACAGCGGGTCGGAGCGTACCCTCTGCAAATGCGAATCAAGCGCGCCCAAGCCGATCGGCGACGAAATCAACCCGCTTGTGCCGGAATTCTCGCCGACCCAGCGGGCATTTACCGCGGCGGCGTGGCGGGAAAAGACCACCGCCGGGGCGTGTTTGCAGTTCGATCTGACATCTGGCGACCGAGCGTCGGGCACCACACTTGGTCCCTCACTCCCCCTCGCGGTTGTAGACGTCCTCGATACGGACGATGTCGTCTTCGCCGAGATAGGAGCCGGTCTGCACTTCGATCAGTTCGAGGTTGATCTTGCCGGGGTTGGCGAGGCGGTGGACGACGCCGATCGGCAGGAAGATCGATTCGTTCTCGTGCACCATCCTGACCTCGTCGCCGCGCGTCACCTCCGCCGCGCCTTTGACGACGACCCAGTGCTCGGCGCGATGGTGGTGCTTCTGCAGCGACAGCCGGCCGCCCGGCGTGACGACGATCCGCTTGACCTGGTAGCGCGGGCCGGAATCGATCGACTGGTAATAGCCCCACGGGCGGTAGATCCGCTTGTGCTCGGTCGCCTCGCGCCGGCCCTGCCGCTTCAGCGCGTCGACGAGGTGCTTCACCTTGTCGCCCTGGTCGCTCGACAGCGCGAGCACGGCGTCCTCGGTCGCGATGATAACGACGTTCTCGAGGCCGATCGCGGCGGTCAGCACGCCCTTCGAGCGGATCAGCACGTTGCGCGAATCGACGACGACGCCCTCGCCGACGATGGCGTTGCCGTTGTCGTCACGCGCGCTGAGCTTGAGGACGGCGTCCCAGCTGCCGACGTCCGACCAGCCGAGGTCGGCCGGCACCACCGCGGCGCGGCGAGTGCGCTCCATCACCGCATAGTCGATCGACTTCTTCGGCGCCGCCGCAAACGCTTCGCCGTCGAGCACCAGGAAGCCAAGATCACGCTTGGCCTTGGCGAGCGCCGCCTCGGCCGCCTCCGCCATCTCGGGCTCGAACGCCTTGATCTCCTCGCGCATCACGTCGGCGCGGAAGAAGAAGTTGCCGGAGTTCCAGAGGAAGCCCTCGGCGAGATAGCGCTCGGCGGTCGCCCGGTCCGGCTTCTCGACGAAGGCCTCGATCGTCAGCGCCCCGCCGGCCGCCGCGCCCGGCTTGATGTAGCCGTAGCCGGTCGCCGGCTCTCCGGGCGTGACGCCGAGGGTGACGATCTTGCCCGCGGCGGCGGCGCCGGCCGCGGCGCGGCAGGCGGCGAGGAAGGCGTCACGCTCGGTGATCACATGGTCGGAGGCGAAGACGGCAACGACCGTCTCGGGGTCGTTGCGCGCGGCGAGCGCGGCGGCGACGGCGATCGCCGGCCCGGAATCGCGCCGCGCCGGCTCGATGACGATCGTCGCCTCGACGCCGATCTCGGCCAGCTGCTCCTTGACAAGAAAGCGGTAGTCGCGATTGGTGACGACGACCGGCGGCGCGAACAGCGGATCGGCCACACGCCGCACCGTCTCCTGGAAGGTCGAGGAAGCGCCGATCAGCGCGATGAACTGCTTGGGCATCGTCTCGCGCGATTCCGGCCACATCCGCGTGCCCGCCCCGCCGCACATGATCACCGGCAAGATTGTCTTCGCCATTTGCGCTCCTCGAGATCCAGACGCAATCAAATGTGTGGCGTTATTCATCGGCTGCTGCAAAATGTCCAAGTCCAAACAACCGGCCAGCTAGTGGGGGGAACGCACGTCATAGACGTCGAGTGATCCCAGCTGCGCGATCCGCTCGCAATGAGCAGAAAGAAACTCGCCGAGAGGTTTCGTGCCGGGCTTCGCCGCGTCTCGCGCGAACTCGACATGGGTGACGCCCCAACGAGTTAGCAGCGCTGCGGCGTCTTCCGATGTGGCGACCTGACTAAGGTCAGCGACGAGCGCCGAATTATACCAATCGGTATAGAGCGCGCGCCCGTGAAGCAGGCCGCCATAGGGAGCGCCGGTATAAAGGACGCGCGCCTTGTCGCCTGCGACCTCGTTGATCAGGCGATTGGCGACGCGCTCGGGAACTTGCAGTTCCAGCGTGCGTCGGGCCAGAGGACTGAAATCCGCGGCCAGATCGAAATTGCCGAGGACCCAACCCGCAGCAGGAAGTTTGTAGACACCAAAGACGGCGAGCGCTGCGACCAGCGTCAGCGTTGCGCCGCGGGTCAGCGTCTTATCGAAAAGGAACGCTAGGCTGGGCGCGGCGCCGATCAAAAGCAGCGGAAAGACCGGGTAAAGATAACGCAGATATTGGATGTCTGCGATGATCGGCGCCCCAATGAGGATGGCGAGCACGAAGCACAAGGACGATCGCGAAGTCGGTCGGGCGATCACCGAGGCGAGCGCCAGCGGCGTCACGAACAGTATCGTCAGTCCGATTGCACCCGTGGTCAGTTCGCCGAAGCGAACTCGAGGCGAAGGTCGCGTCGTACAGGAAGGACCAGCTGAGATGTCCCATCCAGCGTACGTCGGCGAACCGGACAGCCGGGAAGAACGGCGATTTGAAGAGGTCGTTGTAGAAGGGGAAAAGCGGGTTTCCCGCCCAAATCCACGCATAGATATAGGGAAAGCAACCGATCGCCCCGAGGGCCACCGTCGCAAGGAGAAGCCTCAGGAGGACGCCGATCGGCTTGCCTTGCCGGATGACGAGCGCGACCAATAGGATTCCGATCAGGGCCGCTGCCAAAGCGCCATGAAGCTTCGCCATTGTGCTCGCCGCCAGAAGGATGAGCACCACGATCGCATGCCGTGGCGTGGGGCGTAGACCGGACGCAATGAGCACCGCGACGGCAGTGGTGATCCACAACGTCAGCGTATTCTCGATGAAGAGCGTTCCGGTCTCGATGAAGGCGAGCGGCAACGAGACGAACAACGCCGCGATCCATATCGCGACCTCGCGCGAGGCCTCGCGCGCGACGATCGTGACGACGACGGCCGACAGCGAGAGCAGCGCCGTCAGATTGTACAGGCGAGTCGCCTGCTCGCCTCCGAGCAAGAAGAAATTGGCGTACATCCAATCGACGGCCGTTGGCATGAACGCAAATGCGTAAGATTTGGCGTCGAAATCCCAGGCCGCATGAGCCGAGAGGTAGGACGGCAGATAGAGATGCATGGCCATCGCATCCCAGTAGCGCTCCGGCAGCGCCGCCAGGAAGGCGTGGAGAAGTAAGATGAACAGCAGCACGGCCAGGCCGACGACTTCAACCGCAGTGCGCTCCGGCGGTCGCTCGAGCGTCCTCCAGGCGCGCGAAAGACGCGCCTGGAGTTGTTGCCTCGCCGCAGGAATCAGCACGGCGCAAGCGACGGGTGCACACGTGAGCAAGCCGTGAACCGCAGGCGTATTGATTCGGATCGGCGCGATGACGGTGAAGAGGAGCGAATAGACCGCTGCGCCGACAGTGGCGACGATCACCAGGGGCTGGTTGTCATCATCGTCGTCGCGGTCGCAGATCCAGACGCCGAGCGCCCCCGCGGACGCTAGGAACACAGCGACGAGCGCGACCGGCGCCAAGCCGAAAGTCGCAATCAACGCCACAAGTCCGACGCCGATCGCGACCGCCTCCATTCGAAAACGAAGATATCGTTCCGCTGAAAACGACAATGCGATTGAAGCAGCGGACCCGAGAGCGATCCATCCGCCTTGCTGGATCATCGTCGAGGTCCACGGGTCGCTGATTAGGATGTCCGACCTTCCGACGCCGATTGCTGCCATCGCCGCCGAAGCGAGGAGCGACAGAACCCACAGTCCCGGCCCAAGTCGCGACCACACGCGAAAAGCGCCAATTTGCGAACCGCCGACCATCATGAATGCCCCCTCCTCCGTGCGAGGAACGGCACCCCGCAGCATTCGCAAATGTTGGGCTCAACGGCTCCACGAGGTCGGTTTGGTTCTACCGACACTGCTGCAACGCGATCAGCCGCGATTGATGCGCGTTCGTCGATAGCGATGACTGTGCTGCGAGGACGGCGCGCTGCATGCTGCTATCGAGTTCGCAAAAATAACGCCGGCGACGATAAGCACGAGGCCCAAAGCGTTTATCGGATTAATCCTCTCCGAGAAGAACACTGCACCGACAGCGGCCACCAGAATGAAATTGACCGCCACGAATGGATACGCTCGCGCTAACGTCACTTGCGAGATAAGCCATACCCAAAACAATGAGAGGCCGAAATATAGGACCATTGCGGCGAGAAAATAGGGATCAAACGCCAGCGAATAGATTTTCGCCAGAGCACTCGCGGACACTTTCGCTTCACTTAGTCGCAGGGCCGCCATCTTGAACAAAAACTGCCCCGCGGTCAGGCCCACAGCATAAAGGCTCAGAAGCGCGAATTGCGCTATTGTCATAGCATGACCTTCTTACTCTTACACCGCTCCGAAAACGAATATCTTATGAACTCGAGCGGCCCGGAGGAACATGTTCTGCACGCAGACTCGCTTTTATTCAATGCGGCGATAGTGGGGCAACGCTCGACACATCCCGATCGGACCTACTGCCATGTCTCAACGCAATCATCGTTCGACCTGACGCTTTTAGGCGCGGATGCAATGACTGACTCGGAACAGATTCGATGTCGTAAGCCAGGAACGCGAGTAGCAATTGGATCCCGACTAGGACCGGCAGCGCGGCGACCATAACAGTCCCCGCGGTTGCCGCTTGGTAGAAACCCCAATTGGCTAGGCCGTAGCAAACGCCAAAACTCGCTAGGGCGAGGCCGAGCACGAGCTCAATCGTAGCAATGCTGAAGTTTCGTAGGAAGTAATTGTAGCCAATCCTCTTCACGAAATTCCTGAAGTGGGCAAGGGCGAACCGCGGAATCTCGCGCAATGGGTTGAGTCCGCTTGTCTCGTCGCCGTAATAAGCATGCATCGGCACATCGGCCACGCGCGCGCTCAGGAGACCGAGGCGGAACAGCATGTCGGACTCAAAGAAATAGCGCTTGGCGATCTTCTCGAGCGGCAGGATGCCCACAAGGCTCGCGTGGATCGCGATGAAGCCATTGGTTGGATCGAACGAGTGCCAGTAACCGGTCGAAATCTTCGCCACGAAGGACAGGCCAGCGTTACCGATTAGCCGCCCAACCGGCATTGACACGACGCCCTCCGGCTCAAAGAACCGATTGCCTTTCGCGTAGTCAGCTTCGCCAGACAATATGACCCCGGCGAAGCTCGGCACATGGCCTGGGTCCATCTGGCCGTCGCCATCAATTTTGACGACGACATCGGCGCCGTCGGCGGCGGCCTGCCGCATGCCGGCGAGCGTCGCGCCGCCGACGCCGAGGTTGATGGGGTTCCGAAGCACCATGACCCGAGGATCCGTAACGTTCTCCTCGACGAACTTGCCGCTGTCCTCGGGGCAGGCGTCATCGACAACGTAAATCGCCTCGACCTCCGGCCCGATTCGAGCGATCACATCGAGAACATGGGCGCGGACCCGGTAGCTCGGGATCACCACCGCAATCCTGGGTGCCGGCTCTGCGCCGGCGGGCGTCAACCAGTACAATTTTGTGACCTTCACGTGACCGCGCGCGCTCCAGATTGCGGCAGCAATTTGTCGATAGTCGACCCCCGACCCAATATCAAGCGTTGCCAGCGAGGCTATCCCCTGCCGACCCAATTCGGGCCTTCTACGGCATGGAAGCAGTGGCGCTGCATCAGCGTAAGGCTGGGCTGCGCACAGGCGACGCGCCATAGGCGCACCTTTCCTAGCGCGCTACCGACTACGACGCTCGCCAGCAAGCGTCGGGTACCTCATCGAGCCTGATACGCCCTCCAACCAGTCCCGCCTCGGCAGCATCTCACCCTCCTGCTGAACCGGCCTGGCTTGACCGTCTCTGTCTGCGTCGATACAGCGGCAGTTCCAATTGCGCGGTGGAGATCGCAGGACTTAGTGGTGCTCCGGTGGGCGGCAAAGGAGCGGACGATTCGGCGCAGTTATAGAATTACCGCCGTCGAATCATTCCCTACAATCAGTAGGCGCTCGTTTTCGGAAATCGTGATAGGCGGATCGAGCTGAGGGCCGTGGCGCCTAACATAAGGAAGAGAGATAGCCGTGTCGTTCAGCTCGCCAGGCTTTTTGTTCGCGTTCTTCCCGGTCTTTTTCCTAGTCTACTACGCAATCCCAGCAGTCGCGCGCAACGCAATGCTGTTGGTCGCGAGCCTCGCTTTCTATTCGATCGACGGCGGGTTCGTCACCGCTGTTCTTCTCATATCGGTGGTCGTCAACCAGGGGATCGGCGTCGCATTGGCGCGGCTCGATCGCGCGGCGTGCCGTTCCGCCTTGTTATGGCTCGGTGTAGCGCTGAACCTTGCGCCGCTCGTCTACTACAAATATTGGACCTTCCTCCTCGGCATGGGGCATGACGCCCTCGCGCTGACCGGCGTTCCCACCACTTCCGTCGCCACGCATATCGTGCTGCCGCCTGGCATTTCTTTCTTCACGTTCCAAGGCTTGTCATACCTAGTCGACATCGCTCGCGGCGAGATCGCCCCCGCCCGAAGCATCGTCGCGTTCGGCATGTATCACACGCTGTTTCCGCAACTCATCGCCGGTCCGATCGTGCGCTACGTCGAGATCCAAGACCGCGTCCTGCGGCGCCCGATCGAGATCGCGGACGTCGAGGCCGGCATTTTGCGTTTTTGCGCGGGATTGGCGAAGAAGATCATCATCGCAGACAATATGGGCGTCCTGGCCGACCGCATGTTCGCACTGCCGCCTGAGCAGCTTGGCGCCTCTGCGGCATGGGTCGGCGCCGTCGCGTACACCTTGCAAATCTATTTCGACTTTTCGGGCTATTCGGACATGGCGATTGGTCTGGGACGGATGCTCGGCTTCCGATTTCCGGAGAATTTCGATCTGCCCTACCGCTCGACCAGCATCACCGAATTCTGGCGTCGTTGGCATATGACATTGTCCCGCTGGTTTCGTGACTACGTCTACATTCCGCTCGGCGGCAACAGGCGCAGCGCGGCGAGGACCTACCTCAACCTGATCGTCGTATTTGTCCTCTGCGGGCTTTGGCATGGCGCGGCTTACACGTTTCTTATGTGGGGCTGCTATCATGGCGCGCTTCTGGTGATCGAGCGAGCGACGCAATGGCGCGAGCGAGCCGCGCAGCGCTTGATCGGCTGGCCGCTTACGATCTTGTTGGTAATGATTGGGTGGGTAATATTCCGCTCCCCCAGCCTGCATGCAGCGGGGTCATTCCTTCTTACAATGGCAGGGTGGGGCGCCCCCAGTTCGGCTGTCGTCAGCGTCGAATCTTACCTGACACCGGACAAGCTCGTCTTTTTCGCTGTCGGCGCTCTTCTTTCGGTCGGCGCTCACCGCACAATTTTGCCCGCTCTGCGGCAGGCCGGGAACGAATTGATCGGCGCCTTCGCCGGGCGCGCGGGAGCGCTCGCTCTCCTCGTCTATTCGGCGGTTCTTATCGCTGCGAACGGCTTCAACCCGTTCATCTATTTCCGGTTCTGAGCCGAGTTTCGAGATGTGGCGCCTTACCTTCATCGCTGTCTTCTTCGTGCTGACGCTGCTGCCCGGCCTGGAGATGCTGACCGGACTTGCAAAGGTCCAGACCGTCACGGAAAATCGGAACCTCGCGCCGCCCGTCACCGCGGAAACGCCGATTGACGCCGTGCCGCGAGTCGCCGATCGATGGTTCGCCGACCACTTCGGCCTGCGGTCGCTCCTGATTCAACTGAAGACCCAGATCGACTTCTCGATCTTCGGAATGTCGGACCGCGTGCTCGTCGGACGCGACGGTCAATTGTTCTATCGGTCGGTCGTCGACGTCGAAGAGCCGGCGATGGAGGAATTGCTCGCCAGGAAAGAGGACGCCGTGATCGCTGGAATTGACCGGCTCTCGAAGGCGCTCGAAAAAGCGGGCGTGCACATGGCCGTCGTCGTCCCGATGATGAGCGACCGCTTCTATCCCGAGCTGCTGCCGCGAACGGCGACGCACCGTCCGGCCCACCCACGCATCGACGACTTGGTTGCGAAGCTGAGCAACCTGCAGAACGTGTCGTTCGTCGATAGCTTCGCCATACTACGCGAGACGATGAAGGCGCGCCGCATATTCCATCGCACCGACTTTCACTGGAACGACCCGGCCGCTTTCGCAGTCGGGAAGGCCTTGGTGGATAGGATGAGCGCCGTCGATGGCCGGCCCGAATCGGCTTGGACGCATCCGCTGAGGATCAGAACGCAGCGAACCAGCGGGGGCATCGCAATGTTCATGCCGTTGTTCGTCCCGCCATCGGAGGATTCGCTGATGGTGCAGCAAAGCTGGGACTGGCCGCCCGGCTTCCACTACAAATCCCAATCAGTACCGTTTGAAGAGGCGACTGAGTCAGACGCCAATCCTCGGTTGCTGCCGCCAGCAGTCTTTGTCGGCGACAGCTATTTCGACGGTATGTTGCGTTCCGGAATCGAGGCGGACTTCGTCGAAACCGACCGGCTCCGCTGGAAGCCCGGAATGAAGGCCAGCGACATCGTCAACAGCTTTCGGGCCGGCACCCACTGGCTGGTGGTGGAGTTCATCGAGGTGAGTTCAGACCGCCATGGACGCGTTCGCCGATGCGCAGGACATCGAGCACGCGGTCGCTCGGCTCCAAGGTCTACATTCCATGGCGACAGATGATGTCGAACAGGCCAGCCCGCCCCAACAACTCATCACGATCGAGAACTATGGTCCCAGGACGCTGCGGGTGGGCGAGACATTCAACCGACAGTCTGACGGAAAGTCGTACATGTGGATTCAGCTTTCCCAGGCGGCGCCGGCTGGAAGCCACATCGTGCTCGACGGGCAGCAATTGGAGACGGCGGCTGCGAGCGGCGGCGTCAACGGAGCCCTTCCGGACTCCGTAAGCTCCACGCCGGGCGTAAAAACCGTTATGGTCGTTGACAAGTTCGGCAACGCGCTCACGCCACCCGCCACAATTGAAGTGACGCGTTAGATCGCGATCGAAGCGAAGGTAGATGGGTCAGGGCGTGCGCTACCCCGACAGGAGGCGGCGGTCATGATTTGCGCCGTCGACGCTGTTGGGGCTTCTCAGCGTCGACTCGGGCTCCCGAATGAACGTTACGGACGCTCGACGGGCGCCAGCGCTTCCGCTATCGGTCTCCCAAACGTAAGCCGAATAGCGAGACGACTTTGCAGCGCCCAGTAGGGGGATCAGTTCGTTATATCCCAGCGCTGGATGGCGTTCGTGGTGTTGCTGTTGTGACGGTGATGCTCGGGCACGTCGTCCCTCAGATCAACGGCAACGTCGGCGTCGACATTTTCTTTGTCTTGAGCGGATACCTCATCACACTCGTTTTGTTTCATGACGCGAAACTGAGCGTGCCGATCGGCGCCTTCTATTGGCGCCGTTGGTTGCGTCTGTTTCCCGCCTTGGTCTTGGTCTGCGGCGCGCTAGTCGCATATTCGGCGGTAGTCGGCGACACACGCCAAGCCACGCAGGACGTCATCGCCGCGCTTCTGTACGTGTCCAATTGGTGCAGGGCCTTTCCGTCAGACGCAGCGTCGTACCTTGGCAACACCTGGTCGCTCGCCGTGGAGGAGCAATTCTATCTCCTTTGGCCAGCGCTCTTTTATTTTGCCCTGAGAGTTGGCGGCAAAGGCGCCGTCCGCGGCGTCGCACTCATTCTCCTGGCGGGATGCGTGATCTGGCGACAATTCCTGGCGCTGGACGGCGCCGATTACGCGCGCTTGTACAATGGCTTCGATACGCATTGCGACGGTCTCCTGCTCGGCTGCGCGCTCGCCACCTTTCGCCCCGAGCAGTTCGCGCCAAAGCTGACCGCAGTCTTTGCGGTTTTAGGGGCTCTCGCCCTGCTGGCTTTCGTCGCAACGCCTCCTGGATGGACGGCGAATACGGCAAGTTTCATCAACATCGCTGCCGCTTTGTTGGTCCTCGGCGCGCGAGACGCGCCGGATTCGCTGCTGACTTCCGGGCTCAGCGTTCCCACGCTCGTCTACGTCGGGCGGATCTCATACGGCCTCTATCTCTGGCACTATCCGATCCTGATTGCGCTGCTCAGGCTGCATGTCCCCGATCTGGAAAGAGCGGCTATCGATATTCCTCTGTCGTTCCTGCTGGCGGCGACGTCGTATCACTATATCGAGCGTCCCGCGCTCGACCTGAGATACTCGGCCCCTCGAGCGATTGCGAAACGCTTCGGATCCCTTTTGGCGTCGACGTCGCTGGTAGGCGTCGCTCTTGGAATTGCTTACTTCTTCGCAGCCGACGTCCAGCAGGCAATTTTCCCACAACCGATCGCAATCACAAACTATGGTCCCCGAACGCTGCGCGTCGGCGAGAAATTCAACGTTCAACCGGATGGACGATCCTTCATGTGGGTCCAGTTTTCCCATCCGGCGCCGCGCGGCAGTCACATTGTTTTGGACGGCCAACAACTCGAGACAAATGTATCCAGCAGTGGCGCCAACGCCGCCCTTCCGGATTCGATAAGCTCCTCGCCAGGCGTGAAGAGCGTGACGATCACCGACCAAGCAGGCACACTTGTCACACCAGCAGTCACAATTGACGTCACGCGGTAGATATGACCGTGAAGGGGAGTCATGGCCCAGCGTTCCGGGCTTGCGGACGTTGCGGTCGCGACCGACGGCGGTGCCTGTTTTGTGTACGCCACGCGTCGGGACGCGAGCTTCAACGAAATTGAAAGAAAGTTGCCTGTCCGTGCGGATCACCGCAGCGACTTATCGATGGCCGGTGCTCCGCAAGATACTCAGGCTACCTTTTCAGCCGCGCCAGTCTAACTGCGTTGAAGCCAAAGAGCTCCGCCGGAATTTCGTAAGAACTGCGGGTAATTGGCTTCAATCTCTGGACGAGCCACTCTCACGAAATAATCGTTGAAAAATACGATCCTCCAAGCGTTGCAGTCAGTTAAAAGGGCCCTGACCGCATAGAGTTCATTCCACGAGCGATTGTCGTCCACAACCCACTCACGAGGATACTCGAAGGGCCAGAACATGTCGTGGATATGGACAAACACCCCGGGCCGCAAGCGCGGGAGGATCTCAAACAATTCATGACATACGTCGCTGCCCGTCTTTAGAACATGGGTTGAATTCGATAAACAGGAAATCCCCAGCTTGCAAAGTGTCAAAGGTTTCCAGTGGCACCTGTTGCACCGGCATGTCGAGGACGTTTGTTCTGACGGACGTAGCGCCCACCAAGCTGTTGAGCAATTCGGGGTACGGCTCCACGAACAACACCTCGCATTCACCGCCTAGATATTTTTCAATTGTATCTAGAGCGCAAACGGATGACCACCCGCTTCCAATTTCGATAAGGCGTCGCGGACGATAGCATCGCAACATTGCATGCAAAATGCTACCGTCCCCCCATGAGTAAGCAGGATTGTCGAATTGATACCGCGTCGACCCTGACTTCTGTTCTTGGAACGGAATGTCGCCCAAGAAGGGCAGCAGCGCGTTCCATTCCTTGATCATATTGTTCTTATCGATCTGAATTCCAGGAAGAACGTCTGGGACGGGACCCTTCTCGAAACGACTTAAATGCGCGCGCGCGTCTTCCGGTTTAACGATCGGAGAGTAGAAGTGCCCAGGTGGAACAAACGATTTCACAACGCTCTTAAATTCATCACACTCTATAAATTCGCTCATAACAACGGCGAACAATTCTCCGTTCAATAGACGATCCGCAAAATACTGCCGCTCCGACATGCTCGGATCGCGGCGTAGTATCCCCCGATACATCAGGACTACGACTTTCTCTAGTTCAGCTTGCACGTTATGCGACATGGAGCACTGCTCGTACTTTGAGTGTTATATATATTTGCGGCACCGAACCTTCAGTATAGCAACTCAACGTTTACGATGAAAGCACTCCGTATTACCGACTTGAGGCAAAGACTTGACCCTCTTTACGGTGGGTCCGCGAACTTTTTACGTCTATTACCCGAAGGACGCAGCGCCGCTAGCGTCTATCCCTTCTCGCCTCGCAGCCTGAGCCAAGCCCTTCAGCCAGGTCGCTCGCGCGCGGGCTTCACGTTCAATCCAGGTTTCATCGGCGACGTCAAGCGCGTGTTGGCAGAGCTCCATAGCCCGGCGCCACGAATAGTTCTCGTCGACGAAGCGGAAGCCTGCCTCTCGCATTCGCGTCCACGCTTCCGGGTCGGCGTAGAGGCGCAGCACCGCCTCGGCCATCGCCTCGGGCGTGTCGGCGACGAAGCAGTTTTCGCCGTCCGTGAGCCCGATTCCCTCGACCGCTATGGTGCTCGCGACCGTCGGCACCCCATGGGATAGGCTCTCGATCACTTTGCCTTTGATGCCGGCGCCAAAGCGCAGCGGGGCGACGAATACGCGGCTTTGCGCGAAATGAGGCTCGAGACGCGGAACCTGACCCGTGACGACGATGCGCTCCGACGCCAGCGAACGAACGACGTCGGGCGGCGACGCGCCGACTGCGACGAATCGCGCGTCGCTTGGCAGCCGATCAACCAGGAGAGGCCACACCTCCCTGACAAAGAACACCGCGGCGTCGACGTTCGGCGTATGGGGAAAGCCGCCGAGGAACATGATGTCCTTGCGCGGGCCCAATTCCGCCGAACTCTCGACCGGAGTGGCGATCCAGGGAAACACGACGATGTTGTCGTGCAACATCGGCAGCTCTTGCCGAATCAAGTTCTTCTCGACCGGCGTGTGCGGGATGCTGCAGTCGACTTGGGAGAAAACGCGCAACTCCTCCGTCTTCACCCGCGTTGCCTGGACGCGCAACGTCCCATCCTTCTCGAGCAGCGCTTGGCGCTCCATCCGGAGGTGATGAAGATCGGCCGGCACGAAGATGATCCGAGTGGTGGGCATATGCGCCCGAATACGATCGATCACCTCTTGGGCGACATGGTAGCGTGACACCAAGACGTAATCGAAATCGTTCCTGAAGCGCAGGACGTCGTCAAAATTGTTGAAGAACGGGCTGTGCAGCGTCTGCACGCCGACCCGCTGATAGGCCTTGGTGTAGTCGCCGAGCGGCCGAAAATCGTCGAGCGCCACGTAGGTCTGATGAAAGCCGAGCTCGCGAAAGGCTTTCGTCATTTGCCAGCCGATTACCGACCCCGCGTCGCGATCGGGCGTGTGCGTCTGGGCGTCGATGACCAGCATCGTCTTCTCGGCCGAACGGTTGGCTTCACGATCCGGCTCCACGCCGCCTTCGCGTTTGCCGGGCAGCCGGTCCTTCCAACGCTGTTGAAGCCGCTTGAGGTTGGCGACCTGATAGGCCTTGATTCCTGCCGTCTCATCACGGCCGTGCGTCATGCCCTCGAAGTGCACTACGCACGAAAGCGGTTGATACCAGACCTCGCGTCCGCTATCGCGGACGCGGAACGCCAAATCGGTGTCCTCACAATATGCCGGCCGGTAGGCCGGATCGAATCCGCCGAGCGCGTTCCAGACCGCCATCGGCAGTGCGATCGCGGCGCCGGACAGCCAGTCGACCCGGCGCGCGAAATTGTAGCGCGGATCGCACGAATCGGCGCCGCGGCCATAGTTCCACGCCGTGCCGTCAGACCAATAGAGACCGCCCGCCTCCTGCAGCGAGCCATCCGGGTTGAGAAGCTTCGAGCCGACGAATCCCGCTTTGGGGAAAAGATCGAAGGAGCCGATCAGTTCGTCGAGCCAACCATCGACCACCCAAGTGTCGCTATTGAGAAGAACGATATACCGCCCGCGAGCCAGCTCGGCGGCTGCGTTGCAATTGTCGAGGAAGCCGAGGTTCTTCGGGCTTCGGTGGTAACGGACCCATGGAATGGACTGAATCAGGTCGGTTCGATACTCCGGCCGGCGAAGCGTCGTCCGCGATGATAATTTCTACGGAATAGCGGCTGCGGTGACCCGCGAGGAACTCGAGGCACGCGAGGACGAAGGGGACTTGCCCATAGACGGGAATGACAATCGACACGTCGGGCGCGCGTGCGTCAATCTGGAGCGACGGTTCACGTTTTGCCAGCGCGCTGACTGCGTCCGGAACGTAGGTTGTCGGCCCTGACGCCTCGAACGTGAAACCGTTTCGCGCAAAGAACGAGCCGGCCGCCATTCGGGCGAGCGTTACGCCCTCATCGCGGAGGCGTTGACCGTAAAGCGGCCGCGATCGCCGCACCTCGTCGACGCTGCGGGGCAGCGGAGAGCCGACGCCGCGGCGAAGATAATGAAGCAGTGCCGGCTCCCGCGCGTCGATGACCTCTGGGTTCTGCATGGCGTAAGCGACAGTGCAGAAGGTCGGCGACGGGTCTTGGTAGGTAGCGGCGCCCTCGAGGAGGTAGTGCAGGATCGGATCGACGCGCTGCGAGTGCGCCACCGGATTGGCCGACAGGTAGAATTCGGCGTCGAACAACCCCGAGGCGGCGATGCGCTCTCTCGCCTCCATGAGCCTGGCACGGTCGAATCGCGACGACGGCATGGCGCGATTTTCGAACATCCCGCGCTCGACGTAGTGCCGCAGCGGCTCGATGCCGGCGTTGCGAACGTCCTCGTTCAGCATGAGGTAGCCGCGCGGATCAAATTCGATCGATGGGCGACGGCCTTCCAAAGCGCCGACTTCCAAGAAGTGCATCTAATGCATCGGCCTTTAGAAACTTCAGGATAGAGGGCGGCGTAGAAATCGGCATCGAACAGGCCGGATTTTTCGATCTTGTTCGCGAGTCTGGCTTGTTCGTTAGGCTTTCGCCTTCTCTCGGTGCGACCACGATAGATGTAGTGCAGCACCGCAGGTTCCCCCAAGGCCGCGACGTCGGGATACATCTCGAAGTAGAGCGCCGGATCGAAGTCCGCGCAGGGCTGATGATTGGCCTTCAGGCCCACGTCGATGAAATAATCGAGAGGCGTCCGGCCAGCCGTCGTGGCTTCGGGATGAAGACTAGCGTAAAACGCCACATCAAACAGGCCGGACTTTTCAATATTAGAAGCGATACCTGCCGCTTCGTTGGGCTTCCGTCGTCCCTCGGCAGCTCCGCGCCGAATATAGTGGAGTAGAGCGGGCTGCCCGTCGGCCGCGACGTCTCGATACATCTCGAGATAGAGCGCCGGATCGAACTCCGCGGAGGGTTGATGATTGGCCTCCAGTCCCACCTCGAAAAAATAATCGAGCGGAGCGCGTCCGCTGGCGGCGAGCTTCAGGATATCGAGCGAGGTAGAAATCCGCGTCGAACAGACCCGAGTTTTCGATCTTGAACGCCAGCCTGCCCTGTTCGTCCGGCTGTCGCCGCCCCTCGTTGCGACCAGTCGTGAGATAGTGAAGCAGCGCCGGTTGGCCCGAGGCCGCGACATCCGGATACATCGCGAGATAGACCGCCGGATCGAAATCGGCGGACGGCTGATGATTGGCCTTCAATCCCACCGCGATGAAAGAATCGAGAGGCGTCCGTCCAGTCGACACGGCTTCGGCATGGCGAGAGACGTAGAAATCCGCGTCGAACAAGCCGGACTTTTCAATCTTGAACGTCAGCCTTGCCTGATCGTTGGGCTGACGCCGTCCCTCGGCGCGGCCCGTCCTTATGTAGTGCAGCAGCGCCGATTGGCCCGAGGCCGCGACATCAGGATACATCTTGAAATAGAGCGCCGGATCGAAGTCCGCGGACGGCTGATGATTGGCGTCCAAGCCGACGCCGATGAAATAACCGAGCGGCGACCGCGCGCCCCTGGCGGCCTCGGGGCGATGGGCAACGTAGAACTGATCATGAAAAAGCCCGGAGGCGCCGATCAGCTTTTCTATGTTCTGTTTCTTTCGCGCGAGCTTTGCCTTCTCGCCGTTTCGGCTGTCCGACATGAACCAACATTCCCCCAGCGAGCCCGAAATGCAAAACAGCGTTGAACGGCTTGCCGCAAACCGCGTGGCGTCGCGAACGTGGACGCCGTATCCCACGGCGAACTCCGCTAGGCAATTTGCATTGATTTCCTTCCTCGCCGACTCGCGCTTTCGTGATGGAACCTAGGCCGCGCGGAGTCTTGCTCGACCAGGAGTCCTAACCGGAGCAACTCGACACACTGAAGACGCATTTTGTCACGCGAGTGACATCGCTCGTTCGGTGGTCGATCTGCTGATCTGTGGGTCGCGCGGCGATCAAGCGAGCTCTCTTATCGAGGCAAGGTACGCTTGCTCGTCGATTAACAGATCCCGTCGGCGCTCCCGAAGCCGCCGCGCCGGCACCCCGGCATAGGTCGTCCACGGCCGCAGCGGCCGGCTGGTGCGCGACATTGCCCCTAACATCGAACCCTCAGCAAATCTTGGCTCCGGGGAGAATGAGACTCGCGGCGCCGACGCCGGAATGGCGGCCAAAGCTGATTGAAGCCGTTCGTAGCAGCTCCGAAGCCGTTGATGGTCGGATTGCTGAGCGTGCGGCCGCTGAAATCGTCGGTGGACGTATAAATACCGACGTGATGGGATATGCTCACGAAATCCTCGAAGTGAACGGCCGCGCCTGCCCGCGAGCACGGAATGTCCGCCGATATGGATGTTGTCGCCGAACTCGACGCCGCCCCGATTGGAGATGACGACATAGGGGTCGATCCTGACGCGCGAGCCGATCGAGATCTTGCTGCAGTCGACGATTACCGCCGTGCTGTGGATCAAGACATCCTCGCCCAGTCTCGCGAATCCGAGACTTTCCAAAACATCGCGTGATAGGAACTCACTATTGAGTCCCGGGGCGCGCCGCCGCGGTTCATCTCAAGCTCTCTCGATATTCGCGTGCGAGATTCTGCAGGACGACATTGGCTGGATTCGTGAGAATGCGGGACAGACATGTCGCCGATGAGATGGGGCTGCAATTCTTCACGATCAATTTCATCTAACCTAAGGAAGTGCAGAACACGAACTTGATCGACGGTTAGACAGCCCGCGGCAAGGTGAGCGAGATCGTTGGCCGCGTTATAACTCGCCGGAAGCGTGCCAATATCGATGCCGGCCCGGTGAGCGATGATGGTCAGCGCAATCTGACACCGCATCGAGGTGTCGACGACCTCGATTACGCGGCGAGTGGTATCCGTGATCTCGGCAGCAAAGACTGGGAGCGCCTTGGCGTTCATCGCGACGAAGCCGAGATTGAAATAAGCCGGAGACATCGGGAGTGTTCCGTCGACGTCCATTGAATAGCGATAGGTCTGGGCCGGCCACGACACGTCGAACTCACTGAACAGCCAGGGCCACAATTCGCGCGGAGCAGGGGTGTTGATTCCCAACGGTGGCGGCAGATGAGCCATATGGCCGCGCACTGCTGGTCTGTCCGAAGGAATTTCCGCGAGCAAAGGATCGATGTCGCGCATCAGAACGGTGTCGGCATCGGAGAGAACAATGACGTCAGCATCGCCGGCAGGAATCGCAAGCCGCCAGTTGGCTGTTCCAAACCAATGGAATTCATTGAATATTTCGTCGGGGACCCGCTCCCATTCGACGTTGAAGTCCTCACTCCAAGTGTTCTCACGGCGAACCGCGTCGAGATCGCAGTGATCGCCGACGACGACAAGCAGCCTGGCGCTTTTGATACTGCGCGCCGTCCAAGTCGGCGGAGCGCGAAATTGAAGAACCTGACAAGAGAGAAAAAGCTGGACGTAGGAGAGATCGGGATCCTGAATTCAATCTTTTTGGTCGACAGAGGCTCGATATGTTTCGCGACCCCTCCGCCATTCCAGGCGTTGCTCAACATTGATCGGATAGACCGCCAAGCTTGAGGGGCGCGCGCCCCGGCTGAAAATGGCGTTGCAGGTCTGCGGTATTGGTCGGACATGAAAACGCTTAATTATCAGGCTGTTGAGGAAACATCCGGACGGGCTTTGCGGACGGCCGCGTCGCGATTTTTCACGGCATGTTCGATCCCACACTGTCGCCGAGCGTAGACGACTGGCTGCCCGTGGGTGAAATACCGCGCGCAAACTTACCAAAGGCCCCTCCACACGTCGTCTACCACTCTGCAAATTAGAAGTCGATGAACAGCGCTCCCGCGCGGTCCTCCGCGCATTCAGGCCGGTTTCCACTCCTTGCGGCCGAAGGTGAAGAATGGCGACGTTGCTGCGCCGGCTTGCCCTCAACGCCGGGCTAAAGTCCGATCAAGCGCTTCGAGCACCAGATGAGCGATCGGCTCGCTCTCGGCGGACGCCGCACGGACCGGCAGAACGCACATGCGTTCGGCGAGGTCCTCGGCGACCGGGCACGGCTGCAATGGGTTGGGCTTCCGGCCATTGCGAAAGGCTAGGGCGATAATAGCGGCGGATTTCGACGCCCGCCAATGCCGCTGCCTCGATGAAGCGTTCCGCGGTCGCAGCGCTCGGAAGCAAGACCGGGAAGAACTGCCACGGCGCGCAATTCAAGTCCCGGGGGCATGCGATCTCAGGGTATTGCGCCAGACGATCCCGATAGATGGCCGCGAAAACTCGCCTGCGATGAACGAGATCGCGGATGCGATCCATCTGCGCGACGCCAACCGCCGCGTGGAACTCCGACATCTTGCCATTGAATCCCCAGACAGGACCTCCGGGCTTCGCATGAGAGTTCTGAGCAAAATTGAGCGCGGATCGGAGGGCAGAAGTCGTGATCGCGATGCGCAAAGATTGCGCCGCCTTCGCCGACCGCGAACGGCTTGGTCGCGTGCATCGAGAAAACCTCGAAGACATCCTCGCCAAACCTCTCTGATGGGCGCGGACCGCCGAGACCGGCCGCATTGTCGATGACCACGGCCACGCCTCGCTTGCGACAGATCGCGAGGTCGGCGTCCCAATCGCGCGCGATGCCGAAAGGCGCCAGCAACATCACGACGGCGGCGCCGGTCTTTGCGAGCGCTCGGTCCAGACGATCGCCGCTCAAGGTCCAACTGTTCGCGTCAACATCCGCGACGATAGGGCTCATGCCCTGCCGCGCGGACCGCCCCCAGCGACGCCGGGAAGGTAAAGGCCGGGAGCAGCACTTGACCCGTTCGACCCGTCGCCAAGAGGGCTGCCGACAGTCCGGCGGTCGCATTGGAGCATGTCACGCAGCTTTGCTCGGGCGAGCCGAACGCCGCCAACAGCCCCGCCTCCAGCCGGCGGGCGAGCGGACCGAAGTTGGAATACACGCCGTTCTTGTGGCATTCCTCGAGCAATGGCAAATATTCAGCCGGCGACGGCAGATCGGGTGCCACTAAGCGATATCGATAGGATTCCGGCACGTCCTCGATCATGTAAGCTTTATTCGATCCCATCGGCTCTTTGAACGGAACGGGACAGCAGCCTTTGCGCACTGCCCCATCACTTTTGCTGCCATCAATCAGCGCGTCCTGCGCTTTGCGGGCTATTTGTAGGTCGGCGACACAGTCGGCGACCCAGTGCCGGCGATGACATTGCTTGGCCCGAACGAATTCACACCGCCGCCCAAGTTGCTGATCGCGACGTTGTTACTGCTGCCGCCGAGAATCGTATTCGCGATCGCGATCGTATTCCCCGCTGTGCCAACCTGTATCGCATAGGCCGCGTTGCCGTCGACGAGCGTGTTCGCAATGGCCGCCGAATTGCTCGCGCCATTGCCCTGCACACTGACGCCGCCGCCAGTCGGACCGGAAGCGCCATTGTTTTCAATGAACGAGGCCGTGATGAAGACACGCGTGTCCGCCGCGCTGCTCGCGACGTTGACCCCATTCACGGTGAAGTCTCGGATCGCGCAGTTGTTTATGTAGACAACCCCTGCGTGGAGGACATGCACGCCGTTGAGCCCGGACTTCGTTCCCTTCGATATCGAGGCTGTCAAGCACGACCTTGTCAGTCGGCCCGGCGTTGACCACGATTGCGTCCGTTGCTGACGCTGTCACACCGCCATTGCTGACGGTCCGGCACAGGATGGTAATCGCTTTCGTGATCGTGACTGCGCCGAACCCGCCTGGATCGAGACAATTGATCTCCCCGCTCGCCGCCGTCTTCGAAATTGCACCGGCGAAAGTCTGGCACGGCGCGGTGCGGCTGCACGGATTGGCGTCGTCGCCGACGCCAGACACCCACGTCCGCGTCGCCTGCGCACTCGCCGACGCCGAAAACAACGCAAGGCACATCGCGCAAAACATAGCTAACAGCAATGAGTTCTTCATTGACATTTGCCCCTATCGCTGAACGTAGGCCAACGCCTATCACGGCGCTGACGTACGTCTCAAAATGCTCCATTAGGATGATAAACGGGACAGCACCGCGCGCTGTCTCCGTCCTGCTTCTTGAGCGCCTCCTGCGCTTATGACTATTTGTAGGTCGGCGACGCAGTCGGCGAGCCAGTGCCGGCGATAACGTTGCTTGGCCCGAACGAATTCACGCCGCCCGCCGAGATTGCTGATCGCCACGTTGTTGCGCTGCCGCTGAGAATCGTACGCACGAGCGCGATCGTGTTCCCCGCCGTGCCGACCTGCACCGCAAAGCCTCCGCTGCCGTCGATGAGGGTGTCCGCAATGGCGACCGAATTGGCCACGCCATTGCCCTGCACATTGACGCCGCCATAAGTCGTGCCCGATCCATTGTTCTCAATGAACGAGTCTTTGATGAAGACGCGCGTGTCCAAAGTGCTGCTCGACCACGTTGACGCCATTCTGGGAGAAGTCTCGGATTGTGCAGTGAAGGATATAGACAGCCGCCCCGGACAATGATCTGCACCCCGTTGAGGCCGGGGCCAGCCTGCGGGGCAAGCCCTTCAAGATCGAGGCTGTCAAGCACGACTTTGTCGGTCGGCCCCGCCGCGACGACGATGCCGTTCGTTCCCGACACCAGCAACGCCGCCGTTGCTGACGGCGCGGCACATGGATGGTGATCGCCTTCGTGATCGTGACCGCGCCGAAGCCCGCCCGGATCGAGGCAGTCAATCTCCCCGCTTGCAGCTGTCTTCGCAATCGCGCCGGCGAAAGTTTTGCACGGCGCGGTGCGGCTGCACGGATTGGCGTCATCGCCGACGCCGGACACCCACGTCCGCGTCGCCTGCGCGTTGGCCGGCGCCGCAAACAGCGCCAGACACATCGCGCAGAGAACAGCTAGCAGGAATGAACTCTTGAGTGACATTCTGCCCCCCTACCCCTGGAATGAGCCCAGCGCTCAGGATGACGCCTTTAGCAACATCCTTTTTCCAAGTCGATGCCGATAATGCTAGTCAGGAGTACGAATCTGCGTACGCAGAGTTCGAGTGCAGAGAATAGTGACGGTATGGTGCGACGCGGCGTCATTCCTAGCAAGCGCGAGCCGTAACATCTGACTGAGATCTGGAGTTTTGGATGGGGGCGTTACGGAACCTTTATGGGCGAACGAGAAACAATTTGGTCCGAGCCTCGCTAATTTCCGAAGTGCTTATCGCGACCGCGCTCCCCGCTTATGCACAGAATTCGGCGCCTGACGCCCAACCGCCTGCCGGCAAAGGCGCGATCGAACCCTCTGCTGCTGCGCCAAGCTCTGACCTTAAACCCATTCCTGCGGCGAGAAGCGCGGCCGGCGAGGAGGTGATGGTCGGCCCGCCGGGGCCGATCCCGCTGAGCTCGCTTTCCGCGACGCGCGAGCGACCCTTATTCTCAGCGTCGCGTCGACCGCCACCCCCTGTGATCGTCGCTCCGCCGGTCGCGTGGCCCTGACCCCGCCGCCCAAACCGGCGGAGCCCGAGCAGCTCCAGCTGACGCTCGTCGGGACGATCATCGGTCAACAGCAGAGGATCGGTATTTTCGTCGACCAGGTCAGCCAGGCGACCGTCCGTCTCCGCGTCGGCCAAGACCACGCCGGTTGGATGCTCCGCTCGATAGGACAGCGTGAAGTCGCCTTCGAAAAGGATCAGCGGCAGGCTACCGTCGCCATGCCCAGGGAGGGGGCAAGACGGCCAAGGAGGAGTTTCGCTCCCGACCCGATCTGCTTCGGCGCCAATCGGCACCTGGAGGGACGGCGACGGTCAGCTGATCAGTCCGCCGCCGCCAAGAAAAAGCGATCCCCATTGACTTAAATATTACCTTGCCACGACAGCGCAATCTTCTCGCTGAACAAAAGACCTCGCCGTAGCGCTCTCGGGCGCGCAGAGGCAAATCCTCCGACCGTTCACGGTTGGTGCAGCGCATCCTCTGGATAAGAGCGCCTGCGGGTCCGGCGTCAACTTCCAGTCCATTCGGATTTGCGTTATGGTTTCAGTTCCTTCGGGGTGGGCGGCCGCTTTCATTATGGGATATAATACACTTGCCTGAAGTGATATTAGTCCTTGGGAATGCATCGGAGTGGGACGAGCGCAGTGGCTGGCACGTTCGCGCGGCTGGGCTGCGGCGCTCCCAAGAGTCTGATGGGGCCCCTACCCGAGAACGCGAGAGGATTTTACGAGTCCTCCAAAATCGCCCAATTTGACGACGAGCTTCTCGCCTCGGCAGGCTCGAATTGGGCTGACTGGCGCGCTTTCAATCCCCATTGGCGTCACTCCCCCGTGGCGGCTGGTTTTCGAGAACGCGCCCGGCGACTCTTTCATGACGAATTCCAGGATCAGGCATTCGTCGTTTTCAAAGACCCTCGCGTCTGCCGGCTTGCCCCTTTTTGGTTCGAAGTCCTCGGTGAGATCGGCGCCGAAGCGCGCGTCGCCATGCCGATTCGCTCCCCATGGGATGTTGCGCAGTCGCTGAAGCGCCGCAACGGGTTTCCGACCGCCCTTGGAATGGCGATATGGCTGCGACATGTTCTCGAGGCAGAGGCGGAAACGCGAACGACGACGCGCACGATTTTCGCGCTGGAACGCTTCTTGTCGGATTGGCGGACCGGCTGTGACCAAATCGCCGTCGACTTGAACATAGCGTGGCCCCGGCTGTCCGACCTGGCGAGTCGCGATATCGACGAATTCCTGACGAAGGATCTCATCCATCACGGCACCCCTCGCGCTGAACTGGAGAGGCTCCCAGAGATCCACGAATGGTGCCTCCTCGCCTATGACGCACTGTTGGAGTTGGCGGTTCATCCTTCTTCGAATTCCGCGCTAACGACACTCGACGAGTTGCGAGCGAAGTTCGACCAGGCCGCCAAGTTGTTCGGCCGAGTGCTGATCGATTACGAGCGCGATTTAGAAAACGCTCGCGGCCTCGAGCGCACCGCAAGTGCGGAGCGGGACGACCTGAGGGTTCGCGAGCAGAATCTGTTGGCCCAAACCGCCGCTACGCTCAACGAACGCGCGCTTACGATGGAAGAACTGGAGAAAGCCCGAGCCGAGGCGCAATTCGAGAGGGATGCGTTGGCGCAGCGTCTCGAAGAGGCAATGCGTGACAAAGAGGCGATAGCGCGTGTTCTCGACCAGACGGTGCAGGACAAAGACGCAATGGCGCGTTCCCTCGACGAGGCAGTCTGCGACAAAGAGGCGCTTGTTCTCGTCCTGGACGAGGCTGAGCGCGTTAAGGGGGCGCTGGCACTTTCCCTCGAGGACGCGGGGCGAGAGAAAGACGCGCTGACTCGGTGTCTCGACGAGGCGCTCGCGAGCGCCGGCGAAAAGGCGGCCAGAGCGGAGAGGGCGTCGCAGGACAGCGGGAACCTCGTTAGCGAGCACCAGACGCTGCGTGCGGAGTTCGTTGATGTCCATGCTGAGCTCGCTGCGAAAAAAGCGCTGCAGCCGCCCAAAGGCATGGCGGCGTGGCTGAGGTTGAAGCACGCTCGACGGCGTCGGCGGCAGGCCGCGCAACTTCTCAAAAGCGGTATCTTTGACGCCAAGTCTTACCGAGCCTCATATCTCGCGGCTTCGCCTCCTCCACCGAATGCGGTCGAGCGGGATCTCGCCGCGGCGATGCACTATCTGGAGGAAGGCTTTTGCCGCGGGTTTCGACCGAATGAAATATTCGATACCCGATGGTATCTGGAGCGTTACCCGGATGTGCGAAGCGAAGGCGTCAATCCCCTTCTTCACTATTTGACAATTGGGTTTCGCGAAGGCCGCGATCCCGGACCCGAGTTCAGCACCTCCTACTACCTCGAGGCTAATCCCGACGTGCGTGATTCAGGCCTGAATCCGCTGGTCCACTACCGTCTTCACGGTCATCTCGAAGGTCGACGCATGTCTCGACCCGTGGAGGACCTTGGAGCGAATTGCAGCCAGGTCGAACTCGTCATGTATGTGAAGCGGCGCCACATGTTGACGCCACTCAACCCAATTCCGTCAGACGCTTAGCGCGCCTCCCGGCGCTCGGACCCTATGCCGATTCACAGTGGAAGGGTTGAGGAGCTCGGATCGCAACGTCTGTGGCCCCCCACGCCCCGCGGCGCTGGTCAATCGCGTCTGTTCCGGATCGGGCACAGGAGATAGGCGTCGGCGGACAGGTTCGAGACGACGTGCAGGCACGGCGCCCCCGTCCTTTCGACATTAAGCTCCCTCAATATCGAATCGCTGTCCGCCGTCGTCGAGTTCGGCAGTTCGAGGGACATCATAGGTCCTTCATGGGTCGCGACCAAACGCTTCGCTGTCTCGGTAAGCAGATTGTTCGAGTCGGCGGGATAGAGGTTGCTTCGAAGTCGCACCCATCGGACGCCAGGATTGAAGAACGGCGCCAGGTAACCGGCCGGCTCTTTCCGGAACGCAACGGCGACGAGGGTGTCCGCCTCGAGATCCGGGCCGCTCACCGATATGTACTGGCTCGCCCACGGAGAATGCGGGAGCCCGAGCGGAACTGTCGTCGCGAGGCACGCGGCGGTGACGGCCAGCGCCGCCGCGATCCAGACTTTCCTCGCGAACAAATGGCCCAGGGCCGCTACGATCACGACGCCCGAAACGTATTCAATCGGACCCAGATAACGGTAGTTATTGAACATTGCGAGCGATGTATAAAAACTGACGATAACAAATATGGCAAGCGCGACGACAGCTCGGTCCGGCGCGCGTTCGGCTTTTCCGGTCGCCCTCGCCCTTACCCAGGACCCGAGAATCAAAACTCCGAGTAAAATCGCGATCGCCGGGCGAATATCTCGAAAAAGGTATCCTTGGTTCGGCACAGCCAGCTGCCAGATCGACTGGAACGGAAATGACAAGACGTCAAGCATCGAACCGCGTTTGATAACGCCGAGGATGTTAGCCGACCCAAAATAAGGAGAGTGGAAAACATTATTGAAAGCCGGAAAGACCGGATTTGAAAATAGTTCGTACATCGATACGGCGTGATATCCGCCGGCAATCAGGCCCCCGAACAGGCTGGCAAGTACAAACAGCGCGACTGCCTTGATCCGGCAAGGCCGTCCCAACGCAGCAAGCGCAACGACGAGCCCCAGGCCGAACGGACCTGTCGTCGGCTTGAGCCCGAAGGCGAGCCCAGCGAATAGTCCGGAGATGGCCACGTTTCCTACTAGGGTTCCCGCGCCGGCGATTGTCTTGTCGATCGACCGGGCGGCGAACACGACCCCGCACAGCACAAAGGCTGTGACCTGGATGTCGCCCGTGGTGGTGCCGATCAAGGCACTCGAGTCTGCGCCCGTTCCGCCGATGACGACAGCGGTAGCGCTCAGCGCCCAACGCAGCCATGCGGCTCCGCCGGTCACTTGGCCGAGCAATCGCCAAGCTATTAGAGCCGCGCAGAGAAGATTGACTCCGTTGATGGCGCCCTGAACGAACCCGATCAGCCGGGGGAAATCATTAAAATAGCGGACGAGGATGTAGAAAGGAATATCAAGAGCTGGGTTGAGGTAGGTTTGCCCCTGCGCGGGTTCAATATCGTAAAGGTATCTATTGTTAAGTGATGCGAATGGATTGTAGATGTGATAGTTGAGAAGGTCCCAATTTATGTCCGAGCCCAGGTATACGCTATACAGGCCGGAGCCGATCGCGAGACCAACCAAGACAAGGACGACGGCAAGGGAACGGTTCGACCACAGGACGTCATAGGGTCTCATCAGAGCGTCCCGGTTGCGCTCGCGGCAAACCGCAAAAAAATACCAAACCCGCCCAAAGGCAAAGCTCGGATGCTTGATCATGACGGCGCCGCTCCGTGCCGTTCGACGTTCTGCGCGCTCGCGCCCGGCGACACTCGATTGGCATAGGGCCTGCCCCTTAGGAAAGCTGGCGCCCGATACAAGCCGGCCTCGCTGAAGTCAACGCCGTGGCATGTCGGGCTTGCTATCGAACCGTGCCGGACAGTAGGACATGTGTAAGTGCACGGGGGCTCGATGATTTATTGGAAGCGCGCGGCGTTGGCATGTGCGGTCGCGATGTTGTTCGCAGCCCCCATCCCGGTGTCTTCTTGCGCAGCCGCTGAGAACTCTCTCGAAGAGTCTCGCGACGTTGCGGTCGGCGCCATCGAGCGAGACCAAGGTTCTGAGGGGTATTGGTTTACATCTTACACGCCGCTTCCGTCCTTCAGTAATGCCAAAATCGAACTGGATAACTTTCTCAACCCCATCATGATCGATCTTCTTCAGCCCATCGCTGAGAAGGCGAATCTGAACGAATCGCTGGAGCGGGCGCGCGCCTACACCGAGGCGCAGATCGACGACAGAGGCCTCGTCCAATTCAATCCTGCCATCAATCCAACTCTGAAAATCGCCCCAACCTGCACGCGGATCACGCCGGACGCAGACGACACGGCGCTCGCTTGGACCCTAGCGCGAGAGCCGAATCTCGATCGGCTGGCCGGCGTCCTGCGCATTCTGCGTTCGTTTCGGACCGAAGACGGCCTGTTCCGTACCTGGCTTGCCGACGAAAAAGATTTCAAATGTCTGGCTCCCGGCTCCGATCCGAACCCGCCCGACATCGGCATCAATCTGCATGTCTATCTTCTCTTGCTCCGCTACGACCCTGTTGCGGCGCGTTCCCTCTGCCAAGCTCTGATTAAACGAGAGGCTGACCCATCGTTGTGGGTCTACTATCGGCAAGCGCCGCTCTTGCCTCTTTTGCGCATTGGCGAGGTTCGACGGACCGGATGCGCGATTGAAACACCCTCGGCCTTGGTAAAACCCGTCGATCAGGCGCAGGTGCGGTGGCTCAATGTCCTTTCCCTGATGGAGGCGGAGCTCACGCCTGGCTCGGTGGCCCGAGACCGCGCCGTGTCTCTTCTCGGCGCTTTGGCTAAGGACGACTTTGCGGCGGTCGAGACCGCGCCGCCTCTGCTATACCACAACGATCTGACCTCACGCGGCAAACGAAGCTACTGGTCCAAGGACATAGGCTATGCCCTCTGGCTGAGACTATTCGCTCGGCTCAGTCTATGAGCCTCGCGACGTATGAGGCCAGCTTGCTGCAACACCTTCCCGGTGCTCTCAAACGGTACGTCTGGAGCAAACGCGTTGGCGATTTTGCCGTTTTAGTCGCAATACCGCTCTTTGGATTCCTCTATGGCGTGCGTGAGTTGAATGGAGATGTCGTCTTCGCCGCGATCTGGCTGACGATCCTCTCCCTATTGATGATGGTCCACATATTCTCTCTGAACGATTGGGCGGATTACTTCGATGATCGGCCGCATCGAGCGAACCAACCTTTGAGCCATTTCGAGCGGAATGAACGCCTCAGCCTTTTGATTGTCGCTTCGTCCTCGGCTGCGCTGCTGTTCTCGTCGCTTTGGTTCATGCGGCCGGCTGCAATGGTTCCGGCCGCGGTGACCGTTTTGTGCTCCGCGCTGTATTCGTGTCACTGGCGAGTGCATGGGAAGCAAGTGATGGTCTTGTCTTCGTTGCTGCGTTTCATTTGCGGCGCGTCGTGCTTCGTCATGGGCCTCACGGTCGCCTCCGGCTCCGCGACGGGTTGGTATGGCGTCTCGATTTTCCTGGGACTCAGTATGGCCGCCGGCCATATGAATCAGGAGATCTCCGATCATCGTGAAGATCTCGCGAGTCGCACCCGGACTAACGCCACGGTGCTCGGGCCTACCGCCGCCTTCCTGATCTCTCAGCTTATCTTCGCGGCGGCCTTTCTCTCTCTTTGGATCGCGATCCGCAACGGACGGACCTCTCTTTTCGGATCCCTGGTGATTTTGCTGTGCCTGATGAACGTCGCCCTGGCCATCGGATGTTGCTGGAAACAAATCGATCCGGACTCCGTTGAGAAATATCGCCTCAAATACCGGATTCTCTACCTATTGGTAGGTCTCTGTGTGCTCTTGCGCGCGCCGCTCTTCCAGCAATGAGGGTTCTCTCACAGGACGGTTTAGTTCTCAGCGTAGGCTGGGCATTTCGAGAACGAGGTTGATATCGAGGACCGCTCGCCAGCGAGGGTTGCGGATGTTGGAGCCGTCTGTGGTCCTGATCAGGTTGTAGGCGAAGGATCGCAGACGCGCGACGATATCGGGGTTCTTTCGGATTCGGGAAGCATCCTCGGCGAAGGTTGTGTCGCGTACGTAGTGGCTGCCATTCTCGATGCGCCAGTGCGCGCGGATCCGCGGATCCATTCGTTCCAGCGCTCGGGCGCCTGGTTGGAGGCGGAAGAAACCCAGAAGACGATCTTGGTCGTTTGCGCGCAAAGTCCGGTTGCCGGGTGATGCGAATTCCGGCGCAATCCCACCAGGGATTCCGAATTGATGTCGGCCACCGTTCCAATTTGGTCCCGGCCACCATTCCGAAATGAAGCCGGCCACGGCGCTCGGCGTCAAGTCCCAAAGCGGATGCCAGCGATAGGCGATCGTCGCGCGACGAAAACTATATGCAGAATGTCGGTCGTTGGCCGCGCCGGGCGCGGAAGACGTAGATCGCGCCGTCGAACGGATCGGCGTGAACGACGTCGCGCACCAGCGCCGCCAAGCCGTCCGCGCCTTTGCGGAAGTCGACCGGCCTCGTCGCCACCATCACGCGCAGCGCGCCCGAAGGACCGATCACGCCCGTCCCGCCGTCAACGCGGCGAGGATCGTCGCCACCATGGCCGAATTCAGCGTCGCGCCAGATCAGGACGCGCTCGCCGCCGATCGCCAGTTCGATCGCAGGCGGCCTTGGTGGTGAAACCGGAGCCGTCGCGTTCGGCCCGCTCACGGCGGAGGAACCGGCGGCATCCTCGCCGGCCAACACGGCCTCAATAAACGGCGACGCCGCCCCGATCGCCTCGGGCCGCGAGTTCTCCGTCGGACTTGTCGTCGCGCCGGCGTCGGGCGTCCGCCGGTGAAGAGCTCCCGGTGGCGGGCTAGCATCGCAATGATCGAGCCGCCGCGCGCAGTCGCGGGGCCAATAGTACGGAATTGGGAAAACGTACTATCGCGCCGGCAAGGATGGGAACTTGCCGGGGCTGGAGTCGAGGATTTGAATCTGTAACCGGTGCGGCGCGCGCCTAGAGCAGTCCCACCAGCCGCCGCTGCGCGCACGTGTCGCCGTCGATGTAGCGTTCGGTTGTCTCGATGGATCGATGCCCCGCGAGAAGCTGGACGTCGCGGAGGCTGCACCCCGACCTGTGAATGTTCCGCGCGGCGACGGTGATGAAGCTGCGCCGTCCCGAGTGCGACGAGCACCCCGCAAATCCAAGCTCCTTGAAGAGCGCGGCGAACCAATTGACGATGCTGTTCGGTTTGAGGTGCGAGCCGCGATAGGAACGGATGACAGGCCCGACACGCCCGGTTGTGCGCGCGAGGCGCTCGAGTGCGCACCGCAACTCCGGATGCGTCGGAATGCGCCGGCCAGCGCGCTTCTTGGCGATGGCGTCATGGACTGCAAGGGTGTCGGAGATTCGACCTTGAGGGTCGAGCACCATCGACCAATCGAGACCGGCGATTTCGCACGCCCGCAATCCCGCTTTGACCGAGAGGAGGATTATGACGCGATCGCGAGCGGGAAAGGCGGCGCGGGAAACGCGACGCAGCATGCGTTTGAGCATGAGGGGCGAGATCACTTTGGCTTGCTTGCCCGCCATGAAGATTGTCTCCGACCTCCGCGGAACCGTGACGGCCGTTTAACCGAGCGTCGGCCGTTGCGGGGTTGCCCGCCGAAGGCGTCACCGGAGCGGCCGCGCCGCTCGGACAAGTATGGCGGCGATCCGACCGCTCAATATTCTTCGGCCGGCATGACGGTGAGAACCCGCGTCGTCACCGCGGGGTCGGCGGCATCGGGCGAGCCCATTTCGGTCTTGCGGTCGTAGTAGTCGATCTTCCAGAAACAGCGGAGGCCACCCTCGGCGATCGCGCCGAAGTCATGCTCGCCATGGGGATCATTGTTTTCGGCAAAGGCGTCGAACGCTCTGACTTTTTGCAGCAACGATCGACGTTGTTCAGCCGGCAGGGCTTCGATGCCTGCCGTGATCATCACCACCCCACCGACAAAGGTGTGGCGAAAGGCATCGTTGAGTTCGCGGATGCGATCGGTCTTAGCTTGGGTTGCGCTGGACATGGCGTTGCCTCGGGGTTGCTGAGACGAGAGGCGGGCGTCACCCTTAGGGATCGGCCGCAACCAAAGGGGCGACCCGAAGGTCGCCCCGTGTCACCGCGTGGCGGAAGCGCGCCCATCGGCGGCGTCACTTTCCCGACGCGAGGAACTCGGGATGAAGGATCGCGATGTGCTTCCTTGCAACCGTGCCGAGTTGGTATTCCGTCGTGTCTCGCCAATTGAGAACGAACTCATTGGCGTCCACGCGCGTGATGATCGCGGGCCACCAGCCCTCGATTTCGTTGTTCTCGTCCCAATAGGCGGCGAGAACCGTCGCGCCGACGCGGAGCGAACCCCAGGGCGCAGTGGGATTGGGTGGCCCGCTTTGGACAGCGGCAGCGGCAACCGGGGCAGGAAAGCCTGAGAGTGTCGTTTGCGCGCCCGCCGGCTCGCCGGCCGCCTCGCTTTGAGGCGACGCACCTGCGCCGACTGGAGCGAGCGTAGCGCCGCCGTGGGCGTTCTCGCCGGCTGTGGCGCCATGCCCCAGTCTCGTTGAGGAAACGGGACCCGCCGTTTGACGCGCGTGCTCCTCTATGCGGCGATAGACTTCGGGAGTGACCAATCCGAGGATCATCCGCCCGCTGCCTTTGAGCACCCCCTCATGGACGCCGATAGCGAGCGCTCTCTCCGCTTCGGTTTGCAACTCGATGGCGGCGAGGTCGAGCGGCTGCGCCGCCGCCTTGGCGGCTTGGCTGTCTTCGGCCTTGAACCATGACGCCTGCGGGAGGCCGACACCGCCGACCCGGCCATAGACGATGAGGGCAGCCGTAGGATCTGGTTTGGGTTGGCTTGAACTGGTCATCGCGGCAGCCTCCAGGAGTCAAAAGAGAGCCCTATGGGTCCCAAGTGGAACGAACGAGCGCGTTACGCGAGGCGGGGAACGGGCTGCGTCAGGTCATGAGGGGCCCCCATGCCGGCCGACTGTTTGTTCATGGGCACTCACAGCCGTCCCTCCGCGCTGGCGGTGAGCAGCGGAGCGAAAGCGCTCCCTTGTTCATAATAGCATATTATACAGAATTGTCAAGTATATATTACCCGACATGCTGTTTTCGCCGATGAGAGCGGCCCGACGCTGGTGGGCAATATCGCACCACCCATAGCCTCGTTCGCCCCGTCAGCCGCGCCGGCCCATGAACCCCCATCCAGGCCGGCGACGGTTCGCCGCCGCACGACCCGCGCATTCAGCCGCACCTCAAATTTTCCTCTCGCGGGGAGGACGCATCCACGTACGGAAAGTGGCCGATCGGCTCACAGGAGATGACCACCCGTTCGCGCCCATAGCAGCCGTCTCCTGGACAGTAGCCGGTCCCGGAGAACTCGGTCTGGATCCACTGTGTGAAGACAAGAATTTCGGTTGACCAGGTCGAGGACTCGCGAAAGATTTATCCCGCTGCATTATGGGGCGAACCCCCGCTCGCGATTGCCATCCGAGGTTCCCGACCAGGTGCCTCTCCAACTGCATCGACAACACGGGCCCTACTTCACCGTGATCAATCGCTAGCAAATACCCGCCGACTTGTGAGGAATTCGTTTTGGCACCGAAGCTATCCGCCAGACAGGTCATATATTCCGTCCCACCGAAAGGCGGGACTTCGGGATTGACGGGCAAGTCGAAATTGTCGCCCAAGGCCCGATCAACCGCCTCGCCACGGGTCGCCTGATCGCCGTCCAGATCAAGTGCGGCACCGCCCCGAGGGGCCCACTCCAAAACGGCGTCCACCGTGACCCCACCCCATAACGGTTAGGGACGGATAACATGTACGAATTCGTCCTCATCCGGGGGGTCGGCCTTGGGGTCTGACGCAATCTCGATGATGATTTGCGGGCTTCATGCAGCGCCCAGCAATCTGGCTTGCAGAAGATCGAGGTTGGCGCGGCCCTACATCTGGCGTTTCACGAGCTTGAGCTTGGTGATCTGAGCCTCGACTTGACCATTCGAGCACGGCTCGGTGATGGCCGCCCGGACGGCGGATTTGTCCCTGGCGATGCCGGTTGCGAACGATGAGATGAGACTGGGCTTCGCTTCAGCAAGCCACGGATCGAGTTGATCGGCTTCCTTGGTTCGGATCATGGCGTGGAACCGCTCGATGAGCGCGTGAGCCTCGACGAGCGATGGCGCGCCCGCCTGGATGGCGGCGACAGTGACGGCCTCGGGCTTGCTGATGCGATCGCGCTTCGCGGTCATCAGCCGCGCAATCATTCTCGCCGACGGAACCTTCTGGAGCTGTTGATTGCTGACCTTTTGCGCACGACGGCGGCGCGTCGCCCATACACTGACGACCACGCGCAGGGATCCCCGGAAGCCTCGCTCTTTCAGGCGCCGCCAAAGTTCGGCGCCCTTCCGGCAACCATTCGTCCATCGCGCGTCGAGGAAGAGCAAATAGGCGTCGAGCGTGCTTTGGCGGGTTGCGAAGACGTGCGTTCGCTCGCCCCGCAAGACCTGGCGAACCAGCTTGCGGCTATGGCCTGGGCGGCGGACGATCTGGTTGATCGACGCGCCCTCCCTGGCAAGCGCCATGATCGCGGCACTTGTCTCCTCGCGCCGCAGAAAGCTTTCGTATTGCAGCTTCTCCGCGCTCGTGAGCAGCGCGGGACTGATCGTCGTCGCGCCAATCGCGCCACGGATCGCGCGCATCGACTTACGCAGGGCGTCGAGGAAGGCGGCGCTAGCGTTCTCCATCAAATACCATCGATCGGCGACTTGCATCGCCGCGGGCAGCGCCCTGGCGGCGGCTTCGCCGTATCCGCCGCCGCGATCACGGGAGATGACTTTGATGCCGGGATGGGCGGCCAGCCAAGCCTGCACCGTCGCGATCTCGCGATCCGGAAGCAGCGTCACGATCTGTCGCCGCTCCAGATCGCAGACAATCGTGGCGTAGCGATGGTTCCGACGAAAGGCCCAATCGTCGATGCCGGCAATCGTGAGTTCTTCCGTTTGCGCATTGGCGCGCCGCCGCACGACGCGAAGCAGCGTGTCGTTGCTGACCGGCAGCATCAGCCGCTTGGCGAAGCTGGCCGCTGGTCGGCCGCCAAGCGCCAGGCCCAAATGGTGGACGATATGTTCCAGCCGCGATGTGCGACGCGCCCGCGCCGGAAGCACGGCTTCTTCGAAGCGCTCGGCAAACATTCGCCTCTGGTCGCTCGCAAGAAAACCGTCGCGTCGTCAAGCACAGCCGGACACCCTGTCCCGAAAAGGGCAAATCTCGCACGTGGCGCACATAGCGGCTGTGGACCCGGCGCGACGGCTCTCCGAAAAGCGGACAGGACGCCTCGCCGACTTTGGCACGCACCGTCACGACCACCGTTTCGCCAACGCTAGACACGCTTTCGGCAACAAAGCCGTTCGGGACGAGAGACAGACTTCCGAAATGGGCTCGCATTGGCGCTGATTCTCCATAAAGAACCAGCGTGAACTCGCCACCAAACTTCATCAAATGTGAGTCAGACCCAGCCTTGGACGCCGATGGGGGGGGGGGTCAAACTCCACGCTTATTTACACTGGTCCAGTCCAAGCGCAACACGCACGCCGCGCTGACACTGATGCGCAAGCTTCTGACGAAATACGCCTTCGTTCCCCGGCGATTGGTAACCGACGATTTGCGGTCATATCGCGCCGCCGTCAACGATCTCGGGATCGCGAGCCGCCATGTACGCGGTCGATCGAAGAACAATCGCGCCGAGAATTCGCATCAGCCCACCCGACGGCGGGAGCGCAAGATGCAACGCTTTAAGAGCGTCGGCTCCGCGCAGAAATTTCTCTCAATCCATGCCGCGGTCTACAACACCTTCAAAGTCCAACGGCCATCTGACCTCAGCGAAAACGCACCGCACGCTGCGCGCGGCGATGGGTGCGTGGCGCGAAGCCGTCGCCGCCGCCCGAAATTGCACGTAACACCGTCGCTTCGCGTTCTCGGTTCGACAACGTGACAACGTCCGCCGGATTGATCATCGGCCGCGCTCTCCACGACAAACCCAGGCGGAACAAGAGACGAGGCTTGAAGACTGCGCATACGTTGATTGCCCTAGAAATCAATCGGCGCTCAGACTTCATCGAAGGTGAGTCAGAGCCCTTATTCCACGCCCAATCACATTGAAAACGAGCTGATGTTTTTCATGGGTTATGCCGGCGAAGGGTCCAAGTTCCTCTTCAACACGCTTTTGTCCACGGCTACGTCTTACCTGACGAGGGAAACGGCCGTGCCCCAAGATTACGGATACAATCGCTTTCACTTCGCCATGCATTATCCCCCTGAAAAAGCGACTTCCCTCGATCCCGGTTGCAATCTGCCAATTCCGAAGGGCTTCAGCGGATCACTGGTCTGAAATACCCGGCTACGGCGAACGAGAAAGCCAAGACGTGAAGGGGTCCCCGGAGAAAGCGCAGGTAACAGGGATCGTATGGGGGTGGGAACTCATCGAAGGCCTGCATCCTTGCCACCCGTATTGAGCATGTACGCAGCTTCCCGCCGCGGGCACTTGAGGGGATGAAGAATCGAGGCGAAATCACTGTCACCTGAGCGCATAATTTCCAATATGGAACGTGCCCGCCCGCCAATTCCGGTGTGAACGCTGCAAACCGATAACATGCTGTTGCTTGTCTTTTCTGCGCGGCGAGTTGCCGGGACCCTCTCCAGGAGCGAGTGTCTTCATCATTTCGATTGCCCACCGCCCGCCGGTAGCCGCCGCCTTTGCGATAGGGGATTAGTCCTGATCCACCCTATGGGGTCTTGCGAAGCGTAGGTCGGGCTTGCTGCGTCGTCTTGGCCTTCGCGCGGAGGACGACGAAATTCATTCGCGCGCGGCCAGGGACTCGCCGTTTCACGACATAGCTCAACCCTTCACCGCGCTTATCCGTCTCCAGAAGCCCCAAGTCGAAGAGCTCCTTTTTTAGGTCAGCCGCCTCCCCGGCGCTCCCGGCGATCGCCAGGAAGCGCTTGCCCGGAATCCAGTACTCTTCCTTGCCGTCGTGTTCGCCGATGTACCCCACGTCAGAGGCAACGGGAGACGACGTCGCGCCCCGCTTTCGAATGTCGACGAACCCGTCCTTGCGGTTCTCCTCGACGAAGGTCTTCAGTCGGTCGAGCGGGGTCTGAGTGCTGACGGTGAGGAGGTTCGCGGCGGGAAGAGAGCCGGGACCATTTCTCCCTCGCCCGCCAGTCACTGGGAGCTCCTGATCGATGAAGGCCACGTGGTCACGCTGACAAGTCAGGAGCGCTTCACGAAGCTCGCCTTCGCTGAAGGGCAATATACTAAAGCGAATCGCGAGGCAGCCGGCGATGTACTTCGTGGCGTACCTGCCGCCGATGCGCGTCAAATCTCGCTCCCTGCGCGACATGATGTCCTTCGATGCGTCGCGGTAGGTCCTACGCCGCGTCTCAACGTATGCCTGCAGCCCCGCGCGGTCGGCCGTCATCGCTTTGGCAAGAAAGCGCACAAATGCCGGCCCGGCCAACCCAAAATGTTGGCGGCTGAGTTCGCGAAGACGATCTCCATACGTCTCCAACTCGTCCGGCGTGCGAACGCCCTCGAAAAAGTACGGGCAACCATCGGGGAGAGGAAGATCGGCCACGCGATCGATGAGCGCCTCGAACCACTTCTGGAGTTTCAGCTCCTTCGCGATTGCGATGACCGACGTGTTGGAAGTGCTGAGAACTGGCGTGCAGAAGCTAACAGGTGAGGTCTCGGTCAAACGGCCCCGACCCTCCCCGTTCATGATGCTAATGATCGCCTCGACCGCCTCGCGCTTGGCTTTATGCATGTCGTCGAGGAAGAGCAGCATCTGATTAAACGCCGCTGCGACGATCTCCAAATTGTTGGCGGTGTGGTTCCAACTCGTGCCGCAACCGAGCCTCCTTTCGACGCTTGTGTCGCCGCCCCATACCGTCGCCGCAACTCGCCCGATGGTCGTCTTCCCCTTCCCGCCCACGGAGACGAATTGCAGGCCTGGCGGTTCGAAGCCGAACGCGGCGCAGACGGGACCCGTGAACGCGAGGCACAGGGCGGCCATGAGTCGCGTTTTGCCGCTGCACAGCCCGGCTAACTCAAGCCATCCCTGGGCCGTGCCGACCCGAGTAAGCCTATCGTGATATGGATCGTACCGTGGGTCGAAATACACCTCGACGTCGGGCTGCCCTCTTGGCGCCAGGCCGGGCGGCAACACGAACACCCCATCGCGCCAACCGGTCTTCGTGGCGACATTGAACGTCGGCGGTTTACGCCCTTCGTCCTGAACCCTTCCAATAAACTCGGTTCTTGCAGCCCTCGTGATGAGCGGCTCGTCGAGACGGGATAGGCGCGTCCATTCCTCTGAGCCGGAGTGTGCAAGGCTGTCGAGGTTGAGGAGGTCGGACCGCTCCCCGACCTGAACTTTCAGAAAGCGCTCGCGCCTTTCGGTCACTCCAACCCCAAGGATCTCGATCGCGCTCGTATGCGGAAACGCCTCCTCCGTCGAGGGTTCAATGCTGGGAGGTTTCGTCGTAGTGGTCGAAGTGGGCTTTGAAAATGCGATTGGTTTCGAATGATTCGGCTTCAACATACGCATGCTCCTACTTGGTACGCTCCAGTGATGACGCCGAAAGTGGCGCTACGAATTCTTCGCTCCCGCCTTGGACTCCGGTAGGCGGCAATCTTCGAAATCGACCGCGGCGATGGAGGTGGAGTTGTCCTCACGAAAGGGAGACGAAATGGAGGAAATGATCGATTTGAGGGCGTTCAGAGGGGTCTAAGGGCTGTATTAAATACATTGGCTACGTAACACTGAGCTGCAGCCGTTTTGCGCGACTTCGGGCCATCCGACGCTCGCCCTTCCATGCGCTGGACGGCGTAGGCGCGGTAGGCGCGTAGGCGGCAGACGCTCGCTGTTGCATGGGGCGAGAGTTCTCCCGAACGAATATCGTCGACGCCATTCCAGGAGCGTCGGCGAATTCGGACATCAATCGGCGTCGTGCGCGACAATTCGGCTTCGACACTCGGCTCGGCTCGTCGCCGACACGCGAACGAGACCGGCGCACCAGCGGCGCAATGTCGCATCACGCCTCAGGGTCAATCTGACTTCCTCGGTGGCGCGCGCCAAAACGAAATTCGAAATCCTCGAAACGGTGCCCCGACCACCACTGCGCCAACTCAACGAGGCGAGCCGGCGGCAACGACACCGCGGGGAGTCGACCCTTGACCTTCTGTCGCGGAGGGCGGTGGTAGGTCACGAATTTCGTCAGGTAGGAGAGTTGGCGCTCGGGATCATTCAAGGGCTGCACCTTGATCGGAATCGCGGGCGCGTCATCTCGTCGCGATTTCTTTCGATATGCCGTCCTAAGCTTCTCCCAGGCCTCTTCCGGGGCGCCAAGCGCTAGAAGATGGACGTGGAGAATCCAGCTTCTGTCCGTCGCATCCCACGCCACTTCCGTTCCGCCAACGAGGACAGCACCCTTGAACCCTGCTCGCTGGAGGCGCTTGCGCAGCCGATCGTGAGCGGCCTTGATGGTTCCGTCCTCAAGCGCCCCGAACTGTATCGCGCCGAGGTAAATCGTCACGATCTCCCGCGGACCAAGATGCGCTTCGGCAATCTTGCGCAACTGGCCGTAAACGCTAATGCGGCGTGTACGCGCGCAGATGGCGCAAATCGGCTGATGACAAGGTCTTTCCTCGCTGCAATGTTCGAGGACCCTGGCGATTGTCGGGAGCCCTCGTTCGATGGCGGCGATGCGGGAAGCGTTTTGATCGACGGCTTGGTCCAAGGTCTCGAACACGTGCCGCCGACCCTTTGACTTGCCGCTCGGAGCGCTTGCACGAGGGGTTACACCGCGCTCTGGTGCGCGCTCTACGGAGTGCGGGCTTGGTGGGGGCTGTGTGGGCCAAATCGATGCTAGCGAATCTTGTCTCGTCTTCATGATTTTCTCCAAAATGGTCCTGGTAATTCAAATTCAAAATCGCGCCGAAAAGGGCTAACGGCGCTTGAAATGGCCTTCGAGGCGCAAGGGAGCGGGGTGGCACCCCTAAGCCACCTCTCCGCGTGGGAGCGCTCTTGCTAGAAATGGTGGATTTCTCTGCCACCGAGACAAAGTGCCCAGTAGGGATTCGGGCAGCTTTCATTCATGGCCGTTCCCCGCGTCGCTCGTTGAACGGCGCTGCCGAGCCTCCAGCCATTCTTCAACGTCGGCGGCTCGATAGCGCACAGCTCGCCGAGATAGCGCGAGCCATTTGGGACCCCGCCCCTGCGTTCTCCAATTGCGGAGGCTGGACGCCGCCATCTGAAGACGGTCGGCGACCTCTCGCTCGGTGAGGAGTCGATTGGGATCTTGCGAGGAGGCGGTGAGCGGCGCTGATGCCGGCAGTCGAGGCGCGACGGCCTTTTCAAGGTGGGCGCTTGGCTTGACAGGAATAGCGACCGCCAAAGACCGGCCCGGACGCTCGACGACCTCGCGCGACTTCGAGAGATTTGTACGGGGGCTGGCGCGGGTAAATCTGACCGCGCGTTTGTTGGGTCCTGCGAAGAGGGTCAGTACGGACTGACCCTTGTGCTCTACTGACATGTGAAGATGTCCTGTCGGCTCATGTTGGAGAGCGGACGAGGACTTTGGAACAACGCCAACGACCTCGCCTGCCCCGGATGGAAGGGGAAGGTTCGGACGGTGGCCGCCTGTTCTACCGGCGATTTATCACCCGCGCGCGAAGCGCGCGGGCCTCACTTGAACGCATGCTTGCGCTCGGAGCCGTGCAGCCGACATATCGGAGCAACGAGCGTGGGTCGCAAGGGGGCCGCCCGGATTTTTTGCGCCGAAAATGGACAAGCCGTAAGGTCCGGCGGCCGGCTCCTAGCGAGGCGTCGCTGCGGCTCTGGCCCACTTCGATTCGCGGGCAATCGGCGCGAGGATGCTGCGGGGAGGGCTTGGTTCGCGTGGTCACCATGTGGTCACCACGCCAAGGATACCCTGCCGCTCAGCCACGAGCGGTCCCACATTTTCTTTATATATCAAGGATTTCGATGGTGGGCGCACAAGGGCTCGAACCTTGGACCCGCTGATTAAGAGTCAGCTGCTCTACCAACTGAGCTATGCGCCCATCGAAATTTCGGCGGCCGGGGCCGTCGAGAGGCCGCGGATGTAGCAAAGGCGCGGCGCCCTGTCCAGCCTGAAATGACTGAAAAGAGCGCCGCGCGAAATTTTAGTTTTTCGCCTTGTCGACCAGCTTGTTAGCGCCGATCCACGGCATCATGGCGCGCAGCTTCTCGCCGACCTTCTCGATCTCATGCGAGGCGTTGCGGGCGCGAATCGCCTTGAACGAGGTCTGGTTGACCTTGTTCTCGAGCATCCAGTCGCGGGTGAACTTGCCGGACTGGATGTCGTCGAGCACGCGCTTCATCTCCGCCTTGGTCTCAGCGGTCACGATGCGCGGGCCGGTGACGTACTCGCCGTACTCCGCGGTGTTGGAGATCGAGTAGTTCATGTTCGAGATGCCGCCCTCGTAGATGAGGTCGACGATCAGCTTCACCTCGTGCAAGCACTCGAAATAGGCCATCTCGGGCGCGTAGCCCGCCTCGACCAGCGTCTCGAAGCCGGCGCGAATCAGTTCGACCAGGCCGCCGCAGAGCACCACCTGCTCGCCGAACAGGTCGGTCTCGCATTCCTCGCGGAAGGTCGTCTCGATGACGCCGGCGCGGCCGCCGCCGATCGCGCTCGCATAGGAGAGGCCGAGGTCGTGGGCGTTGCCGCTCGCATCCTGATGGATCGCGATCAGGCAGGGGACGCCGCCGCCGCGCTTGTATTCGGAGCGCACGGTGTGGCCGGGGCCCTTCGGCGCGACCATCAGCACGTCGAGGTCGGCGCGCGGCTCGATCAGGTTGAAATGGACGTTGAGGCCGTGGGCGAACATCAGCGCCGCGCCCGGCTTCATGTTCGGGGCGAGCTCGGTGCGGTAGATGTCGGCCTGCAGTTCGTCGGGCGTCAGCATCATGACGACATCAGCCCATTTGGCGGCGCTGGCGACGTCGAGCACCTTGATGCCCTCGGCCTCCGCCTTCTTGGCCGAAGCGGAGCCGGGCCGCAGGGCGACCGCGATTTCCTTCACGCCGCTGTCGCGCATGTTGAGGAGGTGGGCGTGGCCCTGGCTGCCATAGCCGACGACGGCGACCTTCTTGCCCTTGATGAGGTTCAGGTCGGCGTCCCGATCATAGTAAACGCGCATGTTATGTCCTTCGCGGCGTTTCGACGCTGGTTTGCTGTGAAAATAAGGCGGCGCCGAGAAAGATTTCGCCGCGCCGATCGCGACTTTCTAGTGAATGCGCCGGCCCCGATCAAGCGCACAGGCGCGTGAGCGCCCTTTCCGCGGGAGGGCTCGCCCGAAGGGGCAAGGGGCTACGGTTTGCCCGTATGCCCGGCGCACGATATAAAACGGGCCCGTCAGGCAGCGCAGGAGGGGTCCCGTGTCGACATTCGTCTCACGCTTGCGCGCGATCGCCTTCGCCATTGCGGCCGGTCTCGCCGTCGCCTCCTGCGGCTACAATACGATCCCGACGCTCGAGGAAACCGCCAAGGCGCAGTGGTCGGAAGTCGAGAACCAGTATCAACGCCGCGCCGACCTGGTCCCGAACCTCGTCGAGACGGTCCGGGGCTACGCCCAACAGGAGAAGGACGTGCTGACGGCGGTGACCGAGGCGCGGGCCAAGGCCACCTCCATCCACGTCGACGCCGCCGATCTCACCGACCCCGCGAAGATCAAGCAGGTGCAGGACGCGCAGAACGCTTTGTCGGGCGCGCTCGGACGCCTGCTGGCGGTCAGCGAGAACTATCCCGATCTCAAGTCGAACCAGAATTTCCTCGCCCTGCAAGCCCAGCTCGAAGGCACCGAGAACCGCATCGCGGTCGCGCGCCGGGACTACATCGGCGCCGTCCGGGCCTACAACACCGCGTTGCGGACCTTCCCCACGGTGATCTGGGCGTCGACCTTCTTCCGCGACGCCAAGCCGATGGCGGAATTTGCGGCGACCCAGGGTTCCGAAGCGGCGCCCAAGGTGAAATTCTGAGCGGCCGGGCGAGCCTGCCGGTTTCGCCGGTCCGTATCGTCGCGGCGGCGGCGTTCGCCATCGCGATGCTCGCCGCCCTTTTCGCCCTGCCGGCGGGCGCGGCGGCCGGGCTGCCGGCCCTGACCGGCCGCGTCGTCGACGACGCGCATGTCCTCTCCGCCGGGGAGCGCGCCGATCTCGAAACCAAGCTGGCGGATCTCGAGACGAAGTCGGGCATTCAGCTCGTCGTTGCGACGGTCCCTTCGCTGGACGGGCAAGACATAGAGTCCTACGCCAATGCGCTGTTTCGCGCCTGGAAGCTCGGCGAGGCGACCAAGAACAACGGCGTCCTGTTCCTCGTCGCGCCGCAGGAACATCGCGTGCGCATCGAAGTCGGCTACGGCCTCGAGGGAACGCTGACCGACGCGACATCGAAGCTGATCATCGCCAATGCGGCGGCGCCGCGCTTCAAATCAGGCGATTTCGACGGCGGCGTTTCGCGCGCGGTCGACGACGTCATCACCGTTTTGACGACGGATTCGGCTGACTGGCAGAAGAAGCCGGAACTGCGCGCCGAGGACGACGCCCCTTCGCTCGACGCGATCCTGCCGCTGCTCGTCATCCTGTTCATCCTGTTTGTGATCTACGCCTCTCGACGGCGCGGCGGCGGCGTCTTCGGCGCCCCGGTGATCGTGTCCTCCGGCTGGGGCGGCGGCTTCGGGGGGAGCTCCTTCGGTTCCGGCGGGGGCTTCTCCGGCGGCGGCGGATCCTCGGGGGGAGGCGGCGCCTCGGGGAGTTGGTGATGGCTTTGGACGCGCGTGAGAAAGAGGCGATCGAGGCCGCCTTCAGCGCGGCGCAATTGACGACGCGCGCGCCGATCGTCTGCGTGCTGGCCGGCTCGTGCGCCGACTATCAGGTCGCCCCGCTGCTGTGGACCGGCCTGCTCGGGCTCCTCACGCCCTGGCCGCTACTGATGTTCACTCAGCTCTCCGCCCAGCGCATCTTTCTCGCGCAGATCGTCGTCTGCTTTGCGGCGAGCGCGGTCTTGATGCTGAGCCCGCTGCGCTTGCGGCTGACGCCGCCGCGCGCGCGCCGGGCGCATGCGCATCGGGCGGCGCTGGCGCAATTCCATCTGCGCGGCCTGGATCGTGGCGAACGCAGCGGCATCCTCGTCTTCGTTTCGCTCGCCGAACGGTATGCGCGCGTCATTCCGGCGGAATCGGCGGCCAAGGCGATCGCCCAAAGCGAATGGCAGGCCCTGGTCGACGCCCTGGTCGCGGACCTCAAGGCGCGCGGTCCGGCGGACGCTTTGGCGAGCGCGGCGCCGCGCTGCGCGACTCTGCTCGCGCCGGCTTTTCCCCCGATGGGCGAGGCGACTCAGGGCCACCAGCATTTTCATGTGATGTAGCGGTCAGAGAGGACGTCAAAGCGGCTGCACGTCGCAGCCGCGAGCCGCGCTTACGAAATCGACGTCGTCGCCTTCTCTTGAAACCTCGATGCTGACGCGCATCTCGTCCCTGACAGGGCGCCGAAGCATCCGTGCGCCTTGTGGGGACATGGCAATGCGTCCTCCGGCCTGTAGCTCTTGAACCCGCGTGCGGGACATTCCGAGTTCGCTCGCCAACAGACGGTCCACACGCAAGCAGGTTGGCATGGGGACGGCCAACGCTATCTCTATGCTTGCAAGCGGCTCTGGACCCTCGGACAGCATCTGCTTGTGTACCTCGACGGCGGCGAACTCTTCGATCCGTTCCGACCTGCCCCTGAGGCCTTCGACGTCGAAAGCCGTACGACGCGCCAGATCCGGATCGTTCGTTTGGAGCGCGTGCAAGAATGGTGGGTCGATGTCACGGATATTTCGACGCTCGAACAGCGGACGGTTCCAGCTGTTTTCGCAGCTCACGCATTTGTAGATCAGCCACGCATCGACGCGCTTGCCATTGGCGTTGATCCGGATCTTGTCGCTGCTGCGGAATGCTCTAACGCCGCCGCATCGATTGCAGGTCAACCAGGGTTGTGGGGCTATCTGGGGTATAATCGTCCATCGGACCCGTAAGACATTTGACATGCCGGCTTGCGCTTCCCGTTGGGAAGTTCGTCAAGACGACGGCGTTGAGGAGCCTCGATCAGAGGCGCGGCGTGGCGGCGGATTGAGTGGCGTTGAGGATTGGATGGGGAGGGCGGTAGCGCCCAGCCGCGTTCCAGCGCTGCCCTACCGGTCTCAAACCGCCACCTTGAAGAACGCAGTTCAATAGCTTCGGCAACGCGAGCATGAGGTCGCGCCGGAGATGCAAGTTGCCCTGCGCCCCCACGACGACCGAACGCGCGACCATGCGTGCTTGGTGAAACTGGCGAGACCGGCGGTTACTTAGGCAAAGCAGGCCCTCGAAAAGGATACCGCGTATTGTTCTAGTGGATTCAATCGAACCCTTCAATCCCGCCTTGGATTCGCCGCTTGCGCGCCCACGATCGCGATCATCTGCGAGACCGGCGAGGGGAGCGCACTCAGGTTTGCCCGTAGGAACAGCGTTGTATATATAGCGGGCCGCGCTGGGCGGCGCTGGGGGTTTCCTTGTCGACCATCGTCTCGCGCTTGCGCGCGATCGCCTTTGCGGTCGCAGCGGGTCTCGTTGTCTCGTCCTGCGGCTACAACGCCATTCCGACGCTCGAAGAGACCGCCAAGGCCCAGTGGGCCGAGGTGGAGAACCAGTATCAGCGCCGCGCCGACCTCATTCCCAACCTCGTCGAGACAGTCCAGGGCTACGCCAAGCAGGAGAAGGACGTGCTGACGGCGGTGACCGAGGCGCGCGCCAAGGCGACCGCCATCCACGTCGACGCCGCCGAGCTCACCGATCCCGAAAAGGTCAAGCAATTGCAGGAGGCGCAGAACGCTCTGTCGGGCGCCCTCGGCCGCCTGCTCGCCGTCAGCGAGAACTATCCCGACCTCAAGTCGAACCAGAACTTTCTCGCCCTGCAAGCCCAGCTCGAGGGCACCGAGAACCGGATAACCGTCGCGCGCAAGGACTACATCGCCGCCGTCCGGGCGTACAATATCGAGCTGCGAACCTTTCCCGGCGTGATCTGGGCCTCGACCTTCTTCCGCGACGCCAAGCCGATGGCCGAATTTGCCGCGACGCAGGGCTCGGAAGCGGCGCCGAAGGTGAAATTCTGAGCCGCGGAGCGGACATGCTCGCTCACCGCTTCGCGCGCCTCGCAACGGCGCTCTTCTGCATCCTCGTCGCGGCGCTGCTCGCCCCGGCGGCGTGGGCGGCGGATCCGGACTTGCCGGCGCTGACCGGCCGCGTCGTTGATGGCGCGCACATTCTCTCGGCGGGCGAGCGGGCCGATCTTGAGGCCAAGCTCGCGGCGCTCGAGGCGAAGTCGAGCATCCAGCTCGTTGTCGCGACAGTTTCCTCGTTGGGCGGCCAGGAGATCGAACCCTACGCCAACACGCTGTTCCGCGCCTGGCGGCTCGGCCAGGCGAAGGCGAACAACGGCGTTTTGCTGCTCGTCGCGCCCCACGAGCGCCACGTGCGCATTGAAGTCGGCTACGGCCTCGAAGGGGTGCTGACCGACGCGACCTCGAAGCTCATCATCGCCAATGCGGCGACGCCGCGCTTCAAATCAGGCGATTTCGAGGGTGGGGTCGGGCGCGCGGTCGACGACATCATCACTGTGCTGACGACCGATTCGGCGAACTGGCGGTCCTCGGCGGACTTCAAGGCCAAGGGCGGGTCGTCTTTTTCGTTCGTCCTGTTTGCGATCCCGTTCGTCCTCGTCTTCGCCTTCTTCGCGGTGGTGATCATTGTGGCCAGGCGGCGCGGCGGCTTCACCAACAGCGGCTGGGTCGTGACCTCAGGAGGCGGAGGCGGGTTTCGCTCGTCCAGCTCGAGCTCCAGCGACGATTCTGCGGGCTTCTCGGGCGGCGGCGGATCGTCGGGCGGTGGCGGCGCCTCGGGCGATTGGTGAGGCGGTCGCGGCCTCGCACCCACAACTTTCCGTGTAGCCACGCCCCCAATTTGTCCCCAATAAGCCGGGGCTGCCCCAGCCTCGCCAAGATTTCGTGTGCTCTTTCGCACAACCCGGCCGGCTTGAGGTCATTGGGGTAATTCTTTACCACGCGCCAACGCGGGGTCGAATAAGCGGGGATGCTCGGAGCGATGGCGTCAACAGCGACTTGGACGATGCGGCTGTGCGCCGCCACCCTGGCAATCACGTTCGCGTTCAGTGTCGGAAAAGCGGCCGCCAACCCCGCTCTGGTGGTCGACGTCGATTCCGGCCAGACCCTGTTCGAGCGGGACGCGACCGAGCCCTGGTATCCCGCCTCGCTGACCAAGCTGGTGACCACCTATGTGGCGCTGGAGGCGGTCAAACAGGGGCGGTTGACCCTCGATACGCCGCTCACCATGTCGGCCTACGCGGCGAGCATGCCGCCCTCGAAGATGGGCTTCCACCCCGGGGTCGAGGTGACGCTCGACAACGCGCTCAAGATGCTGATGGTCAAATCGCCGAACGACATCGCCGTCTTGATCGCGGAAAACATCTCGGGCTCGGTGGACGCCTTCGCCGATGAGATGAACGCCACCGCGCAGCGCCTCGGCCTCAGGGAATCGCATTTCGCCAATCCCAACGGCCTGCAAGACGCCAGGCATTATTCGTCGGCGCGCGACATGGCGATGGTGGGCCGGGCGCTGCTGCACGACTTTCCCGATCATGCCGACCTCTTCGACATCGGCGCGCTGCAACTCGGGAATATGATCATCCCGAACCACAACGGCTTGATAGGCCGCTATCCCGGCGCCGACGGCATGAAGACGGGCTTCACCTGTCCGGCCGGCTTCAACGTCGTCGCGAGCGCCACCCGGGGGGGACGTCGCTTGATCGTCGTCGTGCTCGGCGCGCCGAACGCGCGCATCCGCACCGTCGAGGCGGCGCATCTGCTCGACCGCGGCTTCGCGCAAGCGGGCGGCGGCGAAGGCCCGCTAGAGAATCTGCCCGCCTCGTCAGTCGTTACGCCGCCGGACATGCGCTCCAGCGTCTGCTCGCGGCGCAACCGCGCGGCGATGGAGACCGCGGAAGAGGAAGACGCAGAGGTGACGTCGCAGGCCGCGTTGGTCGGCGGCCAAGTCGGCGGGTCTGTCGGGGGGGCAGCCGGGTCGATGACCGATGCGATGGCCGGGGCGCCGGTTCATTTTGATCCCGTACCGGTCTTTATCGGCCCGAAACCGGGATGGACAGGTCCGGTGCTCGCCGCGCGCCCTGCGCCCCAGGATGCAAGCGCGCCAAGCGCCAGCGCCTACGCCGAGAAGGCTTCGCTGCAAGGGCAGGGGGCCGACAGCGCCCCTGCCGCGCTGCAAGGCGCGCTCCATCCGACGCCGGCCGCCAAGGGCCTCGCGGCGGGGCCGAAGCGGGTCAGGCGCGCGCGCGCCGCGGCTCATCAGAAGGTCGCCCATCTCGCCAAGCCGGCGCAGGGCAAGGACGCGGCGCCCGCAGCCGCGCCGACGCAAAATAAGGGCGCGGCCCCCGCCGCCCAGCCGCAAAACAAGGGCGCTGCGCCCGCTGCGCAGCCGGCTCAATGAGCGCCTCACGGCGCGTAACATAGGCGTGAAAAATGCCTTAGTTTAGCCTGTTTATCGTCAAGCGCGCGCCGCAACGGACAGGCAAAAAGGTACCCGAGCCGCGATGGTTCGGTTTGACGCTTTGCTCGGTGTTTTTTGCCCCCCAGCCCCCGAGTGGCATGTTGAACCGAAATCTTGCCACGCAGGCTAGCGGATCGGCGGGCCCCCTCCCAGCCGATCCGCTTTTTTTTTGCCTTGTCGGTTTTGCTCGCGACGGCTTGAAACCGCCCGCGTGTGAAGCAATATCAGCGCCGCCGCGGGCTGAGAGCTCGCCGGCGAGAGCCGATCCAATTCTGACGAGGCGAATTTGACCACTGACGCCCCTTCCCAGACGAGCGAAGACGCGAAGACGCAGAATTTCGAGGCCGACGTCTCGCGTCTGCTGCATCTGATGGTTCATTCCGTCTATTCGGATCGCGATATTTTTGTTCGCGAGCTGGTCTCCAACGCTGCGGACGCTTGCGAGAAGCTGCGCTACGAGGCGATCGCCAAGCCCGAGCTCATCGAGGGCGGCGCGCCTTTCGCGATTCAGATCGCGATCGATCCCGAGGCGAAGACGATCGCCTTCACAGACAACGGCGTCGGCATGAGCCGGCAGGACCTCGTCGAGGCGCTCGGCACGATCGCCCGCTCCGGCACGCGCGCCTTCCTCGACATGCTGGCGGCGCAGGAGGCGAGCAAGGAAGCGGCCAATCTGATCGGCCAGTTCGGCATCGGCTTCTATTCCTCGTTCATGGTGGCCGATCAGGTCGTCGTCGAAACGCGGCGCGCCGGCTCCAGCGAAGCCTGGCGATGGTCGTCGGACGGCAAGGGCGCCTATACGATTGCGCCGTTGCCGATCGATGAGGCGCCGGCGCGCGGCTCGCGCGTCGTCCTGCATCTCAACGAGGCATCGGGCGAATATCTTGAGCCGCATCGCCTCGAGCGCATCGTGCGCGAACATTCGGGCGCGGTCCCGGTGCCGATCGACCTCGTTGACAAGCCCGGCGCCGAGCCTCGCCGTGTCGCCGACGGCGCGGCGATCTGGGCCAAGCCGAAGAGCGAGATCACCGCGGAGGAATACACCGAATTCTACCGCAGCCTCTCCGGCCAGTTCGACGAGCCGGCTTTGACCGTGCATTGGCGCGCCGAGGGGCGGCACGAATATTCGGCGCTCGCCTTCATTCCGGGCTCGCGGCCGTTCGACCTCTTCGATCCCGCCCGCAAGAGCCGCAACAAGCTCTATGTGCGGCGCGTGCTGATCACCCAGGACGCCGATCTGCTGCCGGGCTGGCTGCGCTTCGTCCGGCTCGTCGTCGACAGCGCCGACCTGCCGCTCAACGTCTCGCGCGAGATGATCCAGCAGAGCCAGGTGTTCGCCGCCATCCGCAAGGGCGTCACCAGCCGCGTCGTCCAGGAGCTCACCAAGCTCGCCGAGAGCGACGCGGAGAAGTTCGCCAAGATCTGGGAGCACTTCGGCCCGGTGCTCAAGGAAGGCCTCTATGAGGACCCCGAGCGCCGCGACGGGCTCTTCAAGATCGCCCGCTTCACGACCTCGAAGCATCCGGCCGGCGACCGCAGCCTTGCCGATTATGTCGCCGCTCTGCGCGAGAACCAGACGGCGATCTATTATCTGACCGGCGACGACGCGAAGCGCCTTGCCGCGAGCCCGCAGCTCGAAGGCTTCCGCGCGCGCGACGTCGAAGTCTTGCTGCTCGCCGATCCGGTCGACGCCTTCTGGGTGTCGAGCGCCGTCGGCTACGAGGGCAAGCCGTTCAAGTCGGTCAGCCAGGGCGTCGCCGACATCAAGTCGATCCCGCTCAAAGAGGGCGCGCCGCCGCCCGCCGAGGCGTCCGCGGACGTCGCGGCGCTGCTTGCCTTCGTCAAACAGACGCTCGACGGCGAGGTCGCGGATGTGCGGCCGTCCGACCGCCTGATCGACAGCGTCGCCTGCCTGGTGGCGCCGGAATTCGGCCCCGACCGACAGCTCGAAAAAATGCTCGCCGCGCATGGCCGCCTGACCGAGCGCGTCAAGCCGGCGCTCGAGGTCAATGGGACGCATCCGCTTACCCAGTCGCTCGCACGGCGCTTCGTCGCCGGCGCCGACAAGGGGCTGATCGAAGACGCGGCGTGGCTGATCTACGACGAAGCGCTGCTCGCCGAGGGCGAGACGCTGCGCGACGCGCCCGCGTTCTCGGCGCGGCTGCGCCGCCTGATGGAAAAAGCGCTGGGCTGACCGCCGACGGGCCCGCGGCGTAACGTTCGCCGCCCCGCGGGCGCCGTCATCGATCGGTCACCATCGCATCGGAACTTTGAGGGGGGCGGGACAGCCTCCCCGAAGAGCTTGGCGTTAACCAAGGGAGAAGCGCGATGGGGACGATCACCACACGGGACGGCGTCGAGATCTTCTACAAGGATTGGGGGCAGGGGCAGCCCCTGGTGTTCCATCACGGCTGGCCGCTCAGCGCCGACGACTGGGACAACCAGATGTTGTTCTTCCTCAATCACGGCTATCGCGTGATCGCGCATGACCGGCGCGGCCACGGCCGTTCACCCCAGACGGCGACCGGCCACGATATGGACACCTACGCCGCCGACGTCGCGGCGCTCGCCGCTGCACTCGATCTCAGGGACGCCGTCCACATCGGCCATTCCACCGGCGGCGGCGAAGTCGCCCGCTACGTCGCGCGCGCCGGCAAGGGACGGGTCGCCAAGGCGGTCCTGATCAGCTCCGTGCCGCCGATCATGGTGAAGTCCGACAAGAACCCCGGCGGCCTGCCGCTCGAAGTGTTCGACAAATTCCGCGCCGCGCTCGCCGCCAACCGGGCGCAATTCTACCGGGAAGTTCCAACGCCCTTCTACGGCTTCAACCGCGAGGGCGCGCAAGTCTCCGAAGGGCTCAAGGACAATTGGTGGCGGCAAGGCATGATGGGCGCCGCCAACGCGCATTACGAGTGCATCAAGGCGTTCTCCGAGACCGACTTCACCGAGGATCTGAAAGCGATCGACGTCCCGGTCCTCATCATGCACGGCGACGACGACCAGATCGTGCCGATCGCCGATGCCGCCTTGCTGTCGGCCAAGCTCGTCAAGAACGGGACGCTCAAGGTCTACAAGGGCTATCCGCACGGCATGTGTTCGACGCACCCGGAGGTGATCAATCCGGACCTGCTGGCCTTCATCAAGGGCTGAGGGCGCGGCCGCGCAGAAGGCGGGACGAAACAATGCCCTCCCCCTGCGCCCCACGCAACTGTCCCAGTTTCGCTTAGTTTATCTCTCCGAAGGAGAATCGGGGCCAGTTTGGATCGAGCGACGGATCGCGGACACAAGAGCGCGCGCGGCGGTCGCGGTAATACGCTTCGCCGCGATCGTCCTTGGTGAACCAAGCCATCATCCAGGTCGGCTTTATTGTGCCGGCATCCAGCATGATGTCGTTCATCTGGCCAAGAAACTGAATCAGATTGCGGTCATGTTCAATGCTCGGATCGAAGCCATGGCCGTAGCCGCGGTCGACCAGTAAGTCGACGAACCCACCAGCTCCCATGAATTTATATGGATGGAAGGTTTCTAACATAAGTGGAAGAATATCTTGAGCGCGTATCCCTTCGAAGCCTTCCGCCGAGCAGTCGTGGTTCATATAGCGAGTCTCCAGTCGCTGAAGCTGCAGGTTGTAGCGCTGCCTCTCGCTTAGCAGCGGCCAGACTGCTTGAAGTATTGCTTCGGTTTCCGGCCACCGCATGTGACCATTACGTCCGATCATGTCGCAGGTCGCAAAGACGCCCCCATCCTGCAAGCGCTCGTGGCTATCTGCGAATAGCCGTTCTAAGCCTTCGATGTGATGCAGTGAGTGGTTCGCCATGATCATGGCGAACTCTCCGGGCACCGCAATCTTATTCAGATCAGCCTCGACGGGAACCAGAAGATGTCCGAGTTGCTCGGTTTGAAGGGTGGCCCTAAAATGCCCGAGGAGAATGGGCGACAGATCCACGCCAACGAATGTGAAGTCGTTTATTCCACGCTCAAGAAGCAGTTTGGCGACCCTAATCTCAACCGCACCATCGCCGCACCCGATACTCAAGATCCGCGTGCCACTGGTTCTGCTTTTGGCTTCCACGTATGCCAAAGCGTAGCATTCATCAATCGAGGCTGTACCGAATACCTTCTCGATTCCTGGCCTAATAAAGGCGTTCGACCAGACATGAAAGATTTCTGGGAGAGCGTGCATATCCACAGTCTCAGAGTACTGCGCAATTTGGGCTCGAACTCGATCTTCGTAGGTCAGTTCCATCGTCCCCCTCCCCAAAAAAATTTGAGTCAATCGCGACTGTCGCTCAGTGCGGCGCGCTAAAACGCCTCGCCCGTTTCCCCGCCCTTCGCCTCGTGGCGCGTGATCAGCGGCGCCTGGGCGAGCGCGAACAGCAGGGTCAGCGGCATGAAGCCGAAGGTCTTGAACTTGACCCAGAGATCGGTCGTCTGCGTGCGCCAGACGATCTCGTTGAGCACCGCCATGGCGAGAAAGAAGAAGGCCCAGCGCCAGGTCAGGATGCGCCAGCCTTCCTCGGTGACGTGCAGCGCGCCGTCGAACACAATCTTCAGCATCGGCTTCTTGATCGCCAGCCCGACGAACAAGGCGGCGCCGAAGAGCACATAAAGCGCGGTCGGCTTGATCTTGATGAGCGTCTCGTCGTGGAAGACGAGCGTCAGCGAGCCGAAGACAACGACGATCGCCGCCGTGACGAGCGGCATGATCGGCACGCGCCGAAGCATGGCGTAAGAGACGCCCAGCGTCACGACCACGCCGACCATCAGCACCGCGGTCGCGGCAAAGATTCCGAGCCGCCCGTAGGCGAGGAAGAACAGCGCGAGCGGCCCGAGCTCCAGTGTGAACTTGACCCAGGGATTGAGCGTCTTGCGCGGGTTCGGCACGGTGGGCGTCTGCGTCATCGCATTGTCCTTCATATCATCCCTCCGCCCGGTCGACGCCGGCGATCGCTTCGGCGAAGTCGCGCGCGGCGAAGGGCTCGAGATCGTCGACGCCTTCGCCGACGCCGATGAAATGCACGGGAAGACTGAACTTGTCGGCGATGGCGACCAGGATGCCGCCACGCGCCGTGCCGTCGAGCTTCGTCATCACGAGACCGGTGACGCCGGCGGTGCGGCCGAAGATCTCGACCTGGCTCAGCGCGTTCTGCCCGACCGTCGCGTCGAGCACCAGCAGCGTCGCGTGCGGCGCCTCGGGGTCGACCTTTTTCATCACGCGGATGATCTTCTCGAGCTCGCTCATCAGCTCGGCGCGGTTCTGCAAGCGCCCCGCCGTGTCCATCAGCACGAGATCGGAGCCCGATGCGCGGGCGCGCGTCAGCGCGTCGAACGCGAGGCCGGAAGCGTCGCCGCCCTGATCGCGCGCGACGATGTCGGCGCCGGTGCGCTGCGCCCAGATCTTGAGCTGCTCGATGGCGGCGGCGCGGAAGGTGTCGCCCGCCGCGAGCGTCACTTTGAGGCCCTCGCCGGCGAATTTCGCGGCGAGCTTGCCGATCGTCGTCGTCTTGCCGGAGCCGTTGACGCCGATGACGAGCACGACGAAGGGCTTCTTCGTTCGATCGATCACGAGCGGCCGCGCCACGGGCGTCAGGGCCCGCTCGACCTCGCTCGCGAGGACCGCCTTCACCTCGGCGGGGTCGATCGACTTGTCATAGCGGCCGCGCGCGACGGCCTCGCGGATGCGCGTCGCGGCGCCGAGGCCGAGATCGGCCTGAATGAGGATGTCCTCGAGATCGTCGAGGGAGGTCGCGTCGAGCTTGCGCTTGGTGAAAAGGTCGGTGATGCCGCGCCCGATCGCTGAGGACGAGCGCGACAGCCCAGCCGTGAGGCGCGCAAACCAGTTCCGCTTCTGCGGCGCGGGAGGCGGCGTCGGCGCAATGTCCAGCGCTGGCGGCGGCGCGATCTCCGGCTCGGGCGCGAACTCGGGCTCAGGCTCAATGTCCGGTTCAGGCTCGGCGGCAATCTCGGCCGCGGCCTCTTGCACGGGCTCGCGCGCAGCCTCCGGCGCCGATTCAGTCTCTTGCGCCGGCTCGGCCTCCTCCGCCGCATCGGGCTCGGGACTCTCGACGGGCCGCGGCGTCGCTTCGCCGCGCTGGAACAGCCGCCGCCACAAGCCTGGTTTCGGCTTTTCCTGGCCGTTGTCGCTCAACCCGTCATCCTTCCCAATGCGCCTGAGGTTGCGCGGACTTGCCGGCGACCCCTCGACTCGCCTAGCTATGCCCTCATGAGCCCTGAGGAAACAAGAGCGCGCTTGCTGTATCGCGACGGCATGATGCTTGTGCTTGATAAGCCCGCCGGAATTGCGGTGCATCGCGGTCCAAAAGGCGGCGCCAGCCTGGAGGACGATTTCGACGCGCTGCGCTTCGGCCTGCCGCGCAACCCCGCGCTCGCGCATCGTCTCGATCGCGACACGGCGGGCTGCCTGGTGCTCGGGCGTCATCACAAGGCGCTCGAGAAGCTCGGCCTCCTGTTCAAGCAGGGGAAGATCGCCAAGACCTACTGGGCGATCGTTCTCGGAGAGCCGGAGCGCGAGGAGGGCCTGATCGATCTGCCGCTCGGCCGGCGCGACGCGACGCGCGGCTGGTGGATGAAGGTCGACCCAAACGGCCAGCCCTCGCAAACGCGCTGGAGCGTGCGCGGACGAGGGCTTTTGGGCGGGCGCGCCGTCGCGTGGCTCGAACTCGAGCCGTTGACGGGACGAACTCATCAATTGCGCGTGCACTGCGACGCGGAGGGGTGGCCGATCCTCGGCGATCCGATCTACGGCGAGCGTAATGTCGAGGCTGGGCCGCTACAGTTGCTGGCTCGACGCGTCGAAGTGCCGTTGTCCAAATCGAAGCCCGCAATCGTCGTCGAAGCGCCGGCGCCGGCGCATATGATCGAGCCGCTGCGGGCGTGCGGCTTCGCGCCCGAGCCTGAGCGTGTCCCGATGCTCGAGGCGGAGTAGAGCTCCCGCGCCGCGCAACTGCGCTGAAGGCGCGTCTCCCCTATCTTTCGGACAAGCGCCCCGGCGCCAACGTCACACTTGACGAAAAGCGACCCCGGCAGTTTCATGTTTTGCAACGGCGCGCCTTCGTGCGTAAGGGGCCATGGCGTTTTGACGCTTTTGCGCCGATGGCTCAGACCTTTGCTCGCGATGCGATGCGGAGGTGGCGAGGGCGTCGATCTGAGCCGCATGGCCAGAAGATCCTGCTGCGCGTAGCGGACGGGGAAGGTCCCGGCGCGTCCAGGAACACCGAGAGGATCAAAAGCGTTAGGGGGGCGATCGGCATGCGGCTTGATCGCTCGACAAGCGCCTCGATCGGTCGGCCGCTCAACAGGAGCGGTTGGTATGATGAAAGCCTTCTTGTGCGCGGTCTTTGGCGGCGCTCTTGTCGTCGCGCCCTTATCCGTGTCCGTGGCGAACGCGCACGATATTTATACTGGCGTGCACGGTAAAGACGGCCAGCTCTGCTGCGGCGGCTACGACTGCGCAGCAACATACTTCCGGGAGCGCGGGGGTCATTACGAATTCCTCACCCGCGAACAGCGCTGGGTCACCATTCCGCAGGAGCGCATTACCTTCTTGCCGGTTCCCGGCGATCCGCCGAGCGACAATTCGCATCACGCGCATCTGTGCTATCGCTCGGCGACCGACAACGACATGGCCGGGCCGGCCTCGTCTAATGTGTTCGACGGGATTTTCCTTTATTGCGCGTTCATCCCTCCGGGCTCGATTTGACGGAAGGCGAATCTGTCCCTCAAGCGACTTTGCGCGTTCCGGCGCCGCCGATCGCATCACGGATGGCTTCGGCGAACGCCGAAGCCTCCGGCGACTGCCGGCCGGAGGCGCGAATGAGTCCCATGCGCGTGAGCGGCAAGGGAGGCAATCCGTCCTCCTTGCCGAGCACGCGCAAGTCGTCGCCGACCATGCCGATCGGCAGGACCGTAGCGGCGAGGCCCGCTCGAACAACGGAGCCGATCGCCGTGTAGTTCTTCGAGGAGAACAGGCCGTGGGTCGCACTCGGCCGGTCCCGCAGCGCGACGTCCAACACCCGGCGCCAGAGACAGGTGGGGCTTCCCACCGCCAGGGGAATCTGCGCGCCAGCGGTTGACGTGAAGCGCTTGGAGGCGGCCCAGACCAGCGGCTCCTCGCGAACCAGTTCGAAATTCTGCAGCTCCTCGTGATCCGTCACCAAGGCGATGTCGATCGCTCCCGCCTTCACCTGCGCCCCGAGTTCGACTGAATTCTCACAAATCACCGCGACCTCGACCAGCGGATGACGTCGATTGAAAGAGGTCAGAATGCCTGAGAGAAAGGACTCGGCGTAATCGTCCGGAATGCCGAAGCGCACTGAACCTCTGAGTCCCCGGCGCGATAGCGCCGCCACCGCGCCGGCCTCGATCTGGATCATGTGGCGCGCATATTCGATCAGCTTTTCGCCCTCTGCGGTCAGCCTGGCCGAACGGCCCTGCTTGACGAACAGAGCGCAGCCGAGCTGCTCCTCGAGCCGCCGGATATGCATGGAAACCGCAGATTGGGTCTTGTTGACGCGCTCCCCCGCGCGGGTGAACGAGCCGGTGTCGACAATGGCGAGGAAGGAGCGCAACTGGTCGGTGTCGAGCATGTGACCGATCTCACTTTGTCATGGATTACAGTACAAACATTCGTTGGACCGATCAATAAGAAAGCGCGATATTCGCTCCACAAACGCTTCGCCTTCGCCGTGACCCCCGCCGCCTCTTGCCGGCGAACGGCGGAGTGCGCCCAATGAAGTCCCGCTATGCTCGATGTCTCTCCCACCTTCCGCCGGCGCTCCGGCATATCCGCCTTCATTCATCGCGTGCTCGGGTGGCCGGCGCGCGTGACCGCGGCGAGGCGAACGCTCGCCGAGCTCGGCTCGATGTCGGACCGCGAATTGCAGGACATCGGCCTGCTGCGGTCCGATCTCCACGATTGCACCGCGCTCGCCCCCGACGACGACCCCGGCGAGCGGCTGGCGCGGGCCCGCGCCACGCGTGCCTGGTTCGGTCCGTCGCACCGTGACCTCGCCGCCTGAGGTGAAGTATTTCTTCCCTTTTGTGCAAAACAGACTTGCTGAAAATGGGAGCCGGCGCGGATATCCACATGTCGCCAAACACTTTATAGGGATCTAGACACAAGCGTCCCTCGGAGGTTTCGCCATGGTTGGATCCGCGTCTGTTTCCGGCGTCGAGCTTTGCGCCGCTCCGACGCCGCGCCTCGATGACATCTTGACGCCCGCGGCCCTCGCGTTTCTCGCCGCGCTGCATCGCCGCTTCGACGCGCGCCGCAAGGAGCTGCTGGCGCTGCGCGCCGAGCGCCAGAAGCGCTTCGACGCTGGCGAGACCCCCGATTTTCTCGCCGAGACGCGCTCGGTCCGGGAGGGCGACTGGAAGGTCGCGCCGATCCCCGCCGATCTCCTCGATCGCCGCGTCGAGATCACCGGCCCCGTCGACCGCAAGATGATCGTCAACGCGCTCAACTCGGGCGCGAAAGTCTTCATGGCGGACTTCGAGGACGCCTCTTCGCCGGTCTTCGCCAATATGATCGAAGGCCAGGCCAATCTTAAGGATCGCTGGGCCGGCGCGATCGACTTCACCGACGCGACGACCGGCAAGCGCTACGCGCTCAAGAGCAATCCGGCGGTGCTGATGGTGCGCCCGCGCGGCTGGCATCTCGAGGAGCGCCATGTCCTCGTCGATGGCGCGCCGATGTCCGGCTCGCTGTTCGACTTCGGCCTCTATGTCTTCCATTGCGCCAAGTCGCAGATGGCGCAGGGCGCGACGCCGGCCTTCTATCTGCCGAAGATGGAAAGCCATCTCGAAGCGCGCCTTTGGAATGACGCCTTCACCTTCGCCGAGGAGACGCTCGGCGCGCCGGTCGGCGCCTTCAAGGCGACGGTGTTGATCGAGACGCTGCCGGCCGCCTTCGAGATGGACGAGATCCTCTACGAACTGCGCGAGCACATTGTCGGCCTCAACTGCGGTCGCTGGGACTACATCTTCTCGTTCATCAAGCGCCTGCGCGACAATCCGGCCTTCCTGACGCCGGACCGCGCCGAGATGACGATGGGCAAGGCGTTCCTCGCCGCTTATTCGCTGCTGCTGATCAAGACCTGCCACAAGCGCGGCGCTTTCGCGATGGGCGGCATGGCGGCGCAAATCCCGATCAAGGGCAATGCGAGCGCCAACGAGGCCGCCTTCGCCAAGGTGCGCGCCGACAAGGAGCGCGAGGCGGGCAACGGCCACGACGGGACCTGGGTCGCGCATCCCGATCTGGTGCCGGTCGCGCGTGAAGTGTTCGATCGCTTGATGCCAGGCCCGAACCAGCTCTCGGTCACGCGCGACGACGTCGCCGTCACGCGCGAGGACATGCTGCGCGTTCACGAGGGCGCGCGCACCGAGGCGGGCTTGCGCGAGAACATCCGCGTCGGCGTGCAATACATCGAGGCGTGGCTGCGCGGCCGCGGCGCCGTGCCGCTCTACAATCTGATGGAAGACGCGGCGACGGCGGAAATTTCGCGCGCCCAGATCTGGCAATGGCTCCGCCACAAAGCCAAGCTTGCTGACGGACGCGAAGTCACACCCGACCTCTTCCGCGCGACGCTCGCGGACGAGATGGCGAAGGTGCGCGAGGCGATCGGCGGGGCCGTCTTCGACAAGGGCCGCTTCGCCGAGGCGATCGAACTCTTCTCGCAGATGTCGCTCAGCGAGACCTTCGAGGAGTTCCTGACCCTGCCGGCGTATAAGCTGATCGATTGACGAAAGCGAAGCGCCTGCGGCGACCGGTGTCACCCCCGCGAAAGCGGGGGTCCAGACAACCGCCGCAGGCCTAAGCCCTTTGACTCTGGATGCCGGCTTTCGCGGGCATGACAGCGGCGCCGCCCCGTCATCGCGAGGAGCGCAGCGACGAAGCGATCCATGCTTCCGCTTGGCGCTGTTAGATTGCTTCGCTCCGCTCGCAATGACAGGGCTGTTGCGGCAAGACGCAAAACGCCTGACGACGCAACGGCTCGTCTCGCGCGCCTAACGGCCTCGCGCGCTGGTTCCGCGCCCTTACGAATCCCTTACTTCGCACAGCCCGCTTCCCAATCGATTGCTTACGGAAGTTGGGCTAGTTTTGGCGCCGCCGAGGCAGGAGCCTTGTGCACGGCGCATCGCAGATAGATGGCGCATGCTGAGGCGTTGTTTCGTGTTCCGCGCCCGGATCCGACCCATGCGGCCTATATCGACGAGTGGGAGAAGTCGCACGACCCGGTCGTCAAGGATTGGATCAAAGCCAATCCTGCGACGCCGCAGCCAAAGGAGACCGATCTCGCCGTCGTCTTCTTCAAGACCTTCTCGACCGAGCATCCCGGCATGTTCCCGTCGTCCGTCACCAAGACGGGCGCCGACGGCAAGTCGACGACCGACATCGAGCCGGTCAATTCGGGTTCGGACGTATCAGGATGAACCGTCATTGCGAGGAGCGAAGCGACGAAGCAATCCATAGTTCCGCTTGGCGCTGCTGGATTGCTTCGCTTCGCTCGCAATGACGGCTCTGGTTCGAACCAAACGCAATTCGCTTTGGGCGAGCCAGACCTCATCTCTCATCGAGCGGGCAGACATGGGCGCGAAACGTTCGCGGCCTCGGACGCGAGTTCTCATCTTGAGTGACGAAACGCAATTGGTCCGGCTGGCGCGAAACATCCTTGGTCCCGGCGGCTATGCGATCGAAGCCAGATCGCCAGAAGCTTCCGAAGGAGACGGAGGAGAAGCCGACGACACCGACATCGTCATCCTCGACCTCCCGCGGCTCGACCCGGCTGAGGTCGGCGCGGCCAGACAGGCCTTTCCGAATTCGCAAATCCTCGCCCTTTGCGAGGAACATCAGCAGGCGGACGGCGTCGCCGTCATCGAAATGGGAGCCGATTGGCTGCCGCGGCCATTCCGCGCCGAGGAGCTCTCCGCCCGCGTGCGCGCCGCCGAGCTGCATCATTTTCTCTCGCAGGGGGGCGTGCGTTACTACCGCCACGGCGACTTCGTCGTCGATCTGCTCGAGCGGCGCGCGACGCGAGACGGGCGCGCGATCGCGCTATCGCCGTCCGAACTCGGCGTGCTGGAGCTGCTGGTGCGGCTGCGCGGGCAAGTCGCGACCTTCGGCAAGATCCTCGCTGGCCTCGGCAGGGCGGATACTTTGCGCGACCGCAAGGCGCTGCGCGCCTTCATCTTCGGCTTGCGGCGCAAGATCGAGCCCAATCCGCATCGGCCCATCCTGCTGCTCAACGAAGCGCGCTACGGTTACCGCCTGGCGCCTGAGGGGTTCGGCATGCAGCCGCAACGCTTTGCGGCTCTGATGCCGAAGTAGCATTTGGAGCCAAAGTAACGTGTGGGGGCGTCCGTCTTGGCCGGGCTTGTCCCGGCCATCCACGCCGGTCCGTTACTCCTTCGCCCGAGCGTTTGGCTAAACGGCGCCGCGTGGGTGGCCGGGACAAGCCCGACCAAGACGGCCGTAGCCGGTCGCCCTCCACTCACGGCAGCGGGATGAACTCGCTGCGATCGTCGGGCGGCAGGTCGAACAAGCCGATGCCCCATTCGCCGCGGCGCCATTGCTCTTTGGCGGCCTCGAGCTTCTCCTGGCTCGAAGCGACGAAATCACGCGACAGACGTTCAGCCGGGCAACTTGTCAGCGATAACATCGGGCTGACGGATATTTGGCATTGCCTCCAACAGCTCTGCCGCGCGGCTCATCAAGGCCTCGGCGATAGGCCCACTCAGGTGAGCGCGGCGTCCGCTCTCTTCGTTGAATGCGTCAAAGATTCCGAAAGTGCTGTCGTCGAAGCGGACGGCAAACCAGGCGACCGTTTCCGGCTCGTTCAGCGCGAGGCTCTGCGCGCTAGCCAAAAATGCCGCAACCTCCTCGCCCTTCCCAGGCTTTGCCTTGAGCTCTGCATAGATCGCGAATTTGGTCATGGTTCCTCTCCTCCGTGTTCAAGTGTGGATGCCGGGTTCAGCCCGTGGCGCGCACTCAATCCCAAGACGATGGCGTTTGATTGATACCAAAGACCTCGCGATTTTCTAGACGTCCACGAGTCCGCCACCAACGATGATCTCCCCGCCGGTGACATATGTGGCGTCGGCCGCCAGATAAAGAACAGTCAACGCGACCTCTTCGGGGTTTCCCACGCGCGCCAGTGGAACGCGAGCCTTGACACCCGCGAGGAACCCATCGATCTGCTCCTTGCTTAAGCCAGACTTCCCAAAGATCGGAGTGCTTATCGGGCCCGGGCTGACGACATTTACCCTGATGTTGCGGGGCGCGAGTTCCGCCGCCAGCGTACGACCAAAGGACCGGATGGCCGCCTTGGTCGCGGCATAGACGCTCATCGCAGGGCTGCCCGACGACCCAGCGGTAGATCCGGTGAGGATGATGGCGCCTCCATCCGGGATGATCGGGACCGCGTGCTTGACGACGAAGTAGGCGCCGCGGACATTTATCCCGAATTGATAATCAAAGAATTCCTCGTCGACGCCTTCAAGCGGAGAAAAATGCGCGACGCCCGCGTTCACGAAAAGCACATCGATGCGACCATATTTTTCTTTGACCTGGTCGATCAGCCTCTTGCTAGAGCCAACGTCGCCTTGGTCCGAGAGGATGGCGTCAATCCCGGGAAATTCGGAACGCGCTGCTTCGAGGGTCTTTGGATTCTGACCGGTGACAACCACCGTCGCTCCCTCAGATTGGAGGAGCTTGGCGGTTGCGGCGCCTATGCCAGTGGTGCCGCCGGTAATCAGCGCAATCTTGCCGTCGAGTTTGGACATGGAAGGAGGTCGCTCCGTCGTTCTCAGGTGGTGACCGGACTACTGCCGGCCAGCCCTGCTTCGCCGTTCCGCAATAGACGTATAGGCCGTCACCCCTTTGTCTGGACCGAGCGGTCCAGCAGGCAGAGACATCCGTCATCAAGAATGGACTGTCAAGTCCACTCTTGGTAAATACCCGCGCATGAACACGAACCGACCATCGACCAAGTCGAAGCCCATCACGGCGCGAGGCGCCGCAACGCGGACACGCATCGTCGAGGCAGCCGCCAGGTTGGTGTCGGTCCGAGGAGTGGCAGGCACGAGCCTGGACGACATCATGGCGGCCAGCGGCACGAGCAAATCGCAGCTTTACCACTACTTCGCCGACCGAGATGCGCTGATGTGCGCGGTCGTAGAGGCGCAGGCTGCGCAGGTTCTTGACTTTCAGGAGTCCTGCCTGCTGAAGGTCAAATCGCTGACAGACTTGCGAAAATGGCGGGACAAGGTTGTCGAGATAAACCGCGGGAACGATTGCGTTGGAGGCTGCCCGATCGGATCCCTTGCTAGCGAATTGTCGGACCGCTCCGAGGGCGCCCGGCAGCTCCTCGCGCGGAGTTTCGCGAAATGGGAGTCCCATCTTGCTCTCAGCCTCGGTGCGATGCGGGATCGGGGCGAACTTCAGGCCGACGCCAATCCGGGTGATCTCGCCACTGCCGTCATCAGCGCTTTGCAAGGTGGCGTTCTGCTTGCGCAGACGACGCGAACGACGCGTCCCCTCGAACTTGCTCTCGACATGGCCCTGGATCATGTCTCGCGCCACTTGATGCTGGCCGGGTTTTAGGCGGCGCGACCCGTCTTGGCCGGGCCGGCCATCCACGCCGGTCAGTGCCTCCTCCGCCTGAGTGTTTGGTTAAGCGGCGCCGCGTGGGTGGCCGGGACAAGCCCGGCCAAGACGGGCGTCGCCGGACGCCCTCGCTCACGGCAGCGGGATGAACTCGCTGCGATCGTCGGGCGGCAGGTCGAATAGGCCGATGCCCCATTCGCCGCGGCGCCATTGCACTTTGGCGGCCTCGATCTTCTCCTGGCTCGAAGCGACGAAATTCCACCAGATGTAGCGCGGCCCGCCGAGCGTCGCGCCGCCGAGCAGGATCAGGCGCGCGCCCGCGTCGCCGGCGCCGATCGTGATCGCATCGCCCGGGCGGAACACCATCATCTGCCCCGCCTCGAAGCTCTGGCCGGCGACCGAAATCGAGCCCTCGACCACATAGATCCCGCGGTCTTCGTGATCGTCCGGCAGCGGCAGGCGCGCGCCGGGCGCGAGCTTCGCGTCGGCGTAGAAGGTCTCGGAGAACACGCTCGCGGGCGCCCTCGCGCCATAGGCCCGGCCGAGGATCAGACGCACGCTCACGCCCTCGTTCTCGATCACCGGCAGCGCTTCTTTGTCGTGGTGCTCGAAGCTCGCCGGCCTCTCCTCCTGCGTCTCCGGCAAGGCGACCCAGGTCTGGATGCCGAACAGGCTGTGCGGCGCCTTGCGCGTTTCGGCGCTGGTGCGTTCGGAATGGGTGACGCCTTGCCCCGCCACCATCCAGTTGACCGCGCCAGGATGGATGATCTGGTTGGTGCCGAGGCTGTCGCGATGCTGGAACTCGCCGCGGAAGAGGTAAGTGACCGTCGCGAGCCCGATATGCGGGTGCGGGCGCACGTCGATCCCCTGGCCGGTGACGAACTCGGCCGGCCCCGCCTGATCGAAAAAGATGAACGGGCCGACCATCTGCCGCTTGGGCGCGGGAAGCGCGCGGCGCACCTCGAAGCCGCCGAGGTCGCGGGCGCGCGGGACGATCAGCGTCTCGATCGCGTCGACGCCGACCTCGTTCGGGCAACCGGGCTCGAGCGACGGATTCCAACTCATCGGCGTCCTCCTGGGTCGAGTTTCACGCTGTCGCGGCGTCGCGAGCGCCGCCACCTCCAGTCTATACCATCCCGCGGCGATCCGCGCGCCGCGGCCAGCGAATTCGGGGCTGGCAATTTAAGACCGCAGGGGCGACGATACGTCTTTTCCCGTTGGAGGCATTCATGATTCGAGTCGTTGCCGTCATCACCTGCAAACCCGGCCGCCGAGACGAACTCATCGGACACTTTCGCGCCAATGTGCCGGCGGTGCTCGCCGAAGCGGGCTGCATCGAATACCAGGGCGTGGTGGACATCGAGGCCTCCAGCGCCAAATATGGCCCGGACGGTTTCGTCGTCATCGAGACCTGGGAGAGCCTCGAGGCGCTCAAGGCCCATGCCGTCGCCCCGCATATGAAGGCCTACGGCGAAAAGACTAGGGATCTCGTCGCCGATCGCGCGATCCACGTCCTCTCGCCGATCTGAGCGGCCGGCGCGGCTTGGCGCCGCGCCCTCGCAGGGTTCAAAAGCGTCGCCCCTGTCATGCCCGCGAAAGCGGGCATCCAGGAGTCAAAGGGCGAAGGCCTGCGGCGGTTGTCTGGACCCCCGCTTTCGCGGGGGTGACAGAGCGCTGCGTCAACCCAGAATGCTCTAGGTGCCTCGATGCCGCCGATCGAATTCCCCTTCGCCGACCCGCCCAAGCCGCTCGAAATGATCGAGGCGGCGGAAGGAATCTTCTGGCTTCGCCTGCCGCTTCCTTTTCGCCTCGACCACGTCAACATCTATCTCGTCGAAGACGACGGCGGCTACGCGCTGATCGACACGGGAATCGACAATTCCGCCACCCGCGCGATGTGGGACGCGCTGTTCGAGGGCCCGCTGCGCGACAAGCCGCTGACGCGCGTCATCGCGACCCACTGCCATCCCGACCATATCGGCCTCGCCGGATGGCTCTGCGAGCGGTTCGGCGTCCCGCTGCTCGCGAGCGAAACCGAATATCTCGTCGCGCTCACGATCCGGCTCGACCCGGGCGCGCTCAACGCCGAGCCGTACCGCAGCTTCTATCGCTCGCATGGCTTGAGCGAAGCGCACACGCAATTGCTGCTGAGCGGCGGCCTTTATTATCTCAAAATGGTCTCGTCGCTGCCGCGCACGTTCCGGCGCGTGATCGCCGGCGAGACCTTGCGCATCGGCGGGCGCGAATTCAGCGTGATGACCGGCGGCGGCCACTCGCCCGAGCAGGTGATGCTCTATTGCGCGGCGCAGAACGTCTTGCTGGCGGCCGACCAGGCGCTCGCCAAGATCTCGCCCAACATCAGCGTCTCGGCGATGGATCCGGACGGCGATCCATTAGGGATCTATCTGCGCTCGCTGGAGAGCCTGAAGCAGACGCTGCCCGAAGACGTCCTCGTACTGCCCGGCCACAACCTGCCGTTCACCGGCCTGCCGACACGCATCGACGAGCTCACAGCGCACCATGAAGCGCGCTGCGAAGCCATTCTCCAAGCCTGCGCCGGCCGGTCGCAATCGGTCGCCGACCTCGTGCCCGTGGTGTTCGGCCGCACGATCGACGATCCGCACCAGATGGGCTTCGCCTTCAGCGAAGCGCTCGCCCACGCCAACTATCTCGTCCGCCGCGACGCGCTGCGGGTCGCCAAGACGGCGGAGGGGGCGTTGCTCGAGACGGTTGGGCGGGGGTCCGCTAAACCGAACGCTTAGTGCCTGCCGGCGGCGACGGCGCAACGCCCTGCGTTTGGTCTTCTTTTAAAAGGCCCCGAATTTCAGGCGGAATTCCGCGTTGCACCATGGCTCCGCCCACGAATCCTCCAGTCTGGCGCCGCTGCGCAACGGCCAGCCCGGAAATGAGGTTGGCGCGCCGCAAATCGGCGCGCCGACCAGCTTACTGACCCACCTCGACATTGCGCGCTGTCGGCGGCGCGCATTTGGGCGATGAGGCGGACGCCAGCCGCGGTCTGCGCGGCCAGCGGCGTGGCGTCAGGGAAAGGCGACGGTCTTGCCGGTGCCCGGACCGCCCATGCCGTAGGGACCGGGGCCAGCATTGCCGTCGGACGGGTAGGGGCGAGCCCGATAGCCGTCGTCTGAGTAGCCGTAGTTGTAGTTGTAGCCGGGCCCCGGGCCCCAGCCGCCATTCTCGGCGACGGCGTAGCCGGCGCCCGGGTCGCCCATGCCGTAGGGACCGGGACCCAAATCGTCAGCCCGGGCCGCCGTCGTGGCGGCGAGGAAAGCTGCGCCCATTGTGGCGCTCGCCACGACGCCGATGAGAATGTTCCGCATGACTGCATCTCCTTTGCGCCGCGCGACGCACGGGCGCCCGACATCTTCTCCTACCGGCCGTGCGCCGGACCGTCGCCATCGGCCGTGCCAGGCCAAGCAACATGGTGTGCAACTGCTAGCAAAATAGTGGTGGCGCAATTGCCGCCGTTTCATGGAATAAAATTGGCGTATTATTCAATACGTCGTGATGAACGCCGATTGTATATTGATGATGTGACAAAGAGTACCCTGTATATTCAGCAATATTGAAACATTGCGATATTTTAGCGATAAAATATACCGTAACAGATGCCGTGAACGTGGCGTTCACGTTTCCTGCATTTGGATGTCGGTAGCTGTGCGGGCCAGGCAGTCGAGAAGGGGCAACGAAGCTGCGTCGTCGAGCCGCCGCATCTGCGCGATTTGAGCCGCGCCTCCTCGGCGGTGGCTAGCGCGTTCTTGTCGTTACGCGGAACCGTCATTGCGAGCGGAGCGAAGCAACGCGCTCAAACCGCGCGCGTCGCCGCCAGCGCTACATGCGCCCCGGCGCCGCTGCGCGCCGGCCAGCCCGGAAAGTAGCGCTCTGCGATCTCCGCCGGCCCGAGATCGTCTTCGATCGTCAGGCCCAGTTCGCTCAGCCGGCCATGGAGCGCAGGCGTGTCGAAGAAGGTGCGGAGCGGCTCGCCCGCTTCGGCGACCCGGCGCGCCAGCTCTTCGTGCGTCGCGCGCGTCAGGGGATCGTCGATTGTCTGGCTGGGATTGGCGTAGTCGAACGCCACTTCGGCGCCGCCGGGCAGAGCGGCGATGGCGGCGAAGCTGGCGAGGATCGCCGCCTCCGAGAGATAGGGCGTGACGCCGAGCCAGAGGAAGAACGCCGGCGCGGCCGCGTCGAAACCCGCCGCCGCCAGCGCTGCGACGAAACTTTGCCGCTCGAAGTCGCATTGCGCGAAGACGACATGCGGCCCGGGCGCGATCGCGGCGGCCGCGAGGCGCCGGCGCTTCTCGGCTTGCGTTAGGGGATGATCGACCTCGTAGACGCGCAGCCCCTCGATCGCCTCAAGCCGATAGGCGAAGGTGTCGAGCCCAGCCCCGAGCACGACGATCTGCCTGACGCCGCGAGCGACGGCGCGTTTCGCGGCGTCTTCGGCGAACCGGCTGCGCATGGCGACGAACAGCCGCACGCCGCGCCGTCTCGGCTCCTCCTTCGCCTTAGCGATCGCCGCCTCGGCGTCGTCGCCGAGAATGCGCATCGCGAGCGGATCGGTGAAGACGCTCCCGCCTTCAAGAACCTGATGCGCCGCGCGATGCCCGGCGGCGCCGAGCGCGGTGCGGCTGAATTGTCCGTCCTGCATGAGCACACCGTCTGATGCGTGAGGCTACGCCCCGCGAGCCGACAGCGGCACGGGCGTGGAGCCCGACGCCGCATCCAAATCGAGGGCGGTGATCGGTTGATCGACGATGAAGAGATAGGACGCGGCGGAGCCAAGGCCGACGAGGCCGCCGACGACCAATGCCGGCGCGAAGGAACCCGTCGACTGGACGATGAGCCCGGTCACCGTCGGCGCCAAGGCGCCGCCGAGGTAGCCGCCGAAATTCTGCATCGCGCCGATCGAGGCGGTGCAGTTGGTCGGCGCCGCGACCGAGCTGAGCGCCCAGGCGCAGGTGCTGGTGACATAGACCAGGAACAGCGAGGCCGAGATGAAGACGAGCGCCAACGCGTTGCTCGGGACATAGGCGGCGGCGACGGTGCAAACCGATGTGCCGATCAAGGCGATCGCCGCCGGATAGCGCCGGCTTTTGACCGGCGAGACTCCTCGGCGCACCAGGATATCAGCGAAATAGCCGCCGAGGACGCCGCCGAAGACCCCGCACACGAACGGTATGGCCGCCAAGACCCCGGTGGTCTTCACGCTCATGTGCCGCTCGACCTCGAGGTAGCCGGGTAGCCAGGCCGTGTAGATCCAAGTCAGATAGATGCAGCCGAAATAGCCGAGAATCATGCCCCAGGTCGTGCGGAATCGAAACAGTTGCTTCCATTCCCGAAGCGTCACCTTGGTGCGCTCGCCCGGCGGATCGCCCTCGGTGCGATAGGCGATTTCCTCCAGCGTCTGCGTGATTTCGGTCGGGTTGCGGTAGGCGAGATACCATGTTGCGGCCATGACCAGTCCGGCCAAGCCCATGGTGACGAACATCACGCGCCATCCGAACGTCAGCATGAGGAACGTGAGCAGCGGCACGGCGATGGCGGTGCCGAGCGACGAGGCGCAATTGAAGATGCCGGTGGCGAGGCCCCGGTCCCTCGCATTGAACCAGTCGCGCACGACGCGGGCGCCGGTCGAGAATTGCGGCGCCTCGCCGATCCCGAGCAGAACGCGCGCGCCGAAGAATTGACCAAACCCTTGGACCACGCCCCCGAGGAGTTGCGCTCCCGACCAGAGGCTGAGGCCCAACGTCAGCAAGAGGCGAGGTCCAAGCCGATCGACCATCGCTCCTGTCGGCAACTGCGCGAAAGCGTACGCCCAAAGAAACGCCGAAAGCAGATACCCCATGTCGGCGAGCGACAGACCCAAATCCTGCCGAATGAGCGGATTGGCCACTGCAAGAGTCGCCCGGTCGACGTAGTTGATGACGCCCGCGACAACCAGCATGGCGAGCGCCAATCGCTGGATCGATTTTACGCGTGGAGTCGCCATCAGCGCCTTGGCCATCCGCATTTCCTCCTTGAGCGCCGTCTTATGGTGACGGAGTTTTGCTCCCGATGAGAAAATGTGACGCTGAATCAGGTTTCTGGCAAGCGGAGTGCGGTGAATCCGCGATCAACTGTCGGCGCCCTGCGGATCGTCCCTCGCTTCGGCGAGCCCCGCCTGCGAAGACTATTGGTTGGCGCAGAATGTCATCTGCGCCAGTCGGGACGGACATCCCTTAGTTCCGGCACCGGGTCGGGCCAATCTCCTCGTCGGTGTCGTGGAAGACATCAATGTCGTCGGACATGCGCGGCCAGTCGCGATTGAGGACGAGACCGCCAGCAACGTAGCTCGTTCGTGTTCTGTTCGACGCCAGGACCGCCATGATCCTGCGCTGCAGCTGCGTCAACGCCATGCTCAGGTCTCGATGAAGGAAAGAATATTGCGGCCGAGTGCGAAAGCCCGGAGATCGCCGCGTTCCATCAGCGCTCGCCCAATCACGAAGGCGCGCGCGGCAAGCGTATCGAGTCGCGAGAGGTCGACATTGTCGAGCACACGAACGCCGTACAGGCTCAGCGCCCGCTCGCACATCGCCTCTAGCTCCACAACGGAGGCGTGAGGCGCGAGAGACACATGTCTTCCCTGGTGCGCCGCGCCGCTTTCGCTGGCGCGCCCTGGGGAGTGGTCACGATTTGCGAAATGTCCACGCATACGACGCCTCAAGAATGCGTATAACACGGAGGGCCGGCACTTTCCACGGCGCGGTCCCTCCCTTAGTCACAGCAGCGACCGCTAATTGCGCAACACCGCGCACGCCCCGCCGACGCGCAGAATTCTGGTGCAAAGTCCCTCGGCCTCGGCTCGGGTCGAGGCGGGGGCGCGTACGCGGTAGAAGGGGCTGAAGCCGCGCGTGCGCAGCACGCCGCCGATCACCATCGGCTCGACGTTGCCGAGGATCCCGGCATAGAGGTTACGAGCGCGCGCAAAGGACGCCAGCGCCGCCGCCTTCGAGAAGCTGCCGGCGATCTGGACGCCCCACGGCGCCGTCAGCGACGAAGTCGCGACGACCGCGAGCGGCTGCGCGATGCGGACGGCGGCGATCTCCTGAAGACAGGTGGATTCCGGGAACACCGGGCCGGCCTTCGTCGCCGGGGGCGGATCGCCTCTCCAGTCGTCGACGGAATGGCGCGTGATGATCGCGACATAGGACTGCGTCTCGGCTGGCAGCGAGCCGCTGCCGGCGAGCCATTCGCCGACGCGCCCGGACCCGGCGTTATAGGCCGCGGCGGCGAGGCCAAGATTGCCGAAATGGCCCTTGAGGTCGGCGAGCAGGGCGGCCGCCTTCGGGATCGCCTCCTCGGGATCGAACGGGTTGGCGAGGCCCTGGTCGCTGGCGGTGCCCGGCATGAACTGGGCGATCCCCTGGGCGCCCGCTGGGCTGACGGCCCCCGGTTGGAAGCTGCTCTCCTGCCAGATCAGGCGGGTCAGAAAGACGACGGGAAGGCCGTGCAATTGCGCCGAAGATTCGATCAGCCGGCACACCGACTGGGCGAGCGTCTCCTCCTTGGGCGCGCCGGCGCCCGTCGCCGCGGCGGCCCCGCCGACGCAGAGCGCGGCGAGCAAAGCGAACGCGGCGAGGCGAAAAGGGTTCGGCATAAGGTCATCCTGCCGGGCAATTGCGGCGATACTCGCCACTCCGGCTTTTGCCGGTTGCTTGAATCCGCTATTTCGCATTCAGGGTGAAAACACGGAGACAGCTTATGCGCGCTCGCATTCCGCTTCTCGTTGTTATGCTCTCGTCGGCGCCACTGTGTTTGGCGTATGCTCAAGAATCAATAAAATCAAAGCTTATCGTTAGTAGTATATCTCTATTCCCGACCGGCAATAGCGGCGCTTTCAACGCTAGCGTCGCCGTTGACCTGAGGGAGAGCAACGGAGAAACGATATCGCTCAACATCAGATTGCCGAATGTGCGAAATTCTGACGACGTGCAGAAACAGCTCCCGGACGCGATAAAGACGCTTGCGCACGAGCTGGAAGACGCATCCGGCGGTCGTCCTCGCTGAGGCAATCTCGCCGGGCGTTCCCGGCCCGACGTGCGACTCGGCCTTGCCTTTTTGCGCAGTCCCGCGCATAGGGCCGCTCGAACTCGCTAACCCTCGAAAGAGCGCTCCCCCATGGGCTTCAAATGCGGCATCGTCGGCCTGCCCAACGTCGGCAAGTCGACGCTCTTCAATGCGCTGACGCAAACGGCGGCGGCGCAGGCGGCGAACTATCCCTTTTGCACCATCGAGCCGAACGTCGGCGACGTCGCGGTGCCGGATCCCCGGCTCGACGTGCTCGCGGGCATCGCCAGCTCGAAGGAGATCATCCCGACCCGGCTCACCTTCGTCGACATCGCCGGCCTGGTGCGCGGCGCTTCGAAGGGGGAGGGGCTCGGCAATCAGTTCCTCGCCAACATCCGTGAATGCGACGCGATCGCCCATGTCGTGCGCTGCTTCGAGGACGGCGACGTCACCCACGTGGAAGGCCGCATCGACCCGCTCTCCGACATCGCCACGATCGAGACCGAGCTGATGCTGGCCGATCTCGACAGCCTCGAGCGGCGCGTCGTCCAGATGGAGAAGAAGGCCAAGGGCGGCGACAAGGAGGCCAAGGATATCCTGGCGCTCGCCCAGCGAAGCCTCGCCGAGCTGCGCGAAGGCCGACCCGCCCGCGCTGCCGACGTCAGCCGCGACGAGCACAAGCTGTTCCAGTCGCTCGGGCTGCTGTCATCGAAGCCCGTGCTCTACGTCTGCAATGTCGAGGAGGCCTCGGCCGACAAGGGCAATGCGCTCTCGGATATCGTTCGCGAGCAGGCCGAGAAGGAAGGCGCGGTCGCGGTCGTCGTCTCCGCCAAGATCGAGAGCGAGATCGCCGTGCTGCCGCCCGCCGACCAGAAGGACTATCTCGAAGCGGTCGGCCTCGCCGAGCCCGGCCTCAACCGCGTGATCCGCGCCGGCTACGATCTGCTGCACCTCGTGACCTTCTTCACCGTAGGTCCGAAGGAGGCGCGCGCCTGGACGGTCGAGAAGGGCTCGCGCGCCCCGCAGGCGGCGGGCGTCATCCATACCGACTTCGAGAAGGGCTTCATCCGCTCCGAGACGATCGCCTACGACGACTATGTCGCCAACAAGGGCGAAGCGGGCGCACGCGAAGCCGGCAAGTTCCGCCTGGAAGGCAAGGACTACGTCGTCGCGGACGGCGACGTGCTGCACTTCCGATTTGCGAACTAGGGCCTTCTGCCCGCGCCTTGCTGTCGCCCCCGCGAAAGCGCTACGGCATGCACACATTTTCGAACGGGCGGGCACCTCAGTCGGCTCATTGCCTCCGAGTGTAGCCGGCGGAATATATGGAGCGAGCCTGCCGTCATACGCGGGCTTGACCCGCGTATCCAGGACGGGACGGAGGAAGGCTAATCGTAGACGTCGCCGCCTGGGCGCCCGGATCAAGTCCGGGCGTGACGGCGACGGACCGATGTGTGCATGCCGCAGCGCGAAAGCGGGGGCCCAGATAACCGCCGCCGGCCTTCGCCCTATGACCCTGGATGCCCGCGTTCGCGGGCATGACAGGGACCCTCCCATTCCCCTGAATTGCCGAACGCCTTAGCCATCGTCGCCGCGCCCGGCCGACTCGCGTCGAGAATTCGCCGCGATGGATCCCCATCGTACCTGCGCCGTGGCGGGCGTGACATCGCCGCAAGAATCCGAACTGCGCCGACATCGGCTTAAGGGAGGTCTTCGCGATGAGGAGCAAGAGCATCCCCGCGATTTTCGCCGTGTTGTGCGCCGCCGCCGGCGCAGCCCTCGCGGCGCAGGACAGGTTCGCGCTGAAGGCGCCGAACGGCATCGCCTTCCAGGAATTCAAGGGATACGAGACTTGGCAGGACGTCGCCGTGAGCCAGGTGGACGACGGCATCAAGCTCATTGCGGCGAACGAGACGATGATCAACGCCTACTGGGAGGGCGTTCCCGGCAACGGCAAGCCGTTTCCCGAGGGCTCGATGATCGTGAAGATCGAGTGGGCGCAAAGGAAGAACCCGATCTCGCCCTATCCCGTCATGGTCCCGGGCGCGCTGAAATCGGTGTCGTTCATCGAGAAGGACTCGAAGCGATTTCCCGACACGAACGGATGGGGCTACGCCCAGTTCCTCTATAATGACATGTCGCAAGCCTTCACGCCGTTCGGGAACGACAGTTCGTTCGGCAAGGACGTGTGTCACGCCTGCCATACCAGGGTGAAGGCGGACGACTACATCTTCACCGCCTACCCGATGCGATGACGCGGCGCCGCCGACCTTACGGCGCCCTCTCGGCCCAGAAGTCGCGCTGCAATTGCGCCGCCTCGTCGGCGAGCAGCGGGCCGATCACCTCGACCTTGCGCTGGCCGGCCTCGAATACGATGCGGCAGGGCAGGTCGAGGGTCGGGTTTTCCTCGTGCGCGCCCGTCATCTCTTTCAAGCTATGCTCGCTCTGGCCATAGACGACCCGGCCGATGCCGGCCCAGTACATCGCGCCCGAGCACATCGCGCAGGGTTCGGCCGAGGTGTAGAGCGTGCATCCCGCGAGAAATTTCGCGCCATAGGTTTTCGAGGCCCAGGTCGCCAGCAGCCGCTCGGCGTGGGCGGTCATGTCGCCGCCCTCCGAGGAGAAGCCGTTGCCCTGCTCCTTCAGAACCTCGCCATCCGGTCCGACGAGCACCGAGCCAAAGGGATGATCGCCATTGTCGCGCGAGCGGCGGGCGACCTCGAAGGAGCGCCTGAGGAAGTTTTCGTGGTCGAGCTGAGGCAGCGAAGGGCTGGTCGCCTCGGTCTTGGAATTCATCGTTTCGCTCCTTCGTCTCGCGCGACCGCGTCGCCGCTGGCGTCTTCATAGGCAGGTCCGGGCCGCCGGGAAAGCGCCGATGCCAGCGCAGCCCAACCCCTTCTCCCGCAAGGGGACTAGGGTCCGGCTGAAACTTCAGCGATTGCGAGGCCAGAAAATTTACCGGCGCGCGGCATCCTGACTGCGATCGGCGATAGCGCCGCGCGAGGATCAGGACCCATGAGCTTCGTCTTGAAGAGCGCCTTGTTCGACGAGCCGGCAGCCGCTGACGCCAAAGCGCCGACGAAGCGGTTCAAATTCGCCGCCACCTTCGTCATCGACCTCGCCTTCTCGCTGCTCTTCGTCGCTGCGGTCGTGCCGGTCTGGATGGCGGAGGCGCAGCGCGGGCTGGTGATGGCGCCGACCTTTCTCCTCGGCCTCCTGCTGCTCGCCTGCTATGGCGGCAAGGTCTATGTGATTGCCCATCTCGACAAAGCGGGAGGCGATGCACGCACCTACGTCAAATCCTCGGCGCTGGTGACGGACGGGCCTTATGCCTGGTCGCGCAACCCGACTTATTTGCTCGCGGCGGTGCAGTTCGTGCTGTGGGCCGCTCTGGCAGTCTATCTCCAGATTTTCGCGCCTTGGCGCCCGACGATGCTGGCGGCGGCGCTGCTGCTGCCCGCGCTCTTCTTCCTCGTCAACGATCGCATCGTCATGCCGAGCGAGGAGGCGATGCTGCGTCGGCTCCACCCCGAAGAGTTCGAGGCCTATGCGGGCCGGGTGCGCCGCTGGTTCGGCCGCAAGGCGTAGAGCTCAGCCGCCGTAGCGATTGGCGATGTCGCGCGCCAGGCGCGCGGCTTCGTCGAGATAGCGCGTGACGATCTGGCGCGCCGCCGGCGTGCAGGCGTGATAGGTCAATTCGTAGCCCTGCAAGCCGCGGTTGAAGGCGCCGGCGAGCGTCTCCTTGCGGGCGGGCGTATTGCCCTCCGTCTCCATGAGGCCGGTGAATTTGGCGCGGAAGGCGTCGCCGTCGCCGTCGCCGCAAAGGTCGCGCAGATAGGAGAGGGCGCCGATTACTTCCGCCATGCGCAAGAGCTGCGGCTCGTAGGGAGGCGGCTCGTCCGGCGCGGGCTTGGCTTGCTGGGTCGGGGTCGGAGACGGCGCCGGCTTGGCGGCGGACCGCTGCGCCGCCAGCGCCTGCCAGCCTGGGCCGGCGAAGACGATGGCCACGGCCAGCGCAAGGACGAAGCGCCTCACCGCGCGCTCCTTTCCAGTAGAGCCGCCTTGGCGATGATTCGCGGCAGTTCCGGCGTCGTATGGAGCTGGCCGATCTCTTCCGGGGCGATCCAGGCGACGGCGTCCGCCTCGGGGCCGGTCATCGCCTCGCCGCGCCGCCAGCGCGCGGCGAAAACGGCGATGACATAGTGCTCGCGCACGCGGTCCTCCTCGCGCCGGATCGGCTCGACGTGGTCGACGAAAGCGAAAATATCCGCCTCGACGCCGACCTCTTCGGCGAGCTCGCGCAGCGCGGCCTCGCGCAGCGTCTCGCCGACTTCGACGCCGCCGCCCGGCAGCGAATAAGCGCCAATCCAGGGGCCGCGCGCCCGGCGGGCGACCAGCACCCGGCCGTCCCGAAAAACGGCGACCGACGCCGCGACGACGGGGCGGGTCGGGTCGATGCGGTCATTCACGCGCCATCTCCCGGAACTCGCTGCGTCGCGATGGGCCGAATGCCTGGTTCAAGGATAAAGACGCTCCCGGCTCCAGGGACTCGCCTCGCCTGGCCGCCAGAACACGATCCGGTCGTGCAGGCGGAATTGGCCGTCCTGCCAGAATTCGATCTGCACCGGCGTCAGGCGAAAGCCGACCCAATAGTCGGGCCGCGGGATGTCGCCCTCGCCGAATTTCTCGGCGTAGGCCGCCGCCGCCTCTTCGAGCTTGGCGCGTGATTCGAGCGGCCGCGACTGCTGGCTCGCCCAGGCGCCGACGCGGCTTTGGCGCGCCCTGCTGGCGAAATAGGCGTCGACCTCGGCGTCCGTCACTCTGGCGACCGTTCCGCGCACCCGCAACTGACGGCGCAGCGACTTCCAGTGGAAAAGCGCCGCCGCCTTGGGCGTCGCGGCGAGTTCGAGCCCCTTGGCGCTCTCGACGTTGGTATAGAAGACGAGCCCACGTTCGTCGGCTTGCTTGCACAGCACCATACGCGCGTCCGGCATGCCGGAGGCGTCGACGGTCGCAAGCGTCATCGCCTCAGGATCGTTGATTTCGCGCTCGCCGGCTTCGGCGAGCCAGGCCCTCAGTAAGGCGAAGGGTTCGCGCGCCTCGGTGAAGTCACTCGAATTTAACGCATTCAAGGCAAGCATGCTCCCGATTGGCGCTGTCAAACGATTGTCGATGATAGATCTTCCGACCTGCAAACGCGAAGGGTTTCCCCTGGCCAGAGCGCTCTCGCGGTCTCTTCGCCTAGGCGTTCTCTCAGGCGTGCTCGCGCTTGGCGGGTGCTCGATGGCCTTGCCCTCCCTCGTCGACGACGAGCCGGTTGGCTCGATCAAGCCGAAACCCTCGTCGCTCGAGCGCGCCTATGATTCGCGGGACTGGCGCATCGCCGAGCCGGTGCTGGCTTCCAGCCTTCGGGCGCCTGGCGATGCGGAGCCGGCGGTCTGGTCGGACGCGGAGACGGGCGCGCGCGGCGAATTTGTCGCGCTCGACGAACCCTTCGTGCAGGAAGGACGGCTGTGCCGCCGCTTCGTGGCCCGACTGACGGACGCCAAGGCGGCCAAGAAGCTCGAGGCCGTCGGGTGCCCCGACGACAGCGGCGACGTCGCGATCGTCCACTCGACCGCTTGGACGGCTCTCTGACCGGCGCCTTGCGTCACGAAGCGAGGTCGCCCACATAGATTGGGAGACAATAGCGCTCGAGCCTAAAGGGGCGGGCGCAGAAAACTGGGCTCATGATGCGCGACCCGTATGAGATTCTGGGGCTGGCCAAGTCGGCCAGCGCCGCTGAAATCAAGTCGGCCTACAGAAAGCTGGCCAAGAAGTTTCATCCGGACCAAAGCAAGGAGCCGCGGGCGAAGGATCGCTTCGCGGAGATCGGCTCAGCCTACGAAATCCTGGGCGACGAGAAGAAGCGCGGCGCCTACGACCGCGGCGAGATCGACGCGGACGGTAAGCCGCGCGCGCCGCAATTCGAGGGATTCGGCTTCAAGCGCGGCGCGGCGGGCGCCGGCGAGGGGGCGGACTTCAGGAATTTCGGCTTCGATTTCAACGCCGGCGGCGGCGGCGCTTCGATCGACCCCGACGTCCTCTCCGAATTATTCGGCGCACGAGGAGGGCGATCACGTGCGAGCCGCGGCGAGGATATCGCCGTCTCGGTGGCCGTGCCGCTCGCGACAGCGGCGACAGGCGGTTCCGTGCGCGTCGCTTTGCCGACCGGCAAAACGCTCGACGTCGCCGTGCCGACAGGCATGGAAGAGGGCAAGTCGATCCGGCTGCGCGGGCAGGGAAACCCCGGGACGCGCAGCGGCCCGGCGGGCGACGCGATCGTCACGATCCGCTATGCGCCGCACCCTCTCTTCAAGGTCGAGGGCCGCGATCTGAGGCTCGATCTGCCGATCACGCTTTATGAAGCGGCGCTCGGCGCCAAGGTGCGCGTGCCGACGCTCTCCGGCGAGGTCGAGATGGCGATCCCGCCGTGGACCAATGGCGGACGCGTGCTGCGCTTGCGCGGCAAGGGCCTTCCCGCGACGGGCGATCAGCCGCAGGGCGACCTGCTGGCGACGTTACGTATCGCCCTCCCGCCGGGAGAGGACGCCGATCTGGCCAAGCTGATGCGCCGCTGGCGCGACGACAAGCCCTACGATCCCCGCTCCGCGATGAACGGCTAAAGCGCTCTGCCGTCGCTGCTGTCACGCCCGCGAAAGCGGGCATCCAGGAGCCAAAGGGGAAGGCCCGCGGCGGTTGTCTGGACCCCCGCTTTCGCGAGGGTGACAGCGGCGCCGCATCAACCAAAAAGGCAGACGGCCATTGCGGCGGCCAGCGACCTTCGCCCTGCTTGAAGCGACAGGTCGCCTCATCCACGTCGTAAAAAAAAGACCTCCGGACGGGTGTCCGGAAGCCAGAACCGCCAAAATGCGGGACGGAAGGGCGCGAATGCGCCCCAACCTCACTTCGCCGGGGCCGGAGCCGCCGCCGGGGCCTTCGCCATGTGGTGATGGTGATGGTGATGGTGGTGGTGATGGTGATGATGGCGATGATGATGGTGCATCATCGGGGCGGCGGCGGGAGCGCCAGCGGCAGGAGCAGTGTTGTCCTGCGCGAAGGCCGGAGCGGCGGCGAGGCCGACGACGAGAGCCGCGGCGGTCAGCGTCTTCTTGAGCATGTTAGTCCCTGATTCGGAAAAAGCCCCACCAGCGAGGCTAGGCCCGCTCTATGCCGTTTCCGCCGTGAACCGAAGATGAACATTCTGCGGAAAACCCGTGGCGCAGACGGTCCGGCGCGGTCAATTTTTGCCCTTTCAGGCCACTGGCGGCCAAACCGAGGCAGAGAACCTGCCAATGCTGCGTGATTCGTCGAAAATGGCGCCACGCGAACGTATCAGAGCGCCAAATCGGGAGCGCTGGGTCGGCGCATCGCGCTCCGTCTCCCCAAGCAAAGATCCGGGCGGCGCCGCTGTCATGCCCGCGAAAGCGGGCATCCAGGAGTCAAAGGGAGAAAGCCTGCGGCGGTGGCCTGGACCCCCGCTTTCGCGAGGGTGACAGTCGCGCCGCCCCGGCTCGCGGAACGCTCAGATCGCCGCTTCCTGGAACACGGGCTCGATGCAACCGCTCCAGGTTTCTTTGTAGCGAGCGAGCCAGTGCTCCGCCGGGGTTCGCCCCTCCGCCACGATGGCGTCGAGCGGCTCCAGATAAATCGTCTCGTCGCGCCCTGCGCTATCGCGCCGGCTGCGGCGAGCGAGACCGCCGCGGGCAATCTCGAGCATTTCGCCCGCCACGGCGCGAAGATCGCGGCCCGCGATGCGCGCGGCGAGGCCGAGACGCGGAACTTCGTCGCGTAGAGTCTGCCGGTCCGCCGCCGACCATCCCTTGATCAGTTCCCCTGCGGCCACAAGCGCGTCCGGGTCGTAGTAGAGGCCGACACAGAGCGCCGCGAGGGCGTTGATTCGCGCCGGCGGACCCACGTCCGCGCCCCGCATCTCGAGATAGCGCTTGAGGCGCACCTCGGGGAAAATCGTCGACAGGTGATTCGCCCAGTCGGAGATCGTGGCGCGCTCGCGCGGCAAGGCGGCGAGCCGGCCGGCCAGCAGATCGCGGAAGCTCGCGCCCGCGACATCATGGTAGACCGAGCCGCGCTTGACGAAATACATCGGCACGTCGAGCGCAAAGTCGACATAACGCTCGAAGCTCATCCCGGATTCGAAGGCGAACGGCATCATGCCGGTGCGCGCCGGGTCGGTGTCGCGCCAAATCTCCGAGCGAATCGAAAGGAAGCCGTTCGGCGCGCCTTCGGTGAACGGCGAATTGGCGAAGAGCGCGGTGATAGCGGGCTGCAAGGCGAGGCCGACGCGCAGCTTCGCCACCATGTCCGCTTCGCTCGAAAAGTCGAGATTGGCCTGAACCGTCGCGGTGCGAAACATCATGTCGAGGCCGCGGGTTCCGACCTGCGGCATGTAGCGCGCCATGATGCGGTAGCGGCCCTTGGGCATAACCGGCGTCTGCGCGAGCGGCCATTTCGGGCTCCCGCCCAGGGAAAGGAAGCCGATCCCCAGCGTGTCGGCGACCGCGTGAGCCGCTCTGAGATGCGCCTCGAGTTCGTCCGCGACGTCGTGGATGGTCGGCAGCGGCGCGCCGGAGAGCTCGAACTGCCCGCCCGGTTCGAGCGAGATGGCGCCGCCGCCATGCTCGTCGTAGAGGCCGATCAGCTTGCCGACGTCTTCGATCGCCGCCCAGCCGAGGCTCTGGCGCATCCCTTCGAGCAACGCGCCGACCCCGCGCGGCCCCTCGTAGGGCACGGGGCTGAGATCGGATGTGTAGAACAGGAATTTTTCATGTTCGGCGCCAACACGGAACGCTTCGGGCGGCTTGCAGCCGGCTTCCAACCAAGCGACCAGATCGTCGCGGCTTTCAACGAACTGGGCGTCGACAACGTCGCGGGCCATTAGGTTTCCGAATAATAGTGACAGACATGGCCGGACGAGCGGCGGCCCGACAGATAGGCGCCTCCGTTAAACAAATCAATGAACGGAATATTGACGGGACGCCGCCGCAGAGTTCGAGGGCGGCGGCGCCACGGCAATTCAGCCTCTTCCGGCAGCGGGTTGCTGCAAAATCGCGTTCACGCCTTGCTGGTGGGCGTCGGAGGCCTGCACGCCCGATTGCAGCATGCTGGCGAGAGCGCCCAACCCAGCTTGCAGCCCCGAGGGCGTCGCCGCGGTCTGCTGGGCGCCGCTCTGCGCGCCGCCGAACAGGCCGCCCAGCACCGACTGGACCAAGCCGCCGAAAAGACCGCCCGAAGCAGGCGACGCGGCTGCCTGCTCCAGCGTCGCCGCGAGGCCTCCCGGCGCAGAAACGGCTCCCGCGAGTTGACCCATCAGGCTTCCGAACCCGTTCGCGTTGAGGGAATGCGCCAGGCCGCCAACAAGGATCGAGGCGACGACCGGCATCATCTGTTGAATGGTTTGCGGGTCGACGCCCGAGATTTGCGAGGCGTGCTGGCTGAGCCTGGCGACGATGTCCTGCGATCCGAAAATCTGGCTCAAGGCGTTGGAGCCGGCCCCGGTCGCCGCCGCGGCCTGATTGGGATCCTGGTAGGCGGCGAGATGCGTGTCGCTGGCGAGATGCGACACCAGGCCGCCCAGACCCTCCGGATTCTGGACCGTATTCTGCAGGCCGGTCGAAAAGGCGGGCATCATCGCCTGGACAGCGGCCTGCGCCTGTTCCGGAGATATTCCGAACTGGCTAGCGAGATTGTTGACGCCCTGGCCGCCTTGGGCGGCCTGAATGATTTCGCTGAGGTTCATCGACCGTCTCCCCTGCGCGGTCTAGAGGCCCAACTATACTACTCGCTTTTGAGCGTCTTTGCGAGGCGGGCGGTCACCCCATAGGCCGTGGCGGCGCTGACGAGGCCGAAGGCGGCCGCGCCGGCGGCGTAACCCATCATCGCCCCTTCGATGCCGCCGTATTTGGCGCCGATCGTCACGAACGGGATGGTGCCGAGCGTGGCGCGACCCCAGTTGAAGACCATCGACAGGATGGGGAAGCCGAGATTGTTGAAGGCCGTATTGGCGACGAAGAGAAAGGTGACGAACACCCAGGCGACCGCGCCGTAGCGGCAGAAGAACGTGATGAAGGCCGCCGCTTCGCCGTGCGCGTCGAACGCGGCGACGATCCATGGCGCGGCGATTGCGAGGCACGCCCAGGCGAAGGTCGCATAGCCGACGGAGAGCACCAGCGAATCGGTGATCGCGCGGCGCACGCGATGCATGAGCTTGGCGCCGTAGTTCTGGCCGACGATCGGTCCGATCGAAGCGGTGAGCGCGAACACCACGCCGAAGGCGAGGGGGCTCACGCGGTCGACGATCGCGCCGCCCGCGACCGCCGCGTCGCCGAAATCCGACCAGACGCGCGTGACATAGACAGCCGCCGCCGGCGTTGCGAGATTGGCCATGATCGCGGGGAAGCCGATCGTCATGATCGGCTTGGCGTCCATCCTCACATCCCGGAGGCGAGGCCTGCCGACGAGGTTGTGCACATGGACCGCGCCGTAGAGGCCGACGCCGAGGAAGACGAGACGGGAGATCACCGTCGCCCAAGCCGCGCCGTAGACACCGAGCCCGAGGCCGAAGATAAGGGCCGGATCGGTGACCGAGGTGACGAGCCCGCCGAGGAGAGTCACATACATCGCCCGTCGCGCGTCGCCGGCGGCGCGCAGGACGCCCGACAGCCCCATGCCGATCGCGAGCGGCACATTGGCCGGCAGCGCGATGGCGAGAAAGTTGCTCGCAACCGTAGCGGCTTCGCCTCTCGCATGCAGCACGCCGACGAGGGCCTGGTCGCGGAAGATGAACAGCGCCGCCGAAATCGCCGTCGCCGCTATTGCGGTGATCGTCAGGCCGGAAGCGGCGAGGCGCCGGGCGCGCGGCCGATCGCCGGCGCCGAGCGCGCGTGAACAGTTCGCGGTGATCGCGATGATGAAGCCGATGTTGATCGACATCGCGAGAAATTGAAGCTGGCTCGCGTAGCCCACCGCCGCCTTGAACGACTGGACGCCGAGGCGGGAAACCCAGAACAGCGAGAGGAAATCGACCGCGAAAACGGCGATGAGGCCGATTGATCCGGTCGCGGTCATCACCGCGACGTGGCGCATCGTCGAGCCGCGCGTGAAAACGGGCGCATTGGCGCGGGCAGGGACGGCGGTCACGGCGCATTCCTATTTGATCGGGGCGAAGCTTGTAGAACCTTGGACGCCTATCCGCCAGTCCTTCTTGGTTTGGCGGCGCCCTTGACTTCATCTCCGGCCCTTTTCATGAAGGGCCGGGGGAAGGCGTCATCAATAATGAACATCAAGCCTGAACTTCGTCTTGTTCTTTGTGCGCCACGCGGATTTTGCGCCGGCGTCGTCAGGGCGATCGAAGTCGTCGAGCGCGCACTGCGCATCTACGGCCCGCCGGTCTATGTACGGCGTGAGATCGTACACAACAAACACGTCGTCGAATCCCTCAAGGCCAAGGGCGCCGTTTTCATCGAAGAGCTGAGCCAAGCTCCGCCGGGCGGCGCGCCCGTGATCTTCTCGGCGCATGGCGTCGCCAGGGCGATCCCGGAAGAAGCCCGCGCGCGCAACCTCTTCACGATCGACGCGACCTGTCCCCTGGTGACGAAAGTGCATCGGGAAGCGCTGATCCACTTCAAGCGCGGTCGCCACGTGATTCTGATCGGCCACACGGGACATCCCGAGGTCGTCGGCACCATGGGCCAATTGCCGCCGGGAGCGATGACTTTGGTCGCCTCGGTCGCCGATGTCGAGGCGCTGTGCTTCGAGGCGCAGACGCAGCTCGCCTACGCCACGCAGACCACGCTGTCGATCGACGACACGCGCGACGTCGTCACGGCGCTGCAACGGCGTTTCCCAGGCATTTACGGGCCGCAGCGCGAAGACATCTGCTATGCGACGACCAATCGCCAGGAAGCGGCCAAACGCGCCGCCACCATGGTCGACGCCGTGATCGTCGTCGGCGCAGCCAATTCGTCGAACTCGCAGCGCCTGCGGGAAGCCGCTGAGCGCGAGGGCTGCGGGTTCGTGCAACTCGTGGCGAGCGTCGAGGCGATCGACTGGTGCGCGCTGGCGAGCGTGCGTTCTGTCGCGATTACGTCGGGCGCATCTGCGCCGGAGTTTCTCGTCGATCAGATTCTGCATGCGTTCGCCGAACGGTACGCGATCGCGCTCGAGACATTGACGACGGCTGACGAGGCGATGACCTTCCCGCTGCCGCGCAGCTTGCGGCAAGCGCAGAGCGCATAACGCGTTTTGCCTTTGGTCGAAGCGGCACAGGCGCTCACGGCGCCTCTGTCGTGCCCGTGAAAGAAAGCGGGCATCCGGGGGAAGACTGCAGCGGTTGTCTGGACCCCCGCTTTCGCACTACGGCATGCACACATCGGTCCGTCGCCGTCACGCCCGGACTTGATCCGGGCGCCGAGGTGGCGACATCTGCGACTAGCCTTCCTGCGTCTCGTCCTGGATACGCGGGTCAAGCCCGCGTATGACGGCAGGCTCGCTGCACTCACTCCGCTGCTTACATTCGGCGGCGATGAGCAGAGTGACGCTCGCGGGGGTGACAGCAGCCCGGCGTCAAACGCTCAACTCGCTCTGTGCCGAAGCCCCGCCTGCTGGAGGAAAGAATCGATCACGGTTTGGATATATTCGATGGTTCCCTTGTCCGCGAGGCGGTCGTTGTCGAGCTTCCCGGCCACATGAGTAATGGCGACTTCGGGAAGCGGCATGAGTTTGCAGACCATCGAAGACAGGGTTTCGCGCAAATGAGACTGAGCGCGCACGCCGCCGAGCGCACCCGGCGAGATCGTCGCGAAAAATACGGGCTTGCCGCCAAGGCAGCTCGTGTAGACAGGCCGCGATAGCCAGTCGAGCATGTTCTTCAAAACCCCTGGCAAGCCATAGTTGAACTCCGGCGAGACGATCAGCACCGCGTCGCTCGCCGCGATCACGGCTCGGCCCTCCCGCACCGGTCCCGGGGTCGTCGCGCCGTCAATATCGTGATTGTAATGTGGAAAGGCGCCTGGATCGAGTTCGACGAAATTGGTGTCTGACGGCAGGAGTTCGGCGATGCTGCGCAGGACTGCCCGTGAATATGAGGCAGTTCGGAGGCTCCCGCAGATCCCGACGATATTGAGATTTCGCGCCATCACTCATTCTTCCTTTTGGGGATTGTTGCGCAATCGCTGTGAGGGTGGCATCCTAGAGAAAATGAATTTCACTTCTTTCGCGATGTGGCCATAATGCTGCGCGAGCCTGCCAAAGGTGTTTCCACAGAGGTCGCGTCCGTCACCGGAGCACGACTAAGACATCCGGCCGGGAAGGCGATCGAGACGCATCATCACGCCGAGGGCCAATTCTCGGTGGTGCTAAGCGGAACGGTGAGGTTCAGGGGTGAGGCCGGCTGGTGGCTGGCGCCGCCGGGCCGAGGCATTTGGATTCCCGCCCAAACGCCCCATTCCGCCAGCTACAGCGAGACGTCGGAATTCATTCTTCTCAAGATTCATCCTGACTTTTCCGCTCCGCTGCCAGCCGGTCCGACGACGATCGCCGTCTCGAATCTTCTGCGCGAGCTTGCTCTCGAGCTCTCTCGGCTCGACCGCGATTCGGCTGATCCGGACTATGCGGAGCTCGTCTCGCGCCTCGTTCTGCGCCAGATCGGCGCCGCCGATCAGAGCTCGGTGCTGTTCCTGCCCGCGGGACAAGACCCTCGCTTGTGCCGCGTGACGGAGCGGCTCCGCGCGCATCCCGAGCTCAATGCGTCCCTCGACGAACTCGTCGAATGGGCGGGGAGCAGCCGCAGGACGATGGCGCGTCTTTTCGTGGCCGAAACGGGAATGACCTTCGCGCGATGGCGCGATCATCTCCGCATTGTCACCGCCATGGACATGCTTGTTCGCGGGCGGTCGATCACGCAGGTTGCCTTCGAACTCGGCTTCCAAGGCCAGAGCAGCTTCACGACGATGTTCACCCGGGTCATGGGGATGCCTCCCGGGCGGCTCATGCGGCAGATGTCGGAGAGCGAACCGGCCGCGAGCGAGACCGGGCGCACGGCTGAGGAGCTTCGCGAGTTGCGCGCCAAGGCTGGCGCCGTCGTCGACAACAGGGCGCCGAAGCGGCTTATCCGGCTTGCGCCGCCGCCGGCTCCTCGTTAACAGCAAACTTTCGCGCGGCGCGCCGGGGGCGGGCTGGACGCATCATCGCGGACGCAGCATGGCGGTCTACACAGAAGTCACCGACGAAGCGCTGGCGACTTTTCTCGCCGGCTACGATCTTGGCCGCGTCGTCTCCTTCAAGGGCATCGCCGAGGGGGTCGAGAACTCGAACTTCCTGCTGCGGACCGAAGCCGGCCAGTTCATCCTGACGCTCTACGAAAAGCGGGTGCACGAGGAGGACCTGCCGTTCTTCATCGGCCTGATGGAGCATCTCGCCAAGCGCGGCGTCACCTGCCCGCAGCCGGTTCGCGCCCGCGGCGGCGAGGCGTTGGGGCGGCTGGCCGGGCGCGCCGCGGCGATCGTCACCTTTCTCGACGGCATTTGGATCCGCCGCCCCGGCGCTCGCCACTGCGGCGCAGTCGGCGAAGCGCTCGCGCGGATGCACGAAGCGGGCGCGGGCTTTTCGATCCGCCGCCCGAATGCTTTGGGTATCGGCGGCTGGCCGGCGCTCTTTGCCGCCGCCGAGGCGCGCGCTGATGAGGTGTCGCCCGGATTGGCGAAGGCCATCGTCACCGAACTTGCGGCGCTGCAGGCGATCTGGCCGAACGATTTGCCGGGGGGCGTCATCCACGCCGATCTCTTCCCCGACAATGTGTTTTTCCTCGGCGACCGGCTCTCTGGGCTCATCGACTTCTATTTCGCGTGTAACGACGCCTTCGCCTACGATCTCGCCGTCTGCCTCAACGCCTGGTGCTTCGAGCTCGACGGATCGTTCAACGTCTCCAAGGGCAAGGCGATGATCGACGGCTATCAGGGGCTGCGCCCGCTCAGCGCCGCGGAGACAGAGGCGCTGCCCATTCTCGCGCGTGGTTCGGCGCTGCGCTTCATGCTGACGCGCCTGGTCGATTGGCTCAACGTTCCCCAGGGCGCGAAGGTGGTGCCGAAGAATCCGCTGGAATATCTGGCGAAGCTCCGCTTTCACCAACGGGTCGTCAGCGCGCGCGATTACGGCATGCTGGAATGACGGTCGAAGTCGCAATTTGGACCGACGGGGCCTGCTCGGGTAACCCCGGGCCCGGCGGTTGGGGCGCGATTCTCCGCTACGGCGATCGCGAGAAGGAAATCTGTGGCGGCGAAGCCCTGACCACCAACAATCGGATGGAGCTGATGGGGGCGATTTCGGCGCTGGAGGCGTTGAGTTGGCCCTGCCGCGTCGAACTGCATACGGATTCGCAATATCTGCGCGGCGGCGTCACCGGCTGGATCCACAATTGGAAGCGCAACGGCTGGCGCACCGCCGACAAGAAGCCGGTCAAGAACGACGATCTGTGGCGCAGGCTCGACGCCGCCGCGACGCGTCACGAAATCGATTGGCGCTGGGTCAAAGGCCACGCCGGCCATGACATGAACGAGCGGGCGGACGAACTGGCGCGGCGCGGCATGGCGCCGTTCCTGACGAAGAGGGCGAAGCGACCTTCGAGCGACTCGCACGATCGTGACTGAGTCCGTCGAGATTTGGACGCATGGCTCGACGTTGTTCGCGCTGCGCGTTGCTATATGATGGCGGCCACAGTTGGGGCTGGGCGCCGTGTGGAGGGTGAGCGATGTCGGCAATTTTCCTTTTGGTCGCGCTTGCGGGCTCAGTCCCGTCGGCCGACGTTCAGTCGACCTGCCGCGCCGCGCGCGACGCCGCGCTTCCGGAGGATCAGGCAGGCGCATTCCAGAGCTGCTTGCATGACGAAGAAGACGCCAAGAAGCAGCTTCAGACGAGGTGGAAGCAATATTCGGCGGCCGCCCAGCAGGTATGCACCGAGACGGGCGGCTTTTCCTTCAGCTACGTCGAACTGCGCACCTGCCTCGAGATGCAGCCGGGCGGCAGCCTGAGCATGCAAACCACCGGCGCGCCGCCTTCCGGTATGGGCGGCGGCGGTGATGCTGGTGGTTTGGCGCCGGGCGTGAAGCCGCACCAGCAACCGAGGCAATGAAGGCGCGGCCTTCGTCGATTTGAATTTTTGACTGAGCGCCAGCCGACGAGGCTGGCGGGCGGTGGCGCATGCGCCCCGCATGATCTCGAAATATTTGGCGGCGGCTTCGAATTTGCGGCCGGCTCCAGGTCTTGAACCTTGAACGTCGGCCCTGGCGAAAGTCGATGGACGAGTCCGGGCCCGCCTGACGACGGGCCCGGAAGCTTGCGCGCGTTACGCAGGAACGACTGCCGGCCGATCGCTCGGGAACTGCTTGATCACGGCCGGGTCGATGTTGAGGTGCTGAGCCACCATCTCCGGCGGGGCGTGGGTCAGCCACTGCGACAGCGACACTTCCTGATATTCGTCGGTCTTGAAGATCTCGAGGAACACCAGATCGGTGCTGCCGGTGTTTTCGACATAGTGGCCGAGGCTCTTCTTCACGACGCCGAGGTCTCCGGCGCGGAAGTCGGCGGTCTGGGCCTTCGGTCCGGTGTTGAAAACCGTCATGCGCGCTTCGCCCTTGATGTAGTACTGCCACTCGTCCGCGTTGGGATGCCAGTGCAGTTCGCGCATGCCGCCGGGCTTCACTGTCACCTGCGCGACCGCGATGGTCTTGGCGATGGGGAAGACTTTGCTGTCGACGATCTTCACTTCGCCGCTCCGCGTCGACAAGGTCGGCATCATCGTGGACATGGTGAAGGCGATGTCGAGATCCGGCTTGCCGAGCTTCGAGACGACGGCCGCCTGATCGTCGGCGAGCGCCGGCGGCTCCTTACCCTGGAAGATCCAGAGGTTGTTGAGCGGGATGTTCTTGAACGTCTCCGCCGGGACGCCGAAGTTCTTGGCCAGAACTTCCGGCGGCGTGTGCGCGACCCAGTCGGTCAGCATCAGGGTGTTGAATTCCGACGCCATGCCGTTGTCGAACACGATCACGAATTCGCAGCCGTCCGGGCCCAGCCCCTGCAGCGAGTGAGGCAAACCGGCCGGGAAATACCAGAGATCGCCGGTCGACACGTCGCGCACCTGCGGGCGCCCCAGGACGTCGATCGCGGTGATGCGGCACTTGCCGGAAACCATGATCGCCCATTCCGCCTGCTGGTGCCAGTGCATCTCACGAATGCCGCCAGCGGAAAGACGCATGTTGACGCCCGACACCATGTCGGAGATGGCGAAGTCGGCCTGCGTCACTTCGCGCGCCCAGCCGCCGCTCTGGATGCGCTTATGCGCATTGTTGAACGACGACCAGAAGAGCTGCATGCCCTCGACGTCGGTCGCCGGGGGATCCTGGAAGGACGGGAACTGGCCCGCCAGCGCCGGATTCTTCGGTCCCGGATCGCTGACCGCGGTCGCGCCGGACGCATTGACTGCGCCCTCCGGGGGCGAATCCGGATTGCCGAAGCTCGCTGCCTTTGCAGCTACGGTCATTGTCGCAGCGGCGCCGCCGGCGGCGGCGACAGCGAGCAGATTTCGGCGGGAAACTTGTTTCATAATCGCACTCCATTTAAGCTTTTGCGCCCGCCATGAGATTCTACGGCAACAACCATTTAGAAACTGTCGGCCGGCGTGCTGGGTGCGTTGTACGCCCTGATTTCCCCGCGGCCAATCTCCGTAAACTGCAAAAATTATTTAGTCTCTATTCAATAGCCGGAGATTTTATTACAGTTATAACGCAACGAAATACCACATGTTCGACCCTGTACAACTCAAATCGTTCTTGACTGTCGTCGAGACGCGCAACTTTACCGAAGCGGCTCGTCGGCTGGCGCTCAGCCAACCGACGATCAGCAATCATATTCGCCGCCTCGAGACGGCCGTGGGACGCGCGTTGTTGTTGCGCGACACGCACACGGTCGCGCCGACGGCCGACGGTAACGTCATGGCCGCCTATGCCCGCGACATCGTCGCGGCGATGGATCGGGTGGTCGATCACTTCTCCGAAATCAGCCCGCGCGGCCGGTTGCGTTTCGGCATTTCGGAGGATCTCGTCCTCACCCGCCTGCCCGAGATCCTGAGGGGCTTCATTCAATCCCACCCCCAGGTGGACCTCGATCTGACCGTCGGCCTGACGGCGGCGCTCTATGAACAGCTCGATAGCGGCCGGCTCGATCTGATCTTCGCCAAGCGCATGCAGGACGATTTGCGCGGGCAGGTGGTCTGGCGCGAACGGCTGGTTTGGATCGCCAATCGGCACTTCCGCATCAATCCGGCAGAGTTGGTTCCGCTCGTGCTGTACGTTTCCGACAGCATCACCGGCGGCAAGGCGATCGAAGCCCTGAATCGTCATCGGCGGCAATGGCATCTGGCCTGCAGCAGTGGCAGCCTCAGCGGGATTCGGGCCGCGGTCCTGGCCGGGCTCGGCGTCACCGCGCAATCGCATTTGCTGCTGGACGACGACCTCGTTCGGTTGCCGGCGAGCCAGGGGCTGCCGGAGCTGGACGAGATCGAGTACGTGGTGCTGGGCCGCAGCGTCCGGCTGACCGGCTCCAGCGCGGCGCTGGCGTCGTTGGTCCGGGCTCAGGCGTTGCTCCTGACCCCGGTCGTTTCGTCGCCCGCCGCCTGAGGCGGCGGGCGCGGATCACGATCACTCCGGAACGACGACCGGCCGATCCCTGGGGAACTGCTTGATGAGGCTCGGGTCGATGTTGAGGTGCTGCGCCACCATCTCCGGCGGGGCGTGCGTCAGCCACTGCGACAGCGACACTTCCTCGTAGCGATCGGACTTGAACGCCGCGAGGAACACCAAATCCGTATTGCCGGTGTTTTCGACATAGTGGCCAAGGCTCTTCCTGACGACGCCGATATCGCCGGGGCGGAAGTCGGCGGTCTGCGCCTTCGGACCGGTGTTGAACACCGTCATGCGCGCTTCGCCCTTGATGTAGTACTGCCACTCGTCCGCGTTGGGATGCCAGTGCAGTTCGCGCATCGCGCCCGGCTTCACGGTGATCACCGACGCTGCGATGGTCTTCGAGATCGGGAAGTTGCGGCTATCGACGATCTTCGCGCTACCGCTGTGCGAGATCACCGTCGGCGCCATTGTTGACATGGGAAAGATCATGTCGAGCTCGGGCTTGCCGAGCTTCGAAACGACGGCCTCTTGGTCGATGGAAAGCGGCCCAGGCTCCTTGCCCTGGAAGATCCGGAGATTCTGGAGCGGGATGTTCTTGAACGTCTCCGCCGGGACGCCGAAGTTCTTCGCGAGAACTTCCGGCGGCGTGTGAGCGATCCAGTCGGTCAACATCAGCGTGTTGAATTCCGACGCCAAGCCGTTGTCGAACACCAGCACGAACTCGGCGCCGTCCGGCCCCAGGCCCTGCAGCGAGTGAGGCAGGCCGGGCGGAAAATACCAGAGATCGCCAGCCACCACGTCGCGCACCTGCGGGCGGCCCTCGACGTCGATCGCGGTGATGCGGCATTTGCCTGACACCATGATCGCCCATTCCGCCTGCTGATGCCAGTGCAACTCGCGGATGCCGCCGGCCGAGAGGCGCATGTTGACGCCCGACACCATGTCGGAAATGGCGAAGTCGGCCTGCGTGACTTCACGCGCCCAGCCGCCGCTCTGAATGCGCTTGTGCGCATTGTTGAAGGACGCCCAGAAGAGCGGCATGCCCTCGACATCGGTCGCCGGCGGATCCTGGAACGACGGGAACTGGCCCGCCAGCGTCGGATTCTTCGGCCCCGGCTCGCTAACTGCGGTCGGGCCGGACGCGTTGACCGCGCCTTCCGGCGGCGAATCCGGATTGCCGAAGCTCGCCGCCTTTGCGGCTACGGTCATTGTCGCCGCAGCGCTGCCGGCGGCCGCCGCGGCGAGTAGGTTGCGGCGTGACACATTCTGCATTTTGGCTCTCCATTCGCTGTCGCGCCAAACCTTTCGATTGACGACGACGACAGGCTCGCAGTTGCGTGAGCGCCCGGGACTTATGAACATACGCCCTAGGTCGCGGGAGAGAACTAGCGTCTATTGGCCATCCGGGGAAACTATTACTGTTATAAGACTTGGAAATAGCACGCTTTATTACAGGGGTTTCTGCCGCGCAGGGGCCGCTAGCTATTGTTCCTCGCCTTCGACCTCGCGCGGCGGCTCAATGACAATGACGCCGCGGGAAAAATCGATTTCGGGCGCAACCGCCTTGGTGAAAGGCAGCAGCGTCGTCTCGCCACCGTCTTCACCCGCAATTTCAAGGATATCGCCCGCGCCGTAATTGCTGAGGCCGACCACGCGGCCGAGCGCGGAGCCCTCGCGCGTCACGGCGGCGAGACCAATCAAGTCGTCATAGTAATATTCGTCCGCGCTGGGGTGCGGCAATTGGTCGCGGCGGGCGAAGATCTCGACGCCGGTCAGCGCCTCGGCGTCGTTACGCGTCGCAACGCCCTCAACGCGGGCGACGAGCATGTCCTCGCGCAGAGGGCGCAAGGAGGCGATCACGAATTGGCGCCCGCCGGCCTTGTCGGTCAGCGGACCATAGGAGCCGATCGCCTTGGGGTCGTCGGTGTAGGACTTGATCCTCACCTCGCCCCGCACGCCTTGCGCGGCGCCGAAGACGCCGAGCAGGACGAGGCGGGCCGGGGCCGGCAACGGGTGCGTCCGGATCACTCGGCCGCGGCCGCGGCCTTCTCGGCGGCGGCGGCAGCCGCCGCGGCGCGCTCCTGCGCCTTCTTCTTCGGCTGCGCCTTTTCAGGGTTGTTGTGCTGTTCGCGCTTGGCGATGCCGAGGCCGTCGAGGAGGCGCAGCACGCGGTCGGTCGGCTGCGCGCCCTTGGCGAGCCAGGCCTTGGCCTTCTCGGCGTCGAGCACGAGGCGGTTCGCGTCGTCCTTCGGCTTGATCGGGTCGAAAGTGCCGATCTTCTCGACGAAGCGGCCATCGCGCGGCATGCGCGCGTCCGCGACGACGATGCGATAGAACGGACGCTTCTTGGCGCCGCCGCGCGACAGACGGATTTTCAGGGACATTGTTGGGTTCCTTTCAGTTCGTGGTTGCTTGGACTAGGGCGCGTCCCTTCCCCCCTTGCGGGGGAAGGTGGACGCGCGAAGCGCGGCCGGATGAGGGGTCGGCGCCGTAAGGCGCCGCTTCGCACGAGACTACGGCGGGGAGAAAGCGCCTGGCGGCGCGACCCCTCATCCGGCGCTTCGCGCCACCTTCTCCCGCAAGGGGAGAAGGGGTAGGTGCAGTCCTCACTTCTTCTTCCCCCCGAACGGGTTGAAGCCGCCGCCGAGGCCCGGCAGTTTCGGGCCGCCGGCGCCGGGCAAGCCCGGAAATTGCGGGGGAAGATTGAAGGCGCCGGGGGGCGGCGCCGGGGGAAGGCCGGGGGGCGCAGAGCCCGCCGCGCCGCCCACCTGCTTCTGGAGCGCTTCGATCTGCTCGGGGCTCGGCATCGGCATGCCGCCGCCGAGGCCCATCATCTGGCCGAGCTTGCCCATCATGCCGCGCTTGCCGCCCGCGCCCATCGCCTTCATCATGTCCGCCATCTGGCGGTGCTGCTTGAGCAGGCGGTTGACGAGTTCGACGCTGACGCCGGAGCCTGCGGCGATGCGCTTCTTGCGCGAGGCCTTCAGCAGGTCGGGGTTGCGGCGCTCGAACGGGGTCATCGCGGAGATGATGGCGCGCTGGCGCTTGATCGTCTTGTCGTCGAAATGCGACGAGGCGATCTGGTCCTTCATCTTGGCCATGCCGGGCAGCATCCCCATGATGCCGCCCATGCCGCCGAGCTTCTCGATCTGCGCGAGCTGTTCGGAGAGATCGCTGAGGTCGAAGATGCCCTTGCGCATCTTCTCGGCCATTTTGGCCGCCTGCGCCGCGTCGATCGTCTCGGCCGCCCTCTCGACGAGGCTGACGATGTCGCCCATCCCGAGGATGCGGTCGGCGAGGCGCTGGGGATGGAAGTCCTCTAGCGCGTCCATCTTTTCGCCGACGCCGAGCAGCTTGATCGGCCGCCCGGTCACGGCGCGCATCGACAGCGCGGCGCCGCCGCGTCCGTCGCCGTCCATGCGGGTCAGGACGATGCCGGTGACGCCGACCCGATCGTTGAAGTTCTTGGCGAGATTGACCGCGTCCTGGCCGGTCAGCGCGTCGGCGACGAGCAGAATCTCGTGCGGCTTGGCAGTGTCGCGGATCTCGGCCATCTCGGCCATCAGCGGCTCGTCGATGTGCGTGCGGCCGGCGGTGTCGAGCAGCACGACGTCGTAGCCTTGCAGGCGCGCGACGCTCTCCGCCCGCCGCGCGATCGCGACCGGATCCTGGCCCGGCACGATCGGCAGCGTGTCGACGCCGACCTGGCGGCCGAGCACCGCGAGCTGCTCCTGGGCGGCCGGCCGCTTCACGTCGAGCGAGGCCATCAACACCTTGACCTTGTTGCGGTCGGTCAGGCGCTTGGCGATCTTGGCGGCGGTCGTCGTCTTGCCGGCGCCTTGCAGGCCGACCAGCATGATCGCCACCGGGGCCGGCGCGTTGAGGTCGATCGCCTGGGATTCGCCGCCCAGCGTCTGGACGAGCGAGTCGTGGACGATCTTGACGACCATCTGGCCCGGCTTGACCGACTTGATGACGGTCGCGCCGATCGCCTTGGCGCGCGTGCGGTCGACGAAGGAGCGCGCGACCTCGAGCGCCACGTCCGCCTCGAGCAAGGCGCGGCGCACCTCGCGCATGGCGGCGTTGACGTCTTCCTCCGAGAGGGCGCCGCGGCCGGTCAGTTTGTCCAATATGCCGGAGAGCTTTTCGGATAGGCTCTCGAACATGGTCAGCTCCTTACGTTCACCCAGGTCAAGGCAACACCAAGCGCGCCCGGGGGCGCAACGCGCTGCCGGACGGTGACCGCTGGCCTCGGGGGACAGACGGCTTGATCGACGAGGCCAAGACCTAGCGAAGATCAGCGCGTGCTCTTAAGCGCATGAGGCTGGGAAGTCAAATTTTCCCAATCCCGCAGGGCAATCGAGTAAGCGCAGCAAAGCGGCGCGTCTCGATCGACGAGGGAGGGTTTCCGATCGCGAGAGGGCGGCCTTCGTGGAGCGCGGCCGTCCTCGTTCTTGGCGGCGCCGGCAACGACCTGCGCGGTGTCGCTTCGATCACGATCGCGGGTCGGACGGAGCGACCATCGCGGCCTCGATCGCGGCGGTCAGTTCCGCCGCGACGAGATCGAACGGCGCAAAAGAGCGCTCGGCGCGCGACAAAACGGCGGCGCCTTCGCAGGCGGCGATGAGCGTCGCCGCAAGCGCGCGGGCCCGTTCCTCGGGAACGCCGCCCTCGGCGAGGAGCGCAGCGAGGCGCGAACGCCAGTTGCGGAAGACGTTCGCGGCGCGTTCCAGCAGAACGGGCGAATCGGCCGCGACCGTGACTGCAAGGACGGCGCAGCCGGCGGCGAAATCCGAACGGCTGAGGATCGAACGCCAGAGGTCTGTGAACGCCCGAGCGACCTCCGTCGCGGGCCGCGGCTGGACCGACGAACGGCCGAGCGTTCGCATCGCCAAGTCGCCCGCGAGGTCCAGAGCCGCAAGCACGAGTTCATCCTTGCCGCCGGGAAAGTGATGGTAGAGCGAGCCCCGCGGCGCGCCGGACGCCTGAAGCACTTCGCTGAAGGACGTGCGCTGAAGGCCCTTTTCGGCGAGCGACAAGGCGGCTTGCTGAATCATGCGCTGTCTAATGTCGCCGACCATCGCTTGCCTCTTGACTATGATGATCGTCATAGTTAGTCAATATGATGGTCGTCATACTCATCCCGGAGCCAAACGCCATGCCGATGATCGACATTTACGCCAGATCGGGAACCTTCGCCGATCCTCATAAGCTCGCCGCGGCCGCGGCTGCTGCGGTCAAGTCGGTCGAGCAGGTTCCGGACATTCCCATGTTTCGCAAAAACACTGCCGCCTTCGTCCACGAGCTTCCCGCTGGGGCCATAGCCAATGTCGATGGCGACGGCAATTACGTGCGCGTGCAGGTGCTCACCAACGTCGGCGCGCTCGATCGTGACAAACAGCTCGCGGTGGTGCGACAGCTTACCGACCTCGTCGCGCAGGCGGCGGGCGATCCGACCTTGAGCGAGCGGACTTGGGTTCTGCTGACCGAAGCCGTTGAGGGCGGCTGGGGCCTAGGCGGCCATGCCCATACCAACGCGGAGATCGTCGCCGCGGCCCGCGCCGAGATCGCCAAGCTCCGCGGCTGAGCCTCAACCGGGGCAAGGCGCCCGGCGCCGCCGCGTCACGACGTTTCGACGGCGTCGATTTGACCCTCTCGGCGCTGCAACTCGCGTCCCACGTCGTCGCCGGTCATGACGTCCAGCACTTGGGTCAGATGGTCGCGCATGCGATCTCTGGCGGCCGTCGGCTGGCGGGCGCGGATCGCCTCGAGGATCGCCTGGTGACCGTGCAGCGTCGCCGGCCAGTTGTCGCGCAAATGCACGCGCTCCGAAAGGATCGAGAAAACCGGCGCGTGCTGCTCCTGCCACAGGCGCTCGACGACGGTCGCCAGCGCCGCGTTGCCGGTGGCGAAGGCGATGGCGACGTGAAAGCCGAGATCCGCCGCGCTCCATGGCCGTCCAGCCTCGTGGTCGCGCGCCATCTGGTCGATCAACTCGCCCATCGCCGCAATGTCCTTCGGCGAGGCGCTGGAGGCGGCCAAGGCCGCGATCTCGCCCTCGATCAGCATGCGGGCGTTCAAAATGTCGCTCGGGCTGTGCCCGGCGTCGGACGCCGGCCGGTCGGCGCGCTGTTCGCGCACGAATGCGCCCGCGCCGGTCCTGACCTCGACGAGGCCGGCGATTTCGAGTGCGATCATCGCCTCGCGGACCACCGGGCGGCTGACGCCCAGGGTCTTGGCGAGATCGCGTTCGGCAGGGAGCCGATGGCCGGGAAGAAACTCGCCGCTGCGGATCAGATTGCCGATCTGGTCCGCCACCCGCTCGTAGAGCCGCTGGCTGTCGATGGGCTGGATTGGCATCAACGGTTCCTTCCCGCGGAGCCTCGCTCAGAGCTTGTAGGCCGACTTCGCCAATCCGTAAGCGAGATCGTGCGCCAGCTCGAACGCCTCGTCCATATCAAGGCGATGTTCGGCGACGAGCCGGGCAAGGTAGGCGCAATCGACGCGGCGGCTGACGTCGTGACGCGCCGGGATCGAGAGGAAGGCGCGGGTGTCGTCGTTGAAACCGACCGTATTGTAGAAGCCGGCCGTCTCGATGACGGTCTCACGATAACGGCGCATGCCCTCCGGGCTGTCGTAGAACCACCAGGCGGGGCCGAGCTTCAACGCGGGATAGTGGCCGGCGAGCGGCGCGAGCTCGCGCGAATAGGCCGTCTCGTCGAGCGTGAACAGGATGATGGTCAGGTCGCGCTCGTTGCCGAACCGGTCGAGCAGCGGCTTTAGCGCGAACACGTAGCCGGTGGGCGAGGGGATGTCGCAACCCTTGTCCCTGCCGAAGGCCTTGAAGACCGCCGGATTGTGGTTGCGCACTGAGCCCGGGTGGATCTGCATCACGAGGCCGTCGGCGAGGCTCATCTTGGCCATTTCCGTCAGCATTTGCGCGCGGAACAATTCGGCGTCCGCCGCCGTGGCCGTCCCGCCCCGCACGCGCCCATAGAGCGCAGCCGCGTCCTCGGCTGGCAGATCCGCCGTGCGGGCGGTCGGATGGCCGTGATCCGTCGACGTGCAGCCGACCGACTTGAAATAGGCCCGCCGCTCGGCGAGCGCGGCGAGATAACCTTGCCAGGTCGAGACGTCCTGATCCGCGATGCGGCCGAGCGCGGCGAGGTTGTCGGCAAAGCCGGGAAAATCGGGATCGACGACCGGGTCGGGACGGAACGCTGTCAGCACCCGGCCGCGCCAGCCGCTCTCCTTGATCTTGCGGTGATGGCTGAGATCGTCGAGCGGGCTCTCCGTGGTCGTCAGCGCCTCGATGCCGAAGCGCTCGAACAAAGCGCGCGGCCGGAATTCCGGCATCTGCAGGCACATCGCGATGTGATCGAACACTTTGTCCGCATTGTGCGCGCCAAGGCGCTCGGTCACGCCGAACACCTCGGTGAAGGCATGATTGAGCCACAGCGCGGAGGGGGTGCCGCGAAACAGATGGAAGTTCGCGGCGAAGCGCCGCCAGATCGCCCGCGCGTCGGTCTCGATCGGACCGCCGTCGACCCTCGGCACGCCCAAGTCCTCGAGCGGGACGCCCTGACTGTACAGCATCCGATGCACGTAATGGTCGGGCGCGATGAAGAGCTGGGCCGGATCGGGAAACGCTTCGTCGTCGGCGAACCAGCGCGGGTCGGTGTGACCGTGCGGGCTGATGATCGGCAGGCCCGCGACCGCCGAATAGAGCTGGCGCGCGATGGCGCGCGTCGCGCCGTCCGGCGGGAACAGGCGGTCTGGGTGCAGGTCGAATTGCGCGGACGGAGCGGTCATGCGGAAAAATCCTTGGGAGCGCCGGACGCGATCATGGATCACGCCTGACGAGGCTGGACATTTGCGCGACTTGCCCTAATGGTCAAGTGGTCAGGCCAATTGGCTGAACGATCCCGACACGGCGGCGGCTGACCGCAAGATGCCGGGACAGACATCGGAGGAGACGTCATGCTGTCAGGCAAGCTGCGGTGGAAAATGCTGGCGTTGATGCTCGCCGGCACGGTGGTGATCTACATCGATCGCAACGTCCTCGGCGTGCTGGCGCCTATCCTGAACAAGGAGCTGGGCTTCACAACCGCGCAATATTCCTATGTCGTCTCCGCCTTCCAGATCGTCTATTCCTTCGCTCAGCCGGTCGCCGGCTATCTCACCGACCTGATCGGCCCGCGAATCGGCTACGCCGTCGCCGCCTTCGTCTGGGGAGTGGCGGCCGCCTTGCAAGCTTTCTCCAGCGGCTGGGTCTCGATGGCCGGCTTCCGGGCTTTGCTCGGGCTCGGAGAAGCGGCGGCGATCCCCACCGGCACGAAGATGTCGACCGTGTGGTTCCCTTCGCAGGAGCGCTCGATCGCAACCGGCTGGTTCAACTCCGGCGCCTCGATCGGCGCCATGATCACCCCGCCGTTGGTGATCTGGCTGTCGCTGAGCTACGGCTGGCGATCCGCTTTCGTCTTGACCGGCCTCCTGGGCGTCGCGGTCTCGCTCGTCTGGTACTGGCTCTATCGCGACCCGGCGGCGCATCCTGAACTGTCGGCCGAGGAACGGGCGCATATCGGCGCCGGCACGATGGGCAAGGCCGCCAAGCCGTCGTTCCGCCAAGTCCTGTCGCAAAGGAAGTTTTTCGGCATCGTCATCGCCCGCTTCCTGACCGAGCCGGCATGGCAGACGTTCGCCTTCTGGATTCCGCTTTACATGGTCAGCGTGCGCGGCATGGACATCAAGCAGTTCGCGCTGTTCGCCTGGCTGCCGTTCCTGTTTTCCGACCTCGGATGCATCGTTGGCGGCTATCTTGCGCCGTACCTGCACAACAGGCTCCACATCAACATGGTGAACGCCCGGCTCAGCGTCATCACGATCGGCGCGCTCTGCATGGTCGGCCCCGCGCTCATCAGCTTCGTCGCCGATCCGATAACCGCCATCCTGTGCTTCTCGCTCGGCGGCTTCGCGCATCAGATGCTGTCCAGCATGATGTACGCGCTGATGGGCGATGTGGTCGAGACGTCCGATGTCGCGATGGCGACCGGCTTCGCCGGCATGTTCGGCTATCTCGGCGGCGCCGGCTTCACGCTGCTGGTCGGCGCGCTGGCGACCACGATCGGCTACGAGCCCTTGTTCGCGCTGCTGTTCCTGTTCGACCTCGTCGCCGCGGCGGCGCTCTGGATGTTCATCGGCGTGCGCAAAGCGGGCGTGGTTGCGCAGCCGGCCCTGTGACTGGCGTTCTTCTTTCTCCCGCAAGGGGAGAAGGGAATTACCTAAAGGTGACCATGGCGCCATGGTCCCGGTCTGGACACCTGCTCCGCAACTGCCTAGTTCAGCGCCAGCGCGATTTGCATTTTGCTTGAGGCAGCGCTGTTGTCACCCCCGCGAAAGCGGGGGTCCAGATAACCGCCGCAAGCCTTCGCCCTTTGCCCCTGTCATGCCCGCCTTCGCGGGCATGACAGGGAGCGCCGCTTGGGGGATCCCATGAGGGGCCGGGGCGCCTCCGCTTCGACCAAAAAGCAAAACGCTCAAGCCTGAACCGGAGAATGATGATGACAGGTACAGCCTTGGTGGTGGGCGCAAGCGGCATCGTGGGCGGCGCGACTGCGGAACTTTTGGTCGAAAAGGGATGGACGGTGTATGGCCTTGCGCGCCGCCCGCTCGCTCAGCCGGGCGTGCGCCCAGTCGCGGCCGATCTCCAGGATGCGGCGGCGACCGCCGAGGCGCTGCGTAGCGTCCGGCCGGATACGGCCTTCATCACGACGTGGCTGCGCCAGGGCAGCGAGGCGGAGAACATCCGCGTCAATTCCGCGATGGTGCGCAATCTGCTCGACGCCCTTCGCTTAGGCGGCAGCCTCCGGCACGTCGCGCTCGTGACCGGGCTCAAACATTATCTCGGGCCGTTCGAAGCCTATGGCAAAGGCAAGCTGCCGCAGACGCCGTTCCGCGAGGATCAGGGCCGGCTCGATATCGAGAATTTCTACTACGCCCAGGAGGACGAGGTGTTCGCCGCGGCGGCTCGCGACGGCTTCGCTTGGAGCGTCCATCGGCCGCACACCGTGATTGGCGAAGCGGTCGGCAACGCCATGAACATGGGGACGACGCTCGCGGTCTACGCCACCCTCTGCCGCGAGCTGGGCCGGCCCTTCACTTTTCCGGGCTCGCTCGCGCAATGGAACGGCCTGACTGATATGACGGATGCGCGCTTACTCGCCAAGCAACTGCTGTGGGCGGCAGAAACACCCGCCGCCGCCAACGAGGCGTTCAACGTCGTGAATGGCGATATCTTCCGTTGGAGCTGGATGTGGCCCCGCATCGCCGCGTGGTTCGGCCTCGATGCCGCGCCGTTCGATGGGGCGATGAAGCCGCTCGAACAGCAGATGGCCGGGGACGCTGAGCCGTGGCGGCGGATCGCTGAGCGCGAGGGCCTCGCGGAGCCGGATCTCAACCGCTTGGCCTCTCCCTGGCATACCGATGCGGATCTCGGTCGGCCGATCGAGGTGGTCACCGATATGTCGAAGAGCCGCCGTCTCGGGTTTGCGGCGTATCAGCCGACCGACGACGCCTTTTTCACGCTCTTCGCCCGCCTGCGCGCGGATCGGCTGATCCCGTGATTGGCGCTTGAGGCGCCACGCCGGCGCGCCGCTTCGGCGCGCCGGATGAGAGCCGTCAGAATCGTTCGCCGACCATCTCCTCGCTCTTCGCCCACAGCGCCTTGGCGCGCTCCGGATCGAGAGCGTAGGCGCGCACGCCGCCGCCGAGAGCGCCGGCGCTCTGAGGCGCAACGACGTCGGCGACGTGGCAGTCCTCGCAATAGCGCGCGCCGACCGCTTCGGCCGACGCGACGACGCCGGCCCAGACTGAGGTTGCGGCGCCCTGCGGGACGGTCTTCAGGCGGAAGGGCGGGAGGCCGGCTTTGAGGTTCTCCGTGTTGAGCTCGTCGACCCGCTTTTGCAACGCGCCCGGATCGGGATAGGCGTGGCGGCCGAGTTCGGTGGCGATGCCGCCGGGGTGAACCGCGGTCGCGCGTACGCCGTTCGCTTGATGGCGCCGGTCGAATTCGACTGCGAACTGGATATTGGCGGTCTTCGAGCGCCCATAGGCGACGAACGGCTCATAGGTCGTGCGCTCGAACTTGGGATCGTCGAGGTCGACGTCGCTGTAGCGATGACCGGCCGAGGAGAGGTTCACCAGCCGGGCGCCGGGCCGCATCAGGGAGGCGATGCGGTTGACGAACACAAAGTGACCGAGATGGTTGGTGCCGAACTGCGTCTCGAAGCCGTCGACGGTGTGGCCGAAGGGCGAGGCCATCACGCCGGCGTTGGCGATGACGAGATCGAAGGGCCGGCCGTCCTCGTTCAAGGCATCCGCGCAGGCGCGCACGCTGGCGAGCGAGGCAAGATCGAGCGCGACCAGTTGGATCGCGTGGCCGCTGTTGCGTACGGCCCCGGTGGCCGCCCAGGCCTTTTCAAGGTCGCGCGCCGTGCCGACCACCTCGGCGCCGTGCGCGGCCAGCGTGCGCGCGGTCTCGACGCCGAGCCCCGCCGAGACCCCGGTTACGAGGACGCGTTTGCCGCTTAGATCGTGGTCCTCGAGCACCTCGTCGGTCGTGCTCGTCGCGCCAAAGGGTCCTGACATGCTCAGCTCCGTCATTATGTAATTCAGCCCGGGCGCCGCCACGCGAGATCGCCGCTGGTCAGGCGTTGCCTGAAAGGCGGACGAAGCGAAGACGGAGGGCGCCTCCGGATACTATACGGAGGCATCCTCCGCTTAGCAAGAGCGAGTCTTTGGCCGGGGCGGCGCCCAATGCCACGGCGGTCGCCGAAAGCGTGCAGCCTCTCGCGATCCCCACGAAATTGCGAAGGTCGTCCCGAGTCCATATGTGCACGTCACCAAGCCGAGCGACCAGAAAGGGGGCCTTGGTCATGAAGACCGTCAAAGCGATTGCGGCTGCGGTGGCGTTGGCGGGCGGTCAGGCCTTGGCTGCGCAGGCCCCCGCGCTGCCCTCAAGCTCCGCCACCATCACCTACCATCGCGCGACGGTCGATGGCGTCGGCGTGTTCTATCGCGAAGCCGGATCGAAGGACGCGCCGACGATCGTGCTTCTGCACGGCTTCCCGTCCTCGTCGCGGATGTTCGAGACCCTGTTCCCGCTGCTGGCTGTACGCTACCACCTGATCGCGCCCGACTATCCTGGCTTCGGCCAGAGCGACGCGCCGCCGCCGTCTCGCTACGCCTACACCTTCGATCACCTGGCCGAGACGACCAACGCGCTGCTCGAACAGCTCGGGATCAACCGCTACAGCCTCTATCTGCAGGACTACGGCGGCCCGGTCGGTTTTCGCATCATGCTGGCCCACCCCGACCGGCTGCAGGCGCTCGTGATCCAGAACGCCAACGCGTACGAGCAGGGCCTCGGCGCGAAGTGGACGGGCATCGCCCAATACTGGGCGGACCCGAAGACGCACCCAGAAGTTCCGGTCGCCTTCACCTCGCTGGCCGCCGCCCAGCTCCGCCACGTCGGCGGCAGCCCCCACCCAGAGCGTTACAATCCGGCGGTCTGGGAGGAGGAATACGCGATGTTGTCCCGCCCCGGTGAGCAGGAGATCCAGGAAGCGCTGCTCTACGACTACCGCACCAACGTCGCCGCCTATCCTGCGTGGCAAGCGTGGCTACGCGAGCACAAGCCGCCGACGCTTGTGGTCTGGGGTCGCTACGACAGTTCGTTCATCACGCCCGGAGGCGAGGCCTACAAGCACGACCTTCCCAACGCCGAGGTCCATGTCCTCGAGGCGGGTCATTTCGCGCTCGACGAGAAGGTCGACGAGATCGCCGCGCTGATGCTCGTCTTCCTCAACAACAAGCTCGGTGCTCGCTGATTTTCAGTCGGAAAAATACATCTAGTTTATGTTAATAACGGCGAGCTCGATGTGTAACGCGGAGATCGGGCGCCCGGCGGAAATTCGGCGCTTAGCCCCTTGAATTCGCTTCACCGCTGCGGAATGCGCCGTCTCGCTCAAGCTCCTGCCGCGCGCCCGATCCCCTCGTAGCGAAAGCCCATCGCCCGCATCGCCGCCTGCGGATAGATGTTGCGCAGGTCGACGACGATCGGCTCGCGCATCGCGGCTTTGACGCGGGCGAGGTCGAGGGCCCGGAAGGCGTCCCATTCGGTGATGACGACGAGCGCGTCGGCGCCTTCGAGGCAGGCGTAGGGGCCGCTGGCGAATTCGACGCCCGGCAGCAGCGCTTCGGCCGAGCGCGCCCCCTCGGGGTCGAAGGCGACGATCCGCGCGCCCGCCTCTTGCAGGATGGGGACGATGACGAGACTCGGCGCGTCGCGCATGTCGTCGGTGTTCGGCTTGTAGGTGAGGCCGAGGATGGCGATCGTCTTGCCGGCGACCGTGCCGCCGCAGGCCTTGATGATCTTGTGCGCCATCGCGACCTTGCGCTTCTCGTTGACGTCGACCAGCGTCTCGACGAGGCGCATCGGCGAGCGGGCGTCGATCGCGAGCTTGGTGAGCGCCAGCGTGTCCTTCGGGAAGCAGGAGCCGCCGAAGCCGGGGCCGGGATTCAGGAAGCGGCGGCCGATGCGCTTGTCGAGGCCGATGCCGTTGGCGACGTCGAGAACGTCGCCGCCGACCTTCTCGCACAAATCGGCGATCTCGTTGATGAAGGTGACCTTCATCGCGAGATAGACGTTGGCGGCGTATTTGATCAGTTCCGCCGTACGCCGGGTCGTATAGACGATCGGGCTGCCGTTGCGCTCGAGCGGGCGGTAGATTTCATGCATCACCCGGCGCGCCCGTTCGTCCTCGACGCCGATCACCACGCGGTCGGGCTGCTTGAAATCGTCGATCGCCGCGCCTTCGCGCAGGAACTCGGGATTGGAGACGACGGCGAAGCGATCCCTCGCGGCGCGCTCGCCGATCAGCCGGTCGATGGCGTCGCAGGCGCCGATCGGGGAGGTCGATTTGTTGACGACGACGACATAGCCGTCGATCGCGTCGGCGATTTCGCGCGCCGCTTGGTAGACGTAGCGCATGTCGGCGCCGCCGTCGCCGGGCAGCGTCGGCGTGCCGACGGCGATGAATACCGCCTGGGCGCCGCGCATGGCCTCCGTGATGTCGGTGGTGAAGGAGAGGCGGCCGGCGCGCTGATTGGCGACGACGAGTTCGCTGAGCCCCGGCTCGTAGATGGGCGCCTGGCCGTTGCGCAGAGCGGCGATCTTCGCGGCGTCCTTGTCGACGCAGACCACTTCGTGGCCGAAATCGGCGAAGCATGCGCCTGAGACGAGGCCGACATAGCCCGCGCCTATCATTGCGATCCGCATCGACTAGCCTTTCCCCCAGTGCGCGGCCGAGCGAGGACTTCGCCATTCGGCAGGCGCGCGACGATTGAGCCATCCAGACGGCGGAGGCTTTCTAGCGGCCGTCCGGCGGGCGGGCAAGCTGACGCAAGAGCCGGTTGCGTACGAATTCGACCAAACGGGCGGCCTCCTCCGGGTCGGGGAATACCCGCGTGGGCAGCACGGCGGGCGGCCCTGATGTCGGCCAGAGATAGATCAGCCCGCCCGCGTCTTCGATTTCGCGACAGGCGGCGAAGTCCCACCGGGCAGGGGAAGCCGCCCCCTCGAGCGACAGGCCGGTTTCGTCGAGGCGGGCGACGAGCGGCCCGGCGTTTCGAAAAGCCTCGATCTCGCCGAGGGTCTCGCGCCGCGCCGCGGCGAACCGGCGCCGCGTCGTCAGGCGCTGGACCATGAAGGCGCCAGTCGCCAGCAGCAGGGCGATCTCGCCGTGGCGGCGGGCGACGAGCGCAGTCGTGGTGAGGATGGCGATGAAGGCCATCGCCAGCACGAAGGCGGCGATCGGGGCGAAATGGCTGAAGGTCAGGCGGCCTTCAAGCGCGCGGCGCAATCCGGCGCGCGCCGCCCCGATCCGCGCCTCGTCAGGCGAGAGTTCGAAGGCGTAAGGGCCGAACTCCGCCGCCGTCCGCGCTGGGCTCATGCCTCGTCGGGGGTGCGGGCGCGCACCGCGAGCGCATGCAGGCCGGCGGCGAATTCCTCGCCGAGCTGGTCATAAACCAAGCGATGGCGCGCCACGGCGCTCTTGCCCGCGAAGGCCTCGCTGACGATATAGACACGGTAATGGGTCTCGCCCCCGGGGCGCGCTCCGGCGTGGCCGGCGTGGCGGTCCAATTCGTCCAAAACATCCAGCTGACTGGGATGCAGGCCACTCGTCAATTTGGCCGCAATTCGGTCTTTCATGCTCATCGACGCCGGCTCCGCGAGGGGTTGAGCGAGCGACTTGCCCCGCGGCGCGCGACTTGTCAAAGACGTGCTTGCGTGGCGTCTTGGTGACGGGTCGTTAGCGGCTTGGCGCCAAAACGAGCGCACTCGAACTCGACGCTTGCCGGCCAACGAGTCGGCGCCTAAGGTTTCTCGATGGATATCAATTCGCGACTCTTCGATCGGATACGGGTTAAGCCGCGCGGCAAGGCCGCCGAGCCGGCGCCGGAGGCGAAGGCTCCTTGCAGCGTTCCCGGCTGCACGGAGGCTGGCGTCTTTCGCGCGCCCAAAGGGCGCGACCATGAAGGAGAATTCTTCTGCTTCTGCAAAGACCACGTGCGGGAATATAACGCCACTTACGATTATTTCCGCGGCATGGACGATGAAGCCCTCGCCAAGTTCCGGCAGGCCGAGACGATCGGCCATCGCCCGACCTGGAAGATGGGGCCGCGCGGCGGCGCTCAGGGCGCCCATCTCGACGAGACGGTCTATGCCGAGGCGCGCACGATGCGTCAGCGCGGCGCCCGCCGCACCGGCCCGGAAGCCCACGCGCCGCGCTACAACGCGCTCGCCTTGAAGGCGCTCGCCGTCCTCGACCTCGACGCCAAGGCGACCGAAGCCTCGATCAAAGCGCGGTACAAGGAGCTGGTGAAGCGCCACCATCCCGACGTCAACGGCGGCGACCGTTCGTCCGAGGACAAATTGCGCGAAATCATTCAGGCCTATAATTATCTGAGGGCGAATAAATTGGTTTGACCGCCCGCCAGCCCGAACTGCGAACCTCGCCGTTCGCGCGAGCGTTTTGCCGGGGGCGAGGAACTCGCTATAGGATCGCCGCGCCGCCGCCCAGGCGCGCGGCTCTTGGAGGAAAGATGAAAGCCGCGCAAACGTCGTCGTCGATCGAAACGTCAGCAGCGCCAGGTGCGCCGGATACGCACGTTTCCGTTCGAAAAGTCTTCAACATCGACTCGGACATGGAGGCGCCGGCCTATTCGGCCCCCGACGAGCACGTTCCCGACGTCGATCCCGACTACCTCTTCGATCGCGACACGACCCTCGCGATCCTGTCCGGCTTCGCCTTCAATCGCCGCGTCATGATCGCCGGCTATCACGGCACCGGCAAGTCGACGCATATCGAGCAAGTCGCCGCGCGGCTCAACTGGCCGCTGGTGCGCATCAACCTCGACAGTCACGTCTCTCGTATCGATCTCGTCGGCAAGGACGCGATCGTGCTCAAGGACGGCAAGCAGGTCACCGAGTTTCGCGACGGCATCCTCCCCTGGGCGCTGCAGAACAACATCGCTCTGTGCTTCGACGAATATGACGCCGGCCGTCCCGACGTGATGTTCGTCATCCAGCGCGTGCTCGAAGTCTCCGGCCGGCTGACCCTGCTCGACCAGCGCCGCGTCATCCGCCCTCATCCTGGCTTCCGCCTGTTCGCCACCGCCAACACGATCGGCCTCGGCGACACGTCGGGCCTCTATCACGGCACGCAGCAGATCAATCAGGGCCAGATGGACCGCTGGTCGATCGTCTCGACGCTGAACTACCTCCCGCACGACAAGGAGGTGGACATCGTGCTCGCCAAGGCGCCGCATTATCACGGCCGCAAGGAAGGGCGCGACATCGTCAACAAGATGGTGCGCGTCGCCGATCTGACCCGCAACGCCTTCATCAACGGCGACCTGTCGACGGTGATGAGCCCGCGCACGGTGATCACCTGGGCCGAGAACGCCGATATCTTCAAGGACATCGGCTTCGCGTTCCGGCTCACCTTCCTCAACAAGTGCGACGAGCTCGAGCGCACCCTGGTCGCCGAGTTCTATCAGCGCTGCTTCGGTCAGGAGTTGCCGGAGAGCGCGCTGAACGTCGCCTTGAGCTGAACCGAACCGATGGCGGCGCGACTGCTTGCAATTTCCGGCAGTCTGCGCGCCGCGTCGATCAATACGGCGGCGCTTAAGGCTCTGGCCCTGGTCGCGCCCGAAGGCGTCGAGGTCTTGCTCTATCGCGATCTGGCGCGGCTTCCTTCCTTCAATCCCGACGACGACGAGGAGGGCCGCGTCCCGCCCGAAGTGGAGGCGCTGAGGGGCCTCGTCAGGGAGAGCGACGGCGTGGTGATCGCCGCGCCGGAATATGCGCATGGCGTGCCGGGCGTGCTGAAGAACGCGCTGGACTGGCTCGTTTCGAGCGACGCGGTTCCCGGCAAGCCGATCGTCCTTTTGAATGCGGCGCCGCGGGCGTTTCATGCGCAGTCGGCGCTACGCGAGACGCTGGCCACAATGGCGGCCCGGCTCGCGCCCGAAGCCTTCATCACCCTACCGCTGGGTGGCCGCGCGCTCGACGCGCAGCAAATCGCCGCCGATCCGCGCCTCGCGCGCGCCCTTCGTGAGGGGCTCGAAGCGTTTCTGTCGGTCATCCGGTCGGTCTGAGGAAGGACGGATAACCGGGTTCAACGCTTGCGTTGCGGGGGGCGAGCGCGTCACTTATGTTGCGAGTTGCGCCCCACGCGACGGAATGAGCAAGAATTTCTGATGGCGACTGTCGACGTCAAACCCACCAATCGCAAGCCCGCCGCCAAGGGGGAGGCTCCGAGCGAGCCCTTCAAGCGGGCGGTCGCCTCCTGCACCCGCGCGATGGCGCGCCATCCCGAGCTCGAAGTCGCCTTCACCGCGGATAAGCCGGCCCTCGTCAGCGGACCGGAGGGTTCGCGGGCCCGCCTGCCGGAGCCGCCGCGTCGGCCCAACCCACGCGAAGCGGCGATTCTGCGCGGCCTCGCCGATTCGATGGCGCTGCGTCTCGCGTGCCACAACGACACGATCCATCGCCGGCATGCGCCGCAGAATTCGGTGGCGCGCGCGTTGTTCGACGCTGTCGAGCAGGCGCGGGTCGAGGCGATCGGCGCGCGCCGCATGGAGGGCGTAGCGGCCAATCTGACGGCGATGCTCGATGACCGCTATCATCGCAGCCCCTACGCCGACGCGCGCGATCGCGACGACGCCCCGCTCGAAGAAGCGGTGGCGATGATGGTGCGCGAGCGGCTGACCGGCCTCGAACCGCCGGGCGGCGCCAAGCGCATCGTCGACCTCTGGCGTCCCTTCGTGGAATCCAAGGCCGGCGCCGATCTCGACAAGCTCGGCGGCGCCATTTTGGACCAGCGCGCCTTCGCCAAGGCGGTTCAGCGCGTGCTGGCTTCGCTCGACATGGCGAGCGAATCGGAGGCCGACGCCGACGAGAGCGAAGAGAGCGCGGACGAGAACGCGCCGCCCGACAGCGCCGACGAGGCGGAGGGCGAGGGCGAGCAGCAAGACACGCAGGACTCCATGGAGATGGAGACCTCGGAGGCTTCCGCTGACGACCTCGAAGAGAGCGCGATGGAGGCGGCCGAAGCGCCGTCGTCCGAATTTCCCGAGGAATCGGACGCTGGCGATTCCGAGGAGGCGGCCGAGAACCGTCCGCCGCCGCCCTCCAACGCCGAACGCCGCGGGATCGACTACAAGGCCTATACGACGAAGTTCGACGAGATCGTCAACGCGGAGGACCTCTGCGATCCGGACGAACTGCAACGGCTGCGAGACTATCTCGACAAGCAGTTGCAGAACCTTTCCAGCGTCGTCTCGCGCCTCGCCAACCGTTTGCAGCGGCGCTTGATGGCGCAGCAGAGCCGCTCGTGGGAGTTCGACCTCGAGGAGGGCATCCTCGACACGGCGCGCCTGCCGCGCGTCATCATCGAATCGCAGCAGCCGCTGTCCTTCAAGCGCGAGAAGGATATGGACTTCCGCGACACAGTGGTCACGCTGCTGATCGACAATTCCGGCTCGATGCGCGGCCGGCCGATTACGGTGGCGGCGACCTGCGCGGACATCCTCGCTCGCACGCTCGAGCGCTGCGGCGTCAAGGTCGAGATCCTCGGCTTCACCACCCGCGCCTGGAAGGGCGGCCAGTCGCGCGAAGCCTGGCTGCAGGCGGGCAAGCCGGCGAATCCCGGCCGCCTGAACGACCTGCGCCATCTCGTTTATAAGAGCGCCGACGCGCCCTGGCGACGCGCGCGGAAAAATCTCGGCCTGATGATGCGCGAAGGCCTCCTGAAGGAGAACATCGACGGCGAGGCGCTCGACTGGGCGCATCAGCGCCTGCTCGGGCGCTCCGAACAGCGCAAGATTCTGATGATGATCTCGGACGGCGCGCCGGTCGACGATTCGACGCTGTCGGTCAATTCCGGCAACTATCTCGAGCGCCACCTGCGCCATGTGATCGAGGAGATCGAGACCCGCTCCCCGGTCGAGCTGATCGCGATCGGCATCGGTCACGACGTTACGCGCTATTACCGGCGCGCCGTGACGATCGTCGACGCCGAAGAGCTGGGCGGGGCGATGACCGAGAAACTCGCCGAGCTGTTCGAAGAGAAAGCGGCGCCGAAAGTCGCGCGGCCGCCGCGAACGAAGCACAAAGCGGCGTAGCCCTGCTCTCGGTATAGGCCTTAGGCCGCCGGGCCGTCGCGGTCCGGGCGACGACTCTCGGACGATCCTTGTGATTGCATCGCCCGCGCCTCGCGCGGGCGCTTTGCTTTGCAGCTCAGACACGGGTTGACGGGCAAAGATAGTTATGCAATATAACGATCAACGACTAAGGATCGCGGGATGGTGGACGCTCGGCACGAAACCAAAGCAGACGACCGCGCGCCGCTCGCCATCGAGCGTCGAGGCGCCGTCTTGGTCGTCGGCCTCAACCGAGAGGCCAAGCGCAATGCGATCAACGACGAGACGATCGACGCGTTGGATGCGTGCTTTTCCTCCATTCCGTCTGATGTTCGCGCCGCCGTCATTCACGGCTGCGGTCCCAATTTTTGCGCCGGCCTCGATCTCAACGAAGTGTCGGAGCGGGACGTCTCTGAGGGCGTCTTTCATTCCCGTAGCTGGCACCGCTGCTTCGAAAAGATCGAATTTGGCCCTGTCCCGGTGGTCGCCGCCCTCCAAGGCGCGGTGATCGGCGGCGGCCTCGAACTCGCGGCGGCCGCGCATATCAGGGTTTCCGAGCCATCCGCCTTCTATGCGCTGCCTGAGGGGCAACGGGGCATTTTCGTCGGCGGCGGCGGGTCGGTGCGCATTCCCCGCCTCATCGGCGTCGCCCGCATGGCGGACATGATGCTGACCGGGCGCGCCTATTCGGCCAAAGAGGGCGAGAGGCTCGGCTTCGCCCAATATCTCGTCGGCGAGGGCGAGGGCTTCGCCAAGGCGCTGGCGCTTGCGGAGGCGATCTGCGGCAATGCGCCGCTTACCAATTTCGCCGTGGTCCAGGCGCTGCCGCGCATCGCCGACAGCGACCCCCGCGTCGGCTATCTCATGGAATCGCTGATGGCCGCCGTCGCCCAGGGCGATGGCGAGGCGAAAGCCCGCGTGCGCGCTTTCCTGGATAAGCGCGCCGCCAAGACCAAACGTCCGGACTGACGGACTAAGTCGCGAAAGAGCCGGCGCCGCTTGGGCGAGAACGCCGGCCGAAGGGGAAACGACAACGCCGCGCCCTCAAGGGGCAAGGGGAGGAATGCGATGGAGCCGATCGTCTCAGCGACGTCCCCACCGAAGATTTTCGGGGCGCTGGATCCGGTGGTGGAGAAGCGTCCCGACGGCGCTATCCTGGTGCGCTGCGCGAGCCCCCTACCGTCCTACCCCTCCTCGTGGATCGATCGACTGGAGCATTGGGCTCGCGTCGCGCCGGATCGCATCTTCCTCGCCGAACGGGCGGCGGCCGGCGCATGGCGCAAACTCACCTATAGCGACGCCTATGAGACGAGCGTGCGCATCGGTTCGGCGCTGCTGGCGCGCGGCCTGTCGGCGGACCGGCCCGTGCTTATTCTCTCCGGCAACGGCATCGATCATGCGTTGTTGTCGCTCGCCGGCATGGCCGTCGGCGTTCCGACTTGCCCGATTTCGACGGCCTATTCGCTCGTCTCGCAAGACCTGGGAAAGCTTGCATTCGCCCTCGATCTCATGACGCCGGGCCTTGTCTTCGCGGCGGAGGGGCGCACGTATCAGCGCGCTCTCGCCAAAGCGAAGGAGCGGGGGATCGAGATCGTCGTCAGCGACGATAGCGCGGAGCAACTCGGAGCGACGCTATTCGCCAGCCTGCAGGACGCCGCCACCTCCCCCGAGGCGCTGCAAGCGCGCGCCGCCATTGGTCCCGATTCGATTGCCAAGTTCCTGCTCACCTCGGGTTCGACAGGCTATCCCAAGGCCGTGATCAACACCCAGCGCATGCTGTGCTCCAACCAGGCGATGGTGCGGGAGGCGATGGTCTTTCTCGATGAAGAACCGCCGGTCCTGGTCGATTGGCTGCCTTGGGCGCACACCTTCGGCTCCAACAGCAACTTCGGTCTCGTACTTTTCAACGGCGGCTCGCTCTACATCGACGAGGGCAAGCCGACGCCCGCTGGCATCGTCGCGACCGCAGCGAATTCTGCTCGAGATCGCACCGACCATCTATTTCAACGTGCCGAAGGGGTTCGAAGCGCTGCTGCCGCATCTGCGACAGGACGAGTCGCTCCGCCGCAATTTCTTCTCGCGCCTCAAGCTGACCTATTACGCCGGCGCGGGGCTATCCAAACCCGTGTGGGACGCCTATCGCGAGCTTGGCGTAGCAGCGACGGGCCGGGTCGTCCCGATGACCACGGCGCTCGGCTCCACGGAGACAGCGCCGCACGCGCTGATGAATGTGCGCGACGTCGATCGGCCCGGCGTGGTCGGCGTGCCGCATAGGGGGGTCGAGCTGAAATTGGCGCCGAGCGGCGGCAAGCTCGAAGCGCGGCTGCGCGGGCCCAACATCACGCCGGGCTATTGGCGAAGGCCTGACCTGACGCAGAGCGCCTTCGACGAGGAGGGCTTCTATCGGATCGGCGACGCGCTGCGCCTCGCCGATCCCAACGATTTCGCCGCCGGCTTCGAGTTCGACGGGCGCGTCGCCGAGGACTTCAAGCTGGCGACCGGCACGTGGGTTAGCGTCGGACCCTTGCGAACCCATTTCGTCGGCGTGTTCGATCCGCTGGTGCGCGACGTCGCCGTCGCCGGCCATGACCGCGACGATATCGGCATGTTGGTATTTCCCGACGAGGCGGCGATCCGCAGGCTTGCGGCGCATCTGCCGGATGCGCCATTGGTCGAGTTGCTCGGCGACGAGCGGGTCAAGGCGGCCTTCCGGGAGCGCCTCGCAACCTTAGCGGCATCGGCGACTGGCTCCTCGAACCGCGTCATGCGCCTAGCGTTGCTTGCCGAGGCGCCTTCGATCGACCTCGGCGAAGTGACCGACAAGGGCTCGCTCAACCAGCGCGCGGTGCTCGCCAATCGGCCGCTCGACGTCGAGGCGCTTTATGCAACCGAGATCAAGCCGCACGTCATCCGCATCTAGGAGAAGGCTCCAATGACCGATACGCCCGGCGCGCTCGTCAGCGTTTTCGACGACGCCTTCATCGTCGATGGCGCGCGCACCCCCTTTGTCGACTTCAACGGCGCCTTCTCGCTCGCGTCACCGATCGATCTCGGCATCAAGGCCGGGCGCGCCGCGCTGGAGAAGGCTGGCGTCGCGGGCGCCGAGATCGGCGCGGTCGTCGCCGGCAATATGGCGCAGGCGAGCTTCGACGCCTATTTCCTGCCGCGCCACGTCGGCCTCTACAGCGGCGCGCCCATCGAGACACCCGCGATCCTCGTCCAGCGCATCTGCGGCACCGGGATCGAGGCGATCGCGCAGAGCGCCGACATCGTCTCGCTCGGCCGCGCCGAGGTCGCGTTGTGCGTCGGCGCGGAATTGATGAGCCGCAACCCCGTCGCCGCCTATACGCTCCGCGGCGGCTTTCGCATGGGGCAGGCCGAGTTCAAGGACTTCCTCTGGGAGGCCCTGTTCGATCCTTCGTGCGATACGACGATGGGCGGCACCGCGGAAAACCTCGCCAGGCGCTACGACATTTCCCGCGCCGAGGTCGACGCTTTCGCCGCCCGCTCGTTTGCGCGTGCGCTCGAAGCGCGCGCCGCCGGCTTCTTCGATGACGAGATCATTGCCGTCACCGACGAGACCTTCACGCTCGAGGGCTACAATCCGCGCAAACTCGCGCTCAAGGGCAAAGGCGAGGTCGTGCGTGAGGACAGCCACGTGCGTCCCTCGCCGCTCGAATCGCTCGCCAAGATTCGTCCCGCCTTCGGCGGCGTGCAGACCGGCGGCAATTCCTCCGCCGTGGTGGACGGGGCGGCCGGCGTTGTCGTCGCGTCCGGAAAGTGGTTGAAGGAGAGCGCGAAGACGCCGCTGGCGCGCGTTGTTGCCTGTGCGGCGGTCGGCGTGCCGCCGCAATTCATGGGCATTGGTCCGGTTCCAGCGATTCGCGCGGTTTGCGCGCGCGCCGGGCTTTCGCTGTCTGAGATCGGCCGGATCGAGATCAACGAGGCCTTTGGCGCGCAGGTGATGGCGTGTTCGCGGGAGCTCGGGCTCGACGAAGCCAAGCTCAATGTCCACGGCGGCGCCATCGCAATTGGCCACCCGCTCGGCGCGACCGGCGTGCGCCTTGCATTGACGGTTGCGCGCCAATTGCGGCGTGAAGGTCTGCGTTACGGCATCGCCTCGGCCTGCATTGGCGGCGGGCAGGGCATCGCGATGATCGTCGAAAACCCCGCTGCCGTGCAGGCGTGAACAAGAAAGGGTCGCGATGAGGGATGATCGGTCGGGGGCAGCGCCCAGCAACAGCGCGCCGGACTTGGCGCCACTGGTCAATCGCCGGACGGTCCGGATCGAATGGGGCCACTGCGACCCGGCGGGGATCGTCTTCTACCCCCGCTATTTCGAGATGTTCGACACCTCGACACAATATCTATTCGAGCGCGCGGGTTGGCGGAAGCCCGACCTCATCAGCGAGTTCGGCATCGTCGGCTATCCGATGGTCGATACGCGGGCCAAGTTCATCATCCCTTCCGCCTTCGGCGACGACATCATAATCGAATCGCGGGTCGCGCAATTCGGCGTTTCGAGCTTTAATGTCGAGCATCGGGTGTTCAAGCCGGGCGAGAGCGGCGAAAGGCTCGCGATCGAGGCGTGGGAGACGAGGGTCTGGGTCGGTCCGCATCCAGACGACCCCAAGCGCCTCAAGTCGCGCCCCATTCCCAGGATCGTCATTGCGCGGCTTTCGGGGGAGGAGACGGCGCATGGCGCATAAGGGGCGAAGCGTTTCTACGGACTCCCAGGCGGGCGAAGAGGCGGAGAGCGGGGTTGGCGAAGCGTCGCTCGACCTTTCCGCTCTCACCGCGATCACCGGCTATCCGCTGCGCCGCGCGCAGTTGGCGCTATTCGAGGACTTCAACCGGCGTTTCGCCCCGCTCGGCCTGACGCCGGCGCAATATTCGGCGCTCGTCGCGATCGGCGACAATCCGGGCCGCAAGCAATCGGACATCGCCGGCGCGCTCGGCATCCAGCGGCCGAACTTCGTCGCCATGATGGACGAACTCGAACGCAGAGGGCTCGCCGAACGGCTTCGCTCGGACGCCGACCGCCGCTCGCACGCGCTCGCTTTGACCGAGACGGGGAGGGCGCTCGTCGCGCGGGCCCGCATCGTCCAGGCGGAACAGGAAGCGGCGATCGCCCGGATTATCGGTTCCGACGGCCGCGAGACCCTCGTCGCGCTGCTGCGCCGGTTGGCGAAGATCGACTAGCGCAGCAATAAGCGACGTCGAAAAATGGGGAGGAAGGCAATGAATTGAAGGCAAGTCCTGCTTGGCGGCGCGGCACTCACGTTCGCGCCGCGTCTGGCGTTCGCGCAAGCCGGGCGCCCCCTGAAGATCGGCGTGATGAACGATATGTCGAGCGTCTACGCCGATTACCAAGGCGTCGGCTCGGTGATCGCCGCCAAACTCGCGGCGGACGACTTTTCCGCTACGCTCGGCGTGCCAGTCGAGATCGTCTCGGCCGACCACCAGAACAAGCCGGACGTCGGCGCGGCGATCGCGCGCCGCTGGTTCGACGCGGAGGGGGTCGATGTCATCATGGACCTGCCGAACTCAGCGGTGGCGCTCGCGGTGCTTGCGATCGCGACCGAGAAGAACAAGGCGGTGATCGGCTCCGGCGCCGGCTCCTCGGTCATGACGGGGCCGAAATGCGCCAAGAACTTCGTCCATTGGACCTACGACACCTACGCGCTCGGCCACAGCATCGGCAAGGCGATGACCGAGCAGGGCGGCAAGAGCTGGTTCTTCGTCTCCGCCGACTACGCCTTCGGCAAAGATCTCGAGAGCAATTGCGCCGCCGCGGTCGAGGCGGCGGGCGGCAAGGTGCTGGGCTCGGCGCGCCATCCGATCAACACCGCCGACTTCTCGTCGTTTCTCCTGCAGGCGCAGGCGTCTGGAGCGGACGTCGTCGGCTTCGCCAATGCGGGCGGCGATCTCAACAACGCCCTCAAACAGGCGCACGAATTCGGCCTCGCGCCCAAGCAGCGGCTCGCCGGCCTCATCCTCAACGTCACCAACATCCCTTCGCTCGGCCTCGACACCGTCGCCGGCACGATGATCTGCACGGCGTTCTATTGGGATTTCAACGACGGCACGCGCGCCTTCGCCAAGCGCTTTCAGGCCGTCCATCCCTCGAAGATGATGCCCAACGATATGCACGCCGGCATGTACGCCGCGACCGAGCATTTGCTGAAGGCGATGGCGCAGACCAAGAGCGCCGACGACGGCGTCAAGCTGGTCGATGCGATGAAGGCGATTCCGACCGACGATCCGCTGTTCGGCAAGGGCTCGATCCGCGTCGACGGCCGCAAGCTGCACCCGATGTACCTGCTGGCGGCCAAAACTCTTGCCGAATTGAAAGGCGACTGGGATTATTTTAAGGTCGTATCCACGATCAGCGCGGAGGATGCATGGCGGCCGTTGGACAAGGGCGGCTGTCCGTTCGTCAAGGCTTGAGCGCCTCCTTGGCAAACGGCGCGGGCCGCCCTTAGGAGCGGTCCCGCTTGGCCAAATCGACGATGCGTAACTGGTTCCGATCCCCGACCCTGCTGAAGCTGTTCGTCGGGCAACATATCGTCAACGGACTGACCGTTGCGATCTCGGTCGTCGCCGTGGCGCTCGCCGCCGCGGTGGCGTTCGGCCTGTCCGCGGGCCAGGCAGCGACGCTCGGGGCGATCTCCGCCAGCATCAGCGACTTTCCGGCGTCGTGGCGCGCCAAGGCGCGCATCCTCGTCGTCGGCTTCGGCTTCGCTCTCCTCGCGACGAGCTTCATGCAACTCGCTCGCGGATCGGCCCTCACGGAGGTCGCCGCCGTCGGCCTCATCGCTTTCGCCGCGGGGATGGTTACAGGCTACGGGCGCTGGGCGCTCTCGCTGAGCGCGCAATTTCTCGTGCCGATGGTGCTGGTTCTCGGCATGCCGCGCGCCGATCCTGCAACGACTCTGCACGTCGAGGAGCTCTTCGCGCTTGGCGGCTTCGCCTATATTGCGCTCACCTTGGCGGCGTCGCACCTGATGGGCGCCGGCGAGCGCCGCCTGATGGCGAGCGAGTGCTTTCGCGAGCTCGCCACCTATCTCCGCGTGATCGCCCGCTTCACCGATCCGGAGATCGACCTCAACGAAGTGTATGGCGGGGCCATCCGCCAGCAGGCGGCGCTGGCCGAGCAACTTCAGGCCGCCCGCGCGATCTTGCTCGATCATCCCCGCGAGACATCAAAGCGCGTTCGCCTCGCCGCGACCATCGGCCTCCTGCTCGACGTCTTCGACGCGCTGGTCGCCGCGCAAAGCGACCTGGTCTCGTTGCGCGACATACCGGCCGCCGAGACCTTGCTGACTCGGGTCGGCGTCGCGATTCGCGCGGCCGCGCTCGACCTCCAGCATCTCAGCCTCGAATTGCTGACGACGACCAATCCAGGCTTGCCGCCGGGGCACGAGGTGGCGACGAACGCGATGCGCCGCGAGGCCGCGCGCCTCGTCGCAGCCGGCGAAGTGACGGGCGCGGACGCGGTGGTGGTCGAGGCCACGACGGGCAGGCTGCTTTACGCGCGCGAGAACATCCGTCGTCTCGAGCATGCGCTTTGCGACGATGCGGCGGCGCGGGTGGCGATCGGCGAAGTCGACCTCTCCGCTTTCGAGCCACGCCGGTCCTACGATCCGCGGGTGCTTGCGCAGCATCTGACGATGAGTTCGCCGGTGTTCCGCTTCGCCCTGCGGCTTTCCGCCGCGATGATGGCCGGCGCCCTCATCGCCGTGTCGCTCGGTTGGGTGGCGCATGGCAATTGGGTGCTGCTGACGACGGCGGTCATCATGCGCGCGAGCTACGGCTGGACGCGCAAACGGCGCGACGACCGGATCGTCGGGACGCTGATCGGCTGTGTGATCGCGTCGGTGGCCGTTCCGCTTCTCGGGATTGTCGGGCTGGTCGTTCTGCTCGGCTTCGCGGTGGCGCTGACGCAGGGCTTCGTGCGGTCGAACTATCGCGTCGCCTCGGTCGGGGCGTCGGTGGTGGCGCTGATCGCGCTCCATCTCTCCGATCCCGCAGTAACGGCGCCCGTGTTGACCCGTCTCGCCGATACGCTGATCGGCGCCGCGATCGCCCATCTCTTCAGCCACGTCTTGCCGCTTTGGGAATTGACCGAGGCGCCGAATCTCGTCGCGCGCTTGCTGTCGCAAATCGGCGGCTTCGCCGAGGTCGCGCTGCAACCCGACGCGCGCGATCAGAGCTACCGCTTGGCGCGTAGAGACATCATCGAGGCGCTCGCAGCGCTGTCGGACTCCGCGGCTCGCATGGGCGGCGAACCGCGCGCGACGCGGCGCGGGCTCGACGAGATGGCCTCGATGTTGATCGCGGCCTATGTGGTGGTGGCGCATATTTCCGCGCTGCGCCTCGCCATGCGCGCGCGCGACGGCAAGGCGGCTGAACAGGCGATGGCGGCGCGCCGGTGGCTGGTGGCGACGCTCGCCGCTTACGACGCGAACGATCCGCCGATCCTGGCCGGCGAAGTCCGGCCGCCGCCGGCGCTCTTGAAGGCGGCGCTGACGTTTCTCGCGGCGGCGCGCGCCTACCGCCGCATTTCCCCGCGGGCCTGATCCCTATCCTTTGTGCGGCCGACGCGCGCCGCGTGTCTCCTGCTTCGCCCCGGCGGCGATCAGCAGCTTGCGAAACTCGTCGCGCTTGTCGTGGATCGAGGCGATCACGAAGCCCATCGGCACGCCGAGGTCGACGAGCGTCGCTTCGGAGAGTTGCAGACTGGCCTCGATCGTCTCCGGCACCGCGTCGGTGACGCCGAGTTGGTAGAGGACGCGCGCATGTTCGGCGTCGCGAGCGCGCGCAATGAGCGTCATGTCCGGCCTCAGGCGCCGCGCGGTCGCGACCACCGCCTCGTTGGCGCTCGGCGCATCCATGGTGACGATCAGCGCGCGCGCGGTCTCGATCCCGCAACGGCGCAGGAACTCTTCCCGCGAGGCGTCGCCGAAATAGACTGTTTTGCCGGCCCGCCGCTCGCGCGCGGTCAGCGAGGGGTCCCGGTCGACGGCGATGAAGGGGATTTTGTGAACGGTGAGCATCTCGCCGATCAGCGCGCCGACGCGGCCGTAGCCGACGATGATGACGCGATGCGTCTCGTCCTCCGGCGGTTCGACCAGCGCTTCGGCTTCGGCCTCTGGCGTGGCGCGCGGGCGTTTGGCGAGACTGGCGCCGATCCGCCCGAAAATGGGAATGGCGACCATGGAGAGCGCGACCGCGACGAAAAGCAGCTCGCTGTCCGGGCTGCTGACGACGCCCGTCGCGACGGCGGCGCCGATCATCACGAAGGCGAATTCGCCGCCGGGCCCGAGCAGCAGCGCGGCTTCCGCGGCGACGGCGTTGGGGGCGCCAAAGAGGCGCCCGAGCGCGAACAGGATGATCGTCTTGATCGCAATGAACGCCGCGACGATTTCGAAGACTTCGGCCGCCCGGTTCGCCAGCACGGAGAGATCGAGCTGCGCGCCGATGGAGACGAAGTACAGGCCGAGCAGCAGGCCCTTGAACGGCTCGATCGTCACTTCGATCTCGCGGCGATATTCGGTCTCGGCGAGCAGCAGGCCGGCGACGAAAGCGCCGAGCGCCATCGAGAGGCCGCTCGCCGCGGCGGTCAACGCCGCCCCGAGCACCACCAGCAGGCACGCCGCCATGAAGAATTCGGGGCTGTGCGTCGTCGCGACGGAGTGGAACAGCGGCCGCAGCACGAGGCGGCCGACGATAATCACCGCGGCGAGCGCGAGCGCCGCGGGCGCCAAGGTCAAGAGGAGGTTTTCCTCGAGGCCTCTGCTCGTCCCGCCCGCGAGCACCGCGGCGACGACCAGCAGCGGCGCGACCGCGAGATCCTGGAACAGGAGGACGGCGAAAGCATAGCGGCCGACCGCGGAGCGCAGGCGCTTCTCGTCCGCAAGCACCGGAATGACGATCGCGGTCGACGACAGCGACAGCGCGGCGCCGATCATGAAGGCCGCCGCCGGTTTCTCTGCGAGCGCATAGGCCGCGGCGCCGAGCGCCAGTGTGGAGACGACGACCTGGGCGAGACCGAAGGCGAACACCAGCCGCCGCATGCGGACGAGGCGCTCGAACGACAGTTCGAGGCCGATCGTGAAGAGGAGGACGACGACGCCGAAGGCGGCGATCCGTCGGATCGCATCGACATTCGTCAGCGCGAGCGTATCGAGCCAAGCCGCCTCGCGGGCGAGCCGTCCGAGCCCGTAGGGCCCGAGCGCGAGGCCGGCGAGGAGATAGCCGAGCACGGGACTGACGCGGATGCGCACGAACAGCGGCGCAACGATGCCCGCCGTGACGAGAAAGAGCAGCGCCTCCTTGTAGACGCCGAGATCGAACGGCTCGTTCATAGTCGGCGTCTCCCGCTTCGCGCTCCGCCGCGCTGGGTTCGAGATTAGTCGATTTGCTTCAATGCGCGACCCCTCGGCACTCACGCAAATCCCTCTCGCGGCGCCGTTGGCTGGCATGCTAAGGCCAGCGCATCTCAAGGAGGAATTCTGACATGACCGCGCGACCGACCCATGATGACGTTCTCTCGATCATGAAACTGGCGCCGGTCATTCCGGTGCTCACCGTGCGCGACGCCGAGGACGGCGTCGCGCAGGCGACGGCGCTCGTCGCCGGCGGGCTCACGGCGATCGAGGTGACGTTGCGGACCCCAAGCGCGATCGCGGCGATCAAGGCGATCGCCGAGCGCGTCCCTGGCGCGACGGTCGGCGCGGGCACGATCACACGCCCCGAGCAGATCGACGAAGCAGTCGCCGCGGGCGCGCGTTTTCTCGTCAGCCCGGGCGCTTCGCCGCGGCTCGCTCAGGCGGCGGCCCAGGCGCCGATTCCCTTCCTGCCGGGCGTCGCCACCGTTTCGGAAGCTATGGCGCTGATGGATCTCGGGATCCGCGCGATGAAGTTGTTTCCGGCTGAGGCAGTTGGCGGAGTCAAACTGCTGAGCTCGATCGCCGCGCCTTTGCCGGACCTCAAATTCTGCCCGACTGGCGGCATCGACCTCGCCAAGGCGCCCGCCTATCTCGCTCTGCCCAACGTCGTCTGCGTCGGTGGCTCCTGGATGCTGCCCAAACAGGCGATCGCCGAAGGCGACTATCGTCAGGTTGAAGTCCTCGCGCGTGAGGCGGCGGCGCTCAAGGCTTGAGCTGTCCCGACCATGGCCGGGTCAAGCCCGGCCATGACGGCAGGTGGGAATGTTCTTCAAACACAAAAACCCCCTCGATCAGCGATCGAGGGGGTTCAAATTTGATGAGCGAACAGCCGCTTACGCCGCGGCGGGTTCGACTTCGGCGCGCTTCTTGACGATCTCGCGCTTGAGGGCGACGGCGCCGTCGGACAGCTCGGAGTCACGCGCCTTGACGAGGAAATTGTCGAGGCCGCCGCGATGCTCGACCGAGCGCAGCGCGGCAGCGGCGACGCGCAGACGAACCGAGCGACCGAGCGCGTCGGAAATCAGCGTCACCTGGCAGAGATTTGGCAAGAAACGCGTGCGCGTCTTGCGGTTGGAATGGCTGACATTATTGCCGGATTGGACGGCCTTTCCCGTCAGCTCGCAACGGCGTGACATAGCGCAACTTCCCCTAAGCGAAATGGGATTAGACGCCTCGGGTGGGTTCGCGTCTTTGCTGGCCGCTTCGGAAAAGCGGCAGCGCCGTCAAACGATCCCTGGCGTCTTGGGTCGGGGGTCTATAGGGGAAGGGTCCTCCTGGGTCAAGCACAAAGGAAGCCTGGAATGAACGCAAGCGCTCCCGCCGATCCCCTCGGGGCCGTGCCGCGCCTCGAAGCGCTGCGCGAGGCGATCGCGATGCGCGCGCGAGACTGCGAGCGCGAACCGGATTCCGTGCGGCTGATCGCCGTCTCCAAGACCTTTTCCGCCGACGAAGTGTGGCCGACCATAGCGCTCGGGGGCCAAACCGTCTTCGGCGAAAACCGCGTTCAAGAAGCCAAAGCGAAATGGCTCGATCTGCGCGCTCGCGCCGCGGCGATCGGCAAAAGCGTCGAGTTGCACCTGATCGGCCCGCTGCAGAGCAACAAAGCGCGTGAGGCGGTCGAGACCTTCGACGTCATCCAGACCATCGATCGGGAAAAGATCGCCGAGGCGATCGCGACCGCGATGGAGAAGACCGGGCGGCGGCCGCGCGTCTTCATCGAGGTGAATACGGGCGGCGAGCCGCAGAAGGCCGGCGTCGGGCCGGAGGCGGCGGACGCCTTCATCGCGCTCTGCCGCGAGACCTATGGCCTGGCGATCGAGGGCCTGATGTGCATTCCCCCCACGGGTGAGCAGGCCTCGCCGCATTTCGCTTTGCTCGCCGTCATCGCCAAGCGCAATGGGCTCGCAACGCTTTCGATGGGCATGAGCGCCGACTGGCCGCTCGCCGTCCAGCTCGGCGCGACCTATGTGCGGGTGGGCAGCGCCATCTTCGGCTCGCGGGGGTAGTTCAAGCCTTCGCGAATTCCGGTTTCAGCGCTCGATAGAGCGCGACGAAGCGCTCCCGCTTGGCGGCGAAGGCAGCGGCGAGGTCCGGCTCTGGTATTGTGACGTCTGCAACCGCGGGCGGCAGGCAGACGAGGTCTGGCGCCTCGCCGGTCGCCGCGAGGCGCGCGAGGCGCGCGGCGCCGAAGGCCGGGCCGGCTTCTCCGCCCTCGTATCGCACGACCTCGGAGCGCAGCGCCGCCGCGATCATGCGCGTCCAGAGAGCGCTCCGTGCGCCGCCGCCGATCAGGCCGACTCGGTCGAAAGAGACGCCGGCCGCTGCGAGACAATCGCGCGCGTCGGCGAGGGCGAGCGCGACGCCTTCCATCACTGCGCGGGCGAGATCGGCGCGCGAGGAGGCTTCGCTGAGGCCGAAGAAGACGCCGCGCGCGTGCGGATCGTCGTGCGGCGTGCGCTCGCCCGAGAGATAAGGCAGGAAGAGGGTCTCGCCCGGCCCACGATAATCCTGCGCCGCTTCGGCCTCGAGGTCGGCGACCTCGCGCCCGAACAGCCGCGCGGCGAAGGCGAGCGCCCCGGCGCCGTTGAGCATCGCGGCCATGCGATACCAGCGGCCGGGCAGGGCGTGTGCGAAGCTATGCACCAGCCGTTCAGGCGCCGCGTCGTAGCGGTCGGCGGCGACGATGAGCTGGGTCGCCGTGCCAAGCGAGATGAAGGCGTCGCCGGGGCGGATGGCGCCGAGGCCAACCGCGCCGACCGCAGCGTCGCCGCCGCCCATAGCGACAAGCGCGCCGGCCGGCAGGCCGAATTCTTCAGCTGCGTTCCGCGAGAGGGGGGCTCCCGCTTGGCAGCCTTCGGCAAGGGGCGGAACGCGGGTTGGCTCGAGGCCGCTCGCTACGAGCGCGTCGGCCGACCATCGCCGGGCGGCCTGGTCGAGCCACCATGTGCCGGCGGCGTCGCTCATGTCGGTACGCTTTTCGCCCGTCAGGCATAGGCGCAGATAATCCTTCGGCAGCAACACGCAGCCGATCCTGGCGAAGACCTCCGGCTCGTGCCGTCTGAGCCACAGCAGCTTGGGCGCGGTGAATCCCGCCATTGGCTTGACGCCAACGATGCGGGCAAGGCCGCGGTGGGCGTTCCAAAGCTCCGCCGCTTGCGCGAAGGCGCGCGCGTCGTTGTGCAGCATCGCCGGCCGCAAGGGTCGATCGTCGTCGCCCAGCAGAACGGCGCCGTGCATCTGCCCGGAGAAGCCGACCGCCTCGACGGCGGCCAACTCTCGCGGCGCGCTTCGCTTCAACTCGCTGATTGCCGCCGCCATGGCGGCGCGCCAAACCGCTGGGTCTTGTTCGGACCAGAGCGGCCGGGGATGGTTAGGTCGGTAGGGGCTCGTCGCCGCGGCGACGACATGCTCGCCGTCGCCGACGAGCATAGCTTTCAGCGCGGAGGTGCCGCAATCGATGCCGAGCGTCAGCATTCCGCGACTGTCGCGGAAAAGCTCACTTCCGACAAGAGGATTTGCTGGTTCCCCTTATCTCCCGGCGATTAGCGCTGATGCGCTGCGCGAGAGGCGTGGATCGCCCAGGCCGGCGGCATGTTGTCCTCGCTCGCGTCGTCCCGAGCGGAGCTCAGGCGACGATCGAGGATATAGCGCAGTCCGGACAGTATCGGCTGGTCAGAGCCGCGAGTCGCCTCGCTGACGCCGTCCCAATCCTCTTGGCCAGCGCTATTCGCGAAGTTCCGGACGAGGCGGGCGGCAAAAACACCGCTCGGCAAATCGTGCCGGGAAGCGTCCTCAGCGAATTTTTCGGCAAAATCTCCGCCAATCGATGCGACGGCGGCGCGGGCCACATGAGCGTTGGAACAGGTGCGAACGATCTCACGCAACGCCTTCATCGGCTCCCTCCTTTTCGCTCTCAAGGGTGAGGAAGGTGTACCGATGGATCGCGACGAACGTATGGCGACTACCAGAATTCGCTAAAGCGCGACGCCGGTTGGGGCGTCGCGCATTGTGCGAAGGTTTAATGACAGCTGTCGCCTAGGTTTCGCCCGATTGACTACTTGCTGAGCGCCTTGTCCGTGACGGCCGTAGTGTAAGCGCCGACCGGCTCCTTCGAAATGACCGGGTCGGATCCGCCGGTGAGTAGCGTCTTCACCGTGCTTTCGTAAGCGGCCTTGTCGAGCTTGCCGTCCGAGCCCTCAGTCAGCTTGTTGATCTCGCTGAGCATCTGGGTCTGATGGTGCTCCGTTTGCGCGCCGGTCGCGTCGTTGTCGAGCACGATCTTGACCGTGTCGTCAGGGTGCTGGCGCGCATAGTCCCAGCCCTTCATAGAGGCCCTGACGAAGCGCGCCATCTTGTCGACGAAGGCGGGGTCCTTGAGCTTGTCTTCCATAACGTAGAGGCCGTCTTCGAGAGTGGAGACGCCCTGGTCGGTGTAGTTGAATACGACGAGCTGCTGGGGCTTGTAGCCGGCGTCGATCACCTGCCAGTACTCGTTGTAGGTCATCGTCGAGATGCAGTCGGCCTGCTTCTGGATCAGCGGATCGACGTTGAAGCCTTGCTTGAGCACCTTGACGCCGCCCTTCGAGCCGTCGGTCTTGAGGCCGAGCTTGTTCATCCAGTTGAGGAACGGGAACTCGTTGCCGGCGAACCAGACGCCGAGCGTACGGTCCTTGAGGTCGGCCGGGGTCTTGATGCCGGTGTCGGCGCGGCAGGTGAGCTCCAGGCCGGAACGCTTGAAGGGTTGGGCGATGTTCACCATCGACGCGCCTTTCTCGCGCGCGGCGAGCGCGGCGGGCAACCAGTCGACGACGACGTCAGCGCCGCCACCGATCAGCACCTGTTCCGGCGCGACGTCCGGGCCGCCCGGCTTGATCGTGACGTCGAGACCCTCGGCCTTGTAGAAGCCCTTGTCCTTGGCAGCGTAATAGCCGGCGAACTGGGCTTGCGTCACCCATTTGAGCTGCAGCGTCACTTTGTCGTCTGCATGCGCCGCGCCTGCGGCCAACATCACCGCGGCGCTCGCCATTGCAAAAAGTGTCTTTTTCATCGTTCCACCCTCCATTGCTAGACCATCCTCCCTGGACGCACGGGCGGTTTAGTTCCACCGTGCGCGATACGATGCGTGCCAGAACGTCGCGCGGCGCTCGATAAGCGCGACGATGGCGTAGAACAACGAGCCGGCGACTGCGGCGACGACGATGGTCGCCCAGACCATGTCGATGCTGAGGTGGCCAACCTCGGTGCTGATGCGAAAGCCCATGCCGACCGTGGGCGTACCGAAGAATTCGGCGACGATCGCGCCGATCATCGCCAGCGTCGTGTTGATCTTCAGCGCGTTGAAGACGAAGGGCGCCGCGGCGGGCAGGCGCAGCTTCGTCAGGGTCTGGAAATAGTTGGCCCCATAGGTCTTCATCAGGTCGCGCTCGATGGCGCCGGCGCCGGCGAGGCCCGCGGTGGCGTTCACCAGCATCGGGAAGAACGTCATCACGACGACCACCGCCGCCTTCGACTGCCAGTCAAAGCCGAACCACATCACCATGATCGGCGCGACGCCGACGATCGGCAGCGCGGAGACGAAATTGCCCAGGGGCAGCAGGCCGCGCTGCAGGAATGGCGAGCGGTCGATCAGGATGGCAACGAACAGCCCCGCCGCCGAACCGATTGCGAAACCCGCCAGCACGCCTTGAATGGTCTGGATAAAATCCGCCGTGAGCGTCGGCACTGAGTTGACGAGCCGCAGCGCGATCGCGGAGGGCGGCGGCAGAATGATCGTGGGAACGCCCAACAGGCGGACGATCGCCTCCCACAAGGCGAGCACGGCGAGGCCGAACAGCAGTGGCGGGGCGAGGTCGGCGGCGCGCGTGTTCATGACGTAAAGGCCATCCGTTGGAGCACGATCCGGCCGATGATCCCGATCACCACGACGAGCGCGGCCGAGAGCGCCGCAGCGGTGAACAGCGCCGCCCAGATCTGCACGGTCTGGCCGTAATACGAGCCGGCGAGCAGGCGCGCGCCAAGGCCGCCGTCCTCGCTCTTGGTTACTTCCGCAATCACTGCGCCGACGAGCGCCGCCGCCGCGCCGATCTTCATACTTGCGAAGAAAAAGGGCGCGCTCGCCGGCGCGCGCAGCTTGAGGAAGGTCTGCGCCGGCGTCGCCGAATAGGTGCGCATCAGATCGAGCTGAAGCGGGTCGGGCGAGCGCAAGCCTTTGACCATGCCGACGGTGACCGGAAAGAACGAGAGATAGGCCGCGATCACGGCCTTGGGAGCGAGGCCGGTGATGTTGAACTGGTTGAGAATCACAACGATCATCGGCGCAAGCGCGATGATCGGAATGGTCTGTGAGGCTACGATCCAGGGCATCAGCGAGCGCTCGAGGCTGCGAAACGACATCACCAGGATCGCGAGCCCGACGCCAAGGCTGGCGCCGAAGAAGAAGCCGATCAAGGTTTCCTGCAGCGTGATCCAGGCGTGGTAGACGAGACTGCGCTTCGAGGTCGGCGGAGTCGCGAGGATGAGCTTGTCGAGCTCGGCGACGATCTGGTGCGGCGCCGGGAGCTTCGGGCGCTCCATATTGAGCGAGGCGCCGATCAGCTCGGCGGTCGAATATTCGGCGCGACCGGCGTTTACGAAAGCGTCCCGCTGCAACGGCGCGTTCATCAGCACGGCGGCGAGATACCAGACCGCAATCACCGCGGCCAGGACGATGGCGATCGGCAGCGCGTTCTTCATGCCGGCCTCCTCCTTCCCCCCTTGCGGGGGAAGGTGTCACAGCGAAGCCGTGACGCGGACGAATGCTCTGCATTTGCCTTGGGAAGAGTGGTCGCGCCGCAAGGCGCGTTCGTCCCGAAGCGCCAGGCGGGACGCATTCGTATTTCGCTGACAAAAATGGATAGCGGGTTCGTCAGCAGAGGGGCGCTAGCGCGCGACCCCTCATCCGACCGCGCTTGTGCGCGGCCACCTCCCGGGAACGCTTCGCGTTCCCTGACCCCCGCAAGGGGGGAAGGGAGGGTGTTTCGCTCACTCGTCATAGGAGTGTCCCTGGCGCAGCCCGTGCCGCACGCGGTTGGCGATCTCGATGAATTCCGGCGTCTCGCGGATTTCGAGCGCCCGCTCGCGCGGGAAGTTGGTTTCGATGATGTCGTGGATCCGCCCGGGCCGCGGCGACATCACGACAATCCGCGTCGAGAGGAACACCGCTTCGGGGATCGAATGGGTGACGAACAGCACGGTCTTGCCCGTCTTCTCCCAGAGACGCAGCAATTGCTGATTGAGCATGTCGCGCACGATCTCGTCGAGCGCGCCGAAGGGTTCGTCCATCAACAGGAGGTCGGGGTCGAACGACAACGCCCTCGCGATCGAAGCGCGCTGCTGCATGCCGCCCGACAATTGCCAGGGGAACTTGTTGCCGAAGCCGGTGAGGTTGACGAGTTCGAGGCCCTTGGCGACGCGCGCGTCGCGCTCCCTCTTGTCGAAGCCCATGATCTCGAGCGGCAGCGCGATGTTGCGCGCGACCGTGCGCCAGGGGTAGAGCCCCGGCGCCTGAAAGACGTAGCCGTAGGCCCGCCTCAGGCGCGCCTCGCTCGGGCTCATGCCATTGACGCGGATGACACCCTTTGTCGGTGTCTCGAGGTCGGCGACCGCGCGCATGAGCGTCGTCTTGCCACAGCCCGACGGGCCGATGAACGAGACGAACTCGCCGCGCGCGATCGCAAGATTGACGTGGCTCAGCGCCTGCACCGGCCCGTCGCGCGTATCGAAGCGCAACGAGACGTCAGCGATGTCGATCACGCTGGCGGGCGTCGCGACGGCGGCCGGTTGCTGGGTGAGCGGATCAAGCATGTCAGCGCGCAACCGTTTGCGGGGCGGTGAACTCCTTGTAGGTTGCGAGCGCCCGTGCGTCGGCGGTGAACGGCTCGCGCTTGACGAAGCGGCCGCGCCCCGGCTCGGCCGAGACCTTGCCTTCGGAGGCGACCACCTCGCCGCGCGACAGGGTGAAGCGCGGCAAGCCTTGCACCTTCATGCCCTCGAAGACGTTGTAGTCGATCACCGAGAGCTGGTTCTCGGCGGTGATCGTCTTCCTGGCCTTGGGGTCCCAGATCACGAGATCGGCGTCGGCGCCCGGCGTGATCGCGCCCTTGCGGGGATAGAGATTGAGGATGCGCGCGATGTTGGTCGAGGTGACGGCGACGAATTCGTTCATCGTCAGGCGCCCGGTGTTCACGCCGTAGGTCCAAAGCATCGGCATCCGGTCTTCGAGGCCGCCGGTGCCGTTGGGGATCTTGGTGAAGTCGCCGAGGCCGAGCTCCTTCTGGCGCGTCGTGAAGGCGCAATGGTCGGTCGCCACCACTTGCAGCGAGCCGGCGCGCAGGCCGTTCCAGAGATCATCCTGGTTCTTCTTGTCGCGGAACGGCGGCGACATGACGCGACGCGCCGCATGCGCCCAGTCTTTGTTATAGTATTCGCCCTCGTCGAGCGTCAGGTGCTGGATCAGCGGTTCGCCATAGACGCGCATGCCCAGCGACCGAGCCCGCGCGATCGCCTCGTGGGCCTGAATGCACGAGACGTGGACGATGTAGAGCGGAACCCCTGCCTGATCGGCGAGCATGATGGCGCGGTTGGCCGCCTCGCCTTCGACCTCCGGCGGGCGCGAGAGCGCGTGGCCCTCCGGGCCGGTCACGCCCTTGGCGAGATAGTGCTTCTGCAACGCCGCGACGATGTCGCCGTTTTCGGCGTGGACGAGCGGCATCGCGCCGAGTTCCGCGCAGCGCCGGAACGAGGCGAACATCTCCTCGTCGTTGACCATCAGCGCGCCTTTGTAGGCCATGAAGTGCTTGAAGGTGGTGATGCCGCGCTCGACCACCTTGGCCATGTCTTCGCGCAGCTTGTCCGACCAGTACGTGACGCACATGTGGTAGGAATAGTCCGAGGTCGCCCCCTCGGCGCGCTTGTCCCAGGCGGCGAGCGCATCCATCAACGGCTGGCCGTGCTCGGGAATGCAGAAGTCGAGCACCATCGTCGTGCCGCCGGCAAGACCGGCGCGGGTGCCGTGCTCATAGTCGTCGGCGGAGTTCGCGCCCATGAAGGGCATGTCGAGATGGGTGTGCGGATCGATGCCGCCCGGCATGACGTAGCAGCCGGCGGCGTCGAGCTCCTTGGCGCCCTTGAGGCCGGAGCCGATCGCCGTAATCGTGCCGTCTTCAACGAGCACGTCCGCAGCATAGCTGCGATCGGCGGCGACGATCGTTCCGCCTTTGATGACGAGCGACATGTTTCCTCTCCTCTATGTATCGTATCGATTTGCACTATGCCGAGCGGAAAATGCGCGGCGCAATCAGTCGACGATTTCGGCCTTCTCCAGCACGGCGTGCATCAGCACATTCGCGCCCGCCGTCGACCATTCCTGCTTGATGTCCTCGCTCTCGTTGTGGCTGACGCCGTCGACGCAAGGGGTGAAGATCATGGAGGTTGGCGCGACCCGCGCGACGTAGCAAGCATCGTGCCCTGCGCCCGAGACGATGTCGCGGTGCGAATAGCCGAAATGCTTGGCGGCGCGCCGCACGGCCTCGATGCATCCCTTATCGAAGGGGACCGGCGCGTAGTAGAAGACCTGCTTGAGGTCGTAGGTCAGGCCGATTTGGTCGCAAATCGCCTTGACGCCCTCCTGCAAGGCGGCGTCCATCTCGGTCAGGGTCGCGTCCTCGGGATGGCGGAACTCGCAGGTCATGAAGACCTCGCCGGGGATGACGTTGCGCGAATTGGGGTAGGGGTTGAGCATGCCGACGGTGGAGACGCCGAGCGGCGCCTTGGACAGGCCGATCGCGTTGACGAGTTCGACGATCCGCGCCGCGCCCAACAGCGCGTCTTTCCGGCGCGGCATCGGCGTCGAGCCGGCGTGGCTTTCGAAGCCGGTCAGGCGGATTTCGTACCAGCGCTGGCCCTGGCCGTGGGTGACGACGCCGACGTCGATCGATTCGTCCTCGAGAATGGGGCCCTGCTCGATGTGCAGTTCGAAGGAGGCGTGGATGGGCCGGCCGCCGATTGGCTCGTCGCCCTTGAAGCCGATTCGCTCGAGTTCGTCGCCGAGCGCCTTGCCCTCGGCATCGAGACGAGAATAGGCGAATTCCTTGGTGTAGACGCCGGCGAAGACGCCGGATGAGATCATCGCCGGCGCGTAGCGGGAGCCTTCTTCGTTGGTCCAGTTGGCGATCTCGATGGGGCGGCGGGTCTTGATCTTCTGGTCGTTCAGCGAACGCACAACTTCGAGGGCGCCGAGCACGCCGAGCACGCCGTCGAACTTGCCGCCGGTCGGCTGGGTGTCGAGGTGGCTGCCCATCAGGACCGGGGCGAGATGGTCCTCCACACCGGCGCGACGGGCGAACATGTTGCCCATCTCGTCGACCTTGACGACGCAGCCTTCCTTCTCGCACCAGGAGCGGAAGAGTTCGCGGCCTTGCTTGTCGAGATCGGTGAGGGTGAGGCGCTTGCAGCCGCCCTTCGGCGTGCCGCCGATTTTCGCCATCTCCATCAGCGCGTCCCAGAGCCTTTGACCGTTGACGCGCACGTTCGACAGGTCGGACATCCCGCCTCTCCCCATTGTCAGTTTCGTCAACGCTATTATGAATTTGACCAAATGGTCAAATGCCGTAATTCTGTGCCGAGCGCCCATCTTTCAGGCGCCGTTCGAGGCCCTATGGACAAGCCGATCGCTAAGTCGACCATTCGCGAGGAGAACGAGCGGGCGATCCTCGCTGCGGCCGAAATGGTCTTCGCCGAACACGGGTATCGGGGCGCGACGATGGCGGCGATCGCGGCCGCCGCCGGGGTGCCGAAGCCCAACGTGCATTATTATTTTCCCACCAAGGAGCGGCTCTACCGCGCGGTCACCGAGCGCGTGCTGACGGCGTGGCTGGAGGCGGCATCGTCTTTCGACACCAGCGACGATCCGAGCGAGGCGCTCACGTCCTATATCAGCGCCAAGATGGATCTCGCGCGCTCCATGCCGCTCGGCACGCAGATATGGACGAGCGAGGTCATGCGTGGCGCGCCGGTGATCCAGGATTTTCTCGAGACGACCCTGTCGCAATGGGTCTCTTCGCGCGAGCGGGTCGTGCGCAAGTGGATCGCCTCCGGAAAGCTCCGGCCGATCGAGGCGAGGCCGCTCTTCTATCTGATCTGGGCGACGACGCAGCACTACGCCAACGCCGCGCACGAAATTGCGACGCTGGAGAAAGGCCCGTTGGACGACGAGGCGTTCGAACGCGCCAAACGGCAGGTGGTCGAAACGATCCTGGCTGGCGTGGTGGCGAAATAGCGCGGCCGGCGACTAATCTTTGATCGTTTTCCCGCTAACGTTCGTAAATATCGTGGCGCGGAAATTCATCAGCGTGAATAGTCGATTAATCTCTTCTCGCTAAGTGAAGCTTATGACGTGTCGATCCGCCCGCCGGCGCCGATCGAGGGCATGAGGCCGTACGTTCATCCCGGTTTCGGCCCGGAATCCTCCTCCCCGCAATCTCCATCGTGCTCCAGCGCGCAGAGCTCGGCTATGCGTGCGCCCGGAGCTTAGAGGGCGCCTGATGAACGTCGACAATCTTAAGCTGCGGACCAAGCTCCTGATCCCGCTTATACCCCTGACGATTGCCGTCGTAGGGCTGGGCGTGGTCAGCGCCATCGAGCTCTCCCACGTCGGCGCCTTGGCGAGCGCCATCATCGCGCATGGGAACGACTTGCAGGCGCAGTTGAGCGGCGCGCTCCTCGCCGTAACCGCCACCGGGGCGGCGTTCCTCATCCTCACGGGAGCGGCCTCGATTTGGATGTCCCGGGCCATGATCGCGCGGCCGCTCGTTCGGCTGGCCGAAACGATGCGCCTGCTCTCGCAGGGCGAGCTGACCGTTGAGATCGAGGGCCGGGCGCGCAACGACGAAATCGGCGACATCGCGAATGCGGCGCAAGCCTTCAAGGACGCTGCGATAGAGAACGCCCGTCTGAAGGCCGCTGCGGCCAATCAAAAGACGAACGCCCAAGCCGAGCGTGACCAGGCACAGCTCGACGCGATCGAACGGGAAAGACAGATCGTCGGGAACGCGATCTCGCTCGCCTTGTCGAAGTTGGCGGGCAAGGATCTGACCTACCGCATGCCGGCGGATGCCGCGGAGGATTACGAAAACTATCGCGTTCTGCAATCCGTCTTCAACTCGGCGGTGTCGCAGATCGAAGAGGCGATGGCGGGCGTGACGAGCAGCGCGGGCGCAATTCATTCCGGAGCGCAGGAAATCTCGAGCGCCTCGGACGATCTGTCGCGCCGCACCGAGCAGCAGGCGGCGAGCCTCGAGGAGACGGCGGCCGCGCTCGATGAGATCACCGCGACGGTGACAAAGTCCGCGGAGGGAGCGGCTCACGCGCGCGAGGTGGTCGCCGCCGCCGACGAGGACGCGAAGAACAGCGCCGTCGTGGTGCGCCAAGCAGTCGAGGCGATGGACGCCATCGCCAAGTCGGCGCAGCAGATCAACCAGATCATCGGCGTCATCGACGAAATCGCGTTCCAGACCAATCTCCTCGCGCTGAACGCGGGGGTGGAGGCGGCGCGCGCCGGCGACGCCGGCCGCGGTTTTGCCGTCGTGGCGTCGGAAGTGCGAGCGCTGGCGCAGCGTTCCGCCGAGGCGGCCAAGAAGATCAAGGGCCTCATATCCGCTTCGACCGTGCAGGTCGATCATGGGGTCAAGCTGGTGGCGGCGACCGGCCAATCGCTCCAGCGGATCATGGCGCAGGTCGCGGAGATCAACGGCGTGGTGCGCGAGATCGCGGTCGGAGCCAAGGAGCAGGCGACCGGGCTTGCTCAGGTCAATTCGTCGATCAACCAGATGGACCAGGTGACCCAGCAGAACGCGACGATGGTCCAGCAATCCAACGCGGCGAGCCGGTCCCTGTCGCAGGAGACCGAGCAGCTCGCGAGTTTGATCGGCCAGTTCGAGGTCGGCGCCGGCGGGTCGGATCGCCTTCGTCGCGAACTGCAAAAGGTCGCGCCGCACGCCTTCGCACAGTCGGGCAAAGCGACGCTGCGGAAGGGAGCCGGCGGGCTGTCACAGCGGCTGGCCAGGGTGGCTGCGACTGGCGCCGCCGCGCGCGTCGCCGAACAGGATGCGGCGGACTGGCAGGAATTCTGACGGCCGAGAGGGGGCGCCAGCAACGGCGCTTCGCGTTTTCAAGCGTTCAATGGAGGATTGTCACAGTGGGCCTGTTTTCGAAAGCTAGCAAAGACGAGCGCGCACGCCTGCAGAATGAGTCCGTCGAAATGAAGCGGAAGCTCGAAATTCTCTACAACCATGCCGGCGTCGGCCTCTGGTTCTGCCAGGCTCATCGGGGGGAGCCGACGCATGCGGAGAGCCGCTGGAGCTTCTCCGCCGAAGTGCGCCGCCTGCTGGGCTTCCAAAACGAGCGGGAGTTCCCGAATGTCATGGCGTCCTGGTCGGACCGGCTGCATCCGGAGGATGCGCCCGCGACCTTCGCCGCCTTCGCCGCGCATCTCGCCGATCGCAACGGCCGAACCCCCTACGATGTCGAATACCGGATGAAGATCAAGGACGGTTCCTATCGATGGTTCCGCGCCATGGGGGGATGCGCGAGAGGCCCGGCGGGCGAGGTCCTGAGCGTCTGCGGTTCGATGGTCGACATTCACGCGCAGAAAATGGTCGAGGCGGCGCACAAGCGGGCCGCCGAAGATCAGGAAAAGACCATCAATAAATTGGCCACCGGTCTGGGGCAATTGGCCGATCGGAACGTTCAGGTCAGGCTGAACGAAGCGTTCCCGGGCCCCTTCGAGAAGCTGCGCGCGGACTTCAACACGTCGGTCGACCGGCTGCAGTCGGCATTGGCGCAGATTTCCGCGAGCGCGGACTCCATGCAGTCGGGCGCGCATGAGATTGTGTCGGCATCGGACGATCTTGCGCGCCGCACCGAGCAGCAGGCAGCGAGCCTCGAAGAGACCGCCGCCGCGCTCGACGAAATCACCGCGACGGTGAAGAAGTCCGCCGAAGGCGCCGCGCATGCGCGCGAGGTGGTTGCCTCCGCGGACGAGGACGCCAAGAAGAGCGCGGTCGTCGTGCGCCAGGCGGTCGAGGCGATGGACGCCATCGCCAAGTCGGCGAATCAGATCAGCCAGATCATCGGCGTCATCGACGAAATCGCGTTCCAGACCAATCTGCTTGCGCTCAACGCCGGCGTCGAGGCGGCGCGCGCGGGCGAAGCGGGGCGCGGCTTTGCGGTCGTCGCGTCCGAAGTGCGGGCGCTCGCTCAGCGCTCGGCCGAGGCGGCCAAGGAGATCAAGGGGCTCATCTCGACTTCGGCCGCGCAGGTCAGCCAGGGCGTCGATCTCGTCGCCGAGACCGGCAGGTCGCTCGAGCGCATCATGGCGCAGGTGACCGAGATCAACTCGGTCGTCGGCGAGATCGCGGTCGGAGCGCAGGAGCAGGCGACCGGGCTTCAGCAGGTCAACACGGCGATCAACCAAATGGACCAGGTCACGCAGCAGAATGCGTCGATGGTCGAGGAATCGACCGCCGCCAGCCACTCGCTCTCGCAGGAAGCGTCGCAGTTGTTGAACCTGATCGGGCAGTTCCAGATGGACGACGCCAATTCGCTTCGCCGGGAAGCGCAAAAGGCGGCTCCGCGCTTCGGCGGACGCGCGAAAGCGGCCTGACCCCTTCGCGCCGGTGCAACACAGTCGAGGGCTCCGCCAGGGCGGGGCTCCGGAACAAGACAGACTTCAGGTGGATGGAATGAGCAAAACCGACAGCGCCGTGGCGCATGAAGTCATCACCTTCCTGATCGGCGCTCAGGAATTCTGCGTCGACGTGATGTTGGTGCGAGAGATTCGTGTGTGGACCCCGGCGACGCCGGTCGCCCACGCGCCAAGCTACATGTGCGGCGTCATCAATCTGCGCGGCACGGTATTGCCGATCATCGACTTTGCGGCTCGGCTCGGCTTCTCTCCGACCGAGCCGACCACGCGCCATGCGATCCTGGTGATTCAAATCCGCCAGCAGGTCGTCGGCCTGTTGGTCGAGGGCGTGTCGGAGATCCTGACCGTCAGCCCGGACGTGATCCAGCCGACGCCCGACGTCGCCTCCCAGGCGGCGAAGGACTTCATCCGCGGCATCGTCGCCGTCGACGGGCGCATGATCAGCCTCATCGCGCTGGACGCGATCGTCCCGGGGAGCACCCTCCAAGCCGCGTAGCCTTTCTGCTGCGGCGATCGGAGTGAAGGCGGCGTCCTTAGTTTCGCCGCCTGCGTTGCGCCCTCCGTTCGGCTCGGCGGTCGGCGCCCGAGTTGCCCCCCACGGGCGCCAATCTCGGCGGCGCCATGGTCGCCCCAATCGGCGCGCGCGCCGCATGGCGGTAGAAAGGCCAATCGATTATATAGCATCCTCCTACGGCCGTTCAGGCGCTCAAGGGGTTTCCCATGGCGGACAACGTCGCTCGTACCGAGGATGCGCCATATCTGACCTTGGCGAGCCTGCCGCCGGGGGCCCGTCAGGAGCGACTTGCCCTTGCCGTTGTGATTGCGATGGTCATCGCTCTCGCGGCGACCGGCGGGCCGCTTTCAGCGATTCCGGTGAAGACCGACGGCCTCGCTCCCGCTTTGATCATCCCGACGTCGGTGACCGAAGCGATGACCGCGGTGCTGCTCTACGCGCAGTTTTCAATTCTCGGCTCGGTGGCGTTGTTTGCGCTTGCGACCGGATATTTGTTCACCTCGCTGTGTCTGATCTTATGGATGCTGACGCTTCCCGGCGTCTTCGCGCCCAACGGACTGCTGGGAGCGACCCCGCAGAGCGGGTTTTGGCTCGCGGGGCTGTGGCACACGGCTTTTTCGATATCCGTCATCGCCTTTGCCCTGCTGAAGGATGCGGATCCTTCGAAGTGGGCGCTGCAGCGCTCGCGTGGTCGGGCGATCGCCGCGAGCGTCGCCGCGGTCGTCGTCGTCGTCTCAGGAGCGACGTTTCTCCTGATCGCGGGCGACCGCGTGCTGCCACCCCTGATGACCGATGAGAACCATGCCTCGTCGTTCTTGTTCTACCGGACGGGCGCGACGACGGCATTGAGCATCGTGGCGCTCATCGTGCTGTGGCTCAAGCGGCGCTCAGTGCTCGATCTGTGGTTGCTGGTGGTCATGACCGCTTATGCGGCCGGAGGCGTTTTGATCGCGGCTTACTCGCCAGAGCGCAACTTGCTCGTTTGGCAGGTGGTTCGCGGCTCCGAGCTCGTCGCCGGCAGTCTCATCCTTATCGTGCTGCTCTACGAAATCTCGGCGCTCTATGGCGAGCTCTTGAACGCCGTCCTCGCTCATAGGCGCGAGAAGGAAGCGCGGCTGATTACAGGCGACGCGGTGACCGCGACAATTGCGCATGAGATCAAACAGCCTCTCACGGCGATGCTGATCAATGTGTCGGCGAGTTTGAATTGGCTCGATCGTCCCGCGCCCGACTTCGACGAAGCGAGGAAGGCGATGAAGCAGGCCGCCTCGAACGGCGAGCGCGTGAGCGCGGTGGTCGACAGCGTTCGCTCGCTGTTCAAGCGTGACGTTCACAGCAGGACCTTGTTCGATGTGAGGGCGCTGCTCCAGGATGCGCTCCTGCTCCTTCGCGCCGACCTCCAAAAGCACGGCGTTACGGGGGAGATCAAGCCGCTCGCCGCGCCCTTGCAGGTCATGGGCGATCGCGCGCAGTTGCGGCAGGTGCTGCTGAATTTGATGACCAACGCGATCGAAGCCATGGCCAGCACGGCTGGGCCGCGCATCTTGTCTTTGAGCGCCGAAGCCGCCGACGGCTCCGTATTGATATCTGTCGCGGATACCGGCCCAGGTATTCAGGGCAAGGACATAGATTGGGTGTTCAAGCCGCTTCGCACGACAAAGCCCGACGGCATGGGAATCGGCCTGTCGATCAGCCGCTCGATCGTCGAGTCCCATGGCGGACGGCTCTGGGCGAGGTCGAATAGCTCTCGCGGCGCGATATTCCAGTTTACGCTGCCTGCCGAGACGCCGAAGCCGGCTGCTAGGAGTGCGCCGAGCGCGGCGCGTGAGACTGTCGGGCGGGTTTGACTGGCCGTCAGACCGTTCCGCCAAGCTCGGTCGCGAGTTGCTGCAACTCTTTGCCGCCGGCCATCAGGTTCTGCAATTCGTCCATCGCGATGGCGGCCTTGCTGTATGTGCCGAGCGTCCTTCCGCGGTTGAGGATGGTGAAGCGGTCGCCGACGGCGTAGGCGTGGCGGACGTTGTGAGTGATGAAGATCACGCCGAGGCCCTTCTGCCGCACCTGGTGGATGTATTTGAGCACCATCGAGGTCTGATGCACACCCAGCGCCGAGGTCGGCTCGTCGAGGATTAGGACTTTCGCGCCGAAATAGACCGCGCGCGCAATGGCGACGCATTGCCGTTCGCCGCCCGACAGCGTGCCGACGGCCTGATGCGGATCGCGAACGTCGATGCCGATTTTCGCCATCTCCTCCCGCGTCACCGCGTTGCATCGGTCAAAATCGATGTAGCGGAACGGCGGGACTCCCTTCAGCGGCTCGCGGCCCATGAAGAAATTGCGAGTGACCGACATGAGGGGGATCATCGCGAGATCCTGGTAGACGGTGGCGATGCCGGCGTCGAGCGCCTCCCGCGGACTGGCGAAGGCGCTGGCGACGCCGTCGACCAGAAAGTCGCCCCTCGTCGGCTTCACCACGCCGGAGAGCACCTTGATGAGCGTCGACTTGCCGGCGCCGTTGTCGCCCAAAAGGCAGTGGACCTCGCCGCGGTTGATGGCGAGCGACACGCCAAAGAGCGCAATCACGGAACCGTAGTACTTGACGATATTGCGCACCTCGACAACGGGGGTCGGGGTGGCGAGAGCGGCCTCGTCCATGTTCAGCGCTCCCCTGTCACCTTACGGCGAATGAAGTTGTTGAACAGCACGGCCACCAGGAGCATGGCGCCGAGAAACACCTGGAACCAATCGGAATCGAACGATGTGTAGGACAGACCGATCGACACCATGCCGAAGATGATCGCGCCTATGAACGCCCCGATCGCCGAACCGTAGCCGCCGGTCAGAAGACATCCGCCGATCACCGCGGCGATGATCGCCTCGAATTCCTTTTGAAAGCCTCGCCGCGCGTCGGCCGACCCGGCGTCGAGCACGGTGATGACGGCGACGAGGGCCGCGGCGCAGGCGGTGAGAACGAAAAGCCAGGTCTTCACCCGGTCGACCGGCACGCCGGAATTGCGCGCCGCGACAGGATCGCCGCCGGCGGCGAAGATCCAGTTGCCGACCCGCGACCGCAGCAGCGCCCAGGTCGCGACAATCGCCAAACCGATGAACCAGAGCACCGAGATCGGCACGCCGGCGACCTTCGGCAGGCCGTTGTCGAATTTTTCGATCACGTCGTGGCTCGCGAGCCAGGAAAAGAGGCTTTGGAACGCCACACCCGAGAAGATGTCGCGAAGCACGCCGTCGGGAACAGCGTCGCCGATGCCCCGAAGCTGCGTCGAGCCGCCTGTCGCCCATTTGAGCCCGACCAGCGTGAGGCCGCGCAGGATGAAAAGAAAGGCGAGCGTGACGATGAACGAGGGCAGCCGCGTGCGGATGACGATCTGCCCATTGATCGCTCCCATGATGCCGGCGATGACCAGCGTGGCGCCGATCGCAAGCCACAACGGCAGCCCGAGGTTGGTTACGGCGGCGCCGAAGATGAGGCCAGCGAAGGCGACCATGGAACCGATCGAGAGGTCGAATTCGCCGCCGATCATCAGCAACGCCGCGGCGATGGCGAGGATGCCGAGTTGCGATGCGGGCGCGAGGATGGTCATCGCGCCGGCCAACGTGAACATCTCCGGATTGGCGAAGATGAGGAAGAAGATCGCCACGAGGACGAGCCCGGCGACCGCGCCGAGCTCCGGCCGGCGCATCGCCTGCATCACCAGACCCGTCCTCATGAGGCGTTCGTCGGTTTTGGCGGCCGACCCGACCGCCTGTTGATTAGGCGTCATCGTTTCCTCCTGCGGCGCGGCTCCGGCGTCGACCTCCGTTCAGTCTTCCTCCCGTCAGCGGATGCCTTTGGCCGACAATTCGACGACCTTGGCGGCCTTGTCCTTGGTGATCAAGTTCGGACCGGAGGCGACGTTGCTGGCGGGGATGAGGCCGTAACGGGCGTAATTGGCAAGGAAGACGACGGGCAGATAGCCTTGCAGATATTGTTGCTGATCGATGCAAAAGGCCGCCTCGCCGGCTGCGACCGCCTTCAGGAAGCCGGCCGAGAGGTCGAACGTTGCGACGTTGATCTTGCCCGTTTTGCCCGCGTCCTTCACAGCAGCCAAGGAAGGTTCGCCGGCGGTGCCGGCGCCGAGCGCCATGATCGTGTCGACGTCGGCGTTCGCCGCCAGCGCCGCCTTGACCTTCGCGCGCCCCTCCGCGGGCTCGTTGGACACCGGCAGGACCGTCACCTTGCCCCCGAAGCCCTCGGCGAAGCCTTTGCACCGCAGGTCGAGCGCGACGTTGCCGACCTCTTGATTGACGCAGAGCGCAACCTTGCCGCCCATGTCCTTGAGCTTCTCCCCGGCGGCCTTGCCGGCGTCGAACTCGTTCTGGCCGACGTGCAGCAGCGCGCCGAGGGACTTGGAGACGTCCGAACCCGAGTTCATCGAAATGACGGGGATTCCGGCGGCGACCGCCTTTTTGATCGACGGGGCGAGCGCAGAAGCGTCCGGGATCGAGACGACCAGCCCCGAGGGCTTTTGATTGACAGCGGCGTCGATCAGTTGGGACATCGCGACCATGTCAAAGGTTTCCGGCGCGCGGTATTCGACCTTCGCGCCGGTCTCCTTGCCTGCCGCGGCGACGCCGTTCTTGACGACCGACCAGAACGGATCGTTGGCCTGTCCATGGCTGACAACGATGATGTGAAGGTCTTCCGCCTTGGCCGGCGCGATGGCGGAGGCGCTGGCGAGGACAATCGCCGCCACGGCCGCCGCCGTCGAAATGATGAAGCGTTTCATCCGTCTCCTCCTTGCTTGAGTGCGCCGCACGGCCCGCCGGCCTTGCGGTTGTCGAAGATCGCCTTCGGCCTTCTCTGGCGCCGGGCGCGTCTCTGGGAGAGGGGCTTCCTCTTCCGGGCTTCCTCCTGCCATGCGGTCTTCCGCCGCATGATCAAGCTCTATGTGTAACATATATTCTAATTGCAGTCAATTTCGGAATGTTTGTTCTATCCGTGGAGTTGCGCAGAACGCCTTCTCTCCGCGGCGGCGAAAAGCGATCCCTGCGTCAATCAAACCGCAGCGATTCTAAGCTCTTGGAGAATTCGCGGCGGCTACCGCCCGGGGTACCAATAGGCCGCTTGCGGCTTTGCGCGGTCGATGACGACGAACTGATCGGCGAAGACGCGATAGGGGTAGCTCCATTCGCCGTCCGGCCATTGCACGCGGATTTCCGCGCGCTCGGCGGTCCCGAGCCCGACATGGATCCAACCCGCATGCCCGGACGCGTCGCCGCCGCCGATCTGAACCGTGCGCATCTGCGTGCGCGTGCCGATCTTGATCGCAATCTTCGCGCCGACCGCGTCGCGATTGGGATTCGGCTCGACGAGCCGGATCTCGCTCCAATTGCCCATTGGCCGCGTTCCGCCGCGCCCGTCGTCCGCGCCGAGGTTGCGAAAGAGCGTCGCGTTGGCGCCGCGGTTGATCACCAGAAGATCGAGATTGCCGTCGAGGTTGAAGTCGGCGATCAGCGCGCCGCGGCCTTGCCGATTGAGGGCGAGGCCGGCGAGATCGCCCGCTTCGGCGAATTTGCCGTTCCACTGGCCGAGCAACAGGTTGTTGGGATCGAAGGCGGCGAAGTCGGGCATCTGCGCGACATTGCCCTTGGCGATGAAGAGGTCGAGCAGGCCGGCGTTGTTGAAGTCGGCGAATTCCGAGTGCCAGCCGGTCGAGGGCCGCTTGTCGCCGCCGGCGTAGGGGATATGCGCGGTCGCGCCTACTTCGCCAGCGATATCGCGATAGACGGGATAGTCGCCGCGCCCGGCCTCGTCGGGGTCGAGCTTCTGCAGCTTGGTGTCGCCCATCGAGGTGAGCGCATATTGCGGGAAGCCGGAGCCGTCGATGTCGCCTTCGGCGATGCCCATGCCGAAGATCGAGAGATGGCGCCAGCCGTCCGCGCGGCCATAGAGGCGCGGCGTCTTGCCGGGGTCGATCCGCCACATCTGTTCTTCGCCGCCGCGATAATATTGCCGGTCGTTGGAGACGCGCAGCGAGGGTGCGCCCGAGCGGTTCCAGTCGGTGAACAGCATCGACAGTGCGCAGAAGCCCGGCGCGAGCGGCGTGCGCACGGAGTAGTCAGGCTTGTCGCCCGGCTGCGGGCGGTAGAGCGAATTCTCTTCGCACGCGCCCCAGGGCGAGCCGGGCGCGCTGCGGTCGACGTAATGGCCGATCGCGAGGGTCGGGAACTTCTGCCCTTTCTCCCATTCCGCGGCGAAGGAGGTGGTCCAGCCTGAGTCGCCCTCGAAGCCCCATTCTTTGTTGGCGAGCGTGAAGGTGCAGTCCGGGCCGCCTTTCAGCAGCAGGTTCGTTCCGACCCGGAGCACGAACAAGTCCATATGGCCGTCGCCGTCGATGTCGATCGGATAGGCGCCGATGACATTGTCGAGCAGGCTGGGATCAGCGCCGATGTCGAGCGCCTTTTCCTCGAATTTCAGCGGGCCGCCGGTCTTCGACTTGTTGACGAACAGCCGGGCGCGGTTCTTGCCGCCAGCCAGAAAGACCGAGGGGAAGCCCGAGCCGTCGCAGTCGAGCGTGGCGCCGCCGCCGCCGACAAAGAACTCCCACGGACCGTCGTAGACGCTGTTGACGCCCGCGGCTTGGGCTTCTTCGTGAAAGATCGGGACGTCGCCGAGTGGCTTGGGTCGCGCGTCGTCGGCGAGGGCGGGGCCGATGCCGACTAGGACAAGCGCGATGAAAACAATCGCCAGGGCATCCTGCGCAACAACGCGCCACAACCGCCAGGCGTCATGGCCGGGCTTGTCCCGGCCATCTCCGTCGTTCCGCAGTTCCGCATCGACCGGACTAGCGCCTGCCCCGCTGCGTGGATGGCCGGGACAAGCCCGGCCACGACGGCGGTGAAGCGTGGAGAGTCGACGCGAGGCGGTCATTGCGGCGCCTCGATGACCAGCGAGCGGAGGAAGGCGATCACAGTGTCCCTCTCCTTCTTGTCGAGCGCGAGATAGGCGTCGCGCGCGAAGCGGCCCTCGCCGCCGTGCGCGGCGATGATCTCGTCCAGCATGCGGAAATCGCCGCGATGACCATAGGGCGCCGTCGAGCCGACGCCCCACAGCCGCGCGGTCTGGAAAACGTCACGCTCGACGAAGCGCTGCGCCTGCAGTTCGTTGCCGAGCGCGTCGACTTCGGAATCAACGATGAGATGGCGCTTGAGATCGCCGAAGAGCGGCACCAGCCATTCGCCCTTGTCGTTCTTGGCGAGTTGTTTGGCGAAGGGCTGCTGCGAGAGGTCGATGACGATCGGCTTGGCGACTTCGCCTTCGCGCAAGGTTCCCGCCATGTCGTAGGGCGCGGGATCGGTGAAGACGAGCGACTTCAGCGGTAGCGCTGGGATATGACAGGACGCGCAGCCGAGTTCGTTGAACCTCTTGGCGCCTTCCGAGGCCGCGACGCGCCAATCCGCCGGCAGATCGGTTTTAACGGTTGGCGGCGGCAGCGTCGCCTGGAAAGCGACGAGCGCGGAGACGTCGCCCTCCGTCACCGCATCCGGCACCCCGCTCTCATCGAAGTCGTGGCTGCCGGTCCAGCGCACGCCGTAGCGCTCCATCGCCTCCATGCCGTGGTGGATGTTGAGGGCGTTGATGGTGAATTGCCTAAGCGAAGTGAACACGCCCTTGCGGCTGAACGGGCGCAGGATGAGATCGGCGTCGATCCCCTCGACTGAATCGAGATCGACGACGCCATCGGCATGTGCGGTGATCGCGCCGAATCTGACTCCCTTGGTGACGAGATCGGCGCGAACGTCGGCGCCGCCGGCGCGCGCCCGCGCAACCGCGTCGGCGCGGATCGCTTGCAAGTCCGCCGTCATCTCCCGCGCCAACAGCTCGATCAGGCCGGAGCCGGTGAGCGCGATCGTGTGCCGCTCGCTCGAGAACGAAGGGTCGGTGTTGTCGAACTGCGCGCTCTCGAATCCCTCGGAGACGAAGACGTCGGTGACGAAGTCCCCGCTGCCGCCCACGATAGGGTCGTTATGGCAGCCGGCGCAGGAATTGGAGTCCGGGCCGCTCGTGCGCGTGAAGGCCGGGTTGACGCCGCTCTTGCGCTTGGTCGGCACGATCGCCTGCGTCGCCTTTGGCCGGCCCGCTCCGTCCTCGGTGGTGAATTTGGCTTTGAAGAGCACGCGGCCACGCGCGATCAGATCGGGAATCGCGGCCGCGCCCGCCGCCGCGACGGCGTTGAAATCGACATGCGAGGTGAAGACCTTCTCGTCCCAGCTCGCGCCCGGCGCCTTCGCCACGCCGATCGCCAGCGCAACGGCCGCCAATGCTGCAAGCGCGCTCGTCCGGCGCATCTGCATTCCCCCCTTTGTCGCCGGACCTTGTCGCGGCCCGGTCTCGATGTCGCCTCGCGCGTAGGCGCTAAGGCAGATTGTCGCGCAAATAAATGTCGATGCGAATCCGCTCCTGGCCGGAATTGATCGGCGCGCCGTCGGCGAGCGCGCGCAGGATGCGGATCGCGCTACGCGCCTCGTGGCCAGGGTCCTGGTTGAGGATCGCTGCGAAGGAGCCGTCGCTCAGCGCGGCGCGCGAATGTTCCGTCAGTTCGTGCGCGACGACGCAGATCTTGCCGGCGAGACCTCGTTTGCGCAGCGCTGCGAGAACGCCCCGGTTGCCGGCGCCGAGGCTGTAGACGCCGACGACGTCGTCGTGCGCGTCGAGCGCCGCCCCGAGCGCCTGCTCGGCGATCGCCGCATTGTCGAGGCCTTCGATGACGGGCAAGGGGACGAGACTAGGATATTCGGTGCGCAACACCTGCTCGAAGCCGTAACGGCGCTCGGCGTGATCGCGCAGCAGCATGGAGCCGGCGACGATCGCGATCCGTCCCTTCTCGCCGCGCAGAAAGCGCCCCATCAGCGAGGCCGCCGTCCGGCCGGCGGCGCTGTTGTCGATGCCGATGTAATGCGCCCGCTTCGAGGCGGGGACGTCGGAGACCAAAGTGACCACGGAAACGCCGCGTGCGACGAGTTCGTCGATCGCCTGGCGCACGGTCGCGTTGTCGGAGGCGACCACCGCGACCCCGGTCAGCGATTGCGCCTCCAGTTGCCTGAGCGCCGCCGCGGCGGCCGCGTCGTCGAACGGCGGCGCTTCGATGATCGATACGATGACGCGATCCACGCGCGCGATATCGGCGAGACGCCGGACCTCCGCCGCAAGGTTGCCAAGGAACGTGTTGACGCCGGTCGGAATGACGAAGGCGAGGTGGTATTCGTTCTGTTTGGCGAGCATCGCGGCGGCCGCGTCGCGCCGGTAGTCGAGCCGCCGGATCGCTTGCTCGACCCGCTCGATCGTCGCGGGGCGGACGCCGCCGCGCCGGTTCAGCACGCGGTCGATGGTCGCGAGGCTGACGCGCGCCGCCCTCGCCACGTCATGCACCGTCGCGCGCCCCATCGGCAGTTTCACCCCTCGCCTCATTTTGATGAGCGTATATCAAAGCGCAGAAGGCCGGACAAGCTGATGCAACAAGGCGTTGAGTTCCATTGCGCCACATCGGATTGCCGCCTGATTGACGTACCTCAGGCCCTGGTCTATGGGTTGTGCAAAAGACAGGGAGGATGCGGCGTGGACGGCAGCGGTTTTTTTGGCGATCTGGAACCGATTCGTTACGAGGGACCGGATTCCACCAATCCACTCGCCTACCGCTTTTATGACAAAGATAAGGTCGTCCTAGGCAAGCGGATGGAGGACCATCTCAGGGCCTCGATCTGCTATTGGCACAGCTTCGTCGCCAATGGCTCCGATCCGTTCGGCGGGCCGACGCTCCTGCGGCCCTGGTACGGCGACGACATGAAGAGCGCGCGCCTGAAGGCCGACGTCGCCTTCGAGATGTTCGACCTGCTCGGCTTCCCCTTCTTCGCCTTCCATGATCGCGACATCGCCCCGGAAGGTGCGAGCCTCGCCGAGTCCAATCGCAACGTGCGCGAAATCGCCGACGTCTTCGCAGCCAAGATGCAGAGGAGTCCCGTCCGCCTGCTTTGGGGCACCGCCAATCTCTTCTCCAACCGGCGCTACATGGCGGGTGCGGCGAGCAACCCCGATCCCGACGTGTTCGCCTACGCCGCGGCGCAGGTGAAGACCGCCATCGACGTGACCCACCGGCTCGGCGGCGCCAATTACGTGCTGTGGGGCGGGCGCGAAGGCTACGAGACGCTGCTCAACACCGACCTCAAGCGCGAGCTGGCGCAGCTCGGCCGCTTCCTGCAGCTCGTCGTCGACTACAAGCACAAGATCGGCTTCCAGGGCACGATCCTTCTCGAGCCCAAGCCGCAGGAGCCGACCAAGCACCAGTACGACTACGACGTCGCGACCGTCTACGGCTTCCTCAAGGCGAACGGCCTCGAGAACGAGGTCAAAACCAACATCGAGGTCGGCCATGCGGTGCTCGCCGGCCATTCCTTCGAGCATGAAGTCTCGCTCGCCGCTGCGCTCGGAATCCTGGGCTCGTTCGACGCCAACCGCAACGACTATCAGAGCGGCTGGGACACCGACCAGTTCCCCAACAACGCGCCTGAGATGACGCTGGCGCTCCACGCTCTGCTGAAGACGGGCGGGCTTACGACCGGCGGCTTTAATTTCGACGCCAAGATCCGGCGTCAGTCGCTCGATCCAGTCGATCTCCTCCACGGCCATATCGGCGGGCTCGACACCCTGGCGCGCGCGCTGCTTGCCGCTGCCGCGATGATCGAAAACGGCGAGGTCGATCGCTTCGTTGCGGATCGCTACGCCAAATGGAGCCAGGGGGAAGGCGCCGAGATGCTCGCCGGCGCGCGCGATCTCGCCGCCATCGCCGAGCGGGTCGAACGGCTCCGGCTCGATCCGCAACCCCAATCCGGCCGCCAGGAATATCTCGAGAACCTGGTGAACCGGTATGTGTGACCCCGCGCAAAGCGCGGGCTCGTCCAGGACGAACGGGTAAGCGGGTCCGCTCAACGAAAGCGGGTCCGGTAAACAGGGAGAGGAAATAGTGAAAAAGATCCTGCTGATGGGCGCCGCCTTCGCGGCGCTCTGCGTTTCGACCTCGGCCATGGCGAAAGACATCGTGGTCGGAGTTTCGTGGTCGAACTTCCAGGAAGAGCGCTGGAAGACCGACGAGGCGGCGATCAAGGCCGCGCTCGCCCCCGCCGGCGCCAAATATATTTCGGCCGACGCGCAGGCGTCGCCCACTAAGCAATTGGCTGACGTCGAAAGCCTCATTTCGAAGGGCGCCGACGTGCTGATCATTCTCGCGATGGATTCGGAAGCCATTCTTCCCGCGGTCAAGAAGGCGAACGACGAAGGCATCCCGGTCATCGCCTACGACCGCGAGATCGAAAGCCCGAACGCGCTCTATCTCACCTTCGACAACGTCGGCGTCGGCCGCATGATGGGGAAGGCGATCGAAGCCGCCAAGCCCGCCGGCAACTACGCCTTCATCAAGGGCGACAAGGGCGATCCGAACGCGGACTTCCTCTTCTCGGGCATCACCGAGGTGCTGAAGCCGGCGATGGACGCGGGCAAGATCAAGAATGTCGGCATGAGCTACACCGACGGCTGGAAGCCCGACAACGCCCAGAAGGAAATGGAGCAGATCCTCACCAAGGACAACAATAAGATCGACGCCGTGATCGCCGAGAACGACGGCATGGCGGGCGGCGTTGTCGCCGCGCTGACCGCGCAGGGTCTCGCCGGCGTCGTTCCGGTCTCCGGCCAGGACGGCGACCATGCCGCGATCAATCGCATCGCGCTCGGTACGCAGACCGTGTCGATCTGGAAGGACGCCCGCGACCTCGGCAAACTCGCCGGCCAATCCGCGGTGGCGCTCGCCCAGGGCAAGAAGATGACCGATATTCCGAACGTGAAGCCCTTCTCGGGCGGCGCCAAGCATGTGACGGTCAACAGCGTGCTGCTCACGCCGCTCGCCGTCACCAAGGACAATCTCAACGTCATCGTCGACAAGGGCTGGATCACCAAGGCTGAGGTCTGCCAGGGCGTGAAGCCGGGCTCCGTCGCTTACTGCAAGTGAGCAAGCAGCGCCGCGCGATCCTTTCTCCCCACACAGGGCGTTCGTCAGAACGACGGGCCACGTGGGGAGAGGGCTAGGACGAGGGGCGCGGGGGCGCGCCGCGAGGATGCAAGTCCTCGCCTTCTCCCTCTCCCCGATGCATGGGGAGAGGGAGAGAGGGGCGAGATTGCGTTGCAACGTCATTGCGATGAGCGGAGCGACGAGGCATTCCACGCCTCAGTTGTCGTGTCGGCGCCGATTGCTTCGCAATGACGTCGTTGGTTCGAGAAGAGTGAACGAATAGGGGAGGAGCATGGCGTCAGCGACACCGGGAGCGGCGAGCAAGATCGCGACCGAGCCGCTTATTCCCCGGCTCCTTCGCGCGCTCGAAATCGACACGCGAATGCTCGGCATGATCGGCGCGCTGCTGCTGATCTGGCTCGGCTTCCATCTCTATGGCGCGCTGACGAGCGGCGAGGGCCAATTCATTACGCCGCGGAATCTCTGGAATCTTCTGGTTCAGACATCGTCGATCGCCGTGATGGCGAGCGGCATGGTGCTCATCATCGTGATGCGCCACATCGACCTCTCCGTCGGTTCGATCGTTGGTTTCGTCTCGACGATCATCGGCGTGACGCAGGTCTACTTCCTGCCGCATCTCCTCGGCCTCGATAACCCCGCGATCTGGATCATCGCGGTGATCATCGCGCTCGTCGTCGGCGCGGCGATCGGCGCGTTTCATGGCTATCTCGTCGCCTATTTCGCCATTCCCTCGTTCATCGTCACGCTGGGCGCGCAATTGTTCTGGCGCGGCGCGGCCTGGTGGGTGACGGCAGGGGCGACGATCGCGCCGCTCGACGACCGCTTCGCCTTGATGGGCGGCGGCCCGCTCGGATCGATCGGCGCGACGGCGAGCTGGGTTCTCTGCGCGCTCGCCTGCGTCGGAATCCTCGTCGGCCTCTATGCGAACCGCCGGCGGCGCGCGCGCTTTCAATTCGCGCAGCGCCCGATTTGGGCCGAGGCGATGATCGCGATCGTCGGTTGCTTCATCGTCTTCGTCGCGACCTGGACGGTCAACGCCTACCCCTGGCCGACCCGCGTCGCCGCGCGCTACGCCGCGGATCACAACATCCCCGTGCCGGAAGCCGGCCTTTTCATTTCCACCGGTTACGCCATTCCCGTGCTAATGGCGCTCGCGGTCGGCGCCGCCATGACGTTTCTCGCGACGCGCACCCGGTTCGGCCGCTATGTCTATGCGATCGGCGGCAATCCTGAGGCCGCGGAGCTCGCCGGCGTCAATACGCGCAAGATCACGGTATTCGCCTTCGCGCTGATGGGGACGTTGGCGGGGATTTCTGCCTGCATTTCGTCGGCGCGGCTCGACTCGGCGACCAATGTGCTCGGCCAGTTCGACGAACTCTATGTCATCGCCGCGGCGGTGATCGGCGGCACGTCGCTCGCCGGCGGCGTCGGCACCATCTACGGCGCCTTGATCGGCGCGCTCGTCATCCAGTCGCTGCAATCCGGCATGGTGCTGCTCGGCTTCGACTCGGCGCTTCAGCAAATGGTGGTCGGCGTCGTTCTGGTCGGCGCGGTCGGCATCGACACGCTGTATCGCCGCCGCACGGCGAGGGGGTGACCATGGAAGCCAACAGGGGCACGCCGCTCGTCGAGATGCGCGACATCTCGATTTCCTTCGGCGGCATCAAGGCGGTCTCGCACGCCTCGATCGACCTCTATCCCGGCGAGGTGGTCGGCCTGCTCGGCCACAATGGCGCGGGCAAATCGACCCTGATCAAAATGCTGTCGGGCGCCTACAAGCGCGACACGGGCGTGATCCTCATCAACGGCGAAGAAGCGACGATCAACAATCCGCGTGACGCCAAGCATTACGGCATCGAGACGATCTACCAGACGCTCGCGCTCGCCGACAATGTCGACGCCGCGTCGAACCTCTTCCTCGGCCGCGAGATCCTCACGCCCTGGGGAACGCTCGACGACGGGGCGATGGAAGCGCAGGCGCGTCAGGTGATGGCGCGGCTCAATCCGAATTTTCGCCGCTTCAAGGACCCCGTCAAATCGCTCTCCGGCGGTCAGCGGCAGTCGGTCGCGATCGCGCGGGCGATCCATTTCAACGCACGCATCCTGATCATGGACGAGCCGACCGCCGCGCTCGGCCCGCAGGAGACGGCGCAGGTCGGCGAACTGGTCAAGCAACTCAAAGCCGAGGGCATCGGCATCTTTCTGATCAGCCACGACATCCACGACGTGTTCGATCTCGCCGACCGCATCGCTGTGATGAAGAACGGCCAGGTCGTCGGCGTCGGCGAGGTCGCAAATCTCACCAAGGACGAAGTCCTCGGCATGATCATCCTCGGCAAATGCCCGCCGGGCGCGACGCCGGGGCCGGGCGCCATGGCGACGAATTGATTGGTCTTTGCGAGCGGCGCGGCACGCGAGCCACAAAGTGTGGCGATGCCTTCCCGTTCAGTCCAGTCTTGCCTGGGCGCGGAGCACGTCGAAGACCGGACAAAAAAGTGGAAAGGCCGCTTCGAGGCGGCGGCCTTTCCTCGGGAGTTTCTCCTCCTCTCGATTAAAAGCGGTGATTTACGCCGCCGCGTGTGCATTCACGCTCAACTCCGCTAACCGGGTCAGCAGCGCGTCGGTCTTCTTTTCTTCTTCAAGCGTCTGGTTGAGGAGGGAAACCGCGTCTTTCATTCCGAGCTGCGAGGCCCAGGTTTTCAGCGTGCCGTAGCGCGAAATCTCATAATGCTCGACAGCTTGTCCACCCGCGAGCAGGCCGGCGTCCAAGGCGTCGCTGCCGGCGTAGTCCTCGGCGACTTCTTCGCCTTCCTCGAGAATTCCCTTGATCGCCTCGCAGGTTTTCCCTTGCGCGCGCTTGCCGATAAGCTCGAAGACCTCCTGAAGCCGTGTCACATGCTCCTCGGTCTCGTCACGGTGCTTGAGGAAAGCGTTCTTCAGCTCGTCCGATTTTGCAGCCTTGGCCATCTTCGGCAGGGTTCTCAAAATCTGACGTTCCGCGAAGTACACGTCCTTGAGCGTGTCATAGAACAGGTCGGTGAGTGTTTTCTCGGTCATGGGGCGGCCCTTCCTCTTCAATCATCCGCAAACTCAACGCATTGACTGGACTCGGGTTCCGCCTGGTCGCGGAGCGTGCGGCCACGAACCCACCTTCTCCCGGGAGGCCGGAATGAGGCCGTTCTTAGACGCGACCTCTTGACGGCAATTCGCGCCTTGAGTACGTTTCCTAGACTTTGTGGAAAAGGAGCCCGTCGTGGCTTTGTTGCTTATTGTATCTTGCGCGCTGGAGGGTGGACGGGCTTAGACCCCGGTTCCACTGACTGGCGCATGACAAAGGCCCCTCGAGGGCCTTTTTTGTTGCCTTGAAATCCGGCTCCCGCGACGCGAGGCGCAAAGCGCGGCAGGGGGCGTAGATGGAGAAACGCGATGTCGAAGCAGATGACCGGCGCCGAAATGGTGGTCGAGGCGTTGAAGGATCAGGGCGTCGAGCATGTGTTCGGCTATCCCGGCGGCGCGGTCCTGCCGATTTACGACGCCATTTTCGGTCAAAACGAGCTTCGGCACGTCCTCGTGCGCCACGAGCAGGGCGCGGCCCACGCCGCCGAGGGCTATGCGCGTTCGACGGGCAAGGTCGGCGTGCTGCTCGTCACCTCGGGCCCGGGCGCGACCAACGCGATCACCGGCCTCACCGACGCGCTGCTCGATTCCATCCCGCTCGTCTGCATCACCGGCCAGGTGCCGACCCATCTGATCGGCTCGGACGCGTTCCAGGAATGCGACACCACCGGCATCACGCGCAGCTGCACCAAGCACAATTACCTCGTGCGCCGCATCGAGGACCTGCCGCGCATCCTGCACGAAGCCTTCTATGTCGCTTCGCACGGGCGGCCGGGCCCGGTCGTCATCGACATCCCCAAGGACATCCAGTTCGCGAGCGGCGCCTATACTTTCCCGCGCAACATCCAGCACAAGACCTACCAGCCGCAGGTGAAGGGCGACATCGGCCGCATCAAGCACGCCGTGGAGATGATGGCCAAGGCCAAGAAGCCGATCTTCTACACCGGCGGCGGCGTCATTAACTCGGGACCGCAGGCGTCGGCGCTGCTGCGCGACCTGGTGCGCCTGACCGGCTTTCCCATCACCTCGACGCTGATGGGCCTCGGCGCCTATCCCGCCTCCGACAAGCAGTGGCTCGGCATGCTCGGCATGCACGGCTCGTTCGAGGCGAACAACGCGATGCATGACTGCGATCTGATGATCTGCGTCGGCGCCCGCTTCGACGATCGCATCACCGGCCGTCTCGACGCCTTCTCGCCGCACAGCAAGAAGATCCACATCGACATCGACCCGTCCTCGATCAACAAGAACGTGAAGGTCGATCTCGGCATCGTCGGCGATTGCGGCCATGTGCTCGAGGACATGGTGCGCCTGTGGCGCCAGGAGACCGCACGCCCCGACGCGGCCGCCATCGCCAAATGGTGGCAGGCGATCGAGCATTGGCGTGAGCGGCGCTCGTTCGAGTTCCGCAATTCGGATTCGATCATCAAGCCGCAGCACGCGGTCCGCCGCCTCTACGAGTTGACGAAGGACCGCGACGTCTACATCACGACCGAGGTCGGCCAGCACCAGATGTGGGCGGCGCAGCACTTCCACTTCGAAGAGCCCAACCGCTGGATGACCTCGGGCGGTCTCGGCACGATGGGCTACGGCCTGCCGGCGGCGATCGGCGCGCAGATGGCCCATCCGAACTCGCTCGTCGTCGACATCGCCGGCGAAGCCTCGATCCTGATGAACATCCAAGAGATGTCGACCGCGATCCAATATCGCCTGCCGGTCAAGATCTTCATCCTCAACAATCAGTACATGGGGATGGTCCGCCAGTGGCAGGAGTTGCTGCACGGCGGGCGTTATTCGGAGAGCTACACGGAATCGCTGCCCGATTTCGTCAAGCTCGCCGAGGCCTATGGCGGGCACGGCATCCGGTGCTCGGACCCGACGCAACTCGACGCGGCGATTCTCGAGATGATCGAGACGCCGAAGCCGGTGATCTTCGACTGCCTCGTCGATCAGAAGGAAAATTGCTTCCCGATGATCCCCTCGGGCAAGGCGCACAACGACATGCTGCTCGCCGAGCTCGGCGACGACGCCGGCGTCGAGCTCGGCAATGTGATCGACGAGAAGGGCAAGATGCTGGTGTGAACCAGGGCACGTGCTAGCTCCCCCTCCCGCTTGCGTGGAGAGGGAGAATTACCGCCGGCCTCGGCGTCCCGACACGAAGGATCGAATTGATGAACAAGTCCGCGCCGGCTTATCCGCCATCGCCCTATTCCTCGCCACTCCGCAAACCCGGCGTCGAGAGCCATACGCTCTCCGTCCTCGTCGACAACGAGCCTGGCGTTCTCGCGCGGGTGGTGGGTCTCTTCTCCGCCCGCTCGTTCAACATCGAGAGCCTCACGGTCGCGGAAGTCGTGCACGAGACGCATCTCTCGCGCATCACGATCGTCACCTCGGGCACCCCCGATGTCATCGAGCAAGTGCGCCACCAGCTCGAACGGCTCGTGCCGGTGCATTCGGTGACCGACCTCACCCTCGCGGTGCGTGCAATCGAGCGCGAGCTGGCGATGGTCAAGGTGCGCGGCAAAGGCGACAATCGTGTCGAAGCGCTGCAGCTCGCCGAGGCGTTCCGCGCCAAGGTGATCGACGCGACGACCGAGAGCTTCATTTTCGAGATCACCGGCGCGCCGCGCAAGATCGACGACTTCGTGGCGCTGATGCTGCCGATCGGCCTCGTCGAGGTTTCGCGCACCGGGGTCGCCGCCATTTCGCGCGGTCCCGAGGGGATCTGATAGCGCTAGCGAAAAACGAGATCGCCAAGCCTCTTGCCGTGCCGCGCGCCATCCGGCGACAATAGCGCGACAAAGGATAGGCGAGGGAATGAACGAGGGCGCCGAGACCTACGACTACGTCATCGTCGGCGCCGGCTCGGCTGGCTGCGTCCTCGCCAACCGGCTGACGGAGGACGGCCGGTCGAGCGTGCTGGTGCTGGAGTTCGGCGGATCGGACCGCTCCATCTTCATCCAGATGCCGGCGGCGCTGTCGATCCCGATGAACATGAAGCGCTACAACTGGGGCTACGAGAGCGAGCCGGAGCCGCATCTCGACGGCCGTAGTCTGCACTGCCCGCGAGGCAAGGTGCTCGGCGGCTCGTCCTCTATCAACGGCCTCGTCTATGTGCGCGGCAATCCGCTCGATTTCGAGCGTTGGGAGGAAGCGGGCGCCAAGGGCTGGGGCTATCGCCATGTGCTGCCCTATTTCCGGCGCGCCGAGGGCTGGCGTGAGGGGATAGACCCCTATCGCGGCGCGGAGGGGCCTTTGGCGACGACGCGGGACGGAAAGCGCAACCCTCTCTACGGCGCCTTCATCGAGGCCGGACGGCAGGCGGGCTATCCGGTCAGCCCGGACCTCAACGGCGAGCAGCAGGAGGGATTCGGCCGCTTCGATATGACGGTGAAGCGCGGCGTCCGCTGGTCCGCCGCCAACGCTTATCTGAGGCCCGCGATGAAGCGCGCCAATCTTCGCGTAGTCACCCACGCACTGGCGACGAAAATCGAATTCGACGGCCGCCGCGCGGTCGGCGTGCGCTACGAGCGGGGCGGGCGCGCGCATCTCGCCCGCGCGCGGCGCGAGGTGATCCTCTGCGGCGGCCCGATCAATTCGCCGCAATTGCTCAAGCTCTCGGGCGTCGGGCCGGCGGAAGAGCTGCGCGCGCTCGGCTTGCCGATCGTCGCCGATCGCGCCGGCGTCGGCGAAAACTTGCAGGACCACCTCGAGTTTTATTTCCAGGTCGCCTCGAAGCTACCGATAACCCTCTACGGCAAGACGGGGCTCTTCGCCCGCGGCCTCGTCGGCCTGCACTGGCTGCTCAGGGCGCGCGGCGACGGGGCGACCAACCATTTCGAGGCGGGCAGCTTTATCCGTTCGCGCGCGGGCGTTCGCTACCCCGACATCCAGTATCACTTCCTGCCGATGGCGGTGACCTACGACGGCAAGGGCATGGCGCGCGAGCATGGCTTCCAGGCCCATGTCGGGCCGATGCGCTCCAAGAGCCGCGGCTGGGTGCGCCTCAAATCGGCCGATCCGCGCGAGCCGCCGCGCATCCGCTTCAACTACATGAGCCATCCCCAGGATTGGGAGGAGATGCGCGCCTGCGTACGGCTGACGCGCGAGATCTTCGCTCAGCCCGCCTTCGATCGTTACCGCGGCCGCGAGATCCAGCCTGGGGCGCAGGTGATCGACGACGAGGCGATCGACGCCTTCGTGCGCGAGCGCGTCGAGAGCGCCTACCACCCCTCCTGCACCTGCAAGATGGGCGCGGCGGACGATCCGCTCGCCGTTGTCGATAGCGAAGCACGCGTCATCGGACTCGAGGCGCTGCGCGTCATCGACAGCTCGATCATGCCCTCGATCACCAACGGCAACCTGAACGCGCCGACCATCATGATCGGCGAGAAGGCGGCCGACATGATCCGCGGCCTGCCGCCGCTGCCGGCCTCGAACGCACCTTATTACGTGGCGCCGGAGTGGGCGGAGAAGCAGCGTTGAGCCAATTCTTCATGCCGCAAGTGCATTTCTAGGGTTCAAATTCGCTGCGGCTTGGCGCAGCATTAAGTCGAGCTCGCTGGAACGCGGGCCGCCAGGGAGGAACCGCCGATGCCGAGTGTTTCGCCGCCCGAAACCCATGAGCCGCGTCGGGGGCGCGAGGCTCGGCGTTCCGCTCGCGCCCAGCGGAGCGTCGCGTCGGTCCCCTACATCACCCGCGCAATCCCCTTGACCGAAATGTTGAGCGAGGAGGGGCTCGCAACGATCGAGCGCAACGCGGATACGCTGCTCGAGGAAGTCGGCGTCGAGTTCCGCGACGCGCCGCGAGCGATCGCTCTGTTCAAGGAGGCGGGCTGCGACATCAAGGGCGAGCGGGTGCGCTTTCCCCGCGGCCTCGCGCGCAGCCTCTGCGCGACGGCCCCCGCGCAATATGTTCAGCACGCCCGCAATCCCGAGCGCAATGTGCTGATCGGCGGCAAGTCGACGGTCTTCGCGCCCAATTACGGCTCGCCCTTCGTGCACGACCTCGACAAGGGGCGGCGTTACGGCACGATCGAGGATTTCCGCAACTTCGTGAAGCTCGGCTATCTCTCGCCGTTCATCCATCATTCCGGCGGCACGCTCTGCGAGCCGGTCGATCTGCCCGTCAATAAGCGGCATTTCGAGATGGTCTACGCGCATATGAAGTACTCGGACAAGCCGTTCATGGGCTCGGTGACGAAGCCCGAGCGCGCCGAGGACACGGTGCGCATGTGCGAGATCCTGTTCGGCGAGGAGTTCGTGCAGGCCAATACGGTGTGCACCAGCCTGATCAACGCCAATTCGCCCCTCGTCTGGGACGCGACGATGCTCGGCGCGGCGGAGGTCTACGCCTGCAACAACCAGGCCTGCATCATCACGCCGTTCATCCTTTCCGGCGCGATGAGCCCCGTCACCGTCGCCGGCACGCTGACGCAAGTGCTCGCCGAGGTGATGACGGGAACCGCCTTCTGCCAGCTCGTGCGCCCCGGCGCGCCGGTGGTGTTCGGCACGTTCGTCTCCACCTTGTCGATGCAGTCCGGCGCGCCGACCTTCGGCACGCCGGAAGCGACGCTCGCCATCTACGGCGCGGCGCAATTGGCGCGCCGCATGAACATGCCGTTCCGCACCGGCGGCTCCCTTTGCGCCTCCAAGGTTCCGGACGCGCAGGCGGCCTATGAGAGCGCGCAGACCTTGGTTCCGACGATTCTCGCCGGCACGAATTTCGTCCTGCACGCTGCAGGATGGCTCGAAGGCGGCCTCTCCGCCAGCTACGAGAAGTTCGTGATGGACTTCGACCAGCTCGGCGCGATGCATGTGCTCGCCAAGGGTATCGACCTCAGCGACAACGGGCAGGCGATGGAGGCCTTCCACCAGGTCGAGCCGGGCGGCCATTTCCTGGGTTGCGCGCATACCCAGGCCAATTTTGAATCCGCCTTCTATCGCTCCAACATCGCCGACAACAATTCGGTCGAGCAGTGGCAGGAGGAGGGTTCGAAGGACGCCGCGACCCGCGCCAACGCGCTGTGGAAGAAGATGCTCGCCGACTACGAGCCGCCGCCGCTCGACCCGGCGAAGGACGAAGCGCTGCGCGCCTTCATCGATCAGCGCAAGGCCTCTATGCCGGACGCGACCTATTGAGACGAGGCGCTGACACTGCCGTCATTGCGAGCGAAGCGAAGCAATCCATCCCCGCCAGAGATGCAGGCGGAACCATGGATTGCTTCGTCGCTGCGCTCCTCGCAATGACGATGCCGGGGGAATTCTAGGGAGGGACAGATGCGGACGCACGCGCGCGCGGTGGTGATTGGGGGCGGGGTGGTCGGCGTCTCGACGCTCTATCATCTCGTCAAGAAGGGCTGGAGCGACAGCGTGCTCGTCGAGCGCAAGGAGCTGACGTCCGGCTCCACCTGGCACGCCGCCGGGCTGCTGCCGCTGTTCAATCTCAGCTATTCAGTCGGCCAGATCCATAAATACTCGGTCGCGCTCTATAAGCGCCTGGGCGAGGAGACCGGCCTTGATGTCGGCCTGCGCCAGGTCTCCAACATCCGCCTCGCGCGTACGCGCGACCGTCTCGACGAATATCGCTACTACGCCGGCGTCGCGGCGACGATCGGTGTCGACGTGCGGTTCCTCACCCCTGAGGAAGTCAAGGCGATCTGGCCGCTCTGCAATGTCGACGGCCTCCTAGGCGCGATCCAGCACCCCGAGGACGGCTACATTCAGCCCGCCGACCTTACCCAGGCGCTGGCGCGCGGAGCGCGCGCCGGCGGCGGCGAGATCAATCGCCAGACCGATGTCCTCGCCATCGAGGCGACGCCTAGCGGCGAATGGAAGATCGTCACCGACAAGGGCGAGATCGTCTGCGAGCACGTCGTCTCGGCGACCGGCAACTTCGCGCGGCGCACCGGACGCATGGTTGGGCTGAACGTGCCGGTCATTCCCGTGGAACACCAATATATCGTCACCGAGGCGCATCCGGCGATCGTCGCCCGCAAGGCGCAGGGCATGCCGGAGATGGGCGTCCTGCGCGAATCGGATTCCTCCTGGTACATGCGCGAGGAGGCAGGCGGCCTCCTGCTCGGCCCGTATGAGGCCGGCGCGCCCGCCTGCTATCTCGACGGCCCCTCGGCGGACAGCGAATACGAATTGTTCCAGGAGGACCTCGACCGGCTTGCGCCCCATATCGAGACGGCGATCGCGCGCGTGCCCGCCTTCGGCGAGGTCGGCATCAAGAAGGTCTACAACGGCGCCATCGCCTATACGCCGGACGGCTCGCCGATCGTCGGCCCCGCGCCGGGCCTCAGGAATTTCTGGCTCAACGAGGGCCATTCTTTCGGCATTACCGCGGCGGGCGGCGCCGGCTGGCAACTGGCGGAGTGGATCGTCGAGGGCGAGCCGAGCGTCGATATGCTCGGCGTCGATCCGCGCCGCTTCGGCCCCTACGCCCAGGCCGGCTACCTCAAGGAGAAGAATGAGGAGGCCTACGCCAAGGTCTTCACGATCCACTATCCCGACGAAGAGCGCGCCGCCACGCGCCCGCTGCGCCAGACGCCATGCTATGGCCGGATGCGCGATCTCGGCGCCGTCTTCGGCTCCGTCTACGGCTGGGAGCGGCCGAACTGGTTCGCGCCACCCGGCTACGGGCTCAGCGACGCCGATCTCGCCAAGCCCGACGTGCTGCTGAACGAGAACCATCCGCCGGTCGCGCCTGGCGAGCAGCCGCGCGAAAAATGGAGCTTCCGACGCTCGAACTATTTTGAGTTCGTCGGCGCCGAGTGCCGCAATGTGCACGAGAACGTCGGCCTGCAGGATATGTCGGCCTTCGCCAAATTCGAGGTGTCGGGGCGGGGCGCGCAGGGTTGGCTGGACTCCATCCTGACCAATAAAATCCCGACCGCGCCTGGTCGTGTGACGCTGACCTATCTGCTGACGCGGCGCGGCGGCGTGCGGGCAGAATTCACGCTGACGCGTCTCGGCCCTGAGCGCTTCTATCTCGTCTCGGCCGGCGCGCTGGAAAGCCACGACTTCGATTCGCTGCAGAAGCTCGCGCCGACTGACGGCAGCGTGCGCATCGACAAGGTGACGACCCAGTATGGCGTGCTGGTGCTGGCTGGCCCTCGCTCGCGCGACGTGCTCGCCAAGGTCGCCGACATCGACGTCTCGAACAAAGCCTTCCCCTGGCTCTCGGCGCGGCCGATGTCGGTCGGCGCCGCCGGGCTCCTGGCGCTGCGCGTCAATTTCGTCGGCGAACTCGGCTACGAGCTGCACCATCCGATCGAAATGCAGAACACTGTCTTCGACCGGCTGATGGAGGCTGGCGCCGAGTTCGGCGTCAAGCCGTTCGGCATCCGAGCGATGGATTCGCTGCGGCTCGAGAAGTCCTACAAGTTGGTGGGCCGCGAGCTTTCGATCGAATACGCCGCGCTCGAATCCGGGCTGGAGCGCTTCGTCGATCTGGGCAAGGGCGACTTCCTCGGGCGCGACGCTCTGCTCGATTGGCGGGACAAGGGCTTTTCCAACCGGCTCGTGATGCTCGAAGTGCACGGCGTCGCGGACGCCGACGCGCGCGGCTCGGAGCCGGTGAGCCGCGACGGCGCCTCGGTTGGGCGCACCACGTCGGGCGGTTACGGCTGGCGGACCGGCAAATCTCTGGCGTTGGCGATGGTGCACCCCGACTGCGCCGCGCCGGGAACTGAACTCGAGATCAGCGTTCTCGGCGAGAATCGCCGCGCGGTGGTTATTCCTGACAGTCCGTTCGATCCGGAGAATGCGGCGTTGCGGGGGTAGGGAGGCGGCCACTGCCGTCTTCGCGAGCGGAGCGAAGCGATCCAGAGATCGTGACCGCTGACGAACGTGGCGCCTGGCGTGTCTAAACGGCGGCGTCGATCGCTGGATTGCTTCGCTCCGCTCGCAATGACGCTTCCGGCCTGACCGCAGTGCGCTTTATGCCAGCGCCACGCTCCTTCGCTGCTGTAGCAGCGCCCGGTAAATCTCGTCGTCGCCGCACAGGCCGGCGAGGCGCCCGAGCTGATCGACCAGCACGATCGGATTGCCGGAGGAGCGGCGCAATTCGATCGCGGAGCGCATCTTTAGATTGATCGGCGCGACGATGAGGTCCGACCTGGCGATGACCGAGGAGGCGAGGCCTGTATCGCCGTCGGCTCGCGCGAGTTTGCCCGCGGCGCCGTCGAGCGTGCAGCCGACCGGGCGGCCAACCTCGTCCAGCTGAACCCGGATGCGTCCGTCGGCGTCGAGATGCACCTCGCCGTCGGCCTGCTTGAGCGCGTCGGCTGGCGTCATCAGAGCGCCGCCGCGCAGGACGTTGAGCGGATTCATGTGCTTGACGAATTCGGCGACGTAGTCGTTGGCGGGTCGCAGCAGAATGTCTTCGGCTGCGCCGCATTGCACGATGCGTCCGCCTTCGAGGATGGCGATACGGTTGCCGAGCTTCAGCGCTTCGTCGAGATCGTGGCTGACGAAGATGATCGTCTTCTTGAGATCCTTTTGCAGCAAGAGAAGCTCATCCTGCAATTTGTCGCGGATCAGCGGATCAAGCGCCGAGAACGGCTCGTCCATCAACAGAATGTCGGCGTCGGTGGCGAAGGCGCGCGCGAGGCCGACCCGCTGCTGCATCCCTCCCGAAAGCTCGTGGCCGAACTTGCTCGCCCATTGCGTCAACCCCACCATCGCCAGCTTCTGCTCGACCACCCGAGCGATCTCGCTCTTCGGCACGCCGCGCAGTTCGAGGCCGAAGGCGACGTTCTCCGCGACGGTGCGCCATGGCAGCAGGGCGAATTGCTGGAACACCATGGCGATGCGGTTCGTGCGCAGCGTCCGCAACTCTTCGGCGCTGCACCGGGCGACATCGATGGCGCCGTCGCCGTGCTTGACCAGCAGCCGGCCGCGGGCGACCTTGTTGAGCCCGTTGACGGCGCGAAGAATGGTCGACTTCCCCGAGCCGGAGAGGCCCATCAGGACACAAATCTCGCTCGGTTCGACGGTAAGATTGATCCCCGCCGCGCCGAGCACGACGCCGGTCGTCGACAGAATCTCCTCGCGCTGCTTACCCCGATCGATCATCGCCAGCGCCTCGCGGGACCGGTCGCCGAAGACGATGTCGATATTCTCGAAGACGACAGCTGACATCAGGAACTGGTCCTCCGCTGCGGATTTCGGCAGACGCGATCAAGTACGATCGCGAGCAGGACGATCGACAGGCCCGCCTCGATGCCCATCGGAATATTTACCGTGCCGAGCGCCCGCACGACAGGCGTCCCGAGACCCTCCGCACCGACCAGCGCCGCAATGACAACCATGGACAGGCTCAGCATGATGCATTGGGTGACGCCCGCCATGATGGTCGGCGCGGCGTAGGGCAATTCGACCTTCCAGAGCATCTGGCGCTTCGTCGCCCCGAACGCCTCGCCCGCCTCCTTCAGTGACGCCGGGACAGAGCTGACGCCGAGATGGGTCAGGCGAATCGGCGCCGCGATCGCGAAGATCACGGTCGAGATCAGGCCCGGCGCCGCGCCGAGGTGAAAGAGCACCAGCGTCGGGATGAGGTAGACGAAGGTCGGCAGGGTCTGCATCAAATCGAGGAGGGGCCTCAGGAGCGTATAGAGCCAGGCCCGATGCGCCGAGGCGATCCCCAGCGGCACGCCGATCGCGACGCTCACCAGCGTCGAAAAGCCGACGAGCGAAATCGTCTGCATCGTCGCTTGCCAGTAGCCGAGATTGGCGATCAGTAGAAACGCGGCGATCACGAAAGCGGCGAGCCGCCATGAGCGGTGCAGCCAATAGGCGCCGGCCGCGATCGCGAGCATGACGACGAGCGCCGGCACGTGCAGCAGGATCGCCGTCAGTCCATCGACCAGGAAGTCGATCGCCGCGGTGATTGCGTCGAAGACCGCAGCCGCATTGTCTTGCAGCCAGGTGATGAATTGCTTGACGACGCGGCCAAGCGGCAATTTGGGTTCGGTGAACCAGCTTTCCACGAGGCGCCCCCGAACGACGAAGGGAATCGACGCCGGGAGCGCAGCGCGCGCCCGGCGATCGGTATCAGAGACCGAAGCTCGCCTTGACCGCCGGCAGGCCGGGCTTGCCGTCGAAGGTCGTCACCCCGTCGAGCCAGCCGGCGAGTTCGGGCGGGTTGGTCTTGAGCCATGCCTCCGCCGCCTTCGGACCTTCGAGGCCGTCGGTCAGGATCTTGTTCATCACGACGTTTTCGATGTCGACGGTGAACTTCAGGTTCTCGATGAATTTGGCGACGTTCGGGCACTCCGCCGCGAAGCCGGCGCGCTCGTTGGTGTAGACGACGGCGCCGCCGAAATTGGGCCCAAAGCTGTCGTCGCCGCCCGACAGATATTGAATCTTGAAGTTCACATTCATGGGGTGCGGCGCCCAGCCGAGGAACACGACGTCTTCCTTGTGGCTCGTCGCCCGCTGCACCTCGGCGAGCATCCCCTGTTCGCTCGATTCGACGAGTTGGAAGTCTTTCAAGCCGAACTTGCCGCCCTTGATGATGTCGAGCACCAGCCGGTTGCCGTCGTTGCCGGGCTCGATGCCGAAGATCTTGCCCTTGAGCGAATCCTTGAACTTCTGAATGTCGGCGAAGTCCTTGAGGCCCTTGTCATAGGTATATTGCGGAACCGCGAGCGTATATTTGGCCCCAGTCGGGAGATTGGCGCCGATTTCGACTACCGACTTGTCCGCGATGTAAGGCTTGCGATCGTTCTCCATGCTCGGCTGCCAATTGCCGAGGAACACGTCGATATCCTTGTTCTTCATCGACGCGTAGGTGACGGGCACCGACAACACGGTGACCTTGGGCGTATATCCCAGCGTAGTGAGGATGTCGGAAGCGATGGCGGTCGTTGAGGTGATGTCGGTCCAGCCCACGTCCGAGAACTTCACGGTCTTGCAGCTCGCGGGGTCTGCGGCGAAGGCCGCCGGAGCCCATCCCAACGCCAAGCTCGCGAGCACGATGACATGTGACACTTTCATTGTTGGCCCTCCCTTGGTTGTCGTCTTTCCTATTGTTGGGCGTCGTTGCGCCTGACTTCTCGTGCTGACGGCGCAACTATGTGCCCAAGCTGGGAATCCGTCAAAACCTCATTTTTCGATGGTAATGTCAGCGGGGTCGAGCCGTCCCTGGGAAAACGCGATCGAAGGGCGCCAATGCCGTTTGAGCTTGCGCCCGTGAGCCGCTAGAAGAACACGCCCGATCGCCGGAGAGACCATGACCGACGCGCCCAAAGCCAGTCCGCAGGAACAGGCCGAGATCCTGATGCAGGCGCTGCCGCACATGCTGCGGTACGACGACGCCATCGTGCTGGTCAAATACGGCGGCCACGCCATGGGCGACGTGGTCGCGGCGCGCGATTTCGCGCGCGACATGGTGCTGCTCGAGCAGTCAGGCGTGAAGCCGGTGGTCGTGCACGGCGGGGGGCCGCAGATCGGTTCGATGCTGGAGAAGCTCGGCATTCAGTCGCGCTTTTCCGGCGGCCTGCGCGTCACCGACAAGCCGACGGTCGAGATCGTCGAAATGGTGCTCGCCGGCTCCATCAACAAGCAGATCGTCGGCACCATCAACGCCCAGGGCGGTCGCGCGATCGGCCTTTGCGGCAAGGACGGCAATATGGTGATCGCGCGCAAGGTGACGCGCGCGAACACAGACGGCGATGTGGGTGACGTGGTCGACCTCGGCTTCGTCGGCGAGCCCGAGAAGATCGACACCATGGTGCTCGAGCAGGTGCTTGGCCGCGAACTGATCCCCGTGCTCGCGCCGGTGGCGCAGGGCGTCGACGGCGAGACCTACAATGTTAACGCTGACACCTTCGCCGGCGCGATCGCCGGCGCTTTGGGCGCCAAGCGGCTGCTGTTCCTCACCGACGTTCCCGGCGTGCTCGATAAGGACAAGAAGCTCATCAAGCACCTCAAGGTCGACGAGATCCACGGCCTCATCGCCGACGGCACGATCACCGGCGGCATGATCCCCAAGGTCGAGACGTGCATCTACGCCATCGAGCAGGGCGTCGAGGGCGTGGTCATTCTCGATGGCAAGGCGCCGCACGCCGTGCTCATCGAGTTGCTCACCGACTACGGCGCGGGAACCCTGATCACACGGTAAAGGCGACGGCCGCAATGCGAATTCTGGCGATCGATACGTCCTGCGCGGCTTGCAGCGTCGCGGTGTACGACGGCGTTTCGCGCGTCACGTTGTCGCGGCGAAGCCAGCCGATGGCGCATGGCCACGCCGAGGCGCTCGGCCCGATGGTCGAGGCTGCGATGGCGGAGGTCGAGGGGGGCTTCGCCTCCATCGGTAAGATCGCCGTGGCGATCGGGCCGGGCTCCTTCACCGGCATTCGCATCGGCCTCGCCATGGCGCGGGCGATGGGGCTGACGCTCGATGTTCCCGTCGTCGGCGTTTCGACGCTCGCCGCTTTTGTCGCGCCGCTGATCGAGGAGCCGCAGCCGGGGATTCTCGTATCGGCGATCGACGCCAAACATGGCAGCGTCTATTTCCAGGCGTTCGAATCGACGGGACGTCAGCTGTTTGCTCCCCGCGTCTCGCCGTTTCGCGACGCGGCGAGAGCAATCGGGGCCGGACCGGCGCGGGTGGCGGGCGATGCGGCTGGCCCTTTCGCAATCGAGGCGCTGGGGGCCGGCGTCGAATGCGAACCCTTCCCGACGCCTTATCCCGACATCGTCGCGATCGCGCGGATCGGGCTCGCCGCCAAGCCGGAGGACTGGCCCGCGCGGCCGCTCTATGTGAAGCCGCCGGACGCGAAGCCCGCGAGCGGCGCCGCAGCCATCGCGCGGATCGAGGGATGACGGACGGCGCACGATGGTGTTGGGATTTCGCCGACTGACGCCTTCGACCATTCGCCCGCTGCGGGTCGAGCGCGCGGAAGAATGCGCGGCGATCCACGCGAGCGGCTTCGCCCATCCCTGGCCGGCCGGCGAACTTGCGTCGTTGCTCGCCGAAGCATCGACGATCGGATCGGCGGCGCTGGATCCAGCGACTGGCCGGCTGCGCGGATTTGCTCTCTCGCGCCTGGCGGCTGATGAAGCGGAGATTCTGACGATCGCCGTCAATCGCTCGTTGCGCGGCCACGGGATCGGCGGCGACCTGCTGCGCGAGCACCTCTCCCGCGCGCTCTTTTCCGGCGCGCGCGCGATCTTCCTCGAGGTCGATCAGGCCAATGTGGCGGCGCTCGCGCTCTACGCCCGCTTCGGCTTCGTGAAGGTGGGCGAGCGCAAGGGCTATTATCGCCGACCCGACGGGAACGCGGCGACCGCGATCGTCATGCGCAAGGATCTCGCGTGAAGCCGCGCCGACCGGCCACGCCGACCATCTATACGCGCCTGGCGCTCGGCCTGTTGGCCGCCATTCTCTTTCTTCTCCTCTGCGGCCCGGCGCGCAGCTTCGCGCAATCGCGGCGCTGGCGTGCGGGCCGGAGCACGCCGGTGGTGTTTCACCGACTGCTCTGCGCGGCACTTGGCGTCCGTGTGCGGGTTCATGGACGCCCGGCGCCAGCCGCGCGACGGTTGATCGTCGCCAATCACGTCTCCTGGCTCGACATTCCCGTGCTTGGCTCGATCGAGCCAATGACCTTTCTGGCCAAGAAAGAAGTGGGCGCGCCGGCGTTGGGCGGGCGCCTGGCGCGCCTGCAAGGCCTCATCCTGGTCGATCGCCAGCGCCGCCGCGGCATTCCCCGCGTCAACGCCCAAATGGTCGAGGCCATGACGCGGGGCGAATTGGTCGTTCTCTTCGCCGAGGCGACGACCGGCGACGGCAATAGAATTCTGCGCTTCCGCTCCTCCCATTTCGAGGCGGTGCGCCAGGCCGCCGCCGCCAAAGGGTCAGGCGATGCGCTCGTTCAGCCGGTTTTTCTGGATTATTCGCGCCTCGCGGGCATGCCGGTCGAGCGGCGCCAGCGTCCCTTGTTCGCCTGGTACGGCGATATGACCTTCCTTTCGCACTTCTGGCGGCTTCTCGATGCGGGCCGGGTGGTCTGCGACGTCCATTTCGGGCCGCCGATACCCGTCTCCGGCGATTCGCGCCGCAAGGCGATCGCTCGCTCGACGGAAATCTCGGTTCGCGACCTCGCCGGGCGCGCCCGTAGGCCGATGTGGCCTATTCCTGCCGGCCTGAGTTCGTCGTAAAAGGGAACATCGGCCGGAGATCTGGATTGCCCATTTCGAATTTGCAAAACGAAGCGACGCGCGACGCTCCCGAAGCCAAGCCTGATCGCCGGGTGTTCATCAAGTCGTTCGGCTGCCAGATGAACGTCTATGATTCGCAGCGCATGGCCGACGTCGCGGCGGAGCAGGGCTATCGGGAGGCTGCGAGCGTCGAGGACGCGGACCTCATTGTCCTCAACACCTGCCACATCCGCGAGCGGGCCTCCGAGAAGATCTTTTCCGAGCTCGGCAAGATCCGCGAGCTGAAGGAACAGCGCGCCGAGGCGGGACGGGAGACCACGGTGGTGGTCGCCGGCTGCGTCGCGCAGGCGGAGGGCGGCGAAATCCTGCGCCGCCAGCCCGCGGTCGATCTCGTCGTCGGCCCGCAGAACTATCACCGGCTGCCGCAGCTGCTTCGCGAGCGTCGCGGTCGCGGCGTAGTCGACACCGATTTCCCTGTTGAGGACAAGTTTGATCACCTGCCGGCGAGCGCCCCCGAGGCGATCCGTGCGCGCGGCGTCACCGCGTTCGTGACGGTGCAGGAGGGCTGCGACAAATTTTGCTCGTTCTGCGTCGTGCCCTACACCCGCGGCGGCGAAGTCTCGCGGTCGCCCGAAAAGGTGCTGGAGGAGATTGGGCGCCTCGCTGCGGCCGGCGTCGCCGAGGTCACGCTGCTCGGCCAGAACGTCAACGCCTATCACGGGCAGGGCGCCGGCGGGCGCAGCCTAACCCTGGCCGAATTGATCGAGGCGGCGGCGCGGATCCCCGGCGTCAAGCGGCTGCGCTATGCGACGTCCCACCCCAACGACATGGGCGAGGATTTGATCCGGGCCCATCGCGACATTCCCGCTTTGGCTCCCTATCTGCACCTGCCGATCCAGGCGGGGTCGGACCGGATCTTGGCCGCGATGAACAGGCGCCACACCGTGCGCCAATATCTCGACATCATCGCGCGTGTGCGTGCGGCGCGGCCCGACATCGCTCTGTCCTCGGATTTCATCGTCGGCTTTCCCGGCGAGAGCGAGGCCGATTTCGAAGCGACTCTTGCGCTGGTGCGCGAAGTGCAATTCGCCTCGGCCTACGCGTTCAAATATTCGGCGCGCCCCGGCACGCCGGCGGCCGAGGAGGGCGGCCAGGTCGCCGAGGAGGTCAAGGTCGATCGCCTCGCCCGTCTGTTCGCCCTGCTCGAGGAGCAGCGCCTCGCCTTCAATCGGGCGCTCGTTGGGCGCCGTTTTGACGTTGTTTTTGAAAAACCCGGCCGTAGGGCTGGTCAAATCATCGGCCGTTCGCCCTATATGCAGTCGGTCTATGCGGAGGGCGATCTCTCGCTGATTGGCGCGATGGCCGAGGTGGAGATCATCGGCGTGGGGCCGAACTCGTTGATCGGCCGGCTTGTCGCGCAGTCTTCAGAGTTCGAGCGTTAGCATGAGTCTGTGGGCTTAACGGAGGCGGTGGATTTGAAAGCTCAGGATCAGACGTTGCCGAAACCTCCCGTTTCCGCCGTCGCGAGGGAGGACCGCGAGCCCAAACCGACAGAAATCTCCCTCGCCTTTGCCGACAACGGCCTCGCTTCGATCGTCTTCGGCCACTACGATCAAAATATTGCCCGCATCGAACGACGCCTCGGCGTCTCCGCCACCGCCAATGGCAACCAGGTCGTCATCCGCGGTCCGCGCGAGGCGAGCGAGCAGGCGCGCCGGGTGTTTGAGCTGCTTTACGAGCGCGCCAAGCTTGGCCAGGCCGCGGAGGAAGGCGATGTCGAGGGCGCGATCGAGGAGACCGCCTATCAGGGGAACCTGTTTCCGGGCGAGGTCGAGCGCTCGGTCGACGGATTCAACCATATCAAGACGCGCCGGCGCGGGGTCGTCAGGGCGCGCAATGCGGCCCAGGACCGCTACATCGCCGCGCTGCGCAAATACGAACTCGTCTTCGCCGAAGGGCCGGCCGGCACTGGCAAGACCTGGCTCGCGGTCGGCCACGCCGTCTCCCTGCTGGAGCAGGGGTTGGTCGAGCGCCTCATCCTCTCGCGTCCGGCGGTCGAGGCGGGCGAGCGGCTGGGCTTTTTGCCCGGCGACATGCGCGACAAGGTCGACCCTTACCTGAGGCCGGTCTACGACGCCCTCTTTGATTTCATGGAAGGGCGGATGGTGGAGCGCGGCATTCAGACCGGCATGATCGAGGTCGCGCCGCTCGCGTTCATGCGCGGGCGAACCTTGTCGAAGGCCGCGATCCTGCTCGACGAGGCGCAGAACGCCACCGCCATGCAGATGAAGATGTTTCTCACTCGCCTCGGCGAGGGATCGCGGATGATGATCAACGGCGACCCTTCGCAGACCGATCTCGCCCCCGGGCAGAAGTCCGGCCTCAGCGAGGCGATCGGACTGCTCAGCCGGCTGGACCCGGTCGGCCATGTCCGTTTTCGGCATGGCGACGTGGTGCGACACGATCTCGTGCGCCAGATCGTGGAGGCCTACGAAGGCGCAAAGCCGGCCGAGCGGCCGGATGGCGGCAAATGAAGCTCAAAGTCGAATTCGTCGCGACCTCGCCGCGCTGGCGCGCAGCGCTGGCGGCGCGAAAGCTCGGACGTGAGGCGATCGAAGCGAGCGTCGGCGAATGTGGCGTCGCTCTGCGCCGCGGCGCCGAGCTTTGCGTCCACTTGGCCGATGACGCCCATGTGCGTGAGCTCAACGCCCGCTGGCGTGGTCTCGACAAACCCACCAACGTGTTGTCCTTTCCCGCCGCGGACGCGGATCACCTCGACGAGGCTCGCCTGCTCGGCGACGTCGTCCTCGCCTTCGAGACCGTGGCGCGCGAGGCTGAAGACGAAGGCAAGCCGCTGGCGGACCATTATCGCCATCTTATCGTCCATGGTTTCCTGCATCTAATCGGCTTCGACCACGAAGACGAAGCTGACGGTGAAGTGATGGAGGCGATGGAGACGCACATTCTTGCCGGGCTCGGCGTTCCCGATCCTTACCGCGCCGGCGAATTGGCGGAAGCCGCCCCATGAACGAAACGCAACACGCCGTCCACGCCAGCCGCGAACTGGCCGAACCCCCAAGTAGTCGCGACGCGCATCCCGGTCTCTTCGAACGGCTGCGCAGCCTCTTCGGACTGAGCCAGGCCTCGGCGCGCGACGACATCGAGGACGCGCTGGATGATGCCGGCGCAAACGCCGACTTCACGCCGCAAGAGCGGGCGATCCTCAAGAACGTTCTCGGCCTTCACGACGTTCGCGTGGCCGACGTCATGGTGCCGCGCGCGGACATCACCGCGGTCAGTATCGAGGCGACGCTCGGCGAACTCCTCTCCCTGTTCCGCACCGCTGGCCATTCGCGACTGCCCGTCTACGGCGAGACGCTTGATGATCCGCGCGGCATGGTCCACATCCGCGACTTCGTCGATTTCCTCGCCTCTGAGCCGCGGTTCGGCCTCGTCGAGGCGGCGCCGGTGGTCAATCCGTCTCCCGAGCGCAAGACGCTCGCCGATCACGGCATGAAGACGCTGCTGTCGGCGGCGCGCATCCTCCGCCCGGTGCTGTTCGCGCCGCCCTCGATGCCGGCGCTCGATCTGCTCGTGAAAATGCAGGCCTCGCGCACCCATATGGCGCTCGTGATTGACGAATATGGGGGCACCGACGGCCTGGTGTCGATGGAGGACGTGGTCGAAGCGATCATCGGCGACATCGAGGATGAGCACGACGAGGCGGATCGGCCCGGCGTTGTCGCGGCAGGGGAGGGCTCCTACATCGTCGAGGCCCGCACGAGCCTCGAGGATGTCTCCCGGGCGATCGGCTTCGACTTCTCCAAGCTCGCCGACGCTGAAGACGTCGATACGATTGGCGGCTTGCTGACCGCCGCCGCCGGGCGGGTGCCGGGACGGGGCGAGATCCTCAACAGCGCGGGCGATTTCGAGTTCGAGGTGCTCGACGCCGATCCGCGCCGGGTCAAGCGGCTCAAGATCATGCGCCGCACGGCGCCGCGGCGGCGGACGCCTCAACAGGACGCGCGCGCGGAGAAGGAAGCGCCTGAAGCGACAGACAAGCCCTCGTCCGCTGCCTGAAGGGGCGCAGTGTCCCTCATAAATCCGCGCTATGGTGGCGAAGCCGAAATCGCCCGTGACTGAAAGATCCGCTTTGTCCCTGCAGGATTCGACGCCGCTGCCGCGCGAGAGCTTTCTCGAACTCTTCGCGCAGAACGTCATCCTCGCCTGGGGCTGGCCGCGCCGCGCCGTCGCCTTCCTCGGCGGCGCCGTAGGGGCCTTGGCGATGCCGCCGATCGGGTTCATCCCCGCGATGGTTCTTCCCCTGGCGTTGGCGGTCTGGCTGATCGACGGATCGATCGACCGCGGCGCAGACGAGAGCGCTGGCTGGGCGTCCGTTAGAGCCGCCTTCGGCGCCGGCTGGTGGTGGGGTTTTGGCTATTTCACGGCGGGCCTGTGGTGGCTCGGCTCGGCCTTCCTCGTCGAGCCCCAACAATTCGCCTGGGCGTTGCCGCTCGGCGTGCTCGGCTTGCCGGCAGTGCTGGCGTTCTTTCCGGCCTTCGGCTTCGCCCTCGCGCGCATGTTGTGGCGCCCAAACCCTTTTCGGGTGTTGGCGCTCGCGGTCGGCCTAGGGGCGGCCGAGTGGCTGCGCTGCCTCACCTTTTCGGGCTTTCCCTGGAACGATCTCGGCATGACGCTGGGGCAAAACCTCACGCTCGCCCAGGTCGCCTCGATCGTCGGCCTGCACGGCCTGACGCTGCTCAGCGTCGCCGTCTTCGCCGCTCCCGCCACGCTGTGGACCGAGACGGGCTTTTGGCGTCGGTGGTTCCCGACGATCCTCGCCGGCGTGGCGCTGGCGGCGCTGTTCGGCTTCGGCGCCCTGCGCGTCGCGGCGCCGGCGAGCGCGACGGTCCCGAACGTCAAGCTGCGCCTCATGCAACCCAATGTCGCCCAGGACGCCGACTTCGCTCCGGAGAATGGGGACGCGATCGTCCGCCGCTATCTAGCGCTGTCCGATCGCGCGACCTCGCCGTCGACCTCGGGTGTCGCCGACGTGACGCATCTGATTTGGCCGGAATCGGCGTTCCCCTTCATCCTGTCGCGGGATGGCGCGATGCTGAAGGAGATCGCGGGCTTCCTGCGTGGCGGCGCCATTCTCATCACCGGCGCCGCGCGGATGGAGCACGACGACCTGCCGCACGGGCGCTTCCACTATTACAACGCGATCGAGGTGATCGACCGGCAAGGTATGCAGCCTGAACTCTACGACAAGCATCACCTCGTGCCGTTCGGCGAATATATGCCGTTCTCGGACCTGCTCGAGCGGGTCGGGATCACCCAGTTCGTCAGTATTCCGGGCGGCTTCGACGCGGGTAAGGGTTCGAATGTTCTGCGCATCCCAGGGTTGCCGGCCGCGCTCGCAATGATCTGCTACGAAGCGATCTTCCCCAACGAGACTGGCGCCGCGGTCGGGGCGGACCGGCCGCGCTGGCTGCTCAACGTGACCGATGACGCTTGGTTCGGTTTGACCTCGGGGCCCTATCAGCACTTTGCCCAGGCGCGTCTCAGGGCGATCGAACTCGGGCTGCCGCTGGTGCGCGCCGCCAACACCGGCGTTTCGGCGGTGACCGACGGCTATGGACGCATCCTCGCTGAGACGTCGCTCGGGTCCGAGGCGGTGCTCGACAGCCCCTTGCCCGAACCGTTGCCGCCGACTTGGCAATGGCGCTGGGGATCGGTCAGTGCAGGCCTCTTGGGCTTGGCGCTGCTCGTCGTTTGCATCGCGACGCGAAAGGTGCGGTGAACTTTTTGTGATTGCGCGTATTGCGCGTATTGCGCGCATCCGTTACTAGTTCCCTTACGTCACCTCGCCCCGGGGCTGTGTTTGGGCGCTTGGGACGCCGCTGTCTGACCCTTTCGACGGATTCCAAGAGCATGAACAAGACGCCCAATCCGATCGACAAGCACGTCGGAGCCAGGCTCCGGATGCGACGCATGATGGTCGGCATGAGCCAGGGCAAGCTGGGCGAAGCCCTGAGCGTAACGTTCCAGCAAATTCAGAAGTACGAGAAGGGCGCCAATCGCATCGGGGCAAGCCGCCTCCAGCAACTCGCCCGCGTGCTCGAAGTGCCGCCGGCGTTCTTCTTCGAGGGCGCGCCGTCCGCCGCCCCCCTAGGGTCGGGTGAAGGCGGCGCAATGGCCTTGGCGGAGCCCAGCGCGAGCTCCTATGTCGTTGATTTTCTTTCGACATCGGAAGGGTTGCAACTCAATCGCGCCTTCGCGATGATCCGCGACCCGAAAGTGCGAAAGAAGATCATCGACCTAGTGGTTTCGCTCGCCGGGGAATAGTCCGCGCGGCGCGCCATCGAGGGGCGCTTCTACGCCTTCCGTTCTATAAAACGAACGAAAGCTCTCGAATCGCTTGACCAAACGAACGCCGCCTGTCAGAAGCGACGATTGATACTCGTCGTTCGGGGGCCGTTTGACCGCGCGTAGGCCAAAGCGGCGACGCAAATTCGGAGATGAAAAGCGATGGCTCGTCAAAACTACCTATTCACCAGCGAGTCGGTTTCTGAGGGCCATCCCGACAAGGTGTGCGACCGGATCTCCGACGAGATCGTCGACCTGTTCTTCCGTGAAGGCGCGCGCGCCGGGATCGACCCCTATCAGATTCGCGTCGCCTGCGAGACGCTGGCGACGACCAACCGGGTCGTGATCGCCGGCGAGGTGCGCGGCCCCGCCCTCGGCGCCGCCAAGATCGAAGAAACGGCGCGCGCCGCCATCAAGCAGATCGGCTACGAGCAGGACGGCTTCCACTGGAGGGATGCGCAGGTCGACGTGCTGCTGCACGCGCAGTCCGCCGACATCGCGCAAGGCGTCGACTCCGCCGGCAACAAGGACGAAGGCGCCGGCGACCAGGGCATCATGTTCGGTTACGCCTGCCGCGAGACGCCGGAGCTGATGCCGGCGCCGATCGCTTATGCGCACGGCATTCTGCGCCTGATCTCCGAGGCGCGCCATGCCGGCCGCGAGAAGACCCTTGGCCCCGACGCCAAGAGCCAGGTGACCGTTCGCTACGAGAATGGCAAGCCGGTCGAAGCGACCCAGATCGTTGTTTCGCATCAGCACCTCGAGCCGAACCTCACCTCCGAGGATGTCGCAGCGATCGTGCGCCCCTATGTGGCGGCCGCGCTCCCCGAAGGCTGGATCACCCCCAAGACCGTCTGGCACGTCAATCCGACCGGCAAGTTCTACATCGGCGGCCCGGACGGCGATTGCGGCCTGACCGGACGCAAGATCATCGTCGACACCTACGGCGGCGCGGCTCCGCACGGCGGCGGCGCCTTTTCCGGCAAGGATCCGACCAAGGTCGACCGTTCGGCGGCCTACGCCGCGCGCTATCTCGCCAAGAACGTCGTCGCGGCGGGCCTCGCGGATCGCTGCACGCTGCAGCTCTCCTACGCGATCGGCGTCGCCAAGCCGCTGTCGATCTACGCCGACCTCCACGGCACGGGGCACCTCGACGAGGCGAAGCTCGAGACTGCGCTGATGGACATCATGAATCTGTCGCCGCGCGGCATCCGCGAGCACCTCGGCCTGAACAAGCCGATCTATGCGCGCACCTCGTCCTACGGCCACTTCGGCCGCGCGCCGGAGGCCGACGGCGGCTTCTCCTGGGAGAAGACCGACCTCGCGGATCAATTGCGCTCACTGGCGTAAGCGCCCTTGCGAGAACCGGGCAGCGAAAAGCCGGCGCGGCACGCTCTCTATGGCCGCAGCAAAGGCAAGGCGCTGCGCGCGCATCATTCGCGCCTGATCGCCGAGCGCCTGCCTGCGCTCGAGGTGGAGACGGCGACCCTCCAAGCGGGGGCGTCGCCGTTTCCGTTCCAGCCGCGCGAACTCTGGCTCGAGGTAGGCTTCGGCGGCGGCGAGCATCTGATCGCCCAGGCTCTCGCCAATCCCGGCGTCGGGCTGATCGGCTGCGAGCCATTCGTCAACGGCGTGGCGAAGGCTCTGGCCTCGATCGAGCTTCATGGTCTCGAAAACGTGCGCCTGAGGGCGGGCGACGCTCGGCCGCTGATCGAGGCGCTGGCGCCGGCGTCGCTGTCGCGCACCTTTATCCTCTATCCCGACCCGTGGCCCAAGCGGCGCCACAATAAACGCCGAGTGATCTCCGACGAGATGGTCGCCGAACTCGCCCGGGTGACGAAACCCGGCGCCGAAGTGCGCTTTGCGACCGACATCGACGACTACGCCGGCTGGACGCTTCGGCGTTTTCTCAATTCGCCTGATTTCGACTGGCCGGCGCGCCGGGCGGACGATTGGCGTATACCTTGGGAGGGCTGGTCTCCGACCCGATACGAAGCTAAGGCACGCGCTGCAGGACGGTCCTCCGCTTATCTGACCTTCGTGCGACGTTGAACCGAGCGCATTGACGCGTTTCGGTAACGAACATTCGTTACTTATGTTCAATCTTGAGCGAATAGGGTGAACATGTCGGATAGTCTCGATCGTCGCAGCCTGCTGAAGGGGGGCGCAGCGGCTGCCGCCGTGGCGATGACCTCAGTCGGCGACGCCGGCGCCGCACCCGGCGCGCCGGAAGGGCTGACCTTCGAGGCGCCGGCCGCCTTCTCCTACGACCTGCTAAAGGCTCATGCCCGCGAGATGGCGCGCGGCCCCTACGTCCCGCCGCCGCGCCCCGCGCCGGAGATCGTCCAGAGGATCAATTACGAGGAATGGGGCAAGATCCGTTTCCGCAGCGACCACGCCTTGTTCGCCGACGGACCCGGGCGCTACCCGGTGACCTTCTTCCATCTCGGGCTGTTCTTCCAAAAGGCGGTCCAGATGCACCTCGTCGATGGCGAACAGTCGAAGCGCGTCGTCTACGACCAGTCTTATTTCGACATGCCGGCCAATTCGATCGCCAAGCAATTGCCGCAAGGCGCGGGCTTTGCCGGATTGCGCATCCAGGAAGCGCGCGACGGCTCGCTCGACTGGCGCAAGAACGACTGGGTCGCCTTCCTCGGCGCGGCCTATTTTCGCTCGATCGGCGAATTGCACCAATACGGCATGTCGGCGCGCGGCATTGCGCTCGACGTCGCGGTCGCCGACCGGTCGGAGGAATTCCCCGACTTCACCAACTTCTACATCGACGCGAAAGAGGGCTCGGACAATATTCTCGTTTACGCGCTGATGGAGGGTCCTTCCATCGTCGGCGTCTACCGCTTCCTGATGCAGCGCGCCAAGGGCGTCGTGATGGACATCGAGTCGACGCTGTTCACGCGCGCGCAGGTTTCGCGTTTCGGCGTCGCGCCGCTCACCTCGATGTATTGGTTCTCGGAGACCAAGAAGGAAACCGCGATCGACTGGCGCCCCGAGGTGCACGATTCCGATGGCCTGTCGATGTGGTCCGGCAAGGGCGAGCGCCTGTGGCGGCCGCTTAACAATCCGCCGCGCATCATGGTCTCGGCCTTTCTCGACGAGAACCCGCGCGGCTTCGGCCTTTCTCAGCGCGATCGCAACTTCGACCACTACCTCGACGGCGTCTACTACGACCGCCGCCCGACCGTGTGGGTCGAGCCGCTGCCGAGCTCGCAAGGGCAGGGCTGGGGCAAGGGGTCGATCCAGCTGTGCGAGATTCCGACCGACGACGAGATCCACGACAACATCGTGGCGATGTGGGTGCCGGAGAAGCCGGTGCCGGCAGGGGCCGAGCTTGCCCTCAACTATCGCCTTCATTGGCTCGCCGACGAGCCCTTTCCGACCAAGCTCGGCCGTGTTGTGGCGACCCGCCTCGGCCGCGGCGGCCAGCCCGGCCAGCCGCGCCCCAAGGGGGTGCGCAAATTCGTCGTCGAGTTCCTCGGCGGCCCGCTCGCGACGCTGCCTTACGGCGTCAAGCCGGAAATGGTTGTCACGGCGTCGCGCGGCTCGCTGCAGGGTTACCGCATCGTTGAAGCCGTCGCGGACGACGTGCCGGGCCACTGGCACGTCGAGTTCGACCTGACGGTCTCGGGGACGGATCCGGTCGAGATGCGCTGCTACCTCCAGGCTAATGGCGAGACGCTGACCGAGACCTGGATGTTCCAGTACCATCCGTTCTGAGTCCTGAAGGCGAAGTGCCGCACGGCCCAGGATTTCGAGCGGTCGCGGCGAAACGCCGGCATCTGCTGCTCCGCAGCGGGCGCTCCAGACGGCGGCTCTTGCGCGGGCGCCCGAGCGTTGCGATAACGCCGCACCTTTTCCAGAACATTTGCGGGTTGAGATGGCCAAGTTTCGCGAATTGGTGTTTTCCGGCATCCAGCCGACCGGCAATCTGCATCTCGGCAACTATCTCGGTGCGCTGAAGCGCTTCGTCGAGATGCAGGCGACGCTCCCTTGCATTTATTGCGTCGTCGATCTCCATGCGATGACCATGCCGCACGAGCCCCAGCAGTTGCGGCGCACGACGCGGGAAGTCACCGCGGCCTTCCTCGCCTGCGGCATCGACCCCAGGAAGAGCGCGGTGTTCAACCAGAGCCGGGTCGCCGAGCACGCCGAACTCGCCTGGGCGCTCGACTGCGTGGCGCGCCTCGGCTGGCTGAATCGCATGACCCAGTTCAAGGAGAAGGCCGGCAAGGATCGCGAAAACGCGTCGATCGGACTCTACAACTATCCCGTCCTGATGGCGGCCGATATTCTGCTCTATCGCGCGACCCATGTGCCCGTCGGCGACGATCAGAAGCAGCACCTCGAGCTGGCGCGCGACATTGCGCAGAAGTTCAACAACGACTTCGCGCCGAGCATTGCCGAGTGCGGCTTTGGCGACGCGTTCTTCCCGCTGCCGGAGCCGCTGATCCAGGGACCGGCGACGCGGGTGATGAGCCTGCGCGACGGCACCAAGAAGATGTCGAAGTCCGACCCGTCCGAATACGCTCACATCGCTCTCACGGACGACGCCGACGCGATCGCGCAGAAGATTCGCAAAGCCAAGACCGACGCCGAGGCGCTCCCGGGCGAGGTCGAGGGACTCGCCGGCCGTCCGGAAGCCGACAATCTCGTCGGCATCTTCGCCGCCTTGGCGGACGAGACCAAAGCCGACGTGCTGCGCCGCTTCGCCGGAGCCCAGTTCTCGCAGTTCAAGAGCGCGCTCGCCGATCTCGCGGTCACGAAGCTCACGCCGATCCGCGCCGAGATCGTGCGCCTCAATGCCGATCCGGCCTATGTCGAACTCCGTGCTGGCCGACGGCGCCGACCGTGCGCGCGAAATCGCCAAGCCGAACATGGAAGCAGTGAAGGACATCCTCGGCCTCATTCGCTGACGGTTCCGGCAAAAAAATTTTTGCCGGCCCGGAGGGAGGCTTGGAGGCCATCGGGCTCCGATCCGGCAACATGTTGAGTCTCTTTCTGAGCGCTCATACTAGATCCGGATTTACCTTGGTTTTTGAGAGCGAAAACCCGGCAAGAAATGCAAACGAGTGGTTAACGACTTTCTCGTTCTGTTTGCGTAAGTCTGAGACAAGCTGATTCGTCCTTCTTGGCGGAAGGGGACGTCGGCGAAGGCGGCGGGCCCTCGGATGTGGGCGCGCGCCGAATGTCTCAGGGGGCCATGGCGTGCGACGGAAATTTGGACCGGCGAGCGCGGTTCGAGGGTCGGGGGGCGGCCTTCTGCTGCGGAGTCGGATTTTGCCGAAGGGCGCGGCGCTCTTCGGAATAGCGGCCTGCGCGCCGACCGTGGCGAACGCGAGCGATTTCGGCTCCGCTCTGCTTTCCGGGGGCGCGCCGCTGAGCAATGACATCAACGGCCTCGTCATCCTGCTGCTGCTGTTCTTCTCGGTCTTGACCGCGTCGCTGCATCTAATCGGGCGTCGGCGCTGGACGCACCGTGAGAGTGAACTGGCGGGCGAACTTGTGCGTGCTCGAGCCAATCTCGATCGCGCCAATCTCTTCCTCGCCAGCGAGCCGCAGATACTCGTCGCCTGGGATCGGCCGGACAGCGAGCCGCGCATCGACGGCGATCTCGCTCTGGTCGCCGACGCGCCGGTGCCTGGACGCGTTCTCGCCTTCTCGTCCTGGCTTGCGCCGGCGATTGCCGCCAATGTCGAACAGGCGGTCGTGCGGCTGCTGGAGCGCGGCGAAGCCTTCTCGACGGGGGCCGCCAGTCCGAAAGGCCGGCATTTCGAAATCGACGGGCGCGCCATCGCCGGCTGCGCGGTCGTGCGCATTCGCGACGTGTCGGGCGACCGACTGCAACTGGCTCGCTTGCGCGACAGCCATACCGAGGCCAATAGCGCGCTGGCGTCGTTGCGCGCTCTGCTCGATGCGGCGGCGCACCCCGTCTGGACGCGCGACGTGGAAGGCCGGGTCGCCTGGACCAATCTCGCCTATGCGCGCGCCGTCGAAGCGAAGGATCCCCTCGACGCCGCGGGCCGGAACCTCGAATTGTTCGACAAGGAGCTCTGCGCCGAAGCGCTCGTCGAGCGCCAGCGTTCGGGCGCCTGGAGGCGTGAAGCGCGCGCCGTCGTCGCCGGCGAGCGCAAACTCTTCCGCGTGGTCGAAGTCGCCACCGAGATCGGCGCCGCGGGGATCGCCACGGATCTCTCGGAAGTTGAGGCGTTGCGCGCCGAAATGGATCGCCATTCCGACGCTTACTCGCGCATGTTGGATCAACTTTCGACTGCGGTGGCGATCTTCGACCGCGCCAAGCGGCTCACCTTCTATAATGCCGCCTACCGCCAAATCTGGTCGCTCGATCCGGCCTTCCTCGACTCGCAGCCGACCGACAGCGAGATTCTCGACCGCCTGCGCGCCAAGCGCCAGTTGCCCGAACAGGCCGATTTCCGCACATGGAAGTCGCAGGCGCTCGCCGCCTATCAGGCGATCGAGCCGATCGAGAACGTCTGGCATCTGCCTGACGGCCGGGCGCTGCGCGTCGTCGTCAGCCCCAATCCGCAGGGCGGCGTGACCTATCTCTTCGACGACGCGACGCAGAGCTACGCGCTCGCCTCGCAAGTCAATTCGCTGACCCGCGTGCAGGGCGAAACGCTCGACGCGCTGAAGGAAGGCGTCGCCGTGTTCGGCGCCGACGGGCGCATGAAGCTGATCAACCCGGCCTTCGCCGCGATCTGGGCGTTCGACGCCGCCCGCGCCGTCGATCGGCCGCATATCGACGAGGTCGTGCGCAGTTGCGCGCCGCTGCTGGCGGACGCGAGCCCGTGGGACAGGCTGCGCGGCGCCATCGTCGGCCTGCCCGACGATCGCCGCGGCTTCGATTTGCGGATCGAGCGCAACGACGGCCACGTGCTCGACTGCGCCGCGCTGCCGCTGCCGGACGGCGCGACTTTGCTCACCTTCCTCGACGTGACCGCGGGGGCCAACGTCGAACGCGCGCTCACCGAGCGCAATCAGGCGCTAGTCAGCGCCGAGAAGCTGCGCAACGACTTCGTCAATCACGTCTCCTACGAGTTGCGGACGCCGCTGACCAACATCATCGGCTTCACCCAATTGCTCGCGGACGGCGGGGTCGGGCCGCTCAACCCCAAGCAGCTCGAATACGCGGGCTTCATCACGACCTCATCGGCGGCGCTGCTGGCGATCATCAACGACATTCTCGATCTCGCCTCGATCGACGCGGGCGCCCTGGAGCTTCGCCCGGAGAACGTCGACGTCGTCGAGGCGATGAAGGCGGCTGCCGAAGGGGTGCAGGACCGGCTCAGCGAATCCAAGATCGAATTGCGCATCGTCGCGACGGACGATGTCGGTTCGCTCCGGGCCGATGGGCGGCGCATCCGCCAGATCCTGTTCAACCTCTTGTCCAACGCGATCGGCTTTTCGGCGCCCGGCCAGACTGTTACTCTGGCGGCGATGCGCCGGGGCTCGGAAATTGTCTTCAAGGTCAGCGATCGCGGGCGTGGCATCCCGTCGGAAGTGCTCGACCGCGTGTTCGATCGCTTCGAGAGCCACACCGGGGGTTCGCGCCATCGCGGCCCCGGCCTCGGACTTTCGATCGTGCGCGCGCTCGTCGAATTGCATGGCGGACGCGTGCATATCGAACTCGGCGCTCGGCGAGGGTACGACGGTGACTTGCATGTTCCCGATCGACGGCGTGACGAACGTCGAGAGCGCGGCCGCCTGAGATGCTGACAGCGTCCAGCGTTTGCGTCGAATCGGTCGATCTCATCGGCGAAGCCGCGACCCTCGAATTCGCGGCATGGGCCGCCGGCTTCGTCGAGCCTGGCGATTTCCTCGCGCTTGCCGGCGACCTCGGCGCCGGCAAGACGACCTTCGCGCGCGGTTTTTTGCGCGCGCTGATGAAGGATCCGGAACTCGAGGCGCCGAGCCCGACCTTCACGCTGATGCAGGTTTACGAGGGCCCGCGCTTCCCTGTGGTCCATGCCGACTTCTACCGTCTGCGCGGCGCCGAGGAGCTGACCCAACTCGGCTGGGACGAGGCCATCGAGGGGGCCGTAACGCTCGCCGAATGGGCCGACCGCGCCGCGGAGGCGTTGCCGCCCGACCGGCTCGAGATCGCCTTTGTCTTCGACGTCGCGCGGGGCGTGGAGTTTCGCCGCGCCGAGGTGCGCGCATTTGGCGCGCTCGCCGGCCGCTATTCGCGGGCGCGCGCCACCGAGGCGCTGCTGCTGGAGGCGGGGTGGGGCGAGGCGCGGCGTCAATATCTGCTGGGCGACGCTTCCGTACGCGCCTATGAACGCTTGACGATGGGCGACGGGCGGACCGCCATCCTGATGATCTTGCCGCCGCGGCCGGACGGTCCGATCGTCCGCTACGGCAAGCCTTATGCGGCGATCGCCAAGCTCTCTTCCGACATCCGCGCCTTTCTCGCTGTCGGCGAGGGCTTGCGCGCGCTCGGCTATTCGACGCCGCGCATCTACGCGCACAGCGTCGCCGACGGTCTCGCGCTGATCGAGGACTTCGGGGCCGTGACGGTCGCCGACGAGCGCGGGCCGAATTCGGCGCGCTACGCGGAAGCGACGGCGCTGCTCGCCGATCTGCACGGCCGCTCGCTGCCGCCCGAACTCCCTGTCGATGACGAAACCTATGCGCTGCCCGTCTACGACGTCGAGGCGATGCTGATTGAGGTCGAACTCGCGATCGATTGGTACGCGCCGGCGGTCGAGCGGGTCGTGCCGGGTTCGGGCGCGCGCGCGCAATTTCACGCGCTATGGCGCGATCTGCTCGGGCCGATCCTAGCCCAGCCGGTCACCTGGACGTTGCGCGACTACCATTCGCCCAACCTGCATTGGCTGGAAAATCGAGCCGGCCAGCAACGTCTCGGCTTGATCGACTTTCAGGATGCGGTGCTCGGGCCGCCCGCCTATGACCTCGCCTCGCTGCTGCAGGACGCGCGGCTCGACGTTTCCGACGATCTCGAACTGCGGCTGCTTGCCTTCTACACGCGCCTGCGCGCCGCCGCCGATCCCGCCTTCGACGCCGAAGACTTCGCGGCCTCCTACGCCGTCATGGCGGCGCAGCGCGCCACCAAGATCCTCGGCCTCTTCACGCGGCTCGATAGGCGCGACGGTAAGCCGCAGTACCTACGGCATATTCCGCGCGTCGGACGGCGCCTCGCCAAGAACCTCGCGCATCCCTTGCTTCAGCCGCTGCGCTCTTGGTATCAGACGCACCTCCCGCGCGCCTTCGGCGACGCTCCCCCCCCTTCAGAGCCCTGATATGCCTTCGCCGATGCCATCGACCGCCATGGTGTTCGCCGCGGGACTCGGCGCGCGCATGCGCCCGATCACCGCGACGCTGCCCAAGCCGCTCGTCAAGGTCGCCGGCCGCGCGCTGATCGACCATTGCCTCGATCGCTTCGCTGAAAACGGCGTCGCGCGCGCGATCGTCAACGTCCATTGGCTGGCGGATCAGGTGGAAGGGCATCTCGCTGAGCGCGGGGCGCCGCAAATCCTCATTTCTGACGAGCGGCAGCGCCTGCTCGATCAAGGCGGCGGCATCAAGCGCGCGCTGCCGCTCATCGGGCCGGAGCCCTTCTTTCTCTGCAACACCGACGCATTTTGGATCGAGGGACCGCGCTCGAACCTCACGCGTCTCGCGGAAGCCTTCGATCCTGAGACGATGGACGCGATGCTGCTCGTAGCGGCGAGCGCCGGCGCCGTCGGCGTCGATTGGCCCGGCGATTTCACGATGGACCGGGACGGGCGCCTCTATCCACGCGAGCAGCGTCAGGTCGCGCCTTTCGTCTACACTGGCGTTGGCATCATCAAGCCGGGATTGTTCGCCGCGGTGGAGGCAGAGGTGTTCCGCCTGGCGCCGTTCTTCTTTGCTGCGGCTGAGCGCGGGCGCCTGTTCGGGCTGCGCCTCGACGGTCTATGGCTGCATGTCGGGCGCCCCGATACGATCGCCGAAGCGGAACGGGCGATCGATCGTTCGATTCTGTGAGCGCGATCTCGCCGGATGTTGGGGACATGGGGCGAGGTTGCGACTCCCGTAGCGGGGAGGGAGAAAGAACGGCGCTGTGTCTCCCCCGCGAAAGCGGGGGTTCAGAGCGCCGCCCCAGGCCTTCGCCCCTCGACGCCTGGATGCCCGCATTCGCGGGCATGACAGGGACTGCCGCAGGTGATCCCGCGAAAGCGGCCGGGGGGAAGAGAGGCTTCGACCGAAGGACAAAACGCTCTAGGGGTTGAGGGCGATGCAGAGTTTGGAACCAATGCCGAAGCCGGAGAAACCGGGACGTATCGCCGCCATCGACATCGCGCGGGCGTTGGCGCTGCTCGGCATGGCCGGCTACCACCTGACGTGGGACCTCGCGCATTTCGGCTTCATCGGGCCGAGTGCGCCCTTCTCGCCGCCGATGCGGCTCGTTTCGCACACGGTGGCGAGCGCGTTCCTCGCGCTTGTCGGCGTTTCTTTCGCTCTAACGCACGCTCGAGGACTGCGGGGCGAGCCTTTCCTGCGGCGCTTGACGATGATCGCCGTCGCCGCCTTCCTGGTGACGGTCGCGACCGAATACCTCGCGCCGGAGGAGCCGATCACGTTCGGCATCCTCCATTGCATCGCCGCCTCGAGCCTGCTGGCGGCGGCGTTCATCTCGACGCCGATTTGGCTCGGGCTGGCGGTCGGGGCCCTGGCGATCGGCGCGCCGTTCGTCGTCTCGCTCGATCGGTTCAACAGCCCGGCGCTCGTTTGGCTGGGCCTTGGGACGGTCGCGCCGCCGACGCTCGACTGGCGGCCTCTACTGCCCTGGGCGGGCGTCGTCCTCATCGCCCTCGCGCTGACGCGCGCCTACCTGCCGCGTCTCGCCAAGGCGCGATGGGCGCACTGGCGTCCCAGCGGAACCATCGGACGCGGCACGGCTTTCGCGGGCCGGCATAGCCTCGCGATCTATCTTGTCCACCAGCCGATTTTGTTTGGGGCGCTGTTTGCGGTGGCGAACCTCACCGGCTTCGCCGCTCGCCACGAACGGACCTCCTACATCGAGGCCTGCCGGCCCGCCTGCGTCGACAATGGCGGCGAACTCGATTTGTGCGCCAAAGCCTGCGCCTGCATCGCGGATCGCGCGCAGGCGGTCGGCCTGCCGCTCCTGAGCACGCGTGGCGAGAGCGACGAGACGCGCAAACGCCTCCACTCGGTCGTCGAGGCTTGCAGCGCCGAGGCGCGCTGAATCGCTACTTCATCAGCCACTCGTGCGCCGGGTCGTTGTGGAAACGCCAGATGCGCTTCGGCCCGGCCATGACGTTGAGATAATAGAGATCGTAGCCGTGCGGCGCGCCGACGGGGTGATAGCCGCGCGGCACCAGCACCACGTCGCCGTCCGAGACGGTCATGGTCTCGTCGAGCGAACGGTCGTCGGTATAGACGCGCTGGAAGGCGAAGCCCTGCGGCGGCGAGAGGCGGTGGTAATAGGTCTCTTCGAGATACGATTCTTCCGGCAGGGCGTCGCGGTCATGCTTGTGCGGCGGATAGCTCGACCAATGGCCGCCGGGCGTGATGACCTCGACCACCAGCAGGCTTTCCGCCGGCGCGGTCTCCGGCAAAACGTTGCGGACGTGCCGCGCGTTGGTTCCCGACCCGCGCGTCAGCGTCTCGACGTCGCTCGGCGGAATGAGGCGGGCGGAATAGCGGCCCGTCGCGGGGGCGGAGCAGATCGCGATCTCGCAATCCTCGATCGCCTCGATCGCCACATCCGCGCGCGGCGGGACGTAGACCGACCAGGGCGAGCCGGAGAACACATCGGCGCGCTCGCCGATCGGCCCGGAGTTGAAAGAGCCGGCGGTCACCCGTGCTTTGCCCGAGAGCACGACGACGCAAATCTCGCGCTCGCCGGTTCCGAAAGCCTCTCTCGCGCCACCCTGCATCGCCCGGGTCTCGAAGCCGACGTAACGCCAGCCCGCACTCTCCGGCGTGATGCGGTGGCGCACGCCGTCGCCCGAAGCGCTCGGGCGGACGAGAAGGGGGGAACCGGCCATATGCGACAACTCCTGGTCTCAGCCGACCCCGGCGTCACGCATGATTGCGCTGAGATGCGCGACGCCTTTCCTGGCGTAGGGCAGCGTCGGCGCCTTCTTCGGGTCCTGCTCGGCTTCGATAATCACCCAACCCGAGTAGCTATTCAACTCACGAAAAACGGATAGAAAATCGACCATCCCGTCGCCGGGCGTGGTGTAGACGCCGAGCTCCGACCCAAGTCCGATGATCGCGTCGAGGAAACCGAGGTCCTTGGCGCTGGCTTCCCGCATCTTCGCTTCGCGCACGTCCTTGCAATGGACGTGGCCGATGCGGTCGCGATAGCGCGCGGCGAGCGTGGCGGGGTCCGCGCCGCCCCAGGTCGCATGGCCGGTGTCGAGCAGCAGATGCACGGGCGTTTTCGTCGCCGCCATGAAGGCGTCGATGTCGACCTCGGACTGCACCACCGTGCCCATGTGATGATGATAACAGAGCTGCACGCCTTCGTCGGCGACGCGGCTCGCGAATTCGGTCATCCTGGAGCCGAACTCGCGCCAGTCGCCGGAGGCAAGCGTCGGGCGGCGGGAGAGGGGGGCGCTGCGGTCGCCGTGGATCGTGTTGGAGCATTCGGCGGCGATCATCACGCTCGCGCCGGCGCCCTTGGTCATCGCGATATGCGCCTTTGCGTTCTCGAATTCCTCCGCCGCCGAGCGGCGCAGCAGCTCCGTCGAATACCAGCCGCCGACGAAGACGAGGCCGAACTCGGCGAGCTTGGCCTTCAGCGCGCCGCCCTCGTTCGGCAACTTGTTGCCTTTCTCCATCCCCTCGAAGCCGGCTTCGCGCGCTTCGGCGAGGCAGGTTTCGAGCGGCATGTCGCCGCCGATTTCGGGGAGATCGTCGTTCGACCAGCCGATTGGATTGACGCCGAGACGAATTGTCATTTCAGTCCCCCAAACGCTGGCCTTCCAGCTGCTTCTCGTAGGTCTTGCGCGCCGCTCCGACCTCGGCGCGCGTCGATTCGGCGGGCACGGCGACGTCCCACCAGGCGCCGCCGGCGTCGGTCGAGGCGAGCGGGTCGGTCTCGATCACGATCACCTGGGTCGAGCGCGCCTCGCGCGCCCTGGCGAAGGCGCCTTCGAGCTCCGCGATGGACTTGACCTTCACCGCTTCGGCGCCAAGCGAGCGCGCATGGGCGACGAAGTCGATCTGAGGCAGTGTCTCGTGGCGCGCGTCGCGCAGCAGATTGTTGAACGACTCGCCGCCAGTCGCGTGCTGCAAGCGGTTGATGCAGCCAAAGCCGCTGTTGTCGTTGACGACGATGATGAGCTTGCAGCCGAGCATCAGCGATGTCGCAATCTCGGAGTTCATCATCAGATAGGAGCCGTCGCCGACGACGACGATCACTTCCCGCTCGGGCAGCGCCAGCTTGACGCCGATGCCGCCGGCGATCTCGTAGCCCATGCAGGAATAGCCGTATTCGACGTGATAACCGAGCGGCGCGCCCGCCTGCCAGAGCTTGTGCAGTTCTCCCGGCAATCCGCCGGCGGCGCAGACGACGACGTCGCTCGGCTGGCCCGCGCGCTGCAAGGCGCCGAGCACTTGCGCGTCGCTCGGCGCCGGCGCGTTGGTCGCGGCGCGATAGCGTTCGGCGACGCCGAGCCATTCCTGCTTGCGCTGCGCCGCTGTTTCCCGCCACGAGGCGGGCGCCGACCAGCCGCCGAGTTCGGCGTCGAGAGCGGCGACGCCGACCCGGGCGTCGCAGACGAGCGGCGCCGCGCGATGCTTGCCGGCGTCGAACGGCTGGACGTTGAGCGCAATGAAGCGCCGGCCCTCGTTCTTGAACAGCGCCCACGAGCCGGTCGTGAAGTCGGCGAAGCGGGTGCCGACGCCGAGCACGACGTCGGCCTCCTCGGCGCAGGCATTGGCGGCGGCCGTCCCGGTCACGCCGATCGCGCCGAGATGGAGGGGATGGTCGGCGGGCGTCGCCGACTTGCCGGCCTGCGTCTCGGCGACCGGAATGTTGTGGTCCTCGCAGAGGGCCATCAGCCCCTTCTCCGCCCCCGAGTAGAGCACGCCGCCGCCGCAGACGACGAGGGGCTTTTGCGCGGTGCGCAGCAGGGCGGCCGCGGCTTCGAGCTCGTGCACGTCCGGTCCCTGGCGGCGCGGGCGATGCACGCGCTCGGCGAAGAAGGAGAGCGGATAGTCGTAGGCTTCCGTCTGCACGTCCTGGCAGAAGGCGAGCGTCGCCGGTCCGCATTCCGCCGGGTCGGTCAGCACCGCGATCGCGCGGCTCAGCGCCGGCACGATCTGCTCGGGGCGCGTAATGCGGTCGAAATAGCGCGACACCGGACGGAAGCAGTCGTTGGCGCTGATCGCGCCGTCGTCGAACGCTTCGACTTGTTGCAGCACCGGGTCGGGCCGGCGATTGGCGAAGACGTCGCCCGGCAGCAGCAGGACCGGCAGGCGGTTGACGTGCGCCACCGCGGCGGCGGTGACCATGTTGGTCGCACCCGGTCCGATCGACGTCGTGCACGCCATCATGCGGCGACGGCGCGAAGCTTTGGCGAAGGCGATCGCCGTATGCGCCATCGCTTGTTCGTTGTGGGCGCGGAAGGTCGGCAGGACCTCGCGCGCGCCGTAAAGCGCTTCGCCGAGACCGGCGACGTTGCCGTGGCCGAAAATGGCGAAGACGCCGGCGAACAGCGGCAGGACGGCGCCGTCGATCTCGGTCTTCTGCGCGGCGAGGAACCGAACGGTCGCTTGGGCGGCGGTGAGGCGAAGGGTTTGCATGCCGTTTCGAGCCTCTCTCAGGGGGTTAGTGCGCGTGCCGGACGCAACGCTCGGAGCGGCGTGGGCATTGCCGCGTCGAGATAGGCGCTGATCGCCGGCAGGCGACGCTGCAAGGCGACGCCCGCGAAGATGATGGCGAGCCCGATCGCCGACAAAGCGAAGCTGAAGACCAGAACGTTGCTGAACGTCTCGTAGGCGAGATGGCCGAGGTAGATGGCGATACCGAGCGCGCCGAGCACGGCATAGATGCGCCGATTGAGGAACAGCGCAAAGCCAATAAGTGCGACGTTGATCAGGCAATAGATCGCCTGGCCGAATTCGCCGCCCGAGCCGGACGAGAGCGCGCCCCAGAAGGTGAGGGCGCCGAAGAGATGCAGCCAGAAGCCGAAGTCGCCGAGCCTGCCCCATTTGAGATCGATCGCCCAGGCGATCGCGATCATCGCGAGGCCGAAGGCGAGCGAGACGTTGCGGCGGAACTCCCACTCGTCGTCCCATGGCAGGGAGTGGCCGTGCAAAAGTAGCAGTGCGAGATCCATCGAGAGGAACCACGCCGCGACCGAGGCGATCATCAGAATGAAGGGGAACGGGAAGGCCCTCAGCGCAATCGCCGCGGCGATGAGCGTGCCGACTTCCATCGGGACCCAGCCGCCGTTCATGAGCGGGTAGAAGTCGTGATAGGGGCCGGGACGCTCGCCGAGCGACCAGAGGCCGAGCGCGTCCTCGACGCCGTAGATCGCCAGCGGCGCCATCGACACGGCGATCGCAATGGTGAGGCCGCCCGGCATGCGCGTCTGCGGCTTCGACCACAGCCGCGATCCGAGCGCGACAAAGGCGATGGCGTAGAGAACCCCGGTGGCGGTCAACGCCCAGCCGCCCAAGGCGCTGAAGGCGGTGGTGGAGAAGAGGCCCATCGCCGCGATCACGATCAGCGCGCCGGCGTAATAGAGCACGTGAACGGCGTCGAACTTCGGCGCTGCGGGGCGCTGCGCGCCGCGCGTCTGTTCGCGCTCCCGCAAGAAGACGACCAGTTTCGCCTTCGTCGACCCGTCGAGAACGCCCGCTTCCGCTGCTGCGTCGAGATCCGCTTCGGAAATCATGGCGTCGCTCCCCGCGCCGCCTTCTCCCACATGGCGCACAGGCGCGCAAAGGATTCCGCCATCGCGCGGGTCGCTTCGGCGTCGTCGATCCGGCCGGAGAACCAGTTGATCGCCGGCTCAACGAAGATCGTGCGGCCGACGGCGAAGCCGCACACCCATTCGCACTGGCGCGCGATGCGGAAGGCCTCCGCAAGCTCCTCCTCCGGCGCCTCGAGCCCGAGCAGCATGATGCCGCGGCACAGCGGATCGTTCGCCTCGACGACCTCGGCGATATTGCGCCAGGCGGCGGCGTCGGCCTGCCCCTCGAGCTTCCACCAGTCGGGCTTGATCCCGATTGCGTAGAGCCGGGCCAGCGCTTCAGCCAGCGTGTCGGGGCCGACGTCGCCGTGCTTGCTGGCGATGATTTCAACCAGGAGCTCCCGGCCGACGCGACGCGTCGCATCGGCGAGCCGCAGCAATTCGCGCTCCTGGCGCGCCTTCATGTCGGGAGGATCGCTCGGATGATAGAAGCACAGGCACTTGACCGTATGCGTGACCGGCCATTCCGCAAGCTTGGCTCCGAGCGAGCCGCGCCCCTCGAATTCGAGCGGCCGCGAACCGGGCTCCTCGACAGGGCGGCCGATCCAGAAGTCGTGATCGGCGGCGCGAAACAGCGCCTCGCGGCCGTAGCGGCCGTCGAGCAGCATGCCGTAGCCCGGCCGACCTGCCGCCACCTGAGCCGCCGCGTCGACCGCGAGACGCTTGAAATGAGGGATGCGCTCGCGCGGCGCGCCGGCCCGATCGGCGATCTTCTCGAGCTGGGCGCGGTGGTCGATCGCGAACGCCATCAGGCCTGGCGGCTGCGGACGGCGCGTCGTCGCTCGATGGATGTGGTTGAGCGCCTCGTCTTCGCGCAGCGCACGATGGGGCGAGCCGCTCCCCAGGAAGCGCCGCAGTTCTGGCCAGGTCGGATATTCGGCCGAGCAGAGCAGGCGCGAGACGGCAAAGGCGCCGCCGGCGTTGGCGTAGGCGCAGCAGGTTTCCAGCGGTTCGTCGCGCAGCCATCCCCTGAGGAAGCCCGACATGAAGGCGTCGCCGGCGCCGAGCACGTTGTAGACCTCGACCGGAAAGCCGGGCCCCTTGACGCCATCGTCGATGGAGGCGGGGATCGCGTCGGGGAAGACGACGCAGCCCATCGGACCGCGCTTGAGGACGATCGTCGCCTTGGTCAAGGCGCGCACCGCTTGGAGCGCGGCGTGCGGCGCGTCGGCGCCGCCCGCGATCATCATCTCCTCCTCGGTGCCGACGACGAGGTCGCAATCCGGCAGGATCGTTTGCAAGTGACGGCTCACCTCGTCGGACTTGCGATAGCGCTCCTCGCCGGCGCCGTGGCCGGCGAGGCCCCAGAGGTTCGGCCGGAAGTCGATGTCGAAAGCGACGCGGCGGCCATGCTTTTGCGCATAAGCGATCGCGAGCTTCTGCGCCGCCGCCGTGTTGGGCCGCGAGAAGTGGGTGCCGGTGACGACGATCGCCTTGGCGCTCGCAACATAGGCCTCGTCGATGTCGCTCTCGTCGAGCGCGCCGTCGGCGCAATTCTCGCGATAGAAGATGAGCGGGAAGGTCTTGTCGTCGCGAATGCCGAGCAGGACGAGCGAGGTGAGGCGCTCGGGGTCGGTGTGGACGCCGGCGACGTTGACGCCTTCGCGGACGCATTGCTCGCGAACGAAGCGTCCCATGTGCTCATCGCCGACGCGGGTTATCAGCCCGCTTTTGAGCCCGAGCCGGGCGACGCCGATCGCGATGTTGGTAGGGCAGCCGCCCACCGCCTTTGAAAAGCTCGCCATATCCTCGAGGCGACCGCCGACTTGGGCGCCGTAGAGGTCGACCGAGGAGCGGCCGATCGTGATGACGTCGAGAGTGGGTTCGGCCACGCTAAGTCATCTCCGGCAAGAGTGAGGCCACGCCCATGCGCGCGGCGTCTATGGCTCCAGCGGCGCGTCGTGGGTTCCGGCGACGTTCTGGTCGAAATCGATGTTCGATCCCGTCATCAGGCCGGACTCGCTCGATGCGAGATAGGCGCACGCCTGTGCGACTTCCCTGGGATCGATGAGACGGCCGAAGGGGCGCGTCTTCACCGCCTCCTCGAGCCAGCCGTTCTTGGCGCCATGGTAGGTCTTCATGATCCGGTCTTCGCCGGGCGTCGCCATCCAGCCGATATTGAGGCCGTTGACGCGGATGCGATGCTTGAGAAGCGAATTGGCGACGTTGCGCGTCAAGGTGGCGAGCGCGCCCTTCGAGGTGCAATAGGCGGTGATGAACGGCTGGCCGCCGTGCGCCGACATCGATTGGATATTGACGATCGAGCCCTCGATCTTCTCGCGCTTCATGATCTTGACGGCTTCCTGAATGAGGAAGAACGGCGCGCGCACGTTGACGTCCATGATCTCGTTGTAGCGCTCTTCGGTGGTGTCGAAGATTGTACCGCGGTCGGTGAGGCCGGCGGCGTTGACGAGCACGTCGAGCCGGCCGAACCGGCGGTCGGCCTCGGCGATCACGGCGCGGCATCGCGCGACTTCGGCGAGGTCCGCTGGGATGAAATGGGTCGGGCAGCCCCCGGCGGTGATTTCCGCCGCGACGCGCTCGCCGTCCTTCCCGTTACGACCGCAGATGACCAACCCCGCGGCGCCGCGCTCGGCGAACAGTCTGGCGATCGCTTCGCCGAGGCCCTGCGAGCCGCCGGTGACGACCGCAAACTTGCCGGCGAGATTGGCCGGACCGGGTGTGTTCGCCATTCCGCTTCCTCCTGCCCGTTCTGCTTCGCGCCTTGGCCTTGGGAAGGCTGATGCGATCCTCTATGAAACAAAAATTCTATTCACAAGTCAATATAGAACGTGTATTCGTTTTTCCAAAACGTTGCCGATGTCGCGGCGAAAAAGGGAGGAAATCATGAGGTTTGGCATCATCGGCGCCGGGCGCATCGGCACGATCCATGGCGCCAACGTCGCGGCGCGCGCGGACAGCGAAGTGCGGTTCGTCGCCGACGCGGATGCGGGCGCGGCGGCCGCGCTGGCGGAGGCGACCGGCGCGGAGGTCGGAACCATCGACGCGATTATGGCCTCGAAGGAAGTCGACGCCGTCGCCGTCTGCGCGCCGACCGATATGCACGCCGATATGATTGAGAAGGCCGCGCGCGCGGGCAAGGCGATCTTCTGCGAGAAGCCGATCGACCTCGACGCGGATCGCATCCGGCGCTGCCTCGATGTCGTCGCTGCGACGGGCGCGACGCTGATGGTGGGGTTCAACCGGCGTTTCGACCCTAATTTCGCCGCTCTGCAGGCGCGCATCGCGCGCGGCGCGATCGGCGAGCTTGAGAGCGTCCACATCACCTCGCGCGATCCCGGTCCGCCGCCGCTTTCCTATATCGCCCGCTCGGGCGGCCTCTTCCGCGACATGATGATCCACGATTTCGACATGGCGCGCTTCCTGCTCGGCGAAGAGCCGATCGCCGTCAGCGCGATGGGCTCGGCGCTGGTCGACAAGGCGATCGGCGAGGCGGGCGACATCGATACGGCGGTCGTCGTGATGGAGACGAAGTCGGGCCGTCTGGCGCAAATCTCCAACTCGCGCCGCGCCGCCTACGGTTACGACCAGCGGGTCGAGGCGCATGGCTCCAAGGGCATGCTGCGCGCCGGCAACATCCACGAGACCACGGTCGAATTCGCCGGCGCCCAAGGGTTCGTCGGCGACAAGGTCCTCAACTTCTTCCTCGAGCGCTATGCGGGCGCCTACCGCGCCGAACTCGACGCCTTCATCCATGCCGCGGGGTCGGGCGAAAAGCCGCGTCCGAACGGCGAAGATGGCCTCAAGGCCAATCTGCTCGCCGACGCCGCCTATCTCTCCTGGAAGACGAAGCAGCGTGTCTCGCTCGCCTAGTTTCTGCGTCTGGCGATCCGCTCCGGCCCAAATTCCCGCCTCGAATGCAGGTGGGCGCGCTTGCCGCAAACGCCCGCGCAGCTTATAGGCCCTGCGCGGGCGACCAGAGCAGGCCGGAGTGGTGCAGCAAGAGAGTTGGGAACGCGTTCCTAAAGACGACACGAGCCGCGCCGTGCGCGGAGGAGATCGTCTCGCCCGCTGGACCGCGGCGATTCAGGCCCGTCGCCCTCTGTTGCGACGCCTGGGCATGGCGTTCAGCCTCCTCATCATCGCGGTCTCGACGATCACTTTCGCCCGCACGTTGCTGCGGATCGACGTAGCGAAGTTCAAGGCCGCCTTTGCCGCGACCAGCGGCGACCAGATCACGATGGCCTTCGCCTTCACGGCCCTGAGCTATCTCGCATTGACCGGATACGACGCCCTCGCGCTGAAGCACCTGAAGATCCGCGTGCCCTACCGCCTGACGGCGCTCGCCTCCTTCACGAGCTACGCCGTCTCCTTCACGCTCGGCTTTCCGCTCGTCACCGGAGCCGCGGTGCGGTTTTGGATCTACGGCTCGGCCGGATTGTCCGCCGGCAAGGTGGCGAGCCTCACCGTCGTCGCGGGCGTCACGTTCTGGCTCGGCATGGGCTTTATCGTCGGCGTCGGTCTGATCGGCGACGCCAGCGCCATCGGCGACCTCAATCATTTCAGCGTGCTGGCGAACCGGACGATCGGTTGTACGGTGATCGCGGCGCTCGCGGCCTATCTCGTCTGGATTCAGTACATGCGCCGGCGGGGCAAGCCGATCTTTATGAATTTCAGCCTGCCCGGCCCATTCCTTACCCTCGGCCAGATGGCGCTTGGCGTCATCGACGTCTGTTCCGCCGCCGCCGCGCTCTACATGCTTCTGCCGCGCGGCCACGGGCTCGGCTTCCTGACCTTCAGCGCGCTCTATTCGTTCGCCGCGATGCTCGGCATTGCGAGCCATGCGCCGGGCGGCCTCGGCGTCTTCGAGGCGGCGATCCTCGATGGCGTCGGGGGGTCGAGCGACGAGGTGCTGGCTTCGCTGCTCCTGTTCCGCGGCATATATTATGTTGCGCCTTTCGTGCTCGCGATGGCGCTTCTCGGCGCTTATGAGGCCATGCGCCGCTGGCGCACGCTGCGCGAAGCGATGGCGGCGCCGAGCAGCGAGGACGAGGCGTAAAGGGGCAATTTTACGTCGCGGTCGAGGGGCTCATGGATCAGGGGCGTGAGGGCATGCGAGGGACGGATCTGCGGTCGCCGCTTGCGGCCGCGCTCGTCGACGCGATGCCGGAGCCGGCCGTGATCGTCGACGCCGATGGTCGGTCGGTCGTCGCCAACAAGCCGGCGCTCGCGTTGTTGCCGGGCCTCAAGCCGGGCGAGCCGTTCGTGCTCGCTCTGCGCTCGCCCGACGTCATCGATGCGTTGCCCCGCGTCTTCGCCTCGGGGCAGGCCGAGACAGTGCTGTGGAGCGAGCGGGTGCCGATCGAGCGCCTGTTCGAAGTGTGCATCGCCCCTCTCGCCGCGGAGCGTCGCGAGGTGATCGCCGCGCTCCTTACGCTGCGCGATCTGACCGAGGCGCGGCGCGTCGAGCGTATGCGCGCTGACTTCATCGCCAACGCCAGCCATGAATTGCGCACGCCGCTCGCCTCGATGCTCGGCTTCGTCGAGACGTTGCAGGGCTCGGCCCACGACGACCCCAGGGCGCGCGACCGGTTTCTCGCCATCATGCGCGAGCAGGGGCGGCGCATGGCGCGTTTGATCGACGATCTGCTGTCGCTCTCGCGCATCGAGCAGAAACAACATGTACGCCCGGAGGCGCCGGTCGATCTCGCGCAGACGGCCCGCCACGTCGCCGATACGCTGGCGCCGCTCGCGCGCGAAATGCGCGTCGAGATCAAGCTCGTCGCCGAGCAACCCGTCATCGTCACTGGCGATCGCGACGAATTGTTGCGGGTCGCCGAAAATTTGATCGAAAACGCGATCAAGTATGGCGCGCGGCAAGACGGTTCGGGCGGTGACCGCGTCGAGGTGACGGTCAACAGCACCGCGACGGAGGGTTCGCTGATCGTGCGCGACTTCGGTCGCGGTATTCCGCCGGAACATTTGCCGCGTCTCACCGAGCGCTTCTATCGCGTCGACGCCGGGCAAAGCCGCGCCAAGAACGGCACCGGCCTCGGATTGGCGATCGTCAAACATATCCTCACCCGCCATCGCGGGCGGCTCGCAATTACCAGCCGGCTCGACCGGGGCTCGACTTTCACGGCGACGTTACCTCTTCACGGTCGCTGAAAAAGCGACATATTATTAATACGTTATGATGTCATCGTCCTGTCGCTTGAGCGTCATACAAGCATGTCGGGCGACGCCTATAGGTGTGTCTCTCGGTGCGGCGCGCCGAAGAGCGATGGCCGGATGCGAGCTCAACAAAAATACGAGAGGCGTCAATGATTCTTCGATCTTTACTCTGCGCGGCGGTCGTTGCCGCCAGCGCGAGCTGCGCCTGGGCTGGCGACATTTCCGGAGCCGGAGCTACCTTCCCTTTCCCGATCTACGCCAAATGGGCGGACGCCTATAAGAAAGACACTGGCAACGGCCTCAACTATCAGTCGATCGGCTCGGGCGCCGGCATCAAGCAGATCAAGGCCAAGACCGTCACGTTCGGCGCGACCGACGCTCCGCTGAAGGCGGCCGATCTCGACGCCGCGGGCCTCGAGCAATGGCCGATGGTGATGGGCGGCATCGTCCCCGTCGTCAATCTCGACGGCGTCAAGCCGGGCGATCTCGTGATCGACGGGCCGACCCTCGCCAAGATTTACCTCGGCACGATCACCAAGTGGAACGATCCGGCGATCAAGGCTCTCAATCCGAAGGTCAACCTTCCCGACCTCGCGATCGCCGTGATCCATCGCGCCGACGGTTCGGGCACGACGTTCAACTTCACCGACTATCTCTCCAAAGTTTCGCCGGACTGGCAGTCCAAGATCGGCGAGGCGACTTCGGTCGAGTGGTCGACGGGCATCGGCGCCAAAGGCAACGACGGCGTGGCGAACAACGTGGCGGGCACCAAGGGCGCGATTGGCTATGTCGAATACGCCTACGCCAAGCAGAACAAGCTGACCTACGCCGACATGGTCAACAAGGATGGCAAGACGGTCGCCCCGACCACCGACTCGTTCCAGGCCGCCGCCGCTAACGCGGATTGGACCAAGGCTCCCGGCTTCTATGTGATCCTGGCCGACCAGCCGGGCGAGAAGTCCTGGCCGATGACCGCTGCAACTTTCATTCTGATGTACAAGAAGCCGGTCGACGTCGCCGCGTCCAACGAGGCGTTGAAGTTCTTTGCCTACGCCTACGACAAGGGCGCCAACATGGCCAAGGAACTCGACTACATCCCGATGCCCGACAACGTGATCGCCCTGGTCAAGAAGTCCTGGGCTGCGGACATCCAGCAGAAATAAGCGGAACAGGGGCAGGCTTCGGCCTGCCCCTTTTTGTCAAGGCGTTGCATGCCGAGTGGAGAAGGACAAACGATGACGGCGACCTCGGTTGAGCAGAGGATAGCCGCGCATAGCGCTCCGATAGACCGCTCGCGCGCGGTGGGCCGTCTCAAATTGGCCGACGCCGGCTTTCGCCTTATGACGCAGTTGGCGGCGAGCCTCGTTCTCATTCTTCTTCTCGGAGTCGCGACCTCGCTGTTCGTCGGCTCCTGGCCGGCGTTCAAGACGTTCGGCTTCGATTTCTTCATCAACGATTCCTGGAGTCCGCCGAAGGAGCGCTTCGGCGCGGCGGCGGCGATCTACGGCACGATCGTCACCTCGGTCATCGCCATGGCGATCGCCGTGCCGGTCGGGCTTGGCATCGCCGTGTTCCTGACCGAACTCTGCCCGATCCCGCTGCGCCGCCCGATCGGTATCGCGATCGAATTGCTGGCCGGCATTCCCTCCATCATCTACGGCATCTGGGGCGTCTATTACTTCAAGCCGGCCATGCAGGCCTATATCCAGCCCTTCGTGATCGGCACGCTCGGAGCGATCCCCGGGGTCGGCTCGCTGTTCGCCGGCCCGCCGCTCGGCTACGGCATCTTAACCGCGGGGCTGGTGCTGGCGGTGATGATCCTGCCCTTCATCACAGCGATCTCGCGCGACGTGTTCGAGACAGTGCCGCACGTGCTCAAGGAAGCTGCCTATGGCGTCGGGGCGACGACCTTCGAGGTGGTCGGCAACATCGTGCTGCCTCATGCGCGGGTCGGCGTGATCGGCGGCATCATGCTGGCGCTCGGCCGGGCCCTCGGCGAGACGATGGCGGTCACCTTCGTGATCGGCAACGCGACCAAGATCTCGACCTCCATCCTGGCCCAGGGCACGACGATCTCGGCGATGATCGCCAATCAATTCGCGGACGCGGATCCTGGCCTCTTCACCTCATCGCTGCTCGCGCTCGGCTTCATCCTGTTCATCATCACTTTCCTGGTCCTGGCCCTCGCGCGTTGGATGCTCGCGCGGCTCGAAGTGAAGGCGTGACGCGATGGCCAATCTTTATCCCGCCCGCAAGCGGCGCAACGCCATCTGGCAAGTCCTGGCCGTCGCGGCGACGTTGTTCGGACTGAGCTGGCTGGTTCTCATCCTGGGCGCCTTGCTCTGGAACGGCGTCGGCGGCCTGTCGCTCGACGTCTTCACCAAAATGACGGCGCCGCCCGGCGTCGCCGGCGGCCTGCTGAACTCGATCGTCGGCAGCCTGATCGTCACGACGCTCGGCCTCGTGATCGCCGCCCCGCTCGGCATCCTCGCCGGCACCTATCTTGCGGAGTACGGCCGCTACGGGCGCCTCGCGATGGTGATCCGCTTCGTCAACGATATTCTGTTGAGCGCCCCGTCGATCGTCGTCGGCTTGTTCATCTATCAGCTGTTCGTCGTGCCCTTCGGTCATTTCTCTGGGCTCGCCGGCGGCGTGGCGCTGGCGGTGATCGCCACCCCGATCATGGTGCGCACCACCGAGGACATGCTGAACCTCGTGCCCAACGCGATGCGCGAAGCCGCCACCGCGCTCGGCATGCCGCGCTCGCTCGTCATTCGCCGGGTCGCCTTTCGCGCGGTTCGCAGCGGTATCGTCACCGGCGTGCTGCTCGCCGTCGCGCGCATGACCGGCGAGACCGCGCCGCTCATTTTCACCTCGCTCGGCAATTCGCTCTACACCGCCGATCCGCGCGAACCGATGTCGAGCCTGCCGCTGATCATCTACGAATTCGCGCGCAGCCCTTATCCCGAACAGCAGAAACTCGCATGGACCGGCGCGCTGCTCGTCACCTTCTCGGTGCTCGGCCTCAGCATCTTCGCGCGCGTCCTCTCCACCGCCCGCTCGCCGGGCAAATGATGCAGTCGGCCGACGGAACCAGCCCCATGAGCAACGCCAACGCGCAATTCCAGAGTTCGAGCCAGGCCCAGCCGACGCAAGACAAGATCGTCGTTCGCGGCCTCAACTTCTACTATGGGCAGACGCACGCGCTGAAGGACGTGTCGCTGCCGCTTCGTGAGGGCAAGGTGACGGCGTTCATCGGCCCGTCGGGATGCGGCAAGTCGACGCTGCTGCGCGTCCTCAACCGCATGTACGATCTCTACCCCAATCAGCGGGCGGAGGGCGAAATTCTGCTCGACGGATCGGACATTCTCGCCGCCGATCTCGACGTGAACCTTCTGCGCGCGCGCGTCGGCATGGTGTTCCAAAAGCCGACGCCGTTCCCGATGACGATCTACGACAACATCGCCTTCGGTATCCGCCTCTACGAGAAATTGCCGAAGGCGGAGATGGACGGGCGCGTGGAGTCCGCGCTGCGCCGCTCCGCGCTTTGGAGCGAAGTGAAGGATAAGCTGCACGCGAGCGGCCTCAGCCTTTCCGGCGGCCAGCAACAGCGCCTGTGCATCGCCCGCACCGTCGCCATCCAGCCGGAGGTCATCCTGTTCGACGAGCCGTGCTCGGCGCTCGATCCGATTTCCACTGCGAAGATCGAAGAGCTGATCGACGAATTGTCCGGCGACTATACGATCGCCATCGTGACGCACAGCATGCAGCAGGCGGCGCGTGTATCGCAGTACACCGCGTTCATGTATCTCGGTGAGATGGTGGAGTTCGACGAGACGAGCCGGGTCTTCACCTCGCCGCGCGACAAGCGCACTCAGGATTACATCACAGGCCGATTTGGCTGAAGGAGCTCGGGTCCGTGGTCGAACATACCGTCAAAGCCTACGACAAAGAGCTCGACACGCTCGAGCGCCGCATCGCCGAAATGGGCGGCATCGCCGAGAAGATGGTGGTCGAGGCGATGGATGCGCTCAGCCAGGCCGATATCGGGCTTGCCAATCAGGTGGTGGCGACCGATCCGCGGCTCGACTCCTTGCAGCGCGAGATCGAGGAGCAGGCGGTCCTCACCATCGCTCGTCGGCAGCCGATGGCGGTCGACCTGAGAGAGATCATCGGCGCGATCCGCGTCGCTGGCGACCTCGAACGCGTCGGCGATCTCGCCAAGAACATCGCTAGACGGTCGATGAAAATCAGCCTCGAGGCGCGGGTGCCGCGCGCCATCATCGGCCTCAAGCACATGAACGAAGTGGCGACCGAGCTGTTGAAGGACGTGCTCGACGCCTATGCGCAACGCGACGTCGAACGCGCCCGCACAGTCTGGGAGCGCGACGCCGAGCTCGACGCGCTCGAGGATTCTGTTTTCCGCGACCTCTTGACCCACATGATGGAGGATCCGCGCAACATCTCCTTCTGCGCGCACCTGCTGTTCTGCTCGAAGAACATCGAGCGGATTGGCGATCACGCCACCAATATTGCGGAGACGGTGTTCTATTTGGTCACCGGCTCAACATTGCCATCCGAACGGCCGAAGGGCCGTCCGGAGTATGACGCCGAGCCCACGGGGATTGAGCATCCATGAACGAAGCGCGTCGAGAGCCGCCCCGCGCGAGCGCGGGCGCCGCCCCTCGAATTCTGGTCGTCGAAGACGAAGCGGATTTGGCGCTTCTTCTGACTTACAACCTCGAGGCCGAAGGCTATGTCGCCGAAAGCGTCGAGAGGGGTGACGAAGCCGAATTGCGGCTCGCCGAAACGCCGCCGGACCTCGTAATCCTCGACTGGATGTTGCCGGGCGTCTCCGGTCTCGAAATCTGCCGTCGTCTGCGCGCGCGCGAAGTGACCAAGACGCTCCCGGTCATCATGCTGACGGCGCGCGGCGAAGAGGTCGAACGCGTGCGCGGCCTTTCGGTCGGCGCCGATGACTACGTCGTCAAGCCGTTCTCGGTCCCCGAGCTGATGGCGCGCGTGCGCGCGCTGCTGCGCCGCAGCCGGCCGGAGCGCATCGCCGAGAAGTTGAGCGCTGGCGACCTCGATCTGGACCGCGAGACGCGCCGCGTGCGCCGTGGCTCGCGCGACGTCCATCTCGGCCCGACCGAGTTCCGCCTGCTCGAATATCTGCTGGAGAAGCCGGGACGCGTGTTCTCGCGCGCGCAGCTTCTCGACGGAGTTTGGGGGCAGTCGGTCGAGATCGACGAACGCACTGTCGACGTGCATGTCGGCCGGCTGCGCAAAGCCCTTTCCCGCGGGCGCGAACGCGACCCGATCCGGACCGTGCGCGGGACCGGCTATTCCTTCGACGAGACCTTCGGCAAGTCCTGAGGGCGACGTCAGGGGGCGGCGCCTAGAGCGAATGGCAATCAAGCCGCATCGTCATTGCGAGGAGCGCCAGCTCCGAAGCAATCGATTGTTGCCCTTAGCGCGGCTGGATTGCTTCGCTTCGCTTGCGATGACGGCGCATCGGCTCGTCGGAGCGACGACCGGAAGATCCGTTGCGGTGTGGCGCACGCTCGTAAGGCGCTAAAGCCTGCGACGCGCCGTTACGGCTCTCCGAAATCTCGACGGACTATCGTCGAGGGGATCGTGAGACCCGGAGCAACCCCATCGGCGCCGCCGCATCGCTTCTCTCCGCTCGCAGGAGCGGAGACGCTTCACAAAACGCGAATGCTCCGATCGCTCGCGCGTTTCGCTCAGCGGATCAGCGCGCGCCTATCACGCTCGCGCTCGCGCCGGCGATCCTGGACCGGCTGATAGGCGAGTTGGCTGTGATGGGTGCAGTAAGGCCCCGTCCCGGAAGACGGCGAGCCGCAGTAGCGGAATTCCTGGGAGCTCGGATCGCCGAGCGGCCAGCGGCACATCGCTTCCCTCAGTTCGACGATCGTAACGCGCAGCGACATCGGCACGACAACGTCTTCCTCATCGAGGAAGACCGGCCGCGTTTCGATCAGCGGTTCCGATTCCACGGCCAGCGCCGTGTTCCCGCGCATGGGGGCGGCCGCGTGGATGGCGGGGCCGGAGCTCTGAGCCGGACGGGTCGCGGCTCGCGGCGCCGAGGCGGGGCGGGGCGCAGGAGCGGCGGGAGTGGGCGTCTTGGCGCGTCCGGCGAGGCCAAGCCGATGCACCTTGCCGATCACCGCGTTGCGCGTCAGGCCGTGCCCGAGCTGCGCGGAAATCTGGCTCGCGCTTTTGCCGTCCAGCCAGAGCTGGCGCAAGAGCTCCACTCGTTCATCCGTCCAGGACATGTTTGGCCTCGCTTCCTGGCTGCCGCGAGTCCGCTTCGCGCAGCCGACCGAAAATGGTGTGGGCCGAATCCGGCCGCGTCGCTTGGCCAGCCGAGCTGACAAGCGCCACGCACCGAAACGCTCTCATGAAGGGCGCGCCACGACATTTCGTGGTGCGTTAACAAGAAACTACACTAGTCGTTGAATCGCGCGCAAGAGTCGGAGGGACTCGCCACGTAGGCTTTTCCCCAGGTACCAGCGAAGCGCGGCGGCGCGTGCGTGCGCTCGCCGAGGATTGAGTGAGTCCGTTCAACAGATTAGCGAGCCTCGCCGCTCATCGGTCGCGCCAGGATTTTTTTCATGCCGCGCGCCCGAATTGACCCGCGCCGCCGCTTTCCCCTATTATCCGCGGACAGAGGCCGTCCCTGCGGGGCGGCGTTTTTATTTTGCGCTGCGCCGTGGCTTCGCGCCCCGGGCCCGCGATGGGAGCAAAGCCGATGTCGTCTGCGATCGTCCCGGTCTATGCGAGAGCCGATGTCGCTTTCGAGCGAGGCGACGGTTGCTGGCTGACCTCGAGGGCGGGCGAGCGCTATCTCGACTTCGGCGCGGGGATCGCGGTCGCGTCGCTCGGCTATTCGCATCCCCATCTCGTCGAAGCGCTGACGACGCAGGCCGGCAAGCTCTGGCACACGTCCAATCTCTTCCAGATGCCGGAGGGCGAGCGGCTCGCTCGTCGGCTTGCCGACGCCACCTTCGCGGACCTCGTTTTCTTCGCAAATTCGGGCGCGGAGGCCAACGAAGCGGCGATCAAAATGGCGCGCAAGCGGCAGTCGGTCGGCGGCCACTCCGAGAAATATGGCATCCTCACTTTCGAGGGCGCATTCCATGGCCGCACGCTGGCGACGATCGCCGCCGGCGGTCAGGCCAAATACATCGAGGGCTTCGGTCCGAAGGTCGACGGCTTCGACCAGATTCCCGTAACCGACCTTGCGGCAGTTGAGGCCGCGATCGGGCCGGGGACCGGCGCGATCATGATCGAGCCGATCCAGGGAGAGGGCGGTGTGCGTCCGATCGCCTCTGGCTTCCTGCGCGGCCTGCGCGCGCTGTGCGACAAACATGGCCTACTGCTGATCTACGACGAGATCCAGACCGGCGTCGGGCGCACCGGCAAGCTCTTCGCTTACGAGCATTCGGGCGCCGTCCCTGACATCATGACGATCGCAAAGGGCATTGGCGGCGGCTTTCCGATGGGCGCATGTCTCGCGACCGCCGATGCGGCGCGCGGCATGACGACGGGCGTGCACGGCACCACCTTCGGCGGCAATCCGTTGGCGATGGCGGTCGGCAACGCCGTGCTCGACGTGGTCTTGGAGCCGGGCTTTGTCGAGCGGGTGGCGAAGTTGGGCCTGCTGGCGCGTCAGCGCCTCGCCGAACTCAAGGATCGCCATCCCGACGTCGTCGAGGAAATTCGCGGCGAGGGGCTGATGCTCGGCCTCAAGCTCAAGCTGTCGCCGCAGGATTTCGCCCTCGCGGCGCGCGCGCAGAAGCTCATCACCATTCCGGCCGGCGACAATGTGGTGCGCCTTCTGCCGCCGCTCGTGTTGAGCGAAGAGGAGCTCGCCGAGGGCGTGCGGCGGCTCGATGCGGCCTGCGTCGAGATCGAGACGCGCTTCGTCGCGAACAAGGGCGCCGCGGCATGACGGCGCACACACGGACCGGCGCGCCGCGCCATTTCCTCGATCTGCTGGACCAGTCGCCGGCCGAACTGCGCGCCATTCTCGACGCCTCCAAGGCGCTGAAGAGCGCGCGCGTGAAAGGCGAGCCCACGTCGAAACGCCCGCTCGCGGGAAAGACGCTGGCGATGATTTTCGACCGGCCTTCGACGCGCACGCGCGTTTCGTTCGATCTCGCCATGCGTGAGCTCGGCGGCGAGACGATCATGCTGACGGGCGCCGAGATGCAGCTCGGGCGGGGCGAGACGCTCGCCGACACGGCGCGCGTCCTTTCGCGCTACGTCGACGCGATCATGATCCGCATCCTCGATCACCACGATCTCGACGAGCTCGCGCGCTATGCGACCGTGCCGGTCATCAACGGTCTGACCAAGCGCTCGCATCCCTGCCAGGTGATGGCCGACATCCTGACCTTCGAAGAGCACCGCGGGCCCATTCGTGGGCGCAAGGTCGCCTGGAGCGGAGACTACAACAACGTTCTGTCGTCCTGGATCGACGCCGCGCAAACCTTCGATTTCACCCTCGACATCGCGTGCCCTAAGGAATTGCAGCCGCCGCCCGAGCGCATCGCTTCGGCGCGCGCGGGCGGCGCCGACGTCATTCTGCGCGAGGACCCTGCTGAGGCGGTCGACGGCGCGACTGCGGTCGTTTCCGACTGCTGGGTCTCGATGGGCGACGAAGACGAGGGACGCCGGCACAATCTGCTCGCGCCTTATCAGGTCAATCGCGAGCTGATGAGCCGAGCGGCGCCGGACGCGATCTTCATGCACTGCCTGCCGGCGCATCGCGGCGAGGAGGTGACCGACGAAGTGATCGACGGCCCGCAATCGGTCGTCTTCGACGAGGCGGAGAATCGGCTGCACGCCCAGAAGGGCGTGCTCGCCTGGTGCTTGGGAGCACACTCATGACGCCGATCGACCGCGAGGTTTCTGACATCGGGCATGACGACATCGTGCTGCCCTATACCGTCGGGAGCCTGAGCACCCGCGGGCGTCTCGTGCGCCTGGGGCCGGCGATTGACGCTATATTGAAGCGCCACGCCTATCCCGACGCGGTCGCCAAGGTGGTGGGCGAGGCGGCGGCGCTGGCCGTGCTGCTCGGCTCGGCCCTCAAGCTCGAGGGCCGTTTCCAGTTGCAGACAAAATCGTCGGGCCCGCTGAACATGCTGGTGGTCGATTTTGATGCGCCCTCCAACCTGCGCGCGCTCGCCCGTTTTGATGAGGCGGCGCTGACGCGCCGTCTCGCCGAGGGCGAGGAAGGCGACCTTTTGGGCGAAGGCCATCTCGCTTTCACCATCGATCCCGGCGGGGACATGTCGCGCTATCAGGGGGTCATCGCGCTCGAAGGCCAGGGCCTGGAGGAAGCGGCTCATTCCTATTTCGAGCGCTCGGAACAGATTCCAACCTTGGTCCGCCTCGCCGTCGGCCAGGTCGTCACCCCGCGCGGCGCCGAATGGCGGGCGGGCGGCCTGATGGCGCAGTTCATGCCGGATTCGCCCGAGCGGCGCCGTCACGTCGACTTCGATCCCGGCGATGCGCCGGAGGGCGTCGCCGCGCAGGTCGAGCCCGAGGAGGACGACGAGTGGGTCGAGGCCAAGTCGCGCGCGGCGACAACCGAGGATCATGAGCTCATCGATCCCACTCTGTCGAGCGAGCGTCTGCTGTTCCGCCTCTTCAACGAGCGGGGCGTGCGCGTCGCCGAGCCGAGCGCGCTGGCGGACGTCTGCCGGTGTTCGGCCGAGCGCATCGACGCGATGCTGCAAAGCTTCTCGCCTGAGGAGCGACAGGCAATGGTGGGTGACGACGGGGTGATCGGCGTCACCTGCGAATTCTGTTCGGTCAAGCGGGTTTTCAATCCCGCCGATTATGCGGATTGAGGACTGCTGGATGGATGACAAGGTTTTCGCGGCGCGGCTCGCGCAAGTCGGCGCGGAAATGGAGGCTGAGCTTGACGCTCTGCTGACGACCCAGCCGCTCCAGGGTGAGCCGGCGCGCCCGGCGCGCCTGATCGAAGCCATGCGCTACGGCGCGCTTGGCGGCGGCAAGCGGTTGCGTCCATTTCTCGCCGTCGAGACGGCGCGGGCCTTCGGCCTCGAAGGCGTCGGCCCGCGGCGGGTCGGCGCGGCGATCGAGTGCATCCATTGCTATTCGCTCATCCACGACGATCTGCCGGCGATGGACAACGACGATCTGCGCCGCGGCCGTCCGACGGTGCATCGCGCTTTCGACGACGCAACCGCCATCCTGGCCGGCGACGGGCTGCTGACCCTCGCCTTCGAGATCCTTGCTCGCCCCGAAACCGCCCCGGACGCGGGTGTGCGCGCCGATCTCTGCGCCGGTCTCGCGCGCGCCTCGGGATTGGCGGGCATGGTCGGCGGCCAGATGCTCGACATCGCCGCGGAGACCGCGACAGCCCCGCTCGATCTCGACGCGATCGCGCTATTGCAGGCGATGAAGACGGGCGCGTTGCTGCGCTTCTCGGTTGAAGGCGGCGCGATCGTCGCCGGCGCTCCGGCGGCCGCGCGCATCGCGCTGATGCGCTACGGCGAGGCGCTCGGCAAGGCGTTCCAGGTCGCCGACGATCTGCTCGACGCCGAGGGCGACAGCGCGGCGTTGGGTAAGCGCGCCGGCAAGGACGCCGAGCGCAACAAGGCGACCTTTGTCTCCACGCTCGGCCTCGAGGGCGCCCGCGCGCTGCGCGACCGTCTGGTCGGCGAGGCGCAATCAGCGCTCGACGCTTCAGGCCTCGGCGACGCCGCCGACGTGCTGCGCGCCGCCGCGATCTTCGTCGCGGCGCGGCGGAACTGAGATCGCGACGGGAAGAACGACGACGAAGGAAAGGGCTTAGGTCGGTTCTGGAACGAGGAGCCTCGTAACCTTGAGGCTGTCCGCGTGCAGCTTGGCGCGCCAGAGGTCGTAGGACAGTTGGTTACGCAACCAAGATTCCGCAGTCCCGAAGCCCGCTTTTTCGAGCCGCAGCGCCATCTCGGCCGAAATGCCTGTTCGGCCGTTAAGCACCTCCGAAAGCGACTGCCGGGATAGGCCAAGCCCTTTGGCGGCTTCCGTGACGGACAGCCCCAAAGGACGCAAGCAGTCCTCGCGGAGGATTTCACCCGGATGGGGCGGATTGAACATTTCCACAAGAGGCCTCCGTTTCGGCTAGGGGTAGTCTTCAAAATCGACATTGGTGGCGTCTTCGCCCTCGATGTCGAAAGTCAGGCGATAGTTCCCCGACACCCAGACTGACCACGTTCCCTTGCGATCGCCTTTTAGCTCATGAAGCCGATACCCTGGCAAAGCCATGGCTTGTGGTAGCGGGCCGTCGTTGAGGCGGGCAAGAATGCGACGGAGTTTGCTTGAGAGCTGCCCGTCGACACCTTTCGTGCTGCCGGTAAGAAATAGGGCTTCAAGGCCCTTGTGGTGAAACCGCTGTAGTGCGTCGCCTGACAGTTGACAAGCGTCCCGCTCCCGGCGCTCGCCATTGCGAAAGGCAATTCCTAAGTTCGAGCCTCGCTTTGGGGCCGTCTCAACGAGGCGCTACATCGCCCCGAATAGCTTGCCGAGCAGGCCGCCGTCGCGCGGCGGGGGCGGGGCAGGTTGGCCATCGACATAGGGGATCGGCGCCGGCGGCGCGTTCGGATCGCCCTGCGGAGGCGCGGCGGCGGGGCCGCTGCGGCCGATGACGAGGGGCTCGCCGGGAGCGGGCGCGCTAGCAACGGGCGCGCCGCCGAGCGGCGCCGGCGGCGGAGCCTCAGGCGGCGGCGTCGTATCGGGATTATGCCAGACGCCGGAGGGAAGCGCCGCGACCGGCACGCCCTGATGAGCCGCCCGCATGAAGCGGCTCCAGACTTCGACCGGCAGAGTGCCGCCGGTAACGCGCTTGGTCGGCGCGCCGTCGTCGTTGCCGAGCCAGACGCCCGTGACGAGATAGCTTGTGTAGCCGATGAACCAGGCGTCGCGCCAATCCTGGCTGGTGCCCGTCTTGCCGGCCGCCTGCCAGCCGGGCAATTCCGCCTTGTGGGCGGTGCCGGTCAGCAGCGTCTCCTCCATCATCGTGTTCATCATCGCGACGTATTGCGGATCGATGACGCGGCCGAAGTTGGCGTTCCGGCGCGTATAGAGCAGCTTGCCGTTGGCGGTGCGCACGCGCCTGATGACATGCGGCTGGACGCCGATGCCGCCGTTGGCGAAGGCGGCGTAGGCGGAGACGAGTTCGAGCGGCGTGACCTCCGATGTGCCGAGCGCGATCGACGCGTTGGGCTGGAGATCGGAAACGATGCCGAGGCGATGGGCCGTGCGCACGACCGCCTTCGGGCCGACTTCTTGGCCGAGCCGCACCGCGACGGTGTTGAGCGAAAGCGCCAGCGCTTTGGTCAGCGTCACCGGGCCGAGGTATTCGCGCTCGTAATTCTCGGGGTTCCAACCTTTGACCGAAATCGGCGCGTCATCGCGGATCGTGTCCGGCGTCAGGCCCCTTTCCAGCGCAGTGAGATAGACGAAGGGCTTGAACGAGGACCCCGGCTGGCGTTTGGCGGCGACGGCGCGATTGAACTGGCTCTCGGCGTAATTGCGTCCGCCGACCAGCGCCTTGACCGCGCCATCGGGATCGAGCGCGACGACCGCGCCCTGACTGACGTTGTATTTTGCGCCCTTGGCGTTGAGTTCGTCGGTCAGCGCCCGCTCGGCGCTCGCCTGCATAGCGGGGTCGAGGGTGGTGCTCACGACGATGTCCTCGTCGATCGCGCCGACCGTGTCGTCGAGCATATCCATCACATAGTCGGCGGCGTAGTTCATCGATCCCGACCCGTGCGGATGCACCACCTGCGCGGGCGAGGCGAGGGCGGCCTTGGCCATTGCTTCGGTGATGTGGCCCTGCTCGGCCATAGCGGTAATCACCTGGGCGGCGCGCTCGTTGGCGGCGGCGAGGTTGTGATTGGGCGCGAGGCGGGTAGGCGACTTCATCAATCCGGCGAGCAGGGCTGCCTCGGGGAGCGTCACCTGACGGGCGCTCTTGCCGAAATATTTCTGCGCCGCCGCTTCGACGCCGAACGCGCCAGAGCCGAAATAGACGCGGTTGAGATAAAGCTCGAGGATCTGGTCCTTAGAATATTTGCGCTCAAGCCAGAGGGCCAGGATCGCTTCCTGGATTTTGCGCGAAACCGTGCGTTCCTGGGTCAGGAACAGATTCTTGGCGAGCTGCTGGGTCAGCGTCGAACCGCCCTCCATGCCGCCGTGCCCTGTCACGTCGCGCGCCAATGCGCGGCCGATGCCGATCGGGTCGATGCCGAAGTGCTGGTAGAAGCGGCGATCCTCGATCGCAACGAACGCCTTGGGCAGATAGGGCGGCAGTTCGCTCAAATGTACCGCCGCGCCGCCGGTGTCGCCGCGATTGGCGATGAGCGAGCCGTCGTCGGCCAGAATGGCGATGTTGGGCGGGCGCTTGGGCACCGCTAGCTGGTCGATCGGCGGCAATTGGCTCGCGTAATAGGCGAACAGTCCCGCGACGGCGATGACGCCCCAGACGGAGAGCACGAAGGCCCAGTAGGCGAGGCGGCCAAGCACCGATCGACGCCGCTTGCCGCCTGAGCGACCGCCGCCGCCGCCGCGCTTCTTGCTTTTGCCGCGGCTTGGAGGGCGATCGGCCGGGTCCGCGCGCAGTTCGTCATTGCGGCGGCCGCGCGGCGAATCGTCGAGCCGCGGCTCGATCTTCACCGCGTTGCGCTTGGCGCGTTTGCCGAACATCAGGGATCCCGCCTCGGGCCTTCTCGAGGCGAAGTCCCCCGAATGAGCCGACCGACCCCTTCGAGGTTAAACGCGGCGATTTAAGGGCCGGTAAATCCGTCCTGCGGCGCTGTGGATGAAGAGCGGCTCCTCGACTTGCGCAATCGTTACCGCCTTGGCAAAGTCGGCGACCCGCGCTCCGTTAGGCGGGGGATCGGCGCGCGCTGAAAAGATCAGGATGATGCGATGAAGGTCACAATTGAACGTACAGCCCTGCTCAAGGCGCTGGGTCACGTCCATCGCATCGTCGAGCGGCGCAACACCATCCCGATCCTGTCGAACGTCCTCATCGAGGTGAACGAGGGCAAGCTGACGCTCAAGAGCACCGACCTCGACCTGGAGGCGACCGAGTTGGCGCCGGCCGACGTCGGGCAGGCCGGCGCCACCACCGTTCCGGCGCACGTCATCTATGACATCGTGCGCAAGCTGCCCGAGGGCGCGCAGGTGAGCCTGGAGCTCGCCGGCGACGTCGGCCAGCTGCTGCTGCGCTCGGGCCGCTCACGTTTCTTCCTGCAGAGCTTGCCGGCCTCCGACTTCCCCGACCTCACCGCCAGCGAATTCACGCACCGTTTCAGCCTGCCCGCGGTCGAGCTCAAGCGCCTGATCGACAACACTCAATTCGCCATCTCGACCGAAGAGACGCGCTACTATCTCAACGGCATTTTCTTCCATACCGCGGAGAGCGACGGCGCGGCCGTGCTGCGCGCCGTGGCGACGGACGGCCACCGCCTCGCGCGCGTCGAAACGCCCGCGCCGCAAGGCGCCGCGGGAATGCCCGGCGTCATCGCGCCGCGCAAGGCGGTCAGCGAAGTGCTGAAGCTGCTCGAGGATATGTCGCAGGAAATCCAGATCGAGATCTCGACCGCGAAGGCGCGCTTCCAGTTCGGCGACGTCGTGCTGACCACCAAGCTGATCGACGGCACATTCCCCGACTATAGCCGCGTGATCCCCGCGCATAACGACAAGCGGCTCGTGGTCGACAAGGAGCCGTTCGCCAAGGCGGTCGATCGCGTCTCGACGATCTCGTCGGAGCGCGGGCGCGCGATCAAGCTCGCGATCGCCGACAACAAGATGACGCTCTCGGTCAACAATCCGGACTCGGGCTCGGCAAGCGAAGAGATCGAGGTCGACTACGACGCCGCGCCGATCGAGATCGGCTTCAATGCGCGCTATCTCCTCGACATCGCCGGGCAGCTCGCGGGCGACACCGCGCTGATCAAGCTCTCCGACCCCGGCTCGCCGACGATCATCCAGGATCGCGACGGCTCGCCTGCGCTCTACGTGCTGATGCCGTTGAGGGTGTGACGGCGACCGCCAGCGTCATAGCGGGCGGAGCGAAGCCATCCAGCGATCGAGACGGTCGTAGGTGGAAGCGCTATGCCCTCCAGCGCCGCGGCAAAATGAACCGCGCCGCGACACCTGGATTGCTTCGCTTCGCTCGCAAAGACGGCCGTCACGCCCGTCCAGTCCTCAGCGTTCGCAGCACCATTGCGACGATCGTCTCGAAGCGGGCTTCCATCGCCGCGCTCGCGATGTCCTTGTCGAGCCGCAGCGCGATCGGATGGACGAAGCGGTGCGCGGCGTCGAAGATCAGCGACATTGCGCGTCGCCGGTCGGTCATCGCGAACGCGCCCGACGCGACCCCTTCCTCGACGACGCGCTGAATCTCCGATTGCACCCGGGCGCGGTGTCGCCGGGCGCTGCCGCGATCTTCCTCGAGCGCTTCGATGAGAAGATCGAATAGCGCCGGATCGCTCTCCATCTTCTGACGATAGGCGTGATGCAGCGTCATCAGCATGTTTTCGAGCTTGTCGTAGGCGGGCGCGGCGCCTTCCGCCGTTTCGCGCAGCCGCGTCTCGATCGGGCGGAGCCAGGAGGCGGTGATCTCCTCGAACAACGTCGCCTTCGAGGGGAAATAGCGATAGACGTTGGCGTGCGTCATGCCTGCTTCTTGTGCGACGCCGACGACGGTCGCGCGCGCTGGGCCGAATTTTCGGACGTGGGCCCGCGCGATCTCGAGGATCCGGGCTTCGACGGAATCTGCAGGCGACGATTGAGGCAAAGTCGCAGTGTCTCCGGCCGGGACGCGCGAATGCTGACATGAAACGCTGGGATGCGCCAGTCAGGTTTCGACAAGACCGCCGAGATCGGCGGATTTTGCGCCGACCGCGCCATGCGGCTCGGCGAGATAGTCCACCGAGCGCATTTCGACGAGCCGCGAGGCGCAGCGCGCAAATTCGAACGCCTCGGCGCCGCTTTCGCCGGAAAATAGATCGGCCGGCTCGGCGGCGGCCGAAGCGATCAACTTCACCTTGGCGTCGTAGAGCGCGTCGATGAAAGTGATGAAGCGGCGCACTTCATTGCGATCTTCGGGCCCGAGACGCGGAATTTCGTCGACGAAGATTGTGTGAAACCGCTCGGCGAGGGCGAGATAGTCCTGAGAACCCAGAGGCCGGCGGCAAAGATCGTCGAAGGAGAAGCGGGCGACGCCGTCGATCGCCTGCGGCACGCGCAATTGGCGGCCGAGCAGTTCGAGCTCCTTCGGTCCGCCGCGCGCGGCGCCGGTGAGACTGAGAAAGGTCGCATCGAGCGCCGCGCGCGCTTCGGCGCCAGCGGGACAATAGTAGACCGGCGCGCGGGAGAGTTTCTCCAGGCGGTAGTCGGTGCGCGAGCGCAGTTCCGCCACCTCGACCTTCTCGCGCAGCAAGGCGAGAAAGGGGAGAAACAAGGCGCGGTTGAGCCCGTCCTTATAGAGGTCGTCCGGCGCGACGTTCGAGGTGGCGACGACGACGACTCCGGCCGCGAACAGCGCGGTGAAGAGGCGCGCGAGGATCATGGCGTCGGCGATGTCGCGGACCGCGAATTCGTCGAAGCACAGGAGCCATGCTTCGGCGGCGAGATCCGTCGCGACCGGGCCGATCGGGTCTTCTCCGGAAACCTCCCCACGCTTGCGCATCTCGCGCCAACGAAACACCCGCGCATGGACGTCCGCCATGAAGGCGTGAAAGTGCACCCTGCGCTTGTGCGCGACGGGCGCGCTCTCGAAGAAGAGGTCCATCAGCAGGGTCTTTCCCCGCCCGACTTCGCCGTAGACGTAGAGACCGCGCGGCGCCTCCTCACGGCGGGCGCCGAACAGGCGAGCAAAGGCGTTGGCGCGGCGGCCGGGCCGATAGTCCGCGAGCCGCGCCGCGAGCGCGTCGAGATGGGCGACGAGTTCCGCTTGCGCGGGGTCGGGCTCGATGCGCCGTTCGGCGACGAGGGCGCGATAGTGCTCGATGATCGATGGACTCATCGGCGGCGCGCCCGCCAGCTCAAAGCCGTCAACATTCGCGCTCGCAACTTCACGCTGAGTTTTTCGTCCATCGACTAGAACACACTGTCTTTTGGTTGAACCGGACCCTTGTCGTCATGGCCGGCGGAGCGCGGCGATCCAGAGATCGAAGCGTCGGCCGATCGAGGCGCTCACGGAACGACCCGCAACCTGCTGCCGAGGCCGCGATCGCTGGATTGCTTCGCTCCGCTCGCAATGACGGTTCCACGTAACTGCAGAACGCTCTAATATCCTGCGCTCCGCGCGGGGTTCTGTCCCTTCGCTGCGCCGGAGTCAAAGGGGGGCGTGGACGGGATCACGCCGCGGCGGGCGATACTTCCATGGAAATTCGCTCACCGAGATCGCGTTCGGCGAGAGCAAGTTCATAGCCCATCTGCAGATTGAGCCAGAAGCGCGCGCTGTTGCCGAAATAGCGTCCGAGCCGCATCGCCGTTTCAGGTGAGATTCCCCGCTTGCCGTTGAGAATGTCGGTAATCCGGCCCGAAGGCGTCCTCAACGCGAGGGCCAGCGCATTGGCCGACAACCCGCGTGCCGCCATCTCGCGCTTGAGCACGCGCCCAGGGTGAACGATCATCATTGCTGTTCTCCTAGTGGGTAGTCGACGATCTCGACGTCCCAGGCGTCGCCGACGGCATGGCCTCCGTCGCGCGCATTGTCTAAACTGACGGCATGACTCAGAACTCTCGTCCTGTCGGCCCCGGCGATCACGTCTTTCTCGTTGACGGATCGTCTTTCATTTTTCGCGCCTATTTCCAGTCGATCCGGCAGGATCAGAAGTACAATTATCGCTCCGACCGGCTGCCCGTCGGGGCAGTCCGATTATTCGCGACCAAGGTGCTGCAGTTCCTTCGCGATGGCGCGGCGGGCATCACGCCGACCCACCTCGCGATCATCTTCGACAAATCGGAGAACTCCTTCCGGCGCGAAATCTATCCTCCCTACAAGGCGCATCGGCCTGATCCGCCGGAAGACCTCGTGCCGCAATTCCCGCTGATGCGCGACACGGTGCGCGCCTTCGGCCTGACGCCGATCGAGCAGGATCGCTACGAGGCCGACGATCTGATCGCGACCTACGCCCGCCATGCGCGCGAGAAGGGGGCCGACGTGCTGATCGTCTCCGCCGACAAGGACTTGATGCAGCTCATCGAGCCCGGCGTCGCGATGTTCGATCCGGCCTCGGGCGATCGCGAGGAGCGCCGCATCGGCCCGGCGGAGGTGATCGAATATTTCGGCCTCGGCGCCGACAAAGTCATCGACATCCAGGCGCTCGCGGGCGACTCGACCGACAACGTTCCTGGCGCGCGTGGCATCGGCGTCAAGACAGCGGCGCAGTTGATCGGCGAATACGGCGATCTCGAGACGCTGCTGGCGCGCGCGGGCGAGATCAAGCAGCCCAAGCGCCGGGAAATCCTCACGGACCCGGAATCGGTCGCTCTCATCCGTGTCTCGAAGACGCTGGTGAGCCTGGTGCGCGACGTCGAGGTCGCGACGTCGCTCGAGACGCTGGGACTTCCCACGCTCGAAGGCGAGCCGCTGGTCGCCTTCCTCAAGGCGATGGAGTTCACCACCATCACCAAGCGCGTCGCCGACATCTGCGGCCTCGACGCCAACGCGATCGAACCCGACGCGCGCTTCGTCGGCGCCGGCGGCTGGCGAGGGCGCAATGGCGAAACGGTCGAGCCGACGCCCGCCGCCCTGGCGGCGACGCCGGTCAAGAGCGCCACGACGCGCGGTACGCGGGCGGCGCCCGCTCCGGAGGCGCGGCAGGGCGTCGAGCGCTCGCCCAGCGCACTCGCCGCCGAACGCGCCGCGAAGCTGCGCGCCATGCCGTTCGACGTCGCCGCCTATCCGACCGTGACGACGACCGAGGCGCTGGAAGGCTGGATCGCCCGCGCCTACGAGGAAGGGGTGGTCGCCTTCGACACCGAGACCAGCCTGCTTGATCCGCTTCAGGCCGACCTCGTCGGCTTCTCCCTCGCGGTCGCGCCCGGAGAAGCCTGCTACGTTCCGATCGGCCATCGCACGGGCGAGGCCGATCTCTTCGACGGCGGCGGCCTGCTGCCCGGCCAGATCGCCGAGGCGGACGCGCTCGCGCTGCTCAAGCCGCTGCTCGAGGACGAGAGCGTGCTGAAGGTCGGCCAGAACGTGAAGTTCGACTGGCACGTTTTCGCCCGCCGCGGCATCGAGACGGCCCCGTTCGACGACACGATGCTGATCTCCTACGCGCTGGATTCGGGGACGACCAGCGACGGCCACGGCATGGACTCGCTCGCCGAGCGCTGGCTCGGTCACAAGCCGATCGCCTTCAGCGATGTCGCCGGCTCCGGCCGCAACTTCATCGGCTTCGCGCGCGTTCCGCTGGACAAGGCGACGCAATACGCCGCCGAGGACGCCGACGTGACGCTGCGGCTATGGCTGGCGCTCAAGCCGCGCCTCGCCGCCGAGGGCATGACGACCGTCTACGAGACGCTGGAGCGCCCGCTCGTACTGCCGCTCGCGCAGATGGAGCGGCGCGGCGTCTCGATCGATCGCGAAATGCTCTCACGGCTCTCCGGCGAATTTGCGCAAGGCATGGCGCGCATCGAGGCCGATATCCAGAGGCTCGTCGGCGCGCCGTTCAACCCGGGCTCCGCCAAGCAGCTCGGCGACATCTTGTTTGGTCAGATGGGCCTACCGGGCGCCAAGAAGACGGCGACCGGCGCCTGGTCGACCTCGGCGCGCGTGCTCGAGGACCTCGCCGAAGAGGGCCATGAGCTGCCGGCCCGCATTCTGGACTGGCGCCAACTCGCCAAGCTCAAGTCGACCTACGCCGACGCGCTGCCGAGCTTCGTCGATCAACGGACACGCCGCGTGCACACGTCCTACGCGCTGGCGGCGACGACGACCGGACGGCTTTCCTCATCCGATCCGAACTTGCAGAACATCCCCGTCCGCAACGAGGAGGGCAGGCGGATTCGCCGCGCCTTCGTCGCCGCGCCGGGCTGCAAGCTGATTTCGGCCGACTACAGCCAGATCGAATTGCGGCTACTCGCGCATGTCGCCGACATCGGCGCGCTGAAGCGGGCCTTCGCGGAAGGGCTCGACATTCACGCCATGACGGCCTCGGAAATGTTCGGCGTGCCGATCAAGGACATGCCGGGCGAAGTGCGGCGGCGCGCCAAGGCGATCAATTTCGGCATCATCTACGGCATTTCCGCCTTTGGCCTCGCCAACCAGCTGGGCATTCGGAGGGAAGAGGCGGGCGCTTATATCCGCAAATATTTCGAGCGCTTCCCCGGCATTCGCGACTACATGGAGACGACCAAGAAGCAGGCGCGCGCTGAAGGCTTCGTGCGCACCATCTTCGGGCGAAAATGCCACTTTCCCCGCATCAACGCGTCCAACCCTTCAGAGCGCGCCTTCAATGAGCGCGCCGCCATCAACGCGCCGCTTCAAGGCTCGGCCGCCGACATCATCCGCCGCGCCATGGTCCGCATGGACGGCGCGCTCAGCACCGCTGGCCTCAGCGCCCGCATGCTGATGCAGGTGCACGACGAACTCGTGTTCGAGGCGGTGGACGAGGAGGTCGACGCGACGATCATGGTCGTGTCGAAGGTGATGGTGGACGCCCCGACGCCAGCGACGGCGCTGGGCGTGCCGCTAGCAGTCGAAGCGCGCGCAGCGGCGAATTGGGACGAGGCGCACTAGTCTAAGGCCGCCTGCTGGGGCAAGCAGGGCGCGGTCAATTGAGGGCGCCGCGCTTCCTGGCGGCGTCGTAAAAGTCGATGTCGTCGGTGAGTTTGCGCCTAAGCTGGCCGATCATCGCGGCATCGCTTTCGATTTGCCGTCTTTCCGAGGAGGCGGCGGTCTTGTTCTCGTGCACCCTTGGCCGAAAGTTCAGCTTCAGGATACGTGCGAGACGAAGCAGGTCCTGATCCCTCGTGTCGTGGAAGCCGATGAAGTCAAAGCGGTTCATATCGAATCCGCCGAAATAGGTCTCCGACATCAAGCGCTGGATCCCGGGATAAGTCGCGAACTCGAGCGGGGACGGCCGGTCGCGGAGGAAGCGCGCGTGAAGTTCGTGCCCGGGCCGCCTGAAAGTGCTCCAATAGAAGTAGATGGAGATCAAGTTGTCGACCGGTTCGCGCAAGAACGTGATGAAGTAGGCCTGGGAAGACGCGTAACGGCTGGCGCGAAAATGGCCGTGGACGACTCGCTTTCCCATAGGAAACTCAGCGCTTTCGGCGCCTGCGGGGGTGAGCGGGTCGTGGCGATAGTCGGTGTGGACGGCGTTCCCGAGCAGAGCGGTGAACTGCGACTTCAGCGAGGTGCCGGCGGCCTTTGGCAAATGCAGCGATACGATCCGTTCCGGGCTATCCGCGCAAGTTTTCGCGACCGCGCAACGAAATCGAAATAAGTGCAAGATGATCCCCCCTACCGCGCACGATACCGCCGGACGAAGCGTCGACTTCGCTCGTGCGAAACGCGATGTGGTAACGTTTTGCGTTGCCACGATGCCGTGATCTAAGAGAGCGCGGCGCAACGAGATTGTAAAACTAGCGGCCTCAGGCGTCGCGCGTCATAGTTTCGTTAATATAGTACGTTGTAGACAACAAAATCAGCGTACCAATCCTTGCCGCGTGTCGTACGGCCTTTCGGTACCTACTAAAACAAAGTCATTCACGTTGTCGTGACTGAAAAACGTGGCTGTCGTCGCCGTCGTTGCATCGACTCATCCAGGCGTGATCATGCGTCATATTGTCGCCGTATGTCAAACTTGATTGCGTTAAGTTATGTTTCGGAAGCCGTCTGCCGCGACTCGACGCCGCGGCGACGCCACGGCTTTAAGGCCCGCTACGAAGTGGGAACCCGCGAAAGCAGCTCCGCGGTCGGAACGGCAGCGCTCTCTTCCCGATAGATCCTCACCCGACGTAGTTGCGGAAGCCAATCAAAAACAACGGGTTGCCTGGTATTCTAACGATTGGGCGAACGCGGCCGGACTACGGCGATTCAACATCTTCTGTTGCTTGTTGGTTACATCGCATTTGTTTCTCATCGGATTGGGTGAAACGTCGTTGCCCCGCCGGACGGAAGAAGTCACAAGGATTGTGAAGTCCTATTCTTCGATTGCCTGCTGGGGTGTCACGATGAATAAAGGATTGTTTCTTGCTGCGACGACCCTCTTTCTGACCGGATCGGCCTTGGCTGCCGATTTGCCGACGACGAAATCGCCTCCTCCCGCTGCGCCGCCGCCGGCTCCCTACAATTGGACTGGCTTCTATGTCGGCGTGAATGCCGGCGTCGGCTTCTGGGATTCAGGCAACGTTACGATCCTCGACCCGGTGCGAGGCCCGCAGGGGTTCCACGTCGACAGCAACACGTCCTTCGTCGGGGGCGGACAAGTTGGCGTCAACTACCAAGTCGGTCAGACGGTGTTCGGCGTCGAGGCGGACATCCAGGGCATCGCTGGCGGATCGAGCTTCACCTGGGCCCGATACTCTCCTGCATTCGGTCCGAGCAACGGGGGTGTCACGAGTTATCTCGGGACCGCGCGCGCTCGCCTGGGCTATGCCATTGATCGGACCCTGATCTACGCGACCGGTGGTTTCGCCTATGGCGAATTGTTCAATGCTGAGTTCACCAACAACACGCAGACAGGCTTTACGGTCGGCGGCGGCGTCGAATACGCGTTCGGCAACAATTGGACGATGAGGCTCGAAGGCCTCTACGTAAACCTTGGCAACGGCAGTCAGACCAAAACGTTTTACAACGCCGGCGTTGCCTATCCGGTCACGTCCAGCGGCGTGAACGACGGCGGCGTCGTTCGCGTCGGCGCCAACTACAAGTTCTGAGCCGGGAACGGCGCAGAGGCGCAGCACCGACTCTGCGCTCTATCGGCGCGTCATGGCGAACGGGAGCAATCCAGTCCGGCGCTCGCGATGCGAGCGGATGCATGGATCGCTTCGTGGCTGCGCTCCTCGCGATGACGGGTTGACGCCGTTGCGGGCGCCCCCTGGGCGGCCCTCACTTGCCTTGGACGCGCGATCCGCTACTCCGCCGCTTGACGCATCGGCGGCGGCGCGCGCCACAGCGCCAGGAGGCGCCGGCGTTCTTGCTCCGCCTTCGCCATCGCGTGCGCCTTGACGTGGCCGAAGCCGCGAATCGCGTCGGGCAGCGCCGCCAAGGCGACCGCGGCGTCGCGATTCTCGCGCGTCAGTCCCAGGGCAAGCTCGGCGCATAGCGTCTCGTAGTCGGCGAGCAAGGCGCGCTCCGCGCGCCGCTCGGCGCTGTAGCCGAAGACGTCGAGCGGCGTGCCGCGCATGCCACGCAGCGCCGCGAGGGCGCGAAAGAGCTTCATCATCCACGGCCCGAAGCGCATCTTCTTCGCTTCGCCCGTGACGGGGTCCCTGCGCGCCAGCAGCGGTGGGGCGAGATGGAACGTCACCTTGAGGTCGCCGTCGAAGGCGCCGCGCAGCGCTTCCGCGAAGGCGCCGTCCGCATAAAGCCGCGCAACCTCGTATTCGTCTTTGATCGCCATCAGCTTGAAGAGATTGCGCGCGACCGCCTCGGCGAGCGCTTCGCCGCCCGCCGCGCGTTCGCGCTCGGCGTGACGGATCGTCTCGACCGTGCGGCGGTAGCGCGCGGCGTAGCGTGCGTTCTGGTAGACGGTCAGAAGCGCCTCCCGCCGGGCAACGACAGCGTCGAGGCTCTGATCCTCGGGCTTCGCCGGCGCCTGCGGCGCGAGGAACGGCGCTAGGCACGAGGGGTCGGCGAAAGCCGCGCGGCCCCAATCGAAGGCGGCGAGGTTCATCGCCGTCGCCTCACCATTGAGCGTGATGGCGCGGCGCAACGCCGCGGCGCTCAGCGGCACATATCCCGCCTGATAGGCGTAGCCGAGCAGGAACATGTTGGCGCCGATCGCCGCGCCGAACAAAGCCGTCGCCGCCGCGCTCGCATCGATGAAGCGGGCGCTGCCAGCGCAGCGCGCCTCGATCGACTGTTTCACCCGCTCGGCGGGTAGCGAGAAATCCGGCTTGCGGGTGAAGTCGCCGGGGAAGAGCTCGGCGCTGTTGACGACGACGCCGGTCTCGCCGCCGCGCATCGCGGCGAGCGCGGGCTTGGCGCCGGTGACGACGAGGTCGCCGCCGAGAATGAGATCGGCCTCGCCCGCGCCGACGCGGATCGCATGGATGTCGTCCGGGCGCCGCGCGAGCTTCACATGGCTGAAGACGGCGCCGCCCTTCTGCGCGAGGCCGGCCATGTCGATCGCCGCGCCCGCTTTATTCTCGAGGTGGGCCGCCATGGCGAGGATCGCGCCGATCGTTACGACGCCGGTGCCGCCGACGCCGGTGACCAGAATGGCGTAAGGACGTTGACCGATCTCGCGCCGCGCCGGCTCGGGGCAGGCGGGCGGCGCGATCGTCTTGACGGCGGCCGCCTTCGGCCGCGCGCCCTCGATCGTGACGAAGGACGGGCAGAAGCCGTCGACGCAGGAAAAGTCCTTGTTGCAGCTCGATTGGTCGATCCGCCGCTTGCGGCCGAACTCCGTCTCCAACGGCTGCACCGAGACGCAATTCGATTTGACGCCGCAATCGCCGCAACCCTCGCAGACGCGCTCGTTGATGAAGACGCGCTTGTCGGGGTCGGGATATTGGCCGCGCTTGCGGCGCCGCCGCTTCTCCGCCGCGCAGGTCTGATCGTAAATCAGCACCGTCGCGCCTTCGACCTCGCTGAGCTCCTTCTCGACCGCAATGAGTTCTTCGCGCGGGCGGATGGCGACGCCCGCCGGCCAGTTGGCCTCTTTGGCGTATTTGCCGACTTCGTCGGTCACGACCACGACGCGCTTGGCGCCGTCGGCGGTCACTTGCCGAGCGATCTGGGGGACGTTGAGGCCGCCCTCGTGGCGTTGGCCGCCGGTCATGGCGACGGCGTCGTTGAAGAGAATCTTGTAGGTGATGTTCACCTTGGCGTCGATCGCCCAGCGCAAGGCGAGCGCGCCCGAATGATTGTAGGTGCCGTCGCCCAAATTCTGGAACACGTGGCGGCGCGTCGAGAAGAAGGATTTGCCGACCCAATTGGCGCCTTCGCCGCCCATCTGGGTGAAGCCCTCAGTGGCGCGGTCCATATAGAGCGCCATGAAATGGCAGCCGATGCCGGCATAGGCGCGGGCGCCCTCGGGCACGACGGTCGAGCGATTGTGAGGGCACCCCGAGCAGAAATAAGGGCTGCGGACGGCCGCCTCTCGTAGGCCCTGCAGTTCGCTTCGCGAACCGCGCACGGTGGCGAGCGCAGCGGCGACGGCGTCGTCGTGGAGCTTCAGCAGCCGCTCGCCGATCGCAATCGCAATGTCGCTCGGGTCGAGCGCGCCCTTGGCGGGAAACAGCCATTGGCCGTTTTCGTCTCGTTTGCCGACCACGACCGGCGGGTTGGCGGCGCCGTAGAGTTCCTCGCGCAATTGCGCTTCGATCAGCGAGCGCTTTTCTTCGACGACGATGACGGTCGAAAGGCCGGCCGCGAATTCCCTGAGGCCGACCGGCTCGATCGGCCAGGAGCAGCCGAGCTTGTAGAGCCTGAGGCCAAGCGCGTTGCAGCGCGCCTCGTCGAGCCCCAGCATGTCGAGCGCCTGCCGCACGTCGAGATACGACTTGCCGACGGTCGCGATTCCGATCCGCGCCTCGGCCCCGCCGGAGACGACGGTGCGGTTGAGCTTGTTGGCGGCCAGCCAGGCGATGATCGCCGGTCGCTTTTCCTCATGCAGCCGCGCTTCCTGCGCGAGAATGGGGTCCTGGCGGCGGATGTTGAGGTCGCCCGGCGCCAGCGGGAAATCTTGCGGCTCGACCGGCGCGACGCGGTCGAGCGAGGCGTCGACCACGGCGGTCGATTCGATCGTGTCCTTCAGGCACTTCAGGCCGACCCAGACGCCGGCGTAGCGGCTTAGCGCCCAGCCGAGCGCGCCGTAGTCGAGCACCTCCTGCACGCCCGCGGGCGACAGAACTGGCATCATCGCGTCGACGAAGGCGAATTCGGATTGATGCGCTGTTGTCGAGGATTCCGCGGTCGGGTCGTCGCCCATCAGCGCGAGCACGCCGCCGTGGCGCGAAGTTCCGGCGAGATTGGCGTGGCGAAAGACGTCGCCGCTGCGGTCGACGCCGGGGCCCTTGCCGTACCAAAGGCCGAAGACGCCGTCGAAGCGGCCCTCGCCGCGCAGTTCCGCCTGCTGGCTGCCCCAGATCGCGGTCGCCGCCAGCTCCTCGTTGAGGCCGGGCTCGAAACGGATGTCGTTGGCTGCGAATTCCTTGGCGAGGCGGAGGAATTGCTGATCGAGGCCGCCAAGCGGCGAGCCGCGGTAGCCGGAGACGAAGCCGGCGGTGTTGAGCCCGGCGCGCCGGTCGCGTTCCTTTTGCGCGATCAGCAATCGCGCGACCGCTTGCGCGCCGCTCAACAGCACGTGCGTCTTGGTCAGATCGAAACGATCTTGGAGCGTAACTTCGGAGAACGCATCCTCGGGTGCGGCGATTGGTCTGTCGTCGATGGCCCGCCTCCCGTTTTCTCGCGCCGCTTCGCGCGGCTGCTTGAGAATCTGAAGGCTTCCCCCAGGAAATGCAAGGGCTGTGACCACCGACGCGGGGGACTTGCCCCCGCGCCTGCGATCACGTCGTCGCGATGCGACGTATTCGCGTCAGCCGCCCTTGACCTCGAAGGCAACGTCGACGTTGCCGCGCGTCGCGTGCGAATAGGGGCAGATATTTTCGTGCGCCTCTTTGACGAGCTCTTCGAGTTCAGCCTGCGGCAGCGACGGGTCGACGATGCCGAGCTTCACCGCGATGCCGAAGCCGCCGGCTTCGCGCGGGCCTACGCTGACGGCGCAGGTGACCGTCGCGCCCGCGGCGTTCTTCTTGTGGCTGCGGGCAACGAAATCGAGCGCGCCGCCGAAGCAGGCGGCGTAGCCGGCTGCGAAAAGGTGCTCAGGCGTGGTCGTGCCGGGCTTGCCCGGGCCGCCCATCTCCTTCGGCACCGAAAGATCGACGCTGACCGACTTGTCGGTGGTTTCGGAATGACCGTTGCGGCCGCCGGTGTTGGTGGCGGTCGCGGTGACGAGCGGCTTGATGGGAGAAATCATGGTGCTGTCCTCCTGAAGCCCGGGGCGAAAGGAAATGCGGGGTCTTTCGCCGGGCGCGCCAATCTAAACACTGCGGCGACGAGCGCAAATCGCCGCAGGGTCTCGGGCGTGGAGCGGGGCCGCTCTCGGCGGCGCGGCGGCGTCGGCTTACTTGACGACGACCTGCGTGCCGACGTGGACGCGGCTGTAGAGGTCGATCACGTCGAGATCGCGCATACGGATGCAGCCCGACGACACCGCCTCGCCGATCTCCTCCGGCTCGTTGGTGCCGTGGATGCGATAGAGCGTATCGCGATTGCCCTGGTAGAGATAGAGGGCGCGGGCGCCGAGCGGATTATCGTATGCGCCGGCCAGCGGGCCGTGGCTGAGATAAACCCGGAATTCCGGCCAGCGCTGCATGATCGACGCGGTCGGCATCCATTGCGGCCACTCGGCCATGTGTCCGACGGTCGCGCGGCCGGTCCACCCGTAGGCCTCAGAGCCCGTGGCGACCCGGTACTGGATAGCCTGATGGCCGGGCAGCACGTAGTAGAGATTCCTGTTGCTAGTGTCGACGACGATGGTGCCGGGCGGCTCGCCGGTCGGATCGGCGATGCGCCGACGATCGATCGGGATCGTCCACTCCTCTTTCGGCGCGAGCGCGAACATCGCCTTGTCGCGCGCCGTCAGATGCGCGTCACTCGGCCCCAAAGCCGACATTTGCGTGTCGATTGGCGAGCAACCGCTGAGAAAAGCGCCGCCGAGCAGCACGGCCCCGATGATCCATATTTTGCCAAACATTTCTGAGCCCACCGCCCCGGTTTTAGAATTCGCTTACCATAATGCGAAAGTGGTTTACCGTTTCTTTCCCTTGGCAAGCTTTACGCCCGCCAAACGGGCCACGCCCTTCGCAGGCGCGGCGCCGAACACAGTTCTAAATCGCGCCGCGAAGAAAGTGGACGCGGCATCGTCGCCGGGACCCCTCCACTATCGAGGAATTGAAATCCTGTGGCGATATCGCCACACACGGCCCCCCTGCAGACACGAATGTGACCTCAACTTGAACGAGGGGGGTCAGGTTCCGTACGAAAGCGGCGATTTCTAGGCTCAAGTCGCTTTGCGGGAAAGAATGCAGTTGACCGCCCGCTTTAGGCGCTCCCGCGCGCCCTCGCGCAGCCGACTGACGGCGACCGCCATGGCGAAGCGGCGGGCTCGGGCCGAAGAGGCGGCGACTGCGATGTCGGCGATCTCGAGACGCGCCGGCCACAATCGATCGATCATCGGGTGATTCGACCGCGCGCAGGAATCCACCAGCGACACACCCGCTTCCAGTTCCAGGCCTCGCGAGAGGTCGAGCGTCAGCAGGACGCCGGGAGAAAGGGCGGCGAAACGCTCGTCATAGGCGGTCTTCCAGTAGAACATGCGCTCGCCGGAGCGGAGCGCGAGCCCGATCGCGATCGGCGCGTCGTCGAGGGTCAGGATCGCGGCGCGCAGGGCGCCGCGATCGGCGAAGCCAACAAGCATGGCGCGGGTGAAGTCAGCGCGATTGGCATCCTGCGCCAGCGCGCCGCCGCGCCGGCCCTTCCAGCCCTGCGATTCGAGCTTGAGGAAGGGCTCGGCGATCTCTGCCCCTGCGACCATCCGCGAATCGAGCCGGCCGCGCTCCTCCAATCGTCGTCGCTGGCGGGCCCATTCCTTGCGGCGCTTCTTGTCGAGGCCGGCCTCGAAGTCGGCCCCGTTCCCTAGCGGAAGCGCCGCGCGACGCCAGGCGTCGAGCGTCACTAACGGCAGCGAGTCGCGAGTGGCGATGGCGGCGAGGCTTTGCGCGATCGCGCCTTGCGCGTCGAGAAAGGGCAGTCGCAGCCCCGCGGCGCCGCGGGCATGAACAAAGGCGATGAGGGCGGTCAGCGCCGTCTCCGTCGCCTCGGCATCGAGCAGCAAAGCGGCGAGGGCTGCCTGTTCGCTGCGCCAGACGCGGGAGAATCCAAGCGGCGAGCGCGCCGGCTCAATGGCGGCGACGCCGATCAGCTTCGCCTTCGTCGCCTCGCTCCATACGAGGAGAACAGCGATCCGGCGCGGCGCGAGACGAGCCAGTGCAGGAATGAGGAAGTCGGCTTCCGCGAAGGCGTTCGGTTCAGCGGCGCGGGCGGCGAGGTCGCGCCAAGCCGTCTCGCGGGAACTCAGGACATGCAGATCCGGCGTTTCGACAAAAGCCGCGTCGCCGGTCTGCCTTTGCGTCAAAACTTGATGGCTCCCGCGCCGACCGCCGCGACGAACTCGGCGTCGACGCGGGAATAGACGCCGTCCGCGCGGTCGTCAAAGAAGATTGGATCCTTCGCGACCTCCGGGTCGAAGCCTTGCGCGACGAGCTCGGTCTTCTTCGGTTTGAACGTGCCCGTCAGGTCGAGACTGGAGCGGAAGCGCAGGAAGACGGGGCGGGCGTAGGCCGGGAGACGCTCGGCCAACAGCGCCCGCAAGCCTGCGAGATCGAACGTCGCGGCATTCTCGACGACCAGCGCCGCCATGCCGGCGCGCCCGTCATGACCGGGGATGGCGACGCCGTAGACGATCGCCTCGAGTACGTTGGGAAAGACGGCGATCGACTCGGCGACTTCGGTCGTCGAGACGTTCTCGCCTTTCCAACGGAACGTGTCGCCGATGCGATCGACGAAGTAGTAATAGCCGCGCGCGTCGCGCCGCAGCAGGTCGCCGGTGCGGAACCACGCGTCGCCCCGCTTGAATACGTCACGCAGGATTTTTGCTTTCGTCGCCGCGGGGTCGGCGTAGCCATCGAATCGCGAGGCGGGCTTTTTGGGATCGTCGAGGATCTCGGACAGCAATTCGCCGGGCTCGTCGACGCCGCATTCGATGCACCACCCCTCGGCGTTCCGCCGCTCGACGCCTTCGTCGACATCGAAGGCGACGATCTTGGCGGGGAAGCGTCTCGCCGCCCAGCCGGGCAGACGGCCGACGGCGCCGGGATGCGAGTCGAAATTGAAAAGGACGGCGTTGCCTTCAGTCGCGGCGTAGAATTCGAGGATGTCGGGGATGCCGAAGCGCTTCTGGAACGCCGCGAAAATGTCGGGCCGAAGGCCGTTGCCGACGCAGAGCCGGATTCGATGGGCACGGTCCTTGCCGCTCGGCGGCGCGTTGAGCAGATAGCGGCACAATTCGCCGACATAGATGAACATCGTGCAGTCGCGCGCGGTCGCATCGCTCCAGAACTCGCTGACCGAGAAGCGATCGCGGATGTAGCACGAGCCGCCGACCGACAGCGCGGCGCCGGTCGCGATGACGCCGCCGTTGGTATGGTACATCGGCAGGCAATTGAACATGCGGTCACGCGCGGTGGCGTTCGTCGCCGCGGCGAAGCCGACCATGATGCGCAGCACGCGCGAATGCGTGATGCGAGCGGCCTTGGGCAGCCCTGTCGTGCCCGAGGTGAAGATGTAGAGCGCCGGGTCGTTGATCGTCAGCGCCGGCCGCTCGTGAGCGGCCAAGGTCGCCTCCTCGTAGGCCTCGACTTCGTGGTCGACGCGCGGCGCGCCGCCCGGCGCGGCGCCGTGGCTGTAGACGACGAGGTCGGCGGGTAGCTGCTCGCGTGCGCTGTCGAATTGCTGCGCCATCGACGCATCGACGATCGCGATTTTCGCGCCGACGATAGCGACGCAATGGGCGAGCGAGCGGCCGGCGAGATTGGTGTTGATCAACGCAGTGGCGACGCCGACGCGCGCCAAGCCCAGCCAGATCGCCACATATTCCGGCCGATTGGGCATCATCAAGCAGACCGTGTCGCCCTTCGCGAGGCCGCGTGCGCGCGCCCAGCGCGCGTAGCGATTGGTGCGCGCGTCGAGCTCGCGATAGGTGAAGGACTCGCTCTGGCTGAGCAGGGCGGGCTTCTCGGCGTGGGTGCGCGCCCAGTCGTCGAAATAGTCGCCGATTGTGCGTTGCGGCGTTTTGCCGATGGTCGTCGAACGCGTCAGCGCGCGGAGAATGCCCTTCGCGTAGGCGATTTCGCTCTTCAGACGGGCCAACATGCCGGCGCTCACTCCCCTGCGTCTGCAATTGTTATGGTTCATCTATGAACGGCTTTTCGCAAATGACAAGCGCCGCGCCCCGAAGAGCCGGCAATACCGCGTGATGAGCGATTGGCGACCATCGGTCATCCCAGCAACCCGCCTCGCCGCGGCGCGAGCGGATTGTCGGCGAGCGCGGCGAGATCGGGCGCGTCGACGCGCGGCCGGCCGGAGAGGGCTGCGCCGAGCGCTGCGACCGCGCGAGGATCGGCGCCGTCGACGATGAGCACGATGCGAGTCTCGCGGGCGCCGGCCGGCCACGCCGGCAGTCGGCGCGGCGCATGGAGAATGTGCTGCGCGCCATGGATGAGCAGCGGCTCGTCCGGGTGTTCGGCGATCGCAACAAGGCCCTTGAGACGCAGCAACCGCGGCCCGAGCAGCTCCCGCAGCGCCGCGAGAAAGCGCGCGAAAGTCGGCGCGCCGATCGGCTGCTTTTCAACGAAGGCATAGGCGCGAATTGCCGAGGAATGGCTGTGTTCGTGCGCGTCGATCGCATGCGCCGGAAGGCCCAGCGGCTCAGCGAGAAAGTCCTCGGGGTCGAATTCGCCCGCCGCGCCGTCGAACGGCGAGGCGATGGGATTGATCGCGGCGATCGCGGCGCGCAGCCGTCCGAGGCGCGCATGCCGATCCTCCGCTTCGACGAGGTCGCTCTTGGTGACGACGATGCGGTCGGCGAGAGCGACCTGCCGCCTCGCCTCGCGATGGGCCTTGAGGGTGCCTTCGCCATTGACCGCATCGACGAGCGTCGTCACGCCCGCCAGATGGGTGCGATGCGCCAACACTGGATCGGCGAGCAAGGCGTGCAGGATCGGCGCGGGGTCGGAGAGGCCGCTCGTCTCCAGCACGAGCCGCGAGAAGGGCGCGAGCGCCCCAGAATCGCGGCGCTTCAAAAGATCGTGCAGGCAGTCGATGAGATCGCCGCGCAGCGAACAGCACAGGCATCCCGACGGCATCAGCACCACGTCGCCGGCGATCGCTTCGTAGAGGAGGTGATCGAGCCCGACCTCGCCCCATTCGTTGACGATCACCAGCGCGTCTGCGAGCGCCGGCGCGCGCAGCAAGCGGTTGATCAGGGTCGTCTTGCCGGCTCCGAGAAAGCCGGTGACAACATGCAGCGGCAAAGGATCGATCATTCTGTGATGCGGACGAGCTTGCCAACGAAGACGGGAGGCCCGGACGGCGCGCCGTTCGGCGATCCGCCGGGCGGTTCGAGCGTTACCGCATAGGTTGCGTTTTCGGCGATCGCAAGGTCGAAGGAGGCGAATTGGCGCCGCGTCACCGCCGAGGGTGAGATGACGCCGAGCGAGCGGGGCGCGCCAAGTCTGGGCTCGATCAGCCACAATTCATAGGATTTTCCGGGTTGCGGCTCGGCGCCGAGGGGGCGAACCGTCATCTCCCGCGCCCCGGCGTCCATGGAGAGGACGAACGCGGGCGCCTCCGCGTTTTTTTGCAGGAAGGCAGTGAATTCGGCCGGCGGCGTCCGGAGCGCCGTTTCGATGATGACGACGGCGGCGCAGAGCATGGCGGCGACGCTCGCGGCGCCAATCGCCGCCGCGCGCCAGCGGGCGAGCCGTCGTTGCAGGGCGACGACGCCGGCGCTCGAACGTGCCGCCGCCAGCCGCGCCTCGATGGCGGCGAGATCGTCCCGCGGTGGGTCGATCGGGACGACCGCCTCCGCCAGGGGCGCTAGAAGCTCTTCCCAGGCGCGGATCGCCGCGTCGAGTTCGGGCTCGCGCAGGCGCCGCGCGGCCAGCGTCGCCCGTTCGCCCGCATCGAGCGTTCCGAGGGCGAATTCGGCGGCGGCGCCGTCGTCTTCTGGCGAGACGGTCATGATTGGAGACAGTCCCTGAGCTGGATCAGGCTGCGGCGAAGCCAGGTTTTGATGGTTGGCACGGGCTTATCGAAGCGGAGCGCCAGCGCCTCGCGGCTCAATCCTCTGTAGTAGGCGAGCAGCACGGCCTCGCGTCGGTCGTCGCTGAGGCCGCGTAAACAGTCGAGCAGGGCGACGAGCCGTTCCGAGCGGTCGCGCGAGGCGAGGGGATCGATGTCCTCCGCCGCAGGCTCGAAGCTGTCGGGCATGTCGTCGAGCGAGGCCGGGCGCACGCGCCGCGCCTCGTCGAGGGCGCGATTGCGGGCAATCGTCGCCATCCAGGCGAGCGGCGATCCCTTCGCGGGATCGAAATCCGCCGCCTTCTCCCAGATGCGCACGTAGGCCTCCTGGAGCGCCTCGCCGCTTTGGTCAGGCCTCAGGATGCGGGCGACAACTCCGTAAAGCTTGGATTGCGTTCGGCGATAGAGCTCTGCGAACGCGGCGGAATCGCGGGCGCCCACTCGGCGCAAGAGCTCAACGAGATCGCCTTCCGCTCCGGCGTTCGGGCTGTCGCTCGGCGCTTGCGAGGCGGGGTTCATAATCCAACTCTAGGACGGAGGTTTCGATTCGCGCAACATCGGTGATTTTCCCAAAGGGCAGCGGCTCCGCTGCCTTCGGCGGCGGGCGTCCGTGGGACGCCCGCCGATCGTGTCGTCGCGCGAGAACAGCCGAGCGTTCAGCCTGGAATCAGAACCTTGTCGACAACATGGATCACACCGTTCGATTGCAGCACGTCGGGGATCGTGATGCGCGCCGCGTCGCCCTTGGCGTCCATGACGATCAGGCGCGACTTACCGCTGCGCTCGAAGGTGAGATCCTCGCCTTGCACGGTCTTGAGCATCAGCTTGCCGCCCATCGCGTCGACTTTTTTGGCGATGTCGGCGGCCGTCATGCGGCCGGGGACGACGTGATAGGTCAGGATCGCGGTGAGCTTATCCTTGTTCTCGGGCTTGAGCAGGGTTTCGACGGTACCCTTGGGGAGCGCGGCGAAGGCCTCGTTGGTGGGCGCGAACACGGTGAATGGCCCGGCGCCCGACAGCGTGTCGACGAGGCCGGCCGCTTTCACCGCGGCGACGAGTGTGGTGTGGTCCTTCGAATGGATCGCATTTTCGACGATCGTCTTGCTCGGGTACATCGGCGCCCCGCCGACCATTACGGTCATCCCGGCGTAAACGGGCGCGATGGCGAGCGGTACGGCAAGGGCGAGGCTGGCGGCAAGCATAGTGCGAAGCGGATATTTGGCGTTCATCTTCGTCTCCGTTTGTCGCGTGCAGGTTGCGGGGGTGTGGCAATGTTGATGGTCGCCTCTTCCGAGGGGCGATTGTGGAACGGAGCGTTTCGGCCGAAGTTTCACGGGGCTTTGCAATAAAGCCTCGAAAAAAGCACCGGCCGTCGCTTGCTTGACGGTCGGAAAACCGCCTGCTACTCATGCCGGGATTTCTGTGGATTAAAAAAATGAATAAAATCAGCAGCTTGATCGTTCAGGCGGCGCGCCGGAGAGCCGCACGATGACCATCCGCGTCCATAAAGGCGACCTACCCGACGATCTCGACCTCGGCCCCATTGTCGCCATCGATACGGAAACGCTCGGCCTCGAAGTCGCGCGCGACCGGCTCTGCGTCGTGCAGCTTTCGCGCGGCGACGGCAGCGCCGATATCGTGCAGATCAAGCGGGGGCAACAGCGCGCGCCGAATCTCGAGAAGCTGATCGGCGATGCCAATGTGTTGAAGTTGTTCCACTTCGGGCGATTCGACATGGCGACGCTCTGCCACGCCTTCGGCGTGATGCCGGCGCCGATCTATTGCACCAAGATCGGGTCGAAGCTCGCCCGCACTTACACCGACCGGCATGGGCTCAAGGATCTCGCCCGCGAACTCCTCGGGGTCGAGATTTCCAAGCAGCAGCAGTCCTCTGACTGGGGCGCCGAGACGCTGACCGACGCGCAGCTCGCTTACGCCGCCTCTGACGTGCTCTATCTTCACGCTCTGCGCGACAAGCTCGACGCGATGCTGGCGCGCGAGGGGCGTGACGGCCTCGCCCGCGCCGCCTTCGGCTACTTGCCGGATCGCGTGCGCCTCGATCTCGCCGGCTTCGAGGCGATGGACATCTTCTCGCACGCGTCGCCCTAAGAGGCTTCGGTTCGCGTCGTCATTGTGCACTCGCAATGACGACGCCGTGGCGTCTCAGGCCGGCGGCACCGGACGCGGGCGGCCGTCGTCGTCGATGGCGACGAAGGTGAAATAGGCGTCGGTCACCTTCTCTCTGACGTGCGTGCGGAACCGCCGCGCCCAGGCCTCGATGTGAATCTTCATCGAGGTGCGCCCGACGCGTTCGATCGAGGTGTAGACGCACAGCACGTCGCCGACTTTGACCGGGCGGATGAAAGTCATCGCCTCGACGGCGATCGTCACCACGCGGCCGTGCGCGCGTTCGGCAGCGGCGATGCCGCCGGCCTGGTCCATCCGGCTCATCACCCAGCCGCCGAAGATGTCGCCGTTGGCGTTGGTGTCGGCCGGCATTGCCGTCAGGCGGACGGTGAGCTCACCCTTCGGCTGCTCCTCGGGGGTGGCGTCGCTCGAGGCGGGCAAAGGTTGCTGAACTGACAAAGTCGCTCCTGGCGGTTGGGCATCGGTTCTTGCGTGGGCGCAGCGCGGCGCTGGGTCGAATGTGACCGCGCCCCTGGCTGAGTGCAAGCTTGGGGCCATGCGTCATGCGCAAGGGCGATAGCCCTTGGCGTCATTGCATTATTCGTGTTACGCGCGTGAAATTGGCGTTTGGCGCCGGGCGTGCAATCGCTTCGCCAACGTTGTTGGCAGGAGATTGTCGAGGCCTCAACGCGTGACTGAATCGGACCCTAGTCCTCGCACGGCGCTCGGCTATAGCGGTCGGAAAGACGGCTTCACGATCCGCCAGGCGCGCTTCCCTGTGATCGCCGTAATCACCATCAGCACGATCTGGTCTTTTTCGGCCTGGATTGGGCTATTGTCGTCGCTTGTCGGTATCGCCGCATTAGCAATCTGGTTCCTCTCGATGATTGTTCGAGCAGTGATCGCCAGCAAGAATCGCTTATGGCGGAGAGCAATATCGCTAGCCTTGATTGCCGTGCTCATTGGGCCCGTGATCGCAGCCGAAATGCTCCTGGGAGACTATGTTCATTTCGCGCTGTGCTATCCGCACTATCGAGCGGTAATCGCCGCGTCTGTTGACAGCCAGTCGAAGCCCATCTCTTTCGACTGGGGTTTAGCTTTTCCGGCGTTCGTAGGACAGCCGAGCGATTGGCGATCACTCGTTTATGACGCCACCGATGAGATGGCGAAGCATCTGGGCCGAAAGGATAACGCGGAGTTTCCCGGGACGTCGCGCTATGTGCGCCATTTCGTCGGGCATTTCTACCTATCGACGCTTTCGATTGGGTACTACCCTTAGATCACGAGGCTTCAGCGGCCCGCCGCGCCGTCCGTCCGGCGACGACGCGCTCGATGCCGCCGAGATCGCGACACGTTGTCACGTCGGCGAGGCCCGCATCGACGGCGATGGCTTTGACGTCATCGGCTTGACCCGCCCCGACTTCGAGGAAGAACCAGCCCGTTGGCGCCAGCAGACGCGCGATCGGCGGTGCGAGGGCGCGATAGGCGTCGAGGCCGTCCGCGCCGCCGTCGAGCGCCAATCGCGGGTCGTGGTCGCGCACCTCTCGCGCGAGGCCAGCGAGATCGGCGGTTGGGATGTAGGGCGGGTTGGAGACGATGAGGTCGAAAGGGCCGTCGAGGCCCGCGGTCCATTCGCCGACCCGTACTTCCGCCCGCGCCGCAAGGCCGAGCGCCTCGACATTGGCGCGCGCGATCCGCGCCGCGGCTTCCGAGAGGTCAACGCCGATCCCGCGCGCGGCGGGCAGTTCGCTCAGCAGCGCGCAGAGCAGGGCGCCCGAGCCGACCCCGAGGTCGAGAACGCGCAACGGCTCGCCACGGCGCTCGCGTAGCGCGCGCAGCGCCGCCTCGACGATCGTCTCCGTGTCGGGCCGCGGATCCAGCACGTCAGGCGAGATCGAAAATTCGAGGCTCCAGAACTCGCGCCGACCTAGGATACGCGACAGGGGCTCGCCGCCCTCGCGTCGCTTCGCGAACGTCTCGAGCGTCGCGGCGGCCGCGTCGAGCGTCGCGTCTGGCTCAGCGATCAGGTCGACGAGCCGCGCCCCGCACGCGGCGGCGACGAGAAGCGCCGCTTCGCGCTGCGGTTCGTCCAGCGCCGCAGCGCGAAAGCGCTGGGCGAGGTCTTGGCGCGCCTCAGCGCGCGTCGTCGAAGGAGTGAGTGCCAATCGAGGGTCCCGACACTTGCGGTCGGCGTCGGGATTTCATGTTCGGGGCGGCAAAGCAAGCGGCGCGATGGACTAGCCAAGGAACTCCACCGCGCCGCTATCGAGATCGTAGCGCGCGTAGACGACCTTGACCTTACCGGCTTTGACGAGTTCGGCGACGATCGAGCTGGCCGCGACCTTGGCCGCCGTCCGCCTGGCGCTCTCGCGCACCGTGTTGTCGACGAAGTCGCCAGGCTTGCCCAGCATCGCCTGGGCCGCAGGCACGATCGCCTCGACCATCGGCTCGATCGAGCCGGGAAACTTGATCTGCTTCTGCGCGACTTCGCAGGCCGCGACAACCGCGCCGCAGTCCGCGTGGCCGAGCACGACGACCAGCGGCGAGCCGAGACGCTTGGCGCCGTATTCGATCGTGCCCATGGTCGCAACGTCCGCCATGTTGCCGGCGTTGCGAGCGACGAAGAGTTCGCCGAGCCCGGCGCCGCCGAAGACCAACTCGGGCGCGACGCGGCTGTCCGAGCAGCCGAGAATGGTCGCCCATGGAGACTGCGTCTTGGCTACGCTCGCGCGCTGCGCGGTGAGATCGGCGGCGCAGAGCTGCGGCGCGCTGAGATAGCGGGCGTTCCCCGCCTTTAGCTTGGCGAGCGCTTCGTCCGCCGAGAGCGAGGCGCCCGGCCCGGCGGCGCGCGCGAAGCCGGGGACCAGCGCGAGGCCGCCGGCGGCGACTGACAAGAAATGGCGACGACTCAGCGAGGCGCAATCGAGGCACATGGCGTTGCTCCCTCCCGCGCGCCTTATCATGGCGCAATGCTTTTTAGGCCGATTTCCTGAGCTTATTCGCGCGAATTGCTCGACGCAATGCTTGAACGACATTGCCGCTTAGGAAGGTTCCTCGGTCCGCTTTTACTTAAACGCCTGCTCGAGCAGCGGCGCCAGCGCTAGTGCGCCGAACCGGCTCAGATGGCTGTCGTCGAAGAAATAGGGGCGCGAGCCCTCCGCGACCTTGCAGCGCCCGTCGCTCTCCCCGTCGCAAAAGAACGGGTAGAGGTCGATCGTTGTCGCCTCTCGGCGGAGCGCGGCGGCGGCGAACAGGCGAAACGCGGTGTGATTTTCAAGCAGGAATTGGCTGCGCTCCTCGCGCTCTTCGGCCTTGAGGCCATAGCGCGCCTTGCGGGCGAGAATATCCGGGACCTGGTAGAGCCCGTGCGGCGTGCTGGTGACGAAGACGACCTTGGCGCCGTGCGCCGCGAGCGCCGAGACGGTGTCGGCGAGACGTCGGCTGATATCGTCGCCGCTCGCACCTCGGACGGTAGGCTCGTCGTCGACCTCTAGCGGTTCGTCCATCGCCTCCCAGCGCGCGTGCATCACGACGAGCTTGATTTTGAGCTGATCAACGATGCCGAGGAGATTGTCGTGCAGACGCCGGCAGGCGGGGCGGCTGCGTGGAAATTGCGAGCGCAATCCCAGCACAGGCAGGCAGGCGTTGGCGGCGACGACGAGGCCGCTGCGCCCGGCCTGTTTGGCGGCGGCGTCCAGCCCGTCGGCGAGCGAGGCGGCGTGGCTGTCGCCGATCAGCAGGAAGTCCGGCGCCGCGTCACGCACGCCGAGGCGACAGGCCATCGTCGCAACGAGGCTGGCGGGTTGGCCGTCGTCGAGGTCGAGGCAGGCGTTGCGGTAGGCGCCGATGTCGTCGCGGCCGACGATCGGCGGCATTCGGCTGGGAATGCCTCGCTCGATGACAATCAGCCGCCCGGCGACGAGCAGCGCTATGCCGACGAGTAGCGCGCCGCCGAAGACGAAGGCGCGTGAGAAGCGCGCTCGGTCACGGAACGGCCGCTCGACCCAGCGCCACGAGACAACGGCGAGCGCGAAGGCGGCTGCGCAAAGCAGCGCCATCGCCAAGCTCGCGGGCTCGATATTGAACCGGAAGCGCGCGAAGGCGAAGAGCGGCTGATGCCAGAGATAGGCGCTGTAGCTGACGAGGCCGACGCCGACGAGGGGCTTGGCGCCGAGCAGCTTGCCGAAGGCGTTGTCGGGCCGCGCAAAGGCGATCAGCAGCGACGCGCCGCCGACCGGCGCCAGCGACCACAGGCTCGGTACGAGGTTGCGCGGGGCGGCGATGAGGGCGACGGCGACGAGGCCCGCGCCCAATCCGGCGAGGCAAGATCGCCAGCGGGGGGCGAGGCCGAGGCTCTCCGGTCTTGCGAGCGCGACGAGCGCGCCAGCGCCGAGCTCCCAGGCGCGAAACTGCGGCAGATAGAAATCCGACTGCGGGTCGAGCTGGGCCATGGATTGCGCCGCGATGAAGCTCAGCGCGGACAGAGCCGCGACCGCGGGGACGGCCCAGCGGCGGCCGAAGCGCAGCGACAGCAGCAGCACGAAGGGAAAGACCGCGTAGAACTGCTCTTCGACCGCCAGCGACCATGTATGAATGAGCGGCCATAAGGCGACGTCGCCGGTGAAATAGCCGATCTTCTGGTCGAAGACGAAGTTCGAGTCGAACAGAGCGATCCCGACGACGCTGCGCCCGAAGTCGGTCATCTCGGTCGGGAACAGCCAGGCCCACGCAAAGGCCAGCGAGACGACGACGACCAGATAAAGCGCCGGCAGGATCCGGCGCACCCGCCGCTCGTAAAAGCCGAGCAGCGAGAATTCGCCGCGTTCGATCTCCGCCTTGATCAGCCGCGTGATCAGATAGCCGCTGATGACGAAGAAGATGTCGACGCCGAGGAAGCCGCCGCGAAGCGCTGTGAAGCCTGCGTGATAGAGGACGACCGGAACGACCGCGACGGCGCGCAGCCCGTCGATCTCGCGCCGATATGTCCCCTCAGCCGTCAATCGCCATTCCGGTTCGCCAGCCGCTTCCCGCGAACTCGGCGGCGGCGGGCGGCCGAGGGCTCCGTCCTACGCCAGCGTCCCGTGGCAATGCTTATATTTCTTGCCCGAGCCGCAGGGGCAGAGTTCGTTGCGCCCGACCTTACCCCAGGTCTCGGGATTTTGCGGATCGCGCTCGACGACGCCGCCAAGCGCCGGCGCCGCGGCCGCCACCGCGACAGCGGCGAATGCGCCCTCGTCCGAGCCGAGGCCGGCGAATGACGCGTCATTTTCGCCGGTGAGCGGATCGAGATGCTGGAACTGCATCGGCGGCAGAGTGGGCTCCGGCGCCTGGAAGCGCACTTCGACGCGCATCATCTGGGCAGTGACGGCCTCGTGCCATTGAACGATCAGGCCGCGGAACAGGTCGAAAGCCTCGGACTTGTACTCGTTCAGGGGGTCGCGCTGCGCCATGCCGCGCCAGCCGATCACCTGGCGCAGATGGTCGAGGGTGACCAGATGCTCGCGCCACAGGTGATCGAGCGATTGCAGGATCACCTGCTTCTCGACGTAGCGCATCGCCTCGGGCGTGTTGCGCGCGACGCGCTCGGCGTAAGCTTCCTCCGACGCCTTATGCAGGCGTTCGGCCATTTCCTCGTCGGCGATGCCTTCTTCCTTCGCCCAGTCGTCGACCGGCAGGTCGAGGTTGAGCTTGGCGACGACCTCCTCCTTGAGGCCGGCGACGTCCCAAGCCTCGGGATAGGCGTCGGGCGGGATATGCTTGGCGACGACATCGTCGATCACGCCTGCGCGCATTTCGGCGATCGACGGCTCGAGCAATTCCTGCGCCATCATCTTGCGCCGGTCCTCGAAGATGACCTTGCGCTGATCGTTCATCACGTTGTCGAACTTGAGAATGTTCTTGCGGATGTCGAAGTTGCGCGCTTCGACCTTCTGCTGCGCCTTCTCGAGCGCCTTGTTGATCCAGGGATGGACGATCGCCTCGTCTTCCTTGAGGCCGAGCCGCTTCAGCATCGCGTCCATGCGATCGGAGCCGAAGATGCGCATCAAGTCGTCCTGCAGCGACAGGAAGAACTTGGAGCGGCCGGGATCGCCCTGGCGGCCGGAGCGGCCGCGCAACTGATTGTCGATGCGCCGGCTCTCGTGGCGCTCGGTGCCGAGGATGAAGAGGCCGCCGGCCTCGATCGCCTTCTGCTTGAATTGGGCGACCTCGGCGCGGAGCTCAGCCTCCTTGGCGTCGCGCTCCTCGGACGAGTCGGCGGGGTCGGCCTCCTGCTTGACGCGCATCTCGACGTTGCCGCCGAGCTGAATGTCGGTGCCGCGGCCGGCCATGTTGGTGGCGATGGTGATTGCGCCGGGAACGCCGGCCTCGGCGACGATGAAGGCTTCCTGCTCGTGGTGACGCGCGTTGAGGATGGCGAATTGCTTCGAGGGTTTGCCGGCGCGCGCCGCCGCGTAGAGCGCGGTCATGGCGCCCGGCTTGGTGAAGTCGATCCTCTTGTAGCCGCGCTTTTCAAGCACCTCGCCAAGCTGCTCCGACTTCTCGATCGAAGTCGTGCCGACCAGCGACGGCTGCATCTTGGCGTTGGCCTCTTCGATCTCGCGGACCACCGCGCGCAGTTTCTCGTCGCCGGTGCGATAGACCTCGTCGTCCTCGTCGGCGCGGCTGACTGGGCGATGGGTCGGGATCTCGACCACGGTGAGCGTGTAGATTTCGGCGAATTCGTCAGCCTCGGTGGAGGCCGTGCCGGTCATGCCGCCGAGCTTTTCGTAGAGGCGGAAATAGTTCTGGAAGGTGATCGAGGCGAGGGTGACGTTCTCGGGCTGGACGGTCACCCCTTCCTTGGCCTCGAGCGCCTGGTGCAATCCTTCCGAATAGCGGCGGCCCGGCATCATGCGGCCGGTGAACTCGTCGACGATGACGACCTCGTCGCCCCTGACGATATAGTCCTTGTCGCGCTGGAACAGCTTGTGCGCGCGCAGCGCCTGGTTGACGTGGTGCACCAGCGTCGCGTTGGAGGCCTCGTAGAGCGCGCCCTCCTTCATCAGGTCGGCGGCGCGCAGCATCGCCTCGACGTGCTCGTTGCCCGCCTCGGTCAGGTTGACGGTGCGCTGCTTCTCGTCGATCTCGAAATCTTCGCGATCGAGCTCAGGAATGAGGCTGTTGACGCCGACGTAGAGTCCGGAGCGGTCTTCGGACGGGCCGGAGATGATCAGCGGGGTGCGCGCCTCGTCGACCAGGATCGAGTCGACTTCGTCGACAATGGCGAAGTGGTGTCCGCGCTGCACCATCTGCGACATGTCGTATTTCATATTGTCGCGCAGATAGTCGAAGCCGAACTCGTTGTTCGTGCCGTAGGTGATGTCGGCGGCGTAGGCTTCTCGGCGCTGCTCGTCGTCGAGGCCGTGCACGATGACGCCGACGCTCATGCCGAGGAAGCGGTAGATCTGGCCCATCCACTCGGCGTCGCGACTGGCGAGATAGTCGTTGACGGTGACGACGTGGACGCCCTTGCCGGCGAGCGCGTTGAGGTAGGTCGCGAGCGTCGCGACCAGCGTCTTGCCTTCGCCGGTGCGCATTTCCGCGATCGCGCCTTCGTGCAGCACGAGGCCGCCGACCAACTGCACGTCGAAATGTCGCTGCTTGAGGGTGCGCTTGGCAGCTTCGCGCACGGCGGCGAAAGCGGGAGCGGCGAGATCGTCGATCGTCTTGCCGGCGGCGAGGGCGGCGCGGAATTCCCCCGTCTTGCCCCGCAGTTGTTCGTCGCTCAGCGCCGCGAATTCGGGCTCCAGCGCGTTGACGGCGGCGACCTTGGGCCGATACCCCTTCAACCGCCGATCATTGGCGGAGCCGAACACGTTCTTCAAAATAGAGCCGAGCATTTCCGACCTTTCCGACCCCGAGCGTCCCCGCTGACCCCCAATTGTCCCCCGTCGCACCCTTCAGGCGGCGCCGGCCGGAGGCGCTCCGCGTCCGCGCTTCGACGCCTCGCGCCGCCCGGACGATCAAGCGATGACGACGACAAAAGCGCGAAAAAACGACGGCGATCGCGTCCTTTTCCGCGCCGGACAGGTCGCGGTTGAGATAGGCGCCGCCGCGGACCTTGTCAATGACGCCGACCGCCTTCTCTTCCGCGTCGCTCCGGCCTTTTTGAGCGGGGGGCGCGGACAAGCGACGGACGAAAATCGATGGCCGGAAGAGTCTGCTCACGAGATCGTGAGCAGGGCGACGGAAAAGTTGAAATCTTACGACATGCTGCGTAAGCTTTATAAATTGTTGACGGTTTGGCCCTGGGCCCTTGACGCCCAGTGGCGTCGCCGGGGGGCTCAATGACACGTTTTCTCTTTTTCTTTCTATCTCGGCTGGTCAGACAGGGGCATCTCGAAGTCCAGACCGCCGACGGCGAGACACAAATGTTCGGCGACGGTTCCGGACCACGGCTCGTCGTCAAACTAGCCGATCGGGCGGCGGAACGCCGTCTTTCGCTCGACCCCGAACTGGCTTTCGGCGAGCTTTTCATGGACGGCCGCATCGATCTCGTTGAGGGCGACCTTTACGAACTGGTCGAACTCGGCGCCCGCAATCTTGCCGCCTACCACAAGCCGGGCTGGATCAAACTGTTGCAGAAAGCGCGCATCAAGTTGCGCCGGGTGCATCAGCGCAATGACCGGGTCCGCGCGCGCCGCAACATCTCGCAGCACTACGACCTCGACCAGCGGATGTATCGGCTGTTCCTCGATTCGGACTGGCAATATTCCTGCGCCTACTTCGAGCACCCGGGGCAATCGCTCGAGGAGGCGCAACTCGCCAAGAAACGACATCTGGCGGCCAAGCTGCTGATCGACGAGCGCCATTCGGTGCTCGACATCGGTTGCGGCTTCGGCGGCATGGCGCTCTATCTCGCGCAAATGGCGGGCGCCCGTGCGACTGGCGTGACGCTGTCGCAAGAGCAGCTCGATGTCGCCACTCGCCGGGCGGTCGCCGCGGGTCTCGCCGAGCGGGCCGACTTCCGCTTGCAGGACTACCGGGACGTCGATGAGAAATTCGACCGCATCATCTCGGTTGGCATGTTCGAGCACGTCGGCGCCGCCGGCTTCGACGAATATTTCGCCAATGCGCGCCGCCTGATGAAGGACGACGGCGCCATGATGCTGCACGCGATCGGCCGCAGCGACGCGCCGGGCGCGACCAATCCCTGGATCCAGAAATACATTTTCCCTGGCGGCTACATTCCGAGCCTCTCCGAGGTGACAGCCTCGATCGAGCGGTCGGGGCTCTATGTCACCGACATAGAGATCTTGCGCATCCATTACGCGGACACGCTGAAGGCGTGGCGGGAGCGCTTCCTCGCCAATCGCGACGCGGCCAAGGCCCTCTACGACGAGCGTTTCTGCCGTATGTGGGAGTTTTATCTGGCCGGGTCGGAGACCTCGTTCCGCGTCGACGGCTTCATGGTGTTCCAGATCCAGCTCGCCAAGCGTCAGGACGTCGTGCCGCGCACGCGCGATTATGTGGGCGAGCGCGAAGCGCAACTGCGCAAGCGCGAGAGCTCGCAAGCGGCCGCCCTCTGGCGAACGGCGAGCTGAGCGCTTGTCGACTGGGGCTGGTCGCAACGGAACAACCCCTCTCCCACAAGCGGGGGAGGGGGCTATCCTTTCTCCCGCTCGCGGGTGTCAGGGAACGCGGAGCGTTCCCGGGAGGTGGCGCGAAGCGCCGGAGGAGGCGCTGCCGCGCTCTAAAACAGCGACAATTGCTCCGGCTGCTTGGCGTCCTCCGAGGCGGTCGAGCGGAAGAGATCCTCGCGCAAGGTGACGGGGACCTCGCGATAGCCGAGCTTCCGGGCGGCGATTTCGAATCTGCGCCCGATCATCCAGGCGTAGGGGCCGGAGCCGGCCATGCGGCGGCCCCAGCGCGAATCGTAGTCTTTGCCGCCGTGCATCGACTGGACCAGCGACAACGTGTGCTGCAGCTTGTCGGGGAAATTGACGGCGAGCCACTCGCGGAACATTTCCCGGAGTTCGAGCGGCAGGCGCAAAGTCACATAGCCCGCTTCGCGGGCGCCCGCGGCATAGGCGCGCGTCAGGATGGTCTCGATCTCGGCGTCGTTGACGGCCGGAATGATCGGCGCCGTCATCACGCCGACGGGAACGCCCGCCCCGGCGAGCTTCTCGATCGCCTCGATGCGCCGTTCCGGCGTCGGCGCGCGCGGCTCCATCCGGCGCGCGACGCTGCGGTCGAGTGTCGTCACTGAGACGTATACTTTGACGAGGCCTTCCGCCGCCATCGGCGCAAGGATGTCGAGATCGCGCAGGATCAGGTTCGACTTGGTGATGATGCCGACCGGGTGGCGCGTTTTCGCCAGCACTTCGAGCACCGAGCGGGTGATGCGATAGCGCCGCTCGATCGGCTGGTAGGCGTCGGTGTTGACGCCGAGCGCGATGACGCGCGGCTGGTACTTGGGATTGGCGACCTCACGCTCGAGCAGCGCCGCTGCGCCTTCCTTGACGAACAGGCGGCTTTCGAAGTCGAGCCCGGCGGAGAGGCCGAGATAGGCGTGCGTCGGCCGCGCGAAGCAATAGGAGCAGCCGTGCTCACAGCCGCGATAGGGATTGATGGAGCGGTCGAATGAAATATCGGGGGATTCGTTGCGCGTGATGATGTTGCGCGGCCGCTCGAAGGTGATCTGCGTCTCCAGCGGCTCCGGGATTTCTTCGCGCTGCCAGCCGTCGTCGATCTCCTCACGCTGCAGGCTTTCGAACCGCCCGGTGGGGTTGGACGAAGCGCCGCGCCCCCGCCGCAGGTCTGAAGCAACCAGCCGGTCGGCGAAGCGCGCACCGAGGTGACGCCCGACGATGACGCGTTGGGAATCGTCAACGAGCTTCGAGGAATGAGCCGCCACGGTCGTCTCCGTGAGAACAAAATGGGAACATTGATTTAAATCGGGACAGTGGCGGCGTCAAGGGAGGCGCTCGGAACTGGACGGGATGACATTCGCCGCGGGCGCCTCTAGCCTCGCCTGCGCCCCTCTAGCGAGCCCGCCGATGCGCTCCAGCAAGATCGTCCACGTCGTTTCCTGCCATGCGGAAGGTGAGGTCGGCGACGTGATCGTCGGCGGCGTCGCGCCCCCACCCGGAGCGACGCTGTGGGAGCAATCGCGCTTCATCGCCAACGACAAGAGCTTGCGCGACTTCGTACTCAACGAACCGCGCGGCGGCGTGTTCCGACACGTCAATCTGCTCGTGCCGCCGAGGGACCCGCGCGCCCAGATGGGCTTCATCATCATGGAGCCCGAGGACACCCCGCCTATGTCGGGCTCCAATTCGATTTGCGTCGCGACCGTGCTGCTCGACGCCGGCATTATACCGATGCAGGAGCCGGAGACGCGCCTGACGCTCGAGGCGCCGGGCGGCGTCATCTCGGTCGTCGCGCAATGCCGAGACGGCAAGGCCGAGCGCATCAGCGTTGAAAACGTGCCGTCCTTCGTCGACCGGCTCGACGCGCCGCTCGAGGTCCCAGGGCAGGGGACGCTGAACGTGGACATTGCCTACGGCGGCGACAGTTTCGTGATCGTCGATGCGGCGGCGCTCGGCTTCGCCATTCGGCCCGATGAAGCGCGCGATCTCGCCGAGCTCGGCATGACGATCACCGCCGCCGCCAACGAGCAACTCGGCTTCGTCCATCCCGAGAACGCCGACTGGAATCACATCTCCTTCTGCCAGTTCGCGGGGCCTCTGGAGCGCGAGGGCAGCGTTCTCGCCGGCCCCAACGCCGTTGTTGTGCGCCCCGGCAAAATCGACCGCTCGCCGACGGGCACCGGCTGCAGCGCGCGCATGGCGACGCTTTACGCGCGTCGCCAGATGAAGGGGGCCGACGTCTATCGCGCGCGCTCGATCATCGGCTCGGAGTTCGTTTGCCACATCGCGCGCGAGACGACGCTCGCGGGCCGGCCGGCGATCGCGCCGGTGATTTCTGGCCGCGCCTGGATCACCGGCGTTCATCAGCATATGTGCGACCCCGCCGACCCTTGGCCGTCAGGCTATCGCCTCGCTGACACTTGGCCGCGGCTCTAAACGGCCGCCGCTCGGCGTTTCGCTACGCCGCCTTGCTCGTTCGACGGTTGATCCGGTCGATCAGATCGTCAACGCCCGCGCGCGGGACCGCGGCGCTGAAGAGAAAGCCCTGCGCCTGGGTGCAGCCCTGCTCCCTGAGGAAGTCGAGCTGACGCTCGGTTTCGACGCCCTCGGCGGTGGTCGCAATGCCGAGGTTCTTCGCCAAGCCCGAGATAGCTGCGATGATCGCCGCGCAGTCCACGCGCTCGGCGGCGTCCTTTACGAACGACCGGTCGATCTTGATCTTGTCGAACGGGAAGCCTCGCAGATAGCTCAGGCTCGAATAGCCCGTGCCGAAATCGTCGAGCACGATGCGCACGCCGAAGTCGCGCAGCTTGTGGAGCGTCGCCAGCGTCGCTTCCGTCTCGGCGAGCAGGACGGTCTCCGTGATCTCGAGCTCGAGCCGCTGCGGCGCGAGGCCGGAATGGGCGATCGCGCCGACCACCGTGTTGACGAGGGTCGGCGAACGGAACTGGATCGCGGAGAGATTGACTGCGACTTTGACCTCGCTGTCCCAAGTCGACGCTTCCTTGCAGGCGGTTCGCAGCACCCATTCGCCGATCGAGATGATCAAGCCGCTTGCCTCGGCGACCGGAATGAAATCGGCAGGGGAGATCATGCCGCGGGTCGGATGGCGCCAGCGCAGCAGCGCCTCGAAGCCGCTGACCCGGCTGCCGCTGATGTCGACGAGCGGTTGGTAGTGAACCTCGAGCTCGTCGCCAGCGATCGCATTGCGCAGATCAGCCTCTAGGGCGCGCCGGTCCTGCGCCTTCCGATGCATGTCGTGCTGGAAGAAGTGAAGGCGCCGGCCGCCCTCGAACTTGGCTTGATAGAGCGCAAGATCGGCGTTCTTGAGCAATTCGTCGGCGCTCTTGCCGTCGTCGGGATAGAGAGCAATGCCGACGCTCGCGCCGATCGCGACATTGAGATCGTCGATCGAATAGGTCTCCGAGAGCTCCTCGATCAGCAGGGCCATCGCGTCGCCGATCGCAGCGGGAGAGACGACATGGTTGATGATGATGGCGAATTCGTCGCCGCCGTGCCGGGCCGCGACATCGTGTTTGCCGAGCGCGCCTTGCAGGCGTTGCGCCACCATCTGCAACAGCCGGTCGCCGACCGGATGGCCGAAGGAATCGTTCACCTCCTTGAAGAGGTCAAGGTCGAGGCAGCAGACCGCGAGGCGCTCCTTGGTGCAGCCGCGAATGTCGAGCGTGGTTGCGAGAAGGTCGCAGAAATAGGCGCGGTTGCGCAGGCCGGTCAGCGCGTCGTGATGGGCGAGATAGGCGACTTCGGCCTCGTAGCGCTTCCGCTCGGTCACATCGACCGCCGCGACGAGCTGCGCGGCGCGTTCGGCGTAAACGATCCGGCGGCCGAAAATCAGGACGTCGATTTCGCCGCCGTCGGCGCGTATGTGGCGGCAGCTCGCGTTGCTTTGCACCGGGGCGCTGGTCTCGCAGGGAAGGCAAGATGCCTCCTGGAGCATATCGCCGCGAACAATTTGTTCCGACGACATCGAAAGGAAGCGTTCGCGGGAATAGCCGTAGTGCAGGACGGCCGCGTCGTTGACCGCCAAGAACCGCTGCGTCTGCGAATCGACGATCCACATCGGCATGGGGTTCGAGTCGAACAGCAGGCGGTAGGATTCCTCGCGCAGCTTCAGCGCGGTGACGTCGGTGAGCGAGGCGCAGATGAGATCGCCCATCAGCGTCAGACTGACGGCGACATGGACGGTCGCGCCGCGCGACTGGGTGGTGATCTCGAACCGTTCCTGGCCGGCGCCGTCGAGCAGGCGGTAGAGATGATGGGTCACGCGGTCCTGGCTGAAGGCGTGCTCGCCTTCGCTGAGCCGTCGCCAGCGCAGCTTGTCGGCGCTCTGTCCGATCAACTTGGTTGCGCTGGCGTTAAGGTCGATGATCTGGAAATCGATCGGCCGCCCGGTCTCGTCACGAATGACGGCGAGGGCGATGACGCCTTCGTCGCTGGAATGGAAGACCGCGTCGACGAGGCTGTAACGCGGGCCGCGTTCGCCCATGTAGACCGCGACGAAGGGCGATCCCCAGCGGTTCGCCAGCGGAAGCGCGAGAATGTCGTAGCACTGCACATGTCCGTCGCGGGCGAAAAAGGCCTCGGCGAGATGCGGAGCGGCATTGCGGACGGAGCAGTGCGCGGCGTTCGTCAATGCCCAGGCGAAATCGGGGGCGAGCTTCGACAGCAGGGCGTTGCGCTCGACGCCTTCCAACCATTGCTCGAGCTTGCGGCCGATGCGCTGAATGAACCAGTCCGTGCCGTCGTGGGCGAGCAGGACGATGTTGTCATCGATCTTGCCGAGGTTGCCCAACAACAGTTCTTCGTAGGGCGGCAGCGCGCCGCCGGTCGGCCGCGCCACCCGCCAGCGCCGGCGCAGGTCCGCGATGTCCTTCGGCTCGAAGACGGGCGCGAACTTGGCTGGTTCGCTGGAAGCCGTGGCGGTCATCGTGATCTCGTGCGTGGCAACTAATGCCCCGCAATCAACGCCAGCGGAGTAAAATTTCGCTAAATCAACTGCCCGCAAATGAAGTATGACAGCTTTGTGAAATTATACTCTTAATTTATCCCTCACTGCCACCTTCCGCCGGGCGACACGGACGCGCAGTTGCCCGTGCCGATTCTTTGCTGGCTCTGCTTTGGGACGATGGTTGCGGGACGATGGTTGCGCGCCGCTACGGCTCGAGCTCGCTATCCCAGTAGAGATAGTCCATCCAAGAGCTGTGCAGATAGTTCGGCGGGAACAGCCTGCCGTTTTGGTGCAGGTCGTGGACCGAGGGCTGATAGGGCTCGCGGGCCGGCCACATGCGCGCGACCGAGGGCAGCATGTCGGCTTTTTTGAGGTTGCAGGCCGAGCAGGCCGCGACCACGTTCTCCCAACTCGTCACGCCGCCCTTCGAGCGCGGAATGACGTGATCGAAGGTGAGGTCCTCGCGCTCGCCGCAATATTGGCAGGTGAAGCGATCGCGCAGGAACACGTTGAATCGGGTGAACGCGGGAAAACGGGATGGCTTGACGTAGCTCTTGAGGGAAACGACCGAGGGCAGCCGCATCTCGAAGGAGGGGCTTCGCACCAGAGTGTCGTATTGGGAGACAATGTTCACGCGGTCCAGGAACACCGCCTTGATAGCGTCTTGCCAGCACCAGACCGAGAGAGGGTAATAGCTCAGCGGGCGAAAATCCGCGTTGAGCACCAAGGCCGGACACGCTTCCGGCGATTCCGCATGAACATGAACCGTCAAGAAGACGCTCCATTCTGCAGCCAGCGGGCCTTCGGACCGAATCCGACAACCCCCATACTCTATAGCCAGCATGACGCCCTTGTGAAGGCGTCGGGGGCGAAATCAGGCTGCTGCGGCCTCAATCGCCTCCATATCAGCGTCCGATAGACCGAAATGATGGCCAATTTCGTGCACCAGCACATGAGTGACGACCGCACCGAGCGTATCTTCGCCCTCGCACCAGAAATCGAGCAGCGGGCGCCGGTAGAGCCAGATCATGTTGGGCATCGCGCCGGTCTGTTCCGCCGCGGGCCGCTGGGCGAGGCCCCGTCCGCGAAAGAGGCCGAGCAGGTCGAATTCGCTCTCCGCCCCCATTTCGTCGAGCGTCTCCTCGTCGGGAAAATCGACGACCTGGATCACGAGCCCCTCGCAAAGCCGCCGGAAGGAGGCGGGCAATTGCTGAAATGCCGCCTCCGCCATCGCCTCGATGTCGGCGACGATCGGGGCGCGCATCGCGCCGAAGGGAAGTTCGCTCATAGCAGATCGCCTTTCCCAACCGCCTCTTTGGCTCGTGCGCGAGGCGGACCTCTAGTCAGGCGACGACACAAGCTGTCGGAGCGGTCCGTGTCAAACCCGATTCGCGTCGAGGTCGACGATTTTGCCGACCACCGCGATCGGAAGCGAATTTACGAGCAGGGCGAATTGTCATTGCGAAGAACGCAGTAACGAAGCAATCCATCGTTCCGCCTGGCGCTGCTCGCAATGACGGCGCCGCACGGTTTAGTGATTGAAGGCTCGCGCGCTCACCGCCTCGAGCTCGCCCAGCAGCTTGCGCGAGCGCGCGAGCGTCTCGGCGCGGAGCTTCGCAGCGGCTTCGGGAAACTCGGAAAGCACGCGCTGAAACACTTCGCGCGGAATGCGCAGCGCGACGACCGTATCCGCCGCGCGCGCGCTGGCGCGTCGCGCGACGTCGGCGATGAGCGCCGTCTCGCCAATCAGCGCGTCGGGTTCGACGCGACGCTCAGACCCCTGGGCGACCAGCGTAATCGCTCCGGACAAAACGAAGTAGGCGGCGTCCGCCGGGTCGCCTTCGACGAATAAGGTCTGGCCGGCTCTGAGGAACGTGCGCGTGCAAGAGAAGGCGATCAACTGCAGCGCCTCGCGCGGCAGCAGGCTGAACGGCCGCGTGTGCGCCATCCTGCGGACGTCGGCTTCGAGACTCATCCCCCCTCCCGTAGAGCGCGCAATCCCCGCCGTACCGCGGCCTTCGGCGACCCCCTCACAAGTTGCCGAACAGCCCCGAGCCGCTTACGACAGTAGTTTATAACCACCAGCGTCGGTGACGAGAAGCCGCGCGTCGGTCGGATCGTCCTCGATTTTCTGGCGCAGGCGATAGATGTGCGTCTCGAGCGTGTGCGTCGTGACGTTGGCGTTATAGCCCCAGACGTCGCGCAGGAGCGTCTCACGCGGGACCGCCTGGCGTTCGGCGCGGTGGAGGAAGCGCAAAATCGCAGCCTCCTTCTCCGTCAGCCGCAGCTTCGTTCCCTTGGCGTCGACCAGGTTCTTCGTTGCGGGACGGAAGACGTACGGCCCGATTTGGAATTCCGCGTCCTCGCTCGCTTCGTGCTGACGCAATTGCACCCGGATGCGGGCGAGCAGTACGGCGAAGCGAAACGGCTTGGAAACGTAGTCGTTGGCTCCGGATTCGAGGCCAATGACGGTGTCGGAGTCGGAATCGCGCGCCGTCAGCATGATGATCGGGCGCTTGAATCCCTCGGTGCGCAGCAAGCGCACCGCCTCGCGGCCGTCCATGTCGGGCAGGCCGACGTCCATGATGATGAGGTCGGGCGAAGCGGCTTCGACGGCGGCTCGCGCCGAGGCGACGTCCGCGGCCTCGGCTACCCGGAATTCAACGTGCAGCGCCAGTTGCTCTGTCAGCGCCTGGCGCAAATCGGCGTCGTCATCGACGATCAGGATCTGCCGCGTCTGTGCCATTGGATCGAGTCTCTGCTAGTCGGATTGGGGAATATAGCGGCTTTGCCTTGCGGAAGCGAAGGCCCGCGCCGGGTCTCGTCGATCGTGTTCATGTTGCTGTCAGATTTAGACGCGCATACTGATCCTTGCTGGGGAGCGCAACCGACGGGGCGGATATGTCGGCCGCTGATTTGGGTTGGTTCCTCTTATTCAATCGTTTCGGATTCGGCGCCCGGCTGGATACGCCTGCGCATAGTGGCGATCCCCGCGAAGCGCTGTTGAGCGAGCTCGCGTCCCCTGGCGGGGCGCGCCTCGACGACGCCGCGTTGCCGGAATCTCCAGAAATTTTGCAGGCCGTCTATGCAGACCAATTGCGGCGCAAAATGGAACGAGACCGCACAGACGGCGCTCAACCAACGACTTTTGGCATGCCAGCGCCAAACGTCGCTCCTTTGCTCGATGCCGAACGGTCGGCGGCAACGAGCCCGCCCAGCCCAACCCCGCCACCTGCGCAGCCGCGGCCCGCGCAGGCGTTCTTTCGGACCGACGCCGCCGCGCGCCTCAAACAAGCCTGCGCCGCGCCGGTCGGCTATGTCGAGCGCCTGACCGCCTTCTGGTCCAATCATTTCTGCGTGTCGACGGCGAAGAGCGAAATTGGCCGTGCGGCAGCGGGCGCCTTCGAGCGCGAGGCAATCCGCCCCCATGTGCTCGGGCGTTTCGCCGACATGCTCATGGCGGTCGAGCGGCATCCGGTGATGTTGAATTTCCTCGACAATGCCCAGTCGGTCGGCCCCGATTCGAAGGCGGGCCAGCGACGCAAGGTAGGGCTCAACGAGAATCTCGGGCGAGAGATCCTCGAACTGCATACACTGGGCGTGGGCTCCGGCTACACCCAGACCGACGTCACGCAGCTCGCCCGCATTCTCACCGGCTGGACCTTCGTCGGGCGTGAGGGAAAGCTGGGCGAGCCGGGAACCTTCGTATTCAATCCCAACGCGCATGAGCCCGGCCCGGCGCAATTGCTCGGCCGCACTTATTCGCAAGAGGACGTCGTCCAAGGCGAGGCGGCGCTCGCCGATCTCGCCCGCGAGCCGGCCACGGCGCATCACGTCGCCTTCAAATTGGCGCGTCATTTTGTCGCGGATTCCCCTGACCCGGCGCTGGTCGGGCGACTCGCCGAGGTCTTCCGCAAGACCGACGGCGATCTCGCGGCGCTGGCGCGGGCGCTGGTTCTCGATCCCGATGCGTGGAGCGCGCCGCCGACGAAGATGCGCAACCCCTGGGAGTTCACGGTTGCGGTTTATCGCGCCTTCGGGCGGGACCCGGACGATCCTAACCCGGCTCTCGGGGCGCTCAACCAACTCGGCATGCCGCTTTGGCGGCCAGCCGGCCCGAACGGCTTCACCGATCTCGGCGCCGACTGGGCGTCTCCGGAGGGCATGAAGACGCGCGTCGAATTGGCGGCGCAGTTTGCGCGCCAGGTCAAGAACGCGCCGAAGCCGCCCGAGCTGCTCGAGCAATTGCTCGGGCCGGCTGCCTCGCCGGCGACCCGCGAGGCGGTCGGGCGCGCCGAGAGCGAGGCGCAGGCCTACGCATTGCTGATCCTGTCGCCGGAATTCCAGAAAGGCTAATCCGATGACGATTTTCTCTCATCTCACCCGCCGCGCCTTCGTCGGCGCCGTTGGCGCGACCTTCGCCTCGGCGACGATCCCGCGCGCGGCGAGCGCGGCGGGAGCGCGTGACTCGCGGCTCGTCGTCGTGATTCTGCGCGGCGCGCTCGACGGCCTTTCGGCGGTCGCGCCGATCGGCGATCCCGACTACGTCGGTCTGCACGGGGCGCTCGCCTTGGAGTGGAGCGGAGCCCATCCCGCCCTCCGCCTCGACGATTTCTTCGGCCTCAATCCCGCGATGACGAATTTCGCCAGGCTCTACGGGGCTAAACAGGCGCTCATCGTTCATGCGACGGCGACCGGTTATCGCGACCGCTCCCACTTCGACGGCCAGGACGTGCTGGAGAGCGGTCTCGCCCCCGGCCATGTCGAAAGCGGCTGGCTGAACCGCGCGGTCGCCGCTTTGCCGAGCGGCGAGCGCGTCGGCGCGCCAGGGGCGCTGGCGGTCGGCGCGGTCGCCCCGCTCGTTTTGCGCGGGCCAGCCCCGGTTCTTGGCTGGGCGCCGTCCAACCTCGTGGCGCCGAACGACGATCTGATCGCGCGGCTGACCACGCTCTACGATCATGCCGATCCCGCGCTGGCCACGGCGTTGCGGGCGGGCTTCGAGGCCGATCGCATGGCGACGCAGCACGGCATGGACGCGGGCAAGCCCGGCGGCGATATCGCCGTCGCGATGCGCAAGGCCGCCGAAGGCGCCGCGCGCTTGATGAGCGCCGACGACGGGCCGCGCATCGGCGCGCTTGCCTTCGACGGCTGGGACACCCACGTCAACGAAGGCGGCGCGACCGGCCGTCTCGCCCAGCTGCTGGGCGGCCTCGACGGCGCCTTCGCCGCCTTCGAGAGCGAACTCGGGCCGCGCTGGAGCGACACGATCGTCGTCGCGATCACGGAATTCGGCCGCACCGCGCGCATCAACGGCACCGTCGGCACCGACCACGGCACCGCGACGGTCGCCTTCCTCGTCGGCGGCGCGCTCGCCGGAGGCCGCGTCGTCGCGGATTGGCCGGGGCTGAAGACGGCCGATCTCTACGAGCAGCGCGACTTGAAGCCGACGACAGATCTGCGCGCCGTCCTCAAGGGCGTGCTCGCCGATCATCTCGGTCTTTCCGCGACAACGCTCGCGCAGTCGGTATTCCCCGACACGCTCGGCGTCGCGCCGATGAAGGGGCTGATAGCCGCGTGAGGCGCCAAAAATCCCTTCTCCCCTTGCGGGGGCGGACGAATGCTACGCATTCGCCTGGGGAAGGTGGCCGGCGAAGCCGGCCGGCGTCAAAACAAAAAGGGCGGCCCTGCGGCCGCCCTTTCCATTCTCCAAGCCTGTCGGCTCAGTAGGAATAGTACATATCGAACTCGATCGGGTGCGGCGTCATCTCGAAGCGGTAGACGTCCTGCATCTTGAGCTCGATGTAGCTGTCGATGAAATCGTCGTTGAACACGTCGCCGGCCTTGAGGAACGCGCGGTCCTTGTCGAGGTTGGCGAGCGCTTCGCGCAGCGAGCCGCACACGGTCGGGATCTTCTTGAGCTCCTTCGGCGGCAGGTCGTAGAGGTCCTTGTCCATCGCCGCGCCGGGATCGATCTTGTTCTGGATGCCGTCGAGGCCTGCCATCAGCATCGCCGCGAAGGCGAGGTACGGATTGGCGGTCGGGTCGGGGAAGCGAACCTCGACGCGCTTTGCCTTCGGATTCGCCGTCCACGGAATGCGGCACGACGCCGAGCGGTTGCGCGCGGAATAGGCGAGCAGCACCGGCGCCTCGAAGCCTGGCACCAGCCGCTTGTAGCTGTTGGTCGAGGGGTTGGTGAAGCCGTTGAGCGCCTTGGCGTGCTTGATGATGCCGCCGATGTAGTAGAGGCACTCCTGGCTCAGGTCGGCGTATTGGTTGCCGGCCATGACCGGCTTGCCGGCCTTCCAGATCGACTGGTGCACGTGCATGCCGGAGCCGTTGTCGCCATAAATCGGCTTCGGCATGAAGGTCGCCGTCTTGCCGTAGCTCTGCGCGACCATGTGGATGCAGTACTTATAAATCTGCATGTGGTCGGCTATCTGCACCAGCGGGCCGAACTTGAGGCCGAGCTCATGCTGGGCCGAGGCGACCTCGTGGTGGTGCTTCTCGACGACGGCGCCCATCTGCGCCATCGCGGCCAGCATCTCCCCGCGCATGTCCTGCGCCGAATCCTGCGGCGGCACCGGGAAATAGCCGCCCTTGGTGCGCACGCGGTGGCCGAGGTTGCCACCCTCGTAGGGCGTATCCGAGTTGGTCGGCAGTTCGACCGAGTCGATCTCGAAGCCGGTGTTGTAGGGGTCGGCCTTGAAACGCACGTCGTCAAACACGAAGAATTCGGCTTCCGGCCCGAAGGAGGCGGTGTCGCCGATGCCGGTCGACTTCAAATAGGCCTCGGCCTTCTTGGCGATGCCGCGCGGGTCGCGCCCGTAGGGCTGGCCGCTGGCGGGGTCGAGGATGTCGCAGTTCATGACCAGGGTCGAGGCCGCGAAGAACGGATCCATGCAGGCCGAGCTCGGGTCGGGCATCAAGGTCATGTCGGATTCGTTGATCGCCTTCCAGCCCGCGATCGAGGAGCCGTCGAACATGAGGCCGTCGGCGAAGGCCTCCTCGTCGATCAGTGACTGGTCGAAGGTGACGTGCTGCCACTTGCCGCGGGGGTCGGTAAAGCGCAGGTCGACATATTTGACGTCATTCTCCTTGATCGCCTTCAGAACATCCTTGGCGGTCTTCATGGTGTGCCTTTCTGTCGTTCGTTTTTCCGCCCGCCGCCGAACAGCGGCGGGAAGCCGTGGCCATAGGGTTGGGAGGGAGAAGCCTCAGAGCGCGTCGGAGCCGGTCTCGCCGGTGCGGATGCGGATGGCTTCGTCGATATGGGATACGAAGATCTTTCCGTCGCCGATGCGGCCGGTCTGCGCGGCCTTGCGGATCGCCTCGACAGTCGCAGCGAGATTCTCGTCGGCGACCACGACCTCGATCTTCACCTTGGGGAGAAAGTCCACGACGTACTCCGCGCCGCGGTAGAGTTCGGTGTGCCCCTTCTGGCGGCCGAAGCCCTTGGCTTCGAGGACGGTGATGCCCTGCACGCCGGCCTCCTGAAGCGCTTCTTTGACTTCGTCGAGCTTGAAGGGCTTGATGATGGCTTCGACTTTCTTCATGGCCGGCTCGGCCTCCTGTCTGTCGCGCACGTCTCCGATCCCTCGCAAGCGACGATCGCCAAGACGATTTCCCTGGAGAGGGGTGAATAGCACCGGTTCCCGGTCGACGCCATGCCTCAGCGGCTTAGGCGAGGTCGATCGGTCTCGCTTCATGAAAATATTGCCTCAGACCGTCGGGCCCGATTCGCCGGTGCTGAAGATTTGCCAGGAATTGAGGCCGGCTTTGGCGACGACGGTGCGTCCGGATTTCGCCAGCCGCACGAGGTGCGCGAAAATGAGCGGGTTGCGCCACGCGAACGGTTTCTGCGGCGAGCAGACCGCGCGATATTCGTCGCCTTCGTCGTCCTCCATGAGGATGACGCCGACGCGGTCGGGGCGCATCGTCACCGGGAGCGAGCGATCCGTCAACCAGTCACATTCGAAGTCGCGGCACACCTGGGGCCGGCTGGGATAGATCGAGCAGCCGGAAGCGCAGTGCTCGCAGGCTGGCCCCGCGGGCTTATTCAACTCGGTGATATGCAGGGCCGCGCAGCACAGGGTGCAGGGGCCGCAGGACTTGCCGGGAGCAGGCGCCACGTCGGTCGTCTCGTTGTTTGTCGCGGCGGATCGCCGCCGCGCACATGTGTCCCTCTACGATTTTTCTGTCGCGGGCAAGACCATCGCAAATCCTGCGCTCGCGACGAAGCGCAATGGAGGGGAACGTCGGGCTTGCGACCGTGATTAGAGCGGCGCAGAGAGGCGAAGACGACAAGGGTTTTGTCCGCTGAAACCTTTGGATAACCCCGCGCGGCTCTTGACACTTCGGCGCAAGCCGTGTCTTTCCGCGCCGACTTTTTAACGAAGGGTTAGGAATGACGACGGCCTTGGTGTTCCCCGGGCAGGGATCGCAGACCGTAGGCATGGGCAAGGCGCTCGCCGAGGCGTTCCCCGTCGCGCGCGAAGTCTTCGCTCGGGTCGACGAGGCGCTCGGGCAATCGCTGTCGCGCGTGATCTTCGAGGGTCCTGAGGCCGAGCTTACGCTCACCGCCAATGCGCAGCCGGCGTTGATGGCGACGAGCCTGGCGGCGGTGCGGGCGCTGGAGAGCGAGGCGGGACTCGACATCGGCCGCGACGCGGCCTTCGTCGCCGGTCATTCGCTCGGCGAATATTCCGCGCTGTGCGCGGCAGGCGCGCTGGCGTTGGAGGATGCGGCGCGGCTGCTGCGCATCCGCGGCGAGGCGATGCAGAAAGCGGTTCCGGTGGGCGAGGGCGCGATGGCGGCGATCCTCGGTCTCGAATTCGCCGACGTCGCGGCGATCGCCGCCGAGGCGACGGCCGAGCTTGCCGCTTCCGGCGGCGTGTGCGAGGCGGCCAACGACAATGGGGGCGGCCAGGTCGTCATTTCGGGAACCAAAGCGGCGGTCGAGCGAGCGATGGCGCTGGCTAAGGACAAAGGCGCGAAGCGCACGTTGCCGCTGCCGGTGTCGGCGCCCTTCCACTGCTCGCTGATGCGCCCCGCGGCGGAAGCGATGGCGGAGGCGCTGGCTGGCGTTTCGATCCGCGCGCCCAAGGCGCCGATTGTCGCCAACGTCGCGGCGACCGCGGTTAGCGACCCGGCGGCAATTCGCGACAATCTCGTCGCCCAGGTCACCGGCACGGTGCGCTGGCGTGAGAGCGTGCTCTATATGAGCGGTCAGGGCGCGACGCGATTCGTGGAGATCGGCGCGGGCAAGGTGCTGGCCGGGCTGGTGAAGCGCATCGCCGACGGCGCCAGCGCCGTTAGCGTAGGCGCGCCGGCGGACGTCGCGGCCTATGCGGCCGAGCGAACGGCTTAAGGAGAGGCGGCAAGCGTGTTCGATCTGACAGGAAAAACGGCGCTGGTCACCGGCGCTTCGGGCGGCCTCGGCGGCGCCATCGCGCGCGCCCTGCATGCGCAGGGCGCGACCGTCGCGCTTTCGGGAACGCGGCGGGAGGCGTTGGAGGCGCTCGCCGGAGAACTCGGCTCGCGCGTCCATGTGACGCCCTGCGACCTCTCCGACTCGGCCGCGGTCGAAGCGCTCGTGCCGGCCGCCGAGGCGGCGATGGGTTCGCTTGACATTCTTGTCAACAACGCCGGCGTCACGCGCGATAATCTCTTCATGCGGATGAAGGACGCGGAGTGGGATACGGTCCTCTCCGTCAATCTCACCGCAGCGTTCCGCCTCGCCCGCGCGAGCCTCAAGGGCATGATGCGCCGCCGCTCCGGCCGCATCATCGGCATCACGTCGATCGTCGGCGTGACCGGCAATCCGGGCCAGGGCAATTACGCGGCGGCCAAGGCCGGAATGATCGGCATGTCCAAGGCGCTGGCGGCGGAAGTCGCAAGCCGCGGCGTCACCGTCAATTGCGTCGCGCCGGGCTTCATCGCGAGTCCGATGACCGACGCGCTCAACGAAAAGCAGCGCGAGGCCATCCTCGGCTCGGTTCCGATGGGAAGACTCGGCGCGGGCGCCGACATCGGCGCCGCCGTTGTTTATCTCGCCAGCGCCGAGGCCGCCTACGTCACCGGCCAGACGCTGCACGTCAACGGTGGAATGGCAATGATTTGAAGGAATTAGGGGCGCATTGCAATGCTCCGGCGGCGCCCGGACTGGCTCTCGCCATGATCGGAGAGATATGCTATCGAGCCGAAGTGTAGCCGATGCGACATAAAATTCGTGTCGGAAAGGTCATCCGCGTGGGACCGGAATTCGGCGGAGCTAGCCGCTGCGTGGCGTTGGCCGGATACGGTTTGTAACGAGTCGTTCGCTTCGCGTTCGGCTGGGGGGATTATCCATCAATCACGGAGCCGGCCTTGAGGCCGGCTGAAACAGGGAAAAAGGCAAATGAGCGACGTCGCGGAGCGGGTAAAGAAGATTGTCGTCGAGCATCTTGGCGTCGACGCCGACAAGGTTGTCGACAACGCCAATTTCATTGACGACCTTGGCGCGGATTCGCTCGATACGGTTGAGCTCGTCATGGCCTTCGAGGAAGAATTCGGGGTCGAGATCCCGGACGACCAGGCGGAGACGATCGTTACGGTCGGCGACGCGGTCAAGTTCCTCGAGAAGGCCTCGGCCGGGAAGTAAAGCGCGTCGGATCGCGCTCCGCGTGTGAAAGAGGGCCGGCGGAGAGACCGGCCCTTGTCGCATTTGATCCACTCATCCAACGCGACGCGGTCGCAGGCGAATGAGAGGACGGGGGGCGAAGCAAGCGAAGGAGAGGCAATGAATCGGGTTGTCGTGACCGGGCTGGGCATGGTCTCGCCGTTGGCCTGCGGCGTCGAGGCCACATGGCGTCGGCTGTTGGCGGGCGAAGCGGCGGCGGCGCGCGTCGAGAGCTTCGACGTTTCGGACATCGCGTGCCAGATTGCGGCGCAGGTGCCACGCGGGTCCGCCCCGGACGCCTACAACCCCGACGACTGGATGGAGCCCAAGGAGCAGCGCCGCGTCGACGAATTCATCGTCTATGCGCTCTCCGCCGCGACGCAGGCGCTTCGCGACGCCGACTGGGCGCCGAAGACATATGAAGATCAGATCGAAACCGGTGTCCTCATCGGTTCGGGCATCGGCGGCTTGCAAGGCATCTACGAGACCTCGGTGGTGCTGCATGAAAAAGGCCCGCGCCGCGTGTCGCCTTTCTTCATTCCCGGCCGCCTGATCAACCTCGCGGCTGGCCACGTTTCGATTGTTCATGGCCTGAAGGGGCCGAATCACGCTGTCGTCACCGCGTGCTCGACCGGCGCGCATGCGATCGGCGACGCCGCGCGCCTCATCGCGCTGGGCGACGCCAAGGTGATGGTGGCGGGCGGCGCCGAATCGGCGGTCAATCGCCTTGCGCTTGCCGGCTTTGCCGCCTGCCGCGCGCTCGCGACAGCCTTCAACGATCGGCCCAAGCAGGCTTCGCGTCCTTACGACCGCGATCGCGACGGCTTCGTGATGGGCGAAGGCGCGGGCTGCGTGGTGCTCGAGGATCTCGAACACGCGCGGGCGCGCGGCGCCCGGATTTACGCCGAGGTGATCGGCTACGGCCTTTCCGGCGACGCCTACCATATCACGTCGCCTTCGCCGGACGGCGACGGCGGCTATCGCTCGATGAACGCCGCGCTGAAGCGCGCCGGCCTCACCCCGTCGGACATCGACTACGTCAACGCGCACGGCACATCGACGCCGATCGGCGACGAGATCGAACTGCGTGCGGTCGAGCGGCTGCTCGGCAACGCCGCCGCGACGGTCTCCATGTCGTCCACCAAGTCGTCGATCGGTCACCTGCTCGGCGCCGCGGGCGCGGTCGAGGCGATCTTCTCGATCCTCGCGATGCGCGACCAGATCGCGCCGCCGACGCTCAATCTCGACAACCCCTCCGTCGAGACGGCGATCGACCTTGTTCCCCATGCGGCGAAGAAGCGCCGGATCAAGGTGGCGCTCTCGAATTCCTTCGGTTTTGGCGGCACAAACGCATCGTTGATCTTCCGCGAGCCGCCGGAAGCGGCCGCTTAACCATTCGTCTCTTCATTTTGCGCCGCGAAATGGATTACAGTGTCGTCGCGGGCGCGAAGCGCCTGCGGGTGGTGTAATGCGAGCGACGGCGGGCCCGGATGAGCGATACGTCGAATCAGGGCGATGACGCGAATGGATCGGACGGCGCCCCGCGCGGGCGCGTCAGTCTGTTCGGCTCGTCCAAGCGCAAACGTGAGGCGGCGAGTCCGCCTCCGGCTCCTCCGCCGCGCCGTAAGCGTCGTTCCAGCTTTTCCGGCGTCAGCGGTTTCCTCTCTTTCATCTTGATCGGTGCTTTGGCGGGGTTCGGGCTCTTCGCTTGGACGATGCTCGAGGTGCGAAAGCCCGGCCCCCTGACGGCCGACAAGGTCGTGGTGATCGCCAGAGAAGACGACGGCGGCCCGATTGCGGACCAGCTCGAACACGGCGGCGTCATCGACAGTTCGCTTTGGTTCTCCGCGATGACGCTGATCGACGGCAGCCGCGGCGCGCTCAAGCGCGGCGAATACGCCTTCAGGGCGGGCCTCAGCATGCGCCAGGTCGAGGCGCAACTCCTCTCCGGCAGGGTCGTGCTGCATTCGCTGACAATTCCTGAGGGCCTGACGAGCGATCAGATCGTCCAGCGCCTGCGGGACAACGACGTATTGGTCGGCGAAGTTAGGGAAACTCCGCGCGAGGGTTCGATCCTTCCCGAGACCTACAAGTTCGCTCGCGGCGAGACGCGGCAAGCGCTTGTCTCCGTGATGGCCAAGGCGCAGTCGAAGATGATCGACGAAATATGGGCCAAGCGGGCGCCCGATCTGCCGATCAAATCGCCGGGCGAACTCGTCACGCTCGCCTCGATCGTCGAGAAGGAGACAGGCAAGACGGACGAGCGGCCGCGCGTGGCCGGTGTCTTCATCAACCGGTTGCGCAAGCACATGAGGCTCGAATCCGATCCGACGATCGTCTACGGCCTCGTGTTCGGCAAGGGAACGCTCGGCCACTCGATCTCGAAGGCGGAGCTCGAGCAGGCGACGGCCTACAACACCTACATCATCAACGGCCTGCCGCCGGGCCCGATCTGCAATCCCGGCCGGGCGGCGCTGGAGGCAGTCGCCAATCCGGCGTCGACCAAGGACATCTATTTCGTCGCCGACGGAACCGGCGGCCACGCCTTCGCGGAGACGCTCGACCAACACCTCAAGAATGTCGCGCGCTGGCGGCAGATCGAAAAGGACGCCAAGGATAAGCTCGCGCCGGATGCGACGCCCACTCCGGGCTTCTCGACGCATGGCGCGCTCGATTTCACCAATCCGAAGATCTTCGGCGCTATCGCGCCGCTGGGCGCGGCGCCGCCGGTGAAGGGTTCGTTCGTCGCCCGGCTGACCAAGCTCGCCGCGCAGCGCAAGCTCCGAGACACGCTGTTCGGCGCGGGCGGCGAGTTGGCGGCCTCCAAGGTGAACGGCAAGTCGCTCGACGATCTCGGCGCCGTCATCACCGGCGTCAACGACGAGCCGGAGGGCACAGCCTTCACCGATGCGGACGCCGGCGCGATGACTGCGACGCTGATGAAGGTTCCGCTTTCGCCGGCCGCGCTCGCCGAACAGAAGGCGCGCATCGCCAAATACGGCAATCCGCCGGCGTCAGCTCAAGTCACTCCCGCGGTCGACGCGTCTCGCGTGGCGGGGCTCGACCAAGCAGGCGCGACGCAGACGCCGCCCCGCCCGCGCGCCTTCGACGCCTCGGAGGGCACGAAGCTCGATCCGCTGCTCAATAAGACATACGACCTCAATTATCCGCACACGATACCGCCGCTGAACAGCAGCTTCTAGAGCGGATTGTTTCTAGGTCGAGCCCGGCCTTTGTCGTCTTCGCGAGCGAAGCGTGGCGATCCAGCGATCGCGACGCTCGGCGCCTAAGCGCCGTCACAATGACGCCCGAGGGGGATCGGCTTGATGGCAGAGCGCGCTAAAAAGCGCCCACCTAAGGCTCCTTAGCCAGCTTGCCGTTGACGAGCGCCAGCGCGATTGCGCAAGCGTTCGACACATTGAGGCTCTTGATCGCACCCGGCAGATCGAGGCGCGCCATCACGTCGCAATGTTCGCGGGTGAGACGTCGCAGGCCTTTGTCCTCGGCGCCGAGAACGAGCGCGACCGGCCGAGAAAGGGAGAGCGCGCCGAGGGCCTCGGACGCCTCCGAATCGAGCCCCACCCGCCAATAGCCGAGATCGCCGAGTTCGCTCATCGCCCGCGCGAGGTTGGTGACGCTGCAAATCGGCAGGTGCTCGAGGCCGCCCGAGGCGGATTTGGCGAGCGCCCCGGTGAACTCAGGCGAGTGCCGCTCGGTCGTCACAAGAGCGTCGACCGCGAAGGCTGCGGCGGTGCGCAGGATCGCTCCGACATTGTGCGGATCGGTGATCTGGTCGAGCACCAGCACGAGGCCGTTGGCCGGCAACTCGGAGAGGTCGATCGGCTCGAGCGGCCGCGCCTCGAGCAGCAGTCCCTGATGCACGGCTTCGCGCGGGGCTCGAAGCGCTATCTCCTCGTTCTCTAGAATGCGGGTCTCGACGCCGCGCGCCGCAATGTCGCCCGATAACCTCTCTGCGGCGGCGGCGGTTGCGTAGAGGCGGATCAGCTTGCGGCGCGGCGCCCGCAGAGCCGCGGCGACGCTGTGAAAACCGTAGATCTGCACGACGTCGGCGGCGCGCGCTTCACGCTTTGGCGGCCTCGGTCTCGGCGCTCCGCGATGGTCTGCGCGGGCCTCGGGCCGTTCGGAGCGTCCTGCCGTTTTTTCCCGTCCGGGCCCTTTGTCGCGCACGGGCGCCGGTTCGCGATCCGGCCGATATTTCGGCGCCGGAGGGGCGTCCTGGTGGCCGAATCCGTCGCGGCGGTTGGTCTTGCGGGTCACGGGTCATCTCCTGCGGCGAACTGCGGCGGAGCGCCGAGATAGCGCAAGTGCGACTTGAGCGCAAAATCGTCGCGGAGACGGCTGCTGTCTCGCAACCTAGCGACGCGCTCTGGCGAAGCGGTCGAACAGGTGGGTGCGCAGCGCGGCCAGAATCCAGTTCAGGCGCGGCCGCGCCTTACGCTCCTTACGGCGAATGCTGACGCCTTCGACGCGGAACAGGCCTCTCACTCGGGTCGCCGTCCATATCAGCGGCGCCGAGTGGCGCAGCGCCGCGTCGGCCTCGACCGCGAGAAAATACGGCACAATGCGTGGAGGCGGAGCGAAGATGTCCGGCATCCGCGTGGAGAGAACGGCGTCGTCCAGAATGTTCCAACGGCTGAAGCCGCCCATGAATGGCGAACTCAGGGCGAAGTAGACCGTCGATAGCCGCGTTTCGCGGATCGCGTAGCTGCAAAAGGCGCAGGGCTCGACATTCGTATAAAATGTCAGGCCTTCGAGGCTCGTCCTGCCGAGTTTCTTCTGCGCGGCCGAGATCGCGACCGCCTCTGCGTGTCGCGTCGCGTCGCAATCGATGCGAACGCGATTGGTGGCCTCGACAACGATCTCGTCGCCTTGGGCGATGAGGGCGGCGAACGGAAGCTCGCCACGCTCGGCAGCCATCTTCGAGACCTCGATGCACCGCCGCATCAATCTCTCTGGGACCGCGACATCACCCGGTGGCCTCGCTGAAGGCGCTGGCGCGACGTTTAGTCCCGCACTCCGCGTCGCCTCCCCCCCAATCGGCATGGCTGGCCCCCAGAGCGACCGTGGAGGCGACAAAGCTCCTCACACGCGCTCATCATGTGCGAGCGACGAGACTTGCGCATTGGCGCGTCAGGCTTACCTATTCGGATCGATGGCGGGGCGAGCTAGGCCGTTTCGACAGTCGGATTTTCGCCACAATCGAATTCGGCTGTGGCTCGGAAGGGCCGAAAATCGTGGCGGCGCGCCCGTTGACGCCCAGTCACAGGATCTTTATATACGCGCGATCCCGATTGCTCTGGGTCCCGGCGCATTTTTGCGCGAATGGGACTTTTTGCGCTTATGGATCTCTCGGCAAGGGCCGGTCTCCACCGGACGTCGAGGGCGTTTTGACCCCGCGCCGGCTTTTGAGGCCGCGCGCAGCCGACATGGAGATGGGCAGTGGCTCGTATAGCAGGCGTCAATATTCCCACCAACAAGCGCGTCGTCATCGCGCTTCAGTATATCCACGGCATTGGTCCCAAGAAGGCTGAAGAGATCTGCGAGAAGGTGCACATCACGCCGGAGCGCCGCGTCGCGCAGCTGAGCGACGCCGAAGTGCTGCAAATCCGCGAAGCGATCGACCGCGACTATCTGGTCGAAGGCGATCTGCGTCGCGAAGTGGCGATCAACATCAAGCGTCTGATGGACCTCGGCGCCTATCGCGGCCTGCGTCATCGCAAGCAGTTGCCCGTCCGTGGCCAGCGCACGCACACCAATGCGCGCACCCGCAAGGGCAAGGCCAAGGCGATCGCTGGCAAGAAGAAGTGATCGTCGTCGCAGGATTTGAGGCTTTTTCGCGCCTCCGGCGCGCTTGAAGGACGGACAAATGGCTAAGGAAGCAACCCGCGTTCGCCGTCGTGAACGCAAGAACATCGTCTCTGGCGTCGCCCACGTCAACTCGACGTTCAACAACACCATGATCACGATCACCGACGCTCAGGGCAACACGATCTCCTGGTCGTCGGCGGGAACGATGGGCTTCAAGGGCTCGCGCAAGTCGACCCCCTTCGCGGCCCAGATGGCCGCCGAGGACGCGGTCAAGAAGGCCGCCGAGCACGGCATGCGCATGCTCGAGGTCGAAGTTTCCGGTCCCGGCTCGGGGCGCGAGTCGGCGTTGCGCGCCATTCAGGCCGCGGGCTTCAACGTGACGTCGATCCGCGACGTCACGCCGATCCCGCACAACGGCTGCCGGCCGCGTAAGCGTCGTCGCGTCTGACGTGCATTTGCGGGAGGCCGGCGCGGTCGCAGCGCGCCTCCCGTCCCCTCCGAATGGAAGGCTTCAGCCGTGATTCAGAAGAACTGGCAAGAACTCATTAAGCCGAAGAAGCTCGAAGTCGCCCACGGCGACGATCCGCGTCGCATCGCGACCGTCGTCGCCGAGCCACTCGAGCGCGGCTTCGGCCAGACGCTCGGCAATTCGCTGCGCCGCGTGCTGCTCTCCTCGCTCCAGGGCGCCGCGATCACGTCGGTCCACATCGACGGCGTGCTGCACGAATTCTCCTCGATCCCCGGCGTTCGCGAGGACGTCGTCGACATTGTTTTGAACGTCAAGGACATCGCGGTCAAAATGCAGGGCGACGGCGTCAAGCGCCTCATCCTCAAGCGTCGCGGTCCCGGCGTCGTCACCGCCGGCGACATCCAGACGACTGGCGACATCCAGATCCTCAACCCGAACCTCGCCATCTGCACGCTCGACGAGGGCGCGGACATTCGTATCGAATTCACGGTCATGACCGGCAAGGGCTATGTCCCGGCTGAGCGTAACCGCGCCGAGGACTCGCCGATCGGCCTGATGCCGATCGACAGCATGTTCTCGCCGGTCAAGAAGGTCTCCTACCGCGTCGAGAACACCCGCGAGGGCCAGGATCTCGACAAGGACAAGCTGACGATGACGATCGAGACCAACGGCGCGATTTCGCCGGAGGACGCGCTCGCCTACGCCGCGCGCATCCTGCAGGATCAGCTCGCCGTGTTCGTCACCTTCGAGGAGCCCCGCCGCGAAGAGGCCCAGCACGCGATCCCCGAGCTCGCCTTCAATCCGGCGCTGCTCAAGAAGGTCGACGAGCTCGAGCTCTCGGTGCGTTCGGCCAACTGCCTCAAGAACGACAACATTACCTACATCGGCGACCTCATCCAGAAGTCGGAGAGCGAGATGCTGCGCACGCCGAACTTCGGCCGCAAGTCGCTCAACGAGATCAAGGAAGTGCTGGCGCAGATGGGCCTGCACCTCGGCATGGAAGTCACCGGCTGGCCGCCGGAGAACATCGAAGAGCTCGCCAAGCGCTTCGAGGAGCATTACTAAGGCAATCCCTTCTCCCGGTTGCGGGAGCGGACGAATGCTGCGCATTCGCCTAGGGAAGGTGGCCGCGCAAGCGGCCGGATGAGGGCCTTTCAGGCACACAGCCCTCTCCCGCAAGCGGGAGAGGGGGCGTTGATTACCACGAACGGCCGTTCCTTGGCACGGCGGCCGTAGACCCCAAAAAGGAGAGAGCCAAATGTATCACGGACGCGCAAAGCGCCGCTTCAACCGCACCCATGAGCATCGCCAGGCGATGTTCGCCAACATGGCGCAGGCGCTGATCAAGCACGAGCAGATCACGACCACGCTGCCGAAGGCGAAGGATCTTCGCCCGGTGGTCGAGAAGCTGGTGACGCTCGGCAAGCGCGGCGACCTTCACGCCCGCCGCATCGCCATCGCCCGCCTGCGCGACGCCGACCTGGTCAAGAAGCTGATCGACGTGCTCGGCCCGCGCTATAAGGAGCGCAACGGCGGCTACACCCGCGTCATGAAGGCGGGCTTCCGCCAGGGCGACAACGCCGCGATGGCGGTGATCGAATTCGTCGACCGCGACGTCGAGGCCAAGGGCAAGGACTCCGGCCCGGTCATCGAACAGGTGTCCGAGGAGGCGTAAGCCTCACGACGCCGATCGCACGAAATTAAGGGCGGCGCGGTTGACGCGCCGCCCTTTTCGTATCGTTCGCGCCTCAGGACGGCTGACCCGGCTGCTGCCGGTTGCGCCGTTCGGCCATGAACCGCTCGAACTCTTCGCGGTCCTTCGCCTTGCGGACATTGTCCAGATATTCCGCGAATTCGCGTTGAGCGTTTTCCAGCTTGCGCCGCTCTTCCTCGAGCCGCGCCAACTCGGCGGCCCGCCATTCATCGAACGCCGCGTTGCCGCTGGTCGGACGCCAAGAGCTGCCCCAGGGCCCGGACCACGGGGTGCGGGCCTCGCGCCACTTGTGGGCCATGAAGCCCTGCAAGTCCTCGCTCCCGGTCTTCCGCTGCCAGAACTTGTAGGCGAGGATCGCCAGGCCGATCGGCCAAAAAACGATGAATCCGAGGATCATCGCGACGAGCTCGAAGGGCGTCCAGCGACTGGCGCCGCATCGTCGCCACGTCATGCCCGACCACTCGCCCGGGCCATATTCCCGCGCGCCGTTCGACCCGCCAACAGTGCCTTGCGCCGTGCTCATCGAGAGCCTCCGTAACGATGCGCCGGGGCCGGAACGCGGACCCGGCCGCCAAAACATTGGGACGCTACGGGCGCCCCGCAAGGCCGCCGCGCGGAAAAATCGGCAGGCCTGTCCCGGGCGACTAATCTTGGCCTTGCTTGCGCCGCAGAGAGCAGCGCCTATGTCAACTCGCCCTTTTTCCCCGGGAGAGCCATTTGCTCCGCTACGCCGTCGCTGTCCTGTTGTGTCTCGCTTGCGGCGCCGCGCAGGCGCAAACGGCGGGAAAGACCGTTCCTCAGAGCCCAGGCGAGGTTAAGCTTTCCTTCGCTCCGATCGTCAAGAAAGTGCGGCCGGCGGTCGTCAACGTCTACGCTTCGCGCGTCGAGAAGATGGCGCGCAACCCCCTCTTCGACGATCCAGTGTTTCGCCAGTTCTTCGGCCAGCAGGGGCAGGAATCGCGCGTCGCCCAGTCGCTCGGTTCGGGAGTGATCGTCGATCCGAGCGGGCTCGTGGTCACGAATAATCACGTCATCGAGGGCATGACGGACGTGAAGGTCGCGCTCTCCGATCACCGCGAATACCCGGCCAAGATCGTCCTGCGCGATCCGCGCACCGATCTGGCGGTGCTCAAAATCCAGAGCAACGAGCGCTTTCCCGTGCTTGAACTCGGCGATTCCGACGCGATCGAGGTCGGCGACTTCGTGATCGCGATCGGCAATCCCTTCGGGGTCGGCCAGACGGTGACGCAAGGCATCGTTTCCGCGCTCGCGCGCACCCAGATTGGGATCAACGACTACGGCTTCTTCATCCAGACCGACGCTGCGATCAATCCCGGCAATTCAGGCGGGGCGCTGGTCGATCTGGACGGGCGGCTCATCGGCGTCAATTCGGCGATCGTCTCGCGCTCCGGCGGCAGCGTCGGCATTGGCTTCGCCATCCCGGTCAACATGGTCAAGAGCGTGATCGCCGCCGCCAAGAACGGCGGCGTCGTCAAGCGCCCCTGGCTCGGCGCGAGTCTCCAGAACGTCACCAAGGACATTGCCGACTCGCTCGGCCTCGACAGGCCGGTCGGCGCGCTGGTCGCCAACGTTTATGGCCGAAGCCCGGCCGCCGAGGCCAATCTCAAGCGGGGCGACATCATCACGGCGGTCGACGGCCTGTCGGTCGACGATTCCGGCGGCGTCGGCTTCCGCCTCGCCGTCAAGCCGCTCGGTGGGGTCGCGACGCTGACGGTGCAGCGCGACGGCAAGACGCTCGCTTTGCCGCTCAAGCTCGCCGCCGCGCCCGAGACGCCGCCGCGCGACGCCATCCGCATTCGGGCTCGCTCGCCGTTCCAGGGCGCGCTGGTCGTGAACGTCTCGCCCGCGGTCGCGGAGGAAATGTCGCTTGACGACGCCACCGAAGGCGTCGTCGTCGCCGATGTCGCCGATAATTCGATCGCCGCCAACGTCGGCCTGCAGAAGGGCGATCTCCTGCTTCAGGTCAACAACACGAAGATTGCGACGACGCGCGATCTCGAAACGGCGAGCGCCGCGCGACCCGAGTATTGGGACCTGACGCTCCGGCGCAGCGGCGAAGTGATTCGCTCACGCATCGACGATTAGAAAGCGAACCTGCTTACCGTCATTGCGAGGAGCGCCGCGACGAAGCGATCCAGGCGCCGTCGGCGCTAATGGATTGCTTCCTCTGCTAAGGACAAAACGGGAGTCTCACGCCGCTTTCGACGGCGTGGCCTTCTTGCCGCGCGCCAGCCGGCGCTTCAGCGACCCCCAGAGGGCGCGCATCTCGTCGGCCGCGGCGCCGTTCGGGTTGATCTCGGTGACGCCAAGGCCGTGGCGCGCCGCCTCCTGATAGTCGACGCGCGCCAAGACCAGCGGGGAAATGAGTCGCCCATTTCCTCTAGCGCTTCCACCGCCGCGTCGACACGGGCCGACTGTTGCGCCGGCGGGCACTGGCTGAGAAGAAACACAAAGTCGCCGTTGGTCGCCTTCAGCGCAGCGCGGGTCTGCGCACTCGCCCAGAGGTCGAAGATGCTGGGGCGGGACGGGATGACGTTCAGATCGGCCTCGCGCATCGCCGCCGCCGAAGCCGCGCCGTCGGCGCCGGGCGTGTCGATGATGACGAGCGTGACGCCCTTCTTGCCGAGCGCCTCGATCAGCGCAGGCAACTTGGTCGGGGTAGCCCCGACGACGGCGATGTCTTCAGCTTCGCGGGTCTTCGCCCAGCTGAGCAGCGAGGCTTGCGGATCAAGGTCGATCACGCAAACGCGCTCGCCCGCCTCCATGGCGGCCACTGCGATTGAAGAGGCTAAAGTGCTTTTTCCCGACCCACCTTTTTGAGTGACAAATGCGATCGTGCGCATGGAAATCCCCGCCGTTTGACGTCCATGGCTCCGGCCCGCTCCGCCGAAACAATGGCTAAAATCAGTCCCTAATTCTTGGGGATCCTATGGTTAACAAATGGTAACGATCCACGGCGCAAAGTTGAAAAATAGTTTCTTCTCGTGATGGGATAGTCGGCGCTGGGTATCGGTGAGATGTCCGCGAGCGCTAAACGCCTCATTCGCCGTCCAACGGCTGCGCGCCCTTCGGCTTGCCATCGGCCGACAGTGCGATTTTTTCGATGCGCATCTCCGCATTCTTCAGCAATTGGTCGCAGTGCGCCTTAAGCGCCTCGCCGCGCTCGTAGAGCTTGATGGAGTCTTCAAGCGCGACTGCGCCTTTCTCCAACCGGTCGACAATCGACTCGAGTTCGGCCAGCGCGGTCTCGAACGGCATTTGGGCGATGTCGGAGGGCGTGTCGGTCATGCGGCGATCCTTCGAGCGCGGACGGGGAGGGGAAGCGGATTAGCGCGACCGCGTCACAGCGGCAAGGCGGTCGTCTTTTTCACCGTTCGCAGCGTCATTGTCGATTGCACGCGCGAAACGCCCGGCAATTGCGTGAGAATGTCGGTGTGGATGCGCTCGAAGTCGCGCGCGTCGCGGAAGGCGATGCGCAGCAGATAGTCCGCGGCGCCGGCCAGGAGATAGCACTCCATGATTTCGGCGTGCCGGCGCACCTCGTGCTCGAAACGGTCAAGCGCGGCGCGCCCCTGCTGGTCGAGCGTCACGGAGACGAACGCTGCGCCGGGCAGGCCGGCCTCGACAGGATCGAGCAGCATGACGTAGCCGGCGATGAGCCCGGACTCCTCGAGCAGGCGAACCCGGCGCAGGCAGGCGGATTGCGAGAGATGAACGCGTTCGGCGAGTTCGGCGTTGGTGAGCCGGCCATCGCGCATCAGCTCGCGCAGGATCGCTCGGTCGCGATCGTCAAGGTCGTCAATACGCATTCTCTTTCTCGAAACGGGATATTCTTCGCAGATTATGCCGGTGCATGCCGAGGCCGGCCGCATTTGGGAGAGATATTGTCCCGTCGTCGCAGGATGATGAGCCTTCTCTAATCGAAGGGGGAAATGCGATGCTTATCGGGGCGCCCAAGGAAATCAAGGACAATGAATTTCGCGTCGGCTTGACGCCGGGTTCAGTCGCCGAATTGGTCCATCACGGCCATTCCGTCCTCGTCGAACGCGGCGCCGGCGTCGGCTCCGGCCTCTCGGACGAAGAATATGTCGCGGCGGGCGCGGAGATCGTCGACAGCGCCGCGACCATCTTCGCGCGGGCAGAAATGATCGTGAAGGTGAAGGAGCCCCTCGCCGCCGAGCGCAAGCAGCTGCGGCGCGGCCAGTTGCTCTACACCTATCTCCATCTCGCGCCCGATCTGGCGCAGACGCAAGATCTCATCGCCAGCGGCGCCGCCTGCATCGCCTACGAAACGGTGACGTCGCCGAGCGGCGGTCTGCCCCTGCTGACGCCGATGTCGGAGGTCGCGGGGCGGCTCGCGCCGCAGGTCGGAGCCCATGCGCTCGAAAAGGCGCAGGGCGGCCGCGGCGTCCTGCTCGGCGGCGTGCCGGGCGTGCCGGCGGCCGAAGTCGTCGTCATCGGCGGTGGCGTCTCGGGCACCCATGCGGCGACGATCGCGCTCGGGATGGGCGCCAACGTTACACTGGTCGACAAGAACAATGAAACGCTGAAGCGCCTCGCCGCGCAGTTCGGCACCGGCGTGCGGACCATCTATTCGACGCGCGCGACGATTGCCGACCTCGTCACGCGAGCGGACCTCGTCATCGGCGCCGTATTAGTGCCCGGCGCGGCGGCTCCGAAGCTGGTGACGCGCGAGATGCTGTCGACCATGAAGCCGGGCGCGGTGATCGTCGACATTGCGATCGACCAGGGCGGCTGCTGCGAAACCTCGAAGCCGACGACGCACTCCAACCCGACTTATGTCGTCGACGGCGTGGTTCACTATTGCGTCGCCAACATGCCGGGCGCCGTCGCGCGCACGTCCACCTTCGCGCTCAACAACGCGACGCTGCCCTTCGCGCTGGCGCTCGCCGACAAGGGATGGCGACAGGCGCTGAAAAACGACATCCACCTCCGCAACGGCCTCAACGTGCACGACGGCAAGATCACCTGCCAGCCGGTCGCCGAGGCGCACGGACTACCCTATACGCCGGCCGAGAGCGTGTTGGGCTAACCCACATCCTATGGCGAGCGGCTATCGGCCGCTCGCCATCCGCGCGGACGCGCCGGGCAGAAGATCGGCGGCGCGGAACATCGTCTTGACGAGCGTCCGCTCGAGCCATCGCTCCGCATGGAATTGCTCGGTGGCTCGCAGCGAGGCTCGCACGGCGGCGAAGCCGTGCTCGATCATTGCGCGTTCATAGCCCGCAAGCGCGTCGATGAGATCTTTTTCGCCGTGGTCAACCGCGACGAGCGCGGACCGCAATTGCGCTGCGTCCCAAAGCGCCGTATTGGCGCCGACGCCACGGAACGGCGGCATGTTATGCAGCGCGTCGCCCAGCAAAGTGACGTTGCCGGTGTTCCACGGAGCGAGCGGCGTTGACGTCTTGACCGAGAGCGCGCTGATCGTCGACGCATCGGTGCGTTCGATCAGCCGCCGCAGCTCGGGGCTCCAATCGCTCGTCAGTTGCTGGACGATTCGCTTCATGTCCGCGCCCGTCACGGAGTCATTGTCCGGTTGAAAGCCGAACTTCGCGCGGCGGGCGGTCACGGCCCACATGACGTATTCTTCGCGATCGGCGAGCGGTTCATCCGCGCCCTCGATGTCGCCATATTGGACTGCGCTGCAAAACATGAAGCATCCGCGCGGACCAAGGATCGGAGTTGGCCCGCGCAGGATAGCGGGCGGCGTCGCGGCGCGCGTTTCGTCGGTCAGCGGCAGCTTGCCGGCGACGCCGAGGATCCCGGTCTCCCGCCGCTTCGCCGCCGGCAGCAACTGCGCGCGAACGCGCGAATTGGCGCCGTCAGCGCCCACCAGCACATCGCACGTGGCGGTCGAACCGTCCTCGAAGTGGGCGATGACCGTTCCGTCCGGCGCGGTCTCATAGCCGACGAACGTTTTGCCGAAATGAACGATGCCGTCGAGCCCGTCGAGGAGGATGCGGCGCAGCGTTCGCCGGCTCACCGGCCGTTCCGCCTGCAACGAATTGCGGGCGCGATGCGGGAACTCGATAGCGAGCAAGCGATTGAGGCGGTGATCGAGGAAGGTGACGGCCTCGCTCGGTTGCGCCGTGCTCCGCGTGAACTTTTCGAACAGTGGGGCAGGGAGGCAGGCCGCCAGCGCCTGGCCGCCCGTCGCGTTGATGCTCAGTCTGTAACCCTGCTGCTGCTGGTCGGGCGCACTGTCGCGTTCAAACACCTCCACCGCTACGCCGTCGCGTTTCAGCCCTTGCGCCAGGCAGAGGCCGCCGGCCCCCGCGCCGACGATAAGCACTTTGAGCGATTTGCTGGCCATCGGAGCCTCCCAGGCTGGGAAAAACGATTGCGCGATCGCCGTCCACCATTTATGGACTTGTTGGTCTAGAAATATAATATCTATACCGAGATGTCTACAAAAAAGACTGAGCTCGCCTCTCCGACCTCGCGCAGGGGTCGCGGACGTCCGCGTGACTTCGAAAAGCGCGAGGCGATTCTTGCGGCTGCGGCCGAACTTTTTTCCGAGCGCGGCATCGCCGCGACCACGATGGATCTTGTCGCCGAGCGTGCCGGCGCCGCTAAAATGACGGTTTACGCGCATTTCGTTGACAAGCCGGCGCTGCTGGCGGCGGTGTTCGAGCGCAACACCAGGAATTTCCGCCTGCCGGAACTCGCTGAAGGGAAGGACCTAGAGGCCTCGCTCGCCCATCTCAGCGAATTCGGCGAGTGGCTCGTTCAGTTCCTCACGCGTCCCGACATCGTCAGATCCGCGAAGACAATGGTTGAAAGCGCCGATGTCCACCCCGATCTCGCCGCGGCGTTCTACGCGGCGGGGCCGGCCGCAACGATGGCGCGCGTGGCCGACTTCCTGCGTTCGCTCAACGCGCGCGGCCTGCTTGCGGTCGACGAGCCGGATTTGGTCGCCGAGCAATTGGTCGCGGCTTGGCTCGGCGTCAGCCAACTCCAACAGAATTTGGGCGTCGCCGGCCCTCCTTCGCCCGAGGCGATCGCCAAACGCGTGCGCCTCGCAACGGCCGCATTGGCGCGCGCTTGGCCGGTGCGCCGTTGACGCCTACCGCGCGACGATGAGCGCGGCGGAGGCCGCCTGCGCCTGCGCCGCGCTCGCCTGCTGGGCCGGCGCAGGCGGCAGGTCGCCGCGGCCGTTGAGCGCGCCAGGCGCCCAATTGAGGCCGTTCTTCATCGCATAGAAGATATGATTGCCGATGCGGTCGACGCGTCTGAGATAGGGCGCCCAGAACGGCATGACATAGTTCGCGTGGTAGTTGAGCGCCTCCGCGACTTTGGGATTGTAAGTGGCGCCGCTCACCACCGATTGCGCGATGCGCGTCGCCGCCGCCCACGGGCCCGGCTCCTCGATACGCAGCGAGCGCCCCTCGCAGGCGAAGGAGAACTGGCAGGCGAACGGCCGATTCCGGTCCTGATAGACGACGCCGCAGACGTCGGTCGGGAAGATGCCGCTGCGCACGCGGTTGAGCACGACCTGCGCGACGGCCGCCTGACCGGCTTCCGGCTCGCCGCGCGATTCGAAATAGATCGCCTCGGCGAGGCAGCGCATCTGGCGGCCGGAATCCTTCGGATCGATCAAGGCGGCGTAATTAGGCTTGCCGCTCATGCCTGACTGCTGGACGAGGGTCGTTTGCGCGGCCGGGGCCGATGCAGGCGGCGCGCGGACGATGAGCTTGCCGTCGCTCGGCGTCGGCGTCGAGGAATTGAGAGCGACGTCGAGCGGCACCGTCGGCGTCGCTCCGTCGCCGAATGGCGCGCGCGGCGGGGCCTCGACTTGGGCGTCCGCGGGGCTGCTGGAATTGGCTCCCGCGTCGGACGCATCGTCGTCGAACGGCGCCGAATGGTTGAGGCGCGCAGTGAACCCAGGACGCAGGACAAGGAAAGGATCGCTCTTGTCCGCGCGGTCGACCTCGGGGAGACCCGCCCGCGCCGCTTTCATCGCGATTTTCGGTTCGATCTCGTCGGGGATGGCCGCCAGCGCGTCTGGATCGCCGAGCGTCAGGCTGGCCGGCTGGATAACGGCGCCGAGCGGCGCCGGCAGCGCCTGAGTGGCCGCAAGCAGCGCCTGACGGATGGAGGCTGCGCGGTCGGGCTCGCTCTGAGCGACGCGCGATCCCCATTCCTGCGGCTCTTGACCGGCTTGCGCGGTGATCGAGACCAGAAATCCGAGCCCGATGGCCCACGGCGCGACCGCCGAACCCGCCCAGGCAAATCGCGAACGCGCCATACGCAACCCACGCCTGTTAGAACGCCAACGCCAAAACCGGGCGCCTCCAACGTGCAACACGCGCAATCGGAGCGTCGCCGTTCATATCGGCTTAAGGTTGCCGGCTGGTTAGCGGCGGCGGGGCGGGTTCGTCCCGAGATGGGTCAAACGTTGGCGCTGCGCATTTTGGCCCCTGTCATGCCCGCGAAACCGGGCATCCAGGAGTCAAGGGAGATGGCCTGCGGCGGTTATCTGGACCCCCGCTTTCGCAAATCTCACATCTAGAATGTCGGCGGCGTGCACGCGGAGACGATGACGAGTTCCTCGTCGCCGGCGTTCCGAAAGGCGTGCGGCCTGCGGCTGTCGAAACAATAGGCGTCGCCGCTCTGCAACTCGTAGCGGCGCCCGTCGACCTCGAGCGCGAGGCGTCCCTTGATCACGATGCCCGCTTCTTCGCCTTGATGCGACAACATCTTGGCGCCCGATTGGGCGCCGGGCTTGTAGCGCTCGTAGATCATCTGCAAGGCGCGCCCCTTGAGATTGGCGCCGACCTGACGATAGGAGACGGCGCCGCCGGCGATCTCCGTCAATTCCTTGGCCCGGAACACCACCTGCTCGGTTTGCTCTTCGCTTGCGGCGAAGAAATCGGCGATACTGATCCCGAGCGCCGAGAGGATCTGCCGCAACGCGGAAACCGAGGGGCTGACGTGATCCGCCTCGACCATCGACACGGTCGCGTTCGACACGCCGGCGCGGCGCGCCAGTTCGCGCTGTGAGAGCCCGAGCCGAAGACGATGCGCCTGGAGGCGTGGGCCGACTTCAAAGTCGCTTTCGCGGGTGTTCATGTGTTCGATATTTAGAACGGCTTGAACAGCCGGGCAACTGGACAATCTGCTTAAATGGCGGCATTGTTCGAAAAATCAATCAACTTGGAGAATTGAGCGATGTCCACCGCTGCGCAGCGCGCCGAGGTCCCCAACGATCTCGAAGCGTTCTGGATGCCCTTCACGCCCAATCGGGCGTTCAAGAAGCGACCTCGCCTCATCGCCCGTTCGAAAGACATGCACTATTACACCCCTGAGGGGCGCGAGATCCTCGACGCGACGGCGGCTCTGTGGTGCTGCAACGCCGGCCACACCCGGCCGACGATCGTCGAGGCGATCCAGCGCCAGGCGGCCGAGCTCGACTTCAGCCCGACCTTTCAGTTCGGTCATCCGAAGGTGTTCCAGCTCTCCTCGCGCCTCGCCGAGCTGGCGCCAGGCGATCTCGATCACGTTTTCTTCGGCAATTCCGGGTCGGAGGCCGGTGAAACGGCGCTTAAGATCGCGCTCGCCTATCACAACGTGCGCGGCCAGGCCTCGCGCCAGCGCCTGATCGGCCGCGAGCGCGCCTATCACGGCGTCGGCTTCGGCGGCATCGCCGTCGGCGGCATGGTCAACAACCGCAAACATTTCGGCTCCATGCTGGCCGGCGTCGACCATCTGCCGGCGACCTACAACCGCGAGCACCAGGCCTTCACCAAGGGTGAGCCGGAGTGGGGCGCGCATCTCGCCGACGCGCTCGAAGGGATCGTCGGCCTGCACGACGCCTCGACGATCGCCGCCGTCATCGTCGAGCCGATGGCCGGTTCGACGGGCGTGCTGCCGGCGCCGAAGGGCTATCTGCAGAAGCTGCGCCAGATCTGCGACAAGTACGGCATCCTGCTGATCTTCGACGAGGTGATCACCGGCTTCGGCCGCCTCGGCTTCCCCTTCGCCGCCGAGCGCTACGGCGTCGTCCCGGACATGATCACCTTCGCCAAGGGCGTCACCTCAGGCACGGTGCCGATGGGCGGCGTGATCGTGCGCAAGGGCATCTACGACGCCTTCATGACCGGCCCCGAGCAAGCCATCGAGCTATTCCATGGCTACACCTATTCCGGCCATCCCCTCGCCTGTGCGGCGAGCCTGGCGGCGCTCGACGTCTATCGCGACGAGAAGCTGTTCGAGCGCTCCCTGGCGCTGGAGCCGAAGTGGTACGACGCGCTGATGACCCTCAAGGGTCTGCCGAACGTGCTCGACATCCGCTGCGTCGGCCTTACCGGCGCGATCGATCTCGCGCCCTCGACCGGCCCCGGCGCCCGCGGCTACGCGGCGCTCGAATATTCGTTCCACGAGGCGAATATCATGCTGCGCCTCGCTGGCGACACGATCGAACTGACCCCGCCGCTGATCATCAGCGAGAACCAGATCGACGAGATCGTCGACAAGGTGGGCCGCACGATCAAGGCGGTCGCTTAAGCTCCACGGCGGCCGGCGCCGCTGTCGCCCCGCGAAAAGCGGGGGTCCAGACAACCGCCGCCGGCCTTCGTCCTGCGGCGCCTGGATGCCCGCGTTCACTGGGATGGCGATCGGCCCATCTCGAAACTTCGACGCGCCGGCGACCAGATCGCCTGCGCGTTTTTTCTTGTCGCGAGGGCGGCGGTCGCCCAATCCCGGCCAGGAGTAATCCTTAATCGCTATGACAGATTGATACGACAATCATAATCGGTTGGATGGATTGGTCGAGGCGAACCATTATGACGGCGTTCTTCTGGAGTTCGCCATGTCCAACCTCGACGTTCAAATTGCTTGTCCCACACGGCCAAGCCCGTTCGTCAATCTGGCGCCGGGCCTCGCACTGACGGGTGGCATCGCCGCCAGCGCCTTCGCTCTGCGGCTCGTTCCGGGCGTCTCCACGCTCAGCCCGATGATTCTCGCGGTGCTGATCGGCGTCGCCGTCCACAATTTCATCGGCGCGCCGGCAGCGACGCGGCAAGGCGCGGAATTTTCGCTGCGCAAGATCCTGCGCTTGTCCCTCGTGCTGCTCGGCTTGCAGATCACCGCCCGGCAGGCCGCCGATCTCGGCCCGGGTGCGCTTGCGATGATCGCCACGGCCCTGGTTTCGACGCTGCTCTTCACAGTGCTGATGGGCCGGGCGCTCGGCGTCCCGCGCGGACTGGCGCTGCTGATCGGCGTCGGCACCTCGATCTGTGGCGCCTCAGCGGTGATCGCGGCGAAGGCTGCAACTCGCGGCGACGACGAAGACGCCGCTTACGCCGTCGCCTGCGTGACGGTGTTCGGCACGATCGCGATGTTCGCCTATCCGGTGGCGCAGAGCTTCCTCCACCTCACCCCGCAGGCCTACGGTTTGTGGACGGGAGCGTCGATCCATGAGATCGCCCAGGTCGTCGCGGCAGCGTTCCAGGGTGGCGATGCAGCGGGTCAGTTCGGAACCATCGCCAAGCTGACGCGCGTCGCGATGATGGCCCCGGTCGTCATCGCGCTGAGCGAGATCACCGCTCGCTTCGGCTCCGCTGGCCAGGGCCGTGGTGAGCGGCCGCCCTTTCCCTGGTTTCTGGTCGGCTTCCTTGCTCTGTCTGCGTTCAACAGTGTCGTCGCGATCCCGCAGGCGGTCGCTCAGCCGATCAGCCTCGTCACGACCTTCCTGCTGACGATGGCTATGGCGGCGATGGGTCTGCACACGGATCTCAGGCGCATCCGCGCCCAGGGCTTGCGCCCCTTGGCGCTGGGACTGCTCGCCTCGCTGTTCATCTGCCTCGTCAGCCTGCTCATGGCTCACGCCATCGCATGAGGGCGCAGTCATTCAGCCCATGCCGCCTCCGCTCGTCCCGCCCGGCCTTGTGCCGGGCATCTACGCCCCGGTAGCGACGTGACTTGAGAGCTTGGGTACGGAGGCGCCGCGTGGATGGCCGGGACGAGCCCGGCCAAGACGCTAAAAGGGCGCGCGTCAGCCTAATCGCTCCCCGGTGGCCGATGGATCCCTCACTCCCCAAAAACGCGCGCGAAAATCGTGTCGACGTGCTTGAGGTGATAGCCGAGGTCGAACAGAGCCTCGAGCTGGGCGGGGCTCAGCGCCGCGGCGACGTCCTTGTCCGCCTTGAGAAGGCTCAGGAAGTCGCCCTCGCCGCGCCATACCGGCATGGCGTTGCGTTGCACGAAAGCGTAGGCGTCCTCGCGCGAGACGCCCTTCTGCGTCAGCGCCAGCAGCACGCGCTGCGAATGGATGAGACCGCCGAGGCGGTCGAGATTCTTGCGCATGTTCTCGGGGTAGAGGACCAGCTTGTCGACGACTTGCGTCAGCCGGGCGAGCGCGAAGTCGAGCGTGATCGTCGCGTCCGGGCCGATCATCCGCTCGACCGAGGAATGCGAGATGTCGCGCTCGTGCCAGAGGGCGACGTCTTCGAGCGCCGGCGTCACGGCCGAGCGCACCATGCGGGCAAGGCCGGTCAGGTTCTCCGTCAGCACGGGGTTGCGCTTATGCGGCATCGCCGAGGAGCCTTTTTGCCCCTCGGAGAAAAACTCCTCCGCCTCCAGCACCTCGGTGCGCTGGAGATGGCGGATTTCGGTCGCCAGCCGCTCGATCGACGAAGCGACGACGCCAAGCGTTGCGAAGAACGCGGCGTGGCGGTCGCGGGGAATCACCTGCGTCGAGACCGGCTCCGGCGCGAGGCCGAGCTTCTCGGCGACATAGGCCTCGACCCGTGGGTCGATGTTGGCGAAGGTGCCGATCGCCCCCGAGATCGCGCAGGTCGAGATCTCCGCGCGAGCGGCGACCAGGCGCGCCCGGGAGCGGGAGAATTCCGCATAGGCGAGCGCCAGCTTGAGGCCGAAGGTGGTCGGCTCGGCGTGAATGCCGTGCGAGCGCCCGATTGTCGGCGTCAGCTTGTGCTCGTAGGCGCGCCGCTTGATCGCCGCGAGCAAAGCGTCGACGTCGACGATCAGGATGTCGCTCGCGCGCTGCAATTGCACGGCGAGGCAGGTGTCGAGCACGTCGGAGCTCGTCATGCCCTGGTGCACGAAGCGCGAGTCGGGTCCGATGAACTCGGCGAGATGGGTCAGGAAGGCGATGACGTCGTGCTTGGTGACACGTTCGATCTCATCGATCCGCGCTACGTCGAAGGTGACGTTGCCCGCCTTCTCCCAGATTGCGCGAGCGCTCTCTTTGGGGATGACGCCGATCTCGGCGAGCGCGTCGCAGGCATAGGCCTCGATCTCGAACCAGATCTTGAAACGCGTCTGCGGCGACCAGATCGCCACCATCTCGGGGCGGGAATAACGCGGAATCATGCGAAGGCGTCCGTTTTGGAAGTGAGCTTGTTCAAGAAGTCGGCCGGGCCCTGGCGGAGAGCTGGCTTTCGCCCGCTAGAGCTCCTTGCGCTTTGGTCGAAGCGGCCTCTCTTGGCGGTCCCTGTCATGCCCGCGCAAGCGGGCATCCAGGAGTCAAGGGCGAAGGCCTGCGCCGGTTGTCTGGACCCCCGCTTTCGCGGGGGTGACAGCAGCCGGGTGTCAACCAAAAAGCAAAACGCTCTAGCGGGTCCTTCTTTTGGCCGAAGGTCTAGCGGAACCTCAGGGAAAGATCGAGACCGCCCGATGCGCGGCGCTCCCTCCTTTGGTAGAACGCGTCGCCGCCGTGCCAACTGGCGAGGCGAAAGTCTAGGGAGATCAAAGTGCCGCCGCAAAAGACCGATGTCGTCGTTCTAGGCGCTGGCATCGTCGGCGTGTCCGCGGCGCTGCACTTGCAGGCGCGCGGGCGGGCGGTGACGATCGTCGATCGGCTCGGAATCGTCGCCGGCGAAACCAGTTTCGGCAACACCGGCATCGTCCAGAGCGAGGCGGTCTTTCCCTATGTCTTCCCGCGCGCGCCCGGCGAGATCGCGCTCGGCGCGCTCAATCTCGATCCGCGTGTGCAGCTCCGCTATTCCGCGCTGCCGTCGATCGGGCCTTGGCTGTGGCGCTACTATCTCGCCTCTTCGCCGGCGCGGCGCCATTCGACAGCGATGGCCATGCGCGGCCTCGTCACGCGCTGCCTCGCCGAGCATCGCGCCTTCGCCGACGCGGCGGGCGCCGGCCCGCTGCTGCGGCACGGCGGCTGGATCAAAATCTTCCGCACTTCGCAGGGCGAAGACGCGGCGCTCGCCGACAGGGAGGAGACGAAGCCCTTCGGCATCCCGAGCACGCGACTTAATCGCGATCAATTGCTGGCGCTCGAGCCCAGCCTCACCGAGGTCGCCAAGGGCGGCGTCCATTTCACCGAGCCGCTGACGACCTCCGATCCCGGCGCTCTGGTGACATCGTACGCCAAGCTGTTCCTGGCGCGGGGAGGGCGGCTGGCGAAGGGCGAGGCGCGCAGCCTGCAGCAGGACGGCGCGGGCTGGACGGTCGCGACCGAGGAGGGGCCGCTCAGCGCGGACGAGACGGTCGTCGCGCTCGGCGCCTGGTCGAGCGACGTCGCGGCGGCCTTCGGCTATTACCTGCCGCTCGGCGTCAAGCGCGGCTATCACATGCACTACGCGCCGCGGAACGGCGCCGTTCTCAACCGGCCGGTGCTCGATCTCGAGAAGGGCTATGTGATCACCCCGATGGCGCGCGGCGTGCGCCTGACGACCGGAGCCGAGTTCGCCCGCCGCGACGATCCGCCGTCGAGCGCGCATCTCGACCGGGTCGAGCCGTTCGGGCGCGAATTGTTTCCGCTCGCCGAGCGGCGCGACCCCGAGCCCTGGCTCGGCCGACGGCCTTGCCTGCCCGACATGGCGCCCATCATCGGCCCGGCGCCACGCCACAAGGGCCTGTGGTTCGATTTCGGCCACCAGCACCTCGGCCTGACATTGGGCCCGGTCAGCGGCGCGCTGCTGGCGCAGTTGATGGCGGGCGAAGAGCCTTTCGTCGACCCGGCGCCGTTCCGGCCGGATCGGTTCGATTGAAGCTCCGCCGTTCGTATTGACATTGTAGATACGTGGCGCATATTCCTGTCATGCCGAAAGCCCGCGCCACATCGTCGAAACGCCGCGAGGCCGCGCCCATTGCGGCCGTGGCCGATACCAAGGGCAGCATCAATCTTCGGATCGAGGCCAACACCCGCCAGCTCATTGACGATGCGGCGGCGATCCTTGGCAAGACGCGCACCGAGTTCATGGTCGAGAGCGCTCGGCGGCAGGCGGTCGATGTGCTGCTCGACCAGCGGCTGTTCGCGCTCGATTCCGATCGCTACGATGCCTTCATGCGCGCGCTCGACAATCCTCCCGCGCCGGGGCCGAAGCTCACATCGCTGATCCGCCGGGTTCCGGCATGGCGAAAGTAGAAGACCCTTCGGAGCGCCCCGAGCCTCGATTGTCGGCTCCCGTTCCCTTGACGCCTGACCACGATCTGTCGGGCTTCGACTGTGGCGAGCCCGCGTTGAACGACTGGCTGCGGCATCGGGCCTTGAAGAACGAAAGCCGCTTCTCGCGCACCTATGTCGTCTGCGACGAAAATCGGGTGGTGGCCTATTTCTGCATCTCGGCTGAGGCGGTTGAACGCGCGGCGGCGCCCGGCAAGTTGCGGCGCAACGCGCCGGACACGATTCCTGTTTCGGTGATCGGTCGGCTTGCGGTGAGCCTCGACCATGCGGGCAAAGGCCTCGGCGCCGATATTCTCGCTGACGCGCTGCGCCGCATCGCTGCCGCCTCGAAAAGCATCGGAATTGGCGCGGTGCTGGTCCACGCCAAGGATGAGGCGGCGAAGCACTTCTATCTGAAGTGCGCGGAATTCATCGAATACCCGGAAGACAGCCGCACCCTGTTCCTCCCAATCGAAACCGTGGTCGCGGCGTTCGATTAGCTTAGGCTTAGCGCGCCCCGTATTTGTCCCGCCAGCTCGGCTTCGCCCCCGGGAAGGGCAAGGCGGTCGCCTCGTAGACGCCGCGAGCGATGGCTCTGGCGAGGCAGTCGGCGGCGAGGAGGCCGACCTCGGTGAGGTCGCGCAGAGTCGGCGCCCGCGTCGCGCGCCTCGTCGAGGCGGCGAAGACGACGTCGCCGTCGGCGGGCGCGAAAGCGGGACGCAGCGCCATGGCGAGGCCGCCCGAGGCCATGATGGCGACCCGCGTCAGCTGCGCCTTGTCGAACGGCGCGTCGGTCGCCACCACCGCGATCGTCGTATTGGCGGCTTCGTCGCGCTTGAGCCGAAGCTCCAGCGCGTCCGGCGCTTGGCCCGCGCCGTCGCCGAGACCGCCGAATTCGCCGCCGCGTTCGTAAGGGGCGGCCCAGAAGTGCGGCGTCGAGCCGCGCGTCGCGCGGCCGACCGCGTTCACCGCGACGAGCGCGCCGACGATGTAGCCTTGCGACGTCACCGCGCTCGCGGAGCCGAGCCCGCCTTTGAGATCGTAAGTCGAAGCGCCGTAGCCGGCGCCGGCCGTGCCCAGCGCGAAATCCTCGCGGGCGCTCTCCGCCGCCTGATAGGCGAGATCGCCGTAAGGCGCGCGGCGGCCCCAGGCCTTGTCGCCGCCGTTGTCGATATCGAACAGCGACGCGCCCGGCGCAATCGGCACTTTCTTCGACGTCGGCGAAACGGCGAAGCCGCGATCTTGCTCCGCGAGATAGGCCATGACGCCGCCAGATGAGTTGAGGCCGAAGGCCGAACCGCCCGACAGCACCAGCGCGTCGACCCAATCGACCGTCATCTCTGGCGACAGCAGCGCGCCGTCGCGCAGCGCCGGGGCGCCGCCCAATGCCGCGATGCCCGCCACGGCGCGCTCGTCGAACAGAACCGCGCTCACCCCCGAGGCGAGCCGCGCGTCGTCGGCGTTGCCGACGCGCAGGCCGGGAACATCGGTGATGAGGTTTTTCATGTGCGCCTTGTCCTTGGTTCCCCTCGACGACTTGCCTTGCTGCGAGACGGCGTCAGCCGTCAAGCCCAGGCGCGTCATGGCCGGCCATGACGGCAAGGCGTCATTCGCCCTCGCCACTCCCGTCAATTTGCGTTACCACCCGAACGAACTCACGCCAGGAAAGCCGTCCCGCATGAACGCCGCCGCTCGCCCCTTCGACGATATCCGCGCGCTTCTCGCCGTCATGCCGAAGCCGGATGAAGCGGCGATCGCCGCCGTCCGCGAGCGCGAGGGGCAATTGACGAAGCCGGCGGGTTCGCTCGGCCGTCTCGAAGAGATCGCCGAATGGCTGGCCGGCTGGCAGCGCACGCCCCGGCCGCACGCCGACACGCCGCTGGTGGCGGTGTTCGCCGGCAATCACGGCGTCGTCGCGCAGGGCGTCTCGCCGTTCCCGCAGTCGGTGACGCAGGCGATGGTCGCCAACTTCTCGTCGGGCGGCGCGGCGATCAATCAGATCTGCAAGACGAACGACATTTCGCTGCGCGTCTTCGAACTCGCGCTCGAGCAGCCGACCGGTGACATTACGCAGGAGGCGGCGCTCGACGAAAAGGGCTGCGCCGCGACGATGGCCTTCGGCATGGAGGCGCTCGCCCCGCAGCCGGACCTCCTTTGCCTTGGCGAGATGGGCATCGGCAACACGACGATCGCCGCCGCGATCTGCCATGCGCTTTACGGTGGGGAAGCGGAGGATTGGGTCGGCCGCGGCACCGGCGCGGATGAAGCGGGCCTCGCGCGCAAGGCCGCCGCGGTGCGCGCGGCTGTCGCCCTGCACCGCGAGCATCTCGGCGATCCGCTCGAGGTCCTGCGGCGGCTCGGCGGCCGCGAGATCGCGGCGATGGCGGGGGCGATCCTCGCCGCGCGGTTGCAGAACGTTCCCGTCGTGCTCGATGGCTTCGTCGTCTGCTCGGCGGCGGCGGTGCTGCACGCGCTGGACCCGTCGACGCTCGATCACTGCATCGCCGGACACGTCTCGGCGGAGAAGGCGCATCGGGAGGCGCTGCGCCGCCTCGGCAAGGCGCCATTGCTCGACCTCGGCATGCGGCTCGGCGAAGGCACCGGCGCGGCGCTCGCGGTCGGGATCATCCGCTCCGCCGTCGCCTGCCACAACGGCATGGCGACCTTCGCCGAAGCGGGCGTCGCCGGCAAGGAAGGCTGAGTTTTCGCGATGGCTGGCCCCTACGGCGACGACGATATCGACGCCGCAGTGGCGGCCGGCGCCATAACCCCCCAATCGGCAGAGGCGTTTCGGGCCTTCGTCGAGGCGCGCCGGGGCGCGGCGGCGTCCGCCGACGACGAGCAGTTCCGGCTCGTCACCGGCTTCAACGACATCTTCGTTTCGATCGCGCTGGCGCTGGTGCTGATCGCGCTCGGTTGGCTCGGCGCCCGCTCGTCGGCTCTTGTCGGCGGCGCTCTGGTGGCGGCGGCGAGCTGGGCCCTGGCGGAGTTCTTCACGGCCCGTCGGCGCATGGCGCTGCCGAGCATCCTGCTGCTGCTGAGCTGGGTCGGCGGGCTGCTGTGGGCCGGCTACTCCATCGCCGCGCCCAGTCGCGCCGACCACGCCGGAGCGGCGGTCCTGGTTGCGACTGGCCTCTTCGTCGCCGCGGCCAGCTATGCCCATTGGCGGCGCTTCCGCGTGCCGATCGCCGTTGCGGCGTCGACCTGCTCGATCCTCGGCGCGGCGATCACGCTTGCGACGCGGTTCATTCCTGACTTGGCCGAGCACGCGCTGCCGCTGATCTTCGCAGCCGGGCTCATCGTTTTCGCTTTTGCTTTGTGGTGGGACGTCGGCGATCCCGCCCGCCGCACGCGCCGGGCGGACGTCGCCTTCTGGCTGCATCTCGCCGCCGCGCCGCTGATCGTCCATCCCGCATTCTCTTGGATCGGCTTGACGTGGGGAGGGCCGATCGGCGGGGTCATCGCGCTGTCGCGCGCCGCGCCGCCAGCGACCGAGCTGACCGCGCCGGCGCTCGCTGTCGCGATCTATCTCGTGCTCGCGGCGGTTGCGCTGGTGGTCGATCGGCGCGCGCTGATGGTGTCGGCGCTCGCCTATCTGCTCTACGCGATGAACGTGTTCCTGCAAGCGACCGGCGCCTTGAGCGTCAGCCTTGCTCTGTCCGCCCTGATCGCGGGCGCTGCGTTGCTGCTGCTGTCGGCCTATTGGCGCCCCGCCCGCCGCATCGTACTCAAGGCGACGCCCGCGAGCTGGCGGGCGCGCCTGCCGGCGGCGTAAGCGCCCAGTCCCTTTTCCCAGCGAACCGACGCCGTCATTGCGAGCGCAGCGAAGCAATCCAGCAGCGCCAAGCGGAGCCATGGATTGCTTCGTCGCTGCGCTCCTCGCAATGACGACCGGATCGCAATTTCCGCCAACGCCCGCTCACATCCCGCCGAGGTGATCGGCGACGGCGAAGATGTCCTTGTCGCCGCGGCCGGAGAGGCAAAGCGCCATCAGATGGTCGCGCGGCTTCTTCGGCGCAAGCTCGATCACCTTGGCCAGGGCATGCGCGGATTCGAGTGCGGGGATGATGCCCTCGAGACGCGAGCAGACCTGGAAAGCGTCGAGCGTCTCCTTGTCGGTCGCCGAGAGATAGGCGGCGCGGCCCTTCTCCTTCAGCCAGGCGTGCTCCGGCCCGATGCCGGGATAGTCGAGGCCGGCCGAGATCGAGTGGCCTTCATTGATCTGGCCGTCTTCGTCCATCAGGAGATAGGTGCGGTTGCCGTGCAGCACGCCGGGACGGCCGCCGGCGAGCGAGGCCGCATGGCCGTCCGGCACGTCGAGGCCGTGCCCCGCCGCCTCGACGCCATAGATCTCGACGCTCGGATCGTCGAGGAAGGGATGGAACATGCCGATGGCGTTGGAGCCGCCGCCGACGCAGGCGAAGACGCTGTCGGGCAGGCGGCCCTCCATCTCCAGCATCTGGGCGCGCGTCTCATTGCCGATCACACATTGGAAGTCGCGCACCATCGCGGGATAGGGATGCGGGCCGGCCGCGGTGCCGATGCAGTAGAAGGTGTCGGTGACGTTCGTCACCCAATCGCGCAGCGCCTCGTTCATCGCGTCCTTGAGGGTGCGCGCGCCCGACTGGACGGGGCGCACTTCGGCGCCGAGCATCTTCATGCGAAACACATTCGGCTTCTGCCGCTCGATGTCGACCGCGCCCATGTAGACGATGCACTGCAGCCCGAAACGGGCGCAGGCGGTCGCGGCGGCGACGCCGTGTTGCCCGGCGCCGGTCTCGGCGATGATGCGCTTCTTGCCCATGCGGCGCGCCAGCAGGATCTGGCCGAGCACGTTGTTGATCTTGTGCGCGCCGGTGTGGTTCAGCTCCTCACGCTTGAAGTAGATCTTCGCACCACCCAGCGTCTCGCTCAGGCGCTCGGCGTAATAGAGCGGGCTCGGCCGGCCGACGTAGTGCTTGAGCAACTGATTGAGTTCGGCGTGGAAGGCCGGATCGTGCTTGGCGGCCTTGTAGGCCTCCTCCAGCGACAGCACGAGCGGCATCAGCGTCTCGGCGACGAAGCGGCCGCCGAAAATGCCGAAATGGCCGCTCTCGTCTGGACCGTTGCGGAAAGAATTGGGCTTGTCGACCTTGGTCACGCGATGCTCCTACTGGGGACCTCCCTTCTCCCCTTGCGGGAGAAGGTGGCGGCCGAAGGCCGCCGGATGAAGGGTCGCGCCGTAAGGCGCTTACTGGTGACAAACAGCGAAAATGCTATCGGTGTCATCTTCGCGAATGCTCCTCCGCGCGAAGCCGGCGCCTTGCGGCGCCGACCCCTCATCCGACCGCTGCGCGGCCACCTTCCCCCGCAAGGGGGGAAGGAGCCTGGGCGAACCCGGCGCGCGCGGCGGCGACGAACGCTCTGATTTTGTCGATGTCCTTGACGCCGGGCGCGCTCTCGATCCCCGAGGAGACGTCGACGCCCGACGCGCCGCTCAGCCGGATCGCCTCGCCGACGTTGGCGGGATCGAGCCCGCCCGACAGCAGCCAGGGAAGGCGCGGCGTAAAGTCTCTCGCGAGGCGCCAGTCGAAGGGCGCCCCGTTGCCGCCCGGGCGGGTCGCGCCCTTCGGCGGCTTGGCGTCGATCAGCAGCCAGTCGGCGACGTCCTCGTATTCGCGCGCTCTGGCGAAGTCTTGCGCGTCGGCGACGCCGACCGCTTTGATCGTCGGCAAAGCGAAGGCGCGTCGGATTTCGGCGACCCGCACGGGGGTCTCGGCCCCGTGGAGTTGCAGCATGTCGGGGCCGACGGCGTCGACGATCTGCGCCAAGGCCGCATCGGCGGGGTCGACGACGAGCGCGACGATGCGCGCGCGCCCGCGCGCAAGGGCGGCGAACTCGACTGCGCGATCGAGCGGCGCGTTGCGCGGACTGCGCGGGAAAAACACCAAGCCGACCATGTCGGCGCCGGCAATCAGCGCCGCTTCGAGCGTCGCGGCTGTGGTGAGGCCGCAGATTTTGATCGTCGAGGGCATTGCCCCTGTGTGGGTCAAGACGGGCGGGAAGTCAAAAGGTCTCGCCGAGCGCCTTCTTCCACACCAGGATAGCCGCCGCGAGGTCCTCGATCGAGGCGCCGACGGACTTGAACAACGTGACCTCGTGAGGCGCGCTGCGGCCGGGCGCGCCGCGCACCAGGGCAGCGAGATCGCCGACGATGTCGGCGGGCGTCAGCGCGCCGTTCTTGAGGCCGAGCGCGACGTCGCCGCCCTCGTTCAGCGCCGCGCTGGTGTCGATGAAGACGCGCGCCCGTTTGAGCGCAGCGTCGTCGGCTTCGCGCATTCGCATGTTGAAGGCGCCGACGAGATCGAGATGCTGGCCGGGCCGGAGCCAGGCCCCGGCGACCAGCGGGGTCTGCGACAGCGTCGCGCAGGAGATGACGTCGGCCTTGCGCACGGCGTCTTCGAGATGCGGCGCGGCGTGGGCGTCGAAGCCTTCGTGTCGCAGGCGCTCGGCGAGACGTTCGGCGCCTTGCAGGCGATGGTTCCAGACCGCGACCGTCTCGATTGGCCGCTGGCTCGCATGAGCGCGGGCGAGGAAGGGCGCGAGCGAGCCCGCACCGACCAGCAGCAGACGCTTCGCGTCAGGGGGCGCCAGATAGCGCGCCGCAAGGGCGGAGGCGGCGGCGGTGCGCCATAGGGTCAGGCGCGTACCCTCGATCGTCGCCAGCGGCGCGCCGGTGAGGCCGGATTGCAGCGCATAGAGGCCGAGTACGGCCGGCAGTCCGCGCGCCGAATTGCCGGGATAGACGTTGACGATCTTCGTGCCGAGAAAGTCGCCGGCGTCGCCGCCAGGCGCCGTCCAGGCGGGCATCAGGAGCGCGGTGGCCGTCGGTTCGCCGGGACGGTCGATTTCGTGGTGATGGCGCTGCGGCGCGTGGAAGCCGCCGCGGAAAGCCTCCGCGAGCGCGTCGATCAGCGAGGAAAAGTCGAGCGCGGCGTCGACGTCGTCTGCCGTGAAATGACGCATCGCGCTTCTCCTATCAGCGCTGCGCCAGGGCGCCAGGCGGGGGAAGGGCGCGCCCGCGAGCCGTCTCCGCCTCGGCCCGCCATTTCGCGGCCTCGGCGCGGTTGACCCGTTCGCCGTGCCGATGCTTGGCTTGCGCAAGCCAAACCGCCGCCCCGCCCAGGACGACGCCGATCATCACCGCGGCGATGAGCACGACGAACAGCGGCGCCTCGATGGCGAAGGCGGGAATGTCGCCCGTGACGAAGGGATCGAATGAGATCGCGACGAACTGGCGGTTCGCGAAGGCGAACACGAGAACCAGGATCGCGATGGGCGCGACAATGACGATCTTTAGAAAACGTATCATGGACGGAGCCGACGCCTTTCTCGCGTTCGGGTGATCAGCGCGAAGATGGCGCGAAAGCTGGCGTTGCGCAAACGGCGCAGGAAAGCAAGCGGTTCCCCCCGCCGCAAGGCCGCGACGCGCCGATCATCGTAGGCCGCCCCGTTTCGCCGCGCGCTGCGAAGCGCCCGGCGTTACGCCTCGGCTTTATTGTTGAGGCGCTCCCGCATCTCTTTGCCGGTCTTGAAGAACGGCACGAGCTTTTCGGTGACCGGCACCTTGTCGCCGGTCCGCGGATTGCGGCCCGTGCGCGCAAGGCGCTGTTTGGTCGAAAACGCGCCGAACCCACGCAACTCGACGCGCTCGCCGCGCGATAGCGCGTCGGTGATTTCGCCGAGGATTGCGTCAACGATGTGTTCGATGTCGCGTTGATAGAGGTGCGGATTACGCGCCGCCATGCGCTGCACGAGCTCGGATTTGATCAAAGGAGATGCCCCTCGAAACGACCACGCACAACCAACTAAGGCCCTAGTCCCAGCTAAACTATTCCTGTGAAGAGAGTTGCCAAATCGAAACCAATCCGTCAACCGGCGCGCCGCCGATTGAGGCCCCGGCGCGAATCGCCGCGCCGATCGCGGGCAGACCAAACGCATCGGCGGCGCTCGCCGCGACGCTCGACAGTCTGACGCCCGTCCACCCGGCGTCCGGGCGCCAGTCCCGAACCGGCAGATTTTTGGCGACTCCCTTTTCCGTCTCCAGCCATTGGATCGCCTCGCGCTCGCCGCCGATTTGGTCGGCGAGCTTCAGCGGCACTCCCTGTCGCCCAGTGAACACGCGTCCATCATCGACACGCGCCAGTTCGTCGTCGCTCATGCGACGGCGGTCTTTGACGAGATCCTTGAACCAGGCGAAGGAATCCTGAACCAGCGCCGCCATAGCGGCCCGCGCCTCGTCGCTGGTCGGCTCGAAGCCGTTCGGCGACGCCTTGAGCGGGGAAGACTTGATCGACTCCAGCTTGACGCCGACCTTGTCCATCAGCCCCGAAACGTTGGGATATTCGACTAGCACGCCGATCGACCCGACGATCGAATTGCCGCGCACGAAGATGCGGTCGGCTCCAAGGGCCGCGATGTAGGCGCCCGAGGCCGCCATACTGCCGACGACGGCGACGACCGGCTTTTTCTGAGCCAGCCTTCTCAGCTCGTCGTAGAGCACTTCGGAGCCCTCGGTCGTTCCGCCCGGGCTGTCGATCGTGAGGATCGCCGCCGCCGCTTTGGAATCGGCGACGCGGCGGATCAATTTGAGCGTCGCGTCGTCGCCCGTAATGAGGCCAGAGATGGAGAGGCGCGCGATATGGGGCTGCTGGAGGCCGGCCGGACCATAGAAACGCCAAGCGGCGGCCAGGATCGCGACCGCGACGGCGACAAACGCCGCAATCCGCCAAAAACCGACTTGGCGGCGCAAATGGCGGCGGTCGACGATATAGTCGGCGGAATTGGACAAAAATACCCTCGCAGCAGTCTTATGCGCTCCGTCGCGCCGGCAGATTTAAAAGCCTAGTCTCGGCACTAGTCTTACGCAAGGGCGCGAATACGAACCAAGGGCGCGAATACAAACCATGAGCCGAGCGGACGCCGGCTCTCACCAACCCGCGAAATCAAGCCATGCGGCATTGTGACCAATGCCGCATGGTCTCGCGCCGCTAGGCGGTGCGGCTGCTCGCATATTGGCCGGTCTTGCGGAACCGGTAGAGATAGCTCTCGAGGATCGCTTCGACGCCCTGCGGCACGACGCCGAGGTCACGCAGCGCGCGGTTCTCGGCGATCGCCGCCGGCGAAACGACATTGTCCGAACGCAGCAGCTCGATCTCGTCGGGGCTCGCCGTCAACGCCTTCGGGAAGCGGCCGAGCGAGATCCCGCTCGCTACCTGCGTCACGCTCGCGAGCAGCCGCGAAATCGCGAAGGGCACCGGGACGAGGACGCGCTCTCGCTCGATGGTGCGGAGCGTCAGTTCGACGGCGTCCTTGAGCGTCATCACGTCAGGTCCGCCCAGTTCGTATGTCTTGCCGAACGTGGCGGGCGTGTTGAGCGCGTGAGCGGTCGCGAGGCCGACGTCGCCGGCGAACACCGGCTGCAGCTTGGTCGCGCCGCCGCCAAACAGGGGAATCGCCGGCAGCGCGCAGGCGAGGGCGGCGAAGCGATTGAAGAACTCGTCGTCGGGCCCGAAGACCGTCGAAGGCCGCAGCACGACGGCGTCCGGGAAGACCTCGCGCACGGCGGCCTCGCCCCGTCCCTTGCTGGCGATATAGGCGTTGGCCGAGGCAGGGTCGGCGCCGATGCCCGACACATGAACCAGCGCGTCGATTCCGGCGTCCGCGGCGGCGCGCCCGATCGCCGCCGCGCCGACGACATGCACCGCCTCGTAACTCTGCTTGCCGCTCTGGCTCTTGACGCCAGTAGCGTTGACGACGGCGCTCGCCCCGGCGAGAGCGGTCTTGATGGACTCCGGATAGCGCAGATTAGCCTGAACCGGCTCGACCTGGCCGACCGCGCCGAGCGGCCGTAGGAACCAGGCCAGATCAGGACGGCGAACGGCGACCCGAACACGCCAGCCCTCGCGCGCCAACACTCTGACGATATGGCGTCCCACGAAACCTGACCCGCCGAACACCGTGACGAGACGATCGGTGGGGTAGGGGTATTCGGCCATAGCCGCTCAACTCCGCGCAGAGAAGAAAAACGTGTGTCTCCATAGGGCAATGCGGCGCAGGTGTACAGACGTCCCCTGGAACAGGCCTATGCGCCCAAGGCCCGGCGCCGCGCGAGGATCACCGCTTCGGCGGTTCGTCCGGTCACTTCCGCGAGGTGGTCGAATTTGGTTTCGAAGGCGCCGACGCCGGCCGTCGCAGAGCGCAGTTCGACGATCAGATCGCCGATTTCCGCCTCGGGAATGAGGGCGCGCAACTCTTCCCAGCCCTGCCAGTCGGCACGGCCCTCGAAGCCGAGGATTTGGCCGCGGCGGGCGGTGGCGAGGGCGCTGGCCCGCGCCAGGGCGTCCGAGGGCACAGTGATCGTCACCGACAGGATCGGCTCGAGCAGCACGGACCGGGCTTTCGGCAAAGCGTCGGCGAGCGCCGCCTTGGCGGCGGCGCGAAACGCCATGTCGGAGGAATCGACCGTGTGATAGGAGCCGTCGATCAGCGTCACCGAAACGTCGACGACCGGAAAGCCGAGCGGGCCGCGCGTCAGCGCGTCGCGCGCGCCGGCCTCCACGGAGGAGAAATATTGGCGCGGCACCGCGCCGCCATGCACGCGCTCGGTGAAAGCGAAGCCTTCGCCGCGCTCGCGCGGAGCGACCTCGAGAACTACGTCGCCGAACTGGCCGTGGCCGCCCGACTGCTTCTTGTGGCGTCCGCGTACGGTCACCCCGTCGCGGATCGCCTCGCGATAGGCGATGGTCGGCCGCTTGACCTCGACCGCGACGCCGAAACGTTCGGCGAGGCGCTCGGCGATCACCCGCAAATGCATCTCGCCCTGTCCCAGGAGCTTCAACTCGCCGTATTCCTGGCTCTGCACGCAGGTGAGTGAGGGATCCTCGTCGCAGAGCTTGGCGAGCGCCGCGGCGAGCCGCACTTCGTCCTTGCGATCCTTGACCTGGATGGCGATCGCCTGCGTCGCCGCCGGGGACGGCGGGACGGTGGCCGGTTCCGGCTGCTTCTTGCCGTCGCTGAAGCGGTCGCCGGTGGCGAGGCTTTCGAGCCGCGCGAAGGCGACCGTGTCGCCCTCCTCGGCGCGCGGGAGTTTGGTCGAGACGGCGCCCATCAGCCGCGCGATGCCGGCGATGCGCTCTTCGCCGCCCCGCGATTCGACGACGGTCGCGCCATCGACGAAAGCGCCGCGCAAGAGCCGCGCGAGCGAAAGTTTTCCGCCGTGGGCGGTGTGAATCGTACGGATCGCCTGCGCCAGCGCGGGCCCTTCGGGCTCGACGCCGAGACGGGTGCGGGTCTGCGCGACGCCCGGCGCTTCGTGGCGGAGCGCCTTGAGCAACCGGGTCACGCCGTGGCCCGCGGTCGCCGATCCCATCAGCAACGGCACGACATGGCCTTCGCGCAGGTCCTGGGTGAGGTCGTCGAAAATGCGGTCCTGGGGCGGCTCGATGTCGCTGATGAGTTCCTCCATCAAGGCGTCGTCGTAATCCGCGAGCCGCTCGAGCATGGAATAGCGGGCGCGCTTTTCATCGGTCGCTGCGCCGGCCGGTATTTCGACGACGCTCGAGGGTCCCGCTTCGCGGTAGACGAAGGCGCGCTCGAGCGCGAGATCGATGAAGCCGGTAGCGACGCCATTCTCCCAGATCGGGATTTGGCGCAGCAGCAGCGGCGCGCGGGAGGCCGGCTGCAACATTTCGAGCGCTTCGCGCACCCCGCCGCCGGCAAGGTCGATCTTGTTCAAAAACAGGATGCGTGGAATGCGCATCTCCTCAAGATCGCGCAGTATCACTTGCAGCGCGGGCGTCTTGCGAGGGTCGGCTTCGCAGACGACGACGACGGCGTCGCATACCGGCAGCGCCAGCCGCATGTCGTGCGTGAATTCGACCGAGCCGGCGCAATCGAAGAAGGTGAAGCGATCGCCCATATATTCGACGCTCGCGACATTGGGCTCGACGGTCATGGCGTGGTTGCGCGCTTCGGGGCTGGAGTCGCCGACGCTGGTGCCGCCGCGCACGGATCCTTGCCGCGCCGCGCCGCCGGCCCGGACAAGCAGCGCTTCGAGAAGGCTAGTCTTGCCGCTCTGGAAGGGCCCGACGATGGCGATCAGTCGAGGTCCAGCAATCCTATTTTCGCCATTATGATCGGCATCGGGCATCGCCTCCTCCTCTCACCGTCTTGGCTAAACTTTTGATCCATGCTGGCAAAGCTCGGCCCGTCGCGCAAGACGTCTTTGAGATGGTAAATATCATCTCTAGGTTGGGGGGAGGGCCGGCGCCCCGGTGGCCTTCCGCGGGCGCTTGCGATAGGAACGGCGGCTGCCGACGTGCGACGAACGCCGCGCCATTTGGCATTGGGAAGTTTGGAATGAACGACTCCGCGATCCTGGAAGCCGACGACGTCGCCGCCGTTTTGGGCGGCCGCTCGATCGTGCTGATCGGCATGATGGGCGCGGGCAAGACCTCCGTCGGCAAACGGCTCGCCCAGCGCCTCAACCTGCCTTTCGTCGACGCCGACGCGGAAATCGAGGCGGGCGCGCAGATGACGATCGCCGAAATCTTCGAGCGGTTCGGCGAGCCTTATTTCCGCGAGGGCGAGCGCCGGGTCATTGGCCGGCTGCTGAAAGGCGGACCCAAGGTGCTGGCGACCGGCGGCGGCGCCTTTCTCAACGCCGCCACGCGCGAACGCATCGCCGAGGCGGGGGTGTCGATATGGTTGAAGCCCGAATTCGACGTGCTGCTGCGCCGCGTGCGCAAGCGCTCGAACCGGCCGCTGCTGCGCACGCCCGATCCGGAAGCGACGCTGCGCAGCCTGCTCGAGGCGCGCAGCCCCATCTACGCGCTCGCGGACATCACCATCGCGACGCACGACGGCCCGCATGAAGCGGTCTGTGACGCCATCATCGCCCGCCTGCGCGGACGCCCGCAGCCGGCGGGCGTCGTCGTCTCCGGAGCATCCGTGGGTCCGGCGCCGCGCGAGGTTGGCGTCGCGCTCGGCGACCGCTCGTACAAAATTCTGATCGGCGACGGGGTGATCGAGGGCGCCGGCGAGCACGTGGCCCGCCTGGCTCCTGGCGCGCGCTGCGCCATCGTCACCGACAAAACCGTCGCCGCGCTGCACCTCGACGCTTTGACGCAGAGCCTGGCGGGCGCCGGGATCAAGACGAGCGTCGTCGTCTGCCCGCCAGGGGAGGCGACGAAGTCCTACGCGGAATTCGCCCGCGTGAGCGACGCGCTGATCGAGGCGCATATCGAGCGGCGCGATCTGGTCGTCGCCTTCGGCGGCGGCGTCATCGGCGATCTCGCTGGATTTTGCGCCGCATGCCTCAGGCGCGGCGTGCGTTACGTCCAGATTCCGACGACCTTGCTCGCCCAAGTCGATTCCAGCGTCGGCGGCAAGACCGCGATCAATTCGCCCTCCGGCAAGAACCTGATCGGCGCATTTCACCAGCCTTCGCTTGTTCTCGCCGACACCAAGATCCTCGATACCCTGAGCCCGCGCGAGTTCCGCGCGGGCTACGCCGAAACGGTCAAATACGGGCTGATCGGCGACCGCGATTTCTTCGATTGGCTCGAAGGGCGCTGGCGGGAGGTCTTCTCGGGTGGCGGCGCGCGCCTCGACGCCATCGCCGCAGCCTGCGCGGCCAAGGCGCGCGTCGTCGCCGCCGACGAGACCGAGCAGGGCGAACGCGCTCTGCTCAATCTCGGCCACACCTTCGGCCACGCTTTCGAACGCCTGACGCATTACGATGGCGCGCGACTCGTGCATGGCGAGGGCGTTGCAATCGGCATGGCCTGCGCGTTCCGCTTTTCGCGCGAACTCGGCCTCTGCTCCGGCCAAGACGTGGTGCGGGTCGAGAACCATCTCGCGGCGGTCGGGCTGCCCACGCGCATCAGGGACATTCTCGGCTTCGCCCCCGACCCGCAGGCGATCCTGGCCGCGATGCGGCAAGACAAGAAAGTCGATCGTGGCCGGTTGACGTTTATTCTTGCGCGCGGGATCGGGGAAAGCTTCATCGCGAAGGACGTTCCTGAGGCCCAGGTTCTGACCTTCCTCGAGCGGGAGATCACTGAGGGTTAGGCTCGAACGCGTCCCGTCGTGTCGGGGACGTTGATGAAGGGATTTGTCTCGTTCGAATTCCGAACGTTATCCGAGACCCGAGTTGCCGCTTTTGCTATACCGTGCACAATATTGTGAGCGTTTCTGCATCGATCGATACCAAAATATACAGTGACACACAGGTATCGGAAGCAAAGCAGGCACGCCTAAGACACCAGACAGCATGCTCATCAGGTTGCGAGCGCCGGATCCCGCAAATATCTGCGAGCCAGAAGGCGTCAATAGCAGGTCAATCGAGGCGTTGAATTTAGTGATTAGGAGATACATGGCAGCACAAAAACCAATAAAAAGCCAAACATCGGCGATTGATACGATAACTACTCCGAATTTGCGCAACCTAAGGAGTGAGTATTCGTATAGATAACGCTGTTGATGACGAAGGTTGTTTATGCACGAAGATAGTGTTGCGATGAAATACATTACTACCGCGACATGTGCCGCACGATCGTCAAATTTTAATTTATCGTGGGCCAGTTGCAACGCGCGAAGAAATGGGTATAGACATGAGACGTAGAAACACGCGGCGCCGATAAGTGTTTTAATCTTCGTTTCAGCGGCGTGCATGCTTCCATGGCCCCCTTCGCACTAAAATAGGGTGCCAACATTGCTGATCGATTAAGGCGACCCAGTATAACGTCGCGTCCTGCTCGCCAATTTAAAATGGCGGCCGCTTGTTCCCCGCTTTCGTCTTCCGGACAGCATTCTTCCGATCGCAATCTCCGTGCCCAGAAGGGCGCGCTTGTCGACGTGCAGACCCACTCCGGGGCCACCAGGCCTTTGAAGCAGGGTTTCCACATGGATGTGTGGACAATCAGTCCTGATCTGGCGCTGCGAACGGCCGCCCGGTTTTCGAAGACGATAGGCGACTGGCTACCGCTCGGACGGACGCTTCGATCGCGATGTTAATGATTACTTGACGCCATACTTTGAATCGTCCGGCGTTGACTCGCGACTTCATATAATCATACTATTAGACAATATAACGTGATGCGCCCGCCCGAATAGGTGGAGCGTTGCTCACAGCGCAGGGAGGAAGGCATGAGGAGCATGAACTATGCACTCGCGGGCCTGATCGGCCTGGTGAGTTGGGCGACCCTATCCGCATCGGCTTCGGCTCAGACGATCGGCTCTTCGCAGGTCGGTTCCGAAAGCGACTGGCGGACGGCGTTCTCTGCGGACATGAAGGCGGAAGCGGAGAAGCGGGGCATCAAACTGAAGTTCTCCGACGCTCAGCAGAAGGAGGAGAACCAGCTCAAGGCGGTGCGTTCTTTCATCGCGCAGAAGGTCGACGCCATCATCATCGCGCAGAGAGCCATATTGAGGTCGACGCGGGCGAGGGGAAGCCTCGCCTGAACGAGCGAGTCGTGGAGCGGGTTTTGGCGGATAACCGGGAGAGGGCGGCTGGAGCGCCGCAGACGCAATCGGGCGGACGCGAGCCGGATGCCGCCCGCGGCTACGAAGGGCTCGCGCACAAGCGGAACGCCAACGATTCGCTCGCGGCGGTCCTTGGCCGAGAGATCATCGCCGGCGTCCATCCCCCGGGCTCGCGACTGCCCGCGGAGGCGCATCTGCTGGCGCGCTTCGGCGTCTCCCGCCCGACGCTCCGAGAAGCCTTCCGCGCTTTGGAGGCCAAGGGGTTGATCGTGTCGCGACAGAAGGTCGGCACCATGGTGCGGCCCAAGTCCGACTGGCACATGCTCGATACCCACTTCCTCGCCTGGCACATGCAGGCGGCGCCGACGCTGGAGTTCGTCAGCGACCTCTTCGAGCTCCGGCAGATTTTCGAGCCGCACGCCTCCTATCTCGCGGCGCAGCGGGGAGAGCCGGCGGCGCTCGGGCGGATCAGCGCGGCGTTCGCCGAGATGGAGCGCCGCAAATCGGGGCGCGGCGACCTGATCGGCGCCGACGTCCTCTTCCACAAGGCGATTCTCGAAGCGAGCGGCAATCGCCTCATCTCGGCGCTCGGCGGCTTGATCGAGGCCGCGCTGGTCGGCTCGTTCCGGATGGGCTGGCGCGGCGTCGCGATCAAGGACGAGCGGCTTCAGCAGCACCGCGCCGTCAGCGAGGCGATCGTCGCGCAGCGGCCGGAGGAGGCGCAGGACTCCATGGCCCGTCTGCTGAGGGATTCCGCCGCCGACGTGCGGCGGGAACTGGAAAAGGACGCGCGCGGCGCGGCCCGCTAGGTCCTGCGCGAGAGCGGCCACGGCGGCGGCGCGGGACGCGACCGGCAGGACGAAGAAGCCTCCTGAGCCGCTTGTCCCGGCGCCTTTTTCGGCGCCCTATGCTATGCTTCATACATGCCGATTTCTCTCGCCGCCCTCCTGATCTTCGTCAGCCTTCTCGCCGCCGCCTTTTTCGCCGGGGCGGAGACCGCTCTCACCGCAGCCTCGCGGGCTCGCCTCCAGGCGCTCGAGACCGGCGGCGACGACCGGGCGCGTCTCGTCAACCGCCTCGTCATCAAGCGCGGCCGCCTGATCAGCTCGATGCTGCTCGGCGGCCAACTCGTCACGATCGCGGCCTCCTCGCTCGCCACCAGCGTGCTCGTCACGGCGGTCGGCAACGAGGGCGTCGTCTACGCCACCATCATCATGACGGCGCTGATCGTCGTCTTCGGCGAGGTCCTGCCCAAGACCATCGCGATCCGCTACCCGGACCGCATGTCGCTGCTGATCGCGCCGACAGTCGCCTTCTTCGTGACAGTCTTCGGGCCAATCGTCAGCGCGGTCGAAGTGATCGTGCGCGGGATGCTTCGGCTGTTCGGCGTCAATCTGGCCGGTCACGAATCGAGCGTCTCCGGTTACGAGGAATTGCGCGGCGCTGTCGACATCCTTCACCGCGAGGGCGGCGTTGCGCGCGACGAGCGCGACATGTTCGGCGGCCTGCTTGAATTATCGGAAATCCCGGTCGCCGACATCATGGTCCACCGCACCAAGATGCGCACGATCGACGCCGATCTGCCGCCCGCCGAGCTCGTGCGCGAGGTTCTCGCCTCGCCCTATACGCGCATGCCGCTCTGGCGGGGCGATCCCGACAACATCATCGGCATGCTGCACGCCAAGGACCTGTTCCGCGCCTATGCGGCGGCCGGCGGCGACGTCAGCCGCATCCGCGCCGCCGACATTGCGCTCGAAGCCTGGTTCGTTCCGGAAGCGACCACGCTGCGCGACCAGCTGAACGCCTTTCTCAGCCGCAAGACCCACTCGGCCCTGGTGGTCGACGAATACGGCGTCGTGCTCGGGCTGGTGACGCTCGAGGACATCATGGAAGAGATCGTCGGCGACATCAAAGACGAGCACGACGTCGTTGCACAGGGCGTCCGCAAGCAGCTCGACGGCTCGATTATCGTCGACGGATCGGTGACGATCCGCGATCTCAACCGCGCGATGGACTGGAATCTGCCGGACGAGGAGGCGGCCACCATCGCCGGCCTCGTCATTCACGAGGCGCGCGCTATCCCCGAGCCTAAGCAAACCTTCAGCTTCCATGGCCTCCGTTTCGAGGTGCTGCGAAAGCAGCGCAATCGCATCGCCGCCCTGCGCATTTCGCCGCTCGCCCCCGTGCCGAACGCAGCGGGCGCGTCAGAAACCGCGGCGCACCCGCGCGGGTAGAGCGCAGGCGGAAGTTAACGATCGGGACTGAGCGACGCGGAAGCGGCTGCGGTTCGCGTTGCCGCGCTCGCGGCCCTAACCTATATAGGCGTGCGGCGCGTGGCGCTTGAGAGGTCTCATGTCCTGGAACAATCAAGGCGGCGGTCCGTGGCGTTCTTCCGGACAGGGGCCGTGGGGCCAAGGTCCGCACGGGTCGCCGCCGCCCGGCGACATTGAGGAATGGCTGCGCCGCCTCCAGGACGGCCTCCGCGGATTGACGCCCGGCGGCGGCCGGAGCGGCGGTTATGGCGCGCGTGGACTGCTGTTGATCGTCCTTGCGGCCGCGCTGATCTGGTTCGCGTTCGGCTCCTTCTACACGGTGCAGCCGAACGAGGTCGGCATCAACCTCGTGTTTGGCCGCTACACCGGCAAGACGGCGGCGGGCCTCAACACCAATTGGCCGTGGCCGGTCGGCACGGTCATCAAGGTTCCGGTCTGGGATCAGCAGATCACCGAGGTCGGATACCGCAGCGCCGACAGTGCCGACAATTTCGTTGAAAGCCAGATGCTGACCGGCGATCAAAACATCGTCGACGTGCGCTTTCGCGTGATCTGGCAGATCGATCCCTCGGACCCCGAAGATTATGTCTTCAACATTCTCTATCCCAAGGAGACGGTGAAGGCGGTCGCCGAGAGCATCATGCGCGAGGTAGTCGGCCTGAAGACGATCGACGGCGTGCTCACCAGCGACCGCAAATCGATCGAGCCCGACGTGCGCGATCGCATGCAGAAGGTTCTCGCCGGCTATCACGCCGGCGTGCTGATCAAGCAGGTGCAGTTGCAGTCGGTCGACGTGCCCTCTCAGGTGATCTCCGCCTATCGCGACGTCACCGCGGCGCAGCAGGATGAGCAGCGCGCTGTCAACGACGCCGACACCTACGCCAACCGGGTGGTCCCCGAGGCGGAAGGCGCCGCGTCGCGCATTCTCGCCGAAGCCAAGGCCTATCGCGAGCAGACGATCCTCGACGCGAAAGGGCAGACGTCGCGCTACAACCAGATCTACGCGCAGTACAAGAACGCTCCGGGAGTCACGCGTGAGCGCATGTACCTCGAGACGATGGAGCGCGTGCTCGGCGGCATGAACAAGACGATCCTCGATGCGGGCGGCTCTGCGGCGCCGGTGCCCTACATCGCGCTCGATCCCTTGCAGCAGAAGCCGGCGGCCTCTTCGCAACCGGGCTCTTCGCAACCCTCGGACGCCTCGCAACCGGCGGGAGCCGCCCAATGAAAAATCCGTTCGGCGGCCTCGGCCTGCTCGTCATCGCGGTGGTTGCGATCGTCATCGCGAGCTACTCGCTCTTCGTCGTCGATCCCACCGAGCAAGCGCTGGTGCTGCGTTTCGGCCAACCGGTGCGCGATCTGATCGGCGCGCCAGGCCTTTATGCGCGCGTGCCGTTCATCAATTCGGTGGTCTATGTCGACAAGCGCATCCTCGCCCTCGACAACGAGCGTCAGGAGGTGCTCGTCGCAGAAAACCAGCGGCTCGAGGTCGACGCTTTCGTGCGCTATCGGATCGCCGACCCGCTGCGCTTCTATCAGTCGGTCGGCAATATCAGAGGCGCCGACGCCCAACTCGGCGGCATGCTGAACTCGGCTCTGCGCCGCACCTTGTCCGAGGCTTCGATCATCGACATCGTGCGCAACCGTCGCGACGCGCTGATGGCTGATATTCGCGACCAGGTGAGGGCTGGCGCCGAGCGTTTCGGCATCGAGGTCGTCGACGTGCGAATCAAACGCGCCGATCTGCCGGAGGAGAACTCCGAGGCGGTGTTCCGCCGCATGCAGGCCGAGCGCCAACGCCTCGCGGCCTCCTTCCGCGCGCAGGGCTCGCAGCAGAGCCAGCAGATCAAAGCGGACGCCGACGCGAAGGTGACCGTGGCGATCGCGCAGGCGCAGCAGCAGTCCGACCAGATCCGCGGCGAGGGCGACGGCGAGCGTAACCGCATCTTCGCCGAGTCCTATGGCAAGGACCCCGAGTTCTTCGCCTTCTATCGCTCGATGCAGGCCTATGACGCCGGCTTCAAGAAGGGCGCCCGCGCCATCCTCGGGCCGCAGTCGGACTTCTTCCGCTATTTCCAGACGCCGACGCCGGCGCCTTCGCCGACGCCTTCTCCGGAAGCAGCGACGTCACCGCCGCCGGCAAAGTGACATGCGGGATTTTTGCGCCGCGCTCGGCCTCGTCTTCGCGATCGAGGGGCTTCTTCTCGCCGGCTTCACCGAGGCGATGCGCAAGCGGATGGCGGAAGTCGCCCGCCAGGCGCCCGACCGCCTGCGCCGCTTCGGCCTCGTCGCGGCGGCGGTCGGCGTCGCGATCGTCTGGGCGGCGCGAACCCAACTTTCTTGAGGTAAGCCGTGTCCGGCTGCGGCAGTTCGCCGCGTAACGGACATGATTCACGGTCACAGTTCCGAAAAATCGCTGCCTAAGTCCGTAAATTAGGAGAGAAGACCCTCATGCGATCCAATCACGCTGAAGCGGGCAGCCGTTCACGCGGTTTTACGAACGCGGCGCTTGCCTTGACCCTTGCCGCAGCCGCGCTCGTCGCGCCGGCCCCGCTCCTCGGCGCCTCGTCGGCGTTCGCTCAGGCGAAGCCGTCCAACCTTGCCGACCTCGTCGACACGGTCGCCGACGCGGTGGTGAACATCTCCGCAACCCAGACCGTCGAGGATAAGACCCCGGAGGGGATGCCCGATCTGCCGAAGGGCACGCCGTTCGACGATATGTTCGAGCAGTTCTTCAAGAACCACGGTTTGAACAACGCGCCGCATCCCCACAAGATGTCGTCGCTGGGCTCCGGCTTCGTGATCGACTCGAGCGGCATCGTCATCACCAACAACCACGTCGTCGGCGACGCCAACGACATCGTTGTGATCTTCACCGACGGACGCAAGTTGAAGGCGACCATCGTCGGCAAGGATCCGAAGGTCGACGTCGCCGTGCTCAAGGTCCAGAGCGACAAGCCGTTGAAGACGGTCAAATTCGGCGACAGCGACAAGATGCGCGTCGGCGACGGCGTGATGGCGGTCGGCAACCCGTTCGGTCTCGGCGAAACGGTGACGGCGGGCATCATCTCCGCGCGCAACCGCAACATCGACAGCGGTCCCTACGACGACTTCCTGCAGACCGACGCGTCGATCAACAAGGGCAATTCCGGCGGCCCGCTGTTCAACTTGCAGGGCGAAGTGATCGGCATCAACACCGCCATTCTGTCCCCATCGGGGGGCTCGATCGGCATCGGCTTCGCGACGCCGTCCGCCTCCGTCGAGCCGGTGATCGACCAACTCGAGAAATATCACGAGACCCGCCGCGGCTGGCTCGGCGTGCGCATTCAGCCGGTCGACGACACGATCGCCGACAGCCTCGGGCTGGGCAAGGCGCGTGGCGCGCTGGTCGCCGGCGTCGACGAGCACGGGCCAGCGAAGCCCGCCGGCATTCTGGCCGGCGACGTGATCGTCACTTTCGACGGCAAGGACGTGAAGGAATCGCGCGACCTGCCGCGCATGGTCGCCGGGCTCGCCGTCGGCAAGGTGGTGCAGGTCGTCGTCGTCCACAATGGCCAAGAGGTCACCAAGACCGTGACGCTCGGCCGTCTGGAGGATGGCGAAAAGGAGATGGCCAAGGCGGATGACTCGAGCGGCTCCGATCAGACCTCGCCCGTCACGACCGCGCTCGGTTTGCAGCTCTCGGCGATCGACGATGAGGCGCGCAGGGCGTTCAAGCTCAAGGACGGCGTCAAAGGTGTCGTCATCTCGAGCGTCGAGCCGAACTCGGCGGCCGCGGACAAGGGCCTGCGCCCCGGCGACGTGATCGAGGAGATCAACCAGCAGGCGGTCGAAAGTCCGGCCGACGTCAGCAAGTCGATCGCCGCGCTCAAGAGCGCCGGCAAGAAGTCGGCCTTGCTGCTGGTCTCGAACGGGACCGGCGACGTGCGGTTCGTCGCGCTCGCGCTGAACTGACTCGTCGAGAGCTGCGGCGGATGGCCGCGGCTCAAGACCGCAACGCTCGGTTTTGTGTTTGTGCGCCCGCCCGGCTGGGCTCAGCCGCGGCGGGCGTGTCGCGTTCTCGCCGTATTCGGCGCCTACCGCTCCAGGACCGCTTGCGCGGTTGGATTTCTGGAGTCGCCGCCAGCGTTGGCGATCTCGATGGAGCGGCGGAATGACGCGTATCGAAGGCTTGCTCGCCTTCTTGCTGATCTTGCCGGCGGCTTCGACGCCGGCTCAGGCTGTCGCGGCGCCGATCGCCGTCGCGTCCCCCGAGAATGTCTTTGTCGACGTCGCGCGCCAGATCGGCGGTTCGGCCGTCGCGGCCGAATTCATCAAGCTTTCAGAGCGCCACGCCGAGCGGCCGCAGCTTCTCATCTACGAAGGGGATGCCTCGGACCGTTGGATTGCGCACGATCATCTGCGCGCGGGCGCGGTCGTCGAGGCGCACGCGATCGCCGGGGTGGCCGGGACCGGGCCGAGCTGGTACGACCTCTCCGTTATGGGCGCGGTCGGCGAGGCGATCGCCGCCGAAATCTCCCGGGCGGCGCCGAGCGAAGCGTCAGGCGTCGCGACGCGGCGCGATGCCTTTCTGCGCAAGCTCGCGGAACTGAAGCTCAAGTCCCAACACATCGTCGACGCCTACGGCGGCACTTCGGTGTTGCTGACCGACGCCCGCTTCGAGCCGTTCTGCCGCTCCTTGGGACTGAAAGCCGTAACCATCCCGCCGCAGAGGGACGCCCTGAAATCCGCCATCGCTTCACGCAAGGGTATCGTGCTCGTCTATAACGTCGAAGCTCACGACAGCTTCGCGCCGCTGAAGGCGCTCGCCGACGACAGTGGCTTGCCGCTGGTCGGCTTGCGCATCACGTTGCCCTCCGGCCTCAGCTATCAGCAATGGTACGGGCGGGAGATCAATCTCGTCCAAGGCGCCCTGAACGAGGCGGCTCCGTGAAGGCTCGGCGCGCTCTGGCTCTCCTAGCCTTCCTCCTGTTTGCCGCCGGTCGCGCCGAGGCGCATCCACATATTCTCGTCGACGCGCATGTGCGGCTCGTCTTCAATGAGCGCGGTGAGCTGACGGCGATCGTCAACAGCTGGGATTTCGACGAGGCCTTCTCCGCTTACGCGATCCAGGGCTACGACAGCAAAGGCGACGGCAACCCGACGCGGCAGGATTTGCAGCCGCTCGCGCAGATCAACATGGACTCGCTCAAGGAGTATCATTTCTTCACGACGGTCACCGCCGACGGTTCGCAGGCGGCGCTCGGCGCGCCGACCGACTATTGGGACGAGTTCACCAACGAGAAGATGACGCTGCATTTCACGCTGCCCTTGAAGCAGCCGCTGCCCGTCAACGGGCGCACCGTCACGGTCGACGTCTACGACGACGAATATTTCGCGGCGGTGAGCTTCCCCAAGGATCAGCCGAGCGACTTTTCCGCCGAGCCGCAGGCCTGCAAGAACGTCCTTCAGCGGCCGCAGCCGCTCGACGCGTCGATGGCGGCGCAGCTCGCGAAAATCCCGGTGACTCAGCACGACCTGCCGCCGGACCTTCATGCGGTGACAAACAAGCTCGTCAATGCCATCGTGATTCATTGCGGGCGAGCCGCAGAGGCGAAATGATCAAGACTTTCGCGAGATCCGCCGTTTGCTGCTGCGCCCTCGTCGCATCAAGCGGCGTGTTCGCCGGAGTGGGCGGACCCTTCGGCAACGCCCCGCCGGAAGAAGGCTACGGCCTCCTCGTCTATTTCCCCGGGATCATCGGCCCGTTCGTCTCGGCGCAGATCGCCTTTCAGCGCCAGCTGACCGCAGCGACGCACGCGGTCGCCAACGACCCGAGGGCGCTGGTCGGCCTGCTGGCGCTCTCGTTCGCCTATGGGGCGCTGCATGCCGCTGGGCCCGGTCACGGCAAGGCGGTCGTCTCGTCCTATGTCATGGCGACGCGGCAGACCCTGCGCAACGGCCTGCTGCTCGCCTTCGTCTCGTCGACGGCGCAGGCCCTGTGCGCCATCGTCCTGGCGGCGGTCGCCTCGCGGCTGTTCCATCTCACCAGCGTCATGATCGCGAACGCCACCTTCAAGCTCGAGATCGTGGCGGACGCCGCCGTGATGCTGCTCGGCGTGCGCCTGATCTGGAGCAAGATCCTGCGCCCGCTGTTGCGCCACCTGACGAGGCCCCCGGCGACGCCGGCGGAGGCCTTGTTCGCCGCGCCGTTGGCGCCGCGCGCGATGACGGCGCCGGGCGTCAGCCGTTTCGCCGCAGTCGGCCTCGACGCCGCCGCCTCGTCTGCAGTTTGCGACGCGGCGGCCGACGAGGATTGCGAATGCGGCGGCCTCCATATCCCCGACGCCAAATTCGCGAGCGGTCTCGATTGGCGCAAGGCGTGGATGGTCGTCACGACGACGGGCCTACGGCCGTGCAGCGGCGCGCTGATCGTGCTCGCCTTCGCCATCTCGCAGCATGTGCTCGGCGCCGGTATCGCGGCGACCCTCGCGATGGGGTTGGGCACCTTCATCACCGTTGCCGCCTTCGCGGTGCTGGCCGCGTCTTCGCGCGCCGGATTGTTTCTCGGTTCGGGCGGCGCAGCGTCGTCACGCCGCGCGCGTGTTCTTCGCTGGTGCGAGGCGGGCGGCGCGCTGCTCGTCTTCGTCTTCGGCCTTGCGCTATTGGCGGGCCACATTCTCCTCGACGCCGGCTGGTCGCCGTAGGGCGCGCGGCGTCATTGCGAGGAGCGCAGCGACGAAGCAATCCATCGTTCCGCTTGGCGCTGTTGGATGGCTTCGCTTTGCTGGCAATGCGTGCGTAAGCTTCGGTCCCCGGACGCAGCATCGTCCACGAATCTCTTGGAGACCCTTTTATGCCGCTGACTGTCAGGCGTGCTGTGCCCGAAGACGAAGCCAAAGTTATCGAGTTGTGGCGCGCCTGCGATCTGGTCGTGAGCTACAACGATCCCGCCGCCGATTTCCGATTTGCGATGGCTGGCGCTTGTTCCGCGGTTCTGGTCGGCGAAGATGAGACTGGCCGCATCTGCGGCACCGTCATGGTCGGGCATGACGGCCACCGCGGCTGGCTCTACTACGTCGCCGCTGCTCCTGACGCACGCGGCGTCGGAATTGGGCGGCAAATGGTGCAGGCGGCGGAGGCGTGGCTGCGCGAGAGAGGCGTGGTCAAAGCCCAACTCATGGTGCGCGAGACGAACACCAAGGTGGTCTCCTTCTACGAGCGCCTGGGCTTTGAGATCGCGCCGCGGGTGGTCATGGGCAAGTGGCTGGGCCAACCGGGGTAGGCTACGGGCGCAAGCTCAATGCAGTACGACGCCGAGACAGGCGCAGAGCGCGACCGCCAGGAGCGGCGGCGCGCGCCACGCCGCCAGCAGGACGAAGGCGCCGGCGGCGATGGCGAAATCGGTCGGGGTCGCGACGGCGCTGGTCCACACCGGGTTGTAGAGAGCCAGCGCGAGCAGGCCGACGACGGCGGCGTTGACGCCCTGCACGGCGGCCTGCATTCGCGGCTCAAGGCGCAACGTCCGCCAGAACGGCAGCGCGCCCATCAAAATCAAAACGCCGGGCAGGAAGATCGCGATCAGCGCGATGCCCGCGCCGGCGATCCCGCCGGGCGGAACGGCGGCGACCGCGCCGAGATAGGCGGAGAACGTGAAGAGGGGGCCAGGGACGGCTTGGGCCGCGCCGTATCCGGCGAGAAAAGAGCCGTCGGAGACCCAGCCCGGCGCGACCACAGCGTCCCGCAGCAGCGGCAGCACGACATGGCCGCCGCCGAACACCAGCGCGCCTGACCGATAGAACGCGTCGAACAGCCCAAGCGGCGTCGCGCCCGCGGGAACGAAGGCCAGCGCCAGCAGGACGAAAAACAGAACGAGGCAGGCGGCGCCGACTTTGCGCGTCACCGGCGTCTCCAGAGGCGCCGCGTCCGCGCCCCCGCCCGGACAGAAAATCAAGCCGGCGATCCCGCCGAGCGCGATCGCGGCGATCTGGCCGAGCGAGCCGGCGATCAGCAGGAGGACGGCGATCGCGCCTATGGCGATGGTCGCCCTGGTGCGGTCGGGACAGAGCGTTCTCGCCATGCCGAGCACTGCCTGCGCGACGACGGCGACCGCCATCAGCTTGAGCCCGTGCAGCAAGCCGGCGCCTAACGGCGTGTCGCCGATATTTCTCGCGCCCCAGGAAAAAAGGACCAGCAGGATCGCGGAGGGGAGCGTGAACCCCAGCCAGGCGGCCAAGCCGCCGGCGTAGCCGGCGCGCGTCAGGCCGATCGCGAAGCCAGTCTGGCTGGAGGCGGGGCCGGGCAGGAATTGCGACAGAGCGACGAGATCGACGTAGTTCTGCTCGCTGAGCCAGCGGCGGCGCTCGACGAATTCGGCGCGAAAGTAGCCGAGATGGGCGATCGGGCCGCCGAACGAAGTCAGCCCGAGCCGCAGGAAGACCCAAAAGACCTCGGTGAAGGAGCCCTGGGATGCAGGCCGCGCCGTCTTGCTAGGCGCAGGGGAAGCGTCCGCGACGCTCACTGGCCGCCCCTGTCATGCCCGCGAAAGCGGCCATCCAGGAGCCAACGGGAGAAGGCCTGCGGGAGTGACAGCGGCGCGGCCGGCGACCGCCGTGCGGCGCCGAAGATCAGGAGAAAGGGGAGCTCAAAGACCATCGCAAGATCAGCCCGCGCTGGGCGCTCCGGTAGCCAGTCTACGGCCGCAACTGCCCCTCGCCGCACACCCGATATTTGAACGTGCAGAGCTGCTCGACGCCGACCGGCCCGCGCGCGTGCATGCGGCCCGTCGCGATGCCGATTTCCGCTCCGAAGCCGAATTCGCCGCCGTCGGCGAATTGAGTTCGAGGCGTTGTGCAGCACGATCGCCGAATCGACTTCCCTGAGGAACCGCTCGGCGGTCGCTGCATCCTCGGTGACGATGCAATCGGTGTGGTGCGAGCCGTAGGTTTCGATGTGCGCGATAGCGCCGTCGACGCCGTCGACGACTTTTACGCCGATGATCGCGTCGAGATATTCGGTTCGCCAGTCCTGCTCGCTTGCAGCGGTCACGGCGGGGTCGGCGGCTTGCGCCGCCTCGTCGCCGCGCACCGCGCAGCCAGCGACGATCAGCGCCTTGACGAGCGGGACGAGCATCGTCGGCGCCGCGGCGCGGTCGACCAGCAGCGTCTCGGCGGCGCCGCAAATGCCGGTGCGCCGCATCTTCGAATTGACGACGAGCGGGATCGCCTTGTCGAGGTCCGCCGCGCGATCGACATAGACGTGCACGAGGCCTTCGAGGTGGGCGAAGACGGGGACGCGCGCCTCGCGCTGGACGCGCTCGACGAGGCTCTTGCCGCCGCGCGGCACGATGACGTCGAGCGTTCCGCCGAGGCCTTCCAGCATCTCGCCGACGGCTTCGCGCGCGGTCGAGGGCGCGCGCGAGATGGCGGCCTCCGGGAGGCCGGCTTCACGGAGACCGGCGACGAGGCAGGCGTGGATTGCCGCCGACGAATGGAAACTGTCCGAGCCGCCGCGCAGCACCACGGCGTTGCCGCTCTTGAGGCAGAGCGCGCCGGCGTCGGCGGTGACGTTCGGCCGGCTCTCATAGATCACACCGACGACACCGAGCGGCGTCGCGACGCGCTCGATCTTGAGGCCGTTCGGCCGCTCGAAGGCGGCGAGGACGCGCCCGACCGGGTCGGGCAGAGCGGCGACCTCTTCGAGCCCGCGCGCGATCCCTTCGATCCGGCCCGGGTCGAGGGCCAGACGGTCGAGGAAAGCGGCCGCGCCGCCCTTGGCGCGGGCCTCATCGAGATCGCGGGCGTTGGCTTGGAGCACCTCGCCGGAGCGTTCGCGCAAAATGCGGGCGGCGGCGAGCAAGGCGCGCGTCTTGGCCTCCGCCGGGGCGTTGGCGACCTCGCGGGCGGCGGCGCGCGCGTCGGCGCCGATGGCCCGCATCGCAGCGCGTACGTCTTCGGCGACTTCGGCCGGTGTGAAGGCTTTGATCATGACTGTTCGATCCTTGAGCAGCCCGCATAGCATGAGCGCGCTTATGCTTAAACCGGAGAGTTGGAGCCGCCGTCGGCTTTCCCGCGGCCGGTTGCGGATCGCAGGGCGCGGATCAGGACTGATGTGAGCGGGCCCAACAGGATCTCGCCCGCCAGATCGAGGGGATGGGCAGCGAGCGACGTTAGTTGTTCCACCGCGTGGTCGCGCAATTCGTGCGCGAGATCGAGATCGCGGCGAGGGCGCGCCAGCGAGGCGGTCAGCGCCACCAAGGCGGCAACGACGAAATCGCCGCAAGCGACGGCGAGCGCCGCGCCAGAAGCGCCCCAGCGCGGCTCGGCCCAGAAATAGCCCGCGACATTGAGCATGGCGACCCCAAGCGCGGCCACCAGCGCCGCCAGCGCCATCAAGACGACGCGCCGCGCTGCGACATGGAGCCAGATCGTGGCGATCAGCACTTCCGCCCGGGCAAGGGCGGCGAGGGCGCGGCTCAATCGTTCCATGGCTTCGCCCCCGCTGTCATCGAAATCTCGCCGCGCGCCCGATTAGCATGCCGGCGAGCAAGGCGGCGGAGATCCCGGCGATCGGATGGGCGGCGATGCCGTGTTCGACCTCTTTAAACGCGTTCTCAAGGATTTTGGCGAGTTCGCCGATTGCGCCCGCCTCGGCGGCTTCCTCGGGCGGCGCTGGATGGTCCGTGGCTTTCGCGGCGGAGCCGGCGGCCCGCAGCGCTTCGATCTCCCGCCGCAAGGCGGTCAGCTCTCTGGCGATCGCCGGATCCATTCGCCCTCCCCACCAATGCACGCCCCGTCGCGCCCCGCACTTGTAGCAGGGCGCGCGAGCGTGCGCTTGATTGGAATCAGCGGGAGGGGCCCCACCGCGCAGCCGTCGGCGGCCGCGCGGCTGTCGCCGATCAGTGCTTGGCGTCGAGCCCGTAGAGCGTGTGCAGCGTGCGCACCGCGAGCTCAGTGTAGGCCTCGTCGATCAGCATGGAGAACTTGATCTCCGAGGTGGTGATCGCCCGGATGTTGATCCCCTTCTCCGACAGCGCTTTGAAAGCGCGCGCGGCGACGCCGGAATGGCTGCGCATGCCGATGCCAATCGCGGAAATTTTGACGACGTCCGGCGCGCCATGCAGCGCCGAATAGCCGATGACTTCGCGCCGCGCCTCGAGCAGCGCCTTGGCGCGGTCGAATTCCGCGCTCGGCACCGTGAAGGTGATGTCGGTCGTCGCTGCGTCGTCGGAGACGACCTGGATGATCATGTCGACGTTGACGTTGGCCTCGGCGAGCGGCACGAAGATCGCCGCTGCGACGCCGGGCTTATCCGCGACCTTGCGCAGCGTGATCTGCGCTTCGTCGCGGGAGAAGGCGATGCCGGTGACGACCTGCTGTTCCACGATATCCTCCTCGTCGCAAATCAACGTGCCCAGTTTCGGATCGTCGGGGTCGTCGAAAGACGAGCGCACGTAAAGCTTGACCCTGTGAACCATCGCGACTTCGACCGAGCGCACCTGGAGCACCTTGGCGCCGAGCGAAGCCATTTCGAGCATTTCCTCGAACGAGACCTTATCGAGGCGGCGGGCCTTCGGCACGACCCGCGGATCGGTGGTGTAGACGCCGTCGACGTCGGTGTAGATGTCGCAGCGGTCGGCGTCGAGCGCCGCCGCGAGCGCGACCGCGGACGTGTCCGAGCCGCCGCGCCCGAGCGTCGACACGCGGCCGCTCGCCTCGTGGACGCCCTGAAAGCCGGCGACGACCGCGATCTGGCCCTTGGCCATTCCGTTGATGATGCCCTTGCCGTCGATGTTGGCGATGCGCGCGGAGCCGTGCGCGTTGTCGGTGGTGAGCGGAATCTGCCAGCCCTGCCAGGAGCGGGCGTCGAGGCCCATGTCCTTGAGGACGATCGCCAGCAGGCCGGCGGTGATGAGTTCGCCCGAGGCGACGACGGCGTCATATTCGGCGGAATCATAGACCGGCGCGGCCTCGCGGCACCAGGCGACGAGCTCGTTCGTCTTGCCGGCCATCGCCGAGACGACCACCGCCACCTCGTGTCCGGCTTCGACTTCGCGTTTGACATGGCGCGCTACGTTGCGAATGCGCTCGACATCGGCGACGGAGGTGCCGCCAAACTTCATCACTAGACGCGCCATGAAGATTCCGCTTGCGGAAAGGAAGGGACGGCTCGCGCCGTCGTTGACGCGCGCGTATACAAGGGGACCGACGGGCTGGTCAACGGCTGGGGCTCGCCCGTACCGCCGCCGAACGCGTGAAGGAGCATTCGATGACAGCCGCAAAAGGCGCGCCGAGCGTCATTGATGAAGAAGTCGCGCGCTTCGACGCGCTGGGCGCCGATTGGTGGGATCCAGACGGCCCGATGGCGCCGTTGCACCGGCTGAACCCGGTCCGCATCGGCTGGCTGCGCGATACGATCGCCGCGCATTTCAAGCACAATGCCGGCGGCGACGAGCCGCCGCTCGCCGGCCTCAGTCTGCTCGACGTCGGCTGCGGCGCCGGCTTGCTGGCCGAGCCGCTTTCCCGTCTCGGCGCCGAGGTCACCGGCCTCGATCCGGCGCCGACCTCGATAGAGATCGCCCGGGCGCACGCCGAGGAGACCGGGGCGTCGCCGGTCTACCGGGTCGGGACGGTGGAGGATCTGGCGCGCGAGGGGGCGCGCTTCGACGTCGTGGCGGCGATGGAGGTCGTCGAGCATGTCGCCGACGTTCCCGCTTTCGTCGCCGCGGCCGCCTCGCTGGTGAAGCCGGGCGGCTTGTTGGCGCTCTCGACGCTCAACCGCACCTTCAAGAGCTTCGCGCTGGCGATCGTCGGCGCCGAATATGTGCTGCGCTGGCTGCCGGAGGGCACTCATCACTGGGAGCAGTTCGTCACCCCGGACGAACTCGCCGCTGCCGTCGCGGCCGCCGGGCTGACGCCGACGCAGCGTCGCGGCGTCGCCTTCGATCCGCTCAGCCGCGAGTGGCGGCTGACGCGGGACTTGTCGGTGAACTATTTCCTGGCGGCGAAGCGGTAGGGAGCAAGATGTCGTCAGGCGAGACGATATCTTTACCGAGATCGGCTTTGGTCCAGGATGGGACCTCTCCCGTTGAAGCTCAATAATGGCCTTGGACCCACAGACCCTTTGGCTCGCCATGCTGCTGGTCGTCTCGCTGCTGGGCGCCGCGTGCGTGCCGCTCTGGTTGCAGGACCGCAGCCAGAAGGTCGTGTTGTGGATGACGGCGGCCTGCGCACTGTTCTGTCTCGGCATGGTCGGCCGGGTGACGCTGCCCTTTCTGCCTGCGATCACGTTGAGCAATGCGCTCGTGTTCCTCTGTTATGGCATGATCTGGTCCGGCTGCCGGGTCCTGCGCCTGCGGCCGCCCCGAGCCGGCCTGGTCGCCGCGCCAGTGGCGATCTGGCTTGGGCTCTGCCTTATTCCTGCCTTCCGCGACAGCGCCGATCTGCGGATCAGCGCCAACGGTCTGATCGTCGTGGCGCAAATCCTCGTGGCGATGCGAGAAATTTGGCTGATACGGCTCGGCTCGCTCAGGGTCCGCGCCTGGCTGCTGCTCCTGTTTGGCTGCCAGGCCATGCTCAGTCTGTGGCGCGCGATCCCGCTGCTGTTTGACCTGCACCCCGGCAACCCGTCGTTCAACGCCATGCCAAGTATCGTGCCGACGATGGTCGACGCGCTGGCCTTCGCTATCCTGCTCGCGTTCGGGCTGATCGCCTTGAGCAAGGAACTCTCGGATGCGCGACATCGCCAGGCTGCGCGCAGCGACTTCATGACCGGCGTCGCCAACCGGCGGCATTTCGAGGAGAGCCTGCAGCGGCATTTCGACCGGGCGGTCAAAAACGGTCGCAACCTGGCGTTAATCATGATCGATGCCGATGACTTCAAGGCCTATAACGACCTTTACGGCCATCCGGCGGGCGACAATTGCCTGCGGGCGCTCGCCAATGCATTCCTGACGACCTGCCGGCCCGGCGACGTGGTCGGCCGCTACGGCGGCGAAGAATTTGCTGTCCTGCTGCCCAACACGAGCGCCCGCGCGGCGCATGCAATCGCGACGCGCTTGCTGGTGGCGGTGCGCGACCTGCGGCTGCAACATGCCAAGCGGCAGAACGGCTTCGTCACAGTCAGCCTTGGCGTCGCTTCGTTGACGCCGGAGGCCGAAGGGATGACAGCCGGAGACCTCCTGCAGGCCGCCGATCGAGCCTTGTACCGCGCCAAGCAAGAGGGGCGCGACCGCGTCTGCCAGGCGGCCGATGAATGCGAGCCACCGATGCTATTGGAGTTTGGCCACTGAACCCGCAGCGTTAAGGCTGACGGCGCTTCATCATCCTCGCGCCCCGAAGACACCTGTAGATGGGCTTCAGGTGGCGTCGACGATGTCCGTTTTGGAGCGGACATTCGCATCAGAGATTTTCAAAGGCGTTCGCGCAACTGCCACATCCAGCCCGGCGCCCTCGCGAGCAAACCTCGGCCGCGCAGCCACAGCTCCAGCCCGGTAGCGGTCGCAACCTCGTCGCCACCCGCATGAGCTTGGCCACGTTGCATGTAGCGGCGCATATCGAGTGAATTGGCGAACTCATACAGCAGCGCAAATGGGGGCCCTCGGCGGGCGACTTAACCGGGCGCGAACGTTAGATTTAGCCGGATCGGGGCGATCCCCTGGGTCCCCGCCGCACGGAGACACGCGCAGGAGATCTTCGGCGGCGTTGCCGGCAAGGCCACGGCGACCGGACACGCCAGCCCCGCCGCGCCGCTGCCCCGCCGACAATCGCCGAGCGCAAGCCGCAAGCGGCCGGGGCCGCCCGCTTCGCGCAAATTCTAAGCGGCGTGGGGCGCGAGTGACGGGCTTTGCCCCTTCTCCCGCAGGGGAGAAGGAGTCCGGCTGCTATGCAGGACGTCTATCGGTAGCTGGCTTCAGGAGCCCGTCCACAAAGACGTCCATGAGCCGCATGGCCGTCTGCTGCCAGCCTGGCTGGTCACGCAGGTAGCACATGCCGACTAGCGCGCGCAGCAGATCCTCGGGGCCGATGTCGGTGCGGATCTGGCCTTCGGCGGCGAGGCGCGCCAGCAGGCCAGCGACCGCCTCGGTTAGGCGGCTCGACGAGTAGGCGGAGAGGTCCTTGTTGGCGGCGAGGGCGAGCGCGGCCGCCATGCCTTTCTTGGTCGCGACGAATTCGATGTTCGAGCGGAGCCAATGCCGCAGCGCGTCAGCCGGAGACGCGTCGATCTTCAGGCGCTCGGCAAGATCGGCGAGGTGCTCCACCTCGCGGCGATAGACCGCTTCGAAGAGAGCCTCGCGCGTCGGAAAGTGGCGATACAACGTGCCGATGCCGACGCTCGCCCGCGCCGCGACGGCCTCGAGGCTCGCCTCGGCGCCGCCGACGCTGAAGATTTCCTTCGCCGCCGCGAGCAACTGCTCGCGATTCCGAATCGCGTCCGCGCGCGGCGCGCGTTGCGGCTTTGTTCCGGCAATGGAGGTTTCGTCCTTCTGCATCATCCTGTCGCTTGCAAAACGGAGGATGCCTCCGTATAACATCGATCGACGCCAGCGCGCCATTTCTTCGCCTCATCTATCGCGATCCAATGGGCCGGCGATAGGCCTGCCGATGAATTCGGTCGTCCTCCCAAATTTCGGCGGCTCGAGACGCCGCCGCTTGCCTCAGTCTTGGAGTTCAACATGAGCTTCTCCATCACCCTCGCCGTCAATGGCGAGCGCCGCGAGACGATCCTCGACGATCCGCGCGTGACCTTGCTCGACCTCCTGCGTGAACGCCTCGGGCTCACGGGAACCAAGAAGGGTTGCGACCGCGGCCAGTGCGGCGCATGCACGGTTCTCTTGGACGGACGGCGCGTCAATTCCTGTCTTATGCTGGCGCTTGCTTGCGATGGGGCGCAAGTGGAGACGATCGAGGGGCTCGCCGAGGGCGATCGACTGCACCCGGTCCAGGCCGCTTTCATCGAGCATGACGGCTTCCAGTGCGGCTACTGCACGCCCGGCCAGATCATGAGCGCGGTCGGCTTTCTCAGAGAGGGCGGCCCCGGCGGCGAACTCGAGCGCGCGCGCGAAGGCATGAGCGGCAATCTGTGCCGTTGCGCCGCCTATGCGGGCATCGCCGAAGCGGTGCTCGAGGCCGAACGCCAGATGACCGAACTCGAGCAAAGGGACGTCGCATGAACACGTTCGACTACCTGCGCCCCGCCACGATCGACGAAGCTCTCGCCGCGGGCGCGGAGCCCGGCGCCGCTTACCTCGCCGGCGGCACCAACCTGATCGATCTGATGAAGGGCGGCGTCAGCCGGCCCACGCGGATCGTCGATATCCGCCGTTTGCCCGACCTCGACGCGATCGCCTGGCTGCCGGACGGCGCGGTGCGCATCGGCGCGCTCGTCCGCAATGCCGACCTCGCGAGGGATGCGCAATTCGCCCGTCGCTTTCCTATGATCGCGGAGGCGCTGTTGTCCGGCGCCTCGCCGCAATTGCGCAACGCCGCGACGATCGGCGGCAACCTCTTGCAGCGCACGCGCTGCGCCTATTTCTACGACGTCGCGAGCGCTTGCAACAAGCGCGATCCCGCCAGCGGCTGCGATGCGATCGGCGGCGACAATCGCGGCCACGCGGTCCTCGGCGGGAGCGACGGCTGCATCGCCGCACATCCCTCCGATTTCTGCGTCGCGCTGGTCGCGCTGGACGCCGTCGTCGAGATCGAGGGGCGCGCCGGGCGTCGCGAAGTCCCGATCGACGCGCTGCATCGTCTGCCTGGGGAGACCCCTCACATCGAGAGCGCTCTAGAGCCGGGCGAGCTGATCGTCGCCGTGCGCCTGCCGCCCGATGCGGCGGCCTTCGCTTCCCATGGGCGCTATTTGAAAGTGCGCGATCGCACCTCCTTCGCCTTCGCGCTTGCCTCCGCCGCGGCCGCTCTGCGGATCGAGAACGGCGTCGTCGTCGAGGCGCGCATCGCTCTTGGCGGCGTCGCGACCAAGCCGTGGCGCGCGGGCTCCGCCGAAGCGGTCCTTGCGGGCGCGCGGCCGGAGGAGGGCGCCTTTGCGGCGGCCGCCGAGGCGTCGCTCGCAGGCGCTGCGGCGCCGGGCGAGGAGGCCGCCTTCAAGATCGAACTCGGCAAGCGCGTCGTCAAACGCGCGCTGGCGCTCGCCGCCGCCGGGACGCCTGAGCGGACGCCGGCCCTTCCGGCGTCTCCCTTCGCTGCAGCCCAATGAGGACCGATCATGGTTGAGATTGCGATCTCCCGCACGCCCGCGCATGTCCGGCATGGTTCGAGCAGCGGCCAGCCGATCACGCGCCTCGACGGCGTCCTCAAGGTGACCGGCGCCGCGCGCTACGCGGCCGACAACCGCCCCGAAGGCGTCCTTTACGCCGCGCTTGCGGTCAGCACGATCGCGCGCGGGCGCGTCGCCTCGCTCGACATCGAGGCGGCCAAGCGCCACCCGGGCGTCGTCGACGTGATGACGCCCGCCAACCGGCCGGAGTTAGCCGCGGATCCGGATGCGCGCACCAACCTCTTCGAGTTCCGGCTCGACGTGCTGCAAAGCGAGCGCGTACGCTATGCGAGACAGCCGATCGCCGTTGTGATCGCCGAGACGCTCGAAGCCGCGACGGAAGGCGCCGCGCTGCTGTCGCCGCGCTACGAGGCGGAAACGCCGCGCGCGCATCTCGACGCGAGCGAGAGCTTCACGCCGTCCGCCGTCGGCCCCGGCCATCCGCCGATCGTCAGCAAGGGCGATGCGGAGGCGGGCCTCGCCGCCGCGCACCGCCGGATCGACGCGGTCTACGAGACCCCGCCGCAGTACCACAATGCGATGGAGCCGCACGCCATTGTCGCGCGCTGGGAGGGCGATCAGCTCTTCATCGACACGCCGAGCCAGGGCATGGCGCTCGCGCAGTTCCGGCTGGCCGGCCTGCTCGGACTGCCGCCTGAGAACATCCATATCCGCAGCCCGTTCCTGGGCGGCGGTTTCGGATCGAAAGGGCTCGTCTCCGGGCCGCAGTTGCTCGGCGTTCTGGCGGCGCGGCTGGTCGGGCGTCCGGTCAAGCTCGTCGCGACGCGCGAGCAGTGCTTCGGGCCGTTCGGCCACCGCGCGCCGACGCGGCAGCGCCTGCGCATGGGAGCGGACCGGGACGGACGCCTGACGGCGATCGACCACTACACCAAGACGGCGACATCGACGTTCGACGAATTCTACGAGTCCGCCTCCGATTCATCGCACACGCTCTATGCCAGCCCGGCGATTCGGACCTCGCACGAGGCCGTTCGCCTCGACGTCGGCACGCCGATGTTCATGCGCGCGCCGGGAGAGGCGACCGGTTCGATCGCCCTGGAAAGCGCAATCGACGAGATGGCCGACGCTTGCGGGTTGGATCCGCTCGAGTTCCGCCTGCGCAATTACGCCGAAGTCGAGCCGATGACGGGCAAGCCGTTTTCGTCGAAGGCGCTGCGCGAATGCTACGCGCAGGGCGCCGAGCGTTTTGGCTGGTCGCGGCGGCCCTTGCAGCCGCGCGAGATGCGCGACGACGCGGGCCGCTTGGTCGGCTGGGGCGTCGGCACGGCGACCTTCCCGGCGCTGACGTTTCAGGGCCGGGCCCGCGCGATCATCCGCAGCGACGGCGCCGGCGTCATGGAAATCGGCGCGCACGAAATGGGGCAGGGCGCGGTGACCGCGCTCGCGCAGATCGCCGCCGACTCCCTCGGCCTGCCGCTCGATCAGCTCGAATTCCGCTCCGGCGATTCGAGTTTGCCTGACGCGGGGATCGCGGGCGGGTCGGGGCACACCGCGACCGCCGGCGTCGCCATCAACAACGCTGGCGCGGATGCGATCGCCAAGCTTGCGCAGCTCGCCACCGCCGATCCGCGCTCGCCGCTCTTTGGCGCCGGCAATGCGGGCGTCATCGCGCGCGATGGCCGTCTTTTCCGTCGCGACGACGAGAGCCGCTCGGAGAGCTACGCCGAGATCCTCACGCGCGCCGGCGTGTCGGAGATGGTTGGCGTTGGCCAAGCGGCGCCGGATCCCGCCATGCAACAGACTTACGCGATGCACGCCCACGGCGCCGTCTTCGCCGAGGTGAAGGTCGATCCCGATCTCGGTCAGGTCCGCGTCACGCGCCTCGTCGGCGCGTTCGCCGCCGGCCGCGTCATCAATCCGCGTCTCGTTCGCAGCCAATATTTCGGCGGCATGATCTGGGGCGCCTCCTTCGCGCTCAACGAGCGCGCCGTCGTCGATGTCCGGACAGGCCGCGTCATGAACGCCAATCTCGGGGAGTACCACGTCCCCGTGAACGCGGACGCGCCGGCGCTCGAGGCGATTCTCGTCGATGAGCGCGACCCGCATGTCAACGCGCTCGGCGTCAAGGGCGTCGGCGAGATCGGCGTGACGGGAACCGCCGGCGCCATCGCCAACGCCGTCTGGCACGCGACCGGAATCCGGGTTCGCCGCTTTCCGATCCGTGTCGAGGATCTGATTGCTTAGGCGCGCTGGACGCGTGCGCCACCCCTCTCCCGTGCGGGAGAGGGGCCTGGGGTGAGGGCCGCCTACGCCTTCTCGAAGCGGATGTCCTGCGCGCCGTGCCACAGCGCAAGGCGGCCGAGTTCGCGCAGGTTTTCGAGGCCCGAGGTCAGCGTGAGGAAGTGGTTGCCGGCCAGCTGGCCCATCTTGCACGCAAAATGGACGCCGCCGTAGGCGAGCAGGATTTCCGTCTCGCTGATGCCGCCGGGATAGAGGATGATCTGGCCCGGCGCGGGGTAGCTGGTGTGGTTCTCGTAGCCGACGCCGAATTGCATGTCCCCGAGCGGCATCCAGACGCCTTCGCCGCTCCAGCGGACATGGACCACCTTGCTGATGAAGGGAAGCCGGGCCTCGAAGGCGGCGCAGGTCTGCGGCGCGCTCTCGCGCTCGAGCTTGGCGTCGAATTGATACGGTCCAGCGATTACGCGCAGATCGGCCATGGGGTCCTCGGTTAAGCTTTCGAGACCGGACGTCGGTTCGAATCGAGCCGCGGCATCATGGCGCCGCACGGGAGCGCACGCCACCGCCAAGGCCAGGCGGCAACGGGCCACTTTCTGCACGGGGCGGCGAGCACGCCGATCGCCGCGGCGGGAACAACTCTTTTGTGTATAAGACGGCGCCCGCGAAATCGTAGGCGTTGCGCGGGCTTGCGCGCCGCCCCCCTCACATGGACATCTTGTGACGATGGAAAATGTGAAATCCGAAGCCGCCGGGTCCAGCGAACCAGCGCGCGAGCGCGACGACGGGATCGACGCCGCCAGCGAGGTGCGCATCCGTCAGGATCTCGCCCTCGTCGCACTGGGCAAACGGCCGGCCGATCGGGCGCTGCGGGTCGGGCGCCTGCTTGACGTCCACACCCGCTCCTGGCGCGAGGATTGGGAGATCGTCATCAAGGGTCGGCGCATCGCCTGGGTCGGCCCGGCCGGCGAATTTCAAGGCGAGGTCCGCGAGCGCGTCCACGAGCCGCGGCTCGCGGCGGTCCCCGGCTTCGGCGAGGTCCACAAGCATATCGAGAGCTCGCATCTGACGCCGGAATGGGAGGCGGCGCTGGTGCTGCCGCGCGGCAACACCTGGACCTGCGAGGCGAGCCACGAATTCTCCAACGTCAATGGCGCTCGCAATCTCGAATTCTGGCTCGACGGCGCGGCGCAGCGGCTCGCCGCTCAAGATCTTCCCGCTGCCCGGCTCCGCCGTGCCGCCGACCGCCTACGAGTGGGGCGGCGGCTATTTCGGCCACGACGAGCAGAAGCGCTTCATGGCCGAGAGCCTGATGGTCGCAGGCCTCGACGAGGTGATGGACTGGCCGGCGGTGTGGAATCCGGACAATCCGTCCTACAAGCGGCTCTGGGGCATGATCGAGGCGACGTTCGCCGCGCGCGGCGTCGTCGAGGGCCATGCTTCGGGCCTGCGCGATCTTGCCTCGATCAACGCCTTCGCCGCCGCCGGGCTCGCCTCCGATCACGAGGTGCAGACGCCGGAGGAGACCTGGGACAAGCTGAGCCGCGGGCTGTTCATCGAGCTGCGCATCTATGCGATGCCGGAGATCATCAGGTTCCTGCTCGACAAGGGCCTCTCCGATTGGTCGCAGATCGCCTTCACGACCGACGACCGCAGCGCCTCGCACACGCTCGAGCTCGGCGCGACCGACTACAACATTCGCCTCGCGATCGAAAGCGGACTTCGCGCCCGAGATCGCGATTCAATGCGCGACCATCAACCCGGCGCGCCACATGCGGCTGACGCCTTTCGTCGGCAGCCTCGCGCCGGGCCGCTACGCCGACGTCGTGCTGCTGTCCGATCCCGCCTCGCTCGCGATCGAGAAGGTGTGGGCCGACGGCGCGCAAATCTCCGAGGGCAAACGCTATGTCGGCGCGGTCCCGCGCATCGACTGGCCCGATTGGGCGACCGGCACGATCGATATCCGCCGCACCGTGACGGCCGAGGATTTCGCGCTGAAGGCCGCCCCGGGCCGCGCCACGATGCAGGCCGCGGTCATTCGCCCTTTCCACTGGCATCCCGAATTCTACATTCTTGAAATGCCCGTGCGCGACGGCGAGGTCCAGCGCCTTCCCGAGCAGAACATCACCAAATTTGCGATCGTCGACCGTTTCTCGGGCGAGGGGCGGACCGCCAAGATGTTCTGGCGTGGCTGCGGGCCGGCGACGCCGGCGACCGCGCTCGCCTGCTCGGTCGCGCACGACAAGCACAACATCTGGGTCGTTGGCTCGTCCGACGCCGCGATGGCGCAGGCGGTCAACACGTTGATCGAGACGCAGGGCGGCTGGGCGCTGGTGCGCGAGGGCGTCCTTGCCGCGACGGTGCGCTTCGAGGTCGGCGGCCTGATGTCCTGCCGGCCCGCCGAGGCGGTCGACGCGGAGATGCAGCGGCTCTATGCGGAGGCGCGCAAGGTCGAATGGATGTACGAGCCGACCTTCCGGCCACGCTGGTATCCCGGCTTTCCCGAGCGGTTGATGTTCGCGACGCTGACCTGTGCGCCCTGGACATGGGTGCTGGTGGCGCCCTTCGAGGGCGCGCCGGAAGGCTTCGTCAACGTTCAGACCGGCGAGACGCATCCGGTCGTGTGGTGACTGGCGCACGCTTTGCTTGCCCCCTATTCGGAGCGAACCCAAGGACCCGAGATGATCGAGCGCGCCGCGTCAAACGCCGATTTCGCCGCGAGGCCGCGCGGCTGGCTTGACCGCAAGTTTCGGCTCGCTGAACGCTCGACTTCGGTCGGCCAGGAGCTGATCGCCGGTGCGACAACGTTCGCGGCGATGGCCTATATTCTGGCCGTCAATCCGGCGATCATGTCGAACGCGGGCATGGACCGCGGCGATCTCGTGATCGCCACGGCGCTCGCCGCGCTGTTCGGTTCGGCGATGATGGGCCTGACGGCCAATCTGCCGCTCGCCGTGGCGCCCGCGATGGGCTCGAACGTCATCTTTACCTATGTGATCGTCAAGCAGATGGGCGCGCCGTGGCAGGGGGCGCTCGCCATGGTCTGCTTTACGGGCGTCGTCTTCCTCGCGCTGTCGCTCTCCAAGCTGCGCGAGAAGGTGGCAAAGGAAGTGCCAGAGGTCCTCAAGGTCGGCATCCAAGCCTCGGTCGGCGCGCTGATCGCCTTCATCGGGCTGCGCGGCGCCGGCTTCATCGTCGCCAATTCCTCGACCTATGTCGCGATGGGCTCGCTGAAGAATCCGGCCACGCTGCTGACCCTCGCCGGAATTCTGCTGACCCCGGTGCTGGTCGCGCGCAAGACGCCGGGCGCGATCATCATCGCGATCGCCGCGATCACTGTCGCCGGCCTCTTCGTGCCGGGCGCCGGCGGCAAGATGGTCACCAACGCGCCGGCGGCGCTCGTCGGCTGGCCGCGCTGGCCGTCGGGGACATTCGCGCAGCTCGACTTTCGATGGCTGATCTCGAATTTTGTCGTCGCCTTGCCCTTGTTGTTCTATTTCGTCTGCGCTGAGTTCTTCTCGACGCTCGGCACGCTGATCGGCGTGACCGGCGCGGCCAATCTGCGCGAGCCCGACGGATCGATCCCCAGCGCGACCGCCGCCTTCGCCACCGACGCGACGTCGAGCATCGTCGGGCCGATCCTCGGCACCTCGGTCGTCACCGCCTATATCGAATCCATCGCGGGGGTGCAGGCGGGCGGGCGCACCGGACTGACGTCGTTGACGGTTTCAGCCCTCTTCGCGCTCGCGCTGTTCTTCTGGCCCATCTTCGTCATCGTGCCGCCGCAAGCGACGGCGCCCGCCTTGGTGCTCGTCGGCGTCCTGATGATGCAGGGCGTGGCGAAGATCGACATGGGCGATCTTTTCAATGCGATCCCGATCGCGCTGATGTTGCTGGTTACGGTCCTCAGCAACAACCTGATCAACGGCATGGCGCTCGGCGTGCTGAGCTTCATCCTGCTGCGCGCGGCGAGCGGCAAAGCGCGCGATATCTCCGGCGTCGTCTGGGGCCTCGGCGCCGTCTTTCTCGCGTTCTTCTACGTGACGACGCTGTTGATGTGAGGAGCGGTCGATCCGGCCGGCCGCCCCGATCGTGCCGCGCGCACGGCGCCTGCGGCGATGCGTTCGAAATCGGCCAGATTTACGCGCGCCTGGCGAGATGAGCAGCGGGCGGATCGCTCTTAGCTGCTGGGGCAGTCCTTCAGGGCCCGGTCGATCGCCTGGCTGAAACCCGACAGCGAATACGTGTCGGTCGTGACGTTGCCCTTCTTCGAGCTCGCCTTGATGACGAGCTTGGAGCCCTTGCGCATCTCCGCGATCAGATCACTCTCACGGGCGGCGTTCTTGACCCAGAGGTCGGCGCCCTTGGGGAGCAGGTCGAAGGTCGAGTCGCCGATGGCGGCGGTCGGCGCGATCACGTCGCTGTCTTTCTTCTTGGCCTTCTTCTTGTCCTTGGCTTCGTCGGCCGCGGGGCCGGAGCCAATGTCGAAGCCCATGATGAAGGACACTTCATTGTGCACGCCCTCGGCGGGCCGCTCGGAGATGAAGGCGTAAGCTGAGTCGCGCTTGAGGTCGGCGGGGTCGCGCTCCTTGGGCTGCGCAAGGGTGTAGCAGATGCGGTTCTTGCCGTTCTGGCTCTGGAAGACGCTCCAGTCGCCATAAGCGCCGATCAGCGCCGGCTTAGCCGCCGCCGGCGGATCCTTCTCCTTCTCCTTGGGCTTCGTCGCCGCTTCGGCGCTGAAGGCGGTAATTGCGAGGCACAGGCCGAGCCCGGCGGCAATAGCACGGGCGGCGTAGGGCACGACACTTTGCATAATTCTGTGTTCCTTCGTCGTCGATCGCATGGCGATGGCGAGGCCGTGCGGTCCATGGACCGCGATCTCGGCGAAACTTCGACCCACCGTCGCATGGTCGAACCGCGTGCATCTGATTCTGGCTAAGGTTAATGAAAAATGAGTAAAATTCGCTCGCGTCTCGCAAACATGAGATTCACGAGCGTATTGCGGTATTCCGCAACGGGGGAGGCTCCCGGAGTTCGCCTCCTTGACCTTCCGCAAGGCGGCAGCCGAGCTCCTCGCCAATGATCGTTCCCGCTCGTGTGATTCGGGTGTGGGAGCGGAGCCTCGACGCGGCGATATGGCGCAGTTGCGCGGCTTGAAAGTATTGCTGCGGTGCACAACATTCCCGCCGGGTGTGGGAGCCTAAGAACTGATCCAAAGGTTAGGACCATGGCGAGCGCCACCAACCCCGCTGTCGAGATCCGGCGTCTGTGGCCGGCTGATATGGCTGCGTTTCGCGACCATCTGTTGCGCCTCGACGCGCGCAGCCGCCACGAGCAATTCGGCGGCGGCATGTCGGACGAATTCGTCGTTCGCTACGCGGAGAACTGCTTCGGGCAGGGCGATCTCGTCTTCGGCGCCTCCATCGACGGGGTGATGCGCGGGGCGGGCGAATTGCGCTCGAACGAAGCGATCTGGAGCGAGCAGCCGCCCTTCCAGCGGCATATCCATGCCGAGGCGGCTTTCAGCGTCGAGCAGGGTTACCGCCGGCGCGGCGTCGGCGCGCAGTTGTTCCAGCGGATCGAGCGGGCGGCGACCAACCATGGCGTCGAGACGATCGAGATCGTGTGCATGCCGGACAACGTCGGCATGCTGCGGCTGGCGGCGAAGTTCAACACGCAGTTCACCTTCGAGGAGAACCAGATTACGGGGCGCCTCACCGCGCGCCGCCCGACCCCCTTCTCGCTGATGCGCGAGGCGTCGCGCGACTTGGCCGATTTCACCAGTTCGCTGTTCGAGGCGCAGATGCGGCTGATTCAACAGGGCGCGGTGAAGAGCGTTTAGTGCGTCCTGCTTTTTGGCTGAGGCAGCGCTCCTGTCACCCCGGTCGAGTACGCCGTTACGCCTGGCGGGGCGGCTTGTCGGTGCTCTCACGAACGACGACGCGAAAGCCGACGTCGATTTGCGGCGTTTTCGGACGCTCGCCTGAGCCGCGCACGATCTCCAGCACAATTTCGGCCGCCCGCCGCGCGATCTCGTAGCGCGGCGTCGCGACGGTGCTGAGCGCTGGATAGGCGCAAGCGGAGAATTCGAGATCGTTGTAGCCCATGATCGACATGTCCCGGGGGACCGCGATGCCGCGCCGCTGGCATTCGAACAACGCGCCGAGCGCCAGATTGTCGTTGCCGCAGAAAATCGCCGTCGTTTCCGGCTTGCGCTGCATCAGCTCGACGAGGAGCTTGCCGCCGATCGCAAAACTCGAGGGGTCGTCGATCGCCGCGATGACGGGCTCGACTCCAAATTCTTGCGCCGCCCTGGCGTAACCCTCGGCGCGCGCGCGGGCGCGGGAGTCGCGGGGCGCCATGAGGTGGCCGACGTTGCGGTGGCCGAGCGCGAAGAGATGGCGGGCGGCGGCGTAGCCTGCGTCGACGTGGGAGAGGCCGATGTTGATGTCGATCGGCGTTTCCGCGATCTCCATCGTCTGCACGATCGGGATCGCGGCCTGCCCGAGCAGGCTCCGCGCATGTTTCGTTTGGTTGACGCCCGCAAGGATGATGGCTTCCGGGAATTGCCCGAGCGCCGTGGCGATCGCCTTCTCTTCGCGTCCCGGCAGGTAGTTCGAATTGAGCACGAGGATTTCGATGCCGGCGGGGACGAAAGCGTCGTGCAGCGCGCGCAGGTAGTCGTCGAACACGCCGTTGGTGAGCGAGGGAACGATCGCGGCAACTCTCCCGGTTCGTGAGGAGGCGAGGCCGCTCGCGAGCTGATTAGGAACGTAGCCGAGCTCGCGAACGGCGGCTTCGACGCGGGCGCGAAGCCTTGGCGAGACGATCTCAGGATTGCGCAGCGCGCGTGACGCCGTGACTGCGCTGACCGAGGCCAAAGCAGCGACGTCGTCGAGCGTGGCGCGGCCCCTCGACTGACTACGGGTCGTCCTCAAAGCGAGTCCTCCGGATCGATCGCAATCGATTATACACCAAAAGCGCGTGTTATTGACAGCGCTTTCATCCGCCTGATATCTTCCCAGGCGCGTGATGGAATCAAGTTGTTTTGCTAAGGAACAACAATTTGTCGTTGTGCATCAGGGTCCGAAGTGGCCCCGGTGGCGCGTCGACGCGCGCAGATGGAAATCCCAAGGAGCGTTTATAATGAAGTTTGAGTCACTTCTGGCTCGGGTCGCGAGCGTTGCAGCCATTTTGGCGGCGACTACGACATTCGGCGGCGTCGCGCACGCCGCCGGGCCAGAGACTGTCGCGGGTCCGTCGGCTGAGCCGAGCTGTTTCGCGCCGTGGACGCAGCAGACGAAGTTCTATAAATTTCCTGCCAAGAAGGGCCCGTTCCGCATCGCCCTCGCCAACGGATACATCGCCAATACCTGGCGCATCCAGATGATCCAGACGGCCAAAGCCTACGCCAAGCAGCCCGACGTCGCCGCGAAACTCAAGGAGTTCAAGGTCGTCTCGACCGGCGAGGACGTGCCGGCCCAGATCTCGGCGATCAACAACTTCATTGACGCCGGCTATGACGCGATCGTCGTCGACGCGCAGAACCCGACCGCCTTCGGGCCCGTGGTGAAGCGCGCGAAGGCGGCCGGCGTGGTCTTGGTGGCCTTCGACAACATCCTCGACACCGAGAACGCGATCAACGTCGACGTCGACCAGAAGGGCATCGGCGAGGTGTGGGGCAACTGGCTCGCCAAGAACGTGCCGAACGGCGGCAAGGTGCTCGAGATCCGCGGCGTCGCCGGAACCGAGGTCGACACCGATCGCCACAACGGCGTGCACTCGGCGCTCGACGCCTCGGGTAAGAAGTGGGACGTGACCGAAGTGTTCGGCAAGTGGGACGACGAAGTCGCGCAGAAGGCGGTCGCCGACGCCATCGCGACCAGCGGGCCATTCGTTGCGTTCACCGCGCAGGGTGGCGACACCGGCGCCGTTCAGGCGATAATGGACGCGAAGCATCCCTTCGTTCCCTTCGGCGGCGAGACTGAGAACGGCTTCCGCAAGCTGTGCGCGGCGCATTCCGCCGACGGCCTGAAGTGCTCGTCGGCCGGCACCGGCCCCGCCCAGGTCGCGGTGGCGATCAAGGTCGCGATCGCCGCGCTCGAAGGCGAGGTCGTCCCGCAGTCGGTGAAGCTCCCGCTCGCCCTCGCGGAGGATCCCAACTTCAAGGCGGGCTCCGACTACTTCCCCGATCAGTCCGACAACTTCTTCGTCGGCAACTCCTTCCCGACCTGTGGCATCAATTTCACGGCGCAGGAAATCATGGGCCAGTCGAAGGAAAATCAGTAAAGATTGTCTCCGGCGGCGTCGCGGCGCTTGCTGCGACGCCGCCGTCCTTGGGTATGGGAGGATCAAGCGTGGCCGGGACGGCGCCGTTATTCACTATGGTTGGCGTTTCCAAACGCTATGGCGGCGTTCGCGCGCTCGAAAAGGCCGACCTCGACATCTATGGAGGACGCGTTCACGCGATCCTAGGGGAGAACGGCGCCGGCAAGTCGACGCTCATCAAGACGATGTCCGGCGTCGTCGCGCCCGATGAGGGGCGCATGACGCTCGACGGTCGGGACGTGACCTTCGCCTCGCCGGCCACCGCCAACGCCGCGGGCGTCGTCTGCATCTTCCAAGAATTGTCTCTGATCCCCGACCTCTCGGTCGCCGACAACATCGCCATCAGCAATCCGCCGCGCCGCTTCGGGCTGATCGACCGGCGCAAGCAGCGCGAAATCGCCGAGGAGGCTCTGGCGCGGGCCGGCGCCGGGGACATTCACCCGCTCGCGCTCGTCAAGGACCTGCCGTTGTCGCGCCGGCAGATGGTCGAAATCGCCAAGGCCTTGGCGCGCCGTCCGCGCATCCTGATTCTCGACGAGGCGACCTCCGCTCTCACCGCCGCCGACGTCACCAAGGTGCTCGCGGTCATCAAGCGGCTGCGCTCCGAGGGGCTCGCGCTCCTCTACATCTCGCACCGCATGCACGAGATCGCCGAACTCGCCGACGACTGCTCGGTGTTCCGCAACGGGCGCAAAATCGCGACCTACCAGGCGGGAACCAAGAGCGACGCCGAGGTCGTCGAGATGATGATCGGGCGGGAATACAGCCACCCCTTCCCGCCCAAGCCTGTCCGGGCCCCGGACGGCAAGCCGCCCCGCATCGAAGCGCGCAACCTCTCCTGGACGGGTCGCTTGCGCGACATCTCCTTCGCCGCACGCGCGGGCGAAATCGTCGGCCTCGGTGGCCTGGACGGCCAGGGCCAGCGCGAACTGCTGCTGGCGCTGTTCGGCGTGCTGCGCGGCTGCGGCGGAACCGTCGCCGTCGACGGCAAGGCCGTCTCGCTGTCCAGCCCGACCCAGGCGAAGTCCGACAAAGTCTCGATGGCGCTGATCCCGGAGGACCGCAAGACCGAAGGCCTGATGCTGCCGATGTCGATCGGCGACAATCTGACCTTCGCAGCCTTCCATCGCATCGCCCGCGGCGGCCTGATCGATCGCGCGGTCGAGCGGCGCCTGATCGAAGAAATGTTCGCGACGCTCGAAATTCGCGGCGCCGGTCCGGAGACGCCGGTCGGCTCCCTGTCGGGCGGCAACCAGCAGAAGGTGGTCATCGCCAAATGGCTGATGAACAAGCCGCGCATCATCCTGCTGAACGATCCGACCCGCGGCATCGACGTCGGCACCAAGCAGGAGCTCTACCAGCTGCTGCGCAGGCTGGCCGACGAAGGAGCCACGATCATTTTCTATTCGACCGACTACGACGAACTGATCGGTTGCTGCGATCGCGTCCTCGTCATGTATGACGGCGCCGTCAAGCGCGAGCTCGTCGGCGATGAAATCACGGAGAAGGCGTTGATAGCGAGCGCGCTCAACATGCCGGCGGAGAACGCTGGCGCGAACCCGGTGGCCGCGGCATGAAAGAGTGGCGCTTCTGGCTCGCCGAACAACGCGGCACAGTGACCGCGGCGGCAATTTTCGTGGTGATGTTCGTCATCTACGGTCTCAACCACCCGGCCGGCTTTAGCCCCAATATGTTGCAGACCGCCGCCAATAAGGGCGTGTTGCTCGCCTTCGTGGCGATGGCGCAAGCCCTCGTCGTCATCACGGCGGGCATCGATCTTTCGGTCGGCATGATCTTCACGCTGACCAATTGCCTGGCTTCGACGATCGTTATCGGCTCGCCCCTCGAGGTCGCACTGGGCGTCGTCGGCGTGCTCGGCGCCGGCCTCGCCTGCGGCGCGGTCAATGGGCTCATCGTCATCTATGGCCGCCTGCAGCCGATCGTCGCGACGATCGCGACCGGCGCGGTCTATTTCGGCCTCGCGCTGGCGCTTCGTCCGACCCCGGGCGGCAGCGTCGACGAGACGCTGGCCGACGCGATGACGGGGCAGCTGTTCGGCGTCATTCCCGCCAGCCTGATCGTCCTCCTGGCCGTCGTCCTGCTGGTTTGGATTCCTTATCGCAGGTCGGCGATCGGCCGTGCCGCCTACGCCACCGGCTCGTCGGAGGCGGCGGCCTATATGTCGGGCGTGCCGATCAAGTGGGCCAAATTCGTCGCCTATGCGCTCGCCGGCCTGCTCGCGGGCGTCGGCGGCCTGTTCGTGACGTTCTTCACCTATACGGGCGACGCCGCCTATGCGAGCGGCAACACCTACACGCTGTTCTCGATCGCTTCGGTGGTGCTCGGCGGCGTGTCGCTGTTCGGCGGCAGCGGCAGCGCGATCGGCGCCATTTTCGGCGCGCTCGCTTTCCGCACCATCGGCGACCTTCTGTTCGTCTTTGACCTCGATCCGCTCTGGCAGCCCTTGTTCCAAGGCATCGTGCTGCTGCTGGCGGTGAGCCTCAGCGCCTTCGCCCTTCTCAGGGTGCGCAATCGGTTGGATTGGTTCGCATGAGCACCTCGAGCGCAGCAAGCAAGCCCACGACCGCTCGCCGCCGGTTCGATCCGGCTGTGGCGACCGCCTACGCCTGCATCGTCTTGCTCCTGCTCGTCGGCAGCCTTTATTCGCGCAACTTCCTGTCGCCCGAATATCTGCTGCAGCAGCTCAAGGTTGCCGCGTTTCTCGGCGTCATTGCGAGCGGCATGATGATGGTCATCCTGATCGGCCAGATCGACCTGTCGCTGCCCTGGGTGGTGACGGTCGGGGCGATGATGTCCTGTGCCCTGGCGAGCTACGGAACCGCGGGGGCGATCCTCGCCATTCCTTTCGGTGTCGCCTGCGGCGCCGCACTCGGCCTCGTCAACGGCTTCGGCGTCGCCTACCTGCGTATCCCCTCGATGATCGTCACGCTCGCGATGAACGCGGTCGCCCAGGGGCTCATGGTGGTTTATTCCGGCGGCTACTCGCCGCGCGACTTCGCTTCGCCCGCGATGCGCTACATCGCCACCGGCTCCGCCATTCCCGGCGTGCCGAACGCCGTCATCTGCTGGATCGTCGTCGGCGCGGCGACGGTGTTCCTCTTGACGCGCACCACCTTCGGGCGCGCCGTCTACGGCATCGGCAACCGGGAGCGGGCGGCCTACCTCTCGGGGGTGAACACCCGCGCGGTCGTGCTGGCCGTCTTCGCGATCTCGGGCGGCGCTTCGGCGCTCGGCGGCGTGCTGCTCGCCGGTTACGCCTCCAAGGCGGCGCAGTCGATGGGCGACGCCTATCTTCTTCCCGCCATCGCCGCAGTCGTGCTCGGCGGCTCGTCCATCCTCGGCGGCCGCGGCAGCTATTACGGCACCGTGGCCGGAGCGATCCTGATCACCCTGCTGCAATCGATCCTGTCCGTGATGCAGATGCCGGAATTCGGCCGGCAGATCGTCTACGGCGTCGTGATCGTGCTGATGCTGCTGCTCTACGGTCGCGAGCGCGCGGTTCGCTAAAACCCCTTCTCCCGCTTGCGGGAGAAGGGACTGCGCGACCTTAGCCTGTCGCGGGCAAGTCATCCCTCAACCGCCCGCCGACCGTGGCCATGTAGCTCGCCGAGAGCGCCCCAACGATAAGCGCGATGAAGGTCCACAGCGAGACGTAGGCGGCTGTCTTGCGGGCCTTGTCGGTCGCGCTCTTGAACGTGTTGACGACGTCCTGGACGCGCTTGTCCGCGTCTTGCTGGCTGAGCCCGGTTCGAGCGGACACGAGCTGGACGATATAGGCTCGGTCAGCGGCCGGCATCTCGCTCAGACCCGCGTCGGCCACCAGGATGCGCTGAACTTCGCTTGCGGAATCGCGCAGCGCCGGAACGTCGGCGGCCGCCACAGGATGATCGGTGCGAAACAGCGTGTCGGTGAGATACGCGGTCTTGTCGCTGGCCGAGGCGCTCGCAGCGCCGCTCGCCGCGTGCGACGCCCCGGACATCGCGGCGGCGCTCAACAGCGCGACGGTGAGGACCGCGGCGACCGCCAGACCAGAAATCCGTGGGCGCTGTCGCGGAAATGGACCTCGTCGTTCGGCGTCGCCGTCCATCGCGTCCGCAAACGGCCCGCTATGTAGCCGCCGACGCCGGGCGCGAACAGCTGGATGGCGAGCAGCCAGAGGGCCGCCAAGATCCCGAATGTCACCGGCGACGGATTGTTGGTCGCCCACGGCGACACCGATCCGAGGCCGAGCCCGGCGCCGAGCGCAAACAGCGCGAAGGAGATCGCCGCCGCCGCGAAGGCGCCGGCTATGACGGCGGCCCAGGAAACGGCTGAGCCGCCAGCTTCAAGCGTGAGTTGATCCGAACGCGCGCTCGCCGCACTGGCCGGCGCGCGCGAAGCGTATGTTGCATCTGTCATCGGTCATCTCCGAAGTTCGCAGGACTAGCGCGCTCTGTCGTCAGGTTGATCCACTTGGAGCGTCATTGCGAGCGGAGCGAAGCAATCCAGCGATCGAGGCGATTGCCACATTGCTACGTGGCGCGTTCCGCACATCAAGGCCCGCGATGACGACAAAGGCTGGGATCAACCTAAAGACAATCCGCTCTAGGCTCGTCAGTGCTGCAGGAGGGCGAGCAGAATGATGACGGGGATTGGCACCCCGAGTAGCCAGAGCAAAATGCCGCGACCCATGGCCGTCTCCTCTTGTTGGTCTTGCTGGCGTTTCTGCCGATCCAACCAGCGGCGCGACGTTTCGTTCCCGGCCACGGCGCGCATCGTCGCGCCGCGTGCGGAAGCGCCCGCAACGCGCGATTTGCGTCGCCGCGAAGCGACCCGGGGATCGTCGTGTCGGCGGTGCGAGCGTCCGCCCTTCGCTCAACCGCTGTTGCGCAAGCCCGCCGAGACGCCGTTGATCGTGAGCTGGATGCCGGTGAGCACCTTGTCGCTGGTCGAGCGGCTGCGATGGATCTTCAGCAGCTCGACCTGAATGTGGTTCAGCGGGTCGAGGTAGGGAAACCGGTTGCGGATGGAGCGGGCGAGCAGGGGATTGTGTTCGAGCAGGCTCTCCTGCTGCATGATCGTGTTGAGCGCGTCGACCGACTGGCGCCATTCGCTGGCGATGCGCGAGAAAATGGCTTCACGCAAAGCGACGTCGCTGACGAGTTGCGCATAGCGCGAGGCGATCGCGAGGCTCGACTTGGCGAGCACCATGTCCATGTTGGAGAGCAGCGTGCGGAAGAAGGGCCAGTGGCGATACATCGCCCTGAGCTGATTGACGCCGTCCCTGGGGTGGGCGGCGAGGAACTCCGCAACCGCAGCGCCGAAACCGTACCAGCCCGGCAGCATCAAGCGGCACTGCGCCCAGGAGAAGACCCAAGGGATCGCTCTCAGATCTTCGATCGCAGTCGTCTTCTTGCGCGAGGCGGGGCGCGATCCGATGTTGAGCGTCGCGATTTCCGTAATGACCGTCGACGACCAGAAGTAGCGCTCGAAGCCTTCGGTCTCGCAGACGAGGCCGCGATAGGCCTTGTAGGCGCTGAGCGAAAGCTCCTCCATCGCGCTGAGATAAGCAGGGTCGGGGGCGGCGACCTGCTCTTGCAGCAACGTCGCCTCGAGCGTCGCCGAGGCGAGTGTCTCGAGATTGCGCCGTCCGACTTCAGCGTTGGAATATTTGCTCGAAATGATCTCGCCCTGCTCGGTGATGCGGATCTGCCCCTGCACCGCGCCGCCGGGCTGCGCGAGGATGGCATCGTAGCTCGGGCCGCCGCCGCGCCCGACCGAGCCGCCGCGTCCGTGGAACAGGCGAACGCGCACGCCATGCCGCTTGAAGATTTCGACGAGGCCGATCTCGGCCTTGTAGAGCTCCCAGCCGGAGGTGACGAAGCCGCCATCCTTGTTGGAGTCGGAATAGCCGAGCATCACCTCCTGCTCGCCGCCGAGGCTGTCGACGAGGCGTCGGTATTCGGGGATGGCGAACAGACGATCCATCACGCCGACGCAGGCGCGCAGATCGTCGATCGTCTCGAATAGCGGCACGATATTGATCTCGGCGCGCCCGCTTGCGCTGATGAGGCCGACTTCCTTGAGGAGCAGCGCCAGCTCGAGCATGTCGGAGACGCCCTGCGTCTTCGAGATGATGCTGCTACGGATCGCCTCGCGCCCGTAGGTCCGGCGGATCGCCGCCGCGGTGCGGAACACCGCGAGTTCGCCGGCCGTCTCGTCGCTATAGGTGACAAACGGCGACACCAGCGGGCGGGGCGAGCGCAGCTCCCGCAAAAGCAGCGCCACGCGCGCCTCCTCGTCGAGCGCGAGATAATCGACGTCAGGCGTCGCGGCGGCCACCAATTCGGCGACCGTCCGCTCGTGCACGTCGGAGTTCTGGCGCAAATCGAGCGGCGCGAGATGAAAGCCGAATACGTCGACCGCGCGGCGCAAAGCGCGCAGCCGGCCGCGCGCGAGAATGGCGGCGCCGTTGGCTTCGAGCGAAGCGGCGATGATGTCGAGATCGGCGTTGAGTTCCGCCGCGCTGGCGTAAGGCTCGGCGTCGATCAGCGGCTGGCGGAGCGCGACGAGGTGATCGAGATCGCGCGCCGTTTTTGCAAGGCGCGAATAGACGCCGGCGATCGCGCGCCGATAGGGCTCGTCACGGCGGGTGGTCGAGGCGTCGGCCGAACGATCGGCAAGCGCCGCGAGCGCTTCGCTGACGCTGACGAGAGACGCGCTGAGCGAAAGTTCGCCGCCGAGCTCGTGCAACTCGCTCAGGTAATGGTGCAGCGCGTTCGCGCTCTGCAAGCGCATCGCCTCGGTCAGGACATCGGCGGTGACGAAGGGATTGCCATCGCGATCGCCGCCGATCCAGGAGCCTACGCGGAGGAAGGAGCCGATCCGCTGCTCGGTCGAGGCCGGATCCTGGCGCGCCAGTTCGTCCTCGATCGCGCCGTAGAGACGCGGCAACTCGCGAAAGAAGGTGTAGTCGTAATACGACAAGCCGTTGGAGACCTCGTCGATCACCTTCAGGCGGGTCTGGCGCAGCATGCTGGTGCGCCAGAGGATTAGCACCGCGCGACGCAACTCATCTTCGATGCGCGCAGTCTCGACCTCGTCGTCGCTGTGGCGCTCCCATTCGTCGAGCAGCCGCGCCACCTCGAGCTCGCGCGTCAGCGTGCTCTTGCGCCGGACCTCGGTCGGGTGGGCGGTGAGGACGGGACTGACCAGCGCCGCATCGAAGAAGGCGCGCAGCGCCTTGGCGTCGATGCCAGCTTCGGCGGCGCGCTTGAAGGCGTAGGCCATGGCGCCGGGACGAGGCTCCGACTTCATGCGCACATGCGCCCGGTTGCGGCGGATGTGGTGCTGATCCTCGGCGATGTTAGCGAGATGCGAGAAATAGCTGAAAGCGCGGACGATGCTCAGCGTCTGGTCGCTGGAAAGGCTATCGAGCGTCGCCTCGAGCTCTCGCCGGGCGCCGACGTCGTTGTCCCTGTGAAAGCGGATCGAGGCCTGGCGGATGCGCTCCACCAGCTCATAGACTTCGCCGCCCTCCTGCTCGCGCACCGTGTCGCCGAGCAGGCGTCCCAAGAGGCGGATGTCGGCGCGCAGCGGCGCGTCCTTCTCGGCTCCGGCGCTTTCGCGCTCGCTCATCACGGTCGACATCGGGCACAACCTCCAGGCGCCGAACCACCGGCGTGCGTTGCAATCGACTCATGTTGCAGCGCATCAAACGGCGGCGCAAGCGGTTTGGCGCTATATCGCCGGAGCAATTTCCGCGCCGAGCCGCGCGCGCAAGGCGGGGAGATCCTTGAGCGCGCATTCGTACACAATCACCGCGCGCCAACCCATCGCTCGCAGCGCTTCGACTGCCGCCTCGTCGCGCGTACGGTTGCGCTCAATCTTGGCGCGCCAATATTCGGCGTTGGCCTTGGGCATGCGCGCGCCGCGCGCGCAGTCGTGCCCATGCCAAAAGCAGCCGTGGACAAAGATCGCGACCCGCCGGCGGCCATAGGCGATGTCGGGTTTGCCCGGCAGATCGGCGCGATGCAGGCGATAGCCGGGCGCGATGTCGCGCAGGAGCTTGCGCACCGCAAGCTCAGGCTTCGTATTCCAGGACTTGACCGCGCGCATCGTCGCCGAACGCTCAGGGGAGGGCTTGGCAAGCGGCTTCATGCGCGCATCGCGAAAGGGCTCTCACTCCGCCGCGATCCGTTCGGGGGAGCGTTGCTCCGCCAGAATCGGTTCGAGGATGGCGGCGGCGACATGGCGAACCACGGGAGCGCAAACGCCGTCGCCACAGACATGATAAGCGTCATTATAGCGCGGCGGAAGCTTGTAGAGGTCGTCGAGGCCCATCAGTCGCGCCGCCTCGCGGAGCGAAATCAAACGCGAGCGGACCCTATCCCCCTCGACGACCAGGATCGTTTGCCGGGACGAACCGCCCGCGGGGGTGCGCAAGCAGCCCGCCATATCGTCGAAGCGAACCTCGGCGCGCTGCCGCTTGACCCCCTGCGCGTCGGCGCGCGTTCGCCGATAGACGGCGCCGACCGTGAGGCGGCCGGCCTGCTGGGCGCGAGCGACCTTCTCCCTGTGCAAGGGCGTCATCAGTCCGAGGAGATAGTTCGTTTCCTCAGCGCTATGCCAAACGATTCCGGCCGGGTCCGCCTCGATGAGCGCGGCGAAGCCTTGCGAGCGCGGCGCGGGACGGGGGAGGTTCCACCACACCCAGTTTCGCTTGGCCGCCGCGCTCACCCCTTCGTAGGCGCGCATGAGAGCGGCGGGGCTCCAGGTCTCGACCGGATCGTCGGCGATCAGATCGCTCGGGATGGGCTCGTCCTTCCGGGCGGCGACGAAGAAGACGCGCGGCCGTGACTGCGGAACGAAATGCGCCGCGTCGATGACCAGCGCGCCGAAGCGATAGTCCGCCTCCGCCAGGGCCGACGCGAGCGCCGCGAAATCACGCCCTTCGTGCGAAGTGAGGCAGCCGTAGACGTTTTCGAGCACGATCGATCGGGGCGCGCGGCCCTCCCGCGCCAAGGCGCGCATCAGTCGCCAGAAGGGCCAGAAGGTTCCGGACCGGGTGACGGCGTCGTCGCTGTCACGGCCGAGGCCGCGATATTCGCCGGCGAGCGACAGGTCCTGGCAAGGAAACGACGCCCAGGCCAAGTCGATTGATCGAGCCGGCAGGTCTGCGAGGGTGAGCGTTGCGACATCCGCCAGCCTGATGTCTTCGCGCCCCCAGTTGGCCTCGTAGGTCGCAACTTTCATCGGGTCGAAATCATTGGCGAAGAGGCAGCGCCAGCCCTTGCCGAGACCCGCGCGCGCCATGCCGCCCCCGGCGAAGAATTCGCAAAAGGTGAATTCACGCATGCTGGCGACCATTGGCCATGCCCCTGTGGAGCCGCGAGACGAGGGCATTTCGAATCACGTTCATTTTCTGTTCCTTGTAGACCGTTGCCGATCGGACACAAGACCGCCTTGTCCTTGTGGTCCGCTGGTTGAGGCCGCTTGACCGCGCGTTTCGAAGCCCGCTTTATGCCGCCATGAGCGAATTCGTCATACCTTTTCCGGTCCTCGTCAGCGACATTGGCGGCACCAATGTGCGCTTTGCGATTTAGTCCACGCCGGAGGCTCCGCTCGGGCCGGTAGTCCATCGCAAGACGGGGGAGTTTCCGAGCCTTGTCGAGGCGGCCGAGGCGGCGCTCGACGAGCTTGGCGAGAGGCCGCGTTCGCTCATCGCTTGCGGCGCCGGGCCAGTCGACGGGCGCAAGCTCAAGCTCACCAACGCGCCCTGGGTGATCGACGGGCCGGAGGTGGCGCGGCGGCTCGGCCTCGCGCAGGGGCTGCTGTTTAACGATTTCGAGGCGCAGGCGCTATCCCTCCCGGCCATCCCCAGGGAATGGGCGCGCGCGATCGGACCGGCCTCGTTCGGTCAGCCCGGGCCACAGGTGATTCTCGGTCCCGGCACCGGCCTCGGTGTCGGCGCGCTTGTGGAAGCCGCCGGTCGCCACACGCCGCTCGCCTCGGAAGCCTGCCATATCGATTTCGGCCCGTTGGGCGATGAAGAAGCGACGTTCTGGCCGCATCTCGAACGCGCCCATGGCCGCGTGACCACCGAGAGCGTCCTCTCCGGCGCGGGCCTCGCGCGCGTCCACGCAGCGCGCGTGATCGCGCTCGGAAATCCCAATCCTGCCCTCGACGCGCCAGCGCTGGTCGTCGCGGCGCAGGCCGATCGGGAGGGCGAGGAGGCGGCGAGCGTCCGCATGTTCTGGCGCATCATGGCCCGCTTCGCCGGCGATGTAGGGATCGCCTTCGTTGCGACCGGCGGGGTCACGCTGGCAGGGGGCGTGCTGCCGCGCATCGTCGATTTCCTCGACGACGCGGTTTTCCGGCAGGCCTTCGAGAGCAAGGCGCCGGTCGACGCGCTGGCGCGGCGCATTCCGACGCGGCTCGTGATGCGGGCCGACTCGGTGCTGGTCGGCATGGCGGCGATCGCGGCTGCCCCACAGCGCTATGCGATCGATACGGCGACGCGCGGCTGGGTCTAGGCGCCCACGCTCGCGGTTTCCTTAGTTTCGCGCGGTTTTGCTGAGAAACCGGCGTCCGCTTTGGTCGTGAGCCCTAGGCGCCCAAGCGCGAATCGGCCCCGGCGCCGTGGTTTTGCCGTTTTCTTAACGCCGGTGTCGACTCACGGTGAGTTGTTGTAAGGTTGCGAACCTTATTGGATGCGGGATTCGACATGAGGCGTTCCACGACGATGCTGTTCCTCGCGCTGTCGCTCGGCGGCGCGGGCTGGGCGGCTCCCTCCTATGCGCAGAGTTGCGCCGAAGATCTGCAGAAGCTCGCGCAAAGGCGCGAGTCGGAGCTGGAGATTATCAACGGCATGGTGAAGGCCGCGAAGGGCAAGCAGCTCGATCCGGCCGTCTTCTGCGCCAAGTCCGCGGGCCTCAACACGGCGGAAACCGCGATGCTCGCCTACATGGAAAAGAACAAGGACTGGTGCCAGGTGCCCGACGAGGCGATCTCGCAGCTCAAGGCGAACCATGCCAAGAGCGTCGCCTTCTCCGCCAAGGCCTGCCAGGTCGCCGCACAGATCAAGAAAATGAAGGAACAGCAGGCGCAGGGCGGCCCGCAGGCCCAGCCGTTGCCCGCAGGTCCGCTTTGAGTCTCGGCGCCCAATCGCGGCAGGCTCTGCCGGACGCGCGCTCGACGAGCCTCGTCTTGCGGCTGACGCCGGACTTCGCGCTGCCTTTCGTGCAACTCGCCCGGCTCGATCGTCCGGCCGGCTGGCAGCTTCTGCTCGCGCCGTGCTGGCAAGCGACAGCGCTGGCGGGTCTCGCGGCGCATCGCGGTCCGAACCTGCTGCATCTCCTCTTGTTCCTGATTGGCGCGATTGTGATGCGCGGCGCCGGCTGCACCTACAACGACATCCTCGACCGCAAGCTAGACGCCGGCGTCGAGCGCACGCGCGGACGCCCGCTGCCCTCCGGACGGGTTAGCGTGGGCGCCGCAGCCGTTTTTCTCGTCGTCGAGGCGCTGGTCGGCCTCGCGGTGCTGCTCAGCTTCAACGCCTTCTCGATCAGGCTCGGAATCGCCTCGCTGGCGATCGTCGCGGTCTATCCGCTGATGAAGCGGGTGACCTCCTGGCCGCAGGCGGTGCTCGGCCTCGCCTTTTCCTGGGGGGCGCTGATGGGCTGGTCGGCGAGCTTCGACCGGCTCGACGCTCCAGCGCTGCTGCTCTACGCCTCGGCGTTTTGCTGGACGATCGGCTATGACACGATCTACGCGCTGCAGGACACGCGGGACGACGCGATCGTCGGCATACGCTCCACCGCGCGGCTGTTCGGCGCTCAAACGCGGTTCGGCGTCGGCCTGTTCTACGCGCTGACCGCCGCGCTGGCGCAAGCGGCGTTGCTTATGGTCGGCGGCGGCGTGATCGCCGAAATCGGCTGGCTGGCCCTCGTCGCGCATTTCCTCTGGCAGCTGTCGCAGGTCGAGGGCGCGACGCCGGCGACGGCGCTCAAGCTGTTCCGGTCGAATCGCGACGCGGGGCTGCTGCTCTTCGCAGGCTTTGCGCTGCAGGGGTGGGCGAGCGCCGGCTTCTGAACGCTGGCGGTTCGCACCCTTCCCCGTCATGGCCGGGCTTGTCCCGGCCATCCACGCCGCCCCGTTGCGCCTCCATCCGAGCGTTCCGATGAGCGGCGCCACGTGGATGGCCGGGACAAGCCCGGCCAAGACGCTCCGGGTGAGGTGAGCGTCCATTCGGGCGCTCACGACGTCGCCGGGTCGTTCTTACGTTATGGTATGTCCCAGAACCGCAGCCTGCGTATCCAGCACGGGAGGCATCGATGCCATCCATCGGGGCGAACGGAATCGTCATCGAATGTGACAGCTTCGGCGCAGTCGACGCCGAACCCATGGTCCTCGTCTCCGGCCTCGGCACGCAGATGATCCGTTGGACGGCGCCGTTCTGCGAGATGCTGGCGGCACGAGGCTTTCGCGTCATCCGCTTCGACAATCGCGACGTCGGCCTCTCCACTCATTTCGACGGCGCGCCCGCGCCCGATCTGACGGCCGGAACGGCGCCCTACACGCTTTACGACATGGCCAATGACGTCGTCGGCCTTCTCGATGCGCTTGGGATCGAGCGGGCGCATCTTGTGGGGAGATCGATGGGAGGAATGATCGCTCAACTGGTGGCAAGCCAGCATCCCGATCGGGTGCTGTCGCTGACCTCGATCATGTCCAGCACCGGCAATCCCGCCCTGCCGCCGTCTTCACCTCGAGCTTTCGCAGCGCTCACCCGACGCGCGCCGAATCCGCTGGAGGACGAAGAGGGCTTTCTCGACCACTGCGTTGACTTCGCAAGAGTGATCGCCAGCCCGGGCCACCCGTTTGACGACGACGCGCATCGCGCCCAAGCGATGGCGGAGCTTAAGCGAACCTCTTACCGCGCCGGATTTGGTCGCCAGCTCGCCGCCATCGCGGCCTCCGGCGACCTTCGCGACAAGCTAAAAACCATCACAGTCCCGACTTTGGTCATCCACGGCGAGGAGGATGTGTTGGTTCCCTCAGCCGGCGGCCGAGACACGGCGGCGAACATCAAGGGCGCCGAGCTGAGGATCGTCGAGGGCATGGGCCACGATCTTCATCCCGACCTGTACGAATCCCTGACTTCGGCCATCGCGCAGAACGCGCGACGCGCGCGGGCGGCGTTGGCTTGAATGCTGCCCTTGCGACAGCCAAAGAGCGCGCTATAGCGAGTCGCGTTGTGTTCGAACCGATGCCGTCATTGCGAGCGCAGCGAGGCAATCCAGCAGCGGCAAGCGGAACGATGGATTGCTCCGTCGCTGCCGCTCCTCGCAATGACGATCCGACCGAATTGCAAGTCACGCCGGCTACCGCCGCCTTCGTCGCCCCGTCTCCGCCGGCGCCTTGCGCTCGGGGAGCGTGACCGCCTTGGCGAGGTTCGGGAATGGCTCCGCCTTGTTCGGGATCGCCATGGCGGCGACGAAATGCTCCTGGAAGCGCGGCTCGATCGCGGTCTCGATCTTTTCGATCCGTCGAACCACGTCTTCGATCTCGTCCCGCGATGCGCGGTTGAGCAGCGCGATGCGCGCGCCGACGCCGGCCGCGTTGCCCGCCGCGGCGACATGCGCGAGGTCGCAATCCGGGATCATGCCGAGCGTCATCGCATAGAGCGGATCGATGTGGCTGCCGAAGGCGCCGGCGAGCGCGATGCGCTTGGGGGATCCAGCGCCGAGGCGCTCGATCAGCAATTGCGCGCCTGCGTAAAGCGCCGCCTTGGCGAGCTGGATCGCGCGCACGTCGGTCTGGTGGATGACGAGCCGCGGCTCGCCTTCGCGGAGCACATAGGAGAAGGTGCGGCCGACTGCCTCGACGCGCGGCGTCACGGCGGCGAGCGCGCCGTCGATCACGCCGTCCTCGCTGACGACGCCGGCGAGATACATTTCGGCGATCGCCTCGATGATTCCCGAGCCGCAGACGCCGGTGACGCCGGTCGTCGCCGTCGCTTCCGCGAAGCCCGGCTCGTCGGACCAGAGGTCGCAGCCGATCACCTTGTAGCGCGGCTCGTAGGTCGCGCGGTCGATCCGCACGCGCTCGATCGCGCCGGGGGCGGCGCGCTGCCCGCAGGAGATTCTGTGCGCCCTCGAAGGCGGGGCCGGTCGGCGAGGAACACGCGAGCATGCGGCCCCTCTGTCCCAGAACGATTTCCGCATTGGTGCCGACATCGACGAGCAGGCTAAGTTCGTCGCGCTCATAAGGCGCTTCGGCCAGCGTCATGCCGGCCGCGTCGGCGCCGACATGGCCGGCGATGCAGGGCAGGGCGTAGACGAAGCCGCCTGGAGCGATCGTCAGGCCGAGTTCCGCCGCGCGGGCGTTGAGGCCGCCATCGATCGCCAGCGCGAAGGGCGCGCCGCCGAGCTCGGTCGGGTCGAGCCCCAGAAAGAGGTGGTGCATGATCGGATTGCCGACCACCGTCATTTCAAAAATCTCGCCACGCTCGACGTTCGCCTCCGACGCGAGTTCGCCGATCAGCGCGTCCATCGCCGCGCGGACAACGCGCGTCAGCTCGACCTCGCCGCCGGGATTCATCATCACGTAGGAGACGCGGCTCATCAGATCTTCGCCGAAGCGGATCTGCGGGTTCATCGCTCCGGCGGAGGCGAGGACGTCGCCGGTTGCGAGATCGCAGAGATGGGCGGCGATCGTGGTCGAGCCGATGTCGAACGCCACGCCGTAGGCGCGGTCGCGAAAGCCGGGCAGGATCGCGACGACGTCGCGCTTCTCGCGTAACGCGACCGTCACTTTGAAGCCGCCGGCGCGCAATGCCTTTTGCAGGCCGCGCAGCACCGCGAGATCGGCGTTGATCTCGCCGATCCCCCACTGCTCGGAAAGCGCCGCCTCGAGGCGACGCAAGTCGCTGGAGGGATCGTGCATGTCGGGTTCGCGGACCTCGACATAATGAAGATGGACGACGGGATCGATCTCGATCGCATGCGCCTCGGCGCGCTTGCGCACGACCTGGCGATGGACCTGGCTCTCCGGCGGCACGTCGATGACGAGATCGGCGCAAATCCTGGCCTGACAGCCGAGGCGCCGCCCCTCGGGCAACGCGCCACGCTTGTCGGCGTAGCGCTGCTCGATGTCATTCCACGGCGTGACGTGGTCGCGCGCGGAGGCGATGGCGTGCTTGGCGAACTGGCCCTCGGCGACGTCGATCTGGCAGCGACCGCAGATGCCGCGGCCGCCGCACACCGAATCGAGATCGACGCCGAGCTTGCGCGCCGCGTCGAGCACACTGGTTCCCTCGGGAAAGCGGTCCCGCTTGCCGGAGGGCGTGAAGACGACGAGAGGTTCGCTCAAGACGCAGCGCCCGCCCTTGCGCGACGACGGCCTTCGCGCCGTCCGCCAGCTCCCGCTTCGCCCTCGGGCGCCGGGTCACGATATTTGCGGATCCAGGCGCCGCAATTGGGGTCATGGCCCATGACGACGTCGGCGCCGAGAATGGCCTGCATGTCCTCGGCGTGCAGCGGGTTCATGATCGCCGAGGTGAGGCCGGCGCCGATCATCATCGGCAGAAAAGCGGCGCCGAGGCCGCGCCGGTTCGGCAGGCCGAAGGAGAAGTTCGAGGCGCCGCAGCTCGTGTTGACCTTCAGCTCCTCTCGCAAGCGCCGCAAGAGCTGCGTGAGGCGCGCACCGGCGTCGTTGATCGCGCCGACTGGCATCACCAGCGGGTCGACGACGACGTCCTCACGCTTGATGCCGTAATCGGCGGCGCGCTCGACGATCTTCTTGGCGACCGCGAAGCGAACGTCCGGATCCTCGGAAATGCCGGTCTCGTCGTTCGAAATGGCGATCACCGCGGCATTGTATTTCTTCACCAGCGGCAGCACCCGTTCGAGCCGCTCTTCTTCGCCAGTCACCGAATTGACGAGCGGCTTGCCCCTGTAGACCGCGAGGCCCGCTTCGAGCGCCTCGACGATGGAGGAGTCGATCGAGAGCGGCACGTCGACCGTCTCCTGCACCAGCTTGATGCATTCGGCGAGGATGCGCGGCTCGTCGGCGAGCGGGATGCCGGCGTTGACGTCGAGCATCTGCGCGCCTGCCTCGACCTGCGCGATGGCGTCGGCGACGACCCGCGAATAATCGCCTTGCGCCATTTCCGCCGCCAGCAGCTTGCGCCCCGTCGGATTGATGCGCTCGCCGATCATCACGAAGCGCCGCTCGAAGCCGATGACGACGTCTTGTTTGGCCGAGGAGATGACGGTTTCAGTCATGGCGCGATGTTTCCACGTTGGCCCCGAACGTCATTGCGAGCGGAGCGAAGCAATCCAGATGTCGTGGCGGCGGCCGGCAAGAGCGCCGACGCTCGTGAGAAGCTCGATATTGGCGGCGTCGCGATCGTTGGATTGCTTCGCTCCGCTCGCAATGACGGGGTTGCATTGCAGCGCTCATCCCGCCCCCAGCGATTCGACGGCCTGCATCTTGGGGATGAAGTCGCGCCGCCAGGGCGCGCGGCCCTTGAGCACGCCGGACTCATGCACGATGTCCGAGACGTGGCGCTCCTGGCGATAGGCCATCACGTGAACGCCAGCGACGCCCTTCGTTTCCCGCAATTGCTGGATCATCTCGATGCAGATGCGCTTGCCCTCGGCGCGCTGGTCCTTCGCGCCTTCGAGGCGGGCGACGACGGCGTCGGGGACATGCACGCCCGGCACATGCGCGCGCATCCAGCGCGCCGCTTTGGCCGAGGCGAGCGGGCCGACGCCGACGAGGATGAAGCAGCGTTGGTCGAGCCCCATGTCGCGCGCCTTCTCCATGAAACGCGCCAGCAAGGGATAGTCGAAGCAATATTGCGTCTGCACGAACTGCGCGCCGGCGGCGATCTTCTTGGCGAGGCGCAGCACGCGGAAATCGTAGGGCGGCGCGAAGGGGTTCTCCGCGGCGCCGATGAAGACGCGTGGCGGCGTCGTGATCTTGCGCCCGGAGAGAAAGGTCCCCTCGTCGCGCATGCGTTTGATGACCTGCAGCAGCGAGATCGAGTTGAGATCGAAGACGGGCTTGGCCTCGGGATGATCGCCGCATTGCACGCCGTCGCCGGTCAGGCACAGGATGTTGCCGACCTCGAGCGCGGCGGCGCCGAGCACGTTGCCCTGAATGGCGATGCGATTGTAATCGCGGCAGGAGATTTGCAGCACCGGGGAATAGCCGACCCGCGTCAGCAGCGCGCAAATCGCGACGCTCGACATATGGCAATGCGCGCCGGAGCCGTCGGTCGCGTTGATGCCGTCGACCCAGCCCTCGAAAATCTGGGCGCGCTCGTAGACGTCCTGCGGATTGGCGGAATCGGGCGGGTCGAGTTCGGTGGTCACGGCGAATTCGCCGCGCCGCAGAACCCGCTCCAGCCGGCCGCGCGAACTATGGCCGGGCAGATCGACCAGCGGCGCGCCGGGGTCGACGCCGATGTCGTGCGGGTGCGGGGCAGGCGCTGTCATGCCGCCTCGCCGAGGCGGCGCCGCGCCGCCCGAAGCCAGGCTGAGGAGCCCTTGAGGCGCTGATCGACCGGGGGCAGAGGCGTCGCGATCCTGGCGCCGCCGCGCATGCGAAGGCTGCCCTCGAAGGCTTTGACCCAGACGCACGGCATTTCTGGATAGACCTCGCAGGCGCCGTCCGCCCGCACGCCGCCGCACGGGCCGTTGCGCAGCGCCTTGGGGCAATTCATCGGGCAGGACATGCCGGTCGAGGAGAGCACGCAATCGCCGCACATGCGGCAGTCGAACAGTGCGCCCTTGACGTGACGCTCGACGAAGGCGAAGGGCCGCTCGAGCCGGTGATAGCCAATGCGTGCAAGAAACGGCGCCAGCGCGACCAGCGTCGCTTCGAGGGCCTCGTAAACGCGCTCCAGCAGCGCCGCATGACGCACGCTCCACAACCGCCGGCGGATCGAGCGAGCGGGCGGCGGGCGCCGGCCGCGCGGCTCGAAGGCTGCGGGGGTGAGCGCCAGGCCCATCGTTACGCTCCCCGCCCGTCGTGCTTGGCGAGCTCGGCGAGGCGATGCGTATCGTATTCCGTCTCGAGCCGGTGCGCCGCCGCGTCCGCCTCGGCCTCGAGATCGTCGCCGCAGGGGATCGGCGCGCCGCGCCGCCAATCCGCGAGATAGGCGTCGGCGCTGACCGCCCTGGCGTGCATGGCGGCGGCGTCGATCGCACGCACGAAGCGCTCGGACAATTCGCGCTTGGCGCTCAGGCGTCCGGCCTTGACGATGACCTGGCTCGGGATATCGCGCCAATAGAGGATGATCAGGCTGGCCATGGCGCGGACTCCGTTTGCCGTTCGGCTTGAAAGAACGCGGCAAGGCCGCCGAGGCCGGTGAAGCGGCGCTCGAAGGCGAGGCCGAGCCGCCGCGCCGCCGCCTCGGCCTTTGCGGTGAGGTCAGGATCATCGCTCTGCGCGAGGTGAACCAGCCGCCGGTAATGGCCGAAATAATCGTCGCGCAGTTCAGGGAAGCGGTCGAGGCCGAGGCCTTCGATCACCAGCCGGTCGAAATGGCGGGCAAGGAAATCGGTGAGGAAGAAGGTCCCGGGCTCCTGCTCCATCATCTCGGCGAAGGCGGCTTCGCCGGCGAAGAAGGCGTAGCAGTGCGGCCCGGCGATGCGCGCGACGCCTTCTTCCGTCAATACACGGTCCAGCGCGCCGCCGGTCCCGCAGTCGCCGTAGAGGCAGAGGATGTCGTCGTAGGCGGCACGATGGGCGCGGATCTTGGCGCGCACCGCCTCGGGGATGAGCGCCGGCCGGTTGTGCAGCTTCGCCGGCAGGCAAGTCACGTCGAAGGCGCCGAGCGGCCCCTCGCGGAGGGCGAGAATTTCGCGCGCCAGCGCGCCGCAGGCAATGACGAGAACGCGGCGCGCGCTATTGCGCCGGCCGCGCCATGCCGGTTCGGCCTCCGTCTCGTCTTGCTGTCTTGCCTCGGCTTCCATCGGGACGCCTCAGGGTCAGGCCGCCGCGCGGAAGGCGTCAGGCGCGTTCGAGCGATTGCTGCGGGCCCTGCCGGCGGGCGAGCAGCGCCTTGGCGGTCTCGACCGCAACCGCCGCGTCGCGGCAATAAGCGTCGGCGCCGACCGCCTCGGCGAAGGATTCGTTGAGCGGCGCGCCGCCGACGAGCACGATATAGTCGTCGCGCATGCCTTTTTCCTTCAGCGTGTCGATCACAACTTTCATATAGGGCATGGTGGTCGTCAGCAGCGCCGACATGCCCAAAATTTCCGGCTGGTGCTTCTCGATCGCCTCGAGATATTTCTCCACGCCGTTGTTGATGCCGATGTCGAACACTTCGAAGCCGGCGCCTTCCATCATCATACAGACGAGGTTCTTGCCGATGTCGTGGATGTCGCCCTTCACCGTGCCGATCACCATCTTGCCCATCTTGGGGGCGCCGGTCGCGGCGAGCAGCGGGCGCAGGATCGACATGCCCGCTTTCATCGCATTGGCGGACATCAGCACTTCTGGCACGAAGAGGATGCCGTCGCGAAAATCGATGCCGACGATGCGCATGCCCTCGACCAGCGCCTTGGTCAGCACGTCATAGGGCACCCAGCCGCGGTCCAGCAGGATGCGCACGCCGTCCTCGACCTCTTCCTTGAGGCCATCGTAGAGGTCGTCGTGCATCTGCGCGACGAGGTCGTCGTCGGAGAGGGTGGAAAGATCGAGTTCGTCGTCCGCCATGGGCACGCTTCCGCCGGTTGCGGGCCCGCGGTTGGGCCGAGCCCGTTTTCGCCATATTGGCGCAACCGCTTCAACGGCAAAACATAATTATCGGGCCTAGCCGCCAAATTTTTGCAGCCCGGCCGCGGGTTTCGACTGCGCCTTCCAAAAAACGCGGGATGCGCATATTCAGGATGCGCTCTATGATGCAATCCTGCCATCCGACATTGCGTCGATCCGACCGTAGGAACGCGATCTGCCCCGAGCCGAATAGGGAGACGCGAAATTGGCGCTTTGCGCCACGGTCGTCCAGCCGCTTGCGTTGATGCCGTAGGCGTCTTGGAATTCTCGCACATAGCACATCCGCACAATCGTCCGAGGGGGCGAATCGAAACAGTACGGCGCTGGGAGCAAGTCCCGATGAAGATCACACGCCGCAACATCGTGAAAACCTGGCTTGGCGCCCTGTCGGCGCTAAGTCTACCGACGTCTGTAGCCGGCCAACTGCAACGTCACGGGAAGGAAAGGAGCGCTCTTATGTCTCATCATCTCGACACTCCTCTCGCAGCTCAGAACGGCCAGCTCTATATCGACGACTTGTATGTGTTCTCTGGGGTCGACAGCACTGTCTTCATCATGGACGTCAACTCGAATATTACCGGCGTCCATGTCAAACCGGGCTTCCATCACGAAGCGCGGTATGAGCTCAAGGTTCATTTCGACGGAGCGGATTTCGAAACCCTGACTTACCGGGTGGCCTTCGACGAAGCGGCCGCGGACGGACGGCAGGCCACGAAAGTGTACGCCCTCACTGGGAAGGACGCGCGCGAGGAGTCCGCGAGCGGCGAACTCGTGCTGGCAGGCCGGACCAGCGAGCCGGCCAGCGCCGGGGGCGTCCGCCTCTGGGCAGGGCGTATCGCCAACTCGTTCTACATCGATCTCTCGCTGCTCTCTAAGGTCAACGCGGCGGTGAAGGATGGGAGCGCAATCGACCTGTCGGCCTGGCGGCCGGAGAATGCGAAGAACAGCTTTACCGGGACGACGGTCGAGTCGATCGTGCTCGAGGTCTCCCACCAGCATCCCCAACTCAAGCCCGGCGCCCGCATCGGCGTCTGGTGCGCGACCAAGCTCGCCACCGACGCTGGCGGGTGGCGGCAGATCAATCGTGGCGGTCATCCCATGATGTGGCCGATCTTCTGGCCGGACGATATTCGCTTCACCAATCCCGCCAACACCAGGCATCCGTCCGAAGACTTCGCTGCGGAGGGCGCCCACATCGCGCAGCATATCGCCGAAGTCGTCGCGGCCGGCGGCGCCTCCGGCGACCCGCAGGGTTATGGCGAGACGGTCGCCCGAGAACTTTTCCCCGACGTCCTGCACTACGTGGTCGGGACGCCCGCGACCTACGGCTTTGCGACCCGCAATGGCCGGACGCTGGCGGACAATGCGCCCGAGGTCATGCTCTCTCTCGTCGCCGGCGCGGCAATCCCCTCAGGGCTGAAGCCGTCAGTGGCGAAGGGCCAGCGAAACGACAAGTTTCCCTATGTCATGCCGGCGTGATCACGCGCGCGCCAGCCCCCCCGAGATCATGATACATGTGAGATAAGTCCTGACAGCTCCGCCGGTTCGGCCTCGACGCCGAGCCGCTCTTTCAGCGCCACGCGGCCTTTCGGCGTCAGGCGCACGGCGCGGGAAGTGGGAGAGCGGCGCAACCAGCCGGCGCCGCACTGGCGGTCGCGGTCGGCGCGGTTCCCGCAGCGCGCTCGGGGACCGCGGCCGCTTTGATCAATGTCGCCAGGATGAGCGGCGCGACGATCGGCGTCGCAATATTGGGCGCGGTCTATGCGCTGATCAGCGGCGGAGTCGGCGGGCTGCGCGTGGCGATGCTGCTTGGCGGGCTGGCGCAGGTCAGCGCGGCGGCGATCGCCTGGCGGACGACGCCGGCCGATGGGCGACGCGACGACCAGGATTGATCTTCAGCGCGCGATCTTAACCTTATGCGATGCAACCGGAATCATCTGGCGCACCTTCTCGACCATCGCAGCATCGATCCGGGCCGAGGTCAGCCCGACCCCGTCAGAAGCCATGGCGACCACGTGCCCCCAGGGGTCGGCGACGAGTGAGTGGCCGTAGGTCTGGCGCGTTTCGTTGTTAACCGTGAAGCTGCCGGTCTGCGCGGCGGCGCAGACGTAGGTCTCCGTCTCGATGGCGCGCGCCCGCAGCAACGTCTCCCAATGATCCTTGCCGGTCTGCAGCGTGAAGGCGGCCGGCAAAGCGATCACCTGCGCGCCCTTCTCGGCGAGCGCCTGGAAGAGATCGGGAAAGCGCAGGTCGTAGCAGATCGAGCAGCCGATCGTGACGCCCTCGCAATCGTAGGTGACGACGGCGTCGCCCGCCTTCACCGTCGCGCTCTCTCTATAGGAGGCGCCGTCCGGCGTCGTGACGTCGAAGAGATGGATCTTGCGGTAGCGCGCGATCTCCTCGCCCTGGCGGTTGAAGACGACGGTCGTGTTGTGGATGCGCTCGTCACCCTCGATCCGCTCCATGATCGAGCCGGCGTGGATGAAGATGCGATGCTTGGCGGCGAGTTCCTGGGCCATTCGATACGCCGGGCCGCCGGGCAGGACTTCTGCGTTCCTCGCCTTGTCGCCCTTGACGCCGCCCGCCCAGTCGAATTGCTCGGGCAGCAGCACCCAGTCGGGCGCCTCCTCCTTGACCGCCCGCTCGATCAACGCTTTCGCCGCGGCGATATTGGCCGCTTTGTCGTTGATCGAGTTCATCTGGACGAGGGAGACTTTCATGCGACCCGACCTGCGTTAGGGAGGGAGTACTGTCGCGGCGCCCGGGCTGGGGGTCAAGGGCCACGCCGGCCTCGACCCCGGTCCGACGACATGGGAGTGTCGCGGCGTCCGTCTAAAGAAACAGGACACGTAGACGCGGGACACAAGATCCTCGTCGCCGTCGAGTTCGCCGACACGCCGCGAGAGCTGACGGGCTTGCCCGGCTACGCGCGGTTCCGGCGGCTGTCCATTCCCGAGATCGCGCGCGGCCTCGAGGCGCGGCTCGGCCCGGCGGCGATCAGCGCCGGCCAGTTCGAGGCCGAGCTTGGGGGGCAGCGGGTCCCCACGGGCCAGTCGTGCTTCGTCCACTATGCGATCGGATCGGACGAGGCGATTGCGGCGGCCTTCGACCAACTGAAAGGCGAGGCCACAGGCTTAGCCCTGGTCGGCGTCTACCATGTCGAGCCGCAATGTTCGGCTTATCCGTTCAGCTTCCCCTCCAGGTGTCACGCCCGACCACCTGCGCCTCGGTTCACGGCGTCTCCGCCTTCGTCCAGGCCACCCTCAACCGCTTCACCAATGTGCCGGGCTTGTTCGAATCGGCGCGCGAAGCCGGCAAGAGTACCTTCACCGGCGAGGCTGCGACGGTTCGACGCCTTGCGCGCCTTTGCGGAAGCTGAGATCGTGGGGGCCATGGGACGCTTCGCAACGACTGCCGCTACCTACGCCGCACGCCGCGAACCTTATCCGCCGGCGTTCTTCGCCGCCGCGGCGAACGGGCTGAAGCTGACCGGCCGCGAGGCCCTGATCGATCTCGGGACCGGGCCCGGCCTCATCGCCCTCGGTTTTGCGCCCTATGTCGGCCGGGTCGTCGGTGTCGATCCGGAGCCGGCGATGGTCGCCGAAGCGCGCCGCGCGGCCTCGCTCGCCGGCGTTCCGGTGACGATCGTCGAAGGCCGCGCCGAGGACCTCTCAAGGGAGGTTGGCGCCTTCGATCTCATCACCATCGGGCGCGCGCTCCACTGGATGGATCGGCAGGCGACGCTGGCGGCGCTGGACCGCATCCTGGCGCCCGGCGGCCGCATCCTGATCTGCGGATCGAGCGCCGCCAGCGGGACCAACCCCTGGCGCGAGACCTACGAGACCGTGCTGCGCTCCTGGTCGGAGCCCCGCGACGGCAGTCACCGGCGCATCCACGAGCACTGGTTCGACGGCACGCTGTTCCAGCGGATCGCCGAAATCGCGGTCAGCCATAGCCACGAGGTCACGCCGGAGGCGCTGGTCGAGCGGGCGCTGACGCGCTCGACGTCTTCGCGGGCGGTGCTGGGACCGCAAGTGGACGCCTTCCGCGCTGAACTGCTGCAAGCCCTGGCGCCGTTCTTTCCCGACGGCGTCGGCCAGGAGGTCGTCGAGGCCAAGGCGAGGGTTTTCGCGGCGGGGTGAGAACCCGACCCAGATTCTGGGTGCGGACGGGTTCATTGTTTGCTTGGCGGAGCGGGGCGCGAGAGGCCCGGGCCGAGCGATCCGCGGGCCGGCGCACGTCGATTGCCTTCCCCCGAATTTCGCTTAATTTGCCAAGACAAATAACGTCACCGGAGGATGCCCCATGTTCGCCTTGCCCGATCTTTTTTCCGTGGCGGGGCGCACGGCGCTGGTGACGGGCGGCGCGACGGGGCTCGGGCGCATCTTCGCCGAGGCGTTGCTGAGCGCCGGCGCGCGCGTTCTCATCGCCTCCCGCAAGGCGGAAGTCTGCGAGGCCGCCGCCAAGGAGCTTTCCGAGATCGGTCCGTGTGAGGGCTTCGGCGGGACGGTCGCGAGCGAAGCCGGCGCCAAGGCGCTCGCCGAGGAGACGCGGGCGCGCACCAAGGAACTCCATATTCTCGTCAACAATGCGGGCGTCAGTTGGGGCGAGCCGTTCGAGGCCTACCCCTGGAAGGCCTGGGAGCGGGTGATGGGCGTCAATGTCGCCGGCCTTTTCACGCTGACGCGCGAGCTCTCGCCGCTGCTGTTCGCCGCGGGGCGGCCCGAGCGGCCGGCGACGGTTGTCAACATCGGCTCGGTGATGGGGACGATCACCCAAACCGAGCACGCCTACGCTTATTCCGCGTCCAAAGCGGCGGTCCATCATTTGACCCGCATTCTCGCCGCCGAATTCGCCGCGCGGCAGGTGACGGTGAATGCGATCGCGCCGGGACCGTTTCCGACCAACATGACTCACTTCGCGATCGGCGACGAAGCCGGCGCGGCGCGTGGCGCGGCGAGCGTGCCAATGCAGCGGCTTGGCCGGCCGGACGATCTCGCTGGCGCGCTGCTGTTTCTCACCGGCCGGGGCGGCGCCTACACCAGCGGCGCGGTCATTCCAGTCGACGGCGGCATCAGCGCCTCGGCGCCGCCGCCCATGTTCGGGGAGCAATCGTGATGGCGCGCCGGGCGCACCAGGAGATGTCGATCGAGGCGCTCGTCGCGCGCGTCGGCGGCGAACCCTTCCATTCGCGCTGGTTCGTCATCGACCAGCCGCGCATCGACGCCTTCGCCGAGGTGACGGAGGACCGTCAGTTCATCCATGTCGACCCGGAGCGGGCGCAGGCGACGCCGTTCGGCGGCCCGATCGCCCACGGTTTTCTCAGCTTGTCGATGCTCTCGGCGATGGGCGAGGACGCGCTGCCGCACGTCGCCGGCCTCGCCATGGGCGTCAACTACGGCTTCGAGCGCATCCGCTTCATCACGCCGGTCCGCGCCGGGGCGCGACTGCGGGGCAATTTCAAGTTCACCGCCGCGACGCGCCGCTCCGCCAGGGAATGGCTGATGACGAAAGACGTCGCGGTCGAGATCGAAGGCTCCGAAAAGCCCGCCCTCGCCGCGCAATGGCTGACGATGTACGTGATGGCGGGGTAGGCCTCGGGCAGGTCATTGCCGTCTTGGCCGGGTCAAGCCCGGCCAAGACGGGTGAGGAACCCTTCCTTACGAAGCGAACCGCACCGCCTCGCCCTGCGCCGGCGTCGTGAGTTCGCCCTCCCACATCACGCGTCGGCCGCGCACGAACGTGCCGACCGGCCAGCCGGTCACCTCTTTGCCGTCGTAGGGCGTCCAGCCGCAGCGTGAGGCGATCCAGGAATCGCGGATGGTCTCGCGGCGCTTCATGTCGACGATGGTGAAGTCGGCGTCGTAGCCGGCGGCGATGCGGCCCTTGCCGACGATGCCGAAAAGACGTTGCGGGCCGGCGCTCGTCAGGTCGACGAAGCGCTGCAGGCTGAGCCGGCCCGCGTTGACGTGATCGAGCATGATCGGCACGAGCGTCTGCACGCCCGTCATTCCCGAGGGGCTGTCGGGATAGGGGCGCGCCTTCTCCTCCAACGTGTGCGGCGCATGGTCCGAGCCCAGCACGTCGATGACGCCTTGCGTAAGGCCGCGCCAGACGCCGTCGCGATGCTCGGCGCCACGCACCGGCGGGTTCATTTGCAGCTTGGTTCCGAGCCGCGCGTAATCCTCGGCGCTGAGGGTGAGGTGATGCGGCGTCGCCTCGCAACTGGCGACGTCCTTGGCGCCTTGCAGCAGCGGGATTTCCTCACGCGTCGAGATGTGCAGCACGTGCACCTGCGCCCGCGCCTCGCGCGCGAGGCGGATCAGCCGCTCGGTGCAGCGCAGCGCCGCGATCTCGTCGCGCCAAATCGGGTGCGACGAGGCGTCGCCCGGCACGCGCAGCGCTTTGCGCTCGGCGAGGCGGGTTTCGTCCTCGCTGTGAAAGGCGGCGCGCCGACGGGTCGCCTTGAGGATCGCCAGCACACCCGCGTCGTCAGGCACCAACAGGGCGCCGGTCGAAGACCCCATGAAGACCTTGATGCCGGCCGCGCCGGGCAGGCGCTCGAGCTCGGGAATGTCGCGCACATTGTCGTGCGTGCCGCCGACCCAGAAGGCGAAATCGCAGTGCATCCGCTTCGTTCCGCGCGTGATCTTGTCGGCGAGCGTTTCGGCGGAGGTCGTCACCGGATTGGTGTTCGGCATTTCGAAAACGGCGGTGGCGCCGCCGAGCGCGGCGGCGCGCGAGCCGGTCTCGAGATCTTCCTTGTGCGTTGCGCCGGGCTCGCGAAAATGAACCTGGCTGTCAATCACGCCAGGCAGGATGTGCAGGCCGCGGCAGTCGATCCGCTCGCCCGCCGAGGCGGCTCCCAGCGCGCCGATCTCCGCGATCTTGCCGTCGATCACGCCAATGTCGCGCTCGCCGACACCGTCGTGATTGACGACGGTTCCCCCTTCCAGAATGAAGTCGAATGAGCGCGTCATTTGAGGGTCCCTTCCTTGCGCAGCGGCTGGATCGGCCTAATTTACGGGTTCCCTCAATGCAAGCCGTCCAGGAGCCGCCGACGCCATGACCCGAAAATCCGCCTTCCTCGACGACCGGGGCGTCGTGCGAGTCAGCAGCGAAGACGCCGCCGGCTTCCTGCACAATCTCGTGACAAATGACGTCGAGACGCTGGAGATTGGGGGAGCGCGCTACGCTGCGCTGCTGACGCCGCAAGGCAAAATCCTGTTCGATTTCCTTGTCGTTCGCGCGCCCGCCGAGACAGGGGCGACCTATCTCCTCGACTGCGCCGCCGCCCGCGCCCCTGACCTCGCCAAGCGCCTTTCGATCTACAAGCTGCGCGCCAAGGTCGTGGTCGCGGACGATAGCGCCGATTACGAAATCGTGGCCTCTTGGGAGGGCGAGCCGGAGGAGGTCGCGGGCGGCTTCGCTTATCGCGATCCGCGCGCCGCCTCGCTCGGCTTTCGCGCCATCCTGCCGCGCGCCAAGGCGATCGCGGCGGGCGCGGCCGAGGTCGGCCACTATGAGGCGCTGCGGATCGGCCTCGGCGTGCCGAAGGGGGGCGTCGATTTCGCCTATGGCGATGCGTTCCCGCATGACGCCGACATGGATTTGGTCGGCGGGATCGACTTCAAGAAGGGCTGCTACGTCGGCCAGGAGGTCGTCTCGCGCATGAAGCATCGCGGCGAGGCGCGCAAGCGGGTCGTGCGCGTCCGCCTTGCGGGGCCCGCGCCAGCGGCGGGCGCCGAGATCACCGACGGCGAGCGCTCGGTCGGCGTGCTTGGATCGTCGTCGGCGGAGGACGCCCTTGCACTTTTGCGCCTCGACCGCGCGGAGGAGGCAGTGGCCTCAGGCCGCGCGCTGAGCGCGGCCGGGGTTGGCCTCGTTGTGGTGAAAGACGAGCGCCTCTGAACCAAACCCGGCGAAATTCCCCGTCGAGATCGCAAACCGTTGGCGAGCCTGTGGTATAAGGGCTCGCGCCGGTCTGCATCGCCACTTTCATGGGCGAGCGCCGCGGTCTGAGGGGGCACGAGCGCCAATGTTGGAAGGGTTCAGCATCGTCGCGATCGCCATCGCGCTGTTTGTCATCATCACCGTGCTGATGGGCGTGCGGCAGGTGCCGCAAGGCTACAATTTCACGGTCGAGCGCTTCGGGCGCTATCTCAAGACTCTGACGCCAGGGCTCGGCCTGATCGTCCCCTATATCGACAGCGTCGGGCGCAAGCTCAACATGATGGAGCAGGTGTTCGACGTCCCGAGCCAGGAGATCATCACCAAGGACAATGCGACGGTGAAGGTCGACGGCGTTGCGTTTTACCAAGTGCTCGACGTTCGCCGAGCCTCCTATGAAGTCGCCAATCTGCAGGTGGCGCTGCTCAATCTCGTGATGACGAACATCCGCACCGTGATGGGCGCGATGGACCTCGATCAACTGCTGTCGCATCGCGACGAGATCAACGTCCGCCTGCTCACCGTGATGGACGCGGCGGCGACGCCGTGGGGCATCAAGGTCACTCGCATCGAGATCAAGGACATCGAGCCGCCGAAGGATCTCGTGATGGCGATGGCGCGCCAGATGAAGGCGGAGCGCGAGAAGCGCGCGATCATTCTCGAGGCGGAGGGAATGCGCCAGGCCGACATCACCCGCGCCGAGGGACGCAAGGCCGCCGTCGTGCTGGAGGCGGAAGGGCGCAAGGAAGCCGCCTTCCGCGACGCCGAGGCGCGCGAGCGCACCGCCCAGGCCGAGGCGGCGGCGACGCGCATGGTGAGCGAGGCGACGGCGCAAGGCAACGTCGCGGCGCTCAACTATCTCGTCGCCGACAAATATGTCCGGGCCTTGCAGGCCTTCGCGCAGTCGCCCAACCAGAAGGTGATGATCGTGCCGATGGAACTCGCCTCGCTCGCGGGAACCGTCGCCGGCATTTCGCAGATCGCCGCCGCCGCGCTCGGAGATGGCGTCGCGGCGGGAGCCAATCGCGCGCCCGCGCGCAGCGGGGTCGTGCCGGACACGCCGTTGCCGCCGCCGCAGGCGAACGGTGAAGCAAGGCAGGGCTAGCGATGAGCCGGATCGGCGAGCATATCGACGTCATCTGGCTCGTCGCGGGCTTGGCGCTCTGCGCCGCCGAAACGCTCGTTCCCGGCGCTTTTCTTATCTTCATCGGCGCCGCGGCGGTGGTGGTCGGCCTCGTCGAATTGTTCTTTCCGCTCGCGCTGACGCCGCAGTTGATGCTGTTCGCCGCGCTGGTGGTCGCTTTTGTTCTGATAGGGCGCGATCTCTACGGCTCGCTCGATGCGGGGGCGCCGCCGCTGCCGCTGAGCCGCGCCCATGCGATGATCGGCCAGACCTTCTATCTCGACGAGCCGATCCGGCACGGCTTTGGCAGGATGAGGGTCGGCGACAGCGTCTGGCGCGTCGCCGGCGACGACCTGCCCGCCGGCGCCAAGGTGCGCGTCGTCAGCGTCGAGGACGGTTCCTTGGTGCGGGTGGAGCAGGCATGAGCACGCTTCACCTCACTGAAACCGACCGAGCGCTGCTCGCCGGCGAGGAGGGCGGCGCGGCGGCGTTCGCGATGACGATACTCGTCGCCTTCGCCGAGGCGCTGGGCGCCGAGCATCTCATCGACATCTCCCGCGCCCATATCGACGGCTGTCTCTATCACGGCCAGGCGAGTCTCGACTTCGTCGAACGGCTCGTCTCGCTGAAGGGACGCGTGCGCGTGCCGACGACGCTGAATGTCGGCTCGCTCGACCTCATTCATCCCGAACTGATGGCGCTCGGCGAAGCGGAGCAGGCGCCGGCGCGCCGGCTGATGCGGGCGCATGTCGAACTCGGCTGCCGGTCGACCTTCACCTGTGCGCCCTATCAGAGCCTCGATCGGCCGCGCTTCGGCGAGCAGATCGCCTGGGGCGAATCCAACGCCATCGTCTTCGCCAATTCGGTGATCGGCGCGCGCACCAATCGCTACGGCGACTTCATCGACCTCTGCTGCGCAATGACGGGGCGCGCACCCGCCTGGGGCCTCCACCTCGACGCTAACCGGAGGGGCGAGATCCTGTTCCGTCTCGACGGCTTCGCCGATGCGCCGCAGCCGAGCGACGCGCTGTTCGTCGCGGTCGGGCTGATCGTCGGCGCGCGCAGCGGTGAAGCCGTTCCCGTCATCGAGGGACTTCCGCCGCCGCGCGACGAGGATCAGTTGAAGGCGCTCGGCGCCGCCGCCGCCTCGGCGGGCGCCGTCGCGCTGTTTCACGCAATCGGCGTTACGCCGGAGGCCGCGACGCTTGCCGACGCCTTTCATGGCGGAGCGCCACAGCGCGTCGAGACGATTACGCCCGCCGAGGTCGCCGACGCGCTGGCCCGGCTGTCGTCGGTTTCGACCGGGTCGGCGATCTCGGCCGTTTGCCTCGGCACGCCGCATTTCTCTGAAGGCGAATGGGAGCGGCTGTTCGCGCTGCTGGCGGAGGTCGAGCCGCGGCGCGGCGTGCCGATCTATGTGAACACGGCGCGCGCGACTTTGCAGCGGCTCGATCAAGAGGCGCTGCGCCTCGCGCGCGAGCGTTATGCGCTGATCCCGGTCGTCGACACCTGTACTTATGTCACGACGATCCTGCGCGATCTCAAGGGCGCGGTGATGACGAACTCCGGCAAATGGGCCCATTACGCGCCGGGCAACATCGGCGCCAAGGTCGCCTTCGGGGAGTTGGCGGACTGCGTCGTCTCCGCCGCCGAGGGCAGAGTGGTGCGAGGCGCGCCATGATCCGCGAGGCGAAGACTTACGTCGGCGGTGAAGCGGAGGGCGCCGCGCTGGTGCTCGACGCGCCGCTCAGCTTCTGGGGCGGCGTCGAGGCCGAGACCGGCCGCATCATCGACGCCTCTCACCCGCAATGCGGCGCGAGCGTCGCGGGGCGCATCCTCGTCATGCCGGGAGCGCGCGGTTCCTCGTCGTCGTCCTCCGTGCTCGCCGAGGCGATCCGGCTCGGCACGGCGCCGCGCGCGATCGTGCTGGCCTCGCCCGACCCGATCCTGGTGGTCGGCGCGCTCGTCGCGCGCTCGCTCTACAATTTGAGCTGCCCGATCATCGTGTGCTCGATCGACGGCATCGTTACCGAGGCGAAATTGCGCATCGCCTGTGCTGACGGGTCGGCGCAGGCGCAGCTCGCTATTGGGGAAGGTTGAGCGTCGGCTTGTCCTCGAACCTACACGGATGTACGGGTGGCCTACTGGATCTGTCGTAGACCCACTCTCAAGCGGGGTTCGGCATGAAGGACGCGCTCAGTTCCACGCCGGATGCGCCCAGGACGCCGGTTCCGCTCCCCGCGGGCTACCGGCAGGGCGTCATCACCGCGATTACCCTCGTGGTGGGATTCTCGCTCGTGTTCGCCCGCTACTGGACCTTCGAGGCGGAAGGCGACTGGACGCTGGCCTCGGACATTTCCGCAGTTCTGCTTGCCCTCGCGATCGGCCTCGAATTCGTCGCTCTCTGGCGGGCGTTGCTGCCGGAGGATGATGACGAGCCGGTTTATCGCGTAACGCTGCGATGGTTCTTCGCCTCGGTAGTCGTGCTCGCCGTGTCGGTTGTGCTTGCCGGTTTTATTGCCGCGCGGGTCCTGAAGTAGCCACGGCCGACGCCGAGCGTCCGGGCATGGATGGCCTCCATGGAGGCCGCCCGCGCCATGACGATGTGTCGGCCATGTCCCGGAACGCCTACGCCTTTTCCAGCTTCACCCACTGGCCGTTGGCCTTCGACGACGCGACGGCGGCTTCCATGAAGGCGAGGCCTTTCACGCCGTCCGCGATGTCGGGGAAGTGCGCGCCGGCCGGCGCCTTCTCGCCCTTGCGGAACGCTTTGATGGCGAGCGCGACGTCGCTGTAGATGTTGGCGAAGCCTTCGAGATAGCCTTCCGGATGGCCGGAGGGAACGCGCGTGACGCGGCTCGCCGCTTCGCCCGAGCCGGGGCCGGCGCGGGTGAGGATGCGAGTCGGCTCGCCGAACGGCGAATAGAACATCTCGTTGGGGTTCGCCTGCACCCAGTGCAGGGAGCCCTTGGTTCCGTAGACCCGCAGGCGCAGGCCGTTTTCATGGCCGGGCGCGACCTGGCTGACCCACAGCGACCCGCGAGCGCCATTGGCGTAGCGCAGCATGATCTGGGCGTTGTCGTCGAGCGCGCGGCCCTTGCCGAACGAGGTCAGGTCGGCGGCGAGTTCGACGAGATCGACACCAGTCACGTAGTCGGCGAGATTGTAGGCGTGCGTGCCGATGTCGCCGAGCGCGCCGCCGAGGCCCGAGCGCGCCGGATCGACGCGCCATTCCGCCTGCTTGTGGCCGCCCGTCTCGATCGTCTCGGTCAGCCATTCCTGGGGATATTCGACCTGCACGATGCGGATGTCGCCGAGTTCGCCCGCCTGCACCATTTCGCGCGCGCGGCGCACCAGGGGATAGCCGGTGTAATTGTGCGTCAGCGCGAAGACGCGGCCCGCCTCTTCGACCGCCGCCTGGATGCGGCGCGCCTCGGCGAGCGAGGTGGTCAACGGCTTGTCGCTGATGACGTGCACGCCCGCCTCGAGAAAGGCGATGATCGGGCCGGCGTGCATGTGGTTGGGCGTGACGATCGCCACCGCCTCAATGCCGTCCGGCCGCGCCGCTTCGGCTTTCACCATCGTCTCGAAGTCGGGGTAGACGCGATCCGGCGCGAGGCCGAGCGCCTCGCCCGAGCGGCGCGCCTTCTCCGGCGTCGACGACAGCGCGCCGGCGACAAAGTCGTAGTGGTCGTCCATGCGCGCGGCGAGGCGATGCACCGCGCCGATGAAGGCGCCTTCGCCGCCGCCGACCATGCCGAGCCTGATCCGGCGGCCCAGCGCCCCCTCGCTACGTCCCTCGATCGTCATGATGTCTCTCCCTTGAACTCGATGACGTCATTGCGAGGAGCGCAGCGACGAATCAATCCATGCCAACGCTTGCCCGCTGGATTGCTTCGCTTGCGCTCGCAATGACGGCTGCGGTCAGCGCAGCCCCAAGGCGCGTTGGATCTGCTTCTTGTCGATCGCGCCGGCCGCGAAGTCGTCGAACGCCTTCTCGGTGACGCGGATGATGTGATGCTTGATGAATTCGGCGCCTTCGCGCGCACCGTCTTCGGGGTGCTTGAGGGCGCATTCCCATTCCAGCACCGCCCAGGACGAATAGTTGTATTGCGCGAGCTTGGAGAAAATGCCTCCGAAGTCGACCTGCCCGTCGCCGAGCGAGCGGAAGCGTCCAGCGCGCTCGACCCAGGAGGCGTAGCCCGAATAGACGCCCTGGCGCCCGGTCGGATTGAACTCGGCGTCCTTGGCGTGAAAGGCGCGCACGCGCTCGTGGTAGATGTCGAGAAAGGCGAGATAGTCGAGCTGCTGCAGCACGAAATGCGAGGGATCGTAGAGGATGTTGCAGCGCGGATGGCCCTTCACCGCGTCGAGGAAGCGCTCGAACGTCGTTCCGTCGAAGAGGTCTTCGCCGGGGTGAAGCTCATAGGCGACGTCGACGCCGGCTTCGTCGAAGGCGTTGAGGATCGGCTTCCAGCGCTTTGCGAGCTCCTCGAAGGCGGTCTCGATCAGACCGGGCGCGCGCTGCGGCCAGGGATAGACATAGGGCCAGGCGAGCGCGCCGGAGAAGGTCGCGTGCGCCTTGAGACCCAGATGCTCGGACGCCTTGGCAGCCATCATCAATTGCTCGACGGCCCATTTCTGCCGCTCCTTCGGCCGCCCATGCGTCTCGGCCGGAGCGAAGGCGTCGAAGGCTTCGTCATAGGCCGGATGAACCGCGACGAGCTGGCCTTGCAGATGCGTCGAGAGTTCAGTGACCGCGAGGCCGTGCGACGCCGCAACGCCGGCGATCTCATCGCAATAGGTCTTCGACGAGGCGGCCTTCGCGAGATCGAACAAGCGGCCGTCCCAGGTCGGGATCTGCACGCCCTTGTAGCCGAGCGACGCCGCCCAGCGGCAGATCGCATCGAAAGAATTGAACGGCGCCGCGTCGCCCGCGAATTGCGCCAGAAAGATAGCCGGTCCCTTGACCATTCCCGCCATAGTCGTTCTCTCCCTCTGTGCGGACAGGGTCGACCCGCCGCGCCGCCCGTCATCGATACCGCTTTTGATTCCATCGATGGCCGAGCAGCGCCAGGATAATGATCAGGCCGTTGAAAAATTGCACGTAGAAACCGCTGAGTCCCGCGGCGACGATGCCACTTTGGATGAAGGATACGATCAGCGCGCCGATCGCTCCGCCGGTGATCGTGCCGACGCCGCCCCAAGTGGGCGTGCCGCCGACGAACACTGAGGCGATCGCCGGCAACAGATAGCCGTCGCCTGTCGTCGGCCACCAGGTGAAGTTGACCATAGTGGTGAAAACGCCCGCGAGCCCTGCGCCAAGGCCCATGAACACGAACGTGGCGATGCGCACGCGGTTGACGTTGATACCCATCTGCGCGGCGCTGTCCGGATTGTCGCCGACAGCGCGAACGCGCGCGCCGAAGCGGTGGCGATTGAACAACAGGCCGGCAAAGACCACGAAGCCGAGCGCCCACAGGATTTGAACGGGAAGGCCGAACACCTCGCTGGAGAACAACGATCCGGCTGTCGTGTCCTGCAGGTCGAGCAGCGCGATCGACTTACCCTGGGTGACGATCATGATGAAGCCGCGCAGCATGAAGTTCATGCCGAGCGTCGCGATCAACGACGACAGGCCGGCGACCACGACCAGCGCGCCGACGCAGCCGCCCAGCGCCATGCCAGTCGCCAACGCGGTGAGAATGGCGAGAAAAGGGCTGTATCCCGCGTGGACCACCAGCGCGAAGGTCCAAGCGGAAAATCCCATCGTCGCGGGAAACGACAGATCGATTTCTCCGACGGTGACGACGAAGACGAGCGGCACGACAAGGCAGAGCGCCACCGGCAGCGTCACCAGAACCGAATTATAGATCGGCCAATGAAGGAATACGCTCGGACTGGCGGCCATGAACGCGGCCATCATCACGACGAACACGGCGAACGTGCCGACCGCGGCGCGGTTGGCGGAGACGAAGCGCCGGAACGCTCCGTCGGGCGGTCCGCCGATGTGCGCGGCGCGCTGCGCGCCGACGGGCTCCAACGACGCGCTCACGAAAAGGCTCCCCGCTGCATGGCTGCCGGCTCGGGCGCTCCTCCCTGAGGATGCGCGAGACTCTCCATGAAGGCGATCAGGCGTTCGGCCGATCCGACTTCGGCCTTCGTCGCGTGCAGAGCGACTGTGCCGCGATCCATCACGACGAACCGCTCGGCGATATCGAAGACATGGTGGATGTTGTGGCCGATGAAGAGGACCGAGCGGCCGCCGGCCCGCACCGCGCGCACGAAACGAAAGACCTTCTCGGTCTCGGTCAGGGACAACGCCGTTGTCGGCTCGTCCATGACGATCAAATCTGCCTTGTTGTAGATCGCGCGCGCCAGCGCAACGCCCTGCCGCTCGCCGCCCGACAATTGACCGACGATAGAATCGGGAGAGAACACTTTCGAGGTGAAGCCGATTTCGCGCATGAGACGTTCGGCTTCGGTTCGCTCGCGACGCGAATCGAGAAGGCCGAACCACCCCGTCAGCTCGCGCCCCATGAATATGTTGCGAACGATGCTCTGCTGGACGGCGAGCGCGCGGTCCTGGAACACGGTCTCGATGCCGGCGTTGCGTGAGCGCGCCGCGTTCCAATGGGTCTCGAGTTTGCCGCGCACGAGGATCTGGCCGCTGGTCGGCTGGATCGCGCCGGCCAGCATCTTGATCAGGGTCGACTTGCCCGCGCCATTGTCGCCGAGGAGGCCGACGACCTCGCCCCGATCGACATGCAGGTTGACGCCGCCGACTGCAAAAACCCGGCCGTAGGATTTTGCAATGTCGCGCAGCTCGATCAGCCGTTCGCCCATGCCGCTTCTCCCTTTTGCCGCGGCAGGCCCGGCGCGTCCGGCGCGCCGGGCAGATGGCCGCCCGGGCCTCAGCGCAGGCCTTGGCTCGCGAGATCGGCCACAGCCTTGTAATTGTCGATGGTCACGTAGCCCGCGCCGGTGTCGACGTTGATCGGGGCGAGACCGTAGACGATTTGCTCGCAGAGGCTGAGGATCGGCAGGTAGCCCTGCTGGAAGGGTTGTTGGTCGGCGGTCAGCTGCACCCAGCCGTCCTTGAACGCCTCGACGATCTGCGGGCTCGTGTCGAAGCCGATATTGATGATTTCGCCCGGCTTCTTGCCGGCCGCCTTCATGTAGGTCGCCGCGTTGCCGAGCTCCTGGCCGCCGGGATAGACGATCGCCTTGGCGGTCGGGTTGGCCTGCAGCGTCGCGGTGATGACCGGGATGGCGAGGTTGGGATCGCTCGCCCACTCCGGCGGCGCGTTGAGGCGCACGACCTTGACGCCAGCCTCTTCGAGCGCAGTCGCCGTACCGCCCTCGCGGGCGCCGCGGATCGAATCGTCGAAACTGCCGAGCACGATCGCGAGGCCGCCCTTCTTCAGGCCGAAGCGGCGCACGATTTCGACGCCGAGCGCGTGGCCCTCCGGCTCCTGCTGGGCGCCGATGTAGCCCCCGCCGACCTTGTCGGTAGCCGCGGGGACCGGAACGTTCTGGTACATCATCTTGATGCCGTTCTTGGCCGCCTCCTGGGCCAGCGGCAGGATCGCCGCCTCGCCGGGATGGCCCATCATCGCGATGCCGTCCGGATGCGCGGCGACCGCCTCGCGCAATTGCTGCGTCATCTTTTCGTTGGCCCAACCGGAGAAGAGTAGTCGACTTGAGCGCCGAGATCCGCGGCGGCCTGCCGGGCGCCATTGTAGACGATCGTGCCGAAGGCGTCGCCCTCGGCGCCGCCGACGAAGAAGCGCAGATGGACCTTGCTGCACCATTTGTCGCGCAAAGCGGCCGCATCGGCGGCGTTGGCGGCGCCGGCGGAAACGAGCGCCGCCAACGCCGCGGCTACGGCCACGGAAACGCGCAATCCTGAAATCAACGCAGGCTTCATGACTTCCTCCCTGGTCTTATTCGGCTTGCGCCGATTTTTAGCTGGGCCATTTCTAGGGCGAGACGTTGATTTCGGGTGGCCGCCGCCAGCGTCATGGCGGATTGGGGATAGCTTCGGCTCCGCCACGACAAGTCTTGAGATGATTGAGCGCGTGAACCTGGCCCGTCATCTCGAGCTCTTCGCGATAGACCGGATCATGCCAGCCCTCGATGTCGATCGATCCCTTATAGCCGGCGAGCCGCAACTCGCTGATCACGCGGGTCCAGTCGCTGTCGCCGAAGCCGGGCGTGCGCATCTGAACGAACGGATATTTCCCGAACACGCCGTGCTCGCGCACGACGTCCCACCTTATGGTCGCGTCCTTGCCGTGCACGTGAAAGATCTTCGGCGCCCATTTGCGGATCTGCGGGATCGGATCGATGAGATAGACGAGCTGATGGCAGGGCTCCCATTCCAAACCGATGTTGTCTAGGGGAAGCGCGTCGAACATCATCTCCCAGGCGTCCGGATTGTGGGCGATGTTCCAGTCGCCGCTCGCCCAGTTGCCGTTCATCGCACAGTTTTCGAAAGCGATGCGCACGCCCTTGTCGGCGGCGCGGCGCGCCAGTTCGCCCCACACCGCCTTGTAGCGCGGCAGGCTCGCCTCGATCGGCGCGCCGCGAACGCGGCCCGTGAAGCCAGCGACGGTGGTGGCTCCGAAGAGGTGGGCGTGATCGATCACCGCTTCCCAACCGGCGAGCGTCTTGCGGTCGAGATCGCCGTCCTCGAGGGGATTGCCGAACATGCCGAGCGTGCTGATCGTCACGTCCGCGTCGCCGATCGCCTCCTTCAGGTCTTCGGCGAGGCGCGGCAGGTCTTTGTCCATCGTCTGCCAGAAGAACGGCTCGATGCTTTCGAAGCCGAGCTTGACCAGTTCGCGCACATAGGCGCCAGGATTCTCGAGGCCGGCGCGAACCATCGTGCCGATGCGAATGTCTTTGAGGCTTCTCATGGTGTCTCGCTCTAGATGACGATGTCGACGCGCCGGCCGGTCTCGGCGCTGTTGATCGCGCCCAGCGCCATCGCCAGGCTGCGAATATTGTCCCGGCCGACCGTCTCGGGCTGCGTTCCGTTGTGGATCGCCGTGACGAAGTCTCCGATGACACCGAGGTGGCCGCCGACCCGGTCGAGTGGATCGACCGGCGGCGCGGCGAGGTCGATGACCTCGTCGAACAGGCCCTTGCGGGCGGCTCCGCCGACCTGGACGTCAATGGCCTCGCGCCCGTCCCAGACGAGCGAGCCCTTGGAACCGACGATGCGCCAGGCGCATTCCCATCCGGTGCCGAGGCCTTCTGCGCACCAACTGCCGCGATAGGTGAACACCGCTCCGTTCTCGAGGTCGAAGATCGCCGCCGCTGACGAGCCGTGGCGATACCAGGAATGGCGCGGATTCCATTCACGGCAATAGACGCCGACCGCGCCGAGGCCGGTCATGCAGCGCATGGCGTCGAAGCCGTGGATCGCCATGTCCAGCAGCAGGACGTGGTCCATCTCTTCGCGGAACCCCCCGAAGTGGGGCGCAAGAAAGAAATCGGCATGGACGCTGCTGACTTCGCCGATCGTCCCGGCGGCGATGAGGCGCGCGATACGGCGAACGCTCGCGAGATAGCGGCGATTTTGCACGACGGCGTGCAGACGGTCGGCGGCGGCCGCGCGCGCCACGAGATCGCGCGCCTCCTCCATTGTCTCGGCCATCGGCTTTTCGCTGAGCACGTGACATCCGGCGGCGAAGCCGGCCGAGACGACGGCATGTCGGGCCGCGGGCACTACGACGTCGAACAGAATATCGGGCCGGACAGCGTCCAGCATCGGGCCGACCCGCTCCGTCACCATCGCGTGGGCAAGCCCGAACTCCGCGGCGCGGCCGTTCGCCCGGGCGAGATCGAGATCGCAGAGTCCGACAATCTCGAGGCCATCGATTTTCGCGGCGGCCTCGAGCCACGCGCGGCTCATCGCCCCACAGCCGGCAATGGCGGCCCGTAAGCGCATCGGCGTCCTCCCGGTCTCGCGGCTCGACGTTGCAAGCTGGCCCGTAAACGTTTACGACGTTACGTGCGACGGCGGCCACTGTCAAGCGTGGCGCGTCCTCTGTATGACGGCTCACTGACGTGGGGCGCCCGTCGTCGGCGCATGGGGAAGGCCTTGATCGGAATCCGGGACCTCGCTCGACATCTCGACATCTCGATCGGGACGGTGTCGCGCGCCCTCAATGGCAAGACGGACGTGAATCCGGCGACGCGCCAGCGCGTGCTCGACGCCGCGGCGCGACTGGGCTATTCGCCCAACCAATCGGGGCGCAGCCTACGTCGCGGCCAGACCGATCTCGTCGGCGTGATCGTTCCGACGGGGTCGCAGGGCGCTCTCATCACCCCAGTGTTCCTTGCCGTGCTCGACGGCTTGCGCCGCAAACTCCAGGAAAGCCGCCTCGATCTCGCGATCTTCCTGCAGGGCCAGGACGAAGAAATCTTCGGCTCGCTGCGCCGCGTCACCGAACGCGGCCTCGTCGACGGACTGATCATATCGAACACCCTGCGCGTCGATCCGCGCATCGATTACCTTCTCGAGAAGCGCAGGCCCTTCGTCGCTTTTGGACGCAGCCTGTCGGGCGGCGATCACGCCTGGGTCGATCCCGACTTCGAGGGCGCCGCGGAAGGCGCCGTCGATCGGCTCGCCGAACTCGGCCATCGGCGCATCGCGCTCATGCTTGGAGTCGGCGAAACGAACTACATGCATCTCATCCGAGAGACCTATCTGGGCGCTATGCGCCGCCGCAACTTCGATGTTGCGCCCGATTGGATCCAGCGGCGGCCGGCCGGCGAAACCGGCGGCGCGGAGGCTGGCGCGGCGCTAATCGCGGCCGATCCGCGTCCGACGGCCGTGCTGGTCTCGGACCCGAGGCAGACATTCGGACTCTATCGCGCGCTGCGCGAGAGCGGGCTCGAAGTCGGCCGGGACATGTCGATCATCGGCATGCTGCCGGACGCCTCTGCGCAAGTCGTCTCGCCGTCCTTGGCGATGTTCCAGACCGACTGGGCCGCCATCGGCGCGCGCCTCAGCGAAGCGTTGATCGTGGAGATGGCGCGTCTTGCTCGATCTCCGCAGTCGGACGCGGCTCAAAGCGTGCGCTCCGGGCAAGCGCTTCAGTACAAGGCGCCGACGACGTTTCGCACTGGCGACAGCCTGCAGCCCGTCGCTTCAAAGGAACCTCGCGTGCGCTCAGCGCCTGCATAGAGCGTTCGCGGGGGAAGGCGGGAGGCGCTCGGCGCCTCCCGGAGGTCGTGCGCCGTCGATTAGAACGGCGAATCCTTGAAGTAGAAGTTCTTCGCGTTGTCCTTGGTGATCAGCGTCGCGTTGAGGATGTAGTTGCCGCGCACGGGAACACGGTCTTCGAGACCGGCGGCGGTGACGTCCATCGCGACGGCGACCATCGACGGCGAGTAGAGGACGTCGACCGGGATCATCGGATCGCCGTCCATCACCTTCTTGACCATGTCCTTCATACCGGCGCCGCCGACGACGAATTTGACGTCGGTGCGCTTGGCCTGCTTGATCGCTTCGAGCACCGCCACCGCCATGTCGTCGTCCTGGCACCAGACGGCGTCGATCTTGGGATGCTTGGTGAGGAAGTCCTGCATCACCTTGAACGCGTCGTCGCGGCTCCAGTTGCCGAACTGCGAGTCGATCACCTTGATGTCGGTGCCCTTGATGCCCTCGTTGAACGCATTGACGCGCTGCTCGTCGATCGGAATCGGCAGGCCGCGGATCACTACGATGTCGCCTTTGCCGCCGAGCTTCTCCTTCATGTAGTTCGCCGCGACGCGGCCGAGCTCGGGGTTGTTGCCGGCGACGTAGAGATCCTCGATCGAGCGGTCGCGCAGCGCGCGGTCGACCACGGTGATGAAGACGCCGCGGTCTTTGACCTTGCGGATTGCGTCGGTCAGCTCATCAGGATTGTGCGGCAGCACGACGAGCGCGTTGATGCCCTCCGTCGTCAGATCCTCGAGCGCATTGGCCTGCGAGGCGCCGTCCGGCGAGGTCTTCACGATCACTTTGAGGCCGGGGTACTGCTTCTCCAGCGCCTTCGCCTCTTCCGTCGCATGGAACACCACGCCGCCCGTCCAGCCGTGGTCGGCGGCCGGAATTGAGACGGCGATCGTCATTTTGTCTTGCGCATGCGCGACGCCTGCCAAGAGACCGAGCGCCGCGACGCCCGCTAACAAACGCTTCATTGACTTCCTCCCATGATCGCGGGGCTTTGCCCGCATTGCCGCTTCACCGCCCGCGCAGACTGCGCTGCGCGAGCATCGCTACGATAATGATCGCTCCCTGAACCGCGCCGATCAGGTATTCGCTGACGAGGTCAGACAGCACCATGATGTTGCCGATCACCTCGAGAATGAGCGCGCCTGCTATCGTGCCCCAGACCCGTCCGACCCCGCCTTGCAGGCGCGTGCCGCCGATGATGACGGCGGTGATCGCCTGCAACTCCCAGAGGAGGCCGGTGGTGGAGGTCGTCGAGCCGAGGCGCGGCACATAGACGATGACCGCGACGGCGACGCACAGGCCCTGGAAGACGTAAGTCAGGGTGCGCACGCGCGTCACGTTGATGCCGGAAAAGCGCGCGACGTCCTCGTTCGAGCCGACCGCCATCACATGGCGTCCGAAGGCGGTGCGATAGAGCAGGAACGACCCGACAAGCGCGACGCCGATGATCGCCAGCACGGGAATCGGCACGCCGAACACGTCGCCGAAATAGATCGGCCGATAGGTCGCGCGCAGATCGGGGGAATGGATCGTGATCGAGCCGCCCTGCGCCAGCCAGGTGACGAGCGAGCGGAAGATGCCCATCGTGCCGAGCGTCACGATGAACGGCTCGATCCGGCCGAGCGTCGTCGTGAGCCCGTTGGCGACGCCGCACCCCGCGCCGAGGCCGAGCGCCAGCAGCATGGCGAGGCCGATCAAGAGGATCGGATTGTCGATGAGCCCCGTGTTGAGGAACAGGATCGTCACGCCGGAGACGAACGCGGCCATCGAGCCGACCGAGAGATCGAGCCCGCCGGCGGTGATGACGAGCGTCTGGCCGACCGCGATCGTCGCTATGAAGGCGCTGCGTGTGACGACGTTGGCGATGTTCTCGAAACCGACGAAGCGCGGATTGACGAAGGCGCCGAAGACGGCGAGCAGCGCCAGCGCCGCGAACGGCGCGATCGCGCCGACGTCGAGCCGCCACCCGGACTTTCGCCGCGCCGGGGCCTTGGCCCTCTCCCCGCTCACCGCTGCCTTATCCATTCGCCTGGCCCTCGACCCCTGTCGCCAGCACGACGATGTCGTGCTCGTTCATCGCCTCGCCGCTCACTTCACCGACGATGCGGCCCGCGCGCATCACGACGATGCGATGGCAGACGCCGATCAGCTCCGCCATCTCCGAGGAGATGACGATCACCGACCTCCCTTCCGCGGCCAGCGCGGCGATGAAGCGGTAGATCTGCTGCTTGGCGCCGATGTCGATGCCGCGCGTCGGCTCGTCGATCACGACGATCTCGGGGTCGATCAGCATCATCTTCGCGATCAGCAGCTTCTGCTGGTTGCCGCCCGACAACTGGCCGGCCAGCAGCGAGGAATCGCCGACGCGGATGTCGAAGCGCTCAATCGCCCCGTCGAGCGCGTCGGCCTCGCGGGCGCGGTCGACGAGCGGGCCTCGCTGGAAGCGCTGGAGCGCGGCGAGCGTCAGATTGGTCGCGAGGGTCTCGGCCAGCAGCAGGCCTTTGCCTTTGCGATCTTCGGTCAGATAGGCGAAGCGCGAGGCCATGGCGGCGCGCGCGTTCGGCCAGCGCTTGGGCTCGCCGCGCACGCGAATCTCGCCGTGGCCGGGACGCAGGCCGAGCAACGCCTCGAACAGCTCCGTGCGGCCCGCGCCCACGAGGCCGGAAAAGCCGAGGATCTCGCCCCGCCGCACGCTGAAGCTCGCATCCTCGGCGAAGCCGGGCGCGTTGAAATGCGCGACCTCGAAGACCGGCGGTCCCCCGGGCGGCGGGCTGCGTTCGGGATAGAGCGCGAGCAGGTCGCGTCCGACCATCAGGCGCGCCATGGTGAGCGGCTCGAGTTCGCTGGCCGGGCGCGTCGTCACCCATCTGCCGTCGCGCAACACGGTGACGACGTCGGCGATCTCTTTCACCTCGTTGAGACGGTGCGAAATGTAGATCACGGCGACGCCCTTCGCCTTGAGCTCGCGGATCAGGCGGTGCAGCGCGTCGGCCTCGACGGGGGTCAGCGAAGCGGTCGGCTCGTCGAAGATGACGACGCGGTGCGGCGCCAGTAAAGCGCGCGCAATCTGGGCGAGCTGCCTCTGCGCGATCGAGAGACGCTCGACGGGAAGCGTCGGCGAAACCTCGACGCCGAAGGCGCGCATCGCCTCGACGGCGCGGGCGTTCATCGCCCTGTCGTCGAGCGTCAGGCCGCGCGACGTCTCGCGGCCGAGAAACATGTTCTGCGCCACCGAGAGATGCGGCGCCAGCATGATCTCTTGGTGGACGAGCACGACGCCACGATGCTCGGCGTCGACCGGCCCCTTCAATGTCACCTCCGCCCCGTCCATCTCGAGGCGCCCGCGGCTCGGCGCGAGGTGGCCGGACAGGATCTTCATCAGCGTCGACTTGCCGGCGCCGTTCTCGCCGATGATCGCGTGGATCTCGCCGCGGGAGATGGTGAAATTGATGTCGGAGAGGACTTCGATCGGCCCGAACGAGCGCGACAGGCCCACGGCCTCCATCACCGGATGCGGCGCGGACCCGTTCGCGGCCTGGATGTCGCACTCCGGCGAATGAGCCATCTCTCTCCCTCGACGCGCTTTTTTTGACTCGGCGCTTGCGGCCGCTGGCATGCCAGGATGCTATTGTGTGATCCGCGTTTCGTCAAAGGGCTTTGTCGTCTCCGCGGCGCGCAATTAGGCGGGGCTGGCGCGGCGCGGCGAAACCTGATTGTCTCGCGCGGGGCGGGTCAGGAGAGCGAAAAACATGGAATACGAGGCGGCGTTGTCGAACGCTCACGCATTGCTGGCGCGCGAGCCGCTGTTCGACGGTCACAACGATCTCGCCTGGGTCATCCAGACCGACAAGGCGGCGCGCGGCGACGTCATCGCCTACGACCTCACCCGCGTGCGCGAGAAGGGCGACACCGACATTCCACGCCTGCGCGAGGGACAGGTCGGCGCTCAGTTCTGGGCGGCCTTCCAGCCGAGCAGCACCGCCCATCCCGCCCGCACGACCCTGGAGCAGATCGACCTCATCCGCCGCATCGAGGCGGCCCATCCCGACGTCTTCCTGCCCGCGCGCAGCGCGGCGGATTTCGCGCGGGCGCAGCGGGCGGACAAGATCGCCTCCTACATCGTCATCGAGGGCGGCGTCGGGCTGGAGAATTCACTCGCCCCGCTGCGCATCTGGCACGCGGCCGGCGCGCGGATGCTGATCCCCTGCCACAACGAGACGCTCGACTGGGTGGATTCGGCGACCGACGCGCCGCGCAACGGCGGGCTCAACGCCTTCGGGCGGGCGGTCGTCGGCGAGTGCAACCGGCTCGGCATGATCGTCGATGGCGCTCATGTCTCGCACGAGGGCATCAGGCGCCTGCTCGACGTTTCCGAAGCGCCGATCCTGCTGTCGCACTCCAATGCGTTTTCGCTGTGCGACCACCCGCGCAACGCGCCCGACGACGTGCTGCGCCGCCTCAAGGACAACGGCGGCGTCGCGATGGCGACCTTCGTGCCGGGCTTCGTTTCGCAGGGTTTGCGCAACTGGCTGAAACGCTCGCGCGACGCTTATGGCAAGGCGCCGCTGGCGGCCGACCCCAAGGCGCAATTCGCCGAGCTAGAAGCGCGCCACGGCCGCGCGCCCCGCGCGACGCTCGCCGAGGTCGCCGACCACATCGCCTACCTCGTCGAGACGGCCGGGATCGATCATGTCGGCATCGGCTCCGATTTCTTCGGCGGCGCCCAGCCGGAGGGCCTCGAACACGTCGGCCGTTTCCCGCACCTCTTTGCCGAACTGATCCGCCGCGGCTTCTCGGAAAAGGATCTGGAGAAGATCGCCAACCGCAACGTGCTGCGCGTAATGCGCAAGGTGGAGAAGGTCGGCGAGACCTTGCGCGAGATCCGCGAGCCGGCGCTGGGGCGGATCGAGGATTATCCGGGGGCGTAGTGGCCTCTACCCCGCTGTCAGCGCCGCCCAGCGGCCCGGCGGCATGCCGAAGGCCTTCTTGAAATGGCGGGTGAAATGCGCCTGGTCGGCAAAGCCCGTCGCGGCGGCAACAGCGGATAGAGCCTCGCCGGCGGCGATCAAGGCGCGGGCGCGCTCCAGACGCCGCATCACGAGATAGCGGTGCGGGCTCGTCGCGTAGAGGGCGCGGAAATGGCGGGCGAGCGCGTAGCGGTCAAGACCCGTCGCGCGCTCGAGTTCGCTCGATCCGACTGCGCGTACGGCGTTGGCCTCGAGATAGTCGCGGGCGATCCGGGCGCCCCTCGCGGCGGGCGTCGCGAGCCGGCGCAATGGCGAACCGGCGCGGCGGGCGAGCCCGCTGGCGAGGCGGACGAGGAGGTCGTCGCGCTCCAGTTCCTCCAACGGCGCGGCGAGCGAGGCGAAGGCCTGCGCCAGCATGGCGCGCAGCGCGTCGTCGTCGATCACTGGCTCGGCGACGAAAGGGGGCGCGGCGCCGTCGCCGAGCGCGCTCAGCAACTGGGCCGGCTCGACATAGAGCATGCGGTATTTGAGGCACCGCTCGTCGCCCGCGCCGCCGTCATGGACCTCGTCCGGGTGCAGCACGAGGACCTGCCCCGGCAGGCTCACCCGCTCCGCGCCGCGGTACCAGAAGCGCTGCACGCCCTGCAGCGTCAGGCCGATCGCGTAGGTGTCGTGGCGGTGGCGCGCATAGGCCGCGCCGAAGAAGCGCGCCTCGATCCGCTCGATCCCCGCCGAGGGCGGCGCAGCGAGGATGCGCTCGCGCGCCGCTTCGCACGAACGTTCAAGACCGCGCCCGATCTCGGCAGTTAAGTCGTCGCTCATAGCCTTGCAGCCCGGAGACGACCTTTCATGTTCGACACCAAATTCGCGATTGTGCTGCGCGACGATCTCGCGTCCTGGCAGGCGCTCAACGTAACGGCGTTCCTGGCCAGCGGCGTCGTGGCGCAATGTCCCGGCATCATTGGCGAAGCCTATCGCGACAAGGCCGGCAACGTCTACAACCCCATGGCGATCCAGCCGACCATCGTGCTGGCGGCCGACGGGGCGACGATCGGCGAGATTCACCGGCGGGCGCTGGCGCAGCGCGTCAGGACCTCGGCCTATGTCGAGGAGATGTTCGCGACCGACCACGACGCCGCCAACCGCGCCGTCTTCGCTGAGTTCGGGCCGGAGGAAGCGAAGATCGTCGGCCTGGCGCTGCGCGCGGAGAAGAAGCTGGTCGACAAGATCGTCAAGGGCGCACGGATGCATCCGTGACGGCGCCGCTATCTCCCGAATCCCCGATCCGCGGCGGTATGGTTCCACACCGCGATCACCGGCGCGGCGAGGGCGCTGGTCTCGCGCGTGAGAATGGCGAGCGAGGCGGTGCGGGTGGCGAAATGGCGTCCGGCGGAGACCGGCAGGCCGATCCAGCGCATGGCGAGCACGCGGCTGAAGTGGCCGTGCGAGACGAGCGCGATGTCGCCGCTCTCTTGGCGCAGGCGGGCGATCAGGCGGTCGGCGCGGCTTGCGACCTCGTCCGGCGTTTCGCCGCCGGGGCAGCCATCGCGAAAGATGTCCCAGCCGGGCCGCTCCTTCCAGATATCCCGGGAGAGCTGGCCCTCATATTCGCCGTAGTTCCATTCCGCGAGGTCGGGCTCGACCTGGGCGACGCCCAGGCCCGCGAGCTCGGCGGTCCGCTGCGCGCGCAGGCGCGGGCTGGCGATGACGCGCGCGAAAGCGATCCCGGCGAGGTCGCGCCCGAGCGCGCGCGCCTCCTCTTCGCCGCGCTGCGTCAAGGCGATATCGGTTGAGCCGGTATGCTGACCCGACAGCGACCATTCGGTTTCGCCGTGGCGGATCAGAAACAGACGCGGCGGAGCGCCGTCAGCGGCGGGCATGGCCGTCCCTCCATCTTATGCGTCGGGCCGCTCAGCCGCGCTCCATGGCGCTCGTATATTGGCCGAGCGTCGCCGCGCGGTTCAAGCGGGCGCGGTGGACGAGCGCCTTCTGCGACGCTGCGACATTGGCGTCGTCGCCATGCCAGGTTTCCAGCGCCGGCTGTTGGATGGCGCGGGAATAGGAGAAGGTCAGCGTCCAGGGCAGCCGGTCCTTGAAGCTGGTGTGCATCGCATTGAGGCGCGCGGTCGCCAGTTCCGCGCTCTGGCCGCCGGAGAGGAAGACGATCGCCGGGACTGCGGCGGGCACGTTCTCGCGCAGGCAGATCGCCGTTGCGTCGGCGGTTTCCTCGACGCTCTCCTGCTTCGGGCAGGCGAGGCCCGGCAGCACCATATTCGGTTTCAGCAGCATGCCCTCGAGCATCACCCGCTGCGCACGGAGATGGAGGAAGACCCGCTGCAAGACTTCGCTGGTCGCCGAGCGGCAGCGCTCCATCGTGTGGTCGCCGTCCATCAGCACTTCCGGCTCAACGATCGGCACGAGGCCGTTCTCTTGGCACAGCGCGGCGTAGAGCGCGAGAATCTGCGCGTTGGCCTCGATGCAGCCGCGGCTCGGGATGCGCTCGTTGATCGCGAAGACGCCGCGCCATTTGGCGAAGCGCGCGCCCATGGCGACATATTCCTGCAGGCGGGCGCGCAGCCCGTCGAGCCCTTCGGTGATCTTCTCCTGGGGATGGCCGGCGAGGTCCTTGGCGCCCATGTCGACCTTGATGCCGGGAATGATCCCGGCCTCGGCCAGCACTTTGACGAACGGCCTGCCGTCGCGCGTCGACTGGCGGATCGTCTCGTCGAACAGGATGGCGCCGCCGATGCCTTCGGCGAGGCCAGGGGCGGTCACGATCAATTCGCGCCAGGCACGCCGAGCTTCGACCGTCTGGGGAATGTCGAGCGCGGCGAAGCGTTTGTTGCAGGTCGACGTGCTTTCGTCCATCGCCAGCAGGCCTTTGCCGTCGGCGACGAGCGCGCGCGCCGTTTCCATCAGCGGCTGCGCATTTTTGTGTGCGTTCACGAGCGCCTCCCTTTCGACCGACGGTCGCGCCAGTTCATCGCGGCATTGGGAGCATCGCCGCGCGAGGCGGCAAATTCAAGTCCGTCGGTTTCATATTCGGCTTTGGGGCGGATTCTGCCAGGGGAGGGGGACGGGTCAAAGTCCGACGCGTCGCATATGTTCATCGGGATAGCGATTGCCCTGGACCGGCATCGTCGCCCTGCTGTCGTTTAGCTCCCGCATGTCGCGGTCCGTCAGGCGCACGGACAGCGCGCGAATGTTCTCCTCGAACCGCTCAAGGTTTCGCGTGCCAAACAGTGGCACGATCCGCGGCTTCTGAGCGAGAAGCCAGGCGAGCGCGACCTGGGCCGGAGTTGCCCCGTGCCGTTCGCCGACTCTGCGCAGGAGATCGACGAGGCGTTGATTGCTGTTGCGAGCCTCGTCCACAAAGCGGGGGATCGTGCGCCGGATGTCGCGGTCATTGAAGGTCGTACTGGCGTCGATTGCGCCGGTGAGAAAGCCCTTGCCGAGCGGGCTGAACGGAACCATGCCAATGCCGAGTTCCTCAAGCGTCGGGACGATTTCGTCCTCGGGTTCCCGTGTCCACAGCGAATATTCGCTCTGCAGCGCCGCCACAGGCTGCACGGCGTGGGCCCTGCGAATGGACTTCGCGCCGGCCTCCGACAGGCCGAAAAAGCGAACCTTGCCCTGCTGGATCAGATCCTTCACCGCCCCGGCGACGTCTTCCATCGGCACGTCGGGATCGACCCGGTGTTGGTAATAGAGGTCGATGTAATCAGTGCCGAGTCGACGCAGGCTGCCCTCGACCGCGCGACGAATCTGGGCCGGCTTGCTGTTGACGCCGCCTCGGTGTTCGCCCGTGTCTTGATCGATGTCCCAGCCAAATTTCGTCGCGATCTTCACCTTGTCGCGCATCCCGCGAAACGCCTCGCCCACCATGATCTCGTTGGTCCATGGACCGTAAACTTCCGCCGTATCGAAAAAGTCCATGCCGAGGTCGACCGCTTTTCGGAGCAGAGCCATCATTTCGGCGCGGTCGGGAATTTCACGCGATTTTCCGTAACCCATCGCGCCCAGCGACAGAGCCGATACTTCCAAACCCTGGCCTAACTTGCGCTTCTCCATTGTTTCCTCCTGTGGCTGGGTTGTTTCCGGGACCTAACACCGGCCGTTCAGAGCGGATTGTAGCCGGGCCGTTTGTAGAGCTTGCCGGGGCCGCCGAGGATATCCGGCTTGTAGACCTTCTCGGTCCAGTCCGCCGGCGCAATTTCTTCGAGGGTGACGGACACAAACTCCTCGCGGTAGCCGAGACTCTCCATGACGACCTTCGTCACGCCCTCGGCGAGCTTCTGCTTCTGTTCCTCCGACTTACCGGGCCAGAGTTTGACGATCACATGAGGCATGGTTTGATCTCTCAGGGTTAGTAGGCTTGGCTGGTCGGCCGAAAGAGGATTTCGTTGATGTCTACGTTCTCGGGCTGGCTGATCGCGAAAGCGACCGTGCGAGCAAACGAGTCGGCGGGGATCGCGGCGGCGTAGACTTGCTTCATGCCCGCGGCGACGACGGGATCGGTGATGGTCTCGGTCAGTTCGGTCGCGACCGCGCCCGGCGAGATGATCGTGGTGCGTATGTTGTAGGGCTTGACCTCCTGGCGTAGGCCTTCGGAGACCACGCGCACAGCATGCTTGGTCGCAGCATAGACAATGCCGCCCGGCCCGACCTTGTGACCGGCGACCGACGACACATTGATGATGTGGCCGCTTTTCTGCCGTTGCATGTGCGGCAAGGCGGCGGCGATGCCGTACAGCACGCCTTTGATGTTGACGTCGATCATGCGGTCCCATTCCTCGATCTTGAGGAGTTCGAGCCGGGAACTCGGCATGAGGCCGGCGTTGTTGATAATGACGTCGACGCGCCCGTGGAGTTCGGCTGCCCGATCGACGAGCCGTTTGACCTGCTCACGGTCCGTCACGTCGGTCTGCTGGACCGCTTGCTCGTCGAGGGACAACGCGTGCGCGAGCGCCTCAAGCCGGCCGATGCGTCGCGCTCCGAGAACCAGCTTCGCGCCGTCCCGGGCCAGAAGTCGCGCCGCAGCTTCGCCGAGCCCGCTGCTCGCGCCGGTGATGACGACGGTCTTTCCTTCGATGGCTTGTGTCATGGCTGTTCTCCGCATTCCGCGAAAGTCTTGCGGGCGATCGGCAGGGCCGTGTTGGCGACCGGCCATCCGCCGTAGAAGGCAAGGTGCGTGATGGTTTCGACGATCTCGTCCCGAGTGACGCCGTTCTCGATCGCGCGCTTCAGATGAAACGGCAGCTCGTTGTGCCGGTAGAGCGCGACTAAGGCCGTGATTGTCACTAGACTTCGATCGCGTGGCGACAGGTTCGGGCGTTCCCAGAGATCGCCGAACAGAACCTTGTCGGTGTAGTCGGCGAGCGCGGGAGCGATATCGCCGAAGCTCTTGCGCGCGTTTGCGGTTGTGTCCGCCATGGGGGTGAATTCCTAGGGTTAGCGGCCGTACTGGCCGTCGCTGACCTTTTCCATCCAATCGACATTCTTGCCGTCGAGCTTCTCCTGGATGGCGATGTGGCTCATGGCGGTGGTCGCGGCGGCTCCGTGCCAGTGCTTTTCGCCGGGCGGGAACCAGATGATATCGCCAGGGCGAATTTCATCGATCGGGCCACCCTCGCGCTGCGCCCAGCCGCAGCCGGCCGTGACAATCAGCGTTTGGCCGAGCGGGTGCGTATGCCAGGCGGTACGTGCGCCAGGCTCAAAGGTGACGAGCGCCCCGGAAACGCGGGCTGGTTCGGGCGGGCTGAACAGCGGATCGACACGAACCGTGCCGGTAAACCAGTCGGCTGGACCCTTGGCGGAGGGCTGTGCGCCGCTTCGTTTGATATCCATAGCGAACTCCTTTCGGCAAGGCGCGGGACGCGTATGGGTCCGCGCGCTTCTCGAAAAATAGGAGGCGCGATTGGCGATGATAATGTAGGCTAATGCGAATAGACTTATTAGTGATGCTTCTGAATGAAAAAAGAGACGGCGGCCGATCTTGTGGCCTTCCTAGCGATCGCGCGGGAGAAAAGCTTCACGCGGGCGGCCGCCCAGCTTGGTGTGTCGCAATCCGCGCTCAGCCAGACGATGCGAGGCTTAGAAACTCGGCTTGGGGTGCGCCTCCTTACGCGCACGACACGCCGCGTTTCAGCGACCGAAGCCGGCGAACGCTTGCTGGGCGCCGTCGCCCCCCACTTTGCGGAGATCGACGCCGAACTGGAAGCCGTAATGGCCCTGCGCGAGAAGCCCGCTGGCGCCATCCGTCTGACCGCAACCGAGAACGCCGCTGCCTCTGTCCTCTGGCCGACGTTGGCGCGCTTTTTGCCGAAGTACCCCGATATCAAGGTCGAGATCGTCATCGATTATGGCCTGACCGACATCGTGGCCGAACGTTTCGACGCCGGCGTTCGAACTGGCGAGACGGTCGCTCACGGCATGATTTCGGCGCGGATCGGTCCCGATATGCGCATGGCCGTTGTCGGCGCGCCCTCTTACTTCGCGGAACGCGAGCCGCCGAAGACGCCCCAGGAGCTGACCGACCACAACTGCATCAATCTGCGCCTTCCTACTCACCGCGGACTCTATGCGTGGGAGTTCGAAAAGTCCGGACGAGAAATGAACGTGCGCGTCGATGGCCAACTCGTCTTTGACACGGCCCCGCTGATTCTCACGGCGGCGCGGGCCGGCTTTGGCTTGGCTTATCTCACCGAAGAGCAGGTGCGCGGGGATCTGGAAAGCGGACGGCTGGTTCGGGTGCTTGCGGACTGGTGCCCGCCCTTTTCAGGGTATCACCTCTACTATCCGAGCCGTCGTCAGCCGACCCAGGCCTTCGCTCTACTGGTCGACGCGCTGCGCTATCGCGCGCCGGTCGCCGCCCGAAAATCTTGATTTCGGCGCCGCCCACAGGACCGCCTAGGGTCGAAACCCGAAATTCAAACTGAGACGCTATCCTCCGCGCTGCGCGCACGGGCTACTTCTCCGGCAGGGTCCGAACGAAAGCGAGGGCCGCGTCGATCAGCTTGCGGCGCAGGCCGTCGTCGCCATAGGCCTCGGGCGCGGCGCGCACCCAGCCGTTCATCCGTCGGCCCCGCGAGATCATTGGCGCGATTCCCGGCGTTTTCAGCGCAGCGGCGTCATTGCCGGGGCCGAGGCGGACGAGCATGCCGTCGTCGCGCGCGCCGCAGATGAGGTTGCCGCCGAGCATCCAGCAGCGGCCGCCGAACATCGTCTTCTCGATCAGGCCGAATATTCCCTCGAGATCCGCCCGCAGCAGCTCTTCGAGCCCCTCGTCGCGCGCCATGGCGTCCCCCGTCTCGACCGTGGGCTGAGCCTAGCGCACGCGACAGCGTCGGCGCGAGCGATTATTCTTCGGCCGTCCTATTCGGCGCTCGTCGTTGCGACGCCTGGGCTTCGCTCGGCGAGGAAGCGGGCGAGAATTGGCCCGATCAGGATGACGACGATGAACCGGCACATCTGCATCGCCATGATGAAGGGCATGTCGACCTTGCTGGAGGCGGCGATGATGGCCACCGAATCCGCGCCGCCGGGGCTCGTCGCGAGAAAGGCGCTCAGCGGATCGACGCCGGTCGCATAGTGGAGGATGACGGCGAAGCCGCCGCAGATCGCGATCAGCGTCATTATGGAGGCGAAAACGCGCGGCAGGGCACGCGCCGCATGGCCAATGATGTCAGGGGTGAAGCGCGCGCCGATGCCCCAGCCAACGACCGCATAGCTCGCCGCCAACAGCCATTGCGGCAGCGCGAGCGGCAGGTCGACAGTTCCTTTCAAAACGAGGCCAAGCGCGAGCGGCGTCAGCAGGGCGCCGCCGGGTATGCGTCGGCTCCAGCCCGCCGCGAGGCCGGCCACCGTCAAAGCGAACGTTGCGGCAAGCGCCAGCGGCGGCAGCGGCGCGAACCATTCCAGAGGCGCCTGCGGCGCACCCCCGCCGGTCGCCCAAAGACGCGCCACCAGGGACGCGACGACGGCGCAGCAGACAACGCGTAGATATTGCATCAGCGCGACAAGGCGCATGTCGGCGCCATAGTTCTCCGACATCAGCGTCATGACGGTGGCGGCGCCGGGCGACGAGCCCCAGACCGCGGTCGCCCCGGGAAGGACGCGCCAGCGCGCCAGCACCCAGCCGAGACCGTTCGCCGCGACGATCACCGAGACGACGCCGGCGAGGAAAATCGGCCAGTTTCGTCCGACTTCCCCTAGAAGGGAAATCGGCAGCTTGTCGGCGATCATGCAGCCGATGATCGCCTGCGCGACATAAAAGGGGGCGAGCGGCAGACGCGTCGTGCCGCCATTCGCCGAGGTGAGAATCCCCGCCAACATCGGCCCGAGCAGCAACGCGGCCGGGACGCGGACGGCGACGAACCCTGCCGCGAAAAGCGCGGAGAGGACGACGAGCAGCGTCCATTGCGCTTTCAGCGGCCACGCGGCCAGGCGAATGAGGGCGGAGGCTGGCGTCATGCGAGGGCGATTTCGGCGCTTCGCGTCACGCGAGCGACGCGCGGGAAGATGTGCTGGATCGGGAACTCATGCAACTCCGCCGACCTGCTCGCGCACGCGTCCTCGGGGACGACGACGTCGTAGCCATGCTCCCAGGCGGCGCGCACCGTCGAACTCGACGCCGAAATTGGTGGCGATGCCGCCGACGACCACCGTGCGCACGCCGCGACGGCGGAGTTGCAGGTCGAGGTCGGTGCCGTGGAACGCGCCCCATTGGCGCTTCACGATCAGGATGTCGTGGGGCGCGGCGAGGCCGTCGGCGAGTTTGGTCCAGTTGTCAGGCAAGCCGCCAGGCGGCAACTGCATCGGGCTATCGACGTTCGAGGGCGGCGCATCGGCGAAGTCAGACGCCCATTCTACACGCACCAGGACGACGGGCGCGCCCGCGGTGCGGAAGCGCTCGGCGAGCGTGCGGCCGGTCGCCAGGACTTCCTGGCCGGGGCGCGGGGCCAGGGGCATTCCGACAATGCCTTCCTGCAAGTCGATCAGGATGAGCGCGGAGGTACGGGGATCGAGTGTCGGCATGGCGGAGCCTTTCGACTGGACGGGCGTCATGATATGCGAGGGCTGACTCGCATTTCGGATTGTTGAGGATGGCCTCGCAAAAGTCAACGACCGCCGTGGCGGTCGAGCCGAAGCGGCAGCGGGGCAAGGACCGCGTCGCCGCCATCATGGACGCCGGCGCCGCCGTCTTCGCCGAAAAAGGCTATGGCGCGGTGACAATGACCGAGATCGCCGCCAAGGCCAAGACGGCGATCGGCTCGCTCTATCGCTTCTTTCCCACCAAGGAAGCGCTCGCGGACGCGCTGCTTGCGCGTTATGGCGCTTCTCTGGTCGGCGCCTTTGCCGAGATCGAGGCGAGCGCGGCCGAATTGACGCCGTTGGCCCTCGCGGGAGCGCTGATCGAGGTGATGCAAAGCCACGCAAGCGAGCGGGCGGTCGGGATCGCGCTGGTCGACGCGCTGCCCGAAGCGGCCCACCGGCGCGTGTCGCTGCGCACCGTCGTCCGCGAGCGCGTCGCGGCGATCCTCGCCCGGGCGGCGCCGGGCCTCCCGGCGGACGAGGCGCTGGTCGAGGCGGCGCTACTGCTGCACGTGCTCAAGTCCCTGCGTACGCTGCCGAGCGAAGACGCCGCGCTTGATGCCAGTCTCGCTCCGAGGGCGCGGGCGCTCATCGCCGGTTATCTGGCCGGTCTCGGTAGGCTGCCCGCGGCGATTTGAGGCGGCGTCATCGGAAAGCCATGTTGCGCCGCACAATCACGGAGTCGTGTCGGTAGGAGCGCCACCGCAAATGAACCTGATCAACCGTGCGCTCGCCCGCGTCGGCCTGCGCGATGCGGCGCCGGCGTGGCCGCCGCCGCGCCTTTCGCTCGCCTTGCAGGGTGGCGGCTCCTTTGGGGCCTTCACCTGGGGCGTCCTCGAACGCCTGCTCGAGGAGCCCGACATCGTCTTCGACACTGTGAGCGGATCGAGCGCCGGGGCCGTCAATGCGGTCTTGCTGGCCTCCGGCCTCGCCGACGGCGGCAGGGCCGAGGCCAAGGCTCGGCTCGAGCGCTTTTGGCGTCGCATGAGCGCGACGGCGTCGTTCTTGCCGAGCACAGCGCTGCAAGGCTCGCCGCTCGCAGCCGGTTTCGGCCTCATCATTCGGGCGCTGTCGCCCTATCAGCTCAACCCGTTCAATCTCAATCCGCTGCGCGAAGCGCTGGCGGCGGAAGTCGATTTCGCCCGGCTGAGAGACAACTCGCCGCTGCGCCTGCTGATCGCCGCCACGCGGGTGCGCGACGGCAAGTTGCACATCTTTGGCGATGGAGAGCTGAGCGTGGACGCCGTGCTGGCCTCAGCCTGTTTGCCGCTGCTGCATCATACCGTCGAGATCGCCGGCGAGCCTTATTGGGACGGCGGCTACGCCGCCAATCCGCCGCTGCTGCCGCTCGTCCAAGCGTCGAGCGCCGCCAATGTACTGATCGTGCAGGCGACGCCGACCAAGACGGAGCGCCTGCCGACGACTGCGCGCGAGATCGCCCATCGGCTGGAGCAAATCCACTTCAACGCCACCCTCAACGCGGAGCTCGAAGCGCTCAAATTCGGCATGATCGCCGGCGCGACGCCGAAGCTGCGCCGCCTGCGCATCGGCCGCCTCTCCGCCGAGGACGAATTCGAGGGGCTCGAGGGGGAGAGCGCGATCAACCTCGGCTGGGACTTCTTGCAGAAGCTGCACGAGAGCGGCCGGCGCGCGGTCGAGGCCTGGCTGGAGCAGGCGGCACGCGCGGCGGCATGAGGCGTTGACTGAGCCCTTCCTGGCGGCGCGGGGATCTGCTTTGTCTGGCGCGAAGGAGGCGCCGCCCATGTCGAAATCGTCGACTATCACGGCTGACGCGGACCTGTTGCCCAATCAGTCTCCGGGCGAGGTTCTGCTTGAAGACTTTCTCAATCCGATGGGCTTGAGCCAGAGCGAGCTGGCGCGAGCGCTGCGCGTGCCGCCGCGCCGGATCAATGAGATCGTGCTCGGCAAGCGGTCCATCACCGCCGACACTGACTTGCGACTTGCGCGCTATTTCGGCTTGTCGGAGGGCGTTTTCCTCGGCCTGCAGGCGGACTACGACCTGGTGCGCAGGCGGCGCGAAATCCAGCCCTTGCTCGATTCGATCCAGCCGCGCGCGGCGTGAGGCCTACTCCGCGGCCTTCGCCACGTTCGGCGCATAGTTGAGCACCGGCGCGAGCCAGCGCTCCACCTCGGCGATCGCCATGCCCTTGCGCGCGGCGTAGTCCTCGACCTGATCGCGCTCGACCTTGGCGACGCCGAAGTAATGCGCCTCGGGGTGCGAGAAATAGAGGCCGCTGACTGAAGAGGCCGGCCACATCGCATAGCTCTCGGTGAGCTGCACGCCAGTCGACGCCGTCGCATCGAGCAAGCTGAAGATGGTCGCCTTCTCGGTGTGGTCGGGCTGGGCGGGATAGCCGGGAGCCGGGCGGATGCCGCGATAGGGCTCGGCGACCAGTTCCTCCGGCGTGAACGCCTCGTCCGCCGCATAGCCCCACAGCTTCCGGCGCACGCGCGCGTGCGCCGCCTCCGCGAGCGCCTCGGCGAAGCGGTCGGCGAGCGCCTTCACCAGGATCGACGAATAGTCGTCGTTGGCGCGTTCGAAGCGCTTGGCGATGTCCTCGTCCTCGAAGCCGGCCGTCGTCACGAAGGCGCCGACATAATCGGCCTTGCCGCTGTCGAGCGGCGCGACGAAATCGGCGAGCGCCATGTTGGGCCGCCCGTCGCGCTTGGAGAGTTGCTGGCGCAGCGTGAAGAAAGTCGCGAGCGACTTGCGCCGCGCCTCGTCCTCGTAGAGACGAACGTCGTCCTCGATGCGGGCTGCGGGCCAGAAGCCGACGACCGCCTTGGGCGAGAACCATTTCTCCGCGATGATCTGCTTCAGCATCGCCTGCGCGTCGTCGAACAATTGCCGCGCCGCCGCGCCTTGGGCTTCGTCGGCGAGGATGGCGGGATAGCGCCCCTTGAGCTCCCAGGTCTGGAAGAACGGCGTCCAGTCGATGTAGCCGGCGAGCTCCGCGAGATCCCAGTCCTCGAGAACGCGCACGCCGAGAAAGCTGGGCTTCGGCGGCGTATAGGACGCCCAGTCGATCTTCATCGCATTGGTGCGCGCCGATGCGAGCGGCAGCCGCAGCTTCTCCGCCTCGCTGCGCGCATGCGCGTCGGCGACCTTGCGATATTCGGCGCGCACGGAGTTGATGTAGGAGACGCGCGTATCCGGCGACAGCAGCGCGCCGACGACGCCGACCGCGCGGCTGGCGTCATTCACGTGCACAGTCTGGCCGCGCGCGTATTTGGGATGAATCTTCACCGCCGTATGCACGCGGCTGGTGGTCGCGCCGCCGATCAGCAGCGGAATGTCGAAGCCCTCGCGCTCCATTTCGGCGGCGACATGCGCCATCTCGTCGAGCGAAGGCGTGATGAGGCCGGAGAGGCCGATGACGTCGACCTTCCTCTCGCGTGCGACTTCGAGGATCTTCGAAGCCGGTGTCATCACGCCGAGGTCGATGATCTCGTAATTGTTGCAGGCGAGCACGACGCCGACGATGTTCTTGCCGATGTCGTGCACGTCGCCCTTGACGGTCGCCATCAGGATCTTGCCGGCGCTCTGGCGCTCCTCGCCGCCGTTGGCCCTCTTTTCTTCCTCCATGTAGGGAAGCAGCAGCGCCACCGCCTGCTTCATCACGCGCGCCGACTTGACGACCTGCGGCAGGAACATCTTGCCGGCGCCGAAGAGGTCGCCGACGACGTTCATGCCCGCCATCAGCGGGCCTTCGATCACATGCAACGGCCGCTCGGCAGCCTGCCGGGCCTCCTCGGTGTCCGCCTCGATGTAGTCGGTGATCCCGTTGACCAGCGCGTGCGCGATGCGCTGAGCGACCGGCCATTCGCGCCAGGCGAGGTCCTGCGCCTTGGCTTCCCTGGCGCCCCCGCCGCGATAGCGCTCGGCGATGGCGAGCAGGCGCTCGGTGGCGTCGGCGCGGCGGTTCAGCACCGTGTCCTCGCAGGCTTCGCGCAAATCTGCGTCGATCGCCTCATAGACCGCGAGCTGGCCCGCGTTGACGATGCCCATATCCATGCCGGCCTGGATCGCGTGATACAGGAACACGGCGTGCATCGCTTCGCGCACCGGCTCATTGCCGCGGAACGAGAAGGAGAGGTTGGAGACGCCGCCGGAAATGTGCACGAGCGGCATTTTCGCGCGGATTTGCCGCGCCGCCTCGATGAAGGCGACGCCGTAACCGTTGTGCTCCTCGATGCCGGTCGCGATCGCGAAGACATTGGGGTCGAAGATGATGTCCTCGGGCGGGAAGCCGGCCTTTTCGGTGAGCAGCTTATAGGCGCGCGAGCAGATCTCGACCTTGCGTTCCAGTGTGTCGGCCTGGCCCTTTTCGTCGAACGCCATCACGACGACGGCGGCGCCATAAGCGCGCACCAGCCGCGCCTGACGCAGGAATTCTTCCTCGCCTTCCTTCATCGAGATCGAATTGACCAGCGGCTTGCCCTGCACGCATTTGAGGCCCGCCTCGATCACCTGGAACTTCGAGGAATTGATCATGACAGGCACGCGCGCGATGTCGGGTTCGGCGGCGACGAGGTTGAGGAACTCCACCATGACGCGCTGGGAGTCGATCAAGCCCTCGTCCATATTGATGTCGATGATCTGCGCGCCGCCGGCGACCTGATCGCGCGCCACGGCGAGCGCGCCGGCGTAGTCGCCGGCGGTGATGAGCTTGCGGAACTTCGCCGAGCCAGTGACGTTGGTGCGCTCGCCCACATTGACGAAGGGAATGTCCTTGGTCAGCGTCAGGGGCTCGAGGCCGGAGAGGCGCATCAGCGGCTCGATCTGGGCCGGCACGCGCGGCGCAACGTCGCGCACTGCCTCGGCGATGGCGCGGATGTGCGCCGGCGTCGAGCCGCAGCAGCCGCCGACGATGTTGACGAGGCCGTCGCGCGCGAAGGCGGCGATCTGGGCCGCCATCTGTTCGGGCGTCTCGTCGTAGAGGCCGAATTCGTTGGGCAGGCCGGCGTTCGGATAGGCGCAGACGAAGGCTTCCGCGACGCTCGAAATCTCCTCGAGATGTTCGCGCATCGCGCTGGCGCCGAGCGCGCAGTTGAGGCCGATGGTGAAGGGCCGGGCGTGGCGCAGTGAATGCCAGAAGGCGGTCGGCGTCTGGCCTGACAGCGTGCGACCGGAGCGGTCCGTGATCGTGCCCGAGATCATCACCGGCAGGCGAACGCCGCGCTCGGCGAAAATCTGCTCGCAGGCGAAGACGGCGGCCTTGGCGTTGAGCGTGTCGAAGATCGTCTCGATGAGGATGATGTCGGCGCCGCCGTCGATCAGGCCGACGATCTGCTCCGCATAGGCTTCGCGGAGTTGGTCGAACGTCACGGCGCGGAAGCCGGGATTGTTGACGTCGGGCGAGATCGACGCGGTGCGGTTGGTCGGCCCGAGCGCGCCGGCGACGAAACGGCGCTTGCCGTCGAGGCGCTCGGCCTTGATCGCCGCGCGGCGGGCGAGGCGCGCGCCGTCGCGGTTGAGCTCGTAGACCATCTCCTCCATGCCGTAATCCGCTTGGGCGATGCGGGTCGAGGAGAAGGTGTTGGTCTCCAGAATGTCCGCGCCAGCCGCGGCATAGGCGAAGTGGATGTCCTCGATCGCCTGCGGCTGGGTGAGCGTCAGCAGGTCGTTGTTGCCCTTGAGGTGGCATGCGCAGCCGACGAAGCGGTCGCCGCGAAAGTGGTCCTCCTCGAGCGCGAGATCCTGGATCTGCGTCCCCATCGCGCCGTCGAGAATGAGGATGCGCTCGCGCGCCGCCTTCACCAGCGCTTCGGCGGCGTCGGGCGCTGGCGCGATCGGCGCGTCGAAAAACTGCGGGGGAAGTTCACTCATCAGTCGGGGTTCCTAGGCTGGCATAACCACATAAACATATCTTTATGTCATAGCAAGGAGCGGTCACGAATTTGAACGGACGGTTGCTCGCCGCCCCGCGTGGTTGCCAAACCCGGAGCGTCCCCGCAGAATGAGTCCTGCGAGAGGCCGAGCGGCCCCGCAGGGGAGGAGACAGGCCCGAGATGGAGAGGCCGCGGCGACGCCGCGAGCGGCTTTAGAGCGTCGCACCCCCCAACCATCGCTACACTCTTAAGCCAGGAACGGATAATGACCGACAGCAGCCAAGGCGCGTCCAAACGTCCTTCGATCACCGACCAGGAGGCGTTGAACTTTCATTCGCGAGGGCGGCCCGGCAAGCTCGAAATCATCGCCACCAAGCCGATGGCGACGCAGCGCGATCTCTCGCTGGCCTATTCCCCGGGCGTCGCGGTTCCGGTCAAGGCGATCGCCGCCGACCCTTCGACAGCCTACGACTACACCGCGCGCGGCAACATGGTCGCCGTCATCACCAACGGCACCGCGATCCTCGGCCTCGGCAATCTCGGCGCGCTCGCCGCCAAGCCGGTGATGGAGGGCAAGGCGGTGCTGTTCAAGCGCTTCGCCGACATCGATTCGATCGACCTCGAAGTCGCGACCGAAGACCCGGATGAATTCATCAACAGCGTGCGTTATCTCGCGCCCTCGTTCGGCGGCATCAATCTCGAGGACATCAAGGCGCCGGAGTGCTTCATCATCGAAGAGCGCTTGCGCGAGCTGATGGATATCCCGGTCTTTCATGACGATCAGCATGGCACTGCGATCATCGCCGCCGCCGGCATGATCAACGCGATGCAGCTGACCGGACGCGACATCAAGACGACGCGCCTCGTCTGCAACGGTGCGGGCGCCGCGGGCATCGCCTGCCTCGACCTCATCAAGGCGATCGGCTTCGAGCCCAACAACGTCATTCTCTGCGACACCAAGGGCGTGGTCTATCGGGGCCGCAAAGAGGGCATGAACCAGTGGAAGTCGGCGCATGCGGTCGATACGCCGCTGCGGACGCTCGCCGAGGCGATGGAAGGCGCCGACATCTTCTTCGGCCTCTCCGCCAAGGGAGCGCTGACGCCGGAGATGGTCAAGTCGATGGCTGCCAATCCGATCATCTTCGCGATGGCCAATCCCGATCCCGAGATCACGCCGGAGGACGCGCAAAAGGTGCGCGACGACGTCATCGTCGCGACCGGGCGTTCGGACTATCCCAATCAGGTCAACAACGTCCTCGGCTTTCCCTACATCTTCCGCGGCGCCCTCGACGTGCGCGCCAAGACGATCAACATGGAGATGAAGATCGCGGCGGCCAATGCGCTCGCCGAACTCGCGCGCGAGGACGTGCCTGATGAAGTGGCGGCCGCCTATCGCGGCGCCCGGCCGCGCTTCGGGCGCGACTACATCATTCCCGTGCCGTTCGATCCACGCCTCATTCATGTGGTGCCGATCGCGGTGGCCAAGGCGGCGATGGAGTTGGGCGTCGCGCAGCGCCCGATCGTCGACATGACCGCCTACAAGGCGCAGCTGTCGGCGCGGCGCGATCCGATCGCCGGCGCCCTGCAGCGCATCATCGAGCGGGTGCGCCGCATGCCGAAGCGCGTCGTCTTCGCCGAGGGCGAGGAAGAGCAGGTGATCCGCGCGGCTTATTCCTTCGTTATTCAGGGCCTCGGCACGGCGATCCTGGTCGGCCGCGAGGACCGCGTGCGGGCAACGGCCCAGCAGGCTGGTTTCGATCTCAGCGAGAAGGGCATCGAGATTCACAACGCGCGGCTGTCGCGCCGCAATGCGCTCTACGCGCAGTTCCTCTATGAACGCCTGCAACGGCGCGGCTTCCTGCTGCGCGATTGCCAGCGGCTTATCAACCAGGATCGCAATACGTTCGCCGCGGCGATGGTCGCCCAGGGCGACGCGGACGCGATGGTGACGGGCGTCACCCGCAGCTTCTCGATCGCGCTCGAGGAGGTGCGCCGCGTGATCGATCATAAGCCCGGCCATCGCGTCATCGGCGTGTCCTTGATCCTCGCGCGCGGACGGCCTGTCGTCGTCGCCGACACGGCGATCGCCGAGATGCCGGCGGCGGAGGATCTGGCGCAGATCGCGATCGAGGCCGCCGGCGTCGCGCGCCGTCTCGGCTACGAGCCGCGCGTCGCGTTGCTCGCCTTCTCGAATTTCGGTCACCCGCCGGGCGAGCGCGCGCTGCGGGTGCAAGAGGCGGTGCGCATTCTCGATGCGCGGCGCGTCGATTTCGAATACGACGGCGAGATGGGGGCGGACGTTGCGCTCAACCGCGAATTGATGAGCGCCTATCCGTTCTGCCGCCTCACGGACACCGCCAACGTGCTGGTCATGCCCGCGTTCCATTCCGCGGCCATCTCGACGCGGATGGTGCAGGAACTCGGCGGCGCGACCGTGATCGGCCCGCTGATCGTCGGCCTCGAGAAGCCGGTGCAGATCGTCTCGCTCGGCGCGAAGGACTCCGACATCGTCAACATGGCGGCGCTGGCGAGCTTCAACATCGGGGGGTGAGAGGCCGAGCTCCCCTCTCCCGCAAGGGAGAGGGGTCGGGGGGTAGGGTCGCGGCCGGCTGATCCATAAGGGATCGTCATTGCGAGGAGCGCAGCGACGAAGCAATCCATGGTTCCGCTTGAGACTGCCATGATTGCTTTGGCACGGCGCGTTGGGAAAGGGCCGCGCCGAAATGAGAAGCCCTTGCGTGTACATCATGGCGAGCGGGCGAAATGGAACTCTGTACGTCGGCGTCACGTCCGATCTCGCCATGCTCGCCTTCGAACATCGAGCCGGCGCGGGCAAAGGTTTCACCAGCCGCTATGAATGCAAACTTCTCGTTTGGTACGAACGATACGAGCGGATGGATGAGGCTATCGCGCGTGAAAAACAGATCAAGGGCGGCAGTCGGGCAAAGAAGCTTGCGCTCGTCGACGCGATGAACCCCGCCTGGGCAGACCTCTACGAATTGCTCAATTCTTAGCGGTTCTCGTCATTGCGGGCGGAGCGGGGCAACCCACTGGCGCGGACGATGCAAGCTGAAGCATGGATTGCTTCGTCGCTACGCTCCTCGCAATGACGTCCCAGCGCAGTCCCCGCGTCACACCTTCATCTGCGCGCCGAGCTCGACCACGCGTTCGGAGGGAATGTTGAAGAAGTCGGGCGCGCTGGCGGCCTGTTTGGCGAGGGCGATGAAGAGGTGGTCCTGCCATTTTGGCATGCCGGAATTCTGCGCCGGCTTGAGCGTGCGCCGGCCGAGGAAGAACGACGTCGTCATGATGTCGAACTTGAGCCCAGTCTTGCGCAGCGCCGCCAGCGCGACCGGCACGCGCGGCGATTCCATATAGCCGAAGTGAACGGTCAGCGAGAGGAAGTCGGGCGATAGGGGCGTCACCTCGAAACGTCGGGCGGCGCTGACGCGCGGCGTTGGCGCCGTCTTCACGCACATGATCACCACGCGCTCGTGCAGCACTTTGTTGTGCTTGAGATTGTGCATGAGGGACGACGGGGCGACGCCCGGATCGCTGGTAAGGAAGATCGCCGTGCCGGGCACGCGCACCGGCTTGGACTTCTCCAGCATCTTGATCAGATTCTTTCATCGGGATCGAATCCCGATGCGTCTTGAGGGTCAGGATCGCGCTGCCGCGCGACCAGGTCCACATGACGACGAACATCCCGCCGGCGATCATGAGCGGCGCCCAGCCGCCATCGAGAACCTTCGACAGATTGGCGGCGAAGAAGGCGAGGTCGATGATCAGGAAGGCGCAGATCAGCGTCAGCGCCGCCCACAGCGGCCAGCGCCACAACCGCCACACGACGAAGAAGGCGAGAGCGGTCGTCGCCACCATCGTGCCGGAGACGGCGATGCCGTAGGCGTTGGCGAGCGCGTCGGACGAGCGGAACAGCAGCACAAGCGCGAGCACCCCGAGCAGCAGGATGCGGTTGACGCGCGGGATGAAAATCTGCCCCTCCTGCATGTCGGACGTATGCACGATCTCGAGGCGGGGGAGGAGCCCGAGCTGAATCGCCTGGCGGGTCAGCGAGAAGGCGCCGGTGATGACCGCCTGGCTGGCGATGACCGTCGCCGCGGTGGCGAGCAGCACAAGCGGCAGTCGAAGCGCTACCGGCGCGAGCCAATAGAACGGATTTTCGATCGCCTGGGGATTGGCAATGATCAGGGCGCCCTGACCGAGGTAATTGAGCATCAGCGCCGGCAGGACGAGGAACAGCCAGGCGACCTGGATCGGCTTGCGGCCGAAATGACCCATGTCGGCGTAAAGCGCCTCGCCCCCGGTCACGGCGAGAAATACGCTGCCGAGGACGATGAAGCCGATGGCGCCGTGGTGAAACATGAAGGTCATGCCGCGCTCGGGGCTGAGCGCGGCGAGGATCACCCAGGCCTCAGGGATGTGAATGGCGCCGAGCGCGGCGGTCGTCAGGAAGAACAACGCCATAATCGGGCCAAAGAACGCCGCCACTCCTCCTGTGCCGCGTCGCTGCGCGGTGAACAGCAGAATCAGGATGAGTATGGTCGCCGGCAGGACGAAGGGCACGAGGTCGGCGTTGACCTGCTTGAGGCCTTCCAGCGCCGAAAGCACCGATATTGCCGGTGTTATGATTGCGTCGCCCGAAAACAGCGCCGAGCCGGCGACGCCGAGCAGAAAGACGGCGATCGTGCGCTTGCCGAGCGCGCTCTGCGCCAGTGCTTTCAGCGAGAGAATGCCGCCCTCGCCCTTATTGTCCGCCTGCATCAGGAAGAGGACGTATTTCGCCGTTACGACGATGAGCAGCGCCCACATGATCAGGGAGACGACGCCGATGATCTCCCCCGACGTGAGGCCCGAGCCCCTGAATCGACTGAGCGCGGTCTGTAGCGCGTAGAGCGGGCTCGTTCCGATGTCGCCGAACACGACGCCCACGGAGCCGAGGGCGAGGATCCAGAAGTTCCCGGAACTGTGCGCTGCGCCGCCCGCGTCGGGACCATGGGCCACGTTCGCAAGCGCTGCGTGCGAAGAATCGTTCGACATGTAGCGTCCGAATGGAGCCGCCGCGCCGGTGAAGCGCTGCGACGATGGCCGGTCTCTATATAGGCTCGCCCTTGGCACGGGAAGGCGGTCTATTTCCTCAAAATTCACTACGCCCCATTCAGGTTCCCCTGACGTGGCGGGCCTCCTCATTGACCAAGCTGACGAAACGCATGCCTTCGCAAAGGGTTGCGGCGTGTCGCAGGGCGGCCGCCGTCGCGGCGGTCATCGGCGGCAGGATGAGCCATTCGAGCGTCCAGGCCGCCCCCGAGCGCTCGTTTTCGTGGATAAGCGCCTGATGCAGGGTCCCGAGTTGGCCGGCTGAGAAGCGGGCGAGCGCCACCAGGGCTTCGGCGCCGACCGGGTTCGCCTTGTGCGCCATCGCCGACGAGCCGCCGCCGCCGGAGAGGCGGATCTCGCCGACTTCGTTCTGCGCCATCAGCGCCGCGTCCTGGCCAATTTTGCCGAGCGCGCCGGCGACGAGGCTGAGCCAGGCCGCAAATTCGCCGACCGTATCGCGCTCCGAGTGCCAGCAGGGCGCCGCGCCAAGGCCGATCCGGCGCGCCAGCTCCGCCGCCACCGCGTCCCCCTTGCCATCGAGATCGCCGCGCGTTCCCACCGGGCCGCCGAACTGAACGACGAGCAGGCGCGGCTTCAACTCGGCAAGTCGGACGAGCGCCCGCTCCAGCGGCTCCCGCCAAGTCTTCAGCTTGTCCGCCGCGGTGAAGGGCAGGGCGCGCTGCATCCTCGTATGGGCCATCAGCGGGACCGCGCCGTCGCGGGCGGCGAGCGCCCGCAGGCTTTCGATCAGGCGCTCGAGACGCGCCTCCAGCAGCGCGCAGACGGACTTGAGGCGGATCGTCAGGCTGGTGTCGATGACGTCCTGGCTCGTCGCGCCGCGATGGACGAACGCCGCGTGAGGCGCGCCGACTGCCTCGCGCAGCAGGGCGACGAGCGTCGGCGCAACGACCCCGTCACGCGCGACGCCGGCGGCAAGCCGGGCGCGATCGGGCGCAAAATGGCGACAGACTTCGCCGATGCGCGCCGCCGCCTCGTCCGGAATAAGGCCGAGCGCGGCCTCGGCTTCCGCCAGCGCCGTCTCGAAAGCCAGCATCGCGGCGAGGTCGGCTTCGAAATCGAAGAACCGCGCGGTCTCCGCGTCGCCGAGCAGCGCGCCGAGGATGGGATGATCGAACGCCGAGACGCTCATTGCGCCATTCGCCCCGTTAAGGTCACGCCGCGGCTCCCTTGGCGTGCGCCTCGATCATTGCGCGCAACACGTCGGCCTTCTCGACGCAAGGAATGTGTCCGGCGCCGGCGATGATCTCGAAGCGTGCCCTTCCGATCGTGCCGGCGAAATCTCGCACCAGCGCGACCGGCGTCGAGCCGTCTTCGTCGCCGACGACGCAGAGGGTCGGAATCTGGACATCGGCGCATTGCGGGCGCAGATCGGCCTGCATCAGCGCCCCGCAGGCGGTGATGTAGCCGTCCATCGGCGTCCGGGTCAGCATCAGGCGCCAACCCGCAAGTTCCTCCGCTCTGCGGCCGCGAAAGTCCTGCGTGAACCAGCGCTGCAGCACGTCGTCGGCGATCGCGTCGATCCCGCCGTGCGCCACCGCATCGATGCGCTGGCGCCAGGATTCATCCGTGCCGATCTTCGCCGCCGTGTCGCATAACACGAGCGCGGCGACGAGATCAGGGCGCAGGCGGCAAGTTTCCAGCGCGATCAGCCCGCCGATCGAAAGGCCGACGATCACCGCATTGTCGACGCCGAGCCAGTCGAGCAGCGCCGAGAGATCGGTCGCATAATCAGCCATCAGCGCCGGGCCGGCGGGTAGGTCCGACAGCCCGTGCCCACGCTTGTCGTAGCGGATGATGCGGTACGACGCCGCGAGCGGGCCGGCGACCTCGTTCCAAATGCGGAAGTCTGTGCCGAGGGAATTGATGAAGACGATCGTGCGCGCGTCGCGTCGCCCTTCGTCGGCGTAATGGACCACCGCGCCATTGACCTTAGCGAACGCCATGGCGGCCCGCCTCCTGCCCTGCACCTCGCGAAACGAGAGCTCCGGATAGGAAAGACATCGCCGCGCCCGCCGCTGTCAAGGGCGCAAAATATTAACTATTCCACCCCGCGGATCGGGTCTCTTGCCTCGGCGGGCGCCGGCTGCGATCAAGCGCCGATGCGCGATTTCTCAACCCCCTTGCCGATCGACGACGTTCTGCCGCGGATGGCGGATTCGCTCAGATCAGCCACGCGGGCGATCCTCGTCGCCCCGCCCGGCGCCGGCAAGACGACACGCGTTCCGCTCGCGCTGATGGACGAAGCTTTCGCGCAGGGCGGCCGGATCATCGTGCTCGAGCCGCGCCGGCTCGCCGCGCGCGCCGCCGCTGCGCGGATGGCGGCGAGCTTGGGCGAGAAGGTCGGCGAGACGATCGGCCTCAGGGTCCGTATGCAAAGCCTCGTCTCCAAGCGCACGCGCGTCGAGGTCGTCACCGAGGGCGTCTTCGCGCGCATGGTCCTCGACGATCCCGCCTTGGAGGGCGTCTCGGCGGTTCTGTTCGACGAATTCCACGAGCGATCGCTCGACGCCGATCTCGGCCTCGCGCTGGCGCTCGACGCGCAGGGCGGCCTGCGCGAAGACTTGCGCCTCGTCGTGATGTCGGCGACGCTCGACGGCGCGCGCGTCGCCAAGTTGATGGGCGATGCGGCGACGATCGAAAGCGAGGGCCGCGCCTTTCCCGTCGAAACGCGCTATGTCGGCCGCGATCCGGCGTTGCGTGTCGAAGAGCAGGTCGCCCGCGCCATCCTCCGCGCGATTGGCGAGGAGAGCGGCTCGATCCTCGCCTTCTTGCCGGGGCAGGGAGAAATTCTGCGCGTCGCCGGGTTCCTCGCTGAGCGGCTGAAGACGCCGAACGTCGACGTCGCGCCGCTGTTCGGCGCCATGGATGCGCAGGCGCAGGACCGCGCGGTGGCCCCGGCCGCCGCGGGGCGACGCAAGGTCGTGCTTGCGACCTCGATCGCCGAAACGTCGCTGACGATCGAGGGCGTGCGCGTCGTCATCGACAGCGGCCTGATGCGCGTTCCCCGTTTCGAGCCGGACATCGGGCTGACGCGGCTCGAAACCGTGCGGGTCTCGCGCGCCAACGCCGACCAGCGTCGCGGTCGCGCCGGGCGCGTCGAGCCGGGCGTTTGCTACCGCCTTTGGGAGGAGGCGGGGACGGGCGGTCTCCAACCCTACGCCCAGCCCGAAATCCTCTCCGCCGACCTCTCTGGCCTCGCGCTTGATCTCGCGGCCTGGGGCGTGAGCGATCCCGGCTCGCTCGCTTTCCTCGATCCACCGCCCCGTGGCGCATTCACGGAGGCGCGGGCGCTGCTCGGCGCCCTCGGCGCGCTCGACGAGCACGGGCGCATCACCGATGAGGGACGGGCGATTTCCCGTCTTGCCCTGCCGCCGCGCCTGGCCCGCATGGTGGTCGACGCCGCACGGGAGGGCGCGGGAGCGCCTGCCGCCGAGATCGCCGTCGCGCTGACCGAACGCGGCCTCGGCGGCGACGCCGTTGACCTTAACCATCGCCTCGAAAATTTCCGCCGCGACCGTTCGGCGCGCGCGGACGACGGGCGTCGTCTGGCGCGCAGCCTCGCCGATCGCGCGCGGCTCGCTCGCGGGTGCCCGGGAACGCGCAGCGTTCCCGGGAGGTGGCCCGAAGGGCCGGATGAGGGCTTCCGGGCGGCCGATGTCGGGGCGCTGCTCGCCGCCGCCTTCCCGGATCGCATCGCGATCGCGCGCGGCAAGCGCGGCGACTTCTTGATGGCGAACGGGCGCGCCGCTTCCCTAGAGCCGCATGACGCGCTGGCCGGCCAAGCCTATCTCGCGATCGGCGAGATCGTCGGCCGCGCCGCTTCGGCCCGCATCCTGACCGCCGCTCCGCTCACGCTCGAAGCGCTCGAAAGCGTGGCGGGCTCCTCGATCGAGACGCGCGAGGAGGTGACGTTCGACCGCGCGACGGCGTCACTGCGCTCGCGCCGGCGCCGTCGGCTCGGCGCGCTGGTCCTCGCCGAGCAGAATCTGCCTGTGCCGGCGGATGGAGAGAGTGCGCTCGCCCTGGCGCGCGGCGTGCTCGGCTTCGGCATTGCGAGGCTGCCGTGGACGAAGAGCCTGGAGCAGTGGCGGGGTCGTATGATGTTCCTGCGCCGCGCCGAGGGCGAGCCTTGGCCCGATCTTTCCGATGAGGCGCTCGCCGCTGCGCCGGAATGGCTGGCTTCGGCGCTGTTCGGCAAGACGCGCCTCGATGAACTGTCGAGCGAGGACTTCGGGCACGCTCTGCGCGCCTTGGCGCCTTATGAGCTCTCGCGCCGGTTGGGGGCGGAGGCGCCGACCCATTTCGTCGCGCCCACCGGCACGGCGGCGCCGGTCGACTACGAGGCCGAAGGCGGCCCCAGCATCGCGCTGCGCGTGCAGGAGTTGTTCGGCCTCGGGGAGCATCCCTCGCTCGCGGGAGGACGTGTCCCCCTGACGCTGCACCTTCTCTCGCCGGCACATCGCCCGATCCAGATCACCCGCGACCTTCCCGGCTTCTGGAAAGGTTCGTGGAGCGCGGTGCGCGCCGACCTGCGCGGCCGCTATCCCCGCCATTTCTGGCCCGAGGACCCAGCGAACGCCGCGCCGACCAACCGGGCTAAGCCGCGCGGAACCTGAGCGCACGCCTAGAGCGATTTATCGTTCCGCTTGGCGCTGCTGGATTGCTTCGCTTACGCTCGCAATGACGGCATGGGTCCGGACAAAACGCAATGCGTTCGAGGCTTGACGCGTCGCTCGCGCGGCGCCTAGCATGTCAGCAATGACGCGGCGATCGAACATCAGCCGCGCGGCGTCGGTACAACGCGACGCAGAGGGAAGAGACCGCCATGGAGCTCGGCAGCCCTCGAGGGCGGCGCATCCCGGCGCCGTCGAAGCCTGATCCGGCCGCCGCGTCGCGCGAGGCCGAGATCGGAGGCTTTCCTGCGCTCTCCGCTCAGCACATTTCCAAATCCTTCGCAGGCGTTACGGCTCTGCAGGACGTCGACTTCGACCTCATGAGCGGCGAAGTCCATGCGCTGATGGGCGAGAACGGCGCTGGCAAGTCGACGCTGATGAAGATCCTTGCCGGCGTGCTGACCGACTATGAAGGAACGATCCACGTCCGCGCCCATCCGCTTCGCCTGACCGGCGTGCGCGACGCTGAGCGCGCCGGCATCGCAATCATCCATCAGGAGCTCAACCTCGTTCCCGAATTGTCGGTCGCGGAGAACATCTTCCTCGGTCGCGAGCCCCTGGTCGCCGGCCTCTTCATCGATCGACGGCGTCTTGTGCGGGCGGCGGTGGCGCTGCTCCATCGTCTCGGCATCGACATCGATCCCGAAGGCCGCGTCGCGGAATTGCGCGTCGGCGAACAGCAACTCGTCGAGATCGCCAAGGCGCTGTCGCTCGAGGCGCGCATCCTCATAATGGACGAGCCGACCTCGGCGCTGTCGTCGTCCGAATGCGAGACTTTGTTCAAGGTCGTGCGCCAACTCGCCGCGGACGGCGTCGCGATCGTCTACACCTCGCACCGGCTTGACGAAGTGCTCGCCCTCGCGGACCGGGTGACGGTGCTGCGTGACGGCCGGCATGTCGTCACTGCGCCGATCGAGAAGCTGTCGCGCGGCGCGATCATCGCCGCGATGGTCGGGCGGGAGATGCCGCCCAGCCGTCGCGCGGCGCGGGATGATTGGGGCTCCGTCGTCCTCAGCGCGCAGGGCCTCACTCTGGACGTCGTCAACCGTCGCGGTTGGCGGCGCGTGCTGCACGGCGTCGATTTCGATCTGAGGCGCGGCCAGATTCTCGGCATAGGGGGCCTCCTCGGCTCCGGCCGGACGGAGATTCTCGAGTCGATCTTCGGCGTCGTGCGTGGCTGGCGCGGCGGCCGGATCGCGATCGACGGCGAGGAGGTCGCGATCCATTCGCCGTCGGACGCCTATCGGCTCGGCGTCGCGTTGGTGACCGAGGACCGCAAAGCGCGCGGCCTGCATCTTGGCTCGTCGATCCGCGACAACGTGGCGCTGCCCTCGGTCGGCGCCATCTCGCGATTCGGCCTGCGTGATTTCGCGCGCGAGGCCGCGCTGGCCGAAGACGTCGTGGAACGCTGGTCGGTGCGCTGTTTCGGGATCGATCAGATCGCCGCGACTCTCTCTGGCGGCAACCAGCAGAAGGTCGTGATCGGCAAGTGCCTCGCCACCCAGCCGCGCATTCTCCTGCTCGACGAACCGACGCGCGGCATCGACGTCGGCGCCAAGCAGGAGATCTACGAGCTGATCTTCAAGCTCGCCGCGTCAGGCCTTGGCATCGTCGTCGTCAGTTCGGAGATGCCGGAATTGCTGCTTCTGTCGGACGACGTTCTCGTCATGTGCGAGGGGCGGCAAACCGGGCTCTTGCCGCGCGCCGAGGCGAGCCAGGAAGCCGTGATGCATCTGGCGGCGCCGGGAACCCGCCACGCGTCGGAGGCGCTGCTTTCATGATTGTTCTTCGCCTCCTCTCGCGCACCAAACTCTATTGGGGCCTGCTGATCATCTGCCTGATCGGCGCTCTGGCCTCGCCGCACACCTCGGCGGGCCACAACATCTTTCTCTCCTACGGCAATCTCACCGACGTGCTGCGGCAGGTGTCCATCACCGGGCTGGTGGCGACGGGCATGACGATCGTCATCCTGCTCGGCGGCATCGACCTCTCCGTCGGCTCGGTGATGGGCTTTTCGACCATCGTCTGCGCCATGCTGCTGACCCAGCCAGGCTGGACCGCCGCTTCTGCGATGGGCGTTCCGGCTGCGGCGCTGGTCGGCTTCTGCGCGGTCGCCCTGCTGACGCGCTTCGTCTTCGCAGGCATGGCGAGGCAGCGTCACGGGAAAATCGGCGAGCGCCGCGACGCGCCGCTTGGTCTCTGGCAGAGCGTCGGCATTCCCGTCGCTCTCGGGCTCGCCGCCGCAGCCGCATTTGCAGGCCTCGCCGCGGCCGAGGTCCCGACCAAATTCGGCGTGCTGGCCGTCCTCATGGTGACGCCCTGCGTCGCCATGATGCTCGGTGCGATCAACGGCTCCCTCGTCGTCTTCGGGCGTCTCCAGCCGTTCATCGCGACGCTCGCGATGATGGTGGCCGCGCTTGGCATTGGCCGCCTGACGGCGGGGCAGAACAACGCGGTCATTCCCGTTTACACCGGCACCAACGCGACCGAGACCTTCGAGGTCCTGCGCTCGATGCTGTGGGGCGTGCTGCCCGCGCCGAGCTTGTTCTTCTTGCTGGCGATCGTGCTGTTCGGCGCGATCCTGCGCTTCACCACCTTCGGCCGTTACGTCTATGCGATCGGCGGGAACCTCGAGGCGGCGAAGCTTTCGGGGATCAAGGTCGCCCAGGTGCAGTTCGCGGCCTACGCGCTGTCTGGCCTGCTCGCCGGCGTCGCCGGCGTCTTGTTCGTCGCGCAATATCGGCAGGGCAAGCCCGATGCGGGCTCCGGCCTCGAACTCGACGCGATCGCCGCCGTCGTCATCGGCGGAACGAGCTTGATGGGCGGCCGCGGCGGGTTGGCGGGCACCTTCGTCGGCGTCCTCATCTTCGGGTTGCTGTCGGACATCCTGCAGCTCCAGAACATCGATTCTAATGTCCAACTCGTCATGAAAGGCCTCATCATCGTCTGCACCGTGCTCGTGCAGGAACAGAATCTCGGCCAGTTGCTGGCGGGCTGGCGGCGCAGCGCGTCGTCTCTTCCGCCGGCTCCGGTGGGATCGGCCGATAAAACTCGGCCGCGCAGCGTTATGACTGCAGCAAGGGAGGACATCAATGAAACGTCGTGACTTCCTCAAGCTCTCGGCGAGCGTCGCCGGCGTGTCGCTGGTCGCATACGTGCCGCAGGGTTGGAGCCCCGCCAAGGCGGCGGCGAAGTGGCGGGTCGGCTTCAGCCAGTGCACCACGCTCGAGCCGTGGCGCGTCCAGTTCAACAAGGACATCGAGGCCGAGGCGAAGAAACATCCCGAGGTCGATCTGATCATCACCGACGGTCAGGACAAGACCGAAAAGCAGGTCGCCGATTGCGAGAACCTGATCGTCCAGCAGGTCAACGTGCTGCTCATCTCGCCCAAGGAATTGGCCGGATTGACCGGCGTCGTCGAGAAGGCGATCGACGCCAAGATTCCTGTCATCGTGCTCGACCGCAACGTCGACACGAAACGCATCACGCAGTTCATAGGCGGCGACAATGCGCTGATCGGCCGCGCGGCCGGCGAATATGCGGTGAAGTTGCTCGGCGGGCAGGGCAAGGCGCAGGGCAATGTCGTCGAAATCTGGGGCGGCATGGGCACCCAGCCCGCGCACGACCGGCACGACGGCTTCCACTCCCACACCGACAAGGAGCCCGGCATCAAATATCTGCTCAACAACCAGTCAGGCGACTGGAAGCAGGATCAGGCCTACAACATCATGACCACGGCGCTGCGCAACAACGAGCAGATCGATCTCGTCTACGGCCACAACGATCCGATGGCCTACGGCGCCTATCTCGCCGCCAAGGACGCTGGCCGCGAGAAGAGCATCAAGTTCTTCATCGGCATCGATGGTTTGCCCGATGAAGGCGTTACCTGGGTGCACAAGGGCGAGCTGACCGCCACCTTCCTCTACGCGACGCCGGGCGCAGAGGGCTTGCGCCAGGCGGTCAAGCTGCTCAACGGCGAGAAGATCGAGCCCGTCATTACCTTGCCAACCATGCTGATCGACAAGAACAACGCGGACGAGATCCTCAAGAAGAACGGGCTGCTGTGATGTGAGGCCGTCATTGCGAGGAGCGCAGCGACGAAGCAATCCATCGTTCCGCTTGGCGCAAATGGATTGCTTCGCTCTGCTCGCAATGACGGCGTTTTACGCTATTTCGAGCGCACGTACTTGCGCCAGTCGTGCGCTTCCTTGAAGCCCAGCACTTCGCGCGCCTTGCGGTTCGACAGCGGCGCCTCGAATTTTTCGAGCGGGCGGGTGATCGGCGTATTCGGGCAGTGGCGCTCGAGGAATTCGCGCGTCGGGACGTTGAGCGTGATCGTGTCGTTGACCGCGTTGAACACCTCAAAGCCGAGGCCGTCCTTCTCCAGGCAGAGATGCACGATCTCACCGAGGTCACGCGCGTCGATGTAGCTCCAGGCGTTGCGCTTGCGGATCATTGGGTCGGTCTGGAACCCTTCCAACATCGGATATTCGTGCGGCTCGATCACGTTGCCGATGCGCAGCGCATAGACGTCGGCGCCGTAGCGCATCGCGAAAGCGCGGGCGGTCTTCTCGTTGCAGACCTTGGAGAGGCCGTAGCTGTCCATCGGGTCGATGTCGTAGTCCTCCTCGAGCGGGAAGCTGTGGAAGTCCTTGTCGCCCTCCGCGAAGCAGACGCCGTAGGTCGTCTCGCTCGAAGCGATCACCACCTTGCGCACGCCGAGCTTCATCGCCGCTTCGATCACATTGTAGGTGCTCTTCACATTGACATCGAAGGTGACGTTGTCGGGCGCGATCAGCACGCGGGGGATCGCCGCGAAGTGCACCACCGCGTCCGGCGGCTGAGCGGGCCTGCCGTCTTCGAAGCCCGCGAAGCCAAAGTGCGTCGACAAAGCGTTGAAGGCCTGGCCGCTGTCGGTGAGATCGGCGATCAGCGTGTTGACGCCCGGCAGGTCGAGCGGCTTCAGATCGACGTTGAGGATGCGGTGGCCCTTGAGCAGCAGATGCGGGATCACATGGCGTCCGGCCTTGCCGGTCCCGCCGGTGAATACGATGCGTTTGGAAGACATTGCGATTTCACCCTCGCTCGGAAAGAGGGCGCACCTTACACGGCTTCCGGCCGCCCGTCAGGCGCGCGGATGGGCGGCGCGATAGGCCGCGATCAGCCGCGCGCCGTCGACGGCGGTATAGACCTGGGTCGTCGACAGCGAGGCGTGGCCGAGCAGTTCCTGGATGGTGCGCAAATCGCCGCCGCGCGCCAGCAAATGGGTCGCGAAGGAATGGCGCAGAGCGTGCGGGGTCGCGCTGTCGGGCAGTCCGAGCGCGCCGCGCAGACGCTCCATGGCGAGCTGGATGATGCGCGGCGACAACGGGCCGCCCTTTGCCCCGACGAACAGCGGCCCGTCGGCCTTCAGGACATAGGGGCAGAGGCGAAGATAGTCCTCGATTGCGACGCGCACCGGCCTGACGATCGTCGCGCCGCGCTGCTTGCCGCCTTTGCCGACGATGGTGACCGCGTCGACGTCCCCGACGGGGGCGTCGGCGCGGCGGAGCGAGAGGGCTTCGCTGATGCGCAGGCCCGCGCCATAGCAGAGCGCCAGCACCGCCGCGTCGCGCGCGAGGATCCAGGGCTCACGCGGCTCGTCGGCGCGCGTTTCGGCCGAGGCGACGGCCTTGGCGTCCGGGACCGAGAGCGGCCGGGGCAAACGTCGCGCGGCGCGCGGCGCGCGGATGGCCCCGAAGGCGGAGGCCGAGCCTGCGCCTTCACGTTCGAGGTGACGGGCGAGCGAGCGCAACGCCGACAGCGCCCGCTGCAACGAACGGCCGTCGATCTCTTCCGCGCGCCGTCTGGCGAGAAATGCGCGCAGGTCGCTTGGCGCGAGGCTGAGGAAATCCTCTAGCGCCGGGGGGGCTTCGAAGCGCTCGGCGAGGAAGGAAAGGAATTGCCTGACGTCGCGCCCGTAGGCATCGAGCGTCAGCGCCGCAAGGCGGCGTTCATTCCGCAGGTGGCCGAGCCAGCCCAGAACATGTGCGGCAAGGTCAGGGGCGGCGGGTAAAGCGGCGGTCGCGAGATCGTCGGTCATGCCCCGACGTTGCGCCCTTGCGAGTTAATCCGCCGTTGCCGTCGCGCCCGACGCTTTGGATGCCGCGCGCTTTCCGCGAAAAACCGGCGTCCACCTTTTCGCCGCGCGCTCTAGCTTCAGTGGCCGTTCGGGTTGTTGAAGCAGGCGTAGCCGAGAATGCCGCCGTTCTTGCCCCAGATCGCCCGCGACGATTCCATGCCGCACTCGTTCGAGTTGTACACGTAACGGTCGGCGTATTGGGTCGAATTCTCGGTGTCGGCGCGAGCGACGTCCTCGAGGCTGACCTCGACGTTCGCTTGCTGCGCCAAGGCGGCGGCGGAACAAGACAGCGTGGCGAGCGCCGCGATAGAAATCAACTTCATGACTGCCTCCTGGCGACGTCGACGCGATAAGGCGGTCGCCGGCCAATCGGTCGACATCGCCGGTTATCAGCCTTGCCTCCAAGCACGCGCAGTCGGCGGTTTCAAGACAAATCCAGGTGTGCGCGTGTGATGTCGTTGCGGGCGGCTGCAGACCGCCGCCCGCGCCGGCGCAGCGTCAGCGGAAGTTCGGGTTGCGGTAGCAGGCGTAGCCGAGGATAGCGCCATTCGGGCCGAATATGGCGCGTGACAACTCAGGGGCGCAGTTGTTCGCGTTTCGCACGTAGCGGTCCGGGTAGAGGGTGGACTTCTCGTTGTCGTAGCGCGCGATGTCGCGGAAAGCGGGCGGGCCATGGGGAGCGGGGCTTTGCGCCAGGGCGGCGGAGGACGCCGACAGCAGAAAAAAAAGACTGATGGAAATCCACTTCATAATCGCCTCCAAGCGAGATCGCGCATCCCGGCGATTAACGCCCAGGCCCGACGCGCGGTTGCAGGCCGCGAGTTGGCCGAGATCTCGTCCAAGTCCGAAATGGACGCAGCTCGCCTCGCCGCTTCAAATCAAATCCAGGTATGGCTGAATCAAGATCGCGGGATGGCGCGCAAGGAGGAGACGGCGGGCTCAATGGGGTAGGCCGCCGCGCTCGACAGGGGGCGCGTTCAGCCGCCGTTCGGGTCGCTATAGCAGGCGTACCCGAGGAGGGTCCCGTTGTGTCCCCAAACCGCGCGCGCCATTTCGGGCGCACAGTCGTTGGCGCTGCGCACGTAACGGTCGGCGGGGTAGAGGGACATAGATCCGGCGGTGGCGCGTTGGATCGCCTGATAGTTGATCGGAGGATTGGTTGCGTCTTGCGCCAATGCCGCTGAAGACACCGACATCACGGCGAATATAGCAATACACATACGATTTATGCTTGCCTCCCGGCAGTTTAAAATGCGACTCCCAGGCAATCTTGGAGCTTCGTCCAAAGACCCCCGCCAGCAATTCAGTCGTAATCGTTTAATGTTGCGCAGTCTGGCATAGAGCGCCCGTCAACTCGAATACCTATAAATGTTCATAAGTATCAGAATTGTTAGAATTAACGACTATGTCGCGATTCTTCGCCCGACTGTTGTTGGCATAATCATGCGAGGGCGGGCGGCCTGCAACTAATAGAAAATTTAGTGCGGCGTTTTGTAGCAGACGACGGCGCTGCGCCCGATCGGCGATCGATCTTTTGCGATCGTGGACGAAAACAAAGAGCGCGCGGCGATACAATCAGATCGCCGCGCGCTCAGATTTGCTGGCGCCGTCGGCTTCGCGCGGCGCCGCGGCGAAGTCGAAGGGCACGGTGGGGAAGGCGGCTAGCTGCGCGTCGCCGCCCGGGACGCCTACGGCGCGCGTTCAACCGTTCGAATTGCGGTAGCAGGCGTAACCGGCAAGGCCTCCGTTCGGTCCCCAGACCGGGCGCGACAGTTCCATGCCGCAGCTATTCGCGTTCCCGACGTAGCTGTCGGCGGGATTTGTCCACATCCGGCCGGACGCGGCGTGCGCGATCGCCGCCCGGCGACTGGTTTGTGCGGGATAGGATGCGTATTGGGCGAATGCCGCCGAAGAAACCGACAGCAGCGCGACTATTGCGATGCAAATACGTTTCATGATCGCCTCCTGGCGATATGTGTGCGGATCATCGATTGGCGGTTATCCGAACAGTTCAGTAAAAAAATACAACGGTCTCCGTATACATCCAACACGTAGGCAATTACCAAGTATAGGAGTTAGGGAAAGCGACGAGTATTATTTCAAATGTGTGCGGATTACCATCGATCGTTGTTTGCATGATCGCTCTGTGACGGCGGGATGACAACTAACTTAAAATTAAGTGCGGCAAATCGCTGCACACGAGCCTGCCTGAGGCTTCGAGTGTGCGCGCGCCGACGTGCGGCCGCTCGCGACATTTGGTGAGGTGGCTTCGCGCGATTCGAGCAACGGTCCGCTGGCCGTCAAAGGGGACGCTGCCTTGCGTGATCCGCGCGCGATTGCGGCGACTACTCCGCCTTGGGGGGAGGGGCGGCTGTCCTCGTCAACAGGGCGGCGGCTCTCAGAGGAGCCGCCGCCCGCGACGCTTCAGGCTCAGCTTCCGTTCGAGTTGCGGTAGCAGGCATAGCCGAGCAGGGCGCCGTGCTGTCCCCAGACGGCGCGTGACGCCAGTGTGCCACAATTGTTGGCGTGTCGGACATAGTGGTCGGCTGGATGGAGAGACCCCCTTCGGAGGTCCGCGTGCCTGATCGCCGCGTGGTTGAACGGTTGCTGGATCGCGGTCTGAGCGAGGGACGCTGACGAAACGAAAAGCAGGGCGAAAGCAGCAAGAGAGATGCGTTTCATAATCGCCTCCTGATGACGCTATGCGGCTCCTTGGGCGGGTCCGGGGCAGAGGGCCGGCTCTCCCAAAACGTTATTTCCTTGGCGGCTTTGCAGTCGTCGCTAGAAGGGAAACGACAAAGTATCCGCCAACAATATCAAATATGATAAGCATAGTTTGCGCTAAAAATACGTGAAAGTACCTATTCGATCTCTACGGTGACTCGAAATAGTCAATATAGAATTTCCGAGCGGCGCGTTCACCGTATGGTCGCGGGCCATGGATACTGCAACCACGACGGTGGAATGACAACTAATATAAAATTAAATATCACACAGTCGCCGCGTGGTCTCGGCTCTCAGCCCAGCAGATCGTCGAGAAATATGTGGAGCTTGTCGCGTTTGGCCTTCGCGCCCGTCTTGCCGACCGCCGTCACGCCGCGTGCTCAATTGGTGCTTTCTCCAGCGACCGCAGGTTTGGTCAGCCGGGGATGGGCTGTCGGCGTCCATGTGGTTGCGGGAGCGACCGGCCGTATGAGACCAATGGAGTACTTTCCGGCAATGCATTTTAGGCGGTATCGTTGACGCGAGATTATTCTGGAAGAGCGAGCAACCACCATGAAACATTACATGGTCATTATCGCCCTGGCGACAGGATTATCCTTTCCAGTTTTGGCGGCGGACCAACAGCCGGCGCCGTCTGAGCAAGCGTACCAGCCGAGCCTCGCCGACATCATGGTCGCCACTCAGCTGAGACACTTCAAGTTATGGTATGCGGGCGAAGTCCGGAATTGGGCGCTGGCGAGCTATGAATTGGCCCAAATCAGAACGACGATCCGGGAGGCGAGGAGGCTCTATCCAAACCTTCCCAAGGCTGACATGACGTCGATGATGACCCCGACGGACGAGGTTGAGCGGGCGATCGGGTCGAAGGACAGCGCGGATTTTGCGAAGGCCTATGGTCGGCTTACCGCGGCGTGCAATACGTGTCATGAAGCCGCCGGGCTTGGCTTCATCACAATTAGGGAGCCGAGGCTGTCCCCGCTGGAGACGTCACCCTTCAGCGATGAATCTTTTTTTCCCAGGTAGATCTCTTCACTCGACGATATTCGCCGCAAGTCGTGCATAGGCCGCCGCTCGCCGCGCATGCCAAGCGGCGACATGCGCGGCGGCCGATCGTGGGCGGACGGCGCCACGGCAACTCGAGTTGGTGGGTCACGCCCCGGGTATCGCGCCGAAGGCGCGCCGCGGCGGATCCCAGGTTGGGTTCCGACCCATCGACCTACGCCGTGATCAACTACCGTTCGAGTTGCGGTAGCAGGCGTAGCCGAGAAGCTCCCCGTACCGGCCCCAGACCGCCCGCACTAATTCTTGCCCGCAATTGTTTGCGTTTCGGACGTAGCGGTCGGCGGGATTGAGCGACGACGAAGGCCTGTCGGCCCATGCGATCCCCTGTCGGCTCACCGGGTAAGGGGGCCAGTTTTGAGCCATGGCCTCACTGTAAAGTGACACCAAGGCGCATATGGCGACGCAAGTGCGTTTCATGATCGCCTCCAGGGCGACGTGGCAGCGACTCGCTCGGAGGGACTCGGGCGGAGGCCAACTCCTTCCCACGCGAATTCGGGTCGCGCGGCGGTGTTGTCCGCCGCGACCGGGGCCGCCAGCAATTACGTTGGTCTGCCGGCCCATCCGGGGCGTTGCACGCCCGAGGATCTCCGCCGACAGATCGATAACATGACACTATTGTGACAGTTATATGACAGTCGATAAACCTGAAGCCGCGGCGACGGGGGATGTCAGCGGCGGACAAGGGATTGGCGATCGACGCCGCCGGCCGCGCGAACGCCTAGAGACGGCGCTCAGCCCAACAGTTCGATCAGGTGCGGGATCAGCGGCTCGTCGGCCGGCGGCATGGGGTAGTCGCGCAGATCCTTGGCGCGCACCCATTTCAGCGCCTGTCCTTCGCGCGGTTGGACGAAGCCCTCCCAGCGCCGGCAGACATAGAGCGGCATCAGCAGGTGGAAGTCGTCGTAGGCGTGGCTGGCGAAGGTGAGCGGCGCGAGGCAGGCGGCCTTGACGGCGATGCCGAGCTCCTCGCGCAATTCGCGGATCAGCGCATCCTCCGGCCGCTCGCCCGCGTCGAGCTTGCCGCCAGGAAATTCCCATAGGCCCGCGAGCGCCTTGCCCTCGGGCCGCTGGGCGATCAGCACCCGATCGTCGGCGTCGACCAGCGCCGCGGCGACGACGAGCAGCAGCTTCATGAGCGATAGTCGCCGTTGATGGCGACGTATTCTTTGGTGAGGTCGCAGGTCCACACTTTGGCGGTGGCCGTCCCGACGCCGAGATCAGCGCTGATGACGATCTTCTGGCCCTTCATATAGGCCGTCGTCGCCGCCTCGTCGTAGTCGGGATCACGCAGGCCAGCGTGCGCGACGCGAATGTCGCCGAAGTAGACGTCGAGCTTGTCGCGCTCGGCCTTTTCGCCCGCTTTGCCGACCGCCATCACGACGCGACCCCAATTGGCGTCTTCGCCCGCCACCGCGGTCTTCACCAACGGGGAATTGGCGATCGACATGGCGATGCGCTTGGCGGCTTTGCGCGAGGCGGCGCCGGCGACGCGAACCTCGATGAATTTGCGTGCGCCCTCGCCGTCGCGAACCACTTGCTGGGCGAGATCGAGCAGCAGCTTGTCGAGCGCGCGGCGGAAGGCGGCGAGGCGCGGATCGGCGGCGTCGCCGATCTGAGGCGCGCCGCGCGCGGCGGCGGCGCCGGTCGCAAACAAGAGCAGCGTGTCGGAGGTCGAGGTGTCGCTGTCGACAGTGATGGCGTTGAACGAGCGGTTGACCGACTTGCTGAGCAGCGTCTGAAGAGCGGGGGCGGCGATCGGCGCGTCGGTGAAGACGAACGACAGCATCGTCGCCATGTCTGGCGCGATCATGCCGGCGCCCTTGGCGATGCCGTTGATCACCACTTCCGTATCGCCGAGCTTCACCCGCGCGGTCGCGACCTTGGGGAACGTGTCGGTCGTCATGATCGCCTTGGCGGCGTCCATCAGCCCATCCGGCCGCGCGTTGGCGACGAGCGCGTCGAACGCGTCGATAATCTTGCCGGCGTCGAGCGGTTCGCCGATCACGCCGGTCGAGGCCATGTAGATTTCATGCGGCGCGGCGCCGGTCGCCTGGCTGGCGGCATGGGCGACGTTCGCCGCGGCCTTCGCGCCGACGGCGCCGGTAAAAGCGTTGGCGTTGCCGGAATTAACGATCAGCGCGCGCGCCTCGCCCTTGGGCAGATTGGCGCGGCACCAGTCGACGGGCGCCGATGGGCACTTCGAGCGCGTGAAGACGCCCGCGACCTGCGCCGGACGGTCGAACAGCGCGAGCATGACGTCCGTACGGCCGGCGTAGCGCACGCCGGCGGCGATCGTCGCGAAGCGCACGCCGTCGATCGCGGGCAAAGCGGGGTACTTCTTCGGCGCAAGCGGAGAGAGCGGGGCGGCGGCGGCCATCGGGTCGAGTCCTCGTGGGAAAGAAAGAGCGTGACCGAGGGGAGGCGCGGACGCCTCCCCGATCACGCTCGGCGGGGCGCCGTTTCCGGCGCCCTTCAACCTCGGTGCTTACGGGGTCTTCGGCTTGGCGTCGGCGGGCGCCGCCGGGGTCGCCGGAGCGGCCGGAGCCGCGTCACCCGGCTTTTGATCTTGGTCCATCCGCTCGATCTTGGCGCCCTGGTGCAGCGACGCGATCAGGTCGCTCTGCGCCTTTTGGGCGACATAGCGCGCGGCCTGGTCCTTGACCTGATCGAAGGGAGGGAAGGTCTTCATGCGGCGACCTTCGACCTTGATGATGTGCCAGCCGAACTGGCTCTTGACCGGATCGGACACCTGCCCGGGCTGCAGCTTGAAAGCGGCGTCGGCGAATTCGGGGACCATGCGGTCCTTGGTGAACCAGCCGAGGTCGCCGCCGTCGCCGGCCGGATCCTTGGAGAGCTCGGTCGCCACCTTGGCGAAATCCTCACCCTTCTTGATGCGGGCGAGCGCCGCCTTGGCCTCGTCCTCGGTCGGAACCAGGATGTGGCGAGCGTGGATCTCTTCGACCGGCTGCTGCGCCTTGGCCGCCTCGTCATAGGCCTTGTGCTCGGCCTCTTCGGTGGTGGCGGACTTGGAAACTTCGCCGAGCAGGGCCTCCATCGCCAGCTTGTCATGGTAGTAGCCCAAGCGGCGGGTGAAGTCGGAGCCGGCGTCGAGCTTGTCGGCCTCGGCCTTCTTGGCGACCAGCTTCAGATCGATCAGATAGTCGAGCACGTATTTCTCGCGCGCCGGACCTTCGAGCTTCTGAGGCAGCCCGGGGCCGATGTCGGCTAGAGCGTCGTTGACATCATCCTCTGTGATCGGGGCGCCGTCGACCTTGGCGAGGACCTTCGGCTCCGCATGTGCGAGCCCCGCCAGCAGCAGAACCGCGCCCAGGCTTGAGGCGACGGCAAAGGCGGACCGTATGTACAGAATGGCTTTCATGAAGGCTCCTGTGGGAGGCTATCGGACCTCGCGCCCGCGCCTATACCGGGATTTTGCCATTTTTGCGAGTGGTGTAGGCAGGTTGCCGGAGGAAATCTCCGACTTTTCCCATTGCCCGATTGAACCCTGGCCACGCTTCAGTCTTACGCGGTAGATCGAATGGTCAAATGGACAGTGCACGCGTGTTTAATCATCCTCGTCAGGGAAAGGACGCCCGCGAGCGCGCCGTGGAACGGGAAGCGAGTAGGGAGGGGCCGTTGTGAGATTGCCTTGGTCGTCGGAATATTCGCCGGAGGATGTCAGGGCCGTCGCGATCGACTTGATCGTGCGGCATGGGCCCGACGCGAGTGGGGAGGCGCTGCTGCTGGCCGACGTCGCACGGCAGCGGGGATCGGAGGCCAACCGCCAGCTCTACTGGCGGGCGTCCAATTACATTGAAACGCATCTCCACGCGCCCGGGCTGCGGGGCGGCAAGCTCACGTTGAGGCCGCACTGACGGCGCGGGGTGTGGGACGCATGCAGCGCCAATGCCCGCTTTTTGACACTCGCGACGAATCGCGGTTATTTCTCAAAGCGATGTTACGGCAGCCCGCGCTTTTCGCCAGGCGAACATCCGCGACTGGCCCCGGGCGGCCATTGCGGCGCGGCGCCCCATTCCCCATCTGGTGTCGCATGAGCGCTCCCTTATTCGGTCGGGGCGCTTCGCGCCTACGCGCCGTCCTCGGCCCGACCAATACCGGCAAAACGCATCTCGCGGTCGAGCGGATGCTGGCCTACTCCTCGGGAATGATCGGATTACCCCTCCGGCTGCTCGCGCGGGAGGTCTATGACCGGATCGTCAAGGCGCGCGGCCCGCGTTGCGTGGCGCTGATCACCGGCGAAGAGAAGATCATCCCGCCGTCACCGCAATATTTTGTTTGCACCGTCGAGGCGATGCCGCTCGATCGCAGGGTCGAATTCGTGGCGATCGACGAGATCCAGCTCTGCGCCGATCCCGAACGCGGCCATGTGTTCACCAATCGGCTGCTGCACGCGCGCGGCGAAGCCGAGACGATGCTGCTGGGCGCGGCGACCGTCGCGCCGCTGATCCGCCGCTTGTGCCCCGGGGCCGAAATCGAATCGCGCGACCGCTTCTCGCAATTGGTCTACGCCGGCCCTAAGAAGTTGACCCGGCTGCCGCGTCGCAGCGCCGTGGTCGCCTTCTCCACCGACGCCGTCTATGCGATCGCCGAGCTGATCCGCCGTCAGCGCGGCGGCGCGGCGGTGGTGATGGGGTCGCTGTCGCCGCGCACCCGCAATGCGCAGGTCGCACTGTTCCAGTCCGGCGAGGTCGATTTTCTCGTCGCTACCGACGCGATCGGCATGGGGCTTAACATGGACGTCGACCATGTCGCCTTCGCCGGCCTGCGCAAGTTCGACGGGCGCCGCACGCGCTGGCTGCACCCGCAAGAGATCGGCCAGATCGCCGGCCGCGCTGGCCGCTATCGCAAGGATGGCACGTTCGGCGTCACCGGCGACGCGCCCGACCTCGACGCCGACGTGGTCGCCGCCATCGAAGGCCACGTGTTCCAGCCGGTCGAGGCGGCGGAATGGCGCAACGCCAAGCTCGATTTCGGATCGCTGCAAGGGTTGATGCGCTCGCTCGCCGCGCCGCCGCCGGCGGCCAGACTGAAGCTTTCTGAGGAAGCCCAGGACGAAACGACGCTGCGCCAACTGGCGAGCGACGAGACCGTAGTCCGCCGCACCCGTGATCGCGCCAATCTCATCAGGCTGTGGGAGATCTGCCAGACCCCGGATTTTCGCAAGACGACGCAAGAGGAACATGCGCGCCTGATCGGAATGATGTTCGAGCACCTGACCCAGCGCGACCGGCGCCTGCCGGAAGATTGGATGCAGGGCCAGTTCAACGCGCTCGATCGCACCGACGGCGACATCGACGCGCTGTCGGCGCGACTCGCGCGGGTGCGCACGCTCGCTTACGTCGCCAACCGCCCGGATTGGCTCGCCGACCCCCAGGGCTGGCAGGAGAGCGCGCGCGCGTTGGAGGATCGCCTTTCCGACACGCTGCATCAGGGTCTCATGCAGCGCTTCATCGATCGGCGCACCAGCGCGCTTCTGCGCAGCCTCAACCAAGGCGGGGCGACGATCCTCGGCGGCATTGGCGCGGACGGGGCGGTGACGGTCGAAGGCCACGTCGTCGGCCGTCTCGCGGGGGTCAATTTCGAACCCGAGCGGGGCGATACGGCACTCGAGAACCGCGCGCTGCGCGGGGCAGTCGAGCGGGCGGTGGCGCCGGAGGTCGCGCGCCGCCTCGGCGAGCTCGCCGCCGAGGCCGACGACGCTTTCACGCTGGAGGCGGGCGTCGTTCTCTGGCGCAGCCATCGCGTGGGCGAGATCGTCGGCGGCGGACCCTTTTCGCCGCGGGTGCGGCTGTTCGGCGAGTTCGGCGCGGACGCGCCGCGCGAAAGAGCGGTGCGGCGGCTCGAAGCCTACGTCGCCGCGGAGGCGACGCGCCGCCTCGCGGTCCTCAAGCGATTGAAGGCGGCGATTTCCGACGGCCAGCTCAAGGGCCTGGCGCGCGGGCTCGCTTATCAGCTCGTCGAGCAGTTCGGCGTGCTCGACCGGCGCCGCGCAGATACGCAACTGCGCGCCTTGAGCCGCAACGAGCGGCGCATCCTCAAGGGCCTCGGCGTGCGCTTCGGTGCATTTACCCTTTATCTTCCGGCGCTGCTGGCGCCGCCGGCGAGCCTCCTCGGCGCCGTCTTCGCGGAATTGGCGCGGCCGGGCTGGCGCCCGGAACGCGACGCTTTGACAGCGCTGCCGCATCCCTTGCCGCCGCCCGAGGCGCTGTCATTGCGGGGGCTGCGCACCGTCGCGGGCTTTGCGGCGCCCGTCGCGGCGCTGGAGCGGCTCGACGCGCTGGCCCGCGCCGCCGATCCGCAAGCGGCGGGGGCCATTCGCCTGACGCCAGAGCTCCTCGCCGATCTCGGCTGGAAGGCGGGGCAGGCCGAGCAAATCCTCCGCGCGCTCGGCTTCCAGCGCGCCGGCAAGACCGACCCGGCCGCGGCGAGCCTATGGCGGCGGCGCGCCGCCGCAAAGGACCCCTCCGACCAGCAAGCCTCGCCGTTCGCCGCGCTCGCGCCGCTGGTCAAGACGCCGGCCAAGCCGCGCCGCTTCCGCCGAAGAAAGCGCCCCGCCGCACGCGCGGCGGCGCCGGGAAGCGCCGCGTGATCGAGGCGGGCGAAAGCTGCCGCGTCGACGTGTGGCTGTGGCGCGCCCGCTTCGTCAAGACGCGCAGCCTCGCCGCCCGCATGGTGGAGGAGGGCTGCATTCGCCTCTCGCGCGGGGGCCCCGAATTCGATCTCGACAAGCCGAGCCGCATGGTGCGCCCCGGCGACAACATCGTGCTCATCCGCGACGAAACGCGCCTCGCCGTGCGGGTCGAAGCGCTCGGCGAGCGGCGCGGGCCCGCGCCCGAGGCCCAAGCGCTCTATAGCGTCGTCCAGCCGCTGGCGCGACTGATCCGGTAGTTGCCGATTCCGGGGCGGCCGTTCTCGCCGTTGCCGGCCGGCAACGCCAAGCCTTGCGCGGTCAGCGGCACGACGCGCGGCGGCGCCACGCGACAAAAGCGTAGCGAAGATTTGAAGTCGGTCGGCCCGCAGTCCGGGCCTGCGAACGCAAAACCGGTCTTGCATCGGGCGCGACCTAACCAAGATAGAATGTGACTGGCGACCCCAATCGCGAGGATCTGATCATGAAGCGTTTTGGCATAGCTGCTTTGGCTGCCGGAGCGGTGTGGGCTTGGACCGCAACGGCGAACGCCGGACCCTGTACAGAGGACATCACCACGGTACAAACCGCTTTCGACGCCAAGCTGAACGCGGCGGCCCATTCCTCCAACCAGGTGGCGACGGAGAGCACGTTCGCGACGATGCATCGTCAGCCGACGCTCAACTCAGTCGCGGGGGCGGAGGAAAGGCTCGGCGAAATTCCGCCTGGTCGGGTGGAGGCCTTCGCGTCGGCGATGAAGCGCGCGCAGGATGCGGACATGGCGAACGACGGACCTGTCTGCCAGAAGGCCCTCGACGAAGCGAAATCCGTTCTCAGCCAATGAGCTGCGGCTCGGCCGAGCCTGCCACATCCCAGTAAGGCAGGTTCGGCCCGAAGCGCTCGGCGAGAAAATCGACGAAGGCGCGCACAGTCGGCGAGAGATGGCGCGTGTGCGGATAGACGGCGCTGATCGTCAGGTCCTGTGGAATGAATTCGTCGAGCACGCTGACGAGCGCTCCCGATTTGAGATCGGCGCCGACGATGAAGGTCGGCAGGCTGGCGAGGCCGAGGCCGCGCAGCGCTGCGACTCGCATCGCGTCGCCGTTGTTGACGCTCAAGGGACCGTTGACGCCGATCGGCCGGACAGCGCCCTCCGGCCCAGTGAGGCGCCATTCGCGCCCCGCCGGCAGATTGCTGTTGACGAGACAGGAATGGCTCTTCAGGTCGTCGGGCGTGCGCGGCGCGCCACGCGTGGCGAGATAGTCGGGGCTTGCGCAGATGGCGCGGCGCGCCGGCGCCAGCCGCCGGGCGATCAGGCTCGAATCCTCGAGAATGCCGATGCGAACCGCGACGTCGAAGCCCTCATTGACGAGGTCGACGACCCGGTCGTTCATCGCGACGTCCATCTCGACCTCCGGGTGGAGCCGGAGGAAGTCCGCGAGCGCAGGCGTCAGATGCAGGAAGCCGAAGCTCATCGGCGCGCTGATCCTCAGACGTCCGCGCGGCGCCGCTTGCAGACGGCTGACTGCTCGATCGGCGTCGTCGAGGTCGCTCAAGATGCGTGAGGCGCGCTCGAAATAGGCGCGCCCGGCCTCGGTCAGATGGAGCGAGCGGGTCGTGCGGTGAAAGAGCCGCGCGCCGAGCTCCGCTTCGAGCGCGCTGACTTGGCGGCTCACCGCCGATTTGGCGATGCGGAGCCGACGCGCGGCCTCTGAGAACGATCGAGTTTCAGCCACCCGCACAAAGGTTTCGATGGCGGCGAAGCGATCCATGTTGTTGCTCCCTGGGCAACAGTCATGTCTCCATTCTATCGATTGTTCCCCAGGCGGCGGCAACTAAAATACCGAGCGACAGTGGCTTTGGTCACGTCCACAACCTCGGTAGGTGCTTTCATGACCCTTTCGACCTCGATCTCCGCCAAACCCGTCGTTCCGGCTTTCGCCGCCATCTCTAGCGTCCTGTCGCCCTTCGCCGAGCCCATGGTGCGCGTCGTCGCGGGGCTGCTTCTCATGCCGCACGGCGCACAAAAGCTGTTCGGCCTGTTCGGCGGATATGGCGTGGAGGCGACCGGGCAGTTCTTCGCCGCGAAGCTCGGCCTGCCGCCGCAACTCGCGCTGCTTGCCGGCCTCATCGAGTTCTTCGGCGGCCTGCTGCTCGCGATCGGCCTGCTGACCCGGCCCGCCGCCGCGCTGGTGGTCGGCCTGATGACGGTGGCCATCATCAAGGTCCATCTGCCAATCGGCTTTTTCTGGACCGACGGCGGCTTTGAGTATCCGCTGCTGTGGGGCGTCGTCGCCTTGTCCTTCGTCGTCCGCGGCGGCGGTCGCTATTCGCTGGACGCGCGGATCGGCCGCGAGATCTGATCCTCGGAGCGGCGAGCGGCAACCCGCTCGCCGCTCTTGTTGCGCCCCCTTCTGCCCAGACATAATATTCCTGGAAATGGCAGTCGTGGGAGGAGAGGATGCTTGTCCCGCACGAGCCGTGGCTCGTCGCGCTGTCGATCGCGATCGCCGTCCAGGGCGCTTTCGTCGGCCTTTCGCTCGCCAGCGGGTTGGATCGCGCCGAAGGGTTTCGCCGCCGCCTCGCGCTTGCCGGCTCCGCCTTGACGCTCGCGACGGGCGTCTGGTCGATGCATTTTGTCGGCATGCTGGCGGCGAACTTTCCCTCGGCCATCGATTATCTCGTTCTGCCGACCCTCATTTCCTTCCTTATCTGCGTCATTGTCGTCGGCGCCGGCGTCTATGTCGCCCACACGGAAGGCTCGCCCGCAATCCGCATCGGCGCGGGGGCCGTCGCGATGGGTCTGGGCATCAGCCTGATGCACTATGTCGGAATGTCCGCCGTCCACCTTGCGGGGCCGACGCGTCAGGAGACGCCCTATGTCGTCGCCTCGGTCGCCGTCTCGATCGGAACGAGCGCGCTTGCGCTGTGGGCGCTGGACAAGGGCGCGACCAGGGGGCGGCTTTTCCTCGGCGCGCTCGTGCTGGGCTTCGCCGTTTCAGGCATGCATTACACCGCGATGGCCGGAATGCGGCTTGATCCACTGTGTTTCGACGCGGCTCGCTTCGTCGGTGCTCCGTCGGCGCTGTCGCGCAATACGCTGGCGCTGCTGACGACGCTGGTGGCGTTCGGCGTCTCGGTCGCGTTCCTCCTCTCGCTCGTGCCGGATGGCCGCGCGGTCTCAGCCGACGTCCGCTCGCCGTTCGCCGGCGAAAAGCTGGTGGTCGCTTTCGCCGGCGCCTCGGCGATCGCCGCTGAACCGGCGCATGACGCTCCCCAGCAAGCGGTCGGCCGCATGACGCCGCCAGCGGACGGAATTCGCGTCGAGAAGGACGGGCGCTGGCGGGAGATCGCGCCGGACGAGATCTTCGCCGTTCGCGCCAACGCGCATTACACCTACATCCACGACGGCGAGCAGGAATATTTCTGCAATCTCTCCATCAGCGCTCTGGAGGCGCGGCTCGATCCGAAAGCTTTCCTGCGGGTCCATCGGAGCCACATCCTCGCTATGCGCCGGGTGACGCGTGTTCGGCGGGCGGGAGAGAATGGCGTCGCAGAGATCGGCTCGCCAGTGCGGTGCAGCATTCCGATCGCGCGCGCGCACTATCGCGCAGTCAAACAGCTCGTCGACCCGGGCGCGAGCTGACCTGATCAGGCTGTTCGTGCGTTCCGTCAGCAGCGCTGACGCAATTCGTGCAAATCGGCGGCCACTGGCGCCTTTTCCGCGCTTGCCAGCGGTGTATGTGTTGATTGTGCAGCGCCCAAAGCGCGAACCTGCCTGACGAATCCGCAGTCCAAGCGGCGACGTATCAGGGGAGGGCGCTCGTGATACCGGGAGCTTTCGAATACCATCGTCCTGCCAGTCTCGGCGAGGCGATCGGATTGTTGTGCGGCCTCGACGCCGACGCCCGCGTGATCGCCGGCGGTCATAGCCTGATCCCGATGATGAAGCTGAGGCTCGCCGCGCCGACCCACCTCGTCGACCTCGGACGGCTTGGCGAACTGAAGGGCGTGCGGCTCGATGGCGAGGAAGTCGTCATCGGCGCGATGACGACGCAGCACGAGCTGATCGCCAGCGACCTTCTCGCCGCGCACGCTCCCATCATCCGCGAGACCGCGCTGCTGATCGCCGACCCGCAGGTCCGCTACATGGGCACGCTCGGCGGCAACGTCGCCAACGGCGATCCCGGCAACGACATGCCGGCGGTGATGATGGCGCTCGGCGCGGACTATCTGCTGCGCGGGCGAGACGGCGAGCGACGCGTCGCCGCGCGCGATTATTACCAAGGCGCCTATGCGACCGCCGCGGCGCCGGGCGAGATTCTGACGGCGATCCGCTTCCCGGCGCCGCCCGCCCGTCACGGCTACGCCTACGAGAAACTGAAGCGCAAAGTCGGTGACTACGCCACAGCGGCGGCGGCGGCGATCCTGACCGTCGCCGACGGCAAGGTCGCGACCTGCGCGATCGGCCTCACCAATGTCGGCGACACCGCGATTTTCGCCGAGGACGCCGCGCGGGCGGTGGCCGGCTCGTCGCTCGACGCGATCAGCCTCGCGCGCGCCGCGGCGGCGGCCGAGGCCATCGCCAGCCCGGCCGCGGACGGGCGCGGATCGGTCGAATATCGCAAGAAAATGGCCGGCGTGATGACGGCGCGCGCGCTCGCCCGCGCCTTCGCCCGCGCGACGGCGTGAGGGAGAGCCCCATGTCGAAGAGTCCTGTCAGCATGACGGTCAACGGCAAAAGCGTCTCGGCGGAGGTCGAGCCGCGCACATTGCTGATTCATTTTCTGCGCGAGAACCTCGGCCTCACCGGGCCGCACATCGGCTGCGACACCAGCCATTGCGGCGCCTGCACGGTCGATCTCGACGGCAAGTCGGTGAAGTCCTGCACGATCTTCGCCGTGCAGGCCGAAGGCGCCGAGGTCACCACCATCGAGGGCATGGCGGGCGCCGACGGCAAGCTGCACGTTTTGCAAGAAGCCTTCCGCGAAATGCACGGATTGCAATGCGGCTATTGCACGCCGGGCATGATCATGCGCGCGCATCGCCTGCTCCTTGAAAACCCGAATCCTAGCGAAGCCGAAATCCGGGTCGGCATATCGGGCAATCTTTGCCGCTGCACCGGCTACCAGAACATCGTCAAAGCCATCCAATTCGCTGCCGCCACGCTGAACGGCGTCGAGTATAAGGAGGCCGCGGAATGAACGCTCCCACGGTTCCGACCGCGCTCGAACGCGCCGAGAAGCTGCAGGGCCTCGGCTGCAAGCGCAAGCGTGTCGAGGATGTGCGCTTCACCCAGGGACGCGGCAATTACGTCGACGACATCAAGCTGCCCGGCATGCTGCACGGCGACTTCCACCGCTCCAGCCACGCCCATGCGCGCATCGTCAAGATCGATACGTCCAAGGCCAAGGCCGTCCCCGGCGTCGTCGCGGTGCTGACCGTTGAAGATCTCAAGGGCGTCAATCTCGCCTGGATGCCGACGCTGGCGGGCGACGTGCAGATGGTGCTGGCCGACGGCAAGGCGCTGTTCCAGAACCAGGAGATCGCCTTCGTCGTGGCGACCGATCGCTACATCGCCGCCGACGCGGCCGATCTCGTCGAAGTAGAGTACGAAGACCTGCCGGTCGTCGTCGATCCCTTCAAGGCGATGGCTCCGGATGCTCCCGTCTTGCGGGAAGACCTCGCGGGCAAGACCGACGGCGCGCACGGCCCTCGCACGCATCACAACCACATCTTCAACTGGCAGGTCGGCGACAAGGAGTTAACCGACGCCGCCTTCGCCAGGGCCGAAGCCGCGACCAAGGATCTCCTCGTTTATCAGCGCGTGCATCCGTGCCCGCTCGAGACTTGCCAGTGCATCGTCAGCTTCAACAAGATCCAGGGCGAGCTGACGATCTACGGCACCTTCCAGGCGCCGCATGTCATCCGCACCGTCGTCGCGCTGATCGCCGGCCTTCCCGAACAGAAGATCCATGTGATCTCGCCCGACATCGGCGGCGGCTTCGGCAACAAGGTCGGCGCCTATCCCGGCTACATCTGCTCGGCGGTCGCCTCGATCGTGACCGGCCTGCCCGTCAAATGGGTCGAGGACCGGATCGAGAATCTCTCGACGACCTCCTTCGCGCGCGACTACCACATGACGACCGAGATCGCCGCGACGCGCGACGGCCGGGTGACGGCGCTACGCGTCCATATCCTCGCCGACCACGGCGCGTTCGATGCCTGCGCCGATCCGTCGAAATGGCCGGCCGGCTTCTCCAACATCGTCACGGGATCGTACGACTTCCCCGTCGCGCATCTCTCGGTCGACGGCGTCTACACCAACAAGGCGCCCGGCGGCGTCGCCTATCGCTGCTCGTTCCGCGTGACCGAAGTCGCCTATGCGATCGAGCGCGCGATGGACATCATGGCGCAGAAGCTTGAACTCGATCCGGTCGACTTCCGCGTGAAGAATTTCATCAAGCGCGAACAATTCCCCTATCACTCCCCGCTCGGCTGGGAATACGATTCCGGCGACTACCACACCGCCATGCAGAAGGCGGTCGAGACGACCGGCTATCGCCAGCTGCGCGAAGAGCAGAAGGCGAGGCAAGAGGCGTTCCGGCGTGGCGAGACGCGCGAATTGATGGGGGTCGGGGTCGCCTCCTTCACGGAGATCGTCGGCGCCGGCCCGTCGAAAAATTGCGACATTCTTGGCATCGCGATGTTCAACTCGGCCGAGATCCGCATTCACCCGACCGGGCGCGTCATCGGCCGCATGGGCTCCAAGAGCCAGGGGCAGGGCCACGAGACGACCTGGGCGCAGATCATCGCGAGCGAAATCGGCATTCCCGCCGACGACATCGCGATCGAGGAGGGCAACACCGACACGGCGCCCTATGGGCTCGGCACTTATGGCTCGCGCTCGACGCCGGTCACCGGCGCCGCGATCGCGATGGCCGCGCGCAAGATCAAGGCCAAGGCGCAGATGATCGCCGCCTATTTGCTCGAAGTGCATGAAGGCGATCTCGAATGGGACGTCGACCGCTTCCGCGTGAAGGGCAATCCCGAACAGTTCAAGACGATGAGCCAGCTCGCCTGGGCCGCCTACAACAGCGTGCCGCCGGGCATGGAGCCTGGTCTAGAGGCGGTGAGCTACTACGATCCGCCCAACATGACCTATCCCTTCGGCGCCTATATCTGCGTGGTGGACATCGACGTCGACACGGGGGTCCACAAGGTCCGCCGCTTCTATGCGCTCGACGATTGCGGCACGCGCATCAACCCGATGATCATCGAGGGCCAGGTGCACGGCGGCTGCACGGAGGGCTATGCGATCGCGATGGGGCAGGAGATCGTCTACGACGAGGCCGGCAACGTCAAGGGCGCGTCGTTCCTCGACTATTTCCTGCCGACGGCCGTCGAGACGCCGCATTGGGAGACGGACTACACCGTGACGCCCTCGCCGCATCATCCGATCGGCGCCAAGGGCGTCGGCGAGAGCCCGAACGTGGGCAGCGTGCCGTGCTTCGCCAACGCCGTGAACGACGCCTTCAAGTTCCTCGGTTCGACGCATATCGCCATGCCGCACGACGCTTACCGAACGTGGCAGGCGGCGGAGAACCTGGGGTTGCATCGGTAACGGCCAACGTTGCTGCCCGTCATGCCCGGCCTTGCGCCGGGCGTCCACGCCGTGACGCGGCCGCAGGTCCGGAGACGCTTCACGGCGGGACCGTGTGGATGGCCGGGTCGAGCCCGGCCATGACGATTGGACGGCGGAGAGAGTCGACGTGACGAGCCCCATCCCTCGCGAGGCGATCGCCGCGAAAATGGCTGAGAGCGGCTATATCGCCGACGGCGATCTGGCGACCGCGCTCTGGATGATGGACCATCTGAAACGTCCGCTGCTGCTCGAAGGCGAAGCGGGCGTCGGCAAGACGGAAGTCGCCAAGGCGCTTAGCTCCGCCTATGGCTGCGAGCTTATCCGGATGCAGTGCTACGAGGGGCTCGACGCGAGTTCGGCGCTTTACGAGTGGAACTATCAACGCCAACTCCTCGCCATCAAGGCGCGCGAAGGTTCCGGCGCGAGCCCTGGCGAGATCGAAGCGCAGATCTTCTCCGAGACCTACCTCCTCGAGCGCCCGCTGCTCGCCGCGATCCGGCGACCCGCGTCGCCCGTGCTGCTAATCGACGAGGTCGATCGCGCCGACGAGGAGTTCGAGGCGTTCCTGCTCGAATTGCTGTCCGACTTCCAGGTGACGATCCCGGAGTTCGGCACGATCGCGGCGCGCTCAATCCCGCGCGTGGTGCTGACGTCGAACGGCACGCGCGAGCTTTCCGACGCGCTACGCCGCCGCTGCCTTTACCACTATCTCGACTTCCCCGACGTCGATCGCGAAGCGGCGATCATCCTCACGCGCCAGCCGGACATCGACGCGAATCTGGCGCTGCAAGTGGCGCGCATGGTGGGCGCGCTGCGCAAAGAGGAATTGCGCAAGGTTCCCGGCGTCGCCGAAACGCTCGATTGGGCGGCGACCTTGGCCGGGCTCGGCGTCCAAGACATGCGCCAGGAGCCGGAACTCGTCCACGCGACGCTGATCGCCCTGCTGAAGACGCATGAGGATCGGACGCGCGTCACGTCAGAGGTCTCGCAGCGACTGCTCGGGAGGATGGCGTGAGCGGCCATGCTCTCATTGCCGACAACGGCGGCTTTGGCCCTGGGCCTGGCATGCGGGCGCGCCTCGCCGGCTTCGTCGCCACTTTGCGCGGCGCAGGACTGGCGATCGGCCAAGCCGAGACACAGGACGCAGCCAAGCTGCTCGCTTCGCCGCTGGCGGAGCGGGCGGAACTCTTCCGAGGCGCGCTGAAGGCGCTGTTCTGCTCGCGCCATTCCGACCTCGCGCGCTTCGACGACGCCTTCGACGCGTTCTGGCGCGGCCACAACGTCGCGCGCGCGACGCGTCTATCCTCGGACGCCCTCGCGGCCCGCTCGCCGCGCAAGTTCGAGGCGGGGCCGGGCGGCGACCGGCTCGCCTCTCTCCCAGAGGCGGCCGACGGCGATGCGCCCGAGGGCGCGGCCGGTGGCGGCCGCGGCCGCAAGGGCGGCGCTTCGACGCACGAGGGCCTTTCCACGAAGGATGTGCGCAACCTCGACAACGAGAAAGATCGCGCCGATCTTCTCGCAGCGACCGAACGTCTCGCCCGTCGCATGCGCGCCCACCTGACGCGCCGCGAGCGGGTGCGGCGCCGTGGCCGGCGGCTCGATCTGCGCTCGACGATCCGCCACAGTGTGCCGCATGGCGGCGAGCCCATCGAGCTCCAATTCCGGCGTCGCCACCCGAAGCCGCTCCGCCTCGTCGTCTTGCTCGACGCCTCCGGATCGATGGAGCCCTACACCGGTTTTTTCACCCGCTTCCTCCATGCGGTGTCGCTGTCATTTCGCGACTCGGAGGCGTTCTTCTTCCATACGCGCATCGCGCATGTGTCGTCGGCGCTGCGGGAACGCGATCCGGCGCGGGCGCTCGATCGCCTCGCGCTGATGGCTGAGGGCGTCGGCGGCGGCACCAAGATCGGCGAGTGCCTCGAGGCGTTCAATCGCTGGCACGCGCGGCGCGTCATCCATTCGCGTACTTGCGTGATGATCCTCTCCGACGGCTACGACACCGGCGCGCCCGAACTGCTGGCGCGCGCGATGAAGGCGCTGCGCCGCCGCTGCCGCCGCATCGTCTGGCTCAATCCGCTCCTGGGCCGCGACGGCTATGAGCCAACCGCGCGGGGCATGCAGGCGGTGTTGCCGTTTCTCGATTTGTTCGCGCCGGCGTATAATCTCGACAGTCTGGCGGCGCTCGAACCTTATCTCGCGAGGATATGACATGAGCGTGCTTGATCGTGCGGCGGAGCGGCAGGCGAAGGGCGAAGCCTTCGCGCTCGCCACTGTCGTGCGCACCGTCTCCGTTACCGCCGCGAAGGCGGGCGCCAAGGCGATCATCGCACCAGACGGAACGATCGAAGAGGGCTGGGTCGGCGGCGGCTGCGCGCGGGCGGCGGTGCTGAAGGCCGCGCGGCAATCCCTGCTCGACGGGCAATCGCGATTGGTCTCGGTCACGCCGAAAGAGATTCTGGCCGATCTCGGCGTCTCGGCCGGTGAGGCGCGGGCCGGCGTGCTCTATGCCCGCAATGCGTGCCCAAGCCAGGGCACGATGGATATCTTCGTCGAGCCGGTGCTGCCGCCGCCGCGCCTGCTGATTCTCGGCGCTTCGCCGGTGGCGGTCGCGCTCGCGGCGCTCGCGCGCCAGATGGGATTTGCGGTGACGACCGCCGCGCCGGACGCCGGCCCGCCCGCCGACTGGGAACCGGACGGCTTCATCGTCGTCTCGACGCAGGGAAGCGGCGATCGCGCGGCCCTCAAGCTCGTCGCGAGTCTCGAATGCCGCTACGCCGCCTTTGTCGGCTCGCGCCGCAAGGCGGCGACGCTGCGGGCCGAACTCGCCGCCGACGGGACGCCGCCCGAACGGCTGGCCGCGATCAAGGCGCCCGCCGGCATCGACCTCCGTGCGATCACGAGCGAGGAGATCGCGCTGTCGATCGTCGCCGAAATGGTCATGACGCGCCGGAAAGCTCAGCGCCCTGCCGGGCCGATCGTCGCGCCGCCCACCGCGCCGGCGTTGTCCGAAGAAGCGGCGCCATGATTGGATTTGCTGGGGCCAATCGCCCTGCTTGCGCCGGCCGGCTTTGGCCTGCATCATCTCGGCACTGGCGAGGCCTGACTGCTCGTTCGATCGGCGCGTGGTCCGGTTGGCCGCGCTCCGCAATGGCTTCGCGCCTTAGGGGAGGGTTGTTTCGATGCAAATGAGCGACGTCCAGCGCGTGCCCGCCTCTCGGGAGACAGTGTGGGCCGCCCTCAACGATTCCGAGATCCTCCGGCGCTGCATCCCGGGCTGCCAGGCCCTCGCGATGACCTCGCCGACCGATATGACGGCGACGGTCGTCGTCAAGGTCGGTCCGGTCAAGGCGACATTCGCCGGCAAGGTGACGCTCTCCGACCTCGATCCGCCGAACGGCTATCGCATCTCGGGCGAAGGTTCGGGAGGCGTCGCCGGCTTCGCCAAGGGCGGCGCAACTGTGAAGCTCGAGCCGGCCGGCGACGAGGCAACCGACCTTCACTATGCCGTCGACGCGCAGATCGGCGGCAAGCTGGCGCAACTCGGCGGGCGGCTGATCGAACTCGACCTCCAAGAAGCTCGCCGGCGAATTTTTCCAGAACCTCGCTGCCGCGTTGACGACGCCCGAGGCGAGCGCCCTCGAGCCGGCGCCTGAGGAGGGCGCTGAGGCGACGAAGGACGAGCCCGCGGGCGAACCCAAGAAGGGCTGGTTCAAGTCGCTCATTTCCAAATAGAGGAGGGCAGCCTAGCGCCGTGGTCGACGTCGCGGCGCCGGGCGCCTAAATAGGGCCTTTCGTCTCCGAGGCCCACATGACCGAACTCTCCATTCTCGAACTGGCGCGCATCACTCAGGAGACGGACGCGCGCGGCGCGCTCGACAACGCGCGCAATCTCGCCGCTTACGCCGAGCAATGGGGCTACAAGAGGTTCTGGATCGCCGAGCATCACAATATGCCCGGCATCGCCAGCGCCGCGACGGCGCTCGTCATCTCCCACGTCGCCGCCGGAACGAGCTCGATCAGGGTCGGAGCGGGCGGCGTCATGCTGCCCAACCATGCGCCGCTCGTCATCGCCGAGCAGTTCGGCACGTTGGCGCGGCTTTATCCCGGCCGGATCGATTTGGGACTTGGCCGCGCGCCTGGGACCGATCCGCTGACCACGCAGGCGCTGCGGCGCACGCTGACCGGGAGCGACAACTTCCCGCGCGACGTTCTTGAGTTGCAGGCCTATCTCGCGCCGGCGCAGCCCGGCCAGCGAGTCGAGGCGGTGCCTGCGGCGGGGACCGAGGCGCCGCTGTATATCCTGGGGTCCAGCACCTACGGCGCGCAACTGGCGGCGGAGTTTGGCCTGCCCTACGCCTTCGCGTCGCATTTCGCGCCCGACCAGCTTTTGTTGGCGCTCGACATCTATCGCGCCCGTTTCAAGCCTTCGGAGCAGCACGCCGAGCCCTATGCGATTGTCGGGGTCAATGTGATCGCCGCCGAGAGCGACGCCGAGGCGCGCCGCCTGGCGACGACGCAGCAGATGTCGTTCACCAACATGTTTCGGGGGACGCGCGGCGTCAGCCAGCCGCCGATCGACGACATCGAGAACTACTGGACGCCGACCGAGAAGCTTCAGGTCATGCGGATGCTCGCCCGTTCGATTGTCGGCGCGCCGGAGACGGTGCGGGCGGGCCTGCAATCGCTCATCGAGGAGACAGGCGCGGACGAACTGATTATCGTCTCCGACGTTTACGAGCATAGAGCGCGGTTGCGTTCCTACGAGTTGATTGCGAGCCTGAAGGCCTCGCTGACGGACGCGCCGCGATGATCGGATGGTTTCACTAGGGAGAGGCCAGGACATGACCCACGTCACCTACGAGGTCGTCGAGCACGACGGCGGTTGGGCCTACAAGGTCGGCGACGTTTTTTCCGAGCGGTTCCCGACGCGGGAGGAGGCCCACGAGGCCGCCGCGAGGGCGGCGGCCGAACAGCGGATTCCCGGCGAAACCGGCGAGATCGAGTACGAAGACTCCTCCGGACACTGGCATGAGGAGGTCGCGCGCGGCAACGACCGGCCCGATGCCGAAGTCAAGGATTGATGTTTCTCCCTGACTTCGCGGCGCGATAGTTAGGCTCGAGCCGGCAGCGCTGGGCGACCTTCCTCCCGTCCGTGCCTGAGGTAATGCGCCAGCGGATTGAATCCCGCTTCCCGCACATCCGGATTGGACTCGAGATAGAAGCGCGTGTCGAACTCGGGGCCGGGGTCGCGGCCTTCGCGAAAGCCGTCGGAGAGATAGTGCAGCAGCGGGTTGACGCCGGAGCGGCGGACGTCATCGTAGCGCTCGAGATACCAGCGGGTGTCGAACAGCGGGTTGGGACGAAGGCCATTGCAAAAGCCTTCCACCAAAAAATGTCTCACCGCGGCGAAGTCGCTTGGGCGCCCGTTCTGGCCTGCTTCGGGCGAGAAATAGTTCGCCCGATAGAACTCGGCGTCGAAGAGGCCGCTACGCAACAGCCGCTTTGCGAGCCTTTGTGACTTGGAATCGCGCCGACCAAACCAAGCGCGAAACCCGCTCCGAGGTCGCTCGGCTTTCAGGCTGGCGACCGCCGCCTCTGCGTCGACGAGCCGGGCGCGCAGCATTTCAATGGCCGCCGCCGCCTCGTTTGCTGGCGAGGGCTCGGCGGGGGAATAGTACTCTTGGCCCGATTGTTCGGCGCGCTCGCGCGCTTCCTCGGCCTCTAACTCCGATCCGACCAGCAGCCGTCCAAACATCTCGCTCGATCGGTCAAACGCGGCGCGGATCTCGTCGAGCGTCGCCATGGCGGAATTCGACTGCGGATTGCGCGCCAGTTCGAGCAGCGCCTCATAAGCGCGCAGCGTCCATTCATGCGTATCCGAATGGGCGGCGAGCGCGATTTGATCCCCGTTGTGGTGGACGAACTTCTCGCTGAGGAAACGTTCGATGTCGTACGCGGCGCGGTCCGACTGACGCGGCCAGCTGAGGCGGGTGTCGGTTGCGATCTTGTCGCAGGTCTTTCGCCAGTCCGACAGCAAGGCCTTCCATGGGAAGATCGACCGCGCTTCGCCGCGGGTATGGGCTTCGGAATCGAGGACATGCCGCAGCCAAAGCGCCATGCCGCGCGCCATCGAAAATCCGTCGCGACGCTTGAGCGACTTCGCCACGTCCAAAGGCGATCGGATCGGCATCACGATGCGCGGCGTCAGCTTCAATTCTTTGAACACGTCGAGCCAGAACGGCGCGAAGCGGCAAACTCGGGGGTCCTTGAGGAGAGGCAGCGGGAAATTGCCGAACTCGCCCGCGAAGAGCTCCTTCGCGCGTTCGCGAAACGAGGCCGCGATGGAGGAAGATCGCCAAGCCGGGTTGAAGGCGCGCCAATCGCTCCAGTGCGAACCGGCGGAGACCAGGAGTTCGTCGTGAAAGTCGGCCACAGCGACGGATTCGAAATAGCCCCGGGGATTGTCGGCGAATGCGGGCATGAGCGTTTTCGGAGCGCCGCAGCCGAGTTTCGTCAGCGCGCCCGAGATTGCGCTCGTGCCGCTGCGATGCATCCCAAGAACCAAAACCACGTCCGACACGTGATACCACCTTTCCCGAGGGGAGGCGCCGTGGGACGGCAGCGCTCCCGCGTTTTCGATTGGCCACGATGACGAACGCTCGCCGCGAGCGTCTCCACCGGACCGGTCGGAAGAAGGTGGGCTTCAATTGTGAGGCGCAGATTTCCCAAATATGGCGAAATCGGAAACCGGATTCACTTGGGTGTGACACGCGGGATCGCCACCCTGGTTCTCGCGATGCGCGCGAAATCCAACGGCGCACGATCGAACGCTATCCTATCTGGCCGCCCGCTTGCCGCACTTCTTGAGCAGCGCGGCCTCGGCGTCCACGCCGTTCTCGACGTAGCCCTTCATCGTGTTGTTGAGGGTGTTGGGAAACGTCATCGTGCCGACACGCGCGTCGGCGCCGCCGCTCCATGTCCCGTCCTGGTTCAAGGTCCATTGCGAGCAATCGATCGCGTCGTAGACCTGTTTGGTGTCGGTCGTCTGCGCCTTTTGCGCGACGGCCGGCCCGCATGCCAACGCCGCGAAGCCAAGGGCGAGAACAAAGGGCGGAATCTTTCGCTCGATGAATGCCACGGTCCCCTCCTGCGTTGCCTCCGCCGCGCCGCCGACTCGATTCAGGGCGTCGCCGCCTCCCGGTGAGGTAACAGACGTCGCGGCGAGGCCGCGGACACGTTTGCTTGAAGAGTCGCCTCGGCATCTTCTCGGGAAGGGCGCCTTACGACCATAAAGAAAAGTGACGCTTTGGCAAATAAACCCACTGACTCTCCGTAGAAAAGAATTCACCAAGAATTCAGAATCCAAACTGTAGCGTACCGAAATCGTTGAGTTTCCGGAAGGATGTCATGTCGATCCGAGCCATGTTGAATCGCTCTGCTGCCGTAGTCGCCGGCTGTGCAATGCTGTCGGCTTCGTGGATCCCCGCCTCGGCCATGACGCTCTCGGCGCCGTCGCCAGCGCCGCATTTCGCGTCCGCGCAGGTCCAGAAGGTCTGGGGGTGCCGCTGGGGATGCGGCGGGGGATGGCGCGGTTGGGGCTGGGGTCCTGCCGTGGCGGGCGGCGTCATCGCCGGCGCCGCGGTTGGGGCTGCGGTCGCCGCCTCGCACCCCTATCCCTATGCGTACGGCGGTCCCTGCTGGCGCCGCGCCTACGACGCCTACGGCCGCCCGTACTGGCGCCAGATGTGCTGAGCCCACCAACCGTCATTTAACGCCGAACATGTCCCGGCCGCCAAGTTGATCGGCGGTCGGCTCTTTTTTGGGCGGTTACAGGAGCCGGAAGTCAGTTCTAAGCAAGTGGGGGTTCGGGATGACGGCGTCGCTGCCTTCGATGGGCTACGCCGACGGCCGCGAAGCCAGAGCGGCGACTATTTCGCTTTCTACAACGAGCGGCGCCTTCACCCGTCGCTCGGCTACCGCGCGCCGCTGGCCGTCTGGCGCGACGGCGCGGCGCCGGCAAACTGTGGGCAGAGCAGAAACAGCGGCAGGCAGGAACTCTTGGCGGCTTGAAAAAAGGGCAACCCCGCAGACGGCCCTTCAACTTAGCCGCCGCCAAAAACGGTCCCGCTTCGCGGGTCCACTCCAGTCCTTGACCGCGATGGGCACGCCATCCCGTGGACCGAGGCGCTCGCCGGATCGCGCCGACGAGGATCGGCGAGCGCGCCCAATGCGCCGAGATGACGTCCTCCCAGCCCGGTATAGATCACCGCCCTGAGCACAGGACCCAGCGGATGGCCGACGCCCCTGAGAATCGACATGAAGGCGACACTGCCGACCGGTTTAGCGCGCCGTCCACGCGACAGACGGGGCAGGTGGTCCAAACGTAGTCTCAGGCCGTAGACGCCTACTTCTTCGCTGAATGCCCGTCGCTAAGCGACTGAGAACCTTGGAGCGGGTGAAGGGAATCGAACCCTCGTATTCAGCTTGGAAGGCTGCTGCTCTACCATTGAGCTACACCCGCATCGCTTTGTCGATCAGCGGTTTACGCCGATCAGCGATCGCCGTGAGAATTCTTTTTAGTTTCTCGCTTCGAAAAAGGCAATCGGCCCGGGGAGGGGAAATCGGGCGAGAAACAAAAATCCCCGGGCGCCGGCCCGAGGATATTGCTGGAGAAAACCAGCGGCCGAACTGGCCGCTGGTCGATTCCAACTTCGATCAGAACTGGACGCGCAGGCCGGCCGACGGGGCCCACTCGGTATGCGCGAGGTAGCCGTTGGCCAGACCGCCGTTGACTTCCGAGAACATCACGCCGGCGTAGGTATCGACGTGCTTCCAGAAGCGCCAATCGACCATCGCCGAAACCGCGTCCTCGGCGCCCGCGCACTGCGAATGCGCGCTCTGACTGTTGCAGTTGTTCGCCCCGGCCGGGATGTAATACGAGTTCTGCACGAGGTGGTAGTACGCGCCGGTGACGTCGAGGTTCGGCGTGATAGCGTACTTGGCGCCGGTCCACATGATCTGCAACACCTTCGAGTTCGCCGTCGTCGAGCCGTAGGCGTTATTGGTCACGTTGCTGAACGTGTAGCCGCCGATGCCGCGGAACATCGAGAAGTCGTTCGTCGGGTTGTCGAAGTCGATGTGCTCGTAGCCGCCGTAGAACTTCCAGGCGCCCCAAGTGTATTTTGCGAGCAACGTCACGGCGTCGTTGTCGGAGAGGGTGGCGGTGAGCTGCTGAGCGTTGACCGCGGCGAGCTGCGTCGCGCTCAGCGTACCGCCGATCGCGGGAACGTAGGCCGCAGCCGACACGGCGTCGGTCAGATGGCTGTAAATCGCGTCGACCGACAGGCCGCCGAAGTCGCCGCCGACCTGAGCTTCGTAGAGCCCCTGCGCGCCGTTGCCCTGCTCGAAGCCGCCGGTCTGGACCATCGCCGCGGCGCGGAACTGGCCGTAGTTGACGCGATACTTCAGAGCGGAGTTGGAGCGGGTGTCTTCTGTGTTGCCCGCGCCGGCGGTGGCGCCGGAATAGCCGATTACCGAGAAGGCGTAGGAGCCGCCCATCGGGTCGTAGGTGTTGATGCCGTCGAGGTCGAGGGTGTTCTGGCGGCCCCAGGTCAGCGTGCCGAAGGTGGTGTTGCTGAGACCGACATAGACCTGCGAGTTGAAGATCTGGCCAGCGCGGGCACCATCCGCGTTCGCGTTCTGCTGGTTGAGCGGGACACCGTTGTTGTCGATCTGCGAGCCCAGGGCGTTGCCGAGACGGAAGGAGCCGGGGTCGAAGCCGGTCTCGGCGTCGAACACGAGCGACGTGCCGCCGATCCCCGGGATGGGCTCCTGACCCCTGATGCCGACGACCGACTGGCTCAGGCCGTTCGGCGTATAGTTGAACATCGGCTTGTAGCTGTTTTTCTGAATCAGCTCTTCGTCGGCGGTGTACATCTGCGAATTCCACGGCGCGCCGTGGCTCTCGTAGCCCATGCCCTCGTCAACGGTGCCGTACAGCGTGATGCCGTAGCAGGTCAGCGCGCCGGGCGTGTTGAAGAAGTCGATCGGGCTATGCATCTGGCTGGCGTTGTTCAGCAGCGGGCTGCACGGCGACGCGGCGGCGGAGGGCGGCGCCGGCGGTGTCTTCTGGGTCGGCAGGTCGGCCGCCTGAGCGCCCCCCACCAGCAGCAGTCCGGCCGTAGAAGCCAGGAGCAATTGTTTCAAAGACGCCATGTATAGCAGTTCCTGTCAGTATAGTGGCTGCGGATTGATTCGCGCGACCGGATGCAGCCGCCAACGCGGCCCTCGAGCGAGGCGCGCAGGCGATTCTCGGTCTCCTCGGAGCGTCTCTCCCAATCGCTTGATGCGGCGCCGCAGTGGTCGCGCCGTCTGGCGTCCTGAGCCAGCACGACCGCCGTCTGTCGGGCGGTGGGCAGGGTGGCTCTCGCCGTTGCGCGCTAGGCTTGGTGCGCGCTCCGCCTCTCACCTGGCGGCAGAAACGTAGCCGCGGGCGCATTGATGCCCTTTCCGATCGCCGCGATGTCGGCGCGCCCCGTCAGGGCAGCGCCGGCAAGATCGTCGTCGGTCGGAGCATCGCCGAGTTGTTTTTGGTGTTGTCCTCGATCGGTCGATCGAGCGCTGCGGTTTCTAGCCCGAGCGCAACGCAATCTGCCAGCGAGAGCGGTAACGCGGCAATTAAAATAAAATAAACAGAAATAAAGACCCCGTGCGTTGAGCGCGGGCTGCAACGCGAAAAGAGACCGACGGCAATTAAGCCGTCGGTCTCCAAATAAAATGGGTCGGCGGCGATTGTGCCGCCGACACTTTAGTCTTCTGATTAGAAGCGGACGCGCAGGCCAGCCGTCGGGGCCCACTCGGTGTGCTGGAGATAGCCGTTCGACAGGCCGCCGTTGACTTCCGAGAACATCACGCCGGCGTAGGTGTCCATGTGCTTCCAGAAGCGCCAGTCGACCATCGCCGAAACGGCGTCTTCCGTGCCCGCGCACTGCGAATGCGCGCTCGGGGTGTTGCAGTTGTTGGCGCCGGCCGGGATGTAGAACGCGTTCTGCACCAGGTGATAGTACGCGCCGGTCACGTCGAGGTCCGGCGTGATCGAGTACTTGGCGCCGGTCCACATGATCTGCAGCTGCTTCGAGTTCGTCGTGGCCGAACCGTAAGCGGTGTTGGTCACGTTGCTGAACGTGTACCCGTTGATGCCGCGGAACATCGAGAAGTCATTCGACGGGTTGTTGAAGTCGATGTGCTCGTAGCCGCCGTAGACCGTCCAGGCGCGCCAGGTGTATTTCGCGAGCAACGTCACGGAGTCGTTGTCGGACAGGGTGGCGGTGAGCTGCTGCGCGTTGACCGCGGCGAGCTGCGTGGCGCTCAACGTGCCGCCGATCGCGGGAACGTAAGCCGAACCCGCGACGGCGTCGGTCAGATGGCTGTAGATCGCATCGACCGAGAGGCCGAAGAAGTCGCCGCCGACCTGAGCCTGGTAGAGGCCCTGCGCGCCGTTGCCCTGCTCGAAGCCGCCCGTCTGAACCATCGCGGCGGCGCGGAACTGGCCGACGTTGACGCGATACTTGAACGCGGAGTTCGAACGGGCGTCTTCGGTATTGCCGCCGCCGGCGGTCGTGCCGGACCAGCCGATCACCGAGAAGGCGTACGAGCCGCCCATCGGATCGTAGGCGTTGATGCCGTCGAGATCGAGCGTGTTCTGACGACCCCAAGTCAGGGTGCCGAACGTCGTGTTGCTGAGGCCGGCGTAGAGCTGCGAGTTGAAGATCTGGCCCGCGCGGCTCGAGTCGGCGTTGGCGTTCTGCTGGTTGAGCGGCACGCCGTTGTTGTCGAGCAGCGCGCCGACGCCGTTGCCGAGGCGGAAGGTGCCGGGGTCGAAGCCGGTCTCGGCGTCGAACACGACCGAAGTGCCGCCGATGCCTGGGATCGGCTCTGCACCCCTGACGCCGATGACCGACTGGCTGAGGCCGTTCGGCGTGAAGTTCCAAACCGGCTTGTTGCTGTTCTTCGCAATCAGCTCTTCGACGCCCGTGTGCATCTGGCTGTTGAACGGAACGCCGTGGCTTTCATAGCCGGCGCCGACGTCGTAGGTGCCGTACAGCGTGATGCCGTAGCAAGTCAGCGTGCCAGGCGTGTTGAAGAAGTCGATCGGGCTGTGCATCTGGCTGAAGTTCAGCAGCGGGCTGCACGGCGAGGCGGCAGCCGGCGGGGCCGGCGGCGTCTTCTTGGTCGGCAGGTCGGCCGCGTGAGCAGCTCCAGCCAGCATCAGCCCGGCTGTCGAAGCCAAGAGCACCTGTTTCATATATCGCATAACAAGCCCCGTCTTACGTTATAAGTCGCGCCCAACTCCGTGCCGCGACTGGTTTCTGCTTCCAAATCGCCCGACGCCAAAAGCGCGAGCGCATTTTTTCCACCCTTTTCGGGAGGGGCGCCTTCAGGCTCCCTCCCGCTCCCTTCGGGGCGGGAATGTCTTTTTGTCCAATTTGCGACCAAAAGCCGCAGGCGGTCAGTCGCTTAGCGAGCCGCCTGAGTTCCGCCGCATTCACTGGAACATCTGCAAGAACCGCTAAGAGCGCTACGTGACGCTCTCGTGACATTCAAGGCAACGCCGCTTCTTTGACGTGATCCCGCCGCCTTTCGCACCCATCTGTGTCCGAGTTGCAACAGGTGACGTGCCGGCGAGTGGCACAATAAGCGGCGCCAAAGCCTCACTATGGTCGATGTACGCATAAGGCCGCATGAGGGATGGCAGAGCGATGTCGCGAGCGCCATCCGCAAGCCGGCGCGCTATTCGCCGCCTCCATCAAGGGATTCGCTTTCGTCAGGCTGGATTCGCGGCGGCTGGGCCCCGGCTGCGACGCGGGCCGGTTAGAGCGCGAAAAGCGGGACTCTAGAGGGTTGGCGAGTCCAGCGGCTTGCCGCGCGGTGCAAGCGAGCCTCGCAAAAGGTCGGGCGGCTACGAAAAAGGAACGCTATACCTTGGAAAAGGGAAATGCATACCTTTTGTGACATTGATTCGTTTCGAACTGAACGATACGGTCGTCTCGAACGCTAGCATTTCAGTGGCGCCGGAGTCGGCGCGCGAGGCCCGAGGATGTTTCAAGGCTATTCCTACCAATTCTACGAAATGGCTCACGCGGCTCTCGCCCCGGCGCGGGCGATGTCGGACGCGGCCCATTTCGCTTTTCGCAATCCTTTCAATCCGTTATCGAACACGCCACTTGGCAAGAACATCGCCGCGGGAGCTGAGCTGTTCGAGCGGATGACGCGTCGCTACGGCAAGCCGACGTTCGGCCTCGACCAGACCGTCATCGACGGGGTCGAGCACGAGGTCGTCGAAGAGATCGTCTGGAGCCGGACCTTCTGCAGTCTCCTGCATTTTTCGCGCCCCGGCTTCGCTGGGGAGGCGGAACAGCCGAAGCTCCTCATCGTCGCCCCGATGTCCGGGCACTACGCGACGCTGCTGCGGGGGACGGTCGAGGCGTTTCTCCCCACCCATCAGGTCTACATTACCGATTGGGTGGACGCCCGCATGGCGCCGGTGGCGCTCGGGCCGTTCGACCTCGACGACTACATCGACTACCTCCGCGAGATGCTGGAGCATCTAGGCCCGGGCGTCCATACGCTCGGCGTCTGTCAGCCCGCCGTGCCGTTGATCGCTGCGATTGCGCTGATGGAGGGCGTCGGACATTCCTGCACGCCGGCCTCAATGACCCTGATGGGCGGTCCGATCGATACGCGCCGCAGCCCGACTGCGGTCAATCAACTCGCCGAAAAGCGCGGCGTCGAATGGTTCCGCGAGAATTGCTTGCAGACGGCGCCGTTCCCCTATGCGGGTTTCGGCCGACGGGTCTATCCGGGCTATCTCCAGCTCTCGGGCTTCATGGCGATGAATTTCGATCGCCACGTCAACGCCCATCTCGACATGTTCAACCATCTCGTTTCCGGCGACGGTGATTCTGCAGAAAAGCATCGTGAATTCTACGACGAATATCTCGCCGTGATGGATCTGACGGCGGAATATTACATGCAGACCATCGAGACGGTGTTCGTGCGCCATCAGCTGCCGAAGGGCGAAATGACCCACCGGGGAACGCCGATCGACCTTTCCCTCATCCGGCGATGCGGTCTGCTCACTGTCGAAGGCGAAAAGGACGATATTTCCGGGGTCGGCCAGACGCAGGCGGCCCAGGACCTCTGCGTCAACATTCCCGAGACGATGAAGGCGCATCATCTCCAGATGGGCGTCGGCCACTACGGCGTCTTCAATGGTTCGCGGTTCCGTTCGCAGATTGCGCCCCGGATCACCGCGTTCCACGCCCATATCGACTCGCTCGCGGCGGCGAAGAGCTCGTGGCGGGGGCGGCTGAAGGCGCGCGGCTAGACGCTTCTGGCTGAACCGTCATTGCGAGAAGCGCAGCGACAAAGCAATCCATCGTTCGGATTGGCGATGCTGGATTGCTTCCCTTACGCGCGCAGTGACGGCGTCGGTCCGGCCAAAACGATCGTGCGGCCAGCCGCATCAGCACTGCGCCCGCATCGCCGGCGCTGAGCTTTGGCGATGCGGGCGGTCTCGCGGAAGATTCAATTCACCGCATTTTCGCCGCGCCCGGGATAAGGGGCCGCGGCTGGTGTATCTTCTCCCGATCCTGTCGAGAGGGGCAAACGATGCGGGGCCGGGGGATTTTTTGCCGCGTGCTGGCGGCGGGCGTTTTTGTGCTGTCGCTGGCCGGCGCCGCTTCGGCGAACGGGGTCGTCGAGTTCCCCTCGCCCTATTCCAGCGGCACGATCGTCATCAGCCAAAGCGCGCGGAAGCTGTTCCTGATCGTCGATTCGCAGCGCGCCATCGAATATCCCGTCGCCGTCGCCAAGCGCGGCATGGAATGGAGCGGCTTTGCGCGGGTCCAGGGCAAATTTGTCGAGCCGGCGTGGTCGCCTCCCGCTTTGGTGCGCCGCGATCATCCTGAACTGCCTGATGTGATTCCCGGCGGCTCGCCGCACAATCCGATGGGCGCGCGGGCGATCACCCTCGACCGCGACGAAGTTGCGATCCACGGCACGACCCGCACGATGCGCGCTTCGATCGGGACCGCCGCCTCTTACGGCTGCATTCGCATGCTTAACGAAGATGTGATCGACCTCTACGACCGCGTGAGCGTCGGCGCTCCGGTCGTCATGATCCACTGACCTTCGCAGTCATTGTGCGGAGCGAAACGAAGAAGCAATCCAACGTTCCGTTCGGCGCTGCTGGTTTGCTTGGCTCGCGCCTGGCAATGGCGGAAGAAAAACGATCGGGCTCCTAAAAGTCCGAAGCGATTCCCTTGACTTCCCAGTCGCCGTAGCGCGCCGGATCCTGCCCGCCGCGGCCGTTGTATTCGCGCGGACATTCCGGCGAGGCATGCGCACGGCGCTGCTCGGCTTCGGCGAGCGCGCGCTTGGCTGCCTCCGACAGAGGACGGCGTGTCGCCTCAGGGCTGCTCGATGGGTCTTGGGGGGTGGAATTCGACGTCGCCATGCACATAAACCTTGGTCAGCCTCGTCCCTGCGTCGTCCGGTAATGCTACATCCGCAAGCCAATCACGAATAGGCCGCCGGTGGGCGGCCTCGAGGCGATTCTGCGCTATAGTCCTCAGGGGCGGCGCATTTAAAACTAAGGGCTGACATTGAGGCCAAAGAGACCCTACGACTTCGGCGCGCATGCGTCGCGGCGTCCCCAGCAACCCCAGGATACGACACCTGGCCTTGCGGCGCGTCTCGCCGCCGCGCAAGCGGTCGCCGACGTTCTGGCGTCCGCGCGACCACTCGAAGAACGAAGCGAATCGGAGGGGCGCTCGGCGAGCCTCGACGCCCGTGATCGCGCGCTGGCGCGCTCGATCGCCGTCGTGTCGTTGCGTCGCCTCGGCACGATACGCAAAGCCTTCACCGGTTTCCTCGAAAAGGGGCTACCAAGGAAGGCGGGCGCGCTGGAATGGATCCTGACCGTCGGCGCGGCGCAGTTGCTGTTTCTCGACATTCCCGACCACGCGGCGGTCGATCTCGCGGTGCGGGCGACGCGGATCGATCCCGGCGCCGCCCCGTTCGCCGGGCTCGTCAATGCGGTGCTGCGCAATCTCATCCGCGCCAAGGCGGAGATCCTCGAAGCCGCCGATCCGCTGGACGACGACACGCCGCTCTGGCTCGCCGCGCGTTGGCGAGCGAACTACGGCGAAGAGACGGCCCGCGCGATTGCGCGGGCGCATCGCGATGAGCCGACGCTCGATCTCAGCGTCAAGAGCGATCCGGCCGGTTGGGCGCAGCGGCTTGGTGGGGTCGTGCTGCCGACCGGCTCGGTTCGGCTCGACACCCATGCTCCAGTCAGCGAACTCGAAGGCTACGCTGCGGGCGAATGGTGGGTGCAGGACGCCGCCGCGGCCCTGCCGGCGCGCCTGCTCAATCCGGGCGCCGGCCAGCGGGTGGTCGATCTCTGCGCTGCGCCGGGAGGAAAGAGCGCCGAACTCGCGGTCGCCGGCGCGAGCGTGACGGCGGTCGACCGCTCGGCGGAGCGCCTCAAGCGGCTCGCGGCGAATTTCGAGCGTCTGCGGCTCGAGGCCGACATCGTCGTCTCGAACGCGCTCACCTACGAGGCGCCGCCGTTCGACGCGACGCTGCTCGACGCGCCCTGCATGGCGACGGGCACGATCCGCCGGCATCCCGACGTCGCCTGGATCAAGCGGCAAGGCGATCTTGCCGCTCTTGCCGAATTGCAAGGCAAATTGCTCGACCGGGCGATCAGCCTCGCCAAGCCGGGCGGGACGATCGTCTATTGCACCTGCTCGCTAGAGCCGGAGGAGGGCGAGGGGCAGATCACTGCGCTGCTGCGGCGAAATCCTGATGTGCGCCGTACCCCCATCGACGCTGCGGAAATCGGCGGACTCGACGAACTGCTGACGCCCGCTGGGGAATTGCGCACGCTGCCGTGCCATCTTCCGGGCCCGACGCCGAGGCAATCCGGTCTCGACGGCTTCTTTGCGGTGCGGCTGCAAAGGAAACCGTGACGCGGACATGACACTTGCGCGGAAACCGTGTAAGGGCGCGCCATCCGCCCTCAACACGCGAGTTTCCGCAATGGCCTATGATCGACTTGCGCCCGTCGCGCGCGCGCTGATCTCCGTCTCCGACAAAACCGGCCTGGCCGAACTCGGCCAGGCGCTGGTCGCTCGCAACGTCGAGATCGTTTCGACCGGCGGCACGGCGAGTGCGCTCGCGCAGGCGGGCGTCGGCGTGCGCGACGTCGCCCAGCTCACCGGCTTTCCCGAGATGATGGACGGACGCTTGAAGACGCTGCACCCGCGCGTTCACGGCGGCCTCTTGGGCATCCGCTCCGAGCCCGCTCATCAGGCGGCGATGATCGCCAACAACATCGAACCGATCGACCTCCTGGTGGTCAATCTCTATCCGTTCGAGAACGCGCTCAGCCGCAACGCCCCCTTCGACGACATGATCGAGAACATCGACATCGGCGGCCCGGCGATGATCCGCGCCGCGGCGAAGAACCACGCCGACGTCGTCGTCATCGTTGACGTCGACGATTACGCCGCCTTGCTGCAGGAGCTCGCGGCGCACGACGGTTCGACCAGCCTCGCCTTCCGCCGCCGGATGGCGCAGAAGGCTTATGCGCGCACCGCCGCCTATGACGCCGCGATCTCGAATTGGCTCGCGCGCGAAGTCGGCGAGAGCACGCCGAAGTGGCGCGCCTTCGGCGGCAAGCTCTCGAGCGAGATGCGCTACGGCGAAAATCCGCATCAGCGCGCCGCCTTCTATGTCGGCCCGGAGTCGCGGCCCGGCGTCGCCACCGCGCGGCAGGTCCAGGGCAAGGAACTCTCCTACAACAACATCAACGACACCGACGCCGCCTATGAACTCGTCGCCGAATTCGATCCCGCTGCGTCGGCGGCGGTGGCGATCATCAAGCACGCTAACCCTTGCGGCGTTGCGACGGGGGCGAGCCTCATCGAAGCCTACGAGAAGGCGCTCGCTTGCGATCCCGTCTCGGCCTTTGGCGGCGTCATCGCGGTGAACCGGCGGCTCGACGCCGCGGCGGCGCGCAAGATCGTCGAGATCTTCACCGAGGTCATCATTGCGCCGGAGGCCGACGACGAGGCGCTGGCGATCGTCGCCGCCAAGAAGAACTTGCGCCTGCTCATCGCTGGCGCGCTGCCAAATCCGCGCGCGCCGACGCTCGCGGTGCGTTCGGTCTCGGGCGGCCTGCTGGTGCAGGACCGCGACAACGGCGTGCTCGACGAAGCGGCGATGAAGATCGTCACCAAGCGCGCGCCGACCGAAAAGGAAATGGCGGATCTTCGCTTCGCCTGGCGCGTCTGCAAGCACGTCAAGTCGAACGCCATCGTCTATGTGAAGGACGGCGCGACGGTCGGCGTCGGCGCCGGGCAGATGTCGCGCGTCGATTCCTCGCGCATCGCCGCCCGCAAGGCGGAGGACGCGGCGCGCGCGGCCGGGCGCGCGGAAGCCCTGACGAAAGGATCGGTCGTCGCCTCCGACGCCTTCTTCCCCTTCGCCGACGGCCTGCTCGCCGCCGTCGAAGCCGGCGCCACCGCCGTCATTCAACCCGGCGGCTCGCTGCGCGACGCCGAGGTGATCGCCGCGGCCGACACGGCGGGTATCGCGATGGTGTTCACGGGAATGCGCCACTTCCGGCATTGAGGAGCCGGGAACTGCGGGGAGGCGCTATTGTTCCAACACATGACGCGAGAATCTCGCCGAAGTGTTGGAGCAACAGTGTGGAATTGTGATTTCCGATCGCCGCGTCTTCGCAGCCCACAAATTCCGGAGAACTCCGTCTGCCGCTGCGCCATCTGCGCGAGAAGCCCTGGCGGGCCTCCGCCGTTACACTAGGGTGGCAAGCGGACGCACCACGATCTCGTTGACGTCTACGTCGCTCGGCTGTTCGATCGCGAACTGAATAGCCCGACCGATAGCGTCAGGCTGGACGCGCTCGACGACTTGGGCCAACAGCGAGACTGTGTCGCCGGGACTGTCCGGATCACCGCGACGCGTCACGCGTTCAACGTGGTCATCCGTCCTGTGCTGCCGGACTTCTGCGCGAGCCACCCGGACGCGACCGTCGAGGTCCTGATCGACTATGGGTTCCGCGACATCATCGCCGATCGCTTCGACGCGGGCATCCGTCTTGGCGAGAAGGTCGAGAAAGACATGATCGCTGTTGCCGTCGGCCCGGAGTTGCGAATGGCGGTGGTCGCCTCGCCGGACTACCTCGTCCGATATCCCGCTCCCGAGACGCCGAGCGAGCTGACACGGCACCGCTGCATCAATTACCGCATGATGGCGTCTGGCGCCCTCTATCCCTGGGAGTTCGAGCGGCACGGGCGCGAATTCGAAGTCAAGGTTAGCGGGCCGCTGACGTTCAACGAGCCGGCGCTGATGCTTGAGGCGGCGTTGGATGGCGTCGGGATCGCCTACGTCCTCGAAGACCAAGCGGCATCTTTGATTGCGGACGGCTGCCTCGTCCACTTGCTCCAGGACTGGACGCCACCGTTCCCTGGCTATTTCCTGTACTACCCGTCCCGTGCGCAGATACCATCGGTCCTCGCCGCTCTCATCGTCGCGCTGCGGCGTCAGCGGGGCAGTCAAGCGCGAAGCCGATAGGCTGGCGCACTCGGCGGTCTGCGTGTTCCCATGCCTCTCAGGTATGGTCATCAACCTGTAAAGTCTTTTCCAGGTGGCGAGCCAGGGCGTAGACCCATGCCATGAGAGCGATAGGAGGCCGCCCAAATCTGAGGCGACAAGATACAGCCCGCGGCAACGGCCTCTAAAACTCATCAAGGAGTCGATCATGAACACGCCTGTTGTCTTGATCACCGGTGGACTGACCGGCATTGGTCGCGCCGCCGCCTTCGCGTTCGCCAAGAGGGGCGCAAATGTGGTGGTTGCCGGTCGGCGCGACGAGGCCGGCAAGGAACTCGTTAAGGAACTGCGCTGTCTGGGCGCCGAGGCCGAGTTCATCAACGCCGACGTCCGCAAGGAGGATGACGTCCGCAATATGGTCGACAAGACCGTCGCGCGGTTTGGCCGCCTCGATGTCGCCGTGAACAACGCCGCCACCGAAGGGGCGGTCGGCCCGATCACCGACCAGACCGCGGAAAGCTTCGCCGCAACGTTCGACACCAATGTTCTCGGCGTGGTCCTCAGCATGAAGCACGAAGTGCGAGCCATGCAGGCCCAGGGGAGCGGGAACATCATCAACATCTCCTCGACCTACGGACATGAGGGCGCGGCCAACGCCACGATCTATGTCGGCGCCAAGCACGCCGTCGAAGGCATCACCAAGTCGGCGGCGCTGGAACTCGCCAAGTCGGGAATTCGCGTGAACGCCGTGGCGCCGGGCCCCACAGACACCGGCATGCTGACCCGCTTCACCGGCACGGCGGAGAACAAAGCGGCCTTGGCGACACAGGTTCCATTGGGTCAACTCGGCCTTTCCGAGGAAGTCGCCGACGGCATCGTGTTCATCGCGTCGCACGAGGCCCAATTCATTACGGGTCACGTCCTTAACGTCGATGGCGGACACAGCGCCAACTGACCCTGCCGGGCGCGGAGGCTGCTCCGCGCCCTATTAGGAGCAAAGCCCCTCCTATATCCGCGCCTCCTCGAAGGCGCGCGCCCACATGGCGCAGAGGCCGGAGCGCACGATGTCGGCGAGCGTGAATTCGATCACCGGCACCGGCAGGCCGCGCGCGGCGCCGAGGTCGAGCACGACTCGGAGGCCCGAGGTCTGATCGAGGTCGCACTGGCTGATGTCGCCGTTGATGACGACGCTGCAGTCCTCGCCGATGCGGGTCAGAAACATCTTGATCTCGGCGGGCGTCGCATTCTGCGCCTCGTCGAGCAGGACGAAGGCGTCCTCCCAGGAACGGCCGCGCATCACCTCGAACGGCGCCATCTCGATGTCGCCCTTCTTCAGCGCGATCTCGTAGGCGCCGGCGCCCATCCGGTCCCTGATCGCCTCGGTGACCGGGACGGTCCACGGCGCGAATTTCTCTTCGAGCGAACCGGGGAAGAAGCCGAGCGAGCGGCCGCACGGCACGTTGGGGCGGGTAAGGATGATCTTGCGCACCTGTCCGGCGCGATACAGGTCGGCCGCATGCGTCGCCGCGATCCAGGTCTTGCCGGTCCCCGCGGGGCCGAGCACGATCACCTGAGGGCTGGAGCGCAGGGCGTCGAGGTAGTCGGCTTGATTGGCGTTGAGCGGACGGATCGGCGGCGCCGCGCGCTCGGCTCTATGCTTGCTCCTATAGAGCGGAATGATTTCAGCCGTGGCCCCGCGCGCATTGCGGCGCCGCTGCTTCTCGATACGCTTGCTCAATGACAAACTCCTCTGGCTGAAGCGGCGCGCGCGAAGCGGCCCACGCGCGGCGCCCCCGAGCGCGCGCAGGTCGAAAGCGAGAATGTCGAAAGCAAGAATGTTGGAGCGGTCGGCGAAGAAATAACGAAGTCGGGCGGCTGCTTTCCGCAACATCATCGACGCTTGCGCGATCGCCCATCGAGGCTTCGTCTCCAGCCTATCTGTTACGGAGCATCGGTGATTCGTGCGACAGTTTCATGCCGCTGCAACGCCCGAGACCCGTAACGCAAGCACGGTCTCTTTATAGGGTTAACGCTTCGTTAATGCGGCGTCGGTGGAGGGGTTTTCCCGAGATGCGGAAAGACGAACCGTCCCCGTCATTCCGAGCGCAGCGAAGCACTCCATAGCGCCGCCGATGCAAGCGGGTGCATGGATCGCTTCGTCGCGGCGCTCCTCGCGATGACGGTCCCCTCAGCCGCGCAGCGCGTTGACGAAGATGCGCGGCAGTTTCAGCCAACTCGGCCGATACTCGAACGCCGTCAGCAAGCGTCCGACACGGTCCTGCGTTCGGTTCGTCACGAACCAGGGCGGCTTCGGCAGCAGCGTCATTTCTCGAGCGAGGATGCTGCGCGGGAAGGGGCGGAACGGGCCGCGCACGATCGTCCGTTCAGGCCTGTCGAACAGAAGCGCATTGTGCACGAAGCCGACGCCGCTCACGACGTCGTCGAGCGTGTGTCCGGGAAAGGCGCCCCAGGGCGCACGCGCCATCAGAAAGCCGAGGCCGGCCCAGGCGTTGACGGCGATGCAGCCGTAACGCAGCTCCGCCAGCAGTTCGTCGAAGCGGCGCTGGCCGATCCTGGCGATCGTCTCGGGATGGATGAGGATATTAGCGCCGAGCGTGCCGCGCAGCCGCTCATTGGCGTAGCGGATCGCCGCGGCGAGGAAGGCTTCAGGATCGGCGTCCGGCAGCCGGCGGATCGCGATCGCCGGCGCGAAAACCTCGTTCGTCTCGAGCCACGCATCTCCGTCGCTGACGGCGGGAACGACCACCCAGAATTCGCCGTCGTCGCCGCGCGCGATCGTCGCGGCGCTGCGGCCGCGGGCGGCGAAATCAGCGAGGCGGCGCTGCGCTCCGGGATAGTAGGGCGCGCGCGGCGGCGCCGTCTTCAGCGCCTGCTCGACCTTCCGCATCAGCGGATCGGTTCTGTCCCAGGCCTCGGGGACGATCAGGATCTGGCAGGCGATGCAGTTGAAGCCGTCATTATGCAGCTTCTGCGTTGCGATGTGCTCGGCCTGGAAGGCGATGTCCGCGTCGCTCCAGGGGCCCGGCACGACGATGGTCGGACCCACGCCGCCGAGTTCGGAGGTGATGCGGCGCGAATTGCGTGGCGTTCCCCTTTGTCTGTTGCGGCGGCCTTCGTCGCCGATGCCCCAGACGATCGCGTCATGCGAGGCTTCTGCGCCGGTGATGTGGATTTCGTCGACGCCGGGATGCTCGCACAAATATTGGCCAACGTCGGCGCCGCCGCGCACAATGCGCAGCGCATTGCGGACGATCAACGGCCGCAGGGCGACCTGCAAGACGTCGATCAGATAGTCGTTGATCGGGTTGAGCTTGAGAAGAGTCGCCCGATGCTCGGCGAACAGCTTGTGGAGCGCGTCGAGCGGCGCAATCGAGGCGATGTTGCCGGCGCCGAGAACGAGCGCGATTCGGCCGACCCGGTTCTCCTCCGGCAAGTCGTAAGCGCCGGCGACGTGCTCGGCGAGATTGGCGCGCGTCACGCCCGGCTGCATCCACACTTCCGCAGTGACGCCGGAGAGCAGCAAGCGATCCCACAGCGAGGCCGGAAACACTTTCGCTGCGATCTGCCCGGTCGGCAGGTCGCGCAGCGGCAGGCGGCGCAGAAACGCCTTCTCCTCCAATTGAAGCAGGGTCTCGATCAAAGCGTTGCAGGCGGAGAGCATCGCATAGGGGCCCGAGAGCCATTCTTCGCCCACGAGCGGCGATCCTGCCGGGATTTGTTTCTTGCGCGCGGCGGTGGTCGCCCAGCTCTCGGCGACGGTCATCGTCGCGTCCTTGATTTCGTTGAGGAGCAGAATGCGCTCCTCGACGCTGGTCCGCGCCCACGCGTCCTTGCCGGCTTTGAGATCGGCGACCGCGCGATCCAGAGGCGCGAATGCAGAGGGCTCGATTGCCACCGCGACTTGGCCCATGATTCCTCCTCCTCGCTAGTTTGTTGCGGCAGGGGCCGGCCTGCCGAGAATGAGGTCCGCCGCCTTTTCGGCGATCATCATTGTCGGCGCATTGGTATTGCCGCCGATGACGGCTGGGAAAACGGACGCGTCGACGACGCGCAATCCCCCGAGGCCGCGCACGCGCAATTCCGGATCGACCACCGCCATGTCGTCGACGCCCATCTTACATGTGCCGACGGGGTGATAGATCGTGTCGGCCCGCGCGCGGATGTGGCGCTCCCAATCGGCGTCGCTCATGCCGTCGCGGGTGTAAAGCTCCTTGTGGCGATATGGCGCCAAAGCCGGCGCCTCGACGATCGCGCGCGCGATCTTCGCGCCTTTGATGAGCGCTGCGAGATCCTCCGGCTCGGAGAGATAGCGCGGATCGATCCCCGGCGGGGCCAGGGGATCGGCGCTCTCAAGAAACACTTCGCCGCTCGATCGCGGTCGCAGCACGCAGACGTGGCACGAGAATCCGTAGCCGAGATGGAGCTTGCGATTGTGGTCGTCGACGATGCCGATGACGAAATGAAGTTGAATGTCGGGGCGGGCGAGCTCGCGGTCGGTTTTCAGAAACGCGCCGGCCTCCGCGAAGGGCGTCGCGAACATGCCCGTTCCGTCCCTGCGCCATTGCAGCGCGCTCTTGATATGCTTGATCGTCGGCCCTGCGCCAAGACCGAAGAGGTCGGTGTCCTTCGACGTGTAAGACAGAACGAAGTCGAGATGGTCGCGCAAATTCCGCCCGACCCCCGGCAGTTCGTGAATGGGTTCGATCCCGCAGCGCTTGAGGTCGTCGGCGAGGCCGACGCCGGATAGCTGGAGAAGTTGCGGCGAATTGAAAGCGCCGCCGCAAAGGATGACCTCGCGTCGCGCTTCGACGCGCCGCTCCACGCCCTGATCGCGATAGCGGACCGCGGTCGCGCGCCTGCGGTCGAATTCAATTCGCGTTGCATGCGCCCTGGTGCGAATCGTCAGATTGGGTCGGCCCATATGGGGATGCAGATAGGCCGCCGCGGTCGAACAACGCTCGCCGTTCCGCTTCTCGTCGCGAAACTGGGTGACCTGATAGAGCCCGACGCCCTCCTGGTCAGGGCCGTTGAAATCGTCGTTGACGCGGTGCTGGAGTTCGCTCGCCGCGCGGATGAAGGCCTGCGAGATCGACCGCGGGCTTCTCTGGTTCGAGACTTGGAGCGGACCCTTCGCGCCGTGCCAGGGACCGGCGCCGCGCTCATTGGATTCCGAGCGCAGGAAGTAGGGCAGCACGTCGTTGAAAGACCATCCCGCACAGCCGAGTTCCGCCCATTTGTCGAAGTCGGAGGGATGGCCGCGGACGTAGAGCATCGCGTTGATGGCGCTCGAGCCGCCGAGCGCTTTGCCGCGCGGCTGGTAGCCGCGTCGGCCGTTGAGTCCGGGTTGAGGAACGGTCTCGAACGCCCAATTGTTGATCCGCGGCCTGCCGGGCAGCATCGCCGCTGTGCCGGCCGGGGTGCGGATCAAGAGGTCCTTGCCGTCGCCGCCGGCTTCGAGCAGGCAGACGCTGGACGAGCCATCCTCCGAGAGACGCGAGGCGAGGGTCGACCCCGCGGAGCCGCCTCCGACAATGACGTAATCGAACGTCATGACCTCCCTCGCTATGCGGCGCCTTTTTCGTTGCCGGTCGCTGCAACCCGAGAGCTGCGGCCGCCGGGGCGCTGGTTGCAGGAGGCTAGGATGGCCCCCGTCGTATGTCCAGGCTGTAGATGGCCAACCTGCTGGGCTTGAGCTCCTATGGGAGTGGCCAGGTTGACTGTGTCAGGAGACTCTGTATTATAGAGTAATCTGCGAACGTCGAAGGCGTGCCAACCGGGAAGCGCAGGGGAGGGGAAAATGGGCAAGCTTGCCGCCGTCGTCCGCTTCGTCGTTTTCGAGCTTGGCCCGGTCGTCACATTCTGGATTTTGTCCGCCGCCTTCGACGTGAAGGTCGCAATTCTGGGCTCCGTCCTCTTCATCGTCGTCGACGCAGCCTGGCGTCTGACGCGCAGACGCGGCTTCACGCGCCTCTATCTCCTGACCAGCGGCCTGACCCTCGTCTTCGGCGCGGTCGATCTGATGTCGGCGACGCCGTTCATGCTTAAATATGAAGCCGCGGTCACCAATGTCGCGACGGGCATCGCCTTCGTTTTCGGCGCGCTCGGCGAGAAGTCGCTGATCCAGGAGGTCGCGGAGAAGCGGCAGGGGAGCGCTTTGCCGAGCGGCGCCGAGGTGCGGCGGTTCTTCCAGCTCTTCACCTTGTTCTGGGCTGGCTATTTCTTCGTCAAGGCGGCCTTCTATCTCTGGACGGCCTGGACTTTTCCGCTGGCCGAGGCGATGGCAATTCGCTCCGCGGTCGGCGGCGCCAGCATCGCCGCGATGATTGCGCTGAGCGTGACGCAGGGTCGGCGGCTGTTCTCCCTGTGTCGCCGGCTCGGACTCCTTCCGACGCCGGAACTAGCGAACGAACCTGCGAGAGCGGCATGACGATCACCCCCCACGAAGCCGGCGCGATGCTCGCGGACGTGGATGCGATCGTGGCCAAGGTCAAACTGTCGCGCATCTATCGCCGGATCGGTGAGGTGACGATGATCTGGGGCGCGATCATCCTGATCGAACATCTCGTCGCGATGGCGGCGCCGCGCTCGTGGCCTTGGCTGGGTGAGGCAGGGGACGCCTTGGGGGTCGCGGCGACCCTTCTCGTCCTGGCTCGTGATTGCTCCCCCGGGGGAGCGCGAATCCTGCTGCGCCTGCTCGCCGCCTTTGCCTTGTTCTTCGCCTTCGGATTCCTCTGGTGCGGCGTTGGTCGCTTCGGCCCACGCGAACTCGCCGTCTTCTGGCCGACCCTGTTCCTGTTCGGCTATGCGCTCGCCGGCTTGTGGTTCGGCCCTGTCTTCGTCGCTTTCGGCGTAGGCCTCTCCGGTCTCATCCTGGCGGGGTATGCCTTCGCGGGGCAGGGGTTCGACCTGTGGCTCGCCCTCGTCAACGGCGGCGGCTTCATCCTGTTCGGCCTCTGGATGCGGCGGGCCTGAGTGATGACCGGCGCCGACGAGACAATTCATCAACCCGTCCGCCTGCGGATCATGGCGGCCCTGACGGCTCTGGGCGCCGAAGACGAAGGGTTGGACTTCGCCCGATTGAAGTCCCTCACCGAAGCGACCGACGGCAATCTCGGCGCCCACATCGACCATCTCGGCAAGGCGGGCTACGTCGAAGTCAGTAAGGCGTTCGTCGCCAAACGGCCCCGTACGACCGTGCGAGCGAGCCCGGCGGGGCGGGCCGCGTTCGCGCGGCATGTCGCCTTCCTGCGCGAGATCCTCGCAGGAGCTTGATCGGCTCTCCTCAATTTCCGGCGAGCAAACATCGGAAAAATCGGCGATTGCTGATATGAAACAAGCGTGCCCTTCGCTTCGCGAGGGAAACAACAAGGAGCAGGCGATGTCCGACGCGTTCCTTAACCATCTCAGCTCCGTCTTGAGCGAGATCGACGCGGCGGGCCTTACCAAACGAGAACGCTTGATCGCCGGCCCGCAGGGCGGCCGCATCCGCGTCGCGGGGGAGGGCGGCGAGCGCGAGATGGTCAATCTCTGCGCCAACAACTATCTCGGCCTCGCCAATCATCCCGAGATCGTCGCCGCGGCCAAGCGGGCGCTCGACGACTTCGGCTTCGGCATGGCGTCGGTGCGATTTATCTGCGGCGCGCAGACTTTGCACCGCGAGCTCGAGCGGGCGATCGCCGCGCATCTCGGCAAGGACGACGCGATCCTGTTCGCCGCCTGCTTCGACGCCAACGGCGGCGTCTTCGAGCCGCTGCTCGACGCGCAGGACGCGATCATCTCCAATTCGCTGAACCACGCCTCGATCATCGACGGCGTCCGGCTCAGCAAGGCGCGTCGCTACCGCTACGCCAATTCCGACATGAACGAACTCGAAGCGCGCCTCAAGGAGGCCGATGCGGCGGGCGCGCGCTTCAAGCTGATCGTCACCGACGGCGTCTTCTCGATGGACGGCTACGTCGCCAATCTCCGCGGCATCTGTGATCTTGCTGAGCGCTATGGCGCCATGACGATGGTCGACGATTGCCACGCGACCGGCCACCTCGGCGAAAAGGGCCGGGGTACGCCGGCGCTGACCGGGGCGGGCGGGCGCGTCGACATCGTCACCGGAACTTTCGGCAAGACTCTGGGCGGGGCGATGGGCGGCTTCGTCGCCGCCGCCCAGCCGATCGTCGATCTGCTGCGCCAACGCGCGCGGCCCTATCTCTTCTCCAACTCGCTTGCGCCGCCTGTCGCCGCCGGATCGCTGAAGGCGCTCGAGATTGCGATCGCGGCGGATGACCGGCGCGCGCTGCTCGCCCGCCACGCCGAGCGTTTCCGCGCCGGGCTCGCCAAAGTCGGCTTCTCGCTGCAGCCGGGCGCGACGCCGATCATTCCGGTGATGCTGCACGATGCGCGCCGCGCGCAGGACATGGCGGCGGCGCTCGATCAGCGCGGCGTCTACGTCGCCGGCTTCTTCTATCCCGTCGTGCCGCAGGGGGCGGCGCGGATCCGTACGCAGCTTTCCGCGGCGCTCAGCGAAGCCGACGTCGAATTCGCGATCCAAGCGTTCGAGGAGGCGGGCCGCGCGATCGGCGCGATCTGAAAGGGGGGCGGGCAATGAAAGCTTTGGTCAAGGCGAAAGCGGAGCCGGGCCTGTGGCTCGCCGATCAACCGGCGCCCGCGATCGGGCCGGACGACGTGCTGGTGAAAGTCCATAAGACCGGCATCTGCGGCACTGACATTCACATCTTCAATTGGGACGAATGGGCGCAGAAGACGATCCCGGTGCCGATGATCGTCGGCCATGAATATTCCGGCGAGATCGCCGAGCTCGGCGCCAACGTTCGAGGGCTCAGCGTCGGCCAGCGCGTCTCGGGCGAAGGCCATGTGATCAACATGAACAGTCGCGCCGCGCGGGGCGGGCGCTTTCACATGGACCCGCAAACGCGCGGCATCGGCGTCAACATCCCCGGCGCCTTCGCCGAATATGTCCGTATTCCCGCCTTCAACATCGTGCCGCTGCCCGGCGACATCGACGACGAGCTCGGCGCGATTCTCGATCCGCTCGGCAACGCGGTGCATACCGCGCTCTCCTTCGATCTCGTCGGCGAGGACGTCTTGATCGCCGGCGCAGGGCCGATCGGCATCATGGCCGCCGCGGTCGCGCGCCACGTCGGCGCGCGCCATGTCGTCATCACCGACGTCAATCCGACCCGCCTCGCGCTAGCCGCCGAGGTCGCGGATGTCGTGCCGGTCGACGTCACCAAGGAGGACCTCGGCGACGTCATGGCCCGGCTCCGCATGAAGGAAGGCTTCGACATCGGCCTCGAGATGAGCGGCGCGCCGGCCGCCTTCGACCAAATCGTCGATCACATCGTGATGGGCGGTCACATCGCTATCCTCGGCATTCCGGCGCGGCCGGCGCCGGTCGACTGGACCAAGATCGTCTTCAAGCTGCTGACCATCAAAGGCATCTACGGCCGCGAAATGTTCGAGACCTGGCACAAGATGATCGCGATGCTGCAAAGCGGGCTCGACGTGCGCAAAGTCGTCACGCACCGCATGCCAGCGAGCGAATTCGCGCGCGGCTTCGACATCATGCGCTCCGGCCAGTCGGGCAAGATTGTGCTGGATTGGACGGCGTTCGGCGAAACGCCTTAGACTGAGCGCATCCCGTCGCTGCGAGCGGATTGCTTCGTTGCTCCGCTCCTCGTGGTGGCGAGGGCCACGGAGGCGCGAATGGACCATCTCACGGTGCGGGCGAACGGCTGCGCGTTCCATGTCGCGCGGGCCGGGCGGGGACGCCCGCTCCTCTTCCTGCATGGCTGGCCGGAATTCTGGCTGACCTGGGAACCGGTGATGACCCGGCTCGCCGGCCGCTTTCAGGTGATTGCGCCCGACCTGCGTGGCTTCGGCGACAGCGAGAAGCCGGCCGGTCCGTTCGGGCCGCAGGATCATGCGACGGATATGGTCGCTCTCATCGACGCGCTCGGCCTCGATCGCGTCGGCGTCGTCGGCCACGACGTCGGCGGCGCGGCGATGCAGCCGCTGGCCCGGATGGCGCCGGAGCGGCTGACCGGCCTGTTCTTCTTTGATTTCGTCTATCCCGGCATCGGCAAGCGGATGGCCGAGCCCGACCGGCTCATTGAGATTTGGTATCAATCGTTCAACCAGATGGAGATGGCCCCGACGCTGGTGGGCGCATCGCGCGAGACATGCCGGGCCTATATCGGCCATTTCCTCCGGCACTGGGCGCGCCGAAAGAACGCATTCGACGACGTGCTCGAGACTTTCGTCGATAATTTCCTCAAAGCCGGCAACCTCGCCGGCGGCTTCGCCCATTATCGCGCCTCGCATGGGCCGCGGGTCGCAATGATGAAGGGCGTTGCGCCCATGCTGTCGCCAATCGAGACGCCGACCTGCGTGCGCTGGGCCGAGTGCGATCCGCTGTTTCCCTATTCCTGGACCGACCGGCTCGGCGAGACCTTCGCCAATCTCGACCTCGACCTCTTCCCCGGCGTAGGCCATTTTCCCCATCGCGAGGATCCTGAGCGCGCGGCCGACGAGATCCGCGGTTTCTTCGAGCGGATCGGGTAAACGCCGGTATGCCCGAGTTGATCCTTCGTCGGCTTGCGCACACTGACGCCGAAGCGGCGGCGGCGTTGATCCGGATGGCCTTCGCCGCGCAGAGCCTTGCGACCGATCCGCCGTCGTCGGCGCTGCGCGAGACGGCGCAAAGCGTCGGCGCGCATCTCTCCGAACATGGCGGCGCGGGCGCTGACGGGGCGGCGGGGCTTGTCGGCGTTGTGCTGTGGGCGGAGCGCGACGACGGCCTTTATCTCGGCCGCCTCGCCGTGCTGCCGCGATGGCGCGGACACGGGCTCGCCCGCGCGCTCGTCGCCGAGGCGGAAGCGGCGGCGCAGCGCCGTCGTCTGCCGCGACTGCACCTGCGCGTACGCCTCGCACTGGAGGACAATCGACGCCTGTTCGCGGCGTTAGGATTCCGGACCACCGTGGAAGGCGCGCATCCCGGCTACGCCGAGCCGACGTTTGCGGTGATGGAGAAACGGCTCGCGTAGCGCGCAACGATGAAGACCGCATCCTCGACGCTGGCCGCTTGTCAACCCATCGAACAGACCGTGCGAAAACGCCTCTCTCCTCGGCAGCGTGGACGTTCTCGTCTGCAAGAATTCTGCGAGGTGTTTTGAGAAGGCGTGGGACGGCGACGCCGGATTTTCGTAGGTTGATATGATCGCACGGCGGGGATGGCGGCCGGCGGTCTAGAATTGGGTCATCGGAATGGTCTGGCTCGGGGGAATCGGCGAAGCGTTCGGGGACGCCAATTTCCGGCGCTACTCAGTCGGCTCAATCGTCTCTTGGCTGACCTTTTTCATCCAAGCCGTGGCTATCGCTTGGGTCACTTGGAATCTAACCCACTCGACGAAGTGGCTTGCCGCCGTTGCATTGCTGGACTCGGTCCCAATGAGCGCGTTGGCTCCGTTGGGAGGGGTTGTCGCTGACCGTCACGATCGATTTCGGGTCTTGATGGTTTGCTATGCGCTGGCGACCATCCACGCGGCAATTCTTGCGGCGCTTGCATTCTCCGGAAGGTTGACTGTCGAATGGCTCGCCGTCTTGGCGTTGACACACGGCGTCATCCACGCGTTCAGCGTCCCATCGTCCTTCGGTCTACTGCCGCGATTCGTCGCGCCCGCGCGACTTCCCTCCGCGATCGCAGTGGCGTCCGCATACACGCAACTTGGCATCTTTGTCGGACCCGCGCTCGCGGGGTGGGTCCTGTTGCATTTCGGGCCGGGCGTCGCATTTGCAAGCAATGTCGCCGGCTACAGCGTCTTCTTCATGTCCGCTTCTCGGATGCGGGCGCGGCCAGACTATCAACCCTCACCGCCATCGCCCAAGGCCTTCGCGCATGATTTGGTGGACGGCGTAGAAGCGATCTGGGCTCATACGGGCGTTCGCGGACTATTGATGCTGATGTTGTTCGGGGATTTGCTCGGCGCAGCGGTACGCCAAATGCTGCCTGCATTCGCAGATAAAGGACTGCATGCCGGGATTGCCGGCTTTTCGACTTTGCTCGCTAGCGCTGGAATTGGCGCTACCCTTGCCGCCCTTTGGCTCGCGCATGGGGGGCGCAAAAGATTGCGGGTCGATTTGGTCATGTTCGCTTTTTTGGCCTACCTCCTCGCGACGAGCGTTCTGTTGGGCGTGTCAACGATTTCACTAGCCGCCATGGCAATGGTGGGACGAGGGATTTGCTTCGAGATTTGTCGCACCGGCACGGTCGCTCTTTTGCAGACGTCGGCGCCCGATAATTTGCGTGGTAGAATCATGAGCGCTCAATTTCTTATGCAGCAAGGCGCGAGCGCCGTCGGGGTTGCGCTTATCGGCGGCGTGGCCGATCTATGGGGCTTGCACATTCCGCTGTTGTGCGGCTGTGCGGTGGCGTTTTGCGCGTGGCTGGTCGTCGTTCAACAGCGGCGGCACATGCAAGCGGCGTTCTCGATGCAGGCGGAGCCGCTTCGCCCGCAATGACGAGCAGCATCACACCTTCCGCCGCCGCGACTTGGCAAAGGTGTCGAACGCCACCGCCAGCACGATGATGGCGCCGATGACGATCTGCTGGACGTAGGCGTTCACGTTCATCAGCACCAGGCCATTGATGAGGACGCCGATCAGGATGGTCCCGATCACCGTGCCGAAGATGGTTCCCGAGCCGCCAAATAGGCTCGTCCCGCCGATGACGACCGAGGCGATGACGGTGAGCTCATAGCCGGTCCCGGCGACGGCCTCCGCCGAATTGAGCCGCGCCGACAAGACGAAGGCGCTGAGGCCGGCGAAAAAGCCCATGATGACATAGACGCTGGCGATGACGCGGTTGATATTGACGCCCGACAACCGCGCCGCTTCGGCATTGCCGCCCACCGCATAGACCTGACGCCCGTAGCGCGTGTAGCCCAGCGCGACATGGGCGAGCGCCGCGGCGATCAGGAAAATGATGACCGGGACGGGCACAGGCCCGATCTTGCCTTGGCCCCACCAGGCGAAGGACGGCTCGAAGCCGGAGATCGGTCCGCCGGCGGCGAACAGCAGCGCCGCGCCGCGGAAGGCCGACATGCCGCCGAGCGTCACCACGAAGGGGGGCACCTTCAGCCGCGTGATCGCGAGACCTTGCAGCGCGCCGCCGAGGAGGCCGACCGCAATCGCCGCCAGCGCGGCCAATTCCCAGCCATAGCCGACGCCGCCTTCGCCGACCGTGAAGCGGTTCTGCAGGCCCCCTTTGGCGACCGCCGCCGCGACCAGCCCGGCGAAGGCGAGCAGCGAGCCGATCGAAAGATCGATGCCGGCGGTCAGGATGACGAAGGTCATGCCGATCGCCAGCAGTCCGGTGATCGAGACTTGCCGCATCACGTTGAAGAGATTGATCGAGGAAAGGAACCTCGGCTGCATGATCGCAAACAGGATCATCAACGCGACGAGGAAGATCGACGGCGCGAACCGAGCCGCGAATCCAAGGATGTCTACGCCTTTGGCGCCGTCGGCGGGAACGGCCTTCGTTTCGGTCATGGCTTGGCCTCAAGCGGTCGCGGGAGCGCGATCAGGTCGGTCTTCGTGAAACGTCATCATCGACATCAGCAGTTCTTGGGTCGCGGCGCTGCGCCCGATCTCGCCGGTCACGCGGCCTTCGCGCATCGTGACGATGCGGTCGCAGACGGCCAGGATTTCCGGCAGCTCCGAGGATATGACGACGACCGCGATGCCGGACTTCGCCATTTCGATGAGAAGATTGTGCACCTCGACCTTGGAGCCGATGTCGATCCCTCGCGTCGGCTCGTCGACGATCAGGATCTTCGGCCGCAACGCGAGCCAGCGGGCCAGGACGACCTTCTGTTGATTGCCGCCCGAGAGGTCGCCGACCGCCTGATCGCGGCCCGCCATGCGGATGCGCAGGCGCTGCCGGTAGTCGTCGACGAGGATGTTCTCCTTGCGCTCGTCGATGAAGACGCCGAGGCGGGTGATCTGGTCGTGCGCAGCGATCGTCACATTGGTCCGGATCGCCAGCCGGAGGAACAGCGCCTGCTTCTTGCGATCCTCGGGCACCAGCCCGATCCCGTGCTTCATGGCGTCCTGCGGGCCCTGAAACGAAACCGGGCGGCCGTCGATCTTGATGACGCCGTGGTCGAACGGGTCGGCGCCGAAAATCGCGCGCGCCGTCTCGGTGCGGCCGGCGCCGACGAGGCCGGCGAGGCCGAGGATTTCGCCTTTGCGCGCGCTGAGCGAGACGTCGACCAACTCGATCGCGTGGGGATCTTGCGCGGTGCGCCGCCGGGTCAAGCCTTCGACTTCGAGCGCGACCGGCCCCGGCTCGGCGAGCGTGTGTCCGCCATAAAGTGCGCCGACGTCGCGTCCGACCATCATGCGGATGATCGCTTCGACGTTGGTCGCCGCGACCTTGCCGGCGCCGACGAACCGCCCGTCGCGCAGCACGGTGTAGGCGTCGCAGAGACGAAACACCTCTTCGAGCCGATGGGTGACGAAAATGACCGATATGCCCTCGGCTTTCAGCGCGCGGATGATCGCGGCGAGATTGGCGACCTCGGCCTCGCTGAGCGCCGACGTCGGCTCGTCCATCACGATCAGGCGCGAGCGCATCGACAGCGCGCGGGCGATTTCGACGAGCTGCTGCTCGGCGACCGAGAGATCGCGCACCAGGGTCATCGGATCGCGCCTGAGGCCAATCTTCTCGGCGATCGCCCGCGTCTGCTGGACGAGCTTGCGCCAACTGACGAAGATCCTCGTCCCGGGCTCCCGCCCGATGAAGACATTTTCGGCGATCGTCATATTCGGCGCGAGGGTGAACTCCTGATAGATCGTCGCGACGCCGGCTTGCTGCGCGTCGTGCGGCGAAGCGAAGGCCGCCGGGCGGCCGAACAGCTCGATGGCGCCGCTGTCGGCGGGCTGCGCGCCGGAGAGGATTTTCAGCAACGTGGACTTGCCGGCGCCGTTTTCGCCGAGCAGCGCGTGAATCTCGCCCTGGCGAACGTCGAGATGCACGTCTTCGAGCGCGCGCACGCCGGGGAAGCTCTTGCTTACCCCGGTCATCTTAAGGGCGAACCCCTCCTGCGCGTCGGACCTGGCGGCGGTGTCGGCGATCATGGAGCGTCCCTGCATGGGAGGCCTCGACGAAAGCCGCGGTCGGAAGCCGAGGCGCAAGCGGGCTCGCTCGGCGCCAACCGCGGCATGGCTCGCGAGTTTGAGGCTACTTCACCTCGTCGAGGCGCTCGGCCTCCTTGAGATTCGCCTTGGTGATCGCAACGGGGGTCAGCAGATTGACTTGCTGAGCCGGCTTCTTGCCTGACTTGATGTAGTCGGCGAGGATTTGAACGCCGAGCGAGCACTGTTTGGCGGGGAATTGCTCGATCGTCGCCGTCATGCCGCCGTCGCGCACTTGCGCCAAGGCTTCCGGCAGGGCGTCGAAGCCGATGATGACGATGCCCTTCAGGTTGCGCGCCTTGACCGCCTCCACGGCGCCGAGGGCCATATCGTCATTGGCCGCGACGATCACCTGCGGCGGATTGGGCATTCCCGCCAGGGCGGCCTCGGTTACCGAAAGGCCTCTGGCGCGATCGAAGCCGGCGGTCTGTTCGAACACGATCTTGTATTTGTCGCCGGCCTTATCCAGCACGTTGTGCAGGCCCTTGTTGCGGTCGATCGCCGGACTCGCGCCGGACTGCCCCTGCAAGTTCACGATCGTCGCGCCGCTCGGAAAGAGCTGCACGATGAGATTGCCCTGCGCCTCGCCGCCCTTGACGTTGTCGGCGCCGACATGGCCGAGGATGCCGGTGACCGAGGGAACGCGGCGATCGACGGTGACGACAGGCACTTTCGCATCGACGGCTTCCTGCAGCGCCGGCGCCATGGCGTCGACTTCATTCGGGCTGAGGATGATGCCCTTGACGCCTTTGGTGAGGGCGGCCTCGATGTCGGCGGTCTGCTTGGGCGAGGACACCTGTCCGTCGCTCTCGATGACGGTGAAGCCCTCTTTTTCGCCCTCCGCCTTGAAGGCGTTCATCATGTGAACGAAGAACGGAAAAGTCAGTCCGGGAACCGAGGCGAGAATTGCTGGCTTGTCATCGGCGAAGCTCGGGGTCGCGACAGCCAAAGCAATCAGAACTCGCGACCGCGGCGCGGCGGCTCATGCGCATGGTATCCTCCCAATATTGTTTCCGGATTCTTCCGGATTTGGTTTTGAACGCGCCCCTTCGGAGGCGTCGTTCACGGATACTTTAACAGCGAGTCCGCTGACATGTAAGCCGCCATTCGCGCTTTGCCCGAGACCCCTTCTCCCCTTGCGGGAGAAGGTGGCCCGAAGGGCCGGATGAGGGGTCGCGCGCCAGGCGCGCTGGGAGAGAGAATGGCTCTCCTCACACGAAGCCCCGCCTTCGGCGCCACCCCTCATCCGACGCCCCTGCGGGGCGCCACCTTCTCCCGCAAGGGGAGAAGGGATTGGGCGGCTCTGCCTCAGTCAAAAAACAATTCGCCCTAGCGGGGCAGGGTGCATGTCGGTGTCAGATGGCGGGTCGCCAACTCAGCGGCTTGGCCGGATGCCCGCGGACAAGGGCGGGCCACCACAGCGCTTACTGCGCGGCTTCGCTCGTATCGGACGCCTTCGCCTTGGCGTCCGCATGCAGCGAAGCGACGCGGACCTCGGCTGAAGCCTGTGACCCAGGCGCGTCGAGCGAAGCCGAGCGGCGCGGCGGCAACGGGACGTCGGTCGGGATCGGCTGCTCCGGTTCGAAGACGCGGATCGCCTGTGTGCTCTCTCCGCCGCCGCCGAACCACTTCTTGACGAGGTTCTGGCCGCCGCCGACGAAGCCGAACGGCGAGGGCGCGGAGCCCGTCTGTGTCGTCGTCGTTACGGTCGCAGCGACGGTCGACGAGTTGGCGTCGGCGCTGGCGACCTTCACGGCGACCGGCAGGGGCTTGCCATTGCTGTCGAGCGGGATTTCGGTCGGTCCGCTCGCGAGAGCCTCGGGCCGGCTCGAGTCGTCGCGCCCGGCGAAGAACTTGTTCTGGCCGCCGTCCTCGTAAACGACGCGGATCGGCTTGACGCCCTGGGCGACCAGTTGCGCCACAGCGGCGTCGTCGGTCGTTTCCTTGGCGGCGATGTCGGCTTCCACCTGATCGTCGCGATGCAACGTCGGGCAGGCTTGCGTCGCTTCGACGTCGTGGTCGGCGTGCGCGCCGAAGACATAGTGCTTGCCGCAGACCAGGACCGGCGTCTCGGCCTTCGTCACCTCGAAATAGTCGGAGCCTTTCTTCAGCTCCTTCCAGAAGGCGATGTTGGGGTCGAGCCGATACTTAGCCAGGTTCTCGGCGGTCATCCGGAAGGGGTAGGACTGCATCTGGATGGCGCGCTGGCCGCCCCGGAAGGCGTCGCGCGCGATCGCGTAGATCTCGCCGATCTGCTCGTCGGTCATCGAGAAGCAGCCGGCGGACGAGCAGATGCCATGCACCATGATGTCGCCGCCGGTGTGGTCCAGCGCGCGGTCATAGGCGTTGGGATAGCCGACGTTGATGGCGAGGTAATAGTGCGAATTCGGATTCAGCTGGCCGGGGGCGAGGGTGTAGAAGCCCTCGGGCACCTGCCGATCGCCCTCTTTGACCTTGGGTCCGAGCTGGCCGGACCAGCGGCACATCGGATAGGTCTTGAGCAGCGCGTACTGCCCATCCGACTTCATCTTCCAGACTTCGAACTCGGCTTCCTGCTTGTAGGTGCGGATCAGCACCGGCGCCGACGCCGTCGTGCCGACCTTGTCCATCAGGGCGAGCGTCTTCTGCGGGATCGGCGCTTCGGCGCGAGCATTGCTGGTCGGCTCGAGGGCATCGTCACAACCTGCGACGAGTGCCCCTGCGGAAACCGCAAAGGCCAGTGCAATCAGGCGCTTTTTCCAAGGAGTCAAAATCGTCGTTCCCCAGTTCGCCGAGGATTCGCATAACGGATCGCCGGCAAAATGTCCATGCGACCCATTAAGCGCGTTTAACCTTGCAGCCGCCTTAAGCTGTCCGTCGAGCGCGCGACTCAGACTTTGCGGCCGATGGCGAGGAATTTCTGCGCGCGTGCGTCACGCAATTCCTGGCGCGACAGATTGCCCAGCGCGTCGAGCGCCGCGCCGATCGCGCGGCCTGCCGAGGCCACAGCCACGTCGGGAGCGCGGTGCGCCCCGCCGACCGGCTCCTGGACGATCGAATCGATGATCCCGAATTTGAGCAGGTCCTGGGCGGTGATCTTCATGCTGGTCGCCGCGTCCTGGGCGCGCGAGGAATCGCGCCAGAGGATCGAGGCGGCCGCCTCCGGCGAGGCGACGGTGTAGATGGAATGCTCGAGCATCAGCACCTTGTTGCAGGCCGCGATCGCCAGCGCGCCGCCCGAGCCGCCCTCGCCGACAACCACCGCGACGTTGGGAACGCCCAGGGCGAGGCTCGCGTCGGTGGCGCGGGCGATCGCCTCGGCCTGTCCGCGCTCCTCCGCGTCGACGCCGGGCCAGGCGCCGGCCGTGTCGACGAGGCTGACGACCGGTAGATCGAAACGGTCCGCCAACTCCATCAGCCGGGCGGCCTTGCGATAGCCCTCGGGGCGCGCCATGCCGAAATTGTGACGCAGGCGGCTCTCGGTGTCGTCGCCCTTCTCGTGCCCGATGATGCAGATCGACCGGCCGCGAAAGCGCCCGAGGCCGCCGACAATCGCCGCGTCGTCGGCGAACTTCCGGTCGCCGGCGAGCGGGGTGAAGTCCTCGATGAGGCCTTTGATGTAATCCTTGAAATGCGGCCGTCCCTGCACGCGGGCGACCTGCGTCTTCTGCCAGGGCGTCAGCGAGGCGTAGAGCTCCGCCAGTAGCTTGGCGGACTTCGCCTCGAGCTTGGCGATCTCCTCGCTCAAGGCGGGCGAATCCCCTTTGGCCTCCAGCGCACGAATCTCGTCGATGCGCGCGTCGATGTCGGCCACCGGCGTTTCGAAACTTAAATAGGTGCGCATAAGACCTTACAGTGGACCGCCCCAGCAAAGGCGCGCGAAACTGGCGACAAGCCGTCACGAAGTCAAGGCGGCGCGCGCCGCGGGGCGGCCGGCTGGAGGGCGGCTTTCGCTTCATTTCGCCTTAAGAGCGAGCGAGTCGCGAGCAATTCCCTCGAAATTTCTGTGGCGGCGCAACCACAAAATACGGCTAATGGCGTTCATGGCGGCAATGTGTCTTTCACAATTGCCAGTATTCGAGCTATGAAGGAAGCACGTGAATCGCGGCAACCTGAGGGATGTTGGCTTCTTGACCCGTCTACAGTCTCATTCTTTGGCCAATGCCGGAGCAGTCGTGGCGCTGTTCGCCTTGACGGTCGCGGCGCAGGCCGCCGATCTCGGACAGCAGCCCCTCCCGCCCCCCCCTCCGTCGCCGCCGCTTCCCTCGGCCTCGCCCTGGGGCGGATTTTACGCGGGCGCCGCTTACGGAGGCGGTTATTCCTCGGCCAAGTCCAGTCAGACCGGGTCCTCGAGGGCGTCCGCCTTCGGGCAGTCAGCTGGCGCGTTCGTCGGTTATGACTTTACCTACGGACCGCTCGTCTTCGGGCCTGAGGGCGATTTGGACTTTCACATCCTTCGCCCGATCAACAATGGCGGCCCCGGGCTGGGTGGAAGCGTGAACGATACGCTCGAGACCCTCCGCCTGCGTGGCCGCGTCGGCTACGACATGGGTGCGTTTATGCCGTTCGTCGCGGCCGGCGTCGCGGCGGCGAATATGTATGAATACAGCTACCCCTGGCCCAACCTCGATCGGGGCCAGACGCGCCAAGTGACCGGCCTGACGCTGGGCGCGGGCCTCGAATACCGATTCGCTGCGCCGTTCATCGGCCCGGTCACCCTGCGCGGCGAATATATTTACGACAGCTATCCGACTCAGACGTTCACGATCGCCAGCGGCCCGATTCACGTGCAAACGTCCGAGCAGTTCTTCCGCGTCGGAATTGTGTACTACCCCGACCAGAACTGGCATCCGCAGCCATCGCCCGATTTCAAGCCGGACTGGTCGGGCGCCTACGGCGGCCTGTTGGCCGGCGATCTCTGGAGCCGCCAGCACACAACGCTCGGCGGCGAGTTGACCAATTTCGACGCCAACGGTGGCGAAGTGGGCATTTTCACCGGCCGCAATTTCATGTTCGGCCCCTGGATGGTCGGCTACGAAGGCGCGGCCATGATCTCCAACTCGACAGGCAGGGGCTTGCAGCCGACCGTCGGCGAGACGAGCTTCAACAACTATTTCGAGGCGGACCTGCGCCTGCGCGCCGGCTACGCCTTCGGCCGCTTCCTCCCGTACATTACGGCGGGCGGCGATTGGGGCCGCAGCCAGCAGACGGATCTGACCACGGGCTCCTTCCGTGGCCGCGTCTACACCGACAACCTCACGGCTGGCGCGGGCGTCGAATATGCGCTCAACGAGCGCTGGGCGGCGCGCGCGGAATATCTGTTCGACGCGCAACCCAGCTCGACCAACACACAACTCGACGATTTGAACCTGCAGCAGTCACGCTTCGCCCAGCAGGTGCGGGTCGGCATCGCCTACTACTTCCACTGAGGCGCTCTCTGCGGATGGAAACCCCTAGAGCTAGCTGCTCTTTGGGTTGACCCGGCGGCTAATCACCCCCGCAAAAGCGGGGGTCCAGATACCGCCGCATGCCTCATCCCCTGGCTCCTGGATGCCCGCTTTCGCGGGCATGACAAAAAGGGGCCGGCTGGCTTCCGTGAAGGCGCGCCGAAGCCGCCCGACGCGCCCCTCGCTTTACGGCTTTTGCGGCGCCGAGCAGACGAAGCTGGCGGCCGCGGTCGGGCTGCCCTGGCCGGAGTAGCGCGCGATTTCAGGATAGGCGCACCACGGGCGTTGCGCCGCCACGCCCTTGCTAGGATCGTTGTCGCGATACAGCGTCGCGGTGATCTCAGTCGGCGCGACGCCTCCCTCGACCCATCGCGACAGAGCGGTCACCACGTCGTAAGCGGGATTTGCGCTGAGCGACGGGAGGCCGTAGACGCCGCCGACCGCGTTGGGACCGTCGCCGAAGCCGCAATGCTGCATGCCCGGCGCCATGAACAGGCGATAGAAGGATTGGAGGTTGTCGAGGCCGCCCATCTTATCGGCGACGGCCTCGTAGTAGAGGATCGAGCTTGCCGGCGGGATCGCGGCATCGCTCCAGCCATGATATTGAATGAGCTTGCCGCTGGCCGCCTTGAAGGCGCCGAGATCCGTGTCCGTGGCGTCGAGCGCCGCCCCTTCCTTTTCGCTCGCTTGGGCGAGCGCGTCGGCGATGCTCGCGCCACGAAAATTCCAATCCGGCTTGTCGTACACCATGTTGGCGAAGAAGCCGGTTCCGAACATATGGATGAGGGAGCCCTGGTCGCGTTTCGGCTCGGTCCCGGTGACCCACAGGCTCCAACCGCCCATGCCCGCCTCGCCGCCTGGGGAGAAGCCGGGGAAGATCGACTTGCCTGCGGCGTCCTGCGGACCCGAATAGATCTTGCGCAGAGCTGTGAGTTCCGGCTGGGTTAGGCACGCGTCCGACGGCTCCGACTTGCAGAGCAGGCTCGATGGATCAAACTGGCAATGTTGGGGGTCGTCGAGGATGCCGTTGTGGGCCGGGCACGCCGCAAGCGCGGCCTTGGTGATCGCGGCGAGTTTCTCCTGTGGGAGCCAGCTTCCGGGTTCCGCGGCGAGGGCCTGTCCGTCCCAGACCGCGCCGGTCATCAATTTCGTCCACGCGTTCGCGGGCGCGCCGGCGACGATGCCGTCGTAGTCGGTGGGGAAGCGTTGCGCTTCCATCAGCGCTTCGCGGCCGCCGTCCGAGCAGCCGCTGAAATAGGCGTGCGCCGGCGCTTTCGCGTAATAGGCCTCCACGATCGCCTTGGACGCGAGCGCGGTTTCGTGGATGGCGCGCCAGCCGAAGTCCTTGATCTTTTCGGGATGGCCGAGCGCCCAGCTCGACTCCAGCGAGCTGCCGGCGTGTCCCGTGTCGGTTCCCGCCACTGCGTAGCCAGCCTTCAGCCCCCAATTCATCGGACCATAGATCAGCGATCCCGCGAAGCCACCGTTGCCGACGCCTTCATATTTGCCGTTCCACGCCAGCGCGGTCGGCAGCCAAACCTCGAATTTGATGTCCGAGTCGGCGGACGGCTTGATCGCGCCCTGCACGCGGCAGAACGGCTCGCTCACGGTAACGGGAGCCGGCGGATCGAGGCCGGCGATGGTGAAGGGGGGCGCCACCGGTGTTGCAGCCGTGATCGTCGCATCGCCGAAGCTCTTGCCAGCGAGGCTTTCGCAACTCGCCGCCGCCGCAGCGCTCTCGACGCCCGACGCAAGCGCCACGACCATGGCGAGCGTGCTGGCCGCATAATGCGCGCGCCGCATCCCGCTCGGGTTCCTCGCTCCAATCATGATGTCCGCCTCTCTCGAGTTGATCGATCGTTCTCGTCGAGGAGAATCGACGACGATCAGGCTTCCGCGCTTCCTCAGGAGTCGCCGACGTTTTCGCGCCGGTCGCCTTCGGCGGAAATCTGCCCCACCCGCCTGCCACACGCAAGGCGGACAAGACCGTGCGGCGAAGCGGTTCGGAGCGGCCGTTCCTCGCGGCGATGACTAATCAGCGACGAGAGGGCGTGGAAGCTTCCGACTACACGCGCTCCGCTCAACGCCCTTCACTGAGATCCCGAAGGGCGAGTCAGAGTGCGGAAGCGTGAGCGCCCAGGTCGACGCGGTGTCATGCAGACTGTTGATGTGATATATTTCTGAGCAGCTGTCCGTTAGCGAGCGCGAACCATGCGACAGATCGAAGAGTTCGTCGACGAACGACAAAAGTCATGGTGCATCCACTGCGCTCGGGCTCTCGCAGGTCTCGACACGAACGAGGACCACGTCCCGTCGAAAAGCCTGCTTACGAAACCACGCCCACACCACCTACCGACTGTGACGATTTGCAAGGATTGCAACGAAGGCTTCTCTTTAGACGAACAGTATGTGGTGACGTTTCTGAGCTGCGTCCTGGCTGGGTCCACTGACCCTGAAAAACAAAAAAATGCGAGTGCAGCACGCGCTCTGAGGGACAGCGCCGGACTGCGCACGCAGATCGAGCGGTCGCGATCCGAATATGTGACACTTGGGGGCGAAATGCGCACCCTATGGAAACCGGATGTCGCGAGAATTGAGCGGGTGGTCGTGAAGAACGCGCGCGGGCACGTATACTTCGAGTACGGTGAGCCGATGTTGCAGGCCCCGGCTCACGTGCTAGCCCTTCCATTGGAAAGCTTGACGGAGATCGAACGCCAGGACTTCGAGGGACTGCGAGACAGCGGACACCTTGCTGTTTGGCCCGAAGTTGGCAGCAGGATGATGACGCGGCTTATCACGGACGAGAACATGGCAGGTCAATGGGTCGTCGTGCAAGAAGAGAACTACCGCTATTCGGTACAACAGGTTGGTGGTCTTCGAGTTCGATCAGTGTTGTCAGAATACCTGGCCACTGAAGTTCAATGGGAGCATTAACTGCGTGACCGAGGCGACCGATCACCATGAACTCGAAACGATCTCCGCCAAGCTAGAAAAGCTAAAAGCTGCGTTAACGAATGGTTTACCACGCAAGCATTGCTTGCGCCGATGGGGCGAGTTCATCCGGGAGCGCGATGGACACAGGTGTGTCGACTGCCATGCGCGAGAACACTTGGCGGCCCACCATATCTCTCGCAAGTGCTTCCTGGCCGAGGCGCAATTCCAAACCGGCAACGGTATAACGCTTTGCGAGGCATGCCATAGAGAGATGCATAGGGGGTTCAATGCCCGACCAAATCTCTCACTGCCAATCGATGCACAAAACGGCGAGAAGTTAGAGTCGATGGAGCGGCTTTATAGTATTCTTGCGGACGATGCTCTTGAGCGAGGCCTGATCCGAGAGGAATTCTATTTTCTTAGTGATAGGATTCTTGCGCTCTTTAAGAGAATGCAGGGGTACGATGCTGCTGTCTCTTTTCCTGGTTCGCGTATCGAGCAGGCGTATCGGATTTTGGCTGAAGGCGAGCTCGCCACCCGCCTCGCAATTGCGGGGGCGAATGGGGTGCCCATGACGGCTCAACCGCGTCACCGCGGCAGATTATATCTCGCGCTAGATTGACGGGATACAATCGCCGACGTGGGACGGTTTCGGCGACGCCCCTCAGGCGCGCCGCTCGATCATCATGTTCTTGATCTGCGCGATCGCCTTGGCCGGGTTCAGCCCCTTCGGGCAGGTCTTGGCGCAGTTCATGATGGTGTGGCAGCGATAGAGGCGGAACGGGTCCTCGAGATTGTCGAGCCGTTCGCCGGTCGCTTCGTCGCGCGAGTCGATTAGCCAGCGATAGGCCTGCAGCAGCACGGCCGGGCCGAGATAGCGGTCGCCGTTCCACCAATAGCTCGGGCACGAGGTCGAGCACGAGGCGCACAGGATGCACTCGTAGAGGCCGTCGAGCTTGGCGCGGTCCTCCGGCGTCTGGCGCCATTCCTTCTCCGGCGTCGGCGTGGTCGTCTTGAGCCACGGCTCGATCGAAGCGTGCTGGGCGTAGAAGTTCGTGAGATCAGGGACGAGGTCCTTGATCACTTCGAGATGCGGCAGCGGGTAGATTTTCACCGCGCCGTCGACCTCGTCCATGCCGCGCGTGCAGGCGAGGGTGTTGACGCCGTCGATGTTCATCGCGCAGGAGCCGCAGACCCCTTCGCGGCAGGAGCGGCGGAAGGTCAGCGTCGAATCGACCTTCGATTTGATCCAGATGAGCGCGTCGAGCACCATCGGGCCGCAATCGTCGCGATCGACGTAATAGGTGTCGATGCGGGGATTCGCGCCGTCGTCGGGATTCCAGCGGTAGATGCGGAATTCCTTGAGCTGCGAGCCCTTCGGCTTCGGCCACGTCTTGCCGGTCGTCGGCCGCGAATTCTGGGGAAGATTGATCTGGACCATGGCTCTCTATCCCGCAGCGTTAGTACACGCGCGCCTTCGGCTCGATGTAGGCGACGTCGTTGCTCATCGTGTAGGTGTGCACCGGCCGGTAATCGAGCGTCACGGCGTGTTTGTCGGCGTCGATCCATGCCAGCGTGTGCTTCATCCAGGTGACGTCGTCGCGGTTGGGATAGTCCTCGCGCGCATGCGCGCCGCGGCTCTCCAGCCGGTTGACGGCGCCTTCCATCGTCACGACCGCCTGAACGATCAGATTTTCGTATTCGAGCGTCTCGGTGAGGTCAGAGTTCCAGATCAGCGAGCGGTCGGTGACGTTGACGTCAGCGCTCGCCTTCCAGGCTTCATGGATAAGCTTATTGCCCTCATCCAGCGTCTCGCCGGTGCGGAACACCGCGCAGTGGGTCTGCATGATGTGCTGCATGTTGAGCCGCAATTGCGCCGTCGGCGTGCCGCCCTTGGCGTGGCGGAAGCGATCGAGCCGCGAGAGCGCGAAGTCGGCGCTGTCCTTGGGCAAATCGGGCTGACGGTCGCCCGGCTTGATGGTCTCGGCGGCGCGGTGGCCGGCGGCGCGGCCGAACACAACGAGGTCGATCAGTGAGTTGGAGCCGAGGCGGTTGGCGCCGTGGACGGAGACGCAGGCCGCTTCGCCGAGCGCCATCAGGCCCGGGACGATCGAGTCGGGGTCGGCGCCGACCTTGGTCAGCACTTCGCCGTGATAGTTCGTGGGGATGCCGCCCATGTTGTAATGGACGGTCGGCAGCACCGGGATCGGTTCCTTGGTGACGTCGACGCCGGCGAAGATGCGCGCGCTCTCGGAAATGCCGGGCAGGCGCTCGTGCAGCACCTTCGGATCGAGGTGATCGAGGTGCAGGAAGATGTGGTCCTTAAGCTTGCCGACGCCGCGGCCCTCGCGAATCTCAAGCGTCATCGCGCGGCTGACCACGTCGCGCGAGGCCAGGTCCTTGGCCGACGGGGCGTAGCGCTCCATGAAGCGTTCGCCCGCGGAATTGACGAGATAGCCGCCTTCCCCGCGGGATCCTTCGGTGATGAGGCAGCCGGCGCCGTAGATGCCGGTCGGATGGAACTGCACGAACTCCATGTCCTGCAGTGCAATGCCGGCGCGCAGCGCCATCGCGTTGCCGTCGCCGGTGCACATATGCGCCGAGGTCGCGGAGAAATAGGCGCGGCCGTAGCCGCCCGTCGCGAGAATGGTCGTCTGCGCGCGGAAGCGGTGGATCGTGCCGTCGTCCAGCTTGAGGCAGACGACGCCGCGCACGCGGCCTTCCAAATCACGGATGAGGTCGATGGCGAAATATTCGATGAAGAATTCGCAGCGAGCCTTGAGCGCTTGGCCGTACAGCGTGTGCAGCATCGCATGGCCGGTGCGGTCTGCGGCGGCGCAGGTGCGCTGCGCGACGCCCTTGCCGAATTCGGTCGTCATGCCGCCGAACGGGCGCTGGTAGATCTTGCCGGCTTCGTTGCGCGAGAACGGCACGCCCCAATGGTCGAGCTCGTAAACGGCGGCGGGCGCGTTGCGGCAGAGATATTCGATCGCGTCCTGGTCGCCGAGCCAATCCGACCCCTTGACGGTGTCGTACATGTGCCAGCGCCAGTCGTCCGGGCCCATGTTGCCGAGCGAGGCTGAAATGCCGCCCTGCGCGGCGACGGTGTGCGAGCGGGTCGGAAAGACTTTCGAGATGCAGCCGACGCGAAGGCCCGCCTGAGCGCAGCCGACGCTGGCGCGCAAGCCCGCGCCGCCAGCTCCGACCACGATGACGTCGAACGTGTGGTCGGTGATCGGGTAGGCGGCGCCCCCGAGCGCCGGTGCGCTCACGCCGTTGGAGCCGTTAGTCGCCATTCGAGTCAGCCCTTGATGAGATATGTCTTCAGACGAAGCCGATGCGCAGCGTCGCATAGACGCAGGCGAGGCCGAGCGCCGCCGCAAAACAGGAATTGGCGATCAGCGCCCACTCGCGCGCCTGGCCGTGGAGATAGTCGAGGATGACCGAGCGCATGCCGATCTGCATGTGATAGGCGCCGACGATGATGAACAGCAGCAGCACGATCGCCGGAATGGGTTCGCCCAACTCGGCGCGGACGCCGTTGTAGTCTTTGTGCAGAAGGCTGAGCACCAGCCAGACGAAGGCGATCGTCAGCGGAATGAGACCCGCCGAGCTGACCCGCAACAGCCAGTTCTCTTCGGCGCCGAGGCGCGCCGCACCGAGGAAGCGGACGCGGCCGAGCGGGGTGCGGAACGAATTGTGATTGCCGACCATGGCGCTTTCCTTCAACGAACGATGTAGCCGACGATCCAGACGATGATCGTCAGCGCGAGGCCGCCGACCACTGTCGCCTGCGCCAAATACTCGCGGCGGGGATCGTCGAGGCCGTAGCCCATGTCCCAGATGAAATGGCGCACGCCGCCGAGCATGTGGTGGAGCAGCGCCCAGGTGAAGCCGAACAGCAAGGTCCGGCCGACGATCGACTGGATGAACCACGAGAATGTCGCGAAGGCGGAGGCGTCCATCGATGCGGCGATCAGGAACCAGGCGAGCAACAGCACGCCGACGTAGAGCCCGACGCCGGTAATGCGATGGACGATCGACATCGCCATGGTGAGGGTAAATCGGTAGATGCCGAGATGGGGCGACAGAGGACGCTGGGAGGGTTGAGTCGACGTCGATTTTGTCGCGGCCATCGGTGCTTATTCCATTGCGGTTCGCCGCCGTCTTTTAGCTTCGCCGGCGCCGCTCCGCAATAATCGATATCCGCCATTTGTGCATCGCAGCCATTCAACCGCCTCGAAATGTCGCGATTTCGTCCAACGTCGGCGGATTGGAGCCGCGGCGGGTGCAGGTTATGGCCGACGCCGTCGCCGCAAAGGCCAACCAGCCCTCCAGCAGCCGCCGCGTCGGCGCGCTGGCCTTGGCCCCGAGCGCGCCGTCCCGGTCCATCGCCGCCAGCAGCGAAGACATGAAGCTGTCGCCGGCTCCGACCGTATCGACGACTTCGATGCGGGGAGCCGGTACGCTGAGCTTCTCGCGGCCCAGGATTGCGACCGCGCCGCTCGCGCCCAGCGTCGCGACGCAGAACGCCGGCCCGCTCTGCGCCCATTCGGCGAGCGCGTCCTCGACGGAGCGGCCGGGATAGAGCCACTCGATGTCTTCCTCGCTCGCCTTGACGACGCTCGCGAGCGCGACTTGCCGCTCGACCAGCGCCCGCACCTGCTCGCGATCGGGCGTCACCAGCGGGCGAATGTTCGGATCGAAGCTCGTCGTCGCGTCCTCGCGCGCGGTGCGCAGGGCGGCAAGCACGCTTTCGCCATGCCGCGGATCGACGGCGGCGATCGAGCCGACATGCAGGTGACGCGCCCCCCCGGGCCAGGCGGCCGGAAAGGGCCAGCGGCCGTCGAACGCCGTCGCGTCGAGATAGAAGGCGTAGCGCGATCCTGTCTGCGCTGTGCCGCGCATCACGAAGGCGAGCGGCGTCGGCTTCGCGTCGCGTGCGACGAATTCGAGGTGGACGCCCTCCACGGCGAGCGCCGCGGCGAGCGCTTCGCCATTCGCGTCTTGGGACAGACGGGAGACGAAAGCGGTCGGCGCGCCGAGGCGGCCGAGCCCGATCGCCACATTGTAGGGCGAGCCGCCACGAACAGCGTCGTAGCGGCCCTCCTTGTCGGGGTCGGGGATGAGGTCGACGAGCGCCTCGCCTGAGATGAGGATCATGCCGCCGTCGTCCCCCCTTAAATGGTCAGGCCAGAGTGTAGGCCGTCTTGACCGTCGTATAGAACTCGGCCGCGTAGCGACCCTGCTCGCGCGCGCCAAGGCTCGAACCCTTACGGCCGCCGAACGCCGTGTGATAGTCGACGCCCGCCGTCGGCAGGTTCACCATCGCCATGCCGACCTCGGCGTTGCGCTTGAAGTGCGAAGCATACTTCAAGCTCGTCGTGCAGATGCCGCCGCAGAGGCCGAATTCGGTGTCGTTGGCGATTTCGAGCGCGTGGTCATAGTCGCGCGCCGGGATCATCGCCGCGACCGGCCCGAAGATTTCCTCGCGGGAGACCCGCATGGAATTGTCGGCGTCGACGAACAGCGCCGGGGCCATGTAGAACCCGGGCGTCGCGCGATTGAGCCGCTCGCCGCCGATCACGAGCTTGGCGCCCTCGTCCTTGCCGATGCCGACATAGGAGAGATCCTGCTCGAGCTGGCCGCCATCGACGACGGGGCCGACATGCACGCCCGCCTTGCGGGCGTCGTCGATGACGAGGCCGCGGATGCGCTCGGTGAGCGCCTCGGCGAACTTGCCGTAGATCCCCTGCGTGACGATGAGGCGCGAGGAGGCGGTGCAGCGCTGGCCGGTCGAGAAAAAGGCGCCGTTGACGGCGCATTCGACGGCGGTCTTCAGGTCCGCGTCGTCCAGCACGACGAGCGGGTTCTTGCCGCCCATCTCGAGTTGGAACTTGCGCATTGCAGTGGTGCAGGCGGCCGCGACCTTGCGTCCGGTGGCGACCGAGCCGGTGAAAGTGATCGCGTCGACATGGCGGTGGTCGAGCATCGCCTGGCCGACGACCGAGCCGCGGCCCATCACCAGGTTGAACACGCCCTTGGGCGCGCCGGCGCGCACGATGATCTCGGCGAGCGCATGCGCCGATCCCGGCACGAGGTCGGCCGGCTTGAAGAGGACGCAATTGCCGTAGCAGAGTGCGGGCGCGATCTTCCAGGCGGGGATGGCGATCGGGAAGTTCCACGGCGCGATGATGCCGACGACGCCGACCGCCTCGCGCGTGACTTCAATGTCGACGCCGGGCCGCACGCTCGGAAACTTCTCGCCGGGGATGCGCAGCGTCTCGCCGGCGAAGAAGTCGAAGATCTGGCCGGCGCGCGCAACTTCGCCGATCGCCTCGGGAAGGGTCTTGCCCTCTTCGCGCGCCAGGAGATTGCCGAGCTCCTCGCGGCGAGCGAGGATTTCGCTGGATATCCGTAGCAGGACGTCGTGCCGCTCCTGCGGCGTCGAGCGCGACCAAGCTGGGAAGGCGGCGCGCGCCGCGGCGACCGCCGCGTCGACCTGCGGCGCCGTCGCCTGCGCGTAGGTTCCGACGATGTCGTTGGTGTCGGAGGGGTTCACGTTGCGCGTGACCCCTTCGCCTTCCACCCATTCACCTGCAATGTAATTCTTATGAAGCTCGCTCATGGCGTCCTCGTCTGTTCGAGATGCTGTCCGTTCCCTTGGATCAAATCAAGCCCCGCCGCGCGAGGTTGCGCATCAGGCTCCCGGCGCCGAAGTCCCAGGGAGGGCAGTCCTGGCTGTGGCGCATACGGTTGGTCAGGTGGCCGAGCTTGTCGGCGCTTACAGTGACAATGTCGCCGACTTTATGCGTGAAGCCTTTGCCCGGCTCGTCGCGGTCGGCGATCGGTGCGAACATTGTGCCGAGGAAGAGCGCGGCGCCGTCGGGGTAGCGGTGCGCGGCGCCGATCAACTGGCTCGCGAGGTCGGCCGGGTCGCGGCTGATCTGCTTCATCGACGAACCGCCTTCGAGCACATAGCCTTCCTCGCCCTCGACCCTGAGGCTCACCTCGGCCGAGCGCACGTCGTCGAGGCTGAAGGTCGCGTCGAACAAGCGCACGAAGGGGCCGATGGCGCAGCTTGCGTTCTGGTCCTTGGCCTTGCCGAGCAGCAGCGCGGAGCGTCCTTCGAAGTCGCGCAGATTGACGTCGTTGCCGAGGCTCGCGCCGACGATTTCGCCGCGCGAATTGACGACGAGAACGATCTCCGGCTCCGGATTGTTCCACACCGAGGCGGCGTGGTAGCCGGCGTCGGCGCCCGAACCGACCGCCGACATTGGCTGGCTCTTGGTGAAGATCTCGGCGTCCGGTCCGATGCCGACTTCAAGATATTGCGACCAGGCGCCGTCGGCGAGCAGCGCCTCCTTCAGGCGCATCGCCGCGGGCGAACCTGGCTTGAGCGTCGAAAGGTCGGCGCCGATCACGCGCGACAGCTCGGCGCGAATCGTCGTCGCCGCGCCGCTCTCGCCGCGTGCGCGCTCCTCGATGACCCGCTCGATCATCGAAGTCGCGAAGGTGACGCCGGCCGCTTTGAGGGCCTGGAGGTCGACCGGCGCGAGCAGCCAGGGCTTGCCAGGGTCGCGCCCCTCCGGCGTCGTGTTGGCGAGGATGTCCTCGAGGCTGCCGAGCCGCTCGCCGTCGGCTTGCCGCGCCGCCGCGGCGGGGTCGTTCGTCTCGCAGAGGTCCCGCATCGTCGCGAAGGAACGGCTGATGTCGAAAACGTCGCCGGCGCGGAGGACGACAACCGAGGGGCCATCCACGTCAGGACGCCAGACGCGGCCGCAAAGGGTTCCGGCGAAGCCGTCCGTCGGCAGCGTCGAGGCTTGGGTCAGGCGAAAATTCGTCATCGTTTCCTCACTTCACGCCGCCCATAGCGATTGACGGCGGCGCGTAGTCTCTCTAGCCTCTAACATGTCAGCTGGGAAGAGGGCGCTCGGGAGGGCGGCCGCGGGGGTCGATAGGTAAGAAGATGGGCGAGCGGGTCAGCAGCAAGGCGGACCACGTCTATAGCGAGCTCAAGGAGGCGATCCTGAGCGGCGCCTTGGAGCCGGGCGATCCGATCGACAAGCTGGCCCTTTGCGAGCGGCTCGGCGTGTCGCGCTTTCCGGTATCCGCGGCGGTGAGCCGGCTCGCTTTCGAGCGGCTGGTCGTGATCGAGCCGCAACATGGCTCCTTCGTTTCGCGCATTTCGGTCGAAGACGTGCGGGAGCGAATGTTCATCCGCACGGCGCTCGAGTGCGAAATCGCGGCGACCGCTGCGCTTAGCATGCCTAGAGAAGGGCGCGAGGCGCTGGCCGCCAATATGGCCCTCGAGCGCGAGGCGGTAGAGGCGGGGGACAGACAGAAATTTTACGAGCTCGACGTCGATTTTCACCAGATTCTGACGTCGCACCTCGGCTTGCGGCATAGCGGCGAAGTCCTGGACGGCTTGCGCTCGCATCTGGAGCGGGTGCGGCGGCTGCTGATGGCGCCGGCAGGCCGTCTCAGCGTGACGTTCAACGATCACCAGGCCGTCTTCAGCGCGATCGAAGCCGAAGCGCCGGACCGCGCGCGAGCCGCGATGGCGGACCATCTGGCGGGGACGACGGACCAATTCGAGACGTTCGCCTGCGAACGGCCAGAACTCTTTTCGGCCTGAGGGCCGCAGACAAGGACAGGATAATATGACGACTCCGCGCGCTTTGCGGCTCAACGCCGAGGACAATGTGATGGTCGCGGTCGACGAGATCCGGCCCGGCGACGCGCCGGCCGGCTGCCCGGCGGCGGTCGAGCGTATTCCCCGCGGCCACAAGATTGCGACTGCGCCGATCGCGACCGACGCGCCGATTCGCAAGTTCGGCCAGATCATCGGCTTCGCCGCCAAGCCGATCGAGGTCGGCCAGTGGGTGCATGAGCACAATTGCGTCATGCACGATTTCGAGCGTGACTATCACTTCTGCGAGGACGCGCGGCCGGAGGCGATTCTGCCGGTCGAGCAGCGCGCGACCTTTCAGGGCTTCCGCCGCGCCAACGGCGGCGTCGGCACGCGCAACTATCTCGGCATCCTGACCTCGGTGAATTGCTCCGCGACCGTGGCGCGCCTCATCGCGCGCGAAGTCGAACGCTCCGGGATTCTCGAGAACTATCCCAATGTCGATGGCGTCATCGCGCTCGTCCACGGCACCGGCTGCGGCATGGCGAGCAAGGGCGAGGGCTTCGAAATCCTCGAGCGCACGCAGTGGGGCTACGCCACCAATCCGAACATGGGCGGCGTGCTGATGGTCGGCCTCGGCTGCGAGGTGTTCCAGATCGGCCGAATGAAGGACGACTATAGGATCGTCGAAGGCGATCTCTTCCAGAGCATGACGATCCAGGCGACCGGCGGCACGCGCAAGACGGTCGAGGCGGGCGTGGAACGGGTGAAGGCGATGCTGCCGATCCTCAACGCCGCCAAGCGTGAGACCGTGCCCGCGAGCGAGCTGACGCTGGCGCTGCAGTGCGGCGGCTCGGACGGCTATTCCGGCATCACCGCCAATCCGGCCCTCGGCGCCGCGGTCGACATTCTCGTGCGTCACGGCGGCGCCGCGATCCTCTCCGAGACCTCGGAGATTTACGGCGCCGAGCACCTGCTGACCCGCCGCGCGGCGACGCCGGAGGTCGGCCACAAGCTCGTCGACCTGATCCATTGGTGGGAGGACTACGCCGCGCGTAACGGCGGCGAGATGAACAACAATCCCTCGCCCGGCAACAAGGCGGGCGGGCTGACGACGATTCTCGAGAAGTCGCTCGGCGCCGCCGCCAAGGGCGGCACGACGATCCTCAACGGCGTCTATCGCTATGCCGAGCCGGTGCGGGCCAAGGGCTTCGTCTTCATGGACACGCCCGGCTACGACCCCGTTTCGGCGACCGGGCAGGTCGCCGGCGGCGCCAATGTGCTCTGCTTCACGACCGGCCGCGGCTCCGCTTATGGCTGCAAGCCGACGCCGTCGATCAAGCTCGCGACCAACAGCGAGATGTATCGCCGCATGGTCGAGGACATGGACATCAACTGCGGCGACGTCCTCGACGGGGTTTCGCTGGAGCAGAAGGGCCAGGAGATCTTCGACAAGATTCTCACCGTCGCTTCGGGCGAGCGCAGCAAGTCCGAGGCGCTGGGCTACGGCGACGCGGAATTCGTGCCCTGGCAGATCGGCGCGACGATGTGAGCGTGCGATGACCGCCGCACTGCTGTTCGACCTCGACGGAACCCTCGTCGATAGCGACGCGGGGCACCTCGAGGCCTTCCAGCGCGTCCTCGCGCCGCATGGCGTCGCGCTCGATCGCGCCGCCTACGTGGCGCGGATCATGGGGGCGTCGAACGACGCCATCGCGAGCGCCTTCCTGTCGCACCTGCCGCCCGACCTCCAGGCGGCGACGCTCGATGCGAAAGAGGCCGTCTATCGCGACAACCTTGGCGCGCTCGATCCGATCGCCGGCGTCGATGCGCTGTTCGATTTCGCCGACGCGCGCGGTCTGCCGCGCGCGCTGGTCACCAACGCGCCGCGCGCCAATGTCGACGTCGTGCTGAAGGCGATCGGTCTCGACGGGCGCCTGCCGATCCGCGTCATCGGTGCGGAACTCGCGCGAGCCAAGCCCGATCCTCTGCCCTATCTGACAGGGCTTGAACAAACGGGCGCGCGGGCGGAGAATTCCGTCGCCTTCGAGGATTCGCCCTCGGGCGTCCGCGCGGCGGTCGCCGCCGGGCTTGCGGTCGTCGGCCTGACGACCTCGCTCGACGCCGGTCGCCTGATCGCCCTGGGCGCGAGCCTCGCGGTGGCGGATTTCACCGATTCCAGGATTTACGAACTCATCGAATCGCGCCTGCCGTCGGCCTGAAGGCGGCGTTTAAGGGGGGCTCCATGCGACTGGCTCAAATCATCGACGAATCCGAAAAACGCGCGCTCGTCGTCACAGCGCGTGGCGAAAGCCGCCTTGTCAAAGGCGCGCGCACCGCCCTCGATCTCGCCAATCAGGCGATCGAGGCCGGCCTGCCGCTGCGCAAGCTGATCGCCGAGCGCGGCGTCGGCAAGCCGGTCGATCTCGCCGTCGCTCTGAAAGAGAAGCGCGTCCTCAGTCCGATCGACCACAAGGACCCGGCCCATGTCTATGTGACCGGCACGGGCCTGACCCATCTCGGCTCGGCCGAGGGGCGCGACAAGATGCACCGCGATCTCACCGACGCGGAGAAGCTCACCGACTCGATGAAGATGTTCAAGCTGGGCCTCGAGGGCGGCAAGCCGGCCAAGGGCGCGGCGGGCGTCCAGCCGGAATGGTTCTACAAGGGCGACGGCTCCACTTTGGTGGCGCCGGGCGGCGATCTCGTCTCGCCGAGCTTTGCGCTCGACGGCGGCGAGGAGCCGGAAATCGTCGGCGTCTATGTGATCGATTCCTCGGGCGCCCCGGTCCGCCTCGGCTTCGCGCTCGGCAACGAATTCTCCGACCATGTCACCGAGCGGCAGAACTATCTCTACCTCGCCCACTCGAAGCTTCGTCAGTCGAGCTTCGGGCCGGAGCTGCTGGTCGGCGACCTGCCGGAAGACATCCAGGGCGTCTCGCGAATCCGGCGCGGCAAAGAGGTTCTTTGGGAGAAGCCCTTCGTCTCGGGCGAGCAGAACATGTCGCACACGATCGCCAATCTCGAGGCGCATCATTTCAAATATTCGCTGTTCCGCCGCCCCGGCGATGTCCACGTGCATTTCTTCGGCACCGCGACGCTCTCGTTCAGCGATGGCGTCAAGACCGAGAAGGGCGACGTGTTCGAGATCGACGCCGAGCCCTTCGGGCTGCCGCTGCGCAACCGCCTCACCGTGGGCAAGGCGCAGAAGGTGAAGGTGAAGGCGCTGTAGGGCATTCTGCCACTACGTAGAACCGTCTTTACGAGCGGAGCGAAGCAATCCAGCGATCGAGGCCTCGCAAGCAAGTCGCGAGTCGTTCCGCTGGCGCCTCAATCGGCTGACGCTTCGATCTCTGGATCGCCGCGCTTCGCTCGCGAAGACGACAGGGTCCGGTGCAACAGGAGACAGCGTGTTCTAGTGGCGAGCGCGGCCCCGACGCGGCGTTGACAATCGCGGCCTGCATTGCGACGCTTCCCGGATAACGCGATCGAAGAATCGCCGACCGCCGGGGGCTCGCCATGAACAGGGAAGCGAATGTCGCCGCGGCGAGGCCGGCGCTGGGCGCGCGCGGCGTCTTCGCCGTCGTGCTCGGCAACGGCTACGAGTTCTTCGATTTCGGCGTCTACGCCGTCTACATCGGCGTCCTCGGCCAGACCTTCTTTCCCGCCGACAATACGCTCGCGAGCGACCTCGCCGCCGCGGCGACCTTTGGCGTCGGGTTTTTCGCCCGCCCGCTCGGCGGATTGCTGATCGGCGCCTACGGCGATCGGGCGGGCCGCAAGGCGGCGATGACGTTGACGATCGCCCTTATGGCGCTTGGCTCGGGGATGATCGCATTTCTCCCCGGCTACGCGACGATCGGCGCCGCCGCGCCGATCCTGCTGGTGCTCGCGCGTCTCGTGCAGGGCTTTGCGGTCGGCGGCGAAATGGGCCCCTCCACCATGTTCCTGGTCGAGGCGGCGCCGCCGGGAAGGCGCGTCTTCGCCGCGAGCTGGCAACTCGCCAGCCAGAAATCTTGGCGCGCTCGCCTACGGGGTCGTCGGGGTCGTCCTCGCGCTCACGCTGTCCAAGCAGAGCCTGAACGATTGGGGCTGGCGCCTGCCCTTCGCGCTCGGCGTGTTGATTGCGCCGGTCGGCGTCTACATCCGCAATCAGTTGCAGGAGACGCTCACCCAGGAACGCCGGACCGCTCCCGCCAAATCGGGCGCGATCATATCGACCGTCCTGCGGGAGAACGGGTTTGGCGTGCTGGTCAGCGTCGCCCTCATCGCCGGCAGCACGATCGCGCAATATTTCCTCGTCAACATGACGCCTTACGCGATCCGCACGCTGCACCTCCCGGAGGCTTCGGCGATGCTCGGTATGGTGACCGTCGGCGTCACAGGGGCCGTCGGGGCGTTGATAGGCGGTCTTCTCGGCGACCGTTTCGGCGTCAAGACGGTGGCCATCGCGGCTCGCGTCCTCTTCCTCATCGCGCTCCTCCCGACGATGTGGTGGCTCGTCGCCAGCCCGAGCGGGACGAGCCTGGTCATCGCCATCGCCATCGTGAGCACGCTGCAAGGCATCAGCAGCGGCCCCGGCATGATTCTGATTCCGTGGCTGTTCCCAAAAGCGGTTCGGGCGACGGGCCTCGCCTTCTCCTATTCGCTCGCCGTCGCGGTGTTCGGCGGGACGGCGACCTATATCGTGACGTGGCTCGTCGGCGTCACCGGCAATCCGCTCGCCTCGGTCTACTACGTCCTCGCCGCCAATCTCGTGCTGGTCGCGGCGATCTTCGCCGTGCCCGAGCGTGAGAATGAACGCTGAGGCGTGCGAGCTTTCGCGCGCCGTGGCAGCGCAAACAGGCCGTCTTGGCCGGGCTCGTCCCGGCCATCCACGCGGCGCCGGCGGGCCGTAACTTTCGTGGATCGCGGCGATTGCGCGGCGTGGATGCCCGGCACAAGGCCGGGCATGACGTTCGATGGCGGCGGCGGCGAAAGATCCGCGTACGTCAGCTTTATCGCCGTACGCTCCAGGTCCTCACCGCACCTCCGGCAGCGCCTCTTCCCTCGCGAGGTTGCCGAAGCGCGTCAGTTCGGCCTCGAACTGGAGCTCCACCGTGCCGGTCGGGCCGTGGCGCTGCTTGCCGATGATCACTTCGGCGCGGCCGTGCGCGGCCTCCATCTGGTTCATCCAGGTGAGGTGCTCCTCCGTGCCGGGGCGCGGCTCCTTGCCCTTGAGGTAATATTCCTCGCGATAGACGAACATCACGACGTCCGCGTCCTGTTCGATCGAGCCGGACTTCTCTGAGGTCGGAGAGTTGCGGGCGCTTGTCGTCGCGCGACTCGACCTGACGGGAGAGCTGCGAGAGGGCGATGATCGGCACGCTCAGCTCCTTGGCGAGCGCTTTCAGGCCGGTGGTGATTTCGGTGAGCTCCTGCACGCGATTTTCGCCGCGCGATTTCGAGCCCGACAGCAACTGCAAATAGTCGATCACCAGGACGTCGAGGCCGCGCTGGCGCTTGAGGCGGCGCGCGCGCGCGGTGAGCTGCGCGATCGAGATGCCGCCGGTCTGGTCGATATAGAACGGGATCGACTGCATCTCGCGCACCGCTTCGGCGACCCGATGGAAGTCGCTCTCGGTGATGTCGCCGCGGCGAATCTTGGAGGAGGAGACGCCCGCTTGCTCGGCAATGATACGGGTCGCCAATTGCTCGGCCGACATTTCCAGCGAGAAGAATCCGACGATGCCGCCCTCGACCGCCTCGATCGTGCCGTCCGGGCGCTGCTCGCCCCGATAGGCCTTGGCGATGTTGAAGGCGATGTTGGTGGCGAGCGACGTCTTGCCCATGGCGGGGCGGCCGGCAAGGACGATGAGGTCCGAGGACTGTAGCCCGCCCATCTTGGCGTCGAGATCGATCAGCCCGGTCGAAACGCCGCTCAGATGGCCGTCGCGCTCATAGGCCTTGGCGGCCATGTCGACCGCGGTCTTGAGCGCGTCGGAAAAGCGCTGGAAGCCGCCGTCGTAGCGGCCGTTTCCCTCGGCGATGGCGTAGAGCCGCCGCTCCGCCTCTTCGATCTGTTCGCGCGGGCTCGAATCGACCGGCGCGTCATAGGCGACGTTGACGACGTCCTCGCCGATCTGGATCAGGTTCCGGCGCACCGCGAGATCGTGGATCATGCGGCCGTAGTCGTTGGCGTTGATGACCGTCGTCGCCTCCGCGGCGAGGCGGGCGAGATATTGCGGCACGCTGACGCCGCCGAGATCGTGCTCGCCGAGAAAGGTCTTCAGCGTGATCGGCGACGCGAGCTTCCCGGCGCGGATCAGCGAGCCGGCGATCTCGTAGATGCGCCGGTGGATTTCCTCGGCGAAATGCTCGGGCTTGAGAAAGTCGGAGACGCGGTCGAAGGCGTCGTTATTGACGAGGATAGCGCCCAACAGCGCTTGCTCCGCCTCGATGTTGAGCGGCGGCGTGCGGTAGGCGGGCTCAGACGGGTTCGCGACGCCGGCGCGCCGGCCCGCGAAAGGTTCAACATTCGCCATGGCGGTTCGAAGATCTTGGTTGTCGGGTTGAAAGCGGAACGCGAAACGCGATTCGGCTTAACGATAGCTTACGCGCGTCGAACAGCCGGCAAAAGCTTTGTTTCATGGATGGCGGCGGCAGGGGAGGGCCCCCGGCCGAGACGCCGCGTTTATCCCCGCAATCCCTGGGAGCAAAGCCTTTTTCGTCTGTCGTTCGAGTTTGGCTTGACCGTGGCTCTTCCGCCGAGCAAGACGCCGCCAAACGATTCGCGTTGGCGGGAGGAAGCGCGCGATGGCCGAGACCATTTCTTTGGCGCCGATCGGCGTCGTCAGATCGAGCCGCGCCGAACCGGTCGACGACGATTGGGACGCGGTTGAGAGCAGGATCGAACTCGACGCTGCGCGCTATCAACCCGACGCGTTAGCCGGACTGGAGACCTTCTCTCACGTCGAGGTCGTCTACTGCTTCCACCGCGTCGACGAGGCTGAAATCGTCCGCGGCGCCCGCCATCCGCGTGGTCGCAAGGATTGGCCGCAGATCGGCATCTTCGCGCAGCGCGGCAAGGGGCGGCCCAATCGGCTTGGGGTGACGATCGCCAAGCTCGAACGCGTCTATGGCTTGACCATCTTCGTTCGCGGCCTCGACGCGATCGACGGCACGCCCGTTCTCGACATCAAGCCGTGCATGCGGGCGTTTCTGCCGCGCGGCGACGTTCACGAGCCCGCCTGGGCGACCGAGTTGATGCGGAACTACTGGTAATCGCACGGGGGAGACATGCGGCGCTCCCCTCTGTCGTGCCCGCGCAAGCGGGCATTCAGGAGTCACAGGGAGAAGGCCTGCGGCGGGTTGACTGGACCCCCGCGTTCGCGGGGGTGACATAGAAGCATGCGGTTCAGCGCCCGCAAATGCGGGCCTTGGCGGCCGCATATTCGCTGGCGAGGCGGGCAACGACCTCGGCGGCGGGCTCAATCGCCTTGACGGCGCCGATGCCTTGGCCGGAGCCCCAGATGTCGCGCCAGGCTTTTGCCTTGGCGCCGGAGCCGGCGCCGAAGTCCATCGTCTTGACGTCGCCGTCGGGAAGGTTCTCCGGATCGAGACCGGCGCGGATGATCGACGGCTTGAGGTAATTGCCGAAGACGCCCGTGAAGAGGCTCGAGCCGACGATGTCCTCGGCGCGGCCGTCGACGATGGCCTGCTTGTAATCGTCGATCGCGCGCGCTTCGCTGGTGGCGATGAAGGTCGAGCCGATATAGGCGACATCCGCTCCCATCGCCTCGGCGGCAAGGATCGATCCGCCGTTGGCGATGGCGCCGGACAGGGCCAGCGGGCCGTCGAACCATTCCCGGATTTCTTGCACCAGCGCGAAGGGCGAGAACGGCCCGGCGTGCCCGCCCGCGCCCGCCGCGACGGCGATCAGGCCATCCGAGCCCTTTTCGATCGCCTTGCGAGCGAAGCGGACGTTGATGACGTCGTGCAGCGTGAGACCGCCGTAGGAATGGACGGCCGCATTCACGTCCTCGCGCGCGCCGAGCGAGGTGATGACGATCGGCGCCTTCCACTTGACCGTCAGCGCCATGTCCTCTTCGAGACGCGCGTTGGACTTGTGGACGATCTGATTGACCGCGAAGGGCGCGGCGGGGCTGTCCGGATTGGCGCGGTCATGGGCGGCGAGCGCCTCGGTGATCTCGTGCAGCCATTCGTCGAGCTGGCTCAACGGCCGCGCGTTCAGCGCCGGAAACGAACCGACGATGCCGGCCTTGCACTGCGCGATCACCAGCGCGGGGTGGGAGATGATGAACAGCGGCGCGCCGATCACCGGCAGGCGCAGTTTGGCTTGCAGGGCGTGCGGCAGGCTCATCGTTCGTTTCCTCCAGTTCGTTTACATGTAAACCGATGCGCGTCGCGTCGGCAACGCTTTTTGCCTTTCTTTCATTTCGGCTCCGTCAGCCATTCGCAGACGAATTCGCTTCCTGGACCGCGCCGCAAGAGCTGGGCGAGCCAGGGCATCAGCACGCGCGCCTCGTCGATCAGAACGAACGGCGGATTGACGATGATGAGGCCGGTGCGGCGCAAGGGGGTCGGCGAGTGCGGGCCCGGATCGACCGCGCCGACGTCGATCTCGAGCCGCAACACGCCCGCGGCGCCGGTGGTGGCGACGGCCTTGAGGAAGCGGGCGTCGTCCGCAGCGCTCTTGATCGGTCGCCAGAGCGCATAGACGCCGCGGGGCCATTTTTCCAAGCCGCGGGCAAGCGCCGTTTCGACGCGTTCGCTCTCGTTCGGCTCCTCGAACGGCGGATCGATCAGCACAAGGCCGCGCCGTTCCTTGGGCGGCATGTAGGCGTTGAGCGCGACATAGCCGTCGGTGCCGACGATCGAGAGGCGGTTGTCGCGTCCAAGCGCGGCGACGAGGCGCTCGCGCTCCTCGGGATGCCGCTCGCACAGTGCGATGCGGTCCTGCGGGCGCAACAGCGTCTGCGCGATGGCGGGCGAGCCCGGATAAGACTCGGGCCGTCCCTCGTCGGCGTCGAACGGGCCGATCGCCGCGCGATAGGGTGCGAGCAGGTCAGCGATGGGGGCAGGCGGCTTTGCCTTGAGCAGCCGGGCGACGCCGTCGCGCCATTCCGGCGAGCGGCGGGCGGCGTCGCTCGTCAGATCGTAGCGTCCCACGCCGGCGTGCGTGTCGATGAAGCGCATCGGCGCCTCCTTGCGCGCGAGATAGACGAGGACGCGCGCGAGGATCGCGTGTTTGACGACGTCGGCAAAATTGCCGGCGTGGAAGGCGTGGCGATAGTTCATGACGCTCAGACGGCTGGGCTGCGGTCAACGCAGCGGCGCGACCGTGACTGAAGAGGCGTGACAGGTGTGGCCGGCGACCTTCGGGCAATTGGCGAAGGCGTGCAAGTCCTTGGTGACGCAGAGCCGTACGTCGATGAATTCCCCGTTGCGGCATGTGACGGCCATGTTCGCGGGTTGCAGATTGGCGTTGGCCGCGACGAAGGCCTGTTCGATCGCGCTCGGCGCCAGCGTCATCGATTGATGCGGCGCCTTGAACATATCGGGCACGACGATGCCGTCGCGCAGGGCCTTCACCGCCCCGAAATAGGCCTCAGGCTCGAGGCCGGAGCAGGTGCCGTGCTTGAGATATTCGTAGCGCGCGAGGCCTTCGTCCGGGTAGACGCCCTCGGTCGAGGCGATGGCGGCGGCCGGGATGTGAACGCCGTATTGGCAATTCTCTGGATTGGGGCCGCGCGCACGGTCAGGCCAGAGCCCATGGGCGACGAAGCCGTTGCCGGCCCCGACGGCGCACTGGGTCGGTGATTTCTCCGTGCCGCCGGTGTCGCAGAAGCCCGGCGACCAAGACAGCGTGAAGACATAGAAGTCGAAGTCGCCAGCGGACTGGGCGCGGGCGGCGGGGGCCGGACCGGCGGCGGCGAGCGAGAGGGCGGCCAGCGCGAGAGCGAGAATTCGTCCGAAACGCATGGAGCGATCTCGCTCGAGGTTGCTCAGTAGCGGGTGTGCAGGACCTCTTCGCCGAGGAAGCGTTCGGCGTAGGGGCGCAGCCCGGTGCATTCCGGCGCGAAGGCGAGATTGCGGTCGAGGCCCACCACGCACCACTCGACGCCATAGCCCCAGCCGATCATGCCGAGATCCTCGCCGATGTCGTAGATCACGGTGTGTTCATGGTTATCGTTGAGGAGCGCGCGGGCGGTGCAATAACGGCGAGGGATATAGTCGAGGCCGTTGCCGCGGAAGCTGAATTCGCGGATGCGATCGTAGGAGGCGATTTGCAGCGGCGACGACCAGTATTCGGATTCCTTCTCGCGGAACCGTTCGTGGATTCGATTCAGGACGTCGGGGTTGTCGCAGGCCGGAAGGTTGGCGGTATAGGCGGCGTAACGGTCTTCCGCGGGCACGACGATATGGCCGCCACCCCCAGGAAGCGGCAAGGGCGGGCCATTCTGGCCGGCCTGAGCGGCGGCGCCGAGAGTGAGGAGCGCCGCAAGGCAAATCAAAGTGCGTTTCATCGCCGAATCTCGCCTCTATCGGTTGTCCGCAGAATGAGGCGCGCGTCAGGCAGGGTCAAGGCGTCTGTCGCAAATATAACGTCGCCGCCGTTCAGAAAGACGTGCGGCGACGATGAAGATTTAGTTCAGCCGGTCCTTCAGCGCAGCGATTTCGCGCGCGGCAAGCTCGGCGCCGACCGCGCCCTGGGTCTCGTCGCGCAGCACGACCTCGGCCGCCTTGGCGGCGTAGTCGGCGGCGACGGCGCGCACTTCGGCGGCGGCCTGATTCTCGGCGAGGGCAATCTTCGCCTCGGCCTGCTTAGTGCGACGGGCGACGAAGTCGTTCATCCGCTCCGCGGCGTCCTTGGCCAACTGCTCGGCCTGAGCGCGCGCCTCGGCGACGATCGCAGCGGCGTTGGCCTCCGCTTCGACGGCCCTCTTCTCGAAGCTCGCGAGCAGGGCGGTCGCCTCCGCGCGCAGCTTGGCGGCCTGCGCCAGCTCGTTGGCGATCGCCTGGCCGCGCGCGTCGAGCGCCGCCAGGATGGTGCGATGCACTCCGAGATAGCCGAGGAGGCAGAGGAAAACGATAAAGCCAGCGAGGACGTAAAATTCGGCGCCGAATTCCATGAGGCTCCCCTTTAGTGCGCTTTCACGGAGTTGACGGCGGCGGCGACCGCCTCCGGATTCGCCGGCCGGCCGATCAGGCGCTCGATGATCGCGCCGGCCGCGTCGTTGGCGATCGTGCCCACGTTGCCCATAGCTTGCGCCCGCCGTTCGTCGATCTGCCGCTCAGCGGCGGCGATCCTCTCGCCGAGCTCCCCTTCGAGCGCCTTGCGCTTGGCGTTCGAATTCGGCCGCGAGCTGGTCGCGCATCGCCTGAGCCATGCTCTGGGCCTTGGCGCGGGCCTGCGCGAGGGCCTTTTCGTGCGCCACGGCGGCCGCGTCAGCCTGCCGCTGCATCGCGGTGGCCTCGTCGAGATCCTTGGCGATCCGCGCCTTGCGCTCGTGGATCACCGCCCCGACCTTCGGCAGCGCCTTCTTCGACATGTAGTAGTACAGCGCGCCGAACGTGATGGCGAGCCACACCAACTGCGAGGGAAACGTGTCGGTCGCGAAGGGCGGGAAGTTCTGGTGGCCGGCCTCGTGGCCGACTTCCGCCTGGGTCGCTTGCGGGGCCGGGGTGTCGGATTGAGCCATCGCTTTCAAAAGCCTTGTTGCGGGAAAACGCCCGAAGGCGCCTCCCGCGATGCGTTGGAAACGGAACGCGCCTTAGACGGCGAACAGGAGCAGGAAGGCGATCAGCAGCGCGAAAATGCCGAGCGCTTCCGTCACCGCAAAGCCGAAGATCAGACGGCCGAACTGCCCGTCCACCGCGCTCGGATTGCGCAGAGCGCCGTTCAAGAACTGGCCGAACAGCGTGCCGACGCCGATGCCGGCGGCGCCGGTTCCGATCGCGGCGAGACCCGCGCCGATGTACTTCGCGGCGACGGCAAGATTGGCGGCGTCCATTCTAAAACTCCTAGTTTTTGGATTGCTTGCGTTGCGACTAAAGCGACCGGTCAGTGACCGCCCGGGTGAAGTGCGTCATTCAGGTACATGCAGGTCAGCATGGCGAAGACGTAGGCCTGCAGGAACGCGACGAGCAGTTCGAGCGCTTCGAGACCGACCGTCATCGCGAAGGGCAGGATCGCGAGCGCCTTGGTCGCAGCGCCGGCGCCGAGCAGCATGACGACGAAACCGCCGAACACGTTGAGCGTGATGTGGCCGGCCAGCATGTTCGCGAAAAGACGGACTGAATGGCTCAGCGGCCGCGACAGGAAGGAGATGATCTCGATCGCGACGACGAGCGGCAGAATGTAGATCGGCACCCCGGACGGCACGAAAAGCTTGAAGAAATGCAGGCCGTTCTCCCAGACGCCGACGATCACGACGGTGAAAAACACGAGCAACGCCAGCGCCAGCGTGATGATGATGTGGCTGGTGACGGAGAAGGAGTAGGGGACGAGGCCGACCAGATTGGAGATCAGGATGAACATGAACAGGCTGAACACCAGCGGGAAGAACCGCATGCCCGTCTCGCCCGCCGCCGAGCGCACCATGCCGGCGACAAACTCGTAGGCCATTTCGGCCAGCGCCTGAAGGCGGCCGGGAACGCCGGGGCCGCCGCTCGCGCCCATCGCCATCAGCACGCAAACGATGGCGACCGCGATGATCATGTACAGCGACGAATTGGTCAGCGAAAAATCGAGCGCGTCGTGTCCAGCGATCTTAATTTCGACAATCTTCGAAATGGAGAATTGCTCGATCGGATGGATCGCCGGTCCCGCTTCCGCCACGTCTAGTCCTCGTCGTGTTCCGCCCTGGGTGGGCCCCCCGGCTCGGCCGCGGGGGTCGAGCGCCGCACGTCTTTATCTGGCGCTCGCGTGTCAGACAAGCGCGAATTGCGATCTTTTGGCGGACTTTTCGGGCTTGTCACCCGAATGACGTTCCAAATGCCGGAGGCCGAACCGAGAAGAAAAAAGATGATTATGAACGCCGGCTTGGTCTTGAACCAAACGTCGAGCTGCCAGCCGATCGCGACGCCGACGATGATCGCCGCGGCGAACTCGCTGGCGGCCCGGAAGCCCATCGAGATCGCTGCGCTGGTCTGCGGATTCTCCCGCTGCCTCGCGGCGCTTTCGCTCGCGCGCAGTTCGGCGTTGCGCTTGGCCAGCGCTCCCTTGAGCGCGTCGAGCTTTGCGCGTAAGGCCTCCTCGTCGTCTCGCTCCGACATGGCCGCCTCCTTCAAGGTGTTTCTCGTCGGCAGGGGTCGCAAGAAGCGCGGCGCCTGTCAATCGCCCTGAGGCGCGGCCCTTGACCCCGCCGGGCCCCTCGGGCAAGGCAGGCCGAGACAATCCGCCCTTGCCCATGTCCGCCCCGTCATCAGCCCAACACAACCGCCTGCGCCCGAAGCGCGGCATTCTCTATGCGGCGCGACGCCGCGTGCGGCTCATCACGGCGACGGTCGTGATGGTGGTCGTCTTTTTTGTCCTTCCCGCAGAGCTGCGGCAAGCGACCCGTGCGCTGATCGCCTGGAACGTTGGCGCAGGCTGTTTTCTCGTCCTGATCGCCGCGATGTGCGTGCGCACGCGCGGCGGCGGGGCGCGCGCCCATGCGGCGCTCGAGGATGAGAACCAGGGCGCGCTGCTGTTCTTCGCCGTGTTCGCCGCGGTCGCCGCAATGGCGGCGATCGTCTGGGAGCTCGGGCCGGTCAAGGACATGACGGGCTCGCTGAAGGCCGAGCACATTGGCCTCGTCGCCGCCACGCTGGTGACCGCCTGGGCCTTCATCCATACGATGTTCGCGCTGCACTATGCTGGCGAATACTATGCGCCCGGCCCGAACGGCGTGCGCGCGGGCCTGCGTTTTCCTGAAGAAGACGAGCCGGACTGGGGCGAATTCCTCTATCAGGCCTTCGTCATCGGTTGCGCCTGCGCGACGGCGGACGTAAACGCCACGTCCAGGGCGATGCGGCGCGTCTGTGTCGTCCATGGCGTCGTCGCCTTCTTCTTCAACACGATCATTCTCGCGCTGACGATCAATATCGGCGCGGGCCTCTTTTGACGCCCGAGGCGTCCGGCTTGGGAACCACGATGAACGACACCGCTTCCAATCGCGTGCGCGCCGCTCTGCCGCGAGGCCTCGTCGATCGCGATAGCGCCGACATCGCCGCCGCCGAGGCAATGATGGCCAAGATCCGCGCCGTCTACGAGCTCTACGGCTTCGAGGCGGTCGAGACGCCGTTCATCGAATATACCGAGGCGCTCGGCAAGTTCCTGCCCGACCTCGACCGGCCGAACGAGGGCGTCTTCTCGTTCCGCGACGACGACGAGCAATGGCTGTCGCTGCGCTACGACCTCACCGCGCCGCTCGCCCGCTATGTCGCCGAACATTACGAACAACTGCCCAAGCCCTATCGCTCCTATCGGGCCGGCTGGGTGTTTCGCAACGAAAAGCCCGGCCCGGGGCGCTTCCGCCAGTTCATGCAGTTCGACGCCGACACCGTCGGGGCGGCTTCGCCGGCGGCGGACGCGGAAATCTGCATGATGGCGGCCGATTGCCTGGAGGCGCTCGGCGTCAAGCGCGGCGACTACGTCGTCAAGGTCAATAACCGGAAGGTGCTCGACGGCGTGATGGAGGCGATCGGCCTCGGCGGCGCCGAGAACGCCGGCCGTCGCCTGACGGTGCTGCGCGCGATCGACAAGCTTGATCGCCTCGGCCCCGATGGCGTGCGCGCGCTGCTCGGCGCCGGCCGCAAGGACGAGAGCGGCGACTTCACCAAGGGCGCCGGGCTCGACGCCGGCGCGATCGACAGGGTGCTCGCCTACACCGCCGCGCGCGCGGCGGATAACCGCGCGACCCTCGCCGCGCTCGCCCCGGCGGTCGCAGGGTCTGTCGCCGGCGAAGAGGGCCTTGCGGAGCTGACGGCGATTGCCGACCTCACCGAGGCCGCCGGAGCTGAGGGCCGCATCGTCATCGACCCCTCGGTCGTCCGTGGCCTCGAATATTATACCGGCCCGGTGTTCGAGGCCGAGCTCACCTTCGAGGTGACGGGCGAGGACGGCAAGCCGATCCGGTTCGGCTCGGTCGGCGGCGGCGGGCGCTATGACGGACTCGTCGCCCGCTTTCGCGGCGAAGCCGTGCCGGCGACCGGCTTCTCGATCGGCGTCTCGCGCCTTCTGGCCGCGCTGCGGGCTATCCGCAGCCCGATCGTCGCGGGAACGGCCAAGCCCGGACCGGTCGTCGTCATCGTGCTCGACCGCGACCATATGGCTGACTATCAGCGCCTGACGGCCAATCTGCGCAGCGCCGGCATCGCCGCCGAAATGTATCTCGGCGCCGCCGGCCTCAACGCGCAGCTCAAATACGCCGACAAGCGCGGCAGCCTCTGCGCCGTTATTCAGGGTTCGAACGAGCGGGACGCGGCAGGCGGCCCTCAAGTCGTCATCCGCGACCTGCGCCTCGGCGCGGAGCTCGCCAAGGCGAGCAAGGATCGCTCCGACTATCTCGAGCTTCGCCAGCGCGCCCAGTTCGCCGCGCCCGAGGCGGAACTCGTCGCCCGCGTGCGCGAGGTGCTGGAGCGCGGCAAGGAATGACGCGGCAAAACGCGTTCTACGACCTCTCCCCGTCATTGCGAGCGCAGCGAAGCAATCCAGCGGCGCCTCGATGCGCGCGTAAGCATGGATTGCTTCGTCGCTCCGCTCCTTGCAATGACGGTTGGCGGGCTTTCGGATGAGCCGAGCGGCACACCAATATATCTATCTGTGCTTCGGCAGGTCTCCTACCGTACAGCGAGAGCTTCGCTACAGCATCGAGACGCTGCTGGCCGAGATCGGCGGCGAGTTGTCGCGCATCACCATCTTCACCGACCGGCCGCAAGATTTCGCGGACCGGCCAGAGCGGCTGGTCGATATTTCGGCTGATCTTGCCGAGATGACATGGGGCAAGAGCTATATGTTCCGCGCCAAGCCAGTGGTGCTGGCGCGCGCGCTGCGCCTGCATGAGCGCGCCTGCGTGATGATGGACACCGACAGTTTCATCCGCCCAGGCTTCGAAAAGGCGGTCGCGGCGGCGCTCGCCGCGGGAGCGGCGATGAACAGTTTTGTGCGCGGCGACCCGTACCCTTTCTTCGGTCCGTTCGAGACCGAACTCGCGAACCTCGGGGCCTACGCGTTCGATCCCGGCAAGTCGCTGATGCTCAATTCCGGCCTTGTCGCTGCGCGCTTCGAGCATGCGGCGCTGATCGAGGACGCGGTGGTGCTACTCGACCGGCTATGGAATGGCGGCCTCGTTCGCCACGACGTCGAGCAATTCGCGATCGCCGAGGCCTTCCGCATCGCCGGCGTGCCGGTCAAGTTGATTGACCGCGAATTCGAGCACTATTGCCCCCGCTGGTCGAAGCGCTACATGCGCCGTCGCCTACGCCGCCATGCGCGCGACGAAGCGGCCGAGCGGGGCGGCGCGCGGCCAAGCGTGCCCTTTTGCAAGACCCGCGTTCGCCTGTTCAAGGGCCGCAGTCTCCTGCGGCTCGGGCTGCGGTCGCTGGCGCGTCGGCCGCATCGCAAATCCGCGGTCGCAGCTCAGTAGACGGCCGGGCGCCGGAGTGTTGAAACGCTGCGGCGATGAGAGGTATGAAGCATCGAGGCCTCCGTAAGGAGCGGGGCTCGGGGGCGGCGGTGACGGCGATCGTCAAGAAGGAAAGCGTGAGAGCGAGCCGGCAGGATCTTGAAACGGCTCCGGTGCAGGCGAAGCGCTTCGGCGCTGCGCGGCGGCGTCGCGCGGCGTCGATACTGGAGGATTACACCGAGCTGATCGCCGATCTGATCGCTTGCAACGGCGAAGCGCGCACCACCGACATCGCCGAGCGGCTGGGCGTCGCTCACCCGACGGCGAGCAAGGCGATCGCGCGGTTGAAGCGCGAGGGGCTCGCGGTCGCGCGGCCCTATCGAGGCGTCTTCCTCACCGAGGCCGGCAAGGCGATGGCTGAGCGCTCGCGCCAGCGCCACCGCCTCGTCGTCGATCTGCTGGTCGCCGTCGGCGTGCCGCTCGAAGCGGCTGAGGCGGACGCCGAAGGCGTCGAGCATTACGTGTCCCAGACAACGCTGCGAGCCTTCGCCGCATTCTTGAAGACGCGCGCCGGCTGAGCGATCGCTGCTCGAGGTGGCCCTTGCCGTACTGGCCGGGCTTGTTCCGGCCAACCACGCGAGCGCGGATCAGAGGGCGCGGTCGTTCTCGTCCAGGCGCCGGCGCCAGCGGAGAGGCGTGGATGGCCGGGACGAGCCCGGCCAGGACGGGAAGTATGGCGTCCGCTGGCCAAAAAAGCAGAACGCCCTAAGCGCTGCCGATCAGAACGCCGGTCGCCAGCACCAGGCCGCCGCCGAGCATGACCTTGGCCGCAGCGGAGAGCGGCGGGGTCTCCATGAAGCGCCACTGAATCCAGGCGATGGTCGCGAGTTCGATCACGACGACGATGCAGGCGATCACGGTCGCCGTGAGGAAGTTCGGAATGAGATAAGGGATCGTGTGGCCGATGCCGCCGGCGATCGTCATCAGGCCGCAGACGAGGCCGCGCAGCAAGGGAGTGCCGCGCCCCGACAATTTGCCGTCGTCGGCGAGCGCTTCGGCGAAGCCCATCGAAATGCCGGCGCCGAGCGACGCCGCGAGGCCGACGAGAAACGCATTCCAGGAATTGTGGGTCGCGAAGGCGGCCGCGAACACCGGCGCGAGCGTCGAGACCGAGCCATCCATCAGGCCCACAAGCCCGGGCTGGATGATCTGCAGAATGAAGCGCCGGCGGGCGTCCTCCTCCTCGGATTGGCGAACTTCAGGGGTGAGATGTTCGCCTTCGAGCGCCGCGGCGGTCTGGTCATGCCGGGTCTCCGCTTCGGCGAGGTCGCCGAGCAGCTTGCGCACAGAGGCGTCGCCCGTGCGCTCCAGCGCGAGCTGGTAGAAGCGCGCCGAATCCTGCTCCATTTCGCGAACGCGCCCGCGCACCGATTCGATGCCGAGCGGGCGGACCTGCCAGATCGGCTTGCGGGTGATGAAGCCGCGCACGTCCTGCCGGCGGATGAGCGGAATGTGCTGGCCGAATTTCGAGACGAAGAGATCGATCAGGCTGCGGCGGTGCTCGTTCTCCTCAGCCGCCATCTCGTCGAACACGCGCGCGCTCGCCGGATAGTTCTCGCGCAGGCCCTCTGCGAAGTCGGCGTAGATGCGCCCGTCCTCCTCTTCGGCGCCGATGGCCAAAGCGAGAATCTCCCTTTCGGAGAGGTCAAGGAAGTTGCGCATGCGCGAGACTCCAAAAAATAGTGGACGTGCGCACGGTGGCGGGCCCGCGCGAAAAAGGGTGAGTCGAGATGCGTGATCCGACGCGCTGCGGCCGGTTCGGTGGCTATATTAGAAAGATTCTAGAAAGGCAAGCGCGCGCAGGAGCGCACAGCATATTGTGAAGCTTGACCGGACCCGCGCCGATGCCTCAAATCGCCGCAGCGGGAGGGACGGGCTCGCTTGGTCCGCGTCTGGAAGGATTTCGCGTTGGATGTCTCGCGTTCCAGCGTGGTCTCGTATCCGCGGCTCACCCATCTTACGTTCGCGGTTGCGATCATGGTCGCCGGTCTGTTCTGGCGCCTCGCGCCATTGGGCCTGCCGGTTTTCTGGCTTCGGTATGGCGGCGGGGCGCTGTGGGGCGCGATGGTCTTCTGCCTCGTGGCGGCGCTGCGTCCGCAAGGCCTCGGACGAACCGCATGCCTTGCGATCAGTAGCGCGGTCGCGGTAAGCGCCGAACTGTTCCGCCTGTACCACGCGCCCGCGGCGGACGCCTTTCGCGGCACGCTCCTCGGCGCGCTGCTCCTCGGCCGGGTCTTCTCGTTGGCGAATATTCTGGCCTATGAGGTCGGTATCGGCGTCGCCGCCATAGCGCTTTGGCGAGGCCGGCAGGGTAGGAGTGGGTGACAGCAGCCTCTCTCGCGCTTGCTTTGGCGAAGGCGCTGCTCTACGGCCAAGTCCCCTTTCTCTGCGCCGCCCGACCAACGTGACGAAGCTGCCCCAACTCGACCAGTTCTCCCGCATCGTCGTCAAAGTCGGCTCGAGCCTCCTCGTCGACCGCACGCGCGGCGCGCTCAAGCAGGAATGGCTCGACGCCCTGGTCACGGACATCGCGGCGCTGCACAAGCGCGGCGCCGACGTGCTCGTCGTCTCCTCGGGCGCCGTCGCGCTCGGGCGCACCGTCATCGGTCTCAAAGCCGGCAAGTTGAAGCTGGAGGACAGCCAGGCGGCGGCGGCGATCGGCCAGATCGCGTTGGCCCGCGCCTGGTCGCAGGCGCTCCACCAGCGCGGCATCGTCGCCGGCCAGGTGTTGCTGACGCTGCAGGACACTGAGGAGCGCCGGCGCTACCTCAACGCGCGCGAGACGCTCGGCCGGCTCTCGGCGATGCGCGCCGTGCCGATCATCAACGAAAACGACACCGTCGCCACCAGCGAGATCCGCTATGGCGACAATGACCGCCTCGCGGCGCGGGTCGCGACGATGGCGAGCGCCGATTTGCTGATCCTGCTTTCGGACATCGCCGGGCTCTACGATTCGCCGCCGAAGGACAATCCCCGCGCCAAGCTGATCCCCGTCGTCGAACGGATCACGCCCGCGATCGAGGCAATGGCGGGCGGGGCGGCGTCCGAACTCTCGCGCGGCGGCATGCGCACCAAGATCGAGGCGGGGCGGATCGCCGCTGGCGGCGGCGCGCATATGGTGATCGCCGACGGGCGCGTCGCCCATCCGATCGCGCGCGTGGCGGCGGGCGAGCCCTGCACCTGGTTCCTCACGCCGTCCAATCCGGTGACGGCGCGCAAAGCCTGGATCGGCGGGACGCTCGAACTCAAAGGCTCGGTGTCGATCGACGCCGGCGCGGCGAAGGCTTTGGCGAGCGGCAAGAGCTTGCTGCCCGCCGGCGTGACGCGCGTCGAAGGCGTCTTTGCGCGCGGCGATTGCGTTGTCATCCGTGATGAGAACGGCGCCGAGATCGGCCGCGGCCTCATCGCCTACGACGCTCTGCATGCCGAGCGCATTCGCGGGCGCAACTCCCGCGACATCGAGCAACTTCTCGGCACGCCGGGGCGCGCCGAGATGATTCACCGTGACGATATGTCACTGAATGATCGGTGATCACTTCGACGGGGCAAGCGTCAGAGCCGCGTGAAACGGAGCGTCCGGGCGACCCCCGGTGCTGATCACGACCGCGAACTGACGGCCAAAGCGGGTCAGCTTGTAGAAGTGGGTGACGAACCCATCGGCTTCATGGCCGCCGTCTTCAACCAATGGCGCGCCGGCCCGTTGGGCGACCGTCTGCATCAATGGATTGACCTTCGCAACATCGACTGTTTCGGCGAATACGGTGCAAACGCCATTGTCCTCGGATACGAGCGCCAAGCGCGTCGCCTTGTTTGTCGCGTCGAAGCCGACTCCGACGTGGTCCCGCACGAAGACGGCCTTTGCTGCGGGGGTGAGCTCGGGGACATGCCGTTGGCGAAGGAAGTCCCGCACGGCGGACGGATTTCCGCCGAACTGAACGCAAGTCTGTGCAAACAGCCCAACGGCTTGAGCCGCTCCATCAGGTTGCGCAGGAGGCGTCTGCGCGCTGGCGGCGCCCAGGAGTGACACGAAAGCGGCGCTAAAAGCGATGGCTCTAATCATGTTGATATATGAATTCCCTATCAGACGTCGCCGTCTCTAACCGGCGCGTCCGACAGCCGATAATCGGTTTTCACGACAAATCGACTCTGAGTGCGCGCGGCGATCCAGAGATCGAAGCGTCAGCCGATCGGGCCGCCCACGGAACGCGCTAACAGCCGAAAGCTCTATCGCGGCGGGATGATCGTCATCACGACCCGGACCGGCGGGAAGGTGCGCCCCCAGGCGGTGTGGGTGAGGCTGACTTCGCTGCGCGACGAAGCCGGCGTGACGTAGCGGGCGGTCGCGTCGAGGCAATCCTGGTCGGAGGCGGCGCATAGCGTCATCAGGCCCTGCGCGGCGAGCCGCTCCGGCGTCACCCAGAGCCGGCGCGCGTAGTCCAGGCTCTCGAAGCTGTGGGGATGATCGGGGCTATAGAACGCGACCGCATCGCCATAGGCGTAGGAGCCCCCGACATAGGCGAGCGGCAGTCCTGTCTTTTCCCGCCACAGCTTGGTCGCGCTCGCCGCGATTTCGATGCGGGGATCGGTCACTTTCGGATTGTGGCTCAGCCAGACCCAGCTTGCGCCGACCAGCGCCGCAAGCGGCGTGGCAGCGATCATCGCCGCTATCGCGAAGCGGAATGCGAATCGGTCGATCCAGTCGATCTGCCGCCGCCCCAGCGCCTCGATGACGAGCAACGGCACGAGGCTGAACGTGCCTTGCAGCATCGGCGTGACGAGTTTCGATTGAAAGGCGATGCACGCCGCGAGAGAGAGGACGAGCGGGGCGAGCGCCAAAATCGCAATCACCTGGAGGCGCACGTCGCCGATGCGCGAGCGTGCGATCGACAGCGCCTCCAGCGGCGACAGCTTGGCGGCGTAAAGGATGAGGGCGATGGCGATCAGGTTTTCGCTCACCGCGCCGAGCAGCGTGGTGATCACATTGCTGAACGCCGCGGCGTAGCCGAGATGAGAGACATGCCCGAAGTAGCGCAGCGGCGGCGCCCCGTTCTCGACCAGCCAGACAACGTGCGGCGCGAACAAGGCAAGCGCGACCGCGAGCGAGAGATAAGGGCGGATCGAGGTGAAATAGGCTTTGCGCGCCGGGTGGCGCACCGCGGCGAGAAAGCAGGTCGCCCAAAGGATGAGGGCGTAGTATTTGGAGAGGATGGCGGCCGCGAACATGAGGCCGAGCCAGACCGCGTCGATCGTTCGGCGCGACTCGATCGAGCGGACGAAGAAATACAGCGTCCAGGGCCAGATCGAGACGAAGATGATGTTCGCGTTCATGCCGTAGCCGAGCACCGTATAGAACGGCGTCGCAAGCAGCAGCGCCGTCGCCGCGATGCGGACAGTTCCCGGCGCGAATTCGCCGATCAGCCGCCAGGCGCCCCATAGACCGATCGTGCAATTGAGCGCCGACAAGAGCCCGAACGCCCAGTTGGTGTGCGGGAACACGAGGAACCAGGCGCCGGTGAGCCAGGCCCAGAAGGGTGGGTGCTGATTATAGCCGAGTTGGAATTCTTTTCCCCAGGCGTAGGCTTCCGCCATGCTCTGGTTGATGGCTGACGGGGATTCCGAAATCGCGAAATACAGCGCCCACACCGCCGCAAACAGCAGGAAGAGGAGGACCATTCTCCCTCCTCGAAGGGCGTCGCTCGACACGATCGCCGGGGAGGTGGGCGCGTCGAACATTGTCCTGTCTTGCGTAGCGGTCACGGAGTAGCTTCCTCGTCATAGCGCAGCCCTCGCCCCGTGCCCGACGATCGTGTCGAACTCGCGGCGGCGGCGAACGCCAGGGTTGGCGATTGAGCTTGGCGGCGCCCCTAGTGGGGCCGTTTTACAGACTGAATCCGAAGTTCGCGCCGACGGCCTCGATGCCTGGGTTGCTCTGCCCTAGGCCGGCGTTCGAGCGATGCTCGACAAAGACGGAGACGCGCCAATTGTTGATCTGCACCAGGCCAAGCTCGATCTGCGTGCGGAATTCGACTGGATCGCCGAGCTGAAGAGCGCCCGGGTGGTAGTAGCCCGGCATGAAGCTCATGCCGGCGAAGATCGCCTGTTTATTGTTGATCGCCCAGTATTTCTCGAAGTCGACGCCCGCGCCGGCCCAGAAGTCGCCGCGCGCCGATTCGGAAACGCCGATTCGCGGCCGGAACTGCCACCAGGACAGGCCGCCGTAGATGTAGTCGGCGTGGATGTCGGGATAGACCCCTTCTCCCCTGGTGAGGTGCATGAGCTCTGCGCCGCCGAACATCCCGTAGGAGCTGCTATTGAGCTGCGCCAGCGACTGCGGGTCGATCGATTGCGGCGCGGCGAGAAGCCCGCCGAACGCTCCGAGAAGAATGAATATCGGCGTCGCGGCAGCCATCCTGATTCCCCTCAGTCAGAATACGCTTGGAAACTCGAACGCCCAACGCCAACGCTGAGTTGACGCCACAAGACTAGATCGAGGCGAAGGCCAGCGCCGACACGATTTGCGGCGACCTTCGACACTGTCTCAGATTGAGACGGAGCGCCGACTACCCCCCGCGCCACGTCGCACACGCCTGAGCAACGGCATGAACTTCTTTCGTTCCTAGTCAATCTGCCGCGTATTATCAAGGCGACGACCTCGACTCAGCGGCGGTACGCCTGTCATTTCGGCCGTCGAGCCTGAGCTGTGGGGGGAGAAGTGGCGCGCCCGGAAGGGTTCGAACCTCCAACCCTCGGTTTCGAAGACCGATACTCTATCCAGTTGAGCTACGGGCGCGTAGCGATCGCATAGCACGGCTCGGCCGCCGCTTGAAGCCTTGTTGGGGCCTTCGTTGATTTGCTCGGGGAAAGACCGCATAGTGCCCTGAAAGGGCGTGCTGAAGCGCCTTTGACCCCAAGGACAGGTGGCATGGAAGACAAGGGCGAAGCGACGCAGGGCAAACAGGGCAAGCGCCGCCTGCGTTCGACGCAATGGTTCGACAATCCCGACAATCCGGGGATGACCGCGCTCTATATCGAGCGCTACCTCAATTTCGGTCTCACGCCCGCGGAACTGCGCTCCGGCAAGCCGATCATCGGCATTGCGCAAACAGGCTCGGATCTGTCGCCTTGCAATCGCCATCACCTCGATCTCGCTAAGCGTGTGCGCGACGGTATCATCGCGGCCGGCGGCCTGCCGTTCGAGTTTCCGGTCCATCCGATTCAGGAGACCGGCAAGCGGCCGACCGCGGCGCTCGATCGCAACCTGGCGTATCTCGGCCTGGTCGAAGTCCTGATGGGCTATTTCATCGACGGCGTCGTGCTCACCACCGGCTGCGACAAGACGACTCCCGCCTGCATCATGGCGGCGGCGACCGTCAACATCCCCGCGATCGTCCTGTCGGGCGGCCCGATGAACAACGGGTGGCACCACGGCGAGCGCACCGGCTCCGGCACGATCGTCTGGCGCGCCCGCTCCGAGCTCGCCGAAGGCAAGATCGACTATGAGCAGTTCATGGAGATCGTGACCTCGTCGGCGCCGTCGGTCGGCCATTGCAACACGATGGGCACCGCTTCGACGATGAACGCGATCGCCGAAGCGCTCGGCATGAGCCTGCCGGGCTGCGCGGCCATTCCTGCGCCGCATCGCGAGCGCGGCCAGATCGCCTATGAGACCGGCCGTCGCATCGTCGAGATGGTCTGGGATGACCTCAAGCCGTCCGATATTCTCACCCGGGAAGCGTTCGAGAATGCGATCGTCGTCAACAGCGCGATCGGCGGCTCGACCAATGCGCCGATCCATGTCAACGCGATCGCGCGCCACATCGGCGTCGAGCTGAACATCGAGGATTGGGAGAAAGTCGGCCATCACGTGCCGCTGCTCGTCAACATGCAGCCGGCCGGCAAATATCTCGGCGAGGAGTTTCATCGCGCTGGCGGCGTCCCCGCCGTCGTCAACGAGCTGATGAAGCAGAACCTCGTCCACACTGATGCGCTCACCGTCAACGGCAAGTCCATTGGCGAGAACTGCAAGAAGCGTGTGTCGGACGACGCGGACGTGATCTTCCCGATCGACGCGCCGCTGAAGAAAGAGGCCGGCTTCATCGTGTTGCGCGGCAACCTCTTCGACAACGCTGTGATGAAGACGAGCGTGATCGACGCCGCGTTCCGCGAGCGCTACCTCTCGAATCCGAGCGATCCGGAAGCCTTCGAGGGCAGGGCGATCGTCTTCGACGGGCCGGAAGACTATCACCACCGCATCGATGATCCGTCGCTCGAGATCGACGAGCATTGCGTGCTGTTCATCCGCGGCACGGGGCCGATCGGCTATCCCGGCGGCGCGGAGGTGGTGAACATGCAGCCGCCGGCCGCCCTCATCAAAAAGGGCGTCGCCGCGCTGCCCTGCATCGGCGACGGCCGCCAGTCCGGCACGTCCGGTTCGCCCTCGATCCTCAACGCCTCGCCGGAAGCGGCGGCGGGCGGCGGTCTCGCGCTGCTGCGCACCGGCGACCGCGTGCGCATCGACCTCAAGAAGCGCACCGCGAACATTCTGATCTCCGACGCGGAGCTCGCCGAGCGCCGCGCCGAGCTGCAGAAGCACGGCTACGCATTCCCCAAGAGCCAGACGCCCTGGCAGCAGATCCAGCGCGAGATGGTCGCCCAGTTCGACGAGGGCATGGTCCTGAAGCCGGCCGTCCAGTACCAGCGGCTGGCGCAGACGATGGGCGTGCCGCGCGACAACCACTGAGGCGAGGGGAGCCGGCGGCGCTTGTTTCCGAGGCGTCGCTGGCGACCCCGCGTTGGACTCAATCGCCAACGCGTTGTATATACAGTCGAGCATAAACTGTATGTGCAGGGCGGCGCTATGACCCTCAGCATCCGTGATCCGCGCGTGCGCGAACTGGCGCGCGACCTTGCGGCTCGTCGCAATACAACGATGACCGAAGCGATCATCTCAGCGCTCGAGGGGGAACTCGCGCGTGAACGCGACGCGCGGCCTCTGCGCGAGCGGCTCGCCGAAATCGCCGCCAGGGCTGAGGCGATGGCGCGTCCAGGCGGCCATGAGATGACCAAGGACGAAATCGACGCGCTGTGGGGCCATTGATGTTTATCGACACTTCGGCCGTCGTCGCCATTTTGACAGGAGAACCCGAGGCCGGGAAGCTGGCGGACGCGATCGCCGCGGCGCAGGCTCGCTACACTTCGCCGGTTGTTCGACTCGAGGCCACGATGGTCATGGCGACGCGGCTTAACGTCGCCCCATCGCAAGCGCAGACCCTATTCGAAGCGTTTCGGGAGGAAGCGGCAGTTGTCGAGATTCCCCTCGACGCAAAGATAGGGGCGCTCGCCGTCGCGTGTTTCGAGGCCTATGGAAAAGGCCGCCATCCCGCGCATCTGAATCTCGCGGATTGCCTGTCCTATGCCTGCGCAAAAGCGCTTGGCGCGTCGCTCTTGTACAAGGGCGAGGATTTCGCGAAAACAGATGTCAATCGCTAGTCGCGAGCAAAACGCCACAGCCCGAGGAACGCCGCCCATGTCTCTCCCCCCGCAACCCCTCGGACCGTCGGTCGACGCCCATCCCGCCAAGCGGCCTGAGCGTGTGACATTGCGCGGCCGGGCGGTCACGCTCGTGCCGCTCGATGCGGAGCCGCATGCGAGCGCGCTGTTTCGCGCCGCCAACGGGGGCGACAAGGATCGGGGCTGGACCTATCTCTCCGATGGGCCGTTCGCCGTCGAGGACGCGTTCAAGGCCAGCATCGCGGCCAAGGCGCAATCCGCCGATCCGTTGTTTTTCGCCGTCGTCGACAACGCCTCCGGCGAAGCGGTCGGCTATCAGACCTTGATGCGGATCGACGCCGCCAATCGGGTCATTGAGGTCGGGGCCATTCTCTATACCCCGGCGCTCCAGCGCACGATCGGCGCGACCGAGGCGCAATATCTGTTTGCCGCCTACGTCTTCGATGAGCTCGGCTATCGCCGTTACGAATGGAAGTGCAACAACTTCAACGAGCCGTCGAAGCGCGCGGCGCTGCGCCTCGGGTTTTCGTTCGAGGGCGTTTTCCGTCAGCACATGATCGTCAAGGGCCGCAGCCGGGACACCGCGTGGTACTCGATGCTCGACTCCGAGTGGCCGGCCCGTCGCGCGGCTTTCCAGCGCTGGCTCGCCCCGGAAAATTTCGACGCCGAGGGGCGTCAGAAGGTTTCCCTCGCCAGTCTCAATGCTGTTTCATAACGAAACAGACGGCTCGACAAGGTTAAGTCGGCGCGACGCCAGCGCTGGGCGCGCCGCAATCAGTTCTTGGCGTCCAACGCCGGTGCGTAGCGCGCAAGGGTTACTTTGCGTTAACAAAGGGATCGTCCTCGAAAATCGGGCGTTACGCTCAGTTAAGGTCAATAGTTAGGGTTAAGTCTGCATTAAGGTGTTCGTGGCATTTCTACCTTCGTTGCACTGCGCGCTGGGCGCGCGCGTCGAACGAAGGGGATTGTCGCAATGGCCACGAGTAGGGCCCTTATTCTCGCCGGCGGCGCGCTTCTCGCCTTGGCGCATGCCGCCGTTGCGGCCGACTTGTTGCCGCCGCCGCCTCCCATGGAGCCGCTTCTGCCCGCGCCGGTCGAATTCAGCGGCTGGTATTTGCGCGGCGACGTCGGCGGCGCAATAAACGCGAATACGCCGAGCCTCGGCATCTCGCCCAATCCGCTTGTTGGGCTGCCCGCAGGCGCCACCAACACATTTTACAACCCGACGATTTCGGATTCCGGCTTCGGCGATGTCGGCTTCGGCTATCAGGTCAACAGCTGGTTTCGCGCCGATGTGACGGGAGAATATCGAGGCGGCGCGACCTTCCAGGCGCTGGAGGTGGTCAACACCCAGCCAAATCAATTCTCCGACTTCTATCGCGCCAACCTCTCGTCCTACATCGCGATGGTCAACGGCTATGTCGATCTGGGCACCTGGTACGGCGTCACGCCCTATGTCGGCGCCGGCGTCGGCGTCGCCTACAACATGCTCTCCGGCATGACCGACAACGGCATTGCCAGCATCGCCGGCGCTGCCTCGCCGGCCGGCGGCTACTTCAGCAACGGCAACAAGACCGATTTCGCCTGGGCGCTGATGGCCGGCCTCAGCTTCAACGTCACGCAGAACCTCAAGCTCGATGTCGGCTATCGCTATCTCGACTATGGCAAGTTCACCTCGGGGACGTCGAACTGCCTGAGCGGCAACGGCTTTTCCGTGGCGAACTGCGGGGGCTCGGGCAATGTCGTCTATTCCCACAACCAGCTCGCCACCAACGACTTCCGCATCGGTCTGCGCTGGATGATCGGCGACGAGCCGATCTATGCGCCGCCGCCGCCGGAACAGCCGCTGGTGCGCAAGTACTGAGCCTCTGCAAACATCGACGATCCCGCGGCGCCGCTCTTCACGGCGCCGCTTTCGTTTGGAGGGTCAGTAAGGCAGGCCGACGTAATTCTCGGCGAGCGAAGTCTGAGCCGCTGGCGAGCCCAGCACATATTCGAGCTCGGCGCGGTGGATCTTGTCCTGGAACGCTTCGGCGGCGCCGAAATTGTGCAGCATCGAGGTCATCCACCACGAGAAGCGCTGCGCCTTCCAGATGCGCGCGAGGGCGCGGACCGGATAGTTTTCCAGTTCGCTTGAGGAACCCGTCCGATAGAAGCCGACGAGCGCCTGCGAGAGATAGTGGACGTCGCTCGCCGCCAGATTGAGCCCCTTGGCGCCCGTCGGCGGCACGATGTGGCCGGCGTCGCCGGCGAGGAACAGGCGGCCGTAGCGCATCGTCTCGCAGACGAAGCTGCGCATCTGCGTCAGGCTCTGTTCGATCAGCGGGCCGGTCTTGAGGAACTCGCCCTTGGGGTCGCCGATCCGCATGCCGATCTCCGACCAGATGCGGTCGGCCGACCAATCCTCGAGGTTCTCGTTCGGCGCCACCTGAAGATAATGGCGCGAGCGGGTGCGCGATCGCATCGAACAGAGCGCAAAGCCGCGATCGTGCTGCGCATAGATGAGATCGTCGGCGACCGGCGGCGTGTCGGCCATCACGCCCAGCCAAGCGAAAGGATAGACGCGTTCGTAGACGCGGAGGCGATCGGCGGGAATGCTGGCTCGGGAAACGCCGTGGAACCCGTCGCAGCCGGCGATGAAATCCGCCTCGATTTCGCAAGGTTCGCCCGCATGGACGAAGCGCACGCGCGGGCGTTCGCTGTCGACATCGTGCAGCGAGACGTCGAGCGCCTCGTAGATCGTCCGCCCGCCGCCTGCGGCGCGGCTGTCGCCGAGATCCTTCGTCACCTCCGTCTGGCCGTAGACTGTGACGTTGGCGCCGATCAGCGCGTGGAAGTCGATGCGCTGGCGGCGGCCGTTGATGGCGATCTCAATGCCGTCGTGCGTTAGCGCCTCGCGCTCCAGCCGCGCGGCTGCGCCGACGCGGCGCATCATTTCGACCGTGCCCCGTTCGAGGATGCCGGCGCGGATGCGCCCCTCGACATGGGCGCGGTCGCGACGTTCGAGCACGGTCGCTTCGACGCCCTCGCGCCGAAGGACCTCGGCGAGCAGCAGCCCCGCCGGGCCGGCGCCGATGATGGCGACCTGAGTGCGCTCGGTTCGCGTCGCCTCGCTCATAGGTCAAAAAAGACGGTCTCGTCTTCTCCCTGCATATGGATGTCGAAGCGGTAGACGACGCCTTGCGCCGTCTCCTCGCGTTTCGCGATCAGCGTGCCTCGGCGGTCGGTGGGGACGGTCGCGAGCGTCGGATCGGCCTCGTTGGCTTGCACCTCGTCGGAGAAGTAGAGCCGCGTATAGACGTGGGTGAGCAGCCCGCGCATGAAGAGCACGATGGTGACGAACGGCGCGTGGCCGGTCGCGGCGCCCGGTTTGATTGTGTCGAAGATGAAGCGCCCTTGGCGGTCCGTCCCCGTGCCTTGCCGGCCGAAGCCGGATGAGCCCTCCGCGCCGTAGCGGCCGCTGGCGTCGGCCTGCCAAAGCTCGATCAGCGCGTCAGGAATCACAGCCCCCTGGCCGTCGAAGACGCGTCCGGCGATGCGAATGCGTTTGGCGTCCTCCCGCGCCATCGTCCCGTCGACGATCTGGCTGTTCGGGTAACCGTATTGCTCCGCCGCGAGGCCGTAAGCGAAAAAGGGGCCGACCGTCTGCGAAGGGGTCTGATTGCTCATCGCTTGGGCTCCTCGAAGGGCGTCTCGGCGCGGCCGCGCAACACGATGTCGAAGACATAGCCGAGGCAGAACTCAGGCTCGGTCACGTCGATCGAAAACTTGGAAATGAGCCGATCGCGGGCTCCCTCGGGGACGCCCTGATAGATCGGGTCGAGCGCCAGTAGGGGATCGCCGGGGAAATACATCTGCGTCACCAGCCGCGAGGCGATCGTATTGCCGAACAGCGAGAGGTGGATGTGGTTCGGCCGCCAGGCGTTGAAATGGTTGCGCCAGGGATAGGCGCCGGGCTTGATCGTGTAGAACTTGTAGCGCCCTTGGTCGTCGGTCATGCAGCGACCGCCGCCGAGGAAATTCGGATCGAGCGGCGCGTCGTGCTGATCGATCTTGTGCACGTAGCGGCCGCCGGCGTTGGCTTGCCAGATTTCGATCAGCGTGTTGCGGACCGGGCGGCCGTCCTCATCGAGGACGCGGCCGGTCACGACGATCCGCTCGCCGATCGGCTCGCCGTTGCGCCGGCCGTTGCGGGTGAGGTCGTGGTCGAGCGGGCCGAGCTTGTCGTGGCCGAACACCGGGCCGCCGCTCTCGGCGAGGCCATGCGCGAGCGGCATCAGCGGCTTGGTGGGACCGCGCAGCACCGTCGAGCCGTAAGGGGGATAGAGCAGCGGCGGATGCGCGTTCCAGTCGCGCTTCGAGACGGGCGCGTTGATCATGCCTGGTCCTCCATGACCTGCAAAGTTTTCTTGATCGTGTGAAACGCCTTGTTGGCGGCGGGCACGCCCGCATAAACGGCGACGTGCAGCATCGCCTCGGCGATGTCCTCAGGCGTGGCGCCGGTGTTGCGCGTGGCGCGGGTGTGCATGGCGACTTCGCCCTCGTGGCCGAGCGCGGCCAGCAACGCGAGGGTGACAATCGAACGCTCCCGCAGCGTCAGGCCGGGGCGCGTCCACACCGAACCCCAGGCGCCCTCCGTGATGAAGCGCTGGAAATCGGCGTCGAGCTTGGTCGCGTTGCGTAGCGCATTGTCGACATGGGCGTTGCCGAGCACGTGGCGGCGAACCGCCATGCCGGCAGAGAAGCGATCCGCGTTCGCGAAGAGCTCGCCAACGAAGCTGAGGAGATGATCGGCGAGGATCGACGGCGCCTCGACGCAGGGCATATGTCCGACCCCGGGAATGACCGTGAGACGGGCGCCGGGGATCAAGCCGCCGAGCGCGCGGAGCAGTTCCGGCGGCGTCGCCCGATCGTATTCGCCGGCGATGCAGAGCGTCGGCGCCGTCACGGCGCGGGCGGCGGCCTCGAGGTCGGCTTCGCGCAACGCGGCGCAGGTCGCGACATAGCCGTCGATCGGGCTGCGGGAGAGCATATTGCGGCAAAGGGCGACGCCGGGGGCGTTGTCGCGATACGCGTCCGACGAGAACCAGCCCTGCAGCACCGTCTCCGCAACCGCCTTCACGCCGCCCGCCTCGACCGCGGCGATCCGCGCGTTCCACGATTTGGCCGTGCCGATGCGATGGCCGGTGCAGCAGAGGACGAGGCCGGCGACGAGGTCGGGGCGCTTCTCGGCGAGGCCCAGCGCGATCATCCCGCCGACCGAGAGGCCGCAGACCACGGCGCGCGCGACCTCGTGGGACGCCAAAACGGCTTCGAGATCGGCGACATGATCGGCGATGCGGTAGGGGGTCGTTCCGGTGTCGGAGAGACCCTGGCCGCGCAGGTCATAGCGCAGCGCGCCGAAGCCGGCCCGTCGCGTCGCCGCTACCACCTCGTCCCAGATTCTCAGGTCCGAGCCGAGCGAATTGACGAAGACGATGGTGGGGCGACCCGGCGCGAGGTCCGCTGCGACGTGCAACGTCGCTCCGCCCGTCCTTACGACATGCATCCCGGCCGCTCCTCCGCGCCGTCTTGCAGTTTCGGCGCACCGCATTCTTTGCATGCGGTAACGGATATGAAAAATGATATCGCCTTATTGTTCCATATCAAGTTTGATATGAAAGGCTCGACGTCCCGCGCAAAAGGGAGGACTTCCCGTGATCGACGGCCGCATGAAGCTGCGCCATATCGCCTGCTTCCTCGAGGTTGCCGCGCGCGCCGGATTTGGCCGCGCCGCGGAAAGCTTGCACCTTACCCAGCCCGCGGTTTCTCGCGCCGTTCGCGAGCTCGAGGAGATTCTGGGCGCGCCGCTGTTCGAGCGGGGTCGAAGCGGGGCCTCCCTCACCGCTCAGGGCGAGGCGTTTCGCGCCCACGCGGGCGCCGCCTACGCCGAACTCGCGCGCGGCGTCGACACGCTCGCGCAGGCGCGCGCGGGCGGCCTCGTGCTGGAGGTCGGCGTGCTGCCGACTGTCGCGGCGCGGGTGATGCCGCGCGCGGTGATGCGCGCCAAGGAAGAGGGGCTCACCGCCACGGTCCGCATCGAGGCGGGACCGAACGAATGGCTGCTCGACCGCCTCAAGCAGGGCCGGTTGGACCTGATGGTCGGCCGCCTCGCCGAACCTCACGCGATGATCGGCCTCGCCTTCGAGCATCTCTATTCCGAGGAGATCGTCGCGGTGGCGCGGCCCGGTCACCCCGCCGCCGATGGGCGGCCGGTGCGCCTCGCCGAACTTGCGGGGCTGACGCTTCTCATCCCGACTGCCGGCTCCATCATCCGCCCGCAGGTCGATCGGCTTTTCCTCGCCGAGGGTATCGCGAAGCCGGCGGATGTCATCGAGACGGTGGCGCATCCCTTCGGACGCGCCTATGTGCGCGCGAGCGACGCCGTCTGGCTCATCTCGTTCGGGGTCGTCGCGGAGGATCTTCGCGAGGGAGCGCTGATCCGCCTGCCGCTCTCGGCCTCGATCGCCGGCGGTCCGGTCGGATTGACGGTGCGGGCCGGACTGCCGCTGTCGCCGCCGGCGCAAATGCTGGCTCTCGCCGTGCGGAAGGTGGCGCTGTCGCTGGCTTAGCGCTGGAAAACGATGGAAGCCGGAGCACCCTCATCCGGCGAAGCGTTGGGAGCTCAGGCCGAAACCCTTCTCCCCTTGTGGGAGAGGGTGTCGTCGTCTTCTGCGACGACGGATGAGAGGGCGGCGCCGAAAGAGGCGCGATCGGCAAACGGGGGCGGTGGCTCGATGGTCGGAGGCCGGCGGCGTCGGAAACAACCCTTCATCCGACCCGAGTGACGTCGGGCCACCTCCCGGGAACGCTTCGCGTTCCCTGACCCCCGCAAGGGGGGAAGGGGCGGGCGGCAAGTTGCCACGGCGCTCCGCGCGACGTAAGCCGGCGGCAGAACTCAAGCACGCCGATCGGCGAGGGCGCTCGAGGCGACATCCTGCAATGACTCGAACATCCCTTTCGACGGATAGGCCTATGTCTCCGTGGACGCGGCTCTGGACGCGTTTCTGGAACAGCCCGGTCCTTCTTCTCACGCTGACCGCCGCGACCTGGGCGGGGCACGCTGTCGTCGGTCGCATGGCGGTCGGCGAGATCGGCCCGATGACGCTGGTGACGGCGCGCTGGGCGGTGGCGCTTGTGCCGATCCTCTACGTGGCGCGGCGTGATCTGCGCCGCGATTTCGACGTTCTGCGCCAGTACTGGCTGTACGTCGGAGCGATGGGCGGGTTCGGCTTCACCGCCTTCAATGCGATGTTCTATCTCGCTGGGCATCGCACGGGGGCGCTCAATGTTTCGATCATCCAGGGCGCGATCCCCGCTTTTGTGCTGGTCGGCGCCCGCTTTGGTCTCGGCGAGAGGGTGACCGCGCTCCAGGCGGTCGGCGCCTTCGCCACCATGATCGGCGTCGTCGCGATCGCTTCGCAGGGCGCGTGGTCGCGCCTTGCCCGCCTCGAGTTCAACAGCGGCGACGTTCTCATGCTCGTCGCCAGCGTTTTCTACGCGGGCTACACACTCGGCCTGCGCAAGCGGCCGAACGTCACGGGACTTAGTCTCCTGGCCGGCTTCGCCGTCGCCGCGCTGCTCACCTCCTTGCCGTTGTTCGGCTGGGAGGTCGCGTCCGGCGGCTTCATTTGGCCGACCGGGAAGGGCCTGGTCTTGGTCGCCTATGCCGCTCTCGGGGTCGCTTTTGTCTCGCAGAGATTTTACATGCGCGGCGTCGAATTGATTGGACCGGGCCGCGCCGGCGTGTTCGTGAACCTTGTCCCCGCCTTCGGCGCATTGATGGCGGTGGCGCTGCTTGGCGAACCGTTCGCCTATTACCACGTGGCGGCGCTGGCGCTGGTCGTCGGCGGCATCGCCGTGGCGCAGCGTCAGCCGCGCCGAGCGCGATAGTAACGGATCAATTTTGCATCAAATGTTCGAGAGGACCCCATGAGTGAATGGATCGAGCTGAAGGCCGCCGGTGGCGGCGCGATTGCCGCCTGGCTGGCGACGCCGGCTGGCGCGCCCCGCGGCGGCGTCGTCGTCGTGCAGGAGATTTTCGGCGTCAACCACCACATCCGCTCGGTCGCCGACCGCTTCGCTGCCGAAGGTTATCTCGCCATCGCCCCGGCGGTGTTCGATCGCGTCGAAAAGGGTGTCGAACTCGCCTATGACCAGGACGGCATTAAGCGCGGCATGGATATCGTCGGCAAGCTCGAGCGCGACGTCGAGCTGGCCGACTTGGCGGCGGCGGTCGCGCGGGTTTCGAGCGCCGGCAAGGTTGGCGTCGTCGGCTTCTGCCATGGCGGCACGATGGCCTGGCTCGCCGCGGCGCATACCGAGGGCGTCTCGGCGGCGGTCGGCTACTACGGCGGCGGCGTAATCGGTTTGAAGGATCTGAAGCCGCGCGCGCCGACGATGCTGCATTTCGGGGAAAAGGACACCCACATTCCGCTCGCCGGGGTGCGCAAGGTCGAGGCGGCGCACCCAGACGTCGCGGTCTCCCTCTATCCGGCCGATCACGGCTTCAATTGCGATGAGCGTGGGAGCTACGAGCCTGCAAGCGCGAAGCTCGCCTGGGGCCGCACCCTAGACTTCCTCGCCAAGAATTTAGGCTGATCGCGGAGCGCGACTTTCGCGCCCGAACGAAAGGGGCCCCGCCGCACGGCGGGGCCTCACTTTTATTTGACGAGGCGCGGGCCGCCGACGTGCGGAGTTTCGCCTTCCTGGACGACGCCCAGCCGGCGGGCGACTTCCGTATAGGCCTCGATCATGCCGCCGAGGTCCTTGCGGAAGCGGTCCTTGTCCATCTTCTCGTTGGATTTCGTGTCCCACAGACGGCACGAGTCCGGGCTGATCTCGTCGGCGACGACAATCCGCATATTGTCGCCTTCCCACAGCCGGCCGCATTCGATCTTGAAATCGACCAGCCGGATGCCGACGCCGAGGAACAGTCCGGTGAGGAAGTCGTTGACGCGAATCGCCAACGCCATGATGTCGTCGATCTCCTGGGGCGAAGCCCACCCGAAGGCGGTGATGTGCTCCTCCGACACCATCGGATCGTTCAACGCGTCGTTCTTGTAATAGAACTCGATGATCGAACGCGGCAGCTGCGTGCCTTCCTCGATGCCCAGGCGCGTGGCGAGCGAGCCGGCCGCGACATTGCGCACGACCACCTCGAGCGGAATGATCTCGACCTCGCGAATCAGCTGCTCGCGCATGTTGATGCGCCGCATGAAATGAGTGGGAACGCCGATCTCGTTCAGCCGCTGAAACAGGTATTCCGAGATCCGGTTGTTCAGAACCCCTTTGCCTTCAATGATTTCGTGCTTCTTGGCATTGAACGCCGTCGCGTCGTCCTTGAAGTGCTGAATCAGCGTGCCAGGCTCCGGCCCTTCGTAAAGGACCTTGGCTTTGCCTTCATAAATGCGTCGGCGGCGGTTCATGCGGTGCAACCGTGGCTTGAGGAAATCCATTCAATCGGCCTCTTCTGACAGCTATCTCGCCCTCTGCGCAACCGCGCGCGACGAAAATATGGGGTTTCGGGCCGCGTGAGCCAAGTGTCATACCCCTCATCCAGTGGGGATCAGCCCGTAACTTATCCGATCGAGGCCCCGGGCACAAACGCGGGACGGCGCGGGCATTGCGCGGGCATTGCGGCCAGACGAAGGTCGCTGAGCCGTCCTGGCCGAGGGATCGACTGAATTCGCGGCTTGTGCGAGGCAAAAAGCACTGGAGAAGCCGCGCGACGCGCGCCTGGTGACAGAGCAAATTAACCGCTTGCGAAACTTCGCGATTAGTGCGTTGATTTGGTCATAAAAACGACAACGAAACATTTCTGGGGAGGAAAGGCATGGACGAGGCTGTTCTCAGGCGGATCCAAAGCGATCCGAACTACTTGCGGTTGGTGAAAGATCGCTCGTCACTCGGCTGGACGTTGTCGATCATCATCCTGGTGATCTATTACGGCTACATCGCCATCGTTGCTTTTGCGCCGGCAGTCATCGCGACGAAGGTCGCCGGCTTCATCACGATCGGGTTGATTCTGGGCGCGGAACTCATCGTCGCTTCAGTGGTCCTGACGGGGATTTACGTCCTCAGGGCCAATTCCGAATTCGACGAACTCACCCGCTCGATCGTCAGCGCGAACGCTGGGGGAGGCAAGCGATGAGACGTTTCCTCGCCTCCCTGGCCCTTGCGGCCTCGCTCTCGCTCATCGCCGGAGCCGCGCGGGCTGCCGACGCGGCTGCAGCCGGGACCGATTGGAACGCGGTGATCATCTTCGCCGCCTTTGTCCTCCTGACGCTCGGCATCACCTATTGGGCGGCGCAGCGCACGCGCTCGACCAAGGACTTTTACGCGGCCGGCGGCGGCGTCACCGGCCTCCAGAACGGCCTGGCGATCGCCGGCGATTACATGTCGGCGGCCTCTTTCTTGGGTATATCGGCGCTCGTCTACAGCTTCGGCTATTACGGCCTGATCTATTCGATCGGCTTCCTCGTCGGCTGGCCGATCATCATGTTCCTGATGGCCGAGCCGCTACGCAATCTCGGCCGGTTCACCTTCGCCGACGTTGCGTCCTATCGCCTGCAGGCGACGCCGATCCGCGCGATGGCGGCGACCGGCACGCTGGTCACCGTCGCATTCTATCTGATCGCCCAAATGGTCGGCGCGGGGCAATTGATCGAGCTGCTGTTCGGGCTGCCCTATCTCTACGCCGTCGTCCTGGTCGGCATCCTGATGGTCATCTACGTGACCTTCGGCGGCATGATCGCGACGACCTGGGTCCAGATCATCAAGGCGGCCCTGCTGCTCGTCGGCGCGACGCTGTTGTCGATCCTGGTGCTCGCGCAGTTCGGCTTCGACTTCAACGCGCTCATCGCCAAGGCGGTCGAGGTGCATCCCAAGCATGACGCCATCCTGTTGCCCGGCCCTCAGGTCGCCAACCCAATCTCGGCGATCTCGCTCGGCATGGCGCTGATGTTCGGCACCGCCGGACTGCCTCACATTCTCATGCGCTTCTTTACGGTCCGCGACGCCAGGGAGGCGCGCAAGTCGGTGTTCTGGGCGACCACCTTCATCGGCTATTTCTACATCCTGACCTTCATCATCGGCTTCGGCGCCATCGTTCTGGTGAGCACGAATCCGGCCTATCTCGACGCCAAAGGCGCCCTGCTGGGCGGCGGCAACATGCCGGCGATCCACCTCGCGCACGCCGTCGGCGGCGACCTGATGAAGGGCTTCATCGCGGCGGTCGCCTTCGCGACGATTCTCGCTGTCGTGTCGGGCCTGACCTTGTCGGGCGCCAGCGCGGTCAGTCATGACCTCTACGCCAGCGTGTTCCGCCATGGTCGCGTCGACGAGGCGGCGGAGACCCGCGTGGCGCGGATCACGACCGTCGTGCTCGGGATCATCGCCATCCTGCTGGGCATCGTGTTCGAGAAGGTCAATGTCGCGTTCATGGTCGGCCTCGCCTTTGCCGTCGCCGCCAGCGCGAACTTCCCCGCGCTGCTGCTCTCGGTCTTGTGGCCGGGGTTGACGACCCGCGGCGCCTTCATCGGTGGCTTCGCTGGGCTCATCAGCGCGGTGGTCCTGACGATCGTGAGCCCCGGCATCTGGGAAGCTGTGCTCGGCCACCCCAAGGGAAGCTCGCTGTTCATCTACGCCTCGCCGGCGATCTTCACCATGCCGCTGGCGTTCTTCTGCACGTGGCTTTTCTCGGTCACCGATTCGTCGGCGGCCGCGGCCAAGGAGCGCGCCGCCTTCGAGGCGCAGTTCGTTCGCTCCCAGACGGGCATCGGCGCGGAGGGCGCGGCCGCTCACTGAGCGCTCCGCCCCCCGATTCGAAAGGGCGCCCGGTTCGTCGCCGGGCGCCCTTTTCGTGCGGGACACCTACCTGCCGTAGCGTCCCGCGGGGGATCATCGTGTCGCTTGCGCAATGCAGAGCTTGATTTCAATATCGCTTTGGCGACTTGCGGCCGGCGGGAATTGCGGGGCGGACGGCTAAAGTCGCAAAGCATTCGATCGCCGCTCGGGTGGAGGCGACATGGAGGGGATCAATCGGTTCGAGGTCGATTCCGGGCCGGCCCACGCGGCGGACCCGAGCGTCACAGGCGCCGGCGTCGGAATCTGGGCTTTCGATCCCTTGACGCGGATGTTTGACGGATCGGTGACGACGCGCAGCTTCCTCGGCTATTCCGGGCCGCTGCCCGTGGCCTGGGAGACGCTGCTGTCGCAGATCCAGGTTGTGGACGCTCGCTCCTTGACCGAGACGCTGGAGCGCGCGACCGCCGACAGCTCCATTCTCGATACGCAGATCCGCGTGGTTCGCGAGGGTCAGCAACATTGGCTGCGCATGCGCGGCGGCGTGGCCGCCGCGAGCGCTACGCATCGCTTGAGCGGCGTCATTCTCGACATCGACCAGCAGAAGAAGGTCGAAGAGGCGTTACGAACGCGCGAGGAGCATCTGCGCTCCATCCTCGACACCGTGCCCGACGCGATGATCGTGATCGACGAGTCCGGAGTCATCCAGTTTTTCAGCCGAGCGGCCGAGGATATGTTCGGCTACGCGGAAGCCGAAGCGACCGGCCGCAACGTCAATATGCTCATGCCGGAGCCGGACCGTACGCGCCACGACGGCTATCTCGACCGATACCGGAGCACGGGCGATCGCAGAATCATCGGCGTCGGGCGGATTGTGTCGGGCAAGCGCGCCGACGGCTCGACCTTTCCGATGCATCTTTCTGTCGGCGAGATGAATTCGGCCGGCCGGCGCTATTTCACCGGCTTCGTGCGCGATCTGACCGAGCAGCAGCGCACCCAAGCGAGTCTGCTGCGGCTCCAGTCGGAACTGGTCCATATTTCGCGACTGAGCGCGATGGGGGAAATGGCGTCGGCGCTGGCGCACGAGCTCAATCAGCCGCTCGCGGCCATTAGCAATTACATGAAGGGTTCGCGCCGGCTTCTCGCCGCCAGCTCCGATCCGAACGTCGCAATGATCGAATCTGCGCTCGACAAGGCTTCCGAACAGGCGCTGCGCGCCGGCAACATCATCCGCCGGCTGCGCGACTTCGTTCTTCGCAGGGAATCGGAGCGGCGCGTCGAAAGCGTCAGCAAGCTCGTCGAGGAGGCGGCCGCCCTCGCGCTGGTCGGCGCTCGCGAGGCTGGGGTCCTGTTGCAATTCCAGCTCGATCCCGAAAACGATCTCGTGCTGGCCGACCGCGTGCAAGTCCAGCAGGTCATGGTCAATCTGCTCCGCAACGCCACGGAGGCCATGGCCGAATCGCAGGCGTGCCAGCTCACGGTGGCGAGCGCTCTCGTCGGCGACAGCATGATCGAGATTTCGATTTCGGACACGGGGCCAGGCTTCGCCGCTGATGTGCTCGCTAATCTCTTCCAGCCCTTCTTCACCACCAAGGAGGCGGGCATGGGCGTCGGGCTGTCGATCAGCCGAACGATCATCGAAGCGCACGGGGGCCAGATGCGGGCCGAGACCAATGCCAATGGAGGGGCGACGTTCCGTTTTACCCTCCCCGCCGCGGTGTAGACGGAGGACGGTAGATGGAGTCGGGAGCTGTTGTTTATGTTGTCGACGACGATGACGCGATGCGAGATTCGCTCAACTTCCTTCTTGCCGCTGCAGGCTTTTCAGTTCTGGTCTTCGACTCCGCGACGAGCTTTCTCGCCGCCCTGCCGAGCGGCCAGGTCGGTTGCTTCGTCACCGACGTCCGCATGCCCGGGATGGACGGCATCGAACTTCTCAAGCGCGTCAAAGCGACCAACCCGCATCTCAGCGTCGTCGTGATGACCGGACATGGCGACGTTCCGCTTGCGGTCGCCGCGATGAAGCTCGGCGCCGCGGATTTCATCGAGAAGCCGTTCGAGGACGAAAGGCTGGTTGAAACGATCCGCGCCGCGCTCGACGGCGCCGAAAGCACCGCCAATGGCGAGGCGGCGTCAGCGGAGCTCTTCGCGCGAGTCGAGAGCCTGAGTCCTCGCGAGCGGCAAGTCATGCAAGGGCTCGTCGAAGGTCTCTCGAACAAGGCAATCGCGCGCGACTATGACATCAGTCCCCGCACCGTCGAGGTCTACCGCGCCAATCTGATGACGAAGATGCAGGCCGCCAATCTGTCCGAGCTCGTCCGCATGGCGATGCGGGTCGGCGTCCTTAAAGATTGAGCCAGATCAATCTCCGTCGGCGGCTCGCAGGCTACCGTTCCGACGATGCTGGCATGCCCGCCGACGCGGGTGAACACAAGTGAGCGACCATTGGCGCAAACAACCATTTTTGTCGTCGAAGACGACGCGGACGTCTTGTCTTCGTTGCAATTTCTGCTCGAGACGGAGGGGTTCGCAGTGAAGACATTCGCCGATGGTCCCTCGCTGCTCGCCGACCCTCCGCCAGGCGCCGAGGACTGTCTCGTCATCGACTATGTCATGGCCGAGATGGACGGCTTCGACCTGATCGATCGTCTGCGCGAGCGGGGCGTCGTCACGCCGGTCGTCCTTGTCACCGCTTATCCCAGTCAAAGCGTCACGTCGCGCGCTGAGGCGCGCGGCGTGCATAGCGTCGTTCCGAAGCCCCACATCGAGGACAGTCTCGTCACCCATGTCAGGGCGGCGATCCAGGCCGCCAAGGACCTCCGTAAGTCCCCTTAGGGCGCAGACCGAAATTTCGTCTGCCGCGGAAATCCGTCACATTTGGCCATCGACCAAGTCACGGGAGAGGGCCAAAATGCTGCACCAGCCGTCTTTCACCGCCGCCGCTTCTCGCGCCAATTGGAACCCGTCGCCGGCGCCCGATTCGCAATATGTGGGTCTCTTCGCCGGTCACCCCGGCCTCGTCGTCACCGAATTCTCCTACGGTCGCAACGAGAGCCTCTATGGCGAGGGCGAGCCGGCCGAATATGTCTATCAGGTCGTCCGCGGCGCGGTTCGCAGCTACAGGCTGCTGAGCGACGGACGCCGGTTGATCGGCGCCTTTCACCTTCCTGGCGATATCTTCGGCCTGGAGCCGGATGCGACCCATCGCCTGACCGCCGAAGCGATCGTCGGGACAAGCGTTCGCATGATCAGGCGGAAGGCGCTCGAGGCTTTGGCGAAAGCCGACGTCCAGGTTGCCTGCGCGTTGTGGACGATGACCGCCGGCGATCTGCGGCACGCGGAAGGCCACATGCTGCTGCTCGGCCGTAAGACTGCGGCGGAACGCGTCGCGACGTTTCTGCTGGAGATGGACCGGCGTCTTTCCAAGGCGGGCATGTTTGCGCTGCCGATGGGCCGCGGCGATATCGCCGACTATCTCGGCCTGACGCTCGAAACAGTGTCGCGCACGCTGTCCCAACTTCACGGCGAGGGCATTCTGGGCTTCGCCGGCGCGAAGCAGATCACGCTGCGCGACCGCAGCCGCCTCGCGAACATGGACGCCTGAATGTATTCGCCGGCGCCCTCATGCGGGCGCCGGCGCCCATGAGGAGGAGGCGCGGGCTGCTCGCGGGCGTGGACCGATCGAAAGCCAATCCTGATTTGGGGACGAATTCTCTTGTCTCGGGAAATTGGTTGTTAGGTTTTTCCCACTAGCCCTGTTTGCGTCTGGGCATGAAGCCGGGCTCGATCAACGCTCGCGCGGCGATGTCTGCCCGCTTGCGTCGAGATGCTTCGTATGTCCTGCTCGTTCATCTCCGATGCGTCCATCTGCCCAGCCGCTACTGCGGCATTCGTCCCGCGCCGCGGGCCGAAAGTCGGCTCGCCAGAACACGCTGTCTTTTGGTTGAACCGGACCCCTGTCGTCATCGCGAGTAAAAGGGTCAGCCGATTGAGGCGCCCACGGAACGACTCGCGACTTGCTGGCGAGGCCTCGATCGCTGGATTGCTTCGCTCCGCTCGCAATGGCGGCGCCGGTTCGAACAAAACGCAAAACGCTCGAGTCGTGGACCGGCTTGCCTCTCGGCGCCGATCACCGTCGGCGTCGTAATCGAGCGAGGACGGTTCCCGTGAGTGCGATCACATCCCGCCATGCGCCGCTCGGCGAACTGACCTCGGTCAGGGCCACTCGCGCTTCGATCATCTTCCGGCTGTCGTTCATTGCGCTCGCGGTTGTTTTCTCGATCGAAGCCGTTGGCGCGGTCGCCAGCGCCAAGCGCATCGCGGAGCGTGCAGAGCAGGCAGCTCAGTTCCGCCTGTCCTCGATATTGAGGTCGAAGGCGAAGATGATGGCGGAGCCGCTGCAGAGCCTGAAATACGACGCGGTCGCTTCGATACTCGACGAAATCGCTGGAGATCCATACGTCGCTTCGGCCGCTGTCTATGACAGCGCGGGCGTGCTGGTCGCGGCGACCGACACGTGGCAGGGGGCGGATAAGCCCTCCGCTGTCCGCACGGAGTTGATCGTCGAGAGCAACAGCGGCCTTCGCCTGTCGGCAGGGCATATCGACGCCGCCGTGACCGAGGCTCCCATCGCTTCGATCTATTGGAACGTGCTCTGGGAAAATCTCGCGGTCGCCGCGCTGTCGACGAGCGCGATCGTCGCCGCGCTGTGGATGGCGGCGCAACGCTTCATCGGCCGGCCGCTCGCGCTGATTGCCGACGCGATCGAAAATATCGAGGAGGGCGGTCGCATAGACCGTCGCCTGACCTGGCGCCGCGATGACGAAATCGGCGCCGTCGTACGCGCCTTCAACGCGATGCAGGACTCGATCGCCCGCAGCGAGGATGCGCTTGTTTCCGCGAACCTGCGGCTCGACTTTCTCTCGACGCACGACCCGGTTACGGAACTGCCTAATCGCCGTTCGTTCGAGAGCCGGCTATTGCGCCTCGTCACCGAAGCTTCGCCGGCGGCGCGGCCTTTCGCCGTGCATCTTCTCGACCTCGACGGATTCAGGGAGGTCAACGACGCATTGGGCTACGCCGCCGGAGACCGGCTGCTCAAGCACGTCGGCCGCCAGTTGCAATCCGAAGTCGGCGACGAGGGATACGTGGCCCGCCCTGGCGGCGACGAATTCGCGGTGCTGCAAATCGGCGGTGAGAGCGACGGCGACGGGCAGGCGTTCGCCAAGCGTTTGCAGAGGGCGATTAAAGCGCCGCTTCGCTTGCCGGATGCGACGCTGCAGGCTGGCTCGACAATCGGCGTTGCGTTGCTGGAAGAGGACGCGCAAGACATCGCCGGCCTCCTGTCGATGGCCGACATCGCGCTTAGCAACGCCAGGCGCACTGCACGCGGCGCGATTGCGTTCCTGACACGCGAGATGCGCGAAACGCATAAACGCCGCCGCGGCATGGAGCTCGAGATCGCGGCTGGCCTCTCGCGCGGCGAGTTCTTCCTTTATTTTCAGCCGCAGATCGCGTTTGCGACCGGACGCCTCATCGGTCTCGAGGCGCTGGTCAGATGGCGCCACCCAACTCGCGGCGTGCTTGGCCCCGGCGAGTTTCTGCCGATCATCGAGGAAATAGGGTTGAGCGTGCAACTCGGCAGCCAGCTGATCGTCGAAGCGTGTCAGAGGGCGCGGCGGCTGAAGGAACTGGGCTATGGCGACGTCCGTATCGCCGTCAATCTCTCGCCCGCCCAGATCATCGATCCCAATCTCGTCAAATTTTTCGTCGAGCAACTCGCGAAGGCCAACATCGGCGGAGACGCGATCGAAGTAGAGATCACCGAGGGGACGCTGATTCGTCACCTTACCGAAGCGCAGCAGGTGCTCTCGCGCCTGCGCGAACTCGGCATGACGGTGGCGCTCGACGATTTTGGCACCGGGTACAGCTCGCTCGCCTATATCAGGCGCTTTCCGATCGATCGCATCAAGCTCGACCGCTCCTTCGTGCGCGAATTCCCCGAGATCGTTGAAACCGCCGCGATCGTCCGCGTCATACGCGATCTCGCGAAGGCGCTCGACATCGAGGTCCTCGCTGAAGGCGTCGAGCGACCGATCGAGGCGCAATGCCTCATCGAGGAAGGCATCCCCTTCGCGCAGGGCTATCTCTTCGGTCGGCCCAAGCCGTTCGAGGAGATTTGCGAAGGGCTCATGCAAAATCCGGGCGCGCTGCGCGCCGTCGCCTGACTGCGCGGGATCAGGCAGCAGCGAGATCGATCGTCACCACCTCCGGCGGACGCAGAATGCGTACCGGCGCAAGCGAGGTGCCGAGGCCGCCCGAGACGACGAGGCGCCGCTCGCCCTCCGAGTAGACGCCGTAAATGTAAGGCTTGCCGTCGAGCCGCGCGCGCATGAGCGCCGGGCCGATGAAAGGAAGATTGACCTGGCCGCCGTGGGTATGGCCGCACAAGGTCAAGGCGATGCGGTCGGGAACGCGCGAAAAGATGTAAGGCTCATGCGCGAGCAAGATCGCCGGAGCGTTGTCGTTGATTTCGCGCATCGCAGCCGGCAGGTCGTCGACGCCGTGCACGCCCGGACGCCGGTAGGAGCGCGCCAATTGGTCGCCGAGGCCGACGAGCCAGAAGGGCTTTCCATTCTGCGCCAACCGCAGCGATTGGTTCTCCAGCACGGGGATGCGCGCGGCGGCGAGCGCGCGCCGGATGGAGCGGGATTGATCGGGAGGATCGGTCGGAATGGCGGCGAACCACCAGTCGTGATTGCCGAGGATCGCATAGACGCCGAGCGGCGCCTCGAGCCGCGCGAGCTGCTCGGCCCACGCGCCGGGCGGCACAAAGCCGCTGACAAAATGGTGGGTGCACACGAAGTCGCCGAGCACCACGGTGAGATTCCGGCTTCTGCGCATTGGCGAGATCGACGATCGAACCGATGCGTTCTTCGGACATCCAGGGGTAGCAGGCGTGGATGTCGGCGACGACGGCGATCTTGAGCGACAGGTTGTCGGGCCAGCGCGGCGGGGTCAACGCGTAGGAGGTCAGCGTGAGCGCCGTTCCGGCTTCATAGGCGGTCGCATAGCCGGCGAAGCCGGAAGTCGTCGCCAAAGCGCCGAGGCCGGTCAGGAGTTGGCGACGAGTCACCAGCATTGAAGGGTTCCGAAAACTCGATGCGCCCCCGCGCCCGGATGTCGTTTAGGCGAAATGCGTCTCCTAGGAAAGACAGACCGCCGCTTCTACCGCTTTTTAGGAAGCGAGATCGAAAGCGCGCGGCAGCAAATAGCGCGCGCCGCGCTGGACGGCTTGGCCGAGTTCCGGCTCGAACTCTCTGACGGGCAACTCGAATTCGGCCGCGACGGCGGCGAGCCCGATGTCACGATAGAGGCGGGAGAGAAGACGGCTGCGGCCGGCGCGGGTCTCGATGACGTCGGGAATTGCGGACAGATCGTGACGCATGGCACACTCAATGACTTGATCGCTCGACGCCGCCCACGCTGCGCCAGCCAATGGCGACAACGTGAATGAAATCCGTTAAAGGCGATTTAAAGGATGAAACACGGCCGACTTCGGCTCGCCGGCCGGCGAGCGAGGCCCGGGCGTGAGCCGGCAAACGTTAAGAGGTCGCCATTGTCGATACTTGGAGTGCTTTTCGACAAGGACGGCACGCTTGTCGATTTTGACGAGACCTGGGGGCCGACGACGCATGCGGTCATTCACGCTCTCGCCCAAGGCGATCCCGAGCTGATGCGCGCGCAGGCCGAGGCGCTGCATTTCTCGCTAGAGAAGCGCCGCTTTTTGCCGACCTCGCCGTTGATCGCTGGATCCTCGGCGAGTTACGGCCAGAGCTGGGGCGAAGCGCTCGGGCGAACCGACTACGCCGAATTGCGGGGCGAGATCGATCGTCTGACCGCGGTGGAATCGCTGAAGGCGCTGACGCCGATCGGCGCGCCCGCCGCGGCGCTCGGCGCGCTGAAGGCGATGGGCCTGCGACTCGGCGTCGCCACCAACGATTCCGAGGCGAGCGCGCGCCGGCAGATCGCCGCGCTCGGCCTCGATGAAGCGCTCGAATTCATCGCCGGCTACGATACCGGCCACGGCGGCAAGCCCGAGCCCGGCATGGTGCTGGCCTTCGCGCGACATCTCGGCGCGCCGCCGAGCCGGGTCGCGATGGTTGGGGATTCGCTGCATGATCTCGATGCGGCGCGCGCCGCCGGGGCGCTCGCAATCGCGGTGCTCAGCGGGCCGGCGCAGCGAAGCGAGCTTGCGCCCCGCGCCGATCACGTTGTCGAGGACATCGAAGCGTTGCCCGCGCTGTTCGCGGCGCTCGCGGAAGCGCCGCCGCCAGGCTGATTCGTCATTGCGAGCGGAGCGAAGCAATCCAGCGATCGAGGTCTCGCCCAGCAAGCCGCGAGTCGTTCCCTGCGCGCCTCAATCGGCTGACGCGTCGACCTCTGGATCGCCACGCTTCGCTAAGAAGAAACAACACGCTAAGTGGCGGCGTTGGCGTGCGAATCAGGCTCGGCTCAGGCGGCTTGCGAGATCGGCTGCAAGGTAGCGTCGTAGCCGAGATCGCGGATTTGCCGGACTAGGCGATTGAGTTTGGCCTTGGGCCGGCGGCCCTCGAAATAGGCGCCGCCGAGGTCGCGGTGCGGGACGCCGTCTTTGAGCATGTGGTAGACCGCGGTGAGAAGCGAGGCGGCGACGGCGCAGACCGCTTTTTGCGGGCCGCGTCTGGCGCGCAGGCGGAAAAACTGGGCGGAGTAATAGCTCGCCTTGGCGCGCTTGGCCGCCCACGCGCACTGAACGAGCATGGTCTTCAGCCACGGCGCGCCCTTGCGCAGGCGACCGCGCCGGCGTTTGCCGGCGCTTTCGTTCTGCGCCGGGCAGAGGCCCGCCCAGGCGACGAGATGGCCGGCGGTGGCGAAGCGGCCCATGTCGGGGCCGATCTCGGAGAGGATCGTCAACGCGGATAAGCGGCTGACCCCGGGAATGGTGACGAGCAAGCCGATCAAGTCGCGAAACCCAGCTTTGCGCTCGATCCGTTGGTCGAGCCGCGCGAGGCGCTCGTCGGCCTCGCGGTCGAGCTCGCCGATGGTCGCCGCCAGCGCGTCGTACTGCTGCAAATGGAGCCGCAGCAGGAAGCGATGATGATCGGTCAGGCGGCCGTGCAGCGCGTCGTAGAGCTGCTTGGGCGAGGCCTTCAGCCGCCGGTCGGTCAAGGCGACGAGCTTGCGCGGATCGCGCTGGCCGCCGATCATCGCTTCGATCACGCGGCGCCCGTTGCCGCCCATGATGTCGCTGATCACCGAATTGAGGCGAATGTTGGCTTCCGTCAGCGTCTTCTGGATGCGTTGGACATGGCCGCACTGCTCGCGCACCAGCTGCTTACGGGTGCGCATCAACGTGCGCAGCCCGTGCAGCGGTTCGTCGGGAACGAAGCTCGCCCGGATCAAGCCGAACGCGGCGAGATCGGCGATCCAGGTCGCGTCGTTGACGTCGGTCTTGCGGCCGGGAACCGCCTTGATGTGCGCGGCGTTGGCCACGATCATCGCATAGTCGCCGTCGGCCAGTATCTTCCAAATCGGCATCCAGTAGACGCCGGTCGCCTCCATCGCGACCCGCTCGCAGCGCGCCGCGACCAGCCAGTCCTTGAGCGCGCCAAGGCCGGCCGTCGTCGTCTCGAACGTTCGACAGTCCCGGTGGGTCTTGCCAGCCGCCATCGCGCGCACGCACGCCACGACGCTGTCCTTGTGGACGTCGAGGCCGGCCACCCGTTCGTGCAGAACTTCCATCATCGCCTCCATCGCTCGCCGCGCCGGCAAGGACGCCGATGGAAGAGGAATGCTAAGAAGAAGGCTCCAGGGCGTCGCCGCCCCTACGCGCAAGACGAGATCATCACGGCGTCCCGGGTCCAACTCGCGACCGAGCTCAACGGCATCAGTGAGAAGCCGACCTCTTGCCGACGACCCGAAAATCCTACCACGATGGCAGCGCGCCGGCCCCGTTTCATTCAGCAAGATCGCCTGCAAAGGCGGTCCTAACTCGCGATGACGGCAAAGGCTCGGATCAACCTAGAGACAATTCGCTCTAGCAGCGCCACGCGGAACGATGGATTGCTTCGTCGCTCACGCTCTTCGCAATGACGATGGCGCTGGATGCGCCATGCTCACTCGGCCGCCGTGGGCACGACTGCCGCATCTTCTGCGGCCTCGCGCGCGGGAAGCGGCTCGTCCACCGCGCCGAGGAAGCGGCTGAGCGCGCGCCATGTCACATGTCCAAAATCATCGAGCAGGGTGAACGCCGCCGGCACGAAGACCAGCGACAGCAGGGTCGAGACGATCAGGCCGCCCATGACGGCAATCGCCATCGGCGAGCGGAAGCCGCCGCCCTCGCCGAGGCCGAGCGCCGAGGGCAACATGCCCGCCGCCATCGCGATCGTCGTCATGATGATCGGCCGCGCCCGTTTGCGGCCGGCTTCGACCAGAGCGTCGAGACGCGGACTGCCGCGGCCGATTTCCTCGACCGCGAAATCGACGAGCATGATCGCATTTTTGGTGACGATGCCCATCAGCATGAGGATGCCGATGACGACAGGCATCGAGATCGCCTTGTGGGTGATGAGCAGCGCGCCGATCGCGCCGCCGACCGACAACGGCAACGAGACGAGGATGGTGATGGGTTGCAGGAAACTGCCGAACAGCAGCACGAGCAGGACATAGACCATTATGACGCCGGCGCCGATCGCTTCGGCGAAGGAGGTGAACACCTCGCTCATGATCTCGACGTCGCCGGTCTCGCGAATTTCGACGCCCGGCGGCAGACGCGTCGCGGTCGGCAAGGCGCGGATGGCGCGTACGGCGTCGCCGAGCGCCGCGTCGCCGTTGAGATCGGCCTCGATCGTGACGCGCCGCGTGCGGTCGTAACGATTGATCGCGGTCGGTCCGTGATCGATTGAAAAGTCCGCCACGACGGAGAGCGGCACGGCGCCGCCGGAAGCGGTCGCGACCCGCAGATCTTGCAGGCGCCCGATGTCGCTGCGCGCCGCCTGATCGAGCTCGACGCGGATGGGGATGAGCCGGTCGCCCGCGTTGAATTTGGCGAGGTTGGCGTCGATGTCGCCGAGCGTGGCGACGCGGATCGTGTCGGACAGCGCCTCCGTGGAGACGCCGAGATCGGCGGCAATCTGGCGCTTGGGCTCGACGCGCAACTCGGGTCGATCGAGCTCGGCGGTCGAAATCGGGTTCTCGAGGTCGGGGATCGAGCGCATCTCGCTGGCGAGCTGGTTCGCAGCGTCGTTGATCGCGTCCATATTGGTGCCGGCAACGATCAGCGAGAGATCGCGCTCCCCGTTGTCATTGGCGAACCAGTAGCGGATGTCGGGCGTATCGGCGAGCATCGTGCCGATCCGCATTTGCAGCTCCTTCTGCGTTACGGCGCGCTCGGACTTGCCGACGAAATTTATGACGAAGGTCGCCTTGCGCGGCTCCGCGTCCGCCCCGAGAATTTCGCCGCCGTAGACCAGGACGGAGCGCACTTCCGGAATGGCGCGCAGCTTGTTGGAGATCGTGCGGGTGACGCGATCAGTGTCCGCGAGCAGCGAGCCTGGCGGCAGTTCGACCGCGAGCAGGGCGCGGCCGTGATCGTCGGCCGGCAGGAATCCCGACGGCAGCAGCTTGGTCGCCATCAGCGAAGCGACGAAGATCAGCACGCCCGCCGTGAGCGTAATCCAGCGATGGCGCACCGAGGCGCGCACCAGCCGGACGTAGAAGCGCATGACCGCGCCTTCCTCGTCCGCCGGCGCCTCCGGCGCGCGCAGGAAATAGGCGGCGACCACCGGTGTGATGAAGCGCGCGACGAGCAGCGAAAACACCACGGCGACGGCGACGGTGAGCCCGAATTGCCGGAAATACTGGCCGGCGATGCCGCTCATGAAGCTCACGGGCGAGAATATCGCGACGATGGTGAGCGAGATGGCGATGACCGCGAGGCCGATTTCGTCGGCCGCCTCGAGCGCGGCGCGATAGGCGGATTTGCCCATTCGCATGTGCCGCACGATGTTCTCGATCTCGACGATGGCGTCGTCGACGAGGATGCCGGTCACCAGCGTGATGGCGAGCAGGCTGACGAGATTGAGCGAGAAGCCGATCGCGTCCATCGCCCAGAAGGTCGGCAATATCGATAGCGGCAGCGCGATGGCGGTGACGAAGGTCGCGCGCAGGTCGCGCAGGAACACGAACACCACGACGATCGCCAGCAGCGCGCCTTCGATCAGCGTCTCCATGGTCGAACTGTAGTTGCCAAGCTCGCTGTCGACCTGGGTGTCGACCTTGGTGAAGGTGATCTCGGGGTGGGCGGCGTGAATGCGGGCGAGCCGCTCGGAGACGAGACGATCGACAGTGACGTCGCTGGCGCCTTTCGCGCGCGTGACGCCGAAGGCGACGATCGGCTCGTCGAACAATCGCGCGAAGGTGCGCGGTTCCGCGGCGCCGTCGGTGACTGTGCCGAGCTCGTCGAGCCGGACCTTGCGGCCGCCGGGCAGGGCGATCGGCAAGGCGGCGAGGTCTCGCACCTGCCGCGCGCCGGCGAGCGTGCGGATCGCTTGCTCCTGACCGGCGATTTCACCACGTCCGCCGCCGAGATCGACATTGTCGGCACGCACCTGGTCATTGACGGCCGCTGCGGTGACGCCGAGCGCCAACAGCTTCTCGGGGTCGAGCGAGACGCGGATCTCGCGATCGACGCCGCCTTTGCGGCTCACCTCGCCGACGCCTTTGACGCCTTGCAGGTCGCGCGCGACGGTGTCGTCGATGAACCAGGACAATTGCTCGACCGTCATTCCCGGCGCGGTGGCGGCGTAAGTAACGATCGGCAGGCCTTCGACGTCGAGGCGGCTGATGATCGGCTCGTCGATAGTGCGGGGCAGATCGGTGCGGATCTTGGCGATCTGGTCCTTCACGTCGTTGAGCGCGCGGTCGATGTCGACCGCGCCGACGTTGAACTGGACGACCGTCACGGAAGAACCGTCGGTCACGGTCGAGATCATGTGCCAGACGCCGCTGACGTTCGAGACGGCGTCCTCGACCTTCTTGGTGACCTGCGATTCGAGCTCGGCGGGCGCCGCGCCCGACTGGGTGATCGACACTTGGACGATCGGGATGTCGATGTTGGGGAATTTCGTCACCGCCATGTGGCGGAACGTGACGACGCCGAGCAGCGTCAGGACGGCGAAGGCGAGGATCGCCGGAATCGGCCGTCGAATCGACCAGGCGGAGACATTCATGCTCATGGCGCGCTGTCCGACACGAGGGTCGGGCGCACGCGGTCGCCCGGACGCAGGAAGGATGCCGCGCGCGCCACCACCGTTTCATCAGGCGCCACGCCATTGCGGATTTCGAGCCAATCGCCCTCCGCGATGCCCGCCGTGACGCGGCGCTGCTCAACGATCCCGTCGCGCACCACGAGCAGGCGTGCGCCGGCGCTGTCGCGCTCGACCGCGCTGGCGGGAACGCCGACGCCCTCGCTGCGCGCGACCGCGATCTCGCCCGTAGCGAAGGAGCCGACCCGCGCCGGGGCGCCGGCCTGCAAGGCGATGCGCACTTTGCCCATGCGGCTCGCCTTGTCGACCTCCGCGCTGATCAGGCGCACGGAACCGTCGACATCGCCGGTCGAGCCGGGCAGGCGGATGCGCGCCGGCATCCCGAGGCTGAGCCTGGCGATCGATTGTTCGGGCACGTCCGCCTCGAGATCGACCGCGCCGTCGGTTATGACGCGGAACAGCGGCTCGTTCGCGCCTAACGTAGCGGCGCCCAACCGGGCGGTGCGACGGCTGACGACGCCCGCGACCGGCGACTTCACCTCGGTGCGCGCCAGGCGGACCTGTATCTCGCTGCGCTCGGCGTCACGGCTTTTGCGGTCGGCCTGCGCGACCGCGAGCGCGTCTTGTGAGGCGGCGAGCTGAGCCCGCGCGGTGCGCAGCGCAATCTCGCGCTGCTCGATGGTCGAGGCGGGCATGATCTGCGCGCCGAGCTTGTTGGCGCGATCGAAATCGCTCGCCGCCCAATTGACCTGGGCCTGCGCTTGCTCGATCTGGCTCTCCGACTGCGCAATCGCGGCGTTCGCTCGCGCCGTCGCAGCGTCGCTTTGAGCGAGCTGCGTGTCGAGCTGGCTGCGGTCGAGCCGCGCGAGCACTTGCCCGGCGGCGACCTTGTCGCCATCCTCGGCGTCGAGTTCAACGATCGTCAGTCCGTCGATCTGCGCCGAGACCATCGCTTCCTCGCGCGCCACCAGCGTCCCCGAGACGAAAAGACGATCGACGAAGGGACGCCTCAGGGCAGCGGCGACCGTGATCGTCGGCGGCTCGACAGCCCGCGGCGCCTCTGCGGCGGCCGCTCCGCCTGCGCAGCGGCTTCCGGCGGCGACGCCGAGGCGCGCGAGCGGCGCGAGCGCCGGCGAGCAGGGCGCGAACGTCAGGCCGATCCAGACCGAGCCGGCGCCGAGCGCCGCCAGGAACGCGATTCCAAGCAAAAGCGCACGCATCACGGCGCCTCCGTAAGTGAGGCGGAAGGCGCGATCGCGCCAGCGAACAGGGCTTTCAACATGCCGAACGTCATCGCCGCTTCGCTGTCGATGTCGAAGTCAGGCTCGAGCGCGCGCCGCTTCATCAAGCCGCCGACCAGGGTGAAGATCACCCGGGCGGCGAAGGCGGGATCGAGCGAGGCAGCGGCTTCGCCGCGCTGCTGGGCGACTTCGACCAGCCGGGCGAGGCCGTTGAGGACGCCGGCGTCGATTTCCAGGGTCATTTCGGCGACGCGCGCGTTGTGCGCCGCTTCGGCGTTCATCTCCATGAACAGCATCGCGCTCTCGCGCGGGCGGGCGAGCAGGTGGTCGCGCAGCACCTGCGCCAGGGTCGCCAGGAGATCGTCGCTGCCGATCAAGGCGGCGAAGGCGGCGGAGCGCTCGCGATTGCCGGCCTCGCAAAGGCCCTCGACCAACGCTTCCTTGGAGGGGAAGTAGCGATAGAGATTGCCGGCGCTCATGCTGGCTTCCTCGGCGACCTGGTGCATCGTCGCCGCGTGGAAGCCGTTGCGCACGAAGGCGCGTTCGGCGGCGGCGATGATGAGATCGCGCCGATCGCTTTCGGTCCTTTCGGACGACGTTTGCGCCAGCGACATGATCCCCCCTGAGAATGAACGTTCATTCTCATGCCGCTTAATGTTGACTTTTTTGTGAACGTAGCGGGCAGCCCGCACTTTTGCGGGCCGCTAAACCGCGCGTTTCAACGCCGAGCGGCGGCCAGCACGTTAGCGACGAGCACGCCGAGGCATCCCAGAAGCAGGATCAGCCCCGCCGCCAACGCGCCATTGGGCGCGAGCGCGGCGCTTAGCCAGGCGAGCGCGACGACGGCGACGATCGCCGCCGCCAGCCAGCCGTCGTCGACGAAGAGACCGATCACTTCGCGGATCGTTGCGGCGAGCGCGTTCACTGGGCGGTCTCCCTTCGCGCACGCTGGACGAGGGGGACCGAGACCAGGCCCGTCGCCAGGAACAAAACGATAAAGGCGACGATGGCGAGATCCTCGCCCGGCCAAGGCACGCCGAGGCCTTCGCCGGTCCAGAACAGGCCGAAGGCCGACAGCATCACCCCGACCGCGAATTTGAGTGTGTTTTCGGGAACGCGCGCAAGGGGGCGATAAAGGATCAGGCCGGCGCCGGCGACGAGCGCGCAGGCGGCCAGGGCGCCGACGCTGGCAGGGACGAGAAGCCCCCGCCCGGCGCTCACGGCGATCACGATGAACACGACCTCGAGTCCTTCGAGGAGGACGGCCTTGTAGCTGGCGATCCCGGCGAGCCAGTCGGCGCGCTGCGCGGCGGCGGCCCCCTCCCGCTGAAGTTCGGCCGTCGTCTTCGCGAATGCCTTGTCTTCGTCGTGCAGCGGGATCACCCCCGCCGCGCGCAGGATGGCCTTGCGCAGCCAGCGCATGCCGAACAGCAGCAGCAGGATGCCGATCACCGCTTGCAACAGCCGCAGGGGAACGATCTCGAGCGCCGGGCCAAGCGCGAGAACGATGACCGCCAGGGACAGCAGGCCGGCGAGTGCGCCAACCCCGGCCGGGCGCCAGCCGCGAACCGTCGCGACCGCGAGTACGATGGTCAGCGCTTCCACCGCCTCGACCAGGGAGGCGAGGAACACGGCGGTTATCACTGGTCCGATTTGCGCAATGCCGCCCATGCACCGACCCTCATCTGCAGCATGTCAGAGCGCACGGCGAAAAAGCGGACGGACGTGCGGCCCCGCGATTTTATCGCCGGTCAGCGTACCGAACCAGAGCAGCAAAGCGCGGCGAATAGCCGCGGCGGGGCTTGCCGCTCACAGTCGGCGGGAGCGCACGTCAGGCAGAAAGTAGGTCAGCAGCCCGATCGCCGGCAGGAACGCGCAGACGTTGTAGACGAACCTGAGGCTGGTTATGTCGGCAAGTGCGCCGAGCAACGCGGCGCCGATGCCGCCGAGCCCAAAGGAGAGGCCGAAGAACAGCCCGGCCACAGCGCCGACGTTCCCCGGCGCGAGCTCCTGCGCATAGACGACGATGGCCGAAAAGGCGGAGGCCAGCACGAGGCCGATCGCGATGCTGTCCAGCGCCGTGCCGACGAAACCAAGGTGCGGCAGCAGCAGGGTGAACGGGAGAACGCCGATGATCGACATCCAGATCACGAACTTGCGGCCATAGCGGTCGCCGATCGGGCCGCCGGCGTAGGTGCCCGCCGCGACGGCGGCGAGGAAAACGAACAGCATGATCTGCGACGTCTGCACCGAAACGCCGAACGTCTGGATGAGGTAGAACGTGTAATAGCTGTTCAGGCTCGAGAGGTAGAACACCTTCGAGAACACGAGCGCCACCAGGATGATCATCGTCCGCACGACGATCGGCCGCGGCAGGGCGGGGCCGCTTGCCGCCTCGTGTTCGTGGCGCCCGGCCGCGCGATGGGCCTGATGCCACCGCGCGATCCGCGTCAGTATGACGATCGCGATGAAGGCGAGAATGGTGAAGGCCAGCACCGAATGCTGCCCGTAGCGCATGACGATGAAGGCCGCCATCAGCGGACCGAGCGACTGGCCGAAATTGCCGCCGACCTGAAACAGGCTCTGCGCCAAACCGTACTGGCCGCCGGAAGCCGCGCGGGCGGCGCGCGAGGCTTCCGGGTGGAAGACCGCACTGCCGACGCCGATCATCGAGACGGAAGCGAGCAGCATCGCATAGGTGCTGCCGAACGCCAGCATCGTCAGGCCGACCAGCGTGAAGGCCATCGCAATCGGCAGCGCATAGGCGACTGGCCGCCGGTCGGTGTAGAGGCCGACCACCGGCTGCAACAGCGAGGCGGTGATCTGGAAGACGAAAGTGATCAGGCCGGTCTGGAAAAACGAGAGCGACAATTCCTGGCGAAAAACGGGATACAGCGCCGGCGCCAGCGCCTGCATCATGTCGTTGAGCATGTGCGAGCCGCTGGCGGCGAACAGGATGCCGTATGAGGTGACGTTGGCGGCGCGGATCGCCGCGTTCGACGCGATACTACTGGCGCCGAGGCCGGCGGAATTGCTCGCAATCGTCAAGGGGATGTCTCGTGTCAGCGGGCCCCTGACGAGGGGGCGTTCAAAATATGTTGTAGCGCCGCCGGGTCTGCGGCGCCAAGGATTGCGGCGCTCCGTTCAAGCCTTTGTGAAAATGTTATTTCGGCGCGAGCACCATCACCATTTGCCGCCCTTCCATGAGCGGCTCAGCCTCGACCTTGGCGATCGGCGAAGTCTCGGACTTCACGCGTTGCAGCAGCTTGTAGCCGATGTCCTGATGCGCCATCTCTCGGCCGCGAAAGCGCAGCGTCACCTTGACCTTGTCGCCCTCTTCGAAGAAACGCATCACCGAGCGCATCTTGACCTCGTAGTCATGCTCGTCGATGCCGGGGCGCAGCTTGATCTCCTTGATCTCGACAGTCTTCTGCCGTTTGCGCTGCTCGGCCGTCTTCTTCTGCTCGTTGAATTGGAATTTTCCGAAATCGAGGATTTTGCAGACGGGCGGGCTGGCGTTCGGGACGATCTCGACGAGATCGAGTCCTTCCTCCTCGGCCAAGCGCTGGGCGTCGGCGGTATTGATGACCCCGCGGTTCTGACCTTCGGCGTCGATGAGCTGTACTTGGACCGCGCGGATGTCACGGTTGGTACGCGGCCCGCCTTTCTCCGGCGCCGCGGTTGACTTCATGGGACGACGAATGGCGACTCTCCTCGAACTGTTGAAACGGCGGGTGCAAAAAAAACGCTCAGCCCATAACCCAACCGCCGGCTGAATTGGGCCGCGAATTGTCCATGCAAAAGCTCGTCGAGTCAATCGTCGGTTGGGCGTAAAACCTCCGCATACGCCCTCATTGCCGGGCGTCCGTCCAAGCGGTAAAACCCTGGGCGATGTGGAGCCTCGCAAATCCCACCGTCTTTCTCGCCCTGACGCGGCGGCTTCTGCCCGGGCTCGCGCTGGCGACCGCGGCGTTGTTCGCCCTCGGCCTTTACCTCGCGTTCACCGCGCCGCCGGACTACCAGCAGGGCGAGACGGTGCGGATCATGTATATCCACGTGCCCGCTGCCTGGCTTTCGACCTTCATCTACGCCGTCATGGCGGCGGCGAGCCTCGGCACGCTCGTCTGGCGCCACCCGCTGGCCGACGCCGCGCAGAAGGCGGCGGCGCCGCTCGGGGCGGGCTTCACCCTGATCTGCCTCGTCACGGGGTCACTTTGGGGTAAGCCGATGTGGGGAACCTACTGGGTGTGGGACGCGCGCCTGACATCGGTCCTGGTGCTGTTCATCGTCTATCTCGGCCTCGTCGCGCTGTGGCGTTCGATCGAGGATCAAGGGCGCGCGGCGCGAGCCGCGGCGATCCTCACGCTGGTCGGCTGCGTCAACCTGCCGATCGTCAAGTTCTCGGTGGATTGGTGGAACACGCTGCACCAGCCCGCCTCGGTGTTCCGGCTCGGCGGCCCGACGATCGCTCCTGAACTGCTATGGCCGCTGCTCGTGATGGCGCTCGCCTCGACCCTGCTGTTCCTGACCTTGCACCTGATGGCGATCCGCAACGAGATCCTGCGGCGGCGCGTCGCTCGCCTGACAATGCTCGCGGCGGCCGAGGGCGACGCGCTGGCCTCGCCGCGCCTGGCGACCGGAGGGCTCAGCGCATGATGTCGGCCCCTCATTTCGGCTTCGTCATCGCCGCTTACGCCTTCGCGTTGCTCGCCGTGCTCGTCATGATCGGCGCCGTCCTCTGGGACTACCGCGCCCAGAGCGAGGCGCTACGTCGTCTCGAGGCGACACGGAACGGGAGCGAGCGACGATGAGCGAAGGCGCGACGGCTTCTCGGCGCGGCCGCCGAGGCGCGCTGGCGGTCTTGCCGCTGCTGGTCTTCGCGCTGCTCGCTGTCCTGCTGTTTGTCCGGCTCTTTGCTGGAGACGCCTCGCGCATTCCCTCCGCGTTGATCGGCCAGAATGCTCCGAGCCTCGACCTGCCGGGGCTCGACGGCGGGGCGGGGCTCGCCGACGCGGATCTGCGCCAGGGCCACGTGACGCTGGTCAACATCTTCGCCTCCTGGTGCCAACCCTGCCACGCCGAGCACGAATATCTGATGGCGCTCGCGAGCGACCCGGCGCTCAAGGCCAAGGGCGTCAGCATCCTCGGCGTCGCCCAGAAGGATTCGGCTGAAAACATCAAGCGCTTCCTCGGCGCCAGGGGCGACCCCTACGCCAAAGTCGGGCTCGACGCGGATGGGCGGGCCGGCATCGATTGGGGCGTTTACGGCGTCCCAGAGACTTTCATCGTCAAGGGCGACGGCGCGATCGCTTTCAAGCTGGTCGGTCCGATGAGCGCCGATACGCTGGAGACCGTCGTCAAGCCGGAAATTCTTAAAGCGCTGAATTGATGGGTCAGTTCAGCGCGCGCCGGTCGTGCGGACTATCGAGCGAGAAGGCGGGGATGGCCGCCTCGAACGCCTCGCCGTTCTCGGCGACCATGCGATAGGTCCCAACCATGAGGCCGCTCGGCGTGCGCAAGGGGCAGCCTGAGGCGTAGCGGAACGTTTGGCCGGGCTCGAGTGTCGGCTGCTCGCCGACGACGCCGGCGCCGCGCACCTCCTCGAGCCGCCCATTGGCGTCGGTGATGCGCCAATGGCGGTGTGTCAGCTGAACCACACGCTCGCCCAGATTGACGATCTCGATATGGTAAACCCAGAAGAACCGATGCTCCTCCGGCTCCGACTGGTCGGGCGCGAAGACTGGCTCGACGCTGACTTTGATGTTTTGGGTAAGGGCTGTGTACATGCGATCACTTTAGCGAGTGGGCGCGGTGAGGCCAAGGCGCTCGCGCTTCCTTGATGTTGTGCGTTTTCGCGCGCGTCACGCTTGACGCGATCGCAAGCGGCTGAGCGGCGCCCACGCCAGTCGGCGCGTCTCGGGAAACAGCGCCAGGATGACGACGGCGTAAACGGCCGCTCCGGCGACGATTTGCAGCGCGAGTCCGGCAAGGCTGCCGGGCGCCGGGAGGAGGCGCAGCGCGACCCCCATCGTCGCCGCGCCGGCGGCGACGCCAGCGAGCGCGTTCACTGGAATACGGAGCCCCAGGCGAGCGACGACGAAGGTCATGGCGGCGAGGGTTCCGACGCAGGAGCCGGCGAGGCTGCCCGCCGCCGCGCCGACGACGCCGCCGAAATGCACCCCGAGCGCGCCGCCGGCGAGGGTGACGGCCGCGTCGAAGGCGTTGAACACGATCATTGAGCGGGTGCGCTGAACCAGCAGCGCGGTCTGGTCGCCGATGTGGATGCGCAGCGCGCGGGCAACCCCGGCGGCCATGGCGAGCGGCAGGATCGCCACCGTCGCCGCCTGAAATTGCGCAGCGACGACGAGATGGACGAGGGGCGCGGAGAGGATCGCGGCGCCCACCGTCGCGGGGGCCATCAGGCCGACCATATTGACGCCGTTCTGCGCGACATGACGCAGCGCGCCAGCTTTGTCGCCCGCCTGGAGACGATCCACCGCGAGCGGGAAGGACGCGGCGTTGCACAGCGACGCGAGCATGAAGGCAAGGCGTTGGCCGAGGCCCCAACCCACCGAGAAGAGGCCGACGCCGGCTAGCCCTGCGCCCGCTTCGACCAGCACGCGCGCGCCGTTCGAGGCAGCCCAGACGAACAATCCGGAGAGGACGAGCGGCAATCCATAGGAGCCTGCCTGGCGGATGATGGCGCCGTCGAATGCGCCGAGGCGCGGCCGCAGGCCGAGCCCGATCGCCGTCGCGACGACGCCGAAGCCTTGGCCGAGCGCCATCGCGGCGAGCGCGATCGCCGGGTCGGGGCCGAGCGCCAGCGTCGCCAAAATCGACAGGCCGGCGCCGGCGATCGGGGGGGTGAGCTGGGCGATCGTATAGACGCGGATGCGGTGATCCGACCGCGCCAGTTCGCCGTAGTGATTGAGGACCGTGCGGGTGGCGAGGTAGGCGGCCGTCGCGGCGACGAGGCGAGGCTCTAGTTCTACGCCGACCATCAGCAGCGCGGGAATCGCGAAGGCGACCTGGCTCGCCGCCCCACAGGCGACGATGCGCGCGTCCATGGCGCGGAAGCGGCTCGCATCGTGGCCTTTGCGGAAGCGCAGCATATAGACCGACCACCAGGCGAGGCCGAGGCCGCCGGTCAATTCCTGGACTGCGACGACGAAAGTGATGCAGCCGAACCGCGCGGGGTCGAACAGATGCGTCCAGATCACCGTCGCTGCGAATTGCAGCGCCGGGCCGAGCAACTGCGCGGGGAGATAGAGCAGCGTATTCCGTAAGAGAGTGTGCTCTTTCATCGCCGCCTGTTCCGGCTTCGCTCAGCTGCCGGTTGGCTTATCACCTGCGGCGCGCCAGTCAAAAACAACCAGAAGAAGAATGGCAAATTGGTTAAATATGAAGGATTTCACCGAGATGCTGGCGGCGGAGCTGATCTCGACGAGGAACACCGCGACGATAACGAGCCCGTAGGACTGCGAGCGCCGCCAGAATTCGTAAAGCAAGGCGAAGAAGCCCAGCACGAAGAAGAACGTCATCAGCGCTCCATATTGGAAGAGCAGGCCGAGCCAGCCGTTTTCGATCCCGTATTCGATGCCGAGCGAATTCTGCAACGAAGCGAGCCGCTCCGGGTCGGGTCCGAACAGCAGGTCGCGGAGCGGAAAGGCGTCGAACAACTCGAAGGCGACGACGCGTGTCTCCGCCGAGCCGCTATCGTTGGTGAAGCGCTCCAGCAGCGGGTCGAGGCCGCCGCCGAACGACAACGCCGCGAAGGCGGCGAGCATGGCCGGGGCTGCGAGCGCGCCCGCGAGCGCCCAGCGCATCTCGAACGGGCGCCCGCGCAGGAAATCTGCGATCGGCCGCAACGAGCCGACCGCCAGCGTGATGATGGTCAGCACCAGCGCCGTGCGTCCGCCGAAGGCGATGAGCGCGGCGAGTTGCACGAAGAGCAGCGCGACACGCAAAGGCGCCTTCAACGCGCGGTCGGCGCCGAAGAACAGCATCAGCGCGTAAAGCGAAGTCGAGCCGGCGTTGATCAGGGGATGGCCGAACAGCGCGGTCGAACGATAATCGCCGACGATGACCTGCCCACCCGCGACGAACGGCGTCAGGCGAAAGTGGCCGGCGAATTCGGCGAGGCCGAGGCAGGCGTTGACGAACATGATGACGTGCAACAGCGCGCGCAGCCGCGCCCGCTCGCGCTCATCGAAGTCGTCGTAGAGGACGAGCACGGCGAGCGCGCTCAAGAAGCTGTCGATCAGGGGCGCGGCTGGGGCGTGCTGGAACGTCTGCGCGTAGACGACGATCAGCACCCAATTGACGGCGAAGAAGGCGGCGCCGGGAAAGCGCCGGGGCAAATCGGCGACGTAGCGCAGGCGGTCGCCCCGGGCAGCAATCGCCGCGATCAGCGCCGCGAGGCTCAAATAAGTCGCCGGATGGACCTTTTGCAGGAGATTGCCGCCTGGGGCGTCGTAAGGCACGCCGAGCGCGGCGAGCGCCATCGAGGAGATGACAAACGAGGCCGTGACCGCGGCAAAGGTCAGGGCGATGGCGAAGCGGCGCGCGAGCGGACGATCGGGTAGGGCGAGCGACGAGACGCTCACGCCGAGATCCGCGCCCGCGCCGGCGCCCGCCGCACCACGCCGACGAGCAATTCCGGCGCGCCGATGCGCTCGATCATGGCGGCGAGCCGGGCGTCCTCCCCGTCGTTCAAATCGACGACGATCAGCGCGTCGGCCGTACTCTCGTCGCCGAGCCACTCGACCGCCGTCGCCAGCGGTCCGCAATCGAGCAGCACGAGATCGAATTTCGCGTGCAGCCGCGCGTTCAGCGAGCGGCGGCCGCGTTCGTCGAAGGGGAGCGCCAGCGCCTCGCCGCCGGCGTCTTCGTCGCGACAGATGACGCCGCCGACCTGACCCGCGGCGTCGATGATCACCTTGCGCATCCGCCGCGCCATCTCGCTGAGAGTCGGACGACGAAAGTCGCAGTCGACGACGAGAACGCGATCGCCCGCCGCTGAAGCCGCTCGGGCGAGCGAGAGCGCAATCGTCGAAGCGCCAGCGCGCCGCGTTCGCGCCGCAATGGCGATGACCGGCGCCGAGTGCGCCTCGGCGAAACGATCGGCGATGCGCTGGCGCAGGGCGACAATTGCGTCACTGTAGTTCGGATGGCCGCGCATGGCGGCTTCGATTGCCGCGACGCCGATTTCGCTCTCCTCGTCAGCGGGAAAATGCGGCGCGTCCATCGCGAACCACAGGCCGTCGGACGCCGCCGCCGGGGCGGCGTGCGGTTCGGCGTCGGGCGACTCGACGGGCGTGGTTTCGATGGGCTCCGGCGCCTGCGGAGCGCCCTCGCGTCGCTCCCGATATTCGGCCCCAAGCGCCGCGATCATCCACAGATTGAGGCCGCCCACGAGGGCGAGGAACAAGGCGAGCGACGTCCTCGGACTGACGCGCGTGGGTGAGGCGACCGGCGGGTCGATCAACGTGCTCCGCGGCGTATCGAGCACGTCGCGGCGCACGTTGAGCCGGGTCGTCAGCAGCTTCTCGTAGTCGGCGCGCAAGGTCGCCGCGTCGCTTTCGAGCTGGCCGAGCTCGACGCGCCGGTCCGCGTAGGTTTGCGTCGATCCTTCGAGCGTGGCGACGAGATTGGCGGCGTCCTTCTCGGCCTTCTCGGCCGCTTTCAGCTCGCGCTCCGTCGCAGCCTCGATGCGCTTCGTCTCGGCGTTGATCTGATCCTGGGTGGCGGTGAGCTGCATTCGCGTCGTCAGGTAGCTCGGATGGCGCGGGCCGAGCACCGAGCGCTCATAGGCTTCGTCGCGCGCCAGCGCCGACTGGTCGGCGCGCAGCTTGGCGATGACGGGAGAATTCAGCGCCGAATCGACCGATTCCGGGCTCGCGCCCGAAGCGATCGCGGCCTTGATCTGCTCGTAGCGGGCCTCGATCTCGGCGCGCCGGCCGCGCGCCGCGACCAGCGCGTCGTTGGCGTCCTTGAGCTGCTGCTCGGGCGACACATGGCCGTCGCTCATGACGAGCGATTGCGCGTCGCGATAGTCCTGGGCGCGCCGCTCGGCGGCCTGGACGCGTCCGCGCACATCGTTGAGCTTGTTGTCGAGCCAGGCGCTCTGCTGGGCCGCGGTGGCGTCGGAGAGATCCTTCTGGTCCGCGAAGTATGCGTCGGCCAGGCCGCTGGCGAGCCGCGCCGCCCGGTCGGGCGAGCCGGCGCGCGTTTCGACGTCGATGATGTAGTTGCGCTCGCTCCGCTTGACGGAGATGGCGTTGCCGAGGCTTTCGACCAGCGCCTCGATCCGCGCGTCCGGGTTCGGCGCCCCGGAATGAAGGAAGCCGGTCAGCGCGCCGAGGATCTGGCGCAGTCCGCCCGGCCGATAGTCCGGATCGTCGAGCAGATGTTGGCTCTCGACGAGTTTGCGCAACACCGTCTTCGACGTCAGGATGCGCATCTCGCTTTCGATCAGCGCCATGTCGGGAGACTGCGGCATCGGGGCCGCGTCGACCCCGAGCGGAACCCGCTCGCGCGGATCGATGAAGATCGACATCGTCGCCGCGTAACGCGTCGGCGCGGTCACGAGGTAGCCGAGGCACAGCGCGCCGGCAATCGCCATGCAGGGCAAAAGCAGGCGCGCTCGCTTGCGGGCGATCTTCAAGAACTCGCCAACGTCCATCGTCGGCGGCGAAACGGGCGTTGGGTCCATCAACGCGGAGAACTTTCTACCTTCGTCGTCCGGCCAGCGAACGCTTGGCGTTTGGCCGTCAACTTAGGGGCGCTATGGTTACCAAAGCCTTAGCTCGTCCGCGTCTGGAAACCGGCTCCTGCCGTCATCGCGAGCGAAGCATGGCGATCCAGAGATCGAAGCGTCAGCCGAGTGAGGCACGCACGGGACGACTCGCGACTTGCTGGCGAGACCTCGATCGCTGGATTGCTTCGCTCCGCTCGCAATGACGCTTCCGAGCTACGGCTTTCTGACGTCCGGCCTCCGGCGCGCGAAGCTCGCGATCATCGCCGCCCGCAAGGGCGTCGGGCTCCTATCGTCGTCGAAGGGCAGCGGGCGCGGCGTCCGGTTCGACCAGAAGCGCGGCGGCTTCAGCGAGCGATACCAGGAATAACGGTCGGACAATTGCCAGTTGACGACCAGCTTGACTGCGGGAACGCGCAGCGTCGCGTCGAGAAATTCGCCGGCGATGGCGGCGACGGCGCGGTCGCGTGCCGCGATGTCGTCAGGCAGCGAAGCGTCGTTGACGTCGAACTCGCTGATATAGACCTCGAGCCCCTTGGCGCCGAAGCCGCTGACGTAGTCGGCGAAGGCCGCGTAGTCGTGCGGCCATTGCGGTTGCAGATGGCTCTGCAGGCCGACTGCGTGGAGCGGCGCGCCGGCGTCGAGCAGCCGCTCAACCAGATTGGCGAGCAGCGGGCGGATCGAGCGGCCCCAGTCGTGGTCGTTGTCGCATTGGGCTTCGTTGAGCGTCAGGCGCGCCGTCTTGTCGATCGCCGCGACGCGGCGAAATGCCCGCTCGACGTAGGAAGGCCCCATGGCGGCGAACCAGGGGCCCTGGCGCCAGCCGCCCTCTTCGCCCTGCATCGGCCAGAAGGGCTCGTTGACGACGTCCCAGGAATGGAGCGCTCCCGCGTAGCGCTCGCAGACTCGGTCGATGTGCTCGTCGAACACGCGCTCGATTTCGCGCAGGGAAAGACGCTTCAACCAATCCGGCGCGTTGTCGTTCCAGACCAGCGTATGGCCGCGCATCAGCTTGTTGTTCGCTTGAGCCTCGTGCAGGATTGCGTCGGCGAAACTGAACTCGAACTGGTCCTGCGACGGGCGCAGCCAATCGAATTTCAGCGCGTTTTCGGTCGTCAGGATGCGCGTCTCGCGACGATAGAGCGTGAGGTAGGCGGGGTCGTTGAAGGCTTCTTGGCCGATCGAGGCGCCGTAGATGAGGCCGGCGCGAGCGGCGGCTTCAGCAAGGCCCGGCGTCTCGGCCGCTGCTCGCGCCCCGACGTCGGCGAGCAGCGCCGCGCCGCCACCGGCGAGAAAGCCGCGCCGGGTGATCGTCATCGAGTCACTCCATCGAAGCTGGCCGACTTGGCGCGAGCGACCGTCCGATCGATCGCGACGAAGCGCTCGCTCGTGTTGAAGGTGTGCAGGCCGCCCCGCGGCTGATAGCGACGCATCACCGTCTGCTGCAGCGAGCCTGGCCCGAGCGCGTCGATCCGGCATAGCGCGAGGCCGGAGCCGTAACCGCGCGTGCAGTCTTGCGCGGGCCGCCAGAGTTCGCCGCCGCGCGAAAATACGTGGCCGGCAGGCCGCGCGGCGGAAGCGTCGATGAGGGCCGGGCCATCGCTCGCCGCCGTCCAGGGGCCGAGCGGGCCGGGGCCCGAAAACAGCGACAGGCAATCCCAGCTCGAGGTTCCCGGCGCATTGGTCGCGCCGGTCAGCCACCAGGAGCCGGCGAAGGGAAAGGCGGTCGCGTCGGAGATCGCGGCGCCGCTGAGCACGACGCGATCGAGCGTCCAGCGAAAAGGGAATGGGTCGGCGCGGTAGATCTCGAGCGTGCGGTTGGCCGAGCTCTCCGGCATCATGAAGATCTGCCCGTCATGACGGAACACGAAGGGATAGGAGAGGTGATAGGGTCGCTCGAGCACGACGCGAGCGGGGCCGGGATTCCCAGCGGCGTCGAGCGCAAAGACCGAGATGACGCCTTTTTGCGTGGCGTAAGGAAGCTCCTCACAGAAGACGTAAGCGACGCCGTCGTACTCGAACAGGAACGGGTCGGCGAAGTAGCGCTGGCGGTCGTCGGGCGCCCATCGCCATTGCGGATCGTCGAGTTTGTCGAGCGCCGTCTCGGGCGCTTCCCCATGCGCGAGCGGGCGTACGGCGATGCGCCAATGGTCGTCGTGCGCGACGAGCTTCAGCAGTCGGCGGCGCGCGGCGGCGGCGAGCGAAGCGGCGAAGAAGGGTAGTGCGCGCGGGGGCGCCGGCGGCTCTTTTGCGTATGGAAGGGCGCCGGCGTCGCGCGCGCCGTTCGCCACGCGCAAGGCGAGCGTGACGATGCGGTCGGCGACGGCGTCGCGGCCGAAGCGGAGCACGGAGGGGCGCTCGATCGCCGGCAGACCGCTGGCGAGAACGTGGCGCGCATTGCTTTCCGCCAGGGCGAGCGACAGCACGGGCGCGCGACGTCCCAGCAGAGCCACGTCGCGCTCCGCATCGCCGGCGACGCCGTCGTAGAGCGGAACGATCGCGCCGTGCTGCGGCTCGCGGGCGCCGGTGAGGTCGAAGACGAGGTCGGCCGGCGACGCATCGTTCGCGGGCCAGTCGGCCGCATCGAGACGATCGTTCGCGCATGGGCGCCCACGGCCGTAGAGCAGGCCTTCGAGCATCTCGACGAGCGCGAGCGAGGTGGGCCGCTCGTCGACGACTGCGCGCGGCTCAGCGAGGACCCGATGGCCCGCGTCGGCGAGCCCGTCGGCGAGGCTCTTGTGCCAGCGGCGTAGATCGCCCTGTGGGAGAAGGAGGCGGATCGTCGCTATGGCCTTTCTCCCGTTCTTGCTTGCGCCGAGCCCAGCGGCGAAATCCAATTTTTAGACTTTGTCGTTAAGGTCGCGGCTGCATGACCATCGGATTGTCGAACCCGCGCGCGCTGCTGTTCTATACCCACGCGCTGCTGGGCGGCGGCGCGGAGCGGGTGTGGGCTCGGCTCGCCTCCGGCTTTGCGGCGCGCGGCGACCGCGTGACCTTCGCCGTTGATTTCGAGGCGCGCGAGCTGGCCTCGCTCCTCACCAAGGATGTGACGCTCAAGGTGCTGCCGCGCGGGCACGCCGCTGCGACGCGTGCGCTGGCGAAGCTGATCACGTCGCTGAAGCCCGCGGCGAGCCTGTCGGCGATCAGCGTCTCCAATCTGAAACACGCCCTCGCGGCGCGCCTTGCGGGTCGCGCGGATCGCGCGATCCTCTCCTACCATGGCTTCTTCGACAGCGAGCCGGAGCGTCTCAGCCGCATCGGCTATCGTCTGACCCCGCTGTTGACGCGCGCCACGGGCGCCACCGTCGCCGTCTCGCATACATTGCGCAAGGATCTCTTGGAGCGGTTCCATGCGCCCGAGCCGCGGACGGCGATGATCTTCAATCCCGCCGCGCCCGAGCCCTTTCCGGCTCCCGTCGACGCGGCGGCGCTGGCGGCGCGGGCGCCGCTCGTCGTCGCGCTCGGCCGGCTCGCGCCCGACAAGGATTTCGTGACCTTGCTGCGCGCCTTCGCGCGTCTCAAAACTCCCGATGCGCGCCTCGTCATTCTCGGCGACGGCGCCGAGCGCGGCTTGCTCGAGGGCGAAGTCGCAGCGCTCGGCCTTGCGGGACGCGTCGACATGCCTGGCTTCCACGCCAACCCCGGTGAGAACTCTCGCCAAGGCGCGCGCATTCGCGCTCACGTCGCGCCGCGAGGCGTTCAGCCTCGTTTGCGTCGAAGCGTTGGCGCATGGGCTGCCGGTCGTCGCCACCGATTGCGGCGGCCCGCGTGAAATCCTCGATGCGCCCGCGCTCGGTAGTATCGCGCCGGTCGGCGACGCCGACGCCATCGCGCGCGCACTCGACGCAGCCCTCGCCGATTCCGGCGATCCCGCGCCGCGGCAAGCGCGCGCGCTCGATTTCACACTTGAGGCCGCGCTTGATGGCTACGATCGGCTGATCCGGTCGGTCGTCACGCATGCGCGCTCGCCTGGCTGACGATCGCCCGGCCTGGCCCACCGTCAGGACGCGATCGCCAGCGCCGGCGAAAGCTCGGCGTAGATCGCGGTCATCTCGCGGTAGTACCGGTCGCGGGTGAAGTTGGAGAGGGCGTGCGCGCGTCCCCTGGCGCCGAACTCGGCGAGCTCAGCTTCGTTCATAGCGAGAATGCGGCTCAGCGCCTTGGCGAGGCTGGAGCGATCGCTCGGCTCGGCGATGAGGCCGGAGACGCCATCCTCGACCATCTCCGGCAGGCCGCCGATGCGTGTGGCGACGACCGGGCGTCCGCGCGCCTGCGCCTCGAGCACGCTCTTGGGCGCATTTTCATAGCAGACGGAGGTCAGCGCGACCGCGCTCGCCGCCTCGACATGCGCCCACAGCGCCGCGCCCTTCAAATGGCCGGTGAAGACGCAGCGTGCGCGCAGCCTCTGCGCCTGGCGTTCGAGTTCCTCGCGCCTTGGCCCGTCGCCGACGATGACGAGCGGCGCGCCGGCGCTTGCCGCGGCGTCGATGAGGATGTCGACTCCCTTCTCGGGAGAGAGGCGGCCGAAGTAGAGGATGTGACGCCCGTGCGCGGCCCGGATCGCCTCGACTGCAGAGGGCGATACGGCCTCGTCGTCGGCGCTTTCGAAGAAGTTCGGGACATAGCGCAGCTTCTCTCTGGGGAAGCCGTGTTCGGCGTACTTCTCCTCCATGAAGCGGGAGGGGGCAACGAAGCGCGCGACGGTTTCGCGGACACTACCGAAATGCCATTGCGTCAAACCGTCCACCGCGTAGACAGCGTCCTTGGCTAACGACTCGCGTGCGCAGCGGCGGATGAGGCAATTCCACTGACGCCCGCCCGCGCACTTCTCGCAAACGCCGTCACGCTCGTTATAGAAGTGATGGGCGGGACAGATCAGCTTGTAATCGTGCAACGTGAAGACGATTGGAACGCCTCGTTCACGCGCCGGCCCGAGGATCGACGAGGTGAGCTGATGGTAGATCCCGTGCATGTGAACGACATCGGGCCGGAAATCGTCGAGCAGGCGCGCGAATTGCTTTCGTGCCTCACCGGAATAGAAGAAGCGCGGCAGCGAGGCGACGCCGGATAGATCGGAGCGGGGCGCGTAGTAGGGGGCGAAGTAGTCCTGCCAATCCGACGCTTCATTGTCGGGATGGTCCATCGCGAACTCCGCGCATCGCCAGCCGCGCTGGCGAAACAGCGCGAGATGGTCGAGGTGCACCGCTTCGGCGCCGCCCATCCGGTGATGCAGGCGATGAACCCCGAGAAGACGCATCGAGCTTCCTTACGTCCCGCTGCGCTTTCGCGCGTCCTTGGAAGTCTCCCGCGCGCGGAGCTGGTCGGGGCGGGACTCCGCGATCAGCGGTCATGCGGGAACCGCGACGTCTCTAGCATATTCACTCGTGTTCGCGCCGAATTGCGAGGATTAAGGTTACCGGCGCCGGGAATACAGAATTTCGAATTCAGTTCCTCTGCGTAGGCGCCGCCAAGACATCAAGATCAATGTCGTTTCGCAGAGCGGGTTGTCTTTAGGTTGATCCGGGCCTTCGTCGTCATCGCGAGTTAGGACCGCCTTTGCAGGCGATCTTGCTGAATGAAACGGGGCCGGCGCGCTGCCATCGTGGTAGGATTTTCGGGTCGTCGGCAAGAGGTCGGCTTCTCACTGATGCCGTTGAGCTCGGTCGCGAGTTGGACCCGGGACGCCGTGATGATCTCGTCTTGCGCGTAGGGGCGGCGACGCCCTGGAGCCTTCTTCTTAGCATTCCTCTTCCATCGGCGTCCTTGCCGGCGCGGCGAGCGATGGAGGCGATGATGGAAGTTCTGCACGAACGGGTGGCCGGCCTCGACGTCCACAAGGACAGCGTCGTGGCGTGCGTGCGCGCGATGGCGGCTGGCAAGACCCACCGGGACTGTCGAACGTTCGAGACGACGACGGCCGGCCTTGGCGCGCTCAAGGACTGGCTGGTCGCGGCGCGCTGCGAGCGGGTCGCGATGGAGGCGACCGGCGTCTACTGGATGCCGATTTGGAAGATACTGGCCGACGGCGACTATGCGATGATCGTGGCCAACGCCGCGCACATCAAGGCGGTTCCCGGCCGCAAGACCGACGTCAACGACGCGACCTGGATCGCCGATCTCGCCGCGTTCGGCTTGATCCGGGCGAGCTTCGTTCCCGACGAACCGCTGCACGGGCTGCGCACGTTGATGCGCACCCGTAAGCAGCTGGTGCGCGAGCAGTGCGGCCATGTCCAACGCATCCAGAAGACGCTGACGGAAGCCAACATTCGCCTCGATTCGGTGATCAGCGACATCATGGGCGGCAACGGGCGCCGCGTGATCGAAGCGATGATCGGCGGCCAGCGCGATCCGCGCAAGCTCGTCGCCTTGACCGACCGGCGGCTGAAGGCCTCGCCCAAGCAGCTCTACGACGCGCTGCACGGCCGCCTGACCGATCATCATCGCTTCCTGCTGCGGCTCCATTTGCAGCAGTACGACGCGCTGGCGGCGACCATCGGCGAGCTCGACCGCGAGGCCGACGAGCGCCTCGCGCGGCTCGACCAACGGATCGAGCGCAAAGCTGGGTTTCGCGACTTGATCGGCTTGCTCGTCACCATTCCCGGGGTCAGCCGCTTATCCGCGTTGACGATCCTCTCCGAGATCGGCCCCGACATGGGCCGCTTCGCCACCGCCGGCCATCTCGTCGCCTGGGCGGGCCTCTGCCCGGCGCAGAACGAAAGCGCCGGCAAACGCCGGCGCGGTCGCCTGCGCAAGGGCGCGCCGTGGCTGAAGACCATGCTCGTTCAGTGCGCGTGGGCGGCCAAGCGCGCCAAGGCGAGCTATTACTCCGCCCAGTTTTTCCGCCTGCGCGCCAGACGCGGCCCGCAAAAAGCGGTCTGCGCCGTCGCCGCCTCGCTTCTCACCGCGGTCTACCACATGCTCAAAGACGGCGTCCCGCACCGCGACCTCGGCGGCGCCTATTTCGAGGGCCGCCGGCCCAAGGCCAAACTCAATCGCCTAGTCCGGCAAATCCGCGATCTCGGCTACGACGCTACCTTGCAGCCGATCTCGCAAGCCGCCTGAGCCGAGCCTGATTCGCACGCCAACGCCGCCACTTAGCGTGTTGTTTCTTCTTAGCGAAGCGTGGCGATCCAGCGGTCGCGACACTTGGCCTTGATGCGCTCAACGCGTCACCTACCAAGTTGGCGATCGCCTCGATCGCTGGATTGCTTCGCTCCGCTCGCAATGAGGCTCAAGGTATCAACCTCACGACAGAGCGCGCGGCGCCCAACTGTGTCGCTTCAGCGCGCGCGGCGCCGCTTCCTGGCAAGCAATTCGCAGCAACGCCCTCGACCCGCTTCCTTTGGGTCAATTCGCGACAAGGGCGTTGCAAAATGGGAATTGAAGCTGATACGAGCGTTGCAACGCGAGAAGCTCGCCACTCGTTCCCCGCGGACGACGGCGTGCTGGCGGAGTTCGCGCTCGACTCTCTCCACTTCGGCCCGCTACGCATCAACCGATTGCGGAGCGAAGAGCTCGCGGAGCTCGTCGAGCGGGCCGTCGAATCGACAAGCGCTCCCATCGGCGTCGCTTTCTGCAACGCCCATACCGCGGAGACCGCCTTGCGGGACGCGCGGCTCGCCGACGCGCTTCGGCGGTTCCTCGTTGTCAACGATGGAATCGGCATCGAGCTCGGCGCGCGGATTTTGTCGGGTCGAGGTTTCTCAGAGAATCTGAACGGCACGGACTTCATTCCGTATTTGTTCGGGCGGCTTTCCAGACCGACGCGGGTCTACCTGCTGGGCGGCCTCCCGGGGGTGGCGGACGCCGCCGCGCGCAGCTTTCGCGCCCGTTTTCCCAACGTCGTCGTCGTCGGCTGTCACAACGGCTGCTTCACGAGGGGGGAGGAAACGGCCGTCGTCGCCGCCGTGCGCGCCGCGGCGCCGGACATCCTTCTCGTGGCGATGGGAAACCCGAAACAGGAGATCTTCATCGCCGAGAACTTCGAGGCTCTCGGCGCGCCGGTGATGTTTGGCGTCGGCGCATTGTTCGACTTTGTGTCCGGTCGCATTCCGCGCGCGCCCAAGCCGCTGCGCCGGATGCGCCTTGAATGGGCCTTCCGGCTTTGGCTGGAGCCGAGCCGATTGGCGCGCCGCTACACGACTGGCGTCGCCGCCTTCTTCGCCGCCACGATCAGGCTGCGCCTCGCCGCCGCGTGGAGGGGAGGCGCCTGATGTGCGCGACGGCGCAGGCAGTCAGCCGGGCGGCCGCGACAAGGCCCCGGTCTCGATGGGCGGCGGCTTGGCTGAGATTTCGGTCAGCAACTTCCTGATCATCGCTTCGTCGAAGGTGTTGAAATTGTCGATCTGCAGGACGAAGGCGCCCGAGCCGCCGATCACATTCTCACGGTAATATTTGGCGAGGCCCCCCGGCGGATTGGTGTGCAGCGCGAGGAAGCCGCCTTCCAACGCGGCGCGCTGGTTGAAGATCGCAAGGCCGTTGATCGTCAGGCCCGCGCCGACGGCGTCGTTGCGGGCGTCGGTGACGGGGCGGCCCTGATTGTTGGTTCCGTCGCCGGAGACGTCGATCACGCTGCGATCCGCCGTGAAGCCGCTCTCCTCGATCAGCCCGCGGGAAAAATCGATCGCCGAGCCGATCGCGGTCCGGCCGAGGAAAGAACGCGGAGCGTCGCCGATCGCGGCGGCGACTTGGCGCGCCGCGGCGGCGTCGCCGATCACCGTCCAGTCGACCACGGTCTTCTGCTCGTTTTCGCCCGCCCATTCGACGAAGCTGATTGCAATGGCGCCGTGACGCCCGGACTGGATTGCTTCGAGGACCCTGGGATCGCTGATCGCCGCGGAATAGCCGCGCCGCTGCAGCGCGAATTCCTCGTCGTCGATGCTGCGAGAAACGTCGGCCGCCAGCACCAGCGCGACGTCGACGGCCTGCGCCGCTTCGGCAGGCCGCCCCGCTGGGCCAAGCGCCGCAAAAATCAGGAGCGCCGCAACCGCCCGAACGGCCCGGCCATGTCGCCTCTCGCGCATCCGAACCACCTGTGAGAGATGGCCGCCGCCCCAAGAGGACGATATGTTCTCGCTGGTGTCCTTATCAAGGCCGACCGCTGGCGCGGCTGAGCATGAGGGGCTATAAGTCCGCCAATCGACAACGGGGGGATGTAAAGCTATCGCGATGGTTCGCTTTCGCCAAGCGCGCGCAGGCCGCGAGACGGACGACATTTTCGACTTCGTCATCGTCGGAGCGGGGTCTGCCGGCTGCGTGCTGGCGGAACGATTGTCCGCCTGCGGCCGCTACACGGTCGCGGTGATTGAGGCGGGCGGCTCGGATCGGCGCTTCTGGGTGCAGACGCCGCTCGGCTACGGCAAGACGTTCTACAACAAAAGCATCACCTGGGCCTATTTCGCCGAGCCCGATCCCGGCTTTGGCGGCCGGCGCGACTACTGGCCGCGCGGCAAGCTGCTCGGCGGCTCGGGCTCGATCAATGCGATGGTGTGGATTCGCGGCGCGCCCGAAGATTTCGACGAATGGGCGGCGGGCGGCGCCGTCGGCTGGAGCTACGCCGACTGCCTGCCTTTCTTCAAGGCGATCGAGGACAGCGAGGCAGGGGAAGACGCCTGGCGCGGCCGCGGCGGCGCGGTGCGCATCAGCGACATCTCCGGCCGGTTGCATCCGCTGGCGCGGCGCTTCCTCGACGCCGCGGTTCAGGCCGGGTTCGCGCCCAATCCCGACTTCAACGGCGCTCACCAGGAAGGCGTCGGCGTCTATCAGATCAACGTGAAGAACGGCTGGCGCGTTTCGGCGGCGAAGGCGTTCCTGCGGCCGGCGGCGCGGCGCGCCAATGTCCGGGTGCTGACGGAAACGCTCGCGACCCGCATCGTCTTCGACGGCCGGCGCGTCTGCGGCGTCGAGGTCCGCCATGGCGGCGAGACGCGCGTTATTGGCGCCCGGCGGGAGGTGATCCTTTCCGCCGGCGCGGTCAACTCGCCGCAGCTGCTGCAGATTTCTGGCGTCGGCCAGGCGGCGCATCTCAAGGCGATCGGCGTCGAGCCCCTCTGTGACTGCCCCGCCGTCGGGCGCCATCTCCAGGACCACGTCGGGATCAACTACACCTATCGCAGCCGCGTTCCGACGCTGAACGACGCCTTGGGGGCGTGGCGCGGCAGGCTCGTCGCCGGCGTCGATTTCCTGCTTCGCTCGAAGGGCCCGCTCAGCCTCAGCCTCAATCAGGCCGGCGGCTTCGTGCGCTCGCGACCTGGTCTCCAGCGCCCCGACATCCAGCTTTATCTCCAGGCGATCAGCACCGTCGCCGCCAAGGCCGGCACGCGTCCCCTGTTGGCGCCCGACCCGTTCTCGGCCTTCTCCCTCGGACTGTCCAATTGTCGGCCGACGAGCCGCGGCACGGTGCTGGCGAAGTCGGCCGATCCGCTCGATCCGCCGCGCATCGCGCCGAATGCGCTGGCGACGCCCGAGGACATCGAGGCGGTCCTGGCGGGGGTGAAGCTGCTACGCCGGCTCGCCCGGCAGCCGGCGCTCAGCGAAGTCATCGAGGCGGAGCTCGCGCCAGGGGCAGGCGTCATCGCCGACGACGAATTGATCGAAGATTTCCGCCGGCGCGGCGGCACGGTCTACCATCCCGCCGGGACCTGCCGCATGGCGCCCACTCGCGAAAGCGGCGCGGTCGACCTCAACCTGCGCGTCTTCGGCGTCGAGGGCCTGCGGGTGGTCGACGCCTCTGTCTTCCCGACCATCGTCTCCGGCAACATCAACGCGCCGGTCATGATGACGGCGGCCAAGGCGGCGGCCGCGATCCTCGCCGACGCGCGCTAGAACAGGCCGTCTTTTGGTTGAGCCGGACCCGTCATCGCGAGATCGAAGTGTCAGCCGCTTGAGGCGCCCACGGAACGACTCGCGACTTGCTGGCGAAGTCTCGATCGCTGGATTGCTTCGCTCCGCTCGCAAAGACGGTTCCAGCAGACGGCAGAACGCGCTAGCTATTTCAGGTAGCCGGGGATTTCCGAGTAGATGCCGTTGAGCTGCGTGCCGAGCGCCGCGACCGACGCGACGATCACGACCACAATGCACATGCAAATGAGCGCGTATTCGATCGCGGTCGCGCCCGAATCCGATGCGGCGAAGCGTCGAATGATCGTCATCATTGTTGTCGCTCGAACCCGGTCGCGCCCGCATGGCGGGTCGTTCCGCGCTAGGTTTAAAATCGAGCTGTTTCGTTCGAGTTAAGGCCTGCAAATAAAGACAGCGCCCGGATGGAATTTTCGGTTCAAGCTACGCGCCGCTTTCTCCAGCGTCGCCGGATCGTCCACGCGACGAGATGCGTCGCGGCCCAGCCGGCCGCCGCTGCGCTCCCGGCAAGCGTCAGCGCTTCGCTGGTCACCGGAACGGCGGGCTCGAAGTCTTGCAGCGTCTGGCGCGCCGTCGGCGCGTCGAGGTCCTCGGCCATGACGACGAGGCGCCGCAGCGGCCCCGCGTCGTGCATATCGGCAATCTGGCGTTCGATGCGCGCTTCGCGAGCGATGTCGAACTCGATGTCGTCGCCGCGCTCGCGCGCCAGCGGGTCCGCGTTGTCCTTCAGCCGCGTGACCCCTTCGGCTGGGGTTAGCGACTGGCTGGCCGCTTCGGCGTCGAAGGCGGCGACGATCCTTTTCAACTCGTCGAGCGCGCCGCCGAGCCGCTGTCGGTATTGCTGCGAGAATTCCGGCCATTGCGCGCCGACGAGGCCGCAAAGAAGGCCGATCGCCAACGCCAGTCGTCGGGCAAACATTCGTAGCGCCCCTCGAAGCCGGCCGCCAAACTATCCTGGCCGAGGCCGAAAGTCACCGGCGCATTGACTGATGAAGGCGAAGCACGGCTCAATGGCGTTTTGGAGCGCTCATCATGGCGACGAAGGAAACGTCGGCCAGCGCGACGGCGCCCGCGTGGCCGATCTTTCGATCCTTTGCAGGATGGCGCCTCGGCGATCTCGGCCCGGATGTCGTGACCGGCGTGACGCTCGCCGCGATCGCGATCCCCGAGCAGATGGCGACGGCGCGCCTTGCCGGATTCGAGGCGCCGGTCGGCTTCCTTGCCCTGGTCGCGGGCGCGGTCGGCTTCGCTGTTTTCGGCGCGAGCCGTCTCCTCTCCGTGGGCGCCAATTCGACGATCGCGCCGATCTTCGCCGGCGCGCTGGCGCTGCTGGCGAGCGAGGGCTCGTCCCACTACGCCGCCGACGCGGCCCTGCTCGCCCTCGCGGTGGGGATTATTCTCTGCCTAGCCGGGGCGTTTCGTCTCGGCTTCGTCGCGGACCTTCTCTCCATTCCGGTGACGACGGGATTCATGGCGGGCATAGCCGGGCACATCCTCGTCAGCCAAGCGCCGGGCCTGCTCGGTCTCGCGGCGTCGAAGGGGTCCTTCGCCGACCAGATTCGCGCGATCATCGCCGGCCTCGGCGCCGCCAATTGGATTTCGCTCGCCCTCGGCCTCGGCGTGCTGGCGATCATGCTCGTCGCCGAGCGCGTCAATCCCAAGATTCCCGGTGCGCTGATCGGGCTCGTCGTCGCGACGGCGCTGGTCGTCGCGTTCGGGCTCGAGGCGCATGGCGTCTCGACGCTGGGCGCGATGCCCGGCGCCATGCCGCGCCTGACGCTGCCAGACGTCTCCTTCTACGACTTGCAGCAGATCGCGCCGCTCGCTTTGATTGTCGCCATCGTCGTCATGGTGCAAACGGCGGCGACAACGCGCAGCTTCGTTTCCGATCCTGCCAGCGGGCCCGACGTCAACCGGGACTTCATTGGCGTCGGCGCGTCGAACCTGATCGCCGGCGTGATCGGGGCCTTCCCCGTCGATGCGAGCCCGCCGCGAACCGCGGTCGTCGCCCAGACCGGCGGCGTCTCGCAATTGGGCGCGCTCGTCTGCGCCGGGCTCGCGCTTGCTCTGTCGGCGGTCGGCGGAGGCCTCATCGCGCATGTGCCGCACGCGGCGCTCGCCGGCGTGCTGCTGTTCGTCGCGCTGCGCATCATCCGGGTCGCCACGATGCTTGAGATCTGGCGCCGCAGCCGCGCCGAGTTTGCCTTGATCGTCGCGACGATGCTGGCAATTCTGGCGCTGCCGATCGAGCAGGGCGTCGCTACCGGCATCATCCTTTCCCTCGTGCACGGCGTCTGGACGACGACGCGCGCCGGCGTCGTCGAATTCGAGCGCATTCCCGGGAGCACGATCTGGTGGCCCGCCGACACGTTGCATCGCGGCGAAACCATTCCGAGCGTTCGCGTCGTCGCGCTGCAGTCGCCGCTGTCGTTCCTCAACGCCTACGCCGTGCAGCAGTCGCTTGAGCGGTTGGCTGAAGCGGGCGTTCGTCTCGTCGTGATCGAGGCCGACGCCATCGTCGAGATCGACTACACGGGCGCCAAGATTCTCGCCGCCGCCGTCGACCGGTTGCGCGCCCAGGGTGTCGACGTCGCCGTCGCGCGGCTCGAATCCGTCCGCGCGCAGGAAAGCTACGTGCGCCAGGGCCTGGAGGCGGTGATTGGCCGTGACCATCGCTTCCACAGCGTCGAGGAGGCGGTGCGCGCGCTGGCGCCTGGCAGTCGGGCCTGACCCTGTCGGGAAGAGCCGAGGTTTTGAAGCCGAGCGAAAAGCGCTATGGATGGATAGTCAGGCTGGCGGCGAAAGGAGGCCGATGTTGATCCCGGTTCCCATTGGCGTCGTCACCGTGTCCGACCGCGCCGCCGCCGGCGTCTATGAAGACAAGGGCGGCCCCGGCATCGAGGCGGCGCTCAAGGACATCCTGCTCACCGATTGGCGCGCGGTGCGCCGACTGGTGCCCGACGAGCGCGACGCGATCGAAACGGCGCTGCGCGATCTCGTCGACATCGAGCGCTGCGGCCTCATTCTGACCACCGGCGGCACCGGGCCGAGCCCGCGCGACGTGACGCCGGAGGCGACGGAGGCTGTGTGCGACCGCCTGATGCCGGGCTTCGGCGAGGCGATGCGGACGCGAAGCCTCCTCGAAGTGCCGACCGCGATCCTGTCGCGGCAGATCGCCGGCCTGCGCGGCGCCAGCCTCATCATCAATTTGCCGGGCAAGCCGGCGGCGATCCGCACCTGCCTCGACGCCGTGTTCCCGGCGGTTCCCTACTGCCTCGACCTGATCGGCGCCGAACGGCTCGACACCAACCCCGACGTCTGCGTCGCCTTCAGGCCGAAGGCGTGAGGCAGAGCTTGGGCGGCGAAAGCGAGCCCGTCATTGCGGCGGCTCCTCGCAATGACGCCGGAGGCCGGTGTTGGCGGCTCAGCGCCACATCGCCCGCATTCGCGCGGCGAGGTCGACCTTCGGCCCTTCGCTGACGCGCGCCGCGGGCTGGGCGAGGGCGGGCGGCCAGGACTGGCGCTCGAAGTGCTTGAGCAGCGGGGCCGGAATGAAGCGGGTGCGGCTGGCGTAGACATGCCGGTCGCCCTTCTTGGGCTGGCCGTGCACATAGAAGCGCTGCGGCGTGACCAATGTCAGATCGTCCTTGGCGCGCGTCATCGCGACATAGAGCAACCGGCGCTCCTCCTCGATCTCCTCGGATGAGCCGGTCGCGAGATCGGACGGAATGCAGCCGTCGACGCAATTGAGCACGAACACCGACTTCCATTCCTGTCCCTTGGCGGAATGGATGGTGGAGAGGATCAGATAGTCCTCGTCGCGCAGCGGGGGGCCTGCTTCGTCGCTCGTCGCGTCGGGCGGATCGAGCGTCAGCTCGCTTAAGAAGCGCTCGCGGGTGGGAAAGCTGGCGGCGACGCGCTCCAGCGCGTCGAGATCGGCCGCGCGCGTCGTCGCATTGTCGTAGCTCTCTTCGAGATTCGCGCGCCGCCAGGCGATCGCCTCGCCGAGATCGCTTGGCCAGGGCGCGCCATGCGCGAGGCGCTGCAGCAGCGCGGCGAATTCGCCGAAGGCGTCGCGCGCCTTGGCGGGCGGCGCATAGGCGGCGAGCGTCGCGAAGCCGTCGTCGGCCGCCGCGGCGGCGACGATTTTCTCCGCGCTCGCCGGGCCGACGCCCGGCAGCAATTGCGCGACGCGGAAGCCGGCGACGCGGTCGCGCGGATTGGTCGCAAAGCGCAGCAGCGCGAGCGTATCCTTGATATACGCCGCGTCGAGAAATTTGAGGCCGCCGAATTTCACGAAGGGGATGTTGCGGCGGGTGAGTTCGAGCTCGAGCGCGGCGCTGTGGTGGGCGGCGCGGAACAGCACGGCCTGCGACTTCAGAACTCGCGCCCGCCTCGCGATTTTCGAGCACGCGCGTCGCGACGAAACGCGCCTGGTCGATCTCCTCGCCGACGGTGACGAGCGCGGGCGGCGCGCCGGTCGCACGGTCGCTCCAGAGATCTTTCGCAAAGCGCTCCGGCGCGAGCGCGATGACGGCGTTGGCCGCCGTCAGGATCGGCCGCGTCGAGCGGTAGTTGCGATCGAGCGTGACGATCTGCGCCGGCGGCGAAAAGCTGTTGGGAAAATCGAGGATGTTGCGCACCGTCGCGGCGCGGAACGAATAGATCGACTGCGCGTCGTCGCCGACCACCGTAAGGCCGCGTCCTTGCGGGCGCAGCGCGAGGACGACCTCGGCCTGGAGGCGGTTGGTGTCCTGATATTCGTCGACCAGCAGATGGTCGAAGCGGCTCGCTACTTCGGCCGCGATGTCCGGCTCGGCGAGCATCTGCGCGAGATAGAGCAGCAGATCGTCGTAATCGAGCACCGCCTGGCGCTGCTTGGCCTCGACATAGGCGGCGAATAGGCCGCGCAAAGCCTCCTCATGCGCCGCCGCCCAGGGGAAATGCTTGCCGAGCGTCTCGCCCAGCGCGGCGCGCGAATTGACGACGCGCGAATAGATCGCAACGCACGTCGCCTTGGTGGGAAAGCGCTCCTTCATCTGGGAGAGGCCGGCCTCGTGACGCGCCCAGTTCATCAGATCGGCGGAGTCTTCGCGGTCGTGGATGGTGAATTGCGGATCGAGCCCGAGCCGCGGCGCATATTCGCGCAACAGCCGGGCGCCGATCGAATGGAACGTGCCGGCGTAAGCGGGCAGGGACTGCGCCGCCGTCTCCACCGCGAGCTTGCGCTGCAACAGCCGTTCGACGCGCCGGTTCAGCTCCGCCGCCGCGCGGCGCGAGAAGGTCGCCAGCATGATGCGCTTCGGGTCGGCGCCTTCGAGGATGAGATGGGCGACGCGATGCGCCAGCGTGTTGGTCTTGCCCGAGCCGGCGCCGGCGATGACGAGGAGCGGCGCTGCGCCATGCTCGGCCGCAAGACGCTGCGCCTCGTTGAGGTCGTCGAGATGGCGGCTGCGAATCAGGGCGGGCGGCATGGAGGGAAGGGACCATGACGCGGCGGCGGGGGCAAGCGGGGTGGCTGCCGGGTCGAAAGTCCCGCCGGCGACGATAATCAAATCAGTTCGATCAGGCCCTCGCCGCGCTCCAGAGCCGACAAGATCGCCGGCAGCGCCGAATCGAACCAGGCAAGGAGTTCTCGCCGCCGCGTGTTTGGTAGTCTGATCCAGACGACGCGAGGGCCACCTTCAAGGAGGGCTTTGCGTTGAGCGAAGTCTTCGTCCTTAGTGATGATCACGGCGCCGTTCCGAAGTGCAAAATCCCATATGTGCGTGTCGGAGGCCGCGGCCAATTGTTGGTCGGCCACGTGTTCTGCCTGATGGCCCAACTCGGCGAGCCGCTTGGCGAGCGCTGGTGGCAATTGTGCGTCAATGAGGAACCGCATTTAGGCGACGCGCAGCACCGGATGGTCGCTCTGGCGCGCGGCAAATTCGAGCGCGGCCGTGATGTCTCCGGGTTCGAGCAACGGATAATCGTCAAGAATTTCCTCGCGGCTGGCGCCGGCGGCCAGCAGGTCGAGCACATCCTTGACGCGTATCCGCAGGCCGCGGAGACAAGGCCGGCCGCCACATTGGCGCGGATCGACAGTAATGCGGTTCAGTTCGCTCATCGCCGCCTCCAACAGGGCCAAGTGGGGTTGAATGGGGTTCATATAGCATAGAAAGGGTGAGGCCGGGGCGGTTGCTGGGAACCAGAACGGCGGGACGCGCGGGGAGGCGGTTCGAGACTGCCGCGCCGGGGCTCCGCCTAGTCTCCCTTGACAGACGATTTTGCGCGGCGAAGCTGTCAGAAAAGGCGCGCTGCCGGCTAAGGCGCGGGGCGGGCACGGGAGGTCGCCGATGGATGGGGTCTGGTCGGCGGTTGCTCTCGTCGCGCTCCTTTGCGCCGCAGCTGGCGTCGGCATCTTCGTCAACGGGCGCCTGCCGGAGCATCATCGCTCGCGCGATTCGATCGAGCTGGTCCAACTCGCCATCACGCTGCTGGTCACCTTCGTTGCGATCGTGCTCGGGCTGCTGACGACTTCGGTCAAGACGGGTTACGACCTCGCCTATGGCGCGCGTGGGGCCTATGCGGGAGAGCTTGCCCAGCTCGACCAGTGCCTGCGCGACTACGGGCAGGAAACGGCCAAGACGCGCGAGGAACTGCGCGCCTATGTCGCCGCCGTCATCGCCTCCACCTGGCCGAACGAGCCGGCGCCGACCGGCGTCAACGCTCCCGACGTCTCGCACATGCAGCGCACCGGCGAGAATGCGACGCTCGCGAATCTCATCAATGACGTCGGTCTTCAAATCGACGGCCTTCAGCCGGAGGACGGGATGCATCAGAATCTCGCCTATGCCTGCCGCCTGCAGTTCGGTGCCCTGATGACCCGCCGCTGGCAGGTGATCGAGGGCTTGCGCCGCTCCATTTCCGCGCCGTTCTACTGGGTGCTGGTGTTCTGGCTGGTGATCCTGTTCGCCTGCTTCGGTCTACGCGCGCCGCCGAGCCGCATGAGCACGATCGTGATCGCGCTGTCGGCGATCTCGGTGTCGCTCGCCGTCTTCGTCATCCTCGAAATGGATTCCCCCTACGGCGGCGTCTTCGGCATCCCAAGCACGGCGATGCGCAACGCGCTGGCGGACATGATGCGGTAGGTTAAGGCCGGACCGGGTTGACGACCGCGATACCGGCGAAGTCCCGTTCGTTGTCGGTGACGACCACGCAGTTGTTGGCGTCGGCGATCGCGGCGATGATCATATCCAGCGCGCTGCGGGGCGTTCCTGCGGCCTTCCCCTCCGCCATGCGACGCGCCCAGGCGAGCGCCGCCTGTTCGTCGAATTTCAAAATCCGGCCGTCGAACGCTGCTTGCGGCCCATCCGGCCCTGAGAACCAAGCTTCGAGAGCGCTGCGCTTTTTGCCGCGCGGCATTTCAAGCACGCCGCGCCAGATCTCGGCGATGGTGAGCGTCGCGACAAAAAGGTCCTCGTCATTCTGCGCCTCCATCCAATGGACAAGCGCCATTGGGGGGTGAGGCTTGATGAGATTGCTAATGACGTTCGTATCAAGGAGGTAGCGCGTCACAAGTCGACCTGCCGGCCTTCCTCCCGGTCGCGCCTCAGGTCGAGCTCAGCGCCGACAAGCGGGGAGCTCCGCAACGCGGCGAGGATCCCACCTCGCCTCGGCGGCTCGCCCGACACCGCCTGCGACACGATGCGCCTTACCTCGGCCGCTTCCGGGCCGTCTTCGACGAGTCGCTTGGCGAGAGCGCGGATCAGCGGCCGATCAGGCGCCGGCGCAGTGACTTCGAAACGCGCGACGCCCTTCTGGGCCAAGCGCGCGCGATAAGTCTTGATCGCTTTTCTCTGGGCCGTCTCGCGCATCGGATCGCCTTCCGCAAAGTACGGATATATATCCGCGCTCCCCCGCGATCAAGCCGACCCGTGCTCCCCGCCACCGCCGCCCAACCGCTCGATCAGCGCCATCGCCGCCGCCGGCGCCTTCGGCTTGAAGCCGTTGATCATGTAGATGAAAACGTCGCGCGCCGCGCCGCCGTCCGCCGGCTTCGCGACGCTCGCGAGCCCCTCCGGCGCGCCGCCCTTGGCCCAAAGCCGACCGCGCTCGGCCCACTGATCGAGCGCTTTGGCGGGATAGCCGACCTCCTCGTCCTCCCGCGCGCGCATCAGGCGCGCATAGACGAACGGCGCCGTGACGTCGGCGATCTCGGGAAATTCCTCGCTGTCGGTATAGACGACGCCGACTCCGTAGGCGTTGAGCAAGGCGATGAAATCGGGACTGCGGAAGCTCGCGTGCCGCACTTCGACGACGTGTCGAAGCTGAAGCCCCTCGATGCTCTTCGGCAGCAGCTTGAGGAAATCCTCGAAGTCTTTGGGGTCGAACTTCTTCGTCGCCATGAATTGCCAATTGATCGGCCCGAGCTTCTCCTTCAACTCGGCGACGCCGCTCGCCAGGAAGCGCTCGACCGACGAAGCGGATTCGGCCAGCGCCCGGCGGTTGGTGGCGTAGCGCGTTCCTTTCAGCGAGAAGACGAAGCCCTCCGGCGTCTCCTGGCGCCATTTGGCGAAGCTCTCGCGCTTCTGCGCGCCGTAGTAGGTGCCGTTGATCTCGATCGAGGTCAGCTTGCGGCTGGCGTATTCGAGTTCGCGCTTTTGCGGCAGATCCGAAGGATAGAAGTTTTCGCGCCACGGCTCGAAGGTCCAGCCGCCGACGCCGACGACGATGCGTCCCTGTCCCTTGCCGACCATTGGCGCCTCCCTTGGCGGTTGCCGTCGCTCACTCCGGATGCGTCGGGTCGATCCAGCGCACCGCCTCCGGCTTCTCCACCGGCTCGATGTCGAGATTGACGGCCACCGCTTCGCCGTCCGAGCGGACGAGCACGCACTCCAGCGCCTCGTCCGGGCTCGCGTTGATCTCCTGATGCGGCACATAGGGCGGCACGTAGATGAAATCGCCCGGCCCCGCCTCGGCGACGAATTCGAGCCGCTCGCCCCAGCGCATGCGCGCCTTGCCCTTCACGACATAGATGACGCTTTCGAGATGGCCGTGGTGGTGCGCGCCGGTCTTGGCGTCGGGGTGGATCGTCACCGTGCCGGCCCACAGCTTCTGCGCGCCGACGCGGGCGAAATTGATCGCCGCCTTGCGGTCCATGCCGGGCGTCTGGGCGGTGTTGCCGTCGAGCGACCCGCCGGGAATGACGCACACGCCGTCGTGCTTCCACGCAGGCGCGGAGTGGTCGTGATCGTGCGACATCGATGAACCTCCCAAGTCAGGAAAGCATAGCCCCGCGCGGGCGACGGAGCCAAGCGCGTTTCATCCGAGCTATGCGGCGGCGGTGCGCGCCAGCTGGTGCGCCGAGATCGCCAGCCACAGGCCGAGCGTCGCCGCGAGACCGCCGATCAGGAACACGATGGAATAGCCCTGGGAATCGGCCAGCAACCCGACTATCGGCCCCGTCGCGCCATAGGCGAGATCCTGGAAGGCCGCGAAGCCGCCAAATGCCGTGCCGCGCAGATGCGGCGGCACCTGCTTGACGACCTCGGAGCCCATCGCCGGAAACACCATCGAGCAGCCGAGCCCCGACAGCAGGGCGCCCGCCAGCGCCGTCTCGGGCCCCGGCGCCAGCCACAGCAGATATTGGCCGAGCGCCTCCACGACCAGCGAGACGATCGCCACCGGCGTGCCGCCGATCCGGTCCGGAAGGTGACCGCAGAGAAACCGGACCAGAACGAAGCCAACGCCGAAGAACGTCAGGCCGAGCCCTGCATAAGGCCAGCCGCGGCTGAGGAAATAGAGGGAAAAGAAGGCGCCCAACCCGGCAAAGCCGACGCCCTGCAGCCCGACAGCCCCGCCGGCGCGCCAAATCCGACCGAGAATCCGAAAAAGGACTCGCGCTTGCCGGGATGGGGCTCCACGGCCGGAAGCCAGTGAATGGCGATCAGCCCCAGCAAGGGCAACACCGTGCAGACGGCCATCAGCCCGAGAAAGCCCACCCGGTCCAGCAAGACCAGCCCCAGCGGGCCGCCCACGGCGAAAGCGCCATACATGCCCGTTCCCACGAGAGAAATGACCCTGCCGGACCGAGCCTGGCCCATGAGGCCGATGGACCAACTGATCATCCCGACCAGCGTCATGCTCTCGCCAAGCCCCAGCAGCAACCGTCCGACGATCAACACGGCGTAGTCGCCCGCCACCGAGAGCCCGGGCCAACTCGCGGCGAGGCAAACCAGCCCGGCCGCCGCATAGAAGAGCAAGCCGCGCTGCATGCACGACTTGCCGCCGAACCGGTCGGACCGCGTGCCAGCATAATTGCGTGTCAGGATGGTCGACAGGAAGGCGATCCCGACCGCAAGGCCGGCAAAGGCGTTGCTGAGGCCGAGCCCATGCACGACATGGACCGGCACCGCCGGGAGCGACATCGCGACCGCGAGGTAGGAAACAAACAGCGTCGCCGTCATGGCGACGACGCGACGATATGCCAGATCAGGGGTTGCCATGTTCACGCGCTCCGCATCAGGACCGTCGTTCGGAGGTGCGCTACGAACATGCAGACGCATCCACGCCGAACGAGGCCGGTAGGTGCGTTGGTTGACGTGAACGCTTACGGCTCCGACGCCGAAAAGCGCCGCAGCGATGGTTGTCTAGTAGCCGCGTTGATCGATATCGGCAAGAAGGGCAGGCTGGCCGAGACGCCCGCCGCCCTTACTTCAAGGAAATGTGAGTCGCCTGCGGCGATCTCGCCAGCTTTGTGAGGACGTTCCGGCGGCGACCGAAAGAAGAAGGGAAATCACGATATGGCCATTCATCCAGCTCTGACGGCGGGCAATTGCGCCGTCATCACCGGCGGCGCCTCGGGCATCGGCCTTGCGGCCGCCAAGAGCTTCGCCGCGACGGGACTCGATGTCGTGATCGCCGACATCGCCGGCGCGCGGCTCGACGCCGCGGCCGCTGAAGTCGCCGCTCTGGGCAAGGGCCGCGCGCTCGCCGTGCCGACGGACGTCAGCCGCCTCGCCGACATCGAGGCGCTCGAGCGCAAGGCGCGCGAAGCCTTCGGCCGTGTTGACGTGGTGATGAACAACGCCGGCGTGCAGCCGAGCAGCGCTCTGTTCGGCGAGGTCGAGGCCTGGCGCAAAGTCATCGACGTCAACCTCTGGGGCGTGATCCATGGCTCGCGCGTCTTCGCGCCGGCGATGATCGCCAGCGGCCGCCCGGGGCTCATCATCAACACTGGCTCCAAGCAGGGCATCACCACGCCGCCGGGCGACCCCGCCTACAATGTCTCCAAGGCTGGCGTGAAGGCCTTCACCGAGGCCTTGCAGCACGAGCTGCGCAACGCCGAGGGCGGCCAGGTCTCGGCGCATCTCCTGATCCCCGGCTTCGTCTTCACGGCGCTCACCGCGCATGGCCGCGTCGAGAAGCCGGCCGGCGCCTGGACGCCTGAGCAGACCGTCGACTTCATGTTGGAGCGGCTCGAGGCGGGCGATTTCTATATCCTCTGCCCCGACAACGACGTCAGCCGCGCCCTCGACGAGCGGCGCATGGCCTGGGCCATCGGCGACGTCATCGAGAACCGCCCCGCGCTGTCGCGCTGGCATCCCGACCACGCCGAAGCCTTCAAGGCGAGCCTGAAGGGGCTCTGAGCGAGGGGCGCGCGGCCCGATGCTTCGGAGCCGCGCGTTCGGGCGCTTTTGAGATAGCGAGGCGCGCCCGCCGCCTCGCCTTGCACCCCAGTGCGTCGCCCGGCAATCTGCTGCGCCCGATATGCCGTATCGGGGAACAAGCCGATTGGGGACGCGTTCATTGCTGATGATCCGTCCGCTCTTCGTGATATCTCTCGCCGCGCTTTCGAACTCTCTCGCCCTCGCCGCGCCTAAGTCTCAGGAGGTGGCGCCGGTAGCGTCGGCCGCGGTTCCCCGCGAGCCTGCCGCAAACGGCAAGAACGCCAAGACGCTCGTTTCGGTTAGCGGCATGAGTGCGTCCGACTATGACGAATGCGTCTCAGATCTAACTTCCAGAGGCGTTGTCTTCGAGCGAGCGGCCACCGTCACGCAGGAGGGCTGCCAACTCTCCGGCGCGATCAAACTCGCAACCGTCGCGACACCCTTCGGGGACGTCGTCATCACAGGCAAACCCGCCATGTTGTGCAGTTTCGGGCGGCAGTTCAGCGGCTGGGTGCGCGATGTCGGTGCGCCGCTGACCCTCGCCTACACCGGGCAGAAGTTGGCCCAGATCGAGGCCGGACAGGCCTTCGCCTGCCGGGCGCGGTACGACAAGCCGGGCGAGATCCCGAGCGAGCACGCCAAAGGGGACGCTATCGACATCACCGCTTTTGTCTTGGCGGACAATCGCCGCATCCCTGTGAAGCAACAAGAATCCGATATTCCGCCGGCGCGCGACCTCCTCCGCGCTTTGCGGACGACGGCTTGCGGCTACTTCACCACGGTGCTCGGCCCGGGAGCCGATTCGGCTCACGAAAACCATCTGCATTTCGACACCGGTGTGCACGGCGCTACGCCGAACTACCGGATCTGCGAGTGATCGGACGGATCGCGATCCGACCCGGCCGCCGACAAATCGCATGCGCCCAGGTCATGGCGGCCAACTCCTGCCCGAAGGCCAGGACTTCCGGCTTGTGCCGCCGTAATTCGCGATTTCGGCATTCGGCGGCGCGCTGGTCGACGCCAACGGCAACGCAATTGCCTAAAGTGCCGCCGCAGCGCTCAGGCTCCCCGCAGCGCCGTCTACATATGGTTAGACCGCCAGCCTATTTGTCCGACGCCGTGGCGTTGGCGCGTATCTGCACCTTGCCGCCGTCGACCAGCGTGACCGGCGGATTGAGGATGACGCGCTCGCCGGCTTTCACGCCGGCGTTCGCTTCCACCCAAGTGCCGAAGTCGCGCGTCACTCCGAGCTTGCGGATTTCAGCCTTGCCGTCGTTGACCACCGCGACCTGCAAGCCATTGCGGTTGAAGATGATCGCTTCGGCAGGCACGATGAGGGACGGCGCCTTGCGCGGAATCTTGAGCTCGACGGTGCAGTAGACGCCGGGGGCCAACGCGTCGTCCGGATTGGGAAGGTCGACCTCGGTCAACAGCGTGCGTGTGCCGCTTTGCAGCGCGTCGGCGATCCGCGTCACTTTGCCTTGGAATTCGCGATTCGGGATTTCGGGCACGCGCACGATGGCGTCAACGCCCGGCGTCACGCCGATGGCCGCATCCTGTGGCACGTAGACATAGACGCGGATCACGTCCTTTTGCATGACCTCGAACATGAACGTGCCGGTGTTGGCGTTGCCCTGCACCAGACTGCCGACATCGACGTTGCGCTGCGTGATGACGCCGTTGAAGGGCGCCACCACCGATGCATAGTCACGCTCCTGACGCAGCGTCTTGAGCAGATTCTCCTGAGCCGTGACATTGGCCTGCGCGACGGAGACTGCGGCCTGCTGCGCCTCCACGGTCTGGACGTCGACAGTGCCTTGCTGCTTAGTCGCCCAGCCCTGAGCGACCAGCGGCTGGTCCCGGCCCCAGGTCACCTGGTCGAGCGTCAAGCTGGCCTGCGCCTGCTGCAGCGCCGATCTGAGCTGATTGAGCGTCGCCTCGTTTTGCGAAATCTGGTCGTCTTGCTCGGGCACTGCGAGGTCCGCCAGCCTCTCGCCTTGTTTGACGCGATCGCCGATATCGACGTAGCGTTTGCCGATATAGCCGGTCGCGCGGGCATAGATGTTGGCCTGCGCGAAGGGGGCCGTCGTCGCCGGCAACGCGACGGATACGTCGCCGGGGCTCGCCTCGATTGTCGCGACACGCAAGCTGGGCACGAAATCGCGCGCCTGCTCGGCTGTCGCCATGACCTCTTGCTGTCGCGAATAATATCCCCATGCGCCCAGCGCGACGCCGCCGGTGAGCAACAAAAATCCGCTTATCGCGAACAGGCGCCCGCCCCATCGGCGCTGCGCTCCTCGGCTGGGCTGCTGCGGGTTCTGCGTGTCGGGATCGACGGCGGGTTCGACCTCGCGATCGCGGTTGGTCGTGTCGTTGCGATCGGAAGCGTCAAAGTCATTCATTGGGCAGGTCCTCGAATACGCCGTGGCTCGCCACGCCGTCGTTGCCCTTGCGCAGCAAGGCAAAGAGATAGGGGACGATCAGCAAGGTTGTAGGGGTCGCGAACAGAAGGCCGCCGATCACGGCGCGGGCCAGCGCCGCGTTCTGCTCCTCGCCGGCGCCGCCGATGGCCATCGGCGTCATGCCGACGATCATTGCGCCAGCCGTCATCAGCACGGGGCGGATGCGGGTCGAACCTGCCTCAATCGCCGCCCGGAACGCCGGCCTGCCGGCAAGCTGCCGCTCCCGCGCGAAGGTGACCAGCAGAATGGAGTTCGCCGAGGCGACGCCGACCGCCATGATGGCGCCCATCAGCGAGGGGACGCTGAGGGTCGTGCCGGTGATGAACAGCATCGTGACGATGCCGCACAACGTCGCCGGGAGCGCCAGGATCACGACGAACGGATCGCCGAAATTCTGGTAGTTCACGACCATGAGCAGGTAGACGAAGACGGCCGCGAACAGCAGCCCGATGCCCAGATCCCGGAAGGAATCGTTCATGCTTTGGATCTGGCCGAGCACCTGAATCGTGTTGCCGGGCTTGAGCTCCTTCCGTAGCTCCGCGACGACCTTGTTGATGTCGGCGGACACGCTGCCGAGATCGCGTCCCTGCACGCTGGCGTAGATGTCGTACACCGGCTGGATGTTGGTCTGGTTGAGATTGGTGGGAACGGCGTCGCGCCGGAACGTCGCCACGTTGCTCAGGAGCCCCGGTATCGGCGGACCGCCGGAAGCGATCATGGTGGACACCGGAGTATTGCCGACCTCGTTGAGCGAGCTCTCCTGATGCTCGGGCGTCTGGACCGCGATGTAGTAGGGAATTCCGTTGGCCGGGTCGCTCCAGAAATTGGGCGAGACCTGTTCCGACGAACTGAGGCTGATGTTGAGATCGGTGGCGACCGTTTGCGCGTTGAGGCCGAGCTGCATCGCCCGCGACCGGTCGATGCTGGCCATGAAGGCGGGGGCGTCGAGCTCCTGCTGAAGGTGGGCGTCGGCAATGCCTGGAATCGCCGCGACACGACGGCGCAGCTCATGCGCCAGCCGCAGGTTCGTGGCGCGGTCGCGGCCGACAACGCGAGCGTCGATCTGCGCCGGCAAGCCAAAATTGAGAATCTGCGTCGTCATATCAGCGGCCTGGAAATAGAAGGTCACTGAGGGAAAGGCGGCCGGCAGCGCCTCGCGAAGCCTGCGCACGTAGTCGGCGGTCGGCGCGTGCCCGTCCTTGAGGGCCACCAGGATCACCCCGTCGTTGGAGTTGATGGTCGAACCGTCGGTGAAGGCGAGGTTGTAGGTTCGCTGCGGTACCCCGATGTCGTCGACGATGAGGTCGCGGTCTCGGTCCGGGATCACCTCGCGGATCTTGTCTTCGACCTCTTGGAAGACGCGCTCGGTGGTTTCGATGCGGGTGGCGGCCGGCGCGCGAACGTGAAGCTTGATCTGGCCGCCGTCGATCGCCGGGAAGAAGTCGCGGCCGACAAAGGTGAGCATGACGCCGCCCAGCGCGAGGATCAGCGCCGCGACGACCCCGACGATCCAGCGCCGTTTGAGGAGCAGCGTGAGCACGCGGACATAGCCGCGGCGAAATCGCTCGAAAGCGCGCTCGAACCCCTGGTGAAAGCGCGCAAACCAATTGCCCGAGCCAGGCGTTGCGTCGTGATGTTCGCCCTTGAGCAGCAGGCCGATGATGATGGGCGTCAACGTCCTCGACAGCGCGTAGGACGCCAGCATGGCGAACACCACGGCGAGCCCCAGCGGCGTGAAGAGGAATTTTGCCGGCCCTTCCAGGAACACCACCGAGGTGAACACGCAGCTGATCGCGAGCGTCGAGACCATCGTCGGAACGGCGATGCCGGCGGAGCCGTGCAGGGTCGCCGCCGCAAGGCTCATGCCCTGACCGCGCAGGCGGTGGGTGTTCTCGATCGTCACTGTCGAGTCGTCGACCAGGATGCCGACCGCGAGCGCCATGCCGCCGAGCGTCATGGTATTGAGCGTGTCGCCGAGAAAGAACAGGACGACGATCGATGCCAGGATCGATAGTGGAATCGAGATCAGGACGATCAGGGTCGACCGCCACGAGCCAAGGAACAGGAGGATCATCAGCCCCGTGAGGCCGGCTGCGATCGCCCCCTCGCGGACCACGCTGGCGATCGATGCGGTCACCAGCTTCGACTGGTCGAAAAGTTCGTTGATGCTGAGGCCGGGGGGCGCGGCCAAACGCGCGACTTTCAGGACCTCGCGAACGCCATTGACGACGGCAAGCGTTGAGGCGCTGCCGTTCTTGATGACGCTCAGCAGCACGGAGCGCCGGCCATCTTCGCGCACGACGTTCTGCTGCACCGCCCAGCCGTCATGCACCTGGCCGATATCCCTCACGAACACCGTCTGGCCGTTGATATACTTGATCGGAATATTGTTGAGGTCGGCGATGGTCGTCGGCATCGCATTGGTGCGCACCGTGTATTGTGTGTCGCCGATCTTGGCGAGACCCGACGGCAAAGTCAGGTTCTGCGCATTGACCGCGTTCACGATGTCCAGCGGCGTGAGCCCTTTGGCCTGGAGCTTGACCGGGTCGATGTCGACCATGATCTGCCGGTACTTGCCGCCGTCGGGGGTCGGGAAGGTCACGCCCGGAACCGGGGCGAGCTGCTGGCGCAGGTTGTAGATTCCGTAATCGTAGAGCTGTTGTTCATTGAGGCGATCGGAGCTCAAGCTGAGCTGCAGCACCGGAACGCTCGAGGCATTGTACGACACCACGGTCGGCGGCTGGATGCCGGCGGGCATCAGGGCGCGGATCGAATTGGTTGCGGAGACGATTTGGGCGATTGCGAGGTCGAGGTTAACGCCCGGTTGGAAATAGATCTTCTGCACGGAGATGCCGTTGAGTGTCTGCGCCTCCATATTTTTGATGCCGTCGACATTTGAGCTGATCGAATACTGGCTATAGGTGCTGACGCGCTGCTCCATCTCCGGCGCGCTCAGTCCGGTGTACTGCCAAATCACCGAGACGACAGGAATGTTGATCTGCGGGAAGATGTCCTTCGGCATCACCATGATGGCGGTGCCGCCGAGAAACAGAATCAGCACTGCAAGGACGTAGAAGGTGTACGGGAACCTCAGTGCGAAGCGAACGATGCCCATAGTTCGTGCTTGCCTCTTTTGATGATTGGGTCGCTCGGCCGCTTGGCCTCAATGTCGCAGCGCATCAGCGTGCTACGACCGCGAAGTGCGGAAGCTGTCCGCCTCAGCATTGCTTCGAGCTCCCTGGGATCGGGCCGTCCGCATCCATCAGCGCGCTTGCGATCGGCTCCGATAGGAGTTCCGTGAGTGTCGGCTCGCGCCGGCAGCTCGTTGAGCTCGGCGGCGCGCGTCCAGTTCGGCGCGACAGCAGCAAAGATATGGCGAGCTGATATGGGGACCTCCGCTCAGAATTCAAATCGAGAACTGCGTCGACGTGTCGCGCTCGTCGCACGCAATGCGATTTGCCGTCGCCGAGCCTGCCTCATCCTGCCGCGCCGACACCGCTTGGGCGACCACGCGCAGGCAGACGGCATCGACGAGCGACAGCGTGACGTCGCTGAGAGCCCGCTCGGCAGGATGAGCCGGGCAAGCCGCTAGAGGTGCGACCAGCTTGAACTGGCAGCGGTTCATGTTGCCTCCATGAGGTAGCCTTGGCGCCCTCGGCTGCGCATTGTACGGGCCGCGATTACGCGATCCCCCTCGCCGAGTGCTTGAGAGCGCCGTATCCATCCTGTGGATCCCGCGCGCTCTTACACACGGGTTCTGTCGCGCCGAGTTGTGACGGAAAAACGGCGCAATTGTGTCCATATTGCGCATTATGGAGAGGACGCCATGCTTCGTTCATCGGGTTGCCAGACGAATCGAGCGAGCGATACGTCGAGTTCGCGCGATGGATTTTGCGCAATGGATCAATTGAGTTGAGCAGCGTCCGCCGACAAACACACCGACTGTCATCGTTGAATTGGCGACGCCGAGCGACACAACGACCCGCCCGCCTTCCTCTCGTGCGAAAACAACGCGTTGAGCGAACAATTAACAGATCATCTCCGGCAAGAAGAAACGAACGCAATTACGCCCGGCGACTTTGCTTCGGTAGAGCCGGAAGTCATCTCCATCGGGAAAAAGCGCCGCGCAGCGCGCCTGATGTACGCCGGCCGCTGGAGGCTTGGCTCAGAGACTTCCCGAATGGCCGGCCGCCGCTCTTGGTTGGCGAAAAACCACCGCAAGGCGCAGGACGCGCTCAAGATCAAATTTTCGAGGGGCCCTGCCGCAGCGCCCCTCGATCAATATTGCCGCCTTATTATCACCTCTCCCGCAGCGCGTCGTGCGCGCGCTGGGCGATGGGCGAGAGAAGATAGTCGATGACCGTCCTGCGGCCGGTCTTAATTTCGGCGGTTACGGCCATGCCGGGGTCGATCGGCGTCTTGACGCCGTCGACCATGAGGCTTGAGTCATCCATCGTGACGCGGGCGACGTAGACCAAGGCGCCGGAGCGGCGGATTTCGGTCGCGGTGTCGCCGAGCGCCTGCGTGCCGGTGCGGACCTGTTGCTGGGTTTCCGGGTCGGGTTCGGCGTCACGGTCGATCTGGGCGATACGGCCCTTGATCAAGCCGTAGTGCGTGTAGGGGAAGGCGTCGACCTTGATCTCGACGTCCTGGCCGACATGAACGAAGCCGGCATCCTTGTTGTCGATGATCGCCTCGATGGCGACGGCGCCCTTTGACGGCACGACCTTCAGCAGCTGCTGGCCGGCCTGGACGACGCCGCCTTCGGTGTGAACGGCGAGATCCTGGACGACGCCGTCGATCGGCGCAGCGACCGAGGTCAGCCCGGTGCGGCGCTCGGCCTTGGCGAGTTCGCTTTGCGCCTCCGCCCGATCGCGGGCGGCCTTCTCAAGGTCCGATCGCCAGTCGAGCGCGGTCTCGGCGGCGATCCGCTCGCGATCGGCGATCTGCGCCTGGACGGCGGCTGCGGCGGCGTTCAGCTTTTCGACCGTGACTTTGCGCTCGTTGACCAACTCCACTTCGGTCTGAGCCGCGGTCAGGTAGTCGAGGCGCGTGCCCCATCCCTTGTCGAGGTCGGTCTTGCGAATCGCGGTGCGCTGCTGAACCAGCGGCAACGAGGCGTCGATCTTGGCGATCTCGGCAGCCAAGCCGGTCTGATCGGCGCGCTTGGAGGCGATTTCCTGGTCCGCCGCCGCGAGCTTGGCGTCGCGCCCGGCGCGGTCAGCGGCGAGCTGTCCGCGCGCCTCGGAGATGGCCTCGGGCGATGCGACGATCCCGGCAAAAGGATCGACGCCGGACGCCGGCGGCGTGATCAGCCCGTTCAATCGGGCGGCGTCGAGATCCGCGCGCATGAGTTGGTCGCGATAGCGGTCGCGATCGGCCATCGCAACCGTCGGATCAAGCAGGATCAGCGTTTGGCCGGCCTTCACTTCGGCCCCGTCGTCGACGAGGATCTGATGGACGGAGCCGGTTTCGAACGCCTGCACCTCCTTGGTGCGGCCGACAGGAACGACCTTGCCGGGCGCGGTCGCGATCAGGTCGACCTGGCCAAAGGAGCCCCAGGTCGCGGCAGTGACGAGGAACGCGCAGATGACGAAGCCGGTGAAGCGGACGCTGGGCGAGGCCGGCGTCTCGACGATCTCGAGCGCCGCCGGCAGAAAGGCGCGCTCGACCGCCGTCGGGGCCTGGATACGGCGTGGGACGGGAACGATCTCGGCGCTCATGCACGCCTCCGGGGCTTCGTCATTTCCGCACCTCTTGCAGCGAACCCGGGCCGTCCGATTGGATGCGCCACAGTTTCGCGTAGCGGCGATTGAGCTTCAGAAGCTGCTCGTGCGCGCCCTCCTCGACGATCCGGCCGTCTTCCATGACGATGATGCGATGCGCCATGCGGACGGTCGAGAGGCGATGCGCGACGATGAGAACCGTGCGGCCTTCGGCGATCGCGGCCATATTGCGCAGGATCGCCGACTCGCTCTCGTAATCGAGCGCGGACGTTGCTTCATCGAGGATCAGGATGCGCGGGCCGGAGACGAGGGCGCGTGCGATGGCGATGCGCTGGCGCTGGCCGCCCGACAGCGAGGCGCCGCGCTCGCCGATGATGGTCTCGTAACCCTCCGGCAGCCCGAGGATGAACTCGTGCGCGCCAGCCAGTCGCGCCGCCGCAATCACCCGGTTCATGTCCATGGCCGGATCGGCGATGGCGATATTCTCGCGAACCGACCGGTTGAACAGGACGTTCTCCTGCAGGACGACGCCCAGTTGACGTCGAAGCCAGGCGGGATCGGCGAGCGACAGATCCGTGCCGTCGACCAGCACGCGGCCGGTCTCGGGCGTGAACAGCCGCTGCACGAGCTTGACGAGCGTCGACTTGCCCGAGCCCGATGCGCCGACAATGCCGATCACTTCGCCCGCCGCGATCTCCAGATTGACGTCCGACAGGATCGCCGGCGCGTCGAGCCGGTAGCGGAACGTCAGGTGTTCGAAGCGGATCGCGCCGCGGATCGGCGGCAGGCTCGCCTGGCCGCCCGCCGAGGGTTCGGTCGGCGAATTCAGGATGTCGCCGAGCCGATCGATCGAGACGCGCGTCTGTTGGAAGTCCTGCCACAGTTGCGCCAATCGGAGCACCGGCTGCGAGACCTGGCCCGCCAGCATATTGAAGGCGACGAGTTCGCCGATCGTCAGGTCGCCGCCGATGACGGCGCGGGCGCCAAAGAAAAGGATCATGACCGTCACGATCTTGGAGACGGCCTGGACGGACTGCTGCGCCCAAGTCGAGACGCCGACGACGCCGAAAGACGCCGTGACATAGCCGGCCAGTTGCTCTTCCCAACGCCGCTGCAGGACCGGTTCGAGCGCCATCGACTTCGCGGTTTCGACGGCGGAGACGCTTTCGACGAGGAAGGACTGGTTCTCCGCGCCGCGGCGGAATTTCTCGTCGATGCGTCGCTTGAAGATCGGGCTTGCGATGACGGAGATCAGGACATAGACGGGAATTGCGCCGGCGACGATCAGCGTCAGGGTGGGCGAATAGAGGACGAGGACGCCGAGGAACACGATGGCGAAGACGAGATCAATCGCCAACGTCAAGGCCGACGAGGTCAGGAACTGGCGGATGGTCTCCAGTTCGCGGACGCGAGCGACCGTATCGCCGACGCGGCGGGCGCCGAAATAGGCCATCGGCAGCGCGAGCAGATGCCGGAATAGCCGCGCGCCGAGTTCGACATCGATCCGGTTGGCGGTATGGGCGAATAGCCAGGTGCGGATGCCGGTCAGCGCCACCTCGAAAAGCGAAAGCAACGCGAGGCCGGCGGCGAGCACCTCGAGCGTCGAGAGGCCGCGATGCACGAGCACCTTGTCGACCACCACCTGGAAGAACAAGGGCGTCAGAAGTCCGAAGATCTGCAGGAAGAACGAGGCGACCAGGACTTCGGTGAGGGGTTTCTTGTATTTGCCGATCGCCGGGATGAACCAGCCGATGCCGAAGCGTTGCGCCACGCCAAGTCCCGAGGCGCGCCGCGTCAGAAGCATCAGTCGGCCGGTCCAGGCGGCTTCAAACGTTGTGCGGTCGAGCAGTTCCGGCCTGGGTTTCAGGGGATGCTGCACCAGCGCCTTGGCGGCGTCCGCACGGCCGACGACGATCCAGGCGCCGTCGCGCATCAGAGCGAGCGCCGGCATCGGCGTTGCGGCCAGCCGATCGAACTGCGACGTGACGATCCGCGCTTTGACCGGGATTCGCCGCGCGGCGCGCAAGAGATCGGTCTCGGACATCGTCCCCGTCACGCCGAGCGAATGCCGGATCTGCTCGGCGTCCGCCGGCAGCCCGAGAATTTTCAGGGCGTAGACGAGAGCGAGGGAGCCAGTGTCGAGCGGCGCCTCGTCGCTCGGCTGACCGGCGTCCTGTTCCGGCGCCCCGTCTTGCGACGTGGACCCGGTCCGATGCGCCGCCTCCGGGTCTCCCCAACGCTTCGCGCTCGGGCGCGCGGACGCCTGCGCGTCGCCCGGATTGGTGTCTAACGCCACGGTCGGGTTCTCATCCGAGCAACGCCACTTTAGGCGGCGTGTAATCGACAATCGTCCCGCCATGACCATCGCTGGCGACCCCGAAGCCCGCCGCGGCATATTGGCCGAGCAGCGTCATCGAGGTCTGCTGACTACCGCTCTGGACGCTGAGCGTGCCGAACGCGCCGGAGGCGTCCTCGCGGAAGCCGAGCGTGGCGCTGGCCGGGTTGACGCCAGCCAGATCGATGAAGGAGCGGCCGTTGAACGGCGTCGCCGCATCGCCATCGTTCGACATCGCGAGCGGCAGGCTGGTGTTGTCGTTCAGCAGCGACGCGCTGTCGGCGACCGACCAGCTTTGGGCGTAGACGCCGAGCAACTGGCTGTCGGTCGGCGCGTCGAGCACCGTGCCGTCGGCGAGCTGAATGTCGGTCGCTTGACTCGTATTGGAGCCGAGCAGGCCTTGAACCGAGCCCGGGCCGTCCTTCGCGCTGAGCGTCACGCTCTCGTTGAAATAGGAGCCGACGTTGGTCACCGCGAGGCTCTCGCCGCTCGCCCAGTCGACCACATAGGAATCCGCCGAGGTCCGCGTGATCGCGCCGCCGTCGAGCGCTTGCGCCGCGCCGACCGAGCCCAGCGACGTATCGACGGCGCCGTTGACGAGCACGTCGCCGTCGAGGTCGAACTGCACCGCGTTGCCGCCGACTTGCGCGGCGATCTCCGTCGTCACGCTGACCATCGAGGCCCAGGCCGAGGTCTGGATTTGCACGTCGAACGGATCGGCCGCCGTCGTTCCCTTCGCCAGCGTGAAATCGCCGACCGCCTGGAAGTCGTAGTGCAGGCCCTGGAACGTCACCATGTGGACGTCGCCCCAACCGGTGCCGCTCGGATCGACGTCGGTCACCGTGGTGGCGGCATTGACCGTCGGCGTCGCAAAGGCGCTCGAGGCGTCCGCCAGCGTGAAGGTCGTCGTCCCGCTGGTCCCCGGCTGGCCGGCGGTCGGGGTGAACGACAGCGCGTCGAGCTCGGCGGTGACGGCGGCCGCCGTGCCGGAGAGCGTGTAGCCGCCGCTCCCGCCGGTGAGACCAGAACCAGCGAGCGTTCCACCCGAGCCCGACAGCGTGATCGTCAGCGTCTCGGTCGCGCCCGGATTGGCGTCGCCGATCGTCACATTGGCGAACGGGTTTAGCGCGGCCTCCGAGGTCGTCGTCCGGCCCGCGACGACGCCGGTGATCGTCGGGGCGACCGTCGTGTCGTCGATCGCGACGGGGCCGCCGCCGATGGTGATCGTGTTGCCGGCGGCGTCGGTCGCAGTCAACCCGACATGGGCGCTGGTCGTATCAATGTCGCCCTCGGTGATCAAATAGGACGCGGTCCAGACGCCACCGCTGTCGCTCGCGACGACGACCGAGCCGCCGCCGAACTGCGAGAAGTCGAAGGTGACGCTGGTGATGGGGTCGGGATTGTCCTCGCTTGTCGAGCCGCCGCTCCAGATGGCGGGGGCGGCGGCGTCGACCGAGCTGTCGTCCCAGCTGGCGGTGACGGTGTCACCGGTCTCGAAGGCGCCGCCCGCGCCGGTGCCGCCGGAGACGACGATGGTCGTCGAGGCGACGGTCGGCTGCACGTCGTCGACGGCGACGTTGCTGGCGCCGGCGGCGGTGGTCGCGTTGCCGGCGGTGTCGGTCGCGGTCAGCGCAACATGGGCGCTGGTCGTGTCGATGTCGCCGGCGGCGATCGTATAGGTCGCGGTCCAGACGCCGCCGTTTTCGCTCGCGGTAACCGCTGAGCCGCCGCCGAGCTGCGAGAAGTCGAAGGTCACGCCGGCGATGGCGTCGCTGTTGTCGTCGCCGCCGGCGCTGTTGTTCCAGCTCGCGGTGACGACATCGCCGATCTTGAACGCGCCGCCCGGACCCGAGCCGCCCGTCACGCCGATGTTCGCCGCGGTGGCGACCGGCTGCTCATCGTCGACCGTGACGTTGCTGGCGCCGCTGGTGGTCGTCGCGTTGCCGACGGCGTCGGTCGCGGTCGCCGCGACCTTGGCGCTGCTCGTATCGATCCCTCCCGCCGTGATCGTGTAGTTCGCTGTCCAGACGCCGCCGTTGTCGCTCGCGGCGACCGCCGAGCCGCCGCCGAACTGCGCGAAGTCGAAGGTTACGCCAGCGATGGCGTCGCTATTGTCGTCGCCAGTTGCGCTGTCGTTCCAGGTGGCGGTGACGGTGTCGCCGATCTTGAGCGCGCCGCCCGGCCCCGAGCCGCCCGACATGCCGATGTTCGCCGCGGTGACGATCAGTCGCTTGTCGTCGACCGTGATGTTGCTGGCGCCGCTGGTGGTGGTCGCGTTGCCGGCGTGATCGGTCGCGGTTGCGCTGAATTGGGCGGTGGTCGTGTCGAGGTTCCCGGCGGCGATCGTGTAGGTCGCAGTCCACACGCCGCCGCTGTCGGTCGCCACGACCGCCGATCCGCCGCCGAACTGTGAGAAGTCGAAGGTCACGCCGCCCGGGTTGATGGCGTCGCTGTTGTTGTCGCCGGTTGCAGTGTCGTTCCAAGTGGCGGTGACGACGTCGCCGATTTTGAACGCGCCGCCCGGCCCCGAGCCGCCCGTCACGCCAATGTTCGCCGCGGTGACGACCGGCTGTTTGTCGTCGACGGTGACGGCGCCGCTGGCGGTGGTGGTCGCGTTGCCGACGACGTCGGTTGCGGTCACCGCGACTTGGGCGACGGCCGTGTCGATGGCTCCAGCGGCGATCGTGTAGGTCGCGGTCCAGACGCCGCCGCTTTCGCTCGCGGCGACGGCCACCCCGCCGCCGAACTGCGAGAAGTCGGCGGTCACGCCGGCGATGGCGTCGCTGTTGTCGTCGCCGGTTACGCTATCGTTCCATGTCGCGGTGACGGTGTCGCCGATCTTGAAGGCGCCGCCCACGCCGGTGCCGCCGGACAGGCTGATGTTGCCCGCGGTGACGGCCGGCTGCTCGTCGTCGACGGTGACGGCAGCGCCGGCGGTGGTAGTCGCGTTGCCGGCGGTGTCGGTTACGGTCATCGCGACTTGGGCGCTCGCCGTGTCGATGTTCCCGACGGCGATTGTGTAAGTGGCGGTCCAGACGCCGCCGCTTTCGCTCGCGACGACCGCCGCCCCGCCGCCGAACTGCGAGAAGTTGGCGGTCACGCCGGCGATGGCGTCGGTGTTGTTGTCACCAGTTGCGCTGTCGTTCCATGTCGCGGTGACGGTGTCGCCGATCTTGAATGCGCCGCCCACGCCCGAACCGCCGGACAGGCCGATGTTGCCCGCGGTGACGACCGGCTGCTCGTCGTCGACGGTGACGGCGCCGCTGGTGGTGGTGGTCGCGTTGCCGACATGGTCGGTCGCGGTCACCGCGACTTGGGCGGCGGCCGTGTCGATGCTCCCGGCGGCGATCGTGTAGGTCGCGGTCCAGACGCCGCCGCTGTCGCTCGCAGCGACGGCCGCCCCACCGCCGAACTGCGAGAAGTTGGCGGTCACGCCGGCGATGGCGTCGGTGTTGTTGTCACCGGTTGCGCTGTCGTTCCATGTCGCGGTGACGGTGTCGCCGATCTTGAATGCGCCGCCCACGCCCGTGCCGCCGGACAGACCGATGTTGCCTGCGGTGACGAGCGGCTGCTCGTCGTCGACGGTGACATTGGCGGCGCCGTTGGTCGTGGTCGGACCGGCGCTGTCTGTCGCGGTCACCGCGACATAGGCGACGCTCGTATTGATGCTGCCGCCGGTGACCGTGTAGGTCGCGGTCCAAACGTTGGATACATCGGTTGCGACGACGGCCGCCCCGCCAAACTGCGAAAAATCGAAGGTCACGCCGCTGATCGGCGTGTTGTTGTTGTCGCCGCTGGCGCTATCGTTCCAGGTGGCGGTAACGGTATCGCCGATCTTGAACGCGCCGCCCGTCCCCGTGCCGCTGGCGACGCTGATGTTGGCCGTGGTGACCACCGGGGGGACAATGTCCGAAACCGCGACGCTTTGGGTCGTGATCGCGGCTCCCGCCCCCGAATCCCAGCCCGCCGCCAAGGCGATGTTGTACGCGGCGCCGTCCACAGCCGAGGCGCCGTTCTTGTCGAACAGGCTCTGCGCCTCGGCGAGGTCCGCCCCGGTCAGTGCGATCGTCGCTGTGGTCGCCGTGACCGTGACCGGGCTCGCCGTCGTCGCGAGCGCGTAACTGCTGCCGCCCTCGCCCGTGATCGTCAGGTCGGCGAGGTTCAGACCGCCCGTCGCGCCTTCGTTGTCGAAGGTCCCATTGAGCGTCAGCACGCCCGTCGCGGCGTCGAAGCTCACCGTGGAGATAGCGGGGGCAATCGGATTGCTGACCGTGACGCTTTGCGCCGTGACGGCGCCGGCGTCGGTATCGTAGCCAGCCGCGGCGTCAAGGTTGTAGGCCGTGCCGCTCGTATTCGAGGTAAGGCCAGCCGCGTTCAGGAGACCGTCGACCGCGAGCTGGTCGGCCGCCGTCAGCGTCACTGTGAAGCCGGAGCCCGATAGATTGCTCACCGCGCCGCCGGTCAGCGTGTAGCTGGTCCCGCCCTCGCCGGTCAGCGTCAGATCGGTCGGCGTATAGTCGCCGGCGGACGTCGTGAAGTTCGTCCCGGTCACCACGAGCGCGCCGATCGAGGCGTCGTAGGAGACGCTCGATATGGCCGGCGGCGGCGTGTTGTTGGTGACCGCCTGGTTCGTCAGCGCGGTCGCGAGGTTGCCGGCGACGTCCTGAAGCTCCTGTGCGGCCGTGCCGTTGGGGGTGTAGGAGACCGTCACCGTTTGGGCGGAGGTCACGGCCGTCGCGAGCGTCAAGGTCTCGGTGTGCGCCGCGGCGTTGAGGATGGCGCTCGTGACCGTATCCGTCACGCCGCCCAGCTGCACGCTGTATTCGCCGGTGGTGGGACTATCGCCGCCGTAAATCCCCGAGCCCGTCTCCGTATAGGTCAGGACCAGCGACGTTGCGTCGACCGTCGCTGTGTCGAGCGCCGGCGCCGTGGTGTCGAGCGTATAGCTCTGGGTCTTGGCCGTGCTCGCGCCCGCCGCATTATAGACTTCGGCTTCGAGCGGGCCCGCGCCGGCCCCGAGCGTCACGCTGGCCGAATAGCTCGCGCCCGTCACGCTCGCCTGGACCCAGGTCGCGCCGCCGTCCACCGAGACCTGCACCCCGTCATAGGGCGCGAGCGCGGCGGATAGTGTGCCCGAAACCGTCTGGGCCGCGGTATTGGTGATGAAATCCGTCGCGCTCTCGCCGGTGTCGGCGGAAATGGCGATCGTCGCGACGGTCTGGCTCGGCGCCGTGATGCCGGAAACCGTGACGCCCTGGGTCGCGATGGCGGCTCCCGTCCCCGAATCCCAGCCCGCCGCCAAGGCGATGTTGTACGCGGCGCCGTCGACCGCCGAGACGCCGTTCTTGTCGAAGAAGCTCTGCGCCTTGGTGAGATCCGCGCCCGTGAGGGTGATCGTGGCCGTGGTCGCCGTGACCGTGATCGGGCTCGCCGTCGTCGCGAGCGCGTAACTGGTTCCGCCCTGGCCGGTGATCGTCAGGTCGGCAAGGCTCAGACCGCCGACGCCGCCCTCGTTGTCGAAGGTCCCGTTGAGCGTCAGCACGCCGCTCGCGGCGTCGAAACTCACCGCGGAGACAGCGGGGGCGACCGGATTGTTGACCGTGACGCTTTGCGTCGTGACGGTGCCGGCGCCGGTGTCGTAGCCGGCCGCGGCGGCGAGATTGTAAGCCGTGCCGCTGGTATTCGAGGTAAGGCCGGTCTTGTTCAGAAGCCCGTCGACCGCGAGTTGGTCGGCCGCCGTCAGCGTCACCGTGAAGCCGGAGCTCGACACATTGCTCACCACGCCGCCGGTCAGCGTGTAGCTGTTCCCACCCTCGCCCTTCAGCGTCAGGTCGGTCGGCGCATAGTCGCCGGCGGACGTCGTGAAGTTTGCCCCGGTCACTACGAGCGCGCCCGTCGAGGCGTCGTACGAGACGCTCGATATGGCCGGCGGCGCCGTATTGTCGGTGACTGTCTGGTTCGTCAGCGCCGCCGCGAGATTGCCGGCGACGTCCTGAAGCTCCTGTGCGGCCACGCCGTCGGGCGTGTAGGAGACCGTCACCGCTTGGGCGGAGGGCACAGACGTTGCGAGCGCCAGGGTCACGGTGTTGGCCGCGGCGTTGAGGACGGCGCTCGTGACCGCATCCGTCACGCCGCCCACCTTCACGCTGTATTCGCTGGCGGCAGGACTCTCGCCGCCGTAAATCCCCGAGCCCGTCTCCGTATAGGTCAGCACCAGCGATGTTGCGTCGACCGTCGCCGTGGCGAGCGTCGGCGGCGTGGTGTCGAGCGTATAGCTCTGCGTCTTGGCCGTGCTCGCGCCCGTCGCATTGTAGACTTCGGCTTCGATCGTGCCCGCGCCCGACGCGAGTATGACGCTGGCCGCATAGCTCGTGCCCGTCACGCTCGCCTGTGTCCACGTCGTGCCGCCGTTCACCGAGATCTCTACGCCATCATAGGGCGCGAGCGCGGCGGACAGCGTGCCAGAAACCGTCTGGGCCGCGGTGTTGGTGACGAAATCCGTCGCGCTCTCGCCGGTGTCGGCGGAAATGGCGATCGTCGCAACGGTCTGGCTCGGCGCGACAATGCCCGAAACCGCGACGCCCAGGGTCGCGATCGCGGCTCCCGCCCCGGAATCCCAGCCCGCCGCCGAGGCGATGTTGTACGTGACGCCGTCCGCAGCCGAGGCGCCGTTCTTGTCGAAGAAACTCTGCGCCTTGGCGAGATCCGCGCCCGTGAGCGTGATCGTCGCCGTGGTCGGCGTGACCGTGACCGGGCTCGCGGTCGTCGCGAGCGCGTAACTGGTTCCGCCCTCGCCCTTGATCGTCAGGTCGTGGAGGTTCAGTCCGCCCGTCGCGCCCTCGTTGTCGAAGGTCCCATTGAGCGTCAGCACGCCCGTCGCGGCGTTGAAGCTCACTGAGCTTATGGCCGGCGTGACCGGGCTGCTCACTGTAACAGCGGCAGTCGACACCGCACCGCCGGTATCGAAGGCCGCGGTCGCGGCCAGATCATAGGCCGTGCCGCTCGTGTTGGAGGTGAGGCCGGCCTTGTTCAGGAGACCGGCGACCGCGAGTTGGTCAGCCGCCGTCAGCGTAACGTTGAACGAGGTTGACGTATTGCCGCTGACGGTCCCGCCCGTCAGCGTGTAGGTGATGCCGCCCTCGCCCGTGAGGGTCAGGTCAGTGGACTGAAAGTCGGTGGCGGTGGTCGTGAAATTGACGCCGGTGACCGCAAGGACGCCGGTCGAAGCATTGTAGGTCGCCGAGTCGATCGTGGGCGACGTCGTCAGGATGCGCAGGTCGACCCCGGAGGCGGACGGCGTCGTCCCCTCCGGAATCGAGTTATTGATCCAAATCGCCGCGAAACCACCGTTCGACGTCCCAACCACATCGGGCGAATCTTGATTGTTCGCGCTATATTGGTTGACCTGAAACGGTGTCGCATCGATCGCCGTTCCCGACGAACTATAACGGCGGCCGAAAATGCCCATACCGTCGGCGCCGCCGAAATCGCCGGCGGTCGGATCCCCGGAGTCGAGCGTGCCGTAGGTTGACGCGGATACGGAAGCGAGCGCGCTGGAGTCGTCAAAGGCCTTCCAGGTGACGACGAAGCCGCCGTTGGAGAGCGCCGCGACCGTCGGGTTGTCAGCGAAATCAGTCGTCGCGGTATCGACTAGAAACGCGGCTCCCTGCGACTGCCCCGACGAATTGTAAATCTCAGCATAGATGTTGGAAGTGCCCGTATTGTAATTGTCCTCATTCCAGACAGTTACATAGTTTCCATTGGACAGCGTCGCGACCGAAACGGGATTGGCGGATTCTGCGACGACTGAGGATGTCCCGGCGAATACGGCGGATTGCGAGCCCCCATCGACGGTTTGATCGACATCGCCCGTGTCTTCATCAGCCCATGCGGTTGCATAATGCCCGTTCGCCAAGGCCGTGATCGACGGCGCGTAATATGCGCCAGTCCCCGTGCTGATCGAAATGGGGGTCGAGCCGGATGCCGTTCCACTGGCGCTAAAAGTCTGTCCGTCGATGGAAGAGTTATAAGAGGAATCAGGGTTCGTCGACCAGCCGATGATGAATTGACCCGTCGATAGGGTCGCGATGGCCGGAGCAATCAGGTCGTAAGCTGATGTCGTGGCGCCGCTGACGGTTTGGACGGAGCCCACAACCCCACTGCTCGATACGACGTTATAATCGATCGTCGACGGATTGGTGAAAGTCGGGTCGGCATCCAGATAGGCGACGGCAAAGGCGCCGTTTGCAAGGGCGGTCACGGCGGGCGCCGCATAAACGTTAGAAGTCGAAGCCGATGGCGAGATCTGAAAGGCGCCCCCGACGGTTGCTCCACCCGCTGTGTAGATCTGGCCGAATATTTCATCGCCCGTGGCATACCCCGACGCCTCGGTCCAAACGGCGACCAGGTCGCCGTTTGTCAGCGTCGTGATCACGGGCTTGACGGGAGAGCCCACGGCGTCGCTGACACCGGCAGATGGGTCGACCGAGCCGGAATAGGCCACGATGTTATTGCCGAAACCAGTCAAGGACGTTGTCGAATCGGCCTCGGTCGTGAACGTGAACGTCTGGGTGACGCCCGATCCGCTCATCGGGGTTCCGTCGCTATTGAGCTGGTAAATATCGTAATAGGTCGCCATCAGCGTCGCGGACGACCCAACCGCCGGCAGACTGCCCGAATTATAGACTACGGTAGCAGTATTTCCGTCGGACGTATTGTCCGACAAGCTGAAAAGGCCGGCTTGGCTCTGGCTATCCAGCACCCAGACACCGCCTGTCGTATCTCCCGTGTCGACCGGATACAGCGTCGCGACGGCCGATCCGGTCGCGGCATCGTTGAGGACGACGTTGGAATTGGTGACGATGGCGGTCGGGGGAAGATCTTCATTTAGAAAGAATTCTGTATAGTTGCCTTGTCCGTTCTCTACTTCCTCAACGCCTAAACCTAAACCTGTCTGAGTTGTTGATGTACTCGTATTTGTATAGCGAAATTCATCTGTGATTGGCAGGAGCTGACCCACAGTATTGGTCAGGGTGTAATTGGTCCAAGTCGTGCCGTTCGAGCTGTACTCCAGGGTTCCGTTGACCGCTCCGTAGGCAGTATCAAACCCGATCTCCGTAATGGTCCCAGCATATCCGTTCGTGTTCACCTCAAAGGGATAAGTGGTCGTATCCGGGCTAAAAAATAACGGACCTTGGGGGCCGGCAGTCACAACCACCGCCGAACTCACCAAGTCATAGGCATAATTCGCGCCCGACGCATCGGAGATTGCGGGCGCGGCCGTGATCGGACCGGTCTGGTAATCGAGTGTCCAATTGTCGCCGGTCGCCGTCGCCCCGACGAGTTGCGTGGAAGCCGCGACATTGGCGCCGGTCGCGCTGGCGATCGCTTGGACGAAGGCCTGTCCGGCGGCGTCTTGGGCGACATCGCAGCCATAGATCAGAAGATCGCCGCCCGGCGCCGAACTCGCGCCGATCGCCGCAAGATCGGCCGCGTATGACGGCAGGCTTTGGGAATCCAGGATCGTCGTGCCGAACTGAATTTGGCCGTCGGAGCCGTGGCTGACGAGATTGATCGCCGTCAGCCCCGTGACGCCGGCGAGATCGGCCGCCATCTGGGCGAACGCGTCGGGCCCATTGATCTGGATGACTTGCACGCCGGCGCGCACGTCGCCGGCAAGCGTCTGATAATCCGGCAGCGAGCCTTCGATGAAGACCACTTCGGTCGTTCCCGGGCGGATCACCGTGGTGGGCTCAGCGCCGCTGCCTTGGCGCCGGCCGCCATCCGCGAAATCGATCCTGCTGCCGCTGATCGCCGTCGAACCGCTGACGCCGAATTGTTCGATCCGGTTGCCGCTGTCAGCGGCGTTGGCTTGGCGTCTATCGGCGAAATCCGACATGCAATGATAACTCCCGGTCAGCCGGGCTATCGAAACTCCGGCGAGTTTAGCGCGCTATGTTACCTGCAACCCGAAAGTCCCAACGGGGATGCCCCGTTAGCGGCTATGTCTCCATGTTGATTTCGGATACGCGCTCCGGCCGCGAATCCTCCTCGTCGCCGGCATTCTCCGCCCGACGCTCGTTAATACAACATTTCCTATCTCTGCGTCATATGCAAGTCTTCCCCTTGTGCAAGTCTTCCCCTTGGTTCGCCGGAAGTCGCATTTGCATGGGGGCCCGGTTTTGGGCCCATCGGCTTAGTCGGAATAAGGCCGCTCCGCTATCGGCGGAGCTCCAGGCGCGCTCACCCGTGCTCCGGCGGGCCATCAAACTCGGGCCTCACACCGGGTGAGCGACGCACGTTCCCGCCATAGCCGTCGAGCCGAGGCGCGATGTCCGCCTTGGCTTCGAGTAAGTCTCCTGTCGCCGGATCGCTGCCGTCGAACATGACTCCCCGAAACCATCGCCCACCCGTAGGGGAGGTTGCATCGAATCGCAGTTCCCCGAGGTCTTTCGCCGAATGCGAGTGCCCGGCGGTCGACGCCGTGCTCTTCGCCTCCTACGGGATTCCCGAACGGTGCGAAATCGTCCTGCGCGCGACCGCAGGCTTGAACTGTTTCTGGATTGTCGCCTCGACAGCTGCCCAACTGGCGCCGGATGGGTCCCGCGGGTGTGATTGGTCCGCATGGGCAATAGGCCGCGCGCTGCGAGCGTTCACCCGCGCTTTGCTTCGCGACGGCGGTGCTGGACCGCGACGATCCCGCTTATCAGGTTCCGCTCGAGAGGGCGCGGCCGTGGCGGACGACGGCGCGGCACGGAGACATCTGCCGCAAAAGGATGGCGGACGACGCCGGGAGCCGGGACAGGACTGGATATTGAGCAATCAAGTGGCGAGTGGCGTCGGTTTGAGGCTGAAAATCCAAGCGCCAACTGGCGTCCAGGCTCGACCACAAAATCTTTCCCATGGCGGCCCGCTCATGGGTACACGGCCCAATTCACGCCCCAGCGTTCGCCGTCCTCAGTTGGGCCGCTGCTTCTTAGTCCCGGCCAACCAAACTCTGGGCCGGTTCCAAGACCCTTCTCGGCCCGCGACGGAAGCGGCGCGGTCGCGTTCCGACTCCATGATGACCATGCGCCCGTGAACAAGGTGGACTAAGCCGCCCCCTTGGCCGGCCGCCCGCGCTTGCGCTTGACGGCGGCGTTTCCTTTCCTGGATTGACCCAGCCCGATCTTTTTCGCCAGCTCGGATCGCTGGGCCGCGTAATTGGCGGCGACCATCGGATAGTCGGCCGGCAGGTTCCACTTCGCGCGATATTGCTCGGGCGTCATACCCAGCGTCGCTAGGTGCCGCCGAAGAGATTTGAACTTCTTTCCATCGTCCAGGCACACGAGATAGTCCGGCTTGATCGACTGTCGAACCGTCACGGCGGGCGTCGGCGCTGGCGCCTCTGCCGCGGTCACCGCGCCACTTCCAATCTTCGCCAACCCCTCATGGACGGACCGAAGCAGGGCCGGCAATTCCGCCGGCGGCAAAGGATTGTTGGAGACGTAGGCCGAGACGATCTCTGCCGTCATGGCGACTACGTTGGTTGGCTCGGTTGTCGAAGTCGGCACGCAAGGAACTCGCGATGTTGGGGCTGAATGTTTCGATATCCCTTTAATCCATGGGCCACAAGTCTGACCACGCTATTAATCTCTACAGCCTGAGAGCAGTACGGGAATGCTTCCCCTGTCGACAAGGCGAAGTCTCATGGGTGTTGCCCCAACCGCCTGCCGTATGGGTCAGCAGATGCTCGACTGTAATCGCCTCGATCTGCTGCCGATCCGGTGGGGTCTTATACTCCTCGCCCAAAAAAGGGCGCCCGCCATCCGCACTGGACCTTCCACTTCACGCCGACCTCGGCCTCCTGGCTCAACGCCTTCGAGGGCTTCTTCGCCACCTTCACCGAGCGTCGCCTCAAACGCGGCGTCTTCCGGTCCGTCATCGACCCTTCAGGCCGCGATCAATCGTTTCCTCGACGATCCCAATGCACACTCGAAATCCTTTCAATGGGTCAAATCATCGCCGCCGTCAGACGCGGGCATCAAGCGTTAAATTCGATCCACTAGCGCTGCGACGCCACGCGAAATCGAAGCGGCCTCCCTAACGTCAAGCCATGGACCCAGTATCTCGACGACAAGTGGTTTTTCTCTTTGGACTACTTTCGGTCCCTCGAAAGTGAACTCGGATTCGAGGTCGAAGCCGTGAAGGCAATTCACGCCGACGTCGCCAATCTGATTGAAGGCACGGTGATGACCACGATCCGATTGAGGGGCAACGACCACCTGCCGGTCCCCGCGAAGCTTCCGCAGCGTTTGAAGCAATTCGCCGCGGGCATTTCCGATGCTCTAAAGCGCAGCCTCAATCCATCCGCAGCGATTGTGCTTCGCAAGACGCGGGGCGCCTGAGGGCGGTCGTCGCGAGCGACCTCCTCCGTCAGGCGCCGCCTGTCGCCCTATCCAGCGCGGCCCAGGTCGCCGCATCGATGTCATTCGTTACCGGAAGGCCGACGGCGCGCTGCAAGACGCCGATCCGGCTTAGCGTCTCCGATGGTCCTGTACGGGGCCGGCAGTCTAGCGGCATGGATAATTCTGGGGTGAAAGGCGCCCCATGAAGTCGCGTCAAACCGGCGGCCGATGCCGGGCTTTCGGCCTCGGCGCCTCCGACTGTGGGAAGCGCTTGCAACGCCGTGCGCGGATTTGTTTCTCGACGCGTCAGAAATCAAACGGGCGAGATCGTTCGCAGGCCTTTCGCGGCGCGCCTATTGGGGCAAATGTTGGGGCAAGCGAAAACCGCGCGGCCAAGAAAGGTTGATAATTTCTGGCTAAATCAGGCGATTAGCAAAAGCAGTTTGGCGGAGAGGGAGGGATACCGCCATACTTACCCGTGAAGCCCAGAAAACCTGGGGTTTCCGAGGATCCGTGCGCAGCCCTTTGTAGCAGGCCGTAGTAGAAGCCCTCAAGGCCTACTTTGAATGGATCCACTGATAGATTTTTGGGCGCTTTTGGCCGCTCCAAGCCGCAAGAATCCCTTAGCCCATTCTTGAGAGACTGCGGCGCTATGGCGCCACGGCGCGATGGCGCCATAGCGTGAGGGAGACGGCATGACCGCGAAGAGCCTGATCGCCGGCCTGAAATCCAGGTTCGCAGACGACCACCCGGGCTACGACTCAGATTCGGACTGCCGCCCGCTGGACGATGGCGCCGGGTCTCCGCGTCCGCCCCGCAGTGCCCGCGAGCCAGAGACCGCTCCGCCACCGAAGGCGTCGGAGGACTCAAAGGGCTCTGGCTCCGGGGATCGGGTCCACACCAGCATCTATCTCCCCAGGGACCTCAGGCGTTGCCTGCGCGAGATCGCCGCGGCGGAGGAATGCAAGGTGCACGACCTGATCCTTGAGGGGGTGCGCGAGGTGGTTCAGAAGCGTCTACGGGGTTGAGCGTTCTCAGGCGGCGCGGCGGGACGATTCCTCTCGGATTCCCGCATTATGTAGCTGTAACACCACAGCGAAAATGTAGAGACATAAGGATGCCCTTATGTGCAATCGAAGATATTTCGCCCTGTGGATTTCGCGGATAACTGCACAGAACTATTGACATGCCTGTTATCCGCCGAGAATCACGTATCTCATCGATGTAATCGGATGTAGCGATATGATTTCCGTTGACAGGCCGATATCAGCTACGATAACCACGCCTCATGACGGATCAATTCCATCTTATCGGGGCGCGACGCCAACGGATCGCGGCTGAGCGTGCGGAGCACCAAGCTGCGCTCGATAGGCTCGATGCTGAGACAATCGAACTCGACACCGCTGAGCGTGTTATTGCGCGCCTCCTCAAAGACGATCTTTTCGGGGAGATTCCGTCTCTGCCGCCCGGCCTGCTCTCTAACCTGATCGAGTCAATTCCTCCCGCACCGACGCCTTCTTCGGGCAAGCCGGACGGAACGCCGACGATGCCGGAAATGAATTCTCGACGTCATCCGCGCGCTTCAGCACGAGGGCGCCCCTGGCGCTTCCGTCAAGGATATGAAGGTTCACATCGCGGCAACTTGGTGGCCGAGCGTCACTACCACCGAAATCAACCCGATCGCATGGCGGATGGCGAAGCGAGGGCAATTGCAAAAGGCAGGCCCCTTGTACTGCCTCCCGATGCGGGACGACCCCTCTCTTGTTACGCCTCCCGATGGTGATGAGCCGCCCGAAGATGAGGCATAAAGAATTAGACCCGCGCCGTTCAAATCCGTGGGGGATGGCGGCGCGGGGCTAATGTCGGAACGTAAACCCGTTTCCAGGGGGGTGGAACATGAGAAGATAACTAAACCGATTGTCGGGTCGATTGTCGCATCCCACTGCGACGATCGTCCCGTCCTCGGGCTAGAGCCGGTGCTGGTCGGGGGCTTTCCATCCGTCCGTCCGAGAGTCCGACACTCTCCTAGTCCACTATTCTCTCTTACAGGAATCCGCAGATTCCGTCTACTGTTCTGACGCTTTTGCGGGCTCAGAGTAGGTGATTCCGCATGCGTAAGAAACGCCGCCTTCGGTCGCGAACGGAAAGCCGATCCCTGCCCGCTCCAGAACAGCTCGCATTGCCATTTGAGTGGCCTCAATTGGCCGCCGCTTACCAGATTCGAAATCCTTCACGGCGGATTCACCGACCTTCGCCGCCTCAGCCAATTCGGCCTGCGACATATTGAGCCAGGCGCGCGCGGCGCGACATTGCGGCGCGGGGCGTCTTGCCTTCCAACTCGCCTTCGAAGCCGAATGCTTCAAGCACGCGGTCAATCGCTTCGATGCTGTTCGCAATGACAGCCATTTGCTCGCGGAGGCTCGCGCTTTCGCGCTGAAGCTCTTCGCGCTTTTGGAGCAAGCCGTTGATGACGGATTCGTCGCGCATCCATCGATCATGACAAACTCCAATCATTTCCGCTAGATAGGCTTGGGTGAGCTTGCTACCTAATGCCGCGGATTCCTGCAAGTGGTCGCAGCGACATACAAGCGAAAGCAAAGGTAAACGTAATGAAAATATCGATCTGTGCGCCAGCTCTGTGGGGAGTATGTGTCCTGACAATTCTTGGGTCAGCACGCGCAGATACGGAAAGCGTCGACAACGGGGCGCGGCATTCAAGGCTCCTCCCGTTGGTTCCGGTGTTCACGATGGCTAGCAGTCGTCAGCCTGCCTCGACCGGAGACGTGTCGGTTCGGCCTCAAATCGAAGGGTGCCGCGGCGGACGCACAGGCAGCGCGTTGCATCTCCACGGCGGTCAAATAACGTCCAATGCGGAACGTCCTCGGCGATCGTGAACGTCCGGCGTTTCTTCGTTGGATTGGTGGGACTTGCCGTCGCGATCGCGATTTTGTGGCCGCGCTTTGCGCGCGGCGCCGCTCGCTTCGCGTCGAACGGCCCCGGCTTGGCGCTTAAGTTGACCTTGGCGTTGTCGGCGATGTCCGCGCCTTTTCGCGCTGTCGAGGCTCTTGGCGTCCGCGAAGGGACCTCGGCTCGTTGGACATCGCCGTCAGATTTCTTGGCCGCATGCTCGTTGAGAAACGCGCGACAGATCGATGTCGACGTATCATACCCGACCGGCGGTCGAAGGCCTTTCTGCCGCGCAAGGCTGTCGGCATAGCGCTTCATCGCGGGCGTGGGAGGATAGCCTCCCGGGCCAGCGCCATTTGTCCCACCGGGCGGGGGAGGCCCCCCACTCTCCGAGCCTCCCGTGAGCCTGCCGATGATGCGCAGCGCGACTTCACATACCGCGTCGATCGCGGCGACCATTTCCTGTTTGCCCACGACGACATCGTCGAGCAGACATTCAAGTCGCGCCGTCACGCCTGGATCGACCAGCGCTGGATCGGCTTTCTTGAGAACGCCGAACAACGACAGGCCGGTTTCGGTCGGCACGATGTGCTTGCCGTTGATCATCAGGAAAGCCTGCTTCTTCAGCCCGCCGATGATCTCGGCGCGGGTCGCCGGCGTCCCAATGCCTTTGGCTTCCTTCAGTCGCTCCCGTAGCAACTCATCGTCCACGAAGCGCCACGCATTCTGCATCGCCTCGATGAGGGAGCCTTCGTTGTAGCGCGGCGGCGGCCGGGTCTCCTTGTCCTCGATTTTCGGGTCCCGCAGGCGCGCGGTCTCGCCGTCTTGCAGCGCCGGGAGCCATTGCGCCTCGTCGCCCTTCTCGTCCGCGGGTCGCCAATCCGGAAAGGCCGCGCGCCAGCCCAGATCGATGGGTTGGCGTCCCGCGGCGCGGAAAGCGAAGCCTTTGACGTCGAGCGTCGCGGTGGTCTGGCGATAGCGGAAATCGGGCATGAGGCTCGCCAGATAGGCGCGCGCGATGACGTCGAAGAGTTTCTTTTCGTCGAGGGAAAGGCGAGGCCAGATCTCCCGCAGCTTGTCGACCGTGTTGACGTTCGGAATCACGGCGTGATGACTCGCGCCTACGAGACCTTTGTCGTGAAAGCCGCCGCTCGCGCCTTTGCGAATAACCGGCGGGTCGGGCACGGGGATCACGCCGAACGACTGGCCCACGCGGAGGCCGGCGACGATCCTTGGCACGTCCGAGATCAGGCTCTCGGGGAGATAACGCACCTCCGCGCGCGGGTAGGAGATGATCTTCTTGCCTTGACCATCATAGAGTTCTTGGGCGACCTCAAGCGTCTTGCCAGCCGACCAGCCGAAGCGCGAACCGCACAGCTTTTGCAACGAAGGCAAGTCGTGCAGCTTGGGCGGCCCTTGCCGCTTGTCCTCGATGCGGACCGCGAGCGGGCCCGCGAACCCTTGGGCCGCATCAACGATCGCCTGCGCATGCTCACGTCGGACAATTCGCTCCGTAGGCGCATGTCGCATCTGAAATTGACCGCCCGCGACGTCCGCGGCGGCAATCACCTCGAAGTACGCCTCAGGCGCGAAAGCGCGGATTTCCAGCTCGCGCTTGCACACGATGCCCAAGGTCGGCGTCTTTACTCGGCCCACGCCGATGACGCTTCTCGCGCCTTGCCCCAGCATGACGGTCGCGGTGCGGGTAAGGGACAAGTTGTAAATTTGGTCGGCTTGCCGGCGCGCGACCGCGGCGGCGTAGAGGTTGGCGTATTCGGCGTTTGGCTTTGCCCGATCGAAGGCGTCGCGGATCGTCTGCGGGTCCTGCGCAGTGAAGAGCACGCGCATGACCTGACCGCGATAATGATAGTGCTCCAGAATTTCCTGCCCGATGAGTTGCCCCTCGCGGTCGCAATCGGTGGCGAGCCAAACCCGCTTGGCGCCCCGCAGCGCCTCCCGAATGGCCTTGAGCTTGGCGGCTTTGCCTCCGCCTTCGGCCGGGCGAGTGCCATAGAGGCCCTCGGGGCGCAGCAGGATCGGCGACCACCGCTTCCAGGCCGGCACGGCCTCCTCGGGCTCCATGAGGTCCAGCAGGTGCCCTTCGGCCGGTAGAATGTCGCCATAGCGGGAGCCCACGGCGGAACGAACGTCCTTGGCTTGGCTCGTTTTCTCGGTGATGACGATCTGATCGGCCATCTTGGCTCGGCTTAGGAAAGCGATTCGCCGCAAGAACATATGGCGAACATTAGGGCTGCGCAATCCGTGTCCGCCTTCGTGTTGACGCCCTTTTCGCCGGGCGCCCATCGCAATTCGCGGAGCAAGCGGGCAGACTCCAAGGGCGACAGGAAACGGGCACGCCTGACGAGATCAACGAGCCGCGGGCGGTCGACAATTGCCCGGCCATGAAAGCACGCCCGGGGCTGGCGCGCGTTCGGAAAACCGGCGATCTTCCCTCCCACATGAAATCACCGCCGGAAACGTCAACGCAGGAGGTGCTCGCCGGTCTGGTCGAGCGAGTAACCTTCCACAATCCCGAGAACGGCTTCTGCGTTCTTCGGGCGAAGGCGCGTGGACATCGCGATTTGGTGACCGTGGTCGGACACGCCGCGATCATCTCCGCCGGCGAGTGGATCACCGCGTCAGGCGAATGGACCAACGACCGCACACACGGCCAGCAATTCAGGGCGCGATTCCTCAAGACGTCGGCGCCGAGTTCGATCGACGGCATCGAGAAATATCTGGGCTCGGGAATGATCCGCGGCATCGGGCCGGTCTACGCGAAGAAAATGGTCAAGGCGTTCGGCGACAAGGTTTTCGACGTCATCGAGGCCGAGCCCGATCGACTTCGCGAGGTGACCGGCATCGGAGCGGTTCGAGCCAAACGGATCACCGACGCCTGGGCCGAGCAGAAGATTGTCCGGGAGATCATGGTCTTCCTGCACAGCAACGGGGTCGGAACTGCCCGCGCAGTTCGCATCTTCAAGACTTACGGCGCGGACGCTGTCCAGATCATGAGCGAAAATCCGTATCGGCTCGCACGGGATATCCGAGGCATCGGGTTCAAGACTGCCGACGCGATCGCCATGAAGCTTGGCATCGAAAAGACCGCGATGATCCGGTTGCGTGCCGGAATTTCCTACGCGTTGACCGAGGCGATGGACGAGGGTCACTGCGGACTGCCGACAGATAAACTGATCCCGCTGGCGGAGGAATTGCTCGAAGCGCCGCGGGAATTGATTCTCACCGCCCTCGAACTCGAACGGTCCGAGGGCAACGTGATCGCCGACCAAGTGGGCGACACCGCCTGCACGTTCCTTGCGGGCCTCTACAGGGCCGAGCAGGCGATCGCGGATCGGCTAATGCGAATTCTGAATGGTCGGTTGCCCTGGGCATGGATCGATCCGGAAAAGGCGGTTCCCTGGGTCGAGGCGCGCAGCGGTCTGAAGCTTGCTGAAAGTCAGAGAGCCGCCATCCGTCTGGCTCTAAAAGCCAAGGCGCTCGTCATTACGGGCGGCCCGGGCGTCGGCAAAACCACCATCGTCAATTCGATCCTTCGGATTCTCGCCGCCAAGGGCATAAAGCTGTTGCTCTGCGCTCCCACCGGGCGCGCCGCCAAGCGCATGACCGAGGCTACCGGCGTCGAGGCCAAGACCATCCACAGGCTGCTGGAGGTCGACCCCAAGGACGGCGGGTTCAAGCGCAACGCCGACAATCCGCTCGACTGTGATCTCCTCGTCATCGACGAAGCCTCCATGGTCGACGTCATGCTGATGCAGGCGCTAACAAAAGCGATCCCCGACAGCTCGGCGATGCTGATCGTCGGGGATATCGACCAACTTCCCTCTGTCGGACCCGGCCAAATCTTGGCGGACATCATCGACTCCGGCGCCTTGCCGGTCGTGCGCCTGACCGAGGTATTCCGGCAAGCCGCCGAAAGCCGGATCATCGTGAACGCTCACCGCCTGAACCAAGGCCTGATGCCCGACCTCGCCACGTCCAACACGGACAGCGACTTCTATTTCGTCCCGGCGGAAGACCCGGAGACCGCCGTTTCGCGCATCCTGGAATTGGTGAAGACCCGAATTCCGAGACGCTTCGGGTTGAACCCCATCCGCGACATCCAGGTGTTATGTCCGATGAACCGTGGCGGCGTTGGCGCGCGGTCGCTCAACATCGAACTCCAGGCCGCCCTCAACCCGGCGGGCGAACGAAAAGTCGAGCGATTTGGCTGGACGTTCGCGCCGGGCGACAAGGTCATGCAGATCGAGAACGACTATGACAAGGAAGTCTACAACGGCGACATCGGCTATGTAGAAGATGTGGATGTCGACGCAGGCGAACTGTTAGCGAGCTTTGACGGACGCGCGGCGACGTATGGCTTCGGCGAACTCGACACCCTGGTTCCCGCCTATGCCGCCACCATCCATAAAAGCCAAGGCTCTGAATACCCCGCCGTGATCATCCCGGTGCTGACCCAGCATTACGCGATGCTCCAACGGAATCTGCTCTACACCGGCATCACGCGTGGCAAGCGGCTAGTGGTCTTGGTCGGCCAGAAGAAGGCGATCGCGATCGCCGTCCGCAACGTGTCGGGTCGACGTCGCTGGTCGAAACTTGACGAATGGCTGCGGCTCGAAGCCTCCAATGCGTCATCCATCGCGACGATGGCGCGCTGACCCATGGTCGCTCCTGGCTTCCTGCAAAATCCGAATGTGATCCGTTGGCTCGGAGGCGTCGAGCCGGCCTGGAGCTTGCTCACATTCGAAAGCCTCAACGCGTTACGGCAGGAACCATCGAGCGAAAATCGCGCGCTATCGCTTGCAAACGATCTGACCGACGTCGAAATCGCGATGTCCGCCGTAACGCGCAACACGCTGTTGTTCCTAAAATGCGCGTCCCTGGATGACGGGTTAAAACTGACGGCGACGGGCAATTTATCCCGAGCGGTCGTCGCCGAAATGATCGACCTGTTTGAGTGGCCGGAGTTCAATCGGGCGGACGCGTATCGGTATCATAAGGTGCTCAACGAGCCCGACTTCCTTCCGCTTTTTTTCGTCAGGCATATAGCGACCCAGGCGAAGCTTGTTCGAACCTATCGAGGCGCCCTAAGGCTGACCCAGCTCGGGCGCGATCTGCTCAAAGAACCTCACCGACGAGCGTTGCAAGCGATCCTCTTCCACATCACCTTCTGGCATGCCGATATCGGTTATCTCGGACGAGGCATGTTTGGAACATGGCCGCAGTTTGACGCAGGCGTTTTGTTCTGGTCGCTGTCGGTCTCTGCTTCGACCTGGCAAACGCCGGAGAAATTGACCCGTCTTTGCGCGATACCCAACATTGGGGTTCTCGAATCCGCGTGGGATACCGGGTCGATGTTGGTGGAGGCTCGCGTTTTGCGGCCTCTGCTTTGGTTTGGTCTATTGGAATATCAGTCAGAAGAAATTCCCGGCGTTCGGTTGGGACAGCGCCACTTCTATAGGAAATCCCCCCTGTTCGATCGCTTCTTTGCATTCGACGTGACGTTCGAGCGACCCGACGTCTCGGGGCCGCATTGATTGCTCCCTCATAGTTGCAGGTGTGAGGAAGCGTGGCGTCTGAACTCCGACAGGTGTGAACTGGCACTGAATCGGAACCCCACGCCAAACGCTAGAGCGGTTCTCGACCGATTAGAATCGCTTGGGATTCCCGAATCGACGTGTTTCTGATTCACCGTGTTGGCTGGCGAAGGAGGCCGGCCGACATGGGGGAACCTCTTTCGACGGATCTTCGCGAGCGCGTGGTTGACGCGGTGAATGGGGGAATGTCGCGCCGTCAGGCGGCGGCGCATTTCAAGGTCGGGGTATCGAGCGCGATCCGCTGGGTTGCGCAGGCGCTGGCGACGGGCGACCTTGCGCCCAAGCGGCAGGGCGGCGATCGTCGATCAGCGGCGATCGAGGCGCAGGCTGATTTCATCCTGTCCCTGCTCGGCCCCGGCAGCGACGCCACCTTGGCCGAAATGCGCGCCGCCCTCGCAGCCAAGGGCCATTCCTTCAGCATCTCCGCGCTCTCGCGCTTCTTCGCCCGAAGGAGGATCACGCTCAAAAAAAGTCCGCGCACGCGGCCGAGCAAGATCGCCCCGATATCCTGAAGCGCCGTCGGCAATGGTTCGCGTCTCAGCTCGATCTTGATCCGGCGAAGCTGGTTTTCATCGACGAAACCTGGGCCTCCACGAACATGGCGCGAAGATACGGTCGCGCTCCGCGAGGCGAACGCCTGCGCGCCGCCGTCCCCCACGGCCATTGGAAAACCACGACCTTCGTGGCCGGACTGAGGCTGGCGGGGGTTGTCGCGCCGCTGGTCTTTGACGGACCGATCAACGCCCAGGTCTTCGAAGCCTATGTCGAGCAATTCCTGGTCCCGACGCTGTCGCCTGGCGACATCGTCGTCATGGACAATTTGTCCAGCCACAAAGGACCGAGGATCAGCCAAATGATCGAAGCCGCCGGCGCGACCTTGCTCTACTTGCCGCCCTACAGCCCCGACTTCAACCCGATCGAGAAGATGTTCTCCAAGCTCAAGGCGCTGCTGCGCAGAGCCGCCGAACGCACCGTCGAAGGTCTGTGGCGCGCAATCGCCGAATGCATTCCGCTTGTCACGCCGCGCGAATGCGCAAACTATTTCGAGGCCGCCGGCTATGAACCAACCTGAACGGGAACCGCTCTAACACATGACGAAAATTATATTTGTGTCCTCAAGGCGGGGTCGTGAACGGGAGAATGGCGTCACCCCCGCCCGCCTCAGTCGCAGACGGCCCCAATATTCGCCTTCGCGACCCAGCCCTTTTCGGCGCCGAATTGCACATAGCACCAGTCGCTGGTGCATTGTTGCACCTTCAGGCCGTTTCCGCTGGTGGGAATGCCGACGACCTTGGAGGAGTTCGCGTCGGGCTGCTGATACATCCACAGCACGGCGGACGCTGCCACGTTGAGGACGTGTTAGGGGTATTCCGTGGTCATGTCGGGCGCCTTGGTCGGCTAGGGTTTGGGCGCGGCAATGGCCGTCCCGGGCCGCCACGCATCGAGCACGAAGACGACGCTGGTCGCGCTATTCTGCCGACTGTCGGTGACGTAGAGCGAGTCGCCCTCGATCGCCGCCCCGCGAGGCTCGAAGGATCCAGTGCTGAGATTGATCGTCCGGAGATAGTCCAGGTTGGTGGCGGAAAAGATCCACATCCGGCCTTTGTCGCCGATAGCGACGACATGTTTCTTGTCGCTGACGATCACGTTGACCGGTTGATCCACCGGCTGGCGCCGAATCTCATGCTTGTCGGCGGCGTCGAGCATGACGACAACCCCCTGATCGGACCTCGATCGAAGATTGCCCCCAGCGAATAGTTTTCCGCCGCTCTCCGCGATCGCCCTCAGCGCCGCGTCGGCCACGTCGAACGGCGAGACCGCGAGGTTTCCCTCGTCGATCACACTGAGCGCAGGCGCGCGGGCGTGCGTGACCCAGGTGTGGCCCGGCAGCGCCAGGATCGCCTCCGGCGAAGCGCCTAGCAAGCTCGACGACGCGCGCGCGCCGTTCGCTGGATCGATGCGGATCACGCGCCCGGATTCGCTGCTGCATTTGGGCTCCGTGAGCACCCAGACATAAGCGCCGCGCGCGTCGAGCCCTGTCGGGCACCCCTCCAAACCCTTGAGGGCGCCTCGCGGCGCGCCGTTCGCGGTCTGCCGCCAGACGAGTTTGTCGGTCTCGACGAGGGTATTGACGACGTCGTCGGCGCCGACGGAAACGCCGACTGGAAGCCGCCCGACCTCCGCCCGATCCAGAACGCCGCCCGATTTCGGGTCGACCGCGGCCAGCGACTTCCGCCCGCTTTCGGCGACGAACAGCCGCCCCGCGGCGAAGGCCAATCCCTCTGGCCATTTGCCGACCCCGATCATGCGCGGCGACAACGTGACGACATCCGCCGCGCAGACCGGCTCCGCTCCGGCGAGCGCGCCGAGCAACACAATTCCCGCTTTCCAATTCAACCGCATCGCCATGCCTCCGTTCCCGCCCGAACATGTTTCAGCGCCGAAGCGGGACCCTCCGCGAAATCCGATATACCGCTTTGATGTCGCGTCGAAAGCGCGAACGGATGTGCCGGCGCTGAAACACATTCAAGCGTCTCGCCGAAGATTTGTTCTCCGAGGACGAGTAACGGCGTTCGATGGAATACGGTGTGAATCGGACTCGAATCTTGACCCCGATCCGGGCAGCTCTATCAAGTACTTATAATGCCGATCGGCGTCGCCCTCGCCGATCAACAACAATGCAACAACACACTACGTGTCTAGGAAATCCCACTCACTGCCCATCACCCAACGCAGCGCGCTAAGCTTGCCGTTCAGCATTCCCCATTCGAAGTCCGACCAAGGCCCAAGGTTCTCGATGCCGACCTCGTCCTCCGTCTTCTTGGCCGCGGCGAGTGCTTGTGTTCAGACGGTGCCGAGCGTCATTTTATTATGCCGATTTGGGGTCGCCTTCGCCCACTCTTCTTTGGTGACGAGCTTGTGCTTCCCCCGCTCGATCGAGATTCGAAGGTTCCAGTGGCGATTGTACCAAACCTGTCGAAAAAGAAGGTTCTCTGCCTCCATGATCTCGCTGAGGAGTCGGGGCTCTTCTTGATACTCGAACTCCCATTTCACCTCCTCCATCAAGTCGGGATAGTGGCTGTTAAGCACCTCCCCGAGGGCGATCGCATATGAAGAGCGATCCGCCGCGAAAAGCTCCGCCACGTCAGGATGTGGCTTCCTTTCGTCGACCGCCATGTCTGAAAAGTCATGCTTATTGTGTGTGACGAAGGCGAAAGTGGTGCCACTCCCGCCCTCGCGGAGGACGTCGTGATAGATCTCGATCAGTATCGCGTCGCCGATGCTGTTCTTGTCCTTGTGAAAAGGAGCGCGCCGCTCAACTGCGCGCTGGGCCGCGCGAAGTGTGACTGCGTCCGACGTCTCCACCACATCGGCCTGCGCGAATATCGCATCGATTCGCTGGATGCTCTCGTTCACTGCGTCGCCTAGGATTGTGATGCGATGATCAACATCGTCCAGGTTCGCGAGCGTCTCCTCCCTACAGTCTTCGCGACCGAATTGCTTTACAGCTTCCTTCACTCGCTTGAACGTGCTGCTGAGACTCTTGCCGCTGTCCCTAATGATACGGTCCTTGTTCCGGGCGAACTCATTTATAGGTTGCTTCGGCAGGACGAGAGAGACCTCCCCCCCTTCGATCATGTTCTCAAGGGCCGACAGCGTCGACTTGTGGCGATAGTCCTTCGCCATGTCCAGCCAGACGTAGGTGTCGATCAGTAGCCGTAGCATGCGTTTGCGCCCTCTCAACGGGGCGCACTCCATGTCCCCAGACAAGGGCAAAGTGGCGTCGGTCTTCGCGCCCGGTCAACTATTCCCACCGCCGGGTGGCGCCCAAGGTTGCGGCAGACGCGCGCTTGAGGCGCGCCGCTCGCTCAAGGTCAGTCAACTTGATGGGTTACGCCTTGATGTCCGTAGAGCGCGACAGCGCGTCGTGATCGCGCATGTCTTTGAGCCGAGCCTCGACCGCAGGGGTGACCATTGCAAGACCGTCGCTGCCGCAATCGAGCAATCGCCCAAAAACTTGCCCTGCCGGTCAAACAATTTGCCCGCTCGGAGACGCGTACGGACCCGCGGCTCCACGCGCGAACTCTCGCCAATCCCAGCGGGCTGAATTACTGGGTGGGCGGCCCGAGTACCCATGATCATCTTTGCACAACGAGACGCACGCAGAGCCTACGCTGGGAAGGGAGGCAGGAGGTAACATAGCTTTGTCGTGACGGTAAGTCCGACCGAATCGAAAACAATAACTAACGATCGGCGGAGACTGCCATAAAAATTCCAGCGATTGCCGCGCGCCACAGCGTCCAGCGCCCCCCGTTCTGTCAACTTGCTTGTGAAACGGCGCGACAACCTTGGACGCCAATAGGGGGTCAAACTCCGCGCTGATTTACAAGGGGGAGTAAGTCAGCCCAAATATCGCAAGCGCGGATTCGAGGCGCACCCAGACCTTAAACGACCAGGCCGAGGGCGAGTATTTCGGCATGAATAAGAGGCGCCTATTTAACAAATGGATTGGCCGCAGTGCATTGGTCCGCAGTTGGGTTCGCCGCGTCTCTCAGGTCGCGTTGCTCTGCTCGGCGCTTACCGCTACGGCGGCCCCTCTTGGGGCCACATTGTGAACAGGCTCGCCTTCTTGACCCCACCATCCTCAATGAACGCAAAGGGTTGCAGCGCCGATCGGCATCGGGACCCTGCGCCGAATAACACTCCCCGCCCCGACGTCGCTCGACTACGCCGCCCCCTTGGCTAGCCGCCCGCGCTTGCGCTTGACGGCGGCGTTTTCCTTCCTTGATTGCCCCAGCCCCATCTTTTTCGCCAGCTCGGATCGCTGAGCCGCGTAGTTGGGGGCGACCATCGGATAGTCCGCCGGCAAGTTCCACTTCGCGCGATATTGCTCGGGCGTCATATCCAGCGTCGCTAGGTGCCGCCGCAGAGATTTGAATTTCTTTCCATCGTCCAGGCAGACGAGATAGTCCGGTTTGATCGACTGTCGAACGGTCACGGCGGGCGTCGGCGCTGGCGGCTCCGTCAGCGTCACAGCGCCACTTGCGATCTTCGCCAACCTCTCATGGACGGACTGAAGCAGGGCCGGCAATTCCGACGGCGGCACAGAATTTTTCGAGACGTACGCCGAGACGATCTCTGCCGTCATGGCGACTACGTTGGTGGGCTCGGTTGTCGAAGTCGGCACGCAAGGAACTCGCAAGGTTGGGGGCGGATGTTTCGCGATATCCCTTTAATTCATAGGCCACTGCGAATTCCGATTGAATCCGGCCACCATTCCGAGAACTAACCGGCCGCCTGTCGCGCCACACTTGGGCCCGACCTGTGGACTTGTGGACAAGGCACCATCTTGCTGATTCCAAACGGCTACTGGCGAGGGTCGCCTTGCCCACAACCCCACAGGCACAGCACCAGACGAAGTGGCCGGATTCAAATCGGAATGGGTGGCCGGACCAATCGGAATTCGCAGGCCACAAGGTGGTTGCGATTCCGGCCACTCGATCAATCTCTAAAGCCTCAGAGCAGTATGACTCACCGTGATCCGCGCCGCGAACACCTGAGCCGGCCTTCTGGCATCGACACGCGGAACGCAGCGGTCCCCGTCAAGACGAGCGCGTCGAGGTCATGCTGGATGCGTAGCCGCTGTCCCACACCTTCAGTTCGGCGCGGCGGTGGACCCAGGCGGCCCAAATCGCCTGGCGTTTCATCGCGCCGGGCAGTCCATGGAGGCCGGCATCTGCGCAGCGGCCAACAGCCGGATGCGTGACGAGGTGCTGAACGAGACAATCTTTTGCGATCTCGATCAGCGCCGAGCGATCGTCGGTCCGACAGCGCTCTTGCGCCAACCACGACCGAGGACTCTGGAGTCAAACGGATGGATGAACGTCGGAGTCAGCGCGGGCCGAACTCAGCCGTTCAGCACGTCCTTGACAGCCTTGGCCGGCGAGAAGGTCAGCTTCTTTGAAGCCGAGATCTTGATCTTCTCGCCGTTTGCCGGATTGCGACCTTCGCGTTCCGGTGTCTCCTTGACCTTGAACTTTCCGAACCCCGGCAGCGAAATCTCCGCGCCGCTTGCCGCGCAGGCTACGATTTCCTTCAGAAAGGCGTCGACAATCGATTTGGCTTGCGTCTTGTTCGTGTCTTCGGCCTCGGTCAGCCTTGCGACGATTTCGGATGTGTTCACTATAGGGGTTCCTCCCGATCGTTTCGGCGGCTCTATGACACGGCACCCGCGCCATGTCATCAACGCGAGATACGCATCGGCGCATTGTCTATAAATCGGTACCAAAGGTTGAGCGCGCCGTTCTCAATAGATTCAATTGGCTGTCACACTGATCGGCGTCCGCACCCGCGCCGAAACACAGGAAGAAGCGGAAGCTAGCTTGCAGTGGTTCCGGGATTGTCAATCGATACCAAACTCGTTAGCGCTCGGCCTCGATTTGCACGGGCGCCGATTCGCATAACACGGAGACGTTTATGGCCAAGGCAACAACGAAAACCACCAAGCCGGTGGCTGCTAAGAAGGCAAGAAAGCGTGTGGCCGCTTCAATTCGTCCAGTGAAGGAGAACTCTGACCAAGTCGGCGCTGATTGCTCATATTGCAGAGCAGAACGAGCTTCCTCGCAAGACCGCGGCAGCCGTCTACGCCACTTTGGAGGATTTGTTTCTCGGTTCAGTGCATCCCCGCGGCGTCGGCGCGTTTACACTGCCGGGCCTCCTGAAAGTCTCTCTCCGAAAGGTCCCAGCGCGCAGAGCGGGAACTTTAGTTCGTAACCCCGCCAATGGCGAAATGATCAAAGCAGCGGCAAAACCTGCCAGCATTCGCGTGAAAGTCCGCGCTTTGTCCAAGCTAAAAACGGCAGCAGCGCCCTAGGCCCTCATCACTGTGCGAGTGACCCGCGCTCTTGGTTGAATATCGTGCGGGTAGATCGAATTCGTGTGCGACGGCAGGGATCGGTGTGTCTCGGCCTGGGGTCCAAACGCCGATCGGCTATTGGTGCGTTTCGCAAGATATTGATTTCATTGCGTTGAGTTGCGGCAAGCTGGGTCAACTTTCGAGTCCGCTTCACACCGATGGGCGCCGATCGGGACCCCACATCCGCTCGCGCTTTCGATGTCACATCAAAGCGGTATATCGGATTTCGAGGAGGGTCCTGCTCCGGCGCTGAAACACACCCTGATCGCGCTTGAGCCGCGCCATGCTCATCGCCGCGCGCAATTCCCACGACTTCGCCTGCTGCGCCCGCGCAACCGCGAGCGCGCGCTCGAAATAGGCTTGCGCTTTTGCTTCATCTGGCCCCGGCGATAGCAGCGCGATTTCGCCAGCCGTGCGATGGATTTCCGCCTCACACCAGGTTTCCCCAGAAGCTTTCAGGAGTTTCGCCGCTTCATCAATGCGGCGCCAAGCGTCCTCGAATTGTTCAAGGTTCGCGTGCGCCCCCGCCAAAGCCGACAAGAAGAGCGGAGTAAGCAATGTCGCCCCCGTTGACCGATAGGGTGCGATCGACGAGATGAGCGAATGGACTGCGTTCGAGGCTTTGTCTGTCCGGGCGCAAACCAAGCCTTGAATCATCATTCCGTATGCCTTCCAGAGCAACGCGCCCTTTTCATCCGCCAACGCGACAACTTCATCGGTTTGTGCTAATGCCGTGGCGCAATTTCCGCAGTTGATAAGCGTTAGTGATGTGAAGTTCAGCGCAACCATCAACGTGACGGCTTGGCCGATTTCGCGCGCCTCCCTGATTGCTTGATCGACGTCCGCTCTCGCGGCCCCGGGATAGCCGAGTACCCACAACGCCACCGACCGGTGCAATAAGCCGGCCACCCCGACGTCCGTGGCAAATCAAATCGCCAACGGACGATGCTCCCTGGGGTCGTAAAGTGCGATCGCACGATCGAGATGCGCTCGGCCTTCCGGGATGTCCCCCGAATACAGCAGAGAAGTTCCCATGACACGATGCCCGATCATAATCGAGCTGTTCGCACCTTGTTTCTCCGCGAGCGCGAGGAACTGCGCCGCAAGCTCGCGTATCACCTCGCCGTTGAACTCGAAGTGATAGGTGACCCAAAAGCCGTAGAGGACCGAGAACAGCAGCAGCGGGTCTTCGGGAGTCTCCCCAAGCTCCTCCGCGCGCTGGATCAGCAACTGCGCCTGTTCGAGTGATGCCTTGGTTTCGGACGCAGCATAGCCCTTCGTCTGCATCTGAGTGCTCGCAAGTCCAATCTGGGATTTGATCTGCTCGCGGCGCAGGGCCGCGGAACCTCGCTTCCGCTTCCACACATTCGGCTGTCGATTTCGATCACACAAGCTCGGCGAGCAGCACGCGCGCGCTTCGAACATCGCGCGTGGTCTCGCCACCCTCGATTGCGGCGAGGATCGACTCCAATAGCGCGCGCGGATCGTTCGATCCGGTGTCGCGCCATAGCCGACCGAGATCGATCGCCGCGCGAAGTTCAAGCATGCGTGCCTTTTGTTGGCCGGCAATCCTAATGGCTTGAAGGAAACAAGCTTCCGCCCGTGCCGACTGCGGCTCCGCTCGCTTCAGCGCGACATGGCCTTCAATGCGATGAAATTCGGCGAGCCAGAACCGCTCCCCGGATTGCTCGACGAAGGCTAAGCCTTCTTGCATCGCCGCTTCCGCACCGGGCACATCGTTGGACTTCAACGCGGCTTCGCCAAGCTGGGAAATAAAAATTGAGTTGAACATGCTTGTGCCAGACCGATAATTGGCGTCGATCGCGGCGCGAATCGCAGCGATATTTTCCACGGTCGGATCGCGCAGCGCACGGGCGCAAGTATTGAAGACGGAACTGAATCGGCGAATTTGGTCCACTTTTTTCTCGACGCAGTAGGCGAAGACCTCTGCGCCATGACGCTCGCACGCCTCCAGATCGCCCAGTAGAAGCTCGGACAGCACCACGGCCAGACCATTGCACGTTGCGACAGTGGGGGCATGTCCGTGACTTTGGAGTTCGGCCCTTACCCGCTCTCTAACTTGCGCCGCCTGGTCGAGAAGCCCGAGGAGGTTCAGCGCCAATATCTCGTAGCAAAGGACGGCGAGCCCAGGATCAATTCCGAACCGGTAGCTGAACGGCTTCTGCCGGACGGGATCGCGGTATTGCTCGGCCCGCTTCAAAATTTCCAGCGCTTCACGGTGTTGTCCCGATAAGAACTGCGTAGTGCCGAGGAGCCGATACCCGAGGAGGCGGTAGATCGGATCGTCCTGCCGCTCGGCGACTTCCACTATTTGGTGCGCCAGGGCAAGCGCCGGCTCGCACCGCGCCGCCATATAATTGGCTCCGCAAAGGCCAAAGAGAACGGAGAACCGCTGCATGTCGGCGCCGACACCGGCGTCAAGAAGTAGCTTCGCCACGGTCAAGGCTGCGACTGCTCCTGGCGCCGTGTAGCCCTTCAGTGCAAATAGTGCGTTGGCGCGGGCGATCTGTAGGGCTAGTTCGAGGGCCTGGCGGTTCGCCCCATCCGTCAGTCTCGGCATCAGCGCGAGGCCGGCTTCGACATGGTGGCTGGCTTCTACGGCAGCCGAGCGTGACAGCGCCAGTTCCGCCGCCGCGAGCCAGTAGCGCGCCGCGGGCTCGGCGAGGCCAGCCTCGGTGTAATGATGGGCGATGATGGCGGGCGCCGATTGGACCTGATCATCAGTGAAACGCTCGGTCAACGCGCGTGCAATATCCACATGAATTCCCTGACGCCGGCTGCGCAACAACGAGGCGTGAGCCGTGTCCTGCACGAGCGCGTGTTTGAACACATAGCTCGCTTCCGGCGGCGCACCGCGCCCATAGACCAGCTCCGACGCCATGAGCTGGCGCAATGCGTCATCCAGCGCCGGACCTGTGATCGGCGACACGGCCTCCAACAGACGGTAAGAGAATTCGCGTCCGATCGCCGCCCCGATCTGCGCGACCTCCCTGACGGTCTCCAGTCGGTCCAGCCGAGCCATCAGTGAATCTTGGAGAGTCGGGGGAATCGCCAAGGGCGTTAGTTCGGAGGCGAGAACATAGGTCTCGTTCACCTCGCGCAGCAGGCTGGACTCCAGCACAGTCTTAGTAAGTTCCTCGACAAACAGCGGCACCCCGTCGGTCTTGGCCACGATCTCATCCAGCACCTCCGCCGGCAAGTCCTTGCCGCCCGTCAAACCGCTAATCATCGCCACCGCCTGACGCCGACCAAAACGATTGAGCCCATGTGCGGTGACATGGGCGCGACCTAGCCAAGGAGCCGTGAACTCCGGACGGAAGGTCACGACCAGAAGCGCCTTCAGCGTCTGCAATCTCTCGACGACCCGGCTGAACACTTCGAGTGACGTGGGGTCGAGCCAGTGCGCGTCTTCGAGCAGCGCCAAAACCGGCGCGGATTGCGTCAGCCCGACGAACAACTCAATCAATGCGGCGATCGTCCGTTCCTTCGCCTCACTCGGCGCCATCTCGACGGGCGGATACCGGCCCGCGGTGGGGATCGACAGCAGCGATGCGAGGTATGGCGCGATCTCGCCGCTGTCGAGGCCCGACAGCGTTATCATCGCCTCCAGCTTGTCGAGCCGTGCAGTCGCTAACTCGCCCGAGACGAACCCCGCCGCATGCCATATCTGGCCGATGATTGGATAGAACGCATCGTTGATGTGGTGCGGTGAGCATTGATAGCGCAGGGTGATATGGTGTTCGCGACCGATCCGCTCGCGCAGCATCGCCAAGATGCGCGACTTTCCGATGCCCGCCTCGCCCGACAGCAGCACCACTTGGCCCTCGCCTTCGGTCGCATCCCGCCAACGGTCCGTGAGCAGCGCTACCTCCTGCTCACGACCGACAAAAGGCGTCATCGCCGCCGACTGCGACGCCTCGAACCTGCTTAGGTTCTCGGATTCGCGCAATACCGCCCACGCGGGAACCGGATCGGCAAAACCCTTCAGAACTTGAGGGCCCAGAGCCCGTCAGTTCAAACGCCTCGCCGAGCAGCCGCCGCGTCGACGCAGCAACCACGACGGTCCCCGGCTCGGCCAAGGCTTGCAAGCGCGCGGCCAGATTGGGCGTTTCGCCGACAACGCCGCGCTCGCGCGCCTCGCCCTCGCCCATCATCTCACCAACAACCACGAGGCCGGTGGCGATGCCGGCGCGCACATCGAGCGCGAGACCACGCTCCTGTTGCAGATTGCGGACCGCTTCCACCAATCTGAGACCGGCACGCACCGCACGCTCGGCGTCATCCTCGTGCGCCCGCGGGTAGCCGAAATAGACCAGTGCCCCGTCGCCCATTAATTTGGCGACATGGCCGTCGAAGCGCGCCACCGCCAATGAGACCGCGCCTTGGAATGCACGCAACAGTCCTCCCATGTCCTCAGGATCGAGCCTTGCCGATAGCGCCGTCGAACCGACCAGATCGCAGAACATCAGAGTGAGTTGGCGGCGTTCCGCCGTTCCGGTCGTCGCGCCCGCTGGGACCGAGCCGACAGCCGCCCGTTGCTCCGCTGTACTGAAAGCCGTTTGGGTCGTCGCGCCCGCCTGGGCGGGGCCGACAGCCGCCCGTGTCTGCCCCGCTGTACTCAGAGCCGCGATTGCCTTGAGGAGTCGTTTACGGTGTCCCAACGGCACGCCGAGCTGGCTGAGGTCATTCTCCGTCAGATCTGGTAGAACTGCGGCGTCGATTTCGCTCTCGCGGAACGCCGCCTCATATTGGCCAAGCCCGAGGCCGCGCAGCCAATCTCCGACGTCCATGCTCACCTCCTAGCAGGCTTGGCCGGATCATGTTCCCAGCGAACTAAGCTGTCCGATAGCGGGCGCTCTACGCAGTGCGACGGCGCACCGCTGTCGGTGGTCCAGTCGGCCAGCAGGATCGCTTCACGTCCGCCTCACCTCCGGGCCACGGTCTTCGCCGAACGACGCGCGCGCTTCATCGACCCGTCTCGCGCCGTTCGGCGACTAAGCTGACCGGTCTCTAACTACGACCAGAACGCAGCTTCAGCCGGATAATCACTCGGGCAGAGCATTGCATCCGTCACCACGCCATCGGCTACAGTGAAAACGCCCACTTCGCTGCTGTCCAGTGTCTTTCCGCCGTGCTTCCCGCTCGTTCCGAAGAGCACGAACACGCGATTGCCGGTCGCCGCCATTTCCATCGGAGCCACGCGGAACGTCCCGTCAAACTCGCGGGCGACCTGAGCGAAGAACTCCATGATGGCCTGGACGCCCTGGTAGTCGCCAGTGAACTTTCCCGCTGGCGCGAGATGATAATGCGCATTGGTCGCGAAGGTCTTCATCAGCGCTTCGCCATCCCCGGCCTGGAAAGCCTCGAAGGCGCGCCGCACGACGTCGAGATTGCCTTGCTCTTCCGACGATGTTGCACTCATGGCCGTTCCTCCTGTTGCGCCTCCCAGCACAAACTGTCGTCAGCGTCGGAGTATGGCGTCCGTGTGTTTCAGCGCCGACGCGGGAGCGTCAATTGGCGCGCCGAATAACAAGTCCCCGGTAGGGATGTTCATACTCAGCGATGTAGGCCTTCGAGCGGCGGCCTACAATAAAAAATTCGGCAGTACCTATAAATAGAAGAAAAACTTCCGACATCCGCCGTCTATTCACCAAGAACGCTTAATAACATCAATTACACTTGACGTCTAGGAGGTGTCGCTTTCGTACACATGAGGGAGGAAAGCTATGCTGTCGCGTCGCTTATTCCTGCAATCAAGTGCGGCCCTTGGCGCGTATCTGGCTTCGGGTGTCCGGACCGTTCGAGCTGCCAACGCGCCCGGCGTCACCGACAGCGAGATCAAGATCGGCCAGACCATGCCCTACAGCGGACCGGCCTCGGCCTATGGCGCTTTGGGGAGGACGGAAGCGGCCTATTTCAAGATGATCAACGAAATGGGCGGGATCAACGGGCGCAAGCTCGACCTCATCAGCGTGGACGATGGGTACAGCCCCCCAAAGACCGTCGAACAAACTCGCCGTCTCGTCGAGCAAGAACATGTCGCCTTCATTTTTGGCAGCTTGGGCACGCCAACCAACGCCGCGATCCGCTCTTATCTCAACGACAGCAAGGTGCCGCAGTTATTCATCTCCACTGGCGCCAGCATGTTTGGCGACCCGCAACACTATCCGTGGACAATTGGCAACATTCCGAACTATCGGACGGAGGCGCACGTCTTCGCCAAGCATATTCTCAAAACAAGACCCGACGCGAAGATCGGGATTCTCTATCAGAACGACGACCTGGGGCGGGACTATCTGATCGGAATCCGGGACGGCCTCGGTGCCGATCACGCCGCGAAGCTGGTCAAGGAAGTCTCCTACGAGGTTTCGGCGCCGACGGTGGACTCGGAGGTCGTCACCTTGCAGGAATCCGGTGCGGACATGCTGATTATCGCCGCGACGCCCAAAGCCGCTGCACAAACGATCCGCAAGGCGTATGACATCGGCTGGACGCCAGCGCGCTATATGACCTACGCTTCGAGTTCGATCACAGCGACCCTGAAGCCAGCGGGTCTTGACAAGTCCAAAGGCCTGATCGTCGGCAGTTTCGGGAAAGACCCGACCGACGCGCGCTGGAAGGACGATTCTGGCTACAAGGAATGGGCGGCGTTCGTGGCGAAATACCTGACGCCTGCTGAACTTACTGACCTAAATGCGGTCGTAGCGTACGGCGCATCGATAATGCTGACGTGGGTTTTGAAGCAGTGCGGCAGCGACCTGTCGCGCGAAAACATCATGCGACAGGCGGCGAACATAAAGGAACTCGAATTGCCGATGCTGCTGCCGGGCATCAGAGTCAACACCTCCCCCGACAACTATTTCCCGATCCGCCAGATGCAACTCGCCACCTTCAACGGCGAGAGTTGGGAGCAATTCGGTGACGTCATCAGCGACTGACCGAACGTTTTCGCTGTGAAATGGTGCCACATGTCGACCCCGCTCAAACCATTTTCGTCAGAGGCTTTGCGCGCCGATCGGCGCTCGGACTCCGCGCCGATTTACACTCACGTGGCGGTGCCGCCGCAGGGGAGGAACTGTCGTGACAAACGCTTCCATTGTTCCACGTCCGAAACTTACTCGACCCTCGCGCCTGTCAGCGCCGGTGGCGGGCGTTCTGGCCTTGCTCTTCAGCTTTTGCGCGCCCCACGGAGCCCTCGCGCAGACCGCAGCTTCCGCGACCGCGGCAACGCCCCCGGCGGACTACGCCGACCCCGTGCTGTGGTTGTGCCGCCCCGGTCGGGCCGACGCCTGCGCCGTCAATCTCGACGCGACAATCATCGCAGAGGATGGCTCCATGACGCGAGAGGCGTTCCGCGCCGATCCCGACGCGCCGATCGACTGCTTCTATGTATATCCCACCGTGTCGCGAGAACCGACCGGCAACGCCGATTTTGCTATCTACGCCGATCTCACCCGCACGGTCGTGCAGCAGTTCGCCCGCTTCAGCGCCCGCTGCCGCGTTTTCGCGCCGGTCTATCGGCAGATCACGATCCCCGGCGTGGTGTCCTTCTTTTCCGGCAAACCGTTACCGATGAGCCGCGACCTCCCCTACGACGACGTACTCGCGGCGTGGAAAACCTATCTCGCGAATGACAATCATGGGCGGGGATTCGTTTTGGTGGGCCACAGCCAGGGCGCGGGCGTCCTGGCCAGGCTCGTTCGGGAGGAGATCGACGGCAAACCGATCCAAGCTCAAATGGTTTCCGCGCTTTTGATAGGCGTGGGGCTCGGGGGCCTGGCGGTCAAGCGGGACGCCGCAACACCACTCGCGTTCCCTCATACCCCCGTTTGCCGTGCGAACGCGGAAATCGGCTGCGTGATCGGGTTCTCGTCGTTCCGCGCCGAGGCCCCGCCGGCTGCGAACACCTTGTTCGAGAAGGCGCCGGAAGGCTCGCACACGGTTTGCGCCAATCCGGCTGCGTTGGAGGGCGGCGCGGCGGCGCTCGACGCCTACCTCTCGGCGTCGGGCGCAACAATAATGGCGGAAGCCAAGGCGCCGTTCGAATGGACAACCCCATCGCACCCGATCGAGACTCCATTCGTCAAGGCGCCGGGCCTGTTGAGCGCAACCTGCGTCGACGACGGCAAGGTCGTATATCTCGCGGTGAGCCGTGCCCCCTCGAAGGACGGCCATCGCGCCGGCGACGTCACAGGCGACTTGATCGGCGCCTCCGGTAAGATTCTGCCCGATTGGGGGCTGCACCCCATCGACGTCAATCTGACGATGGGCAATCTGCTCGCCGTCGTCGGGGACGAGACGCGCGCCTACCTTGAGAAAGCCAAGAAGGATTGAGGGGCTCCGCCTTCATTGAGATTTTGGGGCGCTTGCCAAAGCAGATCGCTTTCAAAAAGCGCAGCTGTCAGTCGCCGACAAGTATGCCTTTTCAGCCGGGTTCTGGCTTTACTTGAGTGAAAGTGCGTCGAGCCCGCTGCGCGGAGGTCCGCGATGCTGGGGAAGCCATCAACGGCCATGAGCAAATCGAGTTCGGCTGCGCGTTCGTGATGGCGACGCCGTCCCGGCTCAAGGACTGACGGCTGTCGCCACGTCTCACAAGGGCGCGGGAGATTCCCTTCGCGGCGCCGACTCCGCGTGTTCCTTGCGGGGTCCGGCGCCAGAATCGGGGCGGAGAACCGCGCAACGCCCGACTTCGAGTCCTGTCAAGCGCGCCTCGCGCGGCTGCTGCCGAATGCGATCGAGGCCGACGCGCTCGCGGCCTTCACGCCCGCGCAACCGTCACCCCGCCGGTTCGAGCGTCTTGGCCTTCCTGCGGCGCGCCGGCTTCGGGGCGGCGGCGGGATCGACCTCGAAGCGCGGGACGCTTTCGATCAGGTCCCGTTTCGTCGCAAGTTTGACCTTGCCGTAGCGCGGCCCCTTGTGGCCGAGGATGGCGTCGACCTCCACCTTTCGCGCGCGCAGCGCGATCAGGATGCTCGACATGCGATGGCGCCAGCCGTGGTTGGGGGCCACGCCGGGATCGTCGACCCCGAGCTTGCGCACCCAGGCGGCGATGCGTCCGCCGACCTTCTTGTAAGGCGGGTTGGCGGCGGTTCCCTTGCGCGTCCGTGCGGGGTTGTAGAAGAGCGGCCCGGCGCGATGGTCGTTGACGAAGGTCAGAACGCCCATTTCGACCAGATGCGGATGGATCGGCACGTCCCGGAAGCCGCCTGTTTTCACCGCGCCGGCTTCCGGCGTGATGTGGAAGACCCAGACGCCCTCAACTTCGCGGACGTCTTGTTTTCGGAGCTGGGTGATCTCGTTCACGCGCGCGCCGGTGTAGGCGCAAATCCAGGGCACCCAGCGGAACGCGTCCCGATAGGCTTGCGTGAGCCGTTCCGGCGGCGGCTCCAGGGCGGCGCGCAGAATCTTCCGCGCTTCGTCCTCGCTCAGTTCCTTGTCGCGAAGCTCCTCCTCGTATTTCGGCATGCGCACCCGCAGGTCCTTGAACGGGTTCTTGCACCATTCGCGCTCCTCCAGCCAGCCGTAGAGCGCCTTGTTGGCCGCGAAGTGCACGTCGCGCAAAGTGATCGGCTTAATCGGCGTGGCGGGCTTGCCCGATTTCGCCGGCTGGGTCGGCTTGAGCAATTCGTCTTGCCACGCGATCGCGTCCTTGCGCGTCGCGAGATGCCAGGCCTTCGGGGCGATGAACTCCTCGAATTCCCTGATCTTGGGCCGCCAGCGCTTGATCGTGCCGGGGGCATGCTTCATCTGCTCCGCGTAGTCGTCGTACATCGCCACAAGGCTCTTGCCGGCGATGGTTTCCTCCAGAGCATTGAACTCGGGGAATCTTGCCGCTCTCGGGTCGGCGGAATAGTCGCCCTGGGCGTTCCGAAGCAGGTGCTCGTCGCCTTGAACGACGGCGTCGGCGACCGCCCTGAGGAACTTGCCCTCGCCTTCGGGGCTCAGCCGAATGCCGCGCCGATCGAGGAAGTCGGAGGTCGGCTCGATGAAGCGCGCCAGAAGGGCGCCGCGTCGGGTCTTCGAGACGCGGATCGCGTAGTCGTCGGATTCCAGCTTCTTCTTCCAGTCCTCGGCTGGGCCCGGATCCTTCTCATGCGCGGCGATCATCTCCCGGTAGAGCTGGCCGGCGAGCGCGACCATCTGCTTGTGCGACAGCTCCTGGACGCCGCGGCGGAATCCTTCCCACTGCGCGGCGATCTCCGCCGCGATCTTGCGATGCCGAAACGCCGCTTCCGCCGGGTCCTTGGTGCGCAGCGAACGGGTGATTTCCGTCTTGTGGACGAACGGGCGGATGTCGTCCGGCACCCGCATGCGGAAGTAATAGAAATGGGTCGTCGGGTGTAGCTGCGGGCGCGCCATGCGGAGGACCATGTGTAGAACCCGATTGTAGCAGCGGCGCTACCAACGGATCCTTAAAGGCCCCGATTCTGCGGCTTTCCGGCGGTTTCAGGGGTGCTTGGCGGAGAGGGAGGGATTTGTCGATCCTCTCGCCGACCTCGGGGAAACCCCAGCAAAACCGGGCGCTTTCCATCGTCTGCCCCGGTCGTTGTGTACCCATACCGTGCACCCGGGGGGAGCGCCAGTCCCAATCGGCGGAATTCCGCGGCGTTGCGCGGGAACACGTGTCGAACAGGAATGCCTCTCAGCCACGTCCAAGAATTCAAAATTCCATCCTTTCCAGGGCGACCATCTCCGTGACGTGCGCCACGGCCTGGTCCCAGGCGGCCACCACCTGCGGCGCGCTGCACCGGAATTGGTCGCCGACGGCGGTAAGGACGGATCTTCGGCGCCCCGCCGGACCTGTCTGGAGCAGCCGATGACCGAGAACGGCCTCGACCCGGTCAAGCGATTCGCCGATCAGCGAGAGGCGAACGCCGGCCACCGCCGCGGCGCGGCGATAGGCACCGGAGCCGGCCCGCTGCACCTCTTCGAGCAGCAGGCATGCGAGATGTAGGTCGCGGATCGTGACGGAAGCCGGAATGGGCGGCACGGAGATGACCTCGTAGGACGCCCGATTGTGTAGCGGAACTGCTTTCCAAACTGTTCGGATATCTCGGACGTTCTTTGTCCGGGAAGTCCGAACAGTCTTGTCCGAAAAGTCCGGACAACTTTGTCCGGAGATTCCGGACAGTTCGCGCCGGAGCGCCATCAGCAGCAAATGAACCGACCGCGGCACCGACAGAGGCGGAAGAAGCCATTTGAAATCTGGGTCTTTGTGTCTCCCTCGATTTAACGGCGACTCGCCGCGATAGGGGAGAGGACGAACTTGCCGAGAGAGCCATCGCCGTTGGGAGCCGCAGTAGAATCCGCCCTAGCGGCCCGCTTCCTTCGCCACCTGCACCCCGTTCAGTACCTGCTCCCTTCCGGACGGCTTCAGGAATCGTTTTCGCGGTCGAGCGAGTGACCTCGCTCTTCTCAAGATTCAAGCCGGCGATCGCCGCCGCCAGCGAGGCCGAGATCACATCCGGTCCGACGCTCGGCGTCTCGTAGCGCCCTTCGACCATGTCGTGACGAGTGCCCGCGTGGTGCTGGTCGGCATCACGCCCGGCGCCAGCAGGCAAGCAACGCCCTGATCGCCGCGCGCAGGCGTCCGCGCCGGACGGCCGGACGCGGATGTGCTTGCGGCAGCCAAGTCCTTCGCACGGGGCAGCCGTCGATGATCGCGACGCCGATTCTGCGGGCCATGTGCACGATCATCTCGCGTCGGAGGCGGACGCTCTGCACCATGCGGTCTGAATTCCGCTCGGGCCGAAGGCCGCCGACGGCGTGCGCGAAATGGTCCGGCTCGGTCGACTGGATGCCAAGCAGGTGCTCGAAGGATTGCGCCATCCGTCGGGGGCGAACATCGAACGCCTCGCGTACTTCCTCCGGCGGAACGACCGCACGAACCTATCGGCGAACACCGACCCGGTTGCGCTCGACCGCACCCGCGGCAAAGTTGCGCGATCAGGTCGGCGTGCTCACATCGGAATGGCGGGCTAACCAGCAAGCATCGGGGCGCGCAATCGCCAAGATCGCGGCAAACTGATCGGAGACGGGATGGCCTGGGTGAACTTTGATCTCGCGAAGAAGGTAGCCGACGAGTTCATCGGACTCCTTTACGAACTTGGAATCGACGTGAAGCGCGGTTCTGCGACCGAGGCGGACGCATTGGCGATCACCGCGATCGTCGACATGTGGCAGGATCCGTCCAAGCGGCCTGCCGGTGTTGACGCCCGCCCCTTATTCCGGAGCGCGGCAGGGTTCATCGACTTCGGCGAAAATCTTGGCTGTCCGGAACCATCCCGATTTCCATAAGCTAATCGCGCATCTGAAATCGTCGTGCGACGGCAGCATCGTGCAGAATTGGTGGAGTTCCGTCCTGGACGCGATCGCCAACAGGATGATCGACCTCTAGCTCGGCGCGTTGGTGATGCGGTTCGCGACCGACGTGGAGGTGGACGATCCGGTCACTTCCTCGGGCGGCACGAACCCTGACATCCTGTTCACGTATCGCCGCAAGCGCTGGGCGCTGGCGATCAAGACGCTTCATTCCGCCGTGCCGCAGACGGTGTTCGACAACATTAGGAAAGGGTGCGAGCAGATCGAGCGACCGCCGGCGGACCATGGCATGGTGGTCATCAACGTGAAGAATGTGATCGACCACGACGCGCTTTGGCCTCCCGGCGACGGGCATGTCCGCGAGGATCAGGCCAAGGCTATGATTAGCGAAGCGGTCAGGAAGGTGGCGATCGACCCCGAGACCTTCCCTTCGCCGGAATGGCGCGCGCTGTTCGGCCCAGGTCGGAAGTCGGTCCTACCGGTGCCTATGTCTCCCATTCCATCTTCTACGCTCAGCCGGCCGCCGAGAACCGACCGTTCCCGATGCCGCTCAAGGTCATGCACGCCATCCCGCGCATTTCCGAAGACCCGCCCGGCGCGCTCAAAGTCGCCAAAGAGATCAACCATCTCGCCCAGTCGTTTGTCTGGTCTCGTCGCCGGCGCGCCGAGGCCCATTCGCGGTGGCGCCGCCGCTTCCTCGAAGCTCGATGATCGCCTCCGACGTGGGGAAACGGGAATGCCCCTCGTCCGGCCCGGACATCCTTGAGGCGAGTCAAACAGGTCGGTGGAACCCGGGCGTCGACTCCTCGATCGCCACGCGGCAATATTTCGGCTATACTGGTTGCCGTGGCGGAGCGCACGATCGTGGAGTCTGGCGAGCCGTGTCGGCGGAACTGAAGGATCGAGACGTCGATCCTTGCAAACTGGCACCTCGGCTCTGTGGGATCAAATTTTCGTGATCGCACGTTGCTTGGTGTGAATATAAGCGTGCGACGCCGCGGGAGGTCGGAGGCGGCCTCAAAGGCTCGCGTTCGTCAGTGGCGGATCAGTGGCGGAACGGCGCGGCATCGGGCTGAATTGGGGTGCAGACGGCGGCACCGGTCGACGCGCAAACGCCCGGAAATGGGCGGTCCGCAGAGGGCGGCCTTCTCTACGAGAATGTCGCGCGCGGCGAAAAGCCGGCCGGAATCAAGGCGCTGCCGCGGCGGCGGCGGCGCCAGTGGCGGTTCAGTGGCGAAACCGGCGCGCGCGAGAGCGCGCGGCCGCGCATTGCGCCGCCGGCCGACGGGGATTGCCCGGCCGGCCGCCCGCGGCGTGCGATAGGCCGATGGTGCGCCCATAGCGTGCCTGGGCTCGTCATGCGGCGGCGACCAGCGGCCCACCTGGCGAGGTCGGGCATGCGCGGCGGCGGCCGGTCGGCAACGGCCCGGCCGCAGCCGCGCTCGGGCGATAGCCATTGGGCCGCATCACCCGTCATGGGGACGTGGCTTCCCTGTCCTCCATGAGCAAGACGGGTTATGGGCGATCGCAAAGTCTGGCGTTGGGGGCCTTGCGCCGGCGGGCCTGGCCGATCGGCAGAAAGGGTCAGAACTGCCGGCCGGGAAGCCGCCGCGCGGATGGCGAAGCTGATGGACGCCGGGGCGCCGGCGATGGAGGATGCCCCTGGGCTCCCCAGGGAGGAGTTGGCCAAATCACCGGACCAGGCTTCCCCTAGGCGCGTTCTTGCAGAGCGTGTCGCACCTTGTGCCGGACGAGCTGACGCCCGCCGAACAACCGGTCGAAGGCTCCGATCGCATTCCGGCCCCGATCATCGACGCCATGCGCCGGCTCGGCCTCTTCGGCATGGCCATCCCGCAAGAATGCGGCGGATCGCGGCTTTCGGCCCGCCAAGAACTCGACGTCGTGACGCTGATCGGCCGCTCGTCGCCGCGCCGTCAACGACGGGATCGGCTCGCTGGGCATCGTCTTCGGCGGCGCCGAAGAGCGGAGGCGCCGCTGGCCGCCCGCCGTCGCGTCCGGCTCAGCGCTGTGCTCCCTTGCCGTCACGGTCCCCTGCGCGGGCTAGGGCGCCGCATCGATCGGGACTGACGGCGGCCATGTCCGGTTCATCGCCAACGCGCCCGAAGCGGAGATCGGCGCAAAATTTGAGGTAAACCTGACGACCGACACGATTGACGACATGGACACGCTGCTGGAGATCTCCGGCAAGATTTGGCGTCTTGCGAAGCAGCGAAGGCCCGGAAAGCGTTTTGGAGCACTCGGAACAAGTCGGCGGCAGAGCGATCTGTGGCCGGCCTGGGGCCCTCGCCGCCGCGCGAGGAGCGGCAGGCCCGTGCGGATCGTCGCTGAGCGCGCCTGCCCCTCCACAGGCCGCTCGGCTTGCTGTATGATGCCGGCTGACGATGCCGTGGAGCCTGTGCTCAGCCTCGCGGGGAAGCCATGCTCAGCGTTGCGTGGAATGCGCCCCGTCGGCGCCGGCGCGTCCGGTCAGGCGGCGTGCGCGGCCTCCGCCGCGGCGATCGTCGCGCGCAGCCGCTCCTCCTCCGCCCAGCGCTCCCTGAACGCCCTCTGGTCGGACAGGGCGTGCGCCGCAGCGACCGTCGCCTTGCGGTCCCAGTCCTCGCCGTACTTGGAGACGATGGTGTGCGGCCAGAGGAACAGGTACTCGGCCGCCTCCCACAGCGACACGCCGGCCAGTTTGAGGATCTGCACGCAGGTGTGCCGGCAGACGTGCGGGTTGAGCCGACGCGCGCCCGCGGCGGCGAGCAGCGCGTACCACGCGCGGTAGTTGGGGCGCTCCAGCGGCCGCCCGTCCGGCGTGTGGATGACCCAGGCGCAGCCGCGCCGCGTGTCCGCGTCGCGCCAGGCGGCAAGAATCGGGAGGGCGGCCTCCGGAATGTCGCAATAGCCGCGGCGCTTGGACGTCTCCTCCTTGCCGCTGCCGAGCCGGTGCAGAATGCGCCCGTCGAGGTCGATCCACGGGGAGCCGTCGTTGATCCACTTCGTGCCCAAGTGCACGTCGATGCGCGAGCCGAACCAAACGCCCAACTGGAACTGCCGCCCGCAGGCGAGCGCGGCCTCCGCCTCGCCGGGCGGCCGGAGGTCGAAGGCGGAGATGCCGGTCGCCGGGTCGATCCGCCGCGCCCAATCGCCCGCGGCGGCGTCCCAGATCCGGCCCGTCTCGGCGCAGACGGGGATCCTGTCCATCTCGGCAGGCGAGAAAATCTGGATCCGCGACTTCTCCCAGGCCGGCAGCTCGAACGGGGCGCGGTAGTAAGTCTCCGCGTCGTTCAGCTCCGTCTCCAGCGCCAGGCGCAGCGTCGAGAGGTCGAGCACCCCGGTGTTGTGGGCGAACCCGCCGCCGCCCGCCGCTTTGTCGCGGGTGGCCCAGGCCATGTAGTCGGCGGAGAAGCACTTGGTCACGGCGCCGACGCGCAGCCCGTCGACGAACGGCAGCGCGCGGCGCGCGGCGTCCAGGCGGATCGCCACGGTGTCGGGGTCGATCCGCGCGAGCCGGTGGAGGCGGTCGCAGTCGCGGCCGAGGAACGCCCCGACGACGTCCGTCACCAAAAGCGCCTTCGGCTGGCGCCGCCCGAGCACCTTCTGGCGCTCCTCGCGCAGGAACTCCAGATAGGCCTGGATGGCGCCGGCGAGGTCGTCCAGCCCGCAGCCGGTGCACCAGCGCGCCTTGCGGCCGTTGCGCGCCGGCCGCAGCTTGACCCACCACGTGTCGGTCTTGTGCCACCGGTCGGCCGGCCAGACGAACAGGTAGTCGCCGCCGCGCTTGGCGGCCCGCTGCCCCTTCGGGATCACCGTCACCTCGCCGGGGATCGGCAGCCGGTAGAACTCCTCGACGGCCTCGACCGGCAGCGCCAGCCGGCGCTGGAACGAGAGCGCGGCGGGGCGCTGGCGCGCCGCGAAGGCGAGCGCGCCGGGCGCCCGAACGCCTCTGGGCATGGCGGCCTCCGCTCAGTCGCCGGCGCGGCGCGGCCGCCGGCCCAGGCGCGCCCGCTCGGCCGCGATGCGGTCGAGCAGGCGCGTTCCGGAGGCGCTCAGATCGGCAGGCTGGCCGGCGGGGTTGCGGTCGTCCGGCGGCTCGGCCTTGCGGACGGGCGGCTTCTTCGGGTCGTCGGGCTTGCAGCGGGTCATGGCGGCGAGCGCTCCCTTGCTGGTGAACTGCTTCCCCGCGATCCAGACGGTCGCGAGCGCGCCGTCGCGCGCCGCCGTGCGCAGGCTGCGCGTCGATAGGGGCCCGCCCGGCCAGAACAGCGAAGCCGCCTCGGCCAGCGACAGGATCTCGTCCGCTCCCCACTGGTCGGGGCTCGGCCGCGCGGCGATCCGCTGCGGGATGCGTGAAGCTCGGGCGTGATCAAGCATCGAATCGGCTCTATGTCCAGTGTCCAGGGCCCGGGCCGGAAGTACAGCCGAGGATCGCTGCTTAACGTGTCGCGATTCTGCAATCGCAAGAATCGGCGCCACGGTCCTTCGCATTTACTTCCGTCGAGTCTATACTTGCCGTTACTTGCCGCGGCGTCCGCCGCCGGGAGGGAAACGGACGACCGTGCTCGAAGCCCGTTCGATCCCGGCGCGGCGCTCGGCCTCGGCAAGGATGACCTTTCCGACGGCGACCCGTGCGGCTTCGACCGCTCGGACGTAGACTTCCGGACTGGCGCGCTCGCGCAGGCGGACCAGAATCGCCAAATGGCCGTCGAGAGGATCGGCGCCGCGATTTATGGCGCCCTCCGCCGCTTCGCCAGCCGGGTCGCGTCGGCGGCGCGCACCCGCGTCAGCAGCGCGCGCACCTCGTCGCCGGTCAGGAACCGCCGCCGCTGCAAGGCGGCGGCGACCATCTCGATCTCGGTCCTGCGCTCGCGAACGAGGTCGCGCGCGCGGGCATAGAGGTGTTGCAGATCGGCCTCGACGGCGGCGCGCAGCCCGGGGTCGGTGCGCAGCAGCGCGACCGCGTCGGCCGGCTCGCCGAGCGACAGCAGCGTGCCGCCGAGGCCGAGCGACGCATGCGCCGCCGCCAGCAGAGCGCTGGCGTTCGTGAGGTCGGAGCCCCTGCCGCCGCCGGCGCCCGCGTTCGCCTCGCCGAACATCGCGTCGGCGGCGCGTCCGGCGAGGCCGGCGACGACCATCGCCTCGATCGCCGAGCGCGTCCGCGGCCGATCGGCGGCGCGGCTGAAGTTCGCCGCCCCCTCCGCGTCCGGCGCGCACAGCGTCACCGACTCCAGCCGCTGGACGCCGAGCGCAATCCCGGCGACGGCGTGCGCCGCCTCATGCCGCGCCGTCGCGAGCACGAATGACCGCGAACGAGTCTCCGGCGGCAGAATCTGCGCGACGATATCGTCGTAGGCGAGCGGGCGCCCGGCGATGCGCGCGATCTGACGGGCGTCGCGGACGATCTTCGCGGCGTCGGCCCCGGTGCGGCCCGGCGCGAGGCGCGCCAGTCCGGCGAGATCGGCCGCCGCGAGGTCGCCGCCGAGATGCGTGCGCAGCATCGCGGCGAACGCCTCCGCGTCGGGCGGCGCCAGCAGGATCGTCCGGTCGAACCTTCCCGGCCGCAGCAGCGCCGGATCGATCCGGCCGGGGTGATTGGTCGCCCCGATCAGGATGACGCCTTTGCGGGCCGGCGAGTTCTTCTCGGTCAGCGTCAGCAGCGCGTTGACCAGGGAATTGAAGTAGTTGTCGCTGCGGCCGTCGCCCGGAGATCCGCGGCTGGGAATCGAATCCAGCTCGTCGATGAACAGGATGGCGCCGACGTTCGAGGCGCGCGCGGCGCCGCGCGCGGAGGCGAAGGCGCTGCGCAGATTCTGCATGACGATCCCCAGATGCGCGTCGCCGTTCTGCCAGTCCGCGTAGGACGTGCAGATCAGCGGAATGCCGCAGGACTTGGCGAGCGCGGCCGCGAACAGCGTCTTGCCGGTGCCGGGCGGGCCGGCGAGCAGCAGCGAGCGGGCGAGCGCGTCGAGCGAGGCCGCCGAAGGATCGGCGCGCCGGTTCTCGATGTCGGCCTTCAGCGCGAGGCCCCAGTCCCGAGCCTCGCCGTAGCCGGCGAGATCCTCCAGCGGCGGCGCATTGACGGCGGCCCCGCTCGCCGAGGCTCGCGCGGCGATCGCGTGCAGCCGCCGCAGGCAGGCGGCCGGCGTGGTCGTCGCGCGGATCGCCAGCGCGAGCTGGACAGGCGACAGCGCCGCCGCGAGCGCGTCGTCGACGCGCGGGCATCGCGTGCAGCGCGTCGTCGCTCGAATGACGCGCGCGACGTCGCGGCCGCGCAACGGCGCGATCTCGATGCAGGCGTCCGCCGCCTCGGTCAGTTGCCGCGGCAGCCACACGGGATCGGGCGCGATGCCGATCGCCGAGCCGCCGCCAGACAGGCACGCCGCGAGCCCGTCACCGCTCTGGTCGGGGCGGCCGTGCCGGTCGGCAGCGCGGCGGACGAAATAAAGCCGGCCTCTCTCGGCCCAGCCGTCCGCAGTGTGCGAGAACGCCACCGATCGGCCGGGGCCGAGCACGGCGGTCGCCGCTTCGCGCAGCGCGCCGCACCAGTCGCCCGACGGCGCTTGGATAACGAGCGCCGTCGAGGCGCCGCGCCGGAAGCGCCGCAGAATTCGGGCGGGCACGGCGCGCCTCAGCGCGATCGCGCCGGCCAGCGCGTCGGGCGCGACCTTGGGCGACGCTGCCGCGGCGGCGGCAGGCGCAGGGTCGTCGTCGAACGCCGTGGCGTCGGCGATGTCGTCGTCGAACGTCGCGCCGGCGGCGATGTCGTCGCCGGGCGTCGCCTGCTGCGCGAGGTCCGCGATGCGCGATCGCTTGGCGCGCCGGCTCATTGTCGCATCCCGCCGGCGCAATCGAGCGGACCGCCGAGCGCGTAGAGCCGGCTCCGGCTTCGCGCCCACGACAGCCCGTCCAAGTCGAACGCCACGATGTCGCTGGTCAATGCGGTGTGTCCGGCGGCGACGGTCGGATGGCCGTGCACGACGCCGATCAGCGCGAACGCCGGGCGGAGCGCCGGGCGCCAGAGATCGATGACCGGCGCGCGCGCGAGATCGGCGGCGGTCGGCCAGGCGCCGGCGAGCATGCGCTCCAGGTCGTCGGCGGCCGCGCGCGCCTCGGAGATCGTGCGGCGGGGATCAGGGTCCAGAGGGAATCGGATCGGCATTGGAATTCTCCAGGAATTGCACGGCAGCAGCAGGCCGCGTGCGTGCGGGATCGGTCGCGGGCGAAGCCCGCGGCTTCTGGGATCGTTTCGGTTTCGGGAGCAGCAGCGCGCTGACGTCTGCCGCGCATATGTGCCTGCGCCGGATGAGCGCGGCCGAGCCGGCATAACAGCGGCGAGGACCTGGCCCACCCGGAGGCGCTCGTTCTCCTGCGTTGGCGAGCGCGGCGCCCGTCCGGCGGCCGCTGTTGCGGGCCGGCTTGGGAGCCGCGCTCGGGTACGAAAAGGAGCAGCCCCGAGGGGCTCTCGCCTAGCCGGGCATCGCCATGGCTCGCCGGGCCACGGCCCGCCACGCTATTGTTGTCGGGAGCCCTATGCCTCGAAAGCCTCGAACCGCCCGAATTTCGGCCGCCAGTCGCCGAGCCCCTCGCGGAACCCGGCGAGCCGGAACAGCTCGACGATCTCCTCGCGCGCCAGCGCGGTCGGCACGTACTCGGCCTCGAACACGACCGACCACTCCGGGAAGCGCGGCCGCGTCCGGATCGTGCGCGCGTTGTGCACCCGCACCGGGTAGCGCAGCCGGAAGGCGGGATCGGCCCAGAGCTGCTCGATCGAGCGGGGGCCCGGATAGGCAAGGAGCGGGCTCTCGCAGCAGAAGAATCCGATTTGTGCCTGGCGGGTCCTGCGGACCGACCTCGCCGCCCCCACGAATGCGGCCTCGATGGCCTCGCCGGGGATGCACGGCAGGCCGTCGCGCGCCCACAGGCTTCCGTGCCATTCGATCCGAGCGATCGCTTCGTGGTCCGCCCGAGTCTTGGCGCGCTTGGCGGCGGCGCGCGCCAAGTCGACGGCGGCGGCGTCGAGCGGGTCGGCGAGCCGCGACGAGTGCATCAGCAGGGGCCGCACGCCTTGCAGGCGCATCCGGATCTTCTCGATCGGCATCAGGGCCTCGCGGCCGGGTCGGGCAGCGCGTGGAACGGGCCGCCGGGGCCGCGCACGTCGGCGATCGCCGGCCGGCGCGCCGCGTAGCGCCGGCGGCGCAGGTGGTCCGTGATCGCCCGGTGGCAGTCGCCGCAGACACAGAGCAGATCCGACGCCGCTTCCCGGCCGAGCCGGCGGTACGTCCGGTGGTGAACCTCCAGCCGCGCGCGGCGGCCAGGGTCGTTGCAGATGCGGCAGCGGCGCCGCGCGGCCTTCAGCTCGGCAAGGCGAGCGGCGCTGAAGCGCCAGCGCGCGCTGCGCATATACCTGTCGTAGAATTTCATTGGTCGGCTCCGGTCGCGAGAGGCGCGCGGGGCGGCTGCCGGGCCGCGCCTCGGTCAGGCGGCGTCGTGTCGGAAGGGAGGAGGCGCTTCGGCTAGCCGGCGCCGGCGCGGCCCGCCGCGCGCAGCAGGGGTTCGGGGTGGCAGCCGAGGTCGTCGAAGTCGGCGTCGAGCAGGTCGTAGAAGTCGGCGGCGTAGAACGCGGTCGCGGCGAACGCGGCTTCGGTCCGACCCAAAAGTGCCGGCTTCGCCGTGCCGCGCCGGCGTTGCGCCGCGCGGGGCGCGAGCGGGCGCCGCTTGCGGCGCGGGACGGCCGCCGATTCCGGCGGCCCGGAGGGCGCTCGCCGCAGAGTGTGCATCGTCCTGGTCATCATGTCCTCCTGATTCACGAAGGGCGGCGACATCCGGATGCGCTTGTCGATGGAGTTTATCCTACCGGACCAAATCTCCAGCGACTAGAGGTTTTGCCCAACATGGTTAAGGAAGGGGGCGCGCCCGACGGCGCGCGGGGCGGATCGGACCTCAGTCTTCGCCGCCTTCGGCGCTGAGCCGCGCGCCGACAAGCACCCGCCGGAGCGCTCCCGGCACGGGTGGCGCCTGCCGGGCGCGGGCCAGCTCCTCGCCCAGCGCGCGCAGGAGCCTGATCCGGACGTCGACGGCGCGAGCGAACACCGCGGCCTCCTCGCGGGCGCGCGCGGGCGCGAGCTTGCCTTCGTCGAGATCGAGGAGCCGCTTGATCTCGCCCACCTCCAGGCCGAGCGCGCGAGCCTGCCGGATCAGCCGCAGCCGCTGAACGTCCTCTTCGGCGTAGCGCCGCTGGCCTCCGGGGGTGCGCGCCACGTCGTCAAGGAGGCCGATTTTCTCATAGTAACGGATAGTCGGCGCCTTGACCCCGGACCGTTTGGTGAGGCTGCCGATGGAAAGCACTCTGCGTCTCCGCCTCGCGAATTGCCGCGATGCTAGCCCGGCCGCCGCGCCGCGGCCAAGCTGGCTCAGGCTGGTGGCGGCCTCTCCTCAGAGAATTCCTGCTTGCCGATCCGAGGCCCGTCGCTCCCCGCTTTCGACGGGATAACGGAGGAGCAGCGGTGCGGGCGGGGAAATCGGCGGAGCAGCGTCGATCACGGGAGGGCGTCGATCAGCGACGACAGGTCGCTCAGATAGAAGTGCACCTCCTTGGCTTCCCTCCTGGGGAAGCCCGACAGCGATTGCGACTGCCGCGCGACACTCTGCCGGCCTCGGTAAGCGATTGTGTTTTGTTCCCCCGCCCCCAATAAAACTTACTCAGATCGAAGTGACGCGGCGGCGGTAAGGCGACTGGAAAGCGCAACTGTTTGTTCCAAGCGATCTTATCAAGGGCGATGGCGATTAAGAGAACATCGTCGATATCCCCGCAGTGATTGCTCGACGGACGTCTCATCCTGGAGCATCGAATGCGGAAAGACCTTAGAAGCACTGGATTATAGACGCTTATCCTGAAATATCCGCTGGGCGGCTTCGATCCAACGCGGACCTTGCGAGTTCCGCTTTCGCACCTGTCAGATCGGCAGAGGACGATGAAGAGAAGGTTATGCACAGACCGACCCTGTGCGACTAGCCCGCGTACACATTTGATGCCAATCTCGAAGGCGATCCTTATCTAGTCGGCAACGAGACGGACATGAAATCGCTCTGCTTTTTCGCTTACCCGGAAGCGTCGACCATTGTCTCTGAAGCGATCACGGGAGCAGTCGAGCTTTCAAAAAGCGAACATCTGAAGCTAAGGCCCTGGGCGAAGATGCGCATAATCGGTTTCAAACTCGACGACTTGATCCGCAGAGAAATATATGACGCGAACGTGCTTGCCGCTGACATAACGTATCCGAATGCCAACGTGTTTTATGAGCTTGGTTACGCCATAGCCGTCGGAAAGCCGATCATACCGACCGTAAACACGGCAATACACAAGGCCGTCGCTCGAATCCAAAAGATAGGTCTATTCGATACGACCGGATGGGCCACCTACGTCAATGCCAATGAGCTGGTCGAAAAGCTCCGCAATTGGAACGACATATCGTGGACAAGCAAGTACAGCAGCAAGCCGGACCATTCGCAACCTCTATTTATTTTAGACGCGCTGATAAAGACGGACTTTCGCAATCATATCTTCCATGCTGTGGATAATTCGCATGTGTTCTACAGAAAGTTTGACCCGCAGGAGGTGCCGCGTTTGACAGCAGCTCAGGCGATCTCTGAGGTGTCGTCCTCGTCGGGAGTGATCCTTCCAATTATCAGCGAGGAGATTGTGGACGCTGAGGTGCACAATCTACGAGCTGCTTTTCTACTGGGACTGTGCCACGGTTATGGAATTGAAGCGCTAGCTATTCAGTACGAAAACGGCCCGGTGCCGCTAGACTATCGTGACTTTGTAACAAATTCCACCTTCAGAAGGGAAACCGAATCCCACGTCGAAGGCTACTGCGCAAGCACGCTCATTAAGAACCAAACCACTGCCGGTAGACAGAGAAGTATTCCGGAAGGCGTTCTTGGGCAAATAAACCTAGGCTCTCCCTACGCTGAAAACGAGACACGGCAACTTGGGTACTATTTTATTAAGACTGCGGAGTATGCCAGAGCGCTGAGAGCTGAAGGCGCCGTAATCACCGGCCGGAAAGGGTCTGGGAAGTCCGCCCTATTCCTGCAAATCGTCGAGGCGACGGAGCGAGATAGGACAAAATGTATCGTCGATCTCAGACCCGCTTCTCATAATCTGAGCGAGATGCGCCAGTCCCTGCTGAGCGTCCTCAGCGCAGGCGTCTTCGAACATACGATAGCGGCCTTCTGGCAGTACATCATGTACGTGGAGGTGCTTCTTAAGATTAGAGAAATGCTGCTACCCAGGTCTAGGAACGACATGAAGCTACAGGAGAGAGTGCGAGAAGTCGAAGAAAGGTTCGCTCTTACAGAAAGCGTAGTATCAGGAGATTTCACATCAAGGCTAGACACAGCGGTGCGAGACGTCCTTAAAGCGGTCGGCCAGGCGAACGACGCCGCCGATCTCAGAAGTCAGCTAACTAACATGATTTTCGAAGAGCCAATCCCAAGGCTGCGAGAGTCAATTGTCTCGTTCAAGGATTATTTCAGCGGAATTATTCTGTTGATAGACGATCTGGACAAAGGGTGGCCTCCACGTCAAGTAGAGCCGCACGACGTCGCCACCATTAAACACCTTATTGAGGTGCTGAATCGCATCCAAAGAGATCTTGGCAGGAGGAAGATTGAGTTTCGACATTTGGTATTCTTGCGAAGCGATATCTATGAACGCCTTGTGGAGCAAACATCCGATCGCGGAAAATATAACCTGATTAGAGTGGACTGGTCGGATCCGGAGCAGCTGCGGCACCTTCTGAAGCAGCGTGTGATCAACGGCGTTGAGGATCCACACCAGGAAGCCGCATGGAGCGCGCTCAACCCGCAACTCGGCAACACCGACGCCATCGCCATCATGATCGAAAGGTCGCTCCGGAGGCCTCGGTTTCTCATCGACCTTTGCGAGAGGATGATCTCTTGCGCGATAAACCGGGGACACTCTGCGCTCACAGCAGATGATGTATCTGAAGGCATTCGGCAGATGTCACTGTATTTGGTGTCTGACTTCGGGTACGAAATGCGAGACATCGCCGGAACGCCCGAAGATATATATTACGCGTTCATTGGTGCACCCGATCTCCTCACGGAAGCAGAACTGGCCGCCCTTTTAGTCGAAGACAAGCTAGGCATAGGGTTACAGGCGACTATTGATCTCTTGTTATGGTACGGGTTTTTGGGCGTTGTGTCGGAGGCAAACACGCGAGTTTTCATATACGATCGCGCCTACGACTTTAGGAGGCTAGAGGCGGAGCGACCTCGTAATCAGTCCGATGCGCTCTACGCGGTGAACCCCGCCTTTATCGAGGGGTTGAAGAGGTAATCAGGCGGCCGTCCGCCCGTCCGCTATCCAGCCCTCCCGCGGCCGCGCCGTCGCCAGGTGGAAAAATCCTTCTGCGCCGTAGCCCGCGCAAATGGTGGACGAGGCATCCGCGGCCTTGGAACGATTTCCACTGCAAGCCGCCGCAGGTCGCCAGATGGTCGGCGTCGAGCGCGCGATGCGGCGCCACAGCGCGTGGAGTTGATCTCCGCTAACTCGGTTGTCGTTTCGACAATTCGGTGCGCGCAGACGCGTCGACCTCGCTTACGTCTCAGTTCGGGCCGACAATCCGTAGAAAGTAACGAATCTCGGTCTATATGTTGTCGGCTTAACGCTTGGCCTGGCTTTTTCCCCCGACCACCAATCGGTGCGGCCTGCCGACTGCGGTAGGCAAATCCGGAGGACGCGGATCGACGAGATCAGGCAGGTACGCATGGCAGCGGCGCCCCGGATGCCTCTCGCGGGTCCGCAGGCACCCCGCCGAGATCGCCTCCAGCACGTCCGCCATCGCCGCCTCGGCGCCGAATTTCTCGGCCAGCACGGCGAGGCGGTATCGCCCGATCCGCGGGCAGTCGCGGCAGGCGAAGCGCACGACCACATAGGGGTAGTCGCGCAGGCGGACGGACGACGGGCTCACGGGAACAAAATGAGAACAATGGCCCGCTAGTCAAGGGGACGAATGGTCACCTGTACTGCCGCGCGCCGTTGCCGGCGATCTCCAAGGCGGCAATCGAGGCGGTCAGGCCGCAGGGATGTCGACGGTGAAGCTCGGATCGAAGGTCTTCGCCGAGCCTTCGTCGACATGCCCCCTGGGATTGCAGACGATGCGCGTCGCCCCGATGCGATAGTCGGCGCGGTTGTGCAGGTGGCCGTGCACCCAGAGGTCCGGGTGCGACGCGTCGATCAGCGGCGACAGGTCGCTCGCATAGCAGTGCGCCAGGTCGAAGCCGGGCGTCGGCAACGACGCCGGATGCGGCGCATGGTGGGTCACCACGACGGTCGGCCCGGCATGCCGTTGCGCAAGATGGCCGTCGAGCCAGGCGCGGCTCACCCGGTGGAGCGCCAGCAGGTCGGTCGGACGGACGTATTTGTGGTGGCCCGACGCCCTACGGCGGATGCGCCGGTAGTCGTTCATCGAGCGCGCCGCCGCGCGAAACGGGTCCTCCAGCGACCACGTCTTCAGCCGCAGGTCGGTCCACAACGTCGCGCCCAGGAAACGAATTCCACCTAGGGTCAGGGCGTCGTCGCTCAGCAGGTGGACGCCGCGGCGCGCCGCTAAGTCCCGCCCGCGGGCGATCTGGTCGGCCAGAGTGTAGCGGTCGTCGCCCCGATCCCACCAGAAATCGTGGTTGCCCGGGACGTAAAGGACCGGCGCACCGGCGGAGCGGTCGCCCAGCCAGTCGATCGCCTTGGTCAGTGGCGAGTGCACGTCGCCGGCGACGATCGCGATGTCGAACGCCGGCGCGCGCGGGAGCGGGTCCCAGGCGTTGTCGGCCCACTCCTGATGCAGGTCGGAAAATATCCAGAGCCGCGCCATGGCGGCCTCCTCGAAAACGGCGACGCCGGCTGCGACGGGCCGGTCACGAAGACGGGAATGAATTTGGGAAGCCGCCGGAGGCCAGGATCATGCCAGGGCGACGGGCGCGCAGACGCGCATGCCGGCGGCGACTGCCACCGGGGCGCATTCAAGGGACATGGCGCGATGGTACGTCATGGCGGCGTGGTTACAGGAATTGGAACAGAAAGGCAACAGACTTTGGGAGCCGCTGAACTTGCGCCTTGCTGGCGAGGTTGTCAGTGGGATGCCGGCGCCCGGCTAGGCATGGAAAAGGCCGCGTTTGGGCGACCTTTTTTGCCGACAATTGATCGGCCTGATTCTAAGCCCTTTCGTACGTTAATTTGAAAGGCCAAGGCCGTCTTAGGTCGGGCTCAATAGACAAATGGGAGAAGCGCATGTGAATCGGCGTGTTGGGGTGGACGGCCCCAAAGGCATCGATTGTGCCAGAAAGAGGTCGTTGCAGATCTCAGACTAAGGGGGCCGTCCGTGGAACAGATTAGCCGAATTGGAATGGATACGTCGAAGCACTTTTTCCAGCTTCATGGGGTGAACGCCGCCGAGAAGGTGGTTTTACGCAAGAAGCTGCGGCGCAAGGAGATGGTGGCGTTCTTCGAGAAGCTTGCGCCGACGGTGATCGGGATTGAAGCCTGCGGCGCGTCGCACCATTGGGCCCGGCTTTTGCGATCGTTCGGTCATGAGGTGAAATTGATCGCGGCCCAGCTGGTCAAACCGTACGTGAAGCGCGGCAAGAACGATACGGCCGACGCCGAGGCGCTTTGCGAGGCGATGAGCCGGCCAACGATGCGTTTTGTGCCGATGAAAACTGCTGAGCAACAGGCGGCGCTAATGCTGGTCGGCCTGCGCGATCGGCTCATCCGCAATCGCACGCAGTTGTCGAACGCCATCCGGGGCTATGCGGCCGAGTTTGGCGTCAGCGCAGCCAAAGGGATGGCGCACCTCGATCCGCTATTCGAACGCCTTCAAACCGACGAGAGCGTGCCCAACCTGGCGCGCGAGCTGTTCGCGAGTCAAGCTGAGGAATACGCGCAACTGGAGGCACAAATTGCCGAAGTGGATGCCAAGCTCGCGGCCTGGCATAAGGCCAACGAATGCAGCCGACGTCTCGCCAAGGTCCCCGGCGTCGGTCCGATCGGCGCGGCGCTGTTGATGATGAAGACCCCAGCGCCTGAGCTATTTCGATCAGGACGCCAGTTTGCGGCATGGATCGGCTTGACGCCGAGGGATCATTCGACGGCCGGCAAGGTCAGGCTCGGCGTCATCACCCGGGCCGGCGATGAAGCTTTGCGCGCCGTGCTGGTGTCGGGGGCCACGGCCGTGATCAGGCATGCGGTTCGCTGCGGAGGGCGCGCCTCGCCCTGGCTCCTCGACCTTCTCAAGCGCAAGCCGCCGAAGCTGGCCGCGGTGGCGTTGGCCAACAAGATGGCCCGCATCGCCTGGAAATTGATGGTGACGGGTGACAGCTACGCCGCGACATCCGCGCCCGCCGTTCTGGCGAACGCGACATAGAGAATCAGCCAGACACGGGGAGCGACTTAACCGCAACCGTGCTGAGCCGATGCCAGAACTTGCAAGGTGACGAGCAGATGGTGTGATCGATCGATCCGGGACGCGAGATACTCCGTGGACCCCTCTGGCCGCAAAGGTCGCCGGCGTGTCTGGAACTCGCGTCGCGGAAACCATCTTGGCCAGCGTTCATATGCGAGCGCGATCCAACAGGCCGGACATATGGACGCAAGCGATCTGATCAAAATACTGCCAAAACACCCTTGCGAGGAGGGGGCCGTCCACATAAGGGGTCCGAACGCCGATCGGCCTGCTAAGCCTCTGACGAAATTGGATTGCGAGTGGTCAACGTGTGCGCCTTTTCACACCAAGCTCGCTGATCCGAAATTCAGCCCCGCCTCGGCGCCTCAATTCAGGCGGCCAAAATGGGAATTCGTGCGTGGGTGGACAGATTCGACCTTTTGCCAAAACTACGACGCTTTGCCCAAACCGAACGTTAACTTCCGTTCGCCACTTTAGGTAATCTGCATCCACCACAGGACGTCAATCGATTAGCCTCACAGGAACTCTGAGGACTACGTATAGCGATGAGCATCAATGACGAGCTTCTCAGAATCTGACGCGCTTCGCCGGTATGAGATACTCAACACGCCGCCTGAACCGAACTTCGACCGCATAACTAGGATCGCGTCGTCAGTGCTGGGCCGCCCCGTTTGCACGCTGGCCCTCGCTGACCGGGATCGATTCTGGTTCAAGTCCAAGCAGGGCGTCGAGGCCACCGAAATGCCTCGCAGCATGGCATTTTGCGAAGAAACAATTCGCGGCCAGGACGTATTCGTTGTGCCCGATGCAGTTGCTGACAGCCGGTTCGTCGACGCACCGGTCGTAAAAGCCTCTCATGTCCGCTTCTACGCGGGCGCTCCCCTCATCACGCCGACCGGTGTCGCGATAGGCTCGCTGTGCGTGCTCGATGTAAAACCGGATTCGAGCTTTTCCGAGGAAAGCCGCCGCATTCTGAGCGACCTCGCTTCAACGGCGGTCGAGCTTTTCGAAGCCAAGGCGCGCGAAATCGAACTTGTGAGATGCACCAACGAAATTGCCCACTTAGCTCGACACGATTTTTTAACGGGGTTGCCCAACAGGAGACGGCTCGTCGAAATTCACGCCGAAATGGTACGCGGTAGACGTGAGAACAGCGTCGCTCTCCTATATCTCGATCTCGATGGCTTCAAGGCGGTGAACGATACTCGTGGGCACAGTCAAGGTGACGACCTCCTCCGCCAAGTTGCCGCCCGCATCCAAAACTGTCTGCCTCCGCTCGCCCGCGTCGCCCGAACTCGGTGGGGACGAGTTTGCAGTCCTTCTTCCTTCGACATCTAACAATCTGACCGAAGATGCCTCCGACCTAGCGCGGCGGCTTACAACCACAATCAAGCAGCCCTATCTTACCGGCGATGCCCTCGTGACGATAGGTTGCAGCATCGGCATCGCGCTTAGCAGAGACGGATCAGACCTCGATGACCTTCTCAGCAGAGCGGACGGGCTTCTGTATCAAGCAAAAAACATGGGGCGTGGTCGCTGTTTCGCAGAAGCGGTTTGATTTCGCTCTGCTCCCCGGCGGGTGACGCCAGCAGACAAGTTGAGGCAACGGCCGGAATCGACCCTTTGCGGACATCCGACGTGTTCCAAGTATCAAAAGACTGCGGCCGTGTTCAGTTGACAGCGCCAATTTTGCACATATGGAGCAAAGCTGTCGGGCTGATTCCGCCACAGCCTTTAGTGATTCGCATATCGGCATCGAGGTTAACTTGAAGCGCTTGGCTGTGGTTGGGTTCGGCTTAGGCATTGTGTTACTTACCGTTCCGGCCGTGTCCGCTGCCGGTCCGGCAGCTTGTGATGGCGATCCCGGCTGTCTTGCCGACCGAGCCATCGCCACTATTCGTGCTGCCAAGGACCTTCATATAGGTGAGCCTACAAGCACCTTATTTTCCGCGAGTACGGTTGAAGCGGCGCTGGGGCGATGGGATGCTGCAAAAGCAGGACTGCCCGACATCACCCCGTCAACAACGGGTTACAATCCCGCGGTCCCGATCAGAGCGCGCGCGCTCGGTCGACTCGCCCTTGCGATGGGCGCAGATCACGGCCCCGACGGGAACGCGGAAATCAACGACGCGACAGATCTTCTTTCTCATATGACTGCGAATGGGGCCTTCGTATACGAGCAAGCTGTGGCAGATATCGCCGCCGATCTGTTCCTACTCGGGCAAGACGAAAAAGCAGTGGCTCTACTGGAATCGCCGCCGCACGAATTCCTCGGCTTCTTTGAGAAAGCACGCTTTGCGAGCGAGAGCGCGCCGTTCTTCCTGGCCGCATCTTTAGGGCGTCTCGCAGGAATTTCTTATCAACTCGCCCGCGATCAAGAAGGCGATCGACTAATACAGCGGGCACGCGAAGAAACGCGGCGTCTAGTGAACGAAACCCATCACAGTCTTGCTCTCCAGGGCATTGCGCTCGGTCAATTTGAGGGTGGCCACTTAGAGGACGCGTTGGTCACCGCAAGATCTATTACCAAGACCAGTCAACCTGCTATAGGATTTGCAATGAACGCTGCTGAAGGGCGGGCAAGGGTCTTAACTCACATCGCAGCCGTCGAAGCCGTTCAAGGCAATTATTCAGTCGCCTTATCCGTAGTACAGGAAAATGGCCACGACTATCTGAACCCTGTCGTTCGCTTCATCGTTCTGGACATGGCAAACAAGGGGTTTCCTGGCAGCTCTAGGGTATTGCTCGACCAGATTCGATCCTGGGTCGACGGCATCGCACCAGGAAAAGTGGAGCCGACGTTTCTAGCCGCACTCGGCTCGGCTTATATCCAATCAGGAGACAGAAACACTGGTGAAGCGTATATTAACACAACCATTGCGGCGGCACTGCACCCGAGGAGCAACGCGGGACTCTACGGGCACTATGATTTCCACGACTTCTATATTGCCGCAGCGGCTAGGGCATATGCAGAGGCTGGGGAATATGACCGGGCACTAAAGCTGATTGCCGACAACCTCCCGCGAGCATCGGCCGCCCGAAACCTTGCGCGCTGGGGAGCGGTGAAAAACATCGCGATCTGCGCATTGAGACGCGGTCAGTTCGATGACGCAATGAAAATTGCCGAATCAGAGAATGAACAGACATTGCACGACGCCGTCATGCACGCTTGGGCGACCATGGAAGCCGATTCGGGACGCTATGTGGACGCAGAGCACCGGGCAGACGGAATCGAATCCGATGAAGAACGAGCGCAAGCGTATGTTGACGTTGCCGCGCGCGCGGTATCGTCACGATCTGACAGGGCGCGACATATCGTCGTCTTCCGCGACGAATATGAGCACTACAGCTTGTTCGATGAACTACTCGCCCGTTGATGCCGGCATTCGCGGAGTCGCGCCGCCCGTTGCACTGCGTTTTGGCGCACTTGCGCCTTCGGCGGTCGTACGCACCAACGACCGCTTTCCCCCCAACTGCGAAGTTGCGGACGCGGGGCGAACAGGCGCTATCGACCCGAAGCGGACGTTCCTTGGCCGAATGTCGATGACCGGAGGGAGCCGAAAGCGGGTCGATGGCTTTGGGCAACCGGAATGTTGAAGCGGACGTTGGCAGCTCTCGACCGTAGCGACGAGGCTCACCCCTTCTTATTGGTGGGCCAATCGTGCGTCTCGTTCGTCGCGTCGCGGCACCAGCGATAGAACGCATCGTAAAGCGCCAGCCCGGCTTCGAGCTGTTCGAGATCGTCGGAATACATGCGCGACAGGCCCAGCGAAGCCGCAAGAAGGCCGGGCGCTTCCGGGACGAGATCAAGGCGCGCCGTGTCGGCCGCGCGTACGATCGACGCCAGCCGCAATAGGGCCGGCGTCGCGAGTCCGAACTCTTCGACCATCGCATCGAAGGTGCAGCGTTCGCCGCGATGGCTCCAGAACACGCCTTCAATATCGAAGGGAGCCGCTTCGAATTTTTCGGCGACCGAGACGACTTCGGAGGGCGTCACAAACAGGAACAGGGCCGCCGGATCGACAAAGCGACGGATCAGCCAGGGGCAGGCGATGCGATCGATTTTCGGGCGCTCGCGCGTCACCCAGAGGGTTCGACCCTGGGGGTTGCGCCGGGGCAGCTTGGTTGTCGGGACGCACGGCAGCCCACTCTTGCTCCATCCCGCAAAACCATCCTCCAAGGTCTCGGCGGATACGCCCGCATCGCGCAGGAGCGCGGCCACGCCTGCGCTGAGCTGAAGGCCGTCCCGGCAGATCACCACCGCCGGCCGGCCGCGAAGCTCAGCCGCCCAATCGAATGCTGCGTCAAAGGCGCGGCGCATGGAACCCGGCACAAGGCGCGGATCGGCGGCGAACTCCTCGTCAGGTCGCACGTCAATAAGCGCCGGGCGCCTGGGCGTGCCGATCAGACGCGCGAGCCGGTCGCGCGATATCGAATTGATCGAGGACATTCAGGGCCCCGCGCAGCGTCGGTGCATCGCGCTAATTCTCCATCCGCCAGGGCGAACGTTCCTTCCAGCCTTTCAGCGCTTCGGCGGCCCAGATCGTGGTCTTGTCGGCATGGCACAGATTGCAGGCGTTGGGAATCTTGAGCGCCTGCGTGTCGGCAGGGGTGATAAACCGAAATGTGTGCGCATGAACCTTGACGTCCGGCAGCGTCTCCTCAATCGCCGGCATGTGGCACGAAACGCACTGACTGCCCGCGCTGTCGGCCTTGTGATGCGTGTGCGCTTCGATAGTCGCAGTGAGCGGGCCGGTCTGGGTATTCGGGCCGTGGCAGGTCAGGCATAGGGAGTTTCCATTCGCGCGCAGCATCGCGACATTGTCGCTGCCGTGCGGCTCATGGCAGGAAAAGCAGGCCACGCCGCGCGTGTACATTAAGCTCTGGACGAAATCGTTGCCCTGCATGCGGTTCTTGTGCGACGTGCCGTCGGAGAACTGCGTGAAGCTCGTCTCACCGGGTTTGCGCTCTTCGAGCGCCCAGAAGTCGGACAGTTGCAAGCCCATGTGAAACCCGACCGGCCAGTCGTAATATTTGCCGCCGATCGGGTTCATCGGGGGACGGCCCTGCGAGTGGCAGCGGATGCAGGTGTCATTCGCCGCGACATAGTCGAGCCGCGCCGGATTGACGATGGTGGCTCGGGTCGGATTTGCGATGTGATCGCCGCCCGCGCCGTGACAGCTCTCGCAGCCGACGTTCCACTCCGTCACGGTTTTGGTGTTGATGTCGTAGTTGACCGAATGGCAGCCGTCGCAGAGAGGGCCGGTCGGGCGCTGCATGTTATCGTCGGGGTAGAGCGGCGCCCACCAGTCGGCGTTTAGCGGGACGTGATATTTGAGCCAACGGTGATTGGTGATGTCCCATTGCGCCGGCAGCGGAAAGTAGTCGTCTCCTCGACGGGTGAAATAACGCTGCTTCCAGCGGCTGCCGTAGACGAACGCAATGTCGTCCTTGGTGAACGTGAGCAGGGGGTCGGGCTTGGAAAAATCCGGGATGATAGCGTCGGGATGATCGCGCGGGTCGCGCACGACGTTGGCCATGCGAGTCTTTTGCCAGCGGGCGTAGATTTCCGCGTGACACGATTGGCAAGCGGCGGAGCCGACATAGTGCGAACCGGGCTTAGCGGCCAGCGCCTCCGAGGGCGGCGCGGCGGTTGGCGGCAAGTGGCGCAGGAACAGAATGATTTGCCAGATTTGCTGATCGGGCAAATTCCAGGCCGGCATCGCCGTATTGCGAATGCCGTCATGCACGAACGTGAAGATCTGTCCGTCCGTCAGCGCGGGGAGAGCCTGCCGCAGCGCAGGCGCGCGCGGGTAGACGTTCGAGCCGACCGTGGTTCGTCCCCCGCCGTCGAAGCCGTGGCAGACGGCGCAATTCTGCTGGAAAAGCCCCGCGCCGGCCGCGAGCCCGGCCTCGTTGGGTTGCAGTGGGTTGGATCGCGCCGCGTCAGCCGGCGGGACGCTATGCACGAGCAGCCATGTGGCGGTTGCGATCTCGATCGCCGGTGGCGCGGGGCGGGCGCTTGAGAGGCCCGGCAGCGCGAAACGAAACAGCAGGCCCCCGATCGTGACGGCGACGGCCAGCGCGAGAACACCAATGACGATCCCTTTTCGCATCGCGATTCCCCAAGACCGCGCAATATCGCCGCCGGGAATTGTGGCGGCGGGAAGCGCGGTCGATAGAGTGGATGCGATACTTCGGCATGTCGCCTCGTGAGGAGATCGCTTCCCCAGGCCTCCAAATCAATCAAAGCGAGCCGATCTGTCAAGGCGGCGGCGAGGCTGTCCGCAAATCAGCATTACGCCAAGTTTGAAGCCTGCGATTTGAGCCGTCTTGCGGCATGCTCTACGAGCGAAGGCCGCCATCTGGATACATCGCGAACGACCGCTTTCCCCCCAACTGCGAAGTTGCGGACGCGGGGCGAACAGGCGCTATCGACCCTTAGGAGACGTTCGCCGCGTCCAAACATCAAGCAGACTGTGCGAAAACGCCTCGGTCATACACCTTCGAACCAAGCGCACAGCGCCGCGCCGCCCTCCAGTTGATCGATTGTGGTCTTTCCCATCAACGTCTCCCGTCTAGGGCAAATAATAGGGGTATTTCCGATGTCCGGTCATCCACCTCTGAAGCTTCCAAGGCTTCGCGACATAGGCTGGGCCGTGTGGGACCCAATTGGTCTCCTAGGGAAGGGGGAACACTGGGATCACCAGCCTTTTGCCGGCGAATACGATGGCTATCTGTTGCGGGTTGCCTGCGAGCTACGGCCCGATTGGTCAGTGACGCAAGCCGTCGACTACTTGGTGTGGGCCGCAAGCGAACATATGGGCCTTGGTGTCAGGTCGACGACACGGGCGCGGGCCGAGGCGACAGTTAAGCGCTATTCAGGCATATCTGGAATCGCAAAGCTCATCCTAAATCCTGGGATCAAACTCCCGGACAAGAAATCAACAATTTCGCAATGACGGTGTGATCAATCATGATCTCACAAGAGGTCTGACATGGTAGAGACTGCCGAACAGATCACAAGCCCTAATGGCAAGCGCCGCCTGACGGTCTGTCAAGGAGACGACGGGCTGTTTTTTTATCGCGAGGATTGGTTTGCTGAGTGGGATGACGCGCCACACGCATGGCAAGACGGATATCCCCAATCCGGTCTTTTCGCGAGCGCTGCCGGAGCAGAGGCCGAGGCGCGCGCCACGATCTCTTGGCTACGGCAACCGTGAGCGGTGCAAAATTCAAGCCGACTGTGCGAAAACTTGCTCGGTCTCACGTTCGCTCGAACCTTGGCCTCGATTTTGGAGGCCTCTGGCCGTTCAAAATTCGATTGGGACACGAGAATCTGCGTTCTGATCGACCGTATTCGCGCAGATCGCGAGTTTCGCACGGTCTGCAAGATATTTGAAACGGCCATTTTGGGCCAGAAATGAAGGGGTTTTGAGAGAGGATGCGATTGCTTAGAGATCGCGATGTTGATTTCTATTCTGCGGAGCGCGACGGTGCGCTTTATTTTGGCCGAAGGGTTTTCCCCATGACTGACGAAAAGCCAGAATTCAGCGGCCTCGAACACACCATCGCGATCCTCCACGAGCTTCCCGGAGGCGCGGAGGTTATCGAATGGCTTGAGGGGCGGCCTCACTTTGGCGACGGGGAGGTTCTGGAGCTTCGTCTCATTCGCAATGGACCGAGCGTTCTTCGCATTTCGGCGATGACCTACGTTGGCGGCCAAGTCGCCTCGTCGTCCGGAAAGCACGCCGTGTTCACCTTCATCCTGCGCGACATGGTGGATGTTCACCTCGACGGTTTCGGTCATCAGAATGTGATCGGCGGCCTGACACTGCGGCGCAGTCAGGTCGTGGACGTCCATCCCAGCCTTTACGGCATCGGCCTCGTCATCGGCGATCACGAGATCGTCCTCGAACCCTGCGCTGGAGCATTCGGGCTCATTCGATGCAACATCGAGAGCATCAGCATCAGTCCGGTCGACCATTACCAAAAGGCTGACCGAGGCGACTCCGGTCGAGACCGGCGAAGTTGAACGGCGGGTCAGGGCGGATAAAGCATGATCGATGTGAATCAGACTCGAAAGTTGACCCCGCCTGCCGAAACGGAACGGAACGAAGTCAATATCTTGCGAAGCGGGCCAATCGCCGATCAGCGTACGGACCCCAGGCCGCGGCACACGCAACCGGGATCGCGGCAGGATTCGCGCCGGAGGCCGGAACCTCGAAGGGTCGCCAGCCTGCCTCGGCGGCAGTTGCCCGGCTGCAAGGCGAGCATATGGCCATAGCCGCAATGGACAACCAAAAAACCGACCAGCGAGCGAGCCCGGATTCGCGAACGACCGACGACGAAGCGAGCATGTGGGAGATTGCGGAGACCCTGCATCGGGCGGATCTGTCCGCGCTGGAGCGTGATGTACGGATTGCTGAGCAGGCGGACGCGATCAGAAAAGGTGTCCCGGTCGCCGGCGCCCGGAAAGCCCTCGGCGACTACCCGGGCAGAGGAGGGGCGCCCGCAGACCTCGCGCGCGACGCAAAACAGGTCGCTCGGCCGCACATAAAAAAGGCCAGGCAGTTTTGCCTGACCTCTCTTGGTCTCATGCTTTCAACAGTGCCAGTACATCCGTGGTCAAAGGAAAGCTGAAACGATCAGACGGCCTGTAGGTTGCAGGCAGACATTTTGCCCGACTTGCGGTCGCGCTCCATTTCGAAGCCGATCTTCTGGCCTTCGACGATTGCGCGCATTCCGGCGCGCTCGACGGCAGAGATGTGGACGAAGGCGTCGGCGCCGCCGTCATCAGGCTGAATGAAACCGAAGCCCTTGGTGGGATTGAACCATTTAACTGTGCCAGTGGTCATGATGAACCCTTCCATAGCAATACTGAACAGCGGCAACGCGAGAGCGCTGCCGATTGTGGTGGTGACGATTTTGAAGGAAAGGTTCGTTCAGGGCGCGGCGCCAAACGCGCGATAACCAAGCTCAGCTAACAAATATCGACAGGCATATTGGTATCCTGCATCGATGGGCGCGTCAACCTGCGGTTCTTGGAATTTGCGAATTCAACCGTTTGTTGTGACGGGTTGACCTTAACGTCGCCATGCGCGGCGGTGTCCCACAACGTCGCGGGCGGCGCCACCATAGATGCCGACGTCATTATGGGTCTTTTCGCGGACGAGACCATCGAGGGTGCGTCCCCTCGGCGCCATTTTTTCTGAGCGAGCGCATGTCGCCGCATCGTGCCACATCGGAACCGGGATGGGGTTTCGCCGGTTGGCCATGTACTTGCCATCGGCGAAGCAGACACCCCTGAGGAGGGCGCGATGCCCGAATTCACCACGCCAACTACAGACGAAAAGTCGAAATCGGTGGCGGAACTCGCCAAGGCATCCGAAGACCTGAAGGAACGGATCGAGGAGGCAATGAAGCGGAACGACATGCCGCTCAACTCGACCCTCGGAAATCCAAAGTGGGATCAAGACGCTTCTGATGGGCATCGCGACCGCAAGAGCGACGACGACGAATAGCGGGACCGGGTCGTTCTGGGCGCAATTTTGCGCCTAGCGCAGTCGCCTCCTACGGAGCATGAAGGCCTGTCCCGCGGTCAGCCGGGCGGCGGTTATTGGAGCCCCGGTCAAATGCTAAGCGCATCCAAATCGACCGCCCCAAACTGCGCCAGAACAACTGCGTCATGGAATTCGCCGATCGAGGGGTCGCCAGTGCGCGAGAATGCAACAACGCCATCATGCTGGAACGATAGGCTGCGGGCGCACCGTTCTGCCGCGCGCGCCGTTGGCAATTCGCGCGGCTCGCCTGGCTTCAGGTCGCCGTCAGGATCGCGATCGAATGGGACGGCGACATAGTAGGTCACGTCCATAGCCCCGCGCGCCCCCTATCCCTTATGCCCGCGCCCCAGCGCCCTCGCGCCATCCGCTGGCGGCTTCTGCATGATGACGAAGCCCGCGGCGGCTAGATACTCGACAAGCCGCTCGGCCGTGATTTGCGCCATCAGGTCGTCGGCGCTGCGGACGCGCTTTCCCCGCTGAAATCTCAAGGCGTAGGCGAGCGCATCGGCAAGGTCGTGCGGCGAAGCGGGTCGAAGGTCGGCCGCGTCGGACATGGCGGAACGATAGCCGAGGAATGGGAACAAAGAAAGAACAAATGCGTCGCCCGTCCCGCGCTAGCGTCCGCGCATGGGCAACCTCTACAGCGTCACCAAAGCCCCGCAGGCGATCCGCGAGGCTGCCCGCGCGATGCGCGATACCGACCGGCAATTGGCCGCCCGACATTGAATGTTTGGCTCATGGCAATAGCCCCCTGTGGTGCCGTACCTTTTCGTCTTCGTCTTCGTCTTCGTGTATGGCGAGCTTCACCAAGAACGGCGCAGCCATGACGACGGTCAGCGCGATTAATATAAGACAGGTCAAGCGTTTGTTTCCGGGTTCGCGGCAAGGGCGATCCGGCACGCTCGTCAGCAACTATGACGCCGTACGGGCGTCGATCGGGCGACAACAATATGTGACAATTGCAAGAAGGCCGGCGGAGCGACTCCGCGACCGCCCCGATCATAGCGCCCGCCGACTAGGTACATTCCGATCCTTTCGCGTGAAGCTGGCTCACGCTAGGACCGAACACGTCGAGCGTCGGTGTTGGGCCTGCAAAAAAACCTAAGCCGCGGTCGTCACCTATGGAGGCAATAGGAATGCAGACCCGTATATCGAAACTGGCCCAGGCCGTCACAGGCGCGGCACTTGTTGCCGGGGCCTATAGCCTGCCGGCGGCTGCGGCGGAGCAGTACCGTGATATCCACCACCGAATCGTCCACCGGACCCATTCCCCGGTCCACAACAACGATCTGATAGTGAGACAGCGCGCCTATCGCGAGCCGGTCGCCGCCGCTCCCGACGCTTTCCATGATGGGCCCGCTACCATCATCACGGCGCCGGTCGCGGTTGCCGGCACGATCGTCAGCTTGCCGTTCCGGGTGGTCGAAGCCGTGTTTCCCCCGCGTACGAACGATCCACGCGAGGTGGTCGGCGCGCCAGTTCAGCTCGCTGGACAGATCGCGGAATTCCCGTTCTTCGCGATCAACGGCGCCTTCGGCGTGCAGTCGACCTATTATTGATCGACTCGCGCGCGGCCGTCCCATGGCGACCGCGCGCGAGGCCTTGGGCTATTTGCCGCCCAGCCACCAGAGACCGAGTAATTCGCTCCGCCGAGTCACGCCGGCGGCGTTGGATTGCGAGGGGAGGCCACGAAATCGCCTGTGATTTCAAGTGAGCAATTTCCGCCCGTCGTAGCAGACGACTAAGCCCCAATTGCGCCGCCACATTCGATTTGACCGTGACCCCTGGATGCGCCGTCAATGCCGATATCCGGAATAGAGGGAACGTCGCGGAGATCGCGCTCGGCGGCGCGGTGCTGGCGCTGGTCAGCATATTCGGGGTGCTCGATCCGTTTTAGATGCCAAGCATCAAACGGATCCCCCACAGGATGGCCAAATGCTTTAGGCCGTCGGGTTTCGACACCAGCGGCGGATGCGGCACGAACCTCGGCCCTCGGGCACCCGTGTCAATCGGCCCTTTGACCCCCTATCGGCTTCCAACCGTGACCGCGACGCCAATGAGTTAGCTTGCCACTCGGCCTCGGACCCCAGCGCCGCTTCACACGCCCGCCCCGAACATCATCATGAGGCGCTCCGCGACCTCGGAAAGGACCGTGACCCGGCGCCAGGCGCCATCATCATCAGTCGCACGATCAAAGTTCATTTGTTCATAGATCGGGGTCCAGTTCGTTCGCCACCGCGCTCGGCGAGCGCTCCGCTCTGCGCCCTCCGACCGTCCCGGTTGCGACGAAAGCGCTTGAACTCTCATCCGCAATTGAAGGGCTGTGACAAGCTTCGGCAGGGGTTTCAGAACCCGCCATGTAAACTGCGGTGTCGTATGCGGGGTCGTCGGATTGGTCCCGATCGGCGCCGGTCGGACCCCCGAACATAGTAAATTCATAAACGTTCGGAATACGTTGTAAAAGGATCGTCGGGTGTCCGGAGCCGATTGACAGTCGCATGAGTTCGTCGATATTCCAAAAGCGACGAGGCGTTCCCGGCGACAAGGCCGAGTGCTTCCGCATGACGGGAAACAGGGCATGCGAAGAGCGAGAATTGCGGGTTCTGCGGCTGTTGCGGCGTTGCTCGCCTTGGCTGGATATCCGTGTTCGCTCGATGCCGCGGTGCTTATCAAGACATTTCAATTTGGGGTTTGCGTTACGGGGGCGAAACATCCTGACGGCTGCAAGAATGTCGATGCGGACGCTCACGTTGTCGTCAGCGACGACGCCATGGAAGAGTTAGAGGGCAAGATCGGCCAAGGAGCGTCAATCCTGGCCGCGCCTGACAAGGGCACCGCACCGCCGCCAACCGGCCAGGAACGTCATCACCATCACCAAGATCAAAACGCGCAATAGCGCGGCGGTTTGATGCCGGCGTCCTGGCCGTCCCTCATCATCTGCCGATTTCCGCGGGGGCAGATGGCCGAGAGTTGTGCTGTACTCCCGCCCCACAGGTGAGCCGGTCCATGCGATCGAATCTAACCGACGACGAACTTCCCGTGAGCACTGTGTTCGGCGGGGTTTCTGCGACGGACGACCGACGAGCGGGGCATTCTCATATCGTCGAGAGCCTCGCGGCCGGAGACGGCGTTTTCCGCAACATACTCGATGCTCTCCCCGCTGCCATCTATGTGACTGATTCCGCAGGACATATTACCTACTACAATGAAGCCGCGGCGGCTTTGTGGGGGTATCGTCCCGAGATAGGCAAGTCCCAATGGTGCGGTTCATGGAAGCTCTATACTCCGGACGGCCAGCCGCTGCCCCATGACCAGTCTCCCATGGCGAAGATGTTGCTAGAGATGACGGCCACGCAGGGTACCGAATTGATCGCCGAGCGCCCGGATGGAAGCCGCGTTCCATTCATGCCTTACCCGACGCTGCTCCGCGACGCCTCCGGCGCTCTGACTGGCGCCGTGAACATGCTCATGGACCTTATCGGTCTCAAACGGGCTGAAGACTATGCGCAGCGGCTTGCCTCGATCGTCGAATTTTCGGACGACGCGATCATCAGCAAGGACGTCGACGGCGTTATCACGAGCTGGAACCGCAGCGCCGCGCACGTCTTCGGATACACGGCGCAAGAGGCTATCGGCAAGCCGGTCACCATCCTGGTCCCGCCGGGCCATCTCGACGAAGAAGCGGATATCCTGGCGCGCATTCGACGTGGTGAGGCGATCGAACATTACGAGGTCGTGCGCCGGCGCAAGGACGGAAGCCTCGTTGACGTTTCTCTCACCGTCTCCCCCGTGAAGGACGCGGAGGGCAGGATCATCGGCGCGTCGGAGATCGCGCGGGATGTGACGGAGCGGCGGCACGCCGAACAGGCAGCGCAACGTCTCGCCGCGATCGTCGAGTCCTCCGACGACGCTATTCTGGCGAAGAGCCTCGATGGCGTCATTACGAGTTGGAATCGGGGTGCTGAACGGCTCTTCGGCTACACGGCCGAGGAGGCGATCGGCAGGCCGGTTATTATGCTCATTCCGTTGGATCGGCGCGACGAGGAGCCCGCCATCCTGGCTCGCGTTCGCCGGGGCGAGCACGTCGACCACTATGAAACCATTCGGCAGAGAAAGGACGGAAGCCTCGTTGATATCTCCCTGACAGTCTCCCCGATCAAGGACGCCAAAGGCAAGATCATCGGGGCATCGAAGGTCGCTCGGGACATCTCGGAACGCAGACGAGCGGAGGAGCGGCAGCAATTGCTGCTCGGGGAAATGGACCATCGGATCAAAAATCTCTTCGCACTCTCCACCAGTGTCGTTACCCTGTGTGCGCGTGCGGCGACGACGCCGACCGAATTGGCTTCTTCTGTCCGCGAACGATTGGCTGCATTGGGGCGCGCTCACGCGCTTACGCTTTCCGGGGGGGCCGGAATGGCAGAGGGCCCCGGGCGCTCGGCAACCCTTCACGCGCTGATCCAGACGATTGTGGCGCCCTACAACGAGGGAACGGGGCAGAACCCGACGCGCGTCGCTATCAGCGGACTCGATATGCCGCTGGCCGACCGCTGCGTGTCAGGCCTTGCGTTGCTCCTGCATGAGTTTACGACGAATGCCGCCAAGTATGGCGCCTTGGCCGCGCCGGGCGGCCATATCGTGATCGAGTGTTCCGAAGAGACCGGCCGGCTTGTCCTGACGTGGACTGAGCGCGGCGGTCCACTGGTCGAGCACAAAAGTGATCATGACGGCTTTGGAAGCTTACTTGAACGGGTGACGGTCGAGAATCAGTTAGATGGCACTATAGCGCGCGAGTGGAGACCGGATGGGGTAGTGATTCGTCTATCTGTCTCTCGGGATGTTGTCGTTGCGTCGGGGTGCTTGGACCCCTTCGGAACGGGCCCCTAGCCACTCCACGCAAAACCGCTGCTCCAGTTACGATCGGCTAGCATTCAATTGTTGGCTTCGAGAACAGTCCACATTGTGACTGCCGGCGCATCTACGGAGAACGGCTTGGGCGGAAAGCCACGCCAGGATCGACAAGACGACTTTAAACGACGACGTTGCGCGCCTGGCGGTGTAGAGCACACTCAGAGACGCGACCGTATTGCGCAAGGCATTGGCGGCTGGCGGATGTCGCGCATGGCCGCGCTCGCTTCCGCGGCCGGCCTCCGCGATCACACCCAGAGCACCTAGCTGACGCCGCGGAGCAACGTGTGCAGCTTCACCTTTCGCTCAGCCAGCGGTCTCGACCTCAGGTCCTCGCCGTTGAGGCGCAGAATGTGAACAGGCTCGCCTTCTTTAAGCCCACCATCCTCAATGAATGCAACGGGCTGCGGCGCCGATCGGCGTCGGGACCCCGCGCCGAATAACAGCCGGCGTTGGCGCGCGCTCGGCGCGCCGCTCTTCACGCAGCATTGGCGCGGTCCCAGGCGGGAAACGGATCGCGCAAAGATCGATACCGCGCCGGATCGAAGGCCTGGGCCGGCGACGGCTCGATGAGACAGTCGTCGAGCGCTTTCCGTATCGCCGCCTCGTCCATGCCGGCCCCGATGAAGACGAGTTCTTGTCGGCGGTCGCCCCAGACGTGATGCCAGTCAGGATGGCGACTGACGTCATCGATCCCACGGTCCGCGAGTGCTTGCTTGGGCGCCGCCGCCCACCAATAGCCGAGCCGCGAGATCCGGGCGATCGCGCCCGCCAGCGAGAACTCTCCCGCATATTTGGGGCGGGTCGCGAGCCAGAAATGTCCCTTCGCCCGGATCAACCCGGGCCAAGTGCGGTCGACGAAGGCGGCGAACTTTTCGGGATGGAACGGCGGCCGGGCGCGATAGACGAAGCTCGCGACGCCATATTCCTCCGTCTCCGGCACATGCTCCCTGAAATTGTAAAGTTCCCTGAACCAAAGCGGATGGCGGCTCGCCTTCTCCTCGTCGAATAGCCCGGTGTCGAGGATGTCGCTCAGCGCGGCGCGTCCGAAATCGGTCTCGACGATCCGGGCGTCGGCGTTGAGAGACCGCACCACCTTGCGAACGAGATTGAGCTGCTGCGGCGCAACCTCGGACGCCTTGTTGATGACGACGACATCCGCGAACTCGATCTGCTCGACCAGCAGGTCGACCAGCGTGCGTTGGTCGCCGTCTCCTGCCGTCTCGCCCCGGTCGCGCAGAAAGTCGTTCGAGCCGTAGTCCTTGAGGAGGTTCGCCGCATCGACCACGGTCACCATCGTGTCGAGACGGGCGACGTCCGAGAGGCTGTCGCCGTTCTCGTCGCGGAACGAGAACGTGCTGGCGACCGGCAGCGGCTCGGCGATCCCGGTGCCTTCGATCAGCAGGTAGTCGAAGCGGCCCTCGGCGCTGAGCCGACGAACTTCCGCCAGCAGGTCGTCCCGCAGCGTGCAGCAGATGCGGCCGTTGGTCATCTCGACGAGCTTCTCGTCGGTGCGCGAGAGATCGGCGCCGCCATCGCGAACCAGGTCGGCGTCGATGTTGACCTCGCTCATATCGTTGACGATGACGGCGACGCGACGCCCCTCGCGATTGTTGAGCACGTGATTGAGAAGGGTCGTCTTGCCGGCGCCAAGGAAGCCGGAAAGGACGGTGACCGGCAGCCGCGCGTTGCGGGTGCTTGGGAGCATCGTGAGCCTCGTTAAATGAAATGTTATAACGTTGCATTTAATGAGGCTCACTGGGCGCGTCAATCGAAAACCGCCATGCACTTTGGCGCCTCCGCTACTACGTGCAGATGCGCAAGCGCTTACGGCGGGGGCGTCGATCCGCGCTATCGCCTGCCGACATGGCCTTGACGCGACCGAATGCGGGATCGATAAGTTCTCAACGGCGATCGGCGCGGCGTGCCGCACTCACGTCGCCGATGGGGGCGCTCAATCGAGGGCTTCACATGGCAACTCGCGATCATCTCACCCACGCCGAGCATCCCCACCATCACGGCCCCAACTGCGGTCACATCGCGGTCAAGCACGGCGACCACGTCGATTACCTGCACGACGGCCACCTCCACCATCAGGACGGGGACGAGGTCGACGAGCACGTCATCGAGGTGAGCGCGCGAAACCCGGACAAGTGCACGCCGGACAATGGCCACAAGGGTCACGAGGCCGGGCACGTTCACGGGCCCGGCTGCGGGCATGAGGCGGTTCCACACGGCGACCACGTCGACTACCTCGTCGACGGGCGCCTCCACCATCCGCACGGCGACCATTGCGACGATCACGGCCCGGTGGAGATCGTGAAAAGTTAGGCCCGTCGGAGCATCCGCAAAGCTCGATAGTCAGTGGCGGGATCAGCTCGCCGCCGCGACGCCCATCTTCGGCAGCCTCTCGATCGCCTCTCGCAATCGATGCAAAGGGACACCGAAGCCAAACTTGTCGAATTCGGGCTTCCTTCCCAAGATCGCGTCGACCACCGACCGTCCGATTCCGGCGGTCATCATTTCGTCGACGAAGCGGTGCCGCAATTCGCGGGAGCCCATCGCGCCGTCGCGCTGAATTGCCTTGGCCAGCCTGGCGTAGGCCGTCTCGTCGCGCGGCTTCTCCGCGAAGAAGAGCGGCCCGGGAGCGCGGCCGTCGACGAACGCGGCGAACCCGAGTTCGACGAGGTGCGGGTGCAACGGGACAATGACCGCCTTCGATCGCACCGCTCGGTCCGGAGCCCTGCTCAAGGCGACCGACCAGCCGCCGTCGTCCAGTCGGCAATCCTCCCGGTGCAGGCGAACGAGGTCGGTGAATTTTGCTCCTGTATACGCCGCGAGCCAAGGCACCCAGCGGCGAGCCGTTTCGACGTCGCCCGGGTCCGAAATTCTGGTTACGCTTCCTGCTGCCACGCTTGCCCCCTCTGTCGCCTGCCTTCGCATCCCGCCGGGCCGGTCGACCTAGTCTGCTTCGGCTTCCACTCCTGAAGCTGACGCTCTCGCGCGCTTCGCGGCGACGCGAACGCCGACGGACGAATCGGCGCCAACGTTCGCTGCGGCGGCGCTCGGTCCCAGGCGTTGGCGGCCCAGTTGTCCGTGCCGGGAGCCATTCGCGGCGGAGGCCGTCGCTTCGGGCGACCTCACGCGGTCGACTGCCGGCGGCGACTGGTCCGGCTCGATCCCCTCGATGAGATGGGGTTCGAGCTTCTCGATCTCGCGGAGGAGAACGCCGGGCTTGAACTTGCCGTACTTCTTGCCCTCGGTGTCCGGCGCGTGGCCCTGGATGGCGCTGAGCTTCGCCTCGTCGATTTCGCAGTCGCGCCCGACGGTCCTGAACCGGTGTCGCCAGCCGTGGAAAGGCGCGGCGAGTTCGTCTTCGAGAACGCCCATGTCTTTCACCCATTCGCGGAGCTTGTTCCCGAGATTGCGCGCGGCCGCCGTGGCCCCGGCGCGCTCCTCGTCGTAGAACAGGCGGGCACTGGACTGTCTTCCGCGCACGAAATCCAGGAAACCTTGGTCGATCAGGCGGGGATGCAGCGGGATGTTCCGCGCGCTCCATTCGTTCTTCAGGCTCCCGGCGTCGGGAGTGATCTCGATGCACCAGACGCCGTCGATCTGCCTGATGTCCATCGGCCGGAGCTGGGTGATCTCGTTGAGGCGCGCGCCGGTGTAGGCGCAGAGCCAAGGAACCCAGCGGCGCGCCGCGCGATTCTCCGGCGCCATGCGCGCCCCGAACGGCCCCCGCGCCGCCCGCAAGATCGCCCTTGTCTCGGCGTCGGTGAGACCCCGCATGTCTTTCTCGTCGTCGGCCATCTCCACCACGACTTCCGCTGCTGGGTTGGCGGGCAGCTTCTTCTGCCGCTTGGTCCAGGCGAAGAAGGCCTTGATGTGGGCGAAGTAGCCCTCCTTGACGGTCTTTCGCTTCAGGCCGGAGGCCTGGAGCTTGTCGCGCAGGCCCAGAAGATGCTCCTCGGTGATCAGGCGCATGTCGTCGGTGCCGGCGTGTTCGATCATGGCGACGAAGAAGTGCAACTTTTTCTTCGCGACCTCCTCTGAGGTCTTCTTGCTCGCGCAATACTCCTTCCAGAGCGCCTTGAAGGTCTTGGAGGGATCGGGCAGCACCGTTTTCGGGAAGCGGCTCGCGTTCGGATCGGGGGTGTAGTCGCCGAACGCTTGGCGCACGACGACCTCGGACGCCTGGATGACGGCGCGGTTCACGGCGTACAAGAGGGTGTAGTAGGTTCGGTCGCACACGGTCATCCCCCGCGCGGCGAGATGCTGGTCCAAGCGCGCGCCGTGCAGCCGCTCCAGGTAGACCCGCCCAGGGACGACGCCGTCCGGACCGAGGTCGACCTCGTCCTTGAGCGCGTCCTTGGATGCGTTGATGAGCACTTTCCAGTACAGCGTGCCGAACGGGTTGGTCGCGGCCTGCCCCCCGCCGTCCCTTTTGATCAGGTCGGCGTAGATCTCACCGGCGATCCCCTCGCACTGCTCGGGCGTCAGCGTCTGCACGCCGCGGCGGATCTGCTCGAAGAACGCCTGCCACTTGGCCGCCACCGGCGGGAACTTGAGTCGCGCCTCCGCCTCTCTCCCGGTGCCCAAAGATTCCTTGACGAACTTCTTGCCGAGCTTCGGCGCCACGTCGGCGGGCACCCGCTGCCGGTAATAATAGAGGCCACGAATCTTGACGGGTCGCGCCATGCGGAGGGCCATGCCTGTGTACCCCGAGTGTGTACCCTCGGAGCAGTGACGAAAGCCTTAATCCGTGCGGATTTCGCGATTTTGCTGGCGTTTTTCGGGGGTTTTGGCGGAGAGGGAGGGATTCGAACCCCCGGTACGCTTGCGCGTACTCCGCATTTCGAGTGCGGCGCGATCGACCACTCTGCCACCTCTCCGCGGCGCATCGGCGAGAGCGTCGCCGAGCGGGTCGGCGGGGCGATTAGCATGACGCGACGGGCGCCGCAAGGCTTTGCATCGGCCGAAATGAGGAAGCTTAGGGAGGCCTTCGCGCCTGGCGTCGCTGTCGCGGTCGATCTCGTCGGCAGCAAGGCGGCGGCCCGAATGGGCCGTTGCAGCCGGCGGTTCGCCGACAAGAGCCGCTCGTGGCGCGGCGATCGCGACGACGACCGAAATCTGGCCCGGCATGACGCATCCATGGCGACTTTGCCCAGCCGTGCCGCCTCAGGCCGCTGCAGCTCTGCAACATGACGCCGACTGCATTCGCTCCCACTTCGGCGATGCGGAGGGCGAATGACTGGCGGCGCTATCCGACTGTCGTTCAGCGTATCTTTGCAAGCCGTCCAACTTCCAGATTGACGCTGCCCGGCAATTGGGGGATAAATTTTTTAGAACGATCTAAAAATCCCGTTCGGGAGGATTTCGGGTGCGTCCGACCGTGAAGGACATAGCCCGTCATGCGGGTGTGTCGCCGGCGACGGTGTCGCTTGTTTTGCGCAACAGCCCCCTCGTCGCCGAGGCGACCCGGGCGGGCGTGCAGTCCTCGATCGACACGCTGGGCTACGTCTACCACCGCGCCGCGGCCAATCTGCGCACCGGCGTGACGCATACGGTCGGGCTCGTCATCTGCGAGATCACCAACCCGTTCTACGCTGAGCTCGCCGCTGGGGTCGACGATGTGCTCGACCGGGCGGGCTGGGTCGCTTTCGTCGCCAACACAGCGGAATTGCCGGAGCGCCAGGGCCGCTTCATCGCCCGGATGCAGGAGCATCGGGTCGACGGCGTGCTGCTGGCGCCGGCGGAAGGCACGCAGCCGGAAGCGATCGAGGCGCTCGCGCGAGGCGGCTTGCCGGTCGTCCAGATGCTGCGGCGCGTCAGCGGAATGAGCGCGGATTTCGTCAGCGCCGACTTCTATCTCGGCATGACGCTCGCCGCCGAGCATCTCATCCGCCTTGGGCACGAGCGTATCGCCTTCGTCGGCGGGGCGCGGCAGGTGACGCCGGCGAGGGACCGGACCCAAGCATTCCGGGAGATCCTCCCGCGCTTCGGCCTGCCAGTCGGGCCGATCGTCAAATGCCTGCCGACACGCGAAGGCGGCGTCGCTGCGGTCGCCGAGCTCTTCGAAACGAACGCTGAGCCGCCGACCGCCATCCTCTGCCACAATGACCTTTGCGCGCTCGGCGTGATGCATGGCCTCGTCGACCGCGGCCTTGCGCCCGGGCGCGACGTGGCGGTGATCGGCTTCGACAACATTCCCGAAGGCGTCATGTCGCGCCCGGCGCTCAGCACCGTCGCACTCAGCGCCAAGGCGATCGGCGAGGAGGCCGCGCGTCTCCTGCTGCGCCGCATCAAGTCGCCGAGCGGAGCGCCGGAGAACATCATCCTGCCGCCGAGGCTGATCATCCGCTCGAGCTGCGGGGGAAAAGAGCCGCCCTGAGGCAGGCCAGATCAAAGGGAGGAAGACGACATGACCACATGCATCATGAGACTGGGTCTGATCTCCGCCGTCGCGCTCGGCGCAATGGCGACGGAGCCCGCTTTCGCCGACGCGGTGTCGGACGCGAAGGCAGCGGTCGCCAAATATGCGGGCCCGCAGACGACGTGGGAGGGGCCGACCAAGGCGCCGAGGCCCGACAAGGGCAAGAAAATCGTATTCCTGTCGGGCGACGAGCAGAACGACATCTCCCATCTCTACGGGGTCTACATCAAGGAGGCGGGGCAGAAGCTCGGCTGGGACGTCACGGTCATCGACGGCAAGGGCAGCCCGACCTCATGGCTAGCGGGCATGAACCAGGCGATCGCGCTCAAGCCCGACGGCATCGCCATGTTCGCTGACGCGGCGAGCCTGCAGGACCCGATCAAGGCGGGCGTCGCGCAAGGGATCAAGTTCGTCGGCCTGCACGCCGCCGGACTGCCGGGGCCTCAGCCGGACCTCAACCTGTTCGTCAACATTCAGGAGGATCCGCGCGAGATCGGCAAGGCCGAGGCGGACTGGGTGGTCGCCGATTCCGAGGGAAAGGCGCGCGCCGTCGTGCTCAGCCACAACGAATATGCGATCGCCAAGGTCAAATCGATGGCGACCAAGGACGAGATCGAGAAGTGCCCGGGCTGCAAGGTGCTCGACTATGTCAACTCGCCGGCTTCCGAGGCCGCGCAGCGGCAGCCGCAACTGACGACGAGCTGGGTTCAGCGCTTCGGCCAACCGCTCTACGCGACCTCGGTCGGCGACAACGACTGGGATTTCGCCGTACCGACCCTGCGGCAGGGCGGCGTCGATCCGAGCCAGGTCAAGCTCGTCGCCGCCGACGGAAACCGCTCCGCCTATGACCGCATCCGCAAGGGCGATCAGTACCAGACCGTGACAGTCTCGGAGCCGATCGAACTTCAGGCCTGGCAGGCGATCGACGAGCTCAATCGCGCCTTCCACAACGAGCCGCCCAGCGGCTTCGTCCAGCCGCCCTTCCTCGTGACAAAAGCGAACATTCATGCCGAGGGCGGCGACAAGAACACCTTCATTCCGAGCAATAACTACAGGGATCACTATCTCGAAATCTGGGGCGTGAAGTAACGGACTCGTCCCCGTCGGTACACGCCGCCGGGGACATTTGCTTACGGATGTTGAAGCCGATGGAACGCGCCGAGCCGCTGCTCACCATGACGGGCCTCGTCAAACGCTTCACCGCGACTGTGGCGCTCGATCATGTCGACTTCGACGTGCGGCGCGGCGAGGTTCACGCGCTGCTCGGCCAGAACGGCGCCGGCAAGTCTACGCTCATCAAGATCCTCGCTGGCGTCTACGAAGCGGATGCGGGGGCGATCGCTTTCGACGGGAGGCCGGCGCGCCCGGCCGCCGAATCGTTGCCGATCGCCTTCATTCACCAGGATCTCGGACTCGTCGAATGGATGACCGTCGCCGAGAACGTCGCGATCCAGGCCGGCTATCCGCGTGCGGCCGGCGGCCTCGTGTCGTGGCGGCGCGTGCGTCAGGCCGCCGAGGAAGCGCTCGCCGTCATGGGCGTCGACCTCGACCCGGACGCGCCGGTCTCTTCGCTGCCCGCCGCCGAGCGGTCGCTCGTCGCCATCGGCCGCGCGCTGGCGGTGAAAGCGGATATCCTCGTCCTCGACGAGCCTACGGCTGCGCTGCCCGAGGCGGATGTCGAGCGCCTGCTTGAGACGCTGCGGCGTCTGCGCAGGAGCGGGATCGGCATCGTCTATGTCACGCATCGGCTTGATGAGGTGTTCCGCATCTCCGACCGCGTCACGGTGCTGCGCGACGGCCGGCGGGTTGCGACCATTCCGACGGCCGAGACGAATGCGGCCGCGCTCGTGCAGATGATTGTCGGGCGCTCGATGAGCGACGCCTTTGTGAAGCCCGCGCCGCCGTCCGGCCGGGTGGCGCTGCGCGTCGAGGCGCTCGTCGCGGCCGGGGTTGGCCCGGTCTCTTTTTCGGTCGCGGCGGGCGAGACGCTGGGCCTTGTCGGCCTGCGTGGCGCAGGCCACCATACGATCGGACGGGCAATTTTCGGCGCGACGCGGACCTCGCGCGGGACGGTCGAACTCGGCGGCGAGACGATCGCGCCCCGGAGCCCGTCCGAGGCGATGGCCAAGGGAATTGGCTTTGTGTCCAGCCGGCGCGCGGAAGAGAGCATCGCCGCCAACCTGGCTGTGCGCGAAAACCTCTATCTCAATCCCGTCGCGAGCGGGGGCGGCGTCATGGCTTTCGTTTCTCGCGCCACGGAGCTCGCCCGGGCCAATGCGGCGGTGCGGCGCTTCTCGATCAAGGCGGCCGGCGTCGAGGCGCCGGCGGCGACGCTCTCCGGCGGCAACCAGCAGAAGGTCGTCGTCGCGCGCTGGATGGAGACGAAGGGCAGGCTGCTCATATTGGAGGAGCCCACCATCGGCGTCGATGTCGGGGCCAAGGCGGAGATCTACCATCTGCTGCAGCTTTCTCTGCGGGAGGGCCTGGCGGTGCTGATGATCTCGTCCGATTTCGAGGAGGTCGAGCGTGTGTGCCACCGGGCCCTCGTCTTCAGCCGCGGCCGGGTCGTTGCGGAAATCCCGCGTGAGCGCCTGACCGTCGCCACGTTGACGCAAGCGGCCTCCGGCGGCGCGCCGGCCGACGCTATCGGAGCAATGTCATGACCCGAAACGCCGATTCTTCCTTCGGCGGCGTCCTCACACGGGCTGTGTCCGTCTGGGGCTTGCTGATCCTGTTCGTGCTGCTGGTGATCGTGTTCTCGCTGCTGCGGCCCGACACGTTCCTGACCTATTTCAATATCCGCTCCATCCTCAGCAACAAGTCGGTGCAGCTTCTGGTCGCTCTGTCGGTGTTCGTCCCGATGGTTGCGAACCAGTTCGACCTGTCCGCCGGTTTCAATGTCGGCATCTCGCAGGTGCTGGCGATCGGCTTGCAGGGGCAGGGGTGGCCGTGGCCGCTCGCGGTCGCAGCCGTCTTGCTCATGGGCGCTGTGGTCGGGCTGGCCAATGGACTGTTGGTCACGCGGGTCAAGATCGATTCCTTCATCGCAACGCTGGGCATGGGGACGATCCTCTATGGGCTCAACGCCTGGTACACCGGCGGCCAGCAGGTGCTGGCGCAACTGCCGCCGGAATTTCTGGCGATTTCCGGTAGCGTCGGCCCCGTTCCGGCGCCCGCGATTTACGCGCTCATCGTGAGCGTCACGCTGTGGATCGTGTTCGAGTACCTGCCGCTCGGCCGCTTCCTTTACGTGCTGGGCGCGAGCCCGCGCGCCGCCGAGCTGAACGGCATTTCCGCCCGGCGCTACATAACCGCCGCCTTCGTCGCGGCCGGAACGCTCGCCTCCTTCGCGGGGGTCGTGCTGCAGTCGCAGCTTCAGGTCGGGCAGAGCTCGGTCGGGCAGGAATATCTGTTGCCCGCCTTCACGTCGGCCTTGCTCGGCGCGACCTCGGTGCGGCCAGGCCGGGTCAATGTGTGGGGGACGGTGCTCGCGGTCGCGGTGCTCGCCGTGACCGTCGCGGGGCTCAATCAGCTCGGCGCGCCGTTCTTCGTCGAACCTTTGTTCAACGGCGCGATGCTGATCCTCGCAGTCGGGCTCGCCGTTCAGGCCGCGCAGCGGCGCCAGCGCCGCGGAACTCAGGCCGACAGCGCGGCGACTGCTGATGGTGCAGGGGCGGCGCCGGCTGTCGAGCAGCGCTAAAGGAGAAGCTGCGATGGACGACGATCTGAATGGCCTGAGCCCGGTCCTCTCCGCGAACTGGTCCAACTCGCGCTGGGGACCCGAGGACCAGCGGGGCAACGGCAACCTGATGACGGCCGCGAAAGTGCTGGAGGCGACCAAGCTCATCCGGAGAGGCGAGATCGTCAGCCTCGGCATGCCCTATGACTCGCGGATGCCGATCGCGCCTGGCCGCGCTTACGCGCTGCGGATGCCTGGCGGTCCGACTGGCGGGCCCTATGGCGGCAAGAGCCGGACGATCTGGAATGACGAATTCATCGCCACCGAGATCGGCCAGATCGGCACGCAGATGGACGCGCTTGGGCACCTCGGCTGCATGTGCGGAGCGCGCGGCGACAAGACCAACATGCTCTTCTACAACGGCAACAAGCTCTCCGACATGTGGTCGCCCTACGGCCTCAAGAAGCTGGGGATGGAGAACGCGCCGCCTTTCTTCACCCGCGGCGTGCTGTTCGACGTCCAGGGTCTCAAGGGCCGCGTTCTCGACGTCGGCGAGGAGATACAACTCGCCGACCTGAGAGCGTGCCTCGACCGGCAGGGCGTATCCGAGGGCGACATCACGCCCGGCGACGCCGTCTTCGTGCGCACCGGCCATGGCTCGCGCTGGTACACCGAGACGAAGACCTTCTATGACGGCGCGCCGGGCATCGGTCTCGAATGCGCGCGCTGGTTCTCCTCGCTTCAGGTCTGCGTGGTGGGGGCGGACAATTTCGCGGTCGAGGTTGTGCCGCCGGTCGACCCGGAGGTGTTCCACCCCTGCCATCAGCACCTCATCATGGAGAACGGCATCCATCTTCACGAAGGCATGACCTTCGAGGGGCTGGTCGATCGCGAGGCCTGGATCTTCGCCTATGTCTTCGCGCCGCTGCCAATCGTCGGAGCGACGGGCTCACCCGGCAACCCGATCGCGGTGTTGTAGGGCCATTGGAACTTTTGGTTGAACCTGCGCCTGTCGTCATCGCGAGATCCAGAGATCGAAGCGTCAGCCGATTGAGGCGCCAACGGAACGGCTCGTGACGTGCTGGCGAGACCTCGATCGCTGGATTGCTTCGCTCCGCTCGCAAAGATGGTTCCGATCGCTCCCTTACAAGCGTTGGCCGCCGCTCGCGTCGATGCTCTGGCCGGTAACCCATCGGCCGTCGTCAGAGGCGAGGAAGGCGACGACGCTGGCGATGTCGTCGGGTTGGCCGACGCGCCCGAGCGCGATCGACCGCGCGATCTCCTTGCCGATCGTCGGGTCGCTTGCGCGCACGTTCATGTCCGTCGCGGTGGCGCCCGGCAGCACTGCATTGACCGTGATTCCGCGGCTTCCGAGCTGAGCCGCGAGGAGCCGTGTCAACGCTTCGAGTCCGGCCTTCGCGGGCGCATAGGCCGCCATATCGGGAAAGGCGGCCCGGACGCCCATGGATGAGATGTTGATGATCCGGCCACCGTCCGCGATATGCGTGAGCAGGCGCTGGATGATGAAAAACGGCGCTTTGAGATTGACCTGCAGGATCGCGTCGAAATCCGCCTCGCTGATCGCTTCGATGGTCGCACGCTTGCCGATGCCGGCGTTGTTGACCAGGATATCAAGGCGGGTAGAGCCGATGCGGCGCGTCAGTTCGTCGGTCAAGGCGCCGGCGAGTTGCGCAGGGCCGGCGGAAGAGCCGAGGTCGGCCCGAACCGTAAATCCCTGGCCTCCGGCCGCGCTGATCGCAGCCAGCACGGCTTCCGCCGAGGCGGACGAAGCATTGTAATGCACCGCCACCAGCGCCCCGTCTGCCGCAAGGCGTTCCGCGATCGCCCGGCCAATGCCGCGGCTCGCGCCGGTCACCAGCGCGGTCTTGTTCGCAAGCTTCGACATGGCGCGCCCTCTGCCGTCAGCGTGACCATTGTTGGTTCGCTTCGAATTCGGCCGCCTGTTTGATGAGGGCCTTGCGATCGATCTTATTGGTGCCGGCCCAGGGTAGGTCGGTCACGAAAGCGATCCGGCGGGGGTGTTGGTAAGCTGGCCCGTTGTCGATGGCGAAGCGCTTGATCTCGTCGACGGTGATCGCGCCGTCAGGTTTGCGCACGATGAAGGCGACCGGAACCTGGCCGCGCTCCTCGTCCGGCAGCGGCACCACGGCGGCTTGCTGAATCTGCGGATGCCGCTCCAGCAGCTTCTCGACTTCGCCGGGATAGATATTCTCGCCCGAGCAGACGAACATGTCGTCGGCCCGTCCGACGAAAAAGTAGAAGCCGTTCTCGTCGCGGCGAAAGACGTCGCCGGAGCGATACCACCCGTCTTCGAGCACCTTGGCGCTCTGGACCGGCAGATTCAGATATCCCGGCATGACGGCGGGATTGCGCATCAGCAGGACGCCCTCATCCTCGCTCGGTCCATCGACGAGACGCAGCTCTGCGCTGGCGAGCGGATAGCCGACTGCGAGCGGCGGCGCCTCGATGCCATCGGGATGCGGCCCAAAGACCGCCGGCCCAGCCTCCGTGGTGCCAAATCCGTTCGTGACGGGAACGCCGGGGAAAATGGCCTTGATGCGGTCGACCAAGCCGAGCGTCAGCGGCGCTGAGCCGAGACGGATGCGCTTCAGCGAGGAAAAGTCCCGCCCCGCCAGCGCCTCGGCGTCCTTGACGACACGGGCCAGCATGGTGGGCACCGCCATCAGGCTGGTGATGCCGTATTTCTCCAAGGCGTCGATATAACTCTTGGTCTCGAAACCCGGCATGTAGACGACTGTGTTGTGGCTGGCGAACAAGGCCTTGCTCTGGAATAGCCCGTTCATGTGGAACAAGGGTTGCGCGACGAGCGAGCGCTCGGCTCCCCGTTCGAGCGCGGCGATCGCATTTTCGAGCGCCCAAAGCTGGCCCGAATGCGTCAGCGGCACGCCCTTGGGTCGCCCCGTCGAACCCGACGTGTAGAGAATTTGGCCGATTTCCTCAGGGCCGACCGCCACCGTCGCAAAGGCGCTATGCACGACCTTCCCTGCGAATCCGTCCGGGCCAGCGTCATCGAAGTCGACGACCGGAACGCCTTTCGGCGCCAAGGCGCGGCGCGGAGCGTCCGTGAAGGCGAAGGCGATCTTCGAATCCTCGAAGATATAATCGATCGTGTCCTGCGCGAGCTTGGTGTTGACCGGAACCGCCACGAAGCCGGCGCGCATGATGCCGAAATAGGTCGCGATGTATTCCATTCGATTGGTCGCCAGAATGGCGACCCCCGCGCGGCGCGGAAGACCTGCATCAGTCAGGAGCCGCGCGACGCCGTTGGCGAGTTCGTCGACCTCACGATGCGTCGAAATGCGCGGATTGCCGGGCTCGCGCAGATCGATGACGGCCGTGCGGTCGAGATCGAGGCTGCGGTCGACGAGGTCACCGAGATTGTTCCAGCGCGGCATCGTGAGGGGCTCCGTGATCGAGGATTTCTGTCAGGCGCGCATCGCCAAGTTCGCCCGATCCGCGTCGGCGGCGAGCGATGTCGAAGGAGGCAAGTCGAAATGGCAGGCGACGCTGCGGTCGGGCAGGTTGCGTAGGATCGGCAATTCGGCGCTGCAGCGCGGCTGCGCATAGGGGCAGCGGGTATGGAACGCGCAGCCTGAGGGCGGATTGAGCGGGCTTGGCAATTCCCCTTGCAGCATGGGCCGCTTGCGCAGGCGCGCGGCTTTCGGATTGGCGAGAGGCGCCGACAACAGCAAAGCGCGGGTATAGGGATGGGCCGGCGCCCGCCAGATCGCCTCCGTCGGGCCGGTCTCGACGATGCGGCCGAGATACATGACGATCAGCCGGTCGGCGATGTGCTCCACGACGGACAGATCGTGCGAGATGAAAAGATAGGAGACGCCGATTTCCTGCTGCAGGTCGTTGAGCAGATTGATCACCTGCGCGCGCACGGAGACGTCGAGCGCCGAGACCGGCTCGTCGCAGATGAGCACTTCCGGCTCGAGCGCGAGCGCGCGTGCAATGCCGATCCGTTGTCGCTGGCCGCCTGAGAATTCGTGGGGATAGCGGTCGTAGGCCTCGGGCGGCAGGCCGACCTTCTGCATCAGCAGACGAACGCGCTCGCCGATTTCCTGGCGTGGACGGCCCGCCACCTGCAACGGCTGGCCGATGATCGTTCCGACCGAACGGCGCGGATTGAGCGAGCTGTAGGGGTCCTGGAAGATCATCTGGACGCGCGGGCGGATCGCCTTGAGCGCCGAGCCGGAAAGGTTCGTGATGTCGCGCTCGCCCACGAAGACCGCGCCGTCGCTGATCGGGACGAGGCGCATGATGGCCTTGCCCAGGGTGGATTTGCCGCAGCCGGATTCGCCGACGAGCCCGACGGTCTCGCGAACGTTCACCTCGAAGCTCACGTCGTTCACCGCGTGAACCGGGCCGCGCTCGGTCGGAAACGTGACCTTCAAGTTACGCACCGACAGGAGCGACATGGTCGTGGACCTCTCTCTGTTGGGCGAAACAGGCGACTTGGCGGCCCTCGGCCGGGACAGTCAGCTCTGGCCTGGCGGCGCGGCAGTGGTCGAACACGTCGGGGCACCGGTTCATGAAGGCGCAGCCTGTCGGCAGGGAACCGAGGGCGGGCACGACGCCGGGAATTTCGACCAGCCTGCCGCCGCGCAGCGGCGTCGCGGAGGGCGTCGCCCCCAGCAGGCCGCGCATATAGGGATGCAGCGGCGCCTCGAAGATAGCGTCGACGGCCGCTTCCTCGACCTTGCGGCCGGCGTACATCACCATCACCCGGTCGGCGACTTCCGCGACGACGCCGAGATCATGCGTGATGATGATCAGCGCCATTCCGAAATCGCGCTGCAGCTCCCGCATCAGCTCCAGAATTTGCGCCTGAATCGTGACGTCGAGGGCCGTTGTCGGCTCGTCGGCGATCAGCAGCTTGGGCTTGCAGGCGATCGCCATCGCAATCATCACGCGCTGATTCATGCCGCCGGACAGCTGGTGCGGATAGTCGTCGAAGCGTCGCTCCGGATCGGGAATGCGCACGCGCTGGAGAAGATCGAGCGCGCGTTCCCGGGCGCGGGCGGACGAGATCGGCTCGTGACGGCGGATCACCTCCATCAACTGGCGCCCGATGGTGAGGACGGGATTGAGCGACGTCATCGGGTCCTGGAAGATCATCGAGATCTCCTTGCCCCGCAGCTGCTGCATTTCCCGGTCCGAGGCGCCGGCGAGATCGCGTTTGCCGAGGAGCACCTCGCCGCCGACGATGCGCGCCGGCGGGTCCGGCAGCAGTCCCATGATGGCGAGCGCCGTCAACGATTTGCCGCAGCCGGATTCGCCGATGATGGCGAGCGTTTCGCCCGCCTCGACCGAGAACGACAGTCCGTCGACCGCCCGCAGCCGGCCGTCGCGGGTGAAGAGGTCGATTTCCAGATTCTTGAGCTCGAGCACCGGATCCGTCATCGACGGTCCCTCAATTTTGGATTGAGGGCGTCGTTCAGGCCGTCGCCGATGAGGTTCAGGGCGAGAACCGACAAGACGATGGCGACGCCGGGCACGGCGCAGATGTACCAGGATGTGCGGATCAGCGCGCGCCCGTCGCCGATCAGCCCGCCCCAACTCGCGACGTTGGGATCGCCCAGGCCGAGAAACGAGATTGCCGACTCGAAGAGAATGGCCCCGGCGACGACGAGCGAAGACAGGACGATGACCGGCGGCAACGCGTTCGGCAGGATCTCGCCCCACATGATGCGGAGATCCCCCATGCCCATCGCCCGGCAGGCCTGGACGAACTCGCGGTCGCGCAAGGAGAGGAATTCGACCCGCGTCAGGCGGGCGATCGGCGTCCAGGTCACGACGCCGACGGCGATCGTGATGTTCTCGATGCTTTGACCGAGGATGGATACGATGGTGAGGACGAAGATGATGTTCGGGATCGTCTGGAACAGTTCGGTGAGGCGCATCAGCGCTTCGTCGACCCAGCCCCCGACATAGGCCGCCGTGGCGCCGACGCTGATGCCGATGAGCGTGGCGGTGAGACTTGCAAAGAAGCCGATCAGCAGCGTCGTGCGCGCGCCATACGCGATGATGGCAGCAATGTTGCGGCCGAGCGAATCCGTGCCAAGCGGATACCGCCAATTCATGAACGGCCAGATTTCCGGGCGGCCCACGATGCGCAACGGCTTTTGCGGATAGAGGCTCGAAGCGAAGATCGCGAGGACGACGAGCAGGACCAGCAGAGCCAACCCTGCGACAGCGCCGCGATTGCGCGCAAAGCGCCTGAGGAAATCGATGAACGGGGAGCCTGACATACGGGCTATCTCGCACCGATGCGGGGATCGAGCTTGAAATAGGCGAGATCGACCGCGACGTTGGTCAGAGCGACCACTAGCGAACTCAGGACAAGCACGCCGAGCACGACGGGGTAGTTGCGGCTCATCACGCTATCGAGCATCAGGCTGCCGATCCCCGGCCAGCTAAACACGGCTTCGACGACGACCGAGCCGCCGAGCACAGCGCCGAGCTGCAGCCCGAGCAGGGTGACTACCGGCAGCAGCGCATTGCGCAGGACGTGACCCACGACGACCCGGCTGCGCGACAGCCCTTTGGCCCGGGCCGTGCGAACGAAGTCGAGCCGAAAGACCTCGAGCATCGAAGCGCGCATGACGCGCACGAAAGTCGCCGCGTAAAACAGCCCCAACGACGCGGCCGGTAGAACGAGATGCCTGAGGATGTCGAGCGTCTTGCCCAGGAGGTCGGTCGGTCCGTCGATTGTCTGCATTCCGCCGACGGGGAGCCAGCCGAGCTGCACCGAAAACAGGATCGTCAGCATGATGCCGAGCCAGAAGGTCGGCGCGGCGAAGAAGAACACCGCCGCGATCGACACGAGATTGTCCCAGACCGTGTTGACCTTGACCGCGGCGATCACGCCCGCTGTCACGCCAACGATCGCGGCGATCGCGATGCTCGCCAGCATGAGAATCAGCGTGGCCGGCAAGGCCTGCATGATGACGTCGAAGACCGGCGCATTCTGGCGGTACGAGAAGCCGAGATCGAGCGTGAAGACCGACCAGATATACTTGCCCAACTGTACGACGAGCGGCTGGTCCATCCCATAGAGCGTCCGCAGCTTCTCGATCAGAGCGGGGTCGCTGACCTGCTGTTCGGCCGTCATCACGTCGAGAAAGCTGCCGGGCGCGAGATGGATGAGCAGGAAGTTCATGATGATGACGCCCAGCACCAGCGGGACGATCTGCATCGCTCGTCGCATCAGGATCCGGCGCATCTCTCAATCCCGTTCAGCGATCGAGCCACACATCGGACCAGGTTCCGTCCATCCCATCGGCTCTGGTCGCGTAGTTCCGTACATCGGTGCGCGCGATCGTCACGGGTTCGAGATCGACGAGCGAGGTGATCGGAAGCTCTGTGGCGACGAGCTGCTGGAACTCATGCGCGAGTTCGACGCGCTTGGCCTGATCGGGCTCGGTCGAGAGCGCGTGGACGATCTGATCGAGCTTCGGATTGGAGTAGCCGGTCGCATTGCGGAACGCCGCGCCTTTGACGATGCCGTCGGTCGTCACGAATTGGGTCCATTCCGGCACCAACTCGATCGACGCAGCGTTGTTGGAAATCGCGATGTCGTAGTCGTAGTCGGTGTAGATGCGCTTGAGCGACGTCGCGCGGTCGGGAGTGGCGAGATCGACCGTGAGCCCGACGTCTTCGAAGGCCTGCTTCAGATATTGGCCGATCTTGATGTTTTCTTCAAACCAACCGGCCGAGACGAGATTGACCTTGAATCGGCTGCCGTCTTTGAGGGGAAAGCCGGCGGCGTCGAGCAGCTTGCCCGCCTTGTCCGCATCGAACGGATAGGTCGGCAGGGTCTTGTCGGCGAAAATCGTATTGCTGGCCGGGATGAAGCCTATCGATGGTTTGGCCTGGCCGAAATAGATCGTGTCGGCGATGAAATCGCAGTCGATGGCGTGCAGCAAGGCCTGCCGCACATCGGGCCGGTTGACGACGGCGCGGCGGCTGTTGAACTCGATCGTCGTCGTCCAGGCCGAACCGGCATAGCCGCTCTTGTCGGCGACGAAGCGTCCGCTGCTCGTCAGGCGCTTGATGTCGGGCGCGGGAATCGGGTTGAAACAGCCGATGTCGAGCTGCCCAGCCTCGAGAGCCGCCGAGCGCGACGCAGGATCGCGCCACCAGCGGATGATCAGCTTGTCGAGATAGGGCAGCCCCGGATTCCAGTAGTTTTCGTTGCGGACGAATTCGACATGACTGCCGCGAACCCATTCCTTCAGCTTGAAAGGCCCGGTTCCGATCGGCGCGTTGTTCGCCGGGTTGGTGATGATCTCCTTGCCTTCGTAGATGTGCTTGGGAATGACGAGGCCGCCCTTGCCGGCGAATACGGACTTCAGGAAGAAGTCTGGAACCGGCGCGTCGAACTTCAGAACGACCGTATGGGCGTCGACCGCCTGGGCGTCCGTCAGGGCTCGCAGGGCGAGGCCCGCCGAGATCGGCTTCCAATATTGCAGCGCATTGAACACGACGTCGTCGGCCGTGAATGGGGCGCCATCGTGCCAAGCGACGTTTTCGCGCAGCTTGATCGTGTAGCTGCGGAAATCCGCCGCCGCTTCGATCTGCGTCGCCAACTCGGGTTGGAATTTGAGATTCGTATCGAGCGCGACCAGCCGTTCGAGCATTTTTGTCGCGGTGAAATAAGGGCTCGACCCGCCGCCCGGCGGCACGAACAGCGCTTGTGGTTCGAAGCCGCCCCACGTCGCGGTCAGCGAGCCGCCGCGCTTCGGCGTTGCGGCGGCCGCATGCGCCGCGAGACGGAACTGCGAGGCCAGCAGGCCGGCGCCTGCGGCGGCCATGAAATGACGGCGGGACAATGTGAGCACTACGGCAACCTCATCGCTGTTCGTCAGGCGTGAAAACTATTTTGCTTCCTGCGTCGAATAGGTCGCCCGGCCGATTGCGATCAGAGCGCCCTTGTCGTCATAGACATCGACGTCGGAGACGCCGATGCTGCGGCCCAAGCGCCGCACGCGGGCGACGGCGGTCAGTGCCGTATCGATCGCCGGCCGGAAGTAGTCGACGCGGAAATTCACGGTGGGAAGCCCGCGGCCAACCAGCATGACGAGGGCAAAGTCGCCGACCGCATCGATGATCGATGCGATGGGGCCGCCGTGCCATTGCTTAGCGCCAGCGCTGCGCTCGATCTCCGGCCGCATCGCTGCCCGAATGGTGATCTCCTCCTTCACGGGGTCGAGCGCGATCACTTTGAGACCGAGAAAGCGATGGAACGGCGAGTTGTCGAGCTTCGCCTGCACTTCAGCTTGCGAGAGCGGCTCGGTCATGGCGTCACGACGACCTTTCCGAAGACTTCGCGATCTTCGATGACGCGCAACGCTTCGACCGCGTCTTCGAGCGAATAGGTCTTGTCGATCAGCGTTTTGAGTTTGCCGGCGGAGAGCAACTCGAACAGGCTGATGACATCCTCGGGCTCCCAGCCATTCGAGCCGCGGATCTGCAGCTCGAACGTCCAGATATAGCGAATATCTTCCGGGGGCGAAAAGCCGGCGGTGGCCCCGCACGTGAGCAGGCGTCCGCCGAGGCGCAACGTGCGCAGCGACTTCACCCAGGTATCGCCGCCGGTGTAATTGATAACGACGTCGACGCCGCCACGGTTAGGCGCGTCACGTCGACGCTGCGGCTTGCCATGGCGCTCTTGGATGACCTTGAGAAAATCCTCTTTGGTGTAGAGGATGGTCTCGTCGGCGCCGAGCTGTCTCAGCCGTTCGGCCTTTTCTTCGCTGCCGGCGCAGGCGATGACATAGGCTCCGGCGAGCTTGGCGAGTTGGACGCAGCACACGCCGACGCCGCCGCTGGCGCCGAGAATGAGAACCTTCTCGCCCGCCTTGACCTCGCCAATGGCGGTCATCATGCGATAGGCCGTGCCGTAGGCGACGGGAAGACTCGCCGCCTGCTCGAAGCTGACGTTGTCGGGAATCTTGAAGAGCTGATGCGCTTTCGCCCGGCACAATTCAGCGAGACCGCCATTCATGGTCTCGCCAATCAAACCGCCTTCGACGCGATTGGCCGGATCGACGAGAACGCGGTCGCCAATCTTCCAGTCGGCGACGCCAGGTCCCAGTTTGACGATCTCGCCCGCCACATCGAGGCCGATGACGAGGGGAAACGGGACCCTGATGCCGGGCATGCCGCGGCGGGTGAAGACGTCGTGATAATTCAGGGATGTCGCACGCACGCGCAGCAGCACGTCGCCTGCGCCGATTTCGGGGTCAGGGAAACTGGTTTCGAACTTCAGCTTCTCGAGCCCGCCGTGTTCACGCAGGACGACTGCACGCATTGACTATGACCTCTTCATATTTGGATTGAGCGCCAATCGCCGGCCGGTCCCATGTCAGGCTATGAATGCGAGCGTCACGCCCGCGGCCGCCGTCGCGGGGACGCAGATTCCATCTGCGCCCTCGAGCGTGTGGGGGACGTCGTGCTGGACGAGCCAGTTCCTGGCGGCGTCAAGCGACTTGGTCTTAAAGACGAGTCCGACCATCCGATCCCCGCCGTCGGGACCGAGTGCTGGCGGCGCCCCGAAGCGCTGCTCGATCTTCGCGGGATCGAGAACGGAGATCTTCGCCGTTCCGGCTTGGAACGAGACGCCGCCCGCGGTCGGGACGAGCAGATCCGGGCCGAACATGCGATCGTAGACGGCCGCCGTGCGGCTCGGCACGCTCGAAGCGATGATGAATTCCGCAACGCCGACGACCGTGTTGGGGTGGTCCTGCCATTCGCTGCGCCAGACGAGCTCAGGGGTGTAGTGATGACAGAAGAAGGCGCGGCCGTTGTCGATGAGTTCCTGCGCGACGCGGATGACGCGGAAGCGGGCGTCACGCGGCCCATCGGCGAGCTGCACCGGGCGGTGAAACTCCGCTGGCGGTTCGATCGCGACGCCACGTCTCCGGAGATCGGCTTCAAGCGCGTCCGGCTCCGGCGCCTTGAACACGAGACCCGACAGGCCGGCCGGATGACGCCAGAGATCGGGGCGCTTGATCTCGTTGCGCGGCTCGTAGCCAAGCAGCTCGAGATAGTCCGTGCCGAAGATTGCGAGATGATTGCTCGAACCGAGTGAATGATGTCCGCGTTCGGTTAAATTAAAACCGAGCTTGCGGTATTGCGCCTGGGCGGCGTCGAGGTCGCCGAGGACGTTGACGACCACATGATCAAGAATAACCGGCAGACTCCCGCGTTGCACGATGCGAACTCGTTTTTTGGAGTGGGATTGTCAAATGCGCGAGCGGGGCGCTCGCTGCTTGCCTCGATGGGCGCTTAGACTGCCGGTCATGCCATACCTCCCACTCTTGGCGGCCCATAAACCACGCCCGATGAGGTTAGTCAATTAACTTTATAGGGTTAGTGGTGGCGTCCACACAAGCAGTCACCCGTCCGAAATGTCCAGCCGCTTGCCGTCCTCGGTGTTGAACAGGTGCAGATTGCCCGGGCGAAGCCGCAGGCCGAGTTGCGCGTCGACGCGCCAGGGATGGTCGGGATGTTCCTGCACGGTCAGCATCGCGCCATTGGCCAGCCGAAAGCGCAGGAAGCTCTCGGAGCCGAGATACTCGATCGCCTCGAGCGTCGCTGGAAGCCCGTCGGCTGGCGAGGCCACGACTTCCAGGCCATTCGGTCTGACCCCGACCGTCACGGCCGTCCCGTCGCCATTGCCGCCAGGCAGGCTGCCTGCGCCTTCGATGAGAATGCCTCCCGTTGTCATGTTCCCGGGGAGCATATTCATCTTGGGGCTGCCGATGAAGCCGGCGACAAAGGTATTGGCCGGACGGCGGTAGAGATCGGGGGGCGTTCCGACCTGCTGGACGACGCCGCCATCGAGAACGACGATCTTGTCAGCGAGGGTCATCGCCTCGATCTGGTCATGCGTAACGTAGAGCATTGTCGCGTTTAGCCGACGATGAAGGTCCGAAATCTCGATGCGGACCTGATTGCGCAGCGAAGCGTCGAGATTGGACAGTGGCTCGTCAAACAAAAACACTTCAGGGTGACGCACGATCGCTCTGCCGATTGCCACACGCTGCCTCTGGCCGCCGGAGAGTTGCGCCGGCTTGCGCTTGAGATAGGGCGCCAGCGCGAGGACACGGACCGCTTCATTGAGGCGCTCGGCGATCAGCGCCTTGGGCGTCCGGGCCTGTCGAAGTCCGAGGGTCATGTTGCCCTCGACGGTGAGATGCGGATAGAGCGCGTAGGTCTGGAAGACCAGCGCGATGCCCCGCTTGGCTGGCGGCAAAGCGGTGACGTCCTTGTCGCCAATCAGAACGCGGCCCGTCGATTGCTCCTCGAGGCCCGCGACGATGCGCAGCAATGTCGACTTTCCGCACCCAGAGGGGCCGACGATGACGACAAATTCGCCGTCGCGCACATCGAGGCTTAGGTTGTTCACCACCGTCGATGAGCCAAAGCTCTTCGACACCCCTTCTAAAACCAATCGTCCCATCGCGGGCGCCTCACTGTGTGGGAATGTCGGATCACTTCATGGCGCCCGCCGTAAGCCCGCGGATCATCTGTCGCGAAAACAGAAGGTACAGCACGAGAACGGGAACGATGGCCAGCGAAAGCGCCGCCAAGACGGCGTTCCAATCGGTAATGAATTGACCCATGAAGGACTGCGCGCCGAGCGTTACAGTCTTGGTGCTTTCGCCAGGCGCGAGGACGAGCGGGAACCAGAGGTCGTTCCAGATCGGGACCATGGTGAACACGGCGATTGTCGCGATCGCCGGCCGCATCACCGGCATGACCAGCCCGAACAGGATGCGGTATTCGGAAAGACCGTCGACGCGCGCCGCATTCTTGAGATCGTCCGAAACTGTTCGCATGAACTCCGACATGACGAAGATCGCCAGCGGCAGACCTTGAGCGGTGTAGACGAGAATGAGCGCCGGCAGCGTATTCACCAGACCGGTCCACACCATCAGCTTGAGAATGCCGACCGTGCCCAAGCGGATCGGCACCATCACGCCGAGCACCAGATAGATACCGAGCGCCGTACCGCCGCGAAATTTATACTCGGACAACGCGAAGGCGGCCATCGCGCCGAAAATTACGATCAACGAAAGAGAACACACCGTAACGATGACGCTGTTCTCGAAATAGAGAGAGAAGTTGCCGCGCGTGAAGGCGGTCTTGTAGCCGATCAGGCTGAACGTATCCGCGTTGGGAAAGGAGAGAGGCGCGCCGAATATCGCTTTGCGCGACTTCACCGAATTGATCAGCACCACGAGCGCCGGCGCCAACGCTATGATGGTGTAGACGATCAGCACCAGCTGAACGCCGAGCGATGCGATGGGCGGACGGCGGCGAGACAGGGTCATGCGTTCGTTCTCGCCTTAGAGCCGATAGTGGGTGAGACGCCGCTGGACCGCGAACAGATAAAGCATCACGCCGGCCAGGATGATCATGAACATTACGCCGGCGATCGTCGCGCCCAAGGGTGCGTCGCCCGGGCCAGCATAGCCGTAAAACGTCCGATAGAAGAACGTTCCCAGCAGGTCAGTTGAATAGGCAGGCCCCGCCAGCGTGCCTTGGGCGACATAGATCAGATCAAATGCGTTGAAGTTGCCGACGAAAGTCAGGATCGAGACGATGCCGATCGCCGGCCAGATCAGCGGCAATTTGATCTTGAAGAATTGGGCGAAACCGGTCACGCCGTCGCAGGCCGCCGCCTCGATGATCTCGTCGGGAATTGCGATCAGCGCCGCATAAATCAGCATCATCGGGATGCCGACGAACTGCCATACGGAAATAAGCGATAGTGTGATCAGCGCGGTGTTGGTCTGCCCGAGCCAGGGCGCATAGAGCCAACTCAATCCGATCGACTTCAGGATGCCGCTCGCGACGCCCCAGGTTGGACTCAGCAGCAATTTCCAGACGAAGCCGACAATGACGAAGGACAGCATCGTCGGAAGGAAAAAAGCGGTCCGGTAGAACTCGCGACCGGGGAGGCGGGGCAAGGACAACAGCGCCGCCAGCAAAACGCCGATTGGGTTCTGAACCAGCATATTGATGATGAAAAAGATGATGTTGTTGACCACGGCGTTCCAGAAATGCTGGGACAAATCTGGATCGGTGAACAACCGAACGTAATTCCCGAACCCATTGAAAACCACCGCCTGGGTCGAAGTGGTTTTATAGAGCGACAGATACAAACTCTCGAGCAGCGGCACGAGCATGACGAGCGTGTAGATCAGCACGGCCGGCGCGAGAAGGACGGGAATGTGCCAACGCGTCGGCCGCTTGGGCGCTATTGTCGTTGACACTTTCACATACTCCTCCCGTCGGCCGCCGCCGAGCCAAAGTGATTATTTCTGCGGCTTGTACCAGCTGTCGAGGTCAGCCTGCAGCTTCTTGGCGGCCTGTTCGGGCGTGTCCGTTCCACTGATCACGTTGGCCGACTCGACCTGCGCTTCCATTTCCTCCATCGGCGTGCCGCGCGAGAGAATCTGATAGAAGGACCGCATGGTCGACTTGCATTTTCCGCGCCAGCTCACGAATTCCTCAGCGAGCGGATCCTTGAGTTTGATCGGAGTGTTGCCGAGAGAGAAGAAGCCGGGCAGGGCGTTCGAATAGATTTCGGCGAATTCCGGTGTCGCGATCCACGCGAGGAACGCCTTGGCGGCCTCAGGCGATTTCGTCTTCGGGTTCATGCCGAGCGCGATATCGGGATGATCCGAGATATAGCAGGGGTCGCCAGCCTTCGGCACGGGCGGCATGAACACGCCGAGGTCGAACTGGGCTTGCGACCGGAAAGTCGCAATTTCCCACGAGCCTGTCGGATAGATCGCCGCATGGCCGAGCGTGAACAAGTTCTGGCTATCAGGATACGACTGAGCCTTATAGCCGGGACCAAGATAGGCGCCCCAACGCGCGAGAACCTTGAAGGGTTCGACGAATTGCGGATCGGTCAGCTTCTGCGTGCCCGCGATTAGGCCACGGCGGCCTTCTTCGCCTTTCCAATAATTTGGGCCGATGTTCTGGTAGCCCATGGTTGCGCTTTCCCACTGATCGGTGGTGCCCAGCGCCATCGGCGTGTAGTTTCCGTCTGCCTTGATCTTGTCCAGGACCGCGAAGAATTCGTCCTGCGTGGTCGGAACTTTCAAATCGAGCTTCTTGAAAATATCCTTGTTGTAGAAAAAGCCGTGGATCACCGACGCGATCGGAACGCAAAACGTCGTCTTGCCGTCGTCGGTGCTCCAACCCGCCTTGGCGATATCGCTGTAGTTGTTCAAGCCGGGTAGGTCGTTGAGCGACGTCAGATAGTTCTTCTTGTAGAGGTTCAGGGATTGGTCGAAAGGCCGGCAGGTGATGATGTCACCCGCGGTGCCGGCGTCGAGCTTGGCGTTGATGACCCCGTCGTATTCTTTGGGCGCCGTCGGCGCGAAAGTGACCTTGATGTCAGGATGCGATTTTTCGAAGGCTGGGATGATCTGGTCCTGCCAGATCGTCAGATCGTCGTTGCGCCAACTTTCAATCACGAGATTGGCGGGCGCGGCGAGCGCGGGCCCCGATACGGTCGCGAGAAAGGCGCCGAAAACCAGATACGAATGCTTTTTCTTCATGGCGTGATCCTCCCAAAAGATTGTTTTGTGTAACGCTGGCTGCACGCAGTTTTGCCGCCTCGTTCCGCCTGCAAGCCCGCGTTAAAGCCGTGCAGATCGTTCGAGCGCTTCGTCGCTCAACCCGCAGGCTCCATCGCCTGCGGCGCCGGCGCGACACTGTCGCCGTCCACCCAGACGCCTTGCAATCTCAGGGCTTCGTCGAGTTTGACAAGACAGGCGCGCGCGCCGGCTTCGATTCGACCGAAGTCGGTGCGCCCGAGATATTCGGCCTGCCGCGCGGCGGTCATGTCGGAGGCTTGTTGCAAGCTCAGGCCGACCTTAACGAGATTGCGGAACGCGTCGAGCATGGTGATCGCGCTGCCAGCGAGCGTCGTGCCGTTCTCGAGGGTGATGCGTATGCCTTTCTTGATGATGCGGCGGGCGCCGGATTCGTAGGTTCCGTCTGGTATCCCCGCTCCGCTGGCGTCGGTGATTGCATAAAGGCGCGGAATCGCCCGATACGCCGCCAACAGCACCGTCTGATCGACATGCAGGAGGTCGCCGATGATTTCTGCAAACCGGCCCTTGGCCATCGCATAGCCGGCGACACCGGGCGAGCGATGGTCCATCTGCGACATTGCGTTGAACAGATGGGTGAAGCCGCAACAGCCGCAGCGAAAGGCTTCCTCCGCCATCTCCGAGGTCGCCAGGCTATGGCCGATCTGGACGCGGCAACCTCTCGCGGCGAGGGTCTTGATGACGTCGCAGCCGCCCGGAATTTCGGGCGCGACGGTGGCGATCACGATCTTGTAGAGATCCGCCCATTTCTTGGCCAATTCCGGATCGCCGTCGCGCAATAGCGAAGGGGTCATCGCGCCGGGCTTGCCGGGGTTGAGGAAAGGTCCCTCGAGGTGAGCGCCCAGCACCACCGCCTCGCCGGGTCGTCGGTTGGCGGCGATCGAAGTGATGGCGGCAAGGCCGCCTTCGATCGTCAGGAGCGGCCCGCTCGCCGTGGTCGGCGTGATGACCGTGGTGCCGAAGGAGGTGTGGTAGCGGACGAAGGTGCGCACGCCATCCTCGCCGCCCTGCCAATCCTTGCCGCCGCCGCCATGCACGTGAAGATCGACGAAGCCGGGCAGGATATAGGGGCCCTTCGGCTGTTCTCCTTCGGCGAGCGCCCGGCCGGCGACCGATGAAATCACCGAGCCGGCAATATCAACCCTGCCGACCACCCAGCCGCCGGGCGTCAGCACTGATCCTTCGAGCGAAGCGGTCGGATTTGCGTTCATCAGGAATGCTCCACATCTTGACCAAAGAGGAGCGAGCGCTCCTGGGGAGCCTTTCCGGTGGCCACGAGCCAGCAACCCCGCAAGGCGTCGCTCTTGGGCTCGAGAATCGGCAGGCCCGTCTTTTCTGAAAGCAGCGTCCGCAGCGGCGCAATGAGGCCTCCGGCGGCGTAAAAAGGAACGTCCGGACCGGCGACCACCGCCATCAAAGCAGCCAGATGCTCGACCGCACGCCCCCGGATGCGCTGGGCCATCGCGACGCCCGCATTCGCTTGTTCGAGAACCGCCGGGGCGAGCGAGGCCAAGCGGTCCGGGCCGAGATTGCGCATCCAGCCGGCGCGCAGCCCCTCGACGCCGCCGATCGCCGCAAAAACCGCCTCGCTGAGTTCATCGCGCGGCACGACGCCGTCGATCGCGGCCAGGCAATGGCGCAGGGCTCTCTGGCCCATCCAACTGCCGCTTCCCCTATCGCCGGCGATCCATCCCCAGGCATCGCGCTGGATCGACAATCCGTTGGGATAAAGCCGATGGGCGGCGACGCCGGTTCCGGCGATCAGCATAGCGCAAGGCGCGCCGTGGCCCGCTCCGATCAACGCCGCATAGCCGTCGCTGACCGAACAAAATCGTGCGAACGGCGGGCAGGCGGCCAGAAAGGTCCGGCGACCTGCCTCGACATAGGTTCCGGCCGCGCCGAGCGACAAGACGACGCCTTCGTAACCTTGGGGATCGCGCCCGATCGCCGCGCAGCACTCCCGCCACAATGCGGCGATGCTCGCCACTGCGACTTGCAAGTTGGTCGCCGGATTGCACGGTCCGTCGATCGCGTCGGCCAACGCCGCGCCCTCGGCGTCGTAAAGGCGGCCACGACTTTTCGAGCCGCCGCCGTCGACACAGAAATAGAGCTCGTTCTCTAGCATCGCGACCTCAGCCACAGCCGCTGCCGTCGACGTTAGAGTTCCACAACGCGCTTCTCCCGAATGCTCAAGTCGGCAGCCATGACGATGCGCAGGCTATTGACGACCAACTCCATATGTTCCGACAGATCGACATCGTTGCGGATCGCGTCGAGGAGATACAATTGCTCCCGCTCGCAGACTTCTTCGTGGGTTGGGCCGCCGGCAGTTGGGATCAACTCGTCGCCTTGCACCAACGATTGGTCGGCGCGCAGGGCCGAATGCTGCCAGCGGATCGCCTCCGTTCTGCCATGCGACTGGATGCTGGACGATACAGTGGTCGATGCTCCGGCGGCGACGTTCCGATCGTAGTTGGGGATTTCGAACGACACGGCGCCTTTCGGACCCACCACGTCCTTCACGAAGAAGGCCGTCTCGCTGATCATCGGTCCCCACGCGGCCTCGTACCATCCGATCGAACCGTCGTCGAAGAAGACTTGGAGCTGACCGTAATTATACATATCGGCGGCGATCTCGTCGGACAGACGGGCGCCCATCGCATGCACGCGCACCGGCCTCGCCTGAGTCATCTGGCACATGGCGTCGACGTAGTGAACGCCGCAATCGACGATCGGCGAGGACGATTTCATCAGGTTCTTATGCCAGGTCCAAGCGTCGCCGATCGACCGCTGGTTTAGGTTCATGCGCATGACCAGCGGTTTGCCGAGGGTCCGGGCAATATCGATGAATTTGATCCATTTCGGCGATTGGCGCAGAGAATAGCCGACGACCATCTTGCGGCCGAGCCTTCGCGCCGTCGCCACTACGCGTTCGGCGTCCTCCACCGTTTCGGCGAGCGGCTTCTCAATGAACACATGCGCGCCGCTCTCGAAGGCCCTGATGGCGAATTCCGCATGCGTATCAGGCCACGTGTTGATCGAAACAACGTCGGGCCTAAGCGTCGCGAGCGCTTCGTAGTAGTCGGCGAAGCGCGGTAGATGCGCCCAGCTTTGAGGCAGATCGTCACGCTTCGCAACACCGCGAGCGCATAAGCCTACGAGCTCGAAGCCGTCGATCTTTTCGTAGGCCCGTCCGTGCGTCATCCCCATATGGCCGAGGCCAACAAGCAGCACGCGCAATTGCTTCCCCCCATCACTCGCTTAGTCCTCGGCGACGTCTTTTCCGTTTGCGGAAAAGACGTCAGCTAGGTGATCTCCTGGATCAATTTGGACCAGCGATATGCGTGATTGTTCGGGTGCTCCTGCCTCGTGTCAAGACACGAAATAGGTAGAGAGCGCTACGCCTCTCAAAAATCGGTGAAACGAACGATACCGAAGGATTGGCGTTGCATTGTGAGGTGGCGTGCGCGTATGGGGGCCGGTTCCTGCGCGCGAAGCGCTCTATCATTCGCGTGCAAGACTTTGAAACGTGCGATCGCCCGAGGCGGTTTCGCCGAGATCTCCGAACTGACGATTTCTCCCGCCTTGCGCAAAGACCGGAGCTGACGCATCCAGAAGCGAGCGCTCAGTTGAGCGATGAGTCCATTGTCGGACCCGCACCGGCGGAACCGACTAAACGGGCCCGAATGGGAGGAAAATATCTCGATGAAGAAAGTCTTTTGGGGCGCGCGCCTGTTCGATGGCGAGCGGATGATCGATGATCACGCGCTAATCGTCGAAGACGGAATCATTTCGGCGATTATGCCCGCCGCGAACCGCCCCGCCAGCGAGGAGAGCCATGAACTCGGTGGCGGCGTTCTCGCGCCCGGCCTCATCGATTGGCAGGTCAATGGCGGCGGTGGGGTCATGTTCAACCAGACGCCGACTGCCGCTGGCGTCCGCGCCATCGTCGAGGCGCACCGGAAGGACGGAACGACATCGCTGTTGCCGACGGTCGTCACCAGCGCGCCGGAAACCTTGACGCGCGCGCTCGCGGCCGCCGAGGAGGCTCACAAGACTGTGCGCGGCTCACTGGGAATTCATGTCGAAGGGCCGTTCATCGACATCCGGCGCAAGGGCGCGCATCCGGCCCAGTTCATCCGCACGATGTCGCGCGAGGACGCCGACTTGCTGATCGCCGCCAAAACCGGCGTCATGGTCGTGACCGTTGCGCCAGCCTCTGTGTCAAACGCGTTGATTGCACGACTCGCGGAAGCTGGCATCATCGTCAGCGTCGGGCATGCCGAAGTTACGGCGGAAGAAGCGAAGGCCGCCTTCGAGGCGGGCGCCCGCGCCGTCACGCACCTCTACAATGCGATGAGTCAACTCGCCCATCGTCAGCCTGGCCTGGTCGGCGCCGCGCTTGCCGATCCGAGCGTCTTTTGCGGCTTTATCGCCGATGGCCATCACGTCCACGAGGCGGCTGGCCGCGCGGCTTTTAACGCGAAGGGGACGGACGGGCTGACGCTGATTTCGGACGCCATGCCGCCTGCGGCGGGCGGTCCTGCCGAATTCTATCTTGATGGGCGCCGCGTCACCCGGGTCGGAACCAAGCTGACCCTCGACGACGGCACTCTGGCGGGCGCGGCGATCACTCTGATGGATTCGGTGCGATATGCGGTGCGGACGCTCGGGGTCAGTCTCGCCGACGCGCTTAAGATGGCGACGCTGACGCCGGCGCGGCTGCTGTGCGTCGATCACCGCATCGGCCGTCTGCGCTCGGGCTGCGAGGCCGACCTCGTTCATATTGCGGACGATCTGACCGTTCGCGGAACCTGGCTCAAGGGTGAGAAGCACTGATCGCGTCGCCCCGGCGCCGACCGGCGTCCTCCTCGCGGAGTTCGCCGGCCGCAACTGTGGTGCTAGGCCGTCGCGCAAATCGCGGGACGGCGATGGATCCACGGCCGGGCGGCCTCGACCTCAGCGGCAGCGCGCAGGATCGTGGCTTCGTCGCCATAGCGCCCAACGAATTGTACGCCGATCGGCACGTCCGCGTCGGTCCAGGTGGCAGGCAGCGAGAGCGCCGGCAGACCCGAGACGTTGAACGCAAACATGAATGCCGCATCGGTCCACTTGGCGATGTAGCGGTCGAAGTCCGGTTCGTTCATGTCCCAGTAGCCGACGGGCCGTGGCGGCTGCGTGAGAGTCGGGGTCAGGTACAGGTCGTAGGGCTGCAGTTCGGTCTGGATCTGCCGGCTCGCCTTGCGCATCGCATTGATGGCGGCGGCATGCTCGGTGGCGGAGAATGAGCGGCCGCGCTCGAGCAGCGCCCAATTGAAGGCGGAGAAATCCGCCTCCTGCGCCGGCCGGCCAATTGTCTCGGCGAGCAGTTCGAAATCGAGCACGGTCTGCACCGCGGTCATCTTGTTGTACTCGCGCCAGGCCGTATCGAGATCGCTCGAGAACGGATGCTCCTCGACCTGATGGCCGAGTTGCTCGAGCAGCGCCGCGGCGCCCTTCACCGCCTCCGTCACTTCGGGCGCGAACGCTGGTCCCCAGGGCGTCGTCAGCGTGAAGCCGATCTTCAGCCGCTTGGGGCTGTCGCTCAGCGCCGCGAGCCAGCTCTTTGACGGTCGAGGCGGCGTATAAGGGTCGCCTGGCAGGTTTCCTGCGGTTGCGTCAAGGAAGGCCGCGGTGTCGCGCACGGTGCGGGTCAGCGCGAAGAAGTAGACGCTGCCGAACCAGATATCGACGATGTCCTGCCCGTAGGTAATGCGGCCGCGCGACGGCTTCAGCCCGACGAGGCCGCAGCAAGACGCCGGCACCCGGATCGACCCGCCGCCATCCGTGCCCTCGGCCATGGGGACGATGCGGGAGGCAACCGCCGCGGCCGCGCCGCCACTTGAGCCGCCCGGCGTAACGGCTGGATTCCAAGGGTTGAGCGTTGGGCCGTGATAGCGCGGCTCGGTCGCGATGCACCAACCATTCTCCGGCACGTTGGTTCGCCCCAGAATGTTGAGGCCGGACGCCTTGATCCTGCGCACCATCTCGCTGTCCGCAGTGCTGACATACGCCTTCAGATATTCGAGCCCGGCGGTCATCGGCAGGCCTTCGCATTCCGAGGCGATGTTCTTCAGAAGGTACGGCACTCCAGCGAACGGCCCGTCACCGACCGGCCGAGCGGCGTGAGCTCGCGCCTTGTCGAACGCCCGGATCACGACCGCATTCAGCTTGGGGTCGAGTTGCTCGATGAGGCGAATGGCGACTTCGGTCAGCTCTGCTGGGGTGACGGCCTTGGCGCGCACGAGTTCGGCGAGCCGCAGTGCGTCGCTGTCCACATAAGTGCGCACGAGGTCAGGGGTGATGGTCGGCATATTCGGTCCGTTCGGTCGCTAGCTCGGCAGATATCGCTGCAGTCGCTCTTGTACGCCGCACCCATCCGCCTTGACAAGCAACCTGTCATGACGTTACGACGATATTACAATGCGGTGGAACGACGAACCCTTAGCTCCCGGCCCGGCGCCGCTGTGGTTCCAGATTGCGGAGCGACTGCGCGCCGCGATCGCGGCCGGCGAGTTTCAGCCTGGTGACATCTTGCCGTCGGAAGCGGAGATCAACGCAGCCTTCGAGGTGAGCCGGACAACGGCGCGCGCCTCGCTCGACCGGCTTCGGCAGGAGGGGCTGATTTCCCGACAGTCGGGCCGGGGTTCGATCGTGCTGAAGCCCAAGATCGAACAGCCGATCAATCAACTCGCGAGTTTTGGCGATGATATGCGGCGGCGTGGCCTCAATGCCTCCTACGCGACCTTCAGCGCCGCGCCGGCAGCGCCGTCGGTCGAGGCCGCCAGGGCGCTCGGCGTCGACGGCGACGCCAGCGTGTTCTTCATCCGGCGTCTTCTGCTGGCCAACGACGAGCCGATGGGCATGTCGGAGTCCTGGCTCGCTCCGTCGGCGCTCGGCGGCAACGCCGGCCCAACGATCGAGGAGCTGAATGCCGGCTCGCTGTACCAATGGTTGGGCGGCCGATGCGGAATTCAAATTGCCGGCGCCAAGGAATTCATTGAGGCGTCGGTTGCCGACGCCACACTGTCACGGTCGCTCAACATCGCGCCGGGGGCTCCCGTTTTGGTGGCGCGCCGCCGCTCTCATGCCGCTGACGGCGCTCCGATCGAATATGCGGTCATGCACTACAGAGCCGATCGCTACCGCTTCAGCATCGACCTGACCTGCCAATAGCAACAGATCGCGGGCCTGGGCCCGCTAGGGGACGACCAACCATAATGGCAAAACCACAAGTTCTCCCGCCGAAGCAGAACGCGCTTGAGGCGCTGTTTCGAAGTCAAGAAGCCGGTGATCGGCGTGATCCATTTGCAGCCGCTGCCGGGCGCGCCGCGCTATGCGGGGCAGGCCCTTAGAGAGGTCTACGCCGCAGCCGTCAGGGATGCGCGCACGCTGAGCGAAGGCGGCGTCGACGGGATCATCCTGGAGAACGCAAGCGACATGCCGTTCTCCCGTCCCGAGCATATCGGGCCGGAGACAGTCGCTGCGTTGACGGCCGCTTGCCTCGCCGTGCGCTCTGCGGTGGACACCCCCATCGGCATCACCTGCGTGGCGAATGGCGTGATCCCCGCGCTCGGCATCGCCAAGGCGGTCGGGGCGGGCTGGGTGCGCGCCAATCAGTGGGTCAACGCCTATGTGGCGAACGAAGGCATCCTCAATGGGCCAGCTCCCGAGGCGATGCGCTACCGCGCGAACATCCGGGCCGACGAAGTTGCGATTTTCGCCGACGTCCACGTCAAATTCGGCGCCCACGCGATCACTGCGGACCGCAGCATCGCCGAACAGGCGACCGACGCCGAATGGTTCGACGCCGATGTGTTGATTGCGTCCGGCACCCGGACCGGCTCGCCGACCGAACCGCGTGAGGTCGACGATGTGCGCGCCGGCACCAACCTCCCCGTAGTCGTTGGCTCCGGCCTTTCGGCCGAGCAGGTCCCGGCGCTGTTCGCTGTGGCCGATGGGGCCATCGTGGGCCAATGGCTCAAGAAGGATGGCCGCTGGTGGAACCCGGTCGATCCGCACCGCGTCGATCAACTGATGACGGCGGTCCGCAAAGTCAGGGACGCCCGATGACCCTGCTGACCGAGGCTACCGAGGTATTCGCGACCGCGGCGAGCTCCGGTCGCTGCGTGGTGGCGTTCCTCTGCAAGCGCCAGCCCGTACCGCCGGGCGCGTTCGCAGAGCGGGAGCGAGAGGCCATTGGCGCGGTGCTCCGCGCCCTGCAGGCCGAGGATTGGCGACTATCCGTACGGGCGATGTTCGACCCCGAGGGCGGCGCCGAGCCCACCGCCTTCGACACGGGCTTTGCCCACGCGGTAGATTTTGCAGGCGTCTTCGAAGCGCCCAGCCTCTCTGCGGCCTTGAACGGGACCGTACGGCTCGAGCAAGCCGGCTGGTCACGTCGCTTTGCGACGGAATGGCTGCTCGGCCCGCGCGAGTTCGCGACTGTGGGCGGGGAGGGCGAAGCGGCCCAGCACGACTGGGGCTTTCTGGCATTCTGGGAATGGAACGACGCGTGGGCGGCGGCAAGCCAAGTCGAGCGGCGCGAATACGACGCCGAATGCGATGTCGCCTTCAAGGGCGACGTTGCGCTCGACATCGGCATCGCAGGACGGCACCGCCTCGATTGGGCGAGTTCCTGGCATCACATCGGCGTGTGGGAGGCGCCGTCTCTCGCAGCGATCGATACGGCGATGCGGGGCCACGAGCACGCGGCCGATTTCAAGTTCACCACATCGCGTCACCTGATCGGACGGCGCCGTTCCCTGGCCAGTTTGATCGCAGCGAATTGAGGCCGAGATGAGCGATTGCATCTGGATCCATTACGCGCGGCCCCGCCCGCACTGGTACAGTCTCGACGAGGACGCCAAGCGCGAGAAGCTGGCGGCCTGGAAGGCTGTGGCTGACGCGTCCGCGAAGGCGGGCGGCGTCTGCTATGGCCGCTACCATGTGCGCGGCCAGCACGACTTCGAGACGGTTGAGACTTGGCGTTTCCCGGATGCCGAGGCGGCCTTCCGGCACTGGGCCGCGCTCAGCGGCGCGGGTTATGCCGAGTGCAACGCCTTCGCGAACAATATCGGCCTCTCGGTCGAGGCGCCGCACTAATGGCGACGCCGCTCCTCGAGGCCCGTGGAATCAAGCGCCGGTTCGGCCATCTCCGCGCACTCGATGGTGCGGATTTTTCGGTCTATCGCGGCGAAATCTGCGCTCTCATCGGCGATAACGGCGCCGGCAAGTCGACGCTCGTCAAAATCCTGTCGGGCGCCGATCGTCCCGACGAGGGCCAGATCCTGCTCGACGGCAAGCCCGTCGCATTCGATTCGCCGACGGCCGCGCAGGCGAAGGGCATCGCGACAGTTTACCAGGATCTGGCGCTCGCCGCCGAGCTTACTCCGTTTGAAAACTTGTTCCTCGGTCGGGAGGAGATGCGGCCCGGTCTGCTCGGCCGCCTTGGCTTCGTCGACCGGCCCAGCATGCGGCGGAAGGCAACCGAACAGTTCGCGCGCCTCGGCGTGAAGCTGCGCTCGGACCAAGTTTCCATCTCGTCGCTTTCTGGCGGCCAGCGTCAGTCAGTCGCCATCGCGCGCGCCTCGATGTGGGCCGACAAGGTGATTTTCATGGATGAACCGACCGCGGCGCTGGGCGTGATCCAGACCGGCCGCGTCATCGATCTCATCCGGCAGGTGCGCGACCAGGGCATCGCGGTCGTGCTGATCAGCCACAACATGCCGCAGGTGCTCGCGATCGCGGACAGAGTCGAGGTGTTGCGGCTCGGCCGCCGCGTTGCGCAGTTCACCGTCGCCGACGCCAGCGTCGACCGCCTGGTGTCCGCGATGACGAGCGGCTCCGTCGAACAGGAAGCTTCCCAATGAAAGCGGCGGCGTCGCTCCCCAAGATCGAAGACGAGAGCGTCTCGAAGGTCGAGCGTTGGGTCGGGCTGCTGGGCGGCGGCTGGATCTTCCTGTTGCTCATCGCTCTTGTGCTGGTTTTCGGCCTGCTGAGACCCGCGCAATTCGGCTCGGCCTACAATCTGTCCATGCTGGCCGTAAACGCCTCGATCCTGCTGGTGCTGTCGATCGGCCAAACCTTCGTCATCATCGCCGCCGGCATCGACCTCTCGGTCGGCGCCGTGTTGGTGTTCGCCTCGGTCATCTCGGCGCAGATCATGCTCCATATGTCGGGCGCGGCTGGGAACGCCTACGGGACTACGGAGGGCGGCTGGGGCGTGGTGGCGGTAGGGTTGATCGTCGCCATTCTGAGCGGCGCCTTTTGGGGCGCAATCAACGGCGTCCTCGTGGCCGTGGCGCGCATTCCGGCCCTGATCGTCACCCTCGGCACGTTTGGCATGGCGCTCGGCTTCGCCCAGATTCTCACCAACGGGGTCGATGTGCGGGCCATACCGGACACGCTGGCCGACGGGGTCGGTTCCGGCACGGTCGGCGGCATCCCCGTGCTGGTCTTGATCGCCGCCGTGGTCGCCGCGGTCGGGGCTATCGTGCTGCACCTCACCCGCTTTGGCGTCCATGTCTTTGCGGTCGGCTCTGATCGCGAGGCGGCCCGCCGCGCTGGCATCAACGTCCGCCGTCGGCTCATCGCGATCTACACGCTATCAGGAAGCCTTGCGGGCTTGGCCGCCATGATGTCCACCGCGCGCTTCGCCACCACGACGATCGGCGGCCACGCCATGGACAATCTCGGCACGATTTCAGCCGTGGTGCTGGGGGGCACGAGCCTGTTCGGCGGCATCGGATCGATCGGCGGCACCGTCGTCGGCGTGTTCATCCCGATCATCCTGCTGAACGGCTTCGTGATCCTCGGCATTCCGCCCTTCTGGCAGACAGTCGCGACCGGAGCCGTCCTGATCCTTGCTGTGTGGATCGACCAGCTCAAACGCCGTGCAAGAGAACGCAGCTGACATTTTTGGGGGAGGGAACGACATGATGATGAAAACGACATGCAAGATGGGCGCTGTTCTTCTGATCGCCGCCAGCGTCTCGGGCGCGGCGCGCGCCGCCGACAATTCCGTGGCCTTGGTGGTCGGCGTGAAGGGAAGTCCGTTCTATCAGGCGCTCGCCTGCGGAGCGCAAGCCAAAGCCAAGGAACTCGGTCTCACCCTTACGGTCTCGGCCCCGGACACGTTCGCGGCCGATAGCCAGAATCCCTGTCATCAACGCCGTCGCCGCCACCAAGCCTGCAGTGGCGGTCATCGTCCCGACCGACGCCAAGGCGCTGATCGCTCCGATGAAGCAACTCGCCGGCATGGGAACCAAGATCGTCACGGTCGATCAGACGGTCGGCGACCCATCCTTCGTCCAAACGCAGATCGTCACTGACAACGAACAGGGCGGCAGGCTCGCGGCAGACGCCATGAACTCGCTGCTGGGCGGCAAGGGCGAGGTGATGGTGATCACCCAACCGCCAGGCTCGGCGGCGCAAGACGCGCGCACCACGGGCTTCGAAGAGGAGCTGAAGAAATATCCGGGCCTTCATTATCTCGGTCCGCAGTACCAGAGCGACGACCCGCAGAAAGCTGCCGAGATCGTGACCTCGACGTTGTCGGCGCATCCGGATCTCGCCGGCGTGTTCTCGACCAACGACCAGGGCGCGATCGGCGCGCTGACGGGCCTGCGGCAGGCCGGCGCTACGGGCAGGGTCAAGGTCGTCGCCTACGACGCTGCGATTGCGGAAGTGAACGCCTTCAAGAACGGCGCAATCTCGGCGCTGATCGCCCAGAACCCCAAGCAGGAAGGCGAGGTCGCAATGGAGTCGGCGGCGAAGCTCATCAAGGGCCAGTCGCTCGACAAAACGACCCTGACCGAAATCGCCACCATCAAGGCGGGCGACGAGGCCGCAGCTCAGAAGTACGAATACAAGGGCGATTGTAAGTGAGCCACGTTGGCGCGGCGTCGAGCAACGCCGCGCCCAGACGCTTAGCCAAAATCGCGAGTGAAACGACGAACTGTTTGCCAATACAATCGATCACAGGGAGGAATATTCGATGATTGCGCTGTGCCCAACCTCGCCACGCGCTGCGCTCAAGCGGCTGAGCGCTCTGGCCCTTGCCAGCACGCTCCTGGCCGGCGCTGCGATTGGAGCCCATGCCGCGGACGGCATGGTGGGCGGCGAGTTCGCCCTCAAAGGCCAGGTGACCTCGACGGTCGGGCCGAACGGCGCAACCGGCCAACCCGCCAGCGTCCTGAGCTTCACGGATGACGAGATCAAGAAGCTGCACGAAGGTCACTATTCCGTCGCGCTCCTGCTGCAGACGAGCTCCGACTGGGCCAATGCGGTCACGCTTGGCGCTGAGGACGAATTGAAGGCGCTCGGCATCGAAGTCGCGGGCCTCAGCAATTCCAACTACAGCGCTTCCGACCAGGCCCATGCGGTCGGGACCCTTATGGCGAAGAAGCCGTCGGGCATCCTCGTCTGGCCCGTCAATCCGAATGAACTCCGGCCAGCGCTGCAAAAGGCCAGCGACGCCGGCGTCAAGCTTGCGCTGATCAGCAACATGCCGTCCGGCTTCCGGCAGGGGAAGGACTACGTCGGCCTCGTCGGCGACGATCTTTTCGCCATGGGGCAGAAGACCGCGGAGGGGCTCGCCAAGGCGATCGGCGGGGAGGGCGACATCGGCTTCCTCTATTTCGACGCCAACGCCTATGTGGTGAACCAGCGCGACGCGGCGTTCCGGACGACGATCGAGAAGGAATTCCCCAAGATCAAGATCGCGGCCGCCCAGGGCTTCTCCGATCCGTCGCGCGCCTTCCAGATCGCGAGCGCCATGATCCTGCAAAATCCCAAGCTCAAGGCCATCTACGCGCCCTGGTCCGAACCCGCGGCAGGTGTGCTCGAGGCAATCCGCACCGCCCATCGCACCGATATCGTCGTCGGTACGATGGATCTGTCGAACACGGTGGCGGTCTCGCTTGCGCAGGACGGCGCCGTGAAGGCGCTGACCGTCGACGATCCTTACTCGATCGGCAAGTCGCTCGTCGCCGAGATCGGCTATGCGCTGCTCGGCAAAGACGCTCCCGCCTACATCCAGGTTCCAGCCGTTGCGGTGACCAAGGCAAGCATCCTGGACGCCTATTCGCAGGATTACCACGCAGCGCCGCCACCCGAAGTCACCCAGGCGCTGGGGAAGTAAGCGCGCCCTCGGTCCAACGTCATTGCGAGCGGAGCGAAGCAATTCAGCGATCGAGGCGGTCGCCAGTATGTCCGAATCCCGCACGGCTCGTGACGCGTTCGGCGCAGCAACGCCGAGCGCCACGATCTCTGGATCGCCACGCTTCGCTCACGATGACGACAAAGGGCCCAACGAAGTTGGCCGCACCAATTAGACGATATAACGCGCCATGCAGGTATTTGCAGTGCAATGACTGATCAACCCACCCGCACCGCCGACGTTCCGGCAACGCCACGAATCGCCGGCCTGACAGATCGCCACACCTTTCGCTGGACCGATCTTACGGTCTATCTCGGCTTCGTGCTGGTCTTCGCCTTCTTTGCCGTGACGCTGCACGACAAAGGATTTCTCAGCAGCCAGAACGCCACCTCGATCATCTCTCAGGTGACGCCGATCGCCCTGATGGCGTTCGGCTCCGTTTTCGTCCTGACGGCCGGCGAAATCGACTTGTCGATCGGCTCGGTCGTCGCAACTGCGGCCTTGTTCACCGCACTTGGCCTCCGACATTTCGGCTTGCCGGGAGGAATCGCCTTCGGGATTTTGACCGGCGTTGGCGCGGGCCTGCTCAACGGTTTCCTGATCGTCGGCCTGCGCGTGCCGTCCTTCCTGATCACGCTCGGGACCATGCAACTGTTCAACGGCATCGCACAATTGTCGACGCAATTGCAGGACGTGCCGATCACCAATGAGACTTACACGACCTTGTTCGGCTCGGGCAGCATCGGCCCCTTGTCGGATGCGGTGGTCTGGCTGGTCGCCGGGACCGTCGTGGCGCAGATCGCCTATCGCAACCTCGCCTTCGGCTGGCGCGTCATGGCGACCGGCAGCAACGGCGCGAGCGCCCGGGCGCTCGGCGTCAACACGCGGCGCGTGCGGATCGCCGTCATGGTGATCTCGTCCTGCACGGCTGCGCTGGCGGGCATGCTGTACGCCGGTGAAGTCCAGGGCGCGGTCTATACGCTGGGCTCGGGCGATCTCCTCACGGTGCTGGCGGGAGTCGTAATCGGCGGAACGAGCCTGTTCGGCGGCCAGGGCAGCATCCCCGGCGCGCTGATGGGCGCCATCCTGATGGCCATGATCGTCAACGGCCTCGTGCTGATGGGCGCGACCGTGCAGCAGCAGATCGTCGTGCAGGGCGTCATCATCGTGATCGCCGTCGCGCTCAGCCAAAGGCAGCCTGCAGAATGAACGCCACCTCACACGCAAGGAGCGGCGAACCCCTCCTTCGCGTCACGAACCTCGGCAAGATCTTTGGCGGCCTCCGCGCGCTCGAGGCGATCGACGTCGCGGTCTGGCCCGGCGAGGTGGTCGGCCTCGTGGGCGACAACGGCGCCGGCAAATCGACGCTGGTGCGCTGCATTGCGGGCGTTTACACGCCCGATGAAGGCGAGGTCGCGGTCGGCGGGCTTGCAATGGGGCACGGCGGCCCCAAGCGCGCGGCGGAACTCGGCATCGAGGTCGTGCACCAGGACTTGTCGCTGGTGATGCACGGCGACGTCACCCAGAACCTTTACCTCAACCGTGAGATTCGCTCGCGCGCGCCCGGGCTGAAGCAGATCGGCTGGCTCGACAAGCGCGCCATGCGCGCCGGCGCCCGCACCATCCTCGACCAGGTCGGCATGGGCGGAACCGTCTCGGTGCGCCAGCGCATCCGCGATCTCTCGGGCGGCCAGCGCCAGTGCGTCGCGATCGGCCGCGCGGTCGGCTGGAGCCGCAAGATCGTGTTCCTCGACGAGCCGACCGCCGCGCTGGGCGTGCGCCAGACCCGCCACGTCCTCGACCTGATCGCCCGCCTCAGGGACCAGGGCATCGCGGTGGTGCTGATCAGCCACAATATGGAGCAGGTGTTGGAAGTCTGCGATCGCGTCGTGGTGCTTAGGCTCGGCCGCAAGGTCGCTGACGAGCCCGTTTCGGCCCTCGATGGCCCGACGCTCGTCGCCTACGTCACCGGTCTGCGCCGAGCCGAGGCCTAAGTCCATGCGACAAGAGATCAGAATCGGCCTTTACGCCGACGGCGACGCTGCGGCTGGCTGGGCCCGTGTGCTGCGGCAGGACAGACTGCCGTGGGATCGCATCGACGGTCCGGACCGGCCGATCATCATTTTCGACGGCGCCTTGCCCTCCTGGTGCGAAGCCTTCGTCGAGCGAGGCGGCGTCGCGGTGGTGACGGGCGCGCCGCGCGCCGATGCGTTGCTTGGACCGAGCGTCACAGCGACGCTTACCCGATTTCGCCCGCCGAACGGCGACCGCGAAGCCGCCCTGCCGTGTCTGGCTCGAGTCTTCGACGGTCAAGGAAGCGGTGAAATCCGCTTGCACCAGAATCGCAAGCCGCGCAACGGCGCGCTCGCCGACGTGCGGCCCGCGATTCTGACGCGGCCGCTGGGCGCGGGCTCGCTCGTCTTCACCGGCCTGCCGCTCGCAACGCATCTCGTCGCCTTAGGCGACAGCTTGCGAGCGTTCACGGAAGCATCGAATGTCACCGAACGGGTCGCCACGGTCGACAAGGCCGATGTCGCCGACGCTATGACATGGATGCTGGGACAGGCCTTCGCTCAACTCGATCTGCCTTTCGTGCGCGTCGCCCGCTACCCGAAGGCGGCTTCCTCTGTCTTCTTGTTCCGGGTGGATGTCGATGGTCTGTTTGGATCCAATTGCCGGGCGCTCGCCGAAGTGGCCGAGGCGCATGGCGTGCAAGCCTCGTTCTACTTCAACAAGGCGCTTTGCGAAGCGCATCCTGGCGACCTGTCGCGCGATTGGCTGCGCAGCCACGAAATCGCTCACCACGCGGACGTCCATGATCTGTTCGACACCGTCGAGCAAAACACCGCCAATCTCCGCCGCGGCATGGATTGGGTCGAGCAGCGTCTAGGCGTCAGGACGACCGGGTATGTGGCGCCGCGCGGCCTTTGGAATCCCGCGCTCGACCAGACCATGGCCGAACTCGATCACGTCTATTCCTCTGACTTCGGGCTGGACTTCGACTCGCTACCGTTTTTTACGGATTTCGGAATACTGCAGATCCCGGTCCATCCCTTCTCCCCGGAACGCTTCGCAATCCATCAGGAAGACGCCGGCCTTGGGCCGCTAAGCAGCCACGCGGTGTTGCACCATTATCTGACGGCGCTCGACCGTCAGGTCGCTCTGAGGCGTCCCGCCCACCTCTACGGTCACCCCGAAGTGCTGGGCCGCATGGCGCATGCTGTTCTGCCGGCTCTCTTCGACGCTGTCGCGCGGCTCAACCTTCCCTCCATGACGCTCGACGCGTTTGCGCGGTGGTGGATCGAAAGGGACAGAGCCGAATTGGCCGTGTTTTCGCGCGATGACGAAACGTTCGAAATCGAAACGACGGGCGAAGCCGTCGAGGTCTATTCGGACAAAGGCCGACGCGTCATTCTGGATGGTACGACGCACGGGTTGGCGCCAATGCGCTGGACCGTTCTCCCACGAAACGAAAAGGCGCAATCTTGACCGCTCTGGGGAACCCGCTCTTTCTCTGCATTGGCGACATCGACGTCGACGTCTTGATTGGGGTTGATCGCCTGCCGACGCGTGACGGCAAGGTCAACGGCAAACACCTGCAACGCGTGCCCGGCGGCATGGCCGGCAATGTATCCGCAGCTCTGACACGGCTCGGGGCCTCGGTGCGCATCCTGGGCCGAGTGGGCGACGATGACGAAGCGGCCTTTGCGCTCGATGCGCTCGCGAAGTCGGGCGTCGATACCAATTTCGTGGTGCGCCTTGCGGGCGTGCGAACCTTCAGCTGCATCGGGCTGATCACGCCGGACGGCGAGAAATCGCTGATCAAGCTCATGACCGAGACCTATCGGCCAAGCGCGGATGAGCTGACCGCAGCGGCTTGCGCGGGCGTGACCCACATTCATCTCACGTCAGTGGGCGACCCGTCGCTTTGCCGGCGCGTTGTCGCGGTCGCGCGCGCCTGCGGCGCAACGGCCTCGATCGATGTCGAAAGAGCCGATTGCCCGTCCGATCCCGCCGAGCTTGCAGCAGCGATCGAGGGCTTCGATCTGCTCTTCTGCAACGGCGAGGCGCGCGCCGTTCTCGACGATCGCCTTGGCGGACAACTGACGAGCCTCACGCCAACCGTCGTCACAACGCTCGGCGAGAACGGCGCGCGCGTTGAGTCCGGCGCATTGTCACTCGCCGCCGCGGGCTTTCCCGCCGACGTCGTGGATACGACCGGAGCCGGCGATTGCTTCGCCGCCGCCTGCTTGCATGCGCGACTACTGCAGCGTCTCGATTGGACCGAAGCGCTCCGCTTTGCCAACCGAGCCGCCGGACTGTCGACACTTGGCTACGGCGCTCAAGGCGCCCTGCCGACGCTGAGCGACGTGCAGGCTGCCCTCGCGGAGTGACGTCTATCGTTGGGCGCCGCCAATAGAATGGCATAGCGGAGGCGCGCCTGATGATTTCGGCCGGCGATTGCGATATGTAGTGACGGTCAACCTCGGCAGGCGTCCGTTCAGCGGGAAAGAGCGGGCGACGCTGTCGTAAAGGGATCCGGCCGGCCGATCGCCCGAATGAATCACATCGAATTGGACCCTCCTTCTGTCGGCTCTGCTCCAGCGCCCGAGGGATCCGCGGCGCCGGCGCAGGCGAAGCCCTATTATGAGATCGTGCGCGATGAACTGGCCCGCAACATCGCCGCGGGAAAGCTGCTGCGTGGCGTGGTTCTGCTGGAACGACCGATAGCGACGCTGCTGGGCGTGAGCCGTGGTCCCGTCAGCCGTGCGCTCGAACTCCTGGCCGAAGAAGGCCTCATTCGCCGTTTCGAAGGCCGCGGCTATCTGGTCGGCGGCGGCGAGGACGGCGCGAAGCCAAACCGGGTCAATCTGCTGACGCTGGATCTCGACGTCTCGGGCGAAATCCAGGACTATGCGCAGCGCGCAACCTGGCAGAAAATCTACGGCGAAGTGGCCGAGAGCGTCGTCGCATGCACCCCGTTTGGCGCGCACCAGATCTCCGAATCGGCGATGTGCGCCCATTTCGAAGTGAGCCGTACGGTCGTGCGCGACGCTCTCGCCCGCCTCCACCATGACGGCTTGATCGAGAAGGACCGCTGGTCGCACTGGACGGCCGGGCCGCTCACCGCGCGCGATGTGAAAGAGCATTTCGAGATGCGGCGGTTGCTGGAGCCGGCGGCCTTGCGCCTCTCCGCGCCCTCGCTGCCCCGCGCCGAGGTGGAAGCCATGCGCGGCCGCGCCGCGGCGGCTAGGCGCAAGGGCGTCGTGGCCGAAGCCGACTTCGAAGACCTCGAACGCGACTTGCATGAGCGATGTCTCGCCTCAGTTCTCAACCGCCGGCTCATCGGGACGATCCAACAGAGCCGAATGCCCGACGTGATCAACCGCCTGTTCGCCCGGCATTTCGGCTTGCACGAAGTCGACGCGGCTTTATTGGAACATGAACGCGTGTTCGACTGTCTGCTCGCCGGAGATTCGCACGGCGCGGCGGATGCACTTACGCTCCACCTCGATTGGGCGCTGGAACGCACGCGCGCGCGGCTCAAGGTCCTCTCCGTCCTGACGGCCCAAGACGTCGCGCCCTATCTCACGCCCGTCGTCGAGGGCCGTTCGGCGTCGTCGAAGATTGCCCGCGCAGAGCGTCGACGCAAATCGCTCAAGGGGCGTCCGACGTTGCGCGTGCTGGGTCGCCGCGAAATCCTGCTCGAGCCGATCCGCCGCCGCGCAGCCAAGGATCTTCCTTTCGAGATCGCCTTCGAACCCGTGGACGGGGCCGAGGAGATCCGCCAGGCTGTAACGGAGCCGGAAAGTTTCGACGTCTATCATCAGTGGCACACGGTCGACCTGATGTGGACTGCATCCGCCATTCAGCCGATCGACGTTTCGCAAATTCCACGCTGGCGCGAGGTCGAGCAACTCGCTTCGTTGTCCCACAACGGCGTGAAGATCTGCGATGACCTGTTCCGGCAGCTTTACGTCCAGGACGACGGACGGCTGGCCGCGCATCCAACGCAGCGGGCGGCGATGCTGCCGACGATCCATGGCTCCGACTCTCTGGGCTATCTGAAGGCTCTTCGCGAGCAGCTGAGGCCTGGGGAGCACGACAGCTGGAGTTGGCTGATTGACGAGCGCTGGCGCGGGAAAGTCGCCATGTTGCGCGATCCGACGCTTGGCATGATCGAGGCGGCGCTCGCGGTGGAGGGGGCGGGCATCCTGAAGTTCGGCGACATCGCCAATCTTTCGATCGAAGAGATCGACGCGATCATCGGCATCCTGATGGAAAAGAAACGCAGCGGTCACTTCCGCGCGCTCTGGGAGACCTATGAAGACGCCAGCAAGCTGATGGAGCGCGGCGGTGTCGTCGTGCAGAGCATATTCTCGCCCGCGATCACCAAGCTCCGCCGCAGCGGTCTCGACGTTGCGAGCGCGCTGCCCGCGGAGGGCACGCGGGGCTGGCGCTCGGATCTCTGCCTCTCCGCGGCCGCGTCAGGGGAGACGCTCGCGGCCGCCTACGCTTACCTGAACTGGTGGCTCGACGGAGCGCCGGGCGCCATTCTGGCGCGGCAGGGCTACTACATGACCGCGCGCGAGCAGACACGGCGGCATCTGTCTGCCGCCGAGTGGGACTATTGGTATGAAGGAAAGCCCGCTTCGGAAGACCTGCCCGATCCCTTCGGGGAGGTCTGCGTGCATGCGGGCGAGGTGCGCGACGGCGGCTCCTACGTCGAGCGCATGTCGCGCGTGCGCGTTTGGAACACGATCATGGACGACCACAACTACCTGGCGCGCCGCTGGAGCGAGTTCCTCAACGCGTGAAGCGCGTTTTGGCCCAATGAGATTGGGCTCCAGCGCTCCAACTGGACCTGCTGCTTTTGGTTGACGCGACGCTGCTGTCACCCTCGCGAAAGCGGGGGGCCAGACAACCGCCGCAGGCCTTCGCACTTTGACGCCTGGATGCCCGCTTTCGCGGGCATGACAGCGGCGTCTCGCGCCGTCAGTCGTGCATCTCGGCCCGCAGCGCCTTCGTCGCGGCCTCGTCGACTGAATTCTCGGCGATCACGACCCCATAGCGCTGGCGCGCGAGATCCGGAGAGATGATCCCGTCGAGGACGTTGTCGAGCACCGCGCTCGGCGCGCGTTCGAGGGGAGAACCGTAGCCGCCGCCGCTCGGGCCGTAGGCGATCAGTCGGTCGCCCGCTTTGGTCTTGCGGTAGGGGACCTTGGACGGCAGTTCGATCTTCTCGCCGGTCGTCGTCAGCTGCACGAGTTCGCTCGGCGCGCCGTCGTCGCCGCCGTCGAAGCCCCAGGGCTTGTACTTGTGCCCGTCGCCTTCGACCGAAAAGCCGCCGTCCGTAAGATAGACGAATTCGCGCACGGAGCCGACGCCGCCACGCCATTCGCCGGCCGCAGCCATGTCTTCGCGCAGCTCATAGCGCCCGACACGGAGCGGCAGATGCGACTCGATGTCCTCGATCGGATTGTTGCGGGTGTTTGCGTAGAGGGTGTCGACGGTGTCCATGCCGTCCATCCCGCGCCGGCCGCCGTAGCTGCCTTCGAGGATCTCCATGTGGACCCATTGCTGATCGTTGGCGACGCCGCTGAAAGCGATGACCGTCAGATTGCCGATGCCAGCGCTGATCTGGCCGGGCACTGCCGGCGCCAACGCCTTCATCACCGCATCGGCGAGCGCATTGCCGGGGCAGAAGCGCGCGATCACGGGCGCCGGAAATATGGGATTGGCCAGGCATCCCCTCGGGGCCGTGATCGTGATCGGGCGCGTCAGACCGCTGTTCTGCGGGATCGGTCCGTAGACGACGCTGTCGAGCAGGATCGAGCGGAGCGTGAGCCAGATCGCACAATCGACCGTGCCGACGAACGGCATGTTGATGGGCCGATCGGGGACTTGCGGCGCCGTGCCGGTCAGATCGACCAGCATCTCGTCGCCCTTGACCGTGATCGTGACGACGATCTTGAGGTCACGTCGCGACGGCTCGGGGTCGTCGAGGAAGCCGTCGATGAAGGTCGACGCGCTATAGACGCCATCCGGAATGTCGCGGATCGCCGCCCGCATCAGGCGCTCGGAGTAGTCCATCAGATCCTCGCTCGCGCCGGTGACCGTGTCGCGGCCGTAGTGACGAACGAGATCGAGGAAGCGCTCCGCGCCGATCTGCGCCGCTGCGATCTGCGCCTCCATGTCGCCGACCACAAGATCCGAAATGCGGATGTTGTCGCGGACCACGTGCCAGACCATGTCGTTGCGGCGGCCCTGGTCGACCACCTTGATCGCCTTGAATTGCAGCCCTTCCGCATAGGTGTCCACCGCGTCGACGATGCCGCAGCTTCCCGGCGTGTGCGCGCCGATGTCGAGATGGTGAGCAGTGGTCACGGAGAAGCCGACCAGAGCGTCGCCGTCGAACACCGGCACGCAGAACGCGACGTCCGGTCCGTGCGAGGCCCCGCCATAAGGGTCGTTGTGCATGATGACGTCGCCGGGACGGAACACGTCGCCGCGGGCGGCGAAGCGCTCCTTGATGCCCCTGATATAGCCGGGGATCGGGCCGGATTGCAGCGGCGTGCTCATCTTGCATTCGCAGAGCTGACGGCCGTCAGCGTCGGTGAGCGCCGCGCCGAAGTCCTCGGACTCGCGAATGATGCTCGAATAGCTCATTCGCATCAGCTTGTGGCCCATCTCGATCGCGATGTTCTCCAAGGCGCCCTGGATCACGGCGCCGGTGATCGGGTCGACGCGCGTTGCGGGTTGAGTCGGAATGTTAGAGCCTTCGAGTTGCATCAGGCGTCTCCGTCGAACGAGAGGATCAGATTGCCAGCGGCGTCGTTGATCGCCGACCAGCGCGGAGGAATGACGGTGGTGCTGTCTTTCTGCAGCACGATTGCGGGCCCCTGGAACTTTTCGCCGACGGGCAACAGAGCGCGGCGGTAGAAGGTCGTCTCGAACGGCTTCAAGGCGCCGTCGACGCGGAACACGCATTGCCCGACTCGTGTCTTCGCCGCGGCGAGAGAACCGCCCACGGGCGCTTGGAGCTTCTGGATCTTCGGCATGGCGCCGACGCCGGTGACGCGCACGTTCACGATCTCGATCGGGTTCTGCTCGAAATAATGTCCGTATTCGCGTTTGTGCGCCTCGTGGAACAAGCGCCAAATCTCGGTCAGGCTCTCGGCCGTCAGTTCGCCTTGCGGGAAGGGGATTTTCAGCTCGTAACCCTGGCCGACGTAGCGCAGATCGCCGTCGCGCACGAAACGGAAGTTCGCGGCGTCGAGGTGGTCGGACGCGAACTGCGCCGCAAGCTGCCGCTCCATCGCCGCGAGATCTTCGCTCAGGCGGCTCAGATCCACCTTGCCGCTGACCTGGAACTGAGTGCGGATGGTATCGTACTTGAGGTCGGTCGTCAGCAGGCCCATCGCCGAGGTGATGCCGGGGTAGGGCGGCACGATCACTTCGGGAATGCCGAGCATCCGAGCGACTTCGGCGCCGTGCAGCGGTCCCGCGCCGCCGAAGGCGACGAGCGCGAATTCTCGTGGGTCGACGCCCTTCTGCACCGTACGCGACCTGATCGCATTCGCCATATTGCTGTTGATGACCGTCAGCACGCCCTCGACCGCCTCGAGCTTATCGAGACCGAGACGGCCCGCAAGTTCGTCGATTACCCGTTCAGAAGCGCGATCGTCGAGCTTCATGCCGCCGCCGAGGAAGTCATCCTTGTCGAGACGGCCGAGCACGACATTTGCGTCGGTGACCGTGGGCTGCGCGCCGCCGCGTCCATAAGCGGCGGGACCGGGAACCGCGCCCGCGCTGCGCGGACCGACGCGGAACGCGCCGCCAGCGTCGAGATAGGCGATCGAGCCGCCGCCAGCGCCGATCGTGTGGATGTCGATCATCGGCAAGAGGAGGGGGAAGCCCGCAATCGACGTGCTGCGCGGATCGGTTTCCGCATAGCGGCCATCGACGACGATCCCGATGTCCGCGCTCGTGCCGCCGATGTCGAAGGTGATCAGTTTGCGCCGACCGCTGAGCTCGCCGACCCAGGCGCCGCCGAGCACCCCGGCCGCGAGCCCGGAGAGCAGGGTCATAACAGGCTTTTCCGCCACCATCGCCGGCGTCGCGACGCCGCCGTTCGAAGCCATGATGCGAAGGTCGGCGCGCATGCCCGCGCCTTTCAGCGAAGCGTCGAGCCGGCCAATGTAGGTCCGCATCTTGGGACCGACGAAGGCGCACAGCGAGGCGGTCGTGAAGCGCTCGAATTCGCGGAACTGCGGCGAGACGGAAGAGGAGGTCGTGATGAATACGCCAGGCAGTTCACGCTCGAGAATGCGCTTGGCCTGATCCTCGTGCGCCGGATTCAGATAGGAGAACAGGAAGCAGACCGCGACCGCTTCGACCCCTTCCTCCTTCAGCGCGTGCGCGGCGGCGACCACGTCCGCTTCGTTCAGCGGCTCAAGTTCCTCGCCGCGCGGTGGAATGAGGCGGCCGCGCACCACCTTGCGATGGCGGCGCGACGCGAGCGGGCGGTTCTGCCAAGGCAGCTCCTGCATGATCGAATAATGCTCGACGCGCTGGTGTCGCGCGATGTGGACGATGTCGCGGAAGCCCTCGTTGGTCACCATGCCGGTGCGCGCGCCCTTGTGCTCGAGCACGGCGTTGGTCGCGGTCGTCGTGCCATGCAGCACGTAGTCGATCGAGCCGGGCTCTATGCCATTCTCGGCGCAGAGCTCGGAAATGCCCTGCAGGACCGCGCGCGAGGGGTCGTCCGGCGTCGTGGACACTTTGTGGATGGCGAGCTCGCGCGAGGCCATGTCGCAGTAAACGAGGTCGGTGAAGGTTCCACCGACGTCCACGCCGATCATACGCATAGGGTCAACCTTTCTCGAGTTCGTTCAAAGGGCGCCGCGGCCGTCCTGGCCCAGCTCTTCCAAGATGGCGTCGACAGCCCGCGCATAGACGCGCAGCCCCTTGCGAATGTCCGCTTCGTCGGTGTCCTCGGAGATGTGGTGGCTCCGCCCGCCGAGACTCGGGACGAACAGCATCGCGGCCGGAATGCGTCGGCCGAGGATCATGGCGTCATGGCCCGCGCCGCTCTGCATGCGCAGGAAGCTCGCGCTTTCGGCCGCGGCGGCCGCCTCGAGATGGCTGATCAGCCGCTCGTTCATATGCGTGGGTTCGATCGCGCCGATCATCGTCGAACTGACGCGCACGCCCGCAGCGCCGTCGCGTTCGACGATCAGCGCGCGCAGCGCTTCATCCATGCGCTCCATCACCGGCGTCGACAGATCACGGAACTCGACGACGATTTCCGCCTCGTGCGGCACCACGTTCGGCGCGCCCGGCTTTATGGAGACGACGCCGATGTTCCAGACGGAGTCGCGCGAGCCGGCAGCACGCAACGCGGTTGCTGCGGCGACGGCGAAGTCGTGCATCGCCATGCCGGCGTCGCGCCGCATCGCCATAGGGGTTGTTCCCGCATGATCCGCCTGTCCCTCGAACTTCACGCGGCGGCGGCGCAGGCCAACGATTCCGGTGACGACGCCGACGTCGATCCCGCCGTCGATCAATCGCGGCCCCTGTTCGATATGCGCTTCGACAAAGGCGCGCAGCCGCGACGGATCGAGCTTTGTCCAGGCGCGCCCAGTGAGGCCTAGCCGATCAAGACGGTCGGTGAGGCGCTCGCCTGACGCATTGGAGGCTCGCTTGACGTCGTCCAATCCGATATCGCCGCAGAAGGCTCGGCTTCCGCCGCACGCAAGGAAGGTCCCTTCTTCGTCGGCGAAGGAGACGACGTCGACGCCGAGCCTGGAGTCGGGATGCGTAGTTTGCCGAGCGCGCGCGACGGCGAGCGCGAAGATGACGCCCATGGCGCCGTCGAGCCAGCCGCCGAAAGGCACGCTGTCGGAGTGCGAACCGAGCAGAACAGAGGTGGTGGCCCGTGGCGCGCGACCCAGCACTGTGCCCAGCCCGTCGATCTCGGCGTCGAGCCCGGCTTCGCTCATCTGTTCGCGCAACCATTGCCGCGCTTCGAAGTCAGCGTCCGACATTGCCGGCCGGTTCACGCCTGTCTCGAACTTTCCGAACTGGGCCAGCTTGCGCAGATCCGAGATCGCACGGTCCTCATCCAGGCCCTTCATAGTCTCGCTCCCAGACAACGCGGTTCGGCGGGGCGACTTCGTTTGCGCCGCAAAGATTGCATTTCGAATACAGAATTGGTATTTCCCTGTCTAGGGGCCGTCGGACGCTTGCAGCTAGCCCAGTGCGGCGCCGACGCCACCCCACGGGGGAGGGAGGACTCATGAAGCGGAGTATCGCGTTCGCGAGCATCGTCGCGGCGTTTCAGCTGGTTGCCGGCGCTGCCTTGGCGGAGAGCCCGGAAGCTGCAAAGGCTCGGGAGCAGCTTGAGCCCTATCGCCAACAGCCGACCTTCCAGGCGCCCGGCGAAGCCTTCGACGCCGCCGCCTGCATGAAAGGCAAATCGATCCTGACGATCCCAGCGTCGAGCGCGGTGCCCTTCATCAAGACGATTCAGACCACTATGACCAAGGTGGCCAAGGACGTCGGGTTCACGATGAAAGTGTGGGAAAACCAGGGCCAGCCGACGCAGTGGGTCCAGGGTTTCGACTATGCGATCAACAACAAGTTCAATCTGATCGATCTGATGGCTGGCGCCGATCCGCGGTTCGTCGAACCGCAGGTGAAGGCCGCCGAGGCAGCCGGCCTCAAGGTCGTCGCGGCGCATCTGACCGGATACGAGCAGCCTGCCCCTGCCGGGGTCACTGGCGTCGTGCCGATCGACTACAAGCGCGCCGGCGCGCTGCTCGCGGACTGGGCGATCTGGAAGACCGACGGTAAGGCGAACGCCGTCGTCGTGGGCATCAACGACGTGCTCTCGACCAATTCCATGTTGAGCGGCCTCAAGGAGGAATTCGCCAAGTGCGCAAACTGCAAGATAAGCTACGTCAACGTCACCATCCCTGACATGGCGACGAAGACCCAGACCAACGTGCAGGCGGCCCTCACTGCGGATCCCTCCGTCAACTATGTGATCCCGATTTACGACGTGCTGACGCAGTGGGTGGTTCCGGCGATCACGATTACCGGCCGCAGCGACAAGGTGAAGGTCGCGACGTTCAATGGCACTCCCTTTGCTGTCGGCATGGTGCAGGCCGGCAAGATCGAGGTCGACATCGGCGAAAACCTCGACTGGATCGGCCACGCCGTGGTCGACTCCGAAATGCGCATGCTATGCGGCCTGCCGACGGTGAAGGATCCGAAGATCCCGCTGCTCGTCTTCGACAAGAGCAACGCCGACACGGCGGGCAAGCCGCCGCAGGTGAACACCGGCTACGGCGACGCCTATGTCGAAGGATACCGCAAGCTGTGGCAGTTGCACTGACCGGCGTCGGCGGCGTGGGTTCGGAGGCGGCGTCGCCTTCGGATCATCCCCCAGTCCTGCGCATCGAAGGGCTCTCGAAGAGCTTCGGAGGGGCCAGGGCGCTCGACCATGTGAGCCTCACGGTCCGCCACGGCGAAGTGCATGGACTGCTCGGTCAGAACGGATCGGGCAAGTCCACCCTCATCAAAGTCCTGTCCGGTTTTCATATTCCGGACGGAAATCCGACGATCGAGATCGACGGGCGCCGCGTGGCGCTGCCGGTCAGTGTCGCGTCGCTGCGCGAGCACGGCGTCAGCTTCGTGCATCAGCACCTCGGGCTTTTGCCTTCGCTGACGGTGCTCGAGAACTTGCTGCTGTCTGAGTTCGCCGTCAAAGCTTCCTGGTTTGTCGACTGGCGCGCCGAGGCTCGGCGCGCGCGCGAGTTGTTCGACCGCTACGGCGTCCACCTCGATCCGCTCGCGCCGCTTTCCTCCTTGACGCCCGTCGAGCGCGCTCAGCTCGCGATCGTACGCGCCTTCGACGAATTGCGCCGCGACAAGCGCCAGGCGCGCGCTCGCGGACTGCTGGTGCTCGACGAGCCGACGCCCTTCCTGCCGGCCCATGACGTCGAGGCGCTGTTCAAGCTGGTCCGCGAGATCGTCGCCGACGGCGCAAGCGTCATCTTCGTCTCCCACGATATCGACGAAGTGTTGCAAATCACGGATCGCGCCACCGTGCTTCGCGACGGCCGCGTCGCCGGGACATTCGAGACCGCCGCCATGTCGAAGGCGGAGGTGATCCGGCTGATCGTGGGCCAGCATGTCGATCTCGAGACGCTGCGGCCTCAGCCGAAGACGCTTGCGGCGCCCTCCGTTGTCGTCTCTGGCCTTGCCGGAGGGCCGCTCGAACCGTTTTCGGTCTCGCTCTCCCCTGGGGAGGTCGTCGGCCTGACTGGCCTCATCGGCTCGGGCTACGACGAGGTCATCTACCGCCTCTATGGCGCCACGCGCGCGGAAGCGGGGACACTGGAGATCGGCGGCGTGCGCAGCGAGCTCTCAAGCCAGACGCCGCGTCGCGCGATCGCGCAGGGTTGCGTCCTGATCCCGGGCGATCGGCTCGGCGCCGGGGCGGTCGCCACGTTGAGCGTGACGGAGAATGTCAACCAGCCCGTGATGGGCCGCGTAAGCCGCGGCTTTGCGTTGTCGCGCACGGCGCTATCGCGCAACGCGGCCGACCTCGCCGACCGTTTCGACGTGCGGCCGCGCGATCCCGAAAAGCCATTCGGATCGCTGAGCGGCGGCAACCAGCAGAAGGTGCTGCTCGCGAAATGGTTCCAGACGGGGCCGCGACTGATCCTGCTCGACGAGCCGACGCAAGGCGTCGACGTCGGCGCGCGGGCGCAAGTGTTTTCCGCCATCGCAGCGGCGACGATGCAGGGCGCGGCGGCGCTCTGTGCGAGTTCGGACTACGAACAGCTGACGGCGATCTGCGACCGCGTGTTCGTCTTCGCCAGAGGCCGCGTCGTGAAAGAGCTCGCCGGGGTCGACATCAGCAAACCAGCGATCGCTGAGGCGTGTTACAGAAGCGAGTGAGCGGGGGTCGGGGTTGAACGCGATGGTCAAGGCGCAGAGCGCGGGCGGAGCAAAGGCCGGACAGGGCGCCTTCGTCGAGTGGTTCGAACGGTTCGCGCTGCTGCTCGTATGGGCGGCGACCATCGCCGTATTCGGTTATCTGCGGCCCGACAGCTTCCTCACCTGGTCGAATTTCGCGACTATCCTCGGATCGCAATCGGTCATCGTCGTTACCGCCCTTGGCCTCATCGTTCCGCTGACGGCGGGCGACTACGACTTGTCGATTGCGAGCAATCTGACCTTCGCGGGGACTTTGCTCGCAGCGCTCAACGTCAATGCTGGATTGCCGATTGGCGTCGCGGTGGCGGCGGCGCTCGCTTCGGGTCTGTTGCTCGGGCTCGTCAACGGGTTCTTCGTCCTCTATTTCCGCATGAACTCGCTGATCGTGACGATGGGCGTCGGCACCTTCATGCACGGCGTCACGCTCTGGCTCGGCGACCAGCAGACCATCAGCGGCGTCTCGGATGCGCTCGTCAACGCCGTGATCGTGAGCCGCTTCCTCGGCGTGCCCCTGGGATTCTACTACGCGCTCATTCTGTGCGCTCTGCTCTGGTACGCTCTCTCCTACACGACAATCGGCCGCCTGCTGCTGTTCGTCGGTCGCGGTCGCGAAGTTGCGCGTCTCAGCGGAATCGCGGTCGACAGGGTCCGGCTCGGCGGCTTCCTCTGCTCGGGACTAATGGGCGCGATCGCCGGTGTGCTCTATGTCGGAACGACCGGCGCGGCGGATCCGAGCTCAGGACTGACCTTTCTGCTGCCCGCTTTTGCGGCCGCGTTCCTCGGCGCGACGAGCATGAATCCTGGCCGCTTCAATCCCTGGGGCACGTTGATCAGCGTCTATTTCCTCGTGACAGGCATCACCGGGCTCTCGATCCTCGGCGTCAGCAGTTTTGTGCAGGACCTGTTCTACGGCGGCGCCCTCGTCATCGCCGTCACCCTGTCGCAGATCGTGCGGGGGCGCGAGGAACGTCTCGCGTAGCGACCCGCCATCAAGGCTCGATGGAATCGATCAGCAAGGGATCGCCGAGCCTCTCGAGCTCGAGGTTAGCGCCTTCGCCGGCGCGGTCGATCACAAGAAAGTCGCTGGTGACGCGGAGCGCGATCAGCGGATGGTGCCATACGCCGCGCCGATAGTTGACGCCCTGATCGGGTCGGGCGCGAAAAGCGATGATGGCGTTGGCGTCGAGCGGGCCAGCGGGCGCCACGACCACCAGCCAGTCCGCGCCTGCGAGCGGCGAAAAGGCTTGGCTGCCCAGAGGGTGACGCTCCATCAAGGCAATTCGCAGCGGCAGCTCCGTGGGCGCCGTGCGCACGACATTGACGCACAGCCTTCCCCTTTCCGCGGCGACATCCACTTCGGCGCGATTGCGGAATATCTCGGCGGCTCCGCCATTCGCGAGATCGTCCGGCGGACCCGACGCATCGAGCACATCGCCGAACGGCCGAAACGCTTCGCGCGTGAGCAGTTCAACCAGCAGCAGCTTTGGTTGCTTGGACATCAGGATCCCCATAAGCGCTTTGCCGTCCTCAGAGCTGCGCCGTTATAGTCCGAGGCGCCCACGCAGTCGCTGGCATTGCGTGAGAAAGACCTGCTCTCCTGCATCAGTTGCGCGAGCGTCAGCGGATCGGCTCGACGTCCAACAGGGTGACGAGCACTTGATAGGCGGCCTCGATGTCGTTGCGCACCCCTAGGCTGACCGCGTCTCCGTCGTGCGCGCGTATCGCCGCCAGCATGAGCTCGTGCTGCTCGTTCGCCTTGAAATAATTCCCTGACGCGCGGAGCAGATGAAAATACGGGCTGATCTGCAGCCACAGCGTCTCGATGATCGCAAGCAGCGCTTCGGAGCGCGCGGCCTGATAGATGGCGAAGTGGAAGGCTCGGTTCCAGCGCAGATACTGCTTGTTGTCGCCGGCGCCCGCCGCTTCCTCCATCGCGTGAAGGGCGGCTTCGAGCTTGGCGATCTCGGCTTCGGTGATGTTGGGCGTCGCCCAGACGGCGGCCAAGGACTCGACCTCGAGCCGGACGCGGCGCAGATCGGCCAGCCGCTCGCCTGTCAACGGCGGTATGCCGATCGATCGGCCTGAGATCACGGTGAGCACCCGCGCCGCGGTCAATCGCTGCAGGGCCTCGCGCACCGGCATGGCGCTGACGCCGAAGGCGTCGGCGAGCGCCTGAATGGTGACGAGTTGCCCCGGCGCCATCTCGCCATTGAGGATCAGCTCGCAGAGCTGCCGGTAGACGTGATCCTGCATCGTGTTGCGGGTCGCCCGCTCGACCGGCAGCGCCGGGCGCAGAGATGTTTCCGTCATCGCCTTGGTTCCATTCGACCCGCGCCCATAGCCGGGCGCGCCAGATTCGTCGAACTCGGGGCGAAGCGCCTTCAGCTTGCCAACTTTACGATCTTTGATCTATGATCACAAGATCACGGCCGGGGGCTTTCGCCTCGACGAGTCGGCAGAATTCGCCTGCAAACGTCGGGCGATGAGGGAGGAGAGCCGATGAAACGCCAATGGAAGAAGTGGGCCGCCGGGGTCGGAGCCGCTGCTCTGGCCGCCAGCGTCGGGTTGACCGCGAGCGCCGACGCCGCCGACAAGAAGTTCAAGATCTTCCTGTCGATGAGCTACATCGGCAACGACTGGCAGGCGGAGGCCGCCAACATGGTCAAGGCCATGGCGGCGCATAAGGACTTCGCCGACAAGGTCGACCTCCAGGTGCAGGTCGCCGGACCGAACGCGCAGCGCCAGATCCAGCAGATCAACGCGATGGTGCAGCAGGGCGCGCAGGCGATCGTCGTCTATCCGATCTCGCCGACGGCGCTGAACAGCGCGGTCAAGAACGCTTGCGACAAGGGCGTGATGATCATCGCCTACGATGGCGAGATCTCGGAGCCCTGCGCCTACAACGTGACCATCAACCAGGAGGAGGCGGGGCGCGTGACCGCCGAGTGGCTCGTCAAGAAGCTCAACGGCAAGGGCAGTATCGTGGTGATGACCGGCGTGCCGGGCACTTCCGTCGACACCGCGCGCACCAAGGCCGCGAAGGAAGTCTTCGCCAAATATCCCGACATCAAGGTCGTCGGCGAAGCCGTGGGCATGTGGAGCCAAGCGGTCGCGCGCACCGAGCTTTCCAAGATTCTCGCCACCCACAACTGGGACCAGATAGACGGCCTGTGGATGCAGGTCGGCTGCTACACCGCCAACACGATGCAGATCGAGGCCGGCAAGAAGCCGGATCAACTCAAGCCCTGCGCCGGCGAAGGCGCTAATGGCGGCCGCATCCAGATGCTGCCGGCGGGCTCCGAGGTCGAAGGCGCCAACGGAACCTACGCGCCGATGGCCGCGCCGCGCATCTCCTACGCTTCGCCGCCCTATTCAGGGGGCTATGCGCTGAAGCTGGCGGTGGAGAAGCTCGAGGGCAAGGACATCCCCAAGCACGTCACGCTGCCGCTTCCCATCGTGACGAACGACACCGTCAAGTACTGCAAGGAAGGAACTTGGGCGGAGATGAAGGACGGTTGCAACGCCTTCCCGCCGGCTTTGGTGCCGAACCCGGGGTGGTTCGCCTCGATCTATTCGCCGGAGACTCCGGAAATTGGCTTGCAGGCCGCGCTCGTCGGTCAGCCTGAGCCCTGACGCAAAGCGCGGCGGGCCGCCGCCGCGCATCCCCTCAGGAGAACCGTCATTGCGAGCGGAGCGAAGCAATCCAGCGATCGAGGTCTCGCCAGCAAGTCGCGAGTCCGTTCCGTGGGTGGCTCAGTCGGCTGAAGCTTCGATCTCTGGATCGCCGCGCTTCGCTCGCGATGACGACTGGGGACCGGTTCAAACAAAAGACAGCGTGTTAGTTCTCAAGGTAACGACGAATGCCCAATCCGACGCCTGAGCGAAGCGACGCCGATACGCCGGCGATCGCGGTCGAGCGGGTGCGCAAGGTCTATGGCGCGACCGTGGCGGTCGACGAGGCCTCGTTCTCGATCGCGCGCGGCGCCGTGCATGCGCTGCTCGGCGAGAACGGCGCCGGCAAATCGACCATCGTCAAATTGCTTTCGGGGCTGACGCAGCCGGATTCGGGCGGCTTTCGTCTGTTCGGCGAGAGCGTGCGCTTCTCCTCGCCGCGCGACGCCCAAGCCCGCCACGTCGAGACCGCCTTCCAGGAAATGACCCTGGTCAAGGACCTCACCGTTCTCGACAACATGTTGCTGCCGCGCGGGCCGGCGGGGCCGCTCGGCATGATCCGCCGCCGTCAGGCGCGCGCGCAAGTGGCGGCCCATTTCGACGCGCTCGGCATGGGCGACGTTCATCTCGACGACGAAATCGGCGAACTGGACCTCGCCATCCAGCAGAAGATCGAGATCGCCCGCGCGCTCTATCGCCAGCCCAGTATTCTCCTGCTCGATGAGCCGACCTCGACGCTTTCCGGGCGCGACGTCGATTGGCTCGGCCAGATCATCGCCGATCAACGCGCCAAGGGCGTCACGACGGTCTTCATCTCTCATCGCCTGAGGGAAGTCAGGACGTTCTGCGATGCGATGACCGTGCTGCGCAACGGCAAGCACATCGCAACCGGACCTGTCGCATCTTACGCGGACGACGAGGTCATCGGCATGATCGCCGGCCGCGCGCTCGCCCACGCCTTTCCCCCGCGCCGGCAGAGCACGGGCGCCTTGGGCGCTGAGGTGCTGGGCGCCGAGCGCATCTCGACCGCAGGCAAGCTGCGCGACGTCTCCTTCGGCCTCAGGGCCGGCGAAGTGCTCGGCGTCGCCGGCCTGCAGGGCATGGGCCAGCTCGATCTCTTCCTCGCCTGCTTTGGGATGGCGGACCTGACCAGCGGGCATTTGCGCGTCGACGGCGAGCCGATCGTCTTCACCTCGCCGACCGACGCCGTGCGCGCCAACATCGGCATTTCCCTGGTGCCCGAGGATCGCAAGACGGAGGCGTTGTCGCTCAAGCTCAGCGGCAAGTACAACGCCTCTCTGCCGGTGATCGACCGCTTTGCGCCGCGCTTCCTCATCGACGGGGCGGCGGAGAACGAGGCCGTAGCGGCGGTGTTCGACCGTGTCGAGGTCGACCGGCGCGCGCTGTGGACCCGGGTCGGGGCGTTCTCCGGCGGCAATCAGCAGAAGATCGCGATCGCCAAATGGCTGCTCGCGGAGAGTCGTGTTCTGCTCCTCTTCGATCCGACCCGCGGCATCGACGTCGGCACGAAGAACGAGCTCTATCGCCTCATTCGCGCCTACGCCGACGCAGGCGGCGCGGTGCTGTTCCATTCGACCGAGATCCCGGAGCTCGTCTACCTCTCGGATCGGACGCTGGTCTTTTATGGTGGCCGCGTCGCGGCGGAGATCTCCGCCGAGCGCGCGTCGGAAGAGGAGATCCTTCGCGCCGCGCTCGGGGCGGATGCCGAAGCGGGGAGGGCGGCGTGACGATCACGAGCGCTGCGATGCGGCGGCATGAGCCCGCCGCTGCCTTTCCGGTGGTCAAGCGCCTCGCGCGTCAGCGCGGGCTGCTCATCGCCATCGCGGTCTTCCTCGCGCTACTGGCGACCGTCGCCACCATCGGCTCCGTGCGGCTCAGCTATTATGATCTGTCGCAGATGGCGGCGAGTGGTGCGACGCTGGCGCTGGCGGCGGTCGGCCAGACGATCGTCATCCTCTCCGGCGGCTTCGATCTTTCCGCCGGCGCGGCGATATCGCTGGTCAACGTCGCGCTTGCCTCGTCGTTGCAGGAGCCCTCGCAATCGCCGCTGCTCATCGTTGCAGCCGGCGCCGCCATCGGTATGGCCTCAGGCGCATTCAACGGCTTTTTCGTCGCCGTGCTGCGCATGCAGCCGATCGTGGTCACGCTGGCGACGATGTTCATCCTGCAAGGCGTGACGCTGCTGATCATGGACAAGCCCGGCGGCCAGGTCTCGCCGGCGCTCGGCGATTTCCTGATCGGCGACGCCATCCCCAATCTGTTGCCGAAGCCGGTGCTGCTGATCGTCGTCGTTCTTGCGATATGGGCGTGGATCAAGCGAACTAATTTCGGCGTCGCGGTCTATGCGGTCGGCGGCGACGTCGACTCGGCGCGCGCAGTTGGCGTACGGACCCGCTTCGTCGAGTTCATGGTCTACGTGATCGGCGGCGGCTGCTACGGCCTCGCCGGCGTATTTCTGAGCGCCGAGACCGGCTCAGGCGATCCGCTGATCGGCAATCCGCTGCTGCTGCAAATGTTCGCCGCGGTAGTGGTCGGCGGCACGGCGCTCGGCGGTGGGCGGGGCGGCCCGGTCGGCACGGTGTTCGGCGCCTACATTCTGATGATGGTCGTCAACATCCTGCTCGTGCTCAACGTCTCCGCCTATTATTCGACCGTTGCCGAAGGCTCGATCCTGATTCTCGCGGTGCTCGCGGGCGGGTTGCGATCAGACTCACCGCTGGCGCGCAATGTGCGGAGCCTGATCCTGCGCATCAGAGCGCGCGCCGAGGGGCGCCTCGCCTCTCAAAGGCCATCCGAGCCGCGCTTCCTCGCCTTACCCGGGCTCGAGAAAGGGGCGCAACGCAGCGCCGCCGCCATGCCCGGCGTCTTCGCGCGCAATGCCGAAACGCTGCGCTTCGCGCTGCCGGCGTATGTCTGTTGCGCGCTCGTCGTCGTCGCGACGCAACTCACGCTTGGACACGCGCTGACGAACTGGTCCTACTTCAATTCGCTCATCGTACTGACCTCGTTCCTGGCGGTGCTGGCGCTCGGCCAGGGAACCGTGATCCTGACCGGCGGCCTCGACTTGTCCGTGCCATGGACGATCGGCTTCACCGGCATACTGCTCGCTGGTCTGGTCAAAGGTTCGGACGCTGCGCTGATCTACGCGCTGCCGATCGCGCTCCTGGTCGGCCTCGCCGTCGGCTTCGTCAACGGCGCTGGCGTGGTGCTGCTCGGCGTCTCGCCGATCGTGATGACGCTGGCTATGAACGGCATCCTGCAAGGCGCGGCGCTCGTCTATTCCAACGGCACGCCCGACGGCTTCTCTTCGCCCTTGCTGCGCCGCTTCATGACCGATCGCGAGCTCTTCGTGACTCCTGTCGTGTTGTTCGTCGCCGTCTTCGCTATCGTCGCCGTGCTGCTGCTCGGCCGCACGCCGTTTGGCCGCCGCGTTTACGCGGTCGGCAACGGCGAGCGGGTAGCGGCGCTGTCCGGCGTCCCGGTCGGCCAGACGCTGATCCGCGTCTATATGCTCTCCGGCCTCTGCTCGGCGATCGTCGGCGCTCTGCTCACCGGCTTCTCCGGCCAGGCGAGCCTCGGCATGGGCGACGAATATCTGCTGCCGTCGATCGCCGTCGTGGTGATTGGCGGCGCGCTCATCACCGGCGGGCGCGGCCATTATCTCGGCATGCTCGGCGGCGCGCTGCTGCTGACGGCGCTGCAGACGCTGCTCGCCGGCACGACACTTCCCTATGCGACGCGAACGATTGTCTTCGGACTCGTCGTCCTCGCCGCGGTCATGGCCCTGCGCGAGAAGCGCACATGAATGTCTGGAGCCTCCCATGAACGATGTCGCCGACGTCTTCGCCCTCGAGAAGGGCCTTCGCGTCCTCATCACCGCCGGCGCCTCGGGCATCGGCCGCGCGATCGCCGATCTGCTGATCGCTCGCGGCGCACGCGTCCATGTCTGCGACGTCGCCGACGATCTCCTCACCGACTTCCGCGCCGCGCATCCCACTGCCGGCGCCCTCAAGGCGGACGTCTCCTCGGAGGCGGACGTCGCGCGGCTGTTCGCCGAGGTGAATGCGTCGCTCGGCGGGCTTGACGCGCTCATCAACAACGCCGGGATTGCCGGCCCGACCGGCGGCGTCGAAGAGATCGCGCCGGCGGATTGGCGGCGTACGCTGGATGTCTGCCTCACCGGCCAGTTCCTCTGCTGTCACTACGGCGTGCCGATGCTCAAGGCGGCGGGCGGCGGGGCGATCGTCAATCTGTCCTCCGCGGCGGGGCGCTTCGGCTACGCGTTCCGAACGCCGTATTCCGCCGCCAAATGGGGCGTCATCGGCTTCACCCAAAGCCTAGCCAAGGAGCTCGGCCCCGCCAACATTCGCGTCAACGCCATCCTGCCGGGAATCGTCGAGGGACCGCGCATGTCCGGCGTCATCGCTGCGCGCGCCAAGCAAACGGGCGTCGACTACGCGGAGATGGAGAAAACCTATCTCGACCGCATCTCGCTTCGGCGGATGGTGACAGCGGCCGACGTCGCGGCGACCGTCGCCTATCTTCTGTCGCCGGCCGGGCGCAACATCTCCGGCCAGTCGCTCGGCGTCGACGGCAACGTCGAGTCGCTGTGACCGCGGCGGGACAACAGGGAGAACGCAATGAGTAAGGTGGCGATCGTCGGTTCGGGCTTTGTGGGCCGCGCCTGGGCGATCAGTTACGCGCGCGCCGGCCACGAGGTGGCGCTGTGGGACGAGGACGCGGCGGCGCCCGCGAAGGCGATGTCCTATATCGTCGGTCTGCTCCCCGATCTCGAAGCGCACGATCTGCTGAACGGCGCCTCGGCGACGCTTGTCGCCGCGCGGATGCGACCCGCCACGACGTTGGAAGCAGCGCTCGACGGCGCGGCCTATGTGCAGGAGAACACGCCCGAGGACGTCGATGTCAAACGCGCGGTCTTCGCGCGGCTCGACGCCGTGGCCGCGCCTGACGCCATCCTTGCGAGCTCGACCTCGGCGATCCTGCCGTCGGCATTCACCGAGACGCTGAAGGGCAGGGCGCGCTGCCTCGTCGTCCATCCCATCAATCCGCCCTATCTGATCCCGGCGGCGGAAGTCGTGCCGGCGCCGTGGACGGACACGGTGACGGTCGAGCGCACCGCCGAATTTTTGCGCGCGGCCGGTCACGCGCCGATCGTCATGAGGCGCGAGATCGACGGCTTCGTGATGAACCGCCTGCAAGGCGCGCTGTTGGAGGAGGCGTTCCGCCTCGTCGAGCAAGGCTACGCCAGCATCGAGGATATCGACATCGGCCTACGCGACGGCTTGGCGCTGCGCTGGTCGTTCATGGGCCCCTACGAGACGATCGACCTCAATGCGCCCGCCGGCGTGCGCGACTACGCCGAGCGCTATCAGCAGATCTATTCGCGTATCTTTCCGTCGACGCAGTGGCGCGCCGACTGGAGCGGGCCGATCATGGACGAAATCGAGGCCGAGCGTCGCAACCGCCTGCCGGCCGACAAGCTCGTCGAGCGCCAGTCGTGGCGCGACCGCCGCCTGATGGCGCTCGCCGCGCACAAGCGGCGCGCCGACAAAGAGATTGGACGTTGAGACTTTGGGACGTTGAGATTTTGGGACGTTGAGAATTTCGAGAAGGAGAACGCAATGGCGTCGAGCAACAAAGTCATTATCACCTGCGCGGTGACGGGAGCGATCCACACACCCTCGATGTCGCCGCATCTGCCGGTGACGGCCGACGAGATCGCCGACGCGGCGATCGACGCCGCCGAGGCGGGCGCCGCGATCGTGCATCTCCATGCGCGCGACGAGAAGACCGGCAAGCCGGACCAGAGCCCCGAGGCCTTTGCGCGCTTCCTGCCGCGCATCAAGCAGGCGACCAAGGCGGTCGTGAACCTCACGACGGGCGGCGCGCCCTACATGACGGTGCAGGAGCGCGTGAAGCCGGCGGAAGTATTCAAGCCGGAGGTCGCCTCGCTCAACATGGGCTCGATGAACTTCGGTCTGTTCCCGATGCTGAACCGCTTCAAGAACTTCGAGCACGACTGGGAGCAGCAGGCGCTCGAGAATTCGCGCGACCTCGTGTTCCGCAACACCTACAAGGACATCGAGTTCGTGCTGCGCACGCTCGGCGACGCCGGAACCCGCTTCGAATTCGAGTGCTACGACACGTCGCATCTCTACAACCTCGCGCATTTCCTCGAACGCGGGCTCGTCAAGCCGCCGCTGTTCGTGCAGACCGTGTTCGGCATTCTCGGCGGCATCGGCCCGCATCCCGAGGACGTGCATGCACATGAAGCGCACCGCCGACCGGCTGTTCGGCCAGCACTACAAATGGTCGGTGCTCGGCGCCGGGCGCAATCAGCTCGCCATCGCCGCGCAAGCCGCCGCCATGGGCGGCAACGTGCGCGTCGGGCTCGAAGATTCGCTCTGGTCGGGGCCGGGCCGGCTCGCCTCCAGCAACGCAGAGCAGGTGCGCGCGGCGCGCCAGATCATCGAAGGGCTCGGCCTCACGGTCGCGACCGCCGACGAAGCGCGCGAGATCCTCGAACTCAAGGGCGCCGACAAGGTCGCCTTCTGACGCTTCGTCGACGTTGAGGCCAACAGCGGGAGGACAACATGCGGATCGAAGTGCTGATCGACGTCAAAACGATCCTCGGCGAAGGGCCGCTGTGGGACGTCGACGAACAGCGGCTCTATTTCATCGACAGCTTCGGCTGCAACGTCTTCCGTTGCACCGCGGACGGCCGCGAAGTGCGCGCCTGGGACGTGCCGGCCAAGATCGGCTCGATGGCGCTGCGCGAGCGGGGCGGCGCGGTGCTGTCGCTCGCCAACGGCTTCCACTTCCTCGACTTCAAGACCGGCGAGACAGAGCTCATCATCGACCCCGAGCCCGACAAGCCGGCCAACCGCATCAACGACGGCAAGGTCGACAAGCGCGGGCGGTTCCTCGCCGGCTCGATGGACACGATGGAGGAGGGCCCCAACGGCGCGCTTTACCGGCTCGATCCTGACCTGTCGCTGCACAAGCTCGACGACCAGATCATCGTCTCCAACGGCCCGTGCTGGAGCCCGGATGGGCGAACATTCTATTTCGCCGATACCTGGACCGGCGAGATATGGGCTTACGACTACGATCTCGACACCGGAGCCGTGTCTAACCGTCGGACCTTCTGCAAGGTCGATCGCTCGCGCGGCGGCGCCGCCGACGGCTCGACCGTCGACGCCGAGGGGTGCCTGTGGAACGCGCTGGTCTACGACGGCCGGCTGGTGCGCTACACGCCCGAGGGAAAAGTCGACCGCATCATCGAGATGCCGGTCAAGAAGGTGACGAGCGTGATGTTCGGCGGCCCCAACCTCGATATCCTCTACGTCACCTCGATGGCCAAGCCGCCGTTGCCGCGGTTCCCGGGCGACGGCCCGCTGCGCGGCAGCCTCTTCGCCATCTACGACCTCGGCGTTCGCGGCGTGCCCGAGCCGCGGTTCGCGGGTTGATGGCGGTCACGACCGGCGGCGCGAATCTGCCGCCTCTCCGAATCTCGCCCCGACGCCTCGCTGCATCAGGCAGAGCATCGACCCCCTAAGGCGTAAGGCCGCCCTTCCATTTAGCGATCGCATCGGACATTCTGCGGCCGGCCGATGGCCGGCTTGGGGATGCGTCTAGATGACAGCAGGGGTGACGTCGGACGCTGGCATGTCCGAGCCTACAGCGACGACAGAAGCCGGGGTCCAGATCGAGTGCTTGGTCGCCGCAAACGTCAACCTTGCCTTCTACCAGAACGCGGTTCCGATCATCCGCGACCTCGCGATCAAGAACGGCAAGGCCGAAGAGCTTCGCGACGTCGAGGCGCACCTCGCGTCTGAACCACCCTTCGTGTCGCCGGGCGTTTGGCGCATCGTGTCGGTTGCGCCGAAGTCCGACCACCACTTACGGCTCGTCGACATCAAGCTCGACCACGGCTTCCTTGCCGGCCTGACCGCCTCGCGCCGCGCCGAACTGAAGGTCCGCGTCACATCCGAGGGCAGGGAGGTCGCCTCGCGGAACGTCGAGATCAACCTGCTGCCGCCGAACCATTGGGGCGGAGTTGGGTCGGCGCCGGAACTTCTCGCCGCCTTCGTCCGACCAACCGATCCGAACGTCGACGTGATCCTTCGGGAAGCCGCCGACAAGCTGGCGAAAGCAGGCCGAGACGCCGCGATTGACGGATACAAGACCAAAAAGAAGGCGCGCGCCTGGGAGATCGCCGAAGCGATCTGGGCCGCGCTCGCCGCGCATGGCATCGGCTACGCGCTGCCCCCGAAGAGTTTCGAGCGCCAAGGCCAGCCTGTGCGAGGACCGGGCGACCTTCTCGTCCGGCGGATCGGCACGTGCCTCGACCTGACCCTCTTCTACGCGTCCTGCTTGGAGCAGGCCGGGCTCAATCCGCTCGTCGTGCTAACCTCGGGGCACGCCTTCGCCGGCCTCTGGCTGGTCGACGAGGACTTCACGACCGCGGTCGTCGAGGACGCGCAGGCCATCCGCAAGCGCGTCGACCTCGACGAGATCGTTCTCGTCGAGACGACCGCGATGACCGGACAGAATCCGGCGCGATTCCGACAAGCGGTCGACCTCGCAAGGAAACACATCGCCGAGGACGCCGAGAAGGCATTCGAACTCGCGGTCGACGTCAAACGGGCGCGCACCGTGGCGGTGCGCCCATTGAACTTGGACGGCTCCTCACCCGCCGCGCAGCCGCAGACGGATTCGGCGCAGGCGGCCGAAATCGAGGAGCCGCCCGCATTCGAAGAGGACCTCGATCATAGCGCGCCCGACATTGAGCGGCCCAAGGATCGCTTGGAGCAGTGGAAGGCGAGCCTCCTTGATCTCTCGCTTCGCAACCGCCTTCTCAACTTCAAGGAAAGCAAGGCGACCATCGCACTGGAGTGTCCCGATGCGCCGAAGCTCGTGGCCGGGCTTTCAGGTCGCAAAGGCTTTAAGATATTCGGGCGAAGCAAGATCCTCGACGGCTCCGATGGGCGCGACCCCGAGCTCCTTCGGCTGCGGGAGAACGCGGATCTCCGGCGCGACGCCCTCCTCGACGCGCTCGGCCGCGACGAACTTCATTCCGTGGTTTCGGACGAGGAGATCGAAACGCGCCTCACCGAACTTTACCGCGCCTCCCGGCTTGCGTTCGAAGAGGGCGGCGCGAACATCCTTTATCTGTGCCTCGGCTTCTTGAATTGGACGCAAGTGACCGGCGGCTCGCCCTGCCTCGCTCCGCTGATGATGCTGCCGGTCAGGCTGGAGCGGAAAAGCGTCCGCTCCGGCTTCAAGCTCCACCTGCACGAGGACGATGCCAGGTTCAATCCGACGCTGCTGCAAATGCTGAAGAGGGACTTCGCGCTCGACATGCCGGACGTCGAGCGGGATTTCGCTTCGAGCCTCGATGTGTCGGCCGCCTGGAGGGCAGTCCGCCAGCACATCAGGCACGTGCAGGGGTTCGAGGTCTCCGAGAGAATCGTGCTCTCGACCCTCTCGTTCACGAAATACCTCATGTGGAAGGATCTCGTCGACCGCACCGAGGACCTCAAGCGCAATCCTGTCGTGCGGCACCTCATCGACACGCCGACCCACGCCTACCGAGGCGGCGGCGGCGACTTCATCGACCCGCGCGACATCGACAGTGAGGTCGATCCGGGCGAACTCTTCGCCCCCCTCTCGGCGGATTCCTCGCAGCTTGCCGCCGTCGTAGCGGCGCAGCGAGGCAAGGATTTCGTATTGTTCGGACCGCCGGGCACGGGCAAAAGCCAGACGATCACCAACATGATCGTCAACTGTCTCGCCCACGGCAAGACTGTCCTCTTCGTGTCGCAAAAGACCGCGGCGCTCGAAGTCGTTCAGCGGCGACTGAAGGAGATCGACCTCGACTTTTACTGCCTCGCATGCCACTCGACGAAAGCGCAGAAGACCGAGGTGATCGAGCAACTCGCGCAATCCTGGCGAAGGCGCGCCGCGGCCACCGAGGACGACTGGACCGCGGCGACGACGGATCTGCGCGCGAAGCGCGACGAACTCAACTCCCTCGTCAGCGCGTTGCACCGGCGACGCGAAAACGGCCTGAGCGCCTACGAGGCGTTCGGACGCGTCATCGCCGACCGGGACTTTTTGCCGAACGTCGAACTGACCTGGGAGGGCGGGCTCTCGCACCCGCCTGAGGTCCTTTCCCAAATGCGTGCGACCTGCGGCGACCTCAGGACCGCGCTGCTCGCGGTCGGCGACCCGTCCATTCATCGGCTGCGCGGCATCGAGCAGACGCGATGGACCCCGCAGTGGTCGCACGACTTTACTCGCCTCGCGGCAAAGATGAAGGGCGACCTCGCCGCCCTCCAGCGGAGCGCCGCGGCTTTCGAAGCCGCCATCGGCTTCACCGAAGAGATCGCGGGCGCCGCGGAATTGGATCTCCTTCTCGCTTACGGCGAGCGCCTGCTGCAACCGGAAGCGTTCGACGGCGCGGCGCTCGTGAGCGACGACGCCGACCGGCGCATTCGCGCCCTGCGCGCCGCGGCCGCGACGCTGCGCGAGATCGAGGTGAAGACGCGCGAACTGTCCGCTGGCTACGACCTCGCGGTCGTTCGCCTGGACCTTGCGGATCTCCAGAGGAAATGGGCGAACGCGGTCGCCTCCAAGATCCTCTTCCGCGGCGGCGCGAAGAACAAGGTGCGCCAGGTCCTCGCGCCCTATTGCCCGTCGGGCGTGCCCGCCGACATCGGCCGGGACATTGTCGTTCTTCAGGCCCTCGGGCCGTTGCTCTCGACCTTGGAGCGGATGGAGCCCGCCTTCGCTGGCATGGAAGGCCTCTGGATGGGCCAGAGAACCGACCCAGCTCGGTTCGAGCCTCTCATCGCCTGGGCCGGCCGAATGGGAGAAGCGCTACAAGCTCTGGGCGCGCGGAATGGGAACGCCGACGACCTCCGCCAGCATTGCATGGGCCTGCTTACGACCTACGCGCACCTGTTCGCCGCCGGCGGGGCGGCCCGCGTCGCCTACGAAGCATTCGCCTCGGCCTGGACCGCTGTGCAGGCGACCGGAAGCGAACTGGGGCGTTGCCTTGCCCTATCAGAGCCGGAGAAGCTGCTCGAGCTTCGCGTCGGCTGGATCGAGGCCCTCGCTGAGGACCTGTCGCGTTGGACTGCCAACCTGAACCGAGCCCAGCCCTGGACGAGGTGGCGGGCCGCCGCTTCGACGGCACGCGAGCAAGGCCTCGGGTCGCTCGTCGACGCGATCGAGGCTGGGGTCGTTTCAGCGGATCGGATCTCGCCAGTCTTCGAATACGCCTATGCGAAATGGTGCGCGGAAGAGATCGTCAACGGCGACCCGATCCTCAGCGGCTTCCTCGCCGAACAGCACGACGCCCTGATCGAAGCTTTCAAGACGGCCGACGAGAGGGTGGGGCGGCTGTCCCAGCAAATCCTGCGCGCGCGAATTGGCGGCCAATTGCCGTCGATGACGAATTTCGGCGCCGACCCGGAGTGGGGCGCGCTCGCGCACGAAGCGCATAAAAAGGCTCGCCATCTCCCGCTGCGCCAGCTTTTCGGCAAGATCCCGAACGTGCTCACGCGCCTTGCGCCGTGCGTGATGATGAGCCCGCTGTCGATCGCGCAGTATCTTCCTCCAGACGCCAAGCCTTTCGATGTCGTGGTGTTCGATGAGGCTTCGCAGGTTCCCGTCTGGGACGCGATCGGCGCGATAGCGCGCGGCTCGCAGGTCGTGGTCGTCGGTGATCCGGAGCAGTTGCCGCCCACCAGCATCGGCCAGCGCAATGCGGACGGTGTGGACGACGACCCAGAGAACATCCAAACGCAGCAGAGCATCCTCGACGAATGCCTGTCGTCGAATCTTCCCGCGCTCAGGCTGACCTGGCACTACCGCAGCCGGCACGAAAGCCTGATCGCGTTCTCCAACGCCAAGTATTACGGCGGCGAACTCGTCACGTTCCCGTCTCCCTTCACGCGCGACGCCGCCGTCCGTTTCGTCGAAGTCGCCGGCGGAGTTTACGAGCGTGGCAAGGCGAAGGTGAATCGGAAGGAAGCGGACGCCGTCGTCGAGGACGTCGTGAGGCGCCTGCGCACATCGTCGCAAAGCGTCGGCGTCGTGACCTTCAACGCGGAGCAGCAGAAACTGATCGAGAACAAGCTGGACGCGGCCCGTCGCAGCGACCCGGCCCTGGACGTGCATTTCGACCGCGAAAAGACAAGGGAGCCGGTTCTCGTCAAGAACATCGAAAACGTGCAGGGCGACGAGCGCGACGTCATCGTCTTCTCGGTCGCCGTCGGGCCGGACGAGACAGGGCGGGTGACGGCGCAGATTTCCTCGCTGAACGGCGAGGGCGGCCACAGGCGCCTCAATGTCGCCGTCACGCGAGCGCGCCGTGAACTGGTGGTCTTTTCGACCCTGCGCCCGCAGCAGATCGACCTCGGTCGGACGGGCGCGCGCGGCGTCGCCGACTTCAAGCACTTCCTCGAGTTTGCGCAGCGCGGCACGCGCGCGATCGCGGAGGCGTTTGCCCCCACTGGAGGGGGCACGGAAAGTCCGTTCGAAGACGCGGTCAGACACGCGCTCGAAGCCAAGGGCTGGGAGGTTCATCCGCAGATCGGCGTCTCGTATTTCCGGGTCGACCTCGGCGTCGTTCACCCGCGGGAACCCGGGCGCTATCTCGCTGGAGTCGAATGCGACGGCGCCACCTACCATCGCTCTGCTACGGCTCGCGATCGCGACCGCCTGCGGGAAATGCACCTCACGAGCCTCGGGTGGCGGATTCGGCGCATCTGGTCCACGGAGTGGTGGATCGACGCCGCTGCCGCGCTGGAGAAAATCCATCAGAAGCTGCTGGAAGATCTCGCCGACGACGAGGCGAAGCAGGCTCAGGCGAGAATGGCCGAGCCTGCCCATGAAGCCGAGGAGACGGAGTTGATAGAGGCGCCGAAGTACCTCGCTCAAGAGAGGGAGCCCGAACCAGTCTCGGAGGAGCCGGCGGCGGAAACATTGGGCGGTACGGCGCAGCCAACAGAGGATGCGCCGCAGCTCGCTTACGCGGACCGCATAGGGGCGGCTCACGATTTTGGCGAGCCCGCCTCCGGCCTAACGGGGGCCGTGACAGAGGCATATGAGGTCGCCGAGTTCGGCGCTATCACGACCGCCGACCGGAACAGGTTCTATGATCCCGAGTACATCGAGATTCTGAAACAGATGGTCGACCGTGTGGTCCTATCGGAAGCGCCCATCTTCTTCGATGTGCTAGTCGACCGCATCGCGGATGCGCACGGTTTTCAAAGGACGAGAAGCGGCATCCGCGCGAGAGTACGCGAGGCGGTGGGGCGCCGCTTCAAGACGACTCGTGAAGAAGACCGGGAAATCATCTGGCTGCGAGACGCAGGCCCTGACGGCGGACCCGCTTGGCGGGGCGCGGGCCGGCGCGACCCCAAGGACATTCCCCTCGTCGAACTCGCCAGCCTCGCGTCCGAGCTCCGGACGACGATCCTTGACGAGGAGGAAGTGGTAAGAGCGATGCAGGACCGGTTGGGCGTCAGACGCCTCTCCGCGACGACCCGGGAACGACTGGAGGCCGCCGTACGGCTCTCCTAACTGACGAGAACAAAACGCAGCGCGCCACAGGCGCCGGCTGCCGAGCGTGCAGTCGGGAGCTGCATCGGAGCGGTTAGCTCGAATGATTCCGCTGCGGCTCTCGGGGTTCATTGATTTGCACCGTGGCGGTCATCCCGGCCACGAGAACGACGCCATCCGGCACTTGATCGATGTGGACGCGCACCGGAATCCGCTGCGCGAGCCGCACCCAGGTGAAGATCGGGTTGACTGTGGCGACGCCTTGCTCGTTCGGCGACGCGTTTGCGACGTTGACCTCGCGGGCGATGCTGTCGACATGGCCATGCACAATCGGGCCGTAGCCCATCAGCTTGACCTCGACCGGGTCCCCCACGCGGATGCGCGCGAGGTTGGTCTCCTCGAAATACCCGTCGATCCAAAATGAATTGGCGTCGACGACCGAGATCGTGTTCGTGCCGACGTGGATGTAGTCGCCGAGCTGCGCCAGCAGGTTGGTCACGTAGCCGTCGACCGGCGACAGAATGCGCGTGCGTTCGAGGTTCACTTGCGCTTGGTGGAGCTGGGCCTTGGCCTGGGCGAGGCTTGCCTGGGCGCTCAGGCTCTGCGCCTTCAGCGACGCGATCTGTCGTTGCACCAGATTGAGGTTGTCGGACGCCGTCCGCACCGCCGCCTCCTGCTGGTGTAGCTGGGATAGGTACTGTTGCGCGTCCTGGACGGTGCCCCAGCCCTCTTGCGCCAGCGTCCCATAGCGCCCCGATTGCTGCTGCGCGAAGACGAGCGCCGCCTGCGCGCGCTCGAGCTGCCCCTGGTTGCTACTGATCTGCGACTGCTGGACATCGAGCTGCGCGTCGATGTTCTGCACATTCGCCTCCGCCTGCTGCACGGCGGCCTCGGCTTGATTGACGGCGATCGTGTAGTCGGTCGGTTCGATGACCATCAGCAGATCGCCCTTATGGACGAACTGGTTATCACGCACCGGCAGCTCGACGATGCGCCCGGCGACCTCCGGCGCCATCGTGACGACATAGGCGCGCACGGCGCCGTCGCGCGTCCACGGCGCGCCGATATACGCATCCCACATCGCCCACCCGAGCCCGGCGGCGACCGCGACGGCGAGCAGGGTGACCAACACCGGCGCCAAGCGCCTTTTCGACTCCGGCGGCTTCTCGCGGGCAAGCGGGTCGGGGGACCATACAGGCTCACGATCGGCGGGCTTGGGTTCCAGCTTCGCCTTTGCTTCGGATTCGGACATGGCTGCCTCACCGCGCCATAAACAAAACGATCGACGAGAGAACGATCATGTAAACCGCCCCAACGAACAGCGCCGGATGCCAAACATAGCGCAGCAGTCCGTATTTTGCGGCGAGCCGACGCAGCCCGATCGTGACGAGCCAGGCGGCGACCAGCATCAGAGAGATTGGCGCCACATACACGCCGAACAGATTGACCTCGACGAACTTCATGCCCGCGCCTCACCGTCGAAGTATTCAGAGTGCTTTGACAGAGCCTCGGAGAGCACGAGAATGCTGCTCCGCACTCGCAGGACGAATTGAGTTGGCGGCCCACCGGCGGCGTCGGCGACGAGCCGGTCGAGCCGGGAAAGCAGGGCGATCGCCCGCGCGCTGTCGGCTTCCGCCAGCGCCGCTAGGGCGGCGCCGAGCTGCGGACCGAGACCAAGGTGAGGCGCGGCGTGCCGCAATTGGATGATCTCGCTGCCGGCCGAGAGAGCCGTCACGAGCTGCGCGGCCTGCAGCGGCGTCGCCGCGTCCGGCATGGCGGCGAGCCGACCGCGCACGAGGCTCTCCCAGTCATGTCGGCAGCGACCGATCGTAAGATTACGCAAATCGCGCAAGGTCAGCGCGAGCAACCGGCGTGTGCGGAACGCCGGCGACAATGGCGGCAGCAGGCGAAACGATAGCATCCCAAAACCGGCGCCGAAGACGATGACCGAGCTGGCGTTGTAAAACGCCTGGAGATTGTAGACCATCGGGTTGGCCGGTTGCAGCAGCGGCATGAACAGCGCCGTCGCGGCGACCGCCGCGACCTGCCACGGCGGTCGCGTTTGCGCCAGCAGCAAGCCGAGCGGCACGAGGTAAACCGCCAGCACGAGGCTGAAGCCGGCAAAGGTCTCCACGCCAAGTTCTGGCAGGACCGCAAACAGGAGGATCGCCGCGACGACGACGTCAATGCTGACGCCCAGGGTGAAGAACAGGGCGCTGCTGTAGGCCTGTTCGGCGCGCGGCGCGAGCAGCAGGACGACGATAGAAGCGAACGTTATTGCGCTGCCGCCGCCCGGCCACGCGGTGACGATCCAGAACAGCGCAACGGCGCCGATCGCAACGAAGGCGCGGCCGGCATTGATCTGCGCGGGCAGCCAATCGGCCACGCGAAGGCGCTTGAGGCGGCGCGGCACGGATTGCGCCGAATCGGCAGTAAGCAACGCAAGGCCGTTGAGCGCATGCGCGATGCCGACCAAGGTCTCGGCCGTTTTGTCGGCTAACAGACGCGCCGAGGGCGTCTTGGCCGGCAGCGCGCACAATCGCCGAACGGTCGACTCGCAGATCCCGTGCAGAGCGACCGGGTCGTCGAGCCAGCTCGATGGGCTCGACTGCGACGCCGGTCGCAACTCCAGCGGCACGTTTTCGAGGACGGCGGCGACGTCTTGCCGGGCCTCCAAAGTGGGCGCCTGCTGCAAGTGATTGGCGACCGCGCGCCAGCCGGAGAGCGCGGTGAACAGCCCGTCCACCGCGTTCTGTAAAACCGGCGAGTAATAGCGAATTTCCGCCAATTCCCCGAGCGTCTGGTCGATCACGGGATCGAGGGCGACGACGCGCGGTATGAATTTGCGACGAACGGGCTGCATGTCGACGAATCCGGGCCCCGCCCTCGCCAATGTGTCGACGAAGCCGGCGGCCATCTCGGCCGACAGATCCGCGAACTGCGCAGCCAGCCGGCGCCGGGCGCCGCCGCGATCGGTGCCCGCGAGAACGATGCCGGCGCAGACGATGCCGAGGCAGGTCTCGCTACCCCGGGCGACGGCGAGTAGGAACGCGGCGTTTGCGTCCACGCCGCCGGTGGAACCGAACAAGTCGCCGGCAATGATTGCAACCGTATAGCCAGAGAGCGCCGCGGAGTAGGACGCGAAGTTGCGCAAAATTGTTGCGGCGAACGCGCAGGCTGCGGCCCATACGGCCAGGGCCCCGAGATAGAGCGCGCGATCCTGCGGAAAACAGGCGACCACCAACACGCTCATGGACGCGCCGATCACAGTGCCGATTATGCGAAACCACCCTTTGCGCAACGAGGCGCCGAGCTGGGGCTGGCACATGATAGCCGCCGAGGCGCCGGCCCAATACGGAGCATCGAGCTGGAGCCAGAACGCGACATAAAGCGCGAGACAAACGGAAGCCCACAGACGCAGCCCAAACAACAGCGCAGGCGCTGCGGCGCGCACGGCTTGCTCGGCCGCCCCATACCGATTGGCCAACCCGATCGCCACAGCCGGCCACCAAGCGGAACCGCCGTGCCGTTCAGAACCATTGCCGGTCAGGGAAAATTCTCGACGAGCATTTTCCACGTGTCGTTGCCCTTGCGTTCAGCACGGCCTTGGCGACTAGACAGGCCTCCCGAGCACCGCCTGGGGCTGAAAGATCTCCCGTTCGGCCGTCCGTACAGGAACAGATGCCCTAACAGCGCACCGTGCGCGCCTAGCGCGACGGCCTTCGAGACATCCTGACCACACAGTATCCCGCTGTCGAGCGCCGGCTGCCGTCAGATATCTCATTTTTCTAGCGCGAATACTCATTTACGCCGCGATCCGGCGGATTGAAATAGGTCCCAAAATCCATCGCGCGCCCGCCGGGTTCCGCGATTCTCGGGGGGAACCGAACCATGAAGATTGGTGTGAACACCTGGGTTTGGACGTCGCCGTTCAGCACCAAGGAATTCGACCTCATTCCCAAGGTGAAGCAGATGGGGTTCGACGTTCTTGAGGTCGCGCTCGACGACGCGTCGATCATTGACGCCGAACTGCTGCGGAAAATGGCCCACGATAACGGCCTCTCGGTGACGGTCTGCGGCGCGTTTGGGCCTACGCGTGACATTTCCAACGAGGATCCGGCAATTCGTAGGAATGGCGCGGACTACATCAAGGAAAGCATTCGGTTTGCGGAGAAAGTGGGCGGCGCCCTGTTCTCGGGACCGATCTACTCCGCGGTCGGCAAGACCCGTCTCGTTTCCGATGAGCAGAAGAAGCGCGAATGGGTGTGGTGCGTCGAGAACCTGCGGGAGCTTGGCAAGGTCGCGAGCGACGCTGGCGTCACGGTCGGCGTCGAACCCCTGAACCGGTTCGAGAGCGACATGATCAACCTGACGGAACAAGCCGTTACGCTCGTGCGAGAGGTCGACAGCCCGGCCTACAAGATTCACATCGACACGTTCCATGCGAACATCGAAGAAAAAAGCATCCCGGATGCGATCCGCAGCGTCGGAAAGGGTCTGCTCGGCCATTTCCACGCATGCGAGAACGATCGCGGCATTCCCGGCTCCGGCCATCAGGACTGGAACGGAATTCGCGATGCGCTGCGCGACATCGAGTACGACGGCGCAGTCGTCATCGAGTCCTTCACCCCCGGCGCGGTGGAGATCGCGAAGGCGGCGTCGATCTGGCGACCGCTGGCGCCCTCGCAGGACGAACTGGCCAGCCAGGGCGCGCGCTTCCTGCGTGCGCTGCTCGGCTGACGCACTGACGATGCTTGCGAGCGATGGCCTGAACTCTCGTGTATAATTCGCGCCCAGTAGGCTTCCGTCGCGTGGCGGATCCATCGACGTGCGAGGCGTGGAGAGGGGCGATGGAGGACGAGAGGAACGTCGCGGTCATCGTCGAGACTTCCAACAGCTATGCCCGGGGCATCCTGCGGGGGATTCACGAGTATGCCCGGAATCGACGCGGCTGGACCCTCTACCTCACCGAGCATGGTCGCCACGAGATCGACAAGTCCTTCGCCGGCAACTGGAAGTTCGACGGCGCCATAGCGCGAATCGAAACCGATCGGATGGCGCGGATCATTACGGCGATGAACGTGCCGACAGTCGACGTGAGCGCCGCCCGCCTGATCCAGGGCATCCCCTGGGTCGAGACCGACGACGAGGCGATCACGCGCCTTGCGCTCGACCACCTCAGGGACTGCGGCCTGCAGAACTTCGCCTTCTTCGGCGACCCGTTCTACAACTGGTCGATCTGGCGGCAACAGAACTTCGAACGGATATTGGGGCGTCCCGACATCATCCGATCGCGGATCTTCAATCTTCCCCCTCGCAAGGAGCCGCGGGTCCGCTGGTGGACACAGCGCGAAGCGATCCGGGACTGGCTGGATAGCCTGCCGAAGCCCGTCGGCGTCTTCGCCTGCTACGACGGTTGCGGTCAGCAACTGCTGGAGATTTGTCGGTACTACGACTTCAAGGTTCCCGGCGACATCGCCGTCATCGGCGTCGACAACGACGAGCTTCTCTGCGAGCTGGCGACGCCCAGCATGTCGAGCGTCATTCCGAACTCATTCAGAACCGGCGCCTACGCGGCCGAGATTCTGGATCGCATGATGCGCGGCGATATGCTCGCGGGTCGCAAGCATTCGATCGAGCCTCTGGGCGTGCGCAAGCGCGCTTCGACCGACGTGCTGTCGGTCGGCGATCAGCACGTCGCCGAAGCGGTCGCCTTCATCAGGCAGAACGCCCACAAGAACATCCGGGTCGAAGACGTTCTCAACACTGTTCCGCTTTCTCGGCGTGTTCTCGAGGCGAGGTTCCGGCGCGCGCTGAATCGCACGCCGCACCAGGAGATCTTGCGCGTAAGGACCAACGCCGTGAGGGAGCTCCTGCTGGAAACGAATATGTCTCTCTCGGAGATCAGCGAAGCGCTCGGCATCGAGCACCCCGAATATTTGAGTGTCTTCTTCAAGAAGGAGACGGGTCTGACACCGAGAGAGTATCGCGACCAGATCCGAGGGCGCTCCTTTCTCCAGTTCCCGGACTAGAGCCGAAAGGCGAAGGCTTGCGGCGGTTGTCTGGCCCCCCGCTTTCGCGGGGGTGATGCCAGCGTCGTCATTGCGAGGAGCGCAGCGACGAAGCAATCCATTGTTCCGCTTGGCGCTGCTGGATTGCTTCGCTTCGCTCGCAATGACGGCAAAGCGCGACGCGCTGCGGGAAAATATCTCAGAATTCTCGCGCGAAGTTTCCTGTTCAATAGCCGCGCGCGCGCCAATACTGCCATCCAAGATAAAGGGGGAAGCGTTATGCAGAAGGCGCGGGTAGGACTCATCGGGCTTGGCTTCGGCGCCGAGTTCATTCCGATCTATCAAGCCCACCCGAAGGCGGAAGTCGCCGCGATCTGCCAGCGATCGAAGAGCAAATTGGATGAGGTCGGCGATCGATTTGGCATCGCCACCCGCTACACTGATTTCCGTGAGGTGCTGACGGATCCCAACGTGGACTTCGTCCACATCAACAGCCCGATCCCCGATCATGCCCCACAGACGGTCGCGGCCCTGAAGGCCGGCAAGCACGTCATTTGCACGGTGCCAATGGCGACGACCCTCGACGAAGCCAAGGAAATCGTCGGATTGGTCCGGGAGACTGGACTGAAATACATGATGGCGGAAACCGTCGTCTATAGCCGCGAATACCTGTTCATCAAGGAGCTCTACGACAAGGGCGAGCTCGGCAAGATTCAGTATATGCAGGCCTCGCATCCGCAGGACATGGAGGGTTGGCCCGACTACTGGAAGGACATGGTGCCGATGCACTATGCGACCCACGTCGTGAGCCCCCTCATGGCTATGGTCAACGGCATGGCGGAGTTGGTCAGCTGCTTCGGCTCCGGGACAATCAACGAAGAATGCGCGCGCCGATCCGGATCGAAGTTCGCCGTCGAGTCGTGTCACATCAAGATCAAAGACTTCGGATGTCGCTGCCCACGTCTGGCGCTTCCTCTGGGACACCGCAAGACAGTATCGCGAGAGCATCGACGTCTACGGTTCGAAGAAGTCGTTCGAGTGGCAGCTCATCACCGACGAGAATCCGGTGCTCCATACGGCCAAGAAGCCGGAGTCGGAGATAGCCGAGCGCGTCGAGGTTCCGGACTACGCGCATCTTCTGCCCGAGGAAATTCGCAAGTTCACGCGAAGCATCGCTGACGCGGATCACCTCTCCTTCATCCAGGGCGGCGGTCACGGCGGTTCGCATCCCCATCTCGTGAACGAGTTCCTGTCCGCTCTCTTTGAAAACCGCGACGCGTTCCCGAATGCGGAGCAGTCGGCGAACTGGACCTCCGTGGGGATCTGCGCCCACCAGTCGGCGCTCAAGGGCGGCGAGATCGTCAAGGTGCCCGACTTCTCGGCGCGTTGAGGTGCGCCCCTTCGCTGCGAGCGGAACCATGGAAGACATTCTTCGCCTGTCGCACATATCGAAGACGTTTCCCGGCGTCAGGGCGCTGGACGACATCTCGTTCGATCTGAAGCGGGGCGAAGTCCATTGCCTCTGCGGCGAGAACGGAGCGGGGAAGTCGACGCTGATCAAGATCCTCTCGGGCGCCTATCAGCCCGACGAGGGCGGAGAGATCGTCTTCAACGGGAAGGCGGTGTCGCTGACGCCGCACACGGCCCTGGGGATGGGAATTCATACCATCTACCAGGAGCACATCGTCTTCAATGATCTGAGCGTCACCGAGAACATCTTCACCGGCTCGGAGATCAGCCGATGGGGAGTGCTGCAGCACAAGGAGATGCGGTCCCAGACCGCGAAGATCCTGCGCTACCTGAAGAGCGATTTGTCGCCTGATATGCACATGAGCGATTTGACGAGCGGTCAGCAGAAGATCGTCGAGATCGCCAAGGCGCTCGTGTTCAAGAGCAACGTCATCATTCTCGACGAGCCGACGGCGTCGTTCTCCTCCAAGGAGATCGATACGGTTCTGGAGATTGTGCGGACCGTCAAGCAGGACGGAATCGGGGTCATCTATATCTCCCACCACCTCGACGAGATCTTCGAGATCGGCGACCGCGCGACCGTTCTGCGCGACGGCCGCAAAGTGAGCATGTATCCCGTCGCCGGGCTTTCCAAGACGACGCTGATCAAGGACATGGTCGGCCGAGACCCGTCGACCTTCTACCAGCGCGAGCGCGTCGAGCGCGGCGAGGTGGTTCTCGAAGTCAAGAACGTCACCGGAAACGGCGTGCACAACGTGTCGCTCGAACTGCGTCGCGGCGAGGTTCTCGGGATTGCCGGCATGGTCGGCTCGGGGCGATCGGAGCTCATGGAAGTGCTGTTCGGCGCGGCCCCGCTCGTCCACGGCGAAATCGCGATCAACGGCACACCGGTTAAGCACGCGAGTCCGAAGAGCGCGATCCGAAACAAGATGTGCTTCATCACCGAGGATCGCCAGAACACGGGGCTCTTTCTGCAAAAGACGATCGCCGAGAACGTCGCGGTGGCGAACATGGCGAACACCCGCGAATTCGTCGCGTTGCCGTCGAACGACATCAGCACGGGTGAGAAGTTCGTCAAGCTCCTGAACATCAAGGCGCCGAACGCGCTCACCCGGGTCGTCAATCTCTCGGGCGGCAATCAGCAGAAAGTGGTGTTGGGCAAGTGGTTCAACACTGGGGGCGAAATCTTCATTTTCGATGAACCGACCCACGGCGTCGACGTCGGCGCCAAACAGGAAATCTACAAGGTCATGGTCGACCTGCTGAAGGAGGGCAAGGCCATCCTCATGGTTTCCTCCGACATGCCGGAGGTGATCTCGATGAGCGATCGCGTGATCGTCTTCAAGCAGGGAGAGATCGCGGGCGAACTCATCGGTGAGGCGATCACTGAGGAAAACATCCTCACCCTTTCCATAGGAGATCAGAAAGCGTGAGCAAGGCGGAATCCTCGAACCTTACAGCGCCGGTCAAGGAGTCGCTCTTCAAGCGGCACGAGAACCTGACCGTGCTCTCGATCTTTGCCGTCTTTGTCGCGATCATCGTTCTCCTTCAGCTGATCTCGACGGGCGGATCGAAGTTCCCGACTTTCATCAGTCCGGTCAACATCCTGAACATTCTTCAGCAGGTCGCCGTGCCGGGCATCGTCGCGGTCAGCATGACCATGGTGATGATATCCGGCGGCATCGATCTCTCGGTCGGCATGCTGGCCTCGCTGGTATCGATCGTCGTGGCGCTCGGGATTTCGAAATGGGGTCTCGGGGTCGGCCCGGCGATCGGGCTCGGCGTCGTATCTTCGGTCGTCCTCGAATGCGTCATGGGGTTCATCATCTCCAGAACCCGCATCGAACCGTTCATCATCACGCTCGGCGGAATGATCTCGTTTCAGGGGATCGCGTTGCTGCTCAGCAACTCGCGCGAGGTCGTGATGAAGGGAGAGCTCGACTTTCTCACGACAAACCTCATCGGAGGAGCCAGGGACCCGGTCACGGGCCTGATCCTTCGAATCCCGCCATACGTGCTGGTCTTCTTCGTGATCGCGCTCGTCGGGGGATTGGTGCTGAACTACACCACGTACGGGAGGCGCATCTACGCCGTGGGCGCCAATCCGCGCGCCGCATTCCTCGCGGGCATCGACGTCAAGACGATGCGTCTTTCCGTCTATGCGGTCCAAGGTCTGCTCGTTGGGATCGGCGCGACGATGCTGCTCGCGCGCATCAACACCGGAATCATCACGCTCGGGCAGAATTTGGAGATCGATACGATCGCCATGGTCGTCATCGGCGGGACCGCGCTCAGCGGCGGCAGGGGCAACATCGTGGGAACGCTGATCGGCGTCGTGTTCCTCGGGTCGATCGCGAACGCGATGAACATGCTGCGATTGCCGTCCGAAGTTCAGTTTCTCGCCAAGGGCCTCGTCGTCATCGTCGCGGTGTCGGCGGGTGACGTCTCATTGCGAATCTCCGAATTCCGCGACCTGAAGCGCGAGCAGGCGAACGCACGCAAGGCGGCGGCGGCAAGACAGGGAGGGGGCCAAGATCAGGAAAGTATCCAGGCATAAACGTAGGACTTACAATCGAGACGATACGCAATAGCGATGTAACGCAGCATCAATGCGCTACAATACAACGGGAGGGAAGCGGTATGAAGAAGCTTGCAATATCACTTATTTCTGCGGTCGCATTCGGCTCTTTTGCCCTTGCGACCGGCAGTCTGGCGGCCGACGCCCATAAAAAGGTGATCGGCTACTACATGGACGCCTCCGATGATTTCTACAAAGCAGGCTTCGAGGTCTTCAAGAGCCTTGCCGATCGCGAAGGCTGGACCGTCCTCGACGTCGTCGGGCAGGGGACCGCGCCGGAACAGATCGCGGCCGTCGAGAACTTCATCACGCAGGGCGTGGACGCGCTTCTCGTCGTTCAGAACTCGCCAGAGACGACCTCGAAGACTTTGGCGCTGGCCAAGGCAGCGGGCATTCCCGAGTTCCATCTGACCCACAATCCGCCGAACGAACCCGGTCTCGCTGGCTTTGCCGGATACGATTGGGTGCACGTCGGTGAACTTGCCGGTCAGTCGGCCATCCAGCATCACGTGAAGCGGGTGATCATGATCGAGGGCAAGCTTGGCCAGGGCACAGCGGCTGGCCAGACCGGCGGTTTCCTGAATGCGTATAAGAGCGCTGGCCTTGACATCGGCAACCTCGCCGACAGCGTCGGCGTCAAGGGCGCCGGCGGCAAGGATCTTCAGGTCGTGTTCTGGGGGTCGGGCGGATGGTTCGCAGATCCGGCCAAGAAGGTCATGCAGGATGCGATCACCAGCCTCGGGGCGGACGGCTTCGACGGCGCCTATGTCGAAAACGACGAGATGATGGCCGGCGCCTTGCAGGCGATGCAAGAAGCGGGTCTTGATCCGAGCAAGTATTGGCTCGGCTCGAGCAACGGCAAGGAGAAGTCGTGGGACTGGGTCCAGAAGGGCGTCACCACGATGGACGTGAACGAGACCGCGACGCTGGAAGCGGATATCGCTCATCAGCAGATCAAGGCCTACTTTGACGGCAAGCCCTACAAGAAGGCCGTCTTCGTCTCCACCATTCCCTTCGATAAGAGCAATATGAACCGCGACAAGCTGGTTCCCTTCTTCCATGACGACTACATGAAGAAGCGCGACGCGGGGGCCTTCGTCTACGACATGAATGATCCGTCCTTCCGCGCGAATTCGGCTTATTGATGCTTGTCCCTGTCATGCCCGCGAAAGCGGACATCCAGGAGCCAAAGGACGAAGGCCTGCGGCGTTTGCCTGGACCCCCGCTTTCGCGGGGGTGACAGCAGATCTGCTTCAACCAACAAACAGGACGTTCTGGACTAAGAGGAGGCTGCTTCGGCAGCCTCTTTCGCTTAGAGGCAATGAATGGCCCACACGAGTCGGTCTTTCGTCTCTCGCGATTCCGCGGTCCTTGCTCACTCGCCAACTGACAGCAGAGCGTGGAACTGTTCAGGCGTGAGATAGCCTGTCACTACGGCGCTCTTGCTGAGTTGGTAACCCATGATGGCCTCGCGTGTGAGGGGGCCCATGACGGAATCGATTGGGCCCGTGTAGAGGCGCATCTCTCGCAGGCGCACCTGAATACGCTGACGTTGACTATCGCCGAGCTGCTTCTCATCGATAGGCGGCGCCGCCTTCTCCGCCGCGGCCTGGACTCGCGCGACCTGCGCTTCAGCGGCTTCGGTCTGCGCTCGCGCGAGCTGCGTGTGAGCCTCAGCCTCTGCCTTCTCGGCGTAGGCCTCGGCGCGCGAAGCCTCGGCCTGCGCCCGTAGCGCCTCTAACCTTGCTGTTTCGAGCTCCGTCTTAGCCTGCTGTAGTTGGAGCCGGTCTGACACCGCTCGAGTCTCGCCCCCTTCGGCGCGGGCCTTCTGCTTGCTCTGCAAATTGGGTTCGGCCGCTTTGATCGGGGACTGTGCCGCGGTCTCAATCGGCGACCGCGGATCTCGTTGCCGCAAGGTTTGAAGCTGGCGCGCCCGGATGCGCAAGGCTGACGTCGGCGGGCGCGCCGAAGACGACGCCGACATTCGCCGACGCCGCCTTGATGAGGTCTGCGAGAGTCGGCTCCGGCTCGTGCAGAAGCTTCACGACGGCGTCGGCCGCCTTTTCGCTCACCGCGTCAATACGGGACACAGGCAATTTGGCCGAGGACGAGAAGACGGTGACGACGGACTTCGGGTTCTCAGCCGTGTACTCCGGCCGCGGGTCCAACCCCGGCACCGCGGTCTCGAAATTCGGCGTCGTCATCAGCACGACCACCGCGCCGACCTTGGCCCTGCTCGCGATCTGCGCGACCGAGGAAACGGAGATGCCGCGCGAGAAGAGGTCCGTGGAGGCGCTCAGTTCGGTGTTCACGGGCAGGAAATAGCTCTGGCCGCCTGCTGCGGTGGCGTGGCCCAAGAGGAACACCACGGCGATATCGTCGCCGTTCGCCTTGTGACAGAAATCGACCAGGATGGCCCTCGCTCGCGAATTGATGGGATTGGCGCCAATGAGGACGTCGAAGCCCTTGGCCCGCAACGCCTCCGCGATGTCGTTCGCGCGTTTGGCGCCTACGCTCGACCTCTGAAGCTTCAGGTAGTCCTCGCCGACAAGCACCAGCGCCGCCTTTCCAGCCGCCTCGGCCGGCCATGCGTGCAAGGACATCGCGGCCAATGCGGCGGCAGCGAGCGACCCTCGGGGTCGCCCGCAGGCGCCAGCCGCCCGAACATTTGCGATCCATTCCCGCCCCAAGGACTGCAAGATCCCTCGAAAGGAATCCATGGCGCTGGCCCCTGACTTCGTTTAACCTCCCGGCGGTTTTGGCCGGAGAGACTGCTCGCGATGGGCTGGTCTGATGGGACTGAGACTGCGACTCAATACCGTCCTGGCAGCCTGTTACGTCGTCGGGCTCGCTCTATGCGCGTGGCCATTTTATCAGCTTTCCCGCAACGAGGCCATCGGGCAACTGCAGTCGCAGATCGACGTGCTGAGGGCCGAGGCGCTGGCGGCGCGCAAATACACCAGCGACGAAATCCTGCCTCTACTCGCCGATAAATCCGCGATCCAATTTCTTCCCCAGACGATCCCGTCGTTCTCGGCCCAGACCATCTTCCAGAACCTTCGCAACCTCTACCCGCAGTTCTACTACAAGGAAGCGGCGCTCAATCCGACGAACCCGGCCGACCTCGCGAAGGGTTGGGAGCGAGACCTGATTGAAAAGCTCGGCGCCAATCCCGAACGTGGCAAGGAAATCAGCATCCGTTCGACCGAGGCAGGGCCGCAATATACGGCCACCTATCCGCTGATCGTCAAAGACGAGAGCTGCCTGGCTTGCCATTCCACTCCAGGAAAGGCTCCAGCGTCGATGGTGGCGATCTACGGCGACAAGAACGGCTTCGGCTGGAAGGTCAATCAGACCATCGCGGCGCAGATCATTTCGATCCCGATGAGCGCCACCGACGCGATGGTTTGGCGCAACCTGACGTTCTTCGTGGGCGCTTCGAGCGTCATCTTCCTAGTGTCGCTCATAGCGCTCAACCTGCTGCTGCATCGCTATGTGATTTCGCCGGTGAACCAGATGGCCAAGATCGCCGAGGCGTACAGCATGGGCGACAACTCGGTCGCAGAGTTCCAATATTCGGGCTCTGACGAAGTGGCGTCGCTGTCCCGATCCTTCAGCCGGATGCGACGCAGCCTAGACAGCGCGCTGAAGCTGCTTGACTAGCGAGCGGTCGGCGCAGCCCGCCCAATGCCTGTGTGAGGCGACAACCGGTCTCAGCATAGAGAAAGACCGTGATGAAAGCCGACGGGATCCCCGAACGAGTTGGCAAGTATCGCATCGATCGCATGATCGGGCGGGGCGCGATCGGCGTCGTCTATAAGGGTTACGACGAACTGATTGGCCGGCCCCTCGCCATCAAGAACTCTTCGACCGGAATTCCTCGACGACCTCCGCAACTCGGACGCCTTTCTGAAGCGGTTCACGAGGGAGGCGCAATCCGCAGGGCGCTGTCTGCATCCGAACATTGTCACTGTGTTCGACTTCGTGCAGCAGGACCGGCGGCCCTACATCGTGATGGAATACGTCAACGCCGGCACATTGGAAAACGTGATCCAGGCCGGCGCGCTCATCCCCATCGGGCAGGTGGGGGAGATCATGGCGCAGATCCTGCTCGCCCTGGATCACGCCCACTCCAAGGGCGTCATCCACCGCGACGTCAAGCCGGCCAACATTTTGTGTCCCTCGGCCACATCAATCAAAGTCGCCGATTTCGGGGTGGCTCGGCTCGAACTCGCTCGACTTGAGCAAGCAGAGCGGACTTGGGGCGGTGGGCACGCCGAACTACATGGCGCCGGAACGCTTCCTGGGGCGTCCGGCCGATGTCAGGGCCGACCTCTTCTCAGCGGGCGTTGTCCTGTACCAGTTGCTCACAGGCGTGAAGCCCTTCGTCGCGTTTGCCCTGCCGGAGCTCATGCGAAAGCTCCTCAACGAACTCCCGCGCTCCGTCACGGCGCTGCGGCCGGAATTGTGGCCCGAGATTGACGCCGTCGCGCTCAAGGCGCTCGCGCGAAATCCCGAAGACCGTTTCCAAACCGCGGAGCAATTCGTGGAAGCGCTGAATGCGGCGATCGATGCTCAACCCAACGACAATCTGCCACCGCTCGATTTGACCACGTTGTCCCGGCCTGCGGTCAAAGACGCGACCTCAAACGCTGCGGAAGGGTTGAGCCTCACCATGGCGGACCGGCTATCGGCCGGCACGGTCGACGCCCTCAGCCGTTTCCTGGCGCGTTGGCTCGGGCCTATTGCTCGGATCGTCGTCAGGCAGGCGCTGCAGGAGACGACCGACATCGGCACGCTGGTCGCGTCGCTGAGCCGGCTGATCAAAACCGAGGCTGAGGCTGCACAGTTCCGGCATGCCGTCGAAAAGTTGCTTAGGGAAGAGCTCGAATTCGTCATCTGTGCGGGCCCAAGAAATCATTCCATCGCACCGCCGTCGCCTGCGGGCCGTTTTCGCCGCCGACATCGCGAACTTCGGTGGAATGGTGACCGTTGACGAGACCAAGACTGTAGACGCGTTGTGGATTGCCCGCCGCGTCGCGATGGAGGAGCTCGAAACCCACGGAGGGTGGCTTTTCGGACTGCCGGGCGACGGTCTCTTTGCGCTGTTCGAGAGCACCGTCGAGGCCGTGCGCTGCGCCTTGCGGGTCCAAGGCCGGTTGGCGGAACTGCCGAAACTCCATGCTCTCAAGTTGCGCATCGGCGTGCACCTCGGCGAAGTCCTGTTCAAGGATGAGCATCCCTGCGGCGAGGCGCTGGTCATCGCTTCCCGCCTGGAAAGCCTGGCGGAGCCGGGCGGCATCCTCGTCTCCGCCTCGGTCATGAACGCGGTCGGCTCCCGCATCGCCGCCACTTTCATCGAAAGCGGCGTCCCTACGCTAAAGCACAGCCCGAGACGGATCGAGACGTTCCGGGTTGTCCCTCCGCCGCCGCCGAGTGGGCCGGGCCGAGACGAGCTGCTGGATCGCACGATCGCGTCGAGACCGTCGGCGCCGGACCTTGCGCCGCGCCACGGCTTCGTCGACCCATCGGTGGTCGCGCGCCTGCCAAAGGCGAGGCCTCTCGTCGTACCGTCGCGAACGTCGGCGACGGTCGTCTCTCCGCCGTCGGAACTCCATGGGAAGGCGCGTTCGCGCGAGGGCAGCGCCGCGGATCTCGATGACGCGAGCCTCGGCCGCCTCGCAATGGTTCTTACGCATCACCTCGGGCCGGTCGCTAAGGTGCTGGTTCGCCGTAAGGCGGCGGTAAGTCGCGACGCGGCGCAACTCATTCGCAGCCTCGCGCAGGAAATCCCTGGGGAAGGCGAGCGACGAAGCTTCCTCATGCGAGCCAGAATCGAGCTTGCTCGACTGCACTGACCGTTATGCCGAAAATTCCTCGAGCAGTTCGGGCTTGCAAATCGTCAGCACGCCGTTCTCCTGCGAGACGACGCCATCGTGGATCCAGCGGTGGAGCAGTTTGTTCAGGCTTTCCCGCGACATCGCTGTCCACTGGGCGAGTTCGCCCTGGGTCATCTTGAGGGTGATTTCTCGCCCCCGCGGCGTCCGGCGACTATGGTCCTGCGCGAGATGGCCCAAAATCCTAGCAAGCCGCTGCGGCGCCGGCCGCAGGACGGCGTCCTCCACGCGGGCCGTCGTCCAGCGCAGCCTCTGGCAGAGCAATCCGATAACGTTGCGGGCAAGTTGCGGATCCGCGTCCAGCGCGCCGAAGAATGTGTTGCGCGAGATGCAAATGAGCTCCGTCGGCCCCATGGCGGTGGCGCCCGCGGTCCGCACCCTATTGTCGAGCATACCGATTTCGCCGATGACTGCGCCGGCGGTCTGCACGTTCAGCGTCACCTCGACGCCAGCGGCCGAGACTGTCCAGATCCGAATGTGCCCCGACGCGATGACATACACGGCGTCAGAGGGGTCGCCGAGATTGAACAGCAGTTCGCCCTTCTGCAGCGCGCGGCGCTGCGCCCGGCGTGTGACCTGATCCATCGCCTCAGCGGCGACGTTCTGGAAGATCGCCAGCCCCTCTAGGCGTAGGGGCTCAGGCGCGGCGGGCTTCTCAGCCATGGGACGCTCCTGACGGGGACCTGACCTCGCATCAGCCCAGAATAGAATCTGTCAATGTCCGGCGGAATCTGCGCAGAAGTGGCGCCGCAAAATTTCCCTTTGGCGGGTGGCGATCGGCCCGCGGACGCGATCAACTCGTCCGGCCGCATGGTCGTTTGGCTGTCGGCGGAAGAGGCTTGGCGGCACGAAAATCGGAGAATTGTCAAAAGCCGCAGATGGGGAGAACGCAGGACGCCGCTCGCAGAACCTTGTGCGAAAAATGCGAGCGGACGAGCTGGCTTAGCCAAGGGCTGTGACGCTTGTCACAGCCGCGGGCGCATCGTCCGTCCAAGCTCCCGGATTATCTCAAGCCCCGACATGGAGCCGCACCATGAGCATCACAGAGCGAATGGACCAACTGGCCCGCCATGAGTTCGGTCCGGCCGACGATGTGAATGGCGGCAGCGGGCTCAACGTTTGGCACGGGCATGCGCATCCGCTCGAGCACGGCGGTTGGGCGGCGGGCTCCTTAGCGAGCATCCACCCGCAAGCTCCGCTCGATCACGGCGACTGCTTTGGCTGGAACTCGGCGCCATGGGGCGAAGCCGGCGGGTTCGAGCACATCCCCGGCGGCGATCCCGGCGGACGGCATGCAATCGACAACCCGCTCCTCCAAAACAACGATACCGAGACGACCAACCTCATCCTCGACCCTGGTCCCGGCGGCACGATCGATATCGGCGGAAACGTGGAAGCCCTGGCGAACCAGTCGACGGCGGTGCCGGCGGCCGCGCCGCAATTCGGAAGCCTCTTGCAGCAGACACAGGCCGAGACGACCAACATCATCTTCGACGCGGCGAATGGCGGCACGATCAACGTGGGCGGAAACGTTGTGGCCGAAGCGGCGCAGCAGAGCGACGTCGAGCCCTCCGCGGGCATGGATCTCAGCCACCTCGCCTGAGCCGCGAGCTATTCGAACAACGTCGATCAGAAATATTCCCCTGTGGCCCACATCACAGCGCGATCTCTTCTTCGCAGGCAAAGTGGCGCCGTCGCTGATTGAGAGGAAACCTCGAAGCGAAAATCTGCAACCTGAGCTCACAGCTCAACTCAAGGAGGCTTCTCATGGCTACCCCCGTCACGGCTACCCCCGCTTTGCCCAACCCCATCGCCGCCGAACCCAACAGCGGCGCCAGCTCCTCCGCGCCCGGCGGAGCCAGCAACGCCGCCGGCGGGAACCTCCTGGGCCAGCCTAACCATTGCGTCGGCGACCCGGGCCATTGCGTAGGCGACCCGGGTCATTGCGCCGGTGACCCGGGCTACGGCGTCGGGGGCGACAACTACGCATGCAACACCGCCTCGGCGATCGTCGGAAACGGCGTCGGCAACTGCATCGGCGGCAGCGTCACGGCCGACGCATGCCAGACTGTCGGCAACAATTCCTTCTATGGCTTCGGCGGCGACAACTATGCCAACAACAGCGCCTCGGCGATCGTCGGCAACGGCGCGTACAACACCATCGGCGGCAGCGTGATCGTCGACGCTGACCAAAATGTCGGCAACCACATCTTTTGACGCCTCCGGCCGCCCCTGGATGGGACGGCCGCGTCGTCGCCCTCTTTTCCTCGGCCCCGCTGTGACCGGCGGGGCCGCTTCGCGTCGGGCGCCCGCCGACGCCCCATGTGTTCCACCTCACAGCGCCGGGCAGGCCGATCCTTCATGCTGCGGCTGCCTCACGGAACCCACGGCAAATCCTGGGCGGTGCAATGCGCGAACGCCCGCAACACAAAGGAGGAAAGCATGTCTAATGCCTGGCTCAATACGTCCGGCGCTCCCCTGAACATCGGCGTCGACGTTCCGACCGCTGTCGTCGGAAACGGTCTCGGCAACAGCGTCGGCGGCGGCGTCGCCGCCGCCGCCGCCGCCGGAGAGCAATTCGCCGGCGCCGGTGGGCATTACAATGGCTTCGGCGACATCAATATCGCGGTGGATGTTCCCACCGTCGTGTCCGCCAACGGGGTCGGAAACGTCGTCGGTGGGAGCGTCCTGGCGGCTGGCGGGCAGGAGGTTGGCGATCCGAGCTTCGCTGCGGCGACGCCCTTCGGCGAAGTCAACGTGGGCGTCGTCACCCCAACGGCCGTCGCGGCCAATGGCGTCGGCAACTTCATCGGCGGAAGCGTCGAGGGGGGCGGCCTACAGACCATCGGAGACTTCGCGACTCATCATGGTTGAGCCGCTTTTGCGCATCGCAGCGGCCCCGCCTCGTGCTGCGGGGCCGTCCATTGGATCGCTCCGGTAAATCGGGAGACGCGTGGCCCATCAGAAAATCGAAAGGATCAATACCATGAGCGCGGGTTCCAACACCGGCAAGACAACCGAAAGCGCTGACTTCCAGCTGCGTCAGGCGATCCGCGGCCTGGGAACCCCGTTCGTGGTCGTCAGCGGCATCAGCTGCCTCGGCAACGTTCTGATGCTGACCGGCCCGCTCTTCATGATGCTCGTCTACAACAAGGTCCTGGCCAGCAAGAGCGTGCCGACGCTCGTCGCGCTCTCGCTTCTCGCACTGCTGCTCTACTCCTTTTACGGTTTTCTCGAGGGGCTGCGCGGCCAGTTCATGGCGCGCGTCGGCATCGCCTTCGACCACCGGCTCGCGCCCTGCTTGTTCCAGGCGACGCTGCGGCTGCCGCTCCACTTCGGGCCCCAGGCCCGCCAGCATGATCCACTCCAGGACTTGGCGACGATCCGCAACTTCCTGATGAGCGCCGGTCCGTCGGCGTTGCTCGACCTGCCTTGGATACCCCTCTACTTCGTCATCCTCTACGTTATGCATCCGATGCTGGCGGGCATGGCGATTTCAGGGGCGGTCTTGTTGATCCTTCTCAGCGTCGTGAGCCAGACGCTCGCCAAGTCGGCCTCGCGCGACGCAACCCAATCCGCGGTCTCGACGATAAGTCTGCTGATGGATGTACGCCGCAACACCGAGGCGGCGGCGGCGATGAGCATGGGCGACGACCTGTGCCGGCGCTGGGGCGTCGGCTACGTGGAGGCGATTTCGCATGCCCGCGACCTCGCCGATCAAGCAAGCCTGTTCGGCGCCATCGCCAAAGCAGCGCGGCTGGTCCTGCAATCGGGTATTCTGGCGCTCGGCGCCTACCTCGTCATCGACGCAAACATGTCGGCCGGCAGCATGATCGCCTGCTCCATCATTCTTGCCCGCGCGCTCGCTCCCATCGATCAGTTGATCGCTCACTCTCGCGGCACGGCCGCCGCCTGGCAGGCCCTCAAGCGTCTTAGGGGTTTGTCGGCGGTCCTGCCCAAGGCCCGCGCGCAGCAACACGGGATGCCTCGCCCACAAAGGACGCTCTCGGTGCGCGACCTCGCGATCGCGCCGCCGGGCTGGGGCACTGCGACGGTGGCGGGCGTGTGCTTCGACATCGAGTCGGGCGACGCGCTCGGAATCATCGGGCCCAGCGGCAGCGGCAAATCGACCCTCGTGCGCTCCCTCGTCGGCGCTTGGCCGAACGTGCGCGGGGAGATCCGCTTCGACAACGCGATGATGTCGCACTACTCGGCCGAGACTCTCGCCGACGCCATCGGCCATTTGCCACAAACGATTGAGCTCTTCGATGGGACGATCGCTGAGAACATCGCCCGCTTCCGCGAGGAGGCGACCACTCAGGCGGTCGTCGAAGCCGCTCAACTCGCCGGCGTGCATGAGATGATCCTGTCTTTCCCGAGAGGCTACGACACGCCGGTGGGGGAGGGCGGCATGACGTTGTCGGGCGGCCAGCGCCAGCGCATTGGGCTCGCGCGGGCCGTTTTTGGCGCCCCCTTCCTCGTGGTGCTCGACGAACCGAACTCGAACCTCGATCCGCTCGGCGATCAGTCGCTCAATGAGGCGGTCCAGCGAATGCGGCTGAAGGGGCAAATCGTCATCATCGTCGCCCATCGGCCGAGCGCCATCTTCGCGGCGAACAAGATTCTCTCCTTGCGCAACGGCCGAGCGGAAATGTTCGGAAGCCGGAATCACGTTCTGGCGGCGCTGATCCCTCGCGCTAGCGAGCCGCAAAAGCCGGCGTCGGACCGGCGTGCGGAGGTCGCGACTGGAGGCGCGGGCGCCGCGCTCTCGCCAACAGCCAATCTGACTAACGTGGAAGTGGACCGGACGCGGCGGAACGTAGAGTCGGCGCACGTCGCGAAGGTACAGAAGGCCGCCGCCGTGTGACGAGGGTCACAGCGCCGCGGCGCGCCGGAGGCCATGGTCCCAGTCGACATTGCGGCGAGGCCACGCTCCGCCGCGAGGAGGCCGAGATGACCGACTTCAACGCCGACCTCGCAGCCAATGAACGCTCCATCCGCAACCTGGTGCGCATATTCTTGGCGAGCGTCGCGTTGATGTGCGGGGGCGTCGTGCAATGGGCCGCGACGACCGAGATCGACAGCGCGATCGTCGCCTCGGGCACCTTCGCTGTGAAGTCGAACGCCCAGGCTATCCAGCACCCGGAGGGCGGCGTCGTCGGGGCGATACTCGTGCATGAGGGCGAACTGGTGAAAGAGGGCCATGTGCTCATTCGCCTCGACGCCGCGAAGGTCGCGAGCGAGACCCGTATCGTCGAGCGCAAGCTCATCGACCTCGTCGCCGAGCGAGCGCGGCTCGAGGCCGAGCAGCAAGACGTGGCGACAATCGCCATTCCAGCGCCTCCCGTAGCGGGCGCAAAAGCGCTGGAGATTTTGCGCACGAGCATCGCCGCCCGGCAGACGCTGCTGGACGACAAGCGCTCGACGCGGGCGAGTCAGTTGGCGCAACTCGCCGAACGCCACACTCAAGTTGAGACGCAGGTCAGCGGGCTTTCCCAGCAGCTCAAGGCCGTGCAGGACGAGTTGCAGCAGGTCGCCGCCGATCTCGAGGACCAGCAAGCGCTCGACCAAATGAGGCTCATCCGCCGCACGGTCCTGCGCCAGACGGAGCGGGAGGCGAGCCGCCTGCAAGGGGAAATCGGCGACACCGAAGCGCGCATCGCGAGCGCCCACTCGCAGCTCGCGGAGGCCGAATTCAGGATCGCCGAGACGAAGAAGAGCGGCCAGTCGGACATCCTGACCCAGTTGCAATCCGTCGTCGGGAAGATCGCCGAGGCCGAACAGGAGCGCGCAGCCTCCCTGGACCGATTGCAACGCTTGGAGATCAAGGCTCCGCGGACGGGCTATGTCAACGAACTCGCCGTACACACCCTGGGCGGCGTGATCGCCCCAGGGCAGACCGTGATGTCGATCATTCCCAACAATGACCCGCTTCTGGTGACGGCGAACATCAGCCCTGGCGACGCCGACGAAGTCCATCCGGGTCAACCCGCGACCGTGCGACTGACCTCACTGAAGCTTCCCACTCCGCCGGAACTCGAAGGCACGGTCGCCAGCGTTTCCCCTGATGAGGTGAAGGACGAACGCTCGGGCCAAGCCTATTTCAAGGTGAAGATCGATATTCCGGTCAACGAGGCGACGAAGTTGCATGGCAAGGAACTGTTCCCAGGCATGCCGGCCGAGGTTCTCATTCGCGGCGAGGCCCGGAGCGCGATCGCCTACCTCTCCCAACCGCTGACGGATAAGCTCGCCCTCGCCTTCCGTGAAAAGTGAAACGGAGACGAGGTTGGCGCCGAAGTCCCTCGCGGCTACGGCCCTCAAATCTCCGATCAATCGCCTGTGATGATCGAGCCGACTTGACACTCCCGACTGGCTGGGCTCCACAGTTGACCTGCCGGACGAAGAGCCGGATGCGCGCATCGAAGGAGCGCGGGGAGGGGACGGATGGCGCCGGACGGCGTGCTTCGAATTCGAGAACGTGGCCAAGGCGTTCGGCGGCACACAGGCTTTGAAGGGCGTCAGCTTCGAGGTGGCGCGCGGCGAGATCGTCGCGTTGCTGGGCGAGAACGGGGCCGGCAAGTCGACGCTCATCAAGGTGCTCGGCGGCGTCCACGCGGCCGATTCGGGTGCGATAACGCTCGGCGCCGTCCCCTATCATCACGCCGCTCGGCAGGCGGTGTCCTTCATTCACCAGGACCTTGGGCTCATCGAATGGATGACGGTGGCGGAGAATGTCGGTCTCGCCAGGGGGTTCGCGCGTTCGGCGTGGCTCGGCGCGCTCGGCGTCATCGATTGGGCCGCATCCGCTAAATTCGCGCGCGAGGCGCTGCAACTCGTCGGATGCGATCTCGATCCGGAGACCCGCGTCCAAACCCTGAGCCGGACCGAGAAGTCGCTGGTGGCGATCGCCCGCGCCCTGGTCGCGAACTGCGATTTCCTTGTCCTCGACGAGCCGACTGCGAGCCTGCCGGCCGACGAGGTGGAGCGGCTGTTCGCGGCGATGCGGACGCTGAAGGCGCGCAACGTCGGCATGATCTACGTGTCGCACCGGCTCGACGAAATATTTCGCATCGCGGATCGCGTGGTCGTGTTGCGGGACGGTCGTGTCGTCGGCGTCGAGGCGGTCGCCGAGACGACGCCCGACCAACTGGTCAAGCTGATCGTCGGCCGCTCGACCTTCGACGCTTTTGAGAAGAAGGGCCGCCCATTGGGCGAGCGCCGCGTCACGGTGTCAGACCTCGCGACGGAGCATGCGGGCCCCGTCGATTTCGAGCTCCGCCAGGGCGAGCTGCTCGGCCTCGTCGGATTGCGCGGCGCCGGACAGGAAGAAATCGGCCGCGCGCTGTTCGGCGCGATCGCGCATCGCGGCGAAATCGTCCTCGATGGAGAGCGCTACGACCTTACGACGCCGCATGCCGCCGTTCGCCTCGGCGTCGGCATGATGGCGCGGGATCGGGCGGAGGAATCCGTCGCGGGCTCGCTCAGCGTGCGGGAGAACGCCTTTCTCAATCCCGGCGCGTCGGGGCGCGGCCTGCTGTCGCCTCTATCGCCGCGCGCCGAAGCGTCGCAGGCGGAAGCGGTCGGCCGTTCCGTGAACCTTCAGCCGAACGCGCCCGATCTGCCGATCGAGAAATCTTTCGGGCGGCAATCAGCAAAAGGTCGTCGTCGGACGGTGGCTCGCGACGGGGCGTCGCCTGTTGGTGGCGGAAGATCCGACTGCGGGCGTCGACGTCGGCGCCAAGGCCGAGATTTACCGGCTGATCGCGCGCGCGCTCGATGAGGGGCTCGCCGTGGTCGTCGTCTCCACCGATTTTGAAGAGGTCGCGCAGATCTGCGACCGAGCGCTGGTCTTCAACCGCGGTCGCATCATCGCGGAATTGACCGGCGACGCTTTGACCACCGAGGCGGTCATCACCGCCGCCTCGGCTTCCGAAGCAGCCTGAGGCGAGCGACGTTCCCATGGCCACCAATTCCGTCAAATCGAACGCCCTCGAGCCCACCCGCGCGGAGCTTGCTCCACTCTCGCCGGTCGCTCGCATGATCCGCCTGCTGCCGGTCTATGGGCTGGTGGTGATGGCCGTTCTGCTCGGGGTCTTCTTCTCGCTCATCCTGCCCGAGACGTTTCCGACGTTGCTCAACGTCCGGTCGATCGTCTCCGACAAGGCGATCATCGCGATTCTGTCGCTAGCGGTGATGATCCCGATGGTGACGGGCAAGATCGACCTTACGATCGGCTACGGGATCGTCCTGTGGCACATTCTGGCGATCAGTCTGCAGGTTTGGTACGGCGTGCCGTGGCCGCTGGCCGCGCTGATCGTCTTGGCGCTGGGATCGGCCGTTGGTTTCCTCAACGGCATTTTGGTCGAGATTGCCCAGATCGACAGCTTCATCGCCACGCTCGGCACGGGCACCGTGCTCTACGCCGTGGCTATGTGGCATTCGAAGGGACGCCAGATCATCGGGCAACTACCCGACGGCTTCTTTTCGATCAGCGGCGCCCGGTGGCTCGGCATGCCCGTGACCGGCTTCTATGTGCTGGCGCTAGCGGTGACGCTCTGGTTCGTGCTCGAATATTTGCCGATCGGCCGCTACTTCTACGCGATCGGCGCTAATCCGAAAGCCGCAGCGCTCAACGGGATCCCGGTCCGCCGCTACACGATCGCCGCCTTCGTCTGCTCGGGATTCTTGACGGCGGCGGCGGGCGTCATCCTGGCCTCCAGGCTGCGCATCGGTCAGGCGAGCGTCGGGCTTGAATTCCTGCTGCCCGCTCTTGTCGGCGCCTTTCTCGGCTCGACCACGATCAAGCCTGGCCGCGTCAACGTGTGGGGCACGCTGGTCGGCGTCGTCATCTTGGCGATCGGCATATCCGGGATTCAGCAACTCGGCGGCTCGTTCTGGGTCGAACCCCTGTTCAATGGGCTCACGCTCTTGGTCGCCATCGGAATTGCGGGCTACGCGCAACGCAAGCGCGTAACAGCCGCGCGCTCCCCACAAGCAGGGAGCATCCGCGACGCAACCGCGCCGCGGACACTGGAGAGAGGGAATACGCAATGAGGAGACATCTGTTCCTGGGTGGAGTTGCGGCGCTTGCCGTTCTCGTCGCGTCGGCGGCGTGGGCGGACGACCAGATGGACGCAGCGAACGCCAAGGTCGCCGGGGCGACCCAGAAAGCGGGCAAGTGGGACGGCCCGACCACCGGCCCCAAGGCGGCGCCCGGCAAGACCATCATCTACGTCGCCGGCGACATGAAGAACGGCGGCACCGAGGGCGTCTCGCGCGGCGTCGAGGAGGCGGCGAAGGCGATCGGCTGGAACCTGCGCATCATTGACGGCCAAGGCGAGATCTCCGGCCGCACCGCGGCGCTCAATCAGGCGATCGCCCTGAAGCCGGACGGGATCGTTGTCGGCGGCTTCGACGCGATCGAGCAGAACGCCGCGTTGGCCGGTGTGAGGGACGCGGGCATTCCCTTCGTGGGCTGGCATGCGACGATCGAACCCGGGCCGGATTCGAAGACCGGCATGTTCGCCAACGTCAACACGCGCATCGCCGATGTCGCGGAAACGGCGGCCGATCTCGCCATCGCCGACTCGCACGGCAAGGCCGGCGTCGTGATCTTCGGCGATTCAGTCTACGCGATGGCGATCGGCAAGGCGCGCATGATGGAGGCCGCAATCAAGAAATGCGGCGGCTGCACGGTGCTCAGCCTCGAGGATACGCCGATGAGCGAGGCCTCCACCCGCACGCCGCAGCTCACGACGTCGCTGCTGCAGCGCTTCGGCGACAAGTGGACCTATTCGCTCGCGGTCAACGATCTCTATTACGATTTCATGGGACCGTCGCTGAGCGCGGCCGGCAAGTCGGGTACCGATACGCCGAAGAACATTTCGGCGGGGGACGGCTCGGAATTGGCCTTCCAGCGGATTCGCTCGAAGCAATATCAGATGGCCACCGTGCCGGAGCCGCTGCACGAGCAAGGCTGGCAATTGGTTGACGAACTCAACCGCGCCTTCGCCAAGCAGCCGTGGTCGGGTTACGTCTCGAACATCCATCTCGTCACCGCCGACAACATCGCCTTCGACGGCGGCCCCGACAACGTCTTCGATCCGAACAACGGCTATCGCGACGTCTACAAGAAGATTTGGGGCGTCAAGTAATTTGGTGGGGGTCGGCGATTGCAAGAAGGACGGTCCGGCCCTTGAGGCCGGACTTCTGATCGAGTTGCGCATTCGGGCGTTCGTCAGAGCGCCCATACACAAGGACGCGGTGCTGCTGTCACCCCCGCGAAAGCGGGGGTCCAGACAACCGCCGCAGGCCTTCGCCCTCTGACTCCTGGATGCCCGCTTTCGCGGGCATGACAGTCTAATTCGCGGGGCTCACGATGCGCGTTGTGGTGAACTGCTTGTCGAGATCGGGCGCGAGTTCGAGCCCGTGCCCGGCGCCTGGGGGCGCCGATATGTAGCCGTCCTTCACCTCGGGCAGTGCGGTGACGAGGTCGCGATACCAGGTTCGATAATAGGCGCGCACGCTCTCCTGAACCAAAGCGTTCGGCGCGTTGAGCGAGAGATGCGTCGAAGCCGCGAGAACGACGGGCCCGGTGCAATCGTGCGGCGCCACCGGCAGGTGCCAGGCTTCAGCCATCGAAGCGATTTTCTTCGCCTCGGAAATGCCGCCGCACCACGCGATGTCCAGCATCACGACGCCGGCGACACCCGTCTCCAGAAGATCGCGAAACGCGAAGCGGCTTCCCAAAGTCTCCGACGCGCAGATCGGCGCGATCGACGCCTCCGCGTATCGCTTGAGCGAGCCGAGGCTGTCCATCTTGATCGGATCTTCGTGCCAGAACGTGTTGAACGGCGCGAGGGCGCGCGCGATCGTCATTGCGGGCAGCAATTGCCACATCGAGTGAAACTCGACCATGATGTCGATCTTGTCGCCGACCGCCTTGCGAATCTTCTCGAAGGGAACGAGGGCGGCCTTCAGGTCCGCCGGCGAGATGTATGTGCCGGCGGTCTTCTCCGCGGCGTGATCGAACGGCCAAATCTTCATGGCCGTGATTCCCTCGCTCAGCAGTTCCTGCGCCAATTCGTCGGCGCGATGCAGGAAGCCGTTGAGATCGTCGTAGTCCGTCCGGGCCGCCGTATTGGTCCCATAGTTGGCGGTCGTCTGCCCGATCGCCTTGCGCATGTAGGAGGTGCCGGCGCAGGTGTTGTAGGTTCGGATCTGCTTGCGCGAGAATCCGCCAAGCAATTGCGCGAGCGGCTGACCCGTCGCCTTGCCGAACAAATCCCAAAGCGCGATGTCGAGCGCAGAGTTGCCGCGCATTTCGACGCCCGTCGAGCGGAAGCCGAGATATCCTGTAAGCTCTTTCGAGATCCGGTCAATTTCCAGCGGATCGCGACCGATCAGTTTCGGCGCCAGCGCCTCATGCACATAGGCCTCTACTGACTTGGCGAGAAAGAACGTCTCGCCGAGCCCCGTGATCCCCTCGTCGGTATGGACCTGGAGCCAGATGAGGTTGGGGAACTCGTCGATTCGAATCGTTTCGAGCGCTGTGATCTTCATGCGCGTCTCCTTCCGGGGGACGTTCTGACACGATTCCGCGCGGGCTCGTCGGCGGCAATCTGCAGGTGATCAACACGATTTTGTGAATCCAAAGGGTGACTTCGCGCGCGGGTTGACAAATCTGCAGGTCGATATCTCTTGAGCTCACGGCCCATGCGCATGCGCCGAACAAAAGAGAAGGAATGGAGGAAGCGAGCTTGTCGATGACGGCGACGACTAAAGCGGCGATGGACGGAGCTGTCCGGCATCTCGTGGCGAAATACAACCCGAGCGGCGATCGCGTGGGTTGGCTCATGATCTCTTCGATCCTCGTGGAAGCGTGGGACCTCTACGCTATCGCGTTCGTGCTTGTTTTCATCAAGGAGCAATACAACCCTGATCCCTTGCTGCTGGGTTTGGCCGGCGCGGGAACGCAGGGCGGCGCCTTGATCGGCGCGCTCATCGGGGGCTGGCTCTCGGATAAGCTTGGGCGCCGGGTGATGTTCCTGTCGACGATGATCCTCTTCATCGTGCTGGCGGTCGCTCAGGCGTTCGTCACCAACGTCGCCTGGCTGGTGGTCGTTCGCTTTGCGCTCGGCGTCCCGCTCGGGAGCGACATTTCCAACGGCTACACCTACATCATGGAATCGATGCCCAAAGGCAAACGAGAGGTGATGGGCAACCGTTGGCAGTTCATGTTCGCGGTCGGCGAGGTGCTCACGCTGGCGGTGATCGCGATCTTCCTGCTGGCGAAACTGCCGCATGAACTCGTCTGGCGTGTAACCCTGGGCCTGGGCGCCCTCCCGGCGCTCGTCATCTTCATCATGCGTCATGACTTGCCCGAGACTGCAGTGTGGCTGGTTCGTCAGGGTCGGTTCCGCGAGGCCAAGCAAGTCGCGAAAAAAATGTACGGCGACAACCTCGATATGCTGCCGGATGAGGACGTCGTCGTTCCGCGCCCGCGACCCACTGCATTCCTGGCCGACATCCGCAAGGATCGGTTTCGTTGGCGCGCGACGATTTTTGGGTGGATCGCTTGTTTCTCGCAGGGCGGCGAGTTCGCGACCTTCGGGTTTTATCTGCCGGCGCTGTTCGTTGCAGTGGGCGTCTCGTCCGTCCTGGGCGTCGATCTTGTGACGATGGGCCTGTACGTCTTCGCGGCGATTTCGGGCTGGGTTGGGCCGCTGCTCACGCCCAAGCTAGGCCAGCGCGGCATCAGCATCGCGGGCTTCGGCATCGTGTTCGTGTCGTTGCTTTTTGCGGCCGCGGCCCTTTACACCGGGCACATCGCGCTGTTGCCGATCGCCGCCGCCGGCATGCTTTGGGGGCACTATTGGGATGCATCGAACTGCATGACGATCCCGACCGTCGTCGCTAAGCCGGAATACCGGGGCACGGCGAGCGGCTTCGCCTACATCTTCGTCAAGCTGCCGTCCTTCCTCGCGATCTTCCTGTTCCCGTCGGTGATCGCCGCGGTGGGACAGGCCAATGCGACATTGCTCGTCGCGATCTTCCCGCTTCTCGGGTTGCTGGCGGCGATCTTCATCTTGCCCGAGGTCTACGGCTACGACCGCGATTGATCTGCTCCGGCGAGAGCGAATTGCGATTAGGTCGCATCGTCATTGCGAGGAGCGCAGCGACGAAGCAATCCATGGTTCCGCTTGGCGCTGCTGGATTGCTTCGCTTCGCTCGCAATGACGGCGCTGGTTCGAACAAAACAAAAAAGGGCGTGAGCCCTCCACACCACCGACAATCAAAAGGCCCCGTCGAACCGCAGTGCTCGACGGGGCCTTGTTGTTGCAGGCTTCGTTCAGCCTGACCTCGCAGCCAAAAGCTTACGCGGGCTCGTAGCCGCGGGTCTTCGCTTCGTGCGCGCCGCCGTTGAGCGACGAGAGAAACTCGTCGTGGTTCATCCGCTTCGAGCTGGCGCCGAAGCCACTGATGTTCGAGAGTTTCGCGGCAAGGGTTTACGGCTGCCGGATCGGGCATCCGGCGCGTCGTCATCCAATAGTGCTTGAGGCGACTGCAAGCTTGCGTCCAGCTGGCCGCTTCGGACGTCGGCCGTCCATCCGCCTTGACCATGCGGTCAGCTTTTGCGCGTAATGGTCGCGAACCCCCGACGACCCCGATGATAGCAAATCCTGGCCTCCCGACGCACGCAAGCAGCGTATCCGCCGAGCTCATTGCTGTGCTCGTCGCCATCTCCGACGCCAGTCCGCTCGCGATGACGGTGCAGCAGGGCAGGGAGTTGCCCTCCGGCCCAATCGAGGCAGGGCATCGCTCGCTGCAATCCGGCCTGCGCGCCTGGGTCGAACGCTCGACCGGGCTCTCGCTCGGCTTCCTTGAGCAGCTCTACACTTTCGCCGATCACGAGCGAGGGCAGGGAGCAGGAAGCGACTGGCGGATCTCGATCAGCTATCTCGGACTTACCAGGGCAGAGTCCACGGCTCTTCCCGGCGCCGGCTGGCGCGGGTGGTACGATTATTTCCCTTGGGAGGACCGCCGATCAGGCGTCCCGTCCGTGATCGCGGAGGCGATCGAGCCGGGTTTGCGGCGATGGGCGAGTGAGGCCCAGTCGTCGAAGTCGGCGGCGATCCGCTGGACGCGCGCTGCAATCGCCTTCGGCCTCGACGGCCGACGTTGGAACGAGGAACTCGCCTTGCAGCGATACGAACTCCTTTACGAGGCCGGCCTCGTCCCCGAGGCCAACGGGCCCGAGCGGGACAGGAACGGGTTCGGACTTCCGATGTTCGCGGACCATCGCCGCATCCTTGCGACGGGCATCGCCCGACTACGCGCCAAGATCAAATACAATCCGGTGGTTTTCGAACTGATGCCGCCGGTCTTCACCCTGCTGCAGCTTCAGCGCTGCGTGGAGGCCATTGCGGGGTTGAACCTGCACAAGCCGAACTTCCGCCGCCTGATCGAGCAGCAGGAACTGGTGGAGGAGACCGACGGGGTGGTCTCCGAAACCGGGGGCCGACCGGCCAAGGCCTTCCGCTTCCGAGAGGCGGTCAAGGAAGAGCGCGCAGTCGCCGGGACGAAACTTCCAATCACCCGGGCTTGACGTCGCCTTATTCTCAGAATAAGAATAAGCCAGTAATACTCAATATGAGAATAATCCATGACCGATCGAGCGTTCGATTCCGCAGGCCTCTATGAGCGAGTCCGTCGCGTCGTTCCGGCGATCGAGTGGCCGGTGTTCGCGCCCGACATCGAGGCCATCCTCCGCCTCAAGCGAGACCACGACGCCGTCATCCTCGCTCACAACTACATGACGCCGGAGATTTACCATTGCGTCGCCGACGTCGTCGGCGACAGCCTCGCGCTCGCGAAGGAAGCGGCGAAGATCGACGCCAGCGTGATCGTGATGGCGGGCGTCAGCTTCATGGCCGAGACGGCCAAGATCATGAACCCTGAAAAGGTCGTGCTGATGCCTGACCTGCGGGCCGGCTGCTCGCTTGCGGCCTCGATCACCGCCGCTGACGTGCGCGAACTCCGCCGCCGCCATCCCGGCGTTCCGATCGTCGCCTACGTCAACACCACCGCCGCAGTGAAGGCGGAGGTCGACATCTGCTGCACGTCAGCCAATGCGAAGCAGGTCGTCGAGTCGATGGGGTCGCCGCGCGTCATCCTCGTCCCCGACAAGTTCCTCGCCGCGAACGTCGCCGCAACGACCGATGTCGAGATCATCACCTGGGACGGCGCATGCGAGGTGCACGAGAAGTTCGGACCGGAAGACGTGCGTGAGCTGCGCGAGGCGCATCCCGACGCCGTCGTGCTGGCCCATCCAGAGTGCCCGCGGGACGTCGTCGCAGCGGCCGACTTCTCGGGATCGACGACCCAGATGAGCGCCTACATCGCCAAGCGGCGCCCGCGCCGGGCGGTTTTGCTGACCGAATGCGCCATGAGCGACAACATCGCCGTCGATCATCCCGACGTCGAATTCCTGCGGCCCTGCAACCTCTGTCCGCACATGAAGCGCATCACGCTGCCGGCGATCCGCCGCGCCCTCGAGACGATGACGACCGCGATCGAGATCGACCCGGAGCTGGCCGAACGGGCGCGACGCTCGATCGCGCGGATGGTGGCGCTGTGACCGACCCATTGACCGATCGCCGCGTCGTCATCGTCGGCGCCGGGATCGCCGGCCTAATGACGGCGCTCCACCTCGCGCCGCGTCCCGTCCTCGTCCTCTCCAAGGCGCCTGTCGGCGCCGAGGCTTCGACGGCTTGGGCCCAGGGCGGCCTCGCCGCGGCGGTCGGCGCGGACGACAGCGCCGATCTCCACGCCGCCGACACGCTCGCGGCCGGCGACGGTCTCTGCGACGAACGGATTGCGCGTCGCTTCTCGGCCGCGGCGCCGGCGGCGATCGAGGCGCTCGCCGCGCTCGGCGTCCGGTTCGACCGCCTTGCGGACGGGCGTTTCGACCTCGGACTGGAAGCCGCGCATTCGCGCCGCCGCATCATCCACGCTGGAGGCGACGGGACCGGGCGCGAGCTGATGCGCGCGCTCGTTGAGGCGGCGCGCCGGACCCCTTCGATCGCGTTTCTCGAGGGCGTCGAGGGGCGGCGTCTCATCGCCGATGATGGAAGGATTTGCGGCGTCGCCGCGCGCGGCGCAGGCGGAGACCTCGCCATCGCAACCCAAGCCGTCGTCCTGGCGACCGGCGGCGTCGGCGGCCTCTACGACGTCAGCACCAACCCGCTCGGCGGCTTCGGCCAGGGGCTGGCGCTCGCCGGCCGCGCCGGCGCGCGCCTCGCCGACCTCGAGTTCGTACAATTCCATCCGACGGCGCTCGATGTCGGGGCGCGTCCGGCGCCCCTCGTCAGCGAGGCCGTCCGCGGGGAGGGCGCAGTCCTCCTCGACGACAGGGGCGAGCGTTTCATGGCGGCTGTTCCCGGCCAGGAGCTCGCTCCGCGCGACGTCGTGGCTCGCGCCGTTTGGCGGCAGGCCAGGGCGGGGCGGCGCGTTTTCCTCGACGCGCGGCGCGCGCTCGGTCCGAGCTTCGCCGCACGCTTTCCCGCGATCTCAGCGATTTGCGCCCGGCACGGCATCGACCCTTCGCGCGACCTCGTGCCGATCCAGGCGGCGGAGCACTTCCACATGGGCGGCGTCGCGGTCGACGGGACGGGACGAACTTCTCTTCCCGGTCTCTGGGCCTGCGGCGAGGTCGCCTGCACAGGACTGCACGGAGCGAACCGGCTTGCCAGCAATTCGCTCATGGAGGCCGCCGTCTTCGCCAAATGGGTCGCCGAGGACGTCGATGGCGCGACGCCAGGGAGCCGCGCCGCCCCGCCCGTGCTGAGCCCTTCGGCGCCGTCTCAGGACGCCTCGCAGGTTCGTTCGATCCTTTCTCGCGCCGCCGGCGTGGAGAGGAACGCAGAGGAGTTGCGGCGCGGAATTTCCGAGCTTCTGCCGCTGGCCGCGTCGTCGGACTCCGCCGCCGTGGCGCTGGCGATCTGCGTCGCCGCGCTCCAGCGGGAAGAAAGCCGCGGCGCCCACGCCCGGACCGACTTCCCCGCCCGTTCGTCGGCGGCGACCCGCTCGTCGCTTACGTTCGCCGACGCCCTCGCGTTCGCGCGCGCGTTGCCCATGACCTCATTCGCCCGGAGCGCCTGATCGATGTCGACCATCCCCCTTGCCAAGATCATCTACGAACCGCTTGTTCGCGCCGCGCTGCTTGAGGACCTTGGCCTCGCCGGCGACTTGACGACGGACGCCGTCGTCCCGCCGGACGCCTCTGCATCAGCGGCGCTCGTTTCCAGAGACCATGGCGTCATCGCCGGTCTCGACGTGGCGAAGCTCGCCTTCGAGTTGATGGAGCCGAACCTCGCCTTCGAATTCGTTCAGCGGGACGGCGCGCGCGTCGCTCCCGGCGAGACGCTCGCCCGGATTTCCGGCCCTGCGCGCGGCCTCCTGAGCGCCGAGCGCGTCGCGCTGAACTTCCTTTGCCGGCTCTGCGGCGTCGCCACGGCGACCGCGGGGCTCGTCTCCGCAGTCGCGGGCTCCAAGGCGCGCATCGTCTGCACCCGCAAGACGACGCCGATGATGCGGGCGCTCGAGAAATATGCGGTCAGGGCAGGGGGAGGCTCGAACCATCGGTTCGGGCTCGATGACGCCGTGCTGATCAAGGACAATCACGTTGCAGTCGCTGGCGGAATCGCCCCGGCGATCCGGCGCGCGCGCGCCAACGTCGGCCATATGGTGAAGATCGAGGTCGAAGTGGACACGCTCGCCCAGCTCGACGAGGCGCTGGCGGAAGGTGTCGACGCCGTGCTCCTCGACAATATGGGCGTCGACGACCTGCGGCGGGCGGTCGACCGCATCGACGGCCGCGCGGTTTCCGAGGCGTCGGGGCGGATCACCGCCCAGTCGGCTCGCGCCATAGCCGCGACTGGCGTCGACATGATCTCGGTGGGATGGCTGACCCACAGCGCGCCAATCCTCGACGTCGGACTCGACCACCTTTAACGTCGCCGCCTTTGACCCCAACTACGCCTTCGCCCCGCGCTTGATTTGCAGCGTGACGACGAGGATGGCTCCTGCGGCCTCGTCAGGCCTTGTTGTCGCTCACCGCTGGCCCCGGCTTCGTCTACATCGTCTTGATGTACTTGTGGTGCTTCGCCGACGCGCTGACGCGATTGTGGTGACGAGTTGTTTGCGATCGCGGCAAAGATCCTATACTTGGCTGGACCTTGGCAAGAGCCTAAAGCGCGGCGGCGGCCGCGGCTGTGACGCTGGCGTAGCGCGGAGTCAGGCGATTTGACGTGCGTCAACCACCTTCTCAAATTCCGCCGTGGCCTATTCCCCGCCAAGGATGAAACCGAATGAAGTGCGAAACGCCTGAGAAGGCGGATGTGGTTGACGTGATTCGTTGGCTGGTCAGCGACGATTGCCAGCGGCTCGACGATACGGACATGATCAGCGAGTTCGGGCAACGACTGCGCGTCTTGGGAATCCCCGTGGACCGACTGGGCTTCCACCTTCGAACGCTGCACCCGCAATTCTTGGCTCGCAGCCTTATGTGGTCACCGGGGCGGCCGATTGAAATCGTCGATCGGGAAGCCCTTGCCGGACCTCTTCCGAGTTCGCTGAGCACGCTGATGAATCGGGTCAGGCAGGACGGCGAATGGGTCATCGAGCACAGCAGCAATGGCGAGACGCTTCTCGAATGGTTCGACCTCTACAAGGACCATCAGGTAAAATCGTTTGTGGCGGCCCCGCTGGTGATGGGCCGAGGCCCTCCGGCCGTCGCCTTGTTCGCTTCCCAATCGCCGCAGAGTTTCTCGCCCACGGCAATCATGGCGTTGGGCGACATCGCGCCGGCCCTCCGCTGCGCCTGCGAAGTCAGAGTCCTGCGGCGGGTGGAGGCCACGCTTCTCGACACTTACGTCGGGCGAGCGACAGGTCAGCGAGTTCTCGATGGCCGGATCCGGCGCGGCGACGTCGAGACTCTTCAGGCGGCGCTGTTCATGTGCGACTTGCGAGACTTTACCGCTCTCTCCAATCAACTTCCGCCGACGGAAATGCTCGATCGACTGAACCGGTACTTTGATCAGGTCATTCCGGCCGTCACGGCCAATGGAGGCGAAGTGCTGAAGTTCATGGGCGACGCGGTGCTGGCTTTCTTTGGCAGCGACGAAGGTCCAGCGGCAAGCTGTGCGGCAGCCTATAGCGCCGCCCAGGAAACGCTGCGCCGAATTGAGTTCATCTCCTGCGGCTACCCTCCCTTACGTGCGGGCGTCGCCTTGCATCATGGCGAGGTCGCCTACGGAAACATCGGTTCCGAAGGGCGGTTGGACTTCACGGTGATTGGACGCGACGTCAACCTCCTCAGCCGAATCGAGACCGCCTGCTCGATGACGTCGCAGCCGCTGCTGATGTCGTCTGAATTCGCGACGCATCTCGGCCGCGACCGAACCCGGTCGACTGGCCGCCATGCGCTGAAAGGATTCGCGGCGCCTTTTGAGCTCTTCGCTCCCGCCGAGCAATGCGAGGCGGAGGCCTCGAACTGAGCGGCCGGCTAACTTGACCCGGCCGGCCGCGCGTCATTCGCTCAAGGCATCGGCTTCGGCAACTCGGCGTGGCGGATCGTGGCGAGGCCGTCGTCGGCCTCTTGGGCGTGGCCCTTTTCCGCCGCTTCCGCGAACGCCTTCTTGGCCCCCTCCCAATCGCCGTAGTGGTACAGCGCCCATCCTTGGACCACGAGAAGGCCCCCCGGCTGCGGCCGCCCGGCCTGCTTGCGCGCGTCGATCATCGCGACCGTCTGCTTGTAGTCGCCGGTCTGCATGACTTTCACGATCGCGTCGGCGCCGTGGTCCCAACCGGCGTCGCCGCCGCCCGAGCGGCGGGCGTAGTGGCGCGGCGCGTGCGCGGCGGCCGCGCGCATCATCGTGTCAAAATCGGCGATCTTGGGATAGGTCGCGCGGTATTTCGCGACGAGCTGGGCGTATTGGCCGGCCGCGTTCTGGCGGCGGGCGCAAACGACGAGCCCGACCGCGGCGGATTCGTTGTCTCGCCAGCCGGCCGATTTCGCGAACCAGCCCTGTGCGCCTGCGAAGTCGTTGTCTTTGTAGAGGCGCCAGCCGTAGCTCGCCGCGCCCTCGGCCGATTGCGCCTCGTCGATCGCCTTGACGAGCGCGGCGAGGTCGTCGGCGGAGAGCGGCGCCGCTTTCGGGTCGTCGAGGCTCGCTGTGAGCGTTTCGGTCATGATCTTGCGGTTGAGCGGCCCGAGCGGCGCATAGGCGACGGCGAGCTTCTGGGCCTCCGGCAGCTTGCCGTCGGCGCGCAAGGCGAGGACCAGCCCTTCGGCCGCCTTGGGATCTGGCGCATTCGGCTTCAGGCCGAGGCGGAACCAGCTTTCGGCCTGCGCATAGTCCTGGCGCGAATAGGCGTACCAGCCGAGGAGCTGCTGATCGCTGAGGGCGCCGGTGTTGCGCGCCTGCGCCGCGAGGGCGTCGATCTCCGTCGGGCTCGGCGCTGGGGCCGTGGCGTTCGCCGCCGCTTCGCCGATCTTCTGCCGGAGCAAGTCGAAGCGGACCGACTCGAATTCGGAGCGGCCGTTCGGCAGGCGGCGACCCATTTGCAGCAGCCTTTCGAGCGCCTCCGGCGACTTGATCAACTGGCTCGCCTTCTGGACGGTCGCCAGCCGCTCCTCGGGTTTGGCGCAATTGGCGAGGATGTAGCGGTAGGCCTCTAGGGCGCGCCCCTCGTCGTCGGTGCGAACCAGCGCCTCCGCGGTGCGCCACATGGCGTCGAGATAGGCGCAGGTCATCAGCATCTTGGCGCCGGCGGCGGTCTCGATCACCTCGCCCCACTGGCTCGCATCGGACGCGCGCGTCAGCCGTTCCTCCGCTTCGGCCAGCGTCAGCTTGCCCAGCAGGTCGGTCGAGGGCTGGTAATCGGGATGGCTTTGTTGCAGCTGCGCCATCGCTTGGCGCACCCCTTCGTAGTCGCGCTTGGCGAACAGGTCCCACAGCGGGCCCTCGAGTTCGACGCCCTTGGAGTCGCTAAGCAGAATCCGCCGGGGGCTCCCAGTCAGGGCGTTTGGCGCGGATCAGCCGGATTTCCGCCGCCACCCTGGAGAGGTTGTTCTCGCCGGCGAAATAGCGCAGCGCGCTGAGGTCGATCGACGCCTCGCCGCCGCTCGGCCGCCCGTCCGGGGAGGCGGCCGCCGGGGTCGGCAGATCGAGCGTCCACGGCTGGAGGGACGGCGCCGGGGTCGCTGGACGCCGCGCGCCGCTCGCCCCGTTGAGGGAAGCCAGCAGGTCGCTCACCGCGTTCGCGGGCTGCTTGTTGGCGGGATTATCAGGCGCCGCGTCCGTGAAGAGCGAGGCGGGCGCCTGCGCGGCGGGCTCGCCGCCATTCAGGTTCTGGGAGTGGACGGCGGAGACGGCGGCGATGCTCAGCGCGGCCAGAATGAGAGGGCGTTTCACAAGCATTGCGGAAACCTCTGCTGAATGACTGTGAGCGACAACAAGCGAAGCGTTTCGGGGTAGTAGAGCGGGTCGCGCGTGCGAAGGAGTTCGCCCTCGACCGGCTGGCCGAAGGTCGCGCAGCGGGCGAGCGCTACGATGAGTTGGTAGCCCGCCCCCTCGAGCGGCTGGGCGGCGACGCCCGAGGCGACGTCGATGACCGCCAGGCGGTCGCCGGCGCCGCGGCCGAGGCCGGCGAAGCGGCGCAGCGCGTGGCGCGCCGTTTCGTCGCCGCTCCAGGCGAGATAGAGGGGAATGCGGATCGCGTTGTAGCCGAACTCCGGCGGAAAGTTCTTGGCGGGCGCCGTCGCCGCGCCGGCGACGGATTGCCAATCGGCCGGCAGGTGCGACGGACCGAAGCGGCTGTCGTTCAACAGCTTCAGACCGCTCGCCCGCACGCCGTCCCAATCGTATTCGGGCGCGAGCTCCTTGAGCGTCGGGAAGGCCGGATAGACCCAATAGGAGAGGTTGACGATCGGCCCGTCCGGCTGGTCCTTGCCAGTGAATCCCGCGGCGCCCGGCAGCAGCGCTGGGCCGTGCGGCGAGGCCTGGATCGCCTCGGCGCCGATCGCTTGCGCGACGGCCTTGGCGGCGGCGAGATAGTCGGGGCGCGAGAAACGCCGCGCGCCCTCGGCGAGCCCCCAGGCAATGAGAATGTCGCCGTCGGTCGCGTTGTTCTTGTCGCTGACCTGCTCTTTCCCGGGATCCCAGCGCCAGGCGAAGAGCGCGTCGGTCCGGACCTTGAGGCGCTTCTCAGTCCAGCTCCATATCAGATCGAAGGTTTCGCGGTCGTCGGCGTACGCCGCCAGGATGAGCCCATAGCCCTGGCCTTCGCTGTGGGAGACGCCGCCGTTCCCGTTGTCGATCACCCGCCCGTCGGCGGCGACGAAGCGGGCGCGATACGCGCGCCATTCCGATTTGAAGCGGGCGCGCGAGACCTCGCTGATGATCGTCCGCGTTTCGACCCGCTCCGCTTCCGAAGCCGCCTTGAGCGAGTGTCCGCCCGGCCATGCGGCTACGGCGTCGCCAGCGTCGGCCCGGCCCGCCAGGAGGCTTGCCGCCGTCAGAGCCGCCATGATGAGCCTCCGCGCGCTCACCGGGAGCCCAATCGTCGAACGAGCGCCTGGGTCGACAGGCCGAGGATCGCCATCACCGCGATCAGGATTGCGAAGCTGAGCAGAATGTTGTCGGCGAGAATGCCGCCCAGGATCGGCCGGACATTGGCGAGCCCGACCCCGAGCGGCGCGACATAGGCGACGCGCCGTGGCTCGGCCGTCTGGAGATGTCCGGTGTCGAGGTCGAGGACGGCCGCCTGACCGGCGAGCCCGCTCCATTGACCGTTGGCGACGAGATGGCCGACGCCAGCGTTGAGCGTCTCCGCGTCAGGCGCCGTGGCGACGAGCCATTGGGAGGCGTCTTGGACGAATTGCGGCAGCCGCACGCCGCCGACCTTCGGCGTGGTCGGGCTCGGGTTGATCGCGCCGATCAGCACGAACCGGGCCGGCAGCGGCAAGATTGGCGCATGGTCGTCGCCGTCAAACGACAGCCAGTCGCGATCGGCGAGACGGCCGATGCGTGCGAGCGCCTCGCGGACCCGCGAGGCGATGCCGGTCTCACGCGCCGTCGCATCGGCGCCGCTCGCCGCGGTCGCTTCGCCGCCAGCGGGGGCGGCGGCTGCGGCGTCATCCGCCGGACTAGCGGGCGCCGCCACGTCGCGCAGTTGCGAAGACAGTGTATCCGGTATCTGCTCAAAGGGAGCGACGACGAGCCCCGGAACGTCGCCCTGGACCGGCGGTTCGGCATGAAGAACCGGCGGTTCGACGCCGCTGGCCGCCGGGGCGGCGTTGGCGAGAATCGTCAGCGCAGCTCCCACCGTGTCGCGATCGAGGCTGCCGAGATAGAGATGCTGCAAGCGCTGGTCGGGCGCCGCGCCGGCCATCAAGGGAATGCGCGGCACGGTCGCGAGCCGGGTGAACGAGGGAAAGTCGAGTTCGGAGGTCGAAGCCAAGGTCAACCGCGCCTCGCGCGATTGCGCGCTGAGATCGCATTGCTGGTCGAGGGGCGACGCGGTGATCGCCTCGATCGCGAGTTCGTTCGGCCCGGGATGGAACAGCCGCAGCGGGAGTTCGACGCCGCGCCGCTCGAAGCGTTCGCCCTTCCCAGGCGTGAGCGGCAACGATGCAGCAAGCGCGCCGTTGACGCTGAACCGCAGCACGCTGTCCTTGCCGACCGCGTTCGAATGTCCGCCGTCGAGGACGAGGCGGGCCTTATCGCTGCTCACGGGAAAGAAGTCGGCGGGCAGGTCGATCTGCGCCGTCGCAGCGAAGCGGCGTCCCGCAAAACCCTCCGCGGCGAGGCCGAGGTCGGCGAAGCTGCGGCGGAAACCGCGCTCGGGGGCGCTCGCACGCTCGCTCTTCGCCGCGCTCGATTTCGGTCCGCCGCCGTCGATCGCGTCGATCGCCGAGTCGAGCTGCGTCTCGTCGACGCCGGACATGACGATCACGAGCCGCTTGGTGTCGGCGTCGCGCGCGATCGTGGCGCCGTCGCTGCGCCCGAGGACGCGCACGTTTTCCAGGCCGGCGTCGGCGGGCGAGCCTGGGGTCAGCACGACGTCGAAACCGGGTCCTTCGCCAGGCGCTGGGCCGATGTCGACGATCGGGCGAGGAAGCCGCGATCGCCGGACGAGCGCGTCGATCAGGCGGCTGGCGCGCGCCACCGCGTCCGGCGACAGCGGATCGGCCATGCGCAGATGGATATGCGTCGCTCCATCGTCTGCGGTCGGCTCCGCGGCGAGGTCGTCGAGCGAATGGACCGTCGCGACCGCGCCATCGATCACGAAGCCGGTGCGCGCCGGGTCGAGCTGCGCCCAGAGCTCATAAGTCGCCGGGACGGAGCAATCGAACTCGATGGGCGAGCGTGGTGGTCACCTGGACCTTGTTGACGCCCGCGGTCAGCACGCCGGGCGGGATGCGGACGCTCAGGATCGTCGGCTTGTCCGCCGAGTGGACGGGCAAAGCGGGGAAGGGGCGTCCGTTGATGACTACAGTCAGCGCCGATCGCTCCGGTAGTACGACGACGGCGTTGAGCAGCGCGAGCTGCAAGCTGGCGGCGTGGGAGGCCTCCGTCTGGCTGAGATAGACGGGCCAGATCCGAGTTGAGCTTTCGCCGTGAAAGACGAGCTCGTCACGCCCAGCCGGCAGGCGTTTCAGGGTCGGAGCGGGGGCTGACTGGACGGCCCCCGCCGGCTCCGCGGCGCGCGCGGCCCGGTCCAGCGAGGCAGTGAGTCCGGCGAGGCCGACGGCGAGCGCAGCCGTAACGGCGCGAGATTGGATACGCATGGAACGTCCTCGAAAACGCTGCGGGAAGGAGTTCAGGTCGCCGAGCTTTCGCTCGACCGTGCGATCGGACCCGCGGCGGCCTCGCCTCTGCGGAAGGCGAAGTAGTAGAGGCCGCGCATCGTCTGGTTGAGCGCCCAGATCATCAGGTGAAGCGAGCCGGAGACGACCCCTAACCGCATGACGCGGCTGCTTCTTCGCTGGTAGATCGGCCCGGTGTCGGAGAACATCGCCTTGGCGACGATGACGAACCGATCGCCGTTGAGGCCATAGAACTTGAGGCCGACGCTTCGTCCCTCGCTCTTCGCCCGCGCGCCGGGATTGATGAAGGGAGTTTCGAGAGCCTCCCCGGGCCTGTCCGGGTTTCCGATGCGCAGAATCCCCGAGGCGCGCGGCGGCAGATTGATGGGGCCGCCGAGGCGCGCTCGAAAGCCGCCGAGCGACATGTCCTCGATCACAACAGGAGTCGCCTGATCGCCGACCACGAGGCTCGCCGAAAGGCCAGTCGCCACGCGCGGGACGGCGCGCCGTTCGCGACGCTCCGAGACTGCGCCGAGCGCCAAGCCGGTGAGGAACAGGTTGAGGACGCTCCAGATGCCGACCACGAGGATCAGGCCACGCGATTCAGGCTCGTTGACGTAGCGGAAGCCAAGCGCGACGAGGCTGGCGGCGACCAGGCCGAACAGCGCGAAATAGGGCCACGCCAGGCTCGAGAGGTGGTTCTCGTCGAGCGTCTGGCCCTTCGCGGTGACATTGAATTTGGGACGCCTGGGATCGAGGACGACGCCGATCACCGCCGGCGCCAGCATGACTGAGAGGACGTATTCGTAGAGATCGGAGGCCCAGGGCCAGCGCACCCGGCCGAACACGGCGCTCTGCAGCATCAGCGCCGCCACCATATAGGCGAAGGTGTAGGCGACGAACTCCTGGCTGTTGGCGACGTAGATCTTCAAGTCGAAGAAGATATAGGCCATCGGCGCGAAGAGGAAGACGAGGCGCGACAGCGGAAACAGCCAGAATAGGGTGCTCGAGAGGTAGCAGAGCCGCTGCGCCAGCGTTAGGCGCCCAACGAACAGCGGGTTCTTCATCAGGAGAATCTGAACCATGCCGCGGCACCAGCGCGAGCGCTGGCCGACGAAGGCTTCAAAGGTCTCCGGCTGCAGGCCGGCGATCATCGGCTTATCGACGTAGACGCTGTTCCAGCCGCGCGAATGCAGCTCCAGCGCCGTCTCTGCGTCCTCGGTCACCGAGGAGCCATGAAATCCGCCGACCTCTTCGAGCGCCTGGCGGCGGAGCACCGCAGCCGACCCGCAGAAGAAAGCGGCGTTCCACTTGTCGAGGCCCTTCTGAACGAGACGGTAGAACATTTCGTTTTCGGAAGGCATGCGCTCTCCGCCGACATTTTTCTCGATCGGGTCAGGATTGAGAAAGAAATGCGGGGTCTGCACCAGGAAGAGCTTTTCGTCCTTGCTGAAGAAGCCGACGGTTTCGGCGAGGAAGTCGCGCGCCGGCGCATGGTCGGCGTCGAACACAGCGACAAGGTCGCCCTCGCTGTTGGCGAGGCCATTGTTGAGGTTGCCCGCCTTGGCGTGGGTGTTGTCCTCGCGCGTGAGATAGCGGACGCCGAGTTCGTCGCAGACGGCCTTCAGGCTCTTGCGGCGATTGAGCGCGCGCGCCGCCACCGCCGGATCGTCCGAATGGACCTTCTCCTCGCTGCCGCCGTCGTCGAGCAGGAACACGTTGAGCTTGCCGGCGGGATAGCTTATGCGCGTCGCCGCGGCGACGGTCGGCGCGACGATGTCGACGGTTTCGTTGTAGGTCGGGATGAAGACATCGACGGTCGGCGCTTCGTCGTCCGCGAGCCGGGGCGCCCTGGGCCTGTCGATCGGCGCGATCACCGTAAACAGGCTGAGGAACAGCATCGCGATGCAGTAGCATTCCGCGGCGACGAGGATGAAGCCGACCGCGAAATCCAGTGGCGAGTCGATCGACGGCACGGTGCTTGTCAGGCGCCAGTGGAGGTATCTGAGGATGATGAACGTGCCGAGCGCCAGGAACATCGCGCGTAGCGGCCCCGTCAGACGCAACGCGCGCATCAGCGCCATCACGCCGAGGCAACCACCGGCAAGCCAGAGCTGGACTTCGACGTCGACCGGCAGGCTCGCAAGGAACAATGCGCACGCCGCCGCGACGGCCCAGACCATACCAATGATGAATTTTCTCATGACGCCCCCGCTGCTCGCGCTCTTGGTGACTTCACCGTCATGCCGCCAGTTCACGCGTCGCTGCAGTCGCGATCGATCACGACCCCGATTTCCCGCCACGCCCCAGCGTCATGATTAATTTGACTTCATGAAGTAGGATAAAGTCGGTAATGGGCGCCGGGCGCAATTCACCGGAGTGAGTACCTCTCGCGGAAGATCAGCATTTGTGTCGGAATATTAGTACGTTAGGGATCGTTGCAACCGATCATTAAGATTAACGGTTCATTATTGACCGATCGAGCGCGCACATCATGGCGGCGTCAATCAATAGCGGCCTAGACGAAGGCCGTACTCGCCAGGCGCTCCGCGCAGCCGGCCTCGTCCTCACGTTCGGCCGGCGCGGGGCCCAAATGCCGTCGCGAGCCTTGACTGGGCTCGCTTTCCCTCGAAAATCGAACATCGATCTCTCCAGGAGCTGCGCGCGCATGGCATGTGAGTTCGGCGAACGCCCGCGACCCCTAGAGAACTGTCATTCCCGCGAAAGCGAGCATCCAGGAGCCAAAGGGCGAAGGCCTGCGGCGGTTGTCTGGACCCCCGCTTTCGCGCTGCGGTATGCAGACATCGGTCGGTGGCCGTCACGCCCGGACTTGATCCGGGCGCCCAGGCGGCGACATCTGCGATTAGCCTTCCTCCGTCCCGACCTGGATACGCGGGTCAAGCCGGCGTATGACGGCGAGCGAAGAACGCTCGCAGGGCTATGGCGCGCATGACGCCGCCGCCTTCAGGCGTCGCTGCGCTCGCAGACCTTGTTCGGCGGCAGTTGGCCGGGTTAGTCGAGGCGCGCCCTTTCCTCGACGCTTTTCCCGATCTCACGCCGAGGCGCGCGCCGCAGCCTCGTCAATTGCCGGTATGCCGATGGCTCGCGGGGCTCGAGCGATACGCCGCGCCGCACACGGTCGCGCTGGTTCGCGCGCTGGTGGACGAGGCGGAGCGCCTCGAATGGCGGCAGACCTATTCCGCCGCCGACTTTGGGCCGGCCTTTCTCCAGGGATACGGATGGACGGAGGTGATCGGCCTGCGCGGTCCGATCCCGAGCGAGCAGATCGCCTGCGGGTTCCTGCTGCTTGCGCCCGAGCTGGAATATCCCGCCCACGCTCACGAGGCCGAGGAACTCTATGTGCCCCTCGCGGGCCGGGCGCAGTGGATGCGCGGCGACGAGGGCTTTCGCGAGCGTGCGCCGGGCGCGCTGATCGAACATGCTTCGTGGACGCCGCACGCGATGCGCACGACGAGCGAGCCGCTGCTCGCCCTCTATCTCTGGCGCGGCGGCGATCTGGCGGCCAAATCGAGAATTCTGTCTTCGTGAGTGCGGGACTTCGCCGGAACTCGACGCGCCGGCTACTCCCTGGAAACGCGGGCCGGCCCGAGCGCCGCGGCCCCGCGGTCCGCGACGGGGTTCAAGGCGGCTGCGCCTTGGTCGATTTCCGCCCAATATTGCGGATTGCGCTCGGACTGACGGATCATCCAGGTGTAGCCCGTTCGCTGCCAGGCGACGACATTCGGGCGACGGTTGTCGAGCACGAAATCACCGTGGTCGGTGCGCACGGTCAGGACGAGGTGGCCTGCGCCAGTCGGGGTTTGCACCACAGCAAGCGAAAGCGCGTTCGCCGGCCAGCCGAGCTGGATCAGATCGTGGCGCTTCTGGACGGCGTAGTCGTTGCAGTGTCCGGCGCGCGCGTCGAGCCGCCAGGCGGGAGGTTCGGCGCTCTTGGGCAGAGGTTCGATCGCTTGATTCACGGACCGGTTGACCCGCGTGAGTTCGGCGAAGCTTTGCTCCGACAGCGTCGTGCGCGCGGGCGTCGGCGACGGCGCGCACTCGGCGGGGTAGTCGAGGCAGAAGCGGACGAAAGCGATTGGCGCCAGCGCGAAATTCCCCTCACGCATGGAAGGCTCCGAGGGAAAGGCGGCGGCGGAGGACGCGACGGTGAGGGCGACGCAGGCGACCGCCTGAGCAAGATAGTGTCTCATTTCGGGAATTCCCCGCCGGCCGAAAAGCACTCGTGACCCCGAGGGCGCAAAATGAGTGCCACTCGTGCGCGGGCTCGAGCGTTTTGCTTTTTGGCCGAAGCGGCTGCGCAACGGCCCCTCTTGGGATCCCCCAGGCGGCGCCCCGTGTCATGCCCGCGAAAGCGGGCATCCAGGGAGCGAAGGGCGAAGGCCTGCGGCGGTTATCTGCCTCCGCGTTCGCGGGGGTGACAACCGCGCTCCGTCAAGCAAAATGCAAAACACTCTCAGGAGCGTGGCGGCCGGGCGTGGCTTACGTGGAACCGTCTTTGCGGGCGGCGCGAAGCAATCCTGCGATCGTTCCGATATCGATGCTCATCAAAGTCTCCGAGGCAGAACCTAGCCGCCTTGACGTGCGTCAACCGCATGAAAGCTCGCCGCGCGTCTCATTGTGAGACGCCGTCTCGGCCTGAATTTCGCGATGAAGCGGCTGAACACTCTGCGCTGGGTCAGGGACGCTCGGCCGCGGTGCACGGCTTGACGAGCTGCGAGCGACAGCGGAAGTGATCGATCACGTCGTTGGCCTTATGCACCGCGGCGGCGATCTCCCTTTCCAGGCAATCGCGATAGGCGGTCGTCGCGGCGATGAGGGTCTCGATGTCGCGCTGGCACTGCGCGATGGCGCGCGGCGAGGCGAATGCGTCGTCGTTAGCGCAGGCCGGCGGGAACGGACGGGCGCAGACAAAGCCGCCGAGCGTCACCACGCTGTCGTCGGCGCGCGCCGTTGCGAGCGTGAGAGCCAAAGCGAAAGAGACGGCGAACGTGCGGGACAATCGGGGCATGGCGTGGTCGAAGCGATCAACCAGGCGACGATATCCACACTCCCGATACGTGCGCAACCCTCGCCGCACGCGACTGACCCGCGCCGGCGCATTCGGCGTCGAAAAGCGGACTGTTGCGTTTCAGCGCCTGCCGCCGAGTTCGTCGATGTGGCTCAGCAGATCCGCCGGGTCCTCGTAGACGCGGAAGGCGGTCGCTTGTTGCAACTCGCTCGCGCCATAGCCGCCGCACAGGAGCCCGACGCCGAGCGCGCGACAACGCGCCGCCGCGAGCATGTCCCAAATGCTGTCGCCGACCACGATGCACGTTTCGATCGGCACGCCGAGGCGCGCGGCGGCGGCGAGAAAGAGATCGGGGTCAGGCTTGGCGTATTTGACCTGGTCGCGGGTCACGACGGGCGTCACCGCCGGATCGACGCCGAGCGCCGCGAGATTGACGGCCGCCGTCTCCATGCGCCCGCTGGTGGCGATCGCCCAGCGAACGCCCGCGCTCGTCAGCCACGACAGCAATTCACGCGCGCCGGGCAGCGGGCGAATGCGGTCGGCCATGGCGCGATAGGCGTTGGCGTGGCCCCAGCGCAAGCGCTCGAAGCGCTCGTCGTCGATCGCCATGCCGGTTTCCCGAACAAGCTGATTGGCGAACAGGCCGCCGCTCATGCCGATCTTGCGATGGATGCGCCAGACCGAGAGCTCGATGCCCTCGCTGTCGAGCGCCTCCTTCCAGGCGAGCACATGCTGATAGACGCTGTCCACCAGCGTGCCGTCGAGATCGAAGAGGAAGGCAGGCTCGATGCGCATTGGCGGACTCCGGTTTTCGACGGCGCCGAGGCGCCGATGGTCAGTGAGGCTTCGCGCGCGTCACGGCGCAAGCGCCGCGGCGAGAAAAGCTCCGGCGAGCGCCGCGCCGGCCGGCGGAATGGAATGGCCGAACGCCGGCTCGATATGACATTCGACCGATACGCCGGCTTCGCGCAGCCTCTCTGCCGCCTCCAGGGTTGCCTGCGCGGGTATGACCGGGTCGGCGGCGCCGTGGATGAGCAGCGCCCGGGCGCCGCGAGCAGGAGACAGGGCTCCCGGCGAGGCGAGCCGTCCCGAAAAGGCGACGACGGCGGCGACCGGCCAACGTCCCGTCGCGATCGCGTCGAGCGCCATGATGGCCCCCTGCGAGAACCCGACGAGCGCCACGCGATCGAGCTGATCGGCGAGGCCGACATGATCGAGCCGTTCCGCCAGCACCGCGTCGAAGTCGGCCCGCGCGCCGGCGACGCGCTGCGGCCGGTTCTCGTCCGTGATGTTCGCGACGCTGAACCATTGCCGCCCCGGACCTTCGTCGGAGAGGTTTACGGCGTCGGGCGCAACGAGGAGGGCCTGCGGCAGGCTCTTGCGCAATTCGCTCGCCAGCGGCGCGAGGTCGCGCCCGCTTGAGCGAACGCCATGGAGCATGACGACGAGACTACCACGCGACGTCATCAGAACTCCTCCGGGAGGGATATCCCCCCCTTATTCAAACGCCGAGCGAGGCAATTCCGTGGCGCCGACGATGTTTGTGGAGCAACGGATTGCTCGACGCCGCGCGCGTCGCGACGAGGGTGCTTCGACGCTCAGGCGGCGATGCAGTAGGTCACCGCGCCCGAGACGACGGCGCCCAGAATCGTGCCGGCTGCGACGTCGGAGGCGTAGTGATGGCCGATCGCCAGCCGCGACCACGCCATCGCCGCCCACATCACGATGACGAGGGGCCAGGTGCGCGGCGCGCTGTGGACAATCGGCGTCAGCGCAGCGGTCAACGTCATGACGTGGCCGCTGGGGAAGGAATAGCGGTCGAGCGTCGGAATCGATTCGGGAAACACCGGCGCGACATCCCGCGGCCGGGGCCGCGCAGTCGCCTGTTTAACGATTGGATAAACAGAATGGAGTAGCAGTATGCTGACCGCCGCGCAGCCGAGGATGGTCAGCGCGTCGTGGGGGTGGAATAGCGCCACCGCCACGACGATGAAGAAATAGATCGGGCCATTGCCGAGCCGCGACACCGTATTGGCCGCGACGAGCGGAGCCCGCCGCTCGCCCGATAGCGCCAAGGCCCGCGCGATTGGCCAATCGATCTTGCCGAGGCGATCCCAGCGGGAGCCGTCCATCGGCGCATCGAGGACATCCAGAGCGTTCAGCCGAATCAATTTCAAGGATGCTCCCCCATGAAAGCGTCGGCACGCTAGCGCACAATTGTGACAAGAAATGTCGAGTTCGTCGAATCCGATGTGGACGACGGCTCGACGTCTGCTCGGGGCGCGTTGCTCGCCTCTGCCACGCTTTTGATTTGTCAATTGTTGGAGGAACTTGGCGAAGCCCTGGCCTCCACTTCCGCGCGCTCTTAGGCGCATGAAGCCGGACCTCCGCTCAGCGAGCGCAAGAATCGGCGACAAAGACTTACCTCTGGAGGGAGGCCCGGGACCGAGCCTCCCGGAGCCTCAGTGGAGGCGAGGCTTGCGGAAATGGCTGGCGCGGTCCGTCGATTGGATGCGCAGCCGCATGGCGCGTTCGTCGCGGGTGATCGCGAGCGGGATTTCGGCGCCCGCCGGGCCGCGCTTCCACATTTTATGGTAGAGTTCGCTCAAGTTCGTGACCGAGGAGTCGCCGACGGCGACGATGATGTCGCCGCGCCGCAGCCCGGCCGCGTCGGCGGGGCCGCCGTCCGCGACGCCGGCGATGACGACTTTGTCGTCGTTTTCCGCGCAATAGACGCCGAGCCACGGGCGGGCGGGCCGCTTCGCCCGGCCATATTTGAGCAGATCGTCGAGGATTGGGGGCAAAAGATCGATCGGCACGACCATGTTGACGTCGCGCCGCGAGCCCTGATCGCCGACCTGCTCGATGTGCAATGAGCCGATGCCAATGAGCTTGCCGTCGGCGTCGATCAGCCCCGCGCCGCCCCAGAGCGGATGCGCCGGCGCGGTGAAGATCGCTTCGTCGAGCACATACTCCCAATAGCCGGCGAATTCGTGCTTGCCGACGATTTCGGCGCGTACGTATTGGCGTTGTCCGCCTGCGGCCACGACCACCGGATCGCCGACCGGATGCTCGCTCGAGCGGCCGAACTCGAGCGCCGGCAATTCAACTCGTTCGAGCGCTTGGACGAGCCCGAATCCGGTCTCCTGATCCACGGCGAGCGCATGGCCGGGAATGAGCCGCCCGTCGGCGGTCGTCAGCCAGACGGTATCGGCCTCGGTGATGAGATAGCCGATCGTGAGCACGAGCCCGTCGCTACGGATCACGACGCCGCTGCCGGCCCGCTTGACGCCCAGCACCGGCGCCGTGAAGGCGTCCTCAGGAATCTCGGATTGAAGGGCGACGACGGAATCGAGAGCGCGGTTGAGATCGAAACCTAACTCCTCGGGTTTCGACGGTGGGGGCGGCGAGGTCTCCCAGCGGACTTTTCCGACCATCGTTTGTTCCTTCGGTGGGTTTCCGTGGCAGATGGAGATTAGCGCCGACGATTGTGCGCTGCAATTTTCATACTTTATCGCTCGGATCGTTTGAAGACATCACAAATTCGTGAGTGACCGGGCTTCCCGGTAAGTCATTGAGGCTTCACGAATTTGAGGGTGAAGCGGTCGCTCTCGCCGATCGCGGCGTATCTGGCGCGGTCGACGTCCTTGAGGCGGAAGGTCGGCGGCAGCGCCCAGACGCCGACGGGATAATCCTTGGTGTCCCTGGGGTTGGCGTTGATCTCCGACGCGCCGACGAATTTGAAACCGGCGGCCTCCGCGAGGGCGATGGCGTAATCCTCGCGCACATAGCCGCTTTTCGCCTGCGGGTCCTGCGGCGCGTCAGTACGGGCGCGATGCTCCTCGACGCCGAGCACGCCGCCGGGTTTCAGGGCCGCGAAGAAGGCCGCGAAGACTGCCGGCGCGTCGCCGTCCGCCATCCAATTGTGAATGTTGCGGAACGTCAGGACGAAATCGGCGCTGCCCGGTGCGGCGATCGGATATTTGTCGCCCGCGAATTGCGTCGTCTCGATCGCGCCGTAGCGTTCCGGATTGCCGAGAAACTTGGCCGTGAAGCCGGCGATCATCTTTTGCGCCTCTTCGGAGGTCGAGGAGCGGTCGCCGATCGCCGCGATGTAGTGGCCGCGCGCCTTGAGGTAGGGCGCGAGTATCTCGGTCCAGTAGCCGCTGCTTCCCGGCAGGATCTCGACGACGACGCTGTCAGGCTTTACGCCGAAGAAGCTCAGCGTCCCCTCGGGATGACGATAAGGATCACGCGCGCGGTTGGCGGGATCGCGATCGGGACTGGCGACGAGGGCGGCAAGCGTCGGCTCCGCCGTCTGCGCAGCGAGTGGGACGGGCGCAAGCGCGAGGGCGAATGCGAGAAGCGCGGATCGCAACATAGAAGCGGCCTTTGGTTGGTCGGACAAGTCCCCTCTCCCCGCGCGCGGGGAAAGGGTTAGGGTGAGGGGCTTGGTGATTTGCCGCAAGAGCGCAGCTCCTCACCCCGGCCCTCTCCCCGTAGACGGGGAGAAGGGGATCGCTAGAACGGATACCGCTGCGGGCCCTCGATGGTGATCCAGCGCAATTCGGTGAACTCGTCGATCACCGCCTTGCCGCCGAAGCGGCCATAGCCGGAGGCCTTGACCCCGCCGAACGGCATTTGTCCCTCGTCGTGCACGGTCGGACCGTTGATGTGGCAAATGCCGGTCTCGAGCCGCTTGGCGACCGCCAGCGCGCGCTGAACGTCGCGGCTGAACACGGCGGACGACAGCCCGTATTCGGTGTCGTTGGCGACGCGGATCGCCTCCTCCTGACCATTGACGCGGACCACCGGCTTGACTGGCCCGAACAACTCCTCGCGGTAGATCCGCATCTCGGGCGTCACATGGTCGATCACCGTCGCCTCGACGATCGCGCCGTTGCGCTTGCCGCCGGCCACGATCTTGGCGCCCTTGGCGACGGCGTCGGCGATCAGTTCGTCCATCCGCTCCGCCGCCGCGACATTGACCAGCGAGCCGAGCACGACATGGCCGCGCGGATCGCCGGCGGGCAGGCTGGCGGCCCGCTTGGCGAGCTTCTCGACATAGGCGTCGGCGACGGATTGATCGACCACCAAGCGCTCGGTCGACATGCAGATTTGGCCCGAATTGGCGAAGGCGCCGAACACCGTTGCGTCCACCGCCGCGTCGATGTCGGCGTCGTCGAGCACCACGAGCGGCGCCTTGCCGCCGAGTTCGAGCAGCACGGGTTTCAAGTGCTCGGCGGCGAGCTTGGCGATCACCCTGCCGACTTTCGAGGAGCCGGTGAAGTTGACGCGCTTGACGGCGGGATGCGCGATCAGCGCCTCCACGACTTGCGGCGCGTCTTGCGGCGCGTTGGCGATCACGTTGACGACGCCCTTCGGGAAGCCCGCGTCGTTGAGCGTCTCGACGATCAGCCGATGCGTCGCCGGACACACTTCCGAGGAACGCAAGATCACCGTATTGCCGCAAGCCAGCGGCGGGGCAATCGCGCGGACGCCGAGAATGACCGGCGCGTTCCACGGGGCGAGGCCAAGCACGACGCCGACGGGTTGGCGCATGGCGAGCGACAGGACGCCGGGCTTGTCGGCCGGGATCACTTCGCCGAGGATCTGCGTCGTCAGCGCAGCGGCTTCGCGCAACAGCGACGCCGCGAAGTGAACGTTGAAGCCGCCCCACGGGCCGGTAGCTCCGATCTCTTCCGTCATCAGGCTGATGAACTGGTCCGTGCGGCTTTCCAGGAGATCGGCGGCCTTGTTGAGCAGCGCGCGGCGCTCATTGGGGCCGGTCTCCGACCAGGCGGGAAAAGCGCGCGAAGCCGCTTCGACCACCTTGGCGACGTCCGCGGCTCCGGCGGCGGCCGCCTCGCTTGCGACCTTGCCGGTCACTGGGTCATGGCGCGCGAAGGTCGCGCCGTTGGTCGCGCCGACCGAGGCGCCGTCGATGATGAAATCCACCTTCATGGCGATCTCCTTTGGCTAGAGTGAAACAAGTGCATCTGACTCAAAATCTTGCGATCAGGCTGAGCCGTCATTGCGAGCAGCGAAGCGACGAAGCAATCCATGCATCCGTTTGCATCGTCGGCGCTACCAGATTGCTTCGCTGCGCTCGCAATGACGATGGGGGCTAAAATCCGAGGACGCTGGCGTTGATCGAAGCTTCGAGCCCGCCGTCCACCGGCAGATTGGCGCCGTTGATCCAGCGCGCGCCGTCCGAGCAGAGGAACAACGCTGCGGGCGCGATGTCCGCCGACGTTCCGGCGCGGCCGACCCGGGCGATGTCGTCGTCGACTCTGGGGTCGCCGAACATCTGGCGGAACTCCCCCAAGATCGGCGTTGTCACCGGCCCAGGGCTCACGGCGTTGACGCGCACGCCGCGCTCGCGGAAGAGCGGCTGACGCGCCGCGCGCATCGTCCAGAGCAGCAGCAGTTCTTTGGAGAGCGGATAGCCTTCGCCGTCTGGAACCTCGTGCTCATCGAGCAGAGCGGCGATGTCGGGGAAGCCGGCAGGTTCGACGAAAGCCTTGGCCCGTTCGAGGTTGGCGCGCCAGCCGTAGCCGGCGATCGAGGCGACGTTGACGACGGCGCCGCCTTCGCGCAATCGCGGCGCGAGCGCTTCGCTTAAGCCGCGCAGGCCGTAGAAGTTGATCGCAAGGGTCTTGGCGGCGCCGCCGACGCCCGAGACGCCCGCGACGTTGCACAAGGCGTCGACGCGCAGCGGCAGCTTCGCGACGAGGTCGGCGATCGCTTGCGGTGAAGCGAGATCCGCCTGCACGAAGGCGCCGAGCGGCGCGGCCGGCGGCTTGATGTCGACGCCGACCACGTCGGCGCCGAGCGCGATCGCCAATTCGCCTACGCGGGCGCCGATCCCCGAGGAAATGCCCGTGATGACGAGCGTCTTGCCGAGCAGCATCGTTGTTCCTCCTTGTGTCAGCGCTCGCGGGCGCCGATCTTGAACGCGACGCGGTAGCCCACCGGCAGCAACCGCAAGCCCGTGCGGTCCTCGACCCAGCCCCAGATTCCGCGCGGCAAGGCGAGCGCGAAGACGAGCGCGGTCGCCCCCAGCCCGACGAGGTACCAGACGCCGAAGCCGCCGAACCACGCCTCGATCGCAAAGAAGACCACCGCGCCGAGAATGGCGCCTTCGAACGTGCCGAGGCCGCCGACCAGCGCCATGAAGATCATGTACGCCGTCCATTGCGGGCTGAAATAGGTCTTCGGCTGGAAGGTGACGGCGGTCGCGACCCACAGCGCGCCGGCGAGCGCGGCGCCGAAGGCGGCGAGCACGAAGATGATCCGCTTGGCGCGCATGACGCGCACGCCAACAGCTTCGGCTGCTCCCTCATTGTCGCGGATCGCCTGGATCGCTGCGCCGAGCGGGCTGCGCAGCACAAGGAACACGATTGCCAGCACGCCAATCATCGCCGCCAGCGCGCACCAATAGGTGAGCGAGCGGCGCAGGTCGATCGGATAGGCGTTGAGGGCGATGAGCGAGGTGCCGGTTTCGCCCTGAACGAGCGAGTCGAGATTGACGAGGAGATGCGCCATCTCCGCGGCGACCCACATGCCGATGGCGAACTCGCCGCCCTTGAGGCGCAGCATCACGGCGGAAAGCGGCAGCGACACCGCGCCGACAATCAGGGCGGCGATGAACAGCGCGGGATAGACGCTGACGCCGGAATCCGCGAGCCGCACTGCGAAATAGGCGCCGAGGCCGAAGAAGGCCTGCTGGCCGATCGACACCAGCCCGCAATAGCCGACCAGCGCGTTCCATGTCACGGCGAGGATCACGTAGACAAACAAGGTCGTCAGCCGGTCGACGAGGTTCGCGTCGAGCAGCGCCGGACCCAGCGCCAGCGCGATTGCGACGAGCGCGACAACGGCGAGCGCGATCCGCGATGCGTGCGTCCAGCGTTCGACGGTGACGGAGGCGGTCAGCGCGCTCATGCCGGCCTCCGCGCGAAAACGCGCTGCACGCGCGGTCCGAGGTCGCCGAAGAACAGTCGCGCGAACAAAGCAGCGAAGAAGGCGAGGTGGCCGGCGAGGAAAAAGCCTTGCGGGCTGATGAGCGCGCCGAGGCTCTGGGCGACGCCGAGCACAATGCCGCCGAACAAGGTTCCCCACAGCGAGCCTGCGCCGCCGATCACCGTCGCCTCGAAGGCGAAGATCAATTGCAGCCCGCCGGCATACGGATCGAAAGTCGCGCGCATGGCGAGGACGGCGCCGGAGATGGCGACCGTCGCCATGGCAATGGCGGCCGCCACCGCATTGACGCGCCGCGCATTGACGCCGACGAGCCCGACAGTGTCGGAATCCTCGGCCGTCGCGCGGATCATGCGCCCAAGCTGCGTGCGCTTGAGGAAGAGCTGAATGCCGCCGAGCAGGACGATGGCGGTCGCCATGGTGAGGGCCGCGAGCTTGCCGATCGCGATGTCGTCGGTGAGGCTCCAGCTGTCGTAGGAGAGATCGCCGATATAGGGCGCGAGCGAGCGCGTGTCGGCGCCGAACTGCTGGAACAGCAGATTGTCGATGATGATCGAAAGGCCGAAGGTCGAAAGCACCGGCACCAGCAGGCCGCCGCGCGCGCTGCGTTCGAGCACGGCGCGCTGCAGGCCCCAGCCGATCAGCGCCATCGCCGGGACGACAATCGCGAGGCCCAGGAAGGGCGAAACGTCATAGCGGTCGGCGAGCACGTAGAGCGCGTAAGCGGCGAGGATCGCCAGGCTCCCATGCGCGAGATTGATGATCCGCATCACGCTGAACATGAAGGAGAGGCCGCAGCCGATCAGCGCGTAATAGCCGCCGAGGAGAATGCCCTGGAGGATCTGGTTGAGGAGGATCATGCCGCGCTCCCATGCGCGTTGCGGCGCAGGCCGAAATAGGCTTCCGTCACGGTCTCGCGGCTCAATTCGCTGGTCGCTCCCTGGATTGCGATCGCGCCCTCCAACATGCAGATCGTGCGGCTAGCCGTTGCCATCGCGCGTTTGAGATCCTGTTCGACGAGGACGATCGCGACGCCCGAGCTCTTCAGCGTCTCGAGCTGGCGGTAGACGCGATCGACGACGAGCGGCGAGAGGCCGAGCGAGACCTCATCGAGCAGGATGATCTCGGGGTTGGTCATCAGCGCGCGGCCGATCGCGGTCGCTTGCTGCTCGCCGCCCGATAGCGAGCCGGCAAGGTTGCGCCGCCGCGCCTGGAGATTGGGGAAGGCTTCCATCACGGCGTCGAGCGTCCAGGGCCCCTTGCGGCCCGCGGAGCGGGCGAGCAGCAGATTTTCCTCGACGGTCATGCTGGCGAAGAGGCGGCGGCCCTCGGGCACCAGTGCGATGCCCATCGCCGCGCGCGCGTGGGCGCTGAGCACGCTGACGTCCTTGCCCTTGAAGAGTACGCGCCCGCCGGCGAGGCGATGGGCGCCCGCGATGGCGCGCAGCAGCGTCGTCTTGCCCGCGCCGTTGGCGCCGACGAGCGCAAGGGTCTCGCCCTTCTCGATCGCGAAGCTGACGCCGCGCACCGCCTGCAACAGGCCATGCCGCGCTTCGAGGCGCTCGACCGCGAGAAGGCTCATACCGCGCCTCCGCCGAGATAGGCTTCGATTACGTTTGGATCGGACATCACCGCATCGGGCGCGCCGTTGGCGATGATGCGTCCGGCGTCCATGCAGACGAGACGTTGCGCGACGCGCAGAAGGATGTGCACGATGTGCTCGATCCAGACGATGGCGATCCCACTGCGCTTCAATTCGAGGATCACGTCGACGAGCTCGTTCGCCTCGCCGTCGGTCAGGCCGCCGCCGATCTCGTCGAGCAGCAGAACGGAGGGGCCGGTCGCAAGCGCGCGGGCGAGTTCGAGGCGCTTGCGATCGACGAGGCCGAGCGTCTCGGCGCGGCGATTGGCGATGCGCGCCATGCCGGTCAGCTCAAGCGAAGAGGCGACGCGCGCATAGGCTTCGTCGCGCTTAAGGTCGCCGCCGTGCGCGGCGGCCGTATAGAGGTTTTCGAACACCGTCATGCCGCCGAAAGGGCGGGGGATCTGGTGCGTCCGCGCGAGACCTTTGCGACAGCGCTCCGCTGTCGGCAGGCGGGTGACGTCTTCGCCGCGGAAGCGCACGCTGCCCGCAGTCGGCGCAAGGGCGCCGACGAGCACGCTGAGCAGCGTGGTCTTGCCAGCCCCATTGGGGCCGACAATGCCGATCGCTTCATCGGCGCCGACCGTGAAGTCGACGCCGTCGAGCACCACCAGCGCGTTGAAACGCTTGTGGAGCCCTCTCGCGTCGAGCAGCGGCTCATTCGCCTGAGCTGTCACGGCCTGGTCCACGCTGACCTCAGTGGTTGTAGGGAATAAGCTTGCCGCCGATCGGAACGTTCGGGTCGGTGACGTGCTCGGTGACGATATAGTCGAGCTTGAACTTCGATCCGGCGGGCGCCTTGACCCATTGCGTACCGATGATCGGCCCCGTGGCGACGTTCGGCACCGGGCCGCTGGTGAAGTCCACCTTGCCGCCGATCGTGACGGTGTTCAGCGCCGCGATCGCCTTGGCGACGGCCTCCTTGTTGGTCACATCGCCGCTCGCCTTGAGCGCCGCGAAGCCGGCGTCGAACAAGGCGAGCGTGGCGCCGAGCTGCTGCGTCCATTGCTTGCCGGAGGTCTTCTCGTAGCCGTCGGCGAGCTCGTCGCCGCTGACGCCGGTGAGCGAGGACTTATAGGGGAACGCCTTGTGCCAATAGGCGGCGCTGGAAATATTGTAGCCGAGGTTGCCGAGCGCCTCGACGCCATCAGGGAAGAGGCCGGTCTTGGCGACCTGGCAGATCTTGACCATCTTCGTGTAGCCCTGCTGGGCGGCCTGGCGCCAGAAGGCGGCGAAATCGGGCGGGATCGGGAAGGTGTTGAAGATCTCGCACTTCTCTTTCTTGAAGAGGGCGATCTGGGCGGAATAGTCGGTCGTCCCGTCCTCGTAGGGGCCGGCGTCGACGATGGTGAAGCCGTCCTTGGCGAGCGCGGGGGCGAGGTGCTGGCGGATGGCGTTGCCGTCGGCGTCGTTGGGATAGAGCACGCCGACCTTCTTGTTGGTCGGGATGAGGTTCCACTGCGAGACGTAGGTCTTGTGGAATTCCTCGCCGCCGAAGCCGAAGTGGTAGGTCCACTTGAACGGCGAGGGCGCGCCGGGCTTGGCGCCGCGGCCGAAGTAAAACGCCTCCCACGGCACGACGGTCGACAGACAGGGCACGCCCGCCGCCTCGCAGGCGTCGGCGACGGGGTTGACGACTTCGGGCGTCGATATGGCGAGCATCAGATCGATCTTGTCGCCGTTGATGAGCTGCTTGGCGAGCTGGCCGGCGCGCGAGGGATCGGACTGCGTGTCCATGTCGAGGATCTTGACGTCGAAGGCCTTGTCGCCGACCGCGAAGCCCTTCGCGAGCGACTGGCGCACGACGTCGAGTACATAGCCGTCGGTCTGGCCGAAGCCGCCGAGCGCGCCGGTGCGCGGGCTGATGAAGCCGACTTTGAGCACGTTGTCGGCGGCGGCGCTGGCGCGGCGCGCGCCGGCCGCGAGGGTTAGGCCGGCGGCGCCGGCGGAGACGATGAGGCCGCGCCGCGTGATGCGCGGGCCGCTGGCGGAAAACGTGAAATCGGACTGACCTGTCATTGCGCTTACCTCCCTGTCGACGCCGGCTTGGCTTGCCGCCGGCTTTGCTGATCGCGCTGTCGCGCGGTTCAAATCGGATAGCGGCCCTTGCCTGTGCTGATGGTGATCCACCTGAGCTCGGTGAATTCGTGGATGGCCGCGGCGCCGCCGAAGCGGCCGTAGCCCGACGCCTTGAGGCCGCCGAACGGCATCTGCGCTTCGTCGTGCACGGTCGGGCCGTTGATGTGGCAGATGCCGGATTCGATGCGCCGCGCGACGGCGAGCGCGCGGTTGAGGTCGCGCCCGTACACCGCCGAGGACAGGCCGTACTCGCTGTCGTTGGCGACACGCACCGCCTCTTCGACGTCACCGACGCGAATGATGGCGGCGACCGGCCCGAATGACTCTTCGCGATAAATGCGCATCGCCGGCGTGACATGGTCGAGCACCACGGCGTCCATCAGGACGCCGCTGGCCGCGCCCCCGGCAAGGACGCGCGCCCCCTTGGCGACCGCGTCGCGCACCAAAGCGTTGATGCGCTCGACCGCCTCGAAGCCGATTACCGAGCCAAGCGGCGTCTTGGCCTTGCGCGGATCGCCGGCCAGCAGCGTCGCCGCCTTGGCGGCGAGCTTGGCGGCGAATTCGTCGGCGATCCCCGCGTCGACGATCAGGCGCTCGGTCGACATACAGATCTGGCCTTGGTTCATGAAGGCGCCGAAGGCGGCTGCCGCGACGGCCTCGTCGATGTCGGCGTCGTCGAGCACGATGAGCGGCGCCTTGCCGCCGAGCTCGAGCAGAGCGGGCTTGAGATAGCGCGCGGCAAGCTCGGCGACCTGCCTGCCGGCGCGGGTCGAGCCGGTGAAATTGACGCGTCGCACGGTCGGATGAGCGATCAGCGCCTCGACGATCCGCGGAGCGTCGGCCGGGGCGTTGCTCACGACGTTGACGACGCCTTCGCCGAGCGCGGCGTCGCGAAACGCTTCGCCGATCAGCCGATGGGTGCGAGGGCAGATCTCCGAGCCTTTGAGCACGACGGTGTTGCCGCAGGCGAGCGGCGCGGCAAGGGCGCGAACGCCGAGGATGACCGGCGCGTTCCACGGCGCGAGGCCGAGCACGACGCCGACCGGCTGGCGCAGCGCCATCGCCGTCATGCCTGACTTGTCGGAGGGGATAATCTGGCCGGTGATGTGGGTCGTCAGCGCGGCGGCTTCGCGCAGCATCGCCGCGCCGAGCGACACGTTGAAACGGCTCCAGGCCTCCGTGGCGCCGGTCTCCTCAGCCATTGCGGCGATGAAGTCGCCGGCGCGCGCCTCGATCGCGTCGGCGGCGGCGGAGAGGCGTGCGCGACGCTCGTTCGGCCCGAGGCTCGACCAAGCGGGGAAGGCTGCTGCTGCGGCGGCTGCAGCGGCGTTGGCGTCCTCGACGCTGGCTGCGGCGGCGCGCGCGGCGACGTCGCCGGTGATCGGGTTGAGACGTTCGAACACGAGGCCGTTGGAGGCGGGCACGTCCCGGTCGCGCACGAGGAGCGCTACGTCGGTCAAGAGTCGCCTCCCTTTGGCGCGTCGCCAACTCGGTTGCTTGTTATTTGCGCATCAGCGCCCGTCTAATAAGCGCCGTCGCTTGCGCCCCTTCAATGGACGATTGTCGATTTGTCCGGTACTTTTATTAGGCGAGGGCAGATGGCGAACCCAAGTCGACAACCGCCGAGGATCGAGGCGAACCCGCATCGCGCCGCGCTGGTGGCGACCCGGATCGAAGCCGCGCTCGCCGACCGCACCTGGTCGACGGTCGCGCTCGACGGGGCGCGCTGTTTTCGCGCCTTCTTCGTCAAGCGCGGGCGCGCGGTCTTTGCCGCCGCCGGCGAAGCAGGGCTCGAAGTCGTCGCGCCGCAGGTGCTTTGGCTTCCTTTCGCCGCCGCCGGCGTCTTTCGCCTCGAGGCGGGCGGGGAAGGGGCGTCCATCGTAGCGACCGAAGAGATGGTGTGGCGCACGATCGGCGACAATGCGCTGGCGGCGCAGCTGCGCCCGCTGCTCGAGGGCGCGCTGCTCGCGCCTGCCGCATGGGCAGCAGAGCGGGTTACGGAAATCGACGCGCTGTTCGGCGCGCTGGCTCGCGAGTTCGAGCGATCCCGGGCCCGGCTCCCCCGCAATGACCGGCCTCTATCTCGGCCTCGTTCTGATGCATCTCTGGCGCGGTTGCGGCGGCGCGCGCGGCGCCGACGCGTTCAGCGCCGGCGCGCCGACGGCGCAGCGGTTCCGCCAGTTGGTCGAACTGCACTATCGCGACAATCTCGGCCTCGGCGATTTCGCGCGCATGCTCGGCGTCACGCGTGCGCATTTGCACGAGGCCTGCGTCAAGGCGTACGGCCGTGCGCCGCAGCAATTGGTGCACGAACGGCTGCACGTCGAGGCGGGCACGCGCTTGCGCGAGACGGCGCAGACGATCGAGCAGATCGCCTACAGCCTCGGCTTTCGCGATCCCGCCTATTTCAGCCGCTTCTTTCGCCGCCGCGCGGGGATGTCGCCCGGCGCCTATCGCAAGGCGGCGCGGATTGCGCCGCCGCAGCAGACGACGTCCTTCGCCGCCTGGCCGTAACGATCGAACCTATTCCGCAGCGCTCGGGTGAGCGTCCTGGAGTTGGGGAATGGCGCTGTGCGTCTCCTTCGGCGCGTGCGCGCGGGCGGGCTTGCGCGCGCCGGAGAGCCATTGCTGGAGGCGGTCGAGGTAGAGATAAATGACCGGCGTCGTAAACAAGGTCAGCGCCTGGCTGACGATCAAGCCGCCGACCATCGCGTAGCCGAGCGGCTGGCGCAACTCCGCGCCGGTTCCCTGGCCGAGCATCAGCGGCACGCCGCCGAGCATCGCCGCCATGGTCGTCATCATGATCGGGCGGAAGCGCATCAGCGCCGCCTTGCGGATCGATTCCTCGGTCGTCAGATGCTCGTCGCGTTCGACGGCGATGGCGAAGTCGACCATCATGATGCCGTTCTTCTTGACGATGCCGATCAGCAGGATCAGGCCGATCAGGGCGATCAGGCTGAATTCGTAGCCGAACATCATCAACGTGCCGAGCGCGCCGATGCCGGCGGAGGGCAGGGTCGAGAAAATCGTCAGCGGATGGATGAAGCTCTCGTAGAGCACGCCGAGGATCAGATAGACGGTGATGAGCGCCGCCAGGATCAGCAGCGGCACGGTCGACAGCGAATCCTGGAACGCTTGAGCATTGCCCTGGAAGGTCGTCGTCAACGCTGCGGGTAGGCGCAAATCCCGCTCGGCCTGCTGGATTGCCGTGGTCGCCTGGCCCAATGCGATCCCCTGCGCGAGATTGAAGCTGATCGTGACCGCGGGGAACTGGCCCTGATGGCTGATCGAGAGCGACGCGGTCGGATTGGTGGTCCATTTCGCGAAAGCGCTCAACGGCGTCATCTGTCCAGTCGTGGGCGAACGGATGTAGAGTTTCGCCAGCGTCGCCGGATCGGCCTGCAGCGAGGGCAGAATCTCTTCGATCACATCGTAGGTGTTGATCTGCGTGAAATACTGAGCGACCTGGCGCTGGCCGAAGGCGTCGTACAGCGTGTCGTCGATCAACTGCGGCTGGATGCCGAAGCGCGAGGCCATGTCGCGGTCGATCTTGAGGGTCAGCGTAGTGCCCGCCGTCTGCTGGTCGGTCGCGACGTCGCGCAATTCCGGCAGGCTCTTCAGCTTGTCGAGAATCCTGGGAGCCCAAGTGTTGAGCTCGTCGAGATTCGCGTCCTGGATCGTATATTGGAATTGCGTGCGCGAAGAGCGCGCGCCCACGGTCACGTCCTGCGCGACCTGGAGGTAGAGCCGGGCGCCCTCGACTTTGGCGAGCTTGGAGCGCAACCGGGCGATGATCTGGAAGGCGTCGGCCTTGCGGTCGTCGCGCGGCTTGAGCATGATGAACATGCGGCCGCTGTTTTGCGAGGCGCTGCCGACGCCGGCGCCGAGCGCCATCGCCACCGTGGCGACATCAGGATCGGCTTGCACCACCGCGCCGAGCTCTTGCTGCTTCTTCATCATTTCGGCGAACGAGATATCCTGCGAGGCCTCGGACGTGCCGTACACCATGCCGGTGTCCTGCTGCGGGAAGAAGCCCTTGGGAATGATGACGAAGAGATAGCCGGTGAGGCAGACGGTGCCGATGAAGACCAGCAGCGTCGCAAACCGGTGGCGCAGCACGAAGTCGAGCCCGATCCGGTAGCCCTCGGCGAGCGCGTCGAAGCCCCGTTCGCTGAGCATATAGAGCCGGCCGTGCTTCTGGGCGCCGTGCTCCTTCAGGAAGCGCGAGGCCATCATCGGCGTCAGCGTCAACGAGACGAAGGCGGAGACGACGATGGTCATCGCCAGGGTGACCGCGAACTCGCGGAACAGGCGCCCGATGATGCCGCTCATCAGCAGCAGCGGGATCAGAACGGCGATCAGCGACAGCGAAATCGAGATGATGGTGAAGCCGATTTCCCCCGCGCCCTTAAGCGCCGCCTGGTACGGCTTCATGCCTTCTTCGATGTGGCGCGTGATGTTTTCGAGCATCACGATCGCGTCGTCGACGACGAAGCCGACGGCGATCGTAAGCGCCATCAGCGAGAGATTGTCGAGACTGTAGCCCATTCCCCACATCAGGCCGCACGCGCCGAGCAGCGCCAGCGGCACCGTGATGCTCGGTATGATCGTCGCCCAAACGCTGCGCAGGAAGATGAAGATCACCATCACGACCAGCGCGATGGTCAGCATCAGCGTAAACTGGACGTCGCTGACCGCCGCGCGGATCGTCGTCGTACGGTCGGAGAGGACGGTGACGTGGACGTTGGAGGGGATCGCCGCCTCCAGATGCACCATCTCCTGTTTGATCTTCTCGACCGTCTTGATGACGTTGACGCCCGGCTGCTTGAAGATGACGAGGAAGACGTCGCGCTTGCCATTACCCCAGGCCGCCTGGGTGTCGTCGGTAGGGCCCGCCACCGCCGTGCCGATATCGCGCACGCGCACCGGCGCGCCGTTGCGATAGGCGACGATGACGTTGTTCCACTCGTTGGCTTTGGTGAGCTGATCGTTGTCGTAGATCGTGAACGACTGCTTGACGCCCTGCACCGATCCTTTCGGACTGTCGGTGGTGGCGATGCCGATCTGCGTGCGCACGTCCTCGAGCTGCAAGTTCTTTTCGACGAGCTTGGCCGGGTCGATCTGGATGCGAACCGCCGGCGTCTGCTGTCCGCCGACGCGGACCAGCGAGACGCCGCTGATCTGGCTGATCTGCTGGGCGAGAATGTTCTCGGCGATGTCGTCGACGTCGATGATCGGCTCGACGTCGGATTGAACAGAAAGGATCAGAATTGGCGCGTCGGACGGATTGACCTTGCGATAGGTCGGCGGGCTCGGCAGGTTCTTCGGCAATTGTCCCGAGGCCGCATTGATCGCGGCCTGGATGTCGTTGGCGGCGCCGTCGATGTTGCGGTCGAGATCGAACTGCACGCTGATGGCGGTCGCGCCCAGCAAACTGCTCGACGTCATCTGCGAGACGCCGGGGATCTGCGCGATCTGCCGCTCGAGCGGTTGCGCCACCGACGAGGCCATCGTTTCGGGAGAGGCGCCGGGAAGCTGGGCGCTCACCGCAATGGTGGGAAAGTCGATCTGCGGCAGCGGGGCGACCGGCAGCAGCGGATAGGCGACCGCGCCGGCCAGCAGAATCGCCACCATGACCAGCGTCGTGGCGACCGGAAATTTGATGAAGGGTGTGGAGATGCCGCCGCTCATCGCTCAGCTCCCGGAGCTGGCGTTGGCGTCGATCGAGACGCGAGAGCCGGGCTGGAGCACATAGGCGCCGGTCGTGACCACCTTGTCGCCCTCGTTCACACCCTTCTCGATAACGGTCAAATTGATGTCTTGGTGCGCGACCGTAACCGGGCGCATCGCGGCGCGGTTCTGGTCGTCGACGACATAGACGAACAAGCCTTGCGGCCCGTGCTGGATGGCGACGGTCGGCAGGATGAGTGCGTTCTGGTCGACGTCGACGGTGAGGCTCGTCGCGACGGCGAGGCCCGGCCAGAGCGCGTTATCAGTGTTTTCGAATTCGGCCTTGAGGCGGATCGACCCGCTGCCGACGTCGACCTGATTGTCGACCACGATCAGCTTGCCGGTGGCGAGCAGGGTCTCGCCGTCCGAGGTTCTCACCTCCACTTTCGGCGCGCCGTGCGCCATCGCCGCGTTGATGCGGGGGAGATCGTCCTGCGGGGCGGTGAAAATGACCGCGATTGGTTGAAGTTGCGCGATCGTGACGATGCCTGTCTGCTGCGAGGCGTTGACGATGTTGCCCTGGTCGACGAGGCGGAAGCCGGTGCGGCCGGTGAGCGGCGCCGTGATCCTGGTGTAGTTGAGCTGCACCTGCGCCGAGTCGATCGCCGCCGCGTCGGCCGCGGTTTGAGCGATCAACTGGGAGACCAGCGAGCTCTGCGTGTCGAGTTGTTGCTGGGTGGCGAAGCTCTGCTTGACGAGGGTGGCGTCGCGCTGCAGGTCGAGCTTGGCGTTGGTGAGGGTCGCCTGATCCTGCGCCTGCTTCGCCTTGGCCTGATCGAGCGTCGCCTGGAAGGGGCGCGGATCAATCTGGGCGATGAGGTCGCCGGCCTTGACCATCTGGCCTTCGTCGAAGGCGATTTTTTGCACCTCGCCGTCGACCCGCGTGCGCACCGTCACGGTGTTGAACGCCTGCGCCTGGCCGAGGCTTTCGATGTCGACGGGATAATCCTGCCGCTTGGCGACGGCGACCGAAACCAGCGCTGGCGGCGGGCCCGCATTGACGTTGGCTTGCGCGTTGGCTTGCGTCTGGGGGGCGGGCTGCGCCGGTTGGCGAAACGCCGCGTCATGGAGGCGGTGCGCGAGGTCTGATGCAGGGGGAAACAGGGTTGCGACGCGGTCAGGCTCGTAAGCCGCCAAGCAAGCCCCCGCCGCGACGAGGACAGCAACGACCCCGAGGTATCCACGCGCTCTCATGCAAAATGACCCTCTGCGTCGCAACTCCCAGCTCAATTGTCGCCCCGCATTGCGGCGAGGTCGACTTGTCATGAGCTTGTTACGCTTCTTGCACAGGGGTTACAGAAAGTGCACTTGCTATTTGGTAATCTTCGATCAATCCTTAGTGAAGCCGCGCGGTTCCGATTGGTTTGGGCTGGACAACGGCTCGCCGTGACCATTTCCGCGCGGTTCTTCTTCTAGCTGGCTCAGGCGCTGGCGCGGACTTCGAAATCGCGAAAGGCGCCCAGCCTCGGGTGTTGCTGCGGCTCCGTGGCTTGAAGCGGGCCGAACAGCGCTTCGCGCTCGGCTTGGGTCGAGCGGAAGAAGGGGTAGCGAGACGCCACGCGGTCCTTGTCGTCCCGGAAGTCAGCCCCCAGGCACGCGACTTTGGCCGTGAAGTTCGGATAGTCGCGCGGCTCACACCACAAGCTGAAACGGAAGACGCGTCTGAAGAATGGGGCGTGTTCGGTGCGCGCCGTCGCAATTGCATAGTCAGCGTTGAAATGCTCGGCCGCCAAGAAGGCCGGGCGGAGCGCGACATAGGGGAGCTCGGGAAATTGTTTCGAAAGATCCAGGCGCGCGGCGGTGCGGGTTAGGTCGATAACCGTCTGTTTTGCTTTGAGATGAGGGATGATCAGGTCTGAGAAAGCGCCGAGCGAAGGAAGGGTCTGCCCCTCGTTAGAAGCTACGTGGACTCTTGTCGTGCCCGCGAGTTCGCCGTCGATGAATGTCATCGTGATCCATCCGTTCGACGAATTGTCGTAGATCTTGTCGTAAAGTTTCTCTTCGACCTGCGGCTCGATTAATCCATTGCGAATATAAGCCTCGTAGCGCAGCCGAAAGACCATGTCGCGTTCTTCGGTAGACTTGGCGCAGCGGTGCTCGACCCGCTCCAATAACTGGATAATACGATCCGAGAACCGGGACGCTCCTTCGGTATTTTCCAAATTCATCGCAGTTCTCCGTTATTATTAGCAATATGGTAAGATTAACAAAAACGGTGCGATTTTAAAGAACCTTAACGCGCATTTACTGTATATGGTTAATCACGGAGGCGGCGAACTGCTGACGAGGAGCGCTCGACGGTTGGAAGGGTGGCAGGCGTGGCCGACAGCGCTTCAGCGGGTGTCGGATCGTTCGGGCGCACTGGCGCGCAGCTGTGCAATCAACTCGGCGCAGGCCGTCCCGATCGGCTTGAGTTCGGGGATGAAGGCGGGGGCGAGCAAGTTGTGCGCGGGACGCGCCAGGAACTGACGAGGGTGTCGCCGGGCTTGCCGTAGCGCGAGTCGAGTTTCGACCTCGGCGTTACAGGCGCGCCTGAGAGCGTTGAAAGTCTAGCGCGGGTGACAGCAATAAGTCGAAACGCGCGGCGCTTGGCTGGAACTCAGTGGTAAAGTTCGGCTGCGAGATGCTCTAGAATTAGCTGAGCGTATAGGTCGAGCGCCGCTTCAGTCGGCGCTTCGCCCATGCATGCGCACCAGTCGAGGAAGCCGTCGAGGCGGATTGGGATCTCAAGCTGATCGGTCGTCCGCGCGAGCCGCGTCGCCTCGCGATGCCTCATCCAAGCTTGAAAGTCCAGGCGGTCGGCGAGACCGGCGACCTCGTCGCGATGTGCGGCGAAGTCGGCCTCGCGTATCACCGCCAACGCATTGGCGTTGGGCCGCGCGTGTATGGCGAGCGCCGTCGAGGCGAACGAGTTCAAGCGCCTCTTCGTCAGCCGCGGCGCCGGTAAGAGAACGCCACTGCAGGAACACTTCGAGGTCCACCGGCGCAATGGCGACGTCGACCCCCGCCATCGCTAGGCCCATCTGGAGGCCTTCGCGCGCGTCGAGCCAGTCGCTGTAGTCGACGTATACAGAGAGGCCGGGGATCTCGATCTTCGCCCGCGCGAATTCCTTCTCCGACACGAGGCCGATAGCAGGGCATTCGGCTCGCCGCTTCTCTTCGTGGGGGGCGAGGCCTTTCGGATGGAGCTCGGAAAAGGCCATTTGACACCGTCTGGAAGTCGCAGAGGAACTGCGCTTTCTGGTGCGCTGCTTTGCGCCCCTTCCAGAGGTAATGTCAGAAGGAGTTAAAGGACTTTTTAATTTGGTGCGCTGATATTGCGCTATCGATCCCGGCGTCTCGGTCCCGATAATGGATATTGAACTCAAGCCAAACGTCTGTCCGGCCAAGGACGAACTGCCGGATGAACTTTACATTTCGTTCGTTGACGACCTTCTCGTCGACGTCGAAGCGCTTTTCTTGTCCACCTTTATGGTGACACTCACCCAGCTTGTCGCGGCGGTCGCGGCGAAAAGCGCAATTCTCTGGGGGCTCGCCGCCGTCCCGCTCCTCATTTGCGCCGTCCGCCTGTATTTCATGGACCTTCATCGTCGCCAACGGCCAAGCGCCAGCGTGGCGATAGCTCGCAGGCAGGAAACAATCTATGCGATCGGCTCCGTGTCGGGCCTTGCGGCGATCGCACTATGGACCGTCGTCGCCTTCTGGGTCACGGAGAATGGGTTCACTCGGTTCCTCGCCGCGACGGTGACCATAGCCTACGCCTTCGGGATGGTGAGCCGGAGCTTCGCGATTTATCGCGGCATCAATATGCAATTGGTCGCGGCCTTCTTGCCCCTGAGCGCGGCCATGATCGTGGCCGGCGGGTGGTACCCGATTGAGATCATAATTGGCTTCATTCCGCTCAGCCTCTTCATGAAGGGGTCGTCGGATCGCCTGAGGGCGAACTTTCTCGCTGTTGTCGCCGCCCAGAAGCAGACGGCCATGCTCGCCAAGCGGCTCGACACGGCGGTGAACAACATGTCGCATGGCCTCGTCATGGTGGATGCGCAGGGCCTGTTGACGCTGACTAACAATCAGATCCTGCGTCTGTTCCGCCTGCGCGAGGAGGACGTTCAGATCGGCGGCGACGTCCGCGCGATCTTTCGCAAGCTCGTCCGGCGCCGGGTTGTTTCGCGCGCCGAGGTCGACCGCATCGCCAGCGAGCTCACGAGCAAGCGCAGCGCTCGCGATTTCATGATTCCCTTCGAAACGCTGGACAACCGCGCGATCGAGATCACCATGCGCCGGATGGCCGAGGAGGGCGTCGTCGTCGTGGTCCAGGATGTCACCGAGCGCCGCAATGCGGCGCTGGCGATCGACCGGATGGCGCGTATCGATTTCGTCACCGACCTTCCCAATCGCCGCAATTTCGAGGAGCGCTTGTCGGCCGCGCTGCACGCACGCGCCGAAGGGGAGGGCTCGGTCAACGTCCTCTTCCTCGATCTCGACGACTTCAAGCAGGTCAACGACAGCCTCGGCCACAGGCGCGGGGACATGCTGCTCACTACCATTTCCCGACGGCTGCGGGCGATCGTCAAGCCGACCGACGTCGTCGCCCGGTGGGGTGGCGACGAATTCGCCATCCTGCAGCGGGCGGTCGAGGATCCGGCCGAAACCGCAGACCTCGCCGACCGGATCCTGCGCGAGGTCCGTCGGCCGGTCTTCATCGACGGCTACGAAGTCATCGTCGGCGCGAGCATGGGCAGCGCCAGCGCGCCGAGCGACGGCTCGACGCCAGAGGCGCTCCTCTCCAATGCGGACATGGCGCTCTACGCGGCCAAGGGCGAGGGACGCGGCCATTGGCGCCCCTTCGAGAAGTCGATGGACGCGAAAATCCAAATCCGCCGCCTGATCGAACTCGATCTGCGCGCAGCGGTCGCCAACGACGGGATCGAGGTTTACTATCAACCGATCGTCAACGTCGAAAGCGGCCAAATCTCGGGCTTCGAGGCGTTGGCGCGCTGGAACCATCCGGTGCGCGGGCGCGTGTCGCCGGGGGAATTCATTCCGATCGTCGAAGAGCTCGGCTTGATGGCGGAGTTCGGCGCCAGCGTGCTGCGCCGCGCTTGCAAGGCCTGCGCATTATGGCCGCACAATATCAGCGTATCGGTCAATCTGTCGCCGTTCCAATTCCGCAACGGCCGGGTCGAGCAGACGGTGCGAGACGCGCTGGCGGCGGCGAATTTGGCCCCGGACCGGCTCGACCTCGAGATCACGGAATCGACCTTGCTCGACGATCGCGGCTCGACGCGCGCGACGCTCGAGGCGCTGCGGGCGCTCGGCGTGCGCATTTCGCTGGACGATTTCGGAACCGGCTATTCGAGCTTGAGCTATGTGCTCGCCTTCCCGCTCGACCGGATCAAGATCGATCGTTCCTTCACCATCGGCCTCGGTCTGCAGGAGCGCGCCTCGATCCTGGTCGAGAGCGTCGCGCAGATGTGCGCGCGGCTCGGCATGAGCATTCTGGTCGAGGGCGTCGAGACCGACCTCCAATTGCGCTTCATCCAGCGTGTCGGTACGATTTCCGAGGTGCAGGGCTTCTACTATAGCCCTGCCGTGCCCGAGGCCGAGGCGCGCAAGATGGTCGCCGAGAAGAACCGCCTGCGCGTCGCGGCGGCCTAAGGCCGCGTCATTCCAGCCGCACCAGGATCGAATCCGAAGCGCCCTTGGCGTCGATCACCGAGACGCGCGCAAAGCCCGCGCCATCGGGGCGCCAGGCCGATTGCCGGCGCAAATCCGGCTCGCCGACCGGCGCGCCGTTGACGAACCACGTGAGTGGCAGTGCGCCGCCGAGCGCTTTCAGCGCGAGCGTCTCGTCGTGGTCGCCGTCCTTCAGTCCGAGGTCGATCCGCGCCCCGTCGGGCGGGAAGGCGATCTTCAGCGGCGGCGCGGCGGTCGCCGCCATGGTCTTCGGCGCGTCCTTGCGCAGATGGCGCAACGGCGGCGGCAGGTCGCCGCTCGCCGTGACGCGCAGCAGGCCCTTGGGCGGGCGGATCAGCTCAATGTCGCGGCCGAGCCGCGCAAAGGCGTCGAACAAGATCGGCGCCGCCGCTTGCCGGCCGACGAGACCTGGCGTCGGGCCGTTGTCGGGCCGGCCGACCCAGACGGCGATCGTCGTGCCGCGGTCGTAGCCGATCGCCAGCGCGTCGCGAAAGCCGTACGAGGTGCCGGTCTTGAAGGCGATGCGGCCGCTCAGGGCATTCGCCGGCGGCGGCGCGCCCCGCAAAATGTCCTCGACATAGTAAGCGGCGACCGGGTCGGTGACGCGGGCGGGGCCGATGATGGGGGGCGCGCCGTCGAGCCGCTCGACGAGCGCCGGCGCCTCGCCGCCGCGCGCGAGGCCGACATAAAGGCGCGCGAGGTCGACGAGCGAAATCCCGAGGCCGCCGAGGCCGATCGCCAGGCCGATCGGCGCGTCCTTGGGCAGGGCGATCTCGGCGCCGGCGCTGTGCAGCCTGGCGAGGAAGCTCGCCGGCCCGACGTCCGCCAGCAGTTCGATCGCTGGCAGATTGAGCGACATCTGCAGCGCTTTGCGCGCCGTCACGGCGCCCTGGTAGCCGAGATCGAAATTCTGCGGCGCGTAGGCGCCGTAGCGCGCCGGCCGATCGAACAGCACCGTTTCGGGGTGGGCGAGCCCCTGCTCGAAGGCGAGCGCGTAGATGAACGGCTTGAGCGCGGAGCCGGGCGAGCGCGAGGCGCGCGACATATCGACCGAGCCGTCGCGGCTGGCGTCGAAATAGTCGGCGCCGCCGACGCGCGCGCGGACCTCGCCGCTCGCATTGTCGACGACGACGATCGCCGCCGACAGCTTCGGCCCGAGCCGCTCGACCGCCTCGCGCGCGAGGGCCTCCAGCTTGCCTTGCAGGCGCGCGTCGATCGAAAGCTTCAGTACATGCGCCTTCGGATCGGCGGCGACCGCCTCCTCCGCGGCGTGGGCGGCCAGGACCGGGAAGGGCCTGCGCTCGTCGGGGATCGGCTCGCCCTCCGCGGCGCGCTCCTCGTCGCGCGAAATCAGGCCGCGCTCGGCGGCGCGCGCCAGCACGCGCGCGCGGGCGCGGCGGGCGGCTTCGGGGAAGCGCTCGGGCCGGCGCGCCTCGGGCGATTGCGGCAGGGCGACCAGCAACGCCGCCTCGCCAATCGTCAGCTTGCGCGGCTCCTTGCCGAAATAGGCGAGCGACGCGGCGCGCACGCCTTCGAGATTGCCGCCGAACGGCGCCAAGGCGAGATAGCGGTCGAGCACGCCCGGCTTGCCGACGCGCCGCTCGATCTGCCAGGCGCGAACGACCTGCCTGAGCTTGGCGGCGAAGCTGCGCGCCTGGCGCGGCTCAATCAGGCGCGCGACTTGCATCGTCAGCGTCGAGCCGCCCGAGACGACATGGCCGCGCGTTGTGAATTGCGCGGCGGCGCGCGTCAGCGCCCGCCAGTCGACGCCGTCGTGCGCATAGAAACGCCCGTCTTCGTAGGCGAGTAGCATGGCGAGATAGCGCGGATCGACCTCGCCGGTTGTAACCGGCAGGCGCCAGCGCCCATCCGGCAAGGTGAAGGCGCGCAGCAGGCGTCCCTCGCGGTCGACGACGATGGTCGAGCCGAGGCGTGAAGAGGCGAGATCGAGCGGCCCAAGGTGATCGAGATAGGCGTTCCACGCGCCCGGCAGCGCGAGCGACAGCACGAAGACGAGCGCACCGATCGTCGCGAAAATGCGGCGTTCGCGGGGGCGGGCGAGAGCATTGCTCGTTACGCCTGGACCGCCGCCGTCATTGCGAGCGCCGACGACGCAAGCGGAGGCGTGGATTGCTTCGTCGCTGCGCTCCTCGCAATGACGGTCCGCAAACGACTTTGGGCCGGCTTCGCTCACCTACCTAGCACCTCCATCTGGCTGAAGGCGGTGCGGCCGAAGCGGTCGGGGCGGTACATGTCTTCGGCTGTCGCGGGCGGATAGACGTAGAGGCCCGGCGCGACCGCGCGCACGACATAGGCGAGGCTGAAGAAGGCGGATTGGCCCGGTTCGCGGTCGATCGCGGCGACGAAGCGGTCGTCGCGATATTCCGTGTGCACCGGGTCGATGTCCTTCTTGAGCCAGGAGAAGGCGTCGGTATCGCCGCTGTCGAACAAGGCCGGATTGTCGATCTCCAGGCCGGCCGGCAGGCGGTCGACGACCAGCAGCTTGGCGTAGCGCGCTTCGGTCTCGGTCACCTTCAGCACGACGACGACGCGCTCGTTCTGCTTGATGCTCTTGAGGTCGATCTGCGTCCCGTCGAGCTTGTAGAAGGTGCGCTCTAACCCATAGCCTTGGTCTGCGGCGGGCTCAGGGGTCACCGGCACGCCGGAGACCGTGGTGATGAGCTGAGCGGCGGTCTTGCCGACATTGCCGACGACCGCAAGCTTCTGGCCGAGGGCGTAGCCGCTCCAATCGCGATAGACCGCGCCTTTGACGGGCGCGCCGTCGACCGCGAACTGGCTCAGGGTTCCGTGCTCGGCGAGCGCTTCGGCCGCCAGCGCGATCCAGTTGTTCTCCTGCGTGCTGGAGTAGGCGCCGGCGCCGCGCGCGCGTTCGACCACCGCAGCGGCGCGCCCGATCGGGTCGCGCGTCGTCTCCCCCGGCGACAGATTGGCTTCGGCGACGAGCGCGATGAGCGCGGCGCCGTCGCGGAGGGTCGAGCCGTAGTCGGGTCGCGAGAAGCCGTCGTCGTGCTCGGCTTCGAGACTGTCGAGCGCCGTGGCGAACACCTTGCTGGCGCGGGTGCTGTCGCCCAGCATGGCGAGCGCGGCGGCGATTTGACCCTGTGACATCGGCGTACGGAAGATGGCGAGCTTCTCGTCGGCGAGGTAGCGCAGATCGCCGATGACCGGCCGCCCGTTGCGGGCCAGCACATAGAGGGCGTAGGCGAGCGGTTCGCCCGCGCCCTCGGCCGGGTCGGCGGCGTTCACGACTTCGTTGCGTAGGTGGTCGAGCGCCGAGTCGAAGCCGAGCTGCGGTACGGCGAAGCCGCGCTCGCGCGCCCGCGTCAGGAAGTCGGTGACGAAGGCGTCGAGCCAGAGATCGTCGCTGTCGGCGTCGGCCGTCCAGAGGCCGAAGGCGCCGTTGGCGTTCTGGCGCGTCATCTCGCGGTCGATCGCCTGCCGGATGCGCCCGTCGAGGTCGGGATCGATGGCGAGATGTTCGACGCTGGCCAGCCGGTTGGCGTAGAGCAGCGGCATCGCGCGGCTCACCGTCTGCTCGGAGCAGCCGTAGGGGTAGCGATCGAGCGCCTGCAGCACCGCCGGCGCGTCGAGCGCGCCGAACGGCGAGGCGGCGATCGAAACCGAGCCGGTGCCGGGAACGAATTCCGCGATCAGATCGTCCGAGATCGTCTCGCTCGCTCCGGGCGCGAGCGGGTGAACGATGCGCCGATAGATATCCGGCGCGCCCGCCTCGACGCCGAGCGGCAGGCGCTGGGTCGCGGTGAGGCCGGGTCCGCTGATCTTCAGATCGAGCATTGCTGTGCCGACGCCGGCGGCGGCGATCGGCATGTCGACCGAGGCGCGCTGATGCGCCGCGAGCTTCACAGTGCGACTCAGCGCGTCGGCATCGGCGGTCAGCGGGCCGTGCAGATCGAGATCGAGCCGGTAGTCGCCCGCCTCGCCTTCTACGTTGTCGATGTCGACATGCATCCGCGAGCGGTCGCCGAGATTGAGGAAGCGCGGCAGCGTCGCCGTCACGACGACGGGGTCGCGCACGATCACCGTCGCCTCGGCCGAGCCGACCTTGTTCTTCGACCAGGCGATGGCCATCACTTTGACGGAGCCGTTGAATGCGGGAAGGTCGAAGGGGATGTTTGCGCGCCCGTCGGCGCCGACTTTGACGACGCCCGAGAAGAGCGCGAGCGGCTCCTGGGTCGGCAGATTGCCTTGCAGCGCGCCGCTGCCGTCGCCGCCGCTTTGGATCGGGCCCGCCGCGCCCTCCATGCCGTCGATCAGCATGCCGTAGAGGTCGCGGATATCGACCGCGAGCTTGCGCTGACCGAAGAAATAATCGCGCGGATCAGGCGTCTTGTAGCCGGTGAGATTGAGGATGCCGACGTCGACGGCGGCGACCGTGACGTTCGCCTCTTCGCCGGCGGCGACACCGTCGATCTTGATCGGCACGTTCATCGTCTCGCGCGGCCGCGTCTTTTCCGGCGTCTCGATGGTCACGGCGAGCTTGCGGGCGGCCTCGTCGATGCTGAACCAGGCGAGGCCGAGCGCGCGGCCCGGCATGCGCTTGGCCTTGGCGTCGAGCGGGCGATAGGTCGTCGCCACCGCATAGGCGCCTGGGCCCCAGTTGGCGCCGACCTTGAAGGGGACGACATTGTCGCCCTCGATAAGGTCCACGTCGATGAACTCTTCGGGCTTGTCGCCGATCAGCGCGACCGTGGCTTTCCCTTGATAGCGCGACGCGATGCGCAGCTTCGCTTCCTCGCCCGGCGCGTAGCTCTCCTTGTCGAGCGTCACGACGACGTTGTCGGGCGTATCGGCGCTCGCCGCGCCGCCCCAGCCGACGTCGAAACTGATGCTGGTCTCTTCGCCCTCTGCGCTCTTGAGATCAAGCCGATGGCGGCCCCAGCCGACCTGGGCGGCGAATTTGGCGGCCGCGTCGGCGCCGATGTCGAACGTCCCTGTCGCGACGCGCTTGGACGATTTGACCGGCTCGTAGCTCCAGCGCCCCTCGGAATTGAACCATTGGTAGTCGTTGTCGAGCTTGTACAGCGACCAGGCGACCGACTTGCGCGTCGTCCGGCTGCCGTCGGGCGCGATGGCGATCGCCTCGAAGGTCGCCGTGTCGCCTTCGCCCAGGTCGTCGAAGTCCTTTTTGACGCCGATCGTCACGCCCTTGGCGCGGACCGGCAGCGTGGCGCTGCGCTCGACGGTGCGCCCGCCCGATTCGGCGACGTCGACGATCACTTTGGCTTCGAGGGGCTTGGCCGCCGTCGCGTCCGGCAACTCGGCGGAGATGTCGGCGTGGCCTTTGTCGTCCGTCTCGATCTTGTCGCTGAACTGGTTCGCAGCCGTGGTGAATTCGTCATCCGTGACGCCGCCGACGAAGCCCGGATAGCCGGCGAGCTCGGAGCCCTCGACCGCCTCGAGACGCACGGAGCCGGTTACGGCGAGGCCGGCGGCGGGAGCGCCGTAAAGGAAGCGCGCGTCGATCGAGAGGTCGATCGGCTCGCCGGGCGTCGCGACCGGCTTGGCGAGCTTGATGGCGAAATCCAGCCGCTCGGGCACGTAGTCCTCGAGCAGGAACTCCGCATGGCCGAGGCTCGGCGCCTTCGGGTCCGCATAGGCGTCGATCTGCCAAGTTCCGGCGGCGGAGCCGGAAAGGAGCGGGAGAGCCAGCGTGTGGCCGCCGAGACCCTGATCGGCGACGCTGACGCGCTTGTATTCGACGCCGTCCGGGCGCTTGACGACCAGCGTGAGCGGCAGGCCGGTCTTGGCCTCGCCATTGGCGTCGCGCAGCAGCGCGGTGACGAACACCGTTTCGCCGGAGCGATAGACGCCGCGCTCGGTATAGAGGAAGGCGTCAAGCGCGCCCGGCGCGTCGCGCCCGCCGACGCCGCGGTCGGTGAGGTCGAACGCGCTCTGTTGCAGGCTCAAGAAGCCGTAGTCGTCGGCCAGCGTCGCGACGAGGAGGCCTGGCGCCGAACCGCCGGTCCCGCGCGACAAGCCAGGGTCGAAATCGACCCGGCCGTCCGGCCCGGTCGACTTGGCCGCCAGCACTTCGTTATTGTGCGCGACGAGCTTGAGCTCGACGCCCGGCAGCGGCGCGCCTGTCGCGAGCGAGCGCACCGAGGCGTGCAGTCCGTCCTCGCCAGACAGCGTCGAGAGGCCGAGATCGGAGACGACCATCCACTGCGTCGCGACGGTCGAGGCGTCGTCGTCATCGCTCGGCGCCGCCGAGCCCTTCCATGGCCGCGCGGTGACGAGATAGACGCCGGGCTGCAACTTGCCGACTGCGCCGGCAAGCGGAAAATCGGTGACGACGTCCTTGTTGAGAACCGCGGCGACGTCCATCGCGCCGCTCCAGACTTTCGCGCCGTCCTGGGATTCGAGCTGGCTCGCCTGCGAGGGCGTGATCGGCTTGAGGAAGTCGTCGCGCGAGGTCTCGGCGAGCAGATTGCGGTCGCCGATCCGGTAGACGTCGACGCTGACCTTCGAGGTGTTGACGGTCGTCAGCGGGGCGCCGAGCTGGCCCTGGCGCGGCAACACATAGGCCCGGCCGGCGAAATGCGCCTGCGGCGAACGGTCGCGCACGTAGATCGCATAATCCGCTGATTTCAGGAGCGACTCGCCGACCGCCGACGGCAGCCCCTGGCGCACGACGATCGCGTAGCGCTCGCCGTGCTTGAGGCCCTCGACGCAGATCTGCTGATCCTCGCTTGAGATCGCCGCATTGGCGGCGCCGGCGACGGCGACATAGGGCGAGAAATCCGTCTTGCGAGCGAGCTGTTCGGAGAAGTTGAAGCAGACACGGGGCGAAGCAGATTCGTTGTCCACTTTGTAATCGACGATGCGGAAGCCGTGCTTCTCGCGCATGTCCTCGTAGGTCTTGCGTGTATCCTCGTCGTCGTGCCGGTCGAGGCTGGCGCGATAGGCGTCGAGCGCGGGGCGCCACATCTCCTGACGCGCGAGGAGATCGGCGAGCAAAGCGAGCGCCTCGGCCTGCAGCGGCGCGCCGTTCGCGTGCTGATAGGCGGCGTAAGCGGCGGTCTGACCGCGCTGCGTCATGTCGTAGCGCCCATCAGCCTTCGCGTCGTCGGCTTGCGCGCCGAGCCTGGCGAGGGCGAGCCAGCCCGCGGGGTCCTTCGGCGCCAGCGTGATCGCGGCGCCGAGGAGCGCGCTCGCCTCTTTGAAGTCGCTGGAGAAAATTGCGGCCGTGGCGTCCTTGCGCAGTTGGTCGGCGCTCCGGCCTTTGACCTTCGCGCCGATCTCGGCGGTTTCCTTCCGCAAGGTCTCGGTGAGGCGGACGACGTCGCTGGCGAGGTCGTCGCGGACATAGGGCTTGACGTCGGCGAGCGCGGCGCCGGCGCCGGCCATCAACACGACGGCAAGCAAGGCGCGAATGGCTTGAAGCATGGCTCGACCCTCGTTTCCCTTCGATGCCGGTTCGGCCGGCCGCTTTCTCGCGCTAGACGGTAAGAACGTTCGACGACGGTGTTCTTACGGAATTTGCGATGCTAGCATGCCGCGCCGAAGCGGGGAGCGGGGCATGGCAAGAAATTGTCGAGAATGGGGCGGCGCCGCGCTCGGCGTCTGGGCGAGCCTGCTCGCGTCTTGCGCGCTCGTCCCGGTTCAGGCTCTGGCGGAGAGCGTCAGCGCGGCGGCCAGCGCCGACCCCCAGGCCGATGCACAGAAAGCGGCTTTCCTCGCATTGCCTGAGGCCGATCGCAAAGCGGTGCAGGATGGCCTCGGCTGGCTCGCCCTTTACAGCGGCGTGGTCGATGGCGCCTGGGGCAAACGTACGCGCGACTCGATTCTCAAGTTTCAAGCGAGCCAGTCCGCTCCGACCGACGGCGTGGTCTCCGCGCCGCAACTGGCCGCGCTGAAGGCGGCTGCCCGTAGAGCGCGCGCGGCGGTCGGTTTCGAGGTCATCGATGAGCGGCGTTCGGGGGTGCGGATCGGCGCGCCGTTGAAAATCCTGACCAAAATCGCCATGGTCGGCGGCGACGCGACGATCGAGGCGCCGGACGGCTCGGTGGCGCTCGCCTTTCAGGCGCGCCAGGGGGATGAGCCGACCCTCGCCTCGCTCTACGCCAAGCTGATCGCCGACAGCAACGGACGCAAGGTGACCTACAAAGCCATCAAGGCCGACGACTTCTTCGTCGTCGCCGGGGAAGACGGCGCGCGGAAGTTCTACACGCGCTTCGCCAAATCGCCGCCCGACTGGGCGGAGGGGCCCGCGCTGCGCGGCTTCACCTTCTCCTATCCCAAGGACCAGTCGGACGACCTCGACAAGGTTGCGCTGGCGGTCGCCAATTCCTTCGAACCCTTCGCCGTTTCGTCGACCAGTCTCGACGCGGCGGCCCGCGCCGCGGCGTCCGCCATCACCTGGCGCGACATCGCCAAGCAGGCGCCAGCCAGTGACGTCGCAGCCTCGAACCCGCCGAGCCAGCCGGCCACCCCGCTGGCGACGCCCACGCCGAGCCAGCCGGCCGATGCCGCTGCGCCGACGCCTGCGCCGGCAACGCTGGCGACCGGGCTAGTCGTCGCCCCCGGCCAGGCGCTGACCGCGATGGCGGCGGCCGAATGCGTCAACGCGACCGTCGACGGCAAGCCGGCCAAGATTGTGCGCGCCGACGCGGCGAGCGGCCTCGCGCTGCTTGCTGGCGATTTCAGCCCGGCCGGGACGCCGCCGCGCATCGGCGCCGCTGCGGGCGAACTCGTCGCCCTTAGCCTCTCCGAGGGCGCAGAGCGGTCGGACGGCTCGCCTGGCAAACCGAAGCTCGAAGCAAGCGCGGCGATCCTGTCGGGCGGCGAGGGAGCGCAAATGGTTGTCGCGGCCCTGACCAAGCATGGGACGGGCGCCCCCGTTTTCGACCGCAGGGGCGGGCTTGCGGCGCTCGTCGCGCCGATCCGCAGCGAGCCGCCACGGGTTGCTGGGGTGGCGCTTGCCGAGCCGCATCCCATGATCGCGTCGGACGTCATTTCGCGCTTCCTCGGAACATCGCCCGTTTCGCGCGCCGATGGACCGGAACTGGGGGCGGGCGACATCGCGCGCGAGAAGCGCGCCGCCATTGTCGAGGTCGCTTGCAGGCCATGACGGTGCAAAATAGGCCCCGCGCGCCCAGGGTTCTCGTTTTCGATTCCGGTTTAGGCGGGCTCACCGTCTTTGCGGCGGTGAAACACACGCGGCCCGACGCCGAATTGACCTACGCCGCCGACGACGCTTTCTTCCCCTATGGCGCGCTCAGCGAGGCGGCGCTCGTCGAGCGGGTCGAAGCGGTGATGTCCGAGTTCATCGCGCGTTATGACCCCGATTTGGCGGTCATCGCCTGCAACACCGCCTCGACTTTGGTGTTGCCGCCGCTGCGCACGGCATTTCCCGATCTGCCGTTCGTCGGCACAGTGCCGGCGGTCAAGCCGGCGGCGGAGGCCTCGCGCTCGCGCCTCGTCAGCGTTCTGGCGACGCCGGGCACGGTCGCGCGCGACTACACGCGCGCGCTGGTGCGCGATTTCGCTGCCGATTGCGACGTGACCCTGGTCGGGGCGCCGCGCCTCGCCGAGCTGGCGGAGCTGGCGCTGCGCGGCGAGGCGGTGGAGGATGCGGAGATCGCGCGCGAGATTGCGCCTTGCTTCGTCGAGCGCGAAGGGCGGCGCACCGATCAGGTGGTGCTCGCCTGCACCCATTTTCCGCTGCTGATCGAGCGCTTGCGCCGGCTCGCGCCGTGGCCCGTCGCCTTCGTCGATCCGGCGCCGGCGATCGCCCGCCGCGTCGATGCGCTGCTCGGCCCGTGCGGCCCAGCGCGCGATCCGCAAGCGGCGGCGCCCGCCATCTTCACCAGCGGGCGCATGCCCTCGCTCGCCCTGCAAAAGGCCTTGCGCCGAAACGGTCTGACGGTTACCTCGGCTGAGACGCGCGCGGCGACCGGATGAATGCGGCCCCTAAAGGGGGACGCGCGGCGAAAGTCCGTGTCGGCGCTTTTTCGCTCTTCGCCGTAACGATCGAAAGGCAGCCTCAATGCGCACTGCGACTGGACAGCCCGTGCGGCTGGAGGACTACCGCGTTCCCGATTTCCTGATCGACACGGTCGAGCTCGACGTCTCGCTCGATCCGCGCGCGACGCGCGTCGTCGCCACGCTGCAAATCCGTCCCAATCCGCAAGGCCGGCAAGACGTTCCGCTCGTCCTCGATGGCGACGATCTCAATCTTGTGGACGCCAGTCTCGATAATGCGCCGCTTGCGGCGCCCGCCTACGAGGCGACGCCGTCCTCCTTCACTCTGCTCGATCCGCCGCGCCGGCCTTTTCAGCTGCGCATCGACACGCGGCTGGAGCCCGCCGGCAACACCAAGCTGATGGGGCTCTATCGCTCGGGCTCGGCCTATTGCACCCAATGCGAGGCGGAGGGCTTTCGCCGCATCACCTATTTCCTCGATCGGCCTGATGTGCTCGCGACCTATCGCGTGCGCATGGAGGCGGACAAGGCGGAAGCGCCTGTGCTGCTCGCCAACGGCAATCTCGAGAGCGCGGGCGAAAGCGCCGATGGGCGCCATTGGGCGATCTGGAACGATCCGTTCAAGAAGCCGAGCTACCTCTTCGCGCTCGTCGCCGGCGACCTCGCTGAGATCAGCGACGAATTCGTCACTATGTCCGGCCGGCGCGTCGCCCTCGGCGTCTATGTCGAGCGCGGCCGGGAAGGGCGCGCGGCCTATGCGATGGATTCGCTGAAGCGCTCCATGGCGTGGGACGAGCGCGCCTTCGGTCGCGAATACGACCTCGACTGCTTCAACATCGTCGCCGTCTCCGACTTCAACATGGGGGCGATGGAGAACAAGGGCCTCAACGTCTTCAACGACAAATATGTGCTCGCCTCGCCCGAGACTGCGACGGACGACGATTACGCCGGCATCGAGGGCGTCATCGCACACGAATATTTCCACAACTGGACCGGCAATCGGATCACCTGCCGCGATTGGTTCCAGCTCTGCCTTAAGGAAGGGCTCACCGTCTTCCGCGACCAGGAGTTCTCCGGCGATCAGCGCTCGGCGCCGGTCAAGCGCATCGCCGACGTGCGCGGCCTCAAGGCGTCGCAGTTTCCCGAGGACGCCGGCCCGCTGGCGCATCCGGTCCGCCCGGTCGTCTACCACGAGATCAACAACTTCTACACGGCGACGGTCTACCAGAAGGGCGCCGAAGTGATCCGGATGCTCCGCCTGCTGATCGGCGCGCAGGCGTTTCGCGCGGGCATGGACCTCTATTTCTCGCGCTACGACGGCACGGCGGCGACGGTAGAGGACTTCCTCGGCTGCTTCGCCGAGGCGTCGAGCCGCGACCTCGAACAATTCAAGCTCTGGTACGCCCAGGCCGGCACGCCGCTGCTGACGGTGCGCACCGCGCATGATCCATCGCGCGAGACCTTCCGCGTCGAGATCGGTCAATCGCTCGCGCCGACCCCGGGCCAGCCGACCAAATTGCCGATGACGATGCCGGTCGCGCTCGGCCTCATCGACCCGCAGGGCGGCGAGATTGGGCTTGCCTCGGCGGATGCGAGCGAGGCCGAGTTGCGTTCGGGCGTCTTCGCGCTGGAAGGGCTGCGCCGGACCCTGGAGTTCACCGGCGTCCCGCGCCGGCCGGCGCTGTCGTTCCTGCGCGGCTTTTCGGCGCCGGTGCGGGTCGATGACGACTTCGGCGAAGCCGATCTCATCGCGCTGCTCAAGCATGATCGAGACAGCTTCAATCGCTGGCAGGCGCTGCAGACGCTGGCGACGCGGCTGCTGCTGCGGAGCGTCGCCGCGATCCGCTCCGAGGGCGAGGCGCCGGATGATGCGGCCTTCATCGAGGCCTATGGATCGGTGGCGAAGGATGCGCTGAGCGGTCGCATCGATCCTGCGTTCGCGGCTTTCGCGCTCGCCTTGCCGAGCGAAGCGGACATCGCCCGCGAGATGTCCTCCAACGTCGACCCAGACGCGATCTTCCGCGCCCGCGACGGATTGCGCGGCGCGCTCGGCCGCGCGCACGCCGCCGAGCTGACCGCCATCTATGACGCGATGGCGGGCGTCGGCCCCTTCACCCCCGATGCGGCCGGCGCCGGCCGCCGGGCCTTGCGCAATGGCGTGCTGGCGATGTTCGTCGCCGGCGACGCCGTCGAGGGCGGCGCTCGCGCCCATCGCCAATTCGCCGAGGCCGACAATATGACCGCGCGGCTCGGCGCGCTGGCGTCGATCGTGACGATTCCGGACGCCGCGCGCGAGCGCGCCCTCGAAGCGTTCGAGCGCCGTTTCGCCGCCGAGCCGCTCATTCTCGACAAGTGGTTCGCCTTGCAGGCGCACATTCCTGAGGAGCAAACGCTGGAGCGGGTGCGCCGGCTGATGCAGCACCATGCCTTCTCGCTCAGCAACCCCAACCGGGTGCGCGCTCTGGTCGGCGGCTTCACCGGCAATGCGACCCAGTTCAACCGCGCCGACGGCGCCGGGTTCGAATTCCTCGCCGACATGGTGTTGGCGCTCGATCCGAACAATCCGCAGATCGCCGCCCGCCTTCTGACCGCGCTGCGCTCCTGGCGCTCGCTCGAGCCAACCCGTCAGGCGAAGGCGGAGCAGGCGCTCAGGAGGATCGTCGCGCAGCCGAAGCTGTCGGCCGACGTGCGCGATATCGTGACGCGTTCGTTGGCTTAGAGAGCGAATGATCGATGCGGCGCCGTCGACTTCCTCCTCCCGCAAGGGGAGAAGGGTCCGGCAGCGGTCCTCCCCCGCGGTCGCTGCTCACTCCAGCGCGGCGACGACGCCGATCGCCCCGACCAGCATCAGGCTGAGCGCCCAGAGCACATCGAGGTTCAGCCAGATCTTCGGCAGGAACTCTCAGCCCCAGCCACCAATAGACGCCGACGGCGACGGCGCCGCCTGCAATCAACATTGCTGCGGTGTGCACCGCCGCCACGCCGACTAAGAGGGCCGCGCTCGCGCGGAGCCCGGCGCCGAAGCCCCCGAGTCCGCAGAGGCCGAGATAGATCGGCAGGAGCATCATCCCGGCGCCGTGCGCGAGCGCGACGAGAAAGGACCAGAGCGCAAGTCGCGACGGCGGGATCCGCGCAAGGAATCTCGGGTGGCGGCGATTGAGCAGCAGAAAGGCGCCGAGCGCGACGACGATCAAACCAGCCCCGACGCGAATTTCGGTCTGCCGCTGGGCCAGCACCGCCACCAGCGCGAAGGGCAGCAGGATCGTCACCATGGCGACGAGATGGCCTAGCGACAGTGCGGCCAGCGCAGCCGGCAGCGCGGTGGCGCGGCGCTCCATCAAGGCGGCCGACACGGCCAGCGGCCAGCCCATGCCGGGATTTACGCCATGGTAGACGCCGCTGGCGATCACCGCCAGCCACAGGCCTGCCGTGGTGGAAAAGCCGGACATCGCCTCACGCCGAGGGGTAGCAGAAACTGTCGGTCGAGCAGTCGCCGCCGTCGAGCCGGACCTGATGCGGGCGGTATCCCCTCGGGAATTCGACGAAGAAGCGGCTGTCGAGCGTCAGGCCGCCATTCGCGCCGACGTCGGCCTTGACGAGCGCCCCGCCGCGTTCGCCGGGGTAGAACTGCTCGTCCCAGGTCGAATAGAGCGAGTTGGTCAAGTAGACCCGCTTGCCGTCGCGGCTGATTTCGACCATCTGCGGCCCGTAGCCGAAGGGCTTGCCGCTCGGATGCGCACTCCGCTTGGCGATGCCGCCCAGCTCGATCTTGCCGGTTTCTACCGGCTTCATCGGGTCGCTGACATCGTACTGGATCAGTTCGCCTGTGCCCCAGCAGGAGACATAGAGATATTTGTCGTCGAGGCTGAGGTCGATGTCGGTGACGAGCGGCGGCGCCGCGCCGAAGCCCTTGAGAAGATCGGGCAGGTCGTCTGGCTTGGCCGCCTGCGGGGGAATGGTCGCCGTCTTCTTCGCCTGGAATGCGCCATCCCCGTCGCGCCACCAGGTCCAGATCGAGCCTTCGAGATTGGTGGAGTCGATCACCACGCCGCAGAAGCCGTATTGCTTGACCGGGTCATGCGCGGGGCGGATTTCCAACGCCATTTGATGGTTTGCGCCGAGGTCGATGGTTTGCAGGTGCTTGCGCTGGCTCAGGCTCCAGAAGTGCAGGCGGTGACCGTATTTGTTGGCGAGAAGATCTTCGGGGACGATCCCATGTTCGAACTGCGGCGGCAGGCCCCACTCGGAGCTGACCATGTAGTCGCGCGGCAGATTCCACCAGAAGTCGTAGTGCTTATCCTGGGGACCATGATCCATCTCGTAGCGGCCCATCACCTCGAAGGTCTGGCAATCCATGATGAAGATGCCGGGAGGGCCCTGGGTCCCGTCCTTGCCGCCGCCGCCGAGCGTCGAGACATAGATGCCCTCAGGCCCGCAATGGACAGTGTGCGGGCGGGAATAGCCAGTCTTGGCGAACACCTCCTCGGGTTCGATGATCTTGTGGATCTTCGCCGCCGTCGGCCCGCCTTTCACGTCGATGATGTAGATCCGCGAGGATCGGAGCCCTGGAACGATCAGATAGCGCCGCTCAAGAGAAGCGTGGCCGGCCAAGGGCGACAGCGCCGAAGAGCAGGCGTTCCAGCCGTGGTGGTGGAATTCGTCGCCCTTGTAGGGCGTCATCACAGTATGGACGATCTTGCCGAAGTCGGGCGACTTGGGATCGACATCGACAACTGCGAGCCCGTCCGGCTGCGAGAAGTCCGGACTGAGCATGACGATGTAGGCGAGCGTTTCGCCAGGACCCTCCATCGCCAGTTTCGGTGAGGGATAAAAAGTCGGGTCGACCCGCAAAGTCATGACGCTCCTCCCTGAGGGTGTTGCCAGACTTCAGTCTTTCGCGCGCTCGGCATAGGTTCTGCGCTACTGTACGCGAAACTATTCGAAAGGAAAAATGCGTTTCCAGTCGTTCTTCATACTGATCACGGTCCAGCCGCGGGACTTCGCTTCATCCATCAGCGATTGATCGAATACGCCCACCTCAGTGTCCGGCAAGCCGCCAGCGGGCCCATAGGCATATTCCCGCTGCTCATCGTCGTGATGAACCAGCATTTTTAGCCTTGGGCCATTGCCTGCGCCGGTCCACTCCAGCATCTCGCGATCGCCGGTGGAATTGCCGAAAGCCGCGTAAGGCCGCTTGCCAATAAAGAGATCGATGCCGATCACCTTGCCGGCGTGATCGTCGTTTAAGAAGAGCTGGGGCAGCCGCATCACCTCCTGCTTGCCCTCAAGAGTTTCGAACTTCGTCGCTAAACTGGAACCGATGACCTGCTCCGGCTGAACGCCGTAGACGCTTTGGGCGTAGGTCCGCACAAAATCTTGGCCGCCGCCGGTGACGATATAGGTGTAGAACGCGTTGGCGCGCAGATAATTCATCACTTCGAGCATCGGCTGATAGACGAGCTCGGTATAGAGCCGGTTGAACCGTGGATGCTTCGCTGTCGCGATCCACTCTGTGACGATTTCTCGGAAGTCCGCCTGGCTCATGCCGCTGTGGGTAAGCGAGATGATTTCGGCCCAATCCCGCTCGGAGAATTTCGCGATCGCCGCCATGTCATTGGCGAGGACCGTCTTGAGTGGCTCGCTGGTTCGCCATTCCGGATGCTGCGGCGCCAACGCATGCACCCGATCGAGCGCGAACACCGCCTGCGTATACATCGGGTGCTCGACCCACAGCGTGCCGTCCTGATCGAACGTAGCGATGCGGTCCTCCGGCTGGACCAAACTCCGGCTCGACGGATCGGTTGCGGAGCGAACGAAATCCCGAATCGCCTCTTTGGCTGGCCCTTCGTTCCAGGACGCTAGGGGCTCCACAGCCGTCTGAGCCTGCCCCTCCGCATATCGCGCCAATGACGCGGCAACGAAAGTCGTCGTGAGGCAAAGCAGCAACGATCGGCGATCAATCGCGCCGACTGACGCAGATTTCGCGTTCGCCATGCCTGTTCTCCTCCCGCAGCGATTGGCTCAGCTTCTGTCACGCGGAATTCTCTCATCGCCGGGAGGGACGAGACCGCGCCTTCGACAAACAAGGTTCTCGCGTTTCAGGCCTGATCCTATCGCCGCCAGCTTTGTTCACTGGAACTCGTCTCGTGGCTCTCTTGAGGGAGAACAATTCGGAATATGGAGCCGCACGGATTGGCGGCCTCCACGCTCAAACGCCCGCCTTGAAGTTCGATGATCGAGCGGCAAATGGACAAGCCCATTCCCATGCCGTTGGACTTCGTCGTGAAAAAGGGGTCGAAAATTCGATCCCTATTGTCGACGGCTATTCCCGTCCCCGAATCGATTACCGAGATCTCAATCCCGTTGGCTTCCAACGAGCGCGAGACGATTTGCAGCTTGCGCGTCCGAGCCGCCACATTCCGCATGGCCTCGATCGCGTTGGCGACCAAGTTCAATAGGACTTGCTGCATCTGAACGCGATGGGCGTGGATCGAGGGCAGCTCGGATCCAAGGTCGAGCCGAACAGCGATCTTCGCAGCGTCCAACTCACCGTGGGCCAGTGCGACGCTCTCTCGGATCAGGTCGTTGACGTTGAACGCGGCGGTCGCTTGGTCGACTTGGACGAACATCCCCCGTACGGATTGGATCACTTCGCAGGCCCTGTATCCGTCGGCAGCGATGCTGCGCAGAGCGTCCGACGTTTCGTCGAGGTCCGGCGGCGCCTTGGACAGCAAGAGGAGAGCGGCCTCCGCATTGGCGACAATCGCGCCCAGCGCCTGTTTGAGCTCATGCGCGAGACCCGCCGACATCGCCGCAAGCGTCATGCATCGACTGGCCATTGCGAGTTCGCGCCGCGCGAGTTCGCGATGCTTCCTCCGCACGCTTCCGATCGCGGGCTGTCTCGCAACGCCCCGGAAGGTCCTTGAAAGCAGGCGCACACCGCCCCACTGCTTCGATGTTGTTGCTGATGAAGAAGCGAAGCAGTCTTTGATTGTCAATTCCGCTGAAGAAGGCGCAGTCTTGACAGGGTTTTACTGGCGCGCCGCCGGCAATGCCGACGTCACTATTATGGCCGGTCATCTCCCGATTCCCACGTATACACTGCGTGAAAGGCCTGCGCACGGGGCCTTGGCGAGCCGCTTACGTGATTGGACCGAGCTGCTATATTACCTATACTTGACCTTGAGGACAGCGTCCAGCTTGCGACGGCGGCCCGCGCACAAGGGGCCTCAGTCTCTGTTCCCCGGCCCAATGCCCGCGAGGGCAATAGCCTCGGACCTCGTCGCGCGCGCTCACTCATTCCGCGAGTTCGAGTGACGGCATGCGACCGATACTCCTCTGGAGATCCTCCGAGATGGTGATGGCCTGACCTGAGCTTTGAGGACATAGAAGGCGAACTGGGCGAGCGCTCGATCGGCGACTTGAACCTGTCCCGAGGGACAATGGCGAAGCGGCGATCCCAACCTGTGCTTCGACGGCTCACGGCGAGTGGAGGCGAACTCCCCGACTTCCAGAGCGCCGCATGCCTCGGCCACGCAAATCAGGGAGCATTGCGATGCAGACCCTCGTTTATGTCGTCGACGACGATCGCCCGTTTCGCTCGGCGATGAGCCGCCTGCTGCGCGCGGCTGGCTATGAGGTTGAGGCCTACGAGTCGGCCGAACAGCTCCTTCAGCGCCTTCCTCGTGAGGTCGGACCCTGCTGTATCTTGCTCGATGTTCAGATACCGGGGCTGAGTGGTCCAGAATTGCAGCGCCAATTGGCGAAGAGCGGCTCCGGGCTGCCGATTGTCTTTCTCACTGGGCACGGTGATATTCCGACGACCGTCCAGGCCATTAAAGCCGGCGCGGAAGATTTTCTGACGAAGCCGGCGAGCGCGGAAAAGCTCATTGACGCTATCGAACGCGCGGCCGCGCGCTATGCGGCGGCGCGCGAACGCCAGGGTCAGCTCGAGGGGTTGCGGGCGCGCTTCGCCAAGCTGACCCCGCGGGAGCGACAAGTGTTCGAACTGGTCGTTCGCGGGAGGATGAACAAACAGATCGCCTACGAGTTGGGCACGACGGAGCGAACGGTCAAGGCGCATCGCAAGCGGGTGATGGAGAAAGCGGAGGTTCATTCCATCGCGGAACTTGTGTCGATCGCGGAGCGCCTTGGCGTCGCGGCCACGGCGAGTTTTGAGTGACGCCATCCGGCGCAGCCGCTCGCCATTGCACCAAGGGACAGTGTCCCCAAAGACGATTGAGCGACCATCGCCGCCCACGTATCTCTGTCTATTCTCGCCTCCGCAGCGCCAGGAGCGATGCAAGAGCGAAGCTCTCTCCGCCGAGCGCATTGCAGGCTGTTTCTTCCTCGGATCGTCCGCACGGCGCATTCGGGAGTGCGCGAGCGACGCTTCGCCTTGCCGCCAATAGTTGGCGCCAGAGCACGTGCCTGTCCTGTCATTTGTGCTGACGAAGGAGATGCTCAATGGCCGAGCCGCAGGAATCTTTCGCAGGAGCCGCCGCCGCACCGTTGCCGGAACGTTTGCTGGTGACGCTCGATACGACCAGCGGCGGGGTTCTCAAGCTCGAAATCGCCGACACGAACAACGCGCTGCGCGAGTTGACGAATGCCGAGCGTGTCGATCTCGCGAGAAAATTTCATGGCGGGGTCGAGGCCCTCTTGGAGCGGGCGTTCGAAGCTGGCGTTGCGGCTCTGCTCGACGAGGACGGAGCAGGAAGGAGCCGCCGCGAGAAAGACGATCGCGACGAGACGGAAGAGGAGGCCGGCGTGCGGCGCATCCTCTTGGAGCCATTGTTGGCGGAGACGTTCGCCTCCGCCGCCGCGCGTCGCGAAGCGATCCGCATAGCCATCCTTCAGAGCTTGATTGAAGACGTCGCCCCTCAGGCAAAGCGGGAGACCGAAGCGCCCAATGCGGAGCGAGCGGCGTGAAGGGTCGCGTCCAGGTGAAAGAGGAGGTTGAAAATGGCCTTGAGCGAGCGTGATACCGAACTCGAGCGCGTGTTGATGGGGCGCGGCATGATGCGCCGACGTCGCGCCAAAAGCACGCTTCTCGGACACTTGCTGCGCGAACGCCGTCGCGACGACGGCGAAGATCTCGTCAGCGAGGACGAAGAGGACGAGGGAGAGGACGATGAGGGGCGCCGCGTCCTCAGGCTGTTGATTGCGCGCGGACTGCTGCGACGGCGGCGCATCCAGCGCCTCCTGCTCGCGCATCTCCTGCGCGAAGGCCGCGGCGATGAAAGCCGCGGTGAGGAAGGCGAGGAAGGCGAAGACGATGAGGGCGAGGAGGGGGGCGACGAAGAACGTCGCGTCCTCCGATTGTTGATCGCGCGAGGATTGCTGCGCCGTCGCCGGATGCGGCTCATGCTCGCCGCGCACCTCCTTCGCCAACGCAGCGAGGCGAGTGAAGACGAGGACGAAGACGAGGACGACGAGGAGGATGACGGCGAATCCCGCCGCATGCTCCGGATGCTGGTCGCCGGCGGCCTTCTCCGCCGCCGCCGCATACGCCGGGCGCTCGCCGCCCATCTGATGCGTGAGCGAGGCGACGAGGGCGAGGACGAAGACGAGGGCGAGGACTCCGAGATGGAAGCGAGCGGGGGCGATCGCAAGATGGTCCGCGCCCTGGTCGGCAGTGGGCTGCTCCGCCGCCGCCGGATGCGTCGCGCGCTTCTTTCGCAACTGGTTCGAGAGCGCGGACGGGAAAGGGAGGCGGCTTGAGCCGCAGCCGCATGGCGAAAACGACCGACCGGAGGCGTGGCCTCCGGTCTTTTGCGTGCTGCCGACTGCGACCGGGCCGGATTGCGGCAGAGTGCGAGCCGGCGGCGCGCGGGTCGGCGGCGGCGCGTATCACGGCGGCGGAGCGCGGTTCGCGGGCGGCGGGTCTCGCGGCGGCAGCTTCAATCGCAACGTGAATGTGAACCGCAACGTGAATGTCAACCGTAACGTGAACGTCAACCGCACCGTCGCCAATCGTGGCTATGGCGGTGGCCGGTGCGGTTGGGCGAGACAGAACGAAGCTGAGCGCCACTCGAGAAGGACGTGTTTCCGATCCAGAGTTGCTCCCACGGCCAACGTTATTGATTTGATCTCACGGCCGGCGACTCACTTCGACTAGGGCCAACGCTCCCTCTGCGGCGCGACGCATAAGAGCTTCGTCCTGGAACGTTCGCGCGAGGACGTATCCGCCCTGAATGAGGGCCGCTAGCGAAACGGCCAAGGCCTCCGAATCGAGTCCGGCATTGAACGTTCCTTCTGATTGGGCCTGAGCCAGGCATCGCGCGATATGGTTGCGTACAGCGTCAAAGTAAGCTGCCACCGGTCGCCGAAGTTCTTCCTGCTCGATTGAGGCCTCATGAACTAAGCGTCCAAGCCGGCAGCCGCGAAAAGCATCTCGTTTCAGAAGAAGGTAATGGCGAACAGCCTCAAGCGGCGGGATGTCAGCTGAGAAAACCTCTTCAAGTCGCGCAATTTCCTCCGCCGCAGCCTCGCTCAACGCTGCCTCCGCGATCGCCAGCTTTGACGGGAAGTGGTGGTAGAGGCTGCCTGGCTTGGCAGCGCTTCGGGCTTGAATGTCGCGCGGCGACATGGCCTCGTACCCCACCTCCCAGAGCAGCTCTTTCGTTGCCTCCACGAGTTGGTCCCGCTTCGAGAGCTTAGGCATCCGCGGGAGCCTCTCGTTTGTTGGACGCAGCAGGAAAGCGCGGGAAGTTCGGTTCCACCTCGTTGAAGACGAATAGGATATCCTGAGGCGCGAGGTGGAGGCGCTCGCCGAAAAGCCTGACGGCCTCATCCGCAATGGTGTCGGCGGTTCCTGCCGGCTTTCCACGGGAGATAGTTATCTCGACGATCATGAACCGGTCGGTTCGATCCGTCGCGTAGTCGGGAAAACGGGGATTTACCAGAAGATCATCCTGGCCGACCTCGATAAAGCGGTGAAAGAGGTCGGCTCGGTGATACCCGGCGGCCACTTGAGCCTCTAACATTGCCTCCGATAAGTCGGACTTGTCGGCGGCGGTGAGGCGACGCCGAACGGTGAAGGTTACAAACGGCATTTCTAGTTCCAGGGTTTGAGATGAAACAATCGCGTTGATGCTTAAGCGTGTGAGCCCTCGGCCACGTATCTACAATTTGACCTACTGGTATGTCAAATACGAAATACCCAAGCGGTTTGCGCGTCATGCGGCTGCATAGTGCCGTGGCATACGCGTGGTCGGCGGAGGAGTTGGCCAGGGCGGCGGGTCTATCCCGCTCGGCCGTCTGCGAGTGCTACTGCGAGTGCGACTGTCGGAGTGTCGGGATGAGGCCGATGCAATATCTGATTGATTGGCGCTTAGCCGTGGCCAAGGCCATGCTCCAGCGGGAGGCGCCCCAGAGCGTCGCGGCCGTAAATCGGTCTCGATTGGCAATGGGCTCGATCCGGCGCATCTGCGCCTCTGATAGCCAACACAGACTACTCACGGCGGACGTCTTCGCAGCGTCAAAGAATCAACCGCTCGGCATCACTGCAAGGGATTTAATAGATCCTGAATATCGGGTATTCTGATAGTGTTCTTAGGTTATATCGTCGTTCAGGCGGACGGCGGTCTTGATTTCGACTTTACGTTGCTTTCTGTCGAGCGGCCCGCTCGCTCGGCGAGGGCGAGGACGGGTTCTTTGGGAGGGAAGGGCGGGGTCCATGCTGCGACGGGGCCAGAGCGTACCGGGCTGCCTTCGCGCTTGGCCCGAGGCCGAAGGGGCTCGCCGCTTAGCGACAGGGAGGGCGAATGAGTCCGGAGATGCTAGCGGGGGCCATCGGCGCCGTCGTCATCCTGAGCGGATTGCTCGGGCTGGCTCTGCAATACCTTCTACCCGACGGTTTCACCACCGGGGGGCCGCGCGACATGATCGGCGCCGTGGCGGGCATGCTGGTGCTGCTGTCGGCCCTGGTGATGGGCCTCCTGATTTGGACCGCCTACGGCGTCTATGCGGGACAGAACGCCGCGATTCAAAGCCTTGCCGCCAAAGTGCTGGAGCTCGATCTGTCTCTCGCCGACTATGGACCCGACGCGGCGGCCGAACGCGAGAAGCTCAAGGAGATCGTCGGCAAGACTGTCGACGAAGTGTGGGGCTCCAATCTGAGCCGGGCCGACTTCGCGGCCGATAGTTTTTCAGCGGCGCTGCAGAACCTGCATGCTCGGGAGACCGCGCTGGAGACCCTTCATCCATCGACCGACGCGCAGAAGGCGGCGTTCGCGAGCGCCAACACGGCCGTGCAATCTATCGCACAGTCGAGACTGCAGATGTCCTTTGCGCTGTCGGACCCGATTTCTTATCCCCTAATATGGATAGTGGCGGGCTGGGCGGCGCTGATTTTCTGCGGCTTCGGATTGACCTCGAAGGCCCATACGATGTCCGTCATCATGGTCATCGTCGGCGCTCTCGCGCTATCGACGGCGTTTTACCTCATCCTTGACCTCAGCAATCCTTACGAGGGCTTGTTCCGCGCGTCCTCGGCGCCCCTTGAGCAGGTGCTGGCGGTGTTGGGGCGCGAATAGGTTGCCGTCAGCCCTCCCGCAAGAATGGCGCGACAGCGGCGGCGACCGCGTCTGGCGTCTCCTCGTGAATCGCCAATTTGCCGCCTGCGACGCGCAGGAGGCGCACGTCAGGAAGCTCTGCCAGAGCCCCCATCTCGGCGAGCGACCTGGGCGGCGTTTCCCCGCCATAAACGACGAGGATCGGCGCTTCGGCGCGCCGCGCCAGGTCGAGAAAACCCGAGCGGCTGTCGACCCGGTCAAGCGCCCCGGAGACGAAGCGGACCGAAGAATGCCGCGCGCCGGGCGCGCCGGTCACACTGAGCTTCTCGGCGAGTTGGTCGCCGGTGAGCCAGTCCGCCTGGCTGTAGACGTGGCGGCGCGCCATGCTGTTGAGGACGGGGCGGCTGACGTTGAGGCGGTAGAGCAGGGGGCCGGTGACCGGATTGTCGATCGCCGCGCGCACGCGCGCGAACCAGTCGCGCTGTCCGCCCATCATGGTGGGCAGCGGACCGCGCCACGTCGGCGCGACGAGGGCGAGACGTTCGATGACGCCCGGCCGGCGCGCCGCCGCGTCGAGCGCGTAGGTCGCGGCATGGCCGGCCGCGACGATCATGTGAGGCGGGGCGACCACCTCGCTGAGGAACCAGTCGAGGAAACGGGAGAGGATGTCGGGCGTCCAGTCCTCTCTCGGCCGAGGCAGATCGCCGAAGCCGGGCCAATCGACGGTCGTCACGCGAAATTCTAGGGAGAGCCGCGCTGCCAGCGGCCGCATCTCGTGTCGCGTCGAAATCGAGCTCAGAGCCGGCAGGAGCACGACCTGGCGGCCGGCGCCGAACTCGTCCATCCCCAGCGCAACCTCTGAGGTCGCCAATTTGAAGCGTATGGTTTTTGTCATAGCGGTCTGTCCTGCTACGCCGGCTCGAGCGCCTGAACCTGCGGCAGCGCGCGCGCGACGATGTCGCGCAGCGCGGCGGCAAGGAAGCGGAACTCGTCCGCCCGCGAATCGCGCCGCCGCCAGACGATCGCAATATCGCGCGCGAAATCCGGCGTCGGCAGCGGCGAGAAGTGGACGCCCGGCCCGGTCTCGGTCGCGAGCGCCGGGACGAGCGTATAGCCCTCGCCGGAGGCGACCATGTACTTTAGCGTCTCGAGGCTGGTGCTGTGGCGATCCTTCGAGTGGACGTCTGAGCAGAAGGCGAGCGCCTGATGGCGAAGGCAATGGCCTTCGTGCAGGAGCAGCCGCTCGTCGCTCGGCAGCGTTCGCCAAACCTCGTCCGGCGCCTGCGGAAACGCGCGGGCGACCGGCGAAGCCAGCATGAAAGGCTCGCGGAAGATTGGCTCGAAATCGAACGCCGCCTCTTCAACCGGCAACGACATCAGCGCGCAATCGCAGTCGCCCGCGCGAAGCAGGCCGAGCAGCACCGCGGTCAGGTCTTCTCTCAGCACGAAGGTTACGTCGGGAAATCGCTCTTTGAGGGCGCCGAGCGCCTTCGGAAAGAAATAGGGCCCGAGCGTCGAGATCGCGAAGAGCCGCAGCGCGCCGCCGAACGGCTTGTCAGCGACGCGGCACATCTGCGACAGAATTTCCGCCTCTTCGAGCACGCGGCGCGCCTGGGCGACGAAGAGGGCGCCCTTCGGCGTCAGCATCACGCGGCGCGACGTCCGCTCGAATATGGCTCCCTTCGCCCAGGCTTCCACTTTGCGAATTTGCGAGGAGAGCGAGGGCTGAGAGACGTTGCAGCGCTCGGCCGCGGCCACGAAGCTCCCCTTATCCGCGACGGCGACGACATATTCGAGATCGCGGAGCGATAAACCAGCCAGCGACATACGGTTGCCTTGGATCAATAGGACATGCCTATTGATACTATACGATCATTGTCTTTTCCATATCAAAACGTCCGTGCAAAAAACGCCCTCAGCGGTCGGCCGGCTTTGAACCGACGCTTCGTCCCCGAGGCGAAGGCAAGGGCCGCGAAGAATGAGATTGGGCGGGATTTCACCGCTGACGCTGCGGATTTGCTTGAGGAGACGGATATGGCTGAAAAACCCCTGATGACCCACGCGACCGGCGCGCCGGTCGGCGACAATCTCAACACGATGACCGCCGGCCGGCGCGGCCCGGTCATGCTGCAGGACATCTGGCTGATCGAGAAGCTGGCGCACTTCGACCGCGAAGTGATCCCGGAGCGCCGCATGCACGCCAAGGGGTGGGGCGCCCACGGCACGTTCACCGTCACCAAGGACATCACCCGCTACACCAAGGCGAACATCTTCTCGCAGGTCGGCAAGAAGACCCCGCTGTTCGTGCGCTATTCGACCGTCGCCGGCGAGCGCGGCGCGGCAGACGCCGAGCGCGACATCCGCGGCTTTGCGGTCAAGTTCTACACCGAGGAAGGCAACTGGGACGTCGTCGGCAACAACACGCCGGTGTTCTTCTTCCGCGATCCGATGCGCTTTCCCGACCTCAACCGCGCGGTCAAGCGCGATCCGCGCACCGGCATGCGCTCGGCCGACAACAACTGGGACTTCTGGTCGCTGCTCCCCGAGGCGCTGCACCAGGTCACCATCGTCATGTCCGACCGCGGCATCCCGAAGAGCCTCCGTCACATGCACGGCTTCGGCAGCCACACCTTCTCGATGATCAACGCCAGGAATGAGCGCGTCTGGGTCAAGTTCCACTTCCGCACCCAGCAGGGCGTCGAGAACCTCACCGACGCCGAGTCCGCAGCGCTCATCGGCAAGGATCGTGAGAGCCATGGCCGTGATCTGTTCGACAACATCGAGAACGGCAATTTCCCGCGCTGGACGCTGTCCATCCAGGTGATGACCGAGGCGCAGGCCAAGACCCACCGGCACAATCCGTTCGACCTCACCAAGGTCTGGCCGAAGGCCGACTACCCGCTGATCGAGGTCGGCGTGATGGAGCTCAACCGCAATCCGGAAAACAACTTCGCCGAGGTCGAGCAGGCCGCCTTCTCGCCGGCGAACGTCGTGCCGGGCATCGGCTTCTCCCCGGACAAGATGCTGCAGGGCCGCCTGTTCTCCTACGGCGACACGCAGCGCTACCGGCTGGGCGTGAACTTCAACCACATCCCGGTCAACGCGCCGAAGTGCCCGTTCCACACCTCGCACCGCGACGGCGCCATGCGCACCGACAGCAACGGCGGGGGCGAGGCGAACTACTACCCGAACAGCAAGGGCGTGTGGATCGACCATGACCCGGCGCTCGCCGAGCCGCCGCTGCCGGTCGACGGCGCGGTCGACCATTGGGATCATCGCGTCGACGAGGATCACTACGAGCAGCCTGGCAACCTGTTCCGCAAGATGACCCCGGCGCAGCAGCAGGTTCTGTTCGAGAACACGGCGCGCGCGATCGATGGCGCCCGCCTCGAAGTGAAGCAGCGCCACATCGCCAACTGCGCGAAAGCGGATCCTGCGTATGGCGCAGGCGTCGCCAAGGCGCTCGGCCTCTCCGTGCAGCAAGCGGCCGAGTGACGTGAGGCCCGTCCGGCGTTTCCCCTCCCTCCGCCGGACGGGTTTCCCTGAAGCGACGAAGTCGCGCGGTCGAGATGCAGCACTCGGCCGAGCAACTCGGAAGCCCGTCCGGCGTTCCCCCTCCCCGCCGGACGGGCTCTCACACAAGGCGTGAGGAGGGACAGGCCGCGATCGAGGCCGCCACGGGACGAAGGCCGCACTCGCCGCGTCAATTTCCGATGTGCTGACGCGCCATCAATTTGGCGACAGACGCGGCTGGCGCTCGCCAGCGATGGCGCCGGCGGAAGGGGTATGCCATGAACGACTATCTGCATCATTTCGAAGCCGCGCTCGACGCGCTGAAGCAGGAGCGGCGCTACCGCGTGTTCGCGGATCTCGAGCGGATCGCCGGGCGGTTTCCCCGCGCGCTCTGGCGGCGCCCGGGCGGGACGAAAGAGGTCGTCATCTGGTGCTCCAATGACTATCTCGGAATGGGCCAGCATCCCAAGGTGGTCGACGCCATGTGCGATGCGGCCAGGGTGATGGGCGCCGGCGCTGGCGGCACACGCAACATTTCCGGCACCAACCACGCCGTCGTCGCGCTCGAGGACGAACTCGCCGATCTGCACGGCAAGGAGGCGGCGCTGGTCTTCAACTCCGGCTACATGTCCAACCTTGCCGGCATCTCGACCCTCGCGAAACTGCTGCCGGATTGTCTGATCCTGTCGGACGCTCTCAACCACAATTCGATGATCGAAGGCGTGCGCGGAGCGGGCTGCGCAAAGGCGATCTGGCGCCACAACGACACCGACCACCTCGAACGACTGCTGGCGCGCGCCGGCAAGGAACGCCGCAAGCTGATCGTTTTCGAAAGCGTGTATTCGATGGACGGCGACGTGGCGCCGATCGAGCGCATCTGCGACCTCGCCGACCACCACAACGCGATGACCTACATCGACGAGGTTCATGCCGTTGGCATGTATGGCCCGCGCGGCGGCGGGATCGCCGAGCGCGACGGGCTGATGGATCGGATCGATGTGATCGAGGGCACGCTCGCCAAGGCCTTCGGAACGTTGGGCGGCTATATCGCCGGCCGCCATGAGGTGATCGATGCGGTGCGCTCGCACGCGCCGGGTTTCATCTTCACGACCGCATTGCCGCCCGCTATCGCGGCGGCGGCTGCGGCTTCGATCGCCCATCTCAAGAATTCGGATGTCGAGCGTCGTCAGCAGAGCGAAGCCGTCGGCGCGACGAAGGCGGCGCTGATCGAGGCGGGCCTACCGGTGATGCCGAGCGAGACGCATATCGTGCCGGTGATGGTCGGCGATCCTGATTTGTGCAAGCGCGCGAGCGACATTCTGCTGGAGCGGCACGGCGTCTACATCCAGCCGATCAATTATCCGACCGTGCGGCGCGGAACGGAGCGTTTGCGCATCACGCCAACCCCGGCGCACGACGCCCGGCTGATCGCCGATCTCCGTTCGTCGATGACCGAGGTGTGGCGAGAGCTGGGGCTGCCGCTCGGCGCCCCAGTCGAGACGGAAACGCACAAGGTCGAATTGATCGCGGCGGGGGGATGAGAAGGGACAGGGCAGCGGAGCGCGTCGTCAACTCAAGGCTGCGGCGCGACATAGACGTCACTATGCTTGACGCTCTCGATCATCCGCTGTGGATCGAGTTTGAGGAAGTTGGCGCCTCGATGCGGACTTTGTCGTCCCCGACGTGAACCGTCCCCTCACCGGCGGCGACTCCGCCCGCCTTCACGACAACGAGATCTGCTGAAAACGACTGTGCGCACGCAGGGCCGCTCAGTGCGCAGAAGAGGAACAGTGCAGCGATCCCCGCTTGTCCCTTCGTATCCAATTTTGGAAGCATCGAACCTTTGCCTGGCTGGACCGGGATGAACGCGCAACGCCGACCGGCTCCCGTGTGGGGTCCGATCGCGCCGGCGACATCGCTGAAGTCACGTGATGTCGCTAGCGATACGCGTGACCGCGATTTTCGCCGATCAAGATGATGACGTGCTTGATCGGACTCTTCGTCTCGAAGCCGTCGGCCGCATCGTTGTATTGCTGAGTTGTCGGCGGGTTGCCGTGGTCAGACGCAAAACTCTGGACGCCGGTCGTAGAATATAGGCACGACGCGATCATAATCGTTCGGATTGCGGTTGTGAAATTCCACTTTATCGAAGACTGTTTGGGCACATGTACCCCCAGTGGTCGGAACGAGCGTCCAGGTACCGGGGGCAAGCGGCGGAAATGTCTCTCAAGAAGTTTGTGCGTGTCTCGCACTTAGTGCCGACGCCTGCAGGCGGTCGGCTCGGCGCCAAACCGCGGGCAAGCGCGCAAAGACTGGCGCCCGCCCGGTTCCGGTCCGCTGCATCGGGACGAGCGTTTCAAGCTCGCCGAAGCGATCCGCTATTTGCTGTGCGCCAGTCGCGAGGCCGCGCGTTACGCCGCAGGCCTAGTCGAGGCCATCGCGGGACGGGCGTCGAAGCGAGCAAACCAAGCCGCAGTCGCCGGATGCGAGTCGCGCCATTTGAGATCGGCGAAGCGCAGATCGAGATAGCCGAGCAGACAGCCGAAGGTGATCGTGCCGACGTCGAGGCGGTCGCCGAAGCCGGCGGCGGCGGATTCGATCGTGACGAGCGAGCATCTGACCTTGTCGAGCTGGGCGTCGATCCATTCCTTCGATTGCTTGTCGGACGGACGAACCGCGGTCTCGTAGCGCGAAACGACAGACGCGGCGAGCGCGCCGTCGCCGACCGACTGGTCGACGAGCGCGCGCCAACGGGCCGTGCTGGAAGCGGGAATGAGACGGCCGCCGCCAGCGAAGCTGTCGAGATATTCGCAGATGACCCGGCTGTCGGCGAGCATCATGCCGTCGTCGGTGATCAGGGTCGGCACCTGGCCGAGCGGATTGTGGGCGATGATCTCGCGGCTGCGATTGATCGGATGGGCGGAGGCCGGCAGCAATTCGATCCGATCGACGAGATCCAATTCTTTCGCGACGACCATCACCTTGCGCACGAAGGGCGAAGTCGGGGAGTAAAACAACTTCATGAAGACGGCTCCTTTTCAACGATTCCGCCGCGATTAGCCCCGCCGCGTCCTCGTCGTTCGTATAGTCGAACCGCGGCGTCAATTCGAGGGAGGTCGCCGGCATGGCGCCGAATAGCGCCGCGGCCCCCCTGGCGTCTTTCTTGATCACTTTTCGTTGAGCGTCGTGGCGGGCGTTGAGTGAAAATCCTGATCGCAGCGCCGCTTTTCAATCGCCGTTCGTTCCTATGTCGTTCTTCGTTTGGCTTATCGAGGGCGAGGTTGGGCGAAAGCGTTTCCTTGAGCGATGCCTTATATATAGCTGGTTATTTCCATCTGCCTCAGGATGATCATGTTTTCGTCATAAGGTCTTGCTGACAACATGTCGCAGTGATAGCATATTTACAACGAAGCTCGGGTTGTAATTGGGCTTTTGGCGATTAGCGAAGTCGACGTCGCGTGAGCACGCGGCCCTGTAGACGGAGCTGTTCTACAATCAACACATGCAAAACATCTGGATGCGCACGCGGGTCAGCGTGGGTGTGCTTTCACCGTTAGGGCGCTTCAGTCGCTAGCTGGCGCGTTGGTTTAATTGCTCCTGATGTTGGAGCGGGTCCGGCCTTCGGGGTCCTGCTCTCTCGTCGGGGCGCTATAGGAGCTGCGAGAATGAATCTAAGCCGTCGGGGCTTCATCAAGCTCACCGGGGCCGGCTTGGCGGCCTCAAGCGTCGGAGCGCTAGGCTTCGGCTCTGCCGGCGAGGCGCTCGCCGCATCGCTTCGGCCGTTCAAACTCGAGCACGCGGCCGAAACTCGCAATACTTGCACGTATTGCTCCGTCGCCTGCGGCATCCTGATCTACAGCCTCGGCGACAAGGCGAAGAACGCCGTGTCGGACATCATCCACATCGAGGGCGATCCGGACCATCCCGTCAACCGCGGCACGCTGTGCCCCAAGGGTTCGGCTCTGCTCGACATCGTGCACGCGCCGACACGCCTCACCGTTCCGAAATATCGCGCGCCCGGCTCCACCGAATTCAAGCCCGTCACTTGGGATTTCGCGCTCGATCGCATCGCCAAGCTGATGAAGCAGGATCGCGATGCGAACTTCATCGCCAAGAACGCCGCGGGAACTACTGTCAATCGCTGGATCACGACGGGCATGCTGGCCGCGTCGGCGGCGTCGAGCGAGGCGGCTTACGTAACCTGGAAGGTGGCCCGTTCATTCGGGATGTTGGTCTTCGACAACCAAGCGCGTGTCTGACACGGACCGACGGTGGCCAGTCTGGCCCCAACATTCGGTCGCGGCGCGATGACCAACACCTGGCAGGACATCAAGAACGCCAACGTGGTCGTCGTAATGGGCGGCAACGCCGCCGAAGCGCACCCTTGCGGTTTCAAATGGGTGATTGAAGCGAAGATCGAGAATCAGGCCAAGCTGGTCGTGATCGATCCGCGCTTTACGCGCACGGCGTCGGTTGCCGACGTCTATGCGCCGATCCGCCCGGGAACCGATATCGCTTTCCTCAGCGGCCTCATTCGCTACCTTCTCGAGAAGGATATGGTTCAGCACGAATACGTGCGCGCCTACACCAACGCCAGCCTGATCGTGAAAGAGGGCTTCGGCTTCGAGGACGGCCTGTTCACGGGCTACAAGGAAGATACGCACAGCTACGACAAATCGAGTTGGGATTACGAACTCGACGACCAGGGCTACGCGAAGATCGACGACACGTGGAAAGATCCGCGCTGCGTCATCAATCTTCTGCGCAAGCACGTCGATCGCTATACGCCCGAGATGGTCTCGCGCATCTGCGGCACGCCGCAGGACAAGTATCTCGAGATCTGCGAAATCTTCGCCGGCACGTCCGCTCCCAACAAGGCCCTGACGAGCCTCTTCGCGCTCGGCTGGACGCAGCACTCGGTCGGCTCGCAGAACATCCGCACCATGGCGATGATCCAGCTTCTGCTCGGCAACATCGGCGTGGCGGGTGGCGGCATGAACGCGCTGCGCGGCCATTCCAACATCCAGGGTCTGACCGACATCGGCCTGATGTCGAATCTGATACCTGGCTACATGACGATGCCGCGCGACGCCGAGACGACGTTCGACGACTATATGAAGACGCGGCAGTACAAGCCGCTGCGTCCTGGGCAGACGAGCTACTGGCAGAACACCCGCAAGTTCTTCGTCAGCTTCCAAAAGGCGATGTTCGGCGACGCCGCGAAGGCGGAGAACGACTGGGCCTATGACTGGCTGCCGAAGCTCGACGTCGACGGATATGACATCCTGCGCGCCTTCGAGATGATGGATAAGGGGCAGATGAACGGCTACATCTGCCAGGGCTTCAACCCGCAGCAGGCGTTCCCGGACCGCGGCAAGATCCGCCGGAGTCTGAGCAAGCTGAAGTTCCTCGTCACGATGGATCCGCTCGACACCGAGACGTCGCGTTTCTGGGAGAATTTCGGTCCGCAGAACCCAGCCGATTCCGCGAACATCCAGACGGAAGTCTTCCAACTGCCGACGACCTGTTTCGCCGAAGAAAATGGCTCGTTGGTCAATTCGGCGCGCTGGCTGCAATGGCACTGGAAGGCGGCGGAGCCGCCGGGAGAGGCGAAGACGGATCTCTGGATCATGTCCAACATCTTCCATCGCATGCGCGACATGTATCGGAAGGATGGCGGCGCGTTCGCGGACCCGATTCTCAATCTGACCTGGAACTACATCGATCCGACCGAACCAAATCCGGAGGAAGCTTCCAAGGAGATGAACGGTTATGCGCTGACCGACCTCAAGGACGCCTCGGGTGCGGTCGTTACACGCGCCGGCACGCTCCTCGACGGCTTTGCGCAATTGCGTGACGACGGCTCGACAGCATCGGGCTGCTGGATCTTCTCGGGCTGCTACACCGAGAAGGGCAACCAGATGGCGCGCCGCGACACGGTCGACCCGCGCGACGCAGGCATCGCGCCGAACTGGGCGTGGGCCTGGCCGGCCAACCGGCGCATTCTCTACAACCGCGCCAGCGCCGATCTCGAGGGCAAGCCGTGGAACCCGGAGAAGCCGGTCATCGAGTGGAACGGCAGCCGCTGGGTTGGCATCGACGTGCCCGACTATGGCCCGACGACGAAGCCGTCGGACGGTGTCGGTCCGTTCATCATGAACGCCGAAGGCACGGGCCGTCTGTTCGCTCGCGACATGATGGCGGAGGGCCCGTTCCCCGAGCACTATGAGCCGTTCGAGTCGCCGGCCGAAAACATCCTGCATCCGAAGGTGAAGAACAATCCGGCGGCGCGCGTCTTCGCGGACGATCGCGCTGCGTTCGGCAACGCGACCGAGTTCCCCTATGTGGCGACGACCTATCGCCTCACGGAGCACTTCCACTTCTGGACCAAGCACGCGCTGATCAACGCCATTCTCCAGCCCGAGGAGTTCGTCGAAATCGGCGAGGTTCTGGCGAAGGAGAAAGGCATCGAGCAGGGCGGCTGGGTCAGGGTGGCCTCCAAGCGCGGCTTCGTCGTGTGCAAGGCCTACGTGACCAAGCGCATCAAGCCGCTGATGGTTGACGGCAAGCCGGCGCATGTGATCGGCGTTCCATTGCACTGGGGCTTCACCGGCCAAGCGCGCAAGGGCTACGGCGCCAACACGCTGACCCCCTTCGTGGGCGACGCCAACTCGCAAACCCCCGAGTTCAAGGCGTTCCTGGTCAACGTCGAAAAGACCAGCCCTCCGGTGGCCTAAGGATACGTCGATGGCATCAGATCTACAGGCTCAGGACTACATCAGGCGTTCGGCGACGACGATCACGCCGCCGTCGGTTCGCGACCACGAACAGGAAGTCGCGAAGCTGATCGACGTATCGCGCTGCATCGGCTGCAAGGCGTGCCAGGCCGCGTGCATGGAGTGGAACAACCTCAGGCCCGAGATCGGCTATTTCGAGGGGTCCTACGACAATCCCATGGACTTGAACCCGTCCGTGTGGACCCTGATGCGCTTCACCGAATGGGAAGACGAGAAGGGCAATCTCGAGTGGCTGATCCGCAAGGACGGCTGCATGCACTGCGAGGATCCGGGCTGTCTGAAGGCCTGCCCGGCGCCCGGCGCGATCGTCCAATACGCGAACGGCATCGTCGACTTCATAAGCGAGAACTGCATCGGCTGCGGCTATTGCGTGAAGGGTTGCCCGTTCAACATCCCGCGGATCAATCCGGTCGATCACAAGTCCTACAAGTGCACGCTCTGCTCGGATCGCGTTACGGTCGGACTCGAGCCTGCCTGCGTGAAGGCGTGTCCGACCGGCGCGATCATGTTCGGCTCGAAGACGGATATGACGACCTGGGCGGGCGAGCGCATCGAGGACTTGAAGTCGCGCGGCTTCGCCAATGCGGGCTTGTACGATCCGCCGGGCGTGAGCGGCACCCACGTGATGTATGTGCTGCATCACGCCGATCGCCCGTCGCTCTATGCGGGGCTGCCCGACAAGCCCGAGATCGACCCATTGGTCGGCGTGTGGAAGGGCCTCTTCAAGCCGGTCGCGCTGGCTGGCATCGCCTTCGCGGCTGCGGCGGGATTCTTCCATTGGATCACCGCGGGACCAAACGAAGTGGAGCCTGAGGACGAGGTCAAGGGCCGCCGTGTACTCGAGAAAGGCGACCGCCATCTTGAGAAAGGGGACAAGGCATGACCCACCGTGAGGGCACGCTGACCCGCAACACGGCTGCGGCTCGAATCAACCACTGGATCACCGGCATTTGCTTCGTGCTGCTGCTGCTGTCCGGCTTGGCGATGTTCCATCCGCTGATGTACCCGCTGTCCGCACTGTTCGGCGGGGGGCAGTGGATGCGGGCGGCGCATCCCTGGTTCGGCGTCGTGCTGATGCTGAGCTACCTCGGCCTCTTCTTCCAATTCTTGCGCGACAATTTCCCGACCCGGGCGGACGCGGCGTGGCTGGCCGCTATCCCTCAAGTGATCGTCAACGAAGAGGAGGGCGTTCCCGAGGTCGCCCGCTTCAATGCGGGCCAGAAGTTCGTCTTCTGGTCGATGACGTTCCTGGTTCCGATCTTGTTCATCACGGGCCTCGCGATCTGGGAGGTCTATTTCTCGACCTACACCTCGATCGAGACGCAGCGGATCGCGGTGCTGCTCCATTCGCTCTGCGCGATTGCGGCGATCCTCGTATGGATCATCCACGTCTACGCGGCGATCTGGGTGAAGGGCTCGATCCGGGCCATGACGCAGGGCTACGTCACTCCTGGATGGGCGTGGCGCCATCACCGCGCGTGGTTGCGCAGCTTGGCCGAATCCGGTTCGACAGGACCGCGGCCGCGCACCCGGAGGGGATGAGTTCGTGAGACAGGGCGAAGTTGCCCCCAAGGGGGCCTGGGCCGGAAATCCGCTCGGCGGGGTCAAGGCGCCGGAACTTTTGATCCTACCGGATCCCGCGAAGCGTTTCGCCAAAACGGCGGAGCGGCTCGCCGCGCTCGCCGAGGATCATCCGATGGCGGATTGGCTGCGCTTCATGGCGCGTGTTTCCGACGCTCAGAGCGACGCCGCCGCCAGGCTCGGCCCCGTTCCCGCTCCTGACCTCGCCTCTGTACGGCAGACGGTCGAGGCGCGCATGCCGCCGCTGGCGGCGGACGGCCATCGCCGCAATCCGGTGTGGCGCAAGGGCCTCGCGCTGATGCTCGACAGCCTCGAAGCGGACGAAGCGCCTGCGGCGGCGCGCAAGGCCATGACGGACCTGCGCGTGCGTTCTTCTGGGGCGATCGAGAGCCTCGCCGACGCCTTCCTGCAAGGCGCTGTCGAGACGGCCGACGCCGGAGCGGCGCTTTACGTAGCCGCGGCTTTGCAAGTCTACTTCACGCGGCTCGCCGCCGAATTGCCGGTATCGGAACTGCGGCTGCTTCCCGAGCGGAACTTGTGTCCGTGCTGCGGCTCGCCCCCCGTCTCCGGCGTCGTCACGGCGTCCGGCTCGACGCCGGGAGCGCGATATCTCTATTGCTCGCTCTGCGGCACGGCGTGGAACCATGTGCGGGCGATCTGCGTGACGTGCGGCGACTCGCGCACGCTGTCGTTGAAGGGCGTCGAGGGCGACAACGGCGCGGTGAAGGCCGAGACCTGCGACGAGTGCCACACCTACGTAAAGTCGCTCTATCAGAAGCAGGACATGAAGGTGGACCCGTTCGCCGACGACCTCGCTTCGCTCGGGCTCGACATCATGGTCGGCGAAGCCGGCTGGGCGCGCCACGCGCCGAATCCGTTCCTGCTGGCGGGCTGAGACGATTGTTCAGGAAGGGACGGCGGTAGGGCCGTCTTGGCCGGGCTTGACCCGGCCACCCACGTCCCGCCGCGGCGCAAAGTCGTCATTTGACATCGCAAGCCGACTTCGACGCTTGCCGATTCGCAATAATACGCCGCGCGAACGGCACGGCGTGGATGGCCGGGTCAAGCCCGGCCAAGACGCGGGAAGCGAGCGGGCGTTCCGCGCGCCCTTCGCGGTCAGAACCCCAGCCAGACCGCTAGCAGGCCCCCTACGATCCCGAACGCGACCACCACCGCGACAACGAGCGCGAGGCGCTCCGGCGCAAAGGAGCGCATCAGCATGGCGAGGGACGGCGCGCTGATCGGCGGCAGCGTCATCAGCAAGGCGCCCGCCGGGCCGACGCCCATGCCGAGCGACAGCATCGCCTGAATGATCGGGACCTCGCCGGCCGTCGGGATCACGAAGACCGCTCCGGCGACGGCGAGCGCCACGATCCATCCCAGATGATTGTCGATATCCGGCCCGATGTGCGGGAACAGCCAAGCGCGCGCCGCGCCCAGCAGAAGCACGAGCACCACATATTCCGGGACCAACCGCAGCGTCATCCGCACGAGAATCTTCACCCAGCGCAGGAACGCGCCATCGCGCTCAGGAGCGCCGAGATGAGCGAATTCGGCTTGCGCCGTCGTCATCCGGTTGATCAGATAGCCGAGGCCGAACACCATCAGGGCGCCCAGTGCGAGGCGCAGCGCCGTCCAGTTCCAACCGAGAACGAACCCCGTGAAGACTAGCGTCGCGGGGTTCAGCACGGAGTTGCCGAGCCAGAAGGCGATGGCCGCGCCGGGGGAAGCGCGTCGTTCCCGCAGGCCCGCCACCACAGGCGCCGCGCAGCAAGTGCACATCATCGCCGGCATGCCGAGCAGGCCACCAGCGAGCGCGCTGCCGAACGAGGTTCGGCCAAGCAGTTTCGCCACCGCACTGGCCGGCAGCAGCGCCTGGATTCCGGAGCCGAGCAGCAGGCCGAGCACGAGCGCCTGCCAGATCGCCTTGCCATAGGCCAGGGCGTAGCCGACCGCCGCGTCGAGGGACGGCGCCGGTGGCGCGGCGGCTCTTCCCATCAGGATCGAGGAGCCGATCGAATGATTGGCGGCGGCGACGAACGCGCGGCTCGTATAGGGCGCCCATTTCACATAATAGAGACCGGCAATTGCGATCATCGCGAAGACCACTGGGGCAAGCGCCTTGCTCAAGTCTTGGACTTTGTTCATTTTACGCTTTGCTCTACTTTTTGCCCCGAGCCAGATAGCCTGAGGCGCGCGTCCGCCGCAATCTCTCCGTGGCGATTCGTTTCGCGCCTGAGCAAGAGTGCGCTATTGGTGTCGTAAGGCCTCGGATGGAACACGAGGCGCTTTCCTTTCAACGAGAGCTTCGCCATGCCGACAGAATCCTTCCGACTGACTGAGCTTGCTCATGGCGGCGGTTGCGGCTGCAAGCTCGCGCCTTCCGTGTTGCAACAACTGCTCGCCGACCAGCCGCGCGCCGCGCCCTATGCGCAATTGCTGGTCGGAACCGAGACCGGCGACGACGCGGCCGTCTGGCAGCTCGACGACGAGCGCTGCATCATCGCGACGACCGACTTCTTCATGCCAATGGTCGACGACCCCAGAGACTTCGGCCGGATCGCCGCCGCCAATGCGGTGTCTGACATTTACGCGATGGGCGGCAAACCGCTGATGGCGCTGGCGATCCTCGGAATGCCGCTGGGTAAGCTGCCGGTCGAGACCGTGCGCGCGATCCTCGAAGGCGGCGCTTCGATCTGTGCCGAGGCCGGCATCCCGGTCGCCGGCGGCCATTCGATCGACGCGCCCGAGCCGATTTACGGCCTGGCGGTGATCGGCCTTGGCAAACCTGCGACGATCCGCCGCAACTCCGGCGCTCGCCCCGGCGACGCGCTGATCCTCACCAAGGGCGTCGGCGTCGGCATCTATTCGGCGGCCTTCAAGAAGCAGGCGCTGCCGGAGGACGCCTATGCCGAGATGATCGCTTCGACGACGCTGCTCAACCGCATCGGCGCGACGCTGGCGGAAGACGAGGACGTGCACGGCATGACCGACGTGACGGGCTTCGGCGTGCTCGGCCATGCGCTGGAACTCGCGCGCGGCAGCGGGCTCGGGCTCGAGATCGGCTATGCCAACATCCCGCTGCTCTCCAGGGCCGGGGAATTGGCCGAGGCCGGCTATGTCACGGGCGCGTCGGGGCGCAACTGGGAGAGCTACGGGGCCGCGGTGGTCCTGCCGCCTGACTTCCCCGATTGGCGCCGCGCGCTGCTCACCGACCCGCAAACCTCCGGCGGCCTCCTCGTCGCCTGCTCGGCTTCGCGCGCGCAGAGTATCCGCGACAGCATCGAGGCGGCGGGTTATCCGCGCGCGCGCATCATCGGCGCCGTCACTGAGGGCGAGCCGGTCGTGCGCATAGTTTGAGGATGTTCGAGCTTTGGGGTTCACCGCGGCCCGGAAATTCGGATCAGACCGGATTAAGCCCTTCTCGGAAGAGCGATGACGCGTCGCAGCAGTGCCGACCGAAGGCGCTCCGCCAAGGGGTATGGGTAATCAGTATAAATATTTGCCCTGCGCAATAGTCCTTTCGGGACCGAGGGAGCAGACCCCGATTTTCGCCGCATTGTTCCCCACATTTTAGGCGCTCAAAAGAGTGGCGGCGCATGTCTTTTACGCGAAGCCTTCTCATTGTCGGCGCGGCGAGCGTGGCTCTAGCGACGGGCAGCGCTGTTGCGGGAGCAATCGAGCCGCCGCCGCCGTCTTCGCCAATCGTGGGGGCGCCGGACTACCTGCCGCCGGACGCCGATCCCTACTATTCGACGCCGGGCGGCTTCGATCGCGACGTCGACATGAGCCTGTCGAGTCGCAGGATGGTCCAGGATCCCACGGGAGAAGACGCGGGAACGCTGACCGTGAACACCAAGTTGCGCAAACTCTTTCTCTCGTTGGGCGACGGACGCGCGATCGAATATCGCATCGGCGTCGGCCGGCAGGGATTCGCCTGGAAGGGCGTGGCCGCGGTGGGCCGCAAGGCGTTCTGGCCCGGCTGGACCCCGCCGCCGGAAATGCTGGCCCGCCAACACGATCTGCCGGCTCACGCCGACGGCGGCTTGGAAAACCCCCTCGGCGCCCGCGCCCTCTATCTCTTTGAGGGCAACAAGGACACATTGTTCCGCATCCACGGCACCAATGATCCCAGAAGCATCGGCAAGGCCGTATCGTCCGGCTGCATCCGCATGCTCAACGCCGACGTCATCGACCTGTTCGACCGGGTCGGAAAAGGGACGAAAGTCGTGGTGATTTGAGCGGAGGGCGGCCACATCGGGCACGATGATGGCCGCCGCCGCGTTTTCGGTCATGCAGCGCTCCGCGCGTCGGACAATCCGGGTGGAGGCGCTTGCTGCGGGCCGGCCGATTCTCGGCTGAAGCTGTGCGCGTGGTGACGCAAGAGGAGGGCGCCGACCGACGACCGGATGATCCCCCGCCGGCCTAGCACCTCATGGCCGAGCGCGCCCGCGCGACGGTGGTGGAGACCAACGGCAGCCACGCGGTCTACGTGTCGAGGCCGGACGCCGTCGCCGCGATCATCAAGAGCGCCGCGCTGGCGTGAGGCTGTCCGTAGAAACGAAAACAGCCTGCGGGGGTCGTCATGCCCGGCCTTGTGCAGCTTGTGCCGGGCATCCACGCCGGCAGCTGCCGCGATCGTCGAGGCCTTTGAGCGGCGGCTGCCGCGTGGATGGCCGGGTCGAGCCGGGCCAAGACGCTCGACAGCGGCAGGCGGAACTTAATGCCGCACGATCTCTTCGATCTTCAGGCGCAAGCCGGCCGCGTCGAAGAACTCGCCCTCGTTGATGAGCGAGCGGTCGCCTTGCAGATGGTGGACGAGCTCCGCCAGGCGCCGCTTGGCGAGGTCGTCTTTCACCAGGCCGTTGCGGTCGGCGCGGAAGAAGGCCGCGCCGTTCCAGCGGGCGCCCGAGGCGGCGAACATCTGCACCATGTCGGGCCAGCGCGGGTCGTCGCCGATTACGTGCAGATAGGAGGACCGCAGCAGCGTAACCGACGTCTCGCTGATCTCCACCAGCACGATCAGCATGGTGAAGGAGCCGGCTTTCTCGAAAGTCGTGACCAGCCAATCGTCGAAATCGGTGCTGCGCGGCGACGTCATCGCGATCCGTTCTGAGAAGAGGTTGGCGGAAGAGAGTGGGAGTCGAACCCACCTGGAGCAGTCTTGCCGCCCCACTCGGATTTGAAGTCCGAACGCCCCACCAGGAACGTTTCTCTTCCATTCGCTGCGCCTGCTGAAAGCACGACCGGCCCGAACAAGTCTAGTAACCGACGGTTGATCCGCCGCAAGTCCCCCTGGCGCAAGGTGACGCCGTGGCGATCGAAGAATTCGAGAATCTGGATCGCCACCTTCCGGCCGTTGTCGACGCGGTCGCGGAACTGCGCGGCAGTGAAGGCGCCGCCCTCGGCCCGCTCCGTCTCCTCGGCGGCGATGGCGACCATTTCCTGCACTGTCGGCCGCAGGAAGAAGTGGTCTTGCGCGATTTCGTCCGCCCAGCCCATTCGGCCCGCGAGCTTCAGCAGCCGCCGCACGTCGCGCTCCGGCCGTCCAGTCGTGTTCGCGATGTCGCGCACGCGGGGCGGACGGAACCGCGCTTCACCGCCGAGCATTGGCGCGATATCGGCCCAGGCCTTCTCGTCGCCCGGGGCGAGCCGCGCGGTGTGGGTCGAGAGACGCACGAAGGCGCCGTCGAGCGCGATGTCGCCCGTGCGCGCCAGTTGCTGCAGCGCCGTGACGAAGACCGGCGCCGCCAGGCGCGGCTGCGACGCTAATCGCAGCTTCTCGCGCCCAATGCCTTGATGATCGGGATTCTCGGCGTGATAGGCGGCGAGCTGTTCCTTCATACCGTCGGCGAATGAACGCCAGCGCTGCGGCGCCATGGCGATTTTCGCTGCGCCGGATTCGATGAGCACGAGGCCCGATTGCTTGACCAGCCGCTCCGTGAGCGCCTCGGTCAGCGCGTGGTCGCGCGCCAAGGCCGCAAGATCCGCGGCGAAGGGCGGCGCCTCGAGCAGGGCGAGGAACGCCGCCGCGGCGTCGGGCGTCGTGAGCGCCGCGCGCTGCGCCTGTCGCTCGGGCGTATTGCGCCGACGGCTCGGCGGCCGCAGGTCGAGGAAGCGTCCGCCGCCGATCGTGCGCTGCGCGGAGACGTCGCGAATGACGAAGCGATCCTGTGCCGCGGCGGCGATCGGCTTGTCGAGCACCAACTGCACGTCGGCCGCGCCGCCCGGCGGGATCGGCGCGCCGTCCAACAGGACGATCCGCGCGCCGACCTCGGCCGCGGCGTGATGCAGCCGGACCGGGAACCACTGGCCGACCGGCTTGGCTTCGCCGGGCAGCACGCGCAGCCTGGCGTCGATCCGATCGGTCGGCGCGTGCAACGCCGGATCGAGCACGACGTCGCCGCGGTGGATCGCATCCTTGGAGATGGCTTGCCCCGCCAGATTGAGCGCGCAGCGGTCGCCGGCGCGGCCAATCTCGGCCGGTGCGTTCTGAGCGTGCAGCGAGCGCACGCGCGCCGAGAGGCCGGAGGGGCTCATCGTCACCTGATCGCCGACCCGGACGGCGCCCGACAGCACCGTGCCGGTGACGACGACGCCGACGCCAGTCAGGGTGAAGGCGCGATCGACGGCGAGGCGGAAGCGGCCGTCCGCCGAGCGGTCGGTCGTCTCGGCTGCCGCAGCGGCGAGGCGGGCGCCGAGTTCGGCGACGCCCTGGCCGGTCAGCGCCGAGACCGGCAGCACCTCGGCCCCCTCCAGCGCCGTGCCGGCGGTTGTCTGTTCGATCGCCGCCGTGACTTCGGCGAGGCGCTCGGGCGTGGCGAGATCGGCCTTGGTCAGCGCCACGATGCCGCGCCGAATGCCGAGCAGGTCGACGATCGCCAGATGCTCCAGCGTCTGCGGCATGATCCCGTCGTCGGCGGCGACGACCATCAGCGCGAAATCGATGCCGCTCGCGCCGGCCAACATCGTATGGACGAAGCGCTCGTGCCCCGGCACGTCGACGAAGCCGAGCGTGCGGCCGCCCTCGATCGGCTGATAGGCGAAGCCGAGCTCGATCGTGATGCCGCGCGCCTTCTCTTCCTTCAGCCGGTCGCCGTCGACCCCGGTGAGCGCTTTGACCAAAGCGGTCTTGCCGTGGTCGATGTGGCCGGCCGTGCCGATGATCATGCCGGCGTACTCTCGCAGGCGCGTTGCGCGCGGCTTTCGGCTTCGGCGATCTCGTCGGGCGACAAAGCCGCGCGCGCGGCGACGATATAGCGGGCCGCCAAAGTGCTGCCGCCGCGCTCGGCCTTGAGGAGCCAGGCGAGCGCCTCGACCCGGTCGGCCGGGGCGCCGCGTCCGACAAAGAGCGCGGCGCCCAGCATCGCCTGTCCGTCGGCGTCGTCGAGCGCCGCCGCCCGCCGCCACCATTCGACGGCGAGCGCTGCGTCGCGCTCGACGCCGATCGCGTCGTGATAGAACATCCCGAGCCGCGTCATGGCGGTCGCGACGCCGTTCTCCGCCGCCGCGAGCGCCCAACGGCGCCCCTCTGCGATGTCGGCCGGCGTCGGCTCGCCCTCGAGCAGCAGCCAGCTCAGCATGTCTTGCGCCGGGCCGTCCCCTTGCTCGGCGGCCTGGCGATAGAGCTCAGCGGCGCGTTTGGGGTCGGCCTCGACGCCGATGCCCTTGAAGTAGGCGGTGGCGAGATTGCGCTGCCCGACGGGATCGCCGCCGTTGGCGGCGAGCGTCAGCCATTTGATCGCGAGTTCGGGGTCGCGCGCCACCCCGAACCCCTCGGAGAAGCAGGCGCCGATGTTGTTCTGCGCCCGCGCGACGCCCGCATGGGCGAGCGGGCCCCATATCGCGAGGGCCGCCCCATAGTCGCCCGCGTCGGAAGCCGCCCGCGCTTCGTCCATCGGATCGCGCGGCGGCTCGCGCCGCGGCCGGAAACGCTCAAGCCAACGCATGGCCGTTTAATCCCTCGAGAACCGCCAGAAACGCCTCCTCATTGGCGAGGCATCGAAAATCTAGCGTCAGCCCGCCGTCTTCGATCCGCCCGATGATGGGCCACGCCAAGTCGCGCAACGCCGCCGCGAGCCGATCGAGCGCGCCGCCGCCTGCGTTGGCGCGAATGACGAGGCCGGCGCTGGCGATCGTGTCGAGCGGCAGCGCCCCCGAGCCGATCTGGCTGTGGCATTCGCAAACCCTCACCGTGAAGGCGGCCCCGACGGCCTTCACCACCGCCGGCAAGAGGCGGCGCGCCTGCGCCTCGATTTCGGGCAGCGGGCGCGCCAGCAGCCGCAGCGTCGGCAGGCGCTCGGCGAGGCGGTCCGGGTCGCGGTAGAGCTTCAGCGTCGCCTCGATCGCCGCGAGGCGGATCTTGTCGACGCGCATCGCGCGCTTCATCGGATTGCGGTTGATCGCCGCGATCAGCTTGCGCTTGCCGACGATGAAACCGGCTTGCGGGCCGCCGAGCAGCTTGTCGCCGGAGAAGGTGACGATCCCTGCGCCTTCGGCGACCGCCTCGCGCACGGTCGGCTCGCGCTTCACGCCGTAGCGCGAGATATCGACCAGGGTGCCGGAGCCGAGATCGTTCATCAGCGGCACATCAGCCGCGTCGGCGATGGCCGCGAGCTCCGGCGCGAGGACCTCCGACGTGAAGCCCTGGATGCGGTAGTTCGACGTGTGGACCTTGAGGATGACGCCGGTGCGCGGGGTCAGCGCCTCGCGATAGTCCTTGGGATGGGTCCGGTTCGTCGTGCCGACCTCGATCAGCCGCGCGCCGGCGCGCGCCATGATGTCGGGCATGCGGAAGGCGCCGCCGATCTCGATCAGTTCGCCGCGCGAGACGATCGCTTCGCGGTCGAACGCCAGGGTGTTGAGCGCAAGCAGTACGGCGGCGGCGTTGTTGTTGACGACCGTCGCGTCCTCGGCTCCGGTCAGCGCGCAGAGATGGTCGCGGACATGGTCGTCGCGCTCGCCGCGCCGGCCGGTCGAAAGGTCGAACTCCAGCGCGACGGGATCGCGCATCGCCGCGATGGCGGCCTCAATCGCCGCTTCCGCCAGCAGGGCGCGGCCGAGATTGGTGTGCAGCACCGTGCCGGTGAGATTGAACAGCGGCCGCAAGGCGGAGGCGTCCTCGGCCTCGAGCCGCGCTTGCGCGAGCGAGGCGAGATCGTCCGCCGTCGGCGCCGACGAAGCGCCGGCGCGCAGCGCGTCGCGCGTTTCCCCGAGCATGGCGCGGATGGCCTCGGTCGTGGCGAGGCGGCCGAACCGCTCCTGAAGCGCGACGGCCGTCGCAGTGGAGAGAACGGCGCTGACCGAGGCGAGGTCGCGCAAGGGGCCGCCGCCTGCCGCCAGTGGCTGGAGCGCCGGCTCGCCGCTGCTTGCATCGGTGAGGTGCGGGCCTTGTTGACTCGCCGTCATTTTACTGCCGCGCAATGGACGTTCATCATAGAGTTCGGGAGGAAAACTACACCCTTACACAAATATGACGATTGGACGGATGTCCAGTGGACGCGCTGGCGGGAAAGTTTCGTTGCCAATGGCTTTGGCCGGCTTCTGCGCCTACAAGGCGCGGTCGTCGCTGCTGGTCAGGGTTTCGCTGCCGATAACCCAGCAATATGCTTCAAGACCGCATCTCTCAGGGGCAATAATGCCGACGCTCTGATCGCAAACCCCAGGTGCATCATGGATGGAACAACGGCCTTTGGCGGAGCGGCTAATATAACGTCACCATTATTTAATATTTGCGGTCCTGCGTACAATACGCCAATAAAAATTAGGCGTGATTGACCCATAAATTGTGTTTTTGTTTTCTTATTGTAGTATCCATTTTTATCAAAAATAAATATAGGAGACCCTGATGATCCTGGAAAGCAAGCGATGTCAACCACGAATTCATCTCGTCCATTGTATCTATTAAACAATGGGGAGGCCGTTATGCCGCGTCTTACAATGGGCGTATTGCTGGACTGGTCATAGATTCCATTCGGGCATCCGACCATCACGACATCCTCGATTGCGTCGAAATCGGACCAGGCATCGCCGGTCGGGATTAGGCCGACCCCTAGAGGGATGATAAATAGGGGCGCCCATTGGACGCGGCTTGCTGAATCATCGAGCCAAATAGGATCGCGCAAAGATCAATCATGGGATCGGGGTGCGGGACTAAAAAGGGATGAGTTAAGTCAATTCGACATTCAACGAATTCGCCGGAAGGCTTATCGTCTTTAGCGACGTGACAAACAGCAACGACACTGTCGAATCCATTGATGACGTGTTTGTTCGTGACAATAGCTGGATAAATATTATTTCCATCAGTAAAATAGATAAAGAATCCGGTCCCGAACGACGAGACAACATTGTTTTTGACGCTGGCCAGCCTGATTGTCGAATAAAGCAATTGCTCCGCGGGCGTTAGGTCCATTTCAGCGGCTCGTGGATTGCTGGTTTGAATTACCGCAACGGTACCATGCGAACTGTTCGCCCGCTATGCCCTTGAAGCCGCGGATTCTCGCTGTCGTAAGGCTTGAGTGAACATTCGATTTGACGGAAAATCAAAAGTTCAATATTGCCTTCTGCAATATCGGCGCGAGAGTCGCGTCCGCCGACCCATGGGATAAGGGGGGACTTTTGTCTGACGCCGTCCTCAACCAAGCCGCCGCCGAAGGCGCGCCGAACCGGCCTCGCGTCTACGACCGGCTGTCGGTCGCCGACCTGCGCGAGGCGTTGCGCAAGATGCATCTGATCCGTCGCTTCGAAGAGAGCGCGGAGGATTCCTACATCCGCGGCCAGAGCTACGGCACGATGCATTTGTCGATCGGCCAGGAGGCGACGGCGGTCGGCGTTTGCACGGCGCTCACCGACAGCGACGTCATCACTTCGACCCACCGCGGCCACGGCCATTGCATCGCCAAGGGCGCCGAGGCGAAGCGCATGTTCGCTGAATTCCTTGGCCGCGAGACCGGCTATTGCCACGGGCGCGGCGGCTCGATGCATATCGCCGATCCGAGCCGCGGCAATCTCGGCGCCAACGGCATCGTCGGCGGCGGCATCCCCATCGCCGTGGGAGCGGCGCTGAGCGCCAAGAAGCGCAAGACCGGCGCCGTGGCGGTGTCATTCTTCGGCGACGGCGCCAACAACGAGGGCGCCTTCCACGAGTTGCTCAACATCGCCTCGGTCTGGAAGCTGCCGGTCGTCTTCGTCTGCGAGAACAATCAATACGGCATGTCGACGTCGATCGAGCGCTCGACTGCGGTCAAGGACGTCGCCGCGCGCGCCGCCGCCTACTCAATGCCGGGCGTCATCGTCGACGGCAACGCCTTCGCCGACGTCGCCGAGGCGGCCTTCGCGGCGGTCGATCGCGCGCGGCGCGGCGAGGGGCCGACGCTGATCGAATGCAAGACCTATCGCACGCGCGGCCATTCGCGCTCCGACCGCAATCGCTATCGCAGCAAAGAGGAGATCGAGGCCTGGAAGGCGCGCGATCCGATCCTGCGCTTCGAAGCGGAGATCGAGGCGCTGGGCCTCGTCTCGCGCGCGGACATCGAGGCGATCGGCGCCACGGTCGAGTCTGAGATGAACGAGGCGATCGCGTTCGCCGAAGCAAGCCCCTGGCCGCAGCCCTCCGAGGTGCTGCGCGACGTCTACACCCTCTGAAGCGAGCCTAGCGATGAACGCGCCCGTGCGGGAACTCACCTTCGCCATGGCCATCCAGGAGGCGCTGGCGATCGCGCTGCAAGCGGATGACCGCGTCTTTCTGATGGGCGAGGACATCGGCCTCTATGGGGGCGCCTTTCAGGTCACTGGCGACCTCGTGCAGCGCTTCGGCGAGGATCGCGTGATGGATACGCCGATCTCCGAACTCGGCGGCGCCGGCGTTGCGGTCGGCGCGGCGCTCACCGGCATGCGGCCGGTGTTCGAGCTGCAATTCTCCGACTTCTCCACCCTGGCGATGGAGCAGATCGTCAACCAGGCCGCCAAGCTGCGCTACATGCTCGGCGGCGCCGTCTCCGTGCCGCTCGTCATCCGCATGCCCACGGGCTCGGGCCTCGGCGGCGCCGCGCAGCACAGCCAGAGCATCGAGGCATGGTACGCACATGTGCCCGGCCTCAAGGTGGTCGAGCCGACGACGCCGCACGACGTCAAAGGCATGCTGCTCGCCGCAATCGCCGACCCCGATCCGGTGATCGTGTTCGAGCACAAGCTGCTCTACAAGGAAAAAGGCCCGGTGCCGGAGGGCCACTACACGACGCCGCTCGACAAGGCCGCGGTGCGCCGGGTCGGGCGCGATCTGACCATTGCCGCTATGGGCGTGATGGCGCCGCGGTCGGTGGAGGCGGCGAATGCGCTCGCCGAGGAGGGGATCGAGGCCGAGGTGATCGATCTGCGCTCGCTGCGTCCGCTCGATACGAGGACGATCATCGCCAGCGTGAAGAAGACCTCGCGGCTCCTATGCGTCTATGAAGGCGCCAAGCCGTTCGGCGTCGGCGCCGAGGTGAGCGCGGCGATCGCGGAGAGCGAGGCGTTCGATTATCTCGACGCGCCGATCCTGCGCCTCGGCGGCGCCGACGCGCCGATCCCCTATAGTCCGGTACTCGAAAAGGCCGCCGTGCCGCAAGTTCCCGATATTGTCGCGGCGGCGCGCGGGCTGGCGCGGGGGCGCGTCTGACGATGGCGGTCGAGATCGTCATGCCCCGCGTCGACATGGACATGACGACGGGCAAGCTCACCCAATGGTTCGTCGCGGAGGGCGAGCGGGTCGAGAAGGGCCAGCCGCTGTTCGAGATCGAGACCGACAAGGCCGCGATGGAGATCGAGGCGACCGCGTCAGGCATTCTGCGCGCTGTCGCCGCCAAGCCCGGCGATCGACTGCCGGTCGGGACGGTGATCGCCGTTATCGCAGCGCCTGGCGAGGACTATACCGCGCCTGAACGCGCGCCCGCGTTGGCCACCGCCGCGCCGGCCGCCGAAGCAGCGGCGACAATCGTCGCGCCGCTCGAGGTCGCGCCAGCGGCCGGCGATGGCGTGCGCGCGACGCCAGCGGCGCGACGGCTTGCGCGCGAGCAGGGCGTCGATCTCGCCGGGCTCGCCGGCTCCGGTCCGCATGGACGCATTCAAGCCACCGACGTCGCGGAGGGCGCCGCATCGCCAGCACTCGCCGCGGGCGCCGGGCTCAACCGCTTGTGGCTCGCGCGCGGGCGCGGGACGCCGCTCGTCTTCCTGCATGGCTTCGGCGCCGATCTCAACGGATGGCGGCCGCTGGTCGGGCGCTTGCGCGGCGAACGGCCCTTCCTCGCCCTCGATCTGCCGGGCCACGGCGCCTCGAAACTTTCCGGGTCGATCAGCCTCGACGCCTTCGTGGCGGCGGTCGACGCGACGCTCGCCGAGGAGGACGTCCGCGAACTCCACTTAATCGGCCATTCCCTCGGCGGGGCCATCGCCGTCGCGCTTGCGGCCCGGCGTGGCGAACAGAATCCGCTCGCTCACGCTCATTGCGCCGGCCGGACTCGGCCCGGAGGTGAATGGCGACTTCCTCGCCGGCTTCTTGCGCGCTCAGAGCGAAGGCAGCCTCGCCCCCTGGATGCGGCTCCTCGCGAATGACGAAGGCGCGCTCGGCTCGGCGATGGTCAAGACGACATTGCGCCAGCGTCGGGAGAGCGACATCGGCGCCGCGCAGAATGCGATCGCCGCCGCCTTGTTCCCCGACGGCGTCCAGGCGCTCGACGTTCGCGACGCATTGGCGCGCTTCGAGGGGCCGTCGAAGGTGATCTTCGGCCTCGACGACCGCATCATTCCGGCGCGCCAGGCGCGCGGCCTGCCCGGACTGGTGGCGCAGCACATGTTTCCCGGCGTTGGCCACATGCCGCATTTCGAAGCGCGCGCGGCGATCGCGCGCCTCATCGAGGAGAATGTCGCCGCAGGCGAATCATGAAACGGAACGACAAGCTCGTTGACAGCGACGACGTCCATTCGGCTGCGCCGAGCCGAAGGTCGCCGCGTCTGCGCCAGCGCGTCGCCTGGATGTACTACGCGGAGGAGATGACGCAGAGCGCGATCGCCGATGCGCTCGGCATCGGCCGCATCACCGTGGTGCGCTTGCTGTCCGAAGCGCGCGCGATGAACGAGGTGAGAATTTCCCTCAGTCGCGACGTCGCCGGATTGTCGCGGCTCGAGATCGCGCTTCAAAAGGCTTTTGGCGTCGAAGAAGCGGTCGTCGCGCCGCTCTCGGCGCCGGACGCCGATCCGCGCGCGCCGATCGCCGCGGCGGCGGCCGACTATGTCTCGGCGATGCTGCAGCCTGATATGAAAATCGGGCTCGGCTGGGGCCAGACGCTCAACCGCACGCTCGGGTTTCTCGTCGAGCGGCAAGTCCCGCGTTTGTCGGTGGTCTCGCTGGTCGGCGGCATCACGCGGGCGCGCCAAGTGAACCCGGCGGAATTCGCCTGGCAGTTCGCGCGCATTTTTCAGGCCGAGTGCTATCTCATCGCCGCGCCGGCGATGGTTGACAGCGTGGCGACCAAGCGCGTGCTGATCGATCGTTGCGGCCTTGCGGATGTGTTCGATCGCTCCGGCTCGCTGGACGCCGTCGTGGTCAGCGTCGGCTCGATGAGCCCGAATTCGACCACCAATGTCTTTGGCGACATCTCCAGCGACGAGCAGGCGAGGCTGCGCGCCAAAGGGGTCGTCGGCGACCTTCTCTTCAACTTCTTCGATCTCGACGGGCGGCTGGTCGATCACCCCTTCAATGAGCGGTCGATGTCGATCCCCGTCGCGAGCTTGGCCAAGGCGCCCAAGCGCATTCTCGTCTCGGGCGGCGCCGACAAAGTGGAGCCGATCCTCGGCGCCTTCAGGCTCCTGCGTCCGAGCGTTCTCGTCACCGACGAGGCGACCGCTGAAGCGCTGATTGCGCGCCGCGAAAATCCTGCCGCGCAGTAGAACTAAACCTCATCCATCAGCGTTTAGAGCGAGTGGGAGAGCGAGCGCGGGCGCTCGCCTGCAAGGCGTTGGGGCCGCGTCATCCAGAAGGGCGCTGATGCAGGTTTTGTCGAGCGTCATGCGGATGGCCGAGCGCACCTCCCTGCCTGACGTGCTTATGGTGGCCGTGATCGAGCGGCTTGCCCGATCGGATGTGCGGCGCCTGGCGCGCCTGCCCGCAGCATCGGAAGTCGAATTCATCGCGGAGATGGCGCGCTTTCCCATCGAGGCGCTCGATGGCGCGGCCAAGGTTCTGCACGAGGAACTGCCGCCCGAGTTCTTCGACCTCATCCTCGGCCCGCACCGCAAATATTCCTGTTGCCGCTATCCCGCCTCGACCACGAGCCTCGCCGAAGCCGAGATCCTGGCTTTGAACGAAACAATCGAGCACGCCGCTCTGGCGGATGGGCAGCGGATTCTCGAGCTCGACGGCGGCTGGGGTTCTCTCGCGCTGCACGTCGCCGGCCAGTTGCCACAAGCGACGGTCGTTTGCGTGACGCGCTCGCAAGCGCAGCGCAGGTACGTCGAGGCGAAAGCGCGCGAGCGCGTTCTGCCCAATCTCCTGGCGATCGTCGCGGATATGAATGTGTTCGCGACGGCTGATCGCTTCGACCGCATCGTCTCGGTCGAAACCTTCGGCCACGTTGCGAATTGGCGAGCCCTTCTTGCGCGTGCGCGGGATTGGCTCGAGCCGGACGGGCGGCTTTTCCTGCATGTCTTCGCCCACCAATCGTGCTGCCACCGCTTCGACGAGAATCATCCGGTGGGCTGGTTGGCGCAGCACTTCCTCGCCGGCGGTCTGATGCCCTCGCATGCGTTGGCGCGCCGCTTCGCCGATCTCTTCGAAGTGGAGGCGGAATGGCGCTGGTCAGGCGCGGACTATCGGCGCACCGCGCTCGACTGGCTGGCCGACTTCGACAGCAACCGGGGCCGGATCGACGAGATTTTGCTGCAGGTCTACGGCGGCGAGGCGGAACTCTGGCGCCGCCGCTGGCGGCTCTTTTTCCTGATGATCGCCGGCTGGTTCGGCCATGCGGGAGGCCGCGAGTGGGGCGTCAGCCACTACCGGATGGCGCCCGTCCCGTGGGCGTAGGACGCTCCCTCTCCCCGCATAGGGTGTTCGTCAGAACGCCCGTCTTTCGACGGGCTATGCGGGGAGAAGGGATCCATCACACCCGTTCGATGGCGATCGCGACGCCCTGGCCAACGCCGACGCACATGGTGGCGAGGGCGTAGCGGCCGCCGCGGCGCTTCAGTTCGAGCGCCGCAGCGCCGGTGATGCGCGCGCCGGACATGCCGAGCGGATGACCGAGCGCGATGGCGCCGCCATTGGGGTTCACGTGTTCGGCGTCGTCGGCGACGCCGATGCCGCGCAGAACGGCGAGCGCTTGCGAGGCGAAGGCTTCGTTGAGCTCGATCACGTCGAACGCGGAGACAGCAAGGCCGAGCCGTTCGCAGAGCTTCTTGACTGCCGGAATCGGGCCAACGCCCATGACGCGCGGCGCGACGCCGGCCGAGGCGAGGCCGAGGACCCGCGCGATCGGCTTCAGGCCGTGCGCCTCGACCGCGCGCGCCGAAGCGAGCAGCAGCGCCGCCGCGCCGTCGTTGACGCCCGACGCGTTGCCCGCCGTCACGCTGCCGTCCGGACGCACGATCGGCCTGAGCTTGGCGAGCGCCTCCAGCGTCGTGTCGCGCGGATGCTCGTCCTTGGCGAACGACGTGACGGCGCCCTTGCGGTCCTTGATCTCGACCGGAATGATCTCCTCGCCGAAGACGCCGCGAGCCTGCGCGGCGGCGGCGCGCTGCTGCGAGCGCAGCGCGAAAGCGTCCTGGTCGGCGCGCGAGACCTGATAGTCGTCGGCGACGTTCTGCGCCGTCTCGGGCATCGAATCGACGCCGTACTGCTTCTTCATCAGCGGATTGATGAAGCGCCAGCCGATCGTGGTGTCGTGGACGTCGGCCGAACGTTGGAAGGCGGTCTCGGCCTTGCCCATCACCAGCGGGGCGCGCGTCATCGAATTCGACGCCGCCCGCGATGGCGATCGCGATCTCGCCCGCCTTGATGGCGCGCGAGGCGGCGCCGACCGCGTCCATACCGGAGGCGCAGAGGCGGTTGAGCGTGACCCCCGGCGTCGTGTCGGGCAGGCCGGCGAGCAGCGTCGCCATGCGCGCCACGTCGCGATTGTCCTCGCCCGCTTGATTGGCAGAGCCGAGATAGACTTCGTCGATCCGGCTGGCGAGATCGCCGTGACGGCGCGCGAGTTCGCGAATCGGCAGCGCCGCGAGGTCGTCGGCGCGGACGCTGGAAAGCGCGCCCGCGAAGCGGCCGATCGGGGTGCGCACGTAATCGCAGATGAAGACTTCGCTCATTTCGACGCCGATCCTTTCGTGGCGGGCGAGTCGGCGATGCGGGGGCCGACCGTCATGAACCGCCGCCCCGAACCCGATTGATCGAGCGCGGCTCCACTGTCGGCCCTTGCATAGACCGAATCCAAGCGGGGCAGCAATATGCGGCGCTGGGCGGGCGGACTCTACTGGCCCAATGTGAGGTTGGCCGCTTCACGTCGAGGCAGCGAGTTCGGCGAGTTTCGCGATGGTGTTGATGTTCCGAGCCGTCCCATTCGCGGCCGCGGGAATCTTGAGCTTCGAGCGGCCCATGCCCGCGCCGTAGGCGACATAAATTTCTCGCTTGCCCAGGCGGACCTCTTCGTCCGTCCTACCCGACAGCACGTCGAGCGCGTCAACGGGCGGCGGGGCGCCCAAGAAAATGGCGACGGTCCAGTTGGGCGGGGCGTCGGGAAAGGGATTGGCGCTGAGAACCTCGTCCATCTCTTTCGCCGTGCGCACGATGACGCCGACTGGCTTGCCGGCATAGGCTGTCAGGCGCTTCTCCAGCGCAGCCCTGACGTCCGGTTCGGACTGGTCGGCTGAGAAGACGATGTTGCCGCTGGCGATATAGGTCTGAACCTTGCCGAAGCCCTCGGCAACGCACATCGCCTTCAACTCGGACATCGGCAGCTTGCCCGTTCCGCCGACATTCACGGCGCGCAGCAGGGCGACATACGCGGGCATGCGATTTCCTTCGTGATTACGGCGCGAGAACCCAGCGTCAGATCTTGATCGCCAGCTTGCGCACCGCTTCGATGAGATCGCGCGCGCTTTCGTCCGGCGTGCGGCCGGCGGTGTCGACGACGGCCTCGGCCTTGGCGTAGAGCGCCTCCCGGCTGGTGAGGATGGATTTCAGCTCTTCCATCGCCTTGGGGTTGCCGGCCATCGGCCGCTCGTCGCCCTGCTCGATCACCCGCTTCATGTGCACTTCCGGCGGCGCCTTCAGCCAGATGGTATGGAAGCAGCGCAGCAGAAAAGCGAAGGTCTCGGGCTCCGACACGATGCCGCCGGCGACCGCGAGCACCACGCTGTCGGTCGTCGCGACGACGCGCTCCAACGCCTGGCGTTCGAGACGCCGGTAGCCCTCCTGACCATAGAGCGCCATGACGTCGGTGACCGGCATGCCGCTCTGCTCTTCGATGTCGCGATTGAGCTCGACGAAGGGCAGTCCCAAATCCTGGCCGAGCCGTTTGCCGAGGGTCGATTTGCCGGCGCCGCGCAGGCCGATGAGACAGATGCGGCGGCGGCGCAGCCGCTCCCAATCGCCCGGCTCGAGGATCGCCATCGCTTTCTGGCGCTTCTCGCTGGAGGCGCTGCGATAGAGGTCGGCGATTTTCGCGATCTCCGAACCCCAGGGATCGTCCTCGCCGACGAGCCATTCGACGCGATGGTCGAGCGCTTGCGCGACCTTGAAGAGGAGGCCGATGGAGATATTGCCCTCGCCGTTTTCGAGCTGGGCGAGGTAGCGCTGCGAGACGCCGGAGAGGTCCGACAGCACCCGCCGCGCGATGCCTTTGCGTTGGCGCGCCTTGCGGACGCGCTCGCCGACGGCGGCGATGAAGGCGTCGACCGCTTCGGAGCGCTCCGGCCCGGCGCCTTCGTCGACGACATCGCCGCGGAAATTGGTGATCTCATTCACGACGCGGACCTTTAGAGCATGGGCTGGGAGCAGCTCCCAATGCCGCTTTGAGTGCGACGCGCTTTCCCCCTCTCCCCGCTCGCGGGGAGAGGGCTGGGGTGAGGGGCCTGGGGATTGGCCGCCGGCAGCGGCTCACCCCCAAGCCCCTCATCCTAACCTTCTCCCCGCGAGCGGGGAGAAGGGACCGGTCAGCGCGCGAAGAGCAACCTGCACTATAGTTCCGGCCCTCGCCTTGCGCATCAATAGGTTTCGACGTGGTAGCGACCCTCTTCGCGCATCGCGTCGCGCAGGGCGACCCACTGCAGGCCGCGGCTCTCGCTGACGCCGGCGAGCGCCGCTTCGACGCCTTGCTCCATCGCACGCAGGCCGCAGACGTAGATATGGGCGTTGGGATCAGCCAGGAGCTCGCCGACCGCCTCGCGCTCTTCCAGCAATTTGTCCTGGACGTAGCGTTTCGGGGCGTTCTCGAGGCGGCTGAAAACGAGGTGCTTCTTCAACAGCGTATCAGGCACTTTGGCGAGCGGCCCGAAATAAGGCAGTTCATCAGGCGATCGCGCCCCGAAGACGAGCGTCATGGCGGCGGCTTCCTCGGCGCCGTTGCGCTGGCGGCGCATGGTGAAGGCGCGGAACGGCGCGGAGCCAGTCCCGGTGCAGATCATCAGGAGACGCGCCTTGGGATCGTTCGGCATCAGGAAGGTCGCGCCGAACGGCCCGGTGAGGCGCACCTTCGCGCCCCTTTCGAGGTCGCAGAGGTAGTTCGAGCAGACGCCGATCGCTTCGCGCTTCACCGTCAGCGAGAGGTTGTTGAAATTGGGCCGCTCGCCGTCGCGCGGGCTCGAGACGGAATAGAGCCGCGGCAGATGCGGCTTGCCCTCGGCGTCGACGCCAGGCGGGATCACCCCGACGCTCTGGCCTTCGAGAACGGGGAAGGGCTGGCCGCCGAGATCGAGAATGATGTGGCGCACGTCGTTGTCGGCGCTCGAAGCGGTGAGGCGGTAGTTGCCTTGCACCGTCGCTTCGGCCGGCCGGCCGAGCGTATAGAGATTGATCGTCGGCTTGCTGGCCGAATGCGGCGCGCGCGAGCGCCCGCCTGCGCCGCCATGCGCCTCGGCGAGGACGCGCGCGATTTCGGGGTCGAGCGCCTCGCCCGCGTCGTCGTCGCCCGAAGCGTCGTCATAGACCTGCTGCTGCGGCAATTCGCGCCATGCGAATTGCTCTTCGAGCGAATAGGGCGTCTCGACCACGCGCCATTCGTCGATCGAGCCGGTCGGGCAGGGGGCGATGCAATCCAGGCAGAAGTTGCACTTCGAGGCGTCGACGACGACGTTGACGCCGTCGTGCTCGATCGCGCCCGCTGGACACATCGATTCGCAGGTGTAGCAGCGGATACAGATCTCGGGATTGATCAGGTGCTGCTTGACGGGCTTCGTCATGTTCAAGCTGCTCACGCCATGTGAAGTTTCACGTATTCGAAGTCGCCCGGCTTGTTGTCGATGCCGACCTTGGGCGGAGCGATCCACGAGGCGAATTTGCCCGGCTCGCGGCAGGGCTTCATCAGCGATTGGATGAAGTCGCCATCCGCCTTGTTGGGCAACCATTCGCCGACCTTTGCCTCCCACTCCTCGGAAGCAATGAGCCGCCCCTGCGGGTCGATGGGCTTGCCGGCGAAAACGCCGATCTTGCGGTTGAAGCCCTCGTGCGGCAGCTTGAGCTGGAATTTGACGCCGGTGTTTTCGATGATCTTGTTCCAGCGCCCGACGCCGCCGTCCGCGTCGCGGGTATAGTCGTCGCGCAGGCGCATGTTGATCGCGGTGAGCGCCGGCGCGTCGACGAGTTTGATCTCGCCGTCGACGAACTGGACCACCGGATAGGTCGCGCCGACGAGCTTGTGATCGTCCTGAAGGCGGTGCTCCATGAAGCGGCCTTTGATGCCGGCGTTGAAGGCGTTGGCGGCGTTGGTCGAGACCTCCTGGCCGAACAGGTCGAGCGACAGCGTGTAGTGCAGATTGAGCTTCTTCTGCATCGTCGGCAGATCGATCACGCCGAGCGCGCGCACCCGCTCGATTTCGTAGGGGTCTTCGATGCCCGCCTGCCGCATCGCCTCGCAAGTGCGCTGGATCGCGCGCCCGACCCCGGTTTCGCCGACGAACATGTGGTGCGCTTCTTCGGTCAGCATGAAGCGGCAGGTGCGCGACAGCGGATCGAAGCCCGATTGCGCAAGGCTTTCGAGCTGCATCTTGCCGTCACGGTCAGTGAAGTAGGTGAACATGAAGAAGGAGAGCCAGTCCGGCGTCTGCTCGTTGAAGGCGCCGAGCATACGCGGGGCCTCCTCCGAGCCGGAACTGCGGCGCAACAGATCGTCGGCCTCCTCGCGGCCGTCGGCGCCGAAATATTTGTGCAGCAGATAGACCATCGCCCAGAGATGGCGTCCTTCCTCGACATTGACCTGGAAGAGGTTGCGCAAGTCGTACAGCGAAGGGGCAGTCTCGCCGAGGAAGCGCTGCTGCTCGACGGAAGCCGGCTCGGTGTCGCCCTGGATGACGATCAGGCGGCGCAGCATGGCGCGATATTCGCCCGGCACTTCCTGCCAGGCGGCCTCGCCGGCACGCTCGCCGCACGGAATGCGGCGGTCCTCGACCTGCGGCGCGAGCAGCACGCCCCAGCGATATTCCGGCATCCTGACATAGTCGAACTTCGCCCAGCCCTTGGGATCGACGCTGACCGCGGTGCGCAGATAGACCATGCTGCGCTGGAATTTCTCCGGGATCAGGTCATTCCACCAATTGATGTAGCCGGGGTGCCATTTCTCGAGCGCCTTCAGCACGCGCCGGTCTGAGGATAGCCCGACATTGTTGGGGATCAACGTGTCGTAGCTGACGTTGAGAAGTTCGCTCATCGTTGAAACTCCAAAGTTCGTCTCCTTCTCCTGCGTGCGGGAGAAGGTGGCCCGAAGGGCCGGATGAGGGTCGGTCGCGCCCCAAGACCCTCACCCCAGCCCTCTCCCGCAAAAAGCGGGAGAGGGGGCTCACACCCTTCCCATGTCGAAGTCGCCGCGCGTTCCGGTGCCGTAGCGCTTTAGCGCGCCGTTCTCGCCAACGGCGTTGGGCCGCTGGAAAATCCAATTCTGCCAGGCGGTGAGACGGCCGAAGATGCGCGTCTCCATCGTCTCGGGGCCGGCGAAGCGCAGGTTCGCCTCCATGGCGGTCAATGCGTCGGGCGAGAAGCTCGCGCGCTCCTCGAGGACGATGCGCACTTCGTCGTCCCAATCGACTTCGTCGTAAGCGTAGGTGACGAGGCCGAGCTTGCTCGCCTCGGCCGCTTCGAGCGCTTGCCCTTGGAGAGCCGCGGCTTCCTCGACCTTGGCGGGCTCGCCGAGAAAGCGCGTGGCGAGGCGCGTCAGACCGTTCGACATTGGATGGGGGCCGAAATTAGCGCCGCTCAGGGTGATCGCGGCGGCGGCGCGATTGTCGCCCTCGAACTCGCCCTGCATCATGTACGTGCGATCGCAGGCGAAGAGGATCTCGGCGAGGCAGCCGGCGAAGCAAGAGCCGTTTTCAACCAGCGCGATCAGCGAGCGCGAGGTGAGTTCGACGCGCTTGAGGACGCGCTTCCAATAGAGCTCGATCTCGCGTGCAAACCAGTCGTTCTCCGCCTGATCGGCGACGAGCTTTTCGTGCGCGAGGACTTTCGACGCTTCGCCCTGCGTCTTGAGGACGATCACGCCGATGGTCGGTTCGTTGAAGCGCAAATGCAGAATCGCGTCGTCGAGCTCGCGCGCGAGCCGTAGCATCCAGGTCGCCGCGCCTTGCGCGCGCAATTCGGCGAGCGACGCCGGCGCGTCACGCTCGGGTCCGGCGAGCGTGATCGTCGCGATGCGTTTGCCGCGGTCGATTTGCGCCTCGACGAGCGAATAGCGCACCGAGCCGTCCTCGCCGAACGCGCGCTGCAGCGGGGGAAGTGCAACGCCTTCGCCGCTCTGCGCCGGATTGGCGCGCGCCGCAAATTCGTGTGCGCGAGTGGCGACGGCATCCTCGAATTTCGAATTAGCGACGACCTCGTCGACGAGGCGCCATTCCTGAGCGCGCCGTCCCTTGACGCCTTCTTCGGTCGAGCAGAACACGTCGGCGAGATCGCGCCGCACCTTGCGCTTGTCGGTGACGCGCGTAAGCCCGCCGGTGCCTGGCAGCACGGCGAGCAGCGGCACTTCCGGCAGCGCGACCGAACTCGATCCGTCGTCGGTGAGAATGATGTGGTCGCAGGCGAGCGCAATCTCGTAGCCGCCGCCTGCGCAGGCGCCCTTCACTGCGCAGAGGTAACGCTGGCCCGATTCCGCGCCCGCCGCTTCGAGCGCGTTGCGCGTTTCGTTGGTGAACTTGCAGAAGTTCACCTTGTGCGCATGCGTCGCGCCGCCCAGCATGCGGATGTTGGCGCCGGCGCAGAAGACGCGATCCTTGCCGGAGCGCAGCACCACCGCGCCGACTTCGGGATGCTCGAAGCGCATGCGCTGCACGATGTCGGCAAGCTCGATGTCGACGCCGAGATCGTAGGAATTCAGCTTGAGCTGATAGCCCTCGAACAGTCCGCCGTTCTCGTCGACGTCCATGAAGATGGTTGCGACGGCGCCGTCGTAGGCGACGCGCCAGTGGCGATAGCGGGACGGATCGGTCTGAAAATCGATGCGCTTGCTCACGACGCCTCCCCCTGATGTGTGCACAATAATGCTTATGCGGGAAAATGCAAGATAGCGCGAAAAATCGAACAAGTTTGCATGAAAATTAAGCATTATCAGGGACTTGACTGCTACTGGTTTGATTTTCTTATGATGAAATATAATGCCTAACCGCTGTCACCCCCGCGAACGCGGGGGTCCAGACAACCGCCGCAGGCCTTCGCCCTTTGACACTGGATGCCCGCTTTCGCGGGCACGACAGTCCGCGCCGCTGGCCGGGCCCTTCAGGCGATCTCCACCTCGGCCCGTTCGATGCGCTCCAGCCTCGCACAGAAGTCGGCGACGGCGGCGAGCGTCGCGTCCGGGCGTTCGAGATGCGGGGCGTGGCCGCAGCCGGCGAAAATCTCGACGTCCACCGGAGCGTAGCTGCGCGTCTCGATTTCGCTGATCTGCGCCAGCGTTCCATAAGGGTCCGTGTCGCCCTGGAGGACGAGCGCCGGCACGCGCCAATAGTCGACCGCGTCGGCGATGTTCCAGGATTTGAACCTCGGATCGAGCCAGGCGTCGTTCCAGCCGCGGAACGCGACGTCAACGTCGCGATGATATTTGGCGAGGCGCCGGCGCAGGTCGCCTGTCTCATAGGCGACGCGCGCCGCGGCGATCGCCTTGAGGCCGCTCTCCTCGGTGAAGACGTGCGGCGCGATCAGCACGAGCCCGCGCACGCGGAAATCCTCGACTGAGCCGGCGTAGATCGCGGCGATCGAGGCGCCGTCGCTGTGGCCGACGAGCACGCCGCGCTGCAGGCCGATCGCGTCGAGCAGCGGCGGCAGCGTCTCGCGCGCTTCGCGCGTCATATAGTCGAGCGGACGGGGCAGGGTGACGGGATCGGACGCGCCATAGCCGGCGCGCGAATAGACGAAGACGCCGAACCCGGTTGCCTCCGCGAGCTTTTGCGGAAAGTCACGCCACAGCGCGACGCAGCCGAGACCTTCGTGCAGCATCACCAGCGTCGGCGCCTTGGCGGGGCTGGGGCCGAGCGTCAGCGTCTCCAAACGAGCGCCGCCGATCGTCACGGCGCCGCTCGCGCCGTCGCTCCAGGCGAAAGACGCCATGGCTACTGCTCCTTCAGTTTGAAGCGCTGGATCTTGCCGGTCGCGGTCTTCGGCAATTGGGGGATGATCTCGACCCAGCGGGGTACTTCCATTTGCCGATGCGATCCTTGACGTGCTCCTTCAAGGCCGCGCCGAGATCGGCGCCGTCGGCGCCGGGCTTCAACACGACGAAGGCCTTGGGCTTCGTCAGTCCGTCGGCGTCGATGGCGGGAACGACCGCCGCTTCGAGGACGCTCGGATGGGCGACGAGCGCCTGCTCGACTTCGAACGGCGCTACCCAGATGCCGCTCACCTTGAACATGTCGTCGGTGCGGCCGCAGTAGGCGTAGCGGCCGCCCGCCAGCTTGACGTATTTGTCGCCGGTGCGGGTCCAGTGGCCCTGGAACGTCGAGCGGCTCCGTTCGCGCCGGTTCCAGTAGTCGGCCGCGGCTGAGCCGCCGCGCACCAGCAATTCGCCGATCTCGCCTTCCGCGACCTCGGAGCCGCTTTCGTCGACGAGGCGCACCTCATAGCCGGGCACGGCGACGCCGGACGAGCCGTAGACGACTTCCCCGGGGCGGTTGGAGAGAAAGATGTGCAGCATTTCGGTGGAGCCGACGCCGTCGAGGATGTCGACCTCCGTCAGCCTTCGCCAGCGCTCGCCGACTTCTTTGGGCAACGCTTCGCCCGCCGAGATGCAGCGTCGCAGCGGCGCGCCAATCGCGCCGCGACCCGCCTCGAGTTCGGCGACCATCGCCGCGTAGAGCGTCGGCACGCCGCCGAAGATGGTCGGCTTGAAGCGGTTGAGGATGTCGAACACCGCTTCCGGCGTCGGGCGCTTGGGATAAAGCACCGCCGTCGCGCCGACCGCGAGCGGAAAGGTCATCGCATTGCCGAGCCCGTAGGCGAAGAAGAGCTTGGCGGCGGAAAAGACGACATCGTCTTGTTCGATTTGCAGCACCTCGGCGCCATAGGTCTCCGCGGTGCACTGAAGGCTGCCGTGGACATGGCGCACGCCCTTGGGTTCGCCGGTCGAGCCCGAGGAATAGAGCCAGAAGGCGCATTCGTCCGGCGAGACAGCGATCGTCGGCCGGCTCTCGCAGCGGACGAGCTCCGCTTCGAACGACAGCGCGCCCTCGGGCGGTTCGCCGCCGACGACGAAGAGGTGTTGCAGATCAGGATTTTTGGCGAGGATCGGCGCGACGACGGGCAGCAGCGCGTGCGACACGAATAGAGCGCTAGGCCGGCTGTCCGCCAGGATCGCTTCGTAAACGTCGCTCGCCAGCAGCGTATTGAGCGGGATCGGCACGACGCCGGCTTTCAGCGCGCCCCAGAAGATCATGGGAAATTCAACCTGATCCAGCATGAGCATGGCGACGCGGCTCTCGCGGCGGATGCCGCGGCGCTGCATCAGATGCGCGACGCGTCCGCTGTCCCTGGCTAGCGCGGCGTAGGTGAGTGTGCGGCTGACCTCACTGGCCTCGACGTAAGCGTGTTTGTCGCGAAGTGGGCCATCGGCGTGACGATCGACGAAATAGGCGGCCGCGTTGCCTGCTGTATCGATCATGCTTCCTCCCCATGCGCCTGCGTATCCGGCGCCGCGTCCGCCACGGCGGGCCATGCGCCGCGTTGATTGATACGTGGTCGCCAGGCATTTTTCTTATGCGTTATAATGCACTGCAAGCGGCGTTGTGCAAGATAGTGCGACGGGGCGTCGGCGCCCGTCGCCCCGCCTGCTATCGCCCCGGTCGCTTGGGCCGCCCCTCGCAATGCGGGCCAATACGGACGGATCAGCGAGGGAAGTCGTTACGGTCGCGCCGACAGTGTATAAAATCTTCAGTATCTCTCAGATTAAGTAAAAATGAATTCCCCGTAGTTGCGCCGTAATAGACGGCTAGCCAGAAGTTGTTGACTATTTTCATCTGTCGCTTTATTGTTTAATACGCATACGTCAAGCTATTTGTGCTTCGTGTTGTGAGCGAAGTGCAAATTCCGGCGCCGTTTCGGGGTATTGCCCATGATCGGACCAAGCAGACGAATCTGGCTCTTTTTTCCGTTGAGTTGTCTCATCCTGCTGTTCGGCATTGCCGATGCGCAGCAGCAGACGCCCACGCCGGCCGAAAACCCCTACTTGATGGGGTCCGAGGGCTACGGCAAGGGTCCGCGCGGACTGACGAGCTATATGCCTATCGCCGTCGTCCAGCCCTTCGCGGCTAGGATGGCTCAGGACGTGGCGGCAAAGCCGGGCATCGAACGCGATCACCAGGCTATGCTCGATGAGCGGTACGATTTAGCCGATCGTCCCGCCCAGGGCGTCACGATGGAGCGCGGCAAGCCGCTGCAGGAAGGCGTGCGCGTCAAGCTGCCGTCCGGCGTGACCTGGGAACAACTCGCGGCAATGTCCCCGAACGAGATCCGTGACCGGGGACTGTGGCCGAAGGGCTTCCTTCCTTTGCCGCACCCCTTCCATCCCACCGGCGGCTTCGTTTTTCCGCAGGTCGCGATCGATACAATCAAGCGGCAAGATGGGCGCGACTTGACCCGCTTCGACGTCTCTTTCGACCTGCCGGAGCGATTCCTCGCCGCGTTTCCGCCAGAGATGTACCTGACCAGCCGCCCTGACCTGGGAGATGTCTCGCAGGGCAAGCTGGTCACGCTCACCAACTATTTCGATCTGTTCAACGGCATCATCTCGCCGCGGGAGCTGGAAGGGCTGCGCCTGCTGGTGACCCCGTTCCCGCAGCAGCAGTTCAACGCGACCGACGATCGCAAGGCGGCCGTGGCGAGCCAAGGCTCGTCCTGTTTCGACTGCCACGCGAACGGCCACCAGAACGGCGCGACGCACCTCGATCCCAGTATCCGGCCGGAGTGGTACCGGCATCGGCTGAAGACCGTTTCGCTGCGCGGCGTCAACATTCAGCGGCTGTTCGGCTCGCAGCGCGCTTTGAAGACCGTGGAGGATTTCACCGAATTCGAGCAGCGCACCGCCTATTTCGATGGCGACATCGTGGACGCAACGAAGAAGGGCGTGAATCCGCTGGAGCGCGGCAGTCAGGTGGACTTCATGGCCGACTTCCAGGAAATGCTGGACTTTCCGCCTGCGCCCAAGCTCGACCTGCTCGGCAGGTTGGATCCCGCCAAGGCGACCGCGGCCGAAATGCGCGGGCAGGAGATTTTCTTCGGCAAGGGTCAGTGCGCAAGCTGCCATCAGCCGCCTTACTACACCGACAACCTGATGCACGACCTGCAGACCGAGCGCTTCTTCAAGCCGGAACTGGTCAACTACGCGATGGAGGTCGGCGACGGCAGCATCAAGACCTTCGCCCTGCGCGGCGTGAAGGACAACCCGCCCTATATGCATGACCAGCGCCTGCTGACGCTCGATGACTCGGTCGAGTTCTTCAACCTGATCCTCGGCGTCAAGCTGACCACGCAAGAGAAGCAAGACCTGGTGGCGTTCCTGCGCACTTTGTAGTGAGGAAGCCGCCTGCAAGGAGCAGCGTTGCTGTCACCCCCGCGAAAGCGGGGGTCCAGCTAACCGCCGCAGGCCTTCGCCCTTTGGCTCCTGAATGCCCGCTTTCGCGGGCATGACAGCGGCCTTAGAAAGCCAATCGCCCGCCCACCAGCGCGAGCGTCCCGGCGAGCAGCGGGCGCAGGACGTGGTCGGGCACGCGGGCGGCGAGCGAGCTGCCGAAGATGATTCCCGGGATCGAGCCGATCAGCAGCGAAGCGAACATCGACCAGTCGACCGAGCCGATCCACCAGTGCCCGGCGCCGGCGACGAGTGTCAGCGGCACGGCGTGGGCGATGTCGGAGCCGACGATGCGGACGGTCGGCATCTTGGGGTAGAGCATCAGGAGGGCGGTCACGCCGATCGCGCCGGCGCCGACCGAAGAGATCGACACCAGCAGGCCGAGCGCCGCGCCGAGCGCGACGGTGAGGGCGGCGATCTGCCGGCCGCTGAGGCGCTCGACCCTCGCCGCCACCTTGGCCAGCAACCATTTGCGGAAGATGATCGTCGCCGCGGTCAGCAGCAGCGCGACGCCCAGCACCGTGGTGATCAGGTCGCTGACCGATTTCGTGTCCCGGCCAAAATACGACAGCGCGATCAGCGTCAGCGCCGCCGTCGGGACGCTGCCGAGCGCGAGCAGGCCGGTGATGCGCCAATCGACGGCGCGGTTGAAGCTATGCACCGCCGCCCCGCTGATCTTGGTGACGCCGGCGTAGAGCAGGTCGGTGCCCACCGCCGTTGCCGGATGAATGCCGAACACCAGCACCAGCAGCGGCGTCATCAGCGAGCCGCCGCCGACCCCCGTCAGGCCGACCAGCATCCCCACCACGAGGCCCGACAGCGAATAGAGGGGGTTCAGCGTGTGGAGGAAAGCGATCATCAAGTCGGGATCCCGCAGAGCGTTGATGCGTCGATAGGGCGACCGCCGCGCCAAGAGCGAAGCCGATCGCGGTAGTCAGTATACAAACACACTAGACTTGGTCAAATCACGATTGGCGCGCATCGGTAGTATGGCGGCGGGGTGCGGCCATCCACGGGATGACAAGCGGCGGCGCTGAGCCTAAAAAGCGGCGGCGCGAGGGCGCAAAGGAGATGCGCAATGAACCGGAGTGACATCGAGCCGGCCTTTGGGCCTTTGACCCGACGAACCGCCGTCGGCGTGCGGGTCGGCGAGGGCGCCGGCGCGGTGACGGTGGGCGGCGGCGCGCCGATCGCGGTGCAGTCGATGACCAACACCGACACCGCCGATGTCGCGGCGACGGTCAAGCAGGTGGCCGCGCTCGCCCGCGCAGGGTCCGAATTCGTACGCATCACCGTCGATCGCGACGAAGCGGCCGCCGCCGTGCCGCATATCCGCGACAGGCTCGCCGCCATTGGCGTGACGACGCCCCTCGTCGGCGATTTCCATTACATCGGCCACAAGCTGCTCACCGAGCATCCCGCCTGCGCCGAGGCGCTCGACAAATACCGCATCAACCCCGGCAATGTCGGCTTCAAGAACAAGCGCGACGTCCAGTTCAGCACCATCGTCGAAATCGCCATCCGCAACGGCAAATGCGTCCGCATCGGCGCCAATTGGGGCTCGCTCGATCAGGAGTTGCTGACCTCGCTGATGGACGAGAACGCCAACAGCGCGGCGCCGATCGACGCGCGCGCCGTGATGCGCGAAGCGATGGTTCAGTCGGCGCTGCTGTCCGCCGCGCGCGCCGAGGAGATCGGCCTGCCGCGCGACCGCATCATCCTTTCCGCGAAGGTGTCGGCGGTGCAGGATCTCATCACCGTCTATCGCATGCTCGCGCAGCGCTCGGACTACGCCCTGCATCTCGGCCTCACCGAGGCGGGCATGGGCTCGAAGGGTATCGTCGCCTCCTCGGCCGCGCTCGGCATCCTGCTGCAAGAGGGTATCGGCGACACCATTCGCGTCTCGCTGACGCCAGAGCCCGGCGGCGACCGCACGCTCGAGGTTAAGGTTGCGCGCGAAATCCTGCAGACGATGGGTTTTCGCGTCTTTTCGCCGCAAGTGGCGGCTTGCCCCGGCTGCGGCCGCACAACCTCAACCGTGTTCCAGGAGCTGGCGCGCGACATCGAGCACTTCCTCGCCGACGCGATGCCGCAGTGGAAGACGCGCTATCCCGGCGTCGAGGCGCTCAACGTCGCCGTCATGGGCTGCATCGTCAACGGCCCCGGCGAGAGCAAGCACGCCGACATCGGCATTTCGCTGCCCGGCACCGGCGAAGCGCCGGCCGCGCCGGTGTTCGTCGACGGCGTGAAGACCGTCACCCTGCGCGGCCCGACCATCGCCGCCGAATTCAAGGGGCTGGTCGAGAGCTACATCGAGAAGCGCTTCGGGCGGGGGATGGCGGCGGAATGAGTGGCGCCGGCGCGTCTCCGGCGTTAGCTTGAGATTTGCGTGGCCGGTCCTCGGCCTTGGCCGGAGCGCGCCTCATGTACGAACCGCCGTTGCATCGAAATGACGATCTCGCCGAGCTGCACGCGCTGATCCGCGCCCGCCCGCTCGGCCTCCTCGTCAGTCACGGGCCGCAGGGGCTGCTCGCCAATGCGATTCCATTCCTGGTCGATCCGGCGCGGGGCAAATTCGGCACGCTGAGCGCCCACATGGCGCGCGCCAACGGGCAGTGGCGCGATCTCAAGGAGGCGGGCGAGGCGCTGGTCGTTTTTCAGGGAACTGACCACTACGTCTCGCCCTCTTGGTACGCCACCAAGCGCGAGACCGGCAAAGTCGTGCCGACCTGGAACTACGTGATCGTCCAGGCGCGCGGCGTTCCGCGCGTCATCGAGGATGCGGACTGGCTGCGCGGGCAGATCGCGGCGCTGACGCGGTCGCAAGAATTGTCGCGCGCGGCGCCGTGGGCGGTCGACGACGCGCCGGAGGATTTCATCGCAGCGCAAGTGCGCCAGATCGTCGGGCTCGAGATCGAGATCGCGGATATTCGCGGCAAATGGAAAACGAGCCAGAACCGCAACGCCGCCGACCGGGCAGGCGTCGTCGCGGGCCTGCGGGAAGACGGCGACGGGGACGCGCTGGACATGGCCGAGATCGTCGAAGAATCTGGTCCAAAGTAGAGGGACTCTTTCTCCCCTTGCGGGGGTCAGGAAACGCGATGCGTTTCCGAGAGGTGGTCCGTAGAGCCGGATGAAAAGGTCGCCGCCGCACTAAACGTTTCCACCGGTATCCTAAGCCGCGCCTGACGGCGGCGATTTAGCAGGCCTGGTCGCGACCAATCAATCGCTTCTGGCTCCACGCGTGTACGTTCGATCATCCGGCGGCTCTGGGCTTCTACATCCGTTCCGGCTTCAGGCCCTGCGGTTCAAGTCGAGGTTCAGTGCGACCCACCCCTGACAGGCCATCTGCCACGCCACGCAGCACCGCATGTGCCGATCATCGCGCCCGCTCTTACCCCTTCGGCCGCAGAGCCGTAGAGCCGCTGTCGCCGGCGAAGCGCCTTTGACGCGAGCGCTCTTAGATATATCTTGACTGAAGATATATCGCGAGCTATCAACGCGAAGTCGGAGCGGCCCGCGGGGCAAGCTTCGACACTCGCTGAGATATATCGCAACCGATCTCATGGAGGAATGAGCTATGTTTTTTCGTCATTTCCGCGAAGCCGAACGCGAGCGGCATATTCACGACGGCTTTGGGCGCGGCCACCGCTTCGGTCGGCACTGGCGGGGCGGCGGCTTCGAGCCGCGCGAGGGCCGGATGTTCGACAGCGGCGACCTGCGCCTCGTCATTCTCGCTTTGCTGAAGCAGAAGCCGCGGCACGGCTACGAGATCATCAAGGAGCTCGGGGAGCGCGTCGGCGGCGGCTATAGCCCGAGCCCCGGCGTCGTCTATCCGACCCTCACCATGGTCGAGGAGATGGGCTACGCGACCGCCGCCCACGACCAGGCGGGCCGCAAGCTCTACACCCTCACATCAGAGGGGGAAGCGTTCCTCGCCGGGAACCAGCCGCAGGTGGATGCGATCTTCGCGCGTCTCGACGAGGCGAACGCCGACCGGCACGGCGACATCGCCCCTTTGCTGCGCGCCATGGAAAACCTGCGCATGGCCGTGAAGCTGCGGCTGCGCCGCCGCGACGCGACGCCCGCGCAAATCCAGGCGATCGCCGACGCGCTCGATGCGGCGGCGAAGACGATCGAGCGGGCGTAAGCCGGCTCAGACGCCGTGCGCCTTCAGCCACGCCGTGGCCTCTTTCCAGGAGGCCTCGGCGTCCGCCTTGACGTAGCTCGGGCGGTAGTCGGCGAAGAAGGCGTGGCCGGAGTCGCCGTAGACGATGATGCGCGAAGCGCCGCCCGCCGCGGCGAGCTTGGCCTGCATTGCCTGGATCTGCGGCTGGGTGATCACCTTGTCCAGGCCGCCGTAGAGCCCGAGCACCGGACACTTCAGGTCTCCGGCGACATCAGACGCATTTTGCGGTCGCGCCGCGTCGTGCGGAACTTCGAGCGGGCCGTACCAGGCGACGCCGCATTTCAAGCCCTTGCGGTGCGCGGCGTAGAGCCAGGTCTGCCGGCCGCCCCAGCAGAAGCCGACGACCGCCGCGCGCGTCATATCGGCGGCGCCGCTCTTGGCGGCGAAGTCGAGCGTCGCGTCGAGGTCCTGCGTCACCTCGCTATCCGGCGTCTTGTCGATGATGTTCATCGAAAGTTTGTGGACGTCGGTCTCCTTCGACGCGTCGCCCTGGCGGGCGAAAAGCTCGGGCGCGATGGCGTAGTAGCCGAGCTTCGCGAAGCGGCGGCAGATGTCCTTGATGTGCTCGTGCACGCCGAAGATTTCGTGGATGACCAGCACGCTCGGGAAGGGGCCTTTCCCCTCGGGCGCGGCGCGGTAGGCGGGAATTTCGACGCCGCCCGAGGGGACCTTCACCTCGCCGGCGACGAGACCCTCGGCGGACGTCGTGATGGCTTGCGCCCAGACCGGCGCGACCGCGGCGCAAAAGCCGGCGCTGAGGCTCGCCTTGACGAGCGTGCGCCGACTGAGCGGGCCGAGCGGCGCATAGCCGGCGACAAAATCGGATGCGGACATGGAGGCCTCCCTCGCGTCGGATGACAGGGCCGTTTTGTGCTTTCGCGTGGCCGCGAGCAAATCAAGTCCGCTCAATTCCCCGTCAGGGCGAATGGCGCGGCCGCCCGACGTATGTCACGATTTCGCGCTGTAGCGGCGATAACAAAAACCAAACGTGGCGAAAGGGGAAACGCGATGTTCGAGCACATACTCATTCCGACGGATGGATCCGATCTCTCCCGCAAGGCGGTCCTCTATGGCGTGCAACTCGCGAAGAGCGTGGGCGCGCGCGTTACGGCGCTCACGGTCATCGAGCCCTATCACCTCCCGATGATGGAAGGGGCGCTCGTCGCCGAAACGCTCGAAGATTACGACGCCGAGGCCGACCGAAACGCCGACCGCGCGCTGGAGCAGGTCAAGATGGCGGCGGACGCTGCGAGCGTGCCGGCCGAGACCTTGCGCGAGCGCAGCGAGCAGCCCTACCGCGCCATCATCGATTGCGCGCTCGCCAATCGGTGCGACCTCGTCGTGATGGCTTCGCACGGCCGCCGCGGCGTCGCGGCGCTGCTCATCGGCAGCGAGACGACGAAGGTGCTGACGCACAGCACAATCCCGGTGCTGGTCTATCGCTAGCGGCTGACGGCGACAGTTCCCGTCGCGCCGCAGCTGAGCCATAGTCCACGCCAGCGGGGGAGGGGACGGTGGAGCAGAGATACACCTTCGATCAGGTCGCGGCGCTGTATAACGCCGCGCGCCCGGGCTATCCGCAAGCGCTCTGTGATGATGTCGCGTTTGCCGCAGACCTGCGGCCGGGGCATGCCATGCTCGAAGTCGGGTGTGGCACGGGCATTGCGACGCGGCGGTTTGCGCCGCTGGGCCTGCGAATCGTCGCGTTGGATCCCGGGTCGGAAATGATCCGCGTCGCGCGCGAGCGCTCCGCCGGTTTCACGAACGTCGAATTCGTGGTCTCGACTTTCGAGGCGTGGCGACCGCCGCCCGAGCCGTTCCGCCTCGTGATCGCTGCGCAGTCGTGGCACTGGGTCGCTCCCGAAGTGCGGTTCGCCAAGGCCTCCGAGGTGCTCTCTCCAGGCGGCGTTTTGGCTGTCTTCGGTCATGTTCCGGTCGGCTTGCCGGCTCCCTTGGTGGAAGAGTTCAAGCAGGCGCACCTGCGCTATGCGATCCCGTGGGGGCCACGACCGGAGGCTGCCTATCTTCCAAGCGGCCCATTCAAGAGATGGTTCGACGAGTCAGGCTATTTCGCCGCCGCCGTACACCGGAGCTATCCCTGGAAAGCCCCGCACACGGCGCAAAGCTACACCGACCTCATGAGCACATGGTCGGATTTTCGACTGCTCGATCAAGCTAAGCAAGACGGGCTGCGCGCCGCGATCGCTGAAGCGATCAGGGCGCACGGAGAGCCGTTCGACATGGAGTGGGAAACCCATCTCTATACGGCGAAGCGATTGGATTGACGCGACCGCCGACGCGCTTCGCCGGAACCAAATTTGAGGAAGCCCTCTAATGCCCGTTCATTTTTCCGCCGCCGAAATGTCCGCCCGCAAACAGCGCCTGCTCGCCGCCATGGCCGAGCGGGGGCTCGACGGCATGCTGCTGTTTGCGCAGGAGAGCGACTATTGGCTCACCGGCTATGACAGTTTCGGCTTCTGCTTCTTCCAGTGCCTCTATGTCGGCGCCGACGGCCGCGTCGCGCTGCTGACCCGCTCGGCCGATCTGCGTCAGGCGCAACATACGTCGAACATCGAGGACATCCGAATTTGGAAGGACGGCGCCGGCGCCGATCCGACCCGCGATCTGCGCGCCATGCTGGAGGACCTCGGCGCACGCGGCCGCCTCGGCGTCGAGTTCGACAGCTACGGCCTGACCCACTTCAACGGCCGCCGGCTCGAGGCGGCGCTGGCGGGCTACGCCACGCTGGTCGACGCTTCCTCGCTCGTCCCGCATCTCAGGGTCACGAAGTCCGAGGAGGAAATCGTCCAGGTTCGCGAGGCTGCGCGCCTTTCGGATCTTGCCGATCGCGCGGCGATCGACGCGACCCAGGCCGGCGCCGACGAAGGCGAAATCCTCGCCGCGATGCACAGCGCGATCTTCGCCGCCGGCGGCGACTATCCCGCCAACGAATTCATCATCGGCTCTGGCGACGACGCGCTGCTGTGCCGCTACAAAAGCGGTCGGCGCAGGCTTGGCCAGGACGATCAGCTGACGCTCGAATTCGCCGGCGTCAGCCGTCACTATCACGCGGCGATCATGCGCACTCATGTCGTCGGCAGGCCGAAGCCGCTGCATGCGCCCTACCACGCCGCGGCGCGCGAAGCGCTGCTTGCCTGCGAGGCGGAGCTCAAGCCTGGCCGGACGGCGGGGGACGTGTTCGCCGCGCATGCGCGCGTCCTCGACGCGCATGACCTCGCGCCCCACCGCCTCAACGCTTGCGGCTACGGCTTGGGCGCCAAGTTCACGCCGTCCTGGATGGACGCGCCGATGTTCTACGCCGACAACGACTTCGTGGTCGGGGAGGGCCAAGTCTACTTCCTGCACATGATCCTGATGGACAGCGACAGTGGCGCCGCGCTCTGCCTCGGGCGCACCTATCTCGTGGGCGTTCACCATGCCGAGCCGTTGAATGCGGCCCATCTGGACCTCACGATCAAATAGAGTTACCAGAACGTTAAGAGCGATGGCCGCCGCCATGTCCGGCGGTTGAGGAGTGTCCCATTTTGGTGCGTTCGTCGGCTGGGATGGTTGGGAAAGGGCGGGCGGCCCTGGCGGGAACTCGTTCTCCTCGCCGCGCCGCTCGGGTTGGGTGGTTGCGTCGAGAATACCGCCGATACGTCGCCTGCCGCCGATGCGCATCACCAGCTCGCGCGGCGCGATGGCGTCAGCATCGCGAAGGCGAGCGTCGCCTTTGTGTCGCTTGACGGCGCCCCGGCTTCCGTCGCCGCTCAATTCAAAAAGACCTTCGAGACGGATGCTCGCCAACACGACATCGTCCTCGTCGAGCGTTCCAAGGCGCGCTACCTCGTGCGCGGCTATCTCTCGGCCGACCTGACGACCGACGGCGCCTCGATCGAATACGTCTGGGACGTCTTCACCGCGGACAAGGAGCGCGCGCAGCGGCTCAACGACGTGGTTGCGGCGCCGGGAACGGGCGACGATCCTTGGGCGATGGCGGGCGACGCCGTGATCAGCAACGTCGCCGCCAAGAGCGCCGACGATTTGGCGGCTTATCTCTCCTATACGCCGGAGGCGGTCGAAGTCGCCGCCGCGCCGCAAGCGGCCGCGGCGAAGGACAGCGCAGGGCACGGACAGGACGCGGTCGCTCAGGCTGCGGGGGCCGCGCCGGCCGCGGATGCGCCTGCGCCCTAGACCTCAGTCCCTGTGGACAGGCCGCCCCGCCGGCGCTTGAGACGCTGCGTCACCGAAGCGTCGTATTGTTCGGGCGATGCTGCGCTGCTATGACCCCGCCGTGCGCCGGGCCGCGCCAGAGTTCCGCCATCGCGTTCGGGGTCGTAATGCAGGAAAAGATGAAGATACTGGCCGGCAATTCCAATGCGCAGCTCGCAGAGGCGATCGCCGCTTATCTTGGTCAGCCGTTGACCCGTTGCCATGTGAGGCGGTTCGCCGATCTCGAAATCTTCGTCGAAATCCTGGAGAACGTTCGCGGCCGCGACACCTTCATCATCCAGTCGACCTCGTTTCCGACCAACGACAATCTGATGGAGCTGCTGATCATGATCGACGCGCTGCGGCGCGCGTCGGCGCAGCGCATCACCGCGGTCATTCCCTATTTCGGCTACGCCCGGCAGGACCGCAAGCCCGGCCCCCGCTCGCCGATTTCGGCCAAGCTCGTCGCCAACCTGATCACCCGCGCCGGCGCCGACCGCGTGCTGACGGTCGACCTGCACGCCGGCCAGATCCAGGGCTTCTTCGACATTCCAACCGACAATCTGTTCGCCGCGCCCACGATGGTGCGCGACATCAAGGAGCGCGTCCTCGCCGACAATGTGATGGTCGTTTCGCCCGACGTCGGCGGCGTGGTGCGCGCCCGCGCGCTCGCCAAGCGGCTCGACGCGCCGCTCGCCATCGTCGACAAGCGGCGCGAGCGGGCGGGCGAATCGGAGGTGATGAACATCATCGGCGACGTCGCCGGCCGTCATTGCGTGCTGCTCGACGACATCGTCGATTCCGGCGGCACGCTCTGCAACGCCGCGGACGCGCTGCTCGCCAAGGGCGCCGCGAGCGTCTCGGCCTACATCACTCACGGCGTGCTGTCGGGCGGCGCCGTCGCGCGCATCGCCGCCTCGAAGCTCAAAGAACTCGTGCTCACCGACACCATCGCGCCGACCGAAGCCGTCCGGGTCGCCCGCAACGTGCGCGTGATCTCGATCGCGCCGCTGATCGGCGAAGCGATCGACCGCATCGCCAAGGAAGAGAGCGTCTCCGTTCTCTTCGATTGAGCGCGAAGCCGTCCGCAATGACGTCGTGGCGGCTCGTCTTGTCATGCCCGCGAACGCGGGCATCTAGGCGTCAAAGCACGACGGCCTGAACCGGCTGTCTGGCCCTCGCTTTCGCGGGAGTGACAGCGAGGCTGCGGCGCCTCGAATTTCCGCACTCATGGCGGAAAACTGGCTTTTCCTTTTTCGCCGCGCCCTCTACTCTCGCGCAAAATAACTACGGCCGGTCCGCATCGAGGAATGCGCGTCGCGCCGCTTGACTCTGTAGTGACGCTCGGCACTATGTTGACTTATCGGTCAAGAAATATTGCCGAGCAAGGGGGCCAGCCGTCGAAGCGACGGCTGGTGGGGCGGGCTGCTGAACGCAGACCCACGAGAGGAAACGAAGGGAGATGTGCATGTGCGGTCGTAAGTTGCCTGCTTTGTTCTCGGGCCTCGCAGCGGCGTTGCTCGCGTCGACCGCAGCATTCGCCGCGGACATCAAACCCGCCATCGTCTACGATCTTGGCGGCAAGTTCGACAAATCCTTCAACGAAGGCGTCTACAACGGCGCGCTGAAGTTCAAGAAGGAAACGGGCGTCGATTTCCGTGACCTTGAGATCCAGAGCGACGCGCAGCGCGAGCAAGTGCTCCGCAAATTCGCCAAGGACGGCTTTTCGCCGATCATGACTGTCGGCTTTGCTTGGGCGACCGCGCTCGGCAAGGTCGCCGAAGAGTATCCGAAGACCAACTTCGGCATCATCGACTCGGTCGTCGACAAGCCGAACGTGCAGTCGATCACCTTCAAGGAACAAGAGGGCTCGTTCCTGGTCGGCGTGATCGCCGCCAAGACCTCGAAGACTGGCAAGGTCGGCTTCGTCGGCGGCATGGACATTCCGCTGATCTCGAAATTCGGCTGCGGCTACGCGCAGGGCGTCAAATACGTCAATCAGAAGGACGACGTGTTCGCCAACATGACCGGCACCGACTTCCACGCCTGGAACGATCCGGTCAAAGGCGGCGAACTCGCCAAGTCGCAGATCGATCGCGGCGCGGACGTCGTCTACGCCGCCGCGGGAGCGACCGGCCAGGGCGTCCTGAAGGCCGCCGCGGACGCTGGCAAATACGGCATCGGCGTCGACTCCGACCAGGACAACCTCTTCCCCGGCAAGGTGCTGACCTCCATGCTCAAGCATGTCGACGTCGCCACCTACCGCTCGTTCATGGACGCCAAGAACGGGACCTGGAAGGCGGGCCATCTCGAGTTGGGCCTGAAGGAAGGCGGCGTCGACTACGCCGTCGACGAATGGAACAAGGCCATTCTGACGCCGGAGGTCAAGGCCGCCGCCGAGGCCGCCAAGGCCGATATCGTCGCCGGCAAGATCCAGGTGCACGACTACACCGCCGACAACAAGTGCCCGGTCTGATGTGAGCGCACCGCCTTCCCCTTTCGGGGGGAAGGCGGACCCTAACGGCGCGATTGGCGCCGTTTTTGCGGAAGAAGCGATCGTTCTTGCAAAAGGAACGATCGTTGGTGCTTAGGGGGAACGCGTGGCGACAGAAGCGAGGCAAGTTGCGCCCGCGATCGAACTGATCGGTGTCGACAAGCGGTTCGGGCCGGTCCACGCCAACAAGAACGTCAATCTGCGCGTCGAGCGCGGCGTCATTCACGGCATCGTCGGCGAAAACGGCGCCGGCAAATCGACGCTGATGTCGATTCTCTACGGCTTCTACGAAGCGGACGGCGGCGAGATTCGCATCAATGGCGAGCCCGTGCGCATCCGTTCCTCCCGCGAGGCGATCAGCCACGGCATTGGCATGGTGCACCAGCATTTCATGCTCGTGCCGCCGCTCAGCGTGCTGGAAAACGTGATGCTCGGCGCCGAAGGCGGGCCGCTGCTCGCCGCCGGCGCGGCGGCGATCCGCCAGAAGCTCGCCTATCTCGCCAAGGAATACGGGCTCGAGGTCGATCCCGACGCTACCGTCGGCGATTTGTCGGTCGGCTTGCAGCAGCGCGTCGAGATCCTCAAGGCGCTGGTGCGCGGGGCCGAGATCCTTGTGCTCGACGAGCCGACCGCGGTGCTGACGCCGGCCGAGGCCGACCAGCTCTTCGAGATGCTGCGCATCCTCAGATCGCAGAACAAGACGATCATCTTCATCACCCACAAGCTGCGCGAGATCATCAGCCTGACCGACCGCGTCTCGGTGATGCGACGCGGCGAGATGGTGGCGACCTTCGAGACCGCCAGGACATCGCCGCCTGAGCTTGCCGACGCGATGGTCGGCCGCAAGGTGATCCTCAAGGTCGACAAGAGCCCGGCGCGCCCGGGAAAGGTCGTGCTCGAAGCGCGTCGCTTGAGCGTGCGCGATGATCGCGGCGTCACTCGCGTCGACGACGTTTCCTTCTCGCTGCGCGAGGGCGAGATCGTCGGGGTCGCCGGCGTCGCCGGCAACGGTCAGTCGGAGCTGCTCGAGGCGCTCGCCGGCATGCGTTCGCTGAGCGGCGGCGAAATTCTGATCGAGGGCGTCGCGCCGCCGGCGGGCAAGCGCACGCCCAGGGGTATTCGCGCACTCGGAGTTGGCCATGTGCCGGAGGACCGTCACCGCGTCGGCCTCGTCATGCCGTTCGAGGCTTGCGAGAGCGCGATGCTCGGCTTTCACGACGATCCCGTCTACGGACGCGGCCTTCTCTTCGACCGCAAGGCGATCATCGCCGATGAGGCGGCGAAGATGGAGGCTTACGATATCCGGCCTCGCGCCCCGCTGCTCAAGACGGCCAATTTCTCGGGCGGCAATCAGCAGAAGATCGTGCTCGCGCGCGAGATCGAGCGCAATCCCACGATCATGCTGGTCGGCCAGCCGACCCGCGGCGTCGACATCGGCGCGATCGAATTCATTCACAAGCGCATCGTCGCCCTGCGCGACGCCGGAAAGGCGGTTCTGCTCGTGTCGGTCGAACTCGACGAAATCTTTGCGCTCTCCGACCGCATCCTGGTGCTGTGCGGCGGGCGCATCACCGGCGAGCGGCGCCCAGAGGAGACTGACGCGCAGGATCTCGGGCTGCTGATGGCCGGCGTCGGCGAGCGCGCGGCATGAGCGCGCCTCTCAAGCCGCTGCCCGCCTGGGCCGACGTCGCGCTGATCCCGCTCATCAACGTCGCCGCCGCCTTCCTGATCTCCGGGCTGGTGGTCGCCGCGATCGGCGAAAATCCGTTCGAGGCGGTCAAGCTTCTGATCGTCGGTTCGGTCGGCGATCTCGAAGGCATTGGCTTCACGCTCTATTACGCGACGAGCTTCATCTTCACCGGCCTTGCGGTTGCGATCTGCTTTCACGCCGGCCTGTTCAACATCGGCGTCGAGGGCCAAGCCTATGTCGCTGGTCTCGGGGCGGCGCTCGCCTGTCTCTATCTCGGCTTTCTCCCGGGCTATTCGCTGCTCGTTGTCGCGATCCTTGCCGCCGCGCTGTTCGGCGCCGCCTTCGCGGCGATCCCCGGCTACCTCCAGGCCAAGCGTGACAGCCACATCGTCATCACGACGATCATGTTCAACTACATCGCCTCGGCGCTGATGGGCTATCTCCTGGTCAATACGCTGCGCGTTCCCGGCCAGATGAACGCCGAGACGCGTCAGTTTCCGCCCGGCGGCATCGCGCCGCAGTTTCATGACCTGCTGGCGCCGCTCGGCGTGCAATGGCCGGTCACGCCGTTCAACGTCTCCTTCCTGCTGGCGCTCGCCGCCGCCTTCGGCGTCTGGCTGCTGATCTGGCGCACGCGGCTCGGCTTCGAGATCCGCACCGTCGGCGCCAATCCGACCGCCGCCATCTATGGCGGCATTTCGCCGGCCCGCATCACCATCCTCACCACGTTGCTGTCGGGCGCGCTCGCCGGTGGCTTGGCGGTCAACTCGATCCTTGGCGAGGAGCATCGGCTCATTCTCGAATTCACCGCCGGCTTCGGCTTCGTCGGCATCGCGGTCGCGCTGATGGGGCGCGCGCATCCTGTCGGCATCGTGCTCGCGGCGATCCTGTTCGGCATGCTCTATCAGGGCGGCGCCGAGCTCGCTTTCGACAAGCCGAAGATCAGCCGCGACATGATCGTCGTCATCCAGGGGCTCGTCGTGCTGTTCGCCGGCGCGCTCGAGCATATGTTCCGCCGTCCGGTGGCGACGCTGCTGGCGCGCCGCACGACCAGCCCGCCGATCTGAGGGCCCCCAACATGGAGACCTTCAACGCTTTCATCGTCATCTTCGGCTCCGGCATTCGCCTCGGCGTGCCGCTCATCCTCGCGTGTCTTGCTGGCCTCTGGTCGGAGCGTTCGGGCGTGGTGGACATCGGCCTCGAGGGCAAGATGCTCACCGGCGCCTTCGCCGGCGCGGCGGCGGCCACCTTCACCGGCAGCGCCTGGCTCGGCTTGCTCGCCGGCGTCATCGCCTCGATCGGCGTGTCGCTGATCCACGGCTACGCCTCGATCGACCAGCGCGCCAATCAGATCGTCTCGGGCACCGCGATCAACATGGTCGCCGACGGCATGACGGCGCTGCTCGGCAATGCGATCTGGTCGCAAGGCGGCCGCACGCCCGAGCTGCCAGAGACGGCGCTGTTCAACCCGATCAATCTGCCGTTCGCCCAGAGTTTCGGCGCCGTGCCGATCCTCGGGCCGATCTATCAGCATCTCATCTCCGGCCACGACATCATCACCTATTTCGCCTTCGCCCTGGTGCCGCTCACCTATTGGGCGCTCTATCGCACGCGCTTCGGGCTGCGCCTCCGGGCCGTCGGCGAGAACCCGGCCGCGGTCGACACCGCCGGCATATCGGTGCGCGCGCTGCGCTATTCCGCGGTCGTGATCTGCGGCGTGCTGGTCGGCCTTTCCGGCGTCTATCTCTCGGTCGCCCAGGCCGCCTATTTCCAGCCGCACATGAGCGCCGGCAAGGGCTTCATCGCGCTGGCGGCGCTGGTGTTCGCCAAATGGCGGCCCTGGCCCGCGCTGGCGACCTGCCTGCTGTTCGGCTTTCTCGACGCGCTGTCGATCCGCCTGCAGGGCGTCGTTCTGCCCGGTATCGGGCCGGTGCCGGTGGAGGCGATCCAGACCCTGCCGTACGTTCTGACCGTCGTCTTGCTGGCGGGCTTCATCGGCAAGGCGATTCCGCCGAAGGCTTCGGGGGCGCCCTATGTCAAAGAACGCTGAAGATACGCTCACTGAGCTCTTCGCCGCGGCGAAGGCTGCGCACGCTCGCGCGTACGCGCCTTACTCCCGCTTCAACGTCGGCGCGGCGATCCGCGCGCCGAGCGGCGCGATCTATTCGGGCTGCAACGTCGAGAACGCCGCCTATCCGCAAGGCGCCTGCGCCGAAGCGGGCGCGATTGCCGCGATGGCGCTCGGCGGCGAGCGGCGCATCGTCGAGATCGTCGTCGTCGGCGACGGCGAAGCGCTCTGCACGCCGTGCGGCGGCTGCCGCCAGCGCATCCGCGAATTCGCCGACCCCAACACGCCGATCCACATCGCCGGCCCCGAGGGCGTGCGCGCGAGCTTCACGCTCGAAGAGCTGCTGCCGCACTCGTTTGGGCCGGATCATTTGGGGCGGTGAGACGGGCCCTTCCCCCCTTGCGGGGGCGGACGAATGCTATGCATTCGCCTTGGGAAGGTGTCGCCCCCAAGGGGCGACGGATGAGGGGTCGGCGCCGCAGGGCGCCATTGTGCGACGGACGCGCGGAACGGGGGACAATTTCCGGGAGCGCACGAAGCCAGCGCCTGACGGCGCTGACCCCTCATCCGGCCGCTGCGCGGCCACCTTCCCCCGCAAGGGGGGAAGGGGTTCCTGTTCCCGCAAGGCTTGTTCCCTCGCAAGGGAAAGGGGTTCTTGCCTTTGTTGTATGATTGTTTCCGGCCTACGCCGACCGTGAGCCAAGCCAGAGAGCCCGATTGATGACCCCAGGTTCCGATCCCGCCATCGCCGCGCTCGCCGAACGCGGCGTCGCTTCGCTGCCGCCGCTCGGCTTCGTGCTCGGCTCCGGGCTCGGCGGCCTTGCCGACGAGGTCGAGGACGCGGTCGCCATTCCCTATCGCGACATTCCGGGCTTTCCGGTTCCGACCGTCGCCGGCCACAGCGGGCGGCTCGTCGTCGGCAAACTTGAAGGGCGGCGCGTCGCGTTGTTCCAGGGGCGCGGCCACTATTACGAGCGCGGCGACGCGCGGGCGATGTTCGTCGCGCTCGAGACCTTCAAGCGCCTCGGCGGCAACGTGCTCTTCCTCACCAACGCCGCCGGCGGCCTGCATGCCGACTGGCGCCCGCCCGCGCTCGCCGCCATCGTCGATCACATCAATTTCGCCGGCGCCAATCCGCTGATCGGCCTTCCCACCGACGACCGCTTCGTGCCGCTCACCGAGGCTTACGACCGCGAACTGCTGGCTGCGCTCAAGAGTGCGGCGCGGCGGGCCGACATCGATCTGCACGAGGGCGTCTATATGTGGTTCTCGGGCCCGAGCTTCGAGACGCCGGCCGAGATTCGCGCGGCCAAGATTCTCGGCGCCGATCTCGTCGGCATGTCGACCGTGCCCGAAGTCCTGATCGCGCGCTTCCTCGGCCTGCGCTGCGTCGCCGCCTCGCTGGTGACCAATTTCGCTGCCGGCCTTTCGGGCGGCGATCCGAGCCATAGGGAGACGCAGGACGTTGCAGCGCTGGGCTCGCAACAATTCCGCCGTCTTCTGCGTGCTTTCATCGCGGCGCGCGACGAGAAGGATTGAGAACACATTATGATTCTCCCGCAGGAAATCATTCGCGCCAAGCGCGACGGCCAGGCGCTGAGCGGCGACGAGATCGACGCTTTCATCGAAGGCCTCACGTCGGGGACCGTCAGTGAAGGACAGGCTGCCGCCTTCGCGATGGCGGTTTACTTTCGCGGCATGAGCCTCGAGGAGCGCGTTTATCTGACGCGCGCCATGACCGCCTCCGGTGCGATGCTCGACTGGAGCGACGCCAATCTCCCCGGACCGGTCCTCGACAAGCATTCGACCGGCGGCGTCGGCGACAATGTGAGCCTGATGCTCGCGCCGATGCTGGCGGCTTGCGGCGCCTATGTGCCGATGATCTCCGGCCGCGGCCTCGGCCATACCGGCGGCACGCTCGACAAGCTCGATTCGATCCCCGGCTACGTGTCGCAGCCCGACTTGCCGCTGTTCCGCCGCGTCGTCTCGGAGGCTGGCTGCGCGATCATTGGCCAGACCGCCGATCTCGCGCCGGCGGATCGTCGCCTCTACGCCATTCGCGACGTCACGGCGACAGTCGAATCGGTGGCGCTCATCACCGCCTCGATCCTCTCCAAGAAGCTCGCGGCAGGGCTGGGAGCGCTGGTGATGGACGTCAAGACGGGCTCCGGCGCCTTCATGCCGACCTTCGAGGGCGCGCGCGAGCTTGCCGGCAGCATCGTCGGCGTCGCCAACGGCGCCGGCCTGCCGACCGCGGCGCTCATCACCGACATGAACGAGCCGCTCGCCAGCGCCGCCGGCAATGCGGTCGAGGTGCTCAACGCCGTCGACTATCTCACTGGCGCGCGGCGCGACCCGCGTCTGCACGCCGTCACGCTTGCGCTCGGCGGGGAGCTGTTGACGCTCGCGGGCCTCGCGCCCGGCCGCGTGCCGGCGCGCGGGCTGCTCGAGCGTACGCTCGCCAGCGGCGCAGCGGCGGAGCGCTTCGAGCGCATGATCTCTTCGCTCGGCGGTCCGCCCGATTTCCTCGCCAAGGCGCGCGGCCTGCTCCCCGCGGCGCCGACCGTCCTCCCGGCGCCGGCGCAGCGCGCCGGCTTCGTGACGGCGATCGACGTCCGCGCCGTCGGCATCGCCGTCGTCGAACTCGGCGGCGGACGCGCGCGCGCGACGGATTCGATCGACCCCGCCGTCGGCTTCACGCAGCTCGCCGCGCTCGGCGCGGAAGTTTCCCTGGATACGCCGCTCGCCATGGTTCATGCGCGCGACGAGGCGCGCGCGCAGGCGGCGGCCGAGCGCTTGCGCGCCGCCTACGTAATCGGGGATGCGCCGCCGCCCGCGCAGGCCGATCCGGTCATCGCGCGGGTCGGCGAGGGCGCCGCGTGACGATTCTATTGGCGACGAGCGGCTGGGACGCGACGCCCTGGCTGCGCCGTCTCGAAGCGCTGCTGCCGGAGCTTCCCGTGGCGACGCCGGAGACGCTCGTGAAGCGCGAGGCGGTGCGCTATGCGGTCTGCTGGCGCCCGCCGCACGGGGCGCTCGCTGATCTTCCGGGCCTGCGGGCGATGTTTTCGCTCGGAGCGGGCGTCGATCACTTGCTCGCCGTTGCCGATCTCCCGGACGTCCCGATCGTGCGCGTGGTCGATCCCGATCTCACCGGACGGATGAGCGAATGGGTGGCGCTGCATGCGCTGCTGCATCTGCGCGATTTCCGCCGCTACGAACGTCAGCAGCGCGAGCGTGTCTGGGACGAGGACGCCGATCCGCCGGCGGCGCATGACGTGCGCGTCGGGGTGATGGGCTTCGGCGAACTGGGGCGCGATGCCGCCCGCAAGCTGAAGGCGCTCGGCTTCAAGGTCGCCGGCTGGAGCCAGAGCCCGAAGAGCGAGCCCGGCGTCGCCTGTTTCCACGGCCCCGACGGTCTCGACGCGATGCTGGCGCAGACCGACATTCTGGTCGCGCTGCTGCCGCTGACCCCGGCGACGCGCGGCATTCTCAATGCGCGCCTGTTCGCCAAGCTGGCGCGCGGCGGCCGGCTCGGCGGCCCGGTGCTGCTCAACGCCGGCCGGGGCGGCTTGCAGGTCGAAGCCGACATCCTAGCCGCGCTCGACGAAGGCGTGCTGAAGGCCGCGTCGCTCGACGTGTTCGAGACGGAGCCGTTGCCGCGCGAACTCGCGCCTCTGGAGCCACCCCAACGTCATCCTCAGCCCGCACAATTCCGCGGTGTCGTCGCCGGGCGCCGTGGCCAGCTACATCGCCGGACAGATCGCGGCGTTCGAGCGCGGCGAGCCGTTGGCCAATGTGGTGGACCGGCAACGGGGGTATTAGACCCGTCGCCCGCGACCCCTCATCGGGCCCTCCGGGCCACCTTCCCTAGGCGAATGCGTAGCATTCGTCCGCTCCCGCGCACGGGAGAAGGGGCGCGGTCGCGCTGCTTTGCGAATCGGGCGCGGAGGCTTAAATTCAGAGGTCCGATGCGGCGCCGCGGGTCCCTTCCCCCCTTGCGTAGCATTCGTCCGCTCCCGCAAGGGGAGAAGGGGTGTCTGGCCCGAGCCACCTAACGAAAGTTCAGTCAGCGTTCCATGTCCGGCGCCCCGAAAGACCTAGCAGCCGACGGCGATTTCGATCCGGCCGTCGCCGATCCGGAAACCGAAGAGGCCTCGCTGCCGCTCGAACTCGAACTCGACGAGAGCGAGGCCGAGGCGGGATCGCTGGCGCGCGGCGCGGCGGTCGTCAAATCATTCTGGAAGCACGCGCCGCTGGGGCCCGGCGTCTACCGCATGATCGGCGCCGACGGCGAGGTGCTGTATGTCGGCAAGGCGCGCTCGATCAAGCGGCGCATCCTCAGTTACACGACGCCCGAGCGTGTCAGCGTGCGCATCGCGCGGATGGTGTCGCAGACGTGCTCGATGGTGTTCGTCACCACCGAGACCGAGGCCGAGGCGCTGCTGCTCGAGGCCAACCTCATCAAGCAGCTCAAGCCGCGCTACAACGTGCTGCTGCGCGACGACAAGAGCTTTCCCTATATCCTGATCGCCGGCGGCCATGAGGCGCCGCGCCTCATCAAGCATCGCGGCGCGCGCTCGGCGCCGGGCGACTATTTCGGGCCGTTCGCCAATGTCGGCGCGGTGACGCGCACGCTCAACGCGCTGCAGCGCGCCTTCCTGCTGCGCACCTGCCCGGACAGCTATTACGAGAACCGCACACGGCCCTGCCTGCTCTATCAAATCAAGCGCTGCTCGGCTCCATGCACCGGCGAGATCGCTCCTCCCGATTACGCCGAACTCGTGGCTGAGGCGCGCGATTTTCTGTCGGGCCGCAGCCGCGCCATTCGCGACCGCCTCGCCAAGGAGATGACCGAGGCGGCGGAGGCGCTCGCCTTCGAGAAAGCGGCGCGGCTGCGCGACCGCATCTCGGCGCTGTCGATGATCCAGGGCGAGCAGAGCGTCAATCCGCGTTCGGTGCCGGAAGCGGACGTCTTCGCGATCTGCGAGGAGGCGGGCCAGTTCTGCATCGAGGCGTTCTTCTTCCGCACCTACCAGAACTGGGGCAACCGCGCTTATTTTCCGCGCGCCGACCGGTCGATGAGCGCGGCGGACGTGCTCGACGCCTTCCTGGGGCAGTTTTACCTCGATCGGCCCGCGCCGCGCCTCGTGCTGCTGAGTCACGACGTCCCCTCCTGCGAGTCGCTACGCGATATCTTGAGCGCGCGCGCCGGCCATCGCATCGCGGTGGGCGCGCCGCGGCGCGGCGAGAAGAAGGAGCTGGTGGACAATGCGCTGCGCAACGCGCGCGAGGCGCTGTCGCGCAAGCTCGCCGAGGCGGCGAGCCAGGAGAAGCTGCTCGTCGCGTTGGCAACCGCTTTCGGCGTCGAGGGGCCGCTGCGCCGCGTCGAGGTCTACGACAATTCGCACATCATGGGGACCAACGCGATCGGCGCGATGATCGTCGCCGGCCCGGAAGGCTTTGTGAAGAACCAGTACCGCACCTTCAACATCAAGAGCACGACGCTGACCCCGGGCGACGACTACGGGATGATGCGCGAAGTGCTGAGCCGCCGCTTCGTCCGCCTAGCCAAGCAGGAGGCGGAAGCGTCCAGGCCTGTGGACGAAGGCGCGTTCCCCGACCGGCCCGATCTCGTCATCATCGACGGCGGGCGCGGCCAGTTGGAGGCGGCCAAGCAAATCTTCGCCGAACAAGGCGTCGCCGGCGTGGCGCTCGCCTCGATCGCCAAGGGGCCGGACCGCAACGCCGGGCGCGAGACGTTCTTCATCGAGGGGCGCGAGCCCTTCAAGCTGAGCCCGCGCGACCCGGCGCTGTTCTTCGTCCAGCGCCTGCGCGACGAGGCGCATCGCTTCGCGATCGGCACGCATCGCGCCAAGCGCAAGCGCGAATTCGTCAAGAGCCCGCTCGACGAGATCCCCGGCATCGGCCCAGCCCGCAAGCGCGCCCTGCTGCACGCCTTCGGCTCCGCCAAGGACGTCGCCCGCGCCGGCCTCGCCGATCTCGAAAAAACGCCCGGCCTCAACGCCGCGACCGCTAAGCTGGTCTACGATTTCTTCCACGAGGCTGGCAGGAACTGAGGCGTCGTGCTAGGGGCGGGCCCTCATCCGGCCGGCTTTGCCGGCCACCTTCTCCCGCAAGCGGGAGAAGCGTCGCGCCCCCTCTCCCGCTTGCGGGAGAGGGCCGGGGTGAGGGCGACCGCGCGAAACTCATCCGGAAGCGTCTTATGCTCGAAGGCCTGCCTCCCAACAACGCCGCGCACCGCCTGCGCCTCGTCTGCGACGAGAAGCGCGCGCGGGCGGTCGCTGACCTGATCGTCGAGAGCTTCGAGCCGGCCGAAGCCGCTTCGACCGCCTTCGAGACCGAGGATGCCTGGCCCAGCGGCGGCAAGGCGTGGCTGGTCGAGGCCTATTTCGGCTTCGAGCCTGATGAAGAGGGCTTGCGCGAGCTCGTCGCGATTGCGGCAGGAGAGGAGGCTGCGGCGGCGGTCGAATTCGGCCTCACCGAGAAGCGCGACTGGGTCGCCAATGCGCTCGCCGGCCTCGCCCCGGTCAGGGCTGGGCGCTACCTCGTGCACGGCGCGCATGATCGCCCCCGCCTCAAGCCGAACGACCTCGGCGTCGAGATCGAGGCCGGCCTCGCCTTCGGCACCGGCCACCACGGCACGACGCGCGGCTGCCTGTTGCATTTCGACCGCCTGCTGAAGCGGCGCCGTCCGCGCCATGTGCTCGACGTCGGCTGCGGCGCCGGCGTCCTCGCCATCGCCGCCGCCAAGGCGCTCAAGCGCAAGGTCTGGCTCGGCGACATCGATCCGGTCGCCGTCGAGGTCGCCAACGCCAACGCGCGGCTCAACGGCGTCGGCGCCCATTGCAAGGCGATCGTCTCGCGCGGCGTCGAGAGCCGGGCGCTCCGGGAAGGCGCGCCCTACGACGTCGTCTTCGCCAATATTCTCGCCAAGCCGCTGCGCCTGCTCGCCCCCTCGCTGGCGGCGGTCATCGCGCGGGACGGCGAGGCGATCGTCTCCGGCCTGCTGCTCGCCGACGTTCCCGGCGTGCTGGCGGCATGGCGCGCGCAGGGGTTCTATTTGCGCGAGCGTATTGATCTCGAGGGCTGGGCGAGCTTGCGGCTCGGCCGGTGAGGCTTGCGGTCCAGGGAATTCTTAACTAGATATTCAGTTCCCTGTCGGGGATATCCCATGCCGCTCTATATCCGCGACGACGATGTGGACGCGCTCGCCGTCAAGCTTCAGACGATCATTGGCGCGCCGACGAAGACGGAGGCAGTAAGGCTCGCACTTCAGCACGAGATCGCGCGCAACCGGAAGGCGACGCCTTTGCGAGAACGCTTGGTCGAGGCTAAGGCGCTTGCTCAGTCGATCGGCCCGCGAGAACCTGCTTTCGACATGAAGGCCTTTAGCGACGAGATGTGGGGCGACGGCTGATGTTCATCGACGCATCGGCGATCGTTGCAATCTTGAACGAGGAGCCCGAGGCCGATGCCTTGGTCAACTGCATCGAGACTGCGGGCGAACTGATCATGTTTTCGCCGCTCGTTCGTTTTGAGGCGACCGTCTCCTTGGCGAAAGCCCGAACGCGAGGCGGAAGGCTCAACGCCGATATCCTCGACAAAGCCACCGCTGCGGTTGATCTCTTCCTCGAGGAGATCGAGGCGGTGGAAGTTGCGGTAACCCCCGAAATCGGTCGCCTTGCCGTCGCCGCGAGCGGTCGATACGGCAAGGTTGTCGGTCACTCTGCGGCGCTCAATTTCGGCGATTGTTTCGCTTATGCGTGCGCCAGGGCGCAGGAGCAAACGCTCCTCTTTGTCGGCGGGGACTTCTCGCAGACCGACGCCGTGAAGGCGCTCACCTAATCTCGAGGCCGCCCCTCACTTGTCATCGAAACGCCTTCGCCCTCCTTCTCGCTGGTCGGCGCGAAAGCGCCGCCAAAACTCTCCACAGCGAAGCGTTCGGCCTTCATCGTCGGCGACCAATGGTCCGCCGCGAGCCCCATCTTTTGCTTCAGGTTCCGCACGAAGGCCTCCGGCGAGGCGATGTCGCGCCAGACGCCGGGCAGGAAGGTGGCGGCCGATTCTCCGTCTCGTAGGACGAGCCCATCCTCGCCCGGTCGCAGCTTTTCGATCAGCTCCAGTTCGCTCGCGGCCTCGATCGGCGCGGCGGGCGACAGCACCGAGATGGTGATCGTCAGCTCCGGCAATTCGCCGGGCGCCAGCGCCTTGAAGCGCGGATCTTGGAAGCCGGCGCTGGCGGCGTTGACCGCGACGTCGTGCGCGAGCGGCATGTGGGGCCGCAGCGAACCGACGCAGCCGCGCAACTCGCCCCGTCGCCTCAACGTCACGAAGGCGGCCCGGCAAGCCGTCAGGGCGGCGGGTAGATGGGGACCCGCGGCGACTTTCGGCGCGGCGCCGCGATGTTCGGCGGCGAAATCGAGCGCCGCCGAGGCGACGGCGATCAGCCGGCTGCGCTCGGCGGCGCTCAGCCGGGCTGCCTCGGGAGTTTCGAAGGCGAAGGCGCCGTAGCCGACCACCCGATCTTTCGGCCCGCCGGCATCGCCGGAGGTTGCGAAGGCGAAGCCAGTCGCGCGCATGCGCAGCGCCTCGGCGCGGCGGATCGCGCCCCTGAGGCTCGCATAGCCGCAGGCGTTGTCGGGGCCGATCTCGCGCCAGCGGCCGCTCTCGACGCGATGGCGCGTCTCGGCGTCGAGCGTCCGCGCCGCATGGCTGGGGTGAAAGTGCGACAGATCGGAGGAGATGCAGATTGCCGTCTCCGCGCCGCCCCACAGCCGGGCGAGGATCGCTTCGACGAGCTCCGGCGCCGCTTCGCCGACGAGCACTGGGACGATCTCGACGCCCGGCGCCAAGCGTTGGATGAAAATCAGCGGCATTTCCAGGCTGTGTTCGCCCTCGAACGGCCGCGGATCCACCGCGACGCCGTCGAGCGCCAGCAGCGCGCCTCGCGCCGCCGCGTCGACCGGCGCGAGGCCGAGCGGCGTCGACCACTTGAGAGCCGGATGGAGCGCGACGCCGCGCAGCGTCACGCGGTGGTTGGGTCCGAGGATGACGACGCGCTTGAGGGCGGCGCTGCGATCAAGCGCGCCGACCGCCTGGGCCGCGATGGGGCCGGAATATTCAACGCCGGCATGGGGGACGACGACCATCTTCGCGCGGTGGTGGGAAGCGGGCGCGGCGGCGAAGGCGCCGTCGATGGCGGCAGCGAGCGCTTCCGCATCGCCAGGATAGAAATGGCCGGCGGCTTGGGCGGGATGGACGGACGTGGCTTCCGAGGTCGAGTTCGCGCACATCGGCGTTCTCGAAAATCAGCCCAAAGATCAGGCTGGCCGCGCGAGGCCGCCCCTGCGACGGCGGCCCGAGGGTTCCTATATAGGGAAACCTCTCCGCCAATGGGAGCGCCCGATTACGGATGCCGTTGGTGCGTATCGTCGATCACTTCTCACGCCCGCTGCCGGACGGGCGCATCTTGTGCGAAGTCTGTCCCCGCGCCTGCAAGGTCGGCGTCGGACAGCGGGGGCTCTGCTACGTCAGACAGAACGTCGACGGCCACATGGTCCTGACGACCGACGGGCTGTCGTCCGGCTTTTGCATCGACCCGATCGAGAAGAAGCCGCTCAACCACTTCTACCCCGGCAGTTCCGTGCTCTCGTTCGGCACCGCGGGCTGTAATCTCGCCTGCGCCTTTTGCCAGAACCACGAGATCTCGAAGAGCCGCGAGATCGAAACGAGCGCGCAAAGGGCGACGCCCGAAGCGATTGCGCGCGCCGCGCAGGAGCTTGGCTGCGCGAGCGTCGCCTTCACGTACAACGATCCGGTGATCTTCTTCGAATATGCGATGGACGTTGCGATCGCCTGCCATGAGCGCGGCGTCAAGGCGGTTGCGGTGACGGCGGGCTACATGTGCCCGGAGCCGCGCGCGGAGTTCTACCGCGTGATCGACGCCGCCAATGTCGATCTCAAGGGTTTTACGGAGGAGTTCTACCGCCGCCACACGGCGTCGCATCTCGCGCCGGTGCTCGACACGCTGCGCACCCTCAAGCACGAGACGGAGGTCTGGCTGGAGATCACGACGTTGCTGATCCCCGGCGAGAACGATTCTCCTGAAGAGATCGACGCGATGACGAAGTGGATCGCCGTGGAACTCGGGACGGAAGTTCCGCTCCACTTCACCGCCTTCCATCCGGATTACCGCATGCTGGACCATGCGCCGACGCCGAAGGAGACGCTGATGCGCGCGCGCGCCCAGGCGCTCGCCAACGGCCTCAAGCACGTTTACACAGGCAACCGCCGCGGCCCCGAGGGCGAGACGATGTTCTGCGCCGGTTGCGGCGCCGCGCTGATCGGCCGCGACGCTTACGAGATCACGGCCTACGAAGTCAGCGCCTCCGGCGCCTGCCCCCATTGCGCCAAGCAGCTCGCCGGCCGCTTCGCCGAAACGCGCGGCGATTGGGGCCGCCGGCGGTACAGGGTCGAGATCGAGGCCTATGCATGATCCCCTTCTCCCGCAAGCGGGAGAGGGGGTTCGCTACACAAACGTCGCCCTGTCCCGCGTCACCGCGCCGATCAGATGCTCGCACACCGCCTTGATCCGCCCGAGGCCGCGGGTGTCTTCGTGGGTGACGATCCAATAGCTGCGGGTCGCGCGGCGTTCGGGGAGGACGCGGCGCAGGTCGGGGAAGCGGCGAGCGATGAAGTCGTGCACCACGCCGAGGCCGAGGCCTGCGCGCAGCGCCTCGAACTGGGTGACCGCGCTGGCGCATTCGAAGGCGGTCGGCGCGTCGCCGAAGAGTTCGCGCACATAATCGAGCGCGCTGGAGAAAGCATACTCCTCGATATAGCCGATCAGCCGATGGCGGGTGAGGTCGGCCACATCGCGCGGCGTGTCGTGCGCGTTCAAATAGTCGGCGCTGGCGTAGACGCCGAGGCTATAGTCGGTGAGCTTGCGGGCGACGAAGCGGCCCTCTTCCGGCTTGTCGAGGCCGATGACGATGTCGAGCTCGCGCCGCGCCAGCGGCATCAATTGCGGCGCCGGCGCGAGCTGAATGCGAACGCCGGGATTGCGGGTAATGAAATCGCCCAGCGCGCCGGCGAGATAATAGGTGGAGAAGCCGTCCGGCGCGCCGATCCGCACCACCCCGGTCAGCTCGACGTCGACATCGGAGATCTCCGACTGTGCGTGCAGAAACGCGCTCTCCATCTCCTCGGCGGCGGCGAGGAAGCGCTCGCCGGCGCTCGTCAGCCGCGCGCCTGTCGTGCGCCGGTCGAACAATCGCGCCCCGAGCGTCGCCTCCAGCGCGGCGATGCGCCGGCTGACAGTCGCATGATCGAGGCGCAGACGCTTGGCGGCGCCGACGAACTGGCCGGCGCGGGCGACCGCGAGAAAGACTTTGACGTTGTCCCAGTCCATTGCGTTACGCCTATCTCTGCACGCCTGATGCGCGAAATCGGCGATTGCTGTGCAGGAAAGCTTGATCCATAAAAGGTTCGAACAACGGCATCAAGGGGAGAGACCCATGATCGAATACGGGCATTTCATCGGCGGCAAGCGGGTCGCCGGCAAATCCGGACGCACGGGCGAGGTGCTTCAGCCGATGGACGGCTCCGTGCGCGGCTCGGTGGCGCTCGCCTCGACTGAGGAAGTGCGCGCCGCGGTCGCGAACGCCAAGGCGGCTCAGCCGGCCTGGGCGGCGGTCAATCCGCAGCGCCGCGCCCGCATTCTGATGAAGTTCCTCGATCTCATTGCGCAGAATAACGACGAACTCGCCGACATTCTCGCTCGCGAGCACGGCAAGACGCTCCCCGACGCCAAGGGCGACATTCAGCGCGGCGTCGAAGTGGTCGAATTCGCATACGGCGTGCCCCATCTGCTGAAGGGTGAATTCACCGACGGCGCCGGCCCCGGCATCGACATTTACTCGATGCGCCAGCCGCTCGGCGTTGTCGCCGGCATCACGCCGTTCAACTTCCCGGCGATGATCCCGCTCTGGAAGCTCGCGCCTGCGATCGCCTGCGGCAATGCGTTCATCCTCAAGCCGTCCGAGCGCAACCCGGGTGTGCCGATGCGCCTCGCCGAGCTCTTCGTCGAGGCGGGCGGCCCTCCCGGCATTCTCAACGTCGTCAACGGCGACAAGGTCGCGGTCGACGCCATCCTCGACGATCCGGACATTCAGGCGATCGGCTTCGTCGGCTCGACCCCGATCGCCGAGTACATCTATTCGCGCGGCACGGCGACCGGTAAGCGCGTGCAGTGCTTCGGCGGCGCGAAGAATCACATGGTGATCATGCCCGACGCCGACATGGATCAGACGATCGACGCGCTGATCGGCTCCGGCTATGGCGCGGCGGGCGAGCGTTGCATGGCAGTCTCGGTCGCGGTGCCGGTCGGCCAGAAGACGGCCGACGAACTGGTGCGCCGCCTCATCCCGCGCGTCGAGTCGCTCAAGGTCGGGCCCTCGACCGACGGCAGCGCCGATTACGGTCCGCTGGTGACGCGCGCCCACCTCGAGAAGGTGAAGGGCTACATCGACGTCGGCGTTCAGGAAGGCGCCAAGCTGCTGGTCGACGGCCGCGGCTTCAAACTGCAGGGCTACGAGAACGGCTTCTATCTCGGGGGCAGCCTGTTCGACAATGTCACCAAGGACATGCGCATCTACAAGGAAGAGATCTTCGGCCCCGTCCTCTCGGTGGTGCGGGCGGCGAACTACAAAGAAGCGCTCGGCCTCTGCAACGACCACGAATACGGCAACGGCGTCGCGATCTTCACCCGCGACGGCGACGCGGCGCGCGACTTCGCCTCGAAGGTGCAGGTCGGCATGGTCGGCGTCAACGTGCCGATCCCGGTGCCGCTCGCCTATTACACCTTCGGCGGCTGGAAGCGTTCGGCCTTCGGCGACTTGAACCAGCACGGGCCGGATTCGGTCCGCTTCTACACCAAGACCAAGACCGTCACCGCCCGCTGGCCGACCGGCGTGAAGGACGGCGCTGAGTTCTCCATGCCGACGATGGGCTGAGCGCGCAGGACAGACAAAGGGGCGCGGCATATAGTGCCGCGCCGTTCTTAGATACTGCGAGCGCGCTATGGCGACGACCGCTAAGCAACACATGACGGCCGACGAGTTTCTTTCGTGGGCCGAGGGAAGGGACGGCCGCTGGGAGCTGCACGACGGCGTCGCCGTGATGATGGCGCCCGAGCGCGTCATTCACAGCCAGACCAAAGGCGAGGCCTTCGTCGGGCTGCGTGAAGCCATTCGACGCGCGGGCGTGCCTTGCGCCGCTTATCCCGACGGCGTCGCCGTGCGCATCGACGAGGGAACGACCTACGAGCCTGACGTGCTCGTGTCGTGCGGCCCGCGTCCGCCGAGCGACGCTTTGGCGGTCAACGATCCAATCATCGTCGTCGAGGTCCTCTCCCCGAGCACGGCCTTGATCGATCACGGCCGCAAGCTCAGCGGCTACTTCTCATTGCCGAGCGTGCAGCACTATCTCATTCTGGATCCAGACAGGCGGGTTGCAATCCACCACAAGCGCGGCCAGGGCGAGGTGATCGAAACGCGCATCGTGACCCAGGGAGCGATGCAACTCGATCCGCCGGGTCTCGAACTCGCGCTCGAAAATCTCTTCCCGCAGATGTGAGACCGTATGGGAGGCAGTGTCGCTAATGTTCTCGCTCACTGAAGACCACATCGCCGTCCGCGACATGGCGCGCGCCTTTGCCGATGAGCGCATCGCGCCCAACGCGCTCGCTTGGGACGAGGCCAAGCACTTTCCGGTCGACGTGCTGCGCGAAGCGGCCGCGCTCGGCATGGCGACGATCTATGTCCGCGAGGAGCATGGCGGCTCCGGCATGACGCGGCTCCACGCGGCGCTGATCTTCGAGGCGCTCGCGACCGGCTGCCCCACCGTCGCCGCCTATCTCTCGATCCACAATATGGTCGCCTGGGTGATCGATCGGTTCGGCTCGGACGCCTTGCGGGCGCACTACCTGCCGAAGCTCGCTTCGATGGAGTTGCTGTCAAGCTATTGCCTCACCGAACCGGGCGCAGGCTCGGACGCCGCGGCGCTTTCGACGCGGGCGCGCCGCGAGGGCGATCATTTCGTGCTCGACGGCGTCAAGCAGTTCATCTCGGGGGCCGGCGCGACCGATCTCTATCTCGTCATGGCGCGCACCGGCGATCAGAGCGCTGCCGGCGTCTCGGCTTTTCTGGTGGAGAAGGGCACCCCGGGCCTCTCGTTCGGCGCCAACGAGCGCAAGATGGGCTGGAACGCCCAGCCGACCCGCCAGGTGATCTTCGAGGGCGTGCGCGTTTCCGCCGACGCGATGGTCGGCAAGGAAGGCGAGGGTTTCAAGATCGCGATGGCCGGGCTCGACGGGGGCCGGCTCAACATCGGCGCCTGCTCGCTCGGCGGCGGCGAGGCGGCGCTCGCCAAGGCGCTCGCCTATATGAACGAGCGCAAGGCGTTCGGCCGGCGCATCGCCGACTTCCAGGCGCTTCAATTCCGCGTCGCCGACATCGCGACTTCGCTCGAGACGGCGCGCACCATGCTGTGGCGGGCCGCGAGCGCTCTCGACGAGCGGACCCCAGACGCGACGCGGCTCTGCGCGATGGCCAAGCGCGTCGCCACCGACGCCGGCTTTACGGCGGCCAACGACGCGCTGCAGCTCTTCGGCGGATACGGCTATCTCGCCGAATACGGGATCGAGAAGATCGTGCGCGATTTGCGCGTTCACCAGATTCTCGAGGGCACCAACGAGATCATGCGCGTCATTATCGCGCGCGGCTTGCTGCAGGCCTGAAACGGCAGGATTCCAGACGTAGGAGGAATTGGCGAATGACGAAGATCGCATTCATCGGCTTGGGCAACATGGGCGCGCCGATGGCCGCCAATCTGGTGAAGGCGGGTCATGCCGTCGCGGGCTACGATCTCGTCGAGGCGCAGCGCGTCGCCGCAGTGGCGACCGGCGTCGCCATCGCCGCGAGCGCCAGGGCGGCCGTCGAGGGAGCCGAGGCGGTCTTCACCATGTTGCCAGCCGGCCGTCATGTGCTGGCCTGCTGGGCCGACATGTTGCCGGCCGTGTCCCCCGGCGCGCTCGTCGTCGATTGCTCGACGATCGACGTCGCCAGCGCCCGTCAGGCCCATGAGGCTGGCGCCGCGGCGGGGGTCGCTACGCTCGACGCGCCGGTCTCGGGGGGCGTCGGCGGCGCGAGCGGGGGCACGCTCACCTTCATGGCCGGCGGCGCCGACGATGCCTTCGCGCGCGCCAAGCCCCTGCTCGAGGCGATGGGCAAGCGCATCGTCCATTGCGGCGGCGCGGGCGCCGGGCAGGCGGCCAAGATTTGCAACAACATGATCCTCGGCGCGACGATGATCGCGACCTGCGAAGCCTTCGTGCTGGCCGAGAAGCTCGGGCTCTCCGCCCAGGCGCTCTACGACGTCGCTTCGACCTCTTCCGGCCAGTCGTGGTCGCTCACCAGCTATTGCCCGGTTCCCGGCCCAGTGCCGACTTCGCCCGCCAACCGCGACTACAAGCCGGGGTTTGCGGCCGCGCTGATGCTCAAGGATTTGCGCCTGTCGCAGGAGGCCGCCGCATCCGTCGGCGCGGCGACGCCGCTCGGCGCGGAAGCGGCTCAGCTCTACCAATTGTTTGCTGCCGCCGGTCGATCTGAAGAAGATTTCTCTGGCATCATCAATTTTTTGCGCGGCTTGCGCAAGGAAAGCTGAATAAACGTTCATATTACCGAAGGGCAGGGCGGCCAAATTTGTTCGTCGCCGCAGCGTCGCCGCCATTTGGGCCAACGAGCGCCGATTTACAGGGCGACAATACTGGCGAAGGTGGCGCCCTTCCGGGGCGCTCAACATAGACTCGGAGGTCAGTCATGAACGCATTTCTCGGGAAGGCCGCGGTCGCCGTGACGGCGCTCACGCTCGGCTTTGGTGCGGTCGCGACGACGACTCCTGCCGAGGCGGCGGGCCGGGGTTGGCACGGTGGCGGAGGCGGCTGGCACGGCGGCGGTGGCTGGCGTGGCGGCGGTGGCTGGCGTGGCGGCGGCTGGGGCTACCGTGGCGGCGGTTGGCGCGGCGGCTACGGCTGGGGCCCGGCGGTCGGGCTCGGCGTCCTGGGCGGTGTGGTTGCCGGCGCGGCAATCGCTTCGGGGGGGCCGTACTACGGCGGCTATTACGGGTATGGTGGCCCCTATTATGGGTACGGCGGCCCTTATTATGGCGCCGGCGGCCCCTACTACGGGGGCTACTGAGCCCGTCCCTGTCGGCAATCAGGTGGTAACGCCTGCTGGGGCCTTGGCGTGAGCGAGGCAGATACTACATTGTCCTGGCGAGCACGGGAAATTGGACGTCAGTTCTTCGCCGAGCGCGCACGAAACCAGTTTCGTCGGCGCACCCTCTCCTCCCTGGCGCCGACGACGGACCCCGCTTTCGCGACCTGCCGGCTCCGCGAAAGCGGGGCCCTTTTTTTGATCTTCAGAGCAGCCCGGTCTCGCGCACGGCGGACGTCTGGCGCGCCTCCATCGCTTCGACATCGAAGCCCTCGATCGCATCCTCGAACAGGCGGTGGTAGTTCATTTCCGCGCCCAGCCGCAGGAAGGCGCCGCCGAGGCCGATCGCCGCCCGGTCCATGAAAACGAATTCGCGCGGCACCTTGAGGCCGCCGCCCTGCGCCTTCAGCGCCTGCATCACCCTGAACACCTCGCGGCGCCCGTATTCGCCCGGCTTGACTCCGTCGGCGAGCGTGCGCACGCGGTCCTCGGTCAGCGGCCCGTAGATGAAGCGGGCCCAGATGGTGAGCGCCGCGATCGTCCCACGGGAGAGATCGTGAAAGCCCCAAATCTCGAAGGCGTGGACGATGCGCGCCTCGTCGTTCGTCTTCAGCGCCTGGTAAAGCTCGACGACGCCGCTGACGAAGCGGGCAGGGAAGATGCGCACGCAACCGTAGTCGTAGAGGTTGACCGCCTCGACCGTCTGCGCCTCGCCTTCGCCTGTCGCGACGACGGAATAATTGCCGAGATGCGGATCGCCGTGGATGATTCCGTAGCGCGACAGCGGCCGCCACCAGGCGTTGAACAGCGCGAGCGCGATGCGGTTGCGCGCCTCCTGGCTCGCGCGCTCGAACTGCACCAGCGGCGCGCCGTCGAGCCATTTGAGGGTCAAGAGCCGGCGCGTCGAGAGTTCGCCGTAGACCTCGGGCACGCGCACCAGCGGGCGGTCGGCCAGCATCAGCTTGTAGAGCCGCGCGACTTTGGCCTCGCGCGCATAGTCGAGCTCCTCGCGGACGCGCGCGCCGATCTCGCGCGCGATCTCGCGGGTGTCGACCGCCGGCCCCATGCGCCGATGGATCGAGAAGATCAGGTCGAGTTGGGCGAGATCGACCTCCACCGCTGAGGCCATGTCGGGATATTGCAGCTTGCAGGCGAGCGGCGCCCCGGCAAGGCTGACCGCGCGATGCACCTGGCCGAGCGAGGCAGCGGCGGCGGGCGTCGAATCGAATTCGGCGAAGCGCTGGCGCCAATCCGGGCCGAGCTCCGCCTGCATGCGCCGGCGCACAAAGGCCGCGCCCATCGGCGGCGCCTGGGTTTGCAGGGTGATCAACTCGTTCGCGTAGTCGGCCGGCAGGGCGTCCGGAATGGTCGCCAGCATCTGCGCGACCTTCATCATCGGCCCTTTGAGCGTGCCGAGCGCCTCGGTGAGCGCGCGCGCGTCGTTGGCGCGCTCGCCGCCCATCAGCCGCCGCGCCCCGACGCGCGCCGCGAGCGCCCCCGCGTTGACGCCGAGATTGGCGTAGCGCCGCGCTCTTGCAGAAAAGCGATTGGCTTCGTCGTCTTGGTCCATGGCGCGCTTTCTAAGCCATTCGGCTTGCCGTGGGCGAGCAATTTAGATCCCGTCGCCCGCCCGTCGCTTGAAGCCATCGAGGATCTGTCGCGCGATCAGCGCGTAATTGCCGTCGAAATGGTGCGAACCGTTTTTCTCGATCACTTCGGCGCCGAGGCTCGCCATCGCGGGGCAGGACGAACCCGAGTCCTGATCGCCGTAGAAGCACTGGATCAGGCTGCCGGCGATCGGCTTCAGCGCCGGGGCGAGCGGGGTCGCTTCGGCGCTTGGTCCCGCGCCGAGCCAGCCGACGACGCGGATCTCCCAGTCGGCGGCCTCGCCGGCGCTGAGCAGCGAAAGCATGGCGACGCGGCGCTTTAGCTCCGGCCGCAGCCGGTCGTAGAGAAACGGCAGCACGTCGGCCCCGAAAGAGAAGCCGATCAGCGCGATCTTGTCCGCGCCCCATTTGGCGCTGTAGGCGTTGATGACGTCGGCAAGGTCCGCAGCCGTCTCTTCCGGGGTCTTCTTGCGCCAGAAGTAGCGCACGCTATCCCAGCCGACCACCGAGACGCCGAGCGACTGCAGATTCTCGCCAATCGTCTTGTCGATGTCGCGCCAGCCGCCGTCCCCGGAGAGGAAAATCGCCATCAGCCGCGTCGGCGATGCGGCGGGCAATTCGATCAGCGGCAAATTGGCGACGTTGTCGAAATTGTCCGGCCTGAGATGCGGCGCAACGATCGCGGCGAGCGTCGCCGGCGGCGGAGTGGGATTGATCCCGCGCACGTCCACCTGCGGGGCGACCATCGCCAAGGATTCGAAATGAGAGCGCGCCGCCTCAGCGACGGAAGGCGTCAGCGCCACGGTCCAGAACTGCTTGAGGATCGGCACGCGGAAGTTCAGTCGCTCGCCGGCGTCGTCGCGGGTGACGACGCGCGGGCAGAAACGGTGGCTGGTCTGCAGGACGCTCCAGGGATCAATCGAGACCGCGCCATCGAGTGTCGCGCCGGGCGCCTGGGCAAGGATCGCGCCGGCCAGCGCGCCGCCTTTGCCGACGCCGACGAGGAGGGGATAGAAGTACTCCGTTCCGGCGTGCTCGCGTTGCAGCCGGCGGCTCAAGCCTTCCGTGTCGCCGACCAGTTGATCGCACGTCGCGGGGACGGAGGCGATGTGCGCGAGATAGGCGTCGGTGTCGACGCCGACCGCCAGCGCGCCGGCGCTCGCCAGCGCGGCGAGCCGCGCCTGATCCGAGGGCTTCCAGCCGCCGGCGTCGGAAAACAGCACGACGTAGCCGCGCGGCGCGCCCTTGGGCAGCGCCAGCCGCACCTCGCCGTAGCGCCCGGCGTCGAGGGCGAAGGCGGGCGCCAGCGCGAAAAGCCAAACGGCGGCGGCGAGGAGCAAAAGCGCGAGCCTTGTCATGCCTGCGAGCGCGGGCATCCAGGAGCCGAGGGAGGAAAGCCGGCGGCGATTGCCGGCGCGTGCCTCAGGCGGCTCATCGCCGCCGAGTGTAGTCGGCGGAGTGAGTGCAGCGAGCTTGCCGTCATACGCGGGCTTGACCCGCGTATCCAGGACGGGACGGAGCAAGGCTAATCGCAGATGTCGCCACCTGGGCGCCCGGATCAAGTCCGGGCGTGACGGCGCCGGGCCGATGCGCGCATGCCGAAGCGCGTTCGCGGGGGTGACATGCGCGTCCCTAGTCATACGCCTGCTCCGCATTGGCCGAGACGAAACCGCCGCCGATCAGCGCGGCGGCGTCGGCCATCGCGACATAAGGGCTCAAGGCGCCGGACGCGGCGAAATAGCGCGGCTGCCACTCTGGGTTGAACTTGCCCTTGAAGGTGCGCAGGCCCTTGAAATTGTAGAAGCGGTCGCCGTGCTTCCAGATCAGCGCGCCGAGCTGGTGCCACTGCGAGGAGAGCGGCGCTGGGCGGATGCCGGCGAGCGGCGTGGCCCCAAGGCTGAGCGTATCGAGGCCCTCGTCCTTGAGGGCGAGAATGAGCCGGGTGAACAGGAACTCCATCGCGACCGGGCAGGCCGCGCCAGACGAGCGCATCAGGCCGATCGTCGCCTCGCCGCCGGCGTCAGTCGCCATGACGCTGACGAAGGCGACAGTCCGTCCATGCTCTCTGAGAACCGCGACGCGCTGGCGGGCGAGATAGCCGGGGTCGAAGGCCGCGACCGAGAAGCCCTTTTCGTCGCCGCGCCGCCCTTCGAGCCATTGCGAGGAAATCTCGTTGAGCTCGCTCATGAAAGCGCGGACGCGCTCGGGCGCCAGCAGCTCGAATTCGAGGCCGTCGCGCTCGCCGCGCTTCAGCGCGTAGCGCAGATGCGCCGCCGCGCCGCCTTTCATGTTGAAGGCGGCAAGCGCAATGACGGCGTCCTCGCCGAGCTTCATGACGCTGAGGCCGGCGTCGAGATAGTAGGGCAGGCTATCGGGGCGCACCTGGTAGAAGGCCGCGCGCCCGCTATGGGCCTGCGACAGGCGGATGAAGCGATCGATTAGGGCGGTCCACTCCTCGCGCGGGCCGACCGGATCGAACAGCGCGATCCAGCTTCGCCCGCGCTTGCCGAACATGAGAAAGCTGCGCCCGGATTCGGAAAACAACAGGCTCTTGTCGCCCATGAAGGCGAGCATCGCGTCGCCGCGCCTTTCCAGCTGAAGGATCGCTTCGACCTGCGCGAGTTCGGCCGCGTCCGGCTTTGGCGCGAGCCCCTTGGGGGCCCGCAGCAATTCGCGCAGGCCGATGCCGGCTGTGAGCACCGAAGCGCCGAGCAGGGCCCGCATCGCGCGCGGCGCCTGGGCGTCGAATTCGAAGCGCCACCATGGGCCGTGCTGCGCGCAGGCGGCGTCATGAAAGGCGAGCCAGAGAATGCCGAACGCGGCGGCGATGACGCCGCCGACCGCGACGAACCAACCCCAGGTGAAGGGCTGATCGAACATCGACGTCGGCCGATGGAATTGTTGCCGCGTGGCGAGCAGCATGGTCGCAAAGAGCAGCAGGAAGGCGGCTTCGCCGAACGCCAGCCCCTTGAGCAGCGAGAAGACGAGGCCGGTCGCGGAAAGGGCGAGCGCGAGCTTCCAGGCGCCGTCGCGTCGGTCGAGCAAGCCCACGGTGACGAAAAGGAAGAGGACACCGACCAGGCTGCCCATGAAATGCGACGTTTCGACCGCCCACAGTGGGACGTGGAGGGCAAGGGCGGCGAGCCGGGAGTTGAAGGTCGGCGTCGCGCCGGAGACCAGCAACATGACGCCCGCCGCAAAGGCCATCACGCCCATGAAGGTCGGCGCGAGCCGCGCCGCCGCGCGCGTCAGTCGCTCGTCCTGCCGGGCCCGCTCGCCGCCAACCGCGACGCCAACCTCGAACATCGAGAAGGCGGCGGCCGAAATGATGAGCGGCAGGACGTAGTAGATGAAGCGATAGGCGATCAGCGCCGCGGCGACGCTTTCCTCGGAGGCGTGGCCGCGGAACGCCCAAAGCACGATCGCCTCGAAGATGCCGGCGCCGGCGGGAATATGCGTGATGGCGGCGAGCGCGGTCGCGGCCGAGAAGATCGCCGCAAAGGTGACGAAGCTCACCGGCGTCTCGGGCAGCAGCGACCATAGAGCGAGGACGGCGCCGAGCAGTCGAATCGAGGTCAGCGCGAGCTGGGCCGCCAGCAAGCGCCGGCCCGGCGCAGGGATCGAGAGCGAGCCGATGCGGATCGTCCCGGGCAGACCGAAGGCAAGAAGCCCGCTGACTGCCGCCAATGCGGCGATGGAAGCGCCCTCGATCAGAGCGGGCGGCCAGCCGAGCAACGCGGCGGCCTGCCCTCCCTTCAAGAGGCCGGCGAAGCCGCCGACGCCGGCGAGGCCGATGGCGAAGCCGCCGGCGACGAAGACGAGCAGGCGCGCGATCTCGTCGGTCGTCACGCCGACCGCGCCGTAGATCCGGTAGCGGACCGCGGCGGCGGTGAGCGGGCCGAATCCGACCGCGTTGCCGAGCGCGCTGCCGCAGAAGCCGCCGATCAGCAACGCCGGCGTCGAAACGCGGGCGCCGATATAGCGCAGCGCGCTGGCGTCGCGCCCGACGAGGGCGGCGAAGCTCAGCGCGGTCCCGCCGAAGGCGCAGGCGATCGCCGAGGGCGGCAGATGGCGCAGCGCGTGGACCATCTCGCGATAGTTGAATTCGCGCACGGCGTCGCTGAAGGCGACCACCAGCAGGCCGACCGAAAACAGCAGCGCGAAGGAGACGAGCAGGCGCTGCGCGCGGGTCTGCGGAAAGCGCTTAGCCGCATGTTTGTGTTCGAGCGCGCCGGCGCCGGGTTGGCCCGGCGTGGCGCTGCGGGAGGGAATCGAGACGGACGCAGTCACGCGGCGTTTGCTTCCTTCCAAGTGGACGGCCATCGACCGAGCGGCGCCGCGAGCCGCTTTGTTCGTAAGCCGGTCGGGTGACCCAGAGTGGAATCGATGTCCGACGCGCCGCACTCTCAGACTATGATGGCGAAACCTGGGCGGCGCCATAGCTAACCCGAGTCCCTTGGATAGGAAGCGGATTTTTGCCATTCTCGCGGTGTGACCGTGAATTGAGCGCCGGCAACATTTCGCGCTGAGGAGAGACACAATGAGCAAGCCCGTTCTCGTCGTCGGCGCCGGGCCCGTTGGCCTCGCCATGGCCGCCGAACTCGCGCGCTATCGCGTCCCCGTCCGCATCGTCGACAAGGCGCCCGCTCGCACGGACAAATCGAAAGCGCTCGCCGTCTGGGCGCGCACGCTCGAATTGCTCGAGCGGTCCGGTTGCGCCGAGGCTTTCCTCGCCAATGGCCTCAAGGCCGACTCGCTCGCAATCTTCTCGCGCAAGGACGTCATTGCCCGGGTCACGCTCGACGAGGCCGCCTCGCGCTTTCGCTGCTTGTTGATGATCCCGCAGTCGGAGACCGAGCGGCTGCTCGAGGCGCAGCTCGAAAAATTCGGTGGGCGTGTCGAGCGCAACGCCGAGTTGACCGGCTTCGCCGAAACAGCGGACGGCGTCGCCTGCGCCGTGCGCGGCCCGGACGGCCGCAGTGAGACCGTCGAGGGGAGCTACCTGATCGGCTGCGACGGCGCGCATTCGACGGTGCGGCGAATGCTCGGCTTGCCGTTCGACGGCGAGACGCTGATGACCCATTTCGTCCTTGCCGACGTCCATGTCGCCGGCCTCGACGCGCCGCCTTCGGAACTGGCGATCTTCTGGAGCGAGGACGGGATATTCGTCTTGTTTCCGATCTCGCCCGGCCGCTATCGCATCATCGCCGACGTCGGCGCCGCCGCTCCGGCCGATCCGACCCTCGCGGAGGTTCAGGCGATCGTAGATCGTCGCGGCCCTGGCGGCGTGACTCTTTCCCAGCCGGTCTGGATTTCGACATTTGGGATCAACGAACGCAAGGTCAGGGATTATCGGGCGGGCCGGGTCTTCCTGGCTGGCGATGCCGCCCATATCCACAGCCCTGCGGGCGGGCAAGGCATGAATACGGGCATGCAGGACGCGTTCAATCTCGCCTGGAAGCTCGCCCTTGTAGAAAGCGGGCGCGCCGGGCCGCAGTTCCTCGACAGCTATAGCGCCGAACGCAGCCCCGTCGCCGAGCAAATCCTCGCCGATTCCGGACGCTTGATTCGGGTCGCAATGGTGCGCAACGCCTGGGCCCAGAATCTCAGGAATTTCGCGGCGCGCCATATTCTTGGGCTCTCCCCGGTGCAGCACGCCCTGTCGGAGAGGCTCTCGGAAGTCTCGATCGGCTATTCCAAAAGTCCTTTGAACGCCGGCTCGGCCGAAGGCCTGCAGGGCCCGGGACCGGGAGCCAGGATCGTCGCCGATCATCCCTTCGGGGCGGGGGACGCCCCACGCTTCGCTTTGCTCGCGCGCGAGGACGACAGCGCCAAAGCGATTCTTGGCCGCCATGCGTCGATCTTGGAGCCGCAGCTTCGCCAGCCCCCGGACGATGCCGGAATGTGGCTTGTCCGGCCTGACGGTTATGTCGCCGCCGTCGCGCGCGCCGGTCGCTGGGAGATCATCGACGGCGCGCTGACGGCGATCACCGCTGGAGCGAATCCCGGTTGATCTTCTCGCGCCGGCGCAGAAGTATTGGGGAAGCGGGGATACGGTCGTCTCCATCGAAGGAGGACGTCATGCATCGCAACGAGCCGTTGCCGGTCTACGAATCAGCCGTCGTGGCGGAGTGGGTCGACTACAATGGCCATATGAACGACGCCGCCTACGCCGTGGTGTTCAGCCGTTCGGTCGACGCATTGATGGATCGTATCGGGCTCGACGCCGCCGCGCGCAAGGCCAGCGGCCGCACGCTCTATACGATGCAGACGATGCTGCACTATTTCGCGGAAGCGCGCGAGGGCGAGCCGCTGTTCGTCGTCGCTCGCCTGCTCGAACACGACGACAAGCGGATGCGCGTCTGGCTCGAGATGAAGGCCGGGCGCGAGGGGGCGCGCCTCGCCGCCAGCGAGCAATTGCTGCTGTCGATCGAGCGCGGCGCGGAGGGCGCCCACGCCGCCCCGTGGCGCGCCGAAACCAAGGCGGCGCTAGACGCGCTCGCCAAGGCGCATCGTGGGCTCGAAGCCCCGCCACAGGTGGGGCAGGGCGTTAAGATGAAGCCGAAATAGGGGGCGAGAGTCGGCGGCTTGCGATCATCAATTTCTTCCCGATTCGCGAAACGCCGACTATCCTTGCGTCTTGTTCGCCCCGCCGTGCGCACCGAGCCAAGGCCGCGGCGTCAAGGCATTCGCGTCGAGGCCGCTTTCGTCAATGAACGGAGGCCTAAGTGGTTGATATGGCTGGGGCGAGCGTCAAGCGAAGTCTTGACGACGCTTGACATAAGTTGACGCCGCTTGACGAAATTGTGCGGAGATTTGACAGAAACCTCGACGGGGCGTTGACGAGCTCAGCCGTCGCAACGCGCCTATTGCATCCCCGGTAGCGTGCCCATGCCCTTGCATAGGATCGTCAGCATCACCTCGTCGGCGCCGCCAGCGATCGAGCCGAGGCGGAAGTCGCGATAGGCGCGGCTGACCGAGGTCTCCGCGGTGTAGCCCATGCCGCCCCAGAATTGCATGCAGGCGTCGGGGACTTCGCGGCCGAGCCGGCCGGCTTTCAGCTTCGCCATGCTGGCGAGCTGGGTCATGTCCTCCCCGGCGATCATCGCCTCGGCGGCGCGATAGACGAGCGAGCGCAACAGCTCGACCTCGGTCTGCAATTCCGCAAGCCGGAAATGCACGGTCTGATTGTCGAGAATGCTGCGGCCGAACGCCTTGCGCTCGCGGGCGTAGGCGATCGTGTCGGCGATAATGCGCTCGTGCGCCTTCAGGCACGAAGCGGCCGCCCATAGCCGCTCCTCCTGGAACTGCATCATCTGATAGGTGAAGCCGTGTCCCTCCTCGCCGATGCGGTTGCGCTTGGGCACGCGCACCTCGTCGAAGAAGATCTGCACGGTGTCGGAGGAATGCATGCCGAGCTTGTCGATCTTGCGCGCCACCGTCACGCCCTTGGCCGCCATCGGCACGCAAATCAGCGATTTGTTGCGGTGCTTCGGCCCATCGCCGGTGTTGGCGAGCAGGCAGATCCAGTTGGCCTGGGCGCCGTTGGTGATCCACATCTTGCCGCCCGTGATGACGTAGTCGTCGCCGTCGGAGCGGGCGAACGTCTTGATCGTGGCGACGTCAGACCCGGCGCCCGGCTCCGATACGCCGACGCAGGCGACGACCTCGCCCGCGATCGCCGGCGCGAGAAACTCGCTGCGCACAGCGTCCGAACCGAATCGCGCCAGCGCCGGCGTCGCCATGTCGGTGTGGACGCCGATCGCCATCGGCACGCCGCCGCAGCGGATCGCGCCGAGCTCCTCGGCCATCATGACGGAATAGGAATAATCGAGCGCGAGCCCGCCGTATTCGCTCGGCTTCGTCAGGCCGAGGAAGCCGAGCGCGCCGAGCTTCTTGAAGACCTGGTGCGCGGGAAAAGCCTGCGCCTCCTCCCATTCGTCGACGAAAGGATTGATCTCCGCGGCGATGAATTTTTGCAGCGCGCGGCGCGCCTCCTCGTGCTCGGGCGTGAACAGCATGGTCGTCTCCTCCGACGCCGGCCGGGCTTCGCCTTGGCGCGGGAGGCCGCCGAACTCGGAGCACACGATAAACGCAAGCGAGGGCGTTCGCGAGCGCGCGGAACGCAAGGCGATGGGGATCGCCGGGGGGCGGGATTACTTGCGGCGCTTTTGCAGGCGCAGCTTCCAGCGCTGGCCGGGCTTCGCCTCGGCGCCGCGCACGTAACGCTCGAGGATGCGGCGATGGCGCGCTTGCCGCCTTTCGGCGCGGTCCGCCGACGAGCCTTCCTCCTCAGCCGCCTCTACCCGCAATTCGCCCACGGCGCGCGCCGCGCGCGCCGTGAGGGCTTCGGCGAGGGCCTTGACGCCGAGCGACTGCGGCGCAGCCTCCGGCGCTGCGGCGGTCGGCTTTTTCGTCTTTTTTGCCTTTCGCGTGGCCGGAACTTTCGCGACCGGCTCGGCGACAAACGCGAGGGTTTCAAGCGCTGGTGGGGCCGGATCGGGAGGCCCAAGGTCAGGTTCGCCGCGACTGGAGAAGAGAGCTTCGGCCGCTTGCAGGGCGGCTTCGACCTTCCGCTCGCGCCTGCGCGGCGGCTCGACGATCTCGACGGGTTCGGGCTCGGGCTCGACCTCGACGAGGCTCGGCAGCTCGACCTCGACGAGGCTCGGCAGGATGCGGCCCGATGGTCGCGACGGCGCTGCCGGAGCGGCGGGCTTCGTCTCTTCTAATTTTGGCTCGAGCTCCAGCACGCCGACGGCGCTGGCCGCTTCGGCGGCCGCCGCGGCGAATCGCGGGTCGTCGAGCCAGGACTTTCCAACTGCATTCGTTGATCGTCGTTGTCGTTTGACCTCGACGACGAAGTGGTGAGGCGGTCGCTTCATGGGAGCCTTCGACATTGGGTGCGCCCAGGCCGAACAGTCTTGTGGGCAAGAGTCGTGCGACTCACCCGGCGCAGCCACAGCCAGCAGAATGACAAAGCGGTGAAAAAAGCAATATGGCTCCTGATGATATTCGCTTGAGCTTTCGCGCGCTAACCCGTCGTTAACCCTATTCGAGGCTTAAGTGGATGGATAAAACGCGCCACAGACGCCAACGCGTGACCGAATCGCTTGGTTTCTCTGAGGTTGATCGGCGTCGCGCCAGTGGGGTCGGCTTGGGCGTGCGCGGGGCGAGCCCAAGTTTTGGCCCATTTGCGTCGCAGACCCTCGACCGAGCCACGGCCTGCCTAAGGAATACTAACTTTCCCCGTTGCGAGAGGTTCCTTCGCCCATGAACGCTACCGACGCCGCCGCCACGGCAGCCGCCGACCCGCAAACGACGCTGCTTTCGATGTTCTGGTCGGCGCATATCGTCGTCAAGATCGTCATGCTCGGGCTGCTCGGCTCGTCTTTCTGGAGCTGGACCATCATCGTCAACAAAACGTTACTGTTCACCCGCTTCCGCCGGGCGATGGACAGTTTCGAGCAGGTGTTCTGGTCCGGCCAGTCGCTCGAGGAGCTCTACGCCTCGCTGGCGCAGCGGCCGAATTCCGGCGCGGCGAGCCTCTTCGTCTCGGCGATGCGCGAGTGGAAGCGCTCCTTCCAGAATCCCACCGCTTCGTTCCGCGGCCTGCACGCGCGTCTCGACAAGGTGCTCGACGTCTCGATCGCGCGCGAGGTCGAGCGGCTCGAATCCAACCTGCTGTTCCTCGCCACCGTCGCCTCCGCCGGCCCGTTCGTCGGCCTCTTCGGCACGGTCTGGGGCATCATGACCGCCTTCCGCTCGATCGCCGCCTCGAAGAACACTTCGCTCGCCGTGGTCGCGCCCGGCATCGCGGAAGCGTTGTTCGCCACCGCGATCGGCCTCTTCGCCGCGATCCCGGCTCTCATCGCCTACAACAAGCTGCAAGGCGACGTCGCGCGGGCACAAGCGCGCATGGAGAGTTTCGCCGACGAATTCTCGTCGATTTTGTCGCGACAGATCGACCAGCACGTAACGAGCGATCGCGCGGCCTGACGAACGAGAGAGCGAAGGGGGAATCCTGATGGGAATGTCAGTCGGCGGAGCGCGCAAAAGCGGGCGCGGCCGGCGCGGGGTGCCGCGCTACGGGGCCATGGCCGACATCAACATGACGCCGTTCATCGACGTCATGCTGGTGCTGCTCATCATCTTCATGGTCGCTGCGCCGCTGCTGACCAGCGGCGTTTCGGTGGACCTGCCGCAGGCCAAGGCTGGCCCGCTCAACGTCGACCAGAAGCCGATCGCGGTCGCGCTCAACGATCAGGGACAATTGTATCTGATGGACCAGCCGGTCGCCGACAACGAACTCGTCGACAAGATGAAGGCGCTCGGCGGGGGCGGGGACGTCGCCGATCAGCGCGTCTATCTGCGCGCATCGAAGACCGTGCCCTATGGGCGCGTGGCCGAGATCATGGGCGAGGTGACGTCCGCCGGCTATAAGAAGGTGGCGCTCGTCACCGACCCGGCAAAGCAGTGACAGGGACGGTCGTTGAGCGAACAGCCGTCAAAATCGGGTCTGATCACCTCCGGCGTGCTGCATGGCGCGCTGCTGGCTTTCATTATTTTTGGCTTCGCCTCTGCGCCGAAATATGACGACGCGTCCAAGTCTCTCCCCGTGACGACCGTCACACAAACGCAGTTCAACGAGATCATGAACGGCGAACGGGACGCTCAACCGATGAAGGAGCCGCCGCCGGAGCCCTCGCACGCCGCCGCGGCGCCGCCCGCGCCCACGCCGCCTCCGCCGCCGATGCCCCCGACGCCTCCGCCGGAACTCAAGACGGCAGAGGAGACGCCGCCCCCTCCGCCTGAGCCGGCTCCTCCCCCGCCGCCCGCCAAGCCCGCGCCGCCGCCGCCAGCGCCGCCGCCGCGGCCGCTCGCCGACGACGCGCCTCCAACGCCGCCTCCGCCGCCCAAGCCCGCGCAGGAGATCCCGCCCACGCCGCTGCCGACCAAGCCGGTGGCGGAAGCCAAGCCGGCGCCTCCGGTTCGGCCGAAGACGCCGCCGCCGGAGAAGCCGCCTGAGAAATTCCGGCCGGATCAGGTCGCCAAGCTGCTGGAGAAGGTGAAGCCGGACGACGCGAAGCCGCAAAAGTCCTATGATCCGAACGCGATCGCCAAGCTGATCGGCCAGAGCACGTCGAAGGCCAGCCTCGAAACGGCGAGCGCCGCGCCGACGCCGCAGGGTCTGCCGAGCCAGCATGCGGCGCGCATGTCGCCCTCGCTCTCGGCGGCGCTCGACGCTTGGCTGACGGACGCCTATCTCAATTGCTGGACGCCGCCGCCGACGATGCCGGAGGGCGACCACTATGTCGCGCAGGTGCGCGTCACCTTCAACGCCAATGGCACGCTCGCCGCTGAGCCGACCTTGCTCAACCCGCCGAGCGATCCGGCGTGGCGCCCGCACGCGGAGAGCGCTGTCCGGGCGGTTCTGAAGTGCAATCCGCTGCACGTGCCTGCGGAATTCCTTCCCTATTTCGGGCAGTGGCGCACTAAGACCGTCCATTTCGATCCGCAGAGCGCACTTGGATGAGGCGAGGAGGCGTCGCGATTTCTCTCCCCCCTTGCGGGGGAAGGCGGCGGCAAGCGTCCGCGCGCCCGTCATTCCAGGGGATGGGTCGAGAACCCGCCTCTCAATCAACGTCGATTGAAACAGCGAGACTGAGCCGTCATGATGATCGATAAGGCCTTCCTCCGCCTCGCCGCAGCGGTTTTCGCCGTCGGCCTGGCAGCGTCCGCCGAGGCGGCGGACGACGTTTATGTCCATGCAGGCGCCAATTTCACGCCGGTCACCGTTGCAGTGACGCCGTTCGCGGGCGACGAGAGCGGATCGAAGCTCGGAGCCGTGCTCGTCAATGACTTCGCCCATTCGATTTTCCTGACGCCGCTCAATCCGACGAGTTTCCCGGAAAACGTGACCAATCCCGACGTCCGGCCGAATATCGAGGCCTGGAAGACCGTCAACGCGCAGTTCGTGGTGACGGGGCGCGTGTCGACGGCGGGCGGGCGCGTCTCGGCGCAGTTCCGCCTGTGGGACACCGCCACCGGCCAACAGGTCGCTGGGCAGCAATATACCACTGACATGGCCAACGCCCGCCGCGTCGCGCATCTGATTGCCGACGCCACCTTCTCCAGGATTACCGGCGAGAAGGGCTTCTTCGATTCGCGCGTCGTGTTCGTCGACGAGACCGGGTCAAAGGAGAAGCGCCGCAAGCGCCTTGCCGTGATGGACATGGACGGCGCGAACGTGAAGTACCTGACGAGCGGCGAGAAGCTGGCGGTGACGCCGGAATTCTCGCCCTCGCAGCAGCAGGTGGCGTTCATGTGGTTCGGCGACAACGAACCGAGAGTGACGCTGCTCGATCTGGAGAACGGTCAGCGGCAGTCGGTTGGAAACTTCCCGGGGATGACCTTCGCGCCGCGCTTCTCGCCCGACGGCCAGAAGATCATCATGTCGCTGTCGGAAGGCTCCTACGCGCATCTCTACGTGATGGACCGTGGGTCGCGCGCGACGACGCAGCTCACCGACGGCGCAGGCATCGACACATCGCCGTGCTACTCGCCGGACGGCTCGCAGATCGTCTTCGAATCGGACCGCGGCGGCACGCAGCAGCTCTATGTGATGAGCGCGAATGGAGGGCAGGCCACCCGCATCTCGTTCGGCGACGGCCGTTACTCGACGCCGGTGTGGTCGCCGCGCGGCGACCTTATCGCCTTCACCCGGCAAAAGGGCGGCCAGTTCGGCATCGGCGTGATGAAGCCCGACGGTTCGGGCGAGCGGATCATCACCGAGGGCTTTCACAACGAAGGCCCGACATTCTCGCCCAACGGGCTGTTCCTGATGTTCTTCCGCGACCCGGGCGGCGAGACGGGCGCGAAGATCTACATGGCTGACATCTTCGGCCACGGCGAATTCCTGGTGCCGACGCCGGACTACGCGAGCGATCCGTCGTGGGGTCCATTGATGAAATAAGAGCCTGGCGACCCTCGCCGCTATGCTTGCGGCGAGGGCTCGTGACCCTGGGATGCGGCGCGAGAGCCGCGTCGCTTCCTCTATCTCAGGAAATCGCGTAGTCGTTGAGGGAAACGCGCGGGCGTCACCGGGGCCCCGCGCGCTCTCGGCGACCAGCGGCGAGATCGTCATGGCCATGTCGGTCGGCTTCATCTTCATGGCTACGCAGCGCGATCGCACGGTCCCGCAGGCGCGCGCCCTGATCGACGAGGCGCTTGCGCTCGGCGTCGGCAATGTCGGCTTCAAGGACGTCGGATTGTCCCGCGCAGCGCTCAAGGAGCTCGCGAGGGCGACCAAGGCCGGCGGCGGCCGCGCTTTCTTCGAGGTTGTCTCGCTCGACCGGCAAAGCGAACTCGCCTCGGCCGGCGTCGCCGCGGACCTCGGCGTCGATTGGCTGCTCGGCGGCGTGCGCGCCGCGGAAGTGGCGCCGATCGCCAAGAGCGCCGGCATCCGCTATGCGCCATTTCCTGGAACAGTCGTCGGCCATCCGAGCACATTGCAGGGCGAGATCGACGAGATCGCCGAAAGCGCGCGAGCGCTATGCGCGGTCGAAGGCGTGGCGGGCCTCGACCTCCTCGCCTATCGTCGTCCGGGCGACGTTCCGGCGCTGATGCGCGTCGTGGTCGGGGCGGTCGACAAGCCGGTGATCGTCGCTGGTTCGATCGACGACCCGGCGCGGATCGCCGAGGTCGCAGCGAGTGGGGCGGCTGGCTTCACCATCGGCTCGGCGGCGATCGACGGCGCCTTTCCGGCGCCGTCGCGCGGCTTCGCCGACCAAATCCGTGCGATCCTCCAGGCGGTCGCTGCGATCTGACTCAGGGCGACGATCCTGTCAGGCCCGCGAAAGCGGGCATGACAGGAGTCAAAGGGCAAGGCCTGCGGCGGTTGTCTGGAGCCCCGCTTTCGCGGGGGTGACAGCAGCGCCGCGTCGATCAAAATGACGATCGCCTCTGGCCTTAGTCCGTCTGGCCGCTCACGGCGGCGAGCTTGTCGTAGTATTTGAGGACGACGGCGACGTTGGCCTGGTATTTAAGCGGCTGGACGGCTTTCAGGGCGCCGTTCATTTCGGCGAGCGCCGCCTTCTTGTCGCCCGCCGCCATCGACTTGTCTCCCTGGACCTCTGCAATCTGCTTCCTCAGCACGACGTCGGCTCCGACGTATTTGCGGCTCTGCGGGTCGACGCCGTCCATGACCATTCCGATGTTCGCTTCGACGACGCTGAAGTCGTCAAGCGAAGCGAAGTTATGCTTCTTGGCGATCGCATCGAGTTGCGCCTCGACCTTCGGGTCGGGTTTGTCCTGAGCGCCGTCCTGCTTGGTCGTAAGCCCCGCCATTTCGCCCTGCGCGTCGAGGTAGGCCTGAACCTGCGCGTCGGTCAGCGCAACCTGCGGCGGCGCCTGATCTTGCTGGGCCTGGGCCAGAACCGGCAGCGGAGCAACGATGATCGTCAGCGGAGCGAGAGCGGCAAAGCGCAGAGCGAGGGCGAACGGGCGGGCGATCCGAACCATAGTCTTCTCCGATGTTGGCGCGGCGAAGCGCGGGAAAGGAATTAGGCCATTCCCTGCCCGTTGGCGACCCTGATTTTGGCCTCAGCCCCTTTGCGGCGCCGGCGCCGCCGCTCGGCGCGATATCGCGCGCGAGGTGAAGGCCTTCGACAGCGCGAAGATGGTCGCCAGCGTGGCGCAATAGACGACCACTTGCAACACGGAGGGCTGATCGCTGTAGCCGACCAAAGTGTGCAGGACGCGGCCCAGAATGCTCGTGTCGGAGAGGATGCCCGAGGTGTCCCACGCCGTTTGGCTCAAAGCCGTGACGACGCCCGCCTGCTGGAGGAAATTCGCCGCCTGCGCCGCTAGGCCGGCCGCAAGCAGCGTGATCAGCGCGCTGGTGGCGCCGAAGAGACGCCGCGCCGGGATCGACACCAGTCCGAAATAGGTCAGCGTGCTGAGCCCCGCTCCGGCGAGAAGGCCGAGAATCGAGCCAAGCAGAACGTCGCTGGCGGTCGTTCCGCCGGAGGCTGAGAGGCCGTAGAGAAACAGCACGATCTCCGAGCCTTCGCGCATCACCGCGACTGCGATGACGATCGCGAGCGCGATCCCGGAGCGTGCGCCGCTGCGCACTTCCTGGCCGAGTTGACGCGCTTCGGCAGCGAGTTCGCGCCCGTGGCTCGCCATCCATATGTTGTGCCAAGTGAGCATGCAGACGGCGAGCGCGAGGATCGAGGCGTTGAACAATTCCTGTCCGACGCCGTTCAGCGCGTTGGCGATGGCTCCCGCGAAGGCGGCGACGAGCGACGCGCCGAGAACCCCAGCGAGCACGCCCAGAGCCGCCATCAGCCGACTGCCCGGCAACCCCTTCGTGACCGCCATCACGATGCCGACGATGATGCCGGCTTCGATGACCTCACGAAAAACTATAATCAGCGCGCCGAGCATGGTCGCCCCTTTCCCTTACTGTACGACGAGGAACCCTACCGTCGAACTCTTCATGATAATCGTCATAGAAGCGATAGCGGCCGGGTTGCAGCGCACGGACCTTCACCATCACCGTCCCGCCGCCGGGGACGACCTTCTCGACGCGCAGCGCCTTGCTCTCGAATTCGGCCGGCGTTCCATCGCGATTGGACACCTCGAAGACCACCGGTTTGCCTGCGGGAGCGGTCGGCTCGGCCGGATCAAAACGGTGACCCTTGATCGAGATCGGGATGTGCGTCTCATCATCGGCGAGCGTCGGCGCTACCGCCGCGCTCGCCAGCGCGATTGCCAACCCAAGCGCGGACACGTGCATTTTCTTTTTCATCGTGCTCCTCCTCCCTGGCCGACCGGCGCGGCCTTTTTGGTTTCAGCGCTTCATTGCGCAATGATCACGCCCTGCGCTGTGTCGGCGTGAAATTCTCCCATGAAAGGAAAGCGGCCCGGCGCCAGCGGGCGGAACCGCAGCTTTCCCTCGCCTCCGGCCGCGATCACCTTCTCGATCGCCGGAGCGTGCATCTCGAATTCGTCCGCTGCGTCGTCGAGATTCTTGACGGTGACGTAGAAGGCCTGGCCAGCGGGCACATCGATCTGCGCCGGCGTGAAGCGATGATGGCTGAGGGTCAGCGTATAGGTCGCAAGGTCCTCGGCGCGCGCGACGGCGCCGAGGGGAAGCGCCAAAGTTACACAGGAGAGGGTCCGCATCAAAATGTTCACAGTCGCCTCCTGTACGGGCTCTCCATTATGAAGACGCCTCGAAAAGCCGTTGACCGATATACTCGCCCTTTACCGCGCCGCGCGGCACGGCAAAATGGCCGCCTCCGACATTGGTGACGAATTGGTTCATCATGTCGAAGCGCGACAGCTTGTCGTTGATCTTCACGAAGCCCTTGGCGAGGTCGCGCTGGTGGCAGATGAAGATCAGACCCGCGTCGAACTCCATTCCCTGCTTCCAGGGCGGCCATCGCTCAGCGGTGATGTTGGCGCCGTCGTTGTATGAGTAGGCGCGCCGCAGGATTTGCGATCCCTCGCGCGTCATCTGCCGAGCGAGGCGTATATGCGCGTTCTCGGGGATGAGCGGATCGCCGTTGGCGTCCTTGGCGTCGAAGTCGACGGGATCGGACTCGTTCTTGCCGCCGAGCGGCGCACCTGAGAGCTTCTGGCGCCCGAAGGTCTGCTCCTGGAAGGAGACCCTCATGCGGTCCCAATGCTCGAGCGCGATGCGCGCCCGGCGCACCACCATGTAGGCGCCGCCGCGCATCCAGGCGGGCGCTTCGTCGCCGACCCAGATGACGGCGTCCATCTGCTTTGGATCGTCGGTGGCGGGGTTCACAATGCCGTCCTTGAACCCCATGAGATTGCGCGGCGTCTTGCCGGGGCCGTAGTCGGAGATGAATCCCGACTGGACCCAGCGGAGGTCGGCGACGCCATAGGCGATGCGGGCAAGCTGGCGCGCCACATGGAAGGCGACTTGCGGGTTATCCGCGCAGGCCTGGACGAGAAGATCGCCGCCGGTGCGTTCGGGCGCGAGCTGTTCGCCAGGGAAATGCGGCATATCGATGAAGGCCGCCGGTCGTTGCGCCTTGAGCCCATAGCGGTCGACGCCGTTCTTCTCGAACAGCCCGAGCCCGAAGCCGAAGGTGATCGAGAGGCGCGACGGCGAGAGCTCCAGCACATCGGCCGGATCGGTTCTGGTGTCCGGGTCGCCATCGCCCGGGATTTCCACCGGCCGTCCCTCGCTCATCGCCGCAGACGCTTCGGTCCAACGGCGGAGCAGGGTCTCGACGTCCGCGCGCTTGGTCGTCGTGAGGTCGAAGGCGGCGAGGTAGGTGTACGCTTGTTGAGGCGTCGCGACGCCGGCCTGATGCTCGCCCCAGAAGGGCACGACCGCGCTCGCCGCCGGGGCGGACTCGGTCGCCTCGAGCGCGCGGGCCCCGCCCGGCGCGCTGCTGAGTCCTGTGAAAGCCGCAAGCCCCGCCGCCGCGCCGAGAAAGCCGCGGCGAGTGGCCTTCGGATTGAGGTCGGACGTCGTCATGGCGTCGCCTTCGCGAGCATGTTGACGTCGTCCTCGACGTAATAGAAGCCGCCGTCGGGCGCCATCGCAAGGCCGAAGAGATCGCCGTTGCCGGGCGGCGACTGGGCCTGGTTCGAGTTCGACCCACTGCGCCGCGACCTGCTTGCCGGACGTCGGGTCGAATTCGACGACCTGACCGTTCTTGGCGTTGGCGGCGATGATGTGGCCGCTCGGGGTCGTCGCCAACGCGAGCGGGCGCAGCAACAGGCCGTCCTTGGTGACGGTGCGGCCGGCTCCGGCGCTGCTGGTGCGCGACGTGGCGTCGGCGATTGCGACGATGCGATTCTCGACGGCGTCGGACACGTAGAGGGTCGAGCCGATCAGCGCGAGGCCGGTCGGTCCGACGAGGAACACGTCCTTGTCAGCCTGTTCGGCCAAGCCGTCGGCGATCACGGTCTGGCTCGTCACCTTCGGCGGCCCGCTCGCCGGGATCGCAAGCTGGATGCGCAGTACGGTCGCCTTGTTGACGACGACAGGTTGCCCCGTCGAGGAATCGATCTTGCTTGGCGCAGGGACGTCGAAGCCCGACATGCTGACGAACAAGGTCGCCTTCGAGCCGTTGTCGATGACGGCCATGTTGCCCCAGGGTGCGCTGATGTGCGAGCCCGACCACACGGTCGCAAGTTGACCGTTGGAGTCGAAGACCAACAGGCAGCCGTGGCCGAGGGTCGCGGTCGTGCCGTCGGTGCTCGGCGCACTGCCGACGATCACCCAACCGCTGGTGAGCATCGCCATCGCGGTGGAAAGGCCGATGCCGCCGGGACATTGCGGCATGTTCTGCGGCAGCTTGGCGAAAAGTTTGGTGGATTTCGACGCGGGGTCGACGACGATGATCGTGCCGCCCGTGCCCTGCAAGTTCGACTGGTTGTTGAAATTGTCGACCAGCACGTCGCCCTTATGAATCATGCCCGACGTAACGGGCGCGACGACGACCGCGTAGGGGTTGAGATCGCCGTTGTCGGTGATAGTCGAGACTACGGTGGTGTGATGCTTCAAGCCTTCCAACACGCCCGCGGCGCGCGCCGTCGGCGCGCCGAGCAGAAGAGCGGCGGCGATACAGCCCAGGACGCTTGCGTCCCCCATTCGTCGCAGATTCAACATGACCCTTGCCTCTCAGTCTTGTCGTTGGATGGACTCGTCGCCGCGGATCACCGCGGCGACGAGCGGTCTTAGAAGGTGACGTTCGTACGAACGCCGAACACGAGTTCGTTCTCGACTTTCTGCGTCTGGTTATACGGATTGACGATCCCCGCGCCGGGATTGAAGACGTATTGGATATCCGGCTGGACCTGCCAGGCCGGCATCACCTCATACTGGTAGGTCGCTTCGAGCACGGTCTCGTTGTGGCGCACGGCGTTGAAGACGCCCGGATTGTAAACGGCCGTGTCCTGGTCGAACCCGGTCGCCGCGCTGCTCACCTGCGCGAAGTTCACGCCGATGCCCGCGGTGTCGTCGTCGCGTCCCAAGAAGGGCTCGTGCATCGTCAGGCCAGCGCTGAGGCTGAACGCAATGAGATTGCGATCCTGCAACGGGGTGAACATCGGGCGTATGAAGGCGTTGATGGTGCGATCGGGCTCTTTGTCGGCGCGCCACAGCATCTGATCGGCGACCCCGTAAAACGCATAGTCTCCCCGATGGGTGGCCGGAATGCCCGTGCTCGCGGGATCGGCGAGCGGGAGGCCCGTGTTGTCGTAGCGCAGATCGGCGAAGTCCTCGCTGTCGTACCACATGCCGATCTTATAGGTGCGCGCGAGCGGGTCCGGCTGGTCCGGGTCCACCAGCGTGCCCGGGCCGGGGTAGGTGTATTGCAACTCGGCGATCGCCAGCACGCCGCCGTTGAGCGGGAAGCTGACGCCGAAGGGATTGGCCTTTTGCGGGTCGCCGATGTTGGTCGGCGACGGGCTGCCGTTATAGACGCCGGCGAGCAACGTCAGATCGTCGCTGATGTGCACCCGCCCGCGGACGCCGAGGGCCGACAGCGGATAGGCGGGGCCGCCGCCGGGCATGTCCGCGGAGGGCAGCATCGGCCACCCGAACATCGTGTTGACGAAATAGCCCGAGTTCTGGCTGACCATGAATTCCTGGTCGATGCTCTGCTGGCCGACCTTCACGTCGAAGTTGTCGCCGAACTTCTGCTGGTACCAGAGCTCCCACAGGCGGGTGGTGGGATCCGCCTCGATGCCGCTCGCAGTCTGCAAAGTGCCGAGATTGGCGGCGCTCAGATTGCCGCCGTGAATTTGTTCCGCGCTGATATTGAACGTGCCGCCCTGGAGGCCAAACGCGCGCTGCGTGTCCATTTGCAGCGTCCCAGTGGTCAGGCCTTCGTAGTAGAAGCCTTGCCGGTAGCCGCCGGTCACGTTGCCGAGGACTTCGCTGTTTTCGACGAAGTTGAGCGTCACGCCGTATTTGGCGAGCATCGGCCTGAGGCCCCACATGTCGCCCAGCAGATTGGAGCTGCGCTGGGCGGTGCTCAGAAAGCCGAAGGGGTTAGGGATGTTGCTGGGGGGCGCCGTCGCCGTGGCGACCGAATTGGCGGCGGGCATGCTCGCGCCGACGGGCGTTTCGACGAATTCCGGCGACTGGTCGGACTTAGAGCTCGCATCGCCAGCGGCGCCGGCGGTCGCTGACTGGCTGGCGGTCGGGTTCGCGGCGGCGGGCGCGCTTGCCCCAACGGGCGTTTCGATGAATTCCTGGGATTGGTCGGGTTTGGTGTTCGCGTCTTGCGCGTGAGCCCCCGCCATCAGGCAGGCAAGACAAACTCCGGCCATGAGCGGCGAACGAAACTTCGCCCAGTCACGACGCGTGACGAAATTATCTTTCATATTCCCCTCGCTAACTGGCGGGTTCAAGGCCCGCTGTCGCGGCTCATTGCGTAGAGAAGAACAATTCGCGGCGCAACGAAGATTCCGTCTTTTGGACATTTTCTAAACAGGGCCGCAGCTGTTTAGATCCATTCAAAACAAGGGCATCGCTGAGTTGTTCTTTGTCACTGAAATGTAAAGATGACAGATTGGCGACATATACATTGACATGACCTGTCTATGCCTTCGCTCTGAGGCGCCGAGGGACTCCTCACGAGCCGCGCGCTCGGCAGGCTCCATTGCCGCCGCGTGCTCCGCGCCGGACTCTCCGGTGCGCAGCGTCGCCACGACGCACCCGAGCGCGCTCATATCGCTAGGCCGTCTCGAGTTGGGATTGTCTTCCGCGGCGACGAGCAGGGCGGTCGGGGCGGGCTGCAGCTCTAAAAGGTGACGTTCGTCCGGATCCCGAGAACCAGTTCGTTCTTGACCCTCTGGCTCGGGTTGTCCGGATTGACGATGCCCGTGCCTGGGTTGAACACGTATTGGACATCCGGCTGGATCTGCCACCAGGGCGCGACCTGGTATTGATATGTCGCCTCGAGCACGGTCTCGTTATGGCGGACCACCGAGAAGACGCTGGGGTTGTAGAACGCCATGTCCTGGTTGAAGCCCGTGGCGGCGCCGCTGACCTGCGCGAAGTTCACCCCGAGCCCCGCGGTGTCGTCGCCTCGTCCGACGAAGGGCTCGTGAATCGTCACGCCAGCGCTCAGGCCGAAGGCGATCAGATTGCGGTCCTGCAGCGGCGTGAACATCGGCCGTACGAACGCGTTGATGGTGCGATTGGTCTCCTTTGCAGAGCGCCAAAGCATCTGGTCCGCGACCGCATAGAACGCATAGTTGCCTCGATGGCTTGCAGGCGTTCCGTCGCTGGCGGGACTGGCCAGCGGCATTCCGGTATTGTCGTATCGCAGATCCGCGAACGCCTCGCTGTCGTACCAAGCGCCGATCTTATAGGTGAGCGGAAGCGGCTGCGCTTGGCCGGCTTTGGCCGGAGCGTTCGGCGCGGGATAGGCGAACTGCAGCTCGACGATCGCCAGCACGCCGCCGTTGAGCGGAAAGCTCAGGCCGTAAGGGTCCGCTCTCTGCGGATCGCCGACTTTGCTGGGGGAGGGGGAGCCGTTGTAGACGCCGGCGAGCAGCGTCAGGTTGTCGTTCAAGTGCGCTCTGCCGCGCACGCCGAGCGAGGAGAGCGGATAGGCGGGGCCGCCGCCCGGCATGTCCTCCGTAGGCAGGATCGCCCAGCCAAAACTGCTGTTGAGAAAATAGGCGGCGTTCTGGCTGATCATGAACTCCTGGTCGAGGCTCTGCTGGCCGACCTTGACGTCGAACGTCTCGCCGAATTTCTGCTGATACCAGAGCTCCCATAGCCGTGTGGCGGGATCGGCCTCGATCCCGGTTGCAAATTGCAGCGTGCCGAGATTCGACGTGCTCAGATTGTTGCCGCGGATTTGCAGCGCGCTCGCATTGAACATGCCTCCCTCGAGCCCGAAGGCTTTCTTCGTGTCCACCTGGAGCGTCGCGGTGGTCAGTCCATCGTATTCAAAGCCACGGTGGATGCCGCCGGTGACGTTGCCGAACACCTCGCTGTTGTCGACGATGCTCAGCGTCGCGCCATATTTGGCGAGCGCGGGCCTCAGCCCCCACATGTCGCCGAGCAGAGTGGGGCTGTTGGCGGCGGCGCCCAAGAATCCGAATGGTCCTTCGCTCGTGGTCGCCGGCGCTGCCGGCGCGTTCTGAGCCCTTGCTCCCGTCATGAGGCAGGCAGAGGCGAATAGCATCGGGCCGCACAGCCGCCAGAACCCACGCGCGGCCTGATGGACATCCATGGCCTCCTCCCTAACGCGTGCGCTCACAGGCCTCGGTCTCGGACTTGGGTAGAGAAAAAGCATTGCTTAAACAACGATGATCTGTCGTTTTTGGCGCCCCCTCAACAGTTTTCGTTTCCGGTTGGATTGGCTCGAATGGCGGTTTGCCGCGATCTGCCAAAGCGAAGACATGTAAAGACAGCAGATGAGCGGCGTGCGTGAGCAAAATCTTTTCTGCGGCGAGCCCTAACGGCAGGCGATTGGAGATTGTGTGCGCTCCGCGAACCAGGGCGAGCCGTGTCCTTTTCCAAGCGGGCCTCGACCCGCCCGTACTCCCCCTGGGGAGGCGTGTTCGTGAAGGTTTTGTGACGGAGTGAGAAAAAATTGCGCGAAGCGAAAAAAACCTCTTGCTTTCAGAGGTGATTCGCACAAATAAGAACTTGCCCAATACGCACGTGCCTGTGGTCGTGTGTCGGTCGGCGGGGATCTGGACAAGAGGCCAGTTAACCGCCCTAGGCAGACCGGCAGCCGGAGGCAAACCGGCGCACCCCGCCAAACGGGGGACGCGACTTGAAGCAACGACGGACCGGGCTTTTTCGTCTCTGACGGCCCTCCAAAGGTCGGCTTACCGAAGAGGCTTGTCTATCTTGCCGGGTGTGCGGAAGGGTCATTCCCCTCCAAACGATGGCCGCGGATTTCGCTGACAGGAGCTTCCTGCGGCGCGAGAGCGGCTACGGCGCAGCATCTGACCCTCGCGGGGTCGGCTGAGCGGCTCTTCGCCGCTTGACCGAGCCACGAGCGGTCGCGGCGGCGGGTCAACGTCTACGCCTCGCGTCTCCAACGCGCGTGGCCGCGGACGCATCGCCTCCGATCCCCTGTTCTTGCCAAGCGCGGCGCTAGCCGCGTGACGGAGGATGCCGCGATGACCAATCGCATTAAAGAATTTCTCGCCCGCACCGAAGGGAATGGCCCGCGTCTCGTCGTCGACCTCGAGGTCGTGCGCGAGAACTATCTCGGCTTCGCCAAGGCGTTGCCCGACACGCGCGTCTTTTACGCCGTCAAGGCGAATCCGGCGCCGGAGATCCTGGATCTCCTGGTGCGCCTCGGCTCGTGCTTCGACACCGCCTCCATCGTCGAGATCGAGCAGGCGCTGGCCGCCGGCGCGACGCCCGACCGCATCAGCTACGGCAACACCATCAAGAAAGAGGCGGACATCGCACGCGCCTATGTTTTGGGCGTGCGCCTGTTTGCTGTCGACTGCGAGGCCGAGGTCGAGAAGATCGCGCGCGCGGCTCCGGGCTCGAAGGTGTTCTGCCGCATTCTGTGCCGCGGCGACGGCGCCGAATGGCCGCTGTCCCGCAAATTCGGCTGCGCGCCCGAAATGGCGGCCAAGGTGCTCGAGCACGCGCATCGGCTGGGCCTTGTCGCCTACGGCCTGTCGTTCCATGTCGGATCGCAGCAGCGCAATCCGCGCATGTGGGACGGCGCGCTGAAGGCCTCCGCGGCGGTGTTCAAAGACCTCGCGGAGCGCGGCATCCAGCTGTCGATGATCAATCTCGGCGGCGGCTTTCCCACCCGCTATCTCAAGCCGATCCCTGGCGTGCGCACCTACGGTCAGACGATCTTCCGCGCGCTGCGGCGGCACTTCGGCAATCGCATCCCGGAGACGATCATCGAGCCGGGCCGCGGCATGGTCGGCAACGCTGGCGTCATCGAGGCGGAGGTGGTGCTCATCTCCCGCAAGTCCGAGGACGATCCGCAGCGCTGGGTCTATCTCGACATCGGCAAGTTCAACGGCCTCGCCGAGACGATGGACGAGATGATCCGCTACCCGATCCGCACGGACTACGACGACGACGTGATGTCGCCCTGCGTCATTGCCGGGCCGACCTGCGATTCCGTCGACGTGCTCTACGAGAAGGAGCCGTATCTGTTGCCCATCAGCCTCGAGATCGGCGCGAAGGTGCTGATCGAGGGAACCGGGGCCTATACGACCACCTACTCGGCCGTCGGCTTCAACGGCTTTCCGCCGCTGAAGTCCTACGTGATCTGAAGGGTCCGTTCACCCCATCCCATCCGCCCTCCAGCCGGCGGCGCCGCGCGCCGCCAGCTTTGCCCACTCAACCCCTTGGAGGGGCCGATGACTGCTCTGATCGACCTTGCCGCGCTCGACGCGGCGATTCCTCTGCCGGCGTTTACGATGCGCGCCGAGCGGCCGCAGGACGTCCCGGCGCGTGAGGCGCTGCTCGACGGGGCGTTTGGCGCCGCGCGCTTCAAGAAGACGAGCGCGCGACTTCGCGACGGCCGGCTGCCGGCCGAAGGGCTCGCTCTCGTCGCCGAGGACGGAGCGGCGCTGATCGGCACCGTTCGTCTCTGGCCGGTTTGCGCCGGCGGCGTCGACGCGCTGCTGCTCGGGCCGCTTGCGGTGGCGCGCTCGCACCGCTGCCTCGGCGTCGGCGCGAGTCTCATGCGCCAAGCGATAGAGCGGGCGGCGGCAAGCGGCCATCGCGCGATCCTATTGGTGGGCGACGCGCCCTATTACGCGAGCTTCGGTTTTTCCGCCGCGTTGACCGCTCGTCTCGCCCTACCGGGACCGGTCGACCGCGCTCGCTTTCTTGGTCTAGAGCACCGGACGCTCATGTGAATCCATAGCCAGCGGCGGCGAGGTAGTGCTTGCATTCGTCGGGGCTAAAGAGGTCGCAGATTTGGCCGATCGCGCGCCAGAGCGCGTCGATGGTTCGGACGGCTCTGGCGCGCAGATGCGCTTTCAGTTTGGCGAAGGCCATTTCGATCGGGTTGAGGTCGGGGCTGTAGGGCGGCAGGAACAGCACCCAGGCGCCGCGGTCGCGAATGGCCATTTCGGCGATCAGGCTCTTGTGCGCCGGCAGATTGTCCATGATGACGATGTCGCCGGCCTTGAGGGTCGGCGCGAGCTGGGTCGCGACATAGGTTTCGAAGATGCGCCGGTCCATCGGCGCGTCGATGACGAAGGGCGCGGTGAGCCCGTCGCAGCGCAGGCCGGCGATGAAGGTCTGCGTCTTCCAATGGCCGAACGGGGCTTTGGCGCGCAGGCGTTGCCCCTTGGGGCTGCGGCCGCGTAAACGCGTCATTTTCGTGGTTGTTCCGGTCTCGTCGAGGAAGACCAGCCGATGCGCCTCGAGCTGCATCTTCGGTTGCCGCTCAGCCCGCCATTGCTCGCGCGCCTGGCGAATGTCGGGGCGATCGCATTCGCTCGCGAGCAGCGTTTTTTTTATAGCGATAGCCGTTGCGGATCAGCCAGCGCGATAGGGACGCCGGATCGGCCCGCGTGCCGCGCGCTTCGAGCTCGGCCGCCAATTCCGGCATGGTGATGTCGGCCTGCTCGGTCACCCGGCCTAAGAGAAACTCGCGATGCGGGTCGAGCTTGGCGTGTCGCTTCCCGCCGCTCGGCTTGGGCTCGAGGCTGCCGCGCGTCCGGTAGGCCATCATCAGGTTGACGACGAAGGACACCGACACGTCGAAATGAGCTGCCGCCGCGCGCCGCGAGTGCCCGGCCTCGACAAACGCGACGACACGCTCACGCAGATCGAGTGAATAGGGCTTCGGCATCGCGAATCACCTCCCTAGAGAAGTGAATCACGAACCTCCCGTCGTCGGAATCCCGGCGCTCAATTCAATGTGACGGTCCAGCGCTCTAGAGCTCGCTCGCGCAGCCCTGCGCGACGCCGAGGGGCTTGTCGTCGCCACCGGAGCCCGCAGCGCCGGCTAGCGCGCTCGGCGCCGGGTCAGCCCTCATCCGCGGCGGGCGCGCCGATCGCTTCGTTCTCGGCCGATCGGAACGTTGGTTGAAACCAACGCTGCGCGATGAGCGTCGGCACGATCGCGCTCCCGATCACGGCGGTGACGAGTGTCGTATATTGGCTGCGGTCGATGATGTGGTTGGTCAGGCCGAACAGTGCGGAGATCGTGCCGAACGTCAGGCCGGTGGACATCAGCAGCGTCGTGTAGAGGCCTTCGCGCGGATCAAAGCGGAAGGCGCGCGTCAGCGGCAAGATGCCCAGAAACTTCGTCGCCATCTTGATGCCGAGGAAGACGACGATCAGCCCGACAGCGCCGGCGATCTGAGAGAACTCGACGAGCGAACCGGCTTTCAGGAAATAGAATGGGGTCAGGATCGTGAAGGCGATGATCCGCATCCGGTGCGGCAATTCGGGGTCGGCGAGGAAGGCCGGCGCCAGCGCCATTCCGACGAGATAGGCCGGCAACACGGCCTCGCTGCCGGCGGCGCTGGCCAAGCCGCCGAGCGCGAGCAGGATCACCGCGACGAACTTCGTTTCGGGTTCGCTGACGCGATGGCCGACCTGCGCGAAGAACCATGGCGCAAAGCGCGGCAACAGCCAAAGGACGATGGCGGTCGCAGCGCCGAAGAGAGCGAGCCGCAAATCGTAGTGCGCGAACACGACGCCGAGGGCCAGCACCGTCCCGAGGTCGTTGACGAAGCAGGCAGCAAGAATGATCTTGCCGATCTCGCTTCGGTTGAAGCCGGTCTCCACCATCACCGCATAGACAACCGCGACTGATGTCGTCGACAGCGAAATCCCGGCGATTTGCGCTTCGCTCCACGACCAGTGCAACCCGTAGCGGGCGTAGGCGAGGATGCCGAGATAAGGGGCGAGAAAGCCGACGACGCCGATCGAGAGGCTGGAGCGAAAGTGCTTGCGCACGACGGCGGGATCGATCTCCGTTCCAGCGAGAAAGGTGAGGAGGATTGCGCCGAATCCGGCCAGGAAGTTGACCCATTCCGTTAGGTTGAGGCCGATCGCGTTGCCCGCGAGCGCGCCGACGATGATCTCGATGAGCGCCACCGAGATCGCGATGCGAATGGAGACGATCGACGCCGTCAGCGCCAATCCGAGCCATATGGCGGAGTTGAACCAGACCTGCCCCATCTCGACCTCCATGCTCTGGAGTCGCGGCGAGCGGCAGGGCGTATAGGAGATCAAACGGCCCCTGCCACGCGCGCGACGCGGCAGGAGTCATCAGCCTGGACAGGCGGTTTTGGGGGACTCCATCCCCTTCAGAAGTGAGATCCTAGGCGTTCGGCTGGCCATGTCAATTCCCGGCCGGGCCGCTTGCGTCGAGGCCCGAGTCGGCGTTGAATGACTTGCCCCGGGTTCCCTGGGAGGAGGTCGGGATGGGCGTGATCTTGGCCTTGCTCGTCGTTGTTCTGGCCATCTTAGGCGTTGCGCTTGGCGTGGTCGTCGCGATCAGAGCGGGGCGCCGCGCGCTCGCGGCGGGCCTCATCGGGGAAATCGCGGAAACGTTGAACCTGCTCGAAACGCACGACGTCGAGCGGGCGCTGGCGCAATTCGGCGATGGTGGTCGGCCCGCCCCGAGCCTGCCCGTGCTTCCGACCGTCAGCTATCGGACCGACGCGCCTCGAATGGCCTTGCTCGGCGCTCATCTCGCGCGGCTGTCGGCGGGCTTTTACGCCTCCGCGGAGGCGTTGCAAGACGAATTGCGGGCCTTGTCGAGCGAAGCGAACGGGGCAGGGCGGGCCGAGCGCGTTCAATACGCGTCTCAGGACTTGCGCCGGACGTTCGAGCTTGGCGACGAGGCGCTTCGCTCGCTGCGCGACATCGTCTCTCGCCGCCGCCACGACTTGATCTCGCGTGCCTGATCGCCTCAGCGCAGATAACTCGTGGAGAAAAGGCGGCTTGCCATTGTCGCATTGACGTGAAATTGCCTTTTGTGGCCGTCAGCCGGTCCTTCGGCTGCCGGGCTGCGCGCAAAGGGAGCCGGCGTGGCGTTCTGGTTGGATATCGCCGCCTTCGCGCTGAAGGCGTTTCTGATCGTTGCGGCGGCTGGGGCGCTCATCGCCCTCGTCGTGCGCCTGACGCGCGGCGGCGGCGAGCCTCACGCCGCCGACATCAAGGTACGCTCGCTCGATGAGCGCTATGATGCGATGCGCGACGCCATGCATGCGCAAATCCTCGATAAGAAGGCCCGCAAAGCCTTTGCCGCCGCCTGCAAGAAAGAGGCTAAGGAGGCCGCCAAGACCCGCGCTTCCGGCAAGCGCATTTTCGTCCTCGCCTTCAAGGGCGACGTCCGCGCGCACGCCGTCAAGCGGCTCGCTGCGGAGATCGACGCCGTGCTGACCGCGGCGCGACCCGAGGTCGACGAGGTCGTGCTTCGCATCGAAAGTCCAGGCGGCACGGTGACCGGCTACGGCCTTGCCGCTGCACAAGTGATGCGGCTCGGCGACCGCAAGATCCGCGTGACCGCCTCGGTCGATCAGGTCGCGGCCAGCGGCGGCTATATGATGGCGTGCGCCGCCGACAGAATCATCGCTGCGCCTTTCGCGATGATCGGCAGTATCGGAGTCGTGGCTCAGATCCCCAATCTGCATCGTTTGCTCAAGCGCAACGACATCGACTTCGAGGAGATGACGGCGGGCGAGTTCAAGCGCAGCGTCTCGATGCTCGGCGAAATTACCCCCGCTGGACGCGAGCATTTCCGGGGCAAGCTCGACACGACTCACGAGGCGTTCAAGAGCTTCGTCCAGGAGCGGCGGCCGAGCCTGGACATCGACAAGGTCGCCAACGGCGACGTCTGGCTCGCGTCGGAAGCGCTCGGCCTCGGCCTCGTCGACGCCCTGTCGACCGGCGACGAATTGCTGTTCCGCGCCCGAGCCGAAGCGCGCCTGTTCGAGGTCGCCGCCGAAGAGCGCAAGAACGTCCTGCGGCAATTGCTCGGCGGACTGGGCTTCGCAGCGCGTCTCGCTTGGGCCCGTTTGGCCGCTGGCGCGCTGTGAGATTACACAATGCGATTCCGGCGAAACCCTTGATTTACCTAACGCTAAGTTGCGGGCGGTCGGCTCCGACGGCCAAGGGATAAATTAAGAGACGCTCCCTAGCATCGCGCCCGCAGGTGTCGGGGGATTCTGCGAAAATGACGTCGTTGGGGAGGATGTCGCGCGGGCGGCGTTTCGTCGGGGTCGCGATCCTGGTCGCTGCTCTGGCCGTCGCGATGATCGGCTTCGCCGTGTGGGAGCTTCGCGCCGACGCCGTCGCGATCGCGACCAGCCATATCAGCGACATGGCGACGATCCTCTCCGAGGACGTCGAGGATGCGGCGGACACGATCGATCTCACTTTGCGCGAGGCCGTCGAAATCGCTTCGACCGCGACGCAGGGCGGTCCGATCACGGCACACAATGCGGAGGCTATCGAGAGCGCGCTCGCCTCTCGCCGCCTCGCCGCCGGCAGGGTCAATCTGATCGCCGTCGTCAACGCGGCCGGCGATATCGTCGCGGCCATCCACGACCGCGGCCATACATCCCCGAGCGTCGGCGATCGCGAGTACTTCACGCGCTTGCGCGACGACCGTTCCATCGGTCTCTTTGTCAGTCGGCCGCTGGCCAGCCGATCGACCGGCGCCTGGACGATCTTCTTCAGCCGCCGCATCGAGGCTGCGGACGGGCGCTTTCTTGGGGTCGCCTTCATCGGGGTCGCGCCGGCCAAGCTCTTTCGGGCCCATCCCGAGATGACGGGAAAGGGCGCTGTGAGTTTCTCGCTGTTTCACCAGGATGGGACGATCGCCATGCGCGAACCCGGTGGTGGCGGCTGGGTCGGCACACGCATCGCTCGCGACGCCAAATGGTGGGATGCCGCCGCGCGCGGCGGCGGATTGTACTGGTCTCCGGGCATGCTCGACGGCTATGCGAAATATGTCGCCACTCGGCCCGTCGCCGGCTATCCCCTCGTCGTCAATGTCGCCGTCACCGAGCAGGCGGCGCTCGCGCATTGGCGCAATCGCATGAAGACGATCATCGGCGGCGGCGTGATCGTCATCGCGCTCATCGTCGGGCTGCTATTCCTGCAGTTGCGGCTCACCGATCGTCTGGCGCGCTCGCGGATCCGCGAGTGGATGCGCGGCAAGCGGCTGGCGGCGAGCGAGAACGAATTGCTCAACACCCGCAAACGCTTCGGCCTAACGCTCGATCATATGTCGCAGGGCATGGCGATGTTCGACGCCAATGACAAGCTCGTCTTCTCCAACGGCTGCTTTGCAGAACTCTTTGGCTTGCGGGCCGAGCAGATAAGGCCTGGAATGGATGCGCGGGAAATCCTCGCGCTGCGGATCGCCAACGGCGCCTACGCCCGAGCGACGCCGCAGGATTACATGCGGATCCTCGACGAGCCCTGTTCTCCCGGCCGTCTCGACTACCTCAAGAACGGACGCATCATTCTCGCGCGGGAAAGGGAGGTCGACGGAGGCGGCTGGGCCGTCGTCCACGAGGACGTGACCGAGCGAACGCACGCCGCCCAGGAGCTGGCGCACGCCGCGCTGCACGACAGCCTGACGCAGCTTCCCAACCGCAGCGCCTTCAAAACCCACCTGCTCGATCTCTTTACGAAGCAGCCGAACGAGCGGATCGCCGTCCTCCTCGTTGACGTCGTCGGCTTCAAAGAGGTGAACGACAACTACGGCCACGAGATCGGCGACGACGTGCTGATCGAGGTTGCCCGTCGCCTGTGCGCCGAAGGACGCGAGGCCTTTGTTGCGCGCCTTGGCGGCGACGAATTCGCGGCGGTCATCTCCGGCCCTAGCCTCCAACCCGCCGACGCCATTCGCCTCGCGGAGCGATTCGTCACGGCCATTCAGCAGCCGATCGACCTGGGCGGCCGGGTCGTCGCGCTTCGCATGTGCGCTGGCGTCAAATATGTCGAAAACGAGTGCGATTTTTCGCGCGTCATGCGGCGCGCCGATCTCGCGCTCGACGCCGCCAAGAAAGACAACCACAATTGCGTCAGGCGGTTCGATGCCGAATTGGAGCGCCAGTACGACGATCGGATACAACTGGCGCAGGACCTTCGCGAGGCGATCGAGCGCGAGGAGCTCTCCGTCCATTACCAGCCGATCGTCGACGCCGCCGGGCGTCGGGTCGTCTGCCTCGAGGCGCTCGCGCGCTGGCGTCATCCGACCCGGGGGCCCATCTCGCCGGCGATCTTCGTGCGCATCGCGGAGGAGACCGGGCTGGTGGTCGCGCTGGGCAATGCGGTGCTGCGGCGCGCTTGCGCCGACGCCGCCGCCCTGCCGCCGGACATCGTCGTGGCGGTGAACGTCTCTTCGTTACAGATCGAGCGGCCGGATTTCGCCGAGACGGTCTTGGGCGTGGTCGCCGAGAGCGGGCTCACGCCCCGCCGCCTGCAACTAGAGATTACCGAATCGATCCTGCTGCGCAACAACGAGGCGACCAAACGGGCGCTCGGTCGGTTGCGCAGCGCCGGCGTGACCTTCGCGCTCGACGACTTCGGCACCGGCTTCGCCTCGCTCGCTTATCTCAAATCCTTTCCGCTCGACAAAGTGAAGATCGACAAGGGCTTCGTCGACGACATCTGCCGCAACCAGCAATCGATCGCCATCGTGGCGGCGATTGTCGCCTTGGCGCGCGGGCTCGGCATCGAGACGACGGCGGAAGGGGTGGAGACACAGGACCAATACGACACGTTGCGCGCCTTCGGCGTCTCGACGATGCAAGGCTATTTTTTCGGTAGGCCGCAGCCGATCGAAGCCATCGACCTGAACGCCCCGGGCGACGGCGCGTCCGAGCGCGCTAGGATTTTCGCGGCCTAAAAGGGTCCGCCCAGGGAGCGCGGACCTTGGCTTGCCTTGATCTCGCGGGCTTCCGCAGGGAAAACGGCATTTCCTTTTTCGCCACGCGCTTTAGGGCAGATCGCAGCCTTGTAACCGCCGCCCGCGCCTGATAATCCCCAGCGCTCCGCTTTTCCCTCGTCTTCAAGGGCGCATCGTCATGGCCGCGCGTCAATTCGTCTATCACATGCAGGGTCTGAACAAGACATGGCCCGGCGGCAAGAAGGTCCTCGAAAACATCCACTTGTCGTTCTATCCGGACGCTAAGATCGGCGTTCTCGGCGTCAACGGCTCGGGTAAATCGACGCTGCTGCGCATCATGGCGGGCATCGACACGGAATTCACCGGCGAAGGTTTCGTCGCCGAAGGGGCGCGGGTCGGCTATCTCCCGCAGGAGCCCCATCTCGATCCGGCGCTTGGCGTGCGCGGCAACGTAATGCTCGGCGTCAAGGAAAAGCAGGCCATCCTCGACCGCTACAACGAACTCGCGATGAACTATTCCGACGAGACGGCGGACGAAATGACGCGCCTGCAGGACGAGATCGAGGCGCAGGGCCTCTGGGATCTCGACAGCCAGGTCGAGCAGGCGATGGACGCGCTCGGGTGCCCGCCCGACGACGCCGACGTCGAGACGCTCTCGGGCGGCGAGCGCCGCCGCGTCGCGCTCTGCCGCCTGCTGCTCGAAAAGCCCGAGCTGCTGCTGCTTGACGAACCGACCAACCATCTCGACGCCGAAACGGTCAACTGGCTTGAAGGGCACTTGCGCACCTATCCCGGGGCGATCCTGATCGTCACTCACGACCGCTACTTCCTCGACAACGTGACCGGCTGGATCCTGGAGCTCGATCGCGGCCGCGGCATTCCCTACGAGGGCAATTATTCCGCCTGGCTCAAGCAGAAGCAGAAGCGGCTGCAGCAGGAAAGCCGCGAGGAGGTCGCGCGCCAACGCGCGCTGGCGGAGGAAAGCGAGTGGATCGCCGCATCTCCCAAGGCGCGTCAGGCCAAGTCCAAGGCGCGCATCGCCGCCTACGAGGAACTCGTCAGGAAGCAGAACGACAAGGCGCCGACGACCGCTCAGATCATCATTCCGGTCGCCGAGCGGCTCGGCAACAACGTCATCGACTTCGAAGCTCTCTCCAAGGGCTTCAGCGACCGCCTGCTGATCGACAAGCTCTCCTTCAAGCTGCCGCCAGGCGGCATCGTCGGCGTGATCGGGCCGAACGGCGCCGGCAAGTCGACCTTGTTCCGCATGATCACGGGGCAGGAGACGCCGGATTCGGGCGCGATCAAGGTCGGCGAATCCGTGCAACTCGGCTACGTCGACCAGTCGCGCGACGCGCTCGATGACAAGAAGACCGTCTGGGAGGAGATCTCGGGCGGCAACGACATCCTCTATCTGGGCAAGCGCGAGATCAATTCGCGCGCCTATTGCGGCGCGTTCAACTTCAAGGGCGCGGACCAGCAGAAGAAGGTCGGCATGCTCTCGGGCGGCGAGCGCAATCGCGTTCACCTCGCCAAGATGCTGAAGAGCGGCGCCAATCTGCTCCTGCTCGACGAACCGACCAACGATCTCGACGTCGACACCTTGCGCGCGCTGGAAGAGGCGCTGCTCGAATTTGCGGGCTGCGCGGTGGTCATCAGCCACGATCGCTTCTTCCTCGACCGCATCGCCACCCACATGCTCGCCTTCGAGGGCGACTCGCATGTCGAGTGGTTCGAGGGCAACTTCGGCGACTACGAAGAAGACAAAAAGCGCCGGCTTGGCATCGACAGCGTGATTCCACACCGGCTGAAGTATAAGAAGTTTTCGCGCTGAGCGGCTCCGGCGCCGTCCTGGCCAGGCTTGTCCCGGCCAGCCACGTCGAGCCATAGCGGCCTTCGGTCGAGGGCGCCGATAGGCGGCGCTGCGTCGATAGCGCCGTTCTCTAATTAATGGCCGCGACTCCGACGCCCTGCGCGCGAGCGGCCTCCGACAATCTTGTGTCGAAGGTCGCTAGCGTCGCGCCGGCGCTTATTGTCGAAGCGAGATGCAGCGCGTCGGCCGCAGCAAGCTTGGTCGCGAAGTCGCGCACAAGCCGATCGGCCAGCGCAAAGTCTTGCGCATTGAGAGCCGCCCGTTCGGACGCGGCGCGCAACGCGTCAAAGTCGAGCAGGGCTTGGTCCGCGGCCTCGCGTGAGAAGCGCTTCGCCCGAAGTTCCCTAGAAATGACAGCGCAGACTTCGAGATTGGCAAGGTCGCTGATGATCACCGACGCCTCTAGCGCCGCGTACCACCGGGCCGCTCGGTCGGAGTGAGCGTCAAGCATTATGATAGACAGCACGACCGACGCGTCGAGATAGACAGTCATAGGCCGTCATCACGCATACGGCGAACGATATCGGCAGCCGGTTCTTCGAGCTGGGGACGTCTCCTGGCGCGCGCCATAATCCGCGCGACGAGGTCGTGCGGCGGTTGCCGGAGGGGACGTTCGGCCGCCGGGCGTAGATAGGCCACGACCTTGCCATGCCGAGTGATCGCCACTTCCTCACCTTCCGCTGCCTCGCGAACGAGTTTGGATAGCTGATCTTTGGCTTCTGCGATGGAGTAGGTCGCCATTTCGTGGCTCACCCTTCTGGCTATCGGTGGCCAGAATAATAGCGTTGCGGCGGGCAGACAAGGCGGCCGCGCCGCCGGTTCGCGGGCGGGGCGCGATGGAGGTCGTTTATCGGCGCAACCCCTCGGCGTCTTGCGCGTCTCCTCGCACGTGCACCACCGCAAACCGATCGGCGTAGAGCCGGCGCCAGCCCGGCTCACGGTCCATCAGCGCGAGGACGCGCTCACCTGGGGCAAAAATCGTCCAGGCGACGTCGTAGCGCTTCAGCGCCGCTTCCAGAGCGTCAGTATCCCCGGCGGCGATCCGCTCGTAGCGGCCGAGAAAATCGTCGCCGTACATATCAGCGCGGCCGTCGATGAACGGGCGCGCGCCGGCCCAAATGAGATAGCCGCCGAAGGCATAGTCGTTGAGCACGGGCCGCTGCCGCAAGACCTCGGGAACGGCCTGCAGCGCCGTGATCGGCGCGGTCGGTCCGTCTGCCCGCACAACTGGTAGGGCGAGGCGCGCGCCGACGAGGCCGATCGCCACCGCTGCCGCGGCGAGGATCGGCCAACGGCGGGGAGCCGCGGCAGGGGAGGGCAGAGCGAGCGCCCCGGCGATCGGCTCGGCGAGCAGCATGGGGGCGAGGATCGCCAGCAGCGTCTCGTGGCGGGTGTGTTGCAGCGCAAGGTGGATCAAGCCGACCAGCACCGCCGCGGGCGTCAGCGCCATCCGGAACGGCCGCGTGAGGGTAAGCCCGAGCAGGGCGAGTAGCGCGACCTCCATCGGTCCAGTGCGGGAAAAATCCTCCGGCCGCCATTCCCCGATATTGGCGAGATGGGCGATCCCGACCAGCTTGAAGGGGAACAGCAGCCCCTCGAAGCCGAAGGGCGTCAGCAGGGCGGCAGCGAGGCTCGCCAGGGCGAAGACGCCCCAGTTCCTGAACTGGGCGGCTCGGCTCTCCCGCGGCGCGACGACGACGCCTTCGATCGCGAAGGGCGCGATGAGCGCCAAGCCAAGCGCGAAGCCGCCGTGCAGATTGGCCCACAGCGTCATCAAGGGGATGAGCGCGAGCGAAGGCGCCCGGCCCAACCGGCGCGCCTCCATCAGGCCTGCGCCCCACAGCGCCAGGACCGGCAAGGCGAGCATATGCGGACGCGCCAGCAGGCTAGGCGCGAGCAGGCTGGCGGCGAGCGCAGCCACGACGATGAGCGGAATGCCCGTCAGATCGCGCGCCGCGCGATGGGCCATGATGAAGGCCGCAAGGCCGGCCGCCGCGCCCGTCAGCAGCATCACGCCGCCCCATCCGGCGAGGCGATCGGCGAGCGCCAACAGCGTCTCACTCAGCCATTCATGGGCAGTCCACGGTGCGCCCGCGAAGCTGTAGGAGAAAGGGTCCGTGCGGGGAACGTCGGCGTGTCGCAGAATCCAATCGCCGGTCGCGACATGCGACCAGGTGTCGCCGTCGTTCAAGACGGCGGGCGCGAAGGCGCCGAGCGTGAAGACCGCGAGCGCGACGAGCAGCGCCGTCGGATCGACGCCGCGGGAGGCGGCGCGCGCCAAGTTCGGCGGATCGGAGGCGAGCGGAAACGCGATCGACATGGCCGCGAGGGTGGCAGAACGGCGGTAATGTCGGGTTAAGCTCGAAGGGCCATTGTCGGCAGGTAGGATGGCGGAGACGGAGGGATTCGAACCCTCGATAGGGCTTTACAACCCTATAACGGTTTAGCAAACCGCCGCCTTCAGCCTCTCGGCCACGTCTCCACGGGCGATACCGCCGCCTCGGCGGGACATATGCCCGACGCTCGCCGCCAATGCAAGAGCCGAGACGAAGGTATCGAAGGTTTACTTCGCTTGCTTGCGCGGATCAACACGCGCCGCGTGCGAAGCGGTCGTTCGCGTGGACGAGCGAGCTCGGACTTCGCTGGTCCTCGATCGAATCGTCGAACGTTTCCCGCCAATCGACGTTTGACGCCGACAAGCTGTCTCGCTCGACGAATACGACGCTGCGGTGGGGAGACCCAAGCGCATCGCCGAGCAGGCTGATCAGACAGGGCAGATACGCCGCACGCCCAGTCTGATCAGCCGATGCGCGTTCAATGCGACTACGTCAGGACTCGACCGGGGTGTCGGTCGGAGTGGCCGGCGTCGGAACAGCAGCCTTCCGGCGCTTGACGGGCGCGCGCTTGGTGGCGGCCTTTCTCGCGACGGTCTTCTTGGCGGCAGTCTTCCTGCCGACGGTCTTCCTGGCGACAGTTTTCCGGGCGACCTTGCGAGCGGTCTTCTTCGCCACGGCCTTCCGGGCGACCTTGCGCGTGGTCTTCTTCGCCGCGGTCTTCCGAGCGCTCTTCTTCACCGCCGACTTGCGGGCCGCCTTCTTGGCGACGACTTTGCGCGCGCCCTTCTTGGCGGCGGCCTTCTTCGTCGCTTTCTTGGCCGTGGTCTTCTTCGCGGTCTTTCGTGCGGCGGCTTTCGTCGCCGACTTCTTCGCAGCAGCTCTCGCCATTGTAATGCGTCCCTCTGGATCGTCCCGCACGCGCGTGTTCTCTCGCGCGAACGGAAGGCATCATAGAAGTTATATTTGTTTTTGCGCGGAGCAAGGGAAGCCGCTGCAACTTCGAGCCTCTCGCAGAGCCTGCTATCGAATTATCGCGCGCAGCGGAGCCTTCGCGCTTGTCGTCGAGCGCGCAAGCGGAGCCGCGACCTCAGGCGCATTGAGCGGCTTCGTGATCGCTTTGCGAGGCCGCGTCGAGATCACGGATCGCAAGGCAGCTGCTCTTGCGGAAGCTATGTTTTCCGCTTGACTCCGCGAAACGCCATCGCGCGGCGACCGGCGTTCCGATCGGCGCCGTCGGCCGCATTTTCAAAGCCTTGCGTCGAGCTTCGGCATGCATCGCGCTCGACGTCGCGTTTCAAAACGATGCAAGAAAACGATGAGTCGCGATCGAATTTTTCTTGGCCTGCGACGACGAATTTTTTTCGTGTCGCACGCGCTGTGCGCTCGCACGTGCGAACTCTCGCCGTCGAATCGCGCGAAGCGCTTGGATGCTTGCGCGCGATTCAGAGACCCAACCGCGCTTTCAGGACGTCGCTGACGGCTTGCGGATTCGCTTTGCCGCCGGTCGTCTTCATCACCTGTCCGACGAACCAGCCGAGCATGCCGGGCTTGGCCTTCGCCTGCTCGGCCTTCTCGGGATTGGCGGCGAGAACAGCGTCGACAGCGCGCTCGATCGCGCCCGTGTCAGTGACCTGCTTGAGGCCGCGCGCTTCGACGAGTGCGCGCGGATCGGCGCCTTTGTCAGGCCCGAGCAGCATCGCGAGCAGGTCCTTGGCGATCTTGCCGGAGATCACGCTCTCGCCGATCAGATCGACGAGCGTCGCGAGCGCGCCGCTGCTGAGGCCGGCCTCGGAGACTGCGACGTTCTGGGCGTTTGCGGCGGCCGAGAGATCGCCCATCAGCCAGTTGGCGACCGCCTTGGCGTCGCGCTTGGCGCCGCCGTGCTTGGCTGCCGCCTCGAAGAAATCCGCCGTCTCCTTGTCCGCCGCGAGGATCGTCGCGTCGTAGGCGGAGAGGCCGTAATCCGCCATGAAGCGCGCCTTCTTCGCGTCGGGAAGCTCCGGCAGATCGGCGCCGAGCGCAGCGACGAAGGCCTCGTCGAATTCGAGCGGCAACAGATCGGGATCGGGGAAATAGCGGTAGTCGTGCGCCTCTTCCTTCGAGCGCATCGATCGCGTCTCGCCGCGAGTCCGGGTCGAACAGCCGCGTCTCCTGCTCGATCTGCCCGCCGTCCTCGATGATGGCGATCTGGCGACGCGCCTCGGTCTCGATCGCCTGGCCGATGAAGCGGATCGAATTGACGTTCTTGATCTCGCAGCGCGTGCCGAAGGGCGCGCCCGGACGGCGCACCGACACGTTGACGTCGGCGCGCAGGTTACCCTTCTCCATGTCGCCGTCGCACGAGCCGATGTAGCGCAGGATCGTGCGCAGCTTGGTCACATAGGCCTTGGCCTCCTCGGCCGAGCGCATGTCGGGCTTCGACACGATCTCCATCAGCGCGACGCCGGAGCGGTTGAGATCGACGAAGCTCATCGTCGGCGACTGGTCGTGCAGCGACTTGCCGGCGTCCTGTTCGAGATGCAGACGCTCGATGCCGACCGTGATCGCATGCTCGGGCGACAGGTCGACCTGGATCTCGCCTTCGCCGACGATCGGGTTCTTGTACTGCGAGATCTGATAGCCCTGCGGCAGGTCGGGGTAGAAGTAGTTCTTGCGATCGAAGGTCGAGCGCGTGATTGATCTTGGCCTTGAGGCCGAGGCCGGTGCGCACCGCCTGGGCGACGCATTCCCGGTTGATGACCGGAAGCATGCCGGGCATGGCGGCGTCGACCAGCGACACATGCGTATTGGGCGCTCCGCCGAACTCCGTAGACGCGCCGGAAAACAGCTTGGCGCGCGTATTGACCTGCGCGTGAACCTCGAGGCCGATGACGACCTCCCAGTCTCCAGTCGCGCCTTTGATGAGCTTCGAATTGGCCGCTGTCGCCGACATGTGTTTCATCCCAAACTTACGATCGCAAGAAACCGCGCGGTGGCCTCAGGCCCACCACGCCTCGGGCAGTCGCGAGGCGCCCGCCGATTGCTCGATCGCGTGGCCGAGCGTGAACAGGGTCTCCTCGTCGAACGGCCGGCCGATCACCTGCAGGCCGAGCGGCAGGCCCTCGCCCGACAGGCCCGCAGGCGGCGACGAGGCCCGGCAGGCCGGCCATGTTGACCGTCACGGTGAAGACGTCGTTGAGATACATTTCGACCGGATCGGCTGAGCCTTTCTCGCCGATGCCGAAGGCCGCCGACGGCGTCGCCGGCGTCAGGATCGCATCGACGCCGTTGGCGAACACAGTCTCGAAGTCGCGCTTGATGAGCGTACGGATTTTCTGCGCGCGCACGTAGTAGGCGTCGTAATAGCCGGCCGAGAGCACATAGGTGCCGATCATCAGGCGCCGGCGCACTTCCGCGCCGAAGCCTTTGGCGCGCGTCTTCTCATAGAGTTCGATGATGTCGTCGCCCTGTTCGCGCAAGCCATAGCGGACGCCGTCGTAGCGCGCGAGGTTGCTCGAGGCTTCGGCGGGCGCGACGATGTAATAGGCGGGCAAAGCGTGGCGCGTGTTGGGCAGCGAGACGTCGACGATCTTCGCGCCCGCGTCACGCAGCCAGTCGGCGCCGCGCCGCCACAGCGCCTCGATCTCGGGGTTCATGCCCTCGAGGCGGTATTCCCTGGGAATGCCGATCGTCATCCCCTTGATCGAGCGGCCGATCGCGGCCTCGTAGTCCGGCACCGGCGCGTCGGCGCAGGTCGAATCCTTCGGGTCGTGCGCCCGCCATCGAGCGCAGCATGATCGCGCAGTCGCGCACTGTGCGCGCGATCGGCCCCGCCTGATCGAGCGAGGAGGCGAAGGCGACCATGCCAAAGCGCGAGCAGCGCCCGTAAGTCGGCTTGACGCCGGCGGTGCCGGTGAAGGCGGCGGGCTGACGGATCGAGCCGCCGGTGTCGCTCGCCGTCGCGGCGAGGCAGAGGCGCGCGGCGACGGCGGCGGCCGAACCGCCGGACGAACCGCCCGGCGTCAGCAGGCCGCGCTTGTCGCCGGCAAGCGCAGCGCGCGCCTGATCGGCGCTCCAGTTCGGCGGCAGCCAGGGCGAAGCGACGGGGCCGTAATAGGAGGTCTCGTTCGACGAACCCATCGCGAACTCGTCCATGTTGAGCTTGCCGAGCATCACCGCGCCGTCGCGCCAGAGATTGGCGGTGACGGTGGATTCGTAAGGCGGTTTGAAATGGTCGAGAATGTGGCTGCACGCCTGCGTGTGAACGCCGAGGGTCGCGTAGAGATCCTTGACGCCGATCGGCAGGCCTTCGAGCGGCCCCGCGTCTCCGGATGCGAGCCGCGCGTCGCTGTCACGCGCCATTTCCAGGGCGCGCTGCGGCGTCGTCGCGACATAGGCGTTCAGGGCGCTGCCGCGCTCGATCGCGTCGAGATGCGCCTGCGTCAGTTCGACGCTGGAAAGTCGGCGGGATCGCAGAGCGTCGCGCGCTTCAGCGAGCGTCAGGGCGGTGAGGTCGGTCAAGTCGGCATCCATGTCAGGCAATGGGACGAATGAGAGCGGCGGCTTATTCGATGACCTTGGGCACGAGGAAGAAGCCGTCCTCGGCGAGCGGCGCGTTGGCGAGCACGGCGCGTTCGATCTCGCCGTCCGTCACCACGTCCTCGCGCATCGGCAGCTTCATCGGAATGACCGAAGTCATGGGCTCGACGCCGGAGACGTCGACCGCGCTGAGTTCCTCGATGAAGGCGAGAATGGCGTTGATCTCGTTCTGCAAATGCGGCACTTCGGCGTCGGTCACGGCGATGCGCGCGAGATGCGCGATGCGGCAGACCGTGGCCTGATCGACGGACATGAGAGCTCCTGAAATCGCGGGCTTTGGCGTGTTGGACCTCATACATCGCAGGTGCAGGCGTGGCAACGCGCTCGCTGGCGCAATGAGGCTTCAGCTCAGCCTCGCCGCGTGCTAGCGCTTGGCCATGCTCGCCGCCGCGCTCACGCTCGAAGCTCTCGCCGCCACGTTGCCCGCCAAGGCGCGGTTGATCGGCGTTGATCTCGGAACGAAGACGATCGGGCTCGCGCTGTCCGACGTCGAGCGGCGCATCGCGACGCCGCTCGTCACCCTGACGCGCTCGCAGTTTTCGCGTGACGCGCAGGCGCTCGGCGAGCAGATCCGCAAATTCGAAGCCTTCGCGCTCGTGCTCGGATTGCCGCTCAACATGGACGGAAGCGAGGGCCAGCGCGTCCAGGCGACGCGAGCTTTCGCGCGCAATCTTGCGCGCGTCGATCCAACGCCGGTCGTGTTCTGGGACGAGCGCCTGTCGACCGCGGCGGTCACGCGAGCGATGATCGGCGCCGACGTCTCACGCGCGCGGCGGGCGGAGGTCGTCGACAAGATGGCGGCGGCCTATATTCTGCAAGGCGCGTTGGACCGGCTGGCCAACATCGCGGCGGACAAACGATCGCCGGATTCAGCGCAATAAATCCATCGTCGTATCGTTAAAAACATCTTGCAACCCTCCTTGGCGCTGCGTACACCTTATGCGCGTACTGAAGCTTGTCGTTGGGAGGCGATGGGTGTGATGAGGGACGCCGAACGTCGAAGCCCGCGCCGTAGAATGGGTCTCGGCTCGCCAATACGGCAGGGCCGATCCGATAGCGATTCCAAAGAGGTCGCGGTCGCGGACTACATCGCCGATATGACCGCGCAACTCGAGACGATGGCGACCGCCGCGGGGCTTGATCTCCTCGCCTATTTTCTCGCCATGGCGCGAGCCGAGAGCGAAACGGCGGCGCGCTCGGCGAGCGCGACCCGGCAGGCGAGGCCCGAGGAGTCGCTGATGTCCTGAAGCGCAGCGCGCCTTGTCGCCAAGCCGCCGTGGAAAAGAGAGCTGCTCTGGCTTTTTGTCGCATGCCAATCTTGTCCGCGACACGATGCCGTTCGCTCGCCGTGAATACGGCGGCTCTGCAGGTTCGTCGGCGGCGGGATCCAGCACGAGTTCGCGCGCGACCATAGGGTAGCGGTTCGGTGGTCCAATGGCCTCCCTCGCTTGGCGGCGCAGAAGAGCGCGCCATGTTCAATGTTCGTCACCAGGACCTAGAGCCATCTGCTTTTTGGTCGACGCGACGCTGCTGTCACCCTCGCGAAAGCGGGGTTCCAGACAACCGCCGCAGGCCTTCGCCCTTTCACTCTGGATGCCCGCTTTGGCGGGCATGACAGCGGCTCCGGGCGGATGGTCCCGCGAAAGCGTCTTACGCCGGCAAAGGATTGGCTGGTTCGATCAAACAGCAGAACTCTCGCCGGAGAGGACATGGCGCCAGGAGCCTTTGGACATCTGGGCTCGAACCAGCTTCAAGTTTTCGCGAACGCCCTAGCCAATCGGCGCGACCGCGGGGCGAGGCAGGCGAACGCAAGACGTTTATCAGCCGCCAATATTCTCCCCGAGGCTGTGAGACTGCCGAAGTCTGAAAATGCGCGATATCGGTTTTGTGCGCATAGGTTAGAACAAGTACAAAGTAGCGTCATTGCAGCTCAATCGGCGGCGTGTATATAAGCCCAAGCCATTTTTCTCGCCGCTTTGAGCTCATGGCGCTCACGGCGCGCTCCCCCGAGACATCGCCACGATGACGAAAGCTTTCCTGCTCCTTTGCGCCGCTGTTTTCCTATGCGGCAGGTTCGGCCCCGCTGTGGCGGCTGACTATCCTCTCACCGTGACGGATCTCGCCGGCCGGCAGGTGACGATCCCTGGAGAGCCCGAACGGATCGGGCTGCAGGATGGTCGCGATATTCTGATGATTGCGCTGCTCGATCGGGCAGATCCGTTCAAGCGGCTCGTCGTCTGGAACAACATTCAGTCCCGCGAGGATCCGCGGTCATGGCGGATTCTCTCGACGAAATGGCCGGAGGCGGCCAAAGCTGTCGACATGGGCTTCGGCGACGACGGCCAGGTCAATGTCGAAGAGATGCTGCTCCAGCGGCCGCAACTCGTCATCGCCGAACTGCGAGCAAAGGGAAGCTTCGAGGCGGCGGGCGTCGACAAGCAATTGGCGGCGCTCAACATCCCGATTGTCTATGTCGACCTGTTCGACGATCCCGTGGCGAACACGCCCCGGTCGATCGCCTTGTTGGGCGCGATCTTCAACCGGCGGGCGGAAGCGGGAGAGTTTACGAGCTTCTACAGCGACCATTTGACGCGCCTGCAGAAGGCGATCGCGACAGTGCCGGGCTCGCAGCGTCCCCGCGTGTTCGTCGAGCCGCTCGCAGGGCGCCAAGGGCCGGAGCAGTGCTGCTTAACGCATGGCGATGTCGGGTGGGGGCTGCTCGTCCAGGCGATCGGGGCCAAGAACATCGGGTCTGAGCTCCTCGCGAAGCGGACCGGAGACATCACACTGGAAACGGTGCTGGCGCAGCAACCGGACATGTATCTCATGACGGGCCGCATCACTGACAAGAGCGGCTCGGCGATGCCGCCATTCGGCTACGGAGCCCAACGCGCCGACATCGACGCGGCGCTCCAGACGCTTGAGAAACGACCCGGCTTCGACGCTTCCACGGCTGCGCGAAACGGCAGGGTGTTCGGCCTCTGGCACCTGTTCTACAGCCACCCCTTCAACATCGTCGCGCTGGAATGGCTGGCGAAGTTCGCCTACCCGAACCTCTTCTCCGACGTCGATCCAGACCGCACCTATCGCACGATCATCGAGCGATTCACGCAGATCCCCGACGAGCCTTTCATCTTCGCGGCGCCAGCGCCAGAGATCGCGCCTTGATCCACGACGCGCGCCTCGCATCCCCTGCGGCCCCGCTGATCGGATCGACTGAAACCTCGATCCGATACCGCCGATCGGTCCTCGTCCGGACGTCGCTGCTCGCCCTGGTGACGATCCTGGCCGGTCTCGCCATGCTTGCCGATCTCATGGCGGGATCGGGCACGCTCTCCTTCTCAGACGTCCTGGCAGGCCTGTTTTCCCCTGGTAGTGCGGATCCGACGGTCCATGCGGTGATCTGGAGCATCCGTGCGCCAATGACGCTCGTCGCCGCCTTCGCCGGCGTCGAGCTCGCGATCGCCGGCTCGCTGATGCAGACCGCCCTGAACAATCCACTTGCTGAGCCGTTCACTCTCGGAATCTCCTCGGCCGCGGCTTTTGGGGCGGCCGTCGCGATTGTCTTTCAAACCTCGATCATGAGCTTTTCCGGGTGGATGCCGGCGGAATTGTTCGTCGCCGGCGACGCCTTCGTCTTCGCCCTCGTCGCCGTCATCCTGATTGCCGGCCTTTCGATTTGGCTGGGCCTTGGCACGGAGAGCGTCACGCTCATTGGCATCGCCGTGCATTTCACGTTCAGCGCTCTTCTCGCCTTCGCGCAATATGTCGCGGACCCGAACCAGCTCCAATCGCTGATCTTCTGGCTGCTCGGTTCGCTGTTGCGCGCGACGTGGCTGAAGGCTGACCTCAACGGCGTTATTCTCCTTGTCGTGCTTCCTGTCGTTCTTCTCCAGGCCTGGGCTTTGACCACGCTGCGGGGGCTTGGCGACGAGGCCATCGTTCACGGGATCAGAGTCCAGCGGCTTCGTATCGGAATGATGGTGGCCGCGGCGATCCTGGCCGCCGCCGCCACCTCGACGATCGGGATCGTCGGCTTCATCGGCCTCGTCGCGCCACAAATCGCGCGGCTGCTGGTAGGTGAAGATCAGCGCTTCGCGCTCTTGATGACTGCGGCTCTCGGCGCGCTCTTGCTGACGACGGCATCACTCGCGAGCAAGCTCATCGTACCGGGCGTCGTCCTGCCGATAGGCATGCTGACGTCCCTGTTCGGCGTGCCTTTCTTCCTCCTGCAGATCATTCACAAGCGCCTCAGAAGACACCATTGAGCCTTCGCATCAAAAACCTCTCCGTCCAGATCGGTCGTAAGCGCATCGTCACTGACGTCTCGCTGGAAGTCGCGCCCGGGCGACGCCTTGCTCTGCTTGGCCGCAACGCCGCCGGCAAGAGCACGCTGATCCGGGGTCTGGCTGGCCTTCTCCCGACTCGCGGCGAGGTCGTTCTCGACGATGTCGTTCTGACTGGCCTGAGCCCGGCGGCGCGGGCGCGCTATATCGGCTATGTCGCGCAGGGAACCTTCCGTCGCTTCCGGCGATCTGACCACGCTCGATCTGCTTCTGCTTGCGCTCAATGGAAATCGCCTGGGTTGGCGCGTGGCGCCGGATCACCTTGCGCGCGCGGAGGACGTGCTCGCCATGCTCGCCCTCGGCGATCTCGCCCATCGCCCGATTGGCGCGATGTCCGGCGGCCAGCGTCAGCTTGTGGGCCTGGCCCTAGCGCTGGTTCGGCGGCCGCGTCTGCTGCTGCTCGACGAGCCCACCTCGGCGCTCGATCTGGCGAACCAACTGCATCTGCTCGACGTCGTCAGCGACTATACCAAGCGAAATGCGATCGCCACCGTCATGGTCCTGCACGATCTCAACCTCGCAGCCCGCTACGCCGATCAAGCGGCAATGCTCGATGAGGGACGCCTCGCCTATGCGGGAGGGCTGCACGACGCCCTCACGCGTCCGCGCATTGCAGAAATCTACGGCGTCGATTGTCGGATTGTTCGCCTCGAGCAGGACGGAATTGCGATCTATCCGACGGCGCCGATTCCGCGCCCCGCGTAGGGAGCGCCGATCGAGCAACCCAGCAGCCGCGCCACATTCTCGTCGCGAGGATTGCGCGCGAGTTCGTGCGGCGGTCCTTGCTGCACGATGTATCCGTGATCGAGGATCACGAGGCGATCAGCCGCAAGCGCCGTCTGGCGGTCGTGCGTGACGGCCAGGATGACCGGCCCATTCTTGCCGCAGACGCCGCGCAGTTCAGCCAGCACTTCGTCGCGGGTCACAGGATCGAGGGCGGAGGTCGGCTCGTCGAGCAATAGGAGTTCGGGACTGGGCGCAAGCGCCCGCGCGAGCGCGACGCGCTGCTGCTGCCCGCCGGAGAGTTGCGCCGGCTCGCGATCCGCCAAACCTCCGAGCCCGAAAAGATCAAGCAGGCGCATTGCAATATCGCGCTTCCCTGGCGAGGCCACACCGAAGGCGACATTTCGCCAGACCGAGAGATGCGGGAACAGGCACAGATCCTGCGGCACATAGCCAATCGGGCGTTCGTAGGGCGCAAGCCCGCCATAGGGCGTTCCTTCGGCGGGCAGGAGGCCCGCGATCGCGCGCAGCAAGGATGTCTTGCCTTGGCCGCTGCGGCCCATCATCACCGTGAAGCCTTCGACCTCGAAGCGGACGTCGAGCAAGATCGGCTGCTTCAGCTGATAGCGGATCTCCATCGATCACGGTCCATACTGTCGCGCGAAGGCGCGCAGAAGCAGCGGCAGCGGCATGGCGACAAGGAAGAACGCCCACAGAAGCGGATAGACGGCGTCCAGCCCGACGTCTTGGAGATTCACCCAAAGCTTCACAGGCATGCCCTGCGGATAGTAGGCAACCACGAGCACGATGCCGAACTCCCCAAGCGCCCTAACCCAGGCGACTGCGATCGCGGCGATGAGACCGTTGCGGGCGAGGGGGAGCGTCACGAGGACAAACGTTTGCCACGGTCGCTTACCCAGCGTTAGCGCAATGCGCTCCATTTCGCCGGGTACGGATTCGAAGGCAGCTCGCGCCGCCACGATGTAGTACGGGCCGGTCCCGTAGCATGTCGCGAGCACGAAAGCGGCGGCATTATTCGCCAAGAGAAAGCCGGCCCGCGACAATAACGAGCCCGCCGGACCATACGGACCATAGAAAGAAGCAAGCAAGATGCCGAGCGCCAGGGGCGGCGAGAGCAAAGGCAGCAGCAGCAGAACGTCAGCGATCCATTTTCCTGTGAAGCGCGCTCGCGCCAACCACCACGCCACCGGCGTGCCCAGGACAAAGATGAACACCAGCGCCAGCGCGCCGTAGCCAACCGAGACTCGTATTGCGGCAAGATCGCCGTCGGCCAGCGCGAACGCCGACCAGCGCGTTTGCGTCGCCAAGGCGAGGAATGGGGCAGCGAGCATCGCAAGGACGACGCCGCCGGTTACAGGTAGGGCGCCGCGCCACCGGGAATGCCATGGCGCGGGCGGCTTCATGGGGAAAGCTTTGCCGAACCGCGTCAAATCTTGTCACCCTTGGGTTCGCCGTAGCCATTGTCTTTGAAAATCTTCCGACCCTCGGCGCTCGTCAGGAAATCGAGGAAGTGGGCGGCGCCGGAGGGATTCTTACTATTCTTCAGGACGGCGGCATAGAACACCATCGGCTGAGGCTTGATCTCCTTCGGCTTGCCGTCCTTGCCGGGGAGATTGAAGCTGACCTTGTCGTACCATTCCGATTGCAATGCGGGATTGCTGAGATTGATCTCGTCGGGGAGCGCGATGAACGGCATCTTGGCCGACACCGCCGCGCTTTCATAGCCGGAGCTCGCGTCGAGCTGCCCCGCCTGGACCCGCGCCATCACCGAACCCTCGGCGAACACCTCCTGTGGGTTGGTGACGTCTCCCAGCACTTTCGCGTCGAGGTCGGGCTGCTTGTAGTATCGCTCCGCGAGCAGCATTGTGAAGATGATGTTCTGTCCCTGCGGGTCGGTTGCCGGATCCGTCCGGCCGAATTTGAGGCCCGGCGTCTCGAGCACCTTCCACCATTCGGCTTTGCCCTTGCGCGCAGCGGCAAATTGCGCAGCATACGGCCCCTTGTCGTTGTAGACGATCACCATCGATGTGCTCGCCACCGGCACGGCCTGTCCGACGAGGCCGGCGTCCTGGAGAATGCGGATCGGTCCGGGCGTGATCGAAACAAAGACGTCGGCCTGCACCTGGCCGCCGGCGATCAGTCGCGCAAGCCCATAGGCGCCTTGCCCGATGCCCTGGAACTCGTCCCCCGTCTGTTTCGAGAAGGCCGGGCCAAGACCTTTGTCCATGACGACGCCCATAGAGCCCGCGTAGGCGATCCGGATGGTGTCTGCGTGTGCGGCGGTTGAGGAGATTGTGAGAGTCGCCGCAATCATGGCGGCGGCGGTGGTCAGTCTGCCCATGAGCTTGCCTCGGGGATGGTTGTATGGACGCCCGTCGCGCCGCCGAAGTTGGCCGGACGCTACGCTATATTCCATTGGATATCAAGCGTTCCTTTGTTGCCGCACAGATTTGCTAAGTACGGATGTAGGAATTCGAGCTGGTAGTCGATGTAAAACTTCAGCGCCGGCAGTAAAGATGGCGCTAGAAAACGCTGTCTTTTGGTTGAACCGGACCGCAGGCGTCATCACGATCGAAGCGCGGCGATCCAGAGATCGAAGCGTCAGCCGATTGAGGCGCCCACGAAACAACTCGCGACTTTCTGGCGAGGCCTCAATCGCTGGATTGCTTCGCTCCGCTCGCAAAGACGGCTCCGCATAACGGCTGAACGTACTAATCCGTCGTCGGCGCGACGAAGGCCACCCGGTCGCCGCCGTGATGTTCGATGCGCCCGGCAAGTTCGAGCTCGATCAGCACTGCCCTGATCTCGCGCGGCGAGACTTCGGCGGCGCGGGCGAGATCGTCGATCGACACCGGGGACGGGCCGAGCAGGGCTTCGATGCGGCGGAGCGGCGAGGTGCCCCGTTCGCCCGCGTCTACCTCGAACGGCTCGGCGCTCTCGGCCCGCGGCGTGGCATCGGGGTCTGCGCCGAAGAGGTCGGATTCGCTCCAGAGCGGATCGCCGATCTCGCGACCGCTCTCCTCGAAGCTGCCGAACGGGTTGCGCGCGCGTAGCGGATCGAGCACGGCGAGGACGTCCTCCGTGCGGGCGCAGAGGTTGGCGCCATCGCGCAGCAGGTCGTTGGTTCCCTCGGCGCGCGGATCGAGCGGCGAACCGGGCACGGCGAACACCTCGCGGTTCTGCTCGACGGCGAAGCGGGCGGTGATGAGCGATCCCGAGCCGCGCGCCGCCTCGACGATCACCGTGCCGAGCGAGAGGCCGGAGACGATGCGGTTGCGACGCGGGAAATCGCGGCCGCGCGGTTCCCATTCGATCGGCATCTCGGAAAGGACGGCGCCGTATTCGGCGATACGCGGCAGCAGCGCTGTGGCCTCTGGCGGATAGGGCTTTGCAAGGCCGCCCGCCAGCACGCCGATCGTGCCGGTCGGCAGGGCGGCGACATGGGCGCCCTGATCGATGCCGCGCGCCAGGCCGGAGACGACGACATAGCCCTCCTGGCCGAGGCCGCGCGCGAGCCTGTCCGCGAAGGTCAGCCCCGCCGCCGAGGCGTTGCGGGAGCCGACGATCGCGACGGCGGGCTGCTGCAGCGCCTCTTCGCGCCCGAGCAGCGCGAGGACGGGCGGCGCGGCGTCGATTTGCCGCAGCGCCGGCGGATACTCGGGCTCGCCGAGCGCGATGAAGCGCGCGCCGAGCTTTTGCGCGGCCGCGAATTCGCGCTCGATCTCGCCGATCGTCGCGACGCGGATCGGCCGTTTCGCGCCGCCGCGCTGGGCGAGGTCGGGCAAAGCGGCGAGCGCGGCGCGGGCGCTCGCGTAGCGCTCGATCAGGGCGCGGAACGTGCGCGGGCCGACATTCTCCGAGCGAATCAGCCGCAGCCAGTCGAACCGCTGATCGTCGTCGAGACGCGCCGGCTTGGAGCCTTTGCTCACGCGGCGCCCCTTCGGCCGATCTTGCTTTCGGTCCCCCCGAGGAGGCGAGCGATGTTCGCGCTGTGCTTCATCCACAGCAACAGGGCGAGCAAGCCGAAGGCGGAGGCGACGGCGCTCGAGCCGACCGCAAGCGCGATGAGCGGTGCAACGAGGCTCGCCGCCAGCGCGGCGAGCGAGGAATAGCGGGTCGTCGCCGCGACGGCGAGCCAGACGACGGCGAAGCCGATTGCGGCCGGCCAGCAGGCGGCGATGAGGCCGCCGACGAAGGTCGCGACGCCCTTGCCGCCGCGAAAGCGCAGCCAGACCGGATAGACATGGCCGAGAAAAGCTCCCGCCGCCGCGGCGATCGACGCCGCTTCGTCCTTAAAAAGCAGGCCCGCCAAGACGAAGGCGGCCGTCGCTTTGAGCGCGTCGAGGACCAGCGTCGCCGCAGCGAGATCCTTGCGGCCGGTGCGCAGCACGTTGGTCGCGCCGATATTGCCGGAGCCGATGGTGCGCAGATCGACGGTGCCGGCGATGCGCGTCAGCAACAGGCCGAACGGAATCGAGCCGAGGAGATAGCCGAGCGCGAGCGCGAGGACCGCATCGACGCCGTTGAGAGAAATCGCCATCCGGGCGCAGGCCTCGTATTTCGTGGAAAAACGAGGCGGAGCCTATTCGTGCGCGACGTTTCCCGCAACCAGCGTCAACTTGATCTGCCCCTCGAGCCGCGCCTGGTCGAAGGGCGTGTTGCGGCAGCGCGAATGCAGCGTCGCCGGATCGAGCACGAAGGGCGCCTCGGGATCGAAGCGAATGAGGTCCGCCGGCGCGCCGACCGCGAGCCGGCCGCCCGGAATCCCCAGGATCTCCGCCGGCCGCGTCGACATCGCGCGCAGCAGCCGGGGCAGGGCGATGTGGCCGGCCGAGACGAGGCGCAGGCTCGCCGAGAGCATCGTCTCGACGCCGATCGCGCCCGCCGCCGCCTCCGCGAAGGGCAGGCGCTTGGTTTCGACATCCTGCGGATCGTGATCGGAGACGATGACGTCGATCAGGCCTTCGCGCAGCGCTTCGACCAAAGCGAGCCGTTCGTCCTCGCCCCGGAGCGGCGGGTTCAGCTTCAGGAAGGTGCGATAGTCGCCGACGTCGATCTCGTTGAGCGTCAGATGGTTGATCGAGACGCCTGACGTCACCGGCAGCCCGGCGCGGCGCGCCCGCGCCAAGGCGTCGAGCGACAGTTGGTTCGAGACGAAGACGGCATGGTAGCGCGCGCCGGTCAGCGCGACGAGACGCAGGTCGCGTTCGAGCACGATCGTCTCGGCCTCGCGGGGAATGCCGGCGAGGCCGAGCCGGCTCGCCCGCTCGCCCTCGGCGATCACGCCGTCGCCGACGAGATCGCGATCCTCGCAATAGTGCATGACGAGGGCGCCGAAGTCGCCGGCGTAGGTGAGGGCGCGGCGCATCGTCTGCGCATTGGCGAGGCTGCGCGGCCCGTCGGAGAAGGCCACCGCGCCCGCCTCGGCGAGTAGGCCGATCTCGGCGATCTCGCGCCCCTCGAGGCCTTTGGTCAAAGCAGCGGAGGGCAGCACGCGCACCTTGGCGGTGTCGCGCGCCCGACGCAGGATGAAGTCGACCACCGCGGGATCGTCGACCGGCGGATTGGTGTCGGGCCGCGCGAGAATCGTCGTCACGCCGCCGGCCGCGGCAGCAGCGCTCGCGGATGCGATCGTCTCGCGGTGTTCGGCGCCGGGCTCGCCGACGAAAGCGCGCATGTCGATCAGCCCCGGCGCGACGACGTCGCCCTCGCAATCGATCAGCCGCGCGTCGGCCGGCGCCGATTCGCGGGTGACCTCGGGACCGAGAGCGGCGATCTTGTCGCCGACGATCAGCGCGCCCCCGCGCCACTCCCGCTCCTCGGCGGGATCGATCAGGCGAGCGTTGATGAGGGCGAGGGGACGAGTGGACGGCATGAGCGTGAGTTAGCCGCGCCAGCGCGACGAGGCAAGCCGATGTTCGCCAAATGCAAAATCGCCTCTTGCGGCCAGCCGAGAAGCCGTCTATACGCCGCCCCTACCGCAAGAGGGACACACCGAAACGCGGTCAGGGCGCCCGTAGCTCAGCTGGATAGAGCACCAGACTACGAATCTGGGGGTCAGGAGTTCGAAATCTCTTCGGGCGCGCCATTCTTTTCAATAGCTTAGCTGTGATTTTCGGGGCCGACGCAGGTAAGCCGACGGTTTCGGTAAGCGCCCGGTAAGCGGAAATTGAAAGTTGCCCGGCGCGGTTGGACGCGGGATGGTGGCGCTTTCCACGCCGCAGGCTCCCAATCATAAAACCTCCGACCGCCGTCTGGTGCGGGGCAAGTCGGTCCATCCCCCTAGGCCCCATTGTGCAGCCCGCGGCATCGCGGGGAATAACCAAATACATCGCAGCAGCAATCCGGCGGAGAATGCGCTCCGGAACGCGGATGTCGTTGTACGCAATGCGGTTGACGGTATCGCCGCCGGTGATCGTGATGATGATTGGCGTTAGCCCTTCCTTGAGCAACAGGTCTACGATTGGCCATTCGATCTCGGCAGCGTCAACTACAGGCGATCTCGGGTCCGGCCGCGAAGGCAAGGCAAATGGCCTTGACGCTACCTCCAGCAATTTTCCATAACTCAGCTGCTATTGCCGGAGGCCGCCTTGAAGCTCACTCTCATTGGACCCCTAAGCGTCGGCTTCGCCGTCTTCATTTTGCTCGCCCCGGGCTTCACAGCGCAGGCTGATCCGCCGCCGGGGTGGAAGGCGAAGGAGCTATCTCCGGCCGCTGAAAAGAAATGGATTGAGGCGGTCAAGCAACGGAAGACAGCAGACGGCGCAACCGTATGGCAGGTGTTGCAATTTGCCGAAAAAATGCGGCCGAACAAATTTAAGGTCGGCTCAATAGACGTCGGATACAATGGCGAAAGCGGCGATCCAGAGGCAGTGGATATTGGATACTGGATTGGACTAAAGCGCCTGGATGACGATTCGTATGTTGACCTGGGCTACGAAATAAAGATGGATGGAGAAATAATAAGCGTAATACCTCCAAAGAACGAGTACACAACCGACACAGCAACAAACGCGATGGAGATGGGCAGAGAAAGTTTTATTACATATTTGGATAGAATGTATAAACTGACTTGTATTGATGCTGAAACATACGAGAAGCTCTGCTAAGAGAGTATTGCACCTGGGAGGGGGTCGATGAGCAAACTTAGGGTGATTGGCTTGATTGCGGCCATGGCTTGGGGATCGAATTTCCCATGCGCAATTGCTCAAGAAGTTGAGGTAGACAAGTGTGTAGGCATAGCGAGCGACCCTGCGCGGCTTGCGTGTTTTGACGAAGCCGTTCTCCGTTCAAAACGTCCCGTGGCTGGAGATAAAGTCACGGTCACCGATGTTATGGCCGACTTTGACGAGTTGCGCGGTAAGCACGTGCAGGTCCAAGGATTTTTGATCATGATGGGAGAACAGGCGTTATTATACAAAAGCCAAGGCGAAATGAGCGCTTTGTTCCTAGATACAAAGAACATTTCTCGCGATCAGCGGCACTCGATTTTTGAAAATTGCGGACACGGTTGTGACGTAGTTGTTCATGGAACAGTTGAACGAGTTATGATGCAGCTCGGCATGATTATCGACAATGCCGCGGTCAGATAAGGACTGGCGTTAGCGCGAGTGTGTACGCGTAATACTGCAAGGGTGTCGTAGCTTGGGCGAAGTCACAACGAAAATCTAGCCGCGACTGGCGAACAGCTTGGGGGAGGTTAACCATGCAAAAGGCGGGCGGGATCATTGGTTTGGTTGCAGGAATCTTCGGGGTTCTCGCGGCCGCTATAACGCTGCTGGTCGGAGGGTTGGGATCGGCATTTCATGCGGAGAACGCATCTACGGTAGTAGGCCTAGGTTGGGGCGGTGTCCTATTTTCGTTTTTGGTCATCGTCTTAGGCGCAATTGCGATCGGGGCGAAGAGCAGGCTCCCCGGTGCTTTACTGACGCTCTCGGCTATCGCGGGCGCAATTCTGGGTGGAACTTTAGTGGCAGTTTTCATGGCTCTTGCGTTCGTCGGCGGTCTTGTCGCTATGGTCGGAACAAGGAAATCTTCAAAGGTAAGCGTCGCAGAGGCTGCGCCGACCTGAAATCCGCAAACCGGCGCGACCCTGTGGACATTCGAGAGCGGAAAAAACGAGGGGCAAAAGACGCTGCAACCTCTCAAACCATCTCATGTCGACGCACCGCAGCCGGCTGCGCCCGGTCCTCCGCCTGCCAAACCTGCCAGGGCCGTGGCGAGAACCAAATCGTCATGGACCAATTCGCGCCACGCTTCGAAGCCTTTCATTGCCGCTAGCTGAGATTTTGACCTCAAAGCTTTCAAGCTCGCGTACGAGCACACCTACGTCTGGAAGCCCCTTCGCGGTCTTCAATCGCCTCGTTTGCGGGACGACTTGCAGCAATCCGGCGGAGAATGCGCTCTGGAACGCGGATGTCGAAAACAGCGACGCTGCGCTATCCCACAGCCTGGTCGCGTTCTCTATGGAACCACGCCGTGCTGTTTCATCCAGCTCTCAACAATCGCCTTGATTCCAAGGGTGACAACGGTGTCGCCCGCTTTGCCTACTATGTGCAGAACGCGGTCGAGCGCTTGACGCACTATCCCAGTCTTGACTGGATTTCCGGAACTCGCAGTTGTCAACGTGCTTAGGGCATCTTTCAATTCGTTTTGATGGTTACCCGAGACCGGGATGGTGCTAATGTGGGCTCCAATGTCCGCTAGCAACTTGCCGATATCGTCACCGTCGATGCTGCCCGCTGTGGGCTGAACGCCTGTCGCGACGTTCGCCTGTCCTCCGACATCGCCAATGACTCCGACATTTACGTTGCCCGTATCGACATGAAATACTAGGTTATGAGCCTTCTGCTTCTCTGCGCCGGTGAAGGTCAGACCGTCTCCCCTGACGCCTGCTTTCTCCAAGGCGAGCGCCCATCGCAGAAGTCGATTTCGTATTTCATCTATAATCGCGTCCAGCTTGGTCTTTTCTAGTACGCATACAAATTCAGAATTGTGACTGAACATTTCCTGCAACAATCGTGTTGCTTCGGCAGAAAACTTGACCACTAGCATCCCATCTTTATTCCTCAGCGCCTCGATTTCGGCCACCGAATCATAAAGATGCTTTTTCGAAATCGTATCTTCTAAGTCGTCCGTCGGGAATTGAGCGGGAAGCCATCCGCGCAAGCTGTGGCCTTTTACCGTTCCATGCACAACCCGGTACGAGGGCAAGGTATCACTATCGCGATAGCCTGATAGCTCCTTGTCGATCCACTCGGGAACATCGGACACCCCCAGCTTGGCGGCAACGATCAACGCCTTCCGCAGCAAATTTGAAGCCGATACTCCGGCGTCGGCCGCGTCTAGCTGCAATTCCTGGATAAGCGAGGTAGCCACGGCAATGCCTCCAATAGTCTTTTTTCTAGTTAGTACAAGTTCAATAGACCCAACTTGCACCAGAACGCGGCAAACGCAAGAGGCGGCCTAAATCGCTTCTTTATGAAGCCTCTTCACCATCCGGCAGGTTACCTTCATCGTTACGCACGCGAAGTCACATGAGCGGCTTGGCAATTATCATTCGTCCTGTATGGTTCCATCGGTTTTGGGGGATGGGCGCGCTAACTCGCCAAAAGCGCAAGAATTCAGCACCCTCAAATACGGGGACACATATGACAGACACCACGCATTTTTCCTATCTGACGGCAACTTTATGGATCGGCGGCGGTGCCGTGATTGCCGCCTTTGTGGCCGGACGCGCAGCGAAGTTCGTCAAAATTTCCGAGCATCGGCAAAATTGGATTAACGCTTTGCGCGATGACGTTGCAGAGTATATAGCCAGCGCCCACAGAGTGCAGGCCGATACTAAAGACCTTATTTTGCTTCAACAGGATGCGGAACAGCGCGATTCGATCCGGCAACGCATCGACACCAAGAAAGATGTCGCTGATACACTGCTTATGAAGGTCGTGCTTAGATTGAATCCGAAAGAAAACGATCACATTGCACTAGAGAAGCGACTGAAGGAATTGCGGGAGGCAAAAGGTATTGACCTTGAATTGGAAAACTGCGCAATCGAGCAGGCTCGAGTCGTTTTCAAGCGAGAATGGGACGTTGCGAAGTATGGCGAGCTGGTAGACTTTCGACTTTGGCTCAAATCACTTTGGCGCAAAGCCTTGGCGCGCGCACAAATTCAGCGCACGCCGAATCCAAGCACCTGACGCTTTGGGCGGCAACCCGCTACGCCGGGGTGATCGTCACCTTCACGCCAGACGCGCACCAAGCGTACTCATCTGAAATTCGTCGAACCATAAGGGTTATATCGCCCGGAGGCACATAGATTTTGATTGGCTCGCCGTTATCGAAGTCCGGGCGAAAATCGACAGAGATACCGCTTCGCGTGTGGCTAATGGCTTGAGGCGAAGCGTTTTGCACCAAGAAGGCACCCGCAGGAACAAGCATATCAAAGACGACACGAAAGCCTGCTGACTCAGGATCAGGAATAACGACGCCGTGATACCGCCCGCCGCCAAGATCAGCGCCAGTGAGTGTGCTGTTTTGAATAGAAAGGACGCCAACCCCTACGCCGAGTGACCCGGAATAAGCGAAGCTGTAAGTCCCGTTCACGCTCATGATGTGATCCCCGCCCATCGCTTAGTTAGTACTTAACTCTCTCTTAGAAATCATCCCTTTTCCAGAAACGCCGCCTCGTTGGACCTTCTCTCAATAGCTCCCCCGATTTCCCACAAAAAACGCTGTTCCATATATCTTGATAGTCGCAACATGTCGACCGTCCGCAATGGGTCGACAACAGCGGTTGGCGGCGGTTACCAAGCGACAGATTCCACTAGCATGTGTAAACGACCAACTATCTCAGCTAGGCGAGTTCACCCGCAAAGCGAAGTCGCACTGAATTCACAGAATGGCCCGCTCGGGGCCGGGTTCGTCGGCGAATATAACGATGAGGCCGTCGTGCCTAGTCGGATCATTCAGTGCTGCGAGGTGCTCCTTTGACCCTTCCATTACCGGGGTCTCCCGAATGAATTGAAGCCCTAGTTCGTCGTCGCGGTCTCGTAGTTCTTCTTCAAGCCTGCAAAGACGGGCTCTGGTCGCCGCCTTCATTGGTTTTCTCCCAACTCCTCAAGCGCCCTAAGGCGGGTTTCGAATTCAGTCGCTTCAAGCGTTCGGGTGAAAGTGTCGATCAGCTTTGCGACTTCCGATGCTTCACCGGGCGTCAATTGCCCCCTGGCGACGGCTGAGAGGATCGCGCTTGCGAGCTTGGCCGCTTCGCCGGCACCGGCAATTGAGGGCATAGCGAACGAAACGGGGCGATCTTTGCGTGCCGGCAAGATGCGCTCCAGGCAGAGGCGTAACGCGAACGTGTCGCCTGCCAGGGCAAGCTCGATTGCCTTCCGAGTCAGCGCGTCAGCCTCTCCGTCCAGAAGGGCTTCAGCCGCGATCGTAGACTTGTGGCGCGCCCCCTTTGGTCTCCCCGGGTTGCCGCGCTGAAAGGGCCTGCCGCGCGTTTTCGGCGCGTTTTTTCGCACGGTATCAGTCATCGACCAGCCTCTTTGTTGACAGCGCTTCGGAATGTGCCGACCGCAATTGACCACAAGCCTAACCACCGCGGCTCAGGCAGGGGCGCGCCGCCGCTCTCGCTGCTCATTTCGATAACCCTTTCGTCAATGACCTTTTCTCGCTTCAAGTGCGGGAATCTCTGCTGCACGTTTCCGCTCCAGAAGGTCCGCTCCAGTCCACCCCCCTAAAGGGGGAGTGGAGCAACTGGAGCACTGGTGCGCCAGTCGGTTATTTTTCGAACTGACGCACTGGCGCAACCAGAAGATTTGGGGGCGCGACTTCGACGTACTGGCGGCTTTTGCGGTTCGCGTCTAACTTGGTTGTGACCGTCAAAAATCCCTGTTTTATCATCATGGTAATGACTGCCTTGATGTGCGCCTTGTGGGTGGGGCTGTTGCTGTCGAGGCCTAGCGTCTCGGCGATCGGGAAGCCAACCCAATCGGCGGATCGAAGGTCTTCGCGCCAAGAACCGGCGCAAATCTTCTGAAAGATTGTCTGCTTGGCTTCTTCGGTTAATTCCAACGACTGATTTGGCATTCGCCAGGCCGTAGCTACGCCGACTTTATCGCCGGGAGTGCCCATGAGCCCATTGTGTAGTTGGACGCTTTCGAGCCGATACCAGCGGGTAAACTCGCCGGCTTGCGTCATATTTGGCTTGCCGTCTTCAATACGGACATGCGAGCGAGGGTTTTCTACACCGGCTTTTTCCGCCTCATCCTTCGTCATGACGTTGAGCGTACGAACAGAGCGAGCGGCGGATACGAGCGCGGATGCGCCGCGCGCGTCGTCCACAGTTGTCCCGTTTCCATTCGCCTTCCGGGAATGGTGTACAAGTTCGATGGAGCAATTAGTTTCTTCGGCTATTTTGGCCCACTCAGCTGCCACCTGCTGAATAGCGTTGTTATCATTTTCGTTGACGCGATGGCAGGAGACGAATGGATCAACGATTAAAACGTCTATTCTGTTGGCGATTATTTCGACCTTTATCTCTTCAATGTTTGGAGCGGCGATTGCGGTTCCGTTACCCCTCGTTTCGGCAATCGTTATAGGCGTCGTACGCCCAGATGTGACAAATAAGTGGCCCGCAACGTCGTCCGGTACAAGCTTATGGTGAAGCATTGCAGCGGTAACGCGCCGCTGCATTTCGTCCATCGGGTCTTCGCCGTTGTGCAACCATACGCGTGCGGCGTATGCGGGATGAGGGCCGAGCAAGTTCCTGCCTGAAGCCATAGCCAGTGCTTCAACCGTTATCAGCGTGGTTTTGCCAACGCCGCCGGGCGCTATGGTTGCGGTCACGTACTTACGAATGTAATGGCCGCCGTACAGCCACTCGCGGCGGGGAATGTCCGCCGGGTTGAGAAAGGGAAACGGCGCTGCCTTGATTCGCGCACGCGAGGGTTGCGCAGCCGGAGTCGCTGCTTGCATTTGCCTCCCCGATTTCAAGAAGCGTTCGCGAGCTTCCTCTTGGCCGGTGAGCTCAACGCCGGTCAGAGCGTCTTGCGGAATCGAGCGCGGCCTTTGTCTTCCGGCTTCAAGGCCGCTCTTGATCGTTTTGCGCGCGGCATCTTCGCCATCGTCAGCAATCAATCCGTTTGCATTGGCCGCACCCATCAACGCGTCAGCTATGCGCAGCTCGCTTAGGCCGAGGTGAACGTATCCGCCGAGCTTGTGCGCGGCCTTATTCAGTGCCGCGTTGCGCCCGCCCTTCGGGGCGTCGGAAAGCTCGCTTGCTTCAAGTTCAAGTGCCCGTTCGGCGTAGGCAAGCCCGCGTTCGTCGCTCGCATCGCCCCCGGACCCCACATGGGCGGGGAATTGCGCAGGCTGCGGAGCCGGGACGGCTGGCGCGGCCTGTTTACTGCGAATACGTGAAACGAGCGCTTCAGGCAAAGGGGGAAGGTCTTCGGGTCGCGGCAGTTCTCGTGAGTTGTCGACGTATCGGTAGCCGCTACCGTCAACGCGACGCGCGCCAGGGGCAATCACGTAGCCGCCCGCGCCGCGAATGTCGATGCCGCGCCCAGCGAGTCTGCCTGGGCTGTTGCCAAGCGGGTTATGAGGGTCCGGCTGTCTGTGAAAAAGGTGCAAGCCGCCGTGTAGGGTCGCCACGGCTACGCTGTCACTCCCGACGCCCCACGGCACTCTATCTTCCTCAAGGAGCGCGCCAAAGCTTTTCAAGCCATTCGGAGCGCCCTGCGTCTTCGGGAGGTCGAGGTCAACGACGACGATGCCAGACTTCGCGCAATCGATGGCAGGAAGGGCGTCGGGCCACGTCCGCCACCAACGGCGGATGGCCTCACTATCGGTTGTCGATTGGTTGCGCCATTCAACGTGAGGCTTTTTGTCAGGCTTGCAAGGAAACATCGCGTAGCCACGTTCAGCCAGAATAAGCGCTGCTTCAAGGTTTGGATTTGTGTAAGATATTTGAGCAAGCGCGTTCACGTCGAAACCCAGCGAATTACGATAACGTTCCCATCAATCGAAGTTAGGCGCGCTTTGTTGAGAGAGAGCACGAATACGCGCGACAACGTGCTCAACGTGTGTTTCTAAATTAGCAATCGGATCAGTCCCGGCAAACAAGAACCCCTTGTGCTCATTTGCCTCCCTGTACGCCTCAATTTGTGCTTTAGAGCGCGGGCGCTTGCCTTTGTGGTAATAAAACGTAAGTTTGCGCATTCCAAATTGCCGCGGAGACAAAACCATTTCGACAATCACCATATTCGCAAATTCCGGTCTTCCTTGCGCATCTTCACACAGTATATAACCGCATCCAAGCACATCACTACCTTCAGTGTCGCGGCAGAGTATTCTTGGCGACCAAGACATTGACTGTAGTTGAGCAAAATCCTCTTTTGCTCTTTCACTTGAGTCCGCATGCGGTCTGTCTATCAGCGCCACAACTCGCTCACCTTTGGGCGTTTGCTTCTTTATGCCGAACACTGCCTTTGGCTTTTGATCGTATTCGTCTCCGATAAGAGTGATCATCTCAAGCGTTCCTGTCGTATTTCGGATGTGGACGAGTACGACGGTCCGAGCTTGCTCGTTACGAAATCGTCAAGAGCGGATTGTTCGTAATAAACACGGCGGCCTAGCTTGAAGAACTTCGGACCGTCTGAGCTTGTGCAGCGCATTTTGCGTAGCGTCTTCGGTGCGCGGTCAATGCCCCTCTCTCGCTTCAAATACTCAGACGCCTCTCGTTCCGTGTACAACTTGCCCGCCATCATAACCCTCCATAGTCACCGCTATTCAGCAAGAAGCTATGGGGGGTACCAAGCATCATATTGGGCGTCAAGTATATTTTTCGACGTCTAGGTGGGTTTTTCCACGTTTTTCGCGAATTATTACACGTAAACGTAAGGCAAGCCAAAGAAATAATACCGTAATGCAGGATCAAGATAGCGTATATGACAGGGATGGAGTGAGGCAATACATAACGTAATCTGACGGCGTAACTTGCGTCGCTCATTTGCGCTTGGCAAGGGCGATGACATTGCGTGTTGTGCCGCCGTTTAGGGCGGCTCCAATCGTAGAGCTAATTGTTTCAACCGCTCGGCGCATAGGGTCGGCGTCAAGGTGAGCGTATCTTTGCGTCGTCGCCGCCTGGGCGTGGCCGAGCAACTTCCCGATGATTGGGAGTCCAAGCGAAGCGCCCGCACCAAAGCTCGCAAACGAATGGCGCAAATCGTGCAGTCGTAAGCGTTCAAGGCCAGCGGCGCGCGTAACTGCCGCCCAAGGCTTCTTGAGGTCGGCGCGGGGCGCGGCTTCCCTTGCTCCGGCGATGACGTGCGGATTCCCTTGGACACGCGGAAGGCCCGCCAACACCTCTTGCGCCGCCGCACTCAAATAGATCGGCTTCTTGCCCGTCTTGCTGTCGGCGAGGAAGATCACGCCGCGCTCCAAATCGACCTCTGACCATTTGGCGTCCAAAATCTCGCGAAGGCGCGCCCCGGTTAAGATCAAGAGGCGGATTGCTGCCGCGGCGAATGGGTCGAGCCGGACGCGGCGCTTTTCGGCCTTCGGAGCGTGCTTCGCCCCGGGCTTCGTCTCATCCACTTCGTAGGGCAATCCGACCAACTCGCCATCCGCCAGCGCGGCTCCGAGGCGAGCAAGCTCTTCGGTCGTCAAGAACCGCTCGCGCCCATTTTCGGCGTAGCGTTCGATCCCTTTGGCCGGATTGTCGCTTGCTGACACTTCGTCGCGACGCGCGGCCCAATTCCAGATTGCGGAAACGAGCGCGAGCGCGTGATTTGCGGTGCGGGGCGTCTCAGACATCTCCCCGTGAAGGCGGCCAAGGTCCGTGCGCCGAAGGTCCAAGACGCGCCGCGCTCCAATCGCCGGAAGCACGTGAAGGCGGAGGAGCCGCCCGTATTCCTCGCTGGTGCGCCCCTTCCGCTTGGCGGCGACATGCAGCTTCATGAAGTCGTCGGCGACCTCCTGGAACGTGCGGACGGCTCGCGCCTTGCGCCGCTCGTCAATTGGGTCGGCTCCTTGCTCGACCTGTCCAAGGATCGTTTTGGCCGCCGAGCGCGCTTCGTCCGGGGTGAGCCGGCCATGCTCGCCGATGGCGACGCGGCGCGAGCGCCCGTGTTGGCGGTATTGCGCCACGTACACCTTGCGTCCTGTGGGAAAGGCCGCAACGCCGAAGCCCGCCAGCGCACTGTCCCACAAAATTTCACGGTCCTTGTCAGAGGGGCAGGCGAGGGCGTCTACGGTCTTTTTGGAAATCCGACCCTGTGGCATTGCGAGTCTCCGCGTCGTTCCGGTAAGCAGCCGGTAAGCAGTTACAGGCTACCTCGCGAACCGTTCGGCGACAAGCCGAAATGAGAAACATTAAGCAAAACAGGGCATTGGTAGCAGGCGGAAACCCCGAGAAACGTCAAAAAATGCTAGACCGTCAAACTACGAATCTGGGGGTCAGGAGTTCGAATCTCTTCGGGCGCGCCATTTATTTCAATGACTTAGCTGTTTTTTTGAAACCGCTCCCACCTGCAATTTTCGCTGGGGTGACGGGAGGGGTAACAGCCCGGAGGGGCTCTATGGCAAAGCATCAGGTTCGCCTGCCCGGCGCGTCCGGCGGCTACAATTTTCCGTCCAGGATCGGCGCCATGAAGTTCGCGTCTGGCCTCGCCTGCGTGTTCAATAGAACTCCCGCGTCGCCTGCCGAGATCGAGGTCGACGGCCAGCGGTGGTCGGTCTGCGATCTTTTGGCGTACAGACACCTCTACCTCTAAGTCCAAAATGAAAAGGGCGGCCAACGGCCGCCGCTTCGCCTCGAACAACTCGGGCGGCCAACCATGGTGCGGGCTGCACCCCGGCTCAGCCCGGCTCCTGCAAGCCCACGCTCATGATGTCCGCTTTGATGACGCCGAGCGCCATGGTGATGCGGTTGTCGGCCCAGTCAGGCAACCCGTTCTCGCCGGACATCCACTCGTCGAGGACCTGCCATTTCTGCCAGATCATCCAGGGCATGACCGCGGGCACCATGAGCAGCGCCCGCGCCGCGGCGTCGCATCGATCGTCTCTCAACGCGCCATCCTCGTCAGAGTCCGGATCGTCGAGCGCCGCACGCGCCCTGAGCCACTTCGAATAGAGGCGCTCGAACTCGTCCGCTACGGCCACCCGCTCGAGCCGCGCTCGTTCCTCGGCTCGGCTGGGCTCGGCGTCTTGATCCCCTCGCTTAGGCATTGGCGGCCTCGCTCCGTGAAAGGCGCGCCCAGTCGCGAAGGACGCTCTGTGCCACGTTGTTGGCGGACGCGAGAACGCCAAGCGCGGCGCCGCGGTTCGGGGCGGTTTTCATTTCGCAACCCCTTCGCTCTTGACCAAACGAATAAGATCGCGCGCGAGGCTCTCCGAAACGACGTCGTCGTTTGGCCCGTAATGGCGCAATCCCTCCCGAATGCTCTTCGCGATCGCATCGTCGCCGACGAAGACGCTAAGAGTTCGCCCGGGTCTTCGCTAGGACGCCCTCGACAGTGCTGGCCGGCGTCGTTGCGAGTTTCCCCGCGATCGCGTCAAACTTGCCTGCGGTCTCGATGTCGGCTCGCGTCGCCGCGGCCAAGCCGGACCGCTCTTCCTCGCGGACGACCTTCTCTTGCCAGTCTGCCCAGGCGTCGAGGATTTCGAGTCCGCGAAAATAGGCGGCGGTTTTGACTGACGAGCCGCATGGCTTGGCGCCCTCGGCGCGGCAGAAGACGCGGATCGCCGCGATTTCTTCGCGGTCGTAAGGCTCGTCAGCACCGGGGCCGACGTAGAGCCCAAGCCTCGCGTCTTTCTCCGTTTTAAGGACGGCAGCCGGCGGCGGAACCGGGCGATAGCGCTTTTCGGCGGCCTTCAGCCGGTCGAGCGCTTTGTCACGCTCGCGACCAGCCGCGATGCATTCCTCGGCGAGGGCGAAGAGCGCGGCGTCCAGATGGTTCGATGGCTGGCCTTGGGCGGGCATAGCTCCGCCGGCGGCCGAAACGGTGCGTTTCGACATGGGTTGCTCCTTGATGCGTCCAGCAATGATCGTTTGATCGTCGATACATCGCGTGATATACTGAATATCACACGATGGCCAATTGTCAAACGAGAGATCAAACGATATGTCAGATATCACCGGCGCTCAAATACGGGCCGCGCGATCCCTGATCCGGTGGCGAGCTGAGGACCTGGCCAACGCTTCTGGCGTCGGGGTCGCGACCATACGTCGCGCTGAGCTTGTGGATGGCGTCGGCAGTATGACGAGTCCGAATCTGGCGGCAATTCAGCGCGCCCTCGAATTCTGCTGGCGTCATCTTCGTCGAGGAGAACGGCGAGGGGCCGGGCGTGAGGCTGAGGAAGGCAAGATGATTGGTACGGGATTCGATGCGGCAACCGCCGTGGAAATCTCGCGGCGCACCATTAGCGAGCCCTCTTGAAGAACCCCGTCTCTTTTACCACCTTCAGCTAGGGTATAGCGTCGCCTCGAGGCTTTGAGCGCCCGCGTGTGTGGTGGTGTCAATGGCAAACGAAGCTCTTCCTCCAGGATTTCGATATATCGATTACTCTGTTCTTCCGGACACCCGTCAAATTCAGCATCAACAGACCGGAATTTCGTTCCGATTCGGGCCAGGGCACAGCCTTACGTTGCTCGGGCCACAAGGTATGCCTGCGCAACTGGTGGAGATGACGGAGATCGGCGCGCGAGCGACGCTCGATTGTTGGCCCGATGGGGCGCTTCCTTGGTGACGTCGCGAAGCTGAAAGCGGCGCTTTCTGACCAAATTGGGCGGGATGAAACCCAATGGCGCAATTTTGCGTCGTTCAAAGTCAACGGCTTAGCGATGGTCCAAATTTGGACCGATTGAAATCAAGGACTTAGCGGCACCTCAATTTTGAGGCGATTAAAATCAATGGCTTACCCGGTGAGAGCCGCGCCGGCTTCGCGCCGCCGGATATGCAGCAGCCGACGCAGCGCGAGCGCGTCCTCATCGAGCAGGAACGTCATCGCGTCCTCAAGCGTCTGTGCCCGCGTCGTGCCGTAGTCGGCCGAAGCCCGATCGAGCGCAGCAGCGCGGGCGTCGGCCACTGCAACCGGGATCATTCGGATTTGCGTGCTGACCGAGATCGGGAAGCCCCAGCGGGCCGCAACTTGGCGCACGCTGCTGATGCTGCGGCCGACGGCATGGGCGATCTCGCCGATGTGGGCGCCGTCGAAATACATCGCGTAGATCTTCTGGGCGAGCCGCTTGGATGCCTCACGGCGCGCGGCCGCACGTTCCCGCGCCGCTTTCTGCGCCAGCTTGGCCGCTTCCTGCTCTTCGAGCGCCAGGCCGTCCATCGCGGCGCGCCTGGCTTCGACGATCGTGCGTTGCCATGAGGGCATCTTTTCAAGCGGCGTCGGCATTTCGTCTTGACCTCTCCCGTGCGGCTTGGCCGCGACCATGGCCCGCTGGCCTTTGTCGAGGTGGCGGCGCCCAGATTCGAACTCGCTCCCCGTCCGGTGCTTGGATGCCGAAAAAGGGAGAGACGAGGCCGTGGCGGACGACATTGCGCTCAACTTTGAAGCGGTGGGCCGACGGTCAGTATGCAATATTGTCTTTGAGAACGGTCAGCCGTTCGCGATTGTGTCTGAGGATCATACGGGACGCCCTCTCGCTCAGCCCGTTCGCGTTCCGCTTGACAAATCGCTTCTCGAAGAGCTGCCCGATGCTCCTCCTGGAGAGCCTCGCTTTCGCTATCGCGGCTACATTTCCCTTCCCCAAAAAGATACTCGATAGCCGCCTCCAATTCGGGGCTATTCGGCAGCAGAAGCGATCGGTCTAATTCCGCCATCAGCCGAACTCCGCGCCGGAATCGGCGAATGAGGCGTGGGTGTCGAAGGTCGCCGGCGTCTTGCGGAACTCGGCGCCTTGCATGATTTTCGACTGGACCTCGGCGACGACGCGGCCGACGATCTGCTGGCCGTCGATATAGATCGTCAGCTTGTTGTCGATTTGGTTGTTCAAGGTGACGTCGACTTTCGGCGGGTTGGCGGCGCGGAATTCGGGCGAGGACATGACGCGCCCACGAGCGGACTCTCGGGCCATTTCGGCCGAGAGCGCGGCGCTTGAGTAGCCGGCATTGTAAAGCGCGTCGCGTGCGCGCTGAGCCTCTCTGCTGCCAGGAAGGCCGGGGTAGACGACCGGCTCAGCGCCAATACCTTGCAGGTCTTGGTTGTTGAGATATGGAAGGGTCGCCCGCTCCTGATGCGTTATCGGCGTAGTCGAGGCGTTTGGGACAGTGCCGCCGACGGCTGACATGAGCGGCGCCGCCTGTTCGGCGAGGTAGCGCAGCCATCCTGCCACCGAATGATCCTCGAGGTTCTTCTGCTGCTCCGGGGTCAGTGGGACCAACGTGTTGATCGCCCAATCGCCAAGAGCGTAGACGAGGCCGCCAACCACGCCGCCGCGCAGCGTCTTGCTCAGCATGCCTTCGACTGCGCCGCCTTTCACGGCCCCGTCGACTGCGCCTTCAACCGTCTTGGTGATGTCGCCGAGCATGTCGCGCGCAACCGGCGCTGCCGGAGCCGTAGGAGCGCCGCCACCAGGGCCTTTGAACAGCCAGGCCAGCGGGCCGGCGAGACCGAGCAGCTTGATCGCGCCTGCAAGGACCGCGATGCTCGCCGCGGCCGTCAAGGCATAAGAGGAGATGTTCGACGCAGCAGGGTACTTCGTCAAAAACTGCGAGATATCATTCAGGCCTTTGGTCAAGTTGACCAAGGCGGCGATCGCCGGATCGGTGACTGGGCCGCCGAGCGCGGTCATGAGGTCCTGCCACTTCTTGGACAGGGCGTCCATCTTGAGCAGCGGATCGTCGCGCTGGAGAATGCCGGCGGCGTCCTTCGGCACGGCGTCGCGCGAATCGATGTCCTTTTGGATGAGCGCGCGCGCCAGCGGTTCGAACAGCTCGCGCATGAACAGCCCGGTCGACTTGTTCGGCGCGATCACGTTGACGAGTTTGTTCATCGTGTCCTGGTTGCTGATGTCGACGCCTTGCGCCTTGAGCGACTTCAGGATCTTCGCGCTCCATTCCCAGGGGTTGGTTTGGAGCCCTTCCGAGAACGGGTTGTTCGGATGGAGGTGCACGCCCGCCTTGTCCTGATACCAATCGGCATCGGAAAGCAGCTTGATCGGTCGCATCTTGCCATCGGCGCCGGGGAGTTGCAGGTCGAGCATTTGATCGACCGTCTTCGACGGAATCACGCCCTGTTGGTAGCTGCGCAACGCCATATAGTCGCTGTTGCCAAGCTTCCCGGCTTTCATAATCGACCCGATGATGGGGGCGACGACGGTCGCGAAGCGCTCGTCCCAGTTCATCGCCGTGCCGCCGGAATTGTTGGCCATGGCGTAAAACTGGTTCGCGTCGACAAGGCCGCGCGTGCCGATCATCGTCCGGATCATCTCAGCGGAGTAATCGCGGATGATCGCTTCGCGCGCCTCTGGGGTCGCTCCTTTTTGGGTGATGCCGAGTTCGTCGAGCGTGCGGCCGAAGTTCAGGATTTGCGCGTCTGAGTTAAAGCCTTCCTTCATCCCCGCCGCAGTGACCGAATGAAGCGCGAAGGACGCCGTCGAGAGGGCGGGCAATAGCCTGATAGCCTCGCCCCAATCCCCCGTGGCCTTCTTGGCCTCGATGATGTTTTTGACGCCCTCAGCGGCTGTGGTGTTCCAGTTCAGGCTGGCATTCTGCCAGGCCGCACCGGTAGCGTCCGCGATCGTCTTGGCATCGGCGCCTGCCGCGCGCATCTGCGCGACCCAGTGGGCCATATCGAAGGAATGCTTCAATTCCTCCTCGATGGCGAAGATCCCGCCGGCGGCCGCCATGAAGCCGTCGCCGCCGAAGTGATAAGGGCCGACGCTTTGACCATGGGGCGTGATGTGGCCGTGGCTGCCGCGCTCGCCATGCCGGCCAACGCTGCCGTCGGGCCCGGCTCCTACGCCAAGGCCTTTGTACGTAAAGCTCTGCATATGCTGAGCTGCAGCAATGGCCGGCGTCTCGATCTTCGCTGCGGCGCCGAGACTGGCCAATTCAGCCTTCAACTTGCCGATCGCCGCGATCGACGTGTCGGCCACAGTGTCGATCTTGCCGAAGCTCGCCGAGACGCTCGACGTTGCTGTCTCGATCGCTTTGTAGATTGCGAGGCCGGCGCCGTCAAAATTCTCGCCGATCGCCTTCGATGCGGCCGCCGACTTTTCCCCGATCCCGGTCAGTTCCTGGCCGACGCCCGAAAGCCGTTTGATCATGCCGGAGAACTGCGTCGCGGAGAGTGACGACAGCTCCTTTTTCGTGCTGCTGATCAGCCCGTCGAGCCGTTCGAACTCGCCGGCAAGCCTGCGAAGGGTGGCGGAGGCTTCGTCCTGAATTTGGAAAATTGCACCAACTGTGCCGGCCTCGATCATTGCTGGATTCCCTTACCGGGCGTATGTTGGGGCATGCGCCTTCGCTTCTGGATTTCTGGCCCACGGATCGGCCCGATCCACACGGGCATCATCGTCACCCCGCGCGACTTCAACGACCCCAGCGCGCCAGCATGGCTGCGCGCGATGGAGTGGTTCCCCCGTGTCGTCTTCCGCGGGCTTGCGACCGCCGCGCTGTTGTTCGTCGTGTGGTGCGTGCTGTCCGCTGTCGTCGAGACCAAGATCGCCCCCTTGCTTCGCTAGGTTTCAGGCTTCTCCCAGCGCATCCTGTCCCAATCCCATTCGCCGCCTTCGATCTCACCGAACGCGATGTGCCACGCCAGCATTTCCGCTTCGTCCATTCGGTCGACTTGCTCGAGCGACAGGCCGTTTTTGACCAGCCACGCGATGGAGCGAAGCGGGGTGCGCTCTACAAATTTCGGGCGGCGTCGGCCACCTCCTCTTCCGGCGGCATGAGCGCAAGAAGGGCGCTGACTACCGCCTTGAGGCCGTGCTCGTCGAGCTGCTGGACCACGCCTTCGAGCTTGACTTGCGACGTGATCATTCCGATCGGATTGCCGTCGATCTTCTGCACGCTGGCCGCCAGCGTCGCGTAGCTCATCCACTGCGCGTTTTCGGAATCCTTCGCTCCGGCGACTTTGAGGAGCCGCATGCGGTCGAGCGCGGAAAGCCGCCTGACCTCGAGAAGCCGCCCGGCCGAGTTCGACCACCTTCGCCGTGCGATCATCGATCACCGTCACCGGGTTCGCCGTGCGCTCCGTTTTCTTCTCTTCGACCGCCGCCGCGAAAGGCGCGGCGTCGCCTTGAACTTCCACTTTCAACCCATCCATTGCGTGATTTCCTTCAGTTGCTTGAGAAACCGTGCCTCGCCGGGAAGCGTCGGGACCTCCCAAAGCCGCCGGCCGACGTCGCTGATGGCGTCCATCGCCGCCATCGCTTCCGAGACGCCCGGAGGTGGCTTGGCCATCGAGGCGATGACCGCCCACATATGGACGGGCGCCGATGGCACGGGCTGCGCGCGGCGGATGTCTGGGAACGCGATGACTTCACCCATCAGTCTTCCTCTTGATTAGGGCGCGAAGCCTACATGCGCAGCTCTGCGAGTAGCGTGCTGTTTTCGTTGGGATTGAGAGTGTTCGAAGGACTTTCGCCGAACTCGCACGCGGCAAGATAATTCCAGCCTGGCAACGGCCACACGGAATACGAAGTGGAACCGCTAAGGCCTAACGTCGAACTCGCCACTTGGGCCACAAGGGTGAACTGCGGCGAAAGAGGCGCGGTTGTCGAATTGAACCCAACCGAGAAAATATTCGTCGATCCGACAGTGCCGCTCGTTGTCGCGGTCGTGCCGTAGCTGGAGAGAACTTGGTCTTCAGCAAGCCCCATCACGAAGTTAATTTGATCCGTGGCGCCGCCGCGCACTTCGCGCCAAGAAGCCGTCGCGTAGGTATAGGTCGCGCCCGAGTCCACGACATTCGCTACGACGTTGACGCGGTTGTACTGATTCCAAAGGTCGAGATACGCCGCACCGCCCCCTGAGGCCGAGCTACCCATGTTCCAGGTGATCGTGCCGCCGGAGGCGTCGGTCGCGCCTGTGCCGACGTAAGTTCCATACCCGGCTGTTGGGCCGTTGGTGATTGCAGAGGCATTGGTGAGAACGCCATTGACGCGACTAGAGCGGTTCTCGACCGATTAGAATCGCTTGGGATTCCCGAATCGACGTGTTTCTGATTCACCGTGTTGGCTGGCGAAGGAGGCCGGCCGACATGGGGGAACCTCTTTCGACGGATCTTCGCGAGCGCGTGGTTGACGCGGTGAATGGGGGAATGTCGCGCCGTCAGGCGGCGGCGCATTTCAAGGTCGGGGTATCGAGCGCGATCCGCTGGGTTGCGCAGGCGCTGGCGACGGGCGACCTTGCGCCCAAGCGGCAGGGCGGCGATCGTCGATCAGCGGCGATCGAGGCGCAGGCTGATTTCATCCTGTCCCTGCTCGGCCCCGGCAGCGACGCCACCTTGGCCGAAATGCGCGCCGCCCTCGCAGCCAAGGGCCATTCCTTCAGCATCTCCGCGCTCTCGCGCTTCTTCGCCCGAAGGAGGATCACGCTCAAAAAAAGTCCGCGCACGCGGCCGAGCAAGATCGCCCCGATATCCTGAAGCGCCGTCGGCAATGGTTCGCGTCTCAGCTCGATCTTGATCCGGCGAAGCTGGTTTTCATCGACGAAACCTGGGCCTCCACGAACATGGCGCGAAGATACGGTCGCGCTCCGCGAGGCGAACGCCTGCGCGCCGCCGTCCCCCACGGCCATTGGAAAACCACGACCTTCGTGGCCGGACTGAGGCTGGCGGGGGTTGTCGCGCCGCTGGTCTTTGACGGACCGATCAACGCCCAGGTCTTCGAAGCCTATGTCGAGCAATTCCTGGTCCCGACGCTGTCGCCTGGCGACATCGTCGTCATGGACAATTTGTCCAGCCACAAAGGACCGAGGATCAGCCAAATGATCGAAGCCGCCGGCGCGACCTTGCTCTACTTGCCGCCCTACAGCCCCGACTTCAACCCGATCGAGAAGATGTTCTCCAAGCTCAAGGCGCTGCTGCGCAGAGCCGCCGAACGCACCGTCGAAGGTCTGTGGCGCGCAATCGCCGAATGCATTCCGCTTGTCACGCCGCGCGAATGCGCAAACTATTTCGAGGCCGCCGGCTATGAACCAACCTGAACGGGAACCGCTCTAATCGACAGCGAGCGCGCGTTCGCGCTTGTCCAGGCAGGACCGCGAGTGAGGGTAAGCGCGCCTCCGTTGTTCCAGACGAAGAAATCATAGAGAGCTGACGCGACAGCAGCCGCCGGCCCGGCGTTGCCGGTCGACGAGTTGGCGAGGACATTGCTGAGTTGCGCGAACCGAGTTCGGGACGAACGCCGTTCCGTTCCAGAGCGGAATGCTCGATCCGGCATAGGGCGCGTAAAAGACCGTCCCTGCCGCCGAGACATTCGAGGTCATAACCGGTGAGCCGTTCGTCAGCGTCAGGCGTCCTTGCGGCGCAGGGATCGCGCCCGCTGCAGCGTTCGCTACCGCCGACGAGACGAACTGATCCGTCGCGATCTTCGTCGTATTGTCGCCGGTCGTTTGGGTAGGCGCTGTCGGCGTTCCGGTTAGCGCGGGACTCTGCGCGAGCACCACGGCGCCGGAGCCGGTCGGCGTCGAGACAGCCGTCCCCTGGATCTTGTTGACTTGCGTCGCGCCGTTCGCGCCGATCGCGACGTCGCCGCCCGACAGGAGCGCGGTGCGCGTGTTGAACGCTCCGCGCCAGGTCGCCGAGGCCGCGTCGTATTCATAGGCGACGTCGCGGCCGGGGCCGATGACGTCGGTCGACCCGGAAGGCATCGACGTGCCGGCGCCCGCCGTGATCGTGATCGAGGCTGTTGCGTCCGTATTCGAGACAATGATGCGCGCGCCGTTGACAATTCCCAGCGTCGTCGCCGCAGGAAACGTGTCTGCCATCGCCGCGCCCGCATTGGAGCGGCGCGTCTTCTTAAATAGGTCCGTTGTCGAGAAGGAGTAAGACGCGCCCGTGATGGTTTGGACCGGGAGAACGCTTTCGAGATAGCCGGTTCCTGGATTGACGACCGAGTTCCCAAAGCCGGTCGTCGCGGTGTAAACTGGCGCTACGGCAAAAGTGGCGCGCGCCGTCCAAGTGAGCGGCCATCCCCCTATGATGCCTTGAAGATAGGTCGCGATCTGCGCGGGTGCGCAGCGATACGGCGTCCCGTCCTGGCTGCAAAACATGCTCTCCGAGCCGTCGATCGACGGGATGCTCCCGAGATCGTCGATTCTGACGCCCTGCGCTTGCGCAAGGCCGATCGAGGCGGCGAGAAGCGTCGCGGCCGCGAGCGTGCGGCGGAGGCCTTTTAACGAGATCGCTTCACCCATCAGCTTCCCTTTCGATTGAAATGCGGAGGCCGCTGCCCCAGCGAAGAGCACGACCTCCGCGGCGGATGTTTTAGGCGACCGTCCGCTGCGCCTCTGACGCTCCTGCACTGTGAGCGCCAAACTCATGCGCCGATCGCCGCCCGCGCCGCGCCGCGTTCCGCCACTGCGAGCCCGCGGTTCGCCTTGTAGGTTTTGGCGAAAGCCTGGGCCTCGGATAGCTCGGGGTGGGATGCCCGCAATTCTTCCGCCTTGGCCGTGAGCGCATCCATCGCGCTCTCGCGCTTGGCTAGCGCCGTCGAGATCGCCATCGGCTCCGCCGTGGCGCTGCGGTTCGCGAGCCGCTCCGCGGCCGCCGCCTCCCGGTTGGCGGGATCGCTATAGACCTTCGCGAAGGCCTGCTCCTCGGTCAGTTCCGGGTGCGCCTTGCGATACTCGGCGGCTTTGCCTTCCAGGACGATTTGCGCGAGGCCGCCGATGTTGACGTTCGACATGTTGGTTTCCTCTCTCTGTTCAGGGATAGGTCGCACCAGGCGTGAGCGCCGAGAGCGTCGTGTTGAGCATTGCCGGAGACGGGCGCGTGCCCTTGCTGGCGCCCTTCCTGATGATGTTCGTCATCGTGTTCGTGTGGCCGCTTGTCTGGGTGAGCTTTTGAAGCAGCCACCAATAGAAATCGCGGGGCGAGCCGCCCGCGGCGAGGTACGTCGCAAGGTCGGTTTGCAGTTGAGCGACGTCTCCGTCGAGCGCGTGCGCGGCAGTTCCGAGCGCGTTCGCCACTATGCGGCCTCCGCGTTGCCAACGAACGCCGACGCCCAGCGCTCGACGCTGTCGCGCCAGCCCTTGGCCAACTCGGAAAAGGTCCGCTTTTCACCGTGGCCGAGGTGGCGAACCTTCAGCGGCGTCGGCATGAGAGCCGTAGCGAGAGCGCGCTCGCCCAGCGCCGTGAATTGCTCGGCCCGCGGGTTCGAAGCGCCCAACCGGTTCAAAGCCGTGATGTCGGCCACGAAGCCCAGCAACTCGGCCGCCACGATCTCCAGCGCCGCGTCGATCTTGCGGGCACGCTCGATCAGCATTTCGCCGAGCACTTGCGCCTCGGTCGCCCTGTCGCGCATCGCCACCATCTCTTCGACGCGCTCGGCCGCCGCAAGCCGGCGCTTCGCCTCGTCGATCGCGGAGACAAGGTTTTCGGTTTCAAGGCCGAGCGTCGCCGTCGCCTTGTTCGCTTCGTCGAGGGCTTTGGCGGCGGCCGCGTCGCCCGTGTTCGCATCAAAGCTGAGACGCCGACGCTCGACGGAGAGCGCGATCTCGCGGGACGATGCCTCGGCAAGCTTGGCCCGCAAGGCCTCGAGGGTGGCCTGGGCTTCGCTGGTGCTCATGCGAGTCTCCTTGAAAATCCGGATTTGCGGGTGTCGGCGATCGCGCCTTCAAGGCCGCCCGCCGTGTAGATGCTGCTTTCGGGGAAGTACCGCGGCGCGGGCCTGCCGATCAGGACCGGCGCAATGACCGGGATTTCGGGCTCGTGTTGCGTCGCAAGGACCAAGGCGCCCGCCACAGCCGCAGCCGCGTCGTCGTGCCGATCACCGACGCCGTGATCGACCCGGTCGCGCCCTCCCGGCGACGTCCGACGTTCAAGGCCTGCGAACTGGGCGACCAAGCGTTCGTTATCGACAAGTCTGACGCGTCCGCTGGTGAACAACGGAAGCGCGCCGAGATAGTTCGTCGACGTGTCGTTGTCGCAGTACAGGTAATTGATCCCGAACTTCGCATGCGCTTCGATTACGAAGCCGGCAGCATACTTGTCCCCGCGGACTGTACTGATTCTGTAGGTTTTGAGCAGCGCGCAAACCTCAGCCGTCGCCGAAGTCGGGTTAAACCCGGGGCGGATTTCATGCACCAAGTCGACGATGATCTCTTCGCCTTCGGCGTGAGCAATTGCGCAGGCGAAAGAGTCCTTTCCGACGCCGGAAGCTGCGTCGACATAGCCGACATATCGAACATCGGGACGCGGCGGACGGACCGGGACGCCAGTGTCGACGGCATTCTCGATTAGGTCGCGAGAGAGGAACGTCGCGATGTCGTCGCGCCACTCCGCAAGCCATTCAGCTCGAGCCACGTCCGGATCACGCGCCATTGCGTCGTCTATGATCTTCTGGTCGAGCGTCGGATTGAGCACCCGCGACGGGGCGCGGATCACGAGGACGTCGTCGTCGGGCTTGCCGTAGTGCGCTCGATACTTCTCATAGAGAAGGCCGCCGCGACGATGGGGCGACGATATGCCGACAATCATCGAACCGGGCAGCGTCGCGAGGCCAGGAACGAGGGCGGCGTATGTCTCGGTATCGGGGGACACGCTTTCGTCGGATCGCCAAAACGCGCACTCGTCGAGGACAGCGCACGCGACGGAACGCCCGCGAACCGATCGATAGTTGCTGGCCAAGACGGAAAGCTCGGCGCCGGTGCTGAGATCGAGGCCCTCGGCATGCTCGCGGGTGACGAGACCGTGCAGCAACTCGATGCGCTCGAAGAACGCCTTGGTGTATCTCAAGACGATCTTGGCTTGCTGGCGATCGACCGCGAGACACATGACGCTCGCGGCTTCGCCCGGACGAAGAAGGCCCGAATAGTCTGGGATTGCGCCGAACCATGCGGCAATGGCGCTCGCGACGCTGTCCTTCCCAGCGCGGCGGCCGGCGATGATCCACAACTCACGGACACGCTTGCGAGGCGGTTCACGATCGGCGACGCGGCGGAATAGCTCGCGCTCGCGCTTCGACATGGGAAGGGCGAAGGCGGCCTTCAGGATCGCCCGCCAGGTCGCCCAAGACGGCCCTTGGAACCACGGGCCGAACAGCGAGGGGTCGTCGATCGCTTCGACGATGTTGATCACTCCGCGGCCTCCTCAGCGGGAGGGGAAGGCTTGCGGGACGCGAGGTAGTCGCTGAGAGACGGAGGCTTCGCACCACCCGCGCCCGGCTTGATCCCAAGCGCCTTCACGGCACGAGACGCGATGTTCTCAACTCGAACCAAGTCGTCGAGGTTGATCGCCTCGCCGCGCAGTGCGCGGGAACGATGGCTCTCAGCGATGGCGACGGCGTCCGCTGCACGTGTCACGCTCACCATGAGGGAGGGCGTCACTGCGGCGTCGCCACCCAGGTCCGCCACGAAGATTGCGATCAGGTCGCGGCGGCGGCGCATCAGCCTGGAACGCCCGTCAGCCCCATGAACGAAGCGGGGGTCATTCGTCGACTTGTTGCAGATCGTCGCCGGACGCGTCGCGCGCCCGCTGCGAACGGGCGACAAAGGCTTCGCGAGGGGTTGGCTTTCGAGCATTCTGATCTCTGAAATGGCGCGGCCTGATACCCGAACGTTACCCCGTCAGTATGCGCGCGATATGCTATTCTCTGCAAGATCGACAAAACAAGACATTTTGCGACATTTGCGAGAGCAAGAGCATCTGATTGTGTATCAGGTGTCGGTCGCCGGAGCGACGCACAGAGGCCGGAGATCAAGCCGACGCTCGCGCGCGTTCATCCTCGCCGCGCCTGGCTGGGCGCGCGCCGGCTGGCGGCCTGGCGTGCCTGTGCATGACGACGCGGGTGTGACGCGGGCAGCGGCGGCGGGCGGGCAGGGGCGGCGCACTCACCGAAAAAATGCACGAGGTAGAGCTTCCGTTTATCGGGCCGTTGCTGCCATCATCGCCCATCGCGGCACAGGCCGGTCGCGCTGTGATCGGGTTGGTAATCCCCCCGAGATATAGAGGTAGTGTGGGAAACCCCCACTGGGACGGTAGTGTGGGAAACCCCCACTGGTAAATCAGGCTTTCAGTGGGGAAACCCCCCACTGGTAGACGGGAAAAACCCCCACTGGTCTTTTATTTTTTGGAGCGGGCCAAGGCGAGTTGGCGAGCGCGCGGGTCGGCGTCTTGGCGCGCCTCTTTCGCGATGGCCTTGGCCTCCTCGTCGCTCTTGATCTGCCGCCATTCGTGAGTGCCGTCGCCGTCGACGCCTCGCACATGACGGTAGGTGATCCGGTACAGCGCCGATTGCCGCATGTCGCCATTGATCGCGCAGCCGCGGCGTGTGATCTCGACGAAGCCCAGCGCGACGAGCTCGCGAATGGCCGGCGCGATGGCGTGGCGGTCGAGCCCATACTCGGCGAAGTGATCGTAGATAACTGGCAGCTTGCCGTTGTCGGCGCCGCCGTGATGCGCCAACTCGATTTCGAGACGAGACAGCACGCGATGCGCCGACAGACTGAGCGCTCGATAAGCGGGCGACTCCATCATCTCGATAGGGCGAGCGGCAAACTGCCCCGCGATCCGATTGCGGCGAGGCGTCTTAGCCATAGGCGGCGCGCACTTTCGCGAAAGCGATCTGCCTTGATCGGATCCACTGCTTGACCTTCAGAGACGGCAAGGTCGGCGCCGCGTACTTGATGCGCGGATCGTTCGGCCAAACGCCGAACTTCTCGCGGAACTTATGAGACGCCCAGCCAACGGCATAGCCGCGCTGGCGGGCATATCCGCTCAACTCGGCGTAGAAGGCCGCCATTTCCGCGATGGTCGGCCCGGCGCTCGCAGGGGCGCGCGAGCCGAGCGAAACAAGTTCGCCGTCGGTGTGGATCACCTCAGACTTGGCCTCACGGAAAGCGCCGCAAGACGGGCAGACGGTGAGCCTACGCGGCAAGACCGCCTTGCACTCCTCGCACAGCCGCGGCAACGGCTTGGCACGCTCGACGCGGTCTTGGCCGCCGCGACGAGGCGATCCGTCGTCAAGGCTATCGTGATGAATATCCGTGACCAGGCCGAGCCGAAGATGATTCCCCGCATGGTCAAGGATGATCAGCCGGTCCTTGCCGCGCGCCGTGCGCAGGCCGCGCCCGATCGTTTGGACGAAGCGCATCTCGCTTTTCGTCGGCCGGGCGTCGATCAGGCAACGCACGTCGAGGTCAATTCCGACCGTCAGCGTGCCGACGTTGCAAATGATGCGGGTCGCGCTGGCGCGGAAGCGATCGAATATGCGTTCGCGGTCGGCGCGCTCGGTGAAAGCGTCGATATACTCCGCCGACACCCCGGCCTCGGCGAACCGCTGCGCCAGGTGCTGCGCGTGCGCCCGGTTGACGCCATAGCAAAACGTTGGACGATCTTCGCCGCGTTCAAGCCACGTTTTGATGACGTCGCCGACGAGCTCGCTCTTGTCGACGGCCGCTGCAAGCTGCCCTTCGTGATAGTCGCCTGCGACGGTGCCGACCTCCGACAGGTCCGGCGTGCTCGGCGCGAAGACAGTGAATTTGCTGAGGAAGCCGGCCTCGATCAGGTCGCCGTTGCGCGCGGCCACGATCAAGTCGTCGTAGTAGCGGCCGAGCCCGCGGGTCCATGGCGTCGCGCTGAGGCCAATGAATCGAACCGACGACGCCTCGGCCATCCACTCATGGATTGATTGGAAGGCGAGGTGTGCTTCGTCGATCAGCACCAGCCCAGCCGGCGGTTTCGCACGGCGACCGAGCGTCTGCACGCTGGCAATCTGTAGGGGCTGAGTCGGGTCGGTGCGGGGATGGTCGCCCTGCATCACGCCGATGCAGTCGAGGCCCTCCGCCTCGAACGCGGCCAGAGTTTGGTCGATCAACGACAGCGCCGGCACCGTGAAGACGACCTCATGACCCTTCTCGAGCGCGCTGTGGATGATATGCGTGGCTGTTAGCGTCTTACCGAAGCCGGTCGGTGCCTGAAGCATCGGGCGCCTATGGCCCGATGCGCACGAGCGCCGAAGATCCTCGATCGCGCGCTCTTGGTGCGGTCGAAGCGGCCGCGGCGAGCCGCGGCGGAAAAGCAAGCTTCTCACGCGCGCGCCTCCCCGAAAGCGAGACTTCGCGACGACGGCGGCGAGCGCGAGCGACAGTCCGGCGCGAGACAGGCGTCGGATGCGTAAGGCGTCGATGCTGGGTTGCGATTGGAAGGCGAGCGCGCTATTCTGCGCATACTGCTTTTTGGGAGTCGCCTTCAGGACCTGGCCGCCGCAAACGGCCAGGTCTTTTTTCGTCGACACTACGCAGCCTTCGACTCGCCCGCCGCGCGGCGGGCGCACTGTCGATCGAACTCGACAAGCTCGTCCTCGCGATAATAGTTGCGCCCGTTGATCACGATGGGCTTCGGAAAGCCGAGCTTCTCGTCGTTGTGCCAGCGATCGACAGTGCGCGTTGTGACGCTGTAGCGCGCGGCGACCGCGCTTTTCGGGATGTGTTTGACGTTTTCCATGGGCCAGTGCCTTGTCCGGAAAGTGGAAGACAAGGCGAAAGTACGCTCGGTGACCGACGTACAATAAGATGTGCCAAATATGCCGCCGCGAAATTCCGGCGGATTAGGTCGGCGGATTTAGGCTGGGCGACGGCTCTTTGGCGCCCCGCGAGGCCTCTTCTGCGCCGCGGGTAACTCAGCGAACACGGATCGCCACATGGCCCTCGGAATGCTGTTCTGAGCGAAGTGCTGCTCCGCTTCGGAGAGGAGGTCTGCTTCGGCCAGAACGCCGTCGGCGGTCTGACGTAGGAATTCCTCGAGCGCGCGTCGGGGGACGTTGGGCCTTTCAGCCGGTGCGACGTTGGCGGGAGCCCACCATGAGGGCGGCGTGAGCTTACGGGCGTTCGCAAACAGCAGTACGGCGCTCCTGTGAACGGCCAGCCCCTCGTTGTCCTTGAACATCCGGAGTAAGACCGTTGCGTTGCCGGAGCCCGCGAACTCGCTCCGAATCTTCGCGCCGCTCGTCGACCAATTTTGGCCGGTCTCGTGATCGCACACGAGCAAACCTTCTCCGCCTGGCAGCGAATTGAAGTCGCCGTCGATAGATGCTTGGCACAAGGCGTTCTCAAGGTCGCGCCAGTCAACGCTAATTTCGGGCGCCCAGCGCCTAGCGAGGTCTCTGATCGTCATTTTCTGGGGCGCAAGACTCGGCGCAAGAGAGGAGGGCATTGCTTACCCCTTCGCCTTGGCCAACTTGACGACGTTTGACGCCGGCGCCACGCCGTCGACGATCTCCGCGAGCCACTGCGCCCAAGCGTCGAGCGCTTGCCGCTTCTCGGTCGCGTATTCGTGTCTTTGATAAATGCCGACGATGCCTGCACGGCTGCCCGAGACATGGTTGAGGACCGCTTCTGTCACCTCAAGGCGGACGCCGAGCTTCTGCAGCCCTGTCGCGACGGTCCGGCGCAGGTCATGAAAGGTCCAGTGCGTCAGGGGCTTCACGGCGTCCGGATCGCCGCCGCGCTCATCGGGCTGCTTTTGAAGCGCCTCGAGGATGGCTGCGTCGATCGCACTCTTCGCCCTTGAGAAGCCGCTGACCGCCGTCGCGCCGGTCGTGGTGAACACGAGGGCCGCCCTGCCGTCGACGCGAGGAAGCTCTCGGATGATGCTGAGCGCGGCCTCGGTCAGCGGAATCTCGTGCGCGCGCTTGTTCTTGACACGCTCTTTCGGAAGTCTCCACGTCCCTTTGTCAACGTCGAGTTCGGTCCAGCGCATGCCGGCGACCTCGTCGCGCCGCGCGCCCGTCAGAAGCAACAGCTTGCCGATCGGCCCAAAGGGCCATCCGATCGCGTCGAAGGCCTGCCAGACAAGGCGAACCTCGTCGTCGCTTAGGACGCGTTCGCGGGTCGTCTCCTCGGTCGGCGCCTCGATGCCGGCGCAAGGGGACGACGAGATCAGCCCGATTTTCGGCGTCATCGCCCAGTTGCACATCTTACGGAAGACCGCGAGCGTCCGGTTCGCCGTGATTGGCGCGCGCTCGGCGATCTCGCCAAGCAGTTTGTCGACGTCCTTCGTCGTGATCTCGCCTAGACGGCGCTTCCCCCATTTCGCAACAATCTCGACGCGCAGAAGCCTCGCAGCCTCTTTCGCCCATGACGGCTTTGCCTTGACGGCTAAATGCTTTTTCACGAACGCATCGACAACGTCCTCGATCCGATCTGCGGTGTCGGCCGCAGCCTTGGCGGCCTCGCGCGCGGCCTTCTTTTGTGCCGAGGGGTCGTTGCCATCGACGATCTCGGCGAGCGCCTTTTGGGCCCGCCTGCGCGCCGCGGCGAGGCCGATGGCGGGGTAGGGGCCAATCGTGAATTTCTTCGGCGCGCCGGCCACGCGATAGCGCAGCGCCCAGGACTTCGCCCCGGAAGGCTGCACCACGAGATAGAGGCCGGCGATCTTACCGTCCGGCAGCTCTCGGCGGGTCGTGGGGATCGCCAGCTTTTCGATCTGTAAGTCGGTCAGCATCGTTACCCCGCCTTGTCAGGGGTAACGGAATAGGTCCGTCTTGCGCTGTTACCCCTTGTCCATGACAATATCGGACAATACAAGAAACTGCAAGGAAACGTGGCGATTAAAGGCGGTGTCGGTGTCCAGATTTGTCTGGTGCTGTCGGCCGTCGATATTAGACTACGAATCTGGGGGTCAGGAGTTCGAATCTCTTCGGGCGCGCCATTTCCGACACCACTCAGGATAAAACTGCGAACATAGTCCTGAATGGCGCAGGTACGTGTTTGCCGTCTTGGGCGAGCCGACGCGGGCGCGCTTGGGTTCGTGGCGTTCGGCCATATCCTCAATTCGGATGTCGACCGGCGGACTTGCAAGAAGCCGAGTTCGATTGGCCGTGCTAGACAGAGCGGCGATCGTCCCCTCTACAATCGTACAGATGCCCAATTCTCTCGTCCCCGTGTTGACGCCCCACGGCACATTGCGCGTCGAACGGGAGCGCTCGGAATTTCCGCTTGACGAGGCCGTCGTCGCTCGTCTGGACGCCGCATTCGCTCGCGGCGGCGGGCTCGGACTTCTGCAATTGGGCCTCGCCGAAGCGGGGAGCCACCTGCCGCCGGAGCTTGCGTTCTGGCGTGCGTTCGCCATGCAGTTCATCGCCGCGGTCTGCGCGAGCGGCGAAGCGGCGACGGTCGAGGTGCCGAGGGTACGCGAGCCGGCCGCGGCCGACCTCACACGATTGATCGACGAGGCGCCGCCAATGCGCGGCGGCGAGTATCTCGATGCTGAACGTCTGGTCGGGCTATGGCGTTCGCTTCAGGAAGCGATCGACGCTGAACGCGCCGAGAGCGGCGTCGATGGCTCGTAACCAACGAAGGCCGTGGGATACGATCAGCGTCGATGCAGTCGCAGAATTGGAGAGCGCCGTGAAGCAATATGTCGGACTGGACGTGTCGCAACGTGAGACCTCGGTATGCGTCGTTGATGACTCTGGCAAGGTCTTGTTTGAAGGCAAGGCGAGGTCAGAGCCCGGCGCCTTAACCGCGTTGCTTCGCAAGCGAGCGCCGCTCGCCGAACGCATTGGCTTTGAGACAGGCGCGATGGCGAGCTGGCTGTGGCACGAGCTTAAGCGCGTTGGTCTGCCGGTTGTGTGCATCGATGCACGGCACGCCAATGCCGCGTTGTCGACACGAATGAACAAGAGCGATCAGAACGACGCCCGCGGGCTTGCGGAACTCGTTCGCGTCGGCTGGTATCGGGAAGTCAGCGTCAAGAGCGAGGAAAGCCAGGCCATCCGATCGGTCCTCGTCGCTAGGTCGCGCCTCGTCAGCATCCGCCGAGATCTGGAGAATCAGATTCGTAGCATGCTGAAGGAACATGGCTTGCTCTTCGACCGCGCGATCGGGTCGCGCTTTCGCCAGCAGGCTATCGAGCTTTTGGCTGACGATCATCCCCTTCGAGCCGTCGTCGATCCCTTGCTCGCGATTTATGAGCATGTCTGTCGCGAGCAGGGTAAGCTCGACAACCAAGTTCGTCACCTCGCGAAGGAGGACGAGACGACGCGGCGGCTGATGAGCGTTCCTGGCGTCGGCGTCGTCACGGCGGTAACATTCCGTCACACGATCGACGATCCCTCCCGATTCCGCTCTGGGGCGCTCGTTGGAGCATATCTGGGTCTAACTCCGCGTCGGAGACAATCGGGAGAAATGGATTCGACCGGCCACGTATCACGATGGGGAGATCGGCTGTTGCGGACCTACCTGTACGAAGCAGCGACCGTGCTTCTCCACCGCACAAAGAAATGGTCGACCCTGAAGGCGTGGGGTATGCGCCTGATGAAGAGGGTTGGCGCCAAGAAGGCCAAAGTCGCCGTCGCCCGCAAGCTCGCGGTCATCCTGCACTGCATATGGGTCGACGGCACGACCTTCGAGTGGGGACAGCCGAAGGCTGCTTAGAAGGGAATTCGAATTCGGGCCCGCGAGTTGAAGCCCGAGACGTCCCGCTGGGGCGGTGTTGCGGTGACCTCGTTGTTTCGGCTGGCGTCGGTTCTGCTCGAACGCCGTTGCACACGTTGAGGCGCCCGACCCGGACATCAACATGAGGCTATCGACCTCGAAAAGGACCATGACCCCGGCGCTGACGCCACGGAAACCGGCTTGACTCCAATCCGCAATTCATAAGTCGCACGATCAAAAGTTCATTTGTTCGTTTATGGGGGGCCAGCTCTTCGCCGCCGCGCTCGCCGAGCTACGCAACCTCGCCAGCTCCGCTCGGCGAGCGCTCCCGTATGCGCCCTTCGACCCCGTCCCGGTTGCTACGAAAGCGCTTGACTCTCCATCCGCAATTAAAGGGCCGAAACACATCTGGCTGTTGAGCCATGGCTGCGGCTGACACTGCGTGGGTCGCCCGGCGCCGAGCGCCTCCTGCGACATGATTTGTGAAGCGGCGGGAGAAGCTGCCATGAGCGTGGTGTGAGCTGTGGCACTATCCCCCATCGAACGTATCCGTTTGGACAAAGCCGCGGTTGACGAAGGGTTCGGCTTGAAGCGCCCCGACGAAGGGGATTGGCTTGCCTACGACAGCCTGGGGGCTCCAGCGTCAATCCGGCTGACATGTGTCGAGCCAAACTATGTGGTCGCCGTCAATCACGCTGGCGTCGCAGCTGATTTGATTGAGCGTTGGCAGGCGTGGCCCATTGGCGGCGAGCCCTCTGTGCCAGCCGGCTTCATCGCATTCATCGTCTCCGACACCGCTCCCCTCCATCACCTCGTGCGCGAGGTCTGGCGGCTTGCTCGCGCATTGCCGATTGAGCCCCTCCGCGTCTTCGAGGCTCACACACGCAACCTGCCGCGCACGACCGAAGCGGAGAGACTGGTCATTCAGCGCGTCGGGCAGGACGTTTTCCGCGAGGCTCTGCTGTCCTATTGGGGTGGCCGTTGTGCCGTGACCGGCGTCGCTGAGCCGCGCCTGCTGCGCGCCAGCCACATCAGGCCATGGGCTAAATGCGATACCGACGCCGAGCGGCTTGACGTCTACAATGGTCTGCTTCTGGCCGCTCATTTCGACGCCGCGTTCGTAACCATCCGGTCGAGGCCGCAGTCACGCAGCTTCTTTGCAGAGAAGCCCCGGCCGCCATTTCCAAGGGAGCAACTCGGCGAGTTGCGTTTGCGGCGTGTCGGCGATCCTGGCGAGGGCGTCGGCGAGCCACGCTTGGGGATCGACGTCGTTGAGCTTCGCGGTCTGGATGAGCGTGTACATCAGCGCGGCCCGCTCGGCGCCGCGGTCCGAGCCAGCGAACAACCATGCCTTCCTGCCGAGCGCGAGGCCGCGCAGCGCTCGCTCGGCGGCGTTGTTGGTGAGGCAGATGCGGCCGTCATCGAGGAAGCTCGTGAACGCGGGCCAGCGCGTGAGCGTGTAGTCGATCGCCTTGGCGACATCGGCGTGGCGCGAGAGTTTGGTGCGCTCGGCGCGCATCCACATTTCGAGCCCCGTCACGAGATCGCGGCTTCGCTCTCGCCGCGCGCGCAATCGCCGTTCGGCCGGGAGGCCGTTGACGTCGCGCTCGATGTCGAAGATCGCGTCGATCCGTCGGACCGCCTCCAAGGCGATCGGCGAGATTGGCGTCGCCTTCTTGCCTCGCCGCGCGTTGGCGGCGATGTCGGCCAATTCGAAGAACTTGCGCCGCGAATGGCTCCAGCACAGCGCCTCGACGATCGGGCCAGGCTTGCGGTCGGGAAGATAGAGGCGATTGTAGCCGTCGAACGCGTCGGCCTGGAGAATGCCGCCATAGCTCGCCAAGTGTCGCTCAGGATGCTGCCGCGTTCGATCGCGCGAGGCATAGAACAGCGCGGCTGGCGGATCCCGACCGCCAAACGGCTGATCGTCGCGGACATAAACCCAGACCCGGCCCGTCGCCGTCTGGCCCTTGGCGAGGATCGGAACCGTCGTGTCGTCGCCATGGAGCCGCTCGGCCCTGAGAACATGGGCTTCGATCAGGCCGTGCAGCGGACGCAGCGCCGCGGCGCAGGCGCCGACCTGGTCGGCCAAGGTCGAGAGACGCAAGTCGACGCCTTCGCGGGCGTAGCGCTCGCTCTGGCGGTTCAGCGGCTGATGCTGGCCGAACTTCTCGAACAGGATCATCGCCAAGAGGTTCGGCCCCGCGAAGCCGCGCGGCGTCACATGGAAGGGCGCCGGCGGCTGCGAGATCGCTTCGCACTGCCGGCACGAGAAGCGTTCGCGGACCGTCTGGATCACCTTCCACTGGCGCGGGACGACTTCGAGCGTCTCCGTGACATCCTCGCCGAGCTTCGACAGTCTCAATGAGCCGCAGCACGGACAGCTCTGCGGCGCCGCGACGACGACGCGTTCACGCGGCAGATGCGCGGGGAAGGGCTGGCGCGTCGGCCGCTTCCGCTCGAAGGTTTTGACCACGCTCGACGGCGCCGATCGTTCCGCCGCCAGTTCGTCCTCGCTCGCGTCCGCCTCGGCGTCCGCCAATTGCATTTCCAATTGATCGAGCAGCCGCTCCTTGCGTTCCGAGCGCGCGCCGTAGAGCGTGCGACGCAGCTTCTCGATCTCCAGCCTCAGCCGGGCGATCAGCGCGTCGGCGTTCGACGCGATCGCTTGGCTATGATTGCGGTCCGCCTCGGCCTGCGCAGCGCGCGCTTCGCTCTCCAACCGCGCGGCCCGCTCAGCGCGGATCATCGCGTGCGCGGCGGCGAGATTGGAGGGCAGATTGTCCGGCGTGTTCGTCACATGCGAAGTGAATCACAAAAGCGCGCGGTGACAAGCAAAATCGTCAGCCGACCGCGGTCGGACGCCAGGTTTTCTGCGGCATTCGCCAATCGATGCCCGATAGGAGATAGCCGAGTTGCGCGGTCGAGATCGTCACCGTTCCGTCCGCCATCGACGGCCACAGAAACCGCCCTCGCTCCAGCCGCTTCGAGAACAGACACATTCCTTGGCCATCGTGCCAAAGGCACTTGATGAGGTCGCCGCGGCGTCCGCGAAAGACGAACAAGTGGCCGGAATGCGGATCGCGCTTCAACGTTTCCTGGACGATCAGCGCCAGACCGTCGAACCCCTTGCGCATGTCGGTGTGGCCGGTCGCCAGCCATACACGAACGCCAGCCGGGATCGGGATCATCTCTAGGCGAGCCCTGCTCGTCCGGGCCGCGACAGCGCCTTGACGACGCGCGCCAGCGCGCCGGCGTCGACATCAGCGCCGACGAAAATCCGTTCGCCGCCGACAAGTACGATCTCCATGCGGCCCGCCGTGGCCCCGGCTTCCGGCGCGATCGCGACCGGGACAAGCTCGACCGGAGCCGCGCGCTGCGAATCCGGCTCGCTTCTCGCCTGACGACGCCACGTAAAAACCAAGTTCGCGTTCACGCCATGTCGACGGGCGACCTCGGCCATCGAAGCGCCGGGCCCCAAGCTTTCCGCCACGATCTCGCGCTTCTCATGCGCCGTCCAAACCCGTCGCCGCCGTGCTCCTCGCGGGTTCAGGGCTTGATCAACCAGCTCCGACTTCATCGATAGTGCCCATTATCGTTGATGGGCACTATCCTCGTGCCGCTCCTCGCGCACTATCGCTCATAAGCTCCCGTTGCATAGGCGGCCTTCGGCGGAGGCTTACCCGCGTTCGACGCCGGGCTGATTTCGTTCGACGACGAGGGCGCGATACTTTTCTCATCCCAGTTTGCCCAAGGTGACCGGGACGCCCTTGGGATTCACGGGCACCTTGCCTTGTGCCGTGTCGGAGGCAGGCATCTACCAAATCTTGCTTGGCATCGGGCGTTTCTACTTGGGAATGCAAGGTAGAAATTTAGAAATACATATGTACATTTCGCTTTAGGTCAAAAAAGGTTGCCGTCGTAGAAACGCGCCAACGCCGTCTCCCAACTCGTCTCCAATTGCGCGGCAATCAACCGATTGTCCGGATCGCAGGCGGCATAGCGACGCTCGGCCAACGAGGCCTGGTAGCGGGCCTGTTACAGCTCCAGCTCCAATATGCGGCGCCGTTCGTTCAGCCTCTCCATTCGCCTTCGCTCCGCTTCAAGGGCGGCCTCGACCGCGATCGGCTCGACCGCGCGCAGAAGTTCTCGACCGATGGCCGCTTCGACGCGCGAGCTTCCGAAAGTGAGGCAACGCGGTGCGCCAAGCATAAGGTTCGGGTTGTCACAGCGATAGCCGCCCCCTGAGCGCCCGTAGTAGGCGACCTTCAGGCGCCGGCCGCATCGCGCGCAGGTCAGCAGTCCGACCAAAAGCGCCTGGCCGCCACGACCGGACTTGACCTCGCCGACACGGCCGTAGGAGTTCGCCGCGAGTTGCTTCTGGTTCCGTTCGAACTCAGCCCAGTCGATGTAGCCTTCATGGTGATCCTTGAGGACGACCTCCCATTCTTCGAACGGCTTGCCATGCCCGTAAGTCTTCTGCGCCCGCCCGTTGACGATCGCCGTGCGATGCTCGCTCTTCCCGTAGATATAGGCGCCGGCGTAGAATGGGTTTTTGAGGACCGAAATGACGTTGCGATAGCGAATTGGCGTCCAGTCGAAGGCGACCATTCGCTTGCCGTCGGACGGCCGAGGAAAATGGAGATGATCCGCCCTCAGCGACAGCAACTGCCAGGCGCTGCCCAGCTCGCGGAACCGCACGAAGATGAGACGGACCGCCTCTTGGAGCCGCAGATCCGGGTCGAATCCGAGTCCTATCTCGCGATGCCGGACGTAACCCACGGGCACGCTTATCCGCAGCTCGCCGCGTCGGGCTTTCGAACGCGCCGCGTCGTACATGCGGGCGCGCAGCACGCCGAGTTCGAACTCGCTGATGCTGCCTTTCATTCCCAGCAGCAGCCGGTCGTTCGGGCGGCACGGGTCGTATGTGCCGTCGAGGTCGATGACGCGCGCGCCTTGCTCCCTTGGAAATGGCGGCCTGGGCTTCTCCGCAAAGAAGCTGCGCGACTGCGGCCTCGACCGGAGGCTTACGGAAGCCACGCGGGCCAGCAAGGAACAAACGCGCGTCACGGCGTCACGATCCGCCTCGACGTCACCCAGTACCTCGTCACATCGCAACATTATTGGTGGAGTGAATGACGTTACGCCTCTCGGACCGCCGAGCCGGCCGCGATACCGCTAAGGACGTCCGCATTCTGAAATCTAGATTGTTTGCGGGCCTCATTCACTTTCGCGATGGCGCGCTGGAGAGTGTCTTTCGGGTGCCATTCGCCGAAATCCCGCTCCGGAATTTCGTAGGCTCTCCTAATCTTGGCCGCGAGCTCTAGAGCGGCGAGGCCGAGTTGCCCATATTGAACGATCCTCTCTTCGAAGAACTCGCTATAGTCCGGAGGACCCGAGAGCTCATTGGCAATGAAGCTCACAGCTTGCTTCGCGATCTCCACTTCGTTCGGGAAGCTGAGAACGCGATACATCAAGTCTGGTCTTATGGACTTCCAATCCACGTCTACCGGCAAAGATATTGTCGGTGAGTCCACCCCGGGATGCGTCTCGCCAGCTAGATTCTCCTCGCCCTCGTCGTTTACGACGTCGCAACACTGGCTCACAAACGGGTCAAGATTGCAGACGACACGAATTGCCAAGTAGCGGGCGTTGCGGTCTAGCTCGTCCCGGCGCAGTTTTCGGTCCTTCGAGAGCGCAAGCCAGGGGCCGCCCAGCGCGCCGCCCAGCGTGCCGGCCAACCCTAGGGCAGCCGTGATGACCGTGGTCCAGTTCACCCCGTCATCCATTCCGGACAGCCCTCCTGCACTGGTCGATCCGAGGTCAATTCGACGGTTCGCGCTCGCTCTCTCGCACGCTAAAGCGTGACACCTGAAACTCTTCGACCTTGATCCCGCGGCTTTTTGCGCCCTCGTTTAAGCGCAGCCAACTGTCACTGGAATATGGTCCCGACGCTGGATCGCACTCGACGAACAGTTCATGCAGAGACCCTACTTTCGCGGGCCGTCCGCTCACGACGCCTGCTGTTTCGGGATGTTTCAGTCGCCACCACACTGTGCGAACGATCACATCTTCGCCGTATGGCTCCATTTTGTCCGGGCGCCGAATGGAGACATAGCTGCCAACCGCTGGAACCTCAGGCAATTCAAAGTCAAGCGAGTAGTCAGGCTTTAGCGACCCATGTTCGCGCACTACGAGATTGATTCGGACCATTGCGCCCCCCCATCCGTCATTCGTTAGATTCAGCTCGATCATTCATCGTTGCTGGCGTTCAGACCTTGTCGGCGATGGCGCCCGGGGTCGACCTTGCCTTCCTCAGCCTCACGCCCGGTCCCTCGCCGAAGCCTTTAAGCCGATGACCTTCATCTAGGATACGAGAGGCTTTGCGCCCAAAACCTGAGTTCGGCCTCTGTTACCCACCGATCTTTCCTCTCTCGTGGCACGGTGAGCGGCGGATCAAATATGGCCTCTCCCTGTTCGACAGTGAGGCTGCCGACACGCTCGTCGTCTTTCCAGAATTCAAACCCATTTATTAGCGGCAATATTTGGTAGTCTGGCCAGTCAGGCAAAGAATGAATGTTGCCTTTGAACCGAGCAACAACGTTGGCCAAATCCTCGGCGGTATAAGGTTGTCTCGTCATCCTGACCCCCGGCTGCCCGCCGTTCGTGAACTCGACGCCGGCGCCCTCGATCGCGGCCTGCACCTTCCTGACCGTGACGGCCCCGCTCGTAATCGGCTCCATGCCGCGCGCCTCCATGTTTCGGATCGTATTGACACTGACGCCGGAGCGATCGGCGACCCATTGCTGTTCGACCCCGGCGAGGGCCCGCGCTGCGCGAAGTTGGTTTCCAGTGATAAGCATCTGGGTATCATACACAGTTTCTTGTTGACTGCAACAGGCGCCTGTCTCTATGGTGGCAAGCCCCATAATGTTGGCGCTGATACCCACTCAGGAGCAACCCCATGTCGAAACTGTCCGTTTCGGCCGCCGGCGGAGCTATGCCCGCCGAAGGCCTAAAGACCCGCCGCGCCGCTCTTAGCTTGATGGCGTCCGCCGTTCCCATCCTGGCGCTCGGCGCTGGCGCTGCCCTGTCACCCTTGCCGGCCAACGCGGCCGACGACGATGCGGCCTTGTTCGCGTTGCTCGAGCAATGGCGAGCCGCCTCGTCGGCGGCCGCTGCCGCCCGCGACCGCTCTGAGAATTTTGCGGAATCAGAGCAGCTGCCGCTGCCGCCTGAAGCCTTGATCGTGCGCCCGGATGGCGCGGGCCTGTTTCTTTCCGACGAACCCGTCGGGCAGCCCTACAAATCCCGCGAGACGTTCGCGATCGTCGACTACGTGATCGGTTTGGTGCGCAGGCGCGATTCGAGGGAACCGCGCTACATGTTGGCGTTCCCACGCTGTGCGGAAATTCAGGCGGCGCGCGACGAGTGGGACGAGGCGATCAAGGCCGCGAGAGAAGCGTCGGGCTACTTCGAACTTGAGCGCCAGAGCGAAGCTGCCCGCGTCAAAGAGGAAGAATTGCGACGCCGCGTCGCGGTCGAGCCGGCGCGCACCGTCCAGGGCGTAATCGCGAAGCTTGCCGCCGTCGCCGAGGCATTCGGGCGCGAACGCCTCGAGCAAGAGACCGCGAGCTATGCGGACAAAGAGTATGTTTACCTGGATGACGTGGCGCAGAGCGTCTTTGGCGATTGGGCGCGCCTCTCACCGAGCGAGGCCGCCAATGTCTAAGCGACCGGATCAAGACGCCGAGCCCAGCCGAGCGGAGGAGGAAGCGCGGCGCCGCCAGATGGTCGCGAGGGATGAGTTCGAGCTCCTCTATTCGAAGTGGCTGACGGCGCGTGCAGCGGTCGCCGATCCAGATTTACCTGAGGATGACGAGTCCGCACACGACCGCGTGGACCAGTGCGACGCTGCGGCGCGGGCGCTTCTCATGCCGCCGGCGGTCCTGCCGTGGATGGTCTGGCACAAGTGGGAGGTCCTCGACGAGTGGGCGTCTGCCGACGGCGATCCGTCGGACTGGACCGACAACCGCGTCATCATGGCGCTCGGCGTCATCAAGGCGGACATTATGAAATTCGGCTTGCAGGGCTCCGAATAGAACGCGCTGGCCGGCCGCCGAGTTGCCCCGGCGGCGGTCTCACGATCAACCATGATCGGTCATGCTGCGGTAGGCCCTTGCCGGCCACGCGGCTGCATTGGGAAGAGCCTCTGCGACACCTGCGGCGAGGTCTGACGCGGAAGCACCATCCCATTTGGTGCCGATCGTGGGCGATACCGCGACGCCGACGCCGACTAGATAAATAATCACTACCCATCCAATTAGCATACGCATCGACCGGTCCTCCTCATGTCTTGCTGCGAGAAGGAGAATATTGCAATCGCGGCGACGCGATAGAATTGGGATTTACTTATTCTCCAGCGTCGCCGCGACAACGGCGCGCTGGTCTTGGTCAGGGATGGCAGCGGCGTGACCCGGGCGAACAGTTGGGTGCCGAAGCGCAACTTCGAGCGGACCGGCCGCCACGGCGACTCGGCGGTCGTTCCGTTTGGCGGGCGACACAACAGAAAAAGGCGGCCGCTCAGAGGGGGGCTCGGCGACCGCCAAGATGCGAGTGCAGGTTAGAACCGGGGGGCGGGCAACCCGCACTCGACGCGATTATGGCTGCAAGCCAAGCTCGCGCGAAAGGCTCGGAATGTACCTACGCGGCGGGGCGGCACGGCGGCCGCGTCGTTTGAGGCCCGTGGCCGCGCACGAGGTCGAGCGTCGGCTTTCGGAACTGGTCAAAGATGGGCGAAGCTAGTTCCTGTCACTTCGAGGGCGGTTTTTCCGGCGCCGCCAGCTTGGCATCCAAAACAGCCTTCTTTGCTATTGCCATCTCCGGCCCGACATAGAAATGCTCGAACAGTTCTTCGACCGTTTCGAGGCACCATTCCGCCTCGTGGTCCTCGACATTGATCACTTGCAGCGTGGTCTTGTCGTCTATCGGGCCGAGAAGTTGCCGAAGTTTCGAATTGCGTCGACCGTCATTCGTAGCTTCCGGGGGAGTGCTTTTTCTGGATCTGTCTCCTTGGTTCTGGTGCAAAGCGCGGGGGCGGCGCATATCGAGAGCGATCTTCCCTTGCCGATCAAACGCCATCGCTCCGAGCTTTACGCTTACCGAATGCCCGGCGCCGTCGCGCAACACGCCGAGTTGGACGGTCGTGCCGGGGGCGATGACGCGGATTTTCGCTGACAGCTCTTTCGGACCAGCGATGTTCTCGCCATTCACGGAGGTGATAACGTCGCCGGGCTTGAGGTCCGCCGCTGCCGCCGGCGAATTGTCCAACGCGCCCGCGACGAGCGCCCCCGACCCGCCGCCCGAACTATTGGAGCCTCCTTTGCCGACGGAGCTGAGGTAGACTCCGAGCCATCCACTCGTCGCCTCCGGTTTTGCGTTGCACGCGATCTTCCTTTCGCGGAAGCTGTTTAATGTCCCTTTCATTTCAAACTCGAAGAATGATTGGGCTTTGTTGAGGGCGTCCGCGGTCACACAGGATCGTATGCCCTGTTTCGCTCGCAGCTCGAAATCGTCCGGTTGGCCGCAATAGGTGATCGCAGCCTCCTCGACCGCGAGGGCCTTCAGCCGTTCCCAGAAACACTGCTCTTGCGGCTTTGATAAGCGCGTGAAGTCGAGATCACCGAATTGGCTGTCGTCAGCCCGTCCTGGAGCGTGAAAGAACAGTACCAGAATGAATCCCGAAGCCAGGGAAAGCCGTGAGGGCATTTGGAACTCCGAATGCGAGCCCTCCTGCCAAGGCGCCCAGTCGTGGCTCGTGGCTATGTTGGACCTGCCCTCGCGTCGGGGGCAAGCGTCAACGCGCGAGGCGCGCGTTTCTGCCCAACGGGCGATAGGTGATTAGTCCGCATCTGCACTATCGGGGCAGCGCAACCGAGAGCGAACACCGTCAATTGGTTCGCGGTGCCCAATAGAGCTTTGCGGCCAAGATGGGCCGATCGCAGAAGGTTCGCTCTGGAGACGGCAAGGTCGAATAGCTGCCCTTGGATTAAGTCCAGTTGACTGACCGGAGTCGGACCCAAAGCCGCCGTTAGCCAGCGCGTCGTCAGTGCGCCGTCGCCATCACATCCGGCGAAACACCACGCTCAGATTGTTTGCGGGCATCTCGGTGATCACCGGCTCTGAGAAGCCAGCGGATCGCGCTATCGCTACCACCGCTTCGAGGTCTCGCAGGCCCCAGATCGGCTCGCGATCGCGAAGGCTCCGATCGAACGCTTCGTTGCTTGGGGCCGTTGGAATCCCTTCGCGTTTGTATGGGCCGTAGAGATAGAGCGGCGACGCCGGGGGCAGGATTGCGCCTGCACCCTTCATCAATCCGACCGTCGCGTTCCAAGGGGAAATGTGGACCATGTTGATGCAGATGATCCCGTCGACCGAAGCGATCGCCCAAGGTGATTGGGAAGCATCCAGGATGACCGGCGGCCGCACATTCGTGACGCATGTCGCTTTCACCCATGACGATACACTCAGCAAGGCTTCCGGATCTGGATCGGACGGCTGGAAAATGAGACCGGTCAGATTTTGCGCAAAATGAACGACGTGCTCGCCCGTACCGCTTGCGATTTCGAGGACGACGCCCGTCATCGGCAGGACACTGCGAAGGACAACGAGAATGGAATCGCGGTTACGTAAGGTTGCAGGCGCATGCTGACGGTGATCGCTCATCTGGCTCACGCATTCCCAGGGTTCTGGTTGCAGGCTAGGACAAAATTGGACGCAAGGGCTCTGCCAACGGAGCGCCGGGCTTCACACCGTTGTGGATCAAACGAATGTTGATCTGCCGCCATGCTGACTGGCCTGTCGCAATGCGGGAAGTTTAGCATCGAGGTGCAGGAAGCCAAGCCCGCGTCGACGGGTTGGCCGGTGCAGAATATAGGGGTGAAATGGTGTGGTCCTCTCCCGGTCGCGCTCGACCGCTTCTCCCTTTGCGGTCGATTCTTACGGCCGCGACTTTGAGGCCGTTTCGGAAGTCGGTTCAGTTCAGCTCATCGACGCCCACAGGAAGATCAGCGTGGCGGCGAAGCCGAGCGCGGTGCGCCCGGCATGGAGCGCCGCCCATTTCTCGATCAAAGCGCGGCTGTCCGCCCCGGCGCTCGCAGATTTAGTCGCCATGAGTTTTCCGTTCGTCGGCATGATGCCAAGGAGCGTATAAGGCCAGTTCGCAACGAGGATCGCAGCGCCGAGCAGCCAGGCCCAGTGATTGGTCTGCCACCATGCCACCACACCCAACAGGAAGCCGACGATGGCCAAAGGAGCCTGCAGGGCGAATCCGCGTTTGTAGGCTGGCTTCCATTCGGCGAGGGGGGCGCGGTCGTCGAGGCCCAAACGAGCGGGCTGCTCGGCAACATTGATATAAACTGCCGCTCCCGCGAACAGCGCGGCGACGATTAGCGCGAGTTGCCCTGCAAGCATGACCCACGTCCCCCGTAGTTGGAAACAAACATTCATGCGTGGACGAACGTAACAGCTTTGAAGGATATTCCTCAAAGCGGCGCGCCACCACCTAGCTTATGAGATGGAATCCGATGCACCAGAAAGGCTTGCCCAATGTTGATAATCCAACAATTCCGCTCCCGAAATTCGAAGCTAAAATATCAGGCCCGTAGCGTGTGCAAAATGTGGGGCGAATGGCTGCTCACGCGTTATCGTGACCGACCGGTTTCCACCCCCCTTCGGGACAGTCAAGCTGACCGCTGGCGAGCGATCCTCGCGATCGGCAGCAGTCGACCCGAAGGCGACGTTTGTCGTGTTTCAAATATCAAGATATTTTGAACTCGTTTAGCAAAGGCGTGGAAACTGACCGCTGTGCAGACCGACGAAAGGTGGCGATGGTCGACGAGCGACTCGACGTGAAATGGGGGCCCTGTTGCTTTTGCGGCGGCGACATAACGGAAGAAGGCGCTGATCCGAGTCGCATCACCATAGAAACGACTGGTGGAAAACCGCAACTTTGGTTTTGCCACAGGGCTTGTTTCAAGTGGCGTCTCTCCGACCTCCCAGAGGCTCCAGGATTTTTCGATCCAGCGCATTTCTAGGCGTGCTGCGGCGCGATTGGTCGGTGTCGCAAGTGAGCGTGATGATGCAGGCTGTCCAGACGCAGGGCGCCGCATGCGACCAGATCTTGCCTGCGAACGCCTCATCCCCAGTTCAGACGGAACGCGCGGCGTTCGACAGGGGGGCGCGGGACGAATTTCGCGCCATTGTCTTGCCACAGCATTACCGTTCCGGCACGATAGCATGGGTGGTGCCTGCCATGTGGGAAATGTGGGCGGGTCGTCCGGGATGAGCGCCAAGTGACTTTGTTCGATTGGGTGTGTCATGAAAATTAATCGTCGACATTTCGTAGCGGGCATTGGCGCTTTCAGTTTGACACCCTCCACAGTGTTAAGAGCTTCGGGCTTTGCTAACGATCCAACGCAGGTCGAAACCGCACTGGAGTGCCTCGGTGCGCTTGGCGGCCAGATTGCCAGCGCCGGTGAAGGGGCATTGCTTTCGTGGGCTGGCACGCAAGCCTTCAATGCTATGTTTGGCCGCACCCGTGACCCGATCTCCGCGCAACTCGATGAGATCCTAGCGGTCGAAAAGCAGATTTTACGCAAGCTTGAGGATGTGGAGGCGGACATCGACTGGCAGGGGGCATTAACGCGCATTCAGCCAGCAGTGTCGATAATCACGGCTTTCTTTCAATCTGCGAAAGACAATGTGGATCCGCCTCGCGCGATACCCGCGTTAGCGTTACAGCTCAAAGTCCTCGCTCAGGATTCGAGCGGCGTTAAGTCTGCTTTGAACGTCATTCATGAGGAGCTAATAGGTAATAACCCTACGGCGCCAGGAACTCGCGGTCTACTCCAGCTATGGCGGGACAAAAACTGGTCAATATACACGCGTAAAAACAATGTGGATCCGTACACCTTTGTACGCAACATGCACAACTATTTGCATTCTGTCTATCTGTTGCAGATAAAGGGGCTGACGCTTTACGTGAGCGCGGCGCTCGCCAGCGATCCGACAACTCAGCGACTGGCGCTAACGACGGCGAAGATCGTGTACGACAATATGAGTAAGCAATCAGACCTTTTTTATGACGCCGTGGGGCACGCAAGCAATTTTTTCAATGATTATGGGCCCCGCCCGGAGTTTTCTGGTCTGCCGCCAACTGTCGATCCGCACATTCTTGTGCCAGGTTTTGAACTGACGACAGTATTGGATGGCGTTACTTTCCTACTCAGCAACCATCCAAGTGTCACCGGCGGCGAAGACGGACTGACCTGGGGTTACCCGGCAGACAGGTGGAAAAATCCGAAGACGGACTTTTCTAAGGAGTGGTACCTTCGCGGCAACAATCAGCTGGTTTCTTATCCCTTGGGCCAGCGCATCACCGCTGTACGTGGTAACAAGTATTTACGTGAGATAGACGTGCAGGTGCGGCTCCTGCCCGGGTCTGACAACGCGATTGAGATCGTCGAGTGGAATACTACGTTGGGTGCGGAGGGGTTTGAGATGATTATCCATCCGCATGGTGGTCCCAATCGCTCACAATTCACGATTAGGCCGACCGGTAACTATTTTCTCGTTGCGGGAAATGGTACTGTGACCCGCTATCCGAGACTGGGGAATGGTGCGCCGGCTCGCTGCTTGTAGCAACGCGGAATGCGTGTCCAAGAGAGATTAGCCTTACGGCTAGAATGTGTTTTCCGGTAGACCGCAACAAATGTGTGCGGTCGATGAGAACAGAGCGAGCGGCGTCGGCACGGCAGCCGGATAATCGGCAAATCCCGCATGTCCGCTGTCCCCCCAACCCGGTCGTTCAGTTCGACAAATGCCCAGACGGCGATAGGTGGTTAGTCCACAATCGGGGCCAGCCGCCTTCAAGTCCTCAAACCGGGCGCGATCGACTCTTCGATTTACTTCGATTCAGGTGGGCCTTCCGCGCAGCTGGCTCGGCGGCGCGCTCGATCTCTGAAGGCGATAACCCAAGCACCCGCTTCGCCTCCTTGATCAAATTGGGGTCAATCGACCGCGGCTCCAGCGACACGTCCTTGCCCAGCCGGTCCTTGATGATGCAAAAGGCCGCGATCCGGCCATAAGGCTTGTTGTTCGCCGGAATCAAATGCCAAGGCGCATGCCTTGTCGATGTTTCATCCATCATGTCCTCGATCGCCGTTTCATACTCCGGCCAGCGGGCGCGATTGCGAAAGTCCTCGTAGGACAGTTTCCAGCGTTTTGCTGGATCGGTGAGCCGATTTCGGAAACGCCGCAGCTGTTCGTCGGGTGTAATATGCATGAACAGTTTGACCAGACGGATGCCCGAGTCGACAAGTATGCGCTCGAATTCGTTGATCTCGCGATAGGCGCGTCGCCATTCCGCTTCGGTCGCGAAGCCCTCGACGCGTTCCACGAGGACGCGGCCGTACCAGGATCGATCGAAGGCGACGACTTGCCCGTTCTCCGGCAAGCGTCGCCAGAACCGCTGGAGATAGTGTTGGGCGCGCTCGTGTTCGTCCGGCGCGGCGACCGGGTGAACCTTGAAGCTACGCGGATCGAGGGCCCACCCAAGGCGGCGGATGATGCCGCCTTTGCCGGCGGTATCCCAACCCTCAAGAACGATGATCGCGCGCTCTGAGGTCCCGAGATAGGCTTGCTGGATGAGTTGAAGCACGCCCTGAAGGGAAGTCAGACGGCGCTCGTAGTCAGCGAAGTCCATTCTCGGGTGTTCGGTGATCTCCGCGAGTTGGGGGCGGCGCGCGACTTTGAAGCGTCGAGAATTGATTGTGCGATCAAGTGACAAATCTCTCACCCTCACAATGAGCCCCGAACGCATCAGCCTCAACCCTGATCTTCGCCAGATGAGCCGCCGTGCCGTGCCCACTGCTCACGTTGAAAGCTTCGCCTTTTCGTATGACGGCGCAATCGAATTCGCTATGTGCTGAAGGGCTCAGTGGTCGGGTGCGCGTCAACGCGCAATTGATCGACGTGGAAACCGGTGTGGATCGCTGGACCGAACGTTTCAAGGAGGACTTCGCCGACCTGTGTACAGGCTGTAGGATCAGGTGGCGGCCCGGCTCACAAACGCACTCGGCGACGTATTTAGGCGAAAATCGAAGACGATCCTTGGGTGCCGTTCGTTGTTTAACCCACGGCCCCATTCAGCACGCTCTATCTTTTCGGGCGTGGCCAAGACATTGGTTTTCAGATGGCGATTAACGACAGCCCCCGAAAGCGCCAGCGGGTCCATGTAGAGGCCGACGACGTCCGCTCGTCTGCGGATCGTGGGCGGAATGGCGAAAGAAAATATCGTTCAGTGAGAGATTAATGAGACATCAGCACCGCCATGGTTTCCTGCCTCAGCAAGTCGCGACTAACCCCGCCGAAAAGGCCCTCTAGCCAACGTGAATGTCCGTAGGCTCCGGCGACGATCAGATCGATGTCCTCAGAATCCAAACAGGCGAAGAGCGCGCTGACTGGATCCATATCGCCTGTGTCCGGCCATGCTTCCACGCGCGCGTTGACGCCATGACTCGCGAGATGCGTAACCAGAGCGTCCATATCTCGCTTCTTAGCATCGTAGTGACGCTCGAACGCAAACACGACGACGAGTTCCGCCATCCTTAGGATTGGGAGCGCGTCGTGAAGGGCTCTTGTCGCCTCTCGAGACGCATTCCAGGCGACAACTACCCGTTTCCCTAGTGGCCTCTTTTGCCACCGGCAAGGCAATATCAATCCCGGCACGCCTCCTTTGATCAGAGTCTCCTCCGGAACGGCGCTAAACGCCAAATGCGCGGTGTCGACGTGCGGTTGAGTTGCGACGAATAAATCGGCAGCGTGCACATAGAGATTGCTGGCCGGCTCTTGAACCGCTGCACGATACTGAAACCGCGCCCCTCGATCTTTCATCACCGTCTCAAAAGTATCTTGAAGACATTGAGCGCGCGCTCGGCAATCGCCTTCAAAGGCTTTTTCCGTGCTAATATCGACGCCAATCAATCTGGCCTGGTGTTGCTGGGCAAGCGCTATCGCCACATCGAGACGATCCTCCAGATATGGGCCGGCGTCCAGATAAACGATGATGTCTTTGTACGACAATTTTTCCTCCCGTTTCTTCGTCGCCGTAGCTTACGATTCCCCAAGCTTGGTTCGCGACTTCTCGTCACGCAAACCTGCAGCATAACTTCGGCGTGCGTATCCACTCTGATCAGGATCAACAACTGCGACCGGCTGGAGGCGACCCTTTGCGGACGCTCGACGTGTTGCAAAAATCAAGCAGACTGTGCGAAAATTCGGGAGGTGTTGACGGGAGCGACGACTGACCGTGCAGGTCGCGGCTTTTTCGCGTGCCGGTCCGAAATCGCGCCGGTTGCGTCTGGGATCGCACGGGAAGGCCGCCGTGCCCGGGTTTGCGGCTGAGTAACGCGATATGCGCTCCTATCAGGCGGCGACCGCCGCCATCATCTTGCTCATTCCGAGAATGTTGAGCGCACGGCGTAAGTTGTAGACGAGCGCCGTCAGGCTGAACTCAGCGCGCACCTTTTCAAGGCCGCGCGTCAGGAACGCGCCCTGGTTCATCCATTGTTTGATCGTGCCGAACGGGTGTTCGACCGTCTCGCGGCGGCGATCGAGAATCCACGGCCTCGTCTTCAGCCGAGCGGCCATGCGGTCCAGCGCATCCTCGTGTTCCAGACGCGAAACGGCGCGATAGCCGGCGTTCGTGCAGCGCGGGCGCAGCGGACAATTTCGGCACGCCTCTTTGTTGGCGTAGTCGATCTTCGTCATTTCGCGCAGCTTGCCAAAGCGGAACGGCTTCAGTTCGTGACCGCCCGGACAGGCATATGCGTCGTGCTCGATGTCGTAGACGAACTCGTCCTTGCGAAAGAATCCGTTGCTCGCCGACGATCCGCGCTGGGGACGGGGCACATAGGGCGTCAGCCCGGCTTTCTCGCAAGCCGCGATGTCCTCGGTTCGGAAGTAGCCTTTGTCCGCGACGACGTCGATCCTGTCGACTCCGAGGATTTCGCGGGCCGGCTCGGCGGTCGCCTGCAACAGGCCCATGTCGACGACCTGGTTCGTCACTTCTTCTTCGACGATCAGCTTGTTCTTCGCGTCGACCGCGACCTGAACGTTGTAGCCGACGGCGACGCGGGTGTGCGCCGCCATGGCGCGGCTGTCGGGATCGGTCAGGGATATCTGGTCTTCGCCCGTGCGTTCGAGGTTCTTCAGCATGGCGCCGTATTCGCTGCGCTTCTTGCTTAAGGCTTCGATTTTCTCCGCGAGATTTTTCACCCGCGCGCCGCCCGTCGCCTTTTCCGCCGCGTCGCCCTCGTCGAGGCGCTTGAGGTAATCCGCCAGCCGTTCGTCGGCGCTCTTGAGGAAAGTCTCCAGCGAATTGCGGGTGAAGTTGCGATCCTTGTTGTTGACCGCCTTGATCCGCGTGCCGTCCACGGCCAGCAATTCCCGGCCGAACAGATCGAGCCGCTTGCATAGCAGCGTGAACGCGCGAAACACGGCCTTAAACGCGGCGCGATGGTCGGCGCGGAAATCGGCGATGGTCTTGAAGTCCGGCTTCAGCGTCCGCAAAAGCCAGATGACCTCGATGTTGCGATGGCATTCGGCTTCCAGCCGCCGGCTCGACCGCACGCGGTTGAGATAACCGTAGATGTACAGCTTGAGCAGATCGCCCGGCGCGTAGCCAGGCCGGCCGGTCGCCTTCGGCTTGACCCGCCCGAACCCTGCCTCGACGAGATCGAGACCGTCAACGAAGGCGTCGATAAACCGGACGGGATTGTCGGGGCCCACGTAATCGTCAACCACTTCGGGCAGAAGCAGAAGTTGGTCGCGTTCGAAGCCGGAAATGTGCGCCATATCCGATTCTAGTGCGGCGCCCGCGATTCGTGAATCCCATCAACCCGAGTTTTCGCACGGTCTGCAAGAATTCCGACGAAGCGCCTTTCGTCTGAAATTGGGGGACTTTTGAGAGACTGGCGCACGGTATCGTAACGCCTCAACCAACAAAGCAAAGGCCGCGCTTGGCTGCCGGTTCGGATAGTAGAGATGATAGCCCATCATGACCGGCGACCAATCCGCAAGGACTTGCACAAGGCGTCCCGCCGCCACGTGTTGCCGCACCACGTCGTCGGGCAGATACGCCAAACCGAGACCGGATAGTGCAGTGTTGAGGATCAGCGAAATCGCGTTGAACGCAAGCGGACCTTCGGCCCGCACTTTCAGTTCGCGCCCGTCTTTAGCAAATGGCCATGACCATAGGCCCCCCGACGTGGGCAGCCGCAGGTTAATGCAAGCATGAGCCGTCAAGTCGTGTGGCGTGTTCGGTCGGGAGCGCTGTGCGAAGTAGGAGGGCGCACCAACGAGAACTTGTTGGAAGTCCGGTCCAATCCGTAACGCGATCATGTCCTTGGCGACCTGTTCGCCTAAACGCACGCCTGCATCGTACCGGCCGGCCACAATATCGGTCAGGCCGTAGTCGTTGATGATTTCGACCCGGATATCCGGGTAATCCGTCAGGAGCCGGGCTACGGTAGGCGCAAGGATCGTGTCTGAGGCGTGTTCGACCGATGTGATGCGGAGGCTGCCAGCCGGTTTCCCGCGCATGGCCGTCACGGCGGCTAACCCGGCTTCGATCCCGTCGAAATGCGGCCCCACGGTTTGGATCAGGCGTTCGCCCGCTTCGGTCGGCGCGACGCTGCGCGTGTTACGGGTCAGGAGTCGCAATCCCAGCCGGGCTTCAAGGTCCCGGATGATGCGGCTGAGGGCCGGCTGGGACACGCCGAGCTGCGCCGCAGCCCGCGTGAAGCTCCGCTCCCTTGCGACCGCCAGAAAGGCGATCAAGTCGTTGACGATCTCCCGCGCCATTTATGCGTCCATGTTATAAGCCCATGACGATTATATCATCTAATCACATGACCGCGCACAGGTTAGTTTTAGCGAAAGGACGCCTCCGCCCTCAGCCATCGTGAAGGAGTTGAAATGAGTAAAGTTTGGTTTGTGACCGGTGCCAACAGCGGCTTCGGTACGAGCATTGCCAAGGCAGCCTTGGCTGCCGGGGACCAGGTGGTTGCGACCGCCCGGAATATGGACAAGTTACGCTCGGCATTCCCCGACATTCGCGACGACAATCTGGCCCTGGTCCAGCTCGACGTCGCAGACATGGGTCAGGCCAAGGCGGCTCTCGCCGAAGCGGTCGCCCGGTTCGGCCGCATCGATGTCCTCGTGAACAACGCGGGCAACAGCTACCTCGGCAATTTCGAGGAGCTGACCAACGCCGATATCGAAAGGCAGATGACGACCAATTTCTATGGCGTGGTCAACGTCCTGCGTGCGGCGTTACCGATCCTGCGCAAGCAGCGGGGCGGCCACATCATCAACGTCAGTTCCACGGCAGGAGCTGCCGGCTTCAAGCATTGCACCGCTTACAGCGCGAGCAAGTTTGCCGTCGAGGGCCTGACGCTCTCCCTGGCGCTTGAGGTGGAGCAGTTCGGCATCAAGCTGACCATTGTCGAGCCGGGGTTCTTTCGTACCAGTCTGCTGGCCGCCAAGAACGTCAGCTATGCCAAGAGCTTCATCGCCGACTATGCGCATGAAGGGTCGGCCGAGGCTATGTGGTCGGTTTATGACGGAAAGCAGCCGAACGATCCGGACAAGCTGGGCGAGGCCCTGGTCACGCTCAGCAACATGCCTACGCCTCCGCGATTCTTCGTAGCCGGACTAGACGCCCTGGAGGCGGTCAGGCCGGTCATGGAAGCCCGCCTGAAGGACATGCAGGAGCACGAAGACTTGTCCAAAGCGATGGTCGGCAACCACGGGCCCTTAGACACGCACCCGAGCCGTCGCTGATTGCGCAGGTAGCTCGGCGATGTTGGCGAGCGGTGACTATTGGGGTTGAAAATGTCAGGTAGCAACAACGTTGAATTCATGAAAAAATTCGTCGAGTTCATCAACTCGGCGAGTGAAACACTCGCGCACGAACTCGTATCGCCTGAGGCTATCTTTCATGTGCCGGGGCGTCCCGAACCTATGGTCGGCCCTGCTGGCTACCTTGCGATTGTCGGAATGATGCGGGCCAGCTTCCCCGACATTCAGTGGACCGTGGAGGAGCTAATCTCCGAAGGCGACAAGGTTGCGGCGCGGTTCACGATGCGGGGGACGCACCGAGGGCAGTTCATGGGCGTTCCGCCGACCGAGAAAATGATCACAGTGCAAGCGTTGAATATCTACCATCTGAAAAACGGCCAGATCGTCAAAGAGTACGGCGCACCCGACATGCTCGGGCTGCTGGCACAGATCGGGGCTTTGCCCCTCTGATGCGACGCATGTGCAAGTCTCTCAAAAACGAAGCTTTTTGAGAGGGTGACGAGGCGGCGAGCAGATCGCCGCCGAACTCTCCGAAAACACCTCTCGAAACTCATTCTCGTTTCCTGCCTCTCAAAAGGTCGCGGAACCGCGAGTTTCGAGCGGCGCAGAAGTCAAGACATTTGGAACACAATTTCGGCTGAGACACATCAGCCACTTATCGCGTGCAAGTCTCTTGTGCGAATGTCCCCTCTCCCCCCACGGCGGCCATAGGCGTCTTTTCAATGGTACGTCCGCTTCGGAGAAGCCGAGCGACCCCGCTCAACGACGACCATGGGCGCGAAGCAACCGTCCGCACCGCGCCCTCGGAAACGTCCGGATTCCCGCCAACCTGGTCGTTCAGTCGAACATACCCACACTGCGATAGGTGATATGTCCGAATCTGCCCTATCAGAGGCTTTGGCGATCGCGCCCTGGCGTGACGCCCGCGAAACGGCGCTGCTTCATTCACGCGTCGCCGCGTCGCTCATGCAGGACGCGTCGTTCCGCGGGAAACGGCTCCCCGCTGCGCCGGCCACCCTGATGGTGAGCGGGCCTCCCCTACCCTCGGCGTGGGGGGCGGTTGTTAATGGCGCGCGTCCCGCTTCGCGTCGGGGCGAAGCGAGGCGACGCGAAGACGTGAGGTCAATCTGACGGCGACCACGAAAAGACCGTTTGTTGAAACGCTTCATTCTCGAAACGAAGGGAGGAAAAACATGCGCGTCCAAGGTTCCCATAGACAACAACATGAGGCCACGGCCACCAAAATGTCGGCCACGATGAGATCCCTTATGGGCCTTTCATGGGTTTCCCTCACGTGAGCTTCCGCTCACGAGGAAACCCATGTGAGCCGCACTGAGGAGCTCGGATTCCCGATGGGCGACCGCATCGCGCGATGTTTCATGTTTCAAATGTGTCGCGGTCGCCCGCTCGATTGCGCAACGACGCAACGAAGGCGATTGTCTGTGTTTCAGCGTCGAAGCGGGACCCGCCACGAATCCGATACATAGCTTTGATGTGACATGAAAGCGCGAGCGGATGTGCGGTTCCGATCAGCGCCGATCCGGATCCCACTGGCTAAGCAGCTTTATGGGTGATTTCAGTTCGTTGCGCCAATTTTCGCTCCGGCGCTGAAACACAGCAATCAAGGCGGCAAACAACACCTTGATCGCCAACTGTCAACGCCGGAGGGATTCTGCAGCGGCTAGCCGGAGCAAAAGTGCAGCACGCAAGCAAGAAGGCCCCCGATATCGGGGGCCTTCTTGCTTGTCGCAGTTCACTGCTGAGAGGCACCGTCCGATGGCGGTTCGGACTTGGCCCTACGGGCGCGGCGCTTGCTTTGGGCGAGCCTGAAGCTATCGCCGTTCATTTCGAGGATATGGACGTGATGCGTGAGGCGGTCGAGAAGCGCGCCTGTCAGCCGCTCGGAGACGAACACGGATGTCCACTCGTCGAATGGCAGGTTGCTCGTGACGATCGTCGAGACGCGTTCATATCTTTGACTGAACACCTCGAACAGAAGTTCTGCGCCGGTTGGCGACAGCGGAACATAGCCGAGTTCGTCTATGATCAACAGCTTGTAGGCGGCGAGTTGCCGCTGGAACCGCAAGAGCCGCTTGTCGTCACGCGCCTCAAGAAGTTCGTGGACCAGAGCGGACGCCGTGATGAAGCCGACCGACAGGCCCTTTTGGCAAGCCGCCAAGCCGAGCCCGAGCGCAACGTGACTCTTGCCCGTGCCGCTGTTGCCGACGGCGATGATATTCTCGCGCCGCGCGACATAGTCCGAGCGCGCCAGTTCCAGCACCAACATCTTATTGAGCGATGGCAACGCCAGAAAGTCGAACGTGTCGAGGCTTTTGACCGTCGGGAACCGCGCCGCCTTGATACGACGCTCCACCATGCGCCGCTCGCGATCAATCATCTCCATCTCGGCCAGCCGCATCAGGTAGCGCGGATGGTCGACGCCTTCAGCCGCGCATAGACGGGCGACCTTGTCGTATTCGCGCAAGAACGTCGGTAGCTTCAGCGCCTTCAGATGGTGAGCGAGCAGGATCTGCGGTGTGTCGGTCATGCCACCGCCCCGGCCAATAGATCCATGTACGATCGCGCCGACGTTGTAGCGACCGCGGCTTTAGGCAGGTACGGATAGATCGCCATGTCGAGGCGTGGCGGACGCCGCTCGATGCGGCACAGGACCAGATGCTTCACGGCATCGAAGCCGATCGCGCCGCGCCCGATGGCGTCGCGCACGGCGGCCGCCACATCGTGGATCTCGAACGCCTCCATCAATCGCAGCACCTGCACAAACTCACGCTTGCCGGATTTGCCCATGCGGGCTTCGAGCAGGCGGCGAAGCGTTGCGAACTCCTCGGGCAACGTCCAGGCCGCGAGCGGCGCAGCCTGGTCGAGCGCGTTGGTCTTCTTCTCCAACAGCGCCAGATAGTGCAGAGGATTGAACACGAAGTCCTCCCGCTCGTATGAACGGGGATGGCGCGCTATCACCTCCGCGCCGCAGGCGATGACGACCTCGTGCACATAGCCGCGGACGAGCACCGCCCGATGTCCGTAGGATGTCGGCACCGAGTAGTCGTTCAGGCGATAGCGCACAAGCGACAGCGAGTTCACGCCGCCAGGCTTCTTGTCGCACGCGTCGTAAGGCGCCGGCAGCGGCTTGTGGAAGGCGGCGAGGTCGTTCTGCAACCGCTCGCCAATCGAGCTGTCATGGCCGCGAAGCCGGTCCACAAGCCGCCGCCGACAGCAACCGAGCAGATGGGTGTTCAACGCTTCGAAGTCAGAAAACCCCGGGATCGGCACGAGGAAGTTTCGCCGCGCATAGCCGACGAGCCCCTCGACCTTGCCCTTGTCATTGCCCTTGCCCGGGCGACCAAACCGATCCGTGAACAGGTAGTGCGATTGCAACTCGCTGAACACGCGCGTCCGTTGGCGTTTGCCATCGCCGAGAATGCGGGCAACCGCGATCTTCGTGTTGTCGTAGAGGATCGACTGTGGCACGCCCTCGAAGAAGGCGAACGCCCGCACGTGCCCGTCACAGAAGGCTTCCGACGTCTCTGCCGGGTACGCAACCACGAAGATCGCGTCGGAATGCGGCAGATCCATCGCAAAGAAGTGGATTTTGCGCTCGACGCCGCCAATCACACCAATGGCTTCGCCAAAATCCACCTGGGCATGCCCCGGTGGATGCACGAGCGGCACAAACATCTCCTGTGTCCGCTGGCGCCAGCCGGCAATGTAGTCCTTCACGATCGTGATCTTGCCCGCGAAGCCGTGCTCATCGCGGAGACGCTCGAAAACGCGTTTGCTGGTGTGTCGCTGCTTCTTCGGGCGATCCTTGTCGGCCATCAGAATCGCTTCAATGACACCCGTGAACTCATCGAGCTTCGGCCGGATCGGCGACTTAGTGCGAACATACCCAGGCGGGACCGAAAACCTCAACATCTTTGCGACGGTTCTCGGGTTGATGCCGAACCGCTCCGCTGCCGCCCGCTGGCTGATCCCTTCGATCCTAACGGCGTGCCGCACCCGCGCATAAAGATCCACTTTCTTCATCCCCCGCCCCCTGCCCACTCTCAGGCAAAGGACTTTAACTGCCGCAGTTTTGCTCCGGCGCGGCCGGACAAATCGGCCGCTTCAGTGAGGGATTATCGCTCCGGCTTTTACATTTTATAAAGATGCCATCGATAAACTCGAGGCCGCGTTAGTCAAAACAACCCTCACAATTCGCCAGCTAATCAACTATTTGATCAAAAATTATCTAGATATAACAATGTATTTTGCAATACTGCACTATAGTATCCAAACTATAATTTGTCAAAATGCCTATTATAGGCATCTTAATAGCATAGCCGACGCAATATATTTTAAGTCGCGTTGGCAATCTACGTCGGCGGAGAGCGGCCGCCGGCCGTGCAGAGCGGCGTAGCCTGATCTACAGCAGACGTTCAGGCTTGCGGGGCAGGCGCCCGCAACTGAGACAGATCGTCGAGAAACATCTTCGGCGACCGCCCTTCGGCGACCGCTTCGAGGACGAAGCTATCCAACAATCCCATCGCCGTCTCGCTGACAAACTCCGCCCCCTTTTCCGCGGCGAGGGCGATCGCGGCGCCCGCTGTGGCTCCTATGGCCTCGCCGGCAAAGTGAGCGGCAAGCGATGTCGTCCCGGCGCCGACCGCCGCCATGCCTATCGCTTTCACCAGCTTTCGGCCTGCCGTATCGAATAAGCCGCCTCTCTTCTCAGAAATGGCCGCCAGATACGATTTGACCATATCGGTGTCCGGAGAATCGCCTGCGGTCTCTTCAAGCCAACGGCGGAAAGCCCGTGCATTGCGGCTCTGGCGGAGACGCGGAAGCTTCACAAGCGGGTCGCGAATCTCATCGAAAAGCGCCTTCAGATCGGGGAGACCATGGAGCGTTGCCACCCGGGAGAAGCCTTCCATCGAACGATTCATCGTTTGAAACCGCGAAGCCGTTGCCCAGAAGGGGCTGTAATATCTGTAGTCGGAGAAGGAGGTCATGCCCTGGCCTAGGATGTAGCGGTACTCTGCGAGTTGATTGGCGCATTGCATCGCTGTCCTTTTTTCTGACTCGCTCAGATTGTCGGCGTGTCCAGTGACGATCGGTAGCCCGTAGTGAGTCAACTCGCCCTTCTGAAGCGCCGCGCGGACAACCTTCAGCGAGGCCGCGCTGATGTCGCTGTCAGTCGTGCGGAATAGGGGTACTAGCCGTTTAATCAGCTTTCTTCGTTGTCTTCCCTGTGGCGCGGCCGGCATCCAGCGTAAGCCCGCTTCGATTGACCTTTCGGGATCGGCAAACTCAGGCGGCGTTTGAAATGTCACCAGGCCATCGAGGCCAGGGATATTATTCACGACGAAGCCTGTGCTGTGCGACCATAGGACGAATTCAATCGCCTCCTGCTCGATCAGCGCGTCGAAGCCCTTCTGACCAAGGGCGCCGATGAGCATCGGCACTGCGATGCTCTCTCGCGTGATCTTGATCGACAGCTTGTCGAATAGAAGCAGATTCTCGAATAGCAGTTTGTGAGCGTGCCGAAACCCCGAGTCTATCTCCGACCTACTGGGGTCCGAGCCCGGGCGGGCCACGAGGTACTTCTGGCAGAATGCATCGAGTTCGCTTGAAAATATCGTTTGGGCCATGTTCGAACCTAAATGGCAATGCGTAAGCGTGATTTCATCGCTCGTGCGATCATACAGTGTTGTCCTGCGAGGGCTGGCATGGTCGGCCATAGCCTGCGCGCCTTCGAGCGTGCCGCCGTTGTCGCGGTAAACGGCAATTCCTGTTGCGCGAAAGGTGTGACAGCACATTTTGGCGTCGATGCCGGCGCCCTTGGCGCGCCGGCGGATCATGCGCCAAACGTCGACGCGGTGCATTGCCGATTCCGTTAGGGCGCCGCCGTGCCAGTCTGCCGAGCGGAAGAGGAGAGTTTTCTTCGCATCGGCGATCCCCGCCGCGTGCAAATAGGCGTCGAGATAAGCCTCCAAATTATGATGCGCTGGCATTTCATGCAGCTTGCCGCCCTTTTCGTGCAGCCGTAGCCACCAGCGCTTGCCCGTTGCAAAATAGTCCTCGACGCGCATCGCGACAGCCGCGCTGACGCGCGCGAAGCTATAGACCATCAGGGCGATCAACGCGCGATCGCGCAGGCCGGCGATGCCGGAAATATCGATGCTGTCGAGCAGTTCGCTGCGCCTGGTCGGCGGTCAGCACGGGCGTCTTGCCGCGCTTGACGACGTGCTTCGGCCCGCGCACGGCGTGCGCCGGGTTCGTCGCGACGACTTGGCCAACGACGAGCCAATCGAACAGCATGCGAATGGCGGCGAGGTGCTGTTTGACGCTCGGCTTTTCGAAGCCTTCGCCCATCGCCTTGATGTAGGCCGCGACATGCATCGGCTCAATGTCGATCAACTCGGCGATATCATCTCGCCCGTCGCTCCAGGCGAAGAAGCGACGGCAGGCGCGATAATAGGCTTCTCGAGTGTTGGCGTTTTCGATGGCGACGGCGAAGAATTCGAGAAAGCGGCGCGCGGCGCGGTCGCCGGCCGCGGCGATGATCGCCGGCACGGGCCGCGAGGCGTCGAGGCCGCTCGCCAGGGCGCCGGATTCGAGGAGAACGAGGTCGGTCGAACTCAGGGTCCGATTCCATGCCCATAGAGTAACATAACATGACTTTTTGGAAGCCGTGCCGATCCGCTACGCGATCGGCTCGATGAAGAAAGCCAACGGAACGTTGGGCAGGTGGTTTTCAGAACTCGACATGAGGAGGAGTCGGTTGACGGTGTTGTCCTGAATGCCGCCGAGCGGAGCGGCGCAGGACATGCGCGCCTGCTTCAGGTCAACTCGGGCCTTCTGCATGACTTTTTGTGCCGCCGCGTGCGTCCGGGCAAATCGCGCAGCGAGATGGGCTTCCCAGTTGGGCTTGCGTTGGCGGCTGCCGAGGTTCGAAAGGTATGAAAAGGCATCGCGCATCAATGTCGCGTGGCCGGTGAAGGCGGGATTGTCGGCCAAAGACACGACGTCATCGCCGTTTTGAGCGAAGCTAAAAGTCGAACCGTTCATGCGCCGCGCGAGCTCAGGAAGTCCCATTTCCGTCTTCCGCAGCGGCTTATAGATAGCCCTGTTCAATTCCTGCCATCGATATGGATTATCGGTTACGATGCACGAGCCGGTAGCCTGCGCCAGATACATCGCCATTTCGAAATTCGGGGCGAGTTTCATCATATTCATCTGGCCGCCCTCTTCGCCGATGGGCAAATCATGCTCTTGCAGCACGGCAAGCGGGTCGCGCTCTTTCAGGACCTCAAGGCCTTTCAGCGCGTCATCGAGCTCGGCGTCACTCATCCCAGGCGAAGCCTTCAGCATTTGATACCGCAACACGTCGTGCGGCATGGACCATATGCCTCGCTCGCAGTCTTTCCTCATAAGCTCTGTGCCGCGAGGGTCTTTGCTCGGGTCTAGAAGAAACCCGGCCGAGCGCGATTTCGCCATTTGCAGCATCTGATCGCGCAGATGCAGATCGAAAAAGCAGGGGTCCGGATAGAGATTGATAAAACCGGCATCGACGAGTGGCATCACTGCAAAGAAGAAAACGATCGATTTTAGAATCTCGCCCCTGTAACTGCCGGGGTTTTTAACCGGACTGAATTTATCATTCATTGTTCCAGCATGAAGAAACGGGCTCTGTATGAGCATTTCCCCAAAATAGACGGATGCGCCGAGCGCGTAATCGACGATCGCCGTCGGGTGCAAAGAGCCCGTATAGACCGCTCTTGCGCTGCCGTCCGGTTTCGGCAGGAGAGACAATATATCCGTCTCGCGCGGCCATAGACCTTCATACAGCGTGTAGATTGTGCTGATTTGCTTGTCGGTCATGTCTCGACGGACTTGAACCCAACTCTTTTGCTCGTTGAGCTCCAAGACATTCGCGATGCCGTTGTAGAGCATGATATTTCGCTCGCGGATGCTGGGTTCATTCCAGCTCGGGCGCAAAGCGAGAGGCTTCGGGCTGCAACAGGCCTTGAAATGACGCCCCGACCCGCACCCGCAGATATCCCGAGGGCCAAGGGATTTGGCCGGCGGCTCCTTCACAAGAAAGGGACGCTGTTGTTCGGTGCGGCCAAATTCATCCTGATAGTGCACGCGGCCGCTACTGAACTTCGCGTACATTTCGCCGCCGAAATGGAACAAGCCGTTTTTCGGCGGCAGAAGGGTCTCTTTCAGCTCGTGCCAGGGTTCGGAGACTGTGCGTTCTGGATAAAGCCACTCTTTGCGGCCGGCCGCGATGTAGCGGCGCGCGCGCGCCTTCAGGATGAAGTTGACGCGTGTCACCTCGTGGGTTGTGAGTTTGCGCGTTCGGATAAGCGCGTCGGTTCGAACCATCGAATTTTGGTAGTTTCGCGCGAAGGTACGCTTGATGAGCGGGCTGGTTGAGGGATCGCGCGCGTATTCGAGGTTCGTCAAAATCAGGCAGAAATCGCGGTTGAGCGGAAAGAGTGTTTGGGATGCTCTCAGGGCAATTCCTGGATCGAGCGGATACGCGCATATGGCGGCGTCTGGAGGGGCCGCATGATTGTAAATCGTGATCGGGTGGTCACTAACAACGAATTTAATGTCCGAGTCTTCGGCCGAGACAATCTCACGGATGCCCCCTGCCCAGATCGTGGAGTGCATCATGCGGATGCCCTGCATTTCGCGCATGAGTTCGTTTTGCGTCAGCGAGGGGTATTGCGCCCGCAGCCAGTCGAGACCTTTGGGAGTGCGGAGTTTCTGGATGTCGATGTACTCGAACAGAGTTCTGGAAATGATGCATCCACTGTTCGACGTCAGAGCCAATATAGGCGCGGACGGCAGCCGATCCTCGGGTATCGATGTCGCCAAACAGCCGGCGTTCGATCTCGTCGTTGACTGACGTGCCGAAGAACGTCGAATACAAATCCATCTGACGAAAGGCGCGCGATGTCGGCGCGGGGAACAGGGCGCGTTCCGTAATCACCCGGCCATCGTTCAACGTTTTCTGGGGAGGCGTCAGATCGAGGTAAGCAAGCGTGTTTTTGCCATCCTCGAAAAACCCTTCTTGGTACCATTGAGCAACGTAATGATTGTTTCGTGTTATCGACATCGCGCTATCTTATAGTAGGCGGTTGCTACCTTCTCGACGATTGTCGGATTGCCGCCGCCGACGCCGGTACGATTGCCCCAGTCTTTTACGAGATCGGAAATGTCCATGGCTGTGTGCGCTCAACTATTTCCGGATTCGATCCGGAGCCGCCCGTCTTCGTCGACCCAGAGTTTGCATTTCAAATCGCAAAAAGGGCTTTCCAGAGCCGTGGCCCGGATTGTGAGGATATGCGCCGCCGTCGCAGACGGCTTTGGCTGATGCCCTTCGGTGAGGACCTCGAAGAAGGTTGCGCCGTAAGGGGAAAGCTTGATGTCGTTCGGTTCGACATATCGCGCCAACGGAAAAAATTCGTGATCGCCCGGCGCCAGCGAAAATCCCTCTTTGACAACCCGAGGCCCGTCATATTCGAGGGGCTCGATGTTCAATATCTTGATGCGGCAACCCGTCAGCGCCCGTCGCGGATCCGTGTTGGAGACGCGAATATTCAGCGTGCGCGTGTGGGTGTAGAGACTCCCCGCGCCGCCCGTTTTGAAAAATCCACCCGCTTCACCCACATCTAGGCGAAGTGGCCCCGATGCGACTTGAGGCGGTTCGGGAGTATCGTCGATGCGGCCTAGCTTGCTAATGATCGCGGCAACGAGTTGCTGCGGCGGTTTGTCGCGAAGCGAAAGATAGCCCGTGGTTGGCAAGATGCCGGGGATTTCGGTGTCATCGAAACGGGCCGGTAAAATATACTCTTTGGCCTCCTTGAAGGCGCGCGCCTGCGCCGCCTTTCGCTCGTGGTTCGTCCAGAGCTTTTTGCTGTAAGCCTCGGAGATAAAAATGACCGTAAACTTGGATCGTGTCCCCCGGCGTGGTGTAGCTGACGGGCTGGACCATGACGATTTCCGGCTTGGGCCGGATCGGTCAGATGGCCACGGCGGGCAATCCGACGATTGGATCATCGCTCAAGGCGGCCATGGTTTCTAGTGTCATGTATCGGGCGCGCTGGACGGCCCATTCGTCGTTCTGCTCCAAGAGGATCGCGCCGACGAGCCTGACGATCGCCTCGTCGTTGGGAAAGATGCCGACGACTTCGGTCCGTCGCTTGATCTCGCCGTTGAGGCGTTCGATCCCGTTGGTTGAGTGGATCTTCGGCCAGTGATCGGCGGGGAAGCCCATATAGGCGAGCACGTCGTCCTCGGCCTCGTCCATGAACACGGAGAGCTTGGGCAGCTTGGACCTGAGCTGGTCGGCGATCTTGCGCCATTGCGCCTTGGCGGCCTCGGCGCTGTCTTGGGCGAAGGCGGTGGCGATAAAGGCCGAAACGACGCGCCGGCTGCTCTTGCCCGCGTGGGCGAGCGAGTTGCGCATGGTGTGGACGCGGCAGCGCTGCCATGTGGCGTTCATCAACTTGGCGACGGACGCCTTGATGCCCTCATGCGCGTCGGAGATGACCAGCTTGACGCCGCGCAGCCCGCGCCGGCGCAGCTTGCGCAGGAATTCGGTCCAGAACGTCTCCGCCTCCGAGGGGCCGATATCCATCCCCAGCACCTCGCGCCTGCCGTCCGTGTTGACCCCCACCGCGACGATCACGGCGACCGAGACGATGCGATGGTTGCGGCGGACTTTCACATAGGTGGCGTCGAGCCAGACATACGGCCAGTCGCCTTCGAGCGGACGGTCGAGGAAGGCTTTGACCCGCTCGTCGATCTCCTCGCATAGCCGGCTGACCTGGCTCTTGGAGACGCCGGCGCCGCCCATCGCCTTGACCAAATCGTCGACCGAGCGCGTCGAGACGCCCTGGACATAAGCTTCCTGGATCACGGCGGTCAGCGCCTTCTCCGCCAGCCGCCGCGGCTCCAGAAAGCTCGGGAAATAGGAGCCCTTGCGCAGCTTGGGGATGCGCAGCTCGACCGTGCCGGCCCGCGTCTCCCAATCTCGGTCGCGATACCCGTTGCGTTGCGCCAGCCGGTCTGGAGATCGCTCGCCATGCACCGCGCCTGCCTTGGCGCCCACCTCCAGCTCCATCAGCCGTTCAGCCGCGAAGCCAATCATGTCGCGCAAGATATCCGCGTCAGGGGTCTTCTCCACGAACGCGCGAAGGTTCATCATCTCGTCGGTCATTGGGGTTCCTCGGTTGCGTCGATGTTCGCAACCCGACCCTACCGGAGAACCGCCAATGACCACCGCAAGCCGCTCGCTCGCTACGGCGCCATGGGGGCGCGCTTCGCGAGCGGCTTGCTCCGCCGCTGCTACACCATCACTGGGGACACGACCTAAACTTGGCGTGATGCCGGTACACATCGGTCAGATATTCATAGAGGTCTTTTCCCCAGAGCCGCGCTTCCTCAAACGCGTCATAGAAGACTTTGACGTTCTGATCGCGCAACAGGCGAGCCACCTCGGCAACGTAGTCGCGATCCTCTCCGGCGAAAGATAATGCGACGTCATAGGCTGGTGGCTTCTGATGCCCGGCGGCCGCTGCGGAGCCCGAGGACGGCTGTCCTTCTGATGTCTTGTTGTCGACCACGTCCGTTTGAGCGGGACTGGCAGGGCTCGAAAATGACACGGCGAACTGAATCGCAATGGGCGGCTTCCTTACGCCATCGACCACATCGACGCCGATGGCGGTGATTTTCGCCATCCCGATCACAAATCCCTCTTGCGCGCCTTTAAGCGGTTTCCAATGGATGAGGCCCCCATCCTTGAGCTGTTCACATATTGCACCAATGACCTGCCGATCGATTCCACTCAGATTCATGTCCGAGGTTGGTACCCAGCCGCCATTGCTGCGTCGCAGATCGTAAAAAACCTTGAGGAGCTTTCCGCGAATCTCAGCGTCCGTCATGCTCGGCATCCCCAGCCCCTACGTTGTTTAAGTTGCTGCCTTGAAACGCGTAGCTCGATCCCCGCCTGCTTTTGCAGATATCCATTATCGATGCCCCCCGGCCTTATTTCACAACGCGTAAGAAATCGCCGGACCCTCTTTGTCTTCCGCCCGACACAGCCCCGCCCGACAGGCTCATGATCATTAGGCCGAATACGAGTTTGTCGAGTTCGTCGACGTCAATCTGAAGCTGGTCGGCCACTGCTGTCTTGCTTACGCCCTCGTCTCTCAACGCCGCAAAAACCGTCGCCAGAACATGGGACCGTTCGCGCTGAGCGCCTTCCGGCTCCGTCCTGCGATAGCCGTTCTGCCCTATCTCGATGCAAAGCGTGCGGTAGTGCCAATCTGTGAGGAGACCGAGGGTGTGCAGGCGGTAGGCGAGCGCCGCAACCGATACGATCCATTGCTTCTTGAGCTGAACAAGGTTGCGCAAGGTCGCCATGCGTGGAGCGTTGGCCAGGACGCTCGCGCGCGGCATGAGAAACGCAGACGCGAAGGCATTGGCCTGCTTTTCCGCGTCCGGAATCTGAGGCCCCGAATGGCGGTGCAGCACGAGGTGCCCGAGTTCATGAGCGGCGTCGAAGCGCCCATGCTCCGCTGATTTCAGCGTGTTCAGAAACACGAAGGGCGTCTTACTATGCCACAGAGCGAAGGCGTCGACCTCGACCGAGTTTTCCGCGAGCGAATAGACGCGGACGCCTTTCGCTTCGAGGAGATGGACCATATTTTTGACGGGCCGCTCGCCGAGGCCCCAATGTTGACGCAGCACAGACGCGGCCACTTCGGGCTCTTCGTCGCGCAGATCGGGCAGATCGGGTGCAGGCAGATCGAAGCGTGACTCGACCCAATCATTGAGCATGAACGCGAGCGCGCCGGCACCGAGAGCGGCGTCGCGCTGCCCGGCAGTCATACGCGACATGGACCGGAAACTTGCCGTGTCGGACGTAGGTTCGTGGAGGTCAGCACCCGAGAAGAAGCCGAGCGGAAACCGGGTCGCTTTCGCAATCCGGGTCAAGGTTTCGTTCGACGGGGGATATTCGCCTTTTTCATAGTCACTGACGGCTTTGGCCGTCACGTCGATGAGACTGGCCAACCGAGTCATTGTGAAGCCCCTGCGCTTGCGCGCGAGGCTGAAGTCTCGAAGGTGTAAACATGATCTGGCCAATCACGCCTTGCGGCGGACATCGATGGTCGGGTCGGGTCCGAAGTCGGGAGCAGTCGGGGCGATATCGTCATCCAACGGCAGCGCGCCCAAAATGATGCGTTCCCGCCAGCCGTTGATATGGCCGTCGTCGCCGATCGAGTCCGGCAAGGACAGTTCCGCCCGAATTTCTTTGCGGTCGCTATGAAACAGCAAGACCCACGTCGCCCGATCCGGCTCTGCCTTCACTGCCGGCGCGAATTCCTCGAAAAGGCAGAGCTGGGCGTTGGCGTGAACGGCTTCGGCCGTCGAAGGGCCTTTGCGACGCTTGGTTGTCGGCGTTTCCGGGCCGTCGCGGCCCGTAGGTTCGGAGCCTGACGCTACCGCAATGGCGAAAGCGCCGCCCGGCTCGACCACGGTGCAGAAATTTTCCTCGTTCGAGCGCGACCAGCCCAACGGCGCAAGGCCTTCACGCAAACCCCTTACGGTGCGCCCCCACTGATACATGCCGGGCAGGAACGGCGGATCGTTCGCTGTGCACGCATCCCGCGCCAACAGCCCCGCCACTACCGCTTCCAGAAGCGGTTGACGGGTGAGGCCAAGCCTAGCCAGCGCGGCATCGGCTTCGTCGGGTATGGCGTGCACTTTCGGCTGCATTCAGGAATCCTTGGTCAGAACAGGCGATACTTCCGGTTTTTCTACCTCAAATGAGGTGGAAAAACAAGAAGTATTTCCGGCCGCCTGCGGCGAGCGGCCTCATATCGGTTTTAGGGGTTTTCCAAGGCGACGCTGCGCCCTTCAGGACGTCGGCTTGCGTTGGCTCGGCTTCCTCACTCAGCTCGGTCTCGGCGCCTGTCTCGCCGCGGGTCAGCGGTTCCGAGATCTACAAAGCAAAATTCGACATCGTGGTCGCGGTGGAAGGCGATCTGCGCGGATTGCACGGGCTCGGTCGGGTCGGCGCCTCGAACCGCAGCCCGCCGGCCGCACGCGCGCGGCGAAATGGATTGGCGCAAGGGCCCGGAAAGCCGACCGGTGACCGACTTCGTCCGCCCTACGATATTCTTCGGCCGCAGCTGACGCAAATAAGTCTGCATCAAAACGTACATAGGAATTTCAATGATATAGGTGTTCGCAGTTTTGGCCTGAGTGGCGCGCCATTTCCGGCGCCACTAGGAACAAAACTGCGAACTCAAGTCACGGAAGCGACTTCTGCTCATCGCTCAAAACGGTCGTCGCTCGCGGTATGATCGAAGAATCGCCTGGCCGTATCCCCGTACGCCGACGTCGGGACGGCTGGTCCGATACATAACATTTCATCGGTCACATTGCTCCTATCTGGTCGAAGGCCTGACGCCCAGTGCACAGGCTTTCGTGCTCGATCCGTCGAGCGACGGCGTGCAGCGGATCGCTGATATCCCTGCCGCCTACAACCTCACCGGTCTCAGCTCGATCTCGATCGTCGGGGAGGGCGCGCCGGATCAATCTCGGCTCGACGGTTTTTCCGCGGGTTGGGGGAAGCGCTATGGGCCAGGTTCTACCTGTCGCGCATAGGGGCAGAGCCCCGGCCTTCCTTTTGCGCCTCCTGCCGCAGGTCGATGCCGGCTGCCATCCAGTAGCTTCCAGCCGGGGTCTCGATCCCGACTATTTTCGCGTCTGGCGCCGGGTCCATCACGAGGGCCCGGCGGACGCCGGGGAGGACGACGAAGTCGAACAGTTCTTCCACCCCCGTTGCGAACCGGAGCATGCCCAGCAATTTGCCGCTGTCGCGATCCAGCGCGGCGATGCCGGCCACGAGCGTATCGGCACGCCCGCTCAGCGGCAGGTTGAGCGACCGTGCGCTCGCCCGCAACGTGGAGAGGCCGACGAACAGCACGTCGCCGTGCATGCGCAACCCACGGGTGAACCCAGGCAGGCTCGCCAGGGTTTCCGAACTGCGACCAGCGACATCGACGCGCAGCACCTCGCCAGCGGCGGAATTCAGAACGTAGAGCTTGTCGTGGAACAGGCGCACCGAGTGTGGCTTGATCAGCCCGGTCGCCACGACCGCGTTCGTCTCGACATCGATGATGATGCCGCTGTCGTTGGGCAGCCCCCGGTATCCGGCGGCGCTATCCGATGGCGCGAAGGCGGTGGCATAGCGGACCCGCTTTTCCTGCACGGCGAAGCTGTTCAGATGGCAGCGATCCTCCGGCATCAGCTGCGAAATGAACGACGGCTGCCAGAGGGGTACGAAACTGGAAAAACCGTCGACCCGGCCGATACAGGAAAACTGGGTGTTGATGAAAACAACGCTCTGCCCGTCCAAAGCCATGTCGTGCACCATGCACTCGCCGGTGCGGTATGAGTTTATCGGAACGAACAGCAGGTCGTACTGACGCTCGTGGTCCGGCATATGGTCGGCGAGCCGGGTTGAGCGCGCGTATACCGTGATCTCCCGCCGGCCGCCGATGGCCAGGCGAGTCCCGTCCGTGGCGAGGCCAAACGGCGATTTCATGGCGGTGACGGAGACCGTCAGGGTGCCGTCTTGCGCGCCGATGCAGACGACGGCATCGGGACGCAGCGCGGTGATCAGGGAAATGTTGCCGCGTTGCAGCAAGTCGATGAACGCCTGATCCGCAGTGGTGTCGCGCGCCAGGCGCGTGCCCTCCCCCAGGGTCACGAGCCTACTCGGTCTGTCTCATCTGTCGCCGGATACCAGAGCGAATTCAGCATATCTGCGGCCCCTGGTCGGCGTGATCAGATTGTCATCACAATACAACATAAAGGGTTCCTCATCTCGATCCTGAATCCTCATCTCGATCTTGAAATAGCATCAGCGCCCGGGTACTAACGTAGGGTTCGTTAATAAACAAATATTTGGGGGGATCCGGCATGGCAAGCGCACCAGTGATCCTTGGCAATGTCGTCCTCTCCAACGGCAATCTCGCCGTTCTGGCCGCCAATCAATACGTAACTAAAGGCACTTCCGGCGCCACTTATTACGGCTTCGACGACCTTCAAATCGCCATCCTGTCGAGCAGCACCCCGGTCACATTGAACCAGACTGCCGGGAACCTCAGTTTCGCCTCGGCTGGCGACTCGCCGAACCGAAGCGTCACCACCCCCGCCGCAGGCGACGGCACCACAGGCGGCGGCACGATCGCGGCTTTGCCGGGCGGTGGCATGGCCGTCTTGACCTGGGGCGATAGCAATCTGAATTACGATCTGCAGATCCTCAACAACGCGGGCACGGTCACCACGGCGCCGTTCGTCGTGCACAGCCAGATCACCACCACCGGCGGCAATCCCGGCAACCCGCAAGGGGCGGTGGCCGCATGGTCGGGCGGCATCGTCGTGGCGTACAGCACCGACAACGAAACGGCCGATTATTTCCAGCGCTACACCGTCGCCGGCGTCGCGGTCGGCAATCCGGTCGAGTTCGCTTCGATCAGCGGCCCCACCATGGGCTCCACCGGCTGGAACGGCACGATGGCGGTCGATTCGTCCGGCAATGTCATTTTCGGCTTCGGGGCGTCGGACATCTTCAGCCCCGGCTCCTACAAAATGTACAACAGCTCCAACGTCGCGGTGAATACCCCCGACACAGTGGGCTACGACAACAATATCGGCGCTACCGCGGTGGCCCAGGACGGGTTGGGGGGGCCAACATTCGTGCCGCTGTCCGGCGGCGGCTTCGCCACGGTCGGCTACACCTCGGAAGGCACCTACGATTCGACGAGCGGCACTTTCCCCAACTTCACGATGAACATCCAGACTGTGTCAACTGCGGGGGCGATCACCACGCGGGAACTCAGTCACCAATGCCGTCGAGGCCAACTATGCTTCGAGCATATACGTCAACTGGATCTCCGTGCTTCCCGACGGCACCGTCGAGTTTCAGGAGCCGCGGGACAATACCTACTACCACGACGCCAACGTGGCGGACACGTGGACCGCCGCTGGCGGCCTCGACCGTGGCGGCGTAACCGTGCCCCTGCCGAACGGGGACACAGCCTTCGTGATCTCCCCCGCAACCGGCCCGGAGAGCAATGTCGTCGGCGTCACCGTCAACTCCTCGACGAACCAACTGGTGGAAAACGGCGTCAGTCTGGCACCCGTGATCAGCGGCACCGTCGCCGGGCAGACGACGACGGACGAGGCGACGATCTCGCCGTTCGCCGGCGTGGCGATCAGCGACGTTGACGCTGGCCAGACCGAGACGGTGGCGATCACGCTGTCGACCCCCGTCAATGGCGCGCTGTCGAATCTCGGGTCCGGCAGCTACGACGGCGCCACCGGCGTCTACAGCGTCACCGGCACAGACGCCGCCGTCACCGCCGCCGTCGACGGACTGGTGTTCACGCCGACGGCGCATCAGGTCGCGCCGGGCGGTTCGGTCACCACCACCTTCACCATCAAGGCGACCGACACCGCCGGTGGGACCAGCAGCAACAGCACCACCACGGTCGTCGCCACTGCGGTGAGCGACCCACCGGTGATCGCCGGAGCCACGGCGGGTCAGACCACCACCGACGAGGCGACGATCTCGCCGTTCGCCGGCGTGGCGATCAGCGACGTTGACGCCGGCCAGACCGAGACGGTGGCGATCACGCTGTCGAACCCCATCAATGGCGCGCTGTCGAATCTCGGGTCCGGCAACTACAACGGCGCCACCGGCGTCTACACCATCACCGGCACAGACGCCGCCGTGACCGCCGCCGTCGACGGACTGGTGTTCACGCCGACGGCGCATCAGGTCGCGCCGGGCGGTTCGGTCACCACCACCTTCACCATCAAGGCGACCGACACCGCCGGTGGGACCAGCAGCAACAGCACCACCACGGTCGTCGCCACTGCGGGGAACGATCCGCCGGTGATCGCCGGAGCCACGGCGGGTCAGACCACCACCGACGAGGCGACGATCTCGCCGTTCGCCGGCGTGGCGATCAGCGACGCCGATTTCGGCCAGACCGACACGGTGGCGATCACGCTGTCGAACCCCATCAATGGCGCGCTGTCGAATCTCGGGTCCGGCAGCTACAACAGCGCCACCGGCGTCTACACCATCACCGGCACAGACGCCGCCGTCACCGCCGCCGTCGACGGACTGGTGTTCACGCCGACGGCGCACCAGGTCGCGCCGGGCGGTTCGGTCACCACCACCTTCACCATCAAGGCGACCGACACCGCCGGTGGGACCAGCAGCAACAGCACCACCACAGTCGTCGCCACTGCGGGGAACGATCCGCCGGTGATCGCCGGAGCCACAGCGGGTCAGAGCACCACCGACGAGGCGACGATCTCGCCGTTCGCCGGCGTGGCGATCAGCGACGCCGATTTCGGCCAGACCGAGACGGTGGCGATCACGCTGTCGAACGCCATCAACGGCGCGCTGTCGAATCTCGGAGGCGGCAGCTACAACGGCGCCACCGGCGTCTACACCGTCACCGGCACAGACGCCGCCGTGACCGCCGCCGTCGACGGACTGGTGTTCACGCCGACGGCGCACCAGGTCGCGCCGGGCGGTTCGGTCACCACCACCTTCACCATCCAGGCGACCGACACCGCCGGTGCGACCAGCAGCAACAGCAGCACCACGGTCCGCGCCACTGCGGTGAACGATCCGCCGGTGATCGCCGGGGCCACAGCGGGTCAGACCACCACCGACGAGGCGACGATCTCGCCGTTCGCCGGCGTGGCGATCAGCGACGTCGATTTCGGCCAGACCGAGACGGTGGCGATCACGCTGTCGAACGCCATCAACGGCACGCTGTCGAGTTCCGCGGGCGGCAGCTACGACGGCGCCACCGGCGTCTACAGCGTCACCGGCACAGACGCCGCCGTCACCGCCGCCGTCGACGGACTGGTGTTCACGCCGACGGCGCACCAGGTCGCGCCGGGCGATACGGTCACCACCACCTTCACCATCACGGCGACCGACACCGCCGGTGCGACCAGCAGCAACAGCAGCACCACGGTCGCCGCCACTGCGGGGAACGATCCGCCGGTGATCGCCGGGGCCACAGCGGGTCACACCACCACCGACGAGGCGGCGATCTCGCCGTTCGCCGGCGTGGCGATCAGCGACGTTGACGCCGGCCAGACCGAGACGGTGGCGATCACGCTGTCGAACCCCATCAATGGCGCGCTGTCGAATCTCGGGTCCGGCAACTACAACGGCGCCACCGGCGTCTACACCATCACCGGCACAGACGCCGCCGTCACCGCCGCCGTCGACGGACTGGTGTTCACGCCGACGGCGCATCAGGTCGCGCCGGGCGGTTCGGTCACCACCACCTTCACCATCAAGGCGACCGACACCGCCGGTGGGACCAGCAGCAACAGCACCACCACGGTCGCCGCCACTGCGGGGAACGATCCGCCGGTGATCGCCGGAGCCACGGCGGGTCAGACCACCACCGACGAGGCGACGATCTCGCCGTTCGCCGGCGTGGCGATCAGCGACGCCGATTTCGGCCAGACCGAGACGGTGGCGATCACGCTGTCGAACCCCATCAATGGCGCGCTGTCGAATCTCGGGTCCGGCAGCTACAACAGCGCCACCGGCGTCTACACCATCACCGGCACAGACGCCGCCGTCGACGGACTGGTGTTCACGCCGACGGCGCACCAGGTCGCGCCGGGCGGTTCGGTCACCACCACCTTCACCATCAAGGCGACCGACACCGCCGGTGGGACCAGCAGCAACAGCACCACCACAGTCGTCGCCACTGCGGGGAACGATCCGCCGGTGATCGCCGGAGCCAGAGCGGGTCAGACCACCACCGACGAGGCGACGATCTCGCCGTTCGCCGGCGTGGCGATCAGCGACGTCGATTTCGGCCAGACCGAGACGGTGGCGATCACGCTGTCGAACGCCATCAACGGCGCGCTGTCGAATCTCGGGGGCGGCAGCTACAACGGCGCCACCGGCGTCTACAGCGTCACCGGCACAGACGCCGCCGTGACCGCCGCCGTCGACGGACTGGTGTTCACGCCGACGGCGCATCAGGTCGCGCCGGGCGGTTCGGTCACCACCACCTTCACCATCCAGGCCACCGACACCGCCGGTGCGACCAGCAGCAACAGCAGCACCACGGTCGCCGCCGCTGCGGGGAACGATCCGCCGGTGATCGCCGGAGCCACAGCGGGTCAGAGCACCACCGACGAGGCGACGATCTCGCCGTTCGCCGGCGTGGCGATCAGCGACGCCGATTTCGGCCAGACCGAGACGGTGGCGATCACGCTGTCGAACGCCATCAACGGCGCGCTGTCGAATCTCGGAGGCGGCAGCTACAACGGCGCCACCGGCGTCTACACCGTCACCGGCACAGACGCCGCCGTGACCGCCGCCGTCGACGGACTGGTGTTCACGCCGACGGCGCACCAGGTCGCGCCGGGCGGTTCGGTCACCACCACCTTCACCATCCAGGCGACCGACACCGCCGGTGCGACCAGCAGCAACAGCAGCACCACGGTCGGCGCCACTGCGGTGGACGATCCGCCGGTGATCGCCGGGGCCACAGCGGGTCAGACCACCACCGACGAGGCGCCGATCTCGCCGTTCGCCGGCGTGGCGATCAGCGACGCCGATTTCGGCCAGACCGAGACGGTGGCGATCACGCTGTCGAACGCCATCAACGGCGCGCTGTCGAATCTCGGGGGCGGCAGCTACAACGGCGCCACCGGCGTCTACAGCGTCACCGGCACAGACGCCGCCGTCACCGCCGCCGTCGACGGACTGGTGTTCACGCCGACGGCGCACCAGGTGGCGCCGGGCGATACGGTCACCACCACCTTCACCATCACGGCGACCGACACCGCCGGTGCGACCAGCAGCAACAGCAGCACCACGGTCGCCGCCACTGCGGTGGACGATCCGCCGGTCGCCACCGCGGCGAACATCGGCGTGACGGGCGGCACGGGCCCGGGCGGCGCGTTCAAGATCGGCGATGTCGTCACCGCCAGCTGGAACAACGGCGCCGGCGGCGACGACAACAGCGACGCCATCGCGAACGTGACCTTCGACTTCTCGCAGCTCGGCGGCGGCTCAGCGGTCACCGCGAGCGAAAACGGCGGCGTCTGGACGGCGACCTATACGATCGCCGCCGGCGACATCGACACGACCGGCGCCCATGTCGCGCTAACCGCGACCGACACCGCCGGCAACGCGACCACCGCCGCCGGCGCCAGCAATGTCGCCGTCGACGACGAGCAGCCGGTCGTCGCCTCGACGGCCATCGTCGTCTCCGGCGGCACCGGCGCAGGCGGCGCCTTCGAAACCGGCGACACCGTCACCGCCAGCTGGGACGACAGCGCCGTCGACGCCGCCGCCCCCATCAGCTGGAGCGCGAGCGCGACCAGCGGCGACAGCCCTGACCCCATCACCAGCGTCACTTTCGACTTCTCGCAGTTCGGCGGCGGGACGGCGGTCGCCGCGACCGACAACGGCGGCGTCTGGACCGCTTCCTATTTGATCACCGAGGGCGACATCGATACGACCACCGCCCATGTCGGGTTGACCGCGACCGACGCCGCCGGCAACGCGATCACCATTGGCGGCGGCCCCGTCACGATCGACGACACGACGGTCGCTCCGACGATCGCCGGCGCCGTGGCGGGCCAGACGACGATCTCCGAAGCTCAGGTCAATCCGTTCGCCAATGTGACGGTCGGCGACGCCAATTCCGGCGCGACCGAGACGCTGACGATTACGCTGTCGGGGTCCGGCGGCGTGCTCTCCGGCGCTGGCCTTACCGGCGGCAACGGCAGCTATGCGCTCTCGGGTACGGCCGCCGCTGTCACCGCCGAGCTCGATGCGCTGTCCTTCACCTCGACCGCCGGCCAGCCGGGGACCAGCGGCACGACGACCTTCACGTTGGCCGACGCCTCGAGCGCCTTTGCGACGCCGACGGTCAATTCCGCTGCCACGGTGACCGACATCGATCCGAGCGGCACCGGCTGGGGCGACGTCCACATGGTGACGTTCCAGGGCCTGGACTATGACTTCCAGGCGGTCGGGGACTTCACGCTGGCGAAGGGGACGTCGGCGGCCGATCCGTTCGACGTGCAAATCCAGACCTCGCCCTGGGCCTCGATGGTCAGCGTGACGACGGAGATCGCTGCACAAGTCGGCGGCAACGCGGTGCAGTTCGACCTCGACGGCGACGTCCTCGTCAACGGCGTCCTCGACACGGCGCTCGGCTCAGCCGGCTCAATCCAAGCGCTCGACGGCGGCTCGATCACCCGCACCTCGGCGGACTCCTATCTGATCGACTGGGCGAGCGGCGAGAGCCTCACCGTGACCAACGTCGGCTCCTATTTCAACGAGACGGTGACGCTCAGCGCGAAAGACGGCGCCGGTTCAGTCGAGGGCCTCCTCGGCTCCAACACCAGCCAAGCGACCGACATCCAGCTCGCCGACGGCACGGTGCTCAACGCGCCGACCGACAGCCAGTTGCTCGGCGTCTACGCCCAAAGCTGGTCGGTCGCCGACAGCGCGTCGCTGCTGAACGACAACACCAGCCTGCCGCTCGCGATGACGAACGACGGCGACGCCGCGACGCCATTCGACGGCCGCTCCTTTCTCGATCTCGCCGGTCTCAACCCGGCGAGCGCGACGCTCGGCTTCAAGGAGGACCCCTCCGGCGCGTTCGGCACTCTCACCATCCAGAGCGGCGGCCATGAGACCTCGATGACGCTGCTCGGCCAATATGCCGCGGCCGGTTTCGGGATCGCCAGCGACGGCCATGGCGGCACGTTCGTCGACTACACGCCGCCAAAAGTGTCGTTGCTCGGATGAGGACCCGGGCGCTAGACACCAATCTGGGCGATGCTGAGGCGTCCGCGCGCCCGGATAAATCGACCGTGACGCCGAACCCGACCCGGAAACCCAGCAGCGGTGCCCTCGGCGACGGCGCGAGCGAAATCCGGCGCTCTCGTCTATGTCGCGCGCGTAACCATGGATGACCGGAGCCTCATGATCGACGGCGTTAGGACCTCGATCGACCCAGGCATGGTCGTGAAGGTCGAAATTAAGATCGGCCGCAGGACCGTCATCGACTATCTCCTCTCGCCCACCGTCCAGCGCGCGCACGACGCGTTGCCAGAGAAGTGAGAGATAAATTATACAGGGATTGCAATAACATAAGTGTTCGCAGTTTTATCCTGAGTGGCGCGCCATTTTTCCCAACAATTTCAATGCTTATTGCGACGCAAGTTTTTGAACCTTATTGGTGCTGGGCGACTTTGGGCGACTTGGATCCGGCGCGGCGCACTTGGTGTATTTCTCGGTGCGATTGGGGACTGCGATGCTCGTGATAGGCGTAGGTGCGAATAGCCCCTATCTCACCATCGTTCCTTGTCTCGTCCTGTCCGGCATCGGCCAGGGTATCGTTTGGACAGGCATGTGGATCGCGGCCGCGTCAGGCCTCCACCATGATGAGCAGGGCGTTGCTTCCGGCGTGGCCTCGACGACGCTCAGCATCGGCAACGCCATGGGCCTGGCGGTGCTCATCTCCATAGCCAACCGTCATGTTGGTGGGCTCATCGAGGAAGCCCAACAAGTCGCCGTCGCAGCGAGTATTCGGATCGCCTTTTGGCTCGCTGCCGCTCGCGTCCTTGCTGGCCTGCTTGCGGCTCTCACGCTGTCGGCCACGGCCGCCGCCGACACCGTCGACTAGCCCGCGTCGAGACCGTGGCGAAGCGGTGGTGGGGGTGATGTCGCCACTAGAGTTATGCTGCCAGCGCCGCTCGTCAAGACGTCTCATCCGGGTCTCTGTTGAGCGAAGATGGGCAGTACCGGATCAACCGAGCGAGCGGGCCTGCACTCGGTGCGTTGGATCCCGTTCCAGTCGCCTTTCGACCGCCCGTCGTTAGCGCTGCTTGCCCGGCAGTCAGCGCTCCGCAAGGAAATCTTTTGTCCCTCGGGGAGATCGCGCAGTCCTGCGCGTTCAACCGCGCTGTAGTGGACGAGCACGTCTTTGCCGCCTTCATCGGGCTGAATGAACCCATAACCCTTGATGGAGCCGAACCATTTTGCAGTGCCTTTCGCCATTGTGCGCTCCGCAGAGATAGGCAGATCAGCCGCTCATCAAGGTGACACAAGGCTTATACTTTCACGCGGTCGCCGACGGCTTATTGCAATCACTATATTGGTAATCCTGCCGCGCGCTCGCCGCGTTATTGGCCTCGGGAGCCAGGCTCTGCGATCAGGTCCGGCTGATCCAGGCGTTCGAGGCGGACGCCAAGGAGAGCGGGATGTCGCTGACTGCCAAGCGCATCGGCGGCCCCCTGCTGTTCGGCGGGTCTCGGAGCGGCTCGGGATCGACGCGGTTCTGGCTGATCTGCTGCGAGACCGCGGCTTCGAGCTTCCCGTCGAGCGGGCCGTGTTCGTCACGGCGCTGCATCGGCTGTTCGCGGCTTGTTCACATGCTGAAAAACCGAAATGTCGGCGTGGGTCCCCACTCAGAAGGCATGGGTGGGATTGCGGCGCTGCGGTGGCGGTACCTTGCACAGTGTACAGAATTGGACTATCCGTTCCTCCGGGCAGCACGAAGGCCCCCGCACGCGCACAAAAGCGGACTTTTCCCCCGGCAACCGCAAGCGCCTCAGCGAGCCGGCGTTGCGCACCTTCCTGGCGATCGCCGACCTCTGGGGGTTGAACGAAGAGCAGCGGCTGCTAGTTCTGGGCTATCCGTCCCGGTCGACCTACCACCATTGGTGCAAGGTCGCCCGCGAGCACGGCGCGATCACCCTGGATCTCGACACCTTGACGCGGATTTCGGCGGTGCTCGGCATCCACCGGGCGCTCGGCGTCCTGTTCCCGAGCGAGAGGCTCGGCGTCGAATGGCTGCTCGGACCCCATTCGGGGATTGTCTTTGGCGGGCGTCCGCCTCTCGCGCTGGTGACCAGCGGTTCGCAGGACAGCCTGCTCACCGTGCGCCGCTTTCTCGACGGAGCGCGCAGCGGCCAGTACATGCAGCCCAACGCGATCGACGTCGACTTCGCCCTGTACGAAGACGCGGAAATAGTTTTCCGGTGACCGACGTCTTCGCGCCGGCTACGCAGCCGAGCCACCGCTTGATCCCGTCACGGTTCCCGCCGATCGGCCCGTTCGACACCGTGGCGACAGCCGCCGATTTGGAAGCGGTGATGGATCTTGTCGGGTGGACGAACGACCGTGTCGTCGCCGACCGGGTCGCGCGTCTGCCGCAGGCGGAACGGGTCGACAACAGCCCGAATTCGTGCATCGTGATGGCCGCGTTTCTGCACGTCGTGCCGGGCGGCATGCGGTTCAACGGCCCCGAGTTGGGCGCTTGGTACGCCGCCGACGACGTCAGAACGTGCGCCGCCGAGGTCGGCCATCATCTGCGTCGCGAGGCCGTCGCGCGCGGCGTGCCGGCCATGACCCGCGTCTTCCTGGCCTATGCCTCGACGGTTCTCGGCGACTACCTGGGTATTCGCGGCCACCAAACGGCGCGCGCCGACGTCTATGATTCGTCTCGATACGACGCTGCACAGCAGCTCGGGGAAGCGGTTCGAGCCTCCGGCGGCGCGGGGATCGTCTACAGCAGCCTGAGGCGGCGCGGGGCCGCGAATGTAGTCGCCCACCGCCCGCGCAACGTCGTCGACGTCCTGCAAACCGATCTTTTTGAAATCACGGTTTCAGCGACAGCCCGAACGATCGAAGTGCAGAAGCTCGCGTCGACGGTCTGATCAAGATGATCCGATTGTCGGCGCGCGCCACGACCGAAACGCTGGGCGTCCGCCGAGCCATTCGCCTTGGATCAAGGAAGGGTTGTTGAACACTTGTAGCCGCGCGCCTGATCGCTTTGAAGCGAGACTGGCACCGATCCTCTGAATGCTAATCGAAGCCCAGATTGTGTTCGTTGCAAAGTACTAGAAATACTAAGGAATTCGTCCTCCAGTGGGGTCGCGGTCGGCATGGATTCTGGACCCCACCTAAGGCAGAGTTACGCCGAGATATCAAAAGGCTGACTGCAACATAGGTAACTGGGGCAAAAGTCCGGGCGAGCGTCGGACGGACATCGACGCGCTTTCGCTCCCCGAACTCAAGAGTTTGGTGCTGAAGCTATTGGAAGAGCGGGCGGAGTTTCAGCGAACGGTTGGAGCGCTTCGCGACGAGATCGCACGGCTGAAGGGTGGCCCTGGACGGCCGGGCATCAAGGCGAACGTCAAGCCGAGCGGCATGGAAAAGGCGGTCGAGGCGCGAGCGACGGACCCGTCAGGCGAGCGCCGTCGGCGCGGCGCCACGCGCACGAAGGTGACGATCCATGAGGAGCGCAAGCTTGAGGTCGCGCCGCCGCTCGGCTCCCGTTTCAAAGGTTATGCCAGTTTCCTCGTGCAGGATTTGGTCATCCGGCCGCACGTCACCCACTTCCGACGGGCATGTTGGCGAACGGCCGATGGGCGAACCGTGATGGCGCCCTTGCCGCCGGACGTCGATGGTCATTTTGGACCCGAACTGCGCCGCTTCGTGCTCGCCCAATATCATCAGGGGCAAGTCACGATGGCTCGGTTGGTTACGCTGTTGCGTGGGTTCGGCATTCTCATCTCCAAGCGACAGATTGTTCGCCTCTTGATCGACGGCAAGCAGAACTTCTTGGACGAGGCCCGCGCCGTGTTGCGAGCCGGCTTGACGAACGCGGCGTGGATCACGGTCGACGACACCGGGGCGCGTCACAAAGGCAAGAACGGATTCTGCACTCAGATCGGCAACGCCCATTTCACTTGGTTCGGAACCACGAGTTCAAAGAGCCGCCTCAACTTCCTTGAACTGTTGCGCGCCGGGCGCCGCGATTACGTCGTCAATAAGGAGGCCCTGGCCTACATGCGCGCCCACGCGCTCACCGGCTCCGTCATCGCCCGCCTGAGAAAGCATAAGAAACGCGCTTTCGCCAATCGGAGGGCCTGGATCGCTCACCTGCACCAGATCGGCGCCACGGCCCTCAAGGTCAATCCCGATCCCGTGCAGATCGCCACCGAGGGCGCTCTGTGGGGCGCTATCAAGGCGCATGGTCTGCTCGCCGACACCGTGATCGTCAGCGACGACGCCGGTCAATTCAACGTCGGTCAACATGGCCTGTGCTGGGTCCATGCCGAACGTCTTGTCCACAAACTCGATACCTTCACCGACGCTCAACGCGCCGCGCAAAGCCGCATTCGCGCCCTGATCTGGCTGCTCTACCGCAGTCTCAAAGCTTGGCGCCGTAACCCATCCCCAGCGCGCAAGGCGACCTTGTCGGCGCGCTTCGATCGCATCTTCAGCCACAAGACAGGCTTCGCCACTCTCGACCGCCTCCTGGGGCGCCTGTGCGCCAACAAAAGCGAATTGCTGAGGGTGCTCGAACGACCCGACATTCCGCTCCACACCAACGGCTCCGAAAACGACATCCGCTGCCAGGTCACCAAACGCGGCATCAGCGGTGGAACCCGCAGCGATGCAGGCCGCGACTGTCGCGACGCCTTTCTCGCGCTCCTCAAGACCTGCGCCAAGAACGGCTTCGAATTCTGGGATTATCTGGGCGCACGCCTCGCCGTCCCCGGATGCCAGGATATTCCCGACCTCGCACAAGTCGTTCGCGCGCTCGCTCCCACGCCACCATGACCGCCAGGACTTTTGCCCCTGTTACCAACATAGTGGGGTCCCACCCTCGATGCTAAGTGACAGCCATTGCCGCAGCGTACCCCTTCACACGAAGGCCCACTCCGACGGCGCCCTCGAATAAGAACTCCACCCCGCGGGCTTCGAGAGCAACCCTCAAGTCGCGAAGCGTGCGGTCGTGGGGCACGCTCGCGCCAAGCTCAAACCGAGCGATCGTTTTCTTATCGACCATCGAGGCATTCGCGAGATCTTGCTGGGTCATTCCGAGCCAGGCCCTCGCGGCGCGCAGTTGCTCCTTATTAACCATTAAAAGGGGTTCTCGTATGCAGATGCCATTAAAAGGGACATATTGGCTCCGGCAACACCGATAACGGAGCTCCTTGTGGCCTACCTTATTCCCAATCGCGAGACGAGCGTCTTCGAAACGCGCGTCCACCACTTTTCGTATCAACCCAGCGGACCGCGGCTGATCGAGAGCGGTGTCAGCCGGATGGTTGTCGCCTGCGCGCCCTGGGCGGAGAGCCAAGACTTGCTGGCGAACATCTCGGGCATCCGCTGTGCGGCCTATCTGCTGGTCGGGTCGGCTTGGCCGGAAGGGGCGGTGGCGCGCTGCTACATCGGCGAGACGGCGGATATCGCGAGGCGGTTGCAGGACCACGCCGCGGACCCGCGCAAGGGCTTTGTCAGCCAGGTCTTTGTGATCGGCAGCCGCGACCCGAGTTTCGACAAGCTCGACGCGCAGATGCTCCAGTTTCAATTGAACGGAAGGATTGAGGCGGTCGACCGCGCGCATATCGTTCGCGGCGTGAAGCCTGCGCTGCCGGCTATGGACCCGACCCGCGCCGAGCAGTGCGAGATCGACTTAAAGGACCTGCGCATGCTGCTCGTCTCCGCCGGCTGCTATCTGCTGGAGACGCGCGGGGAGGCGGATGTCGAAAGCGCTGTCCGGCGGGAGGTCGATGGGCAGAGCGAGCGTCAGCGGACTTGCGCTGAGGCTCGCGCAGAGGGGCCGGAGGGCTTCACGCGGGCGAGCGCTCGGGGAACGGACGTCGGCGGCGGCTCCTCCCATCACGTATCGATAGGGCACGCCTCGACGTGGACCGACGCAGGCGGCATGCCCCGCGTGATGTTCGCACTCGTGCACGCCGGCCTCGTCGCCTACGGCTATCAGCACGGCGCGGAATTCGTGGTGCTGCCGGGCTCGCAAATGCGACGCTCCACCATGAACTCGTTCGCGAGCGACGCGCCGAACCTTCAGCGCCGCGAGGACATTATCAGCGCGCAGGCGGTGACCGGGATCAAGGGCCAGGGCGATCGGTGGACCTTGGCGTGCGAACGGCGCTTTCCCTCGCGCAGCATCGCGGCAAAGGTGCTGATGGGCGTCAATCTGCGCGCGGACGCTTGGCAGCCAGTGACGCCGAACGCTCCGTCCCTCTGACCGCGGAAATCCAACAGCAAAGAGTGACCCAACACGACGCGTGTTCGGCGCGATGGAGACGCCTTATGTGTTCGCATTCTGAAATCGGCCCCTTGGTGACGCTCTGGAATTTCGAAACGCCCGGGCCGCTCAAAGGAGGAGCGAACTCTCGTACAAGCGCGAGTTGACTGGCAACCGCAAGTTCAACGAAGGGCCGATTGAAACCGAGCCGCTGTTTTGGTGGCGCCAGTTGCCCGCCAACGCGCTGGGGTCGTGCGAGGCCGTGCAAATCCGCCGCGCGCTGAGAGGCGTATCGATCCTCAGGGAGCCCGGCTGGCCGGACGCCATTCGCGGGGTCGCCGCCGCGTCGATCGGCGTCGCGATCCGCGTCGTGGTCAAGCAGCCGAGCGTCGAGCCGATCGAGGACGTAGTTATGAGCGCCGTCGTCGCCGTGGCGATCGGCGGCGACGCCGCCGCTCGGGAGTTCATGGCGCACGTCTTGGCGAGGCGCTCAGTGTTCGAGCCGGCCGCGGCGACGCTGGCGAAGTCGTGGACCGCCGCCAACCGCGACAGCGCTCCCGCAGCGCTTCGCGACGCCCGATCGCGGAGGCGGCGGCCTTCCAACCGCCTCGTCTCGTCGTCGCCCAACACCATCCCGCACCTTGGAGATGATCGTGACTTTCGTTGACTTTTTGCGCCAGCACCGCGCGCGTCCGATCGAACTCGACCGCCGACGATAAGTCGACGCTGTCGCCCGATTTGATGCTGGCGGCAATTCTGCTCGACCGGGCCGGGTTCACTGCTGCGGCGGTCGCGCCGGGCCGCGTCATCGTGCTGACGATCGAGCGCTTCCTGACGAAGAGCGTCGCCGAGCTGCTCGGCCAGACGCTGCCGGACCGCAAATCCTGTGGGCGCACCACGATCTCTACGATGGCGCCCCCGAGGAAAATTCCGTTGTGCTCGCCAATTCGATGAGAAGTCGGCAATATGGACGCGGCGATGGAGGTCGTCCGCTTTGGCTGCGCCTTCGTCGCGCTCTTCGATGTTGACGACCGGCGCGTCGTGCCGCCCCAGATGAGCCGCGTCCTCAATCAGCGATTCGCGGCTCCGTTGGTGGACGCTGAGGCGGTCGAGACGTTCGTCGCGCAGATGACCGGTCAGGTTGTCGAGGCGCCGCGCGGCCACTACTGGGCGAAGCACGTGCTGCTGGCGTTCCGCCCCTCGGTCTCCATCGTGGACGGTCTGCGCGCATTGACGGCGTTGGCGGATTATTCCGCCCCGAAGCCCGACGACGAGCCCGAGAACGAGAAGGCCGATGACGATACCCTGGAGGTTTTGACCGACGGGGAGGGAAAGGCCGCCGAGACCCCGGAGCGCCAGGAGCAGAAGGAGACGGACGCCGCGCCGGTGGTCCTGCTGCGCGATCTTCATGGCTACGGTCCGGCGAAGGACTGGGGGCTCCAGCTCGCCAGTGATCTGGCCCTCTACCGCGAGGGCAAGCTCGCCTGGGGCGACCTCGACGCGGGCCTGCTGTTGTCCGGGCCGCCCGGCTGCGGGAAGACTTATTTCGCGCGGGCGGTCGCCGCCGAGTGCGGCGTCCCGTTGATCGAGGCGAGCTACGGCGACATCGAGAGCAAGATCGGAAGCGGCAACCTCGCCGTGAAGGCGGTCAAGGCCATCTTCACCGATGCGCGGAAGAAGGCCCCCTGCATCGTGTTCATCGACGAAATCGATGCGATCGGCGCCCGCGGCGAAATGGCTCACAATAATTCGTGGTTCGGCGCCATCATCACGGGCCTGCTCGCCGAGTTGGACGGAGCGCGCCCCAGAGAGGGTGTGGTCGTGATCGGGGCGACTAATTACGCCGCGAAGATTGATCCGGCTCTCCTGCGTCCGGGCCGTCTCGATCGGCACATCGCAATTCCGATGCCGACGATCGCTGACATTCGCGGTTTTCTCGCGCACCATCTCGGCGAGATCGACGGTCTCGACGCGGCGGCGACGGCGTGTCGCGGCAAGACGCCGGCCGAGATCGCTCAGATCGCGCGCAACGCGCGCCGCTTCGCCCGCCGGCTCGATCGATCGCCGTCGGCCTCAGACGTCAAGGCGGTCCTTCAGGAGGGACATCCGCGCGACGACGCGTTCGACCGTCTGGCGGCGACGCACGAAGCCGGCCACGCGCTGGTCGCGTCGGTGCTCGGCGTCCCGGTCGATCAACTCGATCTCGATCGTCTGTACACGGCGACGCAAATGCCGCACGTGATTTCGCTCGACGGATTGCGACGGCACATCGCCGTCGCGCTGGGCGGCCAAGCGGCGGAAGAGGTCCTGCTTGGTCATGCGTCGAGCGGCAACGCGGCCGACATCGACAACGCGGCGAAGTTCGCGTTCGTCGCAATCGCCTCTGGTCTCGATGGCCCTGCGATCCCAATCGGAACTGGAGAGCAGGGGGGCGTCGAGCTGATGATGATCCCCGGCGTCAGGCCGCGCGTCGATAAGCTAATCGCTGAAGGCCTGGAGCGTGCGCGGGCGATCGTCCGTCAGCACATCGATAAGCTGCGCCGGCTAGCCCGGGCGGTGCAGGCGGATCGCTATCTCGACGGCAGGGAAATCGTCACGATCCTCGGTTTACGTAGCGCTACTCGCAAGGCGGAGGATGGGCCGCTTGCCGCGGATAGTGGGCAGGAAGTGGCGAGCGGTGAAAATTATCTTCAATCGGGGCGCCGTCCCGTTGGAAGCTCAAGCTCGTCGTGTCGGCCGGCAAGCGATGCGCGACCCGAGCGCAGCAGCCAGGGTCGTCATCGAAGACGCCGCGTCAACAAACGGCGCCGACGAAGTGACTGAGTGAGTCCGGTGCAGTTTAAAGCTGGCGGCCGACGAGATCCAAAAACAACGTCTGCTACGAGATTTTGGCGGGTCCTGGCGTCCGGCCTCAAGGCTCGCTTGCGGCGAGGGCGTTTCGCGGGGGTATGGATACATAACCACCCTACGGGATATTTTATGGACGAGACGCAGTCTTCCATCTGGAGAAGATAGTCCTTTTGTTTCTTTCTGGCCGCACACCTATCCTCCTCTCGAAGGAGAAATGGCGATGTTCTTCGCTTCGGTGCGGGTCGACAAAATCGGCGTCCAGCAACTGGGCCACCAGGCCAGGCATGCCCGGCGTGAGGATTCGACGGCGCAGATTCGTGTCCGACCGGACGCGGAGCCGGGACGGTCGCTTAGCTATAGGCCATATTCGATCGCCGGTGCGCGAGTGGATTACGTCGGTGATTACGAGCGGATGAAAGCGTGCCGCGGCGCGCGCGAACGGAAAGGGACCCAGCCGCTTCTGCACCTTCTCTGCCAGGTCAGCCCCTCGTGGATCCAGCAGGCCGGCCAGTTGCACGATCCCGAGAATCCACGTAATCAGGCCTTATTCAGTGCTGCGAACGAATGGTCCACAGAGTTATTTGGTCCCGGCTCCGTCCTCGCCGCGCGGCTCGATCTCGACGAGCGTGGAGGCGGTGTCGTCGATCTGTTTGTCGCGCCCGTCCGTCGATCGAAGACCGGTACGCTGTTCCTTTCGTCCTACCAGGTGCTGGAAGAGCTTCGCCTCCGAAGGAAGCGGCGAAAAAGCTATTCCAGTTTGCAGGATGACTGGGGCGAGTACTGCGCCAAACTGGATCCCTCGCTGCGGCGAGGCCGCGAGAAGAGGGGCGCGGCGTCGACCGCTTGACGCCTGAGAACTACGCTGCGCGGGAGCACAACAACGCGCGCGCGGCCGAGCTTGAGCGCGACGCCGCGCAGCTCGCCGAGCTCCGCGCCGCGCTGGACGCTGAGCGGGCCAGATTCGAAGCGCAAAAAGCGCTGTTGCAGCGGGACGTTGAGGAATTAGCACAAATCCGCCAAAGGTGGATGTGTGAGGAAGCGGTCGCACGCTCGCGCCTAGCCGATGAAATCGAGACCGCAAGAGAACGAGCCGAGGCGGAAGCGGTAGCAATCCGAGAACGGGCACACGCCGAGGGGCATCGGGCCGGTCGATTGGAAGCGGCAGAAGAAGCGAGCATCGGCGCGCAGGCGACCGAGGTGGTTTTCTCCGCGGTCCGCAACCGACAGCTGGTCGGCTTCAATGCCGAGACCCCCAGCTACGAATTCGCGCGGGGCGTTCCCTATGAGGCCAAACGGCGCGTCGCCACCGCGTTGGAGAGGTGCCCTAAAGCGGTATCGGTCGCGCTGTCGCAAGCTTTGGAAGCGGTTGCCAGGGGGCGCGACGCTAAGACGGAGGCCATTCGGCTGCGCGAGGAGGCGCGCCGTGAAGGCTACCGAGAAGGAGTTGCGCAGGCGGTCGCGGGGTTGCCGCACACGCTTCGCATGGCAATACGAGCCTATCTAGACGGTGACCTCATTTGGGGCGCGAGCGTGGACGGCACAGGCGAGCGCACGATCGTCGCGACGACGACTGACGTAAAGATCATGCAAATCGCGAGCGTGGTGCGCGAAAGCGGGCTAGTCGCACTATTCGAGGCGCTTGAACAATCCGGTGTGTCACACAGCGCCGAAGGTGGGACCACCGCCGTGTTGCAGCCAGCTTTTTGATCGAGCTGAAATTTGAGATTTTCAAAACAATCGGCGGTAAGCGTCGTTTGGACCGAATGTGCAAGCGGCCGATTCTTCGCAAAAGCAGATCTGCATGGTGCCGAGCCGTTCTGATCGAAGCGGTTGAATCCATTGGAGCTTCCGTGCAGGTTCATGTTCAGCTTGGCCGATAGCCCCGGCGCTCGACGTTGCCGCAACTCGGCGAGCCTTCTGCCGTGATCCTACCGGCCTCCAAGGAGGAGCTGCACCTCATTACGCAATGTTGAAGAACTCGGAAAACGAGCGGTCGCGAAAATCTCGATTTCGCGGGCCGAACGTCACCAGCACTGATCACTGTCACGGCACAGCATCTGCCACGTACGTACGCGGCAAGACTGGCCCCGCCGCCGAAAACCTCTAGCAGGCTGCTGAAAAAATCACTACGCGAGCGCAGTTGGCGTCTCAGGCGTGATTTTTTCTCGCCGAAGCAGGCCGATCGGTCGCGTCTCATGCGGGTTTGCCGCACGCCTGCACTAGTCGCCGTTGCTCCAATACGTACTACCTGGACTGCGACGATGGGTTTGATTCGCGGTGCGCAGCAGCAGTGTCCCTATGTTGAGCCACCGTCGCGATCTCTTCGTGCGGCGGAGTCCACTCGTCCGTTCTGCTTGCTCACATCGAGAGGTCGGCAGTTCGAATCCCCTCCGCTCCACCAACAAGTCCTTGAAAACATACGCGCATTCCCGCTGCTGACGATATGCCCACATTCCCGTGGGTTAGCGCCGGTCGGCTCGGTCTGCGTCGGCGATTCGGCACGTTTCATCGGGCCGTGTCGCCAAAGCTAGGCCAAAGTCTCTGGCCGCAAAATTCCGTTTCCCGGAATGAGGAAGGGCGCCGCCGATGCATTCCGCCGGATTGGTGAGGCCGGGGCGATAGCCGTGTCAAAGAAGGCCGCTGGGTTCGCTGTCGATGGCGTGCAACGGTGTCGGCGTGAGCGCGCTCCATTGAACGCCATCGACAGCGAACCCATCGAGCCGCGGTGCTGATCGTATGGGATGATTGGAAAGGTCGTCGGCTTCGATGCGCGGCGGGCGCGTTCAGATCGCCGCGGCAGCCGTAAGCCCGAAGGCGGCCCATTGAGCCGACCATGCCATCGGAGCATCGGCGAGCCGAGTGACGCCGAAGCCGCGCGGCATGCGACCTTCGATCGCAGCCTTGACGATGGTCGGCGCGAGGAAGGCCAGCGAGATTGTCATGCGGATCGAGCGCTCGGTCTTGCCCTCTCGGGCCGCAATCGTTTCGATGGTCTGCTGCGGATCCGCCATCAGCTCGTCAAGCCAACGATGGGCGTCGCGCAAACCTTCGACAACTCCGACGCGGGCCTTCTCCCGCATCGGGCGAATCGATCCGGTTTGCGAACCCTCGCCCTGGAGGATCTCTCGGCGCCGGGTCGGTGACGGCGCCGTCCAGCCAACAGTCAACGTCCGATTCCGACTCTCGCCGGCGCCGGCGTCGGTCAGGTGGATGGTGATCGTGGTTCGGCTGATCGTAACCCGCTCGATCGCGGCGCGCAGATTCGCCGCGTGGTCGTCGGCGTAGACGCGGCCGCCAATCGCCTCCGTGACCTGTTTCTCAACTTCCGGCGCCGAAACCCTGGCGGCCGACCCCGCATCGGCTCTGCGGCCCTGGAGCAGCGCCTGCGAGACGTAGTAGCGCCAACGCTTGCCGCCTTTCGTCGCGTGACTGGGGCTCATCGTGTTGCCGCGATCGTCGAACAGCTTGCCCACGAGAAGCGCGTCCGAATCCTGGCGTGCGGTCTTCCGACGATTGCCATGCGCCGCCAGCTGGCTCTGGACGCGGTCCCAAGTGGGCCCGTCAATGATCGCCGCGTGCTGGCCCTCGTGAACCTGCTTCTTGTGGCTGAGCCGTCCGACGTAGATCGGGTTCGAGAGGATCTTGTAGAGATGCCCGCGGCTTATCAGGCCGCCGCCTGTGCTCTTGCCAGTCCCGTCGATCCGGACGGGCAGCCGAACGTTCTCCCCATCCAGAATCGCCTGGAGCCCAACGACTGTGCCGACCTCAAGATAGCGACGAAAGAGATCGCGCACGAGGACGGCCTGCTCTTCGACGATATGCAGCGCGCGGTCCTGAACGCTGTAGCCGAGCGGGACGACCCCGCCCATCCAAATGCCCCGCTTCTTCGACGCGGCGATCTTGTCGCGGATGCGCTCGCCAGTGACCTCCCGCTCGAACTGGGCGAAGGACAACAGCACGTTGAGGGTCAGCCGTCCCATGCTGGTGGTGGTGTTGAAGGACTGGGTCACCGAGACGAAGGATACGCCATGGGCGTCGAAGAGCTCGACCAGCTTGGCGAAGTCGGCGAGGGAGCGGGTGAGCCGGTCGACCTTATAGACGACGATGACGTCAATCCGCCGGGCGCGAACGTCGTCGAGCAGGGTCTTCAGAGCCGGTCGCTCTATCGATCCCCCGGAATACCCGCCATCGTCATAGCGGTCGCGGATGAGTTTCCAGCCTTCATGGGATTGGCTTTTGACATAGGCCTCGGACGCCTCGCGCTGGTTGTCGAGGGAATTGAACTCCTGCTCGAGGCCGTGCTCGGTGGAGACGCGGGTGTAGATCGCGCAGCGCAGGGTTGGTTTTCGATCCACCGGCTTCATGAAGCCGCCTCTGACTGGGGAGTTCGAGCTTTGTCGGCAGGGTTCCCTGAGGAGAGATTGGCCGACAACGGCGCCGGGGCAGCTCCATCCGCGATGGTCGTTGCGCTCGCGGCGGCGCTCGCGATTGTTCTAGGGTGAGGGCCAGCGGCGCGGCGGGGTTCCGTTCGAACGCCGATCGCATTTGCTGCGGCTATAGCGGGCCGCATGGCTTTCCCTCCGCCCCCTGATCTCGCGGGCCGCAAGCCGAAGAAGCGATGGCCGTTCCAGCTCGTGCCGGTCATCGCTCTGGCGATTTGTGACAGGCTGCGATAGGTCTTGCCGTTCCAGGCAAAACCCTTCTCCAACACCATCACCCGCTGCAGCGCGCCGCTCCATTCGCGAACCAGCAGCGCGCCCGCTTTCAGATTGACGCCGTCTTTTGTAGCGGCCTCGCGCGAAGCGAACGGGCGCTGAATCGAATCGTCGGCGTCGCCCCTGGCCTGCCGAAGCATCCGCAGCGTCGACTTGTCGAGATCGCCCAGCGCTGCCGCCTGCAAGCGTTGGGCGAGAACCCTCGCCAGCAGCCAGCGCGGCAGATGGGCAGGAGGCGTCCCGCCCAGATGATTCCGCCATTGCAGACAAAGCTGACCGGCGTCGAGATCGGCGAGGCAGGCGATAAGGCGGTCGAGCGGGGAAGCGCCGTTCGATGGGGACGCACGGCTCGACGGGGACGCCGGGGGAGAAAGATTCCTGCCGGCACCGTTCGTGGATCGCCCGGCCATCGTCAGGCCGCCGAACTAATCGCGCTCAGCGTGGCCCGTTCGGACTTCGCCCGACGGCTGGGCTCCATTGTGCGATCCGCGGGGGCAGGGGGCGGTTCGACCGTCTGGGCATCGGCGGCTTCGTCGGCGACGCTTTGATCCCTAGGGATGGCGTAGGTTGATCCGCGCGCCTTGCTCGATCGATCGAGCGTCACGACGAAGCCGCGCTTGCGCAGGCCGGTGAGCGCGGCGCGGACCGTGTGCGGCAACCAGTCGGTCGCCGCGATGAGCTCCGCCAGCGTCGCGCCGTGATCGCGTTCGAGCAGGCCAACGACCTCGGCCATTTTCGTCCCCTCGCGCGGAGCCGTCGCTGAGATCATCGAATGGCCCGGAACTGGAGAGCTATCGATTTTGGCGGCCGGTGGGTTCGGGTCTGCCGGCGATGCGGGATTCGGGCTCGCTGTCTCTGCGAGATTCGGGTTCGCTATCGACGCGCTCGATGTCGACGCGCTCGATGGCGCTGGCTGATCGTCGTCGACCGCGCCGGCCTGAACCGCGATCGCCTTCATTCCCGCGGCGGTCAGCTTCAAGGCATATGACTTCTGCGCCTCCTCATCACGTCGCCAGACGGGCGCGTCCGGCTTCGCCCTGATCTCCCTGACAAGTCCCTCGGCCAAGAACTTCGACGACACCTTTTGCGCCGACCTGCCTTTCAGGCTCATGGGCAGGGTCAGGCAACGGTCCTCGCGTTGCGCCGCTGCGCTCAGAATGACGAGCTGCGTATCGGTGAGTTTGATCGACATGGCGTTGACCCTTCGCGTCGTATCGGGGTCTGACCATCCAGCCCCGTCACTGACGCGAGCCCCGGATCGGATCGATCCCAGGCGCGAGGGTCTTCCGCGCGGCGTCTACCGCCCGCGACGACCACACACATGCTCGTATGGGCCCAGAAGTCAAGCGGTAATTCTGGCTAATCTATTGTTTTCGCACCGTTTTATCGGTTATGCTCCTCGCTCCTGGGTGGCGGCGATGTCAGGAAGAGCGTGATCGGTTCCAACTCCCCGTTCGAGGGGAATATGCTCGTATCCGGCCGAGCGTTGTTGCTCGATACCAAGGTTCCATTCACGGTTTGATCGTCACGCATAGAAACAGGCCAATCTCTCTTGCGGCGGCGATGCCAAGCATGTGTCCGGCCATGTCCAACTTCCCGTCAAAGCGTTCCCATCCGTCTGCATTTGATCCTTGCCGAAGTTCTCGACGAACTCACACTGTTGCTGTCGCGCCCTCCGGGACCATGCCGTTTTCGACGAACTGCCAAAGGGCTACGACCAGCTTGCGCGCGAGCGCGACGATCGCGATGCGCCGCCCGCCCCATCGCGTCTCCAACGCGTCGCTAAGCATTTAAAATTATTGACGCACCCGAAGGGATTCCGTGGCGGTCCGGACCGCCGGTTCAAGAGCAACCGTCGTCTGCCGGTTTGCCTGTATGACATCATGCACCTGTCCAGCCGGACTGGCGTGAACGAATCGGCTCAGTTTTCCCGGACTGGCGTCGTTGAACGGTTCATCGCCACTCTGAGAGACTTGCCCAAGCGTCCAGCATCGGAGAGCTTGTTGCCCCTGAGTTCGCCCGCAGTGTCATAGGGGTGCACTATTTACTCGCGCATGTGCGTCCGGCGCTCGGACGCGCGTGGCGTGGAACATCATCAGGCGGTTGACGGTGGAGTGGGGCATCTCACAGGGGGCGATGGCCCGTCCGACCGCGCGTTCCACAATCTGACATCGCCACGCCGCATCGTATGTGGCAGACTTCTTCTTCAGCAGACTTCTTGCTCAACCGTGGTCTGACCAGCCGAGCGGACGAAGGGGCGCAGCGGCCCTCGAGCCCGCGAGCGGCGAGACCGATGGGGGAGTCGGGTCGTTGAGCACATCGACGCAGTTCGGCGCAGACGGAGATCGCAACTTCCAGGTCTTGTGGGAGGACGGCGACCGCGTCTTCTGCCGTGCGTGGCGCCAAAATGCCGATGGCAGCCGGTACGCCGTGCTGGCCGTGCTTCCCGCCGCGGAGCATCCGACAGCGGGGACCCTGGATCGCCTGGCGCACGAATATGACTTGAAGGGCGCGTTGGACGGAAGCTGGGCGACGCGACCGTTGGAGTTCGTCCGCGACCGCGGCCGACCCATGCTGGTGCTGGAGGATGAGGGTGGTGAGCCGCTCGGCGGGTTGCTCGGCGCGCCGATGGAGGTCGGACGCTTCTTGCACCTCGCCATTGGCATCACGGTCGCCTTGGGTAAGGTCCATCAGGCTGGGCTCGTCCACAAGGATCTCAAACCGGTTAATATCCTGGTGAACCGCGCGGGAGAGGTCAGGCTCACCGGTTTCGGCATTGCCTCGCGTCTGCCGCGCGAGCGGTCGGCGCCTGCGCCGCCCGAGACCATCGCCGGCACGCTCGCTTACATGGCGCCCGAACAGACCGGACGAATGAACCGCTCGGTCGATGCCAGGAGCGATCTCTACGCGCTCGGCATCACGCTCTACCAGATGCTCACGGGCTCACTGCCGTTCGCCGCGTCCGATCCCATGGAGTGGGTCCACTGCCACATCGCCAGAAAACCGGTGCCGCCCGCCGAGCGCCTGGAGCAGATCCCGGCACCGGTCTCGCACATCATCATGACGCTACTCGCCAAGACCGCGGAGGAGCGTTACCAGACTGCCGCGGGCGTCGCGTGCGATCTGCGGCGCTGCCTGGCCGACTCGGAGGCCCAGGACCGCATCGATGACTTCCCGCTTGGCGAATACGACACGCCAGACCGGCTGCTGATCCCCGAAAAGCTCTATGGGAGAGCGCGCGAGGTGGAGGTGCTGCTCGCCGCCTTCGATCGCATCGTCGAGAGCGGCGCGCCGGAGCTGGTGCTGGTCTCGGGATATTCCGGCATCGGCAAGTCCGCCGTCGTCCACGAATTGCACAAGGCGCTGGTGCCACCGCGCGGGCTCTTCGCCGCCGGCAAGTTCGATCAGTACAAGCGTGACATCCCCTATGCGACGCTGGCACAAGCCTTTCAGGGCCTGATCCGCCCCCTGCTGGGCTTGAGCGAGGCCGAGTTGGCCGGCTGGCGCGACGCCCTGCGCGAGGCGCTGGGCCCGAACGCCAAGCTCATGGCCGATCTGGTTCCCGAATTAAAGCTGATCACCGGCGAACCGCCACCCGTCCCGGAGCTGCCGCCGCAGCAGGCACAAAGCCGCTTTCAGATGGTGTTCCGCCGCTTCCTCAGCGTGTTTGCCCGGCCGGATCATCCGCTCGCGCTCTTCCTCGACGATTTGCAATGGCTCGACTCGGCGACGCTCGATCTGGTGGGGGATCTGCTGACCCAGCCGGAGGTGCGACACCTGCTGCTGATCGGCGCCTACCGCGACAACGAGGTCGATGCCGCTCATCCACTCGCGCGCAAGCTCGAGGCGATCCGCCAGGCGGGCGCCCGCCTGCAAGAAATCAGCCTGACGCCGTTGGCGCGTGCGGACGTGCAGCAATTGATCGCGGATGCACTGCGCTGCGGGCCGGAGGCCGCGCCGCTGGCGCGACTGGTGCATGAGAAGACCGGCGGCAATCCCTTCTTCACCATCCAGTTTCTGCACGCGCTCGACGACGAGGGCTTGCTTACCTTTGACCATGGCGCGGCGCACTGGTGCTGGGATCTCGATCGCATTCACGCCAAAGGGTACACCGACAATGTGGTGGACCTCATGACTGGGAAATTGACCCGGCTGCCCACCGAAACCCAGACAACGTTACAGCTCCTCGCGTGCCTCGGAAATGTCGCTGACATCGCCACGCTGGTTCTAATCCGCGGCAGCTCGGAGCAGGCAGTCCATGCGGATCTGTGGGAGGCGGTTCGGCAAGAGCTGATCCTGCCCCTGGAAGGCGTCTACAAGTTCGTCCATGACCGGGTCCAGGAAGCCGCCTATTCGCTGATCCCGACAGAATCCCGCGCCGCGGCACACTTACGGATCGGCCGGGCGCTCGCAGCGCACACGCCGCCGGAGAAGCGGGAGGAGGCGATCTTCGAGATCGTCAATCAGCTCAACCGCGGCGCCGCGCTGATCACCGCACGGGACGAGTGCGAGCAACTGGCAGCGCTCAACCTGATGGCCGGCAAGCGCGCCAAGGCTTCGACCGCTTATGCTTCGGCGCTCACCTATCTCGTCGCCGGCGTGGCCCTATTGCCGGAAGATGCGTGGGAGGGCCGGCACGAGCTCATTTTCGCGATGGAACTGGAACGGGCCGAATGTGAGTTCCTCACCGGCGCGTTGGCGGATGCAGAGCCGCGCCTGGCGACGCTCTCAACCCGCGCTGCAACGACCCTGGAACGCGCCACGATCACCTGTTTGCGCGTGGATCTGTACACGACCCTCGACCAGAGCAGCCGCGCCATTGCCGTCGGTCTCGACTATCTCCGGCATCTGGGCATCGACTGGTCGCCGCATCCGACGAAAGAGGAGGCGCGAGGCGAATATGCGCGGATCTGGTCACAGCTCGGGAGCCGCACGATCGAGGCGCTGATCGAGCTGCCTCTGATGAGCGACCCCGCCTCCCTCGCTACCATGAACGTTCTGACCAAGATCATCGTGCCGGCCTTGTATACGGATGCGAACCTGTATCTCCTTGTCACCTGCCGCGCGGTCAATCTCAGCCTCGAACACGGCAACTGCGACGCTTCCTGTCCCGCCTATGCATTCCTTGGCATTGTCGCTGGCCCGCGCTTCGGTGACTATCAGGAAGCCTACCGCTTCGCTCGGCTTGGCTATGACCTGGTCGAAGAACGCGGGCTGACCCGTTTCCAGGCCAGGGTCTATATGGGCTTCGCCTATGGTGTTATGTCCTGGACGAGACATGTCCGGGCAGCCCGCGATCTGCTGCGCCGCGCGCTCGAGGCGGCGAACAAGGTCGGCGACCTCACTTATGCCGCCTACTGCTGCAACCAATTGATCACCAACCGTCTCGCCGCGGGCGATCCGCTGGCCGAGGTGCAACGCGAAGCCGAGAATGGCCTCGCCTTCGCGCAGAAGGCCCGGTTCGGGTTTGCTATAGACTGCATCGCCCCCCAGCTCGGGCTGATCCGGACGCTGCGCGGCTTGACGCCGACCTTTGGCGCCTTCGATGATGCGACGTTCGGCGAGCGCCGGATCGAGCGCCGTTTTGTTGATAACCCCGGCTTGGCGCTGGCAGAGTGCTGGTACTGGATGCGCAAGCTGCAGGCGCGCTTCTTCGCCGGCGATCATGCGGCGGCGATCGAGGCCGCGTCGCGGGCGCAACAGTTTTTGTGGACATCTCCATCGCTGTTCGAAACGACCGACTATCATTTCTTCGGCGCCCTTGCCCAAGCGGCATGCTGCGAGTCCGCGTCGCCCGGGCAGCGGCAACAGCATCTGGACGCTGTCGTTGCGCATCACAAGCTGCTTCAGCTCTGGGCGGCGAATTGCCCTGACAATTTCGAGAACCGTGCCGCATTGGTCGGCGCCGAGATCGCGCGCCTCGAAGGTCGCGAACTCGATGCCGAAAACCTCTACGAACAGGCCATCCGCTCGGCGCACGCCAACGGCTTTATTCACAATGAGGCGCTTGGCCACGAACTGGCCGCCCACTTTTACGCGGCGCGTGGCTTCGAGAAGATTGCCGGTATGTATTTGCAGGACGCCCGCTACGGCTATCTGCGCTGGGGCGCCAAGGGCAAGGTGCGGCAACTCGATCAGCTCTATCCGCAACTGCGGCAGGACGAACGCGCGCCGGGTCCGGCCGACACGATCGGGGCGCCGGTTGAGCACCTCGACCTCGCCACCGTGATGAAGGTGTCGCAGGCTATCTCAGGCGAGATCGTGCTGGAGAAGCTGCTCAACACGCTGATGCGCACCGCGATCGAGCAGGCCGGCGCCGAGCGCGGTCTGCTGATTGTTTCTCAGGAGAACGACCAGCGGATCGCGGCGGAAGCGATGACGAATGGCGATTCAGTCGTGGTACGCCTGATCGACCAGCCGATGACGGCAACTTCGGTGCCGGAGGCGATCGTCCAGACCGTCATTCGCACGGGGGAGACGGTGATCCTTGGCGATGCCGCGGCTGAACCCTCGTCTGCGGCGGATCCCTGCATCCAGCAGCGGAAGGCGCGGTCCGTCCTCTGCCTGCCCTTGATCTCGCAGACAAAGCTCATCGGCGTACTCTATCTCGAGAACAGCCTCGCGCCGCGCGTCTTCGCGGCAGCGCGCGTCGCGGTGCTGAAGTTGCTTGCCTCGCAGGCGTCGATCGCGCTGGAGAACGCTCGCTTGTACCGCGATCTGGCCGAGCGCGAAGCGAAGATCAGGCGGCTCGTCGACGCCAATGTCGTCGGAATTTTCATTTGGGAGCTCGGGGGACGGATTCTCGAGGCCAACGATGCATTTCTTCATATCGTTGGATACGACCGAAACGATCTGGCGTTAGGGCGTGTCCGCTGGACCGACCTCACGCCCCCTGAATGGCTCGAACGTGATAGATCCGAGTTGGCGCCGGAACTTCTTGCGCAAGGCATGCTGCCGCCCTTCGAGAAAGAGTATTTCAGGAGGGATGGCAGCCGCGTGCCTATAATGATCGGCGTCGCGTCGTTCGAGGAAAGCGGGACGCAAGGTGTCGCGTTCGTGCTCGATCTGAGCGCGCGCAAGCGGGCCGAAGCCCAAGCCCGCGAGAGCGACCGACGGTACCGCGAGGTGCAGATGGAGCTGGCGCACGCGAACCGCGCCGCGACAATGGGGCAGCTTGCGGCCTCAATCGCCCACGAGATCAAGCAACCGCTTGCGGCAACGGCGATCAATGCCTCGGCTGCCTTGCACTGGCTAGGCGCCCGGCCGCCGAATGTCGATGAAGTCAAGCAGGCGCTCGCTCGCATCGTCGATGGCGTCACGCGCGCCGACGACATCATCCGCCGGATTCGCGATCTCATCAAGAAAGAGCCATCACACAAGGAGAGCGTGAACATTAACGAAGCCGTCCGCGACGTGATTGAACTCACGCGAGCCGAAGCGACGAAGTACGGCGTATCCGTACAGGCCGTGCTCGGGAAGGGTTTGCCGCCTGTACACGCAGACCGCGTCCAGTTGCAACAAGTGGTGCTCAACCTGATCGTCAACGGCATCGAGGCGATGGGTACAACGAGCGGGGGACCGCGCGCGTTACTGGTCAGCACCGCCGCCGAGGCGCCGGATAGCGTGGCCGTCGCGGTGCGGGATTCCGGTCCAGGACTGCCAGAGGTTGGGATCGAGCGCGTCTTCGATCCATTCTATACGACCAAGGCGACAGGCTTAGGTATTGGCCTCTCGATTTGCCGCTCGATCGTGGACGCGCACGGAGGACAACTCTGGGCGATGGCGAACGAACCTCGCGGCGCGGTGTTTCAGTTTACAATTCCCGCTAGCCGCGCCCCCCCGGGCATGGAGGTCGAGAGTGACTGCCGCGCATGAGCCCTTATGGATGGCTACCGTGCGCGCCGGACGACTTCTGCAAGTCAGTCGGGATGGCGAAAGGCGCGCCGCGGCGCGACGGCTCAACTTCCGTTCGAATTGACGCAACCGCGATTGCAATCGCCTGGATCGTTGCTGGAGCTCCATCCGTTGAGGTAGACAGCCCCGTTCTCGTCCACTCCATAGGGGGTGAAGTTGGGAGCCGCTCGGCTCGGTGCCCATTGCGCTCGCACGTCCGGATAGTGTCTTGCCAACGACGGCGCGTGTCTTTTGGCGGCGCTGGCGGCCGGGGTCATCGCCACGAGCGGAAGTATAGTTGCGCTGATGGCTGCCGCGAATTTGATTACGTTACGCGTCATGATCGTAAAACTCGTGTAGTGGTGGGGTTGTTGGTGAGAACCGGTTGGCGGGCCGATCTCGCGACATCGCCACCAGGCGCATGTCCGGAGAAACCACTATTGCAACCCGATCAATCAGTCAGATCGTAGCGCTAAGAGTTTTGGAACGGCGAATTCATGACCGTGTCATAGAAATTGCGCCTCTTGTAGTTGCGCTATGAAATGCGAGCAGATGTCTTCGTTGCACGTAAACTCGGTCGTTTGGGGCTTGTGTCCGAAGCCATCAAAGAACGCCTGCGCGACTTCCTGCTTGAAATTGGTCCGCGGAAACTGAGCTGACCACCCTGGTTCGAACGTCTTCGGGAAAGGTTTCGTACCCGATGCCGAGTGAATCCAAGGCGACGCCGTTGTATAGAAGCTCCACTTCCAATGGCTTGTACGCTGCAATGCCGGGCGTGGTATGAAGCGCTATCGCGTCCCAGGCGGTTTGAATGCGAGCGGTGGGCACGCCATGATGCTCGAGAAACTGACGCACCGCGTTCGCGCTGTCGACTTCGAAACGGTCAGTGCGCTGCTGAACGTCTTAATCAGACCCAAATCGTGGAATGCAGCGCAGATGAACACAAGCTCCGCATCGAACTTCTGTCCCGTCTGGCGCCCCATTTCGCTCGCCCAGAAGAACACGCGATGCGAATGGTTGATCAACACCGGCGTGCTGTATTCTTGCAGTAACGCGGTCGCCTCACGGGTCAATTGAGTGTCGGGGACCCCGGCCTCCACGTGCTGAAACTGGAGCGAAGGCGTTGGCACCGGAATAATGGTCTTGGGACGCCGAAACGTCGGCGTCTCGTCGGCGGTCTGCCCGACCGCCTGACAACTAAACTGGCCGCTGACAGCAATGGCCCCGGCGGCGGTCGAAGACGCGTTCAGAAACGTACGACGGTTCATTAGTTTTCGAGGTTTCCCTTTGATCATGGCTCACTCCTTGAAGTCCCTTGAAAAACGCATAGGCCCGCGGCGGCGATTCGGCGCCGGTCGCCGTCTCCGTTATTTTGCGCGCAAGCTTTGCTGTCTGAGGTTTTGAGTTCCGCAGCGCTCAAAGCGGTGGTCACGACCTCGACATGTCCGCAGAAGGGGCGAGACCTTCGTGGCCGAACATCCGAACGAGGTTGAAGCAAATCGCGAGGCAGGAAGCTCCTGCTATTCCGCGCGGCGCGTCGGCGGGAAGCCACTCAAGGAAGCGCGCCTGAAGATTGGCTCTTCGAGATCGGCGAGCCTTCCCTGTGTCTGCGCCAGCGTCGGCTCACTCAAGAGGGCGAATTCCGCACGGCGCCAAGTCAAACGATGTCGTTTGCATGCCTGCCTCCAATTTCGTGATTCCAAGGCGCCCGCGTCGAAGAACCTGCGGGTTTCAACGACGCTATGTCGCCACGCGGATCGTCGTCTATGGCGCCTGGAGTGGGAATAGCCTATCTCTCAGTATAGATTTTCCAGTTGCGCGGAGCAAATGACGCCGCCCCGTCACTCAACAAACCGCGCGACTCCGCGCGGACCCATCGCACAATTTTCGACGGCATCTATTGGAGTGTGATCAAGCGCTCTACGACCGCGGGATAGCTCTTCTCACCCTTTTCGACACCTGATTTGTACCTTGGCACAACTTGGCCATAAATTTCAGCGGCTCTACCGTCACTTTAGCGCAATATGGAACACGTTTACTGTCGCAAACACGTGTTGTTCCGCTGGATGATCGTACTGTGATCGCGTGTGGGTATGCTTTGCCCTAGTGTGGCGCTGCATGACGGTAGAAGTGCCACGAGATTTCGTGGGCGCGTTCCCATCGAGGGTTCGCAGCCATGACCCCTCACAATCGGCGCGCTTCTCGCGCTCTCATTTCTAATTTCGGTTCTTCGACGGCTTTGAATTGACCCGCGCGGCGCGCGAATGCGCCATTGAAGCTGCCGCGTAGGTTTAACTGAGGAGAAGAGTGTGGCTGAAAAACCAACGATGACCCACGCCACCGGCGCGCCGGTGTCGGACAATCTCAACACCATGACGGCCGGTCCGCGCGGCCCGGTGATGCTGCAGGACATCTGGCTGATCGAGAAGATGGCGCACTTCGACCGCGAAGTGATCCCGGAGCGCCGCATGCACGCCAAAGGCTGGGGCGCCCACGGCACCTTCACCGTCACCAAGGACATCGGCCGCTACACCAAGGCGAAGATCTTCTCGCAGGTCGGCAAGAAGACCGATCTGTTCGTGCGTTATTCGACCGTCGCCGGCGAGCGCGGCGCGGCCGACGCCGAGCGCGACATCCGCGGCTTCGCGGTCAAGTTCTACACCGAGGAAGGCAACTGGGACGTCGTCGGCAACAACACGCCGGTGTTCTTCTTCCGCGATCCGATGCGCTTTCCCGACCTCAACCGCGCGGTCAAACGCGATCCGCGCACGGGCATGCGCTCGGCCGACAACAACTGGGATTTCTGGTCGCTGCTCCCCGAGGCGCTGCACCAGGTCACCATCGTGATGTCCGACCGCGGCATCCCGAAGACGCTGCGTCACATGCACGGCTTCGGCAGCCACACCTTCTCGATGATCAGCGCGAAGAATGAGCGCGTTTGGGTCAAGTTCCACTTCCGCAGCGAGCAGGGCATCGAGAACCTCACCGACGCCGAGTCGGCGGCCCTCATCGGCCGAGATCGCGAGAGCCATGGCCGGGATCTGTTCGACAACATCGAGAAGGGCAATTTCCCGCGCTGGACGCTGTCGATCCAGGTGATGACCGAGGCGCAGGCCAAGGGCCACAAGCACAACCCGTTCGACCTCACCAAGGTCTGGCCGAAGGCCGACTACCCGCTGATCGAGGTCGGCGTGATGGAGCTCAACCGTAATCCGGAAAACAACTTCGCCGAGGTCGAACAGGCCGCCTTCTCGCCGGCGAACGTCGTGCCGGGCATCGGCTTCTCCCCGGACAAGATGCTGCAGGGCCGCCTGTTCTCCTACGGCGACACGCAGCGCTACCGGTTGGGCGTGAACTTCAACCACATCCCGGTCAACGCGCCGAAGTGCCCGTACCACGCCTCGCACCGCGACGGCGCGATGCGGACCGACAGCAACGGCGGGGGCGAGGCGCACTACTACCCCAATAGCAAGGGCGTGTGGATCGACCATGACAAGGCGCTCGCCGAGCCGCCGCTGCCGGTCGATGGCGCTGTGGACCATTGGGATCATCGCGTCGACGACGATCACTACGAGCAGCCCGGCAACCTGTTCCGGAAGATGACTCCCGCGCAGCAGCAGGTTCTTTTCGAGAACACGGGGCGCGCGATGGACGGCGCCCGCCTCGAAGTGAAGCAGCGTCATATAGCGAACTGCGCGAAAGCGGATCCTGCGTACGGCGCAGGTGTCGCCAAGGCGCTCGGCCTCACAGTGCAGCAGGCGGCCGAGTGATATGAAGCCCGTCCGGCGTTCCCCTGGCCGGACGGGCTTTCCCTAAAGCGAGCCGATCGTGCGGCCCCGGTGACTATAAGCTCCCTGAATGGTCGCGGGCGGTCTTCAACCTCGTTTCGATGTTCGGCCGCGAAGATGGTCACCCCCTTATGTGCAGATGGACAAACTCAGCACGGGTTAAACATCACTCGTTACACCACGGCAAAGATCTCTTCGGAAGTTGGCAAGCAAAGCCCGATGTTCGCTTGCTTCTCGGCGGTCGCTGGTGGCCCCGGCGCCGAGCGCGACATCCGCGGCTTCGCGCTGAAGTTCTAAACCAAAGCGCGATCCGCACTCCAGCGTGCGCAGCACCAACAACTTGGGGGACCTCCGCTGCCTGAGGCTCTTCTGTTTTCTTGCCAGGAGAACACATCGATGTACCAGCTTCATTATTTCCCCGCCAATGCCAACGCCGCTCCCCACATGGTACTTGAAGAGATTGGCGCAGAGTACGAGCTTCGACTTGTGGATAGGAGCGGGAACGGGCAGAAATCAAACGAATATTTGAAGATTAACCCGAACGGCCGCATTCCGACCTTGGTCGACGGAGACGCCGTCGTCTTCGAGGCGGCTGCGATCGTGCTCCATCTCGTCGATAGCCATCCGCAACACGGGCTGGCCCCTGCGGTCGGAACTCCCGAGCGCGCCAAGTTCTATCAGTGGCTCATCTTCCTGACGAACTCGCTTCAGGAGGAGCTGATGGTCTGGCAGTACCCGGAGCGTTTGGCGGGCGGCGACGCCGCGGCGAAAGAGGTCGTCAAGCGTGGGGCGGAAGCCCGCGCCAGCACCTTCCTCGACGTCATCGAAGACCACCTCAAAACGAATGGTCCCTTGTTTCTCGGCGACAAGCTCAGCGCGGTCGATTTTTACCTCGTCATGCTTTCGCGCTGGGCGCGTCCGATGACGAAGCCGCCGCGCTCGCGTCCGCGCGTCGCCAAGCTGCTCGACAAGGTGACGGCGCTTCCCTCGGTGCGCCGCGCCTACGAGCGCGAAGGCATCACCGACGAGATCTGCTGAACGACCGCCCCGAGTTCAACGCACCCGGGGACAGTGCGTCCCCGGCCTTCGGAAAGGGACTTTTTTCAATGACTGACCGCAACACCCCCGACAGGATGGACCTTCCCTTCGTCGGACTGACCACCTTCGGCCGCCAGCCCGCCTGCCCGGATTGGAATAAGCTCGACGGCGCCGACGTCGCCATCCTCGGCGTGCCGATCGACACGGCGTCGAGCTACCGCGTCGGCACGCGCTTCGGGCCGCGCGCGATCCGCGAAGTGTCGATGTTTCACGGCTTCGGCCCTGAAGGGGTGTTCGACTTCGAGGACGAGGTCACCTACCTCACCGCCGACGAGGTGAAGATCGTCGACGCCGGCGACAGCGATGTCATCTACGCCGACACCAAGCGCTCTCTCGCCAACGCTGAGCAGGCGGTGCGCGCGCTGCTCGACGCGAAGGTGATGCCCTACATCCTCGGCGGCGATCACGCGATCACCATGGCGACGATCGCCGCCTACTCCAACGAGAAGCCGTTTCACATCGTCCATCTCGACGCGCATTTCGACTTCATCGACGAGCGCAACGGCATCACGTGGGGCCATGGCAGCCCGATGCGGCGCGCGTCCGAAATGGCGCATGTGAAGGGGATCACCACGCTAGGGCCGCACAACATGGCCGCGGTCAGCCGCAAGGACTGGGAAGCGGCGAAGCGCTACGGCTCGCACGTCGTCCCGCTGCGCAAACTGCGCGCGCAGGGCGCCGCCGCTTCGCTGGCGCATATCCCGGACGGCGAGCGCGTCTATGTGTCGATCGATATCGACAGCTTCGATCCGGGCATCGCGCCGGGGACGGCGACGATTAGCCACGGCGGCTTCTCCTACTACGAGGGGAAGGACATCCTGCGCGAGGTCGCCAAGCGGTTCGAGGTGGTCGGCGCCGACTTCGTCGAGGTGTCGCCGCCCTACGATCCCTCCGGCGTCACGTCCCTGCTCGCGGCGCGGACCAGTCTCGATTTCATCGGATCGATCTTCCACGAACGCGCGAAGCGGCGCGCGTGATCCGGCGCGATAGGCGCGCGACTCGCTCTGGGAGAGCGTTAGACGAGCGCAGCCTGTGTCTCGGCCTGGGGTCCGAACGCCGATCGGCGATTAGTACGTTTAGCAACATTTCGTTGCGTTCACTTTCGACAAGCGGGGTTAACTTTCGAGTCAAATTCACACCGAGAAGGAACACGACATCGAAAACCCCACCCCTGGAGGCGAACATGAACCGCGCCTATGTCGCTATTGTCACCCTTTTGGCACTCTCGCCCGCCGCGTTGGGTCAGGGTCGCACCCCCAACCGGGTGAGCCGGCAGGCCATCGCGCGCCGCCAGCGCAACAATGTCCCTCTATCCCGCCAGCCATTACGTCCGAAACGCGAACAATTGCGGGATGGAGATGTCGCGGCCGGTCTGGGGCCGGAACCACGTCCTTCTCGGCTACGCCTGCTACAGCAACTCGAACGGGAGCTGACGCGCCGTCCCTCAGGCATTGGCCACGACCAGCGCGCAATAGGCCGCAGCAATCCAAATATTCAAATTGTCAGGCGCGATTACACTTCCCGATGAAGCCATTCAGGCGTGATTGCGAAGTCGGCGCGACACTCCACCTTCATCGTGCGAGGAGAGGTTCAATGATCGCCAACTACACAAACCACGCGGCGAACGAGCGAACCTTTCTTGCCTGGATACGCACCGGCCTGGCCGTGGCGGCATTTGGATTTTTGCTCATCAAGCTGAACTTCTTTGTCGAGGCGGTCGGCGGCGGAAACATACCCCATGTTCCTTCGGGTGACGCTGGCGCGGCTGCGACCCACTATACCGGAATGGCAATGGTCGCGATTGGCATCGCCGCCATTGCACGAAGCGGCTTCGCCTTTGAGCGCACGCGCCGGGCGATTGATCGCGATGAGGTTATCCAGATCCCGCAGTCCGCTGCGGAGTCCTTACTTTCGGCGGCGCTCGCGATCGCCGTGCTGATTTTCTGCATCAGCCTCGCGCGGATCTGACGTACGCGTCGCGCGATTCCTTCGAGCCGGATAGGAGACACTGCGATGGATGTGAAAACCGAGAGCTGGTCCGGCGCCGTTATGCGTCCCGCTGGACTGATTATCCGGCAAAGAGACCCAAACAATCTCGAAATGCCATTCGATCAGCTCGGCGAGTTCATCACGCCGTCCGAGCTGTTTTACATACGCAGTCATTTCCCCACGCCGGAGCTAGATCCGCTTGCCTATCGCCTATCGATAAGCGGCGCGGTGCGGAACGAGCTAAGCTTGAGCTACGCCGATATTCGCGCAATGCCTTCACGGACATGCGTCGCCACGCTGGAATGCGCCGGCAATGGCCGCGTATTCATGGCGCCGCCGGTACCCGGCGCACAATGGCAACTCGGCGCCGTCGGCAATGCCGAATGGACGGGTGTTCTGCTGTCCATGCTGTTGGAGCGCGCCGGCATCGCGGACGATGTTTGCGAACTGGTGCTCGAAGGCGCCGATCGCGGCGTCCCGACGGAAGAGCCAAAGCCCCCGGGTCCGATCTCTTACGCCCGAAGCATCCCGCGGGCGCGGGCGCTGGAGGCCGACGTGCTGATCGCCTACCAGATGAACGGGCAGGATCTGACGCCCGATCACGGCTATCCGCTGCGCGCGATAGTGCCGGGGCATTACGGCATGGCGTCGGTCAAGTGGCTGACCGACATCGTTGCGACCACACAACCGTTTCAGGGTTATTGGCAAACTTCTGACTACGGCTATTGGGATGATTCCGAGGGGATACCTGTACGCCGCCCGATTGCCGAGATGAAGCTGAAGTCGCAGATCGCACGTCCCCGTGTCTACGAGCGCCTCGAACCCGGTTGCCCCTACACCATATTCGGCGCCGCTTGGGCAGGAGACACCGACGTCGCCGAGATTTTGATCAGCCTCGACGCCGGCGGATCGTGGGTGAAGGGCGATTTCGTCGACCCGATAAGCCGTCACGCATGGCGCCGCTGGAAATATGATTGGATCACGCCCGCACAACCCGGCCGTTATACGCTGTTGGCGCGTGCGGTGGGAGCAGACCAACGTGGCCAACCAGACGCTCACGATCCAAATTTCGGCAGCTATGTGATCGATCACCCCTTGCCAATTGAGGTCTTTGTGGGAGCGCCTTGACGTGAAATATACCAAAAGCCTCGGAGGCTGACTCTGGGAGTCGGTGGGATCATTTTAACCTCATGCCCGGCAAGTCCGGATCTCGCGAGCCCAGAAATGCGCGCTGGCCGCAAGCCTCCATGCCGACTAGGCACGACGGGAGCTTGCGAAAGAAGTCCAGGAGTTGGGCCCGACGAAACGCCCGACGCACGACGACGCCGCCCACAGCGCTTATCGCGTGCACTTGGAAGACCGACTTGGCGAGATCCAATCCGACGGTGGCAATAGTCTCCATCAAAACATCCCCATTGATTGGCGTTGATCACGAACCGCGATGCCAGGCCCCGTTCCATGCCGCGCCCAGCATGTGAGTCAGATTCACCGAATGACCCCGCTCACGTTTGTGACACCAATGACTTAGCGTGCCGATTGGCGGCGAACCCCAACGCCGATTTACGCCCTCCACGACACTCACGGTCCCCAGTCTGTCTCAAGTGCGAGCGCTACGAACGCTCGCGCGGCGGCGGACCTGTATGCTCCCTTGCGCTGCAACAGCACGACGGTCCGCTCAGGCAGCGCAAATTTAAGCGGGACGGCGAAGAGCCCAGCCTGTTCGCGCGCGATCGCGGCGGGCAGCACCGTCGCGAGGCGCCCGCGCCGCACGATCTCGACGATCGCGCTGATCGAGTTGACCTCGATCGCGATGCGCGGCGCCGCTCCCAGCTGCCGGAAATGGCGATCGATCTGGACGCGCGTCACGAAATCCGTGCTCAGCAGCACCAGCGCCTCGCGGTTGAAATCCTCGAGCGTGATCGCGTGGCGACGGTTCGCGCATGGATGCGAATTGCCGACCATCAGCGCGAACAATTCGCCGAGCAACTTCTCTTCCTCGATGTCCGGCGAACGCACCTCGTCGAACGCGATGCCCACGTCGAGCGCATCGTCGTTCAGCAGCATTTCGATGCGCTCCTGCGTCATCGCCTCGACCGTCAGCGTGATGCCGGGGTAGCGGCTGTTGAACGTCTCGATGAGCGGGCCGGCCAGGTAGGCCATCAAGGTCGGCGGCATCGCCACGCGCAGGGTCCCGCGGGAAAGATCCTGTACGTCGTGGATCGCGCGGCGGCCCGCTTCGAGGTCCTGAAGCGCGCGACGCGCGTAGCCGAGATACGCGACGCCCGCGTCGGTGAGCGCGATCGAGCGGCCCGAGCGGTCGAGCAGCGGCGCGCGCAACGTCTCCTCTAGCTGCCTGATCTGCTGCGACAGCGTGGGCTGCGAGACATGCAGCGCCTCGGCCGCGCGCGTGAAGTTCTTGTGCTCGGCGACAGCGAGGAAATAGCGAATGTGTCGTAGCAGCATGGCTCATCGACTATTGGTGCCAGCTATCGACTTTATTCTGATTTAGTCTTGGACGCTATAGGTCCCGTCGGTTCATCCTCCTCCCGTCAGGAAGATGGAGAAGACGATGCAGGACATCATCGACGGATTTCTCAAGTTTCGGCGCGAGGCGTTCCCGCAGCGCTCCGCCCTCTACAAGCAGCTCGCCACGAGCCAGCGCCCGCGCACGCTGTTCATCTCGTGCTCCGACAGCCGGCTCGTGCCGGAGCTCGTCACGCAGCAGGAGCCGGGCGAGCATGTTCGTGATCCGCAATGCGGGCAACATCGTGCCGTCGTATGGCCCGGAGCCGGGCGGCGTGTCGGCGACGATCGAGTACGCCGTCGCGGCGCTCAATGTCGCCGACATCGTGATCTGCGGCCATTCCGACTGCGGCGCGATGACGGCGATCGCGTCCTGCAAGTGCCTCGATCACATGCCGGCCGTCGCCAGCTGGCTGCGCTACGCGGATTCCGCGAAGGTCGTCAACGAGGCGCGCGCGCACCGCAGCACGCGCGACAAGGTCGAACTCGATGGTGCGCGAGAACGTGATCGCGCAGCTCGCCAACCTTAAGACCCATCCCAGCGTGCGGCTCGCGCTCGAGCAAGGTCGCGTCGCGCTGCACGGCTGGGTCTACGATATCGAAAGCGGCTCGATCGACACGCTCGACGGCGCCACGGACCGCTTCGTCCCGCTCGCAGACAATCTGCACGTCTGCGCCACGGCGGCCCGGCTGAACGCCGCGGCCTGACTCCCCCACTGAAACCCAGGAAGAAACAATCATGACTCACTCGCAGCACAGCCAAGCTTCGCGCGCCGCGCTTACCGACCGCGTCATGGACGCGAAGATCCGCAAGAACCTCACGTTCGAGGCGATCGCCGAGGGCACGGGCCTTTCGCTCGGCTACGTCACGGCGGCGTTGCTCGGCCAGCATCCGCTGCCGGCCGACGCCGCGAAAGTGGTCGCGCGCAAGCTCGATCTCGGCGATGACGCCGTGCGTGAGCTGCAGACGATTCCGATGCGCGGCAGCATTCCCGGCGGCGGCGTGCCGACCGATCCGACGATCTACCGGTTCTACGAAATGGTCCAGGTCTACGGCACGACGCTAAGGGCGCTCGTGCACGAAAAGCTGGGCGACGGCATCATCAGCGCGATTAATTTCAAGCTGGACGTCCAGGCGATCGACGATCCCGAAGGCGGCAAGCGCGCCGTCATAACGCTCAACGGCAAACATCTGCCGACCAAGGCGTACTGAGGAAACTGGGGAGTCGTTCCTGAGCGAACGACCCCCGCCGAGGCGTGCGTCCAGACCGGATGGGCCAAGCCACACAGTTTACCAAAGAGGAGAGGCAGATGGCCTCGTTCAAGACCATTACCGAGAAGCTCGACGCATGGCTCCGTTATCGCGAGGCAGTCCGCGAATTGTCGCAGATGAGCGATCACGAACTCCGCGATATCGGAATTCGCCGCTGCGACATCGAAAGCGTCCTTCGTCAGACCGCGTCCGAAATCGCCAAGTGAGGCGACGGCGAGGGCCCGTTTGTCGCCCTCGTCGCTCGTCCCACCCAACGCCCGCCGGGTCCGCCCCCGGCGGGCGTTCTTTTCGCCTTTTGGCGATCACCTGCCGCGCGGTGTGTTCCGGCGTGCAATTGAACGCTGTTTAACACCCTGATGCTGTCGATCGCTATCGGAATGTGGGGCGCGACCGCTTTTATTGCCTCTACGACCGGCCCGTTCGAGACGACGGGCAACGTTCCCTGGATCAAAGCCGCAGTCGCGCCCTGTTCTGGCTGTTCTACCGCAGTCTCAAAGCTTGGCGCCGAACCCATCCCCAGCGCGCAAGGCGACCTTATCGGCGCACTTCGATTGCATCTTCAGCCACAGGACAGGCTTCGCCACTCTCGACCGCCTCCTGGGGCGCCTGTGCGCCAACAAAAGCGAATTGCTGAGGGTGCTCGAACGACCCGACATTCCGCTCCATACCAACGGCTCCGAAAACGACATCCGCTGCAGGTCACCAAACGCGGCATCAGCGGCGGAACCCGCAGCGATGCGGGCCGCGACTGTCGCGACGCCTTTCTCGCGCTCCTCAAGACCCGCGCCAAGAACGGCTTCGAATTCTGGGATTATCTGGGCGCACGCCTCGCCGTCCCCGGATGCCAGGATATTCCCGACCTCGCACAAGTCGTCCGCGCGCTCGCTCCAACGCCACCATGACCGCCAGGACTTTTGCCCTGTTACGAGCCGTCAAAGGGGTTTCGCCGTAGCGCCGAAGCACACTCAGCGTGAAGCCGTACCGCTACGGGGGGCTTTCTGCTATTCTGCGCCGCGCCTGAGGGAGCGCGATGCGCGAAACCTGGAAAATTGCAGCGATCCCGGCCGCGGACGTGGTCGGCTATGGCCGGCTCGTCGGGGCGAAAGAAGATCGCACGCTGGCGCAGTTCAGGGCACTACGCAGCGACCTGATCGACCCGACCGTCGCGGTCCGCAAAGGACGGGGGATCAAACGCGTCAGCGATGGCGTTCTCCTCGACTTCCGAAGCGTGGTCGACGCGGTACGCTCCATCGTGGAAATTCCACGCAAGGCGGGAGCGCTGTGCCAGTGACTGCCGCTCGCAAGCTTGCCGCGATCCTCGAAGCGGACGTTGTCGGCTATTCCCGCCTCATGGGCGAGGACGAGGCTGGTACGGCGAAGGCGGTACGCGAGCATCGTGAGGCCGCGAGTCCCATCATCGCGAGCCTGAGCGGCCGCCTCGTAAAGACGATGGGCGACGGCCTGCTTCTGGAGTTTCCCTCCGTGGTGGCCGCCGTCGAATGTGCCATTGCGATCCAGAAGCTGATGGTCGAGCGCAACGCCGACACGCCGGAGAATAAGCGGATCGTCTATCGCATCGGCGTCAATCTCGGCGACGTGCTGATCGATGGCGATGATATCCTCGGCGACGGCGTGAATGTCGCCGCGCGGCTGGAAGGCATCAGCGAGCCTGGTGGGATTTGCGTATCGAGCGCCGCCTACGAGCAGGTGCGCGACAAGATCGCAGCGAGTTTCACCGACTTGGGCGACCAGCAGCTGAAAAACATCGCGCGGCCTGTGCGAGTTTATCGCGTCGATTCCGCGACGAGCTCGGGCTCTCCCCGCGCTGCGCTTCCACCGACCAACAACCCGTCGATCGCGGTTCTGCCATTTGCCAATATGAGCGGCGATCCCGAGCAAGAGTATTTCGCCGATGGCGTTGTCGAGGACATCATCACTGGTTTGTCGCGGATAAAGTGGCTTTTCGTAATCGCGCGAAATTCGAGCTTTGCCCATAAGGGCAAGGCTGTCGATGTAAACAAGGTCGGGCGCGAGTTGGGCGTGCGCTACCTCCTTGAAGGCAGCGTGCGCAGGGCCGGCGCCCGCGTGCGGCTCAGCGGTCGGGTCGTCGAGACGGAAGGCGGAATGCACGTCTGGGCCCAGCGTTACGATCGGACAGCGGAGGACATCTTCGCCCTCCAGGACGACATCACGATGAGCGTCGTGGCCGCTGTTGATCCAAGCCTGCGCCGGGCCGAGATCGAACGCGTCAAACGCAAGCGGCCCGATAGTCTGGATGCGTACGACTTGGTCTTGCGCGCATTGGCCGAAGCTCGCGTTGGCCTCTCGATGCCCGATGCTGCACGGGCCGCGCTGACGTTTCTCGATCGAGCGCTCACGCTTGAGCCGGACTACGCACTGGCGCATGCCTACGCCGCGATTGGCAATCACACGCTTTATCTCCGCGGCGGTCTGCCGGAGGAGCGCCGCCTTGCGGCTATCCGTCATGCTCGGTCAGGGATCGCCTATGGTCAGGATGACGCCATGGCGTTGGCCTTGTCCGGATTCGTTATTGGCATGGCTGAGCACGACCGCGCCGCCGCTCTGCAGGCTATCGAAGCGGCTCTCGCCCTCAGCCCGTCCACAGCTATCGCTCATATGGCGGGTAGCGTTATTTTTGGCTGGGCGGGCGAAGCCCAGCGCGCCATCGAGTGGGCAGAACGCGCGCTGCGCTTGAGCCCGATGGACCCAACGCAATGGTACTCGTGTCGCGCGCTGACCTTGGCCCATTTTGCGTTGGGCCACGACGAGGAGGCGGTGGCCGCCGCCCGCCGGGGAATTCAATACAATCCTGGAATGAGCATCAGCTACATGCTGCTCGCCGCGCCCTTGTCCAGGCTTGGCCGCCTCGACGAGGCGAAGGCGGCCGCAGCGCGGCTAATGGAGCTTCAGCCCAATTTCAGCGTCGCCCGACAACTGACCGGCGTCGATTGCGAGCGAACGCTCGGGACCGCGCTCGTTGACGCCCTCACTGTCCTGGGCCTGCCAGCTTAGGGATTGGAACGATCGAGAATGTCGAGCACGGCCCGGGCCACTTTGGCAATGCAGCGGTTGATCACGGACGATTTGCGGTCATACCGCGCGGCGGCCCATGATCTCGGGGTTGCGAGCCGCCATGAGCGGGGGCGATCGAAGAACCATCGCGCCGAGAATTCGCATCAGCCCACTCGACGGCGGGAGCGCAAGATGCAACGCTTCAAGAGCGCCGGCTCCGCGCAGAAATTTCTCGCAAAGCCATGCCGCGGTCTACAACACCTTCAACGTCCAACGCCATCTGATCTCAGTCTCAAACCCATCGGCTTCGCGCCGCGGCGATGGGCGCGTGGCGCGAAGCCGTCGCCGCCGCCTGAAATTGCATGTAACACAGTCGCTTCGCGCTCTCGGTTCGACAACGTGACAAAGCCCTCGTAGCTAATGTCGATCCCGCGTTCGGCCAGCAGATCTTCGACATTCCGCAGCGACACCACCAGGCGGATCACCTCCGGTGAACTGTTAACATCTTAAAATAAGTTGCTCATAACTCAAAATTACCACGGCCTGAGACGATCCGGCAATTGAGTCTGACACTGCCCTGAAGGCGCATCCGACGACAGCTCGAAAAACTCTGCCAGGACTGCTAGAGCGGGCGTGCCGCGATCTGAGCGTGCGCAAATTTGCATAGAAATCACGAATTGAGTAGAATGGGGACCAGCTTGTTGCGTTGCTTCGGTGATGTGCCGACCCATCGCGGATGCCGGAGTTTTCAGGTAATTTCGGCTGAGCATTGCGCGGCCCAGCATGCCGCCCGGCCCATCATGCCGACACTCGACGACGAACACAGGGATGGACGCCAATGTTTGGAGGCCAGTCTCGTCGCGGTGTTCTGAAATGGGCCGGGCTCGGCGGAGGAGCGGTGCTCGCCAGCGGCGTCCTTCCGCGATCGGCGGGCGCGCAGGACGATTCGACGCTGACGGTAGGGTGGGGCAGCGACATCAACTCGCTCGATCCAGCGCAATTCAAGTCGGACGGCGCGTACATCGTCCAAGCCAACATTTACGACACCGTAATAGGATGGGGCGCCGAGCCAACGCCCGGAGCGCCCGGCCTTTTTTCCGCCAGGCCAGGCAAATTCGTAGGCGGAGTTGGCGAGAGCTGGGCGTACGAGAACGACGGCAAGACGCTCGTAGTGAAGATCCGGCAGGGCATGAAATTTCCTAGCAAGAGGCCCGTCGATGCGCGAGCGGTGAAATATTTGTTCGATCGCGGATTGCAATCGCCCGGGTACATGCGGCTCGTTTTTCCGGCGGCGCTGGCGGTCACGCAGCCCGATCAGTTCGAGGTCCGCGACGACAGCACTTTCGTGATCAACATGCCAGCGCCGAGCGTCATGCTTCTGGACGTGATAGCGTTGTCGAATAACGCTCTGCTCGACCCGGACGAGGTGAAGGCCCACAGCACGACCGACGATCCCTGGGCTACCGAATGGCTCAAGCGCAACACTGCTGGTCTAGGACCCTATCGCCTCGTCAGCAATGAACCCAGCGTCGAGGTCGTGCTTGAAGCGACGCCCAATTATGGGGGGCCCGCCCCCTATTTCAAGCGCGTCGTCGCCAAGTACACCCCGAACGAGGCTGATCGCATTCTGCTTCTTAAGCGGAAGGCGATCGACATGGTGGTCGGGCCGAACTCGATGTCGCCCAAGAATCTCAAGAGCCTTGAAGGCGAGCCCGGGTTGAAAGTGGTGTCGCTGCCGGACACCAACTGCAACTTCGTCAGCATGAACTGTAAAAAGACCCCCTTCGACAACGTGAAGGTCCGTCAAGCGATCAACTATGCAATGCCGATTCAGGCAATCATTCCCAATGTCCTTTATGGATACGGCGAGCAGATGAAGAGCCCGGTCCCGAGCCAGACGCCCGGCTTCGACGGCTCGCTCTCGCCTTACAGATACGATCTCGCAAAGGCCAAGTCGCTGATGTCGCAGGCTGGTCTTGGCACCGGTCCAACGCCGGTCAAGCTCGCGGTTCGCGTCGGGTACGAACCACACGAGCAGGCGGCGGTTTGGATCCAGCGCGAATTGGAAAAGATAGGCTTCCAGGTCAGCCTTGAGAAGGAAACCGACGCCGCGTTCCGTCAGCTGTCATCGAACGGCGATCACGAACTGTCGATCGAGACTTGGCAATCCTGGATCAACGATCCGCTTTACCACCTCTACTGGAATTTCTACAGCAAGGCAGTGGGAACCAACAAGGGTTTCTACGCCAATCCGACGCTCGACAAACTGATCGACGACAATATTCGCGAGGGCGATTTGGTAAAGCGAGCGGCCAGCGTCAGAGAGGCGCAACGGATCCTGCTCGACGACGCGGCCTGGGGACTTCTCTGGTACGACAACTGGTCGCGCGTGATGCGCTCCGAGCTTGTCGGGATCGAGAAGTTGTGGGATTCGCTCGAACGGTTCGATAAGATGAAATTCGCCTAGAGCGCGACCGTCGGTTTGGCCGAGCACCGCTGATAAAATGGCGTTATCCTTCGTTGTCCTCCGTAGGCTGGCTTTGCTGGCTCCGACTCTGTTTGGCGTGAGCCTGATCGGCTTTCTTCTGGCTTATGTGCTGCCGGGTAATCCCGCTTTGGTGAAGGCGGGCCCGATGGCAACTCCCCAATATGTCGCGGAGATGAAGCACAAAATGGGGCTCGACCAGCCCCTCCATATCCAATACGGGCGGTACGTTACTGGACTCCTGCATGGCGATTTGGGCGAAAGCTCATCAACGGGGCGGCCCGTTCTCACCGACTTCAAGCAACGCCTGCCTGCGACGCTCGAAATGACCATGGCGAGCCTTCTTCTCGCCCTCCTCCTTGGCGTGCCGCTGGGCGTTCTTTGCGCTATCCATCGCGACACGATCATCGACCATTTCGGCCGGGTCTTCAGCGTCACGGGAGTGGCGATGCCCAGCTTTTGGAGCGGGCTCATCCTCATCTATGTCTTCTTCTATCTCCTCGGCGTGGCCCCGGCACCGCTGGGGCGCCTTGGGTCGGGGATCAGCCCGCCGGCTCCCATCACCGGCCTATATACGATCGACTCGCTCGTCAGCGGCAATTGGCGCGCGTTTGAATCGAGTTCTTGCACACCTCGCGTTGCCTTCGCTCACCCTCGCCATTAGCGTGATGGCGCCGCTCGCACGGATGGTGCGTGGGGCGATGCTGGAAATTTTGGAAACCGACTACATCAAGGCGGCGTGGGCCGCCGGCGTGCCGCGGTGGCGCGTCCTGTACGGAGATGCGCTAGCCAACGCGATTATTCCAGTGGTCACCGCGCTCGGCCTCGTCTTCGGTTTTTTGATGGCTGGCAACGCCGTGGTCGAAAGTGTCTTCGACTGGCCAGGCATTGGCAATTATGCGGTCAAGGCCCTCATGCTCAAGGATCCGAGTCCGATCCAGTCCTTTGTGCTCTTCGTCGCTCTAACGTGCGTCTTGGTGAATCTTCTTGTCGATCTGATTTACAGCCTCGCCGACCCGAGGATTAGGATCGGATGACGATCGAGATCGCGAGAGGCGTTCATGTGGATTCGCCGGTCGCTCCCGACACGTCGTTCGTCTCCTTCCGTCGACGGCTGCTGCGAAACAAGCTCTCGTTCGCGGCATTCTGCGCGATCGTGCTTCTCGTTGTCATCGCTGTCCTCGCTCCCTGGATTGCCCCCTTCGACCCGAACGAACCGGACGCGAACGTCGTCTTGCAGCAGCCAGGCTGGGTTCACGTGCTCGGAACTGACGATTACGGCCGCGACGAACTCTCTCGGATCCTCATCGCCTCGCGCGTCGATCTGCTCGTCCCATTTGTCTCGACCCTCCTGGCGCTCCTGATTGGTTCCCTGATCGGCGCGCTCTCCGGCTTTCGCGGCGGCTGGGTGGATCAGATCGTCATGAGGATCGTGGATGCCGTGATGGCCTTCCCCGCCTTCGTGCTGGCGATGGGACTCACGGCGGCGATTGGAAGCAGCATCACCAATCTCATTCTCGTCATCGCGGTCACGCAAGTTCCAGCCTACCTCAGGCAGTTGCGTGCGGAGATGCTGCGGGAGCGCGAGATGGAGTATGCCCAGGCGGCTCGGAGCATTGGCAACCCAACCTGGCGCATCGTCTTCATCCATCTGTTTCCCAACTGCTTCCCCCCGCTTATCGTGCAGGCGACCCTGGCAATGGGCTTCGCGCTACTCACACTCGCGGCGCTCTCTTACATCGGTCTCGGCATTCAGCCGCCCGATTCGGAATGGGGTGAGATGACCTCCGAGGGCGCCGTTTTGATGGTTACGGGGCAGTGGTGGCTGTCCCTGTTTCCAGGGATCGCCATTCTGGCGACAGTGCTGATCTTCAATGTGGTCGGCGACGGCCTGCGGGATCTTCTGGACCCGAGGATGCGCGGCCGATGACCTGTCTCCTCGAGGTCGAGAATCTGGTCGTGCATTTCGAGACCGCCGACGGGTTGGTCGAGGTGCTCGACGACGTCAACTTCACGATGCACGCTGGAGAAGTTCTCGGACTCGTCGGCGAGTCCGGCTCGGGAAAGTCGGTGAGCGCGAATGCGATACTCGGCATGATCCGGCCTCCCGGCCGAATTTTGACCGGATCGATTCGTTTCGAGGGCGTCGACCTGCTCCGGCTCTCGGAGGCTGAGATGCGGAGATATCGCGGGCGCCGGATCGCAATGATTCCCCAAAGCCCTCGCACGGCCCTCAATCCCGTAATGTCCGCAGGGCGGCAGGTTTCCCGCGTCTTTGAAATTCACGAAGGCTGCTCGCGCGCTGCGGCGGCCCGGCGCGCGCTAGAACTTCTCGATCTTGTCGGCGTGGCCGATCCTGCGCGGGCCATGCAGCAATATCCGCATCAGCTTTCCGGCGGCATGTGCCAGCGCGTTATGATCGCGATGGCGCTCGCCGCCTCCCCGCAGCTTCTCATCGCCGACGAGCCCACCACTAGCCTCGACGTATCGATCGCCGCGCGCATCCTCGATCTGCTCCGCGACCTCAGTAAAAAAACGGGCGCGGCGATCCTGCTGATCACCCACGATCTCGGGGTCGTCGCGCAGGCGTGCCAGCGGGTCGCTGTCATACACGCGGGCCAATTGGTGGAAACGGCGCCCGTCCGCGGGCTCTTTCGCTTTCCGGCTCATCCCTATACACGCGCGTTGGTCCGCTCGATCCCCCGCATCGACATCGAGGCAAAGCTCGAGCCGATTCCTGGCGCGGTCCCTTCGCTTCGTCACCCGCCGACGGGATGCCGGTACCAGAATTGCTGCCCCTACGTCATGGAGATTTGCCGCCGGGACAAGCCGCACCAGGCGACTGTGCGGCACGGTCACGAAGTTGCGTGTTTCGCAATCGGAGAGCACGGTGACGCCGCTGCTTGAAGTTGAGGGCTTACGGAAAAGCTTCCCATTGACGGGGCCAAAGACATGGGCCGCGCGGCTACGCGGCGAGCATCCAGCGTTGCGGGCGGTCGACGGAGTCTCCTTTGCGATCGCCAAAGGCGAGACGCTTGGCCTCGTCGGCGAGTTCGGGCTGTGGCAAATCGACAGTTGCCCGCTGCCTGCTGCGCGTGATCGAGCCGACGACTGGCAGTATCCGTTTTGCGGGCGAGGAGATCACCGCGCTCGACCGGCGCCAGCTTCGCAACACGCGACGCGCCATGCAGATGGTCTACCAGGACCCAAGTGCAGCGCTTAATCCGCGCCTCAACGCGCGACGCACTATCGAGGAGCCGCTCCTACTGCATTTCAAGATGACGCCCGCCGAGCGGCGCGAGCGCTTGAACGCGGTCATCGCCGAAGTCGGCCTGGGGGCTGAACTTGTAGAGCGCTACCCGCATGAGCTTTCCGTCGGGCAACGGCAACGGGTCAACATTGCGCGCGCCATCATCATGCAACCGAGTCTCGTCGTCCTCGACGAGCCGACCTCGGCTTTGGACGTGTCGCTGCGCTCGCGCATCATCCTTCTTCTCGAGGCGCTCCAAAAACGGCTTGGGCTGTCCTATCTTCTCATCTCGCACGACATTGCCACTGTGAAATATTTGGCGCATCGCGTCGCCGTCATGTACCTTGGGGTGATTGTAGAGGAGGCCGACAGCGCCTCGCTGTTCGCCGCTCCGCGTCACCCCTATACGCGCGCGCTTCTGTCTTCAGTTCCGGCGCCAGACCCAGATTTTCGTCATGAGCGGCTCGTGTTGAACGGCGAGATGCCGAGTCCCACGAAGGCTTACGGCGGATGCAGGCTGCGCAGCCGCTGCCCGCTCGTCCAAGCGGTTTGCGCCGAGCCGGTTCCGCGGCGCGAAGTGACCCCCGGCCACCACGTCTTGTGTCATTTCGCCTAGAGCGGATTTGTCGTCATTGCGAGCGAAGCCAACTTCGGCGCAAGTGACAGTTCAGGATGCGCTGACCGAGTTGGCGACCACCGTGAAATGAAAAATGGCGCCACGAGGCGCGTTGGCGGTCACCCACAACCGGCCTCCATGAGCTTCGACGATCGAATGGCAGATCGACAGCCCCATCCCCAAACCGCCGGACTTCGTCGTGTAGAAGGGGGTGAAGATTTGTTCAAAACTCGCCGGCGCCAAGCCTGGCCCCGTGTCCTTCACCGCGACCAGCACGCCATTCGGTTCGGCTTGCGCGGTGGTGACGGTCAACTGTCGTGGCCCTTCCACAACGTCGCCCATCGCTTGCACGGCGTTGACGACGAGATTGAGGGCAACTTGTTGCAATTGTACGCGATCGCCTTCGATGAGCGGCAAACCCTCTTCGAGCGCCGTCTGCAACGACGCGCCATGCTTAACCGCTTCGCCGCGGGTGAGCTCAAGCACCTCACGGATCGCCTCGTTTATGTCCACAGAGTTTTTGCGTGGGGGCGCCTTCTTGATGAGATCCCGGATCCGGCTGATGACGTTGCCTGCTCGATTGCTGTCCTTGACGATGCGAACTAGCGCCTGCTCGACCTGCTCGAGATTTGGCGGCTGGGCGCCGAAGCCAGCGCAAGGCGGCCTGGGCGTTGACGGCCGAAGCGGCGATGGGCTGGTTCACTTCATGGGCGATTGAGGCGGTGAGTTGCCCCATGGTTGCGACGCGGTTCGCGTGCGCGACCTCCATCTGCATCTCGCGATAGCGCCGCTCACTCTCCCGGGCTTCCGCTTCCGCCCGCTTGCGCTCGGTCAGATCCAGCACGAAGGCGACGCCCTGGTCGCGATGTTCGTCGAACGCGGCCGAGCCGATCAGCACCGGCACTCGGCTGCCGTCTTTCCGGAAGAATTCCCTCTCATATGGTCGCAAACTCCCGGTCGTCGTCACCTCTCTAAGGGCCCGCGCGCTGCGCTCGCTCCATTCTGCTGGGGTCAGGTCCGTCCAGCGTACGCGACCGCAGTCGAGATCCCTGCGATCGTATCCCACCATGCCGAGAAACGTGTCATTGGCCTCCATAATTCGGCCTTCGAGCTCCCAAATGAAGATTCCGATGATGTTGGCGTCGACCAGACGCCGGATCTTGGCCTCGCGTTGTTCGAGATCGCGGTACAAACGAGCATTCTCCATCGCGATCGCCGCCTGCGAGGCGAGCAGCTTCAGCACCGCGGTCCGGGCCGGCGCGAAGACCCGAGGAGCTAGGTTGTTCTCCAGGTAAAGCACGCCGTTAAGCCTGCCTTGGTTGAGCAATGGCAGGCAAAGGATTGAGCGCGCCTGGCGCTCACGGATGTAGGGATCCTCGGCGTACGGGGGCCGGACGACGGCGTCGTCCAGGATTACGCTTTCATGGGCGCGCATGACATACTGAAAGACCGATCCCGGCAGCACGGCCGCCGTCACTGGCCCGTCGCGCAATTGCACGATGACTGCGTCGCCGCTGGTCGTGGCTTCCGCCTCGATTTGCTGCTCGGCGCCTCGAGTTAGTATCAACAGACCTCGCTCGGCGCCCGCCTGCTCGATGGCTGTGCGCATGAGCGTATCGATGAGCTTTTCCAGAACGATTTCGCCCGAGACGGCCTGCGACACTCTGATTACGGTCGCGAGGTCGAAGGATTTGACGGGCGCCCCGATCGTGCTCGCCGGCCCGGGAGTAAGCCTTTCCTCCCTGAGGCTCGGATAAAGCTCATCGAGTTGCCGAACCTTCCCATCAGCTCCCCAAGCCCGGTAGCAAGAACGCGCCTTGCGCAAATACATATCCGCGATGTCCTCAAGCCCACGCGCCGTGAAGAAGCGGGCGGCGAGCTCGTTGGCGATCGCCTCCTGGTGAATAAAGCCGTTGGCGCGGGCCGAGCGGATGGCCTGATCGTACAGGGTCTCCGCATCGAGTTCGCGGCCCTCCAAGCGCGCTGTCTCCGCGCCCACCAGCGCGGCGCGGTTCTCGAAATTGTCCGGGCAATTCGCCGCCCAGATCCGGAGTTGTTTTTGGTGCGCGGGGATGGCGTCCAGGTGTTGGCGCCGCTCGCCGGCTGTTGCGAAATCGCAGGAGGCGGCTTGAGACAGCGCGGCGTAAAAGTGATATTCTGCGGTTTCGAGCATGGAAGGTGAGGTCCACAACAGCCGATGCGCTCTCGACGAGGCCTCGATGGCCGATGCGTAGTCGCCAGCAAAAAAACGCGCCTGCAGCTTGCGGACCCAGTACCAGCACTCGGCAATCGCCAATTCGGGATTTTGTGAAAACCGGCGCTCGATTCGAGGCTCGTCGAACTCCTCATCGTTGAAGCAGCCGAACGTCGGCGTCGAGCCGCGTAGCGTCCGGATCACCCCGAGCTGGGTGGCGATAACGTCAACGACAGTCCCGAACCCCACCTTCTCAGCGAATGCGAGGCCGTGTTCGGCTTCGCGTTCCGCCTCGGCAAGCGGATCGCCAGCAACGATAAGGTTCGTGTTCATTTGGTTGCAGCAGGAGGCGGCGCAAGTGAGATCGCCGACCTTGATTGCGGCGTCGAAGGCGCGGCGCACGAGATCGCGGCCCGCCCGGACGTGTCTTGTCCAGGGCAGAACGCTATCTCCAAAGTCCATATAGGTCCTGGCCTGGAAACGCGTCAGTCCGCGTTCCTCGACCAGGTCGTGGCCGAGCTGACCGAAGCGATAGACGGCGGTCCGATAGTCGCCGAAGATCGGGCCGGCGACCATGGACATCCATACGTAGGCGCTGCACGAAGCGTCGCTGTTGCCGCGCTCGAGGCTGAGATTGACCGCTCGGGAGGCGATCAGGGCAAGCAGGTTCGTATCCGCATAGAATGCAGGTGGCCCGATCTTGGCGAGAACGTCCAGCGTCGCGAGGGATGCCGGGTCGCTCATCACAGGCAGCTCGATCAGAGACTCGATCGTGCGGCCCCCGAGCTGCGACCAGATCCGCTCGTATTCGCGTCGCGCTTCCTCTTCCGTCGGATGCGGCGACCAGTCGATGCCAAGATGCCGGAGGTAGTCGAGCCCGACGGCAATGGCGCGGCTGCCCTGATCGAGGGTCGTGTACAGGTCTGCGCGCAAGCACGCGACCGTGGCTCGGTCCACTGTGTTGGCGGTGCGGCTCGACAGCGCTTCCAAGCGCTGCTCCGCCTGCGCCAGCGCGCCGGTGAGGAACTCGCATTCGCCCCGGTGCAGCGCCAGCGCAAAGCTCAGTTCGTGCCGGCGCTCCCATGCGTTCTCCGGCAATAGGGCCTCGCCTGCAGTCAGATAGGTGAGCGCCGAGGCGTAAGCGGTTGTCGCCTTGGCGCGCTGGCCCGCGAGCAAGTTGAACTCGGCAAGCTGCTCGCGCTCGGCCTGCGAGCTGATTAAGGCGGCGCCGCGGTTGAGTTGATTGACGATTTCGAAGATCGCCTCTTCGCGCTTTTCCGTCGGGATATGCGCCGCGAGCAGCCTGCCGATCCGGAGATGGACCGAGGCGCGCGCATCCTCGGGTATGAGGGAATAGGCGGCTTCCTGAACGCGGTCGTGGACGAACTTGTACGAGGCCCCCGTGTGCTCGACCAACTCCAGACGAACTGCATCCCAGATGTCCGAACGGACGTCCGCGTCCGATTTCGCCAGAACGATCGAAAGCATCGCGATCTCGGCGATGTTGCCGAGGCAGGCGAGCTCTTTCAACGCGGTCTGGGTCGTGGCGGCCAGGCGGGTCAACTTCCCGACCATGAGGTCCACCACATTGTCGCTGTACCTCTTTGCGCGAATGCGATCGAGCTCCCAGCGCCAGCGCGCCGCGTCATAATCGAAGTGGAGCAGGCCCTCTTCGGCGAGCTCAGAAATGAACTGGATGGCGAAAAACGGATTCCCCCCCGTCTTCTCGTGCATCAACTGCGCGAGCGGGCCGGCGCGGCGCGGCGCGCAGCTGAGCGTATCCGCAATGAGCCGGCCCAGATCGTCTCGGGCGAGCGGCTCCAGGCGAATCTCCTCGATCAATGCCCCCGCGGTGCGGATCGCGCTGAGCTTGCGCATCAGCGGATGGAGCGAATCGACTTCGTTGTCCCGATAGGCGCCGATCACCAGCAGCCGCTGCACGTCCGGCTGGATCAACAGGTCCGCAAGCATGTCGAGCGTCGCCGCGTCGAGCCACTGCAAATCGTCGAGGAACAGCGCCAGGGGATGTTCGGGCCGCGCGAACACGCCGAGAAACCGCCGCAGCGCCAGTTGGAGACGACTTTGCGCCTGCTGCGGGGGAAGCTCCACGACCGGCGGCTGCTCTCCGATCAGGAGCCTCAATTCGGGGACCAGCTCGATCATCAGCCGCCCGTTCGGGCCCAGCGCGTCCATAAGAGCGTCGCGCCAGCCGGCCAACTCGGCGTCGCTCTTGCCCAGCAGCGGGCGGATCAGGCCCTGAAGCGCTTGCGCCAGCGTCGCATAGGGAATGTCGCGCTTGTATTGATCGAACTTGCCGGAGGCGAAAAGGCCGCGCGGCGGCACGAGCGCCTTGTGGAGCTCATTGACGACGGAGGATTTGCCGATGCCGGAATAGCCGGAGACGAGCAGTAGCTCTGGCCGGCCGCTGGTTACGACGCGGTCGAAGGCGGCGAGCAAGGCGCCGCTCTCGCGCTCTCGCCCATACAGTTTCTGGGGAATCAGGAGCTGGTCGGACGTGTCGTGTTGGCCCAGCGGGAAGGCGTCGATGGTCCGACCAGCCTCCCAGGCGGCAAGGCAGCGCCGGAGGTCGCGCTCCAGGCCGGCCGCGGTTTGGTAGCGCTCCTCGGCGGTCTTGGCGAGCAGCTTCACGATGAGGGCTGAGATCGCAGCTGGCACAGTCTCCAGCCGCTCGTGCGGCGGGACCGGCTTTCTGGCGATATGGCAGTGGACCCACTCCATGGGATCGGCCGCGGTAAACGGCCGTGTGCCGGTGATCATCTGGTAGAGGGTGACGCCGAGCGCGTAGAGGTCGCTGCGGGCGTCGATGGAGCGGTTCATCCGGCCGGTCTGTTCGGGCGCCATATAGGCGAGTGTGCCCGCGATCGATTCCGGCGGTGCGGGCGCCTGCCGCTCGCGCGGCAGACGTGAAGCAATTCCAAAGCCGGTGAGCCTGGCCTCTCCGGTGTCGCGGTTCACCAGGATATTGCCCGGCTTGATGTCCTTGTGGACGAGGCCGCGCCGGTGGACTTGAGTGAGGGCAGCAACGATCGCTATAGCGAGGCGCAGAAAGTTCCCCGCCTCCATGGGCGCCCCGAGCAATCGGTCCAGCGGCTCGCTGCGGGTGTCCTCGAGCAGCAACATGGTCCGACCGAGTTCGCGGACGAACTCGAGCGGTCGCACCGCCCACGCCCCGTTCAACTCGTCCTTCAACCCGTATTCGCGACCAAGGCGATCGAGGGTGGCTGATGTCGGATGCTCCGCGGCGGGCAGCACGGCCAGCACGGAGACCCAACGACCGTCGACCTGGGTCTCTTTTCTGCAGAAGACGAGTTCTTCGTTCTCCCACAAGACCTGGAGGCCACTATCTCCACCAGCGCCGAACCAAAAAGACGGATTCATATGCGGGATCCCCCGCCAAGTCGGGGGCCACCGGGCTGAGAAGCTACTCTCGGAGGGTGGCCTGAGAAACCGTTCGAAGAGGAACTCTAGCACTCACGAGGCGGCAAGACGACGTCTGTTAGTCAGGGGGCTTGCTCACTCTCGGTTTCGCGAATGCTGCCGTTCCTCGTCGGCGGGGGCGCTTACCGTGGGGCGGCGCTTCTTCTTCAACATGATGATCGTTACTACCGGTCCATCGATCGGCCCACGGAGCCGAGGACGTCTACGATCATCCACACCATCACGAGTCCAAAGGCACTTCCGTGTTCCGAGCGCTGAAGCGCAACCTCTCTACCGGCCCGAGCCAACGTCCGTTACAGCCGTTGGGCTCGGGTTCGGTCGAACTATGCCCCGTTCGATGCGCGCATCGAACGTCCGCTTTCGTTTCTTTTCTTCCGGAAACTGCCATTCCGCTTCCGACCGAGGCCGTGTAAAAACTCGCCGAAAAATTTCAAACGATCGCGCAGACCGCGATTTTCCGCGCCCCGCGTCTTCAGCACTGTTCGGACGGCCTTTTGTGAACAGGCGCGACTGAATGACCGTAGTGATCCCGATGACTTAGCGTGCCGATCGGCGTCGGGCCCCGGCGCCGGTTCACAGCCGCGTGAACACTTCGCGGAAGATGCTCTGCAATTGCTCGTGCGACAGGCAGTAGTTCGCGACGGCGGGAAAGAAGCAAAGCTCGGCGAAGGCGGTGATATCAGCGGCCAGCGCTCGCGCCCGGCGCGGATCGCGAGTTCGGGTCTACGCTCCCCGGCACGTACTCAATCACGATGCGCTGGCCGAGCGAGCCGCGACCGTGAAGTGAAAAATCGCGCCGTGGGGTACATTCGGCGTCGCCCACAAACGTCCGCCATGCGCTTCGATGATCGACCGGCAGATCGATAGTCCCATCCCCATCCCAGCCGCCTTGGTCGTGTAGAAGGCGTCGAAGACCCGCTCGAGGTTCTCCGGCGACAGTCCCGGTCCCGTATCCCGCACGGCGACGAGGACGTCGGGTTCTGCTTTCTTCGTACCGATCGTCAGTTCGCGAGGCGCACCCTCGGTTGCGCTCATGGCTTCGATGGCGTTGACGATCAAGTTGAGGATCACCTGTTGCAATTGCACTCGGTCGGCTTGAATCGTCGGCAAGTCCTCCGCAAGCTGCGTGCGCACAGAGACGCCATATTTCGCCACTTCGCCATGGGTCAAAGCGATCACCTCGAGGATCGCGTCGTTGATCGCCACGCTATCCCTGTGCGAAGGCGATTTCTTGACCAGCGCCCGAATCCGAGCGATCACCTGAGCGGCACGGTCGCCGTTGTCCAGGATACGACGTAGCGCTTGGTTGGCCTCATCGAGGTTTGGACTTCGCGCGCCTAGCCAGCGCAGCGCTGCATGAGCATTGGTGATCGCCGCGGCGATCGGCTGATTCACTTCGTGGGCGATCGAGGCTGTGAGTTGCCCCATAGTGGCGACGCGGTTCGCGTGAGCGAGTTCGCTTTGTGTCTCGCGATATCGCCGTTCGCTCTCGCGCGCTTCCGCTTCCGCTCGCTTGCGCTCGCTCAAATCGAGCACGAAGGCAAGCATCAGATCGCGTTCGTCGTCGAACCCCGCCACGCCGACGAGGACAGGGACGCGGCAGCCGTCCTTGCGGACGTACTCCTTCTCGAAGGGTTGGATGGCCCCGGTGTTCTCGAGTTCTTCCAACGCGAGTTTGGTGCGCTCGTCGGATTCCGGCGCAGTCAATTCCATCCAGCTCACGCGGCCGGCGACGAAGTCCGCGCGATCATATTGCACGATCTCGAGAAACGCATCATTGGTCTCGAGGATCTCGCCGTTGGGCCTGGAGATGCAGATCCCGACGATGTTTGCGTCGACGAGGCGACGGATTCTCGCTTCGCGTCGTTCGAGATCGCGGTACAAAAGAGTGTTCTTCAGCGAGATCGCGGCCTGCGATGCGAGGAGCTTGAGCACGGCGACGCGAGCCGATGTGAAAGCGCGCGGCGTCAGATTGTTTTCGAGATAGAGCGCGCCTGCGACCTCCGCTCAATTCACCAGCGGCAAGCAGAGAATGGATCGCGCGCGAAGCTGGCGAATGTAGGGATCGGCAGCATGGGGAAGTGCGGCAGCGGCATCGTCGAGAATGACAATCTCGCCGCTGCGCAGAGCATAGTTGAGAACCGTCTCGGGCATCGCGGCGCCTGTAATGGGCTCGTTGCGCAGACGCACGGTGATCGTCTCGCCGCTCGTCGTCGCCTCGGCTGCAATCCGCTGCTCGGGCCCGTCCGGGAGGATTAGCAGACCTCGCTGCGCGCCCGCCTGCTCGATGGCGGTGCGCATGAGCGTATGGATGAGTCTACTCAAGACGATCTCGGACGAGACAGCTTGCGACACGCTGATCACGGTCGCAAGATCGAGGTGGTCGACCGGCGTCGCGATCGTGCTCGTGGGTTCGCGCGCGCGCTCCTCAACCCTAAGGTGAGGATACATTTCCTCGAGTTGGCGAACTTTCCCATTGGCTCCCCAACATCGGTAGCCGTACCGGGCGTTGCGCAAATGGAGCTGGGCGAATTCGTCGAACCCGTGCGCGCGGTAGAAACTCGAGGCGCGCTCGTGGGCGACGGCCTCATTGTGGATGAAGCCATTGTCTCGAGCGGAGCGGATGGCCTTTTCGTACAGGCCCATGGCTTCGAAATCGCGGCCCTCCAAGCGTGCGATCTCCGCGCCCACCAGCGCGGTGCGGTTCTCGAAATTGTCCGGGCAATTCGCCGCCCAGAGCTGGAGCTGCTTGTGATGCGCAGCAATGGCGTCCAGGTGTTGGCGCCGCTCGCCGCTCGCCGCGGAATTGCAGAAGGCTGCGTGAGACAGCGCCGCGTAAAAGTGATATTCAGCTGTCTCAAGCTGTGAAAAAGAGGTCCACAGCACCCGGCGCGCCCTCGACGACGCCGCCAGGGCCGAGGCGTAGTCGCCGGCGAAGAATCGCGCCTGGAGCTTGCGGATCCAATACCAGCACTCGACGAAGGCCAAGTCAGGGTTGTCTAAGAAACGGCGCTCGATCCGCGCCTCGCTGAACTGCTGATTGTCGAAGGAGCCGAATGTCGGCGTCGACCCGCGCAGCGTCCGGATCAGTGCGTGCTGCGCGGAGATGGCGTCAATGACTGTCCCGAACCGCGCCTTCTCTGCGAAGGCGAGGCCATGTTCGGCTTCGCGTTCCGCCTCGGCAAGCGGATCGCCCGCAATGAGAAAGTTGGTGATCGTTTGGTTGCCGCAGCAAGCGGCGCAAGTGAGATCGCCGATCTTGTTTGCCGCCTCGAACGCGCGGCGCACCAAATCGCGGCCAGCCCGCACAAATCTCGTCCAGGGTAAAACGCTGCCGCCGAAGTCCATATAGGTTCTGGGCTGGGAGCGTGGGAGTCCGCGTTGCTCCACGAGGTCATAGCCGAGCTGACCGAAGCGATATGCGGCGGTCCGATAATCACCGAAGATCGGGCCGGCGATCATGGATAGCCGTACATAGGCGCTGCACGAAGCGTCGCAGTTGCCGCGCTCGAGGCTAAGATTGACCGCTCGGCAGGTGATCAGGGCAACCAGGTTCGCATCCGTATAGCATGCGGGCGCCCCGATCTTGGCCAGAACGTCCAGCGTCGCAAGCGATGCCGGGTCGCTCATCAAAGGCAGTTCGATCAGGAGACTCGATCGTGCGGCCCCCAAGCTGCGACCAGATCCGCTCGTACTCGCGGCGCGCTTCCTCTTCGGTCGGATGCGGCGACCAGTCGACGCCCAGATGCCGGAGGTAGTCGAGACCGACGGCGATGGCGCGGCTGCCCTGATCGAGGGTAGTGTACAGATCGGCGCGCAAGCCCGCGACCGTGGCTCGCTCCACCGTATTGGCGGCGCGGCTCGACAGCGCTTCCAAGCGCTGCTCCGCCTGCGGCAGCGCGCCAGTCAGGAACTCGCATTCGCCCCGGTGCAGCGCCAGCGCGAAGGTGAGCTCATGCCGACGCTGCCATAAGTCTTCGGGTAACAGGGCCTCGCCTGCAGTCAGATAGGTGAGCGCCGAGGCGTAGGCGGTCGTGGCCTCGGCGCGCTGGCCAGCGAGCAGGTTGAGTTCAGACAGCTGCTCACGCTCGCCGCGTGACGTCATCAAGGCGGCGCCGCGGTTGAGCTGATTGACGATTTCAAAGATCGCCTCTTCGCGCCTTTCCGCAGGGGTATGCGCCGCGAGCAGCCTGCCGATCCGCAGATGCGCCGAGGCGCGCGCCTCCTCGGGTATGAGTGAATAGGCGGCTTCCTGAACGCGGTCGTGGACGAACCTGTACGAGCCTCCCGTGTGCTCGACCAACTCCAGTCGAACGGCATCCCAGACATCCGAACGGACGTCCTCGTCCGTTTTCGCCAGAACGATCGAAAGCAGCGCGACCTCGGCGACGTTGCCGAGGCAGGCGAGCTCTTTCAACGCGGTCTGGGTCGTGGCGGCCAGGCGGGTCAATTTCCCGACCATGAGGTCCACCACATTGTCGCTGTACCGCTTGGCGCGAATGCGATCGAGCTCCCAGCGCCAGCGCGCCGCGTCATAATCGAAGTGGAGCAGGCCCTCTTCGGCGAGCTCAGAAATGAACTGGATGGCGAAAAACGGATTCCCCCCGTCTTCTCGTGCATCAACTGCGCGAGCGGGCCGGCGCGGCGCGGCGCGCAGCTGAGCGTATCCGCAATGAGCCGGCCCAGATCGTCTCGGGCGAGCGGCTCCAGGCGAATCTCCTCGATCGACGCCCCCGCGTCGCGGATCGCGCTGAGCTTGCGCGTCAGCGGATGGAGCGAATCGACTTCGTTGTCCCGATAGGCGCCGATCACCAGCAGCCGCTGCACGTCCGGCTGGATCAACAGGTCCGCAAGCATGTCGAGCGTCGCCGCGTCGAGCCACTGCAAATCGTCGAGGAACAGCGCCAGCGGATGTTCGGGCCGCGCGAACACGCCGAGAAACCGCCGAAGCGCCAGTTGGAGACGACTTTGCGCCTGCTGCGGCGGCAGCTGCACGACCGGCGGCTGCTCTCCGATGAGGAGCTTCAATTCGGGGACCAGCTCGATCATAAGCCGACCGTTCGGGCCCAGCGCGTCCATAAGAGCGTCGCGCCAGCCGGCCAACTCGGCGTCGCTCTTGCCCAGCAGCGGGCGGATCAGGCCCTGAAGCGCTTGCGCGAGGGTCGCATAGGGAATGTCGCGCTTGTATTGATCGAACTTGCCGGAGGCGAAAAGGCCGCGCGGCGGCACGAGCGCCTTGTGGAGCTCATTGACGACGGCGGATTTGCCGATGCCGGAATAGCCGGAGACGAGCAGCAGCTCCGGCCGGCCGCTGGTTACGACGCGGTCGAAGGCGGCGAGCAAGGCGCCGCTCTCGCGCTCTCGCCCATACAGTTTCTGGGGAATCAGGAGCTGGTCGGACGTGTCGTGTTGGCCCAGCGGGAAGGCGTCGATGGTCCGACCAGCCTCCCAGGCGGCAAGGTAGCGCTGGAGGTCGCGCTCCAGGCCGGCCGCGGTTTGGTAGCGCTCCTCGGCGGTCTTGGCGAGCAGCTTCAGGATGAGGGCTGAGATCGCAGCTGGCACAGTCTCCAGCCGCTCGTGCGGCGGGACCGGCTTTCTGGCGATATGGCAGTGGACCCACTCCATGGGATCGGCCGCGGTAAACGGCAGTGAGCCGGTGATCATCTGGTAGAGGGTGACGCCGAGCGCGTAGAGGTCGCTGCGGGCGTCGATGGAGCGGTTCATCCGTCCGGTCTGTTCGGGCGCCATATAGGCGAGCGTGCCCGCTATCAGCTCGGGAGGCTCAGGCGCCTGCCGCTCTCGAGAGAGGCGCGAGGCGATGCCAAAGCCGGTCAGACGCGCGAGTCTCCTGCGCCCTGTCGACCAGGATATGAGCCGGCTTCAGGTCCTTATGGACGAGGCCTCGGCGGTGCATTCCGCCGACGGCGGCGGCAATGGCGACTGCGAGGCGCAGGAAGCTCCCCGTTTCCAGAGGCGCGCTGATCAGCCGATCGAGCGGCTCGCATGCAGGATCCTCGAGCATCAATGTGACGCGACCACGCTCGCGCCTCAGCTCGAGTGGGCGCGCCGCCCACGCGCTTTCCAACTCGTCCTTCAACCCAAATTCGTGTGCAAGACGATCGAGGCTCGCCGGCGGCGGGTGTTCCCCAGCCAGCCGAACGGCTAGGACCGCTGCGCGGGCGCCGTCGGCGCCGAGCCGCCAGTCTCGGCAGAAGACGCGATCCTCTTGCTCCCACAAGACTTGGGAGTCGGCATCTTCCTCAGCGGACCGTATCGGTAAATCCAATTGCCGCCTCCACTGGGGAGTTGGCCGTCGCCAGCTGGCGGTAATAGCACATCCTCTCACCTGGTCTCTACTCGGCCCGACATCGAGACGCTTGCAGTCGCGAGACGGGCGAAGAGGTTCGCGATCCCAACTTTGCCGCGCCTCGAAGCCAGCATGGGTGAAGCGCGGCAGTCCTCCCGGCGGCAACTGGGCCCTATCATCGCCGCCGGTCTACTCACTGGGAGCAGCCTCATCGGCTGGGCTAGTTCGAACTGCCAAGGCCAACGAAGGGTCGAGCCTGCCTTTTCTAGTCCAGGAGACAGGCGACGCGCGCATTCAATTCAACCTCGGCCAAAACCAAGCCGCCATTGCCGCCAACCGAGAGTCCGTCGTGGAGCTCGACGAAGCCGTGAGGAACCCAGCCGCGACGGCAAAGATTTCCGAGCCGATCTGGCGGGCGAGGTTGGTGAACTCGCAAAGCCTCCGCGATACCGAGACGACGAAGAGGCACTGTCACGTCGACTCGATGTTGCGATTGCATCGTCAGAGCGGTAGCCGAAGGGGATGACGAAAATCAGCTACGCCGGATATCGGTTCCCGCCCGAGATGATACAGCAGGGGATTTGGCTCTACCCCCGGTTCACGCTAAGCTTTCGCGACGTCGAGGATCTGCTCGCCGAACGCAACGTGACAACGCCGGCGGGAGCGCAAGATGAAACGCTTCACGAGCGTCGGCTCCGCACAGAAAGTTCTCGCAAGTGGTCCACAACACCTTCCCGACGCTATCTGACATCAGCTAAAACACACCGCGTGGCTTCGCACCGCGGCGATAGGCGCGTGGTGAGAAGCGGTCGCCGCCGCGCGAAATTGCACATAACACAATCGCTTCGCGTTCTCAGTTCGACAACGAGACAGCGCCGCCCGGAGTTCCCGGTCGGCTGACGGCGCCGCGCGCAACGATTAGAACCCGTCGCGATCGCCCAATGCGATCGCAATGCCGTAGCAGAAGGTGTCGAGCAGGTCGTCCTCTCGATCGCTGCCCTTGTCGCCGACGCGAAAGCTCTCGATCTGGTCAAGCAGGTGGTTTCGTGAATGTCGCTTGTAGATGACCGTCTTCTCGAATGCGCGGTCGGCGTACTTGACCAATCCACGATGCACATAGCCGGAGACCGAAATCGCGCGCTCGTCCTTGCCCATCGCCGTGAGCTTCGATTCAATCGCCCGCGCGGGCATCCGCCGCCGGCCAGCCTGCTGCAGGAGAATTGTCCCGGAGTTCTTGTCTTCGATGAAGGCGCCTGAAGACCCCCTGCGCGCGCCACAGCGCCGGGCCAGCTGCTCGAGAGATTGGAAGACGGCAGGCAGCCAGTTCTCCAACAAGGCGCCCTCGATCTGCGCGATGTCCCAATCCAATATCAAAAGCGGGACGGGGCCGATCTTGTCGTAAGCGAAGAAGGTCACCGCCGTCGCGTCGTTATCGGTGCCCGTCTTGGACGCGGTGTCGATGACTGCGAAGACAGCGTCGCATCGGGAGGGCAGGGGAACTGGCTGATTGTTGACGAGCAGCTTCTCGCGGCTGAAGAACGCGACGCCCGACCAGTCGACGAACTCGGCCATGTATTCCTGCGCGTAGACCAGCGGATCGTTGTCGCGGCGCAGTTCGTCGTGAAACTGAGCGCGGCGAGCGAGCCAATCCTCGACGCTCTCGTTGGCGGTCGCGCTTCGGCAACAACGGATTGTCGCATCGTGGTCGCGTGATATTCGCGAAAGCCGTACTGAGGGTCCGTGCAAATATTGTAGAAGAAGTTGTCCTGGTTCTTGCCGGCGGAATTCGAGCAGACCAGCGCCGCGCCGCCGTAGTCGATGAGGGTCGGCTTGATCGCCTTTTCCCACAGCGCCAGCATCGAATCGTCGGCGCGATTGTCGCCGTCCTTGGTGAACGCCGCCTCGTCGATCACGACGCGCCGATAGCGGCGGCCGCGGCCGGCGATCGCATTCTCCAGCGACCAAAAGTCGACGCGGCCGCCGTTCGCCAGCCGGATCACCGGCGGCGTGCGCGTGCTCGCCGCGACGATCGGCTGCAACAACTCGGTCAGCTCCCGGTGGACTTCCGACCACGTCATGTGCTGCGGCGCGAACCAAGCGCATTCCTCCTTTTGCAAGAGCCCGTGCGCGATCCAGGTCTTGGCGAACTCGGTCTTGCCGAACCGCCTGCCGCAGCGAAGCGCCTTGTACCGATGCGGCTGCATCGCCCAATAGGCGGCGACTTGTCCCTCATGCAGCGGGGGCAACACGATGCGGCGCACGGCGGCGCGCGATGGAACGGCCATGGTGAACTCGCCCTTTCGCTCAATCCTTCGACGCTCGCCACCATTCGGCCGGGGTAGCCTCCTGGCCGGCCCCGACGTCATCGGTCTTCTGCTTGGCGGTCTGGCCGGGGTAATCGGGCATCCAGTTCTCCACCACAATCGGATCGGCGCCGGGGTCGTCGTAGCGCTCGGCGCGCGCCCAAACTTCAAGAACCTGCTCGGCGGCGGCGAGGTCACCGCTCATCGCCTTATCGACCAGCGCCTTGAGGCTCAGTTCGCGGTAGGTAGCGTCTTGACGCGCCCGCGCCCACGCTCGCGATAGGTGATCGGCGCGTCGAGCGTGCGCGTGATGATCTCGGCGAGCGGGGTCGGCTTGCGCTTCGGGCGTCCTCTCGGGTTGCCGAAGACGCCGGGGCGAAAGCGTCCGCTCTTGGGCGGCTTGCCGTAGCCGACTTCGTCCTCAGCCATCGTCGCTCCTCGCCGCGCTATTCGCGAACGCCTGGGTGTAGTCGCTCTCGACGAATTGCAGCTCGCTCGACGGGTCGCCGCGGCGCTTGGCGAATTCCTGATATTTCAGGAGCGCCCGGCAAGCGCGGCGGTTGCTGGACAGCGTCTTCTGCACGAGCTGCAGCACGATCGCTTCCGCCGCCGAGACTTGCTTCGGCTCGCCGCTCACGCTGAGCGAGACTTGGCGAGTCAGCAGCCGCTCGATGATTTCGAGCGTGCCCTCGTGGCGGCCGAGCCTCCGCCGGCCCGCCGCCCCGGACCCGTCGCGCCGGGCGGAAGGGTTTTTGGGATCCGACTTCATCGCTCTTCCACCGCATTGGCTTCGCGTCGCCGCTCGGTCCGGATTTCGTCGAAGGTCTTACCGCTCGCATGAACCGCGGCCTGCTTCGTCATGCGCTCCCAGCGCAGGACGGCGGTGTCGACATGACCGGGATCGAGCTCGATCGCGTAGCCGCGCCGTCCGGTCCGCTCGGCCGCGAGGATGGTCGTGCCGCTGCCGCAGAAGGGGTCGAGCACGACGTCACCCCGTTCGGTGACGTCGAGGATCGCGTCGCTGACCATCGCGACCGGCTTGACGGTCGGGTGGAGGTCGAGGCCGCGCGTGCGGCCCCGGCGCGCGAACGAATTCATCCCGGGGTAGTTCCAGACGTTCGTCCGGTTGCGTCCGTGTTTGCCGAGCTGTACATTGTTGACGCGTTTCGCGTCGGGCTTGCCGAAGACGAACACCAGCTCGTACCGCGAGCGGTAGAGGGCGCCCATCCCGCCGTTCGTCTTGACCCAAACGCAGACGTTCAACGCCTCGCACGCCAGCGCGCGGATCGTCGCGGCCATCTCGCGGATGTGTCGCCAGTCCATGCATGCGTAGAAGGTCGCGCCCTCGACCGAATGGGCGACCGTCAGGGTGAACGCGTCGAGGAGAAACCGGCAGAATTCATCCTCGCTCATCTCGCCGGACGCCATCGGAAACTCACGGTGCCGCTTCGCGCCTTTGCCGCTCACATGGCCCTTCACCCGCACGTTGTAGGGCGGGTCGGTGAAGACGGCGGCGGCCTTCTCGCCGGCCAGCAGCGCCTCATAGGCCTGCGCCTCCAGCGCGCTGCCGCAGAGCAGGCGGTGCAGGCCAAGCGTCCAAAGGTCGCCGGGGCGGGAAATCGCCGGGCCGTCGGCGGCGTCAAAGTCGTCAGCGGCGTCTTTGGCCTCCTCCGGCGGCTCCAGCGACTGAATTCGCAGGTCGATCTCGGGCGGCTCGAAACCCGTCGCCTCGATTTCGAAATCGAGCGCGATGTCGGAGAGCTCCTTGAGGACGACCGCCACCTGACGATCGTTCCAGCTCGATCGGTCGGTCAACTTGTTGTCCGCCAGCATGTACGCCTTGGCCTGCTGCGGGGTCAGATGCTCGAGGCGAATCACCGGCGCTTCGGCGAGCCCGAGCAGCTTGGCCGCCTCGAGTCGGCCATGCCCCGCGACGATGCGGTTGGACCTGTCGACAAGGATCGGCGCGTTGAAGCCGAACGCCTCGATGCTGCGGGCGATTGCGGCGATCTGCTCCCGCGTGTGCAATCGCGGGTTGCCAGGGTCGGGGGCGATGGAGCCGAGGGGCGAATAGGTGACGACCGACCGCTGCGCCGTAGGCGGTGTTTTTCGGGTGCGGGCGGACTGTCGGAATTTCGGTTTGCTGTTCATCGGGGCCTCTGTCGTGCCGTTAAAAAGGTCGACGCGTCAGGGCCTTAATGCCGGAATTCATCACTTCCGAAAATGGGATGAAATCGGCCGATTCATGCTGGCAATTCGTTCCGGCGGGGGAGCAAAATCGCGCCACTTAGTGCCGGGAATTCACTCCAACTCCGCGGGCAAACTTTGAGTCCTCGGACGGTTGGCGTAGTGCTCGCGCGCGGATTTAAGCAGTTGCAAGAGCATTTCGTTCAGGTGGTTGAGGCCAGGATTCGGAACGGCTGCCTCCTTGAAATATGGCCGCCAGGCATTGAGAGGATTATTACCCCAACCTCGCCGTGGCTCGACGAGATCGAAGCGGCCCGCTGGGGCCATTCCCAGCGCGTACAAAAGTTCGGCGGCTTGGCTCGCATGCTTAGAGCGGTTCCCGTTCAGGTTGGTTCATAGCCGGCGGCCTCGAAATAGTTTGCGCATTCGCGCGGCGTGACAAGCGGAATGCATTCGGCGATTGCGCGCCACAGACCTTCGACGGTGCGTTCGGCGGCTCTGCGCAGCAGCGCCTTGAGCTTGGAGAACATCTTCTCGATCGGGTTGAAGTCGGGGCTGTAGGGCGGCAAGTAGAGCAAGGTCGCGCCGGCGGCTTCGATCATTTGGCTGATCCTCGGTCCTTTGTGGCTGGACAAATTGTCCATGACGACGATGTCGCCAGGCGACAGCGTCGGGACCAGGAATTGCTCGACATAGGCTTCGAAGACCTGGGCGTTGATCGGTCCGTCAAAGACCAGCGGCGCGACAACCCCCGCCAGCCTCAGTCCGGCCACGAAGGTCGTGGTTTTCCAATGGCCGTGGGGGACGGCGGCGCGCAGGCGTTCGCCTCGCGGAGCGCGACCGTATCTTCGCGCCATGTTCGTGGAGGCCCAGGTTTCGTCGATGAAAACCAGCTTCGCCGGATCAAGATCGAGCTGAGACGCGAACCATTGCCGACGGCGCTTCAGGATATCGGGGCGATCTTGCTCGGCCGCGTGCGCGGACTTTTTTTGAGCGTGATCCTCCTTCGGGCGAAGAAGCGCGAGAGCGCGGAGATGCTGAAGGAATGGCCCTTGGCTGCGAGGGCGGCGCGCATTTCGGCCAAGGTGGCGTCGCTGCCGGGGCCGAGCAGGGACAGGATGAAATCAGCCTGCGCCTCGATCGCCGCTGATCGACGATCGCCGCCCTGCCGCTTGGGCGCAAGGTCGCCCGTCGCCAGCGCCTGCGCAACCCAGCGGATCGCGCTCGATACCCCGACCTTGAAATGCGCCGCCGCCTGACGGCGCGACATTCCCCCATTCACCGCGTCAACCACGCGCTCGCGAAGATCCGTCGAAAGAGGTTCCCCCATGTCGGCCGGCCTCCTTCGCCAGCCAACACGGTGAATCAGAAACACGTCGATTCGGAAATCCCGAAGCGATTCTAATCGGTCGAGAACCGCTCTAGCGCGCGGCCCGGGCGGCTCGTCGCGCACGAGTTTCCAGGCGACCGCGACAGCGCTCGCGCACGCCACTTTTTCATCGACTTGTCCAGGCGCCAAAGCTTTGGTTCGACCGGGCCTTGCGTTGCCATCCGACGAGACGAATTGCGGAAGTTTGGCGGCTTCACCACAACGCCTGCGCAGCTCAAACAGCAGATTGTGAAGCGTAACCCGATCGAGGGGACCAAAGCCGGGTCCCAGCGAACTACCGAGGATGTTCATCAGCGCCCAGTCGCTTAGTAAGTTGCTAATCGTGTCCGCGGCGCCGGGCAGCGTTTCTTTCAGCACTTTGACCAACCGCGCTCGCGGCCACCGAATGCGCGCCATGTCGGCGAACATGCCGAGGCGGGATCCCCCTAACTTCTCGGCACCCGCAGGCCACCCCTCCTGGGGCCAAACCCAACAGCGAAGACCGTCGGCGAGCCATTCGACATCGCCTTGTTTCTTCGCAATGAGGCGAGCGATCTCTTCGAATGTGGGCGTGCCATCCTGCATCTTCGAGGTCATCGAGAACGGGTCCTACGTTGGGATCCCCCGGCGTCATCAGCGGTTAGGGCGGGGAAAGGGGCTTTGTGCCGCCGCGAACTCCTGCAATTCAGGCGCAAGGCGTCAACGATCAATCGACTTGTGCCTTCTGAATTGTCGTTGAGCCGCGTTCATTGGAAGAAGAATTTCCCAGACATGTCTTCGAAGGTGTTCGACGCTTTTTCGTTGATTTCTCCCCGTACGCCGTCGAGCGCGAACGTTTGGCAGGGCGTCTTGAACCATCGAATCTGTTCTCGCGGGCGCTGTCAAAGAAATCTCGCGTGTCGTCAGGAACTGCATTCTCATCGAGAGAGACAGTTTTTGGGGACAAATTGGTGAAGTGTGAGTGAGGCATCTGGGCGCGGAGCTGCGACATAGGCGAACATGTAGACGGCTACGCAAAAGGCGAATGGCAAATGCGTCGATCAAGTTCGTCCATCCCTGTGGTTGAACGACCAACGTGGATTCTGAACCCTCCGAGCGGTGCCACTCCGCCGCCGCCTGTGAGAACGCGTCAACAGATTTTGCCGCTCGGTACGCTTTCCTGGTCGGACTTCGAGAAACTTTGCCTACGATTGTCGCGGATCGACGGTGACCCAGAGCACTGGCAGCTCTACGGCACGCCGGGGCAGGCCCAGGGAGGCATCGACATCTACGTTCGCCAAGCACGCTCTGATCGCTACGTGGTCTGGCAGTCGAAGCGCCATCGCAAAATTTCTGCCGCCAACGTGCGCAGCGCGGTTAGGACATTCCTGACTGGCAGTTGGGTTGAGAAGGCCGATCGATTTGTCCTCTGCACGTCCGCCTCGCTAGCGGATACGGACGTTGCGGAGGCAGTGGAAATGGCCGCCGCGGAGCTTCGAGGTCGAGGGATTGTCTTCGATCCTCGGGATGACGCAAAGCTTTCAGAAACTCTCAAGGGCCTCCCCGAACTGGTCGATGATTTCTTTGATCGGCCTTGGGTGCAAGCGTTCTGCGGCCGGGAAGCCGCCGAGGCGCTTGGGGCACGTTTGGGCGGCCGCGAGTTCGGAGGCGTCCGAGAACGGCTCGCGGAACTCTATCGGGCGCACTTCGCCAGCGTCGATCCCGGTGTACTGCGTGCAGCCGGCGTCAGCCAGAGAATGCAAGCGCCGCTGCCGCTGTCTGCCCGGTTCATCCCGCCAGACCTGGTGGTGTGCGGGGATGACAGCGCGGAGGGGTGGATCACCACGCCTCCCGTCCCGCCCCGTCCGCGGCACCACGAGGGCAACGCCGACGCCGACGACGCCGCGGACATGTGGGAAGACGCCGCACCTGGCGCGACGATCCGCCGCGAATCACGACGAATCAGCCTGACCACGTGGAGCCAAGACCTCGATCGCGCGGTCATTGTGGGGCCGCCGGGCGCCGGTAAGAGCACGTTGTTGCGTTTTATTGCTCTGGACGCCTTCGACGATTACCCAAAGCTTCCCGGCCTACGAGACCGATTTTCGGGTTGCCTGCCGGTTTGGATTTCCTTTCCGTTTTGGACGCGCCATATCAAGCGACACGCGGCCGGGACGGCGATCTCCGTCAACGGCATTGTCACGGCGTGGTTCGAAGCACACGGCGAGTTGGCGCTCGCGAAACTCGTTGCTCGCGCCATGGATGATCGTCGCGTTTTGCTTCTTGTGGACGGCGTCGACGAATGGATTGATGAAACTGCCGCTGCGACAGCCGTGATGCTGCTGAATACTTTTATCGAGACCCGCAAGCTTCCGGTCGCGGTGACAAGCCGTCCGCATGGCGCCCGTCTACTCGCTGGACTCGACAGCAGCTGGCGTCACTATGAATTGGCGCCCCTAACAGTGCCTCAGCAAGTCGACTTCACGTCCGCGTGGTTCGAACATTTGCTTCCGACGCCTACCAATTCCCCGGTCGACAGGATCCGCGCTCGCCGGCGAGCGGAAATGCTGATCGCGGAGATCCATCGCACACCACAGATCGCGCCTTTGGCAGAAGTGCCGCTGATGCTCGGCGGCTTGCTAGCGCTTTCCATGTCGGGTGCGAACATGCCACGCAACCGCTTTCGGGCATACCAAGAACTGTGCGCACGTCTCCTCGAAAGTCACCCGCGGACCCGCGGTCAAGCGGCGCTGAGCGTAGACCAGCCGGAGGACTTGGACCCTTCGACCCGTGAGCGCGTTCTGGCCGGGCTGGCCTTCGAGGTGCAGGCCCATCCAAGCTCCGATACCGGTCTTGATGCGATCCGGATACCAGCGGCTCAGGCGTTTTGCAGGGACTTTCTCGTCACGGAACTCGACCTACCCAATCGCGAGGCCAATCAGCTGGCTCAAAAGCTGATTAACGCGAGCGAAGAGGCACTCGGTGTTTTGGTGCGAAAATCGCCAGAGGAGATTGGCTTCCTGCACCGCGCGTTTCAGGAATTCCTCGCCGCCAAACACATTGCCGGATTTCAACTCGACGCCCAATGCGAGCTGATGCGCACTCGTGCTGCCGACCCAAGATGGCGCGATGTCCTACTGTTCGTTGTGCAGTCGGCGTCACGGCCGACTGATGTAGAGCAGCTTGTCGAGGCAATAGAGACCGCGCGCCCTTCCGAGGCCGGCCGGGACTGGTCGATAACGCTTCTATTGGCCGACATCGCGTTTGGTGACGTGCGCCGAACGCTAAACACTACACGACGCCTCGCGGAGAGCTTCTTCGCGCTCGTTGAAACGGGGCCGGACTGGTCAGAGCGTATCGAAATCCTACGCCGAGTTGTTGCTGGGCTCTCCAACGAGCAAACGGCAGTCCTCATTCGCCCTAAGCTGAAGACTTGGTTTCCCTCTTGGCATGGGCACAATCTGAACGATGCCCTCCGGCTTATGGCCGACTGGGGTCCAGACCCGCGGGTGGACGAGGTCCTCTGGCGTAGCCTTCAGAATGACTTGGACGCGTGTCGACTCACTGCCGCCGAGTCCCTTGCGAAGCGTTGCGGCGGGAAAGATGATTGGTTTCGGCGTCTAGCCGGCATTCTACAAACGCCGCCATCGTCACGAATTGCGGCTGCCGCGTTGCGAGCCATCGTTGTCGGATGGCCTGAAGATCCTCGCACAATGCAGTTTGCCAACGCCTGCTGCGCGTCCGATGATCAGGTGGTGGCTTTGGCTGGCATCCAGGCGCGGATCGAGTTCGGTGTGCGCCTAGAGGAAGATCGCGACCGCCTGACGGATTGGCTGATCGGCGACGACTGGCGTCAGAGCGAAGGCGTGATAGCCCCCCTTGTGCGAGGCTGGCCTGGTGACAATCGGCTCAAGGCGAAACTTCTGCGGTATGGCAGACGAAATCGCTTTGGGCAGGAAGCAATTCTCAAGACGGCGGCGAAGGCATTTCCGCAAGACGACGAAGTCGCCGCGATGTTTGCGCAACTCCTTTCCCAGGATGACGGCGCGTTTCTTGCGAGCAACCTGTGGGACGTTTTAGCTGAGTCCTTCCGATGCCATCCGACGATCGCGGCAGCCGTTGACGTCGCTGTCGAGAAAATGGCGGGGCAGACTTACGAATTGGCCAATGCTGCCGCAGTGGCCCCGACTGAAAAGATTCGGTGCGCAATCCTCGCGACCATGCGGAAACCCGAGCACCTGATCTTTTGGTCGGTGCACGCGCTTATCGGCGAATGGGGTTCGGGCGACGTCGAAGTTGCTGCGGCGCTCGCGACCATCCCGGGCTGGAAGACGGAAATATTTAGCGACGTCGCCGACCGTGTTCCTGAGATCGTCGCGGACAAGGCCACGGCCAAAGACTTGTTGATGCGAACGCTACTCGCGGCGAAAGAGAATCGTCGGATCCGAGCCGACAAAGTTTTAGCTGGGTTGCATAAGCTCGGGGTGACGGAAACAGCACCCGAGATCGTAGACCACGTGCTTGGACTCGATTTGCTATCCGATCATTTCACCTCGGGAATGACGGCTGTGGCGCTGATCCGAGCCTATCCGAGAGACCCAAGAGTGATCGCGTTCGCGCGCCGACAGCTGCGACAAGCTCAGGGCTTAGTCAGTGTGATTGCGTTGATGATGGGGGATGACCCCACGATACGCGAGGAAATTCTTTCCGTGGCCGGGCCGCTGCCACAACGCCTACGTGAAGCGGTCGTCCCGATGCTCCAGGATCGCGCGGTCGAGGACGCGTTTTCGCGAGAGCTTCTGATGGAGGGGCAGGCCGAGGCCGAAGCTCAAGTCATCTCAGCTTCGGCAATCTCGGTTGCCCGGACTCGGATTGCGCGGGGTGACGTTGACGACAGCTATTTGGAGCACTTGCGCTCCGAACTAAGGTCGGTGGGTCCTCGTCTCGGGGGGCGGCGGTTGGGCGCCTTCGCAGCGGCCGCGCTGGTCGGTCACATTGATTTGGTGGAGGTCTCCGAGGGGGAACGTGAATTCTATATCGGTGACTCCTGGAGCGTGCGGGAGAATCGCAGCGCGTACGCGGCGCTCGCGGAGTGTTGGGATTCCGTCACCGCGAAACTCCCCATTGACAGGCTCTTCGCACTGTTACGGCTGAACGATCAGACGTTCATCGATCGGCTCGGAGCCTATGTTGATCGGGCGCCGCAGATTGGACCCGCACTAGCCGCGGCCCTCGCTCGCAGCGTGGCGGCCGGGTGCGCAAGCGGCGGAGCGCTACGCTACCTCGCAAGCCAGCGCCCGCGGTCGCAGGTGCTCCGCGAACAATGCTTGAGGCTCCTGATGGGCGAAGGACGCAGCTGGAGCGAAGCGGAACCTCAACTGGTCGCGGCTGAACTCCTGGCGCGCCACTTTGGCGGCGATCCGGAAGTGCTGCAACAACTCGCAAAAATCCTCAGCGCTGACTTGTATTCCGGCGCCACGGCCGCTCTCTGCGATGGGTGGCCCGAGTTCCGATATCCTAGAGGTAGTTTTCCAAGATATCGTGTCTGGCAAGCGCAACCCACATGGACTTAACACTGCGGCAAGCCTCAAGCTCATGTTGGCAAAATCTCAGCCGGATACGGTGGCGCGGAATCTGGCGGATGCGGCCGCGCATATGACCGGCGGTATATGGGACGCGATCCCGTACTGGCTCCCCAGCGCCCTAAAGCGCATCCAGAATGATGATGCCGTGGTCCAGAGCATGTGGGATTGCTTGTCGACCGGCCCCTCACCGTCCGAAGCGATCAGTTTCGCTTCGTTGATTGCGAAGTCCCGAGGCCTCGACTTTAAACTGAAGGCATGGTGCCGGGGTGAACTCGATCGGACGCAATCTCAGCCTGTCGCCATGTTTGCGATGGACCTATGGATGGGTCAGACGACGACTGTGCGTTCCCGCTTGATCGATCTGCTACGGGCTGGAGGCTAATGCTTCGCGAGGTCCGAACAGGTCCGCTGGACGCGCTATCGGCGATTTCTTTACGTCGACCAACCAATATGTGCGCCCGAGTGAATGTCCGTTCTCCTCCAAGAGGCCCATAGGGGCCTTCTCAACATACGTCTGCTTCGGAGAGCTGAGCGACCGCGCTCAAGGACTGGCCGGGGCGGCGCCGCTGAATGCGCTCGCTCGGCTGCGCGGCTCCTTGCCCAGCGCGAAGTTGGCGCGCGATTTTTCCCTGTTAAGATGGCAGGAATTCCCTGCTATCGCGATTAAATTCCCTGTTCGATTACATAGGGAATTTTGTCGTAAGGATTTGAATTTGCTGATGTTTGGGGGGCTGAGATTGGTCCGAGAGGTCGAAAAATGCCAGGTTTGCTGATATTTTCCCTGTTAGCAGGGAATTTTCCGCGCGCAGACCGGTTCGGCCAGACTGCGTCCACCACCAACCAGTCCTTGGAAACGTACGCGCATTCCTGCTGTTGGCGAATATCCCCACATTCCCGTGGGTTAGCGCCAGCCGGGACGGTCTGTGTCGGCAGTTCGGCGCGTTTCGTCGGACCGTGTCGCCAAAGCGAGCCCAAAGTCTCTGGCCGCAAAAATCCGTTTCCCGGATAGGGAAGGGCGGCCAACGATGCTCGCCGCCAGGTGGCGACCGGGAGCGACGAGTTCGTCTCGCGGATTGCCGGATTCCCTCTTTGACGCCTGCAGTGGGATTGGCCCGAGCGCGCACGTCGAACGTGATGGTCGAAAAGGGTCGTCGGCTTCAGAGTGCAGCGGGAGCCGTTCAGACTGCAGCGGGAGCGGCGAGCCCGAACGCCGCCCATTGAGCCGACCAAGCCATCGGCGCATCGGCGAGCCGAGTGACGCCGAAGCCGCGCGGCAGGCGCCCCTCGATCGCGGCTTTGACGATGGCTGGCGCGAGGAATGCCAGCGAGATCGTCATGCGGATCGAGCGCTCGGTCTTGCCCTCGCGGGCCGCAATCGTTTCGATGCTCTGATGGGGATCCGCCATCAGCTCGTCAAGCCAGCGATGGGCGTCGCGCAAACCTTCGACGACGCCGACGCGAGCCTTCTCTCGCATCGGGCGGGTCGATGCGGCTTGCGAATCCTCGCCCTGAAGGATCTCTCGGCGCCGGGTCGGTGACGGCGCCGTCCAGCCAACGGTCAAGGTCCGATCTCGGCTCTCGCCGGCGACGGCGTCCGTCAGTTGGATCGTGATCGTGGTCCGGCTGATCGTGACCCGCTCGATCGCGGCGCGCAGGTTGGCCGCATGGTCGTCGCCTAGCGTCGGCGCGGCTCCCGATAGCCTCCGTGACTCGCTTCTCGACTTCGGGCGCCGAAACCCTGGCGGCCGACCCCGCATCGGCTTTGCGGCCCTGGAGCAGCGCCTGCGAGACGTAGTAGCGCCAACGTTTGCCGCCCTTCGTCGCATGACTGGGGCTCATCGCGTTGCCGCGATCGTCGAACAGCTTTCCCGCCAGAAGCGCCTCCGAATCCTGGCGCGCGGTCTTCCGGCGATTCCCATGCGCCGCCAGCTGGCTCTGGACGCGATCCCAAGTGGGCCCGTCGATGATCGCCGCGTGCTGGCCCTCGTGAACCTGTTTCTTGTGGCTCAGCCGTCCGACGTAGATCGGGTTCGAGAGGATCTTGTAGAGATGGCCGCGACTGATCACGCCACCGCCGGTGCTCTTGCCGGTCCCGTCGATCCGGACGGGCAGGCGAACGTTCTCGCCATCGAGAACTGCCTGAAGCCCGACGACCGTGCCGACCTCGAGATAGCGACGAAAGAGATCGCGCACGAGGACGGCATGCTCTTCGACGATATGCAGCGCGCGGTCCTGAACGCGGTAGCCGATCGGGACGACCCCGCCCATCCAGAGGCCGCGCTTCTTCGACGCTGCGATCTTGTCGCGGATGCGCTCGCCGGTGACTTCGCGCTCGAACTGAGCGAAGGACAACAGCACGTTGAGGGTCAGCCGTCCCATGCTGGTGGTGGTGTTGAAGGACTGGGTCACCGAGACGAAGGACACGCCGTGAGAGTCGAAGAGCTCGACCAGCTTGGCGAAGTCGGCGAGAGAACGGGTGAGCCGGTCGACCTTGTAGACGACGATGACGTCGACTCGCCGGGCGCGAACGTCGTCGAGGAGGGCCTTCAGAGCCGGTCGCTCCATCGATCCCCCGGAATAACCGCCATCATCATAGCGGTCGCGTATCAGTTTCCAGCCTTCGTGGGATTGGCTTTTGACATAGGCGTCGGACGCCTCGCGCTGGTTGTCGAGGGAATTGAACTCCTGTTCGAGGCCGTGCTCGGTGGAGACGCGAGTGTAGATCGCGCAGCGCAGGGCTGGTTTTCGATCCACCGGCTTCATGACGCCACCTCGGACTGAAGTGGTCGGGCTTTGTCGGTCGGCCTCGTTGATGAGAGGGGGGCCGACGATGAGGCCGGGGTAGCTCCGTCCGCGATGGTCGCCGCGCTCGTGGCGGCGCCCGCGATCGCCCTTGCGTGAGGGCCAGCGGTGCGGCGCGGTTCCGTTCGAACGTCGATCGCCTCTGTTTCGGCGACAGCGGACCGCGGCCCTTTCCCGTTGGCCCCCGATCTCGCGGGCCGCAAGCCGAAGAAGCGATGGCCGTTCCAGCTGGTGCCGGTCATCGCCTTGGCGATTTGCGACAGGCTGCGATAGGTCTTGCCGTTCCAGGCAAAACCCTTCTCCAACACCATCACCCGCTGGAGCGCGCCGTGCCATTCGCGAAGCAGCAGCGCGCCCGCTTTCAGATTGACGCCGTCTTTTGTAGCGGCCTCGCGCGAAGCGAAGGGACGGTGAATCGAATCGTCGCCGTCGCCCCTGGTCTGCCGAAGCTTTCGCAGCGTCGACTTGTCGAGATCGCCGAGCGTTGCCGCCTGCAGCTGCTGGGCGAGGACCCTCGCCAGCAGCCAGCGCGGGAGATGGGCGGGAGGCGCCCCGCCCAGATGATTCCGCCATTGCAGACAAAGCTGACCGGCGTCGAGATCGGCGAGGCTGGCGATGAGGAGGTCGAGCGGGGAAGCGCCGCTCGATGGGGACGCACCGCTCGCCGTGGGCGCCGGAGGAGAAGGATCCCCGCCCGCGCCGTTCGTGGATCGCCCGGCCATCGTCAGGCCGCCGACCCGATCGCGACGGACGCGGCTCTTTCGGACTTCGGCCGGCTGGGCTTCTTCGCGCGATCCGTGGGGGCAGGGGGCGATTTAATCGTCTGGGTCCCCACCGCTTCGCCGGCGACGCTTTGATCCCTAGGGATGGCGTAGGTCGAACCGCGCTCCTTGTTCGATCGGTCGAGCGTCACGGCGAAGCCGCGCTTGCGTAGCCCCGTGAGCGCGGCGCGGACAGTGTGCGGCAACCAATCGGTCGCCGCAATGAGCTCGGTCAGCGTCGCGCCGTGTTCGCGTTCGAGCAGGCCGACGACCCCAGCCATTTTCGTCCCCTCGCGCGGGGTCGTCGCCGAGACCATCGAGCGTTCCGGAACTGGCGCGTCATCCATTTCGGCGACTGCTGGGTTGGGATTCCCCGGCGCAGCTGGATTCAGGTTGGCTGTCGCTGCGAGATTCGAGTTCGCGGTTGCTGCGCTCGATGTCGTCGCGCTCGATACCGCGGGTCGATGGTCCTCATCACCCGCGACGGCCTGAACCGCGATCGCCTTCATTCCCGCGGCGGTCAGTTTCAAGGCATATGACTTGTCCGCCTCCTCATCCCGCCGCCAGACGGGCACCCCCTGCTTCGCCCTGATCTCCCTGACAAGTCCTTCGGCCAATAACCTCGACGAGACCTTTTGCGCCGAACTGCCTTTCAGGCTCTTGGGCAGGATCAGGCAACTATCCTCGCGTTGCGCCGCTGCGCTCAGAATGGCGAGCTGTATATCGGTGAGTTTGATTGACATGGTATTGACCCTTCGCGTCGTATCGGTCTGACCATCCAGCCCCGTCACTGACGCGAGCCCCGGATCGGAGCGATCCTAGGGGCGAAGGTTTTCCGCGCGGCGCCAACCACCCGCGGACGACCACACATGCTCCGTTTCGAACGGAACGCCAGTTCTTTCTGAGGTTCGCAGCGATACTTTCTGAACCGGCCAACTTGATTAGCTAGCAACATGTCCAGCTCATCCGCGAACATTTGGATGCGGGTCTCGGCTATCAGGACGAGCTCGTGCGGTTTCTGGAGAACCACGATGAACCTCGCGCCGCATCGACATTCCCCTGGCCGCGGCAGCGGGCGGCGGCGGCGATCGCGTTCCTGTCGCCGGGCATGCGTTTTTTCCACCAGGGTCAGTTCGAGGGCGCCCCGGGTTCATGTCCCGCCGCATCTTTGCCGCGGGGCCGACGAGCGGCGATTTCCAGATTCAACCGGCGCCGGCCCGGCAAGGCAGTGGGAGTTCTGACGGCTTCGGGGCCTACTTATGGTCCGGCAGGGACGGCCGTTCGTATGTCATCGTCGTGAATTACACCGAACACCGCGGCCAATGTTGTCTCGTCCTGCCGTTTCCGGAACGCCGACGAAAGCGCCTGCTTCTCACGGATATGAAAGGGGACGAAGCGCGACGGCGTGAACTTGATCGGGCGTAGGCTCTACATCGACCATGCCGCTTGGCAAGTTGATGTGTTCGGCGTCAGCAAGACCGACGGCTGAGGGTGCGAGCGTTTCACATGGCGTCGCGACCGCCCCTCCTCGATCACCTTACCTCTTCAAAGGAGGATCGCGGGCCAATGGCTGGGAGCGAGGAGTTCGTCATCGGTTCATGGCCGCGAGCGGCGCTTGCGTGGCCGCCTGGTTATGCGCGAGCATCTGCGCCACCGTCGCTCCCCAGATGCCGCTGAAACTCGACGGGTAGACGCCCATCCAGAGCGTAACGGCGGCCATCGGGACGAACAGCGCGACCTCGCGCGGCGACAGGTCCTGGATCGCCGCCAGCGTCGCCTTGGTTAGTTCGCCGAACATGATCCAACGATACAGATAGAGGCTGTAGGCGACGCCGAGCACCATGCCCATCGAACCGAATAGCGCCAACCAGAAGTTGACGTGCAACGCGCCGATCAGCACGAGGAACTCGCCGACGAATCCAGACGTCGCCGGCAGGCCCATCGCGGCCATGGTGAACGCCATGAAGAAGAAAGCGTAGCGCGGCATGCGGTTGGCGAGGCCGCCGAATCGCGCGATCTCGTGGGTGTGCATACGATCGTACAGGACGCCTACGCAGAGGAAGAGGGCGGCGGAAACGATGCCGTGCGACAGCATCTGGAATATCGCGCCGTCCACGCCTTGCCGATTGAACGTGAACAGGCCGAGCGTCACCACCCCCATGTGTGCGATCGACGAATAGGCGATGAGCTTCTTCATGTCGATCTGCGCCAGCGCGACCGCCGAGGTGTAGACGATGGCGATGACCGAGAGCGCGAAAACGAGGGGAGCGAAATAGTGCGATGCGTCGGGGAACATCGGCAGCGAGAAGCGGATGAACCCGTATCCGCCCATCTTCAGCAGAACGCCCGCCAGAATGACAGAGCCCGCCGTCGGCGCTTCGACGTGCGCATCGGGCAACCATGTGTGGACAGGCCACATGGGTATCTTCACCGCGAATGAAGCGAAGAAAGCCAGCCATAGCCACTTTTGCACGCCGACAGAAAAATGCGCGGCCAGCAGCGCCGGGATATCGGTGGTCCCTGCAGTCCAGTACATCGTCATAATCGCCAGCAGCATCAGCAGCGAGCCGACCAACGTATAGAGAAAGAACTTGAACGCGGCATAAACGCGCCGCTCGGCTCCCCATATTCCGATGATAAGGAACATCGGAATCAGGCCAGCCTCGAAGAAGAGATAGAAGAGCAGGAGATCGAGCGCGACGAAGACGCCGATCATCATCGTTTCCAGGACCAGAAACGCGATCATGTATTGCTTGACGCGACTGGTGATCGAAACCCAGGACGCCGCGATGCAGAAGGGCATCAGGAAGGTCGTGAGCAGCATGAACGGCAAGGAGACGCCATCGACGCCGAGCTTGTAAGTAATGGCCTGCGAGAACCAGGCGTGCTGCTCGACGAGCTGGAAGCCGACGATCGCGGGGTTGAACGACGACCACGCCGCAAGCGAGAGAACGAACGTCAAGATCGTCGTCCCCAGCGCGATCCAGCGCGCGCTATTGAAGGTCGCTTCATCCTCGCCTGGCAGCGCGCCAATGAGCAGCGCGCCGGCTAACGGCAGGACGAGCAGACCGGTGAGGATGCCGAATCCGAACATCAGCGGATCCCTCCGAGCAGGAACCAGGTGACGAACGCGGCGGCGCCGATCAGCATCGCAAAGGCGTAGTGATAGACATAACCGGTTTGCAGGCGCACAACGTTGCGGGTAACGTCGACAACGCGTGCTGAGACGCCATCGGGCCCAATGCCGTCGATTATCGAGACGTCGCCGACCTGCCAGAGCTGGCGCGCCAATCTGAAGTACGGACGGACGAACAGGAACCGGTAGAGCTCGTCGAAGTACCACTTGTTCAGCAGGAACAGATACACCGGCCGGAACGTGGTGGCGAGCCAAGCAGGAATGCCTGGCGACAGCACGTAGCAGACGTACACTGTGGCCATGCCGGCTAGCGTCGCGAGAAGTGGAAGCGACGCCGCCCACTGGGGCAGGCTCTCCATCCCAGCGACCGCGTGGTTCCAGGCGGCGATCTGGACACTGTCGCGCCAGAACGCCTGCCACCTCTCGCCGACGAACCAGGGGGCAAGGATGAAACCCAAAATCGTCGCGCCGATCGCGAGCACCACCAACGGCCCGGTCATCACCGGCGGCGCCTCGTGGGAGTGCGCGTAAGCCTCCGCTGACATGCGCGGCTCACCGTAGAACACGAGATACAGCTCGCGGAAGATGTAGACGCAGGTGAGATATGTGGCGATCACTCCGGCGACATAGCCGTAGGCGCCGAATCCGCCGCCGGACGCGTAGGCCGCGTGCAGCACTGCGTCGTGCGACTGGGCGCCGGCGAACGGCCACAAGCCGCCGAGCGAAAGCGCCCCAACCCAGAACGTGACGCAGGTGATCGGCATCTTGCGCCAAAGGCCGCCCATATTGCGGATGTCCTGCTCTTCGTGTTGCTGGGTGATCACGGCGCCGGCGCACAGAAAGAGGAGCGCCTTGAAGAACGCGTGGCATACCAGGAGGAAGATCGCGGTCTGATAGGCGCCCGCGCCGATGCCGATCATCATGAAGCCGAGTTCGGAACAGGTCGAGTATGCGATGATCTTCTTGATGTCGAACTGCACGACGCCGATTGTTGTGAATCGGATCTGAGAGTTGACCCCGCTCGCCGAAGTTGAACGCAACGAGATCAAGATCTTACGCAGGGCTCTCCGCGCCGATCGGCATTCGGACCCCGCGCCGAAACATAACCGGGCCGTTCGAGCGACGAGAATCAATTGGCGTCGCCACTGGTCACATGGAGTGTGCGGCCCGCGCGCAGTTCGCGCGTCCGACCGCCGATGACGAGCGGTATCGCGTCTCCCTCTTCGAGCGCCGCTTCGATGCTCCCGTTCTGCGCGATCCGGATCCCGACGGATCGACCCCGCCACTGAAATCTGAAGGCGAGACTGCGCCATTCCGGCGGCAGTCGCGGATCGAGGACCGGACCGTCCCGGGTGAACGACAATCCTGCGAAGCCCTGCACGGCTGTCATCCAGACGCCGCCCAGCGCCGCGATGTGGATGCCGCCGTCGCTCGCCACGTGGGCATCGCCCAGATCAATCGCCGCAGTCTCGCGAAAATAACGCAACGCCATGTCGGACAGCCCCAGCCTGGCTGCGACGAACCCGTGCATCGCCCGGCTCAGGGAGCTGCCGTGGCTGCAGCGCGGTTCGTAATGGCTGAAGTTCCGCCCTCCCGCCTCGCCGGGGAATTCTTCCGGCAGAAGTCCCAGAAGGGCGACGACATCGGCTTGCTTGACGACCTGGGATCGCCTGAATTCGTTCACGGCCGAGGATCACGTCCATCGGCACCGAGCGCCCGGAATATTTCGACAGATCGATTTCTTCGAGTTGATTGAAACCCGCAAACTGCTCGAACAAGCCGGTTTCAGGATCAAAACCGGTCGCCATCGTCTCGGCGGCGCGCGACCACTGCGCAAGTTCGTCGTCGTTGAGCTTCAACTCGGCCGAGAGACTCGCCCAGCGCGCCGGCCACCGCTCGCGCAGAAGCGCCGCTGTTTCGAGCGCTCGGCGGATGTTCCAGCGGGCCATGACGTTGGTGAAGGCGTTGTCGTCGACGTGTTCGTGATACTCGTCCGGGCCGATGACGCCGCGGATATGCCCGTGGCCGTCGGCCTCGAGCCGGGCGCGGCTCGACCAGAACCGGCCGGTCTCGAGAAGGATCTCGGCCCCCGCGTCGAGAAAAAACGCTTCATCGTCGGTGGCGAACCAATATTGCCAGACGGCGTAGGCGACGTCGGCGCTGATGTGCTGCTCCTGCTTGCCGCACAAGATATCAATCACCCGCCGATCGGGCGCGATCACGTGCTCCGGCGTCGTCTCGGCCCCGGTGTCGGCGGACTCCCAGGCATAGAGGGCGCCGCGCGACCCCATTGCGGCGGCTTTCGCTCGCGCGCCGTCGAGCGTGCGGAATCGATACATCAGCAGCGACCGCGCCGCCTCGGGCCAGGTGACGACGAAGAACGGCAGCATGTAGATCTCGGTGTCCCAGAACACATGCCCGCGGTAGTCCAGGCCGGTCAGCGACCGCGCGCCGATCGAAACGCGCTCATCGGCTGGATTGGCCGAGCTGTTGAGGTGGTAGACGGCGAATCGCAGGGCCTGCTGCGCCGCGTCGTCGCCCTCGATTTCCACGTCGCTGAGCCGCCAGCGCTCGCTCCACGCAGCCTCGTGCGCCGCGACAGAGCCACGCCAGCCGAGCCGCCCCGCGGCCCCGAGTTTGCGCCGGGCGTCCTCGCTCGGATCGCGGTCGAGCGCATCCGAACGGACCACGGCCACGAAGCGCTCGAAACACACGAGCTGCGCGGGGCGGCTCGTCCAGGTCCAGGAGCGCTTCAGTTCTCCGGACGCGGTCGGCGCGAGTTCACGGCCGTCGACCCGCAGCAACGAGGAGGTCGCCATCGCGAGTCGCTTGCCGGTGCGGTGCGTCCGCCACAGGCCGATGTCGTCGTCGAGCCGTTCGGCGACGAGTTCGACATCCAGTCCGTCGAACGAGGCTTCGAGCGTGATTTCGACCTCGCCCTCCTCAATCTCGAATTGCAGGAGCTGGAGCCCGATCGCACGCTCGCCCAGCGAAACGAGGCGCAGGGTCCGCCCGCGAATGCTCGCGTCGGGGTCCTTTGCGTCGGCCGCCTTCGATCGGTGGAACGCGCTCAGCAATGCGCCACGCTTCACGTCGAGCGTCATGCGGTGGGACGACAAGTCGCTAGGATGATGCACCAGAGGTCCGCCAGGAAGCAGAATCCGGACCTGCAGCCAGTCGGCCGCGGACACCAGCCCCGGCGCAGACGGTTCCTCGCCGAGCGTTCCGAACAGTCCGGCGACATAGGTGCGCGGCGGCGCGACCCAGCTCGCGCCACGCGTCACTCCTCGCGCCGCCCTGACGCCCAAGAACCCGTTGCTGATCGCGAAGCGCGATTCGACGGTGGTCTCGCGCAAAGGGTCGTAGCCGACAGCGTGGAGAACCCAGGCGGGATCGGCGGTCGGCTCGAGCGCATCGTCCGGCGTCGCTTGTTCTTTCATGGCGCGCGTCGGCCGAGCCGCCCTTCCTTCAGCGCGTCGATAGCGACTTCGTCCAGGCTCGTCACAACGAGGTCCGCGCCCGCCGCCCAGAGTCCGGCCGCGTCACCGAGACGGGCGACGCCGAGCGCCTTCATGCCGCCCGCGCGGGCGGCCTCGATGCCGGCGGGGGCGTCCTCGGCGACAAAACAGCAGGCGGGCTCGACCTCCAAAGCCGCCGCGGCCAGAAGGAAAATCTCCGGGGCCGGCTTGCCGTGGGTCAATGTGCGTCCGCAGTCGTTGGCGCCGAACATGTCGAACAGAGTCCGGCCGGCGCCCACCGCGATCGTCTTCATCATCTGATTGGCGTTCTTCGACGACGAGGCGACCGCCATGGGCCAGCCCAGGGACCCGATCGCTTGGACGAAACGGAGCGCGTCGGGGAAAGCCTGGACGTGTCCAGCACTAATGAGCGCCAGCAGCCGCTTCTGCTTGACCTCTGCGTAAGCGGGGGCCCGCTTCTCAGCGTCCGGGATGCCAACGGCCTCCAACGCGGCGCGCGCGCCGCTAAGCCGCGGCTTGCCGGCCACCGCCGCCTGATACAGCGCGGTGGTGAAACGATCTGGCTCGGCCAGCCCCTGAAGCGCTTCCCGCCATGCGCGTTCATGAGGAGATGCGAGAAGAACGCCGTCGACGTCGAAGATCGCAGCGGTCAGCAAGGCAAGAGGATTCGTCACGGGTCCCGCCTGCGCTGTCTGGCCGCCCGCGGAAAGCCGCCGAATGATCATAAATCACCGCCGCAAAACCGCGCGACCGCGAGACGTTCGTGGCGATCGATCGTGATGCGACCTTGCGTCAGCGCTCCGAAGGTACGCTTGGCGAAGGTATGCCTGGCACGGAGGGCAATTGGGATCGGACCTCCCAGCCCACGAGAATCTTCGAGCGATCTTAGGCCCAGGCTTCCACTCGAAAGGTCCATCATCTTCATGATGCGGGCGAGTATGGCGGTGACGCCATCGGAGCGTTCCATGATGTGCCTCCAGGCGAGACCAGTTTAGGCGCCGTCGCCCGTCGGCGTTAGGATCGGGAACTACCTAACGTCGCCGCGCGGAAGTCGGTCGCCTTTGCGGGAGGCGGGTGACGCCGAGGGCCCGGATGACATTGTCGTTGACGCGGTCCGCGTCGCGATCACCCCCGGAGCTTGCGGTGGCGCGCGACGCGGGCGTTGGCGGAGGCGTCATGCGCGAATTTCGGCTCGGCGCCGCAAGGATGTGACCCGCTAGAAAGCCTAATCACGTTGGCAAGTTTTACTTGCCGCCGGATAACTCGGGAAAAGCACGTTCACCTTCCACCTCCTGCCGGTCTCCCGACGCGCCTGTCCGCACCATTAGGTCAGTGCCTACGACGCGCTCCTTCAAGGTTGGATCTTGCGTCCCCCGCCGCACCTCGAATTGAGAGTAGGTAGTTTCCGAGCCTAGCGCGGCGCTTTCGGTCACTATTCTGTTCGGTACGTCCACCCGCTCCGGACTCGGCCGCATAGACGTCCGCGCAGATGCTGGTGCAAATTCGGCTATTCCGCGCCGTCGGCTCAGCCTTGGAGTGAGGACGTAATTCTTTCGCTCTGAAAGGCGCCACGCCATGTTCACCCCAATTCTGTATATCCCCGTCTTTGTTTTGGTCGCGGCCGTCTATCTTATCGCTGCGAGCGTCAAAATCTTGCGGGAATACGAGCGCGCCGTGGTCTTCACTCTTGGCCGCTTTCAAAAGGTCAAGGGTCCCGGCCTTGTGCTGCTGATCCCCCTCATCCAGGAAATGGTGCGCGTGGACTTGCGTACCCAGGTCATCGAGATACCGAGCCAGGACGTGATCTCTCGTGACAACGTCTCGATGAAGGTCGACGCGGTGCTCTATTTCAGCGTCGTCAATGCCGAACGCGCCATCATCAAGGTTCAACAATACCTTCCGGCCACGAACATGCTGGCGCAGACGACCTTGCGCTCGGTGCTAGGGCAGCACGATCTCGACGAGATGCTCTCCGAACGAAAGAAGCTCAGCACCGACGTCCAGAGCATCCTGGACTGCCCAGACCGAAACCTGGGGGATCAAGGTGAGCAATGTCGAGATCAGAACGGTCGAACTGACGGAAAACATGGTGCGCGCCATCGCCAAACAGGCGGAGGCGGAACGCGACCGTCGCGCCAAGATCATCCATGCGGAAGCCGAGTTCCAAGCCTCGCAGACCCTTGTGAACGCTGCTCAGATCCTCTCGAGCATCCCGGCCGCCATGCAGTTGCGCTACCTGCAAACGCTCACAGAGATCGGCGCCGAACAGAATTCGACCGTCGTCTTTCCCATGCCGATCGACATCATCAAGCCGTTCCTCGAGCTTCTCGACAGACCCAGCAAGCCGGCACGCCCCAATGGCGACGCTCGTGTCCCGCCCGTGATGCAGGCTTCCTTGGCCGTGGCGGGAGCGAACCCGTGATGAGTTCTGATCGCCTGGACGAAAGCCGCTGTTCCGCGCCTGAAGGAGCGCATCGCCGCGGCCAGCCCTACTGATCCTGTCCCAACCGGCTCCCGCAGAATTGGCCGGCGCCAATGCGCCGCCCGGCGGTTCAATCGATATTGAGTTCCGTTGCGCCCGGCGCTTTGCGGCAAACTGCCGTGGCTCAGCGCGAAGCTGGACGAGGCGACCCGCACATCCCCCGCCCCGACAGCGGCGTGTCGGTCTGGGTCATCCCCGCCAACGAGGAGTTGGTGATGGCGCAGCGCACGCTGTCGCTCCTTCGCAGTTAGCTAAATCTCGGAGGACATCCGTCATGGAATCGATAGCTGACCCGCCCAAGGCTCCCGCATCCAAGTCGGAATCGAAGCCCACTGCGAAGGACGATTTGAAATCCCTGCCCTTGGCGGAGGTGGAGAAGAAGTTGGAATCGTCGCCGGACGGCCTTTCTCAAGCCGAGGCGCAGAAACGCCTGACCCAATATGGTCCCAACGAGATCGAGGAAAAGAAGACGAATGAGCTCCTGAAATTCCTCTCCTATTTCTGGGGGCCCATCCCCTGGATGATCGAAGCGGCGGTGATCCTGTCGGCCGTAGCCCGGCATTGGCCGGACTTCGGCATCATTCTCGTTCTGCTTCTGGCCAACGCCATCGTCGGATTCTGGGAAGAGCACGAGGCGGGCAACGCCATCGCCGCTCTGAAGGCCACGCTGGCGATCAAGGCCAGGGTGAAACGTGACGGGAAGTGGGTCACGCCGGCGGCGCGTGAGTTGGTGCCGGGCGACGTCATCCGCGTCCGCCTGGGCGACATCGTGCCGGCGGACGCGCGCCTGCTGGAAGGCGACCCGGTTGAGGTGGATCAGTCCGCGCTGACGGGAGAGTCGTTGCCCGCCACGCGCAAATCCGGCGAGGCAATATTTTCCGGTTCGATCATTCGTCAGGGTGAAATCGGCGCCCTGGTCTACGCCACCGGCGCCAAGACCTATTTCGGCAAGACCGCGGAGCTGGTGCAGGGGGCCAAGACCGTCAGCCACTTTCAACGCGCGGTGTTGAAAATCGGCAATTACCTGATCATCCTCGCGGTGATTCTGGTAACGGTGATTATCGGCGTCGCAATCTACCGCGGCGACCCGATCCTCACCACGTTGCAGTTCGCCCTGGTGCTGACCGTGGCCGCGATTCCCGTGGCGATGCCGACGGTGCTGTCGGTGACGATGGCCGTCGGCGCGCGCCTGCTCGCGAAGAAAAAGGCGATCGTAACCCGGTTGGTGGCGATCGAGGAATTGGCGGGCGTCGACGTGCTGTGCGCCGACAAGACCGGCACCTTGACCCAGAACAAGCTGACGCTTGGGCGATCCGTTCGGCGTCAACGATGTTTCCGCCGAGCAAGTGATCCTCGCTGGCGCGCTGGCCTCGCGCGCGGACAATAACGACACCATCGATCTGGCCGTTCTGGGCGGCCTGAAAAACGATCAGGCCTTGGAAGACTACAAGGTGGGCCATTTCCAGCCGTTCGACCCGGTGCATAAACGCACCGAGGCCACCGTCACGGGCCCGGATGGAAGGGCGTTCAAGGTGACCAAGGGCGCGCCGCAGGTGATCCTGGCATTGTCGGCCAACGCCGCGGAGGTGAAGCCCGCCGTCGACAAGGCGGTCAACGAATTCGCGGCGCGCGGCTTTCGTTCATTGGGCGTGGCGCGGGCCGAGGGTGAAGGCCAATGGCAGTTTCTTGGTGTGTTGCCCCTGTTCGATCCGCCACGGGACGACGCCAAGGCAACCATCGCGACCGCGCAACAGATGGGTGTGAAGGTCAAGATGGTGACCGGCGATGCGCTGGCCATCGCCCAGGAAACCGCCAAGAAACTGGGAATGGGCACAAATATTCTCGATGCCGCCAGCCTGGGTGACGAAAAGCAGCAAACGACGACGGCGGTGGCCAAGGCCATCGAGAACGCCGACGGTTTCGCCCAGGTCTTCCCCGAACACAAGTTCCACATCGTCGATGTCTCTGCAAAAGCGCGGCCACATCGTCGGCATGACGGGCGACGGGGTGAACGACGCCCCGGCGCTGAAGAAGCCGACTGCGGCATCGCCGTTTCGGGCGCGACGGACGCGGCGCGCGCGGCGGCGGCCATCGTGCTGATGACGCCAGGCCTGTCGGTGATTATCGACGCGATCAAGGAGAGCCGGAAAATCTTCCAGCGGATGAACAGCTACGCGATCTACCGCATCGCCGAGACGCTGCGCGTGCTGTTCTTCATGACGCTGGCGATCCTGATCTTCAACTTTTATCCATTGACGGCGGTGATGATCGTGATGTTGGCGCTGCTCAACGACGGCGCGATCCTGTCCATCGCCTACGACAACGTTCATTACAAGGATCAGCCCGAGGCCTGGAACATGCGCGTGGTGCTGGGAATCGCCACGGTGCTGGGCCTCATCGGGGTCGTCGCCGCGTTCGGCCTGTTTTATCTCGCCGAGCGCGTCTTTCACCTCGACCGCGCACACATCCAGACGCTGATGTACCTGAAGCTGTCGGTGGCCGGACATCTGACGATTTTCCTGACGCGCACACGCGGCCCGTTCTGGTCCATTCGCCCCGCGCGGATTCTGTGGGCGGCCGTGCTCGGCACCCAAGCGCTGGCGACTCTGATCGCGGTCTATGGGTTGTTCATGACCCCCCTCGGCTGGGGATGGGCAGCGTTCGTCTGGGCCTATGCGCTGGCCTGGTTCCTCGTGAACGACCGCGTGAAACTGCTCGCGTATCGGATCTTCGATCCGGTCAAAGCCAAGCCCCAACCCGAAGCGAAAGCTACGCCCAAGCCTGAAGCAAAAGCCGTGCCTCACGGTAAGCCGCGGCGGTCACCCAGGCTGAGACGCCCATCGCGACCACCGAAGGCGCCTCAAACCAACGCCGAGCCTGAAACCGAAGTCGAGCCTGAGTCGGGGGAGCCAAAGCGAAGACGCCGTCGGATTCGCCGCCGCCGACCGCCGACTGAGCCGATGAGCGGCCAAACCGCAGGAAGGAAGACGATGAAAATACACACAACGGACTTTCGCGTGCGCGAAGGAGACGAGGTCGATCTCGAGAAGTGGCCGACGATCGTCGATCCCGTCTACAAGTCGAAGGAGCAATATCAAGAAGCTCCTGGAAGAGCACGTTGCGCAGCTCAGTTCGCAACAGCAGCTTCTCTATGCATCCAACCGCCATGCGATCCTGCTGATCTTTCAGGCGATGGATGCGGCGGGAAAAGACGGCGCCATCAGGCATGTGATGTCCGGGGTCAACCCCCAGGGCTGCCAGGTGTTCAGCTTCAAACATCCCAGCGCCGCCGAATTGGAGCACGACTTTCCTCTGGCGCACCACGCGCGATCTGCCAGAACGCGGTCGGATCGGCATCTTCAACCGATCCTATTACGAGGAAGTGCTGATCGTCCGCGTGCATCCCGAAATTCTCCTCGGCGAAGGGCTCCCGGACACGCCGCATCGACGACAAGACGGTCTGGCGCGACCGGTATCGGTCGATCGTGGATTTGGAGAGACATCTCCATGTCAACGGAACCCGCATCGTCAAGTTCTTCCTCCACCTCTCGAACGAAGAGCAGCGAAAGCGCTTCCTCGCACGCATCGACGAGCCGGAAAAGAACTGGAAATTCAGCCTTGCGGACATCGAGGAGCGAAAATTCTGGAAGCACTACATGAAGGCGTATGAGGAATGCCTCAGTGCGACAAGCACCCGGCGACGCTCCCTGGTATGTCGTTCCCGCCGACGACAAAGAAAACGCCCGGTTGATCGTATCCCAAATTGTCCTCGATACGCTTCGACGCACTTGAAATGAGTTACCCACAATCAGGCTCGGAGCGCGAGCACGAATTAAAGACGATCCGAGAGCGGCTGACGAAGTCAGATAGCTCATGAGAGTTGTATGGAGAAACGCCATATACACGATCTGTATTTCTGGATAAGGCGACAGAACCGAATTGGTCGTCGAAAGAAGGGCCAAGCACGGTGAGCATGCCGGGCCTGAGGTGCCGTCCAGGCAAGATAAGAGAGCATATAATATAAATAAACGTGTATTATTTACTGTCATCTTCGCGGCGAAACGAATTGTCCGTAGCAACGACTTGCGCGGCGGCGCTTTGAATTCAATTTTAACGCTACCAGAGGGAAAGCAAGGAGGATCGAATTCTACCCATGTCCAAATCTACTCGTGTCCAAGCGCGCCTCTCCATGCCGCTTGGCTCGGCTCCTCGGTTCTGCTTGCTTGCGCATCCGGCGCTGCCTTCCACCGCAGAGCGAATTCGGCCGCATAGGTACTTTCCGAGTCTGCCCAGGCAATCTCTAGTCGGCCATGTTTGAAATTGGGGAGACCTTGAACGGACCGCCGCCCCCTCCGCGCGGGGTTATTGGCCGTTGCAATGGCTTTACGGCGCGCCACCTCATCGGCGCTTCGCCAAGACCCGAACCGCCGACAATGTAGCCACGGGCGGCTCTGCATTTCGATAGCCGAAGCACCGAGTACAACAAGGGTTACGACAATGAACGCACCCGCTTTGACGCTAGAGTCTAAGGGCCAAGACGCCGCCACCGGGACTCCCCGTAAGGCGGGGAACGCTAGGCGCCGACGATCTGCACAAGATGAACGCTTATTGGCGCGCCGCCAATTACCTGTCTGTCGGGCAGATTTATCTCTACGATAACCCGCTGTTGCGCGAACCTCTGACTCTAGCCCATGTAAAGCCGCTGGTGGTCGGACATTGGGGCACGACGCCCGGCCAGAACTTTATCTATGTCCACCTGAACCGGGTCATCAAGAAACATGACCTGAACATGATCTATATCGCCGGTCCCGGTCACGGTGGCCCGGCGTTGGTGGGCAACGTATATCTTGAAGGCACCTGGAGCGAGGTCTATCCGGACGTCACCAGGGACGAAGCGGGCCTGAAAAAGCTGTTCAAACAGTTCTCGTTTCCCGGAGGGATTTCAAGTCATGTCGCGCCCACGACGCCCGGGTCAATTCATGAAGGCGGCGAGTTGGGCTATTCGCTCAGTCATGCCTTTGGCGCCGCGTTCGACAATCCAGATCTGATCGTCGCCTGCATCGTCGGCGACGGCGAAGCGGAAACGGGCCCCCTGGCGACCTCATGGCAGTCCAACAAGTTGCTCGATCCGATCACTGACGGAGCCGTACTGCCGATCCTCCACCTCAACGGCTATAAGATCAGCAATCCGACGGTCCTGGCCCGCATCGAGCCTGAGGAGTTGGAGCAGTTCCTCAAGGGCTGTGGCTGGACCCCGTACTTTGTGGAAGGCGACCAGCCGGAAGCGATGCATCAGCTCATGGCCGCGACGATGGAGAAGGCAATCGAGGACATTCGGCGCATCCAAACGAATGCGCGAGGTAAAAATGACTCTTCTCGGCCGCGCTGGCCCATGATTGTCCTCAAATCCCCCAAGGGGTGGACAGGACCGAAAATCGTCGATGGCTTACAGGTGGAGGGCACCTTCCGCGCGCATCAGGTGCCGCTCCTCGTGGACTGCGCACATCCCGATCACGTCAAGCAACTCGAAAGCTGGATGAAGAGCTACAAGGCGGAGGAACTGTTTGATGAAAACGGTCGCCTCATGCCGGATTTAGCCGAATTGGCGCCGAAGGGCGACCGGAGGATGGGCGCCAATCCGCATGCCAACGGTGGGATCCTCCTGCACGATCTGCGCATGCCGGACTTCCATGACCATGCGGTCAAAGTGCCTTCGCCTGGCGCCGTTGACGGCCAGGATACGCTCGTGCTGGGCAAGTTCCTGCGCGACGTTGCCGTGTTGAATAAGGATCAACGCAATTTCCGCGTCTTCGGCCCTGACGAGACGGTCTCGAATCTTTTGAGCGCGGTCTTTGAAGTCACCGACCGCCAGTGGGACGCGCGCGAAGTCAAGAATGATGAATTCCTCGCGCCAGAAGGACGCGTGCTGGACTCGATGCTAAGCGAGCACCAGTGCGAGGGCTGGCTGGAGGGGTATCTGCTGACAGGGCGGCATGGGCTGTTCAACAGCTATGAAGCCTTCATTCGCATTGTCGATTCCATGTTCAGTCAGCACGCCAAGTGGCTGAAAGTAACCCTGGAGCTGCCCTGGCGCCGCAAGATCGCGTCCCTGAACTATCTGCTCGCTTCTCACGTCTGGCAGCAGGATCACAACGGTTTCACTCACCAGGATCCCGGCTTCCTCGACCATGTGATCAACAAGAAGGCCGATATCGTGCGGGTTTACCTACCGCCCGACGCCAACTGCCTGTTGTCGGTATTCGATCACTGTCTGCGCAGCCGGCATTATGTCAATGTGGTGGTGGCGGGCAAACACGCTCTCCCGCAATGGCTGAACATGGACGCCGCAGTCGTACATTGCACGCAAGGGCTCGGCATCTGGAGCTGGGCCAGCAACGACCAAAACGCGGAGCCGGACGTGGTGATGGCCTGCTGCGGCGACACGCCGACGCTGGAGATTCTCGCCGCCGTCTCCATTCTCCGTGCGCATCTGCCCGAGTTGAAAATCCGCGTGATCAATGTGGTCGATCTGATGAAGCTGCAGCCTCAGAGCGAACACCCTCACGGACTGAGCGACCCGGATTACGATTCCCTTTTCACCAATGACAAGCCCATCATCTTTGGTTTTCACGGATACCCCTGGCTGGTCCACCGGTTGACCTATCGTCGCACCAATCGCAACCTGCATGTCCGGGGCTACAAAGAAGAGGGCACGATCACAACGGCTTTCGACATACGTGTACAGAATGACCTCGACCGCTTTCATCTCGTGCAGGACGTTGTGGATCGCCTAGCGCATTTGGGCAGCAAGGGAGCCTATCTGAAGCAGTTGATGCGGGACAAACTCATCGAGCACAAGCGCTACATCGACGAACACGGCGAGGACCTTCCGGAGGTCCGGAACTGGAAGTGGGGCCCCCCGATATGACGGGCAGGCATTTATCGACACGGCGAGGACCCTGTTAGGTGTGCCCCGCACACGAAACGCGCAACGCTGCAACGCTCATGTCGCTCCGCGACAAGACATGGCGACGATGCGAAATGCCGGGCGTCGCTCGCGACGCTTGGGCCCTCCCTCCGCGCCGGCAAGCCCGGACTTTCTCGAGCATTGAGCGAGCGGCCCCGCAGGCTCCTCGCGTTGCGACATCTCAGCTAACGGCGAACGAGCGCCAGCGTGTGCTGCGCGATCATCAGTTCTTCGTTGGTGGGAATGACCCAGACCGACACTCCGCTGTCGGGGGCGGAGATGCGCGGGCCGCCCGCGACGTTCGCCGGCTCGTCGAGCTTCACGCCGAGCGACGCCAGTTTGCCGCACAAGGCCGCGCGCACGGGGGCCGAGTTTTCGCCGATGCCGGCAGTAAAGATGAGAGCGTCCAGCCCGCCGAGCACAGCCGCGTAGGCGCCGACATACTTCGTCATCGCGTAGACGAAATACTCCGCCGCCGCGACGGCGAGGGGCTCCGCACTCTCCTGCAACACTCGCATGTCGCCACTGACGCCGGATAGGCCTAGCAGGCCCGCGTGCTCGTACAGCATCTTCTTCAGCGACGCATCGTCAAATTGCTTTCGGCGCAGCAGATAGAACAGCACATCCGCGGGCACGTCGCCCGAGCGCGTCGCCATCGGCAATCCGTTGAGCACTCCAAAGCCCATCGTCGTTTCGACGCTCTTTCCGTCCAGCATGGCGCACAGACTGGCGCCGCCGCCGAGATGCGCAGCGATCACCCGCCGCGCCTGCGGCGCGAACTTCGGCAGCTGCCGGCTGATGTAATCGTAAGAGATGCCGTGGTAGCCCCAGTGGCGCACGCCGGCGTCGCGCACGACCTTCGGGAGGGCATAGATCTGCGCCACCTCCGGCATCGTTCAATGGAACGAGCTGTCGAAGCAGGCGACCTGCGGCAAGCCTGGGAACGCCTCGGCGACAGCGCGGGCACCCCGAACGTTGTAGGGCTGGTGCGACGGCTCCATCACCACGAGCGCATCAAGGTAATCCAGCACGTCGCCCTCGATCCGCACCGGCGCCGCGAAACGGGCGCCGCCGAGCACGACGCGGTGGCCGGCCGCCATCACCTTCCTATCGATGTTGGTTTCCAGCCAGATAATGACGAAATGCATCGCCATCTTGTGGTCGATCGAGTGGCCCTCGCCCCATTCATGGGCGTCCCGCGGCTTGCCTTCCGAATCCCTGACGATGAAATGCGGATCGCCCTGCATGCTGTCGACGCGGCCCGCACAAAGCAGTGCCAACGGCCCAGCCGCGTCCACCGCATAGGCGGCAAACTTCAGGCTTGTGGAGCCCGCGTTGAAGACGACGATCGCCTCGCTCATCGCCGATCACTCCGCGGTTTCCGGCGCCAGGATGGCGGGATCGCGCGCCAGCGCTTCGGCATAGAGCACGGCGGCGGCCGAGAAGCGGCGCGCACGGCCGGCGTGTCGGCCCGGCTGGTCAGGATCACCGGCACTCGTGCTCCGACGACTAGCCCCGCGATCTGCGCGTCGGCCATGAAAGCAAGATTCCTGTAGTCCATGTTGCCGGCCTCGATGTTGGCACGATCAGGACATCGGCGCGATCGGCCGCCGGCGACGAGTTGTGCTTGAGCTGCGCGGCCTCGGCATCGAGGTCGAGCGGCCCGGCGACATTTCTGGCGACGGTCCGCCATCTTGGCCCTTGTGTCGAGCCAAGGCGACAACGGCCAGTGATCAACTAAAATGCCCCAAAGCCGCCTCCGTCGGGCCAACGCGTCTCGACCGCGATCATGTCAGCAACCTTTGCCCACGCACATGCGACGGGACAGATTTTCCCCGTTGTGGCAATCGCGGCGTGGGACCAGTTATTTGTGAGGGGCGCCTTCGAGTAGGTATCGATCATTTGACATTCCTGATCGAAGCGGCCGGGAGCGTTGAATTGGTCGTCTTTAACTTGCGGCGCGTCGTCCATGGCGCTCTTGCCAGTGTTGCAGCTTTGACCGAACATCACCCTGAACTGCGGTCGCACGCTTCACGAAAGCTAATATAATTCCACGCGGATCGCGTCGCCAGAATCGGAAACTACTTACAGGTCGATTAGTCATCGATCGCGGTCAATGTCGCGCGTCGCGTAGAGTTGTCGACCCGGAAAGTCATTCGGCAGGAGTTCGTCGGGAAACTCCAGTCAATCGCAAGCCTGGCACATCATCGGCGCGCTGGCCTGGCGAAAACGTCTTGTCGGAAGCAGCTCACAGTCCCGCCCTCACGCGGCGCAGCCACAACAGCTGGGCTTACGTCGCTTTTTCTTCATGACAGTCCTCCGTCCTTGGCGTTCGCTCTATTCCCGCCGGACGTGCATTGGGGGTGGGACTTGGAATTTACTCAGGGAAGGAGCGAGCGCCGTCGCTGGGGTGGCTAGGTTGCGTCGTGAGGCTAGATGCCTAGTCTGCATTCATGAGGTTGTCGAGAGTATGGCAGGTGACTTCCTCCGCCGTGGTTGTGTCGACACACGGCACGCCGCGCTGGCTTTCGTCGAGCCTTCGCGCGGTCCCTCACGAGGCGCTCGGATCGCGCGGACGACCTCGTTCAGGAAACGCTGCTCAAGGCCTGGGCCAAGCTCGCCTATTATGAACTCGGAACGAGTATGCACGCTTGGCTTGTCACGATTCTGCTCAGTGCCTTCTACTCGCAACATCGGAAAGATAGACGCGAGGTCGAAGACGGCGACGGAACAATGGCGGCCGCGCTTTCTACGCTCCCCACCCAGAACGAGCATATGGATTTTGAGGACTTCCAAATCGCGCTTGCCCAGATTCCGGTTGAGCAGCGGGAGGCCCTGGTTCTTGTCGGAGAGTCGGGATTTTCATACCAGGAGGCTGCAGCGATTTGCGGTTGCGCGACCGGAACCATTAAGAGCCGCACCAATCGCGCCCGCGGACGGCTCGCCGAACTACTCGGCCTCACGTTGCAGGACGAAGCACAGCATGTCCCTCGCCTACGCACCTCCGGCGCGCTCGGGCCTGCGACGCTCCTAATCGCATCGAGCGCCGGTCTGTTTGACCCCCAGGTCTGGCGGCGTCCATAGTACCAGCGTCCACAGTGCAGGCATCCAATGCGGGAGCTTCCATGGCGGGAATTGTGGCTTACGCCGGCAGAAACTATCGTGGTCACGGCGCGGGCTATGGTGGCTATGATTATGGTCATGGTTATGGTTACGACAATGGATTTGGATTTGGCTGTCCTTTGTTGCCCCTCGCCCTAGTTGTCGGCTAGTGCTATTGATTCGAGATGCGGACACGACACGCGGCGCGAAATCATCGTCAGGAACCCTGATGGTGACGAGCGGGCCGCGCGGGTGTTCTTTTTGAATGCTCGCGCACGCACCCTGACACGCAGCAGGGGTGTTCGGGGAGAGCGGCGAAGTCCCTCGCTGTCGCTTTACCATAGCGCAATGCCCCGCCGCACGAGCCTTTCTGAATTGCTCTCAGGCTCAAATTAGTCGAGGGCAGCAACGAGCGACCGCCGCCGTCGTCGAATTCACAAACGACGAGGCGCTGCTCTCAGCGGAGCGACGAGAGCAGGCGCTTGAGGTTTCCGTCATCCATCGCGCAGTTCGCGAAACGATATGAGCCGCCTCTGCCTCTCGTCCCAAATCGCCAGCGACGCGCACCGCAAGCTTTGGCGGAAGGACAGCCGACCCAGGCTCGCGAGCTGCGGATGATCGCGAAGGGCCTCCGGGAGACGATAGAAAGGAATGCGGCTCGAAAGATGGTGCACGTGATGCACCCCGATATTCCCCGTGAACCACGCCAGCGCGGGCGGCAGTTCATAGTGGGAGCTTCCGTTCAGAGCCGCTTCGTCGAAACTCCGCTCGCCATCGTGACTCCAGAGCGTATCCTCGAATTGGTGCTGGATGTAGAGGAACCATACGGAGGTCGAGGCGCTTGTGGCCACGACAGGAGCCTGCACGAGAAGAAACGGTCCGAAGCCGATCAGCCAGATCAACGGAGAGACGATGCCGGCGATCGCCACGTTGGTTCCCGTCGTGCTTAACCATGGCTGCCGGGCCGCGCGCATGAGACCGACGTCCTTTGGGTGCACGACTACCATCTGATTCCGTTGGTGCGGGAACTGCGCACTCGAGCGCATCTCAATCCGATCGGGTTCTTTTTTCACATTCCCTGCGCCCCCATTGGACGTACTGTGCACGCTGCCCCACCGCGATGAGATTCTCGGTGCCCTTACCGACTATGATCTCGTCGGCTCTCGGGCTGGGAACGATCGCGACAATTTCGCCGCCTATCTATCGACGATACGGTGCGTCAGGGCAGGCCCCGACTTAAGCTTCGAAGTGGAGGGGCGGCGGACGCGGATCGGCGCTTTTCCGGTCGGCATCGAGACCGCCACCTACGTACGGCTCGCGCGCAACGCCGCGCGTTCGCCACTTGCCAAGCAAATTGGGGAGGGCCTCAACGGACTGCGTCTCGTGCTCGGCGTCGATCGGCTCGACTATTCGAAGGGCATCATCCAGAGCATCAACGCCTTCGACCGTTTTCTCAAGGTCAATCCAGAGTGGCGACCACGCACCCTATTGCAAATCACGCCTAGGAGCCGGTCCGGCATCAAGGACTATGCAGCGATCGAAAATGAAGTGACGGCGTGCGCGCGCGCTCTTCAGCCGGTCCAGGCAGTGGACTGATAAACGCGCAACCGCAGTCGAACGCCAACAGGCTTGAGGGCAGCGCGGAACGAGCTGAGTAGTTTCCGAGCCTGTCCTCGCGAGAGCGCCGGCGCCTAGTGTGGAGTTATCGGACGGCGCGCTGGCGAATGGTTCGCCTCGCGCGTTGCCGCTTTGGCACAAGCACCGCGCAAAGCGTTTGCTCGGCGCTACGTAGTCCCCGAGGAGACTTCCATGGACAAATTTGAAACGGCAATCGCCGTGTTCCCGACCCACGGTGCGGCCGAAGGGGCGGTGAAGACGCTGACCGGCGCCGGTTTTCCCATGAAGGACCTCAGCGTCGTTGGCAAGGGCTATCATTCCGAAGAGAAGGTCATGGGATTCTATACCGCGGGCGACAGGGTGAAGTTCTGGGGCACTCGCGGCGCCTTCTGGGGCGGCTTCTGGGGCCTGTTCTTCGGCGGACTTTTCCTGGCCTCGCCGGTGACAGGGCCCGTGGTAGTGCTCGGCTTTCTCGCGACAGTCATCGTCACCGCCATAGAGGACGCGGTTCTTGTCGGCGGCGTCGCCGCGCTCGCGGCCGCGCTCTATAGCATCGGCGTGCCTAAGGACAGCGTGATCCAATACGAGTCCGACATCAAGGCCGACAGGTTTCTTGTCATGGCGCGGGGCACGGCCGAAGCGGCAGCTCGCGCCAAGGAGATTCTCGGCGCGACCAATCCCTCGCGACTCGATATCCACCGCGCGGACGCCGTCGCACCGTTGGCCGCTTCCGCGCCCGACGCTGCCTAAGGACGACGAGGCGTGTTGGACCGGCACCGCGGACGGCTGCGGCGATTAACTGAAGATGCGGCGATCGCCAGAACTGGAATTGCGCTGGCAATCGCGAGGCTGGAACGAGGACGTTCGCATTCGACCATGCTTTGCGAGTGCGGCGTACGACATACACAACGCAACCGCGCCGGCGCGATTTGCAGGGTCTCAAGCAATGAGGCTGGTGCGGCAAAACTGACGTGACGTCCTCGGGGGAGAAGGCGACGATCTGTCGCCGGTCCCAAGTCTCAGGGAAAGAATGACCGAAGCGCGAAAACGATCGCAGTGGCGATGGCGAGCGCGCTCAAGGCGACGCGCGACTGAGGACGCTGCCGGCCAGCGGTCGCAGACACGCTCGCGCGTGAAGCGACATTGAAACTGATACTCCTCGGCAGCAGCGCAATGAGCTCGCGCGCGATCGTCTCAATGGGGAGATCCGATGAGAGATCGTCCGGCAAGGCGGCGATCTGCGCCGCCAGTCGCTTCGTGGCCGCCTCTACCGGCATTCGAGCGAGGGCGGCCGCCTCTCGCCAAGGATCGACGTCCAGACGCGCAAGCGCCGGCTCGCTCAGCATAGTTCCGTTTCGCCCCCTGGATCGACGCGCCGAGGAATTGGTCGAACTCCGGACCGATCAGAGGCGCAAGGGCGATCTGGGTCATTTCGGCGGCCGATTCTCTTCGCTCACGTTGCAGCCACGTAGCAAGCCGAGCCACCCTTGCCGCTCCTTGCATCGAACTGCGGCAGCCAATAAGCTCGCCAGCCTCGGAAACGCACGCCTTCGCCCGAGCCGGCCGCATCTGAGCGTCCGTCGTAACGGCAAGCGCCGATGCTGATCGCATTTCTTACGTCCTCTGTCGCAGCGGCATGGGTTTTCCGATCAGGATCGGGGCGGTGTCGCATTCCGGCTTCCCCGCGAGCGCGCGCTGAATCGCTTGAACGATATCGGGTTCGCGAAAGGGCTTTTGAATGAGGGCCGCCTCTGGCCCCAGCGACAGGTCCCTCAGCACATCGCCCGTCACGAAAACGTGCGGGACAAAGCCGCCTCGGAGGATCTCTCTGACCGCCGCGACGGCACTCGCTTCACTCAGGCCGACGTCGACGATCATCAGGTCCGGGCGACAGCGTTCTGCGGCAGCCATGGCATTGGCGGCCCTCGTCTCCACGGCGCAGACGACGTAGCCGAGCTCCTTGAGCGTCTCGGCAAGCACTCTGCCGATCATCGTGTCCTCCTCCACGACCAGAACGCGTAGCGCTTTCATCCGCGCATCCCCGCGCCTGGCGTCTGCCAGGAGCCTGCGGAGTCCGCTGCCTCGTTCATTTTCGGCAAGACGCGCGATTTGGCCAGCCAGCGCTCGCCACACGGACCAACAACCGCCGCCCAGCGTTCTTCCAGTCGCCCAGCGTTCGGAATGCGGACAGTCTTGGATGATGCGTCGCGAGGCGGCTGCATGCTTGGCCTCGAGGTTACGACGATGCGGGTGTCGGGCCGGCCTCAGCGCTCGTCCGACGACCGAAACCGTCATGGCGGGCGGGGCAGAGCTTAGACGCGCTTGAAGCAACGATAACGCGAGTAATCGACAAGGGCAGCCTCGGAAACTACTCACGCCGCGGCGCAACGTGACCTCGCCGCAGGCCGATCTGTCCAAGGCTGGCAATGGGCGACCTTGCCGCAACTCGTATTCGAGACGTGATCGTGCTAAGATTTGTTGTGGTCGCTCTCGTTGGAGCCCCGCTCTCAGAGAAAACATAAGTGCATGCCTGGACGTCGTCTGCATCAAGCCGAGGCTGGACGACAGCTTCGGGTCGAGAAGGCTCTTTCCGCAAGCAGCCGTGCGGATTTCCCGATCGTCGCGATCGGCGCTTCGGCTGGCGGCCTCGACGCGTGCAAGAGGCTACTGGACGCCTTGCCCGCGGGCAACGGCATGGCCTTCATCGTCGTCCAGCACCTCGACCCCAGCCACGACAGCCTGATGGTGGAATTGCTCGCGGGCCATACGGCGATGCCCGTCTTGCAAGTGACTGACGGAATGGCGATAGCGCGCGAACACGTATATCTCATCCCGCCAGGCGTCTATCTCTCGGCCGACGACAAGGGGGCGCTGCGGCTTTCAAGGCCACGAGCGCCCCACGGAGCGCGCCTCGCTTTCGATTTCCTGTTGAATTCCCTGGCGAGCGAATATGGCGCTCGCGTCGTCTGCGTCGTCCTCTCGGGGACCGGCGCCGACGGAAGCCTCGGGCTGAAGGCGGTGAAGGCGAACGGCGGCTTCGTCATTGCACAGGACGTCGGCGAGGCCGACTACGACGGCATGCCGCGTAGCGCCATCGCGACAGGCGCGGTGGACCTGGTGGCCTCGGCCGCGAAGATCGCCGAAGCGCTTGTGCAGCGCGTGCAGGGCGAAGCCCTTGCGCCGCCGCCGAACGCCTTACGCTCGCCAAATTCCGTGCAAGAGCTTCTGCCGAACATCATCGATCTCTTGCGCACAAAAACGGCTCACGATTTCACTCTTTACAAGCGCGGCACACTCGAGCGCCGCGTCGCGCGCAGGATGGCGATAGCGGCAACCAGGTCCGCAGACGCTTATCTCGATCTCCTGCTCCGAGACGCCGACGAACGCGAACAGCTCGCGAAGGACCTGCTGATCAACGTCACGGGCTTCTTTCGCGACGCGCCGGTGTTTGATGTGCTGGAGAAGAAAGTCATTCCCGATCTGGTGCGCGAGCATGCTTTGGAGCGACCCCTGCGGATCTGGGTCGCCGGCTGCAGCTCCGGAGAGGAGACCTACTCCCTCGCCATGCTGTTCCGGGAGCAGATCAACGCGTCCAAGCGCGACGTCAAAATGCAGCTCTTCGCCAGCGACGTCGATCCGGATGTGGTGGCGATCGCGCGCGAGGGCCTCTATCCGCAATCGATTGAGGCCGAGGTGTCCTCGGATCGATTGACCGCATTCTTCACCAGAGAAGATCATTCCTATAGGGTCTCGCCCGAGTTACGCTCCAGCGTGGTGTTTACGGCGCAGGATCTGCTGGCGGACCCGCCGTTTGCGCGTCTCGACTTCATTTCATGCCGGAACCTGTTGATCCATCTGCGCCCGGAGGCTCAGGCGAAGGTTCTCTCGATCTTTCATTTCGCGTTGCGCGAAGGCGGTCTGCTGCTTCTCGGCAATGCGGAGACGGTGGCGGCCGCCGACCGCCGGTTTGCCGCCGTTTCCAAAGCCGAGCGCCTCTATCAGCGGGTGGGGCACGCGCGGCCCAGCGCTTTCGGCTTGCCTGCCGGCGCGGACGACGGGTCGCGGATGCGCGCGCATTCCGGATTGGGTCCAACACCATCGCGCCAAGCAGAGCTTGCCGATCTCTGCCGAAAAGTGGTGTTGAACACCTATGGCCCCGCCGCGATCTTGATCAATCGGAAATTCGAATGCCTACACTTTCAAGGCCCGGTCGATCGCTATCTCAAGATCGCGCCAGGCCGCCCCTTGCACGACTTGATCGCCATGGCGCGCGAGGGCGTGCGCGCGAGGTTGAGGACCACCATTCAGCGCGCGCTGCAAGACAACACGCGCGTCGTTGCGCCGGGTGGGCGGACGCGTGGCGAAGTTGATCCGACGCCATTCCGCATCGCGGTCGAACCGGCGCCCGGCGGCCGCGAAGACCTATTGTTGGTCTGTTTCATTGAGGGCGCGACGCAGGAAATCGCAACGCACGGCGATGTCCCTCATGCCGACGTTCCTCGCGTCATCGAGCTCGAACGCGAGCTCGATGCGACGAAACTCGAACTTCAAAACGCCGTCCGCAATCTCGAGATGTCGAGCGAGGAGCAGATGGCGATCAATGAGGAGGCGTTGTCCGTCAATGAGGAATATCAATCGACCAACGAGGAGCTGCTCGCATCGAAAGAGGAGCTTCAATCACTCAATGAGGAGCTGAACGCCCTCAACAGCCAGCTCCAGGAGACGCTCGAGCGGCAGCGCGCGACGGCGGACGACTTGCAGAACGTTCTCTATAGCACCGACGTAGCGACGATTTTCCTCGACACGCGTTTCAACATCCGATTCTTCACGCCGGCGACCAAGGCGGTCTTCAATGTGATCGCGAGCGATGTGGGGCGCCCGCTCACGGACTTGAGGTCGCTCGCCGACGATGACGACTTGGCGGGTGAGGCCCGGATGGTTCTGAAGAGCCAGGCTCCGATCGAGCGGGAGGTGCAGGGTCAGAGCGGCCATTGGTTCATACGCCGGATCTTGCCCTACCTCGCGAGCGATGAGAAGACCGAAGGCGTCGTCATCACCTATGAAGACGTCACCGAGCGGCGACGTATAGCGGACGCATTGTCCGCCGCCAAGCGGCAGGCGGAACTCGCGAGCCTCGCTAAATCACGCTTTCTCGCGGCGGCCAGCCACGACCTGCGGCAACCCTTGCAAACACTCGCGTTGCTCCAGGGCCTCCTGGCGAAACGGGTCGTCGGCGAGAAGGCTCAGCAGCTCGTGGCGGGCATCGATGAAGCTCTCAGCGCCATGACGGGCATGCTGAACACGCTGCTCGACATCAACCAGATCGAAGTGGGAGCAGTCAAAGCGGAAACAGTCGACTTCCCGATCAGCGATCTGTTCGACCGCCTGAGGGACGAACTGACGTATCACGCACAGGAGGCCGGTCTGGCGTTGCGGATAATGCCCTGCGCGCTGTCCATCCGAAGCGATCCACGCCTGCTCGAGCAGATGATCCGCAACCTGCTTTCGAACGCCATGAAATATACCCCGCACGGGAGAGTTCTCGTCGGGTGCCGCCGCGACGAAGGTCAGCTGCGCATCGAGATCTGGGACACCGGCATCGGCATCCCCGCATCGGAGCTGCAGGCGATCTTTGAAGAATATCATCAATTGGACAACGCCGCCCGCCAACGGAGCCGTGGCCTCGGATTGGGCCTGTCGATCGTCAAGAGTCTTGGCGAACTGCTAGGCCATCCGATCCGGGTCCGGTCGCTGCACGGCAAGGGCTCCGTGTTTTGGATCGAGGTCCCACTGACGCCGGGCGGCGCTTCGTCGTCGCCGGACCAACCCCCGCCCGGCAGAGACGGCGCCGCCGTGCGAACCGCGGCGCGCACGGGAACGATCCTGATCATCGAGGACGATCCGCAAGTGCGCGAGCATCTCGAACTCTTCTTGCGGGAAGAAGGCTATGACGCCGTCGCGGCCGTGGACGGCCGCGCCGCTCTGGACTTGGCGGCGAGTGGGGGGATGCGCCCCGATCTCGTGCTTGCGGATTACAATCTGCCGAGCGGGATGAACGGCCTGCAAGTCGCTCAGAAATTGAGGCAGGCGCTGAACCGTGAGCTTCCCTTCATCATTCTTACCGGCGATATTTCGACCGAGGCCCTGCGCGACATCGCCCTCCACGACTGCGTTCAGTTCAACAAGCCCGTCAAGCTGACAGAATTGACCCGAGCCATCGGGAAAATCCTGGCGAAGCCGCTGATTGCGCCCACCCCCGCTGAAATATCGAGCGGCGCTGGACGCTCGAAGATCTTCGTCGTCGATGACGACGACCAGCTTCGCGAGGTGTTGCGGGTCGTGCTGGAGGACGACGGCCGCGTGGTCGAAACCTTTTCGAGCTGCGAGTCGTTTCTCGAAGCCTATCGCCCCGGCCCATCGCAGTGCTTGTTGATCGACGCCTATCTCCCGGGAATGAGCGGGCTCGAGTTGCTACATCGCCTCCACGACGACGGCCGTCGCTTGCCGGCGATTATGATCACCGGAGCCAGCGACGTGGCGATAGCGGTTAAGGCGATGCAAGCGGGCGCGCTGGATTTTATCGAAAAGCCGATCGGCCGCGAGCAGCTCGCCATAAGCATCGAGCGCGCCCTCGATTTGTCGCAGGACGCGGGGAAGTTGCTGGAGCGCCGAAATTCGGCCGCGAAGCATCTCGCGGAGCTCACGCCGCGGCAGCGCGAGGTGTTGGACAGAGTGCTTGCCGGCCATCCCAGCAAGAACATCGCGGCCGACCTCGGCATCAGCCAACGCACCGTCGAGCATCACCGCGCCTCCATAATGAAGAGAACAGGTTCCAAGTCTCTCCCGCAGCTGGCGCGACTGGCGCTGATAGCGACAGGGGACGGGGCGCAGCCGCCTCGGGCGTCATAGACGCCGCGAATGAAAGGTCTCGCGACAGCGCCCCTTCCTGGAGGTGAGGAATGCCTTGGGGCAGCTTGGCTATCTCGTCCACGATAAGAGACTACCACCTGAGGCTCGAACGGCTCGTGCGCGCGCCGCCCGATAGACGTCCTGCGCTTCATATGACACACGCTTGCGGACGGCTCGAAGTCGGGCACTGCGGGGATCCCTGACCCATCGCTGTCGAGAGACGTAGCAAGGGGCACCTTTTCCGGCAAAACGGCACGCCGAGTTGGCCTCCGTTGAGGGGGGTCGGCGTTGCTGACACCCGAACCGTACGTCGGGACCGCTGCCGCCGCTGGCGTTGATCGTCTCCTCTCATCGTCCCGATCAATCGCCGTCGCGCTGTCCATCTGGCACGACGGCGAAAGCCGATCGATCTGTGCGGGGTCCGGGATGGGTACTTGCCGAATCTTTCGTCGATCTCGTTCCTCGCGTCATCTACGCCGGGAAAACCAAATGGCTCGTGGCGATGCGGCTATCGGCTTTGGTCGTTTCCAGCCTCGTACTGCGTAGCCATCGGGTCGATGCGAAGGAGGTCGCCGGGCCTATACCGAAGCCGGCATGAATCTCGCGGTTTCCCGCCTTGCTCTGCGACGGTCACGAGGTCGCGGAAGGCTGCCGCGGTGACGGGAGACCTTTCGTCGACCGCCGGCGCCGCGGAAGCAGGCAGATCAGCTTCCGGCCGCACGTCCGTTTGAACGTGGCCATTTCAGAACCACCGTCCACGCCCGTACCAACCGAAGCCACCGAATAGAAATATCACGACTATGACGACTAGTATCGTATTCGTATCCATGATCGGATTCTCCACACGTTGCGTGCGGCGCGTTGCGAGACACGTCGCACTCCAATCTCCATTGTAGACACTATAGTTGTCGGCTTGATACGGCGTCATGGTCGGAAACTACCTAACCCATGGCATATGGGGCCCGCACCTTCCCTGGGTAGAGTCCGAGTCTCTCCTTCAACGAACGGTCAGCATATGCAGGTCAGGCAGGCGCGCTGTCGTTAAACGATAGCGCGCCGAATATTAGCCATGGAGCGAACGCCAAGGACGGAGAATTGTCATGAAGAAAACGATGTTGCTTGCCAGTGCCGTAATGATTGGCCTGGCCTCTTTCTCAGCTCATCTCTATGCACAGGGCGTTCAACAGTAACCCTCCGGTCGAGGCCGCAGTCACGCAGCTTCTTTGCGGAGAAGCCCAGGCCGCCATTTCCAAGGAAGCAACTCGGCGAGTTGGGTTTGCGGCGTGTCGGCGATCCTGGCGAGGACGTCGGCGAGCCACGCTTGAGGATCGACGTCGTTGAGCTTCGCGGTCTGGATGAGCGTGTACATCAGCGCGGAGCGCTCGGCGCCGCGGTCCGAACCGGCGAACAACCACGCCTTCCTTCCGAGCGCCAGGCCGCGTAGCGCTCGCTCGGCGGCGTTGTTGGTGAGGCAGACGCGGCCGTCATCGAGAAAGCGCGTGAACGCGGGCCAGCGCGTGAGCATGTAGTCGATCGCCTTCGCGACATCGGCGTGCCGCGAGAGTTTGGCGCGCTCGGCGCGCATCCAGATTTCGAGCCCCTTTATGAGATCGCGGCTTCGCTCCCGCCGCGCGCGCAATCGCCGTTCGGCCGGGAGGCCGTTGACGTCGCGCTCGATGTCGAAGATCGCGTCGATGCGGTGGATCGCCTCCAGCGCGATCGGCGAGATTGGCGTCGCCTTCTTGCCTCGCCGCGCGTTGGCGGCGATGTCGGCCAATTCGAAGAACTTGCGCCGCGAATGGCTCCAGCACAGCGTCTCGACGATCGGGCCAGGCTTGCGGTCGGGAAGATAGAGGCGATTGTAGCCGTCGAACGCGTCGGCCTGGAGAATGCCGGCGTAGCTCGCCAAGTGTCGCTCAGGATGCTGCCGCGTTCGATCGCGCGAGGCATAGAACAGCGCGGCTGGCGGATCCCGACCGCCAAACGGCTGATCGTCGCGGACATAAACCCAGACCCGGCCCGTCGCCGTCTGGCCCTTGGCGAGGATCGGAACCGTCGTGTCGTCGCCATGGAGCCGCTCGGCCCTGAGAACATGGGCTTCGATCAGGCCGTGCAGCGGACGCAGCGCCGCGGCGCAGGCGCCGACCTGGTCGGCCAAGGTCGAGAGACGCAAGTCGACGCCTTCGCGGGCGTAGCGCTCGCTCTGGCGGTTCAGCGGCTGATGCTGGCCGAACTTCTCGAACAGGATCATCGCCAAGAGGTTCGGCCCCGCGAAGCCGCGCGGCGTCACATGGAAGGGCGCCGGCGGCTGCGAGATCGCTTCGCACTGCCGGCACGAGAAGCGTTCGCGGACCGTCTGGATCACCTTCCACTGGCGCGGGACGACTTCGAGCGTCTCCGTGACATCCTCGCCGAGCTTCGACAGTCTCAATGAGCCGCAGCACGGACAGCTCTGCGGCGCCGCGACGACGACGCGTTCACGCGGCAGATGCGCGGGGAAGGGCTGGCGCGTCGGCCGCTTCCGCTCGAAGGTTTTGACCACGCTCGACGGCGCCGATCGTTCCGCCGCCAGTTCGTCCTCGCTCGCGTCCGCCTCGGCGTCCGCCAATTGCATTTCCAATTGATCGAGCAGCCGCTCCTTGCGTTCCGAGCGCGCGCCGTAGAGCGTGCGACGCAGCTCGATCTCCAGCCTCGGCCGGGCGATCAGCGCGTCGGCGTTCGACGCGATCGCTTGGCTATGATTGCGGTCCGCCTCGGCCTGCGCAGCGCGCGCTTCGCTCTCCAACCGCGCGGCCCGCTCAGCGCGGATCATCGCGTGCGCGGCGGCGAGATTGGAGGGCAGATTGTCCGGCGTGTTCGTCACATGCGAAGTGAATCACAAAAGCGCGCGGTGACAAGCAAAATCGTCAGCCGACCGCGGTCGGACGCCAGGTTTTCTGCGGCATTCGCCAATCGATGCCCGATAGGAGATAGCCGAGTTGCGCGGTCGAGATCGTCACCGTTCCGTCCGCCATCGACGGCCACAGAAACCGCCCTCGCTCCAGCCGCTTCGAGAACAGACACATTCCTTGGCCATCGTGCCAAAGGCACTTGATGAGGTCGCCGCGGCGTCCGCGAAAGACGAACAAGTGGCCGGAATGCGGATCGCGCTTCAACGTTTCCTGGACGATCAGCGCAAGACCGTCGAACCCCTTGCGCATGTCGGTGTGGCCGGTCGCCAGCCACACACGAACGCCAGCCGGGATCGGGATCATCTTAGGCGAGTCCTGCTCGTCCGGGCCGCGACAGCGCCTTGACGACGCGCGCCAGCGCGCCGGCGTTGACATCAGCGCCGACGAGAATCCGTTCGCCGCCGGCAAGTACGATCTCCATGCGGCCTGCCGCGGCCGCGGCTTCCGGCGCGATCGCGACCGGGACAAGCTCGACCGGAACCGCGCGCTGCGAATCCGGCTCGCTTCTCGCCTGGCGACGCCACGTAAAAACCAGGTTCGCGTTGACGCCATGTCGGCGGGCGACCTCCGCCATCGAAGCGCCGGGCTCCAAGCTTTCCGCGACGATCCCGCGCTTCTCTTGCGCCGTCCAAACCCGTCGTCGCCGCGCTCCTCTCGGGTTCAGGGCTTGACCAACCAGCTCCGACTTCATCGATAGTGCCCATTATCGTTGATGGGCACTATCCTCGTGCCGCTCCGCGTCCACTATCGCTGCTAAGCTCGCGTTGCATAGGCGGCCTTCGGCGGAGGCTTACGTTCAACAGCCGGTCGCGCTCGCTAAGGTCGATGTGCAGACGGTGGAGGGAGGCTATCGGGCGTCCAAGGTCATCGGCGACAGCGTCCTCAACGACGCGGACCAAACGATCGGGAAGATCGACGATCTTCTTGTGACCCGTGACGGAAAGGAGCCCTACGCGGTTCTGTCGATCGGCGGATTTCTAGGCATGGGCGCCAAATTGGTGGTCGTCCCTTACGACAGTCTCAAGTTCGTCGACAAAAAGATTGTGCTGCCGGGCGGGTCGAAGGACGGGCTCAATATGCTGCCGGCATTCGATTACGCCAAGGAGTGACTGTCCTGGGCCTGGCCGCCTGCGGCGGCGCTTCAGCGCCCTCGTATGCGAATTCGCTTTGATCAAATCAGTGCATACCGCCTAGTCTATCATAACGCGCGCGCACCCGGCGCCGGAGGCCGCGCGCGATGCGCAGCACGTGCACGAGAAGGCGCGGCAGCGAGTGACGGCAGAAGGCTACCTTGCGGATGACGCCCTCGACCTCCCATGTCGCGACTGCGCCGTACCTGAAATGGATCGTGTCCCCGGCGCCGTATCGACGGGCGGGAAGGCCATCTCCGCTGATAACGACCGAGCCCTCGAGGAAAAGCGCGGTCTCCTCAAAGCCATAGCGCCAAGTGAAGCGTCCGGAGGTGCATTCCCACAGGACGGTCCATGCGCCGCGATCGGCGCTCATAGAGAGGATTGCGCTGCGCGCTTTGGGATCGCCTGAGACGATCCAGTCGGGATCGATCGGTGCGGGAGCGAGGGCGACGTCGGCTCGACATACGGACATCATGGGCAAAGAGTCTCCGGATGGATGGAGTCGATAACAGTTCGCTTAGTCGACCGGCTCGAGTTTACGTGATTGTGTTGATTGCCAGTAGCTATTTCATAACTCAAGGTCATTCACGCCAAGTAACGCGTGACCATATCCGAATGTACTGTGTCGTAGGCGTGACGATTACCTAGTCTAGCTTGGCTGCGCTCCCGAGCCGGCGTCGTAAACGTCGCGGATTACGCGGGCTATGACCGAATTCACGCCGCGGGGTTCGTCACTCATTCCCTAGAGGTTCCATCTCCCACGCCCCTGGGTCAGAACCGGTTGGATCGCCGCTTAAGAGACATTACCCCGCTGCTCGGCGCCTCAGCTGCCGGTCCAATGTGATGCGTGCTTGGCGCGGTCGGCTGCGCTTGACGTGCCATTAGGGCAGCTTCGGTTCGATTGCGCGCCTTGAGCTTTACCATGATGCTGTGCACGTGTGCTTTTACCGTGCTTTGCGACATGGCCAGTTGGAAAGCGATCATTTTGTTCGCCATCCCCTGCTGCAGCAGTTCGAGCACTTCCTGTTCGCGCGGAGTCAATTTCGTCGGGGCCGCGGGGCCGAGGACCGGGTCTACCAGTTCACGCGCCTGTTTCATCGGCAGTTGTTGGTCCACATCTGAAATGCGTGGGAGGTAGGTGCCGCCGGAGACCACCAAGTGGAGCACTGCTGTGGCCATCTCAATACTACACGAAGTCGGAATATACCCCCGTAATCGAAGCTGACCGATCGATGCCTCAATACTGTTCCTTTCGTCAGCGTCCGCAATAACAACAATAGGAACATCTGCCCGGTTAGCGCGGAGCCACGCGAATTGATCTTGTAGCCACGGTCCATATCTAGGGGCGCCGACACTAAAAACAACCGCATCGGCCCGCGCCAGCATATCGGTATGCAGCGCCATGCTTACGGTGGCCATACTTCTGGCCTCAAACTCCGGACCGCCGCCTCCGAGCCAAGCATTCAGGCACCCGCGGACGAAATCTCGGTGGTCGACAACGATTACAAACGTAGATTTGCCCTCAACGTCGTCCATTACATTCGGCATAGGGTTCGCCCCTCCCGCCAGAGACCTAACTTATTGAAGTGTATACCTCCATAGTTCTAGAATAAGGCGACGTAAAGCTGCTATTTTCGCTAAATACCAGCCAATAATAGTGACATTCCTTCCTCGACGTCAACACCGCTTACACATGCCAGAAGGCGCCTGCCTCTGCGCGCGCACCGCCAACGCCTCGATCTTACCCTTGGCGGACTGTGGGGATGGGAAGCCGGTTGAAGTGAAGACGTCCCAAGAAGCATGCGAGCCCGGTCGGGACTGCCTCGCCGCTTCGCCAGTCGGACACCTCATCGCCAAAACGGACCGTCCTCATATCGAGCATGTCATAGCTGTCAGCTCGGACCCCTACGAAGGCGCCGAGACGACCTGCGACAATGAGAAGCGAGTGCGCGACGGCGCGTCGGTGTGCGCGACTATGAAACTCCCAGGGATTCCCCCAATCGGCACCGTAAGTGATTGGTTTGGTGAAATTGCACTATGACGGCGCGACGCCTTCTTCCCCCTTGGTGGGGATCAAAACCATTCCCGCAATTTCGTCCTCCCGGTCTCTGATTTGGGCTGGCAGGAAAAACCTGGCGCAATGCCCGCAAGTCAGGCGAGCACCGAGGCTCAATACTATTTCGCTAAACATGTGATCCACGGCGACCCCGCAAAGATGTCTAGAACTAATGTCTATCTCTGGGTCTGGCCGGCGTGGGGTCAACAACAATGCGGAATTGACCTGACGGACGAGCAAATCACCGGATCTAGCGTACAGTCTACGATCGGCTGTTTTGTAGACCCCACGCGATCGCCCTGTCGAATTACTCCTTATTCGACGTGCCCCAAGCCGACTTAGCCGCAATGCCATGACCATTTGATCGAGTTGCACTGTGTGCCTTTGGCCGGGTGGTCAAACCGACGCCAATTAACTCTACTGGCAGCGCGTTAGCGTGCACTCTTCAGTGCGGGCCAATCATCGAACCAAGCACGAAGGCGTTCCACTATGAGCAGCACTTTTTTCAGAGTGTCAGGCATCGATTCCAACGATGGCGCGCGGATCGTGTTCGTGTGGTGTCGCAATAAAGGTGCCGATGACTACGCACTTTTGGGCGCCGGGCATGTGGTAGGTGGAGAAAATTTCCTCCTACTCCCTGGCGTCTCAGTCGGGCAATTTAGCGTTGTATTCGCGCTCCCAGATGGGTGCTCGCCCGATGACGTAGTCGTAACAGACGATAAGAACGGCAATGAGCCTTTACTTGGTGTTGCCCTATCACCATGCCTGACCCCCATGGGATTTCGATTTGAGACAGCTGTTCCGGCAGGCGATCTGGCGGAACTAAACGGCAAAATCAACGCGCCGGTCCGAGCCATCGATCACGGTCAGACTATGAGCGCCCTTAACTCGGGAGCAACGTCATGAGCGACACACTCGTAGAAGTCGACGGTAGTGATGTAGCCGGAACGACGGAATTTATCTTCTACGATAACGGCGGAACATATAGCTTGTTGGGCAGTGCGTCGAATATAACAGCGGCTGTTACGGCTAGCACTGGCGTCACCCTTGCCTCGTACGCCGCTCTTATTGACCTCCCATCTGGTGATGCTCCGGCAAATATCGTCGTTTACAACCAGGCCGGGACAATTCAAAGCAACTATACCGTTGAAGTAGTGACTCCAACCGGCGCCACCGGAGCGACGGGCGCAACGGGCGCCACCGGGGATACGGGCGCGGCGGGCGCTACCGGCGCCACGGGCGCGGCGGGCGCGACTGGGGATACGGGCGCCGCGGGCGCCACCGGAGCGGCGGGCGCTACCGGTGCCACGGGCGCCGCCGGGGCGACAGGCGCCGCCGGCGCGGCAGGCGCAACTGGAGATACGGGCGCCGCGGGCGCCACCGGAGCCGCTGGCGCGACCGGAGCCACGGGCGCCGCCGGGGCGACAGGCGCCACCGGCGCGGCAGGCGCAACTGGAGATACGGGCGCCGCAGGCGCCACCGGCGCCACCGGCGCGACTGGAGACACGGGCGCCACCGGCGCCACAGGTGCGGGTACGACGGGAGCCACCGGCGCGACCGGAGCCGCTGGCGCGACCGGCGCCACGGGTGCGACCGGCGCCACGGGCGCCACCGGCGCCACGGGTGCGGGTACGACGGGAGCCACCGGCGCGACCGGCGCCACCGGCGCGACCGGCGCCACCGGCGCGACTGGAGACACGGGCGCCACCGGCGCCACGGGTGCGGGTACGACGGGAGCCACCGGCGCGACCGGAGCCGCTGGCGCGACCGGCGCCACGGGTGCGACCGGCCCCACGGGTGCGGGTACGACGGGAGCCACCGGCGCGACCGGCGCCACCGGCGCGACCGGCGCCACCGGCGCGACTGGAGACACGGGCGCCACCGGCGCCACGGGTGCGGGTACGACGGGAGCCACCGGCGCGACCGGCGCCACCGGCGCGACTGGAGACACGGGCGCCACCGGCGCCACGGGTGCGGGTACGACGGGAGCCACCGGCGCGACCGGAGCCGCTGGCGCGACCGGCGCCACGGGTGCGACCGGCGCCACGGGTGCGGGTACGACGGGAGCCACCGGCGCGACCGGAGCCGCTGGCGCGACCGGCGCCACGGGTGCGACCGGCCCCACGGGTGCGGGTACGACGGGAGCCACCGGCGCGACCGGCGCCACCGGCGCCACCGGCGCGACCGGCGCCACCGGCGCGACTGGAGACACGGGCGCCACCGGCGCCACGGGTGCGGGTACGACGGGAGCCACCGGCGCGACCGGCGCGACTGGAGACACGGGCGCCACCGGCGCCACGGGTGCGGGTACGACGGGAGCCACCGGCGCGACCGGAGCCGCTGGCGCGACCGGCGCCACGGGTGCGACCGGCGCCACGGGTGCGGGTACGACGGGAGCCACCGGCGCGACCGGAGCCGCTGGCGCGACCGGCGCCACGGGTGCGACCGGCGCCACGGGTGCGGGTACGACGGGAGCCACCGGCGCGACCGGCGCGACCGGCGCCACCGGCGCGACTGGAGACACGGGCGCCACCGGCGCCACGGGTGCGGGTACGACGGGAGCCACCGGCGCGACCGGAGCCGCTGGCGCGACCGGCGCCACGGGTGCGACCGGCGCCACGGGTGCGGGTACGACGGGAGCCACCGGCGCGACCGGAGCCGCCGGCGCGACCGGCGCCACCGGCGCGACTGGAGACACGGGCGCCACCGGCGCCACGGGTGCGGGTACGACCGGAGCCACGGGCGCGACCGGTGCAGCCGGAGCCACCGGTGCGACCGGAGCCACCGGAGCCACGGGTGTAGGTACGACGGGAGCCACCGGAGCTTCGGGAGCCACCGGAGCGACGGGCGCTACCGGTGCAGCCGGAGCGACCGGAGCCACCGGCGCCACGGGTGCGGGTACGACGGGAGCCACCGGTGCGACCGGAGCCGCTGGCGCGACCGGAGCCACGGGCGCCGCCGGGGCCACGGGTGCGACCGGCGCCACGGGTGCGGGTACGACGGGAGCCACCGGCGCGACCGGAGCCACGGGCGCCGCCGGGGCCACGGGTGCGACCGGCGCCACGGGTGCGGGTACGACCGGAGCCACCGGCGCGACCGGAGCCGCCGGCGCGACCGGCGCCACCGGCGCGACTGGAGACACGGGCGCGACCGGCGCCACGGGTGCGGGTACGACCGGAGCCACGGGCGCGACCGGTGCAGCCGGAGCCACCGGTGCGACCGGAGCCACCGGAGCCACCGGAGCCACGGGTGTAGGTACGACGGGAGCCACCGGAGCTTCGGGAGCCACCGGAGCTACGGGCGCTACCGGTGCAGCCGGAGCGACCGGAGCCACCGGCGCCACGGGTGCGGGTACGACGGGAGCCACCGGTGCGACCGGAGCCACGGGCGCCGCCGGGGCCACGGGTGCGACCGGCGCCACGGGTGCGGGTACGACGGGAGCCACGGGCGCCGCCGGGGCCACGGGTGCGACCGGCGCCACGGGTGCGGGTACGACCGGAGCCACCGGCGCGACCGGAGCCGCCGGCGCGACCGGCGCCACCGGCGCGACTGGAGACACGGGCGCCACCGGCGCCACGGGTGCGGGTACGACCGGAGCCACGGGCGCGACCGGTGCAGCCGGAGCCACCGGTGCGACCGGAGCCACCGGAGCCACGGGTGTAGGTACGACGGGAGCCACCGGAGCTTCGGGAGCCACCGGAGCTACGGGCGCTACCGGTGCAGCCGGAGCGACCGGAGCCACCGGCGCCACGGGTGCGGGTACGACCGGAGCCACCGGAGCTACGGGCGCTACCGGTGCAGCCGGAGCGACCGGAGCCACCGGCGCGACCGGAGCCGCCGGCGCGACCGGCGCCACCGGCGCGACTGGAGACACGGGCGCGACCGGTGCAGCCGGAGCCACCGGTGCAGCCGGAGCCACCGGTGCGACCGGAGCCGCCGGAGCCACCGGAGCCACGGGTGTAGGTACGACGGGAGCCACCGGAGCACGGGCGCTACCGGTGCAGCCGGAGCGACCGGAGCCACCGGCGCCACGGGTGCGGGTACGACCGGAGCCACCGGAGCCACGGGCGCGACCGGTGCAGCCGGAGCCACCGGTGCGACCGGAGCCGCCGGAGCCACCGGAGCCACGGGTGTAGGTACGACGGGAGCCACCGGAGCTACGGGCGCCACCGGTGCAGCCGGAGCCACGGGTGTAGGTACGACGGGAGCCACTGGAGCCACGGGCGCCGCCGGCGCCACGGGTGCGACCGGAGCCACGGGAGCCACGGGTGTAGGTACGACGGGCGCTACTGGAGCCACGGGCGCCGCCGGAGCCACCGGCAAGACGGGCGCGACCGGAGCAACCGGAGCTACCGGCAAGACGGGCGCCACCGGAGCCACTGGAGCCACCGGAGCCACCGGCAAGACCGGAGCAACGGGAGCGACGGGAGCCACTGGAGCTACCGGCAAGACCGGAGCAACGGGAGCGACGGGAGCCACTGGAGCCACCGGAAAGGCCGGAGCGACGGGAGCCACCGGAGCCACCGGTAAGACCGGAGCGACGGGAGCCACTGGAGCCACCGGCAAGACCGGAGCCACGGGAGCGACGGGAGCGACGGGAGCCACTGGAGCTACCGGCAAGACCGGAGCCACGGGAGCGACGGGAGCCACCGGAAAGACCGGAGCCACGGGAGCGACCGGAGCCACCGGTAAGACCGGAGCGACGGGAGCGACGGGAGCCACCGGAGCCACCGGTAAGACCGGAGCGACGGGAGCGACGGGAGCCACCGGAGCTACCGGCAAGACCGGAGCGACGGGAGCGACGGGAGCCACCGGAAAGACCGGAGCGACGGGAGCCACCGGAGCCACCGGTAAGACCGGAGCGACGGGAGCGACGGGAGCCACCGGAGCCACCGGTAAGACCGGAGCGACGGGAGCCACTGGAGCTACCGGCAAGACCGGAGCGACGGGAGCGACGGGAGCCACCGGAAAGACCGGAGCGACGGGAGCCACCGGAGCCACCGGTAAGACCGGAGCGACGGGAGCGACGGGAGCCACTGGAGCTACCGGCAAGACCGGAGCCACGGGAGCGACGGGAGCCACCGGAAAGACCGGAGCGACGGGAGCCACCGGAGCCACCGGTAAGACCGGGGCGACGGGAGCGACGGGAGCCACTGGAGCTACCGGCAAGACCGGAGCAACGGGAGCGACGGGAGCCACTGGAGCCACCGGCAAGACCGGAGCGACGGGAGCCACGGGAGCCACCGGAAAGACCGGAGCGACGGGAGCCACCGGAGCCACCGGTAAGACCGGAGCGACGGGAGCCACTGGAGCTACCGGCAAGACCGGAGCAACGGGAGCGACGGGAGCCACCGGTAAGACCGGAGCGACGGGAGCCACTGGAGCCACCGGCAAGACCGGAGCCACCGGTAAGACCGGAGCCACTGGCGCCACGGGCGCCACCGGCAAGACCGGAGCGACGGGAGCCACCGGCAAGACCGGAGCCACAGGTGCGACCGGCTACCCTGGCAAGACGGGCGCCACGGGTGCGACCTGCCCCCCTGGACCTACCGGGAAGACGGGCGCCACGGGTGCGACCTGGCCCTCCGGACCTACAGGCCAGACCGGGTCTGGGGACAACAACAACGCCCCATCAGGATGGAGTAGTCATGTCTCAACGACCAACAGCATGTCCTTCATTACAGACCCGACCAACAGCGCCAATGCGAGTGGGGGACCGACGGCAGATACCGCGACGAGCCAAGGATCTCTTCAGAGTATCGCGCAGGCGGTGAATAACACCCTGACCCCGACCGATATCATGCCGCCTTTGGTATCGTCGTCGTTTGCAAGCAACACGAATAACGGGTCGGGGGCGGTGGAAACCACCGTCACTCCAACCGGCTCGTCGATCGCCAAGCTGCCTACGATTGGCGGAAACAACACACATAGCGTGATATTGCCGCACCACTAAGACAGACTTGGCCTAGCCTGGAGAGATCGGCCTCAAAGGTCGGTCTCTCCAGATTTTCTTTGCAGGAGACGGGATGACCATCTCCTTAAGTCTTGGACAATCTATCGAGGACCCACGATGCTTGTTGGTTCCGCACCACCCGCCCACATCAACAATCGTGACAACACGTCGGCTGGACCGGACCGAGCGGGGTACGCTACTGGGCAGGGTGCCGGCCCGTTGCATGCGCGCCTGGCCGCGGCGATGATCATTGCCCGTTACCACGGCGTCGATCCCAACCCCAACGCTGTCAGGCTTGGGGCCTCCGAGACGGCGCCTTCCTCGCCCGTGTTGGTGGAGTGGCTACGCCAGTCCGGCCTCTGGGCGCGCGGTGCGCGACTCGCCTACCGCCACTTGATGAAGATCGACAGCCCGGCGCCGATCCTGCTGCTGCTCTCGGATGGGGGCGCGGCCCTGGTGGTTGGTCGTAATCGCGAGCACGGGGTGCTTCTCGTGCGCGATCCGCGCGCATCCAGCGCCGAGCGACCGGTGTCCGTCGACGAGCTCCAGCTCAGGCAGGTTTGGGACGGCGCTACCGTGTTGGTGCGCGCCTCGCGCGACAAAGACAAGCTCGAGGAGCCCTTCGATCTGGGCTTGCTCACCCGTCTGGTTTGGGGTGAGAAATCGATCCTGCGCGATATAGGGATCGGCTCGGTCACCATTACGATCCTGAGTGTACTTCCCGTACTGATGATCATGACCACGCTGAATACCGTCGTCATGTATAACGGCGTCAACACCCTCACGCTGATCGTCGTCATGCTTATGATCGCACTCGGGTTCGAGATGCTGATCACCTGGTCGCGAAGGATGTTGCTCGTCATTCTCGCCAACCGCATTGATACTCGGCTGAACCTTGCGATCTTCGACCGGCTGATGACGCTGCCGATTGACTTCTTCGAGCGCAACCAGGGGGGGAGCTCACCTATAAGCTTGGCCAGCTCCATCGCGTACGCGAATTCCTCACCGGCCGGATGATGACGACGATCATTGACGTGTTCATGGTTCTGCTGCTGTTGCCCTTGCTGTTCTATATGGAGGCGACACTCGCCTGGACTGTGCTGATCGCCGCCGGCTGCATAGCGCTCGTCATAGCGGCTTTCCTCAGACCACTCGCGCGCATGACGGGCAAGCAGATCCAGGCCGAATCAGACAAGGGCTCGACGCTGGTCGAGAGCATCTACGGCATTCGCACGGTGAAGTCTCTCTGCCTCGAAGGCGCCCGCGCCGCGGAATGGGATCAGCGGGTCGCCCAGGTCGGCGATCTCAACCTTCAAATGGGCAGGCTCAGCAACTGGCCTATGGTGCTGGTAATGCCGTTCGAGAAATACACCCAGGCGGGTGTGCTGGCGCTCGGCGCCTATATCGCGTTGGACTCGAACAACCCTCTGTCCCTTGGCGCTCTGATCGGCTTCATGATGCTGGGCGGTCGCGTGGCCGGTCCTCTCGTGAACCTCGCGCGTCTTCTCCAGGACGTGCAAGAAGCGCGCGAAGCGCTCTCGCAGGTCGGCTGGGTACTCAACCGGCAAACCGAGAAGCGCGCGCTGACCCACGGATTGCGGCCGAAATTCGAGGGCGCTATCAGCTTCGAAGATGTGACCTTCAAGTACGAAGGCGCCAAGATCCCGGCGCTCGACAGGGTCAGTTTCTCCATCCCACCGGGCACGATGCTCGGCCTGGTCGGCCGCTCGGGCTCTGGCAAATCCACTGTCGCCCGCCTGCTGATGGGTATCAACCGCGACTATTCGGGCGCGGTGAAGATCGACGGAACGGATCTGCGCGAGATCAATCTACGCCATCTGCGCCAGAGCTTCGGCGTCGTGCTGCAGGAGAACTTCCTGTTCCGCGGCACGGTGAAGGACAACATCCTCGCCGGCCGCCCGGGCCTCAGCTTCGAGGACGCAGTGCGCGCGGCCAGGCTCGCCGGCGCCGAGGAGTTCATCGAGCGTCTGCCTCATGGTTATGAGACCTGGATCCAGGAGGGCTCGCCGAACCTTTCCGGGGGTCAGCGCCAGCGCCTCGCCATCGCGCGCGCACTGATCGTCGATCCCAAGCTGATGATTTTCGACGAAGCGACCTCAGCGCTCGATCCAGAAAGTGAGGCGCTGGTCAACGCCAATCTCCAGCGCATGGCGCGGGGGCGGACGATGGTAATCGTCTCCCACCGTCTCTCCTCACTGGTCGATTGCGACCAGATCCTCGTACTCGACCGCGGGAAGGTCGTCGATCTTGGTCCGCATCGCGAACTGGTCGAGCGCTGCCCCATCTATCGCCATCTTTGGCTTCAACAGAACCGCCATCTCGATCCTCAGGGAAAAGCCCATGCCACGCCTGCCCTCACGCTCGCCAAAGGCGACTAGTCGCGAACTAGTGGGCGCGATATCGCTGCCGTTTGCCGCTCTTGAATTCGAGAGCCCGTCGGCGGCGATTATCGCCACCCCGCCGCCGGCGCTATCTCGCGCGACCAATATCCTCGTCCTCCTGATGGTCGTCTCGATGCTTGTCGCCAGTGGGCTTGTCCGCATCGACAGGATCGTCTCGGCGAGTGGCAAGTTGGTCTCCGAGGCGCCCACGATTGTCATGAAGCCCTTTGATGAGACCATCATTGAGAGCATAGACGTGAGGCAAGGCGATATCGTGCGCAAGGGTCAAGTGCTCGCCCGCCTCAACCCGACCTTCACCGCCGCCGACCTCACCGCGATGAAGGATCAGGTTGATATGCTTAGCGCCGAGACCGCGCGTCTCCAGGCGGAGGCCGCTGGCGTCGATTACACACCCGACGCCGCCAATTCGCATGCCGACCTGCAGGCCTCGATCTTCCACCAGCAGATCAACGAATATAACTCCTCGCTCCAGGGCTACGATCAGAAGATCGATCAGCTGCAGACCCGGATCGCCGGGGACAATGGGCAAGCCGCCTACTATCGCCAGCGCCTCGGCATCGCCGTTGTTCTTGAGGACATCCATCAAAAGCTTCAGAATCTTGCATTCGGCAGCAAGGTCAACACACTGAACGCCACCGACGTCCGGCTAACCATGGCGGCTTTGCTCGACCACGAGGAATCGGATGCCGCCCAGGCGGGCCGCGAACTCGCCGTCCAGCAAGCCGAGCGCGAAGCCTACGTCCAGCACTGGAAAGGCCAGAACTCGCAGAGTCTCGTCACTGCGCGCGGCAATCTGGTGCAGGCCCAGCAGAACTACGCCAAGGCGATACTGCACCACCAGCTCGTAGTGCTGACCGCGCCGCGCGACGCGATCGTGCTGTCGGTGGACAAGATTTCCGTGGGGTCGATCGTCACCAGTGGCGAGCCGCTGATCCAGCTCGTGCCGCTCGACGCGCCCCTCTCCGTCGAGGCCGATATTTCCGGCGTCGACAGCGGCTATGTCCGCCCCGGCGACCAGGTTAGCATCAAGTTCGACACGCTGCCCTTCCTACAGTACGGCAGTGCGCGCGGCGTCGTGCGCGCGATCAGCGCCGATAGTTTCAGCCCCGAGGCCATGCCCCAAGAAGGCGGCTCGACGCTGCCGAATAGGCCGCGCACCCTCTACTACAGGGGCGACATCTCGCTCGACGAGTCGGCACTACACAATACGCCTCGGGGATTCCGCCTGATGCCAGGCATGCCGCTCACCGCGGACGTGAAAGTCGGCACGCGCTCCGTGCTCGCCTATTTCGTCAACAAGATCCTTCCTGTTGCCTACGGCAGTATGCATGAGCCCTAACAGCGACCGATGGCCCGATTGAACCTCTTTGCCAGACCGCTCGATCGCTTCGCGGCCCTCTTCCCGAGGCGGGCGCGGGCGCGCGCAGAACGTCTTGCCGAGGCGGCTCCCGAACGCGCGCTCGCGCTGTTCGCGGCCGCGGCCATGTCGGGCGACATGGAAGCCGCCTTCATCGTCGGTGAGCGCTATCTTGAGGGCCGCGGCACGCTACCACACCCGTTCGAGGCGGCGCGTTGGTATCATCGCGCCGCCGAAGCCGGGCATGCGCGCGCGCAGTGCCGGCTCGCCCAGCTCCATCTCTCCGGCCTGCCCCAGGCCGCGGTTGGGCAGCACGCTGGGCTCTTCGAGCCGGTTGAAGCAACGGGCGCCGATTATCATGCGGCTGCGCACTGGGCGTGGCGTGCGGCCGAGGCGGGTGCGCCGGATGCTCAGGCCATACTCGCCTACATTCTCTCCTCCGGACCAGAAGAACTGCGCGATACCAATGCGGCGTTCGAGTGGTATCGCAAATCCGCCGAACAGGATTGCCCACAAGGTCGGCTCGGCTACGCCATCGCGTTGATGCTGCGCGCTGATACTGCCGAGAAAACGCTCGCAGCGCGCGATGAGCTCAGGCGCGCGGCGAAAGCCGGAATACCCATCGCGCATTACCTGCTCGGCGTTATTGCCGAGCGCGGGGTAGGCGGGGCGCTGGACGAGGCGGCGGGGCGCCAGCATTACAAAATAGGGGCCGAGGCGGGGCTCGGCAACGCGCAAATGAGGCTCGGGCTTATGCTGCTCGAAGGGCGCGGCGGACCGGCTTCCCCACTGAACGGCGAAAGCTGGCTCCGCCGCGCGGCCCTCGGTGGCAACCACGAGGCGGCGACACTGCTCGGCCACCTTTATGCCCGTGGAGGCGCCCTACCCCCGAATTACGTCGAGGCAGCGCACTGGTTCCGCACCGCAGCCGAGCACGGGCACAGCACCGCCGCTCGTGCGCTTGGAATGCTCTACCTCACCGGGGCCGGCGTTGCCCGGGACCCTGACGAGGCCGCCACTTGGTTCAGGCGCGCGGCCGAGGCCGGAGACCCGCGTGCCCAGGCCGATCTCGCGGTGCTGCTGCAGACCGGGGCGGCATCCGCCCTCGCGCATGAGCCGCCGCCCGTGCATGAATGGTTCGAGCGTGCGGCCGAGCAGGGTGACCTGACCGGCGCGTTCAACTACGCTGTCTGCCTCGCCGAGGGCGTCGGTGTGCCGCGCGACGATGAACGCGCCGCCTTCTGGCTGAGACGTGCGGCCGAGGGCGTCGTGAACGCGCAATACTGGTACGGCCGCATGGTCGCGGCCGGCCGCGGCGTAGCGCAGAACGATGCCGAGGCGGCCTCTTGGTTCGTTCTCGCCGCGGAGGCCGGCATGATCGAAGCGCAGGTTGCACTTGCCGAGCTCTATGTGAGCGGCCGCGGCGTGCCGCGTGATCATCAATTGGCGAAATCCCGGTTCCTGACCGCGGCGTCGGCGGGGCACGTGGGCGCAATGTTCGCGCTCGGCGCGCTGCATAGCGGCGGGCACGATATCAAGACCGATCGTGAGGAAGCGCGGCGTTGGTTCGCCGAGGCCGCGAACCACGGCCACCCGATTGCCGCTCTGATGCTGGCCCGCTACGCGGTGCGCGGCATAGGTGGGCCTCGGGACATCGAGGCCGGCCGCCGATGGTACGCCCATGCGGCCTCGCTAGGCTCGCTCGAGGTCGCCGACGAACTCGCCGCGCTCGACCGAGCGCTGCCTACGGATCCTGGAACAAGGGAGGGGACGGAGACGGTGCTCGAGGCGGTTGCGCAGCCTTATGCAGCCCGCGCGGCGAAGGAGTGACGGGATGGGATGGTCCGGCTTCGACGGCGCCGCCAAGGGTTCACGGGCCGGTGATGAGCTCTCGCAACCGCCTCGGCAAGCGGCCGGGCGCGTGCAGCTCCGCACAACTCTTCTCCCAAAGGTCGAGGTAGTCGTGCACGGGAATGCCGCTCCGCCCCAACCAGCGGTTCAGCGCCCCCATGTCCGCAATCATGGCTGCATCCCCCTCCAGGAGGCCGAGCATGGTCGAGACGGAACCGCCTGCGTCGTGGAGGCCTCCGTGTTCGTCGAAGAACGCCTTATGCGTCTTGAACCAGCTTCCGAACCCTGTCGCGACTCCCTGCTCCTGCGCGGCCGTCTTGTAGTCGGAGAGGATCGTCTCTCGATAGTTTCGAATCGAGCTGGCATATGCGGCGTCGTCCGGAAAAGGAGGCGCGTGCGCCCAGCGGTCTGCGAGAAGCGAGAGGGCTCGCAACGAGAACGCCTCGACGAGCGATTCCTCAATCCACTGGCAGGGGTTGCGCGGCTTGGCGTCCCGCTCCCAGCTGTTGCACAGCACGTGCCCGAATTCATGGCCGAACTGGTAGGCGAGGTTGCACCAGTCGCGGGTGCCGATGATGACGGTGATCCAAGCGGTCGTCGGATCCTCGGTGTGGAGCCAGATCGCAGGCGTGACGCCGGAACTGTCGTCGACACGGAGCTTCTCCGGCTGATGATCGGAAAGCAGGGCCACGCCGCCCAAGCAGGCCGCGCGCATGCGCTCGATGACGGCAGTCACGTCCGCCGATGCCGAACTCGCCCCAGGCGCCGCCAAGCGCCAGAGGAGCGGTGAGCAGGGTCACGCCGGTGTCCCCGAGCGGGGATCCCCGTCGTCTCATAGGCCGCTGGGTCATGGACATTTCGCCCTCATCTCGGCTCAGCGCCAGCCTTCCAGCCATATGGAGCCCGCCATGAACATCATATGGAGTGTGCGATGAACGCTGCCGGCCAAATACTTTGTCTCAACATGATTGTCCGGAACGAGGCTCCGGTTATTCGGCGCTGCCTCGACAGCGTGCGGCCGATCATCAACCACTGGGTTATCGTGGATACGGGATCCACCGACGGCACCCAGGACATTATCCGCGACCACCTGCGCGACTTGCCGGGCGAGTTGCACGAGCGGCCCTGGCGAGATTTCGCGCACAATCGCTCCGAAGCGCTGATGCTGGCGCGCTCGCGGTCTGATTACACACTAATTATCGACGCTGACGACACGCTGGAGCTAGAGGCCCCCGCGCTTCCCACGCTGACGAACGACGCCTACACTATAGAGATCCGCGATACTGGCACCGTATACCACCGCCTGCAACTGGTGCGCAGTAAGCTGCCGTGGCGTTATGAAGGGGTGCTGCACGAATATCTGACGTGCGATGAGGCCGGTCAATCAGAATTCCTTTCTACCGTCCGGATGCGGCGCAATCATGACGGAGCGCGTCGGAAGGACCCGGAGACCTACCGGCGCGACGTCTCGGTACTCGAAGCCGCGTTGCAGAGAGAGACGAGCCCGTTTCTACGCGCGCGCTATCGGTTTTACCTAGCACAGAGCTATAAAGACTGCGGAGACTGGGAAAGAGCTTTAGAGAATTACCTAGCTAGAAGCGAACTCGGATTCTGGCAGGAGGAGATATTCACCAGCCTCTATTGTGCCGCTCAGATGAAAGAGTCCCTCGGCCGTCCTGATCAGGAGGTCATAGACGCCTACCTTCGCGCCGCCGATGCGCTGCCGACGCGGGCGGAGGCGCTGCATGGGGCGAGCCGGTTCTGCCGCGTAACGAGCCGGCATGAGGAGGGGTATCAAATTGCAAAGCGCGGGCTGGAGATTCCCATGCCGTCCGACGGGTTGTTTATCGAACCCTGGATTTACGAATTCGGCCTGCTGGATGAGTTCTCAATCAACGCCTACTGGTCCGGGCACAACCGGGACTGCCTCAACGCGAGCCTGAAGATGCTCGCGACGGGGAAATTGTCGGAAGAGGACATGCAACGCGTGATTGCGAATGCACAGTTCGCAAGCGAGGACTTGCCGCGGGATCCGAACCTAGGATCGTTCGGCGCTGAAGGATTGGCCGAGCAGCATGCCCTAGTGGCGCCCAGGCCGCTCCGCTCGCAAGTGGCGGGATCGCCGCGTGTGCTCGTCGCGATCCTCGCCAAGCAGAAAGAGACGGCTCTGCCGCTATATTTGGAGTGTATCGAGGCGCTCGACTATCCGAAATCCTCGATCGTTCTCTACATCCGCACCAACAACAACACTGATAGAACCGAGCGCCTGCTGCGCGAATGGGTGGACCGCGTGGGTCACCTCTACGCCGGTGTGGAGTTCGACGCCCAGGACGTGGAAACACGCGTCGAGCAGTTCGACGTTCATGAATGGAACCCGACACGATTCCATGTCCTTGGACACATTCGAAAAATCAGCTTGAGCCGCGCTCAGAAGTATAACTGCGATTTTTACTTCGTGGCAGACGTCGACAATTTCATTCGGCCGTGTACTCTACGTGAGATGGTGGCCCTAAATCTGCCGATTGTCGCACCATTCATGCGGTCGATAGGGCCGAGCGATTTCTATTCGAACTATCACGCCGCGGTTGACGCCGACGGTTATTACTCGGAATGCGATCAGTACTCCTGGATCCTCCATCGCTGGGTGCGGGGAGTGCTGGAGATGCCAGTTATTCACTGCACCTATCTCGTCCGCGCCGACGTGTTGGATGAGCTAAGGTACGAGGACGGAACCGATCGCCACGAATACGTGATCTATTCTGAAAGCGCTCGCGAACAAGCAATTCCGCAGTATTTAGACAATCGTCAACTTTACGGATACGTTACATTCGGAGATGGCCACGAACTACACGTCATGAATTATCTTGAGCGGGTGGGGGAATTATTGCGATGTCAACAAATCGAAAAAGACGATGGGTCAATCCCGGCGATGATCCAGGACACTATCTATGCGAAGTAACACATGTTAGACGCACCTAGCCCCGATAGTGACGCCGGATTTACCAACAATTGGTTTGGAACTAGCGCCAAATATATTTAGGATTCGATTATCCCGCAAAGGGCGCCGGCCGCAATGCTGGAAATCGGCTCCTACGGGCGCAAGCGCGTCTTACCGCATTGAGACCGTCGCGGACAGGTATGCCATAGCAATACATTGCGTCGATACTTGGGAAGGTGGCGCAGAGCACAGACAATCAGGCATCGACATGTCGGCAGTCGAGCGCCGATTTTTGGCCAACACCAAGCGTGTACGCGAACTCTCCGTTCACACCGTCGAATTAATCGCTTACAAGGACCCTTCGCTCAAATGTCTTTCCAAGTTGATTAGCGACGGTTTTTTTGAATATTTTGATCTCATCTATATAGATGACTCCCCACCGACCTGGTCCGTGATAATGTTTCGCCACTGACACGATGTGGTTACTGTGCAGCGCAGCTCGTTCGGCCGCCCAAATGCCAGTTCACGCGCTTTTCGACACCCATCTGCATCTCATCATCCGCCGCACGCTGCGGTACCCCTGGCTCGCCTGTATCCCCGCGCTCAATCCGGATTTCCACCTTGAGCGCTATCAAACCGAGGCGCTTCGATGCGGGCTTGACGGCGCGCTACACATGGAGGTCAACGTCGCCGAGGCCGACATAGAGACCGAGACGCGCCATGTCGAAGCGCTCGCCAAGCGGCCAGGGAGCCCGCTGCGTGGCGCGATTAGTTCTTGCCGTCCGGAAAAAGCCGACTTTCACGCTTTTCTCGAGCGGCAACTCGCCGATCCCTTTGTCAAGGGGTTTCGGCGGCCGCTGCATATCGCTCCCGACGAACTCAGCCTCTCGCCGATCTTCCGAGCGAACTTAGGCCGCTTGGGAGGGACGGGTCGGCCGTTCGATCTCTGCGTGCGGCCAGATCAGATCCACAATGCGATCGCCCTCGTCGATCTCTGCCCCGATGTGCAGTTCGTCCTCGACCACTGCGGCGTTCCCGCCATCAACGAGCTGGGCGAGCATCCCTGGCGCAAGCGAATTGTCCAAATCGCATCGAGGCCGAACGTTGCCGTCAAGATCTCCGGCGTCGTCTCCTATGCCGCTCCCGAAGGCTGGACGGTCAACGACATTCGACCCTATGTCGAACATTCGATAGGCTGCTTCGGCTGGGACCGCGTCGTCTGGGGCAGCGACTGGGGGATATCCACGCGCACCGGCTCGTTATCGACTTGGGTCGCGGCGACCGTTGCGATCACCGCCGGGTGCAGCGAGAGCGAGCGCGGCCGCCTCTTTCGCGACAACGCGCATCGCATTTGGCGCCTCACCTAGAGCGCTGGACCGTCACATTGAATCGAGCGCCGGGATTCCGACGACGGGAGGTTCGTGATTCACTTCTCTAGGGAGGTGATTCGCGATGCCGAAGCCCTATTCACTCGATCTGCGTGAGCGTGTCGTCGCGTTTGTCGAGGCCGGGCACTCGCGGCGCGCGGCGGCAGCTCATTTCAACGTGTCGGTGTCCTTCGTCGTCAACCTGATGATGGCCTACCGGACGCGCGGCAGCCTCGAGCCCAAGCCGAGCGGCGGGAAGCGACACGCCAAGCTCGACCCGCATCGCGAGTTTCTCTTAGGCCGGGTGACCGAGCAGGCCGACATCACCATGCCGGAATTGGTGGCCGAGCTCGAAGCGCGCGGCACGCGGGCCGATCCGGCGTCCCTATCGCGCTGGCTGATCCGCAACGGCTATCGCTATAAAAAAAACGCTGCTCGCGAGCGAATGCGATCGCCCCGACATTCGCCAGGCGCGCGAGCAATGGCGGGCTGAGCGGCAACCGAAGATGCAGCTCGAGGCGCATCGGCTGGTCTTCCTCGACGAGACCGGAACAACCACGAAAATGACGCGTTTACGCGGCCGCAGCCCCAAGGGGCAACGCCTGCGCGCCAAAGCCCCGTTCGGCCATTGGAAGACGCAGACCTTCATCGCCGGCCTGCGCTGCGACGGGCTCACCGCGCCCTTCGTCATCGACGCGCCGATGGACCGGCGCATCTTCGAAACCTATGTCGCGACCCAGCTCGCGCCGACCCTCAAGGCCGGCGACATCGTCATCATGGACAATCTGCCGGCGCACAAGAGCCTGATCGCCGAAATGGCCATTCGCGACCGCGGCGCCTGGGTGCTGTTCCTGCCGCCCTACAGCCCCGACCTCAACCCGATCGAAATGGCCTTCGCCAAACTGAAAGCGCATCTGCGCGCCAGAGCCGTCCGAACCATCGACGCGCTCTGGCGCGCGATCGGCCAAATCTGCGACCTCTTTAGCCCCGACGAATGCAAGCACTACCTCGCCGCCGCTGGCTATGGATTCACATGAGCGTCCGGTGCTCTAGGCACGTTTTCCTCGCTCAATTGGGTTCATGGAGCTGTCGGGGGTCTGACAGGTGTGGTTCTGCCGCGCCTCTTTTTAAACGGCACCCGAGCGCGATCACATGCGCGCCGAACTTCGAGAGACCATCCCGGCCTCGCGCCTCGAAGACCTTGAGTCGCGCCGGGCAAGCCGATGCAGAACGACGCTTGCGAGAGCTTCGACGGCCGCATCCGCGACGAACTTCTCAATGAGGGCCTGTTCCTCCGCCTCGACCGCGCCCGCACGAAGATCGCCGAAATGGATCAGCGAGAATGTGGGGCGATCGCACCCCGGCCGCCTATGCGGTCAACCTTCCCGCAACCCGCGCCCACCAAAGTAAAAGCCGCCGAGGCCTCCAATCGCCACTCGGTGAAACGTCAGCGGCAGCTCACCCCGCTTGCTGATAGGTGCTTATATAAAGATTGATCGCGTCAAGGGAGCCGCCAGGCGCTGCCGAAATCCCTCGACCATGGGCTCGGTACCGTGAAGCGGCTGTCCGAGAACCCCCCCCTCCGATCGAGATTCCAATAAATTAGCGACCGATTGAGTGATTGCCCATCTCTTCCTTGTCGCGGTATTCCCATCGCATCGATTGCCGCCGTAACCTGTGTCAGCTGGACTGATATTTAAGTCCCGCTCCTCAGCGAGGGGGAGCTGGACAATCTAAAGCCGGAAACAACCTTTGAAACAGAAACCGTGGGAGATGGTGCTGCGGATAACAGCGAGACGTGCTGTTCTGGTGCAAGAAATGGACGCACAGTCCGGTCGTGTCGTGAAAGCCGTCCACCTTAAAGATGGACCGCGCCTTTCCACTGAACTCTCCGTCCTCCCTCCAGTCAATCGCGGGAAATTTCACCGCGTCCCAAACCGTCTTCTTGAACGCATAGGTAAATCCAAACCCAAACTGATTGTTCTCTAATGCTCTACTCATTCGCGGATCTGGCATGGTAAGCGCCACGCCGGTACTATCACAACGATAGTGTGGACCGTCCTTTCGCATCAAATCCCAGTACCCGAAGAAGTGGGTTCTCCAATCGTAAAGAAACCAGCCTCGCAGATTGATCAGGTCGGCGCGACGGTCAGCGAGGGCGGACACCATAGTTCTGACGTAATGTGGCGCGTAGTAGTCATCGTCGTCGAAATGGATTATTATTTCACCTTTGGCTCTCTCAATGAGAGCGTTCCGCTTCTCTCCGATCGAGAGCGGTCTTTCGATGTGCCGATAGAAAATCCTGTCGTCTTCAATGCCACTAAACAAAACTGATCTATCTACGCTATCATCAAGTATAAGCCATTCAATGTTATTGTAATCTTGAGTGCGAAAATAGGTCAATGCTCTGCTCAAGAAGCGGTCTCGATTGCGCGTGGGTGTAATGATACTGACCATGCCTGACACGCTGCGGGATGTTGCAACGGCGGGCATTGCCAATGGAGTGCTCGGCGAGATTGATCCTGTCGGCCAAACCATTAGGTCGACCAGGCCGGAAGCGGGTTCCGGCGGCAACTTGTGAAACGCGAGGCCAGCATTCCCGACAACGCGACCCCAATCGGCCTGGCGCAGTGTTGGAAGCGCCAAGACCTGCAGACATACACCAAGACACTCGCGATAGCGCCCCGTCCAATATGCATTTACCGCGAATTCGTCGCGCAGCCCGTAGTCGTAAATCCAAGGTTCGACAAACAGCGCGCCTGAGGGAATGGCGATGTTCAGGCCGCGCTTGGCGATCCGGTAGCCGTCTTCGTTGCGGCCTTTGTGACGGCAGAAACGGCTCGCCCCATGCAGCGCCTCAGCCCGAGTCGGGCAAGCGTCGGCCGCGCGCAAGTAGGCATCGATAACCTCAGGGTCGGGGCGGCGGAGTTGCTCTTTGAGCCGCGCCGCCTGAAGGAGGCTCACGAACACCTCCTCCTGCCAGAAGCCAAGCTCGGCCCTCGCGAGATACTTCTCGAGTGCCTTCTCTTGTTGACGAGAGTCCCGGTAGCTTTGCGCGAGGTAAAAGGTGTAACGCGCTATCATAAAGGGATCGCTTTCGTTCAACAGCGCGTTCTCCAGGATCGCGACGTCCTTGCGATAGGTCTCTGGGTCCCGTCGTCGTGCGCCGTCGTGATTGCGCCGCATCCAGATCGGCAGACGGCCCGCTGCGCCCGCACCTTCGCAGGTCAAAAACTCATGCAGAACGCCCGCATACCGCCAGGGCAGCGAGTTGCGAACGAGCTGTGTTCGTTCATGCCGGACGGAAGAATCCCGAATTTCCAGGACGTAGGAATCCGCGGTCAGCTCCGCCAATTGAAAACCCGTGGGCAGTTCCAACGCGTCGTCGGCGTCGATGATCAGCGAATAGTCACCGTGCGCGCGCGCGAGCGCGAGCGCCTCGGACCGGTTATGCGCGAAGTCGCGCCATGGTCGCTGGTGCAGCTCGCCCGGCAGGTCCTTCAAGGCTTCGCGGATGATGTCCTGCGTGCCGTCGGTGGAACCGGTGTCCACAATCACCCAGTGGTCGATAATCGGGCGTACGGAATCGAGGCATCGGCGGATCACTGGCGCCTCGTTCTTGACGATCATGGAAAGGCAAATGGTGTGGCCAGCAGGGTCCATTGCGTCGTTTCCTTTGTCATTGCTTGAGATCAATCGGCGCCGGCCGAGCGCTTAGCCTGAACTAAGGCCAAGCTGGGCTAATATCGCGCGTCGTCGCCACGATGGCGGTCGCCCTAGGGAACAGGTGAATGGGATTCGCGTCTCCTGCCGCCATCGCTACCCCCAGAACTTGGCGTTTGCTGGACTAGGCTTTGAGACAATGGCGTTTTACAAAACTATATCCGAGTTGACTGTATTCTTTTGAATTAGTCCGATATCGTAAGAATAGCGCATAAAGGCGCGAAGCGGCCAAGTTGCGGCGCCATGCCCCAGTTCTCCTGGGGGCTGCCGTCCAGCGCGGTTGCGCCCGGCAATGCGGCGTGTCGCCGGCCGCAAAACATCGCTGCGCCCCCATCCCGGTGACGTTTATCACGTGGGTGACGACGCTTACGCGAGACGTTAGGCAGCGTTTCAATCAAACACGACAAAAAAACCGTCAGGGCTGTCACGATCGACGACAGCTCGGAGCCCGCCGATTGTCACGTGCGCGCCTGGCAGCAGTTTGAAGTCGGCCAGCACCTTTGCGCTGGCTTCGGTCTCATCGGAAACGCCCACAGCAAAATCCTGCCCGAAGGCCGTTCGCAGCATTGCCGACCGAATCCGCGCTGCGATCGGCGCGACGGCGAACGCCTCGCGGCTTTCGCCGCTCAGCGCGGCGATCTTTTGCGCAATTCGATCTATCCGGCTCTGCGAGGTCCGAGCTTCGATCGCAAACCAGTCTTCGCCGCGCCGAACTACCGCGCCTTCGATGCGACCCAATTCGTCGAGATAGACTACGACGCGCTCGCCGAGTTTGGCGACGACATACGCCTGAATGGCGGCGCCCGTCGCAGACACGTCGATGGTCTGGCAAAGGAATTCGCCGCCGTCCGACAGCATGTAGCGGCCGCGCAATTTGAGCCCCGCCCGCCTAGATCGTCGATGCTCCGCAAGGTTTGCGTTCATATCAGTCAAGTGTTCGAGTTTCAGGTGTCTATGTGCGTTGCTACGATGACCGCGCGACGGAGGTTGCACCGAAAGATACCAACCCGCGCTGCCCAGTTCATCTCATCATATAGAGTATTACTTGAATGCCTAACTAACAGTGCAAAATTCGCGCAGCGCAAAAATATTTATTTCGTCGACGTTGCACGTGTCATTCTGTCAAAAGCTCCCATATTTCTGAGTGAAGGCCCGATTGAACCGCGACATTTAGGCCCGCTTTCGATGCTCCTTCGCTGCCAACGCTGACCGGCTGCCGCGCAATAACATGCCGCCAGAGGTGCCGGCTTGGTTCTCGTGCGAGGGACTCGATGGACGCCCCAGATGTAGTACCTCCAAGAGCTGCTAGACAGTCGAGCATAATTATTGTAGCACTAAGCAATGTCGGTAAATTGGGTAATGGGAGCGGTCCTGCGAGTAAAGGGGGATACAAAGTTACGGATGACCGTTCTAGGATTGCGCGTTTTGGGATTCCTCGCGCCTACGTCAACCAGCCAGAACTTTCATAACATTTGCGCGTCCATCAATTTGACCTCTAAGTAGAAAATAGCCCCAAGATGCTGACGGGCCGTGCTCCTAAGGCGGCCTGGGCCAGCTGCCGGGAAAGCCCGGGCACCACCTACAGATAAGTCGAACCTATTGCGCTCTCCTTGGCAGGTCGAACCGCCGAAGGACATCGACGGCACCTTTGCGCCGTCCTAAGTGCTGATCGCCGTCGCCTTGAGCACGGCCGGCGACAGACGCGGGTAGTCGCGAAGAACGCCAGCGAGGCGTCGTCCAAGTTGACCGAGTTACGCTCCTCGAAGGTCGTCTCATCCTCCAGCGCTTCGAGCCCGAAAGCATCGGCGACGGTCGCAAGCTTTGCCAGAAGTGAAGTCCGGGAACGGTGCGGACAAATTGGGGAACGGGGTACAGAACCGCGTCCCGTCTCAGTTGCTCGGCCGCTCGGGCCTGTCCGTAAGCTGCAGGATTCCCTACCTGCGGATAGGCCTGCGGCTAATGAATCGGCAATAACTGGGCGAGCTATGGAGGGTGGCGCGATGACTAACGCAGTTGAAGACGACCCCGCAGTCGTTGTTTTTGATTTCTTGTCACTGCTCCCGGACACAATCAGATCCGACATAATATTGTTTGTACTGATCTGGGCCTTCGACTGGCGTAGGATCGGGATTGCGAACCCCGTAGAAGTCCTACGTGAGCGCTTGAATCCATCCAGCCAGATTACGAGATTTAGTTCCGCGCTACGGTGCATCGGCGTTATCGATTTTGTTCTATTCAGGTTTGTCGCCGCTAACTTTGAAGCGATTGATGCACTAGAAACCGCTCAGAACGACGAGCGCTCCGACGCTATAGTACGGGCAGAGATTGAGAAAATACTTTTGGGCTCGAGCTTGCAGAAGAAGCATTTCGAAATAGCGCTTGGCTCCTGGAACGCCTTGCGGGCGCACAAAATATCTCCGCTTCGCTTGATCGGCTTTGAACATAGATCATTGCGGGGATGAGCTCAAACAGGACACCGATCGATCAGAACGCTTGTTCTGGTGACGCTTTGTGAGGTCGGAACGCGCGGGACGTTCGCGCCGAAGTGGTGCAAACCCAGGTATGGATTAGCGAAGGGCGCCGTGGCTCAGCGGTTATAGATCTCCTCGCGGGTCATTTGTGCGTCCGCTCTGCCGGCCGCACTCAGGTTGATCACGAGGAGCAACCGTCTGCGCTGGACAGAGGCAATTCCACTCTCAAACGGCTCGTAGGTAATTCCCGTGTAGACCAGCGCGGGGTCCGGACGCCGATCGGCGCGGGGTCAAGGGCCATAAGCTCTTGAATTCCCTCCAGCGACGGTACGCATTCGGGGGTCAACTTTGGGTTCCGGTTCACATCCTCATACTCTCACACGTGTCGAACCGCGAGGGGATGCCCACGGAAGTGCCAGGAGCCGGCGCCCAGCGGCCGAGCGCCGTCTCACACTCGACGAGATAAGAATCGGCGAACCCGAGCAGCGCGACGGTGTCGCCGATCGCTACCAGAAAAAGCCGCTCGACCCCGAGCGGCGATGCTCCGCGGAGGAGAAGTGTGACTGCTGATCGAAAAGGAACCCTCGACGGTGGTTGCAAGGCGCTCTGAATGTTGATGAGTTCGCTATTTTCGTAGGGTCCCCATCGGCGCCGATCGGGGCCCCACCGAGACCAAACATTGAGCCGAGGTATCAAACAGCTGACCGCTACACAGCAGGATCAGACCTTCGATGCTGAGTAACAGTAACTGAGCGTGAGCCGCAGGCACAGTCAGATGGATTGCTTGATGATCGCGGGCGGAAAGCGGTGGCGTAGGAGATCGGCCTTGTGCGCGGTCTCCCAACCCGGGCCGCGCTTCCCCGACAATGGAGTCACGTCTGAAATGCGCGAGACATTTCCCTGATAATGATTGCGGCTGAGGCCGCGCCCGGATCCACATGCCCGAGTGAGCGTTCCCCCACGCGCGCAGCGCGGCCTTTTGTGGCGACCGTCGAACGTGTCGACGCCGCACCGCCTTCGGCAGCCTCGATGACATCCTTCCAGAAGACTGATGAAGAGGCGTTTGCATCGATTGCCTTGCGTGCGGCCTCTGCCGCCGGCAACCAAGCATGCACCGCCCTCGCCATGGATCACCTCCACAGCGCCTTGAATCAGCGATCATGCGATTTGGGAAGCCCCTACGAGTCAGAACTCAAGGCCTTTGGTATTACGTCGCGTCCGGCCTCGTCAACTTTCGCTCGATGGCGCGTTGGATCTCGTCACGCTTGCGGAGGAGGATCTCGGGAGCCGCTGGGCGCTTACGGATTCGCACAGGAGTCCGCCGCCGTCCAGTCACGGCCTTTCCGTATAATTTCCTTACCGCTTGGAGATTTAGTCGGGGGCGCGGCCGTCAACTATTGATTTTGTTGGTGCGCCACTCAAGATAAAACTGCGAACACCTATGTGATTGAAATAGAAATATAATTCCTAAAGACTGGGGTGGCCGCTTCGTGATGCGAAGCGGCGCATTTGTCCATGCGCCGTCTACGGCCCGAAGTCTCCCAAGCCTTTCACCGCGACTCAAGCAGCGCCGGTCCGGCCAACTCAAGCCTGAGCCTTCCGCGACCGGTTCGCCGCAGCCGGATCGGAGCGGCCTTCTCCTCGAGCCGCCGCCTGAGCAGGAGCAGGCGCGTTTCGAGGTTGTCCTTGAAATCGGGCAACCGCAGTTCGTCGGAGAGCCGCATCTCGCGGTTGGTGAAGTCCGTCCGTCCCTCGCGTAGATGCAGGCCAAGCAGATGCACCAAGAGCCGGCCCGAAACGCCTTTGATCAAGTATTCGCCGTCGATGAACACGCTGTCGTCGTAACCGTGGTGGACGACGGTGAAGGGCCGTCCCGCCAAGGCGCCGTTTCCCTGGGTTGTGACGAGCGATTGCTCGGCGCCGCTCGCGCCCTCCGCATGCGCGAGGGCCGCCGCCGCATGGCTTGCGACGATCGAGAGCGCCGTCTCGACGTCTTTCGGGAAGGCGAGACGCGCTTCGCTCTCCAGAAACAGCGCGCCGCGCAAAGCGCCTCCCGCGATCATCGGCAGCGCGATCTGGCTCATCGCGTCGGGGAGACCCGGCAGCGTAATGACGCGGGTGCGATTCTCGTCCGCCGCCGACGCGCGGATTGCGCCGCCTAAGCGGCGGATGCGGCTTAGGTCGCTGACGCGGACGGGGCGGCGCTCGGCGGCGGCCATCCCGATGATTGCTTCGCCGATCGCCACTTCCGAGCCAATGCCGCTCCACGGATAGCCGCAGCTGCCGACCGTCACCAGGCGTTCGGCGGCGGGATCCTTCACGAGCAGCATGGTGTTGGCGTATCCGAAGCTGTCGCGCAGGCCATCCAGCACAGCGTCGACGATCGCGTCGATCTCGCCCGCTTCGGCGATCCGGCCGGTGACGGTCGCGGCCGCGACGAGATGCAGGCCCGCCGTCGACGACGGCGGCGCTTTCGCGGCGCCGGGGGAAGGAACCGCCTCAACGGACGCCACCCGGTAAACGTCGACGCCGCGGAGCCGCATGACGTCGGCCATGCCGAGTTGCGCGCTGCTGGCGCGAAGCTCGGCCGCCATCGTATCGAAGAGCGCGCCAGCGTCGAGCGAGCGCTCGAAGATCACGGCCAGCCGATATTGTGCGCCGTCATGCGGATCGACCAGCATGAGGGCGGCATTGTTGTTGGCGCGTATGTTGGCGGCGGTTTTCGAAAAAAATTGGTCCGACAGCGCCACATGCTCGTCGTCGACGAATGCGACATGGGAAAGATAAGAGATGTTCGGAACGCCGTCGCGCGAAACCGTCGCGATGATCGCGGGAATGACCCCTTCGAAACAAGCGTGGAGGCCGCGCAGAGGGACCGTCATCGCGTCGGCTCAAGGGCGCGGCCGGCCTTCTCGCCCGGCGTCTGCACGAATACCGACTCGATTGAGAGGCGCAAGACCTGCGGCTCGCGCTTGACGAGCCAGGGCGCCGCCACCGCGCGGTCGAGGCCGAGCCCTGCGAACGTCTCGGTCATCGCCTCGATGTAGCGCTGCGCGCGGGCCCGATGCGCGGCGGAAGCGGCGATGACCGCGGCGCCGCCCTTTACCTGGTACGAGACATAGTCGACGGGCCGCGCGAAGGTGACGGCGAGTCGCCCGTTGCGACGGACGTTGGCGATCGTGTCCGGCCATTGCCAGGCGGAGACGACGAGGTCGACGCGACCTCGGGCGCGATCGACGATCGCCCCGGCCGCTCGGGCGATCTGCGGCCGCAGGCCGTCGTCGCTGCTGCCGACGATGATCATCACCGGGCTCTCTAGGAAGGCGGCGAGCTCCGCATCGATCGGTCGTCGGTCTCCTCCCAGCATGAGCCGACTCTAGCAGTTAGCAATAATTTAGCAAAACGGAAGCGGCGTTTAGGAACCATTTAGGAACGCGGCGCCCTGAGGAAGCGTACGGGTGGGGCCGAGCTTAACGGAGGACTCGCGCCATGAACGCTTCTCTCGACCCGATTCACACTCCCGAACGTTCCGTCGCCGTCATCGGCGCTGGGCCGGCCGGCCTCGTCGCCGCGCGCTACCTCAAGAAGCACGGCTTCCAGCCGGTCGTCTTCGAGGCCGCGGCGGCGGTCGGCGGACAATGGAATCCAGCTTCGCCCGCGAGCGCCGTGTGGCCAGGCATGCGCACCAACACGAGCCGGGTGCTGACGGCCTTCAGCGATCTCGATCATGCCGCAGGCGCCAACGTCTATCCGAGCCAAGTTGACATGCTGGCGTACTTGCAGCGCTACGCCGAGACGGCCGGCCTCACGCCACACCTTCGTCTCTCGACCCGGGTCGAGGCCTTGGACCGCGGCCCCGGCGCGGGCTGGATCCTCCGCTCGCGAAGCGGCGAGAGCGTCGCATCGGAACTCTTCTCGCGCGTCGTGGTTGCGACGGGCTGCTGCACGGCGCCGGACACGCCTGAAATTGTGGGTCTGAAGGGCTTTGCCGGACGCGGCGGCGCCATCCATAGCTCTCAATATCGAGGGTCGGAATCCTATCGCGGGCAATCCGTGCTGGTTGCCGGCTGTTCGATCAGCGCGCTCGAAGTCGCAAGCGAATTGGCGGCGTCGGGCGCGGCGAAGGTCTCCGTCGCCATGCGCCGCCAACGCTATGTGCTGCAAAAGCTGCTCGCCGGCGTGCCGGCGGATCACGTCGCTTTCACCCGTTTCGCCGCGCAGGCCGGACGGGCCCTGCCGCCGGACGCGATCGCGGCCGGGATGAAACACATGGTGGTGGCGAGTTGCGGCAGCCCCGAGCAGTTCGGCGCGCCGAAGCCGGACGACAACATCTTCGCCGCCGGCCTGACCCAGTCGCAAAACTATCTGGCGTTGGTGGCGGAAGGGCGCATCCAACCGCGGCCGTGGATCGAGGCGGTCGACGGCCAAACCGTGCGCTTTGCCGACGGATCGGCCGACGCGTTCGACGCCGTCATTCTCGGCACCGGCTTCGGCCTCTCGCTGCCGTTCGTCAGCGAGACGATCGCCGCGAGCCTGGGTCTCGACGGCTATCACGTCGACCTGCACGACCACACGCTGCATCCCGATCTGGACGGACTCGGTTTCATCGGTCTCTATCCGCTAATCGGCCCCTATTTCCCGGTGCTCGAATTGCAGGCGCGTTGGCTTGCCTACCTATGGGCGGGGCTGCGGCCGATGCCGGCGATCCAGACGATGGAGCAGGGCGTTTCGACGGCGAGAGCGCGTCGAGCGGGTCCGCGCGACGTCCCCATGCATGCGTTGGCGACTCTATTTGCCGCCCATGCCGGCGTCGAACCGCGCCCCGCGGCGTGGCCGGCGCTTGAACGGGCGTTATGGTTCGGTCCGTTGTCGCCAGCTTCGTTCCGTCTGACCGGCCCAGACGCCGAACCGAACGCGGCGGCGCGCACCATGAAGGCGGCGCGCGCTTTCAACGCGATCGGCGACGGCGCGCTCACGCCCGAGGAGACGGCGCGTTTAAAGGCCGTGGGGGCAACGCAAGACGTGCGAGCCGGGTGATTCTAAGAGCCCGGGTTCGCTGTTTTGTACCGACTGGTGTCGGAAATGGCGCGCCACTCAGGACAGAACTGCGAACACATATGTGGTTGAGATTCCTATATGAATTCGCCAATTGACGACTGGTCTGGCGTGCGTGGCAAGAACTCGTCAGGAACCTGAAAGGCGGCGGTGCCGGGCCGGCCGTGGTCGCGAGCGGGTCGACAATAGAGTCGACAATGACATGAGTTGAAGCCGCAGCCCGATCTGCGGGGCGGGGCCCCGACGGCGACTCGATCGGCGTTCGCCTTCCGTCTGCGCGACCATATCGCGCCGACGCCCTGGCCGTCCTCGGCGTCGAAGACGTTGGCGCAGATCGGCGCGTTCAAACTCGGGTCGTCACCTGACTCCAGATCACTTTGCCAAGTGGACGGCCATTGCTCGTTCATATTTTCCTACGCGCGGGACTTGGCGCGATGTCCCCGCGCCGCTGACAGGGCGACATTGTTTCCAATAAGATCATCGCCGGGGCGGGGCTTAACCGATCGATCGCGCACGGGACGCAGCGCAATTTGAGCGACCAGTAACGCCGCCGCGCCGCAGCCGGCGATGCCAATGACCATGGGCTGCGGCGCTCCATCGGCGAACAGGCCGGCGATTGCCATGACCGCCGCTCCGGTCACCATTTGAATTGATCCCATGAGCGCGGACGCCGTGCCTGCAATTGCGCCGTGATGTTCGAGCGCCAGGACCGATGCAGTAGGGATCACGACACCGAGGAAACCGTATCCGACGAACAGGAAACCTATCATCAATGGCAGGCTACCGGCGCCTACGGTCATCAGGACGGCCAATATCGCAGTCACAACCGCAAATCCGGTGACGGCGACCTTGATGACGGGGGCGAGGCCGAACCGGGCCGTCAATCTCGCCGTCGTCATGCTGAAGGCAAAAAAGGAAGCGGCGTTGAGAGCAAAGCTGAGGCTGAAAAATGTGGGCGATAGCGCATAGTGATCGATAAAAACGAAAGACGCGCTTGCTATATAGATAAAGAACGACGAGATGCCGAACGCGCCGACGAACGACAGTCCGATGAACATCGGGTCGACGAGGAGCCGCCGGTAAGCGCTGAAGGCGCTGAGCCACGTACTGTCTGACCGATGCGCGGCGGGGCGGGTTTCGGTCAACTGTGTCATGGCGAGGAGCATGCCGATTATGCCGGCGCCTGTCAGGACGTCGAAGATGGCCCGCCATCCGAACGCCTCGATGATGAGGCTCCCCGTCAGCGGCGCAAGGAGCGGCGAAATGCTCATGACGAGCATCAGAAGCGACATGAGGCGCGCGGCCTCATGTCCGGTGTGCATGTCGCGAACGATCGCGCGCGGGATGGTCATCCCGGCGCAGGCGCCAAAGCCTTGCAGCACGCGGAAGCCGATCAGGACGCCGATATTGGGAGCAACAGCGCAGCCGATGCTCCCGAGCGCGAAGATGGCCATGCCGGCGTAGATCGGACTTTTCCGACCGACAATATCGCTTAGCGGTCCATAGAAGAGCTGGCAGAGGCCAACGGCGATGAAATACGCCGTCAGGCTCATTTGCACCGCGGACGGGGATGCGGCGAGGCTTCTTCCCATTGAAGGCAGCGCCGGCGCATACATGTCGATGGCGAACGGACCGACGGCGGTAATGAGGCCAAGAACAAGGACGAGGGGAAGGGTGCGTCGCGCCATAGTGTGCTGGTTCGTATCCTGAAGTTGAACACATTTGTCCGCGAGCTACGGCGCCGCCGCCGACGCGTGTGAACGTCGAAGGTTCAGGCCGCTGGTGAAGGCCGGAACTGGCGCCCAAAACGTCCGCCTCGGTATGGGGTATCGTCTGATTCGGTGTTTTAAGATAGCACGGTGCCCGGATGGGGCTCCCTGAACTTCGGCTTCTTTTTCGGTCAGTTAGATCACCGGCCGAGCATCGACCAGGAGCGCGAATGGAGCGCGCGGGCACGATTTTCATTGAAGCTCGAAGTATTCCAGTGTGCCTTCTCCTCCTCGCGGAAATCGTCCAGGCAACCGAGCGATATTGGGCTCATGAAGCGCGCATACGGCGGCTTTTTCGACATGATCCCCTTCTGCGCCGCTCCATCATACTGCGAGCCATGACCGCTTTGTGACGGTGCGCAGAACTCGCTTTCGTGACTTCGAGTTCGCAGTTTTGTTCCGAGTGGTGTCGGAAATGGCGCGCCACTCAGGCTAAAACTGCGAACACTTATGTTATTGCAATCCCTGTATAATTTATCTTTCACTTCTCTGGCACCGCGTCGTGCGCGCGGTGGATGGGCGAGAGGAGATAGTTGATGACGGTCCTGCGGCCGATCTTGATTTCGACCTTCACGACCATGCCTGGGTCGATCGAGGTCCTAACGCCGTCGACCATGAGGCTCGGGTCATCCATGGTTACGCGCGCGACGTAGACGAGAGCGCCGGATCTCGCTCGCGCCGTCGCCGAGAGCCCGCTGCTGGGTTTCCGGGTCGGGTTCGGCGTCACGGTCGATTTATCCGGGCGCGCGGACGCCTCAGCATCGCCCAGATTGGTGTCTAGCGCCCGGGTCCTCATCCGAGCAACGACACTTTTGGCGGCGTGTAGTCGACGAACGTGCCGCCATGGCCGTCGCTGGCGATCCCGAAACCGGCCGCGGCATATTGGCCGAGCAGCGTCATCGCGGTCTCATGGCCGCCGCTCTGGATGGTGAGAGTGCCGAACGCGCCGGAGGGGTCCTCCTTGAAGCCGAGCGTCGCGCTCGCCGGGTTGAGACCGGCGAGATCGAGAAAGGAGCGGCCGTCGAATGGCGTCGCGGCGTCGCCGTCGTTCGTCATCGCGAGCGGCAGGCTGGTGTTGTCGTTCAGCAGCGACGCGCTGTCGGCGACCGACCAGCTTTGGGCGTAGACGCCGAGCAACTGGCTGTCGGTCGGCGCGTTGAGCACCGTGCCGTCGGCGAGCTGGATGTCGGTCGCTTGGCTGGTGTTGGAGCCGAGGAGGCCCTCGACTGAACCGGCGCCGTCTTTCGCGCTGAGCGTCACCGTCTCGTTGAAATAGGAGCCGACGTTGGTCACGGTGAGGCTCTCGCCGCTCGCCCAGTCGATCAGATAGGAGTCCGCCGAGGTGCGGGTGATCGAGCCGCCGTCGAGCGCTTGGATTGAGCCGGCTGAGCCGAGCGCGGTGTCGAGGACGCCGTTGACGAGGACGTCGCCGTCGAGGTCGAACTGCACCGCGTTGCCGCCGACTTGTGCAGCGATCTCCGTCGTCACGCTGACCATCGAGGCCCAGGGCGAGGTCTGGATTTGCACGTCGAACGGATCGGCTGCCGACGTCCCCTTCGCCAGCGTGAAGTCGCCGACCGCCTGGAAGTCATAGTCCAGGCCCTGGAACGTCACCATGTGGACGTCGCCCCAGCCGGTGCCGCTCGGATCGATGTCGGTCACCGTGGCGGCGGAATTGACCGTCGGCGTCGCAAAGGCGCTCGAGGCGTCGGCCAACGTGAAGGTCGTCGTGCCGCTGGTCCCCGGCTGGCCGGCGGTCGAGGTGAAGGACAGCGCATCGAGCTCGGCGGTGACAGCGGCGGCCGTACCCGAGAGCGCATAGCTGCCGTTGCCGCCGGTAAGGCCAGCGCCGGAGAGCACGCCGCCGGACCCCGACAGCGTAATCGTCAGCGTCTCGGTCGCGCCGGAATTGGCGTCGCCGACCGTCACATTGGCGAACGGATTGACCGGAGCTTCGGAGGTCGTCGTCTGGCCCGCCACGGCGCCGGCGATCGTCGGAGCGACCGTCGTGTCGTCGATCGTGACGGGGCCGCCGCCAATGGTGATCGCGTTGCCGGCGGCGTCGGTCGCGGTCAACCCGACATGGGCGGTGGTCGTATCGATGTCGCCCTCGGTGATCAAATAGGAAGCGGTCCAGACGCCGCCGTTGTCGGTCGCGGCGACCGCCGTCCCGCCGCCGAACTGCGAGAAGTCGAAAGTGACGCTGGTGATGGGGTCAGGGCTGTCGCCGCTGGTCGCGCTCGCGCTCCAGCTGATGGGGGCGGCGGCATCGGCCGCGCTGTCGTCCCAGCTGGCGGTGACGGTGTCGCCGGTTTCGAAGGCGCCGCCTGCGCCGGTGCCGCCGGAGACGACGATCGCCGTCGAGGCGACGGTCGGCTGCACGTCGTCGACGGCGACGTTGCCGGCGCCGGCGGCGGTGGTCGCGTTGCCGGCGGCGTCGGTCGCCGTCAGCGCGATATTAGCGCCGGTCGTGTCGATGTCGCCGGCGGCGATCGTATAGGTCGCCGTCCAGACGCCGCCATTGTCGGTCGCGGCCACCGCCGAGCCGCCGCCGAGCTGCGAGAAGTCGAAGGTCACGCCGGCGATGGCGTCGGAATTGTCGTCGCCGGTCGAGGTGTCATTCCAGCTGGCGGTGACGATATCGCCGATCTTGAAGGCGCCGCCCCTCCCGGAGCCGCCCGTCACGCTGATGTTCGCCGCGGTGACGACGAGCGGCGGCGGATTGACGATCAACGTGCTGGTCGCGGTTGTCGAACTCAACGTTTGGTCGTTCACCGACCACTCGATGGTGCGGCTGGCGTCCGCGCCGCCGCCGGTCGGATCGCCGTCGCTCGGGCTGAAGCTGTAGGTGATCGACTCGAGCGCCGCCTGATAATCGGCGATCGTCGCCGTCCCAGTTAGGCTGAGCGCGCCAGTTGTGCTGTCGTAGCTGCCGGTGATGCCGCTCTGACTGGTGAAGTTCAGCGTGTCGCCGCTGATAAAGCCAGAGCCGATCGACACCGTCGCGCTGGCGAGGTCGCCGCCGCTGTCGGCGTCGCTCACCGTCAAGCCGCCGTCGAGCGTCGTCGCCGCGCCGCCGCCGGTGAACGTCGCGCTCGCGCCGGCCGTCACAACCGGCGCCGCATGCGCGACGGCGAGCGTGCTGGTCGCGGTTGTCGAACTCAACGTTTTGTCGTTCACCGACCACTCGATGGTGCGGCTGGCGTCCGCGCCGCCGCCGGTCGGATCGCCGTCGCTCGGGCTGAAGCTGTAAGTGATCGACTCGAGCGCCGCCCGATAATCGGCGATCGTCGCCGTTCCGCTTAGGCTGAGCACGCCAATTGTGCTGTCGTAGCTGCCCGTGATGCCCGTTTGGCTGGTGAAGTTCAGCGTGTCGCCGCTGAGGAACCCGGCGCCGACCGACACCGTCGCGCCCGCGAGCGTCGTGTTAACGGGATCGGTGACAGTGAGGCCGGAATCGAGCACCTTCGCAGGGTCGCCGCCGGTGAACGTGGCAGTCGCACCAGCCACGACCGTCGGCGGCGTGTGCTCGATCGTGTAGACACCACCTCCGGTAAAGGCGCTAGTGGCCCCGTTGCCTGCGGCGTCTACAATGCCGGTGCTGTTGGCATTCAAATCGAGCCGCATCGTGCCGTCGCCGGCGACGCCGCCGACCGTTACGGTATAGGTGGCGCCGCTGCCGCTGATGGAACTGATGCCCGTATCTGTCAGCGCGGCGCCGCCGGGCGTGTTCGTCGTGGTCAAAGCGAAATCGCCAGCGGCAACCCCGGTGACGGCTTCGGTGAACGTGACGGTGAATTGCTCGCTATTGGCGCTGTTCGGGCTTGAGCCGACCGTCGTGATCGAGGCGACCGCGGGCGGCGTATGTTCGATCGTATAGACCTGCCCGCTGGCATAGCCGCCGGCGATCGCATTGCCCGCCGCATCGGCGATGCCGGTTCCGGAACTGTTCAGATCGAGCCGCAGCGTGCCGTCGCCGCTCACGCCGTCGACCGTCACCGTATAGGTCGAGCCGCTGCCGCTGACCGAGGCGATCGTGCCGGCCGCCGTGTCGGTGTCGGTCAAAGCAAAGTCGCTGGCGTCGACGCCGGTGACCGCCTCCGAGAAGGTGACGGTGAACTGCTCGCTCGTGGCGTTGTTCGGGTTGCTGCCGACGGTGTCGATCGAACTGACGCTCGGCGGCGTATGCTCGATCGTATGGATCTGCCCGCTGGCATAGCCGCCGGCGATCGCATTGCCCGCCGCATCGGCGATGCCGGTTCCGGAACTGTTCAGATCGAGCCGCAGCGTGCCGTCGCCGCTCACGCCGTCGACCGTCACCGTATAGGTGCTGCCGTTGACGGGCGTGACCACGATGCCCGTGTCCGCCACGGTTCCTGTAGGAGTCGCGCTAAAGTCGCTGGCGCCGACGCCGGTGACCGCTTCCGAGAAGGTGACGGTGAACTGCTCGCTCGTGGCGTTGTTCGGGTTGCTGCCGACGGTGTCGATCGAACTGACGCTCGGCGGCGTATGCTCGATCGTAAAGACCTGCCCGCTGGCATAGCCGCCGGCGATCGCATTGCCCGCCGCATCGGCGATGCCGGTTCCGGAACTGTTCAGATCGAGCCGCAGCGTGCCGTCGCCGGTGACGCCGTCGACCGTCACCGTATAGGTGCTGCCGTTGACGGGCGTGACCACGATGCCCGTGTCCGCCACGGTTCCCGTAGGAGTTGCGCTAAAGTCGCTGGCGTCGACGCCGGTGACCGCTTCCGAGAAGGTGACGGTGAACTGCTCGCTCGCCGCGTTATTCGGGTTGCTGCCGACGGCGTCGATCGAACTGACGCTCGGCGGCGTATGCTCGATCGTAAAGACCTGCCCGCTGGCATAGCCGCCGGCGATCGCATTGCCCGCCGCATCGGCGATGCCGGTTCCGGAACTGTTCAGATCGAGCCGCAGCGTGCCGTCGCCGGTGACGCCGTCGACCGTCACGGTATAGGTGCTGCCGTTGACGGGCGTGACCACGATGCCCGTGTCCGCCACGGTTCCCGTAGGAGTTACGCTAAAGTCGCTGGCGTCGACGCCGGTGACCGCCTCCGAGAAGGTGACGGTGAACTGCTCGCTTGCCGCGTTGTTCGGGTTGCTGCCGACGGTGTCGATCGACGAGACGGTCGGCACTGCATGTGCGGTATCGAGCGTGCTGGTCGCCGTCGTCGAACTCGCGACGCCGTCGGTCACCGACCAGCTTATCGTCCGGCTCGTATCGGCGCCGCCGTCGGTCGGATCGCTGTCGGTCGGGTTGAAGCTGTAGGCGACCGAATTGAGCGCCGCCTGATACGCGGCGAGCGTCGCCGTCCCGCTCAGCGTGAGGATCCCGTGCGCAGCGTCGTAGCTGCCGGTGATGCTCGCCTGGCTGGTGAAGCTCAGCGTGTCGCCGCTGATAAAGCCAGAGCCGATCGACACCGTCGCGCCCGCGAGGTCGCCGACGCTGTCGGCGTCGCTCAGGCTGATGGCGTTATCGAGCGTCGTCGCCGCGCCGCCGCCGGTGTACGTCGCGCTCGCGCCCGCCGCCACCACCGGCGATGCGTGCGTCGTGTTAAGCGTGCTGGTCGCCGTCGTCGAAGTCGACGTCCCATCGTTCACCGCCCAGTCGATGGTGCGGGTGGTGTGCGTACCGCCGCCGGTCGGATCGCCGTCGGTCGGGTTGAAGCTGTAGGTGATCGAATTCGAGCGCCGCCTGATAGGCGGCGATCGTCGCCGTCCCGTTCAGCGTGAGCCCGCCGGTCGCGCTGTCGTAGCTGCCGGTGATGCCGCTCTGGTTGGTGAAGTTCAGCGTGTCGCCGCTGACGAACCCGCCGATCGACACCGTCGCGCTGGCCAGCGTCGTGCTGGAAGGATCGATGACTGTGAGGTCGGAATCGAGCGCCTTCGCCGCGCCGCCGCCGGTGAAAGTAACGGCGCCGCCGGTCGTCATCACCACTGGCGGGGGAACGACGACCTGCGCCGTGCTGTTGGCGATGGCGCTGGCAACCGCGCCGTCGCTGACGCTCCAGTCAAGGGTGCGGGTCGCGGTGCTCGCGCTGGTCGTCCCGAAGGTCACGGCATCCAGCGCCTGCTGGTAATCGGCTACCGTGGCGTTACCGCTAAGCGTCAGCGTGCTGCCGCTGAAGCTGCCTGTGATCTGGCGGCCATCGGTGAAAGTAAAGGCGTTGCCGTTGTTGAACGCGAGCGTGTCGCCGCTTGACGCCCCGGCGGCGATGGCGACCGTCGCGTTCACCAGGAGTTGGCCATCCGAATCCGAGACGGTGACGCCGCTGTCGGCCCTCACCGCGGCGCCGCCGCTGATGGCGGTGGCCGCGCCGCCGGCGGTGACGTCCGGCTGTAGCAACAGGACCAGTTGCGGCGCGTTGGTACCCGATGCCGCAGTTGAACCAACCACCGTCGTCATCGACAATACTTCGGTGAGCGATGTTCCGCCGCTCAGGTTGCCCTCAAAAACTCCGGCGTAATTGCCGCTGTCCTCGCCGGTCGTATAAAATATGCCGTGCGCCGGATCGATGACGATATCCGTGGGCTGATCAGCGCCGGCCCCGCTGTAGAGCGTCGTCACTGAGCCGAGTGAGGCCTGCGCCGAGCTGCCTGATCCCGTGACCGAGAAGGGGATGCTGAGGATCGCGTTGCTTGCGCTGGTGTTGGCGCCATAGTTGGCTGTCGCCAGGTAGAGCGTATTGTTGCTGGTGTTGATGGCCATGCCCGCCAGCAGGAAATTCGGATCGCTGCTGCTGAACGACTTCAACACCGTGACCGCGCCGGTGGTGAGATTGACTTCGTCGAGGTTGTTGACCGGGGGAAAACCGCCGCCGACAAGAACGTCATCGAAGAAGAGAAGGTTAGCCGTGGTGTCGAGCGCCAGATAGGAGGGATTGGTGAGACCGGCAGTGGTAGAGGTCACCAGGGTGGGGGCGCCGCCGCTCAGACTGACCTTGTAGATGCCGGTGTCGGCGGCGACCGGGTTGCCGTTGATATCTTCGGCGTCTTGCGCAAAATAGAGTTCTTGATTCTGCGCGTCGAGCGCGAGCCCGCTGAGCGCGGCGACTACGGGGATGGTGGTGCCGTTATAGGCGGCAAAGTTTGGGAACGGCACCGTGTAGAACGTGCTGAGGCCGCCGGCGCCGGTGAGGCTGCCCTTCTGGATGGTTTCGGTGTGCGTGGTGGGGTTGTCGACGGCAACGAAATACTCGTTGAGCGCCGTATCGACTGCGACGCCGCTCGAACTGTAGTTGACGCCGCTGTCGATGCTCTGGCTGCCATCCGCGAGATCGATCGTGCTGCCGCCGATCACTGTCGAACCGCTGACGCCGAATTGCTCGACCCGGTTGCCCGTGTCGGCGGATCCCGATTGCCCATTGGACGCAGTGAAAACAATCTGATTGGCGGTGAGGCTCAGCAGATCGGGATAGGCGGCGGACGCCGTCGCCGTGAATGGGCTGGCGACATCGGCGGTTCCGACATCGACATTGAGGGCCCAACTGCCGCCCTCCGCGGCAGAACCGACTGAGTTTGAGGACGCGGCAATATTCGCCCCCCCGGTCGCCTGCGACAATTGTTGCAGAAACGCATCTCCGGCGGCGCCTTGCCCGACGTCGCAGCCATAGATCTGAAGGTCGCCGCCGGGTTGCAGCGCCGCGCCGATCGCTACGAGCGCAGCGCTTTCAGTCGACAGATCGCCGGTGTCCAATACAGTAGATCCGAGTTGAATTTGCCCGGGCGCGCCATGGCCGACGATCGAGATCGAGGCGAGACCGGTGAGGTTGTTAGCCGCTAAGAGTTTGTTTTGAAAATCAGGGATGGGCGTTTCTGCGGATGGGATTGCCGCCCATGGCGACCATGATCATGGCGTGCGAGACGTCGATACGCTTCTCGTAGTCGCGCACGAGGCGGCGCCATCGGGTCATCCAACCGAAGGTGCGCTCGACCACCCATCGCCGGGGCAGGACCTGGAAGCCCTTCTGATGCTCGCAGCGGCGGACGATCTCGATAACGAAGTCGAGATAGGCGGCCTTGTCCATGAGTTTGAGCCGGTCATAGGCGCCGTCGGCGAACAGATGCTTCACCCAAGGCCAGCGCTTGCGGATGGCGTCCAGGATCGTCTGCGCGCCGGCGCTGTCGGAGATGTCCGCAGTCGTGAGGTTGACCATGAGCAGCCGCCCGTCAGTGTCCACGGCGATGTGGCGCTTGCGGCCGACGATCTTCTTACCGGCGTCGTATCCCCTAGTTTCGGCATGAGGAGCCTTCACCGACTGGCTGTCGATCACCGCCGCGGAGGGGCTCGCCTCGCGGCCCGCCCGCTCGCGGTCCAACATGAGCGCCACGTCGTGGATGGTCTGGAACAGAAACCGCCGGGCCAGCTCCCGGAACCAGCCGTACACCGTCTGCCAGGCGCCAAAGTGGATCGGCAGCATCCGCCACCCGCAGCCAGAGCGTACGAGGTAGCGCACCGCGTTGATCACCTCCCGGAAATCCACCTCGCGCGGCCGGCCCCGCCGTCCCGGCTTCGGCATCAAGGGCGCCATCTGCTCCCACTCCTCGTCCGTCAGATCAGACGGGTAGCGCTTGGTCTTCTTGGCGATCTTGGCCATCCGGCCACGGCTCTGTTCGCTCCACATCCGGAGCTTGAATCATAACGAACACCCCGCCGATAGTCCCGTTCCCGAATTTCGAAACGGGCTCTAAGAATGCGCCGCAAAGTGGCCGCTTGGGACGAAGAAGCCTCGGCCAATACATCACCGCATAATCCGTTCAGTCGATTCCCCTGGCGTTCCAGTACGAGTAAGCGGCATCGACGGCGATGATTATGTATAATTCTTATTCGCACTTCCTTGGTTCAATCAGCAGCGTTATGCCGTATTCGCCTAAGACTGGCGAGGTAGCCACTTTAATCACGTCGTAGGCGGGAGGGGCGACCTATGCCGAATGTAGTTGACAACGTTACCAAATCTACACTTGTAATCGTTGTCGACCACCGAGATTTCGTCCGCGGGTGCCTGAATGCTTGGCTCGGAGGCGGCGGTCCGGAGTTTGAGGCCAGAAGTATGGCCACCGTAAGCATGGCGCTGCAGAACGATATGCTGGCGCGGGCCGATGCCGTTGTTTTTGGCGTCGGCTCCCCTAGATATGAACCGTGGCTGCGAGATCAATTCGCATGGCTTCGGGCTAACCGAGCAGAAGTTCCTATTGTTGTTATTGCAGACGCTGACGAAAGGCATCGTATTGAGGCGTCGATCGGTCAGCTCCATTTGCGGGGGTATATTCCGACTTCCTGCAGTCTTGAGATGGCGACAGCAGTGCTCCACTTGGTCGTCTCCGGCGGAACCTACCTCCCGCGCATTTTAGATGTGGATCAACGACTGCCGACGATGCAGGCGCGTGAACTGATAGACCCGACCCTCGGCCCCGCGGCCCCGACGAAATTGACTCCGCGCGAACAGGCAGTGCTCGAACTGCTGCGGCAGGGGACGGCGAACAAAATGATCGCTTACCAATTGGTCATGTCGCAAAGCACGGTAACAGCGCACGTGCACAGCATCATGGTCAAGCTCAAGGCGCGCAACCGAACGAGGGCTGCCCTAATGGCGCATCATGCCCCGCCGGTCGCGCCGGCGGCTGCGGCGCGGACAGCCGGATAGTGTCTCTTACGCGACGATCCAACCGGTTCTGACCCAGGGGCGGAGGTCATCGGGGCTTTGGCAACGTAACGGCAGGTCGTCTGCGCGTGGCGCAACGCGCGCGAGGGCGCCACTCGTCCAATGCGGCAGAGAGTGTCTGCTTGTAAACTTGGCGGGTGACGAGATGGCGCACCTGATTGAAAGATGGACCTTGGCATGAACTAAACTGAATTTCTGTAACGTCTTCATGCCTCGAAAGCGCTCCAGACCTCCTGCCGATCGGCGTTGTCGACCTCCTTCATCGCCGTAGAATTGTGCACCGGCGCAGAGTCCGAGTGCCGATCGGCGCTGCAACTCTTGTGCGACACGTTAGGCAGCGTTTCAGTCAAACACGACGAAAAAGCCATCGGGGCTGTCACGATCGACGACCGCTCGGAGCCCGTCAATTGTCACGTGCGCCCCTGGCAGCAGTTTGAATTTGGCAAGCACCTTTGCGCTGGCTTCCGTCTCACCGGAAAGGGCCACCGCAAAATCCTGCCCGAAGGCCGTTCGCAGCGTCGCCGACCGAATCCGCGCTGCGATCGGCGCGACGGTGAACGCCTCGCCGCTTTCGCCGCTCAGCGCCGCGATCTTTTGTGCAATACGATCTATCCGGCTCTGCGACGTCCGAGCTTCGATCGCAAACCAGTCTTCGCCGCGACGAACTACGACGCCTTCAATGCGACCCAATTCGTCGAGATAGACGACGACGCGCTCGTCGAGTTTGGCGACGACATACGCCTGAATGGCGACGCCTGTCGCAGACACGTCGATGGTCTGGCAATGAAATTCGCCGCCGTCCGACAGCATATAGCGGCCGCGTAATTTCAGCCCCGCCCGCTTAGATCGTCGATGCTCCGCAAGATTTGGGCTCATCTCAGTCAAGATTACGAGTTTCAGGTCCAATGTGCGTTGCAGCGGCGACCACGTGACGGGAGGTTGAATTGAAAGATTTCGAACCACGCGCTACCCCGCTCGGTTGTTTGCGTAGATTATCACTTGGAGTCTTAATCAACAGTGCAAATCGCGCGCGGCGCACACATTCTGTTGTCAGCGACTTTTTTACGACGCCACCCGTTCTCTCAAAACTCCATTTTCTGGTTGAGGGCTAAATTGCAAATATCTTCTCTTCTGATAGGGTTATCTTTGGCTATTGCTATTCGAACCGCGGCCCGCCGCTCAAAACGAGTCGCAAAAAAGGAAGACTTGATTTCTACGGTGGGGACCATTTAAGGGCTTGCAGTTGGGGGCTTCGGTGCCGCAACCGGCATCCGAGTCGATAGCGCCCTTACAGAGCCGCAATGGGCAAGACCGCTACGGTGGCGAAGAATGCGCGGGGATACGCTCGTGAGAGCACGCGTAAAACTGGACTCAAAGCAACCCATGGCACCGTCCGAAAAGGAAGGCCCCCCGTGCGCCACCCGGGTCGAACTGGGCCCGGTCGCATCTTCCACCGCTCTGCAACTGGTCGGACGGGCGGCCAAGCTTGTGATCGACAATCCAAAGGGATATCGAGACCTCCGCCTTCGTCACAGCGAGTGTCTTCATGCCATCGTCCCCATCTGAGTTTGCCGACGCGATCACTTTGACAGCTGAGATCGTCTCGGCGTACGTCTCCAAAAATTCTGTGCCGCCGTCGGAATTGCCGGCCCTGCTTCAGTCCGTCCATGAGAGGTTGGCGAAAATCGCAAGTGGCGCTGTGACGCCAGCGGAGCCGCCAGCGCCGACGCCCGCCGTGACCGCTCGACAGTCGATCAAGCCGGACTATCTCGTCTGCCTGGACGATGGAAAGAAATTCAAATCTCTGCGGCGGCACCTAGCGACGCTGGATATGACGCCCGAGCAATATCGCGCGAAGTGGAACTTGCCGGCTGACTATCCGATGGTGGCTGCCAATTACGCGGCGCAGAGAGCCGAGCTAGCGAAGAAGATCGGGCTGGGTCGGTCCAAGAAAGGAAGCGCCCCTCTCAAGCGCAAGCGCGGCCAGGCGGCCAAGGGCTCAGCGTGATCTGCCGTGTTCATTTGGAGGCACGGACTTCATAGAGCGGGCACTCGACGCTGCCGCTCTCCCGCCTCGAAAAGGGCAGGAAGCGCCAGGAGTTTGCGAGTAAGCTCTCCCGTCCAATCTCATTCCTAGATTATGTGCCTCCGATGGAAGTGCCCGTGGAGTGCTTGGCCGGCCGTTGCTGGCGCGGCCTTACAAGCGCCCTACGCCCATTGGCTGGCTCGGGATCGAGGTCGTCTGATCAGGGTGCCGAAGGGAAGGTCCGGCGGCCTTGACATGCTTGCCTGGGCTAGACTGTGACACCAACTGGCGCGACCGACCGTAATATCCAAAAAATGCCTAGGGGTTTCGGCGAAGGCTGATACGGCTGGGCGAGAAGGGCGAAGACGACGCCCAGCCGCTGCACCGGGGTAGTGGCGGCAGCACGCACACAAGGAAAGCGCACGCAACACGGGAAGCCCCAAAGCGTGGTCAGGGATGACCAACCGGACGCCCGCGAGGGACAGGCCGGACGCTGTGGGGTGGCGGAGAGGTTCGGAGTACCGCGGAAGCCGGGTAACGCCGGGGGAGGGAAGGGACCTCAGTTCAAGACAGACGCAAGACGTAGTGAGGGACCTGGAGATTGGGCAACCTATCAACTCCACAGAGTGTTCAGAAACTGCAAACGGCGTTGCACGCGAAAGCGAAGGCAGAGCCTGACTATCGCTTCTACGCCCTCTACGACAAGATCAGTCGCGAGGATATTCTGGCGCATGCCTACGCCCAGTGCCGCTCCAACAAGGGCGCGCCGGGCGTGGATGGTCAGGACTTCGAGGATATCGAGGCGTATGGGGTGCCGCGATGGCTTGGCGAACTGGCGCTTGCGCTCAGGCAGGAGACTTACCGACCGGACCCTATCAGACGAGTGTTCATACCGAAGGCCAACGGCAAGCTCAGGCCGCTGGGCACCTCAACCTTGCGGGATCGAGTCTGCATGACAGCAGCGATGCTGGTGCTGGAACCGATCTTCGAAGCCGACCTTCCACCGGAATTATACGCCTACCGTCCTGGGCGAAACGCCCAACAGGCGGTGGTTGAGGTGGAAGAGCTGCTGTTTCGTGGCCACCCGGAAGTCGTGGACGCCGACCTCGCGGACTACTTCGGGAGCATTCCCCATGCCGAGCTTCTCAAGTCGGTAGCGCGCCGGATCGTTGATCGGCGCGTGTTGCATCTGATCAAGATGTGGCTGGATTGCCCCGTGGAAGAAACCGACGATCGCGGTCGGAAGACACGCACGACCGAGGCGCGCGACAAGCGGCGCGGCATCCCGCAGGGCTCGCCGCTCTCACCATTGCTGGCGAATTTTTACATGCGCCGGTTTGTGTTGGGATGGAAGATGCTCGGGCTTGAGCGAAGCCTCGGCATGCGCCTCGTGACCTACGCCGACGACCTCGTGATCCTGTGCAGGAGGGGCAAAGCCGAAGAAGCCTTGCAACGACTGCGCGAGATCATGGGCAAGCTGAAGCTCGCGGTGAACGAGGAGAAGACACGTATCTGCAAAGCGCCGGAAGGGGAATTCGACTTCCTGGGATACACGTTCGGGCGGATGTATTCGGCGGCAGCGCTTTCTATCCGCGCATGCTGCCGTCCACAACGCCTTCAACGTCGAACGCCACCTCATCTCACGCAAAACCCTGAAGTCATTCCGCGCCGAAGCCATGGAACAGTGGCGGGGTGCGACCGCAATCTGCGCGTGAAATCGGGTATGACCTGCCCTTGCCGCGGCTACCACGAGTTGCTGTGACAATGCCCCTCGCCTGTTCAAGACGGCGCACATGCCTCATATAAGGCCCGATTCCTTGGCCGCTTCACTCAACCGACGATCATCGAGACGTGGATGGCGCCGGTGTTTCTCAATACGCGCATCGAGACATACGGCCCGGAGCGCACGAGCTCGACATCGACAATCGCGTCGTCCAACCGAAGCTGACGCAATACGATGCGATCGAAGGAAGGAGGGAGTCGCGGATTGTGAAAGCGGATCGCTCGCGCGGGCGGATCGAATTCGATCCCAAGCGCGGCTTGGATCATCAAAAAGAGAGCGCCGCTGGCCCATGCTTGAGGAGAGCAAGCCACCGGGTAGAGCGTCGGTCCCGCTCCGCTGCGTCTACGAGAGCCGCAAAACAATTCGGGCAGTCGACGCAATTCCATGTAGCTGGCGGCGGCGAGCATCGCCTCGAATATCTTCTCCACGTGCTCCTGAAACCCGTACCGCGATAGTCCAAGCGCAATGAAAGAATTGTCGTGCGGCCAAATCGAACCGTTATGATAGGACATCGGATTATAGCGCGGCTCGCCTTTGGCGATCGACCGGATTCCCCATCCCGAAAAGAAATCCGATGAGATCATCGCGTCTGCGACGCGGCGAGCACGATCCGGTGAGGCAATCCCAGTCCACAGGAGATGCCCGGCGTTGGAAGACCGCACGCGGCACGGTCTTTTTGCTCCATCAAGCGCTATCGCGTAAAGGCCGATATCCTCGCACCAGAACGCCTCCTCGAATTGTGCGGCCAGATTATCGGCGGCCCGATCAAGCCTTGTGGCCGCGTCGTGTTGACCCAGGCGCCGCGCGCATTGCGCCGCTGATCGCCTGGCAGCGTAGGCGTAGCCTTGGACCTCGCACAGGGCGATAGGGCCCTGCGCCAGTTCTCCATCTGCATGGAACACGGCGTCGAAGGAATCTTTCCATCCCTGATTTCGCAGGCCATGGCCTAGGCCTTGGCCAGCCTTCCCGTTATATTCAAGAAAACCGTCGCCATCCGGATCGCCAGACGCGTCCATCCAATCGAGCGCCTTTTCGACAGCGGGCCACAATTCGCGCAGCATGACTTCATCATCCGTGCGTTCCACGTAGTGGCCGACCAGGATCACGAAGAGCGGCGTCGAGTCGACGGCGCCATAATAGAGGCCAAACGGCACCTCTTTCAATGCGGCCATTTCACCGCTGCGCATCTCGTGAAGGATCTTACCCGGTTCCGCATCGCCGATGGCGTCGCGCGTCGTTGCTTGATATGCCGCCAGGCGCCTGAGGACGCCCCGTGCGATAAGTGGATCACACCAAAGCATTTGCAGGGCCGTAAGCAAGCCGTCGCGACCGAAGGTAGTGGAATACCAGGGGATGCCGGCATAGGGATACAATCCCTCCGCCGTCTGCGTGATCAGCATCCGAAGATCCGCCATCGCGCGGCAAAGCGCTTCGTTTAGCACAACGTTCGAAGTCTCCATGGAGCCTGCGTATTGGGACACCAAACTGCGATCGCGTTTTGCGGCGACGAGCCCTTTTAGAAAGCCAACGCGCTCGGCGGGTTGCGCGCTGAGGCACTCGGCCGACATAAATACGCATCGGATCTCGCCGGCTTTCAGCTTAATGTGATAAGTGGCCGCGCTCGCAAGCAATTGGTTAGGTGATGGCTCAAAGCCGATGTTTGTTCTGCGCTCGGTCCCATCGAGACCGGTGTAGGCGAAGGCGACATCGCCCTCGCTGCGGACAACCTCTTGAAGATGGCCGCGACGCTCGCGTGTCTCACCACGCACTTCAAACAGGTCGGCAAAATCAGCGCCGAACGTGAGCACGAACGTGAAGTCGATCGGCGCGTGGCTGTGATTGCCGAGGGCTATCCGCTGGTTGGCAGTACCCTTCCACAAATATGCGGTCCGCACAATGTAAAGCGAATTGCGCCGCAGAGCAATGTGGCCGTCGTAGAAGATGTCCGGATTGGTGAGATGCGCAGTCAACGTTAGATTGTCGTCAGCAACGCTCGATCCCAGCAGCAAGGGTTGCATCCCGTTGATCAACAGTTCGAGACGGGACAGATGGCGCGTATCATGATCGAAGAGGCCGTCAGGCCCACCGGCCAACGCGCCCATGTCGCCGTGGCTGTCGAAAACGGCGAACGTGTCCCCATGTTTGAGTATCCGACGCGGCCTCGCCGACGGACCGGTCGAAGCGATGTAAAATGGTGCTTCTGCCGTCGCGTCGATCTTGTCGGGGGAGGAACTGTCTCGTGTTCGAGGCCCGGGCTCAACTCGCATGATGCTCCACGCCAATCTTTCTTTGGAGAGGGATGATATTGGGCCCCAGCGCCCAGGCGGCGCGCTCAGGGACAAGCTCGGCGTCTCGGCCAAGGCTGCGATAGACTTCGAGATAGTCGTTCGCCATGCGCCGCGACGAGAAGCGCTCTTCGAAGCGTCGCCGCACTGCGCGCCGGTCAAGTCGGATTGCCTCAGGTGCGGCGCGGATCGCCTCGTCGACCGTGGCCACAATCCGTCCCGTGAGACGGTCATCGATGATTTCCGGAACCGAACCGCGGTCAAACCCGAGAACAGGCGTTCCGCACGCCATCGCTTCGATCATGACGAGTTCGAACGGCTCTGGCCAGTCGATTGGAAAGAGCAGGGCGAGGGCGTCGCCCAGAAATCTTGCTTTGTTGCAATCGTTGATCTCTCCTATGAACTCTATACCCGCGCTGCCGAGCAGTGGTGCGATCACCTCACGAAAATAGACTTCGTCCACCTTGTCGACCTTGGCGGCGATTTTTAGCGGCAGCCCCAGGGCAATGGCGATGGCAATCGCTCGATCGAGGCGTTTGTCAGGAGAAATGCGGCCAAGAAAGGCCAAATAACCGCCGCGGGCCTCGTAGGTCGGTGTGAGAAGATCGAGCGGCAATCCATGATAGATCGTCTTTGTGACATTTGCGTCGGGGATCGGACGGCGCTGCGCATTTGAAACCGACACTAGCGACATTTCCGGAAAGGCGCGGTAAAGTGGAAGCAGGTCTGGCAGATCTTGGCGTCCGTGCAGCGTCGTAAGCGTCTTGGCGGCAAGATCTCGAAACAACGGCATGTGGAGTGCGTCGATATGGAAATGTAGGATGTCGAAAAGATGTGCACTGCGACGTAGCTTATCGAGCATGATCATATAATGCGGAACGTAATCCTGAACGGCGGGATTGAGGCGTATCGCCTCCTTTGTGCAAGCAACGAGTCGTGCCGATGTCACGGAGTTGCCGCTCGCAAAGAGAGTTACATCGTGCCCTTCCTGCACCAGCGCCTCACACAGATGAGAAACGATGCGTTCGGTGCCCCCATATAGGCGCGGCGGCACGCTCTCCATCAATGGGGCAATCTGGGCAATTTTCATTATGAGGCTCTTGTGTGATGAGGGCCAACTTTGGCAGCGCGGCGTCGAAGGGACTTTTCCTTGTTTGTTTGCAGCTATGTCATATGCTTGCGCCGTTACTGACGCATGCGCGGGCCGATTGAGGCGAACTCAGGAAGCAGAACGACCGGCAGGGAAGCTGGCGGCCGCCCTTTTCTGGGACCGCTAGAGCCGCCTGCTGCCATCTCCGCTTAACGACAGCGCGTCCCCCTCACCTACATAGGACGACCGTTCGTTGAAGGAGAGACTTGGAATCTACTCAGGGAAGGAGCGGGCCACCATATGCCATGGGTTAGGTAGTTTCCGACCCTGACGCCATATCAAGCCGACAACTATATTGTCTACAATGGAGATTGGAGTGCGATTTGTCTCGCAGCGCGCCGCACGCAACGTGTGGAGAATCCGATCATGGATACGAATACGATACTAATCGTCATAGTCGTAATATTTCTATTCGGGGGGTTCGGTTGGTACGGGCGTGGACGGTGGTTCTGAAATGGCCTCGTTCACCTTTTCCGGCCAAACGGCACGCCGAGTTGGCCTTCGTTGAGGGGGTCGGCGTTGCTGACACCCGAACCCCACGTCGGGACCGCTGCCGCCGCTGGCGTTGATCGTCTCCCCTCATCGTCCCGATCAATCGCCGTCGCGCTGTCCATCTGGCACGACGGCGAAAGTCGATCGATCTGTGCGGGGTCCGGCTGGGTACCTGCCGAATTTTTCGTCGATCCCGTTCCTCGCGTCATCTACGCCGGGAAAACCTAATGGCTCCTGGCGGGCTTTGCGTCGTCCGCCTCGTACTGCGTAGTCCATCGGGTCGATGCGAAGGAGATCGCCGAGCCTATACCGAAAATCGGCATGAATCTCGCGGTTCCCGTAAGGAGCCGTCAGACACGGGAAGGGCGCCACCGATGATGCAAGTCATTTTACCCCTGAAAGGCTTCGCGATCGAGGCGAAGGACGGCAAGATGGGAACCCTCTCCGATTTCCTGTTCGACGATGCGACGTGGAAAGTGCGCTGGCTCGTGGTCGATTGCGGAACCTGGCTGACCGGACGCAAGGTGCTGATCCATCCCTCCGTGATCGCGCGGCTGGATTTGCAACTGGAACAATTCGACGTGTCCCTGACGAAGGCCCAGGTCGAAGAGAGCCCAGCATTGGCCGAAGACCAACCCGTGTCGCAGCAGATGGAGAATTGGCTCTACACGCACCACGGCTGGGACCCGCTCTGGAGCGGCCCCTATCTCGCCGCCGCGCCCGGCGCGATGGCGGCGCCGCCCTATTTCGGCGCGGGGTTGGTTGGCGAGGCGCTCGGCGCCGATGTCGGACTCCAAGGAGCCGACCCGCACTTGCGCAGCGTCGACGAAGTGACGGGATACCGCATTCACGCCGTCGACGGCGAAGTCGGACATATCGAGAATCTCATGATCGACGACGCCGATTGGAGCATCCACTATTTCGTCGTCGACACCCGCAATTGGTGGGTTGGAAAGCACGTGCTGATGTCGCCGCTCGCGGTGAAGTCGATCGACTGGTTCGATCGCCACGTCGAGCTCGGGATCTCACGCGAACAGGTCAAGTCGAGCCCTCCATGGGATCAGCTGGTGGCATTCAATCGCGACTACGCCACGCGACTCCATAGCCACTACGGGTGGTCTGGATCTCGCGCATAACACCAAGACTCCCGTGATCGCGACCTGTAGGCCCAATCGCGCAGGCCGATGGACATGATTTTCCAGGGTTGATCGACAAGCTTGTTCCACGCGTCGCAGCAATGGTCGACGATATCGTCGAAGGAGCTGAAGACGCGGTTCGAGAGGCCAATTCTCGCGCATGAACTGCCAGATGTTTTCCTGCGGATTCAATTCCGGGCATTTGGCCGGCAGCGGGATCAGCGTGATATTGCTCGGGACGATCAGGCTGCCGGCGAGATGCCATCCCGCCTGATCGACCAGAAGCGCGGCGTGCGCGCCGGGCGCGATTTGCGTGGCGATCTCGGCGAGATGCAAATTCATCGCTTCTGTGTCGCACCTGGGCATGACGAGCGCCGCGCCCTTGCCGTCCTTGGGACAGATCGCGCCGAAGATATAGGCCGATGCGGTTCGTTGGTCCTTCGGCGCGCTCGGGCGCGTGCCGCGCTTGGCCCACCGTCGGGTGATCTTGTTCTTCTGGCCGACGCGCGCCTCGTCCGCGAACCAGATCTCTATGGCGTCGGGCTCGACGCCTTTTTCGCGCCCGATCTGCGCCAGGCGCTCGGGCAGGCTTCCTGAGAAACAGTCATGTTGGCGAGACCTCCTGTTGCAGGACGTAGCCCAGAGACTTTGCGCGTCGTTTGAGGTTGGTCAGAACCCGAACGCGGTATCTTTCTTCATAGTACGAGGCCCCCGGATCCGAGTACGCCATTCCATGACGCAGCGTGTTGTAGAACAGCACGGCAATTTTGCGGGCGGCGGCGGTGACCGCCTTGGCTTTGCCGACCCGCGCCGACAACCGCCGATAAAAGGCGCCCAGGGCGGTTTGTGTCCGCCCGACGGTCACCGCGGCGAGGCGCAATAGGGCCGCCGCCCGGCTGCCCGAGCGCCGTGTCCGAGTGGAAAGTACCTTGCCGCCTGATATCTTATTGCTGGGCGCCAAACAGAGCCACGAAGTGAAGTGCTTGGCGTCCGGCCAACCAGAGAGATCGGTCCCGCATTCGCCGACCAGTTTGAGCGCTAAAGCAGGTCCGAGTCCGTGGATCTGCGTCAGGTCGACGCCGAGGACGGCATGCAACGCGGCGCGAGCATCGAACGACGGCGCGTTCGCCGTGGCGTCACGGTGACGAGCCGGAGGCAGAGGCTGCGGCGTTATTGCCGCGGCGTCCTGCAATCGTTTCAACACCGCCTCGACCCGCGCGTCGCATTCTGCGATCTTCGATTGGTATGTGTCGTAAAGCTCCAAGGCGTGGCCCAGCGCAAAGATATGCTCGTCGCGCCAATTGCCGGCGAGCGCCGCGCCGATTTCGTCCACGCAGGCGTGACAACGCGGGTCGCGGTAGTTCGCCAATTTCATGGCGTCGCGCTCGCCCTCCACGATCGCCCGAATGATGCGCATCCCCGTCGTGCCCGTCATGTCGGTCACCACGTGGTGGAGTTGGACGTTCATCTGCATCAGCGCCTTCTGCATATGCTGGATGTGCGACGCGCTGTAGTCCAGCAGGCGCTCACGTTGACGCAAATAGGCGCGCAATGCGGACAACTCGCCCTTGGGTCTGAAGCTGGCGCGCAGCAGCCCATATTCGTGTAACCGCCGCAGCCATTGGGCGTCGCTGACGTCGGTCTTGCGGCCCGGCACGTGCTTGGCGTCGCGGGCGTTGACCAGCACCACCTCAAAGCCGCGTTGCTCAAGGATCTCATAAGCAGGTATCCAGTAGACCCCGGTGGACTCCATCGCGATCGTTCGCACGCCGCAACGTTCGAACCAGTCCGCGAGACGCTGCAAATCGCCGGTGCAGGTGCCAAAAGTGCGCACCGGCCCGTCGGAATCGCGATCCGGCGAAACCGCCGCGACATGCATCCGAGAGCCGATATCGATCGCTCCGGCGTTGGGATGGGTGGGGGGTGAGGTCTCACTCGGGATGGCGCCGCTTCGATTGGGTCATGATGCCGCCTCTCGGTTGCAGCGGAGGGGCTGGGCCGCGCAAGGAGATCAACTTCCTGATCGGGATCGCGGGATTGGCGTCACCACTCTCAAGTGCGCAACAGCCCATGGGCCACGTTTTTTGACGGGGTTAGCGCCACCAGAAACTGACCGGCCGCTCCCCTCCGACAGTCAGGATAGCAACCCCGTTTCTGCCGCCACAGGCGGGCCGCGGCCGGCGACGGTTTTTTAAAATCCTCGACGGCGCCGGCGGCCTGCGCGTGGTGGCGAGGACGAGCCGAGAGCTTGCGGTAGCCCATGGCGAGCAGATCACGGCTCAACGTCTGCTTGGCGACGACGACACGGAATTCCTCGTAGATCCATTGGCAGAGATCGACGATCCGCCATCACACGCACGACGCCGTGGATCGCCGGGATCGGGCTACTCACGATGATCGCAGCCAGGGCGGCCCGATGCGTATCATTCAGCCGAGACGCTTGCCCAGGCGGCTTTCGATCGATCAGGCCGTCCGGTCCGTGAGCGTTGAATTTGAGAACCCAGTCGCGAATGATTTGGAGCGTCACGCCGCCGATCTTGGCCGCGTCGGTGCGCGAGGCGCCTTCGTAAATCGGCGCCAGAGCCAGCAGCCGTCGCGCCTGCGGCCCGTCCTTCGACCGCTTCGCAGCGGCTCTGACCGTTTCAGCGACAAAATCGGCGCGAAGCGGATCGACATGGCGAATCTCCCGTGTTCGCCACCTTGAATCTGGAGGGTTATGTGAGGTCGCCGGCGCGCGGGTTGCCGTGTCGGGAATGGCGCCCTCACATAAGCCGGATTGAATGAAGCCGTCGCACGTTCGAGGCGGGGATCGGCGGGGGCGGATCGCTGGATGGGGCGAACATTGAGCCGGCAACCGTCGCGGTATTTCCCCCTATGGAAAAGCCTTAATTCGTCACACAAGAATTTTAACCAGTTAAGCGAAGTTTGCCGCAGTCGCTCCTCTTTCTGGAACCGTGTTGTTCGCCCATTCCGGTGTCGTTCGCCACATTTTGGATCGTGCTGCATGTTGCGCTGCCCAGATCCAGCGGCTGCGCCGACCGCCTGCCGCACGCCTTCACGGTACATCGAACGCCTCGCAAAGCCACCCACCGAGGAGGCCGATTTTCGATCACGCCACGTGTGGAGGTGCCCGCAATCTCGAAGCGATTGCGCCGACGTGGTCGGCTTCGTTGTGTGCCGGGCACGTTCAGTAGCTTGGAGGTGAAAGTCCTCTACCCAACCTGATGGAGGTGAAGGGTTAGCAATGCGCAAGGGCTACCGCCGCGAGGCGAGGTCTGAAGGAAGCGCGGAGCAAATGTGCGAGTTGATGGACAAGAACCGGATATGAGGCGTTAGCGCCGGACGAGCGGGCAACGAGTCGCGAAGTCCATATTCATCAAAGACGCGAAGCGTAGATCCGGCGACTGTGCACGGAAGGCGACTGATCTTACCCCGGGAGGTCTGCTCCGCGTTCCAAGTTCGGAACTGAGGACGTCGCAAGGCGTCCTGACCGCGGATGCAGAAGTCAGCAGAGGGCGTATTAGGCCAAGCAGTCGGTAAGGCTAGTGAGGCACTCCAATGCCGAAAGGCGGAGAAACAGATAGGCCGAGCCGGGAACGAGGGCTGAAGGCCCGAACGATAGAGAGTGGCGACTAGGACTGACGTCTCATGAACGGAACGCGGCAGAAAATTCTGGGCGAGTCATCGCCTCAGACCTTGGCGACGGAGAGTCGGGGTGAAGCCCCGGACGCCGGGGCCAAGACGGCCGAACCGTTGACGGCGCAGTTAGCAACCGAAAGCCCAGCTTTGGCGCAACCATCAATGGAGGAGGTGTGCGATCGAGGGAATCTCGAAAGAGCGTGGAAACGCGTTCGAAGCAACAAGGGCAGCCCCGGCGTCGATGGGATGACCATCGACACCGCGGCGTCGAGGAAGGCGTGGCTGGCGTTCTCCATCAGATGCCAGCGATCGGCGACCTGAACCGCGTTGGGCAGCGCCTGCTGCGCCGCGCGCGCGTAGCCGCCGCCCCGATCGCGCGCGACCACCCTGATCTGCGGCTGGGCCGCGAGCCAAGCCGCGGCTGTCGCCGGCTCACGGTCCGCCAACAGCGCGATGGTCTTGCGCCGTTCGAGATCGCAGACGAGCGTGCCGTAGCGGTGATTGCGGCGCCAAGCCCAATCGTCGATGCCGACCGCAGTCGGCACAGCGAAGCCGCGTGCGGCGCGCCGTCGAACGACGCGCAGCAGCGTGTCGTTGCTGACCGGCAGCCGCAGTCGGTCGGCGAACGCGGCCGCCGGGCGGCCGCCCAAAGCCAGCCCGAGGCAATGCACGATCTGATCGAGCCGGGCGGTCCGGCGAGCCCACGGGGCGATCGCGTCCGGATCGAACCGTTCGGCGAAGATTTGGCGGACGCACTGGGCGACGTCGCAACGAAAGCGACGGGCGAGAACCACGAGCTTGACCCTCCGGCCCGCGATGGGGAGATCGGCCAGTCCGCGCGAATACCGACTGTGAACCCGCCCCGAGGTCGAATTGCACTTCGGACATTCCGCCCGATCGCGACCGGAACGGACGCGGATCACTACGCAGGCTTGATCATCGACGGCGCTCTCCACGACAAATCCCGGCGGGACCAGGCAGGCGGCTTGCAGGCTCGACACGGCGTTGATTCCCCTCCAGAAACCAACGCCAATCGGCGCCTCAACTTCATCGAAATTGAGTCAGAGCCAATTTTGGACGCCGATTGACACGTGCGAACAGCGCGGATTGAACGCCTTTTGCGCGACGAAAAGTTTCCTCCTGCTCGACGAGGTGGAGCGGATACTCGTTTGAGCCAACGCGTGCCGCAGGACGATGTCGAGGACGGGCTCAACCGTCAATTGTAGGCGTGTCGTCGCGGAGGGTGATGACGATGTGGACGCCAGGTAGCTGACCATTTACAGCGGAATGCGTCGATGTATCGCCAGCGTGATCGGCGAGTTTTGGCCATTTCGTTGCCAACGCATCAAGGACCGCATTGAGCGTCTGCGCCCCCTCAGCATCATACGCCTCGATCATTTTGCGGAGGTTGAATGTTGGGTGCGATGGTTGCTGGGGAGCGCGCGCGTCCCAATGCTCGCATTTAATCCCATCGTAGTTGCCGAAGTTGCGTCCCATGAATGTGCGCTGAGTAGCCAGCCTTTCCCTTGTGAGAGCCGAGATTGTCGAGGACCACGACATCGCCTGGCTTGAGCGTCGGGACGAGGAGTTGCTCGACATAGGCGTGGAAGCGCTCGCCGTTGATCGGTCCGTCGAACAGGCAGGGCGCCTCGATGCGGTCGTTGCGCAAGGCGGCCAGAAACGTCGCGGTCTTCCAATGGCCGTGCGGGACCTTATCGATGAGCCGCTGTCCCTTGGGAGCCCAGGCGCCGCCGCCATCGAAAGCAGCATCCGCCATCCGAAGAAATCCGCCCGCCGTCGAACGCGGCTGTGACTTTCTTGCCCTGAACGGCCGGAAACGAGAACGGCCGGATCGTATCGGGGATCACCCACTCGCGGTCGACGATCTGTGGGAAGCCGACGGGAAGATCTGTTCCCACCGGCGCGACGCTGATCATCAACGCGCGGGCTTGCAGAGCGTCAATGACGGACTTTTCGTTAAATTTGCGAGTAATCCAAAACGCATCTCTGCCGGACACGGCAATGGCGGTACTCCCCATAAAACTCCGTATCCAACGTCGGCTCAATCACGCGCTTGACGCCATCAATGATACTGTCGTCGACGTAGATTGAGCCGGGCGGCTCTTGGATTATTTACGCTCGCAGTAACGCTACGGGAGTTCGAGCGACGACAGATGGTACGGGCGTTCTGACGTCACATCGGTAGCTTCGGCGACGGTGCGGTGATCTCGACGGGAGAAGAGCTAGGGATCGACGGCCAAAGTTCTCCGCGGCAAAAGTTGGTCTTGCGAATCATTTCGTTTGTGAGACCATGAGAACAATTGTGTTGCTCGGGTCGGCAGGAGTTGTATCTGTTGGAGCGTACCGAGGTCGAAACCGCCGCTCGAATGGGTTGCGTACTTCAGGCGTGGGCAGGTGGCCTCGCTCTCGGAGCCGCGGCGACGTACGACCGCTCCATTTGGCCTCGCCCGGGTGACGCGCGTAGCTGGGTCCGGTCCCAAAAAACAGGGAAAAAAACAGGGATCCGACAGTTGCATAAACCCGACGAAACCGCCCGGGCTCGCGGATCTCCCGCGACCCGCGGAGGTGATTCAGATGAGCAACGAAAAAGAAGGGCAAGTGGGATACGGCCATCCGCCTACTGAGACGCAGTTTAAGCCGGGTCAGAGCGGGAATCCCCGGGGAAGGCCGCGAGGGTCTCTTGGGTTCAAGAGCGCGCTTAGACGCGCGTTTGAGGCCACTGGTGTGTCACCCACTGAGTTCATGATGACTGCCCTGGAGGCTGAAATCCGAAAGGCTCGCGAGGCGGACGAGAAGGCGCGGGACAGAGTCTTGAAATGGGTCGAGAAGCACTTTCTTGAGGACGACCCAGATATGTAGCCGCGCTTGGGGGAGACGCGAGTGGCAGACGTTCTCATGTTTCTTCGTGACGTGTGCCGCGCTCTCTGTTTAGGCGACGGGGCTACTGGTCCGGCGCCTTTCGCGCTCCGCATTTCTTTGTCATCTGCTTGAGACCAACAGATGAGAAAGCTCCGTACGTGCATCCTTCGGCGACCGGAAAAGCAATGCTGATCGAGTTGTCGGCGCGCTTTCGCAATTTAACCTGCTAATCGGCGGTTCCTTCACACGCGAGCCCACTCCCACTGCACCTCGAACAGATCGTGTCCCGGGGGCGTGGTGTAGCGCGAGCGGCGCGAATACGCTGTTTGCCTGTCACCTGCCCCGCTTCGACGCCGAAACTCAGCGTATTTATCTCGGCATGTCGAGGTCGAAGAACAAAAGGCCAGTCAGCAGACCGCTACAGCGGGTCCATCGATTGGCGAATACGGCTGGCAAGCGCCTCGATCGCGAAAGGCTTCGTGATCATAGCTTCTTATTGGAATGCCTGGCCGGCTTCGTCGGAATCCGCACACAGCGGCATATCCAAGGTCGCCGAGGACCTTGATGACATGCTCCCGGCTCGTGGGTCCAGCGGCTGACGGCGGGAGAAAGCGAGCAAGCGGTGCGTGAGCGCCGACGCGCGCGTGGCTGACGTCAAGGCGGCGGTTATTGATTTCGAATGCGCGGCCCTGGCTGAGCCGTTTCTGGGCCAGTTCGAGGCTCCCGATGATGGCCTGTAGAAGTCGAGATCTTCCATCGCGGCCAGCGCGTCAATTCCAATCGCGGGTCGCCTTTGGGCGATTACCCGCTATCGCGGTGCTGGGTCCTTGGCGAGACTGCCAATCCGAGGAACACGAGCATAGCCTGATTGAGCCGCAGAATATCCTCGTCATCCAGTCTGCCGACGCGTGCGCCAACCTTGGCCTTAGGAACGGTGGTGATCTTATCCACCATCAGCCGGCAGCCCGCGCGCAAGCCGTTACGCTCATTCGGCTCCACCGGCAGGCGGAACAAAGGCGCTTCGGTCTCGTCCGTTGTGAAGGCGCAGATGGTGACGGAGTCCGTCGCATCGAAACTATCATCCTGCACGATAACCATCGGGCGCGGCTTGCCTGCGTAGCCCTTGCCGCCGGCGACGGTCCAGATGTCGCCACGCCTCATTCATCACCCCAGTCCGAGATTGCGTCGATGAATGCCTGATCCTCCCTCGCATGGTCGCTAGCCGCGACGGCAGCCGACTGGCGATGGGCCTCTGAACGGAAAGAGGGCGCGCGTACGTTCGGCACCCAAATCTGGATCGGGCGCAGACCCTGCGCGCGCAGCCGCTCGCGATGTGCCCGGACCTTTGTGCGGGAGGGCTTGGGGTTCGAAGCCGAGGCCATGACGAGTCTCCGAGGTGGTTACATGTAACCTATCACGAGCCGACGGTTTTAGCCAGTCCATTCGCCGCCCATCGATACCCAGCTGTGTTTCAGCATCACGGCGGGGGCCCAAGGGCGACTCGCAACAGGGGCAAAAGTCCCGGCGGTCATGGTGGCGTAGGAGCGAGCGCGCGGACGACTTGTGCGAGGTCGGGGAATATCCTGGCATCCGGGGAAGGCGAGGCGTGCGCCCAGATAATCCCAGAATTCGAAGCGGTTCTTGGCGCAGGTCTTGAGCAGCGCGAGAAAGGCGCCGCGACAGTCGCGGCCCGCATCGCTGCGGGTTCCACCGCTGATGCCGCGTTTGGTGACCTGGCAGCAGATGTCGTTTTCGGAGCCGTTGGTATGGAGCGGAATGTCGGGTCGTTCGAGCACCCTCCCCGTTTTCTCGACGAGGTCTACAACCGCCGTCGCTTACAATTCCGCTCTCGGCTATCTCAGCCCGCAACAGTTCGAGGATCGCAACCACCGGCCCACGGTCAAATCCACCGCCTGACCTCCGTCCGGCCCGAGGGGCCCACTCCATTTGCGGGTTAATTTTTGGCTCTTGTTCACACCGCAAACGCTGAACCCAGAATGGAAAGCGAGGACCTTTCGCGGCCCCGCCCACGTTTGAAGGAAGGGCCATTTTCGGTCGGGACGAGAAGGGGGCTGGACAACCGAACCGCGACTTCAGTTTATGCTTGTGAGATTGAGTTCAAATCGTCCCGCGCTTGGCGGCTGTATCGACCCATGACACCCATCCTTGCATCTTTGGCCACTTCTCGTGCTCGCCGTGGAGGAACGCGTAGTGCTCGCGCGTGACGTCGCCGGAATTCACGCCCTCTGAGTGATCGAGAATTTGTTTCACGTCAGACAACTTTAAGCGCGCGATACGGGCGTAGGTCGTTCCGAATGCGCGGCGCATGTCGTGAGGAGAGCAGTCATTCCCTGTGATATTCGCGAACATGTGAGTGAGTGCACTCGGGTGGATCGTCGTCGCGGCTCGTCCCGCGCGCCGACTACGTGTGGCGGGAAACAGGAATTCTAAATCCTTGTCCAACTCCATCGACTGTTCGATGACTGCCCAGACGCTCGGCGGAAGCGGAACGACGTGCGCTCCGACGTCGATGCCGCGCCTCTTGCGCGTCGATGCGGATTTGCGGTGTAAGGGCGGAATTTTCCAAATCCCGCCGAATTCGCCGGCAGATTGGAAGTCCGCTTTGCGGGCCAGCGCGATCGTGCGGCGCCGCTGCGCGGTGTAAACGAGTAGCTTGCCGCATAGGCGGTCGCGAAGTGGTGCTGGAGACATGGGATTGTCGAGCCAAGCCATGATGCGTGCTAAGTCGTCGGCATCAGGGACCTTCAGCGAATTCGAGCCATCGTCGTCCTCTTTGAGTGAGCGCTCTGGCGCCACAAGGCTATCCATGATTCCGGGCTGGACGTTTGTCTGTGTCACCATGGCGTCGGAACCCAGGAATTTGAACATGCGGCGAAGCGCGATCGTCGTCAATTCTGCCTGTCGCTCTGCGCCTCGGCGTGCGATCGCCGCGACAGCTTCAGCGAGTTCCTGGCGGGTGATGTCTCTTACGAAACGAGGGTGAAACGGCTTGATCTCCGCGATATTGAGCGCCCACCTGTAGTTATCCGCAGTCGTCTCACGGCGTGTTCGCTTAACCTCTTCCAGCCATTGCTTGCTCGCGTCCCGGAAAAGGATCGACTGTGGAGGTGGCGGCTCGCGCGGCGTCGACGGCAGCAGCTCGACCGTGACGCCAAATTTCTCCGCTCGCCGCTTGGCGAGGAACTCTGGCCACTTCTTGTCCCACGTGTGGAATGGCAGATCGACTGTTTGGCATTGAAGGTCAAACTGAACGAGCAGCCCGCGGACCTCTTCCAGGGACCACTCGTTCCCGAGCAGGAACCGATAATCCGTTTTGCGCCACGTGCGGCGGATGCACCACTCCCATCTATTCGGGCCATGCACGCGCAGCACGAGGCCTCGCGCTCGACCGTCTCGGATCTCGGATTTTTTGCCTGCGGCGATGGCCTTGTCGATGGCTTTCTGGGTCAGGGGTACGGGCATGAGGTTGGGCGACCTTGGGCGACTTGGACAGGATTCGCATATTACTGGAATTTTCACTGTGCGTCACCGAGTTTTATGCAAGTCGTTGAGGATTATAGCAAACCTAACTCGAGTTCAGTTTGCTAAATGTCGCCCAAAACGGTAGATCCCCTCACTACGAATCTGGGGGTCAGGAGTTCGAATCTCTTCGGGCGCGCCATTTAAATCAGATGCTTATCCCGAATTGTGACAGCGGAAAAACGGCGCGAAATGAGCCGGGGTATCCTCGTGGGTAACAGCGGCCTCGACGCCCGACAACTGAGAGAGAAAAAGAGGGAGGGAGTACATGACCGAAGACGGAACGAAAGCGCAGCCTGCCGAAAAGGATACAAAGCCGGCCGGAGAAAAGCGTAAGTGGACCGTGAAGGTTAAGGAGGTCGAGAATCCGAAAGACCTCCCCGAGGGACTGCGCAAAAAAATCGATTCCGCAAAAAAGAAGAAATAAGCGCCTGCTCTTTGCGCTACTGAAGCGCCCCGCGCGCCCTAAAGCGCATCGGTTACCCTTTCGGCCCCCGTCCCAGCACCGCAGCGCCGAACTTCGGCATCGGTTTCTTCATGACGACGAAGCCCGATTGTTCAAGGTGCTTGACGAGCCGCCGGGGCGACCCAGCGGCGCGCCTGCGCGAGGTCAGTCAGGGTCCTTCAAACCGACACTCATGATGTCCGCCTTGATGACGCCGAGCGCCATGACGACGCGGTTATCAGTCCAATCGGACGGATCGCCGTCGGCAGACGCCCACTCGTCGAGGACCTCCCACTTCTGCCAGATCATCCATGGCAGGATCGCCGGCGCCATGAGAAGCGCGCGCGCCGCAGGGTCGCACCGGTCCGCGGCTTCGTATCCAGATTCGTCGTCCTCAGGTAGATCTGGATCGGCGACCGCTGCACGCGCCCTGAGCCACTTCGAATAGAGACGCTCGAACTCATGCGCCTTGGCCGTCCGCTGACGCCGCGCTTCCACCTCTGCTGGGCTGGCAGCGACGTCTTGATCCGTTCGCTTAGGCATTGGCGGCCTCGCTCGGTGAAAGGCGCGCGTAGTCGCGCACGGCGGTCATCGCCACGCCACTGAAGCCGACCTCGTCGCCGTCCCCGAACGCTGTGAAATCCTCCAGGTTTTCGAGCCCGAAAACGTCGGCGAGGGCGGCGAGCTTCGCGATCACGCCTTGGAGCGTGCGCGCCGGCTCGATCGCAACGCGCCGCCGCAGCTGGACTTCCTCGGCGCGGGCGGCGTCGCTCTGGCGCTCGAGTTCGCAATAGCCCGACGCTTCTCTCGCGGCCTTTATCGCCTCGCGCCACTCGTCGCACGCCCCCTGAATTTCCGCGCAGCGCGGGAACGCCAACATATGGTGCGGTTCCCTGGAAAGACGCTTGCGCGCCAGGTTAATCACGAAGCTCACGATCGCGAAGGTTTCGGGGGATTTGTAAGGCTGGCCGACAGGCTCGTCCGTGAGAAACAGGCCTGCGTGTGGATCGGCGCGGGGTCTGGGCGGCGATCGGCGCGGGGTCAGCATTTCAAGTATCTGGAATCGCGCGAACTAATTTGCGTCATCGGGGGTCAATTTTCGAATCCGGATGACAGTCGGCGCCCCCGGCGTACCGGCCGGGCGGACGTCGAAGCCCGAGATTGCCGCGAAGCGTGCTGGACTCGTATTCGGCGCGAAACAGGCCACGCTTCACCAACTCTGGAATCACATAGTCGGCAAATGCATTCAAGCCGTTGGGTAGATGCGCCGGTTGGATCAGGAACCCGTCCACGCCGTAGTTGACGAACCACTCCTCCATTTCATCGGCGATCCGTTTCGGACCCCCTCGCAACGTACGCTGACCGCGGGCGCCGGCATACCAGTTGTAGACCTCGCGAATGGTCAGGTTCTCGCTACGCGCCTTTTCCAGCACGTTTAGGCCTGCAAATCCGACCTTGGACAGATCGGGAAAGAGTTCGAACGGGAAAGGCCCATCGACCGGATATGCTGAGAGGTCGACGCCGTTCAATTCGGTCGAGAGCAGCAAACGCCCCACGTCCGGATGGATCTTGGACTGGAGCAATTGATAGGTCTCCTCCGCTTCGTCATCTGTCCTTCCCGCAATCGCGTTGAGCCCCGGCATGATCTTCATGTCCTCCGGGCGACGGCCATATTTCTCGGCGCGACGTTTCATATCTGAATAGAAGGCCGTCGCCTGCGCGAGGGTGTGCAACGGCGTGAAGACAATCTCGGCGATCTGCGCCGCGAAGTCCTTACCCGTCTCGGACGCACCCGCCTGAGCGAGTACAGGATAACCCTGCGGTGGACGGGCCATATTCAAAGGCCCACGCACCGAAAAATGCTTGCCATTGTGAGGAGCATAGTGGAACTTGCCCGGATCGAAATATGTGGCGCTCTCGCGATCTCGAACGAACGCGTCATCGTCATAGCTGTCCCAGAGATTGCGGCAGGTCTCGACGAATTCGAGCGCTCGCTCGTAGGCCACTCCGCGCTCGAAGTGCTCGTCGCGGCCAAAGTTGTAAGCTTCGGCCTTGTTTGACGAGGTCACAACGTTCCAGCCGGCCCGACCGCGGCTGATCATATCCATTGAGCCGAAGCGCCGAGCGATATTGTACGGTTCGTTGTAGCTTGTGGTCACTGTGGCGACAACGCCGATGTTTCTCGTCAGGGCCGCGAGCGCGGACAGAAGGGTCGTCGGTTCGAAATGGGCCATGTACTGAGGCGAACGGCACAAGGCTTCGATTGGACCCTGTCGCGTCGCGTTATGATCGGCAAGGAAGATCAAATCGAACTTGGCTCGTTCAGCGATCCGGGCCAGTTCCGCGTAGTGCGGGAAATTCATGCCCGCATCGATCGTGGCTTCGGGGTGTAGCCAAGCTGCGACGTGGTTTCCTGTGGGGTGAAAGAAGGCCCCGAGCTTCAACTGGCCTGGTCGCGACGCGGTCATAACAGCTCCTTTGATCGATTTTGAAATGTCATGGTCCGCCTTGCGTCGGCTTCGGCGGTGCGGGCGGGTTCAAACCGCCCGCAGCGACCGAAAGGTGAGGCTCGTCGATTTTAGAGCCAACGCGGCTGCGGTGATTTGCTCCACGGCGACGGGATCGGCGATGGGTTCGAAGAAGGGGCCGATGGGTCCCGTGTCGGCAATTCCGGCGAGGCGAACCGCGTCGTGCACGACTGGGATCGGGCAGTAGAGCGCACGCAAGACTTCGAACGGTCTGAACTGGTCGCAAAGCTCGGCAACGCCCGCGGTATTGCCGCGATCGAGGGCATCGAGGATAGCCATCGAAAGGTGCGGCGCGATCAGCCCGGAGCCCGAGGTATAGCCGCGCAAACCAAGCGAAGCCGTGGCCGCGATGGATTTCTCGCCCGCTCCATCAATAATGCGCTCCGCGCTGCCCGTCATATCGAGAAGCTGGGCGAGGTAGGGGAACTGCCCACGTTCGTCTGGAGCAATGCCGTATTCGACACAGCAAAGCACACCGTCGGTGAGGAGCGCGGCGGCGTCGGCGGCGGTGAGATAGTCGGCGCTCTTGAAGAACACCATCAATGGCCGGCCGAACCGGTCGGACAATCGGCGCAACCCTGTCGCGACGCCTTTGCTCTGGACGGGCGCGAAGGGCAGCAGGATCGCTGTCGGAAATTCGCGGTCGCGCAAGATTCCGATCTGATCCATCGCCTTGCCGAAATCCGCGCCGATCGAGGGCACAACCCAGGCGTCCTCCAGCGCGATGTTCTCAATCAGGTCGAGAATGGCGCCGTATTCGCTTAGCGCCGCGTTGAACAGGTTGGCCACGCCGCCGTACATGAACGTGCTGACGTGCGCGGAGGCCAACCATTCCACGATTTTGACGTTCTGAACCACGTCGATCGCGCCGGAGGCATTCCGCGCGATTGGCGGCAGCGCTATGATCGACGAGACGAGATCGGCCGGCGTGACCGGGCTGGTTTTCATGCGTGTCGCCTTTTCCTTCGCTCAGGGCTGAGTTGCTGCGAAACGGCTGAGCACAGCCTGTTCGGCGAGGCCGATCAGCTTGTAGATCGTCAGCGAAAATCCGGTGGCGAGCGCCACGCGCGCCCAGAGGCCGTCATAGTCGGATTGAGCGCTCGCGCTCAGCATGGCGTATCCGAGGCCCTGACCCGTGGCGAGCCATTCGGCGAGCATGGCGCCGGTCACGGCGAGCGGCGCTGCTATCCGCAGCGAGGCGAACAAGGCGGGCAGGGCGGTCGGCAACTGAACCTTCCAGAGGGTCGCAAAGCGCGAGGCGCCATAGACATGCATCAGGTCGATTGCCTGCCGAGGCGTCCGGCTCAGCGCAAGACTGACGTTGACCAACGTCGGAAAGAACGCGACGAGCCCGCCGATCACCGCGATCGCCGCCAGGTTACGACCGAAGATCAGGACGATCACCGGCGTGACCGCGATCAGCGGCACGGATTGCAGCGCAAGTGAGGGGCCGATGAAAGTGCGATGCAACGGCGGCCAAATGGTGAAAGCGATCGCCGTCAAGATCGCGGCGCAGGATCCGGCGGCGAGGCCGATCGACGCATCGCGCAGCGAGACGAGCGCCTCGCCCACCAGCGTCTGCACGTTGGCGGCGCCCGTCTCCGGATCCGTCAGCCACATCCAGACGTCGATGGGACCCTTGCCAATGAAGGGAGACACCCCGAGCCCTCGCAGCAGAAATTCCCACACCAGCAGAATCAGCAACGTCGATAGAAGAGCCGATCCGATGATCCGCGCGGCGCGGGCGCCGGCGCCGAGCTGGGTCGCGGGGGTCGAGAGAACCACGCTGGCCGTGATATTCGTCGCCGTTTCCCGCGCCCAGGGCGTAAGCGCCCGGGCCGCGAGGCTGGTCAGCCAGTAGGCGAGCCCCGCGACGCAGGTTGCAAACACCGCGATCGCCCAGGTGCGGCTATAATTGAGCCCCTGTTGCGAATTGATGAGGATGACGCCCAATCCGTTCTCCGCGCCGAGGAACTCCGCGATCATCGCGCCGAGAATCGCCGAGGGGGAGGCGATGCGCAGCGCGGCGAACAGGCTCGGCAGCGCCGCCCGCAGACGCACCTTGACGAGTTGATCGACACGGCGGCCGCCGAAGCCGTGAACCAGCTCCAGCATGACGGGGTCCGCGCCGCGCAGGCCGATCAACGTGCCGACCAGGGTCGTGAAAAAGACCGTCAAGGCGGCGAGCACGATGCGCGGAAGGTCGCCCTCGAACAGAAGCGTCAGCACCGGCCCAATCGCGATGAGGGGCAGACAAAACGAGACGATTCCCAGTTGGAGGATCGGGCGCGCGAGGACCGGCGCCGCGACCGCGGTCATCGCGAGTGCGACCGCCAGCGCATTGCCGCAGACCCAACCCAGCGCCGCGGACCGCAGGGTGTGCGAAGCGCTCAAGATGTAGAACAGGGGACCGTCCGACCAGAATTGCTGGGCGATTTGCAATGGCGAGGGGATCGTTCCGTTGCCGGAATAGACGAACTGCACGACCGTCTGCCAGAGAAGCAGCAGCCCCACGCCTCCGATCGCGCTGTAAACGGAACCGGCGGGCCGCCAGTCCCGAACGCGACGGGAGGACGGCGCGCTCACGCTTCCTCCGCCGCGATCCCGCCGCCAGCAAACAGGACTTCGCTGAAGTGGTCGCAGATGGCGTGGAATTCAGGCATGCGCAGCATACGCGGGGTTCGCGGACGCGGCAGATCGATCCGCCGCGTCTCGACGATGCGCCCCGGACGCGCGCTCATCACCGCAACTTTGTCGGCGAGGAAGACTGCTTCCGCGACCGAATGGGTGACCAGTAGCGTTGTGGTCGGGCGCTCCGTCCATATCTCCAACAGGCCCAGGTTGAGGCGCTGGCGCATCATCTCGTCCAGCGCGCCGAACGGCTCATCGAGCAGCAGCGTCTTGGGCTCGATGACCAGCGCGCGGGCGATCGCGGCGCGCTGGCGCATGCCGCCGGAAAGCTGGGCGGGTCGGGCCCGCTCGAACCCTCGCAATCCGACCAGGTGGATCAGGTCGCTGACCGCCTGCGCGCCCGCCTTGAACCCGGAGAGTTCGAGCGGAAGCCGGATGTTGTCCTCCACCGTTCGCCACGGCAGCAGCGCCGCGTCCTGGAACGCGATGCCGATGTGATGCCGTTCCCGCGCGACCCTAGGCGGTTCGCCGTGCAGCAGCGCGGCGCCCGCCGTGGGCGTATCGAGGTCGGCGAGAATGCGCAGGATCGTCGACTTGCCGCATCCCGACGGGCCGAGCAGGGCGACAAACTCGCCCGGCGCGGATGTCAAGTCGGCGCCACCCAAGGCGACCACGGGTCGGCGACGGACTTGATAGGTCTTGCTCACGCCCTTCAGCGTGATGCCGCCGAGATCGGTCGACGCCTCGCGGGACAGATCGCCCTGGTCCATGATCCGAAGATGGGTTTGCGCTCTCACATTAGTGGGTCCCAAGCTCAAGTCTCGACTACTCGGGCTTCTTCGTCGACCCGCCATACAACTTGCGAAGGTAGTCGCCGTATTTCGGATTGAGCCCTTCGATCTGATTTTCAAGCCGCGCACCGTCCTCCCACCAATGTTCCGTTCCGCGTCCCAGGGCGACGCCTCGTCGCGTGTGCAGATCGACGTGATAATCTTCGATCTCGATTCTGCGTTCGCCGCGCTTCAGGACCTCCCTCGCCCAATTGCCGAGTTCCATGGTTGTGCGATCCTTCTTCGCAGCAGCCAGTACGCGGATCGCGTGCACCGCGTACATCCAGCGATCTTCGCCGTCGGCGATACGCTTCTGCTGCTGGTAGAGCGCCTCGATGATCGCGGGACCGTCGATGAGGCCCATGCCGACGTCTTCGGTCGCGATGATCTCGAGACGACGCCAGAGCATCTCCTCGCACTCTAGCCCGCTGGCGTAGAATCTCATAACCGGCCAGGACCGCCTCCTCCAGAAGTCCTCGCCGGATCGACTTTTGCAGCACGGAGCGGAGCTCGTCGATCGCATAGCCGTTGACGCTCGCGCTTCGGCTCCAGAGATCCGCGCTCTGATAATTCACTGTCATCGCTACGACCTCCTCTCAGTGCTCGTCGTGAAGGGGAAATGGCTCAAATCGAGTTCTTTCCCTGGTAGATTTCCGCGAGGATTTCGTTCGTGAACATCTCGGGAGTCGCCTTGACGCCCGCGACCGCCATGGTTTCGATCGTCTGCCTAATTCCCTCGTCGCTCATCCAGAACAATCCGTGCTCCTTGGTCGTGTCGGTGACCATCAGCTCATTGGTGAGTTGGCAGGACTTGAACTCCGCCTCCTCGTTGAGACCGTTGCCCTTGCCATAGACGTCGACCGTGAGCTTGGCGCCGAGGGTGGGGTCCTGCACGACCTCCTGCCAGCCCTTGATGTCACCGCGCATGAACGCAATGAGTTGCGCGCGCTTGCTCTTGTCGGTCAGGCTATCGGCCTTCACGCCATAGGCCGCCGTGAACAGCTTGTAACCGTAGTCGGCGAACAGGAAATAGGTGACGTCCTCGCCCTTCTCCCTGAGATGCACCACGTCGTCGTTGGAATAGCCGAAGAAGCCGTCGACCTCGCCCGACACCAGCGGGGAAACGTCGAACTGGACCGGAACGGTGTTGATCGATTTGGGATCGATCTTGTTGATCTTGAGGAACGCGTTCCACAACACCAGATTGACGTTTTGGATGCCGATCTTCTTCCCGATCATGTCCTGCGGCTTCTTCAGCGCGCTCTTGGTCATGGAAATCATGCAGAACGGGCTCTTCTGATAGCCCGTTCCGATGATGCGCAGGCCGGCGCCTTTCGAATTGGCGGTGGCGGCGGTGTCGGCGTTGACCTGGCCGATCAGGGCTTTACCCGACGCGATCACCGGCTCGACGCTGAGCGTCGGCCCCCCCGCAAGAAGGTCGACCTGCAAGCCTTCGTCGGCCCAGTACTTCTTGTTGTCGGCCACGTACTCGCCGGCGAACTGGAAGTTCTTGATCCAGCTGAACTGGTAGGCGACGTTGGCGAGCGACACTGCAGCTTGCGCGCGGCTCCCAAACATCCCGAGCGGAGCGGAAAGCGCCAGGGCGCCGGCCGCCATCCTCGCATTCGTCAGGAACTGACGTCTGTTCATGTTGCTTTTCCCTCTCGCCGCAATCAGTAATTGTAGGACTTGGCTGCACCGAAGCAGTATTCGCGGGCGACATCGGCGACCCATTCGCTCAACGCGTCGTAGAGGCGCTCTCCGACTTCCGCCGTCGCGATGGAAGGAAAGCCGAGAATGCCCGGGAATGCGGGATCGTGGTTGGTGGTCTTCTTGGGCGCGTAGACCCCACCTCCCGCGGCCACGGGATGGGTGAACGGCACGGGCGCGCGATAGGCGTCGACGTTGTAGTCGCGCAACTGGCTTTTATCGACCAGCTTCGGGTGCTGAGCCAACATGCGCGCGGTCTCGCCGGCGCCGCCGTGGCCGTCGCGCTTGCCGGCGGGCATGCCCTCGAAGATTTCGGGCAGCAGCTTGACGACCGCCGGCAGCCAGTTGGCGACGATGACGGTCAGGCCGTCGTCAGTCTCGTGCGCGAGTTCGCGCGCGGCGACCATGAGGGCGCCCAGGGATAGATCATGGCCCATCGCGAGTAGGATCGTTTTGACACCGTCACGGTAGAGGTTAAGGCAGACTTCTTTGGTCAGCAGCGCCAAGGTCGAGGGCTTTATGTTGATGCTGCCGGGAAACTTCAGGTTGGAGATGGGTCCGAAGGGGATCGTCGGCCCGAAAATGACGGGCCTGCCTTCGGCGCCGAGCTTCACGACCGCGCGGCGCACGATCTCCTCGATCTGGTAATTGTCCTGGCCTAGCGGCAAGTGACCGGAATGCTGCTCCACGGCGCCGACGGGCACCAGGGCGACTTGCGTCTGCTTAAGCAACTCGGCCAGATCGTGGGAGGTCATCATGCTCCAGGATTTGGGCCCTTTGACCTCGTACAGCGTCTCTTCGCTCATCTTTTCTTCTTCATCCCGCTTCTCGTCCGCACTTTCGCGGCACGCGCTTGTTGACGTTCCCGCAATATTGGGGCACGCGGCGGAACTTCGGAAGCATCGTTTTGCGCGCAAACCGCTGCTTGAAAGGCATCGGTCGGCTAGGTAAGAAGGCCCGGGACTTGAGAGCCGAGCCACGCCGCATGCTTCATGCCAAAATGCTGCGATACCTGAGCGAAGTCGCGCGCGCGGGCTCGATCCGGCGCGCCGCGGCGGGGCTGCACGTGGCGTCTTCTGCAGTGAACCGTCAGATCCTGGCGCTCGAGGAGGAACTCGGCGTCCCGCTGTTCGAGCGGATGCCGCGCAAGCTGAGGCTCACCGCGGCGGGTGAACTGCTGGTCGATCACGTGCGCCAGACGTTGCGGGAATATGAGCGCGTCGGCGCCCAGCTCGAGGCGCTGAAGGGCATACAGCGCGGCAAGGTTTCGATCGCAACGACGCTCGGTCTGGCCATGGGACCATTGCGCGAAACCACGTCGAAGTTTCTCGACCGGCACCGCGGCGTGCAAGTCGAGGTGCGCGCCTTGGTCGCCGACGCGATCCCCAATGCCGTTCTGTCGGGGGAAGTCGATCTGGCGCTCAGCTACAATCTTGTCCCCAACTCGAACCTTCGCACGCTCCTATCGCTCGAGATTCCCATCGTCGCGGTTGTGGCGCCCAATCACCCGTTAGTCGAACGCGGGAGGGTTCACATCGCGGAGGCCTCCCAATATCCGATGATCCTCCCGCTTGCGGGGATGACCATCCGGGATCTGATGACCAGCGCCTTCGGCCGCCTGTCGATCAGAAACCAGCCAGTTCTCGAAACCAACTCGATCGAGATGATCAAGCTGTTGGTGACGGAGACACCGCGCGTGACCTTCCTCAATCCGATGGACGCCGTGGTCGAGCGAAATCGCGGCGAGCTCAACTTTCTCGATCTCGCCGACCACTACCCGAAGCCGCAAACGTTGCAGATCATCACCCGTGAGCGCACACCGCCCGACTTTGTCGCCAGCCTTTTCGTGGAGCAACTCAGAGCATCGTTAGTCGAGCAAGTTGAGCAACTTCGGAATGGCAAGGGGAGGCATTAGAAGGCGCGCGCTCCTTCTCTCATCCCTGGAAGGTGCGCGAAGTACGGATGAGAGGTCGCGCTCCGGGTGGAGCGTTGGATGAGGGCCACTATTTAGAGGGGAGCCTTGGGGCAGCCCAAGGCACAAAGATTCCTGTTCGCTCACGCAGCCGTCTACAACACCTTCAACGTGTAATAATTAGCCCCATTCAAGCGCCGAACGGGCCCATCTGCCCTACGTGCTGATTGGCGCCAGCGATCCCGAGGAGCAACTCTAGGCATCGATGCTGATGGGCGCCGGCTGGAGCGAACGGCCGCACCTGGACACAAGTTCTCGCTGCCGAGGAGCCCGGTAGGGCGGTCTGCATAGAGTTCGAGCGCGCCCCTTACGGCGTCCAGGGTCGCCGCCGCACACCGATGGCCTTAGATATGCGCTTGGCCTCGCCGACTGTGGGGCGTTACGCCGGGCCCGAGGATGACGTTCATAGGCACCCGATGATGCGCCGCACTGCGGAATCCGCCCCTGCCGATCCAAGAGAGCGGATAAATCTTGCTCTTCGATCAGGATTTTTTCGCGAACGGCGTCGTCGCTTGGCCGCCCGAGCTCTGCGCCTGCTTATACGCGGAGATCGTCGCCTTGGGTTGGTTCTTATCGGCCTTTGGCTTTTTGGCCTCTTTGTTGCCCTTCAGCTGACCTTTCGCCATTATTTCCTCCCGTTGTGGACCCGCCATGTGTGACGGAGCGAGACAGCGATAGCACTTTGTTGCGCCAATGACGATGAGGCGCGAGAGGCGACGCCTTCACCATGCGCTCGATCGATATCTGGCGGGTCGAGGACGGACGCTTCGTCGAGCACTGGGACGAGCTCAACACCCTCGACATCTTCACCCAGATCGGCGCCGTGGCGCCGCTTGGCCAGCCGTGATGACGCGGCGGATCCCGGCAGTCAGCAAGATGAGGACCAGGCTGTGCCGGTAGGGAAATTCATCGCGATCGGGCTTCCGATCGCCCTCGGCGTCGTGATGATCGGGGCTGGCGTGGTCAACTTCGTCGGCCCCCGATCGGTTCGCGACTCCTTCGTGCGTTGGGGCTAACCGGCCGGTTTTCATCGGATGGCGGGTGGGCTTGAGGCGATAGCGGGCGACGATCCGCGGATAGCAGTGCCGACCTCGGTTCAACATCCGGCCAGTCACCGGAAGTTCGGAACGTCCGCAACGTGACGTCGACCAACCTCCAGCGTAGGTGTTCGCGGCCGAGCACAAAGCCTATGCGCACGAACGAACAGGCGTAGAATTGGACCGTGTCCGAGCTGCTGCGCCGCGGTGTCCGTGAGCTTCATTGAAGCAACAGCAAGGGACCAGGTCGGCGTCGAACCTAGCGCCGATTCACGGCCATTGCTTGGAAGAGCGCTATAGGCAAATCTACGCAGATCTCGATCGAGCGGGAGGAGTTGGTGGAGGAACGCGGCGCAAGCGCAAAATTAAGCCAATGCGACGGGACAGAAAGCGCCCCTCTGGTCTAGTCACCGACGCTATCGACACATCCCGGAAATTCGCGGATCAATCCCAGGACGCGTCGGCAGTTCCGAGATTGCCAGCCGGCCTGTCCCATCGCATTGCCGTGTCGCCGATCCGCGCTGGCGGTTGTAGCCTCCGGGCCATGCCCCAAACCGTCCGCTCGGTATCGGCGGCGAAGTCGCCATCCTCCGGCTTGTCGATCACGGGCCCACCGGCGTTGGGCGGCAGACTGCACAATAGGGCGGATGTGCGGGCGAGCGAGACCCGTGTCGTGACCGCCCCCTGAGCGAGGCCACGCGCGGCGGCTGCGGCCATGATGTAGCCGGTCGCATGATCGAGCGCCTGCACTGGCAACGGTGTCGGCTTGTCGCGGCCCAGCCGGACCATGCCGGCATGCGCGATGCCGCCGCTCATCTGCACAAGACTGTCGAACCCGCGCCTTCCGGCCCATGGACCCGTCCACCCGTACGCATCCAGGCTGACATCCACCAGCCCCGGCCGGGTCTTTCGCCGCGTATCCGCGTCCAGTCCGAGCCTATCCAGGGCGCCGGGACGGTAGCCGTGGACGATCACGTCGGCTTTGGCGAGAAGCGACAGCAACTGTTCGCGATGGGCGCGTACGTCCAGGCGGGCGCAGCGTTTTCCCAACGTCACTTCCGGCGCGAGACTCGCCTCATCCCAGCCGGGAGGGTCGATCCGAAGCACCTCGGCGCCAAATCCCGCCAAAAACCGTGTCGCGATGGGCCCTGCGAGGACCCGTGTTAGATCGAGCACGCGGACGCCGGCCAACGGCAACCGTGGAGCGTTCGAGCGCCACGCCTCTCCTTCGCTGCGCTGTATCCACGCCAAAGGCTCGTTGCCGACCGCCGCACCCTGCGGGTGCGCGGCCCATTGCTCCATGGAGCGCATTGCCGCCGCACAACCGCCCCGCTCGACCACCGCAATTTCCAAGGATTCTACGGACCATCTCCGCACCGCAGCCGCGACCGCGCTCCTCTCGGCTGCTGCGCCGAGCACGCTCAGCGCGGCGTGACGATGATGCGGCGCGTTCGTGTGCAGGCGGATCCAGCCATCTGCGCCCCGATAATCGCCCGCGATCGAATCCCAAACCGGCGGCGCCTGCCAACCGATGGGCTGCACGGACGCCCCGAACCAGAGGGAGGCGAGCCGCCGATCCACACGCACTGGCGATCCGGTCTCGCCGAGGCCGGCTACGGCGAGGCTGGCGGCTGCGATCGATCCCGCCGCGAGATCGCTGACCGCGAAGACCGACGGCAAATCGCCCACGCCCTCGAACGCCACTCGATCGAGTTCCGCCGGTGCGCCCTCCAGCGCGAGCCAAATGCTTTGAAGAAATTGCTTTGCACTCACTGCGAACCTCCATAGCGACCTGCGTAGGCTCGGTTTTGGTGGCGCGTATCGTCAATCTTGAATTTGTTGATCAACACTCTAACGTGACAACGCCGCCGCATGCGCTATTTCGAGCCGAGCTCCGCGTCCGCGCTGGACGGTCCTGACGCCCCCGCAACGCGCACCTGGTCGCCGGTCGCCAGCGAGTCCGATGGACTGTTGATTATCCGATCGGAGTCCTCCAGTCCCTCGACGACCTCGACCAGAGTTCCGAGGTTGCGCCCGAGAGTCACCGGCTTGATGTCGACTTTCTCGTCCGGGCCCAGCATGGCGACTTCCGTGCCGCTTTCGCGGAACAGCAGCGCGCTCGTGGGTATGCGCAGGACGGTGGGATTGCCCGGAAGTTCAAACTCGACCTGTGTGAAGGCGCCGGGCTGCAAGAGACCATCCGGATTGTCGATATGAAGTTCGACCAACAAAGTGCGTGAACTCTGGTTTATGGCGCTCGACGTCGTGGCGACGGCCGCGTCAAAAACCTTCTTGGGATACTGCGGCAGATGCAGCTTGGCCTTCAGGCCTTGATGAATACCGGCCGATTGCTGTTGAGGCACTTGAACATAGATCCGCATCTTATGAATGTCGGCGACCTTGAACAGCTCCGGCCCGCTGCCCCCGGCGTTGATAAGGGCGCCGATATCAGTCTCGCGCGCGGTCACGACCCCGTCGAAAGGCGCGAGGATCTTCTTGAAACCTTCGAGCGCTTGCAGCCACGCCAGATCGCCCTGATCGGCCTGGACTTGAGATTGCGATGCGTTCAACTGCGCAACAGCGTTGCCGTAGTCGGCCTTTTTCAACTCCTCCTCCTGCTCGGAGACGACGCCCTTGGGCGAGTTCTTCCACCGCTCGTAGGTGGTCTCCGCGAATTGCTGCTCGGCCTCCCTCGCCTTGACGAGCGATCCTGCCGAACGCAGTCTGCCCTCGGCTGCGGATAACTGCGCATCGAGATCCGGGGCGTCGATCTCGGCGAGGACGTCGCCGCCTTTCACGTGAGCGCCGTAGTCGAAGTACCACATCTTCAAGTAGCCGCTGACGCGGGCGTAGATCGGCGCTTCGTACCACGCCTGTATGTCGCCCGGCAGCGTCAGGTTTTGATTGCTGTCGCCTTTCTGCGGGGTGATGACGGCGACCGTCGGGATGGCTTGCTGCTGAGTCCATTGCTGGACCGAGGCTTCGTCGCTGCGCCGGTGCACGATCCCGTACGTCGCCGCGCCGATCGCGGCCACGAGCGCGAGCAGGCCCCAGACGCGCAGGCCCCGCGGCGGGGGCGCCGCGTCTTTGGCGCCTTGACGCCCCGCATCCATGCTCCTTGGCTCATGGCCCGCCGCCGCTTCCTTCTCGTGGTGGGACTCAGTGCCGGATGACGCCATTGAATGTCTCTCGATCAGCCGGTGGATTGGCGATTTGCAGGCGCGTCCGCCGGCCGGCGATCGCGCGCATGCAGCAGGCTGAAGATCGTCGGCACGAAGAGCAGCGTGCCTACGGTGGCGACCAACAGGCCGCCGATCACAGCGCGGCCGAGCGGGGCGTTCTGCTCGCCGCCCTCGCCGAGAGCAAACGCCATCGGCAGCATGCCGATGATCATCGCGAGCGCCGTCATCAACACCGGGCGAAATCGGGTGAAGCCCGACTCGAGCGCGGCGGTCGCCGCGTTCAATCCCCGGGACATGCCTTCACGTGCGAAGCTGACGAGCAAGATGCTGTTCGCGGTTGCGATGCCCATGCACATGATGGCGCCGGTGAGGGCCGGAACCGAAAGCGTCGTTCCCGTCAAGAACAGCAGCCAGATGATGCCGGCCAGCGCGCCGGGCAAGCCGGTGATGATGACGAACGGATCGAGCCACGATTGGAAATTGACCACGATCACGAGATAGATAAGCACTATTGCGCCGGCCAAGCCGATATAAAGCTCAGTGTAGGCGCTCTTCATGGTCTGAACCTGGCCGCGAAGCACGACATACGAGCCGCGAGGCACGTCTTTTTTTGTATCTTGCACGATCTTCTCGATGTCGCCGGAAATCGCGCCTAGGTCGCGCCCCTGAAGGGCGCTGAAAATGTCGATCGTGGGTTCTACGTTGTAATGCGAAACCACGCCCGGACTCGGACCCGGGATCACGTTTGCTACGGCGCCCAGATATTGTGGCGTCTTCGACTGCGGCGAGGTAATCGGCATGTTGGTCAAGTCCGACAAGGTATCGATACGATACTGAGGCGTCTGGGCGACGATCGGATAGGTGACCCCCGTTTGCGTATTGAGCCAGAAATTGGGCTTCACCTGGCCGCTGCCCGACAAGGTGACAAGCAGGCTGTTGGCGACGTCGCGCTGAGTCAGCCCTACCTCGCTGGCCAGAGTTCGATCAACTCGGACGTTGAGCTGCGGATAGTCGAAGACCTGCTGAATGCGAGGATCAGCGATCCCGGGAACCGTTCGGATATGTTTCAGAAGAGCCGTGGCGTAGGCGTAATTGCCCTTTTGGTCATTGCCGATGACCTGCAGGTCGATGGGCGCCGGCAGGCCGGAATTGAGGATTTGCGAAACGATATCGGCCGGCAGGAACGAGAACGTCATTCCCGGAAACTTCAAAGGCAGGATGGTGCGCAATTTTTGGACGTATTGGGCTGTCGGCGCATGATCCTCCTGGAGGCTGATAAGAGCGTCGCCATCTTCCGGGCCGATCGTTCCGGTATTCTGGTAGGCCATGTTGATGCCGCTGTACGGCAGCCCGATGTTGTCGACGATGTTGTCGAGTTGCTCCGGCGGGATTGTCTGGCGGACGGTTTGCTCGACGAGGTCGAACTCACGCGCCGTTTCTTCGATGCGCGTGCCGGGCTGGGCGCGCACGTGGATCAGGATCTGCCCGGCATCGACGTCGGGGAAAAAGTTCTGGCCCAGGAACGGGAACAGGGCGAAGGAAAGCAATACGCAGACGAGAAATCCGATGATGAAGGTTTTCGGTCGACCGAGGGCGAGCGACAAAAGCGCACGATAGCGATCCCGAACTCGTTCGAACACCTTTTCAAAGCCCTGTTGAAACCGCGTCAGCGGATTGCGGGACCGAGGCTTCGGCGCATGGCCCCCATTCTCGGAATCGCCGTGGCCGCCTTGGTGCGCGCGCAAGAGATAGCTGGCGAGCGTCGGCACGAGAGTGCGCGAAAGGATGAATGACCCCATCAGCGCGAACACCACCGCTTCGGCCATCGGCGTGAACAGGTAGCCCGCGACGCCTCCGAGTTGAAACATCGGCACGAACACGATGCACAGGCAGAGCAGCGTCACGAAGGCCGGGATCACGATCTGCTGGGCCCCGTCCAGGATCGCCGGCTCCACCCCCTTGCCCTGTTCCAGGTGATAGTTGATGTTCTCGATCGTGACTGTTCCGTCGTCGACCAATATGCCGACAGCAAGCGCGAGGCCCCCCAGGGTCATGACGTTGATGGTCTGGCCGAGCCACGACAAGGCGATCAGCGAAAACAGAATGGCGAGCGGGATCTCGATCAGGATGATGATCGTGGAGCGCCAGCTGCCGAGGAACAACAGGATCATCAGGCCGACCAGCGCCGCCGCCAACACGGCCTCCCGGATCACGCCGAACACCGCCGCCTTGACGAAAATCGACTGATCGCCGACCGCGTGCATATCGACGCCGTTCGGCAGCGTCAGGCGAATCCGAGGCAATAAGGACTTGATCCCGTTGATCACGCTGAGGGTGGAGGCCGAGCCCGCCTTGAGGATCGTCATCAGCACCGCACGCGCTCCATTGACGCGGACCAGATTGGTCTGCGGCGGAGAGCCATCGTGCACGAACGCGACGTCGTGGATGTATATGATCGTGCCGTTGATCTTTTTCAGCGGCAGATCGTTGATCTTGCCGAGCATGACAGGACTGGCGTTCAGCGCGACGTTCCAATCGAACTTGCCGATCTTTTCGTCCCCCGCCGGGAGGACGAGGTTCTGCGCCGAGACGGCGTTGACGACGTCGTCGGCCGAAACATTGAACGCCTGCATGGCCTGCTGATCGAGATCGATCTGAACCTGCAGGATTTTGCCGCCATAGGGGGAAGGGACCGCGGCGCCCGCGACGGTGGCTAGCTGCGGCCGTATGAAGTTTTGCCCGCGATCGAATAGCTGCATTTGCGGCAGCTGCTTGCTGGAAAGCGCAAGTTGCAGGATCGGAACGCTCGAAGCATTGTAGCTCAGCACGTAGGGGGGCGTAATGCCCTCCGGCAGGAGCTTGAGTACAGTTTGCGAGGCCGCTGTCACTTGCGCGAGCGCGACTGCGATGTTGACGTTGCTCTGAAAGAAGATCTTGACGACGCCGTAGCCGGCCAGCGACGACAACTCGAGATGTTCGATGTCGCCCACTTGCGATGTCAGCGTGCGCTCATAATAATAAATGACGCGGCTCGACATGTCGTTGGGCAATAGCCCGTTGTAGCTCCATACGACGGAGATGACCGGAATATTGATGTTGGGGAAAATGTCCGTCGGCGTCAGGAGAGCAGCGAACGCCGAAGAGGGCGATGACGATGGCGAGCACGATGAAAGTGTAGGGACGCCTGAGGGCGGTGAGGACGATCCACACGTCGTCTGTCTCCTACACACTGTGTCCCGCAAATCCATGCCGTTGCGAGGGTTGGAACGAGGTTCCCTTGTGATCCTGCAACGCCGGTGAATAAATTGCGTTCGCTACCCGCGGCGCAGAAGTGTCTCTTTTTTGATTGCGCGATGATAGCGCCGGACCCGCGCCGCTTTTGTGGCGGCGTTCGGTTCATCAAGAGAAAGATGGCGCGTTACGTTGGATTTTGGTCGGCGGACAATGTGCCGGATCAATGGCCTGCTCGGTTGCAGACCAAAAACCATGGACAGCTCGGCCTACTTCAGGCAATTCCCCGCAGGGCTCAAGGGCCCCTCATTCGGATGGGTGAGATACTTCACCGCCGCAGCCACCGCCGGCTCAGGCTTCGGGATATCCGGCAGGTTTTCTTTCACTGGCCAACCGCCGCCGAGCGCCCGGAAGAGCCCGACGAGCGCTTCGCGCTTCGCCCTCCGCCTGCCGCGCCGCCACCTGGCTTTCCTCAAGGCCGTATTCCTGCCGCTCGGCGTCGAGCACGTTCAGATAGTCCGTCAGGCCGCGATCGTAGCGCTCGGTCGCGATCCGCGTCGCATCGTGCGCCGCGGTCAGGGCGCGATCAAGGCCCCCCAGACGCTCCTGCTGCCCATGGAAGAACGCGTTGGCGTCGTCGACCTGGCGGACAGCCTGTACGATCGCCTCGCGGTAGATGACGAGCAAGGCTTGCGTCCGAAAATCGGCCACTTTGACTTGTGCGTCCAACGCGCCGAAATCGAGGAACGGGGCGTTCAACCCAGGACCGATCGACCAGATCGCGGTGTAAGGGGCCGAGGCCGAGGAAGACCTCGGACCGCCTTGGGCGCCAAGAGCACCGGTCAGGACGACATCGGGAAACAAATCGGCGATCGCCGCGCCGATATCGGCGTTCGCGGCCGCCAGCTGCCGTTCTGCCTGCTGGATGTCCGGGCGGCGGCGCAGAAGGTCGGCGGGGATCCCGACGGGTACGCGCTGAGGCAAGATGGGGATGGGCCCTCCGCCCGCCAATTCCTTCGCCAGAGTCTCCGGATATTGGCCCAACAGGACCGCGATTGCGTTCCGGCTGGCCTCTATCTGCGCACGGAGCGGCCCTTGCTCGGCTTCCAGGCTCCCCAATTCCCGTTGCGCTAGCCTTACGTCGAGTTCATTAGTCAGCCCGCGGTCCAGCCGCAACTGCGCGAGATTGAGCCCCGCGCGCGCCGCCGCGATGTTCTGGGTGAGAACCATCAGCTCCTGTTGCTGCGCGCGCATATCGAGATATGCGCGCGCCACATCGGCGGCGACCGTCACATAGATCCAGTCGCGTGCGTCCTTGAGCGCTTCGGCCTCATCAGTCGCCGCCTCCACCTGACGTCTCACCTTGCCGAAAAGATCGAGATCCCAACCGGCGACGAAACCTCCCGCCTCATCGATAGCACCCAAATTCGCGCCGTTTTCGGCGGCGCGAAACTCGGGCGTCGCGCGCCCCCTGGTCTCGTCCGAACCCGTGCCGACACCGCCGCCAGACGAAATCGCTACATCCGGTAGCGCGGCGCCGGCGACGACGATGATCTGCTCTCGCGCCGCCTGGATGCGAGTGAGCGCGATTGCGAGATCCAAATTGGAAGTGAGCGCCCGATCGACGAGAGCGTCGAGCTCCTTGTCGCGCAGGCTGCGCCACCATTGTCTGAGATCGACCTCGCTCACACGCAAAGCACGAGCGGATTCCGCAGGCGCCGCGGCCACAAACGCGGCCGGCGTGCGTACGGCGGGTTTGAGATAGTCCGGCCCCACCGCGCAACCCGACAGTACGGCTAGCACCGTCAGCGCCGCGCACGAGCTCGACGGTTTCATGCAGCGAATCCGCGTCCCCTGAATACCGCGACTGTGACGGTTACTTCAGGAAAGCGGAAGTGGCTGCGAGAACGATCGAGGTTTCCTTCCCCAGGAACTTCGCGGTCGAACGATCTGGCTCGATAGATTGACCGCGACGCGATCGCCGGCGCGGAGCGCCGAGCCAACAAGACCACATCGTCATCGTCGCTGCCGCAACCCTGGAACGCCACGGCCACGCTTTCCTCGACGATGCGACTTGCCTGCCGGTCAAGCGGAGGATCAAGGAACCTGAACGGCGGGCGCGCGCTTCAACTTGAACGTAGCTTGCACAGACATGCCCGGAGCCAACGCTCGGTTGGGGTTCTGGAGATCAATTTCGATGCGCATCGTGCGGGAGACCGGTTCGATTTCCTTCGCAGTGCGCGTCACGTGCCCCTCAAGATGCATTGTGGGATCGTCGCTCTTCGTGATCTCCACGCTCGCGCCGTTGGCAAGGATCTGCGCAGCGACGTTCTGTCGCGCTCTAACGAAAACCCGAACGGGATTATCGCTCGACAGGCGGTACAATGAGGACATGTTAGCGGTGCTTCCGGCGGTCACGAGGTCGCCACTGTTGACGTAGCGACGGACGATCGTTCCCGCGAACGGCGCCTTGACGTCTTTAAACTCGGTCAGCGCGGACAGCCGATCGACCTCGGCTTGCTGAAGTGCGACCTGCGCGCGCGATGCGTTGAGTTCGGCGACCGCTTCCGCCTTGCTCGCCGATTTGGCTTCGCGCTCCTGGTCGGAAACCACGCCCTTGGGCGTTTCGCGCCAGCGGCGTTCGGTCGTTTCAGCAAAGTCGGCCTGCGCCTGCCTCACCGCGACCTGAGCGACGGCCGCGTTGAGCTTGGCTTTCGCGGCGTTCAACTCGGCGTGGAGTTCAGGCGTCTCGATCGCTGCGAGCGACTGTCCGGGCTTCACATCATTGCCGATATCGACGAGCCATGCGGCGACAAGCCGTCGACCCGAGCGTAGATCGTCGTTTCGTCCCACGCCGCGGTTTCGCCGGGAAGCGTGACGGATTGGCCGGCGTCGGTGGCGTCCCCTGCTATCCTGTTCACTGTCGCCGCTTCGGCGAAATCGTTCGTCAGCGAGGCGAGTTGGATGACCGTTTGCGACTTCTGAAACCGAGCAAAGAAGACGCCCGTGCCGAGCGCCACAACAAACGCCATTGCGATGCGTAGGATGCGCCTGCCGGTCCCGGCCCTTATCCGCCTCACGCCTTTGCGCGGCAGAACGAGATCCGTTGAGACGCAGCAGAACTAGAAGGCCCGCGCCGACACGGCCTTGGCGCGCGCAGGATGGTTAGATGCATCTTCACAGCGTAGGCCCGACCTCAGAACTTTGCCATGCTTTGAGCAAGAACAAAAGCAACGGCATCGTAATAAATACCAATCCCAATAGGAACATTGGTCCAACAAAGAAACGTAGCTCGACAATCCACCTGGACAGCGGGAGCGTTATCGCCGATGAAAGCGCGGGAATCAATAAAAAAAACATCGTTACAAACCCGTTGTCATTACCCGTGGTCGTCAACGCGACTTGATAATAGACACGTCCGGCCGCCGCTGCGGCCAAAGTTCCGATCAGCAACAATAACACCGCGGCCAATTCTTGCTCGTGGGAGGAAAACATTGGCTGCGAGTCCGCATGTGTGAACGTGATAAGCAGGGTCGTTGCGGGAATGAGAATAAGCGACGATACGATGAAATTTGCAGCGATGGCGGCCAATTCATCGAATTCGGAGAACCATCGTCCGACCAGCGTCCCGCTCAGGGCAAAAAAAATCGGTATCGGTATCGCGTACGCCCACCGGCTATGAAAGAGACTCTCCAAGAGGTCCCTGAACAATATCTGGTTCGAGGCGTCGATCTGACTCCAGGCGACGATCATCGCGCCGACGAACGCCACGGCAAAACATCCAAAGAACACGCGCCGCGAAACGGGAATCGATTTCCCAGAGACAAGACCCGCCACCACCGCCGCCCAAAATGGCGACAAATTCAAAATGGCGGCGGTTATGATGGGATGAGTGCTACTGAGTCCGATGTTGTACAAAACTAGGCCACACAGACCGATAAGGAATAAAATCGCCAGTTTGCCCAAATTCCTGACGTCTGACAGCAAGGTGACGAAATCGCGACGACTTGCGGCGGGCAGAGTCAAGAGTGGAACAGACATTAGCAAGGCGAATTGCATCAGGCAGATGAATTGCAGAGAACTGAAACGCCGCGCTGCAAGTGCGGAGAAAGGTTCCTGCGTCGCCAAGAGCACCGAGGTCACCAGCGAATACAGGCTTCCCAAGCGGTAGTTGGCGCGGCGAGTTGAAATCGTCATTTTCACGGACGCTAGCTTATCGGCAGAACTCGCTTTGGAAGGGAACCAAGCGCTCCTCGATCTGAGAGTGGTCGGCCCCAAAGTCACCAATTGGCAGAATGCCCCTAACGAACCGGAGCGAAGCCCTCGCGAGTGAAGAAGCCGAGACCCGGGTGGGACGCCAGATATGCGAAGAAGGCGTCCGCAGTCGGATGGGACGTCGTCGTCAGCGCGAAGGTGTAGAGGATCGGCGGATGGGAGTTGTCAGGAAAAGTCGCGACGACCTTCACGCTGGGGTCGGCGGCGGCGTCCGTCGCATAGACCACGGCGAGCGTCGCGTCGCCGCGCGCCAGGAGGCCGAGCGCGGCGTGCACGTCGCTCGTTATCGCGAGATGCGACGCAACCGCGTCCCACAGCCCGAGATACGCTGGCGAGTCCTTGGCGTATTCACCGCGCGGCGCCTCGCCGATCACCAAGCGGCCATCGCCAATCGCCTTCTTGAACGTCGCGGCCTCAAGCGGCAAAGCCTCGATCGGCGCCGTTTTCGGCGCGACAACGACGAGCCGGTTGCGCAGGAGGTCGGCGCGGCTCCCCTCGCGGATGGCGCCAGAGTTCTCCGCGACATCCATCGATGCTTCGTCGCTAGAGACGAAGATGTCGGCTCGCGCGCCGTTCACGATCTGTCGCGCCAGGCTCCGAGAACCTCCATAACTGACGCCTACCTCGGGCCCGCCATGGGCATGGTAATCCGCCGCCACACCGTCGAACTCCGTCTTGAGGCTCGCGGGCGCGAAGACGACGATTCTTTCCTGCGAGAAGACGTCGGCGGGCGCAAGCGCCAACAGCAGTGGGAACAAGGCCGCGACGAGACGACGCATAGGAGTCCCCTCCGGTGATAAAGCGGCAAAGCGTGAGCCGCCCCTGGATGCGCGCGTTAGTTCGAAGTCGCGGAAGCAGGCGTAGCCGAGAGGGGTTTCGTTTGGTCCCCAGACCGGCCGCGACAATTCCATGCCGCAGTTGTTGGCGTTCCCGACGTATCCGTCGGGGGGATGGAGCGACATCGTCCTCGCGTCGGCGCGCGCGATCGCCCGGCGGGTGATCGGCGCGGAATATATTGCGCTTTGGGCCAAGGCCGCCGAAGAAACCGACAGCAGAGCCAACACAGCGATCCACATGCGGCTCATACTTGCCTCCTGACGACTTTATTCGCCTCGCTGGGCTCGGGCGAACCCGACCGTTCCCATGCAAATCCAGACGCCGTGGGGTTGTATTGCGCTGCGCGAACGCCGACGGCTCTTTGTTGAGAGACCTCGGCAATATCTAAGCAGGCTCAAAGGTATGATCGAGTAACGTGTTCGTAACTATTCATTTCTTGCGTGATGGTAGCAGTCATACAACTCTCTAATGCAGAGGCCAAGGCGTCCATATTTTAGTTGCGTAATAAACAGTAGCGTTTGACTTCGATTATGTGACAACCATTCTGCTATTAGTCGACGGTACACCGATGACAGTTATGTGACAATTAATATAAAATTAATTGTGCAAAGCGAAGCGGGCCGGGTCGCCCGCGCGAACGCGGACCAGATTGCTCAAGACGAATTCTTGCCGAGCGCTTCGAAGAAACCGTGCTTCCGGCGCGGGCCCGTCGCACATCGAGGCTGGAACACATCGTCCACAATTTGGGTCTGGCGCTCGCCGCCCGACCAGCGGCCAGCTTCGCCAAGCAGTTGATGCTGCCGGTCAGCAACGACGCGCCGCTTCGCATCGTACGGCGGCGAGCCAATGCGCAAATAGAAGAACTCACGATTGCCAGCACCAAAAATCGGCCTTTTCGTCGGAACCATCGCAATGGCGCGATTGTCTGCGATCTACGCGGCGACAGAACGTGACGTCGCGCGGTTCAGGTCGCGATTCGCTGGCATCTGATTGAGAACGCCAGCCATGCCTTCCTCAACGCCGTTGGTAAATGGATGCGGCCCCATCCGCGGCGCGCTCGCCGCCGAGCGCCTTCGATATGAGAGCTGCCGACGCCGAGAGGGCGCCACCGCCGTGGTTCTTGAGTTTTCGAAGGGCGCCCCTGCAATCAAAGAGGTCATGCGACGGACGAGCTTCAGTCGCGGCCTCGTTCGCAAAAATGCTGCTCAGTCAGCGGACGGACACCTTCCACGCTCGCCCAAGCTCGCTGGACGCCCATCTGCCGTGGCTCGACGAGCAATGGGCCGCGGGAGTGCGCAACGGCGCGGGGCTGTGGCGGCGGCTGAAACGACAGGGGTTCTCCGGATCACTTCGGGTCGTCGCCGAGTATGTGTCGCGGCGACGAAAAGCCGCCCACGCCTTCGGGATCTTTCGCCGCGATCGGTTCTCGAAGGCCGAGTCCTTGACCACCGCGGCGATCGATTCCGGCGTTGTGTCTTCGCGAGCTGGATGCTGGATCCCGCCGCTTGCGCCGACATGAACCTACGTAGCCGAACGTTGATGTCGGCGGCGCTGGCGGACCTGACCCAAATCCTCATCGATCGCGGTTATCGGCGAAGCTCCTCAGGCGATGTCCGAGTCGCGAGGGAGGAGCAAAATGAAGCGACTGCGTAAAGCCCACCATGACCAGCGGCGTACAAGCTCTGCGGCGTCGATCCGCAAGCCTATCTCGCCGACACGCTCGCCAAGATCGTCGACGGCCACCTCAACCGCCAGATCGACGATCTCGTGCCCCTGGGCCTACGCGCAGTCCGTCTCCCAAGGGGCGTGGCCTGAAAGCAGCGGTTACGTTGTTGTCGCCTCATCCAACTCGCGCCCTTCTCGCAGCAGTTACTTCGCTCGCCGCGATTGCTACGCGATTGCTATATGATGCCAATATTTGCGGTACTGGAGACAATCCGAGTCGGCGGTTCCGTCACGTCGACGTTATATGATGTCGACGTCTAGTCATTGCAATACGCGACGTGAACATTAATTTAAATTTACTTTACATTGTGGAACTTTTATTCCTGCCGACGCTTATTATCCCCGTCAAGCAGCACAATTTTCGCTTGAGACGCTTCATAGGCGCCACGTCTTTGAGGAGATGATCATGCGTACATCGCTCACAAGTAAGGCCGCCCGCGCACTTTCCGCAATAGGGTTCGCAGTGGCGGCGGCCTGCGCGACCCCCGTGGCCGCGGCGAACTTCCACGGCGGTGGCGGGTTCCACGGCGGGGGCGGGTTCCACGGTGGCGGGTTCCACGGTGGCGGGTTCCACGGCGGCGGGTTCCACGGGGGCGGCGGGCACGGGTTTGCAGGTGGATTCCGCGGTGGGCGCTACGCTGGCCGCTACGGCCGCGGCTGGGGCGGTGGATATGGCGGATACGGATACGGCGGCTACTATGGCGGATATTATTGCAACCCCGCCTTCGTGGTCCTGAATCCGCTGATGTGTCTGTAAACGACTTTCACCGACTGCATCGGCGCGGGCGGCCCGACAAAGAGGGTCGCCCGGCATCTGATTCTCGAAGGCGACCGGCCTGGGAGTGTGAATCGGCGCGGGATTCTACGCCGATCGGCAAGCTAGCTAGCGCGCAGCGAGCGCTTCGGCATAGGCCCGATGGGTCGCGGCCGGCCGATTCTCCAGCAGCCCGGCGGCGGCCAGCACGAAGGTCCCGAGACAAAGGCCCACCATGCGGCGGGCGGCGCCTCGTCAATGTCGCGCCAACTCGGCACGATGACGATATCGGCGTCGCCGAGGCCCGACAGGCCGGCGCCGGCGTGGATGGCGTGGCCGCCGCTGGTCGACGTCGTCTCTTCGTCAACCGCGCAGACGGTTACGGGAAAGCGCGGCGCGCCGAGGCCGCTCCTGTCTGTGGCTAGGCGCGGAGTCCGGACGCCGATCGGCAATTCCAAGTCAGCGTTCGAGGCGTGCAGCGAATTGATCCTGCGGCGGCGCCGGTTCTGGCGCCGCTCGCGCGCCCGCCAGGTGAGCGACACCCGAAGCGGCGGGCGCGGCTGACGGCGCGCAGCGATGTCCCGCTGGGACGGTGGTTGTGACGACCTCGTTGAATCGGCTGGCGGCGGTTCGTCCGCACTCCGACCCAAACGTTGAGGCGTGCGACCCGGACATCATAATGAGGCGCTTCCGCGACCTCGGAAAGGACCATGACCCAGCGATGACGTCATCAAGGAGCTTGACACAGACCCGCAATTAAAGGGCCCAAACACATAACACGCTTCGCGCAGGGGTGGACGATCTCGCGTCAGCGAGGCTATTTGGTGAGGGCTGGGCATTAGGCACATCCCAGAATTGGCCGGCGACGGTCGGTTTCGGAAAGTCGATCGGGCAGATCGTCCGCGTCGCAGGCGCCGTGCCTTGCCTCGACAAACTCCCTCCGCTTGGGTCTTCGCCACGCGGGCGTCCCCTGATGAGAAAGAATCATTTTGTCCTCCTTCACCCGCAACGCCGTTGTGCTCGGCCTTCTGTCTGCCGTTGGTCCTTTTGCCATCGACATGTATCTGCCGGCGCTGCCCGCGATTGCGGCGAATTTGAAGACCTCGACCGCAGCGACGCAGATGACGCTGACGGTGTTCTTCGTCGCGTTCGGGCTTTGTCAGATTGCCTATGGGCCGCTATCCGATATCTACGGCCGCAAGGCGCCGCTCTATGCCGGGTTGGCGCTTTTCACTGCTGGCTCGATCGGCTGCGCGCTAGCGCCGACCGTCGGCTGGCTGATCGCGTTTCGCTTCGTGCAGGGCGCCGGCGCGGCGGCGATGGGCGTGATCCCGCGCGCCATCGTCCGCGATCTCCATACCGGCATCGAGGCGACCAAACTGATGTCCCTGGTGATGCTGGTGTTCTCGGTGTCCCCGATTTTGGCGCCGCTCACCGGCAGCGCGCTGATCGTGCCGTTCGGCTGGCGCGCCGTGTTCGCCGCGGTAACGACCGTCGCCGTCATCGCTCTCGTACTGGTGGCATCGTTGCTGCCGGAGACGCGGCCGGCCCGTGGGCGCATTGGCGGCAGCATCCGCAATGTGCTTCGAAGCTTCAGCGAGTTGCTGCGCGACTGGCATTTCCTCGGGCTCACCTTCATCGGCGGCCTCGGCATGGCGAGTTTCTTCACGTTCCTATCGACGTCGTCCTTCGTCTACATCGGCCACTACGGCATGACGCCGACGCAGTACAGCTTGGCGTTCTCGATCAACGCCGTCGGCTTCATCGGCGCCTCGCAATTCGCCGGTCTCCTCGGCGGCCGCTTCGGCATGGGCCGCATGGTGATGGCGGCGGTGTCCGCCTATGCGAGCTTCGCCGTGCTGTTGCTGGTGCTGACGCTGGCCGGCTTCGACAGCCTGCGGGTGCTGATCCCGCTGCTGTGCGTGTCGTTCGCGTTTCTTGGGCTTGTCATTCCCTCCACCATGGTTCTGTCGCTGGAAAGCCACGGCCCGATCGCCGGCATTGCGTCGGCTCTCGGGGGCACGCTGCAAATGGTCTTGGGCGGCCTCATGATCGCGCTCTCCTCGCTGTTCTTCGACGGCACGTCGCTGCCGATGGTTACGACGATTGCACTGACTGCGATCGTCGCGCTCGCGGCATGCATAGCGACCTTGCGCAACCGTGAATTTGAGACGTCCGCAGCGGAGTAGGGATTTGAACGGCGGATTGGCGAAGCGGTCGAGATCGAGTAGCCTCGGGTCGGGCTTGATCACATACGCCGCACGGCCGCATTCGTCGAAATAATTTCCGGATCGAACACCCGGCCGCGTTTGACATTTCGGATGTCTCGCCGATGGGGACTGGGCATCACCGCGAAAGGCATTTTTTCTCCCCCACGAGGGGGGCGGGAGTAGTGCTCGAACGCTGTGGTATCGATCAGGTGGCCCATCAGCGCGGCGACCTCCGCCGGAGAATATTGCATTTTCGTTAAGGCCGCGAAGCAATGTCGCGCGGAATACAGCACCGGATGCGCCTTTTTCCGCGGCCAAATTTGGTCGCAAACGACTCGCATGCGGTTGCTGAGCGCACGTTCGTATTTTTGCCAGGCAGCTTCCCGAGCCTCGCCTGAAAGTCCCCTCAGCACAGCGCCGACGATTTCAAGCCATCGTTCGATCGCGTTGATCGATTCGGCAGCCTCGGTTGTAGCAAACACCAGACGCCAGAAAGGGCCATGCGCGTGGGAGGCCGCAGCGGTGTGCAGAAGGGGCGCAGTTTCGCGGGCAAGGTTCTCTGCGCTTTTCATCAATTATTACAGTCGCTTGCATGAATCCAAGATGGAGCTCGCGAGTCATAGCGCGACCTCCAAATGCCAGTGCCCAGATTCATCCTCTCGGGCGCGCCATTTCCGACACCACTCTGTACAGGTGTGCGAACACCGTCGCGCTCGCGTCAGGTCAAAACGCTCGGCCGCGCCCGCTGTCCACGGGGCTCAGCTCTGAAGCGGGCGCAACGCGGCCTCGAGCGCGTGCAGCCGCGCGAGGCCTTCCTCGTCCGTCTTCTCGAAAGGCTCTTCGCACAAGGTGACCAGCGCCGCGCCGTCTTCGAGGCCTTCGACTTCGACGTCGGAGGGATACTTCGCCCGCGCGGCGAGGTGCGGCGGCAGGTAGGTGATCCAGCCGATCCATGGTCTAAGGATTCGCTCGCCGCCGGCCCAAGTCGGATCAGGAATCATGGGAAGATCGAGGATGTAAAAAGAAAACATCGCGCACATCTCCGCGGGGTTCCAAACCTCGCGCGCGAATTTCATTAGCGGCCTCAGTTCGGAGGCGCGCCACGGCCGCCCAGTGGACGGCCGCAGCTTCGAGAGCCGCATGAAGACGTGGTTTGGATGGACGGCGGTGCGCCGGCCAAAGGCGCCGATGCAGCACCGAGTATCTGCGTAGCTCGAACTCGCGGAAATCATACGGGGCAGACCCCGCATGGCCTCCCCAGATATTGCTCCCCAGCTCCGGCCAAGGGCCGGCGCCCAACTCGCGTTGGGTGATATTGGCGGTTAAGAGTTGCTTCGCCTCGGCTTCGGCCAAGGGGACGGGAACCGTCTGCTCCTTGGTTATCGGCGATCCCAACCAGCTCCGGTAGATCGGGTCGAAGTTCGGCAGACCGGTCGCGAACTGAGCGAGACGGCGCGCGTCGCCAGCCTGCGAGGGGTCGCGTGGCTCCCACCAAAGGTTGAGTTCCAGCCTAGTCATCAAAGAGCTCCGTTCAGTTCGGATCGAAAACGACCGACAGGCTTCCAAAGGACAGACGCCTCACGATCTGGCTCAATCCGCGATAGCCCTTCTGGGTTTGCGCGTGCCAGACGACGAGGCGACCGGCGGCGGCCGCGGCGTCTGATTGTCGCTGCATCTGAACTTCAGGATTCTTTTGCGGATCAATCCACCCGTACAACTCATCATTTTCATTGAACATGAAGTCGATGTCCGCCTTGGCTTCCAGCAAGTCTCCCGTCTCCGGATCGCAGCCGTCGAACATGACCGTCCCGAGAAGGATCGCCAACCCGTAGGGGAGCTTGCTGACGTATTGCTGATAGGCGATGGAATTCTGCGATTGGGTCGTCTTCGGCTCGGGCGTCGGGTCGGGGCAGAGCTTAGGCTCGCCATTGTCGGCGGTCGGCGCGGCGGCGGGCTCGCCGTCCCCGTCACGCTAATCCGCGGCGAAGCGATCGAGGACGTCGACCGCGGCGACCAACGTCTGCCGCTGATTGGGACCGCTGACCATCCTCGCGACGGGTTGGCCACGCCGATCATAGAAGACGCCGCCCGGTCCTAAGCTTCCGACCGTCAGGGTTCGCCACTGGCCGTCGATCAGGACCTTGAAGGTCACCGAGGTTTCGTCGCGAGCCCAGCGGTAGCTCATGTCGGGACGGCCGGGGACAAGGCCCTCGTCGACGATCAGGTTGTCGCTCGGCACGAAGATCGCGCCGAACAAGATCGTTGCGGTTGAGAGACGAGCGGCCAACCTCGCGAGCCCGTCCAGCGCGGTCGCTGACAAGTCGCTGGCGAGTAGCGAGCCGACGCCGGCCGTCGGCGCCGGGGCAAGAAAGGCAAGCGCCGCGTCGCCGCGGGACGGCGCGCCTGCCGCGGGGCTTGGCTTGTCCGCCCCCGGCTGCCCAGCCTTCGGTGCGAACCAACCGGGATTGGGAGCGGCGCCCGTTCGCGGGTGTTTTTCGTCCCAGTCGTCGTCCTTCAGAAGCCCGCAGGCGACAAGGTCGTGGGCGAGACGCCGTTTCTCCAACGCGCTGTTTTGAGGAGCCACCGCCGCGGTAGGGTCGGGAAGGCGCAGCAGCAATGCCGCGATCTGCGCGCGGGCGAGTTCCCCCTTGCCCAGCGCGGCTGCGACCGCGTCGACGCCTCCGCGCATGCCGCCGATGTCGAGCGGGAAGCCATAGAGCTTGGATAGATCGAGGTTGAGATCGCGTTCATCTCGTCGCGTCCAGCCGCCCTTCGCATCGCGCGCCAGCACCTGAATGCCAGCGACCCGCAACCCGTCAGCGTCGCACTCAATTCGTCCGGGACGGAGCCGGAAATGGCGCACGAAAGATCGATCGTCCATCTGGGCGCTCTCATGAATTTCTGAAATTCAGGAGAACATACAGCGAACATTTTAGCAAGCCTTATCACGTCTCTCCGTCGTTATTAGTCGCCGCGAACCGGAGCTGTCTCTGCGAAGGGCGCCAGTGGCGCTCGCCAGGCGCGCCGGAGGACAAAGGCCACGGCCCGTTGAGGGTATCGGTCAGCCTGGTGATCGAAGACCAGGGCTTCGTTGTGACCCGCAAGCGATTTCAATCACATAGGTGTTCGCAGTTTTATCCTGAGTGGCGCGCCATTCGAAATCAAAGACTTAGTGCAAACTTCCAGCGATCGTTACCCAAGGCCGTTACCGGGACCTCGGAGGGGCGTGGCGATGTGCCTGAGCGCGCGCTGGCTTTATCGAACGGACCTGCGCCAAGCCCGGAAATCTAGCGGCGATATAGAACGCCCGCTCGTCGAGTACCTCAGAAGGAAACTCGGCGAAGCGAGCAGATCGTCGACATCGCGAAGCCCGGCGCGAATCGAAGATAGAGTCAAATCCCCTGCTATATGATATCGGGCGGTAAGCGATATCCGGCGTAGCCGATTTTGATCACCTACCTTCGGCCACCGCCCTGGCGGTGCAATCGCTACATCGAGGCGACGTGACAGCGCCCCGCGAAATTCATCTTCACCGGTCTCAGCGGGAGCCGAGGACGCGGGTGATCGCCATAGCCAGGATTCCAACCTGGCGAGCGGTGTGTGTGTGAAACACCACGCCCGAGAGGCTCTGACTCACGTTCGATGATCTCCTGCCTTGGGCCTACGCGCAGCAAGGATCTTGGCGACGTGGTCTGACGACAGCGCTTCCGACATACGGAAGGTGTTCCGTCCGGCGGCTTTGGCGGCGTAGAGAGCGGCGTCGGCTTTTTGGAAAAGTTCGACCGGGCTCGATGCGTCGATGCGCGCCATCCCGACCGAGGCGCCGACCTTGAATGGCCAATTGCTGCCCTCCATGGGCTCTCCCAGGGCGGCGACGATCTGCTCGGCGACCTTCTCGATCTCGTCCCGGCTGAGGTCGGCGCCCAGCAGAACGGCGAACTCGTCGCCGCCGAGCCGTGCGACAAAGTCCGTTTCGCGGCATACCTGCTTGAGGCGCTTTGCGACGCTCTTTAAGAATTCATCGCCGAACGCGTGCCCGAAGGTGTCGTTGATCTGCTTGAAACCGTCGAGATCGACGAGAAGGAGCGCGCCGAACGGAACTCGGTCGGCCTGGCGCTCCTCGAGGCGGGCAAGCTTGGCCTCAAACGCGCTGCGACTGGCCAACCCGGTCATAACGTCGAAATCGGCGAGATGTCGCATCCGCTCGTAAAGGACCTTTTCCTCGGTGATGTCCTGTTTCATCCCGAATATTCGGACTGGGTCGCCGCCTTCGCACTCGACTGTGGCGGTCAGACGAATCCAGCGGCGCCGGCCCTTCGCCGTCCTGATCTCGGCATCCAGGTTGAAGCCGCCGCGCTCTGCGATGGCTTTGCTGCGGATCTCCTCGAGCGCCTTTAGTGAGTTCGGGTGAATAAAATTCCAGGATTTGCTCGCGGAAGAGAGTTCGAGCCGCGCGGAATTCCGAAGATTTCGTAGACCTGGTCTGTCCAAGTCAGCGTCTGATCGGGAAGGCTGCACTCCCAGACGCCAATTCTAGCCGCCGCCGAGGCCTGCTCGAAGATCTTCCGCCCGTGGTCCAGCGCCGCCGCCTGCTGACGGATTACGCGAGCCTGCCCTTCCAGTTCTCCTCTCAGCCACGCGATCTCAGCGGCAGAACCACCGAAATCGATGTCATATCGCAACTGTGTTTGAGCAGGTGCCGCGTGGCGCCGTAGGGTATCAGACATTCTGAGCTCGACGTGTGTCGCCTTTTGGTCGCCTTCAACGAAGCGTAAGATGTCTTGGTACAGACATAGTCTTAACACACACATAAATGATCGCAGTCGCAGCCCGCGTAATGCGGAAAAGAACCTTGATAAGCGAGCGCCGTCGAGAAATGACGTCGTCGCGAGGGCCCCCGCGTTGTGGCAAATTACGTGGCGGGCGCCCTAGCCCTGGCGGACTCTCGTCTGCGATCTCGAGCGACGCCAAGACGATCGCGCTCCTGCCGGCGAGGGACGCTGTCATGGCTTCTATACTTCGTGCTCGGTGAGTTACCAGGGCGGTAAACGGGAGCAGAGCTCCAATCTCGACAATGGACCTCGGCCCGAACATTTGGGCGATTCAGCGCCGAGTTCCCGGAGATTGGCGACGGATCGGAAGATGCCGCGTTTGCCCGGTGTTCAAAAATGACCTTGGCGTCCAAGAAGCTGCCTGAGTTGGCCGGACCGGCATGTCACCTTTGGGCAATTGGCGTCGTTGGGATCGGCGCTATGATCTAGATGTTGTTGTGATCGCCGTTCAGCCCGACCGAGCCGCCGCGGTCGTCGATGCGAAGGGTCATTCGGCGCCAGCTTGCATAGAGCGTCGTCCGGCGCCCGTTGGCTAAGTGTTTTCCTCGTTCCGACTGAAGTCCGTGCAGGCAAAACCGAGAGACAAAGGTCGCGATTGATCGTGTTACGTTTCAGACCGAAGGGAGGCGGGTAATATGAGTGATCTCGTCGTAGTCGCTTTTCCGACCGAGGCTAAGGCGGAGGAGGTCCGCCAGAAGCTGCTGGGCATGCAGAAGGAATATCTGATCGAATTGAGCGACGCGGTGATCGCCGCGAAGGATGATCAAGGACGGATCAAGCTGAACCAGCTATTCAACACGACTGCTGCAGGCGCCGTATCGGGCGCCTTCTGGGGCGCCCTGATCGGTCTGATCTTCCTGATGCCTCTCGCGGGCGCCGCCCTCGGCGCCGCCTCGGGCACCCTTGGCGGCTATTTGACCGATGTCGGCCTCGACGACAAATGGATGAAGGAGGCCGCCGCCGCCATTCATCCGGGCACAGCGGCGCTATTCGTGCTGGTGCGGAACATCACTGCAGATAAGGTGCTCGAAGGCCTCAAGGGTGAAGGCGGCACGGTGCTGAAGACTTCGCTTGATCATACCAAAGAGGCCGCGCTGCAGGCTGCTCTGGCCGGCGTGCAATCGGCTATGCCGGCGCCGTCGGCGTGACTTCGACGGAAAGGTCGTTCGAGAATACGCCTGTGTGAGCCCGATCCGGCGCAGGACCGGGGTTGAGGCCGCGTTCCCTGCTCGTGATTGTCTTCGCCGAATGAGAAAGGGGCGGCGCTCGAAAGCCGCCTCTTCGTTGCTGGAGCAGCTCAGCGTTGGGGCGCCCGCGGCGAGGTGCGCGTTTCGTTGCGTCTGGGGTTCGTCGCGGCGGTTTCTCGGGGGGCTCAGATGTATTCGTGCGAGCCGTGCGATGACCATCAGTCCAGCGGCGCCAGCAGTTGCGCCTGCTGCAGTCCGCTCATCCAATCGGCGAGCCGTCGGATCATCGCGGGGCTTTCCCGGCGGGGGTTCGTGGCCGGACTGGGCGCTTCCCTCGCAACCCTAGGATTCGTGCGCCGCGTCGAGGCGGAGCCAGAAGCGGCGACTTCACCGATCATTCTCACGAACCTGCGGCTGTTCGACGGGCGATCCGCTTCGTTGCGCGCCGGGCTGCGCCTGCTTGTCGAGGGGGACCGGATCAAGGCGATCGACGCAGGCGAAGTCGGCGCTCCGGAGGGCGCGAGGGTCATCGACTGCGGCGGCCGGACGGTCATGCCGGGCCTGATCGACGCGCATTGGCATACGATCTTCGCGGGGCTGAACGTTGCAAGCCTGCTTTCCGCCGATATCGGCTACATCTTTCTTGCCGCGTCGGCGGAGGCCGAGCGCACCCTCATGCGCGGCTTCACCACGGTTCGCGACCTTGGCGGACCGTCGTTCCCGCTAAAGCAGGCGATCGATGACGGACTCGCTCGGGGACCGCGGATCTTTCCCTGCGGCGCCATGATCACCACCACCGGCGGGCACGGCGACTTGCGTCCGCTCTCGGACTTGCCCCGTCGTACTGGCGGGCCGGTCAGTTTTCTCGAGCAAAAGGGCGCCGCGAATATCGCCGACAGCGCGGACGAGGTGCGGCTGCGCGTCCGCGAGCAGCTCCTGCAGGGGGCCTCCCAGATCAAGCTCGTCGGCGGCGGCGGGGTCTCGTCGCCGCGCACGACGCTCGACATGCTGACGTTCAGTGAACGCGAGCTGCGCGCCGGCGTCGAGGCCGCGGCCGACAGGAATACCTATGTCGCGGTCCACGCCTATCCGCCGGTCGCGATCCGCCGCGCGCTGGCGGTCGGCGTTCAGTGTATCGAACACGGCCATCTCATGGACGAAGACACTGCGAAGCTCATGGCTGACAACGGCGTATGGCTCAGCACCCAACCGTTTCTCAGCGAAGAAGACACTGGCCGGTTGACCGGTCAGAGCCGGCTCAATGCGCTCCAGGTGTTCTCGGGCGCGAATACGCTCTACCCGCTAGCGAAGGGGCACAAGATCAAGACCGCGTTCGGTTCTGATCTCCTCTTTTCGAGCGACCTCGCCAGTCGACAGGGCGTCATGCTGACCCATCTGCGGCGGTGGTACGAAAACGTGGACATTCTCCGTATGGCGACTTCCGTCAATGGAGAACTCCTCGCCCTGTCGGGACCGCGCAATCCCTACCCGGGCAAGCTGGGGGTGGTGGAAAAAGATGCCCTGGCTGACCTCCTCGTCGTCAACGGCGATCCGATCGCCGACATCGCGCTGCTCGAAAAGCCCGATACCAATCTAGCAATGATCATGAAGGGCGGTCGGATATACAAGGACTTCGCCAAACAATAGGCGGCCACGCCGGCCGCCGAAGACCGCTTTTCTCGCGCTTCCCACGAAGGGCGGCGCGCCACGACGACTGTTCCAATTGCGGGGGGCGTTCTTACTACAGGCCAACATGGTAAGTGTCTATTGCGCCCTGCGGGCTGTCTTTCCCAAGGCGACTTCAGGCCTGCGGAGACCCATCGCAATCCAGGCGGCGATCAACTTCAACATGAGCTTGCCGGAGCGACCACTGTAATTCGGCAAGTCATCGGCAAGCTCGACGCCAACGCGCCGCTCTTTTGTCATCACCCGCATTTCAAGTGGCGGCGCGCCTGTCGGAAAGCGGTTCCGGTACATCGACAGCCAGTGCCCTTTGGTGAAGTCGAGGAACATTGCCGAATTGCAGCACGTGGCAAGGACCCGTCGGGTCGGGGAATCGGCCTTGAGCCGATGCTCCTCGAGAAACTCCTGCCCCATCACGCATTGCACTCGATCCTTTCGATGTAGGATAAAGCCTGTCCCACTGTCGGGATCGAGCACGGGCGGCGCGGAAGTCAGTTGCTCGAACCGGCGTCCGGCTTCTTGGCAGCTCGTGCAATAGCAGGAGCCGGTCAGAATCGGCGCCCCTACTGCCTCGAATTTAACCTTGCCGCATTGGCATATCGCGGAAAGGTGTTTGCTGAGCTTCTGGTTCACTGCGACCTCCCATTCTTGGGCCCATTAGAACGCTATTCTGGCGGTAGAGCGAAATGTCCGCAAAGAGGAGGTCACGCCGTTCGGGAATGGTTCGATAAACCGCAGAAATGGGCGGGAAATAGTAGTTCCCGGCTTGGCGCGCAAGGTCGTTTGTCCGCGCCATATTTGGGCGCCAATCATCTGACGGCGATCGCTGGGGCCGTGCGACTCCCAGCGACAGCTCCTGTCGCAGGCCCTGAGCGTTGATCGGACGATGCGATCGCTGTAGCCAAAAGGTCTTGTGGAACAGCTCAACCTGTGGCGAAGTCCAAGAGCCTTGGGGGAAGGCGCGTACTTCGCTTAAGAGAAGCGCTTGACTATCGGCCGAGCTAGGCATTTGCAGCCCCATTCTCGTCCGGGCCAAGTCATCTTGCCGCCGACAAGCAGTCCATTTCGAACTTCGTATGATGTTCCATTCGCGGCTCTGTGGGCTTCGTTTTGGCGTTCGCTCGCTTTGCTCCCGTCACATTTGCAGAATGATCCGGTATAGACCCAAATGGCTTGAGTTATCCCTGATCTCTCCAGCCTTTCCTTCGCAATCATGGCGGATGTTCTGCTGCTCAGGAATGTTGCGATCTCACCAGCGCGATGCCGGTCCATCCCGCTGATGTTCATTTCGATGATCGCGCGAAAAAGCGATGCCAGATGGCCGCTGCGCTGCGCTGAGTCGAGAGCGGCCGCATAACAAGCGGTGGCGTGACGACGATCGATGTCGCCGACCAATCTGATGGACGCTTCGAGGTCCGCTCGTACGGATTTGGTGATAAGAGATTTGTTAAGCGCAATCGACGGCGCGCCAAGATCCGCGCTGCCAATTTCATCGTTGTGACGAGATCGTTTCCGGAACGACAGCAATTGCGGGAGCATGCAGCCCTCCGTTGCCAGCCAAATCTAGTCTCGACTTAAGGATTAGGCTATCCGTCTACCGCCTATTCGACAAGTTGGAAGTTGGCAATCTCCACAATCCTTTGATGTCGGGCGGCGGAATCGAGACGCAAAGCACTAAACTGACCCTACGTTAGGAGCTATTTCCGGATCGTAGTTTTGACGGTCGCGCCAAGCAGCAGCGCTTCGGGCGGAAAGCGGACGTCGCGCGACCTCACTAAGCTCCCGCCAGTCGGCGCCGATAGCGCGTGTTCGCCGAGCCATATCAGCCTGCCCTTGCTGGTCATGTTTGGGTTTTCTGCCGTTCAGGCGACGGCCAGGTTCGGGACCGGATGTCGTCTTCGCGCTCGCGGTATGTAAATCACCAGGCTTGACAGGTCTGTAAAACTTCCATTGAATGGAATTAATTGGACCGAGCATACTGATGCCTTCCTCCGCTAAGCAGAACGCCCTTCCTGCTGACGCGCCGCTACTCGGCATCGACGTTGGCGGCACCAAAATTCTAGGCGGACTGGTCTCGCAGGAGGGCAGAGTTCTCTTCGAGCATAAAGTCGCGACCCGCGCACAACATCTCCTCGAAGACATCCTCTCCGTCGCCAAAGTCATTGTCTCTCGGGCTGGCGGCCAGGCGCCCAGTATCGGCATCGGTACGACCGGCTTTGTCGACCGTTCGACCGGCACATTGATTCAATCGATGAACATGGGGATCAAAGACATCCCAATCGGAGGGACTGTGTCCGAGGCGACAGGGCTTCCCGTCTATGTCGAAAATGACGTTCACGCCGCTACGATCGGCGAAATCTATTTCGGCGCGGGACGCTTCTACAGGGACTTCCTACTCTACAATGCCGGTACGGGCCTCGCGACCGGCATGGTGTTCAATGGCAAGTTGCACCGTGGCGCCAGCAACTACGCCGGCGAGAATGGCCACATGAGTTCGGACCAAAGCGGATCGACGATCTGCTACTGCGGGCTGAGCGGCTGTACGGAGAAATTACTGCTAGAGGCGCGCGCTGGCACTCATACAATTCCCGCCTATCTGCCGCGGATCGAGGCCCCCGTGAAGAAGGAATACGGTTACCTCGCCCTCGGCATCACGCAACTCGTGAACCTCATCAACCCGGCGGCGATCGTCCTGGCTGGCGGCATGTTCTCGGGCGATCCCGCCGCTACGGCCTGGGTTCGACGAGCTGTCCGCGCGCATTCGCTTCCAAACGCGCTGAGCGGGCTGAAGGAAATCGAACTGTCCCGCACAGCTCCGTTCACCGGCCTCATTGGCGCCGCCGCGCTGACCATCGATGCCCACCGTTTTGAGGCCTGATCATGCCAACTCTGATGCTGCAATCTATTCTGGAACAACCGGATGCGTTCAAGCGCCTGCTTGCGGCCGGGCTGAAGGCGGAAACATTCGCGGCGACATTCCTCAAACGCAAAATTCGCAAGGTCTGGATCGTGGGCTCCGGCACGTCCCTCTACGCCGCGATGATCGCCGCGCGCTCGTGGGAACAGGAACTCGGAATTGACTGCGAAGCGGCTAGCTCGCTCGAGTTTCTCGACGAGACGGAGAGCGGCGGATTGGCTCCCGATGTGCTGGTGCTCGCCATCTCGCAAAGCGGCGCATCCCTGATCCTGCTCGAAGGGATCAGGCGCGCCAATGCCAGGGGCGCCATGACCGGGGTCGTGACTGCACATCCGGAGGCGCCGATACCATCGGAGGCCAAGTTCGTCATCGAAACGCATACCGCTCCCGAAGCCAATTTGGGTAAAACCAAGGGTTTCACCACCACCGCCTTTGCTGCCGTCTTGCTCGGCCGCCGCCTCGCGCTCGGCGTGATCGCCGATGGAGATGCTGTGTTGCGGGCGCGCTACGCGGAACTGCCGGCAGCCTTTGACCACGCGATCGCGGCGAGCCGAGTGGCCGCCGGGGGATGGGTCGAAAAACTTCGAAACTCCGACGCGCTGTTTGTCGTCGGGGCGGGCAATCAGGTTCCGACCGCGCTGGAAGGCGCGTTGAAAGTCCTGGAAGTCGCGAAAATGCCCGTCGTTCCGAAGGAACTCGAGGAGATGATGCACGGGCCCTTCAATGGCGTGGGCCCGGCTACCGGCATCGTGCTGATCGCGGATGAAATATCGCAGGGCCGGCGGCTTTCGGCTTTCCTCGAAGGCGTAAAGCTGGTCGGCACGGCTTCAGTGACGATTGCGGCCAGCCAAGCCGTGTCAGACGCCTATGGCCCGTTCGATCTCGTGCTGCCGCCGTGTGGCGACGCAGCCGTTCGGGCGATCCTTGGCGTCGTGCCTTTTCAGGTTCTCGCCCACGACCTCGCTGCCGCGCGAAACGTCCCAATCGACACCGCGCGCTACCCGCAGCTCTATCCCGTTTTCGTATCCAAGAGCATCCACAAATGAGCGTGAGACAAACGCTCGTCAATTACAGCAGGGAGGATAACACATGACCAGCAAGGAGGGTAACACATGAAAAGAACACGCATGTTTTCACTTCTCGGCATCTGGGCGTTGGCGATGGGTGTCTTGGCCTCCCCTGCCTTGGCCAAGACCCAACTCCACGTCATCGTGGCTCATTTCAGCGACCACACCCTTTCGACTTTCGAGAACGCCGCCAAGCGCTTCGAAGCGGCGCATCCGGACGTCGATGTTGTCATCGAGGACGTGAGCTGGGACAATCTACAGCAGAGGCTGGCGACCGATATTGCCGGCGGCACGGCGCCAGACATCTCCGTGATCGCCACGCGCTGGGTGCTGGATTATGTCCAGAATGATATCGCCGAGCCTCTGGACAGCTACATCACCCCAGTATTCCGCAGTCGCTTCTATGAGAATCTCCTGACGCCGGGTACGGTCGGCGGGAAAACCTATCTGCTGCCGATCCTCGCCTCCACGCGCGCGCTTTATTACAACAAGGCGCTATACGAAAAAGCGGGCGTCACCGAAGTTCCGAAGACATGGGACGATCTGCTTGCAGCATCCAAAAAGGTGAAGGAAAAAGGCGACGGCGCCTACGGCTTCGGCGTCCAAGGCAAAGAGATCGAGACCGACACCTATTGGTACTATCCCTTTTGGTCGTATGGGGGCGACATCGTCAAGGACGGCAAGTCGGGCATCGCAGGGGATGCAGGCGTCAAGGCCGCCAATCTCTATAAGTCGTTTATCGACGAAGGCTTGAGCGAGCCTAGTCCGACTGGCTCGAACCGTCAGGACATCGAGACTTTGTTCAAGCAGGGGCGTCTCGGCGCGCTTGTTACCGGTCCGTGGCTACGCGGCCAAATTGCCTCCGAGGCGCCGAACCTGAAATACGGTCTGGCTCCTATGCCGGAGGGTACGAAGCAACTGACATGGGGAGGCACTGACAGCATGATGTTGTTCAAGTCCAGCCCCAATAAGGAACTTGCGTGGAAATTCATCGAGGAAGGCGTCTTCTCCAAGGAGACCCGCCTAGAGTTCACCCTGAGCGAAGGTTTCCTCCCCGTGCTGAAAGAGGAAATGGAGGATCCAAGACTGGCGAATGACGCGTCGCTTAAGGCGTTCGCCGACATGCTGCCGATCGCCAAGTTCGCCCCGCTCATGCCGCAGTGGGAGCAGGTCGTAGCGGCAACCACCGCCGCGCTGCAACAGATCTATCTCGGCAAACAGGACACGAAAACGGCGCTCAGTGCCGCTGCGACTAGTATCGACGGGTTGATCGCACCTCAATAAGGCAGGCGACCCATGTCTCGTTCCCATCTGCTTTTGCCGTTTGTGATGCTCTTGCCGAGCTTTGCGTTGGTCATCTGGATCCTGGGCTATCCCGTGGCCGACCTGTTGCGCATGTCGGTGCATGTCGTGAATCGGTTCGGGCAGGTGGGGCATTTCGTAGGCGCAATCAATTTTACCGAACTCTTCGCAGATGCTCTCTTCTGGGCGAGTTTCTGGCGCACTGCCATCTGGACCGTATGTGTCACTGCCGGCGCGATCCTGATAGCAATTCCCGTGGCGTTGATCCTAACTCAAGACTTCGCAGGACGCGGCTTAGCCCGACTGATCGTCCTGCTTCCCTGGGCCGTGTCCGCAACGATGACGGGCATCGTCTGGCGCTGGACGCTGAACGGTCAGTACGGCATGCTCAACGCGTTGTTGCTGAGGTTCGGCCTAACCGACAAGCCAATCGAATTCCTCGCCACCGGCGAGGTCGCCTTCCCAGTCGCCATCCTCATCGGCATACTCGCCGCCATCCCACTGACTGTCATTATCTTCCTGGGCGCTTTCTCGTCCCTGCCGAGCGATGTATTCGACGCCGCGCGCATTGATGGCGCGGGGCCGCTGAACTCGTTCCGCTACATCACGCTGCCGTTGATCCGGCCGTTTCTCAACATCGCTATCGTGCTGAACGTCATCTACGCGTTCAACAGTTTCGCCATCATCTGGATTCTGACGCAGGGCGGCCCGGCCAACAGCACCGACATCCTCGTCACCTACCTCTACAAGGTGGCGTTTCAGTACGGGAAAATGGCCGAGGCCTCAGCCATGTCGCTGATGATGTTCGCGTTTCTGCTTGTGTTCTGTGTCCTTTATGCGCGCTTTGCGATGCGCGAACGGGCCTATTGAAGGATTCGAACTTGACCCGTGCGCGAAAGACCTTCGTCTTCTGGCTGCTGCTGTCGCCGCTGCTGATCCTGATATTGCTACCATACGCGGTGATGCTCTCTACGGCGCTGAAGCCGCCGGCGGAAGTCTTCATCTTTCCCCCGCGCTGGCTGCCGGACAATATTGATCTGTCCAACTTCACCGTGATTTGGGCCAAGATCGATTTCGGCCGAGCGCTACTCAACAGCCTTTATGTCAGCGTCGGCGCCACGGTTCTCACTCTGGCGCTGGCGATACCGGCGGCTTTTGCCATGGCCCGCTACACTTTGCCGGCGAAGGGCCTGCTACGCCTGTTTCTGCTGCTCACGCAGATGATCTCGCCTGTGGTTCTCATCATTGGCATCTTCCGAATGATGGCTGCGCAGGGGCTGATCAACGACCATCGCTCGCTCATCCTCACCTACTCCGGCTTCAGCGTGGCCTTCGCGGTCTGGATGTTGCAATCCTACTTCGAGACGATACCACGGGAGATCGAGGAGGCCGCGTATATCGACGGCGCAAGCTGGTTTGCCAGCCTGAGATACATCTTCCTTCCTCTCGCTATGCCGGGGATCGGCGTGACGGCCACCTTCACCTTCATCACCGCATGGACTGATTTCATCCTCGCTTTCACCTTGCTGCGGTCTCCCGACAAGCTGACCGCCACCATGAAACTCTTCTATCTCGTCAGTGGAACATATCATGTGGATTGGAACGAGGTGATGGCGGCAACGCTCGTGACCACGGTGCCTATCGCCGTCATCTTCATCCTGCTGCAGAAGCAGATCGTCGGCGGATTGGCGATCGGCGCAGTCAAATAACCGTCGCGCCATCACATACTTCAGATTGTCCTCGCAATCAAATCGAAGCCGTGTTCGAAGTCGCGTTCTTCTTGAAGAGAAGCGAGAAATTTGCGCTGGTGGCGTCGAAAAGCGCCAGCGACGCCGCTCCCATGGCCGGTATGGCAGGACCGAGGCTGGATTTCACGATGCGCCTCGAATTGCCCGCCCGCCGGCTGGAAACGGTGCGCGGCAACGGCGCGATCCGTTCTATGATGGCCTCGAGAAGCGGCTCTGGAATGATCCCGCCGAGCAAAACAATCTGAGGGTCGAAAATATTCTCAAGATTGACGATGGCGGTGCGTAGATGGACCGCTGCGGCGTCAATCCAACGCATGAGACCGGGATCTCGATTGGCAAAAGCCCGGACCAGTTGGTCCTGGGTAGTCAGATCATCAGACCCGCACTCGATAGCCTGCAATGCCGATCCCATCGATGCATATTGCTCAAGGCAGCCGCGATTGCCGCAAGAACACAGTTTGCCACCCGCCTCGACAATGACATGGCCAAATTCGCCCGCGCGCCCCTGGCTGCCGCGGAAGGGTTGACCGGCATTCATCATGCTGCCACCGACACCAACGCCGAAGTAGATATAAACGAAATCCCGATACTTCCGCCCTTCGCCGTAGAAGGCCTCGCCCACAGCTGCGGCGCGCGCGTCATTGTCGGTGAAAATCGGCATGCCAAGCGCCGCTTCGAGCTCGCTTTCCAGGGGAAAACCGGACCATTGCAAGGTGATTTCATCGGGGGCGAGACCAATAAAGCTGCCATGCGTGGTAAGGCCGGTCATCGCAATGCCGGTTCCGAGAACACGATCGGCTGGCATAGGAACGATCTTGCGCAAGCTCGCAATCGCCGACGCGATTTTCGGCAGCACCGCCAACGGCGACGTATCGTCAAGCCTGTCCTCGATCTCCCCCAATCGATTGCCGGCAATGTCGACCAAAACGGCGAAGAGCCGACGATTGTCGATCGAAACACCGAAGGCATAGCCGCCTTTCGGATTCAGACGGAGGTCCGTTGGAGGCTGGCCTCGACCGCTGCCATTTCGTCGCTCGGCGAGCAGCAAGCCTGCGTCCGTCAAAGTCGCCGATATATTCGATATCGTCTGCGGCGCAAGTCCAGTTAGCCGCGTGAGATCCGCACGGGAAAGCGCACCGTGGACCCTTATCGCTTCGAGTAGCAGCCTACGGTTGTAGACTTGGCCTTGATCAAGATTAGTTCCTGCAAACGGCATTTTCCACGCAACGATAAGTCTTGCGTCACCCTTGGGGATACAACCTTCCAGGAGAATTTCCAAGCGGCGTTGTCGCGGTCCGGGTCGCCGCACTCGGGAGTGTGACAGCGGCGCTGCGCCGACCAATATGCATGATCAAGCGCGTGCCATCGGCAATGTCGCCTTGTTGTAGTCGCGTACGACAGTGCGCACCGCCTCGACAATCAGCGCATTCGGCGTGGCTTGGACCTCGCCGGCCGCTACCGCCGGATACAGCTTGGTGAGATACTGGCTGATGAGCGTTTCGGGGATTGCGCGGCCATCGAGGCGCTTCATCAGCGCGTCGACGGCGGCGACGGCTTGTGCGTGCGGCCAGTAATACCGGATACGATCGCTGTAGGAGAAGTGCCGCTGCAGGCGCAGATCGTGCGCGCCGCCGTGATAGTATTTTTCCCAATTCTTCGGCTCGGCAAGCAGAAGCTTTTCCATCTTGCCTTGCAGCGTCTCTTCTTCCGGCAGCCCATCGAGGAAAGCCGCGATACGGTCGAGGCCGTACAGCGCCTCGCGTAACGCGAAGGTGAGGCCAGGACCAACCTTCAGGATCGCGAAGCCGTCTTGGACGAGCGAGCGGAGCGCCTCTTGCGGCTGGTAATCCGTCGAATGCGCCTCGAACACAAACTGCGGCATGCGCTGAAGCACGGCGCTCAATCCGGCGGCCTTGGCGCTGTCGTAGACTATGACATTCTCATTGCCGAATTCGACGCCCGGTTGCACCACGACCCCAATCGCGCGAGAGAACGCATCCTCGAGGCCGAGCTTGGCAAACGCCTTGCGATGAACCTCGACTGTCTCGATCGCCGCCTCCGGCGTCGTAAGCTCGATGTGGTCGAGCGCCTCCATGGCGCCGCCGGGAATCGGGACCTCGGTGCCGATGATGTAGACCGGGGGGCCGAACCCGGCTTCCGCAGCGGCCCTTTCCGCCACTTTGGCGAGGCGCGCGGCGCGTTCGGCCGTCACGGCGTCCGGCAGCGCCGCCGGTTCGCCTGCGCAGCCCATGGACGTGTCGAGATGGATTTTCGTGAAGCCCGCTCGCACATAGGCGTCGATCATGGCTTCCGCGCGCTCCATTGCCTCTGCGGCGGGCAAGCCTTTCCAGGGGTTGGGTCCGAGGTGGTCGCCGCCGAGAATGAGATGGCCGGTGTCGAAGCCGATCTGCGCCGCGATCTCTTCCACGAACCGGCGGAAGTCGGCGGGTCTCATGCCGGTATAGCCGCCCTCCTGGTTGGCCTGGTTGCAGGTGGCTTCGATCAACACGTCTGAATTGGCGGCGCGCCCTTCGAGAAGCGCGGCCCTGATCACCAGCGGATGGGCCGAGCAGATCGAAGCGACGCCGGCTTTCGCGCCATTCGCAAATCGGGCGGGCAGGGCGGCGAGAGGCTTCGCGACGCTCATATCGCAACCCCTCTCTTCGCCAGGAACGCCTCGATCTCGGCCATGGTGGATGCGCCTTCCATCGGGCCTTTGGCGCTCACTGCCAGCGCGCCCGCCGCGTTGGCGACAGCAAGCGCCTTCTCCGGCTCCATGCCGCGCAGCCAGCAGGTGACGAAGGCTGCGCCGAAACAGTCGCCAGCTCCGGTCGGATCGACTTCTTCGACTGGGAAGGCGGGCATCGAAACCTCGCGGGAGCGATCGTAGTAGGTCGCCCCTTGCGCGCCGCGCTTGACGACGATCGCCTTCACGCCGCGGGCGAAAAGCTCTGCGACGGCGCCCTTCTCGTCTGCCGCTTCAGTGAAGAGAAAAAGCTCCGATCCGCTCGGCATGAAGAGGTCCGCGTTCGCCAGCGCATGGCCGAGCGCCTCGCGCACGCCCGGAAGATCGAGCATCTCCTTGCGTATGTTGGGGTCGAAAGAGACGGCGCCGCCCTTCGCCTTGATGCGCGCCGTCGCCTCGATGTTGGCCGACACGACACCATCGAAAAACAGCGCCGAGCCCATCACGTGCAGGTGCTCGGCGGTCTCGATCAAACTTTCCGCTTCCGGCGTCACGCCAATGGCGGCGCAGGCGCTGTGCCTGATGTTGAAGATGAAATCGCGCTCGCCGTCCGGGCGATAGCGCACAAAGGCGCTGCCTGTGGCAGCGGTTGGATGCACGCCGACGGCGGATACGTCGACGCCGTCTGCGCGCAGCCGTTCGACATTGAGCGCTCCGAAATCGTCGTTGCCTACGGCGCTGACGATGCCGCATGGCTGGCCTAGCCGAGCCGCCTGGTCAATGAATATCGCGGGCGCGCCTGAGGCGAAGGGGCCGACAAGCTGGATCGGGGCGCGGAAGCCGTTTCCTGGCTCGACGGCCATGATCTCGACGACGATCTCGCCGATGGTGATGATCTTCTTCATTCCGAAGCCCTCAAACTTTGGCGGCTTTGCTGCGCACGTCCAGCCACACGATTGCGAGCCGCGTTTTGCGAAGCATCGTTTCCTCCCAACGGAGCCGGCGACGGCCGGCCGCCTTTTGATCTGAAACTCGATTGCCACGTTTTATTCCACGCATCAACAAATCGGCAGATCGAGTTGCGCTGCTTCGCGGAAGGTTACTGGGCGATCGTGCTGTCGTTGCAAGGGGAGGGCAAGCTCGAGGCCCGGGCAACAGCGTTAGCCGGGGCAAACGTCTCCCTTGGGTCGATACCGCCTGTTCGCCGTGCAACGTGCCGCAGTTCGCGGGAGAGGGGCATTCGCACCAGAGATTTACCGGCGATCAAGTGGACGATATGTCTCCGCCAGATCGTGTCTCAAATAGCGTGACTTCTGCACTAGCGCTTGACCTCGCGGACGAGATTCGCAGCGACTGCTGCCGCAGCGGTGCAATTCTCCACCCCGAGCTTGGCGTAGATTTGCTCGAGGTGCTTGTCGATCGTTCGCGGGCTGAGACCGAGGATTTGGGCAATATCCCGATTGGTTTTGCCTTTGGTGAGCCATTGCAGGACCTGACCTTCCCGCTCGGTCAGGCCAAGCTCGCGACTGAGGTCGCGGGCCGGGGCAGGGGACTCTGGAGGCAGAAATTGCAGCAGGAACTCCTCGGGCCCCAGGCGATCGACATAAGCCAGGCGCGTGTCGCCAATTTGCGTCTGCGCCGGCGTCGTCGCCGGGACCGCTTCTCGCTGCGTGGCGACGTCCCTTAGCCAGGACGACCAGGGCGCGGCGATGTCGGGCGCCGTCTCGTTGGAACCGCGAACCGTGGCGAGGAGTTCTTGTGCCCTCGCGGTCGCCCAAATGACTGCGCCGGCTCGATCGACCGCGAAGAGCATGCGGCCGGAAACGTCGAGCGCCGCGCGGGCGCTGCGCATGAGGCGGGCGCCGGCGATGTGGGCGCGAATCCGCGCGAGCATCTCCTCGATGACGATCGGTTTGGTCAGATAGTCGGCGCCGCCCGCTTCGAAGCCGCGAACGATGTCCCCAGTTTCCGAAAGCCCGGTCATGAAGATGATCGGAACGCCGGTCATCTTCGGCTCCGATTTCAGTTGGCGACAGGTCTCGAACCCGTCGATCCCCGGCATCTGGGCGTCGAGGAGAACAACGTCGGGCGTCATTCTTCTTGCGATCCGGATCGCCGAAGCGCCGTCGAGCGCGACGACGACGGTCATGCCGGCGGCGTCAATCGCGTCCGTCAGCATTCTCACCGTATCGGGCCAGTCGTCAACGACGAGGACGACCGCGGAGGCTTGGCCGTCAGGCGTCATGGCGGGAGGTCGGCCGCAGGGACGAGAGGAACTGGTCGAAATCAAAGCGGTCGACCAACAGCCGCATCCGCGCGACAAAAAGGGTGTAGCGAGGTTCGCCAACGCGGATTTCATCGAGCCGCGACTGAAGTCGCTTCACATGGCCGACCTCGCCGAGCTGCCGCAATTCCTCCAGCACGTTCTCCGGCGGCGTCTCGTAGGCCTGGGGGCGCCACACAGGCGCGCCGACGACCTCGGCGTCGTGCCGCCATTTGATCTTCAGGAGGTGGCCGATCACCTCCAAGAGGCGCGGAATGTCGTAGGGCTTCATGAGATATTCGTCATGCAAGGTCTGCGCCAGGGTCGTGCTCTGCGGCTCCAGCGCGCTCGCGGATATCATGACGATGCACGCATCGCGGTGGCGTCCTTGGCGCAACTTGCGGGCAACCGCCCAGCCGTCTTCGCCCGGCATCGAGACGTCGAGGGTGAAGAGGTCGGGTTGGCAGTGCTCGGCGAGCTGCAAGCAGCTTTCGGCGTCGCCGGCGCTCATCGTGATGAAGCCGAGAGGCTCCAGCGCCGCGCGCAGCACGTCCCTCTGCACAGGATCGTCGTCCGTGATCAGGATGGTCTTGCGCGGACCGTGATAGCCGAAGATGGGCGCCGCGAGCGGAGCGATCGACGCCGGCTCACGCACCTCGGAAAGTATCAGCGTCACCTTGAAGCGGCTGCCGAGGCCCGGGGTGCTGCTCACGACGAGGTTGCCGCCCATGACGCCCGCGAGCAGCTTGCAGATCGTCAAGCCGAGGCCGGTGCCGGTATGCGGCTGCGTGACGCCGAGCGATCCTCGCTGAAAGGGCTCGAAGATGCGATCGATCTCATCGGTCACGATGCCGGGCCCCGTGTCGACGATCTCGAACTCGGCGACGGGGCTGCGATAAGCGATCGAGAGCCCGACATAGCCATGCCGGGTGAACTTGACGGCGTTGGAGAGCAGATTGATCAGCACCTGGCGCAGCCGCTTTTCGTCGGCGTAGACGAGCGGCGGCAGGTTATCGGGACGCTTGAAGACGAACTCGAGGCCTTTCTCCGCCGCCTGAATGCGGAACATCGCCACGAGCTGGTCGAGGAAGTCCGCCAGCCGGACTTGGTCCCGCGACAGATGCAGCCGGCCCGCCTCGATTTTGGAGATGTCGAGGATGCCGTCGATCAGGCCGGAGAGATGCTGCGCGCTGCGCCGTACGACGCGGACCTGGTCGCGCGCGCGGTCATGCAGCATGGCGTCCTGCTCCAGCAATTGAGCGTAACCGCTGATGGCGGTGAGCGGCGAGCGCAATTCGTGGCTGAGGCCCACGACATAGCGGCTCTTGGCGAGATTCGCGGCTTCAGCGGACTCCTTGGCTTTCTGCAATGCCGCGTCGGTGCGCTGATGCGCTTCGATCTCTTGCATCAGCAAAGCGGTCTGACGCTTCGATTCCGCCTCGGCGCCGCGTCGACTCTCCTGCGCCAGCACGAAGAGCCAGGCGACGATCGAGAGAATGATGAAGCTCGCGAAGAAGACTCTCCACAGCACGGCGGAGAGTTCGGCTTCGCCCTTGGCCGAGCCCATCTGGAATTGGAGATGGATCAGAAACAGCGTCAGCCCGAACAGCCCTCCAGTAATCGAGAGGGTCGTGAGATAGCGGGTGAGTTGACTGTTGAGGCGTCCGAAGGCGCCAGGCGGCAGAGCCTTTCCCGCGAAAGCGGCGATCTGGGCGCTCATCCGCGCATGCGGCTTGCACAGGTCCCCACAGCGCGCGTCGAGCGAGCAGCACAGCGAACAGATGGGGCCGGCGTAGGCCGGGCACGACGCCATGTCCTCGGGTTCGAATTCGTGTTCGCAAATGCAGCACTTGATCTCGTGCAGAGACGTCCGGTTTTGTTCGGGCTGACGGGCGATGTAGTATCGGCCGCCCGTGGCGTACGCGAGCGCCGGCGCCGCGACCATCGCGACGGCGAGCGACACGAAGGGGGCCAGCGCCGCCAGCAGGGCGCCGAATAAACCATAGAATGCGGCTAACGAAGCGAAGGTGGCGACTAGCATCGCGCCGACGCCGACGGGATTGATGTCGTAGAGATGCGCGCGCTTGAACTCCATCGCCTGCGGGCGCAGCCCGAGCGGCCGGACGATCACGAGATCGGCGACGAGCGCGCCGACCCAGGCGACGGCGACGTTGGAATAGAGTGCGAGCGTGTGCTCCAGCGTTTTGTAAACGCCGACCTCCATCAGCAGCACCGCGACCATCACGTTGAACACGAGCCAGACGACCCGGCCGGGGTGATTGTGCGTAAGGCGGGAGAAGAAATTCGACCAGGCGATCGACCCGGCATAGGCATTGGTGACATTGATCTTCGTCTGCGAGAGCAGGACGAAGAGGCCGGTCAGCGCCAGCGGGACCAGTGGCCGTCCGCCGATCGCTCCGAAGGCGTTCAAATACATGTGGGTCGGATCGGCTGCGTGCTCGGCGGTGTCGCCGTGACGCAGCGCGAAATAAGCGAGGAACGATCCGGCCAGCAGCTTGACCGCCCCAACGCCGATCCAGCCAGGCCCCCCCGAGATCAGCGCCAGCCACCAACTATAGTCTGTCGGCCGCTGCTGCTGCGGCAGAAACCTGAGGAAGTCGACCTGCTCGCCGATCTGCACGACGAGGGCGAACACAACAGACGCCGCGGCGCCGAACAGGCGCAGGTCGAAATGGTCGAGACCACCGTGCACTCCGGCAAATCGCGTCCAGTCGCCGAAGGCTTGGCCATCCGTCATCGCCATCGCGGCGAAGGGCAGAATATGCAGGACGATCCAGAAGGGTTGGGTCCAGAGCTGAAACCGGCTGATCAACGTCACGCCAAAGGTGACGAGCGGAATGATCGAAACGGCTCCGACGACGAAGCCGATCGGCTCTGGAACGCCGAAGCACACATTGAGTGCGGTCGCGAGAATGGCCGCTTCGATGGCGAAGAATATGAACGTGAAGCTCGCGTAGATCAGCGAGGTGATGGCCGAGCCGATGTAGCCGAAGCCGGCGCCGCGGGTCAGCAGGTCAATGTCGACGCCGCCGCGCGCCGCAGAAATAGGCGATCGGCAAGCCGCAGGCGAAGATGATCGCGCTGACGACGAGGATCGCCGAGACCGCGTTGACGACGCCGCAATTTAGCGTGAGCGCGCCCCCGATCGCCTCGAGGGCGAGAAACGAAGATCGGCCCCGAGCGCGGTGTTGGCCACCTGCGCGGCCGACCAGCGGCGCGCGCTCTTGGCGGTGAAGCGCAACGCGTAATCTTCCAGGGTCTGGTCCGCAACCCACTGATTATAGTTGCGTCTTACGAGATCGATCCGTTGGCTCGCGCCCAATGGCTCCTCCGGGCTGTCGGCGAGGGGAACCCGCACGACTAAAGAGCCTAACCGCGATATTGCGGCGCAACATACGCAATTTTGCGTATTGCGGGTCAGGCTCGTTGTTGGCGATGTTGTGAGCGCTTAGGGGCCCCACAACGTAAGGCCCGCACTCCAGTTCCGAGGTCTCAATGAAAGACGTTCGCGATCCGAGCGTACCCTCGCCGTTGCGCCGAAAATTGCTGATGGGGATGGCCGCGCTGCCGGCGATGTCTATGTTCCTTACCCGCTCCGCCTTCGCCGACGTTCCCGCCACCTCCGCGGTCAACACGACAGGCCTCGCCGTCACCGACAAAGAGGTGACTGTCGGCATTCTGCATTCGGTGACGGGCACGATGGCGATCAGCGAGACGGGCTCGGTCGAGGCCGAGAAGCTCGCGATTTCGCAAATCAACGATGCCGGCGGCGTGCTCGGCCGTCAGATCAAGGTCATCCAGGAAGACGGCGCCAGCGACTGGCCGACCTTCGCCGAAAAGGCCAAGAAGCTGCTCGTCGAGGACAAGTGCGCGGCCGTGTTCGGCTGCTGGACCTCCGCCTCGCGCAAGGCCGTGCTTCCCGTGTTCGAGCAATACAACGGGATGCTCTACTACCCCACATTCTACGAGGGCCTCGAGCAGTCCAAGAACGTGATCTACCCGGCCAGGAGGCGACGCAGCAGATCATCGCCGGCCTCGACTGGGTCAACAAGACGAAAAACGCCAAGACCTTCTACCTGCTCGGCTCGGACTACATCTGGCCTCGTACGTCGAACAAGATCGCGCGCAAGCACATCGAAAACCATCTGACCGGCTGCAAGGTTGTCGGCGAGGAGTATTTCCCGCTCGGCAACACGCAGTTCAATTCGGTGATCAACAAGATCAAGCTGAACAAGCCCGACGTCATCTACGCCATCATCGTCGGCGGCTCCAACGTCGCATTCTACAAGCAGCTCAAGGCCGCGGGCATCGATCTGAACAAGCACACGCTGCTGACGATCTCGGTCACCGAGGACGAGATCGACGGCATCGGCGGCGAGAACATCGCCGGCGCCTATGCCTGCATGAAGTATTTCAAGTCGCTCGACAATCCGAACAACAAAGCCTTCGTCGCCGCCTTCCAGAAAATGTGGGGCGAGAAGACCGTCATCGGCGACGTCACGCAGGCGGCCTATCTCGGACCCTGGCTGTGGAAACTCACAGCCGAGAAAGCGGGCTCCTTCGACGTCGACAAGATCGCGGCCGCCTCGCCCGGCATTGAGTTCAAGGACGCGCCGGAAGGCTATGTGCGCATCCACGAGAACCATCATCTCTGGTCGCGCACCCTTATCGGCCGCGCTCGTCCCGACGGCCAATACGACCTCGTCTACGAGACTCGCCGACCTGGTCGAACCCAATCCCTTCCCCAAGGGCTACCAATAAGTCGCGCAGATCCGACCTCGCGAGAAACGACCCGTCGCGCCTTGCGCGCGGCGGAGCCCTCGAATGGAGACCCCGATGTTCGGCGACTATTCCCTCGGCGACCTCGCCGCAATTTTCGCGATGCAGGGATTTGCAGGCCTGATCCTGTTTTCCGTGTTCCTGCTGATGGCGCTCGGGCTGGCGATCATCTTCGGCCAGATGGGCGTCATCAACATGGCCCACGGCGAGTTCATGATTCTCGGCGCCTATGTCACCTGGATGGTCTCGGGCCTGTTTCAGAAATTCGCGCCCGCGTTGTTCGGCGGCTATTTCTTCGTGGCGATGATCGCGGCTTTCTTAGTCGCCGGCGCGCTCGGGGCCTTCGTCGAGTGGGCGCTAATCCGTCATCTCTACAAGCGCCCGCTCGACACGCTGCTCGCAACATGGGGCCTCAGCCTCATCCTGCAGCAGGCGTATCGCTCCATATTCGGCGCGCGCGAGGTCGGCGTCGATCTACCGAACTGGATGATGGGCTCATTCCAGGTCACCGACACGATTCAGATTCCGATCAACGGCGTGTTCGTGATGATCCTCACCCTCTTCATCACAGGCGCCGTCCTCTATCTCCTCTATAGGTCGCGTTGGGGGCTGCGAGATTCGCGCCGTCATGCTGAACCGCGCAATGGCCGGCGCAACCGGCATCGACACCGACCGCGTCGATCGCATGACCTTTGCGCTCGGGTGCGGCATCGCGGGCGTCGCCGGCAGCGCCTTCACGATGATCGGCTCGACCGGTCCGACTTCGGGCCAGCTCTACATCGTCGACACGTTCCTCGTTGTCGTGTTCGGCGGCGCCGCGAGCCTGTTCGGCACCATCGCATCCGCCTTCACCATCAGCCAAGCGCAGTCGACGATGGAATTCTTCCTGTCGGGCTCGATGGCGAAGGTGATCACTCTGCTCGCCGTCGTCGGCATCCTGATGCTGCGTCCGCAGGGCCTGTTCTCCTTGAAGATCCGGAAATGACGGAGAGGGTCACAGTGGAAAACCCCCGCCTATTCAATCGCGCCGAACTCATCGGCGTCGTCCTTCTGGCGATCCTGCTGGTCGCTGCGTTGCCTCTGCTGCTCGACGTCTTCCGCCTCAATCTCGTCGCCAAATATCTCTCCTACGCCTTCGTGGCGCTGGGGTTGGTGATCTGCTGGGGCTACGGCGGCATCCTGAGCCTCGGCCAGGGCGTGTTCTTTGGCCTCGGCGGCTATTGCATGGCGATGTTCCTCAAGCTTGAGGCGTCCTCGGCGGCCAACACGAAGATCCAGACGACGCCTGGCATTCCGGACTTCATGGACTGGAACCAGATTACGTCGCTGCCGTTCTTCTGGGTCCCGTTTCACAGTCTCGCCTTCGCGATCTTCGCGGTCTTTGCGGCGCCGGCGCTGTTCGCCTTCCTAATCGGCGCAGCCATGTTCAAGCGTCGCGTCGGCGGCGTTTATTTCGCGATCATCACCCAGGCGATCGCCGCGATCCTCACCATCCTGATCGTCGGCCAGCAGGGCTACACCGGCGGCATCAACGGCATCACCGATCTGCGCACGCTCGAAGGCTGGGATATCCGCACCGACCACGCGAAATTCGTGCTCTATTTCGTCGAGGTCGCCTGCCTGTTCGCCTGCATCTTCGCGGCCCTCTTCATTCGCCATTCGAAGCTCGGACGCATTCTCGTCGCGATGCGCGAGAAGGAGGATCGGGTCCGCTTCTCTGGATACAGCGTGGCGAACTTCAAGATCTTCGCCTTCTGCGCGGCGGCAGTGTTCGCGGCCATCGGCGGCGCGATGTTCACGCTCGAAGTCGGCTTCATGTCGCCGTCCTTCGTCGGCATCACGCCCTCCATCGAGATGGTGATCGCAACCGCAGTCGGCGGTCGCCAGTCGATCCTGGGCGCGATCTTCGGCACGCTCCTCGTCAACGCGGCGAAGACTTCGTTCTCCGAGGCGTTCCCGCAATTGTGGCAGTTTGGCCTCGGCGGCCTGTTCATTGCGGTCGTGCTGATCTTCCCCGGCGGTCTCGCAGGCCTCTGGCGCGATCATGGCGAACGCCTCCTCGACCGCTTCTTCGCCTCCGGCAAGTCGAAGGCGACGGCTCCGAGCGCAAAGCTCGCCGACCAACCCATCGCCGAATGAGGAGGCGTTCATGCTGATCGGCAAACAGGCGAAAGACTTCTTGCTGGCGGTCGAAGGCCTGACGGTCTCCTTCGACGGCTTCAAGGCGGTCAATGATCTTTCCTTCTACGTCGAAGAAGAGGAAATCCGCGTCATCATTGGGCCAAACGGCGCCGGCAAGACTACGGTGCTCGATCTCATCTGCGGCAAGACCAAAGCGACGTCGGGCTCGATCCGTTTTCGCGGCCAGGAACTGACGCGCATGAAGGAAGACCGAGATCGTGATGGCGGGCGTCGGCCGGAAGTTCCAGACGCCGTCCATCTACGAGGATCTGACGGTCTTCGAAAATCTCGAGATTTCGTTTCCGCGCGGCCGCTCGGTGCTGGGCGCGCTCACCTTCACCCGCGACGCGACGGTGCGCGACCGGGTCGAGGAGATCGCGGAGATGATCTTTCTCAAGGATCGGCTACAGATGACCGCGGATCTGCTGAGCCACGGCCAGAAGCAATGGCTGGAAATCGGCATGCTGCTCATCCAGGATCCCGATCTGCTGATGCTCGACGAACCGGTCGCCGGAATGAGCGTCGCCGAGCGCGTCAAGACCGCGGAGTTGCTTCAGCGCATCATCAAGAAGCGATCGGTGCTGGTGATCGAGCACGACATGAAGTTCGTGCAAGACATCGCCCATCGCGTGACCGTTCTCCATCAGGGCCAGGTGCTCGCGGAGGGGTCGATGGACGCAGTGAAGTCCAATCCCAAAGTCGTCGAAGTCTATCTCGGACATTGAGCAGGCCCGCCATGCTGTCGATATCGGACCTTCACGTCGCCTATGGCCAGAGCGAGGCGCTGCACGGCGTCAGCTTCGACGTCGCGCCCAACGAGATCGTTGCGATCATGGGTCGCAACGGCATGGGAAAGACGACCCTTATGAAGGCGATGATGGGCATTCTGCCCTCGCGCCGCGGATCAATCCGCATGGAAGCGAAGGACCTCACCGGTCTCAAGAGCTATCAACGGGTCGCCAGCGGGCTCGGCTACGTTCCTCAGGGCCGCATGATCTTCGGCGCGATGACGGTGGAGGAGAACATCCGCACCGGCCTCTCCGCGCGCGGAGCTTCGGCGCTGTCTCCAGACATTTATGAGCTGTTCCCGGTGCTGCTCGAAATGAAGAGCCGGCGGGGCGGCAATCTCTCCGGCGGACAGCAGCAGCAGCTCGCGATTGCGCGCGCGCTCGCCACGCAGCCCAAGGTGCTATTGCTCGACGAGCCGACGGAGGGCATCCAGCCCTCCATCATCAAGGAAATGGCGCGCACGCTGAAGGAGATACGCGACCAGCGCGGCCTCAGCATCGTCGTCTCCGAACAGGTGTTGAGCTTCGCGCTCGACGTCGCCGACCGAGTGCTGGTGATCGAAAACGGCGAGATCGTCGACGACACGCCGCGCGCGGGCGTCGATGAGGATCGGATCGCCAAATACCTGTCGGTTTAACTAGGAGGCAGATATGCCGGATACATTGGTAAAAGTGGATCTGACGAAATCCGCGTACGACAATGACATGGTGCACAATCGCTGGCACCCTGACATTCCGATGATCGCCAAGGTGAAGCCGGGCGAGGAGTTCATCCTCGAGACCTATGACTGGACCGGCGGCTACATCAAGAACAACGATTCGGCCGACGACATGCGCGACGTCGATCTGTCGACCGTTCACTTCCTCAGCGGCCCGATCGAGGTCGAGGGCGCCGAGCCCGGCGATCTCCTGGTCGTGGATCTGCTCGACATTGGCCCGATGAAGGACAGTCTGTGGGGCTTCAACGGCTTCTTCTCGAAGACGAACGGCGGCGGCTTTCTGACCGAGCACTTTCCGCACGCCCAGAAGTCGATCTGGGACTTCTCCGGTCTCTACACCCATTCGCGCCACATTCCGGGCGTGCAGTTCGCCGGACTGATCCATCCCGGCCTGATCGGCTGTTTGCCCGACCAGAAGATGCTCGACACGTGGAACAAGCGCGAAGCGGGTCTCATTGCGACCAATCCGTCGCGCGTGCCGCCGCTCGCCAATCCGCCTTTCGCAAAGACGGCGCATGCGGGACGCGCGAAGGGCGACGCCAAGGCGAAGGTCGCCGCTGAAGGCGCCCGAACGGTTCCTCCGCGTGAGCACGGCGGCAACTGCGACATCAAGGATCTCTCGCGCGGATCGCGGATCTATTTCCCCGTCTACGTCAAGGGCGCGGGTCTCTCGATGGGCGACCTGCACTTCAGTCAGGGTGACGGCGAGATCACCTTCTGCGGAGCCATCGAAATGGCAGGCTGGGCGCACCTCCGCGTCAACCTGATCAAGGACGGCGTTGCGAAATACGCGGTCAAGAACCCGATCTTCCGTCCCTCGCCGATCACGCCGAATTACAAGGACTTCCTGATTTTCGAGGGCATCTCGGTCGACGAGGCGGGCGCGCAGCACTACCTCGACGTCCATGTCGCGTATCGTCAGGCGTGCCTGAACGCGATCGAATATCTCAAGAAGTTCGGCTATTCGGGCGCACAGGCCTATTCGATCCTCGGCACCGCGCCCGTGCACGGGCACATCAGCGGCGTCGTCGACATTCCCAATGCCTGCGCGACGCTGTACCTGCCGACCGAGATCTTCGATTTCGACATCATGCCGACCGCGGCCGGTCCGATCAAGCACATCACCGGCGGCGTCGACATGCCGATTTCCTACGACAAGTGATGAACCCAGCGACGGCGCGCGCCGCCGTCGCCTTTCTCAACACCGAAGGCACGAGGTCTGGGATGCCCGTTTATGATTACGAATGCGGCGATTGCGGCGTGTTCACGCTCATGCGCCCCATGTCGGAGAGCGATCAACCGGCGTCATGTCCGTCCTGCGAGGGGGCCGCGCCGCGAACATTCCTGGTCATGCCGGGTCTCGCAACCATGTCCGGCGACCGACGCAAGGCAATCGGGATCAACGAACGCAGCGCTCATGCTCCGCAAACCGTCGACCAGCGCATGGCCTCGCACGGACCGGGCTGCGGCTGCTGCAAGGGCTTGAACAAGCGCCTCGTGACCAAGACCGCCGACGGCGCCAAGGGATTTCCGACCGCGCGACCATGGATGATCAGTCACTGATCTCAGCGGTCGGAGCGCGGAAATGTGTGGGCCTCGTCGAGACGAACGAGGCGCTCAATCGTCGTGGGCCGTCTTCAGCCGATCCAACAGCCCTTTGCGCCGGGCTTCATAGTAGTAGCCGGATACGTAAAGCGCGAGCGCCCGATCCTGATTGCCTCCTGCGACCATGTAGGCGTTGGAGAGATACGCGACTGCATATTTGAGGTTGGTGGCCGCATCGAGAAGGCCGCGCGCCGTCCCGCGATAGCCCACGGTTCGCGCCGTATCGAGACGGATCTGCATCAGCCCCCAGTAACGCCCGTGGTGCTTGGCCGGATCATAGGTGCTCTCGCGCTGGATCACGCGGTGGATCAACGATTCCGGCACGTCATAAAGACTGGCGTAGTGAGAAACGCGCTCGTTGAGCGCGTCACGCGGCGACATTTCGACCGGCGCCGGTTCCGTCGACGCGTCGGGGGCGGGCGGCGTCGCGCAGCCGGCAAGCAAGAGGGTGACCAGCGTCAACCCGCAAAAAACGCTCTTCATCAAAACGCTTTCGTCCAAAACCTCGCTGCGGCGCGACCCGCGCGCCTTGTCTGGTCCCGCCTCTTGCGGTCTAGCGGCGAAAAGTGCAAGCGCCGTTCGCGCGTCGCCTCGGCGTTGACGGCCGTGCTTCAATCCCTCGGCCTGATCAAATAACCACAAGCGGATGTGTTATATTCACATTCAACCGCATTGTTATGTAACTAATTTCCTAATTCGATCTGCGGGATTTTAACTCACCCTTAAAGCCACGCGCTGATGTTCCCCTTCGGAAAGCTCGGTTTGGGGGGACCATTTCGTGTCGTCGAGCGATTCGGTTTGCACAGTTCCATTGCGCGGAAGTTTGACGACCGCGAACAGCGAAGAAACGCGCGCCGCAGTGATGCAGGCGTTGAGCAAGCATAACGCCGTCATTCTCGATTGCGCCGGCGCGTCCGAGATCGACTTGACCTTCGTGCAGATTCTCGTCGCCGCCGGCCGGACCGCTGCGAACGCCCACAAGCGCATCGATCTCCAATCGCCGCCGACCGGCCCGCTGGCCGAGGCGCTGCGCCGTTGCGGCTTTTCTCCGTCATCGGCGACGTCGCTGACGCAGGTCCTCTCCCTCTGACTTGAAGTCGCATCATGAAAACGATTCTCACCGTCGATGACTCCGCGAGCGTCCGGCAGATGGTCAAGCTTACGCTCAGCGCCGCCGGCTACGCGGTCGTCGAAGCGTCGGACGGACGCGACGGCTTGGCGAAAGCGCAGAGCAACGCCGTCAATATGATCGTCACCGATCTCAATATGCCGAACATGAACGGCCTCGAATTCATCCGCGCCGTGCGGCAGTTGCCGGCCTATCGCGGCGTTCCCATCGTCTTCCTCACGACGGAATCCGACGACGGCATGAAGCAGCAGGCGAAGGCGGCCGGCGCCACCGGCTGGATCACCAAGCCCTTCAAGCAGGAACAACTCGTCTCCGTCGCAAGGAAGCTCCTCGGATGAGCGACAACGCCGATCCCACCGAAATATTTCGCCAGGAAGCCGGCGAACTCCTCGAGCAACTCGAGGCTGCGCTGCTCGATCTCGAGGGAGCGCCCGGCGATCAGGACCTCGTCAACAAGGCGTTTCGCGCCTTGCACACGATCAAGGGCTCGGGGGCGATGTTCGGCTTCGAAGAGGTCGCCGCTTTCGCCCACGAGTTCGAGAGCGCGTTCGATCGCGTCCGCAAGGGCGAAGCGGCCCCGGATCCCGAGCTGATCGCAATCGCCCTCAACGCCAAGGATTTCATCCGCTCGCAGATCGAGAATCCTGCCGAAGCGGAGGCGGTGATCGGCGTGTGCATCCTCGCCGATTTGCGCAAGCTGGTGGCGAACGCCGGAGCCCCGGCGCCTAGCCTCGCGAGCATCGGCGGCGCGAGCGTCGCAGCGACCGCCGCGGCATCCGAAGCCACGTCGAAGACCTGGCGCATCGGAATTCGATTCAACAAGGACGTGCTCGTCAACGGCAGCAATCCGCTGCTGCTGCTCGACGAATTGCGCTCGCTCGGCGACTGCCGCGTCGCAGTCCATGCGGATGCAGTGCCGGCGCTTGCGGAGATGGATCCCTTGGCTTGCTACCTCCATTGGGAGGCGGTGCTGACCACGGCCCAGCCGCGCAGCGCCATCGATGACGTCTTCGTCTTCGTCCTCAGCGAGATGGATCTCCGCGTGGAGGAGATTGAGCAGCCGCTCGACGAGCCGGCAGGCGAAGCGGCGGCCTCCAGCGCGCCTTCGGCCCACCGCGTCGCCAGCGCCGCTGCGAACGCGGAAGCGACTGCCGGCCCCTCGGACGCCAAGCGCGCCGGCGGCAAGGAGGCTTCGACCATCCGCGTGCAGGCGGAGCGGCTCGACGAAATGATGGATCGCGTCGGCGAACTCGTCATCGCGCAGGCCCGCCTCACCCAGCTCGCCGCCGGGGGCGGCGGCACGAAAGGCGTGGCGGAGGAAATCGAGCGGCTCACATCGGCGTTGCGCGACGCGATGATGGGCATCCGCATGCTGCCGATCGGCTCGCTGTTCGGCCGCTTCCGGCGACTGATCCATGATCTTTCGCGCGACCTTGGCAAGGAGATCGAGCTCGTCGCCGTCGGCGAGGAAACCGAACTCGACAAGACGATGATCGAGCGTCTCGCTGATCCGCTCATTCACGTGATCCGCAACGCGGCCGATCACGGCCTGGAGGATACGAAGACGCGTGTGGAGGCGGGCAAGCCGCCGGCTGGCCACATCAGCCTCATTGCGCGCCACGCCGGCGCCGAAGTGCTGATCAGCGTCGGCGATGATGGCAAGGGGCTCGACGCGAAGCGCATCCGCGCCAAAGCCGAGGAAAACGGCCTCATCGCGCCGGGCGCCGTCCTGTCGGACGCCGAGCTGAACCAATTCATCTTTCACCCCGGCTTCTCCACCGCCAAGGAAGTGTCCGCCTTATCCGGCCGCGGGGTCGGCATGGACGTGGTGCGGCGCACGATCGAAGGCATGCGCGGGTCGATCGACATCGCGACCGAAGTCGGCAAGGGCACGACTTTCACTTTGCGCCTGCCGCTGACCCTCGCGATCATCGAAGGCCTGCTCGTGCGGGTGGCCGACACCCGTTATGTCGTGCCGCTGACTGCGGTCGAGGAATGCGTCGAGCTCTCCGCAGCCGACGACGTTCGCTCGAAGGGAAGAAGCTTCCTCAACATTCGCGGCGCCCTCGTGCCGTTCCTTCGCCTGCGCGAACTCTTCAATGAGACGGGCGGCCCGGATCCGCATCAGAAGGTTGTCATTGTCGCGGCAGGCGAGACGCGCGTCGGTTTGGTGGTCGACCAGATCATCGGCAGCCATCAGACCGTCATCAAGTCGCTCTCGAAGCTGCACGCCGACGTTCCGAGCTTCTCCGGCGCGACGATCCTCGGCGACGGCGCGGTGGCGTTGATTCTCGACGTTCCGCATCTCATGGCGCTCGGTCAGATGCGCGAGGCGCGCCTTCATAGTTCCAGCCAGGAGGCCGCATGACGACGACAGAGGCCGAGGGCGTCTTGCAAGTTCTTATGCTGGGCGTCGCGGGCGAAATTTTTGCGCTCGACGCACGACAGGTCCGCGAGATCATCGATCCCGCGCCGGTGACGCGGGTGCCCGGCGCGCAGCCCTATGTTTCGAGCGTGCTCAACGTTCGCGGCAAGGTGATCCCGCTCGCCGACCTCAGGGTGCGCTTCGGTCTTCCGCCGGCTCCGATCACCGCCGACTCGCGTTTCGTGGTGATCGAAATTGACCTCGCTGGCGATCCGACGACGATCGGGATCATCGCCGACAAGGTCTACGAGGTCACCGAGATGGACGTCGCCACGCTGCAAAAAGCGCCGCCCATCGGCATGCATTGGCAACCGGAATTCATTGCCGCCATCGGAAAGTGGAAGGACGACTTCATCGTGCTGCCCGACATGGCAAGAATATTGAACGCTTAGAGGGGATTTTAGGTTATGCGCTTCACTGTCAAAGGCAAGCTGGCGAGCGCGTTCGGCGCCGTCATCATTCTCTCCATGGTCACGGGCGGCGTCGCTTATGTGAAGCTCAGCCAACTCGCCAATACGAGCGAGGACCTGGTCGCCCGCTCCGGGCGGATCGACAAGGCAGGGCAACTCGATTCGGTGCTGCTCACCCAGGTGCGCGCCGAAAAGAACCTCATCATGGCCTCGACGGACGCGGAAATCACCGGCTTGGCGGACGAGATCGCCAAGCATCGCTCCGAGGCGATGGGCCTGCGCGACCAGATCATCGCTGACGCGACGGAGCAGGGCAAAGCGCTGATGGCGAAATTCTCGAGCGACTACGAGAAGATGAACACGGTCGAAGATGGGGTCATCAGGTTCTCCAAGCTGAACTCCAACAATCGTGCGATGCAATTCTGGAACGGCGAGGGGGTCGCGGCGGCCAAGGCGTTCGACGACTCGTTTGATGCAACGATGGCCGAGGTCAATCGGTTGCCCGCCTCGATGGAGACGCAGAAGGCGCTGTTCGCTCTCGAGGGCGTCCAATTGGAAGCCTCGCACGCGCAGCGGGTGTTCGCCCAGGCGACCGCGGCCGACGGCATGGAGACGCTGAACGCCGACGTTGCGAACTTGAATGACCGCATGGGCGCGATGACGCGTTCGCTCGAGCAGGCGAAAGCGCAACTCGCCACGCTCGGCGCTTCCGCCAGCGCTGTCAGCTCTTCGACCGATCGCCTGAACAAGGCGCTCTCGCGCGGCGCTGAGATCGTGCGCGAAGGCGGCAACATCAAAGGGGCGGCGATGTCCGGGTCTGAAGGGCGGACGGCGACCGAAGCCGCGCTCGGCGCCTCCGGCGACTTCGTCACTTATGTGAGGGGGGCGATGGCCGAAGGGGCCACCCGGGCCGCCGAGAATGCGAGCCAAGCGCAATTGCTTCTGACCGCAACGGTCGTCGTTTCGCTGCTGATCGCGCTCGGGTCGGCGATCTGGATCGCGCTCAACATCAGCCGCGGTCTGAGCCGCGCAGTCGGGCTGGCGGACGCGGTCGCGCTCGGCGATCTCAGCCAGACCATCGAGGCGTCCAGCAACGACGAAGTGGGCGACCTCATCAAGGCGCTGAACGCAATGACGGCGAACCTCAACGTGACGGCGCGTGTCGCCGACGCCATCGCTTCGGGCGACCTGACGGTCGAAGCGAGGCGCCTCTCGGAGAAGGACACGCTCGGGATTTCGCTGGAGCAAATGTTGAACAGGCTCCAGAGCGTCGTGAGCGAAGCGATCGGGGCGGCGCAGAACGTTTCGTCCGGCAGCCAGCAGCTTTCGGCGAGCGCCGAGCAATTGTCGCAGGGCGCCACCGAACAGGCTTCGTCCGCGGAGGAGGCCTCGTCGTCGATGGAGGAGATGGCGTCGAACGTCAAACAGAGCGCCGACAACGCGAGCCAGACGGAGAAGATCGCTCGCCAGTCGGCGCAGGACGCCGAAGCGAGCGGCTCGGCCGTCTCCCGCGCGGTCAAGGCGATGGAGACGATCGCCGAGAAGATCACGATCGTGCAGGAGATCGCTCGCCAGACTGACCTCTTGGCGCTCAACGCCGCAGTCGAAGCGGCGCGCGCCGGCGAGCACGGCCGCGGCTTCGCGGTCGTCGCCTCGGAAGTGCGCAAGCTCGCCGAGCGCAGCCAGGCGGCCGCCGCCGAGATCAGCACGCTGTCGATCGACACGGTTAAGTCGGCGCAGGAGGCGGGCGCGATGCTGGTTCGCCTGGTGCCGGACATCCGGCGCACCGCGGAACTCGTCGGCGAGATCAGCGCGGCTTGCCGCGAGCAGGACGTTGGCGCCACGCAGATCAACAAGGCGATCCAGCAGCTCGACCAGGTGACGCAGCAGAACGCGTCGGCGTCGGAAGAGGTCTCCGCGACCTCGGAAGAGCTGACGGCGCAGGCTGAGCAGCTGCAGCGCACGATCGCCTACTTCCGCATTGGCGAAGGCGCCCGCCGCGCCGCGTCGAACGCCGACGCCCACCATGACGGCGTGCTCGACAAGGCGGTGGCCCAACTCAAGACGAAGGCGGCGACGATGCGCGCCAAGGAGGCGCCCGCGCCCAAGGCGCCCGTCAAGAAGGTCGCGGCGGCGTCGCGCAAGGGCTTCGCCTTCGACCTGGGCGAAGATGAGACGGACGCGGAGTTTAAGCGCGCCTGACCCTTGGCATCAGAGCCGAGCGGCGGCGCCGCTCGGCCCCTTGAACGCAGCACAGCGGGGCGACGATGGCCAATCAATATCTCACATTCGGCATAGCGGAAGAGCGCTTTGCGCTGCCGGTCGAAAGGGTGCAGGAGGTTCTGGACATGCGGCCGATTTCGCGCCTGCCGCATGCGCCGCCTTACGTGCTGGGCCTGACCGACGTGCGCGGCGTCGGTCTGCTCGTCATCGATTTGCGGCTGAAGTTCGGGCTCGCTCCGGCCGAGGCGACCAACCGCACGCGCATCATCGTCGTCGAAGCCGCCATCGAGGGCAAGCGGGTGGCGCTAGGTCTCGTCGCCGACTGTGTGTTCGCCGTCAGCGATCTCGGCGGCGCTGCGCTCGAGCCGCCGCCCTCGATCGGCTCGCGCTGGCGCGCCGAATATGTCGTTGGCGTCGGGCGTGATGCCGGAGCTTTCGTCGTCGTGCTGGAACTCGACCGTTTGATTGCGGGCGACGAACTGATCGCGTCCGGTATGCCCGGCCTCGCCGCTTAGGCGTGGCCGAAGCGAGTTCCTGCGTCGTTTATTGCGAATTCCAGACCATGCATGATCAGCTTCAGGAGAAGCATTTCGTCAAGCTTGCGCGGCTTGTCGAAGACCATACCGGCATCCGTCTGCCACCGACGAAGCGGACCATGGTGGAGGGCCGCCTCCGCAAGCGCATGCGCGCGCTCGGGCTACCGTCCCTCGCGGACTATGGCCATGTGATTTTCGAGCACGGTCGCCTGGCCGACGAATTCACCTATCTCGTGGATTGCGTGACGACCAACAAGACCGACTTCTTTCGCGAGCCGGATCACTTCGCGTTTTTGCGCGACAAGGCGATCCCGCTCCTCCGCTCTCAACACGGCCTCGACGGCCCGATGAAATTCTGGAGCGCCGCGGCGTCGATCGGCGCCGAGGCGTACACGATCGCCATGGTGGCGGCGGAGACGCTGGGCCTAGAGCGAAATACGTTCTCCGTATTCGGCACCGACATCAGCACCGACGTCATCGCGCAGGCGCGCCGGGCGGTCTATCCGCTGGCCTTCGCCGAACCGATTCCCGAGGCGATGCAGCAGCGTTACGTCATGCGGGCGGTCGACGCCACTCGGCAGGAAATGAGAATCGTCCCCGAGCTTCGCCGCGCGGTCCGCTTTCAGCATCTCAACCTCATGGACGAGAACTATCTCGTCGAACGCGACTTCGACGTGATCTTCTGCCGCAATATCCTCATTTATTTCTCCAAGTCGACGCAGGACAAGGTGCTGCGCCGCCTCTGCAAACACCTGCGCAGAGGGGGCTTCCTGATCCTCGGCCATTCCGAATCTCTGGCAGGCAGCGATCAGCCGTCGCTGCGGCAGACCGCTCCCACTATCTTTCAGCACGCATGAAAGGGCTGCCATGAGCGAGGCGCAGGACAAGACGCGGGTGCTGGTCGTCGATGATTCCGCGTCGGTTCGTCAGACGCTGACCTTGATCATCAACGCCGCTCCCGATCTCGAAGTGATGGCGACGGCGGCCGATCCCTTTGTCGCCGCCCAGCGCATCCACGAGGAAGTGCCCGACGTCATCATTCTCGACGTCGAGATGCCGCGCATGGACGGCATCACCTTCCTCCGCAAGATCATGGCGCAGCGGCCGATCCCGACGATCCTGTGCTCCACGCTGCTGGAAGGCGGATCCGAGACGTTGCTCGACGCCCTCGAGGCGGGCGCGGTCGACGTGATCCTCAAGCCGCGCGTCGACACCAAGCAGTTTCTCACCGAATCGCAGGTTCGCATCTGGGATGCGGTGAGAGCGGCAAAGCGAGCGACCTTCACGGGGCCCCGCCGCAAGCCGGCGCTCGTCCAGAAAAAGCTTACCGCTGACGTCATCATGCCGCCTCCGACGCCGGCCCGCTCGCTGACGCGCACGACCGACCAAGTCGTCTGCATCGGCGCCTCGACCGGAGGGACGGAATCGCTACGCGAAGTCCTGATAGCGCTGCCCCCGGGCAGCCCGGGGATCGTCATCGTCCAGCACATGCCGGAGCATTTCACCGCGGCCTTCGCCCGGCGCCTCAACGGCCTATGCCAGATCGACGTCAAGGAGGCGGAGGACGGCGACCAGGTGATCGCGGGCCGCGCCCTCATCGCGCCCGGAAATCGGCACTTGCTCCTACAACGCAGCGGCGCGCGCTATCACGTCGCCATCAAGGACGGACCGCTCGTCTCGCGTCACCGTCCTTCGGTCGACGTGCTGTTCCGTTCCGCGGCGCAATATGCGGGCGCGAATGCGCTCGGCGTCATTATGACGGGGATGGGCGACGACGGCGCCAAGGGCCTGCTCGAGATGAAGAAGGCGGGAGCCGCGACCGTCGCGCAGAACGAAGAGACCTGCGTCGTCTTCGGCATGCCGAAGGAAGCGATCGCCTTAGGCGCCGCTGACAAGATCGTGCCGTTGACGACGATCCCGATCGAAATTCAAAATTTTCGCGCCAGGACTTGAGGCGCGGCGCATGCGGCGAGGAGCAGCATAATGACGATGGCATTCTCGCGATCGCTTGGCGAGGAGTTGCGGCGTAACGCCAACTCGATCAGCCAGACTTTCGCACAATGCGAACAGACCTGCCTCGGCGTCGGTGCGAGCCTTGGCGACGCGATCCCTGGTTTGGCCGATCTTTCGGCGCTGTTCGAGGCGCTCTCTCGTTCGCTCGAAGGGGAGGACCTACGCGCAGCCGGGCTTGATCTCGAGGCGATGGCCCACGAGTTCCAGCGCTCCGCGGACGGCCTGACGAGGGAGAGCCAAGCGGTTGTGGAGCTCGTCGCTTTGAACCGGGCGATCGCCCTGCAGATCTCCAAGTTGCTCACCGGCATTCGCACCATCAACGCGCTGGTGTTCAGCGTGAAGATCGAAGCCGCCTCGCTGAACGAGAGCGGCGAAGATATGACCGCTTTTGCGGATGGCCTCCAGCAGATCGCCCATCGGGCTCAGCGAGCGCTCGACGAATATCAGGAGAGGCACGCGAAACTATTCGATTTGCTGCGCGCTTCGAGCGACGCGCAATCGAGCTTCCAGCGAAGCCACCAAACGAGTCTCAAGACAATTTCGACCGAAATCATCGAGAGCCTGCGCGCGGTTTCGGAGCGGCGGCGCGCCATCGGCGAGGCGCTGCAGGACATCAGCGCGCAATCGCAACAGATCGGCGCGAAGATCGGCCAATGCGTGATGGCCCTGCAGGTCGGCGACAGCACGCGCCAGCGCATCGAGCATGTCCATTTCGCGCTGACCCTGGCCGCCGCCAAGGTCGAAGCGGACGGGGCGCTGGCGGACAGCGAATGGCCGGATCCAGCGCATCTCGCCGCGCGCATGTGCCGGTTGCAGGCGCTCCAGCTCGATGGGGCGCTGGACGAATTCATGCGCGAGATGGACTCGGTCTCGGTTTCGCTTCGGAGCGTCGGCGACGACGCGGCCGCGCTTGCCGGACAAGGCCGATCGCTGTTCGGCGCGAGCCGGCGGGGCGGCGGTTCCTTTCTCGAAGGGCTGGAGCGCAAGCTCGCGGCGGCGCGCGCCATCATCACGGAATCCCGGCGCGCGCGCACGATCGTCGACCGAGCCGCGACCGCGGTCGGCGACACGATGGCCGATCTTCACCAGCGCACCTCCGGTCTTTCGCAAATCGTCGTGGACGTCACGATGATTGGAACGAACGCCGTGCTCAAATCGAGTCGCCTCGGCGACCGCGGCAAAGGCCTGAACATTATCGCGCAGGAACTGCGGAACTATGCGGCGCGCATCGTGGAGGGGATCCATGAGTTGCCGCCTGCGTTGAGCGAAGTCGTCTCCTTCGTCGAACGCTTTTCCGAGGCCGGGCGTTCGCACGATTCGGAGCGCTTGACGACGCTCGACGAACGATTGACCGCCGCGATCGGGACGTTCAACGCGAATGGCAAGGAGATGACCGCGGCGCTGGACCGCCTCGGCGGGGAAGCAGACGGCGTGCGCATCCTGCTCGAGCGCGCAGTGGCGATGCTCGACGCGCACGAAAACATCGGCGCCACCCTACGCTCCGCCGCCGCCGCGGTGGACGAATTGTCGCAAGAGATCGGCGCGTCTGACGTCGAGTCGCAAGAGGTCGACGCTTCGTTGGATGAACTGCTGCGCGCGAAGTACACCATGGCGAGCGAGCGGCAGATTCATGACGGCTTCACCGGGGGCCCGAGGGAAACGGACGAAAGCGCGGGGCCGCTCGCGGTATTCGACGAGCCGGACTTGGCGGAAGCCTGCCTCTTCTGAACAAGAAGGCGCTCGTCGTCACGTCCAATTCGTGAGAATGTCGTCAGCGAGAAATGCGTAGTCGGCGGCGGCGCGCGAATGCGGCCGGTAATATCGCACAGCGGTCCGCGATCCGAACGCCTCGGCCAGCGCGACGTCGGTGCGGATGCCGCGAAATATCCGCTTGTGGCCGAATTCCTTGACGAGCCCGGCCAGAACGATGCGTTGCAGATTGATCCGCACGTCAATCTGGATCGGAACGATCGCGAGGTCCGCAAAGCGTCGATTGAGGGCAGTCGCGACGCGCAGCAGTACAGTTGAGAACCGCACGACGCCGTCATGGGCGAGATGCTGCAATTGGGTCGGGATCAGCACATGGTCGGCCGCCGCGAGGGCCGCGACGGTCGATACGTCGATTGTAGGCGAGGTGTCGATGACGATTTCGTCGTACTTTTCGCTGAACGCCGCCAAGCCTCTGGCGAGGCGTAGCGGATCGTTGATCGAATCGTGGACCTGGAAGTCGCGCTCGGAGGGCAACACGTCGACGTTCGCGACGTCGCTCGACTTGACCGCGGTCGTGAGATCGATCGGGAATTCGCGGAAAATCTGATGCACGCTCGCCTCATGGCGCGCCGCGACGACGCCGAGGCCGAGGCCTGCGTGGCCTTGAGGATCGAGGTCGACCACCAGCACGCGCCGCCCGCGGCTGCCGAGTTCGGCGGCGATATTGACGGCGGTAGTGGTTTTGCCGACGCCGCCCTTGCGGTTCGCGACCGCGATCACGCGCGCGTTCATCGGCGGCAGGTTCGCGGCGGCGCTTTGGCCCCCGCGGAGCGGTCGGTCTGCGGCACTGGGAGCCTCTTCGCGTCAAGTCAGGCTGTCGCTGTCTGGCTATGACGGTATCCTTACGCCAGGCTTGTCTCGGGCTTCGTTGTGGCGGAATCACTGTCGCCAGCGGGATAGATTTCGCTGAGGCGGCGCAAAACGCCCTCCAGCGCTCGGCTTGGAGCACGCTCCATCAGCGCCGCAATCGCCGCGAGGAATGCGTCGAGGCAGATCGGGTCGAAGTGGCGGCCGCGTTCGGCCTTGAGCACGGCGAGCGCCTCCTCTAGCGGCAACGCCTTCTTGTATGGGCGGTCCGTCGTCAACGCGTCGAATACGTCGGCGATCGCGACGATCCGCGCGCTGAGTGGGATCGCCTCGCCGCTAAGTCCGTGCGGATAGCCGCCTCCGTCCCATCGTTCGTGATGGTTCTCGGCGATCTTCGCCGCGAGGTTGATCAACTCCGAATTGCTGTCGGACAGGATGCGGGCGCCGATCGCGGCATGCGTCTGGATGACTTCGCGCTCGTCCCCATCGAGCTTGCCGGGCTTCAGGAGGATCGCGTCAGGTATCGCGACCTTGCCGATGTCATGCAGCGGCGAGGCCAGATAGATGCTGCGACATTCTTTTTGCGGCAGCCCAAGCCTTTCTGCGATCATGCGGCTATAGCTGGCGACACGGTAGGTGTGGTCGTTGGTGTCGGTGTCGCGATATTCGAGCGCCTTCGAGAGGCGAAAGACCATCTCTTCCTCGCGTCGCAGGAGCGATCGAGTCGCTCGCTCGATCTCACGCGCTTGGGCGGCGACATGATCGTCCAGCCGCCGCATCGCGTCGGCGAGACGGATAAGGTTGCGCAGCTTGATCGTCATTTCGAGACGGCTGTGCACCTTGCTGAGGAAATCGGTCGCCCCGGCTTCCAGCGCCTGCAGCTTGATCTCGTCCTCGCAGCTTCCGGTAATCATGACCATCGGCGCCTCGCGATGGAGGCTGGTCATCCGCATTTGTCTGATCAGCGCGATGCCGTCGACTTTCGGCATGACGTAATCGACGAGCGCCATATCGTATCGCTGGCCGTTTGCGCTGGCCAATGCGATTTCGGGATCGAGAAAGACTTCGGCTTCGACTGCGTCGAATTGCTCGACGAGGGCCTTTAGCTCCGCGAGACTGCTTCGGCTGTCATCGACGATCATGACGCGCATGCAGTGGCAATCCTGCCTTTGGCAATAAAATGCGTGACAATTGCGATAAATGATAATCCGGGCAGGTTGCTGTTGAATTAAATCGACGCGATCAACACGAATCGTTTTTCCATACCAGAGCTGCTGAACCGCCGGTTCTGACGCCGCGCGCCGCCGGCGCCTAAGCCAGCGGTCGCGGTCCGCGCAATTATCGGGATGAAAAGGACGTCAGTGCACGGTCACCATCTTCAGTTCCCAGCGCCACGCATTGGCGATGGCCGCGCCCTTGGAGTTGGCCAGCATAATGGGTGAACCGTCCGCAGCCAGCAGCGCGAAGAGCTTCTTGTCGCGCGGGATGTCGGCGGCCTCGGGAAACAGACGCTGCGCGACCTCCAACTTGACTGTCTTCACATAGGCGATCGCGCCATCGCCGAGACGGGAGAACTCCTGAGTCGTGAGCGCGCCCATGTCCGCGTCAATGTCCATGTTGCCGTTGATCATATCTCACTCCTTTCCGGACCTCCTGCGCCGGACCTCCTGCAGAGCAGGGGAAAGCGCCGGATGAAACGCCCCCTCCCGTGGGAGGGGGCCGAGTCTGGCCGGATTTCGGGAGGATTCCGGCCTCGGGAGGCGACCCTTTGATAGCGCGCCCTGCTTAGCCCGGAAATTGCACGGAGGAACACGCGCGTGCGCCGTTGGTTGGCCGCTATTGGCGGTCGGTTTAATGCGGGGTGGGTGAACGGTGACGATCGCGCGACTTGGGCGCCTGTAGCCTGTCGCCGCCGACCCTCTCATCGGGGCCAACTGATCCTGACGGCGAAGTCCTGTGCGATTTGCGGATCGCGACGTCGCACCTCTCGAGGAGCGCGGACGTTCTCAGCCGTACCCCAGCGCCGCTTTCAGGCGACGGGGAAGGTGCGGATCGGCCTTCAGTTCGAGGCAACTGGCTTCCCATTGTTGCAAATAGGGCTCGATGGCGAGACCGCTGCGGACGGGCCACCGGTTCAGCGCGCCCAGCGCCTCGACGCATGTGGGACGCTGCTCGTACTCCACGAGGAAGACCGTCGCGGCGGCCGCCTGCGCGAAGGGGTTGAGGAGAGGCTTTTCGATCTCGCTGCGGTGCGTCGCAAACCAGGCCGCCGGGTCGCGGCTCAGTCCCTGCTGGTCGGCCCAGGCCGTATATTTTTCGATGATCGCGCGGCGATAATCGGCGATCTTGTCGCCGAACGCGTTGTCGCCGGCGAAGGGGGGATTTTGCTTCCAGCTCTGGGCGAGACGCCCGAGGCCGCGCAGCGAAAACGCCTCGACCAAGCCTTCCTCGACCCACTGGCACGGCGGCGCCGGGAAGGCGTGCGACTGCCAGCTGTTGGCCATGACATGCCCGAGTTCGTGGCCGAATTGATAGGAGAGCCGCGACCAGTCGGCTTCGCCCACGTCGACGATGATCCATGCCATACTTGAGCCGTCGTCGTGCAGCCAAACCGCCGGCGGTCCCGAATGATGCTCGTCGACGCGCAATCGAGTCGGCTGGCGGTCGGAAAGCAGACGCACGCTGTCAAGGCAGGCATGACGCATGCGCCCGACAACCGTTTCTGCGGCCCCCTGCGCGTCGCCCCACCGGCCGGCGAGTTCGATCTGAGCCGATAACAGCGTCGGCGCGGGTTCAATCGGAGGCGAAGGTTCGTCCATGGCAGGCGCGCCTTGCGCAGTTTGACCGGCTGCGGCGGCTCCAGGAATGAAGCGGATGGCAGCGGCGCAGGCTACGGCCGATTGAAGAAAGCGGCGACGCGGGACCTTCCCGGCGATCAATCGCTCGTCGACCGATGCGAAGGGACCTATTCTCTCAAGCGCCATAGCTAGCCCATCTTCGTGTCGATTGAAGGGCCTGCTGCACGTCCTGCGTGGTCACGAAGGACTAGCCGTCCCTGCGAGGGGCCCCGCGGAATGCGGCGATCATGTTCCATCCATTTGTTTGCGAACCGAGGCAATGTCGGCGCATGCGATCGCGAGTTGAGGGAGGCAGATGTACGCCGCTGTCGAAGGGTAGAGCCCACAAAGCGCGCAATCGACGCCTTCATCCTCCGTCGTTACGCCGGCGTCGGGGAAAGTGATCCACCGCTTTTGCATCGGCAGGAAATAGTCGAGCGCCGCCTGCGCCCCCTTTTTGGAGATCGAGTAGGCTTGCATGCCGAAGCAATGCAGCAATCGTACCGGCGTCGACGGGCAATCGGACTCCTGAAATTCGCCGGCGCCGTGAGCGCTCGAATAACGATTGGGTCCGTAGATGTGCAGCCGCGTCTTCGTAATCCCGAGATCGACCCAAACAAAAAGCGGATTCAAGAGATAGCCCCAGAAGACGAAATCCCAGTCTGCAGGAATCTGCGAAAGGATTATGCCGGCCCGCTCCGCGAACTGCCGCGACACGACGATGTCGTCCTCGAATATCGTGATGCTCCGGTCCTCGGCGATCGCCTTCTCCCACAATCCGATATGCGACAGCGCGCAGCCGAGAGCGCCCGCTCCATAAGGTAGGTCCGCGCTGATCTTTCTCGACTGAATCAAGGCTTTCCGATCGACCTGCGATCCGTCGACCGCCGAGACGCGTACGAAGTCCGTGATATGCGGGTTTCGGTCCCTGAACTGACGCAATCGGTCCATGCTGCGGTCAAGGTTGATCAGATGAATCTGCGGAAGCTCCTTCATCCTTCCCCCTTGGCCGGTTGGCTGCTCGCGCGTCGATCAGGCCGCGGCGTCCTGCGCGGCAGGGCGAGGGAACCGCCGCGTGAATTCGCGCCGCGCCTGATCTCGCGCATCTGGTAGAGGATCCAGCTCCAGCCGCCGCGAAGGCCGAGCCCGGCCGTGACATTCAACCGCTTCGACGCCTTCGCCGACGCTGGACGACTGGCGAGTTCGGGGGCGAGCAGCGTCGCGGCGACCTCGGGCTCCTCGCTCATGGTTATGTAGCCGTACACCTGCCGGTTGTCGAAATATTGCGGCGCCTTCGCCTTGCGCGCGCTGTCGGAGAAAACGACATATTCGTGCCGGTTGGTCGCATCGTTGTAGCGCAGCGAGGGGATCACATCGGCCCGGATCAAATACGTGCAGTGCACGACGGGAAGTTCGAAAACCCCAACGATCGCTTGACCGAGAATCATCGCATAAGGGTCGCAGTTTCGATAATATCCTTCGCCATCGATGTCGGCGTGACAGTTGCTGTACAGCGATCGCTCGTCGGAGTGACGCAGCATCGGCGCCACGATCGGCAAGTCGAGCGCAACGAGCTCCCGCAGCGCGAAGGGGCGGAGGAAATTGTCGACGTCGGCTGTAAAATAATAGTCGCAGCCGCGCTCGGTGGTCTTCTCGAGGCTGCGCTGGCGGATTTTGCCAAGGACGCTGAAGCGCGTCGCGTTCCATTCGTGAACCGCAAAATCCTGCACGCGCTCGGAGACATCGCCCCGGTCGAATTCGATCGCCGCGTATTGCGAACCTACGCGTTCCACCCATTCGGACAGGATCGCCTCGGTGCGGTCTGTGTTGTTGTTAGTTCGGATGTGAAGAACGATCCGGTCCTTCGGATAGTCGAGCGCCTCAACGCATTGCAGATAGAGCGGGAGGGTGCGCTCCTTCTGCTTGGCGAGGATTGCGAACAGAAGCTTCGGCGCCGGACTGGGGAGGCCCGAGCGCAGGCTGCGCGGCGGTTGGGGCGCGTGGCGGCCAGGCTGAAGGTCCGCCGGACGGAAGCGCATGGGATTGGGATCGCTCGGCAGCTTACTCAGCGAAAACTTGGCGTTTCCCGCGATCCGCTCGCGCTGGCCTGGCGGCAGCGTCGGTGAACCGAGCAGCCGGAGGCACGCCTCGAGCGCTTCGTGATGGTGACCGGACCAGAACCCGTTTATCGAGATCTCGTCGAGCGCGCCGTAGTCGTAGATCCAGCTTTCGGCGAATAGAGCGCCGTCGGGCAGAGGCTTTTCCGCGGCGCGCTTCGCATATTGGAATCCCTCTTCGTTGCGCCCGACCGAGCGACAATAATTCGCGGCGCCGTGCAGCGCCTCGGCGCGGCCGGGCGAGACTTCACTCGCCTTCAAGAAGAGCGCGATCGTTTCCTCGGCTGGAGCTTCGAGCTGCGCCTTCAATTTCGCCGCCTGGTAGAGGCTGAAATAGATCTCTTCGCTCCAGTAGCCCTGTTCGGCGCGTTTGAGGTAGTTGGCGAGCGCCTTGTGCTTCTCGCCGCAATCGCGGTAGCTCTGCGCGAGATAGAACGTGTAGCGCGAAACAAGAAACGGATCCGTCTCGGTCAGCAGCGCTCTTTCCAGCAGCGCTGCGTCGTCCTGATATTTCTGCGAGTTTTTGTTGCGCGCACCGTCGCGTCCGTCGCGGATATGGACGCCGAGCGCCATGCCGCGTCTCGGACCGCCTGGCGGCGGTTCAAGATATTCGTGCAGCACGCCCTTGAAACAGAATGGCAGTCGATTGGAGCAGAGCTGGGACCGCAGGAATCGGGAACCGCCGTTGCGGATCTCAAAGTCGTAGAAGTCCTCGCTCAGTTCCCTCTTGAACTTCGTCGCGTCAAAGCCTTCTTCGAGGACCAGGGCGCTATCCGCGTCGATGATCAGCGCGTAGTCGATCGTCTCGATCTTCCGCAACGCAGCCAACGCGTGCGAGCGGTTGTAACCGAAGTCCAGCCAGGGCTCGTCGATCACTTCGCCCGCGACACCGTGCTGGCTCAGCCACTTGCGCACGAGTTCCTGGCTTCCGTCGCTCGAACCGGTGTCCTCGATCAGGACGTAATCGATAAATGGCCTTACGCTGTCGAGGCAGCGCGCTATGACATGGCTCTCGTTTTTGACGATCATGCACAGACCGATCGACTTCATCGGGAATCCCTCTGAGCCAGCCTGTCAGGGATCACTCTATGCCCCGTAGCGACATAGAGTAAACATCCGCATCGAGGCGTCGCGAATATCTCTGAATATCCAGAGGCCTGCCGCCACGATCGAAGGCGATCACACCTCAGCACAATGTGAGAATCGTCTGGCCGCTTCTTTCCCCTGCGATTGTCGGCGATGAGGCCTTTAAACTCGACCAATCGAAGTTTCCGTCCTCGGCACAGCGCCTCCGTCATGCAAGCGTCTATTGGTGGTAGCCACAACGAGCGGTCGACGCTGTCGTCTTTCCAAGCTTAGTTGTCGCCGCTCGCGTCGCGCCTTGGTTCTCGGTGTGCCCAGCGCCGGCTCGACGAAAGTCCGTGCGACCCCTGAGACCCAACTCGCTCGGGGTTGAAGACCGAGACATTCAAACACCTTCGCGGTTGTCGTTGTCATCGAGGCTTCTCTGATGATCGAGAAACCAGAAGCGACTGTTGTCGGCCGGGATGTTGGATACACAGATGCGATTGATGGCGATCCGCGCTCCGGCGGGGCTCGCCCTCCGATCACCGCTTCAGGGGCGGCGCGCTACGCGCGCATTCTCGCGGTCGCCGAGGTGACGGTTACAGGCGTCCTGCCGGTCGGGGATACTTCTGGGGCTATTCCCTACTTCATCGTCGATACGGCCACGGATGCGGTCGTCGCGAGAGTCATCCTGCCGGACGCTGTCAGGCAGTACAACACCGTATCCATGATCATCAAAATTCCCTCCGCGGGCGGGCCGCACGCAATCGGCACGTTCGGAGAGGCTGGCGACTTTCGACCCTCTGCTTTTTTGAGAGTTGGCGGCCCCGCCGTCGATGCCGGCGCAAGAGGCTCTGGCGGACGAATGTGAGTGCGGCCCCAGCGCCGCTTGCGACATTCGCTGACAGGTCCGTCTCGCCTCGAGGAAACAATCGTTCGAGAACGAAGAGGAGGTACGCATGCACGCGACCGAAGTCCTTTTTGTCGATCCTTCTACTCCCGATCTCGAGACCCTTCTTCACAATCTTCGCCCGGAAGTCGAAGCGATCGTGCTCGACCCTAGTGGGCCGGCGGCGCGACAGATCGCGGTCGCGCTCGAAGGACGCAAGTCGCTCGAAGCGGTGCATGTCGTCGCGCATGGAGCGCCCGGACGCGTCGTTTTCGCGTCGGACGAATGGTCCAGCAAGAGCTTGGGCGACGCGGCTGACGATTTGGCGTCAATCGGGAAATCGCTTGGCGATAACGGCGAGCTCCGTTTGTGGAGCTGCATGACGGGAGCCGGCCAAGCCGGCGAAATCTTCGTCGCGGGGTTGGCGGAGACGACGGGGGCGGATGTGAGGGCGTCAGCGTCTCGCGTCGGCGCCGCGGCTTTGGGCGGCGCTTGGGAACTCAACATGGCCAAGACGCGCCCTGCGGCGCCGCCTATCACCGCTTCGGGCGCCTCGGCTTACGCCGGGGTTCTAAACTTCGATCTTACCATCGACGGAGACATTACAACTCAGGGTGGCGGTAACACAAATAATGTGTTCTACGTCGTTGATACGACGGCTGGGCAGGTAGTGGGTAGTTTAGACCTTCCCAACCAGGCGGTGGTCTTAAATGGGTTTTCTGATATACTGACAGTTACGAGTCAAACCCACAGCTATGCTGTTTACAATGCGAGCCTGGGCATTGTTGCCACGTTTACCTATGATAGCAGCACGAATAGCTTTACTATCACGCCGGGCACGAGTGACGGAGATACGTTTAACTCGGCAAGTATTGTAAGCAACATAGGGGCGACAGGCGCCACCGGCGCCACAGGCGGGACGGGCGCGACCGGCGCCACGGGGCCGACCGGAGCGACCGGGGCCACGGGGCCGACCGGCGCCACAGGCGGGACGGGCGCCACGGGACCCACCGGAGCGACCGGCGCCACCGGACCGACCGGAGCCACCGGCTCCACAGGGCCGACCGGCGCCACAGGCGGGACCGGCGCGACCGGACCGACGGGAGCTACCGGCGCCACAGGACCGACCGGAGCCACAGGCGGGACGGGCGCGACCGGCGCCACGGGACCGACCGGAGCCACCGGAGCCACAGGACCGACCGGAGCCACCGGAGCCACGGGACCGACAGGAGCAACCGGCGGGACGGGCGCGACCGGCCACACCGGAGCAACTGGCGCTACCGGACCGACGGGAGCCACCGGACCGACGGGCGCGACGGGCGCGACCGGCCACACCGGAGCAACTGGCGCTACCGGACCGACGGGAGCCACCGGACCGACGGGCGCGACCGGCCACACCGGAGCAACGGGCGCGACTGGCGCGACGGGCCACACCGGAGCAACGGGCGCGACTGGCGCAACGGGCCACACCGGAGCGACGGGCGCGACGGGAATGACCGGAGCGACTGGAGCCACGGGAATGACCGGCGCCACCGGGGCCACGGGAATGACCGGCGCGACGGGAGCGACTGGAGCCACGGGAATGACCGGCGCCACCGGGGCCACGGGAATGACCGGCGCGACGGGAGCCACCGGAGCAACGGGAATGACCGGCGCGACTGGGGCCACGGGAATGACCGGCGCGACTGGGGCCACCGGCATGACCGGAGCGACGGGCGCCACTGGAGCCACTGGAGCCACTGGAGCCACTGGAGCCACTGGAGCCACTGGAGCTACGGGAATGACCGGAGGCACCGGAGCCACGGGCATGACCGGAGCGACGGGAGCCACGGGCATGACCGGAGCCACCGGAGGGACGGGCGCCACTGGGCCGTCTGACCCGCCAGGCGCCACCGGGCCGTCTGATCCGCCAGGCTCAGGCTCGACGGGAGGCGTTACCGGATCGCATCACCACGATCCGGTCGGCGGAAACAGCGATCCTTCGAGCGATCCGTTGTCGGCGCCGATCAGTCAGAACAGCGTGCTCGGCCAGATCGAAGCTCAATTGAGCGCTCTACTGAGCCGGGTGAGCTCGATGCTGTCGCAACTCGGAGGCGGGACCACATCCGATCCTCCGGCCGGCAGCGCGACCACCGACCTGACGAACGTCGCCGGCCAAGGCTCTGGCGGACACCACCACTCGCTGGCTGGCGACCCGAACCAGACGCCATCCGGATCTGGCGCGTTCTATGTCGATGGCCAGCCCTCGTCGAACCTGAGTCACCACGGGCACGACGGGACGAACCAGCAAGGCTAGTCGAATCGGGGAGATGAGCCCTCGGGTTCATCTCCCCGCTGACCAAAACGGGCGCGCCACTCCGAAAACTTGGAGCGGCGCGTCCATCGCATCAGAGCGGGCATCGGCGGCGAGCTTGTCGCTCGATTCCCGGACTACGCAACGCTCCTTTCACGGTCGAAATCCGACTTCGCAGGAGACGCAGAAAATTGCGGAACGAGGACGAAACCCGCCAATCCAAGGCGAAGAGCGCTCGTTACGGCTTGGTAATACGCGCTACCATTGCAGGACTTGAAAATCCTTGCGACGATACCCGCGGCCAGGTCTATGAGCGTGCGCGAAATGCGATGCGCGACGCCTTCGCGGCGCGGCAATTGCGTCCGTTAGCCGCCGAGGTCGATCGCGAGAGAGCCGCGCTCGAGGAAGCCATTCGCCGCATCGAGAGTGAAGCGCGCGACCGCAGCGCTTTGCGCGAGGAAACAACCCCCGGCGGCAAAGCGATCAGCGGGAACCGAGTTTCGCCGCGCGCCGACGAAGGACCGCCTGCGGCCACGCTGAACACTCCGCGCGAGGAGCGCAGCGACGAAGCCATCAACGCGTCCGCTGCGATCGCCCGCGCGACTGAATTGCTGCGCGCCGTTCGCGACAGCACGGACTCCTCAGACAAAACCCAAAATGCTCGTTCGAATCCGTTATTCGCAGGCGCCACCCACGCCGCCGAAGGCGAAGACCTCGAAGGCCTGGCGCAGGTCGAGCAGACGGCGGACACCCGGGAAGCTGTCATTAGCGCAACCCCCGTCGGCCCGCGTCTAGCGGCGATGATCGAGGCGGCGCGAAGTCAAGGCGTCGAACTCGATCCAAACGAGTACAGGCCCGAGCCCGACGAGAGCGCGCCGTCGGCGACCGCGCTTTCGCTGTGGGCGCAGAACGGCGGCATGTGGGCCCGCGCGGTGCGCGTGGGCTGGCGGCATCTCTTTCGCGTCAAAGGCGCTGGGCCGGTCGTCCTGCTGTTCAACGACGGCGGAGCGGCTCTGCTGACGGATTCCGATCCCGAACGGATGGCGGTCTTTCTCAAGAATCCCGAGGCGCCGAACACGCCTGCTGTGGCGGTCGACGAGTTGCGGCTCGCGCAGGTGTGGTCGGGCGATGCGATCATGCTGCGCGCAAGTCGCGGTCGCGTCGCGGCCGACGCGCCCTTCGATCTGCGGTGGGTGGTCGAACTCGTGCTGCAAGAGCGTCGCTCGTTGCGCGACATCGCGATCGCTTCGGTCACGATGAGCTTGTTGACGGTCTTCCCGCCGCTACTCGTCATGGCGATGGTCAGCAAGGTTCTTCAGTTTCAAAGCGTCTCCACTTTGGCCCTGCTCGCCACGATCGCGGCGATCACCGTCCTCTATGAAACCGTGCTCGGCTACGCCCGACGTCTGATCATCGCGGTGGTCGGCGCGCGCCTCGACGCCAAGCTCAATTTGCATGTGTTCAATCGCTTGCTGCGATTGCCGTTGGACTATTTCGAGCGCCATCCCGCCGGCGAAACGATGTATCGCCTCGCTCAGGTCTATCGGGTCCGAGAGTTCCTGACCGGCCGGCTGCTGAGCACGTTCCTGGACTTGATCACCTTATGCGTCTTGTTGCCCGTCCTCTTCTTTCTCAACGCCAAATTGGCGTCGGTGGTGCTCGCCTGCGCGGGGCTGATATTGCTGATCATATTCGCCTTTCTGAAGCCCCTGCGCGATATGTATGGGCGCGTCGCGTCGGCCGAGACGTGGAAATCCGCGACGCTCGGCGAGACGATCGTCGGCATCAAGACGGTCAAGTCCCTGGCGCTGGAGCCGCAGCGCAAAGGCATCTGGGACGAGCGCATCGCGGAAGCCGGGAAGTGGCGCCTCGAATTTGCTCGCCTCGCGAACTGGCCGCAAACGCTCGTCAATCCGATCGAGCGCTTCATGGTGCTCGGCACGATGATCCTCGGCGCCTATATGGCGATGAACGATCCGTCGGGCTATCTCGTCGGCGGGCTGTTCGCCTTTCTGATGCTGAGCCAGCGCGTCGCGCAACCGCTGGTCGGTCTTGCAGAGACTCGTCGAAGATTATGAAGAGATCGGCGCCGCTGTCGGCGAGGCGGGGTCCGTCCTCAATCGTCCCCTCGAGACGCCGGCGGGCGTGGCCGGATTGCGGCCCAGGATTGCCGGCGCGATCAGCTTCCAGGATGTCAGCTTCACCTATGCGTCGGCAAAGACCCCGGCGCTCGATCGCTTCAGTTTCACGGCGCCCGCAGGGACGATGCTCGGCGTCGTCGGGCGCAGCGGGTCAGGAAAATCGACCGTCACGCGGCTTCTGCAGGGGATCAATCGCGATTACACGGGCTTCATCAAGCTCGACGGTTCCGACCTTCGCGAAATCGATCTGCGCCACTTGCGCCAGAGTCTCGGCGTCGTTCTGCAGGACAACTTCCTGTTCCGCGGCGCGGTCCGCGACAACATCATCGCCTGGCGGCCCGGCCTCACGCTGACAGACGCCGTGCGCGCTGCGCGCCTCGCCGGCGCCGACGAGTTCATCGAGCGGATGCCGAATGGCTATGAGACTTACATCGAGGAGGGATCGCCCAATCTGTCGGGCGGTCAACGCCAACGGCTCGCGATCGCGAGAGCGCTCGTCTGCGATCCGCGGCTGTTGATCCTGGATGAAGCGACAAGCTCGCTCGATCCGGAGAGCGAGGCCGTCGTCACCGGCAATCTCAGGCGGATCGCCAAGGGGCGCACGATGGTTATCGTCTCGCACCGGCTGTCCTCGCTCGTCGACTGCGACAAGATTCTCGTGATGGACCAGGGCCGAGTGGTGGACGTCGGGCCGCACGTGGAACTCAAGGAAAGCTGCCCGATCTATCGGCAGCTTTGGACGCAGCAGAATCGGCATGCCGACGGCGCCTCGGCCAGAGCGACGCCTCGGCTCGTTTCAAGCGGATTGACCGAGCCATGACCAAGCCTGTCCGGGACGTCAAACCAATCCGTGAGGTCAAACTGTTCGAGCGCGGCCGCGATCGGCAAGACCCGACGCTGCCGGCGATTCTCGAGTTCCAATGGCCCTCGACCGCGATCGTCAATGCGCCGACGCCGCGCTCGGCGCGCGGCATAGTCTGGGTCGTCTTCAGCATGATCGCCGCCTTGATCGTGGCGATCGGCGTGATTCATGTCGACCAGGTCGTGACGGCGCGCGGCATTGTCATTTCGAGAGCGCCGACGGTCCTCGTCCAGCCGCTCGACACGGCGATCGTTCGATCGATCGACGTGCGCGAGGGCGAAGAAGTGAAGGCGGGACAATTGCTGGCGCGGCTCGACCCGACCTTCGCCACGGCCGATTTCACCGCCCTCGAAACGCAGGTTCACAGCCTCGACGCGCAAGTCGCGCGACTGACGGCGGAAGCCTACAACAAGCCGTTTCACGCCGACGCGGCGGATCCGGGTTGGTCGCTACAGGGCGCCATCTTCGACAACCGCAAGGCGCAGTTCGACGCTCGCGTGCAGAACTATGAGAACAAGCTGAGCGAACTCTCGGCGGTCATCGCCCGATCGAAAGCGGATCAGGTGGCCTATCAGGAACGCTTCGGCGTGGCGCAGACGATCGAGAGCATGCGCAAGGAGCTCGAGGCAAAGCAGGCCGGCAGCAAGCTGAACAGCCTTCTGGCGACCGACACACGCGTCGAGATGGAGCGCGCCTTTTCGAATTCGGAGCAGACGCTGCTCGGCGCGCAGCGTGATCGTGACGCGTTGGCCGCGGAGCGGGAGAGTTTCGTCAGGGGCTGGTCCGCCGAGGTTTCCGAGCAGCTTTCGGACGCGAGACGGAAGGCGAGCGACGCCGGCGAAGCGCTCAATAAGGCAAGGCTGCACAAGCAACTCGTCGAACTCACCAGCTCCACGGATGCGATCGTGCAATCGGTGGCGAAGGTGTCGGTCGGCTCGGTGATGCAATCGGGCCAACCCTTCATCACGCTCGCGCCCACCAATGCGCCGCTTGAGGTCGAGGCAAATATATTAGGGCGCAACAGCGGCTTCGTTCACGTTGGCGATCCGGTCGCGATCAAGTTCGACACATTCCCCTTCTCGCAATACGGAATGGCCGAGGGCGCCGTCGCGACAATCAGCCCCGACAGTTTCACGCCTCAGTCGGAGGCGCGCAATCCGACGAGCGCCGTTCCGGGACTTGTGAACGCCGACGCTTACTATCGCAGCAGAATCGCCATCAATCGGGTGGCGCTGCGTTCCGTTCCGGCCAACTTCAAGATCCATTCAGGCATGCCGGTCACCACCGACATCAAGGTCGGGAGGCGGACGGTGCTGGCGTATCTGTTCGGGTTGATCGCGCCCATCGCAAGCGAGGGGATGCGCGAGCCCTAGGCGCTCTGCGTTCACACATTTCGTCGAGGCGTCATGCTGGTTGATCGGCTCATCGGCTTCATTTCGCCCAACGCCGCGTTTCGGCGCGCCGTTCGGCTGATTGACCAGAAGCAGAACGCGGAGGCCATGCCGCTTCTCGCGCGGGCGGCGAACGCGGGGATCCCCGCGGCGGAGTTGCGCGTCGCGAAGGCGTACCTCGAAGGGGCGGGGGTGCCAGCGAGCCAAACCGAATCCGTGCGATGGCTCCGGCGCGCCGCAGAGCATCAAAGCGCCGAGGCGCAAGCTTTGCTGGCGGCGTTGTGCTTGCGCGGCGCCTCGGGAACGACTGCGCAAGCATCCTCGTCGCAGACACGAGCGAACCGGTTGTTCGGCGACGACGCGCCGGCTGATCCCGATTTCCCATCGGCGCTGAAGTGGGCGCGCGCCGCCGCCGAGGCGGGCTCGCCCGAGGGGCAAGCCTTGCTCGGCTACATTCTCGCCTTCGGCCCATCGGAGATCCGCGACCTCGATGAGGCGCATAAGTGGTACGAGCGCTCGGCGCAAGCCGGCTGCCCTCAGGGCCATCTCGGGTACGCCCTCTCTCTGGCGCGGCGAGGCGCCGGAGCCGATTCAGGCCCTGAGATCGGCGAACATCTTCGGCGCGCGGCGGCGGCGGGGCTGCCGACGGCTCACTATCTCCTCGGCTTCATGGCGGAGAAAGGAGCGGGGCAACCGATCGACGTCTCCGTGGCGGCCGAATCCTACCGTCAGGCTGCGGAATTGGGCGAGCGCTCCGCCCAGGTCAAATGGGGCCTGGCGCTGCTGGAGGGCCGCGGCGTGCCTCGCGATCCGGTCGCGGGCGAGTCTTGGCTGCGGAAGGCGGCGCTCGCGGGCGATCGCAGCGCCGCGGTCATGGTGGGTAACCTCTACGCGCAAGCCGGCGCCTTGCCGCCCAACTACGCCGAAGCCGCGAACTGGTATCGCTTGGCCGCCGAGGCGGGGGACAGCGACGGCGCGCGGGCCTTGGCGTCCCTCTATCTCACGGGAGCGGGCGTCGCCGCCGATCCCGCAGAGGCGGCGCGTTGGCTGCGCACAGCGGGACGCGCTGGGCATCAGGGCGCGCAGGTCGACCTTGCGAAATTGGTCATCGAAGGTGGCGGCGAGGCGACCGACGCGATGCTAATCGCCAGTTGGTCCGAACGCGCGGCCGCCGCGGGCGACTTGATCGGCGCGTTCAACCTCGGCGTCTGTCTCTTGAAAGGCGTCGGCGCCGAACAAGACGATCGACGAGCGGTTCAGTGGCTCAGGCGGGCGGCCGAAGGGATGCCGGAGGCTCAACTGATCTATGGCCGGATGCTGTACGAGGGGAGGGGGCTGCAGGCCGATCTGCCCGCCGCGCGCATCTGGATCGGGCGGGCGGCCGACGCCGGACTGCCTGACGCGCAGGTGGCGCTTGCCGAGATGCTGTTGAACGGCCGCGGCGGTCCCGCCGATCCGGCCGCAGCGCTGGAACTCTTCAAAAAGGCGGCCGAACGGCGGCACAGCGGCGCGATGTATGCGATCGGCGCAATGCTGAGCACGGGTCGCTACCTTCCCAAGGATCGCAAGGCGGCCCAGCAATGGTTCCGCTCCGCCGCGGAGCTGGGACATGGCCAAGCCCAATTGATGCTTGGTCGCTACCTCGCGCGTGGCGCGGCTGGCGAGGCGAACCTCGTCGAGGCGAAACGCTGGTTGGAGGGCGCCGCCTTGCAGGGCGTCGCGGAGGCCGAGGCAGAATTGGCCCAGCTCACAATGGGCAGGACTTTGTTCGGCTGAGCGTCTCGCGATCGGCCGCGGCGACGCGCATTCTCTCGGCCCCGGCTCCCAGCGACATTTCCTCAGGTGACATTTCGCACTGTCGGATGCTTAACTGGGAACAGAATCCGGGAAGGCGGCGTCCGACCGCCTGACAAGGGAGGGCGCGGGTTGTCCCAGCAGGCGCGAGAGCAAGCTTTTGCCTCCGGCTCCGCGACGCCTGCGACCAGCGCCGGCGCACGGTCGCGCGCCGCGGCGGTCGATCCGAGAGCCGATCCATCCGACTTCGACGTCATCGTCGTGGGGGCAGGGCTGTCCGGCATCGGGGTCGCCTACCATCTGCAGCGGGATTGCCCGCGCAAATCCTTCATCATTCTGGAGGCGCGCGACGCGATCGGCGGCACCTGGGACCTGTTCCGCTATCCAGGCGTGCGCTCCGATTCCGATATGCACACGCTCGGCTATCGCTTCCGCCCATGGCGCGGCGAGAAGGCGATCGCCGACGGGCCTTCGATCCTCGCCTACCTCAACGAGGCCGCATGCGAATACGGCGTCGACAGCAAGATCCGGTTTCGTCACAAGGTCAGGCGCGCGTCCTGGTCGTCGGCGGATGCGCGCTGGACGCTGGAGGTTTCGGGCCCCGAGGGCGAGGCGCTGGCCTTCACCTGCAATTTCTTGCAGATGTGCAGCGGCTATTACGACTACGACGCGGGCTACATGCCGGGCTGGCAGGGCATGGAGCGCTTCACGGGCCGGATCGTGCATCCGCAGCAGTGGCCCGAGGACTTCGACTATGCTGGCAAGCGCGTCGTGGTGATCGGCAGCGGCGCAACCGCCGTCACCCTCGTGCCGGCCATGGCGGAGAAGGCCGCGCATGTCGCGATGCTGCAGCGCTCGCCGACCTACATCGTGTCGCGGCCGGCCAAAGACGCGATCGCCAACTGGCTCTATGCGAAGCTGCCGGAGCGCCCAGCGCACGTACTCGCGCGCTGGAAGAACATCCTGTTGCAGATGTATTTCTACGGCCTCGCGCGCAGCAAGCCGGAAGCGGTGAAGAAGCGCATCATCGAGCTCGCCGAGGCCGAACTCGGGACCGGCCTCGACATGCGCAGGCACTTCACGCCCAGCTACAATCCCTGGGACCAGCGGCTCTGCCTCGTCCCCGACGGCGATCTGTTCAAGACGATTCGCGCGGGCAAAGCGTCGATCGTAACCGACGAGATCGAGAGCTTCTCCGAAGCCGGCGTCAAACTGCGCTCGGGCGAGGAGCTCGCGGCCGACATCATCGTCACCGCGACCGGGCTGGTCATGCGCCTGATGGGCGGGGTGGAACTCGTCGTCGACGGTCGGATCGTCGATCTCGGCGCGACGATGAGTTACAAGGGCATGATGTTCTCTGGGGTGCCGAACCTCGCCTCGACCTTCGGCTACACCAACGCGTCCTGGACGCTCAAAGCTGATCTCACCGCCGAATACGTCTGCCGAATTCTGAACACGATGGATCGCGGCGGCTACGCTTTTTGCACGCCGCGCAATGCCGATCCCACGGTGACGCAGGATGCGACGCCGCCGCTCTCGTCGGGCTACATGCAGCGGGCGAAGGACATCCTGCCCAAGCAGGGTTCCAAGCGGCCGTGGAAGCTCCACCAAAACTACGCCAAGGATATGCTGGCGCTGCGCTTCGGGGCGATCGACGACGGCGCGCTGGCGTTCACGCCGCGCGACGCGCGATCGGCGCGGCGACGACCTGCATGACTTGCGGCCAGGCTAAGATGATCGAGCTGATCGAGCACGTTGGTCGGGCTCCGGCTGTAGCATGCTGATGCTGCGCCCAAAGAGTTGGGGAGGGACGCGCATGACAATCCTCATCGTCGTCGCGCTGCTGGCGGCGCTGATCGCCGGCTCCGTCTCGTTCACGGCCAGCACGGCGCGCAAGGTCGAAGCGGCGCTGCCGCCGCGCGGCCAATTCATCGAGATCGACGGTGAGCGCCTTCACTACGTCGATACGGGCGGAGCCGGTCCAGCCGTCGTGATGATCCACGGGCTTAGCGGCAACCTCTTGCACTTCGACTATGCGCTGGCCGATCGCCTTGCTGGCGAATTTCGCCTGATCCTGGTCGACCGTCCCGGCTCCGGCTATTCCACCCGCGCGGCGGGCGCGGACGCGAGTTTGACCGCTCAGGCCGGCGCGATCGCCAAGTTGGTTGCCGCGCTCGGGCTCGCGCGCCCGCTGCTCGTCGGGCATTCGCTTGGCGGGGCGGTCTCGCTCGCCCTTGCGCTCGACCATCCCGATTGCGTCGGCGGGCTGGCGCTGATTGCGCCGCTGACGCATCCGCAAGGGGAAATTCCTCCGATATTCCGGGGGCTCGTGATCCACTCCAGCCTGGCCCGCAGGTTCATCGCCTGGACGCTGGCGACGCCGCTCGGCGTCTGGGGCGGCCGGGTCGCGCTCAGCCGCGCCTTTGCGCCAGAGGCGGTCATGCCCGAGTTTCCGCTGCGGGCAGGCGGCCTTCTCAGCCTGCGCCCGCAATCGTTTCACGGAGCTTCTTCCGACATCGTCGCGGTCAATGACGGGCTGCGGGCCAACGTGAAGCGCTACGCCTCGCTCGCCGTCCCGTTCGGCGTCCTGTTCGGCAGGGCCGACAACCTCCTCGACTACCGCGCGCAAGGCGAAGCCATGAAGGCTTGCTGTCCCGCGCTCGAGCTCGAACTCGTGGAAGGCGGCCATATGCTGCCGATGACGGCGCCGGACCGCTGCGCAGCGCTGATCCGACGCGTCGCCGGGCGCCTGCGCGAGGCCGCGCGCGTGGCGTAAATGCCGGATTCGGCCATGAAGAGTTTGTAGACTGCCTTTAAAGTTCGCGAGGCGTCCGACACCTATTCCCCAGCGCTTCAGGAGGCCAGAGATGACCGCGACTAGGACAGAGACCGACAGCCTCGGCAAAGTGGAGGTTCCCCAGGACAAGCTCTGGGGCGCGCAGACGCAGCGCTCGATCGAGTTCTTCAGCATCGGCCGCGACATCATGCCGCCGGAAATGATCGATGCCTACGCCGTCTTGAAGCGCGCCGCGGCGGCGGCCAACCATGCCGGGGGACGGCTTGCCCAACAGGCGTTCGATTTGATCACAGCGGTCTGCGACGAAATTCTCGCCGGCCGGCATCGGGACATGTTTCCTCTCCACGTCTGGATGACCGGCAGCGGCACGCAGTTCAACATGAACGTCAACGAGGTGATCTCGAACCGCGCCTCCCAGCTCGCGGGAACGCCGCTCGCCAGCAAGACGCCGGTGCACCCCAACGATCACGTCAACATGTCGCAATCCAGCAACGACAATTTTCCGTCTGCGATGAACATCGCCGCTGCGCTCAACGCGAAGCGGCGGCTGGTCCCGGCGGTGACGGCTCTGCGCGACGCGATCGGCGCCAAAGCGGCGCAGTGGGACGACATCGTCAAGATCGGCCGCACCCACATGCAGGACGCGACGCCGCTCACGCTGGGCCAGGAGTGGTCAGGCTATGCAGCGATGCTGTCCGATGATCTCGAGCGCATCGAGGATGCACTCAAAGGCGTCTATCGACTTGCGCTCGGCGGGACCGCGGTCGGGACGGGGATCAACGCGGCGCCCGATTTCGCCGAGGCGGCAACCACCGAGATCGCCAAGCTTACAGACCTGCCCTTCGTCAGCGCGCCCAACAAATTTGCGGTGCAGGGCGCGCATGACGCGCTGGTGCAGTTTTCCGGCACGCTGCGCACGCTCGCGGTCTCGCTCTATAAGATCGCCAACGACATTCGCTTGTTGTCATGCGGGCCGCGCGCGGGCTTCGCGGAATTGCTGCTTCCGGCGAACGAGCCGGGCTCCTCGATCATGCCCGGCAAAGTCAATCCGACCCAGGCCGAGGCCCTGACGATGATCGCCGTGCAAGTGATGGCGAATGACGTCGCGGTGGGGTTCGGCGGCGCGGGCGGCTATCTCGAGATGAATGTCTACAAGCCGCTGATGATCGCCAACATCCTTCAGTCGATCGCGATTCTTTCCGACGGCTGCACGAACTTCCGCCGGTTCTTGGTCGAAGGCGTCGAGCCTAACCGCAAGAAGATCGCCGAATACGTCGAGCATTCGCTGATGCTGGTGACCGCGCTCGCCCCGGTGATCGGCTACGACAAGGCGTCGGCGATCGCGCACCACGCTCTGCACAACGATCTGACGTTGAGGCAAGCCGCCCTGGATCTCGGCTTCGTCGATGCGGAGACTTTCGACCGGGTTGTCGATCCCGCCAAGATGGTCCGGCCCTATGTCGCTACGGACGGCGGCCGATGAGGCTCAAGGAGCCGACGGCGACAAGGCCGAATTCACCGAGGCGATCAGATCGTCTTGCGAAAAGGGCTTGATCAGGAAACCCTTGGCGCCGTTGCGGATCGCCCGATTTTCGATAATCGGGTCCGGATGCGCGGTGATGAAGATGACGGGAATCCGATCGCCAGCGGCAAGCAGCCGGGCCTGAAGGTCGAGGCCGGTCATGATAGGCATTTGTACGTCGGCGATCAGGCAGGCGGTGCTCCGCCGCTGATCCGAGCGAAGAAAGGCTTCCGCGCCTTCAAAGTCGGCGACAGGGTAGCCGAACGAGCTCAGCAGGGCCGACAAAGCTTGACGCATGGACTCATCGTCGTCGACTACAGCGATGAGAGATCTATTGGCCAATATGCAAATCCTAACTTGTTGCGATCGCGCCGGCCACGTCGGCCAACTCTCGCCTGCATCATATAGCGCATCGTGACCGAAAGCGGGGCCAAGTCTAAACGTTTTGTGATTATACGTAGGTATAGCGGCTATGGGACCTTTGGAAAGTTCGGGTCCCCGAGATGGTCGTGCCCGCAAATCTCTGTGACGACGCATGGAGATTTTGTCGGAAATACTGACAAACTGCATGACGCCCGCACGACAAAAATGTCGTCGTCGCCGACGTGCGCCGATTGGCAGTAAGTTAGATAGTAACCTTAAGCTTGTCTATCATACGCGCTAGATCCGGAAGCGAAGTCGCCTTCATTTTCCTCATCGCTTGACCGCGATGAACCTTGACGGTGATTTCGCTGATCCCGAGCTCTCCCGCAATTTGCTTGTTGAGCCGCCCGGCGACGACCCGGATCAGCACCTCGCGCTCGCGCGACGTCAAATGGTCGAAGCGAGCCCGCAGCGCCGAAATTTGCTTGTCGTCCTCGAGGCGGGCGCGATCCTTGGAGATGCCGAGTTGGATGGCGTCAAGCAGGTCCTGGTCGCGAAACGGCTTGGTCAAGAACTCGATGGCGCCTCCTTTCATCGCCTGAACGGACATCGGTATGTCGCCGTGGCCGGTAATGAAGACGATCGGCAGGTTCATGCCGCTGGCGATGAGCTCGCGTTGCAGCTCGAGCCCGCTTTGTCCGGGCAGACGGACGTCGAGAACGACGCAGCATGGGCCTTCCGGCCGACCAGACTGCCGAAATTCGTCGACCGATCCCAGGACGCGCGCTTGAAACCCGACAGAGCGTATCAGGCTGCTGATCGAGTCCCTCACTCCCGCGTCGTCATCGATGACGACGACAACGGGTAGTTGGTTTGTCGGCGCAGACGGCATATTCGCGAACCCCACCGCTATTCTGAAATAGTATGATCCATGAACGCCGATGACAAGGTTGAGAGCTTCGGCGTATTGATTTCGACGCGCGGAGCGCATGCGGCGATCCTCTCGCTCATCCCTCGGTATAGGGGTCCCGACGCCTAGGGGCGCCTCGGCGATGCTCCTGCTCAATTTTCGAAGCCCATGCGCCTGTGCATTATGGCCTTGCCTCTGAGGCCGGTTCTCCCGCCCCCCAAAAGGCCGGCCTCTCATTTGGCCCCTCCCAGGTGATCCTCCCCATCTGGGAGGGGCCAACTTTCTGACCAGCGTCGCTGGCGCTTGGTAGCGCCGGCGGGTCGCGAACAGGGTCTTGTAGGGGCCGCTCGCCAGTCAGCAACGATCAATCGGGTTCCGCCGTCAGCGTTTTCGCCGTGGCGGCGCGCCGGCCTGCCGCGGCGGGTTCCGCCGACGCCGATGGCGCTCCGCGGCTTTATTCCTGGCTGCGGACCCTGAGATATTCGTAGTCGGCGGCCTCGTCATCGCGATTGGCGGCGACGAAACGCTTACCCCTGAATTTCAGCGCAGAGTCTCAGCCCGGTACGACTCGATAGCGGAGCCTGTGAGGCTCGCGGGCCGGTCAGATCGTCGGAGGAATCTAGCAGCGCCCAGGCGCTGCCGCCCAGCACGGCGAGCGCGGCCCTTGCCGGAGAGATTACGACCGAACCAGCCAGATTACACCCACGTCTAACGCCCCCCAACCATCTGCGCGCGAGCTCGGCTCCTACGTCCAATTTCGGATCTCGGGGAAAAGCGTACTCTACTCGAACCTCCCGAGGCCGGACACTTGACCCGAGGTCCGGCCGAGACTCGGCCCCTCCCTCAAGGGAGGGGCCCTTTCACTCCGGCAATTCCCGCTCATGAGCGGACAGATTGGCAAGGAGACCGACCATGATCGAAGGCAACGACAAACTCGATGCGCTGACCACGCAGGAATTCGCGCTTCTCGGCGACGGCTCGATCGCCTACTTGAGGTCGATCAAGGCGGAGGACGCAGTGCGGCTGTTTCCCCAGGCGTCTCCCCTTCGACCTGGCCTGAAGCTGTTCGCGCTGCTCGGCGCCGACGGTTCTCCCATCATGCTGACCAACTCCAAGGACGCGGCGCTCGCCAACGCGAAGCAGCATGAATTGAAGACCGTGAGTGTGCACTGAGCGCTCCTGACGGACGCCGCGCTTCGGCGAGGCGTCAGGCATTGCGGCGCCCTCGAGGGCGACCGACAGAATGAGATGTGGAGTCCCTATGCGCGGCAATTTCGGCATGCTCTCGAGCTTCGTCACTCTTGCCCGCGACGCCGTTGCTGGCGTCTTGCCGCGCCGGGACGCGTTCTCCCTCGTCGCCGGAACGCCGACGATGCTGTTCTTAGGTGCGACTGGCGCCCTGGCGCAGGCTTTCGGCTATCCGATGCTGGCGGGCGGAGCTGTCTTGATCAATGCGACGGCGGCGTTCTTCGCCGCGCGCGCTTCGGTGAGGGCTGCGGCGGCCGTGGTCTCGCGCACGCCTTCGATGGCCCGAGCGGATTGGCGGTTCATCCAGAAGCGCCGCGGATACGAATGAGAATTCTGGTCATGACACGGCGGGCTTTCGCCGCAGACCTCGAGGAGGGTGAGATGCCCCTCAAGTTGGACGATATCGGCCACACGGACGACGACGATCTTCAGAGGACGCTCGCCATGATCGGCGAGAACTTCGCTATGCTAGCTGGCGCGTTGCACGAGCTGAAGCGGCAGATCGACCGCGTCAGCGCGGCGCCGGCTCCTGCCGCGAATGACGAACGCAAACAGCGGTAATGAGGGGGAGCCGCCAGCGGTGATGTTCCCCTGCGCCCCGCCGTCCCCCACGTTCGCCGAGGCCGCACGCTAAGCGCCAAGGCGCCGACCGCCCGCGTGAATTCCACGCCGCTGATTTTCTCCATCCCTCCGCGCAAATCGCAATCGCGCCGTTCGCCTCCGCCGCCGCCCCGGCGTGATGGGGCCGCCACAAATCCGCTAGCGCGTTCCATCCAATTCCGATAACGTATTCGTGACGTCGAATTGCTCGGCCGTCGGCTGGGTGTTCCAACTGCGGTCTCTTTCGACCCAAGTATCGCGCCAGGGGCGCGGGACGGGTGCGGCGCTCAAGCGTGGGAGACCATCTTGAGGCAAGGCAGCGCAATTTACGGGAACTGCGACGGGACGGGTCAAGAGGCAATCGCCGAGGGGCGATCCCCTTCGCGCTACGGCGTCGCTTGCCGGATCGTCGCCGGCCTGATCTTTGGCGCGCTTCTGGCCGGCTGCAACGCCAAGAATGCCTATGTCGCGCCGCCGCCGCCGAAGGTCATGGTCGCGCAGCCGGTTCAGCAGTCAGTCACGCAATATCTCGAGTTGACCGGCAATACCCAGGCGATCAACGCCGTCGATCTTGAAGCGCGCGTGCAGGGCTATCTGGAATCGATCGACTACGCGGATGGAGCCGCGGTCCCGAGGGGGAAACAACTGTTCGGCATCGAACGGGATATCTACCAGGCTCAACTGGATCAGGCTCAGGCGACGCTCTCCTCCAATCAGGCGGCGGAGGTGTACGCGCGCGCCGATTATGAGCGCCAGGCCGCGCTTTCGCGGCAGGATTTCGCCAGCCAGGCCACGTTCCAGAACGCGCAGGCGAAGTTCGATCAGGCGACCGCCGCGGTGCTGAGCGCGCAGGCCGCGATCACGCTGGCGAAGACCAACCTCAGCTATACGAATGTACTCGCGCCGTTTGACGGGATCGTCACCAACCATCTGGTCGACGTCGGCGCGCTGGTCGGCGTCAGCGGACCGACAAAGCTCGCGACCATCATCCAGACCGATCCGGTCTACGTCTATTTCACCCTGAGCGAGCCGCAAGTTCTCAGGCTGAGGGAGCACCTCGGCAAGTACGGGGTGCAATTGCGCACGACAGGCCTCACCGACGTCCCGGTCGAAATCGGGCTGCAGAGCGAGGTGGGTTACCCACACGAGGGGCGTCTCAATTACGCCTCGCCGCAGGTCGACGCGTCGACCGGTTCACTGACGGCGCGAGCGATTTTCGACAACAAGAACCGCGCTCTGCTGCCGGGCCTGTTCGTTCGGGTCCGCACCCCGATTGGGCGCTTCGAGAAAGCGCTATTGACGCGCGACGAGGCGATCGGGACGAGCCAGGAGGGCAGATACGTTCTCGTCGTCGGCCCGGACAATGTCGTCGCGAAAAAAGTCGTCCAACTCGGGCAGCGCGAGGGACCGTTGCGCGTCATCGAATCTGGCCTCGACGCCGGCGACTGGGTGGTGACCGAGGGCGTCATGCGCGCTGTTCCCGGCGCCAAGGTCGACCCGCAGCGCTCGCCGCCGGAGACCGCCGCCAGCGACCCGCCGGAGGCGGCGAAGGCCGGCGCGCCAGCGCCGCCGGCCAAATGAACTCGCGGGGCGATCCGGCATGATCTCGCGCTTCTTCATCGATCGCCCCGTCCTCGCCAATGTGCTCGCGCTGGTCTTCGTGCTGATCGGCATCGTCTCGTTGATTCAGCTGCCGACTGCGCAATATCCCAACGTCGTCCCTCCGACCGTTCAGGTGACGACCCGCTATCCCGGCGCAAGCGCCAAGACGCTCGTCGACACCGTCGCGCTGCCGCTCGAGCAGAATGTCAACGGCGTCGAGAACATGATCTACATGCAGTCGACGAGCGCGGACGACGGCACCTATACGCTGACGGTCACCTTCGCGATCGGCACCGATCCCGACATGGCGCAGATCCTGGTGCAGAACCGGGTGTCCGCGGCGCTTTCGTCCTTACCGCAGGACGTGCAGATCCAGGGCGTGACGACGGCCAAGAAGTCGACCTCCATTCTCGAATTCGTCGCGCTGGTTTCACCCAACAGCCGCTTCGACAGCCTCTTCCTGTCGAACTACGCCGTCATCAACGTGCAGAATGAACTCGAGCGCCTCAAGGGCGTCGGCGACGTGTCGGTGCTCGGCGCGGGGCAATACGCCATGCGCGTCTGGATGGACCCGAACCTGCTCCAGGCCCGCAGCCTAACCCCGCAGGACGTCATCAGCGTCATCCAGCAGCAGAGCCAGGAAGTCGCTGCTGGGGCAGTCGGCGCGCCGCCGGCTCCGAAGGGCCAGAATTTTCAATACACGCTGGACCTCAAAGGTCGAACTCGACAACCCCGGCGAGTTCGAGAACATCATCGTCAAGGTGGATCCCCAGTACGGCGGCCGCATCACCAGAATTCGCGACATCGGCCACGTCGAACTCGGCGCGCAGACCTACAGTGAGACCTTCACGCTGGATGGCCGGCCGGCGACGGGCATCGCGATTTCCCTCCTGCCGGACGCCAACGCCGTCGCGGTCGCCGACGAGGTCAAGGCGAAAATGGACGAGCTCGCTAAGGCTTTTCCGCCGGGTCTCGCCTATCTGACGCCCTACGACACGACCAAATTCGTGAAGGCCGCGATCAGCGAGGTCTATTGGACCTTGATCGAGGCCGGGGTGCTGGTGCTCATCGTCATCCTCGTCTTCCTGCAGGATTGGCGCGCCATGCTCGTGCCGGCGACCACCGTTCCGGTGACGATCATCGGCGCCTTCGCCGCGATGGCGGCGCTCGGCTTCTCGGTCAACCTCGCGACGCTGTTCGCCATCGTGCTGGCGATCGGGATCGTCGTCGACGACGCGATCGTCATCGTCGAGGGCGTCTCGCGCTATGTCGAGCAAGGCGTCCCTGGCCGGGAGGCGGCGACGAAGGCGATGGAGGATCTGATCGGCCCCGTCATCGGCATAACCCTCGTTCTCATGTCGGTGTTCATCCCAGCCGCCTTCGTGCCCGGGCTGACCGGTCAGCTCTATCGGCAATTCGCGCTGGTGATCGCCGCCACCGCCTTCATCAGCGCGATCAACGCAGTGACTTTGAAGCCGACGCAAAGCGCGCTGTGGCTCAGGGCGCCGAAGCCGCCGGAGCAGCGCAACATCTTTTACCGTGCGTTCAACGCCGTTTACGGCGCGGCTGAGCGCGGATATGTCGGGCTCATAAGGGGCATGACGCGCCGCAGTGGAACGATGGTCCTCATCGCGCTGGCCCTGGTCGCCGTCGCGGTCTGGGGCCTGAGTCGCGTGCCGACGGCCTTCCTGCCTGACGAGGACCAGGGCTATCTGATCGTCAGCGCGCAACTGCCCGACGGCGCCTCGAAGGAGCGCACCGACGCCGTCATGGACAAGATTTCCTCGCTCGTCAGGCCGCTGGCAGGCGTCGAACATGTGGTCACCGTCAGCGGCATCTCGATTCTCGACAATCGAGCCAGCCTCGCCAACGCCGGCGTCGCCTTCGTCGTCCTGAAGGATTGGGATGAGCGCCTGAAGCAACCGGGGCAGGATTTACGCTCGATCCTTTTCCGCTTGAACGGCGTCTTGCAAAAGAACGTGCTGGAGGCGCGAGCGTTCGCGCTTCTGCCGCCCCCGATTCAAGGGATCGGCAACGTTGGCGGCTTCAGCATGCAAACGGAGATCAGGAACGGCGATTTCGACTACGCCTTGTTGGAGAGCCTGACCAATACCGTGGTCGCGGACGCGAACGCGCAGTCCTCGCTTCAAAGGGTCGGCACGACCTTCCGAGCCGGCGCGCCGCAGTTCTTTGTCACGGTCGACCGCATCAAGGCGTCGACCTTGGGGATTACGGTGCAACAGGTGTTTTCCGCCTTGTCGGGCTATGTGGGATCGAACTACGTCGCGCAGTTCAACCAGTTCGGACATGTGTTCCAGATCTACACGCAGGCGCAGGGGGCCTTTCGGGCGAACGCCGAGGACATTCGCGCCTTGAAGGTCAAGGCGGGAGACGGAACGATGACGCCTGTCGGGACCGTGGCCGAAGTCGACGAGGTGCAGGGGCCGTCGCTGATCAGCCTCTACAATCTCTACCCCTCCGCGACGATCGTGGGCAATCCGGCGCCGGGTTTCAGCTCCGGCCAGGCGCTCGACATCATGGAGCAGATCGGCGCCCAGGCGCTGCCGCCGGGGACCGGTTTCGAATGGACCGCGATGTCCTACCAGGAGAAGGCGGTCGGCGGGCAGATCTACTACATTTTCGGGTTTGCCCTGCTGCTGGTCTATTTTGTCCTAGCGGGACAATACGAGAGCTGGATCCTGCCGCTCTCGGTGATCCTCGGCGTCCCGTTGGCGCTGCTGGGAACCGTAGGCGCGCTGACGGGCCTCGGGGCGGCCAACAACCTCTATACCCAGATCGGCCTCATCCTGTTGATCGCGCTCGGCAGCAAGAACGCGATCCTCATCGTCGAATATGCGCGCCAGCAACGAACGGAAGGCAAACCCATTCTCGACGCCGCGATCGAAGCGGCGCGCCTCCGGTTTCGTCCCATCCTCATGACGTCGTTCGCCTTCATCCTGGGCGTCGTGCCGCTGGTCGTCGCCACCGGCGCAGGCGCAGGCGCGCGGCGATCGATCGGCATCGCGGTTTTCAGCGGCATGATCGCCTCGACCTGTCTCGTGGTCGTGTTCGTTCCCTCCTTCTATGTGGTGCTGCAGCGCTTCGAGGAATGGCGGCAACGGCGCGGCCAGCAGGGCGCGACGCCGGCCGCGCCCGGCGTCGCGGACGGCGCCGTCGTCCGCTCGCCCGACCGGACGACATGACGGACCCTTTTTCCTCACGCGCTTTCGTCATTTGACAGCTTGGGTCCCGGTCGGACAAAACGCCGCAGTTGCTTCCGGCGCCCGGATGACGCGCCGGACCAAGCGGAGGAATTCATGGCATCCCTGCCAGTCTGGTTCGACATCGACAAATGCTACATTGACGGGCGGTGGGTTGCGCCTTCGACCGGTCAATACCTGCCGCTCGAAGATCCCTCGCGCGGCGTCGAGGTCGGTCGGATCGCACGCGGCGGCGCTGCGGACGTCGATGCGGCGGTCGCCGCGGCCGAGCGCGCGCTCGCCGGCCCCTGGGGTAAGCTGACCGCCGCAGAGCGCGGCCGCTTGATGCTGAAGCTCAGCCACCTCATCATCGCCCGCGCCGACGATCTCGCCCGCATCGAGGCGCTCGACGTCGGCAAGCCGCTCAAGCAGGCCAAGGCCGACGCTCTGGCGATGGCCCGCTACATGGAGTTCTACGGCGGCGCGGCCGACAAGATCATGGGCGAGACCATTCCCTATCTCGACGGCTACACCGTCTATACGCTGCGCGAACCGCATGGCGTCACCGCCCATATCGTGCCGTGGAATTACCCGATGCAGATCGGCGGTCGCTCGGTCGGCGGCGCGCTGGCGATGGGCAACGCCTGCGTGCTGAAGCCGGCCGAAGAGGCCTGCCTGACGGCCCTCGCGCTCGCCGCGCTCGCCGAGGAGGCGGGCTTTCCCGCCGGCGCAATCAATGTCGTCCCCGGCCTCGGCGAAGAAGCGGGCGCGGCGCTTTCGTCGCACCAGGGCGTGCGACACATTTCGTTCACCGGCTCGGTGGGCGTCGGGGTGCTCATCCAGACCGCCGCGGCGAAGAACGTCGTGCCCGTCACGCTCGAACTCGGCGGCAAGTCGCCGCAACTCGTGTTCGCCGACGCCGATCTCGATCGCGCTTTGCCGTTCCTCGTCAACGCCGGCGTCCAGAACGCGGGGCAGACCTGCTCGGCCGCCTCACGCATTCTCATCCAGCGCTCGATCTACGATCAGGTCGTCGAGCGGATGGCCGCGCGCTACAACGCCCTTCGAGTTGGTCCGGCGGACGCCGACCTCGACGTCGGTCCGTTGATCTCGGCGCGCCAGAAGGAGATCGTCAGCGGTTATCTCGCTTCCGGCTCCGATCTCACCGTTGCCGGGCGGGGCGTGATCGTCCCCGACGCGCCGAAGGGCGGCCACTACGTCGCGCCGACGCTGCTGGCGGGCGCGCACGGCGGCCATCGGCTCGCGCAGGAAGAAATCTTCGGCCCGGTGCAGGTCGCCATCCCGTTCGAGGATGAGGCCGAGGCGATCGCGATCGCCAACGGCACTCAATACGGCCTCGTCGCCGGCGTCTGGAGCGCCGACGGCGGGCGGCAGATGCGGCTCGCCAAGGCGCTGCGCACCGGCCAGGTGTTCCTCAACAATTATGGGGCAGGCGGCGGCGTCGAGCTGCCGTTCGGCGGTATCGGCAAGTCGGGCCACGGCCGCGAGAAGGGTTTCGAGGCGCTCTACGGCTTCTCGGTGCTGAAGACCGTGGCCGCCTGGCACGGCTGACCCGCGGCCTTCTGGGCGGCCTCACGAAGGGGCCGCCACGGCTCGGCCCCGTGCGGCAGGGTTCGTGAGGAAGGGCAGGGAACAAATGCGTCCCGTGATCGTTGTGTTAGCCACGGGCTCGCGCCCGTAGGCCCACAGCCCTCTCCCGGCTCTGGGCCAATTGCTCTCCCTTCGATGTTTATGTTGCGTAGTTCCTGCCCCGCCGTCAGCGACGGCGGGGATTTTTTGTTGCTCAATGCATGCGCGGCTCGATCGCCTGCAGAGCGAGACGTTTCAGTCCGTCGATGTCGTGTACGCCTTGGTCGTAGGCGTGGATCAGTTCCCGCGTGATCGTCGAGGTCAGCTGAGGCCCTTGAGTTGCGAGCGCCGAAGGCGAGCGCTTGACCTCGCTAAGAACCATCTCAAGGGCGTCGGAAAGTAGGCGGATCGCGTCGGAATCGTAAGCGCAGCTAGACATAGCCACCCCCGTCCGAAGTGCGGCGCCTAGCGGCGCCGCTATGATTGGGCGCGAGAGTAGGCCTATTTCGTCCGTTAATCGAATCGAATTTGGGGGCGGTCTCAATCCACGCCGAGTAAGCGGCCAAAACGCTCGCATCTAGCGCAGGCTCCGTCGCTGCGGACGCGGCTTGACATGTGGTCGCTTGGCGATAAAAGTTGCAGTCAGAGAAAAAATTATCGCTGGACGTCAATGTCGGAACTTGGCCGCAAGGGGTTGGAGACACGCACGCCGCGCTCGCTCCGACCGGCGCAACGAGGCGCGCTTGTCTTCATCGCCCCGCGGGACGGCCGAGTGGCGTCCTGCGCCGGCGAGCCGTGAATTGGGGAGGCGACGATGCCGAGCCTGCTTGGAATTGATAATGGTCTGACGGTCACCAAGGCGGTGATCTTCGACGCCGACGGGACGCAATTGGCGGTCGCTCGTCGGCGCGTGCCGCAATTGATGCCGCAGCCGCGCTGGGTTGAACGCGACATGGCGGGCCTGTGGCGCGCCACGGCGGAGGCGATCGCCGAGGCGATCAGCCTGAGCGGCCGGCCTGCCAGCGACGTGAAGGCCGTCGCGGCGACGGCGCATGGCGATGGCGTTTATCTCCTGGACAGCGATCGCCGCCCTCTCGGTCCCGGCTTTCTGTCGCTCGACAGCCGCGCCGGCGCGGTGGTCGAGCAATGGGCCAAGGGATCCGTCGCCTCTGAAGCGTTGCGGCTGACCGGCCAGGAACCGCATGTGTCGGCGCCCTCGGCGCTGCTCGCCTGGATCAAGGAACACGACCCCGACCGCTACCGCCGCATCGCCCATGTGCTCGCCTGCAAGGATTGGCTGCGCTTCTGCCTCACCGGGGTCGTCGGCACGGACCGAACCGAGGCCAGCACCTCGTTCACCGACGTGCGAACCCAGATGTATTCGCCGGAGGCGCTGCGCATCTTCGGGCTGGAGGCGCTATCCGAGGCGCTGCCGCCCATCGCGCATTCGGCTGAGGTGGTCGGCGCTGTCACCACGGAGGCGGCGGCGCTGACAGGGCTCGTAAAGGGCACGCCGGTCGCCGCAGGGCTGCACGACGTCACGGCTTCCGCGCTCGGCATGGGCGGTCATCGCCAAGGCGTGGTGAGCGTCGTCGCGGGCACCTATTCGATCAACGAGGTCGTCTCCGCCGAGCCGCGGGTCGACAGGCGCTGGTTCTGCCGCAACGCGATCGACGCCGGCCAGTGGAACAACATGTCGATCTCGCCGGCTTCGACCGCCAATTACGACTGGTTCCTCGACACGCTCTGCCGCGCCGAACAGGACCGGGCCCAGGCGGACGGCGTCTCGATCCACGCGCAATTGGCGGGGGAGATCGAGGCCGCCCTGCAGCGGACTTCGACGATCCTGTTCCATCCCTATCTGTTCGGCTCGCCGCACGGCGAGGTCGCGAGCGCAAGCTTCCTTGGGCTGCACGGCTGGCATGATCGCGGCGACATGCTGAAAGCGGTTCTCGAAGGCATCGTCTTCAACCATCGTCATCATGTCGACGCGCTGCGCGACGGCTTCGCGGTCAATGAGGCGCGGCTGACCGGCGGCGTCTCGCGCAATCCGACCTTCGCGCAGATGTTCGCGGATGTTCTCGGCATGCCGGTGACGGTCGCGCCGATCGACGAGGCGGCGGCGTTCGGGGCCGCGCTCTGCGCCGGCGCCGCGGTCGGCCTCATTCCGTCCGTCCAGGACGCTCCGCCCGCGGCGCGCGGCGCCGCTCGCCAGTTCGAGCCCGACAAGGCGCGCAGCGCCGCCTACGAGGAGCGCTATTCGCTCTATTGCCGCATCGCCGAAGCGCTCAAGCCGCAATGGCCTGAGGTCGAACGCCTCGGCCTCGCCGCGCGGTGAAATGAAAAGGCCGCATCGGCGGCCTGATGGACCCATCTACCCGCCGCATGGCGGCGCCAAGTCGAGACGGCATGATCATGACGCGCCCAGACGACAAAAGTTCAACCGCGGACGCCGCGTCCGCGCCGCGTGACGTCGACGTCGTCATCATCGGCGCCGGGGTCAACGGGGCCGGGTTATTTCGCGATCTGAGCGAGCAGGGCGTTTCCTGCCTGATCGTCGACAAAACCGATTTCGGCTCGGGCACCAGCGCCGCGCCGTCGCGCTTGATTCACGGCGGCCTCAAATATCTCGAAACGGGCGAGTTCGGCCTCGTTGCGCAATCCACGCTGGAGCGCAACCTGCTGCTGAAAAACGCGCCGCACTTCGTGCATCCGCTACCGACGATCATTCCGATATTTTCCTGGAGCAAGGGCGTCTGGGCGGCGCTGCGGACCTTGCTCGGCGCGAAAAGCGCGCCGCGCAGCCGGGGAGCCCTGCTGATCAAGATCGGCTTGGCGATCTACGATCATTTCGGCTCGCGCAATCAGGTCATGCCGCGCCACAAGATGATCAGCCGCCGTCAGGCCCTTAGCGACATGCCGGCGCTGACAAAGTCGATCGTCGCGGTCGGCTCCTACTACGACGCCAAGGTCAGCCATCCCGAACGGCTCGTGTTCGAATTGATCACCGACGGGCTGGCGGCGAACCCCGCTTCGGCGGCGGCGAACTATGCGACGCTGACGTCGTCCGCGGACGGCGTGCTGACTTTTGCGCGAGCGCGCGGCGAGACGATCTCGGCCCGCCCGAAGGTGGTCGTCAACGCGGCCGGGCCGTGGATCGATCATGTGAATGGCGCGCTTGGCGCGCCCTCGAAGCTGATCGGCGGCACCAAGGGCTCGCACATCCTCCTCAAGCACGATGAGTTGGTGCGCAGTCTCGCCGGCCGGATGATCTACTTCGAGGCCGACGACGGCCGCATCTGCCTCGTCTATGAATATCTCGGCCATGCGCTGGTCGGCTCGACCGACATCAAGGCCGACAACCCCGACATGGTCCGCTGCGAGGACGATGAGATCGACTATTTCATCGAGAGCCTGCGCTCGCTGCTGCCGGGCTTTTCGTTTGCGCGCGATCAGATCGTCTATGCCTACAGCGGCATCAGGCCGCTGCCGGCCTCGGATGCGTCGACGCCGGGCCTCATCAGCCGCGATCACTCCGCGCCGGTCGCGGAGGCGGAAAGCGTTCGACCTTTCCCGATTGTCTCGCTCGTCGGCGGCAAATGGACGACTTTCCGCGGCTTCGCCGAGGAGGTCGCGGACGCGGTCCTTAAACGCTTGCAGCGCCCGCGCAAGGTGACGACGCAGTCCATGCCGATCGGCGGGGGCAAGGGGTTTCCCGAGGGCGGCGCCGCACGGACGCGTTGGCTGGCCGAGGCCGCTTCGGCGTTGCGCGTCGATCCACGCCGCCTCGATCGGTTGCTGTCGCGCTATGGAACCACTGCGCTGCGGATCGCTCAGCACGAGAGTCCTTGGAGCGGCGAGCAGGGCCTGCCCAATTCGCGTGATTACGATTTGGCGGAGATTGATTTCATCGCGCGGAACGAATTTGTCGAACATCTCGCCGACATCGTCATGCGGCGCACCACTTTGGCGATAGGCGGCGGGTTGACGCTGAGCGATTTGAGCCGCATCGCTGATGTCGCCGCTCGGGCGCTGGGCTGGGATAGGCCGCGCGTGGAGTGGGAAATCGATCAGGTCGTGACCCAACTCGTGGGGCGCAATCAAATGCGTCTCGAGCCCGCGCGCGAGGCCTCGGTGGCGTCATAAGAGGCGCCTATAGTGTGCGCATTTGCCCAAGGCGTGCTTGACACCGTCTTGGATGAATGAGAAAACTTGCAAGACAAGAAAAATTTATCGGCGAGAACATGGCGAAGGATGCGCGAAACGGCCTGATAAGGGCGGGCCACGATCTGCGAGACCGGGACGTTTCGGCCCTTCGCCCTCGCTTCAAAATCGCAAAACGCGGCTGTGTGAAATCATGAGCGTTCGATCTGAAGCCGCGCCGCGCCGGCGCGCCAATCCTCGCTCGCGCGCCGCGATCCTGTCGGCGGGGGTCGTGATCCTCATCGCCGCCATGGCTCTCGACACCAAGGTCGTCAAGATCGGCTCGCCGGCGGACGCTCAGCCGAACGCCTTTTCTCCCGCCGAGTTCGGCAAGTCGGAATTCCCCAAGGTGCAGTCGGGCGTCGAAGGTCGCGCGGTCGACGCGGCGACCTTCATCGCCGCGGTCGCCAAGGACAAAGACGCGGCCGCCAAGCAATATGGCGTTCCGACGCCCGCCGGCATCGGCGTTGAGATCTCGGTCAAGTTCACCGGGGTTGCAGGGACTGCGGCGTCGGGCGTCTATCCCGTCCAGATCGACGGCGCGCCGAGCACGCTTCGCGTCCGCGTGCAGACCGGGCCCGCCATCAATGGAACGGATTTGCGCGACGCCACCGGCTCAATCAGCTTCGGCCAGTTCGTCAACCAGATCGATTATCAGAACGCGGGCTCGGCGCTGAACAAGGAGATGAAGCAGCTGGTCTTGTCGAAGATCGACACGGCCGCGCTCAGCGGCAAGACGATTTCCGTCGTCGGCGTCTTCACGCTGATCAATCCGAACAATTGGCTCGTCACGCCCGTCGAGTTGAGCGTGAAATGACGACGCCGCCCGACATCGAGCCGGCGGCCCCCGACGTTGTGCTCGCCGCCCGCAACATCGGCAAGATTTACGGCAGCACGCACGCCCTGAAAGGCGTGAACTTCGACGTCCGCCGCGGCAAGGTGACGACCTTGTTCGGCGAGAATGGGGCGGGCAAGTCGACCTTGATGAAGATCCTCTCCGGCGTCGCCACGCCGACGTCGGGGACCATCCTGCTCGACGGCGCGCCCGCCACCTTCGCGTCCTCGACCGACGCACGCGACCGCGGCGTCTCGATCATCCATCAGGAGTTGAGCCTCGCGCCCAATCTCAGCGTGCGCGACAACATCTTCATGGGGCGCGAATTGCGCACCGCGACGGGCGGCGTCGACTTCGCAGAAGAAGCGCGCCTCGCGCGCGCGTTGATGGCCGACCTCGAGGAAGACATCGACCCGCTGACCCTCATCGAGGACTTGCGCCTGGGCCAGCAACAGATCGTCGAGATCGCCCGCGCGCTCTCGGTGAACTCGCGCATTCTCATCATGGACGAACCGACGTCCGCCTTGAGCGCCACTGAAGTGCATGTGCTGTTCAAGGTAATTCGCGATCTGACGAGCCGCGGCGTCGCCATCGTCTACATCTCGCATCACCTCGAAGAGGCGTTGCAAATCACCGACTACGCGGTCGTGCTGCGCGACGGCGCGATGACCGCGAAGGCCGACCGCAAAGACATCGACCTCGCCTGGATCGTGCGCAACATGGTCGGCGAGAACTACAATCTCGGCTCGCCGCCGAGGGGCTACGAGTTCGGCGAGGTCGCCCTCAAGGTCGAGGATCTGTCGGTCCCCGACGCCTCGGGCGCCAATGCTTTCGTCGTCGACCAACTCTCGCTCAGTGTTCGAGCGGGCGAGATCGTCTGCATCTACGGACTGATGGGCGCCGGTCGCACGGAACTGCTGGAATCGATCGCAGGGCGCGTCAAGCCGGCCGGCGGCCGGGTCCTGCTCGAGGGCGAGGACGTCTCCGGGCTCAAGATCGCCGAGCGCATCAACAAGGGGCTCGCGCTGGTGCCGGAAGATCGCCAGCGCGACGGTCTCGTCCAGACGATGACGGTCGGCTCCAACCTGTCCCTTCCCAGCCTCGGCGACTTCGTGCGCGGGCTGCTGCTGTCGCCGCGGCGAGAGCGGGCGCTGATCGATCAATCCATTCGCGACGTCCACGTGAAGACGTCGGGCGGCGAGGCCGCCATCGGTTCGCTCTCGGGCGGCAATCAGCAGAAAGTCGTCATCGGCAAGATGCTGACGACGAACCCGAAGGTGATCCTGCTCGACGAGCCGAGCCGCGGCATCGACGTCGGCGCCAAAGCCGAGGTGTTCAGGCTGCTCGCCGAACGCGCTGCGCGCGGTCTCGCCGTCGTATATTCGACCTCGGAAGTCGGGGAGTGCCTCAGCATTGCGCACCGCATCGTCGTGATGCGCCGAGGGAAGATATCGGCTGAATTCGGCGCTGACGTCGCCAAGGAAGAGATCATGGCCGCCTCGGGCGAAGCCGTGGTCGCCTGATTGACTGGATTAGCGGAGCCCTGACATGACCAGCCCGGATTCCTCTCGCGCTCGCACAGGCCTGTTCGCCGACGGCTTCGACATCGGTCGCGTGCTGCTCGAAGGCCGCGCGTTCTTCGCGCTGATCGCGATCATCATCGTCTTCTCGATTTTGTCGCCGTATTATTTCTCGCTCGGCAACTTCCTGACCATGGCGTCGCATGTCGCCATCTTCGGCATTCTCGCCGTCGGCATGCTGCTGGTCATCCTGAACGGCGGCATCGACCTTTCGGTCGGATCGACCCTCGGCTTCTGCGGCGTCATCGCCGGCTTCCTGATGCAGGGCGTGTCGCTGCCCATGTTCGGGGTGGTCTTGTTTCCGCCGGTCTGGGTGGTCGCCGTTCTGGTCTGCGCGCTCGGCGGCATCGTCGGTCTCGTCAACGGCGTGCTCATTGCGCGTTTCAAAGTGCCGGCCTTCGTCGCCACCCTGGGCGTGATGTATGTGGTGCGCGGCCTCGGGCTGCTGCTGACCAACGGCCTCACCTACAACAACCTCGCCGGCAAGCCAGAGCTCGGCAACACCGGCTTCGATTGGCTGGGCTTCAACCGGCTAGCCGGCGTTCCGATCGGCGTCGTGGTGATGGCGGTCATCGCTATTCTCGGCAGCCTGATGCTGAACCGTTCGCCGTTCGGGCGCTGGCTCTACGCCTCCGGCGGCAACGAGCGCGCCGCCGAACTCTCGGGTGTGCCCGTCAAGACGGTGCAGGTCACGGTCTACGCGCTGTCGGGCGTCTGCGCCGCGATCACCGGGCTCATCCTGTCCTCGCAGCTCACCTCGGCGGGCCCGACCGCCGGAATGACCTACGAGCTGACCGCGATCGCGGCGGTCGTCATCGGCGGCGCGGCGCTCACCGGCGGGCGCGGCAACATCCGCGGCACCATGCTCGGCGCCTTCGTCATCGGCTTCCTTTCCGATGGGCTCGTGATCATCGGCATCTCGTCCTATTGGCAGACGGTGTTCACTGGCGCGGTGATCGTGCTCGCGGTGCTCCTCAACGCCTTGCAGTATCGCCGCCGCGTCAAGCGCCCCAACTCGACGGGTGGCCAAACCACTTCTCCGCAACCGATCGGCCAAACCCCAGCGGCTTATACGGGCCACGAGAAGACTGCCGGATGAACCGGCACATCTCACCACGAGGAAACATCTGAATGTCCAGGAAGGCACTACGTCTGTCGGTCGCGGCCCTTGCGTTGGCTGCGCCGCTGTTCGCCGGCTCCATCACAGCGGCGTCGGCGGCCGACAAGCTCATCTCGATCATCGTCATCGACCCCGCCAATCCCTATTGGCTCACCGAAGGCAAGGTCGCCGCGGCTGAGGCTTTCAAGCTCGGCTACACCGCGAACGTCGGCGCGACGAAGGGCGACACGAACACCGAGAGCAAGCTGATCGATACCGCGATCACCAACAAGTCGGTCGCGATCATTCTCGACCCCGCGGACGCGAGCGGCTCGGTCGGCGCGGTGAAGAAGGCTGTCGCCGCCGGCATACCGGTGTTCCTCGTCAACGCCGAGATCAACCAGCCGGGCCTCGCCAAGGCGCAGCTCGTCTCCAACAACGCGCAGGGCGCGGCTGTCGGCGCGCAGCAGTGGGTGAAGGCCGCCGGCGAGAAGGGCAACTACGTCGAGTTGCTCGGCGCCCCGTCCGACAACAACGCCGCGACGCGCTCCAACGGCTACGAGACGGTGCTCAGCCAGTACCCGGACCTCAAGAAGGTCGGTGACCAGGTCGCCAACTGGGACCGCACCCAGGGCCACGACAAGATGCAGAACCTGCTGCAGGCTCACCCCGACATCATGGGCGTGATCGCCGGCAACGACGAAATGGCGCTCGGCGCGATCGCCGCGCTGAAGGAAGCTGGCAAGCTCGCGAACGTGAAGGTCGGCGGCTTCGACGGTTCGCCCGACGCAGTCGACGCGATCAAGGCGGGCGATCTGCAATACACGGTGCTGCAGCCGGTGGCGGTCTACTCCAAGAAGGCGGTCGACGAGGCCGATTCGTTCCTGAAGACGGGCAAGACCGGCGCGGCGAGCGAGAAGCAGCTGTTCGACTGCGTCCTGATCACCAAGGACAACGTGTCGGACTACATCGCTCCGTTCACCCTGAAATAATCGGGTCAAAGGGGAGCGTCCTTCGAGATGCTCCCCCGTTAGACCGTGCGGCGATTCCGCCCAATCGCCGCACGGTCGTTCTTTCATCGGAGGTCGGCCATGCGGGCCGTTGGCGGGGATATCCTGATCGGCGTCGACGCCGGCACCTCGGTGATCAAGGCGGTGGCCTTCGACGCCGACGGCCGGCAGATCGCCACGGCCTCGACTCCGAACCTTTATCAAACTCGCGCGGACGGCGCGGCGCTCCAGTCGCTGGAGCAGACTTGGGCGGATTGCGCTAAGACCCTGCGCGATCTCGGCGCCAAGGTCGAAGGCCTCGCGCGGCGTACAGCCGCGGTCGCGGTGACCGGGCAGGGCGACGGCACTTGGCTTGTCGGCAAAGATGACGCGCCGGTCAGCGACGCTTGGCTGTGGCTCGACGCGCGGGCCGCCGAGACGGTGCGGCGGCTGCGGCAGGCGCCGACCGACCGCGCCCGTTTCGAGGCGACCGGCACTGGCCTCGCCGCCTGTCAGCAGGGGCCCCAGCTCGCCCTGATGGACGCGACGACGCCCGACCTGCTCGATCGCACCGAGACGGCGCTGCATTGCAAGGATTGGCTCTACCTCAAGCTGACGGGCGTGCGCGCGACGGACCCCTCCGAGGCGAGCTTCACCTTTGGCAATTTTCGCACCCGGCGTTACGACGACGCCGTGATCGAGGCGCTCGGCCTCGGCGCGCGGCGCGGCTTGCTGCCCGAGATCGTCGACGGAACTCGGACGACGCATCCCCTCTCGGACGAAGCGGCCGCTGCGACGGGGCTCCTCGCCGGCACGCCGATCTCGCTCGGCTTCGTCGACATGGTCATGACGGCGCTCGGCGCGGGCGTCTACACCGGCGGCGCGCCGGCGGCCTGCTCCGTCATCGGTTCGACCGGCGTTCATTTGCGGGCAACTCCTACCAACGGTGTTCACCTGAACGCCGAGGGCACCGGCTATGTGCTCCTGCTGCCGGCGCCGGACATGGTCACGCAGGTGCAGTCGAATCTGGCGGCGACGCTCAACATCGACTGGGCGCTGCGGCTGGCGGGCGACCTGCTGGCGGAAATGGGCCATGCGACGACGCAGGCTGAACTCGTCGCGAGGATCGACGGCTGGCTTGCGAAATCGACGCCCGGCGCCATCCTCTATCATCCCTATATCTCCGAGGCGGGTGAGCGCGGGCCGTTCGTCAACGGGGCCGCGCGCGCTGGGTTTGTCGGATTGAGCGCGGCGCACCGCTTCCCAGAATCTCATGCGCGCCGTAGTCGAGGGGCTCGCGATGGCTGCCCGCGATTGCTACGCCGCGATGGGCGACATGCCCGCGGAAGTGCGGCTGACGGGCGGGGCGGCGCGCTCGCGCGCTTTGCGCGCGACGCTGTCGGCCGCGATTGGCGCGCCGGTGCGCACGTCGGCGCGCGAAGAGGCCGGCGCCGCCGGCGCGGCGATGATGGCGGCGGTGGCGATCGGTCTCTATCCAACGATGGACGCCTGCATCGCCGAATGGGTCACGCCGCTGCTCGGCGCGAGCGAGGCGCCGAACCTTGAACTGACGCGAACCTACGAGCGGATGTATTCCGCGTATCTCGGCGCCCGCCGGGCCTTGGAGCCGGTGTGGGACATGATGGCGCAACGCCAAGGCGCGCGTCATGACGACAGCGCGCCGGTCAAAGGAGACTGAACGGAATGAGCGATCTCCAGACGTTTGACCTCTTCGTCATCGGCGGAGGCGTCAACGGCGCCGGCATTGCGCGCGACGCCGCGGGCCGGGGACTGTCGGTCATGCTGTGCGAGAAGGACGATCTGGCGCAGGGCACCTCCTCGCGCTCGGGCAAGCTCGTGCACGGGGGGCTGCGCTATCTCGAATATTACGAGTTCCGTCTGGTGCGCGAGGCGCTGATCGAGCGCGAAGTGCTGCTCAACTCGGCGAGCCACATCATCTGGCCGATGCGTTTCGTGCTGCCGCACAGCCCGGAGGACCGGCCGGCGTGGCTGGTGCGGCTCGGGCTGTTTCTTTACGACCACCTCGGCGGACGCAAGAAGCTGCCGGGCACGCGCACGCTCGATCTGCGGCGCGATCCCGAAGGCGCGCCAATCAAGGACAAGTACCGCAAGGGCTTCGAATATTCGGACTGCTGGGTCGACGACGCGCGGCTGGTGGTTTTGAATGCGATGGATGCGGCCGAGCGCGGCGCCGAAATTCTGACGCGCACGGCCTGCACCGCCGCCCGCCGCGAGGGCGGCCTGTGGCGCATCGAGATGAGGGACGCGCGGACGGGGGCGGCGCGGGTGGTTCGCGCCCGCGCGCTGGTCAACGCCAGCGGCCCCTGGGTCAACGACATCATCGGGCGGGTGACGGGGCTGAAGTCGAACTCGCAGCGTGCGGCTCGTGAAGGGCAGCCACATCATCACGCCCAAATTCTGGGACGGGCAGAACGCCTATCTCGTGCAAAACCACGACAAGCGCGTGATTTTCATCAACCCCTACGAGGGCGACAAGGCGCTGATCGGCACCACCGACATCCCCTATGAAGGCGCTCCCGAACAGGTGTCGATCGCCGAGACCGAGATCGAATATCTGCTGGCCTCGGTGAACCGCTACTTCAAACAGGCCTTGCGGCGGCAGGACGTGCTCGAGTCCTTCTCGGGGGTGCGGCCGCTCTACGACGACGGCGCCGGCAACCCTTCCGCGGTCACACGCGACTACGTTTTCGACCTCGACAACGTGGGCGGCGCGCCGTTGCTGAACGTGTTCGGCGGCAAGATCACGACGTTCCGCAAGTTGGCCGAGCATGCGTTGCAGCGGTTGAAGCCGACCTTTCCCACGATGGGGCCGGACTGGACTGCCAAGAGCTTCTTGCCGGGCGGCGACATCGAAAACGCCGACGTGCCGTTGTTTCTCGATCGGCTGCAGCGCGAATATCCGTGGCTGCCGCGCGATCTGGCGCGCCATTACGTGCGGCTCTATGGCGCCCGCACGGCCAAGGTGATCGACGGTGCGCGTTCGCTCGCCGGCCTCGGCCGATGCTTTGGGCCTCGCCTCTACGAGGCGGAAGTGCGCTATCTGACGGAGCATGAGTGGGCTGAGACGCCCGCGGATATTCTTACGCGGCGCACCAAGCACGCTCTGCACATGAGCGCCGCCGAAAAGGCGGCGTTTCAGGACTGGTTCGAGAAGAGCTTCGCGGCGCCGGCTTAACCGCTTCCCGCGCGCACGCTTCTTCCCTCGCGCCGACGGCCGGAAGCCGAGTGGCCTCGAGCGAAGCGGGCATTTGGGCAGACCGCGACCAAAGTCGGACGGCCGCATGCTGCTCGCGGCAAGGGGCGCAAAGCGCCCCTTGATCCGATTACACCGGCAGGACTTCCGGCTTGTCCCTAGGGAATTTTGCGATCGTGGCCGCGCTCACGTTCAGATGCTGGGCGACCATTGCTGCCGGCGTGCGAGAAATCCAGTCGGACAGGGAGACATCCACGAAATAGGAACTTTTGAACACTTCGAGGAACTGCAAGTCGGTGTCGCCTGTGTTCTTGATATAATGTCCAAGGTTCTTCTTGACGTAGCCGACGTCGCCCGGGTTGAAGTTCATTGTGACCGCGTTCGGACCCGTGTTGAAGACCGTCATTTGCCCTTTGCCCTTGATCCAGTACTGCCATTCGTCGGCGTTGGGATGCCAGTGCATCTCCCGCAAACCGCCGGGACGCACCGTCACCAACGCGGCGGCGATTGTTGTCGAAACAGTGAAGTTGCGACTGTCGGCGATCCGCACCGAACCGCCCTTCGTCTCGCGCGCCGCGCCTCCCGATCCGAGCGAGAAGGTGAAAGGATGCGGCGGCACGCCGCTTCCGCTCACCGCTTCGCGGTCCGCGGCCAGATCGCCGGGCAACTCGCCCTGGAAGATGTAGAGATCGCGTAGCGGAATATCGTTGAACGTGTCGACAGGAACGCCGAAGTTCTCGGCAAGAATATCCGGCGGAGTATGCGTGAACCATTCCGACACCAACAGGGTGCTGTACTCGGAGGCCTTGCCGTCATCGAAACATATAAGGAATTCACAGCCGTCCTGACCGATGCCTTGCAATGAATGCGGCAGGCCGGCGGGGAAATACCAAAGGTCACCTTCATTCACGTCGGCGATATAGGGTCGGCCCAATTCGTCGAGAACGGTAATTCGGCAGGAGCCGTAGGTCATGTAGGCCCACTCTGCAAATTGGTGCCAGTGCATTTCCCGGATGCCGCCGGACGTCAAGCGCATGTTGACGCCGGAGATGGTCTCCGCAATGGCGAAGGAGGCTTGCGTTACTTCACGCGCCCAGCCGCCATTTTGAATGCGCCGCGGCGCATTGTTGAAGGTCGCCCAGCTGAGCGGCATGCTGCCGACATCGGTCGCGGGGGGCGAAAATGCGGCCGGAAACTGATCCCTTATGACGGGATTCTGCGGACCCGGATCGCTGATGCTCCTTGGATTCTTGGCGTTGATCGCGCCCTGCGGCGGGTCATCCGGATTGCCGAAGGTGATATCACTCTTCACCGGAGCGGGATTTGTCGTGGTTGTGGTCGCGGTCGTTGCCCCCGCCGCTGCGGACACCATCCCACCTACGGCTGTCGCCGCCAACACCTCACGCCTCGAAAACATGGTCGTCACTCCTCTGCACAGTTACATGTAATATAGGTCTGCGATTGCCGTAGAGCGCTAAATTAATGTTCAGAGCATCAGATATAACGGCTTGTTAGTCTTCGAATATTCGGGGTAGTTCGATTACGTCATGTTTGTATTCGAGAATGGTTGCTTCCCGAATTGCGCTTTTCTTGCATCGAGCCGTCTTGCAGGGGCCGATCCGCACGCGGGCGCCCTTCATAGTCGGTCATCCGGTGGGCGCCGGCTCCGCACCGCCGCAGGCCGCCGCCTTCGTCCTATCCCCGAAGAGCCGGGGGCAGGCGGTCGAGGCAGCTATGGTGACCGGCGACGTATAAAGCCGACGTTCCCCCGGATGGGCGCTCGCCGTAAATCTGTCGTCGTTTCGATATTTTGACAAGCCATTAGGGCCATCGCCTTTCGGAGGGGGCTTGTGGCCGGCCGAACGGCGATCGAGGGCCGAGAATTTAAATAGAGTTCGCCTGGATGCCGTTCGGCCTTGGCGGCGACCGCCAGGGCGTCGTCCGGGCGTCTCGAAAGCTGCCCTACGCCGTCAGCGCCTTCGCGGTCCGCTCGTCGAGGATGATGCCGTAGACTAGGCCGCTCGCCAGCACCGCCCGGATCGCGTTGACCTTGGCGCGGCCGCCGGCGAAGGCGATCGTCTTTTGCCGGCCGATGTCGGCGACGGACATCGAGAGCGTGCGCGCCGAGATGTTGTTCTCGATCAGGCGGCCGTCGATGCTGAAGAAGTGGCCGAGAATTTCGCCCATCGCGCCGGCCCGCCGCGCCTCCTCGAATTCGTGGCGCTCGATCATGCCGGTCGCGAGGATCGTCGCGTCGGGCTCCATCGTGCCGATGCCGACGACGCGCAAAGTCGCTTCGATGCCCATCTGCATGATCGCGGCGACGCCGCGTTGTTCGAGGAAGACCGCGCGGTCCTCGACCGAATTGGCGTAGAACGGCAAGGGCAGGATATAGGTCTCCGCGCCCGTGCGCTCGGCGAGCCGATGAATGACGTCGAAGGGCGTCGTCGAATAGCGGCGCGTCAGGCCGCCTTGCAGCGATACCAGCTTGCAATTGCGGGCGTCGACCTTCGGCAACATGTTGACGCAGGCGACGAGCGTGCGGCCGTGGCCGAAGCCGATGACCTGATCCTCGCCGTGCTCGAAAGCATTCCTGAGGAAGCGGCTGCCCCCCAAGCCCAGGGTCTGCAAGGGCAGGGGCTCGTCGTCGAGGTCGGGACACACTTCACAGAATTGGATGCCGAAACGCGCGCGCATCTTGTCCTCGAGGCGCACGCACTCGACGATATCGCCCTCGATCGAGATGCGAACCAGGCCTTCCTTGTTGGCCCTGGCGATCAGGCGATGCGCCTTCAGGCTGGGAACGCCCAGGCGCTTGGCGACCTCACTCTGCGTCAGGCCAGCGCCGTAGTGCAGCCATGCGGCGCGAACGCAGAGGTCGTGCTCTTCGCTCGCGGGGCCTCTAGGCGTCGTGTCCTGCATGGTCCTCACGATGAAATTTTTTTCTGAACTTGAAGTTCGTTTCATTTTCGTGGCATGGTGTCAAGGGGGCTGGACGCAGGCCCGGTCGCCATAATCTTCGCCGGGAAGCCGAGCCATTGGAAGCTGTGTTTCGCGGCTAACGACTATTCGGGAGAATGGAATGAGAATTGCTCTGGGCGCGGACAGCGCAGGCAAGCCTCTGCTCGATGTCGTCGCCGCCCATCTGCAAAAGCGGGGTGAGGAGGTCTCGGACCTCAGCACCTCCGGCTACTACGCCGATGTGGCCGATCGCGTCGCCTCCGCCGTCATGGCCGGCGAGCATGAGCGCGCCATCCTGTTCTGCGGCACCGGCATCGGCGTCTGCATCTCCGCCAACAAGGTCCCCGGCATCCGCGCCGCCTTGACGCATGACACCTATTCGGCCGAACGCGCCGCCAAGTCGAACAACGCGCAGATCATCACCATGGGCGCGCGCGTGATCGGGCCGGAACTGGCCAAGGCCATCGTCGACACCTTTCTCGCCTCCGATTTTGACCCCCAGGGTCCCTCCGCGAACAACGTCCGAGCGATCGGCGAGATCGACGTGAAGTACGGCAAGTCTCTCTGAGGCGAGACGAAGCCATGCCGATCAAGCTGGGGTTGAACCTCAATCCGTTCGTCAATCGCTTCGCCGAGCCCGGCGAACTCATCGACACGATCGCCGGCGAGATCGGCATCGGCTATCTTCAACTCGTTCACGAGTTCATCAATCCGGCCTGGCCCGCGCCGACCCGGCGCCGGCTGACCCGCGCCTTGGCGGAGGCGTGCGCGCGCCGGGGCGTCAAGATCACCTCGCTGATGACCGGGCCTTACGGCCGCCTCAACCATTTCGGCCATCCCGACGCCGAGGTGCGCGAATATTACCTCGATTGGTTCAAGGGCCTCGTCGACATCGCGGCCGAGATCGCTTGTCCCGCCGTGGGCACGCAGTACGCGATCCTCACCTATCGTGATTACGACGATCCGGCGCGGCGCGACGCCATCATGTCGGTTGCGCTTGATTGCTGGCGGCGTCTCGCGGAGCACGCGGCTGCGCGTGGCCTCGAATACCTGTTCTGGGAGCCGATGTCGGTCGGGCGCGAGCTCGGCCACACGATCGCCGCGACACAAGATTTGCAGGATCGCTTGGACGACGCCGACTTCGCCGTGCCGCTGAAGGCGATGATTGACATCGATCACGGCGACGTCTCTTCGCCGAACCCCGCCGACACTGATCCTTACGCCTGGGCGCGCGCCTTCGCCGCGCGCTCGCCGATCATCCACATCAAGCAGAGCTCGGCCAACAAGGGCGGCCATTGGCCCTTCACCGAGGAGCACAATCGCAACGGCCGTATCGTGCTGGAGAAGCTGATCGCGACCGTGCAAGAAGGGGGCGGCGGCGACAACGAATTGTGCATGGAGTTCGCCTTCCGAGAGCGCGAGCCCGCGGACCGGAACGTCGTCAGGATGATCCGCGAATTGGTCGACTTCTGGAAACCCTACGCCGACGTCGGCCTGTAAACTGAGAGACTGATGCCCAAAAAGAAGCCCTGGATCGGCACAAGCTGGAAAATGAACAAGACGCGCGCCGAGGCGCGCGAATTCGCCCTCGCGCTGGCGGGGTCTTCGGTGGCGAAGACGATAGCCGCGAAGCCCTTCGTGATCCCCCCCTTCACCGCGATCGCCGACGTGGCGGAACAGCTCGCCGGAACGCGCGTCGCGGTCGGCGCGCAGAACATGCATTGGGCGCCGGCCGGCGCCTGGACCGGCGAGATCTCCGCCGCGATGGTTCGCGACGTCGGCGCGAGCCTGGTCGAAATCGGCCACAGCGAGCGCCGCGAGCATTTCGGTGAGACCGACGAAACCGTCGCGCTGAAGACCAAGGCGGCGATCGACAACGGCCTGCTGGCGCTGGTGTGCGTCGGCGACACGCGGGCGGAATATGACGCGGGTCGGACCTCGGAGGTCCTCGCGACGCAGGTGCGTTTCGCCCTCTCGTATCTCACCGCGGCCGATCGCGAGCGGGTCGTGATCGCCTACGAGCCGGTCTGGTCGATCGGCGAAGGCGGCGTGCCGGCGGATCCGGACTTCGCGGAAGATCAGCATCGCCGCATCAAGGAAGTGTCGACAAGCCTGTTCGGAGAGCCGGTCGACGTCGTTTATGGCGGCAGCGTCAATCCGGACAATTGCGTTTCTCTCGCCACGCGTCCGAACATCGACGGCCTCTTCATCGGGCGATCGGCGTGGAACGTCGAGGGCTACATCGGCATCGTCGAGAAGGTCACCGCCGCATTGGCGGGCTGAGGCGTCGAAGGCAGGTCGGACCCGTCTCAGTGATGTGAACGGGGATGGCTTTGTCCCTACGCTTCGCGAGGACGGCGCGAGCTGATAGGGCCTTTCGGCATCCCCAGGGGAGGAGAACCTTATGACGTTCGTGCATGACGAACCCGAAAGCTTCGCCGCTACCGCGCTTCGCGGTTTCGCCTCCACCTACGGACGCTATGTAACGCTCGCGCCCGGCGGCGTATTGCGCGCCGCGCCAGCGCCCGCCGGCAAGGTGGCGGTCGTCATTGGCGGCGGCTCCGGCCACTATCCCGCTTTCGCCGGTTATGTCGGCTCGGGGCTTGCCGACGCGGCCGTCGCCGGCGACGTTTTCGCCTCGCCCTCGACGCGGGCGATCGCGCGCATCGCCCGGCTCGCCAATCGCGGCGGCGGCGTGCTGCTCGGCTTCGGCAACTATGCCGGCGACGTTCTCAACTTCGGCGCGGCGGCGCGGCGTTTGGCCGTCGAGGGGATCGATGCGCGCATTCTGCCGGTCTGCGACGACGTCGCCAGCGCGACGGCCGAGAGCGCCGCGCTGCGCCGTGGCGTTGCGGGCGACGTCATTGTCTTCAAGATCGCCGGCGCGGCTGCGGAAGCTGGCATGTCGCTCGACGACGTGGAGCGGGTGGCGAGAATCGCCAACCGCCGCACGGCCTCGTTCGGCGTCGCCTTTCGCGGCTGCACGCTGCCGGGAGCGCGCGAACCCCTGTTCGTCGTTCCGGATGGTCGAATGGGGATCGGCCTTGGTATTCACGGCGAGCCGGGCGTCGCAGAAGAGCCGATCATGCCGGCCCGCGCGCTTGCGCGCATGCTGGTCGATCGGCTGGTTCGCGAGCGGCCGCAGGACGCTTCCGGCCGCGTCGCCGTCATGCTCAATGGCCTCGGCGCGACCAAATATGAAGAGCTGTTCGGTCTGTGGACCTGCGTCCAGGAGGAGATCGAAGCGAGAGGCCTGACGATCGTCGGGCCGGAGGTCGGAGAGTTCGTCACCAGCCTCGACATGGCGGGCTGTTCGCTGACGATCGCCTGGCTCGACTATGGTCTCGAGGACCTCTGGCTCGCGCCCGCCGATTTGCCCGCGTTCCGACGCGGCGCCGAGATCCATGCGCAGGCTCATGCTCCGGTCGAAGTGTTTGAGGACGCCGCAGTTATTCCCCAGGCGACGGGGGCTTCGCGGGAATCGGCGCGCTGCGTCGCCGCTCTCATGAGAAGGCTCGCAGCGGCGATGGGCGAGGCCGAGGAGGAACTCGGCCGCATCGACGCCCGTGCGGGCGACGGCGATCACGGGCAGGCGATGAGCCGCGGCTCGGCTGCGGCCGCCGAGGCCGCCGAACGGGCCGTCGCAGCCGGCGCCGGAGCGGCGACGGTTCTCGCGATTGCCGGCGACGCTTGGGCCGATCGGGCGGGCGGCGCCTCGGGCGCGCTGTGGGGCCTTGGCCTGCGAGTTTGGAGCGAGGCCTTCTCCGATACGGATCCGATCGCGGCCGCCGACATCGTGCGGGGCGCGCGCGCGGCGCTGGAGGCGATTGTCGGACTGGGCGGCGCCAACGTCGGAGACAAGACCCTCGTCGACGCTCTCGTGCCCTTCGTGACGGTCCTCAAGCAGGAAACCGCCGCCGGCCGCGACCTAGCAGAAGCTTGGCGAGCCGCCTCCGAAGTCGCCGCCAAGGCGGCCGCGGACACCGCGCCGCTCACGCCGCGCTTGGGACGTGCGCGCCCCTTGGCCAGCCGCAGCATTGGACATCCCGACGCCGGCGCGATTTCGCTCGCGATGGCGCTGCGTCTCGCGGGCGAGCGGCTTGCCGCTGTGAAGGGCATATCGGCGTAGTCAACCGCTTTCTCCTTCAACAAGTGTTGACGGCTGTGCTGCATACGGGTTCTCCTTGCCAACAAGTCGCCTCGCGCCGCGAGTACGACGAGGGTGGAGAAAAGCCTTGGGGAGTGTCGCGCGACTGACTGATAGGATCCTCGCCGGATTCCCGGCCCTCCATGAGCGCGCGCTCGACTTTCGCTTTGCCGGCTTGGCGTTGCCGTCTCATAAACATCCGCTGATTGGCGACAATCGCGAGGCGGTGTTCCGCGACATCTTCACCTTCAACCGCTGGAACGACGCGGAATCGGCGAGCGGCGTTGGGTCCAGCAGCCGCTATACCCTCAACCTGCGCCGGCGCCTCCCTCGGCTTATGCGGAAATATCGCGTGCGCTCGATCCTCGACGTGCCCTGCGGCGACTTTGCCTGGATGAAGCATATCCCCTTCGACGCCGAGACGCGCTACATCGGCGGCGACATCGTCGGCGAACTGGTCGAGCGACTTCAGCGTGACTATGCGGCGCCGAACCGCCGTTTCGAGCGGCTCGACGTCATCGCTTCACCGTTGCCGCAGGCGGACCTCTTGATCTGCCGCGACTGTTTCATCCATCTCTCCAATGCCGACGTGCTCGCGGCGCTCGACAACATACTCGCCGCCGATATCTCGTATCTCCTGACGACGACCTATCGCTTCGGCCGGATCAACGCCGACATCGTCACCGGCCAGTTTCGCGTCATCAATCTCGAGGCGCAGCCGTTCTCGTTGCCAGCGCCGATCGAGACGATCGTCGACTACGTCTATCCCTTCCCGCCGCGCCGGCTCGCGCTCTGGTCGCGCGCGCAGCTCGCGGCCTGGCGGGCCGCTCGCGATTCCCATCCCTGACCGTCGCGAAGCCATCACAAGCCTGGTCCAATCTCCAAGTCGGGTATGTCTTGATTGGAAAGGACTCGTCCATGGTCGACAAAGAGAACCGAACGCGTGGCGCTCTCTATCGGCGCATCCACGGCGAACTCGTTGACAGTCTCGACGAAGAGATGGAGATGGAGATGGAGATCGACGACGATCGCCTCGCCGCTTTGCTGGACGACGTGGCGGACCATCCCGAGCGCGAGACGATCGAGCGCGGCTTCTATTTTCGCGAACTTCTGCGCTTGCAAAGAGAGCTCGTGAAGCTGCAGGACTGGGTCGTCCATAAGAAGCTGAAAATCGTCGTCCTGTTCGAAGGCCGCGATTCCGCCGGCAAGGGCGGCGTCATCAAGCGCATCACGCAGCGCCTCAATCCCCGCGTCTGCCGCGTCGCCGCGCTCCCGGCGCCGAGCGAGCGCGAGCGCAGCCAGTGGTATTTCCAGCGTTATGCGGCGCATCTCCCCGCCGGCGGCGAGATCGTGCTGTTCGACCGCAGCTGGTACAATCGCGCCGGCGTCGAGCACGTGATGGGGTTCTGCACCCCTGGGGAATACGACGAATTCTTCCACTCCGCGCCGGAGTTCGAACGCATGCTGGCGCGCTCGGGCATCATTCTCCTCAAATACTGGTTCTCGATCACCGACGAGGAGCAGCACCTGCGCTTCATGATGCGCATCCACGATCCGTTGAAGCAGTGGAAGCTGAGTCCGATGGATCTTCAGTCCCGCTCGCGTTGGGAGCAGTACACCAAGGCCAAGGAGACGATGCTGGAGAAGACCCACATTCCCGAGGCGCCGTGGTGGGTCGTCGAGGCCGACGACAAGAAGCGCACCCGGCTCAATTGCATCGCGCACCTGCTGACGCATATTCCTTACGAAGAGGTGCCGCATGTCGAGCCGGTTCTGCCGGAGCGCGTGCACAATCCCGATTACCTTCGCGCCCCCGTGCCGAAGGAGATGTACGTACCAGATCTCTACGCGGACCAAGTGGTCAGGACGTAGTCGCCTCCGATTCGCCGCGGCGATCGAGGTTCAGCGGCGAGCAAAATCATTGCTCGCCGTTTTCGATGGATCCATGGCCCCGAATTTGCAACCCGAGGCGGGGTCGCTATCTTGGCGGCGCCGAGGCGCCGGTTCGCCTTGGGAGAGCTGGAGGGACGGAATGGGCGCTTGGGGGCCTTATATCTGGGAGTGGGGATCGATACTGCTGCGCTGGCTGCATGTGATCGCGGCGATCGCCTGGATCGGCGCGTCGTTCTTTTTCATGCATCTCGACGCCTCCTTGCGCAAAATGAAGGACGCCGCGCCCGGCGTCGCCGGAACCTCGTGGCAGGTGCATGGCGGCGGCTTCTACGAGATGAGCAAATATATGCTCGCCCCAGCGGCGCTGCCCGACCATCTCATCTGGCACAAGTGGCAGGCCTATTGGACCTGGATCTCCGGCTTCAGCCTGCTGTGCTGGGTCTACTACGGCCAGTCGAGCTTCTTCCTGATCGACCCCTCGGTCGCGGCGCTCGCGCCCTGGCAGGCGGCGCTGATCGGCGTCGGCTCGCTCGCCGTCGGCTGGCTCGTCTACGACTTGCTGTGCCGCTCGCCGCTCGCCAAGCACGACGCGCTGCTCGCGCTGGTCGGCTTCGGCTATGTCGTTTTGACGAGCTACGGCTTCACGCTGGTCTTTTCCGGGCGCGGCGCATTGATCCACACCGGCGCGCTGATGGCGACCATGATGTCGGCCAACGTGTTCTTCATCATCATGCCCAACCAGCGTAAAGCGGTGGCCGCGCTGCTCGCGGGCAAGAAGCCCGATCCGATGTGGGGCAAGGCCTCCAAGCAGCGTTCGACGCACAACAATTACATCACGCTGCCCGTGGTCTTCATGATGCTGTCGAACCACTATCCCGTCACCTACGCCAATTCGCGGGTCATTCCGGCGATCGTCACCTGCGTCATCATAGCCGGCGCGCTGGTCCGCTATTTCTACAACCGCTGGCACCTCGAGCACGGCAAGGCGCCCTGGTGGGCGTGGCTCGTCGCGGCGATCGCCATCTGGGCCGCGTTCTGGATCGCCACCGCGTCCTCGCCCGGCGTGCGCCCGGCGCTTGGCTTGCCGGGGCCGGAGGTGAAGGCGGCGGCGGCCGACGCGCCGCGCGCGCCGGCCCAGGTGGTGAACGTCGTCGAGACGCGTTGCGCGATGTGCCATTCGCCCGAGCCGGTGTGGGACGGCATCGGCGAGGCGCCCAAGGGCGTGCTGCTGGATACGCCTGAGCATATCGCCGCCTTCGCGCCAGGCATCCGCATGCAGGCGGTGCTCACGCATGCGATGCCGCCCAACAATCTCACCGAGATGACCGCCGAGGAGCGCGCCGTGCTGGCGCGCTGGCTCGGCGTCACCGCCGTCGCTGGGAAATAGGGGACCTCACAATGACTCCGAGCCGCGAGAGCCCCGGCCGCCGCTTGATGGCGCGCATCGACGAATTTGCCGCCTTTACCGACGAGCCGGGCAAGCTCACGCGGCTCTATCTCTCCGAAGCTCACCGGCGGGCCGCGGCGCAGTTCATCGCCTGGGCGCAGGCGATCGGCCTCGACGCGCGGTTAGATGCCGCCGGCAATGTTGTCGCGCGCTATGAGGGGCGCACGGCCGGCGCCCCCGCTTTGATGATCGGCTCGCATATCGACACCGTGCGCGATGCGGGCCGCTACGACGGCAATCTCGGCGCTCTCGCCGCGCTCGCAGTCGTCGAGGAACTCGCTCAGCGCGGCGAGCGGCTCGACGTTGCGGTGGAAGTCGTCGCTTTCGGCGACGAGGAGGGGGTGCGCTTCCCCAGGACCTTGACCGGCTCGCGCGCGCTTGCCGGCCTTGTCGAGGCGTGCGCGCTCGAACAGCAGGACCGCGACGGCGTCGTGATGCGCGATGCGCTGAAGGCCTTCGGCGGCGACCCGGACGGTGTGGGGAGCTTGCGAAGGGAGGGCCTCGCCGGCTTCGTCGAAGTGCATATCGAGCAGGGCCCGGCGCTCGAGGCGGAGGGCCTGCCGCTCGGCGTCGTCACCGCGATCAACGGCGCAACGCGCTTCGATGTCTCGGTCAGCGGCGTCGCCGGCCATGCCGGCACGGTCCCGTTGACCTTGCGCCGGGATGCGCTCGCGGCCGCCGCCGAGATGATCCTCGCCATCGAGGCGCGCGCCGCAGCGGAGGCGGAACTCGTCGCGACCGTCGGCCGCATCGAGGCCGAACCCGGCGCGGCTAATGTGATCCCCGGTCTCGTGCGCCTCTCGCTCGACATTCGCGCGCCGCGCGACGAGCAGCGCCAGCGCGCCGTGACCGATCTCGCGGCGACGTTGGAGGCGATCGCGGCGCAGCGCGGCGTCGCCGTGAAGCTCGTGAAGACGCACGAGGCGGGCGCCTATGTCTGCGATCCGCAAATCGTCGCCGGGCTCGCGGCGGCGGTCGAAGCGGTCGGGGCGAAGCCGCGGCTGCTGCCGTCCGGGGCGGGGCACGATACGATGATCATGGGCCAGCTCTGTCCGGCCGGCATGCTGTTCGTTCGCTGCAAGGGCGGCGTCAGCCACAATCCCCTGGAATCGATCACGATCGAGGACTGCGAGATCGCGCTGGCGGCGTTGACCCGCTTCGTCAGGGATTTCCGAGCCGCCTCCTGACTTGCACGCAAGACTTGGGGCGCTATTTTGCGCTCCGCTGGGATGACGCGCGCAATCAGGATTGGGATCAATGGCGGGTTTGAAGAAAACGCTGCGCAAGACGAAGCAGACGGCGCTGGAATTCGCCTATCGGCAGAACCGCAGCGACAAGGCGTTCGTCTGGAATTGGCGCGCGACGCCGATCAACCGCATCGCGGTCGTCAATCTCGCGGCGTCTAAATTTCCGGATTGCGCCTATCTCGAGATCGGCTGCGACCGCAATGAAGTGTTCAATTCGGTGCCAGTCGACAAGAAGGTCGGCGTCGATCCCAATCGCGGCGGCACGATCCGGACGACGTCCGACGCCTTCTTTCAGACCCACCAGGAGCGCTTCGACGTCATCTACATCGACGGCCTGCACACCTACGAGCAGGTGCATAAGGACGTCGCCAATGCGATGCGCTGCCTCAACGCAGGCGGCTGGGTGATCCTGCACGACCTGCTGCCGCACAATTGGATCGAAGCGCATGTGCCGCGCATCGCGATGGGATCGTGGACCGGCGACGTGTGGAAGGTCGCCTTCGAGTTGATCGAGACGGCCGGCGTCGAGTTCAAGATCGTCAAGGTCGACAACGGGGTCGGCGTATTCCGCATCACCGGCGACGCGCCGAAGCTCGAGGACCGGTCGAGCGAACTCGCGAAGGCGCAGTTCGACTATCTCCACGAGCACGTCGGCCGCCTCCCGCTTGCCGAGTGGAACGAAGCGCAGGCGTGGATTAGGCGCACTTAGAGCGCGCGGCGCCATCGTCATGGCCGGGCTTGACCCGGCCACCCACGCGGGGTGAGTGTCGCGTGGCCCCGGGCTCTTTGCGTCGGACCTGGACGATACGTTCACGGTCCTAAGCCTCGGAGCCGCGTGGGTGGCCGGGTCAAGCCCGGCCATGACGGACTGTGGCGGTCAGTGGCGATGACGAGGCACGCGCCCGACATTCGCATCAAGCGCGTTTACGACCCCGCGTCGGACGACGACGGCGCGCGCGTGCTGGTGGACCGTCTTTGGCCCCGCGGATTGCGCAAGGAGGAGGCGGCTTGGAGCTTGTGGCTCAAGGACGTCGCGCCGAGCCCGGAGCTGCGCACTTGGTTTGGTCACGACCCCGCGCGCTTTGCCGAATTCGGCCGGCGCTATCTCGCCGAGCTCGCGGCGAATGAGGCCGCCGTGGAACCGCTCGACGAAATTCTGCGGCGCGGCCGGGTAACCTTGCTCTATGCCGCCCACGACGTGGAGCACAATCATGCGCTCGTCCTGGCCGAACATCTCAGGGACCGTCGGCGCGGACGCTCTTGATCGATTGGGACGCTCTACCCAACTGCGCATAGTCACGTGCGCCGCCGATTGGCGTATAAGCGCGTTGTACGAGGGCGACTGCGAGAGATAATGCTCACGGAAACCGAAATCGACGAAGCGATGATCGAACGGCTGGTCCGGGAATTCTACGCGCGTGCGCGCAAGGATCCTTTGATTGGGCCGATCTTTGAGGCCCAAATCGCCGATTGGGACAGCCATCTCCGCGAGATTTCAGCGTTCTGGTCGTCGCTCGCGCTTCGCACCGGCCGCTATAGCGGTCGGCCGATGGCCAAGCACCTGCCGTTGCCGATTGACGCTGAGCATTTCGACCGCTGGCTCATGCTGTTCGAGGAAACTGCGCATTCCCTTTGCCCGCCCCAGGCTGCCGCATTCTTCATCGACCGAGCGCGTCGCATCGCGCAAAGCTTCGAATTCGGCATCGCTGGCGCGCATGGCGTCCTGCTGAGGACCGGCGAACGGTATCGTCAGGTCTCGTAGGCCGCGTTGCTTTTTGTCTTGAGCGGACCCTGCCGTCATCGCCAGCGAAGCGAAGCGATCCAGAGATCGAGGCGTCAGCCGATTGAGGCGCCTGCGGAACGATTCGCGACTTGCTGGCGAGACCTCGATCGCTGGATTGCTTCGCTCCGCTCGCAATGACGGTTCCCCGTGACCGCTACGGCCGCTCGCTCGCAAGCGCCGCGCGGATCACCGGACCGAGCACGTCGCGGGCGACGACGATCGAGCCCTGCCGCGACAGGTGGCCATAGTCGAGCGCGGTCAGATCATTTGGCAAGTCGTCGCCGACGCGGCGCAGGCAGCCTGACGCGTTGCAAAGGCCTTCATCGAGCGAGACGTAAGTCACCCCCGCCGGCCACGACTGCCGGCGCAGGTCGGCGTCGATCGCGAGCGCATCCTTTGCGAGGCCCGCGCCCGAATAGCGCGCCGACGACCCGGTCGCGAGCAGTTCGCGCGCCACCAGCGACGGCAGGCTTGGACTCCAGATCGGCGGATCGCCGGCGACGATGATCTGTCCGACGCCGGCGGCGCGCAATTCGGCGAGCGAGGCGCGATAGGCGTTGGCGAAGTCCGGGTAGCGATAGGCGGGGAAGTTCAGATATTGCATGTAGAAGGCGCCGAGGACGACTACCGTCGGCTTTATCTCGCGCACCTTCTCCTCGATCAGACGGTTGATGATGCGGCAGCGCTCGGTTCCCGTCTCGCCTTCGCCGGTCTCCTCGGGCACGATCAGCGGCGCGCAATAATTGGCGTTGAGCTGGAGCACGTTGGCGGTCGCGCCGAACTCGCTCTCGATGCCGGGATAGAGATGCGCGCCGTGCGAATCGCCGAGAATGAGGATCGTCGGCTTGCTCGCGTCCTGCACGGCGGCGCAGCCGGCCGCGTCGAATTGCTGCGTGAGCCGCGCGCGGAGCGTTTTCAGTGAATCCGGCGTGTCGCGTTTGTCGTAGAAGCATGTGTCCGCGCGATAGAGCGCCTCCGCGAGGCCATGCGGGGGATAGTCGAACAGCGCCTCGATGCGGGCGGGATAGCGCAGCGCAAAGCCGTTTAGCGACTTCGTCAACCCGCCCAGCGCCCCGCAGCCGATCAGCCCGACGGCGAGAGCGACGACCACCCTGTTCTCATGCAGGCGGAAGCCCTGTGCGGCGGGCCGCTCGATCCAGCGATACGTCAGCCACGCCAGCACGACCGCCGCCCCTGCCAGCGCGATGCGGGTCGGCAGCGGGACAAGCGGGCCCCATTCGATGACGGCGAAGGACAGCAGCGGCCAGTGCCAGAGGTAGAGCGGGTAGGAGACCTTGCCGAGCCATTGCGCGACGCGCCCGCCCAGCACTCGCTCGCCAAGACGCGCGCCGGGGTTGGCGAGCACCAGCGCGCAGCCAAAGGTCGGAATCATCGCGCGCCAGCCGGGGAAGGGCTGCGCCTCATTGAGAAAGACGACCGCGCCAATCATCAGCGCGAGGCCGGCGAGGATCGAGACGTCGGCTGCAATCGGCGCCTGCGGGGGCTTGACCGCGCCGCGCCAGAAGAGCTCGCGGTAGCCGACCGCGGCGCCGAGCGCCAATTCCCAAGCGCGGCTCCAGGGAAGATAGAAGGCTTTGGTCGCGTCGTGTTCGGTCAGCGCCAGATTGGCGGTCAGCGAGGCGAAGAAGATGACGAAGATCGCCGGCGCCACCGCGCGTGGAAATCGAAACATTAGCGCCAGCAGCGCGGGCCAGACGATGTAGAACTGCTCCTCGATGCTGAGCGACCAGAGATGGAGCAGCGGCCGCGCCGCCGAGGCGAGGTCGAAATAGCCGGGTTCGACGATCTGGCGGAAATTGAGCGAGAAGAACGCGCCGTCGCGTTCCTGCCGCCCAAGCTCAGTGAAGGTGGGCGGATCGAGCACGAACCAGCCCGCGACCCAGATCGCCAGCAGGACGACGATCAACGCCGGAAAGATGCGCTTGACGCGCTTGAAGTAGAATTCGCTGAGGCTGAAGGCGCCGTCACTGATTTCGGCGAAGAGGATGCGCGAGATCAGATAGCCCGAGATGACGAAAAAAATGTCGACGCCGACGAAGCCGCCGGGCAGCGCGTCGCGATCGACATGAAAGGCGACGACGCTGGCGACGGCGAGCGCCCGCAGCCCGTTGACGTCGCGCCGGAACGACAGCGCTTCCGCGACGGACCGCATCAGGGCCGGCCCAAGCGTCGTCGCAGCCGCTTGCCTCGCTTCTCCCAGAGCTTCAGCTGCAGGCGCAATTCCTCGCGCAGCGACGATTCGACCCTGATGCGCGGCCCCGAGCGTAAACGCAGCGTCTCGATCGGCGCGCCAGTGCGGAAGCGGCGGAAGACGATGAACCAGTCTTTCGAATCGACGGCGTGAATGCGGTAGCGCTCGGGGTCCTTGCGCCACGCCATCAACAGCATCGTCTGGTCGTCGTCGACGAGATCGCAGGCGAGCAGCGCGGCGAGGGCGAACCTCATCTCGTTCGCCAGCGCCGGCCAGGCGTCGGCGGGGCCGACGATGTGGCAGCCCTGGAAATAGACCGTCCCGTAGCGCACGACGCGCGTAATCGGCGCGTCGTCCAGCGCGACGATGTGAAAGAGGTTTATCTTGCCGCCGGCGTCGAAGCGCCAGGGCTCGGCGGGTTCGAAACGATTATCGTCACGGCAATAGCCGAAGTCGATCCAAGCGACTTGCGGCGCTTCGACGAGGCCGAGATTGAGGGCGGTTGAGACGAAAGCCGACTTCAGGGCGTTGACGAGCACATAGCGCGGCTCGCGATATTCCGGGCTCTCGGGCTTGGTCACCCAGTGCCGGAAGAGGTCGCTCATGCGCCGCTCGACCGCCGCCCGCACGGGCGCGACGAGATCGCAATCGAACAGGTCGGGAATCGCAATGACGATCGTGCGGTCTTCGAGGCCGTTCGCGCGCCGCAGTTCGCGCGCGCGTGCGGCGAGGCGCGGCTCGGTGAAGACGATCATCTGGTTCTTCAGCTTGGCGAGCCGCGCGAACATCGCGAAATAGTCGTCGACGCTGCGGCGAAAGCGCGCGCCCATGTCGGCGCCGTCGCGCCATTGACCGCGCCCGATGTCGAAGAAGGCGGTGACGATCGTGATGTCGTCGGCGGCCGGAGCAGGGGTGGGCGGGCGCGGCGCCTCGGGCCATACGACCTGGGCGATCGACTCGAGGCTGAGGGGAAGCTCCAATCGCTCGGCGGCGTGCGCGGCGCTGATCTCTTCGACGTCCACGCGCCCTCCTCCGAGCGGCTCTTGATCCAGCTTGCTCTATGCCTCGAGCGGCGGCCAGTTGAGATCAGCCGGCGCGATGACGCGCGGCGCCGCCGGCCAGGCGATCGCCAGCGCCGGATCGTCATAGCGCAGGCCGCGCCCATGACCCGGCTCATAGAGGCGGTCCATCTGGTAAAGCACGTCCGTCTCGTCTTCGAGCGTCAAAAAACCGTGCGCGCAGCCCCCGGGAACGAGCAGCGCCTCGCCGTTCTCGGCGCTAAGCAGCGCCGCGGTCCAGCGACGATAAGTTGAGCTCTCGGGCCTGAGGTCGACGACGACGTCGAAGGCGGCGCCGCGTACGACCCGCACGATCTTGCCCTCTGCAGAGGGCTCGGCCTGAAAATGCATCCCCCGCAGCGTGTGCGCGAGGCGGTTGCGCGAGAGGTTCATCTGCACGGGGGAGAAGGCGCATCCCGCCGCCGCGAATTCCTCGGGACAGAACAGCCGGGCGAAAAAGCCGCGTTCGTCCGCGATCGGCTGGGGGACGATCCGCGTCACGCCGGGCAGATTGGTCGGTTCGAACTTCATGCGAGCGCGCCGCTTTGCCCCTGAGGCGTCGCGAGAGGATTATAGCGAATTGTCTTCAGGTTGATCCGGGCCTCCGTCGTCATCGCGAGCGAGGCGTGGCGATCCAGAGATCGAAGCGTCAGCAGGTTGAGGCGCCCACGGAACGACCCGCGACTTGCCGGCGAGGCCTCGATCGCTGGATTGCTTCGCTTCGCTCGCAATGACGGCATCAGGGCAGCACGCGCGTTTCGGGAACGGCGACGACGAAGCGGCCGCCCCATTGCGCGATGGCCGCCATGTCTGTCTTGATCTCGCCGAGCAGGTTCCACGGCAGCACGACGAGATAGTCGGGCTTGATCTCGCCGATTCGCTCTGGCGCCAAGATCGGAATGTGACTGCCAGGGAGCAGCTTGCCCTGCTTGGCGGTGCTGCGGTCGAAGACGCAGCCGATCTCCGCCCGCGTCACGCCGCAGACATTGAGGAAGGTGTTGCCTTTGGCCGCCGCGCCATAGGCCGCGACGGTCTTTCCCTCAGAGCGCGCCTTGGCGAGGAAGGCGAGGAACGAGCGCTTCACCGCCTCGACGCGCGGCGCGAAGCCGCGATAGGCGGCGAGCGAATCGAGGCCCGCCTCGTGCTCCTTCATGCGCAGCGCCATCAACCGTTCGGTCTCGCCGTGCGTCGCCTCTTCGCGGCAGGCATAGAGGCGAAGCGAGCCGCCATGCGTCGGGATCTCCTCGATGTCGAAGGCGCGTAAGCCCGTCGCGGCGAAGATCGCCTCGACCGCCACCAGCGAGAGATAGGAAAAATGCTCGTGGTAGATCGTGTCGAATTGCGTCTCGCGGATCAGATTGAGGAGGTGCGGAAACTCGAATGTCGCAACGCCGTCGGACTTGAGCAGCAGCGCGAAGCCGGCGACGAAATCCCTGATGTCGGGGACATGCGCGAGCACATTGTTGGCAGCCATCAGATCCGCCCTGAAGCCGCGCGCCGCGAGCGCCTCGGCAGTCGCGCGGCCGAAGAAGGCGACCTCGGTCGGCACGCCTTTGGCGATCGCCGCCGCCGCCACATTGGCCGCCGGCTCGACGCCGAGGACAGGGATTCCCGTCGACCGGAAATGCTGCAGGAGATAGCCGTCATTCGAGGCGATTTCGACGACGAGCGACTGCCGGCCGAGGCGGAAGCGCGCGGTCGTCGCTTCCGCGTAGCGGCGCGCGTGCTCGACCCACGAGGCGGCGAAGGACGAAAAATAGGCGTAGTCGCTGAAGATCGCCTCGGGCGTCTCGACGTCGTCGACCTGTACGAGAAAGCATTCGGCGCAGACCCTGGCGTGCAGCGGGTAACGCCGTTCCTTCGCCGCGTCTTCGATCTTGTTGAGATAGCTGTTGGCGAGCGGCGTCTTGCCGAGATCAACGAAGGTCGTCGTCAGGGCGGCGCCGCAGAAGCGGCAGCGGGGAGGGGACAGACGGTCGGCCATCGCGTCTCACACCCTCTTTTCGCGCGCGGCGAGCGCGCAATAGGCTTCGATCTGGGCTTGCGTCACCGCGCGCGGCGCCTCGCCGAGACGGACGCGCCGGTGCCAATCGGCGGTCCAGCGAATGGCGTCGGCGCTCGACAGCCAATTGCGCCAGCCGAGTACGTTTTGCGCCCTTCGCGCATCGACCGCAAGGTTCCGCATCTCCTTGGATCCCGCGATGGGCTCGACCTCGAATTCGGGCGGCGCGCCGAGCGCTTCGAGCATCGCGCGGGTCAACTCGCCGACGGTTACCGGATTGGCGGGATCGGGGCCGAAGTTGAGCGCGGCCGGCGCGCGCGCGTCCGCCTGCTCGGCGTAGAGGACGTAGCCGGCGATGCAATCGAGCGCGTGCTGCCAGGGCCGCGTCGCCTCGGGCATGCGCAGCAGCGGGCGCCGCCCCGCGCCCCAGGCGCGGACGATGTCGGGCACGATGCGGTCTTCGGCGTAGTCGCCGCCGCCGATCACGTTGCCGCCGCGCGCCGTCACCAGCGTCACCCCGCGCGGCGCGAAATAGGTTTGCGCAAAGGCGCGGGCGACGGTTTCAGTCGCGGCTTTCGACGCGGAGTAGGGGTCTTTGCCGCCGAGCGGCGCGTCCTCGCGAAAGGCTTCGCCGCTTTCGCCATTGTCGTAGACCTTGTCGGAGGTAACGACGACGATGCGCTCGACACTTGCGCAGTCGCGCAACGCGTCGAGCAGATGCGCCGTGCCCATGACATTGGCGCCCAAGGTCTCAATCGGGTCGGCGATGGCGCGCCGCACGATCGGCTGGGCGGCGAGGTGCAGCACGATTTGCGGCTCGGCCGCCTCGACCGCCGCGCGCACTGCCTCAGGCGCGCGCAGATCGCCGATGCGCGAGGCGAGGTCTTGCTCGATTTCAGCGAGGTGGAACAAGGCCGGCTTCGTCTCTGGGGCGAGCGCGAAGCCGGTCGTTGTTGCGCCGAGGCGGGTAAGCCACAGCGCTACCCAGCCGCCCTTGAAGCCGGTGTGTCCGGTCAGCAGCACCCGCCGCCCGCGCCAGAACGCCTCGTCCGGAAGTCGCGCGGTCACGCCCAGACCTTCCAGCGCGCCCGGCCGGAGGCCCATTGATCTTCGAGTTGGTTCTTGTCGCGCAGCGTGTCCATCGGATGCCAATAGCCGCCGTGGCGGTAGGCCATCAACTCGCCGCGCGCGGCGAGCGTCTCCAGCGGCGCGCCCTCCCACGGCGTCTGATCGCCGTCGATCAGATCGACGACGGAAGGATCGAGCACGAAAAAGCCGCCGTTGATGAAGCCCTGGTCGCCCGGCGGCTTTTCGACGAAGCGCTCGACACGGTCGCCGTCGAGTGACAGCGCGCCGTAGCGGCCGGGCGGCACGACGGCGGTGAGCGTCGCCTTGCGGCCGTGGGTGCGGTGGAAGGCGATCGAGGCGGTGACGTCGATGTCGGCGACGCCGTCGCCATAGGTGAAGCAGAACGGCTCGTCCGGCTCGAGATAGTGGGCGACGCGCTTGAGGCGTCCGCCTGTCAGCGTGTCGTTGCCGGTGTCGATCAAGGTGACGCGCCAGGGCTCCGCGTGGGTGTTGTGGTAAATGGTGCGATTGGCCCGCGCGTCGATCGTCACGTCGGAGGCGTGCAGGAAGTAATTGGAGAAATACTCCTTGATCACATAGCCCTTGTAGCCGAGGCAGACGATGAAGTCGCTGATGCCGTGATGGGCGTAGATCTTCATCACATGCCACAGAATCGGCTTGCCCCCGATCTCGATCATCGGCTTGGGGCGGAGGTGAGATTCCTCTGATATGCGGGTGCCGAGGCCGCCCGCGAGTATGACCGCTTTCATGTCTTCGCCGGATCACAGTTTGCTGCCTGGGCCTTATCAAGATATCCAGGCCGGCGGAAGGGCGGGGCGGCCGGGCAGAAGGTCAGGACCATGGTTCCCATCACGATCGGGGTTCCCGTCTACAACGGCGCAGGCCTGTTGGAGGAGAGCCTCGTCTGTCTGGCGCGCCAGACCTTCGGCGATTTCAAGGTGCTGATTTTCGACAACGCCTCGACCGACGCTACCGGCGATATTGCGCGCGCCTGGGCTCAGCGCGACCCTCGCTTCGAGCACATTCGTCAGGTCGAAAATGTCGGCGGCGTCGCCAACTTCCGCGCCGCGCTGCTGGCGGCCCAGAGCCCCTGGTTCCTCTGGCGCGCCGACGACGATCTGAGCGCCGACGACTATCTCGAGACGCTTCATAGGCTCGCGACGTCGTCGCCCGGCTGCAAGCTGGCGGTCGGCAATGTTCTCTCCTGCGACTTCGACGGCGGCAATCGGCGTTTGACCGCCGCGCCCGAAATCGGCGCGGCCCTGCCGCCGCGCGAGCGCCTGCGGATGTTGTTCGCCTACCATCCGAGCTGGTTTTACGGACTCTGGGACCGGCAGACGCTGATCGACGCTTATCTCCCGGTGTGCCGGAACTATCCCTTCGCCTACGCGGCGGACCATTTGACGCTCTACGGGCCGATCATCGACGGCGTCGTCACAGCGACCGCGAAGACGGAATTCATCCAGCGGGCGCGCCCGAGCCCGCGCCGCGGCACGCGGATGCCCTTTTCCGTGATGCTGCAGAGCCGGCTCGCCTTCGCCAAGGAACTGCGGCGCATCCGCACGGCGCGCCAATTGCCGGCGGGGCTTCGCGCCGCGCTGGTCGCCAGCGAGCCGTTCTACCTCGAGCGCACCGTACCGTCGCTGATGAAGACCGCGCGTACCGGGGTGCGTGAGCTGTTGGGCATCAGGGGGCCGCGCAAGGTCGGGCGACACTTCGACAAGAGCGCATAGACTGCATCGCCTGTCATGGCCAGGTTTGTTGCCCCGGCCATTCACTTGCCGGCGACAAGGCGTTCGAGAAGGTGTTTACGCTTGACGTACATCGTCAAGACCTCCACACGGATTACCCTATGATTCTGAGCTACAAGGACGAGCGGACTAACCGTTTCGAGGCTCTGACGGGTGACCGGGCAGGGCAGTTCTCCATCCGCATCAATCAGCAATGGCGAATTTGCTTCGAGTGGCCGGCGGACGCCACGGGCCCGTCAAACGTTGAAATTGTGGACTACCACTAGGAGGACTTATGGCCCGTACACCGATCCATCCTGGCGAAATCCTTGCCGACGAACTCTCAGAGCTGGGTGTCACGCCGACCGAGCTTTCGCGGCAACTCGCCGTGCCGCCGAATCGCATCACCCAGATCATCCAGGGCAAGCGCGCCATCACGGGCGACACCGCCCTGCGGCTTGGCCACTGGTTTCAGACCAGTGCGCAGTTTTGGCTCAACCTACAAACCGCCTACGATCTCGACCAGGCGGCGGCCCAGGTTGGTCCTGAGATCGAGAAGTTGCCGACCCGGCCGGCGACGACAGAAAAGCCGGCGCAGCCGACTTGGTCGTGATCGAGGCCAAGGACAACCCTGAGAATGCCCGCGCAATCGCGGGGATGAGAAAGCGGCTAGCCCGCGCGCCGCAGCCAGGCGTCCGGCCAATGGGTGATGTTGTCCGCCAGCGTCAATTCGTTGAACGGCCAAGCCGGCTGCTCAAGGACGAATTCGGGATGCGCCGCGGCGAAGTCGCGCGCCGCTTCGGCGGGATTGTCGCGTCCCCAGTCTGCGGTCCCGCGTGGCGCGTCGGTCAGATCGCGCATGATGCCGTCGGTCGCGACGACATAGGAGCCAGGCGTCACCAGCGGCGCATAGGCCGCGAGTTCGTCCATCACATGGGCGTAGCTGTGGTTCGAAGTCGAGCACGACCAGCACGCTCTCGCCGGGCCGAATCTGCGCTTTCACCGCTTCGATCGTCGCTGCGTCGGTCGACGAGCCCTCGATGAGCGCCAGCAGATCGGCAAGCGGATGCGCCTCGATCGCGCGCCGGTTGTGCGGCCGGATCTCGATGTCGACGGCGACGACGCGCCCCTTGCCGAGCAGGCGGCAGAGGCTCGCGGAAAAGATCGCCGAGCCGCCATGGGCGATCCCCGTCTCGACGATGACGTCGGGTTTGAGCCGCGCGACGACCTCCTGATAGCGGATCATGTCCTCAGGCAATTGGATGATCGGCACGCCGAGCCACGAGAAGGTATAGGAATATTTCTGGTTCCAACCGACCTTGACCCAGAGATCCGACAAAGCGCGGAAGCTTGCGTCGCCGTAGAGGGGCAGGCGCTCGCCGTCGCGGATCAGCACGCCGGCTTCGGTGTCGATTTCGAGCTTCACGGTTTGGCGTCTCCGTCGAGGGCGATCAGTTCGGCGTTGCGGCCGAGCGCCGCGAGAAGCGCGGCGATTTCGTCACGATAATTCGGGTTCATCACGAGATACGTCGCGACGCCGCGCGCGGCCGATTGCTGTGGGGAAACCACGGGAAGGGCGGAGCCGGCGAGATGGAGGCCCTGCTTGGCGGGATTGATGTCGACGACGTGATCGAACGGCTGGCCGCCTTCCTCCATCATCAGCGCGAAGGTGACGCCCTTGGCGCCGGCGCCCCAGATCGCGCGCGGGCCGGGCGCGGCCAACGCGCGACGACGCCATTCGTCGATGAAGGCGTCGCGGCGGCTCATGACGTCGCTGGCGCGTAGTGGCTCGCTGGATGCAGGCGTTGGCGCAACGCCGACTGTGCTGGCGCGCGCCCAGAGATATTGGCCGCCGAACACATGGCTGACCTGCGGCGCTTGAAAGCCGGCGCGTTCGAGCGCCAGCGCGAGCGCGCGGGCGGTAAAGAGCGAGCAGTGCTCGTAGAAGAAGTCCTGCATCGCATCGTGTCGCAAGATCCAATCGACACAGGGCGTCTCCAGGAAAATCGTCGCCTCGGCGCGCTCGCCGAGCGCCTCGCGAATGGCGGCGAGGAAGGGGACCGGATCAGGCACATGCTCGATCGTGTGGCGGGACACGATGACGTTCGGCGCATGCGCAAGGGCTTCGAGCGAGGCGCGGGAGAAATAGGATTTGTGGATGCGCGCGCCGAACGGCCCTTCGCCTTCGCCGCCGCGCCAGGCCGGGTCGAACCCTTCGGCCGATGCTAGGCGCGCTCCCGCGCGCTGAGCGATCAGTCCGAGGAAGCCGCCTTGGCCGCAGCCGACTTCGAGATAGCGCAGCGGCTCAGCCGCCGCGATCACATCCGCCGCGAGCCGTTCGACATGCGCCTGGAACACGCCGGAGAAGGTTTGGTCGTTCTCGTAGGCCTCGTCGTAGACGATCAGTTCGGGCCGGAAGTCCCGGTTCCAGGTGAAGCCGCATTCTGGGCAGCGCGTCAGGCGCAGCGTCCCCGAAGGAGCCGCCCGCGCCGTCGCCGCCGTCGGATAGAGGCGGTTCATCAGGATCGGGACGTTGGACGCCTCGGCGAGCGGAAAAGTCTCCGGGGAGGCGCAAATGGGGCACGCCGCGCCGGCGTTCGTTTCAGACATGTCGGTTTTCGTGCCAGCGCCAAAAGTCGAGCGCGTCGGCGAGGCCGGGCTCAAGATCGAATTGCGGTTCGAAGCCCACCTCTTCCCGCAAAATCCTGACGTCCGCAACGACAAACGGCGGCTCGTCCGGGCGATCGGGTAGGGCGCCGAGGTCGAGGAGGTCCGGGCGGGCGGCCGCTTTCGCCAGCCGCTCGGCGATTTCGGCGACGCGAATGGGCTTGCCTGATCCGACATTCACATCGCCGCTAGTGTCGCTCGCGGCGAGCGCGGCGAGGGCCGCGCCGGCGTCGCGCACGTCGAGGAAGTCGCGAACGACCTCGCCGCGCGTGCAACGCGCCCGATCGCCCCGCAACAGCGCGCGCGCGATGCTCGGCACGAAGCGGCGCTCATCTTCGCCGGGGCCGTAGAGATAGAAGAGTCGCGCCCAGGCGAAGCGGGTCGACGTGGTCGCGAGATAGGCGCGCAGCGTCGCGGCGAGGCTGGCCTTCGCCGCGTCGTAGAGCGTGTGGACGCGCAGCGGCGTGAGGCCTTCGACGCAGGGCGCATTGGCGGGCCAATCGTATTCGAAGCAGGTGCCGACGCCGACGAAGCGGCTGACGCCGCCTTCCGCTGCGGCGCGGGCGAGCCGGAGGCTTGCCGTTATCCAATCGAGGTTGGCGGGGTCGGTCCAGAAGTGGCCGGGGGTCACGCACCAGGCGAGATGAAGGACGACCTCGGGCGCGACGGCCGCGATCAGCCGGCGTGCGGCGTCCTCCTGCAGCAGGTCGGCCGTATGGACGGCGGCCTTGGAAGCGACATCGGAGAGGGGGACGCGGCGCGAAGCCACATGGACCTCGTGGCCGGCTTCGACCAGCGCCGCCGCCGTCGCGCGTCCGACGAAGCCGGAGCCGCCGGTCAGCAGGATTTTACGGCGAGGGGGAGCCGAGCCGCCGTTCCGTCGCACGCTCATGTCCCCGTTCGCGAACGCGGCGGGCGGACTGTAGTCCGCCCGCGCTTAGCTTATTCGCCGACGAGGGTCGCCCGGGCACGCTGCCACCAGCCGGTGCGGCGCGGACGGGGCGGCTCGTCGGGCGCAGGCGCCGTCTCTGGCGCCGGCTCGGCGGGGGAGGGCTCCTGAGCGGAGGTGGGCGTCTCGCTCGCCTGCGTGGGCACAGCTTCGCTCTCGGGCGCCGCATGTGCCGGGGTTTCGACCGCGCCGCTCGTCGGCATGCTAGCCGCCTGCTCGACGGGCGCGCTCGTCTCATGCTCGGCTGGCGCATTCGCCGCCTCATGGGCGGCCGCTGCTGGGGCCTCCATAGTAACCGGCGTTTCGGCGGCCACCTCAGACGGTTCGACGCTGCCGACGGCTTCGGTCTGCTGCGGCTCGACGCTGGTCGGCGGCCAACTCGTCGCCGATGACGCTTGGCTCGGCCGCCTCCTCGCTCATCGCGCCGGCTTCACCCTGGGCCGGCACAAAGCGATCGCGGTCGCGACGTCCGCGACGCGAGCGGCGCCGGCGGCTGTTCGGACGAGAGTCCTCGTCTTCGCTCTCGGTCTCGCTCTCGACGCGTTGCACGGGCTCGGCGCCGGCGAAGTCGCCGCCGATCTCCGCGACAACGGCGAGTCCGTCGTCGGTCGGTTGCGGCGCGTCAGCGGCGATCGCCTCACCGGCAGGCCGTTCACCGCGGCGGCGGCGGCGCCGACGTCGCCGCCGGCCCTGCTCGCCGTCGGCGGAAGCGTCGCCTTCGGCTTCGCGCGAATTGGCGGCTTCGAGCTCTTCCTCGGTTTCGGGCTCGCCGTTCTCCGCCTCGACCTCGTTCTCCTCCTCGACCATGAAATCTTCGGCGTCCGCCGGCGAAGCGCCGTAGCCGGCATGCCGCGTCTCCGGTTCGCGCGCGAGGTCTTCCTTGACGCCAGAAGCCGGCTCGCCACGTTCGAGCGCGTGGTAGTTCGAGCCAGAGAGCGTGTCGTCGGCCTCGACGGTGATGGCGACGCCGAAGCGGCCCTCGAGATCGCGCAAATGGGCGCGCTTCTGATTAAGGATGTAAAGCGCGACCGGCGTCCGCGTGCGCACGATCATGTCGTTCGCGGCGCTCTTGATCAGCGCGTCCTCGAGAACACGCAGCACGTGCAGCGCGACGGACGAGGTCGAGCGGACGACGCCTGCGCCGATGCAATGCGGGCAGACGACCGTCGAGCCCTCGAGCACGCCGGTGCGTATGCGCTGGCGCGACATTTCGAGCAGGCCGAAATGAGAAATGCGGCCGACCTGGATGCGGGCGCGATCGTTCTTGAGCGCGTCCTTCATCCGGCGCTCGACCGCACGATTGTTGCGCCCTTCCTCCATGTCGATGAAGTCGACGACGATGAGGCCGGCGAGGTCGCGCAGGCGAAGCTGACGGGCGATTTCATCCGCCGCTTCGAGATTGGTGCGCACCGCCGTGTCTTCGATGTTGTGCTCGCGCGTCGAGCGGCCCGAATTGACGTCGATGGCGACCAGCGCTTCGGTCTGGTTGATGACGATATAGCCGCCGGACTTCAGGGTGACCTGATTGGAGAACATCGCGTCGAGTTGCAACTCGACGCCGGCCTTGGCGAACACCGGCTGCGTGTCGCGGTAGGGAACCACGGAGCGGGCGTGGCTCGGCATCAGCAGGCGCATGAACGCCTTGGCCTCTTGATAGCCGGAGTCGCCCGCGACGACGATCTCGTCGACTTCCTTGCTGTAGAGGTCGCGAATGGCGCGCTTGATGAGCGAGCCTTCCTCATAGACGAGAGTCGGCGCGCTGGAGGCGAGCGTCGTCTCGCGGACGGTCTCCCACATGCGAAGCAGATATTCGAAGTCGCGCTTGACCTCCGCCTTGGTGCGCGTCGCGCCGGCGGTGCGCAGGATGACGCCCATCCCCTCGGGAACCTCGAGCTCCTCGGCGATCGACTTGAGGCGGCTGCGGTCCTGGCTGTTGGTGATCTTGCGCGAAATGCCGCCGCCGCGCGCCGTGTTCGGCATCAGGACCGAATAGCGGCCGGCGAGCGAGAGATAGGTTGTGAGCGCCGCGCCCTTGTTGCCGCGCTCCTCCTTGACCACCTGCACCAGCAGAACCTGGCGCCGCTTGATCACTTCTTGAATCTTGTACTGACGGCGCAGCCGGGGCGGCCGGCGCGGCGTCTCGTCCATCGCGTCGCCGCCGATGTGCTCGACCGGCTCGCCTTCGTCGTCGGTGGAGCGCGGACGCGGCGCCCGCATCTCCGTCTCGTCCGAGCCGCCGCCGAGGGTCGTCACCTCCGGCTCGTCGTCCTCGTCGGGGTGATGTTCGTCATCGCCCGCGTGACGGTCACCGTCGTGGTGGCCCTCGTCCTCGCTACGACGTTCGTCGTCGGCAAATCTTGCCGCTTCTACCGGCCGCTCGTCGTCGACCCGCGGCGCGTCGTCGGCCGGCTGAACGTAGGCGAGGGACTCGCTCTCGGCGAAAGTCTCGCTCACGATTTCAACGTGGCTTTCGCCTTGCTCGCCCAGCGCCTCGGTCGCGCGCTCTTCCCCGGCGGCTTCCGCGTACGGAGCCGGGTCCCCCAGCGAAGGGACAGCCGCTACGTCCTCCGGGGTCGCCTCGACGGGCTCGGCCGGCGCCTCAAACGCCTCTGGGTCCTCGCGGCGAGCGTCGTGGTTCTCGTGAGCCGCGGCGCGCTCGGCGAGTTCGGCCGGATCATCCGGCTCGGGCGAGACAGCGCCGAGCCGGGGCCCTTCGGCGCTTTCCTGCGGGCTCTCGTCGCCTTCCCCCTCATTCGGCGCGACTTCCGAAATGTGCTCGCCTTCGCTCGCTCGCATCCCCGCCTCCGGGGAGCGGGGGCGACGATGGCGGCGGCTGCGGCGCTCGCCGTTCGGCTCGTCCTCATCCTCGCGATGGGAGCGCGCCTCTTCATCGAGCAGCGCCTGCCGGTCGGCGACCGGAATTTGGTAGTAGTCTGGATGAATTTCGGAGAAAGCGAGGAAGCCGTGGCGGTTCCCGCCGTAATCGACGAAGGCGGCCTGCAACGACGGCTCGACGCGCGTCACCTTGGCCAGATAGATGTTTCCGCGCAGCGGCTTCTTGCTTGCGGATTCGAAGTCGAATTCTTCGACTTGGTTACCTCGGAGCACGACCACCCGGGTTTCTTCCGGGTGGGAGGCGTCGATGATCATCTTGTTTGACATGTTGAACTCTCTTGGGGCGCGCGTGCGCGTGCCCGTCCGCCATCTCGGGGCGGTCTAGGGCCGTTCGCGGCGCGCCTGTGTTGTCGGTTGAAAAACGGGAACGCCAATCGGGCCGAGATGCCGTCCTGCGCCATTCGCAATGCGCGCGGGACGCTTCAAGACGAAAACCCGCCCGCGTAATCGGAAACGCGGCGAAGCGGATTTTCTCTTGCAATCCTAGCATCGCGACCCTGAAACTCGGCGTAAACTTACCTCGTCGCCATTCGAGGGGCGCTCGGGTGAACGCCTAGAAACTCGCCCCGGCGCCAAGCGCCGGCCGCGCTCTCTGGACTAATGTCCAGCGACGCGCATTCCCTAATTTCGGCCGCAAACCCCTTGCGTGAGGTGTTCCTAGCGCAAGGAAGGCGACGGAAGGGCGGTCATGCGCTTGCGGGCCAAGCTTGTTCGCTCAGCGCAACTCCGCTCGCGTCAGCTGTTTCAAGCCAAGGCAGAAGAGCCACGCCGCGCAAGAAGCCCGAATGCGACATTTCCTACATAGGCGCCGCTGCCGGGGTTGGCAAGCGATTTCCCATCGGGAGCGGTTGAACCCTGCGCGTTCGTGCATTGGAGCGCGCTTGCCGCGCTCGCAAGGGCGCGATTCATCAGATGTTTACCCTAACGTCCGCTTGCTGGGTCCGGTCCGGCGCGGCGCGAAAGGCGAATCGTTCGTGTTGCGAGGGGGACACGATCGGTAGCCCCATTGGGGTCGCCGTGAGGAATCATTAACTTTACCCGCCGTATGCGTTAAGTCTGTCGGGCGGGATGGGCCGGGGAGCCGGCCGATGTGGGGACCCGGTATGTTGCATGCGGGAGCGACGGTCTGGAGGAAGCGCCGGCTCGCTTGGAGCGCGATCCTGATTGCGCTGGTCCCGGTTTGCGTCCTCGCGCAGAACGCTTCGGCGCCCGTCGCCGTCGCGGCGCGCATCGTCGACAATGGTGATTCGGCGAAGCTGACCTTCGACCTCTCGGCTCCGGTCAGCGCGGCCGCCCACGCCATGGTCGATCCCGATCGGATCGTCGTCGACCTCGGCGAGGTGAATTTTCAACTCGATCCGAGCGTCGGTCATCCCGCCCCCAAGCACGACGCCATCATCAAGGCGTTTCGCTTTGGCCTGTTCGATCCCGGAAAATCGCGCATCGTCATCGATCTCGGGCGGCCGGCCTGCATCGGCAAGGTCGAAGCGACCACGATCGCCAAGGGCGCTGCTCCGTCCCGGCTTTCGATCGAATTGAACCGATGCGAGCCGGGGGCGTTTGCCTCGGCCGCGCGCCAAGCCGTCGAAATCGCCGCGAGCCCGCAGAGCGCGCCGCCCGACGCCGACGCTGATGCGGGCTCGGGGCCGCCGGTTATCGTGCTCGACCCCGGCCATGGCGGCGTGGACGGGGGAGCCTACGGCGTCGGCGGCGCGACAGAGAAGACGATCGTGTACGAATATGCGCTGGAGCTGAAGCGCCGGCTCGAGGCGCTGAACCGCTTCAAGGTCGTCCTGACCCGCAACGGCGACCAATATGTGTCGCTGGAAGATCGAGTGCGCATCGGGCGCGAGGCGAACGCCTCCCTCTTCGTCTCGATCCACGCCGATGCGCTGAGAGCGGGAGGGGCGGAGGTTTTCGGCGCGACGGTCTACACTTGCTCGGAGCGGGCCTCCGACGCCGAGGCGGCGCGAGTCGCAGAGGATGAGAACGCCGCCGACAAAGCCGCCGGCGCCGATCACAAGCCAGAGCCGGCCGACGTCGCCGACATTTTGTTCGATCTCAAGCGGCGTGAGACGCGGACCTACGCGCATATGTTCTCCCGTGATGTGGTTCAGGAACTGCAAGGCGCGACTCGGCTCAACCACAATCCGGAGCGCTCGGCCGGTTTCGTCGTCCTCAAGGCGCCCGATTTCCCGTCCGTGCTCGTGGAACTGGGCTATCTCTCCAACCCGCAGGACGTCCGCTCCTTGACCTCGCCGGAGTGGCGGGCCAAGACCGCGGCGGCGATGGCGAGCGCGATCGATCGATTCTTTCCCGCCTCCAGCGCGACAGGCCAGGCGGCGACGAAGGGTGATGATGCGGTCGCGGTAACGGACAAGTTGCCGGCTTTCGACGTCGGGCCCGGCAAAAGCGCTGCGATCGGCCCCGGCAGCGACCATAGGGCTCCCTGACCGGGGCTCCGGCGCATCCATAGTTTCGCCGCAGTCCCAACCGACATGGTGAATGGGGCGTGCATAACGAAACGCATTTCCTGACAACGCGTGCGGTTTAGGCTAAGGAGCGCGCGTTCCATTGCTGGGGCGATCCGCTAGGATCGTCTTCGAGCCTGACAAGGTGCTGGATCGAAGCATGCGCGGGATTGCCCGTTTCCTCGGTTTCCTCTTCACGACCGGCGCGATTCTGTTCGTCGTCGGCGCGGCCGGCGTCGCCGCCGTCATCTGGCACTTCGAGCAGGATCTGCCTGACTACACCCAACTCAAGAACTACGAGCCGCCCGTGATGACGCGCGTCCACGCCGCGGACGGCAGCCTGCTGGCGGAATACGCCCGCGAACGGCGTCTCTATCTGCCGTCGGCGGCGATCCCGCCGCTGGTCAAAGAGGCGTTCATCGCCGCCGAGGACAAGAATTTCTACAGTCACGGCGGCTTCGACCCGGAAGGCATCCTGCGCGCCGGTCTGGTGTTCATCCAGGGCCAGCGGCACATGCAGGGCGCCTCGACCATCACACAGCAGGTCGCCAAGAACTTTCTTCTGACATCGGACCGCACCTTCGAGCGCAAGATCCGCGAAATCCTGCTGAGCGTGCGCATCGAGTCCGCCTATTCGAAGGACAAGATTCTCGAACTCTACCTCAACGAAATCTATCTCGGCATGGGCAACTACGGGGTCGCCGCCGCCGCGCTCGGCTATTTCGACAAGTCCGTGCACGAGCTGTCGGTCGCCGAGGTCGCCTATCTCGCCGCGCTGCCCAAGGAGCCGAGCGCGCTCAACCCGTTCAAGAACCACGATCGCGCTATCGAGCGGCGCAACTATGTGATCGGCCGCATGGCCGAGGACGGCTACATCACCCAGGAGCAGGCGAAGGAGGCGCGCGCCGAGCCGCTGACCATCACGCCCCGCGTGCTGACGCCAAATGCGATCGCGGGCGGTTATTTCGCGGAGGAAGTGCGGCGCGAACTCTCCGAGCGCTACGGCGAGCAGAAGCTCTACGAGGGTGGCCTTTCTGTGCGCACCACGCTCGATCCGAAGCTGCAGTTGATGGCGCGCAAGGCGCTGGTCGACGGCCTCGTGCGCTATGACGAGGCGCATGGCTGGCATGGCACGGTCAAGACGATCGATCTCGGCCAGGATTGGGGCGTTCCGCTCGGCGACATCCCGGAATACGGCGATATCAAACCCTGGCGTCTGGCCGTGGTGCTGGACGTCGCAGACACGTCGATCCGCATCGGCCTTCAGCCTGAACGCGACCGCTCCGGCGCCCTCACGGCCGACCGAACCACCGGCACGGTGGGTCCCGACGGCATGAAATGGACGGGACGGCGAGCCAAGACCTTGGTGAAGCCGGGCGACGTCGTCTACGTCGAGCCGATGGCTGGCCGGGCAGGGGAATATCGTCTGCGCCAGATCCCCGAAGTGTCCGGCGCCTGTGTTGCGATGGACCCGTTCACGGGGCGCGTCCTCGCCATGGTCGGCGGCTTCTCTTACGACCAGTCCGAGTTCAACCGCGCCACCCAGGCGCAGCGTCAGCCCGGCTCCTCGTTCAAGCCGATCGTCTACGCGGCCGCGCTCGACAACGGCTATACGCCGTCTTCGATCGTGCTCGACGAGCCGATCCAGATCGACCAGGGCAACGGCGAAATCTGGACGCCGCAGAACTTTGAGGGCAAGTCCGGCGGTCCCCATACGCTCCGCTTCGGCATCGAACATTCGATCAACCAGATGACGGTGCGTTTGGCGCGCGACATCGGCATGCCGCTGATCGCCGAATACGCCAAGCGCTTCGGCGTCTACGACAACCTGCCGCCCTATCTCTCAATGTCGCTCGGCGCCGGCGAGACGACGGTGCTGCGCATGGTCACCGCCTATTCGATGTTCGACAACGGGGGCAAGCGCATCAAGGCGACGCTGATCGACCGCATCCAGGACCGCTGGGGCAACACCATCTATCGGCACGACGAGCGCATCTGCCAGGGCTGCGACGCCGCCAAGTGGGACAATCAGGACGAACCCACGATCATCGACAAGCGCGACCAGGTGCTCGATCCCTTGAGCGCCTATCAGATCACCTCGATCATGCAGGGCGTCATCCAGCGCGGCACCGGCATCGCGATCAGCGAGCTTCATCGCACGCTGGCCGGCAAGACGGGCACTACCAACGACGCCAAGGATCTGTGGTTCGTCGGCTATTCCCCGAACCTCGCCTTCGGCGTCTTCATGGGCTACGACAAGCCGCGCTCGCTCGGGGACAGCGCGCAGGCCGCGCTCTACACCGCGCCGATCTTCCGTGACTTCATGAAGCTGGCGCTGAAGGACACGCCCGACAGCCCGTTCCGCATTCCCCCTGGTATCAAGCTGGTCTCGGTCGACCCGCATACTGGCATGCGCTCGAGCGGGCCGGGATCGATCGAGGAAGCCTTCAAGCCCGGCACCGCGCCGCCCGATTCCTACAATGCCGGCGAGGGCGCGCCGGAGGCCTCGAACATCTCGCCTGACGTCGAGCGGGCGGTTGGCTCGGGCACGGGCGGCCTCTACTGAGCCTGCCGAAAGCCGCATCGAACGTTTACATCGCCACCCTCGCACACTACGTTGCGGCCTCGAATCGAGGACCATTTTTCCATGCGCGCTGAAGCCGAGCAGCTGATCGAAACGATCAAGCAGTCCGTGGGACTGCTGAGGAGGCATCTTTGACGTCGACGCTGCGACGCGCCGATTAGCCGAACTCAACGCCAAATCCGAAGACCCGAGCTTCTGGAACGATCCCGATGCCGCGCAGAAGCTGATGCGCGAGCGCACGATGCTGGAGGACCGTCTCGGCGCGCTGACCAAGATCGAGCGCGACCTCGACGACGCCACGACGCTCGTCGAACTCGGCGAAGCGGAAGGCGACGAGGAGACCGAGAACGAGGGCCTCGCGCAATTGCGGGTGCTGAAGAGCGAGGGCGAGCGCCGCCAGCTCGAGGCGCTGCTGTCGGGCGAGGCGGACGCCAACGACACCTATATCGAAGTGCATTCCGGGGCCGGCGGCACGGAAAGCTGCGATTGGGCGCGCATGTTGTTTCGCATGTATGTGCGCTGGGCGGAGCGGCGGAAATTCGACGTCGAGATCATCGAAGAGACGGCGGGCGACGAGGCCGGCATCAAGTCGGCGACCATCGTCGTCAAGGGCCACAACGCGCACGGCTGGATGAAGACCGAATCCGGCGTGCATCGCCTGGTTCGCATCTCGCCGTTTGATTCCAACGCGCGGCGCCATACGAGCTTCGCGTCGGTCTGGGTCTATCCTGTCGTCGACGATCGCATTCAGATCGACGTCAACGAGAGCGACTGCCGCATCGACACCTATCGCGCCTCGGGCGCGGGCGGTCAGCACGTCAACAAGACCAAATCGGCGGTGCGCATCACGCACATTGCGACCGGCATCGTCGTCGCCTGTCAGTCCGAACGCTCGCAGCACAAGAACCGCTCGACGGCGTGGAACATGCTGCGCGCGCGTTTGTACGAAATGGAGCTGGAGAAGCGAGAGGCCAAGGTTAACGCCGACGCCGCCTCGAAGACCGACATCGGCTGGGGCCATCAGAATCCGCTCCTACGTGCTGCAGCCCTATCAGATGGTCAAGGACCTGCGCACCGGCCATGTCTCCGGAACGCCGGCCGACGTGCTCGACGGCGACCTCGATCCCTTCATGGAGGCCTCGCTCGCCCTGCGCCTCTCGGGACGCACGGTGACGGTCGAGGACGTGGAGTAGAGCCGCCGGAACGCGCGCGATACTCCTCTCCCCGCGCAGGGCGTTCGTCAGAACGCCCGTCTCTCGACGGGCTATGCGGGGAGAAGAGATCCTCTGCGCGAGCTTGAATGCAACAGGCGCTAACGCATCACTTCGTCACTGCGCCCTCGCCGCCACAGGCGCGGCAGTATCCGCGCCAGCACGTCGTCCCGATCGTGGACGAGGTGCTTGAGCGCGCCGGCGACATGCAGAGCGACGAGGCCGGCGAGCGAGTAGGCCGCCCATTTGTGTGCGAAAGCCGCAACCTCGAACGTGGCGGCGTTGGGCGAGGCGATGTCCGGGACGACGAACAGGCCGAAGAACTGGGTCGGGATCGGCAGCGGCGACGCCGAGACGAGGAGCCAGCCGGCGACAATCGCCACAAAGCCGAGCGCGTAGAGCAGGGCTTGCGTCGCCGCCGCAAGCACGCGCTCCCATCGCGCGCCGCGTTTCGGCGGCGCTTCGACCGGAATGCGCGCGGCGAGATGCGCGGCGGTCAGCGCCAGCGCGAGGAAGCCGAGCGATTTGTGGAACTGATAAAGGTCGAATTTCGCCGCTGCGTCGAGCGGCGCATGGATCATGACGAAGCCGAGCCCGATCAGCGCGAGAATCAGCGCTGCGCCCAGCCAATGCAGCGTTGCGACCGGCAGGCTCCAGACGCACGGCCGCTTATGCGCGCTCACAGCTCCGACGCTTGGCTCGATATGACGAGCTCGATGTCGCGCGAGACGAGGGGGTAGCCCGAGTTCATCCCGAATTCGAGCCGGTCGATGTGGGTTCGCGCCTGGAAGGCGAGGTGGGTGTGCACGCCCTCGGATTCGCGCCGCACCTCGACGTCGACGGCGACCGGTTTGGTCACGCCGAGCAGCGTCAAGTCGCCGGAAACCCGCACGGTGTGGTCGTCGACGCGCTCGACGGTCTTTGAAACGAAGTCGATCGAGGGAAAGTGCGCGCTGTCGAGGAAGGCCATCGAGCGCACATAGTCGCCGAAGGATTCCGACCCGACGTCAACCGATTTCGCTTCGACGCGAAATGCGACACTGCTCTTCTCCCAGTGCTGGAAATCGACCGCGATGCGCCCCTCGAACTGATGGAATTCGCCCTTGGTGCGGGGATAGCCGATCGCGTCGATGGCGAAGGCGATGTGGGTGCGGGCAGGTTCGATCGTCCACGCGCCCCGCTCGCCGCCCCCCGCACGGGATTCTGTGATGGCGGTCGTCGCGATTAGGGGCAGGGCGAGCCATGCGGCCCATGAAGTTTGCTTGCTCGGCGTCATGCGGTTCCTCCGTCCGCAAAGGAACGCTCGAGCCGTATTCCTTATTCGGCTCCGCCGCTTCACAAGGGCGAGAGCGCCAGCTTCTCCATCAAATGCGCGCCGCCAGCGTCGCCGCCAAATCGGCGACCCGCGCTTGCGGCGCTTTGCCGATCACCATGAAGTCGTGGCCGCCGCTCGCCCATGATGCGAGCGCCATTTCGCCTCGCGTCTCGGCGCGCATGGGTTCCTCCGTCTTGGCGCCGCCGACGATGCAGAAGAGGATCGGCTGGCCGGCCTCGTCGACGAAGGCGATTTCCGCGAGCGGCCTCCCCTCGAAGGCGAAGACTTGCGCCGTCTTGAACTTGAGGCTCGGCAGCGCGAGCGTTTCCGGGGTCAAGGCAGCGCCGAGCTTTTCGCTGACGAAGCGCAATCGGAGCGCTTCTTGCGCCGTATCTGGGTTGTCGGGCGCGAAAGTGTCGGCGTTGTAGAACTCGGCGTATTCGGCGATCGCGTCGCGCCAGTCCTCCTCACTAGCGCCAGACGGCGCCCACGAATGAGAGAGGAGGGCCGCCGCACCGGCGACCAGCAGGCCGACGGCGACGCCGGCCACAAGCTCGCGCCAAGCGAATGGAGCCCGCGGCGGACCCGCAGGCATGCGGCCTTTCGTCGGCAGCGCCGCAGCGAGCCGTTCGAGCGGCGCCTGATAGGCGAGCGCCGAGAGCCCGTCGGCGATCGGCGCGCCGACCGAGCGCATCGCTTCGTAGCGTTGACGCAAGGCGCCGTCTTCCCCCAGCCGGGCCAGCAGTCGAGCCTTGCGCTGTGCGTCCAATTCCCCGTCGATCAGCGCGACGAGCTCCGCATCTTCTTCTGTCATCGACGTTGACGTTTCTCCTTACTTCAACTTCGCCAGAGCCAGCCGCGCCGTGGCGAGGCGGCTCATGACCGTGCCGACCGGCACGCCGAGCGCCGCCGCCGCCTCGGCGTAGGTGTATCCCTCGCCATAGACGAGTAGGACCGTCTCGCGCTGCGCCTCGGGGAGGCCCCCTAGTGCTCTCAAAACTTCAGCGGCCAAAATATTCGTTTCCACCTCGCGGGCGCCGTCCAGGGTGAGCGCCTCGGAGGCGTCGACGAAGCCCCCGCCTTCGCGAATCCGGCGCGCCCGCAGCTCGTTGAGCCAGATCGACCGCAGGATCGAGAACAACCACCGGTCGAGTTTCGTTCCCGGAGTGAATTGGTCGGCCCGCTCGATGGCCCGCAGACACGTCGCCTGAACGAGATCATCAGCGACGTCGCGCGCGCCCGAGAGCACGAGCGCATAGCGCCAGAGCCGCGCAAGGCAGCCTTCCAGCCCGGCCCTCACCTCTCTTTGGCTCGCCTCGCTCATGACCGCCCCTAGACCATGGTCAGACGCGATGGACCATGAAGCCGATGATTTCAACTCGCGAATAAAGCGTCGCGTGTCGTGTTTCCCAAGGGCCCGCCTCGCCGGGAGAAACAAACAATGAGCCTCAGGTTTCTATCCAATCATCAACAATCATATGGCGTCGTTTGGGCGGGACCGGGAGCGGGATCCGGCGGCGCCGACTTCGGAGGACGAGGAAAGGCCGCCGCGAGCTGAGCTGCGGCGGCGTCGCCTTTCGGCGCGGCCTCAACGTTATTCACCCGAATACGGGAGACGTTCCATGTCCCACGCATCTGCTCCGCATGAAGACGCCCAAGTCGCGTCGTCCGGCGGCTTCGACGCCGACCTCGCCTTTCTCGCGCGCTGGGTCGGTCCGCTCGGTCTCCTGGCGCGCGTGATGCTGGCCTATGTCTTCTTCATGGAAGGCGTCGGCAAGATCGTCAATTACGCCGCCGTCATCGGGTATATGCAGTCTCACGGCGTCGATGGGCGGCTGCTGCCGCTCGCCATCCTCACGGAGGTCCTGGGCTCGCTTTTCGTTCTGGTCGGCTTCCGGACGCGCTGGGCTGCGGTCGCTCTCAGCGGCTTCTGCGTCCTCGCCGCGCTGCTCTTTCATACCTCGGGCGCGTACGAGGAGACGCTGGAGCTTCAGAAGGATGTCGCCATCGGCGGCGGCCTCCTGGCCCTGGCTCTGCTCGGTCCCGGACCGTGGTCGATCGACGCTTGGCGAAAGCGCGGAGGGGAGCGGGCCGGGGGCGCGTGACTTGCACGCAAGGAGAAGTTTTCGTCAGCGCAACGCCGACCAACAGGCGGAGCGCATCAGCGGTCCTGCGCCTCGATCGCGACGAAGTCATGCCCGCGCGCGTTGGCCGTGGCTTGATGGCAGGCCATGCAACTCGAAGGGGAGTCCTGCAAATAGGTCTCCATCGTCGTGTTCACGAGGTTGGCGCTCGATTTGGCGAGGGCGCGGTAGGTGTCGTCGCGAGCCGCCGCATCCGGCCGTCCGGGCAGGAAGGCGCCGTCGTTCGCAGGGCCGGGCGGTTCCCGGCTCGTCGGCCACTGGACTGACACCAGCATGTAGTTCGCCCAAACGCTGCCGCGCATCTCCGGCGCAGCCCAATAGGCGCGGTTGACCGCCATGATGGTGGAATCGATCTTGTGACGCCTGACGACCTGGGTCGGCGTCGGATCGGCCTTCGCAGGATTGTCTTGCGAAAGCGGGAGCGTCTCCTTCGAGCCGAAGGGAGGCCAGAGTTTGCGGGGCTTCGCAGGATCGAAATAGCCGTATGGGACGCCGGCGTCCTTTGCGTCGGGTTCGGCGCCCGCGGCGCCCTCGGCCGGCGGCACGTTGTCGACGTGTTCGAAGCTGCTCCAAATCCATTGCGGCCGACTGCGGGTCTTGGTCGCGATATGAAGGCCCACCAGCGCCAACTCCTTCTTCGAGCAGACAATATGACCGGCGGCGAGCGTCTTGGCGACGTCAACGACATTCGCGCGAACGACGTAGTAGCGCGCTCGGCTTTCCGCCCGATCAGTTGCGGTGAGCTGGCGCCAAGCAGCTTTTACGCTGATCGAGCCCGCAGGGAAGTCGGCCGGACGCCCTTGGTCGGGCAATCGCTCTCCCAGGCTCCAGCCGTTTGCGGCGAAGGTCGTGAACTCGGCTTCGTTCACATGGACTTCGTAGCGCGTGTAGGTTCGGTTTTGCGCGACGAGCGGGTTGGCGGGGACGCCCGGCATGAAGCTCGGCTGGTTGAAGTCCGCGAACGAGCGGAACGACGCAACCGTCTTCTCGCGGTTGTCCGCGCCGCAGGGATTGGGGCCGTCGTAGCTCGGCCAGGCAGTCGGCGCGACGCGCCTGTCGCCATCCCAGGGAAACAATTCGATGTCGGATTTGAAGCTCTCCCAGACCCGCGGCCCGGGGTCGCGCAGGTTGCGTGCGCGATCCGCGGCGCCGCGGGTCGACGCATCGAGACTCGCCGGCCAGTTCAGCGAGACGAAGGCGCGCCAAGCAAAGTTGGCGAATGCGGCCGGATTTTCATCCTCGCGAAATGGCACGTCATCGAGACGGTCGGGAGAGAAGGCCAGCGCGATTGCGCCGGTCTCCGGCTCGACGCTGACTGCCGATGGGGGGCTCAATCCGAGCGCGCAAGCGACGACGAGGCTCCATGATGCGAACGGCCTCATGAAACGAGCTCCGATCGCGGGGTCCGCGAGCGCGTCGAGGCGCCCGCGGGACCGCCGCTGCGCTAAGGAGTCTTAACCTCGTCGATCGCGTGGGAGAGCTGCGCATAGTAGACGCAGTCTTTGCCGCACAGGCCTTCGATCTTGCCGAGTTGCTCGGTGGCGAGAGTGACCTGTCCTTTGATGACATAGGCCTCGCCGAGATATTCGCGGACCTGCGGATAGTTCGGATCGAGCGCGATTGACTGCAAGTAGTAGGTGATCCCCTCGTCGGTATTGCCGAGCTTGCGCGTGGCGTAGCCGCGGTAGTTCAACGCGCGCGGCGTCTCCGGCTTGCCGAGCAGGTCGAGGACGTCGAGCGCTTCCTGATAGCGGCCGGCGCTCGCGAGGGCGAAGGAATATTCCGTCAGTTCCGGATCCGGAAGGACGCCGCTCCGCCTTTGCAGGCAGACGCAACTCTTGCTGTCCCACACCTGACCGGGACTGCAAACCGTCAAGTCCTCGGCAAAGCGGCCATTCCCGCCGCCGGACCCGCCGCCCGAGCCTCCAGAACCGCCTCCAGATCCGCCGCCGCCAGACCCTCCTCCGCCGGAGCCTCCTCCTCCGGAGCCGCCGCCTCCGCCACCACCTCCTCCTCCGCCACCACCGCCACCACCGCCGGCGGCCAAGGCGACCGATGTCGCGCAAACGAGGGCGATGGCGAAAACGCCGCTGATCAAGGGGGCGGCGCGCGCGTCTTTGAGATGAGCCATTGCTGTCTGCATGACGAACTCCATGCGTTCCGTGTTTGCGGACTTAACAACAGCCGAGGCAGACGATTATTCGGGTGCTGCGCTATCGCGCTTTCCACGGGCTGAGGCGGGCGCTCGCGCGCATGACGGCAGGGTCGCGTCGTGGCATAGGCTAGCGGCGGATTGTCCGGAGGCGCCATGTTTCTCAAGTTCGCGACAGCCGCGATTTTCGTTCTCACCTACGCTGGCGTCGCGATTGGCCGCTTCCCCGGCCTGCGCATCGACCGGGCGGGGATCGCTCTCACCGGCGCGGCCTTCACGATAGCGGTCGGCGCGATTTCGCCCGAAGAGGCTTATCGCGCGATTGATCTCGATACGCTCGCGCTGCTGCTCGGCATGATGATCGTCGTCGGGCATCTCAGGCTATCCGGCTTCTTTCGCCTCGGCGCGGCCTGGGCGCTGCAGCGCGCGCATTCGCAGCCGGTGTTCCTCATCGCGGTGGCGCTGACGAGCGGCCTGCTGTCGGCCTTTCTCGTCAACGACGCGGTGTGCCTCGTATTGGCTCCGCTGGTGATCGAGATGACGCGCGCGCTGAAGCGCGATCCCGTGCCCTATCTCCTCGCGGTCGCGATGGCCGCCAATGTCGGCAGCGCTGCGACGATCACCGGCAATCCGCAGAACATGATCATCGGCGCGTTCTCGCGCATTCCCTATGTCGAATTTGCGAAGGCGTTGGGGCCGACGGCGGCGCTCGGCGTCGTGCTGGTCATCATTCTCGTCGCAGTCTTCTCTCCGCGCGAATTCATTCCTGTCGTGCGTCTCGGCGCGGCGGGCGCCAAGGCGCACGTCAACCAGCCTCAGATGTTCAAGGCGATCGCAGTGACGATCTTGGTCGTCGTGCTGTTTTTCGCCGGCGCGCCGGTCGGGGAGGCGGCGATCCTTGGCGGCGCGTTGCTGCTCGTCACCCGCTCGATCAAGGCGCAGAAGGTCTATCGCGAGATCGACGGGTCGCTACTGTTGTTGTTCGCCGGTTTGTTCGTTGTCGTCGCCGGCGCCGAGAAGGTGCTCTTGACCGGCGACGTGCTCGATCTCGCGCGCGGCGCCCATCTCGAGAATGTCTGGACGCTCACCGTTGTCACCGCCGCGCTTTCCAACGTGATCAGCAACGTTCCGGCGGTGCTGGCGATCAAGCCTTTCGTGCAGAACGTCGGCGATCCTCACAAGATTTGGCTTGTCATCGCGATGAGCTCGACCTTCGCCGGCAATCTGACGCTGGTCGGCTCGGTCGCCAATTTGATCGTCGCCGAAAAGGCGCTCCAAGCGGGGATCGAAATCTCGTTCTGGCGCTATGCCAGGCTAGGCGTTCCCTTGACGCTGCTGACGCTTGCGCTCGGCGCCTGGCGCCTGAGCTGATCGGCCCGAGCGGCATTTTGCAGTTGACAGGGGGGACGCGCCGCAACATAAGGACGCCCGTTCGCGTCTCGGGTCCCCCGAGGCGTCGTCATCGGTCCTGCCGATGATTTGGGGGAGTGTCCCGAGCGGCAAAGGGGGCGGACTGTAAATCCGCTGGCTTAGCCTTCGTAGGTTCGAGTCCTACCTCCCCCACCATCTTTGAAATCGTCGTTGATTTCATTGGCAATCTCGCCTGCATTTCTCCCACCGATAGGACCCGAAGTTCCGGTGGGAGGATTTTGTTTTTCATCCGTCCTTCGGGACCTCAGGTGCATGGCGTCTCCGCCCAGCTTCTTGCGTCGCGCTGTGCGGGTGTATTCAACGGCTAGCTTGGCGTCCTCCCAATTGAAGATCGCCATCAGTTGGGCCTCGGTCGCTCCCCTCTCGGCTGCCACGGTTGCAGCCGCTTTGCGAACGCCGTGCGCAGAGCAGTGGGGCAACCCAGCCTCGACGCACCAGTCCTTAAACTTGTTCGCGGCGCCCTTGACTGAGAACGGGCGCCCGGCTTCCGTGACGAGAAGCGTCAGATCGCCAGTGGGCGACCGGTCAATGACCTGTTGCAGTTCCGGCAGGATCGGGACACGAATCATCTTCGGCGCCCGATTTCGGTTCTTGTGCTGGGGAAGTCTAGCCAGCCATCGCGGATATGCTGCTTCCCGACTTGACGAAGGTCTGAGACGCGCAAGCCTGTGAACGCCATCAAGGCGAGGGCGAGCCGCGCCTTCGTGCCGACCTTATGCTTCGCTTCGTACTGTCCAATCTCTTCGGGCGTCCAAGCGTGGAAGCCCTTCTTCGGGACGCGCAGCTTCTTGACCTTTTCGAGCGGGTTCGATTTGGCGTGCCCGGCTTCAACCGCCCAATCGAAGATCATCTTGAGGTAGCGGAGCCGCTTATTCGCAGCGTTCGGCAGTGTCGCCTTGCGATCCCGTAGCGCAACCGCATGGCGGGGCGTAAAGCTTTTGATCGGGCACACGTCAAACAGAAGCGGATTGTCTGGCGCCAGCGGCTCTCTAAGCATTCCCTCGATGACGCTGCGTTTGTCGGCCTGCGTCAGGCGATCGCCGCCAACAAAGTCGGGCGCATTGCGATAATAAGCTTCGACAAGCCATCGGAGCGTCCCCGTGGCGGAGCGAGGAGGGGCGCGGCATCACCTCGCCCCTGGCGCGGGCTCACCGCTTCTCGCGGCGGCGTAGGCCCGCCAGAAGGCGTCTGAGCCGTAGGGCGTCGGTAGGTTGCGGGACGGTTGCCTTGGCGCCCGATAACGTAGGCGCGTACTGCCGTCGCGCTGTTGGTCCATGATGACGTAGCGTGGCAGTCCAGAGCGCTTCATGGCTACGCCGCCACACGCGCGAACGGGTCGTCAGAGTCGATCTCTTCAAAGAGGGAATCAAGCACGCGGTCAATTCGACGCCGATCCCAAATTACTCGACCCTCAAGGCGAGCCGGCTTCGGCAGAGTCCCGTTCTCAACGAGGCGGTCGAACGAGCGTCGTCCCGATTCCAATGTAGGCGGCGGCTGCTTCGCGTGAAAGTCCGCGCGACTCGCCGACCTGAATACGACTTGTTGCCACGGTTCCTCCTAATGAAATGAAAGGCTGCGGGCGGCCGTAGCGTCTGGGCCGTTACGCCGCTGGCCGCCCCTCGAAGAGGCTAGTTGCAGACCCGGTGGTGCCGCCAGCGACAAATTTTCGCATGTGCTGAGTTGCCCGGCCAGCACGACGGGGTGGCGTCGCTGTCGGTAGCGGTGGTGATTCCCGGGGCGTCTATCAGATCGCGGTCTGCTACACCGCGCTGACGGTGGCGGCGCTTTTCGAGCAAGGCTCTGCCGAAGATCAGACCGGCTGGCGCGATCTCCTGGCCGCGCACGGCAAGCAACTTCGCGAATGGGCCGACAACTATCCGCCGACCTTCGGCCACAGGCACGCGCTGGTCGCCGCCGAGATCGCTCGGCTCGAAGGGCGAGACGCTGACGCCATAGGTCTGTACGAGCAGGCCATTCAGTTGGCTCGCGAGCACGGCTTCGTGCAGAACGAGGCGCTGGCCCATGAGGTGGCCGCGCGCTTCTACGCGGGGCGCGGTGGCGAGACCGCAGCCAACGCCCATTTATGCAACGCGCGGAATTGCTACGAGCGATGGGGCGCGCTCGGAAAGGTGAAGCAGCTTGACGAACGCCACCCGCACCTGCGCGAGGAACGGGCGCCGACTTCTCCCTCCCCTATGCTTGGCGCGCTCGTCGGGCAGTTGGACGTCGAGACTGTGGTCGAGGCGTCGCAAGCAGTCTCCGGCGAGATCGTCCTCGAAACCTTAATCAAGACGCTCATGGTGATCGCGGTCAAGCATGCGGGGGCTGAGCGAGGCCTCCTGATCCTCCCGCGCGGAGACCAATTGTGGATCGAGGCGGAAGCGGCCACCGGCCTCCAAGCGGTGGAGGTCAGCCTCCGACAAGCGCTCGCGACGTCCTCGGAACTCCCGAATTCGGTCCTGCAATATGTCATCCGGACCCACGAACCGGTGATTTTGGATGACGCCTGCAAAGACGGGTTGTTCTCAGGGGATAGCTACATCATTGCGAAGCGCGCGCGATCGATCCTCTGTCTGCCGCTGATCAAGCAGACCAAGCTGGTCGGTGTCCTCTATGTCGAAAACAACCTGGCCACGCACGCCTTCACGCCCGTCCGGATCGCAGTGTTGAAGGTGCTGTCGTCGCAGGCCGCGATTTCGCTGGACAATGCCCGCCTCTATGGCGAGCTGATGGTGAGCGAGGAGCGCTGGCGCAATCTCTTCGAGAGCGTCCCGGTTGGCGTCACCTTGATTGGGTCGGATCGACGCTACGTCGCCGTGAACCCGGCTTTTCAGAAAATGACTGGCTACTCTGAGGCAGAACTCCGTCGCCTCTCGCCCACCGACATCACTCACGAGGACGATCAAGCCGCCACCGAGGCGGTCGTCGCGGCCGGTACGGCGGGCGAACTCTATGGACAGCGTATCCGGAAGCGGTATCGGCGCAGCGACGGCGGCGTGATCTGGGCGGAGGTCGATGCGTTTCTTGCGCCGGTCGCCGGAGGCGCGCCTTTCCTTGCCGCGGTGGTGGTTGACATCACTGAGCGCGTACGCGCTCAGGAAGCGCTAAGAGACGCGCATGCGGACGTTGAGCGAATGGCGCGTTTGACGACGATGGGCGAGTTGGTGGCCTCCATCGCCCATGAGATCAATCAACCTTTGGGCGGCGTCGTGACCAATGGCGAGGCTGGTTTGCGCTGGCTGAACCGGGACAGGCCCGATCTTGACGAGGTGCGGGACGCGTTCACGCGCATCGTGAGGGACGGAAGACGCGCGGGCGAAGTGATCCGCGGTATCCGGGCTCTCGCCAAGAAATCGACGCCGCAACTGACCAAACTCGACATCAACGACGCCATCCGGGAAGTGCTGGCGCTCACCCGCGACGAGTTGCTGCGGCGCGACGTTGTCCTGCGCACCGAACTGGCCGCCGGCGACCGGCCGATCATGGGGGATCGGGTTCAATTGCAGCAGGTGGTGCTGAACCTGATTATGAACAGCATCGAAGCGATGCGAGGAATAACGGAACGCACCAGGAGCTGACGGTGTCCTCGATGCTCGTCGAGCCGAACAGCGTGGTCGTTGCGGTCGAAGACACCGGCCCGGGTCTGGATTCCGGCCATCGCGCAACGCGTGTTCGAACCTTTCTTCACGACGAAAACCGACGGCCTCGGAATGGGACTCGCGATCTGCCGATCGATCATCGAAGCCCACGGCGGACGCTTGTGGATGTCGCCGCGAGCGCCGCATGGCGACGACGTTCGCTTCACCGTCCCATTCCGGCTTGAGCAGTAATGCTACTGCAAAGGCTCCATGACAGTTCCGGAGGCGGACACGCGGTTTTCGTAGCCGGCAGTCGCCGCGGGAAGCGGCCCTTTGTGTAAAGCGGCTCCATGCGCTGGCGCGGATCGTCGCCGAACGTCTCGTCAGGCGCCTTGAGCAGTCCGGCTTCATCATGATACGGAAGCCGCACAGCCCCTTCGGCGGGGCGGCTCTCGGGCGTTACTCGAACGGGACAACTGGACCGGCATAGGTTCAATCAATCGCTAATGTCGGCGTCTTCACCTGTGGCACAAAGCGGACGAACTCTGCATATTCTAGCGGCCGAACCCTGGCTCGGTTGAAAACTCAGAGCCGGGCTACAGGCGAATGGCGGTCGAGCACTCGTAAGGCTTCGCCACCTATCCATTGTCAGAATGCGAGACCGCGGCAAAGTCGCATCTGAAACGCCGGGGCGAGCGCTGCCGTCAGCCACACGAAATCAGGGGGTCAATTTTGGGCTCTTCTCTATTCGGCCCGTTGAGGTCAAGCGCTTTTCGGCTTCTGCGCCGCTTGCTGGTTTGATGTTCCCTCGCGGGTCCGCGCTTCTCTTCGGGATCAGCCCTTGGGCTCTCCCATCATGGGATCAGAGAATGAGGCGGCCCAATCTGACTCGCGTCGTGATCGCGCTAGGCGCGATCCGCACAAGAGCCTAAGCGAACTCGCCTCATCCATCGTCCCGCGAAGGACATCTTTCCACCTCTGCGGCAGAACTCTGCTGTGCAAACTCTCCGTGCTGACAGCTCGTTGATATTCGGGCTAGGCGGTCGCCGGCGCGGCGTCTTTCGTCCAACGGAAGACGGTTCCGTCGACCCAGATGCGATGCATGATGACCGCCAATCGGCGAGCCAACGCGACGATGGCCTTCTTCAGCCCTCGTCGTTTGGCGACGTTCACCGCCCAGGCCTTCAGCCACGACCATTTCTGCACGCGCGTCATCAGGACCTGCGCCGCCTCATAGAGCAGCGCGCGCATCATCGCGTCCCCGCACAGCGACACCCGGCCAACCCGCAGGCTTTCTCCCGATTGATTGAGCACCGGCGTCAATCCCAATGAAGGACCGACAGCCTTTGAATTCTTGAAGCGAGCCGGAATGTCGATGGTGGCGCTGAACGCCAAAGACACGACAGGCCCAACCCCGGGGATCGTCATCAAGCGGCGGCACATGTCAATCGGCGAGGGGTCCGAACGCCGATCGGCCTGCTAAGCCTCTGACGAAATTGGATTGCGAGCGGTCAACGTGTGCGCCTTTTCACATTGGAAGACCCATCTGGCGGCGGATCGAACCTCATGCACCAAAGCGACGGCCAATCAGCTTCGGTTGTTCCTTCACGCGGGCGCCTATTGGCTGATGTGGGGACTTCGCGTGTCGATGCCGAAACGCTCGATGTGGCGCGTCGCCCAGTTCGACACATTGCGCCTGCGTCTCATCAAGATCGCCGCTCGCGTCGTCGAGTTGAAGACGATGATCCGGGTGCACTTGCCGACGTCATGCCCCGCGCAGGATATACTGAGCTTCGCCCTGGGACGCATACCGCGCCTCGTCACCTGACAGACGGGGCGTGAGGCCCCCGAACATTCACAAGCAACCCTTCAACCTCCAAACCCTTCCGTCCTACATTCTGGCTCCAAGCCGGCGTCGACCCGGCGCGTCCAGACGAAGGCAAAAATCCAAAAAGTCACCCAACATCACCACACAACGAGCGCCGAATCGTCCATGCGCTGCATAAACCGGGCTAGTGGCCTGCTACGGCTTCTCGATCGTGGCCAAGGTGATCCCGGGTCGGGAAGAAGTCTTCTACAAATACGCCAAAGAGATCGAGAAAACGATCGCGGCGCAGCCGCACGCCCTTGCTGTCTTGCAGCTACATTACCTTCGAGGAGCGATATTCCATATCCTGAGCGCCCGACGAAAGTCTCATTTTCGGATTTATATAAAGGGGGAAGTGTGGTTACCGCTCAATCGCAAACAGGGGAGTCGACGGCTGAATGGTGAAGGCAAGAAATTCTTTAGCGATTGGCTTCGCGATTACGCTGGCGAGCCAATTTGCGGCCCACGCTACGGAAGACGTCGGAAAGCCGGCCCATCCGCATCATCGTCGCTATGTTCATCACCGCATTCCGGCTGTCCGCGGCTCGGTCGCGACAACTGCGGTTGCGCCGGGCGTTCCGGCTGGCGCAAAGCCCGCGGCCTCCTTGCCCGTTCACAACGACAGCGACGGGTTGAGTCGCGACACGGAGGACTGCAACAGAGGCTGCCTCGATAATTCCCAGTGAGCGGCAGCCGTGAAGCGTCGCCGCCTCAGAACCTGAGGCGCAGGCCAACGGTCGGATCGATGTTCTGGGTCTGGAAGTAACCGCTCGCGAGGCCGCCGTAGACATTCGTGATCATCACGCCGCCGTAGAGGTCGGCGCGGGGGAATGGCTTGTAATCGATCAGGAAAGAAATGGCGGACTGGCTGCCTGCGCATCTCGGACTACTTGTACTGGAGCCGGAGCCGGTGCAGGTGGCGGGCGAGGGCAGGAAGTCGTTCTGTAGCTGATAAGCGAAAGTGGCTGCGACGCTGAGATTGCTCCGGATATCGTATTTTGCCCCGGCCCAAAACGTGTGCATGACCTGATTGATATCGTAGTAGGTGGCGTTTACTTCGCCGGGCGGAACGAAAATGCCGCTCGCGATCGTGTCGAAGCCGTTTGGAAAGGCGTCGGACGGATTGCTGAGCCGGGCGTAGGAATAGCCGCCATAAATTCCGTACCGATCCCATTTGTATCTGCCGGCCACAAGGAAGGTAACAACGTTGGCGAGCGTGGCCTGCAAAATCGAATTCGGATTGTATCCAGCCGGCAGATCGCTTCCGCTGAAGGTTTGGAGAGATACCGCGTCTTTCGCGTATCGGGCAACCGCGTCAGCCGAGAACCCGCCGAACGTG
>CAVZDY010000003.1:0-1799068 GCA_963774195.1 uncultured Alphaproteobacteria bacterium | reverse complement strand
GGCGAGATGGCGTACTGGGTCAAGATCGCGGGAAAGCCGACCTGGTTCGATGAGCGGGGCTCGGCTAACAGGCCCGGCTGGGGCAGGGGCGGCGGCTGTCCCGGCTCCAGCGCGGGAGGTGGACCGATGCCGCTGTCTTCACCCAAGGCTGATGCCGCAAGCACCGCGCAGCCAAACGCCAGGAGCAAATGGACCGCGAGGGATCTGGCGTACATCAAAGTACTCCTTGACCCGCTGTTGCCGCGCGCCCTTGCTGCGGTGCCAAGCTGCTCCGACCTGGGCTTAGGCGTCCCCGGAAAGGCTGCATTTCGTACGAGGCGGCCGATAGCCGTGGGCGCGGGCTCGTGACTGCCGGCATCGATCGCAGCATGCCGACGATCGTAGCCTCCACGGGCGTCAGCGCGTATCTGACTAAAGAGGCGAACGTGTGGAAAACCGTCGCGGTCGTCAATCTTACCCCAGATGCTTCACATAGGGACCCCTCAGACTGGCATTGCGCGGGCAAAGCGCGAGGTCCCGCGGTAGCGGTGTCGCGCCGCCCCAGGACCTAGTAGGAACCGCGGTCCCGGAGCATCGACCGTTTGAGGTTTCGCTCGTCGCGACGCCGAACGGGCCACTAGACTGCTTCGAGGCCGCGGCTTGCTCCGGTTGTGAAGACCTCCGTCTGTTCGGGAATAGACGGGAAAGCGCTCAAGGTCTACTCCGTCATCGGCGCGGGGCCAGACGAGGAGAAGCCACATGGTCCGTAAAGAGGAATGGAGCTTCTGCTCCTCTACGCCTCTGGAAAGATGCACTAGCCGATCGAGCGGTAAGACGCTTCTTCGCCCCTCTGCAAGCGCGGCGGACGGAACGGAACGCGAAGAACCTAAGTCAGCACCGGATGATCTTCAAGATACAGCCGCCTCTCGTCTCGCTTCCGGAAGAGGCTGCCGCCGAGAGGCCTGCTTCGGTTCCTGCCTGATCGCCGAAATTTCTGCGGTGGCTCAGTGGCTAGGCGATAGCGTCATGCAAATCAGCCAAACGGCAGCACCTCCGACGGCCGTGACCACTATCCCATCGGGCGCATTAGGGGCGTGTCCGATTGGCGGGTGGCGAGCCGCCGTCTGTTTCAACCGGACCGCTGTGCGGCACTCTGCGAACTGGTCCGCGTAGCGGACGAATACGGCGCGGACGCCGTCGTTGGCGTGGAGTTCCGCATCGACGACGTCAAACGCGCTGAAATCGAAGGTCCAGCGCTGCTGCGGATCGCGGCAACCGGAATCGCAGTCAAGTTCCGCCAAGGCCCGCAAACGTAGACGGATCGCACCGAGCGGCGCAGCACAGGCAAGTGGCCCGCGAGATCGCGCACGGCGAACGCGTCATCCCGCGATTGACGATGCGATGCGTCACGGTCGATGACGTACATCCCGGTCCGCGCCTATACACCGCCAAGCCAACAACAACGATCCCGACTTAAGGGAGGCGGCCGGCCAGAATGAAGCCGTTACGCTCCGCCGCCCGTTCGAAGCCTGATGGCATCGCTGTTGCGAGAAAGACCGCGATCGAGCGTTGCAATGCGAGCAATCAGACTAAATCTTTAGTTTAGAACTCTGCTTTATTAGACGTCTAAGCTGCAGTCCTTATACCTTGCGAATAGTCCAGTGGCCCGCGACGGTGGGACGGCAAATCGAGATCCAGCGCGAGGACATTTACGGCCTGTTTTCTCGGAATAGCGCTCAGCCGATCAGCGCATGGAAGGAGACGACAGGACGTGAGGCGGACACGGGCGGGGGCCGGGAGACGCACTCTGCGCATGGCGATGGCGCTCGTGGCGCTCGGCATGGGCTTCTTTTTAATTCGGTTTGAGAAGGCGCAAACGGGCGGACTCGCCTGGGTGAGGGGCGATTCCGCGGCTGCAGCGGCGACGGTGAACAGGATAGCGACGGACTCCACCGACGCCGGTCAATCCCTCACGCTTCCCGGCGAAACCGCGGCGTGGGACGAAACGACGATCTATGCCCGGGTCAACGGCTTTGTCGCCACATGGTTCGTCGATATCGGCGATGAGGTGAAGGCCGGACAGTCGCTCGCGGCGATCGAGACGCCTGAACTCGACGCCGAAATGAACGCCGCGAAAGCCAAGTTCAACGCGGCCGTCGCCCAGGTCGCGGTGAAGCAGGCGCAGGCCGATTTTGCTGAAACGACGGAACGGCGCTGGCGCGGATCGCCCAAGGGCGTCGTTTCCGACCAAGAGCGCGAAGCCAAATCGGAGGGCAAGGCGGAAGCGATCGCCGAACTCAACGCGTCGCGAGCGCAGGTCGCACTCCAGCAAGCCGAGGTCGATCGGCTGTCCGCGCTGACCGCGTTCAAAGACGTCAAGGCGCCGTTCGAGGGAACGATCGTCCGTCGCTACATCAACAGAGGCGACCTCGTGACCGCCGGAAACACCGCTAACACGTCCTCGCTGTATCGCCTGTCGAACAATAATCCGATCCGAATTTTCGTTGACGCGCCACAGAACGTCGCCGCGCAAATCCTTGCCAATGGCGCGAGCGTGGAGATCACGAATAGCGACGACCCCACAATGAAACGTGAGGGTCAGGTGACGCGCACTGCAAAGGAAATCGATCCGGCCTCCCGCACGATGCGCATCGAAGTCGATCTCCCGAACGCTGATCGATCCTTGGCTCCGGGTGTGTCTGTGCAGGCCACGTTCAAGTTGAACCGCGCCCCCGCCGTCCAGGCTCCTTGATGCTCCGCTTGAGCGGCAGGCAGGTCGGCTGGTCGATGCAAACGTCGCGGTGACGTTCCCAGATTTCTGGATGTTGCGTTGGGTTCGGGGCTCAGCCCCGGCGAATCGCGCCGCGCCTAGTCTGACGAGCCGGATCGGTCGACGGCCAAGTTCAAGTGGAAAGAACCTCGCAGCCACTTCCGCTTTACTAAAATAGCCGCAACAGTCGAGGTATTCGGGGGCAGGGATTCGCTACATGAAGTCGTCAAGGTCGTGCGCGGCGCTGACAACGCTCGCCGTATTGTCGGGTTGCGCGGTGGGGCCCGACTATTTCAAACCCAACGTACGGACGCCGGCCGCGTTTGTGGGCGAGGCGCCTGTGGGATTGAGCCATGCTTCGCGGCGGACCGAGGTCGATCTTCGGCAATGGTGGCGCAGCCTGCGCGACAAGGAGCTTGATTCGCTTGTCGATCGGGCGCTCACCTCCAATTTCGACCTCGCAATCGCGCTCACCCGCATCCAGGCGGCGCGAGAGGAGATCATCGTCACCGCGGGCGCCGCGCTGCCGGATGTGACGGTTTCGTCTGGAGCCGGGGCAGGCACGGGTTCGGACGAGACCAGGGGGCGTGCGACGCCCGAGTTCCGGTCCGCCGAAAACGGCGCGAATTTGAGTGCGATCGATGAGGCGGGAGGTTTCGTCGCCGGTTGGGATCTCGATCTGTTCGGCAAGGTGAAGCGCCAGGTGGAGGCGGCGGCCGATGAAGCCGAAGCGCTCAAGGCCGCCCGCGACTGGATTTACGTGACGGTCGCCGCCGATGTGGCGCGGGCCTATCTCGATATGCGCGCCCAGCAACAGGAGCTGTTGGTTCTCACCCAGAACATCGCGGCGGCGCGGACGGCGCTCAACCTCGCGCAACTGCGGCTGGACCGCGGGCTGACCAATGAACTCGATGTAAGATTGGCGCAACGGGAGTTGGGGAGCCTGGAAGCAGAGCAAGGGCCGCTCCGTGCGCGGATTGAGGCCAGCCGGAACGCGATCGCGGTCCTGTTGGGCGAATATCCCGAGACGCTGGCGAAGGAATTGCCGAGCGGAGGACCCGTCCCCGTCTTGCCTCAGCGTGCGCCCGTCGGCATCCCCGCCGACCTGCTGCGCCGCCGCCCGGACATCCAGCAGGCAGAGCGGCAGCTGGCGGCCGCAAACGCCGATATCGGCGCCGCGATCGCCAATTTGTTTCCCGACGTCGTCCTGACCGGTGTTGTCGGCGGCCAAGGCGGTCCGAGGACTTCGTCGACGTCGGCGCCCTTCACCGCGATCTGGTCGATCGGTCCGGGGTTGAACGCCCCGTTCCTCGACTTCGGCGCATTGGACGCGCAAGTCAAAGTGGCCGATTTCCGGACGCAAGCCTTGCTCGTCACCTACCGCGAGGCGATCGTACAGGCGGTCCGCCAGGTCGACGACGCCAACGCGTTTTTTCATGCACAGCAGGAGCGTCTGGCGGACCTCGATCGTGCTTTGACCGCGGCGCACGATGCGACGCGGATCGCAACCGAGCGCTACGACCGCGGCCTGACGGACTATCTGAACGTGCTCGACGCCGAGCGGCAGGAATACGGCCTCGAGGAAAGCCAGGTAGCGGCGCGACAGGCGGAGGGAGAGGCGCTCGTCGGGCTCTTCCGGGCGCTCGGCGGCGGCTGGCCTGCGAACGCGAACCTGCCGGATATCCCGAAGCCTGAGCCCGCGGTGGCCGCCGCGGCGAAATATCTTGCCCATCCGAATGCGGGACCTTTGAACCCGCCGGGAGATCCCCCGAAGTAGCGAGCTTTTTGGTTACAACCGAACAAGCCATTGATCTTGGCGCATTGTCCGCAGACTACAATCCAACTTGACCTCCACGTTGGCGAAATCGGGCGAGCCGCCAGTCAGCCGGTCGGCAGCGGCGCCGGCGTTGCGGATCTCCAGATAGCCGGCGCCGACGTCGGCGCCCTCGGGGGGGCCCGCCCAAGGACTTTCGATCGTCAGGTCGCCGGCCTTGATCTCCTGGGCGAGGGGGGAGAAGGCGAACGTTGTCAGCGCGAACGCGACTACCAAAGCGCAAGCTCGTTCGAATGTGATGACGCGGATGGCCCGGGAGCCCGGCTCTCAAGGTTTCACCGTAAATTCGAAACCGCCTCGGGTGTGGTGCGTGTCCACCGAGACGGCGTGCCAGCGCACCGTGCCGGCGCCAGGGGTTTGGCGATCGGCACGATCAGGACGGTCGGATCGCCCGGCTGGGTCTTCGCTGTTCGGAGCGCCGCCGGGCCGCCCGCGGCGGTCAGGGTGACGCCGGAGAAGCGCGGCTCGCCCCCCTCGCTGAAAGCGATCCCGCGCGGCTTGGAGGCGTGCAACGAGAATTCGACCGGGACGACGAGCGGCGTCGCCGCGACCTTGGTGCGCTCCGGCAGCGTCGGGGTGTGAATGCTGATCGAAACGGGGCCCCGATGTTCCTGGTTATACCAAAGGCCTTTAACTGTGACCGACGTGGGCCCAATCTCGCATGCCGATTGAGGTGATGAGCGCGGGTTGCGCGGTGAGCCTATTCCAGGCGTCGCAGGCGGCGTCGATGATGTCGTCGTAAGTCTCGAAGACGCGGTTGGAGAGCCAATTCTGGCGCAGGTATTGCCAGACGTTCTCGACCGGGTTCAGCTCTGGCGAGCGGGAAGGCAGCCAAATCGGCGTGACGTTGGCGGGCATTCTCAGCTCGGGCGTCGTGTGCCAGCCGGCGCGGTCGAAGAGGAGAACGGCCTGCGCGCCGATAGCGACCTTGGTTGCGATCTCGTCGACATGGAGCTGCATCATCTCCGTGTCGGCGAAGGGCAGCGCCAGCGCCGCCCCCTCGCCGCGAGCAGGGCAGATCGCGCCGAACAGATAGGCGTTCTCATAACGCTGATCGGCCGTAAGCGGTATGGCGGCGCCACCTACCAATTTGCGGGGCAATCGATAGGCTTTTTGGCGGACCTGGATCGCGCCGAGGCTCGCCGTGCAAGATGACACTCATGATGACACTCATCAGGACAGTCGCAAGGGTGACGAAGGCTACCGTCGCATCGAGTTGATCAGCGGAACGAGCCGTCGTCGGCGATGGAGCGAGGAGGAGCGGGCTCGGATACTGACGGAGAGTTTCGCTCCGGGCGCCAACATTTCGGCGGTCGCTCGCCGGCATGGCGTGAGCGGCGGACTGCTGCATTGTTGGCGCAAACAAGCTCGGGCTCTGGCGAGCGAAGAGGCGACGGCGGACACGCCGACATTCATTCCGATTGCGATTGCCGACGAGAGACGTTGTCAGCGGAGCGGCGCCACGACGGCGAAGGAAAGCCGATCGCCGCCTGAGAGGATGATTGAGATCGAGACCTCGGGCGCGCTTGTGCGCGTTCCGAGTGGAGCGGATTCCAAGACACTGTCGATCGTGCTGGCCGCGCTGCGCGGAGCGCCATGATCGGCTTGCGCGGCGAGTTGCGGGTCTTGTTGGCGACGCGGCCGATCGACTTCCGCCGGGGCGTGCACGGTCTCGTTGCGATGGTCGCGCAGGCGTTGGACGCCGATCCATACTGCGGCGACGTTTTTGTCTTCAGGTCGAAACGGAAAGACCGGCTCAAGATGGTCGTCTGGGACGGAACCGGTATGGTGCTGATAACGAAATGGCTCGAGGCAGGCGGATTCACGTTTCCGCCGGCGCAAGACGGCGCAGTGTTGCTGACGGCGACGCAGTTGTCGGTTCTGCTGGCGGGTTTGGATTGGACGCGGGTCGCGCGGGAGGCGGTGAAAAGGCCGAGCAAGGTCGCCTGAGACGCCTGATTTTGCTGGCGATTCCGAGTTAATTCTGTTAATTTTAGGACATGGCGCTTCGCCCCGAAAACCTCCCTCGCGACCCTGATCGATTGATCGAGATGGTCCTCGCCTCCGAAGGCAAAATCGAGGCCTTGCAGGCGACGATCACGACACTGAAGGCGATGATATTCGGGGCGCGGTCGGAAAAGAGCGCGGTCGTCATTGCGGAACAATTGTCGCTGAGCCTCGGCGATCCGGAGAGGGATGCCGCCCCACCTGCGCCCGCCAACGATGATCACAACGACAAGGCCGCCCGGGGATCGGCGCACAAGCGCAACCGCAACATCGGCGCCTTGCCCGGACATCTGCCGCGCCACGAGGTCACGATCGAGCCGGAGACGACGGCGTGCCCTTGTTGCGCGGGAGCGCTGCACCGCATTGGCGAGGATGTCAGCGAGGTGCTGGATAAGGTGCCCGCGATCTTGCGGGTTGTTCGGTTCATTCGTCCCAAATACGCGTGCCGCGCCTGCGAGGGCACGGTGGTTCAGGCAAAAGCGCGCCCGCGTCTGATCGAGGGCGGTATGGCCTCGACCGCGCTGGTCGCATGGATAGCCGCATCGAAGTTCGCCTGGGGCTCGACGCTTTATCGCCAGGCGCAGATCCTCGTCGGCCATGGCCTCAACATCGACCGTCAGACGCTGGCGCGTTGGATGAAACAAGCGGCATGGACGGTGAAGGGCCTCTATGCGTTGCAGCTTGCGGCGATGCATAACCATCCTCGCCTGTTCTGCGACGAAACGCCGGTGCGGGTTCTGGACCCTGGACGAGGTCGAACGAAGACCTGCCAGTTCTGGGCGCATGCGACGGACGACCGATCCTGGAAAGGGCCCGCGCCTCCGGCGGTCGCCTATGTCTTCGCGGGCGGTCGGGGCAAGAAGGAGATCCTCACGCAACTGACCGGGTTCGAGGGGGTGCTGCAAGTCGACGGTTATGCCGCCTACGCCTCGCTGGCGGGCGACAAGAAGACGTCGGGGAAGATCCGTCTGGCGTTTTGTCTCGTTCATGCGCGCAGGAACTTCGTCAAGGTCCACAAGACGACGAACTCGCCCTTCGCCAAGGAGGTTATTGAGCGCATTGCGGCGGTTTACGCGGTCGAGGATCGGATCCGGGGTCTTGACGCCGACCAACGCCGCGCGGCCCGGCAGGCCGAGACGAAGCCGCTGATGGACGCTCTGAAGGCGCGGCTCGAAGCGACGAAGGACGGCATATCCCAGCATTCGACTCTGATCGGGGCGATCGATTACGCCCTTGAGCGATGGGCGGGTCTGACGTTGTTCCTTGATGACGGGCGGCTGGAGCCCGACACGAATATCGTCGAGCGTTCGATCCGCCCGGTCAGCATCGGGAAGAAGAACAGCCTGTTCTGCGGCGACGAAGGCGGTGGAGAGACCTGGGCGATCCTCGCTTCGCTTCTGAACACAGCCAAACTGCACGCCGTCGATCCCGAGATCTATCTAACCGACGTCCTCGAACGGATGGTGTCCGGCGCGACGAAAAACAACCAACTCCAGGAACTCCTCGTTTGGAATTGGAAGTCCGCGCGCGAGGCCGAGAAGGCTGCGGCATGACAGCGGGCAAGAGGCGTAAACCACAAAAAGCGACCGCGCCCGCCAAGACGATGGCGGACTACGCCATGTCGTTCGAGCGGCTCGGTCTTTGGATGAGCGAACGCGCCAAGTCGACACTGCTTCGTCATCCCCAGGCGACGTCGCTTTCGATGCTCGACGGCTCTGTTACAGCCGTCGTCGCGGGGCCGGTCTCGATGAACCCCGAGGAATGGGTTTGTCCGCTGCTCGGCGTCGATCCGGACGCCTTCAATCACGACACCGAAGAGTTCTCCGCGATCGCCGCCACGCTCATGCGGCACAACGCGATCAGCAACACCCTCTCCACCAAGCCCGAAAGCTTCCAACCGCTATTCCTGAGCGGGCCCGAGGGCGAGGTTGATCCGCGACCTTGGTGCATAGGGTTCTACGCCATCATGAAACTGCGGCTCCTCGCCTGGTCGCGATTGATGAACCCGAACACGATCGAACACGCCCTGCTGACGCCAATCTTATCCCATTGCGTCGACCCCTCCGGCCGCCCGGTTCTCAAAACCCGACGGGGCCCTCTCGCCACACCGCTCCTCGCTCGCAACGCGTCGCGGGACATCCCCTCCGTTGTCGAAGCCATGCGCCAGTTCTGGATGCCGACCCGATTCAGCCGCGGCAAATAACTCTGACTGGCCCCGCGCTAGGCAAGGGTATCCTCGTGCCGCTTACGATCTCCATGCGGCCCGCCGTGGCCCCGGCTTCCGGCGCGATCGCGACCGGGACAAGCTCGACCGGAGCCGCGCGCTGCGAATCCGGCTCGCTTCTCGCCTGACGACGCCACGTAAAAACCAAGTTCGCGTTCACGCCATGTCGACGGGCGACCTCGGCCATCGAAGCGCCGGGCCCCAAGCTTTCCGCCACGATCTCGCGCTTCTCATGCGCCGTCCAAACCCGTCGCCGCCGTGCTCCTCGCGGGTTCAGGGCTTGATCAACCAGCTCCGACTTCATCGATAGTGCCCATTATCGTTGATGGGCACTATCCTCGTGCCGCTCCTCGCGCACTATCGCTCATAAGCTCCCGTTGCATAGGCGGCCTTCGGCGGAGGCTTACGCTCGCATGGCCTCGTACCCGGCGCCCCGCATCACCTCGAGCATACCCGGGTAGCGGACGGCCTCCGCCAGCGGGAGATTGAGGATGGCGGAAGGGATGAGTTCTGCCGCGTTCACAACCAGCTTCATCCACTTTGCGGATTTGATGTCGTTCGTAACTTCGACACGACCGGTTGTCCGAAGCACCGTGGCTACGTCCTCAACCCGCTTTTGCGTCGCGGCCGTTAGCGCACCCAGCGCAAACCACGCGGTGTCATGATCGTTCTCTCGATTAGTGACACCGGGCGTCCACATATTTGACGCCATCTCGATGACGCCGCCGATACAGCGCTCTTGCCCGACGACCGACGTGATATCGATATGCGTCATACCATTCTGTAGTCCTACCACCAACCCGTCGGTCGCAAGGGAAGGCTCAATGAGCTGACAAGCCCATTTGGTGTCGTAGGCCTTCATTACAACGAAAACGAGGTCGAACTTCCCTTTGACCTCTGCCACCTGGCACAGATGCAAGGCAGGCACTTTTACGTTGATTGTCCGCTGTGGAAAATTGACCGTGATTCCGTTCTTACGGATGGCCTCGACGTGATCTGGCCACTGCTCGATAAAAGTAACGTCGTAGCCGGCCTGAGCGAAATCAGCTCCAGCCGACGCGCCTTGCGCACCGGCGCCTAGAACCGCGATTCTGGGCTTGTAGTCTGTCGTCATAGTCGTACGTTCCTTTCCCATCGTCCTCTTTTGAGGCAGGCTTTCGAAGGTGAACGCGCCGGTCACGCGCCGCCGTCCTTGAGGACACGCTCAGAGGCTAAGCAGAGTCGCGCTTGCCTTTCGCAAACTTCCGTCGTCCGTCGCCTCGCGCGAGCGGTCTCTAAGTCTTGGCGCCGAGACAGTTTGCTGACGAACGAGTCGTTGAACGTTCGCCTCGTGCGCTGCCAGGAGACGCGTATTGACGTTGCCGCCGCCACGACGCGGCGACAGCGCACTCTCATTTTCCGCGCAAGCTCAAGACGTGGAGCAATTCAAGGGATGGCCCTGCCGCCGGACGCGGCGCCAGCGTCGTGCTCAGGGCGCCAGAGCGACGCAGCCCGGCTCGGCGCGGGTAGGCTCGACGAGGCTCAAGAGGAACGCCTTGGTTTCCTCGATCTGCCCATGCAGGGCGCGCAGATGCGCAACGACGGTCAGTTGCTCAGTCATTTCTGTTTGCCCTTCGTACGTTGGCAGTCTTACCAGTTGAATTGCCCGCCGGAGACATTCGCCAACTCAGCGGTGATGTTCCTTGCGCGGTCCGAGGCCAGGAAAGCGACAGCCTCGCCGATGTCTTCGGGCTGCTGCGGACGAGCAAAGGGAATGCCGCCCACGAACTCTCCCCAGGCTTCATCCTCGGAGATTCCCTTGTTGGCCGACAGCTGCTTGAGCAGCGGCTCCCAGAGCGGCGTGCGCACGACGCCGGGGCACACGGCATTCACGTTGATGTTGTGCGGGGCCAGTTCCTTGGCCAGCGATTGGGTGAGTCCGATCACCGCGAACTTCGAGGCGCAGTAATGAGCAAAGAGCGGAATTGCTTCCTTGCCGACCATCGACGAGATGGTGACGATCTTACCGTATTTCCGCTCGATCATGTGCGGGATGACCGATTTGCATGAGAAGAATACGCCCTTGATGTTGACGTTGTTGACCCGGTCCCATTCCGCCTCGTCCAGTTCCGTAATGGGGATGGACTTCGACACGCCGGCGTTCGTCACGAGGATGTCGATGCGGCCGTGATCGGCGATCACCTTGGCGGCAACCTCTTGGCAGGACCGCCAGTTGGTCACGTCCTGCTGAACCGCGGCGGCCTGTCCGCCCGCGGCCCTGATGGCGGCCGCTGTGTCCTCGGCGTTGCCGCGCACGATATCCGTGCAGATCACAGTCGCGCCTTCACGCGCCATCACCGTCGCGATCCCGCGACCGATCCCGTTGCCACCCCCGGTGATGATCGCCACCTTCTGCGCAAGCTCTCCCATTTCCTTCTCCTTTCGTTGTCTTTAGGCGCGGCAGGTTGGCGCGCGGTCAGTCCCGGCGCACAGTCACGTGCGGACGACAATTTTGAGGTGATTGCCCGCGGGGTCGAGGAGCGCCTCGAACCCTTTGGCCACCACGTCGGCCGCATCGATGCGGGCGGTGATGACTTTCTCCACTGGGAAGGCGCCGGAGGCGATCAGGCGCGCGATGCGCGGCCAGACCTGAACGGGATAGCACCAGGTCGCCTCGAGCGTGATGTCCTTCAGCGCCCAGAGCATTGCGTCGACGCTGGCGCGCTTGATGTGCAAGCCAACCTGCACCATCTTGCCCTGCCGCCGCACCGCCTCCGCGCAGGCATTCAACGAGGCTTCGAGCCCCACGCATTCCAGCGCCACATCCACGCCAACGCCCTCTTCGGTGAGGTCACGCACGGCCTCAACGAGATTCTGCGTCCTAGGGTCCACAACGACGGCATAGGGTGCGATCTCGTTGACGATGCGTCGGCGGTTCGGGTTTGGCTCCGACACGATGATGAGCGAGGCGCCCGCGGCTTTGGCGGCGAGGATCGTCAGGGCGCCGATGGGACCAGCGCCCGAGACGAGGACGGTCGATCCCGCTGTAACTCCACCCCGGTCCACGCCATACATTGCGACGGCCGCAGGCTCGATCATGGCGCCCTGCTCATCGGTCAGATTGTCGGGGATCGGCTGGGCGTTGTAGTCCTTGATCGTCGCCTGTTCCGCCATCCCACCCCAGGCCCAGCTGAGACCGACGCAGGCCATTTTGGGCGACAGGTGGTACAGCGCGCGCTTGCCGTAGTAGTCGTCGCGCGGGAACATCAGGGGCTGGATCGAGATGCGGTCGCCCGGCTTCACGTGGCTCACAGCCGCGCCCACCTTCTTCACCCGCGCCGAGAACTCGTGGCCCAGGATCTGCGGGTTGGTCGCGCCGGTGTAGACATGCGGCTTGGCGGGGGTAACGATGGGCCCGGCGATGTATTCATGCAGGTCGGTCCCGCAGATGCCACTGCAGAACGGCTCGATCAGCACGTCGTCGGGTGCGAGATTGTCGGACGGAGGCGCCACATCCTCGACGCGAATGTCGCGGGCGGCGTGGAAACGGACGGCTCTCATGGTGTTGTCCTTTCAGGTCTGGGGCTGGGTCAGGTCCGCGCGCAGCGGACGCAGAAGGCGGCCGCGGTTAGAGTGACGACGGCGGTGGATCGTCCATGCCGGGGTCGACACCGTGATTGTCACGGGAAGCCGCCGCCCGCAGGTGGCGAAGGGAAAGGAAAACGCCGGACGGCCCGCTTTGGCGTCCGCTTTTCGAGCGGACGCGGCGTCGGTCACCGCGGCCGCAGCGGTGGTCTGGGAACACATCGCGTCCTCCTCCGCTTCGCGAAGGCGCATCCGGCCTGCCTCAAAGCGCTCGCCGGTCGGTCCGTTTGGGTTGGACCTGGCCGACTGGACACAGGGCTAACAAAGTGGAGAAGCCGCAGTGTGAACTAATTCATCCACTTCGGATAAATTGCGTTCCGCGGCCCGCCCACCTCGGGACTATGCTTTTCACGGAGAAGCGATATTCGGAGCGAAGCGCGTGACGACACCTGAGAAATCTTCAGCGTGCGATCGGCTGGATCGGCTCCGGCAAGATGGGCAATCCTATGGCGACGCGGCTGATAGAAGCGGGCCACGCTTTGACCATCTGCGACCCGGCGCCCGAGAATCGAGCGAGCCTTGTGGCGCGTGGCGCAACTGTGGCGGCGACGCCTGGCGAGCTTGCCGCGCGCTGCGGGATTATCTTCTCAACCATTCCAAATGATGCGGTGCTGAGCGAGATGATCTTCGGCGCCGAGGATGTCTCGGGCTTTCTGCCGCAGATCGCCGCGGGCGCGATCCTCGTTGAAATGAGCACCGTCTCGCCGCAGGTTTCGGCGCGCGTGGCCCGCGATCTGGCGCGCCGGGGCGTAGCCTACCTGCGCTGCCCGATTTCGGGCAGCACGGCGCTGGCGCGGACGGGTAAGCTCACCGCGCTCGCTTCGGGCGACGCGGCCGCATGGAAGACCGTCAGCCCGCTCATCGACGTGCTTGCAACGCGCAAGTTCTACCTCGGGGTGGGCGAGGAAGCGCGCTACATGAAGCTTGTGTTGAACGCGCTCGTAGGCGCCATGTCCTCCGTCCTGGGCGAGGCTCTCGTGCTGGGCGAAAAAGGGGGCCTCTCGCCAGTCCAGATGATGGAGGTCATCTCGCAGAGCGCGGTCGCTTCGCCCCTCTTGGATTACAAGCGCGACATGATCGCCCAGATGGACTTCAGCCCGGCCTTCTCAGTCGAGCAGATGATGAAGGATTTTACCCTCATCACCGACGCGGCGCGCGACAAGCAAATTCCGATGTTCGTCGCCAATCTCATTCTGCAACAATACACTGCCGCTTCGAACGCCGGATATTCGGAAAAGGACTTCTTCGCTCTATTCGACTGGATGCGCATCACCGGCGGGCTGGCCGACATCGCCTGACCGCCCCGTGTGCGGGAACGACGGGAATGACGCTGACACAGGGAAAGCTGTCGGACCACGAACTGTCGCGGGTGATCGATTTCCTCCGCAAGATCCGCCAGCCGTTCGACGGGGGTATCCCTGGCGCGCGGCCCGATCCCTACTGGAATATCGTGCTGGAGCTGGTGGATAGCCAGCTCCAGCAGCGTCCGCTGGACACGAGCACGCTGATCGAACTCTCGGGCGCGACCTACGGCACGGGCAACCGGCTCATTGCGAAGTTGATCGAGGAGAACCAGATAACGCGGGTGCCGCGGGGCCCTCATCACAAGACCGCCTTCCTCGCGCCCAGTCCGTCCCTCCTGATCGCTTTCGAGGACTACGCGACCCAGGTGAAGGCCCACCTCGCAAAGACCTTCGGCCTGCGCTCGGGCAGTGAGACGGAGGAGTACTATTTCGGCGGCTCCTATTTTGCCGCCCACATCATTGCCCCCCTGCAGGGCACTGACATCAACTCCTCCGCTCTGCGCAACATTCGCTTCTTGCTGCATGACGACAACTACTTCGCTTCGATGCGGAACATGTGGTCCGACTTCCGCAATGACATCGGCCGCAAGAGCAGCTTCGACCTGCGTCACCTTCCCGAGCTTTATGACCGGGTTGAAATCGCGTTGAACGACCCCTCAACCGCCTATGACGTGGTGACGGTGAACATGCCGTGGCTGGGTCGATTTGCCGGCGCGGGGCTCCTTGCGTCGCTCGACGACGTGCTGCCGCAAGCGCCGATCAACCCGCTCGATTTCCACCCTTCGGTCTGGAACACAGGTCGCTGGGACGGACGTCAGTATGGAATTCCGATCTACTGCACCGTCGAGATCCTCACCGCCCGCCGCGACATGTTCGAGGGCGCGGAACTCGCCTATCCCCGTACGTTCGACGAAACGATCGCCGCAGCCCGCGCGATGCATCGGCCTGAGCGCGATCAATACGGCGTCTCGTGGAACGGCGCGCGCGGCATGATGATCGCACACGCCTTCATGTTCTTTCTGGCGTCGTCACAAGGCTCCGTAATCGATATCCCGCGCAAGACGGAAAACTGGTTGGATAGCTTCGACCCAAAGACCCTGAGACTACGGATCAACAGCGATGAGGGCCTCGCCGCAGTCGAGTATATGCGTCAGCTGGCCGAGGTCTCGCCACCCGGGGTCGAGACCTTCGACGCCGATCACAACCTCGAATGCTTCATGGCCGGGCACGCAGCGATGAGTTACACGTGGACGATGCGGGCTGCGCGTCTTGAACACGAGCTGAGCTCGAAGGTGAAGCGCCGCGTGGCTTACCTGCCGCCTCCGGTGCTAAGGGGCCGGCAGGTGACGGCGCCAGTGGGCGGGTTCCTGCTGACAATCCCTGCCTACGTGCCTCCGGACCGCAAGCGCGAGATTGTCAACGCCATCGCCTGGATGGCCTCGCCCGAGGCGATGAAAGCGCATGTGCGCAACGGCTTCCCGGTCGCGCCGCGCTTTTCCGTATGCGCCGACCCCGAGGCCCTGGCGTCGTCCCCGATCGTCAGCTTCATCGATCGCATGGCCCGGCGAAATGAACTGAACACTTGGTCGCGCCCACCCTTGCCCGAATATATCGAAATTGAGCGCGCCCTCGGAAACGAGGTCTTTGCCGCCGTCTTTGAAGGCAAGCCCCCGAAACGCGCTCTCGCCGACGCCGAAGCCGCCGCCTACAGCGCCATCCGCGAAAGGATGAGCGTAACCCCTCGCTGATCGGTCTTCGCCCGGTGCATAGCGACCCCACCCCGTGCGACGTGAGGTCGCTCGATTAGAGCATGCAGGCGTCCGGTTTACAGCGCGCTTTCTTTTGAACCGGACCCCTGTCGTCATCGCGAGTTAGGACCGCCTTTGCAGGCGATCTTGCTGAATGAAACGGGGCCGGCGCGCTGCCATCGTGGTAGGATTTTCGGGTCGTCGGCAAGAGGTCGGCTTCTCACTGATGCCGTTGAGCTCGGTCGCGAGTTGGACCCGGGACGCCGTGATGATCTCGTCTTGCGCGTAGGGGCGGCGACGCCCTGGAGCCTTCTTCTTAGCATTCCTCTTCCATCGGCGTCCTTGCCGGCGCGGCGAGCGATGGAGGCGATGATGGAAGTTCTGCACGAACGGGTGGCCGGCCTCGACGTCCACAAGGACAGCGTCGTGGCGTGCGTGCGCGCGATGGCGGCTGGCAAGACCCACCGGGACTGTCGAACGTTCGAGACGACGACGGCCGGCCTTGGCGCGCTCAAGGACTGGCTGGTCGCGGCGCGCTGCGAGCGGGTCGCGATGGAGGCGACCGGCGTCTACTGGATGCCGATTTGGAAGATACTGGCCGACGGCGACTATGCGATGATCGTGGCCAACGCCGCGCACATCAAGGCGGTTCCCGGCCGCAAGACCGACGTCAACGACGCGACCTGGATCGCCGATCTCGCCGCGTTCGGCTTGATCCGGGCGAGCTTCGTTCCCGACGAACCGCTGCACGAGCTGCGCACGTTGATGCGCACCCGTAAGCAGCTGGTGCGCGAGCAGTGCGGCCATGTCCAACGCATCCAGAAGACGCTGACGGAAGCCAACATTCGCCTCGATTCGGTGATCAGCGACATCATGGGCGGCAACGGGCGCCGCGTGATCGAAGCGATGATCGGCGGCCAGCGCGATCCGCGCAAGCTCGTCGCCTTGACCGACCGGCGGCTGAAGGCCTCGCCCAAGCAGCTCTACGACGCGCTGCACGGCCGCCTGACCGATCATCATCGCTTCCTGCTGCGGCTCCATTTGCAGCAGTACGACGCGCTGGCGGCGACCATCGGCGAGCTCGACCGCGAGGCCGACGAGCGCCTCGCGCGGCTCGACCAACGGATCGAGCGCAAAGCTGGGTTTCGCGACTTGATCGGCTTGCTCGTCACCATTCCCGGGGTCAGCCGCTTATCCGCGTTGACGATCCTCTCCGAGATCGGCCCCGACATGGGCCGCTTCGCCACCGCCGGCCATCTCGTCGCCTGGGCGGGCCTCTGCCCGGCGCAGAACGAAAGCGCCGGCAAACGCCGGCGCGGTCGCCTGCGCAAGGGCGCGCCGTGGCTGAAGACCATGCTCGTTCAGTGCGCGTGGGCGGCCAAGCGCGCCAAGGCGAGCTATTACTCCGCCCAGTTTTTCCGCCTGCGCGCCAGACGCGGCCCGCAAAAAGCGGTCTGCGCCGTCGCCGCCTCGCTTCTCACCGCGGTCTACCACATGCTCAAAGACGGCGTCCCGCACCGCGACCTCGGCGGCGCCTATTTCGAGGGCCGCCGGCCCAAGGCCAAACTCAATCGCCTAGTCCGGCAAATCCGCGATCTCGGCTACGACGCCACCTTGCAGCCGATCTCGCAAGCCGCCTGAGCCGAGCCTGATTCGCACGCCAACGCCGCCACTTAGCGTGTTGTTTCTTCTTAGCGGAGCGAAGCAATCCAGCGATCGAGGCCTCGCCAGCAAGTCGCGAGTCGTTCCGTGGGCGTTTCAATCGGCTGACGCTGCAGTCTCTGGATCGCCGCGTGATCAACTCGCGATGACGCCGAGGATTGAGCCGGGCGATGGGAGCGAAACGCTGCGTTCACCGTCGGCTGGCGCTCCGCCCCGCCGTCTCCAAAATCGCGGCGCATTGTCGTTCATCGGGCGCCGACACGATGCGCCGGTCGGAGTTTCGCCATGCCATACGGCGTCAACCAAGACCTGCCGTCCTCGGTGCGCGACCATCTCCCCGAGCATGCGCAGGACATTTTTCGCGAGGCCTTCAATCACGCCTACGACGCCCACGAGCGCGATCCGCGCCAGGAGGAGGCGGCTTTTCGAATCGCCTGGGCGGCGGTCAAGCGGCGCTTTGAAAAGGTCGGCGACGTCTGGGAGGAGCGCGGGTAGGGCGGCCGCCTTGCGCGGGCCGTTCCGTTCCTTTAAGCGCAGCCTCATGTTCCCGAGCCTCACCATCATCGGCAGGCGTCCGTGACTGCCGCCGCCAAGCCTGTCGCGATCATCATGGGCAGCCAGTCGGACTGGGCGACGATGCGGCGCGCCGCCGAGACGCTCGACGAACTCGGCGTCGGCTATGAGGCGCGCATCGTCTCCGCTCACCGCACGCCCGATCGCATGGTCGCTTTCGCCAAGGGCGCCCGCGCGGCCGGCGTCAAGGTGATCGTCGCCGGCGCGGGCGGGGCGGCGCACCTGCCTGGCATGACGGCAGCCTTCACGACGCTGCCGGTTTTCGGCGTGCCGGTCGAATCGAAGGCGCTTTCCGGTCAGGACAGCTTGCTCTCGATCGTCCAGATGCCCGCCGGCGTCCCGGTGGGCACGCTGGCGATCGGCGCGGCGGGAGCGGTCAACGCCGCCTTGCTCGCAGCCGCCGTCCTGGCGCTCAACGACGAGGCGCTGGCTGAGCGGCTGGACGCCTGGCGCGCGGCGCGCACTGCTGCGGTGGCCGAAAACCCGGCGGACGGCGAATGATTCTCGCTCCCGGCGCGACGATCGGAATTCTCGGCTCCGGCCAGCTCGGGCGCATGCTGGCGATGGCGGCCCTCAAGCTCGGCTTGCGCTGCCATATTTATGCGCCGGAGGCCGACGCCCCGGCCTATGACGCCGCGAGCGAGCGCACGGTCGCCGCCTTCGAGGACGAGGAGGCGCTCGCGCGCTTCGCCGAAGTCGTCGACGTCATCACCTACGAATTCGAGAACGTGCCGATTTCCTGCGTCGAGTTCCTCGCCGAGCGCAAGCCGGTGCGGCCCGGAGCGCGGGCGCTGGCGTTGACCCAGGACCGGCTGGTCGAGAAGACCTTCCTCAGCGACCTCGGGATCGCGACCGCCCCCTTCGCCGCGGTGGACGATTCCGGCGCCTTGGTGCGGGCGGTCGCCGATCTCGGCCGTCCCTCCATCCTGAAGACAAGGCGCTTCGGCTACGACGGCAAGGGCCAGACGATGATTCGCGAGGGCTCCAACGTTCCCGCGCTGCACCGGACCCTCGGCGGCGGCCCGATGATTCTCGAAGGCTTCGTCGCCTTCGAGCGCGAGGCGTCGGTGATCGCCGCGCGCAGCCTGGAGGGCGCGGTCGCCGCCTTCGATCTCTGCGAAAACGAGCACGAGCGGCACATTCTCGCGCGCACCCATGTGCCGGCCAAGGTTGGCCCCGGCGTCGAGGCGGCGGCGCGGGCGCTGGCGGCGCAAATCCTCGAGGCGCTCGACTATGTCGGCGTGATCGGCGTCGAACTCTTCGTCGCCCGCGAGGCGAATGGCGAGGAGCGCCTGATCGTCAACGAGCTCGCGCCGCGCGTTCACAACTCCGGGCATTGGACGATCGAGGGCGCGCAGACCTCGCAATTCGAGCAGCACATTCGCGCCATCGCCGGCTGGCCGCTCGGCGCGACGGGCCGGCGCGGCCGGATCGAAATGCACAATTTGATCGGCGACGAGGCCGACGATTGGCGCGACATTCTGGCTCAGCCCGACCAGTCGCTGCATCTCTACGGCAAGCTGGAAACCCGGGCTGGCCGCAAGATGGGCCATGTGACCCGGGTCCTGCCGGGCCCGCGCCAGAGTGGCTGACGGCTGGACATCCGCGCCCTGTTCTGTTACGGGGAGCGTCACGAAGGCGCGCCGTTGTTAATGAACGGGCGCGCCTTATTGCCCTTCAAACGGTTCCATTGAGGCCCGGCCTCACAACACAGGATCGCCCGTGCAAGTTCTCGTCCGCGACAACAATGTCGATCAGGCCCTCAAGGCGCTCAAGAAGAAGATGCAGCGCGAAGGGATTTTCCGCGAGATGAAGCTCCGCGGTCATTACGAGAAGCCGTCGGAGAAGCGCGCCCGTGAAAAGGCGGAAGCCGTTCGTCGCGCGCGCAAGCTGGCGCGCAAGAAGCTGCAGCGTGAAGGCCTGCTGCCGATGAAGCCGAAGCCGGCTCCGGGGGCTGCGCGCTCGAACGGTTGAGGCGTCTGCAAAGGAGACGAGCCGCCTGACTTTTGCCGATTCGCCTTTAGGCGAACGGCGAGGGGCGGCGCTTGGGATTTCGCCCTCGGGCGGCGGGCAGAGGTTGGAGACGATGGCGATGACGGCGCGCTCCCGTGGGGCGGTGGGACGGGTGGCGTTCGCGGCTGTCGCGGCGCTGGCGCTCACGGCGTGCAGCGAGACCCTCGGTTCGATGTCTCCTCAGTCCGGCCGTGTGGCCGAACTGGATACGACGGCTTCGTCGCAGGCCGATTCCGGCAACATCGCCTCGCTGTCCGACGTCATTCAGCGCAATCCGAACGATTCTGTCGCCTACAACACGCGCGGCATCGCTTACGCCAAGATCGGGCAGTTCCAGAACGCGGTCGACGATTTCACCAAGGCGATCCAGATCGATCCCAAATTCGCCGCCGCCTACACCGACCGGGCGCTCGCCTACCGCCAGATGCAGAAGGACGGGCCGGCGCTCGCCGACTTCAGCGCCGCCATCTCCGCCAATCCGAACGACGCCTCGGCTTATCTGGGGCGCGGCAATCTGCTTCGCGCCCACAACCATCTCACCGACGCGCTCGCCGATCTCGATACGGCGATCCGGCTCAATCCCGAAGGCGCGCAGGCCTATCACGCGCGCGGGCTGATCTACCAGCGCCAGGGCAATCACCAGCAGGCGATCACCGATTTCAACAACGCGATCGACCGCGATCCGTTCGCCGGCGCGCCCTATCAGGCGCGCGGCGAGAGCTACATTGCGGTCGGCAAGTACAATGCCGCGGTCGACGATTTCAACGCCGCCCTCAACGTCGATCCCAACAGCGTCGACGGCTGGAACGGCCTCGGCCTCGCCTATGAGAAGCAGGGCAACAAGCCGAAGGCGATCGAATCCTACCAGCGCGCCATGACAGTGAGCCCGAGCAACGCCATCGCGCGGGCCGGCCTGCAGAGGATGGGCTGAGGCGGGCCCATCGGAAGGGGCGCCTGAGGCGCCCCAGAAATGGTGACCGCCGAAGCTCCCGCTCGGTCGATTTAAAGAAAACGAGTGTCGACGGGAGTCCGATCGAAATGATCGTGGCGTCCGTCGACATATTGGATCGGCGCCGCCGCCAGTTCCTCCGGATCGACGTTGTCGAGCAGTGGAACTTGGACCGCGTAGAAAACGCCGCCCATGGCTTCCATGTCTCCGCGCCCGGGCGTGCGGATGCCGCATGTTTTGCAGAAGTGAAATTGAATCGTCGGCCCATCGCGACCGGGCGGCGTCCATTGATAGTCAGCCTGAGTGTCCTCTCCGGCCACCAAACGAAAGCGACCGGCCGGCGCGACCACAAGCCAGGACCGGGCCTTCGTGCAGCTTGAACAGTTGCACTTTATCGTCCCCCCGGCGAGATCGACGTCAGCTTCGAAGCGAATTGCGCCGCAGTGGCAGCTGCCCGAATAGGTTTTCAGAGTCATGATTGGAGCCTCGCATTTGCTCATGATGCCATCTCGATCAGGCGCCGAGCCTGTGGAGATGGTTGCGCTCCCAATACGTTTCCCGAGCGCGGCGAGATACGCGAAGGCGAATGTCTACGACGCTGGCGCCTTTGGAGCCGTCTGCTTTTCTGGCGCGGCGCTCTGTCACCCCCGCGACAGCGCTATGGCGTGCACACATCGGTCTGTCGCCGTCACGCCCCGACTTGATCCGGGCGCCCAGGTGGCGACATCTGCGATTAGCCTTCCTCCGTCCCGTCCTGGATACGCGGGTCAAGCCCGCGTATGACGGCAAGCTCGCTGCACTCACTCCGCCGGCTACACTCGGCGGCGATGGGCCGCCTGAGGCGCCCCCCGCTCGCGATGACGGCAGGGGTACGCTCACATGACGGCGATGGAGGCTGCGGCCTGGAGGACCCAGGGACATTTTATGTAGTCGGCGATGCGTACGATGCGGCCATCCACCACGTCGAGGCGGATGACCGAGAACGGGGTCGCGTCCTCGACATCGTCACGCATAATCATGATGACGGTCTCGCCGTCGATTGTCCCAACGGCCATTCGCCAGGGAATAATCGGCCGCTCGTATTCGACGAAGTAGGGCGAGTTCTGCGAGCCGTCCCGCGAAGCAGTCGGCAACGCGCAGGCGCGCATCGGCGCTGGCAAGCTCACGCACCCCGTCCCAATCGCGCCGATTGAACCGATCGACGTAGAGGCGAAGCAATTCCTCGACTTCCGGGTTGGCCGTCGGCTGGGCTGGCGGCGCGCCCGGCAGCGTCGCCAGTTTGCCTCGACCGCGATTGAGGGCGGCTTTTACGCCACCGACCGTGGAGTTGACGAGTTGAGCAATCTCTTCGAGCGAATAGTCGAACACGTCCTTCAGCAATACGCAGGCGCGCTCTTTCGGGGGAAGATTGCTCACCAAACGCTCGATGGCCCGATCGAGGGCGCGGCCCGCGGGCTCGACCGGCTGAACCAAGTCGGGTTCGACCGCGGCCGCCTCGGCCTTTTTCCGAACCTTGCGTCGGCGCAGAAAATCGATGCAGTGATTGTGCGCGATCCGAAATAGCCACGGGCTGAGTGGCCGGCTGTCGTCAAATGTGGCCAGTTTGCTGAAGGCGTCGAACAGCGCCTCCTGCATGACGTCTTCACCGTCGAGAACCGAGCCGGTCATGCGGGCGCAGTAACGATGCAACTGCGGGCGCACGTCCGCGATCGTTTGCAGGAATTCGGTGTGCCGCGCCTCAAAGAGACCGAGCGTTTCGATGTCGGCTTGAGGATTGCCAGTCAATGTCAGGCCATCCGCTCATAGGCCAAGGCGCCGGTCGTGATTGACCGGCGAGTTAAAAGCCAGCGCCGACGTGCGCGCCCCTCAGTGGGCGAGCGCCTTGACGATCGCGTCGGTCATCTTCTTGGCGTCGCCGAACAGCATCATCGTGTTGTCGCGGAAGAAGAGTTCGTTGTCGACGCCGGCGTAGCCGGAGCCCATGCCGCGCTTGACGAACAGCACCGTCTTCGCCTTCTCGACGTCCAGCACCGGCATGCCGTAGATCGGCGATTTCGGATCGGTCTTGGCGGAGGGGTTGGTGACGTCGTTGGCGCCGATCACATAGGCGACGTCCGCCTGGGCGAATTCGTTGTTGATGTCCTCGAGTTCGAACACCTCGTCGTAGGGAACGTTCGCCTCGGCGAGCAGGACGTTCATGTGCCCGGGCATGCGGCCGGCGACGGGGTGGATCGCATATTTCACCTCGACGCCCTCTTTCTTGAGGATGTCGGCCATCTCGCGCAGGCTGTGCTGCGCCTGCGCGACCGCCATGCCGTAGCCGGGCACGACGATGACCTTCGAGGCGTTCTTCATCATGAAGGCGGCGTCGTCCGCCGACCCCTGCTTGACCGGACGCGTCTCCTTCGCGCCGGAGGCGCCGCCGGCCGTCTCGCCGCCGAAGCCGCCGAGGATGACCGAGAAGAACGACCGGTTCATCCCCTTGCACATGATGTAGGAGAGGATCGCGCCCGACGATCCGACGAGCGCGCCGGTGATGATGAGCGCGAGATTGCCGAGCGTGAAGCCGATGCCCGCGGCCGCCCATCCGGAATAAGAGTTGAGCATCGAGATCACGACCGGCATGTCGGCGCCGCCGATCGGGATGATGAGCAGCACGCCGAGCGCCAGCGCGGCGAGCGCGACGAGCCAGAACAGCACCGCCGACTGCGCCGTGAAGAACAACGCGATGAGGACGATGAGCGCGACGCCGAGCGCGATGTTGATCGCGTGGCGCTGCGGCAGCAGGATCGGCGCGCCGGACATCCGTCCGTCGAGCTTCAGGAAGGCGATGATCGAGCCGGTGAAGGTCATCGCGCCGATGGCGAGGCCCAGCGACATCTCGATCGTGCTCGCCGGATGGATGCGCGCGCCCTCGGCAATGCCGAAGGCCTGCGGCTCATAGAGCGCGCCCGCGGCGACCATCACCGCGGCGAGGCCGACCAGCGAATGGAACATCGCCACCAGTTGCGGCATCGCCGTCATCTGCACGGTGCGGGCGCGCCAGGCGCCGATGCCGCCGCCGATCGCAAAGCCGAGGATCACGAGCGCCCAGGCGGCGGGGCTCGCCGGCGGCCGCAACGCGAGGGTCGTCAGCACGGCGATCGCCATGCCGATCATGCCGAAGCGATTTCCCTGCCGAGAGCTCGCAGGCGAGGAGAGGCCGCGCAGGGCGAGGATGAAGAGAATGCCGGCGACGAGATAGAGGAGGGCGGCGAGATTGGCGTTCACTGGACGTCAGCCCTTCTTCTTGTACATCGCGAGCATGCGCTCGGTGACGAGAAATCCGCCGAAGATGTTCACGGAGGCGAGGATCAGCGCGACGAAGCCGACGATCCGCGCGACGATCGAGCCGCTGTCGACCGCGGCGACGCCGACCGACAGCAGCGCGCCGACGACGATGACCGAGGAGATCGCGTTGGTGACCGACATCAGCGGCGTGTGCAGCGCCGGCGTCACCGACCAGACGACGTAATAGCCGACGAAGACGGCGAGCGCGAAGATCGCCAACCGGAAGACGAATGGATCGATCGCCCCGCCCGTGGCGGCGTGGCCGGCGGCGCCGAGCTGGTCGGCGTAGTTCTGCGCGGCGCGAGCGGCCTCTTCGGCGGCGTCCGCGGCGGCCTTCAGTTTGGCGACGGTGGCGTCAAGGTTGTCCATCGGTTTTCTCGTCAGGCCGTCTTGGGCTGAAAGTTGGGATTGATGATCGCGCCGTCACGGGTCAGGCAGGTCGCCTTGACGAGCTCGTCGTCCCAGTTGACGGCGATCGCCTTGGCGGATTTGTCGATCAGCGTCTCGATGAAGGCGTAGAGATTGCGCGCGTAAAGCGCAGAGGCGGTCGCCCCCAGGCGCGTCACGTTCGACGTGCCGACGATGCGCACGCCATTGTCGGTGACGACGACCTCGCCAGCGCGCGCCAGCTCGCAATTGCCGCCGCGCTCGACCGCCAGATCGACGATCACCGAGCCAGGACGCATCGACTTGACCATCGCCTCGGTGACGAGGCGCGGGGCAGGGCGACCGGGAATCAGCGCGGTCGTGACGACGATGTCCTGCTTGGCGATGTGCGAGGCGATCAGCGCCGCCTGCTTGGCCTTGTAGGCGTCCGACATCTCCTTGGCGTAGCCGCCCGCGGTCTCCGCCTGTTTGAACTCCTCGTCCTCGACGGCGACGAATTTGGCGCCGAGCGATTCGACCTGCTCCTTGGTGGCGGGGCGCACGTCGGTGGCCGTGACGATCGCGCCGAGGCGGCGCGCGGTGGCGATCGCCTGCAGGCCGGCGACGCCGACGCCCATGATGAAGGCCCTGGCGGCGGGAACCGTGCCCGCGGGCGTCATCATCATCGGCGCAGCGCGGCCGTATTCGGCGGCTGCGTCGATCACCGCCCGATAGCCGGCGAGATTGGCTTGGCTGGAGAGCACGTCCATCGACTGCGCGCGGGTGATGCGCGGCATCAGCTCCATTGCGAAGGCGGCGGCGCCGGATTTCGCCAGCGCGTCGATAGCGTCCTCGTTGCCGTACGGATCCATCGAGGCGAAGACGAGCGCGCCGCGCTTGAGCTGGCCGATCTCGGCGCCGCTGGGGCGGCGAACCTTCAGGACGATGTCGGCGCCGAGCGCCTCGGCGGCGGAGACGAGACGTGCGCCGGCCTCAGTGTATTCGCCGTCAGGCACGCCGGCGCCTTTGCCGGCTCCCCGCTCGACGACGACGTCGGCGCCGAGGGCGATGAACTTCTTGACCGTCTCGACGCTCGCGGCAACGCGCGTCTCATGCGGATCGGATTCCGCGACGACCCCAATCAGCATGATACGGTCCCCCGGGGCTTCGCTCGGCAAGCAAAGCCCGTCGAATTTACTTGAGAACGATGCAGGCCAGGCCGAGCAGCACGAAGACCGGCGCGACCGTGCGCCAGCCGGCGCCGGTCAGGCCGCCGACTGCTGCCGACAGCATCGTCAGGATGAGCCCGATGAGGGCAACGAAGCCGTGCCCCTCCAGCGTCCAGAGAACCAGCAGCAGGAGGATGCACAACAGGTGGGCGACAACGATTTCGGTGAGCGAGATGAATCCGGCGTAGGCCGCTTCGTGCGCGGCCATGTCCATTGGATCATTGACCGCCGTCGCGCCGTGGTTGTTCGTCATCGCGCCTCGCTCCCCCTTAAGCGTTATCGGCCTAACGATTACTGCATCGACGGCAGGCTCGCAATGGAGGTGGGGCGCTATGTCGCAGGCGGAGCCGTCACAGCCTGGCGGCCGTCTCGGGGACCCGCTCGTTCGCCTTCTCACGACCTTCGAGCGACTCGTACTTCAGGAGTTCCGCCAGGGCCTCTTCCTGCGCGGCCTTCGCCTCTTCGATCTGCGCCGTCAGTTCCTCGATCGAACGCTTGAGGTTGTCGCGGCGGCCGATCGCGGCGCGGGCGTAGGTCGGATAGGCGAAATGAGTGGGGTCGGTGATGCCGGCCCGCTTTTCTTCGTTGACGATTTCGCGTTCGAGGTCGGTCGCCATGCGGGTGAATTCGGCCACCATCATTTCGATCTGGCGGACGCGCCGGCGCTTCTCCTCGGCTTGGAACCGCTTGAGCCGAATGAGCGTGTCTCGGGATTTCATTCCTACGCACTCCATACAATTCGAATTGGTCGGCGGAAGGCGCCGCCCGCTTCAGGTCGCCACGAGACGGGGCGAGGATGGCGCAGGAAGGTTGCTTGTTTCTTACGAAGCTCGCGTCTTTCTCCGAAATCGGCCGGTTCATCATCGATTGGCGAGGAAAAGTTACGAAAAGGTGGTCGGCGTTAGCGGTTCATTTACCCGCGTCATTAACAATGGTTAGCAGGAGATCACCAAGATCTCGGGCTTGCGATCGTTGAGTTAATTGAGTTTGTTGCGGGTGTTTGTTGAAGTAACACATGAGTTTGTGCCGCATGAGATTGTAAAGGCGAATCAATCGCTTCCGCTCTTTATGAAAAATTTGAGCGAAGGGGTTGCGTCGGTGAATCAGAATTTGTTAACCAATCGTCGTCACTCTGCGTGTCGAATTGGCCGGGCTTGTTTTCCGGTCGCGCGCTGGCCTGTGGGCTGCGCGAGTGCGGCGGGGGTTACCGCGGTCGCGTGCCTAGGGGCTAGTCTGGGGATTTAACATGCGGATACTCTTGATCGAGGACGACAGCGCGACAGCGCAAAGCATCGAACTGATGCTCAAGTCGGAAAATTTCAACGTATATGTGACCGATCTCGGGGAAGAGGGGATCGATCTCGGTAAACTCTACGACTACGACATCATTCTGCTCGATCTGAACCTGCCTGATATGTCCGGCTACGAGGTTCTGCGAGCGCTGCGCGTCACCAAGATCAAGACGCCGATTCTCATTCTCTCCGGCATGGCCGGCATCGAAGACAAGGTGAAGGGTCTCGGCCACGGCGCCGACGACTATCTCACCAAGCCCTTCCACAAGGACGAGCTGGTGGCGCGCATCCACGCCATAGTGCGCCGCTCGAAGGGCCACGCCCAGTCGGTGATCATCACCGGCGATCTCGTCGTCAATCTGGACCAGAAGACGGTCGAAGTGGACGGCGCGCGGGTGCATCTGACGGGCAAGGAATATCAGATGCTCGAGTTGCTCTCGTTGCGTAAGGGCACCACCCTGACGAAGGAGATGTTCCTCAACCATCTCTACGGCGGCATGGACGAGCCCGAACTCAAGATCATCGACGTATTCATCTGCAAGCTGCGCAAGAAGCTGGCGACGGCCTCCAACGGCCGCAACTACATCGAGACCGTGTGGGGCCGCGGCTACGTGCTGCGCGAACCGACGGCCGCCGACGAGCGGATCACCGCCTAAAGCATTCTCTCCGCGTCCCCAGGCTTCTTCGATCCCGCGGTCTCCGCCCGCGGGATTTTTTTATTGGCCGCAGCGGCTTGCAATGACACTGGGGTGTAGGGCCGGCCGATTCGACGCTCGGTTCGCCTTACGCTAAGTTTGAAGCAATAGACGCGGCTTTTCGCGGTTGCGCGCCGCGCGCCTTTTTCCAGCGCTTTGCAATTCTTTGACCGGAGGGCGAAGCGCCTCGGCTCGCGGCGGGGTAGGCGGCGCGTCGTTAATTCCTCTTTTGAGAACGCGCCGGTCCCTGGCCATTGGCGACGTCGGCCCACTGGTGACCATGCCTCCGCGGTCTGCGCCGACACGGGAGGACGCCATGAACAACGACGCCATCGTCAAGTTCGCGCAGTCTCTTCGCGGTTCGCTGATCGGGCGGGAGGATCCCGGCTACGACGAGGCGCGCAAGCTCTACAACGGCATGATCGAGAAGCGGCCGCTGCTGATCGCCCGCTGCGCCGACGTCGCGGACGTGATTGCGGCGGTGAATTTCGGTCGCGACAACAGACTGCCGGTCGCGATCCGCGGCGGCGGCCACAATGGGCCTGGTCTCGGCAGTGTCGACGACGGTCTCGTAATCGACCTCTCGATGATGAAGGGCGTGCGCGTCGATCCCGCTCAGCGCACCCTGCGCGCCGGTCCGGGATGCGTGACGGGCGAAATCGACCACGCCGGCCATGCTTTCGGCTTGGCGACGCCGTTCGGCATCGTATCGACGACGGGCGCCGCCGGACTGACGCTCTCCGGCGGTCACGGCTATCTCACCCGGCAATATGGCCTGACGATCGACAATCTCATCGAGGCCGATGTGGTGCTTGCCGACGGCCGCTTCGTCACCGCGAGCGAGACCGAGAACGCCGATCTCCTCTGGGCGCTGCGCGGCGGCGGCGGCAACTTCGGCGTCGTCACGAGCTTCCTCTACCGGGCGCATCCCGCCAGCATGATGATCGCGGGTCCGATCGTCTGGGAGTTGAAGGACGCGGCGACAATCATGCGCTGGTACCGCGAGTTTCAGGCCAGCGGGCCGCCGGACGATTTCGGCGTTTTTCTGGGTTTGCAGGGAATTCCGGCGAGTGAGCCGTTCCCTAGGGAGCATTGGGGAAAGACCGTCTGCTTGCTTCTGGTCGCCTACAACGGCACTGGCGCGGAAGGTGAGCGGGCGGTGAGCGCGCTGCGAGGGGCGCTGCCGCCGCCGATCCTCGATTGGATCGGTCCGATGCCCTATCCGGCGCTGCAGTCGCTGTTCGACGGGCTGCTCCCGAAAGGGCTGCAATGGTATTGGAAGGGCGACTTCGTTAAGACCCTGCCGGACGCGGCGATCGACGCCCACATCGCCGAAGCGGCGAAACTGCCGAGCCCGCTCTCCCTCATGCATCTCTATCCGATCGACGGGGCGGTCCATCGCCGCGCGCCGGATGCGACGGCCTGGGGGTGCCGTGACGCGACGTGGTCAATGGTGATCGCCGCGATCGATCCGGACCCGGCGAAGGCGCCTGCGCTCAAACGCTGGGCGCGTGAGTATTGGCAGGCGGTGCATCCCTTCAACCTCGAGGGCACCTATCCCAACTTCATGATGGACGACGAGGGCGAGGGGCGGCTGAAAGCGAGTTATGGCCAAAACTACCCGCGCCTCGCCGCCCTTAAGAGAAAATTCGACCCCGCGAACCTCTTCCACGTGAACCTGAACATTCGTCCCGCCGCGTGAGGCAGGCCGAGAAGGCAGAGAGACAACCCGCGGAATTGCAGGCGGCCGCCGCGCGCTTCGGCGTGCGGCGGGGTCGTCTCATTGACGACCATCGCGATTTGTGCGTACTTGTGTGCGTGTTTATGCGTGATTTCGCGCAAACTTTTCCATTTGGGTCGTCGATGTCCGTTGCAATGTTGCTGCCGGAGGAGCGCGCCGCGGTCATCCGCGAGCGTCTCGAGCGCGAGGGGCGGGTCGTCGCCGCCGACCTCGCGCGCGCCCTCGGCGCGACGGAGGATACTGTCCGGCGCGATTTGCGCGAGCTTGCGGCCCGCGGCCTTTGCCGCCGCGTCTACGGCGGCGCGCTGCCGCTCTCCCCGGCCTCGGGCACCCTGAACGAGCGTATCGGTCGCGGCGCCGAGGCGAAGGCCGCGCTCGCCCGAGAGGCGGCGAAGCTGGTTTCGCCCGGGCAATTCGTCTTCCTCGACGCCGGTTCGACCAACCTTGCGCTTGCCGGCGCGCTGCCGACCGACGCGGGCTTGACGATCGGCGTCAACGCGCCGCTGATCGCCGCGGCGCTGCTGGAGCGTGGCGGATGCCGCGTCGTGATGATCGGCGGCGCGCTCGACCGCGAAATCGGTGGCGCGATCGACGCTCATGCGGTCGGCGAATTGAGCGCGCTGCGTGTGGACCTGTGCTTTCTGGGCGCCTGCGCGGTTGACGACGACGGGAATATCGGCGCCTTTTCGTACGAGGATGCGGCCTTCAAGCGGCAGCTCGCCGCGGCGAGCCGCAAGATCGCGGTCGCCACGACAAACGAGAAGCTCGGCGCCGTCGCCCGCTTCGAGGCGCTGGCCGGGCGCGACCTCGATCACATCGTCGTCGAGAACGACGCCGATCCCATGCGGCTTGCCCGCTTCCGCGAACTCGAGATCGACGTGAGGCGCGCACCATGAGATTGCCCTGGCCTGCCCGCGCGGCGACGAGCGCGCTCTTCCTGATCAACGGCCTCGGCATCGGCGCCTGGGCGAGCGCTGTCGCGCCCTTGCAGGCCCGGCTCTCGCTTTCGCCAGCCGCTTTGAGCCTGGCGTTGCTGGGGATGGCCGCCGGCGCAATCGTCACCATGCCGCTCGCCGGTCTCCTCGCGGAAAAGCTCGGCGGCACGGGCCGCAGCACGACGCTCGCCTCGCTGCTCTATCCGTTCGTTCTCGTCACGCCCGGACTCGCGCCCAATCTCGCGGCGCTCGTCGCGGCGACTTTCGCCTTCGGCTGCATCAATGGCCTGATGGACGTCTCGATGAACGCCCACGCGACGGCGGTCGAGCGCCGCTGGAGCGGGGCCATCATGTCGTCGTTCCATGCCGCCTGGAGCGGCGGCGGCATCCTCGGCGCGGCGCTCGGCGGGGCGATCCTGCACGCCGGCTTTGCGCCTTCCGTCCTGCTCGCCGCGGCGGCGGCGCTGGCCTTGGCGGCGAACGCATTTGTCGTGCGTTGGCTCGGCGCCGGCGACGCCAGCGCGGCGGGGCCCGCTTATCGGTTGCCGGACGCGCGCATCCTCGGCTTCGCCCTCGTTGCGCTGTTCGGCATGATGAGCGAAGGCGCGATGGTCGATTGGAGCGCGCTCTATCTCACCTTGGTCGCGCACGCGCCGGCGGACGTCGGGGCCGGCGGCTATGGCGTCTTTGTCGGCGCGATGCTCGTCGGGCGCCTGATCGGCGACGCCGTGGTGCGGGCGATCGGCCGCGGCCACGTCATCGTTCTCGGGGCGGCGCTGGCGACCGTCGGCGTCGGGATCGCAATCGCCTGGCCGACGCCGAGCGTCATCCTGGTCGGTTACGCCCTGATGGGGATCGGCCTCGCCAATCTCGTGCCCGCCGTGTTCAGCGAGAGCGCCGCCCGGTCGTCGTCGCCCGCGGTCGGCATCGGCATGGCGGCGACGGTCGGCTATGCCGGGCTGCTGATGGGGCCGGCGCTGATCGGCGTGGTCGCCAGCCTCGCCACACTGCGCGTCGGTTTCCTGCTGTTGGCGGCCGCGCTGCTCGTCGTCATGCCGGTCGCGCGGCGGGCGGCCAGGGCGCCGAGCTGAGGGCCGCTTTACCTATCGGCGCCGTCCGATGCGCCGCTTCGTGCTATGCTGCGTCGGAGCATGGAGACGAGCATGGCCGTCTACCTTCTGCAGACCATTTTTCGCAAGCAGACGCACGACCCGCTGGTCCCCGGCGCCTTCGTCTGGCCCTTCCGCGCCGCCGACGACAAGGAAGCCGTCCTGCGCGCCGACGCGATGCTCGCCAATTGGCGGGAGCCGAATTTCGTCGCCATCTGGGAAACCGGCAATGCTGCGCGCATCATGCAGGGCGCCCGCGAGATCGCGTGGCGGTCGTTCGAGCGGGGGAGCGCCTACGTGGAGTGGGCGTGATGGCAAGTTCCGCGTCTTGCAAATGGGATTTGGGTCTGAGAGGCTGCGGGGATGACGGACTTGCTGTTCCTTCCCGGCGCCGGCGGAAGCGCCGCATTCTGGCGTCCTGTAGCCGATCGGCTCGATGGGGAAAGACGTCGGCGTTTTTTCGCCTGGCCGGGCTTCGGCAACGAAGCGCATGATCCGAATGTCCACGGCCTGGATGATCTCGTTTCGATGGTCCTCTCGGCGATCGACGAGCCGGCGGACCTGATCGCGCAATCGATGGGCGGCCTCTTGGCGGTGCGGGTCGCGCTGGCTGCTCCTGGAAAAGTGCGCCGCCTCGTATTGGCCGCCACGTCGGGCGGCGTTCGCATGGACGACCTTGGCGTCGCCGATTGGCGGGCCGATTATCGCAGCGCATTTCCGGCGGCGGCCCACTGGATAACCGAGACGCGCCAGGACTTGTCATCGCAGCTCGCCTAGATCGAGGCGCCATGCCTCGTTCTCTCGGGCGACGCGGATCCCATCAGCCCGCCCTCAGTCGGCCGCCGGCTGTGCGGATTGGTGCCCAACGCACGCCAGCACATCATCCGCGGAGGCGACCATGATTTGGCGCAGACCCACGCCGCGGAGACGGCGGCGCTGATCAGCGAGCATCTGCGCTGAGGGCGGCGGCTTCTCGCGTCGGGCTGCCTACCTTTTGCAGACAGGGGTCAAGCTGGCGGGAGCGAACGGCTCTCGAGGAAATAGTCCAGTGAGCAGTCCCCGTCTGTCTCTCCGGTAATGCGCCAAATCTCCTTTACCTTAGACATATCCAAGGCGTATGCGGCGATCGCACCAGGATCATCACGGTCGAGTTGAATGAGACCTAATACGTCTTTCATTTTCGATCGCGGGATTTCATGGCGGTAGGAGAGCCGCTCGGTTTGCGGATCGTACCCAACCAAAGCATGCGCCACATCTCGTCTCGTAGCGTTGCGGCTTCGGGACGGAGGGGCGCTGGCGTCCGCTAAAAGATGCATTGCGTCCCGATTTATGGTTCCACCCTGTAGTTGGGGTTGGCGTCTTTCAGCTGCTCCCCAGTATGGCAGTCAAATTCGCCGAGATGGCGCCCCCGCTTATCAAATTTTTCGACTGTGCCGTGCCGAAAGTCCCATTCGTAGATGGCGCCGGTTGCGTCCTATCTCTCAGACCGCCGCCGCCATGTCTCGACGTCTTTGCACGCACTTTATACGCTTCTGGGAATGCTGGAAGCTTGTCATCTGCCGGAGGAGGAACAGGGGCGTGGCGTGCCAGTTGGCTTCGTTTGTCTGGATCGGGACTAGTCACGAAATACGCAGCCTTGTCTGAATTCTGGAGCAGTGAAGCACGAGACCCCGAATGTTTTCCACGTGGAATTCGTTATAAGGGTTGTTCAAATATGATGAAGCGTTGCCTGTCGGCGAACCGCTGCAGCACAGCCAGGTTTTGAAACTGAGACACTACCCCCCGCGCCCCTCCCTTGACTCTCGCCTCGTTCCGGCTCAAAACAAGAACAAACATCGAACGTTTAGAGTGTGGAGCGGATGTCGCGCGGCGGCAGGGCTGAGACAATGGCGCGTCTGCGGAGCGTCGTCGCGAAGATCGAGGCGCGTTCCGGGCCGGTTGAGGCGCGGGCCGCGCGGCGGCTGCCGCTGACGCGCGCGCTCGACCGGGCGCTCGGCGGCGGTCTTTCGAGCGACGGGCTGCACGAGATCGCGCCGGCGAGCCCCAGCGACGGGCCGGCGGCGATGGGCTTCGCGCTGTCCCTCGCCGCGCGCTTCCTGGCCGCGCGGGGCGGGGCGGGGCTCATTCTCGCCGAGGATTTCGCGCTGCGGGAGGGCGGCGCGCTCTATGGGCCGGGGCTCGTCGCGCATGGGCTCGAACTGAGCCGGCTCGTCTTTGTGCGCGCAGCCGACGCGGCCGCTTTGTTCCAGGCGATGGAGGAGGCGGCGCGCAGCGGCGCGCCGGCGGTCGTCGTCGGCGAAGCCTGGAATCTTAGGGGATACGATCTCGCCGCCTCGCGGCGCCTGCTGCTCGCCGCCCGCGCCGGGGCGACGCCCGCGCTGCTGGTGGCGGCGAGCGCCTATGGTGCGGCTGAGCGGCTCTCCAGCGCCGCCGAGACGCGCTTCGAAATCGCCGCCGCGCCGAGCGCGAGCCTTCCTTCCGCGGGCGGCGGGCGTCCGCTGCCGGGGCCGCCGGTCTTTGCGGCGCGGCTCGTCAAGGCCCGGCTCACGGCGGCCGAGGGGGCGGCCCAAGGCCTCGATGCGACGAAAATCTTTTCCCTGACTTGGCGTAGCGAGGAGCAAAGCTTTGACGATCCGACGGTTCCTCTCCGTGTGGCTGCCTCGCCTTTCGACCGACCGCGCGCGGCGGACGCTCGCGGTTGATCCAGCGGCGCCGCTGGCCGTCGTCGCGACGGTCAAGAACGCCCGCCGCCTCGTCGGCGTCGACGCCAACGCCGCCCGGCTCGGCCTCACGCCCGGCCTGACGCTCGCCGACGCGCGCGCGCGCCATCCCGCGCTCGTGACGGCCGAGGCCGATCCGCCAGCCGAGGCGAAGCTCCTCGAGCGCCTCGCCGACTTCTGCTCCCGCTTCACGCCGCTCGTCGGGCTCGACGGGCGCGACGGGCTGATGCTCGACGTCTCCGGCGTCGCCCATCTCTTCGGCGGCGAGGAGGGGCTTCTCCATGAGGTCGAGACGCGGCTCGGCCGGCTCAAGCTCACCGTATCGCTCGGCCTCGCCGACGCGCCGCGCGCGGCTTGGGCGCTGGCGCGCTTTTCGAACCGGCGCATCGCCCCGACTGGCCTTTCCGAAAAGGCCTTCGCCAAGCTCTATCACGACATGCCGGTCGCCGCGCTCGGGCTCGAAGAGGGCGTCGTCGCCGACATGGCGCGCGCCGGGCTGCGCCGCGTCGGCGATCTCGCGATGCGGCCGCGCGCGCCGATCGCCGCGCGCTTCGGCGCCGAGACGATCGCGCGGCTCGACGCGCTGAGCGGGGCGACCCGCGAGGCGATCTCGCCGCGCTTCCCGCCGCCGGATTTCTCGGTCGAGCGGCGCTTCGCCAGTCCGATCGTCGCGCTCGAGGCGGTGACGGCGACGCTGACGAAGCTCGCCGAGGATCTCGCCGCCCTGCTCGCGCGCCACGCCAAGGGAGCGCGCCGGCTGGAGCTTCTCCTGTTCCGCGTCGACGGCGATGTGCGCCGCATCCGCGTCGCCGCCGGCCGTCCGCTCGGCGAAGCGCGCGCGATGACGCGTCTCTTCGCCGAAAAGCTCGCCAGTGCAGGAGAAGACGAGATCGACGCCGGCTTCGGCGTCGATCTGATGCGTCTCGCCTGCCTTTTCGCCGAGCCGCTCGCGCCGACGCAGAGCGAATTGGCGCGCGCCGAGGAGGCCGAGCGGGCGGCGCGGCTCGGCGATCTCCTCGACGGACTCAGCGCCCGTCTCGGCGCGCGCCGGGTGACGCGGCAGACGCTGCTCGAGGCGCATGTCCCCGAACAGGCGGTCGCCGCCTCGCCGGCGACGCTCGGCGCCAATCGGGCGGGCGGGCAGGAGGCGGAGCCGCTCCTCTTCGCCGAGGCGCCGACGCGGCCGTTGCGGCTTTTCGAGCGGCCCGAGCCGATCGAGACGCTCGCCGAAGTGCCGGATGGACCGCCGCTGCGCTTCCGCTGGCGGCGCGTGCTGCACGAGGTCGCGGCGATCGAAGGGCCGGAACGCATCGCCGCCCCCTGGTGGCGCCGCTTCGAGGCGCCCACGCGCGACTATTTCCGCGCCGAAGACGCCGCCGGCCGCCGCTTCTGGCTCTACCGCGAAGGCCTCTACGGCCGCGAAACGACGCGCCCGAAATGGTTTTTGCACGGGGTGTTCGGGTGAAAGCGCGGCGCCGCTTCGCTACGCGCCTTGCGGCGCGACCCCTCATCCGTCGGCCTTTGGCCGACACCTTCTCCCGCAAGGGAAGAAGGGGGCGCCCTCATCCGGCGCTTCGCGCCACCTCCCGGAAACGCTCCGCGTTTCCTGACACCCGCAAGCGGGAGAAGGGAAGATGATCCGTCTTGCCCCGCGCTTCGCCGAATTGGCGACGACGACGAATTTTTCGTTTTTGCGCGGCGCTTCGCATCCCGAAGAGCTCGTCGCGCGCGCTGCCGAACTCGGGCTCGGCGGAATTGGGATCGCCGACCGCAACACGCTCGCCGGCGTCGTCAGGGCGCATGTCTATGCGCGCGAGAACCGCGCCGCGATCGGCGCCATGCGGGTCGTCACCGGCGCGCGGCTGAGCTTCGTCGACGGCGCGCCCGACGTGCTCGCCTATCCCAAAGACCGCGCCGCTTATGGGCGGCTCTGCCGGCTCCTCACCAAGGGCAATCTCCGGGCGCCCAAGGGCGAGTGCCATCTGAATTTCGACGATCTGCTGGAGCACGGCGAGGGCCTGCAGATCGTCGGCCTGCCGCCGCTCTCGCGCAAGGGGAGAATGGAGGAGGGCCGTCTGCTCGCGCAATTCCGCGAAGCCTATCCCGATCGCCTGTGGATCGGCGCGAGCCTCACCTATGGCGCCGACATGCGCGGCGCGCTCGCCCAGCGCGCGGCGCTCGCGCGCAAGCTCGGCGCGCCGCTGATCGCCGCCAACGACGTCCTGATGCATGCGCCGGAGCGGCGCGAGCTCGCCGACGTTCTGACCTGCATTCGCGAGAAGACGACGCTCGAAGCCGCCGGGCGGCTGATCCAGGCCAACGCCGAGCGCCATCTCAAATCGCCCGCCGAAATGGCGCGCCTGTTCGCCGAGGCGCCGCAGGCGACCGAGGAGACGATCCATTTCCTCGCCGGCCTCTCCTTCAGTCTCGACGAGCTCGCCCATGATTATCCCTTGGAGCTGCGCGAGGGCTTCGCGACGCCGCAGGCCGCGCTCGAAGCCTTCGCCGAGGCGGGCGCGCGGGCGCGCTATCCCTACGGCGTTCCCGCCAATGTGCGCCAGGCGCTCGATCACGAGCTCGCGCTGATCGGCGAATTGAAATACGCGCCCTATTTCCTCACCGTGCACGACATCGTCCGCTACGCCAAGACGCGCGGCATCCTGTGCCAGGGGCGCGGCTCGGCGGCCAATTCGACGGTCTGCTATTGCCTCGGGATTACCGAGGTCGATCCCGCCAAGTTCGATCTCCTGTTCGAGCGCTTCATCTCGCCCGAGCGCAACGAGCCGCCCGACATCGACGTCGATTTCGAGCACGAGAAGCGCGAGGAGGTGATCCAGTACATCTACCGGCGCTATGGGCGCGAGCGCGCCGGCCTCGCGGCGGCGGTGACGACCTATCGCACGCGCTCGGCGATCCGCGAGACCGCCAAGGTGTTCGGCCTCTCCGAGGACGTCATCGTCGCGCTCGGCTCCATCTCGTGGGGCCAGGATTCCGGGCCGACCGGCGCGGAGCGCGCCAAGGCCGCCGGCCTCGATCCCGCCGATCCGACGCTCGCTGCGGCGTTGCGGCTGGCGCAGGAGCTGACCGGCTTTCCCCGCCATATCACGCAGCACAGCGGCGGCTTCGTCATCACCCGCGACCGTCTCGACGAAGTCGCGCCGATCATGAATGCGGCGATGGAGGACCGCACGACCATCGAGTGGGACAAGGACGATCTCGACGCGCTCGGCATCCTGAAGGTCGACGTGCTCGCGCTCGGCATGCTCACCGCGATGAGCAAGAGCTTCGATCTCTTGGACAAGCACTACGGCAAGCGCCTGTCGCTCACCTCGATCCCCTTCGAGGAGCCTGAGGTCTACGCGATGATCCAGCGCGCCGACACGATCGGCGTGTTCCAGATCGAGAGCCGCGCGCAAATGTCGATGCTGCCGCGGCTCAAGCCGGAAAAATTCTACGACCTCGTCATCGAGGTCGCGATCGTGCGCCCAGGGCCGATCCAGGGCGACATGGTGCATCCCTATCTGCGCCGCCGTCAGGGCGTGGAGGACGTCGTCTTTCCCTCCAAGGAATTGGAGTCGGTGCTCGGCAAGACGCTCGGCGTGCCGCTGTTCCAGGAACAGGCGATGAAGATCGCCATCGTCGCCGCCGGCTTCACGCCGGCGGAGGCGGACCGGCTGCGTCGCGCGATGGCGACCTTCCGCCGCGTCGGCACGATTGCGACCTTTCAGGCCAAGATGGTCGAGGGCATGGCGGCCAAGGGCTACCCCCGGGAATTCGCCGAGCGCTGCTTCCATCAGATCGAAGGTTTTGGCGAATACGGCTTTCCCGAGAGCCATGCGGCGAGCTTCGCGCTGATCGTCTACGCCTCGTGCTGGATGAAGTGCCGCTATCCCGACGTGTTCCTCGCCGCGATGCTCAATTCGCAGCCGCTCGGCTTCTACGCGCCCTCCCAACTCGTGCGCGACGCGCGCGAGCACGGCGTCGAGGTGCGCGAGGTCGACGTGAACCTGTCGGACTGGGATTGCACGCTGGAGAGCGAAGACCCTTCTCCCGCTGCGCGGGAGAAGGGACAAATCCATCCCCGCCACGCCTCGATGGCCGAGCACATCCGCTCGACGCATGCGGTGCGGCTGGGCTTTCGCCAGATCATCGGCGCCAAGGAGGAGGACATGCGCAAGCTCGTCGAGGCGCGCGGGGCGGGCTACGATTCGGTGCGCGATCTCTGGCTGCGCTCGGGCCTCAGCCCGGCGACGCTGGAGCGTCTCGCCGACGCCGACGCCTTTCGCTCGCTCGGCCTCGACCGGCGCCAGGCGCTATGGGCGGTGCGCGGCCTGGACCGGGTCGGCGATCAGGATGATCTGCCGCTGTTCGCCGCCAGCCGCCCCGAGCGCGACGGCGAACCCGACGCCAAATTGCCGCCGATGCCGCTCGGCGCGCATGTCGTCGAGGACTACCGGCGCCTGTCGCTGTCGCTGAAGGCCCATCCCGTCGCCTTCATGCGCGCGCGGCTCGACGCGCGCGGCGTCAAGCGCGCCGAGGCGCTGACGCGCGCGCCGAACGGCGAGCGCGTCAGCGTCGCCGGCCTGGTGCTGGTGCGCCAGCGCCCGGGCACCGCGAAGGGCGTGATCTTCATGACGCTGGAGGACGAGACGGGCGTCGCCAATCTGATCGTCTGGCCGAAGGCGTTCGAGCGGCTGCGCGCCATCGTCATCGGCGCGCGCTTCGTCGTCGCCACAGGCAAATTGCAGAGCGAATTGGGCGTCGTGCATCTCGTCGTCGAGCGCATGGAGGATCTGACGCCGATGCTCGGCCTGCTCTCCGAGCACGGACGCGACATCGCAACGCACGCACGCGCCGACGAATTGCGCCGTCCGCAATTGACGATGGCGCAGAAGCGCCAGGGCAACCACTTCGCGCAGGTCCAATTGTTCGCCGACGCCCGTCTTCCTCCCCCTGAGCCCGACGAGCGCGAAGCGCAGCACGCCATTCCGCTCGGCCGGCGGTTTCATTGAGCATTGGGGCTTGGCAAACCATCAAGCGCAGCAATCAAGAGCGTCATGGCCGGGCTCGTCCCGGCCACCCACGCGGCCCGTTTTGCTCGAGCCGAAGCCGTCATTGCGAGCGTAAGCGAAGCAATCCAGCAGCGCCAAGCGGAACGATGGATTGCTTCGTCGCTGCGCTCCTCGCAATGACGATCGAGGCGAGGTCGCCGCACCGCCTCGGCTCGCCCCCGTTTGCCATTCCCCCGCCCCCTTGCTAGCCATGCTGGTTTCCCGTCCCGCAGGCCGCCTGTGTCCTATCTCGTTCTCGCCTTCCTTTCGCTCCTGTGGGGCACGTCCTTTCTGCTGATCAAGATCGCCTCGCAGAGCTTCGACGGCGCGACTTTCGCCTTTGGCCGCTCCGGGATCGCCGCTCTGACGCTCGCGGTCGTCGCGCTGATGATGCGCGCGAAGTGGCCGCGCGCGCCGCGGCTGTGGGGCAAGATCGCGGCGCTGGCGGTCGCCGGGCAGGCGGCGCCGTTCCTGCTGTTCGGCATCGCGGCGCATATGACGACGAGCGCCGATATGGCGCTGATGATGGGCGCCATGCCGATCTTCACCTTCGTGCTGGCGCGCGTGTTGGGGCTCAACGAGGTCTGGAACATGCGCGCGGCGCTCGGTCTCGGGCTGGGGCTTGCCGGCGTCGCCGTCTCGCTCACCTCGCCGCTGGCCGCGGTGGGCGCGACAGCGGACGCCGCGCCCGGCCTCGGGCGCGCGTTGTCGCTGCTCGGCGCGCTGGGCTTCGCGGCTGGCGCGCTTCTTTCCCGCGATGTCTCGCGCGAGATCGGCGCGGCGATGACGGCGACCGGGTCGATGCTGATCTCGTCGGCGCTGCTGTTCGGTCTCGTGCTCGCGACATCAGGGCCGCCGTCGCCAGTCGACTTGCTGACGAAGCCCATCGGGCCGCTCGCCGCGCTCGTTGCGCTCGGCGTCTTCAACACCGCGCTCGCTTATTTCGTCTATTTCCAGCTGATCGCTGCGGCGGGGGCCACCTTCGCTGCGCTCAACAATTACATCGTGCCATGTCTCGGCCTCATCGCCGGCGCCTGGGCGCTCGGCGAGCCGGTCGGCCCATCGTCCTGGATCGGCCTCACCGGCGTGCTCGCCGGCGTGGTGCTGACCGGAACCGCCACCAACCCTTCGCGCGTCATCGCCAAGCGGGCGAGCGCGGGGGCGGAGTAGGGCTGCTTGGCTCCGTCATCGCGAGGAGCACAGCGACGAAGCAATCGACGCCTCCGCTTGCATCCTTGGCGCAGATGGATTGCTTCGCTGCGCTCGCAATGACGGGGCGGCTGAGCTTTCAGCGCGGCCGCGTCGCAAGCCAGATGATATGTCTTGCCCCGCCGCGCGCGCCTCTCGCGCGCGAAACGACTTCCTCGGTCGCAAAGCCGGCCTGGCGTAGCCTTTGCGTGAAGCGACGGTCGGGCGCGACCGACCAGACCGCCAGGACGCCGCCGGGCCGCAGCGCCCCTCGGGCGGTCGCAAGGCCTCGGGAGGCGTAGAGGTCGTCGTTGGCCTGGCGCGTCATGCCCTCGGGTCCGTTGTCGACGTCGAGCAGAATGGCGTCGTAGCCTGCCCGCGCGGAGCCGATGATTTGCCCCACGTCCTTGAGTTCGACGCGCGCGCGCGGATCGCCGAGCGAGCCCGCGAAGATCGCCGCCATCTCGGTTTTGGCCCATTCGGCGACCGCCGGCACGATCTCGGCGACCTCGATCTCCGCCTCCGGGGGAAGCGCGGCGAGCGCGGCGCGCAAGGTGAAGCCCATGCCGAGCCCGCCGATCAGCACGCGCGGCCGTGCGACCCCGGCGATGCGCGCGCAGGCGAGCGTGGCGAGCGCCTCTTCCGAGCCGCTGAGCCGGCTGTTCATCAATTCCTTGACGCCGAGCCGGATCGAAAATTCCTGGCCGCGGCGCATCAGGCGCATTTCACCGCCGCCCGGCACGGACGTCTTGCCGAGTTCGACCCAGGGGATCATTGGCCGTCCTCGCGCGGCTTCAGCGCGTCGGCGAGGCGCATCTTCGCCGAGCCCGGCTTCAACGCTTTCGGCTGGCTTTCGTGCGGCGCCCAGCCGGTGAGCCAGATGATCTCGAACGTCGCGCGCAGACGCCCGTCGGGGTCGGCGAAGCGCTCGGCGTAGACGGCGGCGGCGCGCATCAGCACGTCGCGCCGCAGCGGCTTGCGGCTGCGCAAGTTGAGCGCATTGGCGGCGCCGAACGCGCGCAAGTCGCGCATCAGGGCGAAGATGTCGGGATAGCGCACGACGACAGAATCGGCGTCCACCACCGGCAGCGCGAATCCCGCCCGCTGCATCAGCGAGCCGAGCGCGCGCACGTCGGCGAAGGGCGCGACGCGCGGCGCGGCGCCGCCGAGCGCGTCGCTCTCGGCGATCGTCAGGCTCTGGCGCAGTTCGGTCAGCGTGTCGCCGCCGGCGAGCGCACCGAGGAAAAGGCCGTCGGGGCGGAGCGCGTGGCGGATCTGGATCAGCGCCCCCGGCAAGTCGTTCACATGATGCAGCGCCATCAGCGAGACGATGAGGTCGCAGCGCTCCGCCGCCAGCGGCAGGGCTTCGAGGTCGCCGACGGCGCGCGCATAGGGGCCGCGGCCGGCGGCGGGGGCGAGGGGCGCGAGTTGCAGCGTGAAGCCGCCGCCGCGCGCCGCCAGCACCTCGGCGGCATGCGGACCGGGCGTGCCGACGTCGGCCGCCGTTGCGAATTCGCGCCGGATGAAGCTCAGCCGGTCGGCGAGCTCCTCGGCGGCGCGGCGCAGCAGGAAATCCGCGCCGGGCTCGCCAGCGAGCAGCGCGCGGCGCAAGCGCTCGGCGAGGAGCGCGCGGTCGAAAAGGCGATGGGGTTCGGCGTTTGGCACGGCGCCCTTATGACTTCGGCCCGGCTTCGCGCGCAAAGGCGAAGGTCTGCTCCTTGTTCAGCGCTGTCTTTTGGTTGAGCCAGTCCTCTGTCGTCCTCGCGAGCGAAGCGCGGCGATCCAGAGATCGGGGCGCCCACGGAACGACTCGCGAATTGCTGGCGAGACCTCGATCGCTGCATTGCTTCGCTCCGCTCGCAAAGACGGTTCCTCTTAGCTGACGCTCCAATAGCTGAAGAGAGCTGGACGTCAGGCCGCGGTCGATTCCGTCAGCGGCGCGAATTCGCCGAAGTCGGCCTCGCCTCGCTCGCGCAGCAGGCGGGCCGAGACGAGGTCGTCGAGGCCGCGAACGGCGAGTTCCTCACGCGCGAGCCCCTCGGGGATCGGCGTCTCCGCAAGCTCGAACACCGCTTCGGAGATGATGCAAACGCACTTCTGGGGTTTCGTCGCGGCTTCCAGGCGCGAAGCGACGTTGCCGGCTTCGCCGAGGAACTGCAGCGACGGCTGGCCGAGCATCGGTATCGAGCGCACCGCGCACGGGCTGGCGTGAAGGCCGGCGCCGAAGCGCAAAGGGCGATCGAGCTCACCGGCGAGTTCGCGCGACAATCCGTCGATGGCGTCCCACGCAGCGCTGATCGCTCTGAGAGCGCCGCGCGCGCCCGCCACAGGGCCGGCGCCGACCCCGAAGAGGCTCATCACGCCGTCCCCCGCGACCCCGGTGACGACGCCGCCATTGGCCTCGATGGCCGCCGTTACCAGCCGCACATAGTGCTCGACCACATAGAGCGCGTCGAAGGGCAGGCGGCCCGCCGCGAAGCGCGTCGATTCGCGCAGGTCGAGGAACATCGCCGTCACCAGCACCTCCCGGCTTTCGCCCTGCGCGTGCAAGGGGCGCGCGTGAGAAGCGACCGGGACCAGCGGAACGACCTCGATGTCGGCGCGCGGGCGCAACTGACAGGCGAGACGCACATGCCGCGGCGCGTTGATGCGCTCGAGCGTCTCCCGTTCGGCGCGCAGGATTTCCGGCGCACTCGCCTCGCCCGCGACGATGCGGATGCGGCAGGTCGAGCAGCGTCCGCGTCCGCCGCAGGAGGAGGCGTGCGGAATGCGGGCCCAGCGGCTCGTCTCGAGGATCGAGAAGCCGCGCGGGACGGCGACGACGCGGCCACCCGGATAGGTGACGCGTATGGCCGTCGAGCGGGAACGAAATCCGTTGCGCCAAATCCAGGCGAGCAGGGCGAGGCCGATCGCCGCGCCATAGGCGATCTGGCCACGCCACGTCCAATCGCTGAGGGCCGCGTGAGCGGCCGTGGCGGCGTCGACCGTCGCGCCCGGATTGCGCAGCACCGAGTCCGCGACATCCCAGCCGGCGTTTGTCACGCCGAGTGCGGCCGAGAATGGCAGGGCGATCGCGCCAGCCAAGAAAAGGTCACGCCGGCGGCGGTACCATTCGTGACGACTCAGCCACTGGTGCAATCCGATGCAGCCGTGCGCCCAGACGAGGCTGAGCAGGGCGAAATGTTGGGCGAGCGAGCCGCCCGTCCAAATGGACGAAAGCACGCGATGATAGGTGTCGGCGAGACCGAACGCGCTCGCGCCGACGCGAACATTGACGACATGCTCCATGAGGAGTGGCGGGATCGACAACCCAAGGACGAGTTGCCAGGCTTCGATCGCAGGCATGCGCAGGTGATGGCGCCGGAACAGGGCGCGCACGCCGAGCGCGGCGTGAACGAACACGCAGACGAGCAGCGCCGCTCGCCCGGCCGGCGTTCGCCATGGCGCGAGCAGGACGCCGCGACCGACGATCTCCATCGCCATGACGCCGAAGATTCCGGTGGCATGGCCGAGGAAGTGGCACGCCGCGTACGCGAACAGCGTCAGGCCGGTGATGATCCTCGCCCTGCGCTCCATTGTCGCCCCCTCGGGTGCCTGCATGGCGCTTATACCTCGTTTTGCGTGGCGGACGCCGGCGTCGTCTTCAACGGCGCAATCACCATTTCCTCGACGTGCAAATCCTGCTTTAGTCCTTCCATGAGCCTACCTCTAGCGAGCCGAGCGGAGCGCTCCCCGTGGCCGGGGTGGGTGCTGCGGCTGAGCGGCCTACTGGCGAATCTCGGCCGCTTCGGGGTCGACACGCTCTATCCGCCGACCTGTCTCGCCTGCGCCGCCGCGACAGGCGAAGCCAGGGCGCTCTGCGCCGCCTGCTGGCGTGCGATGCGCTTCATCGAGCGGCCGTTCTGCGAGCGCCTCGGCACGCCCTTCGAGCATGATCTGGGCGAGGGGCTCCTCTCAGCGCAAGCGATCGCCGATCCGCCGGTCTTCCGCCGTGCCCGCGCCGTGGCGCGCTTCGAGGACGGCCCAGCACGTAGACTCGTGCACCGGCTCAAATATTCCGACCGTGGCGAACTCGCCGACCCGCTCGGCGCCTGGATGGCGCGCGCCGGCGCCGATCTGCTGGCGGATGCGGACGCGATCGTTCCCGCGCCGCTGCATGCGATGCGCCTTTGGACGCGTCGCTTCAACCAGGCGGCGGCGCTGGCGGCCGCGATCGCTGAGAAGAGCGGCAAGCCGTTCGAACCGCAGTGGCTGCAGCGCGTGAAGGCGACGCGCAGCCAGGTCGGCCTCAGCCGCGATCAGCGCGCGCGCAATGTCCAAGGCGCCTTCCGCGTGGCGCCTGGCGCGCCGGTCAAGGGCCGGCGCATCCTTCTCGTCGACGACGTGCTGACCTCGGGCGCGACGGCCAACGCCGCGGCGCGCGCGCTGCTGCGGGCCGGCGCGAGCGATGTCGACCTTCTCGTCTTCGCACGGGTTGTGACTGGCGGGTGACACCCGATATATACTGCGAGAAATCAGGGCTTCGCGCCTACGGAACGGGAGCTACGCGTGCCGCCGATTGTGATCTACACCAAGTCGACCTGTCCCTATTGCGACGCCGCCAAAGCGTTGCTGCAAAGCAAGGGCGCGGCCTTCGAGGAAATTCGCGTCGACGGCGACCGCGCCGCTCAGGCGGCGATGGCGGTCAAAGCCGGCGGCCGGTCGACGGTGCCGCAAATCTTCATCGGCCAAAACCATGTCGGCGGTTGCGACGACCTTCACGAACTCGAGAGCATAGGGCGGCTGGATACGCTGCTCGCTGGATGAACGATGATCAAATATGCCTTGGGCTGCGACGCCGGCCATGAATTCGAGAGCTGGTTTGCCGACGGGCCTTCTTATGACAAGCAGGCCAAGCGGGGCTTGATCGCTTGCCCGGAATGCGGCTCGACGCGGGTTAGCAAAGCGGTGATGGCGCCGGCCGTCGTCTCGCGGGCGGACTCGGCTAAGGCCGATCAGAACTCCTGCGCCCGTCCCGTTACTCGACGAACGCCAGCGGGCGCAGCGCGAGGCTCTGCGCGCGCTTCGGCGAGAAATCGAGGCCAATACGGACGATGTCGGGGCCAAGTTCCCTGAAGTCGCCCGCGCAATTCACGCGGGCGACGCGCCCGAGCGGGCGATCCGCGGCCAGGCCAAGCAGGACGAGGTCAAGGCGCTGCTCGAAGAGGGCGTCGACATCATGCCGCTTCCTTTCGGACCCGACGAATTCAATTGAGGAGCGTGCGGCGCAAACCGGGGGCGCTCACTTAGCGGCGACGCTGAACTCTGAAGCTTCGACGACGGTGGTGCCGATCATCGTGCGCACGGAGACGCGGAAAGGCATGAGCAGGCGCGTGCCGTCGATCGGCGCCAGCCACACCTCGAGATCCTTGTTCTCCGCCATGAACTTCGTGGCGGGGCGGTCCCTGCGATGGCCGGCGATCGGCACGTAGCGCGCGGAGCAGACCGCGACGGGTCCGCGATAGCCTTTGGCGGAGACCTGCTTTTCGCCGACATAAGTGAGATCGACGTCGAAGCGGGTGTAGCCGTCGAACACTGGAATCGTCCGGTCGCACGCGGCCGGGCCGACGATCGGCCCCGTCGGCGGCCCGGGGATGACGAAGGCGCCGACAGGATCGACGATGCCGCGCATGTCTTTGTCCTGGAGGGGAACGCGGTCCGGCTTTTCGTCGAAGGGCGGCGAGATGTCGACGCCGGTCACTGCATTGTTGGCGAGCGACATGCGGATGGTGCGGGTCATCGTCGAGTTCTGCGCGGTGGTCGCGAAAGTCTCCGGCACGATCTTATTGCCGACGATCGCTCCTTGTCCCGTGGAGGCGCCGCGCGAGCGCGAGAGCAGGCTCGCCAGGCCGGACAACTTTGCGGTCGCCGCGATCTCGTAACTCTTCGGCGTCAGCGTCGCATTGACGTTGGCGACGCCGATCGGCAAGCCGATCAGAGAAACATTGTACGTCGCCCGCAGCATCTCGGCGTGCGCGCCGAAGGCCGCCAGCGATGTGGCGAGAGCGCCCAGAGCCAAGCCGCGCGCCAATCGCCGCAACGACATCACTTCCCTCCTGACTCGAATCGAATCGGTATTTCTTGTGCCAGATTCTGCCAGCAAAATGGCGCCGGACCTTTTAATCTTATTAATTGACGGCCACGCAAAAATGTTCGCCGGGCTCGGCGTCAAGGTCTTGCGGCGGGACTGTGGCCGGACGTAACCTCCGCCCATGGTCGAGGTCATATCCATTCGCAGCGCGCGTTTCGGCGACGAGGCAGAAATCGCCGAGGTGCATGACGCTGCGTGGCGGGACGCCTATCGCGGCGTGATCCCGGGGCGCGAGCTGGAGCGTATGATCATGCGGCGCGGCCCCGCTTGGTGGCGTCGCGCCATCGCCGGCGGCACGCGGCTCATCGTCCTCGATTTCGCCGACAAAGTTGCGGGTTACGCCAGCTATGGGCGCAATCGTATGCCTTCGCTCAACTTGGGCGGGGAGATCTTCGAACTCTATCTCGCGCCCGAATATCAGGGCATGGGTCTGGGCCGGCGGATGTTCGAGGCGGCGCAGCGCGATTTGGCGGCGCATGGCTATTCCTCGTTCGTCGTCTGGGCGCTCGGCGACAACGATCGCGCGCTCGGCTTTTACCGTCGGCTCGGCGGGAAAATCGTACGCCGCGCGCCGGAGCAGTTCGGAGCTGAGACGCGCGAGCGCGTCGCTTTCGCCTTTGAATGACGGACCGTTGCGGTTATGAAGGCGCCGCGCGGCGGCGTGACTGAGAGTCCGCTGCCGCGGCGTTGGCATCATGGGTCTCGGAGCAAGCAAGTGAATCTGAATTCGATCACGATCGGCAAGAACGCGCCGAATGACGTCAATGTCGTGATCGAAGTGCCTATTGGCGGCGAACCGATCAAATACGAGATGGACAAGGACAGCGGCGCTCTGGTGGTCGATCGCTTCCTCTACACCTCGATGCGCTACCCCGGCAATTACGGCTTCATTCCGCACACTTTGTCGGACGACGGCGATCCTTGTGACGTGATCGTCGCCAATACCCGCGCGATCATTCCCGGCGCCGTGATGAGCTGCAAGATCGTCGGCGTGCTGTTCATGGAGGACGAGGGCGGCGGCGACGAGAAGCTGCTCGCCGTCCCCTCCGACAAGCTGACCCAGCGCTACGCGCGGGTCGCCAATTACACCGATCTGCCGGAGATTACGATCCATCAGATCGAGCACTTCTTCGCCCACTACAAAGATCTCGAACCCAACAAATGGGTGAAGATCGTGCGCTGGGGCGACGCGGAAGAAGCGCGCAAGATCGTCCTCGAGGGCGTCGAGCGCGCCAAGGCGGCGAAAGCCAAGGGCTGACCGCAACCGCCTGTCATGCTCGCGCACACAGGGCGTAAATACCCCCTTAGCCGTCATGCCCGGCCTTGTGCCGGGCATCCACGCCGCCCCGCCGCTGCGACGCTTGAGAGTTCTGAGCCGGCGGCGCCGCGTGGGTGGCCGGGTCGAGCCCGGCCATGACGCCAGCATAGCCACGCCGCTCGATCTCACCCCCGCGCGAGCCGCTCCATCGCGTCGAGAAATTCGCCGATGAATAGCTCCGCCTCGACGGCGACGGCGACTTCGACGGCTCCCTTGCGCTTCCAGACGCCGCGCCAATCGGCGACGGTCATGCCGCGGGTGAGGTCGCCCGCCGTCTCGACGTCGACCGTGACGCGCTGCGTCGTAATCAGCGAAGGATCGATTGCGGCGGCGATCGCCAACGGATCGTGCATGACGAACATGCGCTGGCCGCGCCATTGCAGCATCAGGTCGAAATAATAGCGCCCCGCGTCGTCGAGGAAGCGCATCAGCTCCGGGCCGCGCGGCAGGCCGGCGCAGCGCTCGGCGAGGGCGGCGAGATCCTCCGGCATCAACTGGGTCTGATGGGTGACGTCGAGCCCGACCGCGACGAGCGGCGCCGCGCCCTCGTTCGCGAAGGCGCGAAACGTCGCGCGCGCAGCCTCGGGATCGTGCCAGATGTTGAATTCCGCGGCCGGCGTGACGTTGCCGCCCTGACGGAAGGCGCCGCCCATCAGCACGAAGCGCTTGACGAGACGCGGCAGCGCCGGCTCGCGCAGCAACGCCGCCGCGATGTTGGTGAGCGGGCCGGTGGCGACGAGCACGAGTTCGCCTTTGAGGGCGTGCGCTTCGGCGACGATCCGGTCGATCGCGTGCGGCGCGTTGTCGTCGCCCGGCGGCTCGGGCAGGATCGCATGGCCGAGGCCGCTCACGCCATGGACGATGCTGGCGTCTTCCGCCACTTTGACGATAGGCGCAGCGCAGCCGGGCCAGACCGGCACGTCAGCGCGCCCCGCTAGCGCGAGCACCGCGCGCGTGTTGCGCGTCGCACGCTGCAGATCGACGTTGCCGGCGACGGTGGAGACGCCGATCAGCCGGGCGCGCGGAGAAGCGCAGGCGTAGAGAAGGCCGAAGGCGTCGTCGATGCCGGTGTCGACGTCGATGATCAGCGGCGTTTGCTCGGTCATAGTTCCTCCCTCATCGCGGACTTGCAGCCGCCGGTCGATGCTTAAGGCGCGCGGCGCGGCGGCGTCAAACGAAGCCGAGCCGCTCCTTGCGCCGCCAGCGCCACAACAATTGCACCGACACGGCGGCGAGGCCGCAGGCGAGGCCGATCCAGAGCCCAAGGCCGCGCAGCGGCGTCAGGAATGCGAGGGCGACGCCGATCGGCGCGCCGATCGCCCAATAGCCGATCAGCGCCATCATCATCGGCCAGCGCGAATCGTGGACGCCGCGCAGCATGTTGGTCAGCGCCGCCTGCGCGCCGTCGAACAGCTGAAAGATGGCGCCGACCCGCAGAAAAGCGAGCGCGAGCGGAATGATCTCCGCCGCGCCCGGCTCGTCGGCGCCGATGAAGGGCGCGATCAGCAGCCGCGGCAGGGCGATCATCGTCGAAGCGGAGAGCGCGACATAGGCGATGGTGACGAGCAGCGCGACCCAGCCGGCGCGTGAGACGCCGAGCCGATCCTTGGCGCCGTAAGCGTGCGCCACCCGCACGCTCGCGGCCTGCCCGAGGCCGAGCGGGATCATGAACGCCGTCGCGATGATTTGCAGCGCGATGGCGTGCGCTTCGAGCGAGGTGGCTCCGATCAATCCCATCGCGAGGCCCGCCGCGGCGAAGATCGAGATCTCCGCCGCGATTGTCGCGCCGATCGGCAGGCCGAGCCGCCACAACTGCGCGAAGGCGCGCCGATCGAAGCGCGGCAGACCTGCGAAGAGGCGGTAGCGGCGCAGGCGCGGATCGAGCGCGGCGTAGCCGGCTAATATGACCAGCATCAGCGATTGCGACAGCGTGGTCGCGATCCCCGAACCGAACAGGCCCCACTGCGGCGCGCCGAAGTGGCCGAACACCAGCGCGTAATTGGCGAGCGCATTGAAGCAGACCGCGATGAGCCCGGCGACGAGGATGGGTCCGGTCCGGCTCAGCGCGGCGAACACAGAACGCGCGCCGAAATAAACCAGCGCGGGGGCCAGCGCCCATTGCAGGCCGTGCATATAGACGCCGACGCGCGCGGCGAGATCGGGCGGCTCGCCGATCGCTATGAGGATCGCCCTGGCGTTCCAGAGCAGCGCCCAGACCGGCAAGGCGAGCACGAGGACGCTGAGGAGCGCCTGGTGAAAGGCGCGGCGCAGTCCGCGCTCGTCGCTCGCGTCGGCGCCGACGAGGCTGGCGGCGATCGGCGTAACCGCGCCGATGACGCCGACGCAGAAGAGGAACACCGGCATATAGAGATTCTGGCCGAGCGCGCCGGCCGCGAGGGCCTCAGGCGACAGTCGGCCAAGAAAGATCACGTCGGTCGTCGACATGAAATTGACGGCGACGTTGGTGGCGACGATCGGCCCGCTCAATGTCAGCGTGGCGACGATCTCGCGCGTGAGCCAAGCACGCGATGAGGCCATTGCAGGATCTCGCAAGTCGTCATTGGATGAGGCGGGCTCCGGCGTCGCCGGCGCCCTGCCACGTCAGGCGAGCACGATCCGCGCCGCCTCGGCCATCGCCTGGCCGAGCATGGAGTGCGCCTCGGCGTCGAAATGAATGCCGTCGAGGTCGGAGCAGGCGACCAATTGGCCGGCGTCGACGAAGCCGACCTGCTGGCGCTCCGCGACGTCCCGGTAGCGCTGCGCCAGGACCCGCGACTTCTCCATCCCGCCCTGGAACATCTCGGCGAAATTCGTCAGCTTGCCGATCGGCGGCGGCGCGACCAGCAGGACGCGCGGCGGCATGCCGCCGGGCCCGACCGCTTCGGCGCGCGCAAGGCGGATCAGCAGCTCGGCCCCATTGGCGATGTCGCTTGGAGAAACGGAAAAGCGCATCTTCATGTCGTTGCAGCCGAGCGCGATGATTAAAAGGTCGAGCGGCGCGTGACTGCGCAGGCACGGCGGCAAATAGTCCGCGCCGCGCCGGGCGGGCTCGATCGGATCGTCAAATACCGTGGTGCGGCCGTTGAGCCCTTCCTCGATCACGCGATGGTCGGGGCCGAGTTCGCGCTGCATGACGCCGGTCCAGCGCACATCCGGCGGGAACCGCGTGGCGGTAGCAGGGTCGTAACCCCAGGTGTTCGAATTGCCGAATGCAACGATGACGGCCATGGCGCGCTCCCTCGGAGCCGTCTCTAGAGGCGGCCTGGGCCGGGGTCAATGCGCGATCCACCCCCCTCTGAAGCCGTGAGCCGGAGGCCGCCTCTGGTCTGCGGCCGCGGCTTATCCGCATTACCAAACCGTATAGTCGGCGCCGCTTTGTCGCCACGTGGCTTCGGCAAGCCGTGGCCGCGTGTCTTGTGGAGGACTGGGGTGAGGCCTTTCGTTGCTTTCGTCGTGGGTCTCTTCCTGGTCGCGGAGGCGGCCTCGGCGCTCGCCGGGCCACGGCTGAAGCCGCTGATGCACCAATGGAAATCCTGGGTTGCGCGCGCCGAGCCGATGTTCGCGGCCGCGGCGCCCTACGACGAGACGGAACTGCGCAGCATCCTGAGCGGTTTCGTCGCCGACTTGCAGGAGATCGAGGCGGGCCTTTCCGGCCGCAGCGCCGAGGCCGCCGCAATCAAGAGCCGGTTCGCGCAGTTTCAGGCCGACGCCGCGGATACGCTTGCTTCGATCGGCTCCCGCGAGGCGGTCCAAGGCAAATTCGCGCGCTTGCGTCGCCAATGCGCCGCCTGTCACGACGTCTTCGCCGATTGAATGTGTTTCCAGGTCACCGGAGAGATCCAGTCATGTCGCCGACGCGTTCCGTTCTCACGCGGGTCCTGCATTTCGCGCTGCTGATTGTCGTGCTGCACCAGCTTTTCAGCAGCCTCTTTACGGAAAAGCCGCTGCCGGGCGAGGAGATGGGCTGGCCGCTCTATCTGCACGAACGCGCCGGCATAGCCGGCGTCATGGTCCTGGCCTTGTTCTGGGGCTGGCTGTTCGCGCGTGGCCCGCGTGAGCCAGCGCTCGGACAGCTCTTCCCGTGGTTCTCGTCCGGGCGGCTCGCGGCGTTGTTCGGCGACGTCGCTAAGGTCCTGCGGGCGCTCGCCAGCTTGCGCGCGCCGCCGCTCGAACTCGACGCCTTGGCGAGCGCGACGCATGGGCTGGGCCTGCTCGTCGCTTCCTGGATGGCGGCGACGGGCGCCTTGTGGTTCTTCGTCTTCGCCGGGGGCGAGTATGGACGGGCCGTGCTTGGGCTGCACCGGCTGGCGGCCAACCTGATGTGGGCCTATCTGATCGGCCATGCCACCCTCGCCGTTGTGCACCAGGCGCTTGGCGACGACATCTTCGCCCGAATGTTCTGGTTCAAATCGCGCAGGACGGTCTCAGCCGAATGAAGATCCTGATTGTCGAAGACGATGCGGAAAGCGCGGCGTTCGTGGCGGACGGCGTGGTCGCGTGCGGCCACGAGGCGCATATCGCCTGCGATGGCCGCGAGGGGCTCGTCATGGCGACCGGCGCGACGCGCTACGACGTCGTCATCGTCGACCGGCTGCTGCCGGTGCTCGACGGGCTCAGCCTCGTGCGAGCGATGCGGGCGGGCGGCGTATCGACGCCGGCGCTGTTCCTGACCAACCTTTCCGGCATCGACGACCGCGTCGAGGGGCTGGAGGCGGGCGGCGACGATTATCTCGTCAAACCCTTCGCCTTCACCGAGCTGATGGCGCGTCTGACGGCCCTGGCGCGGCGCCCGGCGCTCGCAGCCGAGCCGACGGTTCTCAGCGTCGCCGATCTCGAAATGGAGCTGCTCAAACGCAGGGTCAGGCGGGGCGGCCAGCCGATCGACCTGCAGCCGCGCGAGTTTCAGTTGCTCGAGTTTCTGATCCGCAACGAGGGCCGGGTGCTGACGCGCCGCATGCTGCTGGAGAAAGTCTGGGGCTTCCACTTCGACACGCGCACGAATATCGTCGAGACCCATATGAGCCGACTGCGCGCCAAAGTGGATCGCGGGCACGCCGCGCCGCTCATCCAGACGCTGCGCGGCGCGGGATATATCTTGCGCGCGCCCAACTAGCCGTGTCTCGAACCAGCCTCTTCCGCACCAGCAGCTTTCGCCTCGCGGCAAGCTACCTCGCCTTGTTCACGGTCTCGGTCATCATTCTCGGCGCCGTCGTCTACGGCGTCGTGTGGCGCGAAATTGCCGATGACGTCGACGGCGACATCAGGAGCGAGACCGCAGTGCTCCTGCACGACTATGCGGCGCACGGTCTGGATCATTTGAGAGCGTTGATCGAAGCGCGCACCGAGGGCGGCGGCTCGTTCGTATACAGCTTGCAGGACGCGGACGGGGGACGGCTCGCCGGCGATCTCGATGCCGCCGGCGACAGGGTCGGCTGGACGTTCCTCAGGCGCCCCGGCGCGGGTTCTCCCAAGCTCCGCGCGCTCATCACCAGGCTGGACGCCGGCGGGGCGCTGATCGTCGGCGACGACTGGAGCAATGAGCGCAGCACGACGCATACGATCGTTCTCGCCTTCGTCTGGGCGCTGGTGGGCACGCTGGCGCTCGGCGCGCTCGGCGGGCTGGCCCTCAGCTCGCAAGTGCTGAAACGAATTGGCGCAATGAACGACTCGGCGCTCCGCATCGTCGCCGGCGACTGGCGCCAGAGGATCTCGGATAGGGGAGCGAATGATGAGCTCGCCGAGCTCGCGCGCACGTTCAATCGCGTGTTCGACCGGATCGAGTCCCTGCTCGCAGCCCACAAGCACGTTGGCGACAACATCGCTCACGACCTTCGCCGACCGCTGGGGCGCACGATGCGCCGTCTCGAAGCGGCGCGCGGCGAAGGCTCGACCGCGCGGGATGCGGAGGCGGCGATCGACGGCGCGATTTCCGACATCGAGGGCGTCCTCGAGACGTTCGACGCCATTCTGCGCATCGGCCAGATCGAGGCCGGCGCGCGGCGCGCCGGATTCAAGCGGGTCGATCTCGCCATCATCGCGCAGGAGGTTGCGGAAGCCTTCCAGCCCGCGGCGGACGACGAGGGCAAGACGCTGACAGCCGTTCTGAGCTGCCCGCTTCTGCTCTCCGGGGACCGCGAACTGCTGACCCAGATGGTCGCCAATCTGATCGACAACGCGCTGCGCCATACCCCGCGCGGCACGCGCATCGTGGTGACGAGCGAGCGCCTGCCGGGCGAGCTCAGGCTGCGCGTGAGCGACAACGGGCCCGGCGTTCCCGCAAACGAACATGCGCGCATCTTCGAGCGCTTCTACCGGCTCGACGCGGCGCGCACGACGCCGGGTGGCGGACTTGGTCTCAGTCTGGTCGCAGCGATCGCCGAACTGCACGGCCTCGGCTGCGTCGCCTATGACAACTCGCCGGGACTTCTCGATCGCAATTTCGCTGCCGGCGCAGGCCGGTTGATAAAAGTCATCGAGTGAACATGGATGGGCGCCGCTTGCTACGAGGCTGAGCGGCGGGAAGAAATGTCCGCGCGGTCGCGATCTGCCGGCCGAACCTCACGCGTCGGAGACAACCATGTCGCGGCGGAAACCGCCTCGCCGTTCCCAACGTGGCGATCGCAGTTCACTTCACAGTACAAGCCTTACTTTGACGCAGAGCGTATGCGACCACCCTCGTCCTCCATCGCAAGAGCGAAAGCCATCACCTGTCTGCTGTATGCAGTGGGACGCGGCGCAGCGGAGAGGCCCCGGTTGTAGAGCGTGGCGGCGCCGTGCCAGTTGCCGCCGGCGTGAGCGAGCGTCAGGCGCAGATAGCGCGCCGCCGCCTCCAGCCCGACGGAGCAGTCCAGCAGGTTGCCGACGACGCCGACGCCGCGCGCAGTCTGCGGAAGCACCTGACCGATCCCGCGCGCCGCGCCGTTCCGCGCGTCGCAGTGGTAGCGGGACTCGACCATGACGATGCCGTGGAGCAACGGCGCGGGGACGCCGTTGCGGTGTGCGGCGTCGGCGATCATTGCGGGAACGGCCGGCGCGCGGTGGCTGACAGTGACCTCGGGCGTCGTGTTGATCGCCGCCAGCTTCGTCCCGCCACGCCCAGCGGCGAGAGCGGGGAACGCCGCGAGCAACAATGATGCCAACAGAAGATGTTTCAATTTGTACGCCTCTCGCGTTGCAGGACTGAGATGTGGAGCGACGAGAGACGATCCTACCGACACTCATTGGGTATGGTTTTGCGGTACTGTACTTTGAGGTTGCCGTGCAGTGTTTTGTTCTCCCAGTTGAGTACAGCGCCCTCGACGTCGATCTTGTCGTCCGCGTAGCACTGGCGCTCACACGAAGACGCATGCAGCAGTCTTCGCCGACGAGCTTGTCGTGCAGCGCGATGGCGCGATCGAGCGTTATGTCGAAGCCGTCGGAGGTTTTGTAGGAGGTGCTCGGGCAGCGGGCGACGGATGGCTTGATCAGCGGCTTAGCCGCTTCCCGAAGAGAGCACCCTGTGCTCAGCGCATCCGACCATTCCCTCTAAGTAACGAACGGCAGACGCCATTCTCCGGGTACCATGTATGCACTGTTGCCTGAGCCATCGCCTTTCGAATTGCCTGCACAAGCAGGCAGAAGTGTGGCTCGGCGTCGGCGTGATCACGCAGCGCAAAGACGTTCGGCCACGCAGTCGCCGTGACGACGACATTGACGTGGCTGAACGATTATCCCGACGCCCGATTCAAACTGACGATCCGGCGCTCTAGTCTAGGGTACGCTGTCTATTGGTTGAGCCGGTCGCCGCGACTTGCTGGCGAGACCTCGATCGCCGAATTGCTTCGCTCCGCTCGCAAAGACAGTTCCAGGTAACTGCAGAACACTCAGCGTCGCCGAAGGTACTCGGCCGCGCGCGCCAGCGCGCAGAACCCGGCGACGTCGATCTCTTCGGCGCGCCGGGTCGGGTCGAGGCCAGCCGCTTCGAGCAGCGCGCCAAGGTCGACGCCGACCTGAGCGGCGAACGGCTTCAACGACTGGCGCAGCATTTTGCGCCGCTGGCCGAAGGCCGCGAGCGTCGCCGCGGACAAGTATCCCGCGCCGCATGGCTCGGGGTGCTCGCGCGGAATCAGTTCGACGACGCTGGAGGTGACTTTCGGCGGCGGGGTGAAGGCGGCGGGGGGCACGTCGAACAGCAGCCGCGCCTTGGCGCGCCAGCCGGCGAGCACGGCGAGCCGCCCGTAGTCGGCGCGCTCCTCTGGCGTCGCGACGATGCGCAGCGCGACCTCGCGCTGGAACATCAGTGTCAGCCGGTCGTAGAAGGGCGGCCAGGGCTTGGCTTCCAGCCAACGCGTCAGCAGCGCGGTGCCGATGTTGTAGGGCAGATTGGCGCAGATGCGCAGCGGCGCGCCGCCCGCTTTGGCCACAAGAACCTCAGGGGCGACGGCGAGCGCGTCGCCGGCGATGATCTCGAGGCGGCCCGGCCAATGCGCGGCGATCTCGGCGAGCGCGGCAAGGCAGCGTTCGTCGCGCTCTATGGCGATCACTTTCATCGCGCCGTTCGCCAGCAGCGCGCGGGTCAGGCCGCCGGGCCCCGGCCCGACCTCCACCACCGCGACGCCTTCGAGCGGGCCGGCGGCGCGCGCGATGCGCCCGGTCAGGTTGAGGTCGAACAGAAAATTCTGGCCGAGCGACTTCTTCGCGTCGAGCCCGTGCGCCGCCACTACCTCGCGCAGCGGCGGCAGCCCGTCGGCGGCGAGGCTCACGATGCGAGGCGCGCGGCGAGGCGCAGAGCTTCGATCAGGCTCGATGGATTGGCGACGCCCTTGCCCGCAATGTCGAACGCCGTGCCGTGGTCGGGCGAGGTGCGCACGAACGGCAGGCCCAGCGTGACGTTGACGCCAGAATCGAAGGCGAGCGTCTTGGCGGGGATGAGGCCTTGATCATGGTACATGGTCAGCGCGACATCATAGCGCGCGCGCGCCGCGGGATGAAACATCGTGTCGGCGGGCAGCGGCCCCGTGACGTCGAGCCCCTCGGCTTTGAGCTCGGCGACGGCCGGTGCGATGATCTCGATCTCCTCGCGCCCCATCGAGCCGCCTTCGCCCGCGTGCGGATTGAGGCCGGCAAGCGCAAGGCGGGGCCGCGCCAGGCCGAAGCGGCGCGCCATGTCGGCGGCGACGATTCGCGCGGTCGAGACGATGAGCGGGCGCGTCAGTTGTTGCGGGACTTCGCTCAGCGCGATGTGGATCGTCACCGGCACGACGGCGAGCAGGGGCGACCAGATCATCATCACCGGCTGCGCCGGGGCGCCCCAGGCTGCTGCCAGCGCGCCGAGATATTCAGTGTGGCCGGGGAAGCGGAAACCTGCGGCGTAGAGGGTCGCCTTGGCGATCGGGTTGGTCACGACAGCGCGCGCCGCGCCCGAACGCACGTAGCCGACGGCGCGCTCGATCGATTCGATCGTCGCGGCGGCGAAGGTCGGATCGGTCTCGCCGGGCCGCGCGTCCGCCGGCGCCGCGAGCGGGACGACCGGCAGCGCCTTGGCGAAGGCGTCGTTCGCCTCCTCGGGAGCGATCTCCGCGATCGGCGCGTCGAACCCTAGGCGCCGCGCCAGCGCGGCGAGCGCCTTCGGGTCGGCGAGCGCGAAAAACGGGGGGGTATCAGCCGAGCGCGCCGCCCAGGCTCGCAGTATCAGTTCCGGTCCAATACCGGCCGGATCGCCCATCGTCAGCGCGAGAGGCGGCCGCGGCGGGTCCTGCGTCATTGCCCTTGCAAGCCGACCGAGGCCTGGACGTCGCCCAGGGTGCGCAGCGTGATCTGCAACAGGAAGGTGGTGTCGCGAATCGCCGGCGTCGAGGCGATCGGATCGCTCAGCTCCGACTGATAGATCGCCTTCACGGTCGTGCAGGTGTCCTGATAGGTGAGGCCGAAGCTGTAGTTCGTCGGATAGAAGATCGGCGTGTTCTGGCCCGGCACGTCGTAGTAGTGGCGCGACATATCGAACAGGACAGAGCCGTCGACCGACCAGACGTCGCTGAACTTGTAGCTCGCGTTGGTCTGCAAGCCCTGGCGAGGGAACAGGAAGCCGAGCAGCGGCTGCGCGGCGTATTGCCCGTAGTCGAGGCTGCCGCTGAAGCCGCCGAGCTTGTAATTGCCGATGAGGTCAAGTCGCGTCAGGCCGAAGGTCGAGCTGTCGAACTGCTGCTTGCTGGTGAACGAAAAGATGTCCGTAGAGAACGGCGCGATCGTCTCGCCCGCGACGAAGTTCGAGAACTGTTTGTCGAGGCCCGATTCGAGGCCGATGTTGTCGGGAGACGGGATCGTATAGGAGTTCTGTCCCGCGACCTGGATCGACTCGCCGCCGACCACGCTGGCATGGCCGCCGTTGGCGAAATTGGCGGTGTAATCGATGCCGTAGTTGAGGCGCGTGCCGCCCTCGATGCGGTCGTAGCCGGAATATTTGTCCCAGGCGAAGAGGTTCGTCTCGTCGAAGACGAGGCTCTGCGCGTCTTCGTTCGGCTGGACCCTCGGCACGACCTCGTTGGGGCGCACGATGAACTGCGCGATCGGCGTGATCGTCTGCTGGCCGAGGAAAGAGTTCGAGACGAACGGATAGCGGTACTCCAGCCCGACGCCCGGCATGGCGCGGGCGGTCAATTCGCTGCTCGCGCCGCCGAAGAAGTTGGTCTGGCTGCTGTTGTAGACGGTGCTGCTGCCGTACGAGAACTGGCTGGTCGTATTGAGGTCCGTCAACTCGCCGTCGAGCCGCGCGAACACGAACGGCGTCCACTCTTCGCCGATCGGATCGACGTATTTCTTCTGCCACGACACCTGTTCGGAGGCGCGCGCGTAATTGCCGGCGATGCCCTGCAGGATGCAATTGCCGGGCGTGTAGGCGGACGGAGCCGTCGTGGCGCCGGTTCGGACGCCGCCGGTCAAGGTGCCGGTGCCGGGCAAGCCGCAGACGTTGTAGAGATTAAAGGCATTGTCGAGCGTCTGAGCGCCGGTCGACTGGAAGAGCGCCTCGGTGCGCGAGATGTCGGTGGCGTTGAAATCGAACTTGAACTCGCCGCCCAGCCCATAGGTGGACTCGGGGGACAGGTTGAAGGTCTTGTTGTAGTCGAAGACGGGCACAGCCGGCGGCTCGGTGCGCTGATCCGTCGTCGCCACCGTGCTCTCGAAATGATAGCCGCTGACGTCGAAGAAGCCGCGATCCGCCTGTCCGCGCAGATACACCTCGGACACGAGGTCCTGGAAGTAATACTGGGACGGTGAGACGTCCTTGATGTGATAGTCGTTGATATAGAACGGGTCGGAGACGGCCGTGATGTCCCAGCCGTACTTCCAATTTTGGTTAATGTAGAATTCGCCGGTGGTCTCCAGCGAGCCGCGCCAAGTGCGGTTGCCGGCCCCATAAGGCGCAGGCGGGAAGAGGCTCGGGTCCTGCTGGTCGATGCCGGTGACGCGGATGGCGTACTCACCAGTATCCATGCGCTGGCGCCATTCGACGTCACCGAACGGACCCTGCGCGCTGTAGTAAACCGGCCGCAACGTCAAATCGTAGTTCGGCGCGAGATCGATGAAATAGGGAACGCCGAAGCCGAAGCCGGTGTAGCTGCCCTGGTAGAAACTGGGCGACAGCACGCCGGTCTGGCGCGTCACGGTCGGATCGGGGGCGGAGAAATACGGTATATAGGCGATCGGAACGCCTGCCACCTCAAGCCACGCGTCCTCGTAATAAACCGTGTGAACTTGTTGATTTTCAATGATTCGCGTGGCCCGCACCTGCCAGAGCGGGGGGCGCTCCGGGTGGTTCTGGCACGGCTCGCAGGCGGTGTAGACGCCGCCGTTGAAGACCGTCACCTGGCCCGCCTGGCGCTCGACGCGCGGAGAGGTGAAGCGGGTCTTGTCGGTCGTCATCATCTGCACGCCTTCGGCGAAGCCGGCGGCGAAGTCCTGGGTCAGATCGAATCGGTCGGCGTAGGTGATGTCGCCGCGCTCGTCGGTGAGCTTGGCGTGGCCCTCGGCGAAGAGACGCTTCGTGGTGCGGTTATAAATAACCTTGTCAGCCTGTAGAATGCGGTGCTTGTAATAGAGCTGGACGGCGCCCACTGCCGTAACGGTGTCGTGATCCTTGTCGTAGACGAGCTCGTTCGCCTCGAGGACGAGCCTGTCGGGATTCTGAGCCGCGGCGGCGACCGGGGCCGAAGGGGGAGCAACCGTCTGGGCGTGCGCGATCGCGGGCGCAGCAAGGCCAAGCGCGATGAGCGCGACGAACTTCATCGCGCAAGGCGCGGTCGTCGTCCACAAGCGCGCAGCCGACTGCACGCGGCGGAGCGCCGCGTTCGGAAAGCGGATGGACGGACCCATCAACCGTCCTCCTGGTGAAGAAGCACGTATACTCCAAACATGCAGCCGACGATGGCCGGAGACCATCCCGCGACGGGGACGCTCAGCAAGCCAGCCCCGCCGAGATCATTGACGATTTTCGTCGCGACATAAAGCATGAAGCCAGTCACGACGCCACCTGAAACCATCTTCTGAACGCCCCCCATTCGGAAGAATCTTAATGAAAAGCAAGCGGCGACGAGAACCATCGCCACGAGCATGAGCGGCATGGACAGAAGCTCTTGATATCGCAAGCGATAAGGCGTCGCGTCAAGGCCTGCCCGTTCGGTCTGCAGGGCGAGCCCCGGAAGGGTCCAGAACGAGACGGTCTCGGGCTCCACGAAGGCCTGCGTGACCTCCGCCTGCGTCAGGTTGGTGGCGAGCAGATAGGTTGGGGCCGCGACCGTGTCGAAGCCCGGAGTGACGACATCCACGTCGCTCAAGGTCCAAAAGCCATCGTGGAGCGTCGCCCGCTCGGCGTCAACGCGCTCCATGAAGCCGCCGCTCGAATCGAAATTGAACACCTGAACATGGCGAAGCGCGCTCGCTGTGCCGTCCCGCCCGTCCGCATGGACCACCGCCTCGCCGTCCACGCTCTTCTGCCGTATCCATACGCCCCCGTTGTCGACCGCCGCGCCACCGAACAAGCGAGCCTCGATTCGGTCCGCCTCCCGCTTCATCGCCGTCGAGGCGGGATTGTAGAGCGTCACCATGACGATTCCGAGGAGGACGACCACCAGCAGCGGCGGCAGCATGAACTGCCAGGCCGAAATGCCGGCGCCGCGGGCGACGACGAGTTCGAGCTTGCGAGAGAGATTCAGGAACGAAATCATCGCGCCGAACAGAACCGCAAAGGGGAGGGCCTGTTCGGCGACGATCGGCGTGTGCAGCAGCGATAGCCACGCCATCAATGGGCCCGTCGCGCCCGGCGTGTCGCCCGAGCGGCGCAGCATCTCCACCACGTCGATCGCGTAGATGAGGGCGAAGACGCCCGCGAAGACCGCAAAAATCGTTCGAAAGAACCGCTTGGCGAAATAGCGGCCGAGCGTTCCAAAAATCATGCGCTGCTCGCTTTGACGACAGCGCGGCGCCCTTTGGCAACCTTGAGGCGGCGCGCGCCGGCCAGCGCACGGGTCAACGGGCCGCTAAAAATGGCGTCGAGGCTGGCGAGCGAGGCGCCGATTGGCAAGCCCCACACCAGAATTGCGGCGCCAGGCCTGCTGACGACGAGCGAGATGGCGGCGATGCCCAGCATGCGCAGGGCCGTGAAAACGAGGATGGCGACGCCAGTCGCGACGCCGCGGCCTTGACGCGTGGTTCGCGCCTCGCCGAGCGCCGCGAAGCCGATCAGGCCGGCGGCAAAGGCGTAGAGGGGACTGGAGAGGCGGTCGAACAGCTCGGAGCGCAGGCGGCCCTCCATGCGCGCAGCCGACTCGTCCTTCGCGTCCGGCGCGAAGAGCGCCGCCGTGCTGCGTTCGCGTGGCCGTTTGACCGATTCGCCCTTGGCCGCGAACTGAGACAAATCAATTGCGTAATCGTCGAACGTCACCACCGCGGAGTTGCCGGAGCGCTCGGGACGCTGATAGCTTCCCTTGGAGAGGACCAAATAGGTTTCTCCGTCTTTCTCGGCCGTCTTTCCCACTTCGGAGATGTAGGTGGTGATGTGGGCGGGATCGCGGCGATCCTGCATGAACACCCCGCGCAACGAGCCGTCCGGCGCCCGCTCGCGGAAATGGAAGATGAATCCCGCTTCGAGTTCGTTGAACGCGCCCGGCTGCGCCAGGTTGGCGATGAAGTCTGCGCGAATCAGCGTCATCATCGACTCGATCGAGTCGAAGCTCCAAGGCATGATGTAGACGTAGAGCACCGCCTCCAGCGCGAAGACGATGGCGAAGAGCAGCGCGAACGGCCGTAGCAGCCGCCCCGGCGACACGCCCGAGGCGCTCATGACCACCAACTCGCTGTCGCCGTTGAGCTTGTTGAGGGAATAGAGAACCCCGACGAACAGTGCGACGGGGGCGATGATCGCCACCAGCGAGGGCACCGTCAGCCCGGTGATCATGAAGAAGACCAGCGCCGACTGGCCCTTGCTGGTCATGAGGTCGATTTGCCGTAGCGCCTGGGTCACCCAAACGAGGCCCGTCAGAGCGATGAGGCCGGCAAGGGAGGCCGTCGCGACGGTGCGAAAGACGTATCGCTCGATGCGCAACATGCTGCGGCTGTTTTCCAATTCCTCTCGGCGGCCGCTCGTTGCGCCCCAGGCAAGGGCTAGCCCGACGGGCGGCGTCTGGCAAGCCGCATTGGCGTGAGCGGCGTCTCACCAGGGTCGACTTCCGCGCCGGCCTTATTGACGGGCGGACCAAAGCCCTTGATTAGTCCTTTTGGCGCGCCGGCGCATGTGGTCAACAGAAGCGTCGCCACTGGGGTTGTGAATGAGTCAGTTCGTCGATGTCGCGTTCGGTCCGTTGTCCGCCCCGAAGGGAGCGACCTATGTCGTTTTTGTCGGCGCCGATCTGAAGACGGGGCCGGGCGTCGCCGAATGGCTGGGAGACGCGGCGGACAAGGTGGCGGGCGCCGCCAAAACTTCAGGTTTCCGCGGCAAGTTTCTGACAAATCTGGATATCTTACAGCCCTCCGGCGTTAATGCCGCCCGTCTTCTGGTGATCGGCGTCGCCCTCGCTCGCGACGGCAAGCCGCTCGATTTCGCCACCCTCGGCGGTTACGTCTCCGGCAAGCTCGGCGCGGCCAAATCGATCGAGGTGGCGTTTGAAGCGCCCGCGGGCGACTGGGACGCGAACGCGGCGGCCGATTTCGCGCTGGGGCTGCGCCTGCGCGCCTACCGGTTCGATAAGTACAAAACCGTCAAGAAAAACGGCGACGACGCTGACGAGGCGCCTCCGAAGGTCACGGTCGGCGTGGCCAATGTGGCCGCCGTGCGAGCCGCCGCCGCGTCGAGCACGGCGGTTGCGGAGGGCGTCGAACTCGCCCGCGATCTCGTCAACGAGCCCCCCAACGTTCTTTTTCCCGAAGCCTTCGCGGAACGCGCCGCGAGCCTCGAGGCGCTTGGGGTCGACGTCGAGATCCTCGATGAAAAGGCGATGGCCAAGCTCGGCATGGGGGCCTTGCTCGGCGTCGGCCAGGGCTCCAAACGGGAAAGCCGGCTCGTCGTCATGCGCTGGAAGGGCGGCGCCAAGGGGCGGCGCGCCAAGCCGCTCGCTTTCGTCGGCAAGGGCGTCTGCTTCGACTCGGGCGGCGTCTCGATCAAGCCCGGCGCCGGCATGGAGGACATGAAAGGCGATATGGCGGGCGCCGCCTGCGTCGTCGGCCTGATGCACGCGCTCGCGAGCCGCAAGGCCAAAGTGGACGCGGTCGGCGTCATCGGCCTCGTGGAGAACATGCCGGACGGCGGCGCCATCCGCCCCGGCGACATTCTCAAATCGATGTCCGGCCGCACCATCGAGATCATCAACACCGACGCCGAAGGCCGGCTCGTGCTGGCGGATGCGCTCTGGTACGTGCAGGACAAGTTCAAACCTCAATTCATGATCGATCTCGCGACGCTGACCGGCGCCGTGATGGTGGCGCTCGGCCAGGAAAATGCAGGCCTGTTTTCGAACGACGAAGAACTCGCGGAGCGGTTGAGGGTCGCAGGCTCCACGACCGGCGAGACCGTCTGGCGCATGCCGCTCGGGCCCGGCTATGACAAGTTGATCGACTCCCGGTTCGCGGACGTGAAAAATACCGGCGGACGCAATGGCGGCTCCATCACCGCCGCGCAGTTCCTCAAGCGTTTCGTCAACGACACGCCGTGGGCGCATCTCGATATCGCCGGCACCGCGATGGGTTCGCCGGCCAACGAGATCAACCAGTCCTGGGGCTCGGGCTGGGGCGTGCGCCTGCTGGATCGGCTGGTCGCCGAATATTACGAACAGTGACGGCGGATGTGGTTTGGGCGTCGCAAAAGGCGCGGCAGTATGGCTTTGCGCGCGCATGAGCGTGGAGGAGTGGTTGCGATGCGGTCGGGACTGAGGCTCGCGCTGCTTGGAATGTGCCTGTGGGCCGCCCCCGCTCTCGCCAAGTCGAGCGTCAACTGCGACGCCTTCATGGACAAGTTGAGGACGGGGGCGAGCGATCTGCACGTCGACTTCAGCCACGCGCTGGTCGTCTCGCGCGCCCGCACCGATGTCGACGTCTTCGACATCACCACCAACGCCGAGATCGACGGGACCTTGCACTGTCGCAGCGGCGGCCTGCTGCGCTTCGAGGCGCATATCGCCGAGCCGTCCCCGGCGCATACGGCGACCGATTTCGAGAATTTCCAGGCGGCGGCCCTGCGGGCGGCGCTCGGCTGGGACCCTGCCAAGAGCCGCGGCGAGGCGCGCGACATGAAGGCCGACGCGGTGGAATATCTGAAAGCCTCCCGTGAGCGCGGCGACGTCTACATTTCCGGCAAGACGGAGGAGCACGCGGCGGGCGGCCTCGGCCTCGGCCTGATCATCACCGACACCGACAGCGCCTTCATCATCGTCGGCGGAGAAGAGTAGGGCGCCCGATGGGCGATTTCCGTTTCTATCACCTCGAGCGGCTGCGCATCGATCAGGCCTTGCCGTCACTCCTCGAAGACGCGCTCGCCGAGGGGCTGCGGGCGGTCGTCCAAGCTCCTTCGCCGGATTACGTCGAGGCGCTGAACGAGCGGCTCTGGACTTATTCCGACGAGAGCTTCCTGCCGCACGGCTCCGCGCGCGACGGCGACCCTGCCGCCCAGCCGATCTTCTTGACCGATTCTGCTGACAATCCCAACGGCGCGCGCCTGCGCGTGCTGCTCGCCGGCGTCGGCTGCGAGCCCTTCGTCAATGGGGCCGGCTACGACCGCGTCATCCTCCTCTTCGACGGACGCGACGAAGAGGCCAGGGCCGAGGCGCGCCGCCAATGGACCCTCCTGAAGTCCGCCGGCGCCGCGCTGAGCTATTGGCGCGAGGGGGATGACGGCGGCTGGGAGAAGGGGCGGTAGGCATGACAGGCGCCACTTAATCAACACCTTATTCCGATAACTTAGACCTACGCGTGAGACGCCCGGCGCCATGCTTGGAGCCGTCCGCAATGACATCGGTCGTCATTGCGAGGAGCGCAGCGACGAAGCAATCCATGCTTCCGCTTGGGCCGTAGGGGCCTCATCTCGGCACCGCGCGCTTGACGATCCCTGCCAGGTCGAGGCCGCGGGGCAGCGCGCCCCAATGGTGTTGCCCGCGCAGTTCGAGGCGTGAGCGGCAGAAGGCGTCGCTGCTGGCCGCCGGCGCGCTTTTCACCATTGCGCTCGCCAGCAAGCCGAGCGCGAGACGATCGCAAAGATCGCGGGCGCGCTCCTCGAAATCGGAGAGGTCGCGCATGTCCTCCTTCAGCGCTGCGACATGCGCGTCGAGCGCGGGGTGCTCGCGACGCGTCGCATCGACCTCGGCGAAATAGGCTTCGAGCGTTTCCGGCGCGCGGGAGACGGCGCGCAGGACGTCGAGGCACTGCACGTTGCCGCTGCCCTCCCAGATCGCGTTGATCGGCGCCTCGCGATAAAGGCGCGGCATCGGTAAATCTTCCATCACGCCGGAGCCGCCGATGCACTCCATCGCCTCGTAGGCGTGCGACGGCGCGCGCTTGCAGATCCAATATTTGCCGATCGGCGCGCCGATCCGCACGAGCGCGTCTTCCCGAGCGTCGGCGCGATTGTCGAGCGCGCGCGCCATGCGCAGGGTCAGCGCCAACGACGCTTCCGCCTCCAAAGCGAGATCGGCGAGCACGTTCCGCATCGCCGGCTGATCGATCAGATAGGCGCCGAAGGCCTTGCGCTGGCGGCAATGGTCGATCGCCTGGGCGGCCGCCATGCGCATGCCGGCGGAAGAGCCGATCATGCAATCGAAGCGGGTCATGGCGACCATTTCGATGATGGTGGCGACCCCGCGCCCCTCCGGGCCGACCCGCCAGGCAAGCGCGCCGCGCCATTCCGTCTCGCTGGACGCGTTCGAGACGTTGCCCATCTTCCGCTTGAGGCGGATGATCTGGATCGGGTTCTTCGTCCCGTCGGGGCGCCAGCGGGGCGCGAGGAAGCAGGTGAGGCCGCCCGGCGCCTGGGCGAGCACGAGAAAGGCGTCGCACATCGGCGCCGAGACGAAGAACTTGTGGCCGACGAGTTCGTAGGCCTCGCCGTGATCGTCGCGGCCGATCGGGATCGCCCGCGTCGTATTGGCGCGCACGTCCGAGCCGCCTTGCTTCTCCGTCATCGCCATGCCGATCGTCAGGCCCGCCTTATCGGCGACCGGCACGTTGCGCGGGTCGTAGACGCGGGCGTGGATTTTGGGCAACCAGGCGCGCGCCAGGGCCGGTTCGCGCTCCAGGCATGGGGTGGCGGCGAAGGTCATGGTGATCGGGCAGCCGTGCCCGGCTTCGACCTGCGCTTGCATATAATAGCGCGCCGCGCGCGCCACGTGCGCGCCGGGGCCTGGCTCGGTCCAGGGGGAGGCGTGCAGGCCTGCCGCGATGGCGCTCTGCATAAGCGCATGATAAGCCGGGTGAAAGCGCACCAGATCGATCCGCCGCCCGTAGCGGTCGTGGGTGTCGAGCTCAGGGGCGTGACGGTTCGCCAGCGCGCCGAGCTCGAGCGTCTCCGCGGCGCCGAGCCTGCCGCCGAGCGCCTCCATCTCGTCGCTCGCGAAGGCTGCGCCCTCGCGGACGAGCCCTTCGCGGAGCGCGGCGTTGCCGGAGAAGAGGTTGACGTCGCCGAGCTCGATCGGCTGGTTGAAGACCTCATGCGTCGCCGCGCCATAGGGATCGAGGCCGTTCGCTCCAGCGGCGATGGGTTGCGCGAGCGTCTGCATGGGGCCTCCCGGATTGGCGCTCGACGTCAGGGGCGAGCACACAGCGTCAATATAACCCGATTTCGGCCGGCGCGCGGCGACTTCGGCGATGCCGCAGCGGCGAAGCCGCGGGGAGGTTCGCGAAGCTGCCGCCTAGGGTTTCCGGAACGATCGTCCGCCCGCCGCGTTAAAGCAGTGTTTCGCGACCCTTTCCGCGCTGCCGGTGTCGGCCGGTCGCTTGTGGTTGCCTCCACAGACGCATCCGAAGAACAAATCCAACCCATGACGGAGCGCCGCATGATGGTGGCCGGCCCTGCGCGTAAGATGACGGCGGCCGCAGGCGGACCGATGGGCCTCTACGCCTCACTCTCGCCGGGCGACGCGCGGCCGATTCGCATCGTGCTGATCGAGCCCAGGGTATGGGTTCGCGATTGTCTGGCCCATGCGTTGGTCGAATTCCTGCCCGATGTTTGCGTCGAAGGCGTCAATTCGGTCGAGGATGTCGTCCCCGGCGGCGCCGCCCTGCTGTTGATCGGCGTCGATTCCCGGTGCGGCGGCTCGCAATTGCGCGACGCCATTTTGACCTTGCGCCGGGTTGGCGACGGATCGCCGATCGGCGCGTATCTTCACGCCGACAATCCGGCGCTCGCGAGGCTCGCCGCCCGCCTTGGCGTTGCGGGAATCGTCATGCCGAGCGCAAGCGTCGACATCGCGATCGCCTCCGTGCGGGTGATGGCGGCCGGCGGAAATTTTTTGCCGCCAGAGCTGGCCCTCGCCGGCAGGCCCGTGGAAACCGAGCCGCTCGAGCGGTTGTCTGTGGCGCGGCCGGCCCCGTCGGGGGCGCCGCGGTTGGAAGGTCCGCCGGAGAGCCTGACGGATCGTGAGCTCGAGGTGCTTCGGCTCCTGCGCACCGGCCGTTCGAACAAGAACATCGCCGCCGAGCTCCACATCTCTCAGAGCACCGTCAAGGTTCATTTGCGCCGGGTGATGAGGAAACTGGGCACGACGAACCGCACCGAGGCGGCCTTGCAATTGACGCGCTTGGCCGGCTGACGTCGTCCGCGCGAAGCTTCCTGTACAAGCGCTGGCAGAGGGCGAAATGTGGTAATCGCCAAGCCCAGCCGCGAGGCCTTCGAGGTCGGCCCCGACATTCTCGCCGGCAAGGTGAGTGGCCGGGTGGTCGTCGAGATTGCGAAATAGCGGGGAAACGCCGAACGGCGTCCGAAAGTCGCCGCAATCGTTGGCGCTATTGCGCGCCGACGATACGTAGATTCTCGGGGTCGGCCAGTTGGAGCACCAAGCGTTCGCCGCGCAGCCGGCTTCGTCTCGCCTGCCTGGTCTCGATCTGGTGCGAGCCGCGGCGATCAGTTGGGTGATGCTGTATCACGCCTCGCTGTTCGGCCTCGCCTCGACGGATTTTTGGGTCGTTCGCTTCGGCTGGATGGGCGTCGACCTGTTCTTCGTCCTCAGCGGGTTCCTGATCGCGGGGCAGCTTCTTCGCCCTTTCGCGCGAGGCTTGAAGCCCGACTACCGGCGATTTTTCGCCCGCCGCTGGCTTCGCACCGCGCCCGCTTATGCGGCGGTGGTCGCCGCCTATTTCCTGGTTCCCGCCATCCGAGAGCGGCCGGGCATTCAGCCGATGTGGCAGTTCCTGACCTTCACGGAGAATCTTCTGATCGCGCCGCCGCTGCCGAAAGCGTTTTCGCATGCGTGGTCGCTGTGCGTCGAAGAGCAGTTCTATCTCGTCCTGCCAGCTTTGGTCGCGCTCCTCGCGATCCGGCCTAGTCCGCCGAAGATCGTCGGCGCAATCGTCGCTGTGCTCATCTTCGGCATGGCCGCGCGCGGCTATCTGTGGTTGCACGACGTCGCGATACGGCCGTTCGACATTGCGGCGAAACCCAATGCGGGCGCCTACATGCGCCTGATCTATTGGCCGACCTGGGCGCGTATGGACGGCCTGTTGTTCGGCGTGGCGGCGGCTACGATCCAGACGCTCCGCCCGCGTCTCTGGGCGAGGCTGACGGGGCGCCCCAACGTCCTGCTCGCGCTCGGCATCGTTGGCGTCGGCGCGTCGAGCGTTGTCTTCGGCGGGAGCGTCGTCGTCGGATTCCTGCCGGCCGTGTTCGCCTTCCCGATGCTCGCCTTCAGCATCGCCTTGATCGTGGCGGCGGCGAGCGAACAGCGCTCTCTGATAGGCCGCGCGGCGATTCCGGGTGTGGGCGTACTATCGTCCGGCGCCTATAGTCTCTACCTCAGCCACAAGGCCGTGTTTCAGACGGTCGCCGCGGCCTGGCGGCATGTTCCGCCCCAGTTCCAAAACATCGAGCTTCCAGCGGCCGTGCTTGCCGCCTTCGCGGTCGGCGCGGCGCTGTATTGGCTGGTGGAGCGGCCGTTTCTCCGGGTCCGGGACCGCTTGGAAGGGCCGAGCCGCGGTTCTCTCGCCGCGTCATCGCCGACGGAAGAGCCCGGCCAGCCGGTTTTCGCCGCCGCCAGTCGAGACATTCCCGACCAAGCCGGCTAAGAAGCGCTCGGACTTTTGTGACTTGATCGACGGCGCTGGCGTCGTCAATTTGAGGAACTATGACCGACATTTCCCTTGCCGCCGCCGCTGGCGCTGGCCTCATCTCCTTCCTCAGCCCCTGCGTCTTGCCGCTCGCGCCCCCCTACCTGTGCTACCTCGCCGGCACCTCGGTCGAGGCGTTGGCGGACGAAAGCGAGAAGCGGGCTCGCGCCGACATCGTCATCGCGTCGTTGCTGTTCGTTGCAGGCTTCGCCACGGTCTTCGTGGCGCTCGGCGCGACCGCCTCCGTATTCGGCGCGTTGCTGCGCCAGTGGAGCCACGTGCTGTCGATCGTCGCCGGCGTCGGCATCATCGTGATGGGGGTGCATTTCCTCGGCCTGTTCCGCTTGAGCGCGATGTTGCGGGAGGCGCGGCTCGACGTCGCCAAGCCGCCGGGCCTCTGGAGCGCCTATCTGATGGGCCTCGCCTTCGCATTCGGCTGGACGCCCTGCATCGGGCCGATCCTCGCGGCGATCCTGGCCGTCGCTGGCGCACAGGACACCGTCGCGCGCGGCGCGCTGCTGCTCGCCGCCTACGCCTTCGGCCTCGGCGTGCCGTTCGTCATCGCGGCAATCGCGATGGAACGGTTTCTCGGCTTCGCGCGCGGCTTCCGCCGCCACTTCGCCCGGCTCGAGAAAGCGGTCGGCGTTCTGCTCATCGTCACCGGCGTAGGCTTCCTCACCGGCGGCTTCCAGACCGCCTCGACTTGGCTGATCGAGACTTTCCCGACGCTCGGCCAGCTCGGCTGAGCGTCCGCTCCCTCAGCCCGCCGCCTCGACCTGCGCCGACAATTCCAGCCAGGCTTCCTCCGCCGCGGTCAGCGCGCGTTCGAGCTCGGCGCGCTTGCCGGCGAGGTCGATGACCTTGGTCGAATTTCCCTCGGTCTCGCCGGCCTGGGCGAGGGCCTCGTCGACCCGGCGCAGCAGATCCTGAAAGCGGCTCATGCGCTGCTCGACGGCGAGGATCTCCTTGCGCAACGGCGCAAGATCGCGGCGCGTCTTGGGAACTTCGGCCGGTTCGGGCTCGCTCTCCTTGCGCGCTGTCGTTTTCTTCGCCCGCTCCGGGGGCTCGCTTTGACCCAGCACGAAGCGGCTGTAGTCGGCGACGTCGCCGTCGAAGACGCGCACCGTGCCATTCGCGACCAGCCAAAGCCGATCGACGCAGGCCTCCAGCAGCCGGCGATCGTGCGAAACGAGAATGCAGGCGCCCTCGTAGTCGTTGATCGCCTCGATCAATTCGGCGCGGCTGTCGATGTCGAGATGGTTGGTCGGCTCGTCGAGGATCAGCAATTGCGGCCCGTCAAAGGTCGCAAGGCCCATCAGCAGGCGCGCCTTCTCACCGCCGGAGAGCGCGGAAATCTTGGTGTCGGCGCGTCCGCCGGAGAAGCCGATCGAAGCGACCCGCGTGCGAATCTTGGTCTCCGGCTCGCCGCGCATGCGCTCGGCGACGTGGGAGTAGGGCGTGCCCTCCGCTTCAAGATCGTCGACTTGATGCTGGGCGAAGAAGCCGACGTCGAGCTTGTTGGCGCGCACCATCTTGCCGCCCATCGGCGCGAGCCGCCCCCCGATCAGCTTGGCGAAGGTGGACTTGCCGTTGCCGTTGGAGCCGAGCAAGCCGATGCGGTCGTCGTTGGAAAGGGTGAGGTTGAGCTTCGAGAGAACGACGCGTTCGCCATAGCCGACGCTGACCTTTTCCAGCGACACGATCGGCGGGCTGAGGCGGTGGGCGACCGGCGGCCATTTGAACGGCATGACGCTGTCGTCGACGATCGCCGCGACGGGCTCCATCTTGGCGAGCATCTTCAGACGCGACTGGGCCTGGGTCGCCTTGGTGGCGCTGGCGCGGAAGCGATCGACGAAGGATTGCAGATGCTTGCGCCGTTCTTCCTGCTTCTTGAGGGCCTTGCCTTGGAGGATCTGCTGCTCGCGCCGCTGGCGCTCGAAGCTGGTATAGCCGCCGCTCCATAGCGTGAGTTTTGCGCGCTCGAGATGAAGGATGTGGTCGACGACGTCGTCGAGCAGATCACGGTCGTGGCTGATGACCAGCACCGTCCCCGGATAGGTCTTCAGGTAGTCGGTGAGCCAGAGGACGCCCTCGAGGTCGAGATAGTTGGTCGGCTCGTCGAGCAGCAGCAGATCGGGCGCGGAGAACAGCACCGCCGCCAGCGCGACCCGCATGCGCCATCCCCCGGAGAATTCCGCCAAGGTACGGTTCTGCGCCGCTTCGTCGAAGCCGAGGCCGCTGAGGATGCGCGCCGCGCGCGCCGGCGCGGCATGGGCGTCGATGTCGACGAGGCGCGTCTGGATCTCGGCGATGCGCAGCGGATCGCCCTCCTGTTCCGCCTCGGCCAGCAGGGCCGCCCGCTCGCTGTCCGCCGTGAGGACGAAATCGATCAGCGTCTCGGCGCCGCCGGGCGCTTCCTGCTCGACGCGTCCGAGCCGGGCTTGCTTGGGGATCGAGATCGAGCCGCTCTCGCCGCTGATTTCCCTAGAAATCAAGCGAAAGAGGGTGGTCTTGCCCGCCCCGTTGCGTCCGACCAGCCCGACATGCGCGCCGGTCGGCAGAGCGACGGTCGCCTTGTCGATCAGCATCCGCTCGCCGAGGCGATAGGTGAGGTCGTTGATATGCAGCATGCCGCGCTTTTGGCGCGACGCGCGCCGAGAGGCAAGGGGCTCCGGCGTTGCCGAAGCCTATTGCTTGTCCGCCGACAGGAGGTTGCCCTTGAAGGCCCAGCCGGCGGCTCCGGCGCCGATCAGCGGCGCGATGATGAAGAGCCAGAGCTGGCCGACCGCCTTGGCGTCGGATCCCCACCCAATCAAAGCAGGGCCGATCGAGCGCGCCGGGTTGACCGACGTGCCGGTGATGTTGATGCCGACGATGTGGATGGCGATCAGCGTCATGCCGATGGCGACACCGGCGAAACCCGCCGGCGCCCCGGCCTGGGTCACGCCCAGAATGCAGACGAGGAAGAGGAACGTCGCCACCACTTCGAAGATGAAGGCGGAAACGACCGAATATTCACCGAGATAGCCCGCGCCCCAGCCATTCTGGCCGAGGCCGCCGGTCCAGCCGGTCGCCTTGCCCGACAGGATGAGATAGAGGACCGCCGCGCCGACGATCGCCCCGAGTACCTGCGCGATCCAGTAGCCCATCATCTCGGCCGCGCTCATGCGGCCGGCGACGTAGACGCCGAAACTCACTGCCGGATTGATGTGGCAGCCGGACACCTGCCCGATTCCGTACGCCATTGCGACGATCGCCAGGCCGAAGGCGCTGGCGATGCCGAGAAGATTGATGGCGGTCGGGCCGGAGCCCATGCCGCCGATGGCCGCCGCGCCGCAGCCGAAGAACACGAGCGCGAACGTGCCGACGAATTCCGCCGCTTGCTTTTTCGTAAGACCCGCCATTGTCGCCTCCCTTATGATCGGGCCGCGCCTGGCTCCCCTCGACGGCCCGCGCGTTAACGTTAGGGGAAATCGGCGCGCCCGCCAAATTGCGCCGGTCGGCGACGTGTTTCGGCCGGTCCGCGCGTTTGCTTTCCCGGCGACGACGGTTATATAAGCCTCGCTTTTCTTTCCTCGTTCGGCGCGCTTTTCCGGTGTGCCGCGGAGCTTTCGCCCTTGTTCATTACGCCAGCCTTCGCCCAAGCCAGCGGCGCGTCGCCCCTAGGGTCGATGGATATGCTGATTCAGTTTGCGCCCTTCATCGCCATTTTCGGGATCATGTATTTCCTGATTCTGCGTCCCCAGCAGAAGCGAGCTAAGGATCAGCGCGAGATGGTCCAGGGCGCGCGGCGCGGCGACGTCGTGGTGACGTCCGGCGGCCTGATCGGCAAGGTCACCAAGTCGACCGATGACAACGAGGTCGAACTGGAGATCGCCCCCAACGTGCGGGTGCGCCTGGCTCGCTCCGGCATTGCCGACGTGCGCTCGAAGGGCGAGCCGGTGAAGGACGCGCCCGCCAAGGACGCGTCGAAGACGCTGCCGCCCAAGAAAGACGCTTCCAACCCCTGATAAGGCGTCGCAAGCGCTCGCGCGGAGAATCAACTCGCAATGCTACGTCTCGCTCCCTGGAAGGTCGTCTCGATTCTCGCGCTCGTCTTTTGCGCGGCCTTCCTCGTCGTTCCGAACTTTCTCCCGCCGGCGACCGTCGCGGCCGTCCAGGCCCGGCTCCCTTCCTTCATTCTGTTCCGGCCGATTACGCTCGGTCTCGATCTTCAGGGCGGCGCCCATATCCTGATGGAGGTCGATACCCCCTCGGTGATCAAGACGCAGGTCGAATCGCTGCGCGACGACGTGCGGTCCAGAATGCGCGAGGGCAAAATCCCCATCAGTGGCGGCATTGCCACGCAGCCGCGCGGCGTCGTGGTCCGCATCGCCGACGCCGCCGAGCGGGCGCGCGCGCTGCAGGCTCTGCAATCGCTCAACCAGCCCGTCGGCGGCGCGCTGACTGGGGCGGCCGGCCATTCGCTCGACATCGCCGACACCGGCGACGGCGCGATCCAGCTTCAGCTCACCGACGTCGCGATCAACGACCGAATTCGCCGTGCCGTCCAGCAGTCGATCGAGGTGCTGAATCGCCGCCTCAACGGCGCCGGCACAAAGGAGACCAACGTTCAGCGGGAGGGCGTCGATCGCATCCTGATCGAAGTGCCGGGTCTGCAGGATACGACGAAGGTCAAGGAACTTCTAGGCGCCACGGCGAAGCTCGAGTTCCAACTCGTCGCCGATCCCGGCGATCCCCCGAGCGAGTTCGAGCAGCTTCCCCAGGTGCAGGGCGGCGGCACGATTCCCGTGCAGAAGCAGGTGATGGTGGCGGGCGAGGACCTCGTCGACGCGCAGCCGAGCTTCGATTCGCGCTCCGGCGAACCCGACGTCAATTTCCGCTTCAACCTGCGCGGCGGCCAGCGGTTCGGCCAGGTGACCTCGGAGAACGTCGGCAAGCTGTTCGCCATCGTGCTCGACGGCAAGGTGATCTCCGCGCCTCGCATCCTGGGCCCCATTACGGGCGGGTCGGGCCAGATCACCGGCAACTTCACGGTTGAGCAAGCCGACAACCTCGCGGTGCTGCTGCGCGCCGGCGCTCTGCCGGCCAAGCTCACAGTGGTCGAGGAGCGCACCGTCGGTCCTGGTCTTGGCCAGGATTCGATCGAGGCGGGCAAGCGGGCGGCTTATGTCGGCGGCGCGCTCGTCATCGTCTACATGCTGACGACCTACGGTGTCTTCGGCATCTTCGCCGACATCGCACTCGCCGTGCACATCCTCTTCATCTTCGCCTCGATGTCGCTGCTCGGCGCGACGCTGACGTTGCCGGGCATCGCCGGCATCGTCTTCACTATCGGCATGGCGGTCGACTCCAACGTGCTGATCTACGAGCGCATCCGCGAGGAGGCGCATCTCGGCCGTACCGTGATCTCCTCACTCGATGCAGGCTTCAAGCGCGCCTTCGCGACGATCATCGATTCAAACGTGACGATGTTCGTGGCGGCGATGATTCTCTATCTGTTCGGCGCCGGGCCGGTGCGCGGTTTCGCGGTTTCGCTCGGCCTAGGCATTCTGACGTCGGTCATCACCGCGGTGACGATGACGCGCATGATGATCGCGCTGTGGTACCGCAATCGCCGTCCCAGCGTGCTGCCGATATGACCGAGGTCAGAAATAGCGCGCTTGCGCGTCCGTTCGATCGCCGACTGACGACGCCTTCTCTCACGTCCGGGAGAAGGGGAGGAATCCGATGAAACTGCTGCGCCTCGCGCCGGAGAACACCAAGTTCGGCTTCATGCGGTTCCGCCGTGTGAGCTACCCCCTTTCGGCAGTGCTTTCGATCGTCGCGGTGGTGATGTTCTTCGCCGTCGGGATGAATTTCGGCATCGACTTTGCCGGCGGCACGCAGGTCGAATTGCGCGCCAGGAGCGGCGTCGCCGATCTCGCCGCAATTCGCGCCAAGGGCGACAATCTCGGCCTTGGGCCGGTCGAAGCGCAACGCCTCGGCGCCGAATCCGATGTGATGTTGCGCGTCAAGGTGCAGTCGGGCGGCGAGGCCGGCGAGCAGACCGCGATCGCCAAACTGCGCGGAGCGTTCGGCGACGCTTATGAGTTCCGCAGCGTCGATGCGGTCGGCCCGCGCGTTTCCGGCGAATTGGTGCAGAGCGGCACGCTCGGCGTCGTCGTCGCGATTCTGTGCGTGCTGGCCTATCTCTGGTTCCGCTTCGAATGGCAATTCGCCGTCGGCGCCATCATCGGCACGATGCACGATTTGCTGCTGACGGTGGGCTTCTTCAGCATCACGCAGCTCGAGTTCAACCTCACCTCGATCGCGGCGATCCTGACCATCGTCGGCTATTCGCTCAACGAGACGGTCGTCGTGCTCGACCGCATCCGCGAGGTGATGCGCAAGTACAAGCGCCTTTCGACGGCGGAGATCGTCGACATGTCGGTCAATGCGGTGCTGCCGCGCACCATCATGACGGCGACGACGGTGTTCCTAGCGCTGCTGGCGCTGTTCTTCCTCGGCGGCGACGTCATCCGCTCGTTCTCGGCGGCGATGATCTGGGGTATTGTCGTCGCGACCTATTCCTCGATCTTCATCTGTTCGCCGATGCTGATCTATCTCGGCGTGCGCGCGGAATCGCTCGACAAGCCGGCGGAAAGCGAGGCGGACGCAATCGCCAAGGCGAAGGTGTGAGCGCGGAGCGCCCGAAATTCGATCGATACGTTCCCGGTCGCCACGTCATCGAGGCCTATGGGGCGGGCGGGTTTCGCTTTGCCGGCATGTCGCATATCGGCTCCATCCTGGCGACGCCGAAAGGCGTCGGCGCCGTCGATGTTGCCGACGCGCGCGACCTGGCGCCGTCGATGCTCGCACCATTGTTCGCGGAACTCCAGGCCGAGCCCGGCTCGGTCGAATTTCTGGTGATCGGCCAGGGCGAGCGGATGGCGCCGCTGCCGCCCGAATTCAAGGCTAGCCTGCGCGCCGCCGGCCTGCGATTCGAGGCGATGGCGACCGGTCCCGCCGCGCGCGTCTACAATGTGATGACGGATGAGAATCGCCGCGTCGCGGCGCTGCTCGTCGCTGCGCCATGAGCGAGGCCGGCGAGCGCGCCGACACGCTGCGACGCGCCTACGAGCACTGCGGCGAGTTGGCGCGGGAGGGCGCGCGCGAGCGCTGGCTCAGCGCATTGTTCGCTCCCGAGGCGGCGCGGACCCATCTGCACGCGCTCGCCGCTTTCGACGTCGAGATCGGGCGTATCAGCGGACTCGTGCGCGAGCCGCTCGCCGGCGAGATGCGGTTCGCCTGGTGGCGCGAAGCGCTCAGCGGCGAGCGGGCAGGGGAAGCCGCCGCTCATCCAGTCGCCGCCGCGCTGATCGACACGATCGAGCGTTTTACATTGCCAAAAGCGGTGTTCGACGAACTGCTGCACGCTCGCTCGTTCGATCTCTACGACAATTCCATGCCGACCCTGGCGGCGTTCGAGACGTATTGCCGCCAAATCGACGGGGCGCTGTTCCGCATGGCGGCGTTGATCCTCGGCAAAGGGCGCGACCTTGACGCCCTCGCGGCGAGCGAGGCCGCCGGCGTGGCGGTCGGCTTGACCCGCATGCTCGCGGCATTCCCCAGGGCGAGCGGGCGCGGGCCGGTCTATGCGGCGCGCGAAGTGCTCGAACGCCACGGGGCCTCGGAAGAAGACCTGCGCGAGCGCAGGGCCTCGCCGGGAATGAGCGCCGCCTTCTCTGAATTGCGCGAACGCGCGCTTGCGAGCTTCGACGAGGCGGAGCGTCGGATCGCGACCTTGCCGCCGCTTGTCGCGCCGGCCTTTGTGCCGCTCGGCGCAGCCCGGCTCGACCTCAAGCGTCTCCGTCGCGCCGTCGCCTCGCCGTTTACGCCGCTCGCCGAGCCGTCCGCCTGGCGGCGGCAATTGGCGCTCTGGCTTTGGGCGAGGGCGCGGCGCGCCGCCTGACTGCGCGCCTCAGCTGCCTTCCGCGCCGCGCGTCACCACGTTGGCCGCCGCCCATTTCGTAAGATCGACGTCCGCTCGCGCGGAGAGGGAGCGTTTGCGGGCCGCGCCACGCTCGGGGCCACGCAGGCGCTTGCCCGTCTCGTCGGCGCGCGGCTCCTCGATCGGCGGAAACAGGCCGAAGTTGACGTTCATCGGCTGGAACGAGCGTGGCCCGGCGTCGATCGCCTCGATGTGCCCGCCGGTGACGTGGTTGAGCAGCGCGCCCATCGCCGTCGTGGTGGGCGGCGGCTCGAGCGCCGCGCCGAAACGCTCGGCCGCCGCGAACCGTCCGGCGAGCAAGCCGATCGCGGCGCTCTCGACATAGCCCTCGCAGCCGGTGATCTGGCCGGCGAAGCGCAGGCGCAGGGCCGCCTTGAGGCGGAGCTTGCCGTCGAGCAGGCGCGGTGAATTGAGGAAGGTGTTGCGATGCAGCCCGCCGAGCCGCGCGAATTCGGCGTTCTCCAAGCCCGGGATCAGCCGTAACACGCGCGCCTGCTCGCCATACTTCAGCTTGGTCTGGAAGCCGACCATGTTGAACAATGTGCCGAGCGCGTTGTCCTGCCGCAATTGCACGATGGCGTAGGGCTTCACGGTGGGATTGTGCGCGTTGGTCAGCCCGACCGGCTTCATCGGTCCGAACCGTAGCGTCTCGCGGCCTCGTTCGGCCATCACTTCGATCGGCAAGCAGCCGTCGAAATAGGGCGTGCCCTCGAACTCGCGGAATTCGGTCTTGTCGGCGGCGAGCAGCGCATCGACGAAGGCGTCGTATTGCTCGCGGTTCATCGGGCAATTGAGGTAATCGGCGCCCGAACCGCCGGGGCCCGCCTTGTCGTAGCGCGATTGCGCCCAGACGATCGACATGTCGATCGAATCGCGGTGGACGATTGGAGCGATGGCGTCGAAAAACGCCAAGGCCTCCTCGCCCGTCAGCGAGCGAATCGCCTGCGCGAGCGAGGGGGAGGTGAGCGGCCCCGTTGCAATGATGACGCTGTCCCATTCCTCCGGGGGAATCGCGTCGATCTCCTCCCGCGCGATGCGGATCAAGGGTTCGGCGCTAATCGCCGCTTCGACCGCGGCCGAGAAACCGTCGCGATCGACCGCCAGCGCCCCGCCGGCGGGAACCTGGTGTGCGTCCGCCGACCGCATGATCAGCGAATCGAGCGCGCGCATCTCGCGGTGAATGACGCCGACCGCATTGTTCAGCGCGTCGTCGGAGCGGAAGGAGTTGGAGCAGACGAGCTCGGCGAGCCGTTCCGTGCGATGGGCCTCGGTGCCTCGCCGAGGGCGCATTTCGTGGAGAACGACGGGAACGCCAGCTTTTGCGATCTGCCAGGCCGCCTCGCAGCCGGCAAGACCGCCACCGATGATATGAACGGGTTGCATGACGGCTTCTCACAAAGGCCAGAGGCGCCGTCAAATAAAAAAAACGCCCGCCGTGGGAGGACCGGCGGGCGTTTTTGCGTCGAGCCAAGCCCGGACGCGAAGGGGGGACGCCAGAGGGAGGAACTGGCGTATCCCCAAATCAGGACATCAGCGCTCCACGCACGACGAACTGAATGTCGCCGCGGCGAATGCCGATGTCTTCCAGTTCGCGATCGCTGAGCTGCGTAAGTTCGCGAACGGCTTCACGATAACGGCGCCAAGCGGTGAGCTTCTCGGCGATGGTCTTAAGCGAGGTCATTTGACCCTCCATTGTTCGAATTTAGGGGGAGAGTTCCGCCGTGAAGCGATCAACTCTTCCTGTGCAGTGCAACATAATGGAGCACCGCGGTGCGGAGTAGCGGTAAGGTCGCCAACCAGCCATGCATTAAGTGCATGGTTAATGCCATTAATTGTTAGTGATTTGTTTAGATCTATGCGCTGTGGAAGCCGTTCCGGCGCAAAATGGCTAGAAAATAGGCACATGTGCTTGATGTGTGATTGAATTCGGGGCCTGCACCAATGTGACAAATTCATGGCTATTGCATTGCGTTGCAGCAAAATCGAACCCGCGCCGATGCGCGGCGCCATGTCCTTGACCCTTTTTCCTCCTACCCCAGCGCCGGCTTGGCGTGTAAAGGAAGCGTGCTTGATTTCGCCCGCGAAGCAGCGACGCCCGAGGCGCCTGGCCGCGAGATCGTGAAGGAACGAAAAGGGAGCCTGAGATGGATAATTTGATCGCTCGCGTCGCTGCGGCCGCCGACACCACTCCGGACATCGCCCGCAAGGCCGTCGCGCTGGTGGTCGATTTCATCAAGCGGGAGGCTCCGGAAGAGACTGTCGACGCTTTGTTCGCCAAGGCCCCGGCGTTGAACGCCATTGTCGCCTCCGTCGATTCGACCGGCGGAGAGGGCATGAGCGGCCTCTTGAAGGGGTTGATGGGCACGGGCGCCGGCGCGATGGGTGGGGGCGGCCTGATGGCGCTCGGCGGCGATCTGATGGGGCTCGGCCTCGGCATGGGACAAATCCAAGCCATCGGCAAAGAGGTGTTCGACTACGCCCGCGAGACCGCCGGCGACGACGTGGTCGGTGAGATTTCCGCGGCGATCCCCGGCCTTTCGCAGTTCATTTGACGCGGAGGCCAGCGTGCCCGGGTTTGCCGACGCTTTTCCGGCTTATGGCGAAGCGGAGTGGCGTAGCGCGGTCGAAGCGGCGCTGAAGGGCAATTCGCTCGACCGTCTGATTTCGCAAACGTCCGATGGGATTCGGCTTCAGCCGCTTTATCCGCCGCTGGAAGGCCCCCGGGCGCTCCGCGGCGAAGCGGGGCCCTGGCGCGCCTTCGCTCGGGTTGACCACCCCGATCCGGGCGCCGCCAACGAACAGGCGCTGGAGGACCTCGCCGGCGGGGCCGCGGGCCTCCAGGTCGTCTTCGCAGGGGCCGGCGGCGCCTACGGATTCGGTCTCGGCCGCCACGATTCGGCGACGCTGCATCGCGTCTTCGAGGGCGTGCGGTTCAGTGAGACGCGCTTCGAGCTCGATCTCGGCGCCGAAGGAGAGGCGCAGGCGATCGCCTTCGCCGGCCTCGTCGAACGGCTCGGCGAGCAGCCGACCGGCTTGTCGATCGCGTTTGGCCTCGATCCGATCGGCGCGCTGGCGCGCAGCGGGCGCGCTGCCCGTTCCCCCGAGGAGGAGGGGGCGGCCCTCGCCGGGTTCGCGCTCTCCCTCAAGGCGAAAGGCTTCGCCGGTCCCTTCGTCGCCGCCGACGCGCGCTGGGCGCACGCCGCGGGCGGAACGCCGGCGCAGGAGCTCGCCATCGCGCTGTCGGCCGCGGTCGCCTATCTCCGCGCCCTGTCAGACAATGGCTTCAGCCTTGAAGCGGCCGCCGGCGCGATCAGCTTCCGCCTCGCGGCCGATTGCGATCAATTCGTCACGCTGTCGAAATTTCGCGCTTTGCGCCTCCTATGGGCGCGCGTGCTGCAAGCTTGCGGCCTCGCGCCGCGGCCGGCGTACATTCACGCCGAGAGCGCGTGGCGGATGATGACCGCACGCGATCCTTATGTGAATGTGATGCGCGGCGCGCTGGCCGCCTTCGCCGCCGGCCTTGGCGGTGCGGACAGCGTCAGCGTCCTGCCGTTCACCCAAGCCTTGGGTCTGCCGGACGCCCTTGCGCGACGCCTCGCGCGCAACACGCAGCTCATCCTGTTGCAGGAATCGAATCTCGGCTTTGTCGCCGATCCGGCCGCCGGCGCCGGCGCTTTCGAGGCGCTCACCGAGACGCTGTGCGGCAAGGCCTGGGGGCTTTTCCAGGCCTTGGAGGCCGAAGGCGGCGCCGGGCAGGCGCTGCGCAACGGCGGTTTCCAGCGCACGGTCGCCGAGGCCGGGGCCAAACTCGCGCGCGACGTCGCGACTCTGCGCGCGCCGCTGACCGGCCTGAGCGCTCATCCCAATCTCGCAGAGACAAAGGCCGAGATCCTGCCGGCGACAGCGCCCGCATTCTCTTATCCTGGCCAATCCGTCGCGCCGCCCGCCGCGCCGCTTCGTCTCGCCGCAGCTTTCGAGCGCTTGCGCGACGCCTCCGACGCGGCGCTGAAGCGTGAGGGGGCGCGGCCCAGCATTTTCCTCGCGACGATCGGCTCCCCGGCCGCGCATGGACGACGGGTCGGCTTCGCGCGCGAACTATTCGAGGCCGGCGGGGTTGAAACACACGCGGACGCTGTCGGGGCGGGCGGCGCCGATGAGGCCGCGGCGCGTTTTGCCGCGAGCGACGCGGCGATCGCCTGCCTCTGTGGCGACGACGACGCTTACGCTGAAATGGGCGAAAGCTTCGTTTCGGCGCTGAGGGCGGTGGGCGCGCGCTATATCATGCTCGCCGGCAAGCCCGGCGAGCAGGAGGAATCCTTGCGCGCCGCTGGTGTCGACGATTTCGCCTTCGCTGGCTGCGACGCGCTCGCCGCGCTGGAGCGGGTCTACCGGCGGCTCGGCGTGGCCTTCTAATTGAAGGATCGCTTCATGGGTTCAATCCCCGATTTTGCTTCGACCCCGTTCTCGCCTACGCCCAACGGCGGCGAAAGGGAGTTGCGCCATTGGCTGACGCCCGAGGGAATTGACGTGAAGTCGCTCTATGAGCCGAGCGATCGGCTCGGCCTCGACTTTCTCGATGCGTGGCCCGGCCTGCCGCCCTATCTGCGCGGGCCGTACCCGACGATGTACGTCAACCAGCCCTGGACGGTGCGGCAATACGCGGGCTTCTCGACGGCGGAGCAGTCGAACGCCTTTTACCGCGCCAATCTCGCCGCCGGGCAGAAGGGGCTGTCGGTCGCCTTCGATCTTGCGACCCACCGCGGCTATGATTCCGACCATCCGCGCGTTTCGGGCGATGTCGGCATGGCGGGCGTCGCGATCGATTCCATCTACGACATGCGCACGCTGTTCTCCGGCATCCCGCTCGATGCGATGAGCGTTTCGATGACGATGAACGGCGCCGTATTGCCGGTGCTCGCGCTCTACATCGTCGCGGCGGAAGAGCAGGGCGTGCCGATGGCGGCGCTCTCCGGCACCATCCAGAACGACATCCTCAAAGAATTCATGGTGCGCAACACCTATATCTACCCGCCGGCCGCCTCGATGCGCATCGTCGCCGACATCTTCGCCTTCACCGCGAAGCACATGCCGAAGTTCAATTCGATCTCGATCTCCGGCTATCACATGCAGGAGGCGGGCGCGACGCAGGATCTGGAGCTCGCCTATACGTTGGCGGACGGCCTCGAATATCTGCGCGCGGGCGTCGCCGCCGGCATGAGCGTCGATCAGTTCGCGCCGCGGCTGTCGTTCTTCTGGGCGATCGGCATGAATTTCTTCATGGAGGTCGCCAAGCTGCGCGCCGCGCGCATGCTCTGGGCCGGTATCGTCAAGGGGTTCGGTCCGAAGTCGGACAAGTCGCTGCCGCTGCGCGCGCATTGCCAGACCTCCGGCTGGTCGCTCACCGCGCAGGACCCCTTCAACAACATCGTCCGCACGCAGATCGAGGCGATGGCGGCGACGCAAGGCCACACCCAGTCGCTGCACACCAACGCGCTCGACGAGGCGCTCGCGCTGCCGACGCCGTTTTCGGCGCGCATTGCGCGCAACACTCAGCTCTTCCTGATCGAGGAGAGCGGCACGACGCGCGTGATCGACCCGTGGGGCGGCTCCTATTACGTCGAGCGCCTCACGGCGGAACTCGCCGCCAAGGCGCGCGAGCATATCGCGGAGATCGAGGCGCTCGGCGGCATGGCGAAGGCGATCGAGCTCGGCGTGCCCAAGCGGCGCATCGAGGAGGCGGCGGCGCGCACGCAGGCGCGCATCGACTCGGGGCAGCAGACCGTCATCGGCGTCAACAAGTTCCCGCCCAATGTCGAGCGCGAGCTGAACGTCCTCAAGGTCGACGCCGCCGAGGTGCGGGCGCAGCAGATCGAGAAGCTGAAGCGCCTGCGCGCTGAGCGCGACGAGGCGAAGACCCGCGCCGCGCTCGACGCGCTGACGCAGGGCCAAGCCAATCTGCTGGCGCTCAGCGTCGAGGCGGCGCGCGCCAAGGCGACGGTCGGCGAGATTTCGCTCGCCATGGAGAAGGCGTTCGGCCGGCACGTCGCCGAGATCAGCTCGGTTTCCGGCGTCTACCTCGCCGAGTTGGGACCCGCCGCCGACGAGAACGCCCGGATCGCCGAATTCGCGCGCGCCTTCGAGGAGAACGAGGGCCGACGGCCGAGCATTCTGGTCGCCAAGATGGGCCAGGACGGGCACGACCGCGGCCAGAAGATCATCGCCTCGGCTTTTAAGGACCTTGGCTTCGATGTCGAGATCGGGCCGCTGTTCGCGACCCCCGAGGAAGTGGCGGCGCTGGCGGCGGCCAAAAAGGTCCACATCGTCGGCGTTTCCTCGCTAGCGGCCGGGCATCTGACGCTCGTGCCCGCGCTGAAGGCGGCCTTGGTCAAGGCCGACCTTAGGAATGCGCTCATCGTCGTCGGCGGCGTCATCCCGGAACGGGACTTCAAACCGCTCCGCGAAGCCGGAGCCGACGCCATCTTTCCACCGGGAACGGTGGTGTCCGAGGCGGCGTTGAGCGTGCTCAAGCTTCTCAGCGAGCGCCTCGGCTATACCCAGCGCAGCGTCGCTTAACTCGTCCCATTCTGGCGCACGTTAAGACTTTACGTAAACGGCGCCGCCTTTGCGCTCCATAAGGCATCCGCGCCTAGGAGGCTGCAATGTCCGACAGGATCGAAGAGATCGTTGAACAGGTGATCGAATATACGGCTCCCCTCCTGGAGGCGTCTCCTGGTCGCTGGAGCGCTGCACGCAGGGGCATGAAGAAAATCCACGCCGATTTGCTCCGCGAGGCGCCGGACCATCCGGCCCTGCCGCGTTTGCGGGCCTATATTGCGCTCTGGGAACGGAGCGCGCTGCGGCTTGTGCCACCGCCTCACGCCGAGGCGGCGCGGTCGTCAGAGGCGCGTTGCAATTGACGGCCGTGCGCGGCAGGACGTATGGATCCGCCTGGCGGAGGGGAGGGGGCCATGGCAGGGACCACGCGAGCAACTCGCAAACGAAAATTCGTGTCCCGCTCCGGCGCGGCGTTGCAATTCAGCGAATTGGGCTTTGGCGCGGCGCCCATCGGCAACCTCTACCGACCTCTGACGGAGAAGGAGGCGCGCGCGACGCTCGACACCTCCTGGGCCGTGGGTTGCCGCTATTACGACACAGCCCCTCTCTACGGCCTCGGCCTCTCCGAAACGCGCCTTAACGGCTTCCTGCGCGCCAAACCGCGCGACGGTTATCTCCTCTCCACCAAGATCGGCCGACTGCTCCAGCTCTGCCCGTCCGGCCAGCGCACGCGCCCCGGCGCCTTTTTCGAGACGCCGTCGCGCCGCGAAGTGTTCGACTATTCCTACGACGGCGTCATGCGCTCGCTGGAATTCTCGCTCGAACGGCTTGGCCTCGATCAGATCGACGTTGTTTACGCCCACGACGTCGACGTCTTCACCCACGGCAGCCAGGAGGCCGCCGACGCGCGCTTTCGCGAGTTGATGGAAGGGGGCTACAAGGCCCTCGTCAAGCTACGCGACGCCGGCGTCATCAAGGCGTTCGGCGCGGGCGTCAACGAATGGCAGGCGGCGGAAAAGCTGGCGCGGGCGGGCGACTTCGACGTCTTCCTGCTCGCCGGCCGCTACACGCTGCTCGAACAGGACGCGCTCGAGAGCTTCCTGCCTTATTGTGTGGAGAAGAAGATCGGCGTCGTGATCGGCGGCCCGTTCAATTCCGGCATTCTCGCCACCGGCCCGAAGCGCGGCGCCTTCTACAATTACGCTCCCGCGCCCGCCGACATCATTCAACGTGTGCGGCGCATCGAGGCCGTCTGCAAGGCGCATAAGGTGAAGCTGGCGGAGGCGGCGCTACGCTTTCCGCTCAGCCATCCGGCGATCGTGAGCGTCATCCCGGGCGGTCAGAAGCCGAACGAAGCGCGGCGCAACGCCGAGATGCTCGATGCGCAGATTCCCGCCGCTCTCTGGCGGGCGCTCAAGACGGAAGGTCTGCTGCGGCCCGACGCGCCGACCCCCCGCTGAATTCTCACTCAGGAGTTTTTGCCATGTTGAAAGGTCTCGATCCGCTACTGACGCCGGATTTGCTTCATGCCCTGCGCGCGATGGGGCACGGCGACGAGATCGCCATCGTCGACGCCAACTATCCCGCGCAGTCGGCCGGGCCGGACGTCATTCGGCTCGACGCCGCCGACGCGACGCGGGTGCTCGAGGCGGTGCTGAGCGTGATGCCGCTCGACACCTTCGTTCCCGAGGCGGCCTGGCGCATGGAAGTGGTCGGCCAGCCGAGCGCCGAACAGCCGATCTTCGCCGAATTCCGCAGTGTGATCGCCCAGCGCGAGGGCGCGCAGTTCAGGCTTGGCAGCATTGAGCGCTACGCCTTCTATGAGCGGGCGAGCGAGTGCTTCGTCGTCGTCGCGACGGGCGAGCGGCGCTTCTACGGCAACATCATTCTCAAGAAGGGCGTCGTTCCGCCGGCGTGAGACCGCTAGACGCAGGGGCTCCGTCGCCGTCACGCCCGGACTTGATCCGGGCGCCCAGGCGGCGACGATGGGATTAGGCTCCCTCCGTCCCGTCCTGGATACGCGGGTCAAGCCCGCGTATGACGGGCACTAAAACAACCCTTCGATCCGCCCGTCCGTGACGTGGATCGCCTCCGCGGCGGGCGTGCGGGGCAGGCCGGGCATGGTGCGGATGTCGCCCATCAAGGCGACGATGAAGCCCGCGCCGGCGCGCAGGCTGACGTCGCGCACCGGCGCGATATGGCCGCTCGGCGCCCCGAGCAGGGTAGGGTCGGCCGAGAAGGAATATTGCGTCTTGGCGACGCAGACCGGCAGATCGCCATAGCCGGCGGCCTCGAGCTCCGCAAATCGCGCTCGCACGCGCCCGTCGGCGACGATGTCCGCAGCGCCATAAATCTCGCGCGCGATGGTCCGGGTCTTTTCCCAGAGCGGCGTAGCGTCGGAATAAAGCGGTTGGAACCCGAGCGACGAGGCGTCGGCCATTTCGGCGACGACCTGCGCGAGTTCCTCCGCGCCCGCCGAGCCGCGCGCCCAGTGGTCGCAAAGAACCGTTCGCGCGTTGCAGGCCCGCGTCACGAAGCTCTCGATCAGATGAAGCTCGGCGTCCGTGTCGGCGGTGAAGCGGTTGATCGCGACGACGACGTCGAGGCCGAACTTCCTGACGTTCTCGACGTGCCGTTCGAGATTGGCGAGCCCGCGCTTGAGCGCGGCGAGGTCTTCGACGTCGAGCGCCGATTTGGCGACGCCACCATGCATCTTGAGCGCGCGCGCGGTGGCGACGACGACGGCCGCCGCCGGCTTCAGCCCGGCGATACGGCATTTGATGTCGAAGAATTTCTCCGCGCCGAGATCGGCGCCGAAACCAGCTTCGGTGACGACGTAGTCGGCGAGCTTGAGGCCGGCCCGCGTCGCGACGATCGAGTTGCAGCCGTGCGCGATATTGGCGAACGGGCCGCCGTGCACCAGGGCGGGCACGCCCTCCAGGGTCTGCACGAGGTTCGGCCGCATGGCGAGCCGCAGCAACGCGGTCATCGCACCCGCCGCCTTAAGGTCGCGCGCGGTCACCGGCTTTTTGGCTCTGGTGTAGGCGACCACCATCCGGCCGAGGCGCTCTTCGAGATCGTGCAAATCTTCGGCGAGGCAGAACGCCGCCATCACCTCCGAGGCGACGGTGATGTCGAAGCCGTCTTCGCGCGGAAAGCCGTTGGCGACGCCGCCGAGTCCGCCGACGATCTCGCGCAGCGCGCGGTCGTTGAGGTCGAGCGCGCGTCGCCAGACGACGCGTCGCGGATCGATGTCGAGCCCGTTGCCCCAATAGATGTGATTGTCGAGCATCGCGGCGAGCAGATTGTTCGCCGACGTGATCGCGTGGAAATCCCCGGTGAAGTGGAGATTGATCTCCTCCATCGGCGCGATTTGCGCGTAGCCGCCGCCGGTCGCGCCGCCCTTCTGGCCGAAGCAGGGGCCGAGCGAGGGTTCGCGCAAGCAGATGGCGACGCGCTTGCCGATGCGCGCCAGCGCATCGCCGAGGCCGATCGTCGTCGTCGTCTTGCCTTCGCCCGCGGGGGTCGGATTGATCGCGGTGACAAGCACCAGCTTGCCGTCGGGCTTCTCCGCGAGGCCGGCGAGGAATTCGTCGTCGATCTTGGCGATCGAGCGCCCGTACGGGTGAAGGGCGGTTTCAGGAATGTCGAGCTTGGCGCCGATCGCTGATATGGGCGCGAGGGGAATCCCACGCGCGATCTCGCTGTCCGACTGCATTCCTCGCCTACCTCGCTTCAGGGCTACGGGCAGCGGGAGCCTTAAACGTTTTGTGGGGAGAATGCGAGGGCGGCTGTTCGGCCGCGGGCCGGCCGCGCCCTGTCATGCCCGCGAAAGCGGGCATGACAGGAGTCATTGGGCGAAGGCCTGCGGCGGTTGTCTGGACTCCCGCTTTCGCGGCAGTGACAGCAGCGTCAGAGCTCCCCCCACACTTCGCGCGCGATCTCGACGCAGCGCGCGAGCTTCTTCCACTGATCGGCCTCGGTGAGGTCATTGCCGTGGGCGGTCGAGGAGAAGCCGCACTGGTGGCTGAGCGCGCATTGCTCGAGCGGCACGTAATGCGAGGCTTCCTCGATGCGGCGCTTGACCTCGTCCTTGCTTTCGGCCGCCGCGTGTTTCGAGCTCATCAGGCCGAGCACGATCGTCTTGCCCTTCGGCGTGAAACGCAGCGGCGCGAAATCGCCCGAGCGCTCGTCGTCATATTCCAGGAAGAAGCCGTCGATCTTCATTTCGTTGAGCAGGATTTCGGCGACCGGCTCGTAGCCGCCTTCGGCGACCCAGGCGCTGCGGAAATTGCCCCGGCAGAGATGCACCGAGATGGTCATGTCCTGCGGCCGGTCGCGGATGGAATCGTTGACGAGCCGGCAATAGAGATGGACCAAGGCGTCCGGATCGTCGCCGCGCGCCCGCGCCGTCTCGCGGATTTTCGGGTCGCAGAGATAGGCGAGGTTGGTGTCGTCGAGCTGGAGATAGCGGCAGCCGCGCGCCGCCAGATCGCCGATCTCGTCGCGGTAGGCGGCGGTCAGATCGTCATAGAACGTCTCCATGTCGGGATAGGCGTCCCGGCTGATCGCGTCGCGCCCGCCGCGGAAGTGCAGCATCGACGGGGCAGGGATGCAGACCTTCGCCGTCTTGGCGACGACGCCCTTCAGGAAATCGAAGTCGGCGCCCTGGATCGGCGTCGCGTGGCGGATCTTGCTTTCGACATGCATCGTCGGCGGCTTGAAGCCGACTTCCGAGCCGTCGTCCTTACGGAATTTGGCGACGAACTCGCCGTAGTGGGTCTCGACCCCGTCGAGGCGCTCGAGAAAATCGACGTGGAAATACGTGCGACGGAATTCGCCGTCGGTGATCCCCTTGAGGCCGGCCTCTTCCTGCAAGCGCACGACCTCGCGAATGCATTCGTCCTCGACCGCGCGCAGCGCCTCTGCCGAGAGCGTCTTGGCGAAGAAGGCCTCGCGCGCCTGCCTCAGCCGCTCGGGGCGCAGATAGCTACCGACATGGTCGGCGCGGAATGGCGGACGCGGCATTGTTTCCTCCCAAGGATTTATGTGGGGCGCACTGTGGATCCGGGCGCGGCGATTCTCAAGCGTCGCGTCGGCGTCTCAGCCGACGGGAACGGCGAGCAGCGGCCATCGGCAGTCCTCGAGAATGCGCGCCGTGGTGCTGCCGCGCATCGCATCGATGACGCCGTGACGTCCAGCGGTCGGCATTGCGATCGCGTCGACGTGGAGATCCTCCGCCGCTTGGAGGATGGAGTCGACGACCCGGCCCTGACGCAGCATCACGGGCATGCCGAGCGGCTTGCCGCGCTCGTCAGTCGCCGCGGGCGCCCGCTCGCCGACGTGAAAGAGTTGGATGACGGCGTCGCTCGAAACAAGCCTCTTCATCCGCTCGACCCGACGCAGCGCATGAATGAATTTCACCGCGCCGTCGATCGGCATCAGGACCTTCTTCAGGCGCAGGGCGCCGCGAAAAGGATCGATGAAGGTCCGTCCGCCCTCGCGCAAGAACAGGCTCATGATGCGCGCCTGTCGCAATACGCTGGTCGGCGTCGAGACGTCGAGCCAGCGGCTATGCGCCTTCTGCGTCGATGTCCCGAGCACCACGAGGTCGGCGGGCCGATCGGCGAGATATTCCAATATGCCGGCCCGCGCCGAGCGGGCGGCGATGCTCATGCTAGACACCCGCAGATCGAGTTTGCTTTCCCAGTGATCGTAGGGGGCGTCAGCCGGCAGCCGTCCCCAACGCACCAGGAGATCGCGCACCTCGCGCAGCCCCTGCGTCTGCGAAAAGAACGCCTGATCGTTCTCGCGGACCTTCAGCAGGCGCAGTTCCGAATTCGAGGCCAACGTGATTGCGAGCGCGTGCGCCAGCGCCGAAGCGGCCCCGGGAGAGAAATCGGTGGGATGGACGATTGTCGCGCGCGTCGGCGTCGAGAGAGGCATGTGATCGGCGGTCCCGTGTCGTCTTCTGAACGAACGACACGGTACCGCCGAGGAGTTGAGCGAGGCTGGATCGTCAGCGTCGGCGCTTATTCCGGCGAAACCATCACCGCAATATCGGCGTCTTTGACGTTGGAGAGCTGGATGGTCGCGGGTTTGGCGGCGAGCGGGAATTTCACGCTCTTGCGCAGCCCGGCGCAATCCTTCGCCCCGCTGAAGGCGACCGGCTTGACGAGCTTGCCGTCCTGGATCACGTCGATCCATGCCTCCGCAGAAATGCTGACTTTGAACGTGCCGGCGGTCGCCGGCGCGTCGAGCTTGAGAGCGCCCGCGTAGCTCGGGGAAGCCTTGGGGGCGCGCTCCGGCGGCATGTCGAACTTGGCCTCGGCGAACGGCGCGAGGTGGATTTGGGCCGCCGCGTCGAGCGGAAGTGCGCCGCCGGCTTCGAGCTTTGTCGAGGGCGGCGCGGACAGCGCAGCCTGCTCATGCGCCACCGGCCATTTGAACTTGTCGCATCCGCTCGGCTCGGCCGCATGGGCGAATGCTGGGAAACCAAAGCCGGCGACGAGGAGGACCGCGAAAACCTTCATTCTATGCCAACCATCACGTCAGAGGATTTGATTACGGCGAATGCGGTCTTGCCGGCCGCAAGCTGCAATTCGTCGGCCGATTCATTGGTTATCGAGGCGGTGAGGACCGTGCCGCCCACGTCGATGCGAATATGCGCCGTGGTGGCGCCTTTTTTGACATCGACGATCTTGCCCTTCAGAACGTTTCGCGCACTGATCTTCATCGGTTGCTCCTGCGCTTTGGGCCGAATGCCGCGGTACGCTATCACGACGCCCTGGAAAGAAAAGAGCGCGGGCCCGAAGGTTGCGCCGGCGCGCCGCTTCCCTTATGCCACCGGGCCGCTCCTTTCCGGGACTGAATGCCCATGATCCGCTCCGCCCTGATGACCGTCATGACTAACGCCGCGATCAAGGCCGGCCGCGGTCTCAAGCGCGATTTCGGCGAAATCGAGCAATTGCAGGTCTCCATGAAGGGGCCGGGCGATTTCGTCTCGCTCGCCGACAAGCGAGCCGAGAAGGTGCTGTACGAAGAGCTGTCGAAGGCGCGCCCCGGCTACGGCTTCGTGATGGAGGAGTCCGGCCGGGTCGAGGGCTCGGACAAGAGCCACACCTGGCACATCGATCCGCTCGACGCGACCACCAACTTCCTCCACGCGATCCCGATTTTCGCCGTCTCGGTCGCGCTCGAGCGCGACGGCCAGATCGTCGCCGGCGTCGTCTACAACCCCGCCAACGATGAAATGTACGTCACCGAGAAGGGGCAGGGCGCGTTCGGCGGATCGCACCGGCTTCGCGTCGCCGCGCGCAACGAACTTTCCCAGGCGCTGATCGGCTGCGGCGTGCCGCATCTCGGCAAGGCCTCCGAGCACCCCCGTTTCAAGGCGGAGCTCGCGGCGGTGATGGCGCGGGTCGTCAACGTGCGGCGCCTCGGCTGCGCGTCGCTGGACCTCGCCTATGTCGCCGCGGGGCGGTTCGACGCCTTCTGGGAGCGGGGGCTGAACTCGTGGGACATTGCGGCCGGCGCGCTGCTGGTGCGCGAGGCCGGCGGCTATGTGACGGACGCAGAGGGGCGGGCGGACTACCTCGCCACAGGTTCGATTTGCTGCGGCAACGAGACGATGCACCGCGAATTGCTGGGGCTGGTGCGCAAGGCCGTCTGAGGCCCGGCGCACGGTCTCGCGGCGCGCCGGGAGGTCCGCTCAGGCCGCCTCGGGGACCTTGTCGAGGAAGCCGACGACGCTGGCGATCCGGCCGTTTGCGACGGTGACGACGTCGCTCCCCTCGATCGGGGCCGGTCCGCCCTCGGGGCCGAGGCTCCAGGCGAGCCGGACGTAATCGCCATGCCCGTCGGGTTCGCCGATGAGGGCGAAACGAAAGCCGGGGAAGCGGCTGTGCACGCCGCCGATCAGGGCGCCGAGCGCCTCCGCGCCGGCGACTTTCGCCATCGGATCGGCATACGAGACGTCCTCCGCCCAGGCGCTACGCAGCCACGCCACGCGCTTGTCGGGGTCGGTCTCGTTCCAGGTCGCGATGTAGCGCTGAGCGATATCTGCAGGGTTGGTCATCTTGCTCTCCTTGCTGGGCCTTTGGGCGGCCCGTGGAGAGATCATGCCACCGCGGATACGCACGTCGATTACGTCTGAGGTCATGAGGCCGCCTCGGCGGGCGCGAGGCGGCGCAGCCGTTGCGCGGTCGCCTCGTCCGCCGGGAAGAACGTCTCGATCGCGAGCTCCGACACGGTGATGTCGTGGGGCGCACCGAAAACCGTCGTCGTCGAGATCAGCGAGAGGCGGCCGGCCGAGCTATCGATCTCGAGCGGCGCGAGGATGCCGTGCGGCGCCGGGTCGCGGCCGCGAGGCTGCTGCTCCCGTCCGCGAGCGGGACCGAGCGCCTCCAATTCGGCGAGAAGTGCGACGAGCGCGGGATCGCAGCTCGCCTGCGCCTGTCGACGCAGCCGCGCGAGCAGGTGGGAGCGCCATTGCGGAAGATTGGCGATCCGCGGGGCGAGACCGCCTTCGCTGAGGCTGAGGCGCAGGACATTGACGGGCGGCTTTAACAGCGCGGGGTCGCGAACGCCTTCCAGCAGCGGGGCGACATGCGCGTTTGCTGCGACCATTCGCCATTGGCGGTCCACCGCCAGCGCCGGATTGGGCGCGTGGCCGCGCAGGATCGCGTCGAGGGCATGGCGGACCGCGGCGAGCGGCGCCGCTTCGAGGGCGTGCTCTGGATAGACTGGGGCGTAGCCCGCCAGCAGCAGCAGCGCGTTGCGTTCGCGCAAAGGGACGTCGAGCTCATCGGCGAGTTGCATCACCATCGAACGGCTCGGCTGCGCGCGGCCGCTCTCGATGAAGCTCACATGGCGCTGCGAGACGCCCGCGTCGAGCGCGAGGTCGAGCTGACTGCGCCGCCGGCGCACGCGCCAAGCCTTGAGTTGCGCGCCGACGCCCCCGCCGGGCTGGCCGTTTGCAAGTGAAGAGAGGATGGTCATCAAGGCGTCCTAGCCCCGTCTTGGCGGCGAACCGATTACCTCAGTGGTAGTCGACACGGCGGTCGGAACAAGCCAAATCTCGGTGGAGGAAAGTTGGAGGCGCCGATGGACGGGTTGGAGCGCTTGCGGGAGACGCCGCTGCCGTTTGCAGCGATGCTCGGAATCCAGTTTCTCGAGGCGTCCCCCGAGCGGGTGACGGCGGAGCTCGTGGTGCGCGAGGAGCTTTGCACGCGTCCCGCCATACTGCATGGCGGCGCGATCATGGCCTTCGCCGACACGCTTGGCGCCGCTGGAACGATCCTCAACCTCGCCGAAGGGCAAAGCACGGCGACGATCGAGTCGAAAACCAACTTCCTCGCCCCGGCGCCGCTCGGAGCGAAACTCATCGGCGAGGCGACGCCGGTGCACCGGGGCCGCAGCCTGATGGTCTGGCAGACGCGCATGACGGTCGCCGGCGGCCGCCTCATCGCTCTGACGACCCAGACGCAAATGGTGATCGCGGCGCGGTCGGGCTGAGATTGGGCGGCGGGCACAATTTGCAGGCCGACGGCATTTCTCACGTCCGGTGACGGTGTCGCCCCGCCTCTACCTGCACATCCCGGGATTTTGGGCGGCGAAGGCGGGGGTGCATCTATACCTGCGATTGTGGCCGGCATAGTTGCCATTCCCGTTGTAGTAGCCGGGGTAGCCGCTGCCGTAACTCCCCGCGCGGTTGCCTGTGTAGTCGGTGGGATAGCTGCTTCCGCCTCCGCTAAAGTGGGCCCCCAAGTCCCCCGGGCCGTCGAAGCTGTCCATTTGCGTGGGGCCTCCGCCCGGAGCGAACGCCGGAGTCGAGGCGCCCATCGCCAGGACGAAAACCGACACGCCAAGCATGTCTAAAGATTTTCCCAGGAATATGCGCATAACCATCTCCTTGAAGTCTGACGGTTATCGTCACGCACTGGTATTCACGGAGATACTGTGAAAAATTGACTTAGATACTCACGAAACGGGGAGCAGTATAACGCTATAAAAATGCGCGTCAGCACGAATTGTGCGAATAAATATACGCTGCATTACGTGAGATGTTGGCCGATTTTTCTGGAAATCCATGCCGCGGGTGCAGCGTTCGCGCATCGTTCCGGCGAGCCCTGACGGGTTCACTCCGCTCCGCTGGCGTCACTCGATTTGCGCTTGATCGCATGGGCCGACGGGCGCATCCTTCCTGCTGTGATCCCGTATTGGATCGCCGACCTTGGAGGGCCAAGATGACTGTTGCGCGCATTCTCAAGGAGAAGGGCAGGGACGTCGTGACCACCCAACCGCATCGCACGCTCAAGGAAGCGGCTGCGTTGCTGGCCGAGCGCCGGGTCGGCGCTGCCGTGGTGTCGGACGCGGCGGCGAGCGTCCTCGGCATCATCTCGGAACGCGACATCGTGCGCGCCGTCGGGGCCGGAAGCTCTAGCGCGCTCGACGAGCCGGTCTCGCGCTATATGACGTCGCGCGTCTCGACGGTGTCGGAAAGCACCTCGATCGACAGCGTCATGGAATTGATGACCGCGGGGCGTTTCCGCCATTTGCCTGTGGTCGAAGAGGGTCGGTTGGTCGGCATCGTCTCGATCGGCGACGTCGTCAAGCGCCATGTCGACGCTCTGGACAACGAGCGGCGCGCCTTGCGCGACTATATCGCGACGGCCTGAATCTTCAGGCCTTCGACGCCGCCAGCGTTAACTCCAAATGCTCGGCGATTTCCTCGCGGGCCTTGTGGACCGCTTCGCGTCCGAGCGCGATGAGTTCGTCGGCGCGGTGAAACTCGAAGAGGCCGATTTTGCCGACCTTCAGGCTCACCAACGCGTCAGGGGGATCGCCCGCAAGGCGGGATCGCATGATGCGATCCTGCGTGATGTTGAAGGCGTTCACCATGATCGAGGCGAGGCCCGGCGCGCCCTGGCCTTCGCCAGCCCACTGCCGGCGGAAGAGGCCGGCGCTGCGACGCAGGCCGCCGATCACGCCCGCGCTCGCCTCATCGAGCCCGACGGCGCTCTCGAGCGTTTCGTCGACAGGCATGTCCTGAATCGCCGTGCCGCGCCCAGAGCCGTCGACGCCGATGTTCAGCGCAATGACGCGATCCGCGCCCATCGCGCGCGCGACGCTGACCGGGACGGGATTGACGATCGCGCCGTCGAACAGCCAGCGCCCGGCGATCTTGACCGGCTCGAAGATGCCTGGCAGCGCGTAAGAGGCGCGCATCGCTTCGACGAGCGGGCCCCGCTTGAGCCAGATTTCATGACCCGAGCCGATCTCGGTCGCAACGCCCGCGAAGCGGATCGGCAGGTCCTCGATGCGCAGGCCTCCCATCGATTGCTCGAGCCGTATGCGCAATCGGTCGCCGCCGATCAGGCCGCGCCCGTTGAAGGAGACGTCGAGCAGGCCGAACACGCGCCGCTTGGTGAGCGAACGCGCGAACGCTTCCAGCGTATCGAGATAGCCGGCGGCGAAGCATCCGCCGACGACGGCGCCGATCGAGGAGCCGACCACGATGTCGGGCGTGACGCCCATTGCCACGAGTTCCTGCAGCGCGCCGATATGCGCCCAGCCTCGCGCGGCTCCGGCTCCCAACGCTACGCCGATCTTGCGGCGCGAATGCTTCGAGCCGCCCGAAACCGTGTCCGTTTCGGACTTACGAACGAAAGCGTCGGCCATCGCCACGCCCCCTCAAATAGTCGCGCATCCCGCCCGGAAGCGGATGCCACAAAACTGTAACATACGTCAGCGGCGGAATGGTAAACGATATCTCGCACGCGACGGTAAAAGTTCGCGATCGCGCTATTTCTCTACGTTTCCGCGATCATCTTCTCTGCGATCGTCGTGAGGCGCGGCGGGCCGCCGGACGCCTCGACGCGTCGATAAAAACACGACCGGCGCCCAGTATGGCACGCTCCGCCGTCGCCGCCTACGGTTACGCGGGCTAGGAGCACGTCCTGGTCGCAGTCGACGCGCAATTCTTCGAGATGCTGCGTTTGACCTGATGTGTCGCCCTTGCGCCAGAGGCTCCGCCGCGATCGGGACCAATAGTGCATGACGCCGCTCGACAAGGTCTTGTCGAGCGCCTCCGCATTCATATGGGCGACCATCAGCACCTCGCCACTGCGGGCGTCGACCGTTACGCAGGTGAGGAGTCCGTCCGCCGCGAAGCGCGGCAGGAATTCAGAGCCCTCCTCCTGTTCGTGGCTTGCGGACATCGGCCGTCACCGCGCCGCGCGGAGCAGGGAGAGGAAGCGTGTCTGCTCCTCCGGCTGGGTGCGGAAAACGCCGGAGAACTGGGTGGTGACTGTGGTGACGCCCTGCTTTTTGACGCCGCGCATCGACATGCAGGTGTGCTCGGCCTCGATCAGCACCGCGACGCCGCGCGTGTCCAGCGAGGTGTCGACCGCGTCGATGATCTGCGCCGACAAAGCCTCCTGGGTCTGCAGGCGCCGCGCGAAGGTGTCGACGATGCGCGCGAGCTTGGAGAGGCCGACGACGCCGTTGCGGGGATAATAGCCGATGTTCGCCTTGCCGAAGAAGGGCGCGATGTGATGCTCGCAATGCGAAACGAAGGGGATGTCGCGCACCAGCACGATATCGTGATAACCCTCGACGTCCTCGAAGACGCGCGAGAGCGGCTTCGAGGCGTCTTCGTTATACCCGGCGAACAATTCTTCATAAGCCTTGACGACACGGCGGGGCGTATCGACGAGACCCTCGCGTTCTGGATCGTCGCCAGCCCAGGCGATGAGCGTGCGGACGGCCGCTTCGGCTTCGGCGCGGGTGGGCTTGACCGGGGCGTCGATCCGCCTTGCCTGCCTTGCAACGATGTCATCCATCACGATCTCTTACGGTTGGGCGCCGACGCGAAAGGCCCGTCCGACCCTCGTCTTCGCCAGTTGGACGCTCTATATAGGATTGCAGGGCCATTGGACTAGCCGCGCGCATCTTTGATCATGTTCGACGATATCTACAACCGCCGCATTCTGGAATTGGCCGCCGACATTCCCCGGTTGGGGCGGCTGGCTGCCCCTGACGCGACCGCAAAGGCGCACTCCCGCCTCTGTGGCTCGACTGTCGTGATCGATCTCAACCTCAGGGATGGCCGGGTGAGCGACTTCGCGCATGACGTGAGGGCATGCGCGCTTGGCCAGGCCTCCTCGTCGCTTATGGCGCGGCACATTATCGGCGCGACGCCGGAAGAACTCGTCGCCTTGCGCGAGATGATGATCCGTATGCTCAAGGCGGGCGGTCCGCCGCCAGAGGGCAAATGGGCGGAATTCGCGGTTTTGGAGCCGGTCCGCGACTATAAGCCGCGGCACGCCTCGACCTTGCTGACCTTCGACGCGGTGGTCGACGCGCTCGGCCAGATCGCCGCCCGCACGGGGGAGCCTTCGCTCGCAGGCGCGTCATGAACCTGTCGCAGCGAGCGCCCCGGCTCGCCGCTCACGGACTGATCCGTTTCTATCAGTTGACTTTTTCTTCGCTGCTCGGGCGGCAGTGCCGCTATGCGCCGAGCTGCTCGGCCTATGCGGACGAGGCCATTCAGCGCCACGGCGTCTGGGCGGGAGGATGGATGGGCGCTGCGCGGATTTGTCGCTGCCATCCCTGGAGCGCGGCTGGCTTTGACCCGCCGCCCACGACGGCGCCGGCGAATGCGAGCTGGTTTTTGCCGTGGCGCTATGGGAAATGGCGCTACCGCTGTGAGTCCTGATTGCCGGCGCCCCAGAGCGGCCTCCTTCATCGCCCATTAACCATGGCGTGTTTTCGTTAAGGGAAGATTGCTCTGGTGACGCCCGCTATGTCCTTGCGCCGTTTCACGCTCTGCTTGCTCCTCGCTTTGGCCGCCCCGGCGGCCGCCGCGGCCGACGAGGTCCGGGTGATCGGCGACAGCATAGGCGAGGGGGTCCACCTCGCCTCGCATGTGCCGTCGCCCGCGAACCGTTTCAATGTGGCGATCTACACGCCGCACATTTTCGACCAGATCCAGCAGATGCCGCACGGCGCGACGGTGATCATGAGCCTCGGCACCAATGACGCCGTGGCGGGAGAGCTCGACGTCGGGAAGAGGGTCGAGGCGATCGTCGCGGCCGCCAACGCTCAGGGGATCAAGCTCTATTGGCTCGGTCCGCCCTGCGTCCTAAAGCCGTGGGAGAGCAATTCCAAGAAGCTCGACGAGCTCCTCCAGGCGCAGCTCGCCGGCGGTCCGGTCACCTATATCAGCCTGCAGGAGCCGGCCTACTGCGACCGATCTCTCCATGCCGGAGACGGGGTCCATTTTACTATGGCGGGCTATGATCGCATGTGGCAGAAAGCGGCCACGGTTGCGGGATTGCCGGTCGTCGTCGCGTCTGCGAGTGAACACACGTCTGCCCTAAGCGAACCCCATAGGGGGGCGCACAAGAAACATAGAAGGAGGCCGCGCGTCCATCACACGCCGCCGGCGCCAACGACGTCCGCGCCGCAATAGGCCCATCGACAGCCGAAGGCGCTTAAGGCATGTGGAAGAATAGAGTTTGTAGGTCCCTCGTTTCCGCCGCGTTGGGAATGGCGTTTGCCTGGGGCGGCGTGGCGAGTTTCGCCAGGGCCGCGGCGACGGACGATCAGCCGCCGGTCCACATCGCCTTCGTTGGCGATTCCATGGCGGATGGCCTCTGGGGGGCCATGTTTCGCCGTCTCGGCAAAGATAGGTGCCTGGCGGAAAAAATCAAATTGATCCGCCGCGCGCGGAATGGGTCCGGTCTCACCCGGCTCGACCAGTATAATTGGGTCCATGAGGTTGCGGCTCTGGCCGTCGAGCCGGGCGCGGACCTCTTCGTCGGCTCGTTCGGAATCAACGACCGTCAGTCGATCGTCGACGCCTCGAGGACGCGGACCGAATACGGCCGCCCGGAATTCGACAACCGCTACGAGGGGCTGGTGGAGGATGTCGTGCAGAACGCGGTCTCGCACGGCTCCTCGATTTTGTTGATGGGCCTGCCGGTGCTGCAGGATCCGGCCGCCAACGCCGACGCGGAGGACAAGAACCGCCTGTTCGCCGACGCGGTCGCCAAGGTCAATTCGCCGCACGCCGCCTTCGTTCCGCCCTGGACATCGAAGCCCGGCACAGATGAATTCAAGCCCTTCCTCCCAAACGCGAACAATGCGATGGTGCAGATCCGCGCCAACGACGGCATTCACTTCACCACCGCCGGATATGACCTGGTGATGGACGCGTTCTACCCGTCCATCATGGAGAGTCTCAAGCAGCGCGGACGCGACGTCGCCAGCGAGTGCCAGCGAATGGGAGCGAGGTGAGGGGGTTGCAGGATTCGTCGGCGTTGCTCGCGTGGGCGCTGGCCTTGCTGGTGGGGGCAGGCGGCGTCAGCCTGACCGCCAACGGCGACGCCGGTCGCTTGGCTAGCAATCCCGTCGCCGAACGAGCCCTCGACGCCGCCAGCCAACTGACCTTGCCCGAAGGCGTGATGCCGAGCGGAGCTGTTCCTCACGACGAGAAGATGGCGGCCTTGCCTGCCGAGCCGGCGTCATCATCGGAGCCTCCGCGCGAATTTGGCTCGCTAGACGAACCTGCGAAAGCCGCCGCGCAGCCGCGGCCGAATCCCGGCGCGGAGCGGTTGCGCGTCGCGATGCTCGACGCGCAACCGCCCAAGGCGAACCATGCCGCCGAAGGCCTCAGACCCTTCGGCGCGCTCTCGGCGCTCGAGGCGGCTCTTCCCGCGTCAGGCGGCGGCCCGCCGCGCGCGGCATCCGCTTACGGCGAACTCGAACCCGATCTTCTGGCGGCGCCCAAACGGCTGACGATCCTCCAACTCGGCGATAGCCACACCGCCGCGGACTTTTTCACCGCCCGTGTGCGCGAACGCCTGCAACAGGTGTTCGGCCAGGGCGGCCTCGCCTATATCGTGCCGGGAAAACCGAACATCGGCGTGCGCTCTGCTTTGTTCGAGAGCGACGCGTCGGAGGGCTGGAGCTACGAAGCGTTGCAGAAGTCCGACGAGCATCGCCGCTTCTACCTCTCCGGCTTCAATGCGGTGGCGCGCCACGCGGGCGCAGTCCTGAACATGCGGGAGCGCGGCAGCGGCGCCCCTTACGATCGGCTTGAGGTCTCTTTCCTCAAGCAGCCCGGCGGAGGGCGCGCCGAGGTCTTGGTCGATGGCCAGCCGGACGGCGAGATCAATCTCGACGGCGCCGCCGACGAGCGCGCGACGCTCGACGTCCTGCCTCCCGAGATCGGGCCGCACGGCTTCCACGAAGTCGCCGTGCGCGCCTTGACCGACGCGCCCGTCACGGTGACTGGGGTCGAGGTGGCGCGTGACGGCAACGGGGTGTCCTACGTCAGTCTCGGGTTCCCGGGCGCCACGGTCCAGGTCCTGCAAAAGCTGACAACCGAGAATCTCGCCGACGACTTGAGGCGGATGGCGCCGGATATCATCGTGCTCGCTTTCGGCACCAACGAAGGCTTCAACGACGCGCTCGACATTTCCACCTACACCGCGCAGTACGAGGAAATCGTGCGGCGCCTTCAGGCGCTCCGGCCCGGAGTGCGCATCATCATGATCGGTCCGCCCGACGGCGCTCGCCCGGCGGGCGTCTGCCACAATTCGGCGGTCGGTCACGATTGCCCGACGGCGCCGCAACCGATCGCGGCGGAGGGCGGCGGCCCGTGCCGCTTCCCGACGCCGCCCAAGCTCCCGCTGGTCAGGGAGGCGCAACGCCGCCTCGCCGAGCGCCTCGGGGTCGAATTCTGGGACTGGTCGTCGGTGATGCCGGGCCCCTGTGGCGCCCAGGTCTGGGCCGCCGCGAATCCGCCCTTGATGGCGCACGACTACGTGCACATGACGCTGGAAGGCTATAAGAGAAGCGCCGACCGATTCGCGGATTTCCTGATTCCGATCATCGGCGGTCGGCAGACTGGCGCCCATGTTGTTTCCAACGATTGATTTTGGGCTGTTTTTTGCGTTCGCCTTCGTGCTGGTCTGGGCGATAAATTCGCAAAACACCCTCAAGAAGGTTGTGCTGCTCGCGCTGAGCCTCGCCTTCTACGCCTGCTGGAACTGGCGCTTCCTGCTGCTGCTGCTCGCGAGCGGGGCGATTTCGTATGCGGTCGGTCTCTATGTCGATCGCGACAAGGCGCGGCCGTTCCGCCGCCTCGCGCTCGCGCTCGGCGTCGCGCTCGATCTCGGCATCCTCGCCTATTTCAAATACCTCAATTTCTTCATCGCGCAGTTGCTCACCCTCGCGCATGCGCTAGGGCTGAATCCGCCGGCCGAGTTCGTCAACGTCACCTTGCCGGTGGCGATCTCCTTCCTCACCTTCCACGCGATTTCCTACATCATCGACGTCTATCGCGGCCGGCTTGCCGCTTCCCGCTCGCCGCTCGACATCCTGCTCTACATCAGCTTTTTCCCGCATCTGGTCGCGGGGCCGATTGTGCGGGCGCACGAGTTCCTGCCGCAGCTCGCTTCGCCGCGCCGCGCCGGCGACTTCTCATTCGGCGAGAACATGCTGCTGATCCTAGGCGGCCTGTTCAAGAAGATGGTGATCGCCAATTACCTCGCGGTTCGCTTCGTCGATCCCGTCTTCACCGATCCCAGCCAGTTCTCGCGCTTCGATCTGATCGTCGCGGTCTATGCCTACGCGATCCAGATCTACGCCGATTTCAGCGCCTACACCGACATTGCGATCGGCATTGCGGCGCTGCTCGGCTATCGCTTTCCCCAGAATTTCGATCAGCCCTATCGGGCGCTCGGCGTCGGCGACTTCTGGCGCCGCTGGCACATGACGCTGTCGAACTGGCTGCGCGACTACCTCTACATCCCCCTCGGAGGCAATCGGCACGGCCGCTTCAAGACCGCGCGAAATCTGATGATCACGATGCTGCTCGGCGGGCTGTGGCACGGCGCCAATTGGACCTTCCTGATCTGGGGCGGCATGCATGGCGCGGCGCTCGTCGCCGACCACGCGTGGCGGCGCAGCGCCGCCTTCGCGCGCTTCGGGTCTGGGCCGGCCGCGCGCGTCGTCGATTGGGCGGTGACGTTTCATTTCGTCTGCCTCGCCTGGCTGTTTTTCCGCGCTCCCTCGCTCGACGTCGTGACCCAATATCTGCAGGGAATCTGGAGCGACAACGGCGCGCCGAGCGTCATGCCCGGCATCGTGCCGGCGCTGATCGCCTGCGGCGCGCTGACGCAAATCGTCCCGCCGCAGAGCCGCGCCGCGATCGGCGTCGCCCTCGACAACCGAGGCCCGATGGTCCAGGGCGCGTTCGGCTTCGCGCTGTTCTATTGCATCGTCGTCATGGCGCCCTCGGCGTCGGCGCCGTTCATCTACTTCCAATTCTGAGGCGCGCTTGTCCTCGAAGCCTTCCCGACTACCCTCCGCGACCAGCCCTTGGGCCTGGGCGCGGATGCTTTACGCCATCCTCGCGCTCGGCGTGTTCTGTTTCCCCGGTGGCCTCGTCGATTGGCTCGACGAGCGCAATGCGAGCGGCTGGCTCAGCGCGCCGCTGGCGCTTGCGCGGGGCGTCGACGCCGTCTCGTCGGCGATCGGGGTCAAGCAGGTCGGCAAATCCCTGCGCGCGCGGTTCACCACGGTCGTGGGCGACACGGATAGCTAAAACCACCGGCCTTTTCAGTCGACGTTTATCTCTTTTAAATCGTAAATTATAACTCCCCATTCAGCTCTGCCGCGCATGTTGACCCAACGAGAACAGCGTATGGGCGAGGCAATGTTAGGAGAACCGGCGGGCGGCGAGGAGACGCTCGACGACGCTTCGGAGCGGGCGGGTCGGCTCGCCGAACGCAGGCAGAAAGAGCGCCTGAACAATCTGTTCGCCGCGCTGGGCGACACCAACGAAGCGATCATGCGCGCCCGGACACGGACGGAGCTGTTCGAGCGCGTATGCAATGCGGCCGTGCACGGCGGCCCATTCTCCTCCGCGACGATCGCCATTGCGGAGCCCGGCTCGAACTTCCTTCGCATCGCCGCCTCCGCGGGGCCCAACGCGGCGCAGGCGAGGCTGCTGAAGCTGGCGACGACAGACGACTTGCCGGAGGGCCGCGGCGTAAGCGGCGTCGCCTTCCGCACGGGCCAGCTTTGCACCAGCAACAACTATCTCGCCGATCCGCGCACCGTCGCCTTCTACGACAAGGCTCGCGCGGGCGGCGGGCGCTCGTGCGCTGCATTGCCGTTGCTCAATCGCGGCGAAGCCGTCGGCGTGATGCTCCTCGTGTCCCAGGAAGTCGGCGCCTTTACTGGCGAGCTCGTCTCGCTGCTGCAACGTCTCGCCGACAACGTCTCCTTCGCGCTGGAACATTTCGAGCGCGCCGACGAGCGCCGCGCCGCTGAGCGCCAGCAGGATCGCCTCACGCGCATGTACACCGCCCTGAGCGCGACCAATGAGGCGATCATGCGGGCAGGGACTCGAGAGGAGCTGTTTGCCAGGGTATGCGAGGCCGCGGTCAAATGCGGCGATTTCGCAACCGTCTCGGTCGCGTTGACGGAGCCCGGCTCGGAGTTCATGCGCGATGTCGCGGTCGCGGGACCCCTCAGTTTGAGCTCGCTGCGCTCCGCCATCAGTGAAGCCTACCCGGAGGGGCGCGGCGTGAGCGGCATCGCGTTTCGCACCCGTCGCCCTTGCATCAGCAACGACTATCTCGCGGACGAGCGCGGCGCCGCGTTTCACGCGAGCGCCAGCGCCAAAGGCATCAGATCGATAGCTTCGTTGCCGCTGCTCAATGACAATCGAGCGCTCGGCGTGCTGGTCTTCCTGTCGCAGGAGCAGGGGGCCTTCACGCCCGATCTCGTCGAATTGTTGCAGCGCCTCACGGATAACGTCGCCTTCGCGCTCAAGAACTTCGATCGCGGCGAAGAGCGACGCCTCGCCAGTGAGCAGAAAGAGCGCGTGACGCGCATGTTCGCTGCCCTCAGCGCGACCAACGAGGCGATCATGCGCGCCCGGACCCGCGGCGAGCTGTTCAACCTCGTGTGCCAGGCGGCGGTCGAGGGCGGTCGCTTCGCTTCCTCGATCATCGCCCTCGAGCAGGAGGACAGTGACTTCCTGCGCGTCGTCGCTTGGGCCGGACCGCAGGCGGAGTCGCAGAAGCTGGTGCGATTGGCGACCTCGGAAGCCCATCCTGAGGGCCGCGGCGTCAGCGGCACGGCGTTTCGCATGCAGCGGCCCTGCATCATCAACGACTATCTCTCCGACCCGAGAGGCGCGGCCTTTCATTTGCGCGCGCTCGGCGAAGGCAACAGGGCGGGGGCGGCGTTGCCTCTGTTCACCGAGGGGCGGGCGGTCGGCGTGCTCGTATTCATGTCGACCGAGCGCGACGCGTTCACGCCCGATCTCGTCGGGCTGTTGGAGCGCCTCGCCAACAACGTCTCGTTTGCGCTCGAAAATTTCGACCGGGCCGAGGAGAAGGCGCGCGCTGACGCGCAGATCAAATATCTCGCGACGCACGACGGCCTCACCGGTCTGCCCAATCGGGCGATGTTCAACCAGATTTTGCGCAAGTCGCTCGTCGTTGCGCGCGGCGAGCGGCGCAGCTTCGCCGTGCTGTTCATCGACGTCGATCGCTTCAAGGTGATCAACGATACGCTCGGCCACGACGCCGGCGACTCCCTGCTGGAGGAGACGTCGAAACGCTTGCGCTCTTGCCTCGGTAGCCGCGACGCGGTGGCGCGGCTGGGCGGCGACGAATTCGTCGTGATCCTCGACGACGCGGCGGAGGTGAGCCGGATCGAAGCGGCGGCTCGCCGGCTGCTGGGCGCGATCGGCGAGCCTCTGCAACTCTGCGATCTCGAATGCCGCGTCACCGCCAGCATCGGCATTGCCGTCTTCCCGGGGGACGGAGAGGACGAGGCGACGCTGACCAAGAACGCCGACATGGCGATGTATCGCGCCAAGGAGGAAGGCAAGAACGGCTTCCGCTTCTTCGTCAACCAGAACAAGACGTTGTCGGTCGAGCGCCTTGTCTTCGAGGCCCGGCTGCGGCAGGCGCTCGATCGGGGTGAGCTCTGGCTCGCCTATCAACCCAAGGTCGACGCAGCGACCAACCGCGTCACCGGCGTCGAGGCCCTGCTGCGCTGGACGCTCCCCGACCTCGGCACGCTTCCGCCCAAGCAGTTCATTCCGCTCGCGGAGGAGACGGGCCTCATCGTGCCGATCGGACGCTGGGTTCTCGAGACGGCCTGCGCACAGGCGATGGCCTGGCGACGCCAGGGGCTGCCGCCGCTATCGTTGGCGGTCAATCTGTCGCCGCGGCAATTCTCCGACGAAACGTTGTTGCAGGACATCGACGCCGCGCTGGCGACGAGCGGCTTGCCGCCGGAGCTGCTGCAGATCGAGATTACCGAGAGCATGGTGATGCACAATGTCGCGCGGGCCATCGATCTCCTCGACATCATCCGCAGCCGCGGCGTGCGCCTCGCCATCGACGATTTCGGGACCGGTTATTCCTCGATGTCGCTGATGAAGAAATTCCCGGTCGACACGATCAAGGTCGATCGGTCCTTCGTAAAGGACCTGCCCGACGACGCGGAAGACCGCGCGATCGCGCAGGCGATCATCAGCATGGGCAAGGCGCTCGGAATGTCGATCGTCGCCGAGGGCGTCGAAACGGTCGAGCAGGCCGCCTTCCTGCGTTCGCACGGCTGCGACGAGATGCAGGGCTATTTGTTCAGCCCGCCGCTCGATCGGGACGAACTGGCGAAATGGATCGGCGCGCAGGCCCCGCCCGCCTGGAGGCAGCGCTCACGGGGGCGCGCTCCCGCCGCGGCGCACGCTGGCGGAGGTGGGCGGCTTCTGCCCGCCGCTTCCGCGTCGTCGCGTCGCGACTGAGCCAAGGCGGCGGGGCATTGCCCTTCCGCCGCCGCCCGACTATACGCTCCGGACCGCTTACGCCGATTGGTTTCGGCGAGTGAGCCTTGAGGAGCGCTTATGATTCACGTCACCTTCCCCGACGGCGCGCGTCGCGCCTTCGAACCCGGCCTTTCCGGCCTCGAGATCGCCAAATCCATTTCCCCCTCGCTCGCCAAGCGCACGGTCGCCATGGTGCGCGACGGCGCGCTCGCCGATCTCGCCGACCGCATCGACGCCGACACGAGCCTCGAATTCATCAACCGCGACGATCCGCGCGCGCTGGAGCTCATTCGCCATGACGCGGCGCATGTGCTCGCCGAGGCGGTGCAATCGCTCTGGCCCGACACCCAGGTGACGATCGGGCCGGTGATCGAAAACGGCTTCTACTACGATTTCTTCCGCGCCGAGCCGTTCACGCCCGAGGATTTCCCGGCGATCGAAAAGCGCATGCGCGAGATCATTGCGCGCGACAAGGCGTTCGTGAAGTCGGTGGTCAGCCGCGACGAGGCGAAGGCCTATTTCGAGCAGAAGGGCGAGGCGTTCAAGATCGAGCTGATCGATGCTATCCCCGCGGATCAGGACCTCAAGCTCTACAGCCAGGGCGAATGGACTGATCTCTGCCGCGGTCCGCATATGACCTCGACCGGCAAGATCGGCGAAGCCTTCAAGCTGATGAAGGTGGCCGGCGCCTATTGGCGCGGCGATTCGACCAAGCCGATGCTGTCGCGCATCTACGCCACCGCCTTCGCCAAGAAGGAAGAGCTCGACGCCTATCTCAAGCAGCTCGAGGAAGCCGAGAAGCGCGACCACCGCAAGCTCGCGCGGGAGATGGACCTCTTCCACTTCCAGGAGGAAGGGCCGGGGACGGTCTTCTGGCACCCGAAAGGCTGGACGCTGTTCCAGACCCTGATCGCCTATATGCGGCGTCGGCTGGCTGCTGACTACCAAGAAGTCAGCGCGCCGCAGGTGCTCGACAAGCGCCTGTGGGAGATTTCCGGTCACTGGGGCTGGTATCGCGAAAACATGTTCATGGCGCGACCGGCCGGCGACGACGCCGAGAGCGAGGACGAGCGCATCTATGCGCTGAAGCCGATGAACTGCCCGGGCCACATCCAGATCTTCAAGAATGGCTTGCGCTCGTATCGCGAACTGCCGCTGCGCCTCGCCGAGTTCGGCGCGGTGCATCGCTACGAGCCGTCGGGCGCCTTGCACGGCGTCATGCGGGTGCGCGCCTTCACTCAGGACGACGCGCACATCTTCTGCACCGAGGACCAGCTCGCCGCCGAGTGCCACAAGATCAACGAGCTGATCCTGTCGGTCTATCGCGACTTCGGCTTCGATAAGATCGTCGTCAAGCTCTCGACCCGGCCAGAGAAGCGCGTCGGCACGGACGAGATGTGGGACCACGCCGAAACGGTGATGACCCGCGTGCTCGAGGAAATTCGCACCCGTCACGGCAATATTGTGACGACGCAGCTCAATCCGGGCGAGGGCGCTTTCTATGGCCCCAAGTTCGAATATGTGCTGCGCGACGCGATCGGGCGCGATTGGCAGTGCGGCACGACCCAGGTCGACTTCAATCTGCCCGAGCGCTTCGGCGCCTTCTACATTGCCGCCAACAGCGAGAAGACGACGCCGGTGATGGTGCATCGCGCCATCTGCGGCTCGCTCGAACGCTTCACCGGCATCCTGCTCGAACACTATGCGGGACATCTGCCCCTCTGGCTCGCGCCGGTGCAGATCGTCGTCTGCACGATCACTCAGGACGGCGACGATTACGCGATGGAGATCATCGCCGCCGCCCGCAAGCGCGGCTTGCGCGTCGAGGCGGATTTGCGCAACGAGAAGATCAGCTACAAGGTCCGCGAGCATTCGCTCGCCAAGATCCCGGTGCTGCTCGCCATCGGCCGCAGGGAGACCGCCGAGCGCGCCGTCTCGATCCGCCGCCTCGGCTCCAACGACCAGACGACGATGAGCCTCGCCGAGGCGCTCGACGCCTTCGTCGCCGAGGCGACGCCGCCGGACGTGCAGCGCGCCGCGCTCGCGTCGAACTGAGAGGCTCGCTATGCCGCTGAATCCCGTTGTGCAGGTCGGGCGTGGCCCGGGTGCCGTGCGCTTCGGCGCCGATCTGCCGCTGGCGCTGATCGCGGGCCCGTGCCAGCTCGAGAGCCGCGCTCACGCGCTGGAAATGGCGACGGCGTTGAAAGAGATCGCGACGCGGCTCTCGATTGGCGTCGTCTTCAAGACGTCCTTCGACAAGGCCAACCGCACCTCCGGCGCGGGGGCGCGCGGCGTCGGCCTCGAAGCGGCGCTGCCGATCTTCGCCGAGATCCGGGAGACGCTGGGGCTTCCGGTGCTCACCGACGTGCACGAGGCGGAGCAATGCGCGATCGCCGCCCAGGCGGTGGACGTGCTGCAGATTCCCGCCTTTCTCTGCCGCCAGACCGATCTGCTCGTCGCCGCGGCGCGAACCGGCCGGGCGGTCAACGTCAAGAAGGGACAGTTTCTGGCGCCCTCGGACATGAAGCACGTCGTTTCCAAGATCGCGCAGGCCGGCGGCGCGGACGCGCTGGTGACCGAGCGCGGCGTCAGCTTCGGCTACAATACGCTCGTCTCCGACATGCGTTCGCTGCCGATCATGGCGCGTGAGACCGGCGCGCCGGTCGTCTTCGACGCGACCCATTCGGTGCAGCAGCCGGGCGGGCAGGGCGCCTCCTCGGGCGGTCAGCGCGAGTTCGTCGCCGTGCTCGCCCGCGCGGCGGTTGCGGTCGGCGTCGCCGGCGTCTTCATCGAAACCCATCAAGACCCGGATCATGCGCCTTCCGACGGGCCGAACATGGTGCCGTTGCGGGATTTCGAGGCGCTGGTGCGGGAACTGCAAGAGTTTGACAGCCTGGCTAAGCGTCGTAGAGGGTGAGTGCGATAGCGCACCGGATTGTCATGGGCGGGTCACGATCGGGGGGTATAAGGGGGGATGGACGAATATCTCTTCAGCTACGCGACCGCGAGTGATCCTCCGGTCAAGCGGGGCATTATTCGGCTCGTCGAAATTGCGACTGGTCAGCCGGAACTGAAGCGTCTCTACTTACACAACCAGCGCTACCCCAGGCCGAGCGAGAGCTTTTGGCAGGCGGCGGTCCGCAGTCTGGCGCTCGATGTGCGCCATGACGCCGCCGCTCTTGCGCGCGTGCCGCGCTCGGGGCCGGTGGTGTTCGTCGCCAATCACCCCTATGGCGTGCTCGACGGCATCGTCATCTCCTGGCTCGTCGAAAAGGTGCGGTCGGATTTCGCCGTACTCACCAATGCCGTGCTGATGCGCGCGCCGGAAGTGCACGATTTCATCCTGCCCATTGATTTCTCCGGAACGGAAGAGGCGCAGCGCACCAACCTCGCCTCGCGCTCGGCCGCCCGCGCGCGGCTCGACGCCGGCGGCGCCGTCGTCATTTTTCCCGCCGGCGGCGTTTCGACCGCGCCCGATCGGCTCGGGCGCAAACCCGCGGTCGACGCGCGCTGGCAGCCGTTCCTCGGGCAGCTTATCCAGCGCTCGAAGGCGACGGTCGTGCCGGTCTGGTTCGGCGGTCAAAACAGCCGCCTGTTCCAGATCGCAAGCCACGTGAGCCAGACGCTTCGACTGTCGCTGATCTTCCACGAGGTGAAGTCGCGGATCGGCGCGGATCTGCCGGTCGCGATCGGCGCCCCGATCCCGTTCGAGGAACTTGCCGAGTTCAAGGATCGGCAGGCGCTCGCCGACCACCTTCAGGCGCACACCTATTCGCTGGCTGCGACTGCGCCGCGTGAGCGGGGCAGGCCGCGCCCGACGCAGCAGCTGCTGCGCAAACTACGCCGCCTTCGCCCACGCAGCGCCGCCTAACTCCTTCCCCCGTTGCGGGGGAAGGTGGCGCCCCGAAAGGGGCGTCGGATGAGGGGTCGCGCCGCAGGCGCGTTTGCTCGCCAAAATTCTCAGCGTGAGCGAATTCGGACCGCGACGCGCCTTACGGCGCGACCCCTCATCCGTCCCGCTCCGCGGGCCACCTTCCCCCGCAAGGGGGGAAGGGGTTGAACCGCCCTAGTGGCGCCTCCGCACTTTTTCCGACCGGAGTGTTCGACTGCTCGCTCGTGAAGAACGAGACTTTGGCGTAGTTTATCATCGCCATCCCCGGATTTCGGTTACGATGGCGCATGATTCTTCGCATCCTGCTCACAACGTTCCTGTTCGCTGCGACGCCGGCTCTGGCGCAAGTCTATGAGGGAGCGGCCGGCTCCGCGCCTATAGTGATGCAGCTGACTGAGGACCAAGGGGAGATAACAGGGAACTATTTTTATCGCAGCACGCGTCTCGACATTGCATTGTCGGGCAAGTGGGAGGGCGCGATGCTGGCCGTGAGCTCCAGCGTCACAGGCGACCAACTCAGCCTTATCCGATCCGGGACCGGCTTAGTCGGGTCTGTGACCACGTCCGGCGGAAGAAAGCTCGCCGTCAACCTTCATCCGGCGATCGCACCGTCTGACCTGCCCGCCGACCTCCCGGCAGGGCTCGATCTCTACGAGCGGTTGCGGCTGGCTGGTTTGAAGCTGGTCCCACAGGAGGCGGAGAGCCAGAACGGAAAAACGATCCGATGGTGGCGTGAACCACTAACCGGCATCCGGCTGTTTCGGCTCGAGAGCGGCTATGTGAGCCCTGCGATGGCGGCGATGAACCACGCGCTCGGGCAGAACCAGTGGTCGGCGGTCTCAAATTGGCTGCAGTGCACGGGGTCGGACGGGCGGCCGGGCACGGACAACGCCGAGGCCGACAAGCCTTGGCTGGGTCCCGCTTATGTCAGCTACATCTGGCGCTCGGCCTGGTCCTGCGCGGGGGCTGCCCACCCCGATTTTGGCGCCGAGGGCCACAGTTTCGACGCGTTGACCGGGCGGGAGCTGAAACTCGACGAGGTCCTCCCTCAGGGACAGGCGCCAATTCCTGGGGAAGGCAGCGACGTTTGGCTGAACTATCGCAGCAACGTCTTCGCCCCGGCCATTGTCTCGCTCATGAAGCGCTACCACACCGCCGAAGTCGCTCCCCCCAAAAAGGAAGACGACTGCGACTATTCCGACCCCGAGGTCTGGGCCTTTCCAAGCTGGGTGATGACGGAAAAAGGGCTATGGCTCGGCGCCGTCTTCGCGCGGGCTATGCGGGTCTGTGACTCGCCGGAATGGTCGGTTATCCCCTGGTCAGCCCTGCCATCGGCGACCGCCGGCGGACGCTAGATTGCTGAGCGCCCGCCGCCTCAGGATCAACATAGCCGTGACGGCTCCGTTCAGGACGATCAAAGTCGCGGGATAGGCTGAGGTGGCGATCGAAACAGTCTCCATCGCTAGGATCGACGGGATGAACTTGACCGCATTCAGCGCGAAGCTGGTTGCGCTGTCCTTCCATGGCTTGGACCAAGCCCTCGAGAAGGTCGGCCCATAGCCGAGCGCATCCACGAGGGTCACGAGCACGGCGGCGAGCGTCGGCTGCCGGGTGACGTTGTAGAGCAGGAACACCGCGCAACCCGCGGCCAAAAAAGCCCATTCTCGCCGTGGGAAATGGCGCTCGCCCTTGGCGACGCCCGCGGCGACGAAGAGAAAGCAGATGACCGTCATCGCCAACAGCGCCCAACTGCCCGCGACAACGCCTTCCGTGCGCTGAACCCAGTACCCTGTGCCGCTCAGCACGCCGAACAAAGTCCAGGAGAGCGGGTGCGGCCGAACCTCGCCGGTCGCCGTCTGCCAAAGCGTGATGGCCGCCGCGAGGAGCGCCAGCGCGACCGATAGCGCGCCCAGAGCCTCCCTCGCATTGCCTATCAGCGTCATCGGCGGCGGTCCCGCTGGAGGCTCTTTTCTTTGAAGGACAGCCCGTTAACAGGAGCCGCTTCTCTTAATGTTACACATTAAGCGCGGCTCGCGAGAACCGCTCAGCCGCGGCCCCGGTAAGGGGGAACGCCTTGGTCAGGGGCCCAGACTCCCTTCGGCAGCTCGCCGGTCTGCCAAAAGACGTCGATCGGAATGCCGCCGCGCGGATACCAATAGCCGCCGATGCGCAGCCAGCGCGGCTCCAGCAAGTTCGCGAGGTCCTTACCGATCCGCACCGTGCAGTCCTCGTGAAAGGCGCCGTGATTGCGGAAGCTCGCGAGATGCAGCTTGAGCGATTTCAACTCGACGATCCACCGGTTCGGAACATAGTCGATGACGAGATGCGCGAAATCCGGTTGGCCCGTCACCGGGCAAATCGAGGTGAACTCCGGCGCCGCGAACCGCGTGACATAGTCGACGTCGGGATGCGGATTGGGCACGCGCTCCAGCGTCGCGGCATCCGGCTTGTCGGGAATGACGCTGGCGTGGCCGAGGTGGGCGAGGCCCGAAGGGGAGTTTTCGTTCGTGCTCATCCCCGCTAAATAGCGCTTGACGGAGCAAAGGCAAATTCCGGCCGATCACGCGCCGCCAGCACGAAAGATTGGAAGCCTGCGTGAGCCCCTCGATCGAATCTGAGCTTCAAATCCGCGCCGCTTCGGCGCTCGACGAACTCCTCGACGCCGCGCGCCGCGCGGGCGAAATCGCCTTGCGGGATTTTCGCCATGGCGAGACGACCAGCGCGCGCGTCGACACCAAGCACGGCGGCTCGCCAGTCACCGCCGCCGATCTCGCCGTCGACCGTTACCTCGGGGAGCGGCTGCGCCGGTCGTTTCCCGACGCGGGCTGGCTGTCCGAGGAGACGGCCGACGATCCGGCGCGCCTCGAAAAGACAAGCCTTCTCGTCGTCGATCCGATCGACGGCACACGCGCCTTCCTCGCCGGGGATCCGCGCTGGGCGGTCTCGATCGCGCTGGTCGAAGCGGGGAGGCCGATCGCCGGGGTGGTCCATGCACCGGCCCTGGGCGAAACCTATGCCGCCGCTCTCGGTGGAGGGGCGAGGCTCGACGGGCGCCTCATCCGGGCGGCCGAGCGCACGAGCCTCAATATGGCGCGCGTTGCCGGGCCGAAACCGATGATCGCGGCGCTGTCGGCGGCCGCCGGGGTCGAGTTGACCGCGTTCGCCAAGATCCCGTCGCTCGCCCTTCGATTGGTCGAGGTGGCGCGTGGCGGCCTCGACATCGCCCTCGCCTCGGCCAACGCGCATGATTGGGACATTGCTGCGGCCGACCTCGTGCTGAGCGAAGCGGGAGCGCGGTTGAGCGACCCGCGCGGAGAGGCGGTTGTCTACAACACCGAGCGGACACGCCACGGCGCCCTGCTGGCGTGCGCCACCAGCCTGGCGCCCGCGCTCGCCGCGCCGGCGCGCAAGAGTTTGAGCTGAGCGCGGGGCGAAAAAAGTGGGGCCCTTTCCGGCAGCGGCGCGAAAAACTTAAAGAATCGAGACGGCTCAGGATACTATCGAATCGCCGCGCCCCAGGCGACGCGATGAAGCCCCGCGGGAAGGTTGCTTTTTTCGCTTTTGCGGGGCAAAGCCCTGCGGTTGCTGCTGCTAGGCAGTCGCCGCAATGCCCGCCGGGGATCCGAATTATGACGCAAGACGAACCCACGACCCATGAATCGCCGCAACTTCTCCATTTGGTGTTCGGCGGCGAGTTGAAGAACCTCGAAGCCATGGAGTTCCGCGATCCTTCCAAGATCGACGTCGTCGGCATCTTCCCTGATTTTGCGAGCGCCGAACGGGCGTGGCGCAGCAAGGCGCAGGCGACCGTCGACAGCGCCCAGACCCGCTACTTCATCGTCCACCTGCACCGCTTTCTCGAGCCGAAGGGCCTCGCGCGAAAGCCGGCTTGAGGGAGGCGATGCTCAAACGTTTGGGAAGCAGCCGGTTCGTGCAGGAGGCGCTGGGCTTCCTGCTCGCGCACTATCTCAAGTTGGTACAGGTCACCAATCGCTTCACGCGGGAGCCTGCCGATCTCGAAGCGGTGATCAGCGGCGAAGCTCCGGTCATCGTCGCGATGTGGCATGGGCAGCATCTGATGATCTCGTTCGCTTGGCCGAAATCGATCGCGCGGATGGCTGCCCTCATATCGCGCAGCGTCGATGGCGGCGCGCAGGCGGCCGCGCTGCGCCGTCTCGGAGTGACCGCCGTACGCGGCTCAGCCGGACGGGCGGACCGCGCGCGGCGCAAGGGCGGCGCCCCGCGCTACGCGAACTGCTGCGCCAGCTCGACAGCGGGTCTTCGGTTGCGCTGACCGCCGACGCGGCCAAGCGCGCGCGCGTAGCCGGCCTCGGCATCGTCACGCTGGCGCGTCTTTCCGGCCGGCCGATCGTCCCGACGGCGGTGACCGTCAGCCGGCGGTTCGACTTCAACTCCTGGGACAAAGCCAGCCTCGGCAAGCCGTTCGGGCGCGGCGCGATCATCGTCGGCGACCCCATCCGTGTGCCTCCCGACGCTGACGAAGAGACGATGGAGGCCGCACGCCGGGCCGTCGAGGAAGGGCTCGACGACGTGCACGCGCGCGCCTACGCCATAGTCGGGGGGCGCGACCCCGGCGCCGGCATGAGGAGCTCATGAGCGTTCCGCTGAGCCTTGGCGCTTACCGCCTCGCGACGCTCTTGATCACGCCGCTGAGCGGGGTGTTGCTGTCGCTGCGGCTCAACAAGGCCAAAGAGGATCCGCTGCGGATCGAGGAGCGACGCGGGGTCGCGAGCCTCGCGCGGCCGCCGGGGCCGGTCGTCTGGCTGCACGGCGCGAGCGTCGGCGAAGCCCTGTCGCTGCTTCCCCTTATCGACCGCCTTACGCGCAGCGGACGCTTCGCCTTGGTGACGACCGGGACGGTCACGTCAGCGCGCCTGCTCGCCCAGCGCCTGCCGCCGGGCGGCATGCACCAATATGCCCCGCTCGACGCGCCGCGCTTCATGCGCCGCTTCTTCGAGCATTGGCGGCCCGACGTTGCGCTGATCGCGGAATCCGAGCTTTGGCCGAACATGATCATCGAGGCGCGCCGGGCCGGCGTGCCGCTGGTGATGGTGAATGCGCGGATGAGCGCGCGCTCCCATTTGCGCTGGCGGAAGGCCCCTGCCTTCATTCAGGCGCTGCTCGGGCGCATCGACCTCTGCCTCGCGCAGAGCCAGGCTGACGCCGAACGGCTCGCGGATCTCGGCGCGCTCGACGTGCGCATGGCCGGCAATCTCAAATTCGACGCGCCGACGCCGCCTGCCGATCGCCAGGAACTGGCGGCGCTGTCCGGGTTGACGTCGGGACGCCAGAATCTGGGTCGCCGCTTCGACCCACGCGGGCGAGGAGCGCCTCGCCGGCGAGGCGCATCTCAAGCTTGCCGAAACGTTCCCCGACGCGCTGACGCTGATCGCGCCGCGTCATCCCTCGCGCGGCGAAGCGATCCGCGCCGAGTTGGAGGCGATGGGCCTCAATTGCGCGCTGCGTTCGCGCGGCGAGCGCCCCGAGCGCGAGACGGCGGTCTATATCTGTGACACGATAGGCGAGCTTGGCATTTTCTACCGGCTCGCGGGCGTGGTGATGGTCGGCAAGTCGTTCAACAACGAGGGCGGCCAGAATCCGATCGAGGCGGCCAAGCTCGCCTGCGCGATCCTGCATGGACCGCATGTCGCCAATTTCCTCGACGTCTACGCGCTGCTCGACGAAGCGGGCGGCGCCGCGCTCGTCCATGACGCCAACGAACTCGCCGCGATGCTGCTGGCGCTGTTCGACGACCCGTCTCGCCTGAGGACGATGGCGCGCGTGGCGGCGAGCGCGGTCGAGGGCCAGGGCGGCGCGGCCGATCGCATCATGCAGGCGCTCGCGCCGCTGCTGCCGGCGACGCCGCAGCCGGCGCTGGCGTGATCGCGCCCCGTTTTTGGGCGCGCGAGCGTCCGAACCTCGCGGCTCTTACCCTCGCGCCTTTCGGCGCGCTCTATGGCGCGGCGACGGCGCGGCGGATGGCGCGGCCCGGCGCCCGGGTGGGCGCTCCGGTCCTCTGCGTCGGCAACTTTGTTCTCGGCGGCGCCGGCAAGACGCCGACCGCGATCGCGGTCGCGCGCATGCTCCAGGCGGCAGGGGAGCGCGTTGCGTTCCTGTCGCGCGGCTACGGCGGCGCGCGCCGCCTTGAGCCGATCCGGGTCGATCCGGCGTTTCATAGCGCGCGGGCGGTCGGCGACGAGCCGCTGCTGCTGGCCCGCGTCGCCGATTGCTTCGTCGCCGCCGATCGCGTCGCCGCGGCGCGTGAGGCGATTGCGCAAGGGGCAAGCGCGCTGGTGCTCGACGACGGCTTGCAGAACCCCTCGCTCGCCAAGGATTTCAGCCTCGCGGTGGTGGACGGGGAGGCGTGGTTCGGCAACGGGCTCTGCTTTCCCGCCGGCCCGCTGCGCGCGCCGCCGGCGCGCCAAATCCCCTTCGTCTCGGCGCAACTCGCCATCGGCGGGCCGCCGAGCGCGGTCGCGACATTGCGGGCGCTCGCGCCGGAGAAGGCGGTTCTGCGCGCCACGATCGAGGCGGACGCGGTCGCCGCCGCGGCGCTGATCGGCCAGCCGGTGCTGGCCTTCGCCGGCATCGCGCGGCCGGAAAAGTTCTTTGCGACGCTCGAGGGCCTCGGCGCGCGAGTGGCGGCGCGCCGCCACTTTCCGGATCACCACGCTTACGAGGCGCGCGAGATCGAGGCGCTGCTTGCCGAGGCGTCTGCCCGCGGCCTGACGCCGGTGACCACCGAGAAGGACCATGTGCGCCTCGCCCCAGCCTATCGGCAGGCGATCCTTACGCTGCCGGTGACGTTGCGCTTCGAGGCGCCGGGTGAGCTCGCTGCGTTGTTGAGCGAGGCGCTGGCGAAGGCGAGGGACGGCGCGACAGGCGGCGGTCTTCGCCGCGGTTCGCGTGAGACGTGATCAACGCGGGTACTGATTTCCCCAATCGCGCATGGCGCGGACAATTGGGCCAAGGTCGCGACCCTTGGCGGTAAGCACGTACTCGGCCCGGGGCGGACTCATCGAATAGAAACTCCGCTCCACGACGCCATTCTGCTCGAGCGTCTTGAGCCGCTCCGACAACGTGGTCGGCGCAATGCCATTGAGCGAGTCCGCCAGATCTTGAAAGCGCCGCGGGCCGTGCAGGAGCAGGTCGCGCAATATCAGGCAAGTCCAGCTCGATCCGACAACGCTAAGCGTGCGGGCGACCGGGCACTCCGCGGCATCCTGCTTTTGCATGGGTCCATGTCGCCGACATTACGAAATTTGTCAATTGACTTCGTATTTAGTAGTGACTACAAAAACAGTAGTCAAGCAGCGGAGTCAGGTCATGACGCCACAGATCCCCGCATACCTTGTCATCTTCGAAGCGATGCTCCGCCCGGCCGTCGCGGTCATTGCGCTCGGCCTCGTCTGGATCGGCGGCGCGCGCATGCAGGCGCCCACGGCGACGCGTTACGGGACCGCGGCTGCGCTCTCGGTCGCTCTGATCGTTTGGCTCGGGATTGCCCAAAGCCTCGGCTTGGCCAACGTGTATTTTGCAGCCCCCGAGGCGACGACGCTTCTGTTCAGTTTGCTGATCCCGCTGATCGTCGCCGCCGCCGCCTTGTGGCTGTCGGGGAGCATCGCGAGTCTCGTCTCCGCGATACCGCTCCATTGGCTCGTGGCGGCTCAGGTCTATCGCATCGGGGGCGGCATCTTTCTTGTCCTTTGGGCCGATGGACGACTGCCCTGGCAATTTGCGCTGCCCGCCGGAATTGGCGATGTTGCGACCGGCTGTTTTGCCGTCATCGTGGCGGCGCGCTTGGCCCAGAAGACGATTGATGCTCGCGCGGCGACCTATGCATGGTGCCTGTTTGGCGTCGCCGACCTCGTCGTGGCGCTCCTGATGGGGGTAATGACCTCGCCGGGGCGGCTGCATCTCCTGGCGCTCGATGCGCCGAACTTGCTCGTCACGTCCTATCTGCTGGTGATGGTGCCCACCTTCGCGGTGCCGCTGGCCCTGATACTGCATGGCCTCGTCCTCTGGCGGCTGCGGCGGGAGCGCGCGCCGACACGGCGACTGGCTGCGGCGTGATGGCTTACGGTCGAAGCGCACGAGGGAAGGGCGGCCACCGGTCGCCCTCACCCGGTTATCGCGGTGAGGAGGTCTTACTGCAGCGCGCGAGCGATCTCAGCGAACGGAGAGGCCTGGTCGACCCACTGATGGATCGAGTTCGAACGTCTGTGACCCGCTCGCGGCGCGGATGATCCAGTCGACGACGATCAGAAAGATGATTCGATCGACGACGAAAGAAACAGCCCATCGCATCATGGTGGCCGCCTAGACCGGGTAAGACATGTCGGAGATTCGGTTCGCCAGCGCGTCCCGCTCGGCTTCCAGACGACGAATTCTCCGCTTCAGCTCGATCGAAACGACATTGTCGTTGGTCGGCCGAAGGAAACGAAGACCGATCTCCGTCGTATTTCGCCAGATGATCCTGGCGTTGTAAGCCTCGCGCCTGCGGCAAACCGCGATCTCGAACTCGTCAGGAAGCGGGGCGTAGTCGGAGAGCGTTATTTTTGCCCCGTCGCCCGACAGATTCCGAATAAGGCAATCCATCGTCGATTGCCGGTGATTGAAAACGATGCGCCCTTCGAGACAGGTGCGCTGTCTGCGCGTCAGCCGGCGATTATTCACTGTGCCCCCACGGCGCAATCGATAAAATACGATTAGTGACAAACAATTGTTTTGCCACCATCGTGTTCAGAAATGGGTAACCATAGCGCTGGGATGCACGCTCCTTCGCTGGCAGCGTGAACGCAGCGAAAATCCTGGGAATGGAGAGTGCGTGGCGGCTCCAACAAACTGGCTCCCCTGGAGAAGCGGGAGAGAGCGGGGCGTTGAGGGCGGGTCGTTTGGCTTTGCGGCGTGTCCCAATTTGGGATCACTGAGTGTCTGGAGCCCCGTCATTGCGAGCGAAGCGAAGCAATCCAGCAGCGCCAAGCGGAACGATGGATTGCTTCGTCGCTGCGCTCCTCGCAATGACGGCGCGACCTGATTGCAAATCGGCGCTCGCGCGCCTTACGCGACGCAGACGCCGGGGACCGCGACTTTCTGGAACAGGTGCGGCGAGGCGACCGCCGAGGCCGGGTAAGTGGACAGTTTCGCCTGGAACTCCGGCTGGCCGAATGCGGCGCGGAAGGCGGCGGTCGATTCCCACACCGCGACGTTCAAATAGGTCGGGCTCTCACCGATCGCGCGGTGAAGTTGGGTCGAGATGAAGCCCGGCTGGCGCTTCATGAACAGCGCGTCGTCATGCCAGACCCGCAGGAACGCCTCCTCGTCGCTCTTATCGAGGGTGAAGACGTTCACTAGCGTGACGGGCGAGGCGTCGAGGGCGATCTGACGTTCGATCGGGAAGGATGGGTCGAGCGGGCGCAGAGGCGACATGGTGACCTCCATCCGTATCGACTGTATGATGACAGTCTGGCGCGATACTTCTATCATAAATGACATCATGGTGTCAAAATGGTCGTGTGGTGACGCATGGGCAGGGTAGAACGCACGTCGGCTGGGGAAGCCCTGTCGGGCCTCATGCTCGACCTGTTCCGACTCAACAGCGGCCTTCTGACGGCGGGCGATCGCCTCGTCGCTGGGCTCGGCCTGACGAGCGCCCGCTGGCAGATTCTCGGCGCGATCGTCGAGGCGCAGCGGGCGCAGCCCGTCGCCTGGCTCGCCCGCGATCTCGGGGCCAACCGGCAAAACGTGCAGCGGATCGTCAACGATTTGCACGCGGAAGGGCTCGTCGCCTTCGCGCCCAATCCGCACCATCGGCGGGCGCAACTCGTCGTGCTCACCGACAAGGGGAGGCGGGCCTTCGACGCCGCGATGGCTTTGCAAGCCCCGTGGGTCAACGGCCTCGCCAGCGGCCACTCGGTCGAGGATTTGCAGACGGCCCACCGCGTCATCGCGGCGCTGCGAGATAGGCTGGAGGGCGCCGAGGAGGGGGAGGGTTAGAGCGAACAGAGCCGTCATTGCGAGGAGCGCAGCGACGAAGCAATCCATGGTTTCGCTTGGCGCAATGACGGGGCGGCATAGCGCCCTATCGCGCGAACGCCGCCTTGGTCCCCCCGGTAAGGCGCAACAGCTCCGCAGGCGTCACCCGAAAGACTGCGTTCGGCGTTCCCGCCGCCGCCCAGATCGTGTCAAAATTGTCGAGCGCTTCGTCGATGAAGGTGAGCAGCGGCTCGGCGTGGCCGAGCGGGGGGACGCCGCCGATCGCGAAGCCGGTCTTTTCGCGTACGAAGTCGGCGTCGGCGCGGACGATGCGTTCGCCGATCATCTCGGCGAGCTTGCGTTCATCCACCCGGCTGACTCCCGAGGCGATCGCCAGCACCGCGCGCCCGGAGGGCTCGGCGCGGAAGACGAGCGACTTGGCGATCTCGGCGACCGAACAACCGATCACCGCGGCCGCGTCAGCCGCCGTGCGCGTGCTCGCCTCGAACTCGAGCACCTGATAGCCGGGGCCGAGCGCGGCCTGGACTTTTAGAGCGCTCGCGGCGGTCGCCGGTTTCATCGGTCGCGTCCTTCAACAGCGGGAAGCGCCCTTTTTAGCCTCGTTGCGCGGGTTCACCAAGGCTCGGCGCCGCAAGGCTGAAGGAATTCGCCCGTTCGGCTTGTCGACAACGGGCGCAGTCGACGCTTTCGCTCTTGACGCCGTCAGCGCATTTGCGACCCTACAGAACCTGGGCAATTCCTGGGGGGAGACGCACAATGAAGTCCCAGTCGCTGATGACCCTTGCGGCGCTCGCGTTCGCGCTCGCCGCCTGCAATTCTCCAGCGCCGGAAGCGCAAGCGGTAGTGCCGGCGCCTGCGCCTGCGCCCGCGTCGATCGACGTGACTCCGTCCAACTTCAAAATGCCCGAGGGCGACGGATGCGTCGGCGACATCGCTCGCTATCGCGCGATCACGGACAACGATCGCGCGATGGGTCACGTCGCACAATCCGTCTACAGTCAGATCAATAAGGAAATCACCGCCGCCGATCAGCAGTGTGCGGATGGCCACGAGGCTGAGGCGCGTACAAGCATCGTCGCCTCGCGCAAACGGCACGGTTATCCGACCAACCTCTGAGCGAAGGCGAAAGCGAGGAAGTCGACGACGTAGCGCGGCGAGCGCCGCGGATCGACGTCCTCCGGCCGCCGGGCGATATGAATGCGCGCGAGTTCCGGCTCCGGGTCGGCCGCGAGAAACGCTTCGATGCGCGCCTTGGCGGCCTCGGCGGTTTCGGCGAGGCGCATCAGCTTGAGGCAGGCGAAGTAGCGGCCGTCGGAGACGAGCGTCCAGTCGGGATCGAAGGCGACGTCGTCGACGCCGAGGCCGGTTTCCTCCAGCAATTCGCGCGTGACGCTCGCAGTGAGATCGACGCGGCCGTCGAAGACGTCCTTGAGATCAGGCGTGCCGGCGGGAAAATAGATCGAGCCGGCGGTGGCGGTGTGTTGCGCCATCTCGCCGAGCAGGAACGCGCCATCGCTGCTCAGCAGCGCAGCCGAGGCGAAACAGTTGACGACCGAAGCCTCGGGAAAGCCGAAGTCTTTCCAAGCGAGGAAGCTCGCGTAGCCGACTTCGAGGCACGCGCCGCTCAGCGCATAAGCCCCGTCCGGGCGGGCCTCCAGCGTATGCGGGCCGAGAACGAGCACGCGGCCATTGAAAAGGCGTGGGCGCTCCGCCTGTCGCGCCCGCCAATGCGCCGCGATCTTCTCGGCCTGGCTCTCCGCGAATGGCCAGCGCTGCGGCTCCAGCCACAGGTCGATCTCGGCGAGGCGGACGATGCGTGAGGCGCTCACAGGTCGATCGTTCCCTGGCCGATCAGCACCGCCGAGCCGCCGATCGTCGCCGAGCGAAGGGCGCCGCCCTCGACTTCGAGGCCGAGCGCGATGGCGCTCGGGCGCCCCATTTCGACGCCTTGCTCAATGACGAGCGTGTGGTCGCCGTCGCCGGGCGGATCAAACGTCATCACGACGCCAGCGAAGGCGGACGCCGCGGAGCCGGTCGCGGGATCCTCGCGGATGCCCCAGCCGAGGCCGAACATCCGCGCGCGATAGGCGGCCCCTTCGCTGGCCTCGTTCGTATAGAGGTAGAGGCTCGGGCCGCCGCCTTCGCCCCAGCGCGAACGGTCGGGGTTCGCCTTGCCGAGCGCGGCCGCGCTGCGGATCGGCGCGAAGATGAAATCGACGCCCGCGCCGAAGACGGTCGGTCGATGCGCGCCAAAGCCGATGTTCTCCGGTTCGAGCCCCAGCCGTGCGGCGAGGTCGGCGGCGTCAGGCGCCGCGCCGCCGGGTTCTGGCAGGCGAGGCAGGGTGAAATAAGCCGCCAGCGCCTTGCCGCGCCGGTGACGGGCGACGCAGACGACATCGCCGACCTTCTCCTCCAGCACGAGTCGCAAGTCCTGGGCGGCGAGCAACTGAGGCGCCCGGAGATGGGCGAGCAGCGCCGCCGTCCCGACCGTCGGATGGCCGGCGAAGGGCAGTTCGCGCGCCGGCGTGAAGATGCGGAGCGCCGCCGAATTGACGGGATCGCGCGGCTCGCGGACGAATACGGTCTCGGGGAGATTGAACTCGCGTGCGATCGCCTGCATCCGCGCGTCGTCGAGGCCTTCTGCGTCGAGCACCACCGCCAGCGGATTGCCGGCGAGCGGCGTCTCGGTGAAGGCGTCGAGGATGTGATAGGCGCGACGCATCGGCGTTCCTCTAGATTTGTTCGGGAACGAAGCGGCGCGCGGGGTTCACGATCTCGTCCTGCGCCGCGACGATCTCCAATTCGCGCGCGCCAGCCTTGGCCGTCGCGGCGACCACGGCGTAGACGGCGGAGCCGGCGCTGGCAAGCGCTTCCGCCACGGAGCCGGTCCGCAGCCAATGGAAAAAGAACAAAGCGGCGACAAGGTCGCCCGAGCCGTTGACGGATATCGGCAGCTTGGGCGTCTGCAATCGCCAGAGCGCTTCGCCGTCGCTGGCGATCATGTCGAGCGCGTCGGGCGGCGTCGACTCGAGCTGCGCCGAAGTCACCAGCGCGATCCTCGGGCCACGCGCCCGCAATTGCGCGAGCGCCGCGCGAAGCCCGTCCATGGAGCCCACTTCGCCGCCCGTGAGCCATGCAAGCTCAAAGGCGTTCGGCGTGACCACCTCGGCGGCTGGAACGGCGCGCTCGCGCAGAAATGCGGCGACGGCGGGATCGACATAGACGCCGCGCCCCTCGTCGCCGATGACCGGATCGCAGAAATAGGCCGCGCGCGAATTTGCCGCCTTCACCGCTGCGTAGGCGCGCAGCGCCGCCTCGCCCGTTTCGGCTTTGCCGAGATAGCCTGACATGACGCCGTCGCAGCGTCCGAGCACGCCGATCGCCGCAAGGCCGGCGACGCATTCGTCGATCAGCGCCGCGTCGAAGGCGCGTCCGCGCCAGCCCACATAGCCGGCATGGCTGGAGAACTGGACAGTGTTGATCGGCCAGACCTTGCAGCCGAGTCTCTGCAAGGGAAATACTGCCGCGGAATTGCCGACATGGCCGTAGACGACATGAGACTGGATCGAGAGGAGGGTCTTCGACATTGCGCCAGGGGACGACAATTTCGCGCCTTCGTCAAAGGGGCGCGTTGCATTCGTCAAAGCGCGATCGACGCGCCGAATCCGATCGGCGCGTCGAAGCAAGAGAGGACTTCGCCTTTATTCGACGGGGCAGGGCTTCGCGCGAGCGATTTGCTGTTCCGGCTCGAGTTGCGCGGTTGCGCCGCCCTCGTCGATCGTGCCGACGACGACGTGCGAGGTCGGCTGGACGATGACGATCGCATCGTTGGCTACGAAATATTCGTAGCCGCGATATTCCGGCACAAGGGCGACGACATCCGGCGGCAACGGCATCGGACGCATGTTCCCAGGAACCGGCCCGCCGACACGCACGTCGACTCGAACGTTTTCGCGTCCACCACTGGTCTTCAGCGCCTGGCTGATGCGGGTCGCCTTCTCCTGCGACAGATGCAGGTCGCCGTTGACGCGCACGTTCATGTCGTTCCCGGCGCCGCCGTGGCCGCGCTCCATATCGGCTGACGTGTCGTTACGCTGGCTGCGTTCGCCTTGGCCTGTTCGCGTATCGGCGTCGCTGTTGTGCGCGCCAGTCGGCCCTGGATTCGTCTCGGCGTTGCGCTCACGCGTGCGGTCGTCTTGTCCGGTCCTCTGCGGCTGGTCTCGGTCCACGCCTTGCGTCGAGCTTTGGTCGGCGCGGGTTGCGCCGTCGCGCTTGCCTTGATCGACGCTCTGCCCAGTCTTGTTCGCGCCCTCGGGCCGCGCGGTCGGCGCGGCGCCGAGATCCCGTCTCGCTCTGGGCCTTGCGCTGGGGCTGGCCAGCGGCGCCGGCGCCGCGCTGATCCTCCTGCTGACCCATCGTATCGTGCGTCCTGCGCTGCTGCTGTTGCGCGCCTTTGTCGCCCTTCTCCATGCGCTCGTTGGCAGGTGCGTTGGCGCCTTGAGCAGGATTGTCCTGCGCGAATGCGGATCCGGAAATCCCGGCGATCAAACCGATCGCGGCCACGGTGATGACGAGCTGCTGTCTCAAGCTGTGCATCATATGCTCCTATGACTGATGCAGGGTCACCACAGAACGTCGCTGGTCGACAAGATGTTCCGCGGCGGCGCGCCGAAGCGTGCGGCGCGCTACGGGTTGGCGCTCTGTTTGTCGAGGTTTTGCGCCATCTCGAGGTGATTGCGAAGCGTCGGCAGCGTTTGGTCAGCCCAAGTCTTCAGCTGCACGTTGTCGCCGCCTTTGTCATAGCGCTCGAACAGCGCAACGGCGTCTTTGTGGGCGGCGACCTGGTCTTCGAAGTAGCGCTTCTTGAAAGCGTCGCCGTCGAGAACTCGATAGCGTGTCGAGCAACTTCTTGTGCGTGGCGTCCATCGCTGTCGGCACGGGAATGTTGGCCGCCTTGGCCTGGGTAGAAAGCTGATCGGACGTCTTGGTGTGATCGCTGATCATGTCGTTGGCGAAGTCCTTGCCTGGGCCATTCAGCCGGTCGGACGCCAGTTGGCTGGACTGGATCTCGAACATGTCGCTCAAGGCGACTTCCTGCACGAAGTCCTGTTTCGTCGGCGCGACGCCGAGCGCGGCGTTGACGCCGGACCTTTCGCTGAGCGTCGCGGCGACCGCAGGCCACGCGAGCCAACACGCAGCCGTCAAGAGGAACATCCTGTTCATAAAAGGACTCCTTGGCGTTGTCGGCGCGCATTGAACGCGCTCAACACCAACACGCCAATCCGCCCTTGGTTCCTGGGGGCTGGAAAACGTTCAGTCGGCGACGCGCGAAGCGCGGTTGAAGCGCCAATCGGGCCGCAGCGACTTGATCATCATCAACTCGGCGAGATTCTGGCGCGTCAGCAAGCCGACGAGCGCGCCGTCGCGATCGACCACGCACTGGCCGGCGCCATCTTGCTGGTAGAGGCGGTCGATGGCGCTTTCGAGGGGCGAGTTCGCCCGCACCGTCTCGATGGGCGCGCGCATGAATTCGGCAATCGCCGCATTGCCGTCGTGGTCCTTGAGCGCTGCGAGAATGTCCTCACGCATCATCAGGCCAACCGGCTTGCCGTAGGCGTCAACGATGGGAAAATCCTGTTGCGCGGTGGCGAGCAAGGTGTCGATCGCCTCGGAGAGCTTGGCGGCGGCCGGCACCGCCGTGAAGCGCGTCTCCATCGCCTCTGCGACGGTGAGCCCGCGCGCCGATTCATGCACCGCGGTCATTTGCGCCTCCGCGGCCGCCGCGATGTAGACGAAGATGGCGACGAAGATCAGCAAGGGATTGCCGAAGAGACCGAGGAAGCCGAGGACGAAGGCGAAGGCTTGCCCGATCGAGGCGGCGATTTGCGTCGCTTTGAATTGACCGTAGCGCATCGCGAGCAGCGCGCGCAGAACGCGCCCGCCGTCCATCGGAAACGCCGGCACGAGATTGAAGACTGCGAGGAAGAGATTGGCCGCCGCGAGGCGTGCAAGAAACGAAAGGCGAGGATCGTCCAGCCCGGCGAAATCCGCTTCGCCGATCCCGCCGACGATGATGAGCAGAAGGATCGCGATGGCCAAATTCACCGCGGGGCCAGCTATGGCGACGATCAGTTCCTGCTGCGGCTTCTCGGGCAGGCTCTGCATGCTGGCGACGCCGCCGATCGGCAGCAGCGTGACCTCGGGCGTCTTGATGCCGAACCGACGCGCCGCGAGGATATGGCCGAACTCATGCAGGAGGACGCAGACGAAGAGCAGCACGATGAAGACGACGCTGTCGCGCGCAGCGATCGGGCCTTGCTGGCGCCAGGCGCTGAAGCCGATCCAGGCGAGCAGCAGCAGAAAGGTGACGTGAATCTTCACGGCGGTTTCGCCGAAGCGGCCTATCGTCAGCGACCAGCGCATGGCTCACTCCTCGATCGGCTCGCTCGGCAAGCTGCGATCCACAGCCTCGCCGGTAATTTAGCGCATAATCGGCGCCAATGTCAGGGCGGCGCGCGGCTCCCGGACCGATGGGCGGCGAGAATGGCGGCGACGTCGTCGTCATCGAGCTGGCGAAAGTCCGCGTAGAAGGCGCCGACCGCCTCGAAATATGCCGGCGCCTCGAGACAAACGATGTCGTCGGCTTCGGCGCGCAGCGAGGCGAGCGCATCCGGCGCGGCGACGGGCGTGGCGAGCGTCAGGGAGCGCGGCTCCCGTCGGCGGATAGCGCGCAGCGCCGCCCTCGCAGTGGCGCCGGTGGCGACGCCGTCATCGACGACGATCGCCGAACGCGCATTGATCGGCGCGCGCGCGGCGTCGCCGACAAACAGTCGCCGTCGCCGCTCGATCTCGGCGAGCGCCCGGATGCGCTCCTCCTCGAATTGTTGCGGCGTGACGCGCGCTGCGCGGATGACCTCGTCGTTGCGCACGACGACCGGTTCGTCGCCGTCGACGACCGCGCCCATGGCGAGCTCGGGGTGCGACGGCGCCCCAATCTTCCTGACGAGAACGATGTCGAGGGGGGCCGCGAGGGCGGCCGCGATCGGCGCGGCTACCGCTACCCCGCCGCGCGGTAGGGCCAGCACGACGGGATTCTGATCTTTCCAGGAATTCAGGGCCGCCGCCAGCTTGCGGCCGGCGTCCGTGCGATCGAGAAAGGTCATCGCCGCTCGCTTCCGGTAACGTGACGGCATTTCCGGCTTGATTTTAGTCTGGGCCGCTTCGGAGTCCAGCCTGCTGGCCAGAACGCAAAAGCAGGGATTTCCCCTCCGGTTGGGCGCGATCCGCGACGCTAGGAATACACCGGATGAGCAGGCGCTGTGCTTCTGACAGGGGTAGGCGGATTGTTTTCGTATTGGTATGTTGTCGCGCCGTTTCGTAGCGATCCAATCCCTTTCGGCTGGGAAAAGCGATCGTTTCTACGTGTGCTGTCGGGGCGTTGAATCCCATGACGAGCAGTCCGAAGAAAATCGGCGCCTGTATGATCGTTAAGAACGAGTCGGGCGTTATCGAGCGATGCTTGGATAGCATAAGGCCGTTGGTCGATTACGTCTTCGTCGAGGACACCGGCTCCTCGGACGGGACTCAGAAGATCATCAGAAAATGGCTTTCGAAACATGGCGTTCGAGGGGTCGTGATCGACGAGCCGTGGAAGAGCTTCGAGTTCAATCGCAGCCACGCCCTGGCCGAACTGCGGAAGATTCTTGATGTCGATTACGCCTTCATTATCGACGCCGACGATTCGATCGAGATCGATCCGAATCTCGACTTGGATGAAATGAAGAGATCGCTGGATCGCGATATTTACTCGATAGCGATTTCGTTGGGGGGCGTTGCCTACCGGCGCAACCAATTATGCAGAAATAACATCGCCTTTCGATATCGAGGGGTGCTGCACGAATTCCTGGAGCCGCCAAGCCCCGAAGCGACGACAGGACATCTCGACGGCGTCAAGATGACCGCGCGCGTCGAGGGCGCCAGGAGCAAGTCGGCCGGAAAGTATCTGAACGACGCGAAAATATTGAAGGAGGCGCTTGAGAGGGAAATCGACGTATTCATGCGCTCGAGGTACACGTTTTACCTCGCGCAGAGCTATCGCGACGGCGGCGAGAAGGAGCTTGCGCTGAAGTATTTCCTCTCCAGGGCAGGGCAGGGGTTCTGGGCCGAGGAAGTTTTCATGAGCCTTTTCAGTGCGGCAGGGCTGATGCAGGAGCTCGGGCGGTCAGTCGATGAGGTGGTGAAGGTCTATCTGCGCGCTTCGGACGTCGCGCCCAATCGGGCCGAGGGTTTGCACGCCGCCGCCCGATTGCTGAGAGAAAAGGACCGATTCGAGCAAGCGTATCAGCTCGCCAAGCGCGGCGAGAAAATCCCGAAGCCAGAGAACGGCCTCTTCGTTCAGGGCTGGGTCTACGACTATGGACTGTCCGACGAATTGTCGGTGAGCGCCTATTGGACCGGCCGATTTGAAGAGTGCTTGCGATTGTCCACGGCTCTGCTGGAGAGTCAGGCTGTGCCGCAGGGTATGATTCCCCGGGTCGGAGCGAACGCGGAATTTGCAAGGCAGAAACTATCGACCAAAGGAGTCATGCCGGAGGATGATGAAACCGCGCTCAAACCGCTTGCCGACATCGATTTGCCTGATTTGACCGCGGCCGATGGGCAAGCGCCGGTCGTCACGATCTTCAAGAAGCAGACCAAGATCGTGCGGACGATTCACGTCGTCTGGATCGGCGAAGAGAACAAGCGTCCGGACAATTGCATCCATACGTGGCGCGATCAGAACCCCGATTGGCGGGTCGCGGTGTGGGGCAAAAACGAATTGCGATCGATACGATGGCGGAACGCGCATCACATGCGCGCGATGCTGGGGCGCGAGCTCTCAGGGGTCGCCGACATGATGCGGTGGGAGATTCTCCATCAGCACGGAGGATTCGCCATCGACGCCGACGCCGTCTGTGTCCGGCCGCTGGAAGATTGGCTATTCGAGCCAGAGCTGTTCGCCAGTTGGGAAGACGAGATTGCTCGGCCGGGCGTCATCGCCAATGGCTTTGTCTACGCGCAGCGCGGCAACCCGCTGATCGGGCGTGTCATCGACGAGATTCACCAGTCGCCCAACATGGCTGACGGGATGGCGCGGGAGCTCACCGGCGCAGCGCGACTGACGGAAACCGTCCAAAAATATCGCTGCGCGGACATCACGATCTATCCGAGCCACTTTTTCACCCCGGTTCATTTGACCGGGGCGACGTATGCCGGAACCGGACCGATTTTCGCCAAGCAGTTTTGGGGAGGAACGCTCCCCGAGACCTATGAGAGCCTGTCGACGAAATCAGTCAGCGCGTTGTAGCGATCGGCAGCCGGATCGTCGCGCTCGCCATGGAGGCGATCCCTTCGCGGCGGCCGGTGAAGCCGAGACCCTCCGAGGTCGTCGCCTTGACGCCGACGCGGTCGATTGTGATCCCGGCGATCTCGGCGATGCGCGTGCGCATGGCCTCGCGGTGCGGGCCGACCTTGGGCGCCTCGCAGATCAGCGTAACGTCGAGATGAGCGACGATACCGCCACGGGCGCGCACGCGTCCCACGGCGTGGGCGAGAAAGATCGACGAATCGGCGCCGCGCCAGCGCTCGTCGGAGGGGGGAAAATGCGCGCCGATGTCCCCGTCGCCGAGCGCGCCGTAGAGGGCGTCCGCGAGGGCGTGCAAAACGACGTCCGCGTCGGAGTGGCCGCTCAGCTTTTGCGAATGGGGAATGCGCACGCCGCCGAGCCACACCGCGTCGCCCGGCGCGAAAGCGTGCACGTCGTAACCCTGGCCGACCCGAATGTCCGAAGCCTGCTCCATCAATCGCGCCTCCGCCGCGCGCAAATCCCGAGAAGTCGTCACCTTGATGTTTTCCGAGTCGCCCTCGAAAACGTAAGTCGAATGGCCCGCCCAGGCCGCGACCGCCCCGTCATCAGTCAAATCCGCAACCCTTTCGCGCGCCGCGCGCCGGTGGGCGTCGAGAATGAGGGCGAAGCGGAAGGCTTGCGGCGTCTGCACCGCGCGCAGCCCGGCGCGATCGGGCGTCGACAGGATCTGGCCGGATGCGTCGATCGCTTTGATCGTGTCGCTGATCGCGACGCCGGGCACGGCGGCGCCATGCGTCGCGGCGGCTTCGATGGCCCTTTCGATCAGTGCGCGCGATGGGAAGACGCGTGCGCCGTCGTGGATGAGGACAAGATCGGGCGCGGTCGCGCTCTGCGCTTCGAGACCGGCGAGCACGCTCTGCTGGCGAGTCGCGCCGCCGAAAGCCGGCGGGCTGAACCGCGCGGCGGCCTCGGGGGTCAGAAACGTCAGCACGCGCTGATAAGCGTCGCGATCGTCGGGATGAATGACGACGGTCGCGGCGCAAAAGTCATGCGCCAGGGCGAGCGCTTCGAGGGCGTGGGCGAGCAGCGGCTTGCCGGCGCAATCGAGATATTGCTTCGGCGTCGCCGCGCCAATGCGCGAGCCGCGACCCGCGGCGACGACGATGAGGGAGACCCTGGGCGGCAAACGCTTCAAACTCCTGCGCGGAATAACCGAGGCGCATCGCCGCCGGCCCGCGACTGATAAAGCAGCGCACGCCGTCCGCCAAGCGGGCGGGCGGGGTCCTGCTCCCTAGAGCACTGCCCGGCTGTGATGAATCGAATGTGATGAGCGGGCGGATTCCCGAACGTGTGCGGATGTGAGTCGATTGAGCCTCTGATTCGGGAGGGGCTCATGGTCGGACGGCCGTATTCGGAGGAGTATCGCAAGCGGGTTGTGGCGGAGATCGCGGAGGGCAATTCACGGCGCGGCGCGGCTCGCCGTTTCAAGGTCGGAGCGTCGTCGGCGATCCGCTGGAAGAAGCAATTGGACGAGACCGGCAGCACAGCCCCGGCTGCGCGGTCGGGCAAGAGCCGCTCGCCACTGGAGCCGCACGCAGCGTGGCTGCTGGCGCTCATCAAGGCCGAGCCTGACCTGAGTTTGGCGGAACTGGCCCAGCGGATTGAGGACGAGTTGGGCCTGAAGACCTCGACCAGCGCGGTGGATCGCTTCGTCCAACGGTACGACCTCAGTTATAAAAAAAACTCTGCACGCGGCCGAGCAGGAGCGGCCGGATGTGGCCCAGGCGCGTGAAGCCTGGAAGGCGGCTCAGGCCAGCCTGGATCCCGACAAGCTGGTGTTTATCGACGAAACTGGGGCGTCCACCAAGATGGTCCGGCTGCGGGGACGATGCCCGCGCGGCGAGCGCCTGCTGGCCAAGGCGCCCTGGGGGCACTGGAAGACCACCACTTTCGTCGCCGGCCTGCGCCATAACAGCCTGATCGCGCCGTTCGTCCTGGACGGCCCCATGAACGGCGACGCCTTTCTGGTCTATGTCGAGACCTTCCTTGTCCCAACCTTGCAGCCTGGCGACATTGTGGTGATGGACAACCTGCCCGCCCACAAGGTCGACGGGGTGCGCCAGCGGATCGTCGACGCCGGAGCCGAACTGCGCTTGCTGCCGCCCTATTCGCCAGATCTGAACCCCATCGAGATGGCGTTCTCGCAGCTCAAGGCGCACCTGCGCAAGGCGGCCGAGCGAACCGTTCCCGCTCTCTGGGATCGCATCGGCCTCTGTCTCGACCAGATCACCCCACAGGCCTGCCAAAACTACTTCACCGACGCCGGATATGCCCCATCTTAGCCGGGCAGTGCTCTAGAAATCAGGCGCCGAAGGCCCGGGCCGCCATGGCGATCATCGCCACGAATGCGCCGATCGACGCCAATTCCCAGATTTCGCGCAATGTAGAGACCAACTGACGAGCCATCATGCCCTCCTGCGTTTGATGTATAGTCCCTATATGTTCGCTGTATGTTCCGTCAAGTTTGATGGGATCGCGGCGTGTGGAAATCGTCTACAATTGGTGAATCCTGAGCTTCGCCAATGAGGCCGCTATGACGCTGAGCCTGAAAATGGCCGTCTTCACGGCGATCGCCACGATCGCCTATCTCGCCTTGGCCGTGGCCGGGGAGGGCGGCCTCGCGGCCTACCTGTCGCATCCCGCTCTCATCGCGCTCGCGCTCGTCATTTTCGCCCTGAGCGTCTCAGCGCTGTTCACCAAGGGCAATGTGAGCTCGGGCGTGCGGGAGGATCGCGGCAACCGGTGGGTGCTGATCGCCTTCGGGGTGATCGGATTGCTGCTCGGCGTTGTTCCGGCCCTGACCGACCGGCTCGACGTGCTGACGATCGACGGCGCGGCGACGCGTTGGCTCGGGGTGGCGCTCGCCATCGCCGGCGGCGTGTTGCGGATCGCGCCGGTCTTCGTGCTCAAGGAACGATTCAGCGGCCTCGTCGCGCTCCAGCCAGGCCATCAGCTGGTCACCGACGGCCTTTACGCCACCATTCGCAATCCCAGCTATCTCGGCCTTCTCGTCGGCTCGCTCGGCTGGGCGCTCGCCTTCCGGTCGGGGGCTGGGGTGATCCTGACGGCCTGCCTGCTGCCGCCCCTGATCGCTCGCATGCGAGCCGAGGAGACCCTGCTCGGCGAGGCGTTCGGCGCACAATACGAAGCCTATCGGGAGCGCACCTGGCGGCTCATTCCCGGCCTCTATTGATCGGCGTTCACTCCGGGTCGCGGTCGAGCTCGGGATAGTGGCGGAAGATACCCGATTCGTTGAAGGGGATGCGGCGCGGCGAAGCAAGATAAGCGGCGACGCCGGCGTGCGTCCGAACGGACTCGCGCGAATTGGCAAGGGCGGGGTAGTCGCGCGAGAATTTCGCCATCGCCCTGGGGAAGGCGTAGCTAAGGCCCTCGCAAAGCTGGAACAGCGAGAGATCGACTGTCGTCAGCGTGCGGCCGACGCTGTGGCCTGCGCGGTCCGGATTCTCGGTCAGCACGCTCTCGAAATAGCCGAGGAACTTCGGCAGGCGTTCGTCGAGAAAGGCCGTGGCGCGGGCTTTCGCCTCCTTCTTCTGGTCCTCGTAGTAGAGGGCGTTGGAGATCGGATGGTGCGTATCGTGGGCCTCGGCGACGAAGTCGGTGATCGTCAGCTGCATGCCGTGCGCGAGGGGGATCAGCGCTTTCGGGCGCGGCGCGAGGCCGAGCTTCGGGCCGAGATAGAGCAGGATGTTGGCGGCGTGCGAGACGATCAGGTCGCCGTCCTTGAGGAACGGCGGCGCGAATGGGGCCGGCCCGCCGCCTTTGCCTTTCATGATTTTCGTCATCGCGGCGACGCCGCGGCCTTCCCCGCGCTCGCGCGCCACGTCGATATAAGCCGCTCCGGCGGCCTCCAGCGCGAGGCGGACGAACTCGCCGCGCCCCTGTATGCCCGGCCAATAATAGAGTTCGTAGGTCATGGCGTTCTCCCCGGCCTCGCGATCCTACGACAAAAAGGCGCTCGGCGCAGGCTCGTTCTCGCCCCTGGCGACCTATCGCACGCGGCGGCCTTGCGCTATAGGCGCGTCATGCAAGCCAGTATCCAAAGCTATTTTCCCTACGTGCTCGTCTTCGTTGGCGCCGGACTTGGCGGCGTGCTGCGGCACGTCGTGAACCTCGCGATCACCAGGATCGCCGGCGCGGACTTTCCGTGGGGAACCGCCTTCATCAATGTGTCGGGTTCCTTGGCGATGGGCGTGCTGGTGGGCTGGCTGGCCTTCCGCGCTGGCGCGGGCTGGACGCAGCCGACGCGCCTCTTCATCGCCACCGGCATCCTCGGCGGCTACACGACGTTCTCCACGTTTTCGCTCGAATCTGTGCTCTTGATCGAGCGCCATCAGATCGGCGCGGCGCTCGCCTATGTCGGCGGCTCGGTGGCGCTCGGCTTTCTCGGGCTGTGGGCGGGCCTGTCGCTGGTCCGGAGCTTGACGTGAGCGCAGAGAACAAAGTCGCGACCTACGAGATCGGCGAGGACGAGGCGGGCATGCGGCTCGACCGCTGGTTCCGCCGCCGTTTTCCCGATCTGCCGCAGGCGCATCTGAACAAGATCGTGCGCAAGGGCGAAGTGCGTGTCGCCGGCAAACGAGCGGAAATCTCGACCCGTCTCGAGGTGGGGCAGAGCGTGCGCGTGCCCCCGCTCGGCCTTGCCCCGCCCGTGCCCGTCAAGGAGCGCCCGGCCGACCCGCGCGACGCCGAGGCGGTGCGGGAGATGATCCTGTTCGAGGATCGTGACCTGATGGTGCTCAACAAGCCCTACGGCCTCGCCGTCCAGGGCGGCTCCGGCACCAAGCGGCACATCGACGGCATGCTCGCCGCGCTCGCCGACAAGAAAGGCGAGCGCCCGGTCCTGGTGCATCGGCTCGATCGCGACACCTCCGGCGTGCTGCTCGTCGCCAAGAGCCGCAAGATGGCGGCCGATCTCGGCGCGACCTTCCGCTCGCGCGGCGCCAAGAAAATCTATTGGGCGCTCGTCGAAGGCGTGCCCAAGCCCGCGCAGGGGCGCATTTCACTGTTTCTCGCCAAGGGCCCGGGCATGGGCGACGAACGCGGCGGCCCCAGAGAAGACCGCGCCGACATCGAGCGGATGCGGGTCGCGCGGCACGGCGACCCCGACGCCCAGCATTCGCTGACGCTTTACGCCATTGTCGACAAAGTCACGCCGCGGCTCGCCTGGCTGTCGATGCGCCCGATCACCGGCCGCACGCATCAATTGCGCGCCCATTGCGAGGCGATCGGCCATTCGATCGTCGGCGACCCGAAGTACAATCGCCGGCCCGAGAACGATCCCGCGCGCAACGATCCACTGCGCGCCGTGCCGCCCGGCGTCGAGCCGAAGCTGCACTTGCTCGCTCGACGGCTCATTCTGCCCCATCCCCGCGGCGGCATGATCGACGTCACCGCGCCGCTGCCCGAACATATGCGCAAGAGTTTCGACATGTTCGGCTTCGACGTTGCCGAGCGCGACCCCATCGAGGACGCGCCCGATGAGTGAGAAGCCCGACAACCCCATGAGCGCGGCGCAGGCCGCGATGCGCCCGGCCGCGCTCAAGCGGTTCTATTCGGGCGCCAGCGTCGGCGAGGCGGACGGCGGTTTCGCCCTGCTGCTCGACGGGCGGGGCGCGCGCACGCCCGCCAAGCAGCCGATCGTCGCGCCAAACCGCGGGCTCGCCGAGGCGATCGCCAGGGAATGGGCGGTGCAGGGGGAGACGATCGACCCCGCCGCCATGCCGCTCACGCGCCTGGTCAATTCCGCGCTCGACGGCGTCGCGGGGGCGCGCCACGAAACGCGGGCGGAAATCGCGCGCTACGCCGAGGCCGATCTCACCTGCTATCGCGCGGATGCTCCCGAGGCGCTGGTCGCTGCGGAGAGCGCCGCCTTCGATCCGGTTTTGGAATGGGCCGGCGAAGCGCTCGGCGCGCATTTTCGGGTCGCCGAGGGCATCGTGCACCGGGCTCAGCCGCAGGCTGCGCTCGACGCCGTCCGCGCCGCGCTGGAGGCGTTCGACGAGCCGATCGCGCTTGCCGCGCTGCATGTCGCAACGAGCCTGACCGGCTCGGCCCTGCTCGCGCTCGCGCTCGCCCGCGGCCGCCTCAGCGCCGAAGAGGCCTGGCGGATCGCCCATGTCGGCGAGGATTTCCAGATTTCCCAGTGGGGCGAGGACGCAGACGCGAGAGCGCGGCGCGAGGCGAGACGGCGAGATTTCGAGGCGGCGGCGCATGCGCTGGCGCTGACCTGACGCGCAGCATCGGAATCTCCATGGTCGGACGATGAACTGGGGCGCCTTCGATCTCAATCTGCTCATCGTGTTCGACGCGGTGATGCAGGAGCGTAGCGTGACGCGCGCCGGCGCCCGCATCGGCCTTAGTCAGCCCGCGATGAGCCACGCGCTCAATCGCCTGCGCCACATGCTCAAGGATGAACTGTTCGTCCGCACGCCGGACGGGATGGCGCCGACCGCGCGCGCCGAAGCGCTCGCTCTGCCGCTGCGCAAGGCCCTGAGCGAAATGCAACTCGCGCTCGAGCCGGCGAGCTTCGACCCGTCGTCGTCGGATCGCCGCTTCGTGGTGGCGCTCAACAATTATGCGGCCGTCGTGCTCGCGCCGCCGCTCGTCGCGGCGAGCTTGGCCGCCGCGCCCACGGTGCATCTCGATTTGCGGCCGAGCGGGACCCTCGACATCGTCGAACGGCTCGACCGTGGCGACATCGATCTGGCGATCGGCGGCGCGACGGGGCCAGGGGAGCGCTTCGCGACGACCTCGCTGCTCGAAGACCCTTACGTGCTCGTGGTGCGGCGCGGCCATCCGGTCAGCCGGCAGAAACTCACGGCAAAATCGCTCGGCGAGGTTCCCCATCTCGAAATCTCGTCGAGCCGGGAGGATACGAGCTTCATCGATCAATGGCTCGCTGCCCATTCGACGCAACGCCGCGTCGCGCTACGCGCGCCATTCTTGTCAGCCCCCGCCATTCTCACGCAGACGGACATGGCGGCGACGCTCTCGCGCCGCGTCGCGCAGGAACTCATAAGGGACCATCCCCTCCAAATCTGCGACTTTCCCTTCGACGCGCCGCAGATACGCACGACAATGTCGTGGCATCGGCGGCTCGAGGGGCACCCCGCCCACCAGTGGCTGCGCGAGATGGTCCTCTCCGTCGCCAACAGTATCTGACACGTCAATTCGCATCATGAATGATGTTGTGATGTGAATGCATTTGTGTCATACCTAAAGAAGATTTTATTTTCCCGTCAGGGAGCGCCATTGCGGCACGCTTCGAGACGGGAAGGCGATGCAAATTTCCCACCAATTTCGGCTTCGACAGCCCGCGCAGAGGATTCCGCAGGCGCTGGTCGTGCTGCTGCATGACGAAACTTGCTCAGCCGCGCAGATGAGCCTCGTCGCCGAGCGATGGGCGACATCCCTACCGGAAACGGCCTTCGAGGCGTTCGAGACCTCGGGCCGCGGCGCCGGCGCGTCTTATGCCGGCGGCCTCGACGAAGAGATCGAGAGCGGCGTCCGCGCTCTCGAACCCATTCTCCAGGCCTTGCTGCGTGTGCGACGCTTGGACCCGAGCAGCCTGGTGGTGGTGGGATTTGGAAAATCCGGAACTCTTGCCCTGCAAGCCGCGCTGCGGCTGAGCTGGAATTGCGCCGGGGTTCTGGCGATCGAGTCGAGCCTGCGGCGGCCGCTTCCCGATCTCGACAGGACCGGTCTCAAGATCCGGCTCATTCAATGCTCGCAAGCCGAGCAAGGCGTCTCCTTGAGATTGCGCGACGAGGTCGCCGCGCTCGCTGAGCTCGGCGTCGACGCGCGGGGCGCTGCGGTGACGGGGCCGGCTTTGTCCGATGAAGCGGTTCGCCACGCTGGCGCTTATCTCGTCGAGCTCGTCGCCAATGCGCAGAGGGGAACGCCCGCGCGCGTCTGCGCCGATCTGGCGTTGGCGCGCGTCGCGTCCGGTTTTCCTGAGAGAGCCGGGCAAGACTGAGCAAGCGAGCGCGGCTTTCCCCCGAGAGCCAAGAAACGACATCCGGGATCGTCCGGCCGCGAGGGCGGCCAACAAGGACGACCGTACGAGGAAAGCATGGTCGGCATCGTCAAAATTGCTCTGGGGCGTCCTTACACCTTCGTGGTGATGGCGTTCCTGATTCTGATCTTCGGCGTCGCCTCGGCGCTTCGCACGCCGACCGACATCTTTCCTAACATCAACATCCCGGTGGTGAGCGTCGTATTCACCTATACGGGGCTGCCGCCGGACGACATGGCGGGACGCATCGTCACGTTCTACGAGCGCTCGCTCACCAACGGCGTGAACGACATCGAGCACATCGAGTCGCAGTCGATACCGAACTACGGCATCATCAAGATCTTCTTTCAGCCGACCGTGAATATCAACGCGGCGCTCGCCGAAGTTTCGGCGATGTCGCAAACTGTGCTGAAGCAGATGCCGCCGGGTGTGACGCCGCCGCTGATCCTCAGCTTCAACGCTTCGAGCGTGCCGATCCTCCAACTCGCGCTGTCGAGCGACACGCTCTCCGATACGACGCTGTTCGACGACGCGACCAGCTTCATCCGTCCTCAGTTGTCCTCGGTCGCCGGCGCGTCGATCCCGCTGCCTTACGGCGGCAAGGTGCGGCAGGTCCAGGCGGACCTCAACCAGCAGGCGCTGCACACCTACGGCATTTCCGCCAACGACGTCGTCAACGCGCTGTCGATCCAGAATCTCATCACGCCGGTAGGCACGCAGAAGATCGGCAAGTTCGAATATATGGTGAATTTGAACGACTCGCCGAGCACGATCGCCGCCTTCAACGATCTGCCGATCAAGACCGTCAACGGAACGGTCATCTACATGCGCGACGTCGCCTATGTGCACGACGGCTATCCGCCGCAGACCAATGTCGTTCACGTCGACGGCAAGAACGCCGTGCTGCTGGCGATCGAGAAGGCGGGCGCGACCTCGACGCTCGACATCATCAACGGCATCAAGTCGATGCTGCCGAGCGTCGCCACGACCATGCCGGAAAGCCTTAAGCTCGACGCGGTCGGCGACCAGTCTGGCTATGTGACCGAAGCGGTGTCGGGCGTCGTGCGCGAAGCGCTGATCGCCGCCGCGCTGACCGCGATGATGATCCTGCTATTCCTCGGTAGCTGGCGTTCGACGCTCATCATCGCCGTCACGATTCCGCTCGCGGTGCTCACGTCGCTGACGGTCCTCTCGGTGATCGGCGAGACCATCAATGTGATGACGCTCGGCGGCTTGGCGCTCGCGGTCGGCATCCTGGTCGACGACGCCACCGTGACGATCGAAAACATCAACCGGCATCTCGATGAGGGGGAAGACATCGAAACCTCGATCGTCGACGGCGCCAAGCAGATCATGGTTCCGGCGACCGTGTCGCTGCTGTGCATCTGCATCGCCTTCGTGCCGATGTTCGGCCTCGGCGGCGTCGCGGGCTATCTCTTCCGTCCGCTGGCGGAGGCGTTCGTCTTCGCGCTAATCGCCTCCTACCTTCTGACCTACACTCTGGTGCCGACGCTGGCGAATTATCTGCTGCGCAACCAGAAGGCCCACGGCCACGGCGGCGCCCCGAGCCGCAACCCGCTGGTGCGGTTCCAGCAGGGCTTCGAGCATCGCTTCGAGGCGCTCCGCCTCCATTACCAAGGCTTGCTGGCGCTGTTCCTGGCCAACCGCGTCAAGGTCATCGCGGGCTTCCTCGGCTTCGCGGCGCTGTCGTTCACGCTCGCGCCCTTTCTCGGGCAGGACTTCTTCCCCGACATCGACGGCGGGCAGATCAAGCTGCATTTGCGGGCGCAGACGGGCACGCGCATCGAGGAGACGACGCGGATCGCGGACCGGGTCGGCGACGCGATCCACCAGATCATCCCTTCGGACGAACTGGGCAGCGTCGTCGACAACATCGGCCTGCCGGTCAGCGGCATCAATATGGCCTATGACAATTCCGGCTCGATCGGCGTCGAAGACGCGAACATCCTGATCACGCTGAAGCCCAGGCATGGTCCGACGGCCGACTACGTCAAGGCGATGCGCGAGCAATTGCCGGGCGAGTTCCCCGGCGTCTCCTTCGCGTTCCTTCCCGCCGACATGGTCACCCAGATCCTGAATTTCGGCGTGCCCGCGCCGATCGATCTGCAGGTGGTCGGCAATGACCTGCAAGCGAACCGGAAATACGCGGACGAGCTGCTGGCGCGCGTCGCGCGCATCCCCGGCGTTGCCGACGCGCGCATCCAGCAGGCGTTCGAGCAGCCGACCTTGAACGTCAATGTCGACCGCTCGATCGCCGGGCTGGTCGGTCTTAGCGAGCGGGATGCGGCGACCAGCATGTTGACGACGCTCGCCGGCAGCACGCAGACGTCCCCGACCTATTGGTTGAATCCGAAGAACGGCGTCTCCTACGCGGTCTCGGTGCAGACGCCGCAACACGACTTCGACACGATGAGCGCATTGCGCGAGATGCCGATTACGGCGAACTCCGGCGCGAGCGCGACGCAATTGCTCGGCGGCCTCGCGACCTTCACGCGCAGCCCCGGCGATGCGGTGGTCGACCATTACAATGTTCGCCCCGTCATCGACATCTACGCGACGCCCCAGGGACGCGACCTCGGCGGCGTGGCGGCGGACATCCGCAAGGTGATTCAGGACACGGCGCATGACGTGCCGCGGGGCTCGAGCGTCGTGCTGCGCGGCCAGGTGACGGTCATGACGAGCGCCTATTCGCAGCTCTTCGTCGGCCTCGCGCTTGCGATCGTCCTCATCTACCTGCTCATCGTCGTCAACTTTCAGTCGTGGCTCGATCCGTTCGTGATCATTATGGCGCTGCCGACGGCGCTTGCCGGCATCGTCTGGATGCTGTTCGCCACGGGAACGACCTTGTCGGTCCCCGCTCTGACTGGCGCAATCATGTGCATGGGCGTCGCCACGGCGAACTCGATTCTCATCATCAGTTTCGCCCGCACGCGTCTGGCCGAAGGCGCCGACGCCGTGACGGCGGCGCTCGAAGCCGGCTCAACCCGCTTCCGGCCGGTGCTGATGACGGCGCTCGCGATGATCATCGGCATGGCGCCGATGGCGCTCGAGGCCGGGCAGAACCAGCCGCTCGGTCGAGCGGTGATCGGCGGCCTCTGCTTTGCGACCTGCGCGACGCTCTTTCTTGTTCCGACGTTGTTCAGTCTCGTGCACGCCCGCGACCGGCGCGCTCAGGCCCCGACGCCGGCTGCGCCCTCTCACCTCGAGCCGCTTGGAGCGACCGTTGTCCACTGAACCGATCAAAACTCCGAACCGGCGCATCCTATGGTTTGCCGGCGCCGCAGGGCTCGCCGTCGCCGCCGTGATCGTAGTGCGCGGCATCGAGGACCGGGCGCACGCACAGCACGCGCTCGTGCAGTGGACCAACAAGGTGGCAGTCCCGACCGTTCAGCTCGCCAAGATCGAGCGTGGAGCCGCCGAGGAGGCTCTGACGCTTCCGGGCACCGTCCAGCCGTATTTCAAGGCGCCGATCTATGCGCGCGTCTCCGGCTATCTCAAGAGCTGGCAGGAGGACATCGGCGCGCATGTGAAGGCCGGGCAGCAGCTCGCGACGATCGACACGCCCGATCTCGATCAGCAGTTCGAACAAGCGAAGGCCAACCTCGCGACCGCCGAGGCCAACGAGCGGGTAGCGACCGTAACCGCGCAGCGCTGGCAGGCGCTGGTCGGTTCGCAATGGGTGTCGAAGCAGGCCAATGACGAGAAGGCGGGCGCGGCGGCCGCCGACAAGGCGATCGCCGACGCCGCTCGGGCGAATGTGGGACAGCTTCAGGCGATGGAGGACTTCAAGAACATCGTCGCCCCGTTCGGCGGGGTCGTCACGCAGCGCAACACCGACGTCGGCGCCCTGGTCAATGTCGGCAGCGGGACCAGCGCTGGCATGCCGCTGTTCGAAGTTTCCGACCTGCACAAGGTCCGCATCTACGTGCAGGCGCCGCAGGCGTTCACCGGCGATCTCAAGCCGGGACTGCATGCCACCTTCGACATGCCGCAATATCCGGGCCGCAAGTTCGAGGCCACGGTCGCCGCGATTTCGCACGCCATGGACGCCGGCTCGCGCAGCATGATGATCGAGCTGCAGGCCGACAATCCGGACGGCGCGCTGGCGCAGGGCGCCTATGCGCAGGTGCATTTTGAGCTGCCGGTGGCGAATATGGTGCGCGCCCCGGCGACGGCGTTGATTCCGACCAATCGCGGGGTGCGGGTGGCGGTGCTCGGCGACGACGGCAAGGCCGTCATGAAGGAGGTTCAACTCGGCCGCGACTTCGGCGACCGCGTCGAGATCACCGCCGGCCTCGACCCGCAAGATCGCGTCATCGACAGCCCGCCCGAGACATTGCAGAACGGCGACGAGGTGCGACTGGCGAGTGGCGCGGCGTCCTCGAAGTCGGCGGAGGCCGGATCGCCGACGCCGGCGGTCAAGCCGGACTAACGCGTTCCCGTCATTGCGAGTTGGGACCGTCTTTGCAGGCGATCTTGCTGAATGAAACGGGGCCGGCGCGCTGCCATCGTGGTAGGATTTTCGGGTCGTCGGCAAGAGGTCGGCTTCTCACTGATGCCGTTGAGCTCGGTCGCGAGTTGGACCCGGGACGCCGTGATGATCTCGTCTTGCGCGTAGGGGCGGCGACGCCCTGGAGCCTTCTTCTTAGCATTCCTCTTCCATCGGCGTCCTTGCCGGCGCGGCGAGCGATGGAGGCGATGATGGAAGTTCTGCACGAACGGGTGGCCGGCCTCGACGTCCACAAGGACAGCGTCGTGGCGTGCGTGCGCGCGATGGCGGCCGGCAAGGCCCACCGGGACTGTCGAACGTTCGAGACGACGACGGCCGGCCTTGGCGCGCTCAAGGACTGGCTGGTCGCGGCGCGCTGCGAGCGGGTCGCGATGGAGGCGACCGGCGTCTACTGGATGCCGATTTGGAAGATACTGGCCGACGGCGACTATGCGATGATCGTGGCCAACGCCGCGCACATCAAGGCGGTTCCCGGCCGCAAGACCGACGTCAACGACGCGACCTGGATCGCCGATCTCGCCGCGTTCGGCTTGATCCGGGCGAGCTTCGTTCCCGACGAACCGCTGCACGAGCTGCGCACGTTGATGCGCACCCGTAAGCAGCTGGTGCGCGAGCAGTGCGGCCATGTCCAACGCATCCAGAAGACGCTGACGGAAGCCAACATTCGCCTCGATTCGGTGATCAGCGACATCATGGGCGGCAACGGGCGCCGCGTGATCGAAGCGATGATCGGCGGCCAGCGCGATCCGCGCAAGCTCGTCGCCTTGACCGACCGGCGGCTGAAGGCCTCGCCCAAGCAGCTCTACGACGCGCTGCACGGCCGCCTGACCGATCATCATCGCTTCCTGCTGCGGCTCCATTTGCAGCAGTACGACGCGCTGGCGGCGACCATCGGCGAGCTCGACCGCGAGGCCGACGAGCGCCTCGCGCGGCTCGACCAACGGATCGAGCGCAAAGCTGGGTTTCGCGACTTGATCGGCTTGCTCGTCACCATTCCCGGGGTCAGCCGCTTATCCGCGTTGACGATCCTCTCCGAGATCGGCCCCGACATGGGCCGCTTCGCCACCGCCGGCCATCTCGTCGCCTGGGCGGGCCTCTGCCCGGCGCAGAACGAAAGCGCCGGCAAACGCCGGCGCGGTCGCCTGCGCAAGGGCGCGCCGTGGCTGAAGACCATGCTCGTTCAGTGCGCGTGGGCGGCCAAGCGCGCCAAGGCGAGCTATTACTCCGCCCAGTTTTTCCGCCTGCGCGCCAGACGCGGCCCGCAAAAAGCGGTCTGCGCCGTCGCCGCCTCGCTTCTCACCGCGGTCTACCACATGCTCAAAGACGGCGTCCCGCACCGCGACCTCGGCGGCGCCTATTTCGAGGGCCGCCGGCCCAAGGCCAAACTCAATCGCCTAGTCCGGCAAATCCGCGATCTCGGCTACGACGCCACCTTGCAGCCGATCTCGCAAGCCGCCTGAGCCGAGCCTGATTCGCACGCCAACGCCGCCACTTAGCGTGTTGTTTCTTCTTAGCGGAGCGAAGCAATCCAGCGATCGAGGCCTCGCCAGCAAGTCGCGAGTTGTTCCGTGGGCGCCTCAATCGGCTAACGCTTCGATCTCTGGGTCGAAGGACAGCGCGTCTCTAATCGCCGGGAAGGGCGGCGCTTATCGGCTTGGCTCCGCCTCGACGAACGAGATCGGCTTGGACAGCGTCTTGCGCACCGGGCAGAGCCGGGCCACCTCCAAGAGCAGCTCGCGCTCGGCGTCTGCGAGCGCGCCGTGCAAATCGATCGAGGTGCGGAAAACGGTTTCCTCGTCCCGGGACCGATCGACCTCGACCGTTACGTCGACGGATTGAAGAGCCATGCGCCGCTCGTCGGCGACCATCCGCAGCGTGATGGCGATGCAACTGGCGAGCGCCGCCTCGAGGAGCTGAAACGGGCGGATTCCATCGCCTTTTCCGGCGGGCGGCGTCGTATCGGACTCGATTCTGCGCTCCCCCGCGAACAGAATCGCTTTCGTAGCGCCCTCGGCATTTTTGGCGATGATCATCGTTGTCTCCAAAGATGTTTTCCTGCGTTCGTCTCTATAGGCGTCGCGCGGCGGATGAAACAGTTCGATGGCCGGAGGCTCGCCGTCGCTCCAACGTCGCAGGGCTGCCCCGTTCCCGCCGAGCCCGCCGCATGCTATAGGCGCCGGAAGAACGCCTGCCGACATTGGCCTCGATCCTGGAAGCGTCCCGGCCATGAAGCAGCGGAGAATTGGGGCGGATCGTCGACACTTTGCGCCCCCGAACCGGAGCCGCCCTTCATGAAACAGATGCTGGCCCGCTTGGAACATCGCCGCGCCCGCGCGCGCCTTGGGGGAGGGGAGCAGCGCGTCGCCGCCCAGCACGCCAAGGGCAAGCTGACCGCGCGCGAGCGGATCGAGCTGCTGCTCGATCACGGCTCGTTCGAAGAGTTCGACATGTTCGTCGAACACCGTGGCGCGGATTTCGGCATGGAGAAGACCAAGATCCCCGGCGATGGCGTCGTCACCGGCTGGGGAACGGTCAATGGCCGCACGGTCTTCGTCTTCGCCAAGGACTTCACCGTCTTCGGCGGCTCCCTGAGCGAGGAGCACGCCAAGAAGATCACCAAAATCCAGGACATGGCGATCAAGAACCGCGCGCCGATCATCGGCCTGTTCGACGCCGGCGGCGCGCGCATCCAGGAGGGCGTCGCCGCCCTCGGCGGCTACGGCGAGGTCTTTCAGCGCAACGTGCTTGCCTCCGGCGTCATCCCGCAGATCTCCGTCATCATGGGCCCCTGCGCGGGCGGCGACGTCTATTCGCCGGCCATGACCGATTTCATCTTCATGGTGCGCGACACGAGCTACATGTTCGTCACCGGGCCCGATGTGGTGAAGACGGTGACCAACGAGACGGTGACCGCCGAAGAGCTCGGCGGCGCCCAGGTCCACACGACCCGCTCTTCGATCGCCGATCGCGCCTATGACAACGACGTCGAGGCGCTGCTGCAGATGCGCCGCCTGATCGACTTCCTGCCGGCCTCCAATCTCGAGCCCCCGCCGAAGCTGCCGAGCTTCGACGATCCCGAGCGGATCGACATGTCGCTCGATACGCTGGTTCCCGACAATCCCAACAAGCCCTACGACATCAAGGAACTGATCACGAAGATCGCCGACGAGGGCGATTTCTTCGAGATTCAGGAGGCGCACGCCAGGAACATCGTCACCGGCTTCGCGCGCATCGAGGGATCGACAGTCGGAATCGTCGCCAATCAGCCGCTGGCGCTGGCGGGCGTGCTCGATTCCGACGCCTCGCGCAAGAGCGCGCGTTTCGTGCGCTTCTGCGACTGCTTCAACATCCCGATCGTCACCTTCGTCGACGTGCCGGGCTTCCTGCCGGGCACCGACCAGGAATATGGCGGCCTCATCAAGCACGGCGCCAAGCTGTTGTTCGCCTACGCCGAGGCGACGGTGCCGAAAGTGACGATCATCACCCGCAAGGCGTTCGGCGGCGCCTATGACGTCATGGCCTCCAAGCACCTGCGCGGCGACCTCAACTTCGCCTGGCCGACGGCGCAGATCGCCGTGATGGGCGCCAAGGGGGCGGTCGAAATCATATTCCGCGCCGATATGAACGATCCCGAAAAGATCGCCGAGCGGACCAGGGAATACGAAGCGCGCTTCCTCTCGCCCTTCATCGCCGCCGAACGCGGCTACATCGATGAGGTGATCATGCCGCACGCGACCCGCCGGCGGCTATCGCGGGTGCTCGCGATGCTGCGCAACAAGAAGCTCGAGAACCCCTGGAAGAAGCACGATAACATTCCGCTGTGAGGCGAGCAGAGCGGCGCCGTGCGGCGGCGATTTGTCGAGCAAAAGGGACGCGGCGGTCGTCGGGGCCGCGCAAGAAGTCCTGATTGACATATCGACGCCGGGCACATATGTCTCGACATATGACCGAGAGAACGACAGTTAGACTGCCTGAGGACCTTGTCCGGCGCGCCAAACGCAAGGCGGCGGACGAAGGGCGGACGTTGACGGCCTTGATCGAGGAAGGGCTGCGGCAGGTCGTCAACGAGAAGTCTTCCGATTGGATCGTCGACCGGACCTTGCCTCCCGTCAGTTCCGCGAGCGGCGGCTTGCTGCCTGGGATCGACCTGGACGATTCCGCCGCTTTGCAGGACCTTGAGGACCTGCGCGAAGCCGGGCGGATCGAGTGATTCTCGCCGACGTCAACGTGCTGATCTATGCATTTCGGCGCGATTCGCCCCGCCACGGCGTTTGCAAGCCCTGGTTGGACGGCGTTATTCGCGCCGACGCGCAATTTGGCGTCTCGCCGCTGACGCTGAGCGCCGTCGCCCGCATCACAACCAATCCGAAGATTTTCGCGGAGCCGAGCTCGATGGGCGAGGTCTTCGCGTTCGGAGACAATCTCCTCAATCAGCCGCACTGCGAGGTCGTTCGGCCCGGAGAGCGGCACTGGGAGATATTCAGGCGCCTGTGCCTCGAAGCCGGCATCCGTGGACCGCGCGTCGCGGACGCTTGGTTCGCCGCGCTCGTCCTCGAGCGGGGCTGCACCTGGATCACCTTCGATCGCGACTACGCGCGCTTTCCGGGTGTCGACTGGCGAGAGCCAACCGTGTGAGGGCCTTCACCCTCCCGAAACCATCCCCCTTTGCCGCCGCTTAACCCTCCCGGCAGGCGGCGCTTTAAGTTCACCACTCGGCAAAGATTGCAGCCCAAAGTCGCCCTCAACAAGCCGCCAACGAAGCGGCAGGGGCATCGAAAATGGGTTGCGTTATGGCGTTTACAGTCGAGCGGAGTTCGATCGATCATCTCGGCGATGATCCTCGGCCGCAAGGTCACTGCGATGGATGTCGCCTGGCTCAGGCGCGAGGTTTTCGCCGACGGCTGGGTTTCGCGCGAGGCGGCGGACGAATTGTTCGCCGTCGAGCGCGCCGGCCTCGCCAATGCGCCGGAATGGACGGAGTTCTTCGTCGAGAAGATCGTCGAGCATGTCGTCTGGCAAGCTCGGCCTACCGGCGCCATCAGCGAAGAGCAGGCGCAATGGCTGATCGCGCATTCTGACGAATGCGCCTCGGCCAATGCGCTGGCGGTGCTCGCCGCCGCTCTCGCCGACGCGCAAAGCGCGCCGGCCTGGTTCCTCGGAGCGGTCGGAGCCCGGGCGTCGCGCGGCTGGGCCGGCGTCGACGCGGCGCTGAAAGGCGCCCGAGCTTAAAACTCTTCTCCCGCAGGGGAGAAGGGTTTCAGGCAGGTGTTTACGCAGGGCTTGCGCTCCAATAGAAACCGGAGGCAACGGCTCCCGAAACGGGGGCGTCCTCCGAGGGGGCGATGTTCAAGACGATCCTGATCGCCAATCGCGGCGAAATCGCCTGCCGGGTCATAAAGACCGCGCGGCGCCTAGGTATTCGGACGGTCGCCGTCTATTCGGACGCCGACAAGGACGCGCTGCACGTCGAAATGGCGGACCAGGCGGTCGCGATCGGCCCGGCGCCGGCGGCCCAATCCTATCTCTCGATCGAGAAGATCATCGCCGCCTGCAAGGAGACCGGCGCCGAGGCGGTCCATCCCGGCTACGGCTTTCTCTCGGAGCGGGCCGCTTTCGCCCACGCGCTCGCCGAGGCGGGCATCGTCTTCATCGGCCCCAATCCCCGCGCGATCGAGGTGATGGGCGACAAGATCGAATCGAAGAAATTCGCCAATGCGGCCAAGGTTTCGACCGTGCCCGGCTTCCTCGGCGTGATCGAGAGCCCGGAGCAGGCGGCGACGATCGCCGACGAGATCGGCTACCCCGTGATGATCAAAGCCTCGGCGGGCGGCGGCGGCAAGGGCATGCGGATCGCGCATAGCCGCCAGGAGGTCGCCGAGGGCTTCGCGCGCGCCAAGTCGGAGGCGCTGTCCTCATTCGGCGACGACCGGGTATTCGTCGAGAAATTCATCGTCAATCCGCGCCACATCGAAATCCAGGTGCTCGGCGACAAGCACGGCAACGTCATCTATCTCGGCGAGCGGGAATGCTCGATTCAGCGCCGCAATCAGAAGGTGATCGAAGAGGCGCCGTCGCCGCTGCTCGATGAAGAAACGCGCCGCAAGATGGGCGAGCAGGCGGTCGCGCTCGCCAAGGCGGTCGGTTACGATTCGGCCGGCACGGTCGAATTCGTCGCCGGCCAGGACCGCAGCTTCTTTTTCCTGGAGATGAACACCCGCCTGCAGGTCGAGCATCCGGTGACGGAGCTCGTCACCGGCGTCGATCTCGTCGAGGAGATGATTCGCGTCGCCTACGGCGAGCGGCTGCGCCTGACGCAGGCGGACGTGAAGCTCAATGGCTGGGCGGTCGAGAGCCGCGTCTACGCCGAGGATCCGACGCGCAGCTTCCTGCCTTCGACCGGACGGCTGGTCAAATACCGCCCGCCCGCGGAGGGGCGCGTCGACGGCGTCACCGTGCGCAACGACACCGGCGTCTACGAGGGCGGCGAGATCTCGATCTATTACGATCCGATGATCGCCAAGCTGGTGACGCATGCGCCTGATCGGCTCGGCGCGATCGAAGCGCAGGCGAACGCGCTCGACGGCTTCGTCATCGACGGCATTCGCCACAATATTCCCTTCCTCTCCGCGCTGATGCAGCATCCGCGCTGGCGCGCCGGCAAGCTGTCGACCGGCGTCATCGCCGAGGAGTTCCCGGAAGGGTTCGCCCCGCTCGTCGCGGCGGGCGAGACCGAGCTCACGCTGGCGGCCGTCGCCGCGCATGTCGATCATGTCCAGAATATCCGCAAGCGCGGCATCTCCGGCCAACTGCGCGAGGCGTCGCGACTGCGCTTCCAACTGAAGCGGGTCGTTTTGCTCGGCAAGGCGCGAATCGACGTCGAGGTCGACCCGGAGGACGGCGCGGTCGCGATCGTTTTCGCCGACGGGCGGCGGATGCGGATCGAATCGCCGTGGACGCCGGGTGAGCCGGTGTGGCGCGGCGCTATCGACGGGACGCCGGCGGTGGTGCAGGTCCGGCCGATCCTGAACGGCTTCGAATTGGCCCGTCGCGGCGTCTCCGTCGCCGCCCGCGTCTACACGCAGCGCGAGGCCGAACTCGCCGGGCTGATGATCGAGCGCAAGGGCGCCGACCAATCGCGGTTCCTGCTCTGTCCGATGCCGGGTCTGGTCAAATCGATCGCGGTGCGTGAGGGGCAGGAGGTGAAGGCAGGCGAGGCCCTGTGCATCGTCGAGGCGATGAAGATGGAGAACGTGCTGCTCGCCGAGCGCGACGCCACGGTCAAGACGATCCTGGCCAAAGAGGGCGATTCGCTCGCCGTCGATGCGGTGATCATGGAGTTTGAGGCGTAACGGGGCGACGCCTCGGGCTTTGGCGGATTCCGGCCCGCGGCGCGGTAGGCGGCGCCGCCCCGCGGGAAAGCTTCAGGTTTCTTAAGTCCGGCGCACGCGTTTATCCGGGCGAGGCACGGGCGCGGAATGGTCAGCCGTTATGCCGCCTTGTTGACCCAGAGCTTGCACCAACCCGTCGGCGAAATCACGCCCTCCACCGTCTTGCAGGAACTAGGGCCAACGAACAGATTGCATCCGTCACACTGGTGGCCGTTCTTGCCGGGGCTGTTTTGGTAGCCAATCGCCGATTGGGATAGCCCGGCCGCTTGGGCGCTGCGCGCACAGATCGCCAGCAAGGGCGCGGCGCCCGCCGCTGCGATCAGGACGGTGCGACGATTCACGCTCTTGGAATTCAAATCGTTCATGGCTCTTTCCGTTCGGGCGCCTCACCCCTGCGCCCGTGGCGCGCCAAGGCGAGAGCGCAGCTTGTAAGGGTGCGAGTTGGATTCGACGCTCGGTCGAATTGACGGTTCTCTTTGGAGCGCTTCTCAGGTTCGTCCTTACCTTCGTTCGAGGAAGCTCAAAATGTGGCGGATCGTCGCGCTGCCGGATGGGCTCGCCGCGACCTCGTCGCCCGCTTGCTGCTCGCTTTCGTCGCACGGGCGTGCTAACGGCCTCGCTTTGCCCGGGCACGTGGCCCTGCGGCGAGCGAGACGCGACGAGCAAGGCCATGAGCGACATATTTCACGAAGTCGATGAGGAAGTTCGGCGCGACAAAGCCGTCGAGTTCTGGAAGAAATATCAGAACGTCATCATCGCCGCCGCGGTGCTCCTCGTAATTGGGACCGCGGGCTGGCGCTTCTATCAGTACCACCGGACCGGCGCCGAGCAGGCCGCCGGGGCGGCGTTTCAGCAGGCGATGGCGCTCGATCGCGACGGCAAGGACGCCGAGGCGAACGCCGCGCTCGCCAAGCTCGCCACGGATGGGCCGCGCGGCTATCAGACGCTTGCGCGCCTCTCCGAGGCGGCGGTCAAATCGAAGACCGACCCGAAGGCGGCGATCGCCGCCTATGACGCGCTCGCCAATGACGCTTCGATCGGCGTCGAATTCCAGCAGGCGGCTCGCCTGCGCGGGGCATTGCTGCGGCTCGACGCCGGCGAGACGGATGCGGCCAAGAGCGCGCTCGAAGGGTTGGCGGGCAACGACGGCGTCTATCGCAACACCGCGCGTCTCGCGCTCGCCGTCATCGCGCTGAACGGCGGCGATTATGACGGCGCCGGCAAGTCGCTCGATCTCGTCGCCGCCGACCCGGCCGCTCCGGAAGCGGAAAGGCGCAGCGCGGAGAGCCTTCTCGGCCTCGTCGCCGCCAATCGGCCCGCCAATTCGCCCTCCGCCAATCCCCCTGCCGCCAGTCCGCCTGCCGCCAAGTGACGCTTTCACGTGACGCTGCTCGCCTTGGTTGAAAGCCGATCATGACCGCCAAAGTCGCCATTATCGGCCGCCCCAACGTCGGCAAGTCCACGCTGTTCAACCGGCTGGTCGGGCGCAAGCTCGCCCTCGTCGACGATCAGCCCGGGGTGACGCGCGACCGGCGCGAAGGCGAGGCGCGGCTTGGCGAGCTCGTCTTCACCATTATCGACACCGCCGGACTCGAGGAGGGCGACGGCCTCTCGCTCGCCGGGCGCATGCGGGCGCAGACCGAGGCGGCGCTCGCCGACTGCGACGCGATCCTGTTCGTGATCGACGCGCGCGCCGGTGTGACGGGCGCCGACCGGCATTTCGCACAAGCGGTGCGCCGCGCCGACAAGCCGGTCATCCTGATCGCCAACAAGGCGGAGGGGCTCGCTGGGCGCGAAGGCGCTTACGAAGCTTTTGGACTCGGTCTCGGCGATCCGATCGCCTTTTCCGCCGAACATGGCGAAGGCCTCGGCGAGTTGCAGGACGCGCTGGTCGCCGCGCTGCCGGAGGAGAAGCTCTTCGACGTCGAGGGGGAGGATGAGACCGCGCCTCTGGTCCTTGGCGACGAGGAGGACGGCACTGAGGCGGACCCGACCAAGCCGCTCCGCATCGCGGTGCTCGGCCGCCCGAACGCCGGCAAGTCGACCTTGCTCAACCGCATCCTCGGCGAGGATCGCCTGCTGACCGGGCCGGAGCCGGGCCTGACGCGCGACAGCATCGGCCTTGAGACGACCTGGCGCGACCGGCGGATCAAGCTCTTCGACACCGCCGGCTTGCGCCGACGCGCGCGAGTCGTCGAAAAGCTCGAAAAGCTCGCGGTCGCCGACGCCTTGCGCGCGGTGCGCTTCGCCGAAGTCGTCATTCTGCTGCTGGACGCGACGATCCCGTTCGAGAAGCAGGATCTGACGCTGGCCGACCTCGCCGAGCGCGAGGGGCGGGCGGTGGTGATCGGCCTCAACAAATGGGATCTCGTCGAGAACAAGAGCGCGAAGGCCCAGGAACTGCGCGCCGAGGCCGACCGTCTGCTGCCGCAACTCAGGGGAGCGCGCGTCATCCCCGTCTCGGGCCTCACCGGCGCACATGTCGATAAACTGCTCGAGGCGGTGGTGGCGACGCACGACGTGTGGAACGTGCGCATCTCGACCGGGCGGCTCAATCGCTGGCTCGCCCCGGTCGTCGACACGACGCCGCCGCCCGCGGTCGCCGGCCGGCGCGTCAAAATCCGCTATATGACGCAGCCGAAGGCGCGCCCGCCGTTCTTCGTTCTGTTCGGCAATCAGGTCGACAGCATTCCCGAGAGCTACAAGCGCTATATCGCCAATGGCCTGCGCGAGACCTTCGGCCTGTTCGGCGTGCCGATCCGCCTGTCGATGCGCGGCGGCGGCGAAAACCCTTACGCGCCGAAGAAGAAGCGGGGCTAGCGCCTCAGAGGCTTAGCTCCTCCAGCCCCTTCCTGGGCGCGTCGCGCTGTGGCACAGTTGCGGGCAATCAGGAGGAGGGCCGACCATGCATGAGGATCATCCAATCACGATTGCGCCTGCGCAAGGCCGCGTCGTCGTTCGCTGGCGCGGCCAGGTCATCGTCGACACCCGGCGCGCGCTCGAGCTGCGCGAGGCGACTTATCCTCCCGTGCTCTACATTCCGCGCGAGGACGCGGATATGACGCTCTTCGTGCGCACCGCGCACCAGACCCATTGCCCCTACAAAGGCGCCGCCAATTATTTCTCCTCGCATGAGGGGGAAAACGACGACGTCAACGCGGTCTGGACCTACGAGGAGCCCAAACCCGGCGTCGCCGCGATCAAGGATCATATCGCCTTCTATCCCGATCGCGTGCAGATCACGCGCGAGACCGAGTGACCGAGATGGCGAACGAGCCGTTCAAATTCGCCCGCGATCTCTTGCTCGCCTACAGCGACAATTATCACGCCGCCAAGGCGCGCTTCGCCTGGCCGAAGCTCGACCGCTTCAATTGGGCGCTCGACTGGTTCGACGACGAACTGGCGAAAGGGGCGGCCGGAGATCGTCCGGCCTTGAAAATCCTCGGGGAGACGGTCGAGAGCTACAGCTTCGCCGAGCTTTCGCAGCGCTCCTCGCGCCTCGCCAACGGTCTGCGGGCGATCGGCGCGAAGCGCGGCGACCGGTTGCTGCTGATGCTCGGGAATGTCGCCCCGCTGTGGACCGCGATGCTTGCGGCGATGAAGCTCGGCCTCGTCGTGATCCCCGCGACGCCGCAATTGACTGGCGCCGATCTCGACGACCGCTTCGCGCGGGGGCGCGCTCGCTTCGTCATCGCCGACAGCGCGGATAGCGAGAAATTCGTCGGCCGCGGTGAGGACGCCGTGCGCATCGTTGTCGGCGAATCGCGGCCGGGCTGGCGGGACTTCGAGTCGCTGATGAAGGCGAGCCCAAATTTCGAGCCGGACGGCCCGACGCAAGCCGACGATCCGCTGCTGCTCTATTTCACCTCCGGCACCACGGCGCGGCCAAAGCTCGTGCTGCACACCCATGCGAGCTATCCGGTCGGCCATCTCTCGACCATGTTCGGGCTCGGCCTCAGGCCGGGCGACGTTCATCTCAACATCTCGTCCCCGGGCTGGGCGAAACATGCCTGGTCAAGCTTTTTTGCGCCTTGGAACGCAGGGGCGACGATTCTGACGCTGGGGCGCCGGTTCGACGCGCGCACGACGCTCGACGATCTCGTCATTCATCAGGCGACCTCGTTCTGCGCCCCGCCGACCGTCTGGCGCCAGCTCATCCAGCTTGATCTCGCGCAATGGAAAGTTGTCTTGCGCGAAATCAATTCGGCCGGGGAGCCGCTCAACCCGGAAATCATCGATCAGGTGCGGCGCGCCTGGGGTCTGAGCTTGCGCGATTCCTACGGCCAGACCGAGACGACCATGATGATCGGCAATGCGCCCGGTCAGAGGATCGTCGAGGGTTCGATGGGGCGCCCGCTGCCTGGCTATCGGGTGGTGTTGCTCGATGCGGAGGGGCTCGAAGCGGATCAGGGCGAGATCGCGATGCCGCTCGCCGCTCGCCCGCTCGGCCTGACGCTCGGCTATCAGGACGAGACAGGGCAAACGCCGCCGTTCGAGGGCGATTATTATCGCACCGGCGATGTCGCCGAGCGGGACGCCGAGGGCTACATCACCTACGTCGGGCGCTCCGACGACGTGTTCAAATCGAGCGACTATCGATTGAGCCCGTTCGAACTGGAGAGCGCGCTCATCGAGCATCCGGCGGTCGCCGAGGCGGCGGTCGTGCCGGCGCCCGACCCGATGCGTCTCGCAACGCCGAAGGCCTATGTCATCCTGGCGCCTGGCCATGCGCCAGACCGCGCGACGGCGCTGTCGATTTTCGCTTTCCTGCGCGAGCGGCTCGCGCCCTTTAAGCGCGTCCGCCGCATCGAGTTCGCGGACTTGCCGAAGACAATCTCCGGCAAGATTCGCCGCGTGGATCTCAGGAAGCGCGAGCACGATCTCGCGGACGCCGGCGCGCGGTCGGAAGGCGAGTTCCGGATCGACGATTTCTCGGAACTCGGTTAGATGAGATGCCCCGTCATGCCCGCGAAAGCGGGCATCCAGGAGTTAAAGGGCAATGGCCTGCGGTGGTGGTCTGGGCCCCCGCTTTCGCGGGGGTGACAGCGGCGCCGCGTCGATCGAGTTGCTCTAAATCGATAGCGTTCCGTTCTTCGCGGCGGCGTAGCGCGCGCCGATCGCCTGCCAATTCAACACGCTCCACCACGCCGTGACGTAGTCGGGGCGCCGGTTCTGGTATTTGAGGTAATAGGCGTGCTCCCACACGTCGTTGCCGAACAGCGGCGCTTTTCCTTCCATCCACGGCGAATCCTGGTTGGGTCGGGAGACCAGCGACAACTTGCCGTCGCGATCGACCAGCACCATCGCCCAACCCGAGCCGAACACCTTCAGCGCCGCTTGGTTGAAATCGGTGCGGAGCTTGTCCGGCGAGCCGAAATCGCGCTCGACCGCCGCCTTCAGATCACCGGTCGGCTCGCCGCCCTTGCCGCCGAGGACCTGCCAGAACATCGTATGATTGGCGTGGCCGCCTGCGTTGTTGCGCACGGTGGCGCGGATCGCTTCGGGCGCGTCGTCGAGGCGCGCCAGCAGTTCGGTGAGCGAACGCTTCTGCAGTTCGGGATGGTCTTTCAGCGCTGTATTGAGATTGTTCACGTAAGCAGCATGGTGCTTGTCGTGATGGATCTGCATCGTCAGCGTGTCGATCGCGGGTTCGTTGGCGTTGTAGTCGTATGGCAACGAGGGCACGGAGTAGGGATAGGCAAGCGCCGCGGTCGGGTCGATCTCCGCCGCCAGCGAGATTCCAACAAGACGCCGCGCAGCGAGGACCCCGGAGGCGATCAAGAGAGTGCGACGAGCCAGGTTAATCATCGGCTTGAACCTTTCCGTGGCGTAATTTCGACTTGCGGGCGTCCCGCAAGTCTAGCTTCGATTTGAGGGAAATACGCGCGTTGTGCCTTTACCCGTTCGACATAACGCGCCGATTACCGCTGTGCGCTTGCGAGCGCCATTTCACGCAAGCCGACACGGCGTTGACAATCGAGGTCGACTAAAATTCCCCCGTCGCTCTTTTCTCGGCGCGCGCTAGCGCCAGAACGGCGCCGCGTTCGCGAGCCTGCCCGCCGATTTGCCGGCGCGGCGCACTAGCTTGTCCTCGTCCATTTGCTCGAGGTCGCGGCCGATCTCGCCGGCGGCGAAGAGCATGGCCGCCTTGGCGGCTTTCTTGTCACGCTGTGGAATCTCTTGCGCGAGATTGGCGAGGAAGTCGCGCGCCCAAATGCGATCGTGGATTTCGCCGAGGTCGGTCTGCATCGCTTCGAGAAGTTCGCGAACCTTCTCCTGCCGCGACTTGCGCGAAGGGTAGACGGCGCGCAAGAACTCCGTGACGTAGCGCAACTTCTTGGCGTCGATGCGAACCTTGTGACGCGCCTTGTCGTCCAGCCGATCTAGATGAAGGGCGCGTTTCGTGAGCTTGCGCAGGCGGCGTTTCAACTCGCCGGCGGCGAAGGCCTCGATTGGCTCACAAGCGGGAGCTGACTTGTCCGATTGCTTCCGCCACGCTCCCTCGTCGAGCCATTCCGCGAAGTCGAATAGAAATTGGCGGAAGCGAGGCGAGCCGACGGCTTCGGTCAGCTGTAGGTACGCCTCGCGCCGCCGCCGGTCGATCTCGACGGCAAGCTCGTTGCGTCCCGGCGGCGAGTCCTCCGCCACGGCGACGACGTCCGACTTGAGCACGTCGAGATCCCTCGCTTCGCCGAGCAGGTCGGAAACCCATTTAAGCTCGCGCTTGAGGGCGGCCGTCTGCTCGTCGCCGACCAAGTCCTTGAAGAAGGTGAGCGCTGCTCGCAGTCGACGAATAGCAACCCGGGATTGGTGAACCACTTCGGGTTTGGGACACGCCTGCTGGAGCAGTCGCTCATTGAGCAGGAATTGCTTCATGCATTCGGAAGCGATCGTGCGCAGGGCGTCCGAGGTCGCCATGCTGGGCTCTAAGGGAATGGGCGCCGGCTTCTGCGGTCGATCCCAATTGTCGTGCAGCAGAAGATAGCCGCGCTCGCCCTTGCTGATGAGATTGAGCGTGAGGGGCACGTCGGCGCTGAGGCGGCGGGCGGTCTGATAGAGCGCGGCGGCGTCGCCGCTCTTTAGTTCCACCTCGACTTCACAGAGCTCGCTCGCCGCCGACCCTGCAGCGATCTTGCCGCGGTCGAGGGCGATTTCGAGTTCGGCCGAGTTGTTGCGCAGGGTCCAGGTCTCGCGGTCGACGTCGACTTCGAACCGCGGCGCGAGGTGGTCGCGCACTTTGCGCTTTTTCAACAGGCGGGCGACACTCGCGATGCGTGCTTTCGAAAGGTCCGGAAAATCACCGTCGATGTCCCGCTCGTCCTCGTCCCGATCGGTGGCGGCGACGGCCGGCCCGGCGCTCTTGACGGTCTGTATCTTATGTCCGTTCTCGTGTCGCACGCGCACAACCGCCCCGGCCTCCCAAAAGTCGTCGTTGTCGGTGTCGAAATAGACCGAACGCTGACGCCGGTGCTCCGAGTTTTCCGCCTTCTTCAGCAGGGGATGCGCCTCGAGCGCCGGGATGTCCTTGGGGGCGATGTCGAACTTCAGCTCGCGTTCGTGGGCGCTCATCTATGACATCCTAAACGCTTGGCACGAATGAGGAACGCTAGGGAAAAGCGTGCTGCTCCGCCCGCTCGCGTCTGCGCAGATTGGGGGAGGGGTCGCCTTCGCGCCTCAATCAGGCTATCACGAAGGCGTGATTCTTCGCCAGTCACGCGGCGTGACTTGCCCTTTGCGAGCCGATGAGGCCATAAGGCCCATCGGGCGCGATTTCCGCGCAACTCGAATCGCGTCGATCGGCGCGATCTTTCGCTTGAGTTCATCCCATGCGCTTGTCCCGCTATTTCCTGCCGATCCTGAAGGAAACGCCGAAAGAGGCGGAGATCGTCTCGCACCGCTTGATGCTGCGCGCCGGCATGATCCGGCAAGAGGCGGCGGGGATTTACGCCTGGCTGCCGCTCGGCCTGCGCGTCCTCACCAAGATCAGCGCGATCGTCCGCGAGGAGCAGAACCGGGCAGGGGCGATCGAACTGTTGATGCCGACGGTGCAATCGGCTGATCTGTGGCGCGAATCCGGCCGTTACGACGACTACGGCAAGGAGATGCTGCGCATCCGGGACCGCCACGAGCGCGACATGCTGTTCGGGCCGACCAACGAGGAGATGATCACCGAGATCTTCCGGGCCAACGTCCGCTCGTACAAGGACTTGCCGCTCAATCTCTATCACATCCAGTGGAAATTCCGCGACGAGGTGCGCCCGCGCTTCGGCGTGATGCGCAGCCGCGAGTTCCTGATGAAGGACGCCTATTCCTTCGACCTCGATGCGGCCGGCGCGCGCCATTCCTACAACAAGATGTTCACGGCCTATCTGCGCACCTTCGCGCGGCTCGGCCTCACGGCGATCCCGATGGTCGCCGACACCGGCCCGATCGGCGGCGACCTGTCGCACGAATTCATCATCCTCGCCGACACCGGCGAGAGCGAGGTCTTCTGCCACAAGGACTATCTGCAGTTCGCGCCGCCGCCGGAGACGGTCGACTTCGACAGCGTGAGCGAGATGCGGGGCGTGTTCGACAAATGGACCTCGCTCTACGCCGCGACGTCGGAGAAGCACGACGTCGCCGCTTTCGAAGCGTTGAAGGGCGAGGAGCGGATTTCTGCCCGCGGCATCGAGGTCGGCCATATTTTCTACTTCGGAACCAAATACTCCCTGCCGATGAAGGCGGTCGTCAACGGCCCCGATGGGAAGGAGCATTTGGTCCACATGGGTTCCTACGGCATCGGCCCGAGCCGTCTGGCGGCTGCGCTGATCGAGGCGGGCCATGACGAAGCCGGCATCATTTGGCCGGAGTCGGTCGCGCCGTTCTCCGTCGGCCTCATCAATCTGAAGGTCGGCGACGCGGCCTGCGATGGCGCCTGCGGGCGCATCTACGCCGAACTCGGCAAGGCGGGCGTCGACGTCCTCTATGATGATCGCGACGAGCGCCCTGGCGCGAAATTCGCGGCGATGGACCTGATCGGTCTGCCTCATCAGGTCATCGTCGGGCCGAAGAGCCTCGGTGACGGACAGGTCGAGATCAAGAACCGGCGCAGCGGCGAGCGCGAACTCGTCAGCGTCGAGGCGGCGATCGCGAGGTTGAGCGGGAAGGCGTGAGGGACGAGATGACGGTGGCTAGCGCGCTCCCTCACCCCAGCCCTCTCCCGCACGCGGGAGAGGGGGCGCGCCCCTTCTCCCGCGTGCGGGAGAGGGCGGCCGCGAAGCGGCCGGATGAGGGCGGCCGCCGGTGACCGTTTCCGCGCTCGAATCCGCGGCTCCGCACGCTGCCTCGCCCGCCGCCACCCGGCCCTTCTCGGCCTTCGAGTGGATGATCGCGCTGCGCTATCTCAGGGCGCGGCGCGCGCATGGCTCGGTCTCGGTGATCGCCGGCTTCTCCTTCCTCGGCATCGTGCTCGGCGTCGCCGCGCTGATCGTCGTGATGGCGGTGATGAACGGCTTCCGCCATGACCTGATGGAAAAGATGATCGGCCTCAACGGCCACATGTTCCTCCAGGGCGTCGAGACGCCGCTCACCGATTACGACGCGGTGACGGAGCGCGTCAGCAAGGTCCCCGGCGTCACGATGGCGCTGCCGCTGGTCGAGGGGCAGGCTTTCGCGTCGACGCCTTACGGCTCTTCCGGCGCCCTGGTGCGCGGCATCCGCCAGGCCGATCTAGAGCGTCTCCCGGGCGTCGGCGCGCATATCATTCAGGGCTCGCTCGCCGGCTTCGACGCCGGCCAAGGCGTCGCGATCGGCTCCAAGCTCGCCGAGCACTTGAGCTTGCGCGTCGGCGACAAGATCACGCTGATCACACAGCGCGGCGCGCAGACGCCGTTCGGCGTCACTCCGCGCATGAAGGCCTACACCGTGGCCGCCATCTTCCAGATCGGCATGGCGACCTTCGATGGCAGTTTCGTCTTCATGCCGCTCCCCGAGGCGCAGGCCTATTTCAATCTCGACGGCCAGGCCAATGTGATCGAAGTCTATGTCGACGACCCCGACCACATCGACGCCTTGCGCAATAAGATCAGCGCCGCCGAACAGCGGCCGATGATCGACACCGACTGGCGCCAGCTCAACAAGAGCTTCTTCGACGTGCTCAACGTCGAGGCCAACGTGATGTTCTCCATCCTCACGCTGATCGTTCTGGTGGCGGCGCTCAACATCATTTCTGGCCTCATCATGCTGGTGCAGGACAAGGCCCGCGCCATCGCCGTGCTGCGCACGATGGGGGCGACGAAGGGCGCCATTATGCGCATCTTCCTCATCACCGGCGCGACCATCGGCGTCGTCGGCACCGCCTGCGGCCTCGCGCTCGGCCTCGTCGTGGCGCATAACGTCGAGCCGATCCGCAAGGGCCTCAGCTGGCTGCTCGGCGTCAATCTGTTCCCGTCCGAATTCTACTTCCTCTCGCAATTGCCCTCGCGCGTCGAAACGCACGACGTGATCGCGGTGGCGCTGATGACCTTGTTCCTGTCGCTCGCCGCGACGATCTACCCATCCTGGCGCGCGGCGCGGCTCGATCCGGTCGAGGCCCTGCGCTATGAGTGAGCCGATGCCGGCCTTGTGGCTGCACGGCGTCCAGCGGCGCTACGGGCGCGGCGAGACAACGATCGAGGTGCTGGGCGGCGCCGATCTCGTGCTGTGGCCGGGCCAGTCGGTCGCGTTGATCGCTCCGTCCGGCACGGGAAAATCAACGCTGCTGCATCTCGCCGGGCTGCTCGAAAAGCCCGACGGGGGGGAAATCTATGTCGGCGGCTCGCCGACCGCGGCGATGTCGGACGACCGGCGCACCACGTTGCGCCGCGTCGAGATCGGCTTCGTCTATCAGTTCCATCACCTGCTGCCGGAATTCTCGGCCGCCGAGAACATCATCCTGCCGCAGATGATCCGCGGGCTCGGGCGGGCGGAGGCGGCGCAGCGGGCGAGCGAACTGCTGAGCTATCTCGGACTCGCGGCGCGCCAAAATCATCGCCCGGCCGAACTCTCGGGCGGCGAGCAGCAGCGCGTCGCGATCGCGCGGGCGGTGGCCAACGCCCCGCGCGTGCTGCTGGCGGACGAGCCGACCGGTAACCTCGACCCGAAGACCGCCGACCACGTCTTCGATACGCTCGCCGAGCTCGCCAAGGCGAGCCGGGTGGCGGCGCTGGTCGCGACGCACAACCTCGAACTCGCCGCCCGCATGGACCGGCGCGTGACGCTGCGGGACGGGAAAGTGGTGGAGATGGAGTAGGGGCGGCAGCGGGCAGATCGTCATGGCCGGGCTTGACCCGGCGATCCACGCCGCACCGTCGCGCTTCCGTTCGGGCGTTCCGATAAGCGGCGCCGCGTGGGTGGCCGGGTCAAGCCCGGCCATGACGGACTTTTGTCAGACCTGCTCGACCGCCTTCACCTGATCGGGCAGGAAGTGCCGCAGCAGGTTCTGGATGCCGTGCTTGAGCGTCGCGGTCGAGGACGGGCAGCCGGAGCAGGCGCCTTTCATGCCGAGATAGACGACCCCGTCGCGGAAGCCCTTGAAGGTGATGTCGCCGCCGTCGCCGGCGACCGCCGGACGCACGCGGGTCTCGATCAGTTCCTTGATCGTCTCGACCGTCTCGGCGTCTTCCGCATGGAAGAATTCCTCGTCGTCGGCCGCGCTCTCGCCGCTCAGGACCGGCGCGCCGGAGAGGAAGAATTCGGTGACGACGCCGAGCACAGCCGGGCGCAGATGCTGCCATTCGCCCTCGGTCTTGGTCACCGAGATGAAATCGGGCGCGAAGAACACGCCGCCGATGCCGGGCAGCTCCATCAGCGCTTTGGCGAGCGGCGAGCGCTCGGCCTCGGCGGCGTCGCGCGCCTCGAAGGTGCCGGTTTCGAGAACCGGCCGGCCGGGCAGGAACTTGAGCGTCGCCGGATTGGGGGTGGCTTCCGTCTGGATGAACAAAGCCGGATCCTCGTGCAGAAAGTGACTAGCGAGTCACATAAGCCCGAAGCCGAGGTTTCGCAAGTTCGCCCCCGCGCCCCAGGGCGCCAAGCAGCAGCGAGGCCGTCATCCATTTTCTTGCGCGTGCTTTGCCAAAAACGGGTTCCCACTCGCCCTCGCATGACGTTACATTGCAATGAAGAAGCAGGGACTTGTCATGGCCGATCCAGTGACCGCCCGCGCTCGGGAGGCAGGCGAGGAGCGATGAGCGGGACGTTCCGATTGAGCCAGGGGGGTCGCGTCGATCGCGGCAAGCCGGTTCGTTTCACCTTCGACGGCAAGGCCTATACGGGCTGTGCAGGCGACACGCTCGCCTCGGCGCTGCTGGCCAACGGCGTCCATCTGATGGGGCGCTCCTTCAAATATCACCGTCCGCGCGGCTTGCTTTCGCTCGGCTCGGACGAGCCCAACGCCCTCGTCGCCGTCCATGCCGGCAAGGGCCGCGTGACGCCCAATCTCAGAGCGACCCAGGTCGAGCTTTACGAAGGCCTGCGCGCGACGAGCCAGAATGCGTGGCCCTCGCTCGAATGGGACGCGCTGGCGGTCAACAGCATGTTCGCGCCTTTCTTCCCCGCCGGCTTTTACTACAAGACCTTCATGCAGCCGAAGGGCGCCTGGGAGGCGATCTACGAGCCGGCGATCCGTCGCGCCGCAGGCCTGGGCGAAGCGCCGCGCGATCCCGACCCCGATCATTATGCCTTCGAATACGCCCATTGCGATGTCGCGGTCGTCGGGGCGGGACCCGCCGGCTTGGCGGCGGCGCTGGCGGCGAGCCGCGCCGGCGCGCGCGTCATGCTGTTCGACGAACAGGCGGAGTTCGGCGGCTCGCTGCTCGCAGAACGGACGGCGATCATCGACGGCGCCCCCGCTGCGGACTGGCTCGCGACGACGCTCGCCGAACTCGCCGACGCGCCGCACGTGCGGTTGCTGCCGCGCACGCAGATCTTCGGCTATTACGCGCAGAATTTTCTTGCCGGTCAGCAGCGCCTGACCGACCATCTCGCTAATCCCGATCCGCGCATGCCGCGCGAGCGCCTCTGGCAGGTGCGCGCCAAAGAGGTCGTGCTGGCGACGGGCGCGCATGAGCGGCCACTCGTGTTCCCCAACAACGATCGGCCGGGCGTCATGCTCGCGGAATCGGCGCGCGCGCTCGTCACGCGCTACGGCGTCAAACCCGGAACGCGGGTCGTCGTCGCGACGGCGCATGATTCAGCCTATCGCGCCGCGCTCGATCTCGCCGCCGCCGGCTGCGAGATCGCGATGATCGCCGATGTGCGTTCCGACGCGCAGGGGCCGTTGCCCGAGGCGGCTCGCCAAGCCGGCTTGCGCGTCGAGACCGACGCCGCGCTCGTCGGGACCCATGGCGGCCTTCGCGTCACCCATGCGCTCGTCGCCAAGCGCTGGAGCGATGGAACGCCTGGGCGCAGCGAGCCGATTGCCTGCGACCTCATCGCGATGAGCGCCGGCTGGACGCCGAACGTGAGCCTCTATTCGCAGTCGCGCGGCAAGGTCGTCTTCGACGACGGGCAGCAGAATTTCCTGCCCGGCGATCCGGTCCCCGGTCAGCGGTCGGCCGGCGCTTGCATTGGCGCCTTCGATCTTGAGATGGCCCTCGCCGATGGGGCGAGCGCGGGCGCCGCTGCGGCGGGCGCGGAAGCCGCGTTTGCGCCCCGCGTCGAGAAGGCTCCGGCGGCCAAAGGCGGCGCGCTCGGGCTCGCCGCGGGAGCGAGTGAAAAGGAGCTCGCCAAGGCCTTCGTCGACTTCCAGAACGACGTCACCGCGCGCGACATTCAATTGGCGACGCGCGAGGGCATGCGCTCGATCGAGCATATCAAGCGCTACACGACGACTGGCATGGCGACCGATCAGGGCAAGCTCTCCAACCTCAACGCGCTCGCCATCGCCGCCGCGGCGCTCGGCAAGCCGATCGCTGAGGTCGGCCTGACGACGTTCCGCCCTCCCTATACGCCGGTGACGTTCGCGACCATGGCGGGCCTCTCCAAGCGCGAATTGTATGACCCAATCCGCGAAACGCCGCTGCACGCCTGGTCGGCGCGCCAGGGCGCGAAATTCGAGGAGGCCGGCCTCTGGAAGCGCGCCTCGTACTTCGCCAAAAGTGGCGAGTCGCTCGCCGAGACAATGCGGCGCGAGTGCCTGGGCACCCGCGCCAGCGCCGGCATCATGGACGCCTCGACCCTCGGCAAGATCGAGGTGGTGGGGCCCGACGCCGGCGAGTTCCTCAACCGCGTCTACATCAATTCCTTCGCCAAGCTCGGGGTGGGGCGCTGCCGCTACGGCCTGATGCTCACCGAAGACGGCTACATCTACGACGACGGCGTCGTGATGCGGCTGGCGGAGGATCGCTTCCACATCACGACGACCAGCTCCGGCGCGGCGCGCGTGTTCGGCGTGATGGAGGACTATATCCAGACGGAATGGACCGATCTGAAGCGGGTCTGGTTCACCTCCATTAGCGAGCAATATGCCACCATCGCGATCAACGGGCCGAACGCCAGGAAGATTCTCGAGCCGCTGGTGACGGGGATCGATCTCTCCAACGCCGCCTTTCCGCATATGAGCGCGCGCGAGGGCTTCATCTGCGGCGCGCCGATGCGCCTCGCGCGCGTCAGCTTCACCGGCGAACTCGGTTTCGAGGTCAACGTCCCCTCGGACTTCGGCGAGAGCGTGCTCGAGGCGATCTGGGCGGAAGGCCAGAAGGTCGACGCGGTGCTCTACGGCCTCGAGACGCTGCATGTGCTGCGCGCCGAAAAGGGCTTCGTCGTCATGGGGCAGGAGACCGACGGGACTGTGACGCCGGACGATCTCGGCATGGGCAAGATGGTCGCCTTCGCCAAGCCCGACTTCATCGGCAAGCGCTCGCTGACGCTGTCGAACTTTATCAGGGAAGGGCGCAAGCAATTGGTGGGCGTGTTGCCGATCGATCCGAATCTCGTCGTCGATGAGGGCGCGCAGATCGTCGATAGTCCTGGGCCGGCGCCGGGCACGCCGGCGCTCGGCCATGTCTCGTCGTCCTATATGAGCGGGACGCTCGGGCGCAGCTTCGCGCTCGCGCTGGTGTCGGGCGGGCGGTCGCGTCATGGCGAGACGTTGTTCGCGACGACGCGCGAAGGCGGGACGGCCCCGATCAAACTCGTCGAGCCGATGTTTTACGATAAGGAAGGCAAGCGCCTCGATGCCTGAGATCGACGCCGCACCGCGAGCCGTGCGCCGCGCCCCCCTGGAAGGCCACGCGCTGCCGAACAGCGAGCGGGTCAAAGCGGGCGCCTTGCCCTTCGCAGCGCGCTGGATTCTCCGCGGCGGGGCGGATGTCGTTCAGCGTGTCGGCGTGGCCCTCGGCGTGACGCCGCCCGAGGCGCCGTTGCGGGCGGAGAGCGCTGGGCCGCGCGCTGCTCTGTGGCTCGGCCCGGACGAATGGCTGCTGATCGCCGACGACGAGCCGCCGCAACTGGCGAGCGCGCTCGAGGCGGCGCTCGCGAACGTTCCCCATGCGCTGGTCGACGTGTCGCACCGGCAATGCGCGATCGACGTCACTGGCGCGGGGGCGGCGCGGCTGCTGAACTCAGGCGTTCCGCTCGACCTCGACATCGCCGCTTTTCCGGTCGGCATGGTCGCGCGCACGCTGTTGTTGAAGGCGGAGATCGTGCTGTGGCGTCGTGAGCCGGAGCACTTCCGCTTGGAGGCGGCGCGCTCCTTCGCGCCCTATGTCGCCGCCGTGCTCACAGCTTCGGCGCGCGACCAGGAGCTGTGCTGACGCAGAAGGAGAGCGCGACTGATCCACGTTTAACTCTTCAAGATCGGCATCGGCCCGTCGTCCTCGCATACGGTGGGGCCGATGAAGGCGGCGGCCAGCTTCGTCGACGGCCTCTTGCGAGAGGGCGCGGTCGATCGGGTCGACAGCGTCGTCGTGACGCTGTTCGGCTCGCTCGCTTTCACCGGCAAGGGCCATGCGACGGACAAGGCGGTCATCCTCGGCCTCAGCGGCGAGAGGCCCGAGACCATCGATCCTGACCGCGCGGAAGCGCTCGTCGCCGAAGCTACGGCCCGGCGCGAGATCGCTCTCGCCGCCCGTCGCGTCGTTCGCTTCGATCCTTCGTGCGACATAAGGTTCGATTACACGACGACGCCATTGCGCCACCCGAATACGCTCGTCTTCTGCGCCCGCGACGCTTCCGGCGATATCGTCAACGAAGAGGCTTGGCTTTCGATCGGCGGCGGCTTCGTCGTGCGCGAGGATGCGGACATTGCCGCCGACGCTGATCACAGCGCCGCCCCGTATCCCTTCCGCGATGCGGCGGAAATGCTGGCGCGCGCAAGAGAGAGCGGCCTCACGATTGCTGACATGGTGCGCGCCAACGAGGCTGCGGCGCAGTTGGAGCGCGACGCCGACGTCGATGCGGTGATCGGCGCTATGTTCGCTTCGCTGGAGCGCGGGCTCATGCGCGAGGGACCGCTGCCCGGTTCCCTCAAGGTCAATCGCCGCGCCAAGGCGATCTACGACCGCCTGGTCGCCAATGCGGGGCGCAATGCGCGCGCGGCGCATGAGATCATGGATTACGTCAGCGTCTACGCCATGGCGGTCAACGAGGAGAACGCCGCCGGCGGACGCGTCGTCACCGCGCCGACCAACGGCGCTGCGGGCGTCATGCCGGCGGTGCTGCGCTACTACCGCGACCATTGTCCGGGCGCCACGCTCGACGGCCAGCGCGCGATCATTCTGACGGCGACGGCGATCGGCGCGCTCTTCAAGATGAATGCGTCGATCTCGGGCGCCGAGGTCGGCTGTCAGGGCGAAGTCGGCGTCGCATCGTCGATGGGCGCCGCCGGCCTTTGCGCCGCGCTCGGCGGCTCGAACGCGCAAATCGAGAACGCCGCGGAAATCGCGATGGAGCATCATCTCGGCATGACCTGCGATCCGGTCGGCGGGCTGGTGCAAATTCCCTGCATCGAGCGCAACGCCTTCGGCGCAGTGAAAGCGATCGCCGCCGCCTCGCTCGCGCTGCACGGCGACGGGCGCCACAAGATCTCGCTCGACAGCGTGATCGCAACGATGCGCCAGACCGGCGCCGACATGCAGTCGAAGTACAAGGAGACCTCCCTCGGCGGCCTCGCGGTCAATTTCGTCGAGTGCTGAGCGAAGCGCGCCTTCGAGGCCTCGTCATCGCGAGCGGAGCGCGGCGATCCAGAGATCGAAGCGTCAGCCGATTGAGGCGCCAACGGAACGACCCGCGACTTGCTGGCGAGGCCTCGATCGCTGGATTGCTTCGCTCCGCTCGCAATGACGGCTCCGGAACTGCAGAACGGTCCCGTCGGCGACCTGCCGCTCGTCAGTCGCGGGAATAGCATAGTCCCGCGAGACGCTGCGCATACGCGGCGAGCCTAAGCGATACGAACTCCTGGAAAAGCCGCACCCGCTTCGTCTTGCGCGTCTCACCCTGCGTGAGGAGCCATAGCGTTCCGTGCATGCGCAGTTGAGCGCCCGGCGCCCTTGCCAGCAGCGGGTCGGCATCGCCGACGAAGCAAGGCAGCGTCGTCATCCCGAGCCCCTGGCGCACCGCGACGATCTGCGCCTCTTCGTCCGTGGTCCTGAACGGAACCTCTGTGGCGCCAACCTCACCCTCGCGCGCCCAGTCCGGGACGCCATATTTGCTCCTGACGATCCAGCGGACGCGCTCAGGCGCTCCCGCGCGCCACGCGGCAAGGAGGTCGCGGGACAGGTAGACGCCGCCGAACAGCTCCGGTCCCTTCAGGCCATGCAGATTGAGCGCCAGGGCGTTGCGGTCGTAGACGACGCGGATCGCGACGTCGGCCGCTCGGTTGGTGAGATTCACCGGCTCGTCGGACGATAATATCTCCATCTCGACTTCGGGGTGCAGACGCGCGAAATCGGCAAAGTCGGGCATCAGCAGGTGCGTCGCGAGGGCCGGCGCCAGCGTCACCCGCAGGAGCCCGCGCACACTCTGGTCGCGACCGAAGACGCGCGTCTCCAGCTGGTTCGACGACGCTTCCATCTGGTCCGCGAATTCGAGGACCTCCTCTCCCGCATCCGTCAGGCGATAGCCCGAAGGCAGCTTCTCGAACATGTGCGCCCCGAGTCGCTCCTCCAACTGGGCGATGCGTCGCAGCACGGTGGAGTGGTTCACCCTGAGGCGCTCGGCGGCGGCCCGGACCGAGCCGCCACGCGCGACGGCGAGGAAGTAGCGAACGTCATCCCAGTCGATCATATGGTGCAGTCCTGCACCGCGAGGTGCGCTTTCTAAATTCCCGTTCCGATACCATCGAACCGTATCTCGTATGGCGATGGCAAGGAGCCGGCAGCAAGTGTGGCTCGGACACCGGCCGCCGAGACTGGCGTCAGGAGCCGGCTGGATCGATTTCGCACCACCGGTATGCGCACTTCCACACTAAGCGCCTGACGCAGGCGAACCTATTTCGGATTCGTCGAGCGGCGCGGCTCGAAGCCCTCTGCCTGCCGCCGCTTTCGTCCAACGGGACGCAAACCAAGGGAAGCATCATGTCGAGATTGGAAGGCAAGGTCGCCGTCATTAGCGGCGGAAACAGCGGCATTGGGCTCGCTATCGCCCAGCGTTTCGTAAAGGAGGGCGCGCATGTGTTCATCTTCGCTCGGCGCCGCGAAGCGCTCGACGAGGCGGTGAAGCTGATCGGCGCCAACGTCACCGCCATCCAGGCGGATGCATCCAAGCTTGCGGACCTCGACCGCGTCGCCGCGGCCGTCCGGAGCGCGAAGGGCAAGGTGGACGTGGTTGTGTCCAACGCCGCGCTCGTCGAGCAGGTCCCGCTGCCCGAGATCACGGAGGATCATTACGATCGCACGTTCGACCTGAACGCCAAGGCGCCTCTGTTCCTTGTGCAGAAGTTGCTGCCGATGATGGGTCGCGGCGGATCGATCATCCTGGTGGCATCCGCCATGCACACCATGGGCTTGGCGAACCACTCGACCTACGCGGCTACCAAAGCGGCGCTGCGTTCGTATTCCAGGACTTGGGCGGCCGAGTTCAAGGACAGCGGCATCCGCGCGAACACGCTGAGCCCGGGCGTCGTCGACACGCCGATGCTCGACTCCCAGGCGACCACCCCCGCTGAGGCCGCCGCAATTCGTGAGGGCTACGCGAATTACACGCCAATGCGGAGACTTGCGCATCCCGACGAACTGGCGGCGGCCGCCCTCTTCCTCGCCTCGGACGAGAGTTCGTTCATGACCGGCTCCGACATGGTCGTCGACGGCGGCGTCAGCAACGTCTGACGCAGGTCATCCGACCACAGGGCGTCGGTCGTCCAAGACCGACGTCCTCCTCCAACGATCGATACGGAGATCAACATGACGTACGCCATCATTGGCGCCGGGCTGGTGGGCGAGGCGCTCGCCCACTTCTTCGCGGCCAAGGACATTCCCGTCCTCATCTCCAACTCGCGCGGACCCGAAACGCTAGGCGAACTCGCCGCAGAAATCGGGCCACGCGTCGCACCCGTCACGCTCACGGAAGCGCTTAAAGCCGATATCATTTTCGTCGCGGTCGGGGCGGTCGCTTTCAAGGACGTCGGCGCCGCGCTGCAGGACTGGTCGGGCAAGATCGTCATCGACGTGACAAACGGCTTCATGCTGCCGCCGGAGGTGCAGCAGGCCGAATACCAAGGGCGCCTCACGTCCGAGGTCAACGCCAAGCGCGTTCCGGGCGCGAAGCTGGTCAAGGCCTTCAACCAGCTGCCGCTCAAGGTTCTCGCCAGCCCATTGCCAGACGGCGTCGGCCGACGAGTCGTGTTCGTCTCGAGCGACCACGAGGACGCGAGTGCGACTGTCGCGGCTCTCGCGGAAAGGCTCGGCTTTGCCGCTATCGAGGTCGGCAAGATTGCAGAGGGCGGCCGCCTGATCCAGGCGCGGGCGCCCCTCGTATTTCAGAATCTCGATCAAATACCCGATGTAGGATTGGCCGAACGGCGAGGGTCCATCGACGCGGCTTCGCCTCCGCCTGCATCATCGGCGCCAGTGGGTTGCTTCGCCTTGCAATGGCGGCGAAACTATTCGCGCTCGACCCTCATCCAGCCATTCAGGCCAAGGCGCTCCTGGGGCAGATAGCTCGCCTTGTAGGCCATCTTGCGCGAGCCATCGACCCAATAGCCGAGATAGACATGCGGCAGGCCGAGTTTGCGCGCCTTCTCGATGTGATCGAGGATCATGAAGGCCCCGAGCGAACGGTGTTGCTCATGCGGCGCGTAGAACGAATAGACGAGCGAGAGCCCATCGCTGAGCCGGTCGGTGAGGCAGGCGGCGAGCAGCGGACCTTCGCCGCGCGGCGCGGCGAAGCATCCTGATCCGCGCTGCCGATATTCGGTGAGCACAGTGTCGATGTGGCTGTCCTCGATCATCATCGAATAGTCGAGCATCGACATGTCCGCCATGCCGCCGTCGGGGTGGCGCGCGTCGAGATACGTGCGGAACAGCGCATATTGCTCGCCGGTCGGCTTGGCCTGCGTGAACTCGCCGATCAGATCGGCGTTGGCGCGCTTCAGGCGGCGCTGGCTGCCGCTCGGCTTGAAATCGTCGACCAGCACGCGCACCGACACGCAAGCGCGACAATTCTCGCACGCGGGACGGTACGCGATCGTTTGCGAACGTCGGAAGCCGGTTTGCGTCAACGTGTCGTTGAGCGCCGTCGCCCGCTTGCCGACCAGGTGGGTGAAGACCTTTCGCTCCAGCATGCCTGGCAAATAGGGGCATGGAGACGGTGCGGTCAGATAGAACTGCGGTGCGTCCCGCAACTCCCGCGTCACGCTTTCGCACTCCTCAAGCTGTCGCAAGATGCGGCAAGGCTAAAACGGATTGAGCGCGACGGGAATGCCTGCGCACAAAATTTCTTCAAGAAAATTACAGTCGCCGCACCACCGTTACGCCGGCGAGAATGTCGTGCGCGCATCGTTTCTCGGAATCGACCAGGGAAACCAGGAAGATCGGCGGGAAGCACCAGCTCACATAGAAGAACAACGCGTGCGCCGCGGCATTGATGAACGGGACCCGCGCGCCCGTGTCGTGCATGCGGATCTCGACGCCCATCGCCCGCATGCCCGGCGTCGCCATCTTGCGCCCTGACACGGTGAGGCCGTTGTAGAAGAAAGCCACCAGCGGAAACAGCGGCGGCAGGAAGAATAGCGATAGGCCCAAAGTCAGGATCAGCAGCGCGATCCAGAGGACCGCGGCGAGGATGCTGACGAGGAAGAGGTCGATGAAGAGGGCGACAATGCGCCGCGTGCGCACCCCCTCGAAGAGGTCGGCGCGCGGAATCGCGGCGCTCGAAACATTCGTCACGGCGGCCCTCCCGAGCCAAAACGGTGATCCCTAGGGGATGTGGGGCAGCGGGCGGGCGTTTCAAGAGAAGCGCTTAGCCGGTTAGCGCCGGACCGGCGGCTCGGCGGCGCCGAGGATCCCGCCTGGACGCAGCGTCAGCAGGATCGCCAGCAGGCTGAACACCGCGACATCCCGGTAGTCGACCGCGAAATAGGTCGACCAGGCCGCTTCGAACGCGCCGACGACGAAGCCGCCGAGAAAAGCGCCGGGGATCGAGCCGACGCCGCCGAGGATCGCCGCGATCAACGCTTTGAGTCCGAGGGAGGTCGCCGCGCCGTAGCCGACCGAGCCGTAGTACATCGTCATCACGAAGCCGGAGAGGCCGGCGAAGGCGCTGGCGAGCGCGAAGGTCTGGCCGAAGATCGCGCCTGGACTGACGCCGAAGAGCTGAGCGCCGAGCGGATCGTCGGCGTAAGCGCGCCAGCGCCGGCCGAAGCGCGTATTCTGCATGACGAACACCAGCGCGAAGCCCGCAAGCAGCGCGAAGGCGCCGGCGAGCAGCGCGTTGGGCGCCGTCGTGACGATGAAATCGCCTGATCGAGCGATGCCGAACGGCGTATTGAGGACCGGGCTGATCCAATTGGGCCGATTGCCCTGGGTGAGACGCAGAAATTCGCCCAACGCCAGCGCGAGGCCGATCGAGGCGATCAGGACCTGCTGTCCGCTGGCGCTGTGGAGCGGCTGGAACACCCAGCGGCTTGCGGCGACGCCCCAGAAAGCGGCGCTCGCTGTGCCGAAGCCCAGCGCGATCGCAAGGATGCCGGCCGGCGGGTGGGCCGCCGCGAGGACGGCGCCGAGCGCGGCGGCGTAGCCACCCACTGCCGCAATGTCGCCAAAGGCGAGGTTGATGCGCCCGACGAGCCCGTAGACCAGCGAATAGGCCGCCGCCAGCAGCGCGTAGACGGCCGCGAGCGGCAGTCCGTTGATCGCTTGCTGCAACGCATAGGCGAGGGGAGCGGGAAGCGCCGGCAGAGAGGCGACGTCGCCCAGCGGGGCTGGGTCGGCCGCGCGCGCCTCGGGCGTCGCCAGCCAGTAGCGGATGAGAATGGCGAGCCGCACGTCCGAAAGCGGCCCGTCGCTGGTCGTCACGCCGACGAGGTCCTCCGAGCGCTTCGGGCGGCCCGGCAGGCGGAAGCGGCATTCGGCGAAGCGGCTCTGCGGCGGTCCGCCCGATAGGCTGACGCGATAGTCGACGCGCAGCCCCCGCCCGTCAGGAAAGGCCGTCTGCCTAAGGATGGCGATGCCGGCGTCCGGGGGCTCGAGGGCCGGCAGCGCCATGCGGCAGAGCCGGGCCTGATCGGTCTCGACCAGTCTCGAACATCCAGCGATCGCAAACGCCGCGAGCAGAATGAAGAAGGGCCGCATCGAGCGCCATGTTTGTGGCCATAATTCGCAATTTCCAGGTTATGGGTCATCGTTTCGCCGATCAACCGCGCTATTCCAGTCACAAACCCTAATTTTGAGGCAAACCTTAAATTCGAGGGAGGAGGACATGAGGACGGTCTATTTGTCGGGCGTCGCGGTCCTTTTTGCTGCGGCGCTGGCCGGCGGCTCGGCTCTAGCTGACATGACGCTCGCTGTTACCGGCCCGATCACCGGCGCGAATGCGTCGTTCGGCGCGCAGTTGACGCGAGGCGTCCATCAAGCCGCCGAGGACATAAACGCCAAGGGCGGCATGCTCGGCCAGAAGATCACGGTCGAAGAGGGCGACGACGCGTCCGATCCCAAACAGGGCGTCTCGGTCGCCAACAAATTCGTCGGCGACGGGGTCCACTTCGTGGTCGGGCCGTTCAATTCGGGCGTGACAATCCCGGCTTCCGAGGTCTATTCCGACAATGGCGTGCTGATGATCACGCCCTCGGCGACCAATCCGAAGGTGACCGACCGCGGATTGTGGGACGTCTTCCGCACCTGCGGGCGCGACGATCAGCAGGGCAGGGTATGGGCGGATCTCGCGCTCACCAAGCTCAAGGACGCCAAGATCGCGATCCTACACGACAAGACGCCCTATGGGCAGGGGCTCGCCGAAGCCGCCAAGAAGGACATGAACGCCGGCGGCAAGAAGGAAGTGCTGTACGAAGGCATCAACCCCGGCGAAAAGGACTATTCGGCGATCGTCTCCAAGATCAAGGCGTCCGGCGCCGAATATCTGATGTGGGGCGGCCTGCACACCGAGGCCGGCCTGCTCGTGCGCCAGATGCACGACCAGGGCATGAAGACCGTCATGATCTCCGGCGACGGCATCACCGACGAGGAGTTTGCCTCGATCGGCGGCCCCGGCGTCGAAGGCACGCTGATGACCTTCGGCCCCGATCCGCGCAACAATCCGGCTGCAAAGGACGTGGTGGCGGCAATTCGCGCCAAGGGCTTCGAGCCGGAGGGCTATACGCTCTATTCCTATGCCGCGGTGCAGATCATGCAGCAGGCGGCCGAGAAGGCGAATTCGCTCGAACCGCGCAAGGTGGCCGAGGCCATGCACTCCGGCATGACGTTCCACACCGTCATCGGCGACATCGCCTACGACAAGAAGGGCGATCGCACGTCGGTGGACTACGTGTGGTACGTCTGGAGGAAAGAGCCCGGCGGGAAGATCACTTATAAGCAGTTGGGCTCGGCCTGACGCCAGTTGGCGGCGGCTTAGTCGCTGGGGATCCCTTCTCCCCGCGCGCGGGGAGAAGGTCAGGATGAGGGGCTGGGGCATTGCCGCCGGCGGCCAATCACCCGGCCCCTCACCCCAACCCTCTCCCCGCGCGCGGGGAGAAGGGAGTTCGCCGCCGCCGTCACTCCAGCGCCGCGAGCCGCTCGATGAGGAAGGCGCGCGCGGCGGGGTCGGTCTGCAGGCCGATCGCGAGTGTATAGGCCTCGCGCGCTGCGCCGACGTCGCCGATCCTCGCGCTGAGATCGGCCTTGGCGACCCAGTAGGGCTCGAAGGCGGCGAAGCCGCCGTCAAATCGGGCGGCCTCGAGCAGCGCGAGCCCCGCGGCCGCGCCGCGCGTTTCGGCGACTGCGGCGGCGCGGTTGACCGCGACCACCGGCGAGCCGGTCAGGGCGTAGAGCGCGTCGTATATCTGCGCGATCGCCGGCCAGTCGGTGGCGCCACTGATGCGGCGCGCTGCATGGACCGACTGGATCGCGGCCTCGTATTGAAAACGCCCGGCTGACCCGGCTTGGCTTGCGGAGCCGAGCAGCCGCTCGGCGTCTTCGATCGCGGCTTCGTCCCAAAGCGCGACATTCTGCTCGCTCAACGGAACATAGCGCCCATCGGAGCTGCGCCGCGCCGGCCGGCGCGAATGGGCGTAAAGCATCAGCGCCAGCAGTCCCTTGGCTTCGGGCTCCTGCGGAGCGAGCGCGACGACGAGGCGGCCGAGCCAGATCGCCTCTTCGGCGAGATCCCGGCCGCGCGGATCGTCGCTGAACGCTTCGGCCCAGCCGTGCGAGAACGCGGCGTAGATCGCTTCGAGCACGACGCCGAGCCGCTCCGGAAGCTCTTCGCGCTCGGGGATGCGGAAGGGCACGCCGGCGAGGCGGATCTTCGCCTTGGCGCGGGAGAGCCGCTGGCCCATCGCGCTCGGCGACACGAGGAAGGCGGAGCCGATCGCCGCGGCGTCGAGGCCCAGGATCGTCTGGAGCATCAGCGGCGCGCGGATCGTTTCGTCGATCGCCGGATGGGCGCAAGCGAACATCAGGCTCAGCCGCCGGTCGGGAATCGCCGTCTCGTCCTCGGCGGCCTTCAGCTCGGCGTCGATCAAGGCGATCGCCTCCGCCGAGGCGTCGGCGTGACGCCGGCCCCGCGCGGCGTCGATCAGGCGCCTTCGAGCGGCGGTGACGAGCCAGCCCTCTGGGTTGGCCGGCGCGCCTTGCGCAGGCCAAGCGGAAAGCGCAGCGGCGAAGGCGTCGGCCAGCGCATCTTCGGCGGCCGGCACGTCGCCAGAGCGCGCGGCGAGAAAGGCGACGAGCTTGCCGTAGCTCTCGCGTGCGGCGCGCGCCGCGACGGCGCGCGCCCCCTCTATGCGCTCGTCCGGGTTCACATCGCCCAGATGGGACGGACTTCGATCGCGCCGGTCGCCGCCCCTGGGCAGCGCGCCGCCCAAGCGATCGCGGCGTCGAGATCAGGCGCCTCGATCACATAATAGCCGCCGAGCTGCTCCTTGATTTCGGCGTAGGGGCCGTTGAGCACCGACGTCTTGCCGTCCTTCACGCGGACGACCGTCGCGGTCGAACTCGGATGCAGGCGCTCGCCGGCGACACGCACGCCGGCTTCGCTCATCGCTTTGGTGTAGGCGCCGTAGGCGGCCATCATCGTGGCGGCGTCATCCTTGGTCAACGCCTGGATCGTCTTCTCGTCGCGGTGAATCATCAAGAGATATTGCATCGCTCTGCTCCCTTTCGAGGCGGCGTTGCGCCGCCCTCGACCAAGAGACGATTGAACGCCGGCCACTTCGACAACCGCGACGAAAAAACTTACCGCCGGCGCAGCTTCTCGGCCGCCCTCGGCGCGAAATAGGTCAGCACGCCGTCGGCGCCCGCGCGCTTGAACGCCATCAGGCTTTCCATCATCGCCTTGTCGCCGTCGAGCCAGCCGTTGTTCACCGCCGCCATGATCATCGAATATTCGCCGCTCACCTGATAGGCGAAAGTCGGGGCGGCGAATTCGTCCTTCACGCGACGGATGATGTCGAGATAGGGCATGCCCGGCTTGACCATCACCATGTCGGCGCCTTCGGCGAGGTCGAGCTCGACTTCGCGCAGCGCCTCGTCGGAATTGGCGGGGTCCATCTGGTAGGTGCGCTTGTCGCCCCTCAGCGCGCCCGCCGTGCCGATCGCGTCGCGGAACGGTCCATAAAAGGCCGACGCATATTTGGCCGCGTAGGACATGATCTGGACGTCGAGGAAGCCTTCCTGATCGAGCGCCTCGCGGATCGCAGCGACGCGCCCGTCCATCATGTCGGAGGGGGCAATGACGTCGGCGCCGGCGGCGGCCTGGTTGAGCGCCTGGCGCACCAGGGCGGCGACGCTCTCGTCATTGAGGATCGTGTCGCCCGACATCAGGCCGTCGTGGCCGTGGCTGGTGTAGGGGTCGAGCGCGACGTCGGTGACGAGGCCGAGCTGAGGGAATTCGCGCTTGATGGCGCGGCAGGCCTGGCAGACGAGGTTCTCAGGGTTGAACGCCTCGCTGCCGAGTTCGTCCTTGCGGCTAGGGTCGGTGTAGGGAAAGAACGCGATCGCCGGGATGTCCAATGCGACGGCGCGCTCAGCCTCGCGCACCGCCTCGTCGACGCTGAGCCGATCGACGCCGGGCATCGCCGCGACGGGAGTGCGCTTCTTCTCGCCTTCGATGAGGAACAGCGGCCAGATCAAGTCGTTGGTCGTGAGCGCGTTTTCCTGAACGAGCCGGCGCGCCCAGTCCGTCTTGCGGTTGCGCCGCGGGCGATAAACGAGATCGAGGCGCGAGGCGTGGGCGGGATGGGGCGTCTTGGGCATCGGGCGGGGAACTCCTTTGGGGCGAGTTCATATCCTTGTGGCGACGCTTTTGCGAGAGCATGGAAGGGAGTCGCTGGCGCAGCGAGCGGCTCAGTCGAGGTCCGATAGCGCGACGCTCAACCGGTCACGGCGGCGCGGATGGCCTCCCCAAGTCTCGATGCGTCATCGTAAGAAACGCGGGACAGGTGGTTGATAGTGCAAAGTTTCATTCGTATTTCGCCAAGCTCAATCTCTGAAAACGCTCCATTCGGAGCAAGGGTTTGGCCGAAGCGTTTCTCGAAATGCTTTCTCGCCTCGGCTCCGTGGACGACAATGACCGACGGCGAGATGCTCGAGAGGAGGAAGTCGAGTGCCGACTGCCGCTTGTGCTCGTCCGTTAAGTCCGCCTCTCGCCGCGTCGGCGCACTAAAGAGATTGGTCTCGAGAATCTGAACGGGCGCCGCAGCGCGCACAATTCTCTCGATCCGCTGGCGTGTCGCGCTCAAAGGCTCCCGTCCCGACGCGGCTCGTTTCGACGAATAGCACTCTAACCAACGATCCCGGTCGAAGCCCGTTTGATCGTCCCAGAAAGGGAAGAAAGGAACTTCGGACGCGGGGTTCGTGCCGACGACGAACGCTTTGCAGTTGAGGGGATCGCCATTACACACGAAGGGACGCAATGTCGCATATTGGTTTACTAGCGCCCGAAGCTCCTCGCCGAATGAATGTATTCCCATACTTCCCCCTAAACAATGTCCCCTCGAAACCTTTGGCGCTGTCTTTGGAGCGCGGAAACCCGCCACCGGCCCGATCGATGGCGCCGCGGCCAAGTTCGGGACCCCCTACGACCTCACCTTCACATACTCCCCCGGCGCATCGCCTAGCGGCTTCAGCTTGCCGGCGCCGGGCTCGCGCGGCGCGACCTGTTCCGGCACCTGAGCCTTGGTCCATTCGGCCCAGTCGACCCACCAGGAGCCGGCGTGCTCTTCCGCGCTGCCGAGCCACTCCTCGAACGCGCCGGACGGCTGGGCGCCGGTCCAATATTGGTACTTCGGCTTATCCGCGGGGTTGACGACGCCCGCGATATGGCCCGAGCCCGCCAGCACGTAGCGCACCGGCCCCCCGAAGTGTTTCGCCCCGGTGAAGACCGATTTTGCGGGGGCGATATGGTCCTCGCGCGCCGCGAGGTCGTAGACGGGAATCGTCACTTTGCCGAGGTCGAGCTTGCGGCCCTCGATCGTCATCTCGCCGCGGGTGAGATCGTTCTGCAAATAGCAGTGGCGCAGGTAGAATTTGTGGTTGGCGGCCGGCATGCGCGTCGAGTCGGCGTTCCAGACCAGCAGGTCGAACGGCATCGGCTCCTTGCCCTTGAGGTAGTTGTTGACGAAATAGGACCAGATGAGCTCCTCCGGCCGCAGCATGTTGAAGGCGGTCGCCATTTTCGCGCCTTCGAGATAGCCGGCGCCGGCCATTTTCTGCTCAAGCGCCTTGAGCTGTTCGGCGTCGACGAAAACCTTGAGGTCGCCCGCGTCCTTGAAGTCGACCTGCGTCGTAAAGAAGGTCGCGCTGTTGATGCGCTTGTCGCCGATCTCCGCCATGTAGGCGAGCGCGATCGCCAGCAGCGTGCCGCCGACGCAATAGCCGATCGCCGCTACCTCGCGCTCGCCCGTCGCCGCCTCGATCGCGTCGAGCGCGGCGAAGACGCCTTCATGCATATAGGCTTCGAAGCCCTTGTCGGCGTGCCGCTCGTCCGGGTTCACCCAGGAGACGACGAACACCGTCAGCCCTTGTGCGACTGCCCAACGGATGAAGGACTTCTCGGGATTGAGGTCGAGCACGTAGAACTTGTTGATCCACGGCGGCACGATCAGCAGCGGCCGCTTGTGGACGCTCGGCGTCGTCGGCGCGTATTGGATCAGCTCCATCAGTTCGTTGCGGAAGACAACCTTGCCCGGCGTCGCGGCGAGATTGACGCCGAGCTTGAACTTCCGGGCGTCGGATTGCCGGATGCGCAGCGCGCCGCCGCCAGCGGTGATGTCCTCCGCCATCATGCGCAGGCCGCGCACGAGGTTCTCGCCACTCTCGGCGAACGTCGTGCGCAACAGCTCGGGATTGGTCGCGACGAAGTTCGACGGCGACAGGGCGCTCGTCACTTGGCGAAGATAGAACTGCGCCTTGTGGCGAGTGTGAGGGTCGAGATCGTCGGCGCGTTCGACGAGATCCTTCCCCCAGCGCGAGGTTAGGACATAGGCCTGCTTGAGAAAGTCGAAGTAGGGGTTGGTCCGCCACTCCGGATCGGCAAAGCGCTTGTCGCCGGGCTCGGGCTGTGCGACCGGCGGCGCGTCTTCCCCCCGCAGGCGGAGCAAGGTCGCGGCCCAGAGACCGACGAATTGATTGGAGAGCGCCGCCTGCGCTTCAAACGCGCGCGTAGCGTCCGCCATGTAATACTCGGCGACGCGGCCGAGCGTGGTGAATACATCGGCGATTTCGTTGCTCGATTCCGCGGCGGCGACCTCGCCTGTTTCACGCGGCTTCATATAGGCCGCGAGCACCTTGCCGCCCTCCTCGATGAGGCGCGCGGCGTTGCGGGCGAGCAATTCGAAATTTGGCAGCGGCGTCTCGCGCGCGGCGGGCGCCGCCGGCTTCTCGACGCTCGGCTTGGGCGCCGGCGCAGCGACGGGCGCCGCAGCTTCGCGGGGCGGCGCGGCGAGGAGAGGCTCGGCCTGCCCGGCCTGCTCGGCCATGGGCGGCGGCGTATCGACCGGCTTGATCGCATTCGGTTCGATCTGAGGAGGCGCGGCTTCCTGCGACGCGGGCGCGGCAACGCGCCGGCGCGAAGTCGGGGATCCGGGCGGGCGCTTGCCTCGGATGGGCGCCTTGGCGGGCGATGACACTGCCTCGCTCCCCGCCGCCATGAGAACGGGACCCTTTCGGGTCCCCTTCGTCAGACCCTCGGTCGATTTCTTGGGCATTCGTTTCCCCGCGCCGCACGTCGCGGCCAAAGTCCCGTTTCCGACATAATACGACGTTACGGGTCTGACCTCGATATATGTTAGTTCGTCTCCATGGCGCCAGTGCGTCATGGCAACGCCGGCAAATCGGTAGGGGTCGACGTGTTGAAAACGAAACGGCTCAGCCTTGTGCGGCTGATTGTCGCGGGGATGCTCGGTGCAGCTTTCGGCGGCGCCGGAGCGCACGCTCAGCAGGCTGCTCAACCTGCTCAGCAGGCGCCTCAACCGGCGCAGCACTCGGATTCGCCGCTCAAGTCGGTGATGAAGATTGTCGGCTTCGCGACCGACGTCAATCAACCCCCGGATTTCGTGCAGCAGTCTCGTCCCGCCGCGCCAGCGCCCTTGATCCCGGCCTTCCGCAAAGCGAGCGAGCCGCCGGGAGAGGTGAAGTCGAAGGACGAGATCAACGCCATCGACAGCGATCTCGAGGCGATCTCGAAGCAGCACGATGCGTTGCGCGCCGCCTTTCCGCCGTCCGCCAAGGCGATGGCGGACGCCGAGGCCGCGAAGGCCGCCAAAGCGAAGAACAAGTCCGCGCAAAAGAGCCCGATTCCATCGTTTTAGGTTTGCGACGCCCTTCTCGCCGGTGTTAACAACATCGACGCCCTGAAGGGCCGAGAAAGGGATAACGATGTCCGAATTCCACAGCGTGCGGCGCCTGCCGCCTTACGTCTTCGAGCAGGTCAACAAGCTCAAGGCCAAGGCTCGCGCGGCCGGCGCCGACATCGTGGATCTCGGCATGGGCAATCCCGATCTGCCAGCCCCCAAGCACGTCCTCGACAAGCTGATCGAAACCGTCGGCAAGCCGCGCACCGATCGCTATTCCGCCTCGAAGGGCATTCCCGGCCTCCGGCGCGCGCAGGCGGCCTACTACGCCCGCCGCTTCGGCGTGAAGCTCAATCCCGAGACGCAGGTCGTCGCCACCCTCGGCTCGAAGGAAGGCTTCGCCAATATGGCGCAGGCGATCACCGCGCCGGGCGACGTCGTTCTGGTGCCCAACCCGTCCTATCCGATCCACGCTTTCGGCTTCCTGATGGCCGGCGGCGTCATCCGCTCGGTGCCGGCCGATCCGACGCCGGATTTCTTCGTCGCCATGGAACGCGCGCTCGCCCATTCGATCCCGAAGCCGATCGCCGTCGTCGTCTGCTACCCCTCCAATCCGACGGCGATGGTCGCTTCGGTCGACTTTTACAAAGACCTCGTCCTGTTCGCGAAGAAGCACGAGATCTTCGTCCTTTCCGACCTCGCCTACGCCGAGGTGTTCTTCGATGACGATCCGCCCCCGTCGGTGCTTCAGGCGCCGGGCGCCTTCGACGTCGCGGTCGAGTTCACCTCGATGTCGAAGACCTTCTCGATGGCGGGCTGGCGCATGGGCTTTGCGGTCGGCAACGAGCGCCTCATCGCCGCGCTGGCGCGGGTGAAGTCCTATCTCGACTACGGGGCCTACACGCCGATCCAGGTCGCGGCGGCGGCGGCGCTCAATGGCCCCGACGATTGCATCAAGGAGATGCGCGCGGTCTATAAGCGCCGGCGCGACGTGATGGTGGAGAGCTTCGCGGCCGCCGGCTGGGCGATCGAATCGCCGCGCGCCTCGATGTTCGCCTGGACGCCGGTGCCGGAGAAGTTCCGCCACCTCGGCAGCCTCGAATTCTCCAAGCTGCTGATCGAGAAGGCGGATGTCGCCGTGGCGCCGGGCGTCGGCTTCGGCGAGCATGGCGACGATTACGTGCGCCTCGCGCTGGTCGAGAACGAGCAGCGGATTCGCCAAGCCGCGCGCGGCGTCAAACGCTTCTTCGAGCAGGCGGACACGAGCCTGCACAATGTCGTGAAGCTCAAGAAGCCGGCGTGAGGATGGCGCCGCGTCGTGTCACGCCGCCTATCTGTTCGGGGCGGCGTGATGCGGTGAGCCGCGCCTCATTACGCACAGCATGCGCGAATTGACGAAACCTGACGGCGGGGCGTTCCGGCGCTCGCCGCACAGGAAGTCCGCCTCGTAGGCGTCGGCGTCGCGGAGGGCTTCACTCAGCAGCGCGCTCTGGCCGCATGTCGGGCAGACGACCGTCTCGACCCATGCGTCGTCCATCCGGAGCTCGGCAGGGCCGAGGCATTTGGCGCAGACGAGAGGGGACTCGGCGATCATCGGCGTCTCCCCTCTGTTGTCGCCGCACCGCCTTCCCGACCATCTCGATCGAACGCGTGTCGCTGCGTCATGTGGAGCAACCGTAAGCTATCTCAGAGGTTGTCTGACTGCGATTCCCTTGTCAATCAGCGGACGCTGGCGGCGGGGTTCAACTCGCCTCGCTTGCGGACGGACGACGCGAGGACGGGCCGTAGAGCCGCCGCGAGCCGCTGGGCGATCGGATCTTCCAGATAGACGTGCAGCGCGAACGCGACCGCTACCGCGACGAGCAGGCAGACCATGCTGAAGGCGGCGAGCGGCAAATGGGCGCCGCCGAGGCGATACCAGACCTCTCGCAGCGGCCGGATGACGAAGGGATGCGAGAGATAGAGCGCGTAAGACGCGTCGCCGAGCGCGACGGCGAAACGCACGGGGGCAATCGCCGGCAATTGCGGCCCGAGCGCCGCCGCGCCGACCAGCATAGCGGCGGGAAGGCCATAGCGCAGGAAGTTGGCGGAGATCGTCAGGTCCGCCGCTTCGGGCAAAACGGTCGTCACCAGGATCAGGCCGGCGACGGCGAGCGCAATCGCGACCGGCGCCGAGACGCGCCATCCCGCGCGGTGAGCCAGGCCGATATAGACGCCGAACAGAAACTCGAGCGTCAGCGGATCCATCCAGAACGCGAGTTGCGTCTGCTCGATGTGCAGCAGGCTTTTCAGCAGCGCCGCGGCGACGAACAGCGCCGTCATCGCGGCGACGCCGATCCGCAGCGGCAGCATCATCGCGCAGCCGAAGACGACGTAGAACAGCATCTCGTAATTGAGCGTCCAGCCGAGCGCCATGACCGGCCGCACGACCGACATGTCGGGCCGCCAATCGGGGATGAAGAGGTAAGAGGCGAGGATGTGGCGCGCGCCGCCGATCGGCACGTTGAGCAGGCTCGGCGCGACGAGCGAGCCGAGGATCAGCGCGGTCGTCACGAGCCAGTAGAGCGGCGCGACGCGCGCGACGCGTTTGACGAGAAAGCGCCGGCTCGCGCCGATGGCGCCGAATTCGTCGCCCGCGACGTAGACCATGATGAAGCCGGAGACGACGAAGAAGATGTCGATGCCGGCGCCCCAGTTGATCGCGCTGGGCGCAAGCTCGACGCCGGCCCGCGCGGCGAGCGTGTCGAGATCGTGCAGGCTGTGGCCGATAACGACGATCAGCGCGGCGACGGCGCGACAGAATCTGCAAATTTGAGAGGACGCCTTTGGTCATGACGCCCCGCTCATGCGGTCATTGCGAGCGGAGCGAAGCAATCTATTGGCGCCCGCCGAGCGAGCGGAGACATGGATTGCTTCGTCGCTGCGTTCCTCGCAAGGACGACCGATAGTGTCTTGAGCGCTTGGCTCGAAGCGATGCGACCAACGTCGGTTGTAGGCGACGAGCCCATAGAGGCAGCCGAACATCAGATAGAGATGGCGCCAATGGTCGGAGTCGATCTGGAAGCCCTGCACCATTTGCGGAAAGAGGCACGCCCAGATCGCGATTGCGTGGCTCTGCACGGGCGAGCGCTGGAAGACGAGGCGCCAGCCGAGATACACCGTCATGGCGGTGAAGGCGATGAAGCTGAGCCCGCCGAGCCAGCCGTAGGACGCGAAGGCGTTGACGTACATTTCGTGCGGGTCTTCGGGGAAGATGTTGTGGAATTGCAGCGGGCCGAAGCCGAATGGCCGCTCCAGCAACATCGGGATCGAGCGCGCCTGATTGCCGAAGCGGCCCATCTCGCCGGCGTCGTAATATTGGATCAGCGACGCACGCTCGAAGAACATGCTGCCGATCTGCGGGATCGACAGCAGGATCGTCATCAAAACGGTGACCGCGAACAACCCCAACACGCTCATGACGACGATGCGCCGCCGCAGCGCCGCCGAGGACGACGTGAGGAAGGTGAGCGCCACCATGAGCACGGTCGAACCGACCAGAACGCCCCAGGCGCCGCGCGAGAAGCTCAAGAGGATGCCAAGCGCCATCACGAGCAGGGGGACGACGGTGCGTAGAAACCCCTTGCTGCGCTTCAACAGCAAATCCTGCACTAGCCAGACGATCGGCGGCGCGAGGAACGGGCCGAACACATTGGCGTCCTTGAAGGGACCGGCGGCGCGCGATCCGTCGTAGATCGTCAGATTCGGCCCGAGGCCGGCGACGTTGAAATAGCCAAGAATCCCGAGGGTCGCCGCGAAGACGCCGGCCGCGACATAAGCGGAGCGGATGGTCTTGAACCGCTCGTCGGGCGCCTTCGCGATGAGGCCCGCGAAGAAGATCGCCGTCACCGCCATATAGACCGAAATCGCCGTGAACTGAACGCTCGGCCGCTCGTCGACGAAGGGGGGTAGAGAGAGAAGGCCGCCAGCGTTGAACGCTGCCAGCCCTAGGATCAGAGGAATCATCGTCCGATCGAACACGAGCTCGCTCGGAGCCAGCGCGAAGGCGGCGACGAGGAACATGAATTCATAGGGAGATGGCTCGATCGCCGCCGACGCGCCGCAGGCGACGAAGAGCCACAGCACGCCAGTTTTCAGCGTCGCCTTGCGAACGACGAGGCGCGCCTTTCGTCGCGGCGCGCTCGAGATCGATGGGGCCAGCGCGGTCATGGCGTCAGAACGCGTTGTTCGTCTTCAGCAGCGACCCCGGCGTGATGGCGAGGATGTAGAGATCGAGCAGGATCGACCAGTTCTCGATGTAGTAGAGGTCGTGCTCGACGCGCTGCTGGATCTTCTCCTGCGTGTCGGTTTCGCCGCGCCAGCCGTTGACTTGCGCCCAGCCGGTTATGCCCGGCTTGACGCGATGGCGCGCGAAATAGCCGTCGACGACCTCGTCGTATTGGCGATCCGCCGCCTTGGCGTGCACCGCATGCGGGCGGGGGCCGACCAGCGACAGATCGCCTTTGAAGACGACGTTGATCAATTGCGGCAACTCGTCGATCGACGTCTTGCGGATGAAGCGGCCGACGCGGGTGACGCGCGGATCGCCGCGCGTCACGAGCTTCGAGGCGGTCGGGTCGAGCTTGTCGGCGTACATCGAGCGGAACTTGAAGATCTCGATCAGCTCGTTGTTGAAGCCGTAGCGCTTCTGCTTGAAGAACACCGGCCCTGGCGAGCCGAGCTTGACCGCGAGCGCCGTCAGCGCGAGCACCGGCGAGAGCGCGATCAAGGCGAGGGCGCCGACGATCTTGTCGAAGGCGAGTTTGATGACGACGTCCCAATCCGCGATCGGCTTGTCGAACAGATCGAGCACCGGCACTTTGCCGACATAGGAGTAAGAGCGCGGCCGGAAGCGCAGCCGGTTTGCGTGCGCAGCGAGGCGGATGTCGATCGGCAGCACCCAGAGCTTGCGCAGCATTTGCAGAATGCGCTGCTCGGCGGTGATCGGCAGCGCGAAGATGACGAGATCGATGCGGGTCGAGCGTGCGAAGTCGACGAGATCGTCGACATTGCCGAGCTTCGGATAGCCTTCGACCGCCTCTGGCGCGCGATCGTCGCCGCGGTCGTCGAAGACGCCGAGCATCTTGATCTCCGAGTCCGCGCTCTTTGGGAGAACGCGCAACAGTTGGGCGCCGATCTCTCCGCCGCCGACGACGACGGCCCGTTGCTGCAAGCGTCCCGTCCGCGCAAGGCGGGAGAGGAAGCGCGCCAGGGCGACCCGCTCCAGCGCAAAGGCGATGAGGCCGAGCGAGAACCACGAGGCCATCCAGACGCGCGAGACGGCGCCGTCAAGCTTGAGGAAGAACATCGCGGCGAAGACCGCGAGAAAGACGACCGCCCAACCGGTCGCGACGCGCAGAAGCTGGCGCGCCGGATTGCGCAGCGCGGGCAGCGTGTAGCACTGCAAGGATTGGAACGTGACGACCGACACGGCGGCGACGGCGGCGATGGCCGGGAGGTAGCCAGGCTGTTGGCCGACGTTGCGAACGATATAGGCCAGATAGGCCGCGACGCCGGTCAGCGCGATCAAACCGCACTCGATTGCGCGCACGACGCCGGCGATGACGACGCGAGAGAGGGCCGGGGGGACAGGCTCGGCGGCGATCCGGCGCAGCGCCTCGATGTTGCCGCGGCCGATCGGTTTCGGCTGGTCGCGGTTGGACAGGAGGACCTTCTGCATGTCTCGTGCGGAAAATGCCATCGTCAGCCTCAGCTATGCGGTTCGATGGCGCCGAGGAGCGCGCAGGGCCGACGAGCGGCGATGCGTCATCGCCTCCGCGTAACCTCCGAGCACCGCGTTCGCCATCGCCTCGATTGAAAAGTTCGCCGCCACATGCTCGGCGAGCGCAGCCGCCTGCGCGGAGCGCGCTTCCTGCGACATCGCGAGCGCGCGCTCGATCCGCGCGCTGAGATCCTGCGGGTCGTCCGGCGGCCCCAGCCGGTCGCCAAAGGGCCCGTAGATCTCGGGGATGCCGCCGACGTTCGTCGCGATCATCGGCACACGCGCCGCGGCCCCCTCGAGGACGACGTAGGGCATGGATTCGGCGCGCGACGGCACGACCAGAATCCGTCCGAGCGCGAATGCCTGGCGGATCGGCATCGGCCCGCGAAAGGCGACACGGCTGGCGACGCCGAGCTCGTTCGCTCTTGCCGTGAGCATGGCCTCGTCAGGGCCCGAACCCACCAGGACGGCGCTCGGCGCGACGCCCCGCGTCCGTCCGATCAGCGCGATCGCCTCGAGCAGCGTGTCGATGCCCTTGGCGGCGCGCAATTCGCCGACGTAGAGGAGGTCCGCCGCGCCTTCGCTCGGCTCGGCGGGCGAGAATTCGGCGGGTCCGACGCCATTGGCGACGATGCGGCGGGCGCCGTTGCCGGCGCCGACATAGCGGTCGAACCGGCCGGCGATGTACGCGCTCTCGAACAGAAAGACGTCGGTAAGCGGCGCCGCGAGCGCCTCGGCCGTCATATAGGCGCGATGCAGCAGCGAGCCGGGCCGATAGTTGAAGCTGCCGCCGTGCGGCGTATAGGCGCGGATCGCCGCGTTCCGCCCGGCGAGCCGGCTGAAGCGGGCGTAGACGCCGCCCTTCGAGCCGTGCCCATGGACGACGTCGGGGTCGGTCCTGCGCAAGAACGCGCTAAGGCGCGCCAGCGCCGCAAGATCGGACAGTCCGGGGTTGCGGCGGATCGGCGCCGTTTCGACACCGAGCCTGAGACCGCCGGGGATCTGCTCGAGAGCCGCGCGGACACGCTCGCAATCGGCACCGCTGTCGAAGAACATGCCGACGTCATGGCCGCGCGCAGTCTGCTCGGCGGCGAGATCGACGACGTGCCGGAAGAGGCCGCCGAGCGGGGCGCGAAAGACGTGGACGATCCTTAACGGGTTTGGATCGGCTTCGTTCAAGGCGGCCATCGTTCCAACCTAGGGATGATGGCCTTTCAACTAACGTGATTTCTTAAAAGAAACGTTCCCGAACTTGAATCGTATCGCCGGGTCGGACGGGGAATGTGATCGGGACCGAGGCGGTGATCGGCCGCCCGTCGACGAAGCGCGTCAGGTCGACGCTGTCCTGCGCCCCACGCGGCGTGAAGCCACCGGCGAGGGCGACCGCGTTTTGCACGGTCATGCCGTTGACGAACGGAAATTGGCCCGCCGTCGTCACTTCGCCGAGCACGAAGAACGGCCGATAGGCTTCGACCTCGACCGAGACGCTAGGCTCGCGCAGGAAGCCCTGGCGCAGCTTCGCCTCGATGGAGCGGGCCAGTTCCGCGCTCGTCAGGCCCTGCGCATGGACCAATCCGATCAGCGGCATCGCGATGTTGCCGGCTCCGTCGACGGAGAAGGAATTGCTGAGATTGTCCTGGCCGAACGTGATCACGCGCAGCCGGTCGCCGCTGGCGAGCCGGTAGGGCGCGTTGATCGGCGTGCGCAGCGCCTCGGCGCTGTAACGCGCAGTCGAGCAGCCGCTCAGAGCGGTGAGCCCGACGGCCAGGGCGACGCCGAGGATACGATTCATGACGGGACCGCGATTGACGACATCGCGTTTCGTTTAGCCGCGCATGGTTAACGAAAGGACAATAGCCGAACGCTGCGGCAAGCCGGCTTAACGCGTCAGCAACCTTAATTGCCCATAAACATCACGAATTCGGCTGCGCGAGCCAGGTGGAGTAGCGGATGAGCGGCGACGGAATGGGCGAAGGCGACGCTTCGGCCGGCAGGGTCGAAACCATCGACTTCATGCGGCTCTCGCGCGCGTTGCTCATGCGCAAGCGCTGGATCCTCGGGCCGACCTTCGTCTGCTTCGTGATCGCGCTCGTCTTCGTCATCGTCGTTAGTCCGCGCTACACGGGCGTCGCCAAGGTGCTGCTGGAGAACCAGGAGAGCTACTTTACGCGGCCCGAGAAAGCGGTCGCCGACCCGGGGACGAACTTCGACGACGAGGCCGTCCAGAGCCAGGCCGAGACCGTCGCCACCACCGAACTCGCGCGACAGGCGGTCGCCAAGCTCGACCTTGCCGATCGCGAGGAGTTCAATCCGAAATCATCGGCCAATCCGCTGGGCCTCATCCTCAGCCTGTTCAGCGGCCGGCCCGGCCCAGACCGGCTGGTCGACGGCTTTCTGTCGCGCCTCACCGTGTTTCCCGTCCCGAAATCGCGGGTGCTGCAGATCGAGTTCGCCAGCGCCGATCCGGCGCTTGCGGCGCGCGGCGCAAACACCGTCGCCGATCTTTATTTGACCCAGCAGGAGGAGGCGAAGCGGGACGAGGCGAAGGCGGCTTCTTCGTGGCTGTCGCAGAAGATCGAGGAGCTGCGCGGCAAGACCGCCGACGCGGAAGCCAAGCTCGAGGCTTTCCGCGCCACCTCGGGCTTGTTCGCGGGCGCTAACGGGCTCAACGCGCCGGCGCAACAACTCGCCGACCTCAACACCCAATTGGCCGCGGCGCGCGCGCGGCAGGCCGACGCCGCGGCCAAGGCGAAGGCGTTGCGCGCACTGCTGCACGACGAGCGGCTCGACGAAATTCCCGGCGTTGCCCAGGACGAGTCGCTGCGCCGCTTCTTCGAGCAGCGCGTCGCGTTGAAGGCGCAGATCGCGCTGGAGTCGCGCACCCTGTTGCCGCAACACCCGCGCATGAAGGAACTCGCCGGGGAACTCGCGGGCCTCGACGCTGAGATTCGCCTCGCGGCGAATAAGGTGGTGACCGCGCTGGAGAACGACGCCAAGCTCGCCTCGGCGGAGGTGGACAGTCTGAACGGCGTCCTTACGGCGCAGTCCAAGACGGTTGCGACGGACAATGTCGATGAAGCGCGGCTGCGCGAACTCGATCTCGACGCTACGACGGTGCGTCAGCAGCTCGAATCCTACATGGAGAAGTATCGCGAAGCGGTGGCGCGCGAGGCCGACAATGCGGCCCCGGCGGACGCGCGCATCATCGCCAGCGCGAGCGAGCCGCGCACGCCGACCTTTCCTAAGAAGGGGCCGACGGTGCTGCTCGCCACGCTCGCCGGCTTCCTGATTTCGCTCGGCGTCGTCGCCGCGCATACGCTGGTGAGCGACGCGGGCGGCGGCGAGGAGGCTGTCGCCGCGCCGGCCGCCGCGGCCGCGTCAGTCGAGCCTGAAGACGAACCGCCTCCGTCGGCGCGACAATCGCGTGCCGAGGATATCGCCGCCGAGGCCGTCGCTACGTCGCAGGGCGTGGAGGCGCCCGATCGCTACGCCTCGCCCGAGGCGCTGTCCGATCGGCTCGTCGAGACGGGGCCGTCGGAGGGCGTCCTCACGGCGCTCTTCGCCGGCGAGCGGACTGGCCGCACGCTCGCTTTGGCCTTGAGCGCCGCGCGCGCGCTTTCCAAGCGCGGCCGGACGGCGCTGGTCGATCTCGGCGTCTCGCAGGACTGGCTCGCCGATGTCGTGGATCGCGAGGGCGAAGGCGAGGCGCGCTTCGCGGGACTCGCCGAGCTGCTCGACGGTCGCGCTTCGTTCGAAGACGTCATTCACCGAGATCTCTCGGCGCCGCTGGACATCGTCCCGGCAGGCGCGGGGCCGATCGAGCTCGATGGGCTCGGGGAGGCGATGACGGCGCTGGCGTCGAGCTATCAATTTGTCGTGCTGCACGCCTCGGACTGGCGCGCGCCCGAAGTCGGCGCCGCGCTCGAAGCCGTCTCGTCCTTCGTGATCGTCGCGCCGTCGGCCCGGCTCGATCGGGCCCTACGCCACTTGCGCGCTGAGCTGGCGGAGACATCGATCGCGACGATGGCGCTCGCTTCCGACAGCAGCGCGCGGATCGAGCGCGCCGCCTGAGGGGTCCGCGCGATTGTCAAATCGCCGCCTGGGCGCCAAGTATCGTCCCGTGCCGCAGAGGCCCTCTCGGCGGCAATAAGGGACAAAGCGATGGCGCAAAAAGTTTGGTTCATCACAGGCTGCTCGACCGGCTTCGGGCGCGAGCTGGCGCGCTACACGCTCGAACGCGGCGATAAGGTCGTCGTCACGGCGCGCAAGCCTTCCGACGTCGCCGACATCGTCGCCGGCCATGAGGCGAACGCATTGGCGCTCGAACTCGACGTTTCCAGGGACAGCGACATCGCGGCGGCGGTCGCGGCGGCTGACGCGAAGTTCGGCCGGATTGACGTGCTCGTGAACAACGCCGGCATCGGCTATTTCGGCGCCGTGGAGGAGAGCGAGGACGCCGAAGTGCGCCGCATGTTCGAGATCAACTTCTGGGGTCTCGCCAATATGACGCGCGCCGTCCTGCCGGGCATGCGGGTGCGCCGCTCCGGCCATATCGTCAATATCTCGTCGCAAGGCGGCGTGCGCGGCGCGCCGGCGGTCGGCTACTACAACGCGACCAAGTTCGCGCTCGAAGGCCTGTCGGAGGCGTTGGCGCAGGAAGTCGAGCCGCTTGGGATCAAGGTCATCATCGTGGAGCCGAGCGGCTTCCGCACGGACTGGGCGGGGCGCTCCGCCAACCAGACGCCGAACCCGATCCCCGACTACGACGCGACCGCCGGCGCGCGCCAGCGTTTCATCCGTGGCTACAGCGGCAAGCAGCCAGGCGATCCGGTGCGCGCTGCAGCCGCGATCGTTCAATCGGTGGAGGCGGCTGAACCGCCGCTGCGGCTCATGCTCGGCAAGGCCGCGCTCGCCGTTGGGCGCGCCAAGGTCGAAGCCCTGCGTCGCGATTTCGAGGGCTGGGCCGCGGTGTCCGAGGGGGCTGACTTCCCCGAAGCCTGAGGTTTAGGCGCCCGGCGCGGGAACAAAGCCCGCGCCGTTGAAAAACGGGATCACGGATTAATCATCTCACAATCAATCTGACGCATGGTCATGGACTACATGCATCTCTTGTAAGAGATCGTCCAATGATAACCGGCGTCGGCTCGTTTGCCGCTCCCGAGAACGAACGCCAGGCATCGCCGTTCGACTTCGAGACTTGGATGCGCAATTCGCGCACGTTGCTGCATTCGACCGGCGCCGACGGGTGCCTGGTCGGCGCAAGCGAAGCTTGGCTTGCCAAGCTCGGCTACAGTCGTCAGGAAGCGATCGGACGGCCGCTGGCTGATTTCCTCGCTCCGGGATCGCTCGCTTTAGAAGCCTCCTTGCGCGGCGGCTGTGAGAGCGTCGCGGGTCAGTTTCTCGCCAAGGACGGTCATTTGATCGACGTGCTGGCGTGCTGCTTGCTCGGCGCGGGGCCGCACGGCCTGTCGACGGCGGCGATCATCGACGTGACGGCGACGAAGGACGCGGAACGCAAACTCGCGGCGGAACTGACGCAATACCGGAGCCTTGTCGAGGAACAGGCGGAGCTCGTGTCGCTCGCCAGCGTCGAGGGCCGGCTGCTTTATGTGAACGAGGCCTTCGCGCGCCACTTCGAGCGACGGCCGGAAGAGCTCATCGGCAAAAGCATGTCGGACTTCGTGCCGAAGGAGGCTCATTCCGCGCTCGAACACCACCTTCGGCGCCTTCGCGAAAGCCGCCGCAGTTTGACGAGCAAAAACCAAGTGGTTCTGCCGAATGGGCGGCTTCGCTGGATTTCCTGGACCAATCGTGCGCTGTGCGACGAATTCGGCGCAGTGACCGCCATTCATTCGGTCGGGCGTGACGTCGAGCATACGGTCGAGGCGGAACGGCGTCTCAAGGAGAGCGAGGCGCGCTATCGCCTTCTGGCCGAGCACAGCACCGACATGGTGCTCGAACTGGACGCGAATTTGCAGCGCCGCTATGTGTCTCCGGCCTGCCGCGAAATGTTCGGCTACGAGCCGGAGGAATTGATCGGCGGCACGACTGGCGGGATGGCGCATCCCGAGGACGCCGAACGGCTCTCGCGCGCACTGCAGAGACTGCTGAAAGGCGAGGTCGACCGGGAAACCGTGATCGTGCGCCGGAGCCATCGCGACGGACGCTGGATCTGGGTCGAGACGCATTATCGCGCGGTTCGGGACGCGCAGAGCGGCGCAACGACCGGCATCATCGCAACGGCGCGCGACATCTCGGAGCGCAAGGCTGTCGAGGATCGGTTGGCGGAGGCGAATAGCCAACTTGAGGCCGCGGCGCGCGAGGACGGCCTGACGGGGCTCGCCAACCGCCGCACGTTCGACGACGCGCTCGCTCGCGAATTCGGGCGCGCGCGGCGCGATAATCGGAATCTAAGCCTCGTCATGATCGACGTCGATCGCTTCAAGCTGTTCAACGATCGCTATGGCCATCCTGCGGGCGACGAGTGCCTGCGCAAAATTGGCAAGACGCTTGCCGGCGCCGTCTTTCGGCCCGGCGATCTTGCCGCCCGCTACGGCGGCGAGGAATTCGCGCTGTTGTTGCCCGACACCGACGAACGCGGCGCGGCGGCGATCGCCGAGCGGGTCCGTCGCAGCGTCGAGCATTTGGCGATCGCGCACGAAGATGCTCCGCGCGGGATGATGACAGTCAGCGCGGGGGTTGCCGCGATGGACCGGCGTTCTTCGCTCAAGGAGGGGCGGGAGACGCTCGTGCAGCGCGCCGACAACGCGCGTTATCGAGCCAAGCGCAGCCGGAACCTAGTGGTGCGCGCCTCGGCGCCGCATGCTCCCGGGGCCATGTCGCCGAACGCGGCCTAGAACTCTTTTGGTTGTTGAGCCGGACCTTCGTGGTCATCGCGAGCCTCGATCGCTGGATTGCTTCGCTCCGCTCGCAAAGACGTTCCACGTAACTGCAGAACGCTCTAGTCCCTGGCGATCAGAGCCCGAGGACGCCGCCGAAGCGCCGCGACAATGCGAATAGCCGCGGCGACTGCTTGACGCGACGTTTCAGGCGTTGTTTTGCGAGGTAGGCGACTGCCACCGCCGCGCCGAGCGGCGTGATGGCGTGGGCGCTGTCGAACAATTCCTCCGTCGCTTCGCAGGCTTCGTTCTTGTAGCGGGCTTCGCCCACGCCGAGGTCGAGCGTGCGGAAGCGGCGGGCGATGGCGTCCTCCACCACAGCGTGAACCAGCAGCTCGCCGGGGCTGCTGCGCGCGATTTCGGGATCGGCCTCGTAGGACAAGAATAGCCCGCTCAGGCGATCGCCGGCGGCGAGCGCGCCGAAGGTGGCGACGATGCGCTCGCCCAGCGTCAGCGCGTGAAGCTCGAGACACGGCGCGCCCTCTTCGAGCCCGCATCGGGCGAGGCGAACAAGGCATTCGCGGGCTTCATCGGTCCCGTATGCGTCGGCGACGCCGATCGTCCGCATCCGGGCGCTCTTCTGCGCCTCAAAGGCGGAGAGGATTTGCTCCGCTTCGGCGGGGTCGGCGGCTCGGCGATAGGCGACCGGTCCGAGCGTTTCGAGACGCTTGAGCTTTTTGCGCTGCTTTTTCTGCGCGTCCTTGGAGGCGTGAGCGTCGCGCCAGGCCACGAAATCGGCGGGCAGCGCGCTCTTGTAGGCGAAGCTTGGGCTCGGCTGGCCCTTGGAGCCGGCCATCGGATTTGGCGCGCCTTGCCATTCGCGCGGCTGGTTGGTGAAGAGGAAAGCGTCAATGCGGGGCGAGGCCGCGCGCGCGCCGGCCCGCAGCAGCGCGCGGACCGCTTGTGGCGACCATTCAACGTCGGGCCGAAAGAGGCCCATCCCGAAATTGGCGTCTTTGCCGCCGAGGAAGACCGCGATCCGCAGCGGGCCCCAAGACCGCCGGGCCAATGGGAGCAGGGCGGTCGGCTCGCCCGCCGCGTCGCGCGCGACGACAATCAGCGGCGTGAGGCCGCGCGCGGCGCCCACGGTCTCGCTCCAGATGTGGGCGAAGTCGAAGCCCTGATAGGGGCTCGCCGGGGCAGATCGTGCGAGGCGGGTCCACGCTTCCCGCGCCGCCGCGATCGTTTCGAAGGTCTCGACGCGTGCGAAAGGCTGTTCGAGGCGGCCCTGGCGCCGGTGGACGGGGGAGACTGTCGCCGGCAAGGGGCGGTGAGCGGTCGCGGGCGGCAAGGCGGTGGATCCAAAGAATGCGTCGCGGACCCTAGGCCCGGAAACGTCAATGCTTGGTGTATCGACCGGACGGGACGGTAAATTCTTGGCAAGGGGGCGCTGCTACGCTGTGGCGCGATGGGACTGAAGAACCGATTGATTGACGCCGGTTTTACGGCTTTCCGCCTCAGCGGCCTGCACCGGGCTCTGGCGCCGATGACGCGCGGGCAGGGCGTCATCCTCACCTTCCATCGGGTGCTGCCCGACGCGGCGCCGAAGGGTTTTGCGCCAAATCGCCTGCTCGAAATCACCCCGGAATTCCTCGACGCCGCGCTCGATCTGACACGCCGCCTCGGCTTCGAATTCGTCACGCTCGCTGAAGCGCGGCGCCGCCTCGTAGAGGGCGGGCGCCGATTTGCCGCGCTGACTTTCGATGACGGCTATCGCGACACGCGTGACTTTGCGCTGCCAGTGCTCGAGCGGCATCAGGCGCCCTGCACCGTCTTCTTCGCCCCTGGCTTCATCGAGCGCACTGCGCGTCTGTGGTGGATCGAGCTGGAGGAGGCTGTGCGGCGGCTGGACGAAGTGACGATCGAGCGGGAGGGGCTTGCGCTGCGTCTGCACGCGCGCAGCGCCGCCGAAAAGAATTCCGCCTTCGCGCGCCTCTACTGGGCGGTGCGCGGCGGCAGTGAGCAGGAGCTTCTCGGCGTCGCGGGCGAACTGGCGCGGCAGGCTGGCGTCGATATGGCCGCGATCTCAGATGCGCTGTTCATGAAGTGGGACGAGGTGGAGGCTTTCGCCCGCCATCCCCTCGTTTCGGCCGGCGCCCACACGATGAGCCACCGGATGCTCGCCAAATGGTCGCGCGACGTCGCGCGCGCGGAGATGGCCGATTCGAAGGCGGCGCTCGAGGCGAGGCTCGGCGCGATCGATACGCTTGCCTATCCCGTGGGCGATCCGACCAGCGCCGGCTGTCGCGAGTTTGAATTGGCGCGCGAGCTCGGGTTCGCCTGCGCCGTCACGACGAGGCCAGGCATGCTCTTTCCCGGCCACGCTGCACACTTGACGGCTTTGCCGCGGGTCTCGGTGAACGGGCTCTGGCAGGACGTCGGGGCGTTGGAGACGCTGCTGTCGGGCGCGCCCTTCTTGTTGTGGAACGGCGGCCGCAAACTGAACGTCGCCTAGCGACTTGTTCCGCGCCGGTCGCCCTGCGCAGCGATACGACCGTGATCAGGGGCGTGGCGCATCCGGCGGCGGCGGACAGCCGTAGCCGACCGTCTCGCCGTGCGAATAGGTCCCCGGGCACAAGACCGCAGGATCGACGCTCGGCCCTCGGTTGAAATTGGTGCCAATGGCTTCGAGACAGCCGCCAAGCGGCAGAGACAGCGCGACAAGCAAAGCGCCGCATCGAACGGCGCTGAAACGAATAGTCCGGCCTCGCATTCTCAGCCTCCCCCTCCCGATCGCAAACGTCAGAATTGACATCGGGCGACTCTGTTTGCAGGGTCGCCCGCGCCAATGCAAGTCAACCGACAGCGATCACCACTCGCACGCGCCCGGATAAACGTACGCGTAATAGGGATCGCAATACCACCCCCCATAATAGTATCCGTAGGGGCCCCAGCCGCCCCGGTGACCGTATCCGCGGCCCCAGCCATAGCGTCCGCCACGGAACCCGCCACCATAGCCGCCGTGGAATCCGCCGCCGAAGCCGCCACCATGGAATCCGCCGCCGCCGTGGAATCCGCCACCGCCGAAGCCGCCACGTGCCTCGGCAGGCGTGGCGCAGGTCGCTGCGACAATCAGCGCCATGGCGGAAAGCGCGCCTGCCAGCTTATTTCGATGCGTTGAATTCATGACCCGTGTCCTCAACAAGTCGGCGCCGCTGATGGCGTCGCAAGCATTGCTGCTGTGTTTGGGAACTTAGGTCTGTTTCCAGTGAACGTAAGGGTAGGTCAGTCTCAAGTATCGGTGAGCGACGGTGCTTTACGAATAGCTTATATTACGTAAATTTGACTGACGTTGACGCCGAAGTGATTTGGGCGATCGACCGTCGTAGCGCGCGACATTGACGGGCTCCGCGGCGCCCTCGACACCGACGATGCGCCAAGGCTGGCCGCCGCCGACCGAGCGGGCGAGTTGCGCCAAGTCGAGCAGTTGGTCGATCCCGTCCCTCGGGACGGCGCGCGCTGCTCAGCCTCCCATTCCGATCACAAGCGTCAGAATCGAAAGACGGGCGACCCTGATTCCAGGGCCGCCCGCTTCAGCGCAAGTCAACCGACGGCGGCTACATGCACATGTTCGGATTATAGTATCCGTAATAGTACGGATCGCAGTACCCCCATCCGTCGTAGTAGCCGTATCCGCCCCAGCCGCGGCCGTAACCGTATCCGTAGCGACGGCCGCCGCCGTGGCTGCCCCAGCCGCTGTGGGCGCCGCCCCAGCTGGCATGCGCGCCGCCGGCGTAGGCGCCGTGGGAGCCGCCGTTGAAGGAGCCATGGCCTCCGCCGCCGAACCCACCGCCGCCGAAGGAGCCATGGCCTCCGCCGCCGAACCCACCGCCGCCGCCGCCGAACCCGCCGCCGCCGCCGCTGAACCCGCCGCCGCCGCCGCCACCACCGCCCCCGCCGCCGCGAGCCTCGGCAGGCGTGGCGCATGTCGCTGCGACAATTAACGCCATGGCGGAGAGCGCGCCTGCCAGCTTATTTCGATGCGTTGAATTCATGACCCGTGTCCTCAACAAGTCGGCGTCGTTGACGGCGCCGCAAGCATTGCTGCTGTGTTCGAAAACTTAGGTGTGTTTTTCAAGAAAGTAAGGGTAGGTCAGTTTCAAGTAGCGGTGAGCGGCGGTGCTTTACGAATAGGTGATATTACGTAAATGTGACTGACGTTGACGCCGAAGTGATTGGGGCGGTCGGGCGGAATTGTTGCGGCTCGCGCCGGCTCGATACGTGACTGACGCGCGAAACAGTCCGGGCCATCACGCCGCTCGGGACGGCCTCGCATTCTCGGTCTCCCCTCCCGATCGCAAATGTCCGAATCGAAAACGGGCGACCCTGTTCGCAGGGTCGCCCGCTTCAATACAAGTCAGCTAGCGGCGATTACATGCACATGCTGGGATTATAGTAGCCGTAGTAGGGATCGCAGTACGATCCGTCCCATCCGTCGTCATAGCCGTATCCGCCCCAGCCGCGGCCGTAACCGTATCCGTAACGCCGGCCCGAGCCGTGGTCGCCCCAGCCGTGGCCGCCCCAGTTGGCATGGGCGCCGCCGGCGTAAGCGCTGTGGGAGCCGAATCCGCCGCCGAAGGAACTATGGCCTCCGCCGCCGAACCCACCACCCCCGAACCCGCCGCCGAAGGAGGCGTGGCCTCCGCCGCCGAATCCGCCGCCGCCCCCGCCATGTCCTCCTCCGCCGCCGCCACCGCCCCCACGAGCCAAGGCGGGCGTCGCGCATGTCGCGGCGAGGATCAGCGCCGCCGCGGAAAGCGCGCCGGCCATTTTAGTGCGTAACGATGTCTGCATAGCCTATGTCCTCAACAAGTCGACGTCATTCACGGCGTCGAAAGCACTGATGTTGTGCTCATGAACATAAGCTGCTCATTCTTGATCGTAATGGCCGGTAAGTCTCAAGTATCGGTGAACGATACTATATTGCAAATAGTTTAAAGTACGCAAATGTGACTGGCATTAACGATTAAGTGACTGTCAATGCGGAATTCTAAAGTCCGCTCCGGCAATGCGAATTCACCGCGCGCGCCAACTCGAGTCGTTATCTAGCTGCGTTAGGTCATTGCAACTGGCGTTGCAAAACTCGGCAAAGCGCGTCCTTCGAGACGATTTTCCAAAAAATCTTCTACGTCGCGATCCGTTTCCACCCTTCGGGTCGTCCTTGGTGTGTCCGAAACAGAAGGAGATACGCCATGTCCGACGAGTCCGTCATTTTGATCAATCTGCTGAAGGTCAAACCCGGGAAGCAGGATGCGCTGATCGCGCTCCTGAAGCAGAACACCGACACGGTGATCCGCACGCTCCACGGCTGGAAGACGACCCGGCTGATCGCGGCAAAGGACGGCGCCGGCGTCGTCATCTACTCCGAGTGGGAGACCCCCGCAGCCGTCGAGGCGATGCGCAGCGATCCGCGCATGAAAGCCTATTTCCCGAAGATCCTCGAGCTGGCGAGCTTGGACTCGATCGTGGGCTCGGCGGTGTTGAGCGAAACCCGGTGAGGGTGAACACACAAGCAAGTCTTGCGTCACACAAGTAACAAAGGAGAACCGCAATGGCTCGGATGGTAGTGATTTACCGGACACCGAAGAACGTCGAGGCATTTGACCGACATTACTTCGAAATCCACGTGCCTCTCGCCAAGAAGATTCCGGGTCTCAGGAAATACGAGGTCAGCGACGGCCCGATCGCAACGCCGGTAGGAACCTCCAATGTTCATCGGATCGGAACGCTGCATTTCGACGACCTTGCGGCGATCAAAAAGGCGTTTGCAAGCGCGGAGGGACAAGCGGCCGGGGCGGATCGCCGACTTTTTGCGCCTGATGACTCGGGCGTTCAAATGTTCCTTTTCGACAACAGGGAAGTTTGAACCCGCCCCCACTATTCGTCCTGGCGGACGAAGGGGCGAAATGGCGGGCGGCCGCTTATGCAGGCCGTAAAGATCGTAAAATCAGACGAAGAAGGCTCAGCGATGTCAGCAACCAAAGCAGTTTTTGTCCTGATCCACGGCGGTTGGCACAACCATTCGGCGTGGGACAGAGTTACGCCAATACTTAAAGCCAACGGCTTCGCGGCTTTGACGCTCGACCTTCCCGGCGCGGGGGTAAATGCGATAGCGCCGACGTCGCTCGGTCTTCGCCCGTTCGACCCCGCTGCGTTCGCCGCCGAGCGGTCACCCATCGCCGGCGTTACGCAGGAGGAGCGGACGCAAGCGGTAGTCGCGTTGGTAAAAGAAGCTGCGTCACTCAGCGACGGCAAGGTCATCCTGGTCGGGCACTCGGCCGGCGGGATGACGATTTCGGCGGTCGCCGAGCAGGTTCCGAACCTGCTTCTCGCGGTCGTATATCTTGCCGGGTTCATGGTGCCGAACGGCATGCCGTTGCTCGCGATGCTCCAGCATGAAACCCTGTCTTCGGCTCTGGCGCCTGGGCTGTTCGTGGGCGACCCCGTCGCCATCGGCGCGACAAGGATCAATGCCGGATCAACCGACGAAGCCTACAGATCGCTGCTCAAAGCTGCGTTTTATGGCGACGTGTCGGAGTCCGAATTCGCGCATGCGGCGTCGCAACTTCATTGCGACGAATCGAACGCCGGCGCCTTAGCCCCATCGGAAATTACGCCTGGAAGATTTGGCACGGTGCCGCGCCATTACATCCGCTGCACACAGGATCGCGCGATTCCGTTGACCGGTCAGGATCACATGATTGCGACGGTTGACGCCGCCATCGGCGGCAAGACAATGACCCACACATTGGAAAGCAGCCACTCGCCATTCCTGTCACAACCGGCCGCCCTGTCGAAGATTCTCATCGACATTGGTGTCCAATCCTTGGCGGGAGAGCGCGCGGAAGCAGTAGGTCTCGATACATGAACACGAACGAATTCGAGGATCGTCTGAAAGCGCTGCGGCCACGCCTTCATCGCTACTGCGCGCGCATGACGGGATCGGCGGTCAATGGCGAGGATGTATTGCAGGATACCCTCGTCAAGGCCCTTCACGCGCGAGCCCAGGGCGCCGAGGTGGATAATCTCGAGGGCTGGCTGTTTCGCATCGCCCACAACGCGAGCCTCGATTTCCTGCGCGACAGGTCCCGGAACACGGTCGTTCCGCTCACCGAAGACGTCGAAGCGGCGCCCATACCCGAGGCGGACATCGTCGCGATCAGCTTTCAGACGTTTCTGCGGCTGCCTGAACTTCAGCGCTGCGCGGTGATCCTCAAGGATGTTCTGGGTCATTCGGTCGACGAGATCGCAAGCATCGCCGAGTGCTCTCCGGCAGCCGCCAAATCGGCGCTTCAGCGCGGGCGCGCCGCGCTGCGGCAACTCGCGCAGGCGCCCGAAGACACCCGGCTGCCGCTGATGTCCGATTCGGACCGGCGGAAGATCACCGCTTATGTCCATCTGTTTCGGAGCGGCGATTTCGACGCAATCCGCGCCATGCTCGCCGATGACGTGAAGCTCGATCTGGTGAACCGGCTCCAATTGGAAGGGCGCGACAAGATCGGCCTCTATTTCACGCGCTATGCGGAAGAGACGAAATGGCGGTTCGCCCTCGGCGCGGTTGAAGGACAGCCGGCCATGCTGGTCTTCGACAGCACCGGCCCGATGGAAAGACCTGCGCATTTTGTCCTGATCGACTGGTCGGAAAGCCGGATCATCGGGATCCGAGATTTCCTGTTCGCTCCCTATGTGCTCGAAGCCATAGATTGGGTGCGATTAGGCTAAGAGGTTATGGCCGAGTTCCAGCCCAACCCACGAGGCCGCAAGCGATTCGTCTGTTAGAATCCAGCAACGCGTTGCTAGAACACGAACCGGACCTCTGTCGTCATCGTGAGCGGAGCGCGGCGATCCAGAGATCGAAGCGTCAGCCGAGCGAAGCGCGCACGGAACGCCTCGCGACTGCCGGCGAGGTCTCGATCGCTGGATTGCTTCGCTCCGCTCGCAAAGACGATTCCACGTAACTGCAGGAGGCTCTAGACGACCCGGACCGCGCGGCCTTCTCGCGTACGGTCTTGCCAGCCGTGGCGAACCAGTTCCGGGTCCTCGTGCTCCTCGCGGGGCCAGCCGAGGCACAGATAGGCGATCAATTTGTGGTCGCTCGGCGCGTCGAGGTCGCGGGCGAGGGCGACCGGATCGAGGATCGAGACCCAACCGACGCCGAGCCCGGCCGCGCGCGCCGCGAGCCATAACGAGGCGATCATTCCGGCGACCGAATAGTCGAGCATTTCCGGCATCGTGCGCACGCCGAGGCCGTGGCCCTGCTTCGTGGCGTGGTCGCAGAAGATCGCGAGCTGGACCGGCGCGGCGTCGAGGCCCTCGAGCTTCAGGCGCGCGTAGAGCGCCGCCCGTTCGCCAGTTTGCGCCGCCAGCGCCTCGGCGTTGCAGTGCTCGAAATTGGCCCGCACCGCGGCGCGCTTGGCCGCGCTCTCGACGCTGACGATGCGCCATGGCTGGCTATTGCCGACCGAGGGGGCGAGCTGCGCCTGGTCGAGCAGTTCGTCGATGACGCCGCTCGGGACTGCGTCGCGCCGAAAACGCCGGACGTCGCGCCGCCATGCGAACAGGGTCGCCAATTCCTCGCGGAAGGGCGCGTCGAAGACCGGCGGCTCGCGATTCGTCTCCCGCATCGCTGCGGCTTCTCCAACTGCGGTCAGCGACCCGGACCGGGCCGCTCCATCCATTTGATGAGCGGGGCGAGCGGCAATGTCCAGGCAAGACCAAGCACAATATACCCAAGGGTCTGCACCAAGGCCGGCGCCTCCTGGAGGGGACGCGATTGGGCCAGGGCCATAGCGACCAGCGCGTAGATGGCGACGAACGCGATCATCACGAGGCCGCCGATCAGTTTGCGGATGCGCGCGGGCATGGCGGAACTCCCGAGGCCGCGCGATCTTAAGCGTTTGCCGCGCGCGGCGCGACCGCTTATGTCTTGCTGGCGCGAGGGACGCAAGTCGACGAAAGCGAGATCGGAATTCGGAATATGCCGCAGCGAGACACCCTGGCGATGAGCGCCGCGCCGGCGCGCGTGGCGAGCGAATCCTTGGCGCCCGTGCGCGCCTGGCTGTTCACGGTCGCGGCCCTGATTTTCGCCATGGTGATGATCGGCGGCGCGACGCGGCTGACCGAGTCGGGCCTCTCGATCACCGAGTGGCAGCCGATCTCGGGGGTCATTCCCCCGCTCAGCCAGCAGGCGTGGACGGCGGAGTTCGATCGCTACAAGCAGATCCCGCAATACGCCGCCTTCAATCAGGACATGACGCTCGAAGGCTTCAAGTCCATATTCTACTGGGAGTGGGCCCACCGGCTGTTCGCGCGCCTGATCGGCGTTGCGTTCATTGTGCCGGGTTTGTGGTTCTGGCGAAGCGGTCGTCTCAAGGGCGCGCTCGGGCGTCAGGTGCTGGTCGCGACTGGCCTGTTGGCGCTGGAGCCGATCGTCGGCTGGTGGATGGTCAGCTCTGGCCTCGCCAATCGCACCGAAGTCGCGCAGGATCGCCTCGCCATCCACCTGCTCATCGCCGCCGCAACCTTCGCCGCGGTGATCTACGCGGGCGTCGGGCTCACGGCGCGGCCGCGCGAGCGCGCGAGCTTCAAATTCGTCGCCGCTTCCGCAGGGCTCGTCGCTCTGATCTTCTGCCAACTCGGGCTCGGCGCCCTGATGGCCGGTCTGCGCGGCGGCTATATCGACAACACTTGGCCGTTGATGGACGGCGCCCTCATCCCGAAGGGCGTCTTCGCGCTGACGCCGTGGCCGCGCTCGATCATCGACGATATGACGACCTCGCAATTCGACCATCGCCTCGGCGCCTACGCCGTCTTCGTGGCGACGATCGCTTTTGCGGTGATGGCTTTCCGCCGCGCTCCCGGCAGCTCGCTGGCGCGTCGCGGCTTGGCGCTCGCCCTGTTGGGGGTCCTCCAGGTCGGGCTGGGGATCGCGACCCTTGTCCTCGTCATGCCGATCGAGATGGCGCTCGCCCATCAGGCGGTCGCGCTCTTGCTGTTCGGCATGGCGGTCGCAAACTGGCGCGTGACGGTTATGGAGCGGGCGCAAAGCCGGGAGGCGTCAGCGCTGCGCGCTGGCCCTGCGGTCGTCCTTCCATTCACGCGCCGGGCGCCGTGAGCGGCGTCCTATCGCGCCGCAAAATTCTCGTCGCCGCCGCGCGCCTGCGCGCCTTCGTTCGTTCGAGCGAGCTTGCGCAGGTCGTCATTGCGGTGTTCGTCGGCGCCGTCGCGGGCCTTTGCGTGACGGCGATGACTTTGATCGCGGAGGGCGCGCATGTCGTGCTCTACGGCATTGCGCTCGACCAGCGTCTGAGCGCGGCCGCGCGCATCCTCCCGAGCTCCGCCTTTTTCGCTCCTGCGCTCGGCGCCATCGTGCTCAGCGTGATCGAGGCGTGGCGCAGCCGTCGCAAGTTGCCCCGCGTCGTCGACCCGATCGAGGCCAATGCCTTGCGCGGCGGCCGGATGGCGCTCGGCGAGAGCATCGTGGTGAGCGCGCAAACCGTCATTTCCAACGGCTGCGGCGCTTCGGTCGGCCTCGAAGCGGGCTATGCGCAGATCGGCGGCGCCGTCGCCTCGCGCCTCGGCCTCGCGTTTCGCCTGCGCCGGCAGGATCTGCGCGTGCTCGTCGGCTGCGGCGCCGGCAGCGCGATCGCCGCCGCCTTCGGCGCGCCGCTCACCGGCGCCTTCTACGCCGCCGAGCTGATCATCGGCAGCTATACGCTCGCCAACGTCGGTCCGATCTTCGCCGCCTCGCTCGCGGCGACCCTCACCGTCAAGGCGCTCGGCGGCGCGCCCTACGTGGTCGAGGCGCCGACAGTCGCCTCGCTCACCATCGAACATCATCTGGCTTTGATCGGGCTGGGATTGGTCGCCGCGGCGCTGGGCGTCGGCGCGATGCGCTTCGCCGGCGTGCTCGAAGCGATGTTCGCCGCCACCGGCGCGCCGCGCTGGGTGCGGCGCCTAGCTGGCGGCTGGGCGATCGGCGCCATGGCGCTATATACGCCCCAGGTGCTGGGCGCGGGCCATGGCGCGCTCGGGCTCGACACGCCATTGCAGCTCTCGGCGACGACGCTCCTGGCCCTGATAGCGCTCAAGCTCACGGCGAGCCTCGTGTCGCTGGCCTCCGGCTTCCGCGGCGGCTTGTTCTTCGCTTCGCTGTTCGTCGGCGCCTTGCTCGGCAAGCTCTACGCGGTCGCCGTCAATTTCGCCTTTCCGGGTCTTGGTCTCGACCCGACGGCTTGTCTGCTCGCCGGGATGGGAACGCTCGGCGTCGCTATCGTCGGCGGACCGCTGACGATGACCTTCCTCGTGCTGGAGAGCACGGGCGATCTCGGCCTCGCCGGCGGCGTCCTGGCGGCCTGCATCGCGACGGGTCTCGCAGTGCGCGCGACCTTCGGCTATTCCTTCGCGACATGGCGCCTGCATCTGCGCGGCGAATCGATCCGCGGCGCGCAGGACGTCGGCTGGCTGCGCGACCTCACCGTGGGGCGGCTGATGGTGCGCTCGCCGCCGACCTTTCCCGCCAAAGGGACGGTGCGTGCGTTTCGCGAGGCCTATCCGCTCGGCAGCGCCCATGTGGTCGTCGCCGTCGATGAGGCGGGCCGCTACCGCGGGCTGATCGGCGTCCCCGAGGCGCATGCGCTGATGTTCGCCGATCATGAAGACGGCGGCCCAGTCTCCGCGCTCGCCCGGATACCGCAGACGACGCTGCATCCCGAGGTGGACGTGCGCTCTGCGCTGTCGATCTTCGACGCCGCCGCGGCGGACACGCTCGCAGTGACGGACCGCGCGACGGAAGCGGTGCTGGGCACGCTCAGCGAGGCTTTCGCGGCGCGCCGCTACGCGCAGGAGACGAGCCAGGCGGCGGGGGAAATGCTGGGCGGAGGGTAGGGGCGGTGGGCGCCTTTGTGACCGCCCCGCAAAAGGCGCCTTTCAGAGATTGCCGCGAGAACAGGCCCATCCTCGGTCGCCACAGGTCCGGTTGAATCCCGCCCTCGGATCGCGCATGAAGCGTCTCAGCTTTGGAGGCGTTATGGCCAATCGTGATGAAGTTCTTGCGCTTTACGAGCGTGATTTGATGTCGCTTGTGAACGAGGCGCATCGGGTTCACCAGACAAATTTCCCTGTCGGGCAAGTGCAGCTTTCCAGCTTGTTGTCGATCAAGACCGGCGGGTGCCCGGAGAATTGCGCCTATTGTCCGCAGAGCGCGCACTATGAGACCGGCGTGAAGAAGCAGGGCCTGATGCCCCTCGAGGAGGTGCGCGACGAAGCGTTGCGAGCCAAGGCCAATGGCGCGACTCGCTTCTGCATGGGGGCGGCTTGGCGCGAGGTGAAGGACGGCCCCGAGTTTCAACGCGTGCTGGACATGGTCCGCGCCGTCAAAGCGGAAGGCATGGAGGTCTGCTGCACGCTCGGCATGTTGAACGAAGACCAGGCGAAGGCGCTCAAGGCGGCCGGTCTTCACGCCTACAACCACAACATCGACACCTCGCGCGGGTTCTACGACAAGATCATCTCGACGCGCTCCTATGACGACCGCCTGGAGACGATCGACAACGTGCGCAAGGCCGGGATCACGGTCTGCACCGGCGGCATTTTGGGCATGGGAGAAAGCGACGCCGACCGCGTCGACTTCGTCTGGCAGCTGCAAAATTTTGCCCCACACCCCGAAAGCGTGACGATCAACACGCTCATCCCGATTGCGGGAACGCCGCTGGCGGAGCAACAAGGCGTGCCGGCGCTGAGCGTCGCGCGCGTCGTGGCGACGGTTCGCATCCTGATGCCGAAATCGATGATCCGGCTGAGCGCAGGCCGGAAATCGATGAGCGACGAAGCGCAGTTCCTGTGCTTTTACAGCGGCGCCAACAGTATTTTCCTGGGGGATCGCCTGCTGACGTCGAGCAATCCGACCTTGCAGCAGGATCGCGCGCTTTTTGAAGCCGCAGGCCTCACGCCGATGGAAATGCCTGCGTGATTCAAGGCGGCGCGCGGAGCGCTTACATGGCGAGCAGCGCTCGCGCGGACGCGTTCATGATCTTCAAGCCGAGCGCCACTTGCACGACGCCCAACACGGCGCCGAGGATCGGCAAGACAATCGAGAGGATCGGCAGAAGGCGCCGGGTGAGCAGCATCGTCGCCAGATTGAGCGCCATGATTGCGGCGACGAGCCCGGCCAGCGACAGCCGCCCGGCCGCGTCAGGCGTCAAGGCAAGGAAGACCACCAGGGCCGCGATGCCGTAGGGCGTCACGATGCCGGGGAAGGCGAGGGGCGAAATTGCCGTCCGAGCCAGCGGCGCCAAGGGCTTGGCCGTTGCCGCTTCTGCCGGAACAGGCTCGACGTCGAATTGGCGCAGTATGGAGAGCAGCGCCACAAGAAAGAGGATCAGCCCGCCCGCGAAGGCCAGGATCGGCAGCGGAATCTCATAGTTGGCCAGCACGCCTTCGCCGATGACGCCGGCCAAAGCCAACCCGGCGCTCGCAAAAACCACAGACAGGAGCGCGAGCCGTAAATCTCGCGCAGGCTCCGCGCCCCGCGTCGCTTGGGCGAAAGGCTGAATCAGCTTGAACGGGCCAAGCGTCAGAAACAGCAGCGTAAACATTTGCGAGAGAGGGGGCGGCCCGTCCGCGCCGAAGGCGGACGCAGCCATTGCGGGTTCCTGGGCTAGGAGGCTCAGCAGCGCCGCCGTCGCGAGCAAGGCCAGGCCGCCGCCGGTTACCCCGACGGCTCGTGATTCAGTCTCCATGACTGCCTCCTGGAGGCCCTAGCGCATTCTACTTTTTGATCGAATTGGCCTTTGCTTTGCCCGGCAATCTGCTTTCTGGGGTCATCTACCCGGCCCCGCTGTCATGCGCGCAAAAAGCGGGCATCCAGGAGGCAAGGGCGAAGGCCTGCGGCGGTTGTCTGGGCCCCCGCTTTCGCGGGGGTGACAGCGGCTCCGCCTTGTATCTCTCGCTTGCCAGCCGGCTACCGCTACGCCAGCGCCTGATCCAAATCCGCGGTCAGGTCGGCGACGTCTTCGAGGCCGATCGACAGTCGCACGACGTCAGGCCCTGCGCCGGCGGCGGTCTTCTGCGCGTCCGAGAGTTGCCGGTGCGTCGTCGAAGCCGGGTGGATGACGAGCGAGCGCGTGTCGCCGATGTTGGCGACATGCGAAAACAACTGCAGCTTCCTGACCAGATTGACGCCCGCCTCGTAGCCGCCCTTGACGCCGAAGGTGAAGACGCCGCTGGCGCCGCGCGGGCAATAGCGCTGCGCGCGCTCGTGGTAACGATTGCCAGGCAAGCCCGCGTAGGAGACCCAGCTCACCGACGGATGCGCTTCGAGATGCTTGGCGACCGCCAGCGCATTGTCGCAATGGCGCTGCATGCGCAGCGACAGCGTCTCGATGCCGGTCAGAATGAGGAAGGCGTTGAACGGCGAGATCGCTGGCCCGAGGTCGCGCAAGCCGAGCACGCGGCAGGCCATGGCGAAGCCGAAATTGCCGAAGGTCTCGGCGAGCGTCATGCCGTTGTATTCGGGCCGCGGCGCCGAGAGCATGGGATAGCGCGGGTCGCCCAGCCACTCGAACGAGCCGCAATCGACGATCGCGCCGCCCATCGAATTGCCATGGCCGCCGAGATATTTCGTCGCGGAATGGACGATGATGTCGGCGCCGTAGTCGAGCGGCCGGATCAGATAGGGCGTCGCCAGCGTGTTGTCGACGATGAGGGGGATCTTCGCCTCGCGCGCCACGCCCGCGATCGCCTCGATGTCGGTGATGACGCCGCCGGGATTGGCGATCGATTCGATGAAGATCGCCTTGGTCTTTTCGTTGACCGCCCGCTTCATCGCTTCGATGTCGTCGGGGTCGGCCCACCGCACCGTCCAGCCATAGTTCTTGAAGGCGTGGTTGAACTGGTTGATCGAGCCGCCATAGAGCTTGGTCGAAGCGACGAATTCGTCGCCGGGCTGCATCAAAGTGTGGAACACGATCGCCTGGGCGGCGTGGCCGGAGGCCACCGCGAGCGCCGCCGGCGCGCCTTCCAGCGCCGCGATGCGCTCCTCGAGCACGGCCGTCGTCGGATTGGTGATGCGGGTGTAGATGTTGCCGAACGCCTGCAGGCCGAACAGCGAGGCCGCATGGTCCACGTCGTCGAAGACGAAGGCGGTGGTCTGGCTGATTGGCGTCACGCGCGCGCCGGTCGTCGGATCTGGGCTTGCCCCGGCGTGGATCGCAAGCGTTGAAAAGCCAGGTTCGTCGTTCGTCATGGTTCCCTCAATTGGGCGTCGAGCGCGCCATGTTGGCAGATCGCCAAGGGCAGGGGAAGGCGGCTAACCTGCGACAGTTGACGCGGCGCGGCCGGGGACGCACCATCCCGTCATGTCGCGCATCCAGCCGAAGTTCGAGATCACGCCCGACATTCTGCTGCGGGCCTATTCGATCGGCCTCTTCCCGATGGCGGAAAGCCGCGACGCCGACGCTCTCTATTGGGTCGAGCCGGAGGAGCGCGGCGTCTTCCCGCTCGACGGCCTCCTTATTTCCAGGAAGTTCTCGCCAAAGCGGTGCGTGCCGACCGTTTCGACATCCGCGCCGACCTCGACTTCGCCGCGGTGATCGACGCCTGCGCCAGCCGTGACAAGACTTGGATCAACGCCGAGATTCGGCGGCTTTACATCGAGTTGTTCGAACGCGGCTACGCCCATTCCGTCGAGGCCTACCAGGACGGCCGGCTGGCCGGCGGCCTCTACGGCGTGAGCCTGGGCGGCGCTTTCTTCGGCGAGAGCATGTTCCATGAGGCGCGCGACGCATCGAAGGTCGCTCTCGTGCATCTCGTCGCGCGGCTGCGCCTGGGCGGGTTCAAGCTGCTGGACACGCAATTCGTCACGCCCCACCTCGCCGGACTCGGCGCGGTGGAAATCTCGCGCGAGGACTATCGCAACCGCCTCACCGCCGCGCTCGACATCGCGGCCGATTTCGAGGCGTGGCCGCCGGCCGAGCCGATCGGCGGCGCGCAGGCGCTGGCGATCGCCCAGCCTTGCGGGCGGGGCGACGGCTCTCCGGCGAGCGCGCCTGACGATTGAGGGAATTCGAAACCGCGCGGCGATTTCGGCTGGCAACCCAGTCTCCGTGACGGCATGAACATTGCTTCCCCGTGATAAGAGGGCGGGAGAGGACGAGGGATCACATGGGGGAGGTCGAGTGCTTCGATGAAATGGGCCTCGGCGCCCATCGGATTCGGCCGATCTATCGCAAGATCGCGCGCTGGCTCGACGAGACGCCGGCCGAGGTGCTCGCCTCCCGCCGCGCCCAGGCGGAATACATGTTCCGCCGCATCGGCATCACCTTCGGCGTCTATGGCGACAAGGACGCGGCCGAGCGTCTCATCCCGTTCGATATCGTGCCGCGCGTCATCTCCCGCGTCGAATGGAGGCGGCTCGAAGCAGGGCTCACCCAGCGCGCCAACGCGCTGAACCTCTTCCTGAAGGACGTCTACGGGGCGCGCGCGATCCTCAGGGAAAACATCGTTCCCCCTGAGGTGATCCTCTGCAATCCGCATTACCGCCCGGAAATGATCGGCCATCGGACGCCGCACGACATCTGGGTGCACATCGCCGGCATCGACATCGTTCGCGTCGACGAGAATGACTTCTATGTGCTGGAGGACAATGCGCGCACGCCATCGGGCGTCTCCTACATGCTGGAGAATCGGGAAGTGACGATGCGCCTGATGCCCGACATCTTCGCGCGGCACCGCGTCGCCCCGGTCGACGACTATCCGGACGAACTGCTCGCCTGCCTGAGCTCGGTGACGCCCCGCCCGAACGCGAGCGAGGCCACTATCGTTCTGTTGACGCCTGGGCCCTACAACTCCGCCTATTACGAACATTCATTCCTGGCCGACAAGCTGGGCGTCGAACTGGTCGAGGGCAGGGACCTTTTCGTCGATGGGGACGTCGTCTTCATGCGCACGACGCTCGGGCCGAAGCGCGTCGACGTGATCTACCGCCGGGTCGACGACGAATTCCTCGATCCGCTGGCCTTCAATCCGGCATCGATGCTGGGCGTGCCCGGCCTGATGGGCGCCTATTTGGCAGGCAACGTGACCATCGCCAATGCAGTCGGCACCGGCGTCGCCGACGACAAGGCGCTCTACAGCTACGTGCCCGACCTCATTCGCTTCTATCTCTCCGAAGAGCCTCTGCTGCGGAACGTCACGACCTACCGCTGCCGCGAGCCGCAAGCGCTGGATTACGTGCTCGAGCGGCTCGACCAGCTCGTCGTCAAGGAGGTCAACGGCTCGGGCGGCTACGGCATGCTGGTCGGGCCGCACGCCAGCGCCGCCCAGCGCGAATTGTTCGCCAGCAAGCTGAAGGCCGAACCGGCCAATTACATCGCCCAGCCGACGCTTGCGCTCTCCACCTGTCCGGCGTCCTTCGAGAGCGGCCTGTCACCCCGCCATGTCGACCTGCGGCCATTCGTGCTTTCCGGGGCAAACGGCGTCAGGATCGTGCCGGGCGGACTGACGCGCGTCGCGCTCACCAAGGGTTCGCTGGTCGTCAACTCCAGCCAGGGCGGCGGCACCAAGGACACGTGGGTCGTCGACGACGATCTGGCCGGGCGGGAGGGCTGAGCCATGCTCGCTCGCACCGCCGACAATCTCTTCTGGCTGGCGCGCTCGATGGAGCGGGCCGATTTCACCGCGCGCATGATCGAAGCGACGATGCGGCTGGAATATCTGCCGCGCAGCGACATCGAAGATCCGGCCGTCGAATGGGCCGGCGCGCTCAACGCGGCGGGAGCCTACGACGGCTTCCACGCCAGTCACGACGAGGTCGACGAGGCCAGCGCGATCGACTACCTCACCTTCGAGCGTTCCAATCCGTCCTCAATCTGCAATTGCCTGGAGAACGCGCGCGCCAACGGTCGCGCGGTGCGCACCGCGCTCACCGTCGAGACGTGGACGGCGATCAACGACGCTTGGCTCGAGCTCAAGCGCTTCGAGGCGACGCGGCGTCCTGGCCGCGATCTCGATCGCGAGGCGCTAACCCGCTTCCTCGATTACGTGAAGAAAGCCTCGCTCGACTTCGATGGCTCCTGCTATCGCACTATGCTGCGCAACGACGCCTTTTGGTTCAACCGGCTCGGGATCTACGTCGAGCGCGCCGACAACACCGCGCGCCTGCTCGACGTGAAGTACCATCTGCTGCTGCCCTCGAACGAGAAGATCGGCGGTTCGCTCGACTATTTCCAATGGGTCGCGATCCTCAGGGCGGTGTCCGCGGTGACGGCCTATCACTGGGTCTATCGCGACCGGGTCAGACCGTGGCTGATCGCGGATCTGTTGATCCTGAAGGCGGAGATGCCGCGCTCGCTGATCGCCTGCTACCATAGCATCGACGCCGCCCTGGATTCCCTCGCGCGCGGAAACGGCCGCAGCGGCGCCGCCCAACGCAAGGCGCGCGCCATGCTGTCCTCGCTCGAGCGGGCCAGCATGAGCGAAATCTTTCAAGACGGGTTGCACGAATTCATTACGACCTTCGTCGAGGAGAATGCGAGGCTCGCCGCGACGATATCCGAGCAATATCTCTTCAACTGAACGCCTTGAGCGGATGGGGGAGCAAGGGCGGGGCGGGCATGCGGATCCGGATTACCCATTCGACAACATTCGCCTACGCGCCGGCGGCGCGTTCCGTGATCCAGAACCTCAGGCTGACTCCGCGCAGCTTCGAGTCGCAATATGTGATGCGTTGGCGCGTCGGCGTCGATATCGACGGCTCGCTGCGCAGCAGCGAGGATTCGCTCGGCAACGTCATGCACGCTTTTTCCTATCAAGGGGCGATCGAGCGCTTCACAGTCGTCGCGGCCGGCGAAGTGACGACGACCGATACGGTCGGCGTCGTGCGCGGCGCCGTCGAGCCGCTGCCTGAAGCGATATTTCTGCGGGCGACTCCGCTTGCTCAGGCCAACGCCGCTTTGCGCGAATTCGCGCTCGACGCGGTCGGCGTGTCGCGCGATCCGCTCGAGCGCCTCCACCATCTGATGCAGGCGGTCCATACGGTGATCGCCCATGACGAGGCGGGCGCCGAGATCAAGGGCGGCGCGGCCGAGGCCTTCGCCTTGCGGCGGGCGCGCGCCGTCGACGTCGCGCATATTTTCATCGCCTGCGCGCGCAGCCTCGGCGTTCCCGCGCGTTTCGTCAGCGGTTATCGCGCGCCGCGCGACGGCCCGGCGCCGCAAGGACTCTTCGCCTGGGCCGAAGCCGTCGCGCCGGTGATCGGCTGGGTCGCGTTCGACGCGGTTCACAATCAATGCGCCGACGATCGCTATGTCCGCGTGGCGGTCGGCTTCGATTCGCTCGGCGCCGCGCCGTTTCGCGCCGCCCAATCCGGCGGCGGCGCCGAGACGATCGACGAAACCGTGCGGATCGAGCAAGCTATCGGGCAGAGCCAGAATTAGGGCGAATCGCGGTCAGGCCGGATCGTCATTGCGAGGAGCGTAGCGACGAAGCAATCCATCGCTCCGCTTGGCGATGCTGGATTGCTTCGCTTCGCTCGCAATGACGGCATGGGTTCGAACGACGCGCAACTTGCTCGAGAACAAGCGTCCGAGGGGGAACGATGGAATTCGTGATTTGTGTGGGCATCACCGTTCTGGCGTTCGTATTCGGCGTCGGCGGCCTCTATTTGCAGAAGTGTCTCCCGGAACATCACACGTCCGACCGCTCGCGCGATATGATCGGCGCGATGGTCGGGCTGTTCTCGCTGCTGCTCGCCTTGGTGCTCGGCACCTTGGTCGGCTCGTCCTTCAGCTTCTACTCTATGCAGAAGTCTGAACTCGAGACCTTCGCTTCGCGCGCGATTTCAACTCGATCTCGCGCTCGCCGAATATGGACCGGAAACGGCGCCGGCGCGCATGCGCATGAAGCAGACGCTGCAAATTGTCTACGACAGCTTCTGGGGCAAGAATGCCGGCCAGCTCAAGGTCGAGAACCTGACCGTCGCGCCCGTAGTCGGACACCTGCGCGAGATGGACGTCTACATCGCGAACCTGACTCCGCAGACCCCGGCGCAGCGGCAGTTCGCCGCCGCGGCAAGCCTAAACGCTAGTCTGATCGAGCAGACCCGCCTGCTGATCTCGCTGCAGCTCGCCAGCCCGGTCTCCTGGCCGTTGGTGGTGGTCGTCGTGTCCTGGGCGTTGATCCTGTTTCTTGGCTATGGCCTGCTGTCGCGCGTCAATGCGACGACGGTCATCGCGCTCGGCCTGGGCGCGTTTGCGGTGGGGAGCGCGGTTTTCCTCATTCTCGAACTCAGCGCGCCCTTCACCGGCTTCTTTCGCATCCCGCCGGGCGCCGTCGAGCAGATGCTCGCGGTGATCGGGACTTGATCGAATTGCTTCTTGATCGACGCGGAGCCGCTCACTCCCTTCTCCCCTTGCGGGAGAAGGTGGACGCGCGACAGCGCAGCCGGATGAGGGGTCGCGCCGTTAGGCGGCTCCGCCCAGCGAAGGCATTTTCGCTCTCGCCCCAAACGCGCCTGGTGGCGCGACCCCTCATCCGGCCCTTCGGGCCACCTTCCCTAGGCGAATGCGTAGCATTCGTCCGCTCCCGCAGGGGGAGAAGGGGTCAGGCGGGTACGTGGGCCGACCACAAAGCGGAGCGCGCTAAGCATTTTCCCCGCTCTCGAGCCGCCGAGCGACAGTTTGAATTTCCGCGAGGCTCGCCAGCCGCTCGCGGTTGACGGCGAGATGGCGGCCGAGCTTGAGCGCCTTCGCCTCGCAGGCGGCGCGGCGGTCGGGATCGGGAATGTGCTCGAATTCGGCGATATGAGCGAGCCCGAGGATGCGGCGATGCATCTCGACGCCGGCGAAGCCGAGCGCGTCTTGCCAGATGCGACGAAGGAGGTCGCTCAGCGCCTGCTCGGCCGCGAGCGCGTGACCCTGGTCTTCATAAAGCGCGGCGGGATAGAGAATGCCGCGCCTTTCCGTGCGCCATAGCCGGGCGAACTCGCTTGCGAAGGTCGCCCAGATCGTCGTCGTCACGCCGAGGATCCAGTCGCGATAGGCGTCGCGTTCGCCCGCCTCACGCTCGTGGCCGGCTTGCGCGAAATAGGCCATGAAGAAATTCGCGATCAACATGCCGACGTCAAAGCCGAATGGGCCGTAGACGGCGAATTCCGGGTCGATCGCGCGGGCGTCGTCGGCGTGAACCATGATCGAGCCGGTGTGCAGATCGCCGTGTAGCAGCGTTTCCGCGTTGGCGCAGAATTTCAGCTTCAGATGCTGGGCGGCGACCTTGAGGTCGATGTCCGCGCGCAACTCAGCGACGAGCGCGTCGAGTTGCGGGCTCGTGTGCCGATTGAGCGGCGCGGCGAAATAGGGATCAGTGAAGACCAGCGCCTCGGTGATGTCGCAGAGTTCGACATTGCCGGCGAAGAGAGCGAGGTCGGCTTTGCGCTCCGCGGTCGGCATCGCAAGATCGGAACCGCGGAACAGCGTGCGTGCGACGAAGAGCCCGAGCGTCTCGCCGAGCTGGGGATGCACGACGCCGGCTTCAAGGCTGCGCCGCAGGATGACGTGCGGCGTCAGATATTCCATCGCGATGAGCGCCTGCCGCTCGTCGAAATGGTAGATCGCCGGCGTCCGGCCGGGATCGCGGGCGGCTTGGCGGACCAGCGCGTTGTATTCGAAGAAGGAGCGCTTCAGCGGCAACGGCCAGCTCTCGCCGACCAACCGCACATAGGGCAGGGCCTGCTTCACCACCACGGCGCCGGCGGGGCCTTCGACAATGAAGACCAGGTTGAGGTTGCCGTCGCCGACTTCGCGGGCGCGCCAAAACTCTGGCTCGCCGAGGCGACAACACAGCGCCTCGACGCCGCCGAGCCGCTGCGCGATCGTCTCGACGCTCAGCGCCCGGTAGGCCGTTGGGTCCGTGGACGTGGCGAGGGTCGCGACTGGCATCGCCTCACGCCTTAAGAGCCCAGCGCGCGCGTTGCGCGAAGCCGCTCGGCGTAGATGTTGATGACCAGCGCGACGAGCAGGATAAGGCCGCGAATGAGGATCTTCAGGAAGCTGTCGATCTTCACATAGTCGAGGCCGTTGTTGAGCACGCCAAGCACGAAGAGACCAACGATCGTATTGCCAATGCCGCCGCGTCCGCCGAACAGGCTCGTGCCGCCCACCACCACCGCCGCGATGGCGTCGAGGAGGTACGTATCGAACTCGTTCTGCTGCGCGCTACCGAAATAGGCGACGCCGAGCATGCCGGCAAGGCCGGAACAGACCGCCGAGATGGTCATTACCGCGCCGATGATGACGCGGACGTTAACGCCGGAATATTCCGCCGCCTCGCGGTTGCCGCCGACCATGTAGACGTAGCGCCCGAAGCGCGTGTAGCCCAGCACGAAATGCGCGACGAGCAGCAGCAGCGCGGCGACGATGATGATCCACGGCACGCCGGCGATCGACTTCGCGCCGAGCGTCAGCACCAATGGCGGAACGGAATAGGCGATCTGGCCGCGCACCAGGACGGCGGAAATGCCGGCGCCGATCTGCATCATCGCCAGCGTCATGATGAAGGACGGGATGCCGATCTTGGTCACGCCGAAGGCGGTGACGAGGCCGAGCGCGAAACAGGCGGCGAGCGCGAGCACGATGGCGAGCCCGCCGGGCAGGGGAATATTGGCGATGTTTACGTAGTCAGGCTGCAGCGTGAAGTAGGTGAGGACGATCGCGGTGGCGTTGGCGATTGCGCTGACGCTGAGATCGATCTCGGCGGTGAGGATGACGAAGGTCAGGCCTACCGCGATGATCGCGGTGATCGACACCTGCTGCAGGATGTTTTCGAGATTGCCGACCGTCGCGAACGACGGCGAGGCGATCGAGAAGAAGGCGACGAGAATGAGCAGCGTCGCGAAGGGCGCGATGTTGCGCAATTGATCGCGCAACAGGAGGCCGAGATCGAAGCCCGGGCGGCGTCGGCTTACGGCGTCGGCGTCATGCGCGTCCATTCGTTGGCTCCTCAGGCCGCCGCCAACAGGCGGTCTTTGCTGATTGCGCAATCGGCGAATTCGCCGGCAAGCGCCCCCTTGCGCATGACGAGGACGCGGTCGGCCATCGACAGCACGGTCTCGGGCTCGGTCGACAGCACGATCACCGCCATGCCCTCGGCCGCCAGCGCGCGCACGATTCGCACGACGTCTTCCTTCGCGCCGACGTCCATGCCGCGCGTCGGCTCGACCAGCACCAGCGCCTTGGGCGGCCGCGTCAGCCATTTCGCCAGCGCCACTTTCTGCTGGTTGCCGCCGGAGAGCGCGCCGAGCCTCGCCTCGACCCCGGCCGGCCGCACGCCGAGCCGCTGCGTCTGAGTCTCCGCCTCGACGCGCTCGGCCCTCGGCCGCAACAGCCAGCGCGAGATGGTCTCGAGAAAGGCGATCGAGACGTTGCGATAGATCGGCTCCTCGCGGAACAGCATGGCCCGGCGGCTCTCCGCGACATAGCCGACGCCGGCGTTGCGTCCCGCGGTCGTATTGGCGAGCCGCACGGTTTCGCCGCCCACCTTGAGCACGCCGCTCGACGGCCTGAGCTTGCCGAACAGGGTGCGGGCGAGCTCGATCTGCCCGCAGCCCATGAAGCCGTAGACGCCCAGCACTTCGCCGCCGCGCGCGACGAACGAGACGTCGCGGTAGAAGGGCTCGAGCGTCAGCCCGTGCGTTTCGAGGACGGCCGGCGCGTCGTTGTGGCTCTTGAGCGCGATGTCGTGGAGGTAGCTCTCCTCGAGCTCCTCGCGGCCGGCGCCGATCATGCGCTCGATAATCCAGCCCTTGTCGATCCCCGGTTCGACCTTCGCCGCGGCGACCCGCGAGCCGTTGCGGAACACCGACACTTGGTCGGAGATCGCGAGAATGTCGTCGAGAAAGTGCGAGATGAAGATGAGGCTGCGGCCGCTGTCGCGCACCCGGCGCAGCACCTCGAACAGCCGCGCGATTTCGGGCGGTGACAGCGCCGAGGTCGGCTCGTCGAGAATGACGATGCGCGCGCCCGAGAACAGGACGCGCGCCAGTTCGACGAGCTGCTGCACGCCGATCGGGAAATCGCCGAGCCGCGCAGTCGGATCGATCGTCAGGCCGAGGTTCTCGAGCTGCGCGGCCGCTTCGCGCGCCATGCGCCGCCAATCGATGAGACCGAGCGGCGTGATCGGCTGTGAGCCGAGAAAGACGTTCTCGGCGACCGAGAGATCGGGGGCTACGCTCAGCTCCTGGTGCACCATGCCGACCCCCGCCGCGCGGGCGTCGCGCGCAGAGCGGAAATGCACGAGATGACCGTCGATCCGCATCTCGCCGGCATCGCCGGCGTGAACGCCGGCGATGATCTTCATCAGGGTGCTCTTGCCGGCGCCGTTCTCGCCCGCGACGCCGTGGATCGAGCCTGGCTCGAGCGAAAAATCGACGCCCCGCAGCGCCTGGACGCCGCCAAACGCCTTGGAGACATTGGTCAATTCGAGGCGAGGCGGCGTCATGGCGACGCTCGTCAGATGAGGAACTGGTCCTCCATCCACAACATGCCGTCGGCGTTCGCCTTGGTGACGACCGGGCCGTCGGTGACGATGTTCTTGGGGATGTCGGTCCCCGTCTTGGCGCCGTTCACCACCGCCGAAACGCCGGCGATGATGGCGCCTCCGTGGATGCGGCAGGAGGGGTTGCGCACCGTGGCGTACATTCTGCCTTCCTGGACCGCCTTGATCGCCGGCGGCATGGCGTCGACGCCGCCGATCTTGGTTTCGGTGCGGCCCTTCGCCTGCATCACCTTGGAGGCCGCGAGCGCCATGTCGTCATTGTGGAAGAAGGCGGCGTCGATCTTGGGATATTTGGTCAGCAGCGCCTCCCAGATGCGCGCAACCTTGGTGACGTCCCAGTCCCCCGGCTGCTCGTCGAGCACCTGAATCTTGGGGAATTTGGAGACCACCGACTTGAAGCCGCGCGCGCGGCCCTGCGCGCCGGTGTGGCCAAGCGCGCCCTGCGTCATCACGATCGTGCCTTCGCCGTTGATCGCGTTGACGAGCGCCTGCGTCACCGAGGCGCCCATGAATTCGTTGTCGGGCGCGAGGAAGGTGTGGACGTTGATCGTGTCGAGCGGCGCGATCAGCGTGTCCATGTCGATGACCGGGATGCCGGCGTCGATCATCTTGTTGACGGGCGCGGTGAGCGTGCCGATGCCGAAGGCCTGGATGGCGACGAAGTCCCACTTCTGGGACGCCATATTGTCGATCGCCGAGCGCTGCTTGACCGCGTCGAGCTGGCCGTCGAACCAGGTGACATCGACATTGAAGAGCGAGCCCCAATATTCGGCGGCCTGCTTGCCCTGGGCGCACCAGGTGGCCTGGAGGCCGGCGTTCGAGAAGGCGGCCTTGAGCGGCTTCGTCGATTTGCCCGCTTCCTTCGCCATCGCGCTGGCGATCAGCGGGTTCATCCCGAAGCCGCCAAACAGCGCCGCGGCGCCGCCGCCGAGCGCAGCGCCGCGAATGAGCCCACGCCGCGTCGTCGAGTCGAATTTCGTCGTCCCCATCGTGCGTTCTCCCAGTTTATCGCGCTCCGCCTTTCAGGCGTGCGATCGTTTTCGTCGCGGCGCGTTCAACAACGATACACGCGACGTGCAGGGGAGGCAACGCAACGATACGGAATATCAGGAGGCGGTCGGCCCCGCCGGTCCGGTGGCGACCGGGCAGTCGGCGCGCCCGCCCCATTCCGCCCAAGAGCCGTCGTAGAGACCGGCGACGCGGCCGCCGGCCTCTTCCACGGCGAGCGCGAGAATCGCGGCGGTGACGCCGGAGCCGCAAGTGGTGACCACCGGCTTGGCGAGATCGACGTCATGCCGCGCGAAGACCGACGCGAGCTCTTCGCGCGACTTCAAATGGCCGTGCTCGACGATCTCGACGAAGGGTAGGTTCAGGCTTCCGGGGATATGGCCGCTGCGCAGGCCGGGCCGTGGCTCGGGCGAGCGGCCCTCGAAACGGTCCGCCGGACGCGCGTCGACGACCTGCGCCGCGTCGCTCGCCAGGACCTTGCGGACGTCGTCGACCGTCGCGACGAAGCTATGGTCGAGGCACGGCGTGAAGCGTTTGGGCTGCGGCCGTGCGTCGCCCTGCTCGAGCGGGCGTTCTTCCCGCTTCCATTTCGGCAGGCCGCCGTCGAGAATCTTGACGTCGGCGACGCCAAAGGCGCGCAGAGTCCACCAGACCCGCGCCGCCGCGAACAGGCCGAGTGCGTCGTAGACCACGAACCGCATGCCGTCGCCGAGGCCAAGGGAGGCCATTTCCTGCGCGAATTTGTGGGCGTCGGGCAGCATGTGCGGCAGCCCGCTCGACGTATCGGCGATCGTATCGATGTCGAAGAACACTGCGCCGGGGATATGCTCGGCGCGGAATTCGGCGGCGCCGTTGCGCCCGGTCGGCGGCAGGTGCCAGGAGGCGTCGATGATCCCGAGGCCGGGCTCGCCGAGATGGGCGGCCAGCCAATCCGTGGAGACGAAGTTTTCGCTGGGCATAGTGGAAATCTCGACTTCCTGTTGACTGGAGTTGGCGCCGTGGTCGGTAGGCTAAGGCGCGTGCAGGACGATGCGCACCCGTCGGTTGATCCGCCCCTTCTTCTCGACGCCGGTAACTTCCGCCCGGCCGATTTCGCCGGTGCGGGCCACATGGGTGCCGCCGCAGGGCTGCAGGTCGAGACCGGCGATTTCGACGAGGCGCACGCGGCCCGTGCCGGTCGGCGGCTTGACCGACATGGTCTTCACCAAGCCGGGATTGGCGGCGACCTCTTCGTCGCTGATCCAGCGCGTGCCGACTTCGGCGTCGGTCCCGATCAACTCGTTGAGCCGTCGCTCGATGTCGGCTTTGTCGAGCGGCGTTTCGCCGGAATCGAAGTCGAGCCGGCCGTCGCCGTCGCCGACCGAGCCCCCCGTCACCGGATAGGGCAGGACGACGGAGAGAAGATGCAGCGCCGTATGCGCCCGCATGCGCCGATAGCGCAGGTCCCAGTCGAGCTCCGCGATCAGGCTTTCGCCTTCCGCGGGCAGGGCGGAGCCTTCGGCGGGCACATGCAAGATGGTTCGCCGGTCGGCGTCGTAGATCGTGTCGACGATCTCGATCGTCGAACCGTCGGGCCGCCTGAAGCGGCCACGGTCGCCCGACTGGCCGCCGCCCCGGGCGTAGAAAATCGTCGCGTCGAGGACGAGGCCCTCGGGGCGCACGGCGACGACCCGCGCTTCAAGCTCGCGCCGATACGACGCCTTGCGAAAGAGCGGCTCGGTCACGCGAACACCGACGGCACGCTGGCGCGGCGCTCGAGCCAGGCGGGGACGGGCAGGTTCTTGGAGCGCAGGAAGGCCGGGTTGAACAGCTTGGAGGCGTAGCGCGAGCCGGAGTCGCAGAGCAAGGTGACGATCGTGTGCCCCGGGCCGAGCTCCTTCGCCAGACCGAATCGCGCCGGCAATGTTGATGCCGGACGAGCCGCCGAGGAGCAGGCCCTCTTGTTCGACGAGGTCGAATACGATGCGCACAGCCTCGTCATCGGGGATGCGATAGGCGAAATCGACCGGCGCGCCCTTGAGATTGGCGGTCACGCGGCCTTGGCCGATGCCCTCGGTGATCGAGGTCCCCTCGCTTTCGAGGACGCCGCGCGTGTACCAAGCGTAAAGCGCGGCTCCGAACGGGTCGGCGAGCGCGATCTTGATCCGAGAGTCCCGTTCTTTCAGGGCCATGCCGACGCCGGCCAGCGTGCCGCCTGAACCGACCGCGCTGACGAACCCGTCGACCTTGCCCTCCGTCGCGGCGTAGATCTCCGGCCCGGTCGTCTCGTAATGGCCGCGCCGGTTGGCGATATTGTCGAACTGGTTCGCCCAGATGGCGCCGTTCGGCTCGGTTTTCGCAAGCGCTTCAGCGAGCCGGCCGGAATATTTTACGTAGTTGTTCGGGTTGGAATAGGGGACCGCGGGCACTTCGACGAGTTCGGCCCCGACGAGCCGCAACATGTCCTTCTTTTCCTGCGCCTGCGTGTCGGGAATGACGATCACGCTGCGGAAGCCGAGCGCCGACGCCACCATGCCGATGCCGATGCCGGTGTTGCCCGCCGTGCCCTCGACGATGACGCCGCCGGGGCGCAACTCGCCGCGCGCGATGGCGTCGCAGATAATGGCGAGGGCCGCGCGGTCCTTGACCGAGCCGCCGGGATTCATGAATTCGGCCTTGCCGAGAATCGTGCAGCCGGTCGCCTCGGACGCCGCTCTCAGCTTGATGAGGGGCGTGTCGCCAATCGCTTCAATGACGGTGGGGCGGTAGGGCATGACGACCTCTTTCTATCGAACAGGCTAAGCGAACGCGGGGGACCCGACAAGAACGGCCTCCGCCGTAAGAAGATAAACAGTGTGGATTGACAAGGGTAGCCTTGAGAAGATCCCAATTTTCTCGTTATTGCGGGCAGGCCCCTCCCTTCTGCCCGTGAGACAGCATGTTTTTTGTCGCGTCGAAAGTGCTGTGGTTCGTCGCGGCCCCGGCGTCATTTCTGCTCCTCGGCGCGCTCGCCGGGGTGCTGTTTGTTCCCCGCAAAGTGGGATGGCCGCGCCGGGTCGCGCTCGTCTGCCTGGGCGCGCTGTTGCTGGTGTCCGTCGCGCCGGTCGGCGCGCTGTTGATCGAGCCGCTCGAAGATCGTTTTCCGCCGCCCCCGGCCGACATGGCGGCTCCCTACGGCATTGTGATCCTCGGCGGCGCAATCGATGACGAGGCGAGCGCCGCTCGCGGGCAGACGAGCTTCGACGACGCCGCGGCGCGGCTGACCGAGGCGGCGATTCTCGCGCGGCGCTATCCTTCCGCCCGCGTTCTTTACACCGGCGGCAGCGCCTTGTTGCTCAATCGCAGCTCCAGCGAGGCGATCGAGGGGCGCAAGCTGCTGATCGCGCTCGGCGTCGACCCCGCCCGCATCGAAATCGAGGACAAATCCCGCAACACTGACGAAAACGCCCGCTTCAGCGCCGCGCTCGTGCATCCGCAGCCTGACCAGACCTGGCTTGTCGTCACCTCGGCCTATCACATGCCGCGCGCGATGGGGCTCTTCCGCAAGGCCGGCTTCGCGGCGGTGGCCTATCCGGTCGACTACCAGTCGCTCGGCGGCTGGCGCGATTGGCGGCCCGTCGCCGATCCGGTGCGCGGGCTGCGCGTCGTCGATCTCGCGGTGCACGAATGGGTCGGGCTTGTCGCGTATCGCGCCTCGGGGCGCATCGACAGTTGGTTCCCGGCGCCGTGACCTATTCCACGTTCGGCGCGCCAAGGCGGTAGACGCCGCGAAAATCGTGCGGATCGACCGGCTTGCCCTTGCGGTAGACGACGAGCCGGCCGTCGTCGGCGAGGCGCACCGCGGCGGCGCGCACGCTCTGCAAATGGCTGCGCCAGCCCATTTCGTCTTCGCCGCGCGCCGCCGCGAAGGCCTGGGCGGCGTCGGTCGGGCAGATCGTCCGGCCCGGCCGCGCCTCGGCGCACAGCCGCAAAATGACGCCCTCCAGCGTCGGATTCGAATCGGAGCTGTCGGTCGGCGCGTTCATCGCGGCCTCATGCGGCGCACGGCGTCGGAGGTCAAGTCGCGCCTTGACATCGTTCCGCCGCCCGCCGATTGAACTCTTGCTGTCATGTGGGGGAAGCCGTGGCGCCGTTGAAGCTGGTCATCGCCAACAAGGCCTATTCGTCTTGGTCGCTCAGACCATGGATCCTTCTCGCCCAATTCAAAATCCCTTTCGAGGACGTCACCATTCCGCTCGATCTGCCGGAAACGCGGGCGACGATTCTCGAGCACTCGCCGACCGGCAAATGCCCGGCGCTGCGCGACGGGCCGATCTCCGTCTGGGAGTCGCTGGCGATCGTCGAATACGTCGCCGAGCTCTTTCCCGAGAAGGCGATCTGGCCGCGCGGCAAGGCGGCGCGCGCCCACGCCCGCGCGTTGTCGAGCGAGATGCACGCCGGCTTCCAGGCGCTGCGCCAGCATTGCCCCACCAACTTCGTCCGCCCGGTACGCCGGATCGAATTGACCGATGCCGTCAAGGCCGATGTCGCGCGCATCGAGGCCGCCTGGGCGGAGGCGCGTGAGAAATACGGCAAGGCGGGGCCTTTCCTGTTCGGGCGCTTCAGCGCGGCCGACGCCATGTTTGCGCCGGTCGTCAACCGTTTCCATGTCTATGACGTCCCTGTCTCCCAAGGATCGCGAGACTATATGGACGCGATCATGGCCCTGCCGGCCTGGAAGGCCTGGATCGCCGACGCCGAGGCCGAGCCATGGCGCATCGAAAAATACGAAAGCGTGTGAAGTCCGCTTTTCGCATCCTCACCGGCCGGGCGGGGCGTAAGCCCCCTCGCTCGCGCGTGCGCAACGTCGGCGGACGTAGGATCATCGCCGATGGGGTCGACGCTGCGCTATGGTCGGACTTCTACCATAACGCGATGACCGTGAACTGGGCCACCTTCTTCGGCGGCCTCGCTGCGGTCTTCGTCGCGCTCAACCTCTTCTTCGCGCTCGTCTACGACCTCGGCCATGATCCGATCGCCAACGCGAAGCCGGGCAATCTCGCCGATTATTTCTTCTTCAGCGTCGAGACGACGTCGACCGTCGGCTACGGCGATATGCACCCGCAGACGCTCTACGCCCACCTCATCGCGACGAGCGAGAACTTCATCGGCATGGTGTCGATCGCGGTGATGACGGGACTGACCTTCGCGCGCTTCTCACGGCCCCGCGCGCGCCTCGTCTTCGCCAGGCACGCGGTGATCGCCGTGCATGAGGGCAAGAAGACTCTGATTGTCCGTCTCGCCAACGCGCGCACGGCCTTCATCAGCGAGGCGAGGGCCAAGATGTGGGTTCTGCGCCCGACGGTGACTGCGGAAGGTCGGTGGTTCATCGCCTTCCAGCCGCTACGGCTGATCAAGAACGAGAACCCGGCGCTCGCTCTGAGCTGGTCCTTGTTCCATCCGATCGACGCCGACAGTCCGCTCTACGGCCTCGACCTCAAGGAGCTGATCTCCAGCGAGACGAATTTCATCGTCAGCATCAGCGGCTTCGACGAGACGTCGGCGCAGGTGGTGCGGGCCCGCCACACTTTCGCGGCGCAAGACGTGCGGGTCGACCACGAATATGTCGATATCGTCCGCATCGACGAGGATGGCATGCGCCACGTCGACTACACCTTGATCCACGAGACCCGGCCCTTGAAGGTTCACAACGCGCCGGAAGTTGAACTCGCCGCTCAGCGAGACCATTCGAGACGGGAGTTGAAGGCCCATGGCGGTGATTGCGAGCGCGACGAGACCGGACGCGGCGGCTGATGCGGCGAACCGGGCGGCGTGGCGAAGCCTGATCGACGAACTCGCGGCGCGCCGGGCGGCCGCCGCCTCGGGTGGGGCGCCAAAAGCGCGTGAGCGGCACATCGCGCGCGGCAAGCTGCTGACGCGCGAGAGAATCGCGCGCCTGATCGATCCAGGCGCCCCTTTCCTAGAGATCGGCGCGCTCGCGGCCTACGGCATGTACGAGGGCGACGTCCACAGCGCCGGCATGGTCGCCGGGATCGGCCGCATCGAAGGTCGCGAGGCGATGATCGTCGCCAACGACCCGACGATCAAAGGCGGCGCCTATTACCCAATGACGGTCAAGAAGCACCTTCGCGCGCAGGAGATCGCGCTGGAGAATGCGCTGCCCTGCGTCTATCTCGTCGATTCCGGCGGCGCCAATCTTCCCCATCAGTCCGAGGTCTTTCCCGACCGCGAGCATTTCGGCCGCATCTTCTACAATCAGGCGCGCATGTCGGCGGCGGCGATCGCGCAGATCGCCGTGGTGATGGGCTCCTGCACCGCGGGCGGCGCCTATGTGCCGGCGATGTCCGACGAGACGATCATCGTCGAGAAGCAGGGCACGATCTTCCTCGCCGGTCCGCCACTCGTGAAGGCGGCGACCGGCGAGACGGTCTCGGCGGAGGACCTCGGCGGCGCCGACGTTCACACCCGTATTTCCGGCGTCGCCGACACGATGGCGCGCGACGACGCGCAGGCTCTGGCGCTGGCGCGCCGCGCCGTCGCCAATCTCAACCGCCCAGCCAAGGCGATCCGGGACGTCATCGCGCCGGTCGAGCCGCGCTATCCGATCGAGGACCTCGAGGCCATCGTTCCGGTCGATCTGCGCAAGCAATATGACGCGCACGAGATCATCGCCCGGCTGGTCGACGGCTCCGAGTTCGACGCCTTCAAGGCGCGCTACGGGACGACCTTGATCACCGGCTTTGCGCGGCTCGGCGGCATGCTGATCGGCATCGTCGCCAACAACGGCGTGCTCTTTTCCGACAGCGCGCTCAAGGGCGCGCATTTCGTCGAGTTGTGCGCCCAGCGGGGCGTGCCGCTGCTGTTCATCCAGAACATTTCGGGCTTCATGGTCGGCCAGCGCTACGAGGCGGGCGGCATCGCCAAGGACGGCGCCAAGCTGGTGACGGCGGTCGCTTGCGCTCAGGTGCCGAAGATCACGCTGATCGTCGGCGGTTCGTTCGGCGCCGGCAATTACGGCATGTGCGGCCGCGCCTACGGCCCGCGTTTCCTCTTCACCTGGCCCAACGCGCGCATCAGCGTGATGGGCGGCGAGCAGGCGGCGAGCGTGCTGGCGACGCTGCGCCGCGATGGGCTCGAGGCGCAAGGCCAGGCTTGGTCCGCCGAGGAAGAGGACGCCTTCAAGGCGCCGATCCGCGCCAAATACGAGAGCGAAGGCTCGCCCTATTTCGCCACCGCGCGCCTCTGGGACGACGGAATCATCGCCCCCGCCGAGACCCGCCGCGTCCTGAGCCTCGCCTTCTCCGCCTGCTTCAACGCGCCGATCGAGCCGACGCGGTTTGGCGTGTTCCGGATGTAGGGCGGCGCCTACGCCGTCATTGCGAGCAAAGCGAAGCAATCCAATTTTGCCGCCGATTCAAGCGGATGCATGGATTGCTTCGTCGCTGCGCTCCTCGCAATGACGACGCCGAATGCCGGGCCTTGGCTTAGCCCGGCTTGTAGTCGCGCGTCGCTTCGGGATCGTCCATCGACACGGGGAGCGCCATCAGTTCTTCCCACATCGCCTCGGGGATGGGGAAGCTCGCCCATTCGTAGGTCTTCTGGACGTGCGCCACCTCGCCGACGCCACAGATCGTTGCGGCGATGCGGGGGTCACGGATCGAGAACTGCAACGCCGCGGCGCCCGGCGGCACGCCGTAGCGCGCGCAGATCGCTTCGATCCTGCGGATCGGATTGAGCGCCGAGTTGGAGGATTCCTGATAGACGTAGCGCGGATAGTTGGCCGTGCCCTTGGCGAGCACGCCGCCGGCGTAGGGCGCCGCATTGAAGACGGCGATCCCGCGCGATTGCGCCAAATCCAGTATCGGGTCCGCGTTGCGGTTGGCGAGCGTGAAGCGATTGTGGGTGATCAGGACGTCGAAATCCCAATCGCGCAGCAGCGGCATCATCATGGAGACCGGGCCGGCGGCGAGCCCGACCGCGGTGACGAGCCCTTCCTCCTTCATGCGGAAGAGTTCGCCCAACGCGCCGTCGCGGCTGGTCGTTTCCTCAATCGAGCGGGTATGCTCGGGGTCGTGCAGGTGCAGCATGTCGATCCGCTCGAGCCCCAGCGCCGTCAAGCTCTGCTCAAGTGAGCGGCGCGCCTGGGCGGCGTCGAAAATGTTCGTTGCGAGATCGCGATCGAGCTTGGTCGAGACAAGGAAGCCGGGCGGCAGGCCGCCGCGCTCGCGAATGACGTCGCCGATCCGCTCCTCGCTGCGCCCCATGCCGTAGATGCGGGAGGTGTCGATGAAGTTGGCCGGGCCGGCGAAAATCGCCTCCACCGCGGCGTGCGCTTGCTCGGGGCTGACGCGGTAGCCGTAGGTGTCGGGCATGTCGCCGAGCCCCGCGGCGCCCAAGCCGATGGCCGTGACCGACAGCCCGGTGTTGCCGATCGGCGCCTTTTTCATCTCAGCCGCGGACATATCGCATTCCTCCCGAAGGACGTGTAGTCGCTCGCTTCCTATGCCGCCGGCGGCAGGGCCGCAAGTCCCTGATCCAACGAAGACGAAAGACTGCGCGGGGGGCGCTGGCCTTCCCCGGCGGTTCGCCATATCGTCGCCGCGAAATAGGAGACGCCATGTTCGCCAACGTCCTCATCGCCAACCGCGGCGAGATCGCCTGCCGCATCATTGCGACGGCGCGGCGGATGGGGATGCGGACGATCGCGATCGCGACGCCCGCCGACCGCGGCGCCCGCTTCACGCGGCTCGCCGACGAGACGCATGAGATCGGCTCCGGCTCGGAGGGCTATCTCGACGGCGCTGCGATCGTCGCGCTGGCGAAGCGGGTCGGCGCCGAATGTCTTCATCCCGGCTACGGCTTCTTGAGCGAGAACGCCGATTTCGCCGCCGCCTGCCGCGAAGCGGGCGTTGTCTTTGTCGGCCCGTCCCCCGAGGCGATGCGCGCCATGGGGCTCAAGAGTCCGGCCAAGGCGCTGATGGCCAAGGCGGGGGTCCCGATCGTCCCCGGGTACCACGGCGACAATCAGAACCCGAAGTTCCTCAAAGAGAAAGCCTACGAGGTCGGCTATCCCGTGCTCATCAAGGCGATCGCCGGGGGCGGGGGACGCGGCATGCGGCGGGTCGATGCGCATGTCGACTTCGAGGCGGCGCTCGACAGCGCGATGCGCGAAGCGGAAGGCGCCTTCGGCGACGCGAGGGTCCTGCTGGAAAAATACGTCACGGCGCCGCGCCACATCGAAGTGCAGGTGTTCGGGGATTCGCACCGCGGCGTCGTGCACCTTTTCGAGCGCGACTGCTCCTTGCAGCGTCGCCACCAGAAGGTGATCGAGGAGACGCCGGCGCCCGGACTGCCCGAGGAGACGCGCGCCGCAATGTGCGCCGCGGCGGTCGGGGCGGCGCGCGCCGTCGGCTATGTTGGGGCCGGCACGGTCGAGTTCATCCTCGATTCCTCACGCGGCCTCGGGCCGGAGAATTTCTATTTTCTGGAGATGAACACTCGGCTTCAGGTCGAGCATCCCGTCACCGAGGCGATCACCGGGCTCGATCTCGTCGAATGGCAATTCCGTGTCGCCGCGGGTGAGCCGCTGCCGCTTCGTCAGGAGCAGATCCATTGTAGCGGCGCTGCGATCGAAGCGCGCCTCAACGCGGAGGATCCCGAGAATGGCTTTTTGCCTTCGCCGGGCGAAATCCTGGCGCTGAGCCTGGAGCCGGACGAAGGGTTGCGGGTCGACGCCGGCGTCGAAGCGGGCGACCGCGTGACGCCATTCTACGACTCGATGATCGCCAAGCTGATCGCTTACGCGCCGACGCGCGCCGAGGCGCTGGCGAAGCTGCGCGGCGCGCTCGCTCGCGCAGCCGTCATCGGCCCCAAGACCAACCTCGCCTTCCTCGGCGCCTTGTTGAGCGCGCCGGAAGTCGAAGCCGGGGCTTTCGACACTGGATTCATCGACGCCAATCTGAACCGGCTCGGCGCCGAGCCGCGCGCGCCTGATCCACGCGCGGTCCTCGCTGGGGCCGAGGCGTTGCTCGCCATTTCGTCGGCGCGTCCGGCGCGCGCGCCTGTCGACGATCCCTGGTCGATCGCCGACTCGTTCGATCTGATGGCGCCGCGCCGCGTCGGCGCCGAAGTTCGCGTCGACGCCCATTTCGAGCGCCTCGTGATTGCTGGGCGGGACGGAGCCTCGGCGCTGGACTTCGCAGACGGCCGCGAACTCGGGCCCGACGACGCCGCCACGACCATCCACCTCGGCGATGGAGCCGCTTTTGTGCTGCGCGGCGGCCGGCAGGTCCGCGTGGCGCTGATCGATCCGCTCGACGGCGGCCCCTCGAGCTCGGGCGAGCAGTCCGGCGACGTCGCGGCGCCGATGCACGGAAGGCTGATCGCCCTTACCGTCGTGGAGGGGGACGAGGTCGAGCAGGGCGAGCGCCTCGCGGTCGTCGAAGCGATGAAGATGGAGCACGCGCTGGTTGCGCCGCGCTCCGGCCGCGTGACGGGCCTCGCCGCGCACGTCGGCGACGCGGTCGAGCAGGGCCAGCGGCTGATGACCGTCGAAGCCGAAGACGAGAGCGCGTAGCCCGCCGCCAGCCACGTATTCACTCAACTCGAATTGCAACCATTAATCGGTTGTATACTCGGTTCATCTACCTGTGCGAGCAGCCGGCCGCCGCCCGCTCGCATCAGAAGCGTCTTTTCATGTCAAATTCGCAGACCCTCGACAACCAGGTGACGCTTGCGAGCGGCCTTGCGGGCGTGCGGTTGGGGACGATTCCGGCGCGTTTCCGGCGATGGCTCGAAGGCGATCCGCTGGCGTTTTCGGCCCGACCGCTGGCCCCGCTCGAACTGGAGCGGGTGCTCGCGACACAACTCAATTCCACTCAGCGGGGCTCCCTCGCGCCAATGGCGGCGGCCGTCTTTACCGCCGCGGTGCTGACGATCGGCATGTGGGACACGTCCGTTCGTGCGCCGCTCATCATGTGGGCGGCGGCGCTCCTGCTGAATTTTATGCTCTGGCGCGCTCTGCGCGGCAAGGGCGCCGGCGGCCGCGAGATCGGCGCGTTGCGGCGCGCCGCGCTGCGCACCACCCTGAACGCGGCGATCTGGGCGTTCGGCCTCGTTGTGGCGCAGGGCGCCGCGGACGCTGGGCAGCGCGGCCTGATCGCGACCCTGTCGATGTGCGTGATGAGCGGCGGCGCCTTGCAGCTCTCGGCCTCGCCCCTCATGGCGTATGGCTTCATTGCGCCGCTGGCGCTGGGGTGTCTCATCGCCGCGTGCGAGACGCCCAGCGCCATGTCGCTGCCGATCCTCTGCGCGCAACTCGTCAATGTCGGATTCCTGGCCTTTCAGTCTCATTTCCAGGCGACGCGGCTCGCCCGTCGCACGATCGCCCATTTCGAGGATGAGACCGCCGCCAGGCTCGATCCGCTCACTGGACTCGGCAACCGGCTCGGCTTGCGCGAGCGTCTGGCGCTCGACTTCGAGCGTCTCGCCAAGGGGGGCGAGCGTTTCGGCTTGCTGTGCTTCGACCTCGACGACTTCCAGCTCGTCAATGGAGCCTTTGGCCATTCGGCGGGCGACGAACTGATCCTGCGCGCCGCCCAGGTCTTGCGTTCGGTGAGCCGCGATGGCGACTACATCGCTCGCCTCGGCGGGGACGAATTCGCTTTGATCACGGCGCAGACGGGCAGCCGCGAGACCGGCCACGCGCTGGCGAAGCGCATCGCGGCCGAATTCCGCCGGCCACATGCCTTCACCTGGGGCGAAAGCGCCTGTTCGATGACGATCGGCGCCGCCATGGCGCCTGAGAACGGACGTGACGGCGGCCATCTCATCCGGGCGGCGGAAGCGGCGCTCTATCGGGCCAAGCGCCGCGGCCGCGGGTTGATCGCCTTCGTCGACGACGCGGATGGCCGTGAAGAGAGCGAACTGCGGAGGACCGAGGCCGCCCTTCGCCGGGCGCTGCTCAACGGCGAAATGCGCCTCGATTTCCAGCCCATCGTCGATGCGGCGAGCGGCGCGATAAACGGCTTCGAGGCCTTGCTGCGCTGGCGGCGGCCGGGTCATCCCGAGGCGCCGGCGGACGACTTCATCCGCGTCGCCGAGTCCTGCGGCTGCCTGGAGGAGATCGGGGTGTGGGCGTTGCGCGAAGCGACGCGCGCCGCTGCGAGTTGGCCCAAGCGGCTGCGTGTCGCCGTCAACGTGTCGGCGGCCGAGCTCAGGTCGCCGCCGCTGCTCGCCGCCGTGCGAGACATCATCATGAGCGGATTCGAAGCGCGCCGCCTGGAGCTGGAAATCTCGGAATCGGCGCTGATCGAGGATTTCGAGGCGGCCGCGGCGAGCCTCAATGCGCTGCGCCACTATGGCGTCTCGATCGCGCTCGACGCCTTGGGCGCGCATTTCTCCTCGATGAGTTCGATCGCCAAGCTGCCGCTCGACCGGATCAAGATCGAGCGCGCCTTCGTCGCCGATGCGCTCGTCAATCCGAGGGCGGCCGCGGTGATCCGCTCGGCCGCGCGGCTCGCCAAGGAGCTCGGGCTCGCGCTGACCGGCGAGGGGGTGGAGACTGTGGAGCAACTCGATCTCTTGCGCTCCGCCGGATGCGATGAGGCGCAAGGCTATCTGCTCGGCCGGCCGGCGCCCGCCGAGGCCGTGCCGGCGATGCTGGCGCATAGGCCCGCCGCCGCCTCGGTCGAGTCCGATGTCGGCGCACGCTGCGCGGATTGTTCGATTCCATGGTGCGTCGAGGCCGGCATGTGTCGGCGGCGACAGGCGACGGCGAGTTGACGCGCCGCCGAGGCTTGGGGAGCGCGCCGTCAGTTGACCGGCGGGCAATTGCCGGGTGAGGGGCCGCCGCGCGCTGCGGGCGGCAGTGGGATCTCCAGCGTCTTGAGCTCGTCGAAACCATGCGGCTTCCAGGCGGCGGCGATCCGTTTGGCGGCGTCCAACTCGTCGCTGGTCATGTTGGATTCGATCGCGGCGCGAATTTGTGAGTTGTCGTGATAGGGACTGCGCGCGGCGAGACGGAACCAAGCGTCGGCCTGCACGGGATCGGGCGCGATCGCCGCGCCGCGCTGGTCCGCCTCGCCGGCGGCGAAGATCGTGCTGAGCTTCTCCTGCGCTTCGGCGCGATCGAGCAAAGCGGCGCGCGACAGCCAGCAGTAGCTCCGCGCGACGTCTCGCGCGCCGGATTTTGATACGTTCAAGGCGAGGTAGCCGACCGTGATCATGGCGTCCGCATCGCCGTGCCGGGCCGAGGATTCATACCACTTCAGGCTTTCCTCGCGATCCGCCGCGACGCCCGGCGCGCCGTTCAGATAAAGGGCGGCAAGGTCCGCTTCCGCGCCGGCCGAGCCGAGGCTTGCGGCGCGCTTGAGCAGGGCGAGGCCGGCGGCGGCGTCCTGCTTGGCGCCGCGGCCGCGCAGGATCATCGGGCCGAGCGCACGCATCGCTTCTTTGTCGCCTTCCTGGACGCGCCGCTGCAAAGCGGCCGCGATTTTGCCCTCATCGACCTCGATCGCCGCGCCGTTGCGCAATCGATCGGCGATGTCGCGCGCCGCGCCCGGTTCGCCGTGCTCGGCGGCGCGCGCGACCCAGGCGAGGCCGGCCTCGCGGTCTTTCGGCAGGCCGTCGCCGGTCAGCAGCGTCAGGCCGAGCAGATATTCGGCGCCGGGATCGCCGGCGATCGCCCGCTTCATCTGGTCGAGCGCGTCGCCGGACACGGGGCAGAGCGGGCGAACGAGACAGAGGGTCGAGAGGAGCCGGTAGCTCTTCTCGATGTTGGCGGGCGAGTTGTCCTGGTCGGCGGTTCCCGCGAATTTTGCGGCGATCCCGACGATGATGGCGAGGGCGACACCGATGAACATGCGCAGCCGCAACGGAATGGCTCCGATTACCGCCTCGCTTCCAACGTCTACTACGAAATGGATTTGGACAAGGGGCGCGGCTGATGGGCGCACAGCTCGTCCACAGGCGCGCCGATCCGCCCCTACGCTGTGACGTCAGGATTTGCCATAAGGGAGCCATGACGCTTCATCTGGTCAAGCTCTGCGTCGGCACCGACTCGATCGCCGACCTGGAGGAATGGATTGCGATGCGCATGACGGAGCGCCGAGCGCGCCGCGAGCCGGCGCGGCACGTTCACATCACCCGCATGGTTCCCAAGCGCGGCGACGAGCTTCTCGATGGCGGATCGCTCTATTGGGTCATCAAGGGGCAGATCGCCGCCCGCCAGCGCCTTCTAAATGTCGAGCCCTTCGTCGACGCGGACGGCGTCGGGCGATGCCGGCTGTGGCTGGAGCCGGACGTGGTTTCGGTGCGTCCGCGTCCGATGCGCCCCTTTCAGGGGTGGCGCTATCTCCAAGCGAAGGACGCGCCGCCCGACCTCGACCAAGCCGGCGTCGGGGCGACCGAGATGCCCGAGGAATTGCGCCGGGCGCTCGGCGAACTCGGACTTCTCTGAGCCGCCCCGTGGGCGGTCTCTGAGCCGCCCTCGGGGCGCCCTTGCGACGGCGGCGTCGCGCCCCGATGTGAGTGCTGGTCAGTCTTTCAGGGAGACGTCTATGTCGCGCGAAAGCGGCAAGCCGCCGCTGGCGCCAAGCTCCAGCGATGCGATCGGGACGTTTGTCGAGACCGCTCGCCGTACTCCGGCGCCGGCCCCGACCGGGCGCGGACGGATGATATTCGCGCTCGACGCGACGATGAGCCGCCAGCCGACCTGGGATCTCGCGCAGGGCCTCCAGGGCAAGATGTTTCAGGCGGCCGCCGGCCTCGGCGGCCTCGAGGTGCAGCTCGTCTATTTTCGTGGCCTCGGCGAATGCCGCGCGTCGCGCTTCGTCACCGGTGGCGAAGGGCTCGCCGCCCTGATGAGCCGCATCTCGGTTCGCGGCGGCCCGACGCAGATCGGCAAGGTGCTTGCGCATGCGCGCGACGAAGCGCGGCTTGCGAAAGTCGGCGCGCTGGTCTTCGTCGGCGACGCGATGGAGGAGCAGATCGACGCGCTGCTCGGCCTCGCGGGGGAATTGGCGCTCGCCGGGGTCAAGGCCTTCATGTTCCAGGAAGGGGCCGATCCGGCGGCGCGGCGGGCGTTCCAGGAGATCGCGCGGCTCACCGATGGCGCCTACAGCGCCTTTGACGCCGGCGCGGCGGCGCGGCTCGAAGCGCTGCTTCGCGCGGCCGCGGCTTACGCTTCCGGCGGCCGAGCGGCCCTCGAAGCGCAGGCGGGCGGCGACGGTCACGCCCGCGCCCTGCTGGCCCAGATGCGCCGGCCTTGAATTGGAGATAGGTTGACGCTGCGACCCGGCGCCCCGCACGGGCTCGCGCGTGCTAATTCGAGAAGCCCATCATGCCGACTCTTATCGCCGGACTCATCGCGCTCTATCTCGTGCTCGCCGCGATCAAGCAGTTCGGCCGCATGAGCCCGGCCAGCGCCGCCAAGATGGTGCGTCGCGGCGGCGGCGCCCTCAACGTCCTCGGCTTCGTGCTCTATGCGCTGCGCGGACGATTTCCCTTCGCGGCGATCCTCGCGAACCTCTTGTTCCTGATATCCCGCAGCGGCGGTCCCGCAGGACCGTTCGCTTCGTCGTTCCAGGCGGCGGGGCCCGGCGCGAAGGCGGGCCGCATGTCGAGCGCGCGTTCGGCGATGGTTGAGACGAGGCTCGACCTCGACACCGGGGTGATGACCGGCGTCGTCCTCGGCGGGCGGTTTCGGGGCCGCCAGCTCGACATGCTGACCCGGACGGAATGTCTGGAGCTTTACGCGGAATGCGGGCGCGACGATCCGGACGGCGCTCGCCTAGTCGAAGCGTATCTCGACCGCCGGTTTGCCCGTTGGCGTGACGCAGACGAGGGTCAAGGCGAGGCGAGGGGGCGGGCTCGCGACGGCGGCGCGATGACGCGCAACGAAGCGTATGAAATCCTGGGCTTGGCGCAGGGCGCGAGCGCCGAGGAAATCGTTCGGTCGCACCGGGCGCTGATGAAGAAGCTTCATCCAGACCATGGCGGATCGACCGCTCTCGCCGCGCGGGTCAATCAGGCCAAGGATGTTCTGCTCGACAGACATGGCCGGTCCTGACCTCAGTCGCGGGTCGCGAAGCAGGCGAAGCCGTTGCGCTTGAGCGACCGGCAGGCGGATTCGGCGGTCGCGGAGTCGAGGCCGGCGAAGCGCGCCCGGTAGAAGACGTCCTCCCCGCGCTTGACCTTCTCGGTAAGCGGCTTGGCCGCGGCGAGCGCGGTGTGTTCCTTTTCGCGCGCTCGGGTCAGGAGGTCGTTGGCTTTGCCGGCGTCGTCCGTCGCGCCGATCTGGATGATCCAGCTCTCATGTCCGCTCGCGCGGGAGGCCTCGTCGCTGCGCGGGGCGTCGTTGCGAGCGATCTCCGTCACCTCTTTGGCGCGGGCGGCCAACGGGGCGGGAGCCGCCTTCGGCGCCGGCTGCGGCCTGGCCGCGACATTGACGGGATCGGCGCCTTTGGCCCAGCCGAGGGCCTCGGGGGTCGCTTCGGGCCTGTGGGCCGGCGCCAGCGCGGCGACGCGAGCCGGAGCAGTGGGCGCCGGCTGCGGCTTGGCCGCGACATTGACGGCGTCGGGGCCTTTGGCCCAGCCGAGCGCCTCGGGGGTCGCTTCGGCCCTGTGGGCCGGCGCCGGAGCCAGCGAGGCGACGCGCGCCATTGGCTCGGGAGCAGGCTGCGCGGGCGTCGCAGCGGCAGTCGCGACCGGTTGGGCGGGAGCGGCGGCCGGATGGGGCTCGCCGGCGAGCCGCTGGGCGACCTTGGCGGGGGGCAACACTGCGGCGACGCGCGGCGCGCCGTCTTCCTCCTCGTCGTCGTCCTCCGCGTCGCCCTCTTCGATATGGCCGTTTGCGCGCTTCGCCGCCGGAGCCGGGCGGACCGCCGCGAGGGTCGCAGGAGCGGGCCGCGGCGGGAGGGGCGCAACTGCCGGCAGCGGCTCCGGGGCGCGAACGGGCTCGGGCGGCTCAGCCTGCGCGATCATCGTCGCCGTGTGGCTGGTCGAGGTCTCCGCGATGTGGTCGGCGATCAGCGACTCCATGAGCGCGTCGCGCGATGCGGCAGTGTGGCCGCCCATCACGACGGCGATCATCGAACGTCCGTCGCGATGGACCGACGTCAGCAGATTGAACCCCGAGGCGCGGGTATAGCCGGTCTTGATGCCGTCGAGGCCCTCCACCTTGCCGAGCAGGTGGTTGTGATTGCCGATGACCTGGCCGTCGTAGACGAATTCGTGGGTCGAGAAAAATTTGAAATAGCGCGGAAAGCGTTCTTCCATTGCGCGTCCGAGGGTCGCGAGGTCGTGCGCGGTGGTGAGCTGCTGGTCGTTCGGCAGGCCCGAGGCGTTGACGTACTGCGTGCGCGACATGCCGAGTTCATGCGCCTTGCGCGTCATCATTTCGGCGAAATGGCTTTCGTCGCCGCCGACCGCCTCGGCGACGGCGACGGCCATGTCGTTGGCCGACCGGGTTACGATCGCCTTGATCGCGTCGTCGACGGAAATCGTGTCGCCTGGCGAAAGACCGAGCTTGGAGGGCTCCTGAGCGGCGGCGTGCTGGGAAATCGGTATCTGGGATTGCAGCGTCAGGGCGCCCTTGTCGAGCTGCTCGAACAACAGGTAAAGTGTCATCACCTTGGTGATCGAGGCCGGATGACGCAGGTCGTTCTCATTCACCGAATAGAGGGTGCGACCGGTATTGGCGTCGACGACGATCGCCGAGAAGGGCGGCTCGTAGCCCCCTGGATGACGCCGGTAGTGGGCGAAATGCACATGGCGATGGAACGCCTCGGCGGGCGGCGCGTACAGCGACGCCGAGGAAAGCGCGACGCAAACGCCGACGGCGATCTGGGCGAAACGCGAAAGACGAAAATTCAAGCCACAAAACGCCATGAACGCAACCTGTACATTCAATCCGGCGCAACGATCTGTCCGCGACCGTTGCGCGATGCACACATCCGTGAAAGCTATGGGAACGCGGTTACGGCTCGGTTAACGAGTCGCGACAAATGTCGGCTTTTGTCCGCGAACTGCCTGTCAGGCTTCACAATTCTCAGCGCGGGAGCAGGACAGGGCGTCGAGCCGCAAATTCCGTCCCTTTGACGAACGCCGGCCAGTCCTGCTCGCGGCGGCGCGATCCCTCCGCGACGAGAGGTCGTTTGTCAATTGCTGCAGTGCAGCATTTGACTTGACATCTGTTGTGCGATGCACATAGTGGAGAAGCCCTGCGCCGAAGCTTCGCGGCGTTCCGCCTTCTCGAGTTAGTCAACGAAGCCAATCGAGGATCCGCCATATGACGACCCCGTCCTTTGAAGACTTCCAGAAGTTAAGCAAGCAGCAGCTCGACGCCGTGAGCGCCGCGACCGCGACCGTCGCGAAGGGTCTCCAGGAGATCGCTGCCGAATCCTCGGAGTACTCCAAGAAATCCTTCGCCCAGGGCTCTGCCGTGTTCGAGAAGCTGCTCGGCGCCAAGTCGGTCGAGACCGCCATTCAGATCCAGACCGAATTCGCCAAGTCGAGCTATGAAGGGTTCGTTGCGCAGGCGAGCCGGATCAACGAGATCTACGTGAAAATGGCGTCGGAAGCGTTCAAGCCGGTCGAGAACGCGTTCGTCGCGGCGCAAGCCAAATAACCGATCGCCGCGCTGTATCCTTAAGCGCTCCAATTCGCTTTTTTTGACGGAAGTAGGGCCGGCGGGCAGCCGGCCCTTTTTTGTTTCGGCCTCTTGCACGTCGGCGCCAAATTGGTGATCCTATCACCGTCGCGCCGACCTCTGGCGCCACGCCTTCGCGGCGCCTAAATGAGGAACGTGGGGATTGCGGCGACCCCTCGCGCGACGGCGCAGGGCCGCGCGCATTCTGTAGAGGTCGACCGTGATCGCCGAATCGCATCCATTGGTCAGTCGCTTCCGCGCCGGCATGGCGCGGTTGGCGCGATTTTTCTTTGCGCCGCGCGCGGCCGCGTCCGACCCGGCAGCCAACGTCGTCGTCGCTGCGCGCGAGCCGCGGCGGGGCGGCGAAGCCCCGGGGACGGGGGCCGCGGTCATCACGCGGACTCGCACGCAGACGAAGCGACCCAATATGTATCGGGTCCTGCTGCTCAACGACGATTACACGCCGATGGAGTTCGTAATCGCCATCCTGCAAGCGTTCTTCAACAAAAACCCTGAAGAAGCCACACAGATCATGTTGCATGTGCACAACAACGGAGTCGGCGAATGCGGGGTCTACACCTATGAGATCGCGGAGACCAAGGTCGCCCAGGTGATGGATCATGCGCGCAAGAACCAGCACCCGTTACAGTGCATAATGGAAAAAAAGTGAAAGGTTCGTGATGCCCGTATTCTCTCGCGCGTTGGAAAAGACCCTGCGCAAGGCGCTCACGCTCGCCAACGAACGCCGCCACGAATACGCGACGCTCGAGCACCTTCTGCTTGCTCTGCTCGACGACCCGGACGCGGCCGCCGTGATGCGGGCCTGCAACGTCGATGTCGACGCCTTGCGCAAGAATGTCGTCCACTACATCGACACCGAACTCGAGAACATCATCGTCAACTCGGTCGACGAAGCGAAGGCGACCGCCGGGTTCCAGCGCGTTGTGCAGCGCGCCGCGATTCATGTGCAGTCCTCGGGACGCGAGGAAGTGACGGGCGCCAACGTGCTGGTCGCCATCTTCGCCGAGCGCGAGACGCACGCCGCTTACTTCCTGCAAGAGCAGGACATGACCCGCTATGACGCGGTCAATTACATCAGCCACGGCATCGCCAAGCGGCCCGGCTTGTCGGACAGCTCGCGCAGCCCGCGAGGCGCCGACGAGGACGGCGACTCGCGCGATTCCAAGGACGCGAAAGAGAGCCCCGACGGCAAGAAGAAAGAAGGCGCGCTCGACGCCTATTGCGTCAATCTCAACAAGAAGGCGCGCGACGGTCGCATCGATCCCCTGATCGGCCGTGAGGCCGAGGTGCAGCGGACCATCCAGGTGCTTTGCCGGCGCCAGAAGAACAATCCGCTGCTGGTCGGCGATCCCGGCGTCGGCAAGACGGCGATCGCCGAAGGGCTCGCGCGCAAGATCATTGGCGGCGAGGTGCCCGAAGTGCTCGCCGGGGCGACGGTGTTCGCGCTCGATATGGGCGCGCTGCTCGCCGGCACGCGCTATCGCGGCGATTTCGAAGAGCGCCTCAAGCAGGTGATGAAGGAAATCGAGCAGCACAAGGACGCGATCCTGTTCATCGACGAGATCCACACGGTGATCGGCGCCGGCGCCACGTCCGGCGGCGCGATGGATGCGTCCAATCTGCTCAAGCCCGCGCTGGCGCAGGGCTCGCTGCGCTGCATCGGCTCGACCACCTACAAGGAGTACCGCCAGTACTTCGAGAAGGATCGCGCGCTGGTGCGTCGCTTCCAGAAGATCGACGTCAAGGAGCCGAGCGTTCCCGATGCGGTGGAGATCCTCAAGGGCCTGAAGCCCTATTTCGAGGAGTTCCACAAGGTGCGCTACACGAATGAAGCGGTGAAGGCGGCGGTCGAATTGTCGGCGCGCTACATTCACGACCGCAAGCTGCCGGACAAGGCGATCGACGTGATCGACGAGACGGGCGCCTCGCAGATGCTCGTCGTCGAGGCCAAGCGCAAGAAGACGATCGGCGTCAAGGAGATCGAAGCGACGATCGCCTCGATGGCGCGGATCCCGCCGAAGTCCGTCTCCAAGGACGACACCGAGGTGCTGCAGCATCTCGAACAAACCTTGAAGCGCGTCGTCTACGGCCAGGACGCGGCGCTGGCGGCGCTCGCCTCGGCGATCAAGCTCGCCCGCGCGGGCTTGCGCGATCCCGAGAAGCCGATCGGTTGTTATCTCTTCTCCGGGCCGACCGGCGTCGGCAAGACCGAGGCGGCGCGCCAGCTCGCCTCGAGTCTCGGTCTCGAACTGACGCGCTTCGACATGTCGGAGTATATGGAGCGCCACACGGTCTCGCGGCTGATCGGCGCGCCTCCCGGCTATGTCGGCTTCGATCAGGGCGGCCTTTTGACCGACGCGATCGATCAGCACCCGCATTCGGTGCTGCTACTCGACGAAATCGAGAAGGCGCATCCGGATCTCTTCAACATCCTGTTGCAGGTGATGGATCACGGCAAGCTGACGGATCATTCCGGCAAGCAGATCGATTTCCGCAACGTGATCCTGATCATGACGACGAATGCCGGCGCGCAGGATATCGCCAAGGAGGCGTTCGGCTTCCACCGCTCCAAGCGCGAGGGCGACGACACCGAGGCGATCAACCGGCTGTTCTCGCCGGAGTTCCGCAATCGTCTCGACGCGATCGTGCCGTTCGCGCGGTTGCCGGAATCGGTGATCTCGCAGGTGGTCGACAAATTCGTCATGCAGCTCGAGGCGCAACTCGCGGACCGCAATGTGTCGATCGAGCTTGCCGACGAAGCCCGCGCCTGGCTGGTCAAGAACGGCTATGATGAGGCGATGGGCGCGCGGCCGATGGCGCGGGTCATTCAGAGCCAGATCAAGACGCCGCTCGCCGACGAGGTGCTGTTCGGACGCCTGAAGAACGGCGGCGTCGTGCGGGTCGTCGTCACGGCCGACGACGACGGCGTGAAGAGGCTCGGCTTCGTCTACCCCGAGGGCCCGTCGCAGCCGCGCCTCGAGCGCGACGTGATCGTCGCGGGACGCCAACGCGCCGAAGGCGAGCCCGATGTGCGCAAGGGCAAGGGCCGCAAGCGCGCCGGCGCCTCAGGCGAGGAGGAGGGCGCCTCGGACGAGGCGTCGCCGAGCGAGCCGAGCGAACCGCAGGCGATGTGAGGGGACGATCCGGTCCAGCCCCCGAGTGTGTCATGGCCGGGCTCGCCCCGGCCACCCACGCTGCACCCGCGCCACGAAATTCTCGAGGGCCGGATTGCGCTCGCGGTGACGGGCCTACCGTCTTTGACACGCCTTGGAGGGGGGAACCGCAAATGCAGAAAGACGCGCCGCAGGACGGCGAGTCTCCTTCTCGCCTGATCGACGCGAGGATCGCGGAACTGGGCGACTGGCGGGGCGAAACGCTGAGCCGGCTCCGAGCCTTGATCAAGGAAGCCGATCCGGAAGTCATCGAGGAATGGAAGTGGCGAGGCGTTCCGGTCTGGTCGCACGACGGAATGATCTGCACGGGCGAGACCTACAAGAACGTCGTGAAGATGACGTTCGCCAAAGGGGCGGCTCTCGACGATCCTTCGGGTCTCTTCAACGCGAGCCTTGACGGCAACACGCGCCGCGCCATCGATTTCCGCGAGGGCGAGACGATCGCCGAGGAAGCCTTGAAGGCCCTCATTTGCGCCGCGGCGGCGCTGAACAGGTCGAAAGCCCGGAAGAGCTGATCCACATTATCAAATGTCGGTCTCGTGGGGGGCCGGCACGATACGCCGCTCGCCGCTTTCGGTGCGGACGATCTTCGCGTCGCCGATCCTGATCGTCTCACTCAGGAAATCGATGAAGGCGCGTACGCGGGCAGGCAGCGGGCCGCCCTGGCCGAGGTAGACCGCGTGAATGTCCTCGCGATCGCCTGGATTGTAATTTTCGAGAACCGGCATAAGTCGGCCCGCTTCAATGTCCGGGCCGATGTGGAACAGGGCGAGGCGCGCCAATCCGACGCCGCCGAGCGCGAGCAGCCGGGCCGTCTCGCCGTCGCTCGCCCGCGCGGCGGGGGCATCGCCTGCGTCGCCTCGCCTGGCTTGGCGGGGTCACCGTCGCAGGCAGCTTCGGCCTCACCGGATGCCGTGGGCGGGCGGCCGTCATCGTCAGCGGTCTTCTTCTGGGGCTCCTGAGCGTGCGGCTCAGATCGCGCTCCCGTTCTGGCCCTGAGCTAGACCAGGAGCCCATAGTAATTTTGCCGCGTTAGCAATCTTTGACGCCTATGGCCTACCGCGAATCTCTCGATCAAGTTGTTCGAGCGTCGGCTTCGACATGTTGAAGCTGACGTTCAGGTTATTGTAGCCTAGATCATCCACGTATGTCTTAATACGAAATCCAGCGTGGATCGCCGCGGCTATGAATACTCCGTTGGATACATAGGTCGGACCTAGCTTACCGCCCTCGGGGTAAGTGCAAATGAAGTTCTCGGCGACGTGCTTGAGGCCGTAGCTTCCCATCCCGTTACGGATTGTTCTCGTAGGCGTGATCCTTGAGAGGAACGCCAGCGAGGCCAGAAAGCCGCTTACGGCACTCTCGCCGATGAGCTCTTCTCGCGCACCGACGAACCTAGCATTCATGTCACGGAAGTCTTCCCAATGACCGTCAGCCTTACGTGTGGGGCTACCGACGCCCATCCCCCACATAGTTAGCGCTGGCGTCGCGCTGGCAACAGCGCGAAGCGCGACTTTCGCAGCAGCGCTATAGAAGGGGTTCGCGGATACGTCGAAACCGTGTCTTGCTAAGTAGCTGAGGAACAGGTCGCCGCGCGCACAAGCAGTGACTGAAATTGCAGAACCTATGGCCGCCCGAGCTGACGCATAGGTGGCGAAGCCAAACCCTCGACCGACGGCCTCGCACCGGTGCGAGGATTTGACGTGCGGGAGTGTCCGCGCCAGCTCTGCCTTGATGGACTGAAGCGAATCGCGGGTTAGAGGAATTGTCAAAACAAACATGATGGCATCCTCCGAAGGGGCATTGCCGTTCGCCGATTACGCAGCGGCCCGATCGTTAGGGATGCGGTCGTAGGAGGTGGTACGCGAGCAGACGTTTGACCCGGCGACAAGTCACAGGTGCCTAACCTATAAAAAACATACCCTGTCAGTCATTTGGTGACAAGGCTGTTGGCGGTTCACACCCGTCGTCGCTCGCCGATCCCCGCCAGCAGGACGGCGACGACGCCGGCGACGAATACGCCGTCGAAGGCGCCGGCGCCGCCGATCGAGGCGACCGGCGCGCCGAGGCTCTGCAACTTGTCGAGGTTGCTGAGGTCGGCGCCGATCAGCACGCCCATGCAGCCGCCGACATAGGCGAGGGGGGCGGCGTATGCGCGCGACAGTATGACGGCCGTCACGGCTGCCAGCAGCGGGGGCGCCAGCAGCGGCACCGAAATGCCGACGCCCGGCACGGGCGTTGCGAGCTGATGGACGACAAACGCCACCACCGCCATCGCGATCGCCGCCGTGATGAAAATGCGGTTGTGAAAGACGAGGTAGATGGAGAGCAGGGTCGGGATGACGGCGCCGCCGACATTGACGGCGACAATGACGCCGGGCCAATCGACGACCTGCGGCACGTAATAGGGCATGCCGAAAAAGTCGAGATAAGCCTGCCGCGTGACGACTGGCGCGTCCGGCAACTCGAACAGCGGGATGTTGATATAGCTGCCGAGCAGCGAGGCGAGCAGCACCAGCATCGCCACGCGCGGCTCCAGCCCAACGCGCCGATAGGCGCGATTGAGCAGTCCGAGCTGCAGCAGGACCAGCAGGACGACGAGAAAGCCGCCGAGCAGGACATAGAGCAGCAGCTCGGCGGGGAGATAGAAGAGGTGGCTCGAACCCATCGGCGTCTGCGGCACCTCGGCGCCCCCTCCTTGAGCCGCTACGCGAGAACCAGCCGTGACGCGGGTCTACGCCCGCGCTTAGAGCGCCTTGAGCGCCTCGCGGATCTTGGCCGCGTGAACCTCGAGCTGCTCCGGCGGCGCGATCGGGCCGCCGGGCGGTCGCAGGGCGACGCCGGTCCAGCGGGGCAGCACGTGGAAGTGAAGGTGGAACACGACCTGGCCGCCCGCGCTCTCGTTGAACTGCTGGACCATGATCCCTTCCGCCCCGAGCCCGCGCTTCACCGCGACGGCGATCCGCTGGACGGTCGGCATCAAGCGGGCGAGATCGGCGGGGGCGATGTCGAGGATGTTGCGCGCGACCGCCTTCGGCACCACGAGCACATGGCCTTCCGCTCGCGGCATGATGTCCATGAAGGCGAGCGAGACTTCGTCCTCGGCGACGCGGACGCAAGGCGCCTCGCCGCGCAGGATTTTGGCGAAGATATTGTTGGGGTCGTAGGTCTCGGTCATGGGCTCTCCCTAGAGATACAGAACGCCGCGCTCAGTTCTCGCGGCGAAAGGGCAGGTGGTCGCCGTATTCGGCGATCGCCTCATCGACCGCGGCGCGCTCATGCGTGAGATATTCGGCGACCGCGCGCTGGAACCGCGCGTCGGCGAATTCATGCGCCGAATAGGTTGCGACAGGCCGGTAACCACGCGCCAATTTGTGCTCTCCCTGCGCTCCCGCCTCGACACGGGCGAGTCCGCGGCTGATCGCGAATTCAATCGCTTGGTAATAGCAGATTTCGAAGTGGAGAAAGGGCCGCTCGACGAGCGCCCCCCAATTGCGCCCATAAAGCGCATCGTCGCCGATGAAGTTGATGGCGCCGGCGATATAGCGGCCGCCGCTCTTGGCCATCACCAGCAGGATGCGCGGGGCCATGCTGGCGCCGATCCGGTCGAAGAATTCGCGCGTGAGGTAGGGCCGCCCCCACTTGCGCGAGCCGGTGTCCATGTAGAACGCGAAGAACGCGTCCCAATGCTCTGGCCTGATGTCGTTCCCGGTCAGCAGTTCAACTGATAGGTCATCGCCGAGCGCTTCGCGCCGCTCGCGCTTGATCGCCTTGCGTTTGCGCGAGGCGAGCGCGGCGAGGAACTCGTCGAAATCGCGATAGCCTTCATTGACGAAGTGAAACTGCTCGCCGGTCCGCGAGAGAAAGCCGATGCGCTTGAGCGCCTCATTGTCGGAGAGCGTCGGGAAGGTCACGTGGACGGATGAGGCGCCGGCGGCTTTGCGCAGCGCCCGCCATCCCGCGACCAGCGCCTCGCGCGCGCCGCTCGGCGCGTCGGCCGCGACCAGCATGCGCCGGCCGGTGACCGGCGTGAACGGGACCGCCACCTGAATTTTTGGGTAGTAGCGCCCGCCGGCGCGCTCGTAAGCGTCGGCCCAGGAATGGTCGAACACATATTCGCCCTGGCTGTGGCCCTTGAGATAGGTCGGCGCGGCGGCGACGAGACGGCCCGCGGCGTCTTCCACCAGTATATGCGCCGGCGCCCAGCCCGAACGCCCGCCGACCGAGCGGGATTGCTCCAGCGCGAGCAGAAAGGCGTGGGTGACGAACGGATTGAAGCGCTCGCCGTCCGCCGCCTCGGTCGTCAGATCGGGCGGATTCGCGCACGCGTCCCACGCGGCGGCGGGGATGTCGGAGACGCCCTCGACGGAGCGAACAGTCAGTGATTGGCTCATGATGCAACGCATCATAGCGCGGCCGCTGAAGTCGCCAAAGCGCAAAGGTCGAGTGCGGCCGGGCATCCCAGAGACGTGCGCCAAAAGGGCTGCTAGGCGCTGGAGCACGAATCGCTTAAGTCCGGAACAGGCCATTCGCCTCTCCAACGCTCGAGATCGCCGTCATGCGCCGCGCTCATTGTTTTTTCGCCGCGCTCGTGGCGCTCACCGGCTCCGCGTTCGCCGAGGACGCCCCGATCGCTCTCACCGCGCCAGCGCCGCTCGCGCAAGGCGTCGCAGCCTTCCCGAAGCTCTCGGCGCATGACGCGATCGCCGGCAAGATCAATGCGGCGCTCGTCAAGCTGGATCAGCGCGTACGCAAGGCGCGCGCCGAGTGCTTGACGTCCAAGGACGCCGACTGGTCGCGGTCGATTGCCGTGACGCTGCGTGGCCCGCGCTATCTCAGCTATCTCGTGTCGGATTCGATGGATTGCGGCGGCGCGCATCCGGACGCCTCCATCTTCGCGCTGGTTTACGATCTGAAGAGCGGCGCGCCGGTCGATTGGGCCGCGCTGCTGCCGAAGTCGCTGGTCGAACGGAGCTCGCTGGAGACGGCGGCGGACGGCGCGTCGATCGGGGTGGTCGCGTCGAAGACCTTGAGCGCGCTCTATGTCGCCGGCCTCGGCAAGGATGCAGACCCGGACTGCAAGGACGCCCTGAGCGAGACGGATCTCAGCTTTGTGGTGTGGCCGGACGCCGAGGCGAAGGGGCTCGACATCGAGACGATCAGTCTTCCCCACGTCGTCCAGGCTTGCGCCGACGTCGTCACGATCGGCGTGCCGAAGCTGCGCGACCTGGGCGTCGCGCCGAGCCTCATCGAAGCGCTGGAAGCGAAATAGCGCTTCGTTCGCCGAGGGTCCGGTAGAGCGCGCCATAGCGATCCGCCAATTCGTCCCAGTCGAATTTGAGCGCCATGGCGGCGCGGCGCAATTCAGCGAGACGCTTGTTCGCCCCGTAGACCTCGCAGGCGAGCTCGATCGCCGACCCGAGATCGCCAGCCGTTGGCCGGTCGATCAGGAAACCCGTCTTGCCGTCATGGATGGTTTCGCTGAGGCCGCCGGTCCGGGTCGCGATCGGGATCGCGCCAAACCGCTGCGCGTACATCTGGCTGAGGCCGCACGGCTCGAATCGCGACGGCATGAGGATGAAATCCGCGCCTGCGAAAATCGCGCGGGCGCCCTCGGGGTCGAAGCCGATGCGCGCGCCGACCGCCTCGGGCGCCTCAGTTGCGAGCGCGGCGAACGCCGCCTCCGTCGCCGCTGCGCCCCGTCCCATGACGACGAGCTGACCGCCGAGAGCGATGATGCGCCGGGCGGCGTGCAGCACGAGGTCCGCGCCTTTCTGATGCACCAGGCGGGAGACGAAGGCGAACAGCGGAGCCCGCGCCAGTGAGAGCCCGAAGACGCCCCGCACGTAATCGGCGTAGCGTCCCTTCCAACGCTGGGGATCATAGAGGTAGGGACATTTGGTGTCCCGACGCGGATCCCAGGACTCGTCGATGCCGTTGACGATGCCGGCGAGCCGGCCCTCAGAGGCGCGTTCGGAGAGCAGGCCGTCGAGCCCGCAGCCGAATTCCGGCTGCGTGATTTCCCGCGCGTAATTCTCGCTCACCGTGACGATGTGCGAGGCGTAGTTCAGGCCCGCCTTGAGAAAGGAGAGGCGGCCGAAGAATTCGACGCCCTCGACGGTGAAGGCCGCCTCCGGAACGCCGAGCGCGCCTATGCGCGACGCCTCGAAAAGACCCTGATGGGCGAGGTTATGGATCGTGAGCAGCACCGGAACCTTGGCCCCGCTCCAGGCGAGGTAGCCGGCCGCCAGCGCGGTCTGCCAGTCGTTGAGATGCAGGCAGGTAGGACTCCAGCCGCCGCATCCCTGTACGGCGAGTTGGGCGGCGGCGAGGCTGAGGCGCGCGAAGCGCAGATCGTTGTCGGCGAAATCGGTCCCGGTGGGGTCGGCGTAGGGCGAGCCGTCGCGCCGATAGAGTTCGTCGCAGAGCACGAAGTAGACGACGAGGCCGTCGTCGAGCGTTGTCGCGCCGATCGAGCAGGGGGGCGCCTCGGCTAGGCCCGGCAGTTTCGCGACGATCTCGAGCGGCCCCGCCTTTGCGAGCGCCGAGCGGTAGCCGGGCAAAAGGACGCGGACGTCGCCGTGGCGCTTGAGCGCGCGCGGCAGCGAGGCGGAAACGGCGCCCAGGCCGCCGGCCTGCACGAAATCGCTCATCTCTGGTGTGACGAAGAGAACGCGCGGCCGCGGCGCCTTCAGCGGCACGACACGCGCAAGCGGGCGCTCGATCGCCGGCCCGGTCTCGCGAAATGCGCCCGAGGCGGAGACGACGGCCGGGTTGGTCACGAACGCTTCCTTAACTTTGGTGGCAACCGCCTGTGGACAATAGCCATCAAGCGTAGCGTAACGGTTAAACGCGCCTAAATCCGGTGCGGTTCCGTGGGCTCTGAAGGCCTTGGGGCCGGGCTCCTTCGTCGCCGAGAGCGCTAATTTCTGTGCATGACCGGAGGCGCGGCCTGTTCGGTGGCGCGTTTCGTGCTAAGCGGCCCGGCTCACCTGGGCTTCAGAGGCATTGATGGGAGCCGGCATTGATATTGGCGTGACGGGCGTTGGAACGCCCGCGGAGATCGACCTCGAGGAACTGCTCGCCACGCGTTTGCTCGTCCAGGGCAATTCCGGTTCAGGCAAATCGCACCTGCTACGGCGCATTCTCGAGCAGAGCGCGAATCGCGTGCAACAAATCGTGATCGATCCCGAGGGCGACTTCGTTTCGCTCGGCGAGCGCTATGGCCATGTCGTGCTCGACGCGGCCGAATGCGAGCGAGAGCTCGCTATCATCGCCACGCGCGTCCGGCGGCATCGCGTCTCGGTCGTGCTCGATCTCGAGGGGCTGGAGGTCGATGGCCAATTGCGCTCCGCCGCCGTCTTCCTCAATGCGCTGTTCGAGGCCGACCGGGATATCTGGTTTCCCGCCCTCGTCGTCGTGGACGAGGCGCAGCTCTTCGCGCCCGCAGCGGCGGCGGACGCTTCCGACGACGCGCGCAGGGCGTCTCTGGCGGCGATGACCAACTTGATGTGCCGCGGCAGAAAACGCGGCCTCGCCGGGATCATCGCGACGCAGCGCCTCGCCAAGCTCGCCAAGAACGTCGCCGCGGAAGCCTCGAACTTCCTGATGGGCCGCACCTTCCTCGATATCGACATGGCGCGCGCGTCCGATCTGCTCGGCATGGAGCGGCGGCAGGCCGAGGCGTTTCGCGATCTCAAGCGCGGCTCGTTCATCGGCCTCGGGCCGGCGATTTCGCGCCGTCCCTTGCCGGTCGCCATCGGCACGGTCGAGACCGCCGACCGCGGGACCGCGCCGAAGCTGCTGCCGCTGCCGGAAGCGGTCGAGACGATCGAATTGCAAAGCTTGATCCTGGCGCCCGCCGAGGTTGCGCCTCGGCCGCCGCGCCCGCGGCCCTTAAGCGAACAGCGCGCCAACGAGGTCATCGCGCGGATCGATCAGAGCCCGCCGCCGGCCTATGTCGCCGCGCCGCCGCCCGAACTGACCGACGAGCAGCGGCAAGCGGCGATTGCCGACATCCTCGCGCAAATGATCGCCGATCCCGATTGCGCCTATCAATCCGCCGTGGCGCTTCATCGTGATTTCCTGGTGCGTTGCCGGGTGCGTCGGCTTGGCTCAGCGGTCCCCGATCTCAACAGCTTTCGCCATCGCTTCACCGTGGAGCGGGCGCGCATGGCCTATCCCGAGGGCGCGGACGAAGAGGCCTGGGGGCGCGCGGTCGATCTGTCCCAACGCTTGCCGCACGAACTGCAGGGCGTGTTCCTGCTCCTCTGCCGCGCCGCAGTCGCGCGCGCCGCCTGTCCGCCGGACGAGGACATCGCGCGATTCTTCGGCAGCCATTCGCCGGGCCGGGCGCGCCGGGTCCTCAGCCAGTTGGAGCAGATGGAGACGATCGTCATCCGCACCGACTTCCAGCAGCGGCGGATCATCGTGTTCCCCGATCTGGAGATCGAGACGGCGGCCGAGCAGGCGGCCGAAGCGCCGTCCGACTGAGGAACCGCCCCGCTGGAGACGCTGCTCTATCTTCCGGTCAAGCAATACCTCGAAAGCCTCGGCTACCGGGTCAAAGGGGAAATTGGCGGCTGCGACATCGTCGGGGTCAGCGACGGCGATCCACCGGTCGTCGTGATCGGCGAGTTGAAGCTGAGCTTCACCTTCGATCTCGTGTTGCAGGGCGTCGACCGGGCGCGCGTCGGCGACGAAGTGTGGCTCGCCGCGCAATTGTCCCGCACCGGCAAGGGGCGCGAGAGCGATCCGCGCTTCCGCAACCTCTGCCGGCGGCTCGGCTTCGGCCTCCTCGGCGTCGACATGAACGGCGACGTCCATATCTTGCTCAGTCCCGATGCGCCGGCGCCGCGGCGCGACCTCAAGCGCCGGTCGCGCCTCGTCAAAGAGTATCAGCGGCGGCAGGGGGATCCGACCGAAGGCGGCGGGTCGCGGCGTCCCATCATGACCGCCTATCGGCAGCAGGCGCTGGTCTGCGCTGCTGCGCTGGTGGGAGGGCCGGCAAGGCCGCGCGACCTGAGGGCGAAGGCGCCCGACGCGGGCAAGATTCTGCTCGATAACGTCTACGGCTGGTTCGACCGGGCGAGCCACGGCGTTTATGCTCTGAATGAAGCCGGACATGAAGCGCTGAAGCGCTGGCCGCAAGCATAGCGTCCTGCTTCTTTCAGGGAGGGTACGATGCATCGCAGAACCTTGCTCGCCGGCGCGGCCTTGCTTGGCGCCACGCCCCTCGTCTCGAATGTGAAGGCCGGCGAAACGTCGATCGCGGAGCGGTTCGCCGCGACGCTCAGCGCGCACGATCTCGACGGGTTCACCGCTCTGTTTGCTGACGACTACGTCAATCATCAGTTGAGCGCCGCCGCGCCGCCCCCGGCCGGGGTTGCGCCGAAAGCTGCGGTGAGCGCCTATTTCGCTGCGCGGCTGAAGGGATTGCCTGACCTAAAGGTCACGATCGAGGCGAAGGTGGCGGAGGCCGACCGCGTCGCAGCAAGCTTCGTCTACGAAGGGACGCATCAGGGCGTCTACTTCGGCGTCGCCCCGACCGGCCGGCGGTTGCGCTTCACCTCCTGCGACATCTTTCGCGTGGCCGGCGACCACATTGCCGAACATTGGGGGATGGGCGACATCGCGGGCGTTCTGGCGCAGTTGAAGGCGTAGCGGCGACCGCCCTTGATCAGCGCGCGGCGCGCTCCAGCCGTTTGGCCTCGTCCCACAGCGCCTCCATGTCGTCGAGGCTGGCGCTTTCCGGCGCGCGTCCTTCCTCGGCTAGGCGCTTTTCGATATGGCCGAAGCGACGTTCGAACTTGGTGTTGGCGCCGCGCAACGCCGCCTCGGGATCGACTTCGAGATGGCGGGCGAGATTAGCGACGGCGAACAAGAGATCGCCGACTTCGCCTGCCGCTTTGGCTTGGTCGCCGGCGTCGAGTTCGGCTTCGATTTCGTCGATTTCCTCGCGCAGTTTGGCGAGGACGGCGCGCGGGTCGTTCCAATCGAAGCCGACCTTGCCGGCCTTCTGCTGCAACTTCAACGCGCGCGTGAGCGCGGGCAGGGCGGTCGGCACGCCGGCTAGCACGCCGGCCGGCTCTTCGGTCGCTGCGCCAAGCGCCGCGCGCTCCTTAGCGCGCAAACGCTTTTCCTCCGACTTGATCTCGCCCCAAAGCGCCTTCACTTGATCGGGGGTGAGATTTTTCGCATCCCCGAAGACGTGGGGATGGCGGCGGATCATCTTGGCGGTGATCGCCTCGACGACGCCGCCGAAATCGAAACGACCGGTTTCCTCGGCCATGCGGGAGTGAAAGACGACTTGAAGCAAGAGATCGCCGAGTTCGTCGCGCAGATCAGCGAAGTCGCCGCGCTCGACAGCGTCGGCGACTTCGTAGGCTTCTTCGATCGTGTAGGGGACGATGGTGGCGAAGGACTGTTCCAGGTCCCAGGGGCAACCGCTTCCTGGGGTGCGCAGTGCGGCCATGATGTCGAGAAGGCGCTGAATGTCGCGCGAAGCCTGCATCGTCGTGGTCCGGACCGCGGTGGCGCTCGCCGCGGTCTCGCGGACGAGCGAAAACCGGCCCGCTGGGCGGCGGGCCGGCATGTCTCGACTTTCGAGACGTCAGATCGAGATCGAAATGGCCTCGCGGCCCTTCGGCGTGTCCACGACGCGCATGTTCACTTGCTGGCCTTCCGCGAGATGCGAAATTCCAGCCGGACCGAGCACCGAAATGTGGACGAACACGTCCTTGCCGCCGTCGTCGCTCGCCACGAAGCCGAAGCCCTTGGCGTCGTCGAACCATTTCACCTTGCCGCCGACCGGAATAGCGGTCGACGGATCGGGAGCGGCCCGGCGGGGACGCGGAGCATCGCTGAACGAGCGCTGCGGGCGCTGCTGCTGCTCGACCACACCGGTCATATCGACCTCGGTGACGCGCGTCACCTGAGCGCCCTTGGCGCCGGCGCCAACGACCACCTTCAGCTTGGCGCCCGTCGGGACACTCTCATGTCCCGAAGCGTGCAAAGCGTTGGCATGAAGGAACGCGTCGCCCTGGCCGTTCGCCAATTCGACAAAGCCGTAGCCCTTGTCCGCCTTGAACCACTTGACGACCGCGTCAACCGTCGGCCCCGCGAACGCCGGGGAAGGGCTGCTAACGCCCATCGGCGGGCCGCCGAAGCCGCCGTCGGGGGCGCCACCGAAGCCACGCGAGGAGCGCAGCTTCGGCTCGTAAGGCATCGGCCCATCATCGTCGAAACCGCGCTTGCGAGGCGCCCGAAAATCCTTACCCTTGCTCATGTGAACCCAGTTCTCCGCCCAATAAACCCTTCACGCTGTTTCTGCCTAGCCAGAAACAGCTTCCGCATCGCCGACCACCGGCGAGACTTCCCGAGACGCGTAGCCGCGCCAAATTTTGTGGAGGTCGAGGAAGGGCGTTCGCCCATGCGCTCGTTGACAGCCTGCTCACAGGCCGCGTTCCTCTCCCAAGCGCTTCAGTGGGCCCGCAGCTAATGTGGGGCCGGCAGGCGGGAAACTTCCCCTCCGACGTGTCGTCGGCAAACCAAAAAGACGTATCGACAGCATCATCCAAACCTGCTCGGCCGCACCGCACTGCGTTCAAATAAACCGCGCAACTGTTACCCTACCCGATCTTTTACAGTTTCGCCAGACCATTTAATGGCGTTTGCGTGGTTTTGTTTACTCAGACGCGGTAACTCGAATGCCGAGATTTGGTTCCGGGGAAAACAGGAGCCGCGAACAAATTTACGGCCGTTCGCGCAATATGCGCGGAAGATGTCAGCGTGGCTGCGCCTCGCAAGGGGAAAGTACGGCAGTCGAACTTTTGACCGAGCCGGTCGTCGCATAGTCAATCGCATTGAATACAGGGGTGGTTTCGCCGGATGCGGCGTCTTTCGGCTTCGCGTCGACTTGAGCCACCGCCGAAGTCACGTTTTGGGCGTAGCGTTCGGCTGTCTGGCCGATGAGAACGCAGGCAACGGCTATCGCGATCGCCGCCACGGCAGCGAACTCGATTTGCCTGGCCCAGCCGCGTTCGTTGAAACGCCAATCCATCACACCCTCGCACGGACAGGGATCCCGATGCGAACGGCCGGGATCTCATGGCGTCCAAGTCAAGGCTATCGCGTTCACGGTTAATAATTCGCTGCCGGCGCAATCAAATATCGACGAGTTCGCGCGCCTGGGGGGCGCGCTCCTGGATGAAGGCGAACCGCGCCTCCGGCTTGGTTCCCATCAGCCGCTCCACCGCATCCGCCGTCGCGTCGCTCTCTTCGTCGACGAGTGCGACGCGCAGCAAGGTGCGCTTGGTCGGGGCCATTGTCGTGTCGCGCAGATCGGCCATCGACATTTCGCCGAGACCTTTGAATCGGCTGACTTCAATGCCGCCGCGGCCGGAAAAGCCAGTTTTCATCAATTGTTCCTTGTGGGCGTCGTCGCGGGCGTAGAGCGATTTGCCCCCCTGGGTCAGCCGGTAGAGAGGCGGCACGGCAAGGTAGAGATGGCCTTCTTCGATCAGCTTCGGGGTCTGCCGGTAGAAGAACGTGATCAACAGCGAGGCGATATGAGCGCCGTCGACGTCGGCGTCGGTCATGATGATGACCTTGTCGTAGCGCAGATCGGCCGATCGATAGTGCGACCCCGAGCCGACGCCCAGCGCCTGGGTCAGGTCGGAGAGCTGCTGGTTTTGCGCCAATTTGTCGCGGGTCGCCGACGCGACATTGAGGATCTTGCCGCGCAGCGGCAGGATCGCTTGGATCGCGCGGTCGCGCGCCTGCTTGGCCGAGCCGCCTGCCGAATCGCCCTCGACGATAAACAGCTCAGAGCCTTGCGCTGAGGAGTTGGTGCAATCCGCGAGCTTGCCGGGTAGCCTGAGTTTGCGCGTCGCATTCTTGCGCGCGACGTCCTTCTCCATCCTCCGGCGCAGGCGCTCCTCGGCGCGCTCGATTGCGTAGTCCAGCAATTTGGCGGCCTGGCTCGGAGCGGCGACAAGCCAGTGATCGAAAGCGTCGCGCACGACTGCCTCGACGATCCGCGAGGCTTCGGCGGTCTGCAGACGGCCCTTGTTCTGCCCCTGAAACTCGGGCTCGCGGATAAAGACGGAGATGAGGGCCGCGCAGCCCGACATGACGTCGTCGGTAGTTAGCGCGGCGGCGCGCTTGGTTTGCCCGATGCGCTCGGCGTGGTCCTTCAGGCCGCGCAGCAGCGCGATCCTCAGGCCCGCTTCGTGAGTGCCGCCATCTGGCGTCGGGATGATGTTGCAATAGGAATGGATGAAGCCGTCCTCGGCGGCGAGCCAGGCGACCGCCCATTCGACCGAGCCGTGCTTGCCCTCTTTCTCGACCTTCCCAGTGAAGGGCTGGTCGACGACTGGCTCCTGTCCCTCGATGTCGGCGGCGAGATAGTCCTTCAGGCCGCCCGGGAAGTGGAACGTCGCCTCGGCCGGGATCTTCGAGTTGGAATCGAGCAAGGCCGGCGCACAGCGCCAGCGGATTTCGACACCGCCGAAGAGATAGGCCTTCGAACGTGTCATTTTGAACAGGCGGCTCGGGTCAAACTTCGCGTTCGCGCCAAATATCTGTTCGTCGGGACGGAACCGCACTTTGGTGCCGCGCCGGTTGGGCGCCTTGCCGACGACCTCGAGCTTGGTGACGGGGTGGCCACGCTCGAAGATTTGCCGGTAGAGCGTCTGTCCGCGCGCCACCTCGACCTCGGTGCGCTCCGAGAGGGCGTTGACCACCGAGACGCCGACACCGTGCAGGCCGCCGGAGGTCTCGTAGGCGCCGCTGTCGAACTTTCCGCCAGCGTGCAGCTTGGTCATGATGATTTCGAGCGCGGACTTGCCAGGGAATTTGGGATGCGGATCAACCGGCATCCCGCGTCCGTTGTCGGTCACGCTGAGCCAACCGTTGTCATCGAGCGACACCTCGATGAAGGTGGCGAAGCCTGCCACCGCCTCGTCCATCGCGTTGTCGATCACCTCGGCGAAGAGATGATGCATCGCATGGGTGTCGGTGCCGCCGATATACATGCCCGGGCGCCGGCGCACCGGCTCGAGCCCCTCCAGCACCTCGATCGAGGCGGCGGTGTATTCGGTTTCACTGAGGGCGCCCGTGCGGCCGGCTGGGGCGCGGGTCTTGGGTGGGACAGTCTTACGGCGCTGAGGAGCAGCGCCGCCAAACAGGTCGTCGGTCATTCAGGTTTCTGGTTTGTGATTCGGTCTCGAACACCCGTAGCACAGAGATGCGACGAACGAAAAGAGAACATTAACGCTTTTCCCCGTCGCAATTCCCGGCGGCGGCGCCTAAGCTTGAGCCAGCGCGCTGGCCGGGCCGCGGCCGAGGAGGCCGTTGACGCGGCGGTGGACGCCACGGGCGAGCCGCATAAGTAGGGCGAGCGGGCGTGGTGGGGCGCGCCGGCAGAAAGCGACTTTCCGGATCATCCCCTCGACCTCCCAGGTCGCCACAGCGCCGCGCGGGAAGTGGACGGTGTCGCCGGCGCCGTAGCGCCGCGGCGGCATGCCGGGCCCGCCGATGACGACCGAGCCCTCGAGGAAATGGACGGTCTCTTCGATGTCGTAGCGCCAAGTGAAGCGCCCGCCGGTGCATTCCCAGAGAACGGTCCACGCGCCGCGGTCGTCGCTGGATGTGAGGACCGCGCAACGCGCCTTTGGTTCGCCGGAAAGAATCCAGGTTGGATCGATCGGCGCGGGAGCGAGAGGGACGTTGGCGCGGCAGCTGGACAGCATGGGCAGAGCTCGCAGTTTAAGAGAAAATTAACGGGTCGATCCTTGGCGGCGCCGCGTTAATGGATCGTTAATCCAAACAGCGAAAGCCCGTTAACGTTCAGTCTTTGCCGTGTCGGTCGGCAACGAGGGTTAATGGGCGCGACGCGCCATCGCGTCTTCGTACACGGCAAGAATGCCGGCGACGTGCCGGGCGAGCGTCGGCGGATCGGACCAGTAGGCGCGGTGGGCGGCCTCGGACAGCGAGGCGACGAGCGCATCGTCCTTCAGGCGGACGAGGGCGCTCGCCAGGGCGTCGGGGTCGCCGTTCTTGAACCACAGGCCGGCAACGCCGTCCTCGATTTCCTCGCGCCCGGCGCAGCCGTCGGAGACCACGACGGGGGTCCCCATCGCTTTGGCCTCCATCACGGTCAAGGGTTGGCCTTCGTACCATAGCGAGGGAAAGACGAGCGCCCGCGCGGCGCGCATATGGGCGAGAACCTCGGCCTTCGGCTTCCAACCGAGGATGCGCGCCTCGGGATATGCGGCGGCGAGTTCGGCCGCGACCGGCCCGTCGCCGACGAAGACTGGCGCGACGCCGGCCCGCCGGCAGGCCTCGGCGAAGAGGATAGGGCCTTTCTCACGCGCGATGCGGCCGACGAAGACGAAGTCGCCCTTCGCCGCATCGTCTTTTGGGCCGAGATCGATGGCGTCGACCGGATTGGAGACCTCGTGCAACCGCGCGCTCGCCGGCAAGCGTTTCGCGACGACGTCGCGCTGGAACTTCGAGATCAGAATGTAGTCGGGGAAGGCGGCCGGCAGCTTCGCGACGTTCTGCACCGCGACGTGCCGTGCGCAGCGCCACAGCTTTTGCCCGTAGCTGCGGCTGTCGCAATTGCGCGTGACGCAGGCGAGCGACATTGGCTCGCGCTCGCATTGCTTGCCGGCCGGATAATCGAAGAAGCCGCCGTTGGGGCAGAAGAGGAAATATTCGTGCAGCGTATAGACGGCCGGGAGGTGCGAACGGACGATCGGGGCGGCGATCGCTGGCGACAGCGCCTTCGCCCAGCCGTGGACGTGAACGATCGCATTCGCGTTGGGGAGCGTTTCGAGGAGTTCCGTCAGCGCCCGGGCTGCCTCGACGTTCCAGAGCCCCTGGACTGCGGCGCTCGCGCGTGAGGGATGGCTGAGAATGTCGTGCTGGCCGAGGCAAATGACCTCGACCCCTGAGGCTTCGAGGGCGGCGTCGACGGGGCCCGCCGCGGCAAAGACGATCGGCCGGTGACCCGCCGCTCTCAGGCCGCGCGCGCTGTCGAAGGCGACCATGGCTTGGCCGCCGGTCACGCTAGCGTGGTCGAGGACGATGACAATATTGAGCGGCGCGGCAGGGAGCACGAGGGCCTCGAGGGGAAAGCGCGGGGTCGCTGCGCCCCCAGGAGGATGTCCTGGATTCCCTCAGGGAGCGTTAATCGGCGCCGGCGGACCCTCGGCTTCGCGCCATTCCAGGACGACGACGCGGCCAGCCTCGACCGTCAAGGCGAGCTTGCCGTGCTTGAGCTCGATCGCACGGGCGCCGAACAATATCCGCCGCCAGCCGTGCATCGCCGGCACGTCGGCCTTGTCGTTGGCGGCGATCGCTTCGAGGTCGTCGACGGTGGCGATCATCTTGCCGGCGACGCCGCTCTCGTCGGTGACTTGCCGTAGCAGCACTTTGAGCAGTTCCACCGTCGCGGCCGAGCCGCCGCCATTGCGGCGCTCCCGTTCGAGCTTGGGCAGCGTCTTGGGGTCGCGCGCGAGGCCCCGCCCGACGGCGGCTAGAATCTCTTCGCCCGCACGCGAACGCTCCATGCCGCGCGGGAAAGCGCGCAAATTGGCCAGCGCCTCCTCGGTGCGCGGGGCGGCGAGCGCCACTTCCACGAGAACGTCGTCTTTCAGCACCCGCGCGCGCGGCACGTCGCGGGTCTGCGCCTCGTTCTCCCGCCAGGCGGCGAGGTCCATCAAAACAGCGAGATCGCGCGGCTTTCTGGCACGCGCCTTGAAGCGCTCCCAGGCGCGCTCGGGATGCTGCTCATAGGTCGCCGGCGAGGTGAGGACCTGCATCTCGTCGTCGAGCCAAGCCTTGCGGCCGGATTTTTCGAGCTGCGCCAACAGCGCTCGGTAAATGTCCCGGAGATAGGTGACGTCGCCGATGGCGTATTCGATCTGCGCGGGGGCGAGCGGTCGGCGCGCCCAGTCGGTGAAGCGGGACGACTTGTCGATCGAGACCCGGCAGATCGACTGTACGAGTTCGCTGTAGGAAACTTGGTCGCCATAACCGCAGACCATGGCGGCGACCTGCGTGTCGAACATCGGGCTCGGTACGAGGCCCGCGAGTTTCCAGAAGATCTCGACATCTTGCCGCGCGGCGTGAAACACCTTCACGACATTCGGGTCCGCCATCAGCGCGAACAGCGGCGAGAGATCGATTCCAGGGGCGAGCGCGTCGATCGCCAGCGCCTCGTCGTTCGAGGCGACCTGCACCACGCAGAGGATCGGCCAGAACGTCGTCTCGCGCAGGAACTCGGTGTCGACGGTGATGAAGGAATGCCGAGACAGACGCTGGCAGGCCAGCGCCAGTTCGGATGTGGTCGTAATTAGGGTCACGACATCATCCCTTGACGGGCGGCGGGGCGCTCTTGAGGCGGTCCTTCCGTGTTGGCGGCGGCTCATGGCGCGGCATGCCGAGGCGCTTGTCGAGATAGGCGCCGACCGTCTCCTGCAAGTCTTCGATGCAATCTTCGAAGAAGTGGTTGGCGTTGGCGATTACGGCGTGCTCGATCGTGATGCCCTTCTGCGTCTTGAGCTTCTCGATCAGGCCTTGGACTTCCTTGAGCGGAGCGACGCGATCTTTGTCGCCGTGGACGAAGAGGCCCGAGGAAGGGCAGGGGGCGAGGAAGCTGAAGTCGAAGCGATTGGCGGGCGGGGCGATCGAAATGAAGCCCTCGATCTCCGGGCGGCGCATCAGCAATTGCATGCCGATCCACGAACCGAAGGACACGCCGGCGATCCAGCAGGCGCGGGCCTCCGGGCTGATCGATTGCGCCCAGTCGAGCGCCGATGCGGCGTCCGACAACTCGCCCTGGCCGTGGTCGAAGGCGCCCTGCGAACGCCCGACGCCGCGGAAATTGAAGCGTAACACCGAAAATCCGCGCTCGGCGAACGAATAGTAGGTGTTGTAGACGATCTGATTGTTCATCGTGCCGCCAAACTGGGGGTGCGGGTGCAGCACGACTGCAATCGGCGCGCCGCGCTGCTTGGCGGGATGGAAACGGCCTTCGAGCCGACCGGCCGGACCATTGAAAAAGACTTCGGGCATCGGGTCTCCAGAACAACTCGTCCCTGCGCTTCGAGGCACGAAGCGGGTCTGGCGCCTTCCCGATACCCGTCCTTCGCAAGGCGCGTCCGATACGGGAAGCGATCGAGCAAACCTTGCGGCGAACTGGGCGCGCGCGTATGTGTGAACGCTCGGCAGGGCGCGGAAAAGGCCTCATAGCACGCCTCGCCCCGCGAAATGCAAGGATAAAAAGCATTCCGGCGGGGCCGGACGCAGGTCTTTTCGCAATCTCGGCCGAATATTCCGGATTTCATCAGATATGGCGTCCCCTCATCCTGCGCGCGCTTATCTCGACTACAACGCCACTGCGCCAATGCGGCCGGAAGCGAAGACCGCGGCGATCGCCGCCATGGATCATCCCGGCAATCCTTCCTCCATTCACTGGGAGGGGCGGGGGAGTCGCGCGATCGTCGAGGAGGCGAGGCGCGCCGTGGCCGAGTTCGTCGGCGTCCCGCCGCGCGGCGTCGTCTTTACCTCGGGCGGTACGGAAGCCGCGAATCTCTCACTGTCGCCGGCGATTGCGCCGGGCCGAGAATTCGCGCGGCTCGTTGTCGGCGCAAGCGAGCACCCTTGCGTGTTGCAAGGTCATCGGTTCCCCACCGAAGCCGTTTCCATCGCTCCGCTCGCGGCCGACGGCCGCCTCGACCTTGCCGCGCTGACGAAGCTCGTCGACGCGGGGCGGGGACCCGTCATGCTCGCCTTACAGGGCGCCAACAACGAGACCGGAGTCCTGCAGCCGGTCGCCGAAGCGGCGGCGATCGTTCACGCAAAGGGCGGCCTCGTCGTGTGCGACGCCGTTCAGATGGCGGGACGAACGGAGCTTTCGTCCACCGCGCTCGATGCGGATTTTATTTTTCTTTCGGCGCACAAGTTCGGTGGCCCCAAAGGCGCGGGAGCCCTCGTCGCGACGCGCGGCGAGGCCGCCATCGGCGCCCCGCTATTGCGCGGCGGCGGCCAGGAGCGTGGCGCGCGGGCAGGCACGGAGAACGTCGCGGCGATCGCGGGGTTCGGCGTCGCCGCGCGACTGGCCGGCGCGGAGCGGGTCGCCGAGAGCGCGCGGCTCGCGGGCTTGCGCGATGCGCTGACGCAGGCCGTCTTGGCGAGCGCGCCGGACGCCGCGATCTTCGGGGCTTCGGCTCCCCGCCTGCCCAACACGCTTTGCTTCGCTGTTCCAGGCATTGCGGCGGCGACGCTGGTCATTGCGCTCGATCTGGCGGGCGTCGCGGTCTCCGCCGGCTCCGCCTGTTCTTCGGGCAAGGTCACTCGCTCGCATGTTTTGGAGGCGATGGGCGTCGCGCCGGACCTCGCCGGCGGCGCGATCCGTCTCAGCCTCGGCTGGGCCTCGAAGGAGGAGGACGTTGCGCGGTTCGCCGAGGCCTTCGCGGGAGCGGTACCCAACTTGCGCCGGCGCCGCGGCGCGGCGTGATCAATCCCACGTGCGTCGGGATGAGAACGCGTCCGAAAACGTTGTCTTCACAGACGTCGCTCATACATGAGAGACAGTACTGCGGATTCGGAGCCGCCCCGAGGAGCCGCCGCCTCCTGTGAGGACGTCGGCGTCACGGACAACAGGAGAAATCTCGATGGCTCGTACCCTGACATTGGGCCTCGCTACGGCGCTAGCCCTCGCGCTCGCCGCGCCCGCCGCGATGGCGCAGTCCGCGCAACCATCCCAGTCCGCGCAACCGACCGTGTCCAAACGGGCCCCGGTCGTCCACCATCGCGTCGCCATGCGTCCGCATCGCCTCGCCACGGCCCGCCGCCAAGTCGCGGAGGTCGTTCCGCCGGGCGAGATCATGGTCCATGCGGGGCAGCGCTCCTATCTCGATCCTGGCCCGCCGGCCTGGTACGAGTCCGGCTCGGGCGCCCGCTACGCCACCAACTCGACGCCCTCGTCCCCTCTCGACTTCCGAGGACTCGGCTCACAGTTCCACCTCGGAGCCTTCGAGACGCTTCCGACCCGATTCAACCCACCAGGACGGCCGGAGCCGCTGGTTGAGTGGTGACGCTCGGCTCTCCGCAGGGTCCGGCCGCCTCGCGGCCGGATATTTTCCGTGAGAGATTGTTCCCGAACGCGCGACGATTTTGATTGAATCGCCGCGCGCTCTTGTTTCCCGAAGTATTGAGCGCTGTTGCGGAAAAGCCAGCGTACCCCGTTTTCGCCGAGCGTCCTACAACTTGCTGTCGGGCGCCCCGACGCTCTTAAGCGCAGACCTTGAGCGATTGGCCGGCGAGAAGCATGCTGTCGATCTCGGCCGCGGGCACCGGCTTGCTGAAATGAAATCCCTGCATCTCGTCGCAGTCACACTCGCGCAGGAAGCTGAGCTGGCTTTCGGTCTCGACGCCCTCGGCGATGACGCGCAGATTGAGGCGCCGGCCCAGCGAAATGACGGCGGCGGCCAGCGCCTTGTCGCTGTCGTCGACGAGGTCCCGAATGAAGGACCTGTCGATCTTGAGCCGCCGCACCGGGAATGACTTCAGCGCGGCAAGGCTGGAGTAACCGGTGCCGAAGTCGTCGATCGCGAGTTGGACGCCCAGCCGCTGAAGCGCCTTCATTGTCGCGATGGCGCGCTCGACGTCGCGCATAATGAGGGTCTCGGTCAGTTCGAGCTCGAGATATTTCGCTTCGAGGCCGGTCTCATCAAGACATTGCGCGACGCGCTCGGCGAGATTCGTCTGGCTCCATTGGCGCGCCGACACGTTGACGGAGACCGTCATTGGAGGCACGTCCATCGCCTGCCAGGCTTTGTTTTGACGGCAAGCCTCGAGGAGAACCCAATCGCCGATCTCGACAATCATTCCGGTCTCTTCGGCGAGGGGGATGAACTTCGCCGGGGGAAGCATGCCGCGCGTCGGATGCGTCCATCGCACCAGCGCCTCGACAGCGAAGACCCTCCCGCTCCTGAGATCCACTTGCGGCTGATAGAAGACGACGAACTGCGAAAGGGTGATCGCGTTGCGCAGGTCCTCCCGCAAGCTGAATGCCTCGTGGGCGTCGGCGTTCAACTCAGGCGTGTAGAACTGGAAGCTGTCGCGACCCAATTCCTTGGCGCGGTACATGGCGGCGTCCGCCTTGGCGAGAAGGGCGTCCGCGTCCCCTCCGTCATCGGGATAGGTCGCAATGCCGAGGCTGCAGGTGACCTTGAGATTGCGGCCGCCGATGTGAAGCGGCGTCGTAATCGCCGCCCTGACTTTCTGTACGGTCGCGGCGACCGCGTCGGGGGACTTGGCCTGATCGAACAGGACGATGACGAATTCGTCGCCGCCGAGCCGCACCACGGTGTCGGTCCGGCGCAACTGTGAGGTCATGCGGCTGGCGACGGTCTTCAACAACTCGTCGCCGGCCTTGTGGCCGAGGCTGTCGTTGATCAGCTTGAAATTATCGAGATCGACGAAGACGACCGCCGCCCACCGGTCGTACCGGTTGGCGTAAAGCAACGCCTGCGAGAGGCGATCGCTCAGAACCGCCCGGTTGGGGAGGCCGGTCAGGGCATCGTGACGCGCCATATGCTGAATGCGATCTTCGGCGCGCTTGCGCTCGATCACAAGCCCCGCCAACCGTACCGCCGTTCTGGTCAGCTCGGATTCAGCCTCGGTCGGTTCGCGCGCAATTGTTGAATACAGCGCGAAGGCGCCCAAAGCGTCGCCCTGGTGGGAAAAGATCGAAGTCGACCAGCAGGCGCGATAGCCATGGGCGATCGCTCGTTCGCGGTGCTCGCGCCAAAGAGGATCGCGCTCGATGTCGTCCGAGACGACTGGCTCGCGCCGATAGAGCGCAGTCCCACAACACAAGGCGTTCGGGCCGATCGTGAGGCCCTCCAAGGCGTCGGCGAAGGCGTTGGCGAGGCTCGGGGCCGCGCCCCGGCGCAGCCGCGATTGTTCGGGATCGACCAGCAGAACGGAGCCGAAGACCTGGGAAAGCTGGGATTCGACGAGGCGAACGAGACAGTCCAGCGCCGCCTCCACGGGCGCGCCCATCGCAATCATCTCGAGGACCTTCGCCTGGCCCTCGCGCAACTGGTCCGCCTTGCGGCGCTCGGTGATGTCGCGCGAGACGCCGATGAGCCCGACGATTTCGTTTCTCGTGTTCCGTAATGGCGCTTTCGTCGTCACGATCCATGTCTTGCCGCCGCCAGCGTCGACGACGAGTTCTTCTTTGTCGATCATCGGGAGACCGGACTCGAGAATCCTTCGCTCGTCGGCGAAATATTGCTGCGCGGTCTCCGGCGGGTGGAGTTCAAAGTCGTTCTTGCCAATCAATTCTTCCGGCCCGGCGCGCCCGATCTGGTGCGCCGCGGCTTTGTTGGCGATGGCGAAGCAACTCTCGACGTCCTTGACCCAAACGATGGCGGGCATCCAGTCGATCAAGGATTGCTGCGAACGGCGCACGTCCGCGAGCGCCTGCGTCATGTCGCCCTCGCGGACCTCCTCGTGGACCTCGATCCAGCCGCAATCCGCCACCTGCCGGCGGCGCATTTCGATGGTCCGGCCATCGATGAGCTTGTCGCGCGCGCCGTCGGCGCCGTCATATGCGAGGGGGGCGCCGGATTTATTCCTCGCTGCTGTGCCAACCTTTTGGCGGCGCTCGTGAATCGCCTCGATGGAAGGGTTGTCGCGCAGGTCCTCGGGCGACAGCTTGTAAAGTTCCGCGTAACGCACATTCCAGAAGATCAGCCGTCCCTTAGCGTCGAATGAGCACACGCCGAGGGGCATCGCATCCAGAGCGGCGGCATGCCGCAAAATCTGCGCCTTGAGCGCGGCGATCGTCGTCCCGCTCTCACCGCCGGTTTGCTCCGAAGCGAGGGCGGCAAGCGTATGGAGCGCAGCGATGTTGAAGGGAGCCGGCTCCACTGGAGGTGCGGGCGCGCCATGGGGCGTTCCGCTGTGCGACGCCTCCTCCGGTTTGCCGCCGTCAATGCGGTCACGAGCGAAGGGACGCAGCGGTTCGAAGTTCATAGACCACACCTCCCGTATGTTCAATCAAATACGACTTAAGTCGTTTCGATTGTATTAACTGCCCTTCCCAAAGGGACTTTCGCGGCTCGGGCTTGCTCCGGGCGAAGACGAGAGCCCGGCGGTGGCGGAGATTTCGCTGGATTCGCTTGCTTTGGGCCGCCACGCGGTGTAGGAGGCGCGATCCCACAAAGTCTCGCTTTGCCCTCAAGGAGCAGCTATGGCGCGCGTCACAGTTGAAGACTGCATCGACAAAGTCGACAACCGCTTCGAGCTCGTCTTGATGGCGAGCCATCGCGCGCGCGCCATCTCGTCCGGCGCGCAGATCCATGTTGCGCGCGACAACGACAAGAACCCCGTCGTCGCGCTGCGCGAGATCGCCAATTCCAAGCTTTCGCCCGACGATCTGAAAGAAGACGTCATTCACGCTTTGCAGAAGCATGTCGAGGTCGACGAGCCGGAGACCGAGGCCGCTCCGCCGATGATTCACACGAGTGCGCCTGCGCAATCCGACGACGGCTCGGAAGCCCAATTCGACCGCATGACGGAAGAGGATTTGCTGCGCGGCCTCGAAGGCATGGCGCCGCCGCCCGAGCCGGAAGATGAAGGCGAATAACTGAGGGTTTCGAAGAGATTCGAGCTTTCTTCCTGAAGGTGAAGACGCCGCGCCCTGGTTGCGCGGCGTTTTTGTTTCTGCGCCGCTATCCACAGCGTTTCCGCGGCATCGCCAGAATTTCGCTAGGCCGCTTTCGGTGTTTTGGTATCCTCTTATTAAGAGAATCACTTGCGATAAAAAGTCGCGAATGAAGTGGAGTCAGGCGGACCGCTCCCTTCAGTCGACACGCAAGTGAGGCTCTGACGCGGCGACGCGTGCGTAGTTTGGGGGCCAAAGTGAGCGAAGACGTTTTCAAAACGTTGCCGACGTTTTCCGGCGCAACTGCAATAGTTGCGGACGAACATCCGGCTGGACTGGTCGAGATTGTCGGCCGCGTAAAATGGTTCGATATCTCGAAGGGCTACGGCTTCATCGTGCCTGACAACGGCGACGTGGACGTCCTCGTTCATGTGACGGTGCTGCGGCGCGATGGGTTTCAGACGATTTACGAAGGCGCGCGCGTGGTCGCCGAAGCGCAGCGGCGCGACCGGGGACTGCAGGTTATTCGCGTCCTCTCGGTAACGCCGGGGGAGGGCGCGCACGCCCCGCAGCTTCCCGCGGCGCGTACGCGCGCTCAGGCGGCGACCGTCGGCTCCTTCGAGATCGTGATCGTCAAATGGTTCAATCGCTCGCGCGGTTTCGGGTTTCTGACGCGCGGCGAGGGCACCGAGGACATCTTCGTCCACATGGAGACCTTGCGACGCTACGGCTTCGCTGATCCGCAGCCGGGCGACACGATGCTGGCGCGCTTTGGGCCAGGGCCCAAGGGACTGCTCGCCGCTGAGGTGCGTCCGCTCGACGGCGCGAGACTTCCTGCTCAGCATTGAACGCGCGGCGACGTAGCGCTAAACCTTGTGGCGATCTGCGCAAATCGCCGCGCGGTATGGTTGTGCTCGTCCGCCGCTTTCTTGGCGAAAACTTGCATCCATCTCTCGCCGCGCGCCCTTTGGGCGCGTTGGAGTCGTTGCTGTCATGGAGGATGGCGTGATTCAGTTGCGTACGCCGCTCGCGCACGGCGGTCTTGTGCGTGGGCTCTGGGGCCGCGCCATTGTCATGGCCTTGGTCGCCCAGGCCGTCTTCCTATTCGCGCTGATAAGCGCGCGGGCCGATAATTTTTCGCCGCTCTCGCTGATGACGGCGAGCGGCGCTCACCCCTTCCAGGTCGAAATCGCGGCCGACGAGGCGACGCGCGAGAGCGGCCTGATGAACCGGCGGTACATGCCGGCCGACCGCGGCATGCTGTTCGAGTTCGAGCAAGAGGCTCCGGTCGCCTTCTGGATGAAGAACACTTACATCCCGCTGGACATGATCTTCATCGGCCGGAACGGCGTCGTTACGCACATTGTCGCCAACGCGGAGCCGCTCTCGGAGACAGTGATCCCCTCGGGCGGCCCTTGCACCGCCGTCTTGGAGGTCAATGGAGGCGTCGCGGCTAAGATTGGGCTAAAAGTCGGCGACAAGGTGCGCCACCCCTTCTTCAAGCCCTGAGCCGGCGAGTCGCAGTGCGCTTGGCGCATTGCATATTTACCGCCAAGCTTGCTAGAACTGATGGCGAAATCTTGTTCCGGCTGCACACGGGACGCAAGGAGTCGCCTTTTGGCTCAACCGCTGCCATTGAGCCCGTTGTCCACACGCCCGCCACGGCGCCCTCCGCCTCCCCTCGGCCAGACGCGGCCGGAGAGAAGCGCGGTCGGGCCCTACGCTGCACTGGACTTGGGCACCAACAACTGCCGTCTGCTGGTCGCTCGTCCGACCGCCGACGGATTTCGCGTCGTCGACGCTTTTTCCCGCATCGTCCGGCTGGGCGAAGGGCTTTCGCAGACGGGGCGGCTGAGCGAGGCGGCCATCGAGCGGACGCTCGAGGCGCTGCGCATCTGCCGCGACAAAATGGCGTCGCGCGGCGTCGCGCGGGCGCGCCTCGTCGCGACCGAGGCCTGCCGCGCCGCCGAGAACGGCGCCGACTTTCTCGCGCAGGTGCGCGAGCGGGTCGGGCTTCAGCTCGAAATCGTCGATCGCGAGACCGAGGCGGCGCTCGCGGTCGCCGGCTGCGGCGAACTCGCCGACGAGGAGGCGGAGTCGATCGTTCTGTTCGACATCGGCGGCGGCTCGTCCGAGATCATTTGGCTGAACCGCAGCCCGCGCGACATCACGACCCCAGGCCGCATCGAAGCCTGGGAGTCGTTGCGCCTCGGCGTCGTTTCGCTCGCCGAAACATTCGGCGGCGAAGACGTGACGCCTGAAGTGTTCATCGCCATGACGAAACACGTCTCAGAGGCGCTCGCCCCCTTCGCCGAGCGGGTCGCCTGCCATCGGCGCTGCGGCCGCTTCCACCTTCTCGGGACATCCGGAACGGTCACCACGATCGCCGGCGTCCATCTCGATCTGCCGCGCTACGATCGGCGGGTCGTTGACGGTCTCTGGCTCAGCAGAATCTGAGGTCGATGCCACTGTGACGCGCCTGCGCGGCATGACCTATGCGCAACGGGCCGCCAACGCGTGCATCGGCGTCGAACGGGCTGACCTCGTTCTGGCGGGCTGCGCAATCCTCGAAGCGATCCGTCTCCATTTCCCCGCTGACCGTATAAGGATCGCCGACCGAGGTTTGCGCGAAGGCATCCTCACGCAGATGATGCGGGCCGACCGCGTCGGTCCGCACGCCAGGCTGTGACATGACGACTGCAGGATCGGGGCGTGAAGGCGGCCGGGCGCTGAAGACCCGGGTGAAGACCGCGCGCAAACGCTCGCTGTCTTCGACGCTGTGGCTCGAGCGCCAGCTCAACGACCCCTTCGTCGCTCAGGCGCGTCGCGAAGGCCTGCGCTCGCGCGCCGCCTACAAGCTGATCGAGATCGCGGAGAAGTATAAGCTCTTCAAGCCGGGCGGCCGCATCGTCGATCTCGGCGCCGCGCCCGGGGGCTGGAGCCAGTTCGCCGCGGACGCCGTCAAATCCGTCGACGGCAAGGGGCGGGTGATAGGCATCGACCTCTTGGACATCGACCCGATCCCTGGCGTCGAGTTCAAGGTGATGGATTTCCATGACCCCGAGGCCCCGGACCAGCTGCGCGAATGGCTGGGCGGCCTTGCCGACGGCGTGATGTCCGACATGGCCGCCAATGCGACCGGCCACCGCAAGACGGACCATCTCAGGATCGTCGGCCTTGCCGAACTCGCGGCGGATTTCGCCATGAGCGTCCTGGCGCCGGGCGGCTTCTTTCTCGCCAAGGTGTTGCAAGGCGGCTCGGAGGGCGAATTGCTGGCGCAGCTGAAGCGCGATTTCGCCGTCGTGCGGCATCTCAAGCCGAAGGCGAGCCGCGCCGACAGCGCAGAGCTCTACGTGCTGGCGACCGGTTTTCGCGGCGAGCGCGAGCGTGAGGCGACGGCGGGCTAGCTAGAGCGGTGAGAGCCATCGACGCGCTGTGGTGGGCGATCGGCCAGAATCTGCTACCTCTTTTCCCCCGACGAATGCAGGAACTACCTCGCCGCCTAGGCTATGGAATTAACATTATCGTCATGTTCTATACATATTGACCGCGCGCGTCCGCCGGCCCGCAAGGTTTGGCTGGCGCCGTTGGGCCGCAGGGGCCCATCGGCGGGGCCGGCGTAGCCGGCCCCGCAGGTCCGGCCGGCGCGCAAGGATTGAAGTGGCGGGGCAGTTGGGCGGCCGGCGTCGCCTACGCGGTCAACGACGCCGTGCAGTTCAACGGCTCGGCCTACATCGCGCTGCAGCCCAATACGGCGCAGGCCGGAAGCGACCCCACCACACCGCCGGCGCGACCGGACCAGCGGGCCCGGTCGGCCCGCAAGGATTGACCGGTGGTGTCCGGCCGCAGGGACCGCAGGGGCAGACCGGCGCAACAGGTGCGGCGGGGCCCGCCGGACCTCAGGGAACTCAAGGACCCGCCGGGTCGTTTCTCGGCGCCTGGACCTTCAATTGCTCCATCACTCCGGGGCCGTCCCAATATACTTACCTAGCTGGGAGCCCTATACCCATATCTACTCCTTCCGATAACTTAGTTCTCTATAATTTCCCTAACGTCACTTGGAACGGTTATGCCTCGTCCTTCACATCCGTGGTGATACAGCCGGGCCTTTACCGGGTTGATTTCAATACGGAGGGGCTGCCATTTGTATCTGGGGGGAATGTCGGCCCAATCCACCGCGTATAGCGCGGCGAAGCGGAGGGTCCCCGATGGAGCGAGCTGTGGTCGGCCGGTTCGTTGTGGCCGAGGGGATCGTGCAGGGCGTCGGCTATCGCGAATTTACCCGTCGCTGGGCCCTGCGGCTCAACATTTCCGGTTGGGTTCGCAATCGCACCGACGGCTCCGTCGAGGCCCACGTCCGCGGCGAAGCGCGCGACGTCGAAGCGATGCTCGCCAGGATGCGGGAGGGTCCGCCCGGCGCGTCCGTGCTCAGTCAGCGCATGAGGGAGGACGAAGGCGAAGGCGAGGCTGGATTTTCGGTGCGGCCGACGCTCTAGACTTGGCCGCCCGCCTCGCCCGTCGGAGACTTCACCGCTGGCCGGCGTGATCGGTTTCGCTATAGGCCTTCATGACGTCGGCCATGCTCTCGAACTCTTCATCAGCAGAGCTTCGATCACCTCAATCACCGCGGGTTCCGCGCCGTCTCCTTCAAAACGAAACAGCGGAGCTGCGCCCCGCTGTTTCTTCGCGTTCTAGTGACGGCGGCTCCTCGGGCCTTCGTCGTATTCGTCGTCGTAATCGCGGCGCCACCCGCCGCGGCCCGGCTCATCCATCTCACGATGGGCCCTCATCGCGCGCTCGTGCCGCATTTGGCCGCCGCGGCGCCCGATCTCCGAATGGCCTTCATAGTCGCCGAAGTAACCGCCCTGGCCCATGTCCTCGGCGTGGCCTTCTTCGTCGCGGGGCGCGCGCATGGCGCGCTCGTGACGCATCAGGCCGCCCCGGCGGCCGATCTCGGAGTGGCGCTCGTAGTTCCCGAAGTACCCGCCTTGGCCGACGTCCTCGGCGTGTCCTTCTTCGTCTCTCGGCGCGCGCATGGCGCGTTCGTGACGCATCTGGCCGCTACGGCGGCCGATCTCCGAGTGACGTTCGTAATCGCCGAAATAGCCGCCCTGGCCGACGTCTTCGGCATGCCCTTCCTCATCGCGGGGCGCGCGCATGGCGCGCTCGTGACGCATCTGGCCGCCACGACGACCGATCTCGGAGTGGCCCTCGTAGTCGCCGAAATAGCCGCCCTGGCCAAAGTTCGGGGCGCCACGCCGCGATCGGCTCTCGTATTCGTCGTCTTCGTCACGGCGGCTGAACCTCGACCCGCGGCGCTCTTCATATTCGCCGCGCGGTCCCTCGCCGCGCGACATCTCGCCACGCGGGCCGTATTCGCCGCGTCCTTCGCCGCGCCACATCTCGCCACGCGGGCCGTACTCGCCCCGTCCTTCGCCGCGCCACGTCTCACCACGCGGGCCGTATTCGCCGCGGTAACCGTAGCCCCCACGTTCGTCTCGGTAAGTTTCTCTAGGCATAGACAAACTCCTCTGCCGATTCGTGGCTGATACCGGCCCAACGCGGGCGGCCTACCGAGGTTCCGTTGCGGAGGGAGCTTTTGTCCTCGCGTCGAGGGCCTTCCCTCCACCCTCAGGCGAGGCCCGCTCGCGCCAAGACTTTCTTGGCGCGGGTCCAATGCGGCAAGTCGAGCATCTGGCCGTCGAGTGATACGACGCCGGCGCCGGGTTGCGCGGCGAAGGCGGCGATCACGGCGCGCGCGTGCGCGACGGTTTCGGGAGAGGGCGTGAACACTTCGTTGATGATGGGAACCTGCGCCGGATGGATCGCCATCTTCGCCGTGAATCCGTCTCGCCGCGCGCCTAGCGCCTCCTGGCGCAACCCCTCCAAATCGCGAAAGTTGGTGTAGACGGTGTCGATCGGCGCGACGCCCGCCGCCACAGCTCCGACGAGGGTCAGCGTCCGGGCGAGAAGATACGGCTGGGCGAAGGAGCCGTCGGCGAGGCGGTTCGTCTCGGCGCCGAGATCCGCGCTCAAGTCCTCGCCGCCCCAGGCGAGTCCATCGAGCCGGCGGCTGCACCCCTGGTAGGTCGCAAAGCCGAACAGCGCTTGCGCCGTCTCGGTTGCGATGGCGAGAATGCGCGTGGCGCCGTCCGGCAGATCCGATTCGGCTTCCCGGACGGCCAGCTTCGCGCCGAGCTGCTGAACGCTGGCGCCGTCGAGCGACTTCGGCAACATGATCCCGTCCGGCTGGGCTGGCATCACGATTTCGAGGTCTTCGTCGGTCAGTCCGCCGCCGAGCGGATTGACGCGAACATAGAGACGGGGACGGGGCGAGCGGCCGCGCGCGTCGGTCAGGAAGGCGGCGGCGGTGCGGCGCGCGGCGGGTTTGGCGGCGAACGCGACGGAGTCCTCGAGGTCGACGATCAGGGCGTCGGCCTCGCTCGCCAGCGCCTTGGCGAGCTTCTTTTTGTCGTCGCCGGGAACGAATAGCAAAGAGCGCATGCTAGACAGTCGTTGTTTCAGGGCCCGGCCGGCGGCGCATGAAGGCGGTCCGCTTGCACTCGGCCACCATGGTTCCATCCTGCTTGAAGGCGCGGTGAAGCAATTCGACCAGTCCCGCGTCGGGGCGCGAACGGGAGGGACGGGCGGCGATGACTTCACTGACGACGTTCACCGTGTCGCCCTCGAACAACGGGGCCGGGAACGTCACATCCGTCATGCCGAGATTGGCGATCGTCGTGCCGACCGTGGTGTCGTTGACGGAGATGCCGATCATGAGGCCGAGGGTGAAGAGCGAGTTCATCAGCGGGCGGCCCCACTCGGTTTCCGTAGCGCAGAAATGCGCGTCGATATGCAGCGGCTGCGGGTTCAGCGTCATGTTGGAAAACAACATGTTGTCCATTTGGGTGACGGTGCGCGTCAAGCGATGGCGGAACACCCTGCCGACCGCGAAATCCTCGAAATAGAGCCCGCCGCGCGGATGAGTGACTTCAGCGACCGTCATCGTGATCTCCCGGAACGCGCTTTAATGGCTCGTTTACCGTAAATCGGCGATCAAGGGAAAGTTTTCAAAGGGAATCCCGCTTTGTCGCTGGGGAGCTCGACGTGAGAGAGAGCGAATTCGTCGCCGATCGCCATCCGGTCCGGGCCGCGCAGAGCAACGGCGTTGTCCGTCGATTTCTTGCCTGGGCGCAGCGCGCCGACGCCGAGTGTCGAGCCGACGCGGCGAGCGCGCTGGCGCGGGCCTATCTCTATTCCGATTTGACTGCGCAGGCGCGCGCGGAGGCCGCGCTGGGTCTGACCGCGCTGCTCGACGATCCCTCAGCGACGGTTCGACGCGCTTTGGCGGAGGCGCTGGCGAGCGCGGCCGATGCGCCGCTAGCCATCGTTCTCGCGCTCGCTTGTGACCAGTCAGAGGTCGCGAGCGTGGTGCTCTCGCGGTCGCCCGCGCTGACTGACGCCGAGCTGGTCGATTGCGCGGCGACCGGCGACGCCGTCGCGCAGGCCGCGATCGCCATGCGGCCGCAACTCAGCGCCGGCGTCGCGGCGGCGCTAACCGAAATCGGCGCCCGGAATGCGGTTCTCGCGTTGGCCGACAACCTTGCTGCGGACCTGCCGGCTGGGGTCCTGTGGCGGATCTTCAAGCGCTTCAGTGGGGATGCGGAGGTGCGCGAGGCTTTACTGGCGCGCGCCTGGCTCCCCTCTGGCCTGCGCAACGAGCTTGCCGCGGCCACGGCGCGGGCGCTGGCGGATTTCGTCGCCGGCTGCGACTGGCTGAGCCGGCCTCGCGCCGAGCGGATCGCGCGCGAGGCGCGCGAGCAGGCGACGGTGGCGATCGCGCGGGCCAGCGCGGGCGGCGAGCTGGCGGACCTCGTTGCCCGCTTGCGCGCCGATGGCGGTCTCACCGTGGCCGTGCTGATGCGCGCGCTGCTGTGCGGCGAGCGCGCCTTCTTCATTCAGGCGATGGTCGAGCTTTCCGGCATGTCGCTGCGACGCGTCGCCGCTTTGGCGCTCAGCCCTGCGAGCCACGGCTTCCGCGCGCTCTACGCGAAGGCGGGGTTGCCCGCGGCCTTCCTGCCGGCGTTCCGCGCGGCGCTAGAGGGCGCCGGACTTGCGACGGGAGAACACCCTTCGCTCCCTCTCGCCGAGCGTGCGATGGAAGCCTGTGGCGCTGACCCGGCCGCGGCGCAGATGTGCGCGCTGCTGGCGCGTCTGGCGAGCGAAGCGGCTCGCGAGGACGCCCGGGCTTTCGTCGAGGACATCGCACTCCTCGAAGCGCCGGCGCTGCTCGAACCCGCGGCGGGCGGCGATGCCAGGGAACCGCCGCAGGCTCTATCGATCGCGCCGCCGATCGACTACGCGCCGCTGCTGATCGGCGCGGTGGCCGCCGCGTTGGAGAACGACATCGCGCCTCCGGTCGAGCCGCTGTTCGATGCAGCGGCGCTCGGCGAGGACCGCGCGCCGCCGGTGCAATTGCCGGCCGACATGCTCGCGGCGCTCGCCGAGGCCGCTTGAGCTGACATCGTGTCTTAGGCGACTTCGACCCCGGAGAGACTTGCGCGCGCCTGGGCGATCGCTTTCGCCAGAACCTCGGCGTCCTGCGCTCCCGGCACGCCGAAGCGCGAGGCGAAGATGAAGAACGGCACGCCGGTGACGCCGATCGATTGCGCTTGGGCGATCTCCTGCCGCACGGCTTCGGCGTCCCGGTCCTCAGCGAGCAGGCCCGCGACGATGTCGCGGTCCATGCCGTTCTCGCGGGCGACCTCGACCAGCAGTGCGCGGTCGCCGATGTCTCGACCTTCGACGAAGTAGAGGTGAAACAGACGCTCGACGACGCTGTCCTGCGCGCCTGCGCCGCCTGCCCACAGGATCAGGCGATGCGCATCCAAAGTGTTCGGAGATCGGGATATCGCTTTGAAGTCATACGCAATGCCAACCTGTTCGCCGAGCGCCGTCAGGCGGTCGTGGATCGCCGTGAGGCGACTGTCGTCGCCAAACTTGTTCTTCAGATAGACGCGCCGGTCGAGCCCGCCGTTCGGGATCGTCGGGTCGAGCTGGTAGGGACGCCAGTGCACCGCGACCGGCTCCTCGGTCTCGGCCAGAGCCTGTTCGAGCCGCCGCTTGCCGAGATAGCACCATGGGCAGACCACGTCGCTCACGACGTCGATAGTCAGGACTTCGTCTTCACTCATCGCAGCCTCCTTCGGGCGGCGCCAACGCGCGTGCATTATCCAGTCTGGCACGAGTTCCGCAACCTGCTCAGCGTGCAGCCCGCCACCAGGATTCGACATTGACGCCGAACATTGGCGTTTGTTCCGGCCGACCGAGGGCGGACGAGTAGGCGATCCACTGGTTCGGCGAGTAGAACAGTGGAGCGATGTAGAAGCCCGACAGGAGCGTCCGGTCGAGTGCGCGTACGGCCGCGACGAAGTCCTCATGGCTGCGCGCGGCGACGACCGCGGCGATCATGGCGTCGACCGCTGGCGAGGCGACGCCGCAGATATTGTAGGACCCCTCCATCGACGCGGCGGCCGAACTCCAGCGGCCGCGCTGTTCGTTGCCCGGTGACGGCGACGCGAGCCACGAGCCGATCATCATGTCGAAGTCGAACCGGCCGCGCCGGCGTTGAAACTGCACTTCGTCAACGAGGCGCACGGTCGCCGCGACGCCGATGCGCGCCAGGCTGCGCGAATAGGCGAGGGCGAGGCGTTCTTCCCAGCGGGACTTCACGAGGATTTCGAAGGCGAGGGCGTGTCCTCCGGTATCTCGCAGCACGCCGCCGCGCAGCGTGTAGCCGGCCTTGTCAAGGAGATCGAGGGCCTCGCGCGCGAGGTCGCGGTCGCGGCCTGAGCCGTTGTGGACTGGCGGCGACCATTGGCCATCGAGGATGTCGTCGCGCACAGCGCCGGGGAAAGGCGCCAGCAGCGCGAGTTCGGCGGGCGAAGCGGGCCGGCCGGCCGACGACAATTCGCTGTCGTCGAAGAAGCTGCGCGAGCGCATATAGGTCCCGGCGTAGAGATTGGCGTTGATCCACTCGAAGTCGAACATCATCGCCAAGCCCTCGCGCACGCGCTTGTCGGCGAAGACGGAGCGCCGGGTGTTGAAGGCGAAGCCCGAGACGCCCTTGGGCAGCGAATAAGGAATGGCTTGCTTGACGACGCGCCCGTCCCGGACGGCCGAGAAATCGTACCCCTCGCGCCAGCGCGTCGCATCGTCCTCGACACGGAAATCGTAGAGTCCGGCCTTGAACGCTTCGAACATCGACGAGGCGTCGCGGTAGTAGTCGATGTGGATCTCGTCGAAGTTGTAGAGGCCGCGCGTGACCGGGAGATCGGCGGCCCAATAGTTCGGGTCGCGGCGAAGCACCAGGCGCTGGCCCGGCTCGACCTCCGCCACCCGGTAGGGGCCGGAGCCGACGGGGATTTGCAGCGTCTGGTCCTCGAAGTGAGCGGCGTCGACATGGGCGCGCGGCAGCACCGGCATCAGGGCGAGAATGAGCGGCAATTCGCGGTCGTCCGATTCTCTCAGATCGAAGCGGACCGTCATGTCGTCGGGCGTGCTGATCTCCTTCACCAGGGCGTAGGCGGCGCGTTGGGAGGGAAGGCCTTTGGCCTTCAGGAGGTTGAAGGTGAAGACGACATCGGCGGCGGTAATCCGGCCGCCGTCCGAGAAGTGCGCCGCCGGATTGATATGAAACGTGATGAAATCCCGCGCGTCGTCGGTCTCGATGGAGCGCGCGATCAGGCCATAGAGCGTAAAAGGCTCGTCGGCGGAGCGCATCATCAGGGACTGATAGACATTGCCGACGAGGCCTTGCGCCGCTGAAAGCGCCTTCACATTATACGGATTTAAACTGTCGAACGCGCCGAGGAAGGCGAGCGACAGCCGGCCGCCCTTGGGCGCGTCAGGATTGGCGTAGGGAAGGTGTGTGAAATCCTTGGGCATCGCAGGCGCGCCGTGCATGGCGATCGCGTAGGTCGGCGGCGTCTCTTCCGCCTGAGCGGCCCCGCCCAAAAGTGCGGCAAAGATGAAGAGAATCGACAGGAGTTTCATAGCGCGACTTTAAATAACGAGGCCCTGCGCGTCACTGTCGTAGCGCGCGCCGGACCGCGACCGATTCGCCACGCTCCGGGGACAATGCGCCAAAGGCGCGAGATTTCTGTTGGATTGTCGTCCCGAATGTGGAATGAGGGCCGCGTCGAACCGGTCGCGGTTGGCGCCCCTTTCTAGCCCTATTGTCGCGAGAAAGGACCGGCGCCGTGCTCACCGTGACAGAGCTTCTGATCAGCGATCGAAAGGACCATTCATGATTTCCTCGTTTGTGCGCGTCGGCGCGTTGATCCTGACCGCGGGCCTGGTCCTGTCGGCGGGCGACGCACTCGCGCAGGCGACGAAGCCGGCGGCGCCGGCGGCTCCCGCGGCGGCCCCCACGGGTCCCGTGAAGCTCGATCTGACCCCGATGCAAGCGCCCTGGACCAAGATCTGCGGCAAGGATCAGGGCTCGGGAAAGGAAGTCTGCTACACGACGCGTGACTTTGGCCAGGCTGCCGATCAGCCGCCGACGCTGGCGATCGCCGTCTATCAGATGGCGAACGAAGAGCGCCGCATCGCCCGTTTCCTGTTGCCGGTCGGACTGTTGCTGCGCCCCGGCTTCCGTATGATCATCGACAAGGGCGAGCCGATCGAAGGGCACTTCGCGATCTGCTTCCCCAACGGCTGCTTCGCCGAGGCCGAGCTCAACAATTCGAGCCTGGCCGCTATGAAGAAGTCGCAGACGGTGAGCGTCATCGTCCGCAATCAGGCGAACCTCGAGGTCACCTTCAACCTGCCGATGAAGGAGTTCGGGGCGGCGTTCGACGGCCCGGCGGTGGACCCGAAGGTGCTGGCGCAGCAGAACCAGGAATTGCAGAAGCAGCTCGAGGAGCGGGCTCGTCAGCAGCGCGAGAAGCTCGAGCAGCAGCAGGGCGGCGCTGCGCCGGCAGCCCCGGCTGCGCCGGCGGCCCCGGCGAAATAATCTGACCTGTGACGCCCGCCTTCGCCGCTGTAGGCGAGGGCGGGCGTTGTCCACCGGCGGCGCGCGTCTCATTCGCGCGCGACGAATTGTTCTTGCAAAGGTGCGGCTGATCAGTAGCCCCGCGTTCGCGGCGACGGCGCGATCTCCGTCTCAAGGTCGGCTTGCGTCCTCGCGCTCGGCGTGGGCGAGACAGCGGATGCTGGCTTTATCCAGGGCGCCGCGAAATGCCGGGAACGCTTTTGCCTTTGGTTGACGCAGCGCTGCTGTCATCCCGGTGAAAGCGGCGCCAAGACAACCGTCGGACGCCTTCACCCTTTGACTTGCTGGATCCCCTCTCGCGCAACGCGGGAGCGCCGCCTGTGTGATCGCGTGAACCTCGCGACGACGGCGGAGGCAGCGAGAACTTGCGCTCCCATCAGTTCGCGAGCAGCTTTTCCCGCATGCGGTAGTTGCCGTCGTCGGCGCGAACGAAAAGTTCTTCCACCTGCGGATGGCGCACAGGGCCGCTGGTTTCGTCGGCCAGCAAATTCTGCTCCGACACATAGGCGACGTACTGGGTCTCCGCGTTCTCCGCGTAGAGGTGGTAGAACGGCTGGTCCTTGCGAGGACGAACGTCCTCGGGGATCGAGCGCCACCATTCCTCGGTGTTCCCGAATATCGGGTCTACATTGTAGATAACGCCGCGAAACGGATAGACGCGGTGCTTGACGATCTGACCGATTTTGAACTTGGCGAGGCGCGCTTCCATGATCTTCGTGCTGGTTTGAAACCACTTCCGTAGCGCCGCCGGTGCGTTGCTGTCAATTTTTTGCACTATTTGAAAAATTGTAGCGCGCGCCGAAAGGTGTGTCCTTCGTCGCAATCTGGCGGGCGAGATCGACGATGACACGCGCCTGCTTCCAGGTCGCGTCGTCCTGCATCTTGCCGTCGATCATTACCGCGCCTGCGCCGTCCGGCATCGCCGCCAATATTCTCTGCGCGAAGGCGACCTCGGACGGGTCGGGCGAAAAGACTGACTTGGCGATCGCGATCTGGCTGGGATGGAGCGTCCAGGCGCCGGCACAACCCATCAGGAAGGCGTTGCGGAACTGGGTCTCGCAGGCGGAGGGGTCGGCGAAGTCGCCGAAAGGTCCGTAAAACGGCTTGATCCCGTTCGCCGCGCAGGCGTCAACCATGCGAGCGATCGTGTAGTGCCAGGAGATCCTGCTGCGCCGCGCTGCGCGGCGCGCCAGGTTCCCCCGCGTCGGCGAGCACGCGGTAGGCCGGATGTCCGCCGCCGACCCGCGTGGTCTTCATGGCGCGCGAGGCGGCGAGGTCGGCGGGCCCGAGACTTCATGCCGTGCATCCGCGGCGAAGCCGCCGCTATGGCCTCGACATTGTTGACGCCCTCCGCCGTCTCGAGGATCGCGTGAACGAGAATAGGCCTCGCGATGCCGTGGCGCGCTTCGAGCTGGGCGAGATATTGATCGATGAAATGGATGTCCCAAGGGCCCTCGACCTTGGGCAGCATGACGACGTCGAGCTTGTTGCCGACCTCGCCGACGAGGCGCGTCATGTCGTCGAGAAACCATGGCGAATTGAGCGCGTTGACCCGCGCCCAAAGGCCAGTCGCGCCAAAATCGACGCTCTGGGCCATAACGAGGAAGCCTTCGCGGGCGGCCTCTTTGGCCTCGATCGGAATCGCATCCTCGAGATTGCCGAGGACGACGTCGACTTCGCGCGCGATTTCCGCCGCCTTGGCGCGCATCTTCTCGATGTGCGGGGGGATGAAATGGATCATGCGCTCGACGCGCGACGGGAGCTCGCGGTAGGGAGGCGGAGCCCCGATCGCGAGCGGCTCGAAATATTTGCGCGGCGCTTTCATCGGCGACTCCCAAAGCCAGCGAGGATGACTTCAGGCCATAGGGCCAATTGATTTCCGCCGCAATCGCGGGCGTTCCCTCGGGTTATCCCCCTGGCGCGGCGGCTACCGCGGGCGCCGACCATGGGCCGGAGACAAAAATCGTCAGCCGCGCGCCGTCGGTCGACGGCGAGCCCGCAGCGTCGGCCTGCGTCGCGACCAGATGGGCGTGGAGCCTGCGCGCGGTGAGATCGACGTCCCCGTCCAGCGTGACCGCGGCCCCGGGTCCGTCGATCCGGGCCGAGGCGACCGTGGCCTTGCCGTCTTCGATCACGAAGGGGGCGTGCGCATGGGAGACGGTCGTCTCGCCCGTGCCCATGTCGCGGGGAATGTCGATCGGCCGGCGCTGGCTGCGGCGGATGGCCTCCTCGATGTTCACGCCCTCGATCTTGCCGTTCTCGAGGTCGATTGAGCCTTTTCCAGCGAGCGAGGCGACGAAGACAGCCGGCGAGACGCCCTTCGCCTCCAGCGAGACATCGAAGCCTCCCTTGCCCTGGTAGGCGTTCCAGCCGAAGTCGCCGAGCGCTTCGCCGAGATCCGCATCGGTGAGCGATGCGGACATTTGCGCGTCGAGCCCGGCGGCGCCCTTCGTGAGCGCGATCTCGCCCCGCAAAGCGCCCTCATAGGCGGTTGCTTCGAGAAGTGTCGCCGTCAGCCGGCCGTCCACGCACATCAGCGAGACAGCGGCGTCGTCGACGTGATGGCCCCTCCAGTCCGCGTGCGCGGCTGAAATACGCAGATCGATGTCGAGGTCCTTCGGCGGCGCGAGGCCGAAGCGCTGGGCGCTCCACCCGGTTTCATCGAGGAGACGCCGACCGTGCGGGAGCAGCGGATCGATTTGGACGGTGTCCGCGGCGAAGCTGCCGGAAATCGTGTTGTGCTCGCCCTCGCGGGACAGCGTCACCGCGCCCTCGAAGCTCTGCCCGGCGACCGTGACGTGCGAATCGCTAAAGGCGACCGAGGCGCCGGTTGTTTGCATCTTGCCTTCGATGGACAAGGCGTCGCTGCCGAATAATGGCGTCGGACGCGCGCCGAGAAGATTTTTCAGGGCGCTGACGGACCGGATGTCGGCGGAAACGTCGCCGGCGAAGCCGCCGTGGATGCCGCCGCTCCAGGAGCCTTGGACGTTCAACGTCAACGGGCGAGCGTCGATCGACATCCGAAGTCCGGTGGAGCGTCCGCCGAGGCCCTCGCGGGGATTGTCGATCTTGCCCTCGATCTTGACCGTCTCGTCGCGCCATGCGCCGACGAGCGAGAGCTGCAACGGCCGGTCGGCGGCGGGCCAGTCCAGGGTTCCGCCGACGCCTTCGATCAAGGTGTCGAAGCGGCGAGCGGCGCTGACGACGCGAAGGACCCCGCCGTGGAGGCTAACGTGCGACCAAAGCGCCGGCGGTTCTTCGACCTTGCCGTGCGCGACCGCGCGGGCCTCCGCGACCACGGGCGCAGCGTCGAGATCGATCAGCGCGGTGGGGTTGCGCAGCGTCGCGCCTAGCGGAACCACATGGCCGCGCAGGAGTTCGGCGACAGACAGCGGAAATTTCGCCGCCGGGGCGCTCAGGATGCTTCGGTTCTGGGCGTCGAGCAAATCGACGCCGACGACCCGGACGGTGGGCCAGGGAAGCAGCGCGAAGGTCGCATTGGCCGGACGCCCGACGTGCAAGCCCAGCCGCGGCGAAATCGCCCGATTGACCTGTGCTTCGAACGCAGCCGATCGGACAGGCCAACGGTAGGTGGCGGCGGCCGTCAGGCCGCTCGCAATGCACAACAGAGCGATAGCCAGTTTTGCGCCGAGGCGCATGTGTTTCGCTCCGAACCTCGCGGCAAGGCGAGCCCTCGCTCGCGTTCAGCCGTTGCCTACAGTGTTTCTCGATCGCGCGCGACCCGGGCATGCCGGGTTCACGCGGTTGTCAACAAGTTAACGTCACCCGCCGGATTCAATTGGTCACCGAGGACAGTCGCTCCACAAAGCGGATCTGATTGTCGTCTCCGGCTCTTGCAGACGATCCGGCGGCGACAATTTCCGGCCGCTGCGGTTCGTCCGGCGTCGGCCCGATCGCGCGCTCCAATCTTGCCAACTCGGCTCGGCGGGCGCCCGGCATCGGGGCCTGGGCGAGGGCGACGAAATTCGCGCGGGGGTCGGCCGGGGCGACCGGGCCCCGATAGGCCAGAAAGCCGTTCGCCGTCGCGACGACGTCGCCTTTTCGCAGCGTCGGGTCCTTCCAATAGGGCGACCTTTGGGCGATGGCGGATTGGCACGCGCAAGCGGCGTCGCGAACGGTCCGGTAGCGCAACGCGGCGTCGACCGCCGTATAGCGCGCCCCGTTGGCGGCGGTCGCGTCCTCGATCCGGTCCGAGCCGGGTGCGAGGAAATAGAGGGCGGTCGCCGCGCCCGGGCAAAGATCCGAGCAAGCGGCCTCGCCCCGCGAGGCGCTGGCCAGCGGGAAGAAATATCCGTCGCATAGGCGCACGCAGACCGGGGAACGGGCTGTCGAAGCGCGGCGCGGCTTGCGGTGCATCGTGCTCGTAGGCGCCGCCGGATCGACCGGCAATGCGACGAGTTGCGTCGCGGCGGGCTCCGCGGGGCGCGCCTGCGAGGTGGCCCACTCAAAGCTCGGAAAGCCTGATCTGCCGACCCCCGCGCCTGCGCGTGCTGATTGCAGGGCGATGAGGTCCAAGACGAGCGCCATGCTGACCGCCAAAATGGCGACCCGCTGGTCTCGGCTCGCTTTAGCGGCCCGGTGGGCGGTCGCCAAAACGAACCGTCTCGCTACCTCGACCAGACGACCAGCCATAAAGCGCTCCCAACAGCGTCAGCGATGGGAATGGCGGCCGCCTCCGCGATTTCCTAACGAAACCTTAAAGCGGCTTCAGGCAATTTACGCAAACGAAAGATGTCATTTTGGTTAGCGAGCGGGTCGGCGAACCCTTTCGCTCCGACGCGAGGATCTCGTCGAGAACTAGCGAACTGGTCAGCCGGGGGACATAGCGTCAGGGTTCAGCTTCCGTCCGGGCATACTGCGTCGGCGGGAGTCCCACGTGGCGGGCGAACGCGACGCTGAACGTGCTAGCGGAGCTGTAGCCTACGCGTTCTGCAACTTCTGCGACGCCAACTTCTTTCCGCCGCAATAGGTTCTTCGCCAGAGCCATGCGCCAGGCCAGCAGGTACTCCATTGGGGCGACGCCGACGGCGCGCCTGAACCGCTCGAAGAACGTCGAACGGGAGAGTGCCGCCTCTTTCGCGAGTTGCGCGACGGTCCAGGGCTGGCTGGGACTTTCGTGCATCCGTCGTATCGCGACCGCCAGGCGCGTGTCGGCGAGACCGCGCAAGAGGCCTGGCGACGCGGCCGTTCCCGCGGTGGAACGGAGCGCCTCGATGAACAGGACCTCCAGCAGGCGCGCCAGGATGACGTCGCGGGCGGGCCGCTGCCCCCGCGATTCTTCGCCGACGAGCTGCACGAGGGTCGCCAGCCGCCTCTCCCCGCGAACGTGAACGAGTTGCGGGAGGAGTGAGACCAGCAAGGCTGCATCCGGCGAACCGAAGGCGCAGTGACCCACGAGCATGAGAACGTCGGGCGGCTCGTTTTCGACGCCGAGTCTGAATTCGCCGTTCAGCAGAGCGACGGGCGAGGCATCCCCGTCCTCCGATACCGGCGGCTCGAGGCTCGACACGGTAAAGCGATACGCTGAAGGGATGAGGACAAAGTCGCTCGACTGGAGGGTTATAGGCTCGTGCCCGTCGACCTCGAGGCGGCAGGATCCCTCGAGAATTACACAGTAGAAGGGCCTCCCGGCCTCCGAGCGGCGAACACGCCAATGACCGGCGCCTCCGACGACCTTCGAGAACGTGGCGGCCGGTTGGAGGAGAGTGACGACCTCCGCAAGCGGGTCGACCATTTCCGGACTCTTGCAAACGAGAATTGGACTTTGGATTGTAGCTGGTCCGGTCTCGGCAATCTATCATTTCAGTCATCGCAACCACACGCACGAGGCCTCATGAAAACCGTCCTGATCACCGGATGCTCGTCCGGGTTCGGTCTCGAAACCGCCCGGTATTTCCTCGCTCACGATTGGCAGGTCATCGCCACGATGCGCAGGCCGGACGAGGATGCTCTGCCGCGGTCGGAACATCTGCGCGTGCGCGCCCTCGACGTCACCGATCCGCAGAGCATCCGCCAGGCAGTCGAAGCTGCTGGGCCTATTGACGTCCTGGTCAACAACGCCGGGATTGGCTGGCTGAACGCTCTCGAAGGCTCGCCGATCCATATTGCCCGTGAGCTTTTCGAGACGAACACGCTCGGCACGATGGCGGTGACGCAGGCGGTGCTGCCTCAGTTTCGGGAGCGAAGGGCAGGGGTCATCGTGAATGTCACGTCGAGCGTGACTTTGAAGGCGCTCCCGCTGCTCTCCGTATATACGGCCAGCAAGGCGGCCGTGAACGCGTTCACCGAAGTGCTCGCGCTGGAGCTCCAACAATTCGATATTCGGGTAAGATTGGTGCTGCCGGGACGGGCTCCAGACACCCGTTTCGGTGAAAACGCACGGTCCCGAATGCAAGACGGATTCCCCGCCGCGTATGACAGCTTGGCGCAGCGTGTCTTCGCGCAATGGGCGCAGTCGTCCGCGGTCACGCGGTCGCTGGACGTGGCGGAGGCGGTGTGGCGCGCGGCGAACGATCCGTCGTGCCCGGTCCGCATCGCCGCCGGCGCTGACGCCGTGGCATTGGCGGAGTCAATCTGACCCCAGAGCCGGCGGAACTGGTGGCCGCGTCCATGCGGCGGAGGGAGCGCCGCGTCGGCGTTGCCCGCGGCGCCTATCAACCCTGATCGCACATCCGCTCAGAACGCGTTGCGGTCGTGGTAGGTCTGCAGGAATTGTTTCACCCGCGGTTCCGCGCTCTCGTGGAACACCTGGCGCGGCGGCCCGTATTCGACGATGCGGCCGCCGTCGATGAAGGCGATGCGGTCGGCGACATGCGCGGCGAAGCCCATTTCGTGGGTGACGATCATCATCGTCATACCCTCGCCGGCGAGGGTCTTCATCACTTCGAGCACCTCGCCGACGAGTTCTGGATCGAGCGCCGAGGTCGGCTCGTCGAACAGCATCAGGCGCGGCTGCATCGCGAGCGCGCGGGCAATCGCGACGCGCTGCTGCTGGCCGCCGGAAAGGCGCGCCGGGTAGGCGTCGGCCTTGGCGGCAAGGCCGACGCGCGTGAGCATCGCCCTCGCGCGATCGGTCGCTTCTTTCGCAGCGAGGCCGCGGACGCGCAGCAGCGGCTCGGCGACGTTGCCGAGCGCGGTCATATGCGGCCACAGATTGAAGTGCTGGAACACCATGCCGATCTCGCGCCGCATCTCGCGCAGCCGGCGTGGGTTCATCAGCCGTCGCCCGCTGCCCGCTCCCGCTTCGTAGCCAATGAGCTGGCCCCCGATCAGCACTTCGCCGGCGTCGTAGGATTCGAGGAAGTTGACGCAGCGCAGCAGCGTGCTCTTGCCGGAGCCGCTAGGGCCGATCACGCAGACGACCTCGGAGCGATCGACCGTCAGGTCGACCCCGCGCAGCACCTCGTGCTCGCCGAAGCGCTTGCGCACGCCTCGGATTTCAATCATCGGCTCGCTCACGACGGCCTCGCTTCCTCAGTCATGTAAGCGGTGACGCGTCGCTCCACTCGGCGGCCGAGGCGCGAGACGACCTCGACCAGCACCCAGTAGAAGATCGCCATCGCGAAGATCGCATCGAAGGCGGTGAAGGTTTCCGCCGCCATCGTCTGCATCTGGTACATCAATTCGGGGACGGTGATGATCGACAACACGACCGTCTCCTTGGAGAGCACGATCAGCAGATTGACGATCGGCGGCACGGCGGCGATCAGCGCCGCCGGCAAAGTGACGCGCCGCAAGGTGTCGAACGGGCTCATGCCGACGCTCATCGCCGCCTCGATCTGGCCGACCGGCACGGCGGCGAAGCCGCCGCGGAAGATCTCGGCGAAATAGGCGGAGGAATAGAGGCCGAGGCCGAGAATCCCAGCCGCCGTCGCTGTGAGCCGCAGGCCGATATAGGGGCCGCCCGAATAGAGCAGAAAGAGCTGCATGAGGAAGGGCGTGCCGCGGAACACCTCAATGAACGTCCGGAGCGCCCAGCGCAGCGGCGGCAGCCGCAGCCGATAGAGCAGGGCGATTGCAAAGCCGAGCGCCAGCCCGAGCGCGCCGCCGGCGGCCCAGCAAAGTACCGTCACCTCGAAGCCGCTGAGCAGCGAAGGCGCGTAATGCCAGAACGTCTCGAGGCTCATCGCGCCGCTCCCGCCGCGAGGCGCTTCTCGGCGTAGGCGCCGAACGCGGCGAGCACGAGATTGATCGCGAGATAAAAGAGGCCGCCGCCGACATAGGCTTCGAGCGGACGATAGGTCAGCGAGGCGATGTTCATGCTCACGCGCGTCAATTCGGCGATGCCGACCACCGAGACGAGCGATGACGCCTTCAGCAGCAGGATGAACTCGTTGATGAGCGGGGGGATCGACAGGCGAAAGGCCTGCGGCAGCAGGATGCGCCGCCAGATGTCCGACGTCGTGAAGCCAAGCGCAACCGCGGCCTCCGCTTGTCCCTTCGGCGTCGCATTCACCGCGCCGCGCAAAATTTCAGATTGGTAGGCGCCCGAGGACAAGGCGAGCCCGCCGACGGCGGCCACGACTGCCGGCACGTCGAGCCCGAATTCGGCGAGGAAATAATAGATGAAGAGCAGCAGCACGAGCAGCGGCACGCCGCGAAAGAGGCTGACATAGACGCCGCCGAGCCGCGACAGCCAAGGCCGTGGCGACAGCCGCGCGAAGCAGACCGCGGCGCCGACGAGAAAGCCGAGGACGATGCCGGCGAGCGAAAGGGCGAGGGTGACCCCCGCCGCTTGCGTGAGATAGCCGAATGAGTGGAGGATGACCTGGGGGCGCATCGGAATGGCGAGAGGCGGCGTCTCGGCCGCCTCTCGATCGCGTCAGATCAGATCGACGGCTCGGGAACGGTCTTGGGCAGGTCCATCGTCTGGCCAAACCAGGTCTTCTGGATCTTCGCCATCGTGCCGTCGCTCTCGAGCTTGACCAGCGCGGCGTTGATCGCATCGATCAGCGTCGCGTCGTCGAGGCGGCCGACCCAGGAGAAATAGGTCGGCTGGCCGAACGCCGGCAGCACCACCGAGAACGCGTCCGAGCGCTGCGAGGCGGCATAGGCGAGGTTGGGCAGCGAATTGACCGAAGCGTCGATGCGGCCGGCCGCGAGATCGGCGTAGGACTGGTTGTTGTCGACATATTCCTTGATCTCGACCGGCTTGGGAAGCTTGGCCGAGAACAGCTTGAGTTGCTCGAGCTGCGAAGTGCCCTTCTGGCCGCCGACAGCCTTGCCGGCGATGTCTTCGGGCTTGACGATGCTCTTGTCGTCGGCGCGCTTCATCAGGGCGGCGGTCGCGTCGGCGATCGGAACGGTGAAGCGGTAGCGCTTCATGCGCTCCTTGGTGATCGTCACCGGCGCGGTGCAGAGGTCGAACTTCTTGGCGTCGAGACCGGGCAGGATGCTGGTCCAGGGAAGGTCGATATATTTGACCTTGACGCCGAGCTCCTTGCCGACAGCGTCGATCAGGTCGCGGTCGACGCCCTTGTACGTCCCGTTGTCGGCGATGTCGAAGGGCGGGAACTGCATTTCGGTTGCGATCACCAGTTCGCCGCGCTTCTTGATGTCCGCGAGCGTGTCGTCGGCGAAGGCGGCGCGCGAAGCGCCGAACAATCCGCCCGCAACGGCCGCCCCCGCCAAGCCAGCCTTCAAAGCGTCGCGCCGCGTCAGCCCGACCATCCCGTCTTTCTTCATCGCAAACCTCCCGAACTCGATATGAAAATGAGGGCCCTGACGTCGTACGCGCGTCTTCCGCTGCGAATGCAGCGGCATCTCCCAATGCTGCATCCTAGATCGCGGTTGGCCCCAGCGCCACAATGCGGCCTTAAGTCTATACATATCGGATTCAAGCCGTCAATGTGCTGCGCCGCAACGGGCGACCATAGGGGCCAAGGCGCAGCCCGCGCGTGGGGCGTACCGAGCGGCGCACTATTTCTCCCTCGAACTCGTCTTTCAAAGCCCCCTTATTGTCTGCCGCTCCAATGGCGACCGCCCGCGAACGGGGGATCATGCGATGATCACGAGCGAACAAGTCCGAGCGGCTCGCGCGCTTCTGCGTTGGGACGAGCAGAGATTTGCCGAGGCCGCGAGGCTACCGCTCGCAACGATCACACGGCTGGAAGAGAGCCCCGGTCCACTCGCGGCCGACCCCGGCGTCATCGAAGCTGTGCGCACGGCCTTGGAGGCGGCGGGGATCGATTTGCTCAAAGACAATGGCGGCGGCGTCGGCGTCTGGCTCCGGGTGGCCAATGGCGAAGCGATTCCGGTCGAGGAGCTCAACGCCAGCAACGACGAATAGGGGCCGCTTCCATCGGTCCGCGATCTCTCCGCTCTTGACACTCCGCCTGCGCTCCGATTGTTCGGGCGCGTTAGCCCAACGGGGAGTGTAGGCGAATGACGAACGACGGCAGCCCGCGCATCGGGGTCATCGGCAGCAACAACGTCGATCTGGTGACCTACGTGAACCGGATGCCCACGCGCGGCGAGACGATCGAGGCGCCGAGCTTCGAAATGGGCCACGGCGGCAAGGGCGCCAATCAGGCGGTCGCCGCCGCCAAGCTCGGAGCCGCCGTCACCTTCCTCAGCAAGGTCGGCGACGACAATTTCGCCGACGCGACCCTCAAGACGCTGGCCGGATACGGCGTCGACATGCGCCACGTCGAGCGCGTTGCCGGCCGCTCCAGCGGTGTCGCGACGATCCTCGTCGAAGCCTCGGGCGAGAATTGCATCGCCATCGTCAAAGGGGCCAACGCCGATCTCCTCCCGGCCGACATCGAGCGAGCCGCCGAGGACCTCGAGCGCTGCAGTTTGATTTTGCTCCAGCTCGAAGTGCCGCTTGAAACCGTTTACGCGGCGATCGCCTTCGGCAAGCGCCACGGCGTGAAGACCGTTCTGAACCCCGCGCCCGCCAATCCCGATCTCGACCTCGAGCGGATCCGCGACGCCGACTTCTTCATTCCCAATGAAACCGAGCTGGCGAGCCTCACCGGCCTGCCAGTGGCCTCCGAGGAGGAGATCGGGGTCGCCGCGCAAAGTCTTTTGGCGAAGGGGATTGGGACGGTGATCGTCACCCTCGGCGCCCGCGGCGCGCTGCTCGCAACCCCTGCCGGCGTTCGGCTGATCGCGCCGGTTCGCGTCGCCCCGGTCGACACCACCGGGGCAGGGGACGCCTTCGTCGGCAGCTTCGCGCGCTATTTGGCCGCCGGTCTCGATGTCGAGGCCGCGCTCGACAAGGCCGTCCGCTACGCCGCCGATTCGGTCACCCGCCGCGGCGCGCAGAAGTCCTACGCGACCGAAGCGGAGTTTGAGGCGTTCTGCGCTACGTTGGAGTAAGTCCTTCGTGCTCGCGGAGGCGAGCCGCCTCCGCTCACCCCGCACGAGCGCAGGGGAATCGAGCTGCCAAGCGCGGAATGCATTGCTGCATTGCGGCGAAGTAAGTTGCCGAACTCGTAGATCTGTGGCAGGACCCCAGCCTCTGCACTCGCCAAGGGAACCCAAGGCAAGCAATGTCGTTTATGAACAGCAACAATTTCTTGGACCGGCAGGCCGCTGCCGCCAAGGCCAAAAAAGATCTCGCCGAAAAATTCCTCTCCCGTCCGAAATACGATCCGAACGATCCCGCCGTCCTCGAGCGCGAGGCCAAGCGCCGCGCAGTTCTCGAAGGGCGCGCGGCGCGCGAGGTCGACCGTCAGCGTCGCAAGGCCGAAGAGGCTGCGGCGGAGGCCGCCCGCCTCGCCGCTGAGGAGGCTGCCCGTCAGGAAGCTCTGCGCCTCGATGCGGTGGCCCGTGATGAGGCCGATCGCGCGCGCCGTGAAGAGGAAGAGCGGCTCGAATATGAGCGCAAGCTCGATCGCGACGCCCGCTACGCCGCTCGTAAAGAGCGAAAGAAGAAGAGCAAGAGCGCAATGCAGCGTTACGGCTGATGCGCCGTTGATCGGCGGCGGCAAGTCGGGCAATAAAGCGTCAAGCCGGATCGTCCGGCTGTATCGTTAGGGCGAACCGTCGAATGGCGAAACCTCTGCGTATCGGCGTCGCCGGTCTTGGCGTCGTCGGCTCGGCGTTGGTCCGGCTGCTTCAGCGCCGCCGCGCCGATCTTGGCGGGCGGACCGGCGGGGATATCTCGATCGCCGCCGTCAGCGCGCGCAGCCAGCGCGACCGCGGTCTCGATCTCGGCGACGCGGCCTTCTTCGACGACCCCGTCGCGCTCGCCGCCTCGGCGGACATCGATCTCTTCGTCGAACTCGTCGGCGGCGCGGATGGGCCGGCCTATGCGGCGGCCTCCGCGGCGCTTTCGCGTGGGCTGCCGGTCGTCACCGCCAACAAGGCGATGCTCGCCGCCCATGGGCTCGAACTCGCGCGGCTCGCCGAGGAACGCGGCGTTCCGCTCTGCTTCGAGGCGGCGGTCGGCGGCGGCATTCCCGTCATCAAGACGTTGCGCGAAGGCCTTGCCGGCAACGCCGTGCGGCGCGTCTCCGGCATCCTCAACGGCACCTGCAATTACATCCTCTCCCGGATGGAGACCGACGGTCTGCCGTTCGAGGCCTGTCTCGCCGACGCGCAGAGGCTCGGCTATGCCGAGGCCGACCCGACCTTCGACATCGGCGGCTTCGACACCGCCCACAAGCTCTCCATTCTCGCCTCGCTCGCCTTCGGCGCGAAGATCGACGCCGAGGGCGTCTCCATCGAGGGCATCGAGAGCATCACGCTGGCCGACCTCGCGGCGGCGGATGAACTCGGCTATCGGGTCAAGCTGCTGGGCGTCGCCGAGCGCACCGCCAAGGGCGTCGAGCAGCGAGTCCACCCGACCATGGTCGCCAAGTCAGAGCCGCTGGCGCAGACAATGGGCGTCCTGAACGCAGTGACGATCGACGGCGACGCGGTTGGCGCGCTCACCCTGGTGGGGCCGGGGGCAGGCGGCGACGCCACCGCTTCGGCGGTCGCCGCCGATATCGCCGATCTCGCCCGCGGCGGGGCCAGCGCTTTCGCCTTTGGCCGCCCGGTCGAAGCGCTCGAGGAGGCGGAGCGGGTCCCCCTGCAGCGCCACGAGGGGGGCTATTACGTCCGCCTTGCCGTCGTCGATCGCCCCGGATCGATGGCGACGATCGCCACCCGCATGGGCGAGCGCAAGATCTCGCTCGAGGCGATCATGCAGAAGCGGCGGCCAGCCGGCGCGCCGGCCGAGATCGCCCCGGTCGTGCTGATCACCCACGCGACGACCGAAACCTCGATCCGCGAAGCGCTGGCTCTCGCGGTCGCGGACGGCGTGGTGAAGGAAAAGCCCCAGGTGATCCGCATCGAGCGGGCGTAGAGCCATCTGCCTTTTGGTTGATCCAGCGCAGGTGTCGCCCTCGCGAAAGCGGGGGCCCAGATACCGCCGCCGGCGGATGATGGAGAAGGCTCTAGGCGCGCGTTTCCGGCTTCACAGATCGACGCCGTCTCTGCGGACCTCGTGCATCAGCGGTGTGCGCTCCCTGTACGAACCGGCGTGGCTTCCGCCTGCGTGGCTCAAGGCTGCCATTACACGTAGTCAGACTGATTTGCCCTTGCTGCAACTGTCACAAAGGCGGATACTGCGGGCGCCTTCCCGCGACCCGCGTGGCAAACATTCGTAGCGTAGGTTGTCGCGGCCCCCAGAAGGGGGCAACGCATCAACGAGGCGCCAAAATTGCCGGCAGTTTCGGGCGAGGAAGCTCTACAATGCGACGACTGTTGATCATTGGTTGTTGCTCGGAGTTCGCCCACGTCATTGCGGCGGCGAGTTTGGCCGCGGCGACAAGGGTCCAGGCCTCATCGTCGAAGACGGCTCGTCATCGGCTTGTCGAGTCCCGAAAGGAGTGCGGGTCGACCCTAGGCAGGTGGACGTAGGCGGCGCCGTTCGCGATCTCGATTGGCCGCCCAAGCGTTCGGTTCGGCGCCCTGAGCGATCCCAGCGAGAGGGGAGAGACACATGCCGATCTTCATGGACCGCCACGACATGCGCGCCAAGGCGGAAGAAGTGGCCGATGCGCATCGCCGGGACGTGGATATTCAAGCCAAACACGGCGTCAAATACTTGGCCTATTGGTATGACGAGGCCCGCGGCGCGGCCTTCTGCCTCGTCGACGCGCCGGATCCCGCCGCTGCCGAGCGGGTCCATCGCGAGGCGCATGGCGAGATCGCCAACGCCATTATTCCGGTCGATTTGGCCACGGTCGAGGCTTTCCTCGGCCGCATCGGCGATCCGCATGCGGCTCCTGGATCGTCGCAGACCGTGGATTCCGGAATGCGCGCGGTCATGTTCACTGACATCGTCGGTTCGACCGAGATGACGGCGCGCCTCGGCGATAGCGCGGCCCTGGAGTTCGTGCGGGCGCATGACGCGGTGGTCCGGCGCGGCCTGCGGGCCCATGGCGGGCGGGAGGTCAAGCACACAGGCGACGGCATCATGGCCTCCTTTGACAAAGTGGCGAATGCCGTGCGCGCCGCCGCCGATATTCAGCATGGCTTTGCCGTCTTCAATGCCGACGCCTCCGAGAGGCTCGGCGTGCGGATCGGCATCGACGCGGGCGAACCGGTGGAGGACCATGACGACCTGTTCGGCGCGACGGTGCAACTGGCGTCGCGCCTCTGCAACGAAGCCGACGCCGGCGGCGTCGTGGTCTCCGCGTTCGTCCGCGATCTCTGCGCAGAGCAGGCTGCGTGTTTCGTTCCGCTCGGGGAGCGGCAGTTGAAGGGCTTTGCCGAAAAGGCTTCGGTGTTCCGATATGACTGGCGGGGCCAGACCACGCCGTGAAAGCTCAGGCGGCCGCTCGGGCGGTTTGTGCTAATGGGGATCCAGCAGTGCGAAGCCGCTGACCAGCGCCAGCGCCGCGCCGCCGAGCGCAATCTCCGCGATGCTCGTATTTATCAGGGTGCGCGACGCCGCCGGGTCTGATTTCAGCCGCGGCGCGACGATGTAGCGATTGAAGAGCGCGATCGCGATCATCACTGCGACGAGAACGATCTTCGCCTCTAGCAGGGCGCGATAGGGCGTCGTCGGCGCCAATGAGCCGAATCCGGTGGTGAGCGCGACGTTGACGACGCCGGTGACCACGACGAGCGCGACGTCGAACTGTCCCCAGAAGGAGAACCTCCGCATCGCGCAGACCGCGTCGGCGCGCAAGTCGGGATTGCCACAAGCCTTCAGGCAGAGCGCGAAGACCGGCAAGCCGCCGACCCAGGCGGCGGTCGTGAGCAGATGGACAGCGTGGTTGGCGCGATGGAGCACGCCGAGCGCGCCCGCTTGCATCGCGGCGTGGCCGACGAGGCCGAGGCTCGCGAGAAACAGCGCGCTCGCCAGCATCAGGAGGGGCGTCGGTCCGTGCCTACGCAGAGCAAGCGCCGCGACGAGCGCCAGCGCGAGCAGGAGCCGGCCCTGCCACACCGCGCCGAAATCCGTGTCGGTCAGTACACCCTGGATCACGCCGACATCGACAGCGCCGCTCCACGACTTTGTCATCGCGGCGCCCTCAAGCGCGAGCCAGGCGAGCGCGCTCAACGCGGCGATCGGAATGGCGACCGCCGCGATGCGCCGCACGGCCGGGGCGAGGGCCAGCGCGAGATTGCGCGGGGCGAGCGCAACGACGAAGGCCGCCGAGCCGAACAGCGCCATCGCCGCTGCGAAATGCGCAAAGCGGCATACGGCGAGCGAGGCCTCCATCGGCTAAGCCGGAGGCATTACATCTTCATCCCCTTCATGTCGTCGACCTTGGGGGCGGAGGCGCCGATGCCCTGCACAGGGAAGGTGACCGTCACCGCCCCGGCGTGTTCGAAATTTAGCGTCGCCTGGATGGTCTGGCCTTTGACGAGCGGATGCTTGAGGCCAGTGAACATGAGGTGATAGCCGCTCGGCGCCAGCTTGACCGAGCCATGCGCCGGGACTTCGAGGCCGTCCTTCACCTCGCGCATCTTCATGACGCCGTTGTCCATCGACATTTGGTGGACTTCGACGCCGCCGGCGAAATCGGCCGAGCCGCCGGTCAACCGGTCGGCAGCGGCGCCGGCGTTGCGGATCTCGAGATAGCCGGCGCCGATGTCGGCGCCATTGGGGGTCGCGCGCGCCCAGGGCTTGGCGATCGTCAGGTCGCCGGCCTTGATCTCTTGGGCGAGGGCGGGGAAGGCGAATGCCGTCAGCGCGAATGCGACGGCCAAAGCGTAAGATGGCTTCATAGTCTTACCTCTCTTGGATGCGATGGCGCCGGGGCCCGCTAAGGCCCCGGCGTGGCTCTCAAGGCTTCACGGTGAATTGGAAATTGCCTTGGGTGTGGTGCGTATCCACTGACACGGCGTGCCAGTGCACCGTATAGACGCCGGCCGCCAGGGGCTTGGCGATCGGCACGATCAGGACGGTCGCATCGCCGGGCTGGATTTTCGCCGCTCCGAGCGGCGTCGCCGCGCCGCTCGGAGCGGTCAGGGTGACGCCGGAGAAGCGAGGTTCGACGCCCTCGCTGAAATGTAGGCGGATTTCGCTCGCGGCGGCCACCGTGCCGCCGACCGGGGGCGTCGCGCTTTCGAGCTGGGCGTGCGCGTAGGCCGCGGCGACCGGGAAAGCGAAAGCGAGCGAGAGGGCGATTCGTGCGAAAGAGCGGGAAATCATAGCGGAGCTCCTGCTTGGAAGATCGGCTTGCCGAGGGTGTTGGGGAGGAGGTCGTCGAGGTAGAGGTCCAACTCGCCGACGACGCCGGTCCCGCGCCCGCTCGCGCTGTTCATGGGCACGATGGCTTCAAGCGCGAACTGCCATTTGTCGGTAAGATAGACCGCGCCCGGCTGGAAGGAACCGGTCGTCTGGTTTCCTCCCGGCGCGAAGTTGTAGAGCGGCTTGCTAAAGGCGAATTCGGCGATCGGGATCAAATGTTTGAAGAAGTTGTTGTCGATCTCGGCGACGTTCGAGTTGTAATAGGGCAGGCTGTATTGGATCGTGAAGCCCCAATTGAGGTTCGTCGAGTTGGGGCTTCCATTCGTCCAGGATTGGCCCGGCAGGCTCTCGCTCAATTCCGCTGTCACTGCGATCGGACGCAGGATGTTCAGGCTCTTGGGCAGGTCGCCGAAGCCTTTGCCGACGTCCAGCACCGGCGTGTAGGTGTTGTATGGCGCGTACTGCGACAGCGTGCCGGTCCGGCCCCAATCGACGTCGAGGCCGACAGTGGCCATCAATTCGTGATCGGGCAGACAGAAATTGCCCCATTGCAGTTCGGTGTCGAGACTGCCCCATCCATACCCCTTGGCCCATGACGAGCCGCTCAATCTCTGCCAGGTCGGTCCGTCCGAAACGATCAACGCGGTGTTGGGCGTGATGGTCTTGGACCAGGAGAAAGATGCGTCGAATTCCTGCGCGCCGCCGGAATTCTGCGGCAGGTAGGTGAGGGTCGGTAGCGCCAGCTCGTCGTTGACGCCCGGATCGTCGATGGCGAGCGTGGCGGGAAAGATCCGGTCGCCGCAAACAGCATGGGCGAAAGCCGGAGAAAGCCACAGAGCCGCCGTGGCGCCGAGAAGTGCGCCAGCGGCGACTCGAAGAGTCGCAATTGTCATGAGAAATGCCCTTGAAGATTGAACGGTGACAGACGCGTCGACTCTTCGACGCGCCGGAAATTCCAGTTCAGGCTTCGAAGGGCGGGGCGCGGGGCTGCGCAATACCGCGCGGCTTGGAGGCTTGCAGCGAGAATTCGACCGGAACGGCGAGCGGCGCCGCCGCGACGTCGATGCGCTCGGGCAGCGTCGGGGCCGGCGCTGCGAAAAGCACGGTCTGCGCGCCGAACTGACACAGCGGGCAATCGCCGTCGCCATGGTGATGTCGAGGCTCAGGCGCCGCCGGTCCGTCGTCGTCGACCGTGACGCATAAAGCGGCTGCGTCGCCGAAGGTCGCCTTGAGGAAAGCGACAGCCTCTCGTTGTGCGGCCTCTTTTTGACCGGCTCCGCCCCTGAAGGGGTGGTGATAGGGAAGCGCCAGCAATTGGCCGAACAGGGCGAGCGCGGCGACCAGGACCGCCAGTCGCGAAAACGTGCGAAAAGCCAAGCTGCGCCCGGCTGTCCCTCGCACCGTCTTCTTTCCGCGCCGGACCGACACGTCGTACCCCTGAAGATTGCGGCGAGTTAGAGGCAATTCCCTAGCGCTGTCAAATTGCTCAGCGGAGCGATCCTGTGGCTCTTCCGTATCAGGCGTGAACCCGCGCGCGGCTTGTGAGGAAGTCGAAGCTTCCGATATAGGGAAATCGACCCCTCGATTTGGCCAAGCGATGAAACCGACCACAGCGGCCGCGATGGAGCGCGAAATCGATTCCTCGTCCGGCGACGGCTTTAGAGCCGATCCGGACGAGCGCCTGGCAAGCGCGCCTGCGGCTCCTCCGTGGAGCCGGTCTGCGCGAACGCTGGCGCTCGTCGGGGCCTTCGCGCTGCATGCGCTCATCCTCGGGTTGGTAATTTTGGAGTATCGCTGGAACGGGCAGGCCGCGCCGCCCGAACAGGAAATTCCGGTCGAGCTTGTGCCCGAGCCGCCGCCGGAGCCTAAGCCCCCGGATCCGCCGAAACCGAGTCAGGACTCTTCAACACAAACCAAGCCGCTCGACATCGAGCCGGCTCATGACGCGCCGCGGGCAGCGAACGACGAAAAAGTGCAGCGCGACGCCCCCGACGAGAAGACGAAGGCGCCCGTGCATCAGGACGAGGCGAAGGCGCCGGGGGACCCGTCTGCGCCCGATCAGCCCGCGCAGCCGTCCCGTCAGAGCGAAGCTCAGCCGGCTCAACAGCCGCCTCAACCGGATCCCGCGAAGGAGGCCAACGCTTCGGACGGCGCCGTCGCCGCCAATTCCGCGAGCCCCGACGCTGTGGCGGCGCGCGCCGCCACGCCCGCGCCTTCGCAGCGGGTGGCGAGTATCGTCGGGCAGCCGTTGCCGACTTGGTCGAAAGGCGGCGCGTTCTCGACCTTCAATCAGGCGTCGGACGTCCAATTGGGCAGCGCCGCCGAGGAAGCGATCATTGCCACCGGCAAAGCCAAAGAGACCTATCTGACGGTGCTTTATGGGATGATCAAGGCCCGCGTGCACACCACCGCCTCCTCGCGCGGGCGCAGTGGCGAGATCGTCTTCCTCGTCGACGCCAAGGGAAATGTGCTCGAGCGACGGATCACCATTCCGAGCGGATCGATGGAACTCGATGCGGCGAATCTGGGCGCCATCGGCGAAGCGGCGCCATTCCCGCCGCCCCCGACGGGCGCGGCCGTCCAGTTGACGCTCACCTACTGAGCGGAATCGGCGCGCTCAGACGGCGCGTGCGCAGGCGGGGCAAAGGCCCTGAACCTCGATCATCTGCCGCTGCGCGACGAAGCCGGCGCGAGCCGCGACTTGTTCGATTTGGCGGTCGAGTCCCGGTTCGTCGATCTCGTCGCTCCGGCCACACTTCTCGCAAAGGAGTAGAATGCCCTGGTGCGCGTGGCCGAAGTGGCTGCAAGGGGCGTAGGCGTTACGGCTCTCGATCTTGTGGACGAAGCCGTTGTCGAGAAAAAATTCGAGGGTGCGATAGACGGTCGGGGGAGCGACCGGCTTGCCCTCGATGCGCCGCATCTCGTCGATGATCGCATACGCCCCGAGCGGAGCGTCGCTTTCGCCGAGAATCGCCATCACTCGGCGCCGCAGCGCGGTCAGTTGAAGCCCTTTGCTCACGCAAGCGCGCTCGACCTGGTCCGTCCAGGCCGCGCCGTTCGCCTCATGCCCTTCGAATCCCATTCGGCTCCGCCTTTCTGCAAAGCCTTCTAACACGCTCCGAGCCTATCCCCCAGCCTCCGCATACCCCAACCGGCTCGATAGATCGCCGGTGGCTTCGACAAGAGCGCGCACATAGGCTTCGCCGTTGCGTAGGCCGTCCTCGCGTGGCGCGACGAGGCACAAGGTGGCGACGCAGACGCGGTCCGGGCGGTAGACAGGGGCCGCAAAGCAGCGCGCGAAGGTATCGACGACGTTGTCGAGGACGACGTAGCCGCGCCCTGCGGCCTCCCGCGCCTCGGCGATGAAGGCGCTCGGTTCCAGCCGCCGCCCGTCCGGCAGGCGAAAATCCTCGTCGGGAATGAGGGCCAGGATTTCGGCGTCGCTCAAATGTGAGACGAGCAGCCGGCCCGACGCAGTCCAGGGGATCGGCACGGGTTCGCCGACATTCGAAGAGATGCGGAACGGGCGGGCGCCGTCGCGCGTCTGGGCGACAACGTATTTGTCGCCCTCCAGCAGACACATCTGCGCCGTCTCGCGGGTGTCCTCGGCAAGTTTGGTTAATTGCCGGTCGCACTCGCGCATCAGGTCGAATTCCTCGGCGTAGGCGGCGCCGAGGAAATAGAGCCGGCGGCCGAGAAAGACGCGGCCGTCCTCGCCCCGGTGTTCGAGCGCCCCCTGGCGAAGCAGGAGGTTGACGAGCTCGTAGACCGAAGAGCGCGGCGCGCCGATGCCGACCGCAATCTCGTTCGGCCGCGCCGGCTGGCGCCGCAGCCTGAGGAACTGCAGGATCTCGAAGGCGCGGTCGAGGCCGCGGGCCCGGCGATTGACAGCCGGGTCCGAAGCGTCATCCATGGGCGCCTCCGAGGCCGTCCCGCGGCCCGACATTGCCTCCTCCGTCACTTCGACTTGTAGGCGACGCAGTCGATTTCGACCTTGCAATCGACCATCATGCGCGACTGTACGCAGGCGCGTGCGGGCGGCGCGACGCCGAAGTACTCGGCGTAGACGCCGTTGAAGGCGGCGAAGTCGCGGGGATCGTCGAGCCAGACGCCGACCCGCACCACGTCGTTGACCGTGTAATTCGCCTCATGGAGAATTGCGAACACATTCTCGATCGCCTTGCGCGCCTGCGGGACGATGCCGCCCTCGATGATCTCGCCCTTCACCATCGGCACCTGGCCGGAAACATAGAGCCAACCGTCCGCCTCGACTGCGCGAGCGAAGGGCAACGGCTGTTTGCCTGCGCCGGTCTCTCCGGCGCCGTAACGCTTGATCGTCAATGAACCTCTCCGACTATTTGGTGAACGGCGATGATTTGAGGAATTCGGCCAGGCGTTCGGTCCGTGGCCGGTTGAACATCTCGCGCGGGTCGCCTTCTTCGCCGATCCGGCCCTGATTCATGAAGATGACGCGGGTCGAGACTTCGTAGGCGAAGCGCATTTCGTGCGTGACGATCAGCATGCTCATGCCGTCGGCGGCGAGGCCCTTGATGACCTGCAGGACCTCGTTGACGAGTTCGGGATCGAGGGCCGACGTCACCTCGTCGAATAGCATGAGCTTCGGATTCATGGCGATGGCGCGCGCGATGGCGACGCGCTGCTGCTGTCCGCCGGAAAGCTGGCTGGGATAGTGCCCGGCGCGGCTCATGAGGCCGACGCGCTCGAGCCATTTCTCGGCGACGGCGCGCGCCTCTTCGCGCGCCATGCGCTTGACCTTGACGAGGCCGAGCATGACGTTGTCCAGCGCGCTCATGTGCGGGAAGAGATTGAACTGCTGAAACGCCATGCCGGTCAGCGCGCGCTGGCGGGCGATCTCGCTCTCCTTCTTGCGCTTGCGCGTGCCGCCGATCGTCTCGTAGCCGATCTCTTCGCTGTCGATGCGGATCGAGCCGCCCTCGAAATCCTCGAGCATGTTGATGCAACGCAGCATCGTCGTCTTGCCGGAACCGGAGGAGCCGATGACGCTGATGACTTCGCCGGGCCGCATGACGCAATCGACGCCCTTGAGGACTTCGACCAGGCCGAAGCGCTTATGGAGGTCGCGGATTTCGAGAAGGAACTCGGACATGGCGGCGGCTCAGGTCGGAAGGGCGACGCGGCGCTCGATCATGCGACCGAGTCGTTCGATGGCGAAATTGACGGCGAAATAGAGGATGCCGGCGAAGAGGTAGAACTCGAGACTGAGGAAGGTGCGCGAGATCACCTCCTGGACCCTGAGCAACAGTTCCGCGACGCCGATGATTGACAGCAGCGTCGAAGCTTTCACCATCTCGACCGCCGTATTGACCCAGGCGGGCAGCATCTGCCGCAACGCCTGCGGCCACAGCACATAGGCGAAGGTTTGCGAGAACGTCAGGCCGATCGCTTTAGAGACCTCTGTCTGCCCTTTGGGAATCGCCTGCAAGGCGCCGCGGACGATCTCGCCGACATGCGAGCCGCAGAAGACGGTCAACGCGAGCACGCCGGCGGCGAACGGCGGGAGATCGACGCCCACCATGCCGAGCACATAGTAGCTTGCGAAGACCAGGACGAGCACCGGCGTGCCGCGGATGAAATCGGTGTAGCCGCGCGCGAGCCAGCGGGCCGGCCGCGCGCCGTAGGTCAAGATCAGGCCGACGCCGACGCCGAGGAGCGTGCCGAGAACGATCGACAGCGCGGAGATCGCGATCGTGACGCCGAGGCCCTTGATGAGGGTGAAGCGCGCCAGATAGGCTTCGTGGAAGAAGGTTGCGAAATCCATTTGGATCACCTCGGAAAAGCGAGGCGGCGCTCGGCGACGCGAATGAGAGCGGCGAGCACGGAGCAGGCGGCGACATAGAGCAGGCTGGTCACGATCCAGGTCTCGACGACGCGGAAGGTCTCGACGTTGATCTTGCGCGCCTCGAACGTCAGCTCAGGGATGGCGATGGCGGCGGCGAGCGACGTGTCCTTGAACAGCGAAATGAGCGTCGAGCCGAGCGAGGGCAGAGCGTTGCGCAGCATCAACGGCAGGATGATCGAGAAGCGGATCTGGCTCTCGCGCAGCCCTATGGCGAGGCCCGCCTCGCGCAGGCCCGGCGGCACCGCAAGGAGGCCGGCGCGGAACACCTCGGCCAGATAGGCGCCCGAATAGACGGCCAGCGTCAGGATGAAGCTCGTTCCCTTGTTCAGGGCCAGCCCGATCTGCGGCAAGCCGAAGTAGACCAGCAGGATCAGCACCAGGATCGGCGTGTTGCGGATGATCGTCACGTAGGTCTGCGCGGGAGCGCGCCGGATTCGCGACTTCGTGGTCAGGTTGAAGGCGACCGCGAGGCCGATCGCGGTGCCGATGAGGACGCCCGCGAAGGCGAGGACGAGCGACAGCCCCAGGCCTTCGAGCAGAAGGTCGAAGCTGCGCCAGACGGCGGCGAAATTCAGCGTATAGCCCATTCAGGAAGCGCCCCGCGTTTCGTGGCCTCGGCGCCCCGGCTCGAAAACCGGGCCGCCGAAGGCCGCGACGCTTTACTTGCTGCTGTATTCGACCGGGAAGCCGATCGCCGGCGGCGGCAGGTCCTTGCCGAACCAGGTCTTGAACGACTTGGCGTAGGAATCGAACTCGACGCCGGTCATCGCCTCGTGCAGCGCGGTGTTGACGAAGTTGAGCCAATCCTGGTCGCCGCGCTTGACGGCGCAGGCGTAGGTTTGCGGGTCCCAGCCGTAGCCGGCGTCGCGATAGCGGCCCGGGTTCTGCGTCATGTACCAGGCGAGCGAGGACTGGTCGGTCGCCGCAGCCTCGGCGCGGCCGGAATTGAGCGCCTGATAGATAAGGTCGACCGATTCATACTGGTCGACCTTGGCGTCCGGCAGCGCGGCGTGGACCATCGCGTCGGCGTAGACGTTCTGCAGCACGGCGATCGTCACGCCCGAGCCGCCCGCCTTGAGCGCCTGGTAGTCGGCGTATTTGCCGCCGTTCTTGAGCATCAGGCCAACGCCCTCACGATAGTACGGGATGGTGAAGGCGACCTGCTGGGCGCGCTCGCCGGTCACCGTCATGAACTGGCAGGTGATGTCGACCTTGTCGGTCGTGACGTTGGGAACGCGGGCGTCGGACGACTGGATGACGAAATCGATCTTGTCGGGATCGCCGAACAGCGCCTTGGCGATGATCCGGCCCATGTCGATGTCGAAGCCTTGCAGCTTGTCGTCGGCGCTCTTGAAATGCCAGGGTGCGTTTGTGCTACCCGTGCCCATGACCAGCCGGCCACGCGCCAGCACTTTGTCGAGCTTGCTTTGCGTCTGCTGCGCGCTAGCGGGCGTCGCCGCCGCAAAAGCGAGGGCGGCGAGGGCCGCCGCCGCGGTGACCAGAAACTTCATCTCATCGACCTCCCCGGGAAGAATGCGTCCGCTATTTTGGACATTCGTCTCAAATAGCGGATTGACAACCGAACCATCGGACGTTTTCCTTGTCAAGCCCCGCAGTGGGCGCATTGTTCGAGGAGGATAGTTTGGTCGATGCGATCTCCACCCCGGCCGTCGTCGTCGATATCGACGTCGCCGAGCGCAACATCGCGCGATTCCAGTCCTACGCGGATGGGCGCCAGTTGCGCGTGCGGCCGCACATCAAGACGCATAAGCTGCCCGCGGTCGCCGAGATGCAGCTTCGCGCCGGCGCGATCGGCATCACCTGCCAGAAGATTTCCGAGGCCGAAGCGATGGCGGCCGGCAGCGAGGCGATCCGCGACATTCTGATCACCTACAACATCGTCGGGGAAGACAAGCTCGAGGCGCTGCGCGGGCTCGCCGGGCGGGTGAAGCTGTCGGTCGTCGCCGACAGCGCGACGGTGATCGATGGCCTCTCCGCGGCCTTCGCCTCCGCCGCCCCGCTGACCGTGCTGGTCGAATGCAATGTCGGCGCGGATCGCTGCGGGGTCGGAACGCCCGAGGAGGCGGCCGAGCTCGCGCGGCGCATCGCGGCGTCGCCGGGCCTCGCCTTCGGCGGCCTGATGACCTATCCGCCCGTCAACGGGGCGGCCAAGGTGCAGGCGTTCATGACCGCCGCGAAGGGGGTGATCGAAGCGTCGGGGCTCGCGGTTCCGCGCGTCAGTTCAGGGGGAACGCCGGACATGATGCGGGCGCACGAAGCGCCGGTGACGACGGAATATCGGCCGGGAACCTACGTCTACAACGACCGGTCGCTGGTCGCGCGCGGCGTCTGCGGCTGGGACGATTGCGCGCTGACCGTGCTCGCGACGGTGGTTTCGACGCCCGCGCCGAATCGCGCGATCATCGATGCCGGCAGCAAGATCCTCACCTCCGACCTCTTGGGCTTGACCGGCCACGGCCATGTCCTCGGCCGCCCCAACCTCGTGGTCGATCAGCTCTCCGAGGAGCATGGGCGCCTGATCGCGCCTGATGGCGTGACGGGCTTGCGAGTCGGGGATCGGCTGCGCATCGTCCCTAACCACGCCTGCGTCGTCACCAACATGGTCGATGCTGTGCATGTTGTCCGAGGGGGCGAAACTGCGCTCTGGCCGGTGGCGGCGCGCGGCAAGGTCATCTGAAGGCGCGCGTGCGGCACTGTGCCTGAAGAGCGCGGCGATTCGCAGGATGTGCCGCGCTCTCTTGTTTCCATTGTTGTCGCGCGCTGCTGGCGAAAGCCGGTGACGATAGCTTTCAAGCTTAGCGCCCTTCGGCGTAACGCTTCAAACGCTGGTCGAGCGTTCCGGTGTGGAGCTCGAACATGTGGTTGTCATCGTCGTAGAAATAGATTGATTGCCCTTCGCCCGGCACGCGCGACCGCCCTTCACGGACATCAAGGCCAAGCTCGCGAATGCGTCGCAGATAGCTTTCAAGTTCATCGTTGGCGATCTTGAAAGCCACATGGTTGTAGGTTCGCGACGGAAGCGGTTCACCTTCCATGGTCGCAACCCAAATCGGGTCGTTACTGTCTCCAATAAGGAAGAAACGCTCCTTAGAGAGGGAGAATGTGTCGGCGCCGCTGTCGTACACCTTTCGCGCTTCGAACACCTCTGTGAGAATTTTCTCCATGCGATCAAGGTCGCGCACAATGAACGTCATGTGGCTGAGGCCCTGAACCAAATTTGCCTCCCAAATCTATAAGCGCGGCGGTCCAACGGATTCGCTAGCTTCCAAGTTGGCTGGTCGCGGCTCCGGGATCGGTGGCCTCAGCGACGCGACGACGATGGCCGGAGACCTGCGCGCCGGCGTTCGGCTTCAGGCGCATGAAGAACGCCGTAGAGACGAGGGTTATGAGCGCGACGACGCCAAAGGTCAGCGTCATGTCGCGCGCGACGAGTTCGCCGCCGCTGAAGCTGTAGCGAAAGACTTCGACGCTGGCGGCGGCGACCGCGACGCCGACGGCGCCGGACATCTGCTGCGCGACGCTGGCGAAGCTCGTCGCCCGACTCATGCGCGCCTGATCGATGTCGGCGTAGATGATGGCGTTGAGGGCGGTGAACTCCAGCGAGCGGAAGAAGCCCCCCGTCAGCAGCGCCACAAACATCAACCAATGCGGCGTCTGTCCAGTGAACAGGCCGTAAGAGGCGATGAAGCCCGCCGAGAGCACGGCGTTGAAAATCAGCACGCGCCGGAATCCGGCCCGCCGCAGGATTGTCGCGGCGGTGAATTTCATCGCCATCGCGCCCGCCGCGGCGGCGAAGGTGAGCGAACCCGATTCGAACGGCGTCAGCCCGAAGCCAATTTGCAACAGCAGCGGCAGCAGGAAGGGGATCGCCCCAATGCCAAGGCGAAAGATGAAGCCGCCGACGACTCCGGCAAAGAAGGTCGGCGTCTTCAGGAGGCCGAGGTCGATGATCGGGTCGGGAACGCGCCGGGCGTGGCGCACATAGGCGACGAGCAGCGCCAGGCCGCCGACGATCAGCGCCGCGACAACGCCTGTCGGAGCGAGATTGACGCCGAGTAGAGTGAGGCCAAAGATCAGGCCGAGCAGGCCGAGCCCGGAAAGAAAGAAGCCCTTGAAGTCGAAGCGGGCGACGTCAAGCTCGCGAATGTTCTCGATGAACCGCAGCGTGAGCGCGACGCCGAGCAGGCCGATCGGAACGTTGATCCAGAAAATCCAGCGCCAGTGGAAATAGGTGGTGATGAACCCGCCGAGCGGCGGCCCGAGCACCGGGCCGATCAGCGCGGGGACGGTGAGATAGGCGAGGGCGTTCACCATCTCGGACTTCGGCGTCGAACGCAGCAGCACGAGTCGGCCGACCGGCACCATCATCGCTCCGCCGAGTCCCTGGAACACGCGGGCGGCGATCAGCGCCGACAACGACGAGGACGCGCCGCAGCAGATCGAGCCGAGCGTGAAGGTGATGATGGCCGAACAAAACACCGTCCGCGCCCCAAGCCGATCGGCGACCCACCCCGAAGCCGGGATGAACACCGCGAGCGTCAGCATGTACGACGTCAGCGCGAGCTTAAGGACGATCGGATCCTGATGCAGGTCGTGCGCGATCGCCGGCAGCGATGTCGCCAGCACGGTTCCGTCCATGTTTTCCATGAACAGAGCTGTGGCGACGATCAGGGCTGTGAGGATCGTGGGGCGCATGCAAGCCCCGACATGTGGCGCCGCTCTGGGCCTGCGGCAAGCTCGTGGGGGGCGCCCTCCGCTATTCGCCGGTCACGATTGGGTGAATGCGCGTCCTTACGAAATCCCTATGCGGCGAGCCGAAAAGACGCAGCGATCCTTTATTCCTGATGGAGGCAGAATGGCGGCGTCGAAGGTCGGGCCCTGGCTCGACTGAAACATCATCAAGGAGTTCGCGCTATGGCGCAGCAATTGGAGGACGCCGTCGAACCGAGCCAACGTGGCGAGGCCGGCGACCCATTTCACTTTCTCGTCGGCCAGGATCATTCCGGTCTGTGGGTGGTCGCCGAGACGCACGGCCTCTGTGGCGGCATCTTCAGCACCAAAGACGCTGCTCTTCGTTTCGCCAAGTCGGAGTGTGAGGAACGGAATGCCGATCTCGCTCTGACGTCCGAGCGACTTGAATTCCCCGACCTGCACGTCGCGCGATGCGGACGGCGCGCCGCCTAGCGAACAGCCTCGCCGTGGCAGGACTTCTGCGTTGGAGTCCACGGCCAATTGCCGCAGTAGTCGCAACCCGCGAGCGCAGTGGCGCACGATAGCACTAAGACGAAACGGATCACGCGAGCGAGCATCATAGCGCGATGCTCGCGCGGAACCGCACACTCCGTCAAGCAGCAGGCAAGCGCCGGAACCCGATGTTTCGGCGACTTGCCTGCTGGGCGTGTGCGATTTGCATGCTCTGTTGCCGAAACGTCGCGCATTGTCGAAGCCCCTCACTGACGGCGCGTCTGATCGTGCAGGTTGATTAAAACGACGACGACAATGAATTGGAGTGATTGATCGAAGAGGAGGACTATCGGGGCGTTGAAACAACATCGCCTGGAGGCGAACATGAACCGCACCTGCCTCGCTATCGTCGCCCTTCTTTCTCTTTCGTCGGCCGCCCTGGCTTACAACGGCGCCCCCAACCCGGTGAGCCGGCAGGAGATCGCGAGGGTCGCCGAAGCGTCGATGTCCCGCAACCTTGCCAGCCATTACGTTCGCAACGCCAACAATTGCGGCGGCGAAATGTCGCGGGCGGTCTGGGGCCAGAGCGGGACCCTTCTCGGCTACGCCTGCTACAGCAACTCGAACGGCGGCTGAGGCGCGGTCATGGGCGGCGAACCCGATCAAGCTGGGCGTCGCCGCGTTCAAGATGGCGGCGCTCGCTCGGCCGAACGCCGCGACGCACAGCCTCCCCGTCTATCTCGCAAGGCGAAGGGCCGGGCGGCGACCGGTTCGATCTAAGTAGACGAAGCATAAGTAGAATCCGAGCCTGTCGTCGATGGCGGGGCCGTGTGTAAACTTCGCTCTTCGTAGCCACGGATCAAGGAGCGAATTCATGAGCGCCTTTTCCACCCTCGCCGCCGCGGCGGCTATGTCGGCGATCGTACTTATGCCCGTCGCGGCGGAAGCCGGCTGCTATCGGGTCGGCGAAACCGGCTATCATTGGTACGGATTTTGCGCCGGCCCCGGTTTCCTCTATCCGCACCACCGCATTTGTCGCAACGGCCACTGCTGGTATCGGTAAGGCGGTGACCCCTCCCTCGGCGCAAGTGTAGACGCGCACGAAAAATGAAGGCGCCTGTTTTCGTCAATCGCGCCCGCCATTCACCGCGCCGGTGGGCTTGATCGCCGCAGGGCCTATACGCGAAGGCGGCTAGGATCTTCCGCTCGCTCGTGTTACGCAGCCCCGCCATGAAGCGGAGCGCGGGGAAGCGTCCGCGACTTCCTCAAAGGACGGCTCCCATGGCGACTCTGGAAAATCCGACATTTTCTGAAGGCCTTGCGTTTGACGACGTGCTGCTGCGCCCCGGCCACAGCACGGTCATGCCGAGTGGCGTCGACATCGGCTCGCGCCTGACGCGCTCGATCCGCCTCAACCTGCCGATCATGTCCTCCGCCATGGATACGGTGACCGAGGCGCGCCTCGCGGTCGCGATGGCGCAGGCCGGCGGCCTCGGCGTCATCCACCGCAACATGACGCCGGAAGAGCAGGCCGAGGAGGTGCGCAAGGTCAAGCGCTTCGAGAGCGGCATGGTGGTCGACCCGATCACGATCTTTCCCGACTCGACGCTCGCCGACGCTCTGACGCTGATGCGCCGCGCCTCGATATCGGGCATTCCCGTCGTCGAGCGCGGCTCCCCCGCCGGCAAACCAGCGCGGCTCGTTGGCATTCTCACCAATCGGGACGTTCGCTTCGCCGACGATCCGCGCCAGCCGGTCGCCGAATTGATGACGCGCAAGGTCGTGACGGTCGGCGAGGGCGTATCAAAGGACGAAGCGCGCCGCCTGTTGCATCAGCACCGAATCGAGAAGCTCGTCGTCGTCGACGAGGATGGCCGCTGCGTCGGGTTGATCACCGTCAAGGACATCGAGAAGGCGACCACGCACCCCAACGCCGCCAAGGATCCGGACGGGCGCCTGCGCGTCGCCGCTGCGACGACGGTCGGCGACAAGGGCTTCGAACGCGCCGAACTCCTGATGGCCGCGGGCGTCGATTGCCTCGTCGTCGACACGGCGCATGGCCATTCCGAGCATGTGCTCGAACAGGTGCGGCGCATCCAGCGCGCGACCAACAAGGTCGCCGTCATCGCCGGCAATGTCGCGACGCGCGAGGGCGCGCAAGCGCTGATCGACGCCGGCGCGGACGCGATCAAGGTCGGCATCGGGCCGGGCTCGATCTGCACCACCCGCATCGTCGCCGGCGTCGGCGTGCCGCAGCTCACCGCGATCCTCGAGGCGGCGGAGGCGGCGCGCAAATCCGGCGTGCCGGTGATCGGCGATGGCGGCATCAAATATTCCGGCGACCTCGCCAAGGCGATCGCCGGCGGGGCCGATTGCGTGATGATCGGTTCGCTTCTCGCCGGCACCGATGAGAGTCCTGGCGAAACGTTCCTGTACCAGGGCCGCTCCTATAAGAGCTACCGCGGCATGGGTTCGCTTGGCGCGATGGCGCAAGGCTCCGCCGACCGCTACTTCCAGCAGGACATCAAGGATCAGATGAAGCTGGTGCCGGAGGGCGTCGAGGGCCAAGTGCCTTATCGCGGCCCGGTCGGCGCGATCTTGCATCAGCTCGCCGGCGGCCTGCGCGCCGCGATGGGCTATGTCGGCGCGGCGACGGTCGAGGAGTTCCAGGCGAAGGCGCGCTTCATTCGCATCACCTCGGCCGGCCTGCGCGAAAGCCACGTGCACGACGTGGCGATTACGCGCGAAAGCCCCAACTATCCCTCGGCGGGAACCTGACCGGCGGGAGCGTCGAGGGGCGCTCCAACTTCGAACAGCGCGAGGACCGAACCCGTGGACATTCACACCGACGCTCAAGGCAATCCGCTTCTCGAGCCGTGGAACGGCCCGTTCGAAGCGCCGCCCTTCGCCGCGATCCGCCCGGAGCATTTCCGGCCCGCCTTCGACGCCGCCTTGGCGGAGAAGCGCGCCGAGATCGCGGCGATCGCCGACGACGCCGCCGCGCCGACTTTCGAGAATACGGTCGCGGCGCTCGAGCGCAGCGGCAAGGCGCTCGACCAGGTCGTGTCGGTTTTCTTCAATCTCGTCGGCTCGCACAGCAACGACGCGCTGCAAGCGCTCGAGCGCGAGATGGCGCCGATCCTCTCGCGCGAGCGCAGCGCCATTTTGCAGAATGACGCGCTGTTCCGCCGTATCGAGACGCTCCACGCCGATGCGGCGGCGCTCGGGCTCGACCCGGAGGCGGCGCGCACGCTCGATCGCTACCGCACCGCCTTCCGCCGAGCGGGGGCGGGGCTTCCCGCTACGACGAAAGCGCGGCTCGCGGCAATCAGCGAGCGGCTGGCGACGCTGGGCGCGAGTTTCGGCCAGAACGTGCTCGCCGACGAAAAGGCGTTCCTGCTTGTTCTCGAGCCAAGTGATCTCCAGGGGCTGCCTGACAGCTTCCTTGCCGCGGCGGCCGAGACGGCGAGCGAGCGCGGCCATCCCGGCAAATACGCCGTCACCTTGTCCCGCTCGTCGGTCGAGCCTTTCCTGCAATTCTCGGCGCGGCGCGATCTGCGCGAGAAGGTCTTCCGCGCCTTCCTCGCCCGCGGCGCCAACGGCGGCTCGAATGACAACGCCGCGATCATGCGCGAGGCGGTCGAACTGCGCGCCGAGCGGGCGCGGTTGATGGGCTATCCCTCCTACGCGCACTTCCGTCTCGCCGACACGATGGCCAAGACGCCGGATGCGGCGCTGGGACTGCTGCAGCGCGTCTGGGCGCCGGCGCGGGCCCGGGCGCTAAGCGAAGCCGAGGGCCTGGAGGAGATGATCGCCGCCGAGGGCGGCAATTTCGAGCTTCGTCCCTGGGATTGGCGCTATTACGCGGAGAAGCGGCGCAAGGCGCTGTTCGACATCGACGAGAGCGAGTTCAAGCCCTACCTGCCGCTGGAGGGCATGATCGCGGCGGCGTTCGATGTCGCCCATCGCCTGTTCGGCCTTTCCTTCGCCGAGCGCCGCGACATCCCGCTCTATCATCCCGACGCGCGCGCTTGGACCGTCACGGGACGCGACGGCGAGCCGATCGCTCTGTTCATCGGCGACTATTTTGCTCGGCCCTCCAAGCGCAGCGGCGCCTGGATGAGCTCGTTCCGCGACCAACAGAAGCTCGACGGCGCGGTCCTGCCGATCATCGTCAATGTGATGAACTTCGCCAAGGCCGGGGCGGGCGAGGCGTGCCTCCTCAGCATCGACGAGGCGCATACCCTGTTCCACGAATTCGGCCACGCGCTGCACGGCATATTGTCGAACGTCACCTATCCCTTGCTCGCGGGAACCAACGTCTCCGCCGATTTCGTCGAATTCCCTTCGCAGCTTTACGAACACTGGCTGGAACGTCCGGAGACCCTGCGCCGCTTCGCCAAGCGCGAGGATACGGGCGAGCCGATGCCGGAGGCGCTGATCGAACGGCTCGAGGCGGCGCGGCGCTTCAACCAGGGTTTCGCGACGGTCGAATATACGGCCTCCGCGCTGGTCGACATGGCGCTGCACTTGCAAGCCGAGCCGGGCGATCTCGATGTCGCGGCATTCGAGCGGCGAGAGCTGGAAACCCTTGGGATGCCCGAGGCGATCGCGCCGCGCCATTCGGCGCCGCACTTCCAGCACATCTTCTCCGGCGAGGGCTATTCGGCCGGCTACTACAGCTATCTCTGGTCGGAGATTCTCGACTCGGACGGCTTCGAGGCCTTCGAGGCGAGCGGCGACATGTTCGACGCCGAGTTGGCGGAGCGTCTCGAACGTTTTGTCTACGCCGCCGGCAATTCGCGCGAGCCCGATGCGGCCTACAGGGCCTTCCGCGGTCGCGACCCGGAGCCGGAGGCGCTGCTGCGCAAGCGCGGGCTTGCGGAGGCGGCGGCCTGAGCGAGCCCCGAGTCGTAGAAACAAAGCGGCCGTCGGGCGAGTAGAAGCGCGACGGCCCGCGTTTGCGAGCCGCAGATCGATCGACCTGCGGCCTATTTCATCAATCGTCGTTCTTGGCCGACGAAGCCGGCTCGGCCTTGGGAGCCGCCGCGACGGTCGGAAGTCTTGGCGGGCGCCACCGCCACGGTCGGCGGCTTGGCGGCCGCCGTCGCGACTTGAACGAGTTCGCCGGTCTCCATCGACTCCGGCGGATTGTCGATCAGCTTGTCGTTGAGCGCGACGCCAGATTGAATTTCGACGCGACTGCCGAAATTGCGGCCGAGCTTGACCGTCTTCAGCGTCACGCGGCCGTTGGCGTCGACCGCGGCGACCTGCATGCCGTGCTCTCCGAAGACCAGCGCGGTGAGCGGCAGCGAAAGGGTGTTCGGGTCGGACGGGATGTGGAAATGGACCTCGGTGAAGGCGCCGGGCCACAGCTTGCCGTCGGGATTGCCCGCCTGCAGCTCGACCAGCGCGGTGCGCGAGCCTTCCGTCAGCGAATTCGAGGTCGACACCATTTCAGCGTCGAAGGTCTCATTCTGGCCCGGGATGTGGAGCGTCGCCTTGATGCCGGGCGTGAGCTCGCCGAGGAAGCCCTGCGGCACGCTCACATAGATGCGCATCTGATGAATGTCGGCGACCTGGAAGAGAGGTATGCCGGTGTTGCCCCCGGCCGCGACCAGATCGCCAATGTCGACGTGGCGCGCCGTAACGACGCCGTCAAACGGGGCCTTGATGTTCTCGAAATTCGTCAGCTCCTCCAGCCGGCCGACCGCGGCCTGCTGCGCGACCACGTTGGCCTTAGCGACGGACAGCGCGGCGTCGCGCGAGGCGGAGGTCAGATGGTCGGTGTCGCCTTGCTCCTTGCTCGTCCAGCCCTGCGCGACGAGCTGCGCCGTGCGGTTGTCGGTCACCTTGCCGAGATCGGCGTTGGCTTGGGCCTGTTGGACGTTGGCTTCCAGCTGCACCAACTGGCCTTTGCCTTCCGCGAGCTGCTGGTCGAGATCCGGCGCCGAGATCGTCGCCAGGGTTTCGCCCTTGGTCACATGCGCGCCAATGTCCTTGCTCCAGTTGGTCACGTAGCCGCTCGCGCGGGCGTAAAGCGAACCGGTGTAGTAGGCGGCGACGTTGCCGGGCAGGATCAGATCCTGCTCCGACGGGCCGCGCTCGGCCTCCACGACCTTAACGGTCGGGACTGCCTGCTCGTTGGTCCAAGTCGCCACCTCCTGGTGGCTCGCGGCGCAATTCACGATGCCGAAATAGGCCGCGGCGATGGCGCAGACGGCGACCGTTCCGAGCAGCATGAGCACGCGGCGCGGCTTGGGAGAATGGATCGGAGGTTCAGACGACGACATGGGGGAGGGGCTCCGGGGGTCAGGCGTGGGAGGGCAGGCCGGCGAGCGGCTCCGCCTCGAGAGCGGGGGCAGGTTGGCGACGGTGGGCGATGCTGAAGACGGTCGGCACGAACACGAGCGTCGCAAACGTAGCAAAAAGAAGGCCACCGATGACGGCGCGCCCGAGTGGCGCATTTTGCCCGGGCTCGATGGCCATCGGCAGCATGCCGATGATCATCGCGAGCGCGGTCATCAGCACCGGGCGGAAACGCGTCGCCCCGGCGGCGAGCGAGGCGGCGACCGCGTCCTTGCCTTCGGCGAGCTGTTCGCGCGCGAAGCTCACGACAAGAATGCTGTTTGCCGTGGCGACGCCCATGCACATAATCGCGCCGGTGAGCGCCGGCACCGAGAGCGTGGTGCCGGTGAGGAACAGCATCCACACGATGCCGGCCAAAGCCGCCGGCAAGCCGGTGATGATCACGAACGGATCGAGCCACGACTGGAAATTGATCACGATCAGCAGGTAGATCAGCACGATTGAGAAGGCCAAGCCAATCAAAAGCTGCTGATAGGCGCTGTGCATGGTCGCGACTTGGCCGCGAATGGCGATGGTCGTGCCGCGGGGGAGATCCACCCGCGCCTCGTCGACGATCTTTTCGATGTCGGCGGCGACGCCGCCGAGATCACGGTCTTGAATCTCCGAATAAATGTTGACCGCATCGCGGATGTCATAGTGCGAGACGACGGCGTCGACGGGTTCGGGCTCAAAGGTGGCGAGGCCACCGAGGAGTTGGGTTGACTGGGCGCCGGCGAGTTGCACGTTTTTAAGCTCACCGAGGGTTTGAATCGAATATTGCGGCGTTTGAACAGAGACGGCGTAGGAGACCCCGTTGCGCGGATCCAGCCAATAGGTCGGCGCGGTCTGCGTGCTGCCCGACAGCGTCGCCTGGACGCTGCTCGCCGCGTCAAATTCCTTAAGTCCGACGACGCCGGCGAGGTCGCGATTGAAGTCGACCTTGATCGCCGGGTCCTGGAACGCCTCCTCGATGCGCGGATTGGCGACGCCGGCGACATGCCGGATTTTGTCCAGCAATTTGTTGGCGACGGTGCGACTGGCTTTGAGATCGTTGCCGACGATCTGAACGTCGATCGGCGCGGGAGAGCCGAAATTGAGGATCTGGCTCACCATGTCGGGCGGCAGGAACGCGAAGGTCGTCCCTGGGAACGCCCCGGGCAGCTTCTCGCGCATCGTTTTCACGTAGACGTCAGTCGGCGTCTCGCCCGGTTTCAGCGTCAGCAGGATGTCGCCGTCGAATACGCCGATGGTTCCATTGTTGCTGTAGGAGATGTTGATGCCGCTATTCGGCAGGCCGATGTTGTCGACGATGCTCTCGAGCCGATCGGGCGGAACAATCGTGCGGATGGTCTGCTCGATCTGGTCGGCGAGCGCCGTCGTCTGCTCGATGCGGGTGCCGGTTGGCGCGCGAAAGTGCATGCGGATCGCTGGAGACTCGATCGTCGGGAAGAAATCCTCGCCGAGGTAAGCCGTGAGGCCGAGCGACGCCAGCGCGACCGCGACGAAACCGCCCGCGAACACGTAGCGGTGGTGCAGAGCGAGTTGCAGGATGCCGAGATAGCCCTGCCGCAGACGCTCGAATTGACGTTCGAAATCCCCGTTGAAATCGGCCGAAGAAGCCGACCTTGGCGGCTTCGCCGGCGCCGGGAGCATGGTGCTGGTGCTGATTGCGCAGGAGGAAATGCGCCAGCGTCGGCACCAGCGTATAGGTGAGGATGTAGGACGCGATCATCGCGAAGACGACGGCCATCGCCAGCGGCCGGAACAGGTAGCCGGGGACGCCGCCGAGAGCGAGCAGCGGCGCGAAAGCGATGCAAATGCAGAACAGCGCGATCGTCGCCGGCGGCATGATTTCCCGCGCGCCGGTCGTGATGGCGGTAAGGATGTCCTCGCCGAGCTCTTCCATATGGCGATTAACGTTCTCGATCGTGACCGTGGCGTCGTCGACCAGGATGCCGACTGCGAGGGCGAGGCCGCCGAGGGTCATCACATTGATCGTCTGGCCAAGGATCGAAAGCACGATGAGCGAGCTGAGCACGGCGAGGGGGATCGACACCGTGATGATGAGGGTCGAACGCCAACTGCCGAGGAAGAGGAGGATCATCAAACCGGTGAGCACGGCGGCGATCAGGCCTTCGCGCACGACGGCCGCGACCAATTCCTTCACGAAATCGGACTGGTCGTTGACATACCGCAGCGTCACGCCCGGCGGCAGCGTCGCCTGGATCGCGGGGAGGCGGGCCTTGATGCCGGAGATGATATCGAGGGTGGAGACGTCGCCGATCTTCAGCACCGACATCAGAACGCCTTTTTTGCCGTCGAGCTGGACGACGTTGGTCTGCGGCGGCGAACCGTCATGGACATAGGCGACGTCGCGCATGAACACGACCGTGCCGTTGACGACCTTGATCGGCAGATTGTTGAAGTCGTTGAGGACTTTCGGCGAATCGTTGAGGTCGACGGTCAATTCGTAGGCGCCGATCTTCTCGGTGCCGACCGGCGTGATGAGGTTCTGCTGCGCGAGCGCGGCGCCGACGTCGGTGGCGGAGATGCCGTGGGCGTTGAGCGCGGTTTGGTCGAGATCGATCTGCACCTGCCGCGTCGAGCCGCCGTAGGGGTAGGGAAGCTGGGCTCCGGGCACTGTGACGAGCTGCGGCCGAATGAAGTTCAGCGCGAGGTCGGCGAGCTGGGTCTGCGACAGCAAATCGCTCGACAAAGCGAGCTGGATGATCGGAACGCTCGAGGCGTTGTAGGAGAGAATTTGCGGCGGCGTTACGCCGGCCGGCATCTGCTTCAGGATCGTCTGCGAGATCGACGTCACCTGCGCCTGCGCCGCGCTGATGTTCACGGACGGCTGGAAGAAGATCTTCACGACGCCGACGCCGGGCAGCGACTTGGATTCGATGTGCTCGATGTCGTTGACCGTGGCGGTGAGCGAACGCTCGTAGGGCGCGATGATGCGGCCCGACATGTCGTCAGGCGGCAGGCCAGTGTAGGTCCAAATGACCGAAATGACGGGGATGCCGATATTCGGGAAAATATCCGTCGGGGTTCGGATCGCCGACACCCCTCCGAACAGCAGGATCAGAATCGCCATGACGACGAAGGTATACGGGCGCGAGAGCGCTATTCGGACAATTCCTGCCATGGGGGCCGGTTCCTAAACAGTCATAGAGGTAGCCGCGCCGCGGCGCTGGTGGAGCCGAGCAGGAGTCTGATGGTGCGCTGCAATAACGCGAGTCGACTCCGCGCGAGCTGGACGCGCGCGAGCATCGAGTTCTACACGTCGGATCTGCCGCAATTGCATCGCGTCCCAGTCTTCAACTCCCCAATGGCTAAAAAGCCATTTGCGCGAAGATGAAGGTGAATGCGCGACTCCGCAATTGCTGCGCTGCACACAAAAGTGAGAACTGTCGTGATGCGGCGTGATCAATCGCGCCCGAATTTCGGCGCAGACGCCACCGCAGGGACCGGTGTGCAAGGGATTAACGGATCCTGGGCCGCCTGAAAAGCCCTTTCGCGCGAAACTGTGTTCTGCGGCGGGGGCATTGCAGCTCGGAGTTCGACGCGGAGCGGGGTCCTCCGGAGTTTCGGCCAGTTCCTCGAATGGCCCCGCGAGTAAGAAATGGTTAAGAGTATATTATAAGAAAATTAAATAGTAAAATCCATGATATTCGGACGACCGACGCGAACCTGATCGCTATTTCAAGAACAGGCGTCCGCTTTGTCGCCGCGCTCTGACAGTGGAGGCGTCCTTGGAACTGGCATTGCTGTTCATTACGATCATCGTCAGCGCAGTTATGGCCGGGTTGGTCAGTTATAGAGTGAACGAATTCAGAGACGGGAAGCGATTCATCGGCGCCAAAGCGGAAGAGCTCTATTGTCACGCCGAGGCGATCGACCGGGAGCTGTCGCGGTTCTTTGGCGATCGCTATGCGCTGATCGATTCGGCGCAACGCGCCGCTGGCGCTGGAGACGAGGCGCTGGAGAAGGCCGGGGCGGTGTTGGTGAACGCCAAGATGCTGGTCGGCTTCTATTTTCCGTCGCTCGCGCCGGCTTTGGCGCGGACCATCGCGTCCGTCACGACCGCGCACGGGGCGCTGCACCGCTGGGAGCGGGCACGGGCCGGCGCGGCGCGGGACGAACTCGTCATCGCGCTAGATCGCGACGTCGCCGCGCTGAAGGACGCGCTCGAGAGCTTCAAAGCGGCTATCATCGAAACGGGGCGGGCCGCCGGTCAACCGGCGCCTCTGCTCGCCTTACGCCGGTCCGACAAGCCTGTGGCCGAAGGGCGGGTGCTTCGGATCGCAGCTTGAGCCGCGAGCGACAAGATGCGTGATCGCCTCGATCAGCTGCGGTCGTTGTCGCCCCCGAAGAGACTGCCGAGGAGGCCGCCGGCTGCGCCGAGCGCGGCGCCAGCGGTGAGACTGCCCACGGTCGAGTTCGCCCCCGTATCGGAACCGCCGCGCGGCAGATACCGGCCGATCTCCTCGGCGAGATTGAGAATCGGCATGCTCTGGAGCCAGACGTGGCCGGGGCCGGTCAAGGTGGCGAGGAAGAGGCCTTCGCCGCCGAACAGAATATTCTTGAAGCCCCGCACCATCTGGATGTCGAAGCCGACGCTCGGCTCGAGGACGCCGACATGGCCGGCGTGAACGAGCAGGCGTTCACCCGGGGCGAGATCGCGCTCGATGACTTCGCCGGACAGATCGAGCCAGACGATGCCGGGGCCGGTGACCTTTTGCAGAAGGAAACCCTCGCCGCCGAAGAAGCCGGCCCCGAGACGCCTTTGCCAGGCGAGTTCGAGCGTCACTGATTTCTGGGCGACGAGGAACGTCTCCTTTCGGCAGATCAGCGATTGTCCGTCTTGCAGCATCGCGGCAAAGATTCTGCCGGGAAAGCGCGGCGCGAACGCGACGTGGCCCGCGCCGTTCGAGACAAAGTCGGTGACGAAGAAGGAGCCGCCGCCGAATGTGCGCTTGAGCCCGGCGAAGAAGCCGCCGCCAGTGTGCGTGTCCATCGTCACCGCGTCGTTCATCCAGGCCATCGTGTTGGTCTGGCTGTAGACGGTTTCGCCGGGGTCGAGGTCGATCGCCACCGTTTGCATGACCGAGCCGGAAATCTCATATCGCATAGGGCTGCTCCTTCCGGGCCGGGGCCGCCCCGGCTTGTTCGTCGCCTGGATACCCGTCGAGGCTTACGGGTTGGCCTTGGCGGTGATGTCGACTTTGTCGAGGAAGGCGGCGGGGTCGCTGATGCCAGCCAAATCGCTCGCCTTGAGCGGGCCGTCCTTGGCCTTCAGCGCGACCGTCAGGCTGTGCGGCGAAGCAATGAACCGCTGCGTTTCGGCGGCGGCCTTGAGCGCCGAAGGCGAACCGGCGAGAAGCACGGGCGCCATCTGGCCGACCAGCGCCGACCATTGCTGGCTGAGCGCCAGGGGCGTCACGCCCTGCTGCTTGGCGGCGAGCGCGAGCGCTTTCTCGAACAGGCCAGCGTTGACGAGGCGAAGCTCCAGCGACGCGACGCCGCAGCCGAGGAGCGCTTCGAGACGGGCCGCGCTATCCCCCGATAAGACCTCGGGCGGAACATCGCTGAGGTTCGCCTTCAAGGCGACGGAGCCCATGCCGACGCCGTCGACAGTGAAATTGTCGAGCGTGAAGGTCTTCGCCTCGGCCTGGTAGGTCGCGTTGACCGCCACGGCGAGTTCAACTCTCGAATAGCCGAGCGCCGCGAGACTCTTGCCCGCGTCGGAATCGGGGGCGGGCTCGATCACGACGCCGGAAAGCTTCGTCGAGCCATCCTTGAACGTGTCGTCGGAATAGTTGCCGCGCAGCTCTATCGCGCCCAGCGCGATATGAACCGTTTTGCTCGTCGGGCTTTGCGAGTCGGGCGCGACGATGTCGATATCGCTCCACGTCAAATGGTCGAGGCGCCCTGACTTGCCGCCGCCCGATCCGTCGACCGCTTTCAAGACATCCGCGACGTCGAGCCCTTCGATTTGGAGAGGGCCGGACTTCAGGGAAACCGGCGAAGCTTCGCCCGTCGCCGAGTTCTCGATGCTTGAGAAGCCAAATCGATCGACCCGACCGCCGTCGACCTCGGATGCAAGGACGTCATGCAGCTTCACCTTCGCGCCGTCTTTCGGCTCAATCTCGATCGTCGGCGCCGAAATTTTGTCGGCCTTGAGCTTCTCGGCGAGCGCGCGTTTGTCGTCCTGCGGCGTGTCGGGGCTGAGCAGCGCCTCGACTTCGTCCTTGCTCAGATTGGTGTTGACGAAATCCACATGCGGGATCACGAGCCTCGCGCCGTCCTTTAACGTGGCGGAGAAATTGTCGATCGCGACATCGCTGCTGGCGAGAGCGGGGAGGGTCGCAAGAAGCGCCGTCGCCCCCACCACGGCGAGCGCGAGCAAGCCCGCATGATTTGCCCCCTTCTGCTGGCTCTCGCCCCATCGCGAGCCGCGCGTAGGATCTAGCCTACGGCTAGTAATTAGCAATCAATTTTGTGAGTTCGATGTCGGCGTCGCCGCGCAACGTCAGACGGTAGCGCGAGCAAAGGGCCCCGTCGCATTCAAGCGAATCGGGGCCCGGTTTCGCCTGTGCGAAACGATCTGGGATGCTGCAGGTCATTGACGGCTTCGGCGCTTGGCCTTCGCGTCGGGCGCCGTCGAGTTGAGGTCAGATTTTTCAACTGATAAGCGCCGTTCCTCCTTGGCATGTCAGGCGGCTTTGGCGCTCCGATCCCGGCGAGGCCGAGATCCGCAAATCTTCTCCGGCGGAATCATGGCTAACCCCGTGCTTTCCGCCAACCGCCTCGGGGACGGTCGACCGTTTGACAATTGCGCGAGGCGCGCGCCCCGCGGTCTTGCGCGACAAAGCGTCTGCCGCCTCGGGCGCGGTGTCAAATCAATTCTTTAGCCATCAAGGCGGCGGCCGACCCGCCGGTGGTGCGGCGTTCGACGCCGAGCCGCGTGGAATGAAGACTATTGACGGAAGTGTAGCACAGGCTACATTCGATGGACGCAACAGGGAACGACCCGACATGAGCCCAGTCACGTCACCTTCCATGAGCGATCGCACGACGATCGCGATTCGCGAGGTGTTCGATGGGCGAAGAAGCGGCCTGCGTGCAGCGGCGCTGTTCGCCGGGCCGGCGGTGATCGCCTCGATCGCCTATGTGGATCCCGGCAATTTCGCGACCAACATTCAGGCCGGCGCGCAATACGGCTATGCGCTGCTCTGGGTCGTCCTGACGGCCAACGTGATCGCCATGCTGTTTCAGGCGCTGTCGGCGAAGCTGGGCATCGTCACGGGACGCAATCTGGCGGAAATGTGCCGTGAACGGTTCTCGCCGCCGGTGGTGATCGGGCTGTGGATCGTCAGCGAGATCGCCGCGATGGCGACGGATCTGGCGGAGTTCTTAGGCGGCGCGGTCGGGCTGTCGATCCTGTTTCACTTGCCGCTGCTCGCTGGCATGCTCGTGACCGGCGTTGTGACTTACGCGATCCTGATCGTCGGCGGGCGCGGCTTCCGCCCGATGGAGCTCATCATTGGCGGCTTGGTTTCGGTGATCGGCCTCTGCTACCTCGTCGAAATGTTCATCGCTCCAATCGATTGGGGCTCCGCCGCGTTACACTCGGTGCTGCCGCAGATCCCCGACGCCGCGGCGCTGACGATCTCGGTTGGCATCGTCGGCGCGACCGTAATGCCGCATGCGATCTATCTGCATTCCGGTCTCACGCAGAGCCGCGCGCCGGCGCGCAACGACGACGAACGCCGCAAGCTGCTGCGCTTCTCCAACCGCGAGGTGATCATTGCGCTCGCGCTCGCCGGACTCGTCAACATGGCCATGGTGGCGATGGCCTCCAGCGCCTTTCACGCGGGGCATAGTGAAGTCGCGGAGATCGAGACGGCCTATCACACGCTGACGCCGCTGCTCGGCGCTGGCGCGGCCTTCGTCTTCCTGACCTCGCTGCTCGCTTCCGGCGTCTCGAGTTCCGCAGTCGGCACGATGGCCGGCCAACTCATCATGCAGGGCTTTGTCGGCTTCCGCATCCCGCTCTGGGCGCGCCGCCTCGTGACGATGGTTCCGGCCTTCGTCGTCGTTGCATTGGGCGTCAACGCGACGAAAGCGCTCGTGCTCAGTCAGGTCGTGCTCAGCATCGCGCTGCCGGCGCCGATGATCGCGCTGGTGATTTTCACCCGGCGCGCCGACATCATGGGGCAATTCGCCAACAGTCGGCTGACCGACGTGCTTGCAATCGCCGGCTCGGCGTTTGTCCTCGCGTTGAACGCCATCCTGCTGTTGCAAACTCTCGGGGTGAATATCCCCGGCCTTCCCTCCACCTGAGGATCCAGGTCGTCTTGGCGATCGTGAGGCGGTCGAAGCCAATCGCCGCACGTTCATCGTCGCTTAGAGCGCGTTGGGTTTTGTCCGAACCCATGCCGTCATCGCGACGAAGCGAAGCAATCCAGCAGCGCCAAGCGGAGCCATGGATCGCTTCGTCGCTGCGCTCCTCGCAATGACGGTCCGGCCTGGCTGTAACTCGCCTCAGCAGTCCCGCGCCGCTTCGGCGGCGGCGATCGCCGTCATGTTGACGATGCCGCGCGCCGTCACCGAGGGGGTGAGGATATGCGCCGGCTTCGCCGGGCCGACAAGAATCGGACCAACCGGCAGCGCGTCTGCGGCGATGCGGGTCATTTGCAGCGCCGTGTTGCCTGCGTCGAGATTGGGGAAGATCAGGACGTTGGCTTCACCGGAGAGGCGGCTGTCGGCGGTGACGCGGGTGCGGGCGATCAGCGACAGCGCGGTATCCGCCTGCATTTCGCCGTCGATCTCGAAGTCGGGCTCGCGGGCAAGGACCTGGGCAAGCGCCGCGCGCATCTTGAGCGCCGAGGGCGTATCCGCCGAGCCGAAATCCGAGTGCGAGACGAGCGCAATCTTCGGCGTCACGCCGAAACGGCGCACGTGATCCGCGCAAGCGAAAGCGAGATCGGCGATCTCCTCGGCCGTCGGATCGTAGCGCACATGCGTATCGGCGAGAAAGATCGACCGGTGCTGCGCGATCACTAGGGAGATCGCCGCAAAGTCCTTGGCTCCCGGCGCAAGGCCGACGATGTCCTTGATGTGCTTGAGACGCTGCGCGAAGCGGCCCTCGAGCCCGCAGATCAACGCATCCGCTTCGCCGCGCTGGAGGGCGAGCGCGCCGATCACGGTGGTGTTGGTGCGAACCAACGTGCGCGCCGCGTCCGGCGTCACGCCTTTGCGTCCGGCGACCTTGAGGTATGTGGCGACATAATCGCGATAGCGCGGATCGCTTTCGGGATCGATGTTCTCGAAGTCCTTGCCGAGCGTCATTCGGAGGCCATAGCGGCGAATGCGTTCGCGGATCACCTCGGGCCTGCCGATCAGGATGGGCGTCGCGAGGCCTTCCTCCAGCACGACTTGCGCCGCGCGCAGCACGCGCTCATCCTCGCCTTCGCTGTAGATCACGCGCTTCTGCGCCGCACGCGCCTTGTTGAACAGCGGCTTCATCATGAAGCCGGAGCGGAAAACGAAGCGCGACAGCTTGTCCGCATAGGCGTCGAAGTCGGTGATCGGGCGGCGCGCGACGCCGCTCTCCATCGCCGCGCGCGCCACCGCCGGAGCGATGCGCAGCATCAGGCGCGGATCGAACGGGCTCGGAATGAGCGACGCGCGACCGAACAGCGAGGTCTCGCCGCCATAGGCTCTGGCGACGACTTCTGAGGGCGTCTCGCGGGCGAGGGCGGCGATCGCCTTGACCGCCGCGTGCTTCATCGCCTCGTTGATCTCGCTCGCCGAGACGTCGAGCGCGCCGCGGAAAATGTAGGGGAAGCAGAGGACGTTGTTGACCTGATTGGGGTAGTCGGAGCGCCCGGTGCAGATCATCGCGTCCGGTCGCGCCTCGTGGGCGATCTCGGGCATGATTTCCGGCGTCGGGTTGGCGAGCGCCATGATCAACGGATCGTGCGCCATGCGCTTGACGTGCTCCGGCTTCAGCACGCCGCCGGCGGACAGGCCGAGGAAGACGTCGGCGCCTTCGATCACGTCGGTGAGCGTGCGGGCGCTGGTCTCTTGAGCATAGGGCTCCTTCCAGCGGTCCATCAGCTTGTTGCGTCCCTTGTGGACGACGCCTTCGATGTCGCAGACGAAGATGTTCTCGCGCTTCACGCCGAGCGAGACGAGGAGGTTGAGCGAAGCGATCGCCGCTGCGCCCGCGCCGGAGCAGACGACCTTGACGGAATCGAAGCTCTTGCCCGTCAGTTCGAGCGCGTTGGTGACCGCGGCGGAGACGATGATCGCAGTGCCGTGCTGATCGTCGTGAAACACGGGAATGGCCATGCGCGCCTTGGCCTTTTCCTCGATCTCGAAGCACTCGGGACCCTTGATGTCCTCGAGGTTGATGCCGCCGAAGGTCGGCTCCAGCGCGACGATGATGTCGACGAGCTTGTCGATGTCGGTTTCGTTGACCTCGATGTCGAAGACGTCGATGCCGGCGAATTTCTTGAACAGGACCGCCTTGCCTTCCATCACCGGCTTGCTGGCGAGCGGTCCAATCGCGCCGAGACCGAGCACGGCGGTGCCATTGCTGAGCACCGCGACGAGGTTTTGGCGCCCGGTCAGATTGGCTGCTTCCTCCGGGTCGGCGGCGATCGCCTCGCAGGGAGCGGCGACGCCAGGAGAATAGGCGAGCGCCAAGTCGCGCTGGTTGCCGAGAGGCTTGGTGGCGGCGATCTCCAGCTTACCGGGTCGGGGCTCGCGATGATAATGCAACGCGTCGGATTTGAGATCGGCCACGCCTTCGCTGGACATATCGAGGGTCTCCACATCGTTCGTCGCGGACTGTTGCCGCAAGCGCGCCCCCTCGGCAAGGGCGAGGGCGCGCCAGGTCGCCGTTAGGCTGGTTTTGGCGGATCAGTTATGCGAGCGACGCGGCGCTCGATTTGAGTTTCACTTCATTCCGTAGAGGAATGCCTGCCATTGCTCGGGCGAGCCGTAGAACGCGTTGCGGTCGACATGGCCTTGGATGCCAGGAATAGCGCCGTCGGCCTGGTATTGCCAGAACTTCCAAGCCCGCGAGCCGTAGCGCACGGCCGGATAGTGCTTGGTCGAGCGAACCCAGATCGGATAGTTGGAGAAGGCGCCGTCTGACAGAATGGCCTCGTAGAAGTCGACCGAGGTGTAGATGATCGGCCGCTTGCCGTAGTGCCGCTCCATCTCGTCGAGCATCACTTTCATATCGGCGATCGCCGCGTCGCGCTCGAGATGGCGCTTGCAGGTTTTCGAATCTGGCGTCGCCTCGACGTCGAGGACGGGCGGCAAGGCATCGTCCTCGATCGGGACGTTGCGCTCGAACCAGTTCGCCTCTTCGATCGGCGGACGGCACCAATAGACGAAATGATAGGCGCCGCGCGGAATGCCGGCTTCCTTCGCGCCCTCCCAATTCGCTTGGAAACGCTCGTCGAGATGGTCGCCGCCTTCCGTCGCCTTGATCCAGGCGAATTGGACGCCGCTGGCTGCGACCGCGTTCCAATCGATCGTCCCTTGGTACTTGGAGACGTCGATTCCATGGATCGCGTAGTCCCTAGGCTTGGGATAGTCGTCGTCGAAGCCGAGCGGACTTTCGCCGCCGCCGCAACTCGCAAGCGCGCCGGAGAGAAGCGCGAGGGCGGCGAAGCGGACGAGGACGCGGGTGAGGGGGAAGGCAGGCAGGGTCATCGGCGTCATGGTCTGTGGGGGGCCGCGAGGCCGGCGCGAGCTATTCTATCTCGCCCGGCGTCGTTATCGCGAAATTAGAGGGATGAAGGTAATGCTTCCTTAATGGCGTGCTTGACCGGCCGCTCCCGAAGGGGCAAGCGCAGGGCCCTTCTGTGCAAACAAAGAGCCCGCTCATGCGCCTCGCCTTCGTCCTGCTTCTGTACCTCGCCGGCGCCGCCGAGGCTTCGGCCGCCCAGTGCGGGCCCGACAAGCTCGGCACTTCGCGGGTCGCCGAGGTGGGCACGCAGGGCGGGCTTCTCGTCGGCTTGAAGACCTATCCCAAGGCCGTTGCGCTCGCCGATCACGAGGTCATCCTTACCTTCGATGACGGGCCGGATCCAAAGACCACGCCGCAAGTCCTCAAGGCGCTCGCCGACGAATGCGTGCGCGCCACCTTCTTCGCGATCGGCCGCAACATCGATCAATTCCCCGGGCTTGCCCGGCGTGAGGTCGAAGAAGGGCACAACGTCGCCCATCACACCTACACGCACCCGCAGCCGACTTTGCGCTACATGGGCGATGCGACTGCGCGCGCCGACATCCTCAAGGGGATGATCACCGTCGAGCGGGTCGCCTATGGGCAGGACTTCAGCGCCGGCGAGCCGAAGGACCTCTCGCAGATCAAGCTGCACGCGCCCTTCTTCCGCTTCCCCGGCTTCGCCGACACGGCGGATTTGCGGTCTTGGTTCGCTCAGAACAACGTCGGCATCTTCGGCACGGATCTCTGGGCTTCCGACTGGGTGCCGATGACGCCCAATCAGGAACTGAAACTCATCCTGGGCCGCCTCGACAAGGCGGGCAGGGGAATGCTGCTGTTCCACGACAATCGTCAATGGACCGCCGATATGCTGCCGACCTTTCTGCGCGAACTCAAAAAGCGCGGCTATCGGGTCGTCCATGTCGTCGCCGGGCCCGGCGTCGGACCGACGATGGACGCGCCGGCCGGCTGGGTATCGGAAACCGAGCGCGTCGTCGGCGCAATCAAGCCGCGCCTCGACGGCCCCGCGCCCAAGACCCCGGCCGGGCCGATCCCCGTCAAGCCGGCGCCGCTGGAGTAGGATTCAGTCCGAACCTCCCGTCTTTGCGAGCGAAGCGAAGCAATCCATTGGCGCCGCCAATTCAGGCGGATGCATGGGTCGCTTCGTCGCTGCGCTCCTCGCGATGACGGCGACGCCGAGGGCGCTCATGGCTCGGCTCACGCCCTACGGAAGGCGGATGGGCCAGGAGCCTTAGTAGGCCGCTTGCACGCGCATGGCGACGGCCTGGGCATTCTGGCCGATCTGCGCCCCGCTGGCGTCGAGCCGGTCGACATTGATCCGGTCATAGTCCAGCATCACGCGGATATTGTCGTTGGGATACCAGTTGAGCCCAATCGAATAGACTTGCTGCTCGCCGCCATAGACGCCGCCGGTCACCGTTTCCGGTACTCCAGCCACGGCGCGGTCGTTGAGGTCCGTCACGCTGTAGCGGGCGACGAGTTCGAACGCGCCCCAGGTGTGCTGGCTCAGCGAAAACGGATGGGCGGGAATGGGGCTGTCGAATGCCGCGAGCGACGGGTTGTAAAGCCTCGGCTCTCCGGTCAGGGTCCAGGCCGCGTCGAGATAGGCGCCGGAGAACCTGAGTTGCGAGTTTTCGACGGGGCTGGTCACTGCGCGATCGACGCCGATCTGAATGTACTCGCCCTGCACGAGCAGATTGCGCCAGCGCACGGCCAATTCGGGTCCCACCTCATAGGCGTTGGTCGCGGGGATGGGGCCGGTGCTGATCAAGTCGCTGAAAGTGAGATGGGTCTCAGGCAGATCCTGGAGAGTAATCGTTTGGCTGCCGGTGACGTCTTTCTGGGGATGAAAGGAATCCGAGGCGGAAAATCCCAGATGCAGGTCAACATCAGGAGTGTCGATCGGTCGCCCGGCTACGCGAAAGCTCGCGCCAGTCTGCGGATAGGTGGCAAGCGTCGATTCCTGGGAGCCGGCTACCGGGCCGGTCAAGTAGCTGGCCAGGAACCACTGGTCACTCCAGCTCTTGCCGCCGAGCGAGGCGCGCGATTGGCCGGCCGCAATGCCGCGGGCGACGTTGATGATGCTCGGCCGCTCCGTGAACGTGATGTCTTCGTCGCTGGTCGCATCCGACAAAGTCAGGGAGGGACGGTAATAGCCGCCCGTCAGCAACGTGTTTTTGATGCCCGTATAGTTGATGTTGGCTTCGTAGAGAGAGAAAATCCCATCCGGCGAGCCGCCGAATTCGGGCGTGACCTTAACGAAGACATCGCCTTCCTGGACAGTCACGGGAAGTCGCGCGCGCCGCAAATTGGCGTCCCAGTCCGGAAGTAGCGCCGCGCCTGGCGGCAGGTTTGTTTCCCGGGAGAATCCGCCCAGATCATACCAGAATTGCAGCCCCACCGAGGCCGAGAACTGGCCATCGGCCGAGGTGAAAGTCGGGCGGCCATATGGGAAGGTCACAGAGCGATAAGGTGAGGTGTACTGCGCGACCTGTTCCGGCGCCGGGGCGCGGGCCTGCGCCTGCGCGCCGGCCCGCGGCGAGGCCGGCTTTGCCGCCGTCGCGACTGAAGCGGGCGGAGCGGCGCCCCGCTGGTCGCGCGCCGCCAGGGAGTGCTTCAGCGCTTTGATCTCGCCTTCGAGCGAGCGCATCTCCCGCTCATGGGCCGCCTGCAAGGCCTCGATCCGCCGCTCGAGCGCATCGATGCGCGGATCTGCCGATTGCGCGAAGGCGGGACCGGGAGAAATCGCTCCGCTCGCCAACGCCGCCCCGGCGATTAGCGCGAGTGGGGGAACTTGTGAGGAACGCAGTCGTGTAGAATAACGCGCCGTCTTAAAGGACAAGATTGCCTCCCCCAGGCCATCTATTCCATCCGCGATTTCGCGATTCTCGATATGCGACTCGTTGTATACCATCGGGATTAACGATCGTCGACGCGCATCGCAATAAGTCGGCAACCCGGGCGTGTCGCGAGACTTGACCGCATGCGGGCGCCAACCAAGGCCAACGACGAGATATTCATCGCCGCGGCGCCCGGCACGCTCATGCGGAAAAGATTCGATGCCGCCGGTGTTCTGGCAGGGCTCACGGCCTTCGGGACAGCTGGCGTCGCCGCGGCAGCAATGGCGCGACAGGCGCAGAATTTGCGCAGCCTCTACACGACGTCGGCCGGCAGGATCAGGCTTTTGAAAGAAACGATCGGGAAGCTCTCAAAGAGCGTTCCCGGATCAGCTATTCCCAACCTCCCAAAGGGTTGGGATCGAGCCGGGCGAAACCCCGGCGATTTTCTGCTCTAGAAGAGCAGTTGGTGCGGTCAAGAGGACTCGAACCTCCACCCCGGTTAAAGGACTAGCACCTCAAGCTAGCGCGTCTACCAGTTCCGCCATGACCGCATCGCTTCGAACCTCTCGGCGTCAGCGAGGCGCGTCGTCTAACAAATCGTTTTGGCGATGACAAGCCTCGGAATGGACCTGCGACGACGGCGACGAAAAAAATTCCACGAGTCTCTCAAAGGCTCGCTCCAAGCTCCGAACGGACGTCAACAGGGCCGCGGGGACGCATCGGCGCGGTCGATAGCGCCAAGATTGCTGAGGAAATCGAGAAGATGGGTAAGATCGAGAAGCGCGAATGCGCTGCGCTAAGCGGCGATCCAGACGGGGATGAGAGAGCGGGCTTTCTTGTGTCGATACGCCCGGAGCTTCGTCGAGGCGGCGCAGAAGGCCTCTGGTCGGAGTAGGGCGGCAGCGCGCGATTCGGTGACTCGGAGCGCCTTCCGCGGGTGTGAGTCCCGGTTCGTCCTTGCCTCGGCCGGCCATCGCTGCTATCGACGCCGCCTCACCCGTGGAAGAACGCCCGGTCGCCAGCCGGGAGCCCGTTCGCACCACGAACTGCAACTTGGCGCGACCGCTCGGGGCGACCTGAAGCGGCCCGCGCTGTTTTTGGAGCAGCCAGATGGCAAAGAAAATTGCCGGCTACATCAAACTGCAAGTGCCGGCCGGAGCGGCCAACCCGTCGCCGCCGATCGGTCCCGCGCTCGGCCAGCGCGGTCTCAACATCATGGAATTCTGCAAGGCCTTCAACGCGCGCACCGCGCAGATGGAGAAGGGCTCGCCGATTCCCGTCGTCATCACGGCCTACCAGGACCGCTCGTTCACCTTCGAGATGCGTCAGCCGCCGGTGACCTTCTGGCTCAAGAAGGCGGCTGGATTGAAGATTGGCAAGAAGCCGGCCTCGGGCTCGAAGACGCCGGGCCGCGGCTTCGTCGGCAAGGTGACGCGCGATCAGGTGCGCGAGATCGCCGAGAAGAAGATCGTCGACCTCAATTGCGAGACGATCGAATTGGCGATGAAGATGATCGAAGGCTCCGCCCGTTCGATGGGCCTCGAGGTGGTGGGGTAAGCCATGACTCAGCACGGCAAGAGAATCCGCAAGGCTCGCGAGTCGGTCGAGCGCACCAAGCTCTATAAGCTCGACGACGCGGTGAAGCTGGTGAAGACCAGCGCCAGCGCTAAGTTCGACGAGACGGTCGAACTCGCGATCAACCTCGGCGTCGATCCCAAGCACGCCGACCAGATGGTGCGCGGCGTCGTCAATTTGCCGAACGGCACCGGCCGCACGTTGCGCGTCGCCGTCTTCGCGCGAGGCGCCAAGGCCGACGAAGCGCGCGCCGCGGGCGCGGACGTCGTCGGCGCGGAAGACCTCGTCGCGACGGTGCAGGGCGGCACGATCGATTTCGATCGCTGCATCGCTACGCCCGACATGATGCCGCTCGTCGGCCGTCTCGGTAAGGTGCTCGGCCCGCGCGGTCTGATGCCGAACCCGAAGGTCGGCACGGTGACGATGGACGTCGCCGCGGCGGTCAAGGCCTCCAAGGGCGGCGCGGTCGAGTTCCGCGTCGAGAAGGCCGGCATCGTGCAGGGCTCGGTCGGCAAGGCGTCGTTCGGCGAAGAGCAACTCGCCCAGAACATCCGCGCCTTCGTCGAGGCGGTGAACCGGGCCAAGCCCACGGGCGCCAAGGGCACCTACTTCCAGCGCGCCGCGCTGTCGTCGACGATGGGCCCAGGCGTGCGCCTCGACCTCTCGACCCTGGCGACGCAGGCCCAGGTCGGCGCGTAAGTCTGTTCTTCTCATGCCCGCGAAAGCGGACATTTCGGGCCGCAGGCGTAGAGCCTGCGGCCTTTTTGCTTTGTGGGCCGCCGCTCGCTGGCGCAGGCGGGCGCCTTTGCTGTCATGCCCGCGAGAAAGCGGGCATCCGGAGCGCAGCGCCCAATACTCGTAAGCTAGCTCCCCTCATCTGGGGCCCCGCTTTCGCGAGGGTGACAGGCACGAGCGCTGAGCGCGTTACCTCACTTCGCGAGGGCCACGATCTCGTCGATCATCCGCGGCCAGCTCTCGATCGGCATTGCATGGCCCATGCGCTCGAACAGCACGAGTTTCGCGCCGGGGACCGACGCGGCGGTATCTTTGCCGGCCTCCAGCGAAACCAGCGGATCGTCGGCGCCGTGAATCACCAAGGTCGGCGCCGTCACCGTGGCGAGCGCCGCCTTGCGGCTTCCCGACGTCATGACGGCGAGGAATTGCCGCTGGCCGCCCCTCGGATCGAAGCCGCCGCGCTGCACCGCGCGAGTCGCGCGCGGCCGATCGCGCTGTTCGTCCTCGGGAAAACCGGCGCCGCGGAAGATGAGCCACGCCCTGACATTCGCTTCGACATATTCCTCCGCCGTCGTCGGCGGCTGCGCGGTAAACACTTGCACCGCCTGTTCGGAAGGTCGGGGGAGGCCCGGTTCGCCGGTGCTCGACATGATCGAGGTGAGCGTTTTCACGCGATGCGGCCAGCCGATCGCCATCTCCTGCGCGATCATGCCGCCCATCGAGGCGCCGACGACATGCGCGCTTGCAATCCCGAGCGCGTCCATCAGGCCGATTGCGTCCGCGGCCATGTCCTTGAGGCGGTAGGGGGTGGCGACCTCGCCGGAATTCTCCGTCGGCGGCGTCCAGTCGATGCGGCTCGAGCGGCCGATGTCGCGGTTGTCGAAACGGATGACCCAAAAGCCGCGCGCCGCGAGCGCGGCGCAGAAGTCGTCCTCGAACAGGATCATCTGCGCGCCGAGCCCGGCGACGAGCAGGAGCGGCGGATCGTTCCTGTCGCCGAAGGTTTCGTAGCAGACCGTCAGCGCGCCGACCTCAGCGAAGGCCTCTCCCGAACTTATCCCTGTCTTGGACATTATCGTTCTCCCAAATCATAGTGGCGTTACGACAGGCCGCATGGCTGCGCAAGATTTGCCGAATGGGGAGGATTTTCGATGACAAGCCAAGTCGTCTCGCAATGGCACGCGATCGTGCGATCGCGCGACACGAACGAACTCGACGCGCTGCTTGCCGACGATGTCGTGTTCCACTCGCCGGTCGTCTTCCGCCCGCAAGTCGGCAAGGCGCTGACGAAGGCCTATCTCGCAGCGGCGCTTGAAGTGCTCGGCAACGAGACGTTCCGCTATGTTGGAGAGTGGGCGGGGCCCGACTCCGCGGTGTTGGAATTCGTCGTGACCGTCGAGGGAATCGAAATGAACGGCGCCGACTTCATCGCCTGGAACGATGCGGGGCGCATTGTCGGCTTCAAGGTGATGGTGCGTCCGCTGAAGGCGATCAATCTGTTGCAGCAAAAGATGGCGGCCAAGCTCGCTTCGAATTGAGGACGACCAGATCGCGGTGGAAGCGACGGGCGAGTAGCCGATCCTCGATTTCGAGAGGGCTGCGGATCGACTGAGACGCATTCGCAGTCGATCCGCGTGACGCTTTACGCCGTCGAGGCCGCCTTGCGTCCGAGGGCCGCCTGCGCCGCCGCGAGGCGGGCGATCGGGATGCGGAAGGGCGAGCAGGAGACGTAGTCGAGCCCGACCTTCTCGCAGAAGGCGATGCTCGCAGGATCGCCGCCGTGCTCGCCGCAGACGCCGAGCTTGATGTCGGCGCGGGTCCCGCGGCCGCGTTCGGCGGCGAGCGACACGAGTTCGCCGACGCCCTCGGTGTCGAGGCTGACGAACGGATCGGCGGGCAACAGGCCCTTGGCGGTGTAAGCGCCGAGGAAGGAGGCCGCGTCGTCGCGCGAGACGCCGAGCGTCGTCTGCGTCAGGTCGTTGGTGCCGAACGAGAAGAATTCGGCGCTCTTGGCGATGTCGCCCGCGCGCAAGGCCGCTCGGGGCAACTCGATCATCGTGCCGACGCTATAGGGCACCGTGACGCCAGTTTCGGCGGCGACCGCCTCCGCCATGGCGACGACGATCGGCTTCACCTGGTCGAGTTCGGCCTTCGTCATCACGAGTGGAATCATGATTTCCGCCGTCACCGGCTTGCCGGTCCGCTTGCCCGCCTCGACCGCGCCTTCAAAAATGGCGCGCGCCTGCATCTCGGCGATCTCGGGATAGCGGATGGCGAGACGCACACCGCGGAAGCCGAGCATCGGATTGACCTCGTGCAGCTCGGCGGCGCGGGCGCGCAGCTTGTCCGCGCCGACGCCCATCGCCTTGGCGACCTCGGCGATTTCCGCCTCAGTGTGCGGCAGGAACTCGTGCAGCGGCGGATCGAGCAGGCGGATCGTCACCGGCAGGCCGGTCATGATCTCGAACAACTCGGCGAAGTCCTGGCGCTGCATCGGCAGGAGCTTGGCCAGCGCGGCGCGCCGGCCGGCCTCCGAATCGGCGAGGATCATCTCGCGCACCGCGACGATGCGCTCGCCCTCGAAGAACATGTGCTCGGTGCGGCAGAGGCCGATGCCCTCGGCCCCGAAGCCCCTGGCGACACGGGCGTCAGCCGCCGTCTCGGCGTTGGCGCGCACTTTCATGCGCCTGACGCCGTCCGCCCATTGCATGAGCGTCGCGAAGTCGCCGGAGAGCTCCGGCTTGACCATTGGGATCGCACCAGCGAGCACCTCGCCCGACGCGCCGTCGATGGTCAGGACGTCGCCCTTCTTCAGCGTAACGCCGCCGGCGGTCATGGTCTGCGCGGCGTAGTCGATGCGGATGGCGCCCACGCCAGAGACGCAGGGCTTGCCCATGCCGCGCGCGACGACCGCGGCGTGCGAGGTCATGCCGCCGCGCGTCGTTACGATGCCCTCGGATGCGTGCATGCCGTGAATGTCCTCGGGCGAGGTCTCGACGCGCACCAGGATCGCCTTGCGTCCGGCGGCGCGCACGGCCTCGGCGTCTTCGGCCGAAAACACGATCTCGCCGCTCGCGGCGCCGGGCGAGGCGGGCAGGCCGACGGCGAGCGGAGCGCGCTTGGCGCTCGGGTCGATGGTCGGATGCAGCAATTGGTCGAGCGCGGCCGGATCGACGCGCGCGATCGCTTCGGCGCGCGAGATCAGGTTTTCGTTCGCCAGATCCACCGCGATGCGCAAGGCGGCGCGCGCGGTGCGCTTGCCGTTGCGGGTCTGCAGCATCCACAGCTTGCCGCGTTCGACGGTGAACTCGAGATCCTGCATGTCCCGGTAGTGTTTCTCGAGCAGTTGCGTCGTCTCGACGAACTGACGGAACACCTCGGGCATGACCGTCTCAAGCGACGGCTTGTCGGAGCCCGCCGCCTTGCGCGCCGCCTCGGTGATGTTCTGCGGCGTGCGGATGCCGGCGACGACGTCCTCGCCCTGCGCATTGACGAGGAACTCGCCATAAAGCTCATGGGCGCCGGTCGAGGGATCGCGGGTGAAGGCGACGCCGGTCGCCGAGGTTTCGCCCATATTGCCGAACACCATCGCTTGCACGTTGACGGCGGTGCCCCAATCGGCGGGAATGTCGTTGAGGCGGCGATAGGTAATCGCGCGCGCGTTCATCCACGAGCCGAAGACTGCGCCGATCGCGCCCCATAACTGGTCGCGCGGGGCCTGCGGAAACGGCTTGCCAGTCGCTTCCTGGACCTTCTCCTTGTAGGCGGCGATGATCTCCCGCCAGTCGGCGGCGGAGAGGTCGGTGTCGAGCGAAAAGCCCTTGCGCTCTTTGAACGCTTCGAGAAGGTCCTCGAAGTTGTGGTGATCGACCTCCAGCACGACATTGGCGTACATCTGAATGAAGCGCCGATAGCTGTCGTAGGCGAACCGCTCGTCGCCCGAGGTCTTGGCGAGCGTCAGGACGGATTCGTCGCTGAGGCCGAGGTTGAGAACGGTGTCCATCATGCCCGGCATCGAGGCTCGCGCGCCCGAACGCACCGAGACGAGCAGGGGATTGGACGAATCGCCAAACCGGCGTCCAGTTTGCCGCCCGACGCCATCCAGCGCCGCTTCGACCTCAGCGGTGAGCTCCGCCGGATAGCTTTTGCCGTTGGCGTAAAAATACGAGCATAGTTCGGTGGTGATGGTGAAGCCTGGGGGGACCGGCAGGCCGAGCGAGGCCATTTCGGCGAGATTGGCGCCCTTGCCGCCGAGCAGGTTGCGCATCGCTCCCTTGCCCTCTGTCAATTCGGGCCCGAACGCATACACCCATTTCGCCATCACAAACTCCTTAAATGACTCGAACGTGTCAGCGCCGCTCTCGGAGCCCCATAGCAAACATTACCCAGCCCGCGCCATGGAACAAAAGGTCGATACCAAGCAAAGTGCCGAGAACATAGACGCTGTCCCACGGCCAATGCATCACGATCACGAGCCCGAGCAGAAGGGTAACCAGGGCGGCTAAGAGCAAAGGCGCGCGTTGCTGGCTGCTGGGGAGTTGAAGGGCGAGGTAGGCTCTGACGAGGGCGGCGGCGATCAGTCCGGCGCCGAGCGCCAAGGTCAGCGCCAGCGAGGCGAAAAGCGGATTGATGAGGCAGACAAGCCCCGCGACGAGGTAAAGAACCCCGCCGACGATCCACAGGAAAAAGCTGCCCCAGCGCTGCGCATGCGCGCCGACGCCGATTTCGGCCGCGCCGGCGACGATGAAAACGACGCCGTTCACGGTCACCGTCGCGACGGTGGCGGCGAGCGTGAATACCAGCGCCGCGGCGCCGAGGACGATCAGAAGCAAGCCGAAGGCGGCGATAGCTCCCCATTTGCGGCGCAGCTCTTCGATCGCAGCGCCGAGGCTGTGCGTCGCCGAGGGTTCGTTCGATGCGTGCGCCATTGGCTTTCTCCCGTGATGCGTTGTTTTTCTATCGCATTTCGGCGCCGCGCTCCAACGCGGACCTCAACGGCCGCGCTTCAGATCGCCGAGCACCTGCGCCGCATATTCGACCATCGGCACGATTCGCCCGTAATTGAGCCGCGTTGGACCGATGACCCCGAGCACGCCGGCGACGCGATGATCGGCGACGCGTAGCGGCGCAGCGATCATCGAGGAGCCTGACAGCGAGAACAGTTTGTTCTCCGAGCCGATGAAGATTTTGACGCCTTCGCCGTTCTCCGCGCGATGCAGCAGGTCGATCACGTCCGTCTTCGTCTCGAGATCTGCGAACAGGAGGCGGATGCGCTCGAGGTCCTCCTCGGCCCGCAGGTCGCCGATCAGGTTGGCTTGGCCGCGCACGATGAGTTGGCGGCTGACTTCCTCCGGTCCCGCCCATGAGGCGAGGCCGGCGTCGACAAGACGCGAAGCGCGCGCGTCGAGTTCGTCGCGCGCCGCTTCGCGCGCCTGTTCGATCTCCTCGCGCGCCTCGGCCAAAGTGCGGCCGCGCCCATGCGCGTTGAGATAGTTGCTCACTTCGATCAGCGACGAAGCGGGCATTCCAGCCGGCGTCGCAATAATGCGATTTTCGACCGAACCATCGTCGCCGACGAGCACGGCAAGCGCCTTCTCGGGTTCGAGGCGGACGAATTCGATGTGCTTGATGCGCGCGTTGTTCTTGCTGGTGAGCACGACGCCGGCGCCGCGGGTGAGATTGGAGAGGAGGGCGGTCGTCTGCGTCAGCGCGCCCTCGTAGCCGCCTTCCTCGGCGGCGACGCGCGCCTCGTTCTCGATTCGGGTGCGCTCTTCGGGCGCCAGGCCGCCAAATTCTAGCAGCGCGTCAACGTAGAACCGGAGGCCGAGTTGAGTGGGCAGGCGCCCCGCGCTGGTGTGCGGCGCGTAGATGAGGCCGAGCTCCTCGAGATCCTGCATCACATTGCGCACCGACGCCGGAGAAAGCGACATCGGCAAGAGGCGCGAGAGATGGCGCGAACCGACCGGCTCGCCGCTGGCGAGATAGGAATCGACGATGCGGCGGAAAATTTCGCGCGCGCGGGCGTCGAGATTGGCGAGCGCGCCAGACTCGGCGCCGGGCTTGGCGAAAGTGGGCGTCATCACACGACAATGCCGGTCAGGGCGATGACGCGCAAGGGGGCGGCTGTCGCGAGGCGCCGAAGGTGTGGACGGCCTCGCGCGGCCCCTTGCAATGCGGAAAAATTTTCATTCATGGTTAACATGTGATTAACCATGAAGTTGCAATTGCTAATGACCTCCCATTTTCCCGATCGTGTCTTTGACCTTCTTGAGCGCGTGGAGTACCGCCGCGCCGAAACGCCGGAGGAGAAGACGGCGATCTTCGCCATGCGGCACGAAGCCTATACGCGCGCCGGCACGATTGAGCCCAAGCCGTCCGGCCTCTTTCACGATTCTATGGACGAAACGCCGAACGTCTGGCTGGTCGGATTGTTCATCGATGGCGATCTGGCTGGTTCTCTGCGGTTCCACGTGTCCGCTAACGTGAGCGCTCCATTGCCCGCCACGGAGGTGTATCCGGAGCTTCTGACGCCGCTTCTCAACGCTCGCCACACGCTAATCGACGGTACAAGGTTTGTGAGCAAACTAGAGTACTCGCAACGTTATCCGGAGATGCCGTATATCATTCTGAGCCCAATCTTTCTTGCCGAAGAGCACTTCGGGGCCGAATTGATCACCGTGGCGTGTCGTGTAGAGCATCAAGCGTTCTACCGCCGGATGTATGGCTGCATCCCCTGGGCTGAGGCGCGAGAATACCCCAACCTCAACAAACCTATGGCTTTCCTGCGCTACGAATGCCGGAAACAGCGGGAGTGGCTCCACAAGCGCTACCCCTTCTATCAATCGAGCGAAGCGGAACGCGCCCGCCTCTTCGAACGGTCGTCAAATATCTCGATAGGGGTTAGCGAAGTCATCGGCGCCATGGCGGATAGCGAAGTTGCTAGCGCCTAGTTCGCGAGCATTCCGTTAATTGGTTTGTGTTTGGCTCCACAGCGTTTTTAGCTGTGAGCGGTCGATGTCTGAGCAGACTTTGGGGTCCAGGAAAAGCGACCTGCCCTACGATGTACGGTTCGGGTTGGTCGAATCCTTGTTCGCCGACAAGCAATCGATGATGCTCGGAACGTTCGTGACCGTGCTCAGCGGCGTGATCATCGCTGCTCTTACCCGATTCTGGGCGGCGGAGGTCGCAACAGTCGAACTCGTCATCGTGGCGGCGATGAGGTTCGCCCTCTTCAGCCAAAACAGCAAGCGATCGCGATTGAGGAGGAGTGACGCCGATATCCGGCGGATAGAGACAGAATACATTCTCGGCGTGTGCGCCTACCTTCTCGGCATCGGCGCTCTCGCCTTTATTGCGATCGTGTGGTCCTCCGACACTTTCGTTCTCGTCCTTGCCCTGACCCTTGCAATCGCCAATGCCGCGGCCATAGCGCTGCGGAATTTCGCGGTTGAAAAGGGCGTTGGCTGGCAGGTTACGGCCGTTGCCGCGCCGCTCACGGGCGCTTTCCTAGTTCGCGGCGGCTTTTTTCTGCTGCTGATCCCGATGCTGGTCGCACCCCTCTCGATATTCGTCACGTCATCCGCGGCGAGGCTGCGCAACATGCTTCTCAGCGAGATGTCCTATCGCCGCCGATCCGAGAGCATCGCGGCGCAGTTCGATTTCGCGATCAACAACATGTCGCACGGCATGTGCTTGATTTCGGCGGACCGGCGCGTCCTCGTCTCGAACGCGAAGTTCGCCGAATTCTTCGGGATGTCCGCCGGCGCCGCTGCGGCCCATGTCGACTTTCAGTCGCTGCTATCGCAAGCGATCGAGCGCGGCGCGATTTTGCGCGAGAACGCCGACAAGCTGCTCGGCCTGGTTATGACGCCTAAATCCGAAACGGACCAATGCGACGTGCAGATCGAGCTGGTCGGCGGGCGCGTCTACGACGTCACGCTGAGACGCCACGACAGCGGCTCCTGCGTGATGGTCGTTCAGGACGTGACCGAGAAGAGAGCCGCCGAACGCGCCATCGACCATATGGCGCGCTTCGAACTCGGTGACCAATCTGCGCAACCGGAGAGCCTTCGAGATCGCCTTGGCGGATGCGCTCGCGACGGCGCGCGTGACTCGCGGGCGCACCGAGGTCCTGTTCATCGATCTCGATCGCTTCAAGCAGGTCAACGACACGCTTGGACACAAGATTGGCGACAAGGCGCTCGTCATTGCCGGCGATCGGCTCTGCGCGATTGCGGGCAAGGACGATTTCATCGCGCGTTGGGGCGGCGACGAATTCGTGGTCCTGCGTTCGAAGCGCGCCGGGACGACGGACGTCGAGACTTTCGCGGCGCGGATCATCGCCGCATTGTCTCGCCCCAGTTCGATCGAGGACGCCGAGATCGTGCTCGGCGCGAGCATCGGCATCGCGGTCGCGGTCGCCGGCGAGCCGTGCGCCGACGTCATTCTGCAGCATTCTGACATGGCGCTCTATTCCGCCAAGCGGGAAGGCCGCGGACGCTACCGTATCTATGAGGACGCCATGAGCAAGGATGCGCAGGAGCGCCGCCTGCTCGAGCTCGACTTGCACGTCGCTCTGGCGGAGCAGACTTTCACGCTCGTCTACCAGCCGATCGTCGACCTGGAGACGCGCGTCATCGTAGGCCTTGAGGCGCTCGCGCGTTGGATGCATCCCACTCGCGGCGTGGTTTCTCCCGCCGCCTTCGTCCCGGTGCTAGAAGAGCTCAATCTGATTCACGCGTTCGGCGCCTGGTCGTTGCAACGCGCTTGCGCTGACGCGGCCCGTTGGCCATCTCACATCCGCGTGGCGGTGAACGTCTCCGCCAGGCAATTGGAAGCGGATTCTCTCTACGACGCCGTCCGGCGCGCGCTGGAGGCCGCCGGCTTTCCTGGGCATCGGCTGGAGCTCGAGATTACGGAGACCGCGCTGCTGCGGGACAGCGAGGCGGCGCAAAAGACATTACAGCGCATCCATGCGCTCGGCGTGAAGATCGCGCTGGACGACTTTGGCACCGGCTATTCCAGCCTCAGCCATCTCATGCATTTCCCGCTCGACAAGGTGAAGATCGACCAAACCTTTACAGCCTTGTCGGATAAGGAGGAAAAAGCCGCGATCCTGATCGAGAACGTCGCGCGGCTCTCGCGCCAGCTCGGAATTGTCGTCACCGTCGAAGGCGTTGAAACGGTCGCGCAGCTCGAGCGGATGAGACGGCTCGGCCCGATCGCGCAAGGGCAGGGGTATCTTTTCAGCAAGCCGCTCCCGAGCGCCGCGGTCGAGACGTTATTTGCCGAAACGAGTTCGCTGGATGTCGCCTGACCCGGCGCGGGGTTGCCCCCACGCCGCAGACATGGCGAGATCGGCGTCGCCAACATCGTTTACGAGAGTTGAGAGCATGATCAATCGCTCAAAGCGCCGCGCGTCGATCGCATCGGCTTTTATGTTGGCGATGCTGTGCGGCGGTGCGGACGCCCAGTCGGTCGCCTCGCCGCCGGTCGGCTCGGAGACGGCGACGGCGGACAATGCGGTGCTCCTGACCGTGTTCCTTCGGCATGACGAGTCGCGCCCGCTCGGCGAGCTCAACGCGCAATTGGCGCGGCAAGGGTTCTACAAGGCGTTTCCGCCTCCCGGCGTCGAGGTCGTGAGCTGGGTCGTCGCGATGGGGATCGGTCAGATCGTCACGCTGCGCCTGCCGGCCTCACGCCTTCGGGAGGTCAACCGAGTGCTTGAGGACACGGCCTGGGGCGTCTATCGCACTGAATTCTACCCGACTTACGACTACAAGGGGGTAGGCTTGGCGGAGCATCAGAAGGCGCAGCCATAGGAAGTTCGCCGCCCGTCTTGCGGTTCGGCGCCCTTCCTGCGAAACAGTCGCCTAATTCCCTAAGAAGAGGAGCGTTTCGTGGCTGAATCGGCTGCGCGGACCGGTGGACAAATCCTCGTCGATCAACTGGTCGCCCAAGGGGTCGAACGCGTTTATTGCGTGCCGGGAGAATCTTATCTCGCCGCGCTGGACGCGCTGCACGACGCCGCCATCTCCGTGACCGTCTGCCGGCAGGAGACCGGAGCGGCGATCATGGCGCTGACCGACGGACGGCTCACCGGCCGGCCGGGGATTTGCTTCGTGACGCGCGGTCCGGGCGCGACGAACGCAGCGCACGGCGTCCATATCGCCGAGCACGATTCGGCGCCGATGATCCTGTTCATCGGCCAGGTCGAACGCGGCATGCGCGGCCGCGGCGCCTTCCAGGAAATGGACTACCGCGCCTTTTTCGGCTCCACCGCCAAATGGGCGACCGAGGTCGACGACCCGGCGCGCCTCCCCGAGATCGTTCAGCGAGCGTTCCACGTGGCGATGCAGGGGCGTCCGGGGCCGGTCGTCATCGCCCTACCGGAGGACGTGCTGACCGAGGTCGCCGCAGTCGCCGACGCGCCTCGGACCGAGCCGGCGCCGATCTGGCCGGGCCTGACGCAGATGGCCGAATTGCAGAAGATGCTGTGGGCCGCCAAATCGCCGATCGCCATTCTCGGTGGCGGGGGATGGACGGAGCGGGCCGGCGCCGCTTTTCTGCGTTTCGCCGAGCGTTTCGATCTGCCGGTCGTCGGCTCCTTCCGTCGGGCGAGCGTCGTCGACGGCGGCCATCCCAATTTCGCTGGGGAGATCGGCATCGGGCCGAACCCCAAGCTCAAGGCGAGAATCGAAGCGGCGGACCTGGTGCTGCTGGTCGGCGGGCGCATGTCCGAGATGGCGTCGCAGAGCTACACCCTGTTCTCCATTCCCGAGCCGCGGCAAACGCTGGTGCATGTGCACGCCGATCCGCTCGAGATCGGCCGCATCTATCATCCCCGGCTCGGCATCGTTGCGACCGCGCCGGCCTTTTGCGCCGCCCTCGAAGGGCTGCAACCTCCCAACGCGATTGCGTGGAGCGAGGCGACATGCTCCGCTCGCGCCGACTATCTCGCCTGGAGCGACGCCGCGGCGCCGAACCCGGGGCGGGTCCAACTCGCCGAGATCATGCTGCAGCTTCGCGAGGCGGAGCCCCACGCATTCTACACCAACGGCGCCGGCAATTTCGCGATCTGGCCTGGGCGCTTTCTGCGCTTCCGCCGTTTCAACCAGCAAATCGGCCCGACCTCTGGCTCGATGGGCTTCGGCGTGCCGGCGGCCATCGCGGCCAAGCGCGCTTTCCCCGAGTCTCCCGTGATCGCATTCGCGGGCGACGGCGACTTTCTGATGAACGGGCAGGAGTTCGCCACCGCCGTCCAGGACGACTTGCCGATCGTCGTCATCGTGATCGACAACGGCATGTACGGCACGATCCGCATGCACCAGGAGCGCGAATATCCCGGCCGCATCAGCGCGACGCAATTGCGCAATCCCGATTTCGCTGCTTACGCGCGGGCGTTCGGCGGGCACGGCGAGACGGTCGAAGCCACGGCCGAGTTCCTGCCGGCCTTCGAGCGGGCGCGACGGTCCGGCAAGCCGGCGATCCTGCATGTCAAGGTCGATCCGGAGGCGATCACGCCGGCGACCACGCTGAGCGCGATCCGCGAGGCGGCTCTCAAGCGGCGCGCCGGAGCGTGAGCGGGCGCGATGCCTGAGTCCTGGCCGCTGCTTGGCGCGGTCGCGCTCGGCGCGGCGTTGGCGGGCTTCGTCCAGGGGCTGTCGGGCTTCGCCTTCTCCCTGGTCGCGATGGGCCTGTGGGCCTGGGCGCTGCCGCCGCAAATTGCGGCGCCGCTCGCCGTGTTCGGCGCGCTGCTCGGCCAGGTGGCGAGCTTCGCCTCGGTCCGTCGCGGCTTTGAGTTCGGGCGCATGGCGCCGCTGATTCTCGGCGGCGCCTTTGGCGTCCCGGTGGGGGTGTTCCTGCTGCACAACGTCGATCCGGCGCGCTTCAGGCTCGCGATCGGCACGCTGATGACGCTTTACAGCCTGTTTGGACTGCTGGCGCGCGATCCCCCGCGGGTGAAAGGCGGCGCCGGCGGGGTCGACGCTTTCGCCGGCCTGATCGGCGGCGTGATGGGCGGTCTCGGCGGCATGGCGGGAACCGTCCCGGCGATGTGGACCCAATTGCGCGGCTGGAAGCGCGACGTCAGGCGCGCGACGATGCAGGTCTACAACATCGCCATGCATGTGCTGACCCTGACCGCTTATGCGCGCACCGGTACGCTCGACGCGACCGCCTTCCGCCTGTTCGCGGTGGTGGCGCCGGCGATGCTGATCCCCTCCTTTATCGGAGCGCATTTCTATCATCGGTTCAGCGAGAAGACGTTCGAGCGCGTGGTGTTCGTCCTGCTTCTGGGCTCGGGAGGCGCGCTGATCGTTGGCGGCGCGCGCGCGCTGACTGGAAAATGAGGGTTGCGCGCGCCATCGCGTTCCGTCAGGGATCAGCCCGGACTATGTGGAAGGACCGCCGATGAATGTCGACGAGGCTCTGCGCCAATTCTCAGAAGGTGACGACTTTCCCGCCGCTGCGATGCAATGGGCGCTCGACAATTGGAGCGAGGCGTCGCCGCGCTTCCTCGCGCGGCTACGCGCCTATGCGGTGGCCGGCAATCGCTCGACGGAGGTGATGGATGCGGTCTTCTACATCCTGCATCTGTGCGGGGAGAAGCGAGAGGAGCGCGCCTACGCTCCGCTTTGCCAGATCATTGCAAACGACGAGACGATCGAGGATTTGCTGGGCGACGCCGTCACCGAGACGTTGACCGGCATTCTCGTTGGCGTCTACGACGGCGATCTTGAGCCGCTAAAGCAGGCGGTTGAGGCCGAGAAGAGTGACGAATTCGCCCGCTCCGCGGCGCTCGAGGCGCTCGGCTATCTCGTCCGCGCCAGGGGGGCCCTCAGTGACGCCGAGATGCGCGCTTATTTGCGCGCCCTCCGTCACGAGGCGAAGCCGCGCGGCGATTCCTTTCTTTGGACGACCTGGGCGGCGACCGCCGCCAATCTCGGCTACGACGATTTGCGGCTCGACGTCGCGACCCTGAACAAGGACGGGTGGATCGGCGAATTCGAATTCACCCTCGATGACTTCGATCGCCATTCGCGCGCCGCGCAAGCGGACGAGGCCGGGCTCGGCGGCTTCGAGGCGGACGACGTTCGTCCGTTTTCGAACACGATCGAGACCTTGTCGTCCTGGGCCGCCTCCAATGGCGAGGAGGACGACGGGTACGAAGGAGCGCCGTCCGACGGCCCCGTCATCAATCCGTTCCGCGACGTCGGCCGGAACGACCCGTGCCCGTGCGGCAGCGGGAAAAAATACAAGAAGTGTTGCCTGGCGGGGTAGGGCGGCCCGCCCTCGCCGGCAGTCCCTCGCGGGACTGACCGGCGTCTGCGACAGTCAGGTCGAATAAAGACGCGCGACGATGAGCAGCACGACGCTCCAGAACAGCGGAAACTCGAAGCCGCCGTTATTCCAGATCCAGAGAAATCCCCGGACGCGGTAGAGGCAGACGGTCGCGACCGCCAAACTGGCCGCGCCGAGCAGCGCCGCAACTGGCGTAAACAGATTGAAGACCAGCGCCGCCGCCGCGATTGCCTCGACAGCGCACCCCAGCAGCATGAAGGCCTTCGCGGGTTTCAGGCCCGCCTGCTCGAAGAACTCGACCACCGGGGGCGGGAACTGAAGCTTGCCCCATATGTGCGGGACGAAGAACAGACCGCAGGCGATTCTCAATATCGAAATCGGCGCCAACATATTCGCGAAGCCAGTCATTTTTCTCCTCGTTTCGCGAGCGCCGCGCGCGCCCAAATCCACATGTTGTCGATGAAAGACGTCGAGCGGAAAGACGTCTTCATGGGTCGTGTGTCTCTTCGCTCCGGTCGGTCATGTTCGGATAGTGATAGGAGGCGAAGCGTATGACGAGCACGGCCAACGCCATGACCAACGTCGCGCAGGCCAGGACCAGGACGCCGAGGTCGGCCGTCGTGTTGGCCTGCACCACGATGATCATGTGCCGCGTCATCGCGGTGATGCCGACATAGATGAGAAACCGCACCGGCAGGTGGTTGGTCTTGAAATAGATGCCGACCATCGAGCCGATTTCCAAATAGATGAACAGCAGCAGGAGATCCTCGAGCGAGGCGTGGCCTTTGTCGAACATCGCCAGGAAGGAGTGGACGGCGGCCCATACGGTCGCGGCGCCAATCACGAACAGACCCAGGAGATGGAACGCCTCCGAAAGGAGATCGCCGATCGGATCGACGAAGGCGCGTAGCCGCCGGCTGGCCTTTTTTCTTCGCAGGGAGCTGCCTGGCTCCATCGACGGCTCCTCTTCGCGTTCGCTGGTTGGCAAAACAGGCAACGCAGCCTCCATGCGGCGGGTCGAGCGACGCCACTACGTTCCTTTTACTCCGGCGTTAGAGCGAGCGCGAGGCGCGGCCCTCGCCTGCGACACTGTGGCTCGGCGAGCGATGGGCCTCGGTGAATGCGGCGCGCAAGGAGCCAGGGCGCCGAACCTCGGCGCGAAAAAAAAACGGCCGCCCCGCTTTGACAAGCGGCAGCGGCCGGAGGTCGCTTTGGGCGAGCGCGCCGGATATCCGGCGGCAAGCCAGTTCTAGCGAATTACGACTTCGGCGCTTCGGTCGCAGCCGGGGCCGGAGCGGCCGGCTTCTTGGCCATGTGCTTGGTGGAGTGCTTCTTCATCTTGTGCTTCTTCGGCGCAGCCTTCATCGCGCCCGTATCCGACGAGGGCGCGGCCGCGGCCGGAGCAGCATTGGTGTCGGTCGAGGTCTGGGCCATCGAGGCGACGGGCGCGAGGACGAGGGCGGCCCCCAGGCCGATGGCGGCGAGCTTCTTCAGCATTTTCGTTTCTCCGTTGCGAGTCGTCGACATGCGTTTGACTCCTCCTTTCAATGGCCAATCCAACATGAATTGACGATGAACGATCGTAGGTGTTTGACGACCCATACTCGGCTCCGTAAGAAGCGGCGAGGATTTGCACATGTCTCACAATACCTTTGGCCACCTCTTCCGTGTGACGACCTTTGGCGAGAGCCATGGCGTGGGCATCGGGTGCGTCGTCGACGGCTGTCCTCCGCTAATTCCCCTTGATGCGGCTGAGATACAGGCCGACCTCGATCGTCGCCGTCCGGGCTCCTCGCGCTTCACAACCCAGCGCCGCGAAACCGACGAGGCGCGCATCCTGTCGGGCGTCATGCTCGACGAAGCCAGCGGTCGCCAGGTGACGACCGGCACGCCGATCGCGATCACTATCGAGAATGTCGACCAGCGCTCCAAGGACTACGGCGACATCAAAGACAAGTATCGTCCGGGCCACGCCGACTACGTCTACGACGCCAAATACGGCATCCGCGACTATCGCGGCGGCGGGCGTTCGTCTGCGCGCGAGACGGCGTCGCGAGTCGCCGCTGGAGCCGTCGCGCGCAAGGTGATCCCCGGCGTGACGGTCCGCGCCGCTCTGGTGCAAGTGGGCAAGCTGAAGATCGACCGCTCCCGATGGGATTGGGAGGAGACGAAACGCAATCCGTTCTTCTGCCCGGACGCCGAGGCCGCCGACCGTTTCGCCGACTATCTCGACGACGTGCGCAAGTCGGGCTCCTCGATCGGCGCCGTGGTCGAAGTCGTCGCCGAGGGCGTCCCAGCCGGCTGGGGCGCGCCGATCTACGGCAAGCTCGACAGCGAGATCGCCAGCGCCTTGATGAGCGTCAACGCCGTCAAAGGCGTCGAGATCGGCGATGGCTTTGCAGCCGCTGAGCTTGCCGGCGAGGACAATGCCGACGAGATGCGCATGGGCAATGATGGCAAGCCATTGTTCCTTTCCAATCACGCCGGCGGGGTGCTCGGCGGCATTTCGACCGGGCAGCCGATTATTGCGCGTTTCGCCGTCAAGCCGACTTCGTCAATTCTGACGCCTCGCCGCACCGTGACGCGCAGCGGAGAGGAGACCGACATCCTGACCAAAGGCCGCCATGACCCCTGCGTCGGCATTCGCGCCGTACCCGTCGGGGAGGCGATGGTCGCCTGCGTGCTGGCCGACGCGTTCTTGCGCCACCGCGGCCAGACGGGACGCTGAGCTTCGCCGGCATGGCGAAGCTCCGAATTCGAAGCGCTGAGATCAAAGCTCCAAGTCGAGCAGTAGCGAGCTGAGCGACTTCCCGTGTGCGTCGAGCGTGAGCGCGCGCGTGACGCCGCCGCTGAGTGCGCCCTGCAAGACGAAGTTGAGCGCGCCGATGATAGGCAGCTCGAATCGCGTGACGGGTCCTTTGGCGATCGCCTGGAAATGAGCCGCCACGCGCTCGGCGGTCAGGCGCTCGACGAGCAGCGGGTAGTCGTTAGGGTCGAACGCGATCACCGAGATATTGGAAGTGTCTCCTTTGTCGCCGGTGCGCGAATGGGCGATGTCTCTGAGTTTCACTGATCAAGCCTCCGCAATGGCGATCTCAGGCCGGACCGCGTCCGCCGGGATGAGCGCGGATGCGACAGCGACAATCTCGCGCGCCGATTTCCACGCGCCGCCGCCTCCGGCGGGACCGTTGGTGTAGAGCGTCTCGACCTCTTCGCCGATGCGCTGGGCTTGATCGAGGTCATTCGTCCTTCCCACGACGCGGATGCGAACTTCGTACGGGTCGCCATCGCGTGCTCGCGCGGCGCCATGCAAGGAGTTCGACTCCGATCAGGTCGAAGCGGGTTTCGGTCGTGCGAACCTCGGTGAGCGCGAGGCGCTCGCGCACGATGTCGAGCGCAAGCCGCGCGCGGGCGAGGGCGTTCGGACCGGCGTATGAGATCTGGCCCTCGCCGACATAGCTGTCGACATATCCTACCGAGGTCTTGAGGAAGCCCGTCTTCGGCGATCCTTTTCCGCCGCTCACGCGCACCCGGTCCGGGCCGATCTCGTCGACGCGAACCTCGGAAAAATCGGCGATCACGTCCGGCTGCAGGTAGGCCTTCGGATCGTGAATTTCGTAGAGCAGCTGTTCCTTCACGGTGCGGCTCGTCACGCAGCCGCCCGAGCCGGCGACCTTGGTAATCACGAGTTCGCCGTCCTCGGTCACTTCGCCGATTGGAAAGCCGAGCCGAGCGAGGTTTGGGACGTCCTTCATCCCGGGATCGGCGAAATATCCGCCAGTCACTTGCCCCGCACATTCGAGCAGATGCCCCGCAAGCGCGCCGCGGCCGAGCCGGTTCCAGTCGTTCATCGCCCAGCCGAATTCGTGGATGATCGGCGCCATGAAGATCGCCGGATCCGCGGCGCGGCCGGTGATGACGACGTCGGCGCCCGCCGTCAGCGCCTCAACGATCGGCTCAGCGCCAATATAGGCGTTGGCGGCGACGACGCGATCGCCGAGCGAGGCGACGGTCTCGCCGTTGTCGAGCCGCAGGTCGTTGCTGCGAAGATATTCGAGCACGTCGTCGCCGGTGACCGCCGCGACCTTGAGGCCGCCGAGCCCCAATTCGCGGGCTATCTGACGTGTCGCTTCGGCGGCGGCGAGCGGATTGGCCGCACCCATATTGGTGACGATTCGCACGCCCTTCGCCGCGCATATCGGTAGGACTGCTCGCATGCGCGCGGCCAGCAGAGGATCGTAACCCGCGGCCGGGTTTTTCATCTTGGCTTGCTGCGCCAGCGCGATTGTCCGCTCGGCGAGGCATTCGAAGACGAGGTAGTCGAGATCGCCCTTTTCAGCGAGTTCGACGGCCGGCTCGATCCGGTCGCCCGAGTAGCCCGCGCCCGACCCGATCCGGATCGTTTTCGCCATGAACAAGATTCCTTCAGTGCGGGAAGACGCCGAGGACGACGCAGGCGATCGTCATCACGACCGAGGCGCCGAACAGATATGGGATCGTGAAGCGCTGATGATCGGCAAGCTCGACGCCGCAGAGACCGACGACAAGGAATGTCGCCGGCGTCAGCGGACTGACCGGAAAGCCGGTGGTCATTTGCCCCAGCAGCGCCGCTTGCGCGATCGACGCCTTGGACGTGCCGAAATGGCCGCCGACCTCCGCGATAACAGGCAGGATGCCGAAATAGAACGAGTCGGGATCGAACAGCAGGCTCAGCGGCATGGATACGAAGCCGAGTGCGATTGGCAAATATTTGGCCATCGCTGCCGGAACGAAGCCCGCCGCCGTTAGCGCCATCGCCTTCAGCATTCCGCTGTTCTGCATGATCCCGGTGAAGACGCCGGCCGCGAGCAGAATGGAAGCCATCAGCAGCGCGGCTCGCGCATGGGCGTCGATGCGCTGTCGCTGCATCTCGACGTCGCGGTAGTTGATGAGCAACGCGAGGCAGGTCCCAACCATGAAGACGATCGCCGGCGCGAGCTTGTCGCCAAGCGCCACCATCGTCCCGAGGACGAGGACGGTGAGGACGATGTTGATCCAGAAATTCTGGGGCCGCCGCAGCTTGGTCTCCGCCTCGCTGAGCGTGCGCGTCGCCGCGACGTCGATCGTCGTTCCCTTGTCGAGCCCGAGCCGTTTCTCCTCACTGCGCCCGAGCCACCAGGACACGGCGAAGATGAAGATCAGGCCGATGATCTGCACCGGCAGGAGCGGATTGAAAATCTCCGGGATCGGCAGTTTCAGCGCCGCCGAAGCGCGGATCATCGGGCCAGTCCACGGCAGGAAGTTCACGCCGGCGGCCATCGAGGCGGCGCAGGCGAGAATGCGCTTGTCGATGCCGAGGCGCTGATAGAGCGGCAGCATCGCGGGAATCGTGATGAGAAATGTCACGGCGCCCGAGCCGTCGAGGTGGACGAGCAGCGCCAGCAACGTCGTGCCCATGACGATGCGGGTCGGCCGGGTGCCGACGGTCTTGAGGATACGGTCGATGATCGGGTCGAGCATCCCAGCGTCGGTGACGATGCCGAAGAACAGGATCGCGAACACGAACATGCCGACGACCGGGGCCAGGCTCTGAAGCCCCGAGACGATGAACTTACTGGTGTCCCAACCAAATCCGCCGATCAGCGAGGCAAGGATCGGAATGAGGATGAGCGCCATCAGCGGCGACATCCACTTGGTCATGATCACTGTCAAAAGAAGCGCGATCGTCACCAAGCCGAGCAGCGCAAGCATCGATTCCTCCGGAAAGCGGCCTCGTCGAACGCGAAGCTCGTGGCAATCCTGCATGACGGACGCGTGTCGATAAGACAATTGAAATGGTGTGATATCAGTAATAGAGTTAGCTTATGGATGTATCGCTCAGACAGGTGCGCGCCTTCCTGACAGTCGCGCGTGTCCGCAGCTTCACTCAGGCGGCTGCGATCCTGAATCTCACGCAGCCGGCGCTCACCGTGCAGGTCCGCCGCCTCGAGGAAGCGCTGGGGGTGAAACTGTTCGATCGCGACACGCGCTCGGTCGAGCTAACGCGCGTGGCGCGCGACCTCATGCCGGCGTTTGAAAGAGCGGTGCAGGATCTCGAGGCGGCTCTCGGGGCCGCGGGCGATATCGCCACGCAGGCGCGCGGCGTCGTCAGATTGGCGGCATTGCCGTCGGTTTCCTCGGGCGCGCTTCCGGAGGCGATCCGGCGGTTTCGCGAGCGGCGGCCGAACGTGACGTTCGACCTCAAGGACGTGATCGCGAGCCGGGTGCTGGAACTCGTTCAAGCCGAGCGCGTCGACTTCGGCGTGATGGGCGGCTCGGTCGTGTCGTCGGACGTCGAGTCGGTCTTCGAGACGGTCGATCGTCTGCACGTCGTCTATCCCAAGGGACATCCGATCGGGCGCACGAAAAGCGTCAGGCCTGCGGCGCTCGCCGAGTACGCCCTCATTCTGATGCACCCCGACACCAGCGTCCGGGCGATTGTCGACGCCGGCTTCCATGCGGCGGGCCTGATGCCCAAGCCGACCTGCGAGGTCATCTACATGATGACGGCGGTGGCGATGGCGCGGGCCGGCCTCGGCCTCACGATCCTGCCCGGCTCGGCCAGGGAAATCCTGGCGGAGCCGGATTCTGGAATCGAGGCCGATCGCCGACCCGAACTTCTCCCGCACGCTATCCCTCATCAAAAGATCGGGCCGAACCTTGCCGCCGCTGAGCCAATCGTTCCTCGACGGCTTCGCTGCGGAATTGCCCGATCTCCTCAGTCCGCGTCAGGACGACCCGGATTAGAAATGCACGCTGCCGCCGATCCGCAGCACGTTGGTCGAAGTGTTGATCGTCTGCGTGGAGGCCGGCGTCACGTAGTTCGCGTTGCCGAAGTCGTAGCGCAGGTATTCGGCGCGCACCGAAAAGTTGCGCGTGACCGCGTATTCGGCGCCGACGCCGAAGGCCAAACCTTTGACCGCCTGGCTACTGGAGACGCCGGAGTCCTGGAAGGTCGTGTTCGACCAGCCCCAGCCGATCGTGCCGTAGGCCAGGAGGTCGCCGAAGGAGTAGCCTCCCTTGACGCGCGCCGAGCCGAGCACGTTCTGGCCGAATGACGCGGAGCCGAGCGAGCCGCTCGACATGCCGCTGAACATGACGTCGCCCTCGACGCCGCCGACGATACGGTTGGTCTGCAGGTTGTAGCCGAGATGGGCGCCGCCGACCGGCCCGGAGACGCTGGCCCCGCTCGCCGTTCCCAGGCCCAGGCCAACATCCGGACCGACCTCGAAACCCGAGAAATCGGCGCCATAGGAACCGGTGAAATTGGGGTACATGCCGTCGGCGCGCGCGCTCGACGCGGCGAGCGCAAGGCTGAGAGCGAAAACGGAATACGAGATAGAAATGCGACGCACGACAAACTCCTCCGGGCCCGGGCGGGACATGGAGATGTTTACCGTTCTTTTTCACTCTTCGTTCGCCAAACCCAAGTCAGTGCAAACAAAGGGTTAACCCTGATTGTGGGCGGGAAATCGCCGGCTTCGTCAGCCGAGGAGCGCGCCCGCCGCGCGGGCGCGCCGGCCAGTCACTGCTTCACGAGCGGGCAGGGGGAATCGGCGAGTTTGCCGAAGGCTTCCTCGCCCTTCATCGTCTGGACGAGCTTGTAGTAATCCCATGGCGCCTTCGACTCGGCGGGCGTCTTCACCTGCATGATATACATGTCGTGCTCCAACAGGCCGTCCGGACGGATGACGCCGTTGGAGGTGAACATGTCGTCGATCTTGGTCTTTTTCAGCTGCGCCATCACCTTGTCGGGATCGGTCGAGCCGACCGCCTTGACCGCGTTGAGGTAAGCGAGCGTCGCCGAATAAGAGGCGGCCTGCGGGGAGGTCGGCGCGCGATGGACCTTGTCGAAGAATTGCTTGGCGAAGGCGCGCGACTTGTCGTTGAGGTCCCAGTACCAACCGTCGGTCAGATAGAGTCCTTGCGCGGCTTCGAGGCCGATTGCGTTGATGTCGGTGAGGAAGGCGAGCAGCGCCGCCGGCTTCATCGTCTTGGCGATGCCGAACTCATTGGCGGCCTTGAGCGAATTGGAAAAGTCGGTGCCGGCGTTGGCGAGCCCGAGCACCTGCGCGCCGGAGGCCTGCGCCTGCAACAAATAGGAGGCGAAGTCCGTCGTGCCGAGCGGCACGCGCACCGAGCCGACGACCGAGCCGCCGCCGGCCTTGACGACGTCCCCCGCGGCGTTCTGCAACTGGGTGCCGAAGGCGTAGTCCGCGGTCAGGAAAAACCACGATTTGCCGCCTTGGGCGAGGATGGTCTTCGCCGTGCCGTTGCCGAGCGCGGTCGTGTCATAGCCGTAGTGGATCGTGTAGGGCGTGCAATCCTTGCCGGTGAGCGAGCCCCCGGCGGCGCCGATGGCGAAGAAGGGAATCTTCTTTTCCTTGGCCGCGACGTTCATGGCGAGGCTCACGCCGGTGTTCGAGCCGCCGAGCAGCATCGTCAGGCCGTTCTGGTCCGCCCATTCGCGGAACTTCTGCACACCGACATCGGGTTTGTTCTGATGATCCGCGGTCAGCACTTGAATCGGCTGGCCGAGCGCCGTGCCGCCAAAATCCTCGATCGCCATTTTGATGGCTTCAATGCCGCCGGCGCCGATGACGTCGGCGTAGGGGCCGGACATGTCGTCGATGTCGCCGATCACCACCTTATTGGCGTCGGCATATGCGTTCACGGCGAAGAAATACGCGCACAGCGCGCCAGCGAGCGCCCAACTCTTCTTCATACGTCTTCCTCCCTGATCGACTTGGGCTCCTCTCGCGGGAGCACTCGGCGATGGAACTATGTTGCGCCGCCCGCGTCACCCTTGCAAGCCTCCAAGAGGCGGCGGATGGGCCAAATCGTCAGCGCCGGTCGAGGCCTTTGTGCTGGGTCAAAGATCGGCGCTCCGATTCCGGCATGATTCGAACGAATCCCAGGGAGAGGTCCGATGTTTCGCAGGATCCTATTGCCCATCGACACCACCGAGGCGGACGTCGCCAAGGAAGCGACCGAGGTCGCCCTGAGCCTGGCCAGGACCTACAATTCCGAGATTCGGCTCGTCCATGTCGCCGGTCCGGTCCTCGTGCCCTCGCCGATGGCTGTCATCCCGCAGTCCGTCTACGACGATCTCGGCGTCGCCGAGACGGCGGAGCTGGGGCGCATCGCCGCGAGCCTCGATCGGCCGCGCGAGATGGTGTCCACCGTGGTGCGGGTCGGCGGGGTCTATCCGGAAATCCTCGCCGAGGCCGAGGAATGGGGCGCTGATCTCGTCATCGTCGGCGCGCACAAGCGTTCGATGGCCACCTATCTCCTGGGTTCCACCGCAGCGGCGATCGTGCGTCACGCAAACTGCACCGTGATGGTGGTGCGAAGTCAGAAGCGCGCGAGCCTGCTGTGACCTGCAGGACGCGAGGAAAGGAACATTAGATGCCCGTTCCGGGCCGCTCGCCTTTGAAGGCGGTGACGCTGCATGTCGCGCGTTGCAAGGAATTTCCCGAGGGCTCGAGCCAGCACGGCTATCGGCTTCTCGTTCCGCTCGCCGCCTCGGGCGAGATCGACCTCGATACGCGGAAACGACGCCGGAGCGAATGTTTCGTCCATCGTTTCTGGGCCGGTGAGCCGTTGCAGCGTGGCCTGTTGATTCACCGGGCCGGCGGCGCGGGCGGCGCCGCCTGGGCCTTCGAATACGAAGCGCCGACGGATCACGAGGACGAGGAGGAGGGCTATCGCCTCAGCGACCATGCGTTTCGAGTTCGGCGAATATGTGTCGATCCGCGAGGCCGGCGAGCTGATGCCCTTCAAGGTGGTTGAAGTGCGCTGAGGCGATGGCCTCAGCGCGGCAGAATCGTCGCGCCCATCAGCGTCTGGTCGATCGCGGCGGCGCACTGGCGCCCCTCGCGGATCGCCCAGACGACCAGCGACTGGCCGCGCCGCATGTCGCCGCAAGCGAACACCTTGTCGAGGCTCGAAGCGTAGCGCGTGACGTCGGCGGCGACGTTGCCGCGCGCGTCGAGCGAGACGCCGAGCTCGCTCAGCAGTCCCTCGCGCAGCGGCGAGACGAAGCCCATCGCCAGCAGCACGAGATCGGCCTTCAGGTGGAACTCGCCCCCCTCGATCGTCTGCATCCGCTCGTCGACGCGCACGCAGTCGATGCCGGTCACGACGCCGTTCTCGCCGGTGAAAGTGCGCGTCATCACCGCGAAGTCACGCTCGGCGCCTTCCTCGTGGCTCGAAGAGGTGCGCAGCTTCAGCGGCCAGTTCGGCCAATTCAGCATCTTGTCTTCGCGCTCGGGCGGCATCGGCATGATTTCGAGCTGCGTCACCTTGAGCGCGCCCTGGCGGATCGAGGTGCCGATGCAGTCCGAGCCCGTGTCGCCGCCGCCGATGACGACGACATGTTTGCCGCCGGCCAGGATTGGCTCGTTGCTGTCGATCTGCTCACTCGAGACGCGACGGTTCTGCTGCGGCAGGAAATCCATCGCGAAATGCACGCCGGCAAGGTCGCGCCCCGGCGCCGGCAGATCGCGCGGCGCCTCGGCGCCGCCGGCGAGCGCGACCGCGTCGTAGGAATCGACCAGCGTCTTAGCCGAGACGTCGCGGCCGACCGTGACATTGGTGTGGAAGACGACGCCCTCGGCCTCCATCTGCTCGATGCGCCGATCGATATGTTGCTTCTCGAGCTTGAAGTCGGGAATGCCGTAGCGCAGCAAGCCGCCTGCCTTCGCGTGCTTCTCGTAGACGTGGACTTCGTGGCCGACGCGGGCGAGTTGCTGGGCGCAGGCGAGCCCGGCGGGCCCAGAGCCAACAACCGCGACGCGCTTGCCTGTCTTGCGCGCAGCCGGCTCCGGCTTGATCCAGCCCTCCGCAAAGGCGCGGTCGACGATCGCGCATTCGATCGTCTTGATGGTGACGGGCGAATCCTGAATGTTCAGCGTGCAGGCCGCTTCGCACGGGGCAGGGCAGACACGCCCGGTAAACTCTGGAAAATTGTTGGTGCTATGCAGGTTGCGCATCGCTTCCTGCCAATCGTCGCGATAGACCAGATCGTTCCAGTCAGGGATCTGGTTATTGACCGGGCAGCCGTTGTGGCAAAACGGGATGCCGCAGTTCATGCAGCGCGCCGCCTGGTTGCGGGTCGCCTCCTGCGAAAGCGGCAGGACAAATTCGCGATAGTGGCGAATTCGATCCGATGCGGGCGCATAGCGCCGATCCGCGCGATCGATTTCCATAAAGCCCGTCACCTTGCCCATACTCTATCCTTCCCCCTCACCCCAGGCGGGGAGGGCTGCGGCGGGACGCGCCGCGCCCGCGTGCCGGCCCGCATCGCATGAAATCAGATCAGACCCTCTCGGCGGCGCAGAGGGCCGCCGCCCCTGAAACGAGGCGGCCGCTATGTCTTACAGCGCGTTTCGAAGGCTCGAAATCGCGCCATTGTCAAGCCGGGCGCCGACGCTAAGAAAGAAACATCGGCGCTCGTGAACCCGATTTGCCTCTTATTCGCCCGCCAGGAGAACTTCCTTGGAGCGGGTTGCGGCCAGTTCGGCGAGGGCGCGCCGGTATTCAACCGGCATTACCTTGCGGAACTTCGGCAACATCGCCTCCCAGTTCTCCAAAATCTCGCGCGCGCGGGTCGAACCAGTATAGCGCGCGTGATTGGCGATGAGCTGATGCAGACGCTCGCCATCGAAGCGGCTCATGTCGCTCATGACGTCGACGCGGCCGTGGCCTTGCAGGTCGCCGCCGGAATGGAGGTGGCGCTGCATCACTTCTTCCTCGGCTGCGACCGGCTCGAGCTCGACCATCGACAGGTTGCAACGCTGGGCGAAGTCGCCGGTTTCGTCGAGCACATAGGCGATGCCGCCGGACATGCCGGCCGCGAAGTTGCGCCCGGTCTCGCCGATGACGACGACGATGCCGCCGGTCATGTACTCGCAGCCATGGTCGCCCGCGCCCTCGACGACCGCGATGGCGCCGGAGTTGCGCACGCCGAAGCGCTCGCCGGCGACGCCGCGGAAGTAGCACTCGCCGGCGATCGCGCCGTAGAGCACGGTGTTGCCGACGATCATCGAGCGCTCCGGCACGAGCTTGCCGGCTTCGCGCGGCGGATAGACGACGATGCGGCCGCCCGAAAGGCCCTTGCCGACATAGTCGTTCGCCTCGCCCTCGAGTTCGAGCGTCACCCCCTTGGCGAGGAAGGCGCCGAAGCTCTGCCCGGCCGTGCCCTTGAACTTGATGTGGATCGCTTCGTCACGCAGGCCGGCGTGGCCGTAACGGCGCGCGATCTCGCCCGACAGCATGGCGCCGGCGGAACGATCGGAGTTGCGGATGCCGAGCTCCAGCCGGACATGCCGGCCGTGTTCCAACGCTTCGCGCGCATCGGCGATCAGACGGCGGTCGAGGACGTTCTCGATGCCATGGTCCTGCTTGGCGCTGTGGAAAATGGCGTCCGTCGGCCAGGGCGCCGGCTTGTAGAACAGCTTGGAGAAGTCGAGCCCGCGCGACTTGGCTTGTGCGATGAGCGCCGCCTTGTCGAGCATCTGGCTTTGGCCGACCAGTTCGTCGAAGCGGCGATAGCCCATCTTGGCCATCAGCTCGCGCACTTCTTCAGCGACGAAGAAGAAGTAGTTGATGACGTGCTCGGGCTGGCCGGTGAAGCGCTTGCGCAACACCGGGTCCTGCGTCGCGACGCCGACCGGGCAGGTGTTGAGGTGGCACTTGCGCATCATGATGCAGCCGGCGGCGATCAGCGGCGCGGTCGCGAAGCCGAATTCGTCGGCGCCGAGCAGCGCGCCGATGATGACGTCGCGGCCGGTGCGCACGCCGCCGTCGACCTGCACGGCGATGCGCGAGCGCAGCCCGCTCATCACCAGCGTCTGGTGCGTCTCGGCGAGGCCGATCTCCCAGGGGGAGCCGGCGTGCTTGATCGAGGTCAGCGGCGAAGCGCCGGTGCCGCCCTCGAAGCCCGAGATCGTCACATGGTCGGCCTTGCACTTGGCGACGCCCGCCGCGACTGTTCCAACGCCGACCTCGGAGACGAGCTTGACCGAGATATCAGCGTGCTCGTTGACGTTCTTGAGATCGTAGACGAGCTGCTTGAGGTCCTCGATCGAATAGATGTCGTGGTGCGGCGGCGGCGAAATCAGGCCGACGCCCTGGGTCGAATGGCGCACCTTGGCGATCACCGCGTCGACCTTGTGGCCGGGCAACTGGCCGCCTTCGCCCGGCTTGGCGCCCTGCGCCATCTTGATCTGGATCATGTCGGAATTGACGAGATATTCCGCCGTGACCCCGAAGCGGCCGGACGCGACCTGCTTGATCGCCGAACGCATCGAATCGCCGTTCGGCAGGGGCTTGAAGCGATCCGCCTCCTCGCCGCCTTCACCGGTGTTCGACTTGCCGCCGATGCGGTTCATCGCGATCGCGAGCGTCGTATGCGCCTCGCGCGAGATCGAGCCGAACGACATCGCGCCGGTCGAGAAGCGCTTGACGATCGAGACGGCGTCTTCGACCTCCTCGAGCGGCACGGGCCTGCGGCCGTCTTCCTCCGCCATGCGGACCCGGAACAGGCCGCGGATCGTCAGGAGGTGCTCGTTCTGCTCGTTGAGCAGCTTGGCGAAGGCGTCGTACTTGTCCTTGGCGTTGCCGCGCGCCGCATGTTGCAGCAGCGAGACCGACTGGGGCGTCCAGTTATGGGCTTCGCCGCGCAGACGGTAGGCATATTCGCCGCCCACCTCGAGCGAGCTGCGCAGCACGGGCGATTCGCCGAACGCTTCGCCGTGGCGGCGCGCCGTCTCCTCGGCGACTTCGGCGAGGCCTGCGCCTTCGATGCGGGTGGCGGTGCCGAAGAAGAATTCGTCTACGAAGGCCTTAGAGAGGCCGATCGCGTCGAAGATCTGCGCGCCGCAATAGGACTGGTATGTCGAGATGCCCATCTTCGACATGACCTTGAGGATGCCCTTGTCGATCGCCTTGATGAAGCGCTTGACGACCTCATGCCCGCTGATCGGCTCGGGCAGGTCCCGCGCCATCGAAGTCAGCGTCTCGAAGGCGAGATAGGGGTTGATCGCCTCGGCGCCGTAGCCGGCGAGGCAGCAGAAGTGATGCACTTCGCGCGCTTCGCCCGTCTCGACCACGAGGCCGACCGAGGTGCGCAACCCCTTGCGAATCAGGTGGTGGTGGACCGCCGCCGTCGCGAGCAGGGCAGGGATCGGGATGCGATCCGGGCCGACGAGGCGGTCGGACAGGATGATGATGTTGTAGCGGCCGTGAACGGCGGCCTCGGCGCGCTCGCAGAGGCGACGCAGCGCCTCCGCCATACCGCCGGCGCCGCGCTCGACGTCATAGGTGATGTCGAGCGTCTTGGTATCGAAGGTGTCCTCGAAGTGGCCGATGCAGCGGATCTTCTCGAGATCCTCGTTGGTGAGGATCGGCTGGCGCACCTCGAGGCGCTTGCGCTTGGCGGTTCCTTCGAGATCGAACAGGTTCGGCCGCGGTCCGATGAACGAGACGAGGCTCATGACGAGCTCCTCGCGGATCGGGTCGATCGGCGGGTTCGTCACCTGGGCAAAGTTCTGCTTGAAATAGGTGTAGAGCAGCTTGCCCTTGTCGGAGAGGGCGGAGATCGGCGTGTCCGCGCCCATCGAGCCGACCGCCTCCTGGCCGGTGGTGGCCATCGGCGACAGCAGGATGGCGAGGTCTTCCTGCGAATAGCCGAAGGCCTGCTGGCGATCGAGCAGCGAGACGTCGGTGCGCGAGGCGCGCGGCTCGACGGGGTTGAGGTCCTCGAGGACGATCTGGGTCTTTTCCAGCCACTTGCGATAGGGATGGGCGCGCGAAAGGGTGCGCTTGATCTCGTCGTCGGCGACGATGCGGTGTTCGACGAGGTCGACCAGCAGCATCTTGCCCGGCTGCAGACGCCACTTGGAGACGATGGTCTCCTCGGGCACGGGCAGCACGCCCATCTCCGAGGCGAGCACGAAGAGGCCGTCTTCGGTGACGAAGTAGCGCGCCGGCCGCAAGCCGTTGCGGTCGAGCGTCGCGCCGATCTGCCGGCCGTCGGTGAACGCCATGGCGGCGGGGCCGTCCCACGGCTCCATCAGCGCGGCGTGGTATTCGTAGAAGTCGCGCCGCTCCTCGTCCATCAGCGGATTGCCCGCCCAGGCCTCGGGGATTAGCATCATCATTGCATGCGGCAGCGAATAGCCGCCCCGCACGAGGAATTCGAGCGCGTTGTCGAAACAGGCGGTGTCCGACTGGCCCTCGTAGGAGATCGGCCACAGCTTCGAAATGTCGTTGCCGAACAATTCGGAATCGACGCTCGCCTGGCGGGCGGCCATCCAGTTGACGTTGCCGCGCAGCGTGTTGATCTCGCCGTTGTGGGCGACCATCCGATAGGGGTGCGCAAGCCGCCAGGACGGGAACGTGTTGGTGGCGAAGCGCTGGTGGACCAGCGCGAGCGCGGTCTCGAAGCGCGGATCGAGCAGGTCCTTGTAATAGGGCGCCAACTGGTGAACCAGCACCATGCCCTTGTAGACGATGGTGCGGCAGGACATCGAGACGGGGTAGTACTCCGCGATGTCGTCGCCGCCGGCCGCATACACGCGGTTGGAGATCACCTTGCGCAGGATGAACAGCTTGCGCTCGAATGCATCGTCGTCGGCGACGCTCGACGGGCGGCCGATGAAGACTTGCCGCTGGACCGGTTCGACCGCCTTGACGCGCTCGCCGAGGCCGGAATTGTCGACCGGAATATCGCGCCAGCCGATCAGCGCATGGCCCTCGGCGGCGATGGTCTCCACGACGATCGCTTCGACCTGGGCGCGCGCGGCCGCGTTGCGCGGCATGAAGAATTGGCCGATCGCGTAAGCGCCGGGCTCGGGAAGGGTCATTCCGAGCTTGGCGCATTCCTCGGCGAAGAAGCCGTGCGGGATTCGAGTCAGAACGCCGCACCCGTCGCCCAAGGTCGCGTCCGCGCCGGTCGCGCCGCGATGGTCGAGGTTGATGAGGACTTGCAAGCCCTTTTCAAGGATAGCATGGGACTTGCGGCCATTCATGTCGGCGACGACGCCGACGCCGCAGGAGTCGCGCTCGTTCGCGGGGTCGTACAGGCCTTGCGCGCGCGGCAGCAACGGGTCGGCGCCGCGGGGGGCGGGGCGCGCGCTGCCTGCGTCGGCGGGGTGACGATTATTTTGGGCGCTGACGTTCATCTCTCTACTCCCCGCGCGGTCGCGCTCCGTTCCGACCGTGGTTCGTCAAAAATTTGCTGATATTTCTTGGACACATTCGGCTGCGATAGCGTGACAGCCATTCTGGCTTCACGCGGCGCGTTTTTTTCGATCCGTTTTGATCGGTGCGTCCGACATCGCTTATCGCCCTGGCCGGCAGACCGCAAATGGTCAGCACGGCTGTCCTAATTTAGGACCATGACAGAAAGGCTTGCGCGAGACAAGACGCGCAAGCGAGTCGAATTGAGTTTTTTGTAAGTCGGCGATTGCCAATCGGCCGACCGCAGGGCATCACAGCGACCCACCCGCTGCGAGGCGAGCCGAAATGAATTTTGCGAGCGACAATGGGGCAGGCGTCGCCCCGGCGATTCTTGAAGCAATCGTCGAATCGAGCCGGGTCAACGCGCCCGCCTATGGGACGGACGACTACACCCGGCGTGCAGAAGCGCTGCTCAGCGAGGTCTTCGAGCGCCCGATCGCCGCCTTCCTCGTCGCGACCGGCACCGCGGCCAACTCGCTGGCGCTCGCAGCGCTTGCGCGACCTTGGGAGGCCGTATTCTGCCACGAAGAGGCGCATGTTCACGATGACGAGTGCGGCGCGCCGGAATTCTTCACGGCGGGCGCCAAGCTTGTCGGCATTCCGGGCGAGGGAGGCAAGATCGGCGCCGAGGCGTTGCGCGAGACGCTCGCTCGATTCCCGCGCGGCCTAGTCAAGTCGTCGCAGCCGGGAGCGTTGTCGCTCAGCCAAGCGACCGAGGCGGGGACGCTTTATCGTTTGAACGAGATCGCCGCGCTCGCCGAGATCGCCCATGCGGCGGGCGTATCCGTTCATATGGATGGCGCGCGATTCACCAACGCGCTCGTCGCGCTGGACGCTTCTCCCGCCAATATGACATGGCGCGCCGGCGTCGACGTGCTGTCGCTCGGCGCGACGAAGAACGGCGCGCTCGCCTGCGAGGCGGTGGTGTTCTTCGATCCGGCCAAGGCCGAGACCTTCGCTTTCCAGCGCAAGCGCGCCGGACAGACGTTGTCGAAGGGGCGGTTCCTCGGCGCGCAGATGGAGGCTTTTCTGAGCGGCGGCTTGTGGCTCGATGTCGCGCGGCGCGCCAACGCGTCGGCCGCTCGGCTGGCCAAGGGGCTCGTCCAATTGCCGGGCGTTCGACTCGCCTGGCCGCCGGAGGCGAACGAAGTGTTCGCAGTGGCGCCGAATGAGCTCGTTTCGCGCTGGCGACAGGAGGGCGCGAAGTTCCATGACTGGTCGTCGCGCGCTATCGCGCCGGCGCTGGCTCCGCGCGACGGGGAGACGTTCATTCGCTTCGTCGTCTCGTTCGAGACGAGCGCGCAGGAGATCGAGACCCTGCTCGCCTTGGCCCAGGCGCCGTACGCGCGCCGCAATTCTTAGCGCACAATCAAGGTGTGCAAGGAGAAAGACCATGCTCGGAAATTTGAGCACCGCACAGCGGTTTAGACGATCCATCCAATTGACAGTGGCGGCCGCGGCGCTTCTCGCCGTCGCGCCGGCCGCGCGGGCGCAAGGTCTGTTCTCGCTCTTCAGCGCTCCTTCGCCCTACGACATCGAACGAGGGCTCGACGCCTCCGGCTACGCGCTGACGGGCCCGTTGGTGCGCCGCGGCAATGTCTACCTCGTGGATGTCGTCGTCGAGGGGCGGGGAGACTCCGAGCGCCTCGTGATCGATTCCCAGTCGGGCCGGATCATCGAGCGCTTCCGGATTCGCCCCGCGCGCTGGCGCGAATTGCCGCCGCGCGACCCCGACATGGCGGCGCCCGGCTACACGGGCGCGCAAAATGGAGTCGGCCCACAAAACGGAATGGGCGCGCAAAACCAGATGGGCGATCAGGACGGCGGCTGGGGCGGCGCGCCGCGGCCGCCCGCTGACATCGGCCAGCCGGCCCCACTGCAACCAGCCCCGCTGCGCGATCAGGTCGCCCGCGGAGAGGACTCAGCGTTCGGCACCGGCGCCCCGCGAACGACCACCGACTCGGGAGCCCCGCGGGCAAACTCCGAACCAGGGGTTCCGCCGCGAACCACTCCCGACCTCGGGGCGCCGCGAGCGACTTCCGACATGGGGGCGCCAGTCGACTCGCCGAGGCCGAAGCCGCGCGAGGTCAAGCGGAGGAGCCCGCCGCCGGTCGCCAGGGCGCCCGCCGTTTCGACGGCGTCCGCCGGCGCCGCGGCCACCGCGCCGGCCGCGACCCCGGCTCGTCAGCCGCCGGCCGCCGCGGCCGCTGCTCCAGCGCCGGCATCGACCGTGACCGCCAAGAGCGACAGCGCGCCGCCGCAGACCGCCCCGGCCAAAGCGCCGCCGCCCGCTCAGCCGGACAACAAACCCGGGACTAAGACGAAGTCGGTCAACGACCTGCCCGTCACTCCGCTGGACTAAAAAGAAAGGGCGCCCCGAGGGGCGCCCTTCGCATCTCGCAGCCGCCCGCGCCTTCCGGCGCGCGCGGGCTACGCCGCCAGCTCGCTGGCAGGCGAAACGTCAATGGTCTTCCCGGCAGTCTGAATCGCGATGACGCGCGGCTTCTGCGCCTCGGGGACCTCGCGCACGAGATCGATGTGCAGCAGGCCATTCTCGCAGCTCGCTGCCGTCGCGGTCACATGGTCCGCAAGATGGAAGCGACGCTCGAAAGCGCGGGCCGCGATGCCCTGAAAGAGCACGTCGCGCTTCTCGCTATTGGTCTTCTGCTGGCCGTCCTTCGCGCCCCGCACCGTCAGCGTGTTCTCGCGCGTCTCGACGGAGAGCTCGCTCTCTGAAAAGCCGGCGACGGCGAGCGTGATGCGATAGGCGTTCTCGCCCGTGCGCTCGATATTGTAGGGGGGATAGGTCGGCGCGCTCGCGTCGAGTCCGGCGCTCTTGTCGAGCAGCGACAGCAACCGATCAAAACCGATGGTCGAGCGATAGAACGGCGACAGATCGTAGTTCAGCATTTCACATCCACCAATTGAAGCGATATGTCCACCTGCGCCCCGGTAGGCAGCGCCGGCGATCTGCGCGTCCCATTGGGCCCGCGCATTGTTTCATTTGGGACGACAAAGGCCCGATGCAAGGCGTGGAACCGCCGAAGAGCCGCAAAATTGCTGCGATCCGTCTCTATCGGTCCGATTGCGCCGGGCTGGGGCGCTGGGTATATGCGGCCGGCGGACTGAGGGCCGCCAGCAATGACAAGGACCGAAAATTCATGAAACGCCCCCTTTCGCGAATGGCGATCATCTTGGTCGCGTTCGGAGCGATCTTTGGCGCGCACGCGCAGATGCGGGATAGCGACAAGCCGGACACGCCGAAGCCTATACCGCCGCAACAAAAAAACTTCCCGCTCGACCAGACCTGGTCGCTGCGCGAGCTCAATGGCAAGCCGGTTTCCTCGTCCCTCGACGTCAGCCTCAAGATCGACGGCGCGCTGCGCGGCTCGGGGTTCACCGGCTGCAATACGTGGTCGGCGACGATGTATCCGATCAAGGACCAGAAGCTGCTGGTCGGCCCCTACGCCCTGACCAAGAAGCAGTGCGACAAGGACACGATGGCGATCGAGTTCGGCTTCCTGTCGGCTCTGCTGAACCAGCCCAACTGGGACCTCGTGAACGGCGATCTCGTGATCAAGGGCTCGCGCGGTTCCTTGCGGCTCGTCCGCTCGCTCTGACGTCTGGCCGCGGGCCCGCGGCCTCTCGTCCTGTGCCTCTCCCCGCCGGCCGAGCGGGGAGAAGGGATGGTTGCGGCCTAGCGGCAGAAGGCGCCGGAGCTCGCGGCGATTCGCGAGCTCTGTCCCTCGCCGGATCCTGAGCCTTATTCAGCCGCCATGGTGGCCGGCGCCCCGACCTGGGGGGTGAGCGCGACACGGCGCTTGTGGAAGGCGCCGAGCGTCGAGCGGTGGCCGATCGAGACGAGGGTCGTGCGCGGCAAGCCTTGGGCGATCGCGCGGTAGACCTGCGCTTCGCTCGCTTCATCGAGGGCCGATGTCGCTTCGTCGAGGAACAGCCAGTCGGGACCCGCCAGCAGCGCGCGCGCCACCGCGAGGCGCTGCTGTTCGCCGCCCGAGAAGTCTCATCTGCCAATTGTCGTTGTCGTCCAGCCGGTCGACCAGCGCGGGCAGGCCCACCTTGAGCAAAGCGTCGCGAATCGCGTCGTCGGAAACGTCCTCACTCGATGCGGGGTAGGCGATCGCGTCGCGCAGCGGTCCGATCGGGATGTACGGCCGCTGCGGCAGCAGCATCAGGCTCGCCTTCGGCTCGCCGATCGTGCCGGAGCCGTAAGGCCAGACGCCTGCGACTGCCCGCAGCAACGTGGACTTGCCCGCTCCAGACGGCCCCATGAGCAGCGTCGGCTCGTCCGCCGCGAAGGCGAAGGTGTTGATGCGCGCCAGGCTTCGCCCATCCGGCAAGTCGAGTTCGAGGTCGTCGATCGAAAGGTCGCGCGAAGTGGAAGACGTGAGGCGAATGCCGTGCTCATGCGAGATGACGTGTTGCGCGCGCTCGATCGTTTCGTCGAACGAGGTCAGACGGTCGAGCACGGCTTTGAAGTCGGCGAGGCCGACGTATTGCGAGACGAAGAAGTTGAGCGAGGTGTTGACGTTGCCGAATGCGCGGGCGACCTGGATCAGCGCGCCGAGCTGGATTTTGCCGGCGAAATAGAACGGCGCGCCGATGATGATCGGAAAATATTGGCTGATCTGGTCGTAGGCGCTGGTGAAGACGCGTAGCCGCTTCCGCACATGCACGATGCGCATGTAATTGTCGTAGATATCCTCGAAGCGGCCCATCGCTTTGTCGGATTCGACCCGTTCGCCGCGCAGCAGCGCGATCTGCTCGCTGTATTCGCGCAGGCGCGCGAGGCCGAAACGAAAGTTCGCTTCGAATTGCTGCTGCTGGAAGTTCAAGCCAATCAACGATCGGCCGATCACGTGCGTGATCACCGTTCCGATCGCGGCGTAAACGAGGGCGATCCAGAAGAGCAGCCCGGGAATGACCATGCTGACGCCCGGCAAGGTAAAGGTCGCCGACAGGTCCCACAGGACAATCGCGTAGGAGACCAGCGACGTCAGCGTCTGCAGCACTGTGACCGAATAGCCGTAGAGGCCCGTTCCGGCGCCGCCGCCATAGATGTAGCCGTAAATGTCCTCGCTGATGCGCTGGTCCGGGTTGTCGGCCGGAGTGCCGGCGAGCGCCATCGGATAATGCGCTCCGCCGCCGAGCCACCGGCCGATGTAGCGCCCCGTCAGCCAGCGGCGCCAGCGGATGACGAAAGTCGAGGTGACGACGTATTCGACGACGAGGCTGGCGATGAGGATCGTCGCGAAAGGCAGGAAGACGAAGAAGAGCTGATGCCAGAATTCCGGCAGGTTCTTCTCTTGCATGGCGTTGTAGAAGTCGCGGCTGAAGAACGACAGGCGGACGTCGAGCGCGACTTCGACCTGATTGATGACGATCAGGAAGACTAGCGCGGCGGTCGCGAGATGGTTCTGCGCAACTGTGAATGGGGAAAATGGCCAAATCCGCCCGACGGTCGGCGCGCGCTCGTGGAAATAGGGATCCGCGATGTTGGTCATCTTGCGGATCACGGGAATGAAGGAGACGGCGTAGGCAAAGGAGCCGAACAGCGCGACCGTTAGCGGCAGCGTCGAGGGCAGGCTGTAGTCCGCGTAGGCTTGGGGCCAGAAGCCGAGCTCGTCGGCGAGATAGGCGATTCCGAACAGAATTGTCTCGACGGCGAAAATCGCCTCGAAAATGCGCAGGAAGACCGAAATGCGTTGCGACAGATAGGTCGCGGCGGCGCACAGCAGCGCCGCCCCTGCGAACAGGAAGACGCCGACATCGTGGTTCTTCAAGCCGACGAAAAAGGCGGCGAGCGCGAAAATGGCGACGGCGATGCTCAGGGTTCGCATGGGGGACAAAACCGGAGTTGTGCGGCGGTGACGATCCTTGCGCACTAGCAGACCGTTCGTGGCAAAAGAAGGCCGCTGGCGGATTCGAAGGATGAAATCTTTGCAATGCGCGCGCCCGAGGCAGCGAAAAAAGTAGAAGCCGCCGTCTCTACGCTCTCTGGCGCCCCTCAGGCGGCCGGTAGCCCAATAAAAAGGGGAGGCCGAAAGGCCTCCCCTCGTATTCTCTCTGATCGGAAGCGATCAGAAGTCCATGCCGCCCATGCCGCCGCCGGGCATCGGCGAGGCCGGCTTGTCCTTCGGCAACTCGGCGACCATGGCCTCGGTGGTGATCAGCAGACCGGAGACCGAAGCCGCGTCCTGCAGAGCGGTGCGCACGACCTTGGAGGGGTCGATGATGCCGGCTTCCAGCATGTCGACGTATTCCTCGGTCTGGGCGTTGAAGCCGTAGGTCTGCGACTTGTGATCGAGGATCTTGCCGACCACGATCGAACCTTCGCCGCCCGCGTTGTCGACGATCTGACGGATCGGCGCTTCGAGGGCCTTGAGGACGATGTTGATGCCGGCCTGCTCGTCGGCGTTCTCGCTCTTGAGCTTGGAGACCGCCGCCTTGGCGCGCAGCAGCGCGACGCCGCCGCCCGGGACGATGCCTTCCTCGACCGCCGCGCGGGTGGCGTTGAGGGCGTCGTCGACGCGGTCCTTCTTTTCCTTGACCTCGACCTCGGTCGCGCCGCCGACGCGGATCACCGCGACGCCGCCCGCGAGCTTGGCGAGACGCTCCTGGAGCTTCTCCTTGTCGTAGTCCGAGGTGGTCTCCTCGATCTGCGCCTTGATCTGCGCGACGCGGGCTTCGATGTCCTTCTTGGCGCCGCCGCCGTTGATGATCGTGGTGTTCTCCTTTTCGATGCGCACGCGCTTGGACTTGCCGAGCATCTGAAGGGTCACGTTCTCGAGCTTGATGCCGAGGTCTTCGGCGATCATCTGGCCGCCGGTCAGGATCGCAATGTCCTCGAGCATCGCCTTGCGGCGATCGCCGAAGCCGGGCGCCTTGACGGCTGCGACCTTCAGGCCGCCGCGCAGCTTGTTGACGACCAGGGTTGCCAGCGCCTCGCCCTCGATGTCCTCGGCGATGATGACGAGCGGCTTGCCAGTCTGCACGACCGCCTCGAGGACGGGGAGCATCGGCTGGAGCGAGGAGAGCTTCTTCTCATGGATGAGGAGGTAGGCGTCCTCGAGCTCGGCGACCATCTTCTCGGCGTTGGTGATGAAATAGGGCGAGAGGTAGCCGCGGTCGAACTGCATGCCCTCGACGACGTCGAGCTCGGTCTCCAGGCTCTTGGCCTCTTCAACCGTGATGACGCCTTCGTTGCCGACCTTCTGCATCGCGTCGGCGATCATCTTGCCGATCGACTTGTCGCCATTCGCGGAGATCGTGCCGACCTGCGCGACTTCGGCGCTGTCCTTGATCTTCTTGGAGCGCTTGGCGATGTCCTTGACCGCCTCGACGACCGCGAGGTCGACGCCGCGCTTGAGGTCCATCGGGTTCATGCCGGCGGCGACGTACTTCGCGCCTTCGCGGACGATCGCCTGGGCAAGCACGGTGGCGGTCGTGGTGCCGTCGCCGGCGGTGTCGTTGGTCTTGGAGGCGACTTCGCGCACCATCTGCGCGCCCATGTTCTCGAACTTGTCCTCGAGTTCGATCTCCTTGGCGACGGTGACGCCGTCCTTGGTGATGCGGGGAGCGCCGAACGACTTGTCGAGAATGACGTTACGGCCCTTCGGGCCCAGCGTCACCTTGACCGCGTTGGCGAGAATGTCGACGCCGCGCAGCATCTTCTCGCGGGCGTCAGAGGAAAAACGAACGTCTTTGGCTGCCATCTCTTCAATCTCCTGGCCGCTTGGGGCCGATTTAAATCGCTAGAGACCAGAATCCGGATTAGGCGATCACGCCCATGATGTCGGATTCCTTCATGATCAGGAGGTCCTGACCGCCGATCTTCACCTCGGTGCCGCTCCACTTGCCGAACAGCACCTTGTCGCCCTTCTTGACGTCGAGCGGAACGAGCTTGCCAGTCTCGTCGCGGGCGCCGGGCCCAACGGCGACGATCTCGCCCTCTTGCGGCTTCTCCTTCGCGGTGTCCGGGATGATGATGCCGCCCTTCGTCTTCTCTTCGCCTTCGAGACGGCGAACGACGACACGGTCATGCAGGGGACGGAAATTCATGAGATTCTGCTTCCTCTCTCGAGTTTGCCCGCGCGTGTAATCCGGCGGGCCGGAATGAGGCTCCCTTGCCGTTAGCACTCGTCATGGAAGAGTGCTAACGGCGACCGGGAGATAGGGGGCGCCGCAAAGCCCGTCAAGGGCGACCGTAGAGAAAATATTCCAGGGCGACGCAGGTCTTTCCGGTTTTGGTTTACGGCTCGGCGGTCTCGTCGCGCTCGATTAGTCGTTTCGCGTCGTCGCGCATCGCCTTGCGCGTATCGTCACGGCTGTAGTGCATATGGCCGCCTGGGTAGACCTTGAGAATGAGGCGGCCTTGCGGCCCATAGTCAGGGATTTGGTCGAGTTGGAGCTGAGTGGCCAGATAGGGCGTCTGGACGTCGGTTAGGCCATGGCTGACGAGAACGCGGAAATGCGGGTCGAGCGCCAGCATCCGCCGCAGCGCGGTGATCGACTCGGGCGGATTGAGCCGCGAGCCCCAATTCCAGTTGCGATCGACCTCCTCGTTCAGCAGTTCGTAGCGCTCCTCGACCTTCCAGCCGAGCTTCCTGGCGTAGAGGTCGACGATCGCGCTCGTGAATGGGCCCTCGTAGCCAGGGAGGACGGGATCGAGCGCTCGGTCGCGATAGGCGGCGGGAAACGGATCGTAGGCGGCGATCGTCGCGTCGTAGAAGGCGACAACCTTGCCTTGCGAGCGTTCGAATTCGTGGAGAAATTCGTCCTTGTCGATTGCGCCGCCTAGCCGGCGCACGGTGGCCGGATCCATGCCTGTCAGGGCCGCGACGCGCTGCTCGCGGCGCTCGACCGCGGCTTGGTCGCGCGGGCCGCGCAGCCAGTCGGCGAGATAGTCGCCGACCGCGTAGCGCTCGACGTCGGCGAGGTCGCTGCGCGCGACTGGCCCGCTTCTCTCCCGATAGGCCGCGGCGTAGGAGGGAAGGCGGGTGAGCAACGGGAAGGGATTGTTCAGCCCGTCCACGTAGGAGCCGAAATCCAGCACCGGCGAGATGAGGATGAGGCCCCTCACCCCGACCCCGTCGTTGGAGGCGAGGCGCTCGGCGAGCCGGGGCCCGCGAAAGCCGCCATAGCTTTCGCCGACGACGAACTTCGGCGAAGCGAGGCGCTCGTTGGCCGTGAGCCAGCGCCGAATGACGACGCTCAGCGCGTCGATGTCCCCGTCGATCGACCATAGGCGCTTCTTCGCTCCGTCGCCGCCGACGATTCTGCTGTAGCCGGTTCCCGGCGGGTCGATGAAGACGAGATCGGTGAAGTCGAGCCAGGTCTCGGCGTTGTCGACCAGGACGGGCGGCGCGGAGGGCGACAGATTTTGCATCGGCAATCGCCACGGCCCGATTGCCCCGAGTTGTAGCCAGGCCGACGCGGCGCCGGGACCGCCGTTGATGGCGAAGGTCACAGGCCGCTTGGCGACGTCGGCGCCGTCGAGTTCGATAGGCGACGTAGGCGATCTCGGCTTGCAACGCGCCGTTGTCGTCGTTCAGGCGGATCGATCCGGCGGTCGCTTTGAAGGCGAGGTTGCGGCCGCCGAGATTCAGCGTAAAGGCCGAGGTGACGTCGGCCGGCAGCGACGGTCCCGCGGGCGGCTGCGGCTTGGCTTCGCGGGCGGCGGCGGGGCGCTCCTGAGCCGAAGCGACGCCGAGCGGGCTCGCGGCTAAGAGCGCGCCGAACGCAAGAACCACGAGGGAGCGACGTCCATTGGACATTCGTGCCTCCGTTTGCGCGGCTTGCATGTCGGCACGCGGGCGAATCGCCCGCGAACACGTCGACGTCGAGGCTATGGCCCGCGCCGACCGCCGCGCTTCATCGCGGAGAAACATAAGCGGAAGCTTCGCGCCGCGTAAGCCCGGCGCCCGGCGAGGCGACTTTAGGCGGCTTGCAACAGCCGCTGGACCTCGTTGACGAGGTCGCGCAGGTGGAACGGCTTGGAGAGAACCCGGGCGTCCCGCGGCGCTTTGTTGTCGGGATTGAGCGCGACCGCGGCGAAGCCCGTGATGAACATCACTTTGATCTCCGGATCGAGCTCGGTCGCCCGGCGCGCCAGTTCGATGCCGTCCATCTCCGGCATGACGATGTCGGTCAGCAGCAGTTCGAACGGCTCCTCGCGCAGGCGATTATAGGCGGATAAGCCGTTGTCGAAGGAGGCGACGCTGTAGCCGGCGTTCTGTAGCGCCTTGACCAGGAAACGACGCATGTCGCCGTCGTCTTCGGCAAGGAGAATTCGGGAGGTCGTTTCAGCCGGCGGGTTCATCAAGAGTCCTCTATATGTCGCCAATATCGCCTGCATCGGGTAAAAAACGAGTGAAGGCCGAGTGAAGGCGATGTGACTTTATTGCGTCTCGCCTTTCGAGGTAAGGCGCGATTACGTTTATGATAAAAGCTGCGCCGAAGGGCGCCTGAGGAGTACGGGTCGCAATGAGCGCAGAGGACTGGGCGGAAGACGAGGAATTGCAGCCGCCGTTCGACGTCGTTGAGCCGTGCGTCCTCACCGCGCCGGTCGTGTTCAATTCGCCGCATTCCGGCGCTCGCTATCCCAAGCGCTTTCTCGCCGCTTCGCGGCTCGATCCGTTCGCGCTGCGGCGCTCGGAAGATGCGTTCGTCGACGAACTCTTTCTGCCCTGCGTCGCGCTCGGCGCCCCGTTGTTGCGGGCGCACTTCCCGCGCGCCTTTCTCGATCTCAATCGGGAGCCCTTCGAGCTCGACCCGCAAATGTTCGAGGGACCGCTGCCGGCGTTCGCCAACACCCGCTCGCTGCGCGTGGCGGCGGGGCTTGGCGTCATCCCCCGCGTCGTCGGCGACACGCAGCCGATCTATCGCGGGCGAATGCCGGTCGCCGACGGCCTTGGTCGAATTGCGGCTTTCCACCGGCCCTACCACGAGCGGCTCGGCGAACTGATCGAACGGGCCCGCGCGCGCTTTGGTTTGACCGTCTTGATCGATTGCCATTCGATGCCTTCGACGCTCGCCGAGGGCGGCCCGCTCGACATCGTGCTCGGCGATCGCTTCGGCACCAGCGCCGCCGGCTGGATCGTCGACGCGCTCGAATCGGCGTTGCTCGAACGGGGCTATCGGGTGCGTCGAAACAAGCCTTACGCTGGCGGATTCATCACCGAACATTACGGCTCGCCCGCGAGCGCGCGGCATGCGGTGCAGATCGAGATCAACCGTGCGCTCTACATGGACGAGCGCCGCATCGTGAAGCTCGATCGGGCAGGGACGCTCAGCGAGGCTCTGTTCGCCGCGGCGGAGGCGCTAATGGCGCGGATCGCGGAAGGGGGGCGTCTGGCGGCGGAGTGATCCGCTGGGCAAGCGGACCAAGGCCAGAAAAAGGAGGCCGCCATGTTGCCACGGCGGCCTTGAGTTTAGGGAGGAAACGCCCAAGGAGGGCATATGCGGCAGGTCATGCCGCACCGCAATAATATGTTCTTGCGCCGCAGCGAATGCAAGATATTTCTGTGGGGTCCAATGGCGAATGCACGGTGTGCGACGTTTCCGCAACAGTGCGCCGACACGCGTATGAAGGGGTTGGTCTCGAAACTGCAAGGATTTACGGGGGCTTCAACTGGTTTCCCGCCGACTTGCCTATTAGGAATAGGAATATCTGATATGCGTCACGCACAATTCTTCTTCCCCCTCACGGGGCGCTCGACATGACCGCAGTGGATTTCGCCGCGTTCGTCGATCGCCTCGCTCAGGTTTCCGCCGAGGTGATTCTGCCTTTCTTCCGCAGCGCCATGGGCGCCGAGGATAAGTCGCGCGGGGGCGTCTTCGATCCGGTCACCGAGGCTGACCGCGGCGCAGAAGCGGCGATTCGGCGGCTTATCACGCAAACCTTCCCGGCGCATGGAGTGATCGGCGAGGAATATGGGCAGGATCGACCGGATGCGGAATACGTGTGGGTGCTCGATCCGATCGACGGCACGAAGAGCTTCATCTCCGGCCTGCCGACGTGGGGCACGTTGATCGGGCTGATGCACCGCGGCGCCCCGGTCTACGGCATGATGTCGCAGCCTTTCACGCGCGAACGTTATTTTGGCGACGGCAAGCGCTCCCGCGTGCGCTGCCTGGCTCCCTCGCGCGGCGACGTCCCGCCGAGCGACTGGTCGACGCGCGCTCTTCACGCGCGCGCCTGCGCCAGCCTCGCCGAGGCGACGGTGATGACGACGAACCCGGCTCTCATTCACGACGACGCGGACCGCGAGGCCTATCGCCGCGTCGAAGCAGAGGCGCGCCTCGCGCGCTATGGCGGCGATTGCTACGCCTATTGCGCACTGGCCGGCGGCTTCGTCGATCTCGTGATCGAGACCAACCTCAAGCCGCATGACATCGTCGCGCTCGTGCCGATCGTGAAGGGCGCGGGCGGGATCATCACGACCTGGGACGGCGAGGACGCCGCGAAGGGCGGGCGCATCATCGCCGCCGGCGATCGCCGCGTTTACGAGGAGGCGCGCCTCAAGCTGCTCGGCTGAGGCGGTCTATTCGTTCGCCTCGAACGGCAGGTCGCTGAAGGGGTCGGCGCGGACGAGGCGACGCTGGGAGCCGAAGACCCAGGCGGAGCCCGCGCCGGCCGCCGCTCCCGCGATCAGCGCGGTGGCGGCGGCGATGAGGCCGCTGACGAGAATCTCGTGCGGCGCCGCTTTCATGCCGATTTCGGGCGCAGAATTCAGCCAGCGCCGCCAGGCCGGCCGCCAAAGCGGCGAGACCGGCGGGCGATCGCCATCGCGTCGCCGCCGCGAGCGCGAGGGACGGCGCGACGAGCGCGAGATTGAGCGCCAGCGCCAGGGCGATGGCGCGGGAGGGGTCGAAGAGCCGGGCGTCCGACGCCGCGGTCGCAATCGCGATGACCGCCAGCATCATCAGCCGCGCCCGCGCGATGCGCGCGCTCGCGAGCACCGCGAGGCGGCTATAGGCGGTGGCGAGGTCGACGCCGAAGGCGCGCGACGCGCCGATCACGCCGGCGCGGGCGAGCGCGAGCGCCGGCAGCCAGGTCGCCGCGCCGACGAGCGCGCCGGCGGTCTCGGAAGCCGCGCCCGCGCCCGCCGCCGGCCAATAGGCGGCAAGCGCCCTGGCGGCGAGCATGAGGCCGATGGCGGCGAAAAGGAGACCGTAGAGCCCGGTTCGCACCGCGCGCCCTGGCGGTGAGCCAACCGCCGGCGGGACAAAAGCGAAGAACCCCCCAACGCCCAGTGCGACGGCGGTATCGAACAACATCGCCGAGGCCGCGTTCGCCGCCTGTGGCGCGGCGAGCCAGCCGGCGACGGGAACCTGCGCCGCGTCTCCGCCGCCGAGCCACGCCAGCCCGGCGCCGATCGCCGCAATCGCCAGCGCGCCGCCTGCGCTCGCCGCGTCGGTCCAAATGAGGCCTTTGAGGCCGCCCGGAACGACGCTGATCGTCAACGCGATCGCGACGATGATCTCCGCCGCCCGCCGGCTCTGGCCGACATGGGCGACGATGATGTCGACGGCGGCGTCGAGGCCGGCGATCGCAGCGAGCAAGCCGGACGCCCATATCGCGATGCCGAGCGGCCAGCGCGCGACCGGAAAACGTGTCGCCAGAATGTCGCTGGCAGCGCTTGCGTTGGCGGCGCGCAGCAGGGGGCCGACGATCAGGGCTGCAATCGCCAGGCCGACCGCAACCGCTGGCCCGGGCAGGGGGAGGCGGTTGCCCTGCGCGCCTTCGAGCGCGAGCACGAGCCCGGCCGCCGTCGCGGCGAAGGCGAGGCCGCCATAGAGCGCCGGAATCGCCCGGCGAGCGGCGAGGAAGTCGGCCAGCCGCGCCGTGCGCGTCAGCGCGCCGATAACGACGAGGCCAACGAGCGCGATGAGCGGCCCCAGCGCTTCGACCAGTCGATCGGGCGCGCCAACGCGCGCGAGCGTGGCGACGAGCCCCATGCCGGTGAGGAATGCGGCGGCCGCGAAGGTCGCCAGCCCGTCGATGCGGTCGCGGTCTTGGTGAGGGCCGGCGTACATGGGGGACCTGTCGAGAGAGTCCGAGCGTCGGGCGACGCTAAGCCAACAGCGGAGCGGCCGCCAGCCGTGCCGGCGTCACGAGGAAGGATCGACTGCCAGCGTGGGGCCGAAGCGAGCCTCGAAGGCGAGGCGCAGCGCCGCGTCGGCGTCCGCCATCGAGGCGGCGCGCCCGAGATCGCGAAGGCTCGTCACGCCGTAGTGGGATTCGCCGATGCCACAGGGGACGATGCCTTGAAAATGCGAGAGGTCGGGCGCGACATTGAGCGCGACGCCGTGGAACGACGCCCATCGGCGCACCCGGATGCCGATCGCGGCGATCTTGTCCTCGGCCAGCGAACCGTCGATCCCGCGCGGCTTGTCGGGCCGCGCGACCCAGACGCCGACCCGCGTCTCGCGCGTTTCGCCCGTGACGTCGAAGGCGCGCAGCGCGTCAATCAGCCAGGTCTCCAGCGCGCCGACGAAAGCGCGCACGTCGGGGCGCCGCCGCTTGAGGTCGAGCATCACATAGGCGACCCGCTGGCCGGGCCCGTGATAGGTGAACTGGCCGCCGCGCCCGGCGCGGAAGACGGGAAAGCGCGCGTCGAGGAGGTCGACAGGCTTCGCGCTGGTGCCGGCGGTGTAGAGCGGGGGATGCTCGACGAGCCAGACCCGCTCCGCCGCGCGCCCCTCCGCGATCGCCTCGGCCCGCGTCTCCATCTCGTCGAGCGCGAATGCGTAGTCGGTGAGGCCTGGCGCGACGATCCACTCCGCCGGGGCCGAGCCTGGGGCGGCGAGGAAAGGCGCTTCGAGCGTCGAGCGGAGACGGGGAGGGGAGACTGTCATTGATCTACTGGCGTTCGTTTGGCCGTAAAACATAGGCGCGCGAAACCCGGCCGTCGAGGCTCGAGATTTTCGGGGAGCGGGGGCGCAGGGCCCGCGCGAAGCGTCGCGAGCAGGTCGGCAAGCGCGGGCCCGTCGTCAGCCGGCTCTCATCGGGGCCATAAGGCGCAGCCTGCGTGCAAGACGGAAGAGCTCGCGTAGGGGGGCAGTCACTCGCCAGGATGGGCTCGCTTTCAACTCCTGGATTCGTCGCTTGGCAGCCGTCAACTCCGCAGCGGCGCGCTCTTCCCGCCTCGCGGCGGCGCTTGCTTTTTGCTCAGCAGCTAAGAGTTTTCGCCGCAAAGTTTCCGCGTTCGCCTCTCCCCGCAAAGCCGCAGCTTCTGCGCTTGCTCGTGCCGAAGTGAGTTCGTGCCTTAGGGCCTCGGCGCGCGCGTCCGCCTGCTGCTTCGCCGCCAGCGCCGCTTCCAATGCGGGCTTCAAGTCGCGGATCGCTGACCACGCGATCCGATCGATCACCGTTTCCGCAGCCGCGCGTATGTCAGCGATCATAGCCGCGCCGCCGTTCGCCATCGCGCGCCATAGGGTCGCCTGCTCCGATTCCGCGGCGGGCGGGTGGCGCAGAACCGTAGGCCACCAGCTGGCGCTTTCGGCGATGCGAGCCAGCGTTTCGACCTCGATCACGCCAGCGAAACGCGATTGTTTCCAATCCGCGCTGAAATGCAGGTTCGTCGGCTGCGGCAAATAGGCGGGACGGTAGCCGCTCATGCCGAGCATCCTTTTCCAGACGACCCAGTCGGCGGCAGAGGGCACATCCTCAGGCCAGAAGCTCGCGGCCTCGAGAGCGTCCCGGGTGTGCGCGACACACGTCGCCGGGATCGTATTTCTCGCGAGGAAGTCCTTCGTCTCATCGGCAAGGGTCAGGTTCGTGCAATAAGGAACGATGATTCCGTCGGTCGTGACCCAGAGGGGCCGACTATATCCCCATGCGGCTCCGCTTCCCTCGATCAGTTGACCCATCAGCGCCAAATGGTCGGGGAAGAGTAAATCGTCGTGAGCCGCATAGGCGATAATTCGCCCCCGAGCTTCTCGGAGAGCGACGTTCCTGTTCGCGTAGCCGTAGTAGGGCGCCTTCGGCAGGTCGAAGAACCGTATTCGTTTATCATCGAACCGTCCGACGACCTCACGAGTGCTGTCCACGCAGCCGTCGGCGACGATCAAGAGTTCAAAATCGGGCTCCGACTGAGCAAGCACCGACGCTATGGCGAAGCCTAAGACGTCGGGACGATTATGCGTCGGCAGCAGAACCGAAAAGCGGGGCGACGACGTATTCATCCGCCAATGACGTTGTCAGGAAACTGATAGGGAATGAGCGAGGTGTCGAGCGGCAGCCGCAGCTTGTCCGGGTTCGCGTGGTCGTAGGCAATAGTCGGGTAGTTTAGGACCACCGCGTCGCGACTGCCGATGTTTCGGTCCGCATGCCAGACGTTGATCGGGACATTGACGAGGCATCGCTCGTGTTCGCTCAGCGCGATCGTGCACGCTTCGCCGAAGGTTGGACTGTCCGGCCGAGGATCGTAGAGAACGAGCTCCATTTCGCCTTGCAGGAGAGCATAGCGATCTTCGTGCCGTTGATGCAGGTTCCAACCTTTCACGACGCCAGGTCGGATCGTGAAAACATAGGAAAACACCAGAGGATCGGGATGAAAATCCCACCTTGGGTCATAAAGCTCAGTCACGGATCCGCGGTAGTCCGTGTGCGTGACAAGACGACGAAGTGAAACGCCGTGGGTCAGACGTCGAAGCGGTTCACCCTTGGATGAAACGGTCGCCGTATCTGACTTGGCGGCGGCAATTGTCGTCTCCAACAGGCTGCTTCTCTTGATTTGTTCAGTCATTGTCATTGCCCCCGGGACCAGTCGGAAACCGGTCCTTCCGTATTATTATTACGGTTATTGGAGCTTTAATATATATACTGGCCGAATGCAACCAGAAGGTGCGGGGGCGTCGGCCGGCGCAGGCCTGCCCGACGTAGGCCGCGCCTTTGTTCTCACGGTCCCATGCGCGAGAGCGCGGTCCGAGGACAGTCTCTTCAGCCGCCGCTCTTGGCGAACAGCTCCCGCCCGATCAGCATGCGCCGGATTTCGCTAGTGCCGGCCCCGATCTCGTAGAGCTTGGCGTCGCGCAGCAGGCGGGCGACCGGATAATCGTTGGTGTAGCCGTTGCCGCCGAGGATCTGGATCGCGTCGAGCGCCATCTGCGTCGCGCGCTCGGCCGCATAGAGGATCGCGCCGGCGGCGTCCTCTCGCGTCGTCTCGCCGCGGTCGCAGGCTTTCGCCACCGCATAGACGTAGGCGCGCGCCGCGTTCATGGCGACATACATGTCGGCGAGCTTGCCCTGGACGAGCTGAAAGGCGCCGATAGGCTGGCCGAACTGCTTGCGCTCGTGCACATAGGGCAGAACGACGTCCATCGCCGCCTGCATGATGCCGAGCGGCCCGGCCGCCAACACCACGCGCTCGTAGTCGAGTCCGCTCATCAGCACGTTGACGCCGCGGCCGAGCTCGCCCAGCAGGTTCTCCTCCGGGACTTCACAATCGTTGAAGATCAGCTCCGACGTGTCGGAGCCGCGCATGCCGAGCTTGTCGAGTTTCGTCCCGGTCGAGAAGCCCGTCATGCCGCGCTCGATCAGAAAGGCGCTGATGCCGCGCGGCCCGGCGTCGGGGTCCGTCTTCGCATAGACGATCAGCGTGTCGGCGACCGGTCCGTTGGTGATCCACATCTTCGTACCATTCAGAACGAAGCGGTCGCCTCGTCTGTCGGCGCGGGTCGTCATCGAAACGACGTCGGAGCCGGCGCCGGGCTCGGACATGGCGAGCGCCCCGACATGCTCGCCGGAAATGAGCTTAGGCAGGTATCGCCGCTTCTGCGCCTCGTTGCCGTTGCGCACGAGCTGATTGATGCAGAGATTGGAATGCGCGCCGTAGGAGAGGCCAACTGAAGCTGAGGCGCGCGAGACTTCCTCCACCGCGACGCAATGCTCGAGGTAGCCGAGCCCAAGACCGCCGTATTCCTCGGGGGCGGTGATGCCGTGCAGCCCGAGCGCGCCCATTCCAGGCCAAAGGTCGCGCGGAAACTGGTTGTCGCGGTCGATTGCTGCGGCGCGCGGCGCGATCTCGCCCTCGGCGAATTCGCGCGCCGAATCGCGGATCATGTCGGCGCTTTCGCCGAGGTCGAAATTGAAGGCGACGGGTCGGTTTGGGATCATCGAGCGTTCCTCCGCGGGCGGGGACCGCGCTGCCCGGCGATCCTCCCTCATTGCCATTTCATAGCGCCATTAAGGCGCGATCGTCCGGCTTGCCAAGCGGGATTCGCAGGGCCGGCTGCGCCGCCGCTTGCGCTCCGGCTGGCGGGCTTCTAAGTCCCGAGGCACCGAAACGAGGCTCAAGCGTCGCCCATGATGCAATCCTTTCTCTCCGACGGCGTGCGCATCGCCTTCATCGACGTCGCCCCGGAGGGGCCGGATCGCGGCGAGCCGATCCTGCTCATTCACGGCTTCGCCTCGAACCATCGCATCAACTGGGTCAATCCGCGTTGGGTGGAAACCTTGTCGAAGGCCGGGCGGCGCGTCATTGCGCTCGACAATCGCGGCCACGGCGAGAGCGAGAAGCTCTACGAGCCCGACGATTATCACTCCGCGACAATGGCGCGCGACGCCGCCCGGCTGCTCGATCATTTGGCGATCGGGCGCGCCGACGTCATGGGCTATTCGATGGGCGCGCGCATCGCGAGCTTTCTCGCCCTCGCGGCGCCCGAGCGGGTTCGAGGGCTCATTCTCGGCGGTCTCGGCGCCCATCTCGTCGAGGGGGTCGGCCTGCCGATCGGCATCGCCGACGCGATGGAGGCGCCTTCGCTCGAGAGCCTCAGCGATCCGATGCAGCGCATGTTCCGCGCCTTCGCGGAACAGACCAAGAGCGACCGGGCCGCGCTGGCGGCTTGCATTCGCGGTTCCCGCCAGACCTTGAGCGAGGATCAGGTCGCGAGCATCGCCGCGCCGACGCTCGTGGCAATCGGAACGCGCGACGACGTGGCGGGCGATCCCCATCGGCTCGCAGCGCTGTTCCCGAGAGGGCAGGCGCTCGAAATCCCAGGGCGCGACCACAACCTCGCGGTCGGCGACAAGGTCTACAAGGCGGGCGTGCTCGCCTTCCTCGAGGGCGTCGCCGAAAACCGCTTCTGATGGCCGGATTGGTTTTCGGTTGAAGCGGCCTTCGCTTTAAGGGGTTGCCGCCGACGGCGCTCCCGCCATAACCCCCGCAGAGCGCTATTCGCCAGGTGCGTCAACCAGATAGCCTCCTGAAGCCTGTCCCAAATCGCGACTGATGTCTCCCGCATTGCAGCCGAAGCGCCGCCTCGCGCGTTACGGGAGCATCGGCGAAGAGAGGTGCGGGCCATGGAAGCAAGCGAAGCACGAATCCGGCGACCGGCGGTTAAGCCTCACACAACGCAGGCAACGCCCGAAGCGGCGCACGCGGCCCTGCGGGCCATTCTGGTCATTCGCGACGAGGTGCGTCGCGAATCCGAGCGAATCCTGAAAAGCTGGCGCGAGGCGGTCAAGCTGCCCGGCTATCGCGCCTCGGCCAAGAACCTCGCCTGCTATCTCGTGCTGCGACGGCATGACCTCGCCGACCTGCAGGCGGCTCTTTCGGCCCTCGGCCTGTCTTCCCTGGGCCGCTGCGAAAGCCATGTGACGGCCAATCTCGACGCCGTCATCGCGGCACTGACGCGCATCTGCAGCGCCGAGCCCACGCCCTTTCCGGTCGCCGACCTCTGGCGCGAGGGCGATCATCGGCTCGCTGAACAGCGGCGCCTGCTGTTCGGCCGCGACGCCGCGGCGAGCGCTATCATGGTCACGCTGCCGAGCGAGGCGGCGAGCGACCCCGCGCTGGTCGACGCCTATGTCGGGGCTGGCATGAATTGCGCCCGCATCAATTGCGCGCACGACGACGCAGAGGCCTGGGCGGCGATGGCCGAGAACGTCAGGCGGGCCGCCAAGACGCGTAGGCGCGATTGCAAGATCGTCATGGACCTGCCGGGCCCCAAGCGCCGGGTCGAATCGCTACGTCCCAACAAGCCGGATCGCCTCAAGGTCGGCGATCGCTTTCGCCTCGCCGCCACCTCGGAACTTGCCAAGGATGGCCTCACCCCGGCGGTCGCTATCAGCTTTCCCGATGTCGTCGCGCGCCTGCCGCTGGAGGCCGAGGTGTGGATCGACGACGGGAAAATCCGCGGCCGCGTCGTCGGCTTCGAAGGCTCGGACCGCATCGTCGAAGTCACCGGCGCGCGCGACAAGGGCGGGCGCCTGCGCCTCGAAAGGGGCGTCAATTTCCCCGGCGCCGAGCTCGAAATGCCGGCGTTGTCGGCTGACGACCTCGCGGCGCTGCCGGCGATCGCCCGGCACGCCGACATGATCGGCTTCTCCTTTGTGCAACGTCCGCAGGACATCCACGACCTCGACCGCGCCATCAGGACGCTTGCGCCGGGCCGGGCTCCGCTCCCGCTCGTCTTGAAGATCGAGACGCCCGAGGCGGTTCGCAATCTGCCGCGACTGATCGTCCACGCAGCTGGAAGGCGGCCGACGGCGGTGATGATCGCGCGCGGCGACCTGGCGGTGGAGCTCGGTCATCTCCGTTTGGCCGAGATTCAGGAGGAACTGCTCTGGTTGTGCGAGGCAGGGCGGATTCCTCTGGTCTGGGCGACCCAGGTGCTCGACGACCTCGTCAAGGAGGGTTTGCCGAGCCGCGCCGAGGCGACCGACGCCGCAATGGCGCAGCGCGCCGAATGCGTGATGCTCAACAAGGGGCCGCGCGTCGTCGAGGCGATTCGATTTCTCTCCGACATCTCGGGCAAGATGAGCCGGCATCAGAACAAGAAATACCCCTTGCTCGGCGCGCTCCATTCCTGGCCGCTCGACGCGCTGGCGATTGACCCGGAGGGGAACGCCGACGCGACGGCGGCGACTTCGCCGGCGACGCTCTGATGGAGCTTCTCGGTCAATCGCGCGGCGCGTGGCGAAAAAAGGGTGTCGACAAATCGCGCGGAAGCGGTGACACTCCCAACAACAAAGACACAATGAATTTCAGGGTGGAAGCGACCGATGCGGCTTTCGATGCCGTCCGTTGCTGATTTGCGTGCAGCGGCGCAGGCGCGGCCGGCGGCCGGGCGACCGCTGTTGTCGATCGAAGGCCTGACGATCCGCTTCGGCGGCGTCGTCGCGCTCGATGACGTCTGGTTCGACGTCGCCCGCGGCGAGATTTGTGGTCTGATCGGGCCGAACGGCGCGGGCAAGACGACCCTGTTCAACTGCCTCTCGCGCCTCTACCGGCCGCAGCGGGGCGAAATCCGTTTCGACGGGCGTCCGATCGAGCGGCTCGGTCGGCACGAGATCGCGCGGCTCGGCATTGCGCGCACGTTCCAGAATCTCGCGTTGTTCGACACGATGACGGTGCTCGAAAACGTGATGGTCGGCACCCACGCGATTGCGCGCGGCGGCTTCCTCGCCAATGCGCTTGGTTTGTCGACCGCTCGTAGCGAGGAGCGCCGCATTCGCGAGCGGGCGATGGTGCTGATCGAGGAGTTCGGGCTCGCCGGCGTATCCGGCGCGCTTGTGCGCGAGCTGCCGTTCGGTACGCGCAAACGGGTCGAACTCGCCCGCGCCCTCGCGCTCGAACCGAAGCTGCTGCTGCTCGACGAGCCGGCCGCGGGCCTGAACCACGAGGAGGTCGACGCGCTTCGCCTGGAAATTCAGGCGATCCGTGATCGGCGCGGCATCAGCGTTCTGCTGGTCGAGCACCATATGAATCTTGTCATGCGCGTCTCCGACCAGGTCGTCGCGCTCGATTTCGGCCGCGTGATCGCCGACGGGCCGCCGGCCGAAGTGCGCTGCCATCCCGACGTCGTGCGGGCCTATCTCGGAGACGCCGGCTGATGGCGGCCTTGCTCGAAACGCGTCGCCTGAGCGCCTTTTACGGCCAGACGCAGGCGCTGTTCGGCGTCGACCTCGTCGTCGAAGAGGGAGGCGTGACGGCGGTGCTCGGCGCCAACGGGGCCGGCAAGACGACGCTGCTGCGCGCGCTCTCCGCGATGGTGCGGCGCCAGGGAGAAGATCCGGTTCGACGGCGCGCCGTTCAACCCGCGCGAGACCGAGGAGGCCGCCCGCCGCGGGATCGCGCATGTGCCGGACGGACGTGGCACCTTTCTCGAGCTGACGGTCGAAGAGAACCTTCGTCTCGGCGCCTACACGCGAAAGGATCGAAACGAGGTCGCGCGCGACTTGCAGCGCGCCTACGACCATTTCCCGCGCCTCGAGGAGCGGCGCCGTCAGCAGGCCGGCTCCTTGTCGGGGGGCGAGCAGCAGATGCTGGCGATCTCCCGCGCGCTGATGCTCCGGCCGCGCCTCCTGCTGCTCGACGAGCCCTCGTTCGGTCTCGCGCCGCTGGTCGTCAAGGACATCTTCCGCATCCTCGCCGCCATCAATCGGGAGGAGGGCGTCAGCATGCTGATCGTCGAGCAGAACGCCAATCTGGCGCTCGACCTCGCCGACCGCGCCTATCTGCTGGAGACCGGCCGTGTCGCAGTCTGCGGCGCTTCGAGCGAAGTGCGCGCCGACGAATTGGTGCGCCGCGTCTATCTCGGCTATTGAGGGGAGAAGCGATGTTCGCGCTGGCGCATCAGATCCTCTCCGGCCTTGCGATGGGAAGCATCTACGCCTGTCTCGCGCTGGCGATCGTCATGATCTACCAGGCGACGCGCTTGGTGAACTTCGCGCAGGGCGAGATGGCGATGCTGTCGACCTATCTCGCCTGGGCGATGATTTAAGCCGGCGTACCGTATTGGATCGCGTTCTTCCTGACGGTCGCAATTTCGTTCGTCGTCGGCGCGGCGATCGAGCGGCTGGTAATCCGCCGGTTCGACGGCGCGCCGGTGCTGACGGTCGTCATCGTGTTCATCGGTCTGCTCGTCATCATCAACAGCGTCGCCGGCTGGCTCTTCACCTATGAGATCCAGACCTTGGACAGTCCGTTCCCCGAGACGTCGCGCTTCGGCGCCGGCTACATCTCGCCGCACGAAATGGGCGCGATCGGCGTGACGCTGGCGATGCTCGCGCTGATCTATGCCTTCTTCCGCTTCACCCCGCTCGGCCTCGCCATGCGCGCGGCGGCGCAAAACCCGGTATCCGCGCGGCTCGTCGGCATCAGCGTCAGCCGCATGCTGGCGATCGGCTGGGGCCTCGCCGCCGCGGTGGGCGCGGTCGCCGGCATGATGGCGGCGCCGATCGTCTATCTCGATCCCAACATGATGGGCGGCATGTTGCTCTACGGCTTCGCCGCCGCGCTGCTCGGCGGCATCGACAATCCCTGGGGCGCCGTCGTCGGCGGCTTCCTCGTCGGCGTGCTCGAAAATCTCGCCGGCGCGTATCTCGTCGGGAGCGAGATCAAACTCTCGGTCGCTTTGGCGATCATCGTCGGGGTGTTGATCGCGAAGCCCTCCGGTCTGTTCGGTCGCGTGATCGTAACGCGCGTTTGAGAGGAGCCGCCGCATGAGCCTTGCGCCCGCCGCCGCGATCGAGATGAAGGGCGGAGCGCGCCGCCTCATTGTCGCGCTCGTCCTCATCGTCGCGCTCGCGCTGCCTTTCGTGACGAGCGGCTACCAGACCTTCCAATTGTCTCAGGTCGTCATCTACGCCGTCGCACTGCTCGGCCTCAATCTGCTGACGGGCGTCAATGGCCAGATCTCGCTCGGCCACGGCGCCTTCTTCGCGATCGGCGGCTATGCCGCCGCGATCCTGATCGTCAAGCTGCATGTCCCTTATGTCCTAGCGATCCCGATCGCTGGGCTCGTCTGCTTCGTCGCCGGTTTTTTGTTCGGGCTGCCGGCGCTGCGGCTCGGCGGCCTCTATCTCGCGCTCGCGACCTTCGCGCTCGCGCTGGCGACGCCGCAGCTTCTCAAGTTCAAGGCGTTCGACGCCTATACGGGCGGCGTGCAGGGCCTGCTGCTGACGAAGCCGAACGCGCCGTTCGGTCTGCCGCTGACGCGCGACCAATGGCTCTACTTCCTGTGCCTCGCCTTCGCCGCGCCGCTGTTCTGGGCGGCGTCGAATCTCGTCGCGAGCCGCGTCGGGCGCGCGCTTGTCGCGATCCGCGACCATCCGATCGCGGCCGAGACGATGGGGGTCGACGCCGCGCTCTACAAGACGACGACCTTCGGCGTCAGCGCCGCCTACACCGGGGTCGCCGGCGCGCTGATGAGCGTGATCGTCGGCTTCGTGTCGCCGGACAGTTTCGGCTTGTTCCTGTCGCTGTCGTTCCTGGTCGGGATCGTCGTCGGCGGCCTCGCGTCGATCCCCGGCGTCGTGGTGGGCGCCCTCTTCATCGAGTTTATCCCGAACTTTGCCGACTCGATCGCGGACGTGCTCGGCGAGAGCGCCAAAGCGATGCCTTGGGCGATCTATGGCCTGCTGCTGATCCTCATCATGTATGCGGCGCCGTCGGGAGCGGCGGGCGCCGGACGTAAGCTGGTAGCCGCGCTCGCGCGCCGCGCCGCCGGCTGAGCGATTTCAACCGCGACGCGTCAAAACGCGCGCGCAACAAGGGAGGAAACGATGATTTCACGACGCGCGATTCTGAAAGCGGGCGGCGCCGGCGCGGCCGCGCTGGCGATGCGGCCCTGGCCTTCGTTTGCAGCGAACGCCCCAGGCGTCACCGACACCGAGATCAAGCTCGGCCAGACCATGCCCTACAGCGGCCCGGCTTCGGCCTACGGCGTCATCGGCCGCACCGAGGCTGCCTATTTCAAGATGATCAACGAGCAGGGTGGGGTGAACGGGCGCAAGATCAATCTGATCAGCCTCGACGACGGCTACAGCCCGCCGAAGACGGTGGAGCAGACGCGCCGCCTCGTCGAGCAGGAGCAGGTCGCTGCGATCTTCAACGGCCTCGGCACCGCGCCGAATTCGGCGGTGCGGGACTATCTCAACGAGAACAAGGTGCCGCAGCTCTTCGTCTCGACCGGCGCGAGCAAGTTCTCCGACCCTGAGCACTATCACTGGACGATCGGCTACAACCCCAGCTACCAGACCGAAGCGCGCATCTACGCCAAGCACATCCAGTCGACCAAGCCGAACGCCAAGATCGGCGTGCTTTATCAGAACGATGATTTCGGCAAGGATTATCTGACCGGCCTGAAGGATGTTTTCGGCGACAAATACGCCGCCATGGTCGTCAAAGAGGCGTCCTACGAAACCTCCGAGCCGACAGTGGACTCGCAGATCATCGACCTGCAGAGCTCCGGCGCCGACACTTTCGTCATTGCTGCGACGCCGAAGTTCGCCGCGCAGGCTTTGCGCAAGGCTTACGACGTCGGCTGGAAGCCGGTCGAATATCTCACCAACGTCTCCTATTCCGTCGGCGCGGTGCTGAAGCCGGCGGGCTTCGAGAAATGCGTCGGCGCGATTACCGGCGCCTATGGCAAGGAGCCGACCGATCCGACCTGGAAGGAGGACCCCGGCCTCAAGGCGTGGCGTGATTTCATGAACAAGTACATGCCGGGGGCCAGCCAGACCGACAACAACATCGTCTACGGCTACGGCGCGGCGATGACGATGGTTCAGGTAATCAAGCAATGCGGCAATGACCTGTCGCGCGAGCGCATCATGAAGGAGGCGGCGAACCTCAAGGATTTCGAGGTTCCGGTGCTGCTGCCCGGCATGAAGCTCAACACCTCGCCGACCAACTACAGCCCGATCCGCCAGATGCAGCTCGCGCGTTTCAACGGCGACAGCTGGGAGCTGTTCGGCGGACTGATCGAGGCGTAGAGCCGCCTCGTCATCTGAGGAGCGTAGCGACGAAGCCGGCCACCGTTCCGCTTGGCGCTGCTGGATTGCTTCGCTCCGTTCGCGATGGGCTTGAGCTGAGCCCAGCGCGCTCTACACGGCGCCTCGGCGCGGTTCGCCGCCGCCGGGGACGAGGCCGTGAACGTGCGGAGGATGGGTCAGCGTCTGACCCCAGGCGTGCAAGACGGCGATGAGGCCGATCTTGGCGCCGAGGCGTCACTGTACTTGATTCCATTCACGCCTTTATGAAGCTCCAATGATGTGGAACGCTTCGAGAAGGTAACACGGGGGAAAGTACTCCTCGTCGACCACTTCCTCCCGCAGGACCAAGCTCAACGTGAGTAGGGACCATGCGGAAAATTGCGGTTGTCCTAGCGTGCTCCTTCGTGCTCGCGGGCTATGACGATCCGCCTTTTTCGAATTTGTTCTTGCCTATGGAGCCGACGCCAGCATCCATCGCGGCTCCAAGGCGTCAATTGACTGAGGTAGAAAAAGAGTTGGTTTCCAAGGCTGTTGCGCTCAAGTTGGAAAAAGCAGACCACAGAGAGTTCCAATGGGCTCCACTCGTCCTTAGAGGACACGATCACGCAGCCGACTATTGCGGTATGGTTAGCAGAGACAATCCGAACAACGGGCAGACCGTATTTAGACAATATTACGCTAAGCTTACATTTGATCGTCGCGGAACACTATTGAAAGTCGACGTTGTGTCTATAGACGATATTCACTCGAACGGCATACCAACCACGATCGACTTGAAATGCAGACAGGACGGCTACATGCCTTGAAGGGAGCCTCGAGCCGCGCGTCGTCCTCGCGGTCGCCTCACTCGTAATGCTTAAGTCTTGGCCAGATCTCGCTCAAGGAGACGCGCGGCGAGCGGAGGACGTCGATCGAGACGTTCGTCTCGCTCGGCATCGCATAGGGGTTCTCGATGCGCCCGGCGGTGCGGATATCGTCGTAATATTTCGCCGCGAGCCTCGAGCCAGCAGCGCCGAGCATGATGACGACCGAGCCGTCGTATCCATCGGGACCCCAGAGGAAGTAGCTATTGTGTCCGCTGATCGCGGGCGGTCCGGCGAATGAGGGGCCATAGATCTCGAGCGCGGCGGCTTCGCCGTAGTTGCGGCCGAGGAACACCGCGCGGCGACGATCGGCCTCCGGCAACGCTTGGTAGACCGCCGAGACTTGCTCCGCCATCTCTCGCCAGCCGAACATGTCGGCGAAATATTGCGGCAGCGGGCTTTGCGCGCCGCGCTCCATCGCGGTGACCGACGGCGCCAATCCGAGCGCGCGGGAATAGGCAACGAGTTGATCGGGCGGCAGGATCGGCAAAGCGAGCGGGGCCGCCAGGAGCCCGCCGACGATGAATACGCCCGCCGCAGCCCATCGCAACGCGCGATAGGGAAACCAGCGCTCGAACGCGACCGCGCCGGCCGCGAACAGCGTCGGATAGAAGGCGGCGAGGTAGTAGGCCTTGCCGTGTGTGAGGAGGAAGATCGCGGTCATCGCGACGTAGGCGATGGGAAACACGCGAAGCTCGGGCTGGGAGGATCGCGTCGCGAGACTCCATAAGCCCGCGAGCCAAAGCGGCGCCAAGGTCGGGCCGACGAACAGAGCCTGCTGGCCCAGGAATGCGAGCGGCGACAGCGCGAGATTCTTGCCGCTCGCGCCGGCCTTGCCGATTTCGAGAAAAGGCCAGCCGTGCTGGGCCTGCCAAACGACGTTGGGCGCGATGATCGCCGCGGCGACTGCGGCGCCGGCGTAAATCCAGGGCCGCGCGAGCGAGCGGCGCAGCGGCGTCGCGATAACGCCGAACGCCAGGCCGACCAGGAAAAAGCCGATCAGATATTTGCTCCACAGGCTGACCCCGACGACGGCGCCGAACGCCAGCCACAGGCGCTCGTCGCGCGTCTCGATCAGGCGGACGAGAAGCCAACTGCAGGCGAGCCAGGTGAGCGGCCCGAGCATTTCGGTCGACAGCAGCACGCCGTCGGCCATCAGCACCGGGCTGAGCAGCGCCGCCAATCCGGCAAGCCATTGGGCATAAAGGCCGCCGCCGAGCCGCTTGGCCAAATCCGCCGTCAGCGCCACGGTCGCCGCCATCGCCAGCGCCGGCGCTAGGCGCAGCGGCGTCAGCGCCAAGCCGAACAAGGCGTGCGCGCCCGCTGCGATCAGCGGGACGAGCGGCGGCTGGTCGACGTAGCCGAGGGCCGGCCGGTTGCCGCACGCAATGAAATAGAGTTCGTCGCGAAAGACGCCGTAGTGTCCATTCGCGGCGAGGTGCACACAAAGGCACACGGCGGCAAGCGCGAACGCCGGCGTCGCGAGCGTCTTCCGAACCGCGAGCAATCGATCCGTCATGGCCTCCCCCTGCGGCTCTCGCACTTTAGCATGAAGCGGCGGCTTCTGGCCGCAACCCATTCGCAGCAGTCGATTCCTTGACATTGTGCGCCGCATCAACGATAAGCGCGACGCCGCCCAATGCGGTCGCTGCGCGCCGGTTGCGTGAAGAGCCGTCAGGCTTTCCTACTGAGCGTTCTCGTAATTCGCTCGGCCGCCCGGACACGCAGGGCGTCTCCCCCAACGATCTTCGCCGCGCCGCGGGTCTCCCGCGCGATTGCGGCTGCTTGAAAGTCATGGATTTGGAAAACTTCAACGGCTTCGGTCTCGCCGCGCCGCTTCTCCTCGCCTTGTCCAAAATGGGCTATACGAAGCCCACCCCCATCCAGGCCCAGTCAATTCCCGTTTTGATGCAGGGCCGCGATCTCGTCGGCATCGCTCAGACCGGCACCGGCAAGACGGCGGCCTTCGCGCTGCCGATCCTCCATCGTCTCATCTCCGACAAACGCCCGGCGCCGCGCGGCGGCGCGCGCGCTCTGGTGCTAAGCCCGACGCGTGAGCTTGCGAGCCAGATTGCGCAGAGCTTCCGCGACCTTTCGGCGGGCATGTCGCTCAAGATCGCCGTCGTCTTCGGCGGTGTGCCGCATGGCGCGCAGATCCGCGCGCTGGCCGAAGGGCTCGACGTGCTGGTCGCGACGCCCGGGCGCCTCGTCGATCACCTCGACGCGCGCGCTGCCAAGCTTGGCGCCGTCGAATTCTTCGTCCTCGACGAGGTCGACCAGATGCTCGATCTCGGCTTCATCAAGCCGATCCGCCGCGTCGTGCGCGATCTGCCGAAGGCGCGGCAGAACCTGTTCTTCTCCGCCACCATGCCGGCGGACATCCGCGCGCTCGCCGGCGAGTTGCTGCGCGACCCAGCGGAAGTCTCGGTCACGCCGGTCGCCAAGACGGCGGACCGGGTCGACCAGACCGTCATCTTCGTCGACGCCGCGCGCAAGCGCGACATGCTGGTCGAGCTCTTCGCCGACCCGTCCTTGACCCGCACGATCGTCTTCACCCGCACCAAGCACGGCGCGGATCGCGTCGCCAAGACGCTCGACGAGGCCGGGATCAGCGCGCGCGCCATTCACGGCAACAAGAGCCAGGGCCAGCGCGTGCGCGCGCTCGAATTGTTCCGCGGGGGCGAGGCGCGGGCGCTGGTTGCGACCGATATCGCGGCCCGCGGCATCGACATCGACGGCGTCACCCATGTCATCAATTTCGAGCTGCCTGAGGTCGCCGAGTCCTACGTGCACCGCATCGGCCGCACCGCGCGCGCCGGGCGGGCAGGGCAGGCGGTTTCGCTGGTGGACGGCTCCGAGCGCGACGCTTTGCGCGCCATCGAGAGGCTGACCCGCCTTCGCATCGCCTCGACCGATCGGCGGGGCGAGAACGGTCCTGCGCCGGCGCCGGTGGTTCGCAAGGTCGAGACCGCTCCCGCGCGGCATCACGCGCCACACCACGACTCGCGCTCGCCATCGCCACACCAGCAGCCGCGCCACCCGCGCCAGAACCGGCGTTCGCGGCCGGCCTATCAGCCCAAGAGCGCGCCAGCGCGCTGATTTCTCGCCTCGCCCCCTTCCCCCCTGCGGGGGAAGGGGGCGTGCGCGCGTTGCGCAACCCCTCTCCTGAAAGTCGACCCCTCCAAGGGGAACTTTCAGGCATCAAGGTGCGCGTAGCGCATGAAAACTCATCCCAAGGCGAATGCTGGCATTCGCCTTGGGATGAGGGGTCGCGCGAAGCGCGGCTTTTGCGCTCAGCCTGCTTACTGCGCCTGGGACCTGCGCTTGCGCTTGGCGAGCGTGCGCAGCCGCAGCGCGTTGAGCTTGATGAAGCCGCCTGCGTCGTTGTGGTCGTAGGCGACCGCGCCTTCCTCGAAGGTGACGAGGTCCTGGTCGTACAGCGAATTGGGGCTGTCGCGGCCGATCGTGTAGACGCCGCCCTTGTAGAGCTTGAGCCGCACGCGGCCGCTGACGAACTCCTGGCTCTTGTCGATCAGGGTCTGCAGCATTTCGCGCTCGGGCGAGAACCAGAAGCCGTTGTAGATCAGCTCGGCGTATTTCGGCATCAGCTCGTCCTTGAGATGCGCCGCGCCGCGGTCGAGCGTGATCGACTCGATCGCCCGATGCGCCGTCAGGAGGATGGTGCCGCCGGGCGTCTCATACATGCCGCGGGACTTCATCCCGACATAGCGGTTCTCGACGAGATCGAGCCGGCCGATGCCGTTGTCGTGGCCGAGCTGGTTGAGCTTCGTCAACAGCGCGGCGGGCGACAGGCGCTCGCCGTCGATCGCGACCGGGTCGCCCTTCTCGAAGGTGATTTCGACGACGGTCGGCTTGTCCGGCGCCGATTCCGGATCGACCGTCCGCGAATAAACATAGCCCGGCACTTCCGCGGCCGGGTCCTCCAACACTTTGCCCTCGGAGGAAATATGCAGAAGATTGGCGTCGGTCGAGAAAGGCGCTTCGCCCCTCTTGTCCTTGGCGATCGGAATTTGGTTCTGCTCGGCGAAGGCGATCAGCGCGTTACGCGAAGCGAACTCCCATTCGCGCCAAGGCGCGATCACCTTGATATCCGGTTCGAGTGCGTAGTAGGCGAGTTCGTATCGGACTTGGTCGTTGCCCTTGCCGGTCGAACCATGGGACACGGCGTCGGCGCCGACCCTACGGGCGATCTCGATCTGCTTTTTGGCGATCAGCGGCCGCGCGATCGACGTGCCGAGCAGATACTGGCCTTCATATTGCGCATTGGCGCGGAACATCGGGAAAACGTAGTCGCGCACGAATTCCTCGCGCACGTCCTCGATGAAGATGTTCTCGGGCTTGACGCCGAGCAGCTCGGCCTTCTCGCGCGCCGGCCCGAGTTCCTCGCCCTGGCCGAGGTCGGCGGTGAAGGTGACGACCTCGCAATTGTAAGTGGTCTGGAGCCACTTGAGGATGATCGACGTGTCGAGACCGCCGGAATAGGCGAGGACGACCTTCTTAACTTTCGTCTTGGGCTGGGACATGGGATCGGCAACCGGGTGAGAAACGAAGATTGGGCGCGCTAACGTGCGAATGGCCCTTATAGACTGACACGCGCGCCGCGCAAATTGTCAGGGCGCGCCGCGCGGCCAGACAAGCCGCCGAATAACGAAAACCACGATCAGCGAAATCAGGCCGCCCATCAGGACGTCGGAGAGATAGTGGCCGCCGAAGGCGAGGCGCAGCACGCTGGCGCCGATCCCGAAGGCGAACGCCCCGGCGACCGCGACGGTTTCGAAGGGCGGGGGAACCAGCATGGCGGGCGCGACCATCCAGAAGCCGGACGAAGCCTCGCCGGAAGGGAAGCCGCAATTCTTGTCGCAGCCGCCGTCGAAGCGGTACCAGGGCCGGAACTCGTCCTTGCCGCCGAAGTCGATCGTTTGGACCGGACGCGGCCGATGCAGATGATCCTTCATGCCGAGATTGACGATGAGGCCCGAGCCGATGGCGATCGAGGCGACGAGAAAGACAATCGCCTTGCCGTCCGGAGCCCAGGAGTGAGACACGATCGTTCCGTAACGGCGTCGCAGATACAGAATCACGAAGGCGGCCAGCACCAGGAAAGGCGTGACGCGAAAGAAGTCACGCCCGAGCCGTGCGGCGCGGCTCGCGCCGATGAAGCCGCCGTGATCGTAGAAATAATGCGAGACTGCGAGATCGAGACCCGGCCACAGCGCGAAAACAACGCCAACCGCCGCCGTGAGGGCGACCAGCGTCACAAGAACCCTTTTCTGCAACGTCACAACACCTTGTAAACTTGGCCAGTCTGGCGTCCCTCGACGCTGCGGCTGAAAGCGCGGGCGGCGCGCGCGACCGGCACCGGGTCGTAGCCGCGAAAGAACGGACCGTAATCCGCCATGGATTCCTCGAACACGGTCGGGCTCACCACGTTGATGCGCAGCCCGCGCGGCAATTCGATCGCCGCCGCCGTGACGAAGCTTTCGAGCGCGCCGTTGACCATGCTCGCCGAGGATCCGGCGACGATCGGCTCGTCGGCGAGCACGCCGGCGATCAAGGTGATCGAGCCGCCGTCGCGCAGCGTCTCGCGCGCCGCCAAGGCGAGATTGACTTGTCCCATCAGCTTGTTGAAGAGCCCAAGGCCGTAGGAGGACTGCGCCAGCGGGGCCGGCGCGATGTCGCCGAGCGGGTCGAAGTTGACCGCGCCAGCCGCGCAGATCACCGCGTCGACCGGGCCGGCCGTCTTCAGCCCGGCCACGATGCTCGCAGGATCTGCGATATCGATCCGCACCTCGCCGGACTTCGAGCCCGCGGTGACGATGTCGTGACGGGCCCCGAGTTCGGCGACGATCGCGCGTCCGAGGACGCCGCTGGCGCCGATGACGAGAATTCGCAGGCGGGATTGAGGCACGGGGGGAGGCTCCGAGCGACGGGGCGGGGCCCACGACCGTACTGAAAGCCTCATTTCAGGGCAAGACGGCGAAACTGTGAGCGCGATGCGGTTGCGCCGCCGCCGCGCGCGCCTATGATCGGGAAAACGTCATCGAATGGGGGGAAGACAGTGTTTCGCTTGGAGGAGAAGCTCGCGCGCATCCGCGCTGGCTCGTATCGTCGCTCCGATTTCATCATTGCGGACGCCAAGGACCCCGACATGGGGCCGGGCCTACATGCCGTGGGGCCTGTCCGCGAGCAAGATGGTTCGGACTCCCGCCTGCGCACGCGCGCCGAATTCCTTGCCGCGATCGAAGCCGTGATCCGCCAGGACATCGTGGACGTCATGCTGACGTCGGCGTCCAATCTGGAGCTTCTGACGCGCCGTGGCGCGTTCGTGGGCTCCAGGGTCAAGCCGGCGATTCGCGCCAATGACACCACCGACATCTGGCGGCTGCGCGGAGCGAATTACGCCGCGAGCCCGTCGCGGCCGTTCCGTACCGCGTCGCTGTCGCGCGTGCGCTCGGGGACGGCGGCGCCGCGGCCCGATTTGCCGGTCGCGTTGACCGATCTCGGGCTCTATTCGGTCACCTTCACTCGCGACATAGAGTGGGACGTCGCTTCGCTCGAGGCGTTCGCTGAATTTCGCGCCGACGCGGCCGCGAGCGACTTTCGTTATTTCCTCGAGGTGTTCAATCCTAATGTCGGCGGGGTCGCTCCAGAGGCCATGCCGCATTTCGTCAACGACGCGATCGTGCGCTGCCTTGCGGGTCTCACGCAGGCCGAGCGGCCGCGCTTTCTCAAGATCGTCTACAATGGCCCGCGCGCTCTCGATGAACTCGCGTCGTTCGATCCCGGGCTCGTCGTCGGCGTGCTTGGCGGCGGCGCCGGCACGACGCGCGACTGTTTCGAGTTGCTCCATCAGGCGGAAAAATATGGCGCGCGCGTCGCGCTGTTCGGCCGCAAGATCAATCTCGCCGAATTGCCGCTCGACATCGTCCGGTTCCTGCGCGTGGTGGCGGATGGCGACCTGAAGCCCGCCGAAGCGGTGAAGGCTTATCACGACGTCCTGCGCCGCGACGGCGTGACGCCGATCCGCGACCTCGCGGCGGACAACGAAATCACCGAGGTCCCTCTCAAGCAAAGTTGACGTTGATGAGCGCGCGACGGGGAGTCCTGACCGCCGGCACCTGGTGCGTCGACTTCAACAAGTCGATCCCGCATTGGCCGGCGGAGGACACGACGAACGAAGTTGTCGCGCTGGACCGGCAGGGAGGCGGCTCCGGCTGCAACATGGCGATCGACCTGAAGCGGCTCGATCCTGATTTGCCCGTGGAGACGATGGGCGTGGTCGGCGACGACGACCACGCGACGTTTCTCCTGGCGCAATGCGACGCCTACGGAATCGAGCGCGGCGGCCTCGTCCGGCTGCCCGGCGCAGCGACGATGAGCGTCGACGCCTTCAACGTGCTGTCGAGCGGCCGGCGCACGCACTTCTTCCATCCGGGGGCCGCAGCCGCGATGTCGCCCGAGCATTTCAATTTTTCGCGATCAAGGGCGCGGTTTCTGCATCTCGGCCTGCCCGGCGCCCACGCGCGCATGGACGCGCCTTGGGGCGGCGACGCCAATGGATGGGTGACGACGCTGCGGGAGGCCCGGCGTTCCGGCCTCGTCGCCAACCTCGAGCTGATGACGATCGCGCGCGCGAGAGTTGCGGCGCTGGCGCGGCCATGCTTGCCGCACCTCGACATGCTGATCGCCAACGAATTCGAGATCGGCGCCGTCGCGGACGTCGAAACGCGCAGGACGAACGGGCCGGACCTCGCCGCAATCGCAGCGGCGGTCGAGACCACGCTGTCGCTCGGCGCGATGACCCTCGTCGTCGCGCATTTCCCCGAGGGCGCGATCGTGGCGACGCGTGAGGGCGGGCGCTACACCGTCGGCTCTGTCGCAATTCCGGACGATGCGATTGCCGGCGCGAACGGCGCCGGCGACGCCTTCGCCGCGGGAATGCTCTACGCTTTGCACGAGGGTTGGGAAATCGAGGCGGCTGTTCGGCTCGCCCATGCCTGCGCTGCGGCCTCGGCGCGTGCGGTTTCGACTACGGCAGGCGTCGCGCGGGCCGCGGAATGTCTGGCGCTCGCCGAGCATTGGGGTTTCCGACCCGCGCCGGCTTGACGCGCAGGGCGCGGTGTGGGACGCGCGATGCGTCTCAGGCCGATCGGAGCGCGCTTCGCCGTGGCGTCATTTCCTCATCGCATCGTCTTCGTGCGCCACGGTGAAACGGCCTATAACGCCGAAGGCCGTCTCCAGGGCCAGCGCGACATTCCCCTCAACGGCAAGGGGCGCGAACAGGCGAGCGCGGTCGGTCGGATGCTGCGTGAGAAGCTGCCCGAGGAGATGGCGCGGCTCGATGCCGCGGGGGCATTCTTTGCTTCGCCGCTCGTGCGCACCCGCCAGACGATGGAGCTGGCGCGCGCCGCGATGGGGCTCGACCCCGAGCGCTATTATCTCAGCGAGACGCTGATGGAGCTGACCTTCGGCGATTGGGAGGGCCTCACGTGGCCGGAGGTCGAGCGGCAAGATCCCATCGGAGCGCGAGCGCGCGAAGCCGACAAATGGAACTTCGCTCCGCCGCATGGCGAGAGCTACGCGATGCTGGTGGGTCGCGTGAAGCCCTGGCTCGAGGCGCGCGAAAGCGACTGTTTCGTCGCGTCGCACGGCGGAGTCGCCCGCGCCTTCATGGCTATCCTTGCCGACATCCCGCCCCGTGTAGCGGCGGCCGCGAATATTTGGCAGGGACGCGCCCTCGTCTTCGACAAGGGCGCGTTCCGCTGGATCGGGTAGGCCCAGTCCTTACGCGGCGAGCGCCAAGCGACGCTCGACCAGGCTGCGCAGCGTCCCAAGGTCGTGCGCGAAGGTGCGGATGCCCTCGGCGAGCTTCTCGGTCGCCATCGCGTCCTCGTTGAGCATCCAGCGGAAGCGCTTCTCGTCCATCACGATGCGCTGGCCCGCATGGCCCGGCGCGTCGGGCGACAGCGCCCGGCCGAGCTTGCTCTCGTCCTTGGACAGTTCGTCGAGCAGTTGCGGCGAGATGGTCAGGCGGTCGCAGCCCGCGAGCCCTTCGATCTCTCCCGCGTTGCGGAAAGAGGCGCCCATCACGACGGTCGAAACGCCATAGGTCTTGTAATAGGCGTAGATCGCGCGCACCGATTGGACGCCGGGATCGTTCGCGCCCTCATAGGGGCCTCCGCCGGCCTTCACGTGCCAATCGAGAATGCGTCCCACGAAGGGCGAGATCAGGAAGGCGCCCGCGTCCGCGCAGGCGATCGCCTGGGTGAGCGAGAAGATGAGCGTCATGTTGCAGTCGATGCCTTCGCGCTGCAGCGCTGCGGCGGCCTGCGCGCCCTCCCAGGTCGAGGCGACCTTGATGAGGATGCGCTCGCGCGAGACGCCGCGCGCAGCGTAGTCGGCGATCAGGGCTTTCGCCTTGGCGACGGTGGCGACGGTGTCGAAGGAGAGGTCGGCGTCGACTTCGGTCGAGACGCGCCCCGGGACGATTTTGCTCAGCTCCGTGCCAAAGTTGATCGCAAGGCGGTCGGTAACCGCGCCGGTCGGCGCGTTGTTCTTGCGGCCCCAGGCAATGGCCTCGTCGAGCAGGTGAGCATAGGCCGGCATTTGCGCCGCCTTGAGGATCAAGGTCGGATTGGTGGTCGAATTGGTCGGCTTGAAACGGCGAATCGCCTCCATGTCGCCGGTGTCGGCGACGACCGTCGTCATCGCGCGCAACTGGTCCAGCTTAGTAGGCATGGTGAAATCTCCTCGGAATCGAAATGTGGGCGTTTGACGGAAATATGGCCTCCGCGGCGAAATGACGCAAGCGCGGCGGAGGCGGATCAGTTCGGCGCGGCGGCGGACGTAGGCGGCGGCGCGGGGGGCGGGGTCGTCGCAGCGGGCAATTCGGCGGCCGCAGATGTGCCCGGCGCCGACGCTGTGTCCAGCCCGGTTGCGCTCGCCTGAGGATTGGGCGGCGCTGGCTGGGACGCGCCGTCCGCGTAGTTCCTCGCGTCGATCACCGACATCGTGCCGGCGTCCTGCGCCCGCGGCGACGCGATCTGGGCGCCGATGGCGTGCAGCACGTCGGGGGTGTCGGCGTAGGCGGCGTGATCGATGAAGCCGTCGGAATATTTCGACAAATCGTAGACCTTGGCGCCGAGGCTCACCAGTTTTGCGCGATCCACCGGGTTGGAGGGGTTGATGGCGCCGACGCGCTCACGGGACTCGGCGATCGCGCTCGACAGCGATAGGGCTTTGTCGTTTGCGGAGGCGAAGACAGTGACCTTGGCGGGCCTGATGTGACTCATCTGCGCCGCGAAGACGTCGAGATCGATGTCCGGCGAGGCGAGCATCACCTCGCCGAGATGTCCATTGAGATCGCGATCGCCTGATATGGATTCCTGGCGGAGCGCCTCCATCGCGAGCCAGCCGCCCATCGAATGGGCGAGCACATGGATCTTGCCGACGCCCGGAGTGGCTTCCACGTCCTGGAGAAGGCCTTGCAGCGCGTCGCGCGAGGCTGTCGCGTTGTCCTTGTCCGAGACGTAGCCGAACAATTGCTGCTTGGTCGGCCAGGTGAAAAGGATCCCGACGCCGCCGAAGCGGCTATCCGCGATGATTTGGGCGGCCCGCTCGCGCGCCTCGTCGAGGCTCGTGTTGAAGCCGTGCACGAACACCAGAACGTCGCGGTTGACGCCGATGCGGCCCGACAGGTGCGAGGCGAGTTCCGCGTGGAATTCGTCGGCGTCGAGCTCGCGCTGCTCCGCGAGGACGATGTGATTGTGCGCGTTGGCGGCGCCCCACATCGGCTCTTCGATCGAACCTGCGTGGTGGCCGGGCGGGATCGTCATGATGTCGAGCGCGAAATGCGCGCCGTCGCCGGACAGCGTTTGCGCTGCGGCTCCGGTCTCGCCCTTGCGCGTCGAAGCGACGAACAATTGCACCGGGCGTGCGCTCGTCGCCGCGACGGCGGGGCTCGCGCCGAACGAGCCGACGTAGTTCGCCGCGCCCTCGACGTCGGTCTCAACGCAGCCGGCAAGCGCAAGCGAAAGGGAAGCGGCGGCGATCAGGCGACCCAGGGCGCAGACAACTTCTCTCGCGCCGCACGAAGCCGCGGTCATCGCCTTCCCCCGTTGAAGCGGCCGGAACGCCGCGGTTGTCGCCTCGTCTCCCTCGACCGGCGGGCGGGCCGCGTCATCGTCCAAGGATGTGGCGATAGTGAGACGCCAAAGATTGCTGTGACTTACCGAAATCGCCGCCGGCGTTCCGTTCCGTGCTTCAGAAGCGCTTCGCGCCGCGCACGTCAAGCGCGAAGGCGATGAGGGCGAGAGTCGGAAAGGCGAGGCCGAAGCCGCTCGCCAGCCGCCAGCCGCCGTATTCGTAAGCCCAGGCGCCGATGGCCGACCCAACCGCGCCGGCGACGAAGAAGCTCGCCATGAAAAGACCGTTGAGACGTCCGCGCGCATGCGCTTCGAGCCCATAGATCGCGCGATAGCCAAGGACGAGATGGGCCTGAACGCCGAAGTCGACCAGGATGCCGCCGAGGACAAGCAGTCCCAAAGCCAGGTTGGAGCCGGAAGGAGCGATATTGGTGATGAGATAGGCGACGGCAACAGTCGCCATCGCGAGCCCGGTCGCCAGGCGGCCGTGGCCGCGATCGGCGATGCGTCCGGTCAACGGCGCGGCGATCGCCCCCGAAACGCCGGCGAGCGCGAAAAGCGCGATGCCGTTCTGCGAGAGGTGAAAGGGACCGGCGAGCAGCAGCGGGGTCGTGGTCCAGAACAGGCTGAACGCGCCGAACAGGAACATGTGGTAGAGCGCGCGCTGGCGAAGAACCGGCGTCTTCAACGCCAGATGGACCATCGACCCGAGCATCGCGCCGTAATGCATGCGCGCATGCGGCCGACGCTGCGGCAGGGCGATCGCCAGCACGAGGGCGAGCGCCGCCATGCCTGCCGTCGCGGCGAAGAACACTGTCCGCCATGACGAAGCGGCGGCGATGAAGCTCGAAACCGGGCGGGCCAGCATGATGCCGAGCATCAGGCCTATCGTGACGTCGCCGACGACGCGACCGCGCGTTTCGGGCGGCGAAAGGTGCCCCGCGAGGGGAATGAGGACCTGCACCGCGACCGAACCGAGCCCGATGCACAGGGCGAAGAACAAGAATGGCGCCACTTGCGTCGACAGCGCCGCGCCGAGCAGGCCGGCCGTCGCGAGAGCCATCGAGGCCAGGACCAGCCGGCGATTTTCGGTCAGATCGGCGAGCGGGGCGATCAGCAGAAGGCCCGCGCCATACCCCACCTGAAGGAGCGTGACGATCAGCCCGGCCGCTTCCCGCGGTAGGCCAAGGCTTGCGCTGATGGGTTCGATCAACGGCTGGGCGTAGTAAATATTCGCCGCGATCATGCCGCTCCCGATCGCCAGCAGGAACATGAGTCCCGCTGAGAGAGCAGGTTCGGCGTACGCGAGCTTTTGCGGAGACAAAGCGAGATATCTCCGGTCGGAAAGGTGATTATTGGGGAGAAGCAAGAGCTACGCCAGGAGCTTCATCGCGACGTCGACGAGTTCCGCTCCCGGCCGCGAGAACTGAAGCGCTGTGCGGCCGACGACCCGCAGGCCCTGAAGCAGGCAGATCAGCACCCCCGCGGTGGTCTGGGGGTCGACATGGCGGGGGACCGAGTCGTCGGCGTGTCCTTGCCCGATGAGATCGGCCAGCAGCGTTTCGATCGCCGCGAGCACGCTGGCGACGCGCGCGTCAACCTCGCGGTCTCGCGAAGCGAGCTCGATCGCGCCGCCGACCACGAGGCAGCCCCGCCGTCCCTCCAAGCCGGTGGAGAACTCGACATAGAGCGCGAGGATGTCGCGCAATCGTTCGCCGGCGGCCGCGGGTCGCGAAACCAATTGGCGCCGCCGCTCGGCGTGCCCATCGGCGTAATGGTCGAGCGCGGCGAGAAAAACAGAGTGCTTGTCGCCGAACGCTTTGTAGAGGTTGCCGGCGGCGATGTTCATCGCGGCGGCGAGCTGCGGGACCGAAGTCGCGTGGTAGCCGCGCTCGCGAAAGACCGCGACCGCGCCGTCGAGCGCTTCATCAAGGTCGAATTCGCGCGGCCGGCCACGCGAACGGCCGCCGCGCAACACAGATCCGGCTGGCGTCATACGGGGCGAATAGAAAACGATCGTTTCCAAATCAAGCGCGGCGCGCGCCTCGCGCGATCACAACTGCGTTTGGAGGGGCGTTCTGCAGCTACGTGGAACCGTCTTTGCGAGCGGAGCGAAGCAATCCAGCGATCGAGGTCTCGCGAGTTGGTCCGTAGGCGCCTCAATCGGCTAACGCGTCGATCTCTGGATCGCCGCTTCTAGGCCGGCTGAGCGCTCAGCGAACCGCCGGTCCGGCTCATTTCGATGTGATGCAGGAATTGGCGGGCGCTCTCCCGCCAGGTGAAGCGCAGCGAATGCTCGCGGGCCCGCTCGCGCGGGATTTCGAGCGCCGCGAGGCAAGCGGCTCTGAGATCGTTGTCGAGCACGCCCGCGCCACTTTCGCCGATCACGTCGAGCGGCCCGGAGACCGGGAAGGCCGCGACCGGCAAGCCGCTCGCCAGCGCTTCGATCAGCACGATGCCGAACGTGTCGGTCTTTGAGGGGAAGACGAAGACGTCGGCGCTCGCATAGACGCGGGCGAGCGCTTCGCCATAGAGCGCGCCGAGGAAATGCGCATGGGGATAGCGGCGCTCGAGGGCAGGGCGGGCCGGGCCGTCGCCGACGATGACGACCGAGCCGGGCAGCTTCAGATCGAGCAGCGCTTCGAGATTTTTTTCGACCGCGACGCGGCCGACGCACAGAAAGATCGGTCGCGGCAGATCGACCGTGTCGCCCCGCTGGGGGCGGTAGAGCGAATGGTCGACGCCGCGGGTCCACACCTTGACGCGGTCGAAGCCACGCTGCGTCAACTCGTTCTTGATCGAGGTCGTTGGCGCGAGCGTCGCCGCGGCGGGCGCGTGAAAACGGCGCAGCGCGGCGTAGGAGATCTCCTCCGGGAGGCGCGTACGCGCTGCGATATATTCGGGAAAGCGCGTGTGATAGCTCGTCGTGAACAGCTTGCCGCGCTTGCGGCAATAGCGCCGCGCCGCCCAGCCGATCGGCCCTTCGGTCGCAATATGAATGTGGTCGGCGCCGGCGGCGTCGATGCGCCGCGCAACTTCCCACGGCGTCGCGATGGCGAGACGGATGTCGGGATAGGTCGGCATCGGCAGGGACGCGAAGCCCTGCGGCGTTAGAAAGATAAATTCCGCGAGATCGCGGGCAGCGGCGGACATTCGCTCCAGCGTGTGCACCACGCCGTTGACTTGAGGGCGCCAGGCGTCGGTCGCAACCAGAATGCGCATCAGGCTGCTTCCACCTCCGGCGCCGGTTCGCGCAGCTGCGCGGCGACTGCTGGCGCGATCGCGCGCTCGCGTTGACGCTGGGCGAAGGTCTTCGACCAGAACAGCACCTCGAACCGGCCGTCGAAATGTTCGACGACCAGCGAGCAAGATTTCGACGAAATCTCCAGTGTTCACATAAGTAACGCCGTCGATCTGGCGGATCATGGGGTGGTGAATGTGGCCACACACGATGCCGTCAGCGCCGCGCCGCTTGGCCTCGTCGGCCAGTTCGCGCTCGAAGGAGCCAATAAAGTTTACTGCGTTTTTCACCTTCAGCTTGGCCCAGGCTGAAAACGACCAATAGCCGAAGCCGAACAGCCGGCGGATCGCGTTGAAGCGCGTGTTGATGAACAGCGCGGCGTCATAGGCCCAATCGCCGAAATGCGCGAGCCACTTGGAGTGGCGAACGACGACGTCGAACTCGTCGCCGTGCATGACGAGGTACGTCTTGCCGTCGGCGGCGATATGCTTGGTATTGCGCACGATTTCGATGCCGCCGAAGGTCAGGCCGATGAATTGGCGGGCGAATTCGTCATGGTTGCCCGGCACGAAGATCATGCGGGCGCCGCGCCTCACCTTGCGCAACAGCTTCTGAATGACGTCGTTGTGGCTCTGCGGCCAGTGCCAGCGCCCGGTGCGCAGCCGCCAGCCGTCGATGATGTCGCCGACGAGGAAGATTGTGTCCGCGTCATTATGGCGAAGAAAATCCAGAACCAATTCGGCCTGGCATCCGCGCGTTCCCAAATGCAGGTCGGAGATGAAGATCGTTCGGTAGCGTCGGATCGAGTCTTCAGTCTTGGCCAAGGGAGCCTCGCCAGTCGTTAGCAGCCCGTTAGTGTTTTTCTTGTTCAGATTCTCATGTCGGCGGGATGACAAACCGAATCAAAAAGCGCTTCCACACATAAATGTGGAGATGAAGTCGCTGGCCTCAGCCGACCGGCGCTTCGCTTGAGGTAACCGGTCAGTTGAGACTTGGATCGCTCATCCGGCCCTTTCGGCCGAGGGAAACGGTCGTCGCCGCTCCCATCAAGGCCGCGAAATAGACGCTGAGCCCGGGGATTTGCAGGGAGAAATCGACCAGGGAGTGAAGGGTGGCGAGGAGGAGGGCGGCTAGGCCCGACACCGGGATAAACCGCAACCGATGGCGCGTTCGGATTCCGCGCGCCAGCACGCCGATCATCACGCCATAGCCGACCACGGCCGCGATGGCGAACGGGACGCCGAGGCCGAGATATCCCTCGAGAAAGAAGTTGTGCGCTCTTTCCCAGACGCCGAATATTCCCGCGCAAGACGCATCGCGATACACAGGAAAGACGTCCTGGAACGCGCCGAATCCGGTCCCCAGCAGCCAATTGTCGCGGATCGCCGAGATGGTCGAGCCAAACGCGCACCAGCGCGCGTCGTCGCCACCTTGCTCGGCCATGCGATAAGCCGAGCGTCCCGCGAACAACAGGAAAATGCCGATCACGAGGAGAACGCCCGTCATGGCGATCGCGTAGCCTCGCCACGGCGAGGGGGCCTCCTTCCGATGATCGGCTGTCAGGGGCCGAGAGGCCATCGTCACAATCGTCACGACGCAAGCGATGAAAGTCGCCCCGGCGGCGCCGCGCGATTGCGTCAGGAACAGCGCGACGACGATGACCAAACAGGACAGCGCTTGAAGCAGCACCAGCGTGCGCGCGTCTCCCCACCGAAGATCGATTTTCGCGGCCCATCTTTCAAAGCCCTTGATCCTCGTTTTGCGCAGGGCCTTGAACCCCAGGCCGAAATTGAGCAGGAGCGCGAGACCGAAAAAGGTCCCCGCCGTGTTGCGATTGACGAAGCTCCCGGTGAGGGAGCCGACATAATATTTCTTGGTCTCGAACAGGAGTTGCTCGGGGAAGAGGATTTCTTGGAGAATTGCGAACGCCGCGTAGCCGACGCCAAACAGTGCAAGCGCGCGCCAAAGCCGCGCCGCCTCGTCGTCCCCCTGAAAAAACGCCAACGAGGCGATGAAGGCGAGCATCGGCAACGCCAGAGACGTCAACGCGTCGAGCGTCATGCCGGGCGCCACGGAAATCGCGCCGGGAGTGGGATTGATGTGCTCGTCGATCGACTTCCATGCTCCGTTGGCGAGGTCGAGGCCGGCAAGCGGGAGCGCCTGAACTGCGGCGTAGAGCAATAGGACGGCGAGCAGTAGGATCGCCGCCAATTGCGCGCGCCGCGCCCCGGCGGCGACGATCGGTCGTCCGATCGAAAACAGAGCGAGAAGCGCAAAGGCCAGCGCAGAAACATTCGTCTCGACCGCGGACGCCGAGCCATAGGCCAGGACGGTCAGGACGATTGACGCGATATAGAGCCGCCCGAGCCACCCGCTCAGCTTCAACCGCGAGATCTGGCCTGCGAGGGTGATCGCTTGCCCATCGCCTCGAGGGGTGGCGGTTTGCGAGCCGTGAAGCCAAGCCAACATGAAACGTCGCCAGCGGTCGAGATTGTAAAGGCCTTGGATTCCCATTGGCCGTCTCGGCCGCCGCTAATGCTCGGTCCGATCTCGTGAAATGTGCTTAATGCATCTTAAGCCCATGTCCAAGCGGTATTTCTCGGCCGGCGCTTGGGCCGCGGCGATGCGCGGCCCATTGCTGTGTCAGCGTTGCGCTTGGTCGACCTGACGTAGGGCACTTGACGGGCTGTTTAATAACAGTATTAATGCGGTATTAATGACATCTTTCACGGCATTATAACCATCACGACATTGATGTGGGGGCGAGAGTGCTTGTCGCGGGGCGGTCGGAATTCGCGCTCGAGGCGGGAGCGCGCGGGTTCGCGGTTTCGTCGCGGGCGCTGCCGTTCCTGACCATGACGGTCGACGCCGCGATGCTGGTGTTCGCCAATTGCGCCGCCTCGATCGCATATGGGCGGCTCATCGCGACCGAAGCGCCTTCTCTTCGCGATCAGATCGGCGCCGGGGTTTTGGTCACGGCGGTGTTCGGCGTCCTGGCGCATTCGCAGAATCTGTTTGGTCTGTCGGCTTTGTTTGCGCCGAGCCGGGTTTTCGCGAAAATCGTCGCGACTCTGGCGATCAGTCTTCTCGCGTTCGCCTCTATTCTTTTTGTCTTGAAAATCGGGGCGGAATATTCTCGCGGCGCGACGATCGTCTTTAGTGTCGTCGCAATTGGCCTTGTGGTCGTCGGCCGGTTCGTTCTCGGCATGGTGTTTCGCCGGGCGATCGAGCGCGGAGCGATTCGCGGGCGGCGCGTCGTGACGCTTGGCGACGCCGCTGAGTTCGAGGCGTTGGACGCCGACGACTACCTGCAATTCGGCATCGACGAAATTTATCGGGTCGTGCTGGCCGGCGATTCGGGATCGACCGGCTTGAGCGATCGCGATTGTCTTCGCGTGAGGGAGGCGATCGAAATTTCGCGTCACGTGAGCGCGTCCGAGTTCGCGCTGGTGATGCCCTGGTCACGCGCCCGGGAACTCGTCGACATTGGTTCGCTGCTGCGGGCCTCTCCGCTGCCGGTTCGCCTCTACCCCGACCAGGCGATCCGCCGCCTGTTCCGTCCTGACAAGCGGCGCGGGCTCGACCCTTATTTCTCGCTCGCTATCCAGCGTGAGCCGCTGAGCGTGTCGGAACGCATTCTGAAGCGGGCCATTGATCTCGTCGTCGCCGCCTCGGCGGTGGTGGTCTTGTCGCCGCTGCTGGCTCTGACGGCGATTGTGATCCGGCTGGACAGCCATGGTCCTGTCATTTTTCGTCAGCGGCGGCGTGGGTTCGACGGCCGGACGTTTACGATCTTCAAGTTTCGGACCATGACCGTCACGGAGGACGGCTCGCGCGTCGAACAGGCCGCGCGCGAAGACGCGCGCGTGACCCGAATTGGCCGAGTTCTCCGGCGAACAAGCGTGGACGAGTTGCCACAGTTGCTTAACGTCCTCCGCGGTGAAATGTCGCTCGTCGGACCAAGGCCGCACGCGATCGCCCATGACGAGGAGTACAAGAAGCGCATCGCAGACTATGCTTTGCGTCACCACGTTAAGCCCGGCCTCACTGGCGCCGCCCAAATCGCCGGCCTAAGGGGCGAAACGCGGAGCCTCGCCCAGATGCAGCAACGCGTCGAGCGCGACCTCTGGTACATCAGCAATTGGTCGCTGACGCTCGATCTGAGGATCGTCGCGCAAACGGCTATCTCGCTTGTCAAATACGAGGCTTACTGACGCAGTGGCGGCGTCGTAGCGATATCGCCCAGGCGCCGCCTCGAGGACGCGCCCGCTCGGCGCTGGCATCGGCGGTTCGCTTGGCGGAGGCGGATTTGCCTATTTACAATTGTCATACGTTTATAGTAAACGCTTCATCAAATTAAAATTGATTAAAGGGCTGGGGGATGATGGGGCGACACATGTGCCGGATCGCGCTGCTCGGCGCGATCCTCACGGCGATGGCTGGCTGTTCGATGATACCCGACAGCGGGCCTTCGCGTCGCGCCGTCGAGTCTCAGGCGAGCGCGTCGCTCGCTGAACAAGTCGCGCACACCATTCTTCAGTACGCGCTGGTCGACCTCAATCGCTCAGTCTTGCCGTTCATCTACGATCCCGGTCCCGGCTCCCTGTTCCAGACATTCGGCGCTGGGCACGGCCCCGTGCCGGAGATCAAAGTGGGCGTCGGCGACACGGTCCAGGTGACCTTGTTCGAGGCTCAGGCCGGCGGCCTGTTCATCCCGACTGACGCCGGCAGCCGGCCAGGCAACTTCGTCGCCTTGCCAAATCAGACTGTCGACAGCAAGGGCTACATCACGGTTCCCTATGCCGGACAAATTCGCGCGCTCAACCGCAGCACGCAGGCGATCCAAAATGAAATCGACGAGAGGCTGAAGGATCGCGCCATCGAGCCGCAAGCCATCGTGTCCCTGGTCAGTCAGACCTCGACCCAGGTCACGATCGTCGGCGACGTGAACAACCCCGGCAAGATTTCGATCAATCCCGCCGGCGATCGGGTGCTCGACGCGATTTCCCGCGCCGGCGGCATCCGCAATCCCGGCTATGAGGAATTCATCGACCTGGAGCGCCATGGCGTGAAGGGGACTGTCTATTTCATGAACCTCGTGAAAGAGCCGCACGAGAATGTTTACGTAGAGCCGGGCGATACGCTCTACGTCTTCCAATATCAGCGCGCCTTCACGGCGTTCGGCGCAACCGGAGCGAGCGGCCAGTTCCGGTTTCTCCAGGAGGACTTGTCGCTCAGCGACGCGGTCGGCAAGGCCGGCGGGCTCATCGACGGTCGCGCAGAGCCCGGGCAGGTCTTTGTCTATCGGATCGAAGGGAGACGAACACTGGAAAAGATGGGCGTGGACCTCGCCAACTTCGCCCCCGACGTCGGTGAAATCCCGACCATCTATCGGGTCAATTTCCGCGATCCGTCCGGCTTCTTCGCCGCCAGCAAGTTTCCGATGCGCGACAACGATATTCTTTACGTCGACAACGCGGACCAGGTCGAGATCACCAAGTTCCTCACCATGGTCACGACCGTCACCGGCACCACGTCGGCGGTCGCGACCGACGCCGCAAACACCAAGGCGGCTGTGCTCTACCTGCAAAACCGCTGCACGGCGATGAGCGGGATTGTGAATTGTCCGTAGTCGGCCGCGCATTCCCATCGAACGAATGCCCGGAGCGCCTAGGCCTATTGACTAATGAACAGAAATAAGATGTAAATACATAATGGCATGAAGTCTTGGAGGCGACGAAGATGGCGAGCGGCTCTGTGGCGCGACGGTTGGCGTCTGCGATTTGTCTGGGGGCGCTGCTCTTGAGCGCGACCGCCGCCGCCGCGCAAACCCCCGCGCCGAACGCGACACATCCGGCGGATTTCGCAAAGCTGCCCGATTCCGTCGTCACGCAGTTCAAGTCCAGCCCCGAGGGATTGTTGACGAGCTTTGCTTCCGGCGGATTGCCGCTGTCCAATCGGGTGCGCGCCTTGGCCCTGAGCGATCCGGCGGCCGTCGATGCGATCATCGCCCTCGCGAAAAACGCGAACGATGTGCAGAAAGCGGCGCTTGGCGCGGGCTTGGCCGAGGCGGCGCGCATTTTGGCGGCGACAAACCCTCAGCTGGCCGGCGACATCCAGCAGAAGGTCGTCCAATCCGGCGTCGCGCCGCTCGTCACCGCTTACATGGCGCTCAGCAACACGCTGACGGCATCGGTTGGCGCGGGAGGCGGCGCCGGAGTAGGCGGCGGCGGCGCGGGTGGAGCTGGCGCTGGCTCCGGTGGTCCGACCGGCGGCGTGGGGAATTTTGGCGGGTCGCATTCCGGCGGTAGCTCGGGGAGCGGCTCGTTCGGCACTGTCAATGCGGCGTCCCCGTTTGGCGGCCTCTCCGGTTCGAACGCGCTCAGCGGCGGCGGCGTCACGACGTCGACGACCCAGTCGACGAGCCCGTCGTCGATCTAGGACCACGCAAATGCCCTTCCGCGAAAACTCTGCATTCGCGAGGCCGGCGGTTCCGGGATGCTGCTCGGCGCGCTGGAATAGGCGATGCTGAAGCGCGTCGAGTTCGCCGCAAGTCCAGAGCTGGACGCAAAGGCGCAGGTTGCCGCGGACCGGCAGCCGATCGACTTCGATCAGTTGATCGCCGCGGCGCGGCGGCAGGCGCGCGTCGTCGCGGCCGCGGCGGGCGTGAGCGTGCTTTTGGGCCTCGCCTACATCGTCACGGCGGTCCCGAAATACACCGCGACGAACGACATTCTGATCGATAGCCAAAAGGACAAGAACGAACTGTCGACATCGATCGCCGAGCTGACGTTCGACACGGGAGCTATCGACAGCCAGGTCGAAGTGCTGAAATCGGAGAAGATCGCGCTCGCGGTGATCGACGCGCTGAAGCTGACTCAGGACCCCGAGTTCATGGGCGTGCGCGGGACGCTTCTCGGCCAAGCGTTTGCGCTGCTCCGGTCGGCCTTTGATATCTCCGGCTGGTTCACGACGCGAGACAAATCGAACGACGAAGCGGTCGCTGCGCTGCGGCAGGCGGCGATCACCGAGGTCAAGGCCAATCTCGACGTGCGCCGCGTGGCGCGCACCTACGTCTTGGCGGTGGCGTATACGTCGCCTGATCGCAGCAAAGCGGCCGCGATCGCCAATGCTTTCGCCGACGCCTACCTCAATGAACAGCTCGACGCAAAATTCGAGGCGACGCGGCGGGCGGCGGGCTGGCTGCAGACGCGTCTCGCGCAGTTGAAAGAGGAGTCCCTGGCCGCGGACTTCGCCGTCCAAAAGTTCAAGGCGGACAAGGGCATCGTGGTCACCGGCGGCGAAAAGCCGGGGCTGATCTCCGATCAGCAGATCACGGAGCTCAATGAACAGATGGTTCTGGCCGGCGCCGAGACGGCGCGGGCCGAGGCGCGCTATCAGCAGATCTTGGATTTGGTGAAGTCGGGGCGCACGGGAGCGGCGGTTCCAGACTCCCTCGCCAATCCTGTCATCAACGATTTGCGAGCCAAGTACCTCAACGCGTCGAAGGTCGAAGCCGAGCTGGAAGCCAAACTCGGCAGCAACCACCTCCAGGTCATCAACCTTCGTCACGAAATGGACGAGTACAATCGGCTGATCTTCGAGGAGTTGCAGCGCATCGCCGAGAGCTATCGTAGCGACGCCGAGGTCGCGCGATCGAAAGAGCAGGCGTTGAACCTCTCCATGTCGGGCCTGATCGGCGCGAGCGCGCAGACGAACCAAACGCTCGTCCAACTGCGCCAACTCGAGCGCGAGTCCGATTCCTATCGGAGCCTGTATCAGACCTTCCTGCAGCGCTATCAAGACGCGCTCCAGCAACAATCGTTCCCTGTCAACGAGGCGCGGGTGATCACCGCTGCGACAGCGCCACTCTATCCGAGCTATCCGAAGCGGACGCTCGTTTTGGCGCTATCGCTCGTCTTCGGGGGCATCGTCGGCGCTGGCCTCGGGGGCCTCAGGGAATATCGCGATCGCGTCTTCCGCGTCGCCGCGCACGTGCGCGACGAGCTCGGCCTCGAATTCTTCGGCATGCTGCAGTCGATCGGCGCGGTGGTGAATATCAAATCGGGGACGGTCGAAGATTTGCCGGACCAAATTCAACCCGAGAGTTCGCTGCAACGCTATACGCTCGACCATCCGCTATCGAATTTTTCCGAGACCTTGCGAACCGTCAAAGTCGCCGTCGATTTGGCCCTTGGCGGCGAGAAATCGAAGGTGATCGGCGTCATCTCCGTCCTGCCCAACGAAGGCAAATCGACGGTCGCCAAGAATTTCGCTTCGCTGTTGGCGCATCTGGGCGCGCGGACGCTGTTGATCGACGCCGACCTGCGCAATCCTGGCTTGACGCGAAGCGTCGCGCGCCACGCTCAGCTCGGCCTGTTGGAGGCGTTGCGGGCCGATCAGCCGCTTGACCGATTTTTGTTGACGGAGCCCGATTCAGGCCTCTTCGTCCTGCCGGCCGTCATCAGGAAGCGGGTGCAGCATTCGAGCGAAGTGATTTCATCCGCGGGAATGCGCAACCTCCTCGCCGAGGCCGCCACGGAGTTCAACTACACGGTCGTCGATCTGCCGCCGCTCGGTCCCGTCGTCGACGTGCGCGCCGCCGCATCACTGTTCGACGCCTTTGTGTTCGTTGTCGAATGGGGACGCACCCCGCGCGCGATCGTGCAGAATATCCTGGGCTCCGATCAGGCGCTGTACGATAAGTGCCTCGGCGTGCTGTACAACAAGGTGAACCTTGATCGGGTCACCCTCTACGAAAACTACGGATCGAAAGATTATTATTACGGGCGCTATACGAAGTATTATCGCAAAGAAAAAGCGGCGGAGTGAGCAATGGCGACGCCGCGACACAACCTTACCGTGAGCCAGATGATCGCGACCCCGATGCTATTTGGGATCGCGGTTGTGGTTGCGATCTTGTCGTTGCGCGTCCTGGCCGGCTTTGCCGCGAACGCGGACGTTTATGACCTCGCCGCGTCGCTGGAGCAGGGGACGTCGTCCGACGCCGATTATCTCGCGCGCTTCATCGCCGCCCACCACCTTGACGCTCCCATCGCCGGTTGCAACGACACACTGACTAGGGCGAGCGTGACGATCAATCTGGCGGTCGTCGACGCCGCCGATCGGGGCGACGACATTGCGCCGAGCCATGCAGCGCTGAGCAATGCGATTGAGGCCGTCAAGCGACGGCTGCTCTGCAATCCTCTCGACGGCAACGCGTGGCTTCGTTACGCGACGCTGGTCGCGCGGGCGAACGGGCCCACGAATGCGGTCGTCGATCTGTTGCGGCTCTCCTATTGGACGGCGCCGAGCGAGGCCTGGGTCCTGCTGCCACGCTTGGACTTCGCGACGAAGCTCTACCTGGCCGGCGTTTCGGGTTTCGATGCCGAATACGACGCTGACTTGCGGCGCTATGTCGCCAACGCGCCGATCAACCAGATCGCAATGTCCTATGTCGCGAGCGACCTTCGGCTGCGGCCGCGGCTGCGCCCGCTCATCGCCGCCGAGCCCGACCTGCGCGGCAAGGCGATCGTGGCCGAGATCGATCGTCTCGGCGTCGACTTTGAAGCGCGGTGAGAAGCGATGCTGATCGATCCGACGCCAACCGGTTTCTGCAGCGCGCCGACTGCCGAGCGCGGGGCAGCGGCACAATTGGATCTGCGGCCGAACGAGCGGTGGTATGTCGCAATGACGCTGGCGCACAAGGAGCGTGTTGCAGCGCCGCAATTGCGGAATCAGGGCTACCGCAGCTTCGTTCCGTTGCAACTTGTCACGCGCAGGCATGCGCGACAGTTCAGAACGGAACTCGCCCCGGTCTTTCCTCGCTACCTCTTCGTGATCCTCGACGTCGAGCGTGACCGTTGGCGTAGCGTGAACGGCACCATCGGCGTTCGTCATCTGATAACCGACGGAGAACGGCCCACTCCGGTCGTCCCAGGGGTTGTCGAGACGCTGCTGGAATCCTGTGATCCGCGCGGCGCGCTCGTGTTCCAGGGTGAGCAAATGACGGCGGGCGAGACGGTGCGGCTGTCGGCCGGCCCGTTGGCTGGGAGTTCTCGGCGTGCTGCAGGGGCTCGACGGGGCGGGGCGGGTGCAACTGTTGCTCGATCTGCTCGGCGGGCGGGTCAAAGTCACGGTCGAGCGGGAGATGGTCGCTGCGGCGCGCTAGGCGCCTGTCGCAGCGGCTGACGTCAGGAATTGTCGTACCGGCGCCAGCGGCTGAGGCCGATGCACCGGAAGGGCGGTAGCATGCGCTCGCGGCGGGCGTCTCAGACGTTCACGCTCCGTCTGGCGGCGATCCTTTAGTTTGCGAGCTGGCGAATAATGCCGAGGTCTTACGTGAACAATCGCAAAGTCGCTTTGATCACCGGCGTGACCGGACAGGACGGTGCCTATCTCGCAGAGTTCCTGCTCGACAAGGGCTATGTCGTGCACGGCGTCAAGCGCCGCTCGTCGAGCTTCAACACCGGCCGCGTCGAACATCTCTACGAAGATCCTCATGTCGATGATCCGCGTTTCATCCTGCATTACGGCGACCTGACCGACGCGACCAACCTCATCCGCATCGTCCAGGAAACGCAGCCGACCGAGATCTATAACCTCGCCGCGCAGTCACATGTTCAGGTGTCGTTTGAGACGGCGGAATATACCGCCAACGCCGACGCGCTCGGGACGCTGCGGCTGCTCGAGGCGATCCGCCTTCTCAAGCTCGTCGACCAGACGCGCTTCTACCAAGCCTCGACGTCGGAGCTTTACGGCAAGGTCCGCTCCGTTCCCCAGAACGAGGACACGCCCTTTTATCCGCGCTCGCCCTACGGCGCCGCCAAGCTTTACGCCTATTGGATCACGGTCAATTATCGCGAGTCCTACGGCATTCACGCCTCGAACGGCATCTTGTTCAATCACGAAAGTCCGATCCGGGGCGAGACGTTCGTCACCCGCAAGATCACGCGCGCGGTGGCGGCGATGCATCTCGGCCTCCAGGATCGGCTGTATCTCGGCAATCTCGACGCCAAGCGCGACTGGGGCCATGCCAGGGAATATGTGCGCGGCATGTGGTTGATGTTGCAGCAACCCGAGCCCGACGACTACGTTCTTGCAACCGGCGAGACGCACAGCGTGCGCACATTCGTCGAAAAGGCCTTCCGCCGGACCGGCGTCGACATCGAATGGCGCGGCTGCGGCGTCGAAGAGCGCGGCGTGGACGCGTCGGACGGCCGCCTCCTGGTCGAGATCGACCCGCGCTATTTCCGTCCAGCCGAGGTCGATCTTTTGATCGGCGACGCCAGCAAGGCGCGGGACAAACTCGGCTGGCGCCACGAGACCAAGCTCGACGATCTCGTCGGCGAAATGGTCCGCGAGGATCTGAGAATCATGGCGAGGGCCGTGCCGCAAGCCTCGATCGCCAAGAGCTTGGCCCATGCCTGAATTCCGTTACCCCCTGAGCGGCAAGCGGGTCTGGGTCGCCGGCCATAGCGGCATGGTGGGCGCCGCCGTGGCCCGGCGCTTGGCGCGAGAGGGCTGTCAGGTCGTCACTGTCGCACGCAGCCAGTTGGACTTGACCCGCCAGGCCGATGTCGAAGCGTGGCTGGCGTCGGCGCGCGTCGACGCGATTGTCCTCGCGGCGGCTAAGGTCGGCGGCATTCTCGCAAACGACAGCCAGCCCGCCGAGTTTCTCCACGAAAACCTTATGATCGAGGCCAATGTCATCGCCGCCGCGCATCGCGCCGGCGTCCAGCGGCTGCTGTTCCTCGGCTCGTCCTGCATCTACCCGAAACTGGCGGAGCAGCCCATCCGCGAGGAGGCGCTGCTCACGGGGCCATTGGAGCCGACCAACGAATGGTACGCGATCGCCAAGATCGCTGGCGTCAAACTTTGCCAAGCCTACAGTAAGCAATACGGCCGCGACTACATTTCTGCGATGCCGACCAACCTCTATGGTCCCGGCGACAATTTCGATTTGCGCACCAGCCATGTGCTGCCGGCGTTGATCCGCAAGGCGCATGAGGCCAAGCAGCAAGGCGCGACGGAACTGACGATTTGGGGCACCGGCGAGCCGCGCCGCGAGTTCCTTCACGTCGACGATTGCGCCGATGCGCTCGTCCTCCTGTTGCAAAGCTACTCCGATCCCGGCCCGATCAACATCGGCTCAGGCGAGGATCTGACCGTTCGCGAGCTCGCGGAAATCGTCGCGCGCGTGGTCGGCTATTCCGGCGCGGTGACGACCGATCCTGGCAAGCCCGACGGGACGCCGCGCAAGTTGATGAGCGGCGCGCGATTGGCGGCGCTCGGTTGGCGGCCGCGAATTGAGCTGAGCGAGGGGGTCGCGCGGACCTACGCGTGGTTCCTCGAGAACGTCGCTTAAGTGAGCGCGGCGAGCGTGAGGGACGATTGGGGAGCGCACATGGCGCGAATTTTGATTTACGCAATGAACTACGCCCCGGAAGTTGCAGGGGTCGGGCGATATACAGGTGATATCGGCAACAGTTTCCTCGAGGCCGGCCACGAAGTCGCCGTCGTGACGACGGTCCCGCATTACCCCGGCTGGAAGGTGCAGTCGCCTTACCGAAACTGGCGCTGGCGCCGCGAGCGCCGCGAGAACCTCACGATCGAGCGTTGTCCGCTGTTCCTGCGCGAGCGCATGGGCGGCCTCTGGCGGCTCATCGCTCCGCTGTCCTTCGCCATCACTTCGGCGCCGATTGCGATCTGGCGCGCGCTGCGGTTCCGACCCGACGTGATCCTTTGCATTGAGCCCACGCTGATGGCGGCGCCGGTCGCGCTGCTGATGGCCCGCCTGATCGGCGCACAGACAGCGCTGCACGTGCAGGACCTCGAGGTCGACGCCGCCTTCGCGGTCGGCCACCTCGCGCGGAAAGCGTGGCTGATGAAACTTGGCTTGGCCTTCGAGCGCTTCATGCTGCGGCGCTTCGACCAGATCGTCACGATCTCCAACGCGATGGCGGAGCGTTTGGCGGCCAAGGGCGTCGACGCCGACCGCATCGCGGTGGTTCGCAATTGGGTCGATCTCGACGCGATTAAGCCGCTCGATCGGGTCAGCCGCTATCGCGTCGAATTGGGGATCGCCGCGGGCGATTGCGTCGTGCTCTATTCCGGCAGCATCGGCGCCAAGCAGGGCCTCGACTCACTGATCGAGGCGGCGGAGCGATTGGCGGGGCGCCCCGACATCCGTTTCGTCATCGCCGGGGAGGGCCCGGCCAAGGCAGGCCTCATTGTGCGCGCCGGCTCCGCCGCCAATGTGCGCTTCCTGCCGTTTCAGCCCTACGAGAGGCTCTCCGAGTTCCTCGGGCTCGCCGACCTTCATGTGTTGCCGCAGACGGCGGACGCCGCCGATCTGGTGCTGCCGTCGAAATTGGCTGGCATGCTCGCCAGCGGGCGACGCGTGATCGTGACCGCCGATGAGGACACCGAACTTGCGTCGTTCGTCGCCGGCGTGGCCATTCGCACGCCTCCCGGCGACGTCTCGGCGCTCGCCGCGGCGATTGAAAGGGAGGCCGGTCGGCGCGGCGACGATGCGAGCGGCGTTCGAGCGCGCCGCCGCTTGGCGGAGCGGTTGTCGCGAACCGAGAGCTTGCAGGCGTTCGCTGGGGCGACTGTCAGACGGAAGGCGTTCGGCGAGGCGCGGGAGATGGCCGAGCCGAGCGAGCAGATCGCGAATTGAGCCAGTGGAGTTTACCTTTCACCGACAGCGTTCACAGCGCTCGTAGAATGATCTCGCGCCCCCCCGCGTCGCTGAAAGTCAATTAGCATGTGCGGCATCAACGGCGTCTTTGCCTTCGGTCGCTCCGCGCTACCCGTTGACCGCGGCGAACTGCTTCGTACGCGCGATTTCATGGCGGCGCGCGGTCCAGACGCTGCCGGCGACTGGGTTTCGCAGGACGAGCGCGTCGGCTTCGGCCATCGACGTCTCTCGATCATCGACCTCTCCGAGGCCGGCGCTCAACCGATGTTCAGCGCCGATCGCAAGCTGGCGGTCACATTCAACGGCGAGATCTACAATTACGAGGAATTGCGTTTGGGATTGCAGGCGCGGGGTCACGTCTTTCGCAGCAATTCCGATACCGAAGTCCTATTGCATCTCTATGCGCGACGCGGCGCGGACATGGTGCGCGAACTGCGCGGCATGTTCGCCTTCGCAATCTGGGACACGGACAACAGGAAATTGCTCCTGGCGCGCGATCCCTATGGGATCAAGCCGCTCTACTACGCGGACGACGGGTCGACATTCCGTTTCGCCAGTCAAGTGAAGGCGCTTCTCGCTGGAGGAAGCGTTTCGAGCGAGCCCGATCCAGCGGGGGCGGTGGGCTTCTGTCTCTTCGGCTCTGTGCCGGAACCGTTCACGATGTACCGCGGCGTCCGTGCGCTCCCGGCAGGGTCGACGCTGGAGGTCAGCGAAGCGGGGGCCGCCGCCGCGTCACGTTACCACTCGATCGCGCAGGTTTACCACGACGCGGAGGCGCGCAAGCTGGCGAGAGGGGTCGACGTCGCTGGAGAACTCCGCGCGGCATTGGTCGACAGCGTCAGGCATCATCTGGTGGCGGACGTTCCGGTCGGCGCGTTCCTATCGTCCGGCATCAATTCATCGGCGCTGGTGGGCCTGATGCGGGACGCCGGCCAAAGCGACATCCAAACGATCACGCTAGCGTTCAGCGAATTCGCCGGCCGGCCGGAGGACGAAGCGCCGCTCGCGGCGCAGGTCGCCAAGATCTACGGGACGCGCCATTCGACCCGCTTTGTAGGCGAAGAGGAATTTCAGGCGGACCTGCCGGCGATCGTGCGGGCGATGGACCAGCCGACCATCGATGGCCTCAATACCTGGTTCGTCGCCAAAGCGGCCAGGGAAAGAGGGTTGAAGGTCGCCATTTCCGGTCTTGGCGGCGACGAATTGTTCTGCGGATATCCATCATTCCAGGACATCCCGAAGTGGGTGCGCAGCTTCGGCTTCGCGGCGGCCGCGCCCTCACTCGGGCGCGCGGCGCGAATTGTCGGGGGGCCTTTGATCGCCGCGTTCGGAGCCAATTCGAAGGCGGCGGGAATGCTCGAATACGGCGGAACCTATCCCGGCGCCTATCTGTTGCGGCGGGGGCTATTCATGCCGTGGCAATTGCGGGAAATTTTGGCGCGCGACGTCGCGGAGGAGGGCCTACGGCGCCTCGAGCCGCTCGCTCTGATCGAGCGCGAGATGACGCCGCCGCCCGCCATGCCGACGGCGACGGTCTCGGCTCTCGAATCAGCCCTCTATATGAAAAATCAGCTGCTGCGCGACACCGACTGGGCGAGCATGGCCCACTCGATCGAAGTTCGGACTCCGCTCGTCGACGCCATCCTGCTCGCGAAGGCTGCTGGCGTCGCTGCAGCGTCCGGGATCGCGCTCAGCAAGTCGTATATCGCCGAGGCCCCAATGCGACCGTTGCCCTCGCTCGTCAAGACCCGGGCGAAGACGGGTTTCATGACGCCGATTGCCGAATGGCGGCGTCGCTCCAGCTTCGGTCGAATGAGCGATGGCGCCGCGTGGGTGCCAGCAAAGACCTATTGGGCGCGCGATTGGGCCAAGCTTCTGCTGGCCAGCGGTGATTTCTTGCATCGCGACATGCTGGCCGACGGGCCCGCGCAATAGCATCGGACGCTTTGGTTCAATCGGAGGGTGCATGTCGGAGTGGCGAGCGCGGCTATACGACAGCTATGTGTCGAGCGGCCAGGGCGGAAAAGACGCTGCGAGCGGCTTCGCGGCGCGCGGCCCTTACCTTAGGGACGTCATTCGTCGCCACGTTCCGGCAGATCGCAAGATCAGGATCCTGGATGTCGGTTGCGGCGCAGGGGATGTTCTTTTCTGGTTGAAAAAGGCGAGTTACGACAACCTGCAAGGCTTTGACGTGTCGCCGGAGATGGTGAGCCTGGCTCACGAGAGCGGCGTGCCAGAAGTCGCCCTCGGCAGCATCGCCGAGACGCTTCCTGCTATTGGGGACGAAACGTTCGATGTCGTGATCGCATTCGACATCTTGGAGCATTTTACGAAATCGGAAGCCTTTGACATCCTGGACGGCATTTTCCGCGTCATGAAATCGGGCGGCGTGTTGGTCCTCCATGTGCCCAATGCCGAAGGAATATTCGGCGCGAAAATAGTTCATGGCGACCTCACGCACGAGACCGCCTTTACGCAAACGTCGATGCGACAAACGCTGAGCGCCGTGGGCTTCGATCACATCCGCTCTTATGAGGACCGACCGGTCGTTCATGGCGCCAAGAGCGCAATGCGCTCTCTCATTTGGGGAGTGGGAAGCAGTCCGTTTCGCTTGTTGCACGCCGCGGAGACGGGGTCGCCAAATTGCATCTTGTCGCAGAATCTTCTGACCACTGCGACGAAACCGTGACTTTCGCAGCAAAAGCGCCGCTCACGCCCAAAAAGCCGATCCGCTCACTTAGCATATCGGTCCAAGGGATTATGAGTTCCGCCAGCGCGTCAAGCCGCGATGCCATGGGCTTGGTCGACGGTGACAACCAGCACGCCGTCGCCAACGCGTGGCCGCTCGTTCCCGTGTCGATGATCGCAATGGCGATGCAATTGGCGTTCGCCGATTCTTCTATCGTCATGGCGGCGTCGATCGTCTTCTATGCGTACTATGTCATCGCTTTCATTCGAAGCGCCGGCGGCGTCAGCAACCCCATTGCGTTCACGCTGATTGTTGCGCTGTTTTACACTTATCTCCCCTTCTTGCCGGGCCAAGAATTCGACTATGTGACGGAGGTGTTCGGCCTCGAGGGCGGGTACAAAATCATGGCCGTGGCGGATTGTTCGCTGGTGACGGCGATCTATCTGTCCAACGTCCTCTTCAAGGCGCAAACTGAATTACCCGCGCGAAGCGTCGTAACCGACTGGGGGATCGAGATCGCAACGAACGTCTCGCTGGGCGTGTCGTGCGTGCTGACGATGCTCTATATCCTGCGATTTGGCGTCGTTGCCTCCGGCGAGGTCGACTACGAATATTCGTTCATGCAACGGCAGGAGGCGGGCGCCGGAATTCTCATGCTCGGAGTGCCGTTCGGTTTGCTCACGGCCGCATTGGCGTTCACGCGGGGGCGAATTACGATCTATCGGTTGGCGGCGGGCTGCGCCCCGTTCGCGCTTCTGTTGTTGGCGACGGGCCAGCGCAAGTACATCATCATGCCGGCGTTGACGTTCGTTGCAGCGCAAGTCAAATTGCGATCGATGTATCGGATCGCGGTCTTTGTCGTAGCGATATTCCTAGGCATGTTCGTCTTCGGATTTCTCGGATTTCTGAGAATTAACAACTATACGATTTACGATGCGTTTGACGCGGTCCTGCTTCAGGAGTTCCTGGCCAACATCGGGCAGTATGTGTCGGGCGAGACGCCGACCCTCCTCGCGACGGCTTCTTCGGCCTACCAGGGTTTCATGGATCCGTTGCCCTTCTTTGGCGATTATCTGCGCGCGTGGGAGATGAGCGTCCCTCAGTTCCTGGTCGGTCTGACCTATATTTCGGCCAATGATCGGTTCACCTTCGCGATCACACCGGAGTTCGCGAGCCTCGGCGGCGGCTGGGGTTATTCGTTTTTCGCAGAAGCGTTCATGGTCGGGGGGTACCCGGGGGTATTCGTCGCGACGACCGCCGTGGCTGTTTTCTTCCGTTATCTTTACCGGCTTGCGCTTGCGGGAGGACGAAACAGCGTATTTTACGCGCTGATGGTGTGCGGAAACTACCACGCAATCTGGTTCGAACGTAATTCGTTCGCCTTCTTTCTCAAGGAGTACTTGATTTACCAGACAGCCGTGGCCGCCAGCGTGTTTGCCATCGCCCGCGCAGCCAGCTTGTTCCGTCCTGGTCGAAGCTGACGAGCGAATCCAACTTCCGCGTGTCGCATGTGTCGCCAAGGACCTCGTTGGCCTACAACCGAATAATCGTCGCGTGCTGCCTCGCGATTACGATTGTCGTGCTCGCTCAGGGCGCTTCGGCGGCGGGTGCAGCGTTCAATCCCGTTGTGTTCGTCCACTACATGCATTGCTACATCCCGGGAAGCTTTTCCCCGTCGGACGACCACATCGCGAATTATCGTCGTGACTACGGCGCAGCCCAGGCGCCGCCGGTCGAGGTTGAAAGTCAATGGTTTTCGGAAGACGTCGAAGCGACCATCACGGGCGGGCTGGCCACGGTCCAAGCGGACTTGTCGCGATTGGCCGCGAGCCATGTCGATGCGGTGGGATTGTTGATCGCACCTTCGCATTTGCCGAACAGCCAGTTTGCAGACGCATTGAACATGGTCGCGGAAGCGGCAATCCGCTCGACCGTCAAGGTCATCCCCGAACTGTGGGCCGATCTGCTGCGCACGGATGTCGACGCGTACGGGCGCGACCTCGCCGAGATGCTCGACGCGCACAAGGGCGCGCAGATGGAATTTCAGGGCAAACCGGTTTTCCTGATCAGCGAACAAAGGCCGGATGGCGGCGGGCTGCAGGCCGTCGAGGCGTCGAAAGAGCGACTGGATCGGCTTTTCCGTCGGTGGGGCGGGCGCGAAAAGGTCTATCTGATCGTCAATCTTGGCTTCGGCGAGACCAATATCGGCGCAAACTCCTACGCCACGCTCGCGGACGCGCTCGGGGCCTGGACGCCGCAGGACGATTGGACCTCGCGGCGCGCACAGGCGAGCGGGGAGGCCGCTCGCGCGGCCGGCAAGCCCTATGTCTATCCTGTGTCCTATGGCTTCTATCAGCGCCGGGCGGGATTGCCGCCATGGGAGTACGGCGACAGTTTCGGGGCGGAGCGGCTGATCGAGGCTTGGTCGCATGCGTTCGCGGCGCGGCCCCAGTTCGTTGAGTTGATGACGTGGAACGATTTCTCCGAGGACACCGCATTCGCGCCTTCGACGAGCCATGGCCACACGTTTCTCGATCTGACCCGCTACCTGCTAGAAGTCGCCGAGCGCCGCGTGGCTCCCATTCCGGCGCGCGACAGCGTCATGCTGTTTCATCCGCGTCAGCTCGTCACGGCGAGGCTCGACGCCGCCGACGCCACGGTCACGAACTATGCGTGGCGCCACGTCGCGCCGATGGTCGATTGGATCGACGTCGTCTCGATCTTGAAAGCTCCCGGCCGCTTGCGTCTGGCCCTCGGTGACGAAGTTTGGGAACGCGACGCGCCGGCGGGATTGTCGCAATGGCTGCTGATCGCCGATCTGCCGCATCCCAGGGCGCGCGGCGATTGGGTGAATGCCGGCCCGTCGTCTTTCCCGACCTCGACCGACACCCGCCTCGTGCAAAACGTGTCGCGCTTCCCCGCGACGTTGCCGATCGCGACGCTCCAACGCGAGGGTAGGGGCGTCCTGACTGTGGTGAGCCGCGCGCCGCTGCTCGACCATGGCCCCTATCAGGATTTGACGATCATCGGCGACGAGGCCGAAGGCCAGTAGCTGCTCGAGGCGGCCCTTAGCGCCGCTCTGCTCCTCTCCAAATGAAACGGCTTTTGATTTACCGTCTTGGCAGCCTCGGCGACACGGTCGTCGCGCTGCCGTTCTTCAACCGGATCGCGGAGCTCTATCCGGATCACGAACGTATCGTGCTGACCAATATCCCTGTGTCCTCGATGGCGGCGCCGCTGATCAGCGTGCTCGGTCCCAAGCTCGCGCATCGCGCCATCGCGTATCCGACCGGCGCGCGCGACCCCAGGGTGCTGTTGAACCTGCGGCGACGGCTGCGTGAACTCGAAACGCGCGAGATGATCTATCTGATGCCTTCCCGAGGGATGGTCGGCGTATACCGCGATCTCGCCTTCTTCCGCTTCTGCGGCTTCCAAAGCCCGGTTGGCATTCCCTGGACGCGCGATCTCGATCGGGCCCGGATCTTGCCGAATGGCGAGACCGAGCCCGAATGCGAGCGCATCGCGCGCGCGCTCGCCGCGCTCGGGCCGTTCGACCTGAGGAACCCGGCGGCGTGGGACCTTCACCTCGACGCCGAGGAGAGGGCGGCAGGAAAGGCGATCGCCGAGCCGCTCGCGGGACGCCCGTTCGTCGCCGTGAACATGGGCGGCAAGGCGGCTCAGAAGGATTGGGGCGTCGACAACTGGTGCGAGCTGCTCGCCCGCGTCTCCGTGCGCTCTCCCGGCATGGGGTTGCTCGTCGTCGGCGCGGCCGAGGATTTGGCGCGCGCGCCGCTCGTTTGCGGCGGCTGGCGCGGCCCCATCGTCAACGCCTGCGGCAAGCTGCCGCCGCGCGCCTCGGCCGCCGCTATGCTGGGGGCGAGCCTCTTCGTCGGCCATGATTCCGGGCCATTGCATCTTGCCTCCGCCATCGGCGTGCCATGCGTGGGACTGTTCGGCGATTTCAACCGACCGCGCGCATGGCATCCCTATCTCGGCGACAACCGAATCCTGCACGACATGCGCGGCGTGCGAGCCATCACGGTCGATCAAGCGTTTGGCGCGACCATGGAATTGATGCGATGAGCCGCGCCGACGCCTCTCACAATCGGTGGCCGATGAGGCTCAATCCTCAGCTTCGGCGGCTCGGCTTCACGCTGACGGCGCAGGTCTACAACCAATTCGTCACCGTCGTCGTCCAATTGGCGCAGGTTCCCCTGCTTCTGACGGCTTGGGGGGCGAGCCGTTACGGCGGCTGGCTCGTGCTCTACGCCATCCCAAGCTATCTGACGCTGACCGACTTCGGCTTCACGGTCATCGCCAAGAACAACATGGTGATGGCGGCGGCCGCAGGAAATCGCGAGGCGGTGACATCCGTCTATCACAGCGTGTTCGCTCTGGTGCTGGTCGCCTCGATCGCGGTCGGCGCGGTCGCCGCGGTCGGCATTGGCTATTCTCACATCGGACAAGCGCTGGATCTCGGCCCGATATCCGAGGCGTCGGCCAAGGTCACATTGGCGGCGCTGGTTGCGAATGTGGTGCTGAATCAGTTCTTCCTGCTCCTTTGTGCAGGCGTGCGGGCGAGCGGACGGCCCGCGGCCGAGGTCGTTTGGGGCGCTACGGGCCGTCTCGGGGAAGGAGGCGCGATCGTCGTCGCGGCGTGGGCGAGCACGGACGTCGGTTACGCCGCTATGGCGATCCTCGCTGCCCGCTCGGTTTGCCTCTTCGCGCTGTGGGGCTGGCTCCGCGTCGTGGCGAGCGACATCCGCCTCGGGCTCGATCGGGCGAGCCTCCCGGAAATCCGCGCCATGGCCAATCCTGCCTTGAGCTACACCCTGCTGGGCTTGGGGCAGGCGCTCGTGATCCAGGGGCCGGTCATCGTCCTCGGCGCAGTCGCGACGGCAAAGGACGCCGCGGCGTTTTCGACGCTGAGGACGCTCGCGCGGCTCGGGACGTCGGCGGCCAATGTCGTCAATTTTTCCATCTTCCCGGAATACACGCGGCTTTACGGCGCCGGATCGCTGCAGGCTTTCGCCCGTCTCGAACGCTATCACCTCGCAGTTGGAGGCGCCGGCATCGCGCTCTACTGCGCGGGCCTCGCGATGATTGCGCCCTGGGTCGCCGAGCATTGGACCCACGGCCAGATCGCCGTCGCCTATCCCTTGTTCGGGCTGCTGATGCTTTCGGTGGCGGCGGAAATGTATTGGAGCTGCCGGCTGACACCGCTCACGGCGATCAATCAGCATGTGCGTCTCTCCTACATGTTCGTTGGCGTTGTTGCGGTCTGCGCCCCGCTCGCCTGGGTCGGCGCGACCCACTACGGAGCGACGGGCATCGCGACTGCGCTCCTCGTCGTCTATGGCGCGATGTCGATTTTGATCTCGGCGCTGCGTCCCTCAGGGGCGTTTGCGACTGGCGAGAAAAGCAACGGATCTTGGGTCCAAGCGGGTAGACGTCCATGAGAAAGCGACTGCGAGTGATAGCGAGCGTGGACCCGCGCGGGGGCGGGCCGGTGGAAGGGATCGTGCAGCAAGCGGCGCTCCATGCCGCGGCGGGCATCGAGGAGCACGTGGTTTGCCTCGATCCGCCCGACGCGCCCTGGGTGAAGAACTTCCCCTTGAAGCTGTTCGCGCTAGGCGAACCCGCCGCGAAGCAAGCGCGATGGCGGAGCCTGTCGCCTTGGCGCCGCTATGGCCGCCAGCCAGGCTTCGTCCCGTGGCTGCGCGCTCACATTCCCGACTACGACCTCGTCGTCGTTCATGGACTTTGGAACTACGCGACGATGGGCGCTCGGATGGCGCTCGTCGGCGCGGGCGCCCCCTATGTCGTTTTCACGCATGGCATGCTCGACCCCTGGTTCAAGCGCCACGCCCCGCTCAAGAGCGCGGTGAAGCAGCTCTTCTGGTGGTTCAACGAAGGGCCGTTGCTCGAGAACGCCCGCTATGTGCTGTTCACCAGCGAGGAGGAGAAGGTTCTCGCACGCCAGTCCTTCACGCCATATCGCGCACGCGAGCGGGTCGTCGCCTATGGCACATCGGATCCCGGCGGCGACGTTTCCGCGCAAACCGCCGCATTCCGGTCCCTGCTGCCGAATCTCGAAAAGCGCTATCTGCTCTATCTCAGCCGGCTTCACCCGAAAAAAGGCTGCGATCTGCTGATCGACGCTTTCGCCGGGGTTTGCGGCGGGACCGACGATCTCGATCTCGTCATGGCGGGCCCGGGCGCGCCGGATTTCGTGCGCGGCCTGCAAGAGCGAGCGGCCGGCTTGGGAATCGGGTCGCGAATTCATTGGCCCGGCATGTTGCGCGGCGACTCGAAGTCGGGCGCCTTCCGCAAGGCGGAGGCTTTCGTACTTCCCTCGCACCAGGAAAACTTCGGCATTGTCGTCGCCGAGGCGATGGCCTGCGGCAAGCCGACGTTGATCACCGACAAAGTCAACATCTGGCGCGAGGTGTCGGGCGCGGGAGCGGGCCTCGTCGAGCCTGACGATGCGCACGGCGTCGAGCGATTGTTGCGTCGGTTTCTGGCCCTATCCTCCGACGAGCGGAGTGAAATGGGGCGGCGCGCGCGCGTGGCGTTCCTCGATCGATTTGAGGTCGGCAAGGCCACTGCGTCCATCAACGCCGCCTGCCTCGAGGCGATCCAAAGCGCGGCGGACGAAGCGAAGGAACGCGGCGCGGCGATTGCGGCGCCAGGTTGACGCGCGACGTCCCATAGCGATCGAGACGATCAAAGGGCTCCACATGTCGATATTGGACGCCAGCAAGGTGAACACCTGGCGCGGCGAGGCGAGCTTCGCGCTCGCCAACCGCATCTACCGGCTCGGCTTCGCGGTCGCATGGCTGCTGCTCGCGCGCTGGACGCCGCCGCAGTGGCGAGCCTGGCGTCGCGCGCTCCTGCGCGCCTTCGGCGCCGAGATCGCGGCCACCGCCAGCATCTACCCAAGTGCAAACATCTGGTCGCCGGCCAATCTCGCGGTCGGCGACTACGCCTGCATCGCGCCGGGGGCGAGGATCTATTCGATGGCGCGTATCACGCTCGAGCCTTACGCTTTGGTTTCGCAGCGCGCGCATCTCTGCGCCGGCGCGCACGACATTGAAGACCCCAATTTTCAGCTTCGCGCCTCGCCGATCGTCATCGGCGCCCGCGCCTGGGTTGCGGCCGAGGCCTTCGTGGGGCCGGGAGTCAGCGTGGGACGCGGCGCGGTGCTGGGCGCCCGCGGTTGCGCCTTCCGCGATCTCGAGCCGTGGACCGTCTATGTCGGCAATCCGGCAAAGGCGATCAAGCCCCGCAAAGTTCGGTTTCCCGACTGCGAAGACTGACGCCAATCATTTCACCAAGCGCTTTTCAATCTCGCCATCGGCTCGGAGCAGTCCGCGCCGCCGCACGAGCCGCATATCGCCTGCAAACGGGAATTGCCTCTGATGCCTGATCTTGCTGTTCTCATTCTCACCTATAACGAAGAGCGCCACATCGGGCGGGCGCTGGCCGCGCTGCGAGGCGTCGCGCGGGAAGTCTTCGTTGTCGACAGCTATTCGACGGATCGGACGGTCGAGATCGCTGAAGCGTCAGGGGCCGTGGTCCTCAAGAACACGTTCGTCAATCAAGCCAAGCAATTCGAATGGGGCCTGGAGAATGCGGCGATTTCCTCGGCTTGGGTCATGCGCCTCGATGCGGACGAGGTGCTGACGCCAGAGCTCGGCGAGGAAATTCGAGGCGTCCTTCCTCAGCTTCCGCCCGACGTCACGGGCGTGAATCTCCATCGCCGCCACATCTTCCTCGATCGTTGGATCCGGCACGGCGGCCGCTATCCGCTCACGCTGCTGCGCTTATGGCGGCGCGGCGCGGCGAGGATCGAGCGGCGCTGGATGGACGAACATATGGTGCTGCGATACGGACGGACCGTCACATTCCAGCATGATTTCGCCGACTACAACGTCAACGATCTCACCTATTTCACCGAGAAGCACAATAAGTACGCGACGCGTGAAGCGATCGACGTGTTGATGAAGCGCTACCGTCTCGGCCAGCGGGATGACACCCTGACGAAGGACAGCGTCTCGCTTCAGGCTTCCGCGAAACGCTGGATGAAGCTGCGCGTGTACAACAGGATGCCGTTCTGGCTGGGGCCGGCGCTCTATTTCGCCTATCGCTACTTTCTGCGTTTGGGCTTCCTCGACGGCTCGGAAGGATTGACCTACCATCTGCTGCAGGGCTTCTGGTACCGGTTTCTCGTCGGGGCGAAGGTGCTGGAATTCGATCGCGTGCTGAAGTCGTTGCGGGACGAGGACACCCGGCTCCAGGAATTGGCGCGCCTGAGCGGCTACAAACTCGGCGACCTCAAGAGCGGGACCTCATGAGGCGTGTTGAGCGCCGGTTTCAGAGAAATCCGTAAAAGCTCGGGTCGACCAGCGCCGAAGGCGCGGCGGACGCCGACGGGCTTGTAGCGGCGGCGTCGACCGTGATTGGGTCGGCGGCGACCATTGCCTCGTCCGGCGCGCCGCCAAACGCGGCGACCGCCGTCCAACTCGCGACGATGACAGGCGTCGCGGCGGCGACGAGGGCCTGCGTAGCGTCGGCGAATTCCGACTTGGCCGTCGCGAGTTCGGCTGCAAGAGCGGCCCGCGCCGCCGCATGGTCGGGGCGATTCGGCGGCCTGGGAAGGGCTGCCGGCGCCGGCTCGGCGTCCGTCTCGCTTGCCTCTTCCGCGTCGGCCACTTCGACGCCTGCATCGTGGCTGTAAGCGCCGCCGGGGCGGCCGCCCTCGAGAGCGACCCAATACTGTGGATTGCGCTCGGATTGGCGCATGACCCAGCGATATCCGGTCCGCTGCCAGGCGACGATGGTCGAGCGCAGGTTGTCGAGCACGAGATCGCCGCGATCGGTGCGCACGGTGACGACGAGGTGACCTTCGCCCCAGGTGGTCTCGACGACCGCAAGCGACAGCGCGGCGGCGGGCCAGCCGCGCTCGATCAACTCGTGGCGCTTCTGGATGGCGTAGTTGTTGCAGTCGCCGGCCGTGACGTTGAGGCGCCAAAAGCGGAATTGCGACCTGTCGGGCGTCGGGACGATCGAGGCGTTCACCGCGCGGTTGACGCTCGACAGCTCGGCGAGGCGCCCGCCGGTCATATGGACCTGCGCGGCTCCGGCGGCAGTCGGACATTCGCTGGGATAGTCGACACAGAATTTCGTGAAGGACACAGGCGGGAGCGCGAAGCCGCCATCGCGAAGCGGCGCCGCGGCGAGCGCGGCTGACGCCGCCGTCACGCAAGCTGCCGCAAGGATAGCCACGAAAACCGTCCTCATGCCACGCCTCCTCCTGCTGGCGCGAAGCTATTGAGGGGCGCTTGAAGCGGGTTGAAACGAGCCAAAGCGAATGTAGAGATTGGATTAATCTGGCGCTAACCATGCTCGATCGGGTGGCCAAAACGAAGCATGTCAGCCGATACAGTGTTTTATAGTTCTACGTATTTCGATGGCGGCTAAGTCAGTATTCGAGTTATTGCGGACGTTTATTTAGCGACGGAGCAATCGTCCGGTCGGCTACGACTTGGATGAAGAGCTTCTGCTGCTGGCCTATTCGCGAAAATGAGACGAGCGCCCCTATGCCTGTGCTTGCGGCGGTGGTGCGAATAGCAATGGCAAACGCCTCGGAAGCGTTCGCCACAAAGCCAATGCCGTCGAAGCTGGTAAATGAAGCGTTCGCTTATGCTTCGTGCGGTTGAAAGCGCGCATTCGAAGTACGTCTTTCCCGACGACGAAAGGTTCGCTCCGTCGTCTTACATTCCCGGCGCATCTCGGGTGGGACGGCTATTGCGCCGATCCCGGGCGATCGTTGGTGGCGCGGCCGGGCATGGCTCCTCGGCTTCGCGTATCCGTCACTCGCTCCAGCGTCATTTCGGGCTGGCCGCCTAGCATGGAGCCGCGGCGACGAGTGTTGTTTGCCCGAGGGATACGGCGACCGGCCGGCAGATATTCGATTGAGCGTCGAGAGGAGGGCGTGCGTTGGTCGGCGCGATGAGTTTCATCACCAATTTCGGCGACGCCGCCATGGTGATTCCGGCGTCGGTCGTGCTGATCGTGGTTCTCAGGATGTTTGCCGGTCGTCGCGAAGCGGTCGCCTTCGCGGCAGCGTTCGCCTCCTGCTTACTGGCTATAACGCTCGCCAAGCTCGTTTGCGCGACATGCGATTTTCGCTCGCCCATCCTAGGAATTCGCAATCCGAGCGGACATGCCGCGCTTGCGGCGGTTTTCTATGGATCACTCGGCCAATTGCTGGCCGCGGGGCGCCGAGCCGTTTTGCGAATTGCGGCCTACGCCGGCGCTGCGGCGATGATTGCGGTCGTCGCCGCAAGTCGCGTCGCGCTCCACGCGCACAGCGTATCGGACGTCGTCTTCGGGGTGATGGTCGGGGTGGCGGCGGTTGGCCTTTCGGGGCTGTGGCGGCGAAGGCTGCGACTTCAGTTGTCGTTCGGACCGCGTATGGGCGCGCTTACCGTGTTGGCCGCGATCGCGGTCTTTGGATCATTGCTGGCCCATTGGTCGGCGGAGCCGATCATTGACGCGGCGGCCGCCAAAATTCGCGCCGAGGCAAAATTCTGCCAGCCCCAAGCAATAGCCCGTTGACGCCGCCACGCGGCGAAAGGCCTCAATGCGTGAACAAAACAAGAACGATCGACCGGCATCGTCGCCGCAAACAATCACCACGCGAAAGTGAGGCGAACCGGGGCGCGCGGAACAAAATTCCTCGGGGTGAAGGACCAGCCGGGATTCACGGCTCTCACCTCCCAGATGAGATTATGCGGGTTGGCCAACGCACGATAATGACAATCGACGACGCTGTGCCTTTGCGCGTCCTTTGAGATGCGGGTGTAGATGGACAAGCCATTGGAGGCCGGCGCCGGCCTTCCGTCTCTGGGCATGTTGTAGGAATTCGCCGTGCGGCAGCGCAGAAACGTGCAGCCGCCGCATCCCGAGTTATCGCTCGGAACCGCTGCGAATGCGCCGTCGCCCTGCATCAAGGCGTCGATGTCCGTCGCCGTGCAGTTGAAGCTGCCCTCCATCATTATGCCGCATCCGGTCGGGCTGTTGTTGTACGAGACGAGTCCGTTGCGAACGTTGCAGTTGTCGGACTCGAAGAGCGAGATGTTGTCCTCCGTCCAAGACGTCGGACCATTTTCTCCGGAAAACGACTCCAGGATGGAGTTCGGCGACTTGTCGAGTTGAACGTTCTGCCCGCGCGGCTCGGGCCCGCGCGCGTCGTGGAGTTCCAGATCGCTCATGTGAAGCCGCTCGCTACGCAAGGCGTAGATGTTCGCCGCGCCTCGCGCAGCCCTCAGTCGGGCTATCGCCGCTCCCGGGCAACCGTCGAGATCCACGTTGTTGAATGAGCCGTCTCGCGTTGGCCCTGACGGCGGCGCGCCGACGTTGAAGATGTCGAGGTCGTGCAGATTCAACTGCACCGCTCCTTCGCCGCGCACCCCGTGCCCTTGCGCGTGACGAATGCGGCAGTTCCGCACGGTGACGTTTTGATGCCGGACCGTGACGCCGTTGTCGCTCGGCGCGTCAATGTCGAGGTTCTCGATCACTTCGCCGTCGCTGTGCGACACCACCGGACCGGCCGGCTTCAAGGCGGTGGCCTTCGTTTGGTCGTTGCTGGGATGCGAAGGGGACGACGTCGCCGCCATGGAGCGAGCCGTCATTCGCAAGGATGGAAAGGTGGCGAGACAGGCGACGAAGCGACGGCGATTCATGGTCGGCTCTCCCTCCAGGACACGTTCGTGACGCTGGCGGATGATTTCAATGTCTCAGGATGCTTACTTCTTTGAGGGAGCGCGCGGGCGGCGTCGGCGCTGTCTGCGCTTTGCAGCGAAACGCCGGCCCGGCGGAGCTTCTGCTCGAGATGCTTGCGTGGTCGCCTCGTCACAAATGGGTACTCCAACGAGCGCGGCGACGGAACTGAATCGTAGTTGAACGCCAAGCGGGATCGCTGTGTCCTGACTTTCCGACTATCGGCTCGGTCGAGTGGGGCCGCGGTCTTGGCGCGGCACATTAGGCGCCGCAGCCAAGACGAGAGCGGCCGGCCGAGCAAAGTGGTTCAGAATCTTCGCAAACGACCTGGCGCGCAAGAAGCGTCTGGCGGGCTCACGCTATTGGACAATGCGAGAGGAGAGATCGCGATGAAAGCTGCGCTCGTGCTCGGCGCTGGAGGGTTTATCGGCAGCCATCTCGTCAAACGGCTGAAAAGGGACGGTATGTGGGTCCGCGGGGTCGATTTGAAATATCCCGAGTTCAGCGCGACCGAAGCCGATGATTTCGTAGTCGGCGATCTTCGCTCAAGCGACCTTTGCGCATCGGTGATCGACCGACGTTTCGACGAGATCTACCAGCTGGCGGCCGACATGGGCGGCGCCGGATATATTTTCACCGGCGAGCACGACGCGAATGTCATGCACAATTCGGCGACGATCAACCTCAACGTCGCCGAGGCGATGCGGCGGCGCAATTGCTCGCGCGTGTTCTACTCGAGTTCCGCCTGCATGTATCCCGAGTACAACCAACGGGACCCCGGCAATCCCAAGTGCAGCGAGGATTCTGCCTATCCGGCCGCTCCGGACAGCGAATATGGCTGGGAAAAACTCTTCTCGGAACGGCTCTACATGGCGTACAGCCGAAATTATAAAATCGAAAGCCGTATCGCCCGATATCACAACATTTTCGGCCCCGAGGGCACATGGACCGGCGGGCGCGAGAAGGCGCCGGCGGCGCTTTGCCGAAAGGTCGCGGAGAACCAAAGCGGCGTGATCGAGGTCTGGGGTCCTGGCACGCAGACGCGCTCGTTTCTCTATATCGACGAATGCGTCGAGGGGACCATCCGGTTGATGCGCTCGAAATTTCCCTATCCGGTCAACATCGGATCGGAAGAAATGGTCAGCATCAATCAGCTCGCGCAGATGATCATTCGCGTTTCCGGCAAGCACGTCCAAATCAACAATGTTCCCGGGCCGGTTGGAGTCAATGGTCGGAATTCCGACAATCGCCTGATCCGAAAACAACTGGGCTGGGAGCCGACGCAGTCGCTGGAGGACGGCATCGCCGTCACCTACGGATGGATCGCCGAACAGATCGCATCGCGGGCCGGCGGAAGACGCGAGGCTGAGGATCGGTGGCCGCCGGCAATGCAGGACGCCCATTTGGCGGCCGCGCAAGGCGCCGAGCGCAATTCCTATGTGGCGGCGAAGTAGGGGCAGTCGCGCTCAGCGGCGGTCTGCTTGGCCGAAGCGCCGGTGAGCGCGTGGATGTTCGCGCTCTCTGGCGTTGAGCCGTCGCCCTGCTTCCGTGGCAGAACGCCGCGATCGAACGAGCGCTCCGCCCCAGGATGCGTGAGCTACACTTCGTTGTGGTCGCAATCGCGAGCGCAGTTGCGCTGGCGTAGCAGGCGCGCCGAATGCAGAGTTGGCGAGCGCGCGACGATCACGGCGATCTTCCGTCGACGATGGGTACTCCCAAGAGCCGTGCGTCGTCGCCCCGAATTGAAATTGAACGTCAGGCCGAACCGCTGTGTCGTCAACGCTGCGCGTATTGCTCGTGTTCAGTGAGGGCGGAAAATGCAGCAGCGTTCTTCCGATCGCGTGTACGGGGACGTTCTCGGGGTTCCGGTGGATGCTCTCAGCCTTGGCGGCGCGGTCCGTACGATCCTCAAGTGGGCCGCGACTCGAGAGAGCCGCACCGTATGCGTTTGCGCCGTGGACAGCGCGGTTACATCCCTTCGCAATCCAGCGCATGCAGAGGCTCTCAAGTCCGCTGACATGGTCACGCCGGACGGCGCTCCGGTCGCCTGGGTCCTCAGGCGAAGGGGCTATCGCCAGCAGAGACGGGTCTGTGGCTCCGACCTCATGTGGGATTGCTGCCGACAAGCCGCGACAGCGGGCGTCGGCATCTTCCTCTACGGGGGAACGCCGGCCACGCTGCGCCTGCTCGAGCAGCGGCTCCGCAGCGAACTGCCCGGCGTCAACATCGTCGGCGCGATGTCGCCGCCGTTTCGCCCGCTCTCGGCTGAGGAAGACGCGGAAATCGTCGACCTCATCAACCGCTCCGACGCGCGCATCGTTTGGGTGGGACTTGGCTGCCCGAAACAGGAAGCGTGGATGCTCGCCCATCGCGACCGCGTCCGCGCCGTCATGGTGGGGGTCGGCGCCGCATTCGATTTTCATGCAGGCACGGTCAAGCGCGCTCCGGTCTGGATGCAAGAGAGGGGACTGGAATGGCTGCACCGCCTGCTGCAGGACCCGCGCCGGCTCGCAAAGCGCTATATCGTTGGGAACAGCATTTTTCTGTTGGCAATGCTGCGTGGCGGCGCGCTCTTCAAAGGGTTCGCCGGCCACGGTTGAGGGGCGCTCGCTGGCGTTCCCCGCGTGTGAGGCCGCAAAACTAGGCGCCGACGCGGCGCATTTAGGCGGTGGCGCCGTCAAATCTTCATTGACTGGGGAAGTCGGGTGAATGTCTTATTCCCCGCCGACGGACGCACCGTCGGTTGAGCGGGATCGGGGTTCACGTCTTGGTTTCTCTGTCTGATTTGGAGGCCGCGGAGCGGCTGTTCGGGGTCTCGTACACCGAGGCCGAGCGCAACCAGATGATCGACAACATCGAGGGGCAGATCGACCTCGCGGTGGCGCGCCGGAGCGCCCGCCTGACGAACGCCACCCCGACGGCGACGCGCTTCGATCCTCGGCTCGGCTCTTTTCGGATGCCGGCGGCAAAGGGCGTGTTGCGGTTCGCCAAGCCTGCGCCGGCGCCTCTGCCGCAGGACGATGCCGACATCGCCTTCGCGGCGGTGGCCGAGCTTTCCCAGTGGATAGCGTCCGGCGCGCTGACCAGCCGCCGGCTGACCGAAATCTACCTCGCGCGCATCGAGGCGCTCGCCCCGAAGCTCGAATGTTTCGCGACCGTGACGCGCGACCTCGCGCTGGCGGAGGCGGACGCGGCGGATGCGAAGCTTCGCGACGGCGTCAATCTCGGGCCGTTGCACGGCATCCCCTACGGCCTCAAGGACCTGTTCGACACCAAGGGGGTTGCGACCGGCTGGGGCGCGGAGCCGTACCGCGACCGGATCCCCGACAGCGACGCCGAGATCGTCCGCAAACTGCGTGCGGCGGGCGCGGTGCTGCTCGGCAAGACGACCGTCGGGGCGTTGGCGCTCGACGACATCTGGTATGGCGGCCGCACGCGCAATCCCTGGAACCTGAATGAGGGATCGAGCGGGTCGAGCGCGGGCTCCGGCTCAGCGACCGCGGCTGGACTGTGTGCTTTCTCGATCGGCACGGAGACCTTGGGGTCGATTACCTCGCCGAGCCAGCGTTGCGGCGCGACCGGGCTGCGGCCGACGTTCGGCCGCGTCTCGCGCGCCGGCGGGATGACGCTGTGCGGCACGCTCGACAAGGTGGGGCCGATCTGCCGCTCGGTCGAGGACACGGCGATCGTGCTCGCGGCGATCAATGGCTTCGATCCCGCCGATCGCGGCTCGATCGACGCGCCCTTCGACTACGACGCCGAGGCCAGCATTTCAGCTTTGCGGCTCGGCTATCTCCCGGAGGCTTTCGGCGAGGGCGCGACGGCGGTCGATCACGCTGCGCTCGAGGCGGCGCGGCGGCTTGGCGTCGAGATTGTCGAAGTCTCGCTGCCTGACTTGCCGTACAATTCGTTGATGAACATTCTTTTCGCCGAGGCGGCGGCGGCGTTCGAGGATCTCACGCTCGACAATCGGGACGACGAGCTGAAGCGCCAGGACCATGGGGCGTGGCCCAACGCGTTCCGCAAAGCGCGGTTTCTCTCCGCTGTGGATCACGTGCAACTCGATCGGCTGCGCTATGAGACAATGGCGGCCGTCGACGCAATGTTTTCCAGGGTTGACGCGCTGATCGGCCCGTTCATGACCGGGCCGATGCTGGTCGCGAGCAATTTCACTGGCCATCCTTGCCTGCACCTTCGCGCCGGGTTCATCGAGACGCCGTCGCGCGTCGCTTCGGCGTCGCTGGGTTCGGGCAAGATCACGATCAGCCCGCCGGGACCGGACAGTCGGCTATTCACCGTTCCGCAAGGCATTTCGCTTTGGGGACGGCTGTTCGAGGAGGAGACCATCCTCAACATCGGCGCGGCGTTGGAGCGCGAGCTTGGCGTCGCGGCCAGGCGGCCAAGCCTTTCTTCTTGATCCCGCCGGCGTTTCGGACGCCAATTTCCCCACGATGCTAAGTCGACAGCCATTCGCCGCGATCCGCCCAGGGCGCGGGCGAAAAGGACATTTTCAAGAGAGGAGGCGCACATGAGGCGTAGGGAGTTTCTCAAGTCGACCGCCACGTTGATCGGCGGCGCGGCGATCGGCGGCGGATTGAATCCGTCGGCGGTGTTTGCACAGGCCGCGCCGGTCAAGGGCGGCACGCTGATCTGGGGCCATTCGGAGACGACGCAGAATCTCGATATTCACCAGACCGGCACCGCCTCGTCGCTGCGGGTGCTGCAAAACGTCCACAACTCGATTGTCACCATCGACAAGAATCTGTCGGTCATTCCGAGCCTCGCCGAACGTTTCGAGCAGAGCCCCGACGGGCTCACCTACACGTTCCACCTCCGGCCCGGCGTGAAGTTCCACGACGGCTCGCCGATGACCTCGGCGGACGTGAAGTACTCGTTCGAGCGCTGCAAGAGCAAGGACACCGGCGCCGTCAACTTCGAGGTGTTCAACGACGTCGCCGCGATCGAGACGCCCGACGACTTGACCCTCGTCATCAAAATGGCGCGCATCAACGCGCCGTTCCTCAGTCGGCTCGCCGAAAACGGGGCAGGCGTCGTCATCCCGCACGGCTCGGGCGACAAGCAGGGCAAGACGCCGATCGGCGCGGGGCCGTTCAAGTTCGTGCGCTATGAAGTCGGCCATGAAGTGGAATTGGCGCGCTTCGACGATTATTGGGAGGGTCCGGCCTATCTCGATCGCGTCATCGCCCGCGAGGTGACCGAGCCGACCGTCCGCCTGACGGGCCTGCGCACCGGCGAAATGCACATGATCAACGACATTCCTGCCGACCGGATGAAGGAGATCAAAGGCGATCCGAAACTGCAGGTCGTCACGTGGTTCCCGCTCAACTGGGACTTCGTGAACCTCAACCACGACTTCGAGCCTTTCAAGGACCCCAACGTACGACTCGCTTTCGATCTCATCATCGACAAGGAGGCGCTGCTGCAGGGGGCGCTGTGGGGCGAGGGCAAGATCACCGCTTCGCCGAGCTATCCGACGTCGAGCTCCTACAACGGCGCGCTCAAGAACCGGGCTCAGGACATCGAAAAGGCCAAGGAGCTGCTCGCCAAGGCGGGCTATGGGCCGGGCAAGCTCAACGTCGTCTTCAAGGCGACGACCAACTATCCCTACCACATAGAGGCCGCGCAGATCATGCTCGAGTGGTTCCGCGACGCCGGCGTTGGGATGAAGATCGAGCAGCTGACCTGGAGCGACTGGCTCAGCCAGGTCTGGGTCAACAAAGACTTCCAGATGTCGATGATGAACTTCTTCACGCTGTGGGAGCCGGACTTCCTCTACTACAGCCTCTGGCACTCCACGGGCGCCTTCAACTACAGGAAGATCAAGGATCCCGTGCTCGACGATCTCCTGCAGAAGGCGCGCGTGACGGTCGACCCCACCGCGCGGGCGGACATCTACAAGGAAGTCCAGCAGCGCATCTTCGATCAGGTGCACGACGTGGTCCTCTGGTTCCGCAACGGTTCGATCGGCGCGCAGCCGAGCGTCGGCGGCCTCGACACGGTGGTCCATCCGAACGGCAGCAACTTCAATTTCCATAAGGTTTGGCTGAGCGCTTAGCGGGTCTCGGCCGGCGCTCAAGCGCGCCGGCCGCTTTCGCTCCCCGCCGGCCCATCTCGAGCGATGCATGACTTATGTCCTCAACCGATTGCTCTCGATCCTCTTCACGTTGTTTCTCATCTCGCTGATCACCTTCGCCGTCACGAGCATCCTTCCTGGCGACGTGGCGACGATGATCATGGGAACGCAGAGCAATCCCGAGGCGCTCGCCGGCCTGCGTAAGACGCTCGGACTTACCGATCCGCTGGTCGTCCAATACGCCCATTGGATCCGCGGCATGGTGACCGGCGATTGGGGACAATCGCTGGTGTTCAAAACGCCGATCGCCGATCTCCTGATTCAAAAAATCAAGGCGAGTTCGCTGATCGTGGTCTTGTCCATGCTCATCGCGCTCTCTTGCGCCATTCCGCTCGGCGTCTGGGCCGCCGTTCATCGCGATCGCTGGCAGGACGGAGCAAGCAGCGCCATGGCGCTGGTCGGCGTAAGCCTGCCGGACTTCTATTGGGGGATCATGCTGATCCTGCTGTTCGCGCGGGCCCTCGGCTGGTTTCCCTCGAGCGGCTTCGTCGATCCGGCGGAGAATTTTTGGGCCGCGCTGACACATGCGTTTCTGCCGTCGCTCGCGCTCGGGCTCGGGCTGATGGCGCATCTGACGCGCATGACGCGATCGACCATGACCGGCATCCTCGGGCAGGAATTCATCCGCGTTGGGCGCGCCAAGGGGCTTACGGAACGCACGATCGTTTGGCGCTACGCGCTCGCCAACGCGATCGGCCCAGTGATGACGGTCGCCGGGCTCCAGGTCGGCTATCTCTTCGGCAGCATCATCGTCGTCGAAACCCTGTTCAACTACACCGGGATGGGCTGGCTGACCTATCAGGCGCTGCTGAACCGCGACATTCCGCTGATCCAGGCGACGGTCTTCGTGATTGCGGCGGTGGTGATGCTCACCAATCTCGCGGTCGACATGCTCTATCTCTACGCCGATCCGCGCGTTCGTTTGGAGTAGGGGCGATGAAGCGCTTTCTGAGCCCCAAGGGCGCCCTCGGCTTCTTTCTGGTTGCGATCATGTTTGCGACCGCGCTGCTCGCGCCGCTGTTCATCCCCGCGGATTGGGCGACGCGCATGGACATGCGGGCGCGGTTGAGCGCGCCCTCGGCGCATCATTGGTTCGGCGCGGATCAACTCGGCCGGGACCTGCTCTTCCGCGTGATGCTCGGCGCGCAGACATCGTTGAAGATCGCCGCCGCCGCCGTGGTCTTGAGCGTGCTGATCGGCCTGCCGCTCGGCGTGGTCTCAGGCTTCTATCGCGGCCACGTCGACAACGTCCTGATGCGGCTCGTCGATACGCTGCTGAGCTTTCCCGTTCTGTTGCTCGCGCTGACGATCAGCGCGATGCTCGGGCCGAGCGTGCCCAACACGATCATCGCGATCGGCGTCGCTTTCGCGCCCTTTCTCGCCCGCATCGTACGCGGCGAGGCGCTGCGCGTCGGGCAGATGCCCTATGTGGAGGCGGCGCGCTCGGCCGGGGGTGACGACTGGCGGCTGATCGTCAGGCACATTCTGCCGAACATCATGCCGCCGATCATCGTCCAGGCGACGATCAGCCTGGCCTTCGCCATTCTGGCCGAGGCCGGCCTGTCCTTTCTCGGCCTGGGGACGCAGCCGCCCGAGTCCTCGTGGGGGCTGATGATCCAGGCCTCGCGCGACTACCTCGACGTCGCGCCCTGGACTGCGCTTGCGCCCGGCGGCGCGGTGGCGCTGACGGTTCTGGGCCTCAACATGTTCGGCGACATTCTGCGCGACGTCTTCGATCCTCGCTCGAATTGATCTCGCACTCACGGAAAGGACGCGCCCTGATGCTGGAGATGGAGAGCGAGCCTTCGCCGCAAACGCTGATCTCGATCGAGAACCTTCGCGTCGAATTCGACACTGACGGGGGAACCGTGATCGGCGTCGACGACGTGTCCTTCTCGGTCCGCCAGGGCGAGACGGTCTGTGTCGTCGGCGAATCCGGCTCCGGCAAATCGGTCACCTCGCTCTCGGTGATGCGGCTGGTCGAATTCGGGGGAGGGCGCATCGCCGCCGGCCGCGTGAAGCTCGTTCGGCCGGGCGGCGAAGCGCTCGACATCGCCCACGCCGATCCCGAGCTGATGCGCAAAATTCGCGGCGGCGAAATCGGGATGATCTTCCAGGAACCGATGACGGCGCTCAATCCAGTCTTCACGATCGAGCGCCAGCTGACCGACGGGCTTCGCGTGCATAAGCGGCTGACGCAGAGCCAGGCGCGGGCGCGCGCGCTGGAGCTGCTCAAGAGTGTGCGCATCCCCGAGCCGGAGCGGCGGCTCTCGCAATATCCGCATGAACTGTCGGGCGGCATGCGCCAGCGCGTCGTCATCGCAATGGCGATGGCCTGCGAGCCGCGTCTCCTGATCGCCGACGAGCCGACGACCGCACTCGACGTGACGATCCAAGCGGAAATCCTCGCGCTGATCGACCGGCTCAAGCGAGAGAACGGGATGGCCGTCCTGTTCATCACGCACGACATGGCGGTGGTCGCTCAGATGGCCGACCGCGTCGTCGTGATGTACCGCGGCAAGATCGTCGAGGAGGGGCCAGTCGCGCAAATCTTCGAGGCGCCGCGCCACGATTACACGAAAATGCTGCTCGCCGCCGTGCCGAAGCTCGGCGAAATGCGGGGAACGACCGCGCCCGAGCCGATGCGAACGTTGGACGCGAAGCCTCGGCAGGCTGAGTCCGTCGTGTCGCCGCCCGGCAAGGCCGAGACGCTGCTCGAGGTCAAAAATCTGACCACCCGCTTCCCCGTCAAGGGCGGCGTGCTGCGCCGGACGATCGCCAACGTCCATGCGGTCGAGGACGTGAGCTTTTCGCTCAAGGTCGGCGAGACGCTGTCGCTCGTCGGCGAATCCGGCTGCGGCAAATCCTCCTGCGGGCGCTCGATCCTACGGCTGGTCGAGGCCCATGCGGGCGAAGTCTGGCTCAACGGTTGGGAAATTCGCAAACTCGGGGCGGCGGAGTTGCGTCGCGCCCGCCGCGAAATGCAGATGATCTTCCAGGACCCCTTCGCCTCGCTCAACCCTTATCGGCGGCTGCGCGACCAGGTGGCGGAGCCGCTCGTCAATTTCGGCCTCGCCTCGAAGAGCGAGATCGCCGATCGGGTGGCGCAACTGTTCGATCGCGTCGAACTGCCGCGCAGCTTCCTGACGCGCTATCCCCACGAACTCTCCGGCGGGCAGCGCCAGCGCGTCGCGATCGCCCGCGCCATCGCGCCCAATCCGAAGCTCGTCATCGCCGACGAGGCGGTTTCGGCGCTCGATGTCTCCGTGCAGGCGCAGGTCCTGAACCTATTGATGGAATTGCAGGCCGATCTCGGTCTATCCTTCCTTTTCATCAGCCATGACATGGCGGTGGTGGAGCGGATTTCGCATCAGGTCGGCGTGATGTATCTCGGTCGCATAGTCGAACTCGGCCCACGATCGGCCGTCTTCGAGGATCCAAGGCATCCCTATACAAAGTCGCTGCTGGCGGCGGTTCCGATCGCCGATCCGCGACGCAGGCGGGTTCACGAACATGCGAGTTCGAAGCCGCTCGTTTCACCGATATTCCCGCTCGGCCACGAGCCCCAGCGATCGACCTACGACGAGGTGACGCCGGGACATTTCGTTTTGCAGAATTAGAGCAATTTGCATTTTTGGACGGAACAAGGAGAGAGCAATGCCAATCAAGAACCGGCTCGCCGAGATGCAGGACGAGATCACCGCCTGGCGACGAGATTTCCATGAAAATCCTGAACTGATGTACGACACGCACCGCACCGCCGGGATCGTCGCGGAGAAGCTGCGCGAGTTCGGCTGCGACGAGGTGGTGGAAGGCATCGGGCGCACGGGCGTCGTCGGCGTCATCAAGGGCCGTACCGACACCGATCGCGTCGTGGGCCTGCGCGCCGACATGGATGCGCTGCCGATCTTCGAGGCGACGGGATTGCCCTACGCCTCCAAGACGGTGGGCAAGATGCACGCCTGCGGTCACGACGGCCACACGGCGATGCTGCTCGGCGCCGCCAAATATCTCGCCGAGACCCGCAATTTTGGCGGCTCAGTCGCGGTGATCTTCCAGCCCGCCGAAGAGGGCGGCGCGGGCGGCAAGGCGATGGTCGACGACGGCCTCATCGAGCGCTTCCGCATCCAGGAGGTCTACGGGATGCACAATTCGCCGGGTCTGCCGGCCGGGGCCTTCGCCATCAAGCCGGGTCCGTTCTATGCGGCGACCGATCAGTTCACCATCAAGGTGACCGGCAAGGGCGGCCACGCGGCCAAGCCGCATGTGACGATCGATCCGACGGTCATCTCCTGCCATATCGTGCTCGCGCTGCAGACGATCGTCTCGCGCAACGCCGACCCACTGCATTCGATTGTCGTTTCGGTCACCAGCATGCGGACCGAGAGCGACGCCTACAATGTGATCCCCGAGCATGTGGAGCTTCGCGGCACGGTCCGCACCTTCGACAAGGAGCTGCGCCGCCTCGGCGAGCAGCGTCTGAAGGCGATCGCGACGCAGACCGCTGAAGTGTTCGGTGGCCGGGCGGACGTCAATTGGCATGTCGGCTATCCCGCCATGGTCAACCACGACCGGGAAACGGTGTTCGCCGCCGATATCGCACGGAAGATCGCCGGAAGCGTCAACCCCAACACCCCCGCCATCATGGGCGGCGAAGACTTCGCCTACATGCTGGAAGCCTGTCCCGGCGCGTATATCCAGATCGGCAACGGCGACAGCGCCGACGTCCATCACCCCGCCTATAATTTCAATGACGACATCCTGCCGGTCGGCGCGTCGTACTGGGCTGAGTTGGTCGAGACCCGCATGCCGGCCGCTTGAGCGGCTCGGCTTCTCGACTGTGACTTATTTCAGCAAGGCTCCGGCGCGCGTCGGAGCCTTGCTTCTTTTTGAACCCGGTGAACGTGGCGCATCGGGCGCGCCTGCGATAGAGTTTGTTGCCGCAGGGGATCCCTTCACCTCGCATAGGGCGTTCGTCAGAACGCCCGTCTCTCGACGGGCTATGCGGGAAGAAGGTCAGGAGGAGGGGCCGGGTGATGAGCCGCTAGCTTGCGGCCAATCACCCAGCCCCTCACCCCAACCCTCTCGCCGCTTGCGGGGAGAGGGAGTATCGGCGGTTTCGCTATGATCGGCGCATCCGCGTTCGCTCACGCAACGCTCTGATGTCGAGGGGCGGAATTCACACTTTTAGGGGGCCCACTCTCATGACGACGGTCTCGTCTTGATCTCGCTTGCGCCCGGCTTTCGGATGGGGCCGCCTTGTGCGGACGACGCCCGCGCAGCTCCCGGCCAGTCGCCCGACGACTGGCGCTCGATTTCCCAGACGTTTCGCGAGTCGGCTGAGAGCCTGCCCTCGCCGTGGGAGGACATTTTCGGTCCGTTGCGCGCCGTTGGAGGCGACGGGATCGTCGTCGTCGGGCAGGTCGGTCAATCGCTGGACGGCCGCGTTGCGACGACCACGGGGCGCTCGAATTACATCAACGGCGCTGCCGGTCTTGCCCATCTCCATCGTTTGCGCGCCCTCGTCGACGCCGTCGTGATCGGCGTTGGCAGCGCGCTCGCGGACGATCCGCGCCTCACCGTTCGCAATGTCCCTGGCCGCAATCCGGCGCGCGTCGTCATCGATCCGCGCGGGCGGCTCGCGCCGACTGCGAAGGTTCTCGCTGACGACGGCGTCCGCCGCATCGTCGTCACCGGGCAGGGCTCGCGATCCCAATGTCAGGGCGCCGAGATCGTCGCCTTGCCGGCTGATGGCGGGCGCATCGAGCCGGCGGCGGTGCTGGCGAGCCTTGCCGAGCGCGGGTTGCGCCGCGTCTTGGTGGAGGGCGGCCCGGAGACCTTGTCGCGCTTCCTTGCGGCGCACTGCGTCGATCGGCTGCATGTGATCGTCGCGCCGATCATCCTGGGCGACGGTAGGCCCGGCTTCTCGCTCGGACCGATCGATCGGGTCGAGCAAGCCTTGTCGCCGCCGATGCGGGTCCATCGGCTCGATGACGAAGTGTTGTTCGATTGCGACCTCAGTGCTCAGCGCGCGCCGATCGGCGAGGCGAAGACGTCGACGTGACCGACCCGGATTGACGAGCGGCGCTGTGCGATGTGGCGAAGGCGACGCTCCTGCCACACGGAGATGTCGGCCGACCGCAAATCGCCGATTTCGCTGGCCGCCGCTGCCCAGCCGCGAAGGAGTTCAGTCTGTATCGCAGTGTCCTCCGGGCCCAGCTCCCAGTCCGAGGCCGCGTTGACGACAGCCCAGCCGATCGCCTCGAAGCGCGCGATGGCGCGGGCGCCGGCCGTTGGGCCGAGCGCCGGCCCAAACCCCTTGTCCCGCCGCTGATGCCGATTGACCGCCGCGACAATCTCGGCGTCGAAGGCCTCCGTCGGCGCGAAGGCGATGCGCCCGTCATAGGTGAGCGCCGCGTAGAGGGGTAGGGCGCGCGCGGCGCATTGGGTGACGAGACGTTCGAGCCAGTCCTCCGAGACGAGATCGAGCAGCGCCGAGGCCGTCACCAGATCGGCCGGCTCCGCCAGGATGCTCTCGAGGCCGTCGGCAATATCGGCGACGGCGGTGGTTATGCGCTGTCCGGCGGCCCGAGACGAGACGAGAGCGAGCAAAGCGGGGTCGTGATCGACCAGCCGCCATTCCTTGCGGGCAGGCAGTCGGGGGCCAATCGCGCGCACCGTCGAGCCGGCGCCGGAAGCGAGATCGACGATCGAAAGCGATTCTCGGTCGCCTACGGAGGCGGCGAGTCCGGCGAGCACGTCGCTGTTTCGCGCGCGCCCGTCATAAGGCTCTCGCAGCGCCAGCCAGGCCGACGAAAATCCACTCATCCGGCTTGCTCCAGTGCCTTTGCAAACGCCTCCGCGGCCTCGCGCCAAGTGGGAAGCGCGGCGGCCGCGGCGCGCGCGCCGGCGGCGAGCCTCTGACGCTCCGCTGTATCCTCGATCAGCCGCCGGATGGCGCTCGCGAAGGCTGAGACGTCGTCCGGCGGGGCGAGCAGGCCGGCGCCCGCGGGGATCGTCTCGGGGACGGCGCCGGCCGCCGCGCCGATCACCGGCAAGCCGTGAGCGATCGCCTCGGCGAAGGCCATTCCGTAGCCCTCGAAGCGCGAGGCGAGGACGAAGACGTCGGCCGTCGCGTAGAGCCCGGCAAGCTGGTCGTCCGTGATGGCGCCGGTGACGCGCACGCGCTCTGAAAGCCCAAAACTCGCAATGTCGGCGCGCAATCGCGCCGCCGCCTCCGCGTCGCGGTCGAGGGCGCCGACGATGGTGAGCCGCCAGTCGAGGTCGAGCAGGCGCGCCACCGCCGCCACGAGCACGTCGTAGCCCTTGCGCCGGGTGACGGCGCCGACGGACAGCATTTCCACCCTGCCGCCGCCATTTCCCCGCGCCGGCGCCGCGCGATCGTTTCCCGGTCGCACGACCGAAACGCGACCGACCGGGACGCCGTAGTCGGCGACGAGAATGCGTGCGGTGAAGGCGCTGGTGACGATCACGCGCCGCGCGCAGGTGAGCGCTTCCGTCTCGCTTTGCCGCAATCCCGCGGCCGCGCCGGTCATGAGCCCGGCTTCGAGGGCGAGCGGATGATGGACCAGGGCGACGAGATCATGGCTCGCCTGAAGCCGTCTCGCCGCTTCCGGAAGCGCGCCCAGCGCCAATCCGTCGATCACCAGCGTGCGGCCCTCGGGAACCCCGATAAGACGAGCCAGCGCCTTGGCGCGGGCGGTCTCGTCAGGAAAGGGGAAGCCCTCGCCGAGATCGAGCGTGTCGACCCGCCAGCCGATGTTCCTGAGGCCGTCGACGACGCGTCGATCGTAGACGTACCCGCCCGTCGGCGTGGTCAATGCGCCCGGCGCCGCGATCGCCGCATATCTCACCACAAGGGCGCCTCGTACCAGGCGCGCGCGACATGGGACTCCGAGATCGTGACGCGGATGGCGCCGAGTTCGCGTCCCTCGCGGCCGAGCCGGCCGGCGCGCGCCTCCGCCGCGAGGCGGTCGAACACGTGTCTGGTCAGGAATTCGGTCGTCGTGTTGCTGCCCTTGAATTCGGCGACATCGTCGAGATTGCGATAGTTCAGCGGCCGCAAAATGACCTTCAGCGCCTCATGCGCGCGCCCGATGTCGATGACGATGCCGTTGGCATCGAGACGCTCGGCGAGGAAGGCCGCGTCGACGACGAAGGTCGCGCCGTGCAGCGCTTGCGCCGGCCCGAACACTTCGCCTCGAAACGAATGAGCGATCATGACGTGATCGCGAACTTCGACAGCGAACATGAAATACCTCCTGTGGCGGCGACTTTATCAGGCCGCGGGATAAGCGATGAGCTGGCAAAGGACGCCGCTCTCAGCGGCGAGGATAGCGGGCAGGCGGCTCGGGAGCTCGTGAAACGGAATTGCCGGCGCGATCAAAGCGTCGAGCGCCGGATCGGCCAGGAGATCGAGCGCCGCCGCCAACCGGCGCCGATGCGTCCAGCGTGGCCGATGCGTCGGCGCGACTTGGCCGACCTGGCTGGAGATGAGCTTGAGACGACGGCTGTGAAAGGCGCCGCCGAGCGGGACGCCGACCTCGCCGGCGCCGTGCCAGCTCATTTCCAGCACCGTCGCTTCGTCGCCGGCGAGGCGCAGCGCCGTCGCGAGACCCGCGGCTGTCCCGCTCGCGTGGACGACGAGATCACAGTCGCCGTGCGCCGCCTCGGGCGTAGCGAAGTCGACGCCAAGGGCGCGGGCGAGGTCGGCGCGAGACGGATCGATGTCGATCAGCGTCACCTGCGCGCCGGGCAGCCGGCCGCACAATCGAGCGACGAGAGCGCCGACGACCCCGGCGCCGACGATGGCGATCGCGTCGGCGACCGCGGGCGTAGCGTCCCACACGGCATTGAGCGCGGTCTCCATATTGGCGGCAAGGACGGCGCGCGCCGGCGGCACGTCATCGGGAACCAAAGTAAGCGCCTCCGCTGGGGCGGCGAAGACGCTCTGATGCGGATGGAGCGCGAACACATGGCGGCCTTGGAGCGGTTCCGGGCCGATCTCGACCCGCCCGACCATCGCGTAGCCGTATTTGACCGGAAACGGGAAGGCGCCCTCCATGAAAGGGGCGCGCATGCGCCCGTATTCGGTTTCGGGCACTCGGCCAGCCGCAACCAGCCTCTCCGTGCCGCGGCTGACGCCGCTAAAGAGCGCGCGCACCAGGGCCTCGCCTGGTTTCGGCCCGGCGAGCGTCTCGCTGCGAATTTCGGCTTGGCCTGGCCCGACGTACCAGAGGGCCTGCACGCTCACTTTCGATTGATCTGTCGCCATGCGAATCTCGCGTTGGACTTGCGCATCACTAAGTCTATATCCCGGAGCAGCAGCAAGCAGCGGATATCACCGGGATGTTGGATCGATCTGGCGCGCCGACCGTGAAGACGGCGCGGCGCTCGTCGTCGCTTTTTGGTCGCCGGATGCTGGTCCTGGCGCTGATCGGTTGCACGATAGCGGGGCTCCTGCGCCTCGCCGTCGCGGCGGTTCCGCCCGCGGACCCTGGCGCCATCGCCTTTCTCGTCCTCTTCGCGGTGACGTTGCCCTGGACGGTGATTGGGTTCTGGAACGCGGCGATCGGATTTCTCCTGATGTGCGGGGTGCGCGATCCTGTCGCCGCCGTCAATCCGTTCGTGGGGACGACCCGCGGCGACGAGCCGATCCGGACCCGCACGGCGATCCTGATGTGCGTGCGCGATGAGGCGCCGGTTAAGGTTGTGCGCAATCTGCGCCCGCTGGTGGAAGGCCTCGCGGCGGCGCGGGTAGGGGACCGCTTTCATCTCTACCTGCTCAGCGACAGCAACGATCCCGATATCGTGTCCGCGGAGGAGCGATGCTACGCCGAGTTTGCCGCAAGCTATGGCGACCTGCTCGCGATTGACTACCGCCGACGAACTGTGAATATCGGGTTCAAAGCCGGCAATATCAGAGACTTCTGCGAGCGGTGGGGCAGGGAGTTCGATTTCGCGGTCACCTTGGACGCCGACAGCCTGATCCTCGCGGAGCCGCTGTTGCGGCTGGTGCGTCTGATGCAGGCGAACCCGACGCTCGGCATTCTTCAAACGCTCGTGATCGGAAAGCCTTCGGACAGCGCTTTCACGCGACTCTTTCAGTTCGGCATGCGGCTGGGGATGCGCTCCTACACGCTCGGCTCCGCGTGGTGGCAGGGCGACTGCGGACCCTATTGGGGGCATAACGCCATCCTGCGCATCGAGCCGTTCACGGCCCATTGCGGCCTGCCCGTTCTGCCAGGGAAGGGCCCGCTCGGCGGCCATATCCTCAGTCACGACCAAGTCGAGGCCGCGCTGATGCGCCGGGCCGGCTACGAGGTGCGGGTGCTCCCGGTGGAGGGCAAGAGCTGGGAGGAAAATCCGCCCACTCTGCTGGACTACATGCGTCGCGATCTGCGCTGGTGTCACGGGAATATGCAGTACTGGCGACTGCTCGGGTTGCCGGGGCTGAAGCCGGTCAGCCGCGTTCAGCTGACGCTCGCCATTCTCATGTACGTCGGCGCTCCCGCCTGGATGGCGATGCTGGCGCTTGGCGTTGTCGAATTTGTCCTGGACAGGACGCCGGCGGTTTCCGTCGCCCATGCCGCGTCAGGGGCAGGCAAGGCGTTGCTCGCGATCATGATGTTGATGATCTTCGCGCCGAAGGTCGCGAGCGCGCTCGACGTCCTCCTGTGGCGAGAGGCGCGCCGGTCCTACGGCGGCGCGGCCATGTTCCTGACGAACCTCGCGGCGGAGTTTGTCTTCTCGCTGCTGTTGTCGCCGATCATGGCGCTCACCCAGACGATGTTTCTCCTGCGCCTGTTTGTGCTTCGGCGCGGCGGAGCCTGGAATAGCCAGACGCGAGAGCGGCACGCGGTTCCCTGGAGCCAAGCGCTGCGCGACCTATGGCGGCACACGCTGCTCGGCTGTGTCTTCCTGGGCGTGGTCGCGACAACGAGGCCGGACGCCATTGGCTTTGCGCTGCTCGCCGGCGCGGGCTTGGCGCTGTCCGTTCCATTCGCGGTGATAACGGCCGAGCCCCAGATGGGGGCGCTGTTCTCGCGGTGGGGGATCGGCCGGATTCCCGAGGAGACGGCGCCGGCGGAGCCAGAGCCGGCGTTGGCCCTCTCCGATCTCGAGACGGAAGCAACGTAAGCGCCACGCCAACCAGAACGCCGCTTTGCCAGGGCGAACGGTACGGGACCGTCCCGCCTTCTAGCGGCGCAAGCGCGCGATATCGCGCAGAAGGCGTGTAGGCCCACCAAGAGCGCCGACTACCTCTTTTTGATTAGAATTTTCTGCAAATTGCCGCAGTAGGCGCGTCTCGCCTTGCAGGTCCGCTTACGCCCCTTACCCAAATGGCCATCTTGCGCGGACGCTCCCCAACCGAAAATGTTCCGGTTGCAACAACGTCGAAAACAGCTAGTGCGACGACGAGAGGGAGTTGGCGGGAGAGTTTCCTTCGGCGACCGATAATAAAAATAAGTAAATCGCCGCGGAACAAAATAAAAACAATCAGTTGAAGCGACGACATGTAGTGCGTTGCGTAAGCCGGGCGTGCTAAGGGCTCAAGGCGCTGCGAGCCTTGCATATTCAGGGTGGCGCAAAATCTTGCGGAGGCGTTCATGCAATCCCGTGTTGTGTTTCTGATGGGTGAGAATGAGTTGCTGCTCGAAGGGCTTAGGAGGATTCTCGTCGAGGCCGGATTTTGCGATGCGGCGACCGTTACTCGGCTGGACGACATGTTCACAATTGTATTGAGTGAAGAGAGATCGGTTGTTCTCATCGTTCAAGTGGGAGAGGATGATGCGACAATACTGGACAAGGTGCAGCGCCTGAAGAAGCAGCGCCCGTCTGTACGCATTTTTCTGCTCGCCGATCGCAGCGAGTTGGACGACGACAAAGTCGTCGCCGCATTTCGCAGCGGCGTAAACGGCTACTGCATGAAGCCGACGTGCGACAACTTGTTGAGGTCGCTCGAGTTGGTCATGGACGGCGAAGCGATCTTGCCGGCGACGACCTTGTCGCACCTGCTGCGGCGGGACGGTGTGGTGGTCGCCTGTGAGATCGAGAAGCCCCCGATCGCGCACATCGCTCCCATCACTGTCGAACCGGCGGGGGTGCACAGTCCGCGGTTGTCGGCGCAGGAGCAATGCATTCTGCGGTGCTTGATCGAAGGCGATTCCAACAAGGTCATCGCGCGCAAGCACGATATCACCGAGGCGACCGTGAAGGTCCATGTCAAGGCGATCTTGCGCAAGATCCGGTTGAACAATCGGACGCAGGCGGCAATCTGGGGGATTCACAACAGCGCCTTCATCACCGCGACCGCTAAGGTCGTGGAGCGGCCGGCGGTGCGGATGTTGAGCCAGCCCTCGTGACGGCAGCTGCGCGGCTGGCGGGAGCAGGAGGAACTCGATGATCCTCGGCTATTGCAGCATCAGCGCGTTCGAGCCGGTGGCGCGGCTCGACGCGCAAAAGCGCGATCTGGCGGACGTTGGCGCGCAGGAGTTCTTTTGCGAGAAGACGAGCCTCTTCGGCAGGACGCCGGAGCTGGAGCGGGCGATCGAATATGCGAGGAACGGCGATGTGATCGTCGTCACCAAGCCCTATCGGATCGCCCGATCAACCAGGGGCATGGGGGCGCTCATCGCGCGACTGGGCCGCAAGGGGGTCGGCCTTCGGATTCCCAACACGCCGATCGACACCAGCACGACGACAGGACGCATGGTTCTCGGTTCGGCGCCGCTTTGGTCGCTGGGCGCGTCGCCAATGCGGGCGCTGCTGTGGGACGCCGCGTTCGCGCGGCGCCGATAGAGCCGCCGAGCGCCGAGGATCAGCGCGCAAGCTGCGCCACAAGCTCGCGCACGTCCTGAAATCCATCTGTGAGGAGCCAGCACGCGAGGAAGGCGCAGATGTAGAACGTGAGCGCTGAGCGTCTCTCCCAGCGCACCAACCAGATTCCGGGCTCTGCGGCGAACGGCATTTGCGCGAGCTGAACGAAGAACGCGGCAAGAGCGAAGCTCGCCACGATGTCGGCTGGGTAGTGCAGACCCAAGGCGATGCGAGCGAGTTCGGGCGCCAACGTGCAGCCCAGCGCGACGGCGCCGATCCGAGGTCGAACGAAAGCGACGGCGATTGCCAGTCCGGCAAACAAGGTCGCCCGCGCGCTCGGAAACGAGTGCGAGGCGCTCTCACTCAAGGCGTCGACATGGGCGAAGAGCGGCGATGCCTGGAGACCCATCGCCGGATCGAAAATCGGCTTGGGCGGCGTCGGCAATGCGAGGTTCAGGCACTGAGCCGCCACTGCGGCCAGAACGGCGGCGACGGCGCCGCTCGCCAGCCTCGCCCGCGTCGCGTCCTCCTTGCCGGCTCGCCAGCAGACCCAGGCGAGAAGTCCGACTGCGATGGTTTGCACGGTCGGCGAAGCGAGCGCGAAGGCCAGGAGCTGAGCCTCCTGCGAGGGCGCCACGACATCGTTGACGGCTCTGGCGAGAGGCCTGTCGAGCCAGTCGGGCTCAAGCGCGACGAAAGTCGCCGCGGCCAGCGCGAGCAAGAACGCCGCGGCTCTCCGCAAGGCCGCCCAATCCGATTGCGTTGGCGTCATCCAAGCGCACTCCGTGTCTTGCCCAGAGTTCGCATCAAGGTAGGTCCGGTCTTGCGGCGCTCGCCCAGGGGTCTAAGCTAGCAGAGCTGATGCCTGTTCCTGAGGGCGACGCGGAAGTAGCCCATTTGCCGCCGCGGCGCCGAGCCGGATCAGCGAATTCGATCGAGCGTGCTGAAAGGAGAAGGAGCCGATGCTGACGCGTCGAACCTTTACCACTTCGTTGGCTGCGCTCTGCGCTAACGCTTCCCATATGGGGCTCGCCGACGCCGCCGGCCCCATGCCGCAGACGCCGGTCGCCTTCGATGTGCCGCACGGAGCCTGCGACAGCCATGTCCATGTGATCGGCGATCCCTCGCGGTTTCCGATGTCGCCGCAGCGCGACTACACGCCGCCCGTCGCGACAGCCGACGATCTCGGGCAAATGCTGGAGTTCCTGAGGCTTGACCGGGTGGTGATCGTCACGCCAACGATCTACAACGAGGACAATTCCGCCACCCTCGCCGCCGTCGCGGCGCTTGGCCTCGATCGCGCCCGCGGCGTCGCCATGATCGACGAGACCGCTCCCGCCGGCTCCCTCGACGCCTTGCGCGAGGGGGGCGTTGCCGGATTCAGGCTGTTGATGTCGGGCGCCGCGGCGCTTCATCGCGATGCGACCACAAAGCGCATAGCGGCCGCCATCGAAATCGCTCAGGCTCGGCGCTGGCATATCGACATCCAGGCGCCGCCGGATGTCATCGCCGTCGTCGCGCCGCAACTCGCCTCTTCGCCGGCGCCGCTCGTGTTCGACTATTTCGGCTGGCTCGCCGGCGGCTTGGAACAACCAGGCTTCGATTCCGTGGCCTCGCTCGTGAAGTCGGGTTGCGCCTATGTCAAGCTGGCTGAGCCCTACCGCCTTTCCAAGCGGGCTCCGGACTATGAGGATTCTCAAGCCCGTGGTGACGGCGCTCGTCGAGGCCAATCCAGACCGCGTCCTGTGGGGTTCGGGCTGGCCGCATGTGAATTCGGGCTCCGACTCCGGCCATGCGCAAACCGATACCTCGCCCGACCTGCCGGTCGACGCCGGACATCTCCTCAACTTGCTCGCCGACTGGGTCCCGGACGCCTCGACGCGTCAAAAGGTCTTGGTCGACAACCCCGCGCGCCTCTACGGCTTCTAGCCTAGGCTAAGCGGCAGGCGCGACGCGCGGCGCTTTGCATGGCGGCGGCTCCGTCACGGCGTTCTTCCCTCTCCCGATCGGATCCTGACGACCCTCGGGCCTCGCCCGGGCCGCCAGCGGACGCGAGTTCGACGTATCGTCGTGCGACACGCATGGCGTCGAAGGTTCCGGCCATACGTCGCGCTCCGCCGGAGAGCCGCAACCAGAGGTGGTCGTCGTTCAAGACCGCCCTCAGTCCGGCCGCCATAGCGTCAGGGTTCGTATCGACGACGATTTCGTTCACGCCATCCGCGAGCACGTCGCGGCTGAGCCGTGAGGAGCCGACGATTGGCGCGCCGGCAGCGATGGCCTCCATCACAGTCCCAGACGCGACAGGGATCCCGTAGCGAGTGGGAAAGGCGGCGACCCGCACGCGGCCGTACAGCGCTCGCAGGGTCACCGCATCCGCTTGACCGAGAAGAGCGACGCGGCTTCGGAGCCGATCGGGTAGCCCGTCCACCGCTTCGCGAACCTGCTCGGTGACGGCGCCCACGACGTAAAGCCTTACTGACGGATCGTCGAGCGCGCCGAACGCGCGGATGGTGGCGCCGGCATCCTTATAGGCAAGGGTTCCAGAATGCAGGATCGCTCGTTCGCGGCCGGCGATGCCGGCGCCGCGATAGGCCTGCAGGTCGACGCATTTTGGCAGAAGGATGATCTCGCTCGCCGACATGCGAAGATCGCTGACGAGCGTGTCGCGCAATTCGCTCGTCGTCGCGATCACGTAATTGCTGCGGCGAGTGGTGAAGCGTCGGATCGTCCGGCGTATCGGAGCGAACAATCCGCTGCGCGGGTTGAGGTCGTGAACGACTTGAACGGTCGGCGCGCGAAACGGCAGCGGAACGACCTCGTTGTGGATGATGAGGTCCGGCCTGAAGCGGTCGATCGCCGCTTTCGCGCGCAGCCACGCGGCGACGGAGGCCGCGCCTTTCAAACGCGTTCGGCTTACCGGGTAAATGGCAAGATCGATCCGTGGGGCTAGCAGTCGCTGGTACTCGGCGTGGCTCTCGATGCTGCCGATGACGATCAATACGTCATGGCCGAGGTCCGATAGAGCCTGAGCCAACGCGACGATGAAGATGTTGACCCCGTCGGGCGAATCGAGCCGTTCGCGTCGGGTCAGGACAAACCGCAGTCGTCTCGGATGCGCCATCTCGAGGGCTCCTCTGTGGGACGAACGGAGAGCGGGCGTGACGGGACAGGTGGCTGGACTGGGGACGCGCCCCGATCGTCCGAGTTTGTTGTCAGATTGCGTCCGCAGGCGACGCGTCGTCGCTATCAGCGGCGCGCGGCGAGTCTCTTCGCCTGTCGAGGCGAAGCGAACTGTAAATTTCCATGAGCCGGCGGAAATTGATCTCGGGCGTGTAACGCTCCTCATAGGCCGCGCGGGCGCGGCTTCCAATCTCATCGAGCGCAGCCGGATTGGCGACAGCCCAGCGAACGTGCTCGGCAAGGGCTGCGGAGTTGCCGGAAGGGAAGATCAACCCTGTGACCCCAGGCTCGACCAGTTCCTCGAGAGCGGGAATTGCGGAGCCGATCACGGGGAGACCGTTCGAAAACGCTTCCAGCAGCGTGATGGGAAACATTTCATAGCCGAACGACGGCAGCACCAGGAACTTCGCCGATTGCATCTCCTTCTGCACGACCTCGCGCGGCTGGCGTCCGAGGTAGATGATGCGATTGTTGACGCTTTGCTCGACGAGCGGCGTGAGCGGACCATCGCCGACAATCTTGAGCGGGTAGTCCAGAGACTTCCAAGCCTCGAGGAGGGTGGGAACTCCCTTCTGCTGATCGAGGCGGCCGACGAAGAGCGCGCCATGCCGCTGCAACCCAGCGAAGGAGGGCGGCCTTGCGGCGCAATTGGGCTTGACGACGATCTTCTCCGCCGGCAGCCCACCTAGGACGAATTTCTGCTTAGCCCGGTTGGTCAGCGCGATGAAGCGGTCGACTTTGCGCGACCAGGTGAGAGCGCGCTTATGGAACTCGACCATTACGCTCAGGGCCAACGTCCCGCCCAAGGAATTGCGATAGACGCGTCGGGGAACCGTCCACCAGCAGGGATGCTGGAGACTGCGCTCTCTCATTTTTTCCTCGGGATAGAGAAGCATCGACGGGCACATGATCCTGTAGTTGTGCAGGGTGAGCACCGACGGCGCGCCGGCGCCGCGGCAGGCGTCGAGGATCGAGGGGCTCAAGCGCGGGAAGAAATTATGGATGTGGACCACATCCGGCTTGAATTCAGCGAGTTTCTTTCCCAGCGCGCGCTTGGCCCAGGGATTGTAGACAACCTGAAGCGCGGTCGCGAGCGTATGCACGCGTCCCGTGATGTCGTCATTGGTGACCGAATACAGGTCGACGTCGACTCCGCTGCGCTGGAGAAGCGACAACTCCTCGCGGACGACGCTGTCTTCGCCTCCGGGGTTCTGATAGAAATTGTGAACAACTAGCACCCGCATCGGACGCCCCTTGCGCTGGTCGAGAAGTCGATTTGCGCTGGTCGCCCCGAAGCGTCGCCGCGGTCATTTCGCGATGGGCGGCGGATTGAGCGCTTCGAGCGAGGTCTTGGCCTCCAGTGCGACATCGACGACGTCGCCCGGCGCCAGCGCGAGGTTCTCGTCGGCCGTCAAGTTCTGCGGCCCTTCGTCGGTCATACGGTGGACGGTAATGGTCGGTTGCGCGCCTTTGCCCGGCAGGAGCTGGGACGGAAGACGGTTGGTGTAGACTAGCTTGTCACCTGCGCTCCTGAGCCGCGCGTTGATTTCGGCGAGGCGCACGTTGGATTCCTGCAGATCCCGCCAAGCGTCGATGTGGGCCTGGCTGTCGATCTTGTCGAGTTGCCTGACGTATTCGCTGCGCTGCCGATCGACGTTCGACATCTCCACTACGGTCTGCAGGAGTTGGTCGGCGGAGAGCAGGACCGCGCGCCGCGTGTCCGCCAGCCGGGCGGCGGTGGAGATGCCTTTCTCGGTGAGCGCTCTCGCCTTTTCGAAGTCGGCCGAGTTGGCCTGATTGCCTTCGTCGTCCTTTTTCTTTTTCTCGGCGAGGGTTTCGAGCTGGCTGTCAGCTTTCGCGATCGCCTCGCGCAGCAGTGCCTTGTCGCGCTCGCGATCCGCCAGATGCGCCGAGAGGAGGGCTGCCTCGTCTTGCTTGAGGCGATTGGCGAACTCCCGAGGGACCGGCGCATCATTGCCGCCATATTCGACCCCTTGATCGCCAAGCTCGGTTCTCAGCCGCCAGATTCGAGCCTGCTCCATCGCGTATTGCGACCAGAGCGTCTCGTAATCGGATCGGTAGTCCGCAGCCTGGAGGATAGGATTGGCCATTCGAAACTGCACCAGATCGTAACCGCCTGCCGTCGCGATGGCTTGTCGAACGGTCATGCCGGGCCGAAAGACGAGTTCGCCGGGCCGCGCGACGTCGCCGTCGACATAGATGGGGCGATATTCGGCGATCGTGACGACAATCGTGTCGGGCGCGATCAGGTGCTGAATCTCGCGTCCGTCGGCCGTCGTTTGCTGATAGAGCTTATTGGCGAGGCTGGCGGCTATCCTGGCGCGTGCATCCGAGAGAAGCAGGCCGCCGACCTGGAGCTGCCCGCCGATCGGCAGGGCGATCTCGCCGCCGACGGCGATCGGCGCGCGTTCGCGCAGATCGGGAACGCCGGTCACGGAGATTTCGAGCGTGTCGCCGGAATGCAGTTTGTATTCCGCCAAAGCGGAGCCCGGAACGAAAGTGAAAACGACGAGCAGAGCCGTCGCGATGCTCGCCTCGCGGCCGGTGCGCAGGGATACAAACAATTGGCTCATGGACGGCGCCCTCATCGACGCGGAGAATATTGCGGTCGCAAAATCGGGGTGCGGTCCTCGCTGCGAAAGACCGCCGGTGCAGGGCCAAACTCTACCAGAAATGGCGGCCGCAAGACGGCGCGGGGCGCGAGTCGGGCGGGTTCATTTGGGGTACGCCGCGCGACGTCGGCGCCGGGATCATGCAGGCGAGCCGGCCGGCGGCCGATCAGCTTGCGCGGGCGAGGGAGTGGCGTCCGTTGCGAGACGGACCGGCGCGGCAATGAAGGCCTGTGGACGCGCTCGGGCGCAAACCCGAAGCGCGACCATATAGCCGTAGAGATAGGCATGGCCTACCGCCGACAGCGGGCTTTCCAACGCCGAGTTCACAAAGCAGCCTAGGAACATTGTCGCGAAGACGCTTGCTGCGTGGTTGCGGATGCTTGGCGGCAGATTGCGTGGGGGAAAGGCCGCGAAGAACGCGGTTACGAACAGGCCGAACCCCAGCACACCGGCGCGCAAAAGGCTTTCGACAAAAGAGTTTTCGACGCCTGTCGACATCGCCTCGAGCATTCGCTCAGGCGTGATCGTCTTGGGGTCGGGAAGAAAGGTGAATACCGGCATTCCAGGAAATTGGTATTGCCATCGAACGGACTCCTTGCCGTAGCCGACGCCGAGGCCGAATGTGTCGCCAACCGAGATGAGCGCGTCTCTTAGAAAAGCGAGCCGAATTCCGGAGTCCGGACTGGAGCGCATGGCGTCGTCAACAAAGCCAAGGCCTATCACATAAATCGCCGTCATCGCGGCGACGCTCGCGATCGCCACCGCTCGGCTGGGAAGGCCGACGAGGATGGCGAGCACGACCACGAGGATAATCTTGGCTTGGATGAAGTGGCTCGTGACGGCAATCGCCAGGAGCCCGGCCAACGCGGCGTACCGCCGCCAGTCGGACGTTAGAAAGATGGCGCCCATTACGAAGAACGTCCCGACCAGCACATTGTTGATCAGGGAGCCCATTAGCGAAATCATGGCGTGCGCGGCGTCCTCGCCGGGATAGGCGAATCCTTCAAGAAACATGACGACCGGAGCGACTAGAAAGCACAAGACGAGTGTAACGGGAGCGCCGAAGAATGGGTTCCCGGCGAGAATTCTGCGCTGGAAATAGGCCGTCGAGGCCCAGGCGACCGCGACATAGGCGAGGAGCGGGATCAACTGCCTGACGATGGCGTCTGCCCGGAAATACAGCTGCCACGAGGGGGGGAACAATTGAAATCTCGACAGAGCTGCGACAAGAACGCAATAGGCGAAGTAGACGCTCAAGAGACGCGGCGGCGCGGCCAATCGGAGGATCGCATAGACGAGGCAAAAGCCAACCGGGACGACCAGAAAGAGCGGGCCGATCAACCGCAACGCGAGTGAAAGAGCGGACGCTACCCAGATTCCCGGCAGGAAGAGGGCGAGATCGAGAAGATCGACTGAGGGGCGTGGCGACCGAAGCGGGTTGAAACGCTTCGCGAAGACGTTGTCTGCGAACGCACCGTCGCCCATCGCACGCTAGACCTTGTTCAAGACGACGGCCGCGATCTTGTTCTTTGGGACGAGCCGCAGGAAGCCGCTGAGGCGCTCGGACGACGGCCCTCCCGCTTCCACGACGACGATCACCTCGTCAATCGTCGCCATGCTCGCCTCGAAATCCGCGGTCTGCTCGATGGAGGGAAAATCGACCACGACGCAATCATATTCGGCGCGCTGCTGCTGCAGCGTCGCGATGATCGACAGCGAGGCGTTCAATTCCGAAATCGGCGCGATTGACCGCAACACGAGAACCACAAGGCTCTCCGTCGCCAGATTGATCATCGCGAATCCTGTCGCCAGCGCGCGCCCAGGGTTGGGTTCGGACAAGTGGTGATCGGTCGAAGGCTTGCGCCAATTGGCGTCGACGAGCAGGGTTCGCTGACCGGACTCGGCGACAATTCTCGCCAAATTTGCTGCGACTGTCGATGTTCCCACGCAGGCGCTCGGCGCCACGACGGCGATGACCAGCCCGCCCTTGCGAGGCTGGCTTCCCTGCAATCTGACGACGAAAGTTCCCATGATTTCCGAGAACTTGGCGGAGAGGTTGGTGTAGGCGGGTTGCAGGCCGTTGCGAGATCGTCCTGCTCGCCACGCCTGCTTCTTGATTTTGGGGATGCTTGCGACGAGGTCGAGGCCAGTGGCCTGCTGCGCATCCTCGACGGTTCCAATGGAACGGTCGGTCGCCTGCCTGAGGAGCGCGTGGCCGATGCCGCCCGCGGCGCCGCCTGCGACTGCGAGGGCCAAGACGAGGATGGCTTTTGGCCAGCTTCGTTCGGCGGGCGGGTCCGCCGGCGTGATAACTCTTGCGCCTGATGAAAGGCGATCCGATGTGTCGGTGAAGTGGCGCTGCAGGAGATTGTTGTAGAGAGCCCGGTAGGTCTCGGTCCTCGACTGGAGTTCGCGAGACTTCGAGAGCGCTTCTTCGCCCGCTTCTGTTGGAGACAGCGACGGATCGACGCCAAACGCTTTGTCGCGCAATTCGGCTAGGCGCTCATCCAGCCGCTTCGCCGCTTCGTTGAAGGCGATGCGCTTCCGATCGAGCTGATTGTTGATGTAGCTGTGCGCGACAGCATTGGCGACCGCCGCGGAGCGACTGGGATCGCGCGACGTGAAGCCGATTTCGACGACGTTGGAGACGCCCACCCGCCGAACCGTGAGGCCGCGTTTGAAATGTTGCATGATCGTCGGGCGAGCGCGCGCAACGAGCGTTGGGGTCGCGACGGGTCCGTTGGCGGAGCCGGAGCCTGGGCTGTTTGCTGCCGCCTCGTGGCTTCCGGCGCCAGATACGGCGCGCGACAGGAAGGCAAACAGACCCTCCTCTAAGCCCGCCTGGCCGTATTGGCGACGGTCTTGATCGACGACCTTTTCGAGGACCTCGTCAGATTGAAGGACCTCGACCTGGCTGTCTGCATAGGCGGGGTCCGGGGCTGGGATCGGCGTCCCCTGTTCGGCGAGCGCTGCCGCCGCCGGATCCTCCAGCAGGATGAGCGCGTAGGCGGTGTAATAGGCGGGCGCGAACGCGATGAACGCGCCGGCGGCGCAGAGGGCTGCGAAAAGCCAGATCAGGCAGAGGCGCGCGCTCTTGCGCAGGAAGCGCAACACGGCGCGAATGTCCACCGACTCCGGCTCGTCCACGGCAGGAATGGCGGTAGACAAATCGTAAGGTAGGAGCCGATTGGAAGCAGTCGGAATCATCGCGGTGTCCTAACGTTCAGAGCCACGACGAACACCCCAACGCGGTGTCGCCAAAGGTGGTGGAGCTCTGGTGGGCGCGGCGCGAACTGCGTCATGCGGCGCGACTCCCGCATGGCCTGCCACGAATTTCAGAAAGAACCCCGCGGAGACGACAAGAACGACGGCCTCCCGCGCTATGAGGGCAACGACGACGCCGAATGCCGGGTTCAACATCCGGCCGGGAAGGAGGTAGGCGAGCGCAAGAAAGACTCCCAGCCCGATGATGGTGAGGAATGCCCAGGCCCGCTCGTGGCCATAGTTGAACATGTAGAGATTCGACGTGCAGATGTTCACGTTCATGAGCAAGGGAAGCACGGCCATCATGCGAACGATCGGTATCGCGTCCGCATAGCCGCTTCCGAACAGGCGGACGATCAAATAGGGTGCGACGAAATATAGCGACAAGCTCATGAACGCGCCGATTACGAGCGTGGACGACGATCGCCAAATCAGCGTAATGCCCGCGGCAGGGTCGTGCTTGGCGTAGTAGGCGACGCGCGGCAGGAACGTTTCGGACATCATCCTGAAGAATGGCCGCGTCGCGCTGACGAATTTCTCGGCGATCGAATATTGGCCTGCGACCGCAAATCCTCCGAAATGCTCGACAAGCGGAACAGGCAGGGTCATCAGCGCCCTGTCGACAAAGGTGAACAGGAATCCTCGCCAGCCCGAGCGAAGCTGCATAACGATACGCGACGGAGTTACGGATCGGAAGCCGCCGATTCCGAAGGCCATCACGAACGGCAAGGTCGCCACCCCGGAAATCAGGGGAATGCCAGCTTGCGTCGCGACGGCAATGTCGAGATCGGCCGGCGACCTCACCATGCCCACGAAGGCGATGAGCGCCAGGATGCGCGCGACAACGACCCCAACCGTCGCCTGCCAAGCGCGCTCGATTGCGACGAACAGCCAGGCGGGGAATAGAATGCTGCCAGCTGCGGTAACCATGACGCTCAGCAGAATCGGCTCGCTGAGTGTGAGAACGCTGTCGGCGGCCACAAACGCGAGCACGGTCACGAGCAGTCCAAGCAACGTCTTGGTGACGTACACATCGGCCAGAATCTCCGCGATCCTTGCTGGCTCATGGCGAGCGGCCGCCGCCTCTCGCTGCGCGGTCCAATGAAAGCCGTAGTCAACGAGCGTGCCGGTGATCTGCCCAATGCTGAGGGCGTAGGCGTATTCGCCGAAGTGAGGTGGGCCGAGAACTCTCGCCGCATACGGTAAGAGGATGAGAGGCTGTATGACGTCGGCGGCGTGCAAAACAGCCAGGCTGGTCGCTTGCGCGCGCAGTCCCATCACGGCCCCCTTTCTTGGTGGTCGGGCCTCGGGCGGCAGGCTCGCGAGAAAATCGGCGAACGGCGAAGCCGTGGCATGCGCCGCGGAAATTGGCTGGCGGCGAAGTCGGTCATGCAGGCTTCTCCGACCTCGCGTCCCGAGCGTGTGGTCGGCTATTCTCCGCGATGAGGCTGCCGCACCAAGCGGCGTTTGTGACGAAGCGAGCGTCGAGCGCGCGCAGCCGAGCAAATACTCTGTCGAGTTCGCTCCAGAGGTCGTGCTGGTCGAGTTCCCACGAATGACCCCAGAGGTGGAAAAAGCCGCCGCCTGAAGCACAGGCGGCGGCGGCTGCCAAGACGCGCATAGCGAGCGCCCTTTCGCGCAACATGACCCGTAAAATCGAGCTGCGCGGGAGGTTGGGCCCGCCGCTCACATAGTTCCGGAGGTAAGTCGACGTTGTGTGAGCAAAGAACTGGGTCGTTGTCGGAACCTGCAGGCGGTCTCGCCCCGGCGCGCTCATCAGGCTCTTGATCGTCCTGGCGTATCGATAGCCGGCCCGGTCGACGAGATTGCGCACCGCACGATTGTGGCCGCCCCGCACGTAAGCGAAGCCGGGGACTTCCCGACTGAGCAAGTCCTCGAGGCGCGCCTTGTTGGAACGGATCTCCGCGTCGGCGCGATCCGGCGCCAAAGTCGTAAGATCGACGTGGCTCTTGGTGTGGCCGCCGATCTCAAACCGTTGGCCCAACGCTGCGATCTGCGTCCTGCTCATCACCGGCTTGCCTTCCGAATTGGTGGACGGCACGTAAAACGTTCCGCGCAGCCCGTGCTTTTCGAGCAGGTCGGCGACGCGCAGGTCGGAGGGATGGCCGTCGTCCCACGAGGTCGTGACCAGCACTGGCCTCGTCTGGGCCTCCTCGGCGTCGATGGATTTCGACCGGTAAAGCAAGGGCTTCCTCTTTGCTTGCGGCGCGCCATTTTCATGGGCTGGCGCAACAACAAATCAGTCGGTCGCAATCATCGGTCGGTCGAAAACATGAGAGGGCGGAAACAGAGGCCGTACAACTGCCATTCGGAACGAGGATCTTGGCCGCATCCTTCGCCCGCAGTACTCACATCGCGCTGTCCGATCGAATGCTGAGCGTGGCGCTCCAGTCAGAGGGACGAAACCAAACTCGATCGAGACGGCCGACGGCGTCTCAAGGCATGGAAACACGACGAGCGGAGAGGCGTTTCGAGTTCCGTCATCGCATCCAGCCGATCGGAGCGACGATGGCGGTGAAGACCGTCGACTTCGCTGAGCGGCAAGGATCTTTCGTCCATCAGGTCGCGCGATCCCGTCTCATCGGGCGGCGGTCGTGGTTCCGCGACCGCGAGAAGCGCATGCGCGGGCGCAATATACGCCGACATAGAGCGCCTTCTCGCGCCTGCGAGAGGTACCTCGGATTCGCGAGGGACGGAGCCGCTCGACAACTGGCAATTTGGTCCTGCGCTGCAGCTAGTGGAGGCGGAACACGATGGCGGCGGAACAGGACGCGTTTGACTATGTAATCGTCGGCGCAGGAGCCGCTGGCTGTGTTTTGGCCAACCGCCTTGCCGCTGCTGGGTCCCACACGGTTTGCCTGCTGGAGGCTGGACCGCCCAACCGCGATATTTTTCTGCACATCCCCGCCGGCGTCTACAAGGCGTCGAGCAATCCCAGATATGCGTGGCTGTACGAGACCGAGCCGGGCCCCGGCACGGCGAACCGCCCGATACCGATGCCGCAAGGCAAGACCCTCGGCGGTTCGACATCGATCAATGGAATGAACTACAACCGGGGCTGCCCCGAAGATTTCGACGGCTGGGCCGAGCGTGGCAATCACGGCTGGAGCTACGCCGAGGTGCTGCCCTATTTCAAGCGGAGCGAACGCAAGGTCGGGGACTGCGATCCACGCTACCACGGCGCGGACGGACCGCTCCCCATCACGGAGACCGACTGGCGTCATCCGGCGTGCGACGCCTTCATCGAAGCGGCGCAACAACTCGGGCTTCCCCGGAATCCCGACTACAACGGGGCGAGCCAAGCGGGCGTCGGCTATTATCAGCGCTATATCGAGAACGGGTGGCGCATGAGCGCCGCCAGCGCATTCTTGCGCCCGGTCGCCAGGAACCACAACCTAGAGATCCGCACCAACGCCGAAGCGACCGCCGTCATGTTCGACGGCCGGCGAGCCGTCGGCGTGCGCTACGCGGCCGGGCCGGCCGGCGGCGCCCGCAGCGTCACGGCGCGGCGGGAGGTGATCCTCGCCGCCGGCGCGGCGAACTCGGCGAAATTGCTGCAAATGTCCGGCGTCGGGCCATACGCGCTGCTGAGCGAACTCGGCCTGCCGGTCGTTCACGACTTGCCCGGAGTCGGCGCCAATTTGCAGGATCATTACATGATCCATTTGGTCGTGAGGATGAACACCCGCACGATCAGTGGCCGCGGCCTGGCTCTGTTGCGCGAAGGAGCCAAGTGGCTTTTTGGCCTGCCGAGCGTCTTGTCGCTCAGTCCGTCGCTCGTCTACGGCTTCGCCAACTCGCGCGATGTTTGCTCTGCGCCGGACGTCCAAATCGACGTCGCGCTCGGCAATTACGCGAGCAACCTCGAGCAGCGGTTCCCGGTTCTTAAAGTTGGATTCTATCAGCTGCGACCGAGCAGCGTCGGATACGTTCGCGCCCGGTCGCCGGATTCTTTCGCGCCGCCGATCATTCAGCCGAACTACCTCGAGGACGAGCGGGATCAGAAGGTCGCCATCGACGGCGTCGCCGCGATGCGGCGCATTCTCGCCGCGCCGGCGCTTCAACCCTATTACGGCGGCGAAGAGCTGCCGGGCGCATCCGTCGTCGACGAAGCCGGCCGTCTCGATTTCGCTCGGGAAGCGGGCCTGACAGCCTATCATCCGTGCGGCACTTGCCGCATGGGGCCGCGCAGCGATCCCACAGCGGTAGTCGATGACGAACTGCGAGTCCACGGACTTGGTGGACTTAGAGTGGCGGACGCGTCGATCATGCCTTTTGTGCCTTCGGCCAATACCTCGGCGGCCGTATTCATGATCGCTGAAAAGGCGTCGGACATGATCCTTGGACGACGACCTCTTCCTGCCGAGGATAAAGCGTGGCTCGAGGGCATCCGCCCAGACCGGGCGCCGATTTCATCGAGACCGCGCGCCGCCTCGATTCCTTGAAGTCTGCGCGCTTCCGGCGAGGGCGCGCATCCACCTTTCGCCCGGGCGATCGAGGCGTCGGGCTTCGATTCGCGCGGCGACCAATGACGAGGAGGGCATGCGCTTGACGAGACGAACCCTCGTTGCTTCCGAGTTCAACGCGAGAGACAAAGCGCATTTTGCTTTGTCGTATGAGTTCTGCCGCATCGTCGCGGAGTGCGACGATGCGGACGTCGTCGCGCCGGGCATCGACAATTACCTCGCTCGATATCTCGGGGCGATGCTCCCCGCGCGTGACGACCACAATATGCAGCGAGACTTCAACCGCCTCGTCAGTGGGATTCGCAAGGGCCTCGGGCTCAAGAACGGCGCGACCATCGAACGCGTCGATCTCGATCAGACCTACGATCTGTTTCTCTATGTGGCGTGGAGCCCGCAGAGTCTCGTCGAGCTCGCGCGCATCCCCGAGTGGCGCGAACGGTGCAAGGTCGCGGTGGTCTATATGTTCGAACTCTGGTCCAGCACGCTCGAGCAGGACCGCGCGTATCTGAAGATGCTTGACCAGTTCGACCACGTCTTCCTGCTGCACAGCGCGTGCATTCCGCGGCTATCGCAGTATACGAGGGCCTCCTGCTCGCACTTGCCGACGGGCGTCGATTGCCTGGTCGCGACGCCATATCCGTCGCCGCCGGAGCGGGTTGTCGATGTCTATTCCTACGGCAATCGCGCACAGGCGCTGCATGGCCAACTCGTCGCCGCCAGCGCGTGCGGCGAGCTGTTCTACCTCTACGATTCTTTGTCCAGCACCGACTCGAGGGTCAAGGACTGGGGCGAGCATCGGCTGCTGCTCGCCAATATCATCAAACGCAGCCGCTACTTCATGGCCATGAGCCCCGCCTCGTTGGCGAACGCGAAGGCCGGCAAGGTCGCGGGCGAGCATGTCCTGCCGTCGCGCTTTTTCGAGGGAGCGGCCGGCGGCGCCGTCCTATTGGGGACGGCGCCGCAGTGCCCCGAATTCGATGAATGTTTTGATTGGCCGGACGCCGTCATCGAGGTCTCGCCTGAAACGGGCGACGTCGTGGAGGTCATGAAGGAATTGGACGCGCAGCCGCAGCGTGTTGAGCGTCTGCGCCGGACCAGCGCGACGCAATGCCTGAAGCGACACGATTGGGCCTACCGCTGGGAAGACATCCTCGGCACGGTCGGCGTGGCGCCGCTGCCTGGTCTCGCCCAGCGCAAATCGCGGCTGAGCGAAATCGCCGCCGCCGTTATGTCATATGCGCCGGCTTAGCCGGCACAGTGTTCGGCGGCTGACTTTACCACCAATGCGCCAATGCCGTCCGAGCCATTCGATGCTCTAGTGGAAATGAGAGTTCCAGCTGGAAGAGCAAGGAGTGGTCGATGCGAACCATTCTGTCCGACTCCTCAGTTGCGCCGGCGGTCGTCTCCTTCTCGAATGACGCCCCGGAAGTGATCACGGCGCACTTCGCCAATATCCGTCGCATTCTCGAGGAAGTGCCGACCGACGCGGTTAGCCGCGTCGTCGACGTCTTCCGCGACGCTCGTGACCGCGGCTCCTTCATCTACGTCGCAGGCAACGGCGGCAGTTCCGCGACCGCCTCGCACTGGGTGAACGATCTCGGCAAGGCGACCAAGCGCTCGGGGCGTCGGCCGATGCGCGTGATGAACCTTTCTGACAACGTGTCGTGGTTTTCCGCGCTGTCGAACGACGAGGGATACGAGCGCAGCTTCGCCGGCCAGCTCGAGAATTTCGCCGGCCCGGGGGACATCCTCGCCTGCATCTCGGCGAGCGGCAACTCGCCCAACCTCGTCAGGGCGGTCGAGTTGGCGCATGGACGCGGCGTAACCTGCGTCGCCCTAGTAGGCTTCGACGGCGGCGCGCTCAAGGAACTGGCGGACGAGATCATTTGCGTGCGCACCGAGAAGGGGGCGTATGAACTCGTCGAAGACGTTCACTCGGCGATTTGCCACGCCATCACCCGGTGTCTGGTCGCCGACCGACCGGAAACGCAGCAATGACGGTTGTGGACGTCGTCTGGCCGCGCGCGAACGTCGATGGTCGGTTCTATGATCGGCCGAGGCAGGCGGTTATTCTCGCCGGCGGGCGCGGTGAGCGCATGCGGCCGATCACCGACGATCGGCCCAAGCCCATGGTTCCAGTCCTCGGGCGTCCCTTTCTCGAATACCAGATCGAGCAGCTTCGCGATCAAGGCTTCGAGCGCGTCCTCCTCTTGCTCGGCTATCTCCCCGAGGTCGTGCAGAACCACTTCGGCGACGGGAGCCGCTTCGGCCTGCGCATCGACTATTCGGTGACGGCGCCCGAGCAGCAGACGAGCAGTCGCGTCAGCGCCGCTCGACACATGATCGACCCCTGCTTTCTGCTGCTCTACTGCGACAATTATTGGCCGATGCAGATGCAGAAGCTGTGGGCCCGGTTTTGCCGGGCTGGCAAGCCTGCGTTGATCACCGTCTACGCCAACAAGGACGGCTATTCCAGGGGTGGGGTGCGGCTGGACGAAAACCAGGACGTCAAGGTGTTCGACCGGCGCCGCGCGGCTCCGGGACTGCGCGAGGTCGAGATCAGCTACGCTATCCTCACCGACCGCGCCCTCGATCTGCTGCCGGAAGACGACATACCGTTCGAGGAGGCCGTCTACACCGCGCTCGCCGATCAGGGCCGGCTCGCCGCCTTCGTCAGCGACCATCGGTATTACAGCATCGGCTCGCTCGACCGGCTGCCGACCACGGAGGCCTTCTTTCGCCGGCGGCCGGCCATTCTGCTCGACCGCGACGGCGTGCTCAATCGCAGGCCTCCACCGGCGCAATATGTCCGAAGCTGGAGTGATTGGGCGTGGTTGCCGGGCGCCCGCGAATCCTTGCGGCTGCTGCGCGGGGCCAATTATCGCAGCATCATCGCGTCCAATCAGCCGGGCATAGCGCGCGGCTTCATGAGCGAAGCTGATCTCGAGAGCATCCACCGGCGCATGAAGGCCGAGGCGCTCGAAGCAGGTGGGCGGATCGATGGCATCTACTATTGCCCGCACGATTGGGACGAGGGCTGCGATTGTCGAAAGCCGCGGCCGGGGCTGCTCTATCGGGCGCAACGCGATTTCCACCTCGATCTGACGCGAACCCCATTCGTCGGCGACGAAGACCGTGACGCGGGGGCGGCCTCGGCGGCGGACTGCCCTTTCTTTCGCGTGTCGGAGACGCAATCGCTGTTCGACATCGTCAACCGTTTGCTGGAACCGAAAGGCGAGCTTACTCATGCCCAACAATCGACGGATCCTGATCACCGGTCATGAAGGCTACCTCGGCTCGGTGATGGCGCCGTGGCTGCGCAGCAGGGACTACGACGTGGTCGGTCTCGACACCGGCTATTTCCAGAATTGCACGCTTGTTCCCGCGCCATCAGGGATCAGGACGATCCGCAAGGATCTGCGCGAGGTCGGCGCCAAGGATCTCGACAGTTTCGACGCGGTGATCCACCTAGCCGCGCTCAGCAACGACCCGATCGGCAATATGAACGAGGGTTGGACGAGGGAGATCAACGGCGAGGCGACGATCCGTTTGGCGGAGCTCGCCAAGCAGGCGGGCGTCGAGCGCTTCCTGTTCTCGTCTTCGTGCATCATGTACGGCATGTCGCAGGCGGAGGTGGTCGATGAGACTGCGCCGCTCTCGCCGCAGACGCAGTACGCCCGCTCCAAGGTCGAGGCCGAGGACGCGCTGCGACGGCTTGCCGATGACCGCTTTTCCCCGACCTACTGCCGAAACGGCACCGTCTACGGCCTCTCGTCGCGCATGCGCTTCGATACAGTGCTCAACAATTTGATGGGGTCGGCCTTCACCACCGGCCGCGTCTCGATCCACAGCGATGGGACGCCGTGGCGCCCCGTGGTTCATGTCCAGGATGTGGCGCGCGCATTTCAGGCGGTGCTCGAAGCGCCGCGAGAGGCTGTCCACAACGAGGCGTTCAACACCGGAGCGGACCACCTCAATCATCAGATCCGGGAGCTCGGCCAAATCGTCGCCGAAACCGTTCCCGGTTGCGAGCTGGTGATGGCGCCGCAGGCGGGCGCGGACCAGCGCACCTACAAGGCCGATTTCGCAAAGTTCAAGCGAACCTTCCCGGACTTCGAGTTCCGCTGGACGGCGCGAAAGGGATCGGAAGAGCTTTACGCCGCCTTCACCGGCGTCAGGCTCACTCATGCTGAATTTCTCGACAACCGCTTCACACGCCTCAGCTGGCTGCGCCATCTGCTCGTCAGCCGGCGGCTCGACGACAATCTGAGATGGACCATGGCTCCGCCCGCGGCCGCTCCAGATCGAAGCGCCGTGGCGGCAGGATAGGAGGGCGCTCCGTGAGAACCTTGTCGAAGGACGAGCTTCCGATCAGCGCGAGAGGCGGGCGCGACCGACCCGAACGCGCCCGAGACCCCGAGACCTCGGCCGGCATCGTCGTCACCCGTACGCCGCTGAGGGTCAGCTTCGCGGGCGGCGGCACGGATCTGCCGGATTTCTACGACGCGGAAGAGGGCGCCGTGCTGAGCGCGGCGGTCGATAAATACGTCTACGTGACCGTGAAGCGGCACAGCGAGATTTTCAACGAGCCGATCCGTCTCAACTACTCGCGCACCGAGCAGGTCAACACGATCGACGAGATCGAGAACAACATCGCGCGCGAGTGCCTCAAGTACATGAAGATCGAACCGCCGATCTTCATCAGCACGGTCGCGGATATGCCGGCCTCGACCGGCCTCGGCGGATCAAGCGCCTTCGCCGTCGGCTTGCTCAACGCGCTGCACGCCTATCGCGGCGAGCGGGTCGCCGCCGGCCAGCTCGCAGAGGAGGCCTGTTACATCGAGATGGAGGTGCTGCGGGAGCCGATCGGCAAGCAGGACCAATATGCGGCCGCTTTCGGCGGGTTGAACCTGCTCCGCTTTGGACGCGGCGGCCGCGTCATGGTCGAACCGCAACGGGTGGTGAATGGCTCGGTTGCGCAGCTGTTCGCCAACATCATGATGTTCTGGACCGGCCATCAGCGGCCCGCCGCCTCGGTGCTGACCGAGCAGAAGAGCAACACGCCGAAGAACATCGACGTGCTCAGGCGAATGCGCGACGAAGCCTATGAGATGCGATCGCTTTGCTCGGGTTCGGAGATTGATCTCGAGGAGATGGGCAAGGCGCTCCACGGCGGATGGGAGCTGAAGCGCCGTCTCGCCTCCAAGATCACGACGTCCGACATCGACCACCATTATTCGCGGGCGATGGAGGCGGGGGCGGAGGGCGGCAAGCTCTGCGGCGCGGGCGGCGGCGGCTTCCTGATGTTCGTCGTGAAGCCGGACCGGCGGGACGAGGTTCGGCACGCACTGTCGGAACTCGCCTTCGTGCAGCTCGGCTACGAGGTGCATGGCTCGCGGGTGCTCTATCCCTCCTGAATATCACGAGCGGTGAGGCGCGACGATGATCTTCAACGCGACCGAAATCCCAGGTGTCTATATCGTCGAACTCGAAAAGCGCGAGGACGACCGCGGCTTCTTCGCGCGCGGCTGGTGCGGGCGTGAGTTCGCCGAGCACGAGTTGCCGACGCGCATCGCGCAAATGAATATCTCATTCAACCGCCGCAAGCATACGCTGCGGGGATTCCACTTCCAGCACGCGCCACATAGTGAGGACAAGCTGCTCCGTTGCGTTCGCGGTGCGGTGCATGATGTTCTACTCGATCTGCGGCACGATTCGCCGACCTACCTGCGCCACATCGCCCTCGAGCTCAGCGCCACGAACTATCGGACGCTGCTCGTTCCGAAGGGCTGCGCCAACGCCTTCCTCACGCTCGCGGACGAGACCGAAGTCACCTATCTCGTGTCCGAGTTTTACGCCCCTGGCGCCGAGGCGGGCGTGCGCTGGAACGATCCCACCTTCGCCATTCGCTGGCCCGCTGAGCCATCCGTCATCTCCGAGAAAGACCGCAATTGGCCCGATTTCGCGCCCGAGCGCGAGAGAGACGCCGTGACCGCCGATCAGGAGTGAGACATGTTCATCGTCGATCGCGAACTGGAGCGGATCGAGCGGGCAGGGACGCCGATCCGGGTCGGCATGGTGGGCGCCGGCTTCATGGCGCGCGGCATCGCTCGCCAGATGTTGAAATATACGAAAGGGATGCAGCTCGTTGCGATCTCCAACCGTCATCCCGACGGCGCCCGCAAGGTCTACGGCGAATCCGGCGTGACCGACGTCGTGCAAGCCCGGTCGGCGGCGCATTTGGACGAATGCATCGGCCGCGGTCAACACGCAATCGCCGACGATCCGACGATGCTGTGCGACGCCGAGCGCATCGATGTCATCTTGGAGGTCACCGGCGCGATCGAATTCGCCGCTCGCCTAGTCATGCGGGCGATCTGTCGCCGCAAGCATGTCGTCATGATGAACGCGGAGCTCGACGGAACGCTGGGGCCGATCCTCAGGACTTATGCCGACCGGGCCGGAATCGTCATCACCAACACCGAGGGCGACCAGCCCGGCGTCATCATGAACCTTTATCGGTGGGTGAAGGGATTGGGCGTCAGGCCGGTCTTGTGCGGCAACATCAAGGGCCTGCACGATCCCTACCGAAACCCGACCACTCAGGAGGGCTTCGCCAAGAAATGGGGGATGAAGGCGCCGATGGTGACGTCCTTCGCCGACGGCACCAAGATCTCCTTCGAGAACGCGATCGTCGCCAACGCCACCGGCATGCGGGTCGCAAAGCGCGGCATGCACGGCCCCACCGTTGCGACTGGCACGCCGATTCAGGAGGCGGTCAATTGGTATCCGCTCGATGAGCTGACCGAAGGGCCCGGAGTTGTCGACTATTGTGTCGGCGCGATGCCAAATCCCGGAATTTTCGTCCTGGGAACGACCGACGACGCCTTCGAAAAGCACTATCTCTCGCTCTACAAGATGGGGCAGGGGCCGCTCTATTGCTTCTACTGGCCCTATCACCTCTGCCATTTCGAAGTGCCGTTCACGGTTGCCCGCGCGGCGCTGTTCGGCGACGCTGCCATCGCCCCGGCCGGCGCGCCGTGCGTCGACGTGATCGCAGCCGCCAAGCGTGATCTCGAGGCGGGAGAGGTCGTGGATGGGCTTGGCCACTACATGACCTACGGCCTGTGCGAGAACGCCGATGTCGTACACGCCGAGCGTCTGCTGCCGATCGGCCTCGCCGAGGGCTGCCGCCTTGTCAGAAATGTTCCGCGCGATGCGTGCCTCACTTACGACGACGTTGACGTCCCGTGCAGGCGACTTTGCGATGAACTGAGACGAGAACAGGACATCCTCTTCTTCGGCGCGCCGTCCGCATTGCGCAAAGAGGAAGCGCCGGCGCTCGCCGCAGGCGCCTGAGGCCTGACGCGCGATCCTAGGCCGCGGCGCCGACTTCTTCGAGCGGCGGAACGGAGGCGCGCAGAAAGTCGAGGAACGTCCTCGCCAGCGTGCCTAGAGGCTGATCCGTCCCTTGCGGGAACATGGCGGCGACCTCCCAACAGATCTCAGGCTCCGCGAGTTCCGCGACTGCGAGATGCTCACCGGCCGAGCCAGCCAGCCGCTCGATGATCGCCGCTTTGGGAACGAGCGCGACGCCGAGGCCGTGCGCGACGAGATCCACCTGCGTCGCCGGGTCGTTGACCTCGAAGCCGATCCGCCGGGTGAGCCGCCTTTCCGCAAAGCTCTGATCGATCAGCTTGCGCGCGCCCCAGTCGGGCTGCAATTCAACGAACGTCTCCCCGATCAGGTCGTCGAGGTCCAGGTCTTGCTGTCCAGCGAGACGATGGCCGCGGCCGCAGACGACGACCAACGGTTCGCAGGCCAACATCCAGGCCCCGATCCCGGACGGTGGGACGCCGATGAATTCAGTGAACGCCAAATCGAGCTCGCCGGCGCGAACTCGCTCGATCAGCGGCAACGTTCCGTCGGAGATCAAGCGAATTTCGATATTCGGCGTTTCGATTCTGAACCTTCCGATAAGTTCGGAGATGTCGATCAGCGGCGCGAGGCCCTGGATCAGCCCGATCGAGAGCGTTCCCCTTTGCAGGCCCTGCATCTGCGTCACGACTTGGCGGGCTTGCGACGCCGCGTCGAGGACGCGCTGCGTCTCCACGAGAAAGGCCCGGCCGATCGCCGTCAGGTCGAACTCGGCGCGTCGTTCGGGTAAAGAGCGTTGCGCCGAGGTCGTCTTCGAGAGCGCGGATCGCGGCGGAGAGCCCAGACTGGACAATGTGCAGACGCCGCGCGGCTCGTGTGAAACTTTGTTCCGCTGCGACAGCGGCAAAGTACTCGAGTTGCCTGAGATCCATGACGCCCTGCACAATTCAGCACTCCTGGTGCTAACACTAAGCACAATATAGCGTTTGAACTTCGCAATCCATCCACTTATGTGCGTTGCAGCAACGCAGGCACATCAAGGGCTCGTGATGAATAGCACAAATACGCTCCCGACCCGTCAGCTTGGCACAACCGACATGCGTATTACCCGAGTCGGCTTCGGCTCCTGGGCCGTCGGCGGCGACTGGGCCGTCGGCTGGGGCAGCCAGGACGACAACGACTCGATCGCCGCGATTCGCCATGCCGTCGCGCGCGGCGTCAACTGGATCGACACGGCGGCGGTCTACGGCCTCGGCCATTCGGAAGAGGTCGTCGCGGCGGCGCTTGCGCCCATTCCGCTCAGCGAGCGGCCTTACGTCTTCACGAAATGCGGATTGGTCTGGTCCGATGACCGCAATGCTCTCCCCAAGCGGGTCGGCGCCCCGGCGAGCATCCGCCGCGAAGTCGAGGACTCGCTGCGCCGTCTCAAGGTCGAACGCATCGACCTCTACCAGATGCACTGGCCGGCCGAGGACGGCGCGCCAGTCGAGGAATATTGGCAAACGCTCCTGGACCTCAAGAAAGAGGGCAAGGTGGGCGCGGTCGGTCTCTCCAATCACAATGTCGAGCAGCTCGAAAAGGCCGAGAAGCTCGGCCACGTCGATACGCTTCAGCCGCCGTTCTCGGCCATCAAGCGGCGCGTCGGCGCCGCCGAGCTGCCGTGGTGTCATGCGCATCAGACCGGCGTCATCGTCTATAGCCCGATGCAGGCGGGCTTGCTGACCGGCTCCTTCAGCGTCCAGCGGGCGGCCGCTCTGCCCGCCGACGACTGGCGCTCGCGCAACGCCGAGTTCAAAGGCGAGACGCTGCGGCGCAATCTCGAAGTTGCCGACGCGATGCGCGGCGTCGCCGAGCGCCGCGGCGTCAGTGTCGCTTCGGTCGCTGTCGCGTGGACGCTGGCCTGGCCAGCCGTGACCGGCGCGATCGTCGGCGCGCGCAGCGCGCGTCAGGTCGACGGCTGGCTCGAAGCGGCGTCCTTGACGTTGAAAGCGGAAGAGATCGACGTCATCGGCGCCGGGATCAAACGTAGCGCCGCGGGAGAGGGTCCGTCCCGCCCGGGGATCGTCTGACGGAGAGTTGAAATGCTTGATCGACGCAGTTTTGCGCTCGGATTGGCGAGCGCCGGCGCCGTCGCCACGGCGTCGGCGGCTGCGCCGTTCGTGACGCCACACAGCTTTGTGATTCCTAGGAATGGCTGGGCGCCGAACAATCCGCACCTCCCGGTGCTAGTCTATAAAAGTGCTGTCAAGCGGCTGACGGACGATCCGGCAGCCGACTTCGAGGCCGTGTTCGAGCGCAACGGTTGGCCGCCGCAATGGCGCAATGGCGTGTACGACTTTCACCACTACCATTCGACCGCTCACGAGGCGCTTGGTTTCGCCGCGGGTCGCGCGCGTCTGATGCTCGGGGGGCCGAACGGTCGGGAGCTGGTCGTCGAGGCGGGCGATGTCGTCGTCCTACCCACAGGGGTGGCGCATTGTCGCATCGAAGCCAGCGAGGATTTTCTGGTAGTTGGCGCCTATCCGCCCGACCAGCATTGGGACATCTGCCGCGAGGCGCCAACGCCGAGCGCGAGCGACCGGATGGCGCACCTGCCATTTCCTGCCTCCGACCCCGTCACGGGGGCCGCGGGTTCGCTGCCGAAGCTGTGGACGTCAGCATAAGCGGCGCGGCTGCTGGAGCAGGGCCTCTGATCCGAGGAGATTTTTGAAGAATGGAAGCTTATTCGCCAATTCGCGTCATCGGCCCCTCTGAGTTCGTCGAGGGGACCGCGCAGACGCCGGGTTCGAAGCGGTTGGCGGCAATCGCGCCCGGGGGCAGCGCGGATTCCGAGCTTTGGGGCGGTTTGTTCGAAGTCGAGCCCGGCGCGCGTACGGGGATTCACCATCACGGCAAGCAGCAGACGATCGCCTATGTCCTCGAGGGCGAATGCGAAGTCCGCTGGGGCGCGCAAGGGGAATTCTCGGCCCGCGCGAAGGCGGGCGACTTTCTCCATGTGCCGGCATGGACGCCGCACATGGAGATGAATGTCTCCGAATTCGAAGCCGTTTCGATGGGTCGTCGTGCGCAGCACGTCGGCGCCCATCGTCGTGAACTTGCCGGACGACGCCTGGCCGAAGGCCAAGGCGGAAGCCTCTTGATAGGAAGGAGATTGGGATAGTGAAGGACGAGAGCGACAACCTCCTCCCGCCGGTTACGCGGCGCCAGGTTCTGGGAACGGGCGCGGCCGCGGGCGCGGCTCTGCTGACGAACGTGCCTCAGGCAGTTTACGCCGCCGACGCGCCGGCGCAAGCGCCGGTTGAGCCGGTCGAGGTCACCCTGACGATCAACGGCAAGTCGCACCAATTGCGGATCGATCCGCGCACCACGCTGCTCGATGCTTTGCGCGAGCATCTCGCGCTGACGGGAAGCAAGAAGGGCTGCGACCACGGCCAGTGCGGCGCTTGCACCGTGCTGCTGGACGGCCGCCGCATCAATTCGTGCCTCACGCTCGCCGTTATGCACGACGGCCAGTCGGTCACCACGATCGAGGGGCTTGCCGAGGGCGACAAGCTGCATCCCCTGCAGGCGGCGTTCGTCGAGCATGACGGCTTCCAATGCGGCTATTGCACCTGCGGGCAGATCATGTCGGCGGTCGGCATGATCGAGGAAAGCCGGCAGGGCATGCCGAGCCACGTCACCGGGGATCTGACGGCGCCCGTCAAGCTCGACGAGCAAGAGATTCGCGAGCGCATGAGCGGCAACATCTGCCGCTGCGGCGCTTATCCCAACATCGTTGCGGCCATTCATCAGGTCGCGGAGGTCCCGGCGTGAAAAGCTTCACTTACGAACGCGCGACGTCACCGGCGCAGGCCGCGGCCGCTTCCGCCAAGCCAGGCGCGAAGATCATCGCGGGCGGCACGAACCTGCTCGATCTAATGAAGCTCGAGGTCGAGACGCCGGTCCATCTCGTCGACGTCAATCGCCTGGACCTCGCCAAGATCGACGACACGCCCGACGGCGGCCTGCGCATTGGCGCGCTGGTCCGCAACAGCGATCTCGCCGCCGACGCGCGCGTCCGCCAGCGCTACGGCGCGTTGAGCCGCGCTCTGCTCGCCGGCGCGAGCGCGCAGTTGCGTAACAAAGCCACGACCTCCGGCAATCTATTGCAACGCACGCGGTGCTCGTACTTCTACGACATCGCGATGCCGTGCAACAAACGCGCCCCCGGCTCGGGCTGTGCGGCGCTGAACGGCTCCAACCGCAACCACGCCATCATCGGCGCGAGCGAAGCGTGCATCGCCACGCATCCCTCCGATATGGCGGTGGCGATGCGGGCGTTCGACGCCAAGGTCGAGACGGTCGACGGCGAGGGCAAGACCAGGGTCATTCCGATCGCCGACTTCCATCGCCTGCCGGGTGCGACGCCGAACATCGAGACGACGCTGCGCGCCGGCGAGATGATCACGGCGGTGACGTTGCCGCCGGCGCCGCCCGGTCGCCAGACCTACCGGAAGGTGCGCGATCGCGCCTCCTACGCCTTCGCGCTTGTGTCGGTCGCGGCGATCGTCGATGTCGCGAACGGTCACATTCGTTCAGCGCGGATTGCCTTCGGCGGCCTTGCGCCGAAGCCGTGGCGGGTCGAGGCGGTCGAGCACGCAATGCTCAACGCGCCGGCCAACGCCGCTACCTTCAATGTGGCCGCCAATGCGTTGCTCCAGGGCGCGCACGGTCACGGCGAAAACGACTTCAAGATCCCATTGGCCCGGCGGACGCTGCACGCCGTTCTGAACGAAATCACTAGCGCCTGAGGAAGCCGCTGATGGAAATGAACACCGCCGTCGGAACGACCCCGCTCGACACCGTCGAGCATGGCGTCGTCGGAAAGCCGCTCGACCGCGTCGACGGCAAGCTCAAGGTGACGGGCGGCGCTCGCTACGCCGCCGAATTCGCACAGGGTCCCGACACCACCTATGGCTACGTCGTCCCGGCGTCGATCGCCAAAGGCAGCATCCGATCAATCGATACGAGCGTCGCCGAGCGCATGCCGGGCGTCCTTCTGGTCCTGACGCATGAGAACGCCCCCGAGCAAGGGACGGGCAATCATCGCGAAGCCCGGCCGGTGCTCGTGAGCGCCGAAGTCTCGCATTTCGGTCAACCGGTCGCGCTCGTCGTTGCCGAGACGTTCGAGCAGGCGCGCGCCGCCGCTTATGCCCTTCGGATCGACTATGACCGCCAGAAGGGCACCTACGCTCTTTCGGACGGCATTGACGAAGTCCACACGCCGAAAGGCAGCGGCACGCCGCCGGACAGCGCGGTCGGCAACTTTGAACAGGCGTTCGCCGCGGCGCCCGTCAAGCTCGACGTGAACTATTCCACGGCGGCGCAGACGCACGCGATGATGGAGCTGCATTCGACCATGGCGTCGTGGGACGGCGATCAGCTGACGCTGCATACGGCCAACCAGATGCTGAACCGCGGTCAGGCGAGCGTCGCCCGGACGCTCAAAATGCCGATCGAGAAAATACGGCTGGTCAGCCCCTACATCGGCGGCGGCTTCGGCGCCAAGTTGTGGGTGCAGCCCGAAGGGATTCTCGCGGCGATCGCGGCGCGCAAGGTCAACCGGCCGGTGAAGGTCGTCCTGACCCGGCAGCAGATCTTCCATGTGACGACCCATCGGTCGGACACCTTCCAGCACATCCGTCTCGGCGCGGATCAGAATGGCAAGCTGCTCGCGATCGGGCACGACGTGATCTCGGGCAACCTGCGGAGCGAGGAAGGCTTTGAGGGCTCGGCGTTCCAGACCCGCACCCTCTATGCCGGCGACAATCGGTTGACGCGTCATCGCCTAGCCTCGCTCGACATCCCGATCGCTTCGTCGATGCGCGCTCCCGGCGAGGCATCGGGCCTGCTCGCGCTCGAATGCGCCATGGACGAGTTGGCTGAGAAGCTGAACATCGATCCGATCGAGCTGCGCATCCGCAACGAGCCGACCGAGGATCCCGAGAAGCACATTCCGTTCTCGACGCGGCACTTGATCGCCTGCCTACAACAGGGCGCGGAGAAGTTCGGGTGGAGCAAGCGGCAGTCCAAGCCAGGCCAGGTCCGCGACGGGCGCTGGCTGGTCGGCATCGGCGTCGCCGCCGCGACGCGCGGCAATCCGTTGCTGCCGTCAAAAGCGAATGTTCGCCTCGCTCCCGACGGGACGGTCACCGTCAAGACGTCGATGACTGACATCGGCACCGGCAGCTACACGATCTTCACGCAGATCACCGCTGATATGCTCGGTGTTCCCATGGAGAAGATCCGGATGGAGCTTGGCGACACCAACTATCCCAATTCTTGCGGTTCGGGCGGTTCTTTCGGCGCCTCGAGCGCCGGCTCGGGGGTCTACGACGCTTGCATGGCGCTGCGCGCCAAGTTGGCGCAAGCCGCCGGCGTCGATCCTGCGGCGGCCAACTTCGTCAACGAGGCCGTCCAGGCCGGGGGCCAGTCGCATCCCCTCGCGCAATTGGCCGGCGCCAACGGCATCGAGGCCGACGGCGGGATCGAGCCGGGCGAGACGATGAAAAAGTTCTCGCAGCAGGGCTATGGCGCGCACTTCGCTGAGGTCGGCGTCGACATCGACACGGGCGAAATCCGGGTGCGGCGCATGCTGGGCGTGTTCGCGTCAGGCCGCATCCTCAACGCCAAGACCGCGCGGTCGCAGGCGATCGGCGGCCTGGTGTTCGGCATCGGCTCGGCGCTGGAGGAGGGGTTGGCCCTCGACAAGCGCTTCGGCGCCTATGTCAACGCGGACCTTGCCAGCTATCATGTCCCCGTGCACGCCGATATCCCGGACATTGACGCGATCTTCGTGGCGGAGCTCGATCCCGAGGCCAATCCCCTGAAGTCTAAGGGCATCGGCGAGCTCGGCATCTGCGGCGCCGGGGCCGCGGTCGCGAACGCGATCTACAACGCCTGCGGCGCGCGCGTGCGCGACTACCCGGTCACGCTCGACAAGCTGCTGCCGGCGTTGCCGCAGCAGGTCTGACGACAGTCGCGGCCGCTTAAGGCCGGACACGCGGAAGATATGAGCCGTCGATCAGCGCGAGCTGACGACGGCTCTGTCATTTCTGCGCGATGCGGACGTTCGGCCCTGAGGCTTGCTTCAGACCGCGATCCGCGGCGAGAGCATTTTGGCGTTCTGTCTGACCGGCCCTGTCATTGCGAGCGGAGCGGAGCAATCCATCGACGCCACGATGCAAGCGGGTACATGGATCGCTTCGTCGCTGCGCTCCTCGCGATGACGCGGCTCAAGCGTCGTCTTATAGCTTGACGAAATTGCCGGCGTTGATCCGCAAACAAAAAGGGCCCTCGGCGTCAGCCGGGAGCCCTTGTGATCGGTCGTCGATTGTGCGCCGTCGGTTATGCGGCGTCGTTGATGATGCCGGCCGAGCGCATGATGCGTTGGCCCATTTCCGCGGCGCGGTTGACCAATGACGAGGGCTTCGCCAGCGAGCGATGCGCATATTTGCGCACTTCGCCGCGCACCATCACCGTATGCACGTTGGCAACGCTGCCGTGGAACACTACCGCCTGGACCGGATTCACGAGCGGCGAAGAGAGTTCGTGCGACCAGGACATGATCGTGACGTCGGCGTCCTTGCCGGGGGTCAGCGAACCGATGCGGCTTTCCATCCGCAAAGCCTTCGCGCCTTCGATCGTCGCGTAGGCCAGGGCGTCGCGCGAGGTGAGCGGCAGATGCTCGAGCATGCCGCCGCCCTCATGGGCCGAGGCATTCGCCAGCATGCGCTGCGCCTGAATGGCGAAGCGCATCTGCGAGAACATGTCGGCGCTGACGCTGCACACGACGTCGGTGCCGAGCGTGACGCGGCCGCCGGCGGCTTGGACTTTCCCGGTGACGGGCAAGCCGTGGCCCATCTGCATCTCGACCTCCGGAGTGACCGAGATGCTCGAGCCGCAATCGACGGCGATGGCGATCTCATCCTGCTTGAGGCGATTGCAGTGCGTCAGATTGATGTCGGGCCCCAGCAGCCCGGCCTGCGCCAAGGCGCGCCCGTGCGCGACGTAGTCGCCGTACATTCCGACGGCGAGATGCATGCTGCCCATGATGCCGAGCGAGCGGGCGAGCTCGATATCCGCGCGGTTGACTTCCTCCACGGCGAAATCGGGGCCGCGCAGCGACATGCCGAGCGTGACGAGCGCGTCGTCCGAAGCGAGGCGCGAACGGCGGAGCCGAACGATATCGTCGGGATGCTTCTCGCGGCTCTGATAGTACCAGCGCGCGACGTCGTCGCCCGGCGTGCCATGCCCGAACACCGCGCGAATGCCCAACTCCTGCAGCGCGTCGATCGCGCGATCGGCGTGATCCGGCGTGTTCAGAATGTGCGCCCAGTCGTAGAGCGACGTGACGCCCGCGTCGAGCTGCTCCAGCGCGCCGAGCAGCGTCGCCACATAGACGTCGTCCGGCTGGTAGTACTTCCCGGACGCGCCGAGAATGTAGTTCAGATATTCGCCGAACGACCAATCGCCAGCGCAGCCCTTGATAATCGTCTGCCACAGGTGGATGTGGCTGTTGACGAAGCCGGGAATGACGACCTTGTCGGCGCCGTCGATGACAGCGGCTCCATCGGCCGCAAGGTTCGGGCCGACCGCGGCGATTTTTCCATCCTTGATCAGCAAGTCGCCGACAAGGTCGCCGATGGCGCTGTCCATCGTAACGATGTGCGCCTTGCGGACGAGAATCGCGCGGTTCTTGTCCAGCAGGCCGGCGGAACGGGCGTCTTCAGTTCCAGTCAATTCAATGTCCTCCCCTTAGGTGAGATCCTCGGGCTTCAGCCCGACGTCGCGACTAATTCTCCGGCCCGAACTCGCCAAGTTCATCAATGAGCGGCTTGAGATCTTCCGAGATCAGCTTTCCGTGCCGCTTGCGCCACTTCCCGGCGATCATCACGGAATGGATGTTCGACGGATTGGCCTGCAACATCACGGCCGAGATCGGATCGTGGATGGGCTGCATGTTCAGCGTGTCCGTGCGCAGCAGCACGAGGTCCGCCTGCTTGCCGAGCGCGATGGAGCCGATGCGGTCCTCTTGACCGAGCATGCGAGCGCCCTCGATCGTCACCCAGGCGAGAGCATCGCGCGCGCGCAATCGGGCCTTCCCCCCGAACTCGCCGCGCCGCTTTGCCTCCAGATTGTCCAGCGAGCGCTGATAGCTAAGCGCCATGCGCGCCGAGTTCAGCATGTCGCTGGAGTGGGTGGGTTCGACGTCCGATCCGAGGGAGGGCGAGACGCCGAGGTCGCGCAGCCGGCCTATGATCGGGTGGCCGTGGCCGCAGATCATTTCGAACTCGGGCGCGACCGTGAACCGCACGTCTCGAGCCACGAAGCGCTGCAGTTGCTCGTCGCTGAGGTCGTTGCCATGCACGATGTTGACGAGGCGGTTCAGCAATCCCTCGGCCTCGAGGCGCTGCCAGCCGTCCGGGCTGCGCGGAGCGCCGCCGCCCTGGTGCATCGACGCGATCAGGCCGAACTCCTGGGCGAGCTTGAAGTCCTTGAGGGTGACGTCCAGCGTCGAATAGTGCGGCCCCAGGATGGCGAGACCCAGCGAGATCATGCCCTCGTCGGGAGCCAGATCTTCGCGCAGCCGGATAACCTCGTCGCGTGGATGCGGCACTTCCCAGAAGGGCGGCTGTCCCGGCTTGGGGTCGGGCTTGGGCGAGCCGTGCATGAACATGGCGCGGATGCCGGCCCGCCGCAGAGCCGCGACCGCCGCATTGGTGTGATCCGGGGTCGGATTGTTGTGGCACCAGTCGACGAGGGTGGTCGTCCCGTTATCGATCTGGTTCAGCGCGCCGACGAGCGTGCCGATGTGGATGTCACTTGGCCGGAAGTGCGTCGCCAGCCCCGCGTGAACCCACTTGAAATATTCGAGTAGGGTCCAGTTCGAGGCCACCGATCGCAGCGCCGTCTGCCACGTGTGCATATGCGCGTTGATGAGGCCGGGGATGACAATGAAATTGCGGCCGTCGACGACTTCCGCGCCGTCGGCCGTCAGCGAGCCTCCCACGCCATCGATGACCTGATCGCGAATGAGGAGGTCGCCTCGAACGACGTCTTCCGAACCTCCTCGCATCGTCAGGACAGTGGCGTCCTTAATCAGTGTTGCGCTCATCCGGTCGCTTCCTTTCCCGATGGCGTCGAGGCGTCGTTGGCCTCGGGTTGACTATTGGGCGCCGTCTTCGGCGCCGGCGGCTCCAACGGCATCGCGAGTAGGATCGCAGCCGGCCGATTGGATCGGTTGGTGAGGCGCCTGGGTTCGCCGGGCGCGATCCGGCAGGAGTCCCAGCGGCCCAGGGTCGCCTCTTCGGCGCCGTTCGAGACGACGACTTCGCCTTCGAGGACGACGTACATCTTCTCGATGCCCGACGCGTCGAGCGTCGTGCCGCCACCGGGCAGCAGATAGGAGAGCCCCAGCCAGAGTTGGTCCGAAGGACCAGAACTCACGGCCTTGGAGGCGCAGCATCCGCATCATGTCATGCCCAGGCGCCTGATAGTGCGGCGCCTGGTCCAGTCGAGTGACGTGCATGACGGCGCCTCACGCCGTGGGGTCGAGCACGACGCGCTCGGGCGCTCCGGCGATCACCGCCTTGTAGGCTTCCGCCGCGCGAGCGAGCGAATAGACATTGGCTGGGAGCACCGGGAACGGCCGCAGCTTGCCGGATTCGAAGCTCGGACGCAGCGCGTTCAGCACCGCGGCGCCGTCGGCGCTGGTCAACGCGAGCGTGTCGACGCCGATGTAGCGGTGCTGGCCACGGTAGAAGGCGAAGATATCGAAGGGGACGGCGCGTTCGATCGTCGAGATGAAGATCTGCCGGCCACGCATCGCCATGGCGCGGTTGGCGGCTTCGAAATAGGGGCTGCCGACGGTGTTGAAGACGATGTCGGCGCCATGGCCGTTCGTCGCCTGACGGACGCGCTCGGCGATGTCGCCCTCGGAGGCGCCGAGGATCGTCACTTCGCCGGTGGCGTGGCCGCGATAGGGCTCCGGCGTGCGCTCGACGCCGAAGACGCGCGCGCCGGCGGCGGTGGCGAGCTGGATGGTGGCCTGGCCGACCTTGCCATTGGCGCCCAGAACGAGAACGACGTCGGTCGGCTTGACGGAGCCGGCCTCGGTTAGTCCCGTGTAGGCGGTGACGAAGGGCACGCCGATCGCGCCGGCCTCGGCGAGCGTGATGGAGGAAGGCTTCTCGCTAAGGTTCGCCACCGGGATCACGAGATGGGTGGCGTGCCCGCCGTCACGACGAATGCCGAGTTCGCCGCCCGAGCCCCAAACTTCTTTGCCGATGAGATGCTTCGGCCCGTCGACGACGACGCCGGCGTAGTCGCGGCCCGGCGTGCGCGGCCACACGGCGTGCGGCATCGCGCCGAGGACCGCTTTGACGTCGCTCGGATTGACGCCGGAGCTGCGGATCTCGACGACTGCGGAGCCTTCCGGCGCCTTCGGCGTGTCGATTTCAACGAGGCGCACGGTCGCGGCGAGCGCGTCGGCATTTTCGGCTTTCGCATCGACGCGGAGGGCGACGCTGCGGTTCGTTTTGGCCATCTGGGGGTCTCCAAGTGAGTGGGGGAATTAAGCGGCGCGCGCGGCCAGGCCGAGCATGTCACGCGCTTCCGCGGCGCTGGCGATCTGACCGCCGAGCGCCTCGACAATGCCGCGAACCTTGACGACCAAGGCGGCGTTGCTCGGGGCGAGCACGCCCTTGGAGATGTAGACGGCGTCCTCGATGCCGACGCGAACGTTGCCGCCGGCGAGATAGCTCTGCGCCGCCGTGGTGAAGATGTGCCGGCCGATGCCGATCGCGGTGAAGGTCGCGCCGGCGGGCAGCAATTCACGCGCGTAGAGCACCGTCTCCGGGGAGGGCTGGAAGCCGTAGCGTACACCGAGCACGAAGGAGCAGAGCGGCGCCGGGTCCAGCGAACCGTCAGCGATCAGATCGTGCAGCAGGGCGATGTCGCCGGAATCGAACAATTCGATCTCCGGCTTCACGCCCGCTTCGCGGATGACGCGGGCCATGCGGCGCACATTTTCCGGCGTGTTGATGACGACTTGGCCGCCCGAGTTCATCGTATTGAGATCGAGCGTGCAGATGTCCGGGCGGAGCGCCGCGATATGTTCGACGCGCGCCTCCGGGCGCATCAGAGTGGTGCCGGGACCCGCGACCGCCGGATCGTCCTTGGAGGGGACAAAGCGTCCACCCGGGCCGGTCGTGAGGTTCAGGATCAGATCCTTGTTGCGGGCGCGAATGCGCTCGACGACCTCGCGATAGAGATCAATCTCCATTGAAGGGCGGCCGGTGGCGGGATCGCGCACATGGATGTGCACAATAGCGGCGCCGGCCTCCGCCGCATCGAGCGAGGAGTTGGCGATTTGCGCCGGCGTGATCGGCAAATGCGGCGTCTGGTCGGGCGTCGTCAGATTGCCGGTAATTGCGGCGGTGATGAAGACGCGGGGCAGGGGGGTGCGCATCACGGCCTCACAGGGAGCGGCCGCCGTCGACGACGACGGTGGAGCCGGTGGAGAAGCGCAGCGTCGTCGCGCAGGCGAGGACGGCCTCGGCGATGTCCGCCGCGGTGCCGATGCGGCGCAGGGGCGTCGTATTGGCGGTCTTGGCGTTGAAGTCCGCGCCGCGTCCGGGAACGAAGCTGGTGTCGACGACGCCCGGGGCCACGCTCATGACGCGAACTTCCGGAGCCAGCGCGCGTCCAAGCGACTTCGTCATCACTTCGATGCCCGCCTTAGCGGCGCAATAGGCGATCGACGAGCCGACGCCGGTGTTGGCGGCGATCGAGGAGATGGACACGATCAATCCGTCCCCGGACGCCTTCAGCATCGGCGCAAAGGTGCGGATCGTCGCGAACTGGCCGCGCCAGTTGACGGCGAACATGCGGTCGATCAGTTCGTCGTCGAGCGCGTCGAGATCGGCGTGCGGCACCGGCTTGGTGAAGCCCGCGGCGTTTACCAGGACATGCAGCGCGTCGCCGTATTGCTGACGCACCTTATCGCGCAGCGCGAGCAGGGAGGGCGTATCGGCGACGTTGGCCGGCAGCGCCGCATGGCCGGAGCCGGGCAGCGAAGCCACCACAGCAGCGGCCGCTTCCTCCAGGCCCGGCATATGCGTGATAACGACCCGGGCGCCGGCGCCGGCGAAAAGGCGCGAGATCACAGTGCCGATGCCGCCGGCGCCGCCGACGATGAGCGCGACGCGGCCTTCGAGGGATTGAGGCATATCCTATCTCCTACTTGATCGGCGGAATGGGCCGCTTGGCTTCCCCAGGAACCATGACGAAGGTGTATTCGAGCGTGTACCAGGGGGCTTGAACGTCAGGCGCCGGGGGCGTTTCATCTGCATCGTGACGGTTGTATTTGCCGATCAGATGCTCCGTCACGCCGAAGACAGCGTCGCTCTTCAGGTATTCGTCGTCGTCGACGAAGACCTGAGTAATGACCGAGCGATACCCTTCCTTGAACACGAGGAAGTGGACGTGCGCCGGTCGGAAAGGATGACGAAGCTGGGCGCGCAGGATGTCGCCGCTTGGGCCGTGGGTCGGCACCGGATAGCCGGCAGGCTTGATCGAGCGGAAGTAGAACCGGCCCTCTTCGTCGGTGAGGAAACGGCCGCGGAGATTTATATCGGCCTGGTCTGGGTCCTGGTTCTCGTAAAGGCCGACCGGCGAAGCGTGCCAGATATCGACCTCGGCGCCGCGGATCGGCTGGCCCTCAGGGTCGACGACGCGGCAATTCACGAACATCGCGGGGCCGAGCGTCGGCGAGCGCACAATCGTGTCGCCGTTGGCGGTGACGGGCGAATGGTCGCGCCAGAAGGGCCCGAGCAGAGCTGCGGTGGTCTCGGTCGCTCCAGCCACGCCGTTGTTCATCAGGCAGACCAGAGTTGAAAACCCAACGATATCGGCAAATAGAATGCCTTCGTTATGCTCGTCGTTGGTCGCTTTGCCGATTTGGTTAAGGAAGTCGATCGCAATATCGTATTCGCTCTCGGACAGCTTGACCTCGCGCGCGAACGCATGGAGGTGGCGCACGAAGGCGGCCATCACTTCGCGCAGCCGGTCGTTCGGAGCCCCAGACATCGCGCGCAGAACGACACCGGTGACAGCCTCCGCGCTGTCGATGACGCCGTAGTTCGGCAGTTCCTTTGATGGGGGTGATGTGCGCGCGCTCATAAGCTCCTCCGCAAATGCGTGCAATCGGTTGCATGACCTGTACTGCAACCGATTGCAGAGGTCAAACAAAAATCACTCGGCGCCAACAAAAAATCCAAAGGCGCCCGAATTTTGTTCAAACTCGCAGGCGTTGTGCAACCGATTGCATATCATCGTAGGGGGGTGTATAATACGCGCATGTCTCCCACTGACCGAGTCCCGCCCCAAACTCCGCGCAAGGGCCCGGCCAAGTCGCCGCTTCGGCCTGGATCGCAGCGCGGCGCAACTTTGCAGGAGGTCGCCGACGCGGCCGGCGTCCATCGCTCGACCGCGTCGCGCGCGCTCAATCCGGAAACCGCGCGTCTCATCTCGCCGGAGGTCGTTGCGCGGATCGCCGAGACCGCCGCGCGCCTCGGCTATCGGCGCGATATGATCGCAGCCTCCCTGCGCACCAGTCGGTCGCGCCTTGTCGGCGTCCTGGTGCCTGATTTGGCCAACCCCGTCTTCGCCCCGATCCTGGCGGGGGTGGAGGCGGCGCTGACGCAGCATCACTACGCCGTGCTCGTCGCCAACGCTGGCGGCGACGTCGGCGCGCTGGAGCTGATCGAAAGCCTGGTTGCCCGCCGGGCGGAGGGATTGATCCTCGCCACCGCGCATTCCAAGGATCGCGTGCTCGCGCATTGCCTTGACCTCGGCCTGCCCACTGTCCTCGTCAACCGCGGTGATCTCGACGGGCGCTTGTCCGCCGTGACGCCCGACGATCGCCAGGGAATGCGCCTCGCTGTTCAGCATTTGGCCGGTTTGGGACACCGCCGGATCGGGCACCTCGCCGGTCCGCAGGACGTTTCCACCGGCCTCCTGCGCGCCGAGGGGTTTCGGAGCGCGATGGAAGAGGCCGGATTAGAGCCGGGACCGGTCGTCGTCGCGGCGGGCTATTCCCGGGAGGCTGGCGAAGCGGCCGTCGAGCAACTGCTCGATGAAGAAGGACTGACGGCGATCGCCGCGGCCAACGATCTGCTTGCGCTCGGCGCAGTGCGCGCAGTCGCCGCGCGCGGGCTCCGTTGTCCCGACGACGTCTCGATCACCGGCCACAACGACATGCCGCTGGTCGACATGGTCGAGCCGCCGTTGACGACGATCCGGATATGCCACGACCTGATCGGACGCGAAGGCGCCCGGCTGCTGCTGGAGCGCATCGCTCAGCCGGATCTGCCGCCGGCCCAAATCCGCACCTCGCCCGCGTTGATCTTGCGCGCCTCCACCGCCCCTCCGCGGGAAAGCGTCGCCAAGAAAAGCCGCGGTGCGACGAAGAAACAGTCTTCCGTTACAGTCGATTGAGCGCGCCCAGCAAAGACGCAGGCCGCCGGCGTGAGTGGCCATTGAACGAGAATGCGGCTGAGCCGCGCGGGGCGCCGCCGAGGGGCTTGCGACTTTGTGAATTGACGACTAAGTCGCTGTAAAATCGTCACTGTTCGAGGTTTGGCGATTGCGGCGAGGGAGCCTGAGGTCTATTTTTCGCGTCATCCCCAACGAATTTCGTCACCGATGCGTCACTCTATGGTAAACTGTCCCAGGCGGCGGCGCGCATCTTCGTCGGGGCGCGTCGGAGGAGCGACGAATGTCGCGTCGGCCGCGGGGCAAGCATGTCCGACTGGTTTGCGGAATGGTAACTGCTTGTTAGGGTCTCTGAATACTATTTAGCGTTACGGCAGCTACCGATCGGATCACGGTCCATGACCCTCCTTGCCCTTGCTTCAGCCGGTTTTGTCCTCGGTCTCGCGTTCAACGCCTATGGTTTGTTGGGCCTTTCCCTGGTGATCGCGCCGATCCATTTCTGTGCGTTGCTGTCGCTCGGGGTCGGCGAGGCGTTCATCTCCGCGATGTGCTCCGTCGCGATCTTCCAGTTCGCATATTTCGTCGGTTCGCTGGCTCAAGAGCCGCTGCTGCGCCGTTTCGCCTCGGGCGCGAGGCCGGCCCTTCGCCGTTGAACACCGGCGAGTGGAACGAAGCGCGGTTGGAAATCGGATTTCCCTCGAATTGAGAGGCGCTTGCCATCCGGGCGAGAACGCTCGCAATGACGGCCTGGATTTGGGGAAAACGCTCTAATAGACCTCGCTGCGGAACAGGGCGAAGCCGGTCATCGCCATGATCTTGATGTCGAGCGCCAGCGACCAATTGTTGATGTACCAAAGGTCCTGCTCGACGCGCTGCTCCATTTGCCACAGGCGCGACGTCTCGCCGCGCAGGCCCTTCACTTGCGCCGCTCCCGTCAATCCCGGCTTCACGTGGTGGCGCAGCGCGTAATTGTTGATCCGCGTCTTGTATTCGTCGTCGTGCGCCATGGCGTGCGGGCGTGGGCCGACGAGGGACATGTCGCCTCGGATGACGTTGAGCAACTGTGGCAGCTCGTCGATGCTGGTGCGCCGGAGAATCCTGCCGATGCGGGTCACTCTGACGTCGTCGCGCTTGGCCTGAACGACCGTTCCGTCGTCTTCCATCACCGTCATCGTCCGGAACTTGAGGATGATGAATTCGCGATTGTCGAACCCGCAGCGTCGCTGCCGGAACAGCACCGGCCCGCGACTGTCCAGCTTGATGAGCGTTGCGGTGAGGAGGAGCAGCGGCGCGAGGACGATCAAGCCCACCGCCGCGAGGACAATGTCCATGACGCGCTTGAGCGCCCGTTCCCATCCGTTCAGCGGCGCGCGCTGGATCGTCACCGCGAAATGCGGCTCAAAGCGGCGCTCTTGCTGCAGCGAGAGAACGTTGCAAATCTTGTGGTCGGGGTAGAGGCGGACCGGCAAAGGCGAGACGCGCAGCAGGCCGCACGCCTCAGAGAGCTCCAGGTCGCGCTCCCAAGGCACGATCAAGGCGAACTCCCACGCCTGGCGCTGACGAGAAACTTCGATCGCATGCGCGATCTGTGCGCTGTCCCGCTCGTCGAGCCCTTTGCCGGCCGAGCGCCCGACCAAGGCGATCCGCGCGATCTCGTCGATGCCGAACCGCATGAGGTCTGCGTGCCCCAACTGTTCGAGTTCGACGGGGTCGCCGAGCGTCACCACGGGGCGGCCTTTGATGGCGCCTCGCTGGATGCCGTACTGAAACGCCCTGGCGGCGATCACGCGCCCGATCGCCGTCAAGGCCAATGCGATAAACGACGAGACGACGACGGCGCCGCGCGAATATTCCGCGCCCTCCTTGAGCAGGAACAATATGCAGGTGACGGAGAGTTGGCTCACCGCCAGCGCGACCGCCGCACGCTTCAGATAGGACGCCGGCGCCAACAAGGCTTCGAGCTGGTAGAGCCCTTCGACACGCGCAAGGAGAATGAACAGCGCCGCCGATATCGTCCCGATTCCGACGATGCCCTCGAGCGAGCCCACTCGGCCCGCGCTGTACAGCTGATAGCAAACGGCCCCCGCGACGCTCGCGAGCACCAGCAGAACTGCGTCGAGCGCGGCGGCGATCGGTGGCAACGCTTGACAAGGCAGGTTGAGATCGCGGAGCGCCGGACGCGCAACATAGAGCGACTGGCGAGCAGTTTCAGCCACCGGTCCACCTCACTGTACGCAACTCGAGCAAAAGCCCGGGGATCGTAGTCATTCATTAACTATGGCGCAACGGCGCGGGGATTGGCGGGCGGCGTGGCCGAAGTTATTGAGATTGTGGAAACATCGACGCGCTTGGCTCGTCTTGGCGGTGTGGGTACCTCGGACGCGTCAGATCGACGATACTAGCGCGCCGCACTGGCTCATATCGGCGCATCGCCGCGCGAGGTTGAATGTTCGCTTGGCTCAAGTCTCTTCGGCGTCGCGACGTAAGCTACCCGCCCGGTCCCGAAGGCGTCGTGATTTACGCGGTCGGCGACATCCACGGCCGATCCGACTGCCTGGAACGGGCGCATGAGGCGATCGACCGCGACCTCGCCCAACACGGCGATCGCGGGCAGGTAGTGGAAATCTATGTCGGCGACTATGTCGATCGCGGACCCGACTCCAAGGGCGTGATCGATCTTCTGATCGCCCGTTCGGCGGTCGCTTCGGTGGTGGCGCTCCGGGGCAATCATGAGATCGTCATGGAGTCGTTTCTGCAAGGGCTCACCACCTTCGAGCAATGGCGGCCGATCGGCGGCCTTGAAACGGTTCTTTCCTACGGCGTCGATGCACGAGCGTTGCTCGCAGGTGGCGGGGTTCTTCCTCGGCACCTTGCGGAGAAGATGCCGGCCTCGCACTTGCGCTTCCTCGCTTCGCTGAAAGCCTACCATGAGGTCGGTCGATATTGCTTCGTTCATGCGGGCGTGCGGCCCGGCGTGCCGCTCGAAATGCAATCGATTGACGACCTCGCCTGGATTCGTGACGACTTCTTGAATTGGCCCGGCGATTTCGGCTTCATCGTCGTTCACGGCCATACGCCGAAGCCGAGCGTCGAATTGCTCGGCAACCGGATCAACATCGACACCGGCGCTTATGTGACGAACCGACTGACGGTTCTGCGCATCGACGAGCAGGGAGTGGCCCCACTCGAGACCCCGCCGCCGTGACCTCGCGGCGCGCCGTCAAACCGCGGCTTTGGCGGATCGGTCGCGAAGGTCGCCGGCGCCGAAGGATCGATCCAGCCGGCCGTGCCGCCGCAGCACCAGGGCCACCGCGCCCATCAGCGCGTCGTTATGCGTGAAGCGGCCGGTGACGATTTTGACGCGTTGCGATTCCGGCACGTCCTGCCGTTTGATCAACGTGTGGCGTTCATAGGAGGCCGTCAAAGGTTCGAGCAGCAGCGGTCCCGCCAAGCCGCCTCGTCCGCCGACGATGATGAGGCCGGGGTTGATGATGGCGCCGACCACGGCGAGGCCGCGCCCGGCGAGTTCGGCCGTGTCGGCGATGAGACGCGCGGAGCCGACGTCACCCGCATTGGCCATCGCGATCAATTCGTCGATGTCGATCGGTCGGCCGTGCAGGCGCGAGGCGATGGCGACGGCTGGGTTGAGGCTGGCGGTCAGCTCGAGACAGCCGCGATTGCCGCAGCGACACAGCTCTCCATGCGGGTCGATCGTCATATGGCCGAACTCGCCCCCGGCGCCGGCGACGCCGGTGATCACATGGCCGCGGCTGACGATCGCGCCGCCGACGCCGATGTCGATCTTGAAGAGAACGAAATCCTCCCAGCCGACCGCCGCGCCCCAGGTCATTTCGGCGATCGCGGAGCAATTGGACTCGTTGTCGGCGAAGATCGACTGCTCGAGCGTCGGTTCGAATGCCTCGCGGATGTTCACGCCGGCCCAACTGGGCAGGATGCTGGCGCGCTGAATTCTGCCGTCCGGCGCGACCGGGCCGGAGACGGCGATGCCGACGCCGAGCAGGGCGTGCAACGACAGCCCTTGGCGCTTGTACACCTCGCGGATCGACTGCCGCGCCCGCTGGGCGGCGAATTCGGGCGAATAGTCGCGGCCGAGCGCGATAGTATCTTCACAAATGACAGAATGCGAAACGTCCGCCACCAGCATGCGAATGCCCGTCCGGCTCAGGTGCAGCCCGACGCAGGTGCCCGCCGCCGGATTGAGCGCGAAGGCGGCGGCGGGCCGGCCGACGCCGCGCTCGCCGTCGTTGACCGGCGCTTCGACGATCACTTGCGCGCGCCTCAGCTCCGCGAGGGCCATCGATATCGTCGAGCGCGCGAGCCCGGTCGAGCGCGCGATGTCGGCCGCGGAGACGGCGCCGCGTTCGCTCATGATCCGCACAATGCGCGCCTCCGGGGTTGCGGCATCGGGCTCGCTGAGCAACGACTTTAGTTCATTGCTGAACACATCACTTCCTATTGACCGCTGTTGACAATCCTAATTTTTTCGAAATAGAAATAATATGGTTCGCCAATTGGCGCAATGTCGGAGACGCGGCCAAAAGAGCCGCCGACCGACGAACCGGGAGGATGCGATGCTGAGGAGAACCGCGGCTTTGGCCGGCATTTTCGCTTGCGCGCTCGTCAATGGCGCTCAAGCCGAACCTAAGACCAACTTGCTGCACCAATGGTCGGAAGGCTCCGACGCCGCGGCGATCGCCAAGCTCGGCGAGATGTTCACGGCCGCCGGCGGCAAGTGGGAACAGACTTCAATTTCGGGCCACACCGCCAATACGCTCGCTAAGCTGCGCGCGGACGTCGTCGCCGGCAACGCGCCTCCCGCCGTTCAATTGAAGGGGCCGGAGATCGCTGAATGGAACGAGACCGGCAGGACCGCCAATCTCGACGATCTCGCCAAGAGCGAGGGGTGGGACAAGGTCGTCGCGCCTGAGCTCCTCCCGGTCATGAAGCCGACCGGCGACTGGGTGGCGGCGCCGATGAACATCCACCGCATCAACTGGATCTGGGGTTCGACCAAAGGCATGGCGACGGCGGGCATCACGGCTTTGCCGAAGACCTGGGCGGAATTCAACGCGGCCCGCGACAAGGCGGTCGCCGCCAAGATCATCTGTCTCGCCCATTTCAGCCAGGACTGGACGGATTCGACCGTCTTTGAGGTCGTCGTCTTCGGTCAGAGTATCGATCTGTTCCGCAAGGCCTTCGTCGACAAGGCGATGCGTTCGCCTGACATGGTCAAGGCGTTCGACGAGATGCGCCTGATCGTCTCCAAATACATGGATCCGGCGATCGCCGGCCGCGACTACGACACCGCCACCAGCATGCTCGCCAAAGGGCAGGCCGCCTTCATGATCATGGGCGACTGGCAGATCGGCATCTTCAGCGCGGCCGGCCTGAAACAGGGCGCCGATTATGTCTGCGGGCAGGCGCCGACGGATTGGGGCAAGCCGGGCTTCATCCTCAACTCGGATTCGATCGCCTTCTTCAAGCAGAGCGATCCCGATTATGTCGAGGGTCAGAAGCTGCTCGCGCATCTCGTCATGTCGCCGCAATTCCAGACCGTCTTCAACCAGACCAAGGGCTCGATTCCCGCCCGGTTGGACGTCGATCTCTCCAAGGGCTTCAACGCCTGCCAGCAATTGTCGCAGAAGGATCTCGAGGCTTCGATTGCGAACAAGACGCTGGTTCGCTCGATGGCGCACAACATGACGGTGCTACAGAAGTACCGCGGCGCCATGATGGACGTGATCACCTCCTTCGTGAACAACCCAAAGATGACCTCCAAGGAGGCCGCCGACGCCATGGCGGACGCGGTCGAAGCGCAACAGTGACGCCTTAGCTCCGCGGCGCGCCGTCGTCGCGGAGCGCTCCACTCCGCTTCGCATAGAGGGAGGGCAGCGATGAGCAACGCCGCAAGCAACCACTTGGCGGGTGATCGCTTGGCGCATCAGCCGCGCCCAAGTTGGCGGGATGTCTTGACGGCGGCGACGCCGAAGCTGGCGCTGGCGCCGTCGGTGATCGCGAGCTTCGTCTATGTCTTCGCCTTCGCAATTTGGACGTTCTACATTTCGCTGTCGAACAGCACGCTACTGCCGACTTACGAGTTTGTCGGCTTCAAGCACTATGCGGAGCTCTGGGCGAACCATCGCTGGGCGATCGCTTACGGCAATCTGTTCCTGTTCGGCTCGATCTATGTCGTGCTGTCGCTGGCGGTCGGCCTCGCGCTCGCAATCGCGATCGATCAGCGGGTGCGCGGCGAGGCGATCTGGCGCACGATCTTCCTCTACCCGCTCGCCGTCTCGTTCGTCGTGACCGGGACCGTCTGGAACTGGCTCTACAGTCCGAATGCCGGCATCGAATATTTCGTGCGGAGCCTCGGCTGGACCGACTTCACCTTCCGCCTCACCACCAATCGCGACACGGCGATCTATGCGATCATCGCGACGGGCGTCTGGCAGTCCTCGGGCTTCGCGATGGCGCTGTTCCTTGCCGGGCTGCGCTCTGTCGATCCCGATCTCGTCAAGGCGGCGCAGATCGACGGGGCGAGCCGCTTTCGTATCTACCGCAAGGTGATCCTGCCGACCATCGCGCCGATCTTCATCGCGGTGGCGGTTGTGCTGCTGCAATTCGCGATCAAGACGTTCGATCTCGTCGTGGCGCTGACCAACGGCGGCCCCGGCATATCGACGACCTTTCCGGCGATCTATGTCTACGATCTGATGTTCCAGCGAGGCCAGATCGCGATCGGCGCGGCGGCGGCGATGATGATCCTCGCCGCGCTCGCCGTCGTGCTTGTCCCCTATGCGCTGTGGATCGTGTGGCGCAACCGACGCGAGGCTGCCGCCAATGGCTGACGTCGCCCTGCAATCCGTCTCCGCGCCGGCCGCCCGCGCCGCCAGCTTGCGCTATGCCGCTGGACGCATTGGCGTCTACGCCTTCCTCGGCTTTTTCGCGCTGATCTATCTCCTGCCGCTCTTGGTGGTCGTCGCCAATTCGTTTCGCGATCTGCCGGAGATCACGCGCGACGGGTTGATCGCCTTTCCGCGCAGCTTTTCGCTGAAGGCATGGCCGCAGGCTTGGTCGCACTTCTGCGTCGCGGGAACCTGCGAAGGCATTCAGCGCAACTTTTACAATTCGCTGCGGATGACCGTCCCCGCGACCATCGTCTCGACGCTGATCGGCGCCGTCAACGGCTACGTTCTCTCGAAGTGGCGCTTTCCCGGCTCACAAACTTTGTTCGCTTGCATGACGCTCGGCGTATTCATGCCGGGCCAGATTGCGCTGCTGCCTTGGGCCTTCATCCTCGGGCAGCTGCACCTCGCCAATTCGGTCTACGGCCTCATTCTGGTTCATTGCGTCCAGGGCATTTCGTTCACAACGCTGTTCTGCCGCAACTATTACGTCAACATTCCCGACGATCTGATCCGGGCGGCGCGCATCGACGGGGCGGGGTTCTGGCGCATTTTCTTCAAGATCGTCGTGCCGCTGTCGCCGCCGATCCTGATCGTCACCGTAATCTGGCAATTCACCAGCATCTGGAACGAATATCTATTCGGCGTGGTCTTCACGGGTGGACGAGAGCAGCCCATCACGACCGCTCTCGTCGCGCTCGCCACCAACCAGATGAACGCGCGAGCCTTCGACGTCGCCAGCGCTGCGGTGCTGATCGGCGCGATCCCACCGCTGCTGATCTACTTCTTCGGCGGCAAATATTTCGTGCGTGGCCTCACCCAGGGCGCAATCAAATGAGGACGGCGGAATGGCGACGCTGACGATCAGGGGTTTGCGTAAGCGCTTCGGGCCTGTCGAGGTGCTGAAGGGCATCGACCTCGAGGCGCGGACCGGCGAGTTCATCGCCCTCGTCGGCCCATCGGGCTGCGGGAAGTCGACCATGCTCTCGATGATCGCCGGACTGGAGAGCGTCACCGACGGCGAGATTAGGATCGACGGCCGCCTCGTCAATTCGGTCGCGCCGAAGGATCGCGACATCGCGATGGTGTTCCAATCCTATGCGCTGTACCCGACGATGACGGCGCGCCAGAACATCACCTTTGGCATGGAGAGCCGCGGCGTGCCGCGGGCGGAGCAGAACGCCGCCGTCAATCGCGTTGCCGCACTCTTGCAGATCGAGCCGCTGCTGAATCGCAAGCCGGGACAGTTGTCCGGCGGCCAGCGGCAGCGCGTCGCCATGGGACGCGCGCTGGTTCGCGACCCCAAATTGTTCCTGTTCGACGAGCCGCTTTCCAATCTAGACGCCAAGCTGCGCGTCGACATGCGCACCGAGATCAAGAAGCTGCATCTGCGCGTCGGCAAGACGACGATCTATGTCACCCACGACCAGATCGAGGCGATGACGCTCGCCTCCCGCATCGCCGTTATGCATCAGGGGGCCTTGCAGCAGTTCGACGAGCCGCAGGCGGTGTACGACCGCCCCGCGAACATGTTCGTCGCCGGCTTCATGGGTAGCCCGTCGATGAATTTCATTCCGGCCGTACTCGGCGAGTTCGATGGCGCGCCGAATGTGACCATACTTACGCACAGCGGCGAAGCAGCCATCCTGCCGCTGACGAAGCGGCCGTCGCGCCGCCCTGCAGACGGCCGGGTCGTACTGGGCGTTCGCCCCGAGCACCTCTTCCGCTACGACCCTGAATTGAAGGCGCGCAAGCCCGCGCTCGCTGAGTTGAAGGCGCCGGTGGAAGTCGTCGAGCCGACCGGGGCTGAAACGATCGCGCTGCTGAAGCTCGGCGAAGGTGACATTGTCGGGCGGTTCGATCCCGACAGCGCGCCGCGGCTCGGCGAAACTCTGCCCCTGGGCGTCGAAATGTCCCACGCCTGCCTATTCGATCCTGCAACGCAAGACCTTATCTCATGAGCGACTCCTTGACCTTCGCCACCTATCCAAGCCTTGCCGATCGCGTCACCTTCATCAGTGGCGGCGCGAGCGGCATCGGCGCCGACATCGTGCGCGCTTTCGCGCGCAACAAAGCGCGCGTCGCCTTCGTTGACTTGCAGGAAGAGGCAGGTTGGGCGCTGCAACGCGAGATATCCGGGAGCGGCGGGCGGCACCTATTTCTCAAGGCCGACGTCACCGACATCGCTGCGTTGCGGGGCGCTATCGAGCGCGTCCGAGAGGAGCTTGGTCCGGTCGCAACGCTCGTCAACAACGCCGCGAACGATCAGCGCCACGCGGTTGGCGACGTCAGCGTCGAGTTCTGGGATCAGTCGCAGAACGTCAATCTGCGCCATCATTTCTTCGCCGCTCAAGCCGTCCATCCGCACATGCGCGAGCTCGGCTTCGGCTCGATCATCAATCTCTCGTCGATCGCCTGGCGGGGCGGCGCGGCTGAGATGCCGGCTTACGCCGCCGCAAAGGCGGGCGTCGTCGGCCTGACGCGGGCGCTTGCGCGAGCCTTCGGCGGCGACAACATCCGCGTCAACGCCATCGAGCCCGGCGCGGTGATGACCGAGCGACAGATCCGGCTTTGGTACAAGACGCCCGAGTCGGTCGAGGCGATGGCGCAGCGCCAAGCGATCAAGCGCACGCTGCTCGGCGAGGAGATCGCGCGCGCCGCGCTGTTCCTTGCCGCCGACGACAGCCGGATGATCACCAAACAGAGCTTGACCGTCGATGGAGGGCTACGATGAGCGAGGCCGCCAAAGCCGAGACGCGCGGGCGAGCGTTCACATTCGGCCTCAATCCCTATGGCCTGACCTACTATCTCGGTCTGCAAGCAAAGGGGGGCCCGCGCGCCAATCCCCGCGGCGTCGGGCTCGTAGGCTTCATCGGCGTTGCGCGAGAGCTTGACGCGCGGGCGATCGAGCTGTTCGACCCGTGGCTCCGCGAGCTCAGCGACGGCGAACTGGCCGCCCTCGGCGAGCGGCTGCGCGCGCTGGGGATGGTCCCGATCGTCAGCTCCGGCATGATGATGGGGCCGTTCGAGAGCGCACTGCGGTCGGCGCGCGCGCTCGACGCCAAGGTCATCCGGTTCGGCCTGACAACCGTGCTGTGCGGTGATCGGCATGCGCTGGGGGCAGGGTGGGGCGAACTGGTCGCCAAGGTCGGCGCAGCGCTTACCGAATATGGCCCGCGGGCGGCGGACGAAGGGCGCGTGCTGGCGATCGAAAACCATCAGGATTTCGGCAGCGACGAACTCGTCGCCTTCTGCGAGGCGTCGCGCGGCGTCGGCATCACGCTCGACATGGGAAACACCTTCCCCGTCGGCGAGGCGCCGCTGGCCTTCACCGAGCGCGTCGCGCCGCATGTGCGCCATGTCCATCTCAAGGACTATCGGGTGCAGTTTACGGATGAAGGCTATCGCCTCGTTCGTTGCGCCATCGGCGACGGGGCGGTTCCGATCGCCGAAATGCTCGACATTTTGAGCGCGCATCATGACGGGCTGGCGGCCGTGCTGGAGCCGGGCGCCTTGGAGGCGCGGCATGTGCGCTGGCTCAATCCGCAATGGTGGAATTTCTACGCGCCGAAGCAGGCCTCCGCCTTTGCTGCCTGTCTCGCCGCCGCGCGCAAGAACCGCCTGCCAGACGACGCCGACTGCCGCACGCCCTGGGAGAAGGGCGAGGACGGAGCCCTCGTCGACTACGAGCTCGCCATGATCCGCCGTAGCGCCGCCAACATGCGCGAACTGGGACTTTAGAGCGGAATGCCAGAACTTCGCGCCGTCATCGCGAGGAGCGTGAGCTCCGAAGCGATCCATGCCTCCGCTTGCATCGTCGGCGCCGCTGGATTGCTTCGCTTCGCTCGCAATGACGGGCGGTATGACAAACGCACGAAATGCTTTGACGCTTAATCAAGGAGCCTGACGTGACCAAGGAATTGAAGGGTAAGACCGCGTTTGTGACCGGCTCGGGGCGCGGGCTCGGGCGCTTCATGGCGGAGCGGCTCGCCGAGCTCGGGGCCGACGTCGCCATCCACGACGTCGATTGGACTGCGCCCGCCAAATATGGCGAGTTCGCCGATCTCGACGCGGTCGCGCGGCAGATTTCGGGCCACGGCGGCCGGGTCTGCGCCGTCAGCGGCAATATCGGCGATCGGTCCGCGGTCGCGAAGATGAAGCGTGAGATCGACGACAAGCTCGGGCACGTCCATATTCTGGTCAATTGCGCGGGCGGCGACATCGGCGCGTCCGGCGGCAAGCCCAGCCCGAACAATGCGCTCGACGTCGCCTACGAGGACATCAAGGTCCTCACCGAAAACAATCTGATCGGCACGATGCTGATGTGTCAGGCCTTCGTGCCGCCGATGAAGGCGGCGGGCTCCGGCTCGGTCGTCAACATCGCCTCGGTCGCCGCGCATATGGGCTGCAGCCCGGAGGTCGTCTATTCCACGCTCAAGGCTGGCGTCGTACACTACACCCGCTGCTTGGCGAAGGAGTTGCTTGAGGACGGCGTGCGCGTCAACGCCGTCAGTCCCGGCCCGACGAAGTCCGCGCGCTTCCAAGCGACGCGCGTGGTCGATCCCAAGCGCATGGATTCGAGCGCCAAGTCCTTCAACCGCTATGCCGAGCCGGAGGAGATCGCGGAGGCCGTCGCCTTCCTCGCCGGACCGCGGGCGAGGTTCATCAACGGGCAGACCATCCGCGTCGACGGCGGCCTCTCGCTATTCGCTTGAGAGGCCGCTCGCCTCGCTGACACGACCCGAGGGAGTGTTCGTTGACGGATTTCATCGCGATCGAAGGCGGCGCCCTCGCAGCGCCGCCGGCCGAGGGGCGGGGCGTGCGCGCCTTCAAGGGCATTCCTTATGCGGCTCCGCCGGTCGGCGCGCTGCGCTGGCGCCCACCGCAGCCGACCGAGGGCTGGCGAGTGCTACGCTCGGCGGAGCGTTTTGGCGCCAATTCGCTGCAAGGCGTTGTGTTCGACGACATCGATCCGACGATCGCCGGCGTTTCGGAGGATTGCCTCTACCTGAACGTTTGGACGCGCGCTGAGCCCGGCTCGATCGAACGGGCTCCTGTGCTGTTCTGGATCCACGGCGGCGGTTTCGTGGTCGGCTCAGGGTCCGAGCCGCGCTACGACGGCGCGAACCTCGCCGCCCAAGGCGTCGTGGTGGTGACGGTCAATCATCGGCTGAACGCGCTCGGATTCCTCGCGCATCCCGAATTGACCGCTGAGAGCGGATCGTCGGGCGCCTATGGGATGCTCGATCTCGTGGCGGCGCTGCAATGGGTGGCGCGCAACATCGGCACCTTCGGCGGCGATCCCTCAGCGGTGACCATTGCGGGGGAGTTGGCGGGCTCCTCTGCGGTGAGCATGCTGATGGCCTCGCCGCTCGCCAAGGGGCTGTTCGCGCGGGCGATCGGGCAAAGCGGCGCCTTCTTCGCTTCGCCGTCGCGTCCGCTGCGGAATCTCAGGCAAGCAGAAGCGGAAGGTGTGGCCTTTGCGCGGCGCGTCGGCGCCAAGGATCTCGCCGAGCTGCGCGCGGCGCCGGCGGAGGCGATCCTGGCGGCGGCGCCAGGTCTCGGATTTCGGCCGATCGTCGATGGGCATTTTCTGCCGCAGGCGCCCGCCGACATTTTCGCGCGCGGCGAGCAGAGCGACGTCCCCCTGCTGGCCGGTTGGAACAAGGACGAGGGTTTCAACTTCGATGCGACGAAGGGCGAAAATGCGGGCCGTCCCTGCGAGGCTATTGTGCGCTCTATCTTCGCCGACCATGCCGCGGACGCTTTGGAGCTTTATCCTGCCGGCACGCTCGCCAGCTCGGCGCGCGCGCTGGGCGCGGATTTGACGATCGTTCATCAGACCTGGGCCTGGATCGAGGCACAGAAGGAGACGGGCCGGGCGGACATATTCCGCTATCGTTTCGACCACGCGCCGCCGGCCCCGCAAGGCTGGTTCGGCGACACGCCAATCAGCGAGGCCGGCGCCTTCCACGCCGGCGAGATTCCTTATGTGTTCGACAACCTCGCGGCCTTTACGTGGGCGTACGCGCAAAGCGACCGGGACGTCGCGGCGCTCGCATCGAATTTTTGGCTCAATTTCATCAAGCACGGCGACCCGAACGGCGAAGGGGCGCTGCGGTGGGCATCCTATCGCGAGGATGCTCTTACGATGATCATCGACGCGCCCCCGCGCACGGCGCCCGAGGTTGATCGTCCGCGGCAGGAATTTCTCGCACGCGTCGTGAAGGGACAGGGCGGTTAGAGCGTTCTGCAGTTACGTGGAACCGTCATTGCGAGCGGAGCGAAGCAATCCAGCGATCGAGGTCTCGCCAGCAAGTTGCGGGTCGTTCGGTGAGCGCCTCAATCGGCTGACGCTTCGATCTCTGGATCGCCGCGCTCCGCTAAGAAGAAACAACACGCTAAGTGGCGGCGTTGGCGTGCGAATCAGGCTCGGCTCAGGCGGCTTGCGAGATCGGCTGCAAGGTAGCGTCGTAGCCGAGATCGCGGATTTGCCGGACTAGGCGATTGAGTTTGGCCTTGGGCCGGCGGCCCTCGAAATAGGCGCCGCCGAGGTCGCGGTGCGGGACGCCGTCTTTGAGCATGTGGTAGACCGCGGTGAGAAGCGAGGCGGCGACGGCGCAGACCGCTTTTTGCGGGCCGCGTCTGGCGCGCAGGCGGAAAAACTGGGCGGAGTAATAGCTCGCCTTGGCGCGCTTGGCCGCCCACGCGCACTGAACGAGCATGGTCTTCAGCCACGGCGCGCCCTTGCGCAGGCGACCGCGCCGGCGTTTGCCGGCGCTTTCGTTCTGCGCCGGGCAGAGGCCCGCCCAGGCGACGAGATGGCCGGCGGTGGCGAAGCGGCCCATGTCGGGGCCGATCTCGGAGAGGATCGTCAACGCGGATAAGCGGCTGCCCCCGGGAATGGTGACGAGCAAGCCGATCAAGTCGCGAAACCCAGCTTTGCGCTCGATCCGTTGGTCGAGCCGCGCGAGGCGCTCGTCGGCCTCGCGGTCGAGCTCGCCGATGGTCGCCGCCAGCGCGTCGTACTGCTGCAAATGGAGCCGCAGCAGGAAGCGATGATGATCGGTCAGGCGGCCGTGCAGCGCGTCGTAGAGCTGCTTGGGCGAGGCCTTCAGCCGCCGGTCGGTCAAGGCGACGAGCTTGCGCGGATCGCGCTGGCCGCCGATCATCGCTTCGATCACGCGGCGCCCGTTGCCGCCCATGATGTCGCTGATCACCGAATCGAGGCGAATGTTGGCTTCCGTCAGCGTCTTCTGGATGCGTTGGACATGGCCGCACTGCTCGCGCACCAGCTGCTTACGGGTGCGCATCAACGTGCGCAGCCCGTGCAGCGGTTCGTCGGGAACGAAGCTCGCCCGGATCAAGCCGAACGCGGCGAGATCGGCGATCCAGGTCGCGTCGTTGACGTCGGTCTTGCGGCCGGGAACCGCCTTGATGTGCGCGGCGTTGGCCACGATCATCGCATAGTCGCCGTCGGCCAGTATCTTCCAAATCGGCATCCAGTAGACGCCGGTCGCCTCCATCGCGACCCGCTCGCAGCGCGCCGCGACCAGCCAGTCCTTGAGCGCGCCAAGGCCGGCCGTCGTCGTCTCGAACGTTCGACAGTCCCGGTGGGTCTTGCCAGCCGCCATCGCGCGCACGCACGCCACGACGCTGTCCTTGTGGACGTCGAGGCCGGCCACCCGTTCGTGCAGAACTTCCATCATCGCCTCCATCGCTCGCCGCGCCGGCAAGGACGCCGATGGAAGAGGAATGCTAAGAAGAAGGCTCCAGGGCGTCGCCGCCCCTACGCGCAAGACGAGATCATCACGGCGTCCCGGGTCCAACTCGCGACCGAGCTCAACGGCATCAGTGAGAAGCCGACCTCTTGCCGACGACCCGAAAATCCTACCACGATGGCAGCGCGCCGGCCCCGTTTCATTCAGCAAGATCGCCTGCAAAGGCGGTCCTAGAGCACTGCCCGGCTAAGATGGGGCATATCCGGCGTCGGTGAAGTAGTTTTGGCAGGCCTGTGGGGTGATCTGGTCGAGACAGAGGCCGATGCGATCCCAGAGAGCGGGAACGGTTCGCTCGGCCGCCTTGCGCAGGTGCGCCTTGAGCTGCGAGAACGCCATCTCGATGGGGTTCAGATCTGGCGAATAGGGCGGCAGCAAGCGCAGTTCGGCTCCGGCGTCGACGATCCGCTGGCGCACCCCGTCGACCTTGTGGGCGGGCAGGTTGTCCATCACCACAATGTCGCCAGGCTGCAAGGTTGGGACAAGGAAGGTCTCGACATAGACCAGAAAGGCGTCGCCGTTCATGGGGCCGTCCAGGACGAACGGCGCGATCAGGCTGTTATGGCGCAGGCCGGCGACGAAAGTGGTGGTCTTCCAGTGCCCCCAGGGCGCCTTGGCCAGCAGGCGCTCGCCGCGCGGGCATCGTCCCCGCAGCCGGACCATCTTGGTGGACGCCCCAGTTTCGTCGATAAACACCAGCTTGTCGGGATCCAGGCTGGCCTGAGCCGCCTTCCAGGCTTCACGCGCCTGGGCCACATCCGGCCGCTCCTGCTCGGCCGCGTGCAGAGTTTTTTTTATAACTGAGGTCGTACCGTTGGACGAAGCGATCCACCGCGCTGGTCGAGGTCTTCAGGCCCAACTCGTCCTCAATCCGCTGGGCCAGTTCCGCCAAACTCAGGTCAGGCTCGGCCTTGATGAGCGCCAGCAGCCACGCTGCGTGCGGCTCCAGTGGCGAGCGGCTCTTGCCCGACCGCGCAGCCGGGGCTGTGCTGCCGGTCTCGTCCAATTGCTTCTTCCAGCGGATCGCCGACGACGCTCCGACCTTGAAACGGCGAGCCGCGCCGCGCCGTGAATTGCCCTCCGCGATCTCCGCCACAACCCGCTTGCGATACTCCTCCGAATACGGCCGTCCGACCATGAGCCCCTCCCGAATCAGAGGCTCAATCGACTCACATCCGCACACGTTCGGGAATCCGCCCGCTCATCACATTCAATTCATCACAGCCGGGCAGTGCTCTAACTCGCGATGACGACAGGCAGCCGTCAGACGCCATGCCTGCCTGTCACCTACGCGTGGGCCTTGATCAGCTTGTCGATGCGGCGACGAAGACCGCCAATTGATCTGCGAAGGCGCGCTTGTAGGCGGGTCGCGCTTCGCCGCGGGCGACATAGGCGGAGAGGTTCGGATATTCCTCCATTATTCTTGATCCGCCGAGCCTGCGCAGCACCGTCACCATCATCAGGTCGCCGGCGCTGAAGGCGCCATCGAGCCAATCGGCATCGCCAAGCCGAGCGGAAAGCTCGCCCAGCCGGCCCCGGACCCGATCCTCGAGCATGGGCAGGCGCGCCTCGTACCAGGTCTTGTCGCGCTCCACGAGCGTCGCCATGCCGCGTTCGACGATCGGCGGCTCGACCGTTGTGAGCGCGGCGAACATCCACATGATCGCGCGCGCCCGGGCGTTCGCATCGTCGGGCAGCAAGCCCGCATGCCGCTCCGCGATATGGAGGACGATTGCGCCTGAACTCGAACAGGACGAGGTCGCCTTCCTCGTAGGTCGGAATCTGGCCGAAGGGATGAAGCGCAAGATGCCCACGCTCCTTCATGGCGCCGAACGAAACCAGACGGGCGTCGTAGGGCTGGCGCACCTCTTCGAGCGCCCAGCGCACCCGCATGTCGCGGCCCAGACCCCTGCCGCGATCCGGTGATCGTTCGAAGGCGGTGATGGTGATGGTCATCGCAAGGCCCCCGCAAAAGGTGTAGCAGCGGCGGGAAAGGCCGCTCGCGAAGTGGCGGGCGTCGTCGCCGCTATGTCAGGGCCTCCGCCAACATCGCCTTGAACCGCTTGGCGTCGATCGTCCAGCAAATGTCGGCCTTCGCATCGCGAGCGAGCGCGTCCTTCCAGACGGCGGCGTTGCTGGCGTCATGCGCGACATCGAGCCGGTCGACGACCGTCATGCCGCGCGTCAATTCGCTCGCGCATTCGATCTCGACGAGATGGCGGCTCCATTCGGTTCCGACTTCGCGATCGAGCGCCACAGCCATCGCGGTCGGGTCGGCGAGCGAGAGGCCTATCTCGCCGGTCTGTGTGAAGTAGGCGTCCTTCGCTCGGCCGTTGCATTCCACCGCAAAGCGCGCCTTGTCCGTGCCGAGCGCCAAGAGGCCGGCGATCTCGTCCTCGCTCAGCACGCTTTCGCCGCGCGAAACCTGCCAGCCGACCATTTCGATCGGCAGGCCGGAGCGAAACACGATGCGCGCGGCTTCGGGATCGACCCAGATGTTGTATTCAGCCGCAGGCGTCACGTTGCCCTCGCAGCAGGGTGCGCCGCCCATCACGACGCAGCGCCCCACTTTATCGACGAGCCCCGGATCGCGGGCCAAAGCGAGCGCGACATTGGTCAACGGGCCAAGCGTGACCAAGGTCAGGCCGGGTTCGGCGCGGCAGAGCCGCGAGATTGCGTCGACCGCATGTTCGCGCTCCGGCCCGCGCTTGGGCGCTGGATAGTTGCGGTCACTGAGGCCGTCCTCGCCGTGGAACCAGTGAGCGTGTTCATGCGCGCGCGTCAGCGGCGCGGCGGCGCCCGCGAACACGGGAACGTGGGCGCCGCAGACCTCGGCCGTAAGGAGCGCGTTGCGCGTCGCTTGTTGCAGCCCGACATTGCCGGCGACCGTCGTCAGGCCGCAGACCCGCACATCCGGCGCCGAAAGCGCCATCATGATCGCCACGGCGTCGTCGGAGGCCGTGTCGGTGTCAATAAGAAGGGTTCGCATTGTCGTTCCCTCGCGAGGAGTCAGTAGCTCGCGCCCATGGCGAGAAGCATGCGCCGAGCGATCGTGTCGTTGATGTCGGCCGGCACGGGCTGCGGGCCCGGCGCGAGGGAGCCTGCGTCAGTTGCGATGCGCTGCAGCGACAGCGCCTGCAGCATGAAGCCGAGATCCATCGCTTCGATGGAATTGCCTTTGGGCTCCTCGCCCGCGAGATTGGCCATGCGCCCTTCGGCGAGCAGCGTCAGGGTGCGCCCGTCGGCCATCCGGAACTGCTCGATCATGTCGCCGAGCCGCCTCGCGGAGACGGCGCGCGCCCGCAGCGCGGCGACGTCGATTTCCGTGTCCCAATGGCCGCAATTGGCGAGCACCGCGCCGTCCGCCATCCGGTCGAAGGCCGCGGCGCCGACGACGCGCTGGCGCGCCGTCGCTGTGACGAAGAACTGGCCCCAGGCGGCGAGTTCGTCGAGCCGTCCGACCTTGAAGCCGTCCATCACCGCTTCGAGCGCCTTGATGGGATCAATCTCGACGACGCCGACGAGCCCGCCGAGCGCCTTGAGATATTGCGCGACGCCGCGCCCGCACCAGCCGTAGCCGACTACGACGAAGCGCCTGCCGTTAATGATGAGATTGGTCATCCGCATCAGGCTTTCGACCACGCCCTGGCCGACGGCGTGCTTGTTCTCGACGATCTGTTTCAGCGGGCTGTCGTTGATGACGATGATGGGGAAGGGGACTTTGCCCTGATACTCGCTGCGGAGACGATCGCCGCCGGACGTCGTCTCTTCGGTCGCCCCGCGAATGCCGCCATCGAGCCCGAGCCGCAGCGCTGCGGCGTTGAGGTCGGCGCCGTTGTCGAGCAGGATGTCCGGGCGAGCCTCGACGACCCTGTCGACATTGCGTAGGTGCTCCTCGCGCGTCACGTCGCGCCGGCCGAAAATCTCGAGGCCCTCAGCGCGCAGCGCCGCCACGACGTCGTCTTGCGTCGAGCCGAAGTTCCCCGTGCCGACGATCGCCGCGCCGCCCGCCGCAAGCGTCTCGACGAGCACTGCGGTCTTGGGTTCGAGGTGGAGCGACATGCCGATCTTCAGCCCCACAAAGGGCTTCGAGGTCTCGAATTCGCGCCGCAGGCCCGCCAGCAGGGCCATGCGCGAACGGACCCATTCCAGCCGCTGTCGCCCGCGTTCGAGCAGCGCATCGTCTGACAGAGCTTTGGTCACTACTGGTTCCCCACCCCTGAAGACGCGATCGGCGTCGCCGGTCGACATACCCCCTTACATCCGCGCGCGAAAATTTGTAACGGGGGCGCGGAAGGTTCGATGGGATGGAGGCGAGCAAGCGGGCGTTGACGCAGACGCGAGCGGAACAAAACCTGAATGCCTTATGATTTGAATGGGGAGCTGGAACTCGGCTTCCTCCTCCACGACGTTTCGCGCTTGCGCAGCAGCGTCGTCGATCGAGCCTTGAAGCCGCTCGGCCTCACACGTTCGCAGTGGTGGGTGCTGGCGTTCCTGTCCCGCGCAGACGGAATGTCGCAGGTGGCCTTGGCCGAACAGCTCGATCTCGGCAAAGTGGCGCTCGGCGCTTTGGTCGATCGGCTCGGGCGGTCGGGGCTCGTCAGCCGCAAGTTCGACAGCATGGACCGCAGGATCAAGCGCGTTTATCTGACCAAAGCCGGCAGAAAACTCATCGCCGAGGTCCGCGGCGACGTCACCCGCACGGAGAACAAGATTGTGGAGCGTATTGGCGACGCCGACTTGCAGGCGACCGCTCGCGCGTTGCGCGGCATGAAGGCGAACCTGCTGGCGATGCTGAGCGAGACCGGCGTTGAACGCGAGGAATCCGACGCCGCGTGAGTTCGCGCGGCGCGGCGCCTCACTGCTTGGGCGTGGCGAGCACTTCCTTCGGGATATCGGCGGCGGCGATCGTGTTGTCCGGCAGCCGTTTCCAAACTTGCGTCTGGCCGAGCAGCGGGATGCCGATATAGCCGCGCACCGAAAGCTCCTGGCCGTCCTCACTGAGCTCCATCTCCGCGTGATAGATGGAGCCGTCGCGCGGATCGAGGATGTTGCCATCGGTGTATTTCAGACCGTCCCGCTTCATGCCGCTGACGATGGTCAACCCCAGCATGCGCGCATTCTTCCTCTCGTCTTGGCACTTGGCGCAGAGGTTGTAGTGCGGTTCGCCCGGCTTTGGGAAACTCTTGACGAGGCGTCCGATGTAGGCCCCGTCCTTCTCGGAAAAGTAGAACCAAGCGCCGATATTGCCCTGGTCGTCGGTTTCCTGCCAGAACCCTTTGACGGTGGGAGCGGGCTGAGCGTGGACCCCGCTTGTCGTCAGCAACGCGAAAGCGATGGCGCCGAGGATTGCTGCCTTCATGAACAGAACTCCGCACTTTTGACCGTGCATATAGTGTGCGCTATTTGGCAGCCGTCAACGGCGTCGGATCGGATCACCATCGCGCAGGCCTCAGCGACCGTGGTCGATCAAGACGGCGAGGCATGGCTTCGAGAGCCTGTCGCGATTGAGTTCGAGGCACTTGAAATATTCCATTGAGTCCGAGCCCCGGGGAACCCGGTAACACAAGCGGCGCACGTCGGGGCGGCAGGCGGCTTGTTCCTGCGGCGTTCCCGACGACGTTTGGGCGAGAGCCGGCGCGACGGCGCTCGCAAAGAAAACGATCACAAAAGCCCTAGAAATTGTCACGGGATCCCTCCTTGGTTCGGGGCAGCGTCAGACGGCCTTGTCCGGCGGCGCCGTGCGCGGCTTACCCATCAGAATGGGCTGGAAAAGGACGGCGGCTGCGAGGGTCGTGACCAGCGACAGCGCAAGCAACTTGCCCATGCTCGAGGTGCCGGGGTGGGAGGAGAACATCAAGCTGCCGAACGCGGTCGCTGTCGTCAGCGCGCTGAAGATGACGGCGCGCGTCAGGCTCGTCTGCAGAAGGTGTGTCGTGCCTTCGCGCCACGCCATGATGTAGTAGATCTTGAACGCCACGCCCACGCCGAGCAGCAGCGGAAAGGCGATGATGTTGGCGAAGTTGAGCGGCATGCCGATCAAGGCGCAGAGTTCGAGCGTCACAACGCCTGCAAGCATCAGCGGGATTAGCGTGAGCAGGACGTCGCCGATGCGCCGCAGCACCAGCCACAGCAGGATCGCGATCGACACCAGCGCCCAAATTCCCGCCTCGATGAAGGCGCGGATGACCGTTCGGCCGGCCTCGAGAATGGTGATCGGCCCCTCGGTCGCCGAGGGCTCGACAGCGAGCACCGCCGACGCGAATTGCCGCATTGCGCGATTGTCGCTGGGGTTGTCGCGCGGCGTGACAGAGACGCGCGCGCGCCCGTCAGACGTCGTCCAGTCGCGCACGAGATCCGGGGGCAGGCTCGCCTCCGTCACCGGCTCCCCCTGGAGGACGTCCTGCAGGCCCTTGAGATCGGCGCGCAGCGGGTTCACGAACACCGCGTCCGCCTGCTCGCGCGTTGTTGGCTGAGCCTGGGCCAGCTTCGACATGCCGTCCGCGAGCCTTCGCGCGGCGGCGGCGCCGGCGCCGGCGTTCTGTTGGTCCTGGGCGGCCTCGGTCAGCCGCTGTGCGCCTTCATTGAGGGCGGTGACGCTTTCGGCGTCCGACGGCGGCGCAAGCGCGTTCTTGGGATCGAAGGCGTTGGAGAGCTTGGCCGCGGCGGCTTTGATCGGCGGCAGCTTCTCCTCCTGCTGATCCGGGATGAAGTTCGAAAGCGTCATCGCGCGACCGACTTCCGGCAGCTTTGCGAGACGGGCGGCGACCGCGTTAGCCTCATTGAGGTTCGGGCTGAGCAGCTCGATCGCATTCACGTTCGTCGATGGGTCGCGCGCAAGGTCGAGATAGGTGGCGACGGCTTCGGTCTTCGGACTTTGCAGGTTGATCGGGTTGAAGTCGAAGCGTAGCCAATAGAGGAGGGGCAGGGCTCCGATCACCACTACGGCGACGCCGACGATGATGGGGATGCGGTGGCGCGCCAGGAACTCGTCGACCGGCGCCAACGCGGTGTATCCAAGCGGCTCGGGCTCGCCGGGCGGGTTGAGCAGCCGGATCAAGGCCGGCAGGACGGTAACGCTGGTTGCGTAGGCAATGAGCATGCCGAAGCCGGCGATCAAGCCGAGTTCGGAGACGCCCTTGTAGTCGGTGGGCAGGAACGAGAAGAAGCCGGCCGCTGTCGCGCTGCCGGCGAGCGTCAGCGGCGCAGCGACATGAAACCCGGCGCTCCGCACCGCCTTGGTCAGATCGGGGATCGTATGACGCTCGTTGCGATAGCGTACGCTGTATTGGATCGCGAAATCGATGCCGATGCCGACGAACAACACGGCGAAATAGACCGATATGACGTTGAACGCGCCGACGAGATAAAGGCCGAGCGCCGCGGTCAGCGGCAGCCCGACCAGGAGATTGATAAAGACCGCGAGGATCAGTCGCACGGAGCGCAGCGCGAGCCACAGGATGACGAGGACGATGGCGAAGGTGATCACGCCATTTTGGGCGGCGTGGTCCTGGATCGTGCCGAATTGCTCATCGTCCATCGCGACCGGGCCGGTGATACGGACGCGCGCCTGATAGGCCGGCGCGATGCTCGCGGCGATGCGCCGTAGGGCTTCCGTCGCCGCGTGGCCCGGCTGCACCGACGCGTAGTCGAGCACAGGGTGTATCTCGATAATGCCGCGTTTTTCGAAAAATTCCGCCGGCTTTCCCGCGAGCAGAACGCGCCAGGAGAAGCTCGCCGGGCGCCCGGCCAGGATGTCGTCAAGCGTGTCGGAGAAGACATTCAGCGTAGGCGCGGTGCTGTCGAGCGTCACCTTGTTCTGCCGGACGCCGATCAGCACGTCCTCGAGCGTGGAGACGAGCCCTCGCAGACTCGGATCGGTGACGAGGTCTTCGATCAAAGGCTGCGCCTGGGTGAGCCCGCCGACGGTCTTTTCGAGGGCCTCCTTCGGCTCAAAGAGAAGCCCGTGATCGGTGAAGAATTGCACCGCGCTCGAGTTGGTGACGGAACGGAAGTGCGCCGTGTCCTTGGAGAGGGCGTCGGTGAGCGCCGTCGTGGCCGCTGCACTCAGCTCGGGTGTCGGCGCGTCTATGACGACGTCGATCAATTGGTAGCGGCGAAATTCGCTTTCGAAAACGACCTCACGCTGGCGCCAGGGAAGGTCTTTCGACAGAAGCGCGTCGATGTCGGAGTTGATGGCGAAGTGCGTGCCCGCGTAGGCGGCGGCGGCGGCCGCCAGCGCCAGAGCGACGATCACGACGACCACCGCATGCCGCAGGCAAAACTGGATAATCCTGACGATGACAGACGTCAGCATGATAGAGCGCATCTCCTGGGGGCGGCCCTCAAGGGGCGACGGTTGGCGCGCGCGAGCCTGTCGCGCTGGCGGCTTCCCGCGTTTCCCGGATTCTCGCGATCATCGTCTCTACGCGGTGCGAGTAGACATATTCCGCCGGTCGCTGTCCTTCGAGCGACAGTTCCGGCGCCATCGGGCCATCGGTGCGGATTCCGCGAATGGCCGTCCACGCCGCCAGGAGCGGATGTTGGATTGCGGCGTGCGCCGCCGTCGGTTCGTATCCACAGTGCGCCATGCAGTTGGCGCATTTCTCGTAGCGCCCCGTACCGTAACTGTCCCAATCGGTGGTCTCCATCAGCTCCTTGAACGAGGAGGCGTAGCCTTCGCCAAGGAGATAGCAGGGCCTCTGCCAGCCGAAGACGTTGCGCGTCGGCATGCCCCAGGGCGTGCAGCGGAAGTCTTGATTGCCGGCGAGAAAGTCGAGGAAGAGGGGCGAGTGCTGCAGCCGCCATTTCCTGCTTTTACCAAGTGCCAATACACGACGAAATAGCTCCTTCGTCTTGCGACGACTGAGGAAATGCTCCTGGGCAGGCGCCCGCTCGTAAGCGTAGCCTGGCGACATGGAGACGCCGACGCCGAGCTCTGGCGCCTGATCCAAGAACGCGACGATCTCCTCCGGCGGGTGGCCGTCGAAGATCGTCGCGTTCAAATTGACTGCGAAGCCAGCCTTTTTTGCGGCTTTTATCGCGGAAACCGCAATGTCGTACACGCCCTCTCGAGATACGGATCGGTCGTGGCGCTCTCTCAGGCCGTCGAGATGTACAGTAATGTACAGATAAGGCGACGGCTTGAACAAGTGCAGCTTCTTTTCGAGCAGCAGCGCATTGGTGCAGAGCGACACGAATTTCTTGCGCGCGACGATGCCGGCGACGATTTCGCCGATTTCCTTGTGGATCAGCGGTTCGCCGCCCGGGATGGCGACCACCGGCGCGCCACATTCGTCCACCGCCGCGAGACATTCGTCGACCGACAAGCGCTGATTGAGAATGATGTCGGGGTAGTCGATTTTGCCGCAGCCGGCGCAGGCGAGGTTGCAGCGGAAGAGAGGCTCCAGCATCAAGACGAGGGGGTAGCGCTCGCGCCCGGCGAGGCGCTGCTTCAGCAAATAGGCGGCGATCTTCGCCTCTCTGAAGTAGGGAATTCGCATCGCTTCATTCCTGGCCTGAGGTCGGCGCCAGAGCGGCTCCGAGTGGAGGGCTCGGCGAGACGCCCGCCAGTTCGCTCGGCAAGCGGAATTCGATCGTCTCGTCCGGGCCGGACAGCGTCGAAAGGACGATCGGCCCCAATCGGCGCAGCCAATTGACGACGTCCTCCACCAGCACTTCAGGCGCCGACGCGCCGGCCGTGATGCCAACGGCGCCCACGTCATCGAACCATTCGCGGCGCAAGTCGCCGCTCGAGGCGATCAGATGGCTGCGTACGCCCATCTCTTCGCTGATTTCCTTGAGGCGATTGGAGTTCGAGCTGTTCGTCGCGCCGACGACCAGCATCAAATCGACTTGGTCGCAGAGGGTGCGCACCGCGGTCTGTCTGTTCTGGGTCGCGTAGCAAATGTCCGTCACGTCGGGGCCCACGACGTCGCGGAAGCGCCGATGCAGGGCAGTGATGATGTCCTTGGTGTCGTCGACGCTGAGCGTTGTTTGCGTGACGTAGGCGATCGGCGTCTGTGGCGGCAGATCGAGCGCTTCGACGTCTCGCCTCGTCTGCACGAGGATGACGGGCGCCGCGACCTGGCCCATCGTCCCTTCCACTTCGGGATGTCCGGCATGGCCGATCAAGACCAGCCGGCGACCCTGCGCGACATAGTGGGCCGTCTGCTTATGGACCTTGGCGACGAGCGGGCAGGTGGCGTCGTGGACGACGAGCTTGCGCGCGGCCGCCTCGCGCTCGACGGATCTGGGCACGCCGTGCGCGCTGAATATGGTGACGGCGTTGGGCGGGATCTCGGAGAGGTCTTCGACAAAGCGCGCCCCCTTGGCCTTCAGCCAGTCGACGACGCGCTTGTTATGGACGATCTCGTGCCGAACGTAGACGGGCGCATCGTATTTCTTCAGCGCGCGCTCGACGATGTCGATCGCCCGCACGACACCGGCGCAAAAGCCGCGCGGCTGCGCCAAGACGACTTTCAAAGGCACCGCGCGTGGCATGCGGCGCGCCAGCGGCGGCGCGGCGGTTTTCTCGCCGAGCGTGTCCAAGACCTTGGCGACGATCCCTGCCGCGTCCAGACCGGCCCTGGCGTACATCGCCTCGGGCTGGTCCTGGTCGAAGAAGGCGTCGGGAAACACCATGGAACGGATCTTAAGTCCGTGATCGAGCCGTCCGCTTTCGGCAAGCAGCTGGAGAACCTGCGCGCCAAACCCGCCGATCGAGCCCTCCTCAACCGTAATGAGGGCTTCGTGCGTGCGGGCGAGCCGCAGCACGAGCTCCTGATCGAGCGGCTTGGCGAAGCGCGCGTCGGCCACCGTCGCCGAAACGCCCGACTTGGCGAGTTGGTCCGCCGCCTTCAAACATTCGGCCAGCCGGGCCCCGAGCGACAGGATGGCGACCCGCTCGCCGCGACGGACGAGGCGACCCTTGCCGATCTCGAGCGGAATCCCGGTCTCCGGCAAGGGCGTTCCGACGCCCTCGCCGCGCGGGTATCGAACGGCGGACGGCCGGTCGTCGATCGCGGCCGCTGTCGCGATCATATGCACGAGCTCCAATTCGTCGGCCGCGGCCATGACGACGACACCCGGCAGGCAGCCGAGGTAAGCGAGGTCGAACGTCCCCGCGTGGGTCGGGCCGTCCGCGCCGACGAAGCCGGCCCGGTCGATCGCAAACCGCACCGGCAGTGATTGCAGCGCGACGTCGTGAACCACCTGGTCGTAGGCGCGTTGCAGGAAGGTGGAGTAGATGGCGCAGAACGGCTTGAAACCTTCGGCCGCAAGCCCGGCGGCGAAGGTCACGGCGTGCTGTTCGGCGATGCCAACGTCGAAGGTGCGCTCGGGAAAAGCCTTGCCGAAGAGGTCGAGCCCGGTCCCCGCCGGCATGGCGGCGGTCACGGCGACGATCCGCTCGTCTTTGGCGGCTTCCTTGATGAGGCTTTGCGCGAAGACCTTGGTGTAGGAGGGCGCGGTCGATTTGGCCTTGGCCTGAACGCCGGTCGCGATATCGAACGGCGTCACCGCATGATAGCGATCAGGCGCGGCCTCGGCGGGTGGATAGCCCTTTCCTTTGTAGGTCACGACGTGAAGGAGGACTGGGCCGGTCTCGGCGTCGCGGACGCTGCGCAGCACGGGTACAAGTTGGGTGAGATCGTGCCCGTCGACAGGACCGACATAGCGGAAGCCGAGGTCTTCGAACAATGTCCGTCGCACTCGAATGTCGTTCGCCGCCTCTTTCATTGCATTGGGCTGTTCGGTTAGGCGGGAAGCGGCGACCAATTGGGTGAGGTGGGTCGACAGCGCGCCCACCGGCGGGGCGATCGACATCTCATTGTCATTGAGGATGACGATCAGCCGGCTGTTCGACGCGCCGGCGTTGTTGATCGCCTCGTAGGCCATCCCCGCCGAAAGCGATCCGTCGCCGATGACGGCGACAACGTTGTGGCTTTGGCCGCGCAGATCGCGAGCCACCGCCATGCCGAGCGCCGCGGAAATCGACGTCGCCGCATGAGCCGCGCCGAAAGGGTCGTATTCGCTCTCCGCCCGCTTGGTGAAGCCGGAGAGGCCGCCGCCCATTCGTAGGGTGCGGATGCGCGCGCGCCGGCCGGTCAGAATCTTATGCGGATAGGCCTGGTGGCCGACATCCCAGATGAGGCGGTCGCGCGGCGTGTCGAAGACGGCGTGCAACGCTACCGTCAATTCGACCACGCCGAGGCCGGCTCCCAGATGGCCGCCCGTTACTGAGACGGCTTCGATCGTCTCGGCCCGCAAAGCGTCGGCGACGCATTGCAGCTCCGTAATGCTGAACAACCTCAGGTCTTGGGGGGTGCTAACGAGGTCCAGCATGTCGCCTCCGTGAGTTTCCGGGGCGCGCTTAGGGAAAAGCGTGCCGATCTCACGCATCAGAACGCCTGACGCGCGTCATCGTTGGCTCAGCCCGCGAAAACTTATTGCCCGATTTCGGCAGCGAAAAGGCTCGGAAAACACCTAGGATCGCGAGTAGTCGCAGCTTCTTGTTCGCGCGGATGGTCGGGCGCTGGCGCGCCGCCCGTCGCGCCAGCGGCAATCGCGAGTTTCACGAGTGCGGGCAAAGATTTCGAGCCAGTTTTTCTCATAATGGACGCGCGATGGTTCTCCACCGTGCGCATGCTGATGTGTAGCTCGCTGGCAATCCTCTTGTTCTGAAATCCATCGAGGACGAGCCGCAGCACCTCTCGCTCGCGGGGCGTGAGCGCGGGGAGATGCACGCAGGGCTCGGTGCTGCGCTCTCGCCGCTCATCGCTGTGCGCCGCCTTTCCCTCGAGGGCGCGAACGAGGAGAGCGAGGATCTCGCTGGAAAGATGCGTCGACTTCGAAGGGGGCCGCCGAGCAGTTCTCGCACCCCACTCGTCCGAACGGACGATGGAGTTGCGCAAGCATCTGCTCATCGGAAGGCGCTCGGTTGGCTTTGCCGGGGACCAATACGACCACGATCACCTTCGGCGCGGCGCCATTCTCGTCTTCGAACGCCCCGTCGTGATCGTCGCTTGCCGCGACATTCCCTAACAGTTCGCCCAACCTGTCGCGCTGGAAGCGCCCCCCGTCATGCGGACGAGTTTTGGCGATCATTCCGCTGCTCCAAAATCGATTGCTCGACGTCGCTACAACGGCGGCGGAACCCTTTTGTTCCCTCCCGAACAATTCTCAAAACGGAATAGGGCGTGCGGGCGGCAAAGCGCGCCCACACGCCGTTGCTGTGCGACGTCCGTCGCGGCTTACGCCGCGCGAGCCGACTTGAGCGAGGCCATGTCGATCGTGAAGCGGTACTTCACGTCGCTCTTGAGCATGCGCTCGTAAGCTTCATTGATCTTTTGGATCGGGATGATCTCGACGTCCGCCGTGATGTTGTGCTTGGCGCAGAAGTCGAGCATTTCCTGGGTCTCGGCAATCCCGCCGATCATCGATCCGGCGAAGTTGCGGCGCTTCGGCACCAGGGAGAACATCGCGACCTCGAGCGGATCTTCCGGAACGCCGACCTGCACCAAAGTCGTATCCTGCTTGAGCAAGGCGAACAGCGGCGAGAGATCGTGCTTGGCGGCGACGGTGTCGATGATGAGGTCGAAGCTGCTCGCGTGCTTGGCCAATTCATCGGGATTCGTCGACAACACGACCTCTTTCGCGCCAAGGCGCTTGGCGTCCGCGACCTTGGACTGCGAGGTGGTGAAGAGCACCGTGTGGGCGCCCATGGCGTTGGCGAGCTTGACGCCCATGTGGCCGAGGCCGCCAAGGCCGACGATGCCGACCTTCTTGCCCGGGCCAGCTTTCCAGTGACGCAACGGCGAGTACAGCGTGACGCCGGCGCACAGCAAGGGGGCGGAGGCCGCGAGATCCAGTCCCTCGGGCATCCGCAGGACGAAGGCCTCGTCGACGACGATGGCGTTCGAGTAGCCGCCGTGGGTCGGGCCGCCGATCACCGGCTCGGTCGCGCCGTAAGTGCCGATCATGTTGTCGCAGTATTGCTCGAGGCCCGACTGGCACGCGGAGCACTTGCGGCAGGAATCGACCATGCAGCCGACGCCGACCTTGTCGCCGACCTTGTACTTCGAGACCTTCGAACCGACCTCGACGACCTGGCCGACGATCTCGTGGCCCGGGCAGGCGGGGTAGGTCGTGAATTTCCATTCGTTCCGCGCGTAATGGATGTCCGAGTGGCAGACGCCGCAGAAGAGGATATCGATCCGAACGTCTTTCTCGCCGACGTCACGGCGATTGAAAGTAAACTGCGCCAACGGCTCCTTTGCGCTGGGAGCGGCAAAACCGGTGCATACGAACATAATACTTCCTTTGGGTGAGGAACGGGTGCGACGAATTGTGGCTGATTGGGTCGACTGCGCCGGAACGAATCCACCACAAAGCGCGCCTTCCGCCGCGTGTTATGGTGCGTCGAGTCGGACGCGTCAAATAAAGCGTTCGGGAACGAGCGTCGTTCGAACAGTCGGTGAAATATTATAACGTATCAATTTGCGATCAAGGCGGAGGGGCTCCGATCGATGACCGGAACTTTGCTTGCCGTTGCGAGCGTGTAGCGCCCATCGCCAAGTCTCGCTGAGATTGACATTTAATTATTGCTGATCCTGCGCAAAGAATCCGGGCGGCCGATGAGCCATTGTGAGCACGATGGCGGCGACACGGTGGGGAACGCCGCCCGACGCCTCGGTCGCTCCTGTTGGTCCGATGGCGCCGAGAGGGAAGGGACGGCTCAGCTGCCGTCCCTTCCCTTTACTCATTGCGTCTTGCGCGGCTGAAAGCGCGCGACGATCGCGTGGGCTTCACCCGGATAAGTGAGCTTGACGTGGGTGACCGGCGTCGCACCGCTCCAGGTACGTCGCTCGATGACGAGGCAGGGCGCCCCTTCCGCGACCATGAGCGCACGCGCCGTCTCGCCGCGTGTGGAACCGGCCCGGATTCGATGTTCGGCGCTCGTCCACGGCACCCGCTCGACCAGCCAGGCGCCGGGCGACCCTTCCGTGAACGGCTCGGCGGCGGCCTCCGGCGCGGCGGAGAGATTAATCAGCCGCTCCTCGAGACAGAACGGCTGCAGCGCCGCGTCGTGGCGGCATCGTAACTCCAGAACGGCATCGCTCGGCGCGACCTCGAATGTCGCGCGGTCGGCTCGGTTGGCGCGGCGGGACCGCCGGGCGAGGAGTTCGTAACGGTAGGGCAGGCCGAGCGCCTCGACCTCGGCGCGCACGTCCTGGATTTCCAGTACGGCGGATTGCGAATGCGGCCGCGTTACGAAACTTCCGGCCTTGCGACGCCGTTCGATCAGCCCGGCCGCAGCGAGCTGCGTCAACGCCTTGCTGACGGTCATGCGCGAGCAGGCGTATTTGGCCGTCAGTTCGTGCTCGTAGGGGATGCGATGCCCTGGCGGCCATTCGCCGGACAGAATGCGCGATTCGATATCGGCAAGGATTTGCTGGTGCAGCGAAGCGGGGCCGCTCACCGGCCTTAAGGGACGGCGCGCGGTCAAGCGGAGAGCAGGGCGCGCATCGTCGCGCCGAACCGCGCCGCCACCGCTTCGCGGTTTCCGTGGCGCCCATCGACGACGAGCTTGCGCCCGCCGCTCCAGACGCAATCGACGAGCCCATTGCCGCCGCTGAAAATCCAGGCGTCGAGGATTTGGTCCCCAGCGCGGCCGGCGAGGGCAGGGTGATCCGCCCGCAGACTGACGATATCGGCGACGGCGCCCGGCGCGAGCCGCCCGCATGGCCGGGCCAGCGCGCGCGCGCCGCCCGCCAGCGCCGTCTCGTAGAGCGCGCGGCCAGTCGAGCCGCCGGCGATCGCGCAGACGTTGCGCGCCCGGTCGCGCAAGCGTTGCGCATATTCGAGCTGGCGCAATTCGGCGCCGACGCCGATCAAGACGTTCGAGTCCGAGCCGACGCCGAAGAGCCCGCCTTCGGCGAGGAATTCGGGGCCGTTGAAAATGCCGTCGCCGAGATTGGCCTCGGTGACCGGGCAGAGGCCGGCGACCGCGCCGGTGCGCGCCAGCCTCAGCGTTTCGTCCGCGGTCATGTGGGTCGCGTGAATGAGACACCAGCGCGGATCGACCGGCAGGTGATCGAGCAGCCATTCCACCGGCCGCAAGCCGGACCAGTCGAGGCAATCCTCGACTTCCCTAACCTGCTCGGCCGCATGAATGTGGATCGGCGCCTGACCGGCGAGCGCGACCACCGCCGCCAGTTCGTTTGGCGCGACCGCCCGCAAACTGTGCGGCGCGACGCCGACGACGCCGCGTGGGACGTCGCGCATCACTGCAAGGCTTTCTTCGAGCAGCCGCGCGAAGGCGTCGACGTTGGTGATGAAGCGTCGCTGCTCGGGGAGCGGCGGCGCGGCGCCGAAGGTCGCGTGCGCGTAGAACACCGGCAGCAGGGTGAGGCCGATGCCGGCCTGGCTGGCCGCCGCGACGATGCGCGCCGCCAGTTCCGCGCGAGACGCATAGGGCGAGCCGTCCGGCGTGTTGTGCAGATAGTGGAACTCGCCGACCGCTGCGAAGCCCGCCTCCAGCATCTCGACATAGAGCTGCGCCGCGACCGCCTCGATGTCGTCCGGCGACATCGTCAAAGCGAAGCGGTACATGGTTTCGCGCCACGTCCAGAACGTGTCGCGCCGCTCGCCGCGATATTCGGCTAGGCCCGCCATGCCACGTTGAAAGGCGTGCGAATGCACATTGGCGAGGGCCGGAAGGACGATGGCCTGACGCTCGTCTCCCGCCTGCGGCGGCTTCCCGGGTTCGATCGCGGCGATGGCGTCGCCCTGGATCGTCAGCCGGACGTCCGCTTTCCAACCCTCGGGCGTCAAAGCCTCGGCGGCGTGAATAACCGGCATCGCAGCTCCTGACCTCGCGGGGCGCCGCCGCCCCTTGCTTGCAATCTCGTTGAATATGTCTATACATTAAATCGCAGCGCAAGGGAAGCGAAGCGAGGGACGCCATGGCCAATCCGAGCAATCCGGCCCGACCGGACGCGATTTGGCGGAATGCGCGTCTGGCGACATTCGCCGCCGAACGTCCTGGCCTCGGTGTCATCGAGCGCGGCGCCATCGCTGCGGCGGGCGGACGGATCGCCTTCGTCGGCGAGGAGGCGGGGCTGCCGGCCGACTGGCTGGGCGGCCCCAGCGTCATCGACTGCGAGGGGCGCTGGATCACGCCCGGCCTCATCGATTGCCACACCCATCTCGTCTTCGGCGGCGACCGCGCGCGCGAGTTCGAAATGCGGCTCGCCGGGGCGAGCTACGAAGAGATTGCGCGCGCCGGCGGCGGCATCGTCTCGACGGTCGGCGCGACACGCGCCGCGAGCGAAGACGAGTTGCTGCAGGGCGCCCTGACCCGGCTCGACGCTTTGGCCGAGGAGGGCGTCACAACAGTCGAAGTCAAATCCGGCTACGGGCTCGAACTCGGCGCCGAACGCAAGTCGCTGCGCGTCGCGCGACGGCTCGCGGAAGCCCGGCGGGTCACAATCCGCACGACCTTCCTCGGCGCTCACGCCTTGCCGGGCGAATATGCGGACCGTCGCGCCGACTATGTCAGCCTCGTCGCCGATGAAATGATCCCCGCGCTGGCGGCGGAAGGTCTCGTCGACGCCGTCGACGCCTTCTGCGAGCGGATCGCCTTCACGCGCGAAGAAACTGCAAAGGTGTTTGACGCAGCGCGCGCGGCCGGTTTGCCGGTCAAGCTGCATGCCGATCAATTGTCGAACGGCGGTGGCGCCGCGCTGGCGGCCGAATACGGTGCGCTCTCGGCCGATCACCTCGAATATACCGACGAAGCGGGCGTCGCTGCAATGGCGCGCGCCGGCACCGTCGCGACGATCCTGCCGGGCGCCTATTACATGCTGCGCGAGAAGCAGGGGCCGCCAGTCGCGCTGTTCCGGCAATACGGCGTGCCGATGGCGGTGGCGACCGACTGCAATCCAGGCACCTCGCCGCTGACCTCGATGCTGCTGGCGCTCAACATGGCCGCGACCCTGTTCGGTCTCACTGTCGAGGAATGCCTCATCGGCGCGACCCGCAACGCGGCGAAGGCGCTCGGCCTTGCCGACGAAATCGGCACGCTCGAAGTCGGCAAGTCAGCCGATCTCGCGATCTGGGACATCGAGCGCCCCGCCGAGCTCGTCTATCGGCTCGGCTTCAACCCGCTGCGCGCGCGAATCTGGAAGGGACGATGACGGTTACATTGAAGCCCGGCGCCACGACCCTGGACGAGTGGCGCGCCATTTGGCGTGGCGATACGGTCGTCTTCGACGGCTCGTGTGAACCTGCGGTCGCGGCGAGTGCGGCGGCGGTGGGGCGCATTCTCGATCGCGGCGAGCCCGTCTATGGCATCAACACCGGCTTCGGCAAGCTCGCCGGCGTCCGCATACCGCCGTCCGATCTCGCGCAGTTGCAGCGCAATATCGTGCTATCGCACGCCGCCGGTGTCGGGGAGGCGACGCCAGCGCCGACCGTGCGGCTGATGATGGCGCTGAAGCTCGGCAGTCTCGCGCAAGGCGCCTCGGGCGTCAGGCTGGAGACGCTTCGTCTGCTCGAAGCCATGGTGATCCGGGGCGTCACGCCGATCGTGCCGTCGCAAGGCTCCGTCGGCGCCTCAGGCGATCTCGCGCCGCTCGCCCACATGGCGGCGACGATGATCGGCGTCGGCGAGGCGCGATTCCGCGACCGCGTCCTGCCCGCTGCGGAGGCGCTCGCCCTCGCCCAACTCCGGCCGATCGCGCTCGGACCGAAAGAGGGGTTGGCGCTGCTCAACGGCACGCAGTTCTCGACCGCTTGCGCCTTGGTCGGCTTGTTCGAGGCCGAGGCGCTGCTGCGCTCGGTCCTGGTCGCGGGGGCCTTGTCGACCGACGCGGCGCGCGGCTCGGATGCGCCGTTCGATCCACGCATTCACGCGCTGCGCCGCCACCAGGGTCAGATCGACGTCGCCGCGTCGCTGCGCGACTTGATGGCCGGCAGCGCAATCCGCGCCTCGCATCTCGTCGGCGACGAACGGGTGCAGGATCCCTATTGCCTGCGCTGCCAGCCGCAGGTGATGGGCGCGTGCCTCGATCTCTTGCGCAAGGCGGCGGCGACGCTCGCCGACGAAGCGAACTGCGTCTCCGACAATCCGCTGATCTTCGCGGGCGATGACGTCGCCTTGTCTGGCGGCAATTTCCACGCCGAGCCGGTCGCCTTCGCCGCCGACATGATCGCGATGGCGATCTGCGAGATCGGGTCGCTTTCAGAGCGTCGCATCGCGATGCTGGTCGATCCGGCGCTCTCCGGCCTGCCGGCCTTCCTGACGCCGCGCCCGGGGCTCAACTCCGGGTTCATGCTGGGGCAGGTGACGGCCGCCGCGCTCGTCTCCGAGAACAAGCAGCGCGCTTATCCCGCGAGCGTCGACTCGATCCCGACCTCCGCCAATCAGGAGGATCACGTGTCGATGGCCGCGCATGGCGCGCGGCGTCTTGTCGACATGGCGGAGAACGCTTTCGCCGTCGCCGGCATCGAACTGCTCGTCGCCGCCCAGGCCTGCGACTTCCACACGCCGCTCCGCTCGAGCGCGCCGCTCGAGGCGGTGCGCGGGCGATTGCGCAGCGAGGTCCCGGCCTTGGCGGACGATCGCTATCTTCATCCAGACCTTCTCGCCGCGACGCGCCTGATGCGCTGCGGCGCCGTCGTCGATGCGGCGAGCGCGGTGAAACTTCCAAACCTACAGGGAACTGGAGCATGAACGCCACGCCGGATTGGCTCGTCGTCACGCGGCAGGACGCGCCGCTGATCCTGAGCGTTCCGCATGTCGGGACGGATCTCGGCGCCTTCGAGCCGCGTTTCGTCAGTCCCTGGCTCGCGCGCAGGGATGCGGATTGGCATCTCGACGCGCTCTACGATTTCGCCGTTGCGCTCGGCGCGACGATCGTGCGCACGAAAATTTCGCGCTCGCTGATCGACGTCAATCGCGACCCGAGCGGCGCCTCGCTCTACCCCGGTCAGGCAACGACCGAATTGTGCCCGACGACGACCTTCGACGGCGAGCCGCTCTATCGCCCAGGGGAAGCGCCTGGCGCAGCCGAGATCGAGGAACGGCGCCGGACCTACTTCGATCCCTATGAGCAAGCCCTGCGCGACGAGATTGCACGGCTGCGCGCCCTCCATCCGCGTGTCGCGCTATACGACGCCCATTCGATCCGCTCGCGCATCCCAAGACTGTTCGAGGGCGAGCTGCCGGTCTTCAATCTCGGCACCAATTCCGGCCAGACCTGCGATCCCGCGCTGCGCGAGGCGGCGCGCGCCATCCTCGCCGCGAGCGGCCAAAGCTACGTTCTCGACGGACGCTTCAGGGGCGGTTGGATCACGCGCAGCTTCGGGCGCCCGGAGGAGGGCGTTCACGCTATGCAAATGGAGCTCGCCTGCCGCGCCTATATGGGCGAGCCGGAGCCGGTCACTGAAGGCAACTGGCCGACGCCGCTCGACGAGCGCGCAGAGCCAACCCGCGCGACGCTGCGGCGGGTGATGGAAACGATGGCCGCTTGGGCGGCCGCTTGACGCAACAATTCCCCCAGCAATGAGAAAGGGGCCCCGATGAACTCTCCCTCCCGCCTCGACAATATGCGCGTGGTGCGCGCGCCGCGCGGCTCGGAAATCTCCGCCAAGAGCTGGCTGACCGAAGCGCCGTTGCGCATGCTGATGAACAACCTCGACCCCGACGTCGCCGAGCGGCCGGGCGAACTCGTCGTCTACGGCGGCATCGGCCGCGCCGCGCGCGACTGGCCGGCTTTCGATCGCATCGTCGAGACGCTGCGCCGATTGGGGCCGGAGGAAACGCTGCTGGTGCAGTCCGGCAAGCCGGTCGGCGTCTTCCGCACCCACGCCGATGCACCGCGGGTGCTGATTGCGAATTCTAACCTCGTGCCGCATTGGGCGAACTGGGATCACTTCCACGAGCTCGATCGCAAGGGCCTGATGATGTACGGCCAGATGACGGCCGGCTCCTGGATCTATATCGGCAGCCAGGGCATCGTGCAGGGCACCTACGAGACCTTCGTCGAAATGGGCCGCCAGCACTTCGGCGGCGATCTCAAGGGCAAGTGGGTCCTGACCGCCGGCCTTGGCGGCATGGGCGGCGCGCAGCCGCTCTCCGCGACTATGGCGGGCGCGTCGATGCTGGCGATCGAGTGCCGGCCCTCGAGCATCGATTTCCGCCTGCGCACCGGCTATGTCGACGTCGCCGCCAAGGACCTCGACGATGCGCTGACGATCATCGAGCGCTCGACCAAGGAGCGCAAAGCGGTGTCCGTCGCGCTGCTCGGCAACGCCGCCGAGGTGCTGCCGGAACTGGTGCGTCGCGGCGTCAGGCCCGACATCGTCACCGACCAGACCTCCGCGCATGATCCGGTCAACGGCTATCTGCCGAAGGGCTGGACCTTGCAGCAATGGGAGGAGCGGCGCGCGAGCGACCCGAAGGGCGTCGAGCGCGCGGCCAAGGCGTCGATCGCGGAGCATGTCCGCGCGATGCTCGCCTATTGCCACGCCGGCGTGCCGACCGTCGACTACGGCAACAACATCCGCCAGATGGCGCTCGAAGAGGGCGTGACGAACGCCTTCGACTTCCCCGGCTTCGTGCCCGCGTATATCCGGCCGCTGTTCTGCCGCGGCGTCGGGCCGTTCCGCTGGGCGGCTCTGTCAGGCGATCAGGAGGACATCTACAAGACGGACGCGAAGGTGAAGGAGCTGATCCCCGACAACGGGCGCCTTCACAATTGGCTCGACATGGCGCGCGCGCGCATCCGCTTCCAGGGCCTGCCGGCGCGCATCTGCTGGGTCGGCCTCGGCGATCGGCACCGCCTCGGCCTCGCCTTCAACGAAATGGTCGCCTCGGGCGAGCTGAAGGCGCCGATCGTCATCGGGCGCGACCATCTCGATTCCGGCTCGGTCGCTTCGCCCAATCGCGAGACCGAGTCGATGAAGGATGGCTCGGACGCCGTGTCGGACTGGCCGCTGCTCAACGCACTGCTCAATTGCGCCTCGGGCGCGACCTGGGTTTCGCTGCATCACGGCGGCGGCGTCGGCATGGGCTATTCGCAGCACGCCGGCATGGTCATCGTTTGCGACGGAACGAAAGATGCGGCGCGCCGCATCGAGCGCGTCTTGTGGAACGATCCCGCCAGCGGCGTGATGCGCCACGCCGACGCCGGCTACGATGAGGCGATCGCCTGCGCCAAAGCGAACGGGCTGGATCTTCCGAGTCTTACTTGAGCGGCGCCGCTTGCGCCTTCGCCGCCTCCGGCTGAAAATGCGCAAACCGGAAGGGTGCGGCGCCAAAGCCGCACCCGCCGGCATGGGAGGAATCGAACGATGCGCAAAATCGTACTCTCGACCGCTTTGGTCGCAGCAGGCCTCGCGGGCGTCAGCGCCGCGAACGCCCTGACCTTGACGAGCCCTGACGTCAAGCAGGGCGGCCGGATCGCCGATGAGCAGGTGTTCAACGCCTGGGACTGCACCGGCAAGAACGTCTCGCCGGAGCTTTCCTGGTCGGGCGCGCCGAAGGGAACCAAGAGCTTCGCCATCAGCGTCTATGATCCCGACGCGCCGACCGGCAGCGGCTTCTGGCACTGGTGGGTCGCCAACATTCCCGCGAGCGCCACGTCGTTGCCGAAGGGGGCGGGCGACGCCGCCGGGACGGGGCTGCCCGCCGGATCGCTGCAAGTGCGCAACGACTTCAGCGCCGTCGGCTATGGCGGCCCGTGCCCGCCCAAGGGCAAGCCGCATCATTATCGCATCACAATCTACGCCCTCAGCGTCGACAAGCTCGATGTCGACGCCAACGCGTCGCCCGCGGTCGTCGGCTTCAACGTGCGCGCGCACACGCTGGCGAGCGCCTCGTTGACGGGGTTGTGGGGCCGCTGAGAAGTCCAGGTCGGCAGCATGGGACCCGCCGCGGCGTTTGCGGCAGGCTATCGCCAGAGTTCAGGTGCGTCGATGCGTGCGGGATGCCCGAGCAAGACGGCGCAGTTCGCGGCGGTACGCCGGGCGGTCCATCAGCTCTTCGACATCCCGCATGTCTTCGACGACCCATTGGCGCTGCGCATGCTCGACCTCGACGATACGACAGCTTTCACGACTGAATGTTTTTCGGCCTATCTGCCGCTCTTCCGCTACGCGCGCGCCTATATCGCGGCGCGTAGCCGCTACGCCGAGGATCGGTTGGCTGAGGCCGTTGCGTCGGGCGTGCGGCAATACGTCCTCCTCGGCGCGGGGCTCGACACTTTCGCCTATCGCCATCGCAATGCCGACCTGGCGATTTTCGAGGTCGACTATCCCGACACCCAGGCATGGAAACTGCGCCACCTCGCCAGCGCCGGGATGTCGCCGCCGCCCAACCGGACGTTCGTCCCGGTTGACTTCGAGCGCCAGCAACTCGCCGTCGAACTGCCGAAAGCTGGGCTATCAAAGGACGCGCCGGCGTTCTTCTCCTGCGTCGGCGTGGCGCCCTATCTCACCTGCGCGGCGGCCCTCGGGATATTGAAGGCCGTGCGCGAGCTCGGCGGCGCCAACGCGATCGTCTTCGATTACGCATCGCCGCGCGGCGCGCTGTCCGATTGGGAAAAGATCGCCTTTGACATGTTGAGCGAGGACGTCGAGCGCGTGGGCGAACCGTTTCGCGGCTTCTTCCAGCGGGAAATGCTCGCTGGGGAATTGCGGGCGATCGGTTTTCGCATCGTCGACAGCCCAACGACCGAGGACCTCAATGCGCTCTACTTCCGTGAGCGCTTCGACGGGCTGGCGGTGGTGGGCCACCTCGGCGGCGTGATGTGCGCGTCATAGCGCAGACCCCTTCTCCCGCAAGGGGAGAAGGGACTGGATGGATCTAAGAGGCGCGTCCGGCCGCGAGCGCCGGCTCCGTCGTCGGTGCGGGCTGCGGCGTCGTCGAACGCCGGGCGTAGCGCCGCGCGAGCGTCGCGCAGGCGAACAGCTGCGCCTGATGGAACAGCATCAACGGCAGGACGATCAGGCCGACGGCGTGGCCGGGAAACAGGATATTGGCCATCGGGATGCCGCCCGCCATGCTCTTCTTGGAGCCGCAGAAGACGATCGCGATCTCGTCCTCGGTGGAAAAGCCCAACCACCGGCAGATCACCGTGGTGAGGGCCAGCACGATGAACAGCATCGCCATGTCGAGCGCCAGGACCAAGCCGAGGCTCTCGAGGCTGAGCTGCGACCAAATCCCCGCGACCATGCCGGCGCTGAAGGCGGCGTAGACCACGATGAGAATCGAACCGCGGTCGACGTATGAGGTGATCGTCTTGTGGCGGGTCAGCCAATCTCCGATCAACGGCCGCACGATCTGGCCCGCCGCGAAGGGCAGCAGCAGTTGCAGGCCAACGTCCTCCAGGGCCTTGAAGCTGAATCCGGCGCCATGCGCATTCAGCAGCAAGGCGACCAAAGCCGGCGTCAAGACCATGCCGAGGAGGTTCGAAGCCGAAGCGGCGCACAGGGCCGCCGGGACGTTGCCGCGCGCGATCGAGGTGAAGGCGATCGAGGATTGGACCGTCGAAGGCAGGACGCAGACAAACATCAGGCCGACCGACAATTCGGGACCCACGAACGGCCGCGCGACCGCGATCAACGCAAGGCCGATCGCCGGAAAGAGAATGAAGGTGCTCGCGAGGATGAGCGATTGCAACCGCCAGTGGGAGATCCCGGCGGCGACCGTCTGCGGCGACAGGCGCGCCCCGTAGAGAAAGAACAACAGAGCGACGGCGCCATAGACTGCATCGTCGACGATCGATGCAGTGGCTCCCCGCGCAGGGAGGACCGCGGCGAGCGCCACGGTCGCCAGCAGGGCGAGGAGGTAGGGATCGATGGGAAGGCGGGCGAGGAGCGAGCGTGAGGCCATGACAAATTCCAATTCTGCTCGTGAAGGGAGCCGAAGCGAAAATAGTCCAAGGCCGGCGATTATGAACCGGAATGTTTCTGATAACAGTCTAGGCGATTCGTGATAACCAGCCCGCGAAAGGCGCCGCGATGCTCGATCCAGACCTCCTGCAATCCTTCGTTGCCGTCGCCGAGACCCGGAGTTTCACCGCGGCAGCGCAACGGCTCGGCCTGCGCCAGTCCACCGTGAGCCAGCACGTCAAGCGACTGGAGGAGGCGCTCCATCGGCGGCTCCTCGCGCGCGATACCCATTCGGTGGCTCCGACCCCCGATGGCGACGCGCTGCTCGATCTCGCGCGGCGGGTGCTCGAGGCCAACGAACGGATCGAGCGCTTCCTTGCGGGGTCGGATCTGCGCGGGCGCATCCGGTTTGGCGCGTCGGAGGATTTCGTTCAATCCGGTTTGCAGGAGGTGCTGACCGAGTTCGCGCAGCGCCACGCCTCGGTCGATCTGGAGCTGACCGTTGGTCTCAGCGGGGTGCTCTACGAGCGGTTCGATGCGGGCGAACTCGACGTGATTTTCGTCAAGCGCCGCGGCGGCGACACGCGCGGACAACTCGCCTGGCGGGAGCCGCTGGTCTGGATGGGACGGCCCGGCATTCGCCCGGATCCGCAACAGCCGTTGCCGCTCCTGCTCTATCCGCCGCCCAGCATTTCCAGGATTCTCGCCCTCGATGCGCTCGAACGCGCGGGGCGCGCCTGGCGGGTCGCCTGCACCAGCGGCAGCCTCAGCGGACTATGCGCGGCGGCGCGGGCGGGCCTTGGCGTGGCTGCCCATTCAGCGCGCCTGCTGCCGCCCGGCCTCGCCGCCTTGCCGACGTCCCGCTACCTTCCGGAACTCGCCGAGATTGAGTTTGTCGTGATCGGACCTGGACAGCGCCACGGTGTCGCCGCGGCGCTGATGAACGTGATTCTAAGCAGCGCCGATCGGCTGCGAAGCGCCTGAGGCCTTACGCCGGCCAGCTCGCGCCGCGGGCGTTGACGTAGATGGCGTAAAGCGAGGTCGTCGCGGTGATGTAGAGTCGGTTGCGCTTGGGGCCGCCGAAGCAGACGTTGGCGACGACTTCGGGCACGTGCACCTTGCCGATGAGCGTCCCATCCGGCGCATAGACATGCACGCCGTCCGCCGCCGAGGTCCAGATGTTGCCGTTCGTGTCGACGCGGAAGCCGTCGAACAATCCCGCGCCGCAGGTCGCGAACAGCTTCGCCGGACCGATCGAGCGACCATCGGCCGAGACGTCGGCGACCCGCATGTGGCGCGGGCCGTTCGGCACATGGGTGGCGCCAGTGTCGACGATGTAGAGCTGCTTCTCGTCGGGCGAGAAGGCGAGGCCGTTGGGCTTGACGAAGTCGGTCGCGACCGCGGTCACCTCGCCGGTCGCCGGGTCAAGCCGATAGACGTTGCTGGCGCCGATCTCTTGCGGGGAGGCGTCGCCTTCGTAGTCGGAATCGATGCCGTAGGTCGGGTCAGTGAACCAGATCGAATCGTCCGATTTCACGACGACGTCGTTGGGCGAGTTGAAGCGCTTGCCCTCGAAGCGGTCGGCGAGGACGCGCCGCGAGCCGTCGTGCTCGATGCGCGAAATGCAGCGACCCCGGTGTTCGCAAGCGACGAGGCGGCCCTGACGGTCGACCGTATGGCCATTGTGGTTGTTGGCCGGCGATAGGAAGACGGAGACCACGCCATTCGTTTCGTCGTAGCGCAACAGGCGGTCGTTGGGGATATCGGACCAGACGAGATAGCGACCAGCCGCCAGATAGGCCGGCCCTTCGGCCCATCGAGAGCCCGTGTAGAGCTTGTCGAGATGGACGTTTTGCAGCGCCATCTTTTGGAAGCGCTCGTCCAGCACTTCGAATACCGGCGTTTCCATCGATCCTCCCGAATATAAAGCGCGCTTCCGCGCGTCGCTCGCAGGCGCGCATGGTTACGCGATCGAGCCGTCACAGGCAACGCCTTGCGCGCACATCAGATTTGGTTCCGCAGCCGCTGATACTCGAACTGCACCGCCTCTTCGCCATGGCGTCGCTCGAGCCGGCGGACGATGAAATGGCCGCGCGCGACCGTCTGAAAGTGCTCGGCGAAAGCGATATTGAGTGCCGCGCCGCCGAGCGCGCCGATGATCGGCACGGCCTGGGCGGCGAGCTTCTCGCTCACGACGACGCCGAAGCGTGCAGAGATCTGCGAAATTAAACGGACCAGGGCCGGCGCAGTCTTGCCCACCACGCCGCGGTGGGCGAGGAAGCGCGCGCCGTCGCTCACGGACTGGGCGAGGGCGCTGCGAGCCGCAAAATAGCCGCCCTCGATGGCCGCTTCGCCCATATCGTCGCTGCCGAGGCCGAACACCTCCACGCAGGCGAGCGCCGCCTCTGGGCGCCGCAAATCCTCGCCTTCCTCGCGCGCGATCTCGGCGATGGAGCGAAGCAGAATCATCGTCGACAGGGGCAGTTCGATCGCCATCGACATGAGCCCGAAGGCGCCCCCGAGGGCGCCCGACGCCGCGGCCGCCGCCTTGTGCAGGCCGCGCGCCGCCTTGGCGGGCGAATCCTTGTCGATCGTTTGCAGGGCGATTACGAGCGCAATCCGCACCGCCCGCTCGGAGACGGCGCCGACAACTGCGCGGGCCGACTGGGGCAGAGCCCGGCCGAGCGTTTCGGCCTGACGGCCGATCAGCCGCGTCGCGCGCGAAGCGAAGCTGCCGCCCTCGAGGCAGCGCACGGCGAACAGGAGTTCGTCGAGCTCCTCGGACGACAACACCGCCGGCATTACGGCGTCCGTCATCGTGTCGTAGACCTTTCCGCGAAGCGTCGGGTCAACGCTTCTTCGAAAGTTGCATATAGGTCAGCGAGAACGAACGTCCAGCTTTGTTCAAGCCTAAGCCGTGGTCCGCAAGAAGACCATCACGCCGAGGCTGAGCAACCCGGCCGCCGCGCAGTAATAGGAGAACGGCCGCATCGCCTCGAATTCGTGCTTGTGAAAATAACGCATGAGGAAGGCGAGGCTGGCATAAGCGACGACGCCCGCGACGACGCCGGAGAGAATGGCGGGACCGCCGAGCGTCGCGCCCTGGCGCAACAGTTTGGGCGCTTCGAGCACCGTTGCGCCGAGGATGATCGGCGTCGCCATCAGGAATGAGAAACGGGCGGCATCCTCGTGCTTGAGCCCGGCCACGACGCCGGCTGCGATTGTCAGCCCTGATCGGGAGAAGCCGGGGATGAGGGCGAAGCATTGGGCGACGCCGATCGCCAGCGCGCCCTTCCAGTTGAGCTGGGCGAGGACCCCGACCCCGGCGCCCCCGATCCGGTCGCAGAAATAGAGCACGAAGCCATTGACGATGAGGAAGAATGCGGCGATCGCCGGCGTGCCGAACGCCTCGCCGAGCTTCCTTTCGAAGAGGAAGCCGACGACCACGGCGGGGATCGTCGCCAGCACGACATAGAGAAAGATGCGCCGGTCGGCGACCGAGGTCGGCCCCGACTGGCTGACGAGCGAGCGCAGGAACGCGAGCCAGTCACGCCAGAAGAATACGAACAGCGCGGTCGCCGTGCCGAGGTGCATGACGACGAGATAGGGCAGGAAGTCCGGAGCCTTCTGGTCGATAGACCAGCCAAGCAGGCGCGGAAGGATAACGGCGTGGCCGAGGGAGCTGATCGGGAAGAGCTCGGTCACGCCCTGGAGAACAGCCATGACGACGGCTTGCAAAGCGGTCAAGGGAAGGGCCTCTCTGCTCTAGGACAAAACTCGTCCCGTTTGGGACCCCCATCCCATAACCCAATCGGCGATTCGTGTCTCGGCAGGGCGCGGCAGACCCCAGACGACAAAAAAACCGGCGGGAGGGCCCGCCGGCGCAGCATCGAGGAGTGGAAAGCCGCTTCGACTTACTTGAGGTTGGTGGTGACCTCGGAGAATTCGCTGCTGAGCTTGGTCCCGAGGGTCGTCAAAGCGCCGATGATGGCGACAGCGATCAGGGAGGCGATCAGGGCGTATTCAATGGCGGTCGCGCCGGACTCGTTGGCGATAAAGCGCTTGATGGACTTGATCATGACAGTGCTCCTGCTCCAGCTCGGAAAGGCTTTCCGGCGATTTTTCGTAGCCGCTCGGAATGGAGATCAATCTAGGGGAGCCCTGTTTCGCCTAGGTTAATTTGATACCCGAGAATTCAACCTACCGATTGCGCCTCATCGCGTGGTAAAGGCGTTCTAAATATAAAGTTTGAACTTTGGCGCGTCGCTGCGCGGGGCACGCGAGAGGGGATCGAGCGCCGACGAGGGCTGCGCAACCTTCGATCGGGCGACCAGGAGGAACAGCAGGAGCAGCGGCGCCCAACTGATGGGGAGCGGGCTCTGTCGAGCCGCCAGCATCGCGATCGGCAGCGCGAGCGCCGAAGAGAAGACAACGGCCTCGAGCACTGAGAGACTTCGCCGTGTATCGAGGCGTTCGGTCAGCATCCAGCTGATCACCGCTGCCGTCATCGGCATGTCGTAGTTGAACGCGTGCGGCGTCGCGAGAAACGTGCCGATAACGAGCAGGGCGCCGGCTTGCGGCGACGGGCCGCGGCGAAACGCCCGCCAGACGACGACGGCGACTGGCGCCGCCACGCAGGCCTGGATAACCAGCGCCAGAGGGCTTGGCGCGCCTAGCAGGCGCGTATTGGCGGCGATCGTCGGCATCAGCGCGGTAAGCGGATGATAGCGTTCGGAATAGGAGGCGAGCGAGTCGAACCAGGCCGTCCAGACGTCCGCCCCAAACGCCGCGCTGGAGATCGCTGCGCAGAGGATCGCCGTTCCCGCCGCTGCCCATAGGACGCGCTGCCATCCCGCGGCGATTAGCGCGACCGGCGCGAGCAGCGCCAACTGAGGCTTGTAGGCGAGGAGCCCAAACAGAAGGCCGGCGACGATGGGCCGGGTCTTGGCGAGCCGCAAGCCGCCGAGCATCAGCGCGCCCGACAGGAAGCCGCTCTGGCCCGACAGCAGCGTGACGCTGGTCGCCGGCGCGATGAGCGCGGCGATGAGGCGCCGCCAATCCTTGCGGCCGCCCGCGACGGCCCAGAGATAGGCGGCGAGCGTCGCGCTCATCCAGGTCGCATAGGCCGCAGCGAGGCCGAGCGCGCCTAATGGCGCAAGGAGTAAAAGCAAGGTGGGCGAGTAGGGAAAAGGATTGTAGCCGCCTGGATGCATCCCGAGCGCGACTTGGCTGCGGTGCAAGGCGTCAGCGTCGTAGTTCGTCGCCGCGGTCCCGTCGTGGGCCAGAACCGCCGAGCACCAGAGCGCGTAGAAGTCGCCGAAGCGATAGCCGTCCGAGCCGCTGGCGACGATCCTCAGGCTCAGCGCGAGACAGGTCGCAAAGACCGCGGCTGCGGCCGCGAGCACGAGAGCCAGCGGCAAGCCGCGGATTTCGAAATCGAGCGCTGCGGCTGCTCGTCGAAAGGCTTCTGCAATTCGGCGCTGTGGCGGCATCGCGCCTCGCGGGAGTCGACGTAGCTCCCGCGTGGATTTGGCGGTCGCGCTCGGACGCGGACCTTATAATTCGTCGGCGCTTTTCAATACGTAAACAGTCGTCAGCATTCCGCGTGGCCGCACTTGTGCACGGCGTCGATCTTTTCCTTGAGCTGGTCGTAGCCGACGGCCCCCACCACGACCTCCTGACCGACGACGAACGAGGGCGTGCCGTTGATCTGGAGCGAATTGGCCATGCTCATGATATCCTGAAGGCCGGTCTCGATTTCCGGACTCTCCATGTCCTTGGCGAGCCGGTTCATGTCGAGACCCATCTCGCGCGCGACCTCGAGGGCCTCCGCCTTGCCGACCGGCCCGTGCATGCCGAGCAGCTTGTTGTGGAATTGCCAGAAGCGGTCGCCCGGCAACTGATTGCGCGCCGCACTAGCGACCTTGGCGGCCTCGACCGAGCCCGGCCCGAGCACCGGGAAGTCTTTCAGCACGACGTGAAGATTGGGATCGTCCTTCATCAGCCGCGCCATGTCGGGCAGGGCGCCCTTGCAGTAGTGGCAATTGTAGTCGAAGAATTCGACGAGCGTCGCCGAGCCCTTGGGATTGCCGACATCGGCCTGGAACTTGGACGAGAACAGCGCGCCAGATTGATCACTGACCGCCTGTTGGCGCTGGACCTGCGCCACTTCCTTGTCGTGCTTGTCGAGCGACTCGATCGCCGCCTTGAGGACGTCTGGATTATTGACGAGATAGTCTTTGATGAAGGCGCCGAGCTCCTGCTTCTGGGCTGGCGTGAACTCGTCCGCCATCGCGCCGCCGATCGGAGCGACGAAGGCGCCGAGCGCGAGGGCCCCTGCGATAGTGGCGGCGAATCTTCCCTTCATGACGGTCTCCTGGTCCAAGTGCGGCGCACGACTGATCCGAGGTCGATGGCGGATTCAAGGCGGCGGCCGAGCATGGGGATTATCTAGCACACTTATCCGCCACGAGCGCTTGCTATTGGAAACCGGTTTCAGCACTTTCCGAAAATGAATTGCAATCTCGATCGCTACCGCCCGGACGGCCCCTATGCCCTTTGGCGGCTGGCGCTATCGCTTCTTTTCGGGTCGCTGCTCGGCGCGGGCATGTGGGCGGTCATCGTCGTGCTGCCGAACGCCCAGTCCACGTTCGGCGTCGACCGGTCGTCGGCCTCGCTCCCGTACGCCTTCATGATGGCCGGCTTCGCCGTGGGCACGATCGTCATGGGGCGGATGGCGGACCGGGTTGGAATCGTGACGCCGCTCGTCATTTCCGGCTTGGCGCTCGGCGCCGGTTTTGTAACCGCAGGCCTCGCCCCCAATCTCACAGTGTTCGCGGCGGCGCACGGCTTGCTGATCGGCGTCGGCTCGGGAGCGGGCTTCGCGCCGATGATGGCGGATATCTCGCATTGGTTCGTCAAACGCCGCGGCCTCGCCGTCGTCGTGGTGGCGTCGGGAAATTATGTCGCCGGTACGCTATGGCCGTTGGCGATGAATCTCGCCATTCCGCTGATCGGCTGGCGCGAGACGTACGCCTTGATCGGCATAGTGGTCGCCGCCATCGTCCTGCCGCTCTCCCTTTTGATGCGGCGGCGGCCCTCGGCGGCGGCGATGGCGCAGGCGGAGGAGGCGGTCCGCGCGGCCCGCGCCGACGTCGGCGTCTCGCCGCGGCTCCTGGTGGCGCTGCTCATCGTGGCGGGCTCCGCGTGCTGCGTCGCCATGTCGATGCCGCAAGTTCATATCGTGGCCTATTGCGGCGATCTCGGCTACGGCGCGGCGCGCGGCTCGGAGATGCTGTCGCTGATGTTGGGTCTCGGCATCGTCTCCCGCATCGGATCGGGCTTCGTCGCCGACGTCATCGGCGCGATCCCGACGCTGCTGATCGGCTCCTTCATGCAGGGCGTCGCGTTGTTGCTCTACATGCATTTCGACGGGCTGACGGCGCTGTACGTCGTATCGGGCGTGTTCGGCCTGTTCCAGGGCGGCATCGTTCCGATGTACGCGGTGATCTGCCGCGAGTTGCTGCCGCCGCGCGAGGCGGGGGCCAAGATCGGCCTCGTCATCTCTGCGACGATCTTCGGCATGGCGTTCGGCGGTTACGCTTCCGGCCTCATCTACGATCTGACGTCTTCCTATCGCGCCGCCTTCTTGAACGGGGCGCTGTGGAACGCGCTCAACTTCGCCGTGGTCGGGTGGCTTTTTCTCAGGCGAGGTACGCCGGGGCGCTCAGCCGTCTCAGCCGCCTAGCTCAGTCACAAATCCTTCATGAGACGCGCTCGCAAGAAGCCTTCTCAATGCTATGAGATCAGGAAGGAATTGCCGACGGATAGAAGCGCCGTTGCAGGCGCGGGCGATGTTGTGCGTCGCACAAAAGCCTTGCGTCTCAAGTCATCCCATGGTTTTTGTGCCGCGAATTCTGGCTAGTGCAGCGCTGTATGCGCCGCCGCCCATGTGAGATTGGAACCTCGCCTCGATGAGCAACTTCAACCGGGAAAGCGTTATCAGCGTCCGCCACTGGACGGACCGTCTTTTCAGTTTCCGCACCACGCGCGCGCCGTCGTTCCGTTTTCGCAGCGGCCAGTTCATCATGATGGGGCTGGAGGACGCGGGCAAGCCGTTGCTGCGCGCCTATTCCCTGGCAAGCGCGCACTACGAGGAGGAGCTCGAGTTCTTCAGCATCAAGGTGCCTGACGGTCCGTTGACCTCGCGCCTTCAGCATCTCGAGGTCGGCGACGAGGTGATCGTCGGCCGCAAGCCGACGGGAACGCTGGTGATCGACAATCTGCGCGAGGGGCGCAACCTCTTCTTGCTCGGCACCGGCACCGGCCTCGCGCCCTGGCTGAGCATCATCAAGGATCCGGAGACCTACGATCGTTTCGAGCGCATCATCGTCGTCCACGGGGTGCGCTGGGCGGCCGATCTCGCTTACAGCGACTTCATCAGCAACGAGCTGCCCAACGACGAGTTGGTTGGCGAGATCGCTCGCGAGAAGCTGACGTACTACCCGACCGTGACACGAGAGCCATTCCGCAACCAGGGGCGCATCTCGGCGCTCCTGACCAAGGGCAAGCTGACCGACGACCTCGGCCTGTCCGCCATCGACCCCGCCAGCGATCGTTTCATGCTGTGTGGCAGCCCGGCGATGCTCGCCGACATCCGCGCCATTCTCGACGAGCGCGGCTTCGAGGAAGGCAATCACGGCGAGCCCGGCGACTACGTAATCGAAAAGGCCTTCGCGGAGAAGTAAGGCTAGGCCTCGTCCAACCGTGCGGCGGCTTCGGCTAGGTTGGCCGCCATCCCCGCGTCCATGCGCTCGGCGAGCGCGTCGTGGGCAGCGCGCCAATACGGAGTTGCCGCCGCAAAGCGCTGTGCGCCTTCCTCGGTCAGCCAGACGGCGCGCCGCCGCAAATCCGTTTCGACGATCGCGATCTCAACCAGCCTCGCCGCTTCGAGCGCGCGCAGATTGCGTGAAAGCGTTGATTGATCGAGCTCCATCTTCTCGCTGAGGCCGCCGATGGTGTCGTCCTCGGCGGCGGCGATCTGCGCCATCAGCGCGAATTGCGTCAGCGTGAGGCCGCAGCCCTCCATCCGCCGCTCGAGGAACTTCGCGATGCGACGGGCGGCGAGGCGGCTGTTCCAGCCTGAACAAGCGCGGATCGCTTCGCGCGCTTCAAGGGCGAGGGGCGGGTGAGGGGATTGCGGAGAATTCGTCATCGGTATATGCATCTACATATTATGTAGCCGCATCGGAATGGCATCATGAGCGACGCTCGGGAAATTGTCTATGGCGCCCTGCGCCCGCAAGACATCGCCGGCCTCTCGGGCCGGCAAGTACTGCAGCGGATGATCGAAGGCCGATTGCCGGCGCCGCCGATCGCGGAGCGTCTCGGCTTCGTCCTGGTCGAAGTCGGCGAGGGCGTCGCGGTGTTCGAGGGCGACACCGGGCCGCATCTGCTCAATCCGATGGGGGTCGTGCACGGCGGTTGGGCGCTGACCCTCATCGACAGCGTAACCGGCTGCGCTGCTTATTCGACGCTGCCGCCTGATGTCGCCTATACGACGGTCGAGACCAAAGGCAATTTTACCCGCCCCATCCTTGCCGATAGCGGCCGGGTGCGCGCCGAAGGCCGGGTCGTTTCGCAGGGGCGCCAGGTCCTCACCGCCGAGGCGAAGGTCACCGACGTGCGCGGCCGCGTGCTGGCGCACGGAACCTCGACATTGCTCGTTTTGCAAACGCCGCGCGGCTAGCGCCCGCGCGCAAGGCGCATCGAGGTCACGCGGTGAGCACGCCGCGCCGGATTTGGTCGGCCTCGATCGACTCGAACAGCGCCTTGAAATTGCCCTCGCCGAAACCCTCGTCGCCTTTGCGCTGGATGAACTCGAAGAAAATCGGACCGATCACCGTCTTCGAGAAGACTTGCAGCAGGATGCGCGTTGCGCCGCCGGCGACCACCCCCTCGCCGTCGATGAGAATGCCGTGCTTGCGCATCCGCTCGATCGGCTCATTGTGGCCGTTCACCCTGGCATAGGAGCGTTCGTAATAGATGTCCGGCGGCCCGGGCATGAATTCGAGGCCTCGCGCCGCGATGGCGTCAGCCGATGCATAGATGTCATCGGTCCCGATCGCGACATGCTGGATTCCCTCGCCGCGATACTGGTTAAGATACTCTGCGATCTGGCTCTTGTCGTCCGCGCTCTCGTTGATCGGGATGCGGATCTTGCGGCACGGAGACGTCAGCGCGCGGCTGGTCAGTCCCGTCAGCTTGCCGGAAATGTTGAAATAGCGGATCTCGCGGAAATTGAAGATGTCCGCATAGAACTTGTACCAGGTGTCCATATTGCCGCGCCTGACATTGTGCGTCAGGTGGTCGAGATAGGAGAAGCCGACGCCGAACGGCTTGGGATTCTGCTTCCCCCACCCACTCGAAGTCCCCGGAGTAGGGCGAGCCCTTCTCTCCGTAGAGGTCGACCAGATAGAGCAGCGAGCCGCCGATGCCGACGAGCGCCGGCGCGTCGAGCGTCTTGTCAGACCCGGAATACTCGACCGCGCCAAGGTCGCGCGCCCGCTTTAGTGCGTGCTGCGCGTCGACGACCCGCCAGGCCATCGCGGGGGCGCAGGGGCCGTGGGCGTCGATAAAGCGACCGGAATGACCGTTGCGCTCGCGGTTGACGACGTAATTGACGCCCCCTTGCCGGTAGAGCGAAATGTCTTTCGTCTTGTGACGCGCCACCTCCGCGAAGCCCATGCTTTCGAACAGCCGCGACAAGGCGACCGGATCAGGATGGGCAAATTCGACGAACTCAAATCCGTCGGTGCCGGCCGGGTTTTCGGCGCTGATCGTGGCGGGCGGCGCGTCGTGCGGAAACGGTCCCATTGCGGTCTCCCCTTTGGATAGAGGCGAGCGTGCAGCAATCGCGGCGCAAAGGGCGTGCAAAATCGAGCCATAGTCGATAAGAATTGCACGATTTTCGCATAAATCGCTGCTCTGGCGCGAGGAACATGCATGGATGCCTTCGACATCAAGATTCTCGCCGCGCTTCAGGGGGATGGGCGGCTGACGAATGCGGAGCTGGCCGAAAAGGCCGGCCTGTCACCCTCCCAGTGCTCGCGCCGCCGTTCGGCGCTGGAAGAGGCGGGCGTGATTGCGAGCTATCGCGCCACCCTTTCCCCCGAAGCGCTCGGGCTCGAAGTGCTCGTGTTCGTGCAGGTGACGCTGGCGACCCATTCGCCCGACAACGCTGCGCGTTTTCTCGCGCTGGTCGAGCGCCTGGAAGAAGTTCAGGAGGCGTTCTCGCTGACGGGTGAAGCCGACTATCTCGTCAAAATAGCCGTGCCGACGCTGAAGGATCTCGCCCGCCTGCTCTCAGACGTCTTTTTGGCCCATCCCTCTGTCGCTCACCTGAGGTCTTCGATCGTCCTCAATCGCTTGAAAGAGAGCGGGGGCCTGCCGCTTTCCCACCTTCGAGGCTAGCGGGCCGACCAAGGCTTAAAGCGACTGCCAGACCCGGTCGCGCAGCCGGCGCGTTCTGGCGGTTGCCGAACGCATGAGATTGTATCCGGGAGGCAAGGGCCGGAAAGTCTGTTTTTCCGGGCGCAAGAACGTCGCGGCGAACTGCTCCGTGACCGCTCGGGGCGCAAACGGCGCGACCCGCGTGGCCCAGGCGCCGCCCCAGGCGCGCGGCTCGATTTCAATCAGCCTCTGCGTTAGTTCGGCCCGCGTTCGATAGACGAAACGCTCGTCGTCCATCAGCGCGAGATGGTTGCGGTCGCGCCCGCCGGCCCAGACCAGAACCGGCTTGTCCTGAACGAGGAATTCGGCGATCGCCAGCCCGAAGTTTTCGCCGGCCACGCGCGCGTTCAGACCGACGTCACACGAGGCGACGAAGTCCGCCACCCCCTGCCGGTCCGGCATCGTTGGCAGATGAACGATCCGCTCGTGATCGCTGAACTTAGCCGTGTTCAACAGCAGGACCCAGAGGTTCTTGCGGCGCTCCAGCGCCGCTTCGATCGCCCGGCGCAAAAAGGGAATGTTGAACTGGTCGGGCGCGCCATGACGCCCGACGACGAAGGCGTCTGCCGGAACCCCGAGCGAGGCGCGCAGGTTCGCTCGCGGGGCAGGAGGATCGACGATATGGGGAACGGCGGGATAGCGCCCGCCCGTCATCGTGTCGGCGAGCGACTGCGAGATGTAAGCGTACGCGTCGCCGTGCGGATTGAAGAACTTGAACACCTCGTGGACCGCGGTGCGGCACGAACGGGCGACGCGCGAATTGCTGCGGCGCGTCTTGAGGAAATAGGCGACGTCGACCGCCTCGCGCTCGATCAGGCGCTGCATCTCCTCTTCCGTTTCGTAAGCGAAGGTCGGAAACGCTTGGGAAAAGCGAGCGAGATGGGCGGGGTCGGGGGGCACGCGAGCGTCATGCAGGATGACCGGTTCGACGCCGACGAGCGCGCGCGCCTGAAAGGCGTAGTCGTAGATGGCGACGGACACTCCGCGCTCGTTGATCCGCCCGCCTTCGAAACTCACCCGCATATCGTCGTCCCGCTCTCCGCACGCTGCGGTCGCCCCGCGGCATAGTCGATTTCGGCCGTCTTTCCCAGCGCGGGGCCGTTCCGCGCCAACCTCGGCCTTGACCCGCCGCGGCATCGCGGTCTTGATGCGCTCGGTCCAGGAGGAGGGGTCGTCGGTGTCGGTTTCATCGTTGCTGCTGTTCGCCGTGGTCTATTTCGCCGCGGTCGCGACGCCGGGACCGGGGGTCGCCGCGCTGGTTGCACGGGTGCTGGCGCATGGCCTCAAGGGCGTCGTCCCGTTCATCGCCGGCTTCGTTGCTGGCGACATGGTCTGGCTGGCGATCGCCGGAACCGGCCTCGCGGTGGTCGCGCGCGACTTCGCCGAACTCTTCATTGCGCTAAAATTCGCGGGCGTCGCCTATCTCCTCTATGTCGCGTGGGGCATGTTGCGTTCTTCCGCGACAGCGGGTGAGGGAACGCGTGCGGATGCGACGCAGGGTTGGCGGGCCTTCACCGGCTCGCTGTCGCTGACCCTCGGCAATCCCAAGGTGATCGTGTTCTTCCTTTCGATCATGCCGCTGGTCGTCGACCTTAACGCGGTCACGCCGGCGACCTTGTTGACTATCGCCGTCACAATGATGTTTGTCCTCACGGCGACGCTTGGCGCCTACGCCTTCGCCGCCAGCCGCGCCCGCGCCCTGCTGCGCTCCAGCCGCGCGGTGAAGATTGCTCATCGCGCCGCTGCAGGCGTCATGGCCGGCGTCGCCATCGCCATCGCGACGCGCTGACCATGGCCGACATTCTCGCGATCGGCGAACCGCTCGTCGAACTCAATCAGCCGGCGGAACGCGCGCCGTTCAAGCAAGGCTTCGGCGGCGACACGTCCAATGCGATGATCGCCGCGGCGCGTCTCGGGGCGCGGGCAGGCTATTTCACTGCGATCGGCGCGGACCAATTCGGCGAAGATCTCGTCGAGTTGTGGAAAGAGGAGGGCGTCGACGCCAGCCGGATCGTCGTCAACGGCGGCGCGCACACCGGAATCTATTTTGTCAATCACGGGCCCGACGGCCACGTATTCTCCTACCTGCGGGCGGGTTCGGCAGCGAGCCGGCTCACCGAGGCGGATACCCCGATCGAGGCGATCCGCGCCGCGCGCATCCTGCATGTCTCAGGCATCAGCCAGGCGATTTCTTCGTCCGCGGCCGATCTCGTCTTTGCGGCGATCGACGCGGCCCGAGAGGCCAAAGCGCTCGTCTCCTACGACACCAACCTGCGCCTCAAGCTGTGGCCGCTCCGCCGCGCCCGGGCGATCACGCATGAGGCGATGCGCCACTGCGACATCGCCTTGCCGAGCCTCGACGACGCCATTCAGCTCAGCGGCGAGACGACGCCAGACGCAATCCTCGACTTCTACTTGAAGCTCGGCGCGCGCATCGTCGCGCTGAAGCTCGGCAGAGAGGGCTCGGCAGTGGCGACGCCCGAGCGCCGCGAGTATGCGGCGCCATTCCCCGTCAAAGCGGTCGACGCCACGGGCGCCGGCGACGCCTTCGACGGGGCGTTCCTCTCCGAATATCTCAAAGTCGGCGACCCGTTCACGGCGGCGCGCTTCGCCAATGTGGCGGCGGCCCTGTCGACGCTCGGATATGGGGCAGTCGCTCCATTGCCACGGCGCGCCGACGTGCTCGCCGCGATGGCGAAGGCCTAAGGTGATGACCGCCCTACCGTCGCCCGCCGTGCTCGGCGCCTTCGCGGCGGCGGGGGCGCTGCTCGCGGCGACGCCGGGGCCGGACATGGCGCTCTTTCTGTCGCGCACGCTCTCGGGAGGGCGAGCCCATGGCTTCGCCGCCATCGCTGGCGCGATGACCGGCATCCTGATCCACACTTGCGCGGCGGCCCTCGGCCTTTCCGCGCTGCTCGCCGCCTCGGCGCGCGCCTACGAGGCGGTCAAGATCGCGGGCGCGCTCTATCTTCTTTATCTCGGCTACGAAGCCTTGCGTCACGGAGCGGCGTTGCGATTGGAGGCGCAAGGCGGCGCTAAGGTCGGTCTGCCGCGCAGTTACCTGACGGGGCTCCTGATCAATCTCACCAATCCGAAGATCATCCTGTTCTTCGTGACCTTCCTGCCGCAATTCATCGAGGCCGGCGATCCGGCGGCGAGCGGCAAGTTCTTCGTCCTCGGCTTCGAATTTATCGCAATCGGCATCGCGGTGAATTCGGCGATCATTCTCAGCGCTTCGCGCTTCGTTTCCGCCGCCCGCGGCAATCCGCACGCAATCCGATGGTTCGACTTCGGCTTCGCCGGATTGATGGGGGCCTTCGCGGCGCGGCTCGTGCTCGCGCAGGGGCGCTGACCGCCCCGCGCGGTCGTCACACCTTCCCAGGCTCGCCCAGCGCCGCCGCGAGCCTCTCGATGCGCTGGCTCAATTCGCCGATCGCCTGGGCCGCGGCGACTGCTTGAATCTCGGCGTCGTTACGGGTCTGGCGCTCGCGTTCGGCGAGACGCTCGGCCTCTGCTTCGAGCGCCGCGATCTTGTTGTGCGCTTCTGCGATTTCGTCGGCGATGGTCAGGGCGGTCATGACGATGAGCCTTTGGTCGCCGATCTCGCCGAACGCCTTGTGCATGTTTTCGAATCGGGCGTCGACCTCGCGCGCGAGCGCTTCGAGATGGGGCTCTTCGCCATCGTTGCAAGCGAGTCGATAGGACCGTCCGCCGATCATCACATTCACTTGGGGCATCGCCGCCTCCTTACCGCCCGCGCGGCTCGCGGCGGCTTAGAGCGCACCGCAACCCGGTGAAATCGCCGCACGCTCACGATTGCTCAGCTTTCGCGCGCTCTAGTGGACGCCTTCCTCCATCGCACGCGCGATCAGAGTTTCGAGCGCGTCGCCCGCCTGCGCCAAGCGCTTGGCCGCCTCGGCGTTGGCTGCTTCGAGCGCGCGATTGCGGTTCAGCGCGCCGTCGAGTTCGACTGCGAGCCGCGCCCTATCGTCTTGCATCAACGAAAGTTCTTCATCCGCGTCGCCGCGCTTCGCGTCGATTCTCACGCGGCGCTCGACCGCCGCCTCCAGCAGATCGATCGCCGCCCGCAATCGTCTCAGCGACGGCTCGAAGGAACCGATGGCCATTGGACTCCATCCGTTAGCCATCATTGTTTACGCGATGGTTGAAGCTCGCGTCAACGCGATGCCGCGAGATTGACAGGAGATTGCCGGGGCGCCTATCAACGCGCCCGATTGAGCCGGCGGTTGCATCGCCGAGATAGACGGAGAGCGAAGAATGGCTGAGGTGCCGCATGACTCGATGGCGAACGCGATCCGTTTTCTGTCTGTCGATGCCGTCGAAAAGGCCAAGAGCGGCCATCCCGGGCTGCCGATGGGCGCGGCGGACATGGCGACCGTTCTGTTCCGTGACGTTCTGAAATTCGACGCCGCCGATCCGCACTGGCCCGATCGCGATCGCTTCGTGCTGTCGGCCGGCCACGGCTCGATGCTCCTCTATTCGCTGCTCTTTCTGACCGGGGTCGGCGGCGAAAAGGGGCTGACGATCGAGGACCTCAAGGCTTTCCGCCAGACCGGCTCGAAGACGCCGGGCCATCCCGAATACCGTCACACGATCGGCGTCGAAACGACGACGGGTCCTCTCGGCCAGGGCATCGCGACTGCGGTCGGCATGGCGCTCGCTGAGCGCATGCTCGCCGCCGAGTTCGGCGAGGTCGTCGACCATCATACCTTCGTGCTCGCTTCCGACGGCGATCTGATGGAGGGCGTCAGCCAGGAGGCGATCGCCATCGCCGGCCACTACAAGCTCGCCAAGCTGATCGTTCTCTACGACGACAACGGCATTTCGATCGACGGCAGCACGTCGGTCTCCGACTCGGTCGACCAACTCATGCGCTTCCGTTCCGCTGGGTGGCGATCCGTCCGAATCGACGGACATGATCCCGCTGCGATCCTGCGGGCGATCCGCGCCGCCAAGCGAGCGGACCGGCCGACCCTGATCGCCTGCAAGACGACGATCGGCTTCGGGGCGCCGACCCGCGCGGGCACCAACAAGGCCCACGGCGAGGCGCTCGGCGCGAGCGAAGTCGCCGGCGCGCGCAAGAACCTCAATTGGCCCTACGAGCCTTTCGTCGTGCCCGACGACATTCTCGCGGCTTGGCGCGCGGTGGGCGCCCGCGGCAAGCGGCAACGCGCCAAGTGGCGCCGCATCGTCAAGGCGATGCCCGAGGACAAGCGCATCGAATTCGAGCGCCGCATCCAAGGCCATCTGCCCAAGGGCCTCGACGCCGTGATCGAGGAGTATAAGCGCAAGCTCGCCGCCGATGCGCCGGAGATCGCGACGCGCAAGGCCGGGGAAGCCGCTCTCAAAGTGATCGCCCCGGTCGTGCCGGAGCTCAGCACCGGTTCGGCCGATCTCACGGCCTCGAACAATACGAAAGTCGAGGCGACGCCCTCGATTACGCCCGACGACATGTCCGGCCGTTATATGCACTGGGGCATTCGCGAGCATGGCATGGCCGCGGCCTGCAACGGCATGGCGCAGCACGAAGGCTTCATTCCCTCGGGCGCGAGCTTCCTGACGTTCACCGACTACTGCCGTCCGTCGCTGCGCCTGGCGGCGCTGATGGGCGTGCGCGTCGCCCATGTCTTCACCCATGACTCAATCGGCCTCGGCGAAGATGGTCCGACCCACCAACCGGTCGAGCACTTGGCGGCGCTGCGCGCGATCCCCAATCTGCAGGTGCTCCGCCCCGCCGATTCGGTGGAGACGGTCGAGTGCTGGCAGGTCGCGCTCACGTCCCGCAGCACGCCGTCGATCATAGTGCTGACGCGCCAGAACCTGCCGGCGCTGCGGCGCACCCACGTCTCGGAGAACCTCTCCGCGCGGGGCGCTTACGAGATTTCGCCAGCGGCCGAGAAGGCCAAGGTGTCGATCTTCGCCACGGGTTCGGAGGTCTCGATCGCCGTCGCCGCCCAGGCGCTGCTCGCCGCCAAGGGCGTTCCAGCGCGCGTCGTCTCCGTGCCGTCCTTCGAACGTTTCTTCCAGCAGAGCGAGAGCTACCAGCGCGAGATCATCGGCGACGCCCCTGTGCGGGTCGGCGTCGAGGCGGCGGTGCGGCAGGGTTGGGACGCTTTGATTGGCGACGGGCCGTTCATCGGCATGAAGGGTTTCGGCGGCAGCGGCCTTTACAAGGAGCTCTACGAGCACTTCGGGATCACGCCGGAGAAAATCGCGGAAGCCGCGCTCGCGCGCCTTGGCTGAGGCCCCGACACTCTGGACTTTGGTCCGGGGATCAGGGACAACGCCCGCAGTGTGCTTGGCCCGAACGGGCGCGGTTCGCGGCGCGAGATGATCATTTGGAGGTTGGACGATGGCGATTAGAGTTGCGATTAACGGCTTCGGGCGTATCGGACGCAATGTTCTGCGCGCCATCGTCGAATTCGGGGCGGACCGACATCCAGGTCGTTGCGATCAACGACCTCGGGCCGGTGGAGACCAACGCCCATCTGCTGCGCTTCGACAGCGTTCATGGACGTTTCCCGCATGAGGTGACCGTGTCGGGCGACACGATCAACGTCGGCGGCGGCGCTATCAAGGTGACGGCCGTCAAGGACCCGGCCCAACTCCCTCACAAGGACCTCGGCGTCGACATCGCGCTCGAATGCACCGGCATCTTCACCGCGCGCGAAAAGGCCGCGGCGCATCTGACCGCCGGCGCCAAGCGCGTCATCGTCTCCGCGCCGGCGGACGGGGCCGATCTCACCGTCGTCTACGGCGTCAACCACGACAAGCTGACGAAGGAGCATCTCGTCATCTCGAACGCGTCGTGCACGACGAACTGCCTGGCGCCGGTCGCCAAGGTCTTGAACGATGCGATCGGCATCGAGCGCGGCTTCATGACGACGATTCATTCGTACACCGGCGACCAGCCGACGCTCGACACGCTGCATAAGGACCTCTACCGCGCACGCGCCGCGGCGCTGTCGATGATCCCGACCACGACTGGCGCAGCCAAGGCGGTCGGCCTCGTTCTGCCCGAGTTGAAGGGCAAGCTCGACGGCTCGTCGATCCGGGTGCCGACGCCGAACGTGTCGGTGGTCGATCTCAAGTTCGTCGCCAAGCGCGCGACGTCGAAGGACGAGGTCAACGAGGCGGTCACGGCCGCCTCGCGCGGCGCGCTCAAGGGCATCCTCGGCGTCACCGACCAGCCGAACGTTTCCTCGGACTTCAACCACGACAGCCATTCCTCTATCTTCCACCTCGATCAGACCAAGGTCATCGACGGGACGTTCGTCCGGATCCTGTCCTGGTACGACAACGAGTGGGGCTTCTCCAACCGTATGGCCGACACGGCCGTGGCGCTGGGCAAGCTGATCTGATTTCCCGCTTCGAAGGACGGGAGACGCCGTCGCTTATGCCGGCGTCTCCCGGTTTGCACAAAGTTTGCGTCGACGCTTCGCCGAGATCGCACTGATCCCGGCGAAGAGACGGTTGGCGATTGAATTCTGGCGAATTGAACTTTGCCGACAGGAAAGGCAAAGTCGCGATGCCGCCAAAAAAGGTGACGCCGGCGTCGCGCTCATCGCGACCAAGGGCGCAAGCCGGCGCCGCACTCGCTCAAGTCAAGGCGTCTCACCCATGACCAATTCATTTCGCACGCTCGATTCCGCCAAGCTGAAGGGGCAGCGCGTCCTGTTGCGCGTCGATCTCAACGTGCCGATGGAAAACGGCAAGGTGAGCGACGCGACCCGCATCGACCGGGTTCTGCCGACAATCCGCGAGATCGCCGACAAAGGCGGCAAAGTAGTCCTGCTCGCCCATTTCGGGCGCCCCAAAGGGGGGCCGGATGAAGCCAACTCGCTGCGGCCGGTCGCCGCGGCGGTCGCCGAACGCCTCGGCCGGCCGGTCGCATTCGCTTCGGATTGCATCGGTGAGGCCGCGGCGAACGCAATCTCTGCGCTCGAGGATGGCGACGTCCTCCTGCTCGAGAACACGCGCTTCCACAAGGGCGAGGAAAAGAACGATCTCTCGTTCGTCGACGAACTCGCCAAGCTGGGCGACGTCTATGTCAACGACGCCTTCTCGGCCGCCCATCGCGCGCACGCCTCGACCGAGGGCATCGCGCACAAGCTGCCCGCCTACGCTGGCCGCGCGATGCAGGCCGAACTCGACGCGCTGACCCTGGCGCTCGGCGCGCCCGCCCGGCCGCTGGCGGCGATCGTCGGCGGCGCCAAGGTTTCGACCAAGCTCGACTTGCTCGGCAATCTCGTCAAGAAGGTCGACATCCTGACGATCGGCGGCGGCATGGCCAACACCTTCCTCGCCGCGCAGGGCAAGGGCGTCGGCAAGTCGCTATGCGAGAAGGACCTTGCGGACACCGCTCGCTCGATCCTCGAAGCGGCGCGCGCCGCCAACTGCCAGATCCTGCTGCCGGTCGACGCGACCGTCGCCAAGGAATTCAAGCCGCACGCCGCCTCGCGCTTCGTCGATGTCGATCACGTCGCTGAGGACGAGATGATCCTCGACATCGGTCCGAAGTCGATCGCCGCCGTCGAGGAGGCGCTCGCGCGCACCAAGACGCTGGTATGGAACGGACCGTTCGGCGCGTTCGAAATGCCGCCGTTCGAGGTCGCGACCATGCAGATCGCCAAGGCCGTCGCCGCCCTGACCAAGGACGGTAAGCTCAAGTCGGTCGCGGGCGGCGGCGACACCGTGTCGGCGCTGAACGCGGCGGGTCTCGCCGACGATCTCACTTACGTCTCGACTGCCGGCGGCGCCTTCCTCGAATGGATGGAGGGCAAATCGCTGCCGGGCGTCGAGGCTTTGCGCACGAAATAGCTCACGGGGGACTTAAGCGCATGGCTCGCATCACGCTTCGCCAATTGCTCGATCACGCCGCTGAGTTCGGCTACGGCCTACCGGCCTTCAACATCAACAACATGGAACAGGCGCTGGCGATCGGCGAGGCGGCCAGCGCGCTCGACTCTCCCGTCATTATCCAAGCCTCGCGCGGCGCGCGCGCCTACGCCAACGACGTCATGCTGCGGCATATGATGGACGCGCTGACGGAGATGTATCCGTCGATCCCGATCTGCGTGCATCTCGATCACGGCAATGGGCCGGGAACCTGCGTGACCGCGATCCAGGCCAATTTTACCTCCGTCATGATGGACGGCTCGCTGAGGCCCGACGGCAAGACGCCGGGCGACTGGGCCTACAACGTCGGCGTCACCAAGACGGTGGCCGACATGGCCCATCTCGGCGGCGTCTCGGTCGAGGGCGAACTCGGCGTCCTCGGCTCGTTGGAGACGGGGCAGGGCGATCAGGAGGACGGCCACGGCGCCGAAGGCACGCTGAGCCACGACCAGTTGCTGACCGACCCCGACGAAGCGGTCAAGTTCGTGCGGGAAACGAAGGTTGACGCGCTGGCTGTCGCCATGGGCACTTCGCACGGCGCCTACAAATTCTCGCGCAAGCCGACCGGCGACATTCTCGCCATGCACGTGATCGAAGCGATCCACGCCAAATTGCCGTCGACGCATCTGGTGATGCACGGCTCGTCCTCGGTGCCGCAGGCCCTGCAGGACGTCATCAACAAGTTCGGCGGCGAGATGCCGCAGACCTACGGCGTGCCTGTCGAGGAGATCCAGCGCGGCATCAAGCATGGCGTGCGCAAGATCAACATCGACACCGATCTGAGGATGGCGATCACCGGTCAGGTCCGCCGCGTTCTGACCGAGAGCAGAAACGAATTCGACCCGCGCAAATATCTGACGCCGGCGCGCGACGCGATGATGAAGGTCTGCAAGGAGCGCTTCGAGCAATTCGGCGCGGCCGGCATGGCTTCCAAGATCAAGCGCGTGCTGTCGCTCTCCGAGATGGCCAAGCGCTACGCGAGTGGCGAACTCGATCCGAAGTTCGGCTGAGCGAAACCAAAACCCCTTCTGCCCTTGCGGGAGAAGGGCAAAGGGGGCGCTGCGTCAATCGAAAAGCGAAATGCTCACGCGTTGCGCCAATGCGACGTGGCAAGGCGCAATAGTGGCCGGACAAGCGCCTCGATCAGCGCGCCGGCCACATAGGCGACCGCGCAGCAAAACGCTGCGCCAGCGACTACGCGCGCCGTCTCGTCGCCCGAGAAGTCGAATGACCCGCCTGCCAGGGGGCGCATCGTCGCGGTGAAGGGCAGGGCGATCAGCACGAGCCAGACGTCGGCGAACCACTGGCCTGCCTTCCCCATATAATCGAGATAGGCGGCGATGAAGGCGGCGGCGTAGAGCGCGGCGAAGGCCGCGCCCGTGACCGATTTGACCGCCCTCGACATGGCCCTCATTCGGCCCGAGGCCTCACTCGCCACGGCTCCAAGCGACGACGCGCTGAGCCTGCTGACCGAGCCCCTCGATGCCAAGCGAGATCGTGTCGCCCGCCTTCAGGAAGTGGGGCGGCTTCTTGCCCGAGCCGACGCCGGGCGGAGTGCCGGTCGTGATCACGTCGCCGGGCTCGAGGATCATGAACTGCGAGATCTGCGAAACGAGCGTCGCGACCCCGAAGATCATCGTCGAGGTCGAGCCGTTCTGCATGCGCTCTCCGTTGACGTCGAGCCACATGCCGAGCTTCTGCGGATCGGCGATTTCGTCTTTGGTTACGAGCCACGGGCCGAGCGGGCCGAAAGTCGGGCAGCCCTTGCCCTTGGCCCACTGCCCGCCGCCGCGCTCGAGCTGGTAGGCGCGCTCGGAGACGTCGTTGACGACGCAGTAGCCCGCGACATAGTCGAGCGCCTCGCTCTCCTCGACATAGCTCGCGCGCGCGCCGATCACGACGCCGAGTTCGACCTCCCAGTCGGTCTTTTCGGACCCGCGGGGGATCATGACGTCGTCATAGGGGCCGACGATGCAGGACGGCGCCTTGTTGAAGAGAACCGGCTCCTTGGGGATCGGCATGTTCGATTCGGCGGCGTGGTCGGCGTAATTGAGACCGACGGCAATGAAATTGCCGACATTGCCGACGCATGGGCCAAGGCGCGGCTTGCCGCGGACAGCGGGGAGGGCGTCGGGCTTGATCTTGGCGAGGCGCGCCAGAACCCGCGACGACAGCGTCTCGCCGTTGATGTCTTCGATGATTTCACTGAGGTCGCGAAGCTTGCCGGCGGCGTCGACAAGGCCTGGCTTCTCGCTGCCAGGTTTCCCGTAACGAACAAGCTTCATCGTTATTCCCCTCCTCCTGGCCGCCTCTGGCCTGGCGCCGTTCGCCGGGCGCCTTGCGACTCGTCCGATGCCATATCTCAGCGGGCGGGCGGGCACAACCAAGGCCCTGTTGCCCAACCGAATAGCATTTGGGGATAGGGCCTGCGAGGTTCTTGGCAAAGCCAACAAATCGAGCGTAAACTAATTGTGATCGGAGCGTTGACGAAGATTTCGATCCGGGTCCAATCTTCGTGTCCGCAGGCCGAACGGATTTTGTTTGGCGCGCCCTTCGCGTACCTATGCTACGCGGTTGGGCTGGGCGGGCGCCTGACTGGTTATAGTGTATAAATGTCGACATCCCAACAGCCTGAAATGACCAAGGCCATGCCGGACCAAGAACGAATTGCACTGTTCATCGACGGCGCTAATCTCTACGCCAGCGCGAAGTCGCTCGGATTTGATATCGACTACAAGCGTCTGCTGAAAGAATTTCAGGCGCGTGGTCGATTAATTCGAGCCTACTACTATACCGCGCTGGTAGACGACCAGGAATACTCGTCGATCCGACCGCTGGTGGACTGGCTCGACTATAACGGCTATTCGGTCGTCACCAAGCCGACCAAGGAATTCGTCGATTCGGCGGGGCGTCGAAAGGTCAAGGGGAATATGGACATCGAGCTCGCCGTCACGGCGATGGAAATGGCGGCCCACATCGATCAGATGGTCCTCTTCTCCGGCGACGGCGATTTTCGCTTCCTCGTCGAGGCGGTGCAGCGGAAAGGCGTGCGCGTCTCGGTGGTCTCGACCGTCGCGACTCAGCCCTCGATGGTCGCCGACGAATTGCGCCGCCAGGCGGACGAATTTGTCGATTTGACGCAACTGATGGCGCGCATCGGGCGCGATCCGAACGAACGCGCGGCGCGCGCCGCTGACCCGCGCCGCCAGGCTCCGCCGCCGCCAAATCCGCAGCCTCTCGACGACGGCGCGCGCGACTGAGGCTGGATCAATGGCTTTCGACCTCAGTCCGCCAGCGGACTGCCAGGCCTGCGCGCGTCTTGCCCGTTTCCGCGAGGCGAACCGCGCCGCCTTTCCGGACTGGCGCAACGCCCCCGTCGACTCCTTTGGCGACGGCGACGCCCGTCTGATGATCGTCGGCCTCGCGCCGGGCCTGCGCGGTGCAAACCGGACGGGCCGCCCGTTTACGGGCGACTACGCTGGCGATTTGCTTTACGCGACGCTGCTGGAATTCGGCTTCGCCGAAGGCGTCTATGATCGTCGGCCCGACGACGGCCTGGCGCTGCGCGATTGCGCGATCGTCAATGGGGTGCGTTGCGTTCCGCCTGAAAACAAGCCGACTCCGGCGGAGATCACGTCGTGCCGCTCGTACCTCGTCGGCGCGATTCGCGCGCTGCCGCGGCTCAAAGCCATCGTCGCCCTGGGGCGAATCGCGCACGAGACCACACTGCGAGCGTTGGGCGCCCGCCTCGCCGGGTTCCCATTCGCGCATGGCGCCCGCCATGCGCTCCAGGATGGGCGTCTGGCGTTGTTCGATAGCTATCATTGCTCGCGATACAATACGAACACGGGCGTTCTGACGCCGGACATGTTCCGCGCCGTTTTCGCCGCCGCGCGCGAGCATCTCGCCCAGTCAGCCGCCTGAGACCCTTTGACGGCAGCGGGTGAATTGGTCCATCAATGCCCGCGAACCTACCGGGGAGGGATCTCATGAGCGTGCATGTGTTTGGCGAAATCGCCGATGCCCCGGTTTTTGAAGTCGCCATCTCCTCCAAGGCTGGCGCGCGGGCCAAGATCCTGACCTGGGGCGCGGTTTTGCGCGATCTCGTCGTCCCCACGGCCAACGGCGAGCAACGGGTCACGCTCGGGCTCAACTCGATCGAAGACTACCTCGCCCATTCGCCAAGTTTCGGCGCGGTGCCTGGGCGCTATGCCAACCGAATCGCCAATGGCCGTTTCGTGCTCGACGGGCAGACCTACGAGCTCGCGCGCAAGCCCGGCGACAAGCACACGTTGCACGGCGGCCCGGATGGGTTCGGGCATCGAATCTGGAAGCTGAGCGAGCACGACGGTTCCTCGGTGACGCTGGTCCTCGAGTCCTGGGATGGAGATGCAGGCTTCCCCGGGAAACTTACGGCGACGTGCGTCTATACGCTCCTGGAGCCGGCGACCCTTCGCGTCGAACTGTCGGCCCATAGCGACATGGCGACGATCGTCAATCTCACGCAGCACGCTTACTTCAACCTCGACGGATCGAGCGACGTGCGCGACCACGAGCTGATGCTGCTCAGCGATTTCTATACGCCGAGCGACGGGGAACTGATCCCGACCGGAGAAATCCGCGCCGTCGCCGGCACGCCGTTCGATTTTCGTCAGCCGCGAACGGTCCGCAATGACAGCGGCCAGACTTACGACGTCAATTTCATTGCGAGCCGTCAGCCCGACGCAACCGGGCTCGCGCCGGTCGCGCGGCTTCGCTCACCGCGCAACGGTTTGACGCTGGCGCTTCACAGCACGGAGCCGGGCGTACAGGTCTATGATGCGGCGAAACTGAACTGTCCGGTCGCCGGGCTCGACGGCGCGCATTACGGCCCGCACGGCGGCCTATGTCTCGAGCCGCAGCGCTTCCCGGATTCGCCCAACCGCCGGCATTTCAGCCCCTGCGTGCTGCGGCCCGGCGAGTTGTACCGCCACGTCAGCGAGTTCCGCTTCGCTTAAGTCGGGGCAAGGACGAACGCCGCGAAGCGACAAGGTCGCATCGCGCCGCTGATATCGTTCGCGGGGAGGGCATGATCGCTCCCCGCGACAATTTGGATTAGTCGCGACCGAGGCTCTCGCCCGGGCCCGCTTCGGCGAGCGCCGCGCCGACCTCGAGGCCGAGATCGTCCATCGTGGTTTCCTCGCGCACCGTGAGGTCTTCGCCCTTGGCCTGCCGCTCCGCCTGCTCGGGCGAGCGCGCGACGTTGATCGTCACCGTCGCATGAACCTCCGGATGGAGCTGAACCGGCGTGCTGTGCAGGCCGAGGTTCTTGATCGGATGCAGCAACGAAATGGCATTGCGATGCGTCGGGAAGCCAGCGGCGGTGATCGCCTCGGCGATGTCGCGCGCGGAGACCGAGCCGTAGAGCTGGCCGGTCTCGCCGGCCTGGCGGATGATGACGAAGCTCTTGCCGTCGACCTTGCCCGACTGCTCCGCAGCGTCACGACGCATCTCCTGATTGCGCGTCTCGAGATCAGCGCGCTGGCTCTCGAACTTCTTCTTGTTCGCCTCGGTCGCGCGCAAAGCCTTGCCGCGCGGCAGCAGGAAATTGCGGGCGAATCCGTCTTTGACGCGCACCGTGTCGCCCATGTGGCCGAGCTTGGCGACGCGCTCCAGCAGAATGACTTCCATAATACTCTCCTTTGATCGACTGACGTTTGATGGTTAGATTTTGGAGCGACCTGCGGCGGCGCGCGCGCGCAGCGTCGCGAAGCTTTCGACGAGGCCGATGAACGCGATGGCGGGCAGCGTCCAGGTGGAGCGCACTGCGCAGCAGATATAAAGCGCGGTAAGCAGCCAAGGGCGCATCGCCAGTCCGCGCGACAGCGCGTGCAGCACTGCCAATCCTTGCATGACGAACGCCGCCATGAACGGTCCGGCGACCACCCAGGCGAACTGATCGGCCGGCGCCGGCAGCGCGAAGGCGAGGGCGAGGGCGACGATCGCGAGCACGGCGACTGGGACGGACAACAGGAAGGCGCTCGGCAGATCCGCCCACGGTCGCCGCAGGCGATGCGAAAGTTTGGTCGAGCGCGCCGCGGCGTAAAGGTTCACGCAGGACATCAGAAACGTGGAGGCCGCTATGGCCGCGGGAGAAAGCCGCACGATGGCGAGCGCGAAGTCGTCGACGCTTTGCCCCTCCGGCAAGATGGAGCCGGCGCCGGCCGCCTCTTGGAGAGCCGGCGCGAGCGAATTGGCGAAGGCCTGCAGGCCCTTCTCGAAACTGCCGTAGACGACGATGAGCGCCGCAAGGCCGCCGATCCCGATCAGGGCCGAGAGCCCGACGGCAAAGGTGACGACAGCGCCGACCGACACCCACTCCGGCGGCGTGTCGTTCTTGCGCCACGGGCGGCGGAATCCAGGCGCGGTCGAGAAGGCGGCGAGCGCCCAGCTCGGCAGGGCGACCGTAAGGGCGAACATCAGCCCGGAAAGAGGTTCGACGACGCCGACGACGCAGGCGCTGGCTATGACGGCCGCCGCGGCGCCGCTCACGAGGCCCCAGCCGAGCGTCGCGATCATGATCGGCAGCGGCGCCAGATAGGCGAGCGCCATCGCGATCGCCGTTCCCTTCATGGTGACGATAAACAGCAACGCCGCCGCGATCCCGGCGCCGATGGGAAGGGCAAATCGGTTGATCAAAACCGGCACGCTGTCCCGCCTTTCCGAGCGGTTAGGGCGAGGTCAGGGAATTCCGCCTCGCCCAACTCGTCCCGCGTCGCGGCGAGACGTCAGTTTATCCACGGGCGCGTCGCGCCCAAACCATCAGCGGATGATGTACGGCAGCAGGCCCAGGAAGCGGGCGCGCTTGATCGCCTGGGCGAGCTCGCGCTGCTTGGCCGCGCTCACCGCAGTGATGCGCGAGGGCACGATCTTGCCGCGCTCGGAGATGTAGCGCGAGAGCAGGCGCGTGTCCTTGTAGTCGATCTTCGGCGCGTTTGCGCCGGAGAACGGGCAGGACTTGCGGCGACGGAAGAACGGGCGGCGGGGTGCGGTCGCCATCAGAATGCTCCAGCTTGGGCGTCGTCGCGCGGACGACGGGGACGGTCAGGACGATCGCCGCGCGGGCCGCGCGGGCCGCCGCGTTCGTCACGGTCGCTGTCTTCGCGCTTGCGCAGCATGGCGGACGGGCCGGCTTCGTGCTCGTCGACGCGCAGCGTCAGGTAGCGGATCACGTCCTCGTTGAGGCTCAGCTGGCGCTCGAGCTCGACGATCGCCGCGGAGGGCGCGTCGATGTTGATGAGGGTGAAATAGGCCTTGCGGTTCTTCTTGATGCGGTACGCCAAAGACTTGAGGCCCCAGGCCTCAACCTTGGAGACAGACCCGCCGTTGGCGGCGATCGTCGTCTTGAGCTGTTCGGTCAGCGCCTCGACCTGGGGTGCGGTCACATCTTGCCGCACGAGATAAATATGCTCGTAAAGAGCCATGGGTAGCCTTTCTTCGTTTCGCGAGCGTCCCACGCGGAGCCCTTCGAGCCCAGTGAAAGGCTCGACACGGATCGTTCGAAGGCGGGAACACGGGAAGCCGGGCCCATAGGGCCCTGCCGCGTCTCGAACACGCAGGCGTTCGGTCGCAACCTTCCGTTCAGCCCCCAGCGGGACGCTTCGGACCGGGCGCTTATAGCGAAGCGCGCGCCGTACGCAAGAGAAATCCTGCGCGTCTCAGTTAGGCGCGGAGAAGCTCAATACTTCATCGCGCGGAAAATCGTAAAGTTTGCCCGTCTCGCGCCAGTCGGGCGAGCAGATCTCGACGATTTTCGGCGCCAGCTCTTCGGGCGTGCGGAGAGTCATCGGATCTTCGCCGGGCATCGCGGCCGCGCGCATGCGCGTGCGCAGCGGACCGGGATTGACCAGCATCACGCGGATCGCCGACGTGTTGATCGTCTCGGCCGCGTAGGTGCGGGCGAGGGCGTCGAGCGCGGCCTTCGAGGCCGCATAAGGACCCCAGTAAGCGCGCAATTCCGCGCGGCTTGCGGCAGCCGACGTGACGAACGCCACACGGCCGGCCGGCGACTGCCGGAGCAGCGGGTCGAGCGCGCGGATCAGCCGCCAGTTGGCGGTCACGTTGACCGCGAAGACGTCATCCCATTGCTTGGGATCGACATGATGCAGCGGCGACAGGGGGCCGAGCGCCCCCGCGTTGCCGACGAAGATGTCGAGGCGGCCCCACCGCCGGTAGAGAGCCTCGCCGAGCCGATCGATCGCGTCGAGATCGCGAAGATCGCAGGGAACCAGGGTGGCCGGGCGCTCGACGTCGGGTCGAAGAGCGCGGATCGCGTCGTCGAGCTCCTCGAGCGCGCCTTGCGTCCGCGCCAGCGCGACGACATGCGCGCCCGAAGCGGCGAGGGCGAGCGCGACTGCTCGGCCGACGCCGCGAGAGGCGCCGGTGACGAATGCGACCCGGTTGGTCGGGCTTTCAGGACTGTCTGACGATGAACTCATGGTCGAAGAAGTCATGGCGTCGAACCCTCAGCGCGCGTTGGATAGACCGGACGATTGCCCAGCGCTCGGGACTTGCCGCCTAGCAGGCGGCGAGGGCGAACGCCATGGCGATCGTTCGACTTTTTTGGAGCGATGCAAAGGTGGTAAATTGCTTTCCTGCCTCAATGCTTTTGGTGTAACCTGATCGACTAGATCACTGCGTTCAATCTATTATATCGGGTCCGGTGCTCGGTTACTCGTCCGCGGGGGACGGTGCGCGCCGCGCTCGCTGCTCAAGCTTGATTGGGGGATGTCATGTCCGTAGCAAAGAGCGACCGTCAATCCGGCCGGACCGTGACCCGCGCTGACCTGTCCGAGGTGGTTTATCACCGCGTGGGGCTGTCGCGCACCGAGTTGGCGGAATTGGTTCAAGCCGTCCTCGACGAAATCTGCGACGCCGCGGCGCGCGGCGAAACCGTCAAGCTGTCGTCCTTCGGCTCCTTCGTCGTGCGATCCAAGGGCCAACGCATCGGACGCAATCCGAAGACCGGGGTCGAAGTGCCGATCTTGCCGCGTCGCGTCATGGTGTTCAAACCCTCGAATGTGTTGAAGTCCAAGATTAACGGTGACGCTAACGGCGGCGAGTTCGGACTGATCGGAGCCATAGCTGTCCATGGAGAAGAGCCCGGAAGCGTTCCGCACGATCAGCGAGGTCGCCGAGGATCTCGACCTGCCGCAACATGTGCTGCGGTTCTGGGAGACGCGCTTCCCTCAGGTCAGACCGCTCAAGCGGGGCGGGGGGCGCCGTTATTATCGGCCCGAAGACGTCGAGCTGCTGCGGGCCGTCAAGCAACTGCTGTACGGCGAGGGCTATACGATCAAAGGCGTGCAGAAGCTGCTGCGGGAACAAGGCGCGCCGGGCCTCGTGCGCGGCGCCAAGGACAGTCGCGCCGCGGCGGCCGCGATCGACGGCGGCCCAGTCCATGTTGCCGGCGTTCCGGAAGTCGGCGGGGAATTCGTTGAGGAGACCGTGGAGCCCGCCGTTGTTTCGAATCAGCAGCCCGGCATGCGGCCGCAGGAAGCGCCGGCGGCGCCATCGATCGCGCCAAGCCACGATCTGGCGCAATTGCGGTCAATCCTCGCAGACCTCCGTGAGGCCGAACGCATTCTCTCCCAATCCCGTAACTTCTGACGGCGGGCGAGATCACTCGCGCTCCGAACGCGCTTCGGCTATCGCGAGGCAAAGCACGGTCATCGGGGAGAGACCGCGAACCATCCGGAATATACTTCGCGATTTCTCGTGGACTCTAACGTCCCATCCCGGGGATTTGGAGCCGCTTTGTTCCCCTCTTCACTATCCGCGAGCAATCTTGCGAACGGCGAAATGTCTTTAAATTTCAAAGAGAAAAATGGTCGGAGTGGCGGGATTCGAACCCACGACCCCTTGTCCCCCAGACAAGTGCGCTAACCGGGCTGCGCTACACTCCGACGAAGCGCCTTATAGGGAAGCCCGGGCGCGCTGGCAAGCCGCCGCGACCGCTATGTCAGCGTCGGCTGGCGATGAACCAATTTAAGCCCGTTCAACACCGGGGTCTCGATCGTCGTGAGGGGCAGATCGGACGCGCGACCCCCGAATTTCCCCAAAATCTCGCTCCGTCCGCTCCGAATTGCCGGGCCGACTTCCGAGCAGCGCGGAGAATTGCGCGCGATGCGCATTGTGAAAGGCGCAACTTCACGACCAAGGTTTGTGATCATGGCCGGTCGCCGGACGATTTTGTTATGACGCAAAGGCTTATTGGAAACAGCTCATGTGAGAGGTATGTCCGCGGACGCGCCACCGCGCCGGTTCTCGTTTCCACGGTTCAGCCTCAGTTCATTTGCTGTGGCCTCTATTTACCGGCGCGTCCTGCAAGGACGGCTGAATCAATAAGGAGAAGAGCACCATGCTGAGGACGATGTTGATGGGCGCCGCCCTGGTCATCGGAATGTCGAGCGTCGCGGGCGCTGCAGTTATGCCTGCGCCGGTCGGCGAGAGCTCGGTCGGGATTGTGAAGGTCGCCGAGGGCTGCGGCCCTGGCTTCTGGCGTGGGCCGGGCGGAGCTTGCCACCCGATGGCGCGCAATCGCGTCTGCCCGCGCGGCTTCCACCTCGGGCCTGAGGGCCGCCGCTGCTGGCCGAACTGATCCGGGCCTAGAGCGCTTCGCCGGCCGCTGAACCTCAGCGGCCGGTTTCCGGGCGGGCGCGGCTTGGTGTTTGCGAGGGAAGCACGGTGATTGCGAGGGAAGCGCGGAGCGAAGTTCCGTGGAGCGAGGCGCCGTTGCGCTTGGGCGATCAGCCGACCTTTCGTGCTGATGTCTGGGGGTAACGTCATTCGCATAATCTATATTATGGAACGGCCGAGCCGTTTCGGGTCTGTTGCCTTTTTCGCGAAACGGCTCCTTAGCCGGAAAGCTGCCTTTCCGCTAAAGAGCCGTTTTCTGTTGCAACCCACATCGAGCCGTTAAGGGCCAGCGGGCTTCGAATTGCCTCGACCGGGCGGTCGCCGAGCCAAACCTTGAGGCGATTGAGGACGTCCGGACGGTTTTCTCAGCCAACTTCGGAACCAGGCGGCGACCCGTCGAATCAATCGCACCGCGATGTCGTCATCGGCGGTGCGGGCTTCGCAACCGGCAGTGGGCGCGACGGTCATGGGGCGCGGACGGAGCGACGTGCGATCGGCGCAGCTGGTCGGGGTTGCGCAGCCGATCGCACGTTGCGGCGAGGTCGGCCGGGTCGGCGGCATTGAAGGCTCCGACGCCGAATCCGCGCGCGGCCGCAGGTCAACGGCTGGGCGACCGGACCTACGGGGCGGCAGGCGGACCAGGCACGCTGCGCCGCCCGGACCGGCGGAGATCCGCGTGCGGGCTACGGCCTCGTCGTAGCGCAACCTTGGCACCGGACATTCTGCGCGGGCCCCGAAGCCAACCTCTGTTAGCCCGCGCGGGGTCCGAGGGCCGATCGGCACCGCAATGTCCTGCTTGCATTCGCGTCGGCGGGGTCAACCAGCGACGCCGTTTCCCACGCGATGGACAGTTCCGAAATCGCGGGTGTGCGACCGGTGGTCCGCCGCAATCCACATGGACCGGCGGCTGAGGGCTTGAAAGCGGCGAATTGACCTGACAACCATTGGGGCGAATCAGGGGCATCCGCACGCATGCCAGTCGTCAGCCTCACTTCGACGCTTTTGCCGCCGGCGCTCCGCGGCGACGTCTGTATCGGACCGAGCGGCCACCCGCGCTACTTCGCGACCCTTTGGATCGACGCCATCAAAGCGAAATTGCGCAAGGGGTCGACGCGGCGCCGCCACTTGGAGGCTGTGGATCGCCTATATGAAGCCGCGCAACGTCAAAGGGGCCGCGATTGCCTCGACCGGTTGATTGCAGATTCTGAACATCGAGGCGATTGAGGACGTCCTGATGGGCTTTCTCGGCCAGCTTCGCAACCAAGCGGCGAACCGAGGAATCAATCGCACCTCGACGTGGTCATCGGCGGTTCACTTCGTAGCCGACATTCTGCGCCAGTGCGGCGGGGCGGCTGGACCCGAGTTCGAAACTCGGCTGCTGCGCCTGGAGGCGACGTTCGGCAAGTTCGCTCCCAACCCAACTCAGCCTCCCCCGCCGATCCGCGCTCTGCCGGCGATCGTGGTCGCCGACCTCTACGCCATCTTCAACCCGGCGTCCGAGCGGAACCCGTTTAAAACCGAGACGTTGCGCTGGCGAAACCTGCTGATTTTCCTGCTCCTGCTGCGTCTCGGCCTTCGTCGCAGCGAGGCCGCGTTGCTCGGAACGAACGCGATCACGGAGGGCTTAGATTTCGAGACCGGAAAGCCAGGCGCGTGGCTTAACGTCGAAGCGACCAACGAGGAGGACCCGCGCTTTGCTAAGCCCGGGCTCAAGACGGGAAAGCGGCAGTTGCCCGTTCCGGAAGAGGTCCTGCGCGTCGCCGACCGGTACCTTCAGTGCTATCGCGGCCAGACCCGCTACCGCTATCTGCTGATTTCGCAAAAGGATCGGCCACTGTCGCTGCGCGCGATGAACCGAATGTTCGAGACCGCTACCCTGGCGCTGTCCGACCGCGCTCGCAGCGCGCTGAAGCAACAAGGCCTGTCGGGCGTCTCGTGCCACGATCTGCGCCACACCTGCGCTGTCATTCGCATGCGGCGCTATCAGGACACCGGGATCAGTCTGGACCACGCGATCGAAAAGCTGCGCGACTTTTTTGGGTGGACGCCCGAGTCGGAAATGCCCCGCCTCTACGCGCGCGCCTATTTCGAGACGAGACTCCAGGAGGTCTGGGACGAGACTTCTGACGTCATCTTCGACGCCCTCAGACGCGTGCTTCATCGCGGCGAGTGAGGCGCTTTGCACCGCGGCTCGCTTCATCAGGCCGCAGAAGGCGCGGATGGCAACGCGCGATCGGCGGAACTGGTCGGGGCTGCGCAGCCGATCGCCCTTGTAATGAGGCTGGCCGCAATGACAGCTGGGACTGCCCGGCGCCGAAACCACTGCGCAGCGCGCAGAAGCGCGCTCAGCAACGCCGCGCAAGGCGGCGCGACGTTTCGCAGGGTGACCTGGTTCTGCGGAACCGAGCGATGAGGTGAGGTCAGGCTTTCTGGTTCGCCGCCGGCCGTTGGCCGAAGCGCCCAACAACGATTCGCGCTATGCCGCCGGACCGGCAAAGATCAGCCTGATCAGCGCCTTCATTGAGAATGGCTCCTTGGCACGCCGGTCGCAAGCCCGCAGGCTCGCAACGGCCTCCGTGGTCGGCGGAAGCTGGCTTTGGGTAGACGCTCGCGCGGCGTTGGCGCGCCGGGCGTCTACGCGATAGCGAGGCCGACGTCCACTTTCCGCAGCCTTCGAGTTCCCTGGCTGACCCAGGCTCCGGGTCCCCGAGCGACCCTGCCCCATTCGCGGCGTTCCCGCACGAGAGCATCCGTTCCAACAACGTCGCCGTTAGGCCTGATCGCTAGTTTGCGTCGCCGATTTACGCCCGAACGCCAAACTGTGCTGCCTGGAAAGTCGCTGTTGTTCCGGTACCGTGAAGTCCGCGCTCTTTCTTTGGCGGCGCGCGCAGCTCAAAGAAGTTTTGCTTCTCTCCAATAGACATTTACATAACTTTGGTAAAAGTTCTACCGTAGTAAGTTGAGTGACATTCAATGCCCGTTCGAAGGAATTGATTGGCAGCAAACAAGCCCAGTCATGGGCCGATATTCCTACAACCGTTGTTGACTATAGTGTATGGTTACCGCTAATTAGGGCGTCGTCCATTCGTGAGGGACGTTGGATGAACGTTGATGACGGCTGCGGCCTGCTACCAGGTGCGGCGATCGAGAAGATCGTGCGGACGTTGCCGCCTGTTCCGTCGGTGGTTCGTTACCACGACGACTTCGACGACAGGGTGTACGCGATCGAAGACTTCGACCAACGCGACTTTATTTCCGTCAGACTTGATGGGGAGCGGCGTAATATCCACTTTGATCGGTTCTGCGTCGCGTCCCCGATAATCAAACATGTCATTGCCGAGTGGTTCACTCGCCTTGATGCGCATACAGTCCTGATTTTGTCAGATCAACTTCGGTCATACGTCCGAAAGATTGAGCTCGAATCGCTACTCACGCTGATCGCGGCGTCGCCGTTTGACGCGCGCGCCCACTGGGATTTGTTCGCGCGCGCCAAGGCGACGGCGGCCCAGGCGGGCGCCCTTCGTGCGATGCTGCATTCCCTGTGCAATTTGTCGATCGGCCATTGGGGTTCCGAGTTTGTGTCGATTGTTCGCGCGCTGACGAGTTCGAAGGTCGACAAATTTCGTGTCGTCCGGACCGGAGACTGCTTCCTGCCGCTCGACCAACAGGCGTGGATCGTCGACTACATCGACGGCGCCTGCGCCAGTTTGCAGCAAGGAACCGACGAACTGCCTGATGAGGCGCTTCGCGACGCCTGTATCCTGGTGATTTCCTTTCAATACGCCTTTCGCCCCGGGCAACTCGCCCGCATCGAGGTCGCCGACGTTCGTGTTTACGAGACCGGCGCCGTCCACATCGCCGTGATCGCCCTAAAGCAGCGGGACAAGCGGAAGCGACAGCGGGTCACGCGGCGAATCAAGCGGGAATGGGCGCCGTTGTTTGTCGAACTGCTCCGGCGACGTATGACCTTGCACCACAGCCCCAAAGGCCCGGCGCGTCTGTTTTTCCAGCTGACGTCATCAGAAATCAGCACCAGGATCGCCAAGATCACCACGGCCATAACGGGCGCGGCTTGGACGCCGACCGATCTACGGCATACCGGGGCGCAACGCCAGGTCGACGCGGGAGCCGATCACCTCACGGTCTCGGAATTCATGGTGCACGCCAGCACCCGCACGGCGAACGTCTATTTTGAAACGTCGCCGACCCAGGCTCAAAGCGTGAACCAGGCGCTAGCGATCTCGCCGATCTACTCGAACGTCGCCGAGATCGCCCGCACCCGCACGATCGACAAGTCAATGCTGTTTCGGTTGCCGGCGGACCACCAGATCGGCGGCGTGCCGCACGGCGTCCCCATAGCCGGGATCGGCGGCTGCACGCTGGGGCAGAGTTTGTGCACCAAGAATCCGGTGCTGTCTTGCTACACCTGCCGCAGATTCATGCCTATTCGAAGTCCTGACATTCACCAGGAAGTGCTTGAAGGCCTAAGACCCATTGTTCACCAGTTTGCGGCCGCCTCGCGCAACAACACGCCATCCCCGTCATACGCGCAGCTTCGGCTGACGCTGGACGCGGTGCGTCGCGTGACCGAGGCCCTCAAGGCCGAGGACGACGTACGGTGAACGAGTCGTACGCCGGCTTTGTGGCGACCGCGCAGAGCCTGGCCGCGGAGCGGGGATTGAGATGGGATCTCCCGTGCGACGCCCGCGGCGCCATCCCGAAATCGAGCCGTTGGGATCTCACTGCGGCGGCGGGCATGATGCCACCGCCGTCGATCCTGGTGAGCAGTTTCGCAATCGGCCCGGGAGACCTTGCGAAGCTCAACGCGGTGCGAGCGAAGATGGGACAAACCACGCTGACCGCGCGCCCTATGAGCCGCGAGTGGCGCGATCTGTATCTCGCAGTGATCGCGCATCAGATCTTTGCGCGCGGCAATAAGCCGGCCCACGCTTTGGCGCTCGCCCGGTGGATTCGCTTCCTTGCGGCGGCAAGCGTGGACACGCCGCCCTGGGCGGTGACGCCAGACCAGGTTCGCCAAGCCTACAACGCCGCGCTGACCCTCGGCCGCTCAGGCAAGAACGCCTTACTTGTCGAGGCGACCGTCAAAACGATTCTGGATCACCAGAAGCTCGCGGATACCCCTGCCCTGGCCAGGTTCTGTGTGCCGCTGCGATCCTCCCACACGCAGCATGAACAAGCCCTGAAAGAGCGGGCGCGCGTGAACGCGTCTTCGCGCACCGATCAACTTCGCAGCCAACTGTCGGATCGTAAGCGGGCCGCCAGGCTTCCGGAGCAACAGGCCTTTTGGGAGCTGGTGCGAATCCTTTTCACGGAAACGCCGCGCACGTTTTCCGACGCGGTTCGGTTTGCGCTGTTGAAGATTTTGATCGTGACCGGATTACGCATCAGCGAGGCCGCCGACCTGCCGTTCGACTGGGAGCGCTGGCGGGAATACGTCGATGCCGACGGCAGCCTGGCCGGCGACAAGGGCGGGCTCTCGCGGAGCCTGATGATCCGGCATTTTGCCGCGAAGCAAACCAAAACCCGAAAGCCGGGCCGCGTATCTCTCTACGAGAGCGCCCAGCACGTGCCGCCTTTGTTCGAGGGGCTCGTTTTGGAGACGCTCGCTCATAGCGCCGCCATCACGGAACCCCTGCGCGATCGCTTGCGACGACAGGTTGAAACGGGGCGTCTCTTTCCCGAATATGCTGTCGACGCGCTGGTGCCCGCCTACGAGATGTATACTCGCGTCACCGGCAACGCACAGTTCTCCGCTGCCGACGTTCCAAATGAGCTGATCGGGCGATACCGCGAAGCGTATGGCGCCGCCGCATTGGAGGAAATCTGGGACTTCCAACTTGAGCGGCAGGCCACTTTAGCCCCAACTGCGAAACACTGGCTGAGGGCGCGGCAGGCCGGCCTGGATATTCGCGACTCCGCCGGGGCCGTCCTCCTTGAAGGAATTCAATGGAAAGACGCTTTCCTGCGCGTCGGCGACGTCGAGCAATTCATCCGTTTGACCATGCCGACGAAACTGCCCGATGTGACCCCGACGGAACTCGCGGACGGTACGCCGGTTTATCCGCACGATCTGATGTTCCTGGTGCCGATACGCAATCTGATCGAAGGGCGCAACGGCGGCGTTCTGGACGTCACCCGCTTCTGCGCCGCCGGTCGGATTTCGACCGCCGACGTCGACTTCATGCTCGATGGGAGCCGGCCGGACTCAATCTTTTCTCGCTACGGCGCCACCGAGCAAGACCAGCGACTGTGCCTCAACTCGCACGCCCTTCGCCACTTGCAGAACGGCGAACTTTTCCGGCTTGGGGTTGCGGACACGATCATCACAAAGCGATTCAATCGGCGCAGCGTCGCCCAAAGCCACGAATATGATCATCGAAGCCTCGCCGAGGACCTTGCTAACGTCGATATTTCGCCGGATGCGGAACGGGCGCTCAGCGAGGAGTCCAGAGAGGTCTACCGCATGATCTTGAATGACAAGGTGAGCGGTCCCATCATCGAGGAATTCCGGCTGATTTAACGCACCCGTGGCGACGACGCCGCGTTCGAGTACCTTAACGGCGAGGCGGATGGGCTCCACGTCACACCATACGGGTTCTGCGTTAACTCCTTCACGGTCGACCCGTGTCCGAAACATCTTGAGTGCTACAACGGCTGCCGGCATCTGACGCGCTCGGACGTCGCCGAGGAGAACCAGAATCTCCGGCAGCTCCACACTCGTATGAATCGCAGGCAGCGCCAATATTTCACGCGGCACCGCGAAGACCATGGTCGAAGGGATCGCCACCGGCACGCGCGTTCGCCGAGGAGGCCGTCTCGTGTCTCTCGACCGCGCAGGCACCGGCTCATGCGATTTCGGCCACGGACTGAAACCCACCGTGCAGATCAGTTGGGGGGATGTGTCGACTGCATTTCGGTCGACGGGAATACCCAACATCGAGGTTCAATTTGAAGCGATACCGGCTGTCAAAACGCTCACGCGCCTGCCCCGCCTGGTCAAATCGCTCCTCGGGCTCGCATTCATCCAGCGCTTTCTCAAAGCCCGCATCGACAGCCAGCCTGAAGGTCCGAGCGACGAGGCGCGACGCGCCGCACGAGCTTTGCTAGTGGGATTGGCGCGCAACGAAAAAGGCGAGAGTGTGCGCTCGCGCCTGATGACCCCGGAAGGCTACACGCTTACCGCGATGACCGCCGTCGACATCGCCAAGCGCGTCGCGGCGGGGGAGTTTAAGCCTGGCTTCCAAACGCCAAGCCTCGCTTACGGAGCTGACTACATTCTCGGCTTCGACGGGGTGACGCGCGAGGATTTGGACGCTTGAAAGGCCCGCCAGCGCGTGCGGGCCACGCAATTCCACTTGCGGCAGGCCCCCAAAGCAACGGCGTCGAGGCCGCCACGCCGTCAGGCAAACGTGTTCTGCGTCAGACCCCAACCATGCCCCCGCCCAAACTCGGGATGCCAATAATTTAGCGTGCCGATCGGCGTTGGACCTCCGACGCCGATGCACACCATCATCCTCGACTGTGGTATTGATGCCCACACTTACGACATCAACCGCTCGATGCAGCGCCGCTGATAGCGTGTGTTCAGAAGGGAATGTGCCTTAGCATGCTCGCGCCTGGTCCAGCAGAGAAGCCACCGACCGCCAGACGCATGCCGTCCTTAGGCGCTTCCTTTTCCAATACCTACGCGGCGCTGCCAGAGCGCTTCTTCGCCAGGCTCGGTCCGACGCCTGTGGCGAGACCTCGGCTGATCAAATTCAACAATTCCCTCGCCTCGGAGCTTCGGATTGATACGCGCGGCCTTGATTCTGAACGTCTGGCGGCGATTTTCTCTGGCAACGACACGCCGTTGGGCGCCGAGCCGATTGCGATGGCATACGCAGGTCATCAGTTCGGCGGTTTCGTTCCTCAACTTGGTGACGGCCGCGCCATTCTCCTCGGCGAGGTGTTGGACCGCGACGGCAAGCGGCGCGACATCCAATTGAAAGGCTCCGGGCCAACTCCGTTCTCGCGCCGCGGTGACGGCCGCGCCGTATTGGGCCCCGTTTTGCGCGAATATCTCGTCAGCGAAGCGATGCATGCGCTCGGCATTCCGACCACACGGGCGCTGGCGGCCGTCCTGACTGGCGAGGTCGTCTACCGCGACCGCCAATTGCCCGGAGCGGTGTTCACCCGCGTTGCGTCAAGCCACGTGCGCGTCGGAACCTTCCAGTATTTTGCCGCGCGCGCCGACGTGGAGGCCCTCAAGCGCCTCGCTGACTATGTCATCGATCGCCATTACCCTGACGCCAAAGACGCCGAAAGACCATACTTGGCTCTGCTCCAAGGCGTCGTCGAACGTCAGGCGCGGCTTGTCGCGCGCTGGATGAACGTCGGGTTCATCCATGGCGTGATGAATACCGACAACACGGCGGTGTCGGGCGAGACCATCGATTATGGTCCGTGCGCCTTCATGGACGCCTACGATCCGGCGACCGTCTTCAGCGCGATCGACCAGTTCAGTCGCTACGCCTACGGCAATCAACCTGGCATCGCGCAATGGAACCTCGCCCGGTTCGCCGAGACCCTGCTTCCAATTCTTGATCCAGATCCAGAGACGGCGAATGAGCTTGCCGGCGCCGCGATCGCCGCGTTTTCTGAGCGTTTCGAGGCATACTGGCTTTCGGGCATGCGCGACAAGCTCGGAATCTCAGGCGCGGAAGTCGGCGATCTCGAACTCGCGCGCGCCTTGCTCGCAGCGATGCGCGAGAACGGCGCGGACTTCACGCTGACTTTTCGCCGACTCTGTGACGCCGCAGTTGAGGAAAGTGCGGACGCCGGCGTGCGCGACCTGTTCGCCAATCCCGGCGCCTACGACGCTTGGGCGGCGCGCTGGCGATCGCGCACGGCCATCGACAGCCTTGAGCCTCGCGCCCGCGCTCAGGCCATGCGACGCGTCAACCCCGTCTTCATCCCGCGCAACCATCGCGTGGAACAGGCGCTCGACGCGGCGATCGAGGGCGGAGACTTTTCGCTGTTCGATGAACTGCTGATGGTGCTCTCTCGGCCCTATGAGGAGCGGAAAGGGTTCGTCGACTACGCGAATCCGCCACAGGCAGCCGAGCGCATATTCCAGACATTCTGCGGCACCTGAGGAAGCTCCGTCCGCCCCTACCGCCCATGCTTTGCCCACATGGAGCGGACTTCTTCTGTTTGTTGGTGCCAGAGACATCCTGCGAGGCGCGCAATACTCGACTGGATCGGGGGCTATTGACGCGCACTGTCATAGGCAATGGACATCCGCTTGAGTGTGGCGATCGGCGTCCATAAAGCCCAGGGTTCCGCATTCAAGCGTGTAACTGTCGTAATCGAGCGAGCGGTGGAGTGCACAGCGATCGCACGGAAGCGAGACCGTCGTCCTCGTGTGTTATACCAAAGGCCTGCCGAGCTACGCAACCTCGCCAGCTCCGCTCGGCGAGCGCTCCCGCTTGCGCCTTCGACCGGTCCCGGTCGCTACGAAAGCGCTTGACACTCATCCGCAATTAAAGGGGCTGTTCCGCGAGCGCGCCGGGACTCCTCAAACGGATTCAAACGTAAGATTTGATCCACTAGGACGGAATGCCTCTCGCCGCACTACGGGAGTAGAAACGATCGTGTAACGCCATCCGCGCGTAAAACATAGCCTGAAATAACCTTTCCGATTATGGGGATACGTGTTTCTCCAACTGGGGCCATTTCAAGCGTCTCGCCGTCAAAACGAACGATCGGGATCGAATTTCGAGCCTCTTTCGGGTGCGCCAACCGCGGAAGGGAGCTAACTCGCGCCAATGCCTTATTGAGATCCCCGTTCTCTCGCAACTGACACTCAGGTGCAGCCGTCGCGGCGAGGCCTCCATGCGCGGCCGCTAAGTCTTCTATAAAGTTTCCCGCCTCGTAGCCGATGTAATATGTATCGACCAATATCCTTCGGAGGTCCACATTGAACGAGAACGCCGTCGTTGTTTTATGGATTCCCGCATTCGGAGCGCTAGCCCCTGATCCGTCAATCGCAGCGACGGTATAACCTTCCGAGAATCCTGCCGCGCATGCTATCGCGGTGAAGTTCAGCGAGTTCTGATTATGCTTCAACGCGTTGCAAATACCCGAGAAGTGGTCACGAAACGGCTTCACTTCCTTACGGAATTTTTTAACCAACGACGCTGTTTTCTTGTCCACAACGCCGTCAGTATTCACTATCGACTTAACAACGTTACCTTGAATATCTTCACTGTATTCGTCCACTGAATGTATCAACTGTACATAATTGTCTATTATGTTATCAGCTATGTCATTGTCTATTGATAATTGTCCATATCGAATCTGCCTATAATTATGTCGATTTCTGTAGCGATCTAATTGGTCTAGCACTGCATTAAGTCTACCTACGATTTTTTGAAGTGAGAACGAAATAATACCCACAGGGGGGCGTAGCATGTGCTGCCCATTGTACAGCTGGCCTCGGTAGCGAGCTGCGCAATTGAGGCAATGCGGCTGAAAGAACAGCCCATCTGCCTTGGTGAACACAAGCCTTTTCGCCATTCTAGCGTCCTAGTCCCCTCACCATCGGCGAAAACCTCACGCCGAGCGCCCCGAATCACCCGTCCCCGAGCTCGACCTCAGGCCAATCGCGACCGCGTCCAACCCCGCGCGAATCTCGACCTCATAATAAGATATCTCGGAACGCCACGGCAGCGTGGCGGCGGCCGCCAAACAAGTTTGCCTGCGTAGACGGCGTTGGAAAACCCCGCCGACGCCGCCTCCCCTGCTTCATTCGAACGCCATCCCTCGGCCGAGTTGTGAAGACGCTCAGCGGATTGACCCTACCGGCTCCAATAGTTCCAGAGCTTTGCCGCGCCGATCGGTGTCCAGAACTCCACGCCTAATAACATTCCGACCTTCAAGCGCAACGGCATAGCCGTGCTCGGCAGCTAACCGCTGAGTGCGGCAGCCCGTTATTCCCCATTTTCCGGGACCCCACTATCGAAATGAATGACCACCGCCTGACACTCCAACAAGCCGGTCAGCCGAATGCCGTTCACCGGTTGTGTCGGAACACAATTGGCCGGATCGATGATCAGCCGAACCTCGTCCCTCTGATTCGTCTCCAGCCCAGAAACCAGCGCAAGGATATAGGCTTTCCCGCGCTCCTTCGCTCGTTCGTATTGAGCATTTGACATCTCGATCGAGGACAGAGGGCCGCGACCTGTTGCTTTCAATTCGACAAAAGTCTTCCAATCGATGGCTCCGTCGGCCCCGACGCCGTGCCGTTTCCTGAAATCAACCAAGCGCTCGTCCTCGGACGTGTTCAGCACCTGCTCAAGGATCTCCCATGCGCGCTGTTCAAGGTCCGCGTTCGTGTACGCTACGAAGGAAGACTCCTGCGCCCCAGCAGGCCGGCTTGGCTCGGGTGCCCTGGGGCTCAGTGGACGCCGACGGGCCACGCCCCCATCCGCGGACTTCGACGGGCTACCTGGATCGACCTTTGCCCCAGCGATCGCTCCGACCAATTCTTTCAAGGTGCGAAGCACGGCGCCCGGTGAGCGGCTGGCGGGCGTGCTCACTTTGATTTTCAGCTTCGTCGCCGCATTGATCTTGCCCGCTTGTTCTTCAAGCGCTTCGTTTAGGCTTTCGTCGGAAGCAAGCCGAATGCCCGTCGTCGCGGTCTCCATGCTCGCCGTCCAGGACAGGGCCCACTCGCCGTCGATCCTTCGACCGACATCCGTGGGAAAGAGGGAGGCAATAGCCCGGCCGCCATGCTCCCGCTGCGGCAGGGCATCAACGCAAATATGCAGTTCGTGCGGTCGCCGGGTCATCAAGGCCCTGCGCGCGATTCGAATCGGCTGCGACGAAAGCTCGACCTCTACGGCTTCGACCGCAAACGGGCGATCGTAGACGTAAAGCGGGATAGTCGTCAGCGGGTCCCAGCCAATGTCAATCTTTTCCCGCGTGATCGGGTCGTTGCGCGCCAACTCATCAGAAAGATGCTCGACCGTCTGGCGGAAGCGCACGCGCATCGCCTCGCCAAGGTCTTGTGCCCGAACCTTATCGTCAACGACCTTTAGCGCAGGCATGATCCTCGTAACCCTAGCCAGATCGATAAACTCGCGCAGGTCTCGCACGTCGCAGGGCGGCGTCCAGAACCGCTGGCCTGGAAAAATTCGCGCGAGCTCGTTTCTCAATTCCAGGTCTTCAACGAGGTAAATCGGTCTTTCCACCTGCCACTTGCCGAAGCAGACAAGCGGCAAGTTCTTCAGACGGTTCTTCTGAGTGCGCTCCGCCGACCGGAGCAATGGTTGCAAATACCGCAGGACGTCGATAAGCGGCGCCGTCATCGCAGGATCGTAGCTCTTGCGCGAGAGCGCCCGACAAAACGAGATGCAATCGTCCACAGTCGGCTCGCGAATGTTCAGGGCGGACCATAGCCGCGCGCACGCAGGACCGCCGGGGACAAAGCGGCTGCGGTCATGGAAGATGTCTTTGCCCAGCAGCAGATCTCCCGGTCTACGCCATACCCCGTCGCTGCCATAGATCAACCCGGCGCCGTCCGAAAATTTGGCGCGCAGCGTCTGCACGCTCAGATCGCCTACTAATGTTTGCCAGTTGACCGACTTCGGGCACATCTTAGCGATGGTCTGATAAATCTGGAGGATATGCGCCTCGTCGACGGGTGCCGATGAGTCTCGAAGGCCAGCGAGGTGATTGAGTAAGTGGCTCAGGCGAACGTCAGTGATCAGCCCTAGGGTGAAGGCAAAGTCGCCATCGAGATCGTCAGGCTCGACCCCAATGGCGAACATGCTTGCGGGGTACAGCGTCTGCGTCTTGAGCGATTTGATGACGGCTGATGCAGGTGGTACCAGTTGGCCGCGCCCAACAGCGATCCAAGGCTCTTCACGTAGCCCGATCAACCACTCGGCGGTGACCGGCTCTTTCTCGTACATGTAAACGCGAGCATGATGCCGGGAAGGAACTTTCTTGTGCCCCGCGTAAACACGCTCCCAGTTGCGTGACAGCGCGCGCAGAAGTGCCGGGCTCCTGATTTTGACGTCTTTATTTGGTAGCTCTCCGAGCCCAACAAGAACGCGCGTCAGGTCTGGCGACCGAAAGTCATGAATAACCTCCTCAGCGCCAGCGCTCCGGAGTTCGCTGATGCGAGTCGGACCGCCCCACTGAACAGTATTCGTCTTCACCAGACGGGGCGTACACTCGATTCCTAGCAGCATTAGGAATTTGCGCGGCCCGCGCGAAATCGTGCCGTCCGCACGGCGCCGGGATGTGCGTGTCGCACCCGTCTTGAGTTGCTCATCATAGCGGGCGGCAACCCATTCAATGTCTGGGGTGGTGCCGGCGGCTGTGGGCCAGTTGGGGTTGTCGCTGTCCAGAGTCCGCGACAAATACGCCCTGGTCGGTGATACTTTCTGCCTTTGCGGCTTGCCGCCCTTGTAGACGAATCCGTCCAACAAAAGGGCCGCGCCGACACGCTGGCCGATCTCGGCGGCGCGCCGGTCTGAAAGTTCATCGAAACGGTCGCGGATTTCACGCAGGTCCTCGTCCGTGATCGCGACCGGCTGTTCGGCGAACCGTTCGGCAAAGGCGGCAAGTTCTGTTTCGGCACCCACATCAAAAGTGAAGGCGGCGTTCTCCGCCAGCCACTCAATTGCGCGGTTGCCAGACGAACTCAGGAGGTAGGCATCATTGACCCGCTCCAAAAGCTTCCACCGCGATGAGAAACCGGGCATTGAATCCGCGAGAACCAGAGGACTAGCCGTCTCCGAGGGCCGCCGACAGCAGACTGGTTGGCCGTCATCGGTCAACCAAAAAGGCACACCAAAAAGCTCGCCTTCGCCGACGTGGCAGGTCGTAAGGCGGACGGCCGCCTCAACCCACCAGCCCTTTTCCTTCCGCCCGAAAAGGCCACGCGCAAACCCCTCAAGCAGACCGGCCGTCCCGACCTTGGTCGCGACCTGCAATTCTTCGAGCACCTCCCGCCACCTCCCGTCGTCGTCGCGGACAGAGGAAGGCAGGGCGCGGGCGCCCGGGACCAAGGCCTCGATATCTGGCGCATCCAGCAGTCCCGCGACGGTTTCATCGTCATACCCCAGACGCGACAGCGGGACCTGCTCCTGACCGAAGCTGAGCGCCCCCGTCGCGCCGACTTCATCCCTGACGCGCCGGAATGCCGACACGAAGCGACTCTGGAGCCAGCCGTCGGCCTTGTCGCCGACGTACTCCCGCCCGAGTGGTATTAGCTTCCAAGCGGCCGCGGGTTCTTGAAGTAGCAGTCCTACCGCGATGTCTGACAACAGATCGGCGCAGCGATCGATCAGCCATTCGTTCCAGGGGTTTTGGATGACCGCTTCGCGCGCGGTGCTAGGATCGAACTGTGCGTCGAGCGAGAATGGCAGCGTGGCCGAAACCCGCGTTTTGAAGCCGATATAAAGCGATCCTGCGGCTTCGCGCTCCGGCACCGCAACCGAAATCACGACGGTCTCACTTCTCGCCTTGTGGGCTGGTTTCAGATGAGTCGGAACGCAGACTGTGGCGTTCCAGACCACCCAGCTCAGGTCGCGCGCGCGCACATCGCGACGGCGGAGAGCGAGAACCGACTCGTGACAAGGGTCGAAAGCGGCCTCCTCCCAAACGCCGGCTTCGACTGTCCGTTCGGCGACGGTGCCGCCGTCGATTGTGCACCAGCGAAAACGGTTAACATAGCCCAGGAAAATGAGGCCATCCTCATCCCACGACTCGAACCAAGCCCGCAGTTCGTGTTCGGCGAAGTTCTCCCGCAGGTCGAGAACCAGGAGCGTGTCGACGGCAGGATCATAAAAGCCCCAGAGGGCAGGCTCGGCCTTGACGCGTGCAAGCGAAAGCTGGTCGCCTGAGAAATGATAAGGCGCGGAGTGGATGGCAATGCTGCTTGCGATTCGCTTGAGGGTCTTCAGTAAGCATCCGGTGAGGCACGCGGTTTTGCGCGGGTTACGACTTCTTCCGAGTTGGCTTTTTCGCCCAGCGCTTCGCGAGCACGGCGACGTCGTCCTTTAGACGTTCGGCGTCGAAAGCGTGCGGATCGAAGTCGTCGCCCGCCCACTCGCGCATTTCGTCGTGGCGCTCATGTTTCGGATCGCCGAGGGCTTCGATCATTTCGGCGTATCCCCAGGATCCGCCGACATCCTCGGGTGGACAGCGGCCGGACGCCTCGATCAATCTGGGATAGGCGACGTTGGGTTCGGGGTTCGCCAAGCGCTCGACCTTGATCGTGTGCTCCCAACCGTCGCCGAAGTCGTAGAGATAGCGGAGCGTCTTCGTTCCCGCGTCTTCGAGGACGTCCATGAGCTTGGCTTTGCGCGCGTCGAGCGGACCGTCGAGCCAATCGGGATCCGGTAAGCCCCATCCTGTGTCGCGCGCGCGGATTTCAAAGAGATGGCTATTCGTCCAGCCCAAGGCGGCTTGCAGCGTCAAATGCAGCCTATCCAATTTGATGTCGGCGGGAACCTCGATCCGACGCTGAACTTTGGGTTCGACGTCGTCGAGCGTGACTTTGAGGCGAAAGACGGCGGCGGTCATGCCGCCAGTTTACGGGGCTCCCGATCGTTCGCCCAGTTCCACGGCAGGAGTTCGTCGAGCCGATGCACAGGATGATCGGCGATCCGCGCCAGCACGTCGGCCAGCCATGCCTGTGGGTCGACATTATTCATCTTCGCGGAGACGATAAGGCTGTAAAGGCTCGCCGCCCGCACGCCGCCGCGGTCGGAGCCGGCGAACAGCCACGACTTTCTTCCAAGGGCAATTCCCCTCAGGGCTCTTTCGGCCGCGTTGTTGCTCAGGCAAACCCGTCCGTCGTCGAGGAAACGCACAAAAGCGTCCCAGCGGTTGAGCATGTAGTCCATGGCCTTGGCGAGATCGTGATGGCGAGAGAGCTTGGCGCGTTCCCCCCGGATCCAGGAATGAAAGGCGTCGACGATCGGCGCGCTTTGTTTCGCGCGCGTCGCCATGCGAGTGTCGGCATCGAGGCCGTTGATGGCGCGCTCGATCTCGAACAGGGCGTCGATCCGCTTGACGGCCTCCAACGCGACCGGGGACAGAACGAGCGGGGTCTTGCCTTGGGACTTCCGTCGCGCGGCAGCCTCGATGTCGGCCAAGACGAAGAACTTGCGCCGCGCGTGCGCCCAGCACGCGGCTTGCGCGACCGAACCGGGCGCGCGGCTGGGTTCGTAAAGCTTGTCGTACCCGGCATAGGCGTCGGCCTGAAGAATGCCGGCATAGTTCGAGAGATGGCGCCGAGGATGTTCGCCGGATCGATCGCGAGAATAATAGAACACCGCAGCCGGCGGCGCCGGTCCGCCGAACGGATGGTCGTCGCGAACGTACACCCAACATCGACCGGTGTCGGTTTTGCCTTTGGCGAGCACCGGAACCTTGGTGTCGTCCCCATGCAAACGCTCTGCGGCCAGGACGTGTGCTTCTATCCGATCGAAGATCGGGTTCAGGACATGGACGCAGGCGCCGACCTGATCGGCTAGCGTCGACAGGCTCAGCGGCACGCCTTCGCGCGCGTAGCGCTCGGCCTGGCGGTTCAGCGGCTGGTGCTGACCAAACTTCTCGAAGACGATCATCGCCAAGAGGCTCGGGCCGGCCCAGCCGCGCGGAACGACATGGAACGGCGCGGGCGCCTGGCTTATGCTCTCGCAATCGCGGCAGGAGAACTTCTCGCGCACGTGCTGGATGACCTTCCACTGGCGCGGCACGACTTCGAGCGTCTCGGTGACGTCCTCTCCGAGTTTCGACAACCGCGAGCCGCCGCAACAGGCGCAGGTCGTCGGCGACGCGATCACCACGCGCTCGCGCGGCAGATGATCGGGAAACGGTTTGCGCGACGGCCGCTTGCGCGCGAAAGCCATCACCATCGTCGTCTTGCTTTTCGTCTCGGCTTGTTCGGCGGCCAGTTCGTCTTCGCTCGCTGTCGTGTCCAGCTCTTCGAGTTGCAGTTCGAGTTGGTCGAGAAGGCGCGCTGATCGTTCGGACCGAGATCCGAAAAGCTCCCGCCGCATCTTCTCGATCTGGAGTTGCAAATGCGCGATCAGCGCCTCGTTGCCTGACGTCTTGGCCTTCGCCGCGGCCGCTTCCGCCTCCGCCATGATCCGGCGCTCGCGCTCGACGACGAGCGCCGCTTTCAGCGCTTCGATGTCGTCGAGAAGAGGTTGCTCTTGGGCCGTCATGAGAGCGACAGAAGCACAAACCTCGCGATTTGTGGCGCCCCTAAATCGCGGGTGAGTCAAAATGTCGCGGCTCTATCCCGCGGCGCGCGGACGATGAGTTCAACGCGGATTTCGCCAATCGATTCCGTCGAGCAGATAACCAAGTTGAGCGGCCGAAATGGCAACGGCGCCGTCCGCCGGGCTTGGCCAGATAAACCGACCATGCTCTAATCGCTTCGCATACAACGACATCCCCACGCCGTCATGCCAGAGAACCTTTATCGAGGTTCCTCGCCGCCCGCGGAAGACAAAAAGATCGCCGGCGTGCGGGTCGCGGCCAAGCCCTTGCTGAACTTGGAGCGCCAACCCGTCCATGCCTCGCCGCAGGTCGGTCACGCCGCCCGCGAGCCAGACGCGCAGTCCAGAGGGAACCGAGATCATGCTCGCCGATCCAGCACGTCTAGAATCCGAGCCAAAGCGGCGGCGTCGAAATCCGGCCCCACCACGATTTTGTGCCCGCTCGCCAGCACGATCTCCATGCGACCCATGGCGCCAGCCGTTGAAACCGAGGCCGGCGTGCGCGCGATCTCATGCGCCTCGCTCGCGATAAACGCCGGCGTGAATGTCGTCGCTGTTCGCGTTGATGCCGAGGAACCGGCTTGCCGGCGCCAAGTGAACAACTGCGACGTCGAAAGCCCGTATCGCCGCGCAGTGGCCGACACGCGCCGAGATCCCTCAAAACTCTCTGCGACGATCCGCTCCTTCTCCTCCGCGCTCCAGCGCCGGCGCGAACCGGTCGTGATCACATCGAGCCGGGAAACCTTCGGCATAGGCGTATGACTAGGCATACGCCTAAGTCTTCACGCCCAGAGCATCACTCGCAAGATGGTCCTCGGCGGAGGGAAACGGTCTTCAAGCCAATCCCGAACCGACCCCGTTGATCGATCCGGCGGGTCTTCGTAGTCAGGAACGGGAGCGCCATAGCGAGCACATGCTGGAAGGTGACCGGGTTCCCGTTGTGGACCACCAGGAGCTCTCGCCTGCCGGCAACGCTGCGGACGGCAAACCGCACCTCACTCGCGTGGACGTCGTCAGCATTCTGGATGACTTCCACTAGCCCCTGGAACGGACCAACGTTTAGATCCTCCGCCGCCGCAGTGGCGCTCCCCATCATCTTCTTGATGATACCGGGAGAACCAGCGAGCGCCTTCGTCAGTCCGTCCAAAACCGCTGTTGCGAATTCTTCTGTCCGGGGATCTTGTATCTCATCCACCTCCGGCGCGTCGTCCCAGATGAGACGAGCAGCTTCCGCGCCTATTTCGGCATCAGTCACGCCCACGCTCGTGAGAAAAGGTTCTCTTACTTGCGACATTGTGACCCGCCTCTAAGGTTTCATGCGCGGCGATTTGGGTGGCATCCGAAATCACATCCGCGCTTCGTCGCGCAGGTAAAGGGCACCTTTCGGTCGCCTGCCGAACCTCACGCCCCGCCAGGGTTCCTTGCGGGCCCATCAGACGGTTGGATCAAAGTGAGCTTCGGGAAATAAGTCTTGAAGTCGTTGCCGTTGATCGTCGCCAACGCACAACCATTCAATTCTGCCGCAGCGCCAATTATAAAGTCTGCGATCACACGTTTGTTCTCGCCTTTGTTGGCTCGATAACGCTTCAGTGCCTGTCCAGCCCTGAAGAGAACGCTATCGTCGTTAGGTAAACGTTCGAGGCCGAGATCTTTTATGGTTTGATCAGTGTCGCCTTTTGACGCCATCGCGACCGATAGCTCGGCGTAGACCAGATCCACGATAATCACCGGTCCCTTCTCCTTGAGTTCCTCAAGCGTGGCCTTCGCCCAATCCGTGTGGGCCTCTTGCTTGGCGCCGCTCTTCATGCCGGAGATGAGCACGCATGTGTCGATGAACGTTGTCACTTGCCCCTCGTCATTTTAAGCAAATCCTCGACACTTATCGTCGGCTCGATACCCGCTTCCCTCAACTTTATGAGCGCTTCACGAGTGCGCTGACGCGAGAAGCTTTCCGGATCGAAGCTATCGAGATGGAGCGCCGACACGATTTCAAAGCCCGCATATACTGCGAGCATCGCGCACAACGCCGGGATGCTCTTTAAGACGCGCGAGTTTGTCGGGTGGACGGCCCCTATCGGAGCGGCGTCGTTTGGGTTGACTAACTGTTCGAGGTCCCCGATCCGCATCATTGTTCGCTCGCGGACGGCGTCGTCCGAGAATCTCTCGCGGCCTCCGCAGGCCGCGTAGAGGCGCACCAGGTGAGTGGCAGCTAGGTTCTTTTCGAGGCTTCCAGGACCGGAAATGGCAAGAAAGTCTGCCTGTTTGAGGAACGTAGGGAGCTGTGCATCCGGCGTCGGCAGCCGATCTAGTTTGCGGTCCTCGATCACGCGATCTAGCGTGAGAAACAGCGCGTCAACCCACCAACGTTCGACACGCTGCGCCTCCAGGTCCTTGAGACGCCCGATTCGGTAAAGGTGCATAACGTTTGTCGCTACTTTACGCGCCGTCTTGGCCCTGTATCTCGGATTGGTTTGCAGGAACTTCTCGAAGTTTTCCGCAGTGACCTTGCTCGTGTCCCACTTGAATTCGCCAGCCAATCTCGTCTTGACGTAGTCGCGCGCCCACGCCGCCGGATACCGCTGCGAACGCGACGCGCGGTTGAACTTACCGACGTAACTAAGATGGAAGGCGAACAGCGCCAGCTTGTCAAAACGGACAGAATGCGGCGCCGTCAGCGCCTGGAACACCAACTCGTCGACAACGATGTCGACTGTCCCATTCGCTGTTCGATTGAATAGGAAGAAGTTGATCGGAATGAAGTCTGGACGTCCAATCTGGGCGACGCGCTCGCGGAACTTGTCACGCGACACGTCCGCTAACTTGTTGTCGAAGCCAATCCTGATACTTTCGTATAATTTGATAAACCCGTGCTCTCTTCCCCAAGAAAAATTCTTGGTGAAACTGCCCGGCTTCCAAATATCATCGTCGTCCGCCATCGACCTTGTCGGCCATTTGTTTGGTGCCGCGATACTGACCGGAAGATCGTTGCGTTACAAGCCATTTCAACAGATTCGCCGCGACTTGTTAGGCTCGCCGCTCAAATTGCGAGTTTCGCAACCGGTTCCATAAGAGGTTCCTCGCATTGGCGAGCTGACTGGCTGTGATTCGAATATGTCTTCCAGGTTGGCTCGTAGGAAGCGTCGGCTTGGTTGCCCCATGTCTGCCAACCCTTTCGCACGCCGCGGCCGAACATCTCAAGGTACGGGCCGACCGAGCACGACTCGATGATGCCGTATTGCTCATCGGGCTTCCGGGAGTGCTCGCGCTTCCTGGTGCCGATGTAATTGACCTGCGTTCTGCCTGGCTGAAGCGTCCGCGCGTTCTTGCCGCGCACGCCGAACAGGATCAGCTCTGTCACGTTACGAAAATAAAAGCCCACGCCTCGACCATCGGACCCTCCGTCTTTACGTAGCTTGTGCCACACGATGTTGGATTTGTACTGGAATCCCCACGCCCTCATGACAGCGAGACCTTCCGGCAACAGCGCATTTGGCACCCAGAGGTATAGGTGCGCCGCTGGCGCTGTAATTTGAGAAACTGGCAGCGCGCAGATGTCCGAGAGTGTCATCGTCGCGTATCGCGAAAGGCGCTTGTGCTCCGGTGCCATCTTACCGGTGCGGTTTGCGAACTGCCACGGCGGGTCGGCCATAACAGTCCCGAATTTGACGTCATTGGCGAAGCCGAGAAGATCGATTGATGCTTTGGAGAGTTCGGGTTTGGCGGCCAAGGCGGCGTCCTTAACGTTTCGAATCGATCGGACCATTGATGATTCGTGCTGTCGAACATATTAAAGCGGGTCAGAGATCCAAAGAGGACCCGTATTCACGTTGCTTATAGCCGCGCAAAGGGCCATCATCTCGTCGAGCGGGCTCCGCGGCCACTCACACCACCGCATGTTTCGCCTGCCATTTGGATTGAATATGGCCGCCTTGCTTGCGAACGTAAGTACGGAGGAGGCAGAGGTAGCAGCGACTCAACAGAGCAATAAGGCGCACAACGACGTAAAGAGCACTACGAAAACGTTGGCTCCAAGCAAGCACACAAAAAAAGATAAAGCCGTGTTGCGACGAGCTCAAACCCCGCGGCGCTCGCCGCTGGTTTTCGACGCTCCTAGTGTCAGGAGAACTACAAGGCTGACTACATGCCTAGGCAGCCAACGACTAGTGGCCACAGAGACGAGGGGCGATACCGATGGCAGTCGATCAGACGATTCCGGACAAGGACGAAATCGAGCGATTGTTTCTCAACGTGCCAGATGTCGCACCGGGCACGTTCGAGTTCGCTCTCGTTCTAGGCGGCACGGTTTCGGCAGGAGCGTACACCGCCGGCGCCATCGATTTTCTGATCGAGGCGCTCGACTGCTTTTCGGCTGCCAAAGCGAAACGAGAAGCTCCTCCGCACAAGGTGATATTGAAACTGATCACCGGAACGTCGGGAGGCGGCGTAAACGCGGCGATCGCCGCGCGCGCTCTCGGCTATAGCTTCCCTCCTATCGTCAAGGCCCCTTTGAACGACAATGTCTCGACCGGAAATCCGCTGTACGACATCTGGGTCAACACGCTGCGCCTCACCGACTTTCTCGACGTCAGCGACGTCAAGGACAACCTTCCTTCGTTCCTGAACGGGAAACCAATCGACGAAGGGGCGCGGCTGATCGCAAGCTTTGGCGAGGGCAAGGCGCATGCCCGCGATTGGGTGGCCGGTCCGTTGCGCCTCACACTGACGGTCACCAATTTGCGCGGCATTCCCTACAAGATGGAGATCAGCCCTACCCTCAGTCAGACCTACGTCGACCACGCCGACTATCTGCGCTTTGCTGTGCTCTATCCCGGGCAAACGCTCGGCGAACCGAGGCCGGACGAACAGGTCTTGTCGTTTGATGGCGATGAATTGCCTCAGAAGGTGAGTTGGGACGACTTCAGTCTGGCGGCCAGAGCAACCGCCGCGTTCCCGGTGGGCTTCCCCGCGCGTTCTCTGACGCGGCCAACAAATCACTACCGCTACCGCGTTGTTCCCTACCCCGGCGAAATGAAGCCCGACACCTACATGGTCCTTCGTCCGGATTGGGAGTCCATGCGCTCAGACAGCGGCGAAGTTCCAGATCTCTGGCAGTTCCTGACCGTCGATGGGGGCACAACGGACAACGAGCCGGTTCAGCTTGCGCGCACCACACTGGCAGGGCTCCTCAATCGCAATCCGCGCGATCCGAATGTAGCGAACCGTGCCGTCTGGCTGATTGATCCGTTCGCTGGCAAGGCCGACCTGGGTCCGAAAGAGCATACGACTGTTCCCAACGAACTCGGCGCGATGGTCACGGCGCTCATAGAGCAGACCCGCTATGACACCTCTGACCTCCTGATGGCCGGCGACTCCAACATCTTCAGCCGTTTCATGCTGACCCCGGCGCGGATTGACGAGCAGGGAAAGCAGGTCACCGGCTCGGACGCCATCACCAGCAGCGGCGTGGGAGCTTTCATCGGCTTCGCCTGCCCTGAGTTCATGCGGTTCGATTACCTGCTGGGACGCATGAACTGCCAAAAATTCCTGCGCGAGGAATTTGTCCTCGGCGAAAACAACTCTCTATTCAATGGCTGGGATCCAGACGATCGGGTCAAATTCGGTAAGGCGGCAGGCGTCGGGTTCCTACCCATCATTCCGGTCGTAGGGAATGCGGCGGAGGACGCTGCCCTGGACAAATGGCCGAAGGGCGCCCTGGATCCTGAGAGTTATCGCGAAACCATCGAAAAGCGCTTCCGATCGATTGTCCAAACGGAAATTGCCGGCGACCCTGGGAAAGCGGCCCTAGCATGGGTTGGGGCCAAACTCACCGAGAAGGACGCTGCTGACTACATCATCGGCGCAATGAACGCCTACCTTCAGAGGGCGGGGCTGGCCTAGTCGTGATCCTACCTGAACTCTGCCGCGTCGGTCGCCGTCGCCCCCCGGCCGAATAGCACCAAGCAGGCGCGCTCGCGTTGATATCAGCTTGAACGACGGAGATCAGCGCTGACGCAAGGCCTAAAGGCTTGTGCTGCCACGTGTCGTCTGCATATTCATCGTGTGAGCCGTCGCGACAGCGCTCGCTTTCGTGTCCGCGGATTTGGCCGAACAAGGCGGCAAATAGTTCGCCCATCGAGGAGTGCCGCGAACCATTTTTGGCGCGTACTCGTACGGAGCTGCTTTATTGAGTGGCACAAATTCAATTTCTTCGAATAGATTTTGGAGATTGAAGATGCGGCCTTCGTCTGGTTTGCCCGAAGCTGTCGTGGGCGGCTCTGGACCAAAATGCGCCGGCAGGCTGGGATCGTCCTTGTAGCCAGCGATCACCGTACGATCGTTCGCTGCCTGGTAAAGCTCGCATTTAAGATTGGCGTATAGCGCCGCAATCGTGGGGCCCGCCGGCGCGTTAGGTGGCCCGACGGCGGCGAGATCGAACGCTGGCACCCAGCTGCACCCCGAAATATGTGAATCGGCGAGGGGTCTAAATGCCGATCGGCCCCATATCCCACGGAAAAATGTGCGGTTGGAGGGAGCATACGTCTGAGCCGATTCACAACCATGCAGCGCCATCGTCATCAGGTGTTTATCCGCTTCCTCAACGCCGTCGAGCGCGAGGTCCCCGCCGGAAAGACGACCCCACGCGATTCTCGACAATCACGCCGCTCATAAGCATCCCGCCGTGCGGCGATGGCTGACGCACCATCCGCGCTCGACCTTCCGCTTCACGCCGACCTCAGCGTCCTGGCTCAACGCCGTCGAACGCTTCTTCGCCATCCTGTGACCAAGCGTCGCCTCAAGCGCGGCGTCCTCCGATCCGTCGCCGACCTCCATGCCGCCTCTAACCGCTTCCTCGATGACCACAACGCCCGTAAGCCTCCGCCGAAGGCCGCCTATGCAACGGGAGCTTATGAGCGATAGTGCGCGAGGAGCGGCACGAGGATAGTGCCCATCAACGATAATGGGCACTATCGATGAAGTCGGAGCTGGTTGATCAAGCCCTGAACCCGCGAGGAGCACGGCGGCGACGGGTTTGGACGGCGCATGAGAAGCGCGAGATCGTGGCGGAAAGCTTGGGGCCCGGCGCTTCGATGGCCGAGGTCGCCCGTCGACATGGCGTGAACGCGAACTTGGTTTTTACGTGGCGTCGTCAGGCGAGAAGCGAGCCGGATTCGCAGCGCGCGGCTCCGGTCGAGCTTGTCCCGGTCGCGATCGCGCCGGAAGCCGGGGCCACGGCGGGCCGCATGGAGATCGTACTTGTCGGCGGCGAACGGATTTTCGTCGGCGCTGATGTCGACGCCGGCGCGCTGGCGCGCGTCGTCAAGGCGCTGTCGCGGCCCGGACGAGCAGGGCTCGCCTAGAGATGATCCCGATCCCGGCTGGCGTTCGTGTATGGCTGGCGACCGGCCACACCGACATGCGCAAGGGGTTCGACGGTCTGGCGCTGATCGTCCAGGAAACGTTGAAGCGCGATCCGCATTCCGGCCACTTGTTCGTCTTTCGCGGACGCCGCGGCGACCTCATCAAGTGCCTTTGGCACGATGGCCAAGGAATGTGTCTGTTCTCGAAGCGGCTGGAGCGAGGGCGGTTTCTGTGGCCGTCGATGGCGGACGGAACGGTGACGATCTCGACCGCGCAACTCGGCTATCTCCTATCGGGCATCGATTGGCGAATGCCGCAGAAAACCTGGCGTCCGACCGCGGTCGGCTGACGATTTTGCTTGTCACCGCGCGCTTTTGTGATTCACTTCGCATGTGACGAACACGCCGGACAATCTGCCCTCCAATCTCGCCGCCGCGCACGCGATGATCCGCGCTGAGCGGGCCGCGCGGTTGGAGAGCGAAGCGCGCGCTGCGCAGGCCGAGGCGGACCGCAATCATAGCCAAGCGATCGCGTCGAACGCCGACGCGCTGATCGCCCGGCTGAGGCTGGAGATCGAGAAGCTGCGTCGCACGCTCTACGGCGCGCGCTCGGAACGCAAGGAGCGGCTGCTCGATCAATTGGAAATGCAATTGGCGGACGCCGAGGCGGACGCGAGCGAGGACGAACTGGCGGCGGAACGATCGGCGCCGTCGAGCGTGGTCAAAACCTTCGAGCGGAAGCGGCCGACGCGCCAGCCCTTCCCCGCGCATCTGCCGCGTGAACGCGTCGTCGTCGCGGCGCCGCAGAGCTGTCCGTGCTGCGGCTCATTGAGACTGTCGAAGCTCGGCGAGGATGTCACGGAGACGCTCGAAGTCGTCCCGCGCCAGTGGAAGGTGATCCAGACGGTCCGCGAACGCTTCTCGTGCCGGCAGTGCGAAGCGATCTCGCAGCCGCCGGCGCCCTTCCATGTGACGCCGCGCGGCTTCGCGGGGCCGAACCTCTTGGCGATGATCCTGTTCGAGAAGTTCGGCCAGCATCAGCCGCTGAACCGCCAGAGCGAGCGCTACGCCCGCGAAGGCGTCGACTTGCGTCTCTCGACCTTGGCCGACCAGGTCGGCGCCTGCGCCGCGGCGCTGCGTCCGCTGCACGGCCTGATCGAAGCCCATGTTCTCAGGGCCGAGCGGCTCCATGGCGACGACACGACGGTTCCGATCCTCGCCAAGGGCCAGACGGCGACGGGCCGGGTCTGGGTTTATGTCCGCGACGATCAGCCGTTTGGCGGTCGGGATCCGCCAGCCGCGCTGTTCTATGCCTCGCGCGATCGAACGCGGCAGCATCCTGAGCGACACTTGGCGAGCTATGGCGGCATTCTCCAGGCCGACGCGTTCGACGGCTACAATCGCCTCTATCTTCCCGACCGCAAGCCTGGCCCGATCGTCGAGGCGCTGTGCTGGAGCCATTCGCGGCGCAAGTTCTTCGAATTGGCCGACATCGCCGCCAACGCGCGGCGAGGCAAGAAGGCGACGCCAATCTCGCCGATCGCCTTGGAGGCGGTCCGACGGATCGACGCGATCTTCGACATCGAGCGCGACGTCAACGGCCTCCCGGCCGAACGGCGATTGCGCGCGCGGCGAGAGCGAAGCCGCGATCTCGTGACGGGGCTCGAAATGTGGATGCGCGCCGAGCGCACCAAACTCTCGCGCCACGCCGATGTCGCCAAGGCGATCGACTACACGCTCACGCGCTGGCCCGCGTTCACGAGCTTCCTCGATGACGGCCGCATCTGCCTCACCAACAACGCCGCCGAGCGAGCGCTGCGCGGCCTCGCGCTCGGCAGGAAGGCATGGTTGTTCGCTGGCTCGGACCGCGGCGCCGAGCGGGCCGCGCTGATGTACACGCTCATCCAGACCGCGAAGCTCAACGACGTCGATCCCCAAGCGTGGCTCGCCGACGCCCTCGCCAGGATCGCCGACACGCCGCAAACGCAACTCGCCGAGTTGCTCCCTTGGAAATGGCGGCCGGGGCTTCTCTGCAAAGAAGCTGCGTGACTGCGGCCTCGACCGGATGGTTACCAACGCCCAGTCGAAGCCTCTCCAATGGGTCGCCGATCCCGACAAAATCGTCCCCGCCGTCAGGCGCGGGCATCAAGCGCTAGAGTCGATCCGGCTAGGGGTCATCATGAGTACATTGCGTATCGGGCGCAGGTTGTGCATCCCGCCTACAGTCGGCACCCGCGAAGGCAGAGTGTGCGAACAAAAACGCAAAGACGATGGGCCAGAGTAATCGGTGCATTTGTTGCTCCCTATTCGTGAGATGAAACGCAAGCACTCGCCGCATCGAACACGATCGGCGGAGTGGCAAGCGCTCCTGGCTCGAATGGAGCGCGCAGAGAGGTTGGTCGATCATCCGTCCGGAGAACGCCAAAGACGGAAAACTGGGCGCATCGACTTCCCAGTTTCATTGCCTCTTCGGGCTTCAAAGAAACTTCTACCAGGCCGATATTACCAAACTGATAAGGCCCGTAAAGTAGCGGATAGGTCCCGACGTTCGAGGCGTTCTCTCCTTTTTCTCGAACGGCAACGTAGAGGTCAGTTTTGAGCATCATCGGAGGGGACACGGATCGCGCTAACTGTATCTGGTTGCGCTCGACCTCGAACGCAATCGACGGCGCGTCGGGGTCGAAAACCCACCTTTGGAACCTCGCTCCAGCGAACTCTTTAGAGAAAAGCCTCTGCGTCAACGCATGCGTAATATCAACAGTATGCGAGAGCAGCAATTCCGACATTACGCCGACCACCAAAAAGACCAGCGCGGCGGAGCGAGATTGCTTGATTGCAGATAACGCCTCGGGTCTGGGCGAAATGGGTCGTCCCGCGCCGTCCTTAAGGCTCAACTCGGCCTTGAGCAACTGTTGCGACAGGTAGAGGAAAGCAAGACTGGCACCGATGGCGCCGACCTTGACGAGGTCGATCAACATTTGCAACGAAGCTTCCTCCAATGCGGGCGGACGCAAGGTCCCCTGCCCGTTCTAAGTGGCGCTACCAGCTCCCGAGGGCCGCGCACTCTGCGCGGCCCATCTCCGCCGCTAGTCTTCTATTTTGCCGAGATCAACGAGCTTGGAGCGCTTTGACGACGCCGAAGACAGCTAGAGCGGTTCCCGTTCAGGTTGGTTCATAGCCGGCGGCCTCGAAATAGTTTGCGCATTCGCGCGGCGTGACAAGCGGAATGCATTCGGCGATTGCGCGCCACAGACCTTCGACGGTGCGTTCGGCGGCTCTGCGCAGCAGCGCCTTGAGCTTGGAGAACATCTTCTCGATCGGGTTGAAGTCGGGGCTGTAGGGCGGCAAGTAGAGCAAGGTCGCGCCGGCGGCTTCGATCATTTGGCTGATCCTCGGTCCTTTGTGGCTGGACAAATTGTCCATGACGACGATGTCGCCAGGCGACAGCGTCGGGACCAGGAATTGCTCGACATAGGCTTCGAAGACCTGGGCGTTGATCGGTCCGTCAAAGACCAGCGGCGCGACAACCCCCGCCAGCCTCAGTCCGGCCACGAAGGTCGTGGTTTTCCAATGGCCGTGGGGGACGGCGGCGCGCAGGCGTTCGCCTCGCGGAGCGCGACCGTATCTTCGCGCCATGTTCGTGGAGGCCCAGGTTTCGTCGATGAAAACCAGCTTCGCCGGATCAAGATCGAGCTGAGACGCGAACCATTGCCGACGGCGCTTCAGGATATCGGGGCGATCTTGCTCGGCCGCGTGCGCGGACTTTTTTTGAGCGTGATCCTCCTTCGGGCGAAGAAGCGCGAGAGCGCGGAGATGCTGAAGGAATGGCCCTTGGCTGCGAGGGCGGCGCGCATTTCGGCCAAGGTGGCGTCGCTGCCGGGGCCGAGCAGGGACAGGATGAAATCAGCCTGCGCCTCGATCGCCGCTGATCGACGATCGCCGCCCTGCCGCTTGGGCGCAAGGTCGCCCGTCGCCAGCGCCTGCGCAACCCAGCGGATCGCGCTCGATACCCCGACCTTGAAATGCGCCGCCGCCTGACGGCGCGACATTCCCCCATTCACCGCGTCAACCACGCGCTCGCGAAGATCCGTCGAAAGAGGTTCCCCCATGTCGGCCGGCCTCCTTCGCCAGCCAACACGGTGAATCAGAAACACGTCGATTCGGGAATCCCAAGCGATTCTAATCGGTCGAGAACCGCTCTAGCGAGACGCCGCAGACGATCGAAATGACGCCGACACCGGTCGTTCTTACCGTCAATCCGAGCAACTTCAGTTCAGAAACTGCATCAGTCTGACTTACGAAAAGCATGACGACGCCCGCCGAAATCGCAATCACGGCGATCACCCCAGTGACGACTAGCGCCAATTGGATAGTACTTCTGCCCGCCTCAATGTGGCGTGCAGAACGTGTTGTTAGCCCTGCAAAGAATACCGTCATCAGTGCGGCTACAATCCAAAAAACTACGTCGCGCATTGTCGTGCCTACCGCCCAAGACGACCGAGATCAATCACAGTCTTCAGCGCTGATCTAACCCCCAACACTCCGACTACTGCTCCGCAGAAAATGCCCACCACGCCAACGCTCGTGGTGTTCACTTGTTGACCAAATAATTTAATTTCAGAGAGCGCCGACGTCTGACCCAAAAAAACGAGGACTACGCCGGCAGCGATCACCGCGATCGCCACCATTGCCGTCACGATCAGTGCGCCCGTGATGATCGGATGACCTGCCCGGATGTCTTCCATCGCTTAGCTCCTGTGCCCTTTCAGGCTTTGTCTAACTCTGGCATGGATCGGTCGGCTTGCTAACGCGGTGTCACGGCAATCTCCGGCTATTGGCCAAGGTGCCGAACGGACGTGGTCTGGGCGATACACAATCCCCCCTTTGATTGGCAACCGTACGACCTAGTATAATGTTATCGCCTGTGCGGGCCGTATAGCCTGGCATTCTGCGGATATGTGCTCGCCTCACGAAGAGCGAAACATAAGGTCACATTGCAAGCTCAAACACGTCAAGCATCAAATAGTACGGGAGCGCGAGCTAACCCTCATTTAGGCTCATATCGTCGCCCCCGTGTGACCCGCCGTCACCAAAATCACGTCAGAGCTTCGGTCCGGGGCGATGCGGTTTGCCAGGGTCGGAGCGCGGCGGATGAAGCTCTCTCGGCCTCTCGCCCGCCCATTACAAGCGCATTCATTTATCGGATACTTGCGAGCGTTCGTTAAGCACCGCGAGAATTCGCATAGCAAATTCAATACCATAGGTGTTCGCAGCTTGATCCTAAGTGACGCGCCACCCGCCTCGGCCGATCGCACGTCCGCTGGCGAACCGCGTCGCTCTGTCGTTGCTCGTGGCCTCCTGAGTGGGTCTTAGCGAAAAAAGCAACAACGTCAAAGACTCACTCACGTTTGAGCAACACGCTCGCAAGTGTTGCTAAACGTCCGATTGCGCCGCGCAACAATCGCCCCAATTTTGCGTGCGCAACAATCGTTAGGCGTAATTTGCCCGAGGCATTGAAGAAAATACGAACTGTTGCAGTCACTTGAAGGCAGTCACTCGCCACGCAACGGCCAGCGAAACGGCTTCCTTTGGAACTACAAGCGATCCATGGGATCTGGCCCGTCCAGCCAGTGGCTGACGGCGGCCCTTGGCGCTTCCAGCCGCCATCCGCGCAAAGGATGGCGGTCAACGCCCCTAACGCCGCGTTCCGAACAGGCCTCTCGCGACGCTCTCGAGGTGGATGCGCATGGCGTCGGCGGCGCCGCCTCCGTCGCGTCGCGTCAGCGCGCGCACCAGGTCGTCGTGCTCGCGGCAATAGGCCTCGCGACGCTCGGCTGAGAATGACCGGCGTTTCAGTTCGACCCATGGCGGCTGGTTTCGGATGAGCTGAACCATCCGATCGAGATTCGTCAGCAGCTCGTTGCGCGTGCTCGCAAAGATGCGGCGATGGAACTCGGCGTCCCAGCGCTCGAAAAGCTCCATGTCGAGCGCCCTCGTCGCCGCCTCGTGCGCCTCCCGAATGAGCGTCAGCGCGGCCTCGCTCGCGTTGGTGGCGGCCGCCTCGGCCGCCTGGGGTTCGAGGATCATTCGCACGTTCATGACGTCGAGCGGGCTTGTTCCGGGGATGCGCCGCAAGACGGCCAGGAGATCCTCGCCGACCTCCAACCCGCCTGCTTCTGGCCGGATGAATTCACTTGCGGCTGTCATGAATTGCCGTGTCCGTTGAACAGATTGTGGCGGCGCGCGAGCAGGTGCTCGCGCATGGCTTTTGCGGCTTCGCCGGCGTCGCGACGCACCAGGGCTTCGACGATCGCCGCGTGCTGGTCGCAATAGGCGTGCTTGCGCTCGTGAGTGAAATGCCGCCGGCGAATCTCAACCATCGGCTGGCGGTTGCGCACGATCGCGAGGATCTCGTGCAGATTGGCGAGGAACTCGTTGCGGGTCGCGTCGAAGATGCGCTTGTGGAACTCCATGTCCCAACGCTCGAAGCTCTCCACGCTGTCGGCCGCCAGCGCCTCGGCGTGCGCCTCGCGAATGGATTCGATCGCGGCGACGCTCGAGTTGGTGGCGGCCATCGCCGTCGCCGGCGGCTCGATCATCATCCTCAGGTTTATGATGTCGAGTGGGCTGGAGCCGAGAATCTGGGCCATGATTTCGATGAGGCGCCGATCGATCGGTTCGCGGATTTCCGTGCCGCGACCGACGCGCCGGCTGACCAGCCCCTCAGCCTCGAGCGCCTCGAGCGCCTTGCGCAAAGTGTTGCGCGCGACGCCATAGGTCCGCGCGAGCTCGCGCTCATTCGGCAGGGCGCCCGCGGTCGTCCATTCGCCTGCAACGATGCGCTGGCGCAAACTTGCTGCGATTGTGGCGCCCCTGCCCCTGGCCATTCGTGAGCCATCTCCGTCCAAATAAATGCGCCATTTTGCATAATGGCTCAATACCATCCACTGAAATATGTGCCGACCTCCTGCTGTCTTTTCCAAGAAATGAGCGGAGGGCGGCTTGCAATGCGGAGTGATCCCGTGCATCCTGCGTCGATAACGAAACCATTGAAATTAAATGGTTCATTTCAGGGAGGCGCGCCTTGAAGGTTGCGACCTATCGGATTGGCGATGAGCGTCGTGTCGGCGTCGTGGATGAGCGCAAGCAAACGGTCGCGGCGTTCGATGTTCCGCGGTCCGAGGCGGAGATGGGCGTGCTCGCCTTGGTGGGGCGGGGGTCCCTGCCCCAAACTCTGTCGCCGATGCCGTTGACCGAGGCGCGGCTGGAAGCGCCGATTCCTCGTCCAAGGCGCAACATCTTCTGCGTCGGCAAGAATTATCATGAGCACGCGAAGGAATTTGCTTCGAGCGGATTCGATTCCAGCGCGGCCGCTGGCGTCGTGCCGAAGCATCCGATCATTTTCTCCAAGGTTCCCGACTGTGTGATTGCACCGGGCCGTCCCGTCCGCATCGACCGCGAGACGACCCAGGCCGTCGATTACGAAGCTGAGCTGGCCGTCATCATCGGCGTTGGCGGACGCGGCATTCGCCCGGAGAACGCACTCGATCACGTCTGGGGCTACACGATCGTCAACGACGTCACGGCGCGCGATCTTCAGGGCCGCTACAGCCAGTGGCTGCTCGGCAAGTCGCAGGACACCTTCTGTCCCATGGGGCCTTGGGCGGTGACGCGGGACGAGATCGACCTCGCGAATACGTCGATCAAGTGCTGGATCAATGGCGAACTGCGACAGAGCGCGAACACCCGCGACCTCATCTTCGACGTCCCGACGATCATCGCGACGATTTCGGCCGGCGTCACGCTTCAGCCTGGCGACGTCATCGCCACCGGAACGCCCGCCGGCGTCGGCATCGGCTTCAATCCGCCGAGGTACCTCCTGCCCGGCGACGTCGCGCGGATCGAGATCGAAAACATCGGCATTCTCGAAAATCCTTTCGTCGAGGCGCGGTCATGACGGCGGCGGCTGTGGGCCCGGTTCAGATCGAAGTCGACGGCGAAGGTCCGCCGGTCGTGTTCGTCCACGGGCTCGGCGGCACCTCGAACACGTTTTCGGCTATGCTTGAAAGCTTCGCCGGCTTCCGCTGCATTCGCCTGGACCTGCCCGGATCGGGCCGCTCCCCGCGCCCCTACGAGGCCCTGACAATCGAAGCGATGGCGGCGGCGGTCATCAATGTCATCAAGGTCGTCGCCGGCGCGCCGGCGCATCTTGTCGCCCATTCCATGGGGACGCTTGTCGCGCAACACGTCGCTGCGGGCGCGCCAGAGAGCGTGCGAAGCCTTGCGTTGTTCGGGCCGATCGTCGAACCGGCGGAAGCCGCGCGGCGACGCTTGCGCGAGCGCGCCGAGATCGCGCGCCGCCAGGGCATGGTCGCGGTTGCGGACGCTGTCGCTGCGGCTGGCCTGTCGTCCTCGACGCGTGCAAGTTCCCCCGTCACTGTCGCTTTCGTGCGCGAAAGCCATATGCGCCAGGACGTCGAGGGCTTCGCTCAATCCTGCGAGGCGCTCGCCGACGCCAAAGGAGCCGATCTTCGGCTGATCGGCTGTCCGCTGCTCGTCGCGACCGGTGACGAGGACGCAATTGCGCCGCCGAGCGTGGCCCAGGGGTTGACGGATAAGCTCAAGGGGGCTCGCATCAAGGTCTTTGATCGATGCGGTCACTGGACGCCACTGGAGCGGCCGAAGGAATGCGGCAAGCTCGCGGCGGACTTCGCGCGAGCCGCAGCGAACTGAAACAAGAAAAAATGGATCAGGAGGAAATGCCATGGCCGACGACAATGGAATGAACGGCTCCAGCGGCGTCGTCTTCACCAATGTCCGAATCCTCGACGGCTCCGGCGAATATCCCTTCACCGGCGAAGTCGCCGTGCAGGGCAACCGCATTCGCGCTGTGACCAGGGGCTCGTCGCGTATCGGCGGCGCTGGCGCCGGCGGCCAAACCGTCATCGACGGCAATGGCGCGACGCTGATGCCGGGCATGTGCGACGCCCATCTGCATCTCTCCTGGAACAACGCGCCCGGCATCGACCCGATTCAGATGATGCCGCCTGAGGAGCACACGCTTGTCACTGCCGAGATGGCGAAGCTCGTGCTCGACGCCGGCTTCACCATGGGCCGCGGCGCTGCCGCCGCCAAGCCGCGCCTCGACGTGGTGGTCCGCAATTTCATCAATGCAGGCCGCATTCCCGGCCCGCGCTACACCGCCGCTGGGCCGGAGATCACCACCGTCGGCGGGCTCGGCGATTCCGCGCCCTCGCACATCCCGCACGAAGGCTTGAACCTCGGCATCGTCGTCAGCGGCCCCGAGGAAGTCCGGCGCACCGTTCGCCAACTCATCAAATACGGCGTCGACAGCATCAAGCTGAACCTCTCGGGCGAAGAGATCACCGGCATGAAGGCGGAGGAGACGCCGATGTCGGAGGAAGAGGTCGCGATGGCGGCCAAGGAGGCCAAGGCCCGCAACAAGGTGCTCGCCGCCCACGCCCGCTCCTCGGGCTCCGTCAAGCAGTGCGTGCGGCACGGCATTCAGAACATCTACCACGCCTCCTTCGCTGACGAAGAGGCGCTCGACATGCTCGAAGCGGCGAAGGACAAGCATTTCGTCGCCCCGGGTCTCGCCTGGTTGATCAACACCGCGCGCTACGCCGGCGAATGGGGCATCAAGCCCGGCTCGCCGATGTCGATCGCCTACGAGCGCGAACTCGAGCATGCGGTCGAGACCTGCCGCAAGATGCATCGGCGCGGCATCCGCATCCTGCCCGGCGGCGACTACGGCTTCGCCTGGACGCCGCAGGGCACCAACGCCAAGGACCTCGAGACCTTCGTCGAAATGCTCGGCTTCTCGCCGATGGAGGCGATCGTCTCTACGACCAAATACGGCGGGCAGATCATGGGGATGGGCGACGAGCTGGGCATGATCAAACCGGGTTATCTCGCCGATATGCTGCTGGTCGACGGGGATCCGATCGCCAACATTCGCGTCTTGCAGGACAAGACTCGCCTGCTCGCGATCATGAAAGATGGCAAGTTCCATAAGGCGCCGAAGATGAACGAGCAGCGCAGAAGGCTGATCGCGTGAGTTTGGTCGCGACCAAACCGGCGGAAGGGCCAACCGCGCGCCAGATGTGGATGGGGATTGGCCTTCTCGTCGCGGCCCTCGTCCTCTGGATGATCTTTGGCGTCTGGCCCACTTGGCTCGACGCACTGCTCGACGGCAAGAAGGCGTTCGTGAGCGCGGTCCTCAACGGCGTCACGCTCGCCGGTCTTTATTTCCTCGTCGCGAGCGGGTTCACCCTCGTGTTCGGCCTGATGCGCAACGTCAATCTCGCGCACGGCTCGCTCTACCTCCTCGGCGCCTATGTCGGTTACGACGTCGCGGCTTGGACCGGAAGCTGGTGGCTCGGCGCGCTCGGCGGCGCTGTCGTCGTCGCGGCGGTCGGCGCCTTGATGCAGGTGCTGGTGTTCCAGCGTCTCGCCGGCGACGAACTGCGCCAGACCCTGGTGACGATCGGCATCTCCGTGGTCGCCGCGGACCTGATGCTGGCCGTATGGGGCGGCAAGACCTATCAATTTGAAATCCCCCCCGCCCTCGACGGCACGGTCACGTTGCCGATCGTCACAGCGATCAAGTCCAGCGGACAAGCCGTCTTCCTTCGCTTTCCGCTCTATCGGCTCGTCGTCTTCGCCGTCTCGGTGGTTATCGGCGTCGGGCTCTGGCTTGGCCTCAACCGCACGAAAATCGGCATGATGATCCGCGCCGGCGTCGACGATCGGATGATGCTGTCTGTCGCCGGCGTCAACGTGTCGCTCCTGTTCGTCGGCGTCTTCGCCATCGGCGGCGCGCTCGCTGGCTTCTCCGGCGTCATCGGCGGCTCGGCGCTCTCCGTCGCGCCGGGCGAGGACGTCCGCTATCTCCTCGCTTCGCTCGTCGTCGTCATCGTCGGCGGCATGGGTTCGATCACCGGCGCCGCGATCGGCGCCCTGCTGATTGGCCTCGCCGAGCAGCTTGGGCTCGTTTATTTCCCGACGTATGGCGTCGTGCTGACCTTCGGGATCATGGTCGTCACTCTGGCGTTGCGGCCGCAGGGCATTCTCGGCAACGCGCGGCTGCGCTCCACCGATCCTGGTCGCCCGAGCAGCGCCGGCGAGATCGTCGTCGCGGAATTGGATGGGCCGAGTGCCGCCCTTGCCGTCGCCTTGATCCTGGTCCCGGCAGTCGCCTCGCCCTTCTTCGTCTTTCAGATCGGCGCCCAGTCGCTGATCTTCGGCCTCATTGCGCTGTCGTTGATGGTGCTGGCGGGCTACGGGGGCATGGTTTCGCTCGCGCAACTCGCTGTCGCTGGCGTCGCCGGCTATGCAGTCGCGATCCTTGGCGCCAACAGCACCGGCGTGCTGGGCTTCAATTGGCCCTGGTGGCTTTATATTCCGGTCGCCATTCTGCTCGCCGGCGTCGTTTCCGCGCTGATCGGCGCCATCGCCGTGCGCACGGCGGGCATCTACACGATCATGATCACGCTCGCGATGTCGACCGGATTCTTCCTGCTCGCGCAGCAGAACTACTCGATCTTCAACGGGCATTCGGGCTTCCGCGGCCTTGCGCCGCCGCCAGTGTTCGGCGTCGATTGGTCGAAACCGGCGCCGTTCTACTATCTCTGCCTCGTCGTCGCCGCGCTGTTTTACGCGGCGGTCGTCTACGCCGCTCGCTCGACCTTCGGCCTGGCGCTGATGGGCAGCCGCGACAATCAGCGGCGCATGCGGGCGGTCGGCTATAATGTCACCCAGCTGCGCGTGACGGCCTATTTCCTGTCGGGTTTGATGGCCGGCGCCGCGGGCGTACTGCTCGTCTGGTTCAACGGGCGCATTTCGCCAGGGACGGTCAGCGTCGCCGAATCGATCGGCGTGCTCGTTATCGCCGTTATCGGCGGCATGCGCCATCCGATCGGGCCGTTCGCCGGCGCGCTGCTCTACACGCTGTTGAAGACCTTCGCCATCGACATCGTCGGCGCGGATCGGTTCAACACGCTGATTGGCGCGATCTTCCTCATCATCGTGTTCGCCTCGCCCGACGGACTCTTCGGCCTATGGCGCCGCTTCGCGCGGGCAACCGTGCCGACCTCGCTCAGGAACCTGAGACAACCAACGCAATAACCAACGAAAAACCACGGGAGGAAAGGTCATGAAGAAGAGCCTGTTCGCGTTGAGCCTCTTGGCCGGCGCCGCATTCATTCCCGCAGCGCATGCGGAAGACACGATCAAGATCGGCCTTTTGGCGACGCTCGAAGGCCCGTTCACCGTCCTCGGCCAGGACGGCGTGCGCGGCGCGGAGCTTGCGTTCAAGGAGTTCAACTATTCGGCCGGCGGCAAGAAGTTCGAGGTCATCAAGGGATCGTCCGACGCCTCGCCCGACAGCGCGGTGAAAGCAGCTCGCAAGCTCGTCGAGCAAGACGGCGTGAAGATCCTGATTGGACCGCTCTCGGGCGACGAGGGCCTGGCGATCAAGGACTACGCGAAGACGAAGCCCGACGTCACCTTCGTCAACGGCACGTCGGCGGCGCAGGACACCACGCTGCGCGATCCGGCGCCGAACTTCTTCCGCTTCTCGACCGACGGCGCGCAATGGATGGCGGGCCTCGGCGACTACGTCTACAACGTCAAGAAATACAAGACCGTCGTCACGGTCGCCGAGGATTACTCCTTCCCCTACACGCAGGTGTTCGGCTTCATGGCCGAGTTCTGCAAGGCTGGCGGGCATGTGCCGAAGAAGCTCTGGGTGCCGATCGGCAACAAGGACTTCTCGTCGGTCATCGCAGCCATTCCCGACAACGTAGACGCCATCTATGTCGCCCTCGGCGGCGCCGACGGCGTCAACTTCCTCACGCAGTACCAGCAGGCCGGCGGCCAGGCGCCGTTGATCGGCGGCTCGATCACCGTCGACCAGACCGTGCTCGGCACGAAGGGCAAGCAGCGCGACTACGTCGTCGGCACGCCGTCAGCCGGCCCGATCGCGGACAATGCGGACGACGCGCCCTGGAAGAAGTTCGTCGCTGACTATCAGGCGGCGTACAAGGATGGCTTCCCTTCGCCGTCGCTGTTCGCCCAAGGCTATTACATCGACACGAAGGCGGTCCTTCTCGCGCTCGACAAGGTGGGCGGCGACCTCTCCGGCGGCGAAAAGAAGTTCCGCGACGTCCTGTCCAATCTGGAGTTCGACACCCCGACCGGATTGGTGAAGCTCGACAAGAACCGCCAGGCGATCGCCGACAACTATCTGACCGAGGTCGCCAAGGCCGATGACGGCCATCTCTACAACAAGGTCGTCAAGGTCGTTCACGGCGTCAATCAGACGCTCGGAATCCCCGAAGCCGACTTCCTGAAGCTCGGTGTCGCCAACCGCGACAATCCGGACTGCAAGTAAGCCCGGACGAGGAGAGAGCGGCCATGGCGGCGACCGGATCGGTTCAGAGGCTTGCGAGCGCCAGCATGCACGCGCTGGAGCTCGAGGGCGTCGGCCGCACCTTCGGCGCCTTGGTCGCGCTCGCCGACATCAACCTGAAGGTCGGCCCGGGAGAACGCCGGGCGATCCTGGGTTCGAACGGCGCCGGTAAGACGACGCTGTTCAACGCAATCACCGGCGACTTTCCGCCGACCTCGGGGCGCATCCGCTTCTTCGACGAAGACATCACCGAATTCCCCGTCGAGGAGCGGATCCGGCGCGGGCTGCGCCGGACCTATCAGATCAGTCAGCTCTTCGGCGGGCTCACCGTCATCGACGCGATCTTCGTCGCCTGTCGCGGCGTTTCGCGCTCGCGTCTCTCCTTGCTGCGGCCCGGCGAGCGGGACGCGACGATGGTCCAGGCCCGCACGATCGCGCATCTGGTCCATCTCGAAGACATTCTCGATACTCAGATCGCCGTCTTGAGCCACGGCCAGCAGCGGCAGTTGGAGATTGCGCTCGCCCTTTCGGGCGCGCCGCGCTTCATCCTGTTCGACGAGCCGGCGGCAGGGCTCTCGCCGACGGAGCGGCGTGATCTCGTGGCCATCCTTGGCGCCCTGCCCCAGCACATCGGCTACATCATCATCGAACACGATCTCGATGTCGCGCTGCGCGTCTCGAGCTACGTCACGATGATGCACAACGGGCGCATCTTCCGGGAAGGACTGCCGAACGAGATCGAGCAGGACGAAGAGGTGCAGGCGATCTATCTGGGAGCGTCCCATGGATAGACCCGTGCGCGGCCGCGCTGCGGCGCCGAAACGCGTCCTCGAGATCCAGGACTTGCAGGTCTACTACGGCGAGTCCCATGCGCTGCAGGGCGTTTCGCTGGCGCTCGACAGCGGCGTCCTGTCGGTTGTTGGCCGCAATGGCATGGGCAAGACGACGCTCTGCAACACGATCACCGGCGTCATCCGGGCGCGCTCCGGCTCGATCCGCTTCGAAGGTCAGGAAATTGTCGGCAAGCAGCCGCATGAGATCGCGCGCGCCGGCGTCGGCTATGTGCCGCAAGGCCGTCGCTTGTGGCCGAGCCTCTCGGTCGACGAAACGCTGCGGCTGGTGTCGCGCGAGGGCGCCAGCGGCAAAGCCTGGACCATCGAGCGCGTCTATTCGATCTTTCCGCGCCTGGCGGAACGGCGCTCGAATGGCGGCGCGCAACTCTCCGGCGGCGAGCAGCAGATGCTCGCCATTTCCAGGGCTTTGCTCGGCAACCCCCGCCTGCTCGTGATGGACGAGCCGACCGAAGGCCTTGCCCCGTTGATCGTCACGCAGGTGCGCGATCTCATGATCCGCCTTGCCCACGAAGAAGACATCGCCGTGCTCGTGGTCGAGCAGAATATCGGCGTCGCGACCTCTGTCTCCGAGCGGGTCGCGATCATGGTCAACGGCCGCATCAATCGCATCATGGACGCCAGCGCGCTGGCGAACGACCGCGACTTGCAGCAGCGATTGCTCGGCGTCGGGCGCCATGGGCGCGACGAGACCGACGCGGCCCCGGAGGCTCCCGCGGTCGCCGCGCCGAACGAGTCCCGCGTGTTCCGGGTCTCGCGCCAAGGCGCCAACGAACTCGGCGAGGGCGACGTCGTGTTCCGCGCCGAGTTGATGCCCAACAAATGGGGCTTGCGCGGGCGCACGGATTCGACTCCTGCAGCGTCCGGCGAGCCGCACGAGCCGGCGGACCGCCCGTTGCTGCCGATGCCGCTCACCGAGCGGCTTGGCCGAACTGCGCTCGTCGTCGGCACTTTCGACACCAAGGGTCAAGAGTTGCGGTTTATCCGCGACCGCCTCATGTCGCACCGCGTGCCGGTCAAGACGGTCGACCTCTCGACATCAGGCAAGCCGTCGCGCGCCGACGTTCCGCCGGGACAGGTCGCGGCGATGCATCCGCGCGGATCGGCGGTGGTCTTCTCAAACGATCGTGGCGCGTCGGTGACGGCGATGGCGGAAGCCTTCGCGCACTGGATCGACCACGAGCGCGGCGTCGGCGGCGTGATCTCCGCGGGCGGATCGGGCGGCACCTCGCTCGCGACCGCGGGCATGCGGCGCTTGCCGGTCGGCATCCCCAAGGTCATGGTCTCGACCGTCGCCTCGGGTCAGGTCGCGCCTTATGTCGGCGCCTCCGACATCATGATGCTCTATTCGGTGTCGGACGTTCAGGGCCTCAACCCGATCACGGAACGCGTGCTCGGCAACGCCGCCAATGCGCTCGCCGGCATGATATCCGGCGCGCCGCCGGCGGAGGTCCTCGAAGCGCGCCGGCGACGCGCGCGCCCCGCCATCGGCGTCACCATGTTCGGCGTGACGACGCCGGCGGTGCAGGCGATCACGGCGCGTCTCGAAGGCGACTACGATTGCCTCGTTTTCCACGCGACCGGCGCCGGCGGCCGTTCGATGGAGAATCTCGCCGATTCCGGGCTGCTTTCCGCCTTCATCGACCTGACGACGACCGAAGTCGCCGACATGCTGGTCGGCGGCGTGTTCGCCGCCGACAGCGACCGCTTCGGCGCCGCGATCCGTACACGGCTGCCTTATGTCGCTTCGGTCGGCGCGATGGACATGGTCAATTTCGGTCCGCGCGACACGGTGCCGGACAAGTTCCGCGACCGCCGCTTCGTCATCCACAATCCCAATGTCACGCTGATGCGCACGACGCCCGACGAGAACCGCGCGATCGGCGAATGGATCGGCGCTCGGCTGAACCAGATGCAGGGCCCCGTGCGCCTGCTTCTGCCGGAAGGCGGCGTCTCGGCGCTCGATGCGCCCGGCAAGCCGTTCCACGATCCTGCCGCCAACGCGGCGTTGTTCGAGGCGCTGGAGTCGACGGTGCGGCAGACGTCGCAGCGCCAAATCATCCGCGTCCCCGCCAACATCAACGACGACGCCTTCGTCTCGGCGGTCGTCGCCAACTTCCAATCCATTGCTCCCCGTCGCGAGAGGATCGCTTGATGTCGAATTCGCGCGCTGAAATTCTGGCTCGCCTCAGAGCGCTGAAAGAAGCCGGCCGGCCGATTATCGGCGGCGGCGCCGGCACGGGCCTCTCCGCCAAGTGCGAGGAAGCGGGCGGAATCGATCTCATCGTCATCTACAATTCGGGCCGCTACCGGATGGCGGGCCGAGGGTCGCTCGCGGGCCTGCTCGCATATGGCAACGCCAACGAGATCGTCGTCGAGATGGCGCGCGAGGTGCTGCCCGTCGTCAAGCGCACGCCGGTGCTCGCCGGCGTCAATGGCACGGATCCGTTCTGCTTGTTCGACCCATTCCTGGACGAACTGAAACGGCTGGGCTTCGCAGGCGTGCAAAACTTTCCGACAGTTGGCCTCATCGACGGACTGTTTCGCGCCAATCTCGAAGAAACGGGAATGTCCTACGACCTGGAAGTCGAGATGATCGCGCGGGCGAGCGCCAAGGACATGCTGACGACGCCCTATGTGTTCAACGAGGACGACGCGAGCAAGATGGCGGAAGCCGGAGCCGACGTGATCGTCTGCCATCTCGGCCTGACGACCGGCGGGACCATCGGCGCCCAGACGGGCCGCACGCTCGCCGAATGTCCTGAGCTGGTTGACGCCTGGGCGGATGCGGCGTTGGCGGTCAATCCAGATGCGCTGATCCTCGTTCACGGCGGCCCGGTCGCCGAACCGGACGACGCGGAGTTCATTCTCCGCTCGACCAACAATTGCCACGGCTTCTATGGCGCATCCTCGATGGAGCGGCTGCCCACAGAGAAGGCGATGGTCGAACAAACGCGCCGCTTCAAGGCGATCGCCTACGGCGCAAGCAAGGGTTGAGGAGACGGTCATGGGCGCGGAAACTCTAGGGGCCGTCATCTTGTGGCTGATCGTGCTGGCGATCGTCGTCGTCGTCGCGGTCTATCTGTTGCGATGGCTCTACCGCCGCTCGACGAAGGAGATAGCATTCGTCCGCACGGGCCTTGGCGGCGAGCAAGTCGTCATCAGCGGCGGCGCCTTCGTCATCCCCGTTCTGCACGAAATCACGCCGGTTGGCATGAACGTGATGCGGATCGAGGTCACTCGCCGCGAGGCGCATGCTCTCATCACACGGGACCGTATTCGCGTCGACGCGATTTCCGAGTTTTTCGTCAAGGTCGGCTCCGGCCGTGAGGCGGTCAGCCGCGCCGCTCAGACGCTTGGGAGGCGAACGCTGGAGCCGGACGGGCTACGCGACCTTCTCGAAGGGCGCTTCTCCTCTGCCATGCGCACCGCGGCGGCGCAGATGACGCTCGAAGAATTGCATGAGCAGCGTCAAGCCTACGCGGAGAAGGTCAAGCAGTCCGCCACGGAAGGATTGGCTCTCAATGGATTGGAGCTCGAGAGCGTCGCTGTTGTCGATCTCGATCAGACCAATCTCGAATTCTTCAATAGTTCGAATGCTTTCGACGCCCAGGGTCTCACGCAACTCACCGAGCTGATCGAGGCGCGCCGGCGCATGCGCAACGAGATCGAACAGCGCACGCAAATCGAGATCCGTGCGCAAAACCTCGATGCGCAGCGCAAGGCGCTCGAGATCGAGCGCGACAGCGAATATGCGCGCCTCGAGCAGGAGCATAGCGTTGAGCTGCGCCGCACAGCGCAGCGCGTCGAACTCGCCAAGGATCGCGCTGTGCGCGACCGAGAGGCGGAGCAGGCGCAAATCGCCGCGCGCGAGGAGGTCGAGAAGTCGCGCATCTCGCAGGAGCGCGCGCTGGCGGAAGCGCGCATTCAGAACCAGGAGGACGTCGAGCAGCGCGAGATCACGCGCCGTCGCGTCATCGACGAGGCGGAGATCCGGGCGCGCGAAAGCACGGAGAAAGAGCAGATCGCTCTTGGCCTCGCGTTGGAGAAGGCGCGCATCGAGCGTGAGCGCGAACAGCAGGAACTCGAGGTCGAGCGCCGGCGGAAGCTGGACCTCGCCGAGATCGGCCGGCAAATCGCCGTCGCCGCCAAGAATGCGGAATTGGCCCAGGCCGAAGCCGCGCGCCAGCGGGCGGAAATCGCCGCAGGTCAAGAGGTCGAAACGACGCGGCTGCAACAGCAACGTACGCTCGATCAGGCGCGCATCGAGCGGGAGCGGTTGCTCGACGCTCTGAGTATCGGCAAGCGCCAGGCTTTCGAGGAGGCGGAAATCTCCTCGGCCGAGGAGATCGAGCGCGCCCGCATCGCCACCGAGCGCGGTCTCGCCGAAGCGCGGCTCGCCCGTGACGGGGACCTCAAGCGGCTCGAGATCGAGAAGGACAAGGCGGTCGAAATCGCTGAGCTGCAAAGCGCCATCGAGGTGGCGCGCAAGACCAGCGAGCGCTCCGCCGCTCAGGCTGACGCCGAAGAGGCCCGCGCCGGCGCGATCGCGGCCGAGGAGCGCGCGATTAGCGTGCGCGAGCGCGCCATCGCCGAGCGGCGCAAGGAGACCGACCTTATCGCGGCCACGCGCGACCATGAGCGCGAGGCGCTGCGGCTTACGAGCAAGGCGGATGCGGAAAGGCGGGCGGCTGAAGATTTCGCCGAGGCGCAGCGCATCGGCGCGCAAGCGGAGGCCGACGCAGAGCGGATCAAGGCCGCCGGGGCCGCCGCCCGCTACGAGGTCGAGGCCAAGGGCGCGCAGCAGATCAACGAGGCCGAGAATTCTGCTCAGCGACGCCGCTCGCCAGTCGCGCCTGCGCGGCAAGCTGCTCGAGAAGATCGAGGGCATCGTGCGCGAGAGCGTGCGGCCGATGGAGAAGATTGAAGCGATCAAGATCCTCCACGTCGACGGCTTCAACGGCGCGGGCTCTGGCGGCGGTCGCAATGTGACGGACGAAGTGATCGACTCGGCGCTGCGCTATCGCGTGCAAGCCCCCATGATCGACAGTCTGATGAAGGAGATCGGCATCGAAGGCGGTGGGCTCGGTCGCATGACCGAGGTGCTGCGCGACGCGAAGGACATCCAAAGTCTAGTTTCGAAAAAGAACTCTGGCGCGGCGCCACCGACCGACCGCGACGACGATCGGCGTTGAGCCCAGGACCATGGCCAAAGTCTATTCCTCGACCGTCATTCCCGCGCCGGCCGCCGCCGTCTGGACGGTGGTGCGGGACTTTAATGCGCTGCCGAAATGGACCCCTTTCGTCGCGGAGAGCCGGATCGAGCAAAGCAAGCCTTCGGATCAAGTCGGCTGCATCCGCAACTTTCGCCTCAAGGATGGGGGGCGCATCCGCGAGCAATTGCTTGAACTTTCGGACTACGAGATGTCGTTCGGCTATTCGATCCTGGAGAAGTCCGATGGCGGTCGAAAATTATTACGCCAGCTTTCGGCTATCTCCGGTGACGGACGTCGATCATAGCTTCGCGGAGTGGGAGGCGGAGTTCGACGCCGCGCCCGAACGCGAGGACGCGCTCGTGCAGCAGATCGGCCGCGACGTCTTTGCGGCCGGGCTCCAGGCGCTCAAGCAGCGCTTCAGCCGCTGACATGGCGCGCATTCGCCGTTCGACGGTCATCGCGGCGCCAATCGATCGCGTCTGGGCGATCTTGCGCGATTTCAACGGCCACGATCGCTGGCATCCCGCGGTCGAGCGCAGCGAGATCGAGTTCGGCGAGCCGTCGGACAAGGTCGGCTGCGTCAGGCACTTCCGGCTGCGCGACGGCGCAATCCTCCGCGAACAACTTCTGTCGCTGTCGGACCGCGATCACAGCTTCCGATATTTCATCGTCGAAGCTCCAGTTCCGCTGCGCAACTATGTCGCGCAGATGCAGCTACATCCCGTCAGTAGCGACGGTACGACCTTCTGCGAATGGCGCGCGGAATTCGAACCGCCGCCGGCCGAGCGCGACGTGCTGACGCGCTTCGTGCGGGAAGACATCATCGACGCCGGTTTCGAGGCGCTCCGTCGCGCTGTCTTGAGCGACCCGCAGCCCGAGACACTTGCGGCCGCCACGCGGGCGCCGCCTTCCCGAGGGAGGGACGCCGCGGCGGTGATGGTCACGCGCTGGGGCGGACCCGAGGTGATGGAGCTTCGGCCGATTCAGGTGCCCGACCCCGCCGCGGGCGAGGTTCGCATCCGGCAAACGGCGATCGGCGTCAATTTCATCGATGTCTATTGCCGCCGCGGCAGTTTCACGATGGTTCCCCCTGGCGGCGTGCTCGGCATGGAGGCGGCGGGCGTGGTCGAGAGCGTCGGGCCGGGCGTCGCCAGGGTGAAAGCCGGCGATCGGGTCGCCTACGCCTGCGCGCCTCCAGGCGCTTATACGAGCTTGCGCAACATGCCCGCCGACATGCTGGTGCCCCTGCCCTCATCCCTCAGCGACGTAAAGGCTGCCGCTCTGATGCTGAAGGGCATGACCGCAAGCTTCCTGCTCCACGACGTCTACGCCGTGAAGCCCGGCGACCAAGTATTGGTCCATGCCGCGGCGGGCGGCGTCGGACAGCTCCTATGCCGGTGGGCCAAGGCGATCGGAGCCGCTGTCATCGGCGTGACGTCGACAGAAGCCAAGGCCGAGGTCGCGCGGCGCGTGGGCTGTGACGCAGCTCTGCTCGCGGGACGCCCTGATCTGGTGGACGAAGCGCGCCGGCTCACCGGCGGACGAGGCTTCGACGTCGTCTATGACGCCGTCGGCGCCGACACGTTCGAGACGTCGATCGCTTGTCTTGCGCCGCGCGGCCATCTCGTGAGCTTCGGCCAGGCGTCGGGCGATGTCGGATCCCGGTCGATCGACGCTCTGGCGAACCGATCCGTCACCTTGTCCCGGCCGAACTACGGTCACTACACCGACAGCGCCGAGAAAATCGAACTGCAATCGCGCCGGCTATTTGAAGCGCTCGCCTCGGGCGCGGTCGTCGCGGACCAGCCGCGCATCTACCCGCTCGCCGACGTGCGCCGCGCTCACGCCGACCTCGAAGGCCGCGCCACCGCTGGCGCCCTCGTTCTCATTCCTTGAGAGCGGTGGCGGCTGAAAAGCCTCCGCCGCTACGTTCATGCGTTCGTCACCCAACGTCCGCATCTGCGTCATGCAAGCACACTCATATGTCGCTCCGGTTGGCCTTCCAGTATGTGTAGGTCGGCTTTATTCACGGCATGCTTAGGTGACTTTCATGACTTCTCGTCGTCTATTGCTCTCGGGCGTATCGGTCGCCGCTTTTTCCGCTCTGGCGCTTGGCAGCGCCGTCGCCGGCGAGGCTTTACAGCCCGGCAATCTCGTCGTCAGCCGTTCGGTCTATGATCTCAGCGCCAATCTCATCCAGCCCGGCGCGACCGAGTTGCCGCCCAACTGCATCGCATCCAATTGCGTGACGGCGACGGCCAACTCCGCCTACCCGACCGTTTTCAACAACGTGCTCACTGACGCCTCTTTCGGCATCACGACGAAGATCTTCCTCGACCAGATCACGCCGGAGGGCCGGTCGATCAACTCGCTCGAAGTTCCCAACAGCTCGGAAAGGGGCGTTCCTTCGACCAAGGACCAGATGGTCACCAGCTTTTCCTCGAAGTCCGAGCTGGCGCTCAATCTGTCGACCGACGGCCACTATCTGACCTTCATGGGCTATCGCGCGCCGGTCGGCGCGATCGACGTTTCGAACTCCAATACGCCCGCCGTCGTCGACCCGACCAATCCGGTTCCCAACAGCTACTATCGCGTCGTGGCGAAGCTCGACCAGTCTGGCAAGTTCGACTTCACCGAGACCAACGCCTACAGCGGCAACAATGGCCGCGCCGCGATCCTGATCCACAACGGCGGCAACAATGGCCGTGACGCCGAACATGACGACCGCAGCGGCGCCGACCCTGTCATCACCGTCGGCAACGCCGGCAATGGCTCGAACCCGCAGCCGAACGGCGTCATCCTGGGCGCCGGCGCGCAGATCCTGACCACCTCGACCCAGGCGCTGGCCGCGCAGAACCCTGGTTTGCCTACGCCGGTCGGCAGCTTCAGCCTGACCGAACTTGGCCAGAAGGCCGACAAAGTCGGCAAAGACACCAATTTCCGCGGTCTGACGATCTTCAACAACGTCGTCTATATGACGAAGGGCAGCGGCAGCAACGGCGTCAATACCGTCTACTTCATCGACACCTCGGGCTTCAACGCCAACGGTCAGCCTCTCGCGTGCCCGAGCGGCGTCGGCGTTCCGAACCCGCAGGCGGTGCTCCCGACCACGCCGATCGCGTATAACGCCGCGCTGCTGCAGTCGGAGGGCGTCACGCCCTACAACATGTGCGTCTTGAAGGGTTTCAACACGACGCTGGCGAAGACCTCGACCACGTCGTTCCCGTTCGGGGTCTGGTTCGCCAACGCCAAGACGCTCTATGTCACGGACGAAGGCAACGGCACGGCCACCTACGATGCGACCAGCAAAGTCTACACTGCCGCTGCGGCGCAGACGACCGCCGGTCTGCAGAAGTGGGTGTTCAACGACGCGACGGGCTCGTGGCAGTTGGCCTACACGCTGACCGCCGGCTTGAATCTCGGCGCTCCCTACACGGTGAAGGGCTATCCGACCGGCGACAACTCCGCCACGGGCCTCCCCTGGGCGCCGGCGACCGACGGTCTGCGCAACATCACCGGACGCGTCAATGAGGATGGCCGCACCGCGACGATCTGGGCGATCACCTCGACCGTGAGCGGCAACGGCGACCAGGGCGCCGACCCGAACAAGCTTGTCGCGATCACCGACGACGTCGCTGCGACGTCGCTGCCGAGCAAGGAGAGCTTCAGCACCGTCGACGCAGCGGGCGACGGCGAAGTTCTGCGTGGCGTGTCCTTCACGCCCGATTCGAACCAGGTCGCCAGGCGCTGATCGATCTTGCAGGCTCTCGTCCTTCGGGACGAGAGCCGTTCGTCGCTTCGGGTCGGCGGGTCGTTCCGCCGACCCTTTTCATTCGCCTTTTGCCCGGTCGGCGGCGATCAGGGCGAGGCCGCTGGCGACGGAGTTGAACGCGTCGCCGTAGTGCAGCTTGTCCTGGCCGAAGCGCGAGTGGAAGAGCTGCCGGACGGCGGGAACATAGGACGTGCCGCCGGTCATGAAGACCGCGTCGATGTCGGAGGGCTGCATTCCCGCCCGTTCGAGGGCGAGATCGATTGTGGCGCCGACCTTGGCGATGTCGTCCGCGATCCAGCGCTCGAAATCCGCGCGGCTCACCGATGCCTCGATTTTCAAATCCGCTGCGGTGAAGCGAAACGTCGCTTGGTTCTCCGTAGAGAGCCGCACCTTCAGCTTCGAGACGGCGAGATAGAGCTCATAGCCGAGATCGAGCTCGACCATGTCGATCAGATCGCGGATCTGATCCGGCTCCTCCGCTTGCTTCACGAGGCGGCGCAGCTCGGCCATCGTGCCGGCGCTCTTGAGCAGAGACAGCCGGTGCCATTGCGCGAAGGCCGCGTAGTAATGCACCGGCAGCGGCAGCAGCTTGTCGAACGAGCGATAGTGCGAGCCTTTGCCGAGCCGCGGCGAGACGACGTTGTCAACGATACGGAAGTCGAAGGTGTCTCCCGCAATGCCGACGCCCGCATGGGAGAGCGCGTCGGCGCGCAGGCGACCATCAGTCGGATCGAAGCGCATGACCGAGAAGTCGCTGGTGCCGCCGCCGAAGTCGGCGACGAGCACGGTTTCCGGCCGCGTCAGGCTGCGCCCGTACCAATAGGCGGCGCCGAGCGGCTCATAGGCGAAGTCCACCTCACCGGCGCCCGCATGGCGATAGGCGGCGCTCAAGCGCTCGACGGCAAGCTCCTCATTGGCGCGGTCGCCGGCGAACACCACAGGGCGGCCGGAGACGATCGGAAGGCCGCGCAAATCCTGCGGCAGAACGTCGTCGAGAAAGACGCCGATCAGTTCCTCCAGCAAATAGCGTTTCCCGAACAGCCGTGTGTCCTGGAACACTTTGCTCGACAAATACGTCTTCAGCGACTGCAGGAAGCGGTGCTCGCCGTCGATGTCGAGCGCGCGGGCGAGCGCGTCGGGCCCTGAGACGTGGGCCACCTGGGCGTTGGGCGGCTGGCCCTCGCGGAAGAACAAGAGAGCGGAGCGGTAGGCCTCGACTGGGCCTGCCAGCGTTTCGAAGCGCCGCGCCACGACATTGCCGGACGCGTCCGCGATCGCCACCACGCTGTTCGTGGTGCCAAAGTCAACGCCGATCGCGGTTGGGGTCATAAGGTGAGGCTCCTTGGGGTATGAGTGAGGGAAGACCTCCTGAACCAGGAAGCGCGCCTGGCCCAGAGGCTTTCGGGACAACAAACTGTGACAACGCTGCCGTCTCTGGGAGCCACGCTGGCGCCCTCTCAGGCAGTCTCGGTCGCCAACCGAACCGTCTTCTCAATCCAGCTGGCGGTGGCAGCGACGTGCGGCTCTTTGGTGCGATCGGCGTGGACGAGAAACGCCAGGGACGTTCCGGGATGCGATTGCGCCAGGGCTCCGATCGCGGGCGCGAGGACGCGCGCCAACACGAAGCCGACGCTGGCGACGCGCACCAAGCCCTGCAGTTCGGACTCGGCGCGTCGCATTGCCGCCAGTGCGACGGCGGCGTTCTCGTCCATGGCTTGGACCCGATCGAGGATTCCCGCTAGCGCCGCAGTTGGCGTCAAGCGGCCGTCGATCCGGTCGAACAACGCGACGCCGAGCGTGCCTGCGTCGGCGATCCGTCGGGCGAGCTCGAGGTCGGCCCAGCCGCACGCCGCGCTCATGCAGATTGATCTCCGAATCTTGCGCATTGCTGGCCGCGCGGGCCGAACCTCATAGTCGCCGTTGTCGAATCCACCAAGGAGTATTGTCGAAGGACGCGCCCAAAACCCTATTCGCTCTCGCCGGCCGTGAGCCGCGCTCGCCTCGGCGGGCCGAGGCGACTCTCATCCTGATTGACTACCAGAACGAATATCTCGCGGGCCCCTTTGCGCTAGTCGGCGCCACCGAAGCGATCGCCCAGGCCGCGTTGCTCCTCGACGCGATGCGTCAAGCGGGCGGCCGAGTGGTGCACGTCGCACATAGAGGCGCCCCGGGCGGGGCGTTCGACCGCTCGCAGCCGCGCGGCGCGATCGTCGAGGCGCTGGCGCCGCGCCTGGGTGAGCCGGTCGTCGAGAAGCCGCGGCCAAATGCCTTTTCCGACACCAATCTCGCTGCGCTTGTTGGGACACCCGACAGGCCGCTGATCTTCGCGGGGTTCATGACCCACAATTGCGTCTCGTCCAGCGTGCGCGCCGGCAAGGATCTCGGCTATGCGATGACTGTCGCGGCGGACGCCTGCGCGACGCGCGATCTCCCTTTCGCCGGGGGCGTTGTCCGTGCGACCGACCTCAATCGGGCTGCCCTCGCCGGCCTCGCCGATCACCATGCGGCCGTTTTCGACGTCACGGCGCTGATCTGAGTGCGCGTTACTCCGTCCTTAAAGTCCCTCGATCCGCATGCCGTCATAGGCCGGAACGATGCCCGCCGGCAGGCGGCGGGCCAGGGTCTCGTAATCGAGATCGGTGTGCAGATTGGTGAGAATCGCCCGGCGCGGTTTCAGCTTCTCGATCCAAGCCAGCGTCTCGTCCAGGCTGAAATGCGAGGGATGGCGCGTGTAGCGCAGCGCGTCGACGATCCAGATGTCGAGGCCTTCGAGATAGCGCATGCTCGTCGGCGGGATGCCGTTGACGTCGGGTGTGTAGGCGAGGCCGCCGAAGCGGAAGCCAAGCGCCGTAATGTCGCCGTGCTCGAGGTCGAAGGGCATCGCTTCGATGGCGCCGCCCTGCCCTTCGATCACGCAGAGCTCGCCTGCCGTAAGCCGCCTCTCATTGACGATCGGCGGATAGGAGCCGCCCAGCGGGGTCTCAAAAATATAGGCGAAGCGATTGCGCATTACGCGCGAGGTCGCTTCGTCCATATGCACCTCGATGCGCTTATGGGCGGCGATTGCGATCGGCCGCAGATCGTCGATGCCGTGGGTGTGGTCGGCGTGTTCATGCGAGATCAGCACGCCGTCGAGATCGGAGACGCCGGCGTCGATCAACTGCATTCGGAGGTCCGGCCCGGTGTCGATCAGCGTGAGCGTGCGCCCGTGCGAGGCCTCGCGGGAGACGAGGACCGAACATCGCCGGCGCCGATTCTTGGGCTCGTTGGGATCGCAGGCGCCCCACCCTTGCGCGACGCGAGGCACGCCGCCGGAGGAGCCGCAGCCCAATATGGTCAGCGACAAGCTCAAGCGGCGCCTGCCATCTTGGAGAAGAGGCGCAGCGTGTTGGCGCGGGTCGCCGCGGCGAGCTCCTCGACGCTGACCCCCTTCGCCTCGGCGAGAACGCGTGCGGTCTCGACCACGAAGGCTGGTTCGTTGCGCTTGCCGCGATGCGGCACGGGCGCGAGGAACGGCGCGTCGGTTTCGACGAGCAGGCGATCGAGCGGCACGTCAGCGGCAATCGCGCGCAAGTCGGCCGAATTCTTGAACGTCAGGACGCCGGAAAATGAGATCGTCAGCCCCAGCGCGAGGCCGGCCTCGGCCAGCGCGCGCGACGAGGTGAAGCAGTGCAGGATGGCCGAGAACGGCCCCTCCGCCATTTCCTCACGCAGGATCGTGGCGACGTCGTCGTCGGCTTCGCGCGCGTGTATCACCAGCGGCAGCTTCAGTTCGCGCGCGAGCGCGATGTGGGCCCGGAACACTCGCTTAGCGACGTCCGCCGGCGCGTAACTGTAGTGATAGTCGAGGCCCGCCTCGCCGATGCCGACGCATTTGGGATGCGCCGCGAACGCCCGGATCGCCGCCGTGTCCGTCTCGGCCTCCTCGGCCGCTTGGTGCGGGTGCGTCCCGATCGTGAAAAAGACGTTGGGAAATCGCTCGGCGATTGCGGCGAGCTTCGCCCCTTGGGCGACCCGCGTCGAGATCGTCACCATCCGCTCGACGCCCGCGGCCTCGGCGCGCGCGACCACGGCGTCGAGCTCCTCGGCGAAATCGGGAAAGTCGAGGTGGCAGTGGCTGTCGATGACCCGCATCACGCGCCCGCCGCCTGAGGTTCAAGGTAGCGCGGAAACACCGGCGAGGGCGACGGCAGCGCCGTGCCGGGGCTCAGACGATGCGGCGCTTCGAGGCGCCCTGCCCCATCGCCGGCGTCGATCGAGGCGAAGTCGCGCCGCTCCGCGGATATCGCAAGCAGGTCCAGCAGCTTGCCCATTGCAGCGGGCATGACCGGTTGCAACAAAACGCCAGCGATGCGCAGCGTCTCGATCGTCGTGAAAAGGACGACGCGCATCCGTGCGGGGTCGGACTTGGCGAGCTTCCAGGGCTCGTTGTTGGCGAAGTAGCGGTTCGCCTTGGCGACGACCTCGAAGACAGACGTGAGGTAGGAATGCAGCTGAAAGCTTCTCATTTGCTCGCGCGCGGGCCCGATCAGCGCGTCGGCCTGGGCGAGCACCTCCGTATCTTCGGCCGTTAGCGCGCCGTCGCGCCAGTCCGGGACCGCTGCGCCGCAGTTCTTCGCGATCATCGACAGCGAGCGTTGCGCGAGATTGCCGAGATCGTTGGCGAGATCAGCGTTGATGCGTTGGACGATCGCCTCGTGCGAATAGTTGCCGTCCTGGCCGAACGGCACTTCGCGCAGGAAGAAATAGCGGAGCTGATCGACGCCATAGTCGGCAACGAGCGTCGACGGGCTGATGACATTGCCCGTCGATTTCGACATCTTCTCGCCGCGGTTGAAAAGGAACCCGTGCACGACGATCTGGCGCGGCACGGGAAGCTGGGCCGACATCAGGAACGCCGGCCAAAAGATCGCGTGGAAGCGCGTGATGTCCTTGCCGATCACATGCGCGTCGGCCGGCCAAAACTTTGAGCGCGGCCCTTCCTCGGGAAAGCCGGTCGCGGTGATATAGTTGGTCAGCGCGTCGACCCAGACATACATCACATGGCGCGGATCGCCCGGCACCGGAACGCCCCAGTCGAAGGTCGTGCGGCTGATCGAGAGGTCGTTGAGGCCGCGTTTGACGAAGGCGACAATCTCGTTGCGGTACTTCTCGGGGGTAATGAAGTCGGGATTTGCTTCGTAATGGGCCAGCAGCTTGTCGGCATAGGCCGACAGCTTGAAGAAATAGCTCTCTTCCTCGACCCATTGCGCCGGAGCGCCGGTCGGCGCGAGCTTGCCGCCGCCGGGCGCGTCGGTCAGTTCGGCCTCGTCGAAATAGGCTTCGTCCCTGACGGAGTACCAGCCGGAATATTTCGAGAGGTAGATGTCGCCGTTCGCCTTCATGCGCTCCCAGATCGCCTGGCTGGCGCGCTTGTGGCGCTCCTGCGTGGTGCGCACGACGTCGTCGGCGTCCGCGTTCAGCATCTCGCCCATCGCAGCGAATTCGGCCGCAGTGCGATCGGCGAGCCCCTGCGGCGTGAGCCCCTCGCGCGCCGCCGTCTGCTGCATCTTGAGGCCATGCTCGTCCATCCCCGTGACGAACAACGTCTCGCGGCCGTCGAGCCGCATGAAGCGCTGAATTGCATCGGTCGCGATGCGCTCGTAGGCGTGGCCGATGTGCGGGGCGCCATTCGCGTAGGGAATGGCGGTGGTGATGTAGAAGCGCTGGCTCATGGCGCCGTCCTAGAGCATTTCGAGCCGCTTGGGAATTCGCCGCTCGCCTGCGCGTTATAGGACTTTGGCGCGCGCCGCAATTTCCTCGAACACCGCCAGCACATGGAGCCGGCGGTCGAGATTCAGGGCTTCCGTCTCGCGGGTCGCGGCGCGAATCCTGTCCCAAAGTGTCGTCAGCGCCTCGCGGGCGGCCGGCGAGGCTTCGGCCGCGCGGGCGCGCGCCGCCAGCCAGTCGTACAGCGCGTTCGTGAAGGCTTCGAAGGCGTCCGAAGCGGCCCGTCCGCTCACCGCATCGGCGAGCTTGTGGACCGCACGTGGGTCGGCGTTGGGCAGTTGCGCGATCGTCCCGTCGATCAGCGCGCCTACGCCGTCGGAGTCAGGATCGAGCCGCCGCAGCGCTTCCCGCACCGAGCCGTCGGCGCGCTCGGCGGCATCGGCGCGAGTCTCGGCGGCGGCCGTGCTCCACGGGGCGCCGAGGCCGCTGATTACATCGTCGATTTCGTTTGGGGCCAATCGGTCGAGCAGCAGGCGACGGCAGCGCGAGCGGATGGTCGGCAGCACTTGCCCTGGCCGATGCGCGATGATGAGGATGAGCGAGCGCGGCGGCGGCTCTTCGATCAGCTTCAAGAGGCTATTGGCGCCGCTGCGGTTGAGATCCTCGGCGCTGTCGACGATGGCGACGCGCCAGCCGCCGAAGGCGGCCGACATGTGGAAGATGTTGAGGCTGGAGCGTAGGTCTTCGACGCGAATCTCGGTGTAGTGCGATTTCGACTTGGGGTTCCACTCCCGCCGCGCCAAAGCGAAGTCAGGGTGGGAGAGCGCCGCGAGCTGCCGCGCGGCGACATGTTGCTGCGAGACGGCAAGATCCGCCGCGACTTGCACCGCCGGCGCGAAAGGATCCGGATTGGCGAGCACGAAGCGGGTGAACCGCCAGGCGAGCGTCGCCTTGCCGATTCCCTCGCGCCCGCCGATCAGCCACGCGTGCGCCAGCCGGCCCTCGCGGTAGGCCTCCAGCATCGCAGTTTCCGCGGTGGCGTGTCCGACGAGGCGCGAGGCATGGCGCGGATGCGGCGCCCCGGGAAAGGCGTCGCTGTCGGGCAGCGCGTCCGGCGGAGCTTTGCTCATGGCGTGGCCTTCGAATTGGGGAGCGGGCCGAGACGCTCGCTGACCACCTTCCAGATCGCCTCGGCGACCTCGTCCTCGCCGGCGCCCGCGTCGATTACCGCGCAGCGATCCGGCTCGGCATGCGCGATCGCGAGGAAGGCCTGTCGCAAGGTCTCGTGGAAGGCCAGGCCTTCCCGTTCGAATCGATCGGCCTCGCCGGCGCCGCGCCGCGAGGCCGCGCGAGCGAGTCCCGATGAAACCGGGAGGTCGAGAATCAGCGTCAAATGCGGCCGCCAGGCGCCAACGGCCACGCGTTCGAGACTCGCGAGCAGCGTAGGGTCCACTTTTCCGGCCGCGCCTTGATAGGCGCGGGTGGAATTGGCGAAGCGGTCGCACACCACCCAGTCTCCGCGCTTGAGCGCCGGCGCGATCGTCTCGTCGATATGGTCGATCCGTGCGGCGCTGAACAGCAGAGCTTCCCCCTCGGGACCAAAGCGGGCCGCCGCGCCCGAGAGAATGATTTCGCGCACCGCCTCGGCGCCCGGCGAACCGCCCGGCTCGCGCGTGAGGACGACGCCGAGCCCCAGCCCGCGCAGCCGCGCGACCAACCGGCGCGCCTGGACCGACTTGCCGGCGCCCTCCCCGCCTTCGAGCGTGATGAACCGGCCTCGCGCCGGACCGCGCGCCATCAGTTCCTCGCCAGGCCTTTACGGATCAGGTCGATCGCGAGTTCGATGCCGGCGTCGACCGCCCGCTTGCTCAAGCCGCCCAGAGGGACCGCCGACTGGGTCTTGAGCGGCGCGTCCAGCACCAGCGTCGATCCGCGCCAAACCTTCAACCTCGCCACCTCGGCGTCGGCCGCCACAGGCGCGACGAGCGGCCCCATATAGACGATCTTGGCCGTGAGCTTCTCCTGCGAGCCGCGGGTCAGGAACACCTTGATCGGCTCCTCACAGGTCAGCGGCGCCTCGCTCGCCGCGCCGCCATAGACGGAGGCCTCGCCGACCGTATCGCCCGGCTGAAAGATCACACGCGGATCGAAGGAGCGAAATCCCCAGTTGAGCAACTTGCGCGCCTCCTCCGCACGGTCGGCCGCGTTCTTGAGGCCGTTGACGACAACGATCAGCCGCTGGCCGTTCTGGACGGCGGAGCCGACGAGGCCATAGCCGCCCTCCGGCGAGTTGCCGATCATCAGGCCATCCGCGCCGACGTCCATCGCCAGCAGCGGATCGCGGTTGAGCTGGCGGATCTTGTTCCAGGTGAACTCTTTCTCGCCGAAGTAATGGTAGAAATCCGCGTCGTCGCGAATGATCGTGGCGGCGAGCCGGGCCAAGTCGCCCGCGCTCGCCTTTTGCTTCGGGTCGCTCTTGCCGCGCGGATCGGTGAAGGCGGAATGCGTCAGGCCGAGTTCGCCTGCCCGCTTGTTCATCAGATTGGCGAAGCTGTCCTCTGTGCCCGCGATTCCCTCCGCAAGCGTCATCGCGGCGTCGTTGCCGGACTGGACGATCAGGCCTTGCAGCAGATCTTCAACGCGGACCCGGCTGTGAACCGCGAGAAAGGTCGCCGTCCCATGCGAATGCGCGCCGCCATTGCGCCATGCGTTCTCCGACACTTCGAACGTATCGTCGAGATGGAGGCGCCCTTCCTTGATCTCGTGAAACACCACCGCCGCGGTCATCAATTTGACCATGGCGGCGGGGACCATTGGATCGTCGGCGTTCTTTTCGAACAGCGTCGCGCCGGTCTCGTAGTCGACCAGCAGGGCGAAGGGCGCGGAGGTTTGAAAATTTTGCGCTTGGGCCGCCGGTATCGGCAGAGCGAGCGCCAATGCAGGCCCCAAAAGCGCCAATGCGATGCGGTGGACGAACAACGCCGTTCCTCGTCGACGCGACGCAAGTTGCCGCGCCGCTTTGTTCTTGCAACGTCGGATCCGACAAATCAACGATCGCAAACGTCCGAGGCGCTCAGCGATCGTCCTCGTAACTCGCCTCGAACTCGAGGCAGTTTGCCCTGCTCAAGCAGCTTAGCGAACGGATCGCGGCGCCGCTGTAGAAGCCTCGTCGCCGGACCTTCGTCCGAAGCGAAGTAGAGCGCCCGCTCGGCCGACGCTTGCTGGACAGGACGCCGCGGCGGCATCGCTGGCGTGACGGCAAGCGCCCCGACGTTCCGCGCCGGCGCCGAGGCGACCGGTCCAATCGTCCTTTGGATGGCCCCAAGGTCGAACGGCCGCGGCGGCGGCGCTGGCGGGTTGATCAGCCTTGGATGCGGCGCGACCGGCTCGGCCGCCGGCGCCTCGGCCTCGGCAGGTTCCGGCGGGGGCGCCGAAGGCGGCGGCGGAGGGGGTGGCGGAGCCACCGGCTTCGGCCTCAAGAAGCCTGGCAGGAACGATGGACTTGGCTCCTGCGCCGAAGCGACGGCCACCGGGCGATCGGGCATGCCGTCGATTCGCGCCAGCGCACCGTCGGTGCGCAGGCTGGCGAGCAGCATCGGCGTATCGTCGCCATCGAGCGGCGCGCGGCCGACGTATTCAACCTTGATTTTCGCGGTGCCCGTGCCCTTGAAATTGAGCACGTCGGCGACGCGCGAGGAGACGTCCATCACGCGTCCGCCGTGGTACGGGCCGCGGTCGTTGACGCGCACGATGACCGAATAGCCGTTGCTGAGATTGGTGACGCGGGCGTAGCTCGGCAGCGGCATCGTCGGATGCGCCGCGGTGAGCGAGTGCATGTCGTAGATTTCGCCATTGGCGGTGCGCCGGCCGTGGAAGGCCTCGCCGTACCATGACGCCATGCCGACGGCGGTGTAATTGACGTTCTCGCCGGGATAATAGGTGCGGCCGGCGATCGTGTAGGGATGACCGACGAGATATTGTCCGCCGCCGTGTGGGACTGGTTCCCCATCGGCGATCATGCGCGGACTGGCGCGCCCATATTGGGCCTCGGAAAAATACTCCTTGCCGTGGCGGCGCGCGTATTGCTCGGGCGGCTGGGCGCAGCCGGCCAGACTGGCTGCGACGAGCGTCAGCGCGCCAACTCTCGGCCAGGATCCGCGGCCCGCCTCGACGCCAAACAATCGGGCGGAAAACGTCATCGACCGAAACTCGCTAAGGCAAAGCAACGCATAAAACCCGCCTCCCCGCGCCGATGCTGGAAAGGACGAAGGCCGGGCTCGGAAAAAAATTTCACGATCACTTTGTCCTAATTTCCTTTCCAAAGGCCTAAGGCTTCGCGGCGCGCCGCCGCTTGGCTCTCAGGCCACCCCCGTATCAACGCCAATGCTCGCTCAGCCAGGTTACCGGCCGAACAGTCTTGTAAGCCTTCTTGTACCAGGGCGCAGGCCATCGCCCCATTGCCGCTTCGTGCGGTCGCGGATGTCCTGTGAAGACGACGATGCGGGCCCCCGGCGGAATCATGACTCGCGTCCAGAGATTGCGTGGAAAAGGAGGCATCATCGTGGCTTTGAAACTCGGGCACCACTCCGGCGGCCAATAGACGGTTGGCAGTCCGGACTCTACGCGTCAGATAGACCTGCTCGTTGGAATAGAGCCGCCGCATCTCGAGCGGGGCCTTTTCAAAATTGTCGACGAGGTGGGGCGCGCCGCCTGCGGGAAAACGCATCACCGAGGAATTGCCGCTGTTTTTCGATCCCCAGTCGCGAACGATGGCCAATTTTCCCGGTTCGACGTCGAAGAAGGGATCGAGCGGGCCGACCACGACGACGTCGAGGTCGAGAAATAGGATGTCGCCCTCGAGACCGATATCGCGCGACCAAAGGGCGAGTTTGCGCCACGGGCTGCCCCCGAGCCCGGTGATCGGGAGCTTAATAGGCGGGATCGGCCTCGCCTCGACGCCAGGCTCCAGGCCGGTTGGGTCGTCGGTAAAGGCGATGAAGCGAGTTGGCCGCGTGACGTTGCGCATGACGCCGCGATAGAGACGGTTGGCGTATTCGACGGGATAGCCGGTGCCCCAACGGATGCAAGCGACGGTTTGCAGTGTCCGACTCCTAAAAGGATCGTCCGCCGGGCAGCGGTCTGAGGCTGGCGACTCCGGCAGGGCTCGAACCTGCGACCTGCCGCTTAGAAGGCGGCTGCTCTATCCAGCTGAGCTACGGAGCCGGCGGGCGCCTCGGGCCGTCGCGTCAGTGCGACCAAGGGATGACGCGATTGGGCCGAAAATTGTCAGAATACGAAATCGTCTTGCGCTGCGGCAGCTTGGGCTGTTCGAGGCGGTAGGCGACGCCGTTCCGCGTCGCATAGGCAATCGCCTCCTCCTTCGTCTCGAAGCGGAGCTTCACCTGGGACTTCATGTCGTTCGAGCTCGTCCAACCCATCAGCGGCTCGATTTCGCGCGCCGTTTCGGGCTCGTACTCCAAAATCCATTTGTCTTTGGCCTGTCCGGACTGCATCGCGTTGCGGGCGGGCAAATAAATTCGAGCGGTCATGGGCGTGCGCGTATCCTCGAGTGCGATCCCGGTCGGGCCGGTGAGATAGAGATCGAGCTCACACGATGACGTAAGGGCAAATCTCATCTCAGGCGCAAACCTACGCGATGCGCTTGTACGGCGCCGGCCGATTCCTGACAAGATTGAGTTTCGCGTCATCCGCCCGATCCTCGGGCAGAGCCGAGCCGCAGAAAGAATCCCGAAACAAAGACCTGAACGCCGTCAGAATGCTCAATCGGAACGGCATCCGAACGCCGGCTATATAAATCAATTGCTTGGCTGGTCGGGGCAGCAGGATTCGAACCTGCGACCTGAAGTACCCAAAACTTCCGCGCTACCGGGCTGCGCTATACCCCGACACCCGCGTTGTCGCTATCACGCGCACGTTCCTGGAACAAGAGCGTGGCGGATTGCGTTCGCGCGAGCGCATCGTATAACGCGCGCGCACCAACCGGGAAGCGCGACTTTATGGCGAGGATCGTCCATGCCTCCAATTTCAGCCGCAAGGCGAAAGGCGCCTTCCAACACTCGATCGAGCACAAGATCACCAACGGCCTGATCCGTAACGGACATGCGGTCGCCACATTCTCTGATCGTGACGTCGCGCGCGCCGGGACTCTGCTCGGTCACCGCGCTTTCGGAGGCCCCGCCGCCAATCGCGCCTTTCAAGAGTTCTGCCGCAACGTCGAGCCGGAGTTGGTCCTGCTCGGCCACGCCAACACGCTGACCGCCGCGACCATCGCCGACCTCAGGAGCGATCTGCCCGGCCTGCGCGTCCTCCAGTACAATGTGGACCCGCTCTTCGAAACACAGAACGTCTCGGCCATTCTCTCGAAGATCGACGTCGTCGACGCGACGCTCATCACGAGCGCTGGCGAAGCGCTGCGGCCGTTCTACCGGCGTGGGAAGTTTCTCGGCTTTATGCCTAATCCGGTGGACTTTTCGATCGAGCGCGGCCGCAATCACGAGCGGCTGGACCTACCGTACGACCTTTTCTACGCCTGCGGCAACGAGAACGATCCGCGCTTTCTGTGCGGCGGCGACTGGACGTCGACGCAGCTGGTCGCCCATATCGCGCGTGAGGCGCCGAAGCTGAGAATTCTTGCCGCCGGCGTGAACGGCCAACCCAAGCTCGCTGGCGGAGCTTATCAGCGCGCCCTGGAATCCTCGGCGATTGGCCTCAATGTCAGCAAACGGAACGACATCTTCCTCTATTCCTCGGATCGGATCGCGCAGCTCGTCGGCAACGGACTGGCGACCGTCGTCGACCGGGCGTCCGGTTACGAGAAGCTCCTGGCGGAAGGCGAGTTCATCTACTTCTCGACGGCGTCGGAGCTTATAGAGAAGCTCCTGAGACTGGCGGGCGACCCGGCCTACCGTCAGAGCGTCGCCGCGGCCGGTCGGGCGCGCTATCACGAGCTATTCAACGAAACGGTCGTCGCCAAATACATCGTCGAAGTTGCATTCGGCGATTTTAGCGATAAGGCCTATCCGTGGCCCACGGAACATTTCTTTTAGGCGAGCGTTATGAACTTTTTTTCGATCGCCGAAAAAGTCGCTATGGACCCTAGCGCCCGATCGCTTCGAGAGCCTGTTTTGATCGCAATCGCCACCCAGTGCTTCGGTCCGGACTTCGGCGGCATCGAAATGCTCATGACCAGCCTCGCGGACGAATTGGCGCGCAATGGTCCGGGGGTAGAAGTGTTTGCGGACCGCATTCGGCGCGGCGGAGCCACGGAGCTGGTTCGTCCTTATCCAGTCCGTCGTTTCGGGCTTTTGCGGCCGGTGCGGCGGTTTCTGAAGCGACGCGCTCTGCAAGCCCACGCAACGAAGACGCCTTTTTCCGGGGTCTTCGTCGATTCCTGGAAGAGCGTCGCCGCGATCCCAGAAGGAATGGGGCCCATCGCGATGCTGGCCCACGGCAATGAAATTCCGCGCGACATTAACTCCTCGAAAGCGCAGCGTGTAAGGCACGCGCTGACCCGCGTGCGCACTGTCGTCGCCAGTTCGCGCTTCACGGCGGATCTCGCCAGCGCACTTCTCCAGGGCTCCAAGGCCCGAGTCGTGGTGATCAATCCGCCGCTGCTTCCTCAGGAGAAGGCGCGCGCCTCCGCGCTGAAGACGCTCAATGCGACGATTGCCGGTCGGTCGCCGATCATTTCGACGCTTTGCCGACTCGAGCCAAGAAAGGGCGTCGACATGGTGCTGCGGGTCTTGCCGCGGCTGCGCGAGCGCTTTCCCAACATGCTCTATCTCGTCGCTGGCGCGGGTGACGATCTGCCGCGGCTTCAAGGGATTGCGGCCGAGCAAGGGGTCGAACGCAGCGTGGCCTTTCTCGGCCCGCTCGGCGATCAGGAAAAGGCCGCATTCTTCGAGCGCAGCGACGTCTTCGCCATGCCGGTGCGCCGCGTTGGCGATTCCGTCGAAGGCTTTGGCATCGTCTACGCCGAGGCGGCTTGGCGGGGCGTCCCTTCAGTCGCCGGCGTCGAAGGCGGCGCGGCCGACGCCGTTCTGGACGGCGAGACGGGGCTCCTCTGCCGTGGCGACGACGAGCGGGCGGTCTACGAGGCCTTGAATCGACTGCTCAGCGACGAAACCCTGCGAGGCCGGCTGGGCGCCGCGGCGCGCCAATACGCGCTCGCGAACCTCAGTTGGAGCGCAGCTATGCCTCGCTACCTCGACGCTCTCGGCCTCTGAGAAGTTGGTCGCCCGCCGTCGCGGTGCCGGGCCGAGCGAGGGTTCAAATTTGAGGCCGGCCGCCCGGACTCCGCCGCAACTGACCAACGAACAGCCTGTGGACGAGGACGCGCACCTGCTAAGCGGGCTGTCCGGCAGCTTCCAGGATCAATCGGGTGATCGCGTCGGGTTGGGATACCAGCGACAGATGACTCGCCTTCACTTCGATGGTCTTGGCGCCCATGCGCTTGGCCATGAACCGTTCGAGATCCGGATTGATCGTTCGGTCTTCGGTTGAAACGGCGTAATAGCTCGGTTTCGAGCGCCATGCCGCGTGTGTGGTCTTGCCGGTGAGCAGCGCCTTGTGGAACGGCTGCTGGACCGCATAGAGCACCTTGGCCTTCGGCTCCGGCAGATCGCCCGCAAAATCGCGTAGGAAAGCCTCCTGTGAAAGGCGGCCTTCATCGCCGTCGAACAGGATGCCAGCCGTCGCAGGCGCCGCCGGATAGGTCTTAGCGAGGGCCGTGTAATCTTCGTCTGCGTCCGGCGCGCGGGCCGCCACATAGACGAGCGCCGAGACGTTCGGATGCACGCCCGCCTCGGTGACGATCATGCCGGAGAAGGAATGGCCTACCAGAACCGTCGGGCCGTCCTGCCGTGCCAGCACGCGCTCCGCGGACGCGACCGCTTCAGGCAGCGTAGCCAAAGGATTTTGGACGGAGGTCACGTTGAGCCCGGCCGTCTGCAATCGCGCGATCACCTCAGACCAGGAGGAGCCGTCGGCGAATAGCCCGTGCACGAGCACGACGTTGCGCGCCCTCGGCGCGGTCAGTGCAGCAGTTGCGGCGCTCTGGATAAGAGTGCTCGCCGCTCCTGCAGCCGCCATGCTCACGAATGTACGTCAATTCATTGGATGCCTCTGCTGAACGTCATCTTGGCTACTCATCGAAAGTCTCCTTTGCGAAGGTGACTGATAGGTTGGCATTGGCCGGTTGGAGAGCTTAGGAGGTGCTCGAATGCGTCCTTCGGTCGAAATGCAGCGTTCGTAACTGGCTCACGCAGCTGTGATGAGAATGTCTTAATCCGGATATACGTGTGAAGTCTGTTAGACGCGGAAGTATGTAGTCATGGAACTCTCCGGCGCTTGGGAATACAATGACGTCTGGGGGCTTCGCAGGAGGAGACAAGCCATGCGAACTCTCCACCCTTTCCATCGCCCCGATGTGCGCAATCCTGGTGATCGGGCTTTCCGGCGGGGGGCCGGTCTCGGCCAAGACGCGCGCCGAATGCATGCGCGAATATGCAGCGAACCGGGACGCCATCAGGGCCAGCGGTCAAACCAAGAGGGGTTATGTCGCGTCATGTCGCGCGGTTGCTTCGCCGCCCGAAGCTGCGCCGATGGCGGCCCCGCTGACGGCGCCATCGCCGGCTCCAAAGCCGCAGACCTATTGAGCCCAGCTGTCAGCCGAGGATGCGGCTATATCGCTCGACGGCGTTGGCCCACCAGAACCAGACGAGCATGGCGGGCAACGCCAAGGCGAGCGTGACGACATCGCCGAGTTCGCGTTCGCGGGCGATGTCGATTGCGAAGCGTCCACTGACCGAGTCGGCGCCGGTCGAGGCGCGCGCGACAGCGTTCGCCTCGGTTCGGCCCGCTCTAGGATTGGGCCGTGAAGGTTCGACCAAGATTTCTACGTCTGGGTGACCATCGACGCTCGGAATGTTGAATACGATCGACTTCTTGCTCACGCCGCTCTCCTCGCCTTCCGCTCGGGACCAGATTGACGGCTCCTCATTCTGCCTCGCTTGCCATTCCGGACGCCTCGAACAAGGAGAGACCTTTAGCGGCGCTTTCCGGAATTGAGCGCTGACTGCGCCAAGGCGAGACCGACCTTCTCGGGGAATTGGGCGAGCGCCTCGTTGGCGTCCAAGCCGATCGCTTTGCGCGCTCTTGCGATTAAACCCCGACAATCATTTTGCTGAAGAAATTGTCACACCGACCAGATTCGAGCAATGGCGCGCCGTCTTTTGGTGTGGATTAGGGCAGTACGAGCGTCAGAGCCCACGGGCGAACCTCGCGCCTCTGTTTGCAGCCGGAATCGCGCGGCAATTTGGGAATTGAACCCGCACGGCGATTTCATCAGGCGGCAGGACGGTTTAGCCTTGGGAGCAATTCGCCGGAACGAACGGAATGCGACAATGAAAGTGACGATCAATATCGACTGCACGCCGCTTGAAGCCAGGCAGTTCATGGGGCTGCCGGATGTTCAGCCGATGCAGGCGGCAGTCCTCGCGGAGATGGAGAAGCGACTCATCGCGGAGACTGCAAAATTCTCGCCGGAGGGGTTCATGCGCGCTTGGTTCACGGAGGGGCAGAACAGCGCCGGCTTGTTCCGCGAGATGTTCAGAAACGCCCTCGCCCAATCGCCTCTCGGCGGGTCGACGAACGACCCGCCGAAGGAGTGAATCAGCCCGGCTTACTTCTCAGGCAGGTTCAGCCGGATGTGCAATTCGCGCAGTTGCTTGGGCGCCACCGGCGAGGGGGCGCCCATCAGGAGGTCCTCGGCGCGCTGGTTCATCGGGAACAGCGCGACTTCGCGCAGGTTGTGCTCGCCAGCGAGCAACATGACGATGCGATCGACGCCCGCGGCCATGCCGCCGTGCGGCGGCGCGCCGTAGTGGAAAGCTCGGTACATGCCGCCGAAGCGCTCGATGACGGTCTCCTCGCCGTAGCCGGCGATCTCGAAGGCTTTCACCATCGCCTCGGGGCGATGATTGCGGATGCCGCCGGAGGCGAGTTCGTAGCCGTTGCACGCGATGTCGTACTGGAAGGCCTTGATCTCCAGCGGATCGTTCTCCTGCAGTGCTGTCAGGCCGCCCTGCGGCATCGAGAACGGGTTGTGCGAGAACTCGATCTTCTTTTCGTCCTCGTTCCACTCGAACATCGGGAAATCGACGATCCAGGCGAATTCGAACCGATCTTCAGCGACGAGCTTTAGCTCCTGTCCGAGCTTCGTCCTGGCGAGCCCGGCGAACTTCACAAATTTGGAGGGGACGCCCGCCACGAAGAAGGCGGCGTCGCCCGCCTTCAGCCCGAGCTGAGCGCGAATGGCCTCGACCCGTTGGGGTCCGATGTTATTGGCGATGGGCCCGCGACCGCCGATCCCGGTGGCCTGCGGGTCTGCGGCGAGCGTCGTCTCGTCCTGCGAGCGATCGAAGAAAAGGATGTAACCGAGACCCGGTTGACACTCGCTCTGCGCCCAGGAATTCATCCGGTCGGCGAAAGTCCGCTGGCCGCCTCCTGGAGCGGGAATCGCCCAGACTTCGTTGCTCTCTTGCTCCAACAGCCGCGCGAAAACTTTGAAGTTCGAACCGCGGAAGTGCGCGGAGACATCCTGCATTTCGATCGGGTTGCGCAGATCCGGCTTGTCGGAGCCGTATTTACGCATGGCGACGCCGTAGGGAATGTGCGGCCACGGCGAGGGCGTCACGGGCTTGCCGCCCGAGAATTCCTCGAACACGCCGCGGATCACTGGCTCCATCGCCGCGAACACGTCTTTCTGCTCGACGAAGCTCATCTCGACGTCGAGCTGATAGAATTCCCCCGGCAGACGGTCGGCGCGCGGATCCTCGTCGCGGAAGCATGGCGCGATCTGAAAATAGCGGTCGAACCCGGCCATCATCAGCAATTGCTTGTACTGCTGCGGCGCCTGCGGCAGGGCGTAGAACTTGCCGGGATGCAGCCGCGACGGCACCAGGAAGTCGCGCGCGCCTTCCGGGCTGGACGCCGTCAGAATGGGCGTCTGGAACTCGAAGAAGCCCTGCCCTTTCATCCGCGTGCGCATCGAGTCGATGACGCGGCCGCGCAACATGATGTTGGCGTGCAGCTTCTCGCGCCTGAGGTCGAGGAAGCGGTACTTGAGGCGCGTATCCTCGGGATAGGGCTGGTCGCCGAACACCGGCAGCGGCAGATCGCCAGCCGGGCCGAGCACTTCGATGTCTCGGACATAGACTTCGATCATGCCAGTCGGCATGTCGGGATTCTCGGTTCCCTCCGGGCGTTTGCGCACGTCGCCGTCGACGCGGATGACAAATTCCGATCGGAGCTTTTCAGCCTGTTGGAACGCCGGCGAGTCGGGGTCGACCACGCACTGCGTCATCCCGTAGTGATCGCGCAAATCGATGAAGAGCACGCCGCCATGGTCGCGAATGCGATGACACCAACCGGAGAGCCGGGTCGACTGTCCCTCCTCCGCGAGGCCGAGGGCGCCGCAAGTGTGGGTGCGATAACGGTGCATGGTAATTCGCTCGTTGTATTTTCGCGTTAGGTAGCGCTGCCTAGCGGAAAATGGGCGCTGGGGGAAGCGGCGCCCGGCGCAACGCCCGTGGGGAGTTGGACGATGCTGACGATTCACGACTTCGCCAACGCCTCTTACGCCCCGTGGCCGGGGGCGGCGCAGCTCCCCGAGGGCGCGACCTGGATCGACGCCAATTGTCCAACCGCGGAGGAGACCGCGTTCCTCGTGCGCGCGCTGGGCGTCGAACCGCCCAGTTTGGAGAAAATGTCTGAGATTCAAACGTCTAGCCGCTTCTATCGGATGGGCTCCGCGGTCTGCGTCACCATTCCGCTGCCGAAACGCCAAAACAATCGGCTTGCGGCCCATCACCCGCTTGCGCTGATCATGACGCCGAAGACGCTGCTGACCGTGCGTTACGAAGACCTTAAGCCGTGCCAGCCGGAGTACCTCGAAACGATCGGAGTCGATCGCGCGCTGCCCGGCCCGATGGGCGCGACGATCGCGGTGGTGGAAGGAATCGTTGAACACCTCGCCGACGAACTCGAACTGGTGACCTCGCATCTCGACGAATGCTCCCACAAGATCTTTTCCGGGCGCGACGAGAGGCGGCAAAGGGGTCTGAAAGGCAGGTTCCTGCAGACGGTTATTGTGGAGGTCGGCCGGGATCGGGAGTTCACCTCTCTCATCGAGGAGACGGTTCTGACGCTCACGCGAATGACGCCTTTCTTGGAGGCGGAAAGCGGCGCGCTGCTCACGCCCGAGGCGCGCAAGCGGCTCGAACGCATCGCCAGCGACCTCCATTCGCTGAGCTCCCACGAGAATCGTTTGACCGACAAAATCCAGTTCCTGCTCGATGCGAGCCTCGGCCTCATCGGCGTCGAACAGAACGACATCTTCAAAGTGTTGACGATCGTTTCGGTGATTGGCATCCCGCCGACGCTGATCGCCAGCATGTACGGAATGAATTTCAAGAACATTCCGGAATATGATTGGTCGTGGGGCTATCCTTACGTCCTGACGCTGATTTTCCTGAGCGCCATGCTGCCGCTTCTGTGGTTCAGATGGCGCCGCTGGTGGTGAACGAAGGGAGGCCGGTGATGTTTGCCGATGACCTGATAGCCCGCACACGGGCCGTGCTCGACGCCTGCCGCGACCGCGGCCTCAAAATCGCCGCCGCCGAATCCTGCACCGGCGGATTGGTCAGCGCGCTCTTGACCGAGATTCCCGGCTCCTCCGCAGTGGTCGAACGCGGCTTCGTCGTCTATTCCAATGACGCCAAGCAGGAGCTGCTCGGCGTGTCCGAGGATGTGCTCGCCGCGCATGGGGCGGTGAGCGAGGCGACGGCGCGCGCCCTGGCGCTCGGCGCCCTCGCCCATTCCCAGGCGGACATCGCCGTCAGCGTGACGGGAATTGCGGGGCCCGACGGGGGCAGCGCAGCCAAGCCTGTCGGCCTCGTGAATTTTGCCTGCGCGCGGCGCGGGGGCGACGTCGTCGCGATCGAGCGACGCTTCGGCCCGCAGTCGCGCGCAGCCATCCGGCTCGCGTCGGTCGAAGCGGCGCTTGGCCTCCTCGAGGAGGCCGCTAGGGCGGATCAGGCGGATTTGCGGCCGTAAATGGCGTCGGCCCGCGCCTCGAAGGCTGCGGAGAACTTCCGGAAGGCCGCATCGAACATCGAGCCCATGAGCGCGCTCAGGATGCGGTTGCGGAATTCGTAGACGATGAAGAACTCGACGAGGGAACAGTTCTCTCCCTCGTCGCGGAAGGTCCAGACGTTCTCGAGCTGGCTGAATGGCCCGTCGATGTATTCGGCCCTGATCTTCTGCTTGGCCGGATCGAGCGTGACGCGGCTTGTGAACCGCTCATTGATCGCGCGATAGCCGACTTCCATGTCGGCGACGAGAATCTCGAGCCCGTGCTCGTCGGTCACCCTTCGGCGCACCCGCAACGATTTGCAGAGAGGCACGAACTCGGGATAGCGCTCGACATCGGCGACAAGGTTGAACATCGGTGTGGCGCCATGGCGAACGCGCCTTTCGCTGCGAAACGACGTCATGCCGATCAGCCCAACCAAATGACGTAGGCGTCGAGCGCCGCAAAGATCACGCCGGCCAAAACCGTCGTCCATAGCGCGGTCCGGATCACCCGCGGCGCCGCCGGCGCGCCCGGATCGGTCCCGGGCGGTTTCGTCTCGTCCGCGGAAGGCGAAGGCTTTGCGCGTAGCACGACTGGATACACGGCAAAAAGCGTGACCCACCAGATGGTGAAATAGGCCGCGATCGCAAGCGGAGCGGACATCAAAGCGCGCCCGAAGGTGGCCGCGGCTCGAGCGTCATCTTACTTGGGCGGCTCTTGTGCGGGCGCCGCCGGGGCCGGAGCCGCAGAGGCGGGAGCGCTCGGTACTGCGGGAGCCGCCGGCGCGGCGGGCGACGCGGGCGCTGCCGGGCTCTGCATCTGCTTGAGCTGGTCGAGCAGGCTGCCGCCCTGCGGCTTCTTGGCGTCGGGAGCGCTCGTCGCGGGCGGCGCGGCGGTGTCGATCAGCGATTGCGATGTCCGGCTCCAACTGGCGATGATCGACATCGCCAGAGCGGTGGCGAAGAACAGGGCGCCCAGAATGGCCGTGGCGCGCGACAGCGCATTGGCCTGTCCGCGTCCAGTCATGAATCCCCCGCCTCCGCCTCCGGCGCCGAGCGCTCCCCCTTCCGAGCGCTGCAGCAGTACGACAGCGACCAGGGCGATCACCACCAGAAGGTGAATGACGAGCAGCACGGTTTGCATAAAATCGGTCCTTGCGAGCCGCGCGTCGTCACGCGCGGCGGAGGCGGTTAGTTCGGCGCGCTCCTAGCACGCCTCGCCATGCGCGTCCATGTCGAGCGTTTCATGGACGTCACATGGCTGGGAGCGGCTGCAGCGCGTCCGCTCACGGACAGTTCGGCTGCCCCGGCTGTCCGCACGCCTGGCGGCCGTGCTCTCCTGCTTGGGGTTGGCGATGCTCCAATTGCGCGCCGGGCCCGGCTTGACCCGGCTGCGGCCTCTGCCGTCCCATTTCGCTCTGTCCGCCCGGCCCCGGGGGCTGACCGCGCCTCTCGGATTCGTTGCGTTGGCGCTCGCTCCCCGGCGGAAGCCTCGAAATCCGGCCCTGGGCCCCGCCGGCGCCCGGCGCCCGCTGACGCTCTTCATTCGGCGCGGCGCCGGTCTGGCCCGGGGCCTCTCGCCGCTGGCGCTCGCTTCCCGGTGGCAGCTTGGCTCCCGGCGCCAGCGGTTCGGCGCCGGGCGCGGGCCGATGCTCGAGTTCGGCCGGCCGGGGCGCCTCTTGCCTTTGCCGCTCGGTCCCCGCTGGGGCCCCATGCGCCGGCCCCTCGACAGGGGGCGGCAGTTGCGGTTCGGGAATTGACGGCGCGCCCCGCGGCGCTTCCCCCGGCGCCGATCTCTCGCCGCTCCGAGCGGGCTCACCGCCCTCCGGTTCATTGGCGCGACGGGCGGGCGCCACGTTCCCCTCATTGGCTTTGACGACTCCCGGCCCGGTGAAGGCGGCGGGTTGGGGTGTAGCCGCGATCCCGGGTTTGCCGTGATTGGTGGAGACGAAGAGATCTGGCGTGCGGCTCGCGGTTCGGGCGTGGTCGATCTGCACCGTCGTCGGGGGAATGTGTCGCTCCCGCGCAAACGCCTCGTCTTCCCGGGTTGGCCTGATCGTCTCGCCGTGAGGCCCGTTGAAACTCGGCCGCATGTCGGTCCGCGGCGCCGGCGCTGGGCCATCATAGACGTTCTCGATATGCGTAGGCCCGAAACGGTTGACCGAGCGGTTGTAGAAGAACCGGTCGTCGTTCCAATGGCCGCCGTCGTAGCCGTGGCCGCCGTAGCCGAAGCCGTAATCGACGCCGCCGTAGAAGCCGACTTGCCGACCCCAATAGCCGCGATGGAAAGCGTAGACGCCGTCGGCGAAGCCCCAATAGCCGGGCGTCCAAAGCAGCCCGGGCTCGGGCGGCTCGACCCAGGTCCCCGGCACCCAGTAATATTCGTAATTGTTCCAGGCCCAATAGCCCGGCGTCCAGATACTACCGGAACTCGGAACAGGCGGCTGGTCGTAGTCGGGCAACGGCGGCGGTTCTTGGTCGGAAAGAATCGTGACCCCTGCCTGGCTTGCGGGGCAAGTGCAGGTTTGCGCCGAGGCCGCTACGGAAAGCAGCGGAGCGGACGCGGAAAGAAGAGCGACGACGAACGCGCCCGTGTAGCCTCGCATTGACTGTCCTCTTTGTCGATTCGTCTTCGCGGCGGCTCGGCTCGACCGCCACCTGCGCCCTTGTTGCGACCATAGATCGCAATTCTATGTCGAAAGGACGGCGAATTTAGGCGCAGGTCGCTGCGATCGCGATGAATTCGCTCGCCTTGAGGCTTGCGCCGCCGACCAGCGCGCCGTCGACGTTCGGCAGGCAGAGGAGTTCTTCTGAGTTGCCGGGTTTGACGGAACCCCCGTAGAGGATGCGCAGGCGCTCGCCGGCCTCGCCATAAACCTGCGCCAGCGTGTCACGGATTGCGGCGTGCATCTGCGCGACATCCTCGGGCGTCGCCGTCCGGCCGGAGCCGATTGCCCAGATGGGTTCATAGGCGACGACGAGGTCGTCTGGCGTCGCCTGCTCGGGAAGTGATCCCTGCAGTTGCGCCCTGACGACGTCGATAGCCCCTCCCGCCTCACGTTCCGCGAGAGTCTCGCCGACACAGAGGATCGCGCAGAGCCCGGCGCGCAACGCCGCCTCGGCCTTCGCGCGCACAAGCGCGTCGTTCTCGTGGTGCCCGGCGCGGCGCTCCGAATGGCCGACGATCACATAGAGCGCGCCGGCGTCGCGCAGCATCGGGGCGGAAATGTCGCCGGTGTGGGGGCCGTCATCGGCGGGATGGCAATCCTGCGCGCCCAGCTTCAGAGCGCCCCCCGAAAGCAGATCGGCCGCGCCCCAAAGCAGTGTCGCCGGTGGACAGACCACGATCTGCGCGCCGCCGGCTCGGCCCGCGTCGACCGCCGCGCGCATCTTCGCGATCTCGCTCAGCGAGGCGCGAAAACCATTCATTTTCCAATTCCCGGCTACGAGGGGCTGAATTCCTGGGGTCATATTGCGTCTCGCTTCAAGTGAGAGAGCGGGGCGGAATAGTGGGCGGGTTCTTCGTTAAGAGCGCGCGAAAACAGAAAACATAGAGATTCTCCAGAGATTCGCCACAATCGCAGCCAGGGTCTCTTTTGGGCTCGCGCGGAATATCGTTCCGCCCAAGCCTAGGCAAAGTCTTGTGCCGAGGGTAGATAAGGCCGCATCACGCCGCCGGGTTCAAGGCCGACGCCTCACGGCGACCGAAAGAAGGGTTCCGCAAAGCATGCTTGATGGGATTCGCAAGGCGACGCAAGGCTGGGTTGGCCGCGCGATCATGACGGTCGTTCTCGGCCTCATCATCGTCAGCTTCGTCATCTGGGGCGTCGGCGACATGTTCCGTGGCTTCGTGTCCGACAAGGTCGCGGAAGTCGGCGGCGAATCGATTTCGGCGCAGGAATTCCAGAATTCGCTCCAGACACTGATGTACCAGTACCAGACGCGCGCCCGAATGAGCCTGACCAATGCCCAGGCGCGCGCGCTCGGCCTCGACAACGAGGTGCTGCAGCGCCTCATCGCCGAGACGGCGCTCGACCTCAAGGCGCAATCGATGGGCCTGGCGATCTCCAACCAGACGATCGCCGACGCCCTGCGCGCAGACCCGAACATGCAAGACGCGTCCGGCCACTTCAGCCGCGACCGGTTCGACGCCGCCTTGCGCGAACTCGGGCCTCAGCGAGCGCAGTTTCTTCTCCACTCAGAGCAAGACCTACCTGCGCCAGCAGATCGAGGTCGCGATGGCCGACGGCCTGACCGCGCCGAAGGCGCTCGTCGATGCGCTGGCCCGCGTCGACGCGCAGACCCGCGGGATCGACTACATCGTCTTGCCGCCCTCGGCGGCGGGCGAGATCACGGCTCCGAGCGCCGACGCCCTGAAGACCTATTTCGACGAGCGGAAGGAGAGCTATCGCGCGCCGGAATATCGCGGCTTCACGCTCGTCGTCGCCTCGCCATCGTCGCTCGCCAAGCCTGGCGAGGTCTCCGAGGAGGACGCGAAAGCGGAATACGAAAAGACGAAGGACACCCAGTACACGATTCCGGAAAAGCGCAAGCTGCAACAGATCCTTTTCCCGAGCGAGGCCGAAGCGGACGAGGCCGAGGCGAAGATCAAGGCCGGCGCGTCGTTCGACGACATCATGAAGGCGCGCAACCTTTCGGCGAACGACGTGGACCTTGGGGAGACGACCAAGGCCGCGATGTTCGATCATACGCTTGGCGACGCCGCTTTCGCCCTCCCCGATGGCGGCGTCAGCGACGTGATCAAAGGGCAATTCGGCTCGGTCATCCTTCACGTTGCATCGGTGACGCCCGGCAGTGTGAAGCCATTTTCCGAGGTCGAAGACGCGCTGAAGAAAGAAATCGCGACCAGCCGCGCGGCCGCCGATGTGCAGACCTTGCACGACAAGATCGAGGACCAGCGCGTCGCCGGTAAATCGCTGGCTGACGCCGCTAAGGCGGTCGGCATCGAGCCGCGCATGGTCCAGTCGGTCGACGCGGGGGGCCTCGACCCCTCGGGCGCGGCAGTCGATCTGCCGGAAAAGCCCCAATTGCTGCGTGCGGTCTACGCCTCGGACGTCGGCGTGGACGACGCGGCGCTGTCGACGCCGGACCATCGCTATCTGTGGTTCGAGGTCGCCAAGATCGACCCGGCTCGGGACCGGACGTTCGACGAGGTGAAGGACAAGGTCGAGGCGCAGTGGCGGGCGGACGAAGTCACGCGCGCGCTCGGGGCCAAGGCGCTCGACATGATCAAGCAGCTCGACACGGGCGCGACGCTCGCCAGCCTCGCTCAGTCCGCAGGGGTCGAGGTCAAATCCGCCGCCAACATCCGCAGGAGCGGCGGGGATGGGCTTGCGCCGAGCGTCGTCACCGCCGTCTTCGCCACGCCGCCGAACGGCGCCGGCTCGGCGGCGACCCCCGACGGGCGCGTCGTGTTCAAGATCACGGCGGATTCGACGCCGCCGACCAAGCTCGATGATCCCGCTGTTAAAGCCACGGCGGAACGGCTCAGCGAGGCCCTGCAAACTAGCCTCGTCGAGCAATATGTCGGCGCGGTCGAGCACGAACTCGGGGTGAAGATTCACCCGGACGTCCTGCGGGCCGCGGAGGGCAGTTGATGACGATGTCGATTGCCTCGGAGTACGAGGACTTCGCCAGGAGCTACGAGAGCGGGCGCGCGAGCGTTGTTCGCGCGACGCTGGTCGCCGATCTCGAGACCCCCGTCTCCGCTTATCTGAAGCTTGCGGCCGGTCGGGAGGGCAACATGTTCCTCCTCGAATCCGTCGAAGGCGGGGCGCAACGCGGCCGCTATTCGATGATCGGGCTCGACCCCGACGTCATCTGGCGTTCGAGCGGCGAAGGGTCCTGGATCAACCGGCACGCCCTCACCGACAAGGACGCCTTCGTCGCCTGCCCCGGCAAGCCGCTGGACGCCCTACGCGAGCTGCTCGCCGAGTCGAAGATCGACCTCCCGCCTGGTCTGCCGCCCATGTCGGCTGGCGTCTTCGGCTACCTCGGCTACGACATGGTGCGTCATATGGAGCGCCTGGCGCCGGCCAAGCCGGACCCGATCGGCGTCCCGGAGGCGATTCTCATCCGCCCGACCGTCATGGTCGTCTTCGACAGCGTGCGCGACGAAATGGTCGCCGTGACGCCGGCGCGTCCGGCGAAGGGCGTCTCCGCCCGGGCGGCCTACGAGAGCGCCCGGGAGCGATTGGATGCGGTCGTCGCAGCGCTCGAAGGACCGCTCGATCATGCCCCTCCGACGGTCGATCACGTGCTGGCGGCCGGCCCGGCGGTCTCGAACACCTCGGAGGCGGAATTCCTCGCGATGGTGCGCAACGCGAAGGACTATATCGCCGCCGGTGACGCGTTTCAGATCGTTCTGTCGCAGCGCTTCTCCAGCCGCTTCGATCTGCCGGCCTTTTCGCTCTATCGGGCGCTGCGTCGGGTCAATCCCTCGCCCTATCTCTGCTTCCTCGATTTCGGTGGGTTCCAGATCGTCGTCTCGAGTCCCGAGATCCTCGTGCGGGTCCGTGCCGGCAAGGTCGTCATTCGCCCAATTGCCGGGACCCGCTGGCGCGGCAAGACTCCGTCGGAGGATGCGGCGCTCGCCGCCGAGCTGCTCGCCGACCCCAAAGAGCGCGCCGAACATTTGATGCTGCTCGACCTCGGCCGCAACGACGTCGGCCGGGTCGCCAAGATCGGCTCGGTCAAGGTGACCGACAGCTTCTTCATCGAGCGATACAGCCACGTCATGCACATCGTCTCGAATGTCGAGGGCGAACTGCGCGACGATGTCGATGTCGTCGCCGCGCTGTCGGCCGGCTTTCCCGCCGGCACGGTCTCGGGCGCGCCCAAGGTTCGCGCGATGGAGATCATCGACGAGTTCGAGAAGGACAAGCGGGGCATCTACGCCGGCTGCATCGGCTATTTCGGCGCTGGTGGCGAAATGGACACCTGCATCGTCCTGCGGGCGTCGGTGGTCAAGGACGGCGTTATGCACGTCCAGGCTGGGGCGGGCATCGTCTACGATTCCGATCCGGCATACGAGCATCGCGAATGCGTCAACAAGGCGCAGGCGCTTTTCCGGGCAGCCGAGGAAGCGGTGCGCTTCGCGACGAGAGCGAAGCGAGGGCAGTAGCCGCGAGTTTAGCGCCGGCGGCGTCGTTCAGTTCGACGCTGGCGCGCTCGGCGGCCTCCTCGCGAGCCAGGCGAACGCGGCCGCGCCGGCGATGGCCCCAAGAATTGCTCCGATCGGCATGAAGGCGAAGAACACCAGCATGCCGCAATAGCCCTCGAAGCAGCTGGTCTGCACGAGGCTGGTCCAGGTCAAGCCGACCCCGACGCCGAGGGCGGCTCCCGTTAGCCCGCCGAGGACGAAACCTGCGCATCCCGCAAGAATCGCCCCCATCGCGGTTCGGCCGTCAGCGAATCGGCGGCGCGTATTGCAGTCCGCCGTTGGTCCACAAGGCGTTCAGCCCGCGGCGAATCTTGATCGGCGAGCCCTGCCCGACGTTGCGCTCGAACGACTCGCCGTAGTTCCCCACCTCTTTGATGATGCGGTAAGCCCAGTCGTTGGTCAGGCCGAGGCCCTTGCCGTAATCCCCTTCGACCCCGAGCAGGCGCCGGATGTCGGGATTGTCGGACTTGAGCATCTCGTCGACGTTGGCTTGGGTGACGCCGAGCTCTTCGGCGGTGACCATCGCGTAGTGCGTCCACTGCACGATCTGGAACCACTGGATGTCGTCCTTGCGGACCGCTGGGCCGAGCGGCTCCTTGGAGATGATTTCGGGCAAGACGACGTGATCGTCGGGCGTCGTCAGCTTGAGGCGCTCGGAATAGAGGCCCGAAGCGTCGGTCGTATAGGCGTCGCAGCGGCCCGAATCATAGGCCTTGACGGTCTCCTCGTCGGTGGCAAAGACGACCGCCTCGAATTTCAGATTGTGGGCGCGAAAATAGTCGGCGAGGTTGAGCTCGGTCGTCGTGCCCTGCTGGACGCAAATCGAGGCGCCGTCGAGCTTGAGCGCCGAGTCTATACCCAGCTTCTTGCGCACCATGAAGGCCTGGCCGTCGTAAAAATTGATTCCGGTGAACAGCATGCCGCCCGTCTGTCGCGACAGCGTCCAGGTCGTATTCCGCACCAAGACGTCGATCTGCCCCGAAGCGAGGATCGTCGGCCGGTCCTTCGCGTTGATCGGGAGATATTTGACTTTGCTGGGGTCGTTGAAGATCGCCGCCGCCAGCGCGCGGCATAGGTCGACGTCGAGCCCTTTGTAGACGCCCTGATCGTCGGGCAAGGCGAAGCCCGCAAGGCCCGGGTTGGAGCCGCAGATCAAGGTTCCGCGCGCCTTCACCTGATCGAGCGTGCCTGCCGTAGCGGCGCCGGCGCCCATGAGAAACATGGCGGCGGCCAATCCCATTTTCGCCAGCGAACGCATAGGGAGCTCCTGTCTCGACTTCCGCGCCCACTGTCGCGGTGCACAGCGGATCGAGTCAACCGGCACCTTCGCGCGGCAAGAGATTGCTGCTAGCATTCCACAGGTTTCCCTTGTCAACGATCGGGCCCCGTCATGCGCGCTCGGCCCGTCTCGGCCTTTGTCCTGACGAAGTTGACGCCGCCGCGCGCGCTTTCCATTGTTCCACAATCATTTTCACCTCTAGGAATGCGCGTTTCGATGAAGAAGCTGTCCGACGAAGCAAAATCCCGCTTGCGCAGCCGCTCGCGCCTGGTTCACCTCGGTCGTGACGCCGAAATCTCGCAAGGGTTCGTCAATGTTCCAGCCTTTCGCGGTTCGACGGTGCTGTTTCCCGATGTTGCAACCCTGAAGAGCGAAGCGCAGCGCTACACCTACGGAACAAAGAGGACGCCGACCACCGACGCCCTTTGTGACGCTTGGAACGCGATCTCCGGCGCGGCGGGAACGAAGCTCGTCCCCTCCGGCCTCGCGGCGATCGCCCTATCGCTGATGACGGCGCTGAGCGCTGGTGATCATCTCCTCGTGACCGATTTCGGCCTACCAGCCCGCCCGCGTTTTCTGTGATTCGACGCTCAAGCGCATGGGGATCGAGACGACCTACTACGACCCCCTCATCGGCGCCGGCATCGCTAGCCTCATTCGGCCCAACACCAAGGCGGTGTTCGTCGAATTGCCGGGCTCGCAATCGCTCGAAGTGCAGGACATTCCGGCCATCGCCGCCGCGGCTCATGCGCGCGGCGCCTGCGTGATCGCCGACAACACCTGGGCGACGCCGCTGTTCTTTGCGGCGCATCAGCACGGCGCCGACCTCGTGATCGAAGCAGGCACCAAATATCTCTCCGGACATGCCGATTTGCTGCTCGGCCTCGTCTCGGCCAACGTCGAGTGGTTCCGACGACTGAACAAGACGGTCGACGAGATGGCGATCCCGGCCGGACCGGAGGACGTCTACCTCGCCCTGCGGGGCCTTCGCACGATGGAGCTGCGGCTTCGCGAAGCTGAGCGGCAGGGCCTGGAGCTCGCCCGCTGGTTGCAGGGGAGAAAGGAAGTGCTGCGAGTCGTCCATCCGGCATTGCCCGACGACCCCGGCCATGCGCTTTGGAAGCGCGACTTCTTGGGTTCCTCGGGCCTGTTCAGCATCATCTTGAAGCCGGCGTCCGAGGCTCAGGTCGCGGCGCTGCTCGACGGCCTGGAGTTGTTCGGCATGGGCTGGTCCTGGGGCGGCTTCGAGAGTCTCGTGACGCCCTTCGATTGCGCCAAATACCGCACCGCGACCCGCTGGGCTCCGGAGGGGCCGGCGCTACGGTTTTCGGTCGGGCTCGAAGATGTCGAAGACCTGAAAGAGGACCTCGACCGCGGCTTTCAGCGCCTGGCGGCGACGGTCTGAGGGACCGGCCCGCCTTCGCGAAAACATCTTCCTGGCGTACTACCCCCGAATCGCCACCCGGTTCGTCCGGCATCCGGCGTTCGCTAGGAGCGGGCATGCTTCCCGAAGCCAATCTTCTGGGCGAAACGACGTCGCCCTACCTTATTCAGCACGCCGGCAATCCCGTTCACTGGAGACCATGGAGCGCGGCGGCGCTCGCCGAGGCGAAGGGGCACGACCGGCCAATCCTTCTCTCGATCGGCTACGCGGCTTGCCATTGGTGTCACGTGATGGCGCACGAGTTGTTCGAGGACCCGGAGACCGCGGCGCTGATGAACCAGCTCTTCGTCAATGTGAAGGTCGATCGCGAAGAGCGCCCGGACGTCGACCACATCTACATGACCGCGCTCCATGCGATGGGCGAACAGGGCGGCTGGCCGCTGACGATGTTCCTCACGCCCGACGGGGCGCCGATATATGGGGGGACCTATTGGCCGCCAACCTCCCGCTGGGGCAGGCCTTCGTTCCGTCAGGTTCTTCAGGCTGTCGACGCCGCCTGGCGGGATCAGCGCGACGCGCTGCGAACCCAGGGGGCCTCGCTAGTCGCCCATCTCGCTCGGCTTTCCCAGAGCCAATCCGGCGCGGATCTCGGACCGGGCGATCTGACTGAGGTCGCGAACGCCCTGCTCCGGCTGGTCGATCCCGTTCACGGCGGGATCGGCGACGCGCCAAAGTTTCCCAACGCGCCGATCTTTCGGTTTTTCTGGCAGGATTCTTTCCGCCGGGCCGATCCTCGCCTGCGCGGGAGCGTGCGCAGCCTCCTCGGCGCGCTCAGCGCCGGGGGCATTTACGACCATCTTGGCGGCGGCTTCGCACGCTATTCGACCGACGCGCGATGGCATGTGCCGCACTTCGAGAAGATGCTCTACGACAATGCGCAAATTCTCGAACTTCTTGCGCTCGCTCACGCCGAAACGCCGGGTCCGCTCTATGCCGCCCGCGTCGGCGAGACGTTCGACTGGCTGATGCGCGAAATGGCGGTAGACGGCGCCTTCGCCGCCTCGCTGGATGCGGATTCCGAGGGCGAGGAAGGTCGCTTCTATGTCTGGAGCGCGGATGAGGTCGCTTCGATTCTCGGCGCCGAGGCGGCGGCCTTCAACGCGGCGTATGATGTAAGGCCCGAAGGCAATTGGGAGGGCAACAACGTCCTCCAACGCATCTTGCCGCCTGGCGACGAGGCGAGCGAGGCGGGGCTCGCCGCCTCGCTCGCGAAGCTGCTTGCGGAGCGGGAAAAGCGCGTGCGCCCCGCCCGCGACGACAAGATTCTGGCCGACTGGAACGGCTTGGCAATTTCCGCGCTGGCGCGAGCCGCCGCCGTCTTCGCGAAGCCTGAATATCTCGATGCTGCGCGGGCCGCTTTCGATTTCGTCGTCGCTCACATGACCGATCGCGACGGAAAGCTCGTCCATGCCTGGCGCGCCGGGAGGATCGGCGCGCCCGGGATGCTCGACGACTATGCCGCGATGGCGCGGGCGGCCCTCAGCCTGTTCCAGGCGAGCGGCGATCCAGCCGACCTACGCGCGGCGGCGGGGTGGGCGGAGATGGCGCTCGATCTCTTCGGCGCGCCCGACGGCGGCCTCTTCATGACCGCGGGCGAACCGAGCGATGGCCTGATCCTCCGCCCCCGCCCGCCTAACGACGGCGCCCTGCCCTCCGGCGCGTCGCTGATGGCGGAGGTTCTCGCCAGGCTTGCTGTCCTGACCGATGACGAGCGCTGGCGCCAGGCCGCGCACACGTTGCTCCGAGCCGCCGCCGGATCGCGAGACGCGCGACTGCAGAATCCGCTCCTCCTCGCAGCGGCGGATCTCTTGGAGCGTGGCGCCTCGATTGTCGTCGAGGGACCGCTGAGCGACGCCCGCGCCGTCGCGCTCGCGCAGGCGGCGCTCGCCGCTCCTGATCCGGCGATCACCGTGCTGCGGCTCGACCCGGCGGCTTGGCCCGAAGGTCCGCCCGGCGCGCGCCCCTCGCTCGGCGGCGAGCCGGCCGCGATGCTCTGCCGCGGTCAGGCGTGCAGCCTGCCGGTGAAGACGCCGGAAGAGCTGCGAGAATTGCTCGCGAATCATTGACTGAAGAGCGCGTCGGTTCTGCGTGACGTCGCGTCGCCGCTCGGGTAGACCGCGCGTCTCACCGACGCAACCGCTTGTATCTGAGGAAGTCGGATGGCGATTCGCAACCGCATTGGCGGCATCGACTGTGCGCGAGGCGTCGCCCTCGTCGCGATCATGATTGATCATGTCCCCGGCAATCTTCTGGAGACCGTGACTCCGCGCAACTATGCGTTGTGCGACAGCGCCGAGGCCTTCGTCTTCCTGTCCGGGGTTTCGGTCGGTGTCGCCTATTATAGGAAAACGCTGATCTCCGGCTTGTGGGGAGTCGCGCGCACCTGCTTGGCGCGAGCGTGGCGCATCTACGGCGTGCATCTCGCCCTGACGTTTTGCGCGCTGGTGATCTTCGGCGTCTGCTATCAGTTCACCGGCCTCTCCTCGCTGATCGAGGCGCATGGGCGGACGGTGATGTTTCACGAGCCCGTCCAGGGGGCTCTCGGCGTCGCGCTCCTGACGCACCAACTCGGCTATTTCAACATTTTGCCGCTGTATGTCGTGCTGATGGCGATCTCGCCGCTGATCCTCGCGCTGGCGAAGATCGAGCCGGCGCTCGCCCTGCTCGCCTCGGGAGCCGCCTATCTCGCGGTACGGCCATTCGGCATGCACCTGCCGAACTGGCCTGAGCCGGGCGGCTGGTTCCTCAACCCCTTTGCCTGGCAGTTGGTGTTTACCCTCGGCGTGCTCGCAGCGATCCGCTGGCGCGAGGAGACGTTGCAGCGGTCTTGGCCCTTGTGGACCGCCTGCGTCGCAGTGACGGTCGCTGGCGCGATCGTCGTCAGCGACGGGTTTGGGCTCACCCCGGGCCTGCACGACACGGTCTTCGCCGGCTTCGACGTCGGCAAGCAGAATCTGGGCTTCGCGCGGCTCGTCAACTTTCTCGCGCTCGCTTATCTCGCTGCAACCTCGCCCCTCTTCGTGCGATTTGGGCGTACTCGATTGGGAGAGGCGTTGCAGAGTCTGGGGCGCAACAGCTTGACGATCTTTGCGGCGAGTTCGGTATTGAGCGCCATTGGGCAGGCTGGCTTGGCCGCCTGTAGTCCGATCGTCTCCGAGAATGTGGCCAAGGGGCTCGGCTTCGGGTACACGTTACTTTCAATTGGCGGATTGTTCGCCCTGGCGAGATATTTGGAATGGCGGAAAGCTACCGCGAAGAGCCCTCTTCACCACGCTGGCGAAGGCGAACTGCCAAAGCAAAATTGGCGCTCGCCAGTTTGGGCGCGTGCGCGTGGGGCCTCTGGACCCTAAGCGCGCAGGCGGCGCCGCCGGACTTCACCTGCCCGGCCGCCCCAGCCTCATCCTTCGCGCTCAACGGCGCCGCCGGCGTTGCTCTTGCGCACAGTCCGTCTCGGCCGCTGCGTATTCTTGCGATTGGATCGTCCTCCACGCTCGGGATTGGGGCCACGACGCCGAGCCGCGCTTATCCTGCGCAGCTCGCCGCGGACCTCGGGGCTAAATGGGGCATCGCCACTGAGGTGCGCAATGCAGGGGTCGGCGGCGAGGTCGTGTCCGTGACTGAAGGCCGGCTCGACGCTGAGCTGCGCGCTTATCAGCCCGATCTCGTCGTCTGGCAGGTCGGCACGAACGACGCGGTGACCAGCGTTGACCTCAAGGCGTTCCGCGCCGAAGTCGAGGCGGGCATCGCCACAGCCCGCGCCCATCATGTGCCGATCATCCTCGTCGATCCGCAATTCTTTCCCGGCATCAAGAATGTGGCGCGGTTCGAGGCGTTCGTCGCGGCGGTCGGCGACGTCGGGGCGAAAGCGCATATTCCGGTCTTCTCGCGCTTTGCGATGATGAAGGCCTGGGCGGCCCAATCGGCTGACGTCCTGCGCGCCTCGCTCTCTTCCGACGGCTTCCATATGGGCGACAAGGGCTATGCGTGCTGGGCCGAGGCGCTGGCGCAAGACATTGCGCGCGAGCGGGCGGGCAAATCGGCGTCCGTGAACGCCGTTCCCCCTGGGGCGAAGTTGTAATTGAAGCGGCGTGACCGCAGGCGTCAGCCGGCCGACAGCGCCGCCTCCGCGACAAGGAATTCCCGCAGCGCCCTGATGCGCGGCGCCTCCGCCTCCTCGGGGCGACACAGAAAATAATATCCGAAAGGGGTCGGCACGCTGGTCGTGAATGGCGCGACCAGTCGCCCGGACGCGAGGTCGTCCGCCGCAATGGCGAGAGACGACAGCGCAATTCCTTGCCCCTGGGCCGCGGCTGCGATCGCCATCGACATTTGATTGAAGAAGACGCCGCGCGAGGCGTCGACCCCGTTCGCTCCAGCGGCCGTGAGCCAATCCGTCCAACTCGGCCAGGAGGGAAATGTCGGATTCCAATCGAGGTGCAGCAAAGTGTGGTGAGCGAGGTCCTGCGGCTCTCGCAAGGGATGAGGGCCGTCGACAAGCGCCGGCGCGCAAACCGGGAAGACGTCCTCCTTGAACAGCAGCGTCTTGGCGAGGCCTGGGAAATCGCCGGCACCCCAGCGGATCATCGCATCGACTGCGCCTCGGTCCAGCGACTCCTCGAGCGGATTGGCGTCGACCAGGACGTCAATGTCGGGATTGGCCCACTTGAATTTGCCGATGCGCCCGACCAGCCAGGTCGCCGCAAAGGAGGCGCTGGAGTTGATGACGAGGAAGCGGCGTCCTCTCGCTTCGCGCATCGCCCGCGCCGCCCGCGCCAGCGTAGCGAACCCTTCCGCGAGTGTCGCGGCGCCCGCGACCCCGGCCTCGGTCAGCCGGAGCCCGCGCCCGGCGCGCTCGACGAGGGGCGCGCCGATCTCTTCTTCCAGGAGCCGGATCTGCTGAGCGACCGCCGCCTTGGTCACGAACAGCTCCTCGGCGGCCCGCGCGAACGACAAGCGCCTCGCGACCACCTCGAAGGCGCGCAATGCGTTAAGAGACGGTAATCGATTCGGGCCGCCGATCGTCAATATTTTCTATCCCATTGAGAAAAATCTATGACTTGCCCCTCGACCGCGAGAGACTATAACAGCGGCCAGTTCACGCGATTTTTCGCCGATCTTGGCGAGAAGGCTACTGGTCATGAGCCGCATTCACTCTCAATCGTCCCATTCTTCACAGAATTTCGATGCTGATGGTATCCGTCGGATTGGTTCTGCCTGTCAACATTTGCTAAACATTGTCGCGGAAGCGGCGACCCGCGCGGCCGAGCGGAGCCGCTATGCGGCGCTACCGCGCCGGTATCTCGACGACGTCGGCATGACGATCGCCGAACGCGACGCCGCCCTTCGGTGATCGAGTTCCAAGCCCGGCAAAGGCCTCATTTCAGGCGCCGCCTAGCTGTCGCAGCGGGCGGCGCTGTCGTTTGCCTCCCCCTCGTCCGCGCGCGTCGCTCCTGAAGTCCGAATTGACTCAGCGACCGCACCGTCGACCATAGCCCCCAGACTCGGCGGAACGGACGGCGCTCGTCGCGATTCGGCCGGCCGGGGGATCTTTTGATGGTCGCGTTCGGATTGGTCGCCGTCGCGGCGTTTCTTCTCGGGCCAATCGGCTTCTTCATGGCGCTCGGCAATGGCCGGCGTCTCGCCGAGGTCGAGCGGGAAATGCACGCTCTGCGGGACCGTTTCGCCGAATTCGAGCGTCGCGCGCCGATTGTCGCGGCGCCGCCTGTGACCGTTGCGCCGGCTTCCGCGCCGACCGTCAGAGCCGAGGAGCAAACAACAGCCGCCGCGCCGTCGCCTGTCGCTTCGCCGCTACCCACGGAGGCGCGGGAACCCGCAGCGCCTCCCAAGCAGCCGTCCGCAGCCCCTCCCGCCCGAGGCTGCGCCGTCACAAACGATTCTGCCGGCCGCGACCGGGGCCACGGGGCCCGCCGAGCCCGCCCGGTCGCTCGAAGAGGCGCTGTGCGCGCCGTTGAACCACTGCGGTGAACAACGCCGCGAGAAGCGCGGCGGCGCCCGCCATCGGCCAACTGGCGAGGCCAGCCGGTAGGCGAGGACCAAGGCGTTGTACACAAGGTCGCCTTGAGCGAGCTCGGGCTGGACGCGGCTCTCTGCCTCGTACTGTCGATTGGGTTGCTCGGCGCCGCTAGGACGCTGCGTGTCGCGAACAAAGCGGCGAAGGCGCTGTTCGCGACGAGCGCCGCGATCGGCGTCGTCGGCCTCAGCGGTTTCCAAAATCCCCTCTTCACCGACGATGCAATCGCCGGCGCGCCGATCCTCAACGCGCTCCTCGTCGCCTATGCTTTGCCGGCGCTGTTGACTGCGATACTGGCGCGCCGCATTCGCCGTGTGTCGATCGGGGCGATCGGGGTCGCCACGAGCGTGGCGGCGATCCTTTGGCTATTCGCTATGCAAGCTTGGAGACGCGGCTCCTCTTCCAAGGCGCGTCGATCGGCCTCTTTCGTTGGCCGGGGCATAGCGAACGGTACGCTTATTCGGCGGTTTGGCTGGCGTTGGGATTGGCGCTGCTCGCCTACGGGATCTGGCGCCGCTCGCGCGAAGCGCGCTACGCCTCGGCCTTTTTCGTCATCGCGACGACGGTCAAAGTCTTCCTTTTCGACCTCGCGGGTCTCGAGGGCGCGCTGCGTGCGCTGTCCTTCATGGGCCTCGGCCTCGCGCTCATAGGCATCGGCCTAGTTTACCAAAAACTGGTGTTCGCGCGCACGCCAGCGACCCCCACGAGCGCGGAAGCGGCGTAAAGCCGCGATGCGGCCCCGATCAGACCTTTGCCTTCCCCCTTCGCCCGCCGCTGCCGAGCAGGGCGAAATAAGCGGGATAGGGTAGTAGACCCAGAATTTTGAGAATCCAGACCAGCCGACGCGGAAAACGGATCTCGAAGCCGCCGCGTTCGAAACCGTCGCAAATCCGCCGGCAGGCCTCGTCGCACTCCATCAGGAACGGCATCGGAAAGTCGTTGTCCGCCGTGAGCGGCGTCTTCACATATCCGGGATTGACGACCTGAACGGTTACATTGTGGCGCTCCGCGGAAAATCGCGCGCCGACAGCGAGTGAGATGATCGCGGCCTTGCTCGGCCCGTAAGCGCCCGAGCCTGGCAGCCCGCCATAACCGGCGACCGATCCGACGATCGCGATCTGGCCCCGCCGGCGCTCGCGCATCGCGTTGAAGACGGGATTGAGGCTGTTAGCGACGCCCTGCACGTTGAGCGCGAAGGTGCGTTGAAAGCCCTCCCCGCCAAAGTCGCCGGGCGCATCAGGATAGCTGCCGCCGGCGTTGAGGAAGGCGAGCGCGATCGGTCCTCGAGCCTCGATCTCGGCCACGAGGCGCGCAATCGTTGGACGATCGGTCACGTCCCCCGGCGCCAGCCGCACGCTCCCTTTCAGCCCTTTCGCTTCCTCGGCGAGCGTTTGCAATTCCTCGGCTCGTCGAGCCGTCGCATAGACCTCGTAGCCTCGCCGGGCGAGTTCGAGCGCGACGCCTCGCCCGATGCCGGCGCTCGCCCCTGTCACCCAAGCGACGCCATCGGCGGGCGTTGCGCGATAAATCATGCCAGACCCCCAGGATCAACGAAACGACGATGCGAGATTATCACGCTCGCGCCGCCGGCCGTGAAACTTGACGCGGCGGCGGCGGCCATGGAAAACACAAGGCTCACTGGAGCCGGCGCTGATGCGCATAACGCTGATCGACAATTACGACAGTTTCACCTTCAATCTCGTCCACTATCTCGGCGAACTCGGCGCCGATGTGTCGGTCTGGCGCAACGACGAGCTCTCTGCGCAGGACGCGTTGACGGCGAAGCCTGACGCGATCGTGCTTTCGCCTGGCCCCTGCACGCCCAATGAAGCCGGCGTCTGCCTTGAGCTGATCCGTGCGGCGAGCGAGTCGACGCCGATCCTCGGCGTCTGTCTCGGCCATCAGGCGATCGGCCAGGTTTTCGGCGGCCGCGTCATTCGCGCGCCGAGGCCGATGCATGGCAAAGTTTCTCGTGTCACGCACAATGCGCGCGGCCTCTTTCGGGGTCTCAATGGCCCCTTCAACGCGACGCGCTACCACTCGCTAACCATCGAGCGTGAGACGGCGCCGCCTGAGCTCGAGGTCAGCGCCGAGAGCGACGACGGCCTCATCATGGCGGTCGCGCATCACGCTCTGCCCGTCTACGGCGTGCAGTTCCATCCGGAAAGCATCGAGAGCGAGCACGGCCACGCGATGTTGGGCAACTTTCTCGAACTTGCGCGCGCCTTCAACAAGGCCAAGGCGGCGGCAAAGACCTACTGAGGGGCGACTGGGGCATGGAATCGTTTAGGCCGCTGATCGCCAAGGTCGCCGCGGGCTCTTATCTCTCGCGCGCCGAGGCTGTGGACGCATTCGACGCAATTCTTTCTGGCGAAGTGACGCCTTCGCAGTTGGGCGGCTTTCTCATGGCGTTGAGAGTGCGCGGCGAAAGCGTGGACGAGATTACCGGCGCCGTGACCGCGATGCGCGCAAAGATGCTGCGGGTCAAAGCGCCGGACGACGCCATCGACATCGTCGGCACGGGCGGAGACGGCTCGGGCTCCTACAACGTTTCGACCTTGGCGTCGTTGATTGTCGCGGCGTGCGGCGTGCCAGTCGCCAAGCACGGCAACCGGGCTGCATCCTCGAAGTCAGGCGCCGCGGACACGCTGGGCGTGCTCGGCGTCAAGATCGGCCTCACACCGGCGGCGGTGGAGCGTTCCATTCTCGAAGCAGGTATCGGCTTCATGATGGCGACGACGCACCACGCGGCAATGCGTCACGTCGGGCCGACCCGAGCCGAACTCGGCACGCGAACCATCTTCAATCTCCTCGGCCCCCTCTCGAACCCCGCGGGCGCCCGCCGGCAGTTGATCGGCGTGTTCTCCGCAGCGTGGCTCGAGCCGATGGCGGAAGTGCTGCGCAACCTGGGCTCCGACCGAGTTCTGGGTCACCCACGGGGCAGACGAACTCGACGAAATGTCGACGACCGGCCCAACCAAGGTGGTCGAACTAAAAGACGGCGCGATCCGCGCTTTCGAGGTTACGCCGGAAAGCGTCGGCCTCAAGCGCGTGACGCTCGCCGCGCTCAAGGGCGGCGACGCCACGCACAACGCCGCTGCGTTGCGCGCCGTTCTCGATGGAGCGGAGAACGCTTATCGAGACATTGCCGTCTTCAATGCGGCCGGCGCGCTGGTTGTCGCTGGCCGTGCGGATGATCTCGTCGGGGGTGTCGCCATGGCCGACCAGGCCTTGCGTTCGGGCGCGGCGGCGCGCATTCTCGAAAAGCTTGTCAGCGTCTCCAACGCGTGAACGAGTAACGTCGATGAGCGATATTCTCACCAAGATCGAGACTTATAAGCGGCGAGAGATCGCCGAGGCGAAAGTGCGTGTTCCACGCGCCACGCTCGAGCGAGAGATGCGGGATCAGTCTCCCCCGCGCGGTTTCGTCAAGGCGCTTGAGCGTGCGTTTGAGGCGGGGCGTTTCGGCCTGATCGCCGAGATCAAGAAGGCGAGTCCGTCCAAGGGCCTCATCCGCGAGGATTTCGATCCGGCCGAGCTTGCAAAGGCATATCAGGCTGGGGGCGCGACCTGCCTTTCCGTTCTGACCGACGCGCCGTCTTTCAAAGGATCGCCGGAACATCTGATGGCGGCGCGCGCGGCGACGTCGTTACCGATCCTGCGCAAGGACTTTTTGTTCGATCCTTATCAGGTGCTGGAGGCGCGCGCCTGGGGCGCAGACTGCATTCTCATCATCATGGCGGCGGTCGACGACGAGACCGCGCGCACGCTCAACAAGGCCGCGCACGACCTGGGCCTCGACGTCCTCATCGAGACCCACAACGAACACGAACTTGATCGCGCCCTGGCGCTGGAGGGACGCCTGATCGGCGTCAACAACCGGGACCTTCGCACCTTCGAGACATCGCTCGCCGTCAGCGAGCGTCTGAAGCCGCTGATCCCTGCCGACAAGATTGTCGTAGCGGAAAGCGGGATCGGCGAGCACAGCGACTGCCGGCGCCTCGCCGACATCGGGATCGAGGTTTTCCTCGTTGGCGAATCGCTCATGCGTCAGAAAGACGTGGCAGGCGCGACGCGCACCCTACTGACCGGCGTTGACGGCTGAGGGTCGCAAGCGCGTCTCGGGAACACCATCGAATCCGCAACGAGCGTCGACTGGACGCTCGGCGACTCGCGTCGCCGGAGACGCCGTCCTTACCGGTCGGGTCCCGGTCCTGGCGGATCAAAATCCGGCGGCGGCGCGCCGTTGAACATGTGCGGCATCGGCGGCATTTGCGGCAACTGAGCGAAGCCCGCGATAAAGCCATGCGGGGGCTGCTGCGGCTTCGCCTCGGCGATCGCATCGCGGGGATCCCTGCCCCGGGCGCTCAGATAGGCTGCGGCGACTTCGCGGTCATCGTCGCTGGCGGCGCTGTAATCCTTCGCATGTAGCTCGCGGATCCATTCGTCCTTGGGGCCCTGGGCGCCATTCTTGGCGATCGACAGCCACATCAGCCCGCGAGCGCGTTGACGCGGCACGCCTTCTCCGAGGAAGAGCAAGTGCCCGAGAAGGGCCTGCGCGGGATGGTGGCCCTTTTCGGCCGCTAGGGCGAGCCAGCGCGCCGCCCGCATGTTGTTGGGGGCAAGCCCGGCCGCGCCGTCCATGTACATGCGGGCGAGATTATACTGCGCGTCGGGGTCGCCGAAGTTGCTCGCCGCGTATTGGAACATCTCGAGCGCGCGCTCGGGATCGGGCTTGATCTCGCTGTTGGGGATGCCGCTGAGGCAATAGACGCCGACCGATACGAAGGCGTTCGAGATGGCGGCAATATCCGGCCGGTCGGGGTCGTCCTCGTTGTAGCTTTCGACGAGGCGTTCGAAATAGCTGTAGGCCTTGCTGTCGTCGCGCGGGACACCCTCGCCGCGGGCATACATGCGTCCGAGCTTCCATTGGGCAAGCGCCTGGCCGCCCTCGGCAGCATAGGTCAGCGCTTCGACGGAGGATTGCGCGTCTCCCGCCAGAAGGTCGTGCAGGCCCGCCTGCAACGCTTCCCTTGCGCTATTGTAGACGGGCGGCGTGATCTTCCCCGTGTCCGCAGTCTTGTTGCTATCGAGTGCAAACGCCGGCGCTGCCGCCGTCAAGGCCCCCAGCGCTAAGGTGATCATGAACGCAGTGGAAATCGAACCCACGTTATGACCCAGCAGGGCGATTCGTAATTTGGCCAAAAGCAACGCGCGCATCCAAACCGTGACCCCGCCCCGCCCTGCGCCGCGATCTCCCCGGGCACCTTATCCCGGAGCCCCTTCCATCGTGCGTCTATGACTTGAAATAGCGCGGGGTTTATGGCGCAATCGGGGCACGATCCGGTTGAATTCCCGGCCCAATCCACTTGGCACAGGGCTGTTGCGCAATTGCAACGTTCCCGTCGCTATTCCCCCTATTGCGCTAGATTTCCTTAAGCCTCTGCAGGGCGGATTCCATCTTCGCGATGCGGGCGAGCGAGGCTTCCCGGCGCTCCTGATTCTCGGCGACCACCTCTTCCGGCGCTCGGGCTACGAAGTCTGCGTTCGCCAGCTTGGCGTCGACCTTCGCCACCTCGCCCCGCTCCTTGGCGATCTCCTTGCTCAATCGCGTCTGTTCGGCCGCAACGTCGAGCACGCCGGCGACAGAAAGCGCCGCCACGGCGCCGCGGACCACGAGTTGCAGAGAACCGGCTGGCGAATTGTTGGCGAATCGAATTTCGGCGATTCGCGCGAGGCGCTTGATCGTCTCGGCCCAGCGACCCGCGCTTTGCGTCATCGACTCGCTCGCCTGAACCAGCGTCAACGGCAGAAGCGTCGCCGGAGGCACTCCCATTTCGGAACGCACGGAACGGATCTCGGAGATGAGTTCGACCACCCAGCCGAGCTCCTCCTCGGCCGCCTTGTCCGCCGGGAAGTCCGCCTTCGGCCAGGGACCGAGCGCAATGACGCTTGCGCGCGCCGGTCCTTCTTCGCCCTTGATCCCCCAAAGCTCTTCCGTGACGAAGGGCATGAAGGGATGCAGCAGGCCATAGACGATGTCGAGGACATAGGCGATCGTCGCTTGCGTCTCGGCTTTCGCCGGACCGTCCTCCCCCCCCCCCTGCAGGACCGGCTTGGCGAGCTCCAGACACCAATCGCAGAACAGGTTCCAAGCAAACCGGTAGGCGGTGTTGGCGGCCTCGTTGAAACGATAGGATTCGATCGCGGCGCTCGTCTCCTCGACCGCTCGCGACGCCTCGCTAAGAATCCAACGGTTAAGCGGCTCGCGAGTGGCCAGCGGATCGAACCCCGCGACGCGGACGCAACCGTTCATCTCTGCAAAGCGCGAGGCGTTCCAAATCTTGGTGACGAAGTTGCGATAGCCCTCGACGCGACTCTCCGACAGCTTGATGTCGCGACCCTGGGCCGCCATCGCGGCGAGGGTGAAGCGCAGAGCGTCGGCCCCGAAGCGATCGATGAGCGCCAGCGGGTCGATGACGTTCCCTTTCGACTTCGACATCTTGGCGCCCTTCTCGTCTCGGACGAGCGCGTGGATGTAGACGTCGCGGAACGGAACCTCGTTCCTGAAGTGAAGCCCCATCATCATCATTCTGGCGACCCAGAAGAAAATGATGTCGAAGCCGGTGACGAGCACATTCGTCGGGTAAAATCGCTTCAGCTCAGAGGTCTCGTCCGGCCAGCCGAGCGTCGAGAACGGCCACAGCGCCGACGAGAACCAGGTGTCGAGAACATCGGAATCGCGCTCGAAAGTCTCGCGCAGCCGCTCCGGATCGCTGGCCAGCCTTCCAGCTTCTTCGGCGCTGAGAACGCCACGCTCGACGCCGTCCGCTAGCGCCGCGGCGAAGGCCGCGTCCTCGTTCTCCTCGACATAGACGGCGCCCCACGGGGCGTACCAGGCGGGAATCTGGTGGCCCCACCAGAGCTGTCGGGAGACGCACCACGGCTGAATGTTCTCCAGCCAGTCGAAATAGGTCTTCTCCCAGTTCTTGGGCACGAACAGCGTCTTCCCCTCGCGCACCGCCTCCAAGGCAGGTTGCGCGAGTGTCTTGGCGTCGACGTACCATTGATCGGTGAGCCAGGGCTCGATGACGGCGTTGGAGCGGTCGCCGTGCGGCACCGTATGCGGGTGCGGCTCGATCTTCTGGAGCAAGCCGTCCGCCGCCATCATTGCGACGATACGCTTGCGCGCTTCGAACCGGTCGACGCCGTCAAGCGCCGCGATCAAGCGGGTGAGTTCGTGATCGCCAGCCTCAATCCCCTCGAAGAAGGCGAGGTTTCCCTTCAGCGAAATGCGGGCCTCGGCGTCGAGGATGTTGATCTGGCGAGCGCCTTCGCCTTCGTGCCGCCGCCCGACCTCGAAATCGTTGAAATCGTGCGCTGGCGTGATCTTGACCGCGCCCGTGCCCTTCTCAGGGTCGGAATAGGCGTCGGCGACGATGGCGATAAGCCGTCCGACCAGCGGCAACCGCACCTTCTGGCCGATCAGCCGCTGAAAGCGCGGATCGTCCGGATGAACGGCGACCGCGCTGTCGCCCAGCATCGTTTCCGGACGTGTTGTCGCGACGGTGACGACTTCTCCGGTTTCCTCGCCGGCGGCGTCGACGACTGGGTAATCGAAATAATAGAGATGCCCATTCGGGTTCCGGCCGAGGGTCTTGCCGAGCACCGACTCGTCGAGCGGCGCGCCGTCGTCGCGCGACCACTTGAACGAGCCTTTGCACTCGACCTGCGCGACCTCGAGGTCGGAAATCGCGGTCTGGAATTTAGGATCCCAATTAACGAGGCGCTTCGCCTTATAAATCAGACCTTCGCGGTGCAATTGAACAAAGACTTTGGCGACCGCGCGCGACAGGCCTTCGTCGAGCGTGAACCGCTCGCGACTCCAGTCGCACGAGGCGCCCAGGCGCTTGAGTTGGCCGACGATGGCGCCGCCGGACTCGGCCTTCCATTCCCAGACGCGGGCAAGGAAGGCGTCCCTTCCAAGCGTGCGTCGGTCCGCCTCCTGGCGTTCCGCGAGCTGGCGCTCGACCACCATCTGGGTCGCGATGCCCGCGTGGTCAGTGCCCGGCTGCCAGAGCACGTCCTTGCCGTTCATGCGGTGGTAGCGGCAGAGGATATCCTGCAGCGTGTTGTTGAGCGCGTGGCCCATATGCAGATTGCCGGTGACGTTCGGCGGCGGGATCACAACACAGAACGGCTCGGCGGCGGCGCGCTCCGGCCGACCGGCGCGAAAGGCGCCTTCCCGCTCCCAATGCGCGGCGACCCGCGTTTCGACGGCGGCGGCATCGAACGACTTTTCCATCATATGGCGTGACCGAGGCTGGCTCTCGCCGCGCGTGCCCGTGCTACGCGCTGGCGCTGTTAATGATTATGGCGCGCCTAAAGGGTCGCCCGTCGAGGAGGAGGCTCGATCAAACGTCCAAACGGCGACCGCGCTCGCTTAATGCCAGCGCGCCGCCGAAAGTCAATGTCTGAGCGAGTGGGGCGCGCGACGCTCAACCGCACGCCCTGCCTAGGGCCGAGCGCCGCTGCGGTTTCAGCGACCGCCGCGGGCGACCCGCTGGATTTCGGCGCGGACCAACCGCTCAACAAGGCTGGGCAGGTGCTCATCGAGCCAGCTCTTGAGCATCGGGCGCAGGATCTCGCGGGTCATGTTCTCCGCAAGTTCCGCGCCTTGCAAAGCCAAGCTCGCGGAAAGAGCCTCGAAAGCGCCCGCGACAGCCTGGTTCGTCTGCGTCGACAACAGCGGCTCATCCTGCTCGGGGGCGGCTGGCGCCGCCTCAGGCGATCGCTCGACCGGCGCGGCCGCAGGCTCGGGCTGGCTCCAGACGACCTTCGGTCCAGCAGGCTCCTCGGCCCGCGCGGCCGGGGGCGTAGGCGCATCCTTCGAATAGACGATTTGCGGTCCCTGAGGCGCGGTCGCAGGCTTAGCCGCTGGCCGCGGCGCCGGTTCCCGGTCGTCGGCGATGATGGAGCGAATCGAGGCGAGAATCTCCTCCATCGAAGGCTCGTGGGCGCGTTGCGCGCGACGCAAGGCGTCGAAATCGCGTTCGCCCGCATTGGGATTGGGTGCGTTCATCGTCTCGGCCTCCGCATGGTGACGTCACGGGGGCGGCGTTTCCGTCGCAAACGACGCCGCCAAACCCCGCCGCCCGTTGAATTTGACTGAGTTAAACCGCCCACGCAAGCCGGTCGACTGACGATCGTTGGGAATAGCCGGGCTCATCCACATCAAGGATGAGCGGGACCTCAGCGACCGTCAGGCGTCCGCAGACCAATCCACTTGTTCTTGACCTGATCGAAGTGGACGCGCGGGTCATACTCCGCGATGGCGAGACCCAAGGTCCTGATCGACAAGCGTCCGACCGACGAAAGCAGGTTGTAGGAATTGACGACCTGGTCGTGCTCCGCGATGACGAGCTGGACGCGCGCGTTCAGCAACGTCTGCTGTTGATTGAGGACGTCAAGCGTCGTGCGCTGCCCGACCTTGGCTTCTTCGCGGACACCGGCGAGCGCGACCTCTGCGGCTTCCACCTGCGCCTGAGCGGCGCGCAAGACGCCGAGCGAATTCTGATTCGCGCCCCAGGCGGCGACCACGGCGGCGCGTACGTTAACACGCTGCAGATCCGTCTGCAGCTCTTGCTGACTGAGCTGTTCTTTGGCCTGCCGCGTCGAGGCGTAGACAGCGCCGCCCTCGTAAATGGGAACGGTGACCTGCGCCATGACTTGGCTGGTCAGGGTTTGGCTTCCGGCTGGCAAGCTGACGACGTCGAAACGCTTGTCGATCGATGCAGTCACGCCGACCGTCGGGTAGAGCTGGCCTTCCACAATCTCGATCTGGAGCTGGGCGGCGTCGACACCGTGCAGCATGGCGGTGATCGCGGGATGCTCGACCTGCGAAACGGCGATGGCTGCAGGCAAGGTCTTGGGGATCGGCTTCACGATCGGCGCGACCGGGGCGAGACTCTTGGGGTCTTCGCCGATCGTCCGGCGATAATTGGCGATGGACGCCTCAAGATTCGTTTGCGCGGTCAAGGCAGTAGCGCGAGCGCCGGCGAGGCTCGCCTCCGCCTGGGCGACGTCGGTGCGCGTAACCTCGCCGACGTTGAAGCGGTCTTGCGTTTGGCGCAGTTGCTCCTGCAGCACTTGGACGTTGTTGATGTCGAGGTCCAGGATCGCGGTGTCCCGCATCACGTCCATGTAAAAAGTAACGGCGCTAAGCAGGACGTTCTGCTCGGTGTTGCGCAATTGCTCGCGCACGCCAAGCACGCCCAATTCGGCCTGGCGAACGGAATTGATGGTCCGATTGCCGTTCCAGAGTGTCTCCGAAGCCGTAACGCCGTAGCCGCGTGGGGCGTCGGTGATAGTTGTATTCGGGGCCCCGGGCTCGGTTTCCTGCAAGTTCGACCAAGCAACGTCGCCTTCCGCCGACACGGTCGGCAGAAACCCGGCATTGGCCTTCGGAATATTTTCGTCGGAGACGCGAACCGCGGCGCGTTCCTGGTTGATGTCCGGATTGCTGAAATAGGCTTTGGCGAGAGCGCCGCCGAGCGTTTCGGCTTGTGCGCTCGACAGGGTCGTGGCGAGTGCGATGGCGGCGGCTGAAACGAGCCACGCCCTCCGACGCGAAGTCAATCCCCTCGCCAAGCTTTCAAAACCGATCATCGCTACCCCTCGGGACGCCCAATAAACACGGCGTCCGACCCCTCGTGAACGCGGCGAACCTTGCGCTTCGAACTTCACGTCGGCGTCCCTTGCGATGGCGCCAAGCGCGACTGTCCGAAATCTTCCTTAACGATCTACTTCTTACAAGCATCCGGACAGAGTTCGGCTAGGTCTTGGCGATCACCATTTCGAATTCTGGGCAAGATTTTGGCCGAGCGTCGCAAACATGCGACACTTGCCCGAGTTCGGCTGCGCGATCAATGGGGAAATAAGGCGAAAAAGGCTCACCCTGTCGCGAATCGGGCCCGAAACCGACAATGGCGGCCCGTAGCGATCAGAACGCGAAGCTGGGAGCGCGGCGGAACGCTTCGATCGTCGGCGCGTGGGTCTCGAACAGGGTGCGGCGGCTAAAGCTGGTCGAGGCCTTCTCGATGAGAACCGCTTCCTGAGTCCCTTGACGGGTCTCGACGCCGACGAGTCGGCCGCCGTCCGCGAGCTGGGCGATGAGCGCCTCGGGAACAACCTCGAATGCGCCGTTGAGGAGAATGACGTCGTAAGGACCCTTGCCGGGAAGCCCGGCCGCCAGATCACCAGCCACAACCTCGATTCCGGCGATGCCAGCGAGAAGAGTCCTCGCTTCGGCGGCCTCGGCGTCCGATTCGAGCGCGACGACCCTTGCTCCGAGGCGCTCGAGCAGGGCAGCGCTGTAGCCCGATCCGCCAGCGACGTCGAGCGCGCGATTGCCCGGCGCGACCGCCGCAGCCTGCAGCAGCCGGGCAAGCGTCAGAGGCGACAGAAGTCGCCGCACGGCGGGGCCGCGAGAGGGCAGTTCGCCATCGACATACGCAAAGGCGGCCTGGCTCGGCGCCACGAAGACTTCGCGCGGCGTTTCGAGAAAGGCGGTCAGCACCGCGTGGTCGTTGACGCCGCCCGTGCGCAGCTGGCCATCAACCATGAAACGGCGACGCTCGAGGAATTCCTGCTTCGAGAAAGTCGGAGCCATTCGCGTCGCCCTACCCTGTCGCGGGCGTTGAAGCCCGCTCGCATTCGAAATCATATCATGAAATGGAGGCCTCGCCCGGAATCGAACCGGGGTGCAAGGATTTGCAGTCCTCTGCGTAGCCACTCCGCCACGAGGCCATGCCGAAGCGGTCGTTCGCCGCGGCCACGCGCCTATAGCAAGTTTCGAAGCGCGGCGGCAAGCGGCCAGACGCAAGAACTTGAAAAAGCTGAACGGATCAGTCGTGCGACCAGGGCGAATGGCGCAGCAACGGCAAGGCGAGAAAATAGGCGGCGACCGCGACGAAGCCGATCTTCACCCATAGCGCCGGCTGCAGACCTTGGAGGACGGCGATGAAGGCGAGCGCGCACCAGACGAGCGTCGCTGCGATGGTCAAGTGTCGCATTTTGACGACGCGCAGCGGATGAACGAACACGATCGGCGCGAACATCAGCCCGGTCGCGGCGAGCGTCAGCGCGGCATTGAGCTGCCAAGGCGCGCGCAGCACGAACAGGTACAGGACGAACACGTTCCACAGCGCGGGAAAGCCGCGGAACCAATTGTCCCTCGTCTTCATGCGGGTATCGGCGAAATAGAGCGCCGAGGCGATGGTGACGACGAGTCCCATCCAGAACGCGACCGAATTCGGCATCAGATCGGAGCGCCAAAGGGCGACGACCGGGACGAGGACGTAGGTGAGGAAATCCACGACGAGATCGAGAACGGCGCCGTCGATGGTCGCCGCGGTCTCCGTCACCCGGGCCGCGCGCGCCAGCGTCCCGTCGATTCCGTCGATGAACAGAGCGACGCCGAGCCAGGCGAAGCAAGCCGGAAAGTTCCGCTCGATTGCGGCATAGAGGGCAAGGACCGCGACGGCTCCGCCCGAGGCGGTGAACATATGGACGGAGAAGCCCGCCGCGCGTCGAACCGGAATGGCCCTGCTCTGGACCGACATGCGGATGCTCCGAACTCCAAACCAGCGGACGCCAATTCGTGGGACCTGCGCCGCGCTTGTCCGCGTTCCGCCTTTTTGGCTCGTCAGGACGCCTGAAAGCGAAGAAAGCCGTCCCTAGGCGCGCGGCCTGGACAGCTAGAAAGCACGCATGCCACAATTGAGCAATGGCCGTTTCGCATTCCGACGACTTCGAAGCTTGTGACGTTTTTGTCGTGGGCGCAGCCCTGACCGGCTTGTGCGCCGCAATCGGGCTGGCGCGCGCAGGCTTCTCAGTGGTCTCTTGTGGCGTGGCGGACCGCCTCGGGCGCGGCCGCACGGTCGCTTTGCTGGGCCGCTCGGTCGACTTCCTCAAAGGCCTCGAAGTCTGGGGCGATGTCGAGCCGCTGGCGGCGCCGCTGCGCTCGCTGCGAATCGTTGACGACGCCGGCGGCATGTTTCCATCCCGCCCGGTCGCCTTCCACGCCGACGAGATTGGACTCGAGGCGTTCGGCTGGAACATTGAGAACGCCATTCTCGCCGACACGCTCGCCGCCGCCGCCAATCGGGAGCCCAATCTGCGGCGAATCGAATCGCAGGTCGTCGATTTCGATTTTTCGGGTCCCCGCGCGAAAGTGCGGCTCGCCGATGGGCGCGTCTTCGCGGCCCGGCTCGTCGTCGGCGCCGACGGACGCGGTTCGCCGGCGCGGAAGGCGGCGGGCGTCGAGGCGCGCACGCACCTCTACCCGCAGAGCGCATTGACGGTCTTTCTCGAGCACACGCGCCCGCATGAGGACTATTCCACCGAATTCCATAAGCGCGGCGGGCCTTTCACCCTCGTCCCGCTTCCCTCCACGGCGAAGTCGCGGTTCCGCTCCAGCCTGGTCTGGGTGATGTCTTCGGACGAGGCCGATCAGCGCGCCGCGCTCGACGACGCGGCGCTGGCGCGCGAAATCGAGCGGCAAGCCCGTTCGATGCTTGGCTCAATGCGGATCGAGGGCGAGCGCGGCAGGTTCCCGATGTCGCGGCAGGTCGTCTCCCGGTTGACCGCTCCGCGGCTTGCGCTGGCGGGAGACGCGGCCCACGGCTTTCCCCCCATTGGCGCTCAGGGCCTCAATCTGGGCCTGCGCGACGTCAAGGCGGTCATCGAGATGGCGCACGAGGCGCAATCGGCAGGCGCCGATATCGGCGGCGAGGCGGCGCTCAGAGGCTACGAGACCGCGCGCCGGACCGACATCATGATGCGCACTGTGGCGGTCGACGGCCTGAACCGCTCGCTGCTCGCCCATTTTGCGCCGATCGACGCGGCGCGCGCAGCCGGTCTTGCGGCGCTCGCCTCGATCGGCTCGCTGCGCCGTATCGTCATGCGTGAAGGCGTCGCGCCGCTTTTCGGGTGAACGGCGCGTCAGATCGCCTTTGAGGCGCCCTGCCCCGTTTCGATGAGCCGGGCGGCGTAACGGGCCATCTGGTCGACTTCGATGTTGATGCGGTCACCCGCCTTGCGCTCCGCCCACGTCGTGACGGCGAGCGTGTGAGGAATGAGCAGCACCTCGAACGTGTCGCCCTCGACCGCGTTGACCGTGAGCGACGTCCCGTTGAGCGCGACCGACCCCTTCACGGCAATGAATCGCGAAAGCGCCGCGGGCGCACGAATTGTGAAATGGGCCATGCCGTCGAAGTCCCGCCGGGCGAGGATCTCCGCCACGCCATCGACGTGTCCGCTGACCATATGGCCGCCGAGTTCGTCGCCGACCCGCAGCGAACGCTCGAGATTGATCCGGTCGCCCGGCTTCCAGCCGCCCAGCGTCGTGACCGCCAGCGTCTCCGCTCCGACGTCGACCGCAATGCGGGCACGGTTGCCAAGCGTGCCAACGTCGACAACTGTCAGGCAGACCCCGGAATGGGCGATCGAGGCGCCGATCGCGATCGTTTCGGCCCCGTAGGCGCAGGCGACAGCAAAACGGCGCAGTTCGCCCGCCTCCTCGATTGCGAGAAGTTCGCCGACGTCGCTGACAAGACCGGTAAACATGGCTTCCCCACTTTTGGCGCCGGACAGGCTTCGGCCCGTACCGGCTTGCAAACTATTCCACTCGCTCCCACAGCCGCAAAATGTCGTCGCCATACGCAGCGGATTCAATTTCGCGATAGCGCTCGGCGTCGGTCAGCGCCGCGAGCGCTCGCTCGTCGAGCGCCTTAAGTCCCGGCCGGCCAAGCGGCTTCAACGCGGTAAACAGCGCGACCTCGTCCGCAAGTCCCGCTTCGATCAATCGTGAACCGACCCTCGGCCCGCCCTCGCTGAACACCCGGTTGACGCCGCGCCGCGCGAGCAGCTTCAGCGCGGCTTCCAGATCGACGCGCGCCGTTTGGTCGACGTCGACCCGAGCGATCTCGACGCCGGTCGCAACCAACGCAGCCTCGCGCTCGGCGGGAGCCGCGCGGCTGGCGATCGCAAGGGTCGGGACCTCTCGCGCAGTCTCGCACAAGCGGGAGCGCGGCGGGAGGGAAAGGTGCGTATCTAGCACGACCCGGAGCGGTCGCGATTTCACGCCCGGCAGTCGGACCGTCAGCAGCGGGTCGTCCCCCACGGCTGTCCCGACGCCGACCATGATCGCGTCATGCAGCGTCCGCATCACCTGGACGCGCAAATTGACGACTTCCCCCGTGATCGCGAGCCTCGGATCATGCTCGTCGCCCGCGGCGTAGCCATCGGCGGTGCGCGCCAGCTTCAGCGTGACCATTGGGCGGCCGGCGACGACGCGCATGATATGGCCGCGATGATCGCGCGCGGCCGCCTCAGCGCAGGGGCCCACGGCAAGTTCAACGCCAGCGGCGCGCAGAATCGCGAAACCCCTGCCCGCCACGCGGACATCGGGATCCTCGATCGCGCAGACGACGCGCGCGACGCCGGCGGTGATGATGGCTTCCGCGCAGGGCGGCGTCGCTCCGTGGTGCGAGCACGGCTCAAGGGTCACATAGAGCGTTGCGCCTCGCGCCGACGATCCCGCCTCGCTGATGGCTTGTGTCTCGGCGTGGGGCCGCCCGCCGGGCGAAGTGACGCCGCGCCCCACGACGACGCCGTTCTTGACGAGCAGCGCGCCGACAGAAGGGTTAGGAGCCGCGAGACCCATGCTGCGCCGGCCAAAACGCAACGTGGCCGCCATCCACCGCTCGTCGTCGATACGCTTCTCGGCTTCCGCTGGGCGGCTCATCACGTTGAAACGCGAGGACGGCGTCCGTCGTGCGATTCGTCAGCCGGTTGTTCGGGCTCCGACTCGAGTTCGCCGACGATCGCGTTGAAATCCTTGGCCTCGCGAAAATTCTTGTAGACCGAAGCGAAGCGGACGTAGGCGACATCGTCGAGGCCCTTCAGTCCCTCCATCACCAATTCGCCGATGCGTTCGGTCGGGATGTCGGTGTCGCCCTGGCTTTCGAGCTGCCGCACGATGCCGTTGATCATGCGTTCGACCCGCTCGGCGGAGACGGCGCGCTTGCGCAGGGCGACCTCGACCGAGTGCTGAAGCTTGTCGCGGTCGAAAAGCGCGCGCCGGCCGTTGCGCTTTACCACCATCAGTTCGCGCAACTGCACGCGCTCAAAGGTCGTGAAGCGCCCGCCGCAATCCGGACAGATGCGTCGCCGACGGATGGACGAGGCGTCCTCCGTCGGGCGCGAGTTTTTCACCTGAGTATCGGGCCCGCCGCAATAGGGGCAACGCATGGACGACCCCTCCTGAAATCCGCCTTCAATAGATCGGGAAGCGGCGCGTCAACTCGCCCACGGCTTCCCGAACGCTCGCCTCGACAGCAGCATTCCCCGATTCGCTGTTCACCGCCAAGCCGTCCAAGCTCTCGACGATCAGCTCGCCGACCGTCTTGAACTCCTCGACGCCGAAGCCGCGCGACGTCGCCGCGGGAGAGCCGAGGCGGATGCCTGAGGTCACCGCCGGCTTTTGCGGATCGAACGGAATGCCGTTCTTGTTGCAGGTGATGTGCGCACGGCCGAGCGCGGCCTCAGCGGCCTTGCCGGTCAGCCCCTTCGGCGTCAGGTCGACAAGCATCAGATGGTTATCGGTGCCCCCAGTGACGAGCTTGTAGCCCGCCGCGAGGATCGGAGCCGCCAGCGCCTTGGCGTTGGCGACGACTGCGTGGGCGTAATTGTGGAACTCAGGCGTCAGCGCCTCGTGCAAGGCGACCGCCTTGGCGGCGATCACATGCATCAACGGGCCGCCTTGCAGGCCGGGGAAGATCGCGGAATTGATCTTTTTCGCGATCTCCTCATCGTTGGTGAGGATCATGCCACCGCGCGGACCGCGCAGCGTCTTGTGGGTGGTCGTCGAAACGACATGGGCGTGCGGGAACGGCGAGGGATGCGCGCCTCCCGCCACTAGGCCAGCGAAATGCGCCATATCGACGAAGAAATAGGCGCCGACCGCGTCGCAAATCTCCCGGAAGCGGACAAAGTCCCAGTGACGCGCGTAGGCCGAGCCGCCCGCGATGATCAACTTGGGCTTATGCTCGCGCGCCAGCGCCTCCACCTGGTCCATGTCGATTCGATGGGTCTCGCGATCGACGGTGTAGGAGACCGGCTTGAACCAGCGGCCCGACATGTTCACGGGCGAGCCGTGGGTGAGATGCCCGCCAGCGGCGAGGTCGAGCCCCATGAATGTGTCGCCCGGCTGCAGCAGCGCAAGGAAGACACCCTGGTTGGCCTGGCTGCCCGAGTTCGGCTGGACGTTGGCGAAGCGGCAGGAAAAGAGCTGGCACGCCCGCTCGATCGCCAGCTTCTCTGCGATGTCGACGAACTGGCAGCCGCCGTAATAGCGCCTGCCCGGATAGCCCTCGGCGTATTTGTTGGTCAGCACCGAGCCCTGGGCCTCGAGGACCGCGCGCGAGACGATGTTCTCCGACGCGATCAACTCGATTTCGTCCCGCTGCCGTCCAAGCTCAAGCTCGACCGCCCGCGCGATCTCGGGATCGGCGTCGGCGAGGCTTGCGGAAAAGAACGAATTGGAGCGGATGGCTGGCTTCAGGGCTGCGTCGGACATCGGGGGACCCAGGACAAAATGGCTTACCGGGCGCATAGCACGCTGGGCGGCGAGGGGAAAGGATGCGGAACCGAGACGTGGACTTTCCTGCTGGTCCGCCGCATGCTCGGACCTCGAACAAAAGGACGCGGCCATGGCCACTTACACCTCCACCGTTAGCTGGAGCCGCAAGTCCGACGAGCGTTTCCTCGACGGGCGCTACAGCCGGGCGCATGAGTGGACGTTCGACGGCGGCGCGCGGGTCCCCGCTTCTTCCTCGCCGCAGGTCGTGCGCCCGCCGTTCTCCGATCCCGCCGGGGTCGATCCCGAGGAGGCGCTGGTTGCTTCGCTGTCGAGCTGCCACATGCTGTTCTTCCTCGATTTCGCCAAACGGAAGGGATTCGTCGTCGATTCCTATGTCGACGAGGCGATCGGAGCCATGAGCGCGAACGCCGAGGGGCGGGTTTCGATGACTGAAGTGGTGCTTCGCCCCCGCATTGTCTTTTCCGGGGAGAAGCGGCCGACCGCGGCGGATTGCTCCCAACTGCACCACGAGGCGCACGAGGCCTGTTACATCGCCAATACCGTCAAGAGCGCGGTGCGGGTGGAAGCGCGCGAGAACGGCCTCGCGACGGCCTGACGGCCTCAGGAGTTGGTCCGCGCGAGCGGCGCGAAGCGAAGCCCTCTTTCGCCGAGCCGCTTCATCGCCAACGTGCGAAGCCCTGCGACGTTGAAGAGCATCAAGCTGCCGCCGAAAATGACCGCGCCGATGAGAATCGCGAGCGCAGCGGAGACGATCGGATGCGCCAAGGCGTTGAGCGGTTTGATCGCGACGCTCATCGCCGCCGTGGCGCCGGCGATGACGAGAAGATCGCGCAGGGCCGGCCGAGAGGCGCGCTGGCGAAAGCCTGGGATCGCCGCCGCAAGGAAGCCGATGGCGAGGCTGGCGGCGTAGGCGGCGGCAATCCCGTCGACGTCCCGGTTGAAGATCGGCAGGCGCAGCATCGCCAAATCGGCCACGAGCGCCGCGACCGCCGCTAGGGTGAGCGGCCAGGTGCGCTGGGCGAGCTGGAACACCGGATTGAGCGTTGAATAGAGCGCGCAATAGGCGAAGAACCCCGGCGCGAGCGCAAGGCTCAGGCGGGCGAAATCGCCGCGATAGGCCGACGGCACCACCAGCGCCTCGAACGTCGGCGCCATCGCCATGTAGCCGGCGGTCAGGGGAGCGAGAATGGCGAAGACGATGACGCTGTTGACGCCGATCTGCCGGTTCGCCGCCTCGCGGCCGTCTTCGCGATCCCGCTTCAGCGCATACTGAAAAAGTAGAATCTCCGGGAGAACGTTGACGACGAGGAAGAGCCGCAGACCGAGATCCGTGGCGAGCGACAGCTTGCCGGTCGCCGCTGCGCCGAACAGGGTCAGAGCCGTCTGACGATTGATGAGGCCGATGAGTTGGTAGATCACCGTCGAGGCGACGACCGGCTTGGCGTAGACGACGAATTGTCGTAGCCGCGCGCGGCTCGCCTGCGAGAGGGCCGCTCCCGGCGTGCGCATCGCCGCGCTCAGCGTGACGACCGGCGCGAGGCTCGCCACCGCCATCGCGGCGATGACGGAGCCTGCGTCGCGGGTCCAAACGGCGACCGCGACGACGGCGGTGAAGGTCAGTGTCTGACGCATCGCGTAAAGCGCGGCGAAGGGAGCGGCCTGGTCGCGGGCGCGAAATTGCGCACCGGAATAGTCGCAGCGCGCATTGGCGATGGCGACGAGCGGCATCAGCGCGACAAGAGCGTGGCCGAAGCCGAAGCTCAGTCCCGTCAAGGCCCCGATCGCGACGGCGAGGACTGCCAGCGCCATCATCGCGAGGAAGGCGAGGTCGAGGCTTGCGGCGATCCGCGCCCTGCCCTCGATGTCTCCGGAAAAGCGCTGGGACGACAGGCGCAGCCAGTCGAACAAGGCGGTCGCCAGCGTCATCGCGGTGAGCATCGCGGTCGCGTAGCGTCCAAACTCCGCCGGTCCCAGCAGCGCGCTGAGCGTCAGGCCGATGGCGAAATTCGCCGCGGAATTGGCGAAGAAGACGACTGCGAAAACCATGCCGACTGCGCCCGGGCCGCGAATTGGGTCGCAAGCTAAAGGGGCCCGGTTAAGGCGGGCTTACACCGTGAATTCTTTCGCCGGTCGCGCGCTGGCGCGAGTTAATGCGGCTTCGCGTCGGCCGTGAAAATGACCACGTCGTCCTTGCCGACGCGGTCGAGGACCGCCCGCGCCTCTTCGTCGAGGAGGTCGCGATCGACAGATTCGGAACGCATCGAATTCGACACGCCGACGCCAGCGCTCACGTTCGGCCTGCAATTGCGCGAGTTCGACCTGCAATCGCGCCGCTTCCGCGTCGTAGCCAGCTTTCGCCTTGAGGCCGCGATCGCCTTGCGAGGCTCCCCAAACGAGATAGCCGCTCGCGACCCCGAGCACGAGGTAGAACACGATCGGAAGCAGAATGGCGCGGGCGCGAGTCTTCATGGGCGCCTCGAACATGCCCTCGCGTCGTTAAGATTCAGTAGCGTCAGGCGATCCAGGGTTCAAGAAGCGAGGCTGTGCGGTGATTGCGGAGCAATTGCCGCACGGTCCCGAGCGCGCCGGCGGCGATGCTTGCGCCGGCGCGTCGTTGGCTTAGATCGCCTTGATCGCGGCACGTCCGGCGTAGCGCGCCTGGTCGCCCAGTTCCTCCTCGATGCGGATGAGCTGGTTGTATTTGGCGAGCCGGTCGGAACGGGCAAGCGAGCCGGTCTTGATCTGACCGCAATTGGTGGCGACCGCGAGATCGGCGATCGTCGAATCCTCGGTTTCACCCGAGCGGTGCGACATGACCGCCGTGTAGCCGGCGCGGTGCGCCATATCGACAGCCGCCAGCGTCTCGGTCAGCGTGCCGATTTGATTGACTTTCACGAGGATCGAGTTGGCGACGCCTTCCTTGATGCCGCGCGAGAGACGCGTCACGTTGGTGACGAAGAGGTCGTCGCCGACGAGCTGGCGCTTCGCCCCGATCGTCTGCGTCAGCAGCGACCAGCCGCGCCAGTCGTCCTCGGCCATGCCGTCCTCGATGGAGAGGATGGGAAAGGCGTCGGCAAGCTTGGCGAGATACTGAACCTGCTCTTCGATCGAGCGCGTCTTGCCCTCGCCAGAGTAGACGTAAGCGTCATCCTTGAAGAACTCGGTGGCGGCGCAGTCGAGGCCGAGCGCGATGTCGTCGCCGGGCTTGAAGCCGGCCGCCTCGATCGCCTTGACGACGAATTCGAGCGCCGCTTCGGCCGACGGCAGATTCGGAGCGAAGCCGCCTTCGTCGCCGACGTTGGTGTTGTGGCCGGCCTTCTTCAGCGCGCTCTTGAGCGTGTGGAACACTTCCGCGCCCCAGCGAACCGCCTCGTGCAGCGAGGGAGCGCCGACCGGGAGAATCATGAACTCCTGGAAGTCGATCGGATTGTCGGCATGAACGCCGCCGTTGATGATGTTCATCAGCGGGACCGGCAGGACGCGCGCCGTCGCGCCGCCGACGTAGCGATGGAGCGGCAGGCCGGAGGCTTCCGCAGCGGCCTTGGCGACTGCGAGCGATACGCCGAGAATGGCGTTGGCGCCGAGCTTCGCCTTATTGGGCGTCCCGTCCAGCGCGATCATCGCCTCGTCAATCTTGATCTGCTCTTCGGCCTCGAATCCGGAGATGGCGTCGAAGATGTCGCGCGAGACCGATTCGACGGCCTTCAGCACGCCTTTGCCGCCGTAACGGCTCTTGTCGCCGTCGCGAAGCTCGACAGCTTCGTGCGCGCCTGTGGAGGCGCCGGAGGGTACGCCGGCGCGGCCCATCGAACCGTCTTCGAGCACCACGTCGACTTCGACGGTCGGGTTGCCGCGGCTATCCAGAATCTCGCGGGCGATAATGTCAACGATGGCCGTCATGTTTGATCCTCATGCTCCCGAACCCGAAGCGCGGTCCAGCGCGCCGGCGGCGCGCTTCGTCGCGTTCACGGACAGGTGAACATACAGCGGTCGCCTGCCCTTGCCTGCGCTCTTACGCCAATGTCGTTACAGGCGAAAGTCAGCCGTTCTCCGCTCGATTCCGCGGTCGCGACGAGGGCACATGGAATAGTCAGACAAAGGCACAATTTTTTTGCATGGCAGCCCTGCTGATGCTGATGACAACCCTGAATTTTTGGACTAATTGTGTCCACCTCGCGAAAAGGAGGCCGTCGCCCGCAACGCGGGCGTCGGAGAGGCCGAGTCTGTGGGAGGACGGAGCGTTTGACCGATTGATGGCGCTGCTCGCACCGTTTGCAGAGCAAAAGACGCGAAAAATCGGCCCGCGATACAGGGAGTAGGTAAAAAGACAAGACGTGGGACACGGTTCCACGTCTTGTTTTTTTGTGCGTCTACTACGCGCTGCTGCGCTCGCCTTCCGCCCAGCCGGCTTTGACTTCGCTGACGTAGTCAGCAAGTCGCTTCTCTGCGATCGCGTTGCGCGCGCCGGCCATCAGGTCTTGGTAGTAAGCGATGTTGATCGCGGTAAGACCCATCATCCCGAGAATTTCGCCTGATTTGACGAGGTGTCGCCAATAGGCGCGCGAATAGTCCCGCGCGGCGGCGGCGCTTGAAAGCGGATCGATCGGGCGCGGATCATCGGCGAAGCGCGCATTTTTGAGATTGAGCCGCCCGTGGCGGGTAAACACCATGCCGTGCCGGCCCGCGCGCGTAGGCATCACGCAATCGAACATATCGACGCCGCGCGACAGTCCTTCGAGCAAATCGTCGGGGGTGCCGACGCCCATCAGATAGCGGGGCCTGTCGGCCGGCAGGTACGGCTCGACCGCCTCAATCATCTGGAGCATCACCGCCTGCGGCTCGCCGACGGCGAGTCCGCCGATCGCATAGCCATCGAAGCCGATCTCGGCGAGAGCGCGCGCGCTCTCAATGCGTAAGGAACGATCCTCGCCGCCCTGTACGATGGCGAACACAGCCCTGCCGTGCCCCCCGCGGAACGCCGCCTTGGAGCGCTCCGCCCAGCGCAACGAGAGGCGCATCGCCCGCTCGACCTCCTCCGGCGAGGCAGGCAGGCGAACGCATTCGTCGAGTTGCATCTGAATGTCCGAGCCGAGCAGGCCCTGGATCTCCATTGCTCGCTCTGGCGTCAGCTCGTGCCTGGATCCGTCGATGTGCGATTGGAAGACGACGCCGCGCTCATCGATTTTGCGCAACTTGGCGAGGCTCATCACCTGGAAACCGCCAGAGTCGGTAAGGATCGGATTCGGCCAGTTCATGAACTTGTGCAAGCCGCCGAGCGCCGCAACGCGCTCCGCTCCGGGCGCGAGCATCAGATGATACGTGTTGGACAGCACGATGTCGGCGCCGAGCGCTCGCACCTCGCCGGGATACATGGCCTTGACAGTGGCCGCGGTGCCGACCGGCATGAAGGCGGGCGTCCGGATGACGCCCCGAGGCGTCGTAATCGCGCCCGTTCGCGCGGCCCCGTCGACGCCGTGAATGGAAAAGAAGAAGTCGTCGCGCATATCGCCTTGCCCGGCCCTTCGAGCGCCATCGCTCGCCTGGGCGCCGCAGCCCTAAGCACGACGGCCGCGCGGAAGCAACGCTCGCTCGAGCTATCCCTCTGCTCGAGGCTTCGCGGCGCCGAGCAACAGGCAGGCGTCGCCGTAGGAATAGAAACGATAGCCGGCGGCGATCGCGTGCGCATAGGCGGCCTGCATCGTCTTCAGCCCGCTGAAAGCGCCGACCAGCATGAACAGGGTCGAGCGCGGCAAATGAAAATTGGTGAGCAGCGCGTCGATCGCGCGGAACCGATAGCCGGGCGTGATGAAAATGGCGGTGTCGCCCTCGAACGGCTTGATGACGCCCCGCTCGTCGGCGGCGCTCTCGAGGAGACGCGCCGAGGTCGTGCCCACCGCGATGATCCTGCCGCCTCGCTCACGTGTGGCGTTGAGCGCATTCGCTGTCGCCGCGTCCACTCGGCCCCACTCCGAGTGCATCGCGTGGTCGCTCGTGTCGTCCGCTTTGACGGGCAGGAACGTGCCGGCGCCGACATGGAGCGTCAGGCGGTGCAGGGTGACGCCTGCAGCCTCGATGCGGGAAAGCAGCGCCGGGGTGAAATGCAAGCCGGCGGTCGGCGCGGCGACCGCCCCTTCCTCGCGCGCGAAGACGGTCTGATAGTCGGCGCGGTCGGTCTGCGATACGGCTCGGCGCGAAGCGATGTAGGGCGGGAGCGGCGGCGCGCCCAGCCGGTCGATCGCCTCATCGAGCGCGGCGCCATGAAAGGCGAAAGCGAGCGTCACTTCGCCGGCTTCCCCCTTCGCCTCCACTTCGGCGTCGAGCGCGCCGAGCAAGCAGGCGCTGTTTTCCCGCGCTTCCCCGAAGCGAATGCGTTCGCCGACCTTGAGCTTCTTGGCGGGCCGCACGAGCGCGCGCCACCGGCTCCCGTCGAGCCGCTTGATGAGCGTCGCCTCGATCGCCGCCACGCTGTCGCCGCGCGCCCTGATCCCATCAAGACGCGCCGCAATCACTTTGGTGTCGTTGACGACAAGCGCGTCGCCGGGGCGAAGGACGTCGGGAAGTTCGCCAACCCTTCTATCCTCAAGCGCGCCGCCCGGCGCGACGACGAGCATGCGCGCCGCCTCGCGCGGGTTCGCCGGGGCGAGCGCGATGCGCTCGGGCGGCAGGTCGAAGTCGAAAAGATCGACGCGCATACGGCTCTTCCAACGCCTTCCGGGAGACGGACGAATGCACCGCATTCGCCCGGGAAAGCGGACGCGGATCAGGGCCAATGGCCCCACGCCCGTCCGCTCGCGAACCCGGTCCTCTCGTTGAGAGCGGCGCGGTTGGTTAGCTCAAGCTCGCCTTGACGATCTTGTCGGGATCGCGCACGGGCTCGCCGCGCTTGATCTGGTCGACATTCTCCATGCCGGAGACGACCTTGCCCCAGACAGTGTACTGACGGTCGAGGAAGCGGGCGTCGTCGAAGCAGATGAAGAACTGCGAATTGGCCGAATTCGGGCTCTGCGCGCGCGCCATCGACACCGTGCCGCGCACATGCGGCTCGGCGTTGAACTCGGCCTTGAGATCCGGGTATTTCGACCCGCCCGTACCGGTGCCGTGCGGGCAACCGGTCTGCGCCATGAATCCTTCGATCACGCGGTGGAAGACGATGCCGTCATAGAAGCCCTCGGTCACGAGGCGCTTGATGTGAGCGACATGGCCCGGCGCGACTTCCGGATTCATTTCGATGACCACCAGGCCCTTGGTGGTCTCGAGAGTGAGCGTATTGCCTTCGCTGCTCATTTGATGCGCTCCTGATTGAAGGGCCCCCCGCGCCACGTCACTTGGCGTCGCTCGCCAATCGCAAGGTGAGGATCTTGTCGGGGTTCTCGACCGCCCCATTGTTCTCCTGGGTGCCGGCCTTGATCTTGTCGATAACGTCCATGCCCGAGGTCACCTGGCCGAAGACGGTGTACTGTCCGTCCAGAAAGCTGGCGTCGCCGAAGCAGATGAAGAATTGCGAATTGGCGGAGTTGGGGTCGCTCGTGCGCGCCATCCCGAGCGTGCCGCGCACGAAGTGCGCCGAGGAGAATTCCGCGGGAATGTTGGGCAGGTCCGATCCGCCCGAGCCAGTGCCGGTCGGATCGCCGGTCTGCGCCATGAAGCCGGGGATGACGCGATGAAACACGAGCCCGTCGTAGAACTTGCGCTTCACCAGGGTCTTGATCTGGGCGACGTGCTTGGGCGCGAGGTCGGGCCGCAACTTGATGACGACTTTGCCGTACTTGGTCGTCATGATCAGCGTGTTCTGAGCGTCGTCCTCGGCCAGAGCGGCGCCCGCGGCTGCGATGAACGGAAGCGCCAGGAGGGCGCGGCGGCTGAAAAACATGCAGTCCTCGTGACAGCGGCGGGATCGCCAGGCGCGGTTTGATAGCATGCGCTGGCGGCAAAGCAAGCGCCCACCCCGTTGCGGCCATGTGAGCAAGGCGCGCTACGTCTTGGGCGCGGCGCTCTTGACGACGTCGGCGCGCCAAGCCATCAGGCCCTCTACGGCCGCGAGCCGCATGGGACCCTCGGATCGATGAGCCGCATCGCGCGCGCGCGCCAATACCTCGAATATGCTGTGTTTCGCTCCTTTGCGGCGCTGATCGGCGCGCTGCCGCTCGAGGTCGCCTCGCGTTGGTCCGGAGCCGGCTGGCGGCTGGTTGCGCCCCATCTGCGCCGTCACCAGCGCGCTCTGGATAATCTCGCCCGAGCCCTGCCCGAGACCACCGCGGCCGAGCGGGAGCGGATCGCCCTCGCCATGTGGGACAATCTCGGCCGCACCTTCGCCGAGTTTTTTCATATCGATCGAATTGTCGCCGACGGCCGCATCGCGTTCGAGCCCTTCGAGAAATTCGAGGAGATCACCAAGACCCCCTTCGTCGTCTGCACGATGCACATGGGCAATTGGGAGATCGTCTCTCAGGCGGCCTTGCGCTTCGGCGTGCCGCTGGCCGGGGTCTACCAGCGGCTCACCAATCCTTACGTCGACGAATGGCTTTATAAGGTCCGCGCGCCGCTCTATCCGGGCGGCCTGTTCGACAAATCTCCGGCGACGGCCCGCGCCATGTTGAAACTCGCGCGCGACGGGGGCTTTCCGGCTTTTGTCGCCGATTTGCGCGAAAGTCGCGGCGTCGTCACGCCGTTCTTCGGCCACCCTGCGCGCTCGAACCCGTTCCCGGCGCTGATTGCACGGGTCACCGGGCTGCCGCTCTATGCGGTCCGGGCGATGCGCCTGCCCGGCGCGCGCTTCACGGTCCGCGTCGAACGCATCGAAGTGCCGCAAACCGATGATCGCGACGCCGACGTGCTCGCCGCCACGACGGCGTTGCAAGCGCAATACGAGGAGTTCATTCGCGAGGCCCCGGAACAATGGATGTGGGCGCATCGCAAATGGGATTGAGGCGCCACTTTTCGCCGCACGCTGAAACATGGCAAGCTCGCGACGCCGAGAGCCGATGGAGTCGCCCCTGATCATCGCCACCTGGAATGTCAATTCCGTCCGCCAGCGCCTCCCCCACCTGCTCGACTACCTCAAGGAGAAGAGCCCGGACGCACTGTGCCTGCAGGAGACCAAGTGCCTCGACGAGGCCTTCCCGCGCGCTGAGATCGAGGACCTCGGCTACAATGTCGCGACGCACGGTCAAAAAGGCTTCAACGGCGTCGCCATCCTCGCCAAGCGGCCGATCGAGGTGGCGCGCGGCCTGCCCGGCGATCCCGACGACGAACAGGCGCGCTACATCGAGGCGGTGATCCCGACCGAGAGCGGCGGCGCGGTGCGCGTCGCCAGCATCTATTTGCCCAACGGCAATCCCGCGCCGGGCGAAAAATACGCCTACAAGCTCGCGTTCATGCAGCGGCTCATCGAGCATGCGCGCCTACTCCTGACCTATGAGGAGCCGCTCGTGCTGACCGGCGACTACAACGTCATCCCGGACCCGCGCGACGCCGCCCATCCCGAGGCATGGACAAGCGACGCGCTGTTCTTGCCGGCGACGCGCGCCAAGTTTCGCGAGTTGCTGGCGCTCGGCCTCACCGACGCGCTACGTGCGACCTCGGACGACGGCGGCCTCTATACCTTCTGGGACTATCAGGCGGGGGCCTGGCAGCGAAACAACGGCATCCGCATCGACCATGCGCTGCTCTCGCCGCAGGCGGCGGACCAACTCGTGGCGGTCGATATCGACCGCGACATGCGCGCGCGCGAGAAAGCGTCGGACCACGTTCCCGTGCGGGTCACGCTCAAAGACCTCTAATCGCCGCGCCGGGCGACGATCCGCACGACCGAACTCGGCCCGACATGCAGACGACCCTCATCGAGGATCGTCTCCGCGTGAGCGCTTTCGAGGAGTTGGAGGCCGGAGAAATCGGCGGCCAGATCGTCGAGGCGATAGAGGAGATCGACATCCCGCGGGCCGCCCTGCGAGCCGGTGGCCCTGCGAGCGAGCTGGTCCGGGTGAAACGCTTCGAGAATCAGCAGGCCGCCCGGCTTCAGCGCCGCGGCTGCCTTGGCGTGCAGGACGCGACGATGCGCACTGGGCAAGTGAACGTAGATCAGCGCGATCACGTCGTAGGCCTCGCGCGGCCATTCCCAGGCGAGCGCATCGGCTTGCCGCGCATTGAGCGCGACGCCGCGCGCCTCGGCAAGGCCCAACGCCTTGGCGACGCCGTTGGCGGAAAGATCGATGGTGTCGACGATGAGCCCCTGCTCGGCGAGCCAGACGCCGTTGCGCCCTTCGCCGTCGCCGGGAACAAGCGCCCGCATGCCCGGCTGGAGCCTCGCGCGCTGGCTTTGGAGGAAGGCGTTCGCCTGGTTCCCGTAGGCCCAGGCATCGCCGGCGTAGCGTTGCTCCCACATCTCCGCTTTGTCGCCATCGCTCATTGCCGTCGCCCGCTCGAATTCCCGTCCAGGATCGCGTCCAATCTCGTCAAATATCCGGCTCGCTTCGTCAAGAATTGTCAAGGAATGTCAAGCCATCCCTTGCCAACCGGGAAGCGAAGTCGTTAAAATTCAACGCCTTACGGAGAACGTCAAGCTGCTCGGCGCCGCTCGTCAAGGAGTCTGCCCTCCGTTGGCCCTCTTCGACAGAAACTCTATCACAGTTTCTGCTTATCAGAAAGCCGTGTTCACGCTGAACGGATCGGCGGCGAGGCTTGACCGCGCGGCGTCGCGATGGCCATTTCGGCGCCGCCGTCTGCGGGAGCGTGGGAGATTCGCCACCGCCGCGGCGACGGAGGATTGCATGACCGTTGCGCGCGCGCTGGCGTTTCTTTCCGCTCTCGGTCTGGCGGGCTGCGTCTCAACCAATGACGAACCATTCCCGCTCGACGACGGGCTTGCCGTATCGCCCGCCGCAGCGGGCTATGTCTGCGATTCCTTCGACGTGCGGGGCAAGCGCGAAGTCGACGCAAAGTCCGGCCGGATCATCGCGCTGCGGCGAAACCAGAAGACGGAATACGCCTTCGTCGACATCGATAAGGCGCCCGCGGAGCCCTTCTCGCTGCACAAGGTCGCCGGCGATCTCTATATCGCGGCTGTGGCGCACCCCGACGGGCCAGGCGAGGATCTCTATCTCGTGCAGTTCGCCAACGCCGGCAAGTCGTTCCGCCTCTATGCCGAGAGCGCCGACTTCCCCTCGCGGGCGCAGGGGCTCGCGCAAGACCACGGCGTGACGCTGACGCACAATCCGATCACCAACGATCTCGCCGGCCCGGTCGCAGGCGAAAAGGCCTTCATGATCGACATGGCGGCCAACGCGGCCGCCTGGACGCCGGCGGCGGAGTGCCGGGCGAAAAAGTGAGAGACCTCTCTGGCGAAATTGTACCTGTCGTTGCAACATTGGCGGTAAGCGCCATCCGCGACTATCGCGGTTTTTTTGCCGCGAGGCACCTTTGAGAGCTCCGATTTTTCGACCAAGAATCAATCCAGCGCTGCACCGATTTCCGGCCGAGGCGGCGATCATTGGACGCATCGTAGTCGCCTTCGGAGAACTCGAATACCTGGTGACTATCTGCGCCGGGCGGGCGCTCGGCGACAAATACCGCGCTCAAAAGGCGCTTTATCGCCTGCGCACAACCTCAAGTCGTGTCGACGTTGCGGAGACCTTTATCCGCGCCATCACTGATGACTCCGCACACGAGGAACTGGTCTCTGAAACGTTCTCCGCGACCCGCCACTGCCTCCAATTTAGAAATCACTACGCCCATTGCAATTGGGGAGATGCCGACACCGCATCTGGATTATTCTTCGTCGACCTCGAGGAATCCGCCAGACAGACAAAAGCGTTCGATCTATTTTGGCGTCATACAGACGTCAATTTACTGGAGGCGCAAGAAGCGTATTTCGCATACTCCCAAGGTTTACTCTATCATTTAGAATACCAACTATCTGCTATTCAAGGAATTCCAATTTATCCAGCCTCTCCAAGACCGCTAAACCACGTCCTACCCCCCTTGCATAATCCACCAGAGCAACATGTCCCTCCGTGGATCGATGAAGATCAGAAAGCCCTTCATTTAGCGCGTGCTCGGGCAGCAAACGGGGGGACCCCGACACCAACACCTGCACAACTGGCAATGGAGAGGGCGAGAGCGGAAAAGCGCGCCCGGCAGGCAGAAAACAATCGGCGGGCGCAAGACGGCGAAGATCGCGCAAATGCACGTTCTGATCCCCCGAAAAGCGATTGACGTCGGCCTGTCCGTTTTCATCTAGATCTTGCGGCTTTGTCATCGTTTTCATCGCGCCCTCTTGCGGAACGCAACGCGAACAGATAGGCACTGTTCGTGATTTGTTTACGCTCGACGGCGATTCTCGACCGCGGTCGAATCGCGGCTCACGCCGCAGGGGGAGCCTGCCATGTTGACCAAAAAGCAAAGCGAACTGCTTCGCTTCATCCATGACCGCCTCCAGGCCGAGGGCGTTCCGCCCTCTTTCGACGAGATGAAGGAGGCGCTCGACTTGCGCTCCAAGTCGGGCATTCACCGGCTGATCATGGCGCTCGAGGAGCGCGGCTTCATCCGCCGTCTCGCCAATCGCGCGCGAGCGATCGAGGTGTTGCGGCTGCCGGAATCGGCGACAGTCGGAGCGCCGCGCGCGCAAAAATTTTCGCCGAGCGTCATTTCGGGCAATCTTGGCCGCGTTCGCCCGCGCGCCGATGCGGACCCGGAGCCGCGTATGGTCTCAATCCCCGTCATGGGACGCATCGCGGCGGGCACGCCGATCGCGGCGATTCAGACGCGCGTCGAAACGATCGGCATGCCGCCGGACTTCCTCGGCGGCGGCGACCACTTCGCGCTCCAAGTGCGCGGCGATTCGATGGTCGAGGCCGGAATCTTCGAGGACGACACCGTTATCATCCGCAAGCAGGACACGGCCGAAACCGGCGACATCGTCGTGGCGTTGATCGACGATGAAGAGGCGACGCTCAAGCGACTGCGCCGCCGCGGCGCCTCGATCGCGCTGGAGGCCGCCAACCCGGCTTACGAGACGCGCATCTTCGGACCCGACCGGGTTCGCATCCAGGGCAAGCTCGTGAGCCTGTTGCGGCGCTACTGAAGAGAAAGCAGGAGGCCGGCCGGAAGCAGCGTTGAGGAGGCCACTCCTAGCTGCTTCCGGACCGGCCAACCCCACGGACCCGGGAGATGCGGCGGACCCGAGCACCCCGCGGGGCATTGCAGGCCGAGGTGGCCTACGGACGGACGGTACGCTGACGCCATCCTCGATTGCAACCGTTGCGGCGACGTGAGGATGGGAAACCGAAAATTTACCTAAATATTGATAGTTAAGGCTCGAATCGGCGCATTTTTTCCTGTCGTTAAGGTGTGACTCTAGCCGAGCGCCCCTACCGCGACGACCTCTCCCACTTCGAGCCCGCGCCAATTGCGCAGCGTCGGCGCGAGGAAGGTTTCGAAGCGCGCGCGTTCGGCGTCGCTCATCGCCAGGAAGCGCGCGATGAGCCCGGCGATCATCACATGCGCGGCGCGCGCTGAGCCGTCGTCGGCCTTTACGGCGAGGCCTAGGCCCGTCTCGGGCAACGCGGCGCAGCAGACCCCCTCCGCGCCGCTCTTGATGAAGGCGCGCGCTCCGAATTGCCGCATGACGTCGGTGTCGAAGCGCCCCTCGCCGCCGACGATATGAGGGTTCGCCGCCACCGCGGCGCGAATTCGCTCCGCCGCTCGCGCCCGCCGATCCGCGAGTCCGTGTCCCGAGCCGAAGCGCGCAAAGGCGTGCGCTAGCGCGCGCAGCGGAACGGCGTACGTCGGGATGGAGCAGCCGTCCGTCCCGCAGACGCCCGCGCCGAGCGTCGCTCCCGTCATCTCCTCGATCGCTTGTTTGACTGCGCGCTGCACCGCGTGCTCGGGCGCCTCGTAGCCCGCGACATCCCAGCCATTGGCGCAGGCAAGGCAGATGAAGCCGGCGTGCTTGCCTGAGCAATTGTTGTGAAGCGGCGAAGGGACCGCGCCTGATTGGGCGAGCGCGTACGCGGCCTTTTGACCGAGCGGCCAATGCGGCCCGCAAGCGAGCGCGTCGGGCCCTGCCCCGGCCTTCTGGAGCATCGTCGCCGCGAGCGCGACATGCCGGGGTTCGCCCGCGTGGGACGAGCAAGCGAGCGCGATCTCGGCGTCTTCGAGACCGAGCTTGTCCGCCGCGCCGCTCTCGACCAGTGGCAAAGCCTGTAGGGCTTTCACCGCCGAACGCGCATAGATCGGACGGTCGACATCGCCGAAAGAGAAGACGACGGCGCCGTCGGGATCGACGACGACCCCCGCGCCGCGGTGGAGCGACTCGGTGAGCGGACCTCTTCGCACCTCGACAACGATCGGATTGGCCATGGGAAACGTCCTGCACTGTCGCCAAACTATAGCGAACGCGCCGCCATGGCCTCAACAACGGCGATTGGGCGCCGGATCTCGCCCAATCCCATCCCCGTCTCGCTTGCCTGCGCTAGGTCAAAGCGCGTCCGCTCAACGGGGGCCATCGTATCTCGCAAAATCGGAGGCCCGCTATGCTTGTCGCCGACGTCATGACGCCGAGGGTGATCGGTATCGAGGAGAACGCGGACCTGCTCGCTGCCGTCGAGATATTGTTGCGCTCAAACGCCAGTGAGCTTTTCGTCTTCAACGCGCGGAAGGCGCTGGTTGGCGTTGTTAGCGAGGGCGACCTGTTGCGACGCGCCGAACTCGAATCACAGCGGCGTTCGCCGCGCTGGCTCGCGTCGCTGCTGAGCGCGGGAAGTCTCGCGCTGTCCTTCGTGCATTCGCACGGACGACGCGTCAGCGAGGTCATGACGCGGGATGTGGTTTCGATCGCCGCTGACGCCGATCTGTCGGTGGCGGCGGATGTGATGGTCAGGCGGGGGTTGCAGCGGTTGCCGGTCATGCGAACTGGCGAAGCGATTGGCGTGCTCTCGCGCTCCGGCGTCGTGCGCGCGCTGTATCTTGCCCTGCCGCAGGAGACCGCAGCCAACTCCGACACTGGGCCCGGGTCGCCTCGATCAACGTCAGTGCAAATGTCGCGGTGAGGCTCGATTGGGTCGTCGCCGACAGCCGGATTCACTGCGGCTTGCCGGCAATTGCCGCGAATGCCCGCGGCGTCGCTGCCATCCGCGACGATATGGCTCGCATCGCGCCCCACCGGGTCTTCTCATCCCGGCGGAGAAAGAGGCGAGCGCCGTCAGCCGCCCCAAATGAGGAACAAACCGACGTCGCCCGGTACGTCGTCGATGTAGCTCACGATGCGGGCGGAGAGTCCGAATCCCTTCGGCCGCAACTCGTCGCGCCATCGAGCGATCACTTCAGCGGGCCTTGCTCGTAACGTCGCTTCCCAGCCTTCTTCCGCGACGTCGATCATACGGCCGCCGTCAGTGCAAACTTCACATGGGAAACGATCGATCATGAATTCCTTCTCGCCGCGATGCGCCGCCGTCTCGGCCTGATTGAGCAAGTGGCGCCAGTGCTCGTCGCTCAAGCGGTCGTCCAGCACGAGCTGGGTCAGCCTTTGCCGCTCGAGCCGGCGCGCCTCCCGTTCCGAAGCGACGCGATCGGACGCCTCCTGCTCGAACGCCCGCACGTCCTGGCGAAATGTGTCCGCGGACGGCGCCGGAGCCGGCGTTGACGGCGTTGGCGCCGTTCGCGCAGGCGACGGAGCGGCGCTCGGAGCGCCGGAGCCGAAGATGTGCGCACCGCCCGCGAGCGACTCCAAGAAACTCATGAGCCTGGCTGGCGACTCGCCCTTGGCATGAGCGATCGGCGCGAGCCGTTCGACTGCGGCCAGCAAATCCGTGCGACTGACGATGCCGATCAGCACGCCGCCGCGCATGACCGGGAGCCGCTTGATGCGATGCGTTCGCATGAGCCCTGTGATCTCGGCCAGTGGAGCGTCTGGAGCGACCGTGATCAATGGAACGCTCATGACATCACGCGCCGGGCGGCGCATGACTGATGCGAAGTCGTCAGACGGCAAGCCGTCGGCCAGCGCCTCGAGCCACCACTCGCGCCGTCGGTCGTCCGGGCGACGGCCGAGGAGGTCGCCGTCGCTCGCCATGCCGATTGCGACCCCGGAGGCGTCGACCACGGGAACCGCCCCTATCCCGTGTTCGAGCAGCAGCCGCGCGACCTCCTGGACGCTCGCTTCGGCGGGCGCGGTGATTACGGGCGTGGTCATGACATCGGCGGCCAGCAAGGGCGGTGACTCCCTGCAGTTCTACGCGCCGTGTCTGTACCCGTTTTGCGACGTTTCGATGGCCGCCGTTCAGCCCCGGTCCAGCTTGGGCGAACATGTTGCGGCGTGAGCAGCCTTTGGAACTCGCCAGCGATTTGGTCCACCGATGAAATTTTCGCTCCGTCTCGGCATTAGCGGGGGCCTTGCGCTCGTGTGGGCGTCAGCGGCGTCCGCCGCCTGCAGCCTTGATCAAGTCACGCAAATGCCGCTGCTTTCGCTCGGCGCGCACTACGCGGTGATGGCGGGCATCGAAGACGTCGTCAGGCCGATGGAGGTCGACACGGGCGCGGCGACGACCGTCCTCAAGGCGAGCGTGGCGACCGAGCTCAGTATCAAGCAGGATCCCGTGGCGGCGCATGCGCGCCCAGCGGCGGGCATCGGCCAAAAGACGGGAGACTTTCATCTCAACGTCATTCCCTCCACGCTGGCGTTCGGCAGTCTCGTCCTTCACAACCGCAGTATTACCGTCGCGACGATGGACGAAAACTCCGACGAGGCCAACTCGATCGGGCTGCTGGGCGACGACATCCTGTCGCAATACGACGTCGAGTTCGATTTTCCCGAGCACAAGCTGACCTTCTACCGCGAGATAGGCTGCTACGACACGTTCGTCCCCTGGATGGGCTCCTTCGCCACCGTTCCGTTCGATCATCGCGATTCCAAGGTGACGATCGACATCATTTTGAACCAGGAGCGCACGCAGGCGATCGTCGATACCGGCAACAACATGTCGTTCGTGTCGAAGAGCGCCTCCGCTCTTTGGGGTTCGTACAAATCGGACATCGCGCCGCAGAAGGGGAGCATGCGGAGCCCACTCAATCATGCGCGCCCCTTCCCCCTCTCCGCCTATCGATTCTCGAGGGTCGTCATCGGCGGCGACGTCTTCGACGCCCGCAATATGAATGTCGTCGACGTCGATTTTCCCCTAGCCTCAGCCAACATCGGGCTCGACTATTGGTCGAGCCGCAAGGTCTGGATTTCCTACCCTCGCGGTTGGATCTTCGTGGCGAACGATCCCGAAAAAGCGAAGCTCGCCTATCCCGTCGCCGCCCCGGCCGTCGCCGCCGCGCCAGCGGCCGGGCCCGCTCCGCAAGCAGTCCGGCCAGTTCCGCAAGCGGGCGCCCAGCCGCCGGCGTCGGGCGCAAAATGACCGCGCGTCGCCCGGCGAATTGCGAGCCGGATCGTCACTCGCCCGCGGCGGCGAGTGCGTCGAGCCCCTTGCGGTAGTTCGGATAGAGCCAGCGGTAGTTGAGATCGCGCCGGAGCTTTTCGACGTCGATGCGTCGATTGTCCTCGTAGAAGCTGCGCGCCATCGCCGACATGATCGCCGCGGCGAAAGGTTCTTCGGGCGGGGGAGCGACGCCGATCAGGCGGCAGGCGTAGGCGACGACGTCCTGGGGCGGGCCGGGCTCCTCGTCAGCGACGTTCCAAACCTCTCCGGCGCCGCCCCTCTCGATGATGCGACGGGCGATCTCGGCGATGTCGTCGACATGGATGCGGTTCGAGACGTGACCTGGCTTGACGATCCGCCGCGCCTCGCCAGCCCGCGCCTTGAGCAGCGCGTTGCGCCCGGGGCCATAAATCCCTGCTAGGCGCAGTGTGTCGACCGGGGTTGCTCGCGCGGCTCCCAGCGCGCGCCACTCGTCTTCAGCCGCGAGCCTGAGGCGGCCTCGAGTTCGAATGCGGCTTGAGGGCGCTCGTCTCATCTACCCATCCTCCGGCGTGGTCGCCGTAAACCCCAACGCTCGAGAGATAAACGATGCGCTTCAGGTCCGGCGCCTCGGCGATCTCGGCAGCCAGACGTGACAGCGCCGGATCGCCTTCGGGACCGGGCGGCGCGCCGATCAGCAGAATTTCCGCTCGCGCGAGCGCGCGCAGCATAGCGGGATCGGGCGTTGCCGGGTCGAACGCGAAAGCTTCGATCCCTTCCCGCCGCAAGGCGCTCGCCGTCGCGACTTCGCGCGTCGCGCCACTCGCCTCTGACGCGCCCGTGCGAGCGAGGAAACGTCGCGCGCTGTAGCCTAATCCGAAGCAAAATACTTTCACCGCCGTCGTCTCCGGCATGACTTTAGGGTCCCGAGCAGCGACCACCATTTCGTTACGATTTCAAATCGTGCGACGAGCAGCGATTTAACTCGGCTGTAAGGCCTTTTAGTGGAACATCCGCGCACCTTCCCCAAGGGCCTCCCCGTCAGGAATTGGACTTAGCCGTGACAAACTCGCCGTTCGCCAGCTTCGTCGGTCCAACCTCTTCCGATTTGATAGGCGCCGTGCTCAGCGTACGAGGCTCGGAAGCTTGCGTCGACTTGCCAGCCCCCGCGGTCAGCGAGGACTTGCGCGTGACCGTCGGCTCGTTCCTCGCGATCTCCGCAGGACGTCGACGCCTGATCGGCGTGGTCACTGAAGTCGCCCGCGCCGAGGCGGACGCGGGTTCCCGGTTTGGGGCCGTGGCGAGGATCGACATGATGGGCGAGATCGACCTCGACGCTACGGGCGTCGAGCGTTTCTCGCGCGGCGTCTCGACCTATCCCGCGATCGGCGACCCGGTGCGCATGGTCGGACGCGAGGAACTCAGGCTCGTCTACAAGGCGACGAGCGAGCGCTCCATCGCGATCGGCGCGCTGCACAATGACGAGGCGATCGAAGCGCGCGTCGACATCGACAATCTTGTCAGCAAGCATTTCGCTGTCCTCGGCTCAACCGGTGTCGGCAAATCGAGCGGCGTCGCGGTGCTCCTCAACGAGATCCTGGACGCCCGGCCGAATCTGCGCATCTTCCTGCTCGACGGTCATAACGAATACGGCCGCTGCTTCGGCTCGCGCGCCAATGTCGTCAACGCCGCGACGCTCAAGCTGCCGTTTTGGCTGTTCAACTTCGAGGAACTCGTCGACGCGCTATACTACGGCCGGCCGGGCGTCGACGAAGAGGTCGACATCCTCGCCGAGCTGATCCCGATTGCAAAGGGCATGTACCAGGGTCACCGGAGTTCCAGCGAGCGGGCTCCCTTGCGGCGAATGGACCGGCGAGTAGGCTACGGCGTCGATACGCCCGTTCCCTACATGATCCAGGATCTCGTCGCGCTGATCGACGAGCGGATGGGCAAATTGGAGAACCGCGCGTCGCGTATGCGCCATCATCACTTGCTGACCAGGATCGACGGCCTGCGCAACGACGCGCGTTACGCCTTCATGTTCGAGAACGCCAATGTCGGCGGCGATACGATGGGCGACATCCTGTCGTTCCTCTTCCGCCTCGGGGAGAGCGGTCAGCCGATGACGGTTCTTCAGGTCGCCGGGCTGCCGATGGAAGTGGTGGACGCGGTGGTCAGTGTGCTCTGCCGGCTCGCATTCGACTTCGGTCTGTGGAGCGACGGCGCAATGCCGATGCTGTTTGTCTGCGAGGAAGCTCATCGCTACGCGGCGGCGGATCGCTCGGTCGGCTTCGCGCCGACGCGCCGCGCCCTGCTTCGCATCGCCAAGGAGGGACGCAAGTACGGCGTCTACCTCGGCCTCGTGACGCAGCGGCCCGCCGAGCTCGATCCGACGATCATCGCTCAGTGCAGCACGCTGTTCGCCATGCGGATGGCCAATGATCGTGACCAAGCGCTATTGCGTTCGGCGGTGACGGACGCCGCTGCGAACCTCGTCGCCTTTGTGCCATCGTTGGGGACGCGCGAACTCGTCGGTTTCGGCGAAGGATTTCCACTTCCGACACGCCTCAAATTCAAGCAGTTGCCGGCGGAACGCATTCCGCGCAGCGAAACCTTCCAACTCGCCGACATCCAGGGCGACCCCGCGGACGACCGCGCCTTCATCAGGTCGGTCGTCGAGCGTTGGCGCGGCGCTGCGGGCGCCAAACAGGCTGGCCTCGAGGAGGCCGCGCCTGCAGTTGACGTCGCCGTGAATGCCAATCCACCCTCGCCTGTTTCGAGCCGCATCGATCAAATTCGGGCGCAAATCCTGAAGCGTTGAGCGCCCTTCCGCGCGGGCCGGCAATTCGGAGTGGGCGATGGCGAATTCCTGGGACGAGAGCGCTAAGCCGCAAGACGATCGCCCCGCCATTCTCGAGGCCGCGCTGCGGGCGCTGCCGGTGGCTATCGAAGTCTTCGCATCGGACGGAGCTTGCGTCTTCGCCAATCCAGCCGCGCGGGAATTTGGCCGCCTCGGTCCCGAAGGCAGCGATCATGAGACGGTGGTGTGGGCGGAACGCGCGCTCCTAATCGAACGCCGAAGATTTCGACGCTGAGCGCGCACAATATCGAGTTGGCGTCGCGATCGACATTAGCGACGAACGCCGACTACAGGACGATCTGTTCCAGCGCGCCTACTTCGACGACCTCACCAGATTACCAAATCGCGGCTTCTTTGAAGAAGCGGTCGGCCGGTCGATTCGCTCCGACGTGGCGCCCCAGTTCGCGATTGCCGTCGTCGGCTTTGATCAGTTCGACGCGGTCAACGAATTCTACGGTCGGGCGGTCGGGGACGCGTTGCTGATCGAGGCGGCGAAGCGGATCGGCGGCGAACTCGGCGAAGCCGATCTCGCCGCTCGTAGCAGCGGCGACGAATTCTCCCTGATGATCGCGTCGCAAGAGGCTGCGAACGACGTTGGAGACAAAATCGAGTGTATTCTCGCCCGTCTCAAGGATCCGTTTTTCGTCAATGGCGTCGAGATCTTGATCTCGGCTTCGGCGGGGCTGAGCCTATTCCCGCGACACGATGCGACACTCGAAGGGCTGATCGCCAAGGCCGGCGCCGCACTGGCGCAGGCGAAGCGCCGTTACAAGGGCGAGGCGCGCCTCTACGACCCCGAGCTCGCTGTCCGCGCGCAAGAGCGTGCCCGCATGGAGCAGAATTTGCGTCTCGCCGTTCGCGACCGGCGCTTTGTCTGCGCGCTCCAGCCGAAAGTCGACTTCCGCACCGGAGCGCTTGACGGGCTGGAAGTGCTGATGCGATGGCGCGACGAAAATGGGGCGGCCCGCTCGCCCGGGCAATCGATCGAGTTCGCGCTGAGCGCCGGCCTGATGAACGAGATCACGCACCTCGTCTTCGATAACGTCATCGCTTCGCTCGACAGGATCGACGAGGCTTTCGGGTCCGGCGTCCGGCTCAGCTTCAATATTGCCGCGCAACAGGCGGGCGACGCTCGCTTCATGCGCAGCTTCGTCGATCGTCTCGCTGCAAGCGGACACGCGGGACGCTTCATGATCGAACTGACGGAAGAGGCGTTCCTGCTGGCCAGCCAATTCCAGCTTCAGGTCGCGCCGATGCTGCGCGACGTCGGCGCCAAGATCTCGATCGACGATTTTGGTGTCGGCTATTCCTCGTTATCCACCCTAGCGGAAATCCCTGCGGACGAAATCAAGGTCGATCGTTCGTTCATCACCTCGATCCATCAAAGACCGAGAAGCCAGAGCTTGCTGCGCGCCATCGAGTCGATTGGCGAGGCGCTGAAGACGAAGATCGTCGTTGAAGGCGTCGAAACCGAAGATGAGCTGCGCTATCTACGCGACCACACCCGGATCAGCGTCGCGCAAGGCTTTCTCTTCTCTGAGCCTATCCTGCTCGACCAGCAGCCTCAGTCGAACTGGCGCATATCGGAGCCGGCGCGCCAGAAGGCGCGTAATCCCGACCCTTTGCGGACGATCGAAGCTCGCCCGGCTTGAACATTCCCATCTCTTCGAACGACCGCGGCGATCCCTTAAGAATTGCCGCAGGCTCGATTCACTTCTTCTTCGGCATGTAGAGATCGGTGAGCGTGCCGGCGAAAGCCTCGGCGGACATTGCAAACGTCTCGGACAAGGTCGGATGCGGGTGGATGGTAAGTCCGACATCCTCCGCGTCGCAGCCCATTTCAATCGCGAGCGCCGCTTCGGCGATCAAGTCGCCCGCGTTGGGCCCAACGATGCCGCAACCGATGAGTTGTCCGCTTTCCTCGTCCCAAAGGGTCTTGGTCAGACCCTCGTCGCGACCGAGCGACAGCGAGCGTCCGCTCGCGGCCCAAGGGAACACCGCCTTGCCGAACTTCAAGCCCTTGGCCTTGGCTTCGGCTTCGGTGAAGCCGACCCAGGCGACTTCCGGATCGGTATAGGCGACCGCCGGAATCACCTTGGCGTCAAAGGCGGAGCGATGGCCGCTCGCGGCCTCAGCCGCAACCTTGCCCTCGTGCGTCCCCTTGTGAGCGAGCATGGGCTGCCCCACGACGTCGCCGATCGCGAAGATATGGGGCACGTTGGTGCGCATCTGCTTGTCGACGGCGATGAAACCGCGCGCGTCGACCTCGACTCCGGCCGCAGCAGCGCCGATCACGGCCCCATTCGGTCGGCGGCCGATCGCAACCAGGATGGCGTCGAAGACGTCCTCGCCGGCCCCGCCTTTGCCCTCGAAAGCGATGTGGACGCCATCCGGCTTCGCCTCGACCGCCGTCACTTTCGTCTCGAGCAGGATTTTCTCGTAGCGGCGTTCGACCCGCTTGGCGAAGGGCGCGACGATGTCGCGGTCGGCGCCGGGCATCAGCTGGTCCATCATTTCGATGACGGTGATCTTCGAGCCGAGCGCGGCGTATACGGTCGCCATCTCGAGCCCGATGATGCCGCCGCCGAGCACCAGCAGTCGCTTGGGTACGCTGCGCAATTCGAGCGCCGCGGTCGAATCCCAGATTCGGGCGTCCTTGGGAATGAATCCCGGCGCTGCCGGCTCGGAGCCGGCTGCGATGATCGCCGAGGAGAAGCGGATCACCCGCTCGCCGTCTGCTGTCGTGACCGCTAGCGTATGGGGCGAGGTGAAGACGCCCTCGCCTGTGATGGCCGTCACCTTCCGCTGGCGTGCGAGGCCGGTGAGGCCGGTCGTCAGACGCTTGACGACGCCCTCCTTCCAGCCGCGCAGCGCGTCGAGATCGACCTTCGGCGGGCCAAAGGAGACGCCGTGCGATGACATCTCCGAGGCCTCGTCGATGACCTTCGCGGCGTGCAAGAGCGCCTTCGACGGAATGCACCCGACATTGAGGCACACGCCGCCTAGCGCCGGGAGCCGGTCCACCAGCACGACATGCTTGCCGAGATCGGCAGCGCGAAACGCCGCCGTGTAGCCCCCCGGCCCCGCGCCGAGGACAAGCACGTCGCATTCGAAGTCCGCCTTCGAATTGACGGGGGACGGCGCCGACTGAGGCGCCGCGGGAGGAGGCGCTGCGTCAGCGGGCGCCGGCGTCGGGGCTGCGGGCGCCGGCTTCTGGGCCGTCGCCGCGCCGCTTGCGGCATAGATAGCCAAAAGCGCGCCTTGACTGACCTTGTCGCCGACTTTGACTTTCACCTCGCCGATCACGCCGGCCTCGGGCGCCGGAACGTCGAGCGTCGCCTTGTCGCCTTCGAGCGTCAGAATGACGTCCTCTTTTGCGACGGTCTGGCCCGACTTGATGTGCAATTCGATGATCGGCACGTCCTTGAAGTCGCCGATATCGGGAAGCCTGATTTCAGCCGCCATGGAATTCCGCTCCCTCGTCGATCGCAACTTCGCCGTTTCGGGCCACACTCATTCCAATGCTCACAGCAGGACGCGGCGCATGTCCTCGACCAGCGTCGCGAGGTGACGCACGAACCGGGCGGCGGCGGCGCCATCGATGACGCGATGGTCGTAGGAGAGGCAAAGCGGCAGCATCAGACGGGGCTGGAAAGCTTGGCCGTCCCACACCGGGGCCATCTTCGAGCGCACCACGCCGAGGATGGCGACCTCCGGAGCGTTGACGATCGGCGTGAACGCCGTGCCGCCGATGCCGCCGAGCGAGGAGATCGTGAAGGTCGCCCCCTGCATCTCCGCCGGCGAAAGCTTGCCCTCGCGCGCTTTGACCGACAGCGCGCCCAGTTCGCGCGCGAGTTCCACGACGCCCTTCTTGTCGACGTCCTTGACGACCGCGACGACCAGCCCGTCAGGCGTGTCGACCGCAACGCCGACGTTCCAATAGTGGCGATAGACGAGCGCGTCCTTGGCGGGCGTAAGCGCCGAATTGAAAGTCGGGAAAGCCTTGAGCGTCGCGACGGACGCCTTCATCAGCAACGGCAGCAGCGAGACGCGGTACGGCGCCTTCTTGTCGGCCTTGGCCTCGTCGTCCAGCGTCTTGCGGAAAGCGTCGAGGTCGGTGATGTCCGCTTCGTCGCAATGCGTGACATGCGGGACATTGACCCAAGACGCATGGAGACGCGGACCGGAAATGCGCTTGATGCGCGACAGCGGCACGGTCTCGACCGGACCGAACTTGGCAAAGTCGACCACCGGGACCTCGGGCAGTGCGGCGCCGCCGCTTCCCGTCCCGCCGCCCCGGAAGGCCGTCTTGACGTCCTCGGCGGTGATGCGGCCCTTCTCGCCACTACCGCGGATGGTGGTCAGATCGATCTCGAGTTCGCGCGCGAGGCGCCGCGCCGCCGGCCCGGCGAACACGCCCGAAAAATCCGGCAGAGCCGCCGCAGCGGCGTTCGCAGGTGCGGGCGTCGCCGAAGGAACTGGGGGGACGATGGGCGTCGCGGGAGCCGGCGCTGCTGGGGCGGCAGGCGCCGGAGCGCTAGCAGTTGTCGCCGGCGCGGCGGCGGTGGGCGCGCCGCCGGCCTCGTCGAGGGTGAGGAGCGATGACCCCATCGAAACCTTCTCGCCCACCTTGGCGATGATCTCCCCGACAACGCCGGACGCCGGCGCCGGTACGTCAAGCGTCGCCTTATCGGATTCGAGCGTCAGCAGCGGCTGCTCGGCCTTCACCGTATCGCCCGGCTTTACGAGGATTTCGATGATTGGCACGTCCTTGAAGTCGCCGATGTCGGGGACCTTGACTTCGATTTTCGCCACGGACGCCTCTCCTTCGCGCGGACCAGCTCAATTTATTGGGGTTTATGGGACTTCAGCTCTGAGCCGGGCTCGGGCGATCCGGGGCGATCTTATAGCGGGCGATCGCCTCGGCGACGCGCTTGGCGGGCAGCAGTTGATCGTCGGCGAGCGCCTTCAGGCCGGCGACGGCGACATGATAGCGATCGACCTCGAAGAATGAGCGCAATTGGCGCCGATAGTCGGAGCGGCCGAAGCCGTCGGTGCCGAGCACCTTGTAGCGTGCCGGCACGTACGGGCGGATGCCGTCCGCGATCGCCTTCATGTAATCGGTGGCCGCGATGACCGGGCCGACCCCTTTGCCCAGCGCCTGCTCGACATAGGAGACGCGCCGCGGCTCCTCGGGATGCAGCATCGACCAACGTTCGGCCTCGAGGCCGTCACGCCGCAATTCGGTGAAGCTGGTGACGCTCCAGATTTCGCTGGAGACGCCGAAGTCCTTCGCGAGCAGCTCTGCGCCGGCCTCGACCTCGCGCAGAATGGCGCCCGAACCGAGCAGGCGCACGCGCGGCCCGCCCTTCTCGGCCACCACTTCGCGCAGCCGATACATGCCGCGCAGAATTCCTTCCTCGGCGCCCTCGGGCATCCCAGGATGCGGGTAATTCTCGTTGAGCGTGGTGATGTAGTAGTAGACGTCCTCATTGTCCGCGTACATGCGCTTGAGGCCCGCCTGGACGATCACCGCCAATTCGTAGGCGTAGGTCGGGTCATAGCCGATGCAGTTTGGAATGGTCGAAGCCAGGAGATGGCTGTGGCCGTCTTCATGCTGCAAGCCTTCGCCGTTCAGCGTGGTGCGGCCGGAGGTGCCGCCGATCAGGAAGCCGCGCGTGCGCATGTCGCCCGCCGCCCAGGCGAGATCGCCTATGCGCTGGAACCCGAACATCGAGTAATAGATATAGAACGGGATCATCGGCGCGTTAGACGTCGAGTAGGACGTTCCCGCCGCGATGAACGAGGCCATAGCGCCGGGCTCGTTGATGCCTTCCTGGAGGATCTGCCCCTTCGGGTCCTCTCGGTAGTAGCTGAGTTGGTCGGCGTCTTGCGGGCGATAGAGTTGTCCGAGCTGGCTGAAGATGCCGACCTGGCGGAACAGGCCCTCCATGCCGAAGGTGCGGCTCTCGTCCGGCACGATCGGTACGATGCGCGAGCCAATCGCCTTGTCGCGCAACAGCGTCGTCAGGATACGGACGAAGGCCATCGTGGTCGAGATTTCGCGCCCCTCGGCGGTCGGCTTCAACAAGGCGTCGAAGGCCGAGAGTTCGGGAATCTCGAGCGGCGCCGCCTCTCGCCGGCGCGAGGGGACATATCCGCCGAGCGCCGCCCGGCGCTCGCGCAGATATTTCATCGCCGGATTGTCCTCTGGCAGGCGCAGATACGGCAGCTTGGCCAGCTCGTCGTCGCTCAGCGGGATCTGGAAGCGGTCGCGGAACGCCTTCAACGCGTGATCGCCGATCTTCTTGGCCTGGTGGGCGATCATCTGCCCTTCGCCCGCCTCGCCCATGCCGTAGCCCTTCACGGTCTTGGCGAGAATGACGGTCGGCTGGCCCTTGTGCTCGACGGCCGCCTTGTAGGCGGCATAGACCTTGATCGGATCATGGCCGCCGCGGGTGAGCGACCAAATCTTGTCGTCGCTCCAGTCGGCGACCATCGCCGCGGTCTCGGGATAGCGGCCGAAGAAGTTCTTGCGGATGTAGGCGCCGTTCTTGGACTTGAAGTCCTGATATTCGCCGTCGACGCATTCTTCCATCAACTGGCGCAATTTGCCGCTGGTGTCCTTGGCGAGCAACTCGTCCCAGTTCGAGCCCCAGAGGCACTTGATGACGTTCCAGCCCGCGCCGCGGAAGTCCGCCTCGAGCTCCTGCACGATCTTGCCGTTGCCACGTACGGGGCCGTCGAGACGTTGCAGGTTGCAGTTGATGACGAAGATGAGGTTGTCCAGCTTCTCGCGTCCCGCGAGGGAGATTGCGCCGAGCGATTCCGGCTCGTCCATCTCGCCGTCGCCGCAGAAGGCCCAGACCTTGCGGCCGGTCGTGTCGGCGATGCCCCGCCCCTGCAGATATCTCAGGAAGCGGGCCTGATAGATCGCCATCAACGGCCCGAGCCCCATCGACACCGTCGGGAACTGCCAGAAGTCGGGCATCAGCCAGGGGTGCGGATAGGAGGAAAGCCCGTGGCCGCCGACTTCCTGACGGAAGTTGACGAGTTGGTCCTCCGTCAACCGCCCCTCAAGATAGGCGCGGGCGTAGATGCCGGGCGAGGAATGGCCTTGGAAGTAAACAAGGTCGCCGCCGTGCGCTTCATCCGGCGCGCGCCAGAAATGCATGAAGCCGGTGTCGTAGAGCGTCGCGGCCGACTGGAAGCTTGCGATGTGGCCGCCGAGCTCCGAGGATTCCTTATTCGCGCGCAGGACGATGGCGGCCGCGTTCCAGCGGACGTATCGGCGAATGGTCTGCTCGAATTCCCGATTTCCGGGATGCTGCGCCTGATCCTGGGGATGGATAGTGTTGATATAAGCAGTGTTGGCGGCGAAGGGCAGTCGCGCGCCTTTGCGCCGAGCGGAAGTGACTACGGAATCGAGCAGTTCGTCGACCCGCCCCACCCCTTCGAAGGCCTCGACCGAATCGAGCGCCTCCAGCCATTCGCGCATCTCGGCGGCATCGCCTTTGGGGTCGTCGGTCATGCAGCCTCCCTCGCGCCTTTCCTAGAGTTCCGCTGGCTTCAGAACGGCGCAGTGTGTCTCACGGAGCCTGAAGAATGGCAATCCTGACCTGGGCGATTCACTTATGCAAATTCCGCATGGCGCTGCGGTCTGTTACTGCCTTGTTTGGTATCAATTGGCGATTTGATGGGCTAAATTCAGTCCTGATTGATGAGGAACTCGCATGGCGGGATTGACCACTCATGTGCTCGACACGACGCGCGGCGGGCCCGCGGCCGGCGTGACAATTGAGCTTTTCGCACTCGGCGCCGACGGCGCGCGCACGCTTATCGCGAACGTGCGCACCAATTCCGATGGGCGCACCGACGCCCCCCTTGTCAGTGGAGCCGACCTGCGCGTTGGCGCATTTGAGTTGAATTTCCACGTCGGGGATTATTTTCGCACTATGGGCGCCGCTGTCGCCGACCCCCCGTTCCTCGATGTCGTGCCGATCCGATTCGCTGTCGCAGATCCGAGCGGCCACTATCACGTGCCGCTCGTTGTGACGCCGTGGAGCTATTCCACCTACCGCGGAAGCTGACGGCCGGCTTTTTCCCTTTGTTAATCTTGAATTGGCGTCGACACTTGCGCCTCCCAATAGCGGCTGAATTTCCCCGGCGCTGGATGCAAAATCCCTTGCGTTATCTGCGGCTCCGATTATAAGCAGGCATATTATAAGGGGAACTGCCGAGGCGATGCCGCTATCTCCTGCGCGCGAACTTGCGTTCGCGCTTTCTGACGTGGCGCGCATGCTGCGAACCTACTCCGACCAGCGCGCGCGCGAATTGAACATGACCCGCGCACAATGGGCGGTGCTGGCCAAGTTGCGTCGCGCCGAGGGGGTTACGCAGCGCGAACTCGCCGACGCGCTCGATCTTGCGCCGATCACGCTTGCGCGGTTGGTCGACAAGCTCGCGGCGTCGGGCCTCGTTGAGCGCCGGGACGATACAGCAGACCGGCGCGCCAATCGTTTGTACCTGACCGAAAAGGCGGCGCCGACTCTCGCCCGGCTCGACGATTTGGGCGAGGCGGTGATGGGGTGCGCGCTGGATGGCCTCGACGATGTCGCGGTTGCCGGTCTCCTCGCGGGGCTCGAGCGCATTCGTTCCAATTTGAAATGCGAATTGAACAGCGGAGGATCGTAACGTGTCGCAACCTTCTTCTACGCCGCGCGACCGTTCGGCCGAGCCGACGCCGCTGAATCGCAATCCGGCCGTGCCGTCGGCTCCGGCCGGCCCTCCCAAGCTGGCGCCGGCCGCAGAGCCGGCGAGCGCCCCCGCTCCCCGGCGGCGCTCTGGATTCAGACGCTTCGTACTTGTTGTCGTCATCCCGGCGGTCGCGGTCGTGGGGGGATTCTATTTCTGGCTGGGCGGCGGGCGTTACGTTTCGACCGACAACGCCTATGTCGGCGCCGAGAAGGTGTTGATTACGCCCCAGGTCTCCGGCGCGGTTGTGGCCGTCCATGTGCGCGAAGGGCAGAAGGTCGGCGTCGGCGACCCGTTGTTCGACATCGACCCCGCGCCGTACCGCACCGCTCTTGCGCTGGCGCGAGGCCGCCTCGCTGCGGCGAAGATTGAATTCGCCAATCTGAAAGCCGCTTATGCCAGCAACGAAGACCAGCTCAAAATGGCCAATGAGGCGGTAGTCCTGCGCCAGGCCGATTATGATCGCAAGGTCGCGCTGGTCAATTCGCTCGCCGGCACACGGCTCAATGAAGACACCTCCGCCGCCGCGCTCGTTCAGGCCAGACAGATCCTCGAATTCGTGCGCGAGCAGCAGGAGGCGACGAAGGTCAAGCTCGGCGGCGGGCTCGAGGCGACGATCGACACGTTTCCCGATTTCATGCAGGCCACGGCCCAGGTCGACGACGCCGAACGCAATCTGCGCAATGCGAACGTGGTCGCGCCGATCGCGGGAGTCGCGACGCAGGTCGATCAGATCGAGCTCGGCCGCGTTGCGCCGGCCGGACAGCCGGTCTTCGCCGTGGTCGCGGACACCGGCCTCTGGGTCGACGCCAACCCGAAGGAATCGGATCTGACCTATGTGCGCGCCGACGAGCCCGCGACGGTGACGATCGATTCCTTTCCAGGGCGCGAATGGCGCGGCAAAGTCTCGTCGATTGCGCCAGGAACCGGGGCGCAATTCGCGATCCTGCCGCCGCAAAACGCCAGCGGAAACTGGGTCAAGGTCGTGCAACGCGTGCCGTTGCGGTTCACCTTCGACGCCGATCAGGACGCCGCCAACCTCCGCGCCGGCATGAGCGCGGTTGTGTCGATCGACACCGGACGCACTCGGTCGCTTCAGGGGCTTTGGAGCGACCTGACGAGTTGGGCCGCCTCGTGGGTCGAGGGCTCGGCGCAGCCGAAGCGGTCTTGAGGCGCCGATGAGCGAGTCGCCTGCGGAGCCAATGACGCCTTCTGTGCGCGCCATGTTGACCGTCTGCGTGATGATGGCCACCGTCATGCAGGCGCTCGACACGACGATCGCCAATGTGGCGTTGCCCTACATGCAGGGTTCGTTGTCGACGACGCAGGATCAGGTCAACTGGGTGCTGACCTCCTACATCGTCGCGGCGGCGATCATGACCTCGCCGCTCGGCTGGATGGCCGCGCGCTTCGGCCGCAAAAAGCTCTTCATCGTCTGCTCCGCAGGTTTCACTGTCGCTTCCATGCTCTGCGGAATCGCACAGGGCATCGAGCAGATGGTCGCGTTTCGTCTTTTGCAGGGCGTGTTCGGCGCGGCGCTCGTGCCGATCAGCCAGGCCGTGATGCTCGACGCCTATCCCCCGGCCAAGCGCGGCTCGGCGATGGCGATCTGGGGCATGGGCGTCATGCTGGGCCCGATCATGGGGCCGACGCTCGGCGGGTGGCTTACCGACAATTACACCTGGCGGTGGGTCTTTTTCGTCAACCTGCCCTTCGGCGTTCTGACGGTCGCCGGCCTCTCCGTCTTCATGCGCGAGAGCCCGACGCGGCGCGACATCCCCTTCTCGTGGTCCGGCTTCATACCGCTCTCGCTCGGCATCGGCGCGCTCCAGATGATGTTGGATCGCGGGCAAGAGCAGAACTGGTTCGAATCGACGGAAATCTGCGCCGAGGCCATTCTCTCCGTGGCCGGCTTTTACTTTTTTTTCGTCGACGCCTTCACAGCGAAGCGGCCGTTCATCGATCTTCGCATCTTCCGCGACTGGAACTTCTCAATCGCGCTGATCTTCATGTTCCTGATCGGCATTATTCTCCTGGCGACGATGGCGCTGGTGACGCCGTTCATTCAGAACCTGCTCGGCTATCCTGTGCTGGCGAGCGGCTATCTCCTCGGCACGCGCGGCATCGGCACGTTCTTCGCCATGATGATCGTCGGCCGCCTGCTCGCCAAATACGACGCCCGGCTATTGATCCTGCTCGGATTGATTCTTGCGACTGGCTCGTTGTGGGTGATGGTCGGCTGGAACGCTGACGTCTCGGGTCGCGCGATCGCCATCGATTCGGTCGTCCAAGGCGTCGGTCTCGGCTTCGTCTTCGTGCCGCTCAACACCATCGCCTTCGCCACGCTGCCCGGCACGCTGCGAACCGAGGGCGCGGCGCTCTGGACGCTCATCCGCAACATCGGCTCATCAGTCGGCATTTCCGTCGTCATCGCGGAACTGACCAATATGGTGTCGACGTATCACAGCCAACTCGCCGAGCACGTCACGCCGTTCAACGACGCGATGCGGATGCCTGACGCGCTGATCCTCGCAGGCCGCAGCCTCCCCAATCTCGCGACGCTCGAAGGTCTCGTCACGCAGCAAGCGGCGGTGATGGCCTATTCCAACGACTTCCTCCTGATGACGTTTGTTTCGCTCTCAGCCTTCCCGTTGCTCGCCCTGATACGCGCGCCCAAGGCGTCGACCGTCGCCGCGAAACCGGACGATCATGCGGCGGTGATGGACTAACCACGCCGGAACGTGCTCCCATTTGGATGCCGAGGCGACGGGGCCGGGTCAGGGCTTATCGCCGACGGGAGCGCGCAAGCCCTCGAGCAGCGCTTTGTGGAAAGCCTCCGGCGCCTGGATCTGCGGCGCATGGCCGAGGTCGGGAAACTCGATCAGGCGAGCATGCGGCATGGCGGCGACCGCAGCTTTGCCGAGAGCGGGATAATCGCCGAGCGTCGCGCGGACGGCGGGCGGCGCAATAGCCTTGCCGATCGCCGTCGTATCCTTGTCGCCGATCATCAGCAGCACCGGCGGAGCGAGCTTGCCGAGCTCATAGACCACCGGCTGCGTGTAGATCATGTCGTAGAGCAGCGCCGAATCCCAAGCGACGATGTCCTTGCCAGGGCCGCGGTACATCCCGGCGAGCATCTGCACCCATTCTTCGTAGCTCGGGCTCCAGGCGCCGGCGTAGTAGGTCGCGCGCTCGTAATCGCGGATGCTGTCGGCGGTCGTCCGTAGTTCTTGCTGACGCCAAGCGTCGACGCTCTGCCAGGGAACGCCCTTTGCCTTCCAGTCTTCCAGACCGATCGGATCGACCAGAACGAGCTGGTCCGTCTCGCTCGGATACATCAGCCCGTAGCGGATCGCGAGCATCCCCCCGGTGGAATGACCGATCATCGTGGCGTGTGAAACGCCGAGCGAAGCCAGCAGCGCGTGCGTGTTCGCGGCGAGTTGCTGGAAGCTGAATTGGTACCGCTCTGGCTTGCTCGATTTGCAGAAGCCGATCTGATCGGGCGCGATCACGCGATAGCCGGCGTCGCTCAACACCTTGATCGTCTCGCGCCAAGTCGCTGCGCAGAAGTTCTTGCCGTGCAGCAGCACCGCGACCTCGTTGTTCGGCTTCGCGGGTTTGACGTCCATATAGGCCATGTCGAGATCGACGCCCTGCGAGGCGAAGCGGAAATGCTGGACGGGCCAGGGATATTCGAAGCCCTGCAGCTCCGGCCCGTAGGTCGGGGCTTCTTGCGCGTCCGCCGCGCTTGCAATGGCGGCGCAGGCCACGATGAGAGCGCGCGCCAAACTCGTAGCGATCCGCATCATGGAATGGCTCCCAAGTTAAACATCAGTCGCTGTGGCGGGGTGGCCGCCTCGCGCGCGCAAGAACGCCCGCATGTGAAAGCTAGCCTGCGCCTCCCCATGCGCAAATTCGACGCCGACGGGACAGGCGCGACGCGCCAGGCAGCCGCCCTCCATGCAAGCGCGTCCCTCGTCCCCGCGAAGATGCGCGGCGCAGGCGGCGACGTCGTAGCCGCTCGCGGCGAATGCGCCGACGGGACAGGCCGAGAGGCAGGGACGCGACGCGCAGATCTCGCATGGGCTTGCCTGAGCTTCGCGCGGCGGAATTGAGACCGGCTCCGCGAAGCCGAGCGCGCCGCGATAGCTGTGCCATAGGCCGAATTTGGGATGGATCAGCAGCCCGAGCGGCGATGGCGAGACGGGTTCGGCGCGCAGCGCCCAACGCTGGAACGGCCAGTAAGGCGGCCCGCCGAAGGGATAGAACGGCCGCGCTCCCAAGTCGCGAGCGAGCGCGTCAATGACGCGGCAGCTCCAGCGATCGAGCGGATCGGCGTGGCCGTCGCGGGCTTCGGGCGAGGCGGCGAACGCCTTCCAGCCATGCGCGCCGGCAGCGCCGACGAGGACGATGGCGGCGAGGCCGTCGAGGCCGCCGGCGCGATCCGCGTCATCGAGCGCGAAGGCGCCGCGCGCCGCGAGGCCCTGCGCCTCGATCGTAGCGACGATCGGCGCCAGCGCGCGCAAGGCTCACCAGCGGATCAGCGCCGCGCCCCAGGTGAAGCCGCCGCCCATCGCCTCGATCATGACGAGGTCGCCCTTCTTGATGCGCCCGTCTTGCACGGCAGCGTTGAGCGCCAGCGGGATCGAAGCGGCGGACGTGTTGCCGTGCTGATCGACGGTGACCACCACCTTCTCGTGGGCGAGGCCGAGCTTGTCGGCGGAGGCGTCGATGATGCGCCGGTTGGCCTGGTGCGGCACGAACCAGTCAATTTCGGCGGCGCCAATCCTCGCCTCGTCGAAGCAGGCGCGAATGACGTCGGTGACCATGCCGACCGCGTGCTTGAAGACCTCCTTGCCTTCCATGCGGAGATGGCCGACCGTCTTCGTTGTCGAGGGGCCGCCGTCGACATAGAGCTTGGAGCGATGGCGCCCGTCGGAGCGCAATTTGCTGCAGATGACGCCTGGGGAGTGCAAGTCGCCGTCGCTCTCGACCGCTTCGAGCACGATCGCGCCCGCTCCGTCGCCGAACAGCACGCAGGTGGTGCGATCGGACCAGTCGAGCAGGCGCGAAAAGGTCTCCGCGCCGATCACCAGCGCGCGTTTATGCGATCCGGAGACGAGGAATTTGTCCGCCGTCGTCACGGCGAAGACAAAGCCTGAGCACACCGCCTGGAGGTCGAAGGCCGCGCCGTGCGTCATGCCCAGCAACGCCTGCACCTGCGTCGCTACGGAGGGAAAGGTATAGTCCGGCGTCGAGGTCGCCACGACGATCAGGTCGATATCCGCCGGCGTGAGGCCGGCGTTGGCGAGCGCGGCTTCGGCGGCCTTGGCGGCGAGGGTCGAGGTGGTTTCGTCCTCTGCGGCGATGTAGCGCTGTCGGATGCCGGTGCGCTGATGGATCCACTCGTCGGACGTGTCGACGATCGTCGCCATCTCGGCGTTTGTGATGACACGCTGCGGCAGATACGCCCCAACGCCCCTTACGGCGGAACGGAGTTTCGTGACGGTCATGTGCGGCGTGCTTTCCTAGAGCGCATGAAGGTCACGAGACCGCGGGAGTCGCGGTTCGGGTCCGCGCTTCGTTGGCTTGCACGATCATGTCGCGAATCTTCCCCAACAACTCTTGTCGAACCATATCGTAGCCGACCTCGATCGCGCCGGCGTAGCTTTCAGCGTCCGCGCCGCCATGGCTCTTGATGACGACGCCGTCAAGACCAAGGAAAACCCCGCCGTTGACGCGGCCCGGATCCATCTTCTCGCGCAGCGCCCGGAAGGCGTCGCGCGCCAAGAGGTAGCCGAGTCGTGACATCCAACTATGGCCCATCGCGTCGCGGATGTATTGGCCGATCTGCTTAGCGGTCCCCTCGGCGGTCTTGAGGGCGATATTGCCTGTGAAGCCTTCGGTGACGATCACGTCGACCGTGCCCTTGCCCAGATCGTCGCCCTCGACGAAGCCATGGTAGTGCATATTGGGCAAAGCCGTATCGCGCAGCACGCGGCCGGCAGTCTTCACCTCCTCGATGCCTTTGATCTCCTCGACGCCGACATTGAGGAGGCCGACCGTCGGGCTTTCGATGTCGAACACGATCCGAGCCATCGCCGCGCCCATGACCGCGAGATCGATGAAGTGCTCCGCATCCGCGCCGATCGACGCGCCGACGTCCAGCACGATCGACTCGCCACGGACCGTCGGCCAAATTGCGGCGAGCGCCGGACGTTCGATCAGCGGCATCGTGTGCAAGCACACTTTGGCCATCGCCATCAACGCCCCGGTGTTGCCGGCCGACACCGCACAGTCCGCCTCGCCCTTCTTGACCGCCTCGATCGCCATCCACATCGATGACGTGCGTCTTCCCGAGCGCAGCGCCTGGCTCGGCTTATCGGTCATCTTGATCGCGACGTCGCAGTGGACGAAGTGAGATTTGCGCGCGAGCGCGGAGCGCGCCGCCAGCAGCGGAGCCACCACCCTTTCGTCGCCGTAGATGATGAATTGAACGTCGGGGCGCCGTTCCAGAGCGATCGACGCCGCATCCAGGACCACCGACGGTCCGTGGTCTCCACCCATGGCGTCGAGCGCTATGCGAATATCCCTAATCATCCAAATGTTGATCCTGACCGCGCTCCAAGCCTCGGCGCGCGGGACAATAGCCGCTTCGCCGCGCAAGGCAATCGCCGCTCATAAAGCGCGGTCTCATTTGACGAAATTGCGGCTCCGGAGCGCGCGACCACCAAGTGGTCGCCATTTTTTCGTCAAAAGCGCGGGAAAACCAAAGAATCGAGAGCGTGCGGCGACTCCGATACATCCCGCACACTCTGGCGGTCGCCACCGCTCGGCTTGCCGAGGGCGGCGATTCCCTCGACAATCCGCCCTGAGCCGGCTCGTGAAGGAGCTCGACTGACGAAGGGGCGAACTTGAGCGGCTTCTCGGACTACGCGGATTATGACGGTCTGGGGCTCGCCGAGTTGGTTCGCAACGGCGACGTGACGCCAACCGAACTCCTCGAAGAAGCAATCGCCAGGGTCGAAAGAGGCAATCCGCGCCTCAACGCCGTCGTCTGGAAACTCTATGACAGCGCGCGCAAGGCCGCGGCAGGGCCACTCAGCGGTCCATTCCAGGGCGTGCCCTTCCTCATCAAGGATTTGATGGCGCCGGTCGCCGGCGCGCCGATGAGCGAGGGCAACCGGCGCCTGACGAGCATTCAGCGCGAGGGGGACGCCGAGGTGGTGGCGCGATACCGCAAGGCCGGGCTCGTGCTCATGGGGAAAACGAACGTCCCCGAATTCGGCCTCGCCCCGGTGACCGAATCGGAGGCTCTCGGGCCGTGCCGCAATCCCTGGAGCCTCGACCATACCCCCGGCGGCTCGAGCGGCGGCGCCGCAGCGGCCGTCGCCGCCGGTTTTGCGCCGATGGCGCACGCGACCGACGGGGGCGGCTCGATCCGTATTCCCGCGTCGTGCTGCGGCCTGTTCGGGCTCAAGCCGACGCGCGGCCGTACGCCAAGCGGCCCGTTTGAAGGCGAGATCCTACGCGGCTTTTCGGCCGGTCACGCGCTGACCCGCTCGGTGCGCGACAGCGCCGCCCTGCTCGACGCCACCCAAGGTCCGGACATCGGCGCTCCCTACGAGATCAGGCCGCCCGAGCGCCCTTATCTCCAAGAGATTGCGAGCGCTCCCGGACGGCTGCGAATCGCCTATTCGACGTCGCCCTTTCTCACGTCCTCGGTTCATCCCGACTGTGTGGAGGGGGTCCAGAAGACCGTCGTTCTCTTGAAGGAGCTGGGCCATGAGCTCGTCGAGGCGGCGCCGCCGCTCGAACGCGAGCCGCTGATCCTCGCCTTCATGAAAATCCTTGCAGGCGAGACGTCGGCGGACGTCGCGGAGACAGAGCGGCTGGTCGGCCGGTCGCTCGGCTTCGCCGATTTCGAGGCCTCCACCTATCTCGTCAGCCTGCTCGGCAAGTCGTGGAGCGCCGGCGACTATGCGAGCGCGGCGCGGCGGCTGCAGAACTGGGCGCGATCCGTCGGCGCTTTCTTCACGGATTTCGACGTTTTGCTGACGCCGACCCTCGCCGCTCCGCCGGCCCTGATCGGGGCCATGAAGCCAGCGCCGCTCGAGGCGGCGCTGCTCGAAATTCTCGGGCGCCTGCGCGCCGGCTGGTTCGTCAAGCTCACCGGCCTCGCGCTGCGACTGTCAGAAAAGGCGCTGAGCTTCATGCCCTATACGCCCCTGTTCAACGTAACCGGCCAGCCTGCGGCGTCGATGCCACTGCACTGGAACGCGGCGGGCCTGCCGATCGGAATGCATTTCGTCGCGCGTTGGGGGGACGAGGCGACCTTGTTCCGCCTCGCCGCCCAGTTGGAGAAGGCGAAGCCCTGGTTCTCGCTGCGGCCCCCCGGGCCGTAGACTTAACGGGCGCGAGGCGCGACGAGCGGTCCCGGCAGGGCCGCCTCGGCCTCGGCCTGCAACAACTTCTCGTGATGGGCGATGAAGCGGCTGGCGAGGACGGCGCCGATGATCGCCAAGGTGAGCGCGGCGAGCCCGACCGGTCGGGCGTAGTGCTCAAATGCGTGGCCGAGGAAAAAGCCGCCGAGTCCGAACACTGTCGCCCAGACAATTCCGCCCAGCGCGTTGAAGATGAGAAACCGCGGCCACGACAAGTGATTGACGCCGGCGAGGAATGCGGCGAAGGCGCGCAACACGGCGACGAAACGGCCGAAGAACACGATCTTCCCGCCGTGGCGTTGGAACAAATATTGCGCGAGCTTGAGACGCCCCTCGTCGAGGCGAAGATAACGCCCGTAGCGGTAGATCAGGGGAAAGCCGAATTCGCGGCCGACCCAATAGCCGGCGTTATCGCCGAGAATGGCCGCGGCCGCGCCGCAAGCGATCACGAGGCCGATATTGAGATCGCCGCGGCCAGCGAGCACCGCCGCCGTCACGAGAGCCGTTTCGCCCGGCATCGGCACCCCGGCGCTCTCGAGCGCGACCAGAATCAATACGGCGAAATAGCCATAGTCCGAGACGAAATGATGCAGGGATTGCAGGATGTGCATGGCGGCTCTCGGACCCGTGATCGGCAGTCTATCTCAGGCGTCCGCGGCCGGTAAGCCGCTTCGCATTGGCGCGGACCGTGCGACGCGCCGGCTTGACCGCTGCCTCGGCGACGCCGGCGAGGCCGAGCGCGGCGTCCTCGAACGTGCGGACGCCGCCCAGCGTGGCTTTCATGACGAAGGCTCCCCACGCCATCTGCGCGGCGAAGGCGCCCTCGCAAGCGGCGAGGATCTTCTCGTCCACCATGCGGCGCGCCTCGCGCACCTGGGCGCTCGCTCCCTCGACGTCCGGGGCGGCGAGTTTATGCGTCCGCGCGGCGATTGTGACCGCGGCGTCCGTTCCGGCGCGCATTGCCGCGACCGCCATGCGCCGCGAGCGCCTTTTCAAACGAGTCATCAATCCTGACTTCGCTCCTTTGAGCTCGCCGTGAGGTCGCGCCCAAAGCGAGAGGCGCTCGATGGAGGAGAGTGTGAGATGCCCCAGCCTTGTCGCTTATGGGAATACTGGCGGCTTACGGCCAAATCTCGGCGCTCGGGGCCGATTTCGTTGCGGCGAATCGTCACATTCTCGCGGCGCGCCGCGAATGCGACGATTCGGTATAACAGTGGCGTTGTTCGCCGACGCGCGCCTCGCGCCGGAGCGGTGGTCCGTAGATTCTCAGGAGTTCGCCTTGATCCGCCCCGCCGACGCCCTTGCTACGCTCGCCGCTTCGATGGGCGCGGCCGGCGTGGCGCTCGCCGCCGCGGGCCGGCATGCCGACGGCGGAGAGTTGACGACGACCGCATCCACGTTTCTCGTACTCCACGCGGCGGCCTTGCTCGGCGCCAGCGCCCATGCCCGTCAGCGCTCACGCGCGCGGGCGTTGCTCGCCTGTAGCTTCGCCTTGGCGATCGGCACGATCTTGTTTTCCGGCGATCTTACGACGCGCGCATTTGCCGGCGCGCGCCTGTTTCCTTTCGCCGCGCCGCTCGGCGGCTCGCTGATGATTCTCTCCTGGCTCGCCCTGGCCATCGTCTTCGCCTGGTCGGCGAGACGGGCGGACTGAGTTCGATTCCGGCTGGCGCTCAGTCTCGCACAAGTTCGAAACGGTCGACGTCGACAAGCCCCTTGTCGGTGATCTTAAGGTGCGGGATCACCGGCAGCGGCAGGAACGCCACTTGCAGGAACGGCTCGGCGAGGACGACGCCCAGGCTCTTGGCCGCCGCCCGTAGCGGGATCAACGCCTTGTGGACCTCTTCAAAGCTGAGCAGGCTCATCAGCCCGGCGATCGGCAAGGCGAGTTCGGCGAGCACGCGCCCGCCCTCCGCGACGGCGAATCCGCCCTCGATCTCGATCAACCGGTTGACCGCGACCGCCATGTCCTCTTCGTTGGCGCCGACGACGGTGATGTTGTGGCTGTCATGGCCGACCGAGGAGGCGATCGCGCCGCGCTTCATCCCGAAGCCGCGCACGAAGGCGACGGCGATGTTGTCATTGACGCCGTGGCGCGCAACCACGGCGACCTTGACGAAGTCCTGGTCGAGATCGACGCCCCGCATGCCGTTGGCGAAAGGCAGGACCGCAGGTACGCGTTCGGTGATGATCTTGCCCGGCACGACGCCGATCGCCTGGGTCGAAGGCCCCTGCCCGCGCGCGACGAAGTCCGCTGCCGAGACGCGGCGCGCCTTTACGCTGCCTCGCCCGACGGGAGCGACTGAGCCGCGCGCTGCGAACAGATCCTCGCCGACGATCCTGCCCCCGGTGAGGACACGCGAGACGGCGCAGGATTCGAGATCGTCGACGACGACGAGATCGGCCCGCCAGCCTGGCGCAACGAGACCGCGATCCTTGAAGCCGAAGATGCGGGCGGCCGAGATGCTTGCGGCCCGATAAGCGGCGAGCGGCGGCGCGCCGAGCGCAATCGCGGTCCGGATGATGAAATCGAGATGGCCCTCCTCGGCGATGTCGAGCGGATTGCGATCGTCGGTGCAGAAGGCGATGAAGGGCGAATGGCGCTCGGTGATGATTGGCGCCAGAGCGTGCAGGTCCTTCGAGACCGAGCCCTCGCGCACCAGAATCTGCATGCCCTTGGCGAGCTTTTCCAGCGCCTCGGCGACGTTGGTCACTTCGTGATCAGTGCGGATGCCGGCCGCGAGGTAGCCGTTGAGATCGAGGCCGCGCAGGAGCGGCGAATGGCCGTCGATCGGCCGTCCCTGGAAGGCGGCGAGCTTGGCGAGGCAAGCCGGATCGCCAGCGAGCACACCAGGAAAATTCATGAATTCGGCCAGGCCCAGCACCTTGGGATGGCTCGCCAGCGGTAGCAAGTCGCCAACCTCCAGCCGCGCGCCGGAGGTCTCGAGGTGGGTCGCGGGCACGCAGCTCGAGAGCTGGACGCGCAGATCCATCGCCGTCGCCACGGAGGCGTCGAGGAAATAGCGGATGCCCGCCGCGCCCAGCACGTTGGCGATCTCGTGCGGATCGCAGATCGCCGTGGTCACGCCATGCGCAAGGACGCAGCGGTCGAACTCGAGCGGCGTGATGAGCGAGGATTCGACATGCAGATGCGTGTCGATGAAGCCGGGTACGATGATCTTGCCGGCGACATCGATCTCGACCGCGCCGCGATATTCGCCGTGCGTTCCGACAATCCGATCGCCCGTAATCGCGACGTCGCTCTTGATCAGTTCGCCGGTGACGAGGTCGAAGATGCGTCCGCCCTTGAGCACGAGATCAGCCTCGGCGAGGCTTCGCCCTTGGGCGATCGCGCGGGCGAGAAAGGCTGCGACGTCGTTCATAACGCGCACTCCCGGGGGCAGCCTATGGTGAGTTTGCGCATGATGGCCTCCGGGGGAATAGAGCGTGGCGGACTCACTATTTCTCGCGTTCAGCAGCGGGTGGCAAGAGAGGCCTGAATGCGCGGCGCCCTCAGGCTGGCCCGCCTCAACCTTGATGCGAACGGTCGTCGAATCCGCATATTTGCAAGAAGGCCGAAGTCGGAGCAAAATGGAGTTCTACCGCCGATCCATTGGATATCGGCTGAGCTTCATGCGCAACCGCTTGCAGCGTAAGGATGCGCAACATGATGTCCTGCCTGCCTCTTCCTCATTGAGAGAGCTGTGACCGCGGTAGCGGACCGGCGTGGTCCGCGTGCGCGCTGGGGCTTACTCAAAGACTTGTCGAAGCGACTGGAAGGAGGACGCAATGGTAAAGCCACTCTCCGAAGAACTCGCCGATCTGTCGCTGCACGCCAAAAAGGCTGAGGATGACGTCGCCGCGGCAAAGAAGGAGACCCACGACAAGATGGTGGCCCGCCGCGAGCAGTTGCGCGCTGCGGCCGCGCGCTCAGTTGAAAAGCTAAAAAAGGACATGAATTCCGCCAGCGGCGCCGTCTCGAGCGGCTTCGGCGCGCTTCAGGCGAAAGTGTCCGCCGATGCCGATGCGCTTAAAGCGAATGTCAAACAATGGAAGAAGGAACTCGACGCCGAGCGCGCCGAAAATCATGCGGACGAACTGGAGTGGGAAGCGAACATGGCGATCGACTACGCCATCTCCACGGTCGAACAGGCAAAGCTTGCGGCGATCGACGCCGTCATAAGTCGCCAACAGGCCGTTGACGCCAGGAAGGCCTAATCACGCGGGTCGTCCGAAAGACTTTCTTCCCAGGTTGGGAGAGGCAAAATCGCCCCTGCCGCCCAGACGAAGTTCGGGCGGCAGGGGCGAGCCGCGCAAACGAACCCTAGTCGCCGGCTCCAACGACCGCCGGTCTGTGGCCTGATCCCGCAACGGGACCCACTTCAGCTTCCTCCCGATACGAATGTATAGAACCACTAGGACAAGATTGAATCCAAATGCCCCATCGTAGAATGGAAGGTTTTTGGATTTCGCGTATGCTTGGCATCGTTGGCAGTTGATGGCTTTCAGCTTTCGCAGATGGAGTGGCAGTCATCACCATCGTCTCGCCTGAGGCAAGCTACGACGCCAACGGTACGAGTGCGTAATGGACCTGGTTCCCGGACTACAGGAGTCCGCTATGGTACGATTTACTTGCGACTGGTGCCGGAGAGACATCAAAGGGAAGCCCGCGCGATATGCGCGTCATCACTTCTGCCTGGATGTGGACTGCAAGAACAAGTATCGACAATTCATCGAGGGAAAGGTCGAGATCGAATGCGAGGCGGCGTTCTCGCAGACGAACCACGCTTTTGCGGCGTGAGCGTTTCGTATCTGGGAGGCGGAAACCAGCGAGCGATTGACGCGCTCAATGGTTTGACCGCCACCATTCCGCAATGCGCTCGGCGCAAGCTCGCCACGTAAGCTTCGCGGGCCATCCGCACGGCATTCGCCGCTAGGCCCGCACCGCCCGGTAGGTGGGACCCTTCGGCCCGAACGCCGGCTCGACGCGGAAATTGTCGGTGGCGCTCATCTTTCCGAGCGGAACGGCTTCATCAGGCATGATGAGCGTGGCGACGTCGCCAACGAAGACGATCACATGGCAATTCTGCGCGTTGAAGCGCTTGGCCATCCGCCTGAGGTCGCCATAGTAAGGCTCTTTGCGCCATGCCTGCGGCGAGCCCGGATCGACCTGCGCATAGAGAAAGCCGTTGGCGGGAAAGATCGTCAGCACGATGCGGGACCGATCCGGCTTCCAGACGTCCGGCACCTTGCCGTCGGTCATCCAAAGGCAGAAGAACTGCCGGCAATGCGTTGGCCGAGTGTCATGAATTGCGCAGCCGACACCCGGCTCGCAATGGCGACACCAGACGCCCGCCGGCTTTTCCACCGCCGGAACGTGATACACCTTGCAGCACAAGGCGCAGGTCCCGCACTCGCGGGCGGAGCCGCCAGGCGGCTGAGATTAAATCAACGACATTGTGATCGAAATATCCGAGGTGGACGCGGCACGCAACTGAGTGATCGAGGGCGCCGAGAGTTAATTCGCGATGCGCGCGAAAATCTCCTCGACGGGCGCCGGCGGAACGACGTTGAACGTCCCCTCCAGCGTCTGGCGCAGCGCTTCGGGGCCGTCCAGCAATTGCTCGTGGATGACCTCGCCGTCCCGTGCTTCGACCACAAAGCGGCGGTTCATCAGCTTGTAGCGCTTGTCGGCGCCCACCCGCTCGAGGATCAGGATGTTCGGGAAAGGCGCGCTCGGGTGGGTCGACGTGAACCAATTGCCGAGTTCGTAGTCGGCTTCAATCTGGGGCTCCATGTTGAAGACATAGGCGGTTCGCCATCCCGCCGGCTGCTTGGCGCTCAGCGTGAAAAGACCGTCCTTCTCGGCGAGGCGGAACGTGCCCATCCCCGTGCGCTGCTCGATGTCGGTCCGCAACTGCAAGGGCGCGTCCAACACACAGGTGCCGAAGCCGACGTCGGCGAGGTGCGGTCCTTCGGGCAGATCGACTCTGAGCAGCATGTGGACGCGCGGGCCGAGCGGACTGTCGGGCTGCGCCATCCACCGCACGCGGCCCCCGAGCGCCGTAACCTTGAAGCCGAACGCTTCAAGGGCGGCCTTGAACAGCGCATTTTGTTCAAAACAATAGCCGCCGCGACGGCTCTCGACCAACTTCGCCTGCACCGAGGCGAGATCGAGGCGGACCGGACGGCCCAGCAGCGGATCGAAGGCTTCAAAGGGAATCGCGTCCACATGCGCCGCGTGCAGAGCTGTGAGGGTTTGGAGGTCTGGCGCGGGGGCTCCCTCAAAGCCGATCCGTGCGAGGTAGCTGTTCAGTCGAAAGCCGTCGGGCATGTGCGCTCCCAATTCCTCTTGCCTTTTCCGACAAATTATCAATCCAGCGTCGCCATTGCCAGCGTCGGCAAAACTTGGTTGAAACGCTCATGACTGGCCTCACCCATATCGGCGCCTCTGGCGAGGCGCGCATGGTCGACGTTTCCGACAAGGCGTCGACCGACCGCGTTGCAATCGCCGAGGGGCGCGTCGTGATGCGTCCCGAGACATTGGCGCTCATCCTGTCCGGCGACGCCAAGAAGGGCGACGTTTTGGGAACTGCGCGCATTGCAGGGATCATGGCGGCCAAGCGCACGCATGAGTTGATCCCGCTTTGCCACCCCATCGCCTTGACGAAGATCGCGCTCGAGCTCGCTCCCGATCAGGCGCTGCCCGGCGTCGTCGTGCGCGCGGAGGCCAAGACGCGCGGGCAAACCGGCGTTGAAATGGAGGCGCTGACCGCGGCCTCCGTCGCCTGCCTGACGATCTACGACATGGCGAAGGCAGTCGATCGCGGCATGCGCATCGAGGGCGTGCGGCTTATCGAGAAGCGCGGCGGCAAGTCGGGCGAGTGGCGCGCCGAGGAGGTTTGACATGAACAGCGGCGGCTTGATTTCGGTGGCGGAGGCCCTGGCGCGCGTCCTGGCCTCCGTGACGGAGCCTCTGGGCGAAGAGACCGTTCCGTTGAGCGAAGCGCTCGGACGCACCCTGGCGCGCGACGTGCGCGCGCTGCGGACCCAACCGCCCTTCGCCAATTCGGCGATGGATGGCTACGCCCTGCGATCCTCCGACGCGACGAGTCCTGGCGCCCGGTTGGAGGTCATCGGCGAATCAGCGGCGGGCCACGGATTCGAAGGTCGGCTGGGGGCCCACCAGGCGACGCGCATCTTCACAGGCGCGCCGCTGCCGGAGGGCGCGGATGCGGTCGCGATCCAGGAGCAGGCGCGGCGCGAAGGCGACACGGTCACGCTTGCGGAGGCTGTCGCGGCCGGCGAAAACGTTCGCACGCGAGGCTTTGATTTCGGCGATGGCGAGATCGTCATCGAGGCCGGGCGCCGCCTTACGCCCCGCGACATTGCGCTGGCGGCCGCCGCCAATCATCCGACGCTCGCGCTGCGCCGGCGCCCGCGTGTGGCCATCCTCGCCACCGGCGACGAGTTGGTCGCCCCCGGCGAGACGCCGGGCCCCGCGCAGATCGTCGCCTCGAACAACTTCGCCGTGGCGGGCATCGTCGCCGCCGCGGGCGGCGAACCGATCGACCTCGGGATCGCGGTTGACGATCCGGCCGCGCTCTCGCGGAGCCTCGCGCAGGCGCAAGACGTCAAGGCCGACGTGCTGGTTACGCTTGGCGGCGCCTCGGTGGGCGACTATGACTTGGTTCAGACGACGCTCGTTGGCGCCGGCATGGACCTGGGCTTCTGGCGCATCGCAATGCGACCGGGCAAGCCATTGATCCACGGCCGGCTCGGCGCCACCCATGTGCTGGGTCTGCCCGGCAACCCCACGTCCTCGACCGTCTGCGCGCTGCTGTTCCTCAGGCCGCTGCTGCGCGCGCTGGTCGGCGATCCCGAAGCCGGCGGCGACCCGAGCGAGCCGGCGCGAACTCGCCGTCCCCCTCGAATCCAATGCGATGCGCCAGGAGTACATGCGCGCAACCCTAGCGCGCGACGGCGACGGCGTCTTTCTCGCGACGCCGATCGCCTCACAAGATTCGTCGCTCGTCAAAGCGCTGGCGCGAGCAGACGCGCTGGTGGTGCGCGCGCCGCATGCCCCAGCTGCGCGAGCGGGCGAAGCGTGCCGGATCATCCGCTTCGCGCCGCTCGGCGGCTAAGCTCCAAGAATTCGATCAGTTGACCCCTACGAAGGCGACGACGGCGCGGCGCGAGATGACTGTCGCCGCGACGCGGTGACCCCAATTCCCGGATATCAAACGTATCGAGCCGTCGAGTCCGATGCTTGCGACGACCCCAATATGGCCGGCCCAGTGGTGGCGGGTGCTGATTACTGCAAGCGCGCCAACCTGGGGACCGGCAAGCCTCGGGCCATAGCCGAAGGCCGAGGACACTGTTCTGTTCGCAAGCGGCCGATGACCCGTCCGACGCAGCCAAAATGAAACAGCATCGGCGCACCATGGCCCCGCCATTCCCGTCATATTGTGGGAGCCCATCCAGCGCTCCGCCTCGGCGACCACCACGTTTCCAGTTGTCCCCCCGCGAGGAGGCGCCACATGTGAGGCTCCCCGCCCACTGGGGGAGGAAACGCCCGGCTCACTGAGGGAGGAAACGCCCTGCCCGCTGAGGTAGGGAGTGCCCTGCCCAAAGGAGAAGGAAGCGCTTCGGCCGGTAAGGTAGGAACTTTGGCCGCCAGCGAGGGAAGCGCTCTTTCCGCTGAGGTTGGCCCGCTCGCCGAGGTCGGAAGCGGAACCCTGCGGAACGAATGCGTGGGCAAGCGCAGTATCGACAAACCCGGTCGAACCGATAACCGCTAGGGTAGCAGCAACTGTCAGGCACACTTTCTTGCTTCGCATAGACAAATTCCTCCCGTTAGCGCCTTCGATGAAAAGACGTCGTCAAGGTGATGGAAGGATCCGGTCTGTTTTCGGCGGCCATGACAATGATTGGCGCGCCGCAAATAGCTGAATGATCATAGGATCATTGCGTTCATGATCGTTTTGTGAGGCAACTATGTCCACATTGTGGACAAGAACAGCCGCTCTCGATTGCGACGTATGTTGTAATTATTGCAAGTAAAATTATCTTCGTGATGCTTACGCAAGATTGAACGGCTTTGTGTTTTTAACCGTACAGTACTTTTTCCGGCAATATTGATGCGCGACGCAAAGGCTGCACGCATCATCTCTCTCGCTGACTGACCGTGCCGCCGAGCCCGCGCCAACATTTCATAAGTCAGCAAGGCATTCGATTTTTGCAAAGCGCCTGAGGCGCTTAGCGAGATCGCCGTCGCCTTCTGGAGGCGTGCCGCTCGAGCAGACGCCGGGTGAATGCTGGGTCGTGTTCGCGCAAATAGACAGACAATTTCGGCGCACGAAACACCGCATTGGGTCGGTGACTAATCGAGAGGCATTTGGCGTACCTCTTACGTTATTTCAAAAATGCAGCAGCGCCATGGCGTTACGCCAATTGATCGAGCGCGTCGCCGCGTCAATTCGGCCGCTTCCATTTTTTAAGGCGAGTCTCGGCGCTCGGCCTTCGCCGCGGCGACCAGGAAGGCCCGGCGCGCGTCTGGCAGCGAAAGGCCGCGCGGGGCGAAGAGATCGCGCATGAGGAAATAGCCGGTGAGGCGGAAGGCGTCCGCGACTTCGCTCGCGAGTGGCGTCTGCGCGCTGCCCGGCCGCAGGAAGGCCGGCAGAGGCAGTAGCCGGTCGCGCCACGGCGCTCCCGCGGATGCGCTCACGGCGCGTCCCGATTTCGGGGAGACATAGATCAGTTCTTCCCGCGAGCCGGTCGCCGCGCATCGCTCGAGGTCGAGGGCGAACTCCGCATTCGGCGAGCACCCGCGCCTCGAAGAGGGCGACGAGCGCCGGCGCCATAGCGGCGTCGTCCAACTGATCCGCGATGAGTTCGAGGGCCTTGAACAGCAACTCGTGAGGGTCGCGCTCGGGCAGCAGGCGGAGCAGCGCGCCGAGATAGACGACGCCGGACAGCGCGAGGCCGCTCGTGATGAACCGCCCTGCCCGCATCACCAGTGGTTCGATGGCGTACATGCCGAGATGTTCGTCGAGGCGCGCGCGCCAGACGAGGCCAAGGCTATTACCCGGCTGCAATGCGCTCTGCAGGCGCACGCTTCGGCCGCCACGCACCAAGCCAAGATGACGCCCATGCGCACGGGTCATGGCCTCGACCACGGCCGAATTCTCGCCGTGACGGCGCACGCCGATAACAATGCCTTCGTCGCGCCACTCCATCGCGCCGCTCCGCTTCAGCGCCCCTCAGGTCGATCGACACGCTCTCTAAGATGAGCAGGCGGCGGGATTTTGGAAAGCCGCAGCGCGATGGCGAGCGCGCATCCCGTCAAGACCGCCAGCAGGGCCGCGACGCCGGGCCAGCCGAGATGCTGGAAGAAGAGACCGCCCGAAGAGCCGACCACGCTCGATCCGAGGTAGTAGAAAAGCAGATAGAGGGCCGACGCCTGCGCCCGCCCCGTCTGCGTCCTCAGCCCCACCCAGCTCGAGGCGATCGAATGCGCGCCGAAGAATCCCCAGGTGATGAGGCCGATCCCCAAGGCGACCGAGGGAAGGTTATCCGGCAGCGTCGCCGCAATGCCGGCGAGTTGGATCGCGATGGCGATCCAGAGCACCCGACGACGCCCGTATCGACCCGCAAGATCGCCCATCACAGTGGAGCTGACCGCACCCGCGAGATAGAGCACGAAGACCAGGCCAATCATCGTCTGGCTGAGCGAAAATGGCGGCTCGGCTAGGCGAAAGCCGGTGTAGTTGTAGGCGCATACGAAGGCGCCCATGAGCAGGAAGCCTTCGGCGTACAAAAGCCGCAGGCCTGGTTCGGCGAGGTGACGGCGGACGGTCTCGAGGAGGGTTGTTAGGCTTGAGCCACCGGCCGGTCGGGGCGCTTCGCGCAAAGCCGGCAAGCCGAGCGCGATGAGCGCGGCGCCCAGGAGACCGGAAACCCCCGCCGAGGCGATCGCCCAGCGCCATCCCGCCAGATCGCTGAGCGCGGCGACTGCGATGCGGCCGCTCATACCCCCGAGCGTGCTGCCGGCGATGTAGAGCCCCATGGCGAGGCCGAGCGATCGTAAATCGACCTCATCGCTGAGGTAAGCCATCGCCACAGCGGGAAGTCCCGACAGCGCGAGGCCGGCGAGCGCCCGCAGCGCCAAGAGAATAGGCCAATTCGGGGCGAGCGCCGCCAGCATGGTTGCCAAAGAGGTCGCAGCGAGCGAGGCGACCATGATCCTCTTGCGGCCCCAGACCTCCGAGAGCGCTCCGGCTGCGATCATCGCGACCGCGAGGACGCCGGTGGTCACCGAAAGGGACAGGCTGGCGGCGGCCGGCGAGACTGCGAATTCGCGCGCAAAGACGGGCATCAAAGGCTGGGCGCTGTAGAGCACCGCAAAAGTGGCGAAGCCGCCGACGAACAGGGAGCCAGTGATCCGCCAAAAGGCAGGATCGGAACGTCCAATTCGGGATGGGAGGGACGAGGACGGCTTCGACTCGCTAGGGGACATGTCCGTCCCTTTAGCTGCCCCGCAAGGAAAACGGAACGCGCAGCCCTCGCCTCACCGCCAGGAATCGAACCAGACGCGCAGAGCAAATGCGTCTGGGTCGACTGGGAATTGGGCGGAGAGGACGGGGAGGAAGAAAACGAACGTCGCCCCGGAAGCGACGAGAAAGCCGAGCGCCAGAATGGGGCGCGGCCGCGCGCCGCGAAAGAACGCCAACGCCAGCGCCGGTCCGGCGCTGAGAAGCGCAGGAAAATAGTAATAAAAGAACTCCAGCCCCTTAGGATTGAAGGTCCACGGCAGATATTGTGAGAAGAAGGCGACGGTGATGATCATGCCGTCGCTCTCACGTCGCGCGATCCACCGCCAGGCCGCGGCCAAAATCGCGGCCTGGCCGGCCAGGAGCACGAGGGGACTGGCCATGCCGACAATCGCCTGCGCTGGATTGCCCTCGCCCCACTGCGCGCCGGCCGCGCCTTCCACGTGAAAGAGGTACCAGACCGGCCGCGTCATCACAGGCCACTGGTACCAGAGGCTCGAATAGGGATGCGAAGCCGAAACGCCCGTCATAATGGCGATCATGCGCCGCTGCGAGGCAACGAATTCGAAAATCGTCCCCGCGTGCAGCATTTGCGAGAGATAGGCCGCGAAATAGGCTAGAAACGGCGCGACAACGAAGACTAGCAGCGATTTCCCCAACGTCAGTCCAGCCCATGCGTCCGGCGTGTAGAAATCGGTCTCGCGCGGGTCCTCGAAGCGGACACGCCAAAGTTTCAGGAGACCGAGCAGCAGGCGCACAGCGACGACCCCGCACAGCGGGAAAAACCCCGACACCTTGCACGCCCCCGCGAGCCCGAAGCTGACGCCCATCATCAGCCCAAAAACAAACGAGCGGCGGCTCGATTGGGTCTCCTTGAGGCTGAAGGTGAAGAAGGCAAGGCCGAGGACGCAGAACGCCATCAGGAAGATGTCCAGCATCGCGATCCGCGCCTGCACGTAGACCATAAAGCTGAACGCGGTGACGGCGCATGCCCACAGGGCTTGTCGCAGGTCGCGCAGTAGGGCGAACGACCAGAGCAAGACCCCAACCAGCGTCAGCGCGCCGAACAGCGCGCTCATCGCTCGCCAGCCCAGCGGGTCGTCGCCGAAGAGCAAGATACTGCAGGCGATGAGGAGCTTGCCGAGCGGCGGGTGCTCCTGATGCAGCATTTCGCCCGTCTTGATCAACGTGCGCGCCGTGGCGACGTACCAGGTTTCGTCGAAATAGATGTCCCGCGCGGCCGCGAGACCCCACAGGAACAGGCCCAGCGAAGCAGCGAAGACAAAGACGCACCACAACGCGAGCGCTGGGCGCGTCGGCGCGAAGACGTGCGCGGCGACGGTCCTGAGGCGGAATAGCATGAAGAGCTCGTTATGGGCTTCCGCGGCCGATCATGCCCGCCTCGATGCTGCGCCGCAATCGCCGAAAGCTGCGATGAGCGCCCGAGCTTCTTTCGTGCCGACGTGCGAAGCTGCGAGCCGCGGGCTGATCCCGCCGACAAATGAGGAGGAAACGCATGAGAAGACCCAACGCTCTGCCCGCATTGCTCTTCATCATCATCGTCGCCCTCGGGTGGGCTATCGCATTTCTCGCCGCCTCCCCCGGCGACTACCGCTCCAGCACCGCGATCGGCCTCGTGTTCGTAGCGATCGGCCTCATCGTCGCCTATTCCGTGAAGGTGGCGGACCAATGGGACCGCGCGGTGGTGCTGCGTCTTGGCCGCTTCCGCGGGCTCGAAGGACCTGGGCTGTTCTTCATCATCCCGATCGTCGACACCGTCGCCTACTGGATCGACACACGGGTCACCGCCAGCGCCTTTCGCGCCGAGAAGACTCTCACCCGCGACACCGTGCCGGTCGACGTCGACGCCGTACTGTTTTGGAAAGTGGTCGACCCCAGGAAGGCGGCGCTCGACGTCGCCGACTACGGCGATGCGATCAGCTGGGCCGCGCAGACCGCGCTGCGCGACGTCATCGGCAAGACGATGCTCGCCGACATGCTCGAGGGGCGAGATCGGATCAGCGGGGAATTGCAGCGGATCATCGACACGCGCGCCGAGCCGTGGGGCGTCAACGTGATCTCGGTCGAGGTCAAGGACGTGCTGATCCCGCCAGCGCTGCAGGACGCGATGTCGATGCAGGCGCAGGCCGAGCGCGAACGTCAGGCGCGGGTGATCCTCGGCGATTCCGAGCGCCAAGTGGCGGAGAAGTTCGGCGAGGCGGCGAAGACCTACGCCGACAATCCGACAGCCTTCCATCTGCGGGCGATGAACATGCTCTACGAGGGGCTGAAGCGGGACAATGCGACGATCGTGATCGTTCCGAGCAGCGCTGTCGATTCGATGCAGCTCGGCGCGATCGGCTCCATTGCGGCGATGACCACGGCGCTGGGCAAAGGGGGAGCGAAGGCGGCGGCGCGATCTGAGGCGAGCTAGAGCACTGCCCGGCTGTGATGAATCGAATGTGATGAGCGGGCGGATTCCCGAACGTGTGCGGATGTGAGTCGATTGAGCCTCTGATTCGGGAGGGGCTCATGGTCGGACGGCCGTATTCGGAGGAGTATCGCAAGCGGGTTGTGGCGGAGATCGCGGAGGGCAATTCACGGCGCGGCGCGGCTCGCCGTTTCAAGGTCGGAGCGTCGTCGGCGATCCGCTGGAAGAAGCAATTGGACGAGACCGGCAGCACAGCCCCGGCTGCGCGGTCGGGCAAGAGCCGCTCGCCACTGGAGCCGCACGCAGCGTGGCTGCTGGCGCTCATCAAGGCCGAGCCTGACCTGAGTTTGGCGGAACTGGCCCAGCGGATTGAGGACGAGTTGGGCCTGAAGACCTCGACCAGCGCGGTGGATCGCTTCGTCCAACGGTACGACCTCAGTTATAAAAAAAACTCTGCACGCGGCCGAGCAGGAGCGGCCGGATGTGGCCCAGGCGCGTGAAGCCTGGAAGGCGGCTCAGGCCAGCCTGGATCCCGACAAGCTGGTGTTTATCGACGAAACTGGGGCGTCCACCAAGATGGTCCGGCTGCGGGGACGATGCCCGCGCGGCGAGCGCCTGCTGGCCAAGGCGCCCTGGGGGCACTGGAAGACCACCACTTTCGTCGCCGGCCTGCGCCATAACAGCCTGATCGCGCCGTTCGTCCTGGACGGCCCCATGAACGGCGACGCCTTTCTGGTCTATGTCGAGACCTTCCTTGTCCCAACCTTGCAGCCTGGCGACATTGTGGTGATGGACAACCTGCCCGCCCACAAGGTCGACGGGGTGCGCCAGCGGATCGTCGACGCCGGAGCCGAACTGCGCTTGCTGCCGCCCTATTCGCCAGAATCTGAACCCCATCGAGATGGCGTTCTCGCAGCTCAAGGCGCACCTGCGCAAGGCGGCCGAGCGAACCGTTCCCGCTCTCTGGGATCGCATCGGCCTCTGTCTCGACCAGATCACCCCACAGGCCTGCCAAAACTACTTCACCGACGCCGGATATGCCCCATCTTAGCCGGGCAGTGCTCTAGCTGTCGCGGTCGATATTGCCTGCGACATGCGCGGGTTGATGGGCGCGCCAGTCTGCAAGGCTTGCTTGCAGCGTAGAGCGCGCCGCCGGTAGGGGCCGCGATCAAGTCGGCGAAACAGCCCTGATGGCGGTCATTCGCCGCCAGAGAATTTTGTTTCTTTGTATCCGTCGTTCAGGGTCTTCAGGAATGCGATGATGTCGGCCTCGTTCTGCGCCGTCATCGCAGGCGTTTCGCCGAGATGCCGGTCGAAGGGCGGATCAACCACATCGACATTGGCCTGATACTGGACCGGAATGTCATTCAATTTTTGGACCGTCCCGTCAGCTGCGCGCGGATAGACCTTCTCGGGGTTGGTGTCGCGGAAATTGTAGAAATCGAGCACCTGCTGCAGCGAGTGGAACACGCCGTTGTGGAAGAACGTTTGGCGCATGGCGGTGTTACGCAAGCTCGGCGTGAGGAACATGCCGCAATATTGCGTCTGGTCGGCCATGTCGCTGCGAATGGGTCCGCAAATCCCGAGATCGAAATACTGTAAGTCCTTGTTGTCCGTGAGCGCTGCATTGCGCGGAGCGCCCAAGGCTTCGTACTGAAAATCAGTGAAGAGCGGCGGCAAACCTTTGGCGCTTGGCTGCGAAAGATGGCAGCCGCCACAATTGGCTTTGTCCGGATCGTTGAACAGGCGATAGCCGCGCATTTCGCTGTCGCTGAGGCGGACCTTGCCCTCCAGCCAATAATCGTACTTGCTGGTGTAGGGGTGAAAGCTAGGCTCCTCGATCTCATAGCGCGCGACGGCGAACGTCGCCTTGGACACCAGCCTCAGCGGATCTTTGAGTATGTTCGCGCCGAACAAGCCCGTGAGACTTTCGACATAGGGCGCGTGACGCAGCTTCTCCGCCACGTTTTCGATGCTGCCGCCGTCCATCTCGCGGGGGTCGAGCAGAGGAGCGGCCGCCTGCATCTGCAGCGTGTTGACGCGGCCGTCCCAGAACATGCCGCCCTGCGGAACCATGTTCGTCGCGCTCTGCGAAGTCTGCGTCGCGGTCTTCTGCACGCGGGTCGAGGTTTGGGCGAGCGCGGCCATTGCCGCCAAATTCACGGTCTCCGCCGCCGGATCGTCCGGCCCGATGCTGAACTCCGGCTGTCGTTCCAGATACGTCAGCGAGGGGGCGGCGCGCGCGCCCTGCACCGTCAGCGTCGGGCCGCCGAGCATGACCGGCTCGCTGTTCGCCGGGCTATAGGCATGGTCCGGACTGTGGCACGAGGCGCAGGACAGCTTGCCTGACGACGACAGGCTCGCGTCATAAAAAATCTGCCGGCCAAGTTGCGCCATGGCGGACAGGGGGGCGACCGGGGGGCGGACGAGGTGGATGGGGTGCGGGTTTTCGCCGGGCGAACCTTGCGGTTCAGCGGCGAGGACCGCGCTGGCCGCGAGGCCGGAGCCGTCGCTGCGATCGGAATCGTTGGCAGCAACCGCGCCACTCCAGGCGACAGCGGCCACGACGCTAAATATTGCAACAGTGGAGAGTAAATTGTTCCGCATCTGGCCCTTGCAAAAGACGTGTTACAATGCAGGGCCTATAAACAGCGGCAGATGACGAACGTGTGTCGGCTATGTCAAGCTGACCAGCCGCTCTTTCCGACGACGTCGCTGAGCCGTATGCCGGCGCGAAATTCGATGCCGTTGCGGGCCGGAAGACTGGCTCTTCGCTGACAATGCTATCTACGCCTCAATGACGAAGCGCACCCGCGTCCGTCACTTTGCTGGCGTGACCCGCGCATCCCTGATGCAGGGCGTTCGTCGGGTCTATCGAATCACTCCGTCCCCCTCGGGGCTCGTGCAGCCGACTGCATCCGCGCGCTTTGAGCGCTATTTCTTGGGAAAGTCGAGCCCCATTGCGCGATAGCGTTCGGGGTCGTCGAGCCAGTTTTCGCGCACCTTGACGAACAAGAAGAGGTGCACCGGCGTCTCGTTGGCCTCGGCGATGTCCTTGCGAGCCGCTGCTCCGATCGACTTGATCGTGCGGCCGCCCTCGCCAATGACGATCTTCTTGTGACTGTCGCGCGTCACATAGATCGTCTGCTCGATGCGGGCCGAGCCGTCTGGAAGGTCTTTCCAGGATTCCGTCTCCACCGTCGTCTGATACGGCAATTCGTCGTGCAGCCGCTCGAACAGCTTTTCGCGCGTGATTTCGGCAGCGAGCGCTCGCATCGGCGCATCCGCGATCTGGTCCTCGGGATAGAGCCACGGCCCGGGCGGCATCGCGTTGGCGAGTTTGGCGCTGAGGCGCCCAACCCCGTCGCCGGTCGAAGCGCTGATCATGAACGTTTCGTCGAAGGTCAGCGCCGCGTTGAGCCGTTCCGCGAGGGCGAGCAGCCTGGGCCGCTCGACGAGATCGATCTTGTTGAGGACGAGAAACTTCGGCGCACGGCTCTCCGCCAGCGTGGCGAGAATCGCCTGGGTCGGCTCGCTCAATGGAGCGTCCGGCGCCTCGGATTTTCCGGACGCGAGGAGTTCATGGCGGGCGTCGATTAGGAGCGCCAGCGCGTCGGCGTCGCCCGCAGCGCCCCAGGCGGAAGCGACCATCGCGCGGTCGAGCCGGCGCTTGGGCGCAAACAATCCCGGCGTGTCGACGAAGATAATCTGCGCCGCGCCCTCGACGAGTATGCCGCGAACGGCGGTTCGCGTCGTCTGCGCCTTGCGCGAGACGATCGACACCTTCGAGCCGACGACGGCGTTGAGCAGTGTCGACTTGCCTGCGTTCGGTGCGCCGATCAGCGCGACGAAGCCGCAACGGGTTTCGCTCATGAAGCGCTCCAACGCGAGAGAAATGCTTGCGCGGCGGCCTGCTCGGCGGCTCGCTTCGAGCTCGCTTCGCCGGCCTCCGGCTGATAGCCGTCGAGCAGGACGTGCATGACGAAGTGCGGCGCATGGGCCGGACCGCTTCGCGCCGCCTCGACATAGCGCGGGGCCGGAAGCGCGCGCGCCTGCGCCCACTCCTGCACGGCGGTCTTGGGATCGCGCTCGGGCTCGATGTCGGCGTTCATCCGTGCGCGCCACGATCGCGCGACGAGGTCTCGCGCCGCCTCGAAGCCGCCGTCGAGATAGACGGCGCCGATGATCGATTCGCACACGTCCGACAGGATCGCCGCCTTCTTGCGTCCGCCGGCCCGCGCCTCGCCCTGCCCCATCACGACATGCGGACCGACATCCCACTCCTCCGCGACGGCGGCGCAGGTCTCTCGTCGCACCAGCTTAGCGAGACGCATGGACAACTCCCCCTCGCTCGCCTGGGGATAGGCGTCGTAGAGCATGTGGGCGACGACGACGCCGAGCACCCGGTCGCCAAGAAATTCGAGACGTTGATACGACTGAACGCGCCCCTGCCCGCCTGCCTCCGGCGCCGACAGATGGGTGAGCGCGCGGGCCATCAGGTCGCGATCGCTGAACTGGTGGCCGAGCCGCGCCTCCAGCGCCTCGAGTTCCGCCTTAGACTTCCTGCTCATGCGTCCGCGCCAATTGCGGAGTTCTGGCCCGCCGGGCTCACAGGTCGGTCAACGCACCACATGGAACATGCGGTTCCAGCGCACAGTCCAGGGCCAGCGCCAGAATTCCCAAGCCGGCGCGTCGTCGACCGAAAAGAAGATCACTTCGGCTCTGCCGACGAGATTCTCAAACGGCACGTAGCCGACGCCCCCTTTGTCAGGCGGCACGCGCGAGTCGCTCGAATTGTCGCGGTTGTCGCCCATGAAGAAATACTCGTTCGGCGGCACGTCATAGACGTCGGTGTTGGCGGTGTAGGGCATCGGATTGGTGTCGCCGTCGAGTTGGATAATCTCGTGGCTGACGCCGCCCGGTAATGTTTCGCGATAATGCGGCACCTCTTCAGCCGTGCCGAAGCGGCCGGTCGCCTCAAAGGGAGGCAGCGGTTGCCGATCGACCATCTGGCCGTTGATGTAGAGCCGGTCCTTGATCATCTGGACCTTGTCGCCGGGCAGGCCGATTAACCGCTTGATGTAGTCGGTCTCGCCGTCGCGCGGCAATTTGAAGACGATGACGTCGCCACGCTTGGGCTGTGAGGCGAAAATGCGGCCCGGCATGGCCGAGGGGAAAAGGTCGAGAAACCCTGGCAAGGAAAAGTGCGAATAGCCATAGGCGTATTTCGAAACAAAAATGTAATCGCCGACGAGCAGCGTCGGGATCAGCGAACCCGAGGGGATGTTGAAGGGCTGGAAGAGCAGCGTTCGTACGACAAGCGCGATGATCAGAGCCTCGACGACGACCTTGATCGTCTCCCACCAGCCCTCTTCCTTCACGGCCGGCGCGTCGGCGGCCCTCTTGAGGGTTTTCGGTTCGCTCATGGAAATGCCTCTGTTGCCGGCGTCCGTCGGCGCGATGGATCTAGCTCCTATATAGGGCGTCTCCCTGATCGCCAAGCGAGCCCCTTTTCAAAAACATAAGAGGTCCGCGCAGGGTGGCGCCGAATGGACGTCGCCAGTCAGGGGATCAGCACCAGCGAGGCGGTGGTGCGGCGCGCTTCGAGGTCGGTATGGATTCGGGCGGCTTCGGCCAGCGGCGCCCGCTCCGCGATGTGGATTTCGACCTCGCCGGAGGCGACGGCTGCGAAGAGGTCGCGCGCCATGGCGTCCAACCGCTCGCGGTCGTTCAGGAAGGTGAACAGCGTCGGCCTCGTTGCGAACAGCGACCCCTTCTGGGCGAGCAAGCCGAGGTTGAACGCTTCGATGCCGCCGGACGCCGATCCGTAGCTGACGAAGACGCCGAGCGGGCGCAAGCAGTCGAGCGAAGCGGGAAATGTCGCCTTGCCGACGCCGTCATAGACCACATGGCACTTCGCGCCCTTCGTGATCTCCGCCACCCGGGCGGCGAAATCCTCGTCGCGGTAGAGAATGACGTGGTCGGCGCCGGCCCTCACAGCGATTTCGGCCTTTTCTTGCGAGCCGACGGTGCCGATCACCGTCGCACCGAGCGCTTTGCCCCACTGGCAGAGAATTTGGCCGACGCCGCCGGCTGCCGCATGGACCAGAATGACGTCGCCTTTGTTCACCTGGTAGGTCTGACGCAGAAGGTATTGCGCGGTGAGCCCTTTGAGCATCATCGCCGCGCCGGTTTCGTAGGAAATCGTCTCCGGCAGCTTGACGAGGTGCCTCGCCGGGACGTTGCGCTCCTCGGCGTAGGAGCCGAGCGTCGACGCATAAGCGACCCGTTCTCCCGGCTTGAACTCGGTGACGCCCTCGCCGACGGCGACGACTTCCCCTGCTCCCTCGCTGCCCGGCGTGAACGGAAGCGGCGGCGCGGGATAAAAGCCCGAGCGGTAGTAGACGTCGAGGTAGTTGACGCCGATCGCGTGGTGGCGGATTCGCGCTTCACCCGGCCCGGGCGGCGGCAGTTCGACGTCCTCCAGCCGCATGACCTCGGGGCCCCCAATTTGGTGAATCCGAATCGCGCGCATGGTCGTCTCCTCTTGCTTCTCGCCATATCATCCGCCCTGCGCGCCAGGCGCAAGTCTTCTGGGCGCGTCATTCGGCGCCGCTCCTGAGGCGCGCGAAAAGAAAGCAGCGAGAAGACGGCTGACACTCTTGCCAGCCCCAATGGACCGCTTTATAGCGAGCGCACCCCGGCTCGCCGGTTTGGTCAGCGCCCATCGTCTAGCGGTCCAGGACGTCGCCCTTTCACGGCGAAAACACGGGTTCGATTCCCGTTGGGCGCGCCAATCATTTCAAAGGGTTAGCCCTTTCCCCGCAAAATCTGTCCCAAATACGAGCGTTGTTCTCTGTGGACAAACGTGCTCGGGCGAGCACTGTTGCCCTTGCGGGACGCCCCCGCGGCCGGCCTCGATCACGCCCGCGCGACCCTCGTACAAGTCTATTCTGGCAAAAGGTCGAATCGTCGACGGCGGACTGGGCTGCCTGCGCCCGCCAATTCCCCCCATTGTCGGCGGCCCGAAGCGCGTAAGACTTCAGACGCTAAGCTCAGATTTCGTCGTCGAACCTTGCCCACACTGAAGGGACGGCGCCCCCGTCGTCCCTTCTTTCTATGTAGCCTATAAATCGGCGTGGCGCTTGCCCCCGATCGGCGTCCACGGCCCTTCGCCGAAGGTGAGGTCTGGCCGCCGGCCTCGCCCGACCTCCTACATGCGCACGCACCTCCAGCCTCTGTTGCGGCCAGTGGTCTTTCTTTCAAGCCGGAAGCCGGCATCGCAGCGATGATTGCGTGCAGTCATCGCCAATTGAATCTCGGACAACGACGCTCTGTCGGAAAGTGGCGAGATTGGCATTGCTTGGGCAGGCAAGGTCGCCAGAGCGACGATGACAGTCGACACCGCCAGAAACGCTTTCATGAGCATTCTCCTTGGAGTGTGTCCCACGACAAGAATTATATCCGAAGTTCGCAGGCTCGTTGATCGAAATCAAAGGCCGGCCTGGATGCGGCGGATCATTTGAAGCTGGAACACATCTTGCGCGGTACATTTTCGAACCTTTCGCGGTTTGCCGCGTTCTCCTTCTAGCGCGCACTGGTTTTGGCCCGGTGCTTGCGCCAAGGGCGGCCGCGGCGTTCGCCGTGGGCCCGTCCCTTTTCGCATCGCGTCAAAGTGGAGTCGGACTATGCTTAAGATCATTGCGCTCGTTGCAGCCGTATCCGCGTTGTCAGTCGCAGTCGTGGCGCCCGCCAGTGCGGAGGGAGGCTGCTATCGTTTCGGAGAGACCGGGTATCACTGGTACAATTTCTGCTTGGGGCCCTCGTTCTTGTACCCGCACGAGAGAGTGTGCGACCGGGCTGGTCATTGCTGGTATCGCTAGAGCGATAGCCCTGCTGTCCGGGCTTCGCTGAACGCCCGGATGGCGAAGAGACGCGGGTATCCCAAACCAAACGGCCGCCGGGTCGCCCGGCGGCCGCGCCATGGAGTTCAACGGGTTAGTCCCGGTCGTGCCGATGCTCGCGGCTTCTTCAGCACCGCGAATTCAGGCGCCAGTACCCGACGGTTGTCGCCGGCGGCATGCTTGCACTGGCGCCTGTCGAAGCGCAGCGCGAACGCAAGGACGCTTATACCGTCCCCTCCTGCACGACTTCAGCGCCGCCTCGGCGCTGGTCGAGCGCGACGATGGCGGCGCCGCTGCCGACGATCAGGGCGATTCCCGCGAGGGCCAACGCGCCAGGCAATGCGCCCCAGACGATGAGGCCCGCGAGCATCGCCCAAAGCGCGAAGCTGTAGAAGAAGGGCGCGACGGCGGCGGTCCGGCCGATCCGATAGGCGCGCAGGAGCCCGATGTGACCGAGCGTCACGAACACACCGGCCAAGCCGAGGAACTCGAGATTTCGAATAGTCGGCGCCGAGCGGGTCTCCAAAGCAAGCGACAAACCCCCCGCCGCCGACATCAACATGACGTTCGTCGCAAAGGTCACCACCATCACGGGAATGCGAGCGGGCACGCCGCGCCCGAAGAGATCGCGCACCGCCGCGAAGAGTGCGGTTGCGAAAGCGAACAGGGCCGCGCTCGAAACGCCCGCGGGACCTGGCTGGGCGACCATCACGGCGCCGGCGAAGCCCGCCAGCACGAGAACAAGACGCGCCGGGCCGATCCGCTCGCGAAAAAGGAAAGCCGCTCCAATGATCACGACCAACGGCGCCATCTGCTGAATGGCGATTGCGTCGGCAATCGGCAGGCGAGCGAGGGCCAGGATGTAGCACAGGGTCCCGAGCGTTTCGGCGCCCGCTCGAAGCAACGCGCGGTGGTCGCGCACCCCGGAGATCGCGCGCCAGTCCCCAGTCAGCACGAGCAGGACCGCGCAGGCGAGACTGGCTGCGACGCCGCGCAGGAACAGCACCTCGAAGGGCGGCAAATCCTCGGTGACCACCTTCATGAAGGTGTCGCCGACCGCGAAGGACGCGGTCCCAGCAAGCATAGCGACAATGCCGCCCAGGTCGGAAGTTCTATTCATGAAGGCGGCAGTCGAATTCAACAGCGAGGAAACGCGAGAAGCTTGGCCGCCTTTAGGCGATCTCGCAACAGTCGCGGCGATCTCGTAGCAGGGTTCAGCGCAGACGACACCAAGGCCTATCAATAAGGCGCGTCCGCCAGCAGATTTCGTGCAATTTCCCGCTCCCAGCGATCGCCATTCGCGAGCAGCCGCTCCCGCAGCGCGTGCTAGCCACGGAAGCGCGGGGAAAGTTGCGACTTTTCGTGCGGACAGTTTAACGTCCACTTCGGCTGGAAAATGCAGCGCCTCGACAAGGGCTGCCTCCGACGGGGAAACGCACGGGGCCCGGCGCCGGTTCATCCTTCCCTTTCGGGAGGATTGAAGGCTTCACGAGGTTGTGATCGTATCGCCGCGAGCGCGGCCCCGACGGGGTCGGCCGACGCGTCCAGCAAGTTCCTGAGCGGCCCCGCAGCGAAAGGAAGCGCCATGGCTCACTTCGTCACGCTCATCAATTGGACCGACCAGGGCATTCGCAACGTCAAGGACACCCGCAAGCGCGCCGACGCCTTCAAGAACGCCGCCAAGGAACTCGGCTGCACCGTCAAGGAGATCCTGTGGACGCAGGGTCAGTATGATCTCATCACCGTAATCGAAGCGCCGGATGAGATCGCCGCCAGCGCCTTGATGCTGAGCGTCGGCAAGCTCGGCAACATCCACGGCCAAAGCCTGCGAGCCTTCACCGCAAGCGAGTTCGAGAAGATTTTGGAGAAGGTCGCCTAGCGAGGCTGCTGGAGGTCTGCTGACGTCCACGTGCAATCAACGGCTATAAGCCCGGGAGGAAGCGCCAATGCCGCACTACGTCACGCTCGTGAACTTCACCGATCAGGGCATACGGGCAGTCAAGGACAGCCGCAAACGAGCCGAGGCGTTCGAGCACGCGGCCAAGGAGGCCGGAGGCGCCGTCAAGGCGATCCTCTGGACACAAGGGCAATACGACATGATCTGCGTCATGGAAGCGCCGGACGACAGCGTCGCCACGACGCTCCTCCTCAACGCTTACAAGCTGGGCAACATTCGCGGCCAGACCCTGCGCGCGTTCGCGGCGAGCGAGGTCGGGTCTATTCTCGATAAGACGATTTGATGCGCTTGGCGCGGCGGCCAACGCGGCCGCCACGCTTTGCAATGCAATCAGAAGACCACGACGCTGCGGATCGACTTGCCACTGTGCATCAGCTCGAAGGCTTCGTTGATGCGCTCGAGCGGCATTGTGTGCGTGATCATCGGGTCGATCTCGATCTTGCCGTCCATGTACCAATCGACAATGCGCGGCACGTCGGTGCGGCCACGCGCGCCGCCGAAGGCGCTTCCCTTCCAGACGCGGCCGGTGACCAATTGGAACGGGCGGGTCGAGATCTCCTGCCCTGCGCCGGCGACGCCGATAACGATCGACTGGCCCCAGCCGCGATGCGCCGATTCAAGCGCTTGGCGCATCACCCTGACGTTGCCGGTGCAATCGAAGGTGTAGTCCGCGCCGCCGATCTGGTCCGCGCCACGCTTCGTCATGTTGACGAGATGAGGGACGATGTCGCCCTGGATCTCCTTGGGATTGACGAAGTGCGTCATGCCGAAGCGCTCGCCCCAGGCTTTTTTCTCATCGTTGAGGTCGACGCCGATGATCATGTCGGCGCCCGCCATCTTGAGACCCTGGATGACGTTCAGGCCGATGCCGCCGAGGCCGAAGACAACTGCAGTCGAACCAATCTCGACCTTCGCCGTGTTGAGCACCGCGCCGATGCCGGTCGTCACGCCGCAGCCGACGTAGCAGATCTTATCGAAGGGAGCGGCCGGATTGATCTTGGCGAGCGCGATCTCCGGCAGCACGGTGTAATTCGAGAAGGTCGAGCAGCCCATGTAGTGGTGTATGCGTTCCTTGCCGATCGAAAAGCGGCTGGTGCCGTCGGGCATCAGTCCCTGCCCCTGCGTCGCGCGGATCGCCGTGCAGAGATTCGTCTTGCGCGACAGACAGGAGGGGCATTGGCGGCATTCCGGCGTATAGAGCGGGATCACGTGGTCGCCCTTGGCCAGGGTCGTCACGCCCTTGCCCACCTCGACGACGACGCCCGCGCCCTCGTGGCCGAGGATCGCCGGGAACAGACCCTCAGGGTCGGCGCCGGAAAGCGTGAAGTCGTCGGTGTGGCAGATGCCGGTCGCCTTGATCTCGACCAGAACCTCGCCCTCGCGCGGTCCCTCGAGATCGACTTCCATGATTTCGAGCGGCTTTCCGGCGGCGACGGCGACGGCGGCGCGGGTTTTCATAGGACATCTCCGGAGGTGGAAGCGGGTCATGCGCCCGGCCCATCGGGCGCCGAGCGCGACTTGTTCCCCGCTCCGCGCGCAGTGTCAAACGCCGCGCGGGCGCCGAGCCGCCGCTCCCGGGCTTGCCAGGGCGAAGCGCGGTGCTAGGCTCCGCCTGCAAAAGCAGGAGATTCCATGTCTTACGTGAAGCTCGCGGCGGGTGCGGACGCGCTGGTCGGGGACAGCGAAACGCTACAAAAAGTCGCAGGCGGCTTCGGCTTCACCGAAGGGCCGATCTGGCATCCCAAGGACGGCTACCTCCTGTTCTCCGACATGCCCAACGACGTCAGACGCCGTTGGGACGCGGATGGCGGCGTGCGCGAGGTCATGCGCCCCGCTAACAAATGCAACGGCATGACTTACGATGCCGCGCTCAATCTGATCGTCTGCGAGCACGCGACCTCGACGCTGGTGCGCGAGACGCGCGATGGGCGGCGGGAGACGCTGGCCTCACATTTCGAGGGCAAAGAACTCAACAGCCCGAACGACGTTTGCGTGCGCTCGGACGGATCGATCTATTTCAGCGATCCCTGGTACGGCCGGATGCCCGGCTTCGGCGTCGAGCGCCCGCGCCAGCTCGGTTGGCAAGGCGTCTTCCGCCTGGCGCCTGACGGCGAACTTCACCTGGCGGTCGAGCGGGACGAATTCACCCAGCCCAACGGCCTCTGCTTCTCCCCCGACGAGAAGCGGCTCTACGTCAATGACACGACGCGCGCGCATATTCGCGTCTACGACGTCGCCGAGGACGGCTCGCTCTGCGCAGGTCGCGTCTTCGCCGCTGGCCTCGCTTCTGACGAAGAGCATGGTAGGCCCGACGGCATGAAATGCGACGAACGCGGCAATGTCTGGTGCACCGGGCCCGGCGGCGTTTGGATTTTCGCGCCGACCGGAGAGCGGGTCGGCCGCATCGTCGTCCCCGAAGTGGCGGCCAACCTGCATTGGGGCGGCGCCGATTTCCGCACCCTATATCTGACCGCTTCGACGTCGCTCTACGCGCTGCGAACGCAGGTCGGGCCGCACGTCGAGCCGTTCATGCGATAGCGGCTGGAACAAATTGTCTTTTGATTGAAACGGTCCGGCGCCGTCATCGCGAGCGGAGCGCGGCGATCCAGAGATCGAAACGGCAGCCGATTGAGGCGCCAACGGAACGACTCGCGACTTACTGGCGACCGCCTCGATCCCTGGATTGCTTCGCTCCGCTCGCAATGACGCTCGAGATAGATCGACTGAATGATGGAGCGACGATGGCTGATCCGTCGCGGCGCTCCTCGCAATGACGATCGCCTCTAACGCCCCTTCGTCTCGCCGCCAGCGGCGATGATCACGCCGATGATGACCGCGCCGGTGAGCAGGAGACGCAAACCCGCGCTGACGCCGAAGGTGTTCAGCATCGTCAGCAGGAGGATGAGGAACAGCGAGGCGCCCCAGACGCCGGGAATATTGGCCTTGCCTCCCGCGACCGACGTGCCGCCGATCACGACGACGGCGATCGAAGTGAGCAGATATTCGTCGCCGATATCGAGTGACGAGCCGCGAAAATATCCCGCGAGCAACGCGCCGCAGAGCCCGCCGAGCGCGCCGCACTGGACATAGGTCAAAAGCCTGATGCGCTCGACGTCGATTCCAGCGAGCCACGCGGCGCGCGGGTTTTGGCCGATGGCGAGGACGGAACGGCCGAACATTGTCTTGGTCAGGAGCCCATGCGCCAGCGCCGCGAAAAGGATCGCGCACAGAGCGAGAACCGGCACGCCGCCGATCGTGGCGATGCAGAAGTCGGCAAAGCCGTCGGGCGGCTTGATCTGCAAGCCGCGACCATAGCTGATGCCGGCGGACTGGATGATGAAGCTCGCCGACAACGTCGCGATGATCGGCGGGATCCGCAGCAGGCGGATCAGCAGATAGCAGCAGAGCCCGATGAAGGCGCCGCAGAGGAACGCGGCGCCGACGCCGAGCGCGATCCGGCTGTCCGACCCGTCCATCACTTTCATCGCGACCGCGCTGGCGAGGCCGATGTTGGCGGGCAACGAAAGATCAACGTTGCCCGGCCCCAGCGCGATGACGAACATCTGCGCGACGCCGACGACGACGGTGAAGGCCGCCAAGGCGAGGGCCGCCGTAATCATGCCGCCGGCGCCCTGCCCTCCGGTGAAGATGATCGCGGCTAGCCAGACGACCAGCGCGCCCAGGAACGAGCCGATCCAGGGATAGGCGGAAAACCAACGTCGGACGAGGATCATCGCCGGCGCTCCTCGAAGCGATTGATCAGCACCCGCGCGGCTAGCACGCCGATCAGGATGCCGCCCTGCGCGCCGACCTGCCAATCCGGGGATATGCGCATGAAGTTCAACAGCGAGCCCGCCATCGTCAGCGTCAAAGCGCCGAGCACCGCGCCGATCGGCGACACCCGGCCGCCGACGAATTCGCCGCCGCCCAGGATGACGCCGGCGACGGATTCCAAGGTATAGCCGCGTCCGAGCGTCGCATCGGCCGACGTCGTCACGCCGATCAGGGCGAGGCTCGAGAAGACTCCGAACAGGCCGCACAGCGCGAACATCACAATCTTCGCCCACAGCACCGACCAGCCAGCGCGCGCGATCGCAACCGGATTGCCGCCCGCCCCGCGCAGGATCGCACCGTAGGACGTGCGCATCAGCCCAAAATGGGCCACCACTGCAAGCACAGCGACGACGACGATCGGCCAGGGAACGAACGGCGTCTTCACCGAAACGATTTCGCGCAGCCAGTCCGGGGCCTTGCCCCCTGGCGTCGGCAAGACGAGGATCGCCAATCCCTGCCAGACGAACAGCATACCGAGCGTCACCACGATCGACGGCAATTGGCGAAGCTGAATCACCGCGCCGATGAGCGCGTATGCGACCACGCCGCCGGCCAGCGCCGCGACGCCGAGCAACGGCTCGTCGCGCAGCCACGTCGCGACGATGCAGCCGCAGAAGCCGATGAACGGGCCAAGCGACAGATCAAGATCATTCACCGTAATGACGAACATCTGCGCGATCGTCGCGAATGCGACGGGCACCGCGAGATTGAGCATCAGATTGAAGCCGAAGTAGCTGATCGCGCGCGGATTGACCCACTCGATCGCGATGACGATCAGCGCGAGAGACAGCGCAGGCAGCGCGGCGCGCAAGGCTCGGGCCGAGATGAACGGCGCCGAATGCGGGCGCGGCGCGCTTGCTTGGAGGGACGTCGCCTCGCTCATGCCACGTCGGCCTCTTCGAAGGATGCGGCGATGATTTGTTCCTCGGTCATGTTCTCGCGCGTCAACTCGGAGACGATGCGCCCATTGCGGAAGACGAAGGCGCGATGACAGTGCCTAAGCTCTTCGATTTCGGTCGTGTACCAGAGGAAGGTGCGGCCCGCCGCGGCCTCGGCGGCGATGAGGCCGTAGACCTCCTGCTTGGTGGCGACGTCGACGCCGCGCATCGGATCGTCCATCAGAATGATCTCGGCGTCCGAGCCGAAGGCGCGCGCGAACAACGCCTTCTGCTGATTGCCGCCGGAGAGCGTCAGGATATTGTCGTTCATGTCGGGCGTGCGAATGGCGAGCTTCTCGCGCCATTGCGTAGCGAAGGCACGGGCGAGTTCGCTCGACAGCAGGCCATTGCGGCGCAAGCGCTCCATCGAGCGGATTCCGACATTCTCCGCGATCGACCAGAGCGCAAATATCCCGTCGCTTTGGCGGTCGCCCGGGATGAAGGCGATCGGAGTGTTGCTCGCCCTGCGCGACGCCTTGCGGCGAGCGTCGGCATAAATCGCTAGCAGCAAGTCAGTCTGGCCGTGCCCTGCGAGCCCGGCGAGGCCGATGATGTCGCCGGCTCGCGCCACACACTCGATGCCGCCCGCTTGAGCCGCCGGGCGAGCGCGCAGCAGCGGCGGCTTGGCCTCAGCGACATCGCGGCGGGGCGACGCCGCGCCCTCGTCGAGCGCCGCGCGACCGCCCATGGTCGAGACGAGACGAGCGCGATCGAAACTGGCGCTGTCTCCCTGCGCGACGATCATTCCGTCGCGCATCACCACGATGACGTCCGAGGCGGTGAGGATCTCGCCGAGCATATGCGAAATGAGGATGCAGCTGACGCCCTGGTGCGTCGCCTTGCGCAGGTAGGCGAGCAGTTGCCCGGCGGCGTGCGCGTCGAGCGAAGATGTCGGCTCGTCGAGAATGACGAGGCGCAGCGTCTCGTCCGTGACCGTGAAGGCGCGCGCGATTTCGATCATCTGGCGGCGCCCGATCGGCAGGTCGCCGACCGAGGCGTCCGCGCCGACGCCGTGGCCGGGGAAGATCTCGTCGAGCTTGTCGATAATCAATTTGCCGGCGCGCGCGCGCCAGCCGAGACCGCCGATCGAGGCGTGCGTGACGCGCGCGTTCTCCGCCACCGTCAGGTTGGGACAGAGCGATAGCTCCTGGAAGACGCATCGCACGCCGAGCCGGTGCGCGATCGCCACCGAATAGGCGGGCGGGCGCTCGCCCGCGATCGCGACGACGCCGCGATCAGGGGCCAGGGTGCCCGCCAGCACGTTCATCAAGGTTGATTTGCCGGCCCCGTTGTGCCCGACGAGCCCAAGGCAAACGCCTCCGGGTACGTTCAGGCTGACGCCGCCGAGCGCGCGGACGGCGCCGAAGCGTTTTTCAACGCCGTCCAGGGATACAACATACTCGACGTTTTGCTGCGTCATATCAGCCGCTTTGACGGGGAAGCCGAAGCGGCTTCGCGCTTTCGAACGATCTGTCGGGTTTTGCGTCCTACTTCTTCATGTTGGCGTCGATCGCCTTCTTGGCGTCGTCGACCGTGTATTCCGCGGTCGCCACGCTGCCCTTGGGAATGTTCTCGAGCGCCTTCTCGAAGTCGTCCTGATCAAAGGCGAGATAGGGCACCAGGAGATCGTGCGGGATGTCCTTGCGGCCGTCCAGCACCTGCTGCGCGACCCAGAAGGCCAGCGTCGCAACGCCAGGCGCGATCGAGGCGGACCAGGTCACATAGCCGTTGGCCGCCTTCTGCTCCTTCCACCACTGCAATTCGTCCTGGCGGTTGCCCATGATGATGGTGGGCGTCGGCCGCCCAGCCGCCTTGAACGCTTGCGCTGCGCCGTAACCGTCACCGCCCTGATCGACCACCGCGGCGACCGCGGGGAGCGAAGGCAGGACGGTCGAAACCGCCTTCTGCGCCGTGGTCTGATCCCAGTCGCCCTCGACCGAACTGACGATCTTGAAGCCCGGGTTCTTGGCGACGCCGGCGACGAGGCCGTTGTGGATCGCGTCATCGATCGAGGTGCCGGCGATGCCGCGAATCTCGAGGAGGTTGCCGCCCTTGGGCAGGCGCTTGGCGAGGAAATTGACCTCCGCCTCGCCCATCGCCTTGAAGTCGACGACGACCCGATAGGCGCAAGGCTCGGTGACGATGCCGTCGAACGAGACGACGACGATGCCCGCATCGCACGCCTGCTTGATCGCGCCGTTCAGCGCGTCGGGCGAGGCCGCGTCGATGACGATCGCGTCGTAGCCCTGCAGGATCAGGTTTTGGATCTGCGCCGCCTGGGTGGCGACTTCCTTATCCGCCGTCGTAAAGACGTCGGCGGCGGCGACGACGCCGTCCGCGACCGCCTTCTTCGTGACGATGTCGTAGCTCTTCAACATCGCCTGGCGCCAGGAATTGCCGGCGTAGTTGTTGGAAAACGCGATCTTCTTGGTGTGAGTGTCGGCTTGCGCGCCGCTCGCGGCGCAGACCGCCAAGGCCAACGCGGCGACCGCTACTTTGCTCTTCATCCGGTGTCTCCTCCCCTTACCCACTCTATTCGCTTTCGGCGCCTCTAACGGGCGTCGCATACCTAAAGCAACGGACACGCCGTCATGACGACGGGCCGCGCCGTATATCGGCGACCGAGTCTTCGCCCACGAACCATTCTTCCGGGCGCACGTCTTCAAAGACGACCCAGATCGACTTCGACGCGATGCCGGTCTCCTCCGAAATCGCCTTGGCGACCGACTTGGCGATACGGGACTTCGATTCGTCCTTCACGCCCTCGACAATACGGATATTGACGAACGGCATTACGCTCTCCGCTAACATGTCAGCGATTTGAAGTTCCCAGAACGACCGCGGCTTGTCAACGGGTTATGGCTGGATTCGGGTCATATTGTTTGACATTTTAGACAAGGGCTTAGGCGACGGAATTGGCGCTTCGGCGGGGCTTTCGTCTAGTCTGCGGAGCAATAAGCGGCGGGGCGATTGGGAGGGGACGCGATGGCGCAAGACGCTGATGCGATCGTTGTGGGAGCCGGCCTTGCCGGCCTCGCGGCGGCGACTGAACTGACCGACGCCGGCAAGACGGTGATTGTCGTCGATCAGGAAGGCGAACAAAGTCTCGGCGGCCAGGCGTTCTGGTCGCTCGGCGGGCTTTTTCTCGTCGATACGCCCGAGCAGCGGCGCCTTGGCGTCCGCGACAGCCACGAACTTGCCTGGCAGGATTGGCTTGGTTCGGCGGGCTTCGACAGCGAAGACGATCTGTGGCCGCGCCGCTGGGCTGAAGCCTATGTCGCCTTCGCCGCCGGGGAAAAGCGGTCCTGGCTGCGCGCAATGGGACTGCGATTTTTTCCTATCGTCGGCTGGGCCGAGCGCGGCGATGGCGACGCGATGGGTCACGGCAATTCCGTGCCGCGGTTTCATGTCACCTGGGGCACGGGTCCCGGTGTCGTCGAGCCTTTCGAACGCCGGGCGCGCGAGGCGGCTCAGGCGGGGCTTCTTTCCTTCCGCTTCCGGCATCGCGTCGACGCGCTCAGCATGACGAACAAAGTGGTCGACGGCGTCGACGGATCGGTGCTGGCGCCGAGCAGCGTCGGGCGCGGACAGAGCAGTGGCCGTGACGTCGTCGGGCAATTCTCGCTGCGCGCGCAGACCGTGATCGTCGCTTCAGGCGGCATCGGCGGCAATGCGGAGATCGTGCGGAAGAACTGGCCGCAGCGCCTCGGTCAGCCCCCAAAGCACATGGTCTGCGGCGTTCCGGACCATGTCGACGGACGGATGCTCGCAATCAGCGAGCACGCCGGCGCCCGCCTCATCCATCCCGACCGGATGTGGCACTACGTCGAAGGCCTGCACAACTGGGATCCGATCTGGCCGAACCACGGCATCCGCATCTTGCCGGGGCCATCTTCGATGTGGTTCGACGCGACCGGCGAACGGCTACCGACCCCATTCTATCCCGGCTACGACACGCTCGGGACGCTCGCCCACATCATGCGCACCGGCTATGCTCATTCGTGGTTCGTGCTCACCCAGAGCATCATCCGCAAGGAGTTCGCGCTTTCGGGCTCGGAGCAGAACCCCGACCTGACGAAGCGCAGCTGGGCCATGACGGCGCGGCGCGCGATCGGCAAGAACGCCCCCGCTCCCGTCGAAGCGTTCAAGCGCCACGGCGCAGACTTTGTCGTGCGCGAGACGCTCGAAGATCTCGTCGCTGGAATGAATGCGCTCGTCGGCGAGCCGCTGCTCGACGCCGCGCATATCAGGGCGCAGATCGAGGCGCGCGATCGGCAATTCGACAATGCGTTCGGCAAGGATATGCAGATCGCCGGCATCCACAATGCGCGTCGTTACCTCGGCGACAAGCTCGTCCGGGTCGCGGCTCCGCATCGCCTGCTCGACCCCAAGCACGGGCCACTGATCGCCGTTCGCCTCAACGTCCTGACGCGCAAGACACTCGGCGGCTTAGAAACGGACCTCGACGGGCGGGTGCTGGGCGCGGGTCGGCAGGTCGTCCCCGGGCTCTATGCAGTCGGCGAAGCTGCAGGCTTCGGCGGCGGCGGGATGCACGGCTATCGGGCGCTCGAGGGCACTTTTTTGGGAGGATGCCTGTTCTCGGGTCGCCAAGCCGGGCGAGCGGCCGCTGCGGCGACGGCCTGATCTGCCCGCCGGTCATGCGCCGTTGTGCGGCTGGCTCGCCGGGTGCTTGATGACGTCGAGCAGGGTTTCCGGATCGGTCGCTCGCGCCAATTCCTCAGCCTGCTGGTCGACCCTGTCGTGAATCATAGGGCTGTCGCGGCGAAACTCCTCCAACAGCGCAATCACCTTGGCCGTCTTCTGCTCGTTGAAGATCGCCAATTGCATCGCCAGCAACTCGCGCTGGCGCGCGATCTGATCTTCACGTCGCTGCTCGGCGACGATCACGGAAACCATGAACAGCGAGAGCAGCGAGGCGGCCCCCGCCAGCCAGAAGAACGGCGGCTCATCGAACGGCGTCCACCCGAGCTCGAGCAAGAGGACGTTGACCCCGATCCAGGCCGCAACGATCACGATCAGGCTGGCGAAGAACGGCGGGCCGCCGATCACCGCCGTGGCGCGGATCATCGCGCGGCGAAAAAACTTGCCCCCTTCGCGGTGCTCGGCATGCATCCTGGCGATCGACTGAATTGTCTCTTCAATGTGGGCAGGGAGTTCTGGCGCGCTTTGCAAATCCGTCATTGCGGTCGCTTCCCAGCAAAAGCCGAAGACGAAACGCTTCACATTGCGAAAGGTTTCCGCTTCAGGGGCTTTCGCTCGAAGCCAAGGGTCCGCCGCAGCGCCCGGCGGCGAAACGTCGCGGTCGGCCCCAACCGGAAAATGGCCGATCAGGCGGCTCTATTGAGCCGCTGCAAACCGCCGTTTCACCCGCCCGACCTTGTCAGGGGAAACGCGAACCGTCACCCGGACCTCGCCGTCCTCGCCGACTTCGCGGGCCATCACCTCGGTATGCTCGTAGAGCCAGTGCAGGCCCTGCCCATCGGCGGCGTCTAGTCTCAGATCGATGAGCGGCCGGCCCTCGGTCAGGCGCGTCTCGATGCCTTCGAGAAGCCGGTCGATCCCCTCTCCCGTCAGCGCGGAGACGGCCGTCGGCGCGCCCTCGGCCTGTTCCGAGGTTAAAGCGGCGCGATGATCGGCGTCGAGCTTGTCGAGTTTGTTCCAAACCTCGATCAGCTTGTCGGGCGCGCCGCTGACTCCGAGCTCGGAAAGGATCGTTTCGACGTCCCGCGCCTGAGCGTCCGAATCCGCGTGAGCGATGTCGCGTACGTGGAGGATGATATCCGCCGCGCGCACTTCCTCGAGCGTCGCGCGGAATGCGGAAATGAGCATCGTCGGCAGGTCGGAGATGAAGCCCACCGTATCGGAAAGGATCGCCGCTCCGCCGTGCGGCAATTTGATCAGCCGCATCGTCGGATCGAGCGTGGCGAACAGCATGTCGGCCGCCATGACTTCGGCGCGGGTCAGGCGGTTGAACAGCGTCGACTTGCCCGCGTTGGTGTAGCCCACCAGCGCGACGATCGGGTAAGGAACGTCCGCCCGACTGGCGCGATGCAGCGCGCGAGTCTTCTTCACCCCCTCCAGGTCGCGCTCGATCCGGATCATACGCTCCTGAATGAGGCGTCGGTCCGTTTCGATCTGCGTTTCGCCAGGGCCGCCGAGAAAGCCGAAGCCGCCGCGCTGACGTTCCAAGTGGGTCCAGGAGCGGACGAGACGGGACTTCTGGTAATTGAGGTGCGCCAGCTCGACTTGCAGCGCGCCTTCGGCCGTGCGCGCCCTTCGGCCGAAGATCTCGAGGATGAGGCCGGTCCGGTCGATCACCTTGGCTTTGAACTCGCGCTCGAGATTGCGCTGCTGCACCGGAGAGAGCGCGCAATCCATCACCACGAGGTCGATCTCGTCCTCTTTCACCCTTTCGGCGAGCTCGGCGACCTTGCCTTTCCCGAGATATGAGGCCGGGCGGATTTCGCTGAGCGGGACAAGCACCGAATCGATGACGTTGAGGTCGATCGCAGACGCAAGGCCGACAGCCTCCTCGCGCCGCGCTTCGGGACTGCGCGTGGGCCCGCGCTCCGCGCTCCCGGCGCGCGAGGTCGAGAACGGGCAGACGACGAGGGTGCGAGTGTGCGCCGCGACCGCCTGCTCCCGGCGCCCTATGCTCTCTGCGGAGCCAAACTCGGTCAAAGCGTGCTCAATGCTGTTCGGCGCCCTCTTCCACCGCCTCGAACATGGTGATCGGGCTTGCGGGCATGATGGTCGAGATCGCGTGCTTGTAGACGAGCTGCGAATGGCCGTCGCGGCGCAGCAAAACACAGAAATTGTCGAACCAGGTCACGAAGCCCTGTAGTTTCACACCGTTGACAAGGAAAATCGTCACCGACGTCTTAGTCTTGCGGACATGATTGAGGAACGTGTCCTGCAAATTCTGCGTCTTTTCGGTGGCCATGAGTTTACCCCACTTTGCAGTTGGGCCGCTCGACGCGGCCATATCATTAATTTGGTCGACACACGCATCGATCTAAGCGTTGCGCACGATTGCTATAACATCTTCGCGCCGCCGCGCCATCCGCGTCCGACGCGGCGCAGCAAATAATCAATTAGCCGCCTTCCGCAGCGTGATGGAATTGTCGCCGCAGCGCGAGCGTCAATGGCCCTGGCTTGCCCTCGCCAATTGGCCGGTTGTCGATAGCCACGACCGGCATCGCAATCGTAGTCGCGCTCGAATAGAAGGCTTCGCGGGCGCGATACGCCTCTTCGAGCGAGAACGCGCGCTCCTCGAATGCGACACCGTGTCGCGCGACGACATCGAGCAGCGTCATGCGCGTTACGCCCCGAAGGATCGCCTGATCGGCCGGACGCGTCATCAAGACGCCGCCCTCGCCGACGATCCAGGCGTTGGTCGACGCCCCTTCCGTAATGCAGCCAGCGCGATCGACGAACCACGCTTCCGCGGCGCCAGCGTCACGAGCGGCCTGCTTTGCGAGCACGTTGGGAAGCAGTTGTACGGTCTTGATGTGCGGATGCGCCCAGCGCTCGTCGGGCAAGGTTATGACCCGCACGCCGCGTGCGGCGTTGCTCTCCCCGACGCGCGGATCGAGGGACCTTGCCGAGACGACGAGCCCGGGGCGAACCGAGCGCGCGGGAAAGCCATGGTCGCGCTGCGCCACGCCGCGCGAGACCTGGATATAGGCAATGCCGTCGCGCACGCGATTCCGCGCCACGACCTCGCGCAGGATTCCCCGCAACGCGCGCTCGTCGAGCGGCGGCGCGATGCGCAGGGCTTCCAGGGAAGACGCAAGGCGCGTGAGATGGCGCGTCTGATCGATCAGGAGGCCGCCGCGCACTTCGCAGACTTCGTAGATCCCGTCTCCGAACTGGAATGCGCGATCTTCGATCGAAACCGCGGCGTCGGCGAAGCGCACATAGCGGCCGTTGACATAGGCGATCCGACTCATCGGAGTTCAGTCAACGCCAAGCGACTTGAGCTTGCGATGAAGCGCGGAGCGCTCCATTCCGATGAACTCGGCGGTGCGCGAGATATTGCCGCCGAAGCGATTGATCTGGGCGATCAGATATTCGCGCTCGAAGACTTCCCGCGCCTCGCGCAGAGGAATGCTCATCAGCTTCTCGCCGCCGACGCCGCTCGGAATCGCCGGCACCAGCGCACCGACCTCCGCGGGAAGCATGGCCGCGGTGATCTCCGCGTCAGGATCGCCCGCCACCAAAATCATCAGCCGTTCGATGTTGTTGCGCAGCTGCCTGATGTTGCCCGGCCAGTCATGCGACTGGAGCACCGCCATCGCGTCGGCGGCGATACGACGCGGCGGCACCCCCATCATCATTGCGACCTGCTCGAGGAAATACTGCACGAGGTCCGGCACGTCCTCGCGGCGCTCGGCGAGCGAAGGGACCCGGATGGGCACGACGGATAGTCGGTGAAAGAGGTCCTCGCGAAATTGGCCGTCGGTGATGGCCTGGGCGAGGTCGCGGCTCGTCGAAGAGATGATGCGCACGTCGACGTGAACGCGGGCCGACCCGCCAACGCGCTGGAAATTCTGATCGACGAGCACGCGCAGGATTTTCGCCTGCGTCTCGAGCGGCATGTCGGCCACCTCGTCGAGATAGAGGGTCCCGCCGTGGGCCTCTTCGAGCGCGCCGACGCGCCGCGGACGATCTGGCGCCGCCTCGACCCCGAAGAGCTCGCTCTCCATGTTCTCAGGCGTGATGGTCGGCGCATTCAGGACGACGAAGGGTCCGTCGGCGCGCACCGAATGGGCATGAATCAGCCGCGCGGTCAGTTCCTTGCCCGAGCCGGCCGGACCGGAAATGAGGATCCGCGAATTCGCGGGACCCAGTCGCTCGATGACGCGTCGGAGATTGGCGATCGCAGATGAGCCCCCGACCATTCGGTTGGCCGCCCCCGCGCGAGCGCGAAGGTCGCTCACCTCGCGCTTGAGTCGCGAGGTTTCAAGCGCCCGTTCGGCGATCAGGATCAGCCGATCCGCCTTGAAAGGCTTTTCGATGAAGTCATAGGCTCCGAGCTTGATCGCTGTGACGGCCGTTTCGATGTTGCCATGGCCGGAAATCATGACGACCGGCACATTCTCGTGCTGCTGCTTGATCACCTCGAGAAGTTTCAGTCCGTCCAGCCGGGAGCCTTGCAGCCAGATGTCGAGCAGCACGAGATGCGGCCGACGCGCTTCGATGGCGGCGAGGGCTTCGTCGGAGTTGCGGGCGAGCCGCGTGCCGTGTCCTTCGTCGGAAAGAATGCCGGAGACGAGTTCACGAATATCGTCCTCGTCGTCGACGATCAAAATGTCAGCTGGCATCAGCGCGACCTGTTGTCGTGGGAGGGCTTTTCAACGTCCGGCTCGTTCGCCGCGGCGACGCCGGGTTGGAGCGGGAGCGTCATGAGGACCTGGGCGCCGAAACCGCCGTCGGCGCGCGGCAGGCCGTCGAGCAGTTCGACCGCGCCGTGGTGGTCCTCGAAAATCTTGATGACGATCGGCAGGCCGAGGCCGGTGCCCTCGGCGCGCGTGGTGACATAGGGCTCGACCAGCTTGTGGCGATCCTCGGTTGGAAAGCCCTTGCCGTTGTCACTGACGCTGATGCGCGTGAAGCCATCGGGATCGGTCCGCAGGACGACGAGAATGCGACCGCCCTCCTCCATTGGCGCGCGCCCGTCGATCCCTTCGGTTGCGTTCTTCAGCACGTTGGTCAGCGCCTGCGAAATGAGCCGCCGGTCGAATTCGGCGATCACAGGCGCTTCGGGCAAATCATCGTCGATGACGATCTCAGGGCGCCCGATGCGCATCAGGAACATCGCCTGGCGAACGCAATCGGAGAGATTGTCGGCGGTCGGCCGCGCTTTCGGCATGCGGGCGAACGACGAGAACTCGTCGACCATTCGCTTGATGTCGTCGACCTGGCGAATGATCGTATCGGTGCATTGATCGAAGACGTCCTTGCCCTCCACGATCAGTCGGCCGTAGCGGCGCTTCAACCGCTCGGCGGAAAGCTGGATCGGCGTCAGCGGGTTCTTGATCTCGTGGGCGATGCGCCGCGCGACGTCGGCCCAGGCGGCGCTGCGCTGAGCGGTGACGAGGTCGCTGATGTCGTCGAGGGTGATGACGCTCCCCTGATCGCCCCGCGTATGATCGCCCGTCACGCGAACATTGAGAAGGCGCTCGCGCCCTTGGCGTAGCACGGTCGTCTGGCCCTGATGCGACTTGAGCTTCATCGACCGCGCTTCCGCCAGGATTTGGGCGAGCTGGGGAAAGGCGTCGCCGATCCGCCGGCCGATGAGACTGGTGACCTCGCCGTCGCGGCTGAGCAGACGATCGGCGGCGGCGTTGCTGACGGTCACAACCCCGTTGAGATCGACGCCAACGACCCCCGCCGGCACGCCGGCGAGCACCGCTTCGATGAAGGCGCGGCGCTCGTCGTTGAGGGCGTTGGCCGCCGTCAGCCGGTTGCGCTGCTGACGCAACTCCATCGTCATTTTGTTGAAGGTTTCGCCGAGATGTCCAAGGTCTCCCTCGGAGCGGCGCGTTGGCACCTGAACGTAGAGATTTCCGGAGGCGACCTCGTCGGTCGCGCGAATGAGCCGGCGGATGGGGCCGACGAGCTTGTTGGCGAAGGTCAGTCCCATCCAGACCGCGGAGATCAGCAGCGTCAGCGACAACATGACGAACACGCTGGCGAAACCGAGTTCGATGTTGTGGCGATGCGATTCGAAATTGGCGAAGATCGCCGAGACGCCGGAGGCCTGGCGGGCGACTTTCTCCGAGACCGGGTCGATCGCCCGCGCCGCGTAGAAGAAGCTGTCCTCGACGCCATCGATCGGGCGCATGGCGACGAACACGTCGCCGCGCGCCAAAAGCCCGCAGACCGGCTGGCGGCCGACGGCGGCTGCGAAGTCGGCCGCCTCGGGCTTGGCGATCAGCTTCGGATCCGATCCTGCGGCGAGCGCGCTCACCGAGCCGTCCGTCTTAATGATCGCCGCCGCTGTGAAGCCAAGAGCGCGTGCGCGCGTGGTCATATAAGATTGGAGCAAACCGGGATCGGAACGGAGGAGCCGCGCCCCTTGCGAGAGGTCGCCCGCAGTCAATTCCGTCTCATGCAGCAGCGAGCGGCATTGCGATTCGCGGTAAATCTGCGATAGCGACCCGGATTCGGTAAGAAACGCGCCGACATCCTTCATAAAGGCGGGATTGATCGCCCATTCCACCGATACGGTCGCGACGACGGCCGTCACCAATGCCGGAATCGCCGCAACCAACGAAAACAGCGCCACCACTCGGCTGTGGAGACGGGCTCCGGCGCGCGCGGCGCGACGGGCGGCTCTCAGGTTACGCAATTCCAACCCGATCATCACCAGCAGGCACACGACGATCAGTCCGTCGCCGACAAGAATCGTCAGGACGACCTGAGGCGTCGGAATGATCGGAGTGAAGCCGGCGAAAATGACGAAGGTCGCCAGCGCCAAAACCAGCGCGGCGCCGACCGCGAACGGGCCGAAGCGGCCGGACATGCGGCCGTCGTCGGGGCGCTCCGCGACGCCCGCCTTATGCTGAATTGCCCCTTGGAAAATCTTCGCCACCGCCGCTGTTCGCGCCTCGACCCCTTAGTGGCGCAAATGCAACTCTGTTGCATGATTGCGACAAAATGGGGGCGAAAATCACTTCAAGCCGCCGCGGACCCCCCGCAAATCCAAATCGCGGATCTTCTTGCGCAGGGTGTTGCGGTTGAGGCCCAAGATCTCCGCGGCTTTGATCTGATTGCCTCTCGTCACCGACAGCGTCGCGGCGATCAACGGCACTTCGAGATCGCGCAGGACACGATGATAAAGCCCGACGGGCGGAAAGGAGTCGCCGAATGAGCGAAACAGTTCGGCGACATGGCGTTCGAGACCGGAAACAAATTGCTCCTGCGCCGCGCCCGTCTCGCGCGGTTTGGACGTCTCGGCTTGGCCGGCGAGCGCCAGGCTCTGCAACGGGGCGTTGAGGCCGAGTTCGTTCTCGATCAGCGAATCGGTGATGACCTCCTGGGGATAGAGCGCGGCGATGCGCCGCGTGAGGTTCTCCAATTCGCGGATGTTGCCCGGCCAGGGATGGCGACGCAGTCGATCCATCGCCGCGGCGTCGAGATTCTTGGGCGGCAATCCCTCCGCCACGCCCCTTTGGAAAAAGTGACGCACGAGATCGGGAATGTCCTCCGTCCGCTCGCGCAGCGGCGGCAGGCGCAGCGGGACGACGTTGAGGCGGAAAAACAGATCCTCGCGGAACAGCCCCTGCTGGATGGCGTAGCGAAGATCCTTGTTGGTCGCGGCGACGATGCGCACGTTGGTCTTGATTGGCGTGCGGCCGCCGACAGTCGTGTATTCGCCCTGCTGCAGCACCCTGAGCAACCGGGTCTGCGCCTCCATCGGCATGTCGCCGATTTCGTCGAGGAACAAGGTGCCGCCCTCGGCCTGCTCGAAGCGCCCGACCGAGCGCGCGTTGGCGCCGGTGAACGCCCCTTTCTCGTGACCGAACAATTCGCTTTCGATCAAATCACGCGGGATCGCCGCCATATTGATTGCGACGAAGGGGCCGTTCTTGCGCTTGCCGTAGTCGTGCAGCGCGCGCGCCACCAACTCCTTGCCGGTGCCCGATTCGCCGGAGATCATCACGGTCAGATCGGTCTGCATCAGGCGCGCCAGGGAGCGAAAGATCTCCTGCATCGCCGGCGAGCGGCCGACGAGCGGCATCTGTTCGACCGCCTCCTGCGCCTCGGCGGCCTTCTCGCGCCGATTGCGCGGCTCAGCGAGCGCGCGGCCGACGATCGAGACCAATTCCTTCAGGTCGAAGGGCTTGGGCAGATATTCGTAAGCGCCGCGCTCAGACGCTTTAATAGCGGTCATGAAGGTATTCTGCGCGCTCATGACGATGATCGGCAGTTCCGGCCGCATCCGCTTGATGCGCGGCAGCAATTCGAAGGCGTTATCGTCGGGCATCACCACGTCGGTGATGACGAGATCGCCCTCGCCCGCCGCCACCCACCGCCATAGGCCGGCGACGGTGCCGGTCGCGCGAACGTCGTAGCCGGCCCGCGAGAGCGCCTGATTGAGGACCGTCCTGATCGCCGCGTCATCGTCCGCGACGAGAATGTGCCCTGACGGCATGAAAATGGCTCCCTTCTGGACGCCCCTGCATTGCGCAGCAGACGCGCCGATCCTTCCGCTTGCCCCGGTTGGCCGGCCGCAGCCCGCCAAACGCGGCTCCATCCGGAACGACGCCTATTCCGCGCCCGCCGCCGGCCCAGGCGGCCTATGGGTATCGAGCGGCATGAGAACGCGGAAAGTCGTTCGACGCGGATGGGATTCGAATTCGATAATGCCGCCGTGGTCTCCGATCACCTTCGCGACGAGTGCAAGTCCTAGGCCAGAGCCGGATGACTTGGACGTGACGAACGGATCGAACAGGTGGCCCGCGATGTCGCTCGGCACGCCCGGCCCGTTGTCGCGAATGCAGATTTCAAGCGGCAGGCTGACCGGCTCGACCCCCGCCCCGGCCTTGAGACGCACGCCGGGGCGATAGGCGGTCGACAGGATGATTTCGCCGTCGATGCTTTCCTCGCCAATCGCTTCCGCAGCGTTTTTCACCAGATTCAGGAACACTTGAATCAGGAGGTCGCGCGATCCCAGGACGTTGGGCAGCGAGGGGTCGTAGACCTCCTGAAAGCGGATGTGCTGCGCAAAGCCGGCCTGCGCCAGCCGCTTTACGTGGTCGAGCACGGCGTGGATGTTGAGGCTGTCGCGCGGCGTCGGACGCTCGTCGGAAAACGCCTCCATGCGGTCGACCAGCTTCACGATCCGGTCCGTCTCGTCGCAGATCAGGCGGGTCAGCGCGCGGTCGTCGTCGCCGACCGACGTCTCCAACAGCTGCGCGGCGCCGCGAATGCCGGACAGCGGGTTCTTGATCTCGTGGGCCAGCATCGCGCCGAGCGCGGTGACCGAGCGGGCGGCGCTGCGATGGGTCAGTTGTCTGTCCATTTTTTCAGCAATTGACCGTTCTTGCAGCAGCAGGATCGCCCCGCCACCGCTCTGCGGCAGCGGCGAAACAAAAGCGTCGACGATGCGGCCGAGGCCGGTTCGCGGCGTCGAAACATCGAGTTTGTAGCCATTTACCGTCGCCTGATCGGCGAGCGCGTCCGCGACCAGCGCGATGACGGGCGAATCAAAAGGCAAGATGTCGGCAAGGCGCGAGCGCAGCAGGGCTGAGCGCCCCATGTCGAAGAAATTCTCCGCGGCGATGTTGACCTCGCGGATCGCCCCGTTCGCGTCGATCGCCAGGACAGGTTGCGGCAAAGCGTTGAGCAGCACGAGCGGATCGGGCCTGGCGGGGGCTCCGTGAGCGGTCATACAGGTTCGAGTCCGTCGCAGGGTTGAAAAACGCGCCCCAGCAGCGTCGCCGCTTCGTGCGGATCCTCGGTCCGCACGAGCGCGGCGCGCAGCTCCGCCGGCGCGCCGGCCTTTTCCGCATAGGCTGCGAGATGTTTCCTCGCATGGCGCAAGCCGGTGCGCGCCCCCATGGCGGTCAGCAGCGATTCGAGATGCGCGAGGGCCGCCTCGCGCCGTTCGGCAAGCGGCGGCGATTCGATGTTGGCGCCGGTCGCCAGCGACCGCGCGATCGCCCCGACCATCCACGGCGCTCCAACGGCCGCCCGGCCGATCATGACCGCGCTAGCGCCCGATGCGGCGAGCATGGCCTCCGCGTCCCCGAGGCTTTGGCAATCGCCGTTGACGACGACCGGAATGCGAACCGCGGCGGCGACCTCGGCGACCGCCCGCCAATCCGCGCGTCCGTCATAGAATTGCTGCCGCGTGCGACCGTGAACGGTGATCATCGCGGCGCCAGCGGCCTCGGCGCGCTGGGCCAACACAGGCGCATTGCGCTCGCTTTGGTCCCAGCCGAGCCGCATCTTCACCGAAACCGGCGTCGCGACCGAGGTCGTCACCGATTCGATGATCCGCGACGCGTGGTCGAGATCGCGCATCAGGGCGCATCCGGCGAGGCCCCCTGCGACTTGGCGCGCCGGGCAGCCCATGTTGATGTCGACCAATTGCGCCCCTTCGCCGACGATGCGCCGCGCCGCCTCGCCCATCGGCTTGGGGTCGCGGCCGACGAGTTGCACCGCATGCAGGGCGACCCCCGCCCCTTCGGCGCGCAATACGCACTCTTCATCCCCATCGAGGAAGGCGTCGCTCGCAACCATCTCGGAAAATACGAGAGTTGCGCCGAAACGCTCGGCGGCGCGGCGCATGCCGACGTCGCTGACGCCTGACATCGGGGCCAGCATCGCGGCCCCGTCCAACGCGAGGGGCCCGATTTGGAAGCCGGAGGCTGGGCTGCCTATTTTCTGCGCACTTGTCATCCTGCTCATATCTTAATCAATCCACAGCCCATGACAAGGCGCGTGTCGTCCCTCTTGCCTCCGGGCGCCGGCTTCGCTATCTACCGCTCGCCGAGAGCGCTTCGCGGCTCTCTTGGGGGATAGTTCAACGGTAGAACTGCGGACTTCTGACTCCGTCAATCTTGGTTCGAATCCAGGTCCCCCAGCCAGCCTAACCCACTGAAAACTAAAAGGTTTCGATTTCGGTGTCACCGCAAGCGCAAAGCGTGTCACCACCATGTCACCGTTGAGACCCGGTTCGATCGCGCGGCGGCGCCCCTGCCCTTCCCCACACGAATCGCCGGCGAGTCGCCCCGATCACGCTCGCGTGAGCCTCGCACAAGCTTGCGCTGCCAACGGTCGTACCGACGACGGGATAGCCTGCGTGTGCCCGCCGATTCTAACCCCGTTGTCGGCGGGCTCCGCCTTCGATCGCGGCGCGCCAAGAGGCGTTAGTCATCCTTTCGATTAGGCACTGATAACAAGGCCCTGACGCTTTCCGCAGTGATCAACGTCATTCCGCCGACCTTGACCTTTTCCAGCTTCCCGGCTGCGATCAGGCGCTTGACGGTGCTTTGGCTGATCCCGGTGACGGCGGGAAGCTCGGCAATGCGATAGGAGAGGCGCTGTGCGGTCGGCGCCTCCGACTGGATGGCGTTGTCAGGCCGATCGGCGCGCTTCTTTTCCGCGGGACGTTTCACGACCTGGCCTCGCCGCTTAGCAAAGCCTCAACGCTTTCGACGGGGATTGGGCGCAGGCCGAGCGTCTTGATCGATCGTAGGCGCCCGTCGTTCGTCATGCGCTTGACCGTCCGCTCGGAGACACCGAGCATGGCGGCCACCTCATTGACACGATAGGCGAGACGGGGAAGCGCAGGCGAACCCTCTTCGGACGATTCACTGGCTGTGGTGGGGTGCACGCTCGAGTCTCCTTCAAATGCGAGACGACCGGCGCGTGGTAGATCGCCGGCCTCTCCGCATCATGACAGGAAGCAGCCGATCGAGCCGCTCAGCGCTCAGCCAGGCTCCTGCAAACCCAAACTCATGATGTCCGCCTTGATGACGCCGAGCGCCATGGTGATGCGGTTGTCGTCCCAGTCGGGCAACCCATCCTCGCCGGACATCCACTCGTCGAGGACCTCCCATTTCTGCCAGAGCATCCACGGCGTTACCGCGGGCACCATGAGCAGCGCCCGCGCGGCGCTAACGCACCGGTCGTCTCTCAACGCGCCATCCTCATCAGAGTCCGGATCGTCGAGCGCTGCCCGCGCCCTGAGCCACTTCGAATAGAGGCGCTTGAACTCGTCCGCTACGGCCACCCGCCGCAGCCGGCGCTCCTCCTCCGCGCCACTGGCAGTGGGGTCTTGATCTGGTCGCTTAGGCATTGGCGGCCTCGCTCGGCGCCATACGCGCCCAGTCGCGAAGGATGGAGAGCGTCACCCCTTCAACATCGACAGGATCGCCTTCCTCAAAACAAACGACAGACTCGTCCAGGCTTTCAGTGCCGAGAACACTTGCGGTCGCGGCAATCTTCGCGAGAAGACCCTTGATGGTTCGGGCGGGCGTAGTCGCGACCCGCCGCCGAAGATCGGCGCTCAATGCCGCCGCCTCGTCCGACTGTTTTTCCAAGCCACGAAGGCCGCAAGCCTTCCTTGCCGCCTCGACTGCGGCACCATACTGGCGATGCGCCGCGACGATTTCCTTGTAGCGTTCGGCCCTCGCCATGTGCGCCGCGTAGGGAAACCCGTGAATGCGCGCGTGCTCGGTCCAACTCTCCATCTGCGCGAGCGTTTCTGGATGCCAGTAAGCGTCGCCGACAGCTTCTCTCGTGTCGAATCATTCCGCGTCTGCTAGCGTCCGAACTAAGGCGTCGGGGCACGCCACGCCCAACGATCCCCTGAGATTGTCGAGGCGATCGTCAAGAGCGAAGACGCGCTCCTCTGCGGCGCGCCATTGATCGAGCAACGCGAACAGGGGAGCGTCGGCGTCGTCGGTCGCCTTCACCGGGGATGCGAGCGCCGCCCCGGCGCCGAACGCCAGAACGGGAACAGCGGACGCGACGGCGCCAAGCGCGGCACGGCGGTCAATGAGATTGGGCATGCAAACCTCCGCTTGTTTTGACGTTCAGGCCGCGAGCAGCGGCGACTTGAGAAGCGTCGCGACGAAGGTGTCCATCGTGTCGATGACCACATGACAGTCGACGATATGGACCAGCGCCGCGCGCAGGCCCGCAGTGGTGCTAGGCGGCGTCTCGACAAGCTCCATCAGCGCGGAATTCTTCTGCCGCCAAGGCGGCTTCGTGCTCGTTGCGCTCGGCGTCAGTGACCTTTCGCCCCTCCGATTTGGCCAGAACTTCGTCGGCGGGGTTGATCGCAGCAGTGAGCCGATCCCATGCCTTCTGGTGGCGCTCGATCGCCGCGTGGATGGGGTCGGGAATGCTTACCCCTGCGGCGAAGGCCGCGGCGGGCGCCGCAACGAGCGCCGGCAGGCTGGCCAGGGCGCCAAGAGCGGCGCGGCGGGTCTTGAGGCCTTCGGCGGGCATAGCTCCGCCGGCGGCCGAAACGGTCAGTTTCGACATGGTTGCTCCCTAGACTTCCTTTCGGAAAACGACAGAAGCTTAGGTTTTCGAAATTAGCAAGTCAATGCGTTTTTCGACATAGCTTGCGTTTTTCGTCAATTTGTGAGAAGCAATTTTCATGACCCCCGCCCAATGCCGAGCCGCTCGCGGCCTTCTCAACTGGAACCAAGATGGATTGGCAAAAGCCGCGTCGGTTAGTGTTGTGACCGTTCGAAACTTCGAAAACGAGAAGTCCGTGCCTCAACGCGCGACGTTGGGGGTGGTGCGCGCCGCCCTCGAGGCGGCCGGCGTCATCTTCGTCGACGAGAACGGCGAGGGACCGGGCGTGAGGCTGCGGAAGGCGGCGCAATGATTGGGGTCGGGCCTTTCGTCATAGGTGACGTCGTTGCGCTTAAAAGTGGCGGCCATCCGATGACGGTCATCTCGACGCACGGAGAATCGGTCGAAGTCGCTTGGTCAACAAAAGAAGCCCTTCGCAGGGTCTCGCTCCCGGTCCGCGCACTGAAAATAGCCGAAAAGCCGCTCTCACTGGCGGAGTTGGTAGAAAAGAGCATAAAGACCGACTCGTCCGAGCGCACTGTCGACGCCGAGGACACAAACACGAGCGACGACAAGGAGGATAAGCTGTGAAGTCAGTAGCTAGCGTCGGCGCGCTATTCCTTTGCCTTTCAGCCGCCTTCCTGCGATCGAGCCACGCGGAAGCCGATGCGCAGAACGCCTGTGCCGAAGCCGCCTTCAATGAGTACAACAGGCAAAATCTCGCCATTCTGACGTCGCCTGCCGCGGTGCCCGTGAAATCGGTCGAGTTGATCGTCGCCCAACGTCGCCTTCAAGAGCAATATTGCTTGAAATTCGCGATGTGCACGGTTGGCGACCCGGACAATAAGTCGCTGGATTTGTCTTTCCGCGCCGCGTTTTCGCACTGCATTAGCGACGAAGAGAAAGCGGACAACGAGTGAAATGCCGGTCGCCGATCAGGGGATCGTCACTTGTGCCGGGCCGCCTCTCGACGCCGTTGACGCCGTTGACGCCTGGATAGCCTCTCAACCGGAACCTCGACCTGCCCGCGCCAAGGGGATCTGCCGCCTTGTCGAGAAGGCACCAGCGAAATAGCGTCATAAATCTGGCATTAAGACCAGAAAGGGGGGCGATTTTGACGCTGAATTTCCTATGGCGCCTGCTAGGCCGCAATGAGCGGCGTACGTCTCATAGAGGGGAACCCCGCAATATGGATGTCCCTTCGCCCGGCAGCGGCGAGCGCCCTCTGACGGACGTCGCCCGACCGGACCCGGAGCCGCAGCGCTGGAAGCCTGCCCCTCCGGAACTGAAGAACCTCGTCCCCTTGCGGGAAATGGGGCTGGAACGGGTTGAAAGCCGGTCGCGGCCAGGGCGCTTCTATTACCGCAACAACATGCCGGATCGCCTTCCCGATTTGCCTATTCTCAAATCGGACGGCCTTTTCGGCTATCGCATCAACAGCGCTGTCTATTACCAGGCCGAACTCGCAGTCATTTCCGGCGGCCGTCGTGACGCCGCGATCTACTACCGAGTTTCCTGCATCCTTCGACCGGAGCCAGATAATCCGCATGATCCGGACGCGGTGGTCATCATGATCGGGCGCATGAAAGTCGGGCATCTGCAGCGCGGGGATACAAGGCGTTTCCTGGATTGGCGCACGCGTCGCCAGATTGAGGGCGACGTTCAGTGCCGAGCGCAAATCTCGGGAGGCGCGGTCGATCAAGAGGGAAGAGCATTTCCTTTCGATCTCAACCTCGACCTTGCTTTTCCGATCGCGGATTAGCGCTGAGGAAATTAAGGGACCGCATAGCTCTCCATCCGATGGATTCGAGCGCACTAACCCTCACCCCGCCTTCATCGCCCCGCCGGGGAGAACATCGCTTTGAGCTTTAGGCGTTGATGCCGGCGATGCTGATCGCGGCGGGTGCGACGGTTGGACCAGGCGGCTCCGCCGCATTGATCTCAGCGACGACGTTGCCGATCGCCGTCTCGAAGGCCGTCAGAGCCGTCGCGAGTTGCGCGCCAGTCGTTGCCGCGGCAGCCGCCGCCCACAGCGTCGTGAGCGCGGTGGAGAGGTCGAGACTTGCGCCCTGCATTGCAACGACAAGCGTCGCGAAGGCGCTCGCGGACAGACCGTAGACGGTGGCCAACGAAGCGAACTTCGTCGCCAGCACCCCCGTCGTCGGAGCGGCGCCGGCGTTGCCGTTGACGATCGCGGCGGCGTTCTGGAACGCGGTTTGGTGAGACGGATCGGGGAAAGTCTGCCCGACGATGAACGCGCATGCGGCGCTGGCGGCGGCGTTCAGAGCGGCGACGAGCTGCGCTTGCGTTGGCGCAGGAACCGGGGTCGGCGTGTTTCCGGCGGCGAGCCACGCTTCATAGGCCTGCCAATCGGCGTTGCCAGGATCGTCGGGAATGATCGCGCCATCAAGGTCGCGGCGCACGGACGTCGAGTTAGCGATGAGAGTGTAAGTCATAGGTCAAAGCTCCGCGCTGGCGGTGGCGGCGCCGGCTGCCATCCCGGCGAACGAATATCCGGCTGCGCTCGTCACAATCGTTGGCGTGAAGCCGCCTGGCCCTGCATTGGTGCTCGAGCCAGAAGACGCTCCCGATAAGCTGCTATAGGTGATGCTGATCGTCGGCGTCGCGCGCATTGGCACGGGCAAGCGCATTTGCGGCCCGTACAGCGTCAGTCCCGATCCCGTCGAATAGACCTGCACGCTGATAAATTCTGTATTGGTCCAGAAATACCTTTGGCAGAGCGCCAGCTCGACGCCCATCGGCCGCCGTTCGAACGGCGTCGCGGCGATTCCTGACTCGAACTGAACGGCGCCAATGCTGACGTTCACGTTGCCAGCGGCGCCGGTTTGGGTGAGTTCGGATAATGACTTCCGCGCCGTTCTTCAGCCCGGCGGTCTGCGCCGCCGAAAAAGCAACCGTCACCTCGCTCGCGCCGGCCGGGACGGTGAACGGAACGGAGCCAAGGGGGACGGAAAACGTCCCATTGTCGACAGCCGTATTTCCGCTCAGGAACGCGATGCCCGTGAGCGCGCCGGCGGAGGTCGTCCCGGAGATGTCAAACGACAGCACACACGCCTGACTGTCCATATCGTAGACAGCTTGCGACTCGAAACGCTGCCCAACATCTAGGATGCCGCCGACCGCGAGGCTACTCGCCGCAATGTTGAGGGCATACCGCCCTCGGAATCCGGTCGGCGCTGTAGCCTTACTGATAGTCGCGGACGCCCCAGTGCCCGAGTTGTCGAAGAAGAACCGATCGGCGCAATACTGAAAGGGCAAGGGAGCGAACGTCGTTCCGCGCTGCCAAACGTCAAAGTTGCCATTAATGACGCGGTTGCGGAAGCCGGCCATGTGGCCGACCCACGAACCGCCCGCGCCGAGCACTTCGTTGGATGCAGCGGAGCCCGCGGGCGGCGCCGGAACGAGCCCGATCGCGCCGCCCGAGCCTGAATCGCCCGTGAACGCGGCAGTGACAACGAACGAGTCGACGATGGTCCACTTGCCGGCGGCGTTGCTCTCGATCACGAGATAGCCGTAGGCGTTCGAAACGACCGCACTCGCGGCGCCGTTGATGGTGTCGCTGCCGTTCGGCGCCAGCGTGATCGTTTTCGTCGCCGAGCATGATCCGCTTTCGTCGACGACCAGGAGCTGCTGGCCGGCAAAGAACGAACTGGCCGCGGGCAGCGTCACCGTTCGCGCGGCCGTGATCGCCGTATAGGCGACCGTGCTGACACCCGCTGCAACGGAATAGTTGGCGTCGGAAACCGCCGCGCGGGCGCCGACGATGGCGGGCACCTGCCAGACGCCAGTCGCGTCGTTCACGCGCGCGGCGAGCACATACGACGCATCAGTGAGGCCAGAGGCACGCACCCGCATCCGCGCATTGCCCGCGCCGTCGTCATCCCATTTGCTCCGCACCGCGCCGGTGTCGACCGTCGCATACGCCGGGGGGTTGGCGTCAGTGAACAATGTGAGCAGTTCGGTTACCAGCGCGGTGGCCGCGCTCGATGGCAGCCCCTCGAAGCGGTAGATCGTATAAGACGATCCCGCCGCCACCGGGCCGCCGGTCCAATTGGAGAGAGTCAGGCTCGACGCCGAGTTGACGGCGGAAATCGGCGAGAATCCGGCGCCGGGGATGACGAACATGTCGCCGGCGACGAGGGTGTAATTGGGCACGCCGTCCGGCGAAATGAAGTTCGTTCCCGAGCCGGCGACGTTCCACGCGCCATTCGTATAGGCGACCGTGACCGTGCCTGAGGAATAAGCGGGGAGTGATCTGGGCATGAAGGATTCCTAGTTCAGAGGCTTCGGGTTCATTCGGCGCTGCAATGGACCGGCGGCGGGACGGAGCCACCCACCGCCGCCGGGCCTTCCCGCCGACGCGCTCGCTGTGCGCCGGCAAGCTCGAATTCATCGCTGCGCGAAGACCGTGTGTAGCGAGCGGTTGAGAAAGTGACCGCTGTTCATTGGGCGCCCCCGGTGGCCGGAGGCGTCGGCGCCCCGCTCGTTGCGTCGTCTCGAAACACAAGGTCTGACGCCGGGACTGGGAAGACTTGGCGATAGGTCTGTTCGCCGGTGGAGGGGTTTGTCCACGCTGGAATGTCCAAGGTATATTTGACGCTGGGGTCCGGCGCCCGGGTGCCTATTCCCGCGATCGTGCCCCACTCGCCCGTCGAAACTCGGACGACTGGGTCACCAAGGTTGAATGTCTGTTGGGCCATATCTCACCTCACTTTCCCGGTTCGGCGAACGATGGATCATCGCTGCGCCAAGATGACGTAGGGCGAGCGGGTTACGCCGCCGTTGTAGGGCGTGATCGGAGACGCCCATGTGGGCTTGCCGTCGCCGCGCCAGACGAAGCGGAAAACCGCCTGGCCTGAGGTCCACATCACATCGAGGCTGAGATCGGTTTTGAGGCCGCCGTCGATGATCACGTATTCCGAGAGGTCGGCGAGCACGATGTCCCCGGGCGTTCCCAGAAGGCTCGCCTGCTCGGCGACAGAGCACCGGTCGGCCCTTGACGAGAGCGTAGGGATTCCCGCCCGTTCCGGCGGGAAAATACATGCCAGTCGTAGACGCCGAACCGGTCGTGCTGAGCGATTTCGAGTTGCGCCTCGGCGTCTTCGTTGATGAACCAAGCGGCGCGCTTGCGGCTCGGGGCCGGCAGGCGCGACCACATAGCCGCGATATTCTCGGCGACGATCGTTCCCGGCGATTGGCCGTTGGCCTTCGCGACGGTGATTGCGCCCGGCGCGTTGAGGATGCCGAGAGGCTGCCCGGCGCCCGTCCCTTTCAGGATGCCTAAGTCGAGCTTGAACGCCGCTTCCGCCGCGAAGGCTCGGCGAACGTGGCCCTCCAGAAGAGGGACGTCTCGGCATCAATTCCTCGGTCGCGACGACAAGGGCGATGAGCTTCTTCGCCGAGAAATCGAGCGATCGATAACGAGGAAGCGAAGTCGGCGGAGTGTCGCCTTCGCTCTCCCAGTAGGAGAGAGCACCGCCCCAGCGCGAGCCATCGGCGCGGCTCTTTTCGTCGATCGCGGGAAGTCTGACATCGGCCGGGCGATCGGTCGTGCGGCGGTCGCACAGCGGCGCGAGCAACGCCTCTTCGTAGATCGAGCCAATCAACTGGGTCTCAAACTCGGTCGGGACCAGGAAGCCGCCGCCGGTCGGGTCGGTTTCGCCGGCGCCGGTGGGGGCGCGGACGAGGCGCTGATCGGGCTCGAAGCCGCCGCTCGCCTGCCTCGTGACCGCCTTCAGGAACGCCCCGAAGCTTTCGAAGCGTGCGCTCGGCGGCGGAGTGGCCGCGACGGGAGCTGAGTTGCGCGGATCGTTTGAGCATGTCGGAAGTGTCCTTATCGATCGATTTGGAGCCGCCCTGCTTTCGAGCGCGAGCAGCGAGGATGGCGCGGAGCTTCGGGTCGTCGGTGATGATCTTGCGCATGTCAGGCCGCGACCCCCACGGTTGGGGCGATGGCGCCCACGATTTCGGGGAGGCTGGCGCGCAAGGCGTCGAGCTTCGCCGCCACGTCGCTCTGATCGGCCGCGAGGCGAAGCTCTTCGGCCTTCGCGATCGCGGCGTGGATTGCGTTCAGCCGGGCGTTGACGCTGGCCTTGTTCGTGAAGCCGCGCAGGATCGGCTGGCGTGTGACTTCGTTGCGATCCTGGACCCAGCCGCCCTCATGCTTCTTGCGAGCCGCTTCGAGTTCGTCGCGCATCTCGCGCTGGAAGTCGTCGAGCATGGTGGCGACCGGCGAGTCGCGGAGAATCGCCTCAAGTCGGCGGCGCTCGGCGTCGTAGGCCAGCGACGCGCCCGACTTGGCGAGAGAAGCGAGCCGCAGCTTCTCGTCAGCGTCGAGCAGTTGCTTTCGCACTTCGTCGCGGGCGCTGATCGCGGTCTTGATCGCTTTCTCCAGCTTGGCGAATTCGGCCGGAGCCTTCGCGTCGAGCGCATCGATGGCGGCGATTGCCTTTCTGCGCTCGGCGACGAGGCGGTCGCGATCGGCGGCGATGATCGTCTGGCCGATCGGCGCGCGCTTGATCGCATCGAGAAACTGAGCGTCGGAATTCGGGGTGTGTGCGTTCACGGCGGATCGGCCTTTCCTCTGTGTGTGAATCAGAGTTTCGGGCTTGTCCGTGGACATCGCAACGCCCGCGCTATCACGGTAAGCAACTGAAAGTACATGCGTTTCCAAGACACGCTGGATTTGTTTCGGGCCGATCAAGGCGTCTGTGCCAGCCGCGCGCATTGCTTCGAACGCGGCCAACTTTCTCGGCTGCGAATCGTACCCGTCCGGCGCCGAAGCGCGATATTGATCCCGACTCTTCCAAGACGAGCGGGCATAGCGGCGCAGCTCGCGCTCTACGTCTTTCGCTACCGACCAGGCAGGCCCGACGAAAGTCGCCGCAAGCGCGACAAGAGCGGCGTCGCGCCGCGACCGCCGAGGATCGGGGAGATTGGCGAGCCACGCGGCGAGATGGTCGCCGAGCCACGCGCAATCGCCGCCGACGGCTCGCATCTGCTCGACCGCGCCGCGCAAGCGCTCGACGTCGCGCGGTCCGAGCCGCGGGAGGGAGATTTCGCCGATCATTGTTCCCTCGCCAACGGCGTTTCCCGCTTGACGGCGCGGGGCGAAGGATCGAGCGCGCTGGTGTAGCGGTGCGAGCCGCGCCATTTGAGCGCTGTTCAGGCCTGCGACATGCGCACGGAGCTTTTCGAGGTCGACGCTCGGCCGCAGTTCGCGCCGCTCGGCCGCGAGCTGCCAGGCCGCCTCGCAGCGCGCCGCCGCCAGCAGCCGCGCCTCGGGCGGGTTGCTCGACTCGGCCGCGAAGGCGAAGAGCGCCGCCGGGTCGGTGAGACCATAGACGCGATCGATCGCCGGCTTGACGACGCCTTCGATGCGCTCGGCGGGCTGTTGATCGTGAACGCCAACGCCGCGATAGGTTTCGACACAGGGGATTTTCTCGCTCATCAGTTGGTTCTCCGTCCGGCGATCAGTTCGAGCGCCCGCCGGCTGAGCGCGTCGTCAGGGACTCCGCCGCCATCGCCTGGCGCGGGTGGTTTGTCGGCGCTTCCGATGAGCGCTCGGCAGGCTTGAACGCGAGCGCCGGCCGGCGCCTTTGCATCGGCCGCAATGGCGGCGAGGATGCGCCGCGGATCGACGCTCGCAGGGTCGACACCCGCTCCCTCGATCGCCCGCCGCAATGCGTCCTCGCGGCTCGGGCGCCCTCTTTTCGTGATTTTCTTCTCAGTCAACGAAACCTCCAAAACTGGCGGAAAATGCCGAGAAATCGTCGGCGCGAATGGTGCGCGTCGCTGCGGCTGAGTTTTTTCGGCGCGCGCGCAAAATCTGCCCATGGCGGTGTGAGCGGTTGCGAGACCCCGAACCGCCGGGGATTTAAACCCCCCATGCCCCTCGCTGAACCGCCCCGCGATGCCCCAGCGAGCCCCGCCAGCCGCCACCGCACGAGGCGAACACGCATCCAGGCTCGCGAATGGGCAGGCCAGCAGCGGCGATCCTGGGCGGCTCTGCGGTCGTCTTCCCTTCGATGTCTCCCGCACCTGCTCAAGTGCGGTGCGGGTCGGTGCGGGAGTGCGGCAATTCGGCCCCGCACCACCACCCCCTATAGGGGTGTGGGGTGCGGTGCGGGGTCCGAGGTGCGGCTTTCGAGGTGCGGGGAAATCAATCATTGGCCGGCGCCCCGACCTCGATGAACGAACGCGTTTCGTGGCGCGCGTCCTTCCCCTCGACGACAATGAGCATCCCAGTCGATATCCAGGTCTTCAACAAACCAGCGATCTTTGCCTTGTGCGCTTTGTTCGTGGCGTCGAGCTTCAGAACGGACGCGACGGCATGACCGGCCCAGTCTTTGGCTTGCGGGCTCTCGCGCCAGCGACCCGCTGCGATAGCGGCTTGAACGGCCCGGAGGTCAGACGCGGTTACGCCGTCGAAAGCGTTGGGCCACGCCCAGCGGGTCACGACGGCGACGCTGTCGCTCGGTTGCCCATCGCCGCCGTTGCCAAGGTCGAAGGACTCCAGTTGGTACCAGTCGGCCTTGTCTGAAGCCGGCGAGAGGTTCGCCTTGCCGTTCTGCAGTCGGAAATAGGCACGGCGGTTTTCGACGCCAGCGCGCGCGGCTTCGTCGTCGGTCATTCCGTTGAGTGTCCGCGCCGACCGCACCTTCGCGAGAAGCGCGGAACCGCCGCGGCCGTCGTCGACCGTGATCTCGGCGCCGCCGGTCTTGCGGGCGTGGTGGACGAGCTCGATCGCGCACCCGGTGACGTCGGCAATTTCCGCCCATGTCGCCGCGACAAGTTCGATCGCGGGGTTGTCGTTCTCGACGACGCGGTGCGAGGCGACGAACGGATCGACGATCATCAAGCCGATGGCGTTGGCCTTGATCGTCGCGATAACGGCGTCGACGATCGGACGCGCGACAATCGCGCCGGACCTGGTCTGCTCGGCGATGATGATCTTCGTTTCGCGCCCGGTGTCGACGAAGAAACGGCCCTCGATCTCGGTCTGGTCGATCTCGTAGTGCAGCGCGGCGGCGACGATGCGCCGCTGCAACTCCTCCATCGGATCTTCGCCGTTCCATATCCAGACGTTGGTCCGCTCATCGGGGATGACGCCGAGCAATGACCGGCCGGTGGCGATTGCCAGCGCTTCCGTCATGGCCAGGGTCGACTTGCCATAGGCGCCTGGCGCCACTGTCTCGGAAATGAACTTGCGGACGTAATGGCGGCCGTACAGCCATTGGCGGCGAGGAATGGCCGCCGGCTCGATCCATTTGAACGGCGATGCCCTGATGGCCGCGGCCGTTGCCTTCGCATCGCCGGGCGAGTGATCGCTTCCGACGCGACGCTCGGCGAAGCGCAACGCGAGCGCTTCGTCAGAGTAGATCGGCGGCGATTGCCCAGACGGCTGGTAGACGTCGGTCCTGAAGGCGGCCTCGTTCATGCGGCTTGCCCCTTCACGACGTCGTTGAGATCCTTGCCGCCGATCGGCCGATTGATCAGCACCCCGCGGCCGGCGGCGTGCCAGCGAGCGGCGCAAGCCTCGACCGCCTTAGCGCTGGCGTCGTCGTGCTCAGAGAGCAAGGTCAAACACTCGACGCCCGACAAGACAGGAAAGGCGGCGATGGCGCCGGATGAACCAAGCGCCCAAGCGGGCCGCAAGCCGAGCTGGCGCGCCGCGAGACAGGTCTCGACGCCCTCGCCGATGTGAAGGCCGCTCGTCACTGTCTCGAAGCCGTCGAGCATGACCGCCGCGCCGCCAACGGGGCCTAAGAACTGACGCCCGCGTTTGCGGCCGTCTCGATCGAGGAAAGTCCGGCTGACGGCTTGCGGTTCGCCGGTTCGGATGTTGCGAAAGAGCGCGACCACGGCGCTGATGCGGGCGCTCCAGCGAAGGACGTCGTCGGCGACGTCGTCACCAAGCTCGAGGCCGCGCTCGCATTTGAGATAGCGCTCGGCGAGCGTCCCGCGCGGATCGGCGGCAGCCTCCCATAGTGCGAGCGCGTCGGCCTACGTCGTCGCGCCCTCGCTGGCGGCCGGAAGATCGTCTGGCGCGCTGCACCGTTTGTCTTGCCGGACGCCAGGCGCTATGCCGAGGCGCTCGCGGACGTAGTCCTTGCACAGTGCGAAGTCGTCGCCGGAATGGCTGAACACGAGAAAGCCATCCGGCGCGCTCGGCGAGATGCGCACCGTCATGCTGCGGTCGCGCCGCGAATGGCCGGGACCGGGCGCGACAACCTGGCCGGCGACGACTTGGCCGCCGAGCGCGCGGGCGATGGTGCGGAGGTCGGTCATTCTTCCGGCCCCCTTACGTCTCGAATGCCGGCGAAATGAAAATCGACGGGCGACTTTCGGGAGCACCTGCAAGCCGCCCAAACCGCTGCGCCTAAAGCACCAGCGGCGCTGTCGCCGCGGTAGTGGAGCCGCAAACCGTCGATCTGGCCATCCGACCAGACGCTGAAGCGGGGCCTATGGTCGCCATTGTCGTGGATCGTAACAACGGCCGGTCGCCGAAAGCGTTCGATAGGAAAAATCACGCTCATCGGCGCCCCTCCCCGAAAGCCAGAGAGGCGACGAGCGCAGCGCGCGCCAGTGGCAGACCGAAGCGGTGCGCGACGTGCGCGGCTTGAAGTTTCAGGGTCGAGAGGGTAGCTTCGCGATCGATCTTGCTTGGCGGCGGATCACTGATCGCGCGGGGCCCATTCACCGATACGGCGAATGCCGGCCCCGTTGCTTTTCGGGGGCGCACTTATTAGGCAGCCTCGGATTTGCGCGAACGACGCGGCCGCCGGGTGCACTCCTCAATGTAGGTGTCGAGATCGCTTCGCCGATATCGGACAATTCCGCCCATCTTCACGAATTTCGGCCCAACGCCGAGGCGCCGATATCGCTCGAGGCTAGGCTCGGACGAATGAAGATAAGCGGCAGCCTGCGCCGTATCGAAAAGAGGGTCCGGGTTGAGGTTCTCGGTTGCCACGCGAGCCGCTGGCGTGGCCGCTTGAGTTTCCTGATGCTCATTAAAGGTCATGTCGCGCTCATTCGGTTGAGTGAAGGCGACTGATTTTTTATGCGCAGCTCAGGCGAAAAACTAAAGGGAATAAAATGACGCTATTTCTTTTCCGCTTTTAGAAGCCGCGATCGTCCTCGGTCGTATCTGAGGCGGTCAAAATACGCTCGTTCAGCACTTCCCTTGGCCCTCGCGGCGAGAGCCTCTTCGACGCCGTTCTCGCTGCCCGCATCCTCAAGAAGCCGCGCATCCCGGCTGATCTCGATCGCGAACTCGGTGTCCACACGCACTCGATCGCTCACTCCCTTCCGGTAGTAGTCTCTCAGCGTCTCGTCGCTCAACAGCTTGCCGGACTTAGCTTGCTCAAGGTCGCGAACATCCCGGAGAGCCGAAGCGAGCGGGCGCTTGTCACCCTGAGCCGCATACCGTGCGGCGATCGTGTCGACTGTCAGCGAAAAATGGAAATTTGCGTGAGGAGTCTTCAGCTGTTCTGGGCGCCCTCGATGCCTTCCGGTCAGCGCCTGCAGAAGCTTGCCAGCCTCCCATTGTTGGCTGGGAGAGGCGTTGCCGTGGATCAACGCTTCTACGAGCTCGTCGAGCTGCTTTCGAATGATGAGCTTTAGACCGTTATCCGGCGGCGAGGTGAAGGGTCGACGATTGAAGAATTCTTCGACGATCTGTTCGTTCGACTTAGTCCGCGTCATTTGAGAACGCCACGCCCGAACGCGGCAGCGCGCTCCGCTGCGGCTTTCCGCCGCCCATCGCTGGCATGCAGATACCCCGCCGTCGTCTTGAGATCGGCATGGCCTAGGAGCGCCTGCACGGCCCGCACATCGGCGCCGGCGGCGAGCGCACCCGTCGCCGCCGAGTGGCGCAGATCATACGGGCGGAACTTTTCGACGCCCGCTCGGTCCTGCACCGCGCGCAGCATCTTGTGGACCGCGGCGATAGGTTGCCCGAACCGCCGACCGGCGAACACGAATTCGCAACCCTGCACCCGCGGCGTCGTTTCGAGGATCGTCACCGCCGCGTCGGTCAGGTCGATCTCGCGCTCGCCCGTCTTGCCGACGACCGTCATCTTGCGGCGGGGCAGATTGACGCGCGACCATTCGAGCGTGCGCACCTCACCGGGGCGAAGGCCGCACACGAGCGACAGCCGCAAGAGATTCGCCAGCCATGGGGAAACCTTGCCCTCGCGCTCCATCGCCGCCAACGCTGCACCGAATTTCGCAATGTCGTCGGTTTCGAGCGCCTTGCCCTTTTTCGGCGATCGCTTGACGACCACGTCGTCCGCGGGGTTGCGGTGGCTGTCGGGCAGCAAGCGCGCGCGCTTGGCGTGATTGATCGTCTTCTTAATGAGCGTGGCGACGTAGGCGCGATTTCGCTGTCCGGTCGCGGCCGCGACCGCCTTGTCGACGTCGGCGGGCGTCACGTCCCCGATGCGCTTGGCGCCGATGCGAGGCAGGATCAACCGGTCGGCGCGGTCTTCATAGTCCGCGATCGTCGCCGGCGAGAGCTTCGGCTTGTCGACATCATCGATCATGGTCCGCCAGACCTCCCGGAAGGTCGGCTCGCCTTTCCGCGGGTTGACGGTCAGGTCCTCGCCGCGACGGGCGCCGACGAGGATTTCCTGCGCCCGCTCGCGCGCCGCGGCGAGTGTCGACTGTGACACCGGATCCAACGTGACGCGGCGACGAGCTGTGCCGATCCGGAAGTCCACGACATACGCCACCGAACCTTCGGTAATGCGGACGCCGAAGCCGGGCGTCGCTTCGTCCCATAGGAACCGGCGCGCGCCCGGCCGAATGGCGTCAACGCTCTTTTGCGAGAGTTTCAAGGCCAGCTCCGCTGCTCTAGGTTGGTGACACGAAACCTACGGACTCGGGGGCATTTTTGCCCCGTGTCACCACCATGTCACCACGCGGCTTATGCCTCAAGCGCATAATTGATGCTTGCTGATGTTTTCCTGGCAGCCTTGTTAGCATCAACACGTTGATTTTTAACAGCATTGATTGCGACTGATGTTTATTGCCGGATCGCCGCGACGGACTCTGACTCCGTCAATCTTGGTTCGAATCCAGGTCCCCCAGCCAACTTTTTTCCTAAGTACTTATAAAGGCTCAGCTTTCGCCCTGGCCGCTTCTGCGGCTTGATCCGATTGCTACAACTCGCTGCTACAAAGTCCGCGCTTGCGCGGCGAAGGAGCAGTGTGGCCTCGATTAGAAACGCCGTCCTGCGTCAGGGCATTTTCCATTTTCGACGCGCCATCCCTATTGATCTGCGAAGAAGGCTTGGGCGCTGCGAGCTCGTCCGTTCTCTCGCTACCGGCGACCCTCGGGTCGTGTCCCCAGTGATGGTGTAGCAGCGGCGGAGCAAGCCGCTCGCGAAGCGCGCCCCCATGGCGCCGTAGCGAGCGAGCGGCTTGCGGTGGTCATTGGCGGTTCTCCGGTAGGGTCGGGTTGCGAACATCGACGCAACCGAGGAACCCCAATGACCGACGAGATGATGAACCTTCGCGCGTTCGTGGAGAAGACCCCTGACGCGGATATCTTGCGCGACATGATTGGCTTCGCGGCTGAACGGCTGATGGAGCTGGAGGTGGGCGCCAAGGCAGGCGCGGTGCATGGCGAGCGATCTCCAGACCGGCTGGCGCAACGCAACGGGTATCGCGACCGAGATTGGGAGACGCGGGCCGGCACGGTCGAGCTGCGCATCCCCAAGCTGCGCAAGGGCTCCTATTTCCCGAGCTTTCTGGAGCCGCGGCGGCTGGCGGAGAAGGCGCTGACCGCCGTGATCCAGGAAGCTTATGTCCAGGGCGTCTCGACGCGCTCGGTCGACGATTTGGTCAAGGCGATGGGCGGCGCCGGCGTCTCCAAGAGCCAGGTCAGCCGGCTATGCGAGGAGATCGACGAGCGGGTCAAAGCCTTCCTCGACCGTCCGCTCGAAGGCGACTGGCCGTATGTCTGGCTCGACGCCACCTATGTGAAAGTCCGCCGCAACCATCGCATCGTCTCGGTCGCCGTGATCGTCGCGGTGGGGGTCAACACGGACGGCAGGCGCGAGGTGCTGGGGATGGATATCGGCCCCTCGGAGGCGGAGACGTTCTGGACCGAATTCCTGCGCAAGCTGCGCCGGCGCGGGCTGCGCGGCGTCAAGCTGGTCATCTCCGACGCGCATGAGGGCATCAAGGCGTCCGTCGCCAAGTTGATGAACGCCACATGGCAGCGCTGCCGCGTCCACACCATGCGCAACTCGCTCGCCCACGCGGGCAAGAGCAGCCGGCGCGTCGTTTCGGCCTTTATCGCCACCGCCTTCGCCCAAGACAGCGCCGAGGCCGCCAAGGCGCAATGGCGCAAGATCGCCGACCAGCTCAGGTCCAAGCTGCCCAAGCTCTCCGTGTTCATGGACGAGGCCGAGGACGACGTGCTCGCCTATATGGGCTTCCCCGCCGATCACTGGCCGAAGATCCACTCAACCAACGGGATCGAACGCCTCAACGGCGAGATCAAGCGACGGACCGAAGTCGTCGGCATCTTTCCCAACGACGAGGCGATCGTCAGGCTCGTCGGCGCGATCCTCTTGGAGCAGAACGACGAATGGGCCGTCCAGCGCGCCCGATACATGACACTAGAAACCATGGCCGCCTTGAGCGATGATCCAATCGTCGGATTGCCCGCCGTGGCCATCTGACCGATCCGGCCCAAGCCGGAAATCGTCATGGTCCAGCCCGTCAGCTACACCACGCCGGGGGACACGATCGACCCTCGCGATGCCAAGATGCGCGCATCTCAGCTATATGTCGTCTCCGAACGCCTCTTTATGGCTGTCCGTAGGAATCCAATGCTAACCGACGCTCAACTGGCCGGCCTGGTTCAAGCTTTCTTTTCACATGTCCTCGATGAAGAGAACAAACGCCGACTCTCGGGGCCGTATTTGACCGAAGGAGTTCGCGAGGCCAGACGAGATTGGGACGCCGTTACGAAGAAATCGAAGGACTCGTTGGCGTGCAACCGTCTCGAAGACGCTGCATGGGTCACCGAGGCGATGCTTCGAAAGCAGCACATGCCGTGGTCGAGTCTGAGCAAAGAAGAAATTTCGCAGGTCAAGCAGGCGATGCTGCGTGCCGGCGTGGATCTCGCAGAAGCCCTGAAGGCAAGATACGATGGCGACTTTAATTACGAGCCGCGCGACAAGTTGCTCAAGTTACAACTAGCCGAGGCGCCCCAAGTCGAGAGCTCGCCGGCAACACCTGCACCGGAGACGACTGTACCCCCGCCGGTTGGACCCGGACCCTTGATGTCCGACGCCGGTAAAGCGTTCCGAGAGCGTCAAATCGCTACGAAAAGTTGGGACCTTCAGACCTCGGCGCAGGCAAGTGCCACATATCGTCTCTTCGTCGAAGTGTGCGGAGACAAGCCGATCGGTGTCTATTCTCGACAGGATGCTGGCCTTTTTCGTGAGCAATTCGAAAGGTTGCCAAGCGACTATGGTCGGTCGGCCGCCTATAAGGCTCTCTCCCTCACTGAAGTCATCGCAACCCATGCGGCCGTTCCCATGTCGGCCCGCTCCCCCGTGATTTCCCAGAAAACGGTAAAACGCCATTTCTCGGCTTTATCAGCGCTTTGGTCGCAGGCGGTCCCAAGGGGGGAGGTTGCGGAGAATATCTTCAAGGGTTTCAGTTTCGCTGGGGGTAAATCGGCGGTTGATCAACGGCAGATGTGGGACGGAACCGCACTTGCACGACTTTTTGCGACGCCCGTTTGGGCGGGTTGCAAGTCAGAGGCGCGACGAAGCACACCGGGCGCGCATGTGTTTCGGGACGCGCGGTTCTGGTTACCGCTTATCGCCGTATTCTCTGGCATGCGCGAGGAAGAAATTTGTCAACTTCAGGTCGACGATATTCGCGAGGAAATGGGAATCCTGTTCATTGACATAAATAGCCGGCCGCCCCGCAAATTGAAAAACGCTACAGCTGTTCGAAAGGTGCCGATCCACTCCGAGCTAATTCGAATCGGATTTCTCGCTTACGTGGAGGGACAGCGCTCAAAGGCAATGAGCCGAGTGTTCCCCGAACTCAAACCTGGCGGAGCGGACGGTCGATTGGGCCATGGATTTGCAAAGTGGTTTAGTCGTTACCGCCAGGAAGTCCATATGTTCCACCCCGGCCTCGATTTTCACTCCTTCCGGCACACTGCAACGACGTTGATGCACCAAGCCGGAATTGAACACGCCGTGCTCGATCATCTAACGGGGCACGCCACCCCAGGCGAGACCTCGCGATATACGAAAGGCTCCAACTTGCCTCAGCTGGCGCGAGCCGTAGAGTTGATACGAATCGACGTCGATTTTTCGGCTTTGTATATAGGCTCCCGTTGATTTCCACTGCAGGACGCGGGTTATCTCGTCAGAGCAAAGGACTAAGAGATTCGTTCGAAAACGACTATCCCGCACCAAACGCCGCCGCAGAAATCGAAGGGATCAGGATGAAGGATCTTCGCAAGAAACGTGTGGGGAGACCTCCTATTCCGCCTGTGGAGATGTCGGGAGGTTCGAAGCTGGCGGACGCCGAGATCAATATGTTCCTCGCGCGATACAACCGCACAGGCAACGCGCTGGCGCTTTGGGCTGCGTTCCGAGTTTGCCTGCAGCATGACCGCCCTTTGCCGGACGGCATGAAGCAGTTTTTCCGGAAGATAGCCGACAAGCTTCTCCAATTTTCTGACGACGCGGTACCGCAAGCGCGCGACCTGGTCGCCGATCTGGTCCTGGAGACTCAAAACGAGGGCGGCGGACCGTCGGTCTTTGAGCGATACAAGACAGAGTTCGAGAATCAGGAGCTTTATGAGCAGACCCGCTCGGCAATGATGGAAGGGGGTGTCATCGACAAGGCGAAGCCGTTGTCTCAGGCCAAGGTCTACAAGGAGGTAGCGGCCAAAGGACTGCATGCGCGCTGGCCCGATCGTGAGGCCGCGCTGCGCGAAAAGCTCGCGCTCGGCGAAGACGAACTTGGCGATTGGCGCGACGCGGTCCTCTACATCCCGACCGGCGTCGATCCTCGCTCTGGCCTCTACGAGCAATTCGCGGGTTATTATGCCCTGGAGCCGCTCGACCTCACGGCTTATGCCGACCGCACGGCGCCCATCGACGTCGTGATCGGCCGCGAACGCACCCAGCGCTCGCAGGTGGTGAAACAGTCCGACGTCGTGGCGCTCATCGCGCTGCTGCCCGAGGAATTTCCTGGCGGCCTGGCGGAAACGAATTTCCGCTACTACGAGCCGCGCTGCGCTCATGGCAGTTCGCTCAGCCCGGCGTTCCATGCGCTGGTCGCCGCGCGTCTGGGCGATGCGGACATGGCGCTTCGTTATTTCCGCGCGACCGCGTCTCTCGACCTTGCCATCGACTTCGATCCGAACACCGCAGGCGGCGTGCGCATTGCGGCGCTCGGCGGCCTTTGGCAGGCGGTTCTCTTTGGCTTCGCGGGCCTCGACATGAGGAACGATGCGTTGGGCCTCGATCCGATGTTGCCCCCACAGTGGCGGAGCCTGTCGTTCCGCGTGCGCTGGCGAGGACGAACCGTGGCGATCCACATCAAGGGAAGAACCGTAGCGGCGACTCTGATGAGCGGCGAGCCGATGGAGATGCGGATCGCAGGCGCGATGCGGCAACTGCGCGAAGGTTCGACGCTTCAGGTCACGGCGTAGCTTGGGCGCGACGAGCGAAATGCCCACGCCGCCGCTCACGCGGACAAGAGGGAGGCGATAATGGAGAGCGCGCTGTCCGATAAGGAATGGGAATTGATGGACGCATATTGGCGGGCCGCCAACTACCTCTCGATCGGCCAGATCTATCTCTACGACAATCCGTTGCTTAAGGACTCTCTGACGAAGGAACACATCAAGCCGCGGCTCCTTGGCCACTGGGGGACCACGCCGGGTTTGAACTTCATCTACGTTCATCTGAACCGGCTGATCAAAAAACACGACCTCGACATGATCTATATCACCGGCCCTGGACATGGCGGACCTGCGTTGGTCGCGAACGCCTACCTCGAGGGAACTTACAGCGAGGTCTATCCGGAGATCTCTCCCGACGAAGACGGCATGAAACGCCTCTTCACGCAATTCTCGTTTCCTGGCGGCATCCCGAGCCATGTGGCGCCGGAGACGCCGGGCTCGATCCACGAAGGCGGCGAACTCGGTTACGCCCTCTCTCATGCTTACGGCGCCGCCTTCGACAATCCAGACCTGATCGTCGCCTGCGTCGTCGGCGACGGCGAGGCGGAGACAGGTCCGCTCGCGACAAGTTGGCATTCCAACAAGTTCCTGAATCCCGCGACGGACGGGGCGGTTCTCCCGATCCTGCATCTCAATGGCTACAAGATCGCCAATCCGACCGTCCTCGCGCGCATCAGCCACGAGGAGCTCGATAATCTATTCCGCGGCTATGGCTATGCCCCTATTTTCGTCGAAGGGGATGAGCCCCAGACGATGCACGGCCTGATGGCGAGCGCGCTCGATACGGCGATCAGCGACATCCAGCGGATTAAGGCTCGCGCGCGTCAGGGCGATTCCACCGAGCGGCCGCGTTGGCCGATGATCGTGCTCCGTACGCCGAAGGGCTGGACCTGTCCGAAAGAAATCGACGGGAAGCGCACCGAGGACTATTGGCGATCACATCAGGTCCCCATGGGCCAGATGCAAGAGAATCCCGGCCACGTGCGCATCCTCGAGGAGTGGATGAAGAGCTACCGGCCTCACGAGCTGTTCGACGGCAAGGGCCGCCTCAGGCCTGAGCTGGCGGAACTGCCTCCGCAAGGCAACCGGCGCATGAGCGCCAATCCGCACACAAACGGCGGCCTGCTGATGCGCCAACTGCGCCTGCCGAACTTCCAGGACTACGCGGTGGACGTGCCGGCCCCCGGTGCGGTCACCGCCGAGTCCACCCGCGTGATGGGCCGCTTCCTGCGCGATGTGATGAAGATGAATCTCGATGCCAGGAACTTCCGGCTCTTCAGTCCCGACGAGAACAACTCGAACCGCTGGCAGGACGTCCTCGAAGTGACCAATCGCGCCTGGAACGCGGAGATCTTGTCGTGGGACGACCACCTCGCCGCCGATGGGCGCGTCATGGAGATGCTGAGCGAACATCAGTGCCAGGGCTGGCTGGAGGGCTATCTCCTGACAGGGCGGCACGGCTTCTTCTCATGCTACGAGGCCTTCATCCATATCATCGACTCGATGTTCAACCAGCATGCGAAGTGGCTGAAGGTCTGCAACGAAATTCCCTGGCGGCGGCCGATTGCTTCGCTGAACTATCTGCTGTCGAGCCACGTCTGGCGCCAGGATCATAATGGCTTCAGCCATCAAGACCCCGGCTTCATCGACCACGTCATCAACAAGAAGGCCGAGATCGTTCGCGTCTACCTGCCGCCGGACGCCAATTGTCTGCTCTCGGTCACCGATCATTGCTTGCGCAGCCGGAACTACGTCAACGTGGTGGTGGCCGGCAAGCAACCGGCGCCGCAATGGCTGACGATGGATGAGGCGCTCCGGCACTGCGAAGCTGGACTAGGAATTTGGGAGTGGGCGAGCAACGACCGCGGTGGCGAGCCCGACGTCGTGATGGCCTGTTGCGGCGACGTGCCGACGTTGGAGACGCTGGCGGCCGTCGACCTGCTGCGCCGTTACGCTCCAGACCTGAAGGTGCGCGTCATCAATGTCGTCAATCTGATGAAGCTGCAGCAGCCGCGCGAGCACCCGCACGGCCTATCAGACGCCGAATTCGACGTGCTGTTTACCCCCGACAAGCCGATCATCTTCGCCTTCCACGGCTATCCCTGGCTCATCCACCGTCTCACCTACCGGCGCGCGGGCCACGACAACATTCACGTGCGTGGCTACAAAGAAGAGGGTACGACGACGACGCCGTTCGATATGTGCGTGCTCAACGATCTCGATCGCTTCCATCTGGTGGAGGACGTGATCGACCGCGTGCCGAAGCTCGGAGCGCGCGCCGCCTACGCCAAGCAGGCCGTCCGGGACAAGCTCATTCAGCATAGGCAGTACATTCGCCGTTACGGCGACGACATGCCGGAGATTACGGGTTGGCGTTGGGGGCATGAAGCCGCGCGCAAAGGAGCGGTTGCGTCAACGGAAGCGGACAATGTGTGACGGAGCGCGCCATACCGGGCGGTCGCTCTTTGACTGAGAGATGTCCTCCAGCAGAGGAGAGCCATCAATGCCGCAGTCGGAAAGCAATCCCGTCGGCTCCCGCGACCGGTACGACGCCGTCCTTCTCGATCTCGACGGCGTGATAACGGATACAGCGAGGCTGCATGCGGCGTGTTGGCGGGAGATGTTCGACGTATATCTCCAAGCCCGTGCGGCCCTCAACGGCGAAGCCTTTCGGCCCTTCGACCCCGACGCGGACTACCGCCTTTACGTCGACGGCAGGCCTCGCTTTGACGGCGTTCGCGCCTTTCTCGATTCACGCGGAATAGATCTGCCTGAGGGAAGCCCGGACGATCCTCCAAGCCTCGAAACCATATGCGGCCTCGGCAATCGCAAGAACGAATTGGTCAATGCGCTCATCGAGAAGCAAGGCGTGCAGCCCTACGAGGGAAGCGTAAAGCTGATCGAGCGTCTGCGCCACGAGGGGTTCAAGACCGCTGTCGTCACCTCCAGTCAGAACTGCACCGCGGTGTTGAGGGCGGCGAGGTTGGACGCGCTGTTCGACGCGCAAGTCGACGGCAACCTGATCCAGACGTTGAAACTCGCGGGGAAACCGGCTCCGGACGCGTTCTTGAAAGCCGCGAGCTTGCTCGAGGTCGAGCCTGCGCGTGCAGTCGTCATCGAGGACGCCCTTTCCGGCGTCGAGGCGGGCGCGCATGGGCACTTCGGCCTGGTGATCGGCGTCGCGCGCAAGGGGAACGCCGAAGAGCTTCGGCGCCACGGCGCCGATCTCGTGGTGAATGACTTGGGCGACCTGCTCAACTGATCGCACTTCAATATCAGAATGTGGACCGGCGTGGGGGCCCGACGCCGTCGCTAAATCCGCGTCACCACGGCGACGATGGCGAGAATTCCGATCAAGATGACCAGAATTGCAATCATCAGAGCCGGCGCTTGCATTCTGTGTTCATGGACCCCGACCATCGGTCGGAATTCCGGACCCCAAAGCCTATTAACCAGCCAGCGGTATTGCCAGCACGCGACAACGAGCCCTCCGACACCCGCGGCGATCAATAAGATTGCAATGTTGCGAGGCATTTGGGGCGCCACGGGGGGCGCTACACCGGGTGCGTTGAGCAACCGATTGGGGATCTCGAAGATTGCGAATCCGAAGCTGATCAGCCCGGTCGCACTTCTAATCCACGCCAGCAAGGTGTTCTCGATGCTGAGCCGGGTGCGGAGCCAGGCGAATTGGTTCTCCTGCGACGCCTTTGGAACAGGAGAGTCTTTCTCCATATCGCCAAAGTTGGTCATGTTCCCCGCCTACCCAAGAGTCGCCTCGCACACCAACCCCGGACGTCGAGGTCAACGCGATGGCCACGAGAGTTCGGGCACGAATTTGTACGGGTAGCGCGGCTCCTCATAGCCGTCAGGTTTCTGACGTTTCGGCAAAGTCGGCTTCTCGCGCCGCGTCTCGCCGACCGGAATATTCGACAAGAGATGCGTGAGTACGTTCAGCCGCGCGCGCCGCTTGTCGTCGGACCGTACGACGAACCAGGGAGCCCATGCCGTGTCAGTCGCGGCGAACATATCGTCCCGTGCGCGCGAATAGTCGTACCACCTGGAGAAAGACTTCAGGTCCATCGGCGACAGCTTCCAGATCTTGCGGTCGTCGTTGATGCGCTCATCGAGGCGCCGCTGCTGCTCCTCCTGGCTCACCTCCAGCCAATACTTCAGCAGAATAATGCCCGATTCGACCATGGCCTTTTCGACGGCCGGCGTAATGGTGAGAAAGCGGCGCACCGAATCCATCGACGTGAATTCCATGACCCTTTCGACCCCCGCACGGTTGTACCAGCTGCGATCGAACAGCACGACTTCGCCCGCGGCCGGCAGATGGGGAATGTAGCGCTGCAGGTACATCTGCGATTTCTCGCGCTCGGTCGGCGCCGGAAGCGCGACAACTCGGAACACGCGCGGGCTTACCCGCTCGGTAATCGCCTTGATGACGCCGCCCTTGCCTGCGCCGTCGCGGCCCTCGAAAACGACGCACACTTTCAAGGCCTTGTCGATAACCCATAATTGCAGCTTGACGAGTTCGCCGTGCAATCGAGCCAACTCGTTCTCGTAGTCCTTTCGCTTCAGCTTTTCCGTGCGTCCAGAAACATCAGGACTTTGTGGCTTCTGGCCGTCGTCTCGTCCTTTTTTGCCAGACATTTTGAGCACTCCCCAGAACGCGAAAGCCTTTACAAATATAGATCGGCGGGCCTATGAAAGAAGTACACTCGTTCGCGCCAAACAGACGACCGTGATCGCGCGGCGAGAGGCGAGCCTGATCTGATTTCGCGGCTTGAATACGCATTATGCGACGCTGCCGAATGGCCAGGGCCAGCTAGGGAATAGCCTTTGGCCCGGGGCGTGAGCAACACTTCACCCCAGGTGAAAAGAGCGGCGACTCGAACCACTGACCAGCGCAGCGAATAGCTGTCATCCTTCAACGATTGCGCGAAAGTCATTATTCGCCCGCTCGGAACATCAATCGTCCGCCGACCCGTGGAGGAGGAAAAGACAAGCTTCAGACGGGAGGATCAGACGGGAGGAAACGCGATGTTCTTCCGATGGCTCAAAACACCCCTCGCGGTTGTCGTGACGGCGGTCAGCGTTGGCGCGCTGCAGACGCCAGCGTTCGTTTCGAAACATTTCGGTGACACCGCCTGGATCAAGCCGGCGCAAGCGGAGTCGATCATCGGCAATTTACTCGCCCGCTTGCGCGGCGAGCGCCTGCCTGCGGGCATCGTCGAGACCAACGGTCGGATCGAGGCGACGCAGGTCGACGTCTCGTCGAAGTACCCCGGGCGCCTGGCCAAGGTCGTGGTTCACGAAGGCGACGATGTCACGCAGGGCCAGGTCGTAGCCGAGGTCTCTTCGCCCGAGCAGGAGGCCAGGTTGCGAGCGGCCCAGGCCGATCTCCAGCGCTCGAAGGACGCGCTCAAAGCGGCAGAAGCCGAGATCGCCTCGCGACAGAGCGCCTTGGACTTCTCCAAGTCTGACTTTGAGCGCGGCGCAGCGCTCATAAAGGCGGGACACATCACGAGGCAAACCTTCGAACAGCGCAAGCGCAACTACGAGGCCGCCGACGCCGCCGTGAAGTCGACCAACGCTCAGCGCGACCAGGCGCAGTCGGCGATCAAGAACGCCGAGGCGGAAGTCGAGCGCGTGCAGGCCGTGCTGCACGATCTCACACTTCTTTCGCCCCGCAACGGACGGGTGCAATACGAGCTTCTCAGAGACGGCGAGGTCGTAAACCCGGGCGCGCCGATCATGACGGTCCTCGACCTCACCGACGTCTACATGACCATCTTCCTGCCCGGCGCGGACGCAGCGAAGCTCGCCATGGGCGGCGAGGCGCGCGTCGTGCTCGATGCAGCGCCGGACTACTCGATTCCGGCCAAAGTCAGCTACGTCTCGGCCGAAGCGCAGTTCACGCCCAAAACCGTGGAGACGAAGAACGAGCGCGAGAAGCTGATGTTCCGCGTCAAGCTCAGAATTGACCCGGATGTTCTCAAGAAGTTTTCCGCGCGCGTGAAAACGGGCGTGCGCGGCATGGGGATCGTTCGCACCAACGAGGCGACGCCATGGCCGGACGAACTTCAGGTGAAACTGCCGACGCAATAAGCGAAAACTTCGTCGCTCGCGTCTCGGGGGTCTCTCACCGCTACGGGACCACGATCGCGCTCGACGACGTCTCCATCGACGTGCCGTCACATGTCATGGTCGGCGTCATCGGACCGGACGGTGTCGGCAAATCGACGCTGATGGCGCTGATATCGGGGGTGCGCCGGATCCAGAAGGGCAAGATCGTCGTCCTAGGCGGCGACATGAAGAACCCCGCCCATCTCACAACCATGCGTCGACGGGTCGCGTATATGCCGCAGGGGCTCGGGCGCAATCTTTACCCAACCCTGAGCGTCTTCGAAAACATCGACTTCTTCGGCCGATTGTTCGGCCTCTCGGCGTCGGTGCGCCGCGCCAAGATAACCGAGCTGCTGACGGCGACGGCAATGGAGAAATTCGAGGCTCGCCCGGCCGGCAAGCTCTCGGGCGGCATGAAGCAAAAGCTGAGCCTCTGCTGCGCGCTGATCAACGACCCCGATCTCCTGATCCTCGACGAACCGACGACCGGCGTCGATCCCCTCTCGCGCGGCCAGTTCTGGGACCTCATCAACACGATCCGCGCCCGCCGGCCCCAGATGAGCGTCATCGTGGCGACGGCGTACATGGACGAGGCGCAACGCTTCGACTGGCTGATGGCTATGGACGATGGCAAGATCATCGCCCATGGCACACTGAAAGAGCTGCTGGAGCGGACAGGCGCGCCCAACCTCGACGAGGCGTTCATCGCCTTGCTGCCGGAGGAGAAGCGCGCCCAGCATCAGCAAGTCGTGGTCCGCCCTCGCGTCTCCTCGCCGGACCAGACGCCCGCGATCGAAGCTGAGGGGCTGACGCGGCAATTCGGCGACTTCGTCGCCGTCGACCACGTCAATTTCAGGATTCCGCGCGGCGAAATATTCGGCTTTCTCGGCTCCAATGGTTGCGGCAAGTCGACAACGATGAGGATGCTGACCGGCTTCCTGCCGGCGACCAGCGGCTGGGCGAAGCTGTTCGGCAAGCCGATGGGCTCCAACGACATGGAGGCGCGGCGCAACGTCGGCTACATGACGCAAGCCTTCTCCCTCTACGGCGAACTCACGGTTCGCCAGAACTTGGATCTGCACGCCCAGCTCTATCATCTGCCGCCGGAGAAGGCGCGCACGCGCGTCCAGGAATTGCTCAAGCGCTACGATCTGCAAGCCGTCGCCGACAAGCGGCCGGACAGTCTGCCGCTCGGCATCAAGCAGAGGCTGCAACTCGCCGTCGCCGTGCTGCACGAGCCGCCGATCCTCATCCTCGACGAACCGACGTCGGGCGTCGATCCGATCGCGCGCGACGCATTCTGGCGCACGTTGATCGATCTCTCGCGGGACGGCGAGGTGACGATTTTCATTACGACCCATTTCATGAATGAGGCGGAGCGTTGCGACCGCATCTCCCTGATGCATGCAGGCAAGGTCCTGGCGGTCGGCGCTCCAATGGACCTCGTGCGGGAGCGCGGCAGCGATTCAATCGAAGACACATTCGTCGGCTACCTCGCCGATGCGGCGGGCATCGACCGCTCGAAGCCTGCCGCGGCGCCGGAGCCGAGCGCGGCGCCAGCCGAGATCAACGAGCGGACGTCCAAGCGCTTCGATCTCGCGCGGCTTTGGGCCTATGCGCGGCGCGAGACAGTCGAGTTGCTGCGCGACCCGATCCGGCTCGCCTTCGCCGTCCTCGGCCCGATTGTCCTGATGCTCGCATTCGGATATGGCATTTCGTTCGATATCGAAAACTTGCAGTTCGCCGCCTTCGATCAGGACAACACGCCGGAGAGCCGCGCCTTTCTCGATGGCTTTACGGGATCACGCTATTTCTCGGTGCAGCCGCCGATCACGAGCGTCGCCGACGCGGACGCCCGCCTGAAGAGCGGGCGTACCCAGATCGTGGTCGAGATTCCAAGCGGCTTTGGCGCCGATCTCAAAAACAATCGGCGGCCGGAAGTCGACGCTGTGATCGACGGCGCCATGACGTTCCGCGGCGAGACTGCCCGCAATTACGTCAACGGTGTCGTCAGTCGCGAAGCGCAGCAGATCGCCGCCAGCAGCGCTCCACAATCGACGAAGTGGAGCAGCGACAACATCGAAGTGCGTTTTCGTTACAATCAGGCCTTCCTGAGCGTGAATGCGATGGTGCCGGGCGTGTTCATGCTGATGCTCTGCCTCATCCCCTCGATCATGTCGGCGATCGCGATCGTGCGCGAGAAAGAGACCGGCTCGATCGCCAACTTTCGCTCGACGCCGATCACGCGCTTTGAGTTTCTGATGGGCAAGCAGGCGCCCTACATCGCAATCGCCATGGTGAATTTCTTCGTGCTGTTTGCGATGGCCGTCCTCGTATTTCGCGTGCCGGTCAAAGGCCCGTTCCTGACCTTGCTGATCGGGACCCTCGTCTACGTCGTGGCGACGACCGGGTTCGGCCAGCTCATTTCCTCCTTCACACGTACTCAAGTCACCGCGGTGTTCGCCACCGCCATTCTCTCGATCGTGCCGGCGGTCAATTTTTCCGGCTTGTTCGCGCCAGTTTCCTCGCTGTCGGGAGGAGCAAAAATTCTGGGTCTGTCGTTCCCCTCGGCCTGGTATCAGCCGATTACCGTCGGCGTCTTCGCCAAGGGGCTCGGCATGGCCGCTCTATGGCCGAACGTCGTCGCGATCGTCGTCATCGAGCTCGCGTTTCTTATCCTCTCGCTTTTGTTCCTGAGGAAGCAGGAGGCTTGACATGGCGACGTCAGACCACGCCCCTCGCTTGGAACTCGAAGCGGAGAAGCGGAACGCCTTCGTGGATCATGTTGTCAATGTGCTGCGCTTGGTCGTCAAGGAATTGCGGAGCATTCGCGCCGATCCGACGATGCTGATCCTCGTCGCCTATGCCTTCACGATCTCCGTCAACACGGTGGCGACCGGGGCGGTGACCGAGGCGACGAATTTTTCTGTCGGCATCGTCGATGAGGATCATTCCGATCTCTCGCGCCAGATCGCCGCCTCGCTCGTGCGCCCGACCTTCCAACCGGCGGTCCAGATCACCGCGTCGCAAATCGACCAGAAGATGGACAGGGGGGACCTGCTGCTCGTTGTCGAGATTCCCCCCGATTTCGAATCCGACATTCGGGCGGGGCGCCAAACGTCGCTGCAGATCAACGTCGATGCAACCGTCATCGCGCAGGCCGGCAACGGTGCGAACTATCTCAAGACGACGATTGGCAACGAAATTCAGAAGTTCATCCACGGTCGCGACAACCCAAGGGCGACGCCCATCAATCTCGTCGTCCGTCCCCGATTCAACGAAAATCTGATCGTCGCCTATTTCTCGGCGATGACGCAGGTTATCAACCAGATCACCCTGCTCACCGTCATCCTCACCGGCGCAGCCCTCATCCGCGAGCGCGAGCAGGGAACCGTCGAGCATTTGCTCGTCATGCCGGTCGTGCCGCCCGAGATCATGCTCGCGAAAATGCTTGCCAACGGCCTCGTCATTCTCGTCGCGGCGATGTTCTCGCTGCAGTTCGTGGTCCATTGGTGGATTGGCGCGCCGATCAGAGGATCGCTGCTGCTCTTTCTCCTAGGGGCGGCGCTCTACGCGCTCGTAGTGGCGGCGCTCGGCATTATGCTCGGCACACTGTCGACCAACATGGGCCAGTTCGGTTTGCTCGCGATGCCGGTTCTCATGGTCACGCAGCTTCTCTCCGGCAGCAGCACGCCGATGGAGAGCATGCCGGTGTGGCTGCAATATTTGATGCAGACGATCAGCCCGACGCCTCACTTCGTGGCGTTCGCGCAGGCAGTGCTCTTCCGGGGCGCAGACATTACGCTGGTCTGGCGTGAGCTTGTCGCGATGCTCGTCATCGGTTCGGTCTATTTCGCGATCGCGACGTTCCGCTTCCGCAAGGTGATTTTTGGGAGCTAGAGCCGTCTGCAATGACGTCGAACCATCATCGCGAGAAGCGCAGCGACGAAGCCTGCATCGATGGCTTGCCCCGCTCGCAATGACCAGGCCTATCGGACGAGAGGCGCCAAACTCCTTCCCACGCGGGGAGCGCCCGCGCGAGAAGGACGGGACTTCGTCTTACGGGCAGACGTCCCAGAAGCCCTGGCGCTGGGTTGCATCGGTGTAGTACCAGCACAGGCCTGCCTGCGGCGGGGAGCCGGCCCAGCCAACCGCACTCGCAGCCGCAATCCAACCGAGCGCGGCGCCGGCCGCTATGGCGCCGCCAGCGGGCCAGCGATACCAGCCCGGACGCCCGGCCCAAGCGCCGCCGCGAACACCACCGCCGGCGAAGCGAGCGCCCCCGCGATAGGCCCCGCCACGATACGCCCCGCCGCGAACACCACCGCCGGCGACGCGCGCCCCGCCGCGGTACGCTCCGCCGCGAACACCACCGCCGGCGAAGCGAGCGCCGCCGCCCCGATACGCCCCGCCGCGAACACCACCGCCGGCGAAGCGAGCGCCGCCGCCCCGATACCCCCCGCCACGAACACCACCGCCGGCGAAGTGAGCGCCGCCGCCGCGATGGGCTCCGCCGCCGCGTCCGCCCCCGCCGCGAAAGCCGCCCCCGCCGCGGCGTGCAACCGGAGTGAGCAAGCCGTCGCCCATGTGCACGGCGGGGCCCGATCCCGCGTAGACCTCGATGGCGCCGGCCTCCTCGGGCACGACCAAGCTCGCTAACGCGAATGCGAACAGCGCATTCTTGAAAGGACTCCTCCACCTCATGACTGGACCTCCCTCGACCGTGCGTTTTGACCTCCTTGGGGGACGCCTCGTCGTCAGCCTTCGTGAGTTCTCAGGGGCCGCGGTTCGCTTCGACAACTTCGGGTCGTGACGAGCGACGATTTTGCGGCGTATGCCCCGGCTCGCTCGTGCGCGAAGACGCAAAATCCAGAACGAAGGTCCCCCAGAATGAACCCCTGTGCCGATCGTCGCACTCGGCCGTTCAACAATCCCCCGGAACGCCCATCTGGGCGTTCCACCCTTCTCAGCCGGCGTCACCACCGACTTTGGTTCTAAAAAGACGGCATGCGATTGACCGGCTTCCCTTCAAACGCGCAGCCGCTCAACCAGGAGCCTATACTTTATAGTGCAGCCGCTATCATGCATCGTGCGGCTGTACGCAGTAAGAACTTCCGTAATGTACAAGAACAAACAAGTTAGACTATTTTACGACGTCTTGCCGACGATCCGCTTCGCCTTCGCCGGCCCTGCCACGCAATATTGGCGGCGGCTTGGTCGACACGGCCCTTGGGGGGCGCAAGCTGCGGAAGCTGAGGCTCGTCGGTCATGGTCTCGAAAGACGGGTCTCGCGCACCCGCTCCGCGCGCAGCGCCACGGGTATGGAACGCCCACTCGCAGGCCCGTGCTTGCGCGCCGTTTCCGAAACCGCGATGTCGGTGCTAAGTCTGCCGACGATACAGGGAGGCGCGCTTCGGCGCGCCGCTAGACCGGAAGAAGCCATGCGTATCGAAAACGACGTCAAGCTCGACTTCAAGGACGTTCTGATCCGTCCGAAGCGCTCGACACTCAATTCCCGCAACGAAGTCGATATTCACCGCACGTTCCGTTTCCTGCACACTGGAACGGAATGGAAGGGCTTTCCTCTCATTGCCGCCAATATGGACGTCACCGGGACTCTGGCGATGGCCCGTGCGCTCGGCCGCCATCGGGCGCTGACCGCTTTGCACAAACATTATCCCGACGGCGAACTCGCCGAGTTCTTCGCCAGCGAAGACGGCGCCCACGCCTTCTATTCGCTCGGCACGACCGAGGCCGACCTCACCAAGCTGGCCGCCGTGCGCGATCGCTCCGGCCTGCGCTTTCTCTGCATCGACGTCGCCAACGGCTATTCCGAGAAATTCCTCGACACGATCAAGCGCGTGCGCGACGAAAACCCCAAATCGGTGATCATGGCCGGCAACGTCGTCACCGGCGACATGACCGAGGCGCTCATCCTCGCCGGCGCCGACATCGTCAAGATCGGCATCGGCCCCGGATCGGTGTGCACGACGCGGAGAGTGACAGGCGTCGGCTATCCCCAGCTCTCCGCGATCATCGAATGCGCCGACGCCGCGCACGGCCTCAAGGGCCAGGTGTGCGCCGATGGCGGCTGCACCGTTCCCGGCGATGTCGCCAAGGCCTTTGGCGCAGGCGCCGACTTCGTCATGCTGGGCGGAATGCTCGCCGGCCACGACGAATGCGCCGGCGAATTGCGTTACGAGGAGCGCGACGGCGAGAAGGTCCCCGTCGCGATGGCGTTCTACGGCATGTCCTCGGAAACGGCGATGAAGAAATACGCTGGCGGCGTCGCGCGCTACCGGGCGGCTGAGGGCAAGACGGTCGAGACGCCCTATCGCGGCGCGGTGGACAATACGATGGGCGAAATCATGGGCGGCGTTCGCTCGATGATGACCTACATCGGCGCGACCCAGTTGAAGGAAGTGCCGAAGCGCACGACCTTCGTGCGCGTCACGGCGCAGACCAACGACGTATTCGGCGGATAAGGCCTCCGGGGACGATCCTTTTCCGAACGGGTCGCCCCGCCTCGGGCTGGGGGCGAGGCGGTTTGGGCGCGGGCATAGAGGCCAAACCTTTGTTCCGGGGGCCGCCTCGTGATACAAGCCGGGCATGTCTTTGGCCCTCGCCTCCCCTGCGCCCACGCCCTCGTCCTCGCCGCTTTCCCTCGCCGGTGCGACGCGGGCGCAATTGGGTAGCGCCCTAGCCGAACTCGGCGTGCCCGAGCGCGATATTCGCATGCGCACCACCCAGCTCTGGCATTGGGTCTACCACCGCGGCGTGCGCGAATTCTCCGACATGCGCAATATCGCGCGGCCGCTGCTGGAAAAGCTGGCGGATCGCTATAGCTTGGCGCGGCCGGAAATCGTTGCCGAACAGGTTTCGGCGGACGGCACGCGCAAATGGTTGCTTCGGATGCCGCGGGTCGGCGCGCACGACAAGGGCGCCGAGGTCGAGTGCGTCTACATCCCGGAATTGGACCGGGGCACCCTCTGCGTCTCCAGCCAGGTCGGCTGCACGCTCAATTGCACCTTTTGCCACACCGGCACGCAGGCTTTGGTGCGCAACCTCTCCAGCGCCGAAATCGTCGCTCAGGTGCTGGTCGCCCGCGACCGGCTCGGGGATTTTCCCGGCGGCGTCGCGCCGACTGACGGCCTCGTGCCCTCGGGCGAAGGGGTGCGCGCCGTCTCCAACATCGTCTTCATGGGGATGGGCGAGCCACTCTACAATTTCGGCAACGTGCGCGAGGCGATCGGCGTGCTGACCGACGGCGACGGCCTCTCGCTTTCGAAGCGCCGCATCACCGTTTCGACTTCCGGCGTCGTCCCTGAGATGGACGCGCTCGGGACCCAATGCGGCACGATGCTCGCCGTCTCGCTGCATGCGACGAACAACCCGCTGCGCGACAAGCTCGTCCCGCTCAACAAGAAATACCCCATCGAGCAACTGCTCGACACTTGCCGCGCCTATCCCGGCGCCTCGAACGCGCGCCGCATCACCTTCGAATATGTGATGCTGAAGGGGATCAACGATTCGCCGGCGGAGGCGAAGGCGCTGGTGCGATTGCTCAAAGGCCTCCCGGCCAAGATCAACCTCATTCCGTTCAATCCCTGGCCCGGCAGCCCCTACGAATGTTCGGACTGGACGACCATCGAGCGCTTTTCCGACATCGTGTTCGCGGCAGGATATGCGAGCCCCGTGCGGACGCCGCGCGGACGTGACATTCTTGCCGCCTGCGGCCAGCTCAAGAGTGAAACCGAAAAACTGCGCGCCCGCGCCCGATTGATGCTCGAGGAGAGTCTGGCCGTCGGGCTCGATTGAGCCAGCGCGAGGCGGCAAGCTGCGCAGCGGATTGCCGCGACGATTGGAAGGCCTCGCCGCCAAAGAAACGCCCTGCATAGGGACGGCCCATGACCGAGATCCCCGCCGCGAGCGACCCTGCGTCCAACGCCGGATCCGGCGGGGCCAGCGAGGTGCTGGGGGCGGCTCTGAAGGAAATGTTGCGCCTGCCGCGCTTCGACTGGCGCGGCCGCTTGACGATCGTAGCGCTCGTCGCCATCGGCTGGGCCGCGACCGCCATCTACAAAGTCCAACCCGACGAACAGGGCGTCGTCCTGCGCTTCGGCAAGTGGGTGGATACGACCGAACCCGGCCTGCACATTCATCTGCCCTACCCCATCGAGACGGTTCTGTTTCCCAAGGTGACGCAGATCAACGAGATCCAGCTCGGCGAAGCGCCCTCGGCGGCCGGCTCCCCCTCGGGGCGCGAGCGTCAGATGCTCACCGGCGACGAGAATATCGTCGAGGCCGACTGCTCGGTCTTTTGGAAGATCCGCGACGCGGGACAATTCCTCTTCAACGTCAATGCGCCGGAGGCGGCGGTCAAGATCGCCGCCGAGGGGGCGCTGCGCGATGTGATCAGCCGCACGCCGATCCAGGCCGCAATGTCCGACAAGCGGCAACAGATCGCCGACCAAACTCGCGATCTCTTGCAGTCGCTGCTTGATTCCGAAAAGGCCGGAATTCAGATCACGCAGGTGCAGTTGCAGCGCGTCGAGCCCCCTCAGGCGGTGATCGACGCCTTCAACGACGTGCAGCGGGCGCGCGCTGACCAGGAGCGGGCGCGCAACGAGGCGGAAGCCTACGCCAACGACATTCTGCCGCGCGCCCGCGGCGAGGCGGAGCGGGTGCGCCAGGATGCAGAGGCGTACAAAATTCAAGTCGTCAACCTCGCTCAAGGCGAAGCCAACGCCTTCCTCTCCGTCCTCGCGAGCTACCAAACCGCCAAGGACGTCACCGCCTGGCGCCTCTATCTCGAGAGCGTAGACGAAGTGCTGCGAAAGGCGAGCAAGGTCATCGTCGACACTTCGGGCAAAGGAGTTCGGCCGTCGTCCCCTATATGCCGCTGACCGACGGCCGCTCTCGTCCCTATGTTCCGCCTCCAGGGGGAAAGCCGGAGGCCGGCCAATGACCAGGCGCACCGGGCTCCTTGCTCTCGCGGTCGTCGCGGCGGCGGCTTACCTCGTTGCGTCGTCCGTCTATGTCGTCGGCGAGGGGCAGCAAGCGCTGGTGGTGCGGCTCGGCGCGCCGATCGATGTTGCGGCGAAGCCCGGACTGCGCGTCAGAGCGCCGTTCATCGACAGCGTGTTCGCCTATGACACGAGCCTCTTGCTGCTTGAACCGCCGACGGAGCAAATGATCCTCGGCGATCAGAAGCGTCTCGAGGTGCAGACCTACGCGCGGTATCGAATCGTCGACCCGCTGCGATTTTATCAAGCGCTGCGGACGATCGATCAGGCCCGCGTCCAACTCATTCAACTCGTCAATTCGTCGGTTCGGCGCGAGCTCGGCGAGGTCCCGCTGCAAGCGCTGTTGACCAATCGGCGCGACCAGATCATCGACGTGATCAAGGGCGAGGTCGCCGCGGAGGCGCGCCCGCTCGGCGTCGAGATCGACGAGGTCCGCTTTCACCGCGCCGACTTGCCCTTCGAAACGAGCCAGGCCATCTACGATCGCATGAAATCAGAGCGTCAGCGCGAGGCTAAGGAGTTGCGCGCGCAGGGGTTCGAATGGGCGCAACAGATTCAGGCGAAAGCGGATCGGGAGCGGACGATCGTTCTTTCCGAGGCCCATCGCGCAGCGACGATCAGCCGCGGCGAAGGCGACGCGGAGGCCAATCGCGTGCTCGCCGAAGCTTTCAGCAAGGACTCGAAATTCTATCAATTCTACCGCGCCTTGCAGACCTACCGGCGCGGGCTGGCCGATGCGGGGCCGACCCTGGTCCTTTCGCCGGATGCGGACTTCCTGACTGTCCTGAGGAATGGGCCGCCGGCTGCGACGGCCGCGCCACCTTCCGCCCCTGCCGCTTCCGGGGAGCCGGCGCCATGATGCGCGCGGAGACGCAGTCGAGCGTCCGGCGCGACGGGGACTGACGATGGACTTCGGCGGCGGCGCGGCTTGGCTCGTCATACCCGTTCAAATCTTCTTCGTGGACTTGCTGCTTGGCGCGGACAACGCGTTGCTGATCGGGCTCGCCTGCCGTTCGCTTGGCCCCGAGGATACACGGCGGGGGATAGCGATCGGCGTCGGCGGCGCGGTCGTGTTGCGGCTGCTGCTGACCATCGTCGCGACCTCGCTGCTCACAATTCCGTTCGTCAAATTGATCGGCGCAGTCGTACTGATTCTCATCTCGCTCAATGTGAGCGGAGGGCATGCGTCGAGCGAACGCCCGCAAAGCTCGCCTTCACGCACGCGAACGAACATCTGGTCGGCGGCGTCAGTCATCGTCCTCGCCGACGCCGCGATGAGCCTCGATAATGTAGTCGCTCTGGCGGCCATCGCGCGCGGCAATTTTTGGCTGCTGGCGGTCGGAGTCGCGCTGTCCCTTCCCGTCCTCGCCTATGGCGGAATAATCCTCACGACGTTGCTGCGCAGCGCGCCCGGCGTCGTCACGCTGGGCGCGGCCCTATTGGGTTGGATCGCTGGCGAGATGGCGATCACCGATCCGCTGATCGCCGGCTGGGCCGACGCCAACGCTCCAGGCCTCGTCGCAGTGGCGCCGGCCTTGGGCGCAGTGTTTGTTTTCTTGGGCTCACGATTGCGTCTTGACCGAACCCCAGAGCCGGTGGCCCATCCGGACGCGCCGCGAGGCGAAACCCTGACGCCGTCGGCGCAGGAGACAGCGGCGCCGTCCGAACCTGACGGGCGCGCAGAGAACATCGCGACGGTCCCTGCCCTTTCGCCGACAAAGTAGCGACAAAAAAGGGCCGCGCCGGGATCCCTTGCCTTGGTCGCGGGTCTGGCGCCGATGGTCGTGTCGTACCTCGAGAAGTCTCGACTGAGGACTGCGAGTCCTACGCGGCGCTCGGCCGAGGCAAGCGAAGGGGCGATCGCGGGCTGCATTCGAGCGCCGTCAGCAGCATGATCTCGTCGAGCGGCTGGGGCTTGCCGAACAGATAGCCCTGCGCCTCGTGGCAGCCGAGTTCGGCGATCATGCGGAACTGGGCGTCGGTTTCGACGCCCTCCGCGATGGTCGTCATACCGAAGCTCGAGGCGAGATCGACGATTACGCGGACGGTTGAACGCGTCCGCTCGTGTCGCGCGAGCTTCTCAACGAACGAGCGATCGATCTTGACGCAGTCGAACGGATAGAGTTCGAGGCAGTTCAAGCTCGAATAGCCGGCGCCAAAGTCGTCGAGCGAGATACGCACCCCCATTGCCTTGAGGCCCCGCAATTGCTCGGCGACGCGCGGACTGTCATTGATGAGGACCGACTCGGTGATCTCGATTTCGAGACGACTGGCGGGGAGGCCAGACTTTTCGAGACAGGCCCGTGTGAGCGCGACCATGTCGCAAGATTCGAGCTGCACCGGCGAACAATTGACGGCGACGCGCAGATTGTCTGAGCTTTTCGCCATGTCGATGCAGGCGCGCTCCAGCACCCATGCCCCGATCGCAACAATCAGGCCGGTCTCCTCCGCGACGGGGATAAAGGATGAGGGTGGAATTGCCGGCCCGTTCGCCGGACGCCAGCGCAGCAGAGCCTCAAAGCCGACCGTCTCTTCGCCCCGAACGCTTTTGATCGGCTGGTAGGCGAGCGCGAATTCGTCACGTTCAATTGCGCCGCGAAGACCATTTTCGATGTTCGTGCGTTGCCGCGCGCTCTCGTGCATTTCCGGGAGAAAGACGCAATAGCCCCCTCGCCCGTGGGCCTTTGCGTTGTACAGCGCCATATCGGCGCACTTCAGCAATCCGCCAGGGGTCTCGGCGTCCCGCGTCGCCGAGGCGACGCCGATAGTCGCGCCGATCGTCGCATGGATGCCAGCGATATCGTAAGGCGCGGAAAGGCGGCCACAGATGCGCTCGGCGAGCGCGCTCGCATCTTTTTCGAAGTCTTGGACCTGTTGGACAACCGCGAATTCGTCGCCGCCGAGCCGCGCCACCACGCCGAGCGATCCGACGACGCGTAGCAGACGGCCGGCGACGAGGCGAAGCAATTCGTCCCCGGTCGCGTGGCCGTAGGTGTCGTTGACGAACTTGAAGCGATCGAGATCGACGATGTGCAGAGCGTAGCGTCGTCGCCCGGGCTGGGCCGCATAGACCCTTTCCAGCTCCTCGTTGACGATGAGCCGATTGTGGAGGTCAGTAAGCGGATCCTTGCGCGCGAACTCGGAGATCGTCGCCTCATAGCGGGCGGATCGCCGGATCATCGTCCCCGTCACGAGAACGACGCCCAGGCTCAGCAGAATCGCGCCGGTGGTCGTTCCTCTCGCCCACCAGATCAGCTTGGGATCCGCTTCAACGTTCGGGGCAGCCACGAGGACGCGCAACGGAGCCCCCTTCACCGCTCGGATGACGCCTGTTCCGGCTGCACGGCCTCCGCCGGCCGAGAAGGATACGAAATCGGCTCCCTCCGCAGGATCGACGGCGCGGATGGAGAGCGTGGCTCCGGCCAGGTCGTCGAGCGCACCCGTCGCGAGGCGGACCGCGCCGTCCTCGCCCAAGACGGCAAAGTCGCCTCCGAGATCAAGCCGGGCGCCAGCGTAGTCGCTCGCAAAGCGTTCGGCATCGAGAGAGGCGGCGATCACGCCGGCGAACCTACCGTCGCGGTCGCGCAGCGGCCGCGTGAATTGGACTACGCGCTTTCCCGTCACACGACTGGTCAGCGGCGCGCTGACGTAGAGCCGGTCGTCGGATGTACGCTGGTGAATGCGGAAATAGTCGCGATCGCTCAGGTCGACGCGGACATCAGAATTGGGCGCAGCGCTGCTGGCGATGAGGATTCCGTCGGCGCCGATGACCGACACCGTCGCCGAACCGCCATTGGATGCGTAGTTCTGCAGCACGGATCGCCAGTCTACCGAAGGCTTGCCTTCGCTGGCTGCCTGCCGCAACATTTTGATCACGGTGTCAATGTCTTCGGAGACATTGCTGAAGTTGTTTTCGAGGACGACCACGAACGCGCGGGAATCCCGCTCGCTTTGGTCGGCCAGCGACGCCCGCGCGCCGGCGTAAAGCGCCCAGGCGCAAAGAAAAATGAACATAATGCGCCCTGCGCCGGCGAATAACAGGGTCGGCCGCAGAAGCGGAGAGGACCGGCGCCTCGCGCCAGTCCGTGCAGTCGAGGTCTTCACGCCCCGCATCGCGCAACACTCCACCGCGAAGCGCCAAGCGCGATCTCGCCCTAGGCGTCTATATTCACCAGTTGACCCTTGGTAATGGCCAGAGATTACGAAACTCTCAAAAGGTGATACCCAACGGAACCGGCGCCCGGCGCCCGTCTCTTGTGGACGCGTCCCTTCGCCGCCTTGCCGTCGCCGCTGTCCCGCGTCAGAGTGAAAACTGGTTTGTCTGGAGTGACTCGTGGCCGCTGCTGCGACCTTGGAGGACGATTTCGGCGGCGAGCGCTCGGAGGGCGAGCCCGCCTTCACCGTCGACCTCGATGGCTTTGAGGGGCCGCTCGACCTCTTGCTGGAACTGGCCCGACGTCAGAAGGTCGATCTGGCCCGTATTTCTGTGTTGGCGCTGGCGGAGCAGTATTTGGTCTTCGTGGAGGCGGCGCGGCGCCTGCGGCTCGAACTCGCAGCCGACTACCTGGTGATGGCGGCGTGGCTCGCCTATCTCAAGTCCCGCCTGTTGTTGCCAGCGCCCGCCAAGGCCGAGCCCGGCGGCGCGGCCGAGATGGCCGATGCGCTCGCCCAGCGGTTGCGTCGCCTCGAGCAAATCCGCAATGCGGCCGAGGCGCTGATCAATCGCCCTCGCCTCGGACGTGACTTCTTTGCGCGCGGCGCCCCGGAGGGGATCGCGAAGACCAGCTCAGTCGTTTACGAAGCGACGCTGTATGATCTCTTGTCCGCCTATGCGCGGCAGAGCCAGCGGCATGCGAGGGCCCGGGTCCGTTTCAAGGCGCGCGTCGTCTGGTCGCTGGCTGAAGCGCGTGAGGCGCTGACGCGTCTGATTGGTGAGACGAGCGACTGGACCACGCTCGAATCCTGGCTCGTCGCCTATGTCGCGCCCAAGATGCGCCGCACGGCGCGCGCCTCCTCGTTCTCCGCCTCGCTCGAGTTGGTTCGGGAGGGGCAAATCGAACTTCGACAGGAAGGGACCTTCGCCCCCATCTGGGTGCGCCGCGCCTCGAAGCCTGACGCAAATGCGGCTGGCGAGGCCGTCCCAGAGGATGGAGCTTAGGAATGGGAACTGTCTCCCAATTGTTCGAGAGCGCGGCCGCGCCGCGCCTTGCGCCGGACGACTTGCGGGCGGCGGAGGCGCTTGTCTTTGCCGCAGGCGAGCCGCTCGACGAGGCGACGATCGCCGCGCGCCTGTCTCCTGACGCGGACGTGAAAGCGCTCATGGCGGAGTTGCAGCGCCACTATGCCGCGCGCGGCGTCAATCTGGTGCGGGTCGCGGGGCGATGGACGTTCCGCACGGCGACCGATCTCTCGTGGCTGCTCGCTCGTGAAGAGCAGGAGAAGCGCAAGCTCTCGCGCGCCGCCGTCGAAACTCTCGCTATCATCGCCTATCATCAGCCGGTCACCCGCGCCGACATCGAGGAAATTCGCGGCGTCGCGGTCTCCAAAGGCGCGCTCGACGTCTTGATGGAGGCTGGATGGGTGCGCATGCGCGGACGCCGGAAGGCGCCAGGGCGACCGATCACCTACGGCACCACCTATGATTTTCTAGTCCATTTCGGACTCGAAGCGATTGGCGACCTGCCTGGCCTGGACGAATTGCAAGCGGCAGGCATGTTCGATGGCAAGCTGCCCGCAGGCTTCGGGGTCCCGCAGCCTGACGACGACGCGGCCTTGCGGGCGGACGAGGAGCCGCTCGACGGATTTGCGGCGCTCGAAGAAGCCTGGGGCGCGGTCGGAGAGTCCGACGAGACCTGAAACCCTCTGGAGGCGACCGGCCACGAAAGCGCCGGAAATCGCGGCGACAAAACTTAGGAAATTCGCGCGGGCGCCCGGGACGGCGCGCAGCGGGGGAGACTACTTGATGAAATATAAGGCCTGCCTAGCCCTGGTCGCCTCGCTCGCAGCGACGGGGGTCGCGCATGCGCAGTCCGCCCTGCCGCTGGCCTCGCATCGCGCCGTCTATGAAATCTCGCTCGTCGATTCCTATTCGGCCCGGCCGCCCGATTCGCAGACGCCGGTCGCCGCGAGCGGCCTCATCGCCTATGAGTTCAGGGGGTCGGCTTGCGAGGGCTATGCGTCGAGTTTTCGGCAGCTCACCGAGTTGCAGCGCAGCGAAGGCGATCCACTTTCCTCTGACATTCGCGCCGTCACCTTCGAGGACGGTGACGCCAAGGGGCTGAAGTTTCAGATCGATTCGCAGAGCGACGGCAGTTCCACGCCCGGCGTCGTCGGCTCGGCGCGTCGCGCCGACAGCGGCGACACGACCGTCGCCTTGACCAAGCCGGCGACGGAAAGTGTCGATATCGGTCAGGACGTGCTGTTCCCCACTGAGCATATCGAGCACATCATCGCCAAGGCCAAGCAGGGCGCCAGGACATTGCAGGCGCGCGTCTACGACGGCTCGGACACCGGCAAAAAGGTCTTCCAGACACTGACCGTGATCGGCAAGGAAGCGACCGGGCCGACGCCCGAGAGCGACTTTGCTGACGTATTGGGCAAAGTCCGCCGTTGGCCGGTGACGGTCTCCTATTTCGACGAAGCGAACAAGGACGCTCCGCCCGAATACACCTTGAGCTTCGATCTCTACGAGAACGGCGTCTCCGGCAGCCTGAAGCTCGACTACGGCTCGTTCGCTCTCGTCGCAAAATTGCGCAAGCTGGAGATCCTTCCGACCTCCGCCTGCGGCAAATAGCCTCAGGGCTTGCGCGGGCCGCCTGGTTTGAAGGCGAGCCCGCGTTGAATCGCCGCGGCGCCGAATTGGTCGCGTAGCGCGTCGATCGCCGCTTCGCGCGCCTTTTCCTTGCTGCGGTCCCCTTCGAGCAGATCGCCGTCGTCCGCCTGCTCGCCCGGCGTGAGGTCGCCGGCGCCCACCCCGATCAGGCGATAGGCCTCACCCGCTGGCTGCGCTTGCAGCATCGCGCGCGCCGCCGCGAAGAGGCGCGGCGCCATTTGCGTCGGCGCGAAGCCCGAGCGCGTGCGGGTCCGCAGCTTGAAGTCCGGCGTCCGCAATTTCAACGTGACGGCGCCGGCCGCTAGCCCCGCCTTGCGCAAGCGGGAAGCGACGCGTTCGCAATGCGCGAGCACCACCCGCGTCAACTCGGCGCGATCGGAGACGTCGATCTCGAAGGTCGTTTCGCTCGAGATGCTTTTGGTTTCCCGTTCGGGCGTCACCCGGCGATCGTCGACGCCCCGGGCGAGACGCCAAAGCCGCCGTCCTTCGTCCCCGAGGCGCATCGCGTCGGCTTCGCTCAGCCGCTGCAAATCGCCGATCGTCCTGAAGCCGAGCCGCGTGAGCCGCTCCTCCGCGACCTTGCCGACGCCCCAGAGCTTGCCGACGCTCATCGGCGCGAGCAGCGCCAGCGCCTCCTCCTTCGCGATGATCGAGAAGCCGCGCGGCTTATCGAGATCGGAAGCGAGCTTGGCGAGAAACTTACAATAGCTGAGGCCGATCGAGACGGTGACGCCGACCTCTCGCTCGATCGCGAGCGCGAAGCGCGCCAGCGTCGGCGCCGCCGGAGCGTTGTGGACGCCCTCGCAGCCCGTCAGATCAAGGAAGGCTTCGTCGATCGAGAGCGGCTCGACAAGCGGCGTAAGTTGATGCATCCGCTCCCGGATTTCGCGGCCGACGCGGGCGTATTTCGCCATATCGGGCGGTCGCACGGCCGCGTCGGGACAGAGGGCGAGCGCGCGCGCCATCGGCATCGCCGAGCGGACGCCGAAGGTGCGCGCGATATAGCAGCAGGTGGAGACGACGCCGCGTCGGCCGCCGCCGCCGACGATGAGAGGCTTGTCGGCGAGCGACGGGTCGTCGCGCTTCTCGATCGAAGCGTAGAAGGCGTCGCAGTCGATGTGGGCGATGGCGAGCCCGCGGCTGAGTTCGGCGTCGGCGACGCGAGGAGAGCCGCACCGCGGACAACGCGCCGAGGCAGCGTCTTCGCCGTCGAAACCGAAGAGGCAATCGCGGCAGAAGCGCGAGCCGCCGCCGGGCTCCGCCCGCCCCCTCAAGGGTCGTACGAGGGCGGCGCGCCGGTCAGCCTGTCGCGCGCCCGCGCGACCGCGCCAGGGTCGAGCCCCTCCTGCTGGGCGAATGCGACCAAAAGACCCTCGTCCGCGACGAGGTAGTCGAGCACAGCGGCCAGAAACCTGGGATCCGCGGCGGCGCGGCGCAGATTGTGTGGCCCCAAGCCCGACAGGGCCAGGAAGCGCTCGAGCCTCTCCTCATCGGCCGCGAGAAATCCAAGCGCCGAAATCGCTGTCGATTCCGCCCCTGAATTGTCTGTGGAAAGCACCCCGTTAACCCGTTGCCGCACGATCTGGTTTTCCTTTCGTCAAGGTCTGGCGCCTAATATGGTCGCCGGGCGCCAGGGCAAGGATTTCGGGCCGCTCCGGCGCTTTCAGCGGACACCTCCATGCCGAAAACCGTACTCATCGTAGAGGACAACGAGCTCAATATGAAGCTCTTCAACGACCTGGTGGAGACCCGCGGATGCCGCATCCTGCAAACGCGCAGCGGCGTCGAAGCGGTCGCGCTCGCTCGCGAGCATCGACCGGACCTCATCCTGATGGACATTCAGCTTCCCGAGGTCTCCGGCCTCGAGGTGACGCAATGGCTGAAGGACGACGAGTCGCTGCGTGATATTCCCGTCGTCGCCGTCACCGCCTTCGCGATGAAGGGTGACGAGGAGAAAATCCGCCAAGGAGGCTGCGAGGCCTACCTCTCCAAGCCGATTTCGGTGGCGAAGTTCTTCGATACGATCGATCACTTCCTCGGAGTCAAGTAAAGCGATGACCGCGCGGGTGCTTGTCGTCGACGACGTTCCTGCCAACGTCAAGCTTCTCGAAGCGCGGCTCAACGCCGAGTATTTCGACGTCCTGACGGCGACGAATGGCGCCGAGGCGATCTCGCTGTGCGAACAAGGCCTCTGCGACATCGTGCTGCTGGACGTGATGATGCCTGGCATGGACGGCTTCGAGGCGTGCCGTCGGCTCAAGAACCAGGTCGCGACGGCCCACCTGCCGATCGTTCTCGTCACTGCGCTCGACGGGCAAGCGGACCGCGTGCGCGGTCTCGAAGCGGGCGCCGACGACTTTCTGACCAAGCCGATCGACGACGTGGCGCTGATCACGCGTGTTCGCTCGCTCGCGCGCCTCAAAGTCGTGATCGACGAACTGCGCAATCGCGCCAATACGACCGTCGCGCTCGGCATGATCGCGCCCTTTGCGACGCCGAACGCCGACGACGGGCGACGCGGCCGCATCCTCGTCGTCGACGACCGGGCAAGCTCGGCCGAGCGGATCGCCCAGGCGCTCGCTCCGCACCACAACGTCAATATCGAACCCGATGCGCATGAGGCGCTTTTCAAGGCCGCCGAAGACAATATCGACCTCGTCGCGGTCAGCCTCGCGCTGAACTCCTACGACGGGCTGCGGCTCTGCAGCCAGATTCGTTCGCTCGAGCGCACCAGGAACCTTCCCATTCTCGCCATCGCCGACATCGAAGACCGCCAGCGCGTGCTGCGCGGCCTCGATCTCGGCGTCAACGATTATCTCACCCGGCCGGTCGATCGTAACGAGCTCTTGGCGCGCGTGCGCACGCAATTGCGCCAGAAGCGCTACGCCGACAGCATGCGTGAGAAGGTGCAGCACTCGATCGAGCTGGCGCTGTTCGATCCGCTCACCGGCCTCAACAATCGCCGCTTCATGGAGAATCACCTCGCGACGATGATCGACAATTCGCGCGTGCGCCGGGCGCCGCTGACGCTGATGATTCTCGACATCGATCATTTCAAGCAGGTCAACGACACCTACGGACACGACTGCGGCGACGAGGTGCTGAAAGGCTTCGCCGACCGCCTGCGTGGCATCATCCGCGGCGGCGACCTCCTGTGCCGTCTGGGAGGCGAGGAGTTCGTGATCGTCATGCCGGGCGTCAACGTGCAGGCGGCGACGCGCATCGCCGAACGTGCGCGTCTCGCCGTACAGCAGGAACAGTTCGTGATCGACGCGACTGGACGGGCGATCCCCGTCACGGTCTCCATCGGGCTGGCCGAGCGGGGCGCCGATTGTGACGCCAACTCGCTCTATCGCCGCGCCGACCGTGCGCTCTATCGGGCCAAGGCCGAAGGGCGAAACCGCGTCAGCGCGGACGCCGCGTAAGAGGACCCGCCATCAAGGGCGGACCTCCGCGCTCATCAACATCGTGTCGAGCGTGAACGTGCCGTCCGACTCGATCTCGAAATGCCGCGCGACCTCGGCGCCGGCGCGCATCTGCAGCGAGCGGATCGCTGCAACATGGATCTCCGGCGTGTTCATGCGCTTGACCCATGAGGCGAATTCGAGACGTAGACGATAGCGGGAGACGGCGCCCCGCCGGAAGCCTGCCGCCTCCAGCATGCCTTGCCATTGCTCGAGGGAGTAATTGCGGACATGCGAGGGATCGCGCAGCAGCTCCAGCGATTGCAGCCACGTGTCGAGCAAGGGCGAGCCTGGCGTCACGACGTCCATGAACACCGCGAGTCCGCCCGGCTTGAGAACCCGCCGCGCCTCGCGCAGGCCGGCTTGGACATCGAGCCAATGGTGCGCGCTGTAGCGGCTGGCGACGAGGTCGAAGGCGGCGTCAGGACACGGCAAGCGCTCTGCCGAGCCCTGGCGCGCGTCGAGATTGGCGAAGCCGCGGCGCTCCGCTTCGGCGCGCACCATCGCGACCATCTCCTGGGAGAGATCATAGGCGACGACCTTGCGCACGAGCGGCGCCAGCAGGAACGACACGTGGCCGCCGCCGAAGCCGAGATCGAGCGCGAAAGCTTCGGGCCGCGAACCGACCATGGCTGCGAAATCTTTGAGGTCTTCGCCCTGCGCGTGAACCGCGCTGGCGAGATAGGCCTGAGCCTGTGGACCGAACTGCTCGGTCACCAAAGCATCGTGAGATCGTTCTTGCATGCGTCCCTCCTCATTGTGTCAAGATCGAGGATGGGAGAGAACTTACACTGGTACAAGATGGTGATTTATCCTAGTATATTCGGCCCCTAGGATAGTTCCAATGACGATGATCGACGCGCGCCGCGCCCTTGGCGCCTTCCTGCGCGCCCAGCGCGAGCGCCGCTCGCCGCCGCCCTCGGCGACCGCCCGCCGCCGCACCCCTGGTCTAAGGCGCGAGGAATTGGCTGAAGCGTGTGGCGTCAGCGTTACGTGGATCACCTGGCTGGAACAGGGCCGCGACGTTTCCGCTTCGCCTCATGCGTTGGCGCGGCTTGCCGAAGCGCTGCAACTTGCGCCGGCGGAGCGCGCCTATCTCTTCGAGCTCGCGGCCAAGCGCGATCCGGCCGCCCCGGCGCCGAGCGGCGCTGATTTGCCGGAGCCGATCCTCGCCCTCCCCAACCGCATGACGATCCCGGCTTATCTTCTCGATGGCGCTTGGACGGCGCGTTCCTGGAACGCGATGGCGGCGGAGCTCTTCGTCGGCTGGCTCGACGGCGAGAACGATCGCAATCTGCTGCGCTTCCTCTTCCTCTCCGATGCGGCGCGGCGTCTCATCGCGGATTGGGAGGACCGAGCGCGCCGCGTAGTGGCCGAGTTCCGCGCCGACCTAAGCCGGCGCCTGAAGGATCCGAGAATGCAGGCCCTGGTGGACGCATTGACGAACGAGTCCACCGACTTCCGGCGCTATTGGAGCGAGCAGGCTGTTCTCGGCCGCGAAGGCGGCGAGCGGCGGTTCAATCTTCCGTCCCGCCGCTTCTATCAGAGCACGCTCGCCCTATCCTCGCATCCGGAGGTCAAGCTGGTGACGCTTACACCGATCGAGGACTGATCACGCGGTCGTCGCCGCGGCGAAAAGCGCTGCGAGCTCGGCTCGCGTCGCCTCGACGTCGAAAGGCTGCGGGCCGCCGGCGATACGCGCCAGCGCGGTTTCCGCGCGGCGTAGCGATTCGCCTGCAAGCGCCGGCGTCGCCTCGGCGACCGGACCGGCTTCTGACGGATCGCCGTTGCAATGCAGGGCAATGTCGAGGCCGGCGGCGAACACGGAACGCGCGCGCTCGCCGAACTGCCCGCCGAGCGCCTTCATCGAGAGATCGTCGCTGATGATCAAACCGTCGAAGCCGATCATCTCGCGCATGATGCTTTTCACAAGCGTTCGCGAGGTCGTCGCCGGCGCCGACGGATCGATCGCGCGGTAGACGATATGCGCGGACATCGCCATCGGCGCGTCGCGCAAAGCGATGAAGGGCGCGAAGTCGCGCTTGAGCTCGTCGAGGTTCGCTTCGACCGTCGGTAGCTCGAGGTGGCTGTCCGCTCGCGCTCGCCCATGCCCGGGAATGTGCTTGACGACCGGCGCGATGCCGCCGGCGACAAGGCCGTCGCACACGGCTCTACCGAGCGCGGCGACGCGCTGCGGATCGCTCGAATAAGCGCGCGAGCCGATGACGGCGTGCGTCCCCTCGTCCGCGACGTCGAGCACCGGCGCGCAATCGACGGTAATCCCGACTTCGCGCAGGTCATGGGCAATGAGCCGCGCAGCGAGCCATGCCGCGCGCTCTGGCGCCTTGGTCGATTCAAAGCGCGCCGCCGCCGGATAGGCTTCCCAATGCGGCGGACCCATCCGCTGGACGCGCCCGCCCTCTTGATCGATCAGGACCGGCGCGTCGTCACGACCGACGATGTCGCGGAAGGCACTGGTCAGCGCGCGCAATTGCTCGCGATCGACGACGTTGCGCTTGAAGAGGATAAAGCCCCAGGGCCGGGCCTCGCGGATAAAGGCGCGCTCCTCCGATGAAAGCGCTGCGCCCGCGCAGCCGCAAATCAAGGCCAGGGTCACGCGCGTCCTCGCGTCGAGTACGAATAGCCAGCGGTCATGCGCGTCTCAGTTTCTCGTGATGAAGCAGTCGCCGCCGCTCGCTTTGAGCTTCGAGCACAGAGCGGCGGCGTCGGCCCTGGAGTACCCCGTCGCGCGGACGCGATAGACGGTCTCCCCCTTAATGTCCGCCTGGTGGACGCCGATGTCTGCGCCGCTGAGCGCGTCGGCGAATTTTTTCTTGAGACGTGCGGCCTCGTGCTGTGCGTCGGCCTCAGAACGCGGCGCCGCGAGCTGGACGACCCAATCTCCGCCGCCCGCTTTGTCGTTCGCAGCCGGCGCCTCCGCGGCGGCGGAGGCGACCTGGTCGCCAGCAGCCTTGGCGGCCCGGTTCGCCGGCTTTGCCGAAGCAGGCGGCTTCGGCGTCGTGTCGGTCGCGTCCGTCGGCGCGGTCGTGTCGGTCTTGGCGACCCGCGCGCTCGATTTGGGCGGCGACAGTTTCGTCGGCAGGTTCACGTCGGGCGTAGCAGGCTGCGCCGCGGCGTCGCTCGCCGAATTGGCGTTGTCGGCGACACGTATCCCCGTCTTAGCGGGCTCCGCGGGCGGCGGGCTGGCCGGCGCGCCGGCGTCAGCAGAGATGAGCGTACCGTCGGGGCGAACCGACACGGTCTTGACCGGCTTCGCGTCGGGAAACAGCGGCGCCACGGTCGCAGACGACTGGGCGGGCGCGACAATCGGCGTGTTGGGAGCCGGCGCGACCGGCGAAGCGTCGCTCGAGCCTGCGGGCGACGGGCTCGGAGCCGCCGCATCGGGACTGGGGCTCGGCGCCGTTGCGTGCAAGTCGACTGGCTGCTCCTCGTTCGAGACGACTTTGACCGGAGCGGAAGTGGTCGAATCCTTCGTCAACAACCCGCCCGCGTCGCCGGGAGACTGGACCGTGGCGTCGTTCGGCGGCTGAATCTTGGTCGGGCCTTCGGCCGCCGCGATGAAGGGCGGCGCCTTGGATGAGCCCGGCGTGACGCCGCCAAGTTTCATGGCCGCTGCGCCGCCGAACAAGACGACGCCGACAGCCGCAAGGGCCACGGTTTTGAGCCGCCAACCTCGTCCGCGCCCCTCCTCTGCCCGAGCTTCCGCCGCCAGCGGGAGCAGGCCGGGACGTTCACCATGCGGCAGGCTCGGCGAGTCGAGTTCGGGATAAGCCTGAGGCGCGGCCGGATATTGTGGCGCGCGTGGCAGCGAGCGCGCCGCGGCGGCGCGCTCGCCGGGTTGCGCGCCACCTGCGTTCGGCGCGACTGGCTGGCCGCTCTTTTGCGCTTGCGCGCCGTCGTCCTCGCCGTCGCGGCTGATCATATCAACCAGACGCGTCAATTCGGCGAGCGGATCTTCGGCGGCTTCCGGCGCACCGCCGTCCGAGCGCAGATGCCGCTCGAATTCGTCGAGATTGATTTCTGGAAACTTGCCGTTCGGGCCGCTCATGACAAACTCCGCTGGCGGTCGCCTGCCCTCGCCGTCGAGACTTAGGACAGTTGATTGCGACGGTCGCCCCCTGCCCACCGCGCAACGGCTCGCGAAGAACGAGCCCGTTAGCGCATCTCTTCAGGCGCCGTGACTCCCAAAATCGAGAGCGCAGACGCCAACACGAAAGCTGTCGCCTTGACTAAGGCAACACGCGAATAGGTTAAATTTGCGGCTTCCTCGTTAACGTACCGTAAATGGGGCAAATCATTGCCTCGATTCCAGTGCGCGTTAAAAAGTGCCGCCAAATCGTGCGCATAGAACGCGATGCGGTGCGGCTCGTGCGCGTCGGCGGCCTGAACGACCGCTCTGGGATAATTTGCGAGCGCGCGTATGAGGCCGCGCTCGCCTTCGTCCGTGAGGAGTGAGAAATCGGCATCAGCGAGAGCGGGGCCAGAGAGATCAGCCTGCGGAAACACCGCCTGAGCTCGCCGGAGGACGCTGCGGGCGCGAGCGTGCGCGTATTGCACGTAGAAGACGGGATTCTCCAGATTCTGCTCAACGACCTTGGCGAGATCGAAGTCGAGCGTCGCATCGTTCTTGCGCATCAGCATGATGAAACGGACGGCGTCGGCCCCGACCTCGTCCACCACCTCGCGCAGCGTCACGAAGTCGCCGGCCCGCTTGGACATTTTGACCGGTTCGCCGGCCCGCATCAGCCGCACGAGTTGGCAGAGGCGCACGTCGAGCGAGACCTTGCCGCTGGAAAGCGCGGCGACGGCGGCCTGCATGCGTTTGACATAGCCGCCGTGATCGGCCCCCCACACGTCGACGAGGCTCGAAAAGCCGCGGTCGACCTTCGTCTTGTGGTAGGCGATGTCGCTGGCGAAATAGGTGTACCCCCCATCCGACTTGATCAGCGGACGGTCGATGTCGTCGCCGAAATCGGTGGAACGAAACAGGACCTGCTCGCGATCCTCCCAATCGTCCGAGGGCTGGCCCTTCGGCGGGGGCAGTCGCCCCTCGTAGACGATGCCGCGCCGCGTCAACTCGTCGATCGCCTCGCGCACACGGTCCGGACCGCCGTCGGCGCCGGTCAGCGCGCGTTCGGAGGCGAAGACCTCGTGGTTGATGTTGAGCGCGGCGAGATCGTCCTTGATCATCGCCATCATCGCGTCGATGGCCCGCGCGCGCACTGGCGCCAGCCATTCCGCCTCGGGCTTGGCAAGCAAGGAAGGGCCGAACTCCTGCGCGAGCGCCGCGCCGACCGGCTTCAAATAGTCGCCGGGGTAGAGTCCCTCGGGGATCGTTACCGTCTCGCCGAGCGCCTCGCGATAGCGCAGAAGCGCCGAGCGCGCGAGCACGTCGACCTGCGCGCCCGCGTCGTTGATGTAATATTCTCGCGTGACGCTGCGGCCAGCGAACTCGAGCAGGCTGGCGAGCGCGTCCCCGAACACGGCGCCCCGGGCATGACCAACGTGCATCGGCCCGGTTGGATTGGCGCTGACGAATTCGACGTTGATGTTATCCCCGCCATCCGTCACCCGGCGTCCAAAGGCGACGCCAGCATTCAGGACAGACTTGAGAACCTCGTCATAGACGTTTGGCTTTAGGCGAATATTGATAAATCCAGGCCCTGCGACCTCAGCCGTTTCGACGTCGGGGTCGGTCGCAAGCGCGGCGGCGAGCTCAACGGCCAGGGCGCGCGGATTGGAGCCGGCCGCTTTCGCTTCTCGCGCGTAGACCATCGCCGCGTTGGTCGAAAGATCGCCATGCGCCGCCTCGCGCGGCGGCTCGACGACGAAGCGCTGCAGGTCGAGCTCGCTTGGCAGCCTTCCAGCCGCAACGATCGCCGCCAGCAACACGCGCACCCGCGCTTCAAAATCCTCGAAAATGTTCATGAATTGGCCTGAAACTCGCTTTGGCGCGCTTTAGCTCAACTTGGCCGCAGGGTCAAAAAGACGACGATATTCGCCGAGCGCGAAACGGTCCGTCATTCCGGCGATATAATCAGCGACCGCGCGAGCCCGCTGGGCTTCGCCCTCTCTAGCCTTGAGCGCCCACTCGCGCGGCATCACCCCGACATCCCCCATGTAGGCATCGAACAGACGCCTCACCATGAGGTCGGCTTGCTGGCGCACACGCTTGACCTGCGCGTGGCGATACATATTGGCGAAGAGGAAGCGCTTGATATCGCGGTCCGCTTCCTCGAAAGCCTTGGAGAACCCGATCAGAGTTCGCCCTGCGCGTCGCACGTCGTCGAGGCTCGCCACGTCAGCGTCGGCGATGCGCCGCCGGCTCTCCGCGATCACGTCCTCGATGAAGCGGGTGATGACCCGCCGCGTCAACTCGTGGATCACCCGGGGGCGTTCAAGGCCCGGATGACGCGCCGCCACCTCGTCGAGCAGCGCGGCGAGGAACGGCGCCGCGCGAATCGCCTCGAGATCGAACAGGCCGGCCCGCAAACCATCATCGATGTCGTGCGCGTTGTAGGCGATGTCGTCGGCGATCGCCGCCGCCTGCGCTTCCAGGCTCGCGAATTGCGACAACGCGAGGCCCTGCCGCCGATCGTAGGCGAGGATCGCCGCCGGCGCGCCACGGGCGCGATAGCGCTCCAGCGGGTGGCCTTCGGTGTCGAGAATCGGGCCATTGTGCTTGACGAGGCCCTCGAGCGTGTCCCGCGTCAGATTGAGGCCGTCGAATTCAGCGTAGCGGCGTTCGAGCTCGGTGACGAGGCGCAAGCCATGGCTATTGTGTTCAAAGCCGCCGTGGCCGGCCATGCAGGCGTCGAGCGCGTCTTCGCCGGTGTGGCCGAATGGCGTATGACCGAGGTCGTGAGCGAGCGCGACAGACTCGGCCAGTTCCTCGTCCAGAGCGAGCGCCTTGGCGAGGGCGCGGGCGAGTTGCGCGACCTCGATCGTATGGGTCAGGCGGGTGCGAAAATGATCGCCCTCGTGGTATACGAAGACCTGCGTCTTGTGCGCGAGGCGGCGGAAAGCCGTGGAATGGATGATGCGGTCGCGATCACGCTGGAAGTCGCCGCGCGTCGGCGAAGGCGGCTCCGTATGGAGGCGGCCGCCGGAGCGGGCCGGATCCGCGGCATAGGGCGCGCGACCTGCGATCAGTTCGCCCATCATCTCCGATTCCCGCGTTGCGCTCCGCCAGCCATAACCTATGTTAGCAGAAAACCCTTCGTCCGAATTCGGAGACCCTGATGAGCGACATAGCCGCCGACCTGGCGTCCCTTTCGATCAGCGCGAGCGCCGCGCGTCGCCTGAACAAGGTGCTGGCCAACGAGGCCGGCGCGGTTCTGCGCATTTCCGTCAAAGGCGGCGGCTGCTCTGGATTTCAATACGCCTTCGATATCGATCGGAACCGCGCGGAGGATGATCTCGTCGTCACGCGTGACGGCGCGACCGTGGTCGTCGACCCCATCTCGCTCGAGATGATCAAAGGGTCGGAGCTCGACTTCGTCGACGACCTGATGGGTCAGATGTTCGCGGTCAAGAACCCCAACGCCGTCGCCTCGTGCGGCTGCGGCGTGAGTTTTTCGGTTTGACGAAGGCGGCGCGCACAAGCGCGCCGCGCCGTCACGCCACCGCCTCCCTGACCTTGCGCGGTTCGGCCATGGTCAGAACCAGCGCCGAGGCGACGAGGCAGGCGGCGCCGGCGACATAGAGCGCCGGCAGGTAGCTCGAAAAATTGGTGCGCGCCACGCCGGCTCCAAAGGCGGCGCAGGCCGCGCCGAGTTGGTGGGCGGCAAAAATCCAGCCGAAGGTGACGTTGGCGCGCTCGGGCCCGAACGCGTCGACCGACAAGCGGACCGTCGGGGGCACCGTCGCGACCCAATCGAGCCCGTAGAACACCGCGAACAGCGACAGGCTGATCACCGAGAATTCGGTATAGGGCAGATAGAGCAGCGAGAGTCCACGCAGGCCGTAGTAGAAAAACAGCAGCCAGCGGTTGTCGTAACGATCGGCCAGCCAGCCCGAGAGCAAGGTTCCGAAAAAGTCGAACACGCCGATTGTCGCGAGGATGCCCGCCGCGCTCACCGGGGCGACGCCGTAGTCGCCGCAAAGAGTGATCCAATGCGTCTGGATGAGCCCGTTGGTGCTGAGGCCGCAGATGAAAAACGTCGCGAACAGCACCCAAAACACCCGCGTTCCCGCCGCTTCGCGGAACGCCGCCAGCGGCGAGCGAAGCATCGTCGCCAAGCTGTCCCGCGCCGGGGGCTTTGCGATCTTCCGTTCGCCGAACGCCGGTAGGCCGAGATCGAGGGGCGGTCGCGCATCAGAACGAAGGCGATGGCGAGCGCCGCCAATAAAGCGACGACGACGGAGCCGAGCGCGGCGCGCCAGCCCCAGCGCTCCGTCACGCTGGCGAGGAACGGCAGAAACACCAATTGTCCCGTCGCGTTGCTTGCCGTAAGCATGCCCATCACAAGGCCGCGCCGCTCCGAGAACCAGCGGGTCGCCACGGTCGCGCCGAGGACGAGCGCCGTCATGCCGGTGCCGAGACCGACGACGATCCCCCAGAACAGCATCAGATGCCACACGGCGCTCATCATCATCGTTCCGATGATGCCGAGCACAATCAGCGTGACTGCAAAAATCACGACGGGACGAACGCCGAAGCGGTTGATGAAGGCCGCGGCGAATGGTCCCATCAGGCCGAACAGCATCAGCCGGATCGCCAGCGCGATGGAAATGTCCGCGTTCGACCATCCGAATTCATGCTGTAGCGGCTCGAGGATCACGCCCGACGCGCCCATCGCCCCGGCGGTCGCGAGCATGATGAGGAAGGTGACGCCGACGACAACCCATCCGTAGTGAACGCCGCGCTTGTCGAGATATGCGGCCAACCGGGTAGAAATCATGCCAAGCGCCCTTCCCTCTCCATGAAGGCGCCTGCGCGCCCCCTCCTCGCTGCTTTTTACAGCGCGCCGAGCAATTCCCGCAGCCGCTCGTGGCCGCCCGCTCCAAGCTTCTCCGCGATGCGGCGTTGCGCTTCGCCCCACAGCGGCGCGCCTTCGCGCAGCACGGAGACGCCCTTGTCATCGAGCGACACCGTCGCCTCGCGATGATCCGCTCCAGACGTGACGCGAACCAGATCCATGCGCTGCAGCACCTTCACGTTGCGCCCGACCGTCGAGCGGTCGAGCTCGGTGAGACGTCCTAGCGCCGAAAGCGAGACGGGCGCGGCCCGCTCGATCCGGCGCAACAGGCTGAACTGCGCAATGTTGACGCCCGTCGACGTCAGCGCCGCGTCATAGATTTCCGTCGTTTTCCGGGCGGCCTCCCGAAGGGCCGCGCAATAGCAGGCTGAGACCATGATGCGGGTATGTACCCGTATGAGGCCAAGAACACAAGGCGCAAGGAAAAGCGCGGTCTAAGCCGCGCCTAACCCTCGAAGCGGTTGTTCTTCGGGAAGCCCTTTGGCGGCAGCCGGCCGGCCTCGGCGCGCGCGCCGATCCATTCCTTAAGGTCGACTTTGGCGACGGTGAAGGTGCGGCCGGCGGAGTCCCGCCAGGTCATCCCGTCCGCCAGTGCGAAAACCCGCGCGTCGGAAAGGCTGCCATCCTTGTAGCGTTGCAACCGGACGCCCTTGCCGCGCACCATTTCCGGCACTTGGCTCAAGGGAAAGACGAGCATCTTGCGGTTTTCGCCGATCGTCGCGACGTGATCGCCGACGGCGGGGATGGCCAAGCACGCCTTGGCCGGCGCGTCGACGTTGACGAGCGCCCTGCCCTTGCGCGTCGACGAGAGCATCTCATCCTGCCCGACGACGAAGCCGCGCCCGTCCGTGGTCGCGACCAGCATCTTTGCGCCCGCCACATAGGGCCAGACCGTGACGATCTCGGCGCTCTCGTCCATGTCAGCCATCAGCCGAACCGGTTCGCCCGCGCCGCGACCGCCCGGCAACTTGGAGGCGTCGAGCGTAAACACTTTGCCGTCGCTCGCGAGCACCAGGAGCTTCGATGTCGTCTCGGCGAAGAACGAGGCCCCGAGCTTGTCGTCGCCCTTGAAGGTCGCCCCCGAGAGGTCGGCGACGTGGCCCTTCATCGCGCGTATCCATCCCTTCTGGGACAGCAGCACGGTGATCGGCTCGCGCTCGATCATCGCCTCGGCGAAATCGACCACGACCTCCGGCGGCGCTTCGAAGGTGGTGCGCCGCTTGCCGATCTTGGTCTCCGGCCCGTATTTCTTCTTGGTGTCGCGGATCTCGAAGGCGATCGCCTGCCATTGCTTCTTTTCGCTGGCGATCAACGCCTCGATCGATCCCTTCTCCTCGATCAGATCGGCCCGCTCCTTGCGAAGGGCCATTTCTTCCAGTCGCCGCAGGGAGCGCAATCGCGTGTCGAGGACGTAGTTCGCCTGCGTCTCGGTCAGGGAGAAGCGCGCGATCAGGGCCGCTTTCGGATCGTCGTCCTCGCGGACGATGCGGATCACCTCGTCGAGATTGAGGAAGACGATGATCATGCCGGCGAGCAGTTCGAGCCGGCGCTCGATTGCCGCGAGCCGATGCGCCGAGCGGCGCAGCAACACGGCCCGGCGATGGTCGAGCCATTGCTGCAACGCTTCCGAGAGGCCGACGACCCTCGGCGTGACGCCGTCGACCAGCACGTTCATGTTGACGGGAATGCGCGTCTCGAGCTCGCTGAGCTTGAAAAGCTGCTCCATCATCATCGCCGGTTCGACCGTGCGGCTGCGCGGCTCGAGCACGACGCGCACGTCCTCGGCCGATTCGTCGCGGACGTCGCCGAGCAGATGCGCCTTCTTCTCGTTCAAGAGATTGGCGAGTTGCTCGATCAGGCGGGACTTCTGCACGCCATAGGGAATTTCGGTGACGACGACGACCCAGCCGCCGCGGCCGGTCTCCTCCTTCGTCCAGCGGGCGCGCAGCCGGAATCCGCCGCGCCCGGTGCGATAGGTCTCGGCGATCGAGCCGCGGTCGTCGACGACGATCCCGCCGGTCGGAAAGTCGGGACCGGGCATGAAGGTGAGCAGCGCCTGCGTCTCCGCCTTCGGATGGGCGATCAGATAGAGCGCGGCGTCGCAGAGTTCGGCGACATTGTGGGGCGGGATCGAGGTCGCCATGCCCACCGCGATGCCCTGCGCGCCATTGGCGAGCAGGTTGGGGATCGCAGCCGGCAGAACGATCGGCTCTCTCGTGTCGCCGGAATAATTGTCGCGCCAGTCGACGGCATCCTCGTCGATGCCCTCGAGCAGGAGGCGGGCGACATGCGTCATCCGCGCCTCGGTGTAACGGTAGGCGGCGGCGTTGTCGCCGTCGATATTGCCGAAGTTGCCCTGCCCTTCGATCAGCGGATAGCGGGACGAAAAGTCCTGCGCGAGGCGCACCAGCGCCTCGTAGATCGCCTGGTCGCCGTGCGGATGGAACGAGCCCATCACGTCGCCGACGATCTTGGCGCATTTCTTGAAGGCCGTGCCTGGGTCAAGCCGCAGAATGTGCATCCCGTAGAGGATGCGCCGGTGCACGGGCTTCAGCCCGTCGCGGGCGTCCGGCAGGGCGCGCCCCATGATGGTGGAGAGCGCGTAGGAGAGATAGCGCTCTTCGAGCGCCTCGCGCAGGCTGACGTCGATCGGCGCGGAGGGCGGCGGCGGAGGGGGCGGTGCGGCCTTGGTCATGCCGCAGGGGTTAACGAATTCAGGCGAGTTCGCGGCAAGCGCACTGGCAGGCCGCGCTTGCCTTTTACTGGGGTCAGAACTGGATTTAAGCCCGCTCTTCGCGCGCCGCACGATGCATCCCAGCCCGCTGCGGCAAGGCGAAGACCAGGGCGACAATCACCGCTGCGAGCAGCGCCGACGCATACAGGCGACTGAACGCAAACCCGCCGAGGTCATGGGGTTTGTCGAGCAGGTCGCCGAGGGTTGCGCCGAGCGGCCGGGTGAGGACGAAGGCGCTCCAGAACAGCAGCGTCTTCGACACCCTGGTGGAATAGCGCACCGTCGCGACCAGCACCAGGGCGCCGGCGAAGACCAGGGCGCCGTTCTCGTAGCCAAGGTCGTTGGTGTCCGCCATCCAGTCCCCGAGCGCCGTGCCCAAGGTCTGCGAGAAGAGGATCGCAACCCAATAGAAGACTTCGACCCGCGGCTTGTTCACGGTCTCTACGGAGATCGACCCCTCCGACCAGCGCCACACCGCGAGCGAAAGCAGCAGGCCGGCAATCAGGATCGAGGTCCCCCCGGGGTAACCGACTCCGAGCGGACGATCGACGAAATCCGCAATCGTGGTGCCGAGCGTGGTCGTGGCGACGATCGTGATCCAATAGACTGAGGGGTAGAACGCCTTGGCGCGCATCTGGAACACGACGGCGACGGCGAAGATGGCGAGGAAAATCAGGCTGCCGACGGCATAGCCGAGGCCCATCGACATGGTGACCGCGTCGCCGCCCGTTTCGCCAAGCGTCGTCGCGAAGATCTTGATGATCCAGAAGGTGAGCGCGACCTCCGGGACCTTGCTCAGCGCGACCGAGGGAAAATTGTCCTGCATAGAGCCTCCAACCGATTGCGCCCCTCGGCGCCGAGACGTTAGGGCAGTCCGACTGCCCGGGGGTAATAATCGATTGGTAATGTTGGCGCCTCGAAAATGCCCCTTTCCTGCCCGGCGGCTTCAAGGCGTGCGTCGTTCGCCCTGGCAGAGGACGATCGGCTCGGACACGGCCCGCACGAAACCGCCACTCTCATAGACGAGCAGGTTCGAGACGCCCGGAGCCAGCAGGAATGAGCCCTGCACCACCTGGGTCTGATTGGCTGCGGTCGCCAGCGCCCAACTGAAGGTGCAGATCTGCGCCGGCGCGCCCGGATCGGTGTGACTGCATAGCAATTGAGCGCCGCCGAGCAGCGCCGCTCCGCCGCAATTGACGGCCGTCTTCGCAAAGCAGGGACTGGCGGCGACGAAGGTGGCTAGAGCCCCCGCCCAGAGCCTCGCTGTTGCAAAAGTTGATTTCAAGTCAATCATTTGCAGCCATCCCGCAGCGATCGTCAGGCGCCGCTTCCAAAGGTTGAACGTCTCAGAGAGCGAAAATTTCCAGTCCTCTCTTGCCGATCTCAGGCGACCTCGTTATACGCAAGCTGATAGTAAGGCAGCTTATATGTGTCAAGCCATCGGGTCACGCCATGCCGGATAAAAATCCGCAGATCGGCTTCCTGTTGCACGAGGTCGCCCGTCTCCTGCGCAGGCGCTTCGAGCAGCGCGCCCGCGGCCAGGGCCTCACCCGCGCGCAATGGCAAACAATTCTCTATCTCTCCAGGCAGGAAGGCATCCGCCAAACCTCGCTGGCCGAAATGCTCGAAATCGAGCCGATCACGCTGGTGCGCATTCTCGACCGGCTCGAGCAGCGCGGCTTCATCGCGCGCCGGCAGGACCCTGAGGATCGCCGCGCTTGGCGTCTTTACCTTGAAGAGGCCGCCCGCCCTGTCCTCGCGGCGCTGCAGCCGCTTGGCGAGGCTACCCGCGCAGAGGCGCTCGAAGGCGTCTCGGACGAGGACCGCGATCGGCTCGTTCACATACTTACCGTTATGAAGACGAACCTTGCCGCGGCCCGCCAATCGTCGTCCGCCGCCAAGACGGAGGCTAACGATGGCTGAAGCAAAAAGGGCCGAACGCTGGCACGGTGAGCCGGCATCGGCTGCCGAAGATCCTGCTGGTAAGCCGCACGATGCGGTCACGGAATTGAGAAGGCCTCCTGGCGAGGCGGAGAGCCCTGTCGCGCCGGAAACCAAGGAGTCCTCCCCTTCGTCGACGCCCGAGCCTGCGCGCGCCAAGCGTAATTGGCGGCGCACTCTCTTGCTGGCCCTGCTGCCCGTCGCGCTGGCGGCCGGCTCCTACTCCTACGTGACCGGCGGCCAGATCATGTCGACCGACAACGCCTATGTCCGGGCGGACACGGTCGGCGTCTCCACCGACGTCGCGGGGACGGTCGTTTCGGTCGAGGTGCATGACAATGAGCCCGTCAGAAAAGGCCAGGTTCTCTACCGCCTGAACCCCGAGCCCTTTCAGATTGCCCTCGACGGCGCGAAGGCGCAGCTCGGCACGGTGCACGATCAGGTGCTGACGCTGCAGGCCACCTATAAGCTCGCGCTCGCCCAAGTGGACCAAGCCGAGGCCGACCTCGATTTCTACCAGACCAATTTCAACCGCCAGCGGGATTTGCTCGCCAGGGGCGCCGGCACCCAGGCCGCTTTCGATGTCGCCAGGCACGACCTCGAGGCCACCCAGAAGCGGATTGCCGTCGCCAAGGCCCAAGCGGAGACAAGTCTCGCCCAGCTCAGCGACGATCCAAACCAGAAAATCGAGGACAACCCGTTTTATAAGCAGGCGAAGTCCTCCGTCGACAACGCCCAGCGCGATCTCAACGACACGATCGTGCGCGCGCCCTTCGACGGGCTGGTGACTAACGTCAACGCGATCCAGCCCGGCTCCTACCTCCAAGCCTCGCAGCCCGCCTTCAGCCTGGTCTCGTCCAGCCACGTCTGGATCGAGGCGAACCCGAAGGAGACGGAGCTGACTTATGTGCGCGCTGGGCAGGAGGCGACCGTCACTGTCGACGCTTATCCCGGGGTCGAATGGAAGGGCGTGATCGACAGCCTCAGCCCTGCCTCAGGATCGAGCTTCTCGTTGCTGCCGGCGCAGAACACGACCGGCAATTGGGTCAAGGTCGTGCAGCGCATTCCGCTCCGGGTGCGTGTCGACGACACCGCCGGCAAGCCGACGCTGCGGGTCGGGATGAGCGTCACCGTCGACATCGACACCGGCCATGCGCGCGGCATGCCCGAATTCATCGCCCAATGGTTCGGTCACGACGACAAGCGCCATGGTTGACGCGAGCACGGTCAAGATCGCCAATCGGGGCCTGATCACCGCCAGCGTCATCCTGTCGGTGGTCATGCAGGCGCTCGACACGACGATCGCCAACGTCGCCCTGCCCTACATCCAGGGAAGCGTTTCCGCCAGCGCGGACCAGATCAATTGGGTGTTGACCTCTTACATCGTCGCGGCCGCAATCATGACGCCGCCCTCGGGGTTCCTAGCGGCTCGATTCGGGCGCAAGCGCATTCTCCTCACGGCGATCGCCGGATTCGTGATCGCGTCGATCCTGTGCGGCATTTCGCAATCGCTGCTCGAAATTGTCGTGTTCCGCCTTCTGCAGGGCTTGTTCGGCGCGGCGCTCGTGCCGCTCTCGCAGAGCATTATGCTCGACATCTATGACGTGAAGGAACGCGGCGCCGCAATGGCGATCTTCGGCGTTTCGGTGATGGTCGGTCCGGTTCTTGGCCCGGTGATCGGCGGTTGGCTCACCGACAACATCAGTTGGCGCTGGGTGTTCTACATCAACGTGCCGATCGGCGCGCTCGCCTTCGCCGGGGTCAGCCTGTTCGTGACCGAGACCAAGCGGAACGCCGCGACGCGGCTCGATTGGCTCGGCTTCGCCGCCCTCAGCGTCGGCATCGGCGCGCTGCAAGTCTTTCTCGATCGCGGCGAACAGCTCGATTGGTTCTCGTCAGGGGAAATCATCGTCGAAGCGCTGATCTGCGCGTCCGCCTTCTACATCTTTCTCGTCCACACTTTCACCGCCAACAGCCCGTTCGTGAACCCGAAGCTGTTCCTCGACCGCAACTTCGCGCTGTCCTTTGTGTTCATCTTCGTCGTCGGCATGACGTACCTCGCCTCGCTCGCGCTGATGACGCCCTATCTTCAGACGCTGATGGGCTACCCTGTGATGACGGCGGGCCTCGTCATGGGTCCTCGCGGCCTGGGCACCATGCTATGCATGTTCGTCGTCGGCCGGCTGATCGGGCGCGTCGACACCCGCATCCTGCTGACGATCGGCTTCGGGCTCACCGCGGGCTCCATGTATCTGATGACCGGATGGACGCCCGACATCTCGCAGTGGACGATCGTCTGGGTGGGCTTCGTCCAGGGCATGGGCCTCGGCTTCATGTTCGTGCCGCTGACGACGACGGCCTTCGCGACGCTGCCGGCTGCGGTGCGCGGCGAGGGCACGGGTCTCTATAACCTCTCGCGCAACATTGGCTCGAGCGTCGGCATTTCCGTGATGGGCGCGCTGATCACGCGCAACACCCAGATCAACCACGCCGACATCGCGGCCTACGTGACCCCCTTCAACCACGTGCTGCAGCAGCCAACCATGAGCCATGCGCTCAGCCCGTTCACCGGCGCTGGGCGAGCCGCCCTCGACGCGATGGTCACGCTCCAGGCGACCGTGGTCGCCTATATCGACGACTTCAAGCTGCTGGCGATCCTGTCGCTCGCCGCCATTCCGCTGCTCCTCCTGCTCAAGAAGCCGCCGGCCGCTGCCCCGAGCGCCGACCATGCGGCGGTAATGGATTAGAGCGGAAAGGCGCGCCTACCCCAAGTCCGGCCGCGGTTCGCCCGACTTGTAGGTGACGCGGATGCGGTCGCTCACCGTGTCGCGGATGCAGTTGAAGTAACGGCCGCAGCCGGCGACGTGCCGCCAGCGTTCTGCATGCACGCCGCGGTCGTTGGCGCGGAAATAGAGAAAGTCGGTCCATTCCTCGTCGGTTGCGGCGTTCGGGTTGGGGCGCGTGAGATGCGCCTGGCCGCCGTTCTTGAACTCGATCTCGGGGCGGTCCATTTCGCAATAGGGACAGCGGATCAGCAGCATGACTTCGCCTTCAATGCGCGACGGCGGCCGCGGTCGCTTCGTTGATCAGCGCGCCGGTGCGGAAACGGTCGAGCGCGAAGGGGGCGTTGATGGGATGCGGCTCGCCCGTCGCGACCTGGTGGGCGAAGACATGGCCTGAGCCCGGCGTCGCTTTGAAGCCGCCGGTCCCCCAGCCGCAATTGACGAATAACCCGGGCACCGGCGTCTTGCCGATGATCGGGGAACGGTCGGGCGTCGTATCGACGATGCCGCCCCAGTTGCGCATCATCCGGACGCGTGAGGCGATCGGGAACATCTCGCAGATCGCCTCCAGCGTCGAGGAGGCGACATGGAGGGCGCCGCTCTGGCTGTAGGAGACGTAACCGTCGGTTCCTGCCCCGATCACCAGCTCCCCCTTGTCGGATTGCGACATGTAAGCGTGGATCGTGTTGGACATCACGACGCAGGGCATCACCGGCTTCAAGGGCTCGGAGACGAGCGCTTGCAGCGGGAAGGATTCGAGCGGCATTCGGACGCCCGCCATTCCCATCACCACGCTGGTGTTGCCAGCCGCGACGACGCCGATCTTCTTCGTCGCGATCACGCCGCGGGTGGTCTCGAGCGCGCTGACCGCGCCCGTGGGGTCGCGGCGGATCGCTTTGACCTCGCAATTCTGGATGATGTCGACGCCGAGCGCCGAGGCGGCGCGGGCATAGCCCCAGGCGACCGCGTCGTGGCGCGCAGTTCCTCCGGTGCGCTGAAGCGCGGCGCCGACGACCGGATAGCGAATGCCCGGGTCGATATTGAGGATCGGGCAGAACGCCTTGGCCTGCTCGGGGGTCAGCCATTCGTTCGGCGTCCCGGCCAGCCGATTGGCGTGGATGTGCCGCCTGAAGGCGTGCTCGTCGTGGTGACTGTGGGCGAGCAGCATGACCCCGCGGGGCGAGAACATCACGTTGTAATTGAGCTCCTGGGAGAGCGTCGGCCAAATCTTGTGCGCGTGGCCGTAGATCGCCTCCGAGGCCTCCCAGAGATAGTTGGAGCGCACGATCGTCGTATTGCGTCCCGTATTGCCGCCGCCGAGCCAGCCTTTCTCGACGACCGCGATGTTCCGCATTCCGTGCTCTTTGGCCATGTAATAGGCCGTCGCGAGGCCGTGGCCCCCTGCCCCGACGATGACCGCGTCATAGGAGGCTTTCGGCTCGGGGGAGCGCCACTGCTCCGGCCAGCCCTGATGACCGCTCAGCGCCTGGCGGGCGAGATTGGCGAAGGAAAATTTCACGGCGCAATTCTCCGGGGCGGTTCTCTACTCTGCCGCCCGCCAATTGTGTCGTCTGCCGACGGCCCCGTCCAGTCCTCGGCGATGCGATCGCCCTCCGATCCGACCCCAATTCTTCAATGACTGCCCGCAAGAAAGTCATGTCCTACTACGCCTGAGCGCCGATAACGAAGAATTTGTCATTTTTGCGCTTGGCGGAAGGCCGCGCGGACACCAATATACGGATTAGCGCTTCCGCTTCGGTTGGAGAGGCGCGATGGGAGACCAGAATGGCGTTTGACGTATCCGACGAATTCCGCCGGCCGGTGCCGCTTGCGCTCGCCGCCCTGGCGATCGTCGGGTGGCTGCTCGTCTCCTATTTTTGGTCGCAAGAATCCGACGTCCGCACGCAGATGGATGACGCACTGAAACGCGCCGAACTGGCGCGCGAAGGGATGGCCGCTGACTTGCAGAACCTGCAAAAGGCGGCAGGCACGGCGGCGGACCTCGACCGGCAGGCGAAAGACGCCGAGAAGGCGCTCGCCGACGCCGTAGCCGCCCGCGCGGCGGCGCAAAACGACATTGCCGACCTCACGAAGCGGATCAGCGAGGCCAAGCTCGCTGTTTCCGGCGCGCAGGAGGAGGCCAACGCCAAGACGCGCGATCTTCAATCGGTCGAGGGACGCCTCAAGAGCGAAACCGACCAGCTTAACGGCGTCGAGGGCCAGATCGCCGAAGCGCAGGCGCAGTTCTCCGACCTGCAGAGGCGCACGGAAGACGCGAATCATACGCTGGCTGATCTCCAGGCTCGCCTCCAGGCCGCCCAGCAGGCCCTCGACGTTGCGAACAAAGCGCAGGAAGAAGCCAAGCCGAAGTAGCGCGGCGCCGCGCGCTAACCTCGACCGAAGCGCGCGGCCAGTTCGGCCTCGTCCGCGGCCAAGACCCCACGGTCGGTGATGAAGCCGTCGATGAGAGCCGCGGGCGTAACGTCGAAGGCGGGATTGAGCGCGGCGCTGCCGGCGGGGGTCAATGCGATACGCGCAAGCCCGCCATCATCGAGGCGGCCAACCATATGCGTCACCTCGCTCGCGTCGCGCTCTTCGATCTCGATTTCCGCGAGGCCGTCGCGAATCGTCCAATCGAACGTCGTATGGGGCGCGGCGACGTAGAACGGCACCCCGTTTGCGCGCGCCGCCAAGGCCTTGAGATAGGTGCCGATCTTGTTGGCGGCGTCGCCGCGTGCGGTGATGCGGTCCGCACCGACGATCGCCATGTCGATGCGGCCGTGCTGCATGAGATGACCGCCGGCGTTGTCGACGATCACCGTATGGGGAACGCCATGCTGGCCGAGCTCAAAGGCCGTCAGGGAGGCGCCCTGATTGCGGGGTCGCGTCTCGTCGACAAAAACGTGAACCGGAACGCCTCGGTCGTGCGCCAAGTAGATGGGCGCCGTCGCCGTGCCCCAATCGACCGTCGCAAGCCAGCCCGCGTTGCAGTGGGTCAGGATGTTGACCGGTCTCTGGCGCTCCCGGTGGAGCCGCTCGATCAGCGGCAACCCTGCTTCGCCGATCCGCCGATTCAGCGCGACGTCCTCTTCGCAGAGCGCGCCAGCCCTCGCCCAGGCCGCTTCGGCGCGCTTCGAGGGAGCGAGCGGCGCGACGATCGCGCGCACGTCGTCGAGCGAATAGCGCAAATTGACTGCGGTCGGTCGACTCGCCAGCAGCAGTCGATAGGCCTCATTCAGCGCGTCGTCGTCGCCGCTGCGACGCAAACCCAGGGCAAAGGCGTAGGCGGCGGTGGCGCCGATGAGCGGCGCGCCGCGCACGATCATGGTTTTGATGGCGGCGACCGCGCCCTCAAGAGTCTCGATCCGTACGGTGGCGAAGCGATGCGGCAAAAGCGTCTGGTCAATCGTCTCCACCGCCCCATCAGGAGTAGACCAGATGGTGCGAAATGGGCGCCCCTCGACTTTCATCGCATGCCTCCGCGCCCGACGGGCGGAAATCGACGCCCGCCCTCCAAATCGTAATGTAATCGTTAGAGAACATTGAGAAGATTCTCAACCATGTTAGAACCTGGATGCTGGCGGCTGCCATCGGAGACGCGGAAATGAATGAGCTGAGCTCACCCCCCAATCCCGCCGCGTCCCCGGGCGGCTCTGCAAGCTCCGACGCCGTTCGCCAGTATACGCCCGAGGAGCTCAAATCCGCCGTCCTGGCCGAGCTCACCTATTCGGTTGGCAAGAACCCGGTTGCGGCGAGCCAGCGCGACTGGTTTCTCGCGGTCGCCTTCGCCACGCGCGACATCGTCGTCGAGCGCTGGATCGACTCAACCAACGCGACGTACACTGACGATCGCAAACGCGTCTATTACCTGTCGCTCGAATTCCTGATCGGGCGCATGCTGTTCGACGCGATGACCAATCTCGGCATCGTCGAGCCGATGAGCGCGGCGCTGTCGCAGCTTGGCATCGACCTCTCTGCGCTACGGCGCGTCGAATCGGACGCCGCCCTCGGCAACGGCGGCCTCGGCCGCCTCGCCGCCTGCTTCATGGACAGCATGGCGACCCTCTCGATCGCCGCCCACGGCTACGGCATTCGCTACGACAACGGCCTCTTCCGTCAGATCATCCGCAACGGCTGGCAACAGGAAGCTCCCGAGGACTGGCTGTTGCACGGCAACCCCTGGGAGTTCGAGCGCCCCGAATCGAACTACGCGATCGGGTTCGGCGGCTGGGTCGAGGCGGCGCCGCACGGCGAAGAGATGGTGCATCACGTCTGGCATCCCGACGAGACGATCGAAGCGGTCGGGTACGACACGCCGATCGTCGGTTGGCGCGGCCGGCACGTCAACACGCTGCGGCTCTGGTCGGCGCGCGCGGTCGATCCGCTGAAGCTCGACGCCTTCAACGCCGGCGACTACATCGGCGCGCTGACCGACAGCGTGCGCGCCGAATCGATCTCGAAGGTCCTCTACCCCAGCGACGCGACTCCGGCCGGTCAGGAGCTGCGCCTGCGGCAGGAATATTTTTTCGCCTCAGCTTCGCTGCTCGATCTCGTGCGCCGGCACATCAAGCAACACCGCGACATCCGCACGCTCGCCGATCACGTCGCGGTCCAGCTCAACGACACCCATCCTGCGATCTCGATCGCCGAGTTGATGCGTATCCTCGTCGATCTCAACCGCCTCGATTGGGACGAAGCCTGGACGATCACGAAGGCGGTCTTTTCCTATACGAACCATACCCTGCTGCCGGAAGCGCTCGAGAGCTGGCCGGTTCCGCTGATGGAGCGGCTGCTGCCGCGCCACATGCAGATCATCTACCTCATCAACGCGATGCATCTCGACGGCGCGCGTCGGCGCGGTCTTGGCGATCCTGCTCTTCTCGCTTCGATTTCGCTGATCGACGAACACGCCGGGCGGCGCGTGCGGATGGGCGCGCTCGCCTTCGTCGGCTCTCACAAGATCAACGGCGTCTCGGGCCTGCACACCAATCTGATGCGCGAGACGGTGTTCCACGACCTCGACACCGTCTATCCCGGCCGCATCACCAACAAGACGAACGGCATCACGTTCCGCCGCTGGCTGATGGAGTGCAATCCTCGGCTCACCCAGATCATCACCGCTTCGCTCGGGGAGGAGGCGCTGCATGACGCCGAGAAACTGCGCGGCCTCGGGCGATTCGCGGACGATCCGGCGATGCAGGAGCAGGTCGGGCTGGCGCGGCGCGCCAACAAGGTCGCGCTCGCCCGCCACGTCGCCGAAGCGCTCAACGTGCGCATCGATCCTGATGCGATGTTCGACGTGCAGATCAAGCGCATCCACGAGTACAAGCGCCAGCTTCTCAACATCCTCGAGACGATCGCGCGCTACAACGCCATTCGCTCCAATCCGACGATCGACTTTGCGCCGCGCGTAAAGATTTTCGCCGGCAAAGCGGCGGCGAGCTACGTTCAGGCCAAGCTCATCATCAAGCTGGCGATCGATGTCGCGCGGGTCGTCAATTCCGATCCGACGGTGCGCGGCCTGCTCAAAGTGGTGTTCCTGCCCAACTACAACGTGAGCCTCGCCGAGACGATCATTCCTGCGGTCGATCTCTCAGAGCAGATTTCGACCGCCGGCATGGAGGCCTCGGGCACCGGCAACATGAAGATGGCGTTGAACGGCGCTTTGACGGTCGGAACCCTCGACGGCGCGAATGTCGAATTGAAGGACCTGGTCGGCGACGACAACATCTTCATCTTCGGACTGACGGCCGAGGAGGTCGAAGCGTCGCGCGCGCAAGGCATCGATTCGAGCGCGCGCATCGCCGCCTCGCCGGTGCTGCGCGAGGCGCTCGACGAGATCGGCTCCGGCATTTTCTCCCCCGACGATCGCGGACGATATCGCGGGCTCGTCGACGGTCTGACGCACCACGATTATTTCATGGTGTGCGCCGACTTCGACGCCTATTGGGCGAAACAGATGAAGATCGACGAGGCCTGGCGAGACCGGAAGGCCTGGATGAGATCGAGCATCCTCAACACGGCCAACGTCGGCTGGTTCTCCTCGGACCGCACCATCGCCGAATACGCGCAGGAAATTTGGAACGCCCCGTTCCGTCCCATCGCCTGAAAGGATGTGCGGCATGCTCGAGGTCTGGCAGGCGAACGAGCAGGACATCGATGCGATCGCCGCCGCTCGGCATAAAGACCCATTCGCGGTCCTCGGCCCCCATCTGACGCCAGCCGGCTGGGTGATCCGCGCCTTCGCGCCGGATGCGCTGACGGTGCGTGCAGTGACGCGCGCCGGGGCGCCGATCGCCCATCTCAAGCGCCGCAAGGGCGACTTCTTCGAAGGCCTGGCCGTTGGCCTTGCGAACCGGCCGAACTATCGGCTCGAGGTGGCGCGCGAGGGCGGCGCGGAATCCTATGAGGACGCTTACGCCTTCGGTCCCGTCCTCGGTCCGCTCGACGAACATTTGCTCGTCGAAGGCGCCCACCACGAACTCTATCGGCGGCTCGGCGCGCAACTCGTCGCCCACGAGGGCGCCGACGGCGTGCAGTTCGCCGTCTGGGCCCCCAACGCCTCGCGCGTCTCGGTGGTCGGCGACTTCAACCAATGGGATGGCCGACGCTGCCAGATGCGCAAGCGCCTCAACAGCGGTGTGTGGGAAATCTTCATCCCGCATCTCGGCCCGGGCGTGGTCTACAAATACGAAATCGTCTCGGCGGCGGGCGCGCTGCAGCCGCTGAAGGCCGATCCGTTCGGCTTCGCGGCGGAAATGCGGCCCTCGACAGCGTCCGTTGTCGCGCGAACGGATGATTTCGAGTGGAGCGACGCCGACTATATGCAAGCGCTCCGCCAGGGCGAGGCGCGCCGGCGGCCGATGTCCATCTACGAGGTCCACCTCGGCTCGTGGCGACGCGGTCCGGGAGGTCGCTTCCTCACCTATGACGAGCTGGCGGACCAATTGATCCCCTATGCGGTCGATCTCGGCTTCAGCCATCTCGAATTGCTGCCGATCACCGAGCATCCGCTCGACATTTCCTGGGGCTATCAGCCGATCGGATTGTTCGCGCCGACACGGCGATTTGGCGACCCTGCTGGTTTCGCGCGCTTCGTCGATCGGGCGCACGCGGCTGGTCTCGGCGTGATCCTCGACTGGGTGCCGGCGCACTTTCCGACCGACCAGCACGGTCTTGCCCATTTCGACGGCGGCCCGCTCTACGAGCACCCCGACCCGCGCCGCGGCTTTCATCCGGACTGGAACACGGCGATCTACGATTACGGGCGCCGCGAAGTTGCGAACTTTCTCTACGCCAGCGCGCTTTATTGGGTCGACCGGTTTCACGTCGACGGCTTGCGCGTCGATGCGGTCGCCTCGATGCTCTACCTCGACTATTCCCGCAAAGCAGGGGAATGGCTGCCCAACGCCGAGGGCGGCAACGAGAACCTCGACGCGATCGCTTTCCTCAGGCGCGCCAACGAGCTCGTCTATGGCGAGTTTCCCGGCGCGGTCATGATCGCGGAGGAATCGACCGCCTTCCCCGGCGTTTCGATGCCGACGAGCGATAACGGCCTCGGCTTCGGGTTCAAGTGGAACATGGGCTGGATGCACGACACGCTCGAATACATGTCGCGCGATCCCATCCATCGCCGCTGGAGCCACGACAAACTGACCTTCGGCCTGCTTTACGCCTTCGCCGAAAACTTCGTGCTGCCCATCTCGCACGACGAAGTCGTGCACGGCAAAGGCTCACTGATCGGCAAGATGCCCGGCGACGAATGGCAGCGCTTCGCCAATGCGCGCGCATACTACGGCTTCATGTGGAGCCATCCGGGCAAGAAGCTGCTCTTCATGGGGCAGGAGTTCGGCCAGACGAGCGAATGGAACGCCGACGAGTCGCTCCCCTGGGGCCTGCTCGACTATCGTCCGCACCAGGGCCTCCAGGCCCTCGTTCGCGACCTCAACCGCCTCTATGCCGACGCGCCGGCGCTCCATGCGCGCGACTGCGAGCCCGAGGGGTTCCGCTGGATCGTCGTCAACGACGAAGCGCAATCGGTCTTCGCCTTCTTGCGCATGGGCGCGCCCGGCGATCCGCCCGTCGCGGTCGTCTGCAACTTCACGCCCATCGTGCGCTACAATTATCGGATCGGGCTGCCGCAATTGGGTGTCTGGCGGGAGGCGCTCAACACCGATTCCGCGGTCTATGGCGGCTCCAATGTCGGCAATCTCGGCGGCGTGACGGCGGAGGAGCGGCCCCTGCACGGCCTCCCAGCATCGGCGGCGCTGACGTTGCCGCCGCTGGCGACGATCTTCCTCATCCACGAGGCGACTTGAACATAAGCGCGCGCCAGCGCGTTCTACCGGGGCTTGAAGACTTGTAGGGAGGGACGCATGAACGCCACAGACGCGATCCGGGAGGCTACGCCGGAGCCGCCGTACTCCCGCCATGCGATGGCCTATGTGCTTGCCGGCGGGCGCGGCAGTCGTTTGCTGGAGCTGACCGATCGGCGCGCCAAGCCGGCCGTCTATTTCGGCGGCAAATCGCGCATTATCGATTTCGCGCTCTCGAACGCGCTCAATTCCGGCATCCGGCGCATCGCGGTCGCCACGCAATACAAGGCGCATAGCCTCATCCGGCACTTGCAGCGCGGCTGGAACTTCTTCCGCCCCGAGCGCAACGAGAGCTTCGACATTCTGCCGGCCTCGCAGCGCGTCTCAGAGACCATGTGGTATCTCGGCACGGCCGACGCGGTCTATCAGAACATCGACATCATCGAGAGCTACGCGCCGCATTTCATCGTGCTGCTCGCCGGTGACCATATTTACAAAATGGACTACGAAAAGATGCTCCAGCAGCACGTCGAGTCCAAGGCCGACGTGACGGTAGGCTGCCTCGAAGCGACGCTGGAAGAAGCCTCGAGCTTCGGCGTGATGCACGTCGACGAGACCAACAAGATCCTCTCCTTCCTCGAGAAGCCCGCCTCGCCGCCGCCGATGCCCGGCAAGCCTGACAAGGCGTTGTGCAGCATGGGCATCTATGTGTTCGAGACGAAATTCCTCATCGAGGAACTCAAGCGCGACGCGGCCGATCCCAATTCGGCGCACGACTTCGGCAAGGACATCATTCCTTACCTCGTCGCGAAGGGAACGGCGGTGGCGCACCACTTCTCGCAGTCCTGCGTGACGGCGAGCGAAGAACCCCACATTTACTGGCGCGATGTCGGCACCGTCGACGCCTATTGGGCGGCGAATATCGATCTCACCGACATCGTCCCCGATCTCGATCTCTACGATCGCGAGTGGCCGATCTGGACCTATGGCGAGATCACGCCGCCGGCAAAGTTCGTTCACGACATCGACGGGCGACGCGGCGTCGCCATCTCCTCGCTGGTGTCGGGCGGTTGCATCATTTCCGGCTCGGCGGTCTCGCGCTCTCTGCTGTTTACCGGCGTTCACGCGCACTCGTATTCGACCATCCACGAAGCGGTCATCATGCCGTACGTCCAGATCGGCCGTGGCTCGCGGCTCCGAAAAGTGGTCATCGACGCGAACGTCACGATCCCCGACGGCCTGGTCGTCGGCGAGGATCCCGATCTTGACGCCAAACGATTCCGGCGAACCGAAGGAGGCGTGACGCTCATCACGCAGGCCATGCTCGACAAGCTTGCCTGATGAGCGCTCTCGTCGCTCTTTCGATCGCGTCGGAGATCTATCCGCTGGTCAAGACGGGCGGGCTCGCCGACGTGGCGGGCGCCCTGCCCGGCGCGCTCGCCCGCGAGAACGTCGCGGTGCGCACGCTCGTCCCCGGCTACCCCGCGGTCTTGGCCAAGCTCCAGGCTGCGGAGACGGCGCACGCCTACCCCGCGCTGTTCGGCGGTCCGGCCAAGGTGCTCGCCGGTCGCGCCGCTGGGCTGGACCTCTTCGTGCTCGACGCGGCGCACCTCTTCGACCGAGGCGGCAATCCGTATCTCGGCCCCGACGGGCTCGACTGGAAGGACAACCCTTATCGCTTCGCGGCGCTCGCGCGCGTCGGCGCGGACATCGCCAAAGGGGCAATCCCAAGCTTTGCGCCCGATGTCGTCCACCTGCACGATTGGCAGGCGGCCTTGACGCCGGCCTATCTCCACTACGACGGCGGCCTCCACCCCGGCACGCTGCTTACCATCCACAACCTCGCCTTCCAGGGGCACTTTCCCGCGTCGCTGCTTGGCCCGCTCGGCTTCCCGCCGCAGGCCCTTTCGATCGACGGCGTCGAATATTTCAACGGGATCGGCTTTCTCAAAGCCGGCCTTCAATTCGCCGATCGCATCACGACAGTCTCGCCGACCTATGCCCGCGAAATCTTGACGCCCGCCTTCGGCATGGCGCTCGACGGCCTGCTGCGCGCCCGCGCCCATGTGGTCGAAGGCATCGTCAACGGCATCGACGACATGGTTTGGAACCCGGCCACCGATCCGAACCTCGCGCAGAACTACAGCGCGCTGCGCATCGACATGCGCCCGCGCAACAAGGCGGCGCTACAGCAGCGCTTCGGTCTGGCGACGAGCTATGAAACACCCTTGTTCGGCGTCATTTCCCGCCTGACGAGCCAGAAAGGGCTCGACTTGCTGCTCGCCGCGCTGCCGCGCCTCGTGTCGATGGGCGGGCAATTGGCGATCCTCGGCTCAGGCGAGCGGCAGTTGCAAGACGGCTTCATAGCCGCCGCCAACGCTCACAAGGGCGCCGTCGCTTGCGAATTCGGCTATGACGAAGCGCTCGCCCATCTGATGCAGGCCGGATTGGATTTCATCATCGTGCCGTCCCGCTTCGAACCCTGCGGACTCACGCAGCTCTGCGGCCTGCGCTACGGCGCGACGCCGATCGTCGCCCGCGTCGGCGGTTTAGCCGACACGGTGATCGACGCCAACGACGCCGCGATCAGCGCGGGCGTCGCGACCGGCGTGCAATTCTCGCCTCCCGACGTCGAGGCGCTCACTTATGCCCTCGATCGCGCGCTCGGCTTCTATCGCGACGTCGCGACGATGCGGCGCCTGCGCCTCAACGGCATGCGGGCCGACGTCTCCTGGCGCGGGCCGGCGAAGCGTTATGCGGCGATCTATCGGGCCCTCGCGCGGAGCGCGCCATGAACGACAGCCTCGCGGTCGCCGAGCCGGGCGTCCATCTGACGCCCGATGGCGCTGATGTCGCGGTGTTCTCCGCCCATGCCAGCGCCGTGTTTTTCTGCCTCTACGACGCAGACGGCGAGCGCGAGGTCGAGCGCGTCAAGCTCGAGCCAGGCGCCGACGGCCTCCATCGCGCCAAAGTTGCGGGGGTCCGCGCCGGCGCGCGCTACGGTCTCCGCGCCGACGGCCTTTTCGATCCCCTGCAAGGCCATCGCTTCGACGTCGCGAAGCTGCTCGCCGACCCTTACGCCGTCGCTTTCGACCGGCCGTTCCGCCTGCACCCCTCGATGTCCGCGTTTGGCGCCGACAGCGGGGCGTTCACCCCCAAGGCGATCGCGCTGGCGCCGAAAGCGGGCGAACCGGGACGCCAGCGCATCGCCTGGGATCGCACGGTCATCTACGAGGCCAATCTGCGCGGCCTCACCAAGCTCCGTGGCGACATTCCGGAGGCGGCGCGCGGCCGATTCGCCGGTCTCGCGCATCCCGCCGTGATCGAGCATCTCGCGGGCCTTGGCGTGACGACGGTCGAAATCATGCCGTCCGATCCTTGGATCGACGAGCGCCATCTGCCGGCGCTCGGTCTCTCCAACGCCTGGGGTTACAACCCCGTGGTCCTTGGCGCGCCTGATCCGCGCCTGGCGCCGGATGGTTGGGCCGAGGTTCGCGCGGCGACCGACGCGCTGCACGCCGCGGGCATGGAGGTCATTCTCGATATCGTGCTCAACCACAACGGCGAAAGCGACGAACTCGGGCCAACGATCTCATTCCGCGGTCTCGACAACGCCTCCTACTTCCGGCTCCAGCCTGACGACTGCGCTCGCTACATCAACGACACGGGCACCGGCAATTGCCTCGCGCTCGACCGCCCCCCCGTCGTGCGGATGGCGATCGCGGCGATGGCGCGCTGGATGATCCTCGGCGGCATAGACGGTTTCCGCTTCGATCTTGCGACCGCGCTCGGGCGGCGCGCCTCGGGCTTCGATCCGCATGCGCCAATGTTCGCGGCGATCGCCGAGCATCCAATCCTCAAAGAGGCCAAGTTGATCGCCGAGCCGTGGGACGTTGGGCCCGGCGGCTATCGCGTCGGCGCGTTCCCTGAGGGCTGGGGGGAATGGAATGATCGCTTCCGGGACGCCGCGCGCCGCTTCTGGCGCGGCGACGCCCGGATGCGCGGCGAGTTGGCGACGCGTCTCGCGGGCTCGCGCGATCTCTTCGCCAACGCGCCCAGCGCAGCAAAGGGCGTGAACTTCGTCGTCGCGCATGACGGCTTCGTGCTCGCCGACGTCGTCGCCTATGCGCATAAGCACAATGAGGCGAACGGCGAATACAATCGCGACGGAACGAACGAGAATTATTCCTGGAATCACGGCGCCGAGGGACGGTCCGAGGACCCGGCCGTTCTCGCCGCCCGCGCGCGCGACCAGCGCAATCTGCTCGCGCTGACTTTTGTCGCGCGCGGGACGCCGATGCTCGCCATGGGGTCCGAGCTCGGCCACAGCCAAAGCGGCAACAACAACGCCTATGCGCAGGACAATCCGATTTCGTGGATCGACTGGAGCCGCGCCGACGCCTCGCTCATCGCTTGCGTGCGTCGTCTCGCTCAGATCCGGCGCGAACATCCTGCCTTTGCGAGCCCGGCTTGGCTTTCCGGCCGAGCCTTCGACTCCTCCGGCTTGCCGGACGTCGAATGGCGCGACGCGGAAGGTCCGCTCGTTTCGAGCGCGCAGTGGGACGAGCCGGAGGGCAACGTCTTAGTCGCCGTGTTCGCGGCGCGCGCGCCGGCAGACCTCGACCGCGCCGCTGTCGCTTTCAACCGCGCCGACCGGCCGACATTCCTCCGCCTGCCGGAGCCGCGGGAGGGCAAGACCTGGCGCATTCTGCTCGATACGGCTGACGACGCAGTCGCCGACGCGCCGCTGGCGATCGCCGACCGCGCCCGCATCGCCCCGCGCGCGGCCCTCATTCTCGCCGAATTCGACGTCGACTCTGCAAGCAAGCGCAACCAGGCGCCGGATGCGCGCGAGATCGACGTCCTCGCCGAGGCGGCCGGCATAGCGCCGGAATGGTGGGACGTCGGCGGGCGGCGCACGATCGTTTCGGCCGAAACGAAGCTCGCCTTGCTCGAGGCCTTGCGTCTGCCCGCCGGTTCACAACCGCAACTGCGCGAGAGCCTCGCGCGCCTTATCGACGAGACCTCCGCCCGCCGATTGCCGGGCGCCCTGGTGCGCCGCCTTGGAGAGCCGCTGCGCGCGCCAGTGCGCTTCGATCCCGGCGAGCCGCCGCAGCGGATCGAGCCGGCCATCATCGTCGAGGATGGCCGCACGATCTCCTGGCGCGCGGCCGAGGGCGCGTCGACGACCCGCGTCCTCGCGGATGGGCGCTCGGTCGCCGAAACCACGATCGACCTGCCGGATCTGCCGGTCGGCCGGCATCGTCTACTCCTCGACGGTGTCGAATGCGCCCTGACGGTCGCGCCGCCCGAGGCGTATGGCGCCAAAGGCGCGCTGCGGCGCCGCTTCGGCCTTTCGATGCAGCTCTATGCGCTGCGGCGGGACGGCGATCAGGGCATAGGCGACCTGACGACCCTCGGCCTGGGGGGCGAACGCGCGGGGCGCGCCGGCGCAGCATTCCTCGGCGTCAATCCGCTGCACGCGCTCGATCAGTCCCACCGCCTACGATGCAGCCCCTATCATCCGTCAGACCGGCGCTTCCTCGACCCCATCCACATTGACGTGCTCGACGCCGCCGATCTGCCGCGCGACGAGGCCAGCGAGGCGGTGATCGCCTCGCTGGCCGGCGCAATTGGAACGGCTGCACGCGCGAGCGCGGTCGACTATGAGGCGGTGTGGGCGATCAAGCGACAGGCGCTCGAAGCGCGCTTTGCCGCCTTCGAGCGTGCGCGGGCGAACAAGCCCGGCGAGGCGCTCTTCGCCGACCACGCCCGCTTTGTCGCGCAAGGCGGAGACGCGCTCCGGCGCTTCGCGATTTTTCAGGCGATCGCTGAGGAGCGCGCTGGCGAAGACTGGCGCCGCTGGCCGCAAGAACTGCGGGCGGGAGAACGGGACGCGCTGGAGCGCAATGCGGCCGAACATCCCAGGGAGGTCGCCCTCGCCCTCTACATGCAATGGCTGGCGGACCGGCAACTCGCCGGCGCGGCCACGCGCGCGAAGGAGGCAGGGCTCGACATCGGGCTCTATCGCGATCTTGCTGTTGGGGCGGCTCCGGACGGGGCGGAAAGCTGGGCCCGTGCCGGCGAACTGGCGCAGCGCGTCAGCGTCGGCGCGCCGCCCGATCCTTTCTCGGCGCAGGGGCAGATCTGGAACGTCCAGCCGCCAGACCCGCACGCCTCCGCGAAGGACGGCTGGCGCGGCTTTGGCGAGTTGATCGCGGCGAACATGCGCCACGCCGGGATGTTGCGCATCGATCACGCCATGGGCCTGACGCGGCTGTTCGTCGTGCCCGACGGGGCTCCCCCGGCCGAGGGAGCCTATCTTGCCTACCCGGTCGACGACCTCCTTGGCCACCTCGCCCTGGAGAGCCAGCGGCATGGCTGCATGGTGGTCGGTGAGGATCTGGGCACGGTGCCCGAGGGCTTCCGCGACAGGATGACGCGCGCCGACATTCTCGGCATGCGGGTTCTCTGGTTCGAGCGGCGGGGCGCCGACTTTCTGCCCCCTGCCCTTTATCCGCCGCTGTCGGTCGCCTGTGTCGCCACCCACGATCTGCCGACGCTTGCCGGCTGGTGGTCCGGCGCCGACATCGCGGAGCGACTCTCGCTCGGCCTCGTCAGTCTTGAAGACGCGCATGACGAGATCGGCGAGCGTCTTAGTGAAAAGCGGGCCCTGCTCGCGGCGCTGGGTCTTGCCGTCGAAGCGCAGGATCTTCGGCGCCGATGTCCGACGCGCTCGCCGGCGCCGTTCACGCCTTCATGGCGGACGCCGGCTCGCTGTTCGCGAGCGCGCAATTTGACGATCTGGCGGGCGAGCGGACGGCCACCAATCTGCCGGGCACCGACCGGGAGCGGCCCAACTGGCGCCACAAGCTCGCCTATGACGTCGAGGCGCTGTTCGCTTCGCCGCGTGCTCGAGCCATCCTCGCCGCGCTGGCGGCGCGGCGGACTTGATCGGAGCGCGCTATTCGGGATCGTGCGGCTCGCGATCGTCGCGGCCGCGAGGAGAAGCAATCTGGGGCGCGCCGAAACGCACGGCGGCCTGGGTGCGGTTGGTGGCGTGCAGCTTCGCCATGATGCTGCGCAGATGCGCCTTCACCGTCCCTTCGGAGATCTGCAGATCGAAGGCGATGGTCTTGTTGGCGCGCCCGGCGCTCAGGCGGTCGAGAACCTCGCGCTCCCGAGGCGTCAGGCTCGCGAGCGCGTGTTCGTCGCGCGGCGCGCGAGGCGACGGCTCCGGGATGGGCTGCGAAACTCGGGGCACGGCCGCCTCGTCGTCCGATGGCGTGAAGGGGCGGACTACGGCGGGCCGAAAGACGCCCCCGGCCGCCATCAGACGAACGGCCGCGACGGCGATTTTGACGCTCGACGACGGCAAGATGATGCCAGCGACGCCCAGAGCGGTCAGGATAGCAATGGCCTCGGCGTCGTCTGCGTGGAGATAGGCGCCGATCGGCGTTTCCCCTCCAAGCCTGCGCAGCGCGTCGATCCAACCCGACAAGCCTGTGGGCGCAGCCGCCAATGGCGGATCGACGCCCATCAGGAAGAGGCCGATCTGTCCCGCTCTGATTTCACCAACCGAACTCACGCACTCGATCGTCATTTCCGGCAGGTAGACCTCGAGGGCGTGCGCCAAGCACTCCCGCAACCAAGTGCTGGCCTCGATCAGGACCACCCGGGTGCGCCGCGCCGGGCTCGGCAAGGCGTCAGCCGTCGTCCGCCAAATCAATTGGCCTCTGTCGTGTCGGCTCATCTCGTCCTGTCCTGGAAACATCGTGCTGGATCTTGGCTTCCGGGTCGGCGATGGCCTCGGCTTCGAGTCCCACTTTGGACGCAGATTCGAGGTCGGACAGTCCCGCGCAAGTTGCGCGCCACGGCCGACATGTCGCATTTCGGAACACTTGAAACCGGGCTTCCGATCGATCGAGGCGCGCAGCCGCCATCTTGTCCACGCGCGGCGGCCCTCCCATATCCGGTCACATGTTCGACACAAATCCCCTCTCCGAAGTTGTTTTCGCCGCCGACGACAGCCCGTCGAGCGGTCCGTGCGAGCCGTTTCAGGCGGGCGACGGCGCCCTCCTCGACGGTTATTCCAAGGTGGTCAGCAACGTGGTCGACCGCGTCGGCCCGAGCGTTGTGCGGATCGACGTTCGCCGCGGCGGCCGCAGCGCCGGATCCGGTTCGGGCGTCATCATTTCGCCTGACGGCCTCGCGCTAACCAACAGTCATGTCGTCCAGGGCGCGCGCAGCGTCGTCCTGACGACGCTCGAGGGACGCGAATTGCAGGCGCGCGTGCTCGGCGACGATCCGGACACCGATTTGGCGCTGCTGCGCGTCGACGAGAGCGTCACCTTGCCGGCCGCCCGCCTGGGCGACAGCGGAAAGCTGCGGCGCGGCCAGATTGCAATCGCGATCGGCAACCCGCTCGGCTTCGACGCCACGGTCACCGCCGGGGTCGTCTCGGCGCTCGGGCGGACGCTGCAGTCGCGCTCCGGTCGGATGATCGAGGACGTCGTGCAGACCGACGCCGCCCTTAATCCCGGCAATTCCGGGGGACCGCTGGTCTCGTCGGCGGGCGAGGTGATCGGCATCAACACGGCGATCATCATGGGCGCGCAGGGCATCTGCTTCGCCGTTGCGTCCAATACCGCCAATTTCGTCGCCGGTGAGATCGCCCGCCATGGCCGGGTGCGCCGCGCCTATATCGGCGTCGGGGCCGCGACGATGCCGATCCCGCGCCGCGTCGCGGTGCGGCTCGGGGTCACCCAAACCAGCGGCGCGCGGCTGTTGACGGTCGATCAGAACGGGCCGGCGGCTCAGGCGGGCCTGCTGACGGGCGATCTCGTCATCGCTCTGGACGGCAAGCCGGTGACGAGCGTCGCCGACCTCATCCGCGCGCTCGACGCCGACAAGATCAACCGCACGGTCAGCGTCGATTTTTTGCGGCGTTCCGAGCAGATGCGTCTCTGGGTCGGGCCGCAGGAGCGGATGGCGCTGCCGCGCGCGAGTTGAGCGTCTGCGGAGCGGTCAACTCTTCTTCTTGCCAAGATCCGCGAGCGCGTCGAAGGGGGAGTCCTTCTGCCCCCCTTCCTCAGGCTGATCAAAAAGGGCGCCCGGCTTGCGTGGATAGGGATCGAGCGCAAGGGCCATGAATTCGGCGGCGAGCGCGCCGAGATCGATCTTGCCGTCGACGATCGGATCGGGCGGATCTTCATCGTCGATATTGGCAGCGTCGGTCTCGCTGCCGCTCTGCTTGCGACGCGCCTCCTCGGCTTCGCGAGGCAGCGCGAAGCGCACGTCGACGGATTCATCCACAACGACTTCGAAGGATTCGAGCGAGACGACGCAGGTCTGAGTGACGTGGGCGTGCACCTCGCCGACCACCCGCACGCCGCCGCGCCCTGCCCTGCGCAGGGTCAAGTTCGCCGTGAGCTTGGCAATCGCGGGAAGGCCGCTAAGCGTGGCGAGCGCGGCGCGTTCGGCGGCGTCCGCTTCGATCGTGTGGCTGAGGCCGTCCTTCGGCAGCGGTTCGACCCGCACCGGCCGGCTGAAGGGAACGTCGTCGGTCATTGCGCCCCTCCGAGGCATTCGGGATAGCGAAAGCCCTGCGAGAAATCCTGGATTTGGCGGTGGTCGAACGCCGCAGCGATGCGTTGGGCATAGGCTGCGAGATCCTGCGCATGCGGCGCGGCGCTGGGGTCGGACGCCGCATAGACGTTCCGCGCCAACGCGGCGGCGAGCCCTTCCGCGTCTCCGGCGTTTAGCGCCTTGGCGTAGGCGGCGGTGCGGCCGGAGAACGATTCGATCATCGCCTTCATCCGCTTGACGACGCCCGCGTCGCCGATCGCCATTTCGCGCAGCGCGTCCTCGACGTGACGGAACACGCAGTCGAGGAGCTCCTGGGCGATCTCACCGCCGACTTCGCCGAGCGCGGACAATCGCCGCGTCGCCAATCCCACGTGCAGGACGACCATTTCGAATCGGCCATCGAGCGTATCCGGCACGGCCCAATCCGCGTAAAGCTTGGGAGCGCGTGCGGTCGCGACGATCTCGCCGTGAACCTGCTCGATGAGGTTTCGATTGGCGCGCCGGGCGCGCCAGCGGGCGAGGAACATGCGGGCGCCTTGCATTTCGTAAGCGCCTTGGGTTAGGCATCGATGGCCGATCTGGCAAGTGAAAAAGCTTCATTGACGAAGCGGAGCGCCCCGATGGTGTCGAGACGGAATTTCAGCTTCTGCGCGCTTCGCCGCAGCGCCGCTCTGGCGGGCGTCCTCGCTCTCGGCGCTGCGCTTTCCGGCTGCCTGGGATATGACGGCGATTTCACTCGCGGCTATCAGGCCGACCAGCAGACGCTCGATCAGATCAAGATCGGCGGGACGACGAAGCAGGAGGCGCTGGCGCTGATGGGCACGCCCTCGACGACATCGACCGTCGGCGGCGACGCTTGGTACTATATCGGACAGAAGATGTCGCGTCCGCTCGCCTTCATGAACGCCAGCATGACCGACCAGCATGTCCTGGCGATCTACTTCGACAAGGGCGGCAAAGTGTTCCGCATCGCCAACTACGGCATGAAGGACGGCAAGGTGTTCGATTTCATTTCGCGCACGACGCCGACTGGCGGTCAGGAACCCGACTTCCTGCGCAACATCATGACGGGCCTGTTCCACTTCAGCTGACGGCGAGAAATCGCCCCACGACCGGCCCGTGGAAATCCCCTCTCTGCGCGCGCGGGGAGAGGGCTGGGGTGAGGGGCTGGGCGGTTGGCCGCCGGCTTGCGGCTCATCACCCAGCCCCTCATCCTGACCTTCTCCCCGTAAAAGCGGGGAGAAGGGATCCCTTGCCTCAATGCGCCGTGCTTAGCGCGCGAGGATCGCCAGCAGCAGCAAGGCGACGATGTTGGTGATCTTAATCGCCGGATTGACCGCGGGGCCGGCCGTATCCTTGTAGGGGTCGCCGACGGTGTCTCCCGTCACCGACGCCTTGTGGGCGTCTGAGCCCTTGAAGTGCTTCACGCCGTCCTTGTCGACGAAGCCGTCTTCGAAGCTCTTCTTGGCGTTGTCCCAGGCCCCGCCGCCCGACGTCATCGAGATCGCGACGAAGAGGCCGTTGACGATCACGCCGAGCAGCGACGCGCCGAGCGCGGCGAAGGCCGAAGACTTGGAGCCGGAGATCAGCAGCACGCCGAAATAGACGACGAACGGCGCCAGCACCGGCAGCAGCGACGGAACGATCATCTCCCGAATCGCCGCCTTGGTCAGCATGTCGACTGCGCGGCCATAGTCGGGCCGCTGAGTGCCCTCCATGATGCCCGGCATCTCCTTGAACTGCCGGCGCACTTCCATGACGACGGCACCCGCGGCGCGGCCGACCGCCGTCATCGCAATGCCGCCGAAGAGGTAGGGAATGAGGCCGCCGAAGATGAGGCCGGCGACGACATAGGGATTCGACAGATCGAACGAGACCGGCTGCATATCCTTGAAATAGGCCGCGCCGCTGTCGATGAAGTGCTGGATGTCGTTGGTGTAGGCGGCGAACAGCACCAGCGCGCCGAGGCCGGCGGAGCCGATCGCATAGCCCTTGGTGACCGCCTTCGTGGTGTTGCCGACCGCATCGAGCGCATCGGTGGAGTGGCGCACCTCTTTCGGCAGGCCGGCCATTTCGGCAATGCCGCCAGCGTTGTCGGTGACCGGGCCGAAGGCGTCGAGCGCGACGATCATGCCGGCGAGGCCCAGCATCGTCGTCACCGCGATGGCGGTGCCGAACAAGCCGGCGAGCTGGTAGGTCGCAATGATGCCGGCGACGATGACGAGCGCGGGTAGCGCCGTCGATTCCAACGAGACCGCGAGGCCCTGGATCACGTTCGTGCCGTGGCCCGTGATCGAGGCTTGCGCGATCGACATCACCGGGCGCTTGCCGGTGCCGGTGTAATATTCGGTGATGACGACGATGAGGCCGGTGACGATCAGGCCGACGAGGCCGCAGAGGAACAGATTGGTCCCCGTGATCGACTTGCCTGCGACGACGCCGATTTCACCCCAGCCGAGGATCTGCGTCGCGATCGCGAGGCCGATGATCGACAGCAGGCCGGTCGCGATCAGTCCCTTGTAGAGGGCGCCCATGATCGAATTGTTCGCGCCGAGCCTGACGAAGAACGTGCCGATGATCGAGGTGACGATGCAGGCGCCGCAGATCGCGAGCGGATAGACCATCGTCGCGTAGAGATTGTCCTTGCCGGCAAAGAAGATCGAAGCGAGCACCATCGTCGCCACCACCGTCACCGCATAGGTCTCGAAAAGGTCGGCGGCCATGCCCGCGCAGTCGCCGACGTTATCGCCGACATTGTCGGCGATGGTCGCCGGGTTGCGCGGATCGTCCTCCGGAATGCCGGCCTCGACCTTGCCGACGAGATCAGCGCCGACGTCGGCGCCCTTGGTGAAGATGCCGCCGCCGAGACGGGCGAAGATCGAGATCAAAGACGCGCCGAAGCCGAGCGCCACCAGGGCGTTGACCACCACGCGATCGGACGGCGCGTAGCCCGCCAGGCCGGTGAGGATCCAGAAATAGCCGGCAACGCCCAGCAGCGCGAGGCCGGCGACGAGCAGGCCGGTGACGGCGCCCGACTTGAAGGCGATTTCGAGGCCCGCGCCGAGCGATTTGGTCGCCGCCTGAGCGGTGCGAACATTGGCGCGAACCGAGACGTTCATGCCGATGAAGCCGGTGCCGCCGGAGAGAATGGCGCCGATCAGAAACCCGAGCGCGACAACCCACGAAAGCAGCAGCCCCAACCCGAGGAACACGACCACGCCAACGATGGCGATGGCGGTGTACTGACGCTTCAGATAGGCCTGAGCGCCCTCGGCGACGGCGCCGGAAATTTCTTGCATGCGCTGCGAGCCGGCGTCGGCCGCCATCAACTCTCTGATGGTGTAGCCGCCGTAAAGGACCGACAGCAGTCCGCATAAAATGATCAGGCCCAAGATCATAGCGTTCAGACTCCCTAATTATATTCACGGCTTTTTCGCCGCCTGACGTCAGCGTGCCAGAAAGCCAGTCTCCTCGCAATGCGGAGCGCGCATTTGGCTCAAGTGCGTCCGCAAAGGTGCGAATGGTCCCGACCGCTGGCGCGTCGCGTCGAGCCTCCGCGATCGCCTTTCCTTTCCACTCTGGCTGGATTTCATGTTTGACCTGGACAACGCAGACGCGGCCGATGTCTATTTTTCCACTGGCGCCGACGCGTGATCCGACCAACCGACAAGGTGGTTCTTGAGCAAGGCGGCGGGCGACGACGACGCGCGCGTGTCTGCGAAATGGTGTCCGCGATGAATGGCCGTGCCAGCCGCCGCTTCAGCCTTCACGCGCGATCCGCGCTGGGGGCCTGTGTCGCCATCCTTCTGAGCGTCATCGGCGTTTGCGCCCAGACCGCATTCTACCAAGCGACGCCGCAAGAGATCGAGGGGCCTCCCGGCACAATCATCCGCCAGGAGCCGATGCGTTTCGCGCCCGGCTATATTTCCGCCTATCGCGTTCTGTACCGCTCGCGCGGCCTTCGCGGCGAACCTATCGCCGTCTCCGGCGTCGTCATCGCGCCGCGCGGACCCGCGCCCGCGGGCGGCCGTCCGGTCGTCGCATGGGCCCATCCGACCACCGGCGTCGCCAGACGCTGCGCGCCGTCTCTGGCGTTCTTCGTGTTCCAGCAGATCCAGGGCCTCAGGGACATCGCGGCCCGGGTTACGCGATCGCGGCGACCGATTATCCCGGCCTCGGGGGGCCGGGCGTGCATCCCTATCTCGTCGGTGAGAGCGAAGGGCGCGCGGTGCTGGACATCGTGCGTGCGGCGCGCTCGATGCCTGCAATCAACGCGTCGAATCGTGTCGCGATCTGGGGGCATTCCCAGGGCGGACAAGCCGCCCTGTTCGCCGGCCTCATCGCCCGGAGCTACGCGCCGGATCTCAATCTCGTCGGGGTCGCCGTCGCCGCGCCGGCGACCGAACTCGCGACTTTCATGAGGGAGGATCTCGGTAGCGCCGGCGGCAAGAATCTCACCGCGATGACTCTCTGGTCCTGGGATCGCGTCTTCGGCGCGCCGATGCGCCGCATCGTTGAGCCGCAGGCCATTCCCGCGGTCGACCGCCTCGCCGAGGCCTGCATCGAATCGATTGGCGACCTTCTCGTCCGTCGCCGGCTCGAGCGGCCGCTGGAAGCGGATTTTCTAATCGTTAGGAATCCGGCCGACGTCGAACCTTGGCGCGCCTTGGCCGCGGCGAACACACCGGGGATCCTACCGCACGACATTCCGCTCTTCGTCGCGCAAGGCTCGGCCGATCTTCTGGTGCGCCCGGAAGTGACGATGAACTACGTCGCGCGCTCCTGCCGCGACGGCGTCAGGGTGAGTCTCCTCGTCTTGCCCGGCGTTGGTCACGGCTTCGCGGGGCGTGACAGTGCGCGTTCGGCGGTCGAATGGATCGCCGCGCGCTTCGCAGGCCGCGCGCCTCGCGACAATTGCGAGCGTTGAGGCGCTCAGCTCCCCTCCGCGAGCTTGTCGGCGAAATAGGCGATCGTTCTGGCGTAGACCGGCGCCTCGTTCCACTGCAGCAGCACTTCGTAGTTCGGCTCGCCTTCGTGCCAGCCGCCCCCGCGCTGCCAGCCTTTCGCGCGCAGGAAGTTGGCGGTCGAGGCGAGCGCGTCGGCGGAATTGCCGATCAGGTCGACCGCATGCCCGCCGTCGACCCCGACGGCGTATTTGAGATAGGTCGACGGCATGAACTGGGTCTGGCCGATCTCCCCGGCCCAGGCGCCGCGCATCTGCGAAGCGCCCATGTAGCCGCGCTGGACGATCACCAGGGCGTCGAATAATTCCTGGCGGAAGACCTCGGGACGCCGACAGTCGTACGCCAAAGTTGCAAGCGCGCTGAACGTCGGAACACGACCGCTGTCCGCGCCGAACTCGCTCTCCAGCCCCCAAATCGCCACCAGAACGGGGCCCGGCACGCCGTAGCGCTGCTCAATCTTCTCGAACGCCTCGGCATAGGCGATGAGCATCATCCGTCCCCGCTTGACCCGACCGGCCGTCACGCGCTTCGCGGCGAATTGCGTGAAATTCTGGCCAAAGCCATGTTGGCCGCGGTCATGCGCGACCACCGCCGGTTCGTAACTGACGTCGGAGAGCGCGGAATCGACCGTCTGCGGAGAGACGCCCGAGCCGATCGCCTGTTGCTTGAAACCGTTGAGCCAACTGTCGAAACCCCCGGCGCTGTCGCCGCACTGCTGGGCGAGCGCCGGCGTGACCATCAGCGCGGCGGCTACGCCAAGCGCCGCCGCGCGCAACGAGGGGATACGAAACTCAAAACGCAACGCAACGCCCGGCATGGCCAACTCCCCGGATCCCCACAATATCCGCAGCGTTGCCGCCAATTGGGGCCGAAGCTTGACGGTCAACCCCGAGATCGCGCCCGCTTCCGCCGCTAAAGTCCGGCCGCGCGCCTCGCCGCGGTCAGCGTATTGGCCATCAGCATGGCGATCGTCATCTTGCCGACGCCGCCGGGAACCGGCGTGATCGCTCCCGCTTGCGTGAGCGCCTCGGCGAAAGCCACGTCGCCGACGAGCCGGGTCTTCCCCTCGCCTTTTTCGGGGGCCGCGACGCGGTTGATGCCGACGTCGATCACGATCGCGCCTGGCTTGACCCAATCGCCGCGCACCATCTCGGGGCGCCCGACCGCGGCCACCACAATATCCGCGCGGCGCGCCACCCCGGGGAGGTCGTGCGTGCGCGAATGGGCGATCGTCACCGTGCAGTTGCGTTGCAGCAGCAGTTGCGCCATCGGCTTGCCGACGATGTTGGAGCGCCCGATCACCACCGCCTCCAGGCCATCGAGCTTGCGCCCGAGCTTCTCCGCCGCCCGGTCGATCAGGATCATCGCTCCGGCCGGCGTGCAGGGGATCAGCGCACGGTCCATCTCGCCGATCGCCGCGAGGCCGACGTTGATTGGATGAAAGCCGTCGACGTCCTTATGCGGCGAGATCGCTTCGAGGATCGCCGCCGAATTGATCGCCTTGGGCAACGGCAGCTGCACCAGGATTCCATGGACGGCGGGATCGTCGTTCAGCTTGTGCACGAGCGCGAGCAGCTCCGCTTGGCTCGTGGTCGCCGGCAGATCGTATTGCAGGGAATGGAAGCCGCATTGCTGCGCCGCCTTGCCCTTCGCGCCGACATAGACGCGGCTGGCCGGGTCGTCGCCGACCAGAACGACGGCGAGGCCGGGCTTCGCGCCGCGGGCGGTGAGCGCAGCTGAGTCCGCTGCGACGCGGGCGATGATCTCCTCGGAGACTGCGGCGCCGTCGATGACATAGGGATTGGCGGATTGGGTTTGTGTCGTCATGGCTCGGATCGTCCCTCGAAATAGCGATAGCGCGCCTCGTGCCGCGCCTTTTGTCCGGGCTGCAGCACGCGCATCGACGGTTTCTCGAAGAGGTCGCCAGCGAAACCCTCGGGATCGCTATGCCCGGTCCAGGCTTCGAGGCAGAGGAAGGGCGCATGCGGACGCGTCCACAAGGCAGCGTGATCGAAGCCGTGGAAGTCCAGTTCGATCGCAGCGCCGTTGGGTTCTTCGAAGCGCAGCGAGCGGCTCGCCGGATCGAGGAAGCACAGCGCGTCGTTCGCAAACAATTCCTCGCTGAGCGGCAGGTCCCTGCCCTCGATCGGGATCGTCCGCTTCGCGGCGCCGATCAGCCCGCCCGGGACCATCATTGGGATCTGCGCCGACTCGGGTTTTTCGAAGCGAACGCGCGCGCCTTCGCGGGGCCCGCCGCCGAACGGCCAGCGGAAGCCGGGATGAAGGCCGCAGGCATAGGGAGTGGGCTCGGAGCCCGGATTCTCGACATCGATCGCAATCGCCAGCGCGTCGGCGGTGAGGCGGAATTCGACCGTGAGGCGAAACGCGAAGGGATAGAGCGCGCGCGTCGCAGCCGAGTCGTTCAGCGCAAGGCGCGCAAAGTCCGCTCCCGACGCTTCGACTGCAAAGTCCTGCGCCGCCGCGAAACCGTGCAGGCCCAGGGGATAATGGCGCCCGTTCGCGCGCGCGCCATCGCGCGTCCAGCCGACGACGGGATAGAGGATCGGACTGATCTGGCCCCAAATCGCCGGGTCGCTCGGCCAGAGCAATTCACGGCCCCCGACGCTCCAGGCGCGCGCCTCGGCGCCGAAGCGCGCCACGGCGAGCTTCGCCCCGTCCCTTTCGAGCGTCAGCAGGCCGCCTGTCACAGCGCAAGACCGTCGATCGCCGCCGTCTTGATCAGCGCGTCCTTCACGCCGGGGGCGGCGGCGAGGATCGGATTGCCTTTGCGCAGTCCCTCGCCATGGAGGAAATCGCTGACGTAGCCGCCGGCCTCTTTGATGAGGGCGATCGCCGCGAGGCAATCCCAGGCGTTCATATGGTTCTCGACATAACCGTCGCGCCGGCCCGCCGCCACATAGGCAAGGCCGAGGGCGCCGGAGCCGGAGCGCACCATCGAAGCGCCGGTCCCGATGATGCGGCCGACCAGGGCGAGGAAAGCCTCGGGCCCGGAACGCATGTTCCAGCCGACCTCGACCGCAGCGGTCTTGAGGTCTGCCGTCGCCGCGGCGCGCATGGCGAGGCCGTTGAGCGTCGCTCCGCCGCCCCGGCGCGCGGCGAACAATTCGTCGACCATCGGATCGTAAATGACGCCGATCTCGACCTCGCGATCGAGAACCGCGGCGATCGAGATGCAGAAATGGGGCGCGCCGCGCGCGAAATTGGCGGTGCCGTCGATCGGATCGACCACCCAGGTCGGCGCGCCGGCGCGGCCGACGCGGCCCTCCCCCTCTTCGCCGATGAAGCCATCCTCGGGGAAGAGTTCGTGCAACCGCGTCCCGATCAGTCGCTCGACCTCGCCGTCCACCTCGGTCAGGAAGTCCTGCGGCCCTTTGAAGCCGACCGTAAAGGATTCGCGGTCGAGAAAGCGGCGGCGCGCGACTTCGCCGGCCGTGCGCGCCAGGGCGCAAGCGACATCGAACCGTGTGGCAAGAGCGCGTTCATCGACGGTCAACCCAAACATCCTCCGGCAAGGCGCCGATCCGGCGCAGATCAGAAATGGCTGAACGAACCGCTGCGAAATGTCGCCTCGCGCCCGTCGCGCCCCAGAAATCGCGGTGGGGCCGCCCCGGCGAGCGCCTCGCCGAGGCAAGTCGCCGCGACGCCGGCGTTCGCCGCCGCAACCTCGAATCCAGCGCAAGATTCCGGCGCTACCGCGGCGATGATTTCATAGTCGTCGCCGCCTGTCGCGGCAATCTCGAACAGCGCCGAATCGGCGGCGACCGCCGCTGCGGCCGCCCGGGACAGCGGCAGACGGGCGAGATCGACCTCGGCCGACACGCCGCTGACGCGCAGCATTTTGGTCAGATCGCCGACGAAGCCGTCGGAGACGTCCATGCCGGCCCGCGCGTAGAGCGCCATGGCGGGCGCAAGAGCCAGCCGCGGCTGCGGCAAGAGATAGCGATCGAGGAGGTAGTTTCGGTCCGCCTCCTCCAGACGAGGCCCCTCCCCGAGCCGCAGTCGCAAGCCGAGCGCAGCGTCGCCGATCGAGCCTGTGACGTAGAGCCGGTCTCCTGGCTTGACGTTGAAGCGGAGCGGCGCGCGGCCGGGCTCGACCGCGCCGAGCGCCGTGATGGCGAGGGTCAGCGGCCCCGGCGTCTTGACCGTGTCGCCCCCCAGCAGCGGACAGGCGAATTTCGCCGCATCGTCGCCCAGGCCGGCGGCGAAGGCGGCGAGCCAGGGCGCGCTCCAGTCGCGCGGCAAAGCGAGATTGAGGAGGAAGCCCAGCGGCTGCGAGCCTTTGGCGGCAAGGTCGGAGAGGTTGACGCGCAGCGCCTTGCGGGCGATCGCGTCGGGCGGGTCGTCGGCGAAAAAATGCACACCGGCGACGAGCGCGTCCGTCGTCAGCACCATCTCCCGCCCAGGTGGGGGGGTCAGCAGCGCGGCGTCGTCGCGCAGGCCGAGCCCCGCGGGGGCCGCAAGCGGCGCAAAATAATGCGCGATCAGGTCGTCTTCGCTTGGACGGCTCGACATGGCGGGCCTCGGTCGGCGTAACTCAAGAGGCGGCAGCGGTGACGCCGGATCGCGTCAGAAGTCAAGGACGCCGCCTGACCCGCGCCGCGATTTACCAATAACGGCAGATGCGCCGGCCGTAGTAGGGGCTGTAATGGCAATGCAGCCGATAGTGATGGAAGCGCGTGTTGTCCGCGACCAGTGCGCCCGCGCCGGCGCCGACGACGAGGCCGACCGGCCCGGCGACGACTGCGCCGCTCGCTCCGCCGATCGCCGCGCCCGTCGCCATGCGATTGTCTCGCGCGGTTGCGCAGGCCGATAGCGTGAGGGCGGCGGCGATCAGGACGACGGGAATTTTCATGCCTTGGTCTCTCCATGCCGGCCGAACTTTGGCGCCGGTTCGCCCCTTTCGACTGGGATTGTGACCAAACCTTGCGGAAACGGCGCCAATCGGCTGCTGCGGGCCGCCCACGGCCACTTATTCCGCGACCGGTTGCATATCGGCCACAGCAACCCTAAAGGTCTGCGACTGTCCGGCTTGAGGAGCCTTCTCGGTGAGCGACGCGTTTCAGCCCCGATCCGATTTTCTACGCACCCTGATCGAGCGCGGCTACGTCCACCAATGCTCGGACTTCGCCGGCCTCGACGAAAAGGCGGCGAGCGGGTCGCTAGTGGCCTATATCGGCTTCGACTGCACGGCCGCGTCGCTGCACGTCGGCTCGCTGCTGCAGATCATGATGCTGCACTGGCTGCAGCAGACTGGCGGCAAGCCCTTGGCGCTGATGGGCGGCGGCACGACGAGGGTCGGCGACCCGTCCGGGAAGGACGAATCGCGCAAGCTGCTCACTGTCGATCAGATCGAGGCTAACAAGGCCGGCATCCGCAAGGCTTTTTCGCGTTTCGTCCAGTTTGGCGAAGGCGCGCGCGACGCCGCCATGCCCGACAATGCGGAATGGCTGGCCAAGCTGAACTACATCGAATTCCTGCGCGATATCGGCCGCCACTTCTCGGTCAACCGCATGCTGGCGATGGATTCGGTCAAGCTGCGCCTGTCGCGCGAGCACGAACTGTCGTTCCTCGAATTCAACTACATGTGCCTGCAAGCCTACGATTTCGTCGAGCTCAATCGGCGATACGGCTGCGTCCTGCAGATGGGCGGCTCGGACCAGTGGGGCAATATCGTCACCGGCGTCGATCTCGGCCGGCGGCTCGGGACCGAACAGCTCTACGCCCTCACTTCGCCGCTCATCACCACGGCGTCCGGCGCCAAGATGGGCAAGACGGCGGCGGGCGCGGTCTGGCTCGACGCCGAGATGCTCGCGCCCTACGGCTACTGGCAGTTCTGGCGCAACACCGAGGACGCCGACGTCGGCCGCTTCCTCAAGCTGTTCACGCTCATGCCGCTCGACGAGATCGCACGGCTCGCGGCGCTTGGCGGCTCGGAGATCAACGAGGCCAAGAAGGTGCTCGCCAACGAAGCGACCGCGCTGCTGCATGGCCGCGAGGCGGCCGAGGAAGCCGCCGAGACAGCGCGCAAAACCTTCGAGGAAGGCGCGCTCGCCGAGTCGCTGCCGACGATCGACGTGCCTGTCGCCGAATTCGATGCGGGTGTCGGCGCGCTGTCGGCGTTCGTGCGCGCCGGCCTCGTCGCCTCGACTGGGGAGGCGCGCCGCCAGATTCGCGGCGGCGGCCTGCGGGTCAACGATGCCGCCCTGACTGACGAAAAGGCGGTGCTCGGCCGCGAGGCCCTGCAAGGCGCCGGAGTCGTCAAACTGTCGCTCGGCCGCAAGAAGCACGTGTTGCTGCGCGCAGTGTGAGCGGTAGCAATGGTTTGATCGATTGATCTATCGAAGAAGGAAAATGATTGGATTGATGAGGCCTTGAAGCTTCAAGGTGCAAGGCGGCGCGAAGGCGGATAGTGTCTGAGCCGCGTCGCCGTCGAGCGATGCGACGACAAGGCGCATTTCGGCCGCACGTACCGTGAGGAGTCCGATGCCTGACGCCGACACGCCAGTTCCGCGGCAGGGCGAGCGTTACGCGCTCGCGACCCTCCTCCATCCGGGCGCCCTGGGGCGGCTCGGCGTCATCGCAGCGATCATCGTCGTGATTGCCGCGGCCTTCGCCTGGGTCGGAGGCTGGCTTTCGCCGGGACGGCTCGATCAGACCGCAATGATCAACCGTTTCGAGCAGGTGAACGGCCCTCATCCCGGATTTCGCCGCAATCACGAAAAGGGCGTCTGCTTTTCCGGCTATTTCGACAGCAATGGCGCGGGCGTTCGTCTATCAAAGGCGGTCGTCTTCCAGCCCGGCCGCTCGCCCATCTTCGGACGATTTGCCCTTGCCGGCGGGATGCCGACGATGCGTGATGGTCCCAACGACGTCCGCAGCATGGCCGTCAATTTCACGCTGGCTGACGGCGAGCTCTGGCGCACCGGCATCAATGACATTCCGGTCTTCCCGGTGCGCACCGCGCGCGCGTTCTACGATCAGCTTCTCGCGGCGAAGACCGATCCCGCGACCCACAAACCCGACCCGCAAAAGCTCGCCGCGTTCTTCGCCGCGCATCCCGAATCGGCGCGAGCGCTCGCGCTCATCAAGGCCCATCCCTTCTCCTCGGGCTTCGCGGATGCGACTTACAACAGCCTCAATGCGTTCCGCTTCGTCAATGCGGACGGTGTCGTAACCCCGGTCCGGTGGTCGATGACGGCGGTCGATCCCGTGATGCCCGAAGCGGCCAATCCGCCTCCCGACCCGAACTATTTGTTCGACGCGCTGAACGCACGACTCGCGCGGGGACCTGCGCAATGGCGGCTCATGATCACGGTCGGTCAACCCAACGATCCGACCAACGACGCGACGACGCCCTGGCCGGACGATCGCGAACGCGTCGATGTCGGAACGTTGACAGTCCAGGCGCTCGAGGCGGAGGGGCCCGGCAATTGCCGGGACGTCACGTTCGATCCGTTGATCCTGCCCTCAGGCATCGAGACGTCGGACGATCCGCTGTTGTCGGCGCGCTCCGCTGCTTACGCCGTCTCCTTCACGCGAAGGGAGGGCGAAACGAAGACCCCGAGCGCGGTTCAGCCAGGCAAGGCGCCTTGACCATGCAACAGAGCTTCCCGGCCTTCTCCAAAATCCTCCACTGGACGATGGCGGTGTTAATCCTGGCGATGCTCTTTATCGGGGTCGCCATGGTATCGACGCTGTCGGGCTATCACCGGCTCGTTGCGATTTATCGGCCGCTTGGCATTCTGATCCTGTTGCTGGCGGCGATCCGTCTCGCGAACCGCTTGCGGCGCCCCCCGCCGCCCTTACCCGTGGACATGCCGGGGCCGCTGCGCCTCGCGGCGCATGGCTCACATTGGCTGCTCTACGCGCTGATGATCGCCATGCCGCTGATCGGCTGGGGCATGCTGTCGGCGGGCGGTTATTCCATCGTCCTCTTCGGATCGCTGCACCTGCCGCCGATCCTCTCGCTGAACGATAGTGTTTACGCCTTCCTGCGACCGCTCCACACGGTGCTGGCCTTCGTCCTGTTTGCAACCTTCCTGGCGCATATCGGCGCGGCGCTGACGCACGCGCTCGTCTTTCGGGACGGGGTCTTCGAGAGCATGGCCGGGCGACGGCGACGATAAGGCGCTCCCGCGCATTTCGCCCAAGTCCTAACGCCCAATCGATGAAGTCGGCAGGTCGCTCGGGAACTCCGATCCGGCGCTTCCTTCGTTGAGAGGGCTGGTTCCGTCGACGGCGCCGAAGACCTTGCGCAGGAAACCTGGCGTCATCGCCGATAGCGGATTGACCGTGAGCGTCGGCCCGGTCACCGGCCCGACAATCCGATAGTTGAGCCCGAAGACGCCCTCGTGGGCGCCGCCGCCCAGCAGCAGGCCGACCACGGGAATATGCGTGACGAGGTTGTTGACCTGATAGGCCGGAATGAATGTTCCGTTGAGATCGACGTGATTGCGGCCGTAATCGAGGTAGCCCTGAGTCGTTAGGCCCATATGGCTGTTGAAGATGACCGCTTCGCGCAGATCGAGGCGCCCTGCGCTGCGGGTGAAGCTCGCCGACATTTTTTCGAAATGAACGACGTCGGGGTTGCCAGCGGAGTTGGCTCCATCGCCCGCGTCGCCAGCCGCCGCCAGTTTTCGCAGCGCCGGCTCGCTGTGCAGCACGAAATCGTTGACGTTCGCCGTGCCTCGGCTTTCACCTCCCGCGTCCTGCAGCGCAAGGTCCAGCTTGCCGCCTTCCATATGCGTATAGAGGTCGAGGAACTTGGTCATCGCGCCGGCGTCGGTGACCCGGGCGCGCAGGACGCCCAAGTCGTCTTGCTCGGCGGTGAGGGTTCCATTGCCGATCCGCCCGTGCGCCTGGAGGTCCTTCATTTCGCCGCCGCGCCAGGCGCCCGTCAATTCGAACTGGCCGAGCGCCTGCGAATTCGAACCGATGACGTTCGCGACCTTGACGTCGAGGTCGAGATCCTTGCCGCCTCCCGGCGGGCCGCCTGCATTCAGGAATCCCTTGACGAGGTTGCGCGCATCGAGGGTCGCGCCGCGCAGCGACGCCTTCGCGGACGTCGCGCCGTTCTGGACGTCGAGCTTGAGATCGTCCGCCGCCGCCAGGCGCAACTGGCTGAGTTTCACGTTCTGCAGCGCGCCGTCGGTCCCCAGTTGAGCCGTCCCGCGGGCTGAAAGCAAACCGGCGTCGATCGCAATCGCGTTGACCGCGACGCCGTCGTCGCCGGGCTTGAGCGTGAACGTCGCTTTGCCTGGCTTGCCGGCCGCCTTCAATGGACCGGTCTGCGGACTGTCGATGGCGACGCGGGCGAGATCGACTTCGACGTCGGCGCTCGTCTTCGAGAGCGGCGCCTTGACGCGTACGCCCATCGGGCCGTTGAGCAGCGTGCCGCCGGGCAATCCGAGCTTCCCGCGGGCGGCGTTGTCGAAATTCAGACTGAGCACGACTGAGCCCTCGTCGGTCGCGCCTTTGCTCAGATCGATCGTCACCGGGACGCCATACATCTGGCCCTGCCCGGTGATCTTCAGATCGCCCCGGTCGGCGACCACGCCGAGCGTCGCCTGGTCCAGGCGCTCGCTGGCCAGGAAGTGGTCCACCCGGAAATTGGTCAGATTGCCCTCGGCGCGGAACTGATTGTCCTCGGGCTTGACGGTCTTGCCGAGCTTGAGGTCGAGCGCGATCTTGCCATCGAACTGGCCCTTGACCGTATTGGGATCGACCGAAAAGCCGGCGTAGCGCTTGAGCGCGTCTCGGCTCAGGAGATCGGCGAGCGCGTCGGCGTTGCCCTGCATGTGCGCCTCGGCCTGAGCAGGGACGATCGGAGCCGGCGTGGTGTCGGGAACCGTGTAGGAAATGTCCGAGACCTGGATGCGCCGCGTCGGCGACATCTCGAGCACGCCGCTCTTGGCTCCGACGACGAAATCGTGACCCGTGACGACGCCGCTCGCGTCGAGCCCCGACAGAGCTGGCGCACCTGGCAGCAAATCGACGGCGGTATCGTGGATCGCGAACTCGCCCCGCACGCTCGAGGCCGGCACGGCGCGCTTGTGGGTGGCCGCGTCGAGGGCTGCCGCGTCCCAGTCGACGGTCATGGAGCCGGACACGAGCTGGCCGCCGCGGACGTGGTCCAGGCACCAGTTGCGCGCGTCAGGGTTGATGAAGGTCGGCCAGAGCCGCAGCACGTCGCCAAGGTCGCTCGGACCGAGGCCGAGCTTGATCTTCAAGGTCGCCCCGCCGGGAACAGAGGCGGTCTCGCCGCTGGCCTCGCCGCCAATCGCCGGCCCGTGGATGGCCATATGGTCGAGGATGAACCGGGATTCGGCGGCTAGATAGCGCGCCTGAAAGGTCGCCTGATCGATAACGATCGGCGTCTCGCCAGGTCGCTCAGCGCCGAAAACGGTGTCGTTCGAGTCGAACCGAAGCGTCCAGGCAGCCTCGGAGGCGGTCGGCGGCGCCAGCCAGCCAGCGGCCATCAAGTGCGTGCCGCTCGCAAGCAGCTGGAGGTTCTTGAATTCGTACCGCCCAGCCTCGCCGTTCCAACTGACGTCGCCCGTCGCTTCGTCGACGAGGAAAGGCTCGTGATCGGGATCGTCGAGCTTGAAATAGCCGGCGCCCAGGGTGAGCCGCCCCTGCAGGCTCTCAATCGCGGAAGCGGGCGTGAGGCGCGCTTGCAGCCTGAACGAGATCGGCATGTCCGTATCGAACGGCAGACGTCCGGTGCGGAAGGAAACGAGGTCCGCCAAGCTCAAGTCGCGAGCCGTGACGGTGACGGCCCGTAAATCGCCGCCGCGAGCCTGGGCTTCAATCGACCACCGTCCGGCCGAGCCCTGCGCCGAGGCTTGGATCGAAGCGTCGTCACCGTTCTTGTCGAAAGCGACGGCGAGGTCGTCATAGACCGTTTGTCGCCCCAAGGCGTCGTTCTCGATCTCGAGATGGCCATGCACCAGGCCCACGCGATCCAACGACTGGCTCGCCCCCGTCATCGCGTCGATAACGCGAAAAACCAGCAGGCCGAAGTCGGGCGCCAACGGCCGCTCGGGCTGCGAAACGGCCGGAGCCGGCAATTCGATCGTCGCGGCGCTCGAATCGCCGGCGGCGGCGACCGATAGAGCTCCGTCCTGGCGCAGATGAAGCCGCAGGTCGAGCCCGTCCAGTTCCAGCCGACGAACTTTGACGTCGAAAGCGAGCAGCGATAGCGCATCGAGGTCCACCCGGCCACGCGGCGCAGAGAGGACCGGCCGCCCCGAGCGATCGCGCAAGGTGATGCCGCCGAAACCGAGCGCAATTCCACCGTCCACCCGCATGAGATAGGTCGAACCGATCGAGACCGAGTAGCGGTCGCCGAAACGCTCCTCGAGACTCTGCGCGATACGGGGGTTCAGCGTCGCGAGGTTGATTGGGCCAGAGCCGAGTACCAGGAACACCGCGCCGAGCGCGCCGAGCGCGAACAGGATGAGGAACCCGCCGACTGCGGCGAGCGCCCGCGTACGCCGCCTCGGCCGACCTCGCGGCCGGCACGCTGGAAGCGTCGTCCCCATTCCGCTCCGCAGGAGGCCCTGCATCGCCGCCCGGGCCTTGGAGCGTGCCGCTGCGTCGATCTCCTCGAACAATCCCCTGATAACTCCGTTCGACCGCCCGCCCGAAACTCAAGGTCTACGTCGCCAGCGTCGCGCTGCGACATTCCGCCGCCCATCGTCGTTCTTATTCGCCCGAGGTCAAGAATCGACCTCCGGCGCTCGCCGATTCTCTTGAACCTGCACGGACTGCGGGTCAATCTGACTCAAGGGCGCCGAGATCGTCACATCGCCGACGAAAGTGGCTCAAACGAGGACGAAATGGTTAGAAACTTGGAAGTCTGCGACGCGGCCCCCGATTTTGAACTGCCGACCGACGAAGGCATCCTCTCCCTCGCCTCGTTCCGCGGCAATCCGCTGATTCTGTATTTTTATCCCAAGGACGACACCTCCGGCTGCACTGCTGAGGCGCTCGCCTTCCAGGCCCTGCGCGGCGAATTCGCGGCTGCCGGCGCAGCGGTTGTCGGGGTCTCGCCCGACAGCGCGGCGAGCCATGCCAAGTTCAAGCGCAAACACGCCCTCACCCTGCCGCTCGCCGCCGACAAATCGCGAGGCGTTATCGAGGCGTATGGCGTCTGGCGAGAAAAGAGCATGTACGGCCGCAAATTCATGGGCGTTGAGCGAACGACGTTCCTCATCGATCCGGAGGGACGGATCGCCCGAATATGGCGCAAGGTGCGCGTGCCCGGTCACGCCGCCGAGACGCTGACGGCGGTTAACGCGCTGCCCGCGACATTTGCTAAGGGTTAACCCTAATGGAGTCTAATCGCTTTCGGACCCCGGATTTTCCGGGCTGGAGCATGCGCCTTCATGTCGCGAGAGTTCCGCCCGCGGCCGAGACTGGCTCGAGCGCTGTACTATCTTTCCTACGCGCGAGGAGAGTCCATCCGGACCGTCGCCGTGCATCCGATCGCGTTCTGGGCGTTCGTCGTGATCGTGCCGGTCGCCTTCCTCTGGGCTGGCGCGACGACCCTCTACATCTCCTTTCACGACGACATGCTGCGCGCCCTCGCCGCGCGCGAAACCGAGATGCAAGCCGCCTACGAGCAGCGGCTCACTGAAGCGCGCGCCGACTTCGATCGCTCCGCCGGCCGCCAACGGCTCGACGAGAGCGCGTTGGAAAGCCGTGTTCGCCAATTGCTGTCCCGTCAGGCGCGAACTCGAGCAGCGCGGGTCGATCGTCGACGCTTTGGCCGACCAGAGGCTCCACGCGGCTGGAGCCGGCCATTCGCGCGTCAGCGCTGCGAATGCGCTGAATCCGGCCCTATCCGCGATTAATGCCGCCAGTCCGCTCGCGGCGCCCGTTGCGCCCCCGCCCGCCGCTCAAGCCTTCGCGCCGCAACAACCGGATGAGCCGGCGCCCGCCCCCAAGCCGCGTCCGCTCGATGAGCCGCCGCAGCATGTCAGCGCGATTCCGAGGGGGAATGGCGGGGACGGCGCCGACCTCGCCGCCGCCGCCGCCGCGAGCACTGGCTTCGACGCTTCCGCTGGGCTCAGCCTGATCGCCTATTCGCTCGACCGGATGGAGCGCCGACAGAGCGCGGCGTTAGGCGAGATCGGCCTCGCCGCGAAGAGCGACGCCGCACAATTGCAGGCGGTGGTCGAGCGCGCGGGTCTCAGCGTCGATGCGCTCGCTGCGCCTGCTCCCGAAGGCGGAGTCGGCGGCCCTTACATTCCCGTCGGCGCGGATGACCGGGCGCTCGCCGAGGCTGGGCAGGCGGTCGCGCTCGATAATCGGCTGACGCGGTTGCTGCCGCTTCTTCCGCTACGCGCTCCGTTGATCGGGGAGACGGAGGTCTCCTCGCCCTTCGGCTTCCGGCCGGACCCCTTCCTGGGTCGCCCCGCGCTTCATCCCGGCCTTGATTTCGTACAGGAATACGGAGCCGAAATTCACGCCACCGCCGCCGGCCGCGTCGTTCACGCCGGCTTGATGGGCGGCTACGGCAATATGGTCGAAATCGACCATGGCAATAAGCTCGCCACGCGATACGCCCACATGTCGGAGATCCTGGTCGCGGAGGGCGAGGAGGTGAAAGCTGGCGCGCTCATCGGACGCATCGGCTCGACCGGACGCTCGACCGGGCCGCACCTTCACTACGAGGTCCGCGTCGACGGCGAACCGGTCGACCCTGAGCGCTTCCTCCAGGCGGGAGCGCCCCTCTTCGCCTCACGATAGAAGCTTCAGACGCGATCGACGATCGCGACCAAGAATCCGTCCCATCCCTTCGCGCCAACGGTTTGAACAACCGTCGCGCTCACCCGCGGCTCCTTGGCGATCATCTCAAACATCCGCCGTGTGCCTTGGACCGACGGATCGGCGCTCGCGCGATCGAGAATCGCGCCCTCGCGGATCACATTGTCGCAGACGATGACGGAGCCTGGTTTGGCGAGACGCAGCGCCCATCCGAAATATTCGGGATTGTGCTGCTTGTCGGCGTCGATGAAGACGAAGTCGAACGGGCCGACGCCCTCCTCGTCGAGACGCGGCAGCGTGTCGAGCGCTTCGCCGACGCGCACACGGACCTGCCCGGACAAGCCAGCGCGCCGAACGTTTTCGCGGGTCGTATCCGCATGTTTGGCGTTGGCTTCCAGGGTCATGACAAATCCCTCCGGCGGAAGAGCGCGGGCGAGCCAAATGGTCGAATAGCCGCCTAACGCGCCGATCTCGAGCACCTTGCGCGATCGCGACATGCGCGCGAGCAGATGGAGCAGCTTGCCCTGCGGCGGAGAAACGTCGATCGCGGGCAGACCGGCGGAAGCGTTAGCCGCGAGCGCGGCCTGGAGGGCAAAGTCGGGCGCGACGATCCTCTCCTCGATGTAGGCGTCGACCGCGCTCCATGTTATTTGCTCCATCCCCCGTCCCCTTTCAAATGTAAAATTCGCAGCACAATACGACACTGGCGCGACGAAGCAAATCAGGGGCAGCACATCGGAGCGGCGTTCCGCTTGCCCGGCTGGCCGGCTACAAGGCTGCATGGACATCGTCGTTGCGAGAACCATCGAGCTGCTTGGCGTCGCCATGCTGGTGGCGATCCTCGCGCGCCGTCTGCGCCTGCCCTACACCGTCGGCCTTGTGCTCTGCGGCCTCGCGCTTGCGCTCGCTCGCATCGGCGGCGACGTCGCGTTGACCCATGACGTCATTTTCGACCTCATCCTGCCGCCGCTCCTCTTCGAGGCCGCGCTCAGCATCCGTTGGAGCGCCCTGCGAAAAGACTTGCCGCTCGTGCTGGTGCTGTCGACCCTCGGTGTGTTGCTCTGCGCGCTCGTGGTAGCGGCCGGTTTGATAACGCTTCTCCACTGGCCGCCCGCCCCTTCGCTAGCATTTGGCGCGCTGATCGCCGCCACTGACCCCATCGCCGTCATCGCTCTCTTGCGAGAGACACGCGTCGCCGGCCGTCTTCGGCTCGTCATCGAGAGCGAGAGCCTGCTCAACGACGGCGTCGCGGCGCTTCTCTTCACGCTCGTCGTCGCCGCTTCTGCCACGAGCGGCGGCGCGCTGACCCCGCTCGACGTGCTGCGTCACGCGTTGTTGATTGGCGGCGGGGGCGTGTCGATTGGCCTCATCGCGGCCGGCGCCGCAATCGCGCTGGCTGGCCGGACCAGCGATCATCTCATTGAGACCGCCCTGACGGCGGTCGCCGCCTACGGCTCCTTCCTCGCCGCCGAGCGGATCGGCGCATCCGGGCTTCTCGCCACCGTTTCCGCGGGGTTGCTGATGGGCAATCTCGGCGTGCTCGCCGATGACAAAAGCCCGTTCGCCCTATCCACTCAAGGGCGCGCTTTCGTCGGGGATTTCTGGGAATTCGCGGCCTTCGTCGCCAATTCGCTGGTCTTTCTGCTGATCGGGCTGGCGCTTGCGCAAACTCCGACCCAGGCGTTCGGCGGCCTGCTCGTCGTCATCGCGCTCGCGCTCCTCGGGCGCGCGGCGACCGTCTATGCCGTCGCTCTGCTCTTTGCGCGCAGTCGCTGGGCGACGTCCTGGGCCGAATTGCACTTTCTCTGGTGGGGCGGATTGCGCGGCGCGCTCGCGCTCGCCTTGTCGCTCGCGCTGCCGCCCTCCATGCCCTACCGCGACGACATTCTCGTCGCCGCCTTCGGCGTCGTCGCCTTCTCGATCCTGGTGCAGGGTCTCACGGCGAGGCTCGCGCTGCGCGCGCTTCGCCTCGACGCGAAATGAACGAACGGCCTATCGCGAAAGCTTGGCGACCTTGGCGCCGCGCAGACGCCGCACTTCCGGGATGTTCGAGCCGAGCAGCGGGCGCAGATAGTCGCGGAACGCGGGGGTGACGTCGTTGCCGGCTGCGGCGATGTAGTGGTCCTCCAGCACCCGCGTCTTGCCGGCGACGGCTTCGAGCGGGATCAAGGGATAGTCGACCGCATAGTCCGCGACGCGGCGGATCGCCACCGAGCCGTTGCCGCCAGCGCCCATTGCGTATTGCACCGCCTTCTCGCCGACCTCGCGCGCTTCGCGCTGATCGACGTCCGAGACGCAGCCGACGAAGGAGCGTTGCAGATAGCCGAAGGTGTCGCCCCGCACGCGCTTGATGCCGAGCTTGTTCTTGATTTCCTCGCAGAGCAGATCGGCGAGCGCCCCGGTGCCGGAGAGCTGGACGTTGCCGTGCGCGTCCTTCTCGAGGCCGCCGGATAGCTTCTCGAGGATGGGCGCCCCATTCGCGTCGTGAATGCCCTCCGAGGCCGCGATGACGCAGCGGCCATGCTTCTCGTAGACCGCTTTCACGTCGGCGAGGAAGTCGTCGATCACGAAGGTGCGTTCCGGGAGATAAATGAGATGCGGACCGTCGTCGGGAAAGCGGCGCGCCAGCGCCGAAGCGGCCGTCAGGAAGCCAGCGTGCCGCCCCATGACGACGGCGCAATAGACGCCCTTCAGCGCGGCGTTGTCGAGATTGGCGCCCATGAAGGCCTGGGCAACGAAGCGCGCCGCCGAGGGATAGCCCGGCGTGTGGTCAAAACCGACGAGATCGTTGTCGATCGTCTTGGGAATGTGGATGGCGCGCAGCGCGCGGCCGGCTTTTTGAGCCTCCTCGGCGACGATGCGCACCGTGTCGGAGGAATCGTTGCCGCCGATGTAGAGGAACGTGTCGATCTGGTGCGCCTCGAGAACCTTGAAGATCTCCTGGCAATATTTGAGATCGGGCTTGTCGCGGGTCGAACCCAGCGCCGCCGCCGGCGTCGCTGCGACTCCCTCCAGATTGACGGTCGTCTCCTGGCCGAGATCGACGAAATCCTCGTTGACGATCCCGCGCACGCCGTGCAGCGCGCCATAGACGGCCGAAACGTCCGCGAACCGGCGCGCCTCGAGCGCGACGCCGACGAGGGACTGGTTGATGACGGCGGTCGGACCGCCGCCCTGCGCGACAAGGATCTTGTGCGACATGCGTGACAATCTCCTCTGATCGGGCGCGGCTAGCGTCTTGTCGCCCTGCCCTTTCGCCCTTTACGGCGGCCTGGGCGCGCGCGCAAGGATCAACTCGCGGCGGGCGCCATAAGCTGTCGGCATCGCGGACATTTTGCTCGACAACGTCGCCGCGGCGCCTAGACAATCCCGGCTCACCTCGGAGCGGCCATGGACACGTCGGTTCTCAAAGCGGTCGGTTTCGTGCATTTGCACGTGCACAGCGCCTATTCGCTGCGCGAGGGGGCGCTGACGATCGAATCGCTCGGCAAGCTCGCCAAGGCGGATTCCATGCCGGCGCTGGCGATCACCGACACCAACAGCCTGTTCGGCGCGCTGGAGTTCTCCGAGAAGCTCGCCAAGTCAGGCATACAGCCGATCATTGGCGCGCAGATCACCGTCGATTTCGCCGACGCGCCGAGCTCGGTCTCCCGCCTCGCGGAGACCAAGATCACGCGCGCGCCGCTGGTGCTGCTGGCGCAGAACGAGGACGGCTATCGCGCCCTCATGAGCATCGCCTCGCGCGTCTGGCTGGAGCCAAAGGACGGCGACGAGCCGCATGTCGCCTTCGACGCGCTGGGGGACGTCACCGGCTTGATCGCCCTGACCGGCGGCGGCGCCGGCCCGATCGATCGCGCGCTGGCGCTGAACCTGCCCGAACTCGCCGAGTCCAGGTTAAAGCGCCTCGCCCCGCTGTTCGACCGGCGCCTCTATGTCGAAATTCAGCGCCACAACCTCGACAGCGAGCGGGCGGTCGAGCCGACGCTGATCGATCTCGCTTATTCGCACAGCCTGCCGCTGGTGGCGGCGAACGAGCCCTATTTCGCCACCTCCGGCGACTATGAGGCGCAGGATGCGCTGCTCTGCGTCGCGGAAGGCGCGCTGGTGGCGACGCCGGAGCGGCGACGCCTCTCGCCGGAGCACCGCTTCAAGACCCGCGCGGAAATGCTGGCGCTGTTCGCCGACCTCAAGGAGGCGACCGACAACAGCGTCGAGATCGCGATGCGCTGCTCGTACCGGCCGCTGACGCGCAAGCCGATCCTTCCCCGCTTTTCGATTCCCGGCGGCGAGCAGGTCGACGAGGAGCAGGAATTGCGCCGGCAGGCGCAAGAGGGGCTCGATCGGCTCCTCGGGCTCTATGGCTGCGCGCCGGGCGTCACGCTGGAGGAATACCGCCAGCGGCTGGAATTCGAGCTCGACGTCATCACGCGCATGAAATTTCCGGGGTACTTCCTTATCGTCTCGGACTTCATCAAATGGGCCAAGGCGCAGGGCATTCCGGTCGGACCGGGGCGCGGTTCGGGCGCCGGCTCGCTGGTCGCCTACGCCCTGACGATCACCGACCTCGACCCGATTCGCTTCGGCCTGCTGTTCGAGCGCTTCCTCAACCCCGAACGCGTCTCGATGCCGGACTTCGACATCGACTTCTGCCAGGACCGGCGCGACGAGGTGATCGCCTATGTCCGCCGGCGCTACGGCGTGGACCGCGTCGCGCAGATCATCACCTTCGGCTCGTTCCTGGCGCGCGGCGTGATGCGCAACGTCGGGCGGGTGCTGGAAATGCCGCTCGGCCAGGTCGATAAGCTCGCCAAGCTGGTGCCGCAGAATCCCGCCAAGCCCGTGACGTTGAAGCAGGCGGTGGAGGACGAGCCGCGCCTGCAGGAGGCGGCGGCGGCCGATCCCAAGGTCGCCCAGATGCTGGCGATCGCCGAGCGTCTCGAAGGCCTTTACTCCAACGCTTCGACCCACGCCGCCGGCGTCGTCATCGGCGACCGGCCGCTGGTCGAACTGGTGCCGCTCTATCGCGATCCGAAGTCGGACATGCCGGCGACCCAGTTCAACATGAAATGGGTCGAGCCCGCCGGCCTCGTGAAGTTCGACTTCCTCGGCCTCAAGACGCTGACGACCTTGCGCACGGCGCAGAACCTCCTCAAGCTTCGAGGCATCGAGGTCGATCTTGGCAAGATCCCGCTCGACGATCCCAAGACCTACGAGATGCTCGGCCGCGGCGAGACGATCGGCGTGTTCCAGGTGGAAAGCGCGGGGATGCGCAAGGCGCTGGCAGAAATGCACGCCGACCGCTTCGAGGACATTATCGCGCTGGTCGCCCTCTACCGCCCCGGCCCGATGGCGAACATCCCGACCTATTGTGCGCGCAAGCTCGGCCAGGAGGCGCCGGACTACATCCATCCCATGATGGAGCCGACGTTGCGAGAGACCTTCGGCGTCATCATCTACCAGGAACAGGTGATGCAGATCGCGCGCGAATTGTCCGGCTATTCGCTCGGCGAAGCCGACATGCTGCGCCGCGCGATGGGCAAGAAGATCAAGGCGGAGATGGACGCCCAGCGCATCCGCTTCGTCGACGGCGCCGTCGAGCGCGGCGTCGAAAAGGCCAAGGCGGACGAGATTTTCGACCTGCTCGCCAAATTCGCCGACTACGGCTTCAACAAGAGCCATGCGGCGGCCTATGCGCTGATCGCCTATTGGACCGGCTGGTTCAAGGCGAACCACCCCGCCGAATTCCTCGCCGCTTCGATGACGCTCGATAAGTCGAACACCGACAAGCTGGCCGAGTTTCGCGGCGAGGCGCAGCGGCTCGGCATCAAGGTCGCGCCGCCCTCCGCCAACAGCTCGGACGTCAATTTCGACGTGCGCCAGGACGCTTCCGGCGCGTCGTCGATCGCCTACGCCCTGAGCGCGATCAAGGGCGTCGGCGACGGCCAGGCGGCGGGGATGGTCGCCGCACGCAATGGGCGACCCTTCGCCTCGCTAAGCGACCTTGCGGCGCGTCTCGACCCGCGGACGGTCAACAAGAAGACGCTGGAGAGCCTCGCGGCGGCCGGCGCCTTCGACGAGATCGAGCCCGACCGCGCCATCGTCTTTGCCTCCGTCGAGCCGATGCTCGCGATTGCCAACCGGCAAGCCCACGAGCGCGCCTCGGGACAAAACGCACTGTTCGGCGAAGTCGAGAGCGCCCCGCTCAAAGTGCGCGCCGATCCGTGGCCGGCGACGGAAAAGCTCCGGCGCGAATTCGACGCGGTCGGCTTCTTTCTCTCCGGCCATCCGCTCGAAGCCTACGATTCGGCGCTCAAGCGGCTGCGCGCGACGCGCTGGGCGGAGTTCGTCCGGCAGGTGCGCGCCGGCGCGTCGACCGCCCGGCTCGGCGCCAGCGTGCTCGATCGCGCCGAACGACGCACCAAGAGCGGCTCGAAGATGGGCGTCATCCAGTTGTCCGACCCGACCGGACAATATGAGGCGATCATCTTCCAGGAGGGTCTCAACCAATACCGCGATCTACTCGAGAAAGGCTCGGACGTCCTCGTCACCCTGCAGGCCAATCTCGAAGGCGAAGACGTGCGCGCGCGCATCGTCCATGTCGAATCGCTCAACCAGGCCGCCGCCAAGGTCCACAAGGGTTTGCGCGTGTTTGTCAGAGACGAGGCGCCGCTCCCCTCGATCGAGGAGCGCCTGCGCGCCAGGGGCGATGGCGAAGTGTGGCTGGTGGTGATGATGGGGCCGCGCGAGGGCGAGGTCGAAGTCAAACTGCCGGGCCGCTACGCCGTCAACGCCGCCATGGCCGGCGCCCTGAAGGCGGTCACCGGCGTGGTGGCGGTGGAGCACGTCTAAAAGGCGCGACAGTCGAGGACTCTGAACGGCGCCCGCGGTCTGGCCGGATCGAGGCGCCGCCTGTTGAAATCAAGCGAACATCGTGGAGATCTCATGCGAAGCGTGGTCTATGACCGGTTCGGCGATCCGGCCGAGGTCCTTCATATCGCCGAACGTCCCCTGCCCGAACCCGGACCCGGCCAGATCCGCGTCAGGCTCACGCTGTCGCCGATCCACAACCACGACCTCCTGACGGTCCGCGGCGAGTACGGATTCAAGCCGGCGCTGCCGGCGGTCGGCGGCTCGGAGGCGGTCGGCGTTGTCGACGCACATGGGCCGGACGTTTCGGCGCCGGCGATCGGCCAGCGCGTCGCAATGGCGGGCGTTCCCGACGCCTGGGCCGAATATTTCATCGTTCCGGCCCGCGGCGTCGTGCCCGTCCCGGATGCGGTAAGCGACGAAGTCGCGTGCCAGATCTGCGCGATGCCGCTGTCCGCCATGATGGCGCTGGAGGACTTCGAGCTTCAGCCCGGCCAATGGATGATCCAGAACGCAGCGACCGGCGCTGTCGGCAAGACCCTGGCGATGATCGCCAAGGCGCGCGGCATTCGCGTCGTCAACCTCGTGCGGCGCGCGGCCGGCGTCGCCGAACTCGCCGCGCTCGGCATCGGCGATGCGGTTTCGACCAGCGAAGCCGGCTGGCAGACCAAGGTCAAGGCGATCACCGGCGGCGCGCCGATCGCCGCTGCGCTCGATTCGGTCGGGGGCGAGGAGAGCGGCCAATTGCTCCACCTTCTCGCCGAGGGCGGCCATCTCATGATCTTCGGCGTCATGTCGGGCAAACCGCTCTTGCTCAATCCCGGCGACGTCATCTTCAAGCAGGCCAAGGTGACCGGCTTCTGGGCCGCCAAGCGGTTCGGCGATCAGGCCAAAGTCGCTCGAATGATCGGCGCTCTCTTAGAGATGGCCGCAACAGGCGAACTGAAGTTGCCGGTCGAGAAGGCCTTTCCCCTCGCCCAGGCGGCTGACGCCGCGCGGGCGAGCGTTCAGCCCGGCCGAACGGGGAAGATCGCGCTGAGGCCCTGAAAGGATGGCGCCTTGCTCTGATTCGCGGAGAGACGAATCAAGCGGACGTTCGCGTGCCCATCATTTGGCGCGGGTTTAAACGCCAATCCTCGCCATAACGCCTTGAATGACTGATCAAACTTGGCTCATGCGCGCGCCGATTCGCAGTTGGCACGCGGATCGCCGGCGAGTGCGAAACGCGGATACAAATTCGGAGCCTGGTGCGCGAAAGCGTCAATATCGCTCACAATTTGGTCACCTATCGTCACCAATCGTCACTTTCGGTTACCGAAACGGCTGGAAACACAGCCTTGCCGATGCTTCTGTGTGACTTCTGTTGATAGCGCCGCCGGGCCGATTTACTCGCCGAAAATCGATTGTTACGACTGACGTAGGCACACGTGGCGCGCGTGCTGAGCGCCTCTTCAGTACAACTCGGCTTGTTACTGTCGCTTAAGACGCGAATAGCGTTGACGCGCGTAACATGTCTTTCGGCTTAGTCGGGGGTGACGTTTGGGCGCCAGACAGAGCTTGATGAGTCGCGCCCTCATTGGCGCCTGTCTGCTGACTCTCAGGCCGGCGGCGGCGGCGGAGTTGTCCGATTCCGAGAAGATCGAGCGCCTAGAGCGACAAACGGAGCTGTTGCAGAAGGAACTCAAGGCGATCCGGGCCGAGATCGCGGAGACGAAAAAGAAGGCCCCAAAGGTGGAAGCCACGCAGACCGCCACTGCGGTCGCAACGCCCGCTACCGCGGCTGCAACGCCCGCCAGCGCCGCCGCCAGCCTACCCACCACCAAATCGCCGAAGCTAGTATCGCTGCCGTCATTCGGCGGCGTCAACTTCTCAGCGTGGGGTTGGGCCGAAGCAGCAACAGTGTTCCGCGACCACAATACGGTCAACGACATGCTGACCCTCTTCGCCGATATCCCCTATCCCTATTCGCCGCTCTACAATGAACACGAGTTCCACGGGACCGCGCGGCAGAGCCAACTTTCGCTATTGGCCGACGCCAACATCGATGCGTCGCAGAAACTCTCGGCGTATTTCGAAATCGACTTTCTGGGCGTCGGGACCTAGTCGGACTACCTCGTCACCAACGACTGGCCGCCGCGCCTGCGGCACGGCTATATAACCTATGACAACGACAATTGGGGCTTCCACCTCCTCGCCGGTCAGGATTGGAGCCTGGCGATGCCGGACAAGGACGGCATCAAGCCGCGAGAGGAAAACATTCCGCTCACGATCAATGCGAATTATCTCGTCGGCTATGATTTTACCCGCAACTGGCAAGTCCGGGCGGTGAAGGATTTCGGCCCTACGCTCGCGGCGGCCATTTCGGTCGAAAATCCCGCGACCTCGCTCGCTCCGGGTATTCCCACCACCGTCAACGGCCTGGCCGTCAACACTTTCAATATCGGCACGGGCGGTTTCCTCAACGACGTGCCCGTCACGCCCAATACGTTCCCCGACATTCTCGAAAAGATCTCGTGGGATCCCGGCTGGGGTCATTACGAGTTGCTCGGCATGCAGCGCTTTTTCAGCGACAACACCCTATGCGAGACCGCGGCGCCGACTGGCTGCGTCCCCGGAACGACCAGCGAGAAGACCACCTTCGGCGCCGGGGTCGGCGCAGCGTTCTTGCTCCCGATTATTCCGAAGTATCTCGATCTCATGGGGGGCGGGTTGTTTGGGCGAGGCATCGGTCGCTACGGAGCCGGGGGTTTGCCCGACGTGACCATTGCCGCCAACGGCTCGCTCACCCCAATCACCGAGCTCCAAACATGGGGAGGAATACAGGTTTATCCGTGGGAGGGCCTGACGCTCTATGCCTATGGCGGCATCGAGCAGGAGCAGGCTAATTATTTCGGCGCGTACGGCTATGGAAATCCCACTTTTGACAACAGCGGCTGCATGACCCCGACGGCTGAGAGCTTCGCCACCGGCATATCGACAACATGCGTCGCCGACAACAAGCAGCTCCTCGATGTGAAGGGCGGCTTCTGGCAGGACATCTATTCGGGAGCCTACGGCAAATTCGTGGTCGGCGCCGAGTTGGAATTCATCAAACGGTCGGCTTTCACCGGCATCGGCGGCGCGCCGTCGACGGACGACGCAGTCGGCTTTACCTCGCTCAGGTATTACTTCTAGAATTCCGCGGCGCCCCGTTCGCGCGGAGGGGGCCACTGATGCGGCCCGCGCCAACGACATACCGCGCAGGGCCTGAACCACGCTTGCCTTTCGCCCCGTCGTCCTCTATACGCGCGGCCATTCCACAGGCGGATTTTCGCGCGCCCTGCTCAAGGGCTCGCTCCGGTGGCGGAGACCTCTCCGCCTCATCGATCCGCCGAGGTTCAACCGGAAAGGACAAGCAGTGTCTCTGCCTGATTTCACCATGCGCCAGCTCCTCGAATCGGGAGCGCATTTCGGCCACCAGTCGCATCGCTGGAATCCGAAGATGGGGCCGTACATTTACGGCGCCCGCAATTCCATCCACATTATCGACCTCGCCCAGACGGTGCCGCTGCTGCATCAAGCGTTGAAGGTCGTCTCGGACACCGTCGCCAAGGGCGGCCGCGTTCTCTTCGTCGGCACCAAGCGCCAGGCGGCGACGGAAATCGCCGACGCGGCTCGCCGCTCGGCGCAGTATTTCGTCAATTCGCGTTGGCTGGGCGGCATGCTCACCAACTGGAAGACCATCTCCGCCTCGATCGCGCGGCTGCGCAAGCTCGACGAGATGCTCGGCGAAGGCGCCAGGGGCCTCACCAAGAAAGAGCGACTGATGCTGTCGCGCGAGCGCGACAAGCTCGAGAAGGCGCTCGGCGGCATCAAGGAGATGGGCGGGGTTCCCGACCTCGTCTTCGTCATCGACACCAACAAGGAATCGCTGGCGATCAAGGAGGCCAACCGCCTCAAGATCCCCGTGATCGCGATCCTCGACACCAATTGCGATCCGGACGGCGTCGCCTTCCCGATCCCGGCTAACGACGACGCCAGCCGGGCGATCGCGCTCTACTGCGACCTGCTGGCGCGCGCGGCGATCGACGGCATCTCGCGCAGCCAGGGCTCGGCGGGTCTCGATCTCGGCGAAGCCGAGGCGCCGGTCGAGGCGCTCCCCGAGGAGGGAGAGGTCGAAGCCTCGACGATCGACCGCTTCGAGCTGCTCGCCGCCCCCCGCGGCGCGCCCGACGATCTGGCCAAGCTGACCGGCGTCGGCCCGCAGATCGTCAAGAAGCTTAATGAACACGGCGTGTTCCACTATTGGCAGCTGGCCGCGATGACTCTCACGGAGGCGGAGAAGCTCGACGCCGATCTCCACTTCAACGGCCGCATCACCCGCGATCTGTGGATGGATCAGGCGCGCGCGCTGCTCGCCGCGGCGTAATTCGCCGCTGCGCATCGAGGGGAATTCGAGGCCCGGCGGCAGCGCCGGGCCTTGTGTATGTTATGACGATCACCTAGCGGTTTCGTCCCTTTGGGGCGCCGCCAATCTGTCGAGGGACCAAGATGGCCAACATTACCGCCGCGCTGGTGAAGGACCTGCGCGAGAAGACGGGCGCAGGCATGATGGACTGCAAGGCCGCGCTGGCCGAGACTGACGGCGACATCGAGGCGGCCATCGACTGGCTGCGCAAGAAGGGCCTCGCCAAGGCGGCCAAGAAGAGCGGCCGCATCGCTGCAGACGGTCTCGTCGGCGTCGCCGTCGAAGCCAATTTCGGCGTCGTCGTCGAGGTGAACTCGGAGACTGACTTCGTCGCCCGCAACGACGATTTCCAGGCTCTGGTGCGCGGCGTCCTGGCCGTGGCCATCGACAAGGGCGCCTCGGTTGACGCGGAAGTGGTCAAGGCGGCGCTCTATCCCGGCGGCGGCACGGTCGCCGACGCCGTCGCCAACGCGATTGCGACAATCGGCGAGAACATCACGTTGCGCCGCGCGCAGGGTCTGCATGTCGCCCACGGCGCGATCGGCCACTACGTCCACGGCCAGATCGTCGATGGCCTCGGCCGCATCGGCGTCATCGTCGCGCTCGAATCGACCGGTTCGCACGACGCGTTGGTCGCGCTCGGCCGTCAGGTGGCGATGCACGTCGCCGCGGCAAGCCCGATCGCGCTCAACGCCGAGGGCATCGACCCGGCGATCGTCGCCCGCGAGAAGGCGGTGCTCGCGGACAAGAACGCCGGCAAGCCGGCCCATGTTCTGGAGAAGATCGTCGAATCCGGCCTGAAGACCTACTACAAGGAGGTCTGCCTGGTGGATCAGCCGTTCGTCCACGACCCCTCGAAGACCGTCGCCCAGGCGGTCAAGGAGGCGGAAAAGACCGTCGGCGCCCCGATCGCGCTCAAAGGTTTCGTGCGCTACGCCCTCGGCGAGGGGATCGAAAAGCCCGCCGAAGAGGCGTAAGGCTTCAACGATTCGGGCGGCCTTCGGGCCGCCCTTTTCATATCGGATGCCTTCGCGCGAAGGCATCCGGCGCCGACGCCCGAACCGCGCCGGTGGTCTTGCCGAGCCCGAGGGATTCGGCCTACCTGCGTGGGGCCCGGCCCGTCCTCGTCGAGATCGAGCCCTCCCTTCCCGCTCGACAACCCTTCACCAACAGGAGACCCGCCTTGACCAACAGCGCCCACGCGAGACCCCTGTTCGACCGCATCGTCGTCAAACTGTCCGGGGAAGCTCTCACGGGCCCGGACGCCTTCGGCCTCCATGCGCCGACGGTCCAGCGCATCGCCGCCGATTTGAAGGCGGCGGCGGACCTTGGAACGCAGGTGGCCGTCGTGGTCGGCGGCGGCAATTTCTTCCGCGGCCTGCTCGGCGCCGACAAGGGCATCGAACGCGCGCGCGCCGATTCGATCGGCATGCTAGCGACCGTGATGAACGCGCTGGCGATGGAAGGCGCACTCGAGCAGATCGGTCAGCCCGCCCGCGTCCTATCGGCGGTCGCGATGCCCTCGCAATGCGAGGCCTATTCCCGCCAGGCCGCCCTCGCCCATCTCGTCAAGCACCGCGTCGTCATGCTGGCCGGCGGCACCGGCAATCCGTTCTTCACCACGGACACGGGCGCTGTCCTGCGCGCCGCCGAACTGTCCTGCGACGCGGTAATGAAGGCGACCCAGGTCGACGGGGTCTATTCCGCCGATCCGAAGAAAGATCCTTCCGCGACCCGCTTCGAGCGGCTCACCCACGCCGACGCGATCGCTCGCAATCTCCAGATCATGGATACCGCCGCCTTCGCTCTCGCGCGCGACAACCGCATTCCGATCGTCGTCTTTTCGATCAACGAGCCGGGGGCGATCAAGGCGGCGCTGCTTGGACAGGGCCGCGCGACGTATGTCATGCCGTGACGGCGCCAAGATCGTGATCGCACGTCCCGCTTGGATTGGACCGAAAATCGCGTAGGCTCACGCCAACGCGAGCCAATCGCGCGCTGACTGCGGGGAGGAGATGATTTTGAGCGCAAGCGTGGCGCGGCATGGGAAATTCCGCACGGTCGTTCAGGTGACCAGCGGAAATTTCCTCGAGATGTTCGACTTCTTCCTGTTCGGTATCTACGCAAGCTACATCGCCAAGGCCTTCTTCCCCAACGACAATCAGTTTGTGTCGTTGATGTCGGCCTTCCTGAGCTTCGCGGCGGGCTTTGCGATGCGGCCGATCGGCGCGCTTGTGCTCGGCGGCTATCTCGACCGCATCGGAAGGCGGAAGGGCCTCATCGTCACGCTGTCGATCATGGCCTGCGGTACGGTGCTGATCGCCTTCGTGCCGAGCTACGCCACAATCGGAATCGCCGCGCCGCTGCTGGTCGTCGCGGGCCGCCTGCTGCAGGGCTTCTCCGCCGGCGTCGAACTCGGCGGCGTCTCGGTCTATCTCGCGGAAATGGCGACGCCCGGCCGCAAGGGCTTTTATGTGAGCTGGCAATCGGCGAGCCAACAGTTCGCCATCATCGTCGCCGCGCTGATCGGCTTCTCCGTCAACAAACTGATGGCTCCCGCCGCGCTCGCCGACTGGGGCTGGCGCATTCCTTTCGTGATCGGCTGCATGATCGTCCCCCTCCTGTTCGTCCTGCGGCGCTCGCTGCAGGAAACGGAGGAGTTCGAGGCTCGGACACATCATCCCGAGTTTCGCGAGGTGGTCCAAACGCTCGCTGACAATTGGGCGGTAGTGCTGGCGGGCGTCGGCCTTGTGGTGATGACGACGGTCTCTTTCTATCTCATCACCGTCTATACGCCCTCGTTCGGTAAGAACGTCCTGCATCTCTCCGAGACCGACAGTCTGCTCGTCACGATCGTCATTGGCGTCTCGAACTTCATCTGGCTGCCAATTTCCGGCGCGCTGTCTGATCGCGTCGGCCGCCGGCCCATCCTCCTCAGCGCGGCGCTGCTTGCGCTCCTTACGGTCTATCCGGCGCTCACCATGCTGGCGCGCGACCCGACGTTCGGCAAGATGGTCGCGGTCGAGCTTTGGCTTTCGCTGCTCTACGCCTGGTACAACGGCGCCATGGTGGTGGCGCTGACCGAAGTGGTTCCAGCGAAAGTGCGTACGTCCGGCTTCTCGCTCGCGTACAGCCTCGCCACCACGCTCGGCGGGTCGTCGCTGGCGATCTCGACCTGGCTCATTCACGTGACCGGCGACAAGGCGGCTCCGGGCTACTGGATGAGCTTCGCGGCCTTGTGCGGGCTTGCGGCGACGCTGTTCCTCTATACGGGCAAGTCGCGGCGGGGGAGTCCGTCAGCGGCGACCTAAGCCGGCCCTCGCTCACATCATTAGCAAAAAGGCTTCGCAAGAGGCGCGGCAGGCCGACAACGCGGTTGCGTTCCCTCGCAACAACGCTCAATACGCAACACAGAAAACAAAGAGGAAGCGGCGGATATGGCGGGTGAAGACATCGAGCGGCGCACGATTGCGCAAATCACGTGGCGCTTCGTGCCCTTTTTGGTGGTGTGCTATTTCGTCGCCTATCTCGACCGCGTCAATGTGGGTTTCGCCAAGCTGACGATGGACGCCGACATCGGCCTCAGCGACACGATGTTCGGCTTCGGCGCCGGCGTGTTCTTTCTCGCCTACTTCGTGTTCGAAGTTCCCTCGAACCTCCTGCTCGACAAGTTCGGCGCGCGTATATGGATCGCGCGAATCATGTTCTCGTGGGGCCTCATATCCGGCGCCATGGCGTTCATCCCGCAAATCGCCCGATTCACCGGGCTCAGCGGCGAACACACCTTCTATGCGCTGCGTATCCTGCTCGGCTTCGCCGAGGCGGGATTTCTGCCTGGCATCATCTATTTCCTGACCTTGTGGTTTCCCGCGACCTATCGCGCGCGGATCGTCGGCTATTTCATGTCAGCGGTTCCGCTCTCCTCAGCGCTCGGCTCGCCAGTTTCCGCCTGGCTGCTCGGCTTCGACGGCCTCGGCGGATTGAAGGGATGGCAATGGCTGTTCGTCGCGGAGGCCGCCCCCTCGCTCGTCCTTGCCGTCATCACCTATTTCTATCTGACCGATCGGCCGACCGATGCGACATGGCTCGATGCCGGTCAGCGCAATTGGCTGATCGGCCGGCTCGCTGCGGAGGACAAGGCGCGCGAACACGTCTCGCCGGCCGGCGCCCTCGCGAGCCTCTACGACCCGCGCGTGCTCGCCATGTCGCTCATCTATTTCGGCGTCGTGGCCTGCCTGTACGGCGTCGGCTTCTGGCTACCGACGATCGTCAAGGGCTTCGGCGTCTCGATCGCCATGACAGGTTGGATCAGCGCGGTTCCCTACCTTGTCGGGTTCTTCGGCATGGTGTGGTGGGGCATGCGCTCGGACGCGCGCATGGAGCGCACCTTCCATCTCGCCATTCCGCTGGCGCTGGCGGCGATCGGGGTCGGCGGCGCGGCGTTCCTCACCGACCCGCTGTCCAAGATGATCGCCTTGACGGTCGGCGCCTTCGGCGTCTACGCCACATTGCCGGTCTTCTGGACGCTGCCGACCGCGATCCTTTCGGGCGCTTCCGCGGCCGCCGGCATCGCGGCGATCAATGCGATCGGCAATCTCTCGGGCTATTTCGGTCCCTTCGCGATCGGTTGGATCAAGGACCTCACGGGAAGCTTCACCTGGGGACTCGTGGCCGTCGCCGCCTGTTCGGCGGTGGCGATGGTGATCGCCCTTGCGCTCGGCCACGACGTCTCGCTGGAGGCCGAGCCGAAACAACCGGCGGCGTCGTGAATAGCGCCGCTTAGCCGCATCTCGGGATCGCCGGCGCCGCGGCCTCTTTTGCCGATACGTCGCCGCGCCTCATTTCGCCGGACGCGCGATGCCCAGCACCACGTCCGCCAGCCGGTCTGCGGCGTCGACGACGCCGACCGCTTTCGCGGCCTCCGCGGCCGTCTGCAACCCGTGCGGATCGGCGAGCGCCGTTCTGAGCAGGCCGACAAGCCGTTCCGGCGTGAAGTCGCTCTGCGGAACCACCGTCGCGCCGCCGCCCGCTTCCAGCATGGCGGCGTTGGCGGCTTGATCCTGATCGAGCGCGTGCGGGAACGGCACGAGGATCGACGGGCGGCCGATGACGGCAAGCTCGGAGACGGTCGAAGCGCCGGCGCGGCCGACGACGAGATGCGCCGCCGCCATCCGCGCCGGGAGATCGGGGAAAAATTCGGCGACCTCGATGGGAAAGCCCATGCGCGCGCAAGCGCCGGCGACGCGGCTCTTGTCCTCGCCGCGCGCCTGCATGGTGAGGCGCACGCGGCTGCGCTCGTCGGGCCTGAGCAGCATCAAAGTGGCGGGAATCACGTCCGCCATGACGCGAGCGCCTTGGGACCCGCCCGTGACCAGCAGACTAACGCGCCCATCCGTCGCCGGATAAGGCGTCGCAGCGGCGGCGAGCACGGCCGGACGAACCGGATTGCCGGTGAAATGGGTCTTCGCCCGCATGGCGGCGCTGGCCCCCTTCAGGTCCGCGAAGCCGGTCGCGACGAGCGAGACGCGCGAGGCCAGGAACCGGTTCGCTCGCCCCATCACGGCGTTCTGCTCGTGAAGCACGGTCGGCGCGCCCAGCAACGAGGCGGCCAGCAACGGCGGCACGGTTGGATAGCCGCCAAAGCCGACCACCGCACGAGGCCGCAGCCTCGCGATGAGCGCGAGCGCCGCCGCGAATCCGACGCCGAGGACCAGCGTGGCCCGAACCTTGTTCAGAGCGCCGGCCCCGGTCGTCGTCGCCGAGGGAATGGAATGGATCGCGCGGGCGGGAAACTCGCTGCCATATTTCAGCGCGCGCGTGTCAGTCGCGAGTTCCACGTCGACGCCGCGCCGCGCCAAGGCGGCAGCCAGAGCGGAGGCGGGAAAGAGATGCCCGCCGGTGCCGCCCGCCGCAAGGAGAATGCAGTTCTTTCCATTCATGCCGCGTGCGCCGCCTTCGCGTGCAGTTCCGCCAACGGACGCCGCCGCGTCAGCGCGATCAGAAAGCCCATGCCGAGACCGAGCGCGAGCAGCGACGAACCGCCATAGGAAATGAACGGCAGCGTCATGCCCTTGGCCGGGATGGCGCGCAGGTTCACCGCCATATTGATCCAGCTCTGGATGCCGAACATGAGCGTCAACCCCGCCGAGGCGAAACGGCAGAACGGGTCTTCGTTGCGCAACGCTAGCATGAGCCCGCGGAACACGATGAAGCCGAAGAAGGCGATCAAGGCGAGGCAAGCGATCATGCCGAATTCCTCGCCCATGACGGCGAAGACGAAGTCGGTGTGAGCGTCGGGCAGGATGCGCTTGTAGACACCCTCGCCCGGCCCGCGGCCGAACCAGCTCCCCGAGAGAATGCTCTGGAGCGCCGTATCGACCTGGAAGGTGTCGACCATGCCGCCGATCGAATCCGGATCGATGAATCTTAGCACGCGCTCATGCACGTGCGGCGAGAATTTGAAGGCGAGGAAGCCGCCGCCCGCGCCGACGCCGCCGAGGCCGAGCACCCAGAACCAGTGCAGCCCAGCCGTAAAGAACAAGGCCGCCCAAACCAGCGAGACAAGCATGGTCTGGCCGAAGTCGGGCTGAAGGATCAGCGGCACGATCGTCGCCGGCAGCAACAGAAAGGCGAGGATCTTTCCGGCGAGAGCAGGCGAGCCGGGGCGGCCGCCTTCCGCGAAGGCCCAGGCGGACAGCACGACGAAGGCGGGCTTGATGAATTCCGAGGGCTGCACGCCGAGGATCCAGCGGCGAGAACCCTTGACCTCCTGGCCGAACAGCAGCGCGAGAATGATCAGCGCCATGCTGACGACGAAGATGATCAGCGCCGTTCTCCGAACCTGGCGCGGCGAGAGAAACGAAACCCCGATCATCAGCGCGGCGGACGGCACGAGCAGTTCGGCCTGCCGGTCGACAAAATGGAAGGTCGAAAGATTGAGCCGCTCGGCGACCGCCGGGCTCGCCGCCAGCGCCATCACGACGCCGACCACCATCAGGGCGACGAACGATCCGATGAGCCAAAGGTCGACAGTGCGGAACCAGTCGGCGACCGGACCGCGCTCCGTTCTGGACATCATGTTCATACCCCCCCGAGGCTGGCGCTTTCAGCGGCTTCCCGCGCGACGAGCGCGGCGACAAGTTCGCGGAACCGGTCGCCCCGCGCTTCGAAATTTGCGAATTGATCGTAGGAGGCGCAAGCCGGCGACAGCAGAACCACCGGCTCGGCCGCGCCGCTCAGCGCCGCGTCGCGCGCTGCGGCGGCCACGGCGTTGGCGAGTTCGCCGCAGCGCTCGAACGGCGCCGCCCCTTCGAGCGTCCGAGCAAAGGCGTCGCTCGCGGCGCCGATCAGATAGGCTTTGGCGACGCGCGGGAACAGCGGCCGCAAGGGCTCGACGCCGCCTTCCTTCGCTTTGCCGCCGAGAATCCAGAAGATATCCCGGAAGGACAGCAGCGCCTTCTCCGTCGCATCGGCGTTGGTCGCTTTCGAATCGTTGACGAACAGAGCGCGGCCAATGCGGCCGACCTGCTCCATGCGGTGCGCGAGGCCGGGAAAGCTCGCCATTGCCTCGCAGACGCCCTCCGAGCGACCGAGCGCCCGGGCGGCGGCGAAGGCGAAGGCGGCGTTCTGGCCATTGTGGGCGCCGCGGAGCGCCGGGGCGGCAGAGAGGTCGCAGCCGATGGCGGGCTCAGCCCGATCGCGGATCGTCCGCCCGTCGACGAACACGTCCGCATCAGGCGCGGCTTTGGCGGAGACGCGGCGGACGACGCGGCCGCTGGACTGCAGTCGCTCGGCGATCGCCCGACACTCGTCGTCGTCGACGCCGACGAGCGCGACACGCGAATTGGCGACCAGGCGTTCCTTGATCGCCGCGTAGTTCGCCATCGAGCCGTGGCGATCGAGATGGTCGGGCGTCAGGTTGACCAACACACCGACGCTCGGCGCCAGCGAAGGCGCGAGGTCGATCTGGAACGACGAGCATTCGACCACATGAACGCGCTCGTTCGAGGGCGGCGGCAGATCGAGGATCGGCACCCCGATATTGCCGCCCATCGCCACGTCGAGGCCCGCCTCGCGCAGAATGTGCGCGATCAGAGCCGTGGTCGTCGACTTGCCGTTGGTTCCCGTGATGGCGACGAGCGGCGCGTCAGGGGCGCACGCGGCGCGCTCCCTTGCGAAGAGCTCGATGTCGCCGATGACCTCAATTCCCGCCTGCTTGGCTCGCTCGACGGTCCAGTGCGGCTTCGGGTGGGTCAGCGGCACGCCCGGCGCCAGCACCAGAGCGCTGAAGCGGCCCCATTCGGCTGCGTTGAGGTCCGTTGGCGCAAAACCGGCGGAGGTCGCCCGTGCGCGCGCCTTTTCGTCGTCGTCCCAGGCCGCGACTTCCGCGCCGCCCTCGGCAAGCGCGCGCAAAGTCGACAGACCCGAGCCGCCGAGCCCGAACAGCGCGACCTGCCGACCGCGAAAGGTTTCGACCGGCGTCATCCTCACCTCAACTTCAGGGTCGAGAGGCCGACCATCGCCAGCACGAAGGCAATGATCCAGAAGCGCATGACGATTTGCGGCTCCGACCAGCCAAGCTGCTCGAAATGGTGGTGGATCGGCGCCATGCGAAAGACGCGCTTGCCGGTCAGCTTGAACGAGGCGACCTGCACGATGACCGACAGCGCCTCCATCACGAAGAGGCCGCCGATGATCGCGAGCACGATCTCGTGCTTCACCGCCACCGCCATCGCGCCGAGCAGGCCGCCGAGCGCGAGCGAACCCGTATCGCCCATGAAGATTTGCGCCGGCGGCGCGTTGAACCAAAGGAAGCCGACGCCGGCGCCGATCAGCGCGCCACACACCACCATCAAATCGCCGGCAAAGGGCACGTGGTTGAGGAGCAGGTAGTGCGAATAGACGGTATTGCCGACGAAATATGCGATGAGGCCAAGCGTCGCCGCGGCGATCATGACAGGCACGATGGCAAGGCCGTCCAAACCGTCGGTCAGATTGACCGCATTGCCGAAGGCGACGATCACGAAGGATCCGAACACCACGAAGCCCCAGCCGAGATCCAGCACATAGCCATTGACGAACGGCACGGCGAGCGAGGTCGTCCCGACTGCGCCGGTTCGCATCATGGCGTAGCAGGCGATCGCCGCGATTACGAACTCGCTGGCAAGCCGAGCACGGCCGGAAAAGCCGCGGTGCGACTGCTTCGTCACCTTGAGGTAGTCGTCGTAGAAGCCGATCGCGGCGAAGCCGATCGTCACGAACAGCACGATCCAGACATAGGGGCTCTCGAAGCTCGCCCACAGCAGCGAAGAGGCGATGAGCCCGAAGAGGATCATCAGCCCGCCCATCGTCGGCGTGCCCTTCTTGGTGAGCAGATGCGACGCCGGCCCGTCCGCGCGGATCGGCTGCCCTTTGCCTTGCTTGAGGCGCAGGGCGGAGATGATCATCGGCCCAAAGAAGAAAACCAGCAGCAAGCCCGTCGTCGCCGCTCCGAGGGTGCGAAACGTGAGATAGCGGAAGAGATTGAAGACTGTCGACACATGCGTGAAGTCTGCCAGCCAAGTCAGCATCGATCTGTCCTATTGCCGCGCCGGAGCGAAGGAAAAGCGCTCGCAAAGGGCGGCGACAACCGGGCCCATGCGGCTGCCGTTGGAGCCTTTGATCATCACGACGTCACCCCCTCGTAACGCTTTCGCCAATTCGTCCTGAATGTCCCGCGACCGCTCGCCCCAAGCCGCGCGCATCGGCGCGGGGGCCGCTTCGTAAAGCGCGCGGGTCAAAGCTCCCGAGCCGAAGAGAAGATCGACCCGGTTCTGTTCGAGCGTCTCGGCGAGCGCCGCATGCATCGCCGCGCCGTCCGCCCCGAGTTCCAGCATGTCGCCGATGACGGCGATGCGCCGCCCGCCCTCGCCCGGGTGCGCGGCCCCAAGCAGCGCCAGAGCCGCGCGCATCGAGGCCGGATTGGCGTTGTAGCTCTCGTCGATGACGGTGAAGGGACCGGTCGGGGTCTCCAGCGTGAAGCGTTCGCCACGGCCCTTCTGCGGCGCGAAATCGGCAAGCGCCGCGACCGAGACTTCCGGGTCCGCCCCGAGCGCAACCGCCGCGAGCAGGACCCCGAGCGCATTCTGCGCCATATGGAGGCCCGGAGCGCCGAGCGAAAAACCAATCTCACGGCCAAGGATATGCGCGCGCACCCGGCTGCCGCTTTCGTCGTCACGCGCCTCCAAAAGCCGCGCGTCACAGCCCATTTCGGCGCCGAAGGTCAGCACTCGCGCGCCAGCCGCCTTGGCGGCGCGCTCGAGCCGCGCGTATTGCGGCGCGTCGCGATTGAGCACCGCCGTCCCATCGCCTTCGAAAGCGGAAAATATCTCGGCCTTGGCGTCGGCGATCGCCTCGATCGAACCCAGATGCTCGATGTGTACCGGCGCGATCGTCGTCACCAGAGCGACATGCGGGCGCGCCATCGCCACGAGCGGCGTGATTTCGCCGGCGTGATTCATGCCGATCTCGATGACGCCGAAGGCGGCGCTCGCCGGCATCCGCGCGAGGGTGAGCGGCACGCCCCAATGGTTGTTGTAGGAGGCCACGGACGCATGAGTCGAGCCGCTCTTTGCGAGCGCGACGCGCAGCATTTCCTTGGCGCTGGTCTTGCCGACCGACCCGGTGACGGCGACGACGCGGGCTGGAGCGCGCGCACGGGCGGCGCGGCCCAGCGCCTCGAGAGCGCACACGGTGTCTTCGACCGCGAAGGTCGCCTCGTGCGCGGCAAGTTCGCCGCCGCGCGGCCGCGCTATCACGGCCGCGCCAGCGCCGGCCTCGAAGGCGCGCGCGATATGGTCATGGCCGTCGTGGACCGCGCCCTTGATGGCGAAGAAAAGATCGCCCGGCTGCAGGGTGCGAGTGTCGATCGAGACGCCCCCGACCGGCCCGGCGAGCGCTTGGCTCGGCGGCCCCAAGACCCCGGTCAGCTCATTCTCGGTCCACAACGCTTCGTTCATCCCGCCTCCTGCAGCGCCGACCGCGCCACTTCGGCGTCGGAAAACGGCAGCGTCCGTTCCCCGATGATTTGGCCCGTTTCATGACCTTTGCCGGCGACGACGAGCGCATCGTCCGGCCCGAGGGCCGAAATTCCCGCCCGAATCGCCTTGGCCCGGTCGGCGATTTCGCGCGCCCCTGGGGCAGCCGCCAGGATCGCGGCGCGGATGGCCGCCGGATCCTCGGATCGCGGATTGTCGTCGGTGACGATCACGAGGTCCGCGCCTCGCGAGGCGATCGCACCCATCATCGGCCGCTTGCCGGGATCGCGGTCGCCGCCGCAACCGAACACGACGATCAGCCGGCCGCGCACGAAGGGGCGCAAGGCGGCGAGCGTCTTCTCCAGCGCATCGGGCTTATGGGCGTAGTCGATGAACACCGGCGCGCCGTCCTTCTCGCCGATCCGCTCCAGGCGGCCGGGCGCGCCTTCCAGCGTCGCGAGAGCCTCGCTCACCTGGCCCGGATCGGCGCCGAGGGCGATGCAAAGACCGGCCGCCACCAACGCGTTGGAGACCTGAAAATCGCCCGGCAATGGCAGCAGAGCCTCGAAACGACGCTGCTCGAATTCGAAGGCGATGCGGGTCGAAAAGCCCTCATGGTCCGCCGCGGCGAGACGCAGATCGTCGCCCCGCACGCCAACCGTGAAGACCCGAGCGCCATGCTCCGCGGCGGCGCCGACGACCCGCGCGGCGACGTCGCTATCGGCGTTGATGACGGCCGGCGCGCCCGCGGGGATGAGGTCCCGGAACAGCCGCAGCTTGGCGGCGAGGTAATCCTCGACGGTCGCGTGATAATCCATGTGGTCGCGCGACAGATTCGTGAAGGCGCCGGCCGCGAAGCGGACGCCGTCGAGACGCTTCTGGTCGAGCCCGTGCGAGGACGCCTCGAGGGCGAGGTGGGTGACACCCGCGGCGGCGAGCCGATCCAGCGTCTCATGCAGGGCGATCGGATCTGGGGTCGTCAGCGAGCCGTAGAGATTGAACGGGCGCGAGACGACGCCGATCGTGCCGAGCGAGCCCGCCTCGTAGCCGAGCTTCGCCCAGATCTGACGCACGAAGGCCGCCACCGAAGTCTTGCCGCTCGTGCCGGTGACCGCGACGATGCGCTCGGGCTGGCGGGCGTAAAAGCGCGCGGCGGCGTGCGCCAGGGCCGCGTGCGCGTCGGCCACCTGAATGAACGGGACTGCGGAAACGGGCGTCCGCTCGCCGACGATCACGCTCGCCCCGCGCGCCGCCGCGTCGGCGGCAAAGGCGAGCCCGTCGCTCTTCGTCCCGGCGAGCGCGAAGAAGACGTCGCCCGGCTTGGCCTTGCGGCTGTCGACGCAAAGCCCGCTGACCGCGCGCGACGCCAGCGGGGCGTTCGCGCCGCTGAGATCCAGGATTTCGTCGAGCCGCTTCACTCCTTGCCCACCCTGTCCGCGTCCGAGCCATAGCCGAGCCGCGCGATGATCGGGAACGGCTGATCGGGGAATTTGGGAGCCGGCGGGTGGTTTTCCAGCGGTTCGACGCGCGCGATCAGCCGCCCGGTGGTCCGGCCAGCGTTGTGCGCGGCGGTGTGGAAACCTCCGTCCTCCGGCAAAGCCTGCGGCTCGTCGTACATCACGAGATAGAGATATTGCGGCTTGTTCGCCGGCGTGATCGCCATGAAGGTCGCGAACACCTTGTCGTGCGAATAATGACCGTGCACGATCTTGTCGGCGGTGCCCGTCTTGCCGCCGACGTAATAGCCGGGAATGTTGGCGAAACCTGCGGAGCCGTGCGTCGCATTGGAGCGCATGAGGTAGCGGATTGATTCCGACGTCTGCGCGGTGATGACGCGATGGGAGATCGCCGCGGCCTGCTCCTCCGTGCGCGGCAGGAAGGTCGGCGTGATCAGGTTGCCGCCATTGACCAGCGCGGCCACGGCCATCAGCGCCTGGATCGGCGCGACGTTGAGGCCCTGCCCGAAAGCGATGGTCATCGTGTTCAGTTCGCCCCAATGCTTAGGCACCAGCGGCTCAGCGCTCTCCGGCAGTTCGGTGCGCAGCCGGTCGAGCTGCCCCATCTTCCTGAGGAACGCCTGATGCCCCTCGACGCCGACCATCAGCGCCATGCGGGCGGCGCCGATGTTCGAGGAGTGGGTGAAGACCTCGGGAACGCTCAGCATGCGATGGGTTGCGTCGAAATCGTGAATCGTGAAATGCCCGTAGCGCAAGCTCTCGCGCGCGTCGATCTGAGAATTGAGGTTCACCTTGCCCGCATCGAGCGCCATGGCGATCGACAGCGCCTTGAAGGTCGAGCCCATTTCGTAGACGCCGACACTGACCCGGTTGATCTTGTCCGGGTCCTTCGCGCCGGCGGGCTCGTTGGGATCGAAATCCGGCAGCAACTCGAGGGCGATGATCTCGCCCGTGTTGACGTCGATGATCGCCCCCGCCCCCGCCTTGGCCCGGAACCTCGCCACGCCCGCGACCAGTTCGTCGCGCAGCGCATGGGTCGCCTTCAGGTCGATCGACAAGCGAACCGGCTTCAACGCCGCGGGATCGACGCTGAACCCCGGCACGTGCGGATCGGTTAGGCTCTGCTCGTCGAGATATTTCTCCATGCCGGCGATGCCGATATTGTCCTTGTCGACGAAGCCGATGACATGCGCGGCCAGCGGACCGTTGGGATAGAAGCGCTTATTTTCCGGGAGAAAGCCGATTCCCGGCAGACCGAGATGAAAAATCTCATTTTGCTCTTTGCGCGTGACCTGGCGCTTCACCCAGATGAAGCCCTTCTTGGAGTCGAGGCGCTCGCGCAGCTCCTTGGCGTCGACGTCGGGCAGAACGGCCGTGATCAGCTCCACCGCCTCGTCCTTGTCGATGATACGGCGCGGCTCGGCGAACACCGACATCGTCTTGACGTCCGTGGCGAGGATTTCGCCGTTGCGATCGAGCAGATCCGGCCGCGCGCCCGAAGCGGCCTGATCGGCGGCGGCCTTGAGCGTTTGCAGCGGCTCGTGGGAGAGGCCGAGCGCGATGAGCTTGATCGCAATGCCGCAATAAGCGGCCATCATCGTCAAAGCGATGGCGCGCAAACGGCTCGAGCTCTTGTCGAGGCGCGTCGAGAAGAGATCGCGGACCAGGGTTTTGCCGCGCGCAAGCAAGCTCGGACGTGGGGTCGTGTCGCTTATCGGCGTCTCAGACATGGCCTACCTCACCGAGGGCGTCGCGCCGCCGGCGGCGCCGGCGCTCGGGGTTGCGGATTGCCCGAGCAGGCCGAGCGATTCGAGTTTGCGGCCGATCGAGTCGACCTTCGACGCACGCTCCGGCAGGTCATCCGGTTTGACGATCTGATTGAGAGCGAGCGGCTGCATGTCGAGTTGCTGATCGGCTAGCGTCTGCAAGCGATCCGGCCGGATCAAATGCGCGTATTCGGCGCGCAGCAGACCGATCGCGTCGCGCTCCTTGTTGATGAGATGTCGCGTTTTGACGATCTGCTCGGAGGCGTAGATCGTCTGGTATTTGACGCTGTAGACATAGGCCGCGGAGGCGATCAGCGCGCCAATGGCGATGACATGAAGAAACCGCCACATCAGCCCCTCCTCACGCGCGCCGACGGCAGGCGCGTCAACGTCTCGATCGTCGTATCCCGGCCCCGCTCCGGGGCCTGCGTGCGCTCCCCGAAGCGCAGTTTTGCGGAGCGCGCGCGCGGATTGTCGGCAAGCTCTTGGCCGCCGGGCAGAATGGGCTGTCCCGCAGGCACAAGAAAGGTCGGCAAATCGGGAACCGGCTCGCCCGGCAGCAGGCGCGAGACCGCGCGCCCCCGACCCGACCGGCGAGCAAAGAACTGCTTGACGATGCGGTCTTCGAGCGAATGGAACGTCACGACGGCGAGGCGGCCGCCCGGCGCCAGCACGCGCTCCGCGGCTTCGAGCCCGCGCAGCAACTGACCGAGTTCGTCGTTGACGGCAATTCTGAGCGCTTGAAACGCCCGGGTCGCCGGATGGGTCAATTCGCCCGGCCGCGCCGGCGCGACGCGGGCAATCATCTCGGCGAGTTGGCGCGTCGAGACGTAGGGCGCGGTCTTGCGGTCGGCGACGATCGCCCGCGCGATGCGGCGCGCCGCCCGCTCCTCCCCGAAGTGATAGAGGATGTCGGCGATCGTCGCTTCGTCATCCTCGCGCAGAATGTCGGCCGCGCTGCGGCCGGCCCCCTCCATGCGCATGTCGAGCGGTGCATCGGCCCGCAGCGAGAAGCCTCGTTCGGCTTCATCGAATTGCATCGAGGATACGCCGATGTCGAGCGCAACACCATCGAGCGGCCCAAGCCCGACCTTGCCTGCGAGCGCGTCGAGATCGCCGAAACGGCCTTGAACGAGGGTCAGGCGACCCTCAGAGGTCGATGCGAGCGCTTGGCCGCCCGCAATCGCCGTCGGATCGCGATCGACCGCAATGACGCGGGCGCCGCGCTCGATCAGCGCGCGCGTATAGCCGCCCGCGCCGAAAGTGCCGTCGAGATAAAGGCCGCCAGCCTTGACGTTCAGCGCGTCGATCGCCTCGGCGAGCAGCACGGGAATGTGGCGGACCGGTCCGCCGGCGGCGACTTCTGCTTCGCCGCGGCCCGCTTTCATTCCCGTGCTCCTGTCGCGACGGCCAGCGCCTGCCGCGAGCCGAACTCGGCCCGCAAGCGCCGCACTCGAGCTTTGGCCTCCTCGAGATGCGTTGCGAACCGGTTCGGCTCCCAGATCTGGAACTTGTGCCCCTGCCCGACGAACGCCGCCTGCTCGTCGAGACCGAGGGTTGAACGAAGGCGTTCGCTCAACATGACCCGTCCCTCCGGGTCCAATCGAAGCACCTCGCTGGTGCCGAGCAAAGCCGTCGCCATATCCTCGCGCTCTTGCGAATAAGGCGGCATCGACTCGAGAAATGCGTTGATCTCGCTCAAAAGTCGATTTCCGCCGCAGTCGAGCGCTGGCGCGTCGAGCGAGGGATGGACGAACAGTCCCTCGAAGCCGTCCTTCGCCAGCACCGCGCGAAACGGCGCCGGCACCGAGAGCCGCCCCTTGGCGTCGAAGCGATTCGTATAGTGGGAGAGGAAGCGGTCCAAGGCTCGGCCCTACCCAAATGCAACGCACAACAGCACGCACCGGCCGCGAACCTTGGTTCGCGCGCACCGGCGACAATCCGGACAGACGATCTCCTGACGGGATGGCTTGGGATAGCATGGGAGGATATGGGCGTCAATGAATGTGGGGCTCGCGGAAAGGGCGAGTCGGCTCGTTCCTTATTGGAGATTGTTAAGGTTAAGGCCTCGTTAGGACCGAACCCGCCGCAGCGGGTGGCGCAAGCAAAATGCGGGGAAACTGCTAGACTTGCCGCCCCGACGCGCCAATGGAGGCTCCGTTGTCCCACAAAGCCGCTCCGTTTCTCGTCGTCCTGAGTTTCGCGCTCGCTGATCCGGCGTCGGCCCAGCAGCCCGCGCCTCCCGTTCCGCCAATCGTGTCGGTCGTCGGCGTCGCCACCGAAGAGACGCGTCCGGACATCGCCTTGGTGAGTTTCGAAGTCTTCGACCAGCGGCCGACCGCCTCCGAAGCCGCCGCGGAAAACGCCCGCGTCACGACGGCCGTGCTCAGTGGCCTGAAGGCCTCGGGCATCGACCCAAAGGACATCGCCACGGTGGGCCTCCGCCTCTCCGCGGTTTGGGGCGAGGAGCGCGACCCAAAAAACGACCGAATCGTGAAGCAGACGCTGACCGCGTACCAAGCCTCCGACACGTTGAGCGTCAAAATGCGCGCCCTTGAAAAGGCTGGCGCCCAGATCGCCGAGGCGGTGCAGAACGGAGCGACGTATCAGGGCGTCTCCTTCGATCTCTCCGACCGCGAGCAGAAAGAGGACGCGCTGCGCGTCAAGGCGGTCGCCAATGCGAGGCATCGCGCTTCGCTCTACGCCGATGGCGCCGACATGAAGCTCGGCGCGCTCCAGTCGATCACGGCCGGCGGGGACGAGCCGGTCTTTCGCGCGGCGGCAAAGGGGGTGCAAATGACCGCCGCAGCAAATCCGATGCCGATTGAACCCGGCCTCATCAGCCTCGCCGAGAGTGTGAACGCGACCTTCGCGCTGGAGCCGAAGCCATGACCGTTCAGGCCGGCGTCGCGTCGGCGCGGAATTTCGCATAACCCGTGGCGCGCAGCGCGCAGGCCGGGCAATCCGCGCAGCCCCAGCCCCAGTCGTGCTGATGGCTGCGGTCGCCGTTGTAGCAGGTGTGCGTCTCCTCGCGGACGATCGACACCAGTGTTTCGCCGCCGAGATCGCGCGCGAGCCGCCAGGTTGCCGCCTTATCGATCCACATCAGCGGCGTCTCGATCACGAAGCGCGAGGCCATGCCGAGATTGACCGCAACTTGCAGCGCTTTGATCGTGTCGTCGCGGCAGTCGGGATAGCCGGAAAAATCGGTCTCACAAACTCCCGTGACGAGGCGCTGAATGCCGCGCCGATAGGCGATCGCCGCCGCGAAGGTGAGAAAGAGCAGATTGCGGCCGGGCACGAACGTATTCGGCAACCCGTCCGCCTGCATGGCGATCGCCACGTCCCGCGTCATCGCGGTCTCGCTGACCTCGGCGAGCGAGGCGAGGCTGACCCGGTGGTCTTCGCCGAGCTTGCGCCCCCAATGCGGAAACGCGCCCGTCAACGCCTCGCGCACGCGCGGGCGAACCTCAAGCTCGATGCGGTTGCGCTGGCCGTAATCGAAGCCGAGCGTCTCGACCCGGTCGAAACGTTCGAGCGCCCAGGCAAGGCAGGTCGTCGAATCCTGGCCGCCGGAGAACAATACGAGCGCGTTCGTCTGGTCCATTGCAACCTCTGTCACGTGACGCGTCCCTGTCCTAGACAATTGCGGCGGCTTGGAGGAAATCTTCCGCCCGACATCGATCCCTGGGAGATCGCCCGTGGACTTATCCGCTTTTCGCGCCTCGCTGACCGCCGCGGCGCCGCCCGCCGGCCTCACCTCTGCCCTGCAAGCCCTGTGGTGGGACGGCAAAGGCGATTGGAACCAGGCGCACGAATGGGCGCAACGTGAAGAAGGCGGCCCGGGCGACTGGGTTCACGCCTACCTCCATCGCAAGGAGGGCGACGCCGGCAACGCGGCCTATTGGTACCGGCGAGCTCGCAAGCCCGTGGGAGCAGGCTCGCTCGATGACGAATGGCAGGCGATCGCCGCCGCGCTGCTGGCTGACTAAGTCCCTTCTCCCCGCGCGCGAGCCTTCAGCCGTCATGGCCGGGCTCGTCCCGGCCATCCACGCGGCGCCGCGGCCAATACCCTCGGGCTTGGCGGCAACTGCGCGGCGTGGATGCCCGGGACAAGGCCGGGCATGACGAGCGAAGGCGTCACGAACCGGCGTTACGCGTCCTTAGTGTCGAAAATGAAGAGATCCGCGCCGCCGGTCGCGAAATTCTGGACATCCGCGTTGGCCGCCTGTCCCTCGGGACTGCCCAATGCGTTCTGGAGTGCGGCCATGTCGTCGAACTCCAACGTCGCCACCAAGTAATTGTCGGACGAACCGGCGGGGGTCACTAGCGGCCCTTTGCTGATGTCGTACTTGCGCAGACCCGGAATCCGCTTGGCAATCGGAACATGCGTCTCCGCGTAATAGCGATCAAATGCTGCGGGGTCGGACGGGGTTTTATAAAGAACGAGGAGGCGCGCCATTTGGTTTCCTGACTTTGGGTTGGTTACGGGAGCCGCGTATTCCTACGCGCCCAGAGTGTTGAAACGCCCGCAGCGAGTCAACCGACGCTCGTGGGCCGGCACAACTCGTCAAAGTCCCAGCATCAGCGCGAGATTCTGCACCGCCGCGCCGGACGCGCCCTTGCCGAGATTGTCGAACTTGGCGACCAGCGTCGCCTGCCGCCGCGCCTCGTTGGCGTAGACGTGGATGATCATGTCGTTGGTGCCGTTAAGCGCCTCCGGCTCCAAACGAAGCTGCCCCGCCGTCTCTTCGGCGCTCGCGACCTTCACGTACTGCGCGCCTCGATAGTGCGCGCCGAGCGCCGCGCGCAGATCCGCCCCGGTCGGCCTGGTCGCCAGCGCGTCGAGCTGCAAGGGCACGCTGACCAGCATGCCCTGCCGGAAGTTGCCCACTGACGGCACGAACAGCGGCCGCGCGGCGAGACCGGAATAGAGGTGGATCTCCGGCATGTGCTTGTGTTCGAAATTGAGGCCGTAGAGTTCAAAAGCCGGCGCCCGGCCGCTCTCGTACGCCTCAATCATCGTCTTGCCGCCGCCCGAATAGCCGCTGACCGAGCCGATGGTGATCGGCGCGTCCTTAGGCATGAGGCCGGCTTCGGTGAGCGGCCGCAGTAGCGCGATCGCGCCGGTCGCGTGGCAGCCGGGATTGGTCACTTTGCGCGCTGTCCCGATCGCCTCGCCCTGCCCCGCGGTCAATTCCGGGAAGCCATAGGTCCAGCCGGGCGCGACGCGGTGCGCTGAGGAAGCGTCGATCACGCGCGGCGCCTTGTCGCCCATGCCGTCGATCAGCGCCGCCGTCTCCTTGGCGGCTTCATCCGGCAGGCAGAGGATGACGACGTCAACCTCCGCCATCAGCGCAAGCTTCGCCGCCTGATCCTTGCGCAGCTCGGCCGGCAGGCTGCGCAGCGTCAGCCCGGGGAAATCGGCGAGCTTGTCGCGAATTTGCAGGCCGGTCGTTCCGGATTCGCCGTCGATGAAAATCGTTGATGTCATGATCGCCTCGGAACATAGAGCAACGCAGCGCACGGCTTTGGGCCATGCGGAGATAAAGTCAGCGTCGACGGTAGCGAGTGGCGATCATGCAGGCTCCATGCAACATCGGCGCGACGGCGTCAAGCGCGCAACGCCCTCAGGCCGTCTGCGCCCTCTTCAGCCCCAGCCGTTCCTCCACTGCTTGGCGCATCAGGTATTTCTGCGCCTTGCCGGTGACGGTCATCGGGAACGCGTCGACGAATTCGACATAGCGGGAAATCTTGTTGTGGGCGATCTGGCCGTCGCAGAATCCGCGCACCTCTTCAGGCGTCAGCGTCTCGCCGGCGCGCACCCGCACCCAGGCGCAAAGCTCCTCACCGTAGCGCTCGTCCGCGACGCCGAACACCTGCACGTCCTGGATCTTGGGATGCTTGTAGAGGAACTCCTCGATCTCCCGCGGATAGAGGTTCTCGCCGCCGCGGATCACCATGTCCTTGATGCGGCCGACGATGTTGCCGTAGCCCTGGGCGTCGATCGTGGCGAGGTCGCCCGTGTGCATCCAGCCGGCGGCGTCGATCGCCTCGCGCGTTTTCTCGGTCTCGCCCCAATAGCCCGACATCACCGAATAGCCGCGGGTGCACAATTCGCCGCGCTCGCCGCGCGGCACAACGTGGCCTTGCTGGTCGACGATCTTCACCTCGATGTGCGGATGCACCCGGCCGATCGTTGTCACCCGCCGCTCGACCGAATCCTCGGTCGAGCTTTGGAAGCTCACCGGGCTCGTCTCGGTCATGCCATAGGCGATCGTCACCTCGCCCATATGCATTTGGTCGAGCACCTTGCGCATCACCGCGATGGGACACGGCGCGCCCGCCATGATGCCGGTGCGCAGCGAGGAGAGATCGAAGCGAGAAAACTCAGGATGTTCGAGTTCGGCGATGAACATCGTCGGCACGCCGTAGAGCGCCGTGCAGCGCTCGGCTTCGACCGTCTTCAAGGTCGCGAGCGGGTCGAAGCCTTCGCCGGGATAGACCATCGCCGCGCCGAGCGTTACGGCGGCGAGGTTGCCCATCACCATGCCGAAGCAATGGTAGAGCGGCACGGGAATGCAGATGCGATCCTCGGGCGTGAGCCGCATCGCGCGGCCGGTGAAATAGCCGTTGTTGAGGATGTTGTGGTGGCTGAGCGTCACCCCTTTGGGCGAGCCCGTCGTGCCCGAGGTGAACTGGATGTTGGCGGCGTCGTCGAACTGGATTTCGTCGCGCATCGCCGTTAGCGCCGCGCGCTCGGCTTCGCCGCCGAGTTTGCTGACATCCTCGAAGGCGACTGTACCCGGCGCCTGCTCGGCGATCTGAATGACGATCCGCAGGTCCGGCAGCCTCAAAGCCTTGAGCACGCCCGGCTCGGACGTCGCGAGTTCAGGCGCCAACGTGTTGATCATGCCGATGAAGTCGCTCGTCTTGAAGCGCGTCGCGGTGACGAGCGCCGCGCAGCCGACTTTCTTGAGCGCATATTCGAGTTCATGCAGCCGATAGGCGGGATTGATGGTGACGAAGATCAGCCCCGCCTCGGCGGCGGCGAATTGCGTGAGCGTCCATTCCGGCCGGTTGAGCGACCAGACTCCGATGCGATCGCCGCGATTCAGACCGAGCTTGAGGAAGCCGGCGGCGAGGCCGCGCGCCCGCTCGCGCAATTCGCGCCACGTCCAGGCGACGTTGTGGCTCTGCGAGATCAGCGCCGGCCTGTCCGGCCAGCGTTCCGCCGCAAGCTCGAGCGCCTGCCCGATCGTCTGGCCGAGCAACGGCGCCTCGCTTGCGCCGCTGACATAGCTGAACGCCGACTGCGCCACGTTTTCCTCCATTCGCTTTGTCTTTTGGCCGAGAGGCTCGGCGTTCGCCGGGCGCGTGTCAAGCCAAGCAGAGCTCGGTGGCGCCAGAGAGCGCTCAAGAAAAAGGGCGGCCAAAGCCGCCCTTTCCAAACCTTGCGATAGTCGCCGCGATCAGCGCTTCGAGAACTGGAAGCTCGCGCGCGCCTTGCGGTGGCCGTACTTCTTGCGCTCGACGACGCGGGCGTCGCGAGTGAGGAAGCCTTCCTTCTTCAGCGGGCCGCGCAGCTCGGGCTCGTAATAAGTGAGCGCCTTGGCGAGGCCGTGGCGCACCGCGCCAGCCTGGCCGGAGAGGCCGCCGCCGGAGACGGTCACGACCAGATCGTACTGGCTGACGCGGTTGGAGATGACGAGCGGCTGATTGAGGATCATCCGCAGCACCGGACGCGCGAAATAGACGTCGAGCGGCTTGCCGTTGATCGTCGCCTCGCCCTTGCCCGGCTTGATCCAGACGCGGGCGACCGCGTTCTTGCGCTTGCCGGTGGCGTAGGCGCGGCCGAGCTTGTCGAGCTTCTGCACGTGCACCGGGGCTTCCGATCCGCCCGGGGCGATCGCCGAATCCTTGAGGTCGGCGAGGGAGTTGAGAGTCTCGGCCATTATCAGGCGCTCCGGCTGTTCTTGGCGTTCATCGAGGCGACGTCGAGCACGACGGGCGATTGGGCGGCGTGCGGATGCTCCGGGCCCTTGTAGACGCGCAGATTGCCGAGCTGCTTACGGCCCAGCGGCCCGCGCGGCAGCATGCGTTCGACCGCCTTTTCGACGACGCGCTCGGGGAAGCGGCCTTCGAGGATCGACTTGGCGGAGCGCTCTTTGATGCCGCCGATGTAGCCGGTGTAGTGGTGATAGAGCTTCTGCTCGCGCTTGCGGCCGGTGAGCACCACCTTGTCCGCGTTGACGACGATCACATTGTCGCCGTCGTCGATATGGGGCGTGAAGGAGGGCTTGTGCTTGCCGCGCAGGCGCATCGCGATAATCGTCGCCAAGCGGCCGACGACGAGGCCCTTGGCGTCGATGAGCAGCCACTTCTTCTCGACGTCGGCCGTCTTGGTCGAGTGGGTTTTGCCGAACATGAAACGTTCCGTGTTTCGTAGGCGCGCCGTCACGGCGAGCCGGTCAGGGCCGCGCTTATGAAGTGACGCGGGCGTGAAGTCAATTGCAAAGTCGCCGAAAGCTCGGAAAAACCTGGCCCTTGGCGTGTGAGGTATTATGATACCTCTCCTGCATTGGGCGGAATTGAATAGGTCCCGACCGCATGGGCGCAGAGCTCGTTTTCGCCAGCCGAACGCAGCGCCACTTCGCCGACCGCCAGACGCTTGCCGAGCTTCATGAGCCTCGCCTCGCCGATCACGTCGCGCGGGGCGGGCTTGCGCAGGAAGTTGATGTTGAGGTTGGTGGTGACGGCGAGCGGAGACCGGCCAATCTGGGCGAGAATCGCGACGTAAAGGGCGAGATCCGCCAGCGCGAACAGGCTTGGACCGGAGATCGTGCCGCCGGGCCGCAACTGCCTGGGGTGGAATGCGAGTCGCAGCCGCGCCTCCATCGGCGCGATCCCCTCGATCTCGAAAAGGCCGCTCGCCCATGTCTCGGGAAAGATCTCGGCGAGATAGGCTTTCAGCTCTTCCAGCGTGAATGCGAGCGGCGCGGACAATCGACCCTCCCCTTCTCCGTTGCACGAAGCCACTCTTAGCGTTCGCCCCGTCGCGACGCCACGCTGGAGACCTCCTTCCCGACGAAGGGAAATCGCGCCACAATGCGCCAGCGGCCGCCTCGGCCGCCGCATGGGACTTCGCCAATGTCACCGCCGCCAGTGGGCTCGAACGCCTCAACCCCGCTCTTACGCCGCGGCGATCGCGCCGGGGTTGCGACGCTCACCCTGCAATCGCCCGCCTCGCGCAACGCGCTGAGCCTCGCAATGATCGACGCGCTGATCGACGCCTTCGCGGCGATTGGGGCCGACCCTTCGATCCGTGTCGTCGTCCTCGCCGGCGAGGGCCCCGCCTTTTCCTCCGGCCATGACCTCAAGGAGTTGAGAGCCCATCGCAATGACGCCGATCGCGGCGAAGCCTTTTATCAACGCGTCATGGCGCGCTGCTCGGAGATGATGCAGCAGGTCGTCGCGTTGCCGAAGCCGGTGATCGCCGCCGTCGAGGGGGTCGCCACCGCCGCGGGTTGCCAGCTCGTCGCGGCCTGCGACCTCGCGGTCGCGGGCGAGGCGTCGCGCTTCGCCCTGCCGGGCGTGAGCATCGGCCTTTTCTGCTCGACCCCGCTCGTCGCGGTCGGCCGCGCCATCTCGCGCAAGCACGCCATGGAAATGGCCCTGACCGGCGAGCTTTATGGCGCCGACGACGCCGAGCGCTTCGGGCTCGTCAATCGGGTCGTCCCGGTCGGGCGAGCGCTCCCGGAGGCGCAGCGCCTCGCCGAGGGGATTGCCGCGCGCTCGGCGGCGACCCTGGCGATCGGCAAGCGCACGTTCAACCGGCAGATCGAGGCGCCGCTCGCCGAAGCCTATGCGCTCGCCGCCCAGGCGATGGTGGAGAACCTCGCCCATCCCGACGCCGGCGAAGGCGTCGCCGCCTTTCTCGATAAACGCTCTCCGAAATGGGAATCCCAGTGAACCACGATTCTTATCCTGACGCCTATATCCGCGGCATTTTGCAGAGCGTGAAGCGCATCGCCATGGTCGGCGCGTCGGCCAATACCGCGCGGCCCTCATATTTCGTGCTGAAATATCTGTCCGAGCGCGGCTTCGATGTCCGACCGATCAATCCCGGCCTCGCCGGCGGCGAGATTCTCGGCCTTCCCGTCTATGCGCGCCTCGCCGACGTTCCCGGGCCGATCGACATGGTCGAAATCTTCCGTAACTCGGAAGCGGCCAGCGGCATTGTGGACGAGGCGTTGGCGCTCGAGCCCCTGCCGCGCATCATCTGGATGCAACTCGGCGTTCGCAACGACGCGGCCGCCGAGCGGGCCGAAGCCAAGGGCGTCCAGGTCGTGATGAACCGTTGCCCGAAAATCGAATATGGCCGCCTTTCCGGCGAAATCCGTTGGAGCGGCGTCAATTCGCGCATCATTTCGGCGCGCAAGCCAACGCTTGGGACCGGTTTTCAGAAGCTGACGATCGGGCCGCGCTGAGGCGTCCGCAACCGCCTCACGCGCGAACCGCCTTCTTCGTTCCGGGCGCGCCCTTCGCGTGCCCGACGAGTTCGGCGAAGCTCTCGATCGGCTCTGGCCGGCCGATGTAGTAGCCCTGCACCTCGTCGCACCCCTCGGCGCTGAGAAAGGCGAGCTCCCCTGCTTTCTCGACGCCCTCCGCGATGACCGGCAGGCCCAGACCGCTGCCGAGGCCGAGCGCCGCGCGCACGATCGCCGCTGCCTGAGCGTTCTCGTCGACATTGCGGATGAACGAAGCGTCGATCTTGATCTTGTCGAAGGGGAAAGCCCGCAAGTTGGAGAGCGAGGAATAGCCGGTGCCGAAATCGTCCATGGCGATCCGCACGCCGAGCGCCTTGAGCTGCCGCAGCGTTGTCAGCGCGCGATTGAGATCGCGCACGAGCGCCGTCTCGGTGATCTCTAGCTCCAGACGGGACGCCCCGAGGCCGGTCTGAAACAGCACTTGATGAACAAATTCCGGAAAGCGGGCGTTGTGAAGCTGAACGGCCGACACGTTGACGGCAATCGCCAAAGGATTGGCCCAGGTCGCCGCCTCGCGGCAGGCTTCGCGCAACACCCATTCGTCGATCTCGGCGATGAGGCCGCTTTCCTCCGCGATCGGTATGAAGACGCTGGGCGGGGTCGCTCCGCGCGCAGGGCTGGTCCAGCGCAGCAAGGCTTCGAAGCCGACGATCTGTTGGTCTCGGGCGCGGGCCTGGGGCTGGAAGACGAGAGACAATTCGTCGCGCGCCAATGCGCTACGCAAATCGCTTTCGATCAGTCGGCGTTCGCGCGCCTCTTCGCTCATCGCCGCCTCGAAAAACCGATAGGTCGAGCGACCCTCCGCCTTGGCGCAGTTGAGCGCGGCTTCTGCGTTCGCCATCAAAGAGATCTCGTCGCCCCCGTCATCGGGGAAGATCGCCACGCCCGCGCTCACCGACATGAGCGCCAGGGCGCCGGAACTCTTCTCCCGTTCGACACGCAGCGCGTCGAACAACCTCTCCGCGATGCGCCCGGCCTGGCTGGACTGGGCCAATTCGGGCACGAGGACCGCGAATTCGTCGCCGCCGACACGCGCGATCAGACAATCGAGTTCGATCGTTTCGCTCGCGCAGCGGGCGACGGTCCGCAAAAGCTCGTCCGCGTCCGCATAGCCGAAGAGGTCGTTGACCTCCTTGAAGCGGTCGACGTCGAACCGCAGCACCGCGAGGCGGCTGCCGCCACGGCAGGCGGCGATCGCTTCTTCGAGATTGACGTTGAATGTCGCGCGGTTGGCAAGGCCCGTCAAACTGTCGTTGTGCGCAAGGAACTCGATGACGCTCTGCGCCCTCTTGCGGTCGCGCAGATCGCGCACGGCGATGGCGCTGTGCGGACGGCCGGCAAAGACGATCGGACGGCGGATCGCCTCGATCATGATCTGCGCGCCGCCCGCCGAGAGAAGCACCGTCTCGACCGCGCGGTTCGGTTGCTCGAGCGCGCCCGATCGCGTCGAGGCCTCCGGAATGATCGAGGCGAGCGTGTCGCCGATCAGCCTCGCTTGCTCGGCGCCGATCAGCGCCGCCAGGCTCGCGTTCACCGCGACGATCGTATCCTCGTGGCAAATCAACAGGCCCTCGAAGGCGGCGTCAGCGAGGCCGCGCATCCGGTCGCCTTCGCGCTCGGCTCGCCGGCGATCGCGCAAATCCAGCGCCAGCGCCGCCAAGGCGAGCAGCATGACCGCAAGGGCGGCGAAGGAAACCAAGACCGCGAGCCAGCGTGGCGGGATCGAATTCGCCGGGATTGAATCTGGACCCGGGATCAGCGAAGCCGCGGCCATCCCCGTGAAGTGCAGGCTGCAGATCGACGCCGCCAACAGCAGCGCGCCGAGGGCCACCGCCGAGCCGGTCAGCCGGCGCAGGCCAATCTCCAATGCGGCGGCGCCGAGCACAACGCCCAAAACGATGGAGGCGACCATCAGCGAATGGTCCCACTGGATGCTCCCGGAGACCTCCAGGGCGTCCATCCCCATGTAGTGCATGAGCGCGACGCCGATCCCGACGATCCCACCGCCGAGAGCGCGCGCAAAGGGAAGCGCGGCGGAAATCGCTGTCATGAAGCCGAGCCCGGTTATCGCAACGCCGGCGGCGAGCGAAGCGCCCGTGAGGGCGGCGTTGTAGCCGACAGGCGCGCCGGGATTGAAAGCGAGCATCGCGATGAAGTGGGTCGCCCAGATGCCCGCCCCACTAGCGAGCGCCGCGACCGCGAGCCAAACGGTCCGAAGACCGCCCTCGCTTCTGAGAACATGGTGAAGGAGGTTGACCGCGGCGAAAGCTGCGACGCCGCAAACCGCCGCCGCTAGGGCGACGAGCCGAAGGTCATGCTGTCCAACCAGGCACAGATAAACGGTCCACATCAAAACGCCGTCCGGTCCATTCTTTTTCCGATCACAAGCCCAAACGTCGGATTTTCTTGGAGAATCGACCGTCCGGATTGGTCGCAAGGTTATCGGCGTTGCTTTCCCGAAACTGTCGTCGCCGTCGGCCGCCGCGCGTGGCGCAAAGGGAGCCCTCTCAACGAAAACGATCGACAAAAATTCGCTCTTTCATTGACTTTGCCCAAATTTCTTCTATATCGGCCTTCGGTCGAGGGCATGTTCAAAGCTCCCGCTTCATGCGGCGCCGACATCGGACCTCGCGCAGGCGCGACTTAAGAGCCGCGCTATTTCGAAGCGGCGGCATGAGGGCCGCCATCAGCCTCACCCTGTGAGAACCGATGAAATTTGATGAACTCGGCCTGAGCGAGAAAGTGCTCAACGCCGTCCAAGCGTCCGGCTACGAAACGCCGACCCCCATTCAAGAACAGGCCATTCCGCACGCGCTGCAAGGGCGCGATGTCCTCGGCATCGCCCAGACCGGCACCGGCAAGACGGCCGCCTTCACCTTGCCGATGCTTTCCTTGCTCGAAAAGGGACGTGCCCGGGCTCGCATGCCGCGCACACTAATCCTCGAGCCGACGCGCGAACTCGCGGCGCAGGTCGAGGAGGCGTTCGGCAAATACGGCGTGAACCACAAGCTCAACCTCGCCCTGTTGATCGGCGGCGTCTCCTTCGCCGACCAGGAGGCCAAGATCACGCGCGGCGCCGACGTGCTGATCGCGACGCCCGGCCGTCTGCTCGATTTCGTCGACCGCGGCAAGATTCTGCTCACCGGCATTGAGATCCTGGTGATTGACGAAGCGGACCGCATGCTCGACATGGGCTTCATCCCTGATATCGAGCGCATCTGCAAGCTGGTGCCCTTCACGCGCCAGACCCTGTTCTTCTCGGCCACCATGCCGCCCGAAATTACGCGTCTCACCGAGACCTTCCTTCACAATCCTATTCGCATTGAGGTGGCGCGCGCCTCCTCGACCGCCGAGAATATCACCCAGATTTTGGTGCGCTCGGGCGGCTCGCCCGAGAACAAACGCGCGACGCTTCGCCGCGTCATCCGCAGCGCCGAGAGCTTCAAGAACGCGATCATCTTCTGTAACCGCAAGCGCGACGTGCATGTCGTCTACCGCTCGCTCGAGAAGCACGGCTTCTCTGTCGGCGCGCTGCACGGCGATCTCGACCAGCGCACCCGCATGGCCTCGCTCGACGCGTTCCGTAACGGCCAGGTGCAGCTGCTCGTCTGTTCGGACGTCGCAGCGCGCGGCCTCGACATTCCCGACGTCAGCCATGTCGTCAATTACGACCCGCCGCATCACGCCGAGGACTATGTCCACCGTATCGGCCGCACCGGCCGCGCCGGTAAGAGCGGCGTCGCGGTCACGATCGTCACGCGTGAAGATCAGCGGGCGGTCGACGACATCGAGAAGCTGATCAACAAGAAGATCGAGTGGAAGGACGGCCAGGACGTCCCTGTCGAGGACGAAGAGGTCGAGAGCGAACGCGAGCATCGCGGCGGGCGCAGCGGTCAAGGGCGCTCGCGCGCGCACGGCGAGCGTTCGCGGGGACACGCAGAGCGTTCGCGCGGACGCTCCGAACGTCCGCCCGGTGAGGAACGTCCGCGGGCTGAGGAACGTCCTAAGAGTGAGCAACGTCCGCGCGGTGAGGAACGTCCCGCGCAACCCGTGCGCAGCGAGCGGGACTCAAGGGGCGCCAGCAACCGCCGCCCGCGTCGCGAGGAGGAGAACGACGCGCCGGTGATCGGGCTCGGCGACCACGTTCCGAACTTCCTGCTACGGCCTGTTCGTATTCGCCCGGCGAAGGCCCACGCGGATACCAAGGCCCATGTGGACGCCAAGGTCCCGGCGGACGCTGAGGACTGATCGGGCCGCGCCTTGCTGGCGCGCCGGCGAAAGACGGCGGGATTGGTCGACGCGCCGCTGTCTCGGGAAGGCGAGGGTCTAGATAACCGCCGCAGGCCTTCGCGCTTTGACGCCTAAATGCCCGCTTTTCGCGGGCATGATAGGGCCTGTTGCCTAAGGATCCGGTGAAGGCGCCGCTGGGGAAGTGGAGACGCTGCTTTGGCCGTGCCCGCGTGGCCCCGGAGCAGATCAGCCGAGCGCCGCGAGCGCCTCAGGCGAGACCGGGGTGATGGCGACGCTTTCGCCGCATCCACAGGCCGAGGTCTCGTTCGGGTTCTTGAAGACGAAGGTCGACGAGAGCTGGTCCACCTTGAAATCCATCTGGGCGCCAAGCAAGAACAGCAACGCCTTGGGGTCGACCAGCAGCTTGACGCCCTTGTCCTCGACCACCTCGTCGAGCGGCGAAACGCTCTCCGCGAACTCCATCGTGTAGGACATGCCGGCACAGCCGCCGTTGCGCACGCCCACCCTGAGGCCAACGATCGGCTTGTCGGCTTTGGCGATGATCTCATGCACGCGCGCCGCCGCGGCTTCGGTAAGTGACATCGCCTTGAAACGAGAATTTGCCATCGAGCGCCTCTTTCGCGACCGGGTTCAAGGCCCGACGCATAAACGAGCATATAGCATCGGCCCCGGCCGATTCACAGGGCCGGTCACGGCCGCAGATACGCCCATCCCTGAGCCTGGAGGTCAGCGATGAGCACGACCCCGCCCCTCTCGGCGAGCGCGAAGCCCGGCAAGAGATCGGCGAGCGTCCACGTCTGCGCCGTCATCGTGTTCGCGCAGGCGTAGAACGCTACGCCCTCCGCGAGGCGGTCACGCACGTCTTCCGCCACGCCGAGGTTGGACCCGTCGTGACGGAAGACCCGCAGCGCCGGCCCTAGCACCACGACCGCGAAACGCGTCATGCCGGCGGTTCCGGCGATATGGTTGCGCAGATTGCCGAGACCCAGGGGCACGCGCTCGGCGTCGGCGAGATGATAGACCACCTTGCTCGCATGGGAGGCGTCCGCTCGCGCCGGCCCGGCGGCGAACAGCCCGAGCCCCGCCAGCCCGGTCGCCTTGAACAGACTGCGTCGGTCCATTCCGTCCTCCCCCTGTCAGCGCGCGCGGGTGAGACGCGCCTTTTCCTCCTCGTCGGCGGCGAGCGGCGCGCATTCCTTGAGCGCGGCTCGGTCGAGACGGAAGACCTTGTCGTCGGGGCCAAAGGCGCCGTGGACGTTGCCGCTCGGATCATCCGAGCCTGGCTTCCACAAGCGAGCCCCCTCGGGAATGCCGAGCCTCACCGCGCCGTCCGCCCGCAACGCGACGTCGAAGGCGCCGCCGTCGCAAGCGACGCTGCAATGGAGGCCGGAATCGTCGACGGGCTCACCCTCGACATGGCCGGTAAAGCAGCTTCCCTCCGTCTCGAGCGTCCCCTTGCGGGTCCGGAACGTGACGCCGATGCGCAGGTCGATCGTGTCGGCGTCTTCCGGGTCGGCGACCGCAAGCAACATCATCGTCTTCACGTTTTGCTGGGGATGGGCGGCGAGGTGAGCGGGATCGTAGATGCGAGTGAAACAGGCGAAAGTCTTCGTCTTGCCCGGAGGAGCGCCCATGAAGCGGGCGACAAAGTCACTCTCCGCTGCGTTCGCGGCGAACGCCGGCAAAACCGCCAGCGCGATCGAGATCCAGCCGGATTTGCGAATCTCCCCCTCCCCAGTGCGCTAAGCAACAATGACAGTCGGCGACAAAGCACGCAAACGCGCTGTAGACGGCGGCGCGCCCTAGCGACCGTCCGACTTTGCGTTGGAACCTGTGGCCGCGCTATGCAGAGCCCGCTTTCTTTTGCACGTTCAGGATCACCGATGTCCGATTCCCATGCTTCCCTCGGCGACTCCGCTGCGCTGCTCGCGCGCATCGCCGACGCCCTCGAACGCCTTGCCCCTCCTGCGCGACCGCGCCCTGACTTCGCCGCCGCGGACGCCTTCGTTTGGCACGCGGACCCCGGCGCGCTCGCTCCCGTGACGACCGTCAGCCGCGTCGACATCGGGCTGCTGCGGGGCGTCGACCGGGTCCGCGACATGCTGCTTGAGAACACCGAGCGTTTTGCGCGCGGCCTGCCGGCCAACAACGCGCTGCTGTGGGGCGCGCGCGGCATGGGCAAATCGTCGCTGGTCAAAGCAGCGCACGCCGAGGTTAACCGCAACGCGCCGCCCGACGATCACCTGAAGCTGGTCGAGATTCATCGCGAGGACATCGAAAGCCTGCCGACGCTGATGGGGCTAATACGAGAGAGTGGTCACCGGTTCATCGTCTTCTGCGACGATCTTTCCTTCGACGGGGGCGACGCGTCGTACAAGTCGTTGAAGGCGGTGCTGGAGGGTGGCATTGAGGGCCGGCCCGCCAACGTGCTTTTCTATGCGACCTCCAATCGCCGACACCTGCTCTCGCGCGACATGATGGAGAACGAGCGCTCGACCGCGATCAATCCCGGCGAGGCGGTCGAAGAAAAGGTCTCGCTGTCTGACCGCTTCGGCTTGTGGCTCGGCTTCCATCATTGCAACCAGGACGACTACCTCGCCATGGTGCGCGGCTATGCCGAGCATTTCGGCCTCGATGCTCCGGCCGACCAGATTGAGCGTGAAGCGTTGGAATGGTCGACGACGCGCGGCGCCCGCTCCGGCCGCACCGCCTGGCAGTTCACGCACGACCTCGCCGGCCGCCTCGGACGCCGTCTTACGCCCGTCAAACCCTGACAAAAGCAAAGGCGGCGGGCCTTTCGTTGGACCCGCCGCCTGGCCGTCGTCTCACAGTGTAATCGTGTCTCGCGGTCATCCTGTGAGCGCGACGCAGGCGTCCAGAACGGAGCCTGGACCTCGATAGTCTCTTAGAGCCCCGCGAGATAGCTGGTCGGATCGACCGGCGTCGAACCCTTGCGCAGCTCGAAGTGAAGCTGCGGCGAGTTGACGTTGCCGCTCTGCCCCGACTTGGCGATCACCTGGCCGCGCTTGACGGTCTCGCCGCGCTTGACATCGAGCTCGCCGTTGTTGGCGTAGGCCGTCACGTAGCCGTTCGGGTGACGGATCAGCACGAGATTGCCGTAGCCCTTGAGTTCGCTGCCGGCATAGGCGACGACGCCGCTCTCGGCCGCGCGGACCGAGGTGCCCTCCGGCACGGCGATGTTGATTCCGTCGTTGCCGCCCGACTTGAAGCCCTCGATGATCCGCCCTCGTGCCGGCCAGCGGAACTCGGGAGCCACGCCTGCCGCGTCGGCCTGCGCCGCCGTCATCGCCTGCGCCGGAGCCGGATCGGTCGGGCGCACGCTGGCGGTCGGCGTCGTATCGGTCGTCGGCGACTTCTTCACCATGGTCGTCGTCTTCGCCTGAGCGACGATTGCTGGCGCCGGAGTGTTCGCCTTGGTCCGCTTCATCGTCTCGGCGTCCGCCTTGGCGACGTTTTCGTGGCCGGACTTCTTCGCCTTCGCCTCCGCCTCCGCCTTGCGGGTGGCCTCATCGTTCTCGGCGACGTCGCGCGACGCTTTGGACTTGTGCTTCTCCAGCGCTGCAGCATCCTCGGCGACGATGTCGTGCGCGCCTTTCGCATTGTGCCGCGGCGGCTCGGGCGCGTCTGCAGCGGCCACTTCCTGGGCCTTAGTCTTGTGCTTAGGCTCGGGCGCCTCTTCGGCGGCGACGCGCTTCGATTTCTCGGCCAGCTCTGCGTTCGCGCTGTAGACAGGGACGACCAAATGCACGCCGCCACGCACCTGCGAAGCGCTGGTCAGGCCGTTCGTCTTCAACAACGCGGCGGCAGGAACGCCGTAGCGGCGAGCCAGCGTCTCCAGCGTGTCGCTTTCGGAGACCACAACCGGGGAACCGCCGACGGCGCTCCAGCCGTTGGCCGAACCGCTCGCTTCATGGACGACAGGAGGCGCGCTCCTGATCTGACCCGTCGTCGCCGGAGCGACCGGTGGCAGCGAGGCGACGGCGACCGGGCTCGGATGAGCGGCGGCCGCATAGCCGGCGTTTGGCATAGGCGCAGAGAGCGCCGTGGAGGCAACCCGCGGCGTCGGCGCGGCGCCGTCATTCGACGCGGTCGCAAAGGGATTGGAGAATGGATCGGAATTAAAGGAGTCGCTGAGTCGCGTCGAATCCGAGGAACACCCCGAAAGCCAGACGCCCACCAAGCCCGTCAAGGCCGCCCGACTGGCCCACCGCTTGACGTCAAACGCTGCCACATTCCTCATCGGCGTCAACTCACTCGCACGCAACCGAACTATGCAGGAGTTTGCGCCGATTAGATTAAGGGAGAGTTTAAGATGAATCGTTCGTGTGCGATTGCGGCCCTTTAGCGTCGAATATTAGGGATACTCGAAAGCTCTGTTAGGCAAACTCTGTTAGGAAAAATTCGCGGTCAGAGCGCCCGCGCGAGGCCTGCGGCGAGCGGCCTCGCGGTCCTCGCCGGACCGCCAATGTGGGCCGTGACCTGACCGCCTTCGCCGCGGGTCAGACGAACGATGCGTTGCGAGCCTTCGCTGACGACGATCCCAACGAGCACGCCCCCCTCCTCCAAGAGGTCCGTCAGATTTGGCGCCGACGGCTCGATGAGGGCGTGAACGAGAATGCGGTCGTAACGAACCGCAGCCGGATCGAGAGTGAGGCCGTCCCCCCAAAGGGCGCTCACATTGTCGAGTCCGAACGCCTGAAAGCGCGACGCGGCTTCCAGCGCGAGGGTCTGGTGACGCTCCACAGAGACGACGTCATTCGCCAGCTGGGCGAGGAGCGAGGCGGCGTAGCCGGTTCCCGTCCCGACCTCCAGCACGCGCGAATCGGGCCCAGGCGCCAGCGCCTGGATCATCGCCGCGAGCACGGACGGGGGCGGAGCGGTCTGGCCGCAGCCGATCGGCATCGCAATGTCGCGCCAGGCGACGTCGGCGTAGCGCTGCTGCATGAACAGGGCGCGCGGCGCCCGCTCGAGCGCGCGGAGCAGGCGCAAATCGTTGATGCCGCGCGCCCGCAGCCGCAACATGAACTGGACCCGCTCTTCGGCCTCGGGGTTATCCACCGCGGCTCCCTCGTCGATCAGCCGGCCCGAAAGGCCTCCTCATAGCGACGGCGCGTCGCCTCGTCAGTCAGATCGAGCCGCAGCGGCGTGACAGAAACCTTTCGCGCGGCAAGCGCTTCGATGTCGGTGCCGGCGCCGGGCGTGAAGCCGCCGCGCTGGAACATCAGCCAATAATAAGGAATCGACCGGCCGTCGCGCCGCTCCTCGATGCGCATCAATTCCGTGTCGCGCCGCCCCTGGACGGTGATCGCTTCGCCCGCGACCTCGGCGGCCGGGCAAGCCGGGAAGTTGACGTTGACGAGCACGCCCTCCGGAATGCCCGCACGCAGCACGCGCCTGACGACGTCGGGACCCAGCCTCTCGGCGCTTTCCCAATCGGTGTTCTCGCGCCCCTTACGGCCGTCGAAGGCCTGCGACAGCGCGATCGAGGGGATGCCGAGCAGCGTGCCCTCCATGGCGGCGGCGATCGTGCCGGAATAGGTGACGTCCTCGGCGACGTTCTGGCCCCGATTGACGCCGGAAAGAATCAGGTCGGGACGAGCCTCAGCCATGATCTTGCGCACGCCCATGATCACGCAATCGGTCGGCGTGCCCTGCACGGCGAAATGGCGCGGCGTAATCTCGCGCAGCCGGAGCGGATTGTTGAGAGAAAGCGAATGCGCGACGCCGGATTGGTCGATTTCCGGCGCGACGACGACGATGTCGTCGGAGAACTGGCGCGCGATCGACTCCAGGATCTTCAGGCCCGGCGCATGAACGCCGTCGTCGTTGGTAAGCAAAATACGCATGGGTCGCCTTTCCCCCGAAGTTCTCTAATGCGCCGAGCCGATTTGCGCGAATTATCCGCCCGGCATCACAACAGGCGAAGCTTTATTGCTTCGCCTCGATCTGGGTCAGCCCAGCCATATAGGGCCAAAGCACCTCGGGGATCGACACCGATCCGTCGGAATTCTGGTAATTCTCGAGCACCGCGACGAGGGCGCGGCCGACGGCGACGCCTGAACCATTCAGGGTATGAACGAAGCGCGTGTGCTTGGCGTCGGCCGCCTTGCTGCGCGCGCTCATGCGCCGCGCCTGGAAGTCGCCGCATACCGAGCATGAGGAAATTTCGCGGAAACGTCCCTGGCCCGGCAGCCACACCTCGATGTCGTAGGTTTTTTGCGCGGCGAAGCCCATGTCGCCCGCGCACAGGGCCACGGTGCGGAAATGAAGGTCGAGCCGCTTCAAGACCTCCTCGGCGCAGGCGGTCATGCGCTCGTGCTCCGCCGCCGCCTCCTCCGGCGTCGTGATCGAGACGAGTTCGACCTTCTCGAACTGATGCTGACGGATCATGCCGCGCGTGTCGCGGCCCGCCGCCCCCGCCTCGGCGCGGAAGCAGAGCGTGCCCGCGGTGAAGCGGAGCGGCAGACGCCGTTCGTCGATGATGCTCTCGCGCACGAGGTTGGTCATCGGCACTTCGGCGGTCGGGATCAGCCAATAGCCGTCGCCGGCGGCGAACTGGTCGTCACGGAACTTCGGCAATTGCGCCGTGCCGAACATCGGCTCTTCCCGCATCAGCACCGGCGGGTTGATCTCTTCGTAGCCGTGCTGGCGGGTGTGCAGGTCGAGCATGAACTGCATCAAGGCGCGCTCCAGACGCGCCAGCGCGCCGCGCAACACCACGAAGCGGGAGCCCGAGAGCTTGGAAGCCGCTTCGAAATCCATCAGGCCCAGCGCCTCGCCGATCTCGAAATGCTCCTTCGGCTTGAAACCATCCGGGAACTTCGGCGGCGCGCCGAAGCGCCGCACTTCCACGTTGTCGTTCTCGTCCTTGCCGTCCGGCGCGTCCGCGGCTGGAAGGTTCGGGATTGCGGCGAGTTCGGCGTCGAGCGCCGAGGCGGCGGCCTTCTCCTCCGCCTCGAGCTCCGGCATCGCCGCCTTCAGCCTTGCCACTTCCTCCTTGAGAGCGTCCGCGGCCGCTGCGTCCTTGCGCGCCATCGCCGCGCCAATTTCCTTCGAGGCGGCGTTGCGGCGCTCCTGCGCGCGCTGCAATTCAAGGATCGCGGCGCGGCGCCGATCGTCCAGCCCGATCAGCGACTCAGCGCGCGGGGGCAGCGAGCGGCGCGCCAAACCCTCGTCGAACGCCTGAGGATTGTCACGGATCGCTCTGATATCGTGCATGAAATCACCCGATTGGTCGGAGCCAGCGGCGCAGCGCCAGATCGCCGAGGACGTTAAAAGCCAAGCCAGCCATTACCAGAACAGCGCCCCAAATCTCAAATGTCCCGAGCGGCTCGTTGAAGATCGTCGCGGCCGCCGCCATCCCCACGACCGGCACGAGCAGCGCAAAGGGAGCGACTGCCGCCGCGGGATATTGCGACATCAGCCTGGCCCAGACGCCGAAGCCGAGGACCGTCCCGGCATAGGAGACGACCAGCACAGCGAAGACGAGCGGGAGCGAGGGATGGGTGAGGGCCGCGACGTTGCTCCGCCCCTCGAACAACACCGACAGCAGCAGCAGCGGCGCCGGAGGGGCGAGGCTGGACCAGATCACGAACGCCAGCATATCGACGCGTCCGGCGAACTTGGCGACGACGTTGCCGGCGCCCCAGAAGGCCGCCGCGGCGAAGGACCGAAACTCGCGCCGCCGAGCCGCTGCGAACCGATCAGCGCGATCCCCGCGAAGGCGATCGCAGCGCCGATCGCTTGCGTTCGCCGCGGCTCTTCGCCGAGCAGCGCCCAGGCGAGGAAGATCGTGAAGAACGCCTGCAATTGGACGATCAGCGAGGCGAGACCAACGGGAAAGCCGCGGTGGATCGCCAGGAACAAGAGGCCGAACTGGCCGACGCCGATCAACGCGCCGTAGAGCCCGACGAGCCAGGGGGACGCCTTCGGCGGTCGCACGATGAAGACGCCAGGAAGAGCCGCGAAGGCGAAGCGCAGGGCGGAGAACAGCAACGGCGGCGTCTCGCCGACGCCGACCTTGATGGCGATGAAGGTGAGGCCCCAGACGGTCGCGACGCCGATTGCGGCGAGAACGTCGCGGGGCCGCATCACACGGTCAAGGCTTGTTGTTTGCCGCCTCGCGGCGCTTCTCGACGATGCGAACGGCGATCACCGATCCCTCGTAGAGCAGCAGCATCGGCAAGGCGAGTGAGATCATGCTGATGAGATCGGGCGGCGTCAGCAGCGCGGAGAGGCCCGTGACGGCCACGATGGCATAGCGCCGCATCGAGGAGAGGTATTTCGAATCGACGATGCCGACGTGCCCGAGCAGAGTGAGGACGACCGGCAATTGAAACGCGATCCCGAACGCGAAGATCAGCGTCATGATGAGCGACAGATACTCGCTGACCTTGGGCAGCAGCTCGATGGTCGCTTGCCCCGGCGTGTCGACCTGCTGCAGCGAGACCGAAAACCGGATCAGCAGCGGCATAACGACGAAATAGACCAGCATCGCCCCGGCGAGGAAAAAGATCGGGGTGGCGATCAGATAGGGCAGAAACGCCTGCCGCTCATGCTTGTAAAGGCCCGGCGCGACAAATTTGTAGAGCTGGACCGCAATGATCGGAAAGGCGATCACGGCCGCCCCGAACATGCTCAGCCGGATGTTCGTATAGAACTGCTCGAGAAAATGGGTCGCGATCAGCGTCGCCTTTTCCGGCCCGACGACCCGGACATAGGGCTCGGTCAGAACGTTGTAGATCGACCGCGAGAAGTAGAAGCACACCAGAAACGCCGCCATGAAGGCGTAGATCGCCCTCACGAGCCGCATGCGCAGTTCGATGAGGTGATCGAGCAGTGGCGCTTTCGAGGCGTCGATGTCTTCGGCACTCATTCCGCTGCGCCTCGCACGACCGCCGCTTCCTCAGCGTGGGAGGGGTGAGCGTGGGCCGCGTCCGTGGGAGCGCTCGCGGGCGCCTCGGCGCCTGCGCCTTCACCGGCGTCCCCAACCTCTTGAGCGACAGGGTCAACCTGGTTCAGCGCCACTTCCGAGACGCCGATCTGCTTGGGACCCTCGATGGCGCTCGTCATTTCCTGACGCATCGCCATCGCCGGGTCGAAGGCCGCATTGACCTTGGCGGCCTGCTCGACGGAGGAGAGTTCCCGCTTAACGCTTTCGAGCTCCTGCTTCACGGTCTCGAGCTCGGCCTCTTTCATCGCTTCCATGAACTGGCCTTGGAAGTCCGCCGCCATCCGACGCATCTTGGCGATCGTCTGGCCGACCGTGCGCATCACGCGCGGCAAATCCTTCGGCGGGATCACCGCAAGCGCGACGATGCCGAACATCAGGAGCTTGCCGACGTCAAAATCGAACATGAAGGGGTCCGGCCATGCAAAAGCCCGGGGAAGCGACGCAAGCGCGCTGTCCCCCGGCGACGCCGTCTATACGCCAATGTGGGTCAGTTGACCTTATTCGTCTCGCTGACGTCCACAGGGGCGCCCGCGCGGCCCTCCAGGCTGCGAGGGGCTGCCGTCGGGGCGGCGGCGGGCTTGGCCTCGACTTCGTCGTCCGCCATGCCCTTCTTGAAGGATTTGATGCCCTTGGCCACATCGCCCATCAGGTCGGAGATCTTCCCCTTGCCGCCGAACAGCAGCAACGCCACCGCTCCGAACAACATCCAATGCCAAATGCTAAAGCTACCCATGATCGGTTGTCCTGTACACACGCGGTCCGGGCTGGCCCGGACGCGCACAAAGCTCTTGCCCGAAACCTAAGCGCGACGGGAGGCAAAAACAAGCGCGCGCGCGCCTCGCGGCGCCTCTTTCTTCAAGCCTTTCGGCTCATTATGATTTGGCCGCGCCGCGCGGCGCGCCCGCTCGCGGATCGCAAAGGAGTGAACATGAGCCTTACCGCCAAGCGCCTCGAAGAACTCGGTTTGACTTTGCCGGAACCGGCGGCGCCGGTCGCCAATTACGTTCCTTTTGTGCGCTCTGGCTCGCTCCTGCTGATTTCCGGCCAGTTGCCGTTTGGGCCGGACGGCAAGCTTGCGGCGGCGCACATTGGCAAGCTCGGGCGGAATTCGCCGATCGAAGCGGCGAACGAGGCGGCTCGCCTATGCGCCGTCAATCTGCTCGCCCAGGCCAAGGCGGCGCTGGGCGATCTCGATCGGATCACGCAGGTCGTCCGGCTCGGCGGCTTCTTCAGCGTCGACGGACAATTCGGCGCCCTGCCGCAGGTCATGAACGGGGCCTCCGACCTGATGGCCGCCGTCTTCGGTCCCCGCGGTCGCCACGCGCGCACGACCGTCGGCGTCGCGCATTTGCCGCTGGGCGCGCTCGCCGAGGTCGAGGCCACCTTCGAGATCGCCGCGTGAGCGGCGAGGCCCCCAGCTGGCTCACCGACCGACCCATCGCCCATCGCGGCCTGCACAATGCGGCGAACGGCGTCGTCGAGAACACGCTCGGCGCCGCCGAGGCGGCGATTGCGGCCGGCTACGCGATCGAATGCGACGTCCAGCTCAGCCGCGACGGCGAGGCGGTGGTGTTCCACGACGAGACGCTCGACCGGCTCGCGCGCGCCCACGGCCCCGTGTCGCAGAAGAGCGTCGCTGAGCTTCAGGGCATTTTGCTCAAGGAGACTGACGAGCAAATCCCCACCCTGCCCCAGTTGCTGGCGCGCATCGCCGGCCGCGCGCCCCTCATTTGCGAGATCAAGAGCGAATTCGACGACGATATGCGCCTGACCGAGCGCGTCGCGGCGCTGGCGCGGACCTACGAGGGCCCGCTCGCCATCAAGAGCTTCGACCCCGCGCAGATCGCGCATTTGCGGGCGCACGCCCCCGACGTCGGGCCGCTCGGGATCGTCGCCGAAGCGAGCTACCGCGGCGAATATTGGCGCGCGCTTTCGCAGGCGCAGAGGCAAGCGTGTGAGGCCTTTCTCCATTATCCCGTGACGCAACCGGACTTCCTCTCCTGGTGCGTCGACGACTTGCCGCATCCGACACCGTTCTTATTGCGCAATATCGAGCGGATGCCGGTGATGACATGGACGGTGCGGACCGTGGAGCAGCGCGCCGCGGCCGCTACTTGGGCTGACCAAATCGTGTTTGAGGACGCCCGCTGAGCTGCAACTATGGGTTGCCCTCAGCAGGCGGCGGAACTATATGCGAGGAGAAATCTCAACGATTCAAGGATGGCGATGCGTCTACTCGCGTTGACTGACGTATTAACGATTTCCGGGCCCGAGCGGGAACGCCTGGTCGAGGCCGACGACGCAATCAGGGACGTCCTTGCGCTCGTACGCGAGCAAGCCGCCGACGACCGGCTCGACGTCGAGTTGATGTCCGCCGCGATGATTGATCTGCTTCTGCTCGCGGCGGCGCGCCTGGCGCTGACCCGAGAAGCAACGTCGGACGCCGCGTGCGTTGCGAAACAATTCGCCGAACTCGCCAAGGAAGCCGTCGATTGGGTCGAGACTGGGCCTAAGAAGAGGGCGCCGACGAACTAACGCTAAGTGCCTAGAGTTTTTTTTGCTTTTTGGTCGACGCAGCCGCGCCGACCGCTTTCACGGGCGGCCAGGCGGGTCCGTGTCATGCCCGCAAAAGCGGGCATCCAGGAGTCACAGGGAAAGGCCCGGGGCGGTGGTCTCGCGCCCCGCTTTCGCGCTGCGGCATGCACACATCGGTCCGTCGCCGTCACGCCCGGACTTGATCCGGGCGCCCAGGCGGCGACATCTGCGATTAGCCTTTCTCGGTCCCGTCCTGGATACGCGGGTCAAGCCCGCGTATGACGGCAGGCTCGCTGCAAATATTCCGCCGGCTACACTCGGAGGCAATGAGCCGACTGAGTGCCCGCCTGTTCGAAAATATATGCATCCCCTAGCGCTTTCGCGGGGGTGACAGCAGCGCCGCGTCGACCAACAAACAAAATGTACTAGCCCCGATCCGACGCCGGGGCCGCGTCGAGGACGCGGATCTCGGGCCTTCTCACGGCCTCCGTAGCGGTTGATCGAAAGCGTCCCCGCGATATGGATGGCTGAGCCCTTGCTCTTGAGGAGCCCCTCGCCGAGCGGCTTGCCGACTGATCGGAAGGCGATCGCCTCGATCGCTTGGCCGTCCCCGGCGACCGCCCGCAGACGGAGGTGGTCGGCGCCGACAGCAATCACATCGACCAGTCGATGCCTCGGCAGGGCAAAAACCGGTTCGGGATTTCCGGAACCGAAGGGGCCGGCGGCCTCGATTGAACGCGCCAGCGCGGGCGTGGCGCCGGCCGCAGTCAACGCGGCGTCGATCGCGACGCCAGCCCCGGCTCGCGCCTCGGCGACCGGACGGGCGAGCCGCTCCTCGACAAAGGCGCGGAATTCGCCAATGCGCTCCTTCGCCAAGGTCAGGCCCGCGGCCATTGCGTGGCCGCCGCCCTTGATGAGTAGCCCCTCGTCGACCGCCGCCCGCACGACCCGCCCAAGATCGACCCCGGGGATCGAACGGCCCGATCCAACCGCCTCGCGCCCATTCAGCGCCAGCGCAAAAGCCGGCCGCTCGAAGCGCTCCTTCAGCCGCGCGGCGATGAGGCCGACGACGCCGGGCGGCCAGCCCTCGCCTGCGACCACGACCGCCGCCCCGCGCTCCTCGATGCCGAGGGCCGCCAGCGCCTCCGCCTCGGCCTCGGCGAGCGTCGCCTGCTCGAGCACCTGGCGGGCGCGGTTCAGCCGATCGAGTTCGACGGCGATCTCGCGGCCCTTCAGATCATCGCGCGTCGTCAGCAGGCGAGCGCCGAGCGCCGCGTCGCCGATTCGCCCGCCGGCGTTGATGCGCGGCCCGATCAGATAGCCGAGGTGATAGGCGCTCGGCGGCCCGTCCGAGCGCGCGGCGTCGAACAAGGCCGCCAGCCCCGGCCGCTTGCGCTGGCGCATCACGGCGAGGCCCCTGAGGACGAAGGCGCGGTTGAGACCAACGAGCGGGACGACGTCCGCCACCGTCGCGAGAGCGACGAGATCCAGCGCCGCGAGAAGGTCGGGCGCCGGGCCGCCAGCGAAAAAGCCCGCTTCGCGCAGCGCTCGATTCAGCGCCACGAGGCCCATGAAGACGACGCCGGCGGCGCAGAGATGTCCGAGCCCGGAGAGATCATCCTGCCGGTTAGGGTCGACCAGGGCGAGCGCGCCCGGCAATTGCTCCGGGGCCTGATGGTGATCGAAGACGACGACGTCGAGCCCGAGCCGGCGCGCCGCGGCGATCGGCTCGTGGCTGGCGGCGCCGCAATCCACCGTGACGACGAGCTTCGCGCCTTGGGCGGCGAAGGCGGCCATCGCCTCGCTGTTGGGGCCGTAGCCTTCGAGGACGCGATCCGGGATATGGATCATCGTCGCGCAGCCGCAGGCCTCGAGATATTCGCTGAGCAGCGCGGCGCTCGCCGCGCCGTCGACGTCATAGTCGCCGAAGATGGCGACCCGTTCTCTGCGCCGAACGGCGTCAAACAGACGAGCGGTCGCCGCCTCCATGTCGCGCATCACGAAGGGCTCGGGCATCAATTCGCGCAAAGTCGGCTCGAGATGGCGCGAAACCTCGTCGAGGCCGACGCCGCGCCCCGCGAGCACCCGCGACAGCAATTCGCTCTGACCGCTCGCCTGAGCTATGGCGAGCGCCCGCGCTTCGCCCGCGGCGTCGAGACGAGCGCGCCACGGGCGGCCGGTCAGCGAGCGTTCGACCCCGAGAAAGAAGCTGGAAGCGGCCATTACCTGCCTTAAAGCGCGCGGCGGCGATTCGGGCAATCGCCGCCAACGCTCGTCAGAGCGCGAACCGCTGCAAGCCGAGGCAGGCGAAATAGACGAGGCCGGAGACCGCCGTGATCCAGAAGCTGGTCGGCCAGTCCGTATAGTAGGCCAGGGTCAGGCCGGCCCAGGCCTCGAACAAAGCAAGCGCGCCAGCGAGCGCCACGCCCACAGGAAGACGCCGACACACCGCCTGCGCCGAGGCGGCGGGACCGACCATGAGGGTGAAAACAAGCAGCACGCCGACGATCTGCGCGCATTCGGCGACCGCGATGGCGACGATGACGAGAAAGGCCACCGAGACGAAGCGCACCGGCACGCCGCGCGCTTCGGCAAGCTCGGCCTGCAGCGAAGCGAAGATCAACGGCCGCGCGATGAAGGCGAGCGCGATGAGGCTCACGGCGGCGAGCGTGGCCAGCGTCACCAGCGCCGAATTGTCGACGCCGAGCACGTTGCCGAACAGCAGCGCCGCCGCCTGGGTCGCCGTTGACGTATAGAAATGAAGGAACAGCAGGCCGAGCCCGAGTGACAGCGACAGCATGGCGCCGACTGCGACGTCGCGCTGCGCGAGCTTCTCGCCGAACAGCCCCATGCCGATGCCAATCAGGACGGTAAATCCTACCAAGCCGGCGAGCGGCGACACGCCGAACAGCACGGCGCCGGTCGCGCCGGTAAAGCCGACATGCGACAGCGCATGGCCGGCGAAGGTCTGGCTGCGCAGCACCAGGAAGTAGCCGACCAAGCCCGCGAGGACGGCCGCGACGCCCGAGGCGGCGAAGGCGGTCCGCATGAAGTCATACTCAAACATGCGCGTCGCCGTGGTCATGAGAATGGGAGTGGGCGCCCTCCTCGTCCTCGCCCTCGTGGCGGTGCGCCTCGCGCTCAACCTCGACGTCGCCCGCCATCACGAAATAGCGGTTCTTCACGCGAACCACCTCGATCTCGGCCCCGTAGAGGCGCGAGAGCACGGGGCCGGTGACGACTTCGTCGACCGCTCCGATCACCGCCGCGCCCGAGCCGAGATACAGCACCCGGTCGATCGCATTGACCAACGGATTGAGCTCGTGGGCGCTGAACAGGATCGCAATCTTCAATTCGTCGCGCAGCCGCCGCGCAATGTCGACGACGCCCTTCTGGTGCGCCGGATCGAGGGAGATGAGCGGTTCGTCCAACAGGAGCAACCGCGGACGGCCCAGCAGCGCCTGGCTCAACAGGACGCGCTGGCGCTGTCCCCCGGACAGCTCGCCGATGGAGCGCTTGGCGAGGTCGCCCGCTCCGACGACGTCGAGCGCCCAGTCGATTTCGCGCCGCGCCGCCTTGTCGAGCCGCCCGAAGCCGAAGCGGGCCCCGACCGCCGCGCTGGCGACGACGTCATAGCCGGTCAGGCGCAGTCCCGCGCCGAGGCCGCGCGTCTGCGGCATGTAGCCGACGGATGAGTTCCCTTTGGTAACTGGTTGGCCCAGAACGGTTAACTTGCCCGCCGCGACGGGAACGAGGCCGAGCGTGGCGCGCATCAGCGTCGTCTTGCCGGCGCCGTTGGCGCCGAGCATGCCGATGAACTCGCCGTCTTCGATGACGAAATTCGCGGCCGAGAGAATATCTCGGCCGCCCAATCGAACAGCGACGTTTTCGAACCGCAGCGCGCTCACTTGGCCGCGCCACCGAGCGCCGCATCCAGCGCGTCGAGCTGCCCGACCATCCATTGCTGGTAGGTCGAGTTCGCCGGCTCCGTCTCGGACACGCCGACGACGGGAATATTGTTGTCCTTGGCCATTTGCACGAGGCGCTGGACGGCCGGCTCGCTGGCCTGAGCGTTGTAGAGCATCGCCTTGACCTTATGGCCCTTCAGATCGTTCTCGAAGCCGGCGACCTCGGAGGCGGACGGCTCGGTGTTGTTCATCACGGCGAGCGCGAATTTCTCGTTGTGCACCTTGAGGCCGAGCAGCATCGCCTGGTAGCCGAACACGGGTTCGGAGGCGGTGACCGGCTGGCCCGAATATTTGGCGCGCATTGCGGCGATCTTCGCGTCAAGCGGCTTCAGCGAGTCGAGGAACTGCGCCTCGCCTTTGTCATAGTCCGCCTTGTGGGCCGGATCGACCGCGTCGAGATCGGCGGCGATCGCCTTGGCGGCCGCCTTCACATAGGCCGGATTGTACCAGAGGTGCGGGTTGTCGCCCGCCTTGCGGCCGACGAGCGGGCCGACGACGACCTCCTTGCGGCCGGGGGCCGCGCTGGCCTTCAGAAGCTTCTCCATCCACGGATCGTAGTCGACGCCATTGACGACGACAATCTTGGCGTCGGCGAGCGCCTTGGCGGTGTCCGGGCTCGCTTCGAACATATGCGGGTCCTGGTCGGGGTTGGTGAGGATGCTGGTCACCGCGACATTGGCCCCGCCGATCTGCGAGGCGACGTCGCCGTAGAAGTTCTCCGCGGCGACGACCTTCACCGGGTCGGCGAGAGCGGGCGCGCTCATGGCGGCGAGCACGAGGGCCGCGAGCGTGAATTTAGGGTACATGGAAGCGCCTCCAGCAAACGACTTCGCGCCCTTGTTGGGGCGACGGCGCATGGTTATGTTATAACAGTGCGAGACGCAAGAGAGGCGGAAACCGCGCAAACGAAATTTTGGCGCTTCCCCCCTTCGGCGGCGACAGAACCGCCTGCCATTTGGTGACGTGGCGCACCTGTCACGCCCGCGAAAGCGGAGGTCCAGGCAACCGCCGCAGGCCTTCGCCCTTCGACTCCTGGATGCCCGCGTTCGCGGGCTGACAGCGAAGCCGGAGGGATGATGCTGGGGATCGTGGGTCACGGCCGGTCGGCCAGTCGCAGTGCTCTTCCAGCGCCGCCCTCTCACGACGAGATTCCCGCCAAAGCAAGTAAGGCGACGAAGACGCTGAGCGGCACGAGGTGCGCAAATCCGCGGTGATGCAAGACGGTCAAAATCGCTGCAGCAACGATCACCGCACCAAGCATCAGGCCCGCCCCGCGACTGACAGGAAGGGCAATCAGAACGGCGCTCGCAATCTCCAGCCCGCCGGTTAAACGGCACCACCACGGGGGATAACCCCATTGGACGAAGCTGCTTTGCGTCGCGGGCGTGCCGATCGCGTTGAACAGCCCTGCGCCGAAGAACCCGGCGACGAGAAACCAGATCGAGAGGGCATGCAGCATCTCAGGGCGCCCCCATTATCAGGGGGATCGCCGCCAGGATCATCAGCGCCGCCGTGAAACCATGGATGCCGAAGGCGCTCTTGGTCGAGCCTTTCGCTGCAAGAATGACCAGCATGTCGCCGACGGGGATGATCGCGTCGACCACCAGGATGATGCCGACCGCCCGGGGCCCGCCCCACAGCATGAAGGCCAGTACGATCAATCCCGAGACGATGTCGCGCACCCCCTTGAGGCGAAGCCACCAGGCGACGTTCGCGCCCTCTTCGGGAAGCGGCAGGCCGAAGCTGCGTGTTGCGGTCGTCGGGCTCGCCACATACTGGGCGCCGATCGCGATGATTGCGAGCGCCACCAGCAGCGCCAGTCCGATTGCAAGCCAGTGCATTCGCGCCTCCTTCTTGCGATGATATATAATCTAGCGTTGCTATCTTTTCAAGCTCCCCTATCATTCGGGCGCGTCGACCGTCTGGACGCCGGGAGATCGAAGGTTGGGTGTCGCCGAGCGAAAGGGCAGGCAGCGGGCTGAACGCGAGCACCGTATCATCGCGGCGGCGCGCCTAATCGCGGAAGGCGAGGGATGGAATGCCGTCACGATCCGCCGCCTGGCGGAGGAGATCGAATATAGCCAGCCGGTCCTCTATTCCCATTTCGAGAACAGGGACGCGATCGTTGCTGCAGTCGCAGTCGCGGGTTTTCGGGAAATCGCGACGGCGCTTCAGCAGGCAGCGCGCGAATCGAACGATCGTCGCAATGCGCTCGAGAACGTCGCCATGGCCTATCTCGACTTCGCGCGGAGGCATCCGGCTCTCTACGAGGCCATGTTCACCCTGCCGACCAGCTTACGCTTCGCAGAGGCCGAAACCAAATCGGAGCTAAAGGACGGCTTTGAGGCGCTTGCGGCTGTCGTCGCGCCGTCAAGCACCGACGTCGCTGTCGCGACCGAGACGTTCTGGGCAGCCCTTCATGGGCTTGCCGAGCTAGAGCGCTCGGGTCGGATCAGGCACAGCGCGCGCATCGAGCGAGTGGCGCTCGTCGTCCGCGGACTTCTCGGGTGTTGAAGCAACCCGGCTGCTCGCAGCCTGCAGGCTACGAGCAGCAGCTAGAGCCGATGCCTTTTAGGCTGAGTTGGCTGGGGTAGTCGCCGTGGCCGGTGCTGTGATTCCGTGACGGCTGGATCACGGAGGAGCATTATGGCAGGAGCCTTCTCCGCAGGCCTTCACCGGTTTCACACCGGTCGAGTGCCGAAACGAAACTACCTCGCTGCCGCAGGCTACGATGTCTGTGACCCAGCCTGAGTGGCAATGGCGGTAGGCGCATCATTCCGGGTCGCCGTGTCCTTGGCCCTTCAGCGCCTGCAGGATTTTGATGACGGTCGGCCAGGGAAGGGATTGGTTGATCGACACCCACGCCTCGCCGCCCGAGAGGTCCGCTATTTGAAAAGGCGGCGCGCGCCGTTGCGCCGCGACGTCCTGGCGCACCAAGGAGGAAGAAGCGTTCGTGTCGGCCAAGACAGGGGGACGCGGGTCCTCGCCGCCCACCGCCGCCCGATCATGGATCGAAGCGAGCAACTGCTCGGGCGTCACACTGAGCAAATCGCATAGGGCTCCCAAGATCTGTCCAGTGGACGCCACACGACCGACACGACGATCAATGGCGTCCATATCCACGCTCGACAACGCGTGGTGTTCGACCTTGTCCTTCGAGTTTGGCGCGTCCGATTGGCTGGCCGGCGGCTCAAAGAGCTTCTCCGGCCCCACTTCCAACGCCTCGCACAGCGCCAGCAGAACCTGCGCCCGCGGCAGGGCGCGCCCTGCTCGATAGTGGGAAATGTTTATGGGGTTGAAGTGATCACCCGGCATGCGCTTCGCGATGAGGCGGGCAAGCTCGGCGCTTTTCAGCTCCCGCTCGCTCATCAACTTGCGCAAGTTCTGGCTCAGCCACCGCTTGCGAGCTTCGCCCCCTTCGGCCTCCGCTGTTTCCTTGCGAATCGCCACCCCTGGATCCTCTTTTCCTGAAACTCGGGGAGCCCCAGTCCCCGAGAGCCAGTCACTAAGCCCGGCCATCGAAGCGTTGAACCAATTCCACGCGAGGATGATGATGAATCATATCCAAGACATCGTTCGACAAAAGTATCGAAGATACTTGAACTTATCAAGGTCTGGTGAAGCTGCCCGCGCGCTCAAAATAGGGCACCGTATCGTCATTAAGGCTTACTACCATTATTTCATATTCTGAACTATTCATTTTTAGTTATGACGTAAATGTCGGACAATATGCACTTTGGCTTTGTGAAACGCCGCCGCGCCGTGAGGTCGATCTACCGCCCCGCGCCGCACGGCCTCCAGGTTGCCATCCCAATCTCCCTTCCTTAATCATGCCTGTGATGGTTCCCCCGACGGGGATCAAAAGGGAATGCGGTGGGGACGCCATGCCCCAAGCCGCAGCTGCCCCCGCAACTGTAAGCGGTGAGTTCGGCGCCATTCAAGCCACTGGGGAAACCTGGGAAGGCGGGCGTCGAGCGGCGACCCGCGAGCCAGGAGACCTGCCATCGCGAGGGTGTCATGCCTGGATTTGTCTCCCATATTTGGAATGAAAGCGCCGCGAACGTTCGCGGCCGTCTGATTGCTCTGTACGCGTTCCTAGCCGCCGCGAACGTGGTCGTCTGGTTGTGGGCCTACCTCGGCCTGCACGACAACCCGGTTCTTTTCGGTTCGGCGTTTCTCGCCTACACGTTCGGACTGCGCCATGCCGTCGACGCGGACCACATCGCAGCGATCGACAATTCGACCCGCAAGTTCATGCAGCTGGGCCAGCGGCCAGTCGGCGTCGGATTCTTTTTCGCGCTCGGTCACTCGGCGGTCGTCGTTTTGCTGTCGGTCGCGGTCGGCTTTGCCGCATCGCTGGTAAGTTCCCGGTTCGACGACCTGAAAGCGTTCGGCGCGATCGTCGGCACGAGCGCCTCGGCGCTCTTCCTGTTCTTGTTGGCGGCCTTCAACGTCGTCGTCCTGGTCTCGGTTTGGCGGACCTTCCAAGCGGTCAAGCGCGGCGAAGCGTTCTCAGAGAACGATTTCGATCTTCTGCTCAACAATCGCGGGTTCCTCGCGCGTATTTTCCGCCCCCTCTTCAAGCTCGTGACGAAGAGCTGGCACCTTTTCCCGATCGGCTTCCTGTTCGGTCTCGGCTTCGACACGGCGACGGAGGTGGCGCTCTTCGGCATATCGGCGACTCAGGCCGCCAATGGCGCGTCCTTTGGCACGCTGCTGGTCTTTCCCGCCCTCTTCACCGCCGGCATGACGCTCATCGACACCACCGACGGCGTTCTGATGCTGGGCGCTTACGGCTGGGCTTTCATGAAGCCGATCCGCAAACTTTATTACAACATCACCATCACGGCTGTTTCGGTCGTCGTCGCCATGCTGATCGGCGGCATCGAGACGCTCGGCTTGATCGGCGACACGTTCAAGCTCGAAGGATCGTTCTGGCACGCGATCGGTTCGTTGAACGACAATTTCGGCGTCCTCGGTTACGTCATCATCGGCGTGTTCGCGGTAAGCTGGCTGCTTTCGGTCGTAATTTATCGCGCCAAAGGCTACGACAAGATGGACGTCGAGGCGCGCGCGTAGCTCTCCCCAGCGGCAAGCCGGGGCGGCGCCTACAGCGCGCGCGCGCCATTCCATTTGCCCCGAGCGACGAGATCGAGCAAAATTTCCCGGCAGAGCGCTTCGACCGTCAGGACTGCCTTGGTGACCGGGCGATCCGCCGGCTTGACGAGATGGATGGCGCGCTCGAGTTCGGGCTGGCAGATCGACCACGCCTGCAGTCGCCCTCGCCCCACCTCCTGCTCGATCGAATTGTACGGCAGGATCGAAAATCCGAGCCCAGCTTCGACCAGCCCTTTGATATTGGCGTAGGAGTCGATTTCGAGGACCGCGTTGAGCGGAAAGTTGCGCTCCGCGGCCGCCTGCTCGAGGAGTTCGCGCAGGCCATGGCTGGCGCTCGGCAAGATCAGCGGCAGCTTGGCGATCTCGGCGTAACCGAGCACGCCCTGCGGCAATTGAGGGAGATCGCCGACCGGCGCGGTGGGGCCGAGCAGCCATAGCGCCTCCGTCAGCACGGGCGTCGAGGCCAGCGCCCGATCCTCCCCGGGCATATAGAGGATGGCGAGATCGACCCGCAGCTCCTTGATCCAATCCAACACGAAGCCGCTCATCGCCTCCGCTATGCGCAGGCGGATTTGCGGAAAGCGCCGCTTCGCCTCGATGATCAGCGGAACGGACAGGATCTGGCTGATCGTGCCGGGCAGGCCGAGCCGGACCTCGCCCGACGGCGCCGCGTCATGGCCCCGGATCTCGTCCCGCGCGATCGCGAATTTGTCGACGATCCCCCGCGCATGCCGCACCAGGATCTCGCCCGCTTCGGTCGCCGTCACGCCGCGTGGGCCGCGAAAGAGAAGCGCGGCGCCGAGCTCGGCTTCCATGTTCCGAACATGAAGGCTGAGCGCCGGTTGCGCCACGTTGAGCGTCGCGGCCGCTTTCGAGAACGACCCCTGCTCCACGATCGTCAGGAAATAACGCAGTTGCCGTAAGTCCACGCCGCTTCTCGAACGCTCCCATCCGCTCGGCGGGGATATGGGCGCTCGGGGAATCGTCGTGTCAAGTTGCCGCCGCGATCCGCTTGCAACGGACGATCAGCGCGGCGCGAATTCCTGGCGCAAGCGTTCTGTATCGGCCCCGAGCGCCGGCACGGGTCCGAAAGTCGCGGTATCGGCCGGCGTGGCCGCTCCCGGCGCGAGCATGCGCACCGGGCCGGTTGGCGTGTCGACCGAGACATAGCGATTTTGCGGATGGCTCGCGACATCTTCGAGCGTGCTGACCCGGCCATAGGCAATACGGGCCGCAAGCAGCCGCTCGATCATCGCCTCGCGGCTGAAAGAGAGAAAGATCGGCGCAATTTCGGCGTCGAGCGCGCCGCGATTCGCGACCCGAGCTGAGTTGGTCGCGAAGCGCGGATCGGCGACGAGATCGGGCCGGCGGAGCGCCTCGCGACAAAGCGCCGCCCACTCGCGCTCGTTTTGAATCGAAATGAGCAGCGCACCGCCGCCGCTGCAAGCGAAAGTACCGTAGGGCGCGATCGTGGGGTGGTTGAGACCGCTGCGCGCCGGCGTCTTCCCGCCATAGACGAACTGAAGATAGGGCACGTTCATCCAATCGGAGAGCGCATGAAAGAGCGAGACGGCGATGTGGCGGCCCTGTCCCGTCACTGAGCGCGCATAAAGCGCCTGAATGATCGCCTGCGCCGCCGTCATTCCGGCGGCAATGTCGCAGATCGACACGCCAACTCGCGCCGACCCGTATTCGTTGCCGGTGATTGACGACAGCCCGCTCTCGGCCTGCACCAGCAGGTCGTAGGCCTTGAGGTCCTTCAGCGGCCCCTCTTCGCCGTAGCCCGAAATCGAGCAGACGATCAGACGGGGATATCGGCTTCGCAGTTCGTCGATCGGCGCGACTAGCCGCTCGAAGACCCCAGGGGCGAGGTTCTGGATCACGACGTCGGCACGCGCGATCATCGCGGCGAGAACGTCGCAATCGCTCGCCTGCTTGAGATCGAGGCAGATCGATTCCTTGCCGCGATTGAGCCAGACAAAATAAGCGCTCTCGCCATGCACGAGATGATCGTATTCGCGCGCGAAATCGCCCTCCGGCCGCTCGACCTTGATGACCCGCGCTCCGGCGTCCGCAAGTTTGCAGGATGCGAGCGGCGCGGCGACCGCCTGTTCGAGCGAAACGACCAGCAGCCCGCTGAGATCAGAATTCATGCCCGTTCAACCTGCGCCTTGTCCCCACGATCCTCGCCGAGCATTGCCCATTTCGTCGTTGGCATCAAATAGCGCCACTGTAACGCGGGCATAACAAAAAGCGCTATCGCCTTGGCGCGCCCCGCTATCGGCGAAAGCTATGGCGAACCCAATAAATCGAGATTGGGCGCCTCGTTCGACATGGAGCATATTAGGCCCTCCAGCCCTGAGGAAACCCGCGATTGTCCGCCATGCCCAACGCCAACTACGCCGAGATCCGTGAGGAAGTCGCCAAGCTCTGCCAGGCGTTTCCGGGCTCCTATTGGCAGCAACTCGATCGCGAAAACGCTTACCCCTCCGAGTTTGTCGACGCGCTCACCAAGGCCGGCTATCTCTCGGCGCTGATCCCCGAGGAATATGGCGGCTCGGGGCTTCCTTTGTCCGCCGCGGCGGCGATCCTCGAGGAGGTGCAGCGCGCCGGCTGCAACGGCGGCGCCTGCCACGCGCAGATGTACATCATGGGCGCGATTTTGCGCCACGGCAATGCGGATCAGAAGCGCCGCTACCTGCCGGGCATCGCATCCGGCGAGTTGCGCTTGCAAGCCTTCGGCGTCACCGAGCCGACGAGCGGCACCGACACGACCTCGATCAAGACCTTCGCGCGCCGGGACGGCGACAGCTACGTCGTCAACGGCCAGAAAATCTGGACTTCGCGCGCCGAACACTCCGACCTGATGCTGCTGCTGGCGCGTACGACGCCGAAGGACGAGGTCGCGAAACGCACCGACGGCATGTCGGTGTTCGTCGTCGATATGCGCGAAGCCAAGAAGGCCGGCATGACCATCCGTCCGATCCGCACGATGATGAACCACGCGACGACGGAGGTCTTCTTCGACAATGTGCGCGTCCCCGCCGAGAACCTCATCGGCGAGGAAGGCAAGGGATTCCGCTACATTCTTTCCGGCATGAATGCGGAGCGCATCCTCATCGCCGCTGAATGTGTCGGCGACGCGCGCTGGTTCATCGAGAAGGCGAGCCGCTACGCCAGCGAGCGCGTCGTGTTCGGCCGGCCGATCGGGCAAAATCAGGGCGTTCAGTTCCCGATCGCGCGGGCCTATGCGCAGATGCGCGCGGCCGATCTGATGGTGCGCGAGGCGGCGCGACTCTACGAGGCCGGCGAGAATTGCGGCGCTGAGGCGAACATGGCCAAGATGCTCGCGGCGGAAGCGTCATGGGCGGCGGCGGAAGCGTGCGTTCAGACCCACGGCGGCTTCGCTTTCGCCGAGGAATACGACGTCGAGCGCAAATTCCGGGAAACGCGCCTCTATCAGGTCGCGCCGATCTCGACCAACCTGATCCTGAGCTTCCTTGCCGAGCATGTCCTCGGCATGCCGCGCTCTTACTGACGGGAACGTTTCATGACGTCGATCGACATCGAGCCGCTGAGAAGCTGGATCGGCAGAACGGTCGAGGCCGAAGACGTAATCACCCCGCGGCTCGCCGCAAGCCTGCTCGCGGTGATGGACGAAACCGGCGATGCTACGGAAGGCGCCGAGGCACCCACGGGAATTCACTGGTGTCTCGGCCCAGACATCGCCGCGATGTCCGGCCTCGGACCCGACGGCCACCCGGCGCGCGGCGGCTTTCTGCCGCCGACGCCTCTGCCGCGGCGGATGTGGGCGGGCGGCGAGCTGACGTTTTCGGGGCCGCCGCTGCGGGTCGGCGACAAAGTCACGCGACGCTCGCGCATTGACGAGGTTTCGTTCAAGGACGGCCGCAGTGGCCCGCTGCTGTTCGTCACCGTCTCGCACGCCTATAGCAGCGCGCGAGGACTGGCGCTCTCGGAGCGGCAAGACATCGTCTATCGCGAAGCGGTCTCGCGCGCAGCGAACGCGCCCCCTAGCGGCGACCCGGCCGACGCGGGCGCAGCGCCGGAGCGGTCCGTTTCGATCGAAGCGAGCGCGACGCTTCTGTTCCGCTATTCCGCTGCGACCTTCAACGGTCATCGCATTCACTACGACCGGCCTTATGCGACGGAGGTGGAAAACTACCCCGGCCTCGTCGTCCACGGCCCACTGCAGGCGACCTATCTCCTGCGCCTCGCGCGCGAAATGCGCGGCGGCGCCCTGCCCGCGCGCTTCTCCTTCCGCGGCGTCACGCCGCTGTTCGATCAGCAGCGCTTCACGGTCTGCGGCGCGGGCGCCGAGCTTTGGATCGAGAACGCACAGCGCGAGATCACGATGACTGCGCGCGCTTCGTGAACGGCTCCGAGCGGTCGGGCATCCTAACCGCTTTAGGCGGCGATCACTGATCGGCCTCATCGCTTACAGCGAGTTGCGTTTTTTCGAACCGCTGTCGTCATTGCGAGCGAAGCGAAGCAATCCAGCAGCGCGGAACTATGGATTGCTTCGTCGCTGTGCTCCTCGCAATGACGATCCGACGCAATTGCAATTCGCTCTAGCTACTCGCCTCGCTCACCGTCAACCGATACTTCCCGGCCATGCTCGTCCGTGTGGCGAAGATTGAGCTTCTCACCGCTGAAGGACAGGATATATTTGCTCTGCTCGCCGGAGCCGGATCCCACATCTTGGTCGTCGATCGCGAGTGTTTGCCCATTCAGCCACGCTCCTTTGGCGGCGTGGATGGTTCCGGAGATCGTTGACGACCTCTTGCGATATAGCCCATCAAGTCCGATCGGTATGTCGAACTTGACTAAAGAATTGGTCGCGTTGTGCGTATATGTTTCGTATTCAACATGCGGCATAGGGTCTGTTAGAAAGAGTGTGAGCAACCTTATCCCGAGGTCGTTGTCAGGAAATTTGTAGGTCTTTCCCGAAATAACAGAAGCGATCTCAGGCGTTGCGCCAACGGCGGTCGGCTTTTCGGCCGCGACATCCTTGATTGCATTTGCAAGCAACTCCGCCGCGTTTTGGTTCGGCGGGAGCGCCGACTCGGACTTGACCGCCGCGGAAATGCCTTCGATCAAAGCGAAAAACGAAACGTACTTGTGGGCAGTGACCACCGTCACAGTATCCAAATCAGGAAACACCGCTATCAACTGGCCGTGCCAGCCGACCGCCATGTAAACGTGCCCTCCGGGGAACACCCAAAATAGGTTCGAGTAGCGCTGGTTGGGATCGTATGTCGCATTCATATTGACTGTCGTGTGACTCAAAACATCCGCCCAGCCGGGCGGAAGAAGCTGCCTTCCCTCCCATTCGCCATGGCGCAAATACAAGTAGCCGATCTTCGCCATGTCGCGCGCCAGCAAGGTTAGGGTAGCTGCTCCGCTCGTGAAACCTTGGGGATCGTGGCCCCAGCGCCAAGTGGCAATGCCCAACGGACCAAAAAGCTGTTCTCTGGCGTAATCTTCAGCAGTTTTACCCGTTAGCTTGGTAAGGATCGCGGAAAGCAGATCCGGGTTGCCGTCATTGTAATAGAAGACCTCTCCCGGCGCGTGCGCCATGGGACGATCGAGAACGAATTGGGTCCAATTGGAGCTTTGCTCCATATCGATAACGGATTGCTCCTTGCCGCCCTCAAATCCCTGAGCCCAATCAAAACCTGGGGTCATGTCCAAAAGGTTCTGAATTGTGACGGCCTTCTTTCTTTCATCGACATTCGCGACGTGGCGATCAGCGAAAAAATCTAGGACGGGATGATCGAGACGGTCGAGTAAGCCGTCCTTGTAGATCATTCCGATCAGAGTGCCGATAACGGCCTTGGTGCTCGAATGGATATCGTGCGGAATATCCGCCGTGTAGGGCGCGTAGTAGGCCTCAGTGACAATTCGCCCGTGACGCACCACAAGGAGACCGTCAAAGCTGTGGCTTCCCCCAAAAGCGACAAGCTTGGCAAGTTCCGACGAATCCATGCCTTGCTCTTCCGGCGTCGAGGTGAGCCATCCCTTCGTTGGCCATGCTGGTTGATCCAGGTTCTCTGCGCGCGCAGGCCCGACGCAAACGGCGGCGAGCACAGCGCATAGGCTCAACACCGAGCTCAAAATGAAACGCTTTTTGACTCGCATGAGCGTCCTCCTCCCGTCACGATCGTTGCCCTTCGGCCACGCGCGCATCGACTCGCCGGCCTCCAAATCTCAGCTGGCCGAGTTCTTATCCTGACTTGCCAATTTTGGAATTATTTCGCGGGTACAGTGAGATAGCCGCCGCAGCCCAACGACGCGCATATGTCCGTCGCGCAGCGAGCGTCCTTTGCGGCGTCGCGGCCCCCGCGCCGCAACACCGCGCTAGGCCCCTTCCGGGCTAATCGTTTTCCTTCGACTGGCCCATGATTTCCTGAGCCGTGAAGTTGATGTCGCAGGTCGGGAAGGAGTTGCCGACGAAGAAGTTGTCGGACTGGCCCGGGAAGTAGTCCGTGTCCTTCTTGAAGTCGGGGTATTGGACGACCGCAAGCGGCAGCTTCACCGACTGCGGAACCACTTGGCCCTCGAGCGCGGCGAGCGCGACTTTGATCGCCACCGCCACCTGGGCCGGTCCCGTGCCCGCGGAGGAGCACTTGAGGCCGTCGGTCGCGTGGGCGGCGCAGAACTTGCGGAAGCCGTTCTCGGTCTCGCCGCCGAAGGGCACGAACGGCTGCTTGGCGTCGATCATCGCCTGAACGGCGCCGGTGTCGCCGCCCTGCGCCGTGATCCCGGCGAAGGGGCCCTTGGTCGCGATCGCGTCGGCGGCCGCTTTCTGCGCGACGCCGTCGTCCCACTTGCCGAACACTTCGGTCACGTCCCACTTCTTGCCCGACCCGTCGAGCGTTTCGTGAACGCCGTTATGGCGATCGGTGTCCACCGAGGTCCCGGCGACGCCGCGGATTTCGAGGATCTTGCCGCCGTCCGGCACGTTCTTGATCAGCCAGTTCGCCCACAGCACGCCAAGGCCCTTCTGGTCGACGTCGACGTCGATGGCGTCCTGCGTGTCGAGCACGTTGTCGAAAGCCACCAGGATGACGCCGGCCGCCTTGGCGCGCTTGATCACCGGCCCGAAGGCGGTCGGGTTTTGCGCATCGGTGATGATCGCGTCGTACCCAGAATCGATGAAGTTGTTGATGGCCGAGATCTGCGCCGGCACGTCCTCGCCGGTCGAGACGACCTTGAACTCCTTCAGCTTCGCGGCGACGGCGGGCTGCGCTGCATAAGCCTTGGCCGTCTGGATCATCTGGATACGCCAGGTGTTGGCTATGTATCCGTTAGCGAGAGCGATGCGGAACGGCCCCTTCTTGGCCGGATATTTGAAGAACTTGGTCTGCTCCGCCCAAGGCGTATAGCACTTCGGATCGGCGGACGGGCCGGCGACCACCTCCGGGCCGGCGGCGCGCGCCACGGCGCTGAAGGTCATCGCCGCCGCCGCTAGCGCGGCAACGCTCGCAACATGACGCAATACGGATGCCATTTTCATAGAAACTCCTCCCTTGGGATTCCCGCACACGCGGCCAAGCTGTTTGCGGGACCGGTTCAGCTCAAACGCCGTCCGGCCAACCGTCTATTGTCGTTTCCTGCCCATTAGATTTTGCTTTTATGTTCCAACTCTATGGAGGGATGACAGCGCCGTCAATAATACGCGGCGCTGCATGTAATAATTCAGGGAAGAGCCGACGCGTGGCGGTCCGCTTGCCCTCCGACTTCAGTTAAGGGTGCGGCCGATCGTGCGGAACGACGAAGACCTGCCCGATGTAAATGAGGTTCGGATTTCGGATTTGCGCTGAATTCGCCGAGTAGATGTCGGCGTAGCGCAATCCGTCCCCATAAAACCGCCGCGCGAGGTCCCAGAGATTGTCGCCGTGAACCACCGTGGTCGTCAGCACTTCGGCGACGGTGGCGTGCGAGGGACCCGAATCCGGCGTCGGCGCCGCCAAAGCGGTTGCGGCCGATTGCGGGATCTGCCCGGACGTCGTCGGCTGGGCCGGCCCGGTGAGCTGCGCAAGATTTTGCGAATAGGCGAAGGACACTTGCGCGTGAGCGCCTCCGCCCCCGCCAAGCTGTTGGGCCTCGAGCGTATAGAGGCCCGGGGTCATTCCGCGCTCGATCGTCAGCGACCAAAGCCCGTTCAAACCGGCGACGACTTCGGCCAGGAAGGCGCCGTTGAGGGTCAGGCGAAGCCGCGTTCCCGGCTCCGCATAGCCCTCCGCCTCCAATCGCCCCTGGTCGCTCGCTTTGACCGAGCTGACGACGAGACTGCGTCCGTTCGTCGATACGGGAGAGGCCGGCGGGGGTTGAAGGGCGACGACCACGGCGGGCGACGCGGCGAACGTCGGCGCCGGGGCCGGCCGAGTCGCCGGAGGCGCGGCGGTGGAGCCGGACTGAACGACGAGCGCCGAGGCGCCGGCCCCCGTCGGCGCAGGCGCTTCAGGCTGCTTGGCGTTTGCCACCTGCGGCGGTGGTGAAGTCTTCGGCGGGGCGACATCCACCTGCACCGCGTCGGAAAGCTGGGCTACCCCCTTGTCGTCGCGGGCGGCAAGACGCAGCCGATGTGACCCGGCGGTCAAGGGTTCGGGCAAAATCACGAACTGCCCGGCGTCGTCGGCCGTCGCCGAGCCGAGCGCGCGCTCGTCGTCGCGCAGTTCGACTTTGGCGCGCGGCGCCGCATGACCCGCGACGACGGTCTCGCCGGTGGGCTCGACCCGCACGACGTCGAACCCGGGCGCCGGCGTAGCGGCCGGCGCCGATGCGGCCTCCGGCTTCGCGGGGGCCTGCGTCGCAGGAGCCGGCGTAGGAGGCGCCGTCGCGCTCGCGGGCGGCTCGAGGCGCGCGATCGGAAGCCCGATGTTGTGCTCGATCGCGAACGCCCCCGCCGCGGCCGCTGCTATGAGCGTGCCGGCGCCGAAAGCATACCAAACCACGGTTGTCCGCATGATCAGGCTCGAACGACAAATTGAGATCACATTTTAGTGCACTGGCGGCTCAGCGCAATGGCGGCGTCGGGGTAGCGCGCCCCACTATTTTGGAGGCAGCGCCGCAGAAAGGATTGAATTGCACCGCCGCGTCGGCCGAAATGCGGATTGAAAATCGTGCACGATCCACGATTGACGATCGACGATCCCTTGGCGATGGTGGGGCCGAGGGAGGACGCGGCGAATGGACCGCAAACCGATTCTGGCGCGGGTGGCGCTGGTCGATCAAGTGATGGCGCTACTGATGGAGCGCATCCTTGACCGCGCCTATGCGCCCGGCGCGAAGCTCAACATTGATGCGCTCTCGCGCGAGTTGGGGGTCAGTTCCTCGCCCATTCGGGAGGCGTTGACGCGGCTCTCGGCGCTGGGCCTCGTCGCCTCTGCCTCCTTCACCGGCTTCTCCGTCGCGCCCGAGCCTTCGCGCGAATGGTTCGAGCAACTCCGTGACTTCCGCATCCTCAATGAAGGCTGGGCGGCGCGCCGGCTCGCGCGCTGCCGCGACCCCCACGCGATCGCCCGCATGCGCGACAGCATCGAAGCGATGGAGGGGGAGCCGCCGCGCGGGCAACCGCAGGACTATGTCGGAGCCAGCCGGGCCGACGAGGCCTTTCACGAGGCGATTCTCGAAGCGAGCGGCAATGAGATCCTCGCGCAGGCCGTCAGAAGCCTGCATCCGCATTTGCACCACGCGCGGCTGTTCGCGCGCAGCCCGCACGACATCGCGCCGATGCTCGTCGAGCACCGCGCCATCCTCGACGCGATCGAGCGCGGCGACGAAGACGCCGCGCAGGCGGCGCTCGAAGCGCATCTCAAGACATCATGGCGCCGCTACAACGGCTGATGTGCGGCTCCGCCGGCGAACGCCTGATTTCCGGGAAAGGAAAACCCCATGGCCAAGATCGTATCCGTCGAAGTGTTGCAGGCTGACCTCAAGCCCAAGGTCAAGCGCACCGACGCCGTGCAGAGCTTCGAGTTGCAGGAGACGCCGATGGTGCGCATTACCGATGCGGACGGCGCGACTGGCACGGGCTACAGCTACACCATCGGCACCGGCGGCTCCTCGGTCTGCAAGCTGATCGACGACCATCTCGCTTCCGTGTTGGTCGGCCGCGACGCCGAGGAGATCGAGGGCATTTGGCGCGCGCTGTTCTACCGCGTCCACGCCACCACGGTCGGCGCCGTCACCTCGATCGCGCTCGCCGCGATCGACACCGCGCTCTGGGATCTGCGCGCCCGCAAAGCGGGCCTGCCGCTGCATCGCCTCGCCGGCGGCGCCAAGGCTGGGATCGACCTCTACTACACCGAGGGCGGCTGGCTCCATATGGACGAGGCCGAGCTGGTCGACGAGGCGGTCAAGGCCAAGGAGCGCGGCTTCGGCGGCACCAAGGTGAAGGTCGGCCGCCCGCATGTGTCGGAAGACGTCAAGCGTCTTTCGGCCGTGCGCGAGAAAGTCGGCTTCGGCTGGGAGATCATGACCGACGCCAACCAGGGTTTCTCGCTCGACGAGGCGATCCGCCGCGCGCGCCACTACGAGAAGCTCGACGTCGCCTGGTTCGAGGAGCCGATCCACGCCGACGACGTCGGCGCGCACCGCCGTCTTTCGCAATCGACCACGCTGCCGATCGCGGTCGGCGAGTCGATGTACAGCCTGTCGCAATTCAAAGACTATCTCGAGGCGGGCGCCTGCTCGATCGTCCAGGTCGACGTCGGCCGCATCGGCGGCGTCACGCCCTGGCTCAAGGTCGCGCACATGGTGGAGGCCTTCAACGTGCCGGTCTGCCCGCACTTCCTGATGGAAATCCATCTCGCGCTTTGCTGCGCCGTCCCCAACAGCCGTTGGCTCGAGTATATCCCGCAGCTCGATCTCGTCACCTCCTCGCCCATCCGCATCGAGAACGGCAAGGCGATCCCCTCGGACAAGCCGGGCCTCGGGATCGACTGGGACTGGACGGCGCTGGAGCGCACCATCGTTCACCGCCGCAGCCACGGCGCGGCGCCGGCCCTCAAGACGGAGAAATAATATGAGCACGCTCGCAGGAAAAATCGTCGTCATCACCGCCGCCGCGCAGGGCATCGGCCGCGCCGCGGCCGATGCTTTCGACCGCGAAGGCGCGATCGTCTGGGCGACCGACATCAACGAGGCGAAGCTCGCCGAGATCGAGGCGGGCCCGCAGCTCAAGCGCCGCAAGCTCGACGTGCTCGACGCCGCCGCCGTCTCGGCCTTCTTTGCCGAGATCGGCCGGGTCGACGTGCTCTTCAACTGCGCCGGCGTCGTTCATGGTGGCACGGTGTTGGAGGCGAGCGAAGCGGATCTCGACTTCGCCTACGACCTCAACGTCAAGGCGATGGCGCGCACGATCAAGGCCGTGCTGCCCGGCATGCTGGAGCGCAAGGACGGCAGCATCGTCAACATGGCGTCCGTCGCCTCCAGCGTGAAGGGCGTGCCGAACCGCTTTGCCTACGGCGTGACCAAGGCAGCCGTCATCGGCCTCACCAAGTCGGTCGCGGCCGACTACGTCGCGCAAGGGGTCCGCTGCAACGCCATCTGCCCCGGCACGGTCGAAAGCCCGTCGCTGCAACAGCGGCTCAGCGCGCAGGGCGACTACGAGAAAATGCGCGCCGCCTTCGTCGCCCGCCAGCCGATCGGCCGCATCGGCGCGCCGCAGGAGATCGCCGACCTCGCCGTCTACCTCGCCGGCGCGACCTACACCACCGGACAGATCCACGTCATCGACGGCGGCTGGACGGCCTGAGGAGCGCCTCCCGATAGACCGATCGAGCCGTCATTGCGAGGAGCGGAGCGAGGAAGCAATCCGACGTTCCGCTTGGCGCTACTGGATTGCTTCGCTGCGCTCGCAATGACGGTGTTGGTTCAGTGGGCGACAAGAGGAGGATACGCCGTTTGACTTCGCAGGCCTTGCCGCTCGCCGCGGGCGTATCGGGGGACGCTCTCTACAAGCGCGTCTATTGGCGGCTCATCCCGCTGCTGATCCTCTGCTTCATCGTCGCCTACTATGACCGGGTGAACATCAGCTTCGCCAAGCTGCAGATGCAGGACGAACTGAAGTTCAGCGACACGGTCTACGGCCTCGGCTCCAGCCTGTTCTTCGTCGGCTACGTCCTCTTCGAGGTGCCGAGCAACATCACCCTGCACCGGGTCGGCGCGCGAAAATGGATCGCCCGCATCATGGTGACCTGGGGCGTCGCCTCGGCGCTGATGATATTCGTGGCGACGCCGCTCCAGTTCTACGTGATGCGCGCCGTCGTCGGCGCTTTGGAAGCAGGCTTCCTGCCCGGCGTCGTCCTCTATTTCACCTATTGGTTCCCGCCGCGTCGGCGCGCCCGCGCGAATTCGCTGTTCATGACGGCGATCCCGCTTTCGGGCGTCACCGGCGGCCCGCTCGCCGGCTGGATCATGACGCATTTGATCGGCGTTCATGGCTTGTCCGGCTGGCAATGGCTGTTCTTGCTCGAAGGCGTTCCGGCGGTCGTTCTAGGTATCGTCGTCTTCTTCTGCCTCGACGATCGACCTGCTGTCGCCGGCTGGCTCGCCCAATCCGAGAAGCGCGCCATCGAGGCCGACATCGCCGCCAGCGAGACGATCGCGGCCACGCAGCATTCGTTTGTGCGCGCCTTCTCCGATTCGCGAGCGCTGTTCCTCTCCGGAGTCTATTTCCTCATCCTGGTCGGTCTCGGCGGCGTCACCTTCTGGATGCCGCAGCTCATCAAGAACGCCGGCGGCCTCGATACTCAGACGGTCGGCGAGATCACCGCCATCCCGTGGCTGATCGGCGGGCTTGGCATGCTCGCGGTCGCCTTCAGCTCGGACCGCAGCGGCGAGCGCAAATGGTTCCTCGCCCTTTCGGCCATCGCCAGCGGCGTCGGCTATGCGGTGAGCGCAGCCTTCCCGCACAATCTCCCCATCGCCGTGGCGGGGCTTTCGCTCGCGACGCTCGGCATCCTCGCGATCTTCCCGGTGTTCTGGACCGTGCCGTCGACTTTCCTCGGCGGCGTAGCGGCGGCGAGCGGCATCGCCTTCATCAACTCGATGGGCAATCTCGGCAGCATCTTCAGCCCGACCTTCATCGGCTGGGTCACCGACCAGACCCACAGCACCCAACTCGCAGTCAATGTCGTCGCCGGCATGATGGTCCTGGCCGGGCTGCTGGTCCTCGTCTTCTGGCCGAGCGAGGAGAAGGCGAAGCGATGATCGAGGCCGTAAACCGCTATCGCGCCGATGACCTCGTTGCGTTTGCCCGCAGGCTGTTCGAACGCGCCGGAATGCCGCCACAGAAAGCCTCCGACATCGCCGAGGTCCTGGTCGAGGGCGATCTGATGGGGAAATCGACCCACGGCCTTGCCCTCCTGCCGCCCTACCTCAGCGAGATCGAAGCCGGCGGCATGACGCTCGAGGGCGAGCCAGACATCCTCAACGACTTCGGCGCCTGCCTGAACTGGGACGGCCGCAAATTGCCTGGTCCGTGGCTGCTGCGCCGCGCGGCCGCCGAAGCGATCGGCCGCGCAAAGCGTTTCGGCATGGGCGCTGTAGCGATCCAGCGCAGCCACCATACCGCTTGCCTCGGCGCCTATCTCGAGCCGGCGATCGACGCCGGCTGCATGATGCTGGTGACGCTCACCGATCCGGGCCATCGCAGCGTCGCGCCCTTCGGCGGCGTCACGCCGGTGCTGACCTCGAACCCGATCGCCTTCGGCGCGCCTGCGACAGAGGGCCCGATCCTGATCGACATGTCGACCGCGCTGATGACCAACGGCGCGGTCGCCGCCTACCGCCGGCGCGGCGAAGCGCTGCCGCATCCGTTCCTGATGGATGCTGAGGGCCGACCCTCGCAGGACCCGAACGTCATCGCTGCCGATCCGCCCGGCTCGATCCTGCCGCTCGGCGGCTTGGAGGCGGGCCACAAGGGCTTTTCGATCGGCCTGATGGTCGAACTCCTGACCGGCTGCCTTAGCGGGCGCGGCCGCGCCGAAGGCGGCGACGGCTGGAGCGCGGCGGTCTTCGTTCTGGTCGTCGATCCCGCAGCTTTCGGGGGAGCCGACGACTTCCGCCGCCAGGTCGAGGCGCTGGCCGGGCTTTGCCACGCCTCGCAGCCGCGGAGTGGCTTCGAGCGCGTCGATCTGCCCGGCGCTGGCGCGCTCGCCCGGCGCCGGCAGCAACTCAGCGAGGGCGTGCGGCTATCCCCAACGATCGTCGCCGGTCTCGCGGAAAGCGCGCAACGCTTGAGTTGCCCAATGCCTGCCGCACTCGATTGAGCCCATCAAACAACGACAACAAATGAGGAAACGCCCCATGTCCCTATCCGTCGCGGCGGCAAAAGCCCCTGCCGAAGGCGCCAACATCCGGCGCGCCGTCACGGCGGCGACGATCGGCACGATCATCGAGTGGTTCGACTACATGCTCTATGGGGCCGCCGCGGGCCTCATCATCAACAAGCTGTTCTTTCCGCAGATTTCCGCAGCCGCCGGCGTGCTCGCGGCCTTTGCGACTTTCGCCGTCGGCTACTTCAGCCGGCCGCTGGGCGGCGTCGTCATTTCCCACATCGGCGACCGGTTCGGGCGCAAGCCGGCGCTGATCTTTACGGTCTCCCTGATGGGCCTCTCGACCGTCGCGATGGGCCTGCTGCCGACTTACGCTCAAGTGGGCGTCTGGGCGCCTGTTCTGCTTGTCGTCCTGCGCTTGCTGCAAGGTTTCGGCGCCGGCGCGGAATATGCGGGAGCGGTGACCCTCGTCGCGGAATACGTCCCACCGGAGCGCAAGGCCTACTATACGGCCTATCTGCAGGCCGCGACGATCATCGGCATCATGCTGGCGACGCTGATGTTCCTGCTCGTCTCCACCCTCCCGGAAGAGACCCTGTTCGGCTGGGCCTGGCGCGTGCCGTTCCTCACCTCGGCTCTGCTCCTGGTCGTGGCGCTCTACATCCGCACCAATCTCGAGGAGACGCCCGAATATGTCGCGGCGATGGAGCGCGCCGCCGATCGGCGGCGAGATGCACGTGTTCCGCTGGGCGAGCTCATCGCCAAGAGCCCGCGCGAACTGCTGTTCGGCTTTCTCTCCGTCACCGGCCACAACGCGAACGTCTATATCCTGAGCGCCTTCAGCTTGAGCTACATGACCAACACGCTGCACATGGCCCGCACTGACTCGCTCGCCGCGGTGATGATCGCGACCTTGGTCGGCGTCATCATGACGCCGCCCATGGGCGCCCTCGCCGACCGCATCGGGCCCGCCCGGGTCTATCTGTTCGGCGCCGTGTTCGTGTTCCTCTACGCTTTCCCGATGTTCGCGCTCATCGACACTGGGAATATCGTCCTCGCGACGATCGCCCTCAGCATTGGCTACGGCCTCGGCTTCGGTGGGCTCGCGAGCGCCCAGGGCGCGTTCCTCGCCAACCTCTTCCCAACCCGCTACCGCTTCTCGGGCATCGCCATGACGCGCGAACTGAACAGCGTGCTGATCGCCGGCCCGACGCCATACGTCGCCTCGACCCTGGTCTTGGCCGGCGGCGGCAAGCCGACTTGGGTCGTCGCCTATCTGATGCTGTGCTGCGCGGCGACCGCGATCGCGATCCTCGCCATCAAGCGGCGGGTTTGACGTCGGGCGAAGCCTCCCTTCCCTCCATGCGCACAATCGCATAGCGCGTGCACAAAGCGTCTTACGCGTCAGCGCGCCGGGATCAAAAACGACGGTCGGCGGACGTCCGGCAGCGGTTCGAGGCGCGCCAGCAAATCGAGGTTGGGTCGCAACGCGCGGCGCAAATGCGCTTCGAGCGCGGCCGCCGCGGCCTCGGGGCTGCGCTCCAGCAAGGCGTCATAGATCTGCAGATGTTCCGCGGCCATCTTGGTCAACTCCAACGGCCTTTGGATGGTCTCGAAGGTCGAGTGCGTGGCGATCAGCACGCGCTGGCTGCGGATGACGGCGTCGAACAGCATTTTGTTGCGGCAATGCGCCAAGGTGTCTTGATGAAGATCGCGCTCGATGCGCTCGAGTTCCGGCGGCCCGATGTCACCCCTTCGGGCTCGATGCACGCGGTCGCGACGGCGGGTCAATTCAGCCTCGCTGAGGTGGGGAAACGACTGGCGCAACGCTTCCGGCTCGAGCAGCCAACGAACTTCGAAGCGGCTTGCGATGTCGTCGGCGGTCAACGGCCCCGCGTACCAGCGCTGATTGCGGTCCTGCACCGCGATCCCCGCCAATTCGAGCTGGGTGAGCACTTCGTGCGCGATGGTGCGGCTGACGCCGTAGTGGTCGGCGAGCGCGCTCTCGTTTAATTGGAATCGCCCATAGACGAGGCAGGCGGCGACCGAATGTTCAACCTCGCGGTAGATCTGATCGCGACGGTCGCGGATGCGTCGCGGTTCTGCAATTTCCGGCGGCAATTCGAGGCCCGCCTCGATCAGGTCGCGACGCAGCGGGGTCACCGGGCCTGATCGGCTCGGCACGATGTAGCCGCGACCCTCGAAGCTGGAAACGAGGCCTTCTTCACACAGGCGCTTCAGGGCCGTGCTCGCCGGCATGCGGCTCGTCTGGAACGCGCGCGCGACGCTGGCCTCGCCGAGGACGAGGCCGGACGTCAACGCGTCGCGGCGCAAATGATCGCGCAGCGCCGAGTAGATGATCTCGTAGAGCGGATCGCTCTTGCGTGACGAATGTTGGTCCTTCGGCGGCATGGCGGCGGGCATGGACTGCGAGAGTTAAGGCGAATTGCAATCAGGTCGAACGGTCATTGCGAGGAGCGGAGCGAAGAAGCAATCCATCATTCCGCTTGGCGCTGTTGGATTGCTTCGCTGCGCTCGCAATGACGGGGCCGGTTCCGCAAAACCAGCGAGATTCCTTTCATTCCCTTTCGCGCTCCGCCCATCGGCGATTGGCCCAATCGCCCATCGCTCGGCAAAGTTGTCGCGCGGCGGGCGTCACTTCGTCCATGATCATGAAGCCGTGCGTCAGGCCTCGCCATTCCTCGAACGTGACATTCACACCAGCCTCGATCAGCCGCATTGCATAGGCCCTCGCGTCGTCGCGCAGCGGGTCGTGGTCGGCGGCGACGATGAAGGCTGGCGGCAATTCCGCAACGTCTTTAGCGAGAAGAGGCGAGATGCCGGGGTCGCCGCGATCAACGCCCTGGCAATATTGATCCGAGTACCAGGCCATCGTCGCGCGGGTCAGAAAGAGCCCTTCCGCGAAGGCGCGGCGGCTGGGGCGCTCGGTCACGGCGTCGGTAAGGGGATAGACGAGCATCTGTCCTAACAGCGGCGCGCCAAGGCGACTTGCGCGTTGGGCGAGCACCGAGGCGAGCGTGGCGCCTGCACTGTCGCCCGCCACGATCAACGTCGAAGGATCGATTGCGAGCGCGCTCGAGGAGCATACATGGGCGAGCGCGGCTTCGGCGTCCTCGATCGCCGCCGGGAACGGCGCCTCGGGCGCCTTGCGATATTCGATCGCAATCACCTTGCATTTCGCCGCCAACGCCAAGGCGCGGAGCGGACCGTCATGCGTTTCGAGACTGCCGACCACCCAGCCGCCGCCGTGGAAGTAGAGGATTGCCCGCGGGCCGTCGCCGCCGGGATAGAGCCGCGCCCGGAAGGCGCCGCCGGCTCCTGCGATCGAGAAGGTCTCGACACCCGGCAACCCATCCTTGCACGTCCAAAAGCCTGAAAGCGCCGTCTCGGCATTGGCTCGCACTTCGCTCGTCGGCGTTATCGCCAAATCGACGACAGGTTCTGCGTCCCGCCGTTCGAGCATCCGTCGCACCTCCGGCCGCAGCCGGGAACGATCCGGCCCGCGCGTCCCCCTCGCTTGCTCGTCCATCGGCGGCTCCCTTCGCGCTCGCGGCTTGGTTAGCGCGAGTGCGCGAGTTTCTTCTCTATCACGTCAGAGCGCATATTGCATATGATATGCGCTCGTCATATAGTTTTTCGAACGATGCGGCTGCTCGAGAACGAGCGGATCAAAGTCATCGCGTTCAGGGAGGAAACAGGATGCATTCGATGCGTAGTCTTATTGGCTGCTCGCTCGTCGGGCTCGCTCTGTGGGCCGGATCGGCCGCTGCCTCCGACAACAAGATCGCGCTGATCCCCGGCGGGCCGCATCCTTATTTCAAACCCTGGGAGCAAGCGGCCGCCGACGCGAAGCGAGACTTCGGCATCGCCGCCGTCGACTTCAAAGTTCCGACCGACTGGAAGCTCAATCTGCAGACCGAGCTGATCGAGAGCCTGGTCGCCCAGGGCTACACCGAATTTGGCATTTTCCCCGGCGACGCCGTCGGCATCAATTCGACGCTCACCGAGCTGAAGGGAGCGGGCATTCCCTCCGCCGCCCTCGCCGGCTGCGCTCAGGACCCGACCGACGCCGCCTTCTGCCTCGGCACCGACGTCTACCATTCGGCCTATCTCGGCGCGAAGGAGCTCATCAAGGCGATGGGCGGCAAGGGCAACCTCGTTCACCTCGCTGGCCTCCTCGTCGATCCCAACACGACGCTCCGTGAGAAGGCGGTCGAAACTGCGGTCGCCGAGACCAACGGGGCGGTCAAGCTGTTGCAGACGGTCGCCGACACCGACGCCCAGGAGGCCGCCGACCAGAAGATCAATGCGCTGCTCGCCGCGCAGAAGGATCAGATCGGCGGCATGATCGCGACCGCTTACATTCCTTCGGTCGTCGCCTCGAAATCGCTGCGCACGCTCGGCGACAAGCGTATCAAGTTCGTCGGCATCGACGACGATCCGATCGTCCTCGATGCGATCAAGGACGGATTCGTCTCGGGTACGATGGCGCAGAACCCTTATGGCCAGGCCTATGTCGGTGCCTACGCTCTCGACCTGCTCGGTGGCGGCAAATGCACGGTCAACCCGGGCGCGCCCTGGATCAAGACGCCGCAGACCGCGCATTTCATCAATTCGGGAACGCTCGTGATCAACGAGGCGAACCTCGCGACCTACAAGGATGAGCTGAAGAAGATCACCAAGGACATCCAGGGCAAGTTCAAGGCCACCTATCTGACCTGCAAATAGGCTGACGCCAGGCGCGGACGAAGCCTAGCTGGGCGCCGCGACGCAACAGCCGATCAGCACCATCGAGCGACGTCTGTCGCGCCGCTCGATATTTGCCGCGCCTCGGCGGAGGCGGACGCCGCGGCTCGCATTTCAACCACGGACTTTGCCATGACCGACGAGGCCATCCCCAATGCGCCGGCTGCGCCGCGACTGAACGTCGTCGCGATTTCCTCGCAGCTTGGCCTCGTGATCATCATCGCGGGCTTCTGGGCCGCCTTTTCGTTGCGCGCGCCCGGCTTTCTGTCCTCGTTCAACCTGTTCACCGTGGGCCGGGCGTTGGCGATCGACATTGTCATCGGCTTTGCCCAGATGGCGGCGCTGGCGACCGGCGGCATGAACCTTTCCGTCGGTTCGATCGGCGTTTGCGCCGTCATGGCCGGCGGCTATCTCATGCAAACGCTCGGCTTGCCGCCGGCGATCGCGGTCGTCGGCGCGCTGGCGCTCGGCGCGGCGCTTGGCTGGCTGAACGGTTTCGTCATCACCCGAAGCGGCGTCAGCGCCTTCATCGTCACGCTGGCGAGCGCCAATCTCTTCTCCGGCGCAATGCTCATCCTGACCAAGGCGGTTCCGCTCAACGCGCTACCGCCCGAGGTCGGCGCGATCGGCAAGGCGAGGATCGCCGGCGTCGTCTCGCCATTGCTCATCCTTGCCGTCGCCATCTGCGCCATTCTCTTCGTCCTCTATCGCTATTCGAGCCTCGGCAGGCGCATTCTTGCGGCGGGCGCGAACAGCCGTGCGGCGGAGATGTCCGGCGTGCCGGTCGCCCGCGTCATTACGATCAGCCACGCGCTATCAGGGCTTCTCGCCGCGACGGCAGGCATGATGGTGGTCGCGCGGCTTGGCGCCGCGATGCCCTCCGTCGGCGGCGAAGACTGGCTGCTGCCGTCCTTTCTCGGGCCAGTGCTGGGCGGCACGCTGCTCTCAGGTGGCTCGGTCGCGGTGATCGGCACGATGCTCGGCGCGCTACTGGTGACGACGATCCGAAGCGGCCTTCTCGTGCTGCAGATCGGCAATTTCTGGCTGCAGTTCTATCTCGGCGTGATCCTCTTTCTCGCCGTTCTCGTTGACCGCTATCGGGCGCTCTACGCCGAGCGCCGCGGGATCGCCCAGCAATGACGATGTTGCGCCGTATTCTCCTTGTCGAATGGTCCGGCCTTGTGGCGGCGATCGTCGTCGGCGCCGGCGCCCTGGCTTTCATCGCGCCCAACTTCCTCACCGAGTTCAATCTCTATGTGATGCTGCGCAGCCTGTGCGTCGGCCTGCTGGTCGCCTTCGCGCAGATGATTACGCTGGGCGTCGGCCAGATGAACCTCGCGGTCGGCGCCATCGGCGGCGTCGTGGCGATCCTCTTCGGCGGCATGATGGAGGTCTATGGAGTTCCCATCGCCCTGGCGGTCCCGCTGGCGCTCGCTCTCGGCGCGCTTGCCGGCCTGCTCAATGGATTCCTGACGGTCCGAACCGGCATCAACGCCTTCGTCATCACGCTTGCGACGGCATCGGCCTTCACCGGCATCAATTTCGGCATCACCGGATCGATCCCGTTCTACAAGATGCCGCCGGCGCTGGTCGCTTTCGGCGATCAGCATGTCGGCGCCCTGCCCTATCTGCTCGTCGCGCCGCTGATCGTCGCGGCGCTGCTCGGCCTGTTCTTCGCCCGCACGGCGCCGGGACGCCGCCTCCTCGCCTATGGCGGCAACCCCCATGCGGCGGAGCTATCGGGCATATCGCCGGGACGGGTCGTCGTCGCCGCCCATGGGCTCTCCGGCCTGCTCGCGGCGGGTGGCGCGGTGCTCGCCGTCGCGCAACTCGGCTCGGCGCAGCCGACCATCGGCGCGGACTGGCTGCTGCTCTCCTTCGCCGCGCCGATCATCGGCGGCGCCGCGCTGACGGGCGGCTATGTCTCGGTGCTGGGCACGATGTTCGCAGTCCTCCTCATCGGGCTCATTCAGAACGGCATGGTGCTCGCCAAGGTCGACCCCTATTGGGTGCAGTTCGCGCTCGGCGCTCTCATCCTCGCCGCCGTCGGCTTGAACCGCTGGCGCGCCGTCAACAGCGGGGAGGCCTGACATGAACCTCGCCATCGAGTCGGCGGCCAAGACCTTCCCCGGCGTGCGCGCGCTCGACAACGTCTCGCTCGAATTGAAGCCGGGAGAAATCCACGCGCTGATGGGCGAGAACGGCGCGGGGAAATCGACGCTGATCAAGATTATCACCGGTCTGTTCCGCCCCGATTCCGGGCGCGTCCTGCTCGACGGGCGCGAAGTCGCGTTCCGCTCGCCGCGCGACGCGCTGACGTCAGGCATTTCCGCGGTGCATCAGGAGCGCAACCTCATCCCGCGCTTCTCCGTCGGCGAAAACATCCTGCTGGAGCGTCCGCCGATCCGGAACGGCCTCGTCGATTTTGGCGCCGTCGAGCGCCAGGCGCGGCGCTATCTCGATTTGCTCGATCGCAACATCGACGCGCGCGCCGAGGTGCGCACGCTGTCGGTCGCGCAGATGCAGATCGTCGAGATCGCCAAGGCGCTGTCGCTCGAAGCAAAGATTCTGCTGCTCGACGAGCCGACCGCTTCGATCACCGAGCACGAGACCGCCGCGCTCTTCAAACTCCTGCGGCAACTGCGCGAGAACGGCGTCGCCATCGCCTTTGTCAGCCACAAGCTCGAAGAAGTCTTCGCCATCGCCGATCGCGTGACGGTGCTGCGCGACGGCAAGAACGTCGCGACCGGAACGCCGATGGCGCAAATGACGCGCGACCGGCTCGTCTCGCTGATGATCGGACGCGAGGAACGCGTCGCGCGCCTCGGACCGCGACTCGTCGATAGGTCGCAGGCCGTCCTCGAGATGGAAGGTCTCTCGACCTCGCTCGGCCATCGCGACGTCAATCTGACTTTGCATCGCGGCGAGATTCTCGGCCTCTACGGCCTCGTCGGCGCCGGGCGCAGCGAACTCGCCCACGCCGTCCTCGGCGCCGGCAAGATCACGCAGGGCGAACTCAGAGTGCGCGGCCAAGCGGTGCGCATCCGCGACATGTACGAGGCGCTGACGCGCCACCGCATCGGCTATGTCAGCGAGGACCGCAAGCAGGAGGGACTGATCCTCATGCATTCGGTCAAGGAGAATATCGCCATCACCATTTGGGAGCGGCTCGCCGGCGCGCTCGGGCTGATCAATCCGCGCAGCGAGACGCGCGCCGTCGCGCCCTTCGTCGAGCGCCTCGAAGTGCGCACGCCCTCGCTCGGCCAGCCGGTCCGCAATCTCTCAGGCGGTAATCAGCAAAAGGTTTCGATCGCCAAATGGCTGGCCGCCAAAGCCGAGATCCTCATCATCGATGAGCCGACGGTCGGCATCGACATCAAGACGAAGACCTATTTTCACGAGCTGATCGGCGAGATTGCGAGCGAGGGGGTGTCGGTCCTGCTGATTTCCAGCGATATGACCGAGATGATCACCCTCGCCGACCGCATCCTGGTCATGCGCGCGTTCCGCATCGTCGGCGAAGTCGCCAACGACCACGTCTACGAAACCGTCAGCCACGCCATCATGAGCCGCATCCACGCTGCGGAAGAGAGCGAGCCGGTCAGCGCTTGATGCACCGCGTCATTGCGAGCAGAGCGAAGCAATCCAGCGATCGAGGTCTCGCCGGCAAGTCACGAGACGCTCCGTGCGGGCCTCCATCGGCTGACGCTTCGATCTCTAGACCGCCGCGCTTCGCTCGTGACGACCACAGGGGTTCCGACTACCAAGCCGACCGGAGCCAATCAGCGACTTCGCGAGCGCTCGTCTGACGCGGGTTCCAATAGGTTTGCGGATCGCCCATCACGTCTTCGGCGATCTGCTCGAATTGGCCGTCGGGCAATCCGATCGCGCTGAGCCGCGTTGGCGTTCCAAGGATGCGGGCGAGTTCGTCAATAGCCTCGACGAGACCCTGAGCGGCCGCGGCGTCATCAGACGCGCTCGAAACGCCGACCGCTCTTGCGGCCTCGGCGAGACGTGGCTTTGCGGCCTCGAGATTGAAGCGCAGCGAGTACCGTACCATCACAGCGTTCGCTGCGCCGTGGGACAAGCCATAGCGGCCGCCGAGACTGTGGCAAACCGAATGCCCGATCCCCAACCACGAATTTCCATAAGTTAGCCCGGACATCGCCGTCGCATTGAGCGCCGTCTGCAATGCGCTGAGCTTTTCGCCGCCATTGCTGGCGATTGCAGGAAGGGCGGAAAGAAGCTGGCGCAACGCCGAAAGCGCGAACGCGTCGGTGATGAACTGGGCCCCTCTTGAATAAAAGGCCTCGAGGCAGTGATGAACCGCATTCATGCCGCTAGCGGCCAGCACGCGCGTCGGCGTGGTCGCTGCGATTTCAGCATCAAGAATGACCGCGGAGGGCGTCAGCTTCGAATGGACGAAAATGAGCTTCTGTCCTCGGTCGGAGTCCGTGACCGCGCCGCCGCCGACGACATCGGCCGCCGAGAACGTGCTCGGCGCGGTGATCACCGGAAGGGGTTCCACCTCCACGTCTACGGAGTGAAAGGTCGACGGGGGTTCGAAGCGGCTGACGAAATCCGCAATGCTGCGGCCGCTTGGCAGACCGACCGCCAGCGCCTTCGCCATGTCATGGGTGGCGCCGCCACCGATCGAAACGATCGCGTCGAAATTGTAGGATTGGAGCGCAGCGACGGCTTCGCTGATGCTCTGCAAGGGCGTGTTTGGCTTTACCCCGTCGAACACCAGGCTGAAGCGATCCCGCAACGCGTCGGTCGCCTCGCCGACAAAAGTGGTGGTCGCTCTGAGCGTGGGGCTCGCGACGATCAAGACGCGCTTCGCCCCGAGGTTGTTCAACTCGTCTACGAGCCGCGAGCGAGCGCCGGGTCCGCTGACGATCGAGCGCGGGATCGCCCCGCCGTCGAAACGGCGTATCTGTGAAGCCTGTGTCATATTTCGTGTCCGCTACTCGTTCGCAGGGATCAAGTTCGGACGGCGGCTATCCAATCGCCGCCCGAACCCGAGAGTTCTATTTCGGAGCGTCTTGGCCGGAGAGGTCGACGTCGTTCAGCGTTGCCTTGCTGACGAGAGAGGCCTGCGTCAGCGTCTCCTTCGGGATCTTCTTGCCCTCCGCCGCTTCGATCGCGCGCTGGACCGCAAGCTCCGCCATGGTGACGGGCTGGCTGACGATCGTCGCCTGAATCCATCCGTCATTGATTAGGCGCTGCGTCTCCGGCTCCAAGTCGGTCGTCAGCACCATAACGTCGCCGGGCTTCTTGCCGGCCGCGCGCAGCGCTTGCACGGCGCCGATCGCGATCGGGCCGTTGAACGCGTAAACGGCCTTGATGTCGGGATGCGCCTGCAGGAAGTCCTGCATGGTCGCGAGCGCCTCCGACGACGCGGTCGACGTGAACTTCTCCGCGACGACCTTCATGCCCGGATATTTGGACAGGTAGTCCTTGAATCCGCTGACGCGAAGCTTCGTCAGATCGAGGCCGCTCGGCCCCGACAGCAGCGCGACCTCGCCCTTGCCGCCGAGATGATCGGCCGCATAGCTCGCCAGCAACTCCGTCATCACATACGAGGGCTCGCCAACGAAACCCGTAACCTTGTCGCTGCGCGTCGCGATGCCGTCGTTGATGACCGGGATGCCGCTCGCAATCGCCTTTTCGACCACCGGAACGGTGCCGTCCGAGCTCGCGGGAACGAGAACGATCCCTGAGACATGCCTTTGGATCACGTCCTCGATCTGCGTGACCTGGTTCTGCAGATTGCCGTAACCGCCGGCGTCGTAGATCTTGACGTCGTAGCCGAGCTTCTTGCCTTCATAGACGTAGCCGGAGGCCTTCAGCTTGAAGTAGGGATCACCGGCGGCCGGCAGCATGACGGCGATTTCTTTTTGCTGCGCGAATGCAGGCGCGACCGCTCCCGAGATCGTCGCCACGCCGCTCAGCGCAATTGCGCAAACCGCGCTTCGAAACAAATGACGCTTGTTCACCATATCACTCCCTCTTTTCTTCCCCTTGAGTCGCCTTGTTCAAGGCCTCGCTTGCCGGAGTGAATTGATCCACACCGAAGCAATAATGATCGCGCCCACGATGATGTCCTGGATGAAGGTCGAAATGGCCAAGAGATTGAGGCCGTTGACCATGAAGGCGATGACGAACACGCCAAGCACCGTCCGCAGGATGCCGCCCTGGCCACCGAAGATGCTCGTCCCGCCGATGATGACCGCGCCGATCGATTGCAACAGCAGTCCACCGGAGCCGAGAATGGGCTGACCGGAAATGACCCGCCCGCTCAGTAGGAAACCGGCGATCGACGCAAACCCGCCGCTCATCAGATAGATGAAAATCTTGGTCCGGCCGACGTCGATGCCGGACATGACGGCGACCTGCTCGTTGCCGCCGATCGCATAGACCGCGCGACCGATCGGCGTGCGTGAGAGGACCACATAGCCGATCCCGATCAGAAGGGCGGCGATGAGCAACGGGACCGGAAGCGGGCCGATGAAGCCGCCGCCGAACCAAAAGAAGATGTCGACGTCCGGCTGGGGCAATCCGAAGATTGACGAGCCGCCGGAAACAACCATCGCGGCGCCCGAAATCATGTACAGCATGCCGAGCGTGACGATGAACGGCTGAACGCGAGCGCGACCGATCAGCAGGCCGTTCACCAGTCCCACCAGAGTTCCGGCTCCGAGGCCGGCGACGGCGCCCAGACCGATGCCGTGATCCATCATCACGCCGGCCGTCGCCACGCTCACCAGGCTGACGATCGAGCCCTGAGAAAGGTCAAGTCCGCCCATCAAAACGGGGAACGTTTGGCCCGCCGCGAGGATCAGCAGAGGCGCGCACTGAACGAGCACGTTGGTGATGTTCTGGAAAGTCAGAAAATGCGTGCTCAGCAACGAATAGATGACGAACATCGCGATAAGCGCGACGCTCGGCCCGATGATAGCCGGGTCCAGCCTTTTTGGGCTGGAGAAACGCGCCGTCTTACCACCAACCGCTTCCGTCATTTCGCTGGCCCCCGTGTGATCGCGTCCACGACGGCGCTCGCGTCGAGGTTGTCGTTGGAAAATTCGGCGACGATCCGCCCTTGATGCATGGCGATCACGCGATCAGCGACCAGCAGAACCTCCTCCAAGTCCGAAGACGCAATGAGCACCGCCTTATCGTCCGCCACGAGGCGATCGATGATGTCGTAGATGTCCTTCTTCGCGCCGACGTCGACGCCCTGAGTGGGCTCGTCGAACAGGAAGAGGTTGGCCTCCGTCGAAAGCCATTTCGCCAGAACGACCTTCTGCTGATTGCCGCCGGATAGTGCGCCGGCGCGCGCTGCCGGATGAGGCGGGCGGATGTCCAAATCGGCGATCATCTTCCTGGCGTGGCTGATTTCCCTGCTCTGGGACAGGCCGAAAGCGCCAATGAACTTGCGCCAGACCGCCATGGCGATGTTCTCGTAGACCGGCATGATGAGGTTGAGCCCCTGCCCTCGGCGGTCCTCGGGGATCAGAGCAATGCCGTTGCGGATCGTGTCGCGAACGGAGAGGTTCGGCAGCCTCTCTCCGCGAAAGACGATTTCCCCCTCATCGGCGCGACGCGCGCCGAATATCGTTTGCAGCAGTTCGGTGCGCCCGGCGCCGACCAGTCCGGTCAAGACGACAACTTCGCCCGGCGCCACGCTAATGGAAACGTCCTTGAACTCGCCCTTGCGACAAAGACCTTTGATTTCCAGCAATGGCGGTTTGGGCGTTCTCGCCGCCCGACGTTGCCGCGCGGCTAGTTCCGCCTGGCCGGTGATGAGAGAAACGATCCGTCGGCGGTCGATCTCCGCGGCTGGGAAGGTGCCCATCGAGCGGCCATCGCGCAAGATCGTCACGCGGCTGACCAATCCGGCGATTTCCTCGAGCCGATGGCTCACGTAGACGATCCCGACGCCCTTTGTCGCGAGGGCGCGGATAAGCTCGAGTAGACGATCGGTCTCGCCCTGACTGAGGGACGCAGTGGGTTCGTCGAGAATGAGAACCTTCGACTCGCGCCTCAACGCCTTGGCGATCTCGACCAACTGTCGATGTCCGGTGCCAAGTTCAGCGACGCGCGCGTCCACCGAAAAAGGCGCGCCGACGGTGTCGAGGAGTTTGCCCGCTTCGCGGCGGGTCGCGCTCCAATCCACCAAGCCGAGCGGCGTCAGGATTTCGCTGCCGAGAAAGATGTTCTCGGCGACGGTCATGTGCGGAACGAGAGCGAAATCCTGATAGATCACGCTGATTCCGGCTGCCATCGCATCCGACGCACCGCCAAAACGGGTTTTGCTTCCCGAGAGGAAAAGCTCCCCTCCGTCCGGAGCGTAGAGGCCCGCGACAACCTTGATGAGGGTGCTTTTGCCGGCCCCGTTCGCGCCAAGCAGCGCGTGGATCTCGCCGGGGCGAACATCGAAGTCGACCGAATCCAGCGCGACGACGCCCGGAAAAATCTTTCGCAGCCCGCTAACGCTGAGGACTGCAGGCGGATCATTGTTTGGGGCGCTCCCCGTCATGCGCTGGCCTCGCTTGGCAGGTTCGGGATGGGCGCAAGCGTCGCTTGTCCGGCGGTTAATCGCAGCAGCGTCATTGAACGACGCCCTCTGTAGCCTCGCGCTGATCCGCGCGCAGTGCGCTCACGGCCAGAGCGGCGATGAACGCTGCGCCGGATGACAGAACACCTTCGTCGAAGTCGAAATTGGCGGTGTGATGACCGGACGCCAAATCCGACCCAAGGACAAAATACCCGCCAAGTCCCCCACGGTCGGCGACGGCGCGCAGCATCAGCGTCGCGTCTTCACTCGCGCCGAACTCATGCTGCATGAGATGGTTCGGAAAGAGGTCCGCTCTTTGCGCGACTTCGTGAGCCCAACTCGCCACGTCGGGCGGATTGGCCCAAGCCGCCGCTTCCCCGATGAGATCGACGGCGTATTGCAGACCGTGGGCGCGCGCGATTCCTTCAACCGTTTCGCTAGCCCGCTCGACGAGGGCGTCGAGGTCTTCCTGCGCTCCGGCCCGAAGCTCGTACGCCAGTTCGGCGTTGTCGGGGACCACGTTGAGCGCGCGACCCGCATTCATCACGCCGACGTTCACCCGCACATTCGGCCGGCTCGATTGAGCCAGGGATTGCAGCGCAAGCACGATCTGGCAGGCGCCGATGAGGGCATTCCGTCCCTGCTCCGGCGCGACCCCGGCATGAGCCGGTCGACCGGTCAATCGCAGCCGAAATTTTTTCGACGCCAGAAAGCCTTGAACGCCGAGGGCGAGGCTGCCGGTCGGCACGCCCAAACCGATATGGAATCCGAGCAGCACGTCCGCGTCTTTGAGCCAACCCGCCTCGACAACGGACCGCGCGCCGCGGGCGCCCTCCTCCGCAGGCTGGAACAGGAGCCGCAAACGGCCAGCGAACTCCCCGGCCCGCTCAGCGAGAAGCAGCGCAATTCCTAGCCCGATCGCGACATGACCGTCATGGCCGCACGCGTGCATGACTCCACTGCGCTGCGACGCCCATCCCCCCGTAGCGGGAAGGCTGTCAGCCGCTTCAGCAATCGGCAATGCGTCCAGATCGATCCGAATGACGACGGTCGGTCCCGGCCGCGCTCCGCTGATTTCCGCGACGCAGCCCGTCTCCGTGGTTGAATGGGCGCTTTGACCCAATCGAGGCGCGGCGCCGAGAAAGTCGCTACCGGCGCGAACCGCATAGCCTAACTCGGTCAGCCGGCGGGCGACGAAGGCGGTCGTCTCCTGTTCCTCCCAGCCCAGTTCCGGGCGGGCGTGCAGATAGCGCCGGTCTTCGACCAACGCCGTCTGCAAGCTATGGGCCGAGGCGACGAGGCGTTGCAACGCGGCGGGGTCGGCCACCGGCAACGCGAGCGCTTCTGGGGCGGCTGTCTTTGGCATCGGACTCACGCCACTGCCCACGGCGAACGCCACGGCTCGACGGCGGTCCAAACGCTCTTCGTGCGCATGAACTGCCCGACGGCCTCGAGCCCCATTTCCAATCCCATGCCGCTTTCGCGAAAGCCTCCGTATGGAGAGCCGGGATGAAGCGCGTGGACGGCGTTGATCCAAACGAGCCCGGTGCGCAATTTTGCCGACATGCGCTCCGCTCGTCGGAGGTTTTCCGTCCAAATCGACCCCGCGAGACCAAAATCCGAATGGTTCGCCAGTTCGATCGCTTCGTCCTCGGTGTCGAACGGCGTCACCACCACCACCGGGCCGAAAATCTCTTCGCGGTGAATCTTCATGTCGACGCCGACATTCGTGAAGATGGTCGGTTTCACGAAAAATCCGTCGCCGTTGCCTACCGCCCAATCGACGTCCAGCACGTCTCTCGCAGCGCCTTCCTCGACGCCGGCGTCGATGTAGCTCTGGACACGATCGAATTGGCGGCGGGAGATCAGCGGCCCAACCATCGTTTTCATGTCGAGCGGATTGCCGACGCGGATCTGGCTGGCCAATTCCCGCATCCGCGCGAGAAAGCGCTGCTGCACGGAGCGCGCGACGACCAATCGGGTGGCCGCCGTGCAGGTCTGTCCCTGGTTGGACACCAGGCTGAAGAGAGCCGCGGCGGCGGCGTTGTCGATATCGGCGTCATCAAACACGATGCAAGGAGATTTGCCGCCGAGTTCAAGCGTGACCGACTTCAGGTCCTGGCCCGCTATTGCGGCGATCTTGCGCCCGACGGCGGTCGAGCCCGTAAATGCGATCTTGTTGACGCGGGCGTCCCGCACCAGAGCCTCGCCGGTGGTCCCTCCCGGACCGTTCACGACATTAAGCACGCCGGCGGGCAAGCCCGCTTCATGCGCGATCTGGGCGAGCAGCAATGCCGAAAGCGGCGTCTCGTCCGAGGGCTTGAGCACGACGGCGTTGCCGGTGGCCATCGCCGGCGCGAGCTTCGTCGCTGCGTTTGTCAGAGGATAGTTCCAGGGAATGATGGCTCCGACGACCCCGTGCGGCTCCATCGCAGTAACGTTGCGGAAGCCCGGCGCGACGGGAATCGAGGCGCCGCGCACGCGGTCGGTCACTCCGGCAAAGAACTCGAAGATGCGAGCCGCGCGCTCGACATCCCGCGCCGTGGTGTCGCGCAGCGGCCGCCCCGCATCGAGCGTATCGAGAACCGCGAGTTCCCGGCGCTTCTCCCTGATCCCCTTGGCGATATTCCAGAAGATCGACGCGCGGGCGTGGCCGTCCATCGCCCACCAGCCCTCGTAGGCTCCCGCAGCGGCAAGGGTCGCCGCGGCGACCTGACTTTCGTCGGCTGTCGCGATGCGGTGCAACGGCCGCCCTGTGCTGGGATCGATCGTTTCGAAAGAATCCCGCGAGGACGCGTCGACCCATGCTCCGCCGATCCAATTCCTGCCGATGTCGCGACAGCCCGCCGGGAGGGCGTCGCGCAGCAGGTCCTGAACCTCTCCCACGCCATCGAAATTCATTGTTGCCTCTATTCGTTTGTCGAAACGAGCCGTCAGCTTCCCGCATATCAGCGAACCAGCGCTTCCTTGCTGAGAAACTTGCTCGTCACGACAGCTTCAAGCTCAACCACATGGCACGCGCAGTCAGTCATGTGCTCCTTCATTGCTTGCCGGAGCCCCTCGGCGTCTTTCCCACGGATTGCAGTCATTATGCGCCGATGCGCGTCAAGATTTTCATGCCGGATATGATCTTGGTCCCCGACGTACATTCCTTTATATGTCAGCATTTCCGCAAGAAAATGATTGATGAATTTGCACATGAACGACAGCATGACGTTCGGGCACGCATCGGCAAGTATGTTATGAAACTCCAGCTCTGCAACCCGCTGCCTCTTCAACTGATCCTGATCTTTCGGCGCCTCACTGCAAATCACTATCGTCTCTTCAAGCCTGGCTATCGCCTCGGGCGTTAGATGACTTAACGCGTAATAGGCGAGGTCTGGCTCGATCAATTTCCTAACGGCGTAGATTTCCTTGGCGCCGACCTCGGCAAAAAAGAAATAATTGCCTAACAGCGCCGCAGTCACCTCGTACGGCACATCCGAAATATATGCGCCCCCATTGGGCCCAGTTTGAACCCTTATCAGTCCCTGCACCTCGAGCGACTTCAGGCTCTCCCGCACAGTTCCTTTGCTGACCCCAAAAATGGTGATCAGATCTCGTTCCTGCGGGAGCCGGTCGCCCGGTTTCTTACCCTCCGCCACAATCCAGCGCTTAATCTCCTCCACCATCAGGTCGGACCGCTTCTGGCGAGGGAGATTGATCGTTTGTCTCATTGCGTCCCCTTCTTCCTATTTATCATTATAAATATGACCGAGGCAATCGCAAATTTTCGGCACGCTCGGAGCGTCGCCGCCGAAAAAATGCGCAGGATTTATAGCCGGAAGGCCCGCACGTTCCCAATCCATCAATCGGCGCGGGGCTCCGACCCGGTCGTGATACGGGCGCGTTCGTGCCCTCGCTTGTGGCAGTGGCAAAGTAGACGGGATAGCGGCCGGACCGTTCAAGCGGCGCCGCTGACCGACAGCGCGAGGAAATCCGCGAACGCCCGGGCGGCCGGCGGCAGGGGCTCCGATTGCCGCCAGGCCAATCCGACGTCCATCGTCGGGATCGCGGAAGCGACGTCGCGACGATCGATGCGCTGCCCCTCGAGCGACCACGGTCGATAGACCATGTCGGAAAGAATCGTCACGCCGAGCCCATCCGCGACCATGCTGCGGACGGCCTCCACCGAAGACGTCATGAACGTCACGTTCGGCCGAAATCCCGTCGGCGTCCAATAGCGCGACGCGGTCTGATGCGCCTCGTCGACCGACAGCATGATGTACGGCGCCTCGGCAATCTCGGCGAGGTCGATCCGCTCCGATCGCAGCAATGGATGGTCAGCCGGCAGCCATAGCCGCCGGCGCGAACGCAGCAGCGTCTCCGAGGCCAGCGATGCGCGATCGCTGAGATTGGAGACCAGCATGACGGCGATGTCGAGCGAGCCGTCCTTCAGGCCGATCTCGATCGAGGCGCGCGGCAGCTCGAGCAGCTGAACCTGCACATGGGGATAGTTGCGGGCGAAACGCGAATAGTGCCGCGGCAGGAAATAGCCCGCGACCGTATAGGTGAGCCCGACCCGAATCAGCCCTTTGACGGAGGTCGTCTCCGTCAGTTGGGCGCGCTTGGCTGCGCTCACCGCCGCCATCACTTCGCGCGCGTGTGAGAGAAAGCGCGACCCCTCCACCGTCAGCTCCATGCCCCCGGGCGAGCGCCGGAACAGCGTGACGCCGAGCGCCGCTTCGAGCTGTTGCAGCGCCGCGGTCACCGTCGATTGCGAGACGTTGAGGCTCATCGCTGCCTGGCTGACCTGGCCGGCTTCCGCCGTGGCGAGGAAATAGCGGAACTGGCGCAGGGAGATGTCCAAATTCGGTTTTTCCGATACGCAATTATAGTTTTTTGCTATTTTACAATAGTAAGGTCGTCACGCAACTTGGACCGAAAGAGCGGCTTCCGGGGAGATCAGTGGATGGCGACGATCAACTGCGACATGGGCGAGTCCTTCGGGCTCTACCGGCTCGGCGACGACGCCGGCCTGATGCCGTTGATCGACATCGCCAACGTCGCGTGCGGCTTCCACGCCTCCGACTTCAACCATATGCGCGCGACCGTGAAGCTCGCGAAGACGCACGGCGTGAAGGTCGGCGCGCATCCCTCCCTGCCCGACCTGCAAGGCTTCGGGCGCCGCGAAATGAAGATCGGCCGTGAAGAGCTCGCCAATTGCCTGATCTATCAGATCGGCGCGCTGAAAGGCTTCCTCGAGGCGGAGGGCATGACGCTCAACCACATCAAGCCGCATGGTTCGCTCTATGGAATGGCGGCGCGCGATGAAGCGATCGCCCATGCGGTGTGCGACGCAGCCGAAGTGTTCAACGCGCCATTGGTCGGCATGCTCGGCACTCTGCACGAGACCATCTATCCCGCGCGCGGGCGCACCTTCATGGCGGAGTTCTACGCCGATCTCGACTACGACGACGACGGCCGGCTCATCATCACGCGCGAGCACGACGCGAAGGACCCTCAAGCGGCCGCCGCGAAATGCAGGCGTGCGATCGAAGAGGGCAAGGTCGCGAGTGTTGGCGGCCGCGACATCCGCGTCGGCGCCGAGACCATCTGTGTGCATTCCGACACGCCCAACGCGACCGCCATTGCGGCGGCTGTCCGCGCCGTCGTGCCGCGCCAAGCCTAAGCTGATTTTCAAGGGGGACCCATGTCGACGCAGATCCTTTCTCCGGTGCCCGGAACCTTTTATCGCAAGCCGGCGCCGGACAAGCCGCCGTTCAAGTCCGAGGGAGACGCCGTCGCGGTCGGCGACGTCATCGGCCTCGTCGAGGTGATGAAGTCCTTCATTGAAGTCCACGCAGACGCCGCCGGCAAAGTGGTGCGCTTCCTCACCGACGACGAAGACCCGGTCATGTCGGGCCAGCCGTTGCTCGAGGTCGAATAAGCATGGCGATCAAGCGCCTGCTGATCGCCAATCGCGGCGAAATCGCCGTGCGCATTCAGCGCGCGGCCCGCGAGCTCGGTATCAAGACGATTCAGGTTCACAGCGCCGCCGACGCCGACTCGCTCGCCGTTCGCATGGCGGATGAAGCGGTGAATATCGGGCCGCCGGCGGCGGCGAAATCCTATTTGAACATCGCCGCAATCCTCGACGCCGCGCGGCGAACCGACGCCGACGCGGTTCACCCCGGCTATGGCTTCCTCTCGGAAAACGCAGCTTTCGCCGACGCCGTCGAGGCGGCTGGCCTCACCTTTGTTGGCCCGCGCGGCGACACGATCCGCGCCATGGGCGACAAGGTCGCGGCGCGCGAGGCGGCGATCGCCGCGGGCGTGCCGGTGGTTCCCGGCTCGCAAGGCAAGCTCAGCGATCATGCCGTCGCGCGGCGCCTCGCGGACAGCATCGGCTATCCCGTGATGATCAAGGCGGCGGCTGGCGGCGGCGGCCGTGGCATTCGCGTCGTTGAAACGCCCGAGGCGTTCGAAGCCGCCTTCGATCAGGCGGCGGCGGAAGCCAAGGCGGCATTCGGCGATGGCGCGCTCTATGTCGAGAAGCTGATCGCCCGCGCGCGCCACATTGAAGTGCAGGTGCTCGGCGACGGACATGACGCGATCCATCTCGGCGAACGCGAATGTTCGCTTCAGCGGCGACGCCAGAAGGTGTGGGAGGAAGCGCCCTCCGCCGCACTCAGCCCTTCGGTGCGCGAAAAGCTCTGCGCCTCCGCTGTGGCTTTGACGAAGTCGGTCGGATACCGCGGCGCGGGCACGCTCGAATATCTCTACGACGATGTGACCGGCGCGTTCTATTTCATCGAGATGAACACGCGCATCCAGGTCGAGCATCCTGTGACCGAGATGATCTGCGGCGTCGACCTCGTGCGTGAAATGTTGCGCATTGCGTCGGGCGTGCGCCTTCGTTGGCGGCAGGCGGACATCGCGCCGCGCGGCCACGCGATCGAGGTGCGCATCAACGCCGAAGATCCGGAACTCGATTTCCGTCCCTCGCCCGGCGTCGTCGCGGATCTCAGGGCGCCTGGCGGCCCCGGCGTGCGCTTCGACACTTTGCTCTATCCCGGCTACGCGATCCCGCCCTTCTACGACTCGCTGCTCGGCAAGCTGATCGTTTGGGACGAGACGCGCGAGGCGGCATTGTCGCGGCTGCGCCGTGCGCTGGAGGAGTTGAAGGTCGAGGGCGTCGCGACGACCGCCTCGCTGCATCGCCGTCTCGTGGATGATCCCGAGGTCGCGGCAGGCGCTTTTCACACGCGATGGCTCGAGCAGTGGCTTGCGGGCAGCAAGACCGCGAGAGCGCCATGAGGGAGGGAAACAACCTATGAGCAGCCGCTATTCATTCGGGGGCGACGAGCACCTCTTCGTCGAATGCGACGAGGAAATGTCGCTCGAAGCCTTTTTCAAGAGTTTCTCCATCACCAAAGCGGTGCGCGAAGCCTCCATCAAGGGCGTCACCGAGATTTGCCCGGCCAACGCGTCGTTTCAGATCAAGTTCGATCCCGACGTCATCGCGCCGGATGATCTGATGAAAGAGGTGAAGGCGATCGAGGCGGCCGCCGGCAAGGGCCAGGCGACGCTCAAGACGCGCATCCTCGAGATCCCTGTTTTCTACAACGATCCCTGGACGCATGAGACGTCGATGCGGTTTCGCGACCGCCATCAAGCGCCTGAGATGACCGACATCGAGTACACCGCCAAGATCAACAACCTCGACGGCGTCGACGGCTTCATCAAGGCGCATTCCGGCGCGCCCTGGTTCGTCTCGATGGTTGGTTTCGTCGCCGGCCTGCCGTTCCTCTACCAGATGGTCGACCGCAAGCGTCAGATCCAGTCGCCGAAGTACCTGCGGCCTCGTACCGACACGCCCAAGCTGACGGTCGGCCACGGCGGCTGCTTCGGGGCCATCTATTCGGTGCGGGGCGCCGGCGGCTACCAGATGTTCGGCATCACGCCGATGCCGATCTACGACCCCAACCAGCAGGTCAAGTACCTCAGCGATTTCATGTGCCTGTTCAATCCGGGCGACATCGTGAAATGGCGGCCGATCGACCGGGCGGAATACGACGCGATCTCAGCCGACGTCGAGGCCGGCAAATTCGCGCCGCAAACGGCGAAGGTCGATTTCTCGCTCGACGCCTTCCACGCCGACATCGACGGCGCCAACGCCAAGCTGACGGGAGCGCTCTATGGGCATTAAAGTCGTCAAGCCGGGTCTCGCGACCACGGTGCAGGACCTCGGTCGCCCCGGTTACTACCACATCGGGATCCCCCTTTCCGGCGGCATGGATCGCCTGGCGCTACGCGCGGCCAACCTGCTCGTCGGCAATCCCGAAGATGCGGCGGTGCTCGAGGCGGCTTTCATGGGGCCGGAGCTTGAGTTTGACGTCGACGCGACCGTCGCCGTCACTGGCGCCGAATTGCCGCCGAAAGTCGACGGCGAAGGGCGGCCGACCTGGACGGCGTTCCACGTCCGCAAGGGCCAGACCTTGTCCTTCGGCCATCTAAAGTCGGGGGCCCGCGCCTATATCGCGATTTCGGGCGGCGTCGACGTTCCGGAAGTGCTCGGTTCCCGCTCGACCTACGCGCTCGGCGCGCTCGGCGGCTTCGAGGGCCGCAAGCTGGCCGCTGGCGACATCTTGCCGATCGGCGCCGGCGCGGGCGCGGCGGAAGAGCGCAGCGTGCCGGCGGCGTTGCGGCGCTCGTCGGGCCGAGAGGTAGAACTGCGCATGATGCCGGGCCTTTACTGGCATCGCATCACTGACGCGGCGCACGAGCATTTCTTCGCCGATACGTGGAAAGTGGCGCCGGAAGCGGACCGCATCGGCTATCGCTTCCGTGGCGGACGGCCGCTCGAATTCGTGCCGCGCGAACCGCCGTTCGGCGCCGGCTCGGACCCGTCCAACATCGTCGACGCCTGCTACCCCTATGGCTCGGTGCAAGTGCCGAGCGGGACTGAGCCAATCGTCCTGCATCGCGACGCCGTCTCGGGCGGCGGCTATTTCATGATCGGCACGATCATCTCCGCCGACCTCGATCTGATCGGCCAGCTTCAGCCGCACGCGCAGGCGAAGTTCACGCCAGTCGACATGGACGGCGCGCTGCAAGCGCGCAACGACGAGCGAAAGCGGCTGCAAGCGATCCGCGAAGCGCTGTGAAATCGGCGCTGGCGCCGCGCAGGCGGCGTGCCCTCGATCTGCGACGGCGGCAGTTGAGCCGCCGCCTCTCCCCTCACCGGCCGCCACTACCCTCGTTAAAAGCCCGCAAGCGTCGCATGAATGACCGGGGCGGTGGTGGGACCGGAAGAGGACAAAAGCGCGGGAGCCCGTCGAAGACCTCAGTCGTTCAGAATGGCGAACGCACGCACCGGCGAGCCCGAACCGCCCCTGAACTTGAGCGGAACGCCGAAGAACTGGAACTCCCCCTTGCCGAGTAGTTCCTCGAGATTGACCAGCCACTCCCAATGGGAAATGCCGAGGTCGCGGCAAAGGCGATGTTGGGCAAAAATATTGTCCGTCGGCTTGTCGGTCGACGGGCCTTCGACACCGTGCATCCGCGAGCCGCGCGCATGCAGCCAGCGCGTCGCCTCAACCGTCAGCAGTGGATTCTTCCAGACGCTGTCGAGCGAGGGATAGTTGCGCTTGTGAAAGCCGGTGCACAGTAGGACGATGTGGCCGTCGACCTTCACGCCGCACTTCGCCTCGGCGGCCTCTATGTCTGCCTCGGTGATCTCGCCGAGATCAGGAATATGGCGCAGATCGAAGCAAACTGCCTTGCCCATGAAAAGATCGAGCGGCATCTCGTCGACGGAGAGGCCGGTTGGGCTCACGTGCCGGAACGCGTCGACATGCGTTCCGACGTGATCGACCATGCCTATGAAGTTGGTCTGGAACGTCATCGCGTCGCCGGGAACCCCGAGGTTATGCGCCTTGGCGCTCTCGTGGCTCATGTGCACGGTGTAGATCGGGCGCTGAAACAGTTTGTGCGCCGGCATGTTGTCTTCGATCGACAGCGAAAGATCGACGATGCGTCCCACAGCAATGTCCTCCCAATGAAAAGCGCCGCCCCGCGCTCTGATGCGCGAGGCGGCGTTTTGCTGCGCTCAGGCGCGCATCGAGGCGCGCAGCTTCTCTGTGCCTTCGACGTCGAGCGCCCAGGGATAGCCGTTGTCGGCCGGCTTTAGCATGACGCCATAGGCTTCGCGCGCGTGCTCGGGCGTGATGAAGTCGTCGAGCACGTCCTCCATCACTTGCTCGGCCGGCCGCTCGAGCGGATCGCCGTAGCCGCCGCCCGCAGGCGAGTAGTAGCAGGCGACGTCGCCCTCTTCGACGCGCAGGCCGGAGAACTTCGACGGGTATTGTTTGACGTCGTTCGGCGTCTTGGCGTTGTAGATCTCATACTTGCCGACCGCGCCCGACTTACCGCCGAACACGCCCCAAGGCGCGTCCTCGTGACGGTCGGATTCGTGGGTAATGGAACCCGACGTCAGGAATCGCTGCGACTTGACGACGCCCTGCCCGCCGCGGAACCTGCCGGCCCCCGGCGCCACGTCGTCGCGCAGTTCGTACCGGTCGCAGATCAGCGGCAGGTGCATGCCGAGATCCTCGAGCGGATTGTTGCGCGTGTTGCGCATCAACTCCTCGACCGTGTCCGGACCGTCGGACTTCGGCCGTCCGCCCATCGCCGCTTCGTTCACTTCGAGGAACACCCAATAGTCGCCGTTCGGGCGAATGCCGGAGAAGGCGGCGAATGACAGGGTCGCGGCGTTGCCGGCGGTGCAGCGATCGGGCAGCACCGGCGACAGCGCCTTGATGATGAGATCGACGACGCGCTGGGTCTGGCAGAAGCGCGCTTCTGCCGCGGCCGGCGCAATCGGATTGAAGATCGAGCCGAGCGGCGCGGTCACCTTGACCGGCCGGAACGAGCCCTCGTTCTGCGGAATGTGCTCCTCGTGGGTGTAGGTGTCGAGCAGCAGCGCGCGGAAAGCGAAGTAGCAGGCGACCTTGGTCGACCCGTCGAACGGCACGTTGAACGCCGTCGGCGTTTGCGGCGCCGAGCCGGTGAGGTCGACCTCGACGCCGTCGCCGCGCTTCTTCACCGTCACCTTGACCGGAAGCGTCTTGCCGCGATTGCGACCGTCGTCGTCGAGAAAACCCTCGGCTGTGTAGTCGCCGTCGGGAATCTTGGCGATTTCGCGCCGCAGCATCGCCTCCGTGTAGTCCATCAGCTGGCGCGTCGCCTGGAACACAGTGTCTTTGCCATAGGTCGCGAGCAACTCCTGGAAGCGCCTGACGCCGAGCTCGGCCGAAGCGATTTGCGCCTCGAGGTCGCCCATCACGAGCGAAGGCACACGGGTGTTGTCGCGGATGTAGCGCCAGAGGCTCTCGCTGCGCTTGCCTTCGTCATAGAGCTTGGTGCCGTTGAACAGCATGCCCTCAGCGAAAACGTCCGGCACGTCGATGATGAGGCCGGGCGTCGCCGACCCGATATCGACGTGATGCGCCGTATTGGCGGAGAAGCCGACGAGTTCGCCCTCGAAGAAGACCGGCATCACGACCGCGATGTCCGGCGAATGGCTCGCGCCGTAGTAGGGATGATTGTGGATCACGCAGTCGCCGGGCTTCCAGGCGTCGAGCGGGATCGACTTCTCGATGCCGCGCAGGTAGCCGGGCAGCGAGCCGATGTGCATCGGCGTCGAATCCAACTCGCAGAGCGTGTTGTAGTCGCGGTCGAACAGTCCCGCGCCGAGATCCTGGCTCTCGCGAATGATCGAGGAATAGGACATGCGGTAGAGCACGTTGCCCATCTGCTCGGCGATGGAGTGCAGCGCGCCGCCGACGACCTGGAGGGTGATCGGATCGATTTTCATGGATTTGCTTTCGCTCATGACGGCCCCCATCAGACTGCGCCGCGCCCAACGCGCATGTCGCCGTGCGAGAGCACGCTGGCGACAAAGCCGGGCGGGACCAAGGTTGTGGAATTGTGCTGGACGATCAGCGCCGGACCGGTGACGCGGTCGTCGGCGAGCAGCTTGCCGCGGGCGTAGCGCGGCGTCGGATAGCTCTCGCCGTCATCGAACACGGTGTCGCGCACATAGAGCTGCGCCTCCGCTGGATTGGTTCTGCCGCCCTTAGGCAGTTCAGGCAGCTTCAGCGTCTCGGTCGCCGACGAGCCGACGACACGCAGCGTGATGATCTCCACCATCTGATCGTCGAAGGCGTGGCCGTAGACCTGCTTGTGCGCGTCGTAGAAGCTCTTGATCACGACGCTGGCGTTCCACGGGTCGAGCGGAGCGTCCGGCATCGCCGCCCGCAGCTCGAAGCCCTGACCGACATAGCGGCACTCGGCGACCGCGACGAAGCGGTGGTGATCCTCCGCCACGCCGTCGGCGAGAAGCTGCTCGCGCGCCTCGGCCTTCAGCTCGGCGACGATCTTGTTGACCTGATCGAATTCCGCCTGGGTCGCCTTGTTGGCGACCACCAGCACCGAACGGGTGTACTCATATTGCAGTTCGGTCAGCAGCAGGCCCATCGCGGCTGTAATGCCGGGATGCAGCGGTGAGATCGTGTCCTTCGCGCCGATCAGGTCGGCGAGCGAGGTCGCGTGCAGCGGCCCGGCGCCGCCGAAGCCCATCAGCGTGAAATTGCGCGGATCGATGCCCTTGGCGACCGAGTTGGCGTTGATCGCCAGCGCCATGTTGTTGTTGACGACGCGAAGAATGCCGAGCGCCGCATCCTTCACCGAGAGCTTCAGCGGCTTGGCTACATATTCCTCGACCGCAGCATGCGCTCGCGCTGGGTTGATCTTCAGGTCGCCGCCGAGGAAGTGCTCGGGATCGAGGCGGCCGAGCACCACTTGGGCATCGGTGACCGCCGGTTCCTTGCCGCCCTTGTCGTAGCAGGCCGGACCGGGCGAAGCGCCCGCCGAGCGCGGACCGACGCGGAACGCCCCGCCCGGATCGAGATAGGCGATCGAACCGCCGCCTGCGCCGATCGCGTCGACGTCGAGCATCGGCACAAGAACGGGCAGATGCGCGACCTCGGTGTCGCGCGGGTTCTTGATGCGCAATTCGCCGTTCTGGATCACCGAAATGTCGGCGGAGGTGCCGCCGACGTCGACGGTGATGACGTTCTTGGTGTTGCAGGACTTGCCGGTCCAGCGGCCGCCGATCACGCCGCCGGCGGGGCCCGACAGCAAGAGGCCAATCGGACGGCGCGACGAATTCTCGACCGTCGAAATGCCGCCGTTCGACTGCATGATGCGGACCTTCGCCTTGATCCCGTTCTCGCGCAGGCGGCCTTCGAGGCGCTCGAGGTAGAGCGCGGTCGTCGGTCCGATAAAGGCGTTCATCGCCGTCGAGGAGAAACGCTCGTATTCGCGAATGACGTTGACCACCTCATGCGAGCAGCAGACATAGGCGTCAGGCATCACGCGCTTGACGATGTCGCGCGCCTTCGCCTCATGCTCGTTGTTGAGGAACGAGTAGAGAAAGCAGATCACAACCGCCTTGAGGCCGCGCTTCTTGAACGTCTCGGCGGCCGCCTCGACCTGATCGAGCGCGAGCGGAACAGCGACCTCGCCTGTCGGCGGAAGCAGACGCTCGTCGACGACGAGACGGTTGCGGCGCTTGACGATCGGCTTCGACTGCCAGGGCACGTCGAATTGCAGCGAAAAGTTGTGCGGCCGCTTGTGGCGAGCCATGTGCAGGATGTCGCGGAAACCGCGCGTGGTGATCATGCCGACTTCGGCGCCCTTGCGCTCGATCACCATGTTGGTGGCGACCGTCGTGCCGTGCAGCACCATGTCGATGTCATCAGGCGAAACGTCCGCGATCTTGCAGACCTCGACGACACCCTGGACGACGCCCATCGACTGGTCCGTCAACGTCGAAGGCACTTTGTGGACGAATATCTTCTGACCGCCGCCCGGCACGGTCTGTTCCAGGACGATGTCGGTGAAGGTCCCGCCGACGTCTACACCCACCCTGATCATTCGCTTTCTCCTCTTTTCGGACGGACGCGCTGAGAGGCGCCGCCGCGTGGCAAAGCAATCCCGTTTCCACGCAGGGCCTCCCGCGCGGACCGATTGACTTCGCCTCGGTTGATGGCCACCGCGGCGTCTTGGCCGCGATGAAACTCGGTTACGTCTTGCGCGGGGAAGGCTTGGCGAAACCCTCCACCATTTCTTTCATGGTGACGAAATTGACTCCGGGAATGCGGAGCCTGCGTGGCGATCAAGCGTCGTCGATGTCGATGCCGCAAAGATTTGTCTTGGCCGCCCTTCCTCCGTATCCAGTTCCGTTACGGATTTGGCGAGCGGCTTGCGTCGCTCGCCTTCGATCACTGACGAATGCTTCCGCGAATAAGAGCCTCCGCCGAAAGCGCGGCCGAAAGCACAGCCGCATCGCGGCCATGCGTCGCCGAAAACAGCAGGCTGGTCGGCATCCCCTGCTTATCGACGCCGTTCGGAATCGCGACGCCGCACCAATCCAGGAAATTGCCGACCATCGTGTTGCGCAGCGTCGTCATGTTTTCGCGCGCGAAGACCTCGTCGTCCGCCTCGAGCGGCGCGATCGGCATCGCCACATGCGGCGTCGTCGGGAAGGCGACGATTGCGTCGCCGATCTCGGCGTTCGCCTCGGCGATGAGGCGCGCGCGTGCCTGCAGCACCTCGACGAGATCGACCGCAGTCATCCTCTCGGCGAGACGAATGCGCTTGACGACGCGCCGGTCGATCCGCTCGGCGTCCGGCCCGGCGATGCGCGCCCTGTGCACCTGCAGCGCCTCGGCGCCGAGCAGGTGGCCATGCTTGGCGATCAATTCGGGAATCGCGGCGAGCTGCGGCAGCGGCCGACGCTCGATCTTCGCCCCAGCCGCGGCGAGGCGCGCGATCGAGGCTTCGAAATTGGCGGCGACCGCGTCCTGGAGACCATCCAACACCAGCGTCTGCGGCACAAAGACGCGCAGGCCGGCGACGTCCCGCCGCAGAGCCTCGGGCGTCAGCGCGCCGCGCAGCGCCGCATCTATCAACGCGCAGTCCTCGACCGTCTGGGCGAGCGGCCCGAGCGTGTCGAGCGTGCGCGACAGCGGGAAGGCGCCGTCCATCGGGAAGCGGCCGGTCGATGGCTTGTAGCCGACGACGCCGTTGAAGCTCGCCGGTACGCGGATCGAGCCGCCGGTGTCGGTGCCGATCGCGATCGGCGTCAGCCGCGCCGCGACGACGACGCCCGAGCCCGACGACGAGCCGCCCGGCGCGCGATGCACATTCGGGTCGCGCGGGTTGCGCGGCGTGCCGAAATGGGGATTGAGGCCGATGCCGGAATAGGCAAACTCGGTCATGTTGACCAGCCCGACCAGAACCAGCCCGGCCCGGCCCGCGGCCTTCAGCAAAGCCGCGTCCTCGCGCGCCGGCGGATTGCTCTTCAGCACAACGGAGCCGGCGGTGGTGACGCGGCCTTCGACGTCGAACAGGTCCTTCCAGGCAACCGGCACGCCGTCGAGCGGGCTCAAAGGCAGGCCGGCTTTCAGACGCGCGCGCGCGGCGTGCGCCTCCTTTCGCGCGCGTTCCGCCGTCACCTCGGTGAAGATCGCCTTGTCGGGATGAGCTGCGATGGCGTCGAGCGTCGCCTCGATCAGGTCGCAGGCGTCGAGCCGGCCGGCGCGCAAATCGGCGCCGAGTTCAGCGGCGGTGGTCGCAGGATTTGTCGATATCGGGGACATGGAGCGCCTTTAGTGGGTGATCAACGTCGCTGCATCGCGACGCCAGGCGAGCAACACCTCGTCGCCCGTCTGGAGGCGTCCAGCATATTTGTCGGCGTGCCCCTCCACCATGACCGGATCGGCCGCGCCGATCAGCGCCGCAATCTGGACGATGTGGCCGACCTGCTGGATCGAACTCGATCTTCGCTTTGACCGGATTGCCGCCGTAGGTCTCGAGCAGAAACGCATGCGGCGTCGACATGGGCAGGACGTCGATCGCTTCCGCCGGCACCGCAAGGCTCGCCGGGCTGCCGACGCCGGGGCTCGCGCCTTGATCGGCGCCGACGAGTTGCCCGAAGGCGGTATCGAGCACGAAACCGCCGTTGTGCGCCGCGGCGACCCGGCCAGAGATCAAGGCGTTGCGGCCGATGAACCGCGCGACGAACAATGTCCGCGGACGCGTGTAGAGCTCGTATGGCGCGCTCACCTGTTCGATGCGTCCCGCATTCATCACGACGATGCGATCGGAGAGCGCCAACGCCTCCGACTGCGCATGCGTGACGAAGACGAAGGTGACGCCGAGATGGCGCTGCAACAGCTTCAACTCGTTTTGAATGCTCTTGCGCAGATTGGCGTCGAGTGCGCCGAGCGGTTCGTCGAGCAGCAGAATGTCCGGTTCGACGACCAGCGCGCGGGCGAGCGCGATGCGCTGCTTCTGGCCGCCGGAAAGACGCTCCGGCCTGTGGTCGCGGATGTCGGTCAGCCCCAACTTGTCGAGAATGCGCTCGACCTTCGCGTCGCGCTCGGCCGCCGGCATCCGCTTGACGTCGAGGCCGAAGCGGACGTTGTCGCGCACGGTCATGTGGGGAAACAGGGCGTAGTTCTGAAAGATCATCGCGGTCGGCCGCCGCTCGGGGGGGACATCGTTGATGCGCTTGCCGCGAATGAGAATGTCGCCCGAGGAAATCGAACTCGAAGCCGGCGATCATGCGGAGCGTCGTTGTCTTGCCGCACCCGGACGGGCCGAGAAAGGCAATGAATTCGCCCTTCGCCACCTTGAGGTTGAAGTCGACGACCGCGGGGGCTCCGGTGTCGTAAACTTTCCTGACATTGGAGAGTTGAAGGTCGTAGCTCACGCGCTCAGTCCCAACCTACTTTGGATAGTTCTTCTCGCCCCCCACGCCCGAAGGCGCGGGGGGACCTCTTGATGCAGCGCGACTTTAGGCGCTGAGGAACTCGTCCCACTTCTTCATCAGGTAGTCGTACTCATCCGGCCACTGGTGCCAGTAGGCGACCGTCGAAGCGCGCTGATCGAGCGAGCCGCCGTCGCGCAGATCGCCTTCCTTGATGCCGCGCTCGGGCGCGCCCTTCCAGGGCTTGCCCTCGTACCAGAACGCGTATTTGTCCGGGTCCATCACATTCTTGATGTTGGTGGTCGGCGAATAGTAGCCCTGCTCCGACACGGTGATGGCGGGCGGCCCCGAGAGCCAGTAGTCCGCGTAGGCGATGACCGCTTCCTTGTTGGGCGTTCCGGTAATCGGCGACACGCCGATCGCCCAGGCGCGATAGCCTTCCTTCGGCAGGGCGTAGGTGCACGGCTTGCCCTGCGCCTTCACGGCCATGACCGCAGGCTGCCATGCGTCGGCGATGATCATTTCGCCAGACGCGAGCAGATTGACGAGTTCGCCGAAATCGCCCCACAGCGCGCGGAACTGTCCGCCCTTCTTCTTCGAGATGAGGAACTTCGAAGCTTCGTCGATCGCCTTCTTGTCGGGATTGCCGGGGTTCGGGACCTCGAGCAGCTTGAGAGTGTTCATCGCCAGAACCGCCTGTCCAAAGGCGATCAGCGGGTCGACGTTGAGGCCGGTCTTGCCGCGGAACTTGTCGTCGAACAGCGCGGCCCAGGTGCTCGCCTCTTCCTTGGAGACGAGGTCGGGGCGGTAGCCGATCGAGTCGTAATTGTAGACGGTCGGCACCATCCACAGTTCGGTCTGTCCTTCGTCTTTCCAGATCTGGCCGACGATCTGATCTTTCGCCTTCCACTTCGGGCTAGGCTTGACGAAGGTGTCGCGGATGTTGCCCCAGTTCTTGAGCGCGGAGGTCGGCACGGAGTCGATCTTGTTGGTGGCGATCATCGCCGGCAGACGTTCGCCAATGATCTCCCAGCAGTCGTAGGCCGTCGAGCCCGACAGCAGTTCGGTCTGCGTGTCAGGGAAGATCGCGCCCTTGCCGGAGACGGCTTTCACGCCCGACTTCGCCTTGAAATCAGCGAGAATGCGCTCCTGCACGGTCACCGAAAGGCCGACCGTGCGCAGTTCCTCGTCGGCCAATCCAGCCGCGAAAGCCTGCTGCGCGCCGAAAGGCGCCCCCATAGCCGTAAAGGTAATGCCGCTTGCCGCACCTTTCATGAACGTTCGGCGCGATACGTTGAACCCACCCATTCGTCCCTCCTTCGTTAAAAATTATCGACGGGGCCAACCGCCGTTAGTACCGGCCCACCAACAGGCCTCCGTCGACCGCGACAACCTGTCCGGTCATGTATCTGGCGGAATGCGACGCCAGGAACAGGATGACGTCGGCGATCTCTTCGGGCTCGCCGATCCGTCCCATCGGAATGAACTCGCCCGCCTTTTCAGCGCCGACGGGTCCGAGCGAATTCTCCTCGCTGAGCAGTTGCGCAGTGCGGATGTAACCGGGAGCGATCCCGTTCACCCGCACGCCATCCCTCGCCAATTCGACCGCCAGACCCCGCACGAGGCCCACAACGCCAGCCTTCGCCGAGGAATAATGGACATGTTCGTCCCAGCCGTAGGCGACGCCCATGATCGAGGACAGGCACACGATCGCGCCCTTCTTGCGCGCGCGCATGCCGGCGAGCGCGGGCCGAACCACGCGGAAAATGCCTTTCAGATCGACCTCGAAGGTATGGTCCCACTTCTCGTCGGTGAGACTGGCCAGCGGCGTCTTGTGCGCGATGCCGGCGTTGGCGACGATCACGTCGATGCCGCCGTGCGTCTTCTCGATCGCGGCGACAAGCGCGTCGGCGTCCGGTGTGGAGCGGACGTCGAGCTTGTGAAACTCGGCGGCGCCGCCGGCGGCGACGATCTCCGCGGCGACGGCGGCGCCCTCTTTCTCGAGGACGTCAGTGACGATCACGCGATAGCCCGCTTTGCCAAAGGCCTTCGCTGTCGCGCGGCCAATGCCGATGCCCGCGCCTGTAATCAGAACCGTTTCGCTCACAGCATCACGTCTCCTGAATTGGGCCCGATCGTCTGACCGACGAACAGGCTCGCTTGGTCCGAACAAAGGAAAGCGACCGCCGCGGCGACTTCTTCAGGCTCACCGAAGCGGCCAAGGGGAAGTTCGGCGGCCTTGGCGGCGCGCCAATCGTCCGACAGCGCTCTGACGAGCGGCGTATTGATGGGGCCCGGCGCAACCGCATTGACGCGCACGCCCAACGCGCTCACTTCGCGCGCCAGCGACTTGGTCAGGCCAATGATCGCGGCCTTGGCGGCGCTGTAGTGAGTAAGCTCGACGCCGCCGATCTGGCCGAGCTGCGAGGCCATGTTGACGACGACGCCCGCCTTCTTCTCGAGCATCACAGGCAGAACCGCTTTCGTCATCAGAAAGACGCCGCGAACATGCACCGCAAACATGCGGTCGAAATCCGCTGGCGTCAGATCGATGAAACGCGCCTGATGCACGAAGCCGGCGTTGTTGATGAGGTGGGTCGGATCGCCGAACGCGGCGCGGCACGCGCCAACGATCGCCGCGACATCTTCCTCGCGCGAGACGTCGCCGCCGACCGCGATCGCCGCGCCGCCAGACGCTTTGATCTCGGCGGCGACCTTGTCGGCTTCGGCAAGGCGCAAATCGTTGACGCCCACGCTATAGCCGTCCGCCGCAAGACGGATCGCACAGGCCCCGCCAATGCCGGACCCCGCGCCGGTGACGATGGCGATTTTCATCAGACGCTCTCCTGCACGGCGACGCGGCGCGCGCGGCGCACGCTCAAAGTCATCAAGCTCGCGTAGACGGCGAGCAGCGCGAAGGAGAACAGCGTCGTCAGCACGCCGAAGGCAAAGATGTTGGGGTGAATTTCAACCGAGAAGGTCGAATAAATCGCGAGCGGCAGCGTCTGCTCGCGGCCCGACGAAAACAGCGTGCGCGAAAACTCGTCATAGGAGAGCGTGAACGCGAACAGCATCGCCGACAGGACGCCCGGGAAGATCAGCGGGAACGTCACCTTTCGGAAGGTCGTCGCTGGCGACACGCCGAGGGACCAAGCCGCCTCCTCGACCGAGGAATCGAAGCGGTTGAAGATCGCCAGCATCACGAGAAACGCGAACGGCAACGTGTAGACGACATGCGTCGCATAGGCCGTCGACCACCAGTGCCGTTCGATGCCGGTCGTCGTCGCGACAAGCGCCGAGCCGAGGCCGACAAGCACGCCGGGGACGATCATGCCGAGCACGATCAGGTAGAAGGCGACCGTCTTGCCGCGGAAATTGCGGCGGAACGCCTGCGCGCTCATGACCCCGAGCACGGTCGACGTCACCATCGTCATGAACGCGAGCGTCAGCGAGCGCAACAGCGACACGCCGATCGGCAGCGGAGAGACGCGCGAGGGCGGCGCAAGGCCGAGAATGTGCTTGTACCAGAAGACCGACCACTCGACGATCGGGAACTGCGGCCCGCCCTCCGGCCCTTGCTGGAAGGACAAGATGCCGAGGACGATGAACGGCCCGTAGAGAAAGAGCAGAAACAAGGCCACATAGACGGCCAGGATCGGTTTGAGAATGCGCGATTCCATCGCTCTCAAAGCTCCTTCTTGAGGTCGACCACGCGCAGCAGACCCGCGATCACCAAACCCATGATGACAGTGAGAATGACGCCGACGACCGACGCGAGCGCCCACTTCAACGAGCCGACCTCGGTGACGATGATATTTCCGAGCAAATTCACCTTGCGGCCCGACAGCGCGGCGCTGGTGGCGAATTCGCCGAGCACCATGACGCTGACGAAGATAGCGCCGACCACCACGCCGGGAAGGCTGAGCGGGAAGATGATCTTGCGGAAGATGCGCCAGAAGTCCGCGCCGAGATCGCGCGCCGCTTCGATGATGTTAGGGTCGATGCGCCCGAGCATGAAGGCGATCGGCCCGACCATGAACACGACGTAGATCTGCGTCATGCCGATGACGACCGACAGGTCGGTGAATAGCAACGCCTCGATCGGCTGGTGGATGAGGCCGGCCTTGAGCAATAGGATGTTGACCGCGCCTTCCTTGCCCAGCATCGGCCGCCAAGCGAGGACGCGAATGAGGAACGAGGTCCAGAACGGAATGACGCAAAGAACGAGCAGCGCCGTCTGGAGTGTCTTGTTCTTCACGAACAGGCCGACGAACAGCGCGGTCGGATAGCCGATCACGAAGGTCGAGGTGAGGACGATCAGCCAAATGCGCACCGTCGTCCAGAGCGAGTTGAGATAGGTGTCGGAGGCGAAGAAGGTCTGCCAGCTGTCAAGCGTCAGCTTCGCCTCGATCTTGAACGTCGTCTGCGTCCAGAAGGAGACGTAGATGATCATCGCCATCGGCACGACGAGAAACAGCGTCATCCACACGACCGCAGGCGCAATCAGCAGATAGGCGGCGCGGTTCCTGGACTGCTCCGTCGCGCGCTCTCGCGCCCTCGGTACGGCAAGCTCGCTCGTCGTCATGATCGTCTCTCAGCCAAAGGCAATTGCGTCGTCCGCCTTCCAGGTGAGCGTGTAGCTCTCCCCTGGCGAGAAGACCTCCGGCGGCCCATTGCTGAGGTGATGCTCGACCTCGACGACTTTGCCACCAGCCGCTTCGAAGAAATGAACGATCGCCGATCCGAGGTATTCGCTCGCAACGTAGTTGGCTGCCAAGGCCGCGGCGCCGCCCGACGCCCCCGAAGCTTTCGCGACAACGCGATCGTAGCGGACCGCATAAGCCGGCCGCGCCGAAGCCACCTTCGTTGTGACAGGAAAGCGGCCATAGGGCGTCACGAAGCCATCGCCATTCAGCGCCCCATCGAATACGTTGTAGCAGTTGAGGAACTTCGCGACGTTCGGATTGGCGGGACGCTCATAGACATCGCCGGGTTTGCCGAACTGGCCGACTTTGCCATCGTCGAGAACGATCAGCCTATCGCCCATTGCGAGCGCTTCGGTCTCGCTGCCCGTCACATGCAGGAACGGAATGCCCAGTTGCTCGCGAATGCGACGCAATTCGGCGCGCATTCTTAGACGCAGATTGGCGTCGAGCGCGCCAAGCGGCTCATCCAACAATACGAGCTTGGGACGAATGACCAGGGTTCGCGCCAGAGCGACGCGCTGCTTCTGGCCGCCTGAAATCTGGTTCGTTCCGCGCCCTTCGAGTCCCTTAAGCCCGACGAGTTCGATCGTCTCGAGCACACGGCGGCGAACATCGGCCTCTGCGCAGCGCTGCGCGCCATTGCGAAGCCCGAAGGCGACGTTGTCAAAGACCGAGAGATGAGGAAACAGCGCGAAATTCTGGAAGACGAAACCGATGCCGCGAAGGTGCGCCTGACCATGCGTCACATCCTCGCCCGATAGGAAAATCTGTCCCTCGTCGAGCGCCTCGAAACCCGCAATCGCGCGCAGCAGCACGGTCTTACCCGAACCGCTGGGGCCGAGCAGCGAAACATATTCTCCGCCGTTCACCGCAAAGGAGACTTTGTCCAACGCGGCGCGATCGCCGAAGCGCTTCGTCAGGCCTTCCAATCGCAGGATCGGATTTTCAAACCGAGCCACTCGCATTTCCCCACTCGACCGCTTCACGTCATGACGCGCCACTTTCAGCGCTGTCGTCGTCGTCGTGCGGAGGAGGTAACCGAAAACGGCTAATGTATGCAACAATTTTTGTGCGTGATTGCGATCACAAACCTGCACGCCCGCAGATCGGCGCTTTTTTAGGCGGCCTTCCGATTGATTTTTGAACAGACGTGCCGCAGAAATCGGCTTTTGTGCACAACGCTCGTTTATTCAACCGTCGATCGGCGTAAGGTAAGGGGCGCCGAGCGGCGGGTCGGTGATGACGGCGACGATCTTCAGACGCGCCAGATTCTTTTCGGCAAGCCGTGCCAAATGATTGCGCTGATAGACCGCCGCAGCGTCAATCGCGCGGTCGGCGATTAGCTCAAACAGCATGAGATATTCGCTGGCGGCGATCTCGTCGGCGGGAAGACCGAGCTTGGTAAGCGCGCGCGACGCGGCCGCGAGCGGCAAGCGGTTTTGCCTGATGAGATCGATCAAATGGTCGTTGGGCGCGCGCAAAATGCAGAAGTCCATCAGCGCCCGGTCAAGCTCGATCCATTCCGCGGGCTGCTGGATCGCTGGATCGCGGGCGCGCTCGTGCTGCAATATGCGCCGGATCTGGTCGAAATCGATTCGATCGCGGGCCTGCCGCAGCGCTTCCGGCTCGAGCAATTGCAGCAGTTCGAACCGCTCACGCACCGATTTGGCGGTCAGCGCGGCCGCCACCCAATGCGAACTCGCAGTCTTGGTGATGAGACCACGTTCATGCAGACGCCCGAGCACATCGCGCACCACGGTGCGGCTGACTCCGAAATGCTCGCCGAGCACGGATTCGATGATGCGAAGCTCACCGAAAATGAGGCCGGCGGCGACGGCCGCCTCCACCTCGTCGTAGACGCGCTCCCACAATCCGCGGTTCTGCAGCGCGCTGTCGACCTCCTCGGATATGCGCAGCCCGAGCGTCCCAATGTCGCGTCGCACCGGCGCGACGCGAGCGCCGGGACTGCCAACGAGAAAGCCGCGGCCGCTGAACCGATGGATCAGCTTCTCCCCTTCCAGCATCCGCAGCGCCGCCTGCACTGGCGCGCGGCTTGTCTTCATCCAAGAGGCGATCGGTCCTTCGAGCAGCACCAATCCAGGTTGAAGGCGCCCGGAGGCGATGTTGGCGCGCAACGCCGTCGCGACCAGTTCATAGCGCTTGGCGTTCTCCACCGGAGCGCGGCTCTGCGTCATCGCGTCCTCCCGTTGACGTCCGCCACGAACCGGCTCCACAGCCGCGAGGCGTAGTTGTGTTCGTCCATGACGGTGTTCCAGACGGCGATGCGGCGCGCGCGTTCGAGATAGCTTCCGCCTGAACGCTTGGCGCCTTTGCGCGCGACGGTGGTCTCGCCGTCGACGCCGACGAGATCCTCCGACGCCTCCCGACCGTCATACCAATAAGCCCATTCGGCGGCGGTGAGATGCGACTTGAGTCCGGAAACGGAGGAAATGTAATAGCCCTGCCGGGCCATCAGCGCGCCGGCCCATCCCGAGAGCCACCAGTCCAAATATTCATACACCATTTGGAGTTCCGCCCCCGCGACGTGGCGCGCGATGCTGATGCCGCCGTGCCACGCCCGATAGCCTTCCTCTGGAACAGCCTCCCTGACGAACTCGGCCGACGGCCCCAATTCATTGTAAGCGGGCGACCACATGCTTTGCGCCGCCGTCTCGCCGCGGCGAAGCAGCGCCGCGGCCTCCTGGCTCGTCCGCCAGCAGCGCACAAAAAACCCATCCTCCCGCTTGTCCCGCAAGAAGGCGAACAAAGCGGCGAGTTCCGCCGGCGTCATGTTGCCAATGTTATCGAACTTCAGGACGCCCATCGCCTCGGCGGCGAGCGCCGCGTCGAAAAGACCAATGGCGGGCTCATCGACAAGGGCCAGACGCCCCCTCGCCCGGCGATCGAACAACATGGCCCAACTCTCGCGCGCCTGGACTTCGGGGCCGAAAAGGCGCGTGTCGTAGCCGAACGAATCGAAATTGTGCACGGTCGGCAGCATCGCGATGTAACGCGTCGGGTCGGATCCCAAGGAATGATCGGGCTGCACGTAGAGCTTGTTCACCGGCGCGTCGCCGACGCCGCGCGTGGCGTACTTGTCGACGCCGCCCTGCTTGGTGAGAGGGCTCACCTCGCCCCAACATTTCAGGAGGTTCGTATCGAGCGGCTGAAGCGCGCCCCAGTACCAGACGATCGCCAGATTTTGGAAACACTGGTCGTAGACGTCGTAAGCACTGGGATCGAGGGCGGCCTTTCTTTGGCAGGTCAGAAAGTCCAACACCTCGAATTCAAGGTCGAAGCCGAGGTCTCGAACCGCTCTCACCCGCACAGGCTCGAGCAGCGAGATATCGGTGCCGAGCACCCTCAGCTTCCGTCGCTTTACGCGCGCAGGCGCCGCCAGCGCGACGCGTTTGCCTGGCCTAGCCGCCATTGTTCGGACGCCTCCCCATTTGCGCCGTTATATCAGGAGGCAGGAACTTGCAATGCTGGCGGATTCGCCGTCGGCGAAATCTGGCGCGGTGCGAGCGGCGCCGAGAGGCGTCCGCTCACTCGCGATGGCCATCAACGCTCCGCCGACATTCTCCCCGAGCTCGACGAAGCAGACCTCTTGTCCATACGGTCGGATCAAGCCTCAGGCGATCGCCTCTCCAGGCCGCACCAGTCGGCAATGAACAGCGTTATCGTCTTGGTTACCTTCCGCAGCGATTCCAGATCGACGCATTCATCGAAGGCATGGGGATTGCGGCAGTAAGGGCCGTAGACCAGCGTCGGGCAGTTGGCGTAGAGGCCGAAAAAGCGCGCGTCGGTGGTGGCCGCGAACGCATGTTCCTTGAGCTCGGCGCCCCAGACAGCGGCGTGACAATCGCGCAGCACCGCTTCCTGCTGCTCGGCGCCGACGAGATGATAGCCTTCCGCCATGAAGCCCGGATAGGAAATCCTCGGCGGATGTTGCGCGAGGAACGAATTGCGCCCCGACACATCGGCGATGAAGCTCTCGAACTCAGCGCAGGCGTCGGCCGGCGACTGGCCGGGATAGACGGCGACACGCACCTCGAACGCACAGGCCGATGGTGCGCTCGACGTCCATTCACCGCCCTCGATGCGGCCGACATTGAAGTTGATCGGGTGCGGATGGTTGTGAAAGGGCGGATACTCGCCCTTGCGCGCATTCCACCGCGCCTCGAGCTCGCCCAGCGACTGGATGAGCTCGACCGCATTGTTGATCGCGCTTGCCCCCTTGCCGAAATCACCCGACGCGTGTCCCGGCGCGCCAGCCACCTCGACTCGGATCCAGATCGGACCGATTTGGCCGCGCAGCAGCTTCGGCTCCAACGGCTCGGGTATGAAAGCCGCGTCGGCCGTGTAGCCGCGCACGACGCACGCGAGCGCTCCGTTGCCCGTGCACTCCTCCTCGACGACCGACTGCACATGGACCGTGGCGGCCGGCTGCAGCCCGAGACGATGCAGCGCCTTCAGCGCAAAGATATTGGCCGAGAGCCCCGACTTCATGTCGCCGGCGCCGCGGCCGTACATCCAGCCGTCCTTGATGACGGGCTCATAAGGACCGTAGGTCCACGACGCATCCGCGCCGGTCGGCACCACATCGACATGGCCGTTCAGGATCAGCGAACGTCCGGCCGCCGCTTTCGGCCGATGCGTGCCAACCACATTCCACGACTTGTCGTAAGAAATCGACACCGGCGAGAAGCCGCGGTGACCCCGCAGGCTCTCCTCGTCGATAACCCATTTGTCGACGTCGAGACCAAGCCCGGTCATCGCCGCGGCCATGAACTCCTGGGCGGCCGCCTCCTCGCCGCGCTGCGAGGGAATTCGCACCAGTTGCTGCAGGAACTGCAGTTGCTCTTCGAACAGGGCGTCGACAGCCCCGAGAATCTGGGCCGCCAGTGCGTCGTCGTCTTTTGCTTTCACGGAAGATCTCTCCTCTCGACACGATTCATAGCTTGATCGCCGGCCGGGGTATTCAGCCTCGACCGGTTCGGCGGAATGGGCGTGGCTACAGCGCCGCCAGGACGTCGCGCAGCGCCGCCACCAGGGTGTCCGCATTGTCCCGCGAGAACACCAGCGGCGGACGAATCTTGAGCACGTTGGCGTTCGGCCCCGATGCGCTGATCAGAATGCGGCGCTCCCTGAGGCCGTTGACCAGCCGCGTCGTCACCGCCGCATCAGGCGTCTTCTTTGCCGGGTCGGAGACGATCTCGACGCCGATGAACAGGCCCGCGCCGCGCACGTCGCCGATTTGGGGGAAGTCACGGCCGAGCTGTTGCAACCCCTGGCGCAGATAGGCCCCCACATCGGCCGCATTCGCCTGCAGCCGCTCGTCCTTGATGATATCGAGCACGGCCACGCCCGCCACGGCGGCCACCGGATTGCCGCCGAAGGTGTTGAAATAGCGCGCCTGCGCGCCGAATTCCGCCACGACTTCCGGCCTGATCACCACGCCAGCCATCGGATAGCCGTTGCCCATCGGCTTGCCGATCGTGACCATATCCGGCGCGACGCCGTGACGCAGAAAGCCCCACATCGCGTCGCCGGTCCGACCGAACCCGGGTTGCACTTCATCAGCGACGAAAAGGCCGCCGGCCTGGTGGATGGCGTCGACCGCGGGCTTCAGGAAGCCCTTCGGATCCGCGACCACCCCGTCGCTGGAAAAGATCGTGTCGACGATCAGCAGCGCCGGCTTGATGCCATGTCGTTTCAAATCCGCGATGGCGGACCGAACGTCGCGTCCGAACCGCTCGGCCATTTCGCCCGACGCGGTGCGATAGGAATCGGGCGCAGGAACGGTCCTGACATGGCTGCCGAGATGAACGAACTCGCCGAGCGATGGCGAGAACTCGGCGACCGCGCTGGTGAGGCCGTGATAGGCGAGACTCGTCGCAATAATACCGGTCCCGCCTGTCGCGTGACGCGCGATGCGCACCGCAAGATCGTTCGCCTCGCTGCCCGAGCAAGTGAACATGACCTGGCTGAGCTCGGCTGGGAACGTCGCCGTCAGGGCCTCGGCATAGGCGATGATGGATTCGTGCAGATAGCGCGTGTGGGTGTTGAGGATGGCCGTCTGGCGGGTGATAGCCTCGACGACCCTTGGATGGCAGTGCCCCATCGAGGCGACGTTATTGTAGGCATCGAGATACTTGTTGCCGTCGGCGTCGAACAGCCAGACGCCTTCGCCCTTCACGATATGCAGTGGGCGTTCATAGAAGAGCCGATACGCAGGGCCGAGCACGCGCTGTCGCCGCTCGATGAGGCCCTGCTCCTCGGGGCTCAACCGCGCGAAGTCGTCGGCGGTGAAGGCATTGACCATGGCCATGTGCTTAACCCTCGCAATGGGATGAGACGAACCGCTCGAGATCGGACGCGGACAATTGGGACAGCCGCTGCAGGCCCTGCCATGCGGCGGGATGATTTCGCAGGATGTAGCCTCGGTTGTCGGGCCGAGACGCCGCGCGCCACTCGGAGATGATGATCGTCATGGCGAGCCGCGCCTTGACGAGGACCGGAAGCAGCCGGACCTCCTCGGCTTCAAGCGGCGTCACCCTGCTGTACCCGCTGAGGATTGCGCCCGCGAGATCCTGCCAGTCGTCGCTCGCCAGATGATAGGCCAGCGCCACCGCGAGATCGTTGACCCGAGGCGCAAAGACCATGTCACCGAAATCGATGATCCCGACGATGTCGGAGGGTGAAGCCGGATCGACCAGGATGTTGTGAGGATTGAAGTCGTTGTGGATGACCTGACAGCGCAGCGAGCCCGCTGCCTGCGGGACGCTCCGTGCGAAATCATCGAGCAGGTCACGCACGAGGCGCTGCCGTTCATAGCCGACATGCTCGACGAGGTCGGCGAGATCGAGCGTGTGGCTAATGTCCCACAGCAGTTTGCCGGCCGGCGGACGGCAAGCGAAGTCGGCGAGACCCCTACCGAGAATCGCGAGCAGACGACCGAGGTTGCGATTGCGGGCGATGGATGGCGGCAGGCGGTAAAGTTGGTCGCCGTGCAAATAGCTGAGCAGCCGCACGTTCCTGACCGCGCCGTCCGCCAGAGGCAGATCGTGGCTGCGCGCGCCCTTGAGGGTGGCAACGAGCCGCGGCGCGGGAACATCCGGGGCCGCGGCCTTGAGATGCGTCAGCGCTTCATTTTGAAACTCCAACGACGCCGGGTATTCGGCGGGGTTGGCGATTTTCAACACGTAGGCGTCGCCTGTGGCGGCGATGAACTTGAAGGTCTCGTCGCGCTCGCTCGAGAGGCGGATCACCGAGCCAGCAAGGCCGTAGACCCGTTCGACCAGATCCGCGACGTCCGCAAGCGGCAGCAATGTCCAGCGCGACGTGAGCGCATCGCCGCTTGGTGTGGCAACGTTATTCATTCCGGAGTCCCGACATAAGATATTCTGCGGCCCGCCAAGCGCCCTTGCGGCAGCCTCGCCGAAGGAGGCTGCCGCAAGGCCGGCGGAACGTTCTAGCTGTTGGTGGCGTAGCCCTCGGCGCGTCCGGGCGCCGCATCGGCGAGATAGTCTTCGTTCTCGACCGGCAGGAACCAGATCGACAGGAACGCGCCACCCGCGATGAGTGCGAACAGCGCCGCCAGCGGTCCCCACTGAACGCCGTAGGTGTGGGCCAGCCAGACGCCGACGAGCGGCGTGGTGCCGCCGAAGATGGCGCCGCAGAGCTGGAAGCTCAGCGAAATGCCGGTGTAGCGCATACGCACCGGAAACGCGCGCGGCAGGAAGGCGGCAATCACGGCATAGTAGGCGCCGATCAGGAAGGTCGCGACCAGGATTCCGATCGCAATATTTGTGACACTGCCGGACACCACGAGCATCATCATCGGCGCTGACCACAGGCAGGCGCCCCCGGTCGTCAACAATAGCGACCGGCGTTCGCCGATTTTCGTGGCGATGTACGAACCGACCGGGAACGAGGCCATTTCGACGATCCCGGCCCAGGAGATGATGTCGAGGATCTGGCCGCGCTGAATGTTCAGATAGGTCGTGGTATAGGTGATCATCAGCGTGGTAATGAAATAGAACCCTGCGATTCCGAGCAGGCTCAGCCCGATGCCGAGCACAACCGCCTTTTTTCTGGTCTTCAGCACTTCGCGAACAGGAACGATGTCACGGGACGGCGCTTTGTTCAGCTGCGCAACCATCTCCGGGCTTTCATTGAGGCCGGCGCGGATGATGAAGGCCACGATCACCAGCAGACCGCTGAGAATGAACGGCACCCGCCACCCCCACGCCTGAAATTCCTGCCGAGATAGCGCGGACACCGAACGAAACGCGAGTGTCGACAGAATCAAGCCGATCGGGCTGCCATACTGAGGCGCGGAGGCCAGGAAGGTTCGCCACCTGGCGGGAGCGTGCTCGGTCGCAATCAGCACGGCTCCGCCCCACTCCCCGCCGACGGCGATCCCTTGGACGAGGCGCAGGACGACGAGCAGCACAGCGGCCGATATGCCGACGGAATGGAAGCTGGGCAGGACACCGATCAACGTGGTCGCGGCGCCCATGACGGCGAGCGTGATGATCAGGCTCTTCTTACGGCCGACCTTGTCACCGAAGTGGCCGAAGATCAGGGCTCCGATAGGTCGAGCCACGAAGCCGACGGCGAAGGTCGCCAGCGCAGCCAGAACGCCCAGAAAGGGATCGTTGGTGCCGAAGAACACGTCGCCGAACACCAGCGCGGCAGCCGTCCCGTAGATGTAGAAGTCGTACCACTCGATGGCGGTTCCCAGAAACGCGGCGAATGCCGCTCTGATCGGCTGTGGCTGAACCATTCCCCTGCTCTTCTCCCCGTATGCGCGGTTTCGAATTGCTGTCGGATCCGCACCGCTACGTTCGTATCTGCCTGATGCATCATGCGTCAAGACGCTTTGATGCATCAAACATCAGAATGCTGGCTACAAAGCAGGCGGGCTGATATAGGGTTCAGGAATGTGGAATGGTGGCCGGGCGGGCCGTCGCGAGATAGGGGCTCCCTTGTGAAGGACGTGTTTCTGCAGGTCGATCGCAGCAGCCTCTACGAGACCGTGTATTCGCGGATCGCTCTTGCCCTGATCGAGGGCCAACTGCAGCCCGACGACAAGGTCCGCATCCGGGCCCTCGCCGATCAGCTTGGCGTCAGCGTCACGCCGGTAAGAGACGCCCTGCTCCGCTTGGTCCAGGAGCGGGCTCTCGAGATGCGCGGATTGAAGGATATCCGTGTCCCGAGAATGCACGTCGAGCAATTGCAGGAAGTGCGCCTGATCCGGTTGCGCCTGGAAGGGCTGGCGGCGCAACTCGCGGCGTCCCGGATCGATTGCGCCGGGGAGGCGCTGCTGAGCCGGATCCTCGAAGTGAACGAAGAGGCGCGCGCGAAAGGCGATACAGTCACGGCCGTCAAGCAGAACCGCCTGTTTCATTCCAAAATCGGGGAAATTGCGGGCCTTCCCGTCCTGCGCGACATGATCGAAAACATGTGGCTGCGGATGGGCCCGCTGATCGCCGCGGTCTACCTCGCCGGCGGACGGGCCATGATCTCCTATCACTACGAGATTCTCGACGCCCTCAAGAAGCGAGACCCAGCCGCCGCAGAAGCGGCCATACAGGCGGACATCAACGCCACCGCCGAAATCCTGCTTCAATCGGGACTTCTCCTCTCGAATGCGGTGGCGGCCGATAAGGTAGGATCGGACGCGCCGGCGTGAAGTCTTGCTCGGCAAAGCCCGCGGGGCGGCTCGCCTAGATGTCAAAAACATACAGACATCTCACACAAATCGTGGCCGGAACGCACATTCAAGCGCTCATCAGCTTGTGATATGAGTCCGCCCAGGCGCAGGCGATAACGCGCACCGGGGAGAAACATCCATGTCCGACGGCGCGCCGTCGCGCGCGGCGTTTGCGTGCGGCGGGAGGATAAATGTGACCGTCGGCGCAAGCGGCATCGGCCGTGTCGCCGCTGAAGGCTTTGCCAGCGCCCAAGCTGCGGTCGGCGACCGGGCGCGGCGGATTCCTGGCTTTGCGGGCGCCGGCCAGGCCACCAACGTGGACCATCATGTCGAATATCTTTGACATCGTGGACCGCGACGCGAGGCTGACGCTAGGCCGGCGAAAAGTCATCATCACCTGCGCCGTCACCGGGTCCGTCCACACCCCCTCCATGTCGGAGTACCTGCCCGTGACGCCCGTCCAGATTGCGGAGCAGGCGATCGAAGCGGCGCACGCTGGGGCCGCGATCCTACACCTGCACGCCCGAAATCCAGACGGGAGCCCGACGCCCGACGCCGCCGCGTACGACGAATTCGTCCCTGTGATCGCCGCCGAGACCGACGCGATCATCAACATCACGACGGGCGGCGGCAAGCGGACGACGCTCGACGAACGGCTCGCCTACCCGCTCAAGGCGAGGCCCGAGCTCTGCTCTCTCAACATGGGCTCGATGAACTTCGCCTTCCACAAGGCCGCGCGCGGCGTCGGCGACTGGAAGCACTCGTGGGAGAAGCCCTACGTCGAGGGCTCCGAAGACCTCGTGTTCAGAAATACGTTCCGTGACATCAAAGCCATTCTCGCCAGGCTCGGCGACCAGCACGGGGCGCGCTTCGAGTTCGAATGCTACGACGTCGGCCATCTGCACAATCTGGCGCTTTGCGTCGAAGAAGGTCTCATCAAGGGGCCGCTGTTCATTCAGTGCGTTCTGGGCATCCTCGGCGGACTTGGGCCGGAGCCGGAGAGCCTGCTCCTGATGCGCGGCACGGCCGATCGTCTGTTTGGCCGCCGCAACTATGAATTCTCCGTCCTCGCCGCCGGGCGGCACCAGATATCTTTGGGTACTGTGGGCGCGATCATGGGAGGCCATGTTCGCGTCGGGCTGGGTGACAGCCTGTTCCTCAGCCGGGGGTTGCTCGCGACTTCATGCGCCGCCCAGGTGCTCAAGATCCGCAGGATCCTGGAGGAGTTGTCTTTGGAAATCGCGAGCCCCGCGGAGGCCCGAGAGATTCTGCGGACCAAGGGGGTCGACAAGGTGAGCTTCCATGTCTGACGCGACAGCGACCGCTCATATCCATCCGGCAAGAAGGCCGCGGCGCAGCCTGCTCGAGCCGATCGTCATGGCCGTCACGCTGGCGCTGATCGTGCTCTTCTCATTGACCGTTCCGGGTTTCGCGACGCTTGGAAATGTCTCTGTCATTCTCTCCAACTCGACGTCCTTGGTCATCCTGAGTTGCGGAATGGCCGCCGTCATCATCTCCCGTGGCCTGGACCTGTCGCAGGTCGCCGCAATGGTGGCCGGCGCGACCACGTACAGCATGCTGGTCAATGCCGGGTTGTCGGGACCTCCAGCGTTTGTCCTGGCCATCGTTGCGATGACGCTGGTCGGCTTCGTCAACGGCTGGCTCATCGCCTTCGTTGAAATCCCCGCGATGCTGGCGACGCTGGCGTCCGCCATGCTGATTACGGGTCTATTCCGCTTCGCGGTGCTGCGCGGCGAGTATCTCTTGATCCTGCCCAAATCAAATCCAGCGATCGTCTTCTTCAATTCGAACCTTCTGCCGGGCCTGACCACTCCCGTCGCGCTTATGATCGCGACCCTAATCGTAACGTGGCTATTGCTGCGATACACGACGACGGGACGCATCCTCTACGCCATAGGTGATAATTTCCAGGCCGCCCGTCTTGCCGGTCTGCCGGTGCGCACAACAATCCTCATTGTCTACATCTACGCCGCGCTCACCGCGCTGCTCGCTGGCCTCGTGATCGCCTCGGCGAGCGGAACGGTCGATTTTCGCATCGTCACGAACGGCAGTCTGCTGTTCGAAGTCATCCTGGTGGTCGTGCTCGGCGGCATCCCGCTCAGAGGCGGTCGCGGCGGCGTACGCAATCTGCTGGTCGGCGCCGCCCTGATTGCAGTTCTGCGCAACGGCATGACGCTTTACGACTTCAGCACTCAGAGCCAGGACATGCTTAGGGGCGTCGTCCTGATCGCGGCGATTTTCGTCGACAACTATCTCAACCCGAGAGACGCGGAGACCGACACTGTCGGCGATCTTTAAAAAAAATAATGTGTGACCATGGGAGGAATGGATGATGAACAAGAAGGGAAGCAAACTGCGCCGGGCGATGACAGGACTCGCGCTCAGCGCCTGCATGGCGTTCGCTACGGGCGCCCACGCCGACCCGGCGAGCGACATGGCCGGCAAGAAGGTGATCTTCGTGCCGATCTCGATGGGCATCACGCTCACCGAGGGCTGGGCGCGTCGGATGCGAGAGCACGCGGCGATGCATGGCTACACCATCGATATCCGCGACGCCGCCTTCAACACCAGCGCCATGTCGGAGCTGCTCGCCAAGGCGATCAGCGACAAGCCTGATGTGCTGGTCGTGCACAATCCGACCGTCCAGTTGCTGGCGCGGCAGATCAAGCAGGCGCAGGCGGCCGGCATCAAGGTTCTGCAAATCAACCTCCAGTCGAACCAGCCGTCCGCCGCCTTCGTTGGCGCCAACTGGACGCGCATCGGCACTGAGATTGCGCAAGACATCGTCAAGGAGTGCGGCGCCGGAAGCGGCAAGTCGGGCAAGGTCGCGATCATTCCCGGACAGCTCACCGCGGCCGACAGCGTCATGATGAACGACGCCGCGTTCAAGGTGTTCAAGGAGCACCCGGAGATCAAGGTTGTCTCCAACCAGGCCTCGGACTGGGAGCCGGAGAAGGCGCGCCAGATCACGGCGACGGTGCTGCAGCAGAATCCTGATCTCTGCGCCATCTTCGGCCACTGGGACGTCCACACGATCGGCGCCGGCAACGCAGTCAAGGACGCGGGGCTGTCGGGCAAGGTCCTCGTCTACGCGACCGGCGGCGGCGAGCAAGGCGAGGCTTGCAAGGCGATCGAAAACGGGACCCTTTCGCGTGAGTGGAGCTACGACGCCGATGGCCAGGGTCGCGACGCCGGCACGATGATCGATCTTCTGTTGCAGGGCGCGGCGACGTCCAACGGTTCGATGCTGACCGTCGAATCGCCGCTCAAGGTCATCAAGGCCGGCCCCGACTACGATCCGACCATGTGCTGGAAGATGGAACAGAAGAAGTAGCGAACGCCTGGAGTCGTGCGCAGGGCTCCCTAGGGAGCCCTGCGGTTTGGAACATGCGGAGATTTGCGCTTGTCAGTCCAGTTCGACTTCACCGCGCTGCCGAAGGTGCGGGTTCCGTTGCTGGTCGTTTCGCCGCGCCGCGTTCTCTCCGAAATCCTCTCCAAAGGATGGGTCGAGAGCACGGTGCCCTTCGTCGCCTTCGTCTGCGTGATCGTCGGCGTGCTGTTGACGACCAAGGGTTACTTCGCGCTCGACAATCTCCGCAATCTCGCGCTTTACGCGTCCGATGGCGGACTCGTCGTCCTTGCGTTGTTCATCGTCGTCGCGGCCGGAGGCATTGACCTCTCGGTCGGGTCGAATTTTGCCATGTCGGCGTTCGTCGCTCTCTATTGTTTCCATGTCTTGAACCTGCCCGTCGCCGCGGTGCTCGTCGCGAGCCTGGCGAGCGGCGCGGCGGTCGGCGTCGTCAACGGAGCGCTGGCGGGGCTCGCCGGCTGCGGCGCGCTGCTGACGACGCTCGGGACGATGATCACGGTCCGCGGGATTTACACGCTTGCATCGCAAGGCCAACTGGTGGCCATTTCCACCAGCGCGCGGACCGACGACGTTTGGGATTGGGTCGGGTCCGATCAATTCCTGACGGCGCCGATCAACTTCTGGGTGTTGATCATAGCGGCGGCGGGCGTGCTGGTGATGTTCCGCCAGACGAGGTTCGGGTGGCACGTTCTTGCCGCCGGCGGCAACCGCAAGGCGGCGCGGCACGGCGGCATCCCCGTGAAGGGAACGATTTTCCTCGCCTATGCGCTCGCGGGCTTGATCGTCGGCCTTGCCGGCTTCCTCTACGCGGCGCGTGAGAACGCCGTCGCTTCCGACACCGGAGTCGGGATGGAATTTTTCGCCCTGACGGCCTTGGTCGTGGGGCTCGGCGGCTTTGTGCCCGGCCGGGGCTCGACTGTCGCTGTGATGATCGGTTTCGCCACGATCTATATTCTGAACAACGCGCTCCTCAACGCTGGTCTTCGCGGCGATTTCGTTCAACTCGCGATGGGCGCCATTATCCTCTTCATCCTTTCCATCGACACGAAGTTCCGCAAGCACAAGCATCGGTTGCTGGCTTCGACGTACGTCGATCCGATCGCCTTAAAAGTAAGCGAAGTGACGGGGGCGAATGGGTTCATGCCCAACGAGATCGCTCCGAAGCTCGTCGGCGCCGAGCTTCTTGCGTCCGGCATGATCGACGGCCCGGAGGACGTGATCCTCGACGCGGACGACAATCTCTACTGCGGAACGCGTGATGGGCGCCTCATTCGCATGGCGGCGCCCAATTACACTGAGGTCGAGACCTTCGCACAAATCGGCGGCCGCCCGCTGGGTCTCGCCATCGACCGCGAGGGACGCATCGTCGTCTGCGTTGCGGGCATGGGCCTCGTGCGCGTCAACCAGCAGCGGGAGGTGGAGCTCCTGACCGACCAGACGCGGCGCAGTGTATTCAGCATCCAGGACGATACGACCATCCGCGTAGCTGACGATCTCGATATCGCGCCCGACGGCGTGATCTACTTCACTGACGCGACGAAGCGCTACGCCATCGAAAACTGGGGGCTCGATCTCCTCGAGGGCCGGCCGAACGGGCGCCTTCTGAGTTACGACCCGAAGACGCGCAAGACCCGCACGGTGTGCGACAATCTCGTGTTCCCGAACGGCGTCTGCTTGACGCATGACGGCGAACACCTCCTCGTCGCAAGCACGTGGACCTGCTCCCTCCTGATCTTCGACCTCAAGAACCTTGCCGCCGGCCCGCGGACGTTCCTCTCCGGCCTGCCCGGCTATCCCGACAACGTCAACCGAGCCTCCGACGGCGGATATTGGGTTGCGCTCGCCGGGATGCGAAACCCGGTGATCGATCTCGCGATGCGCTTTCCCGGCCTCCGGCGACGGATGACGCGAGCGGTCGCGCCGACCCATTGGCTGTTCGGCAACCTGAACATCGGCGGCGTTCTCAAGATCAACGGCGCCGGCAAAATCGTCGACGCCTATTGGGACGCCCCGAACGGACCCCTCTACATGATCACCTCCATGCGCGAGCACAAAGGCGCGCTCTATCTCGGAGGCGTGACCAACAACAAGATCGGCCGCCTCCGGCTCGCTAGGGCGGACCCAGGCTGGACCGGCTCCAAGAGCTACTGGGAGAAAGGCTGAGCGGTGCGCTTCTGGCGGAATAGACAGACGGCTCCATCGATGACGCTCGAGGGCGTGCTCGGGCCGAACAATCAACTCGAAGAGGCGCGCGGAATCCGCGTCGAGGCGCCCGACGCGCTGTGCGTCGGCGCCCACGGCAGGTTGTTCGTTTCCGCCGGTCGGTCGGTGCTCCACCTGCGAAAATGGGGCGAAGCGCCGCAATGTTTCGCCGAATTCAAGCGGCCGGTGACGGCGCTCGCCGGCAGCCCCGGCGGTCTCCTGGCGGTCGGGACGCTGGGCGGCGGGCTTCTGGTCTACGGCGGGTCCGGCCGCGCCCTAAGCGGGTGGCTGCTGCCGGCCGACTTGACGGCCGCGGCGGACGCCTTGTTTCTGTCCGAAGACGAGTTGGCGGTGGTCGACCACGGCTACAAGCCTGAGGAACCTTTGCTCTCCGTCGCCCCTTGGGACGAAGTCGGTCGTGGGAGGCTTATTGTGGTGCGACGCGACGGCGAACCGCGTGTCCTCGCGAGTGGCCTGCGCTGTCCGATGGGCGTGAGCCTGGACTCTCGTGGGGAGCCGATCGTCACGGAATTCGAGCGAGCGCGGATCATCGACGTTTCCGGCGAGGTTCGCCAGGCTGGCTATCCCGGCTATCTCGGAAGGCTTCGCAGGACCGGCAACCGCTACGTGATGAGCTGCCTCTCTCGACGCGATCCGCTGATCGAATTCCTCAAGACGGAGCGAAAATTTGTCGAAGCGATGAAAGCGACCCTAGCTCCGAATTATTGGATAGCGCCTCGCGTCAATCCGGAGTTCAGCCATGACTTTCCAATCGAGCTTGGAGCGACGCGGCTCTTCGGCGAGATCAAGCCGTGGGCGCCGTCCTTCTCCTATGGGCTGCTGATCGAGTTGAACGAAGAGCTCATGCCGATCGGCTCGGCCCAATCGCGCGCCGACGGCCGCCGCCACGCGATATCCGACGCGCTCATCTGGAACGGCGACCTTGTCGCCGTCAGCAAGGCGAGCGGAGAACTGTTGAACTTGGGCTGCGCGCAAGGTTCCCCATGAGCAATCGACCGATCGTCACGCTGGAGAAAGCGACCAAGCGCTACAGTGGCGTCGCCGCGTTGGAGAGCGCGAATTTCGAGCTCTACCCGGGAGAGATCCATGCGCTCGTGGGCGAGAACGGCGCCGGCAAGTCGACGCTATGCAAGCTGATCGCGGGGGTGATCTCGCCCACGGACGGCCAGTTGAGCTTCGAGGGCCGGCCGGTCGCTTTTTCCGCGCCGAAAGACGCGAGCCGGCTCGGCATTTCGATGGTCTTCCAAGAAACGAGCCTCGTGCCCCAGCTCACGGTGGCGCAGAACATGGTGCTCGGCCGGGAGCGCGCCTTCAACTCGGTGCGACAGGTCCGCAACACCGCGCGCCAGGCGCTCCAGCGCCTCAACTTCAACGTCGATCCCTCGCAACTCGCTGGCGCGCTGACCGCGGCGCAGCGGCAAATGGTCGAGATCGCCCGCGCGGTCGTCAACGACGCGAGGGTGATCATCTTCGACGAGCCGACTGCGGCGCTGACGCCAGAGGAGACGGAGCATCTCTTCGACCTCATGAAGGCCCTGCGCAGGCGCGGCGTGGCGATGATCTTCATCTCGCATGCGCTGGAGGAAGCGCTCAATTACGCCGACCGCATCACCGTGCTGCGCAATGGGCGGCTGATGGTCACCGGCCCAGCCCAGGAATTCGACCGCGCAAGCCTCATTCGCCACATGATCGGCGAAGAGCTTGGCAAACGGGCGCCCCTGATCGCCGCAACGCGCGCTGCGCCTTCCGCGGCGCCGGTGCTCCAGGTCGAGAACATCCGCATGGGCGCGATGGTCAACAACATGTCGTTCTCCGTATTTCCGGGCGAGGTCACGGGGATCGCCGGCCTCATCGGCTCCGGACGCAGTGAAGTCGCCAAAGTCGTCGTCGGTCACACCAAGCGGAACTTCGGCGGCGGCCGGATCTGGCTGAACGGCCGCGAAGTGCGATACGGAGCGCCTGCGCAAGCCGTGGCGGACGGCATTGCCTACGTCAGCGAGGACCGCAAGCTGGACGGCTTCTTCGAGACCCTCGACGTCTCCGAGAATATTGGCCTCGGCTGGCTCGCCAAATTCGGTCGTGGCCGGCTGGTCGCTCCCCTGCGCAAGATGCAAAGCCTGGCGAGCCACTGGGAAGATCGGCTGTCGATCCGCAGGACTGGGTCCGATCAGCCGGTGCTCCACCTCTCCGGGGGAAACCAACAGAAGGTGGTGATCGCGAAATCACTGGCGCAGGAGCCGCGGCTCATCATTTTCGACGAGCCGACGCGAGGGGTGGACGTCGGCGCCGTCGCGGAGATTCATAGGATCATCAGGGATTTCGCGGCCTCGGGAGCCGGAGTGGTGGTGATCTCGTCCTACCTGCCGGAAATTCTTGATTTGTCCGATCGCATCCTGGTCGCCAAAAGCGGAACGATCGCCGCCGAATTTGCGCGATCGGAGGCGAGCGCGGAGAAAATTCTCCAGGCCGCGATCCATTGATCGAAAGCCCTCAGTCTTGCCCCTGCCCGTCCGCCGCGCCAATCTCCCGGCAGGCCTCCTACTTCGAAGTGTAGGCCGAGCCTTCCGGGAGGAGAACGAGTGTCTGCGAGGACTTCTGACGGCCGCCGCCGAACTTCTGGGGAAGGTCGCGCAGGGCGCGGACGATTCCGAAATCGACCACGTTGTCGAGGCCCTGAGAGAGGCGTCGAGACATGACGGCGACGCCGCGGGGTTCGAAAAATTCCACCTGCAAGTCGGCGCAGTCCGTCAGGCGCTGCAAGACAACGCGCTTTCCGAGCGCGGGCTGAATCTTCTGATCGACACAACGCACGACCTATCGAGCACGCTGAGCCTGCAGGATCTGCTGCGGACGATCGTCGTTCGGGCGCGCAATCTCGTTGGCGCTGACGTCGCCTGGGTGACCGTTCTGGACGCCGAGAGCGGAATTTTTCGCGTCGTGACCGTCGACGGCCATCTCTCGCCAGCGACGGCGGAGATGACCAGTCGCGTTGATCACGGCGCCGTCAGCCTCGTGATGAATTCCAAGACCTTCTTCGAGACGCTGGATTATCTGAGCGACCAGAGGTTCCGCCACTCGCCGCACCTCGACGGCGTCTTCCAGACCGAGAAAATAAGGACCCTCGCGGGCTTTCCCATTCTTTGGGAGAACAAGGTCCACGGCCTGCTCTTCGTCGCCAACCGTTATGCGCGCAAGCTCAGCGGGAGGGAGACGTCGGTGCTCGCCACATTCGCGCTGCATGCAGGCGTCGCGATGCACAACGCCAGCGCGTTCGCCATGCTATCGGAAGCGCTTGACGAAGCGCAGCGCAATCGCAGCGCTCTCATCGAGCACATTCAGCGGGTCGAGGCGGCCGCCGCCGCACATGACGAACTGACGGATCTGCTCGCCTCCGGCGCCGACATCCGCCAGTTCCTCGAGAAAATGTCGAACCGGATCGGCGGCGCGGTCTTCCTCTATGACGACGAGTTCCGGATCCACGACGAATTCGTCAGTAGTTCTTACAAGAGCGTCCTTGTGGATGAACTCAGGGCCGGTCAAATCGATCTTGTTCGCCTGACCGACGCCATCGCCCAATCCAGGCATACCGGCCGCTCGGTCATCATGCTGGAGCGGGGCAACGAGCAATGCCGGACGATCGCGCTGCATGGCGGCAACGCGCGCCGGGATTGCCTGGTGATCTGTCACCTTGGAGAGCTCGACGCCATCGAGATTCGCAATCTTGAACGCAGCGCCGTGGCGCTTTCGATCGCCAAGCTTTGGAACGAGAGGCGGGAAACCGAAAAGCTGATTGCCTCGTCGACGCTGCTCCGCCATCTCGTACTCGTGACGCCGCCCGACGCCTCGACCATCTCAGCGGTGCGCGAGCGTCTCGGACTGCGCGCCGACCAGCCGGTCCAACTCGCCCTGGTCGCCCTGTCGGAGATCGATCGAGCGTCTCAAACCGCGCGGGTACGCGAATGCGCCACCGGCCTGAGCGTGCTGGTCGACCTGTTCGACGACGCCTACCTCTCCGTGGGCCCGCTGCCCGCGACACAGACCTTCCTGCAAAACCTGTCGAAGGGCCAAGGGGTGTGGACAGCCGGGGGGATTTTGTCGGAGCCGTTCGGCGACCTGAGCCACGCGGCCAGCCATTTCGGGCGCATCAACAACGCGCTTCAGATCCTTCGCAAGATGAAACCTCTGACCCGCTTCGTAAGCCAGCGCGAAGTCAACATGTTCGCCAAGCTGTTCGAGGTCAACGACGCGAACCGGATCGCGGCTTATGCGGATCATGTGCTCAGTCAGATCGCTGAGCGGGCGCCGCGCCAGAAGAACGAATTGAAGCGAACGCTCCTGATTTATTTTGACGCTCAGCACAACATCAAGCGAACCGCGGACGCCCTTGGGCTTCACGTCAATACGGTCAGACAGCGCCTCGACGCCTTGCGGGACATAACGGGCGGTTGGGACGACCCGGTCAAGGCGCTCGAGCTGCATGTCGCGCTAAGGCTCAGCGCGATCCTCGCCTGACGCGTCGCCGCCGGCGGGGGCGCCTTTCCCGTCTCGCGAGGCGCGCCTAGCGGCCGGTGACCGCGAGCCGACGGCGCGAGTAAGCGTCCACCGTGACGGCGAGCAGCAGGATCGCGCCTTCGACCATGTACTTTACGTCCGCGGGCTGGCCGACCAGATCGAGACCGTTTGAAACGCTGCCGATCACCAGAGCGCCGAGCAGGGCCGCCCAGACCCTGCCGCGCCCGCCAAACAGGCTTGTCCCGCCGATCACCGCCGCCGCGATCGATTCGAGCAGCAGCGTTCCGCCGCCCGTCTGCGTGCTCGCGGCCTGCAGGCGGGCCGTCGAGATCAGCCCGCCCACCGCCGCCAGCGTTCCGGCCAGCGTGAACACGCCAATGCGAATGCGCGCGACGTTGATGCCGGCCCGCCGGGCCGCCTCCGCCTGGCCGCCGACCGCATAGATATGGCGGCCGAAGGTCGTGCGTCGCGCCACCCAATCGAAAAGGGCGACGAGCGCGAACAGCACCACGCCGGCTGTCGGCACGCCGTAGGCTTGGTTGAGCGCCGCGACGGCGCCGAGCAACAGGACCGCCGTCGTCGCCGTCTGCGCGAACAGGAGCGGCAGCGATTGCGTGGACATGTTGGCGCGGCGGCGGCGCGCGTCCTCGACAAGCCTGGCGCCGGCAAAGGCGATCACGGCGACGATCGCCAACGCCCAGCCCCACGCATGGGGAAGAAACGTCGACGCAACTGCGGTGATATGGGCGTCAAAGACATTGAGCGTTCCGGCGTCGCCGAGCACGTGCAATTGGACGCCAAGCCAGACGAGCAGGCCGGCGAGCGTGACGACAAACGAGGGGACGCGCAGAAAAGCGTACCACGCGCCCTGGAAGGCGCCGATCAGCGCACCCGTCGCCACCATCGCCAGGATGCCGGCCCACCAGGGCCAGTTGTCGTCGACGACGAGAACTCCCAGAACCGCAGCCGTCGCGCCGGCGACGGAGCCGACGGAAAGATCAATCTCGCCGAGCAGCAGCACCAGCACGACGCCGATGGCGATCGTGCCGGAAACGGAGACCTGAAGCACAAGATTGGAGAGATTGCGCGGCGTGAGGAAGTGCGTGTCCTGCAGCTCGAAATAGGTCCAGATCAGCGCCAAGCCGAACACGACCGGCAGGGCGCCCAGCTCTCCAGAGCCGATGCGAAGGCGCACGTCGCGAATGAGCGTCGAGAGCGCCGCGCCAAGCCCGTGGCGCGTGAGTTCGCCGGCGGCCTGCTCGCTGGCGGAAATATGCCGGCCTGCCTTCATCCGACGACTCCCCGTGCGCCCGTGATCGCCGCCACAACCTCGTCTGGCGTCGTCGCGTTGCGCTTGAATGTTGCGACCCTCTTGCCGAGGCGCAGCACGATGATCCGATCCGCCACTTCGAACACGTCATGCAAGTTGTGCGAGATCAGCACGACGCCGAGCCCCTGCACGCGAAGCCGCTTTATCAGTTCGCGCACCTGCTCCGTCTGCGCGACGCCGAGCGCCGCCGTCGGCTCATCCAGCAGCACGATCTTCGAGTTCCACATCACCGCCCGAGAAATCGCGACGGACTGTCTCTGGCCGCCGGAGAGAGCGGCGACGGGCACACGAACGCTGCGTATCGTCGTCACATTGAGCCGGCGCAGGACATCGAGCGCGCGGCGCTCCATCTCGAGCTCGTCGAGCCGCCTCAGCGCGGTCGGCTCGACGACCCTTTCGCGGCCGAGGAACATATTGGCGACGACGTCCAGATTGTCGCACAGCGCGAGGTCCTGATAGACCGTCTCGATCCCGAGCAAGGTCGCATGCCGGGGCGAGTGGATCTTGACCTCGGCGCCCTCGAAGCGAATGACGCCGACGTCAGGGGGATGCGTGCCCGCGATGACCTTTATGAGCGTCGATTTGCCGGCGCCATTGTCGCCGACGAGCGCCACGACCTCTGCTGGATAGACCTCGAAGTCCACCTGGGACAACGCTTCGACAGCGCCGAAATGCTTCGAAATTCCTTGAAGCTCTAACGTAGGCGCGGGGACGGCCGCTTTGCCGTCCCCTCCTTCCATGGTCAATTCCATTGCCGCCACCGCCTAGGACTTGCAGGGACCGACAGTCGGCATGCCCTTGCAAAGCGCGTCCTTGGTGACCGCGCCGTCGTTGAGTTCGAGCTGCATGTTGTCGAGCGTGATGACCACGGGGCTGACCTTGGCCCACGGCACGTCGGCCTTGTCGTTGTTCATCGTCGCGCCGTTGAACAGATCCGCGGCCGGCTTCTCGCCCTTGAGCAACGCAGCGGTAATTGCAGCGGCCTTGCCAGCCTGCTCCTTGAGCGAGCGCCACACGGTCATCGACTGCTTGCCCTGCAAAATCAGCTGCAGACTGTTCAACGTGCCGTCGAGGCCTGTCACAGGCACCTTCCCGGCGAGCTGCTGAGCCTGAAGCGCGGCGATGACGCCGCCGGCCATACCGTCGTTGGCCACCATGACAGCGTCCACGCCGTTGTTCGACTTGGTGAGGATCTGCTCCATTTCAGCTTGAGCCTTCGAGGGATCCCATCCCGGCGTCCAGACCTCCGAGACCTCCTTGCGGGCGCCCTTGTCGAAGAGCGGCTGGAGGACGCCCATGTAGCCCTTCTGGAACAGATGGGCGTTGTCGTCGCTGGGCGAGCCGTTGATGACAGCAATCCGGCCGCCCTCTTTCGTATTGTCCGCCAACCACGATCCTTGCAGCTGACCGATCTTGAGGCCGTCGACCGAAACGTAATAGGCGACGGGCGCGTTGCGGATCAGACGATCGTACGCGACCACCGGCACGCCCTGCTTCTCGGCGTCATTGACGATCACCGCGGCGCCCTTCTGGTCGATCGCGGTCACGACCAGAACCTTCGCGCCGCTCGCCAGCGCCGCTTCCGCCTGAGCCTGTTGCTTCGAAGCGTCGTTGAGGGCGTTTTCGACCTTGACCTGCGCGCCCGGGTATTCTTTCGCCAGCGCCGCGATGAAGAACGGCTTATCCTCGCTCTCCCACCGCGCCGTGACGTTTTCCGGCAAAAGGAAAACGACGAGCGGCGACTCTGCCTTCGCCGGGCTTGCAAGCGGTGGGCAAGCCGCGGTCGCCAGACCGAGCAGCAAGGCGCCCGCGACCGCGCGGGCCGTACGATCGAATCTCTGCATTGCAGTCCTCCCTGGTTGCGCTTCTTTTCTTGTTCGCGAGACGCCGAACCCGGCGCGTTCTCCGACTGAATCCGTTCTCGCTTCTGTGAACGGCGCCGCGTTTGGTTGCGGGCGCCGATCCCAGCCCGCCCCTCTATGCGCATTTGTTTTGGAGGGTCGGGAGATGACGAAATCGGAATGGCGTTCAGCGTATGCGTAAACGTTTTCTGCTGTCAATAGAACGGGCGCCCCGGGCGGGTCCGTGTCATGCCCGCGAAAGCGGGGCATCCAGGAGTCAAAGGGGAAGGCCTGCGGCGGTTGTCTGGGGCCCCGCTTTCGCGCTACGGCATGCGCACATCGGTCCGTCGCCGTCACGCCCGGACTTGATCCGGGCGCCCAGGTGGCGACATCTGCGATTAGCCTTCCTCCGTCCCGCCCTGGATACGCGGGTCAAGCCCGCGTATGACGGCAGGCTCGCGGCAAATACTCCGCCGGCTACACTCGGTGGCGATGAGCCGACTGATGCGCCCGCCCGTTCGAAAATGTGTGCATGCCGTAGCGCTTTCGCGGGGGCGACAGCAGCGCGCTGCGTCAACCAACAAACGAAATGCTCTAGCCCCGCAGGACGAGATCATAGGGGAGGATGATGGAGCGATGAGGCCCGCCATCCCTGAGCTTTTGCAACTGCCGGATCGCCTCGGCGGCGAAAGACACCGTCGGGACGCGCACGGTGTTGAGCCAGGGCGCAAGCCACTCGTTGAGCGGATTGTCGTCAAAGCCGTAAATCCTCACGTCGCCCGGGACCGACAACCCCATTTCGCGACACCGACGATAGACGCCATAGGCGATCTGATCGTTGCCGCAGAAGAACGACTGGTATCGCTTGCGCCCCATGAGCTCGACGGCGCGCTGGTAGCCGCCCTCCATCGACAGGCTCGTCTCGCAGATGTCGTCCGGGCCGAGGAAGACGCCCTTCTCCCTGAGAAGGTCCATGACGCCGCCGACGCGACGCGCGCTCGTATTGGAATAGAGCGGACCGTGAATGACGCCGACCGGCAGCTCGCCGGCGCGCAGAATCGCGCCCATGATATCGCGCACCGCCGCGTAATCGTCGACGCCGACGAACGATCGCTCGCCCAACGACTCGACGCGGCGATTGATGAAGACCGTGTAGTTTTGATCGGCGGTCTGCCTGAGTTGCTTGCTCTCGACGGCGCAGAGAGCGAAGACGCCGCTGAACTCTTCGCGCGTTGATTTCGTCGAAACACCGATCCTGCAGCGCGGCGTTCTCGTTCGTATTGAAAAGCAGCATCACCTTGCCGATGTCGTTGAGCTGGCGCTCCAGCTCCCAGGCGATCGCTGCGTAGAAATTATTCTGGATGTTCGAAATCACCAGCGCATAGGTGTCGTTGGTCTGCGCCCGCAAAGCGCGCCCGTTGCGGTTCGGCAGATATTTCATCTCCTTGATGAGCGACTGCACCCGGGCGCGGGTCTCGGCCGAGACGCCGCGCGCTTCGTCGTTGATGACGCGCGATATGGTCGCGATCGAAACGCCGGCGCGGCTGGCGACATCGCGGATCGAAACCGAGGACGGGTCTTGCGGGCGGCCCGATCGGGCGGGCGCGGTTTTGCCCTTGGCGAGAGCAGGCTCGGGAGTTTGCCTTCGGTTCTCGCCTCTGCGGGCCTCCTGCCCCGTCATCGTTCTCGATCTGCGGCCCATCTCACTCACTGATTTTGGCGGCGGCCGCGACATCGCCTGGGAATGCGCCTAGACCCGAGCCTCGCCGGCGAAGCCCCAACGCAGGCGTGATCGACCGAACCGGAAACGGTAACGATTACGTATTTATCGCCGTTGGCGCGCTGTCAAGCTGGCGCCAATCGGTTCCTCAAGCAACGGAGCGCTTTCGCTATGACAGGGAGACGGGCCGTCGCCACGGCCCGTTCTCACGCAACTGGTTTGAATCCTATAGGATATCCTCTCGCCTAACGCCGCCTGCCGCCGGCTCTTCCGCAACGAGCTCATCACGCGTTGAACTGCGATTGCAACTCTTGGTCTCCGATTGACAAGGTAAAACGTTTACGCCTAGCCTTTCACGCAGCAAAAGCACGCAATCTCGGCAACCGGGAGGAAATGATATGGCGCTGACGAACCGCACCGCGTTGGTGACAGGGGCGGCGCAAGGGGTCGGCGCCGCGATCGCCGCGCGCCTTGCGGCTGAAGGGGTTGCGCGCTTCATCCTTGTCGATCGCAACGCTGCAGGACTCGAAGCGACTGCCGCCCAGCTTGCAGAAGCCGGGGCGCAGGCGACGCCGGTCGCCGCCGATCTGATCGACATCGAAGCCGCACTCGCCGCTATCCGGCCGGCCCTCGACGGGCTGGGCGGTCTCGACATTCTCGTCAACGCCGCGGGACTGACCGACCGCGGCGGGCTCGAGGACACAGACCTCTCGACTTTCAATCGGCTATTCGCCGTCAACACGCGCGCGCCGTTCTTCCTGATGCAGATCGCGGCGCCAGACTTGCGGCAACGTCAGGGCGTCATCGTCAACATCTGCAGCATGCTCGCGCATGGCGGCCCGCCGTTTCTCATGGCCTACTCGGCCTCCAAGGCGGCGCTGGCGACGCTCACCCGTGGCGCGGCGAACACGCTGAAGCACGATCGGGTTCGCGCCTTTGCAGTAAATCTGGGTTGGACGGCGACCCCGAGCGAACATCGCGTCCAGACCGAACGTCACGGCCTCCCGGCGAACTGGGCCGACATCGTTGGCGCAAAGCAGCCGTTCGGACGTCTTCTTGTGCCCGAAGATGTCGCCAACCTCGTCGCCTTCCTCGTCTCCCCGGGCGCCGGCATGATGACCGGCGCGGTCATCGATCTTGACCAGTTCGTCGCCGGCACCGTCGACGACAACCCCGGCGCCGGCTGAGCCGACGCCTGTAGGTCATTGGCGTCGCCAATCTGGGAGAGGTCATTCCGCCGCGCCGATGGACAATTATGATCTTCGCCCACGCGAGGCGTGCGCGAGAGCGTCGAGCAGAAAGCCCAGGATGCCGAACAACAGGACCGTCGCCGTCAGTTCGGAGTAAGCGAGATTTACAATTTCATCTTAGAACGTCGGCCGGCGTTCGACAGCAGTCGACTACTCGATCACCACGGCCACCATATCGGCGTCCAATCCTTCCTGACCCTCGACGATATTCACGACCTTCACCGTACCGCTGGTTTCGGCCGCGTGAGGCACCTCCGTCTTCATCAACTCCATGATGAAGAGCTCTGTGCCTGCTGACACTTGGTCGCCTACCTTGACGAGCACTTTCCAAACATTTCCCGGCACCTGAGTGCGTATTTCCTCTGCCATCTCGTTCACCTCGTATTGCGGCTATCGCTCATATCTCGGCGAGCACTTCGCCGAGGGCGCCCAGAAAGACGTCGGCGTGCGCTTGCGTGAAAACTAAGGGCGGCCGGACTTTAAGAACGTTGGCGTTGGGGCCGGCGGCGCTGATCAGGACCCGCTTGCGCCGCAGACCATTGACGATTTGCGATGTCGTCTCCGGATCAGGCGTTTTGGCGGCGCGGTCACTCACCATCTCGACGCCAACGAATAGGCCCGCGCCGCGCACGTCGCCGATCCGCTCATCGCGCTCGGCCAAGCGCTCCAAGCCGCCCTTCAAGTACGAGCCAACGTCCCGCGCATTCGCAACAAGATGGTCCCGTTCGATCACCTGGAGCACGGCCAGACCAGCCGCGCAGGATACGGGGTTGCCCCCGAACGTATTGAAGTAGCGCGCCTTCTTACCGAAATCTTCAACGACATCCGGCCGCACCACGACTCCGGCAACCGGCTGGCCATTGCCCATCGGCTTGCCAATCGTCACCATATCGGGTTCGACGCCGTGGCGCATGAAGCCCCACATGGCGTTGCCGGTTCGACCGAAGCCCGGCTGCACCTCGTCGGCGATGAACAAGCCGCCGGCGTCTCGGACGACCTGCACAGCCTCAGCAAGGAAACCCGGAGGATCGGAGAATACGCCATCGCTCGAAAAGATTGTGTCGCAGATCATGCCCGCCGGCTTGATCCCGTTCGCCTCCATGTCCGCGATCGCAGCCCGAACATCGGCTGCGAAGGCTTTGCCGAGATCGGGCGCGTCGCGGCGATAGCGGTCCGGAGCCGGCACGGTGCGCACGTGAGGCCCGAGCTGAACATGCGCGCCCAGAGAGGGGGAGAACTGCGACACCGCGTCCGTAATGCCGTGGTACGCGAGGGAGGTCACGATCAACCCTGTGCCGCCCGTGAAGCTCTTCGCGATCCGGTAGGCGAGATCGTTGGCTTCGCTCCCCGTGCAGGTGAACATCACGTGGCCCAGCGGCTCGGGAAAGGTCCCGAGCAACTTCTCGGCATAGTCCAGAATCGTCTCGTGCAGGTAGCGGGTGTGCGTGTTGAGCACCCCCCATTGCCGGGTTACGGCGGCGACGACGTCGGGCTGGCTATGGCCGATGGAAGCGACGTTGTTGTAAACGTCGAGATAGGCGCCGCCGTCCTGATCATAGAGCCAGACGCCCTCCCCGCGCACAATGTGCACGGGCTCCTCGTAGAAAAGCCGATAGGCCGGGCCGAGCAGTTTGTCCCGCCGCGCAATCAAGTCTTGCTCCTGCTGGGAGACGGCTTTCGAGGCGCCGGGCACATAGGCGTTCACCATGCCGGGCACAAAGGCGGACTTCACCATGTCGATCACTCCATATCGCAGGCGCGACGCAGCGTTTCACACGCCTTTGCCCGTCCAATGCGGTTGAGGGTTTCCAGCGCCGCTGCGGCCCGCGGGTGATTGCGCAGAATGTAGGACTTGTTGTCGGGGTAAAGGCTTGCGCGCCACTCGGTGATCGCCACCGTCATGATCTGACGCAGTGTGATCAGGTCGAAAAGGCTGTCGATCTCCGCAAGAGTCAGCCGGTAAACCGAATGATAAGCCGCCACGAATTTCGCGGCGCGCGCGAGAAGGTCCTCACCCTCAATTTGGTAGGAGGCCGCAATTGCGACGTCGTTCACCAGTTGGGTCTCTACCATATCGCCGAAGTCGATCACGCCAGTGACACGGGCTGGATTGCCAGGGTCGACCAGAACGTTGTGCGGATTGAAGTCGTTGTGCACCACTTGGGTACGGAACTCCGCGACCACCGGCTGAACATGCTGTTCGTAGTAGTCCAATCCCTCAGTCGCCAGGGTCAGACGCCGTTCATCGGCGATGTACGGAAGGAGCGCGCGAAGCTTCGAGGCGTGCTTCAGATCCCAGAGCAATTCGTGCGATGCGGCGGAATGGCGGAAATCCTGGAGCGCCAGGTTGATGGCGGCTAGGCATGCGCCCAATTCCGCCGACTGACGTAACGACGGGGCGGTCTTGTGGAGCGGCTCTCCGGGCAAAAAGGTCAGCAGCCTGACAAGGTGATCCGAGCCATCTCCCAGACTCACGACCGCTTCGAACCGCCCATCCAACGTCGGGCAAACGCGCGGCACGGGGAGATGCGGCGCGCGCCGTTCGATGTGCCGCAGCGCTTCGGTTTGCAAGTTCGTGACGGCGGGCTCCTCGGCTGAATTGGTGATCTTCAGCACGAATTCGACGCCGTCCGCGGCTTGCATGTGAAAGTTCTTGTCACGCTCGCTCGTCAGCACCTTTGCGTTGGCGACAACGCCGAAGCAACGCAGTGCAATAGCGCTCGCCTCCTCATCGCTCGCTCGAGGCGCCGTCGTGACGAGCAGCGTGTTGGCGCCAGGGTCGGCCGGAACCGGCATTCTGATTTCTTTCCTAACGTTCGTTGGAAGGCAGAGCGGCGACGATCACGCGTCGGTCAGGCTCGCCGCCGTGCAACGGCGATCCAGAGCCCGGCGCAGTTCCTGAGCTTCCGCCAGAGTGACGCGAACGAAGCGGAGCGCGTCATTGGGACGAGATTGGCCGAGTTTCCAGAACGCGGCGCTCGGGACGGTGAAGGGGTTGATGAATCCGCCCGTGCTCGGCGCATCGTTGATCAGGATGATCGGCGTTTGCCCGGCCAAATTGATCCCGCCAAGCGGATAACCGTGATCCAGGATATTGGACGGATCGCGGCCATGCTCTGGGCGCTTGTTCGTGGCCTTCTGTGAAAACGAGAAAGCCGGGCCGGTCAGCCTCATTCCGGTGCGGTTGCTCTTGGCCTGCACCGACCAGTCCGCTGCGAAGAATCGCTCGATCGCTGCGGCGTCGAGCCAATCGTCGTTCGGGCCCAGCATGCATTCGACCTCTCGAACGCCAGCCGCCGCGATCGCGGGCCTGTTCGGCTCGGGCGCCACGCGGATCACCACCTGCCCCTGGGACGGGCCGAGGGGAATGGTCTGCCCTGCCTTGAGGGCGAAGCCGCCGACCCCGGCCATGTGGAACGTTGCACGGGAACCAAGCACCGGCGGGACGTCGACTCCTCCCGCGAACGCGATGTACGTGCGCGCGCCCTGCCGCGCGGCCCCGAGCGCCAGTGTTTGCCCCGATCGGACGGGTAATGTGCGCCAGTTTGAGACTAGAGCTCCATCCAGCGTGGCCGACATGTCGGCGCCGGTGATGGCGACGAAACCATCCCTCCCGAAGCGTAGCGTCGGGCCGAGGAACTGGCATTCGAGCGCCGCTGCGTCGCGATCGTTCTCGACCAGGAGATTGGCGAGACGAAAAGACCAGGAATCGACAGGTCCGGATGGCGGGAACCCCTGCTCCCAATATCCGATCCGTCCAGGCAGTTCCTGAACGCAGGTCTCGAGGCCGGGCTTGAGCACCTCAAACATGGGCGCCGCCAACTTGGCTCTGCGCTACCCAAGTTCGGTAGTTCGCGATCGAGAACTTCTGATAGCTGATGCAGGGATGCAGGTAGCGGCCGTCGTTCACCTGAGCCTCGATATGGTCCCATTCCTCGCGGTCGATCGGGACGAACTTCACGCGGTCACCCGCGCGGAATAGTGCAAGCTCGTCCTTGAAGGCCGAGAGCTTCTGCTCACGATCCCAGATCGGCATCGGAGTGCGGGCGAAAATTTGGTATCCGCCAGGCGTCCGATCCGGATAGATGCACGTGATTCCGCCACCGATGCCAATCGCGCCCTTCGGCGTCCATGTTCGCGGCGGATTGTATTTGGGGGCGATCAGCTGATGGCGCGAATCGAGCGGCATCAGCGAGCAAAGCCCTGGCCAGAAGCCGAGGGCCGCGACCCAATATTCCGTTCCGGAATGAATTCGAGCCAACTCGCGCCGACCGCTCAATCCGTTCAACTCGCAGAGGAAGTCCGGATCGGGCGTCTTGTCTGCCGTTTTCGCCCGGTAGTCCTCGACGCACTCGGCCGTCCAGGGGTCGAAATAGAGCACCGGCACATAGAACAAGCGGCTGTCCAACTCGATGTCGCCGCCTCCGCCGATCTGCGACGCCAAAGCCGCGAACTCGCGCACGACGTCCTCGTAGGCGATCCGGTCCGGATCGTACGACACCTGGAGAGACGCCATCTCGGGGATCAACTCGATCACGCCAGGGATCGCAGCGGCTCGCACTGCAGCCACAAGACTGTGGACGCGGAAATTGAGTTCAAACCCCATTTCGTCACCGAGCTCGACCTCGATATAGCGGTCGCCGCCGGGGTAGAAGCGAGGAACGTCGTAAATCATAGGTGTCGACCGGCCTAGAGGGTCCAATTCGGGCATTGCATGATATACGATATACCGCCGCTGGCGGCAATTGCAATCATGCTTTTGGCTGGTTCGACAGGTCTCAAAAGCGTATATGAGACACGATTGGGTGGGGATGAATGATGGCGAAGATCGAATATCGAACGCTGAACGATCGCGCCTATGAGCAGATAAGGAAGGGCCTGATCTCCGGCGCCTTTCGGTCCGGCCAGACCCTGGTGATCAGGTCTCTGGCCGAGGCTTATGGAATTTCCACGACGCCGGTTCGCGAAGCGTTGCAGCGACTCGTGGCGGAGCGCCATCTTGAAGTCCTGCCGAACCGCTCCATCGTCGTGCCGCTCTTGTCGGCGGATCGCTTCCTGGAACTGTTTCGGATCCGGCGCGAACTCGAGGGATTGGCGGGCGAACTTGCGTGCCCGCGCTTCCGGCCGCAGCATCTGGCGCGTTTGGAGGCGGTGATCGACGCAATGGACAAGACCCTGATTGAAGATGGCGGGACAGAATACCAGGCTCTGAACCAGAAGTTTCATTTCGCCATCTACGAGCGCGCGGATTCTCCAGTGTTGCTAACGATGATTCAGAACATGTGGAGCCAGGTCGGGCCATTCTTTAACGAACTCACTGAAGATGAGACTTTCGTTGCCAAGGCCAACGACCAGCATCGTCTTATACTTGCGAGTCTCGTGGCCAAGGACGCCGCAGCGGTTCGCCGACATCTGTCGACGGATATTTCCGTTGCAGCCGACCATCTCACCCCCAGGCTAAAGAAACTGGAGCGCGAGACGGATCAACCCTTGTCCATGCGGGCGTAAAGCAGCCAGAACGCGCCGGCAAGCAACGGCAGCGACACGAGGAGCACGATCGTAGCGAGGGCGAAGATAATCGGCACCTGCGATTGCTGCGACGCCGCCATGGTCCAGTTGTAGACCGGCATTGTGGTCTGCGTTCCCCGCAGGAAAATAGTTCGCAACACCTCATTGAACGAAAGCAGGAAGCCGAACAGGCCCGCGCCCACGATTGCAGGGCGTAGAAGGGGAAACTCGACTCGCCAGAAGGTTTGCCACGGCGACGCTCCCAGGTCCGACGACGCTTCGACCAGCCGATGATCGAAGCGCGTCGTCAGCACAAGGACGATGAGGAGCGCGAAGGGGAACGCCCAGACGAAATGGCCGAGGAAGATCGACGCGAAGCCGAGCTTCACGCCGAGCACAGAGCGTAAGACGATGAAAAGCGCAGCCCCCATCGACATGCCGGGAACGAAAAGCGGGGCCACGCACAACAGCAGCGCCGCACCGGGATTCCGGATCGATGGCAGAGCCCGGCCGACCGCAGTCGCCGCGATCGAGCAGATCAGGCCGACGAGCAAGGCGATGACGAGACTTGCGCCGAACGGACCCATCCAACGCGTGTCGTCGAACAGCGCGCGGTAGTGCTGGAGCGTCAGCGGTAGCGGAATGCCCGAAAGCGGCCGTTCGCTGACGGACATCAGCGCGAGCCACACCAGCGGGAAATAGATCAAGAACATTACGCCGACGCCGGCCCACTTCGCGAGGGCGGCCCAGCCATGCCAGTAGCTCCAATCAGCCCCGGCCGTGGGCGCTTGAGCAACCCGGTTTGGCGCCGCTTCAACCGACATCGTCACGCTTTCATAATGCTAAAGGAGGAAAGGACGCTGCCGAAGCGCCTCGCCACCACGAGGAGCGCGAGGAGAAGCGCCGCCAGCAACAAAATCACGAAAGTTGTAAGCGCGGCGACGACGGGATAGCGGAGCGACGTATAGGCGCTCTCGACCGAATTGCTGAGCAGGTTGACGAAGCCGCCGCCCAGCATGCTCGGCTCGACCCAAGCCGCGAGAACCGACCCCAGGGTCAGCAAAATGCCAGCCATCACGCCGGGCATCGCAAGCGGAACCACGACGCGGAACAAGGTTTGGGCCGGCGTGGCGCCGAGATCGCCGCTCGCTTGAATCAACGAGTCGTCGATGATGCTCACCGCAAGGTAGATCGGCAGCGCCATAGTTGGGAACGACGCCACGACAAGGCCGAAATGCACCGACCATTCCGTGTACAGCATCCAAGTCAACGGCTGCTGGATGACATGGAGGGCGAGCAAGGCGGAATTGATGGCGCCGTGCTGGTCCAAGATGGCGCGCCAGATGATGGTCCGGGACGACAGGTCCAGAAAGAACGGGATGGTGAGAAGCGCGATGACGAGCGCTTTGGCGCCCTTGCTCGCGCCACCCTTGGCGAGCCACAGCACGAAAGGAAAGGCGATCGCCAAATCGATCGCGGTCACGGTCACGGCTATCCGAAGCGTGCGGAGAGCGACCTCGAGCCGGCCCGACTGGAACAGCGAATACCATGTGTTCAGCGAGGGGGTGTAGACCGTCGCGTAATTCTTCGTGTCGAAGAAGCTGAAGGCGAACAGAACCAGCAGAGGCACGATCACCAAGCAGCACCACAGCGTCAGGAAGGCCGGAACGACCCATCTACCTGACGTTGCGGCGCTCCAAAGCCGTCCTTGTATCGAAGCCGGCGTCGATGCGGCGTCCTGGTTCATATGGCTCCTCTTCGGCACAAACCCCGCTTCTTCGAGAAGCAGTGCAGGCGGTCAGGCGCCGGCCGCTCCGGACGACGCCTGATTTGATCACCCGTTCAGGCGTTCAGGAAGCGCTGCCACTCTTCCTCAATCGCGTTCGAATTGGTGGGCGTCGTGGTGCTGACGTAGGGTTTGCTGAACTTCCGCGCCACCTTCTGCTCGGTCGCTTTCAAGCCCTCGATCTCGGCGCTCGACCATCCGTGATCCTGCGCATATTTGACGCCGAGATCCATGTTGGGCCCGGCATATCCGCGATCGCGGGCCTGCAAGGCGCGATACTCGCCGTCCAGGAAATAGTTCAAGACCTTGTAGATGTTGTCCAGATTCCCGCGGGTAGCGGCTTGCGACGCGATATAGGCGCCGTGCCCCCACTTGAAATAGCCCTCCTTGGTATAGGCGTAACGCGTCGCGCCGTCGCCCAAGGTCTTGTTTGCATCGCGAACGGCCGGTTCCCAGCAGTTGATGACGTCCACATCACGGTTCGTCAGCAGTTGCACCTGCTCCTCAAACGCGGAATGAAGCGTCCTAAATTGCCCAGCGCGTTTGCGCTCGATCAGATAGTCGACGACGACTTTCGCTTCCGGCCCGGTCATGTCAGCCACGTCGGCGAACTTCGCCTTGCCGAGGCTCTGGAGATACAGGCCCGCCACGCCAATCGAGTACGTCCAGGTCTGATCGTAAGCGACGCGGCCGCGGGTCTTGTCGCTGTCGAACATCAACGACCAAGACAGTTCCTCGGAGCCGTCCGGGTTGGCGCCCACCTTGTTGGGGAAATAGCCGAAGCTGTCGGCGTTGCCGATCACCGGCACGCCATACTGCACGCCATCCTTTCCGACCACCACGGCGGACCGTTTCCACTCGTCCGGCGTACGGGACCAGAGCTTCAGCTCTGGCTGGCTTTCATTGATCTTCAGATACAGGCCCTGCGGGCCGAGAACGTTCTGGGTTCCCGACTCGAAGATGAAGATGTCGGTCTTGTCTCCGAGCTGCGAGGCCACGATGTCGCGCAGGAACACGCCCACCGAATTGTTGGTGCCGGTGAAGTCCATGGTGACGCCAATGGACTTGGTCATCGTCGACCAGTCCTTGAGCTGGGCGGTGGTCACGCCATAGGCCGTGACGGAGGCGTCCTTCGCGAAGGCGCCGCCGCTCCCCAAGGCAGGCAGAGCGATGGCGCTGCCGGCCACGGCCGCGACACTCTTCATGAGGTCCCGTCGAGACAATTCGAACTGGGACGTTGTCGAAAATTTATCGATCATACCCGCCTGCCCTCCTCTTTCCCGGCTCTGTTGTTAGGCCGGCACTACAACGCAATCTTCTGTACGCCACGCGACGGCTCCGGCGTCGGATGGCGCGCTTCGATCCCAACTGCGGATCTTCAAGCGACCGACAGACGTGTCGACGGCGTGGTCGAGATACTTTCCGCGATAGAGCGGCGTGTTCGCGCGACATGGCAGCACGTTCGAACCGGCCGCAGCGCTGTCCGGCGCGGCGATCAGACTGACCCGTTCGGCGCGAAGCGCGACGGTGGCCGGCATACCGACAGTCGCCGGCTCCTTTCCGGTCCAAAGGCCCGTTAGCCTGTCTGCGCCGGGCAGCGACACCGCGACTTCCGCGCCGCTGACCTGCGTCACCACACCGGTGAGGAAATTCTCGAACCCCATGAATTCAGCCGCGAACCGATTGGTCGGCCGGTCGAAGAGCTCGACCGGAGTGCCGCTTTGTTCGATGCGTCCGCGCCGCATGAGCACGATCCTGTCGCTCATCGTCAGCGCTTCTTCCTGGCTGTGGGTGATGTAAATGAACGTCATTCCCAAGCGGCGACGCAGATCGACCAGCTCGCTCTGCATATCGAGCCTGAGCCGCTCGTCGAGCGCCCCCAAGGGCTCGTCGAGGAGCAGGATGGCGGGCTGGGTGATCAGCGATCGGGCCAATGCGGCCCGTTGTTTCTGTCCGCCCGAGAGCTGCGCGATGCGGCGGTCCTCCATGCCTGACAGGCGCACGGTCTCGAGAGCCTTGCTCGCCGCGCGTCGCGCCTCACCGGCCGGAACGCCCCGCACGGTCAATCCATAGGCCACGTTCTCGCTGACCGACATGTGAGGGAACAGCGCGTAGTTTTGGAAGACCGTCGTGCAGTTTCGCTTCGGCGGCGGCAGGTGCCGCACATCCTGGCCGTCAATCGCCAGGCGCTTCACGGAAGTCGCCCGTTCGAGACCCGCGATGACGCGCAGCATCGTGGTCTTGCCGGAGCCGCTCTCGCCAAGAATGGTCAGAAACTCGCCCGCGGCCACCGTAAGCGACACGTTGTCGACGACAACCGTGGTCCCGTACTGATGTCGTAGGTCTACGATCTCCAGCATCGGTCTCTGAGCCTGAATGCTCATCTCAGCCTGTCAGCCCTCTAATTTAGCCCGCTCCGTGTGATATGATATACCGCGATCAGAACGCAGAGCAATAGCCTTAACTGCCCACAATCGCGCCAATTCGGATGGTCGCCGCGGCCCCTGAGACGGCGCGTTCGACAATCGAGCGGGTCAGCGGCAACGGATCGAGGCAGAGCTGCCCGGCCGTCGCGTCTCGGCTCGGATCGAGGCCCAGAACAGCTGCGAGTTCCCCGGGCGCTACACGGCGAAGGCCGGGAAGCGGCGCGTCGAACGACGCGGCGCCAGATAGTCTCCGGTACAGGTCCGCCACTGCTGCAGCCAGACATTGATGAGCCGCCGCGAGGACGGTTCCCACGGCGTTTGCTTCATCGGCCGGCATCCCGTCGAAACCTCTGACAAGACCGACCGCTCCACCCAGGAGCGCGCCGCCGATCGCTGCGGAACGCGCCGACGCGAGGGCGCGTCTCGTCTTGTACAAAACGTCACCGGTCTCTCTTTCCGAACTTTCGGCGACATGCAGCCGCCCCCATCGGCCGTGGAGTCGGCCGGCGCGTTGCTCGAGCCGTTCACGATCAAGTGCAAGGTGCTTCTGCCGCTCCGCCTCGGCCAGCAATTGCCTGCGGCGCATTGCGGACGCTTCGCGATCACCCGCGGGATCGTGCAGAATCGCCAGGCCTCGGGCGAAGCTGAAACGCCCGGCGCGGCCGAGCATGCTGGGACGCAAATGGGCGAGGCTCGTGCCGAATCGATCGGCGATCAGAGTGGCGCCGGTGGCCACGGCAAGATCTTCCAGGGCGTCGGCGGCGTGGCGGGCTGCCGCCGCGGGCCGGAACGCCGCGGCGCGCAACCCGTTTTGCTCGTGATTGCGGACGAGCGCCTGCAACGCGATCCCGGTGACGTCCCGAGCGACGACCACGAGCGCCTTGCCGCGTGTGGCGAAGCCTTCCAGCAGCGGAGCTAGCTGGCCGAAATCATCGATCACTTCGTCGGCCACGAGAAGGTAGGCGGGATCGAAGTCCGTCAGGGCGAAGGCTTCCGAAATCGGACCAGCTTCGAAGATGAAGCCCTCTCCCGTTTCCGCCTTCAGACCCGGCTCGCGCCCCTCGACGACCTCAATGGCTCCATCGCTTCCGACAGCGTGGAGCATCTGTGCAATCTCTCGCGCCAACGCGCTGGGCGCACCGGCGCTCGATGCAACGGCGGTAAGCTCGTTTGCGTCCGGCAGGCCGGACCCTCGTGTTGTTTCAAGAGCATTGGAGAGGCGACTCCCCAATTCTGCGAGAGCGTCAGCGAACGCAAGAGGCGGCACGCCTGATAGGACCGCCCTTGCGCCGTGTTGCATCAGGCCACCCCAAAGCAGAGCAAGCCGAGCTGTCCCGTCGCCGAGATCGCGATCGGCTTCGAACAAGACCTCGCGCAGCAGGCGCGCGGCGAGCGTCGCAGAGCCGCGCTCGTCCGCCACCGCGCGGCACAACGTGAGGGCGCTGTTGACCCGTTCAACGCTCCCGTCCCGATCGAGCCAACAAGCTCGGCCAGCGGGCCCAACCGTGACGGCGATCGCTCTCAGGGTCGGAGCGAGAGAAGCGGCCATGCGACCGATCGCTTCTGACCCTGTTGCTATGCGCGTCACGGCATCGCTTCCGTCGCAGCGCTCAGAGAAACGCGGCCAGCGCGCGGTGAACCGCGGCCGCCACCGCCATCGCGTCCGGCGTGTCGCTATGGACGCAGATGGAGTCAGCCACAACCCGAACCTCCTTGCCGTTGACCGACGAGGTCGCGCCGTCGGTTACGGCTTTCAGGACCTTGGCGGCCACGACATCGGGGTTCACGGCATGATGCTCCTTCGTAATGATCTGCCGGCCGTGGTCGTCGTAATCCAGGTCAGCGTAAAACTCGCAGGAGAACTCCACGCCGCGTCGGGTGAAGACTTCAGACATCGCGCAATCCGAGTAGGCGATGACCGGGAGGCCGCAGGTCAGCGCCGCGTCGGCGATTCCGTTGGCGACAGCTTCGTCGCGCTGCGCCATCCCGAATAAAGCCCCGTGCGGCTTGATATGGGACAGGCTGACGTTTTCCGCTTCGGCGAAGGCCTTCAGCGCTCCGGTCTGATAGAGGACGAGCGCCGCCACTTCCTCGCGAGTCAACTTCATCTCGCGCCGTCCGAAGCCCTCGCGGTCCGGCAAGCCCGGGTGCGACCCAATCTTGATCCCGTGCTTCTTGCCCGCCCGAACCGTACGCCACATGACTTGAGGGTCGGACGCATGAAACCCGCAAGCCACATTGGCATGGGTTATGAACGGCATACACGCCTCGTCGTCACCAAACCGGTAGATGCCGAAGGCCTCGCCCATGTCGCAGTTGATGGTGACTTTCCGCATGCAGGCTCCCGAAGATCATTGGCGGAGTGCGGTCGATGAACGTTCAGTTCCGCCGACCCTTGCGCCGCCTTCGTTGACAATCGTACATCGTATATCATATCTCTCGCGGCACGGTAAGCCGTCCTTGCCTTCCTCCCTGAAACTCTCTCGGACGCATGCATGAAAAAGGTCTTGGTCGCCAACCGGAGCGAGATTGCCTGTCGGATCATCCGCTCGTGCCACGCCGCGGGATTGGACACCGTGGCGATCCATTCCACAGCAGATGCGGACGCTTTGCATGTGCAAGAGGCGGGCCAGGCGGTGCTCGTTCAGGCTGACAAGCCGGTGGCGAGCTATCTTGATCGCCACGCCATAGTGGAGGCTGCGCGCGGCGCCGGCGCCGATGCGGTGCATCCCGGCTACGGCTTCCTCTCCGAGAATGAGGACTTCGCGCGAGCCGTTGAGGATGCGGGGCTCACATTCATCGGCCCCCGCCCGGAGACAATCGCCGCCATGGGCGACAAGGCAAGCGCCCGGGCGCTTGCCGAGCGCGCCGGCGTTCCGGTGCTGCCAGGCAGCCGACGGTTCCCAGAAGGAAGTCTCGACGGGCTTGAACAAGACGCCGACGCGGTCGGCTACCCGTTGCTGGTCAAGGCGAGCGGCGGCGGCGGCGGGATTGGCATGCGCGTCGTCGACAGCCCGTCGGAACTCGTCAAAACCGCGACGGCCACGCAGACGCTCGCGGCACGCTCCTTTGGCGATGGGACGATCTTTCTGGAGCGCTATATTCGCAACGCGCGTCACGTCGAAATTCAAGTCTTTGGCTTCGGAGACGGGCGCGCCGTGCATCTCTTCGAGCGCGAATGCTCGGTCCAACGGCGCTTTCAGAAGATCGTCGAGGAAAGTCCCTCGCCGGGGATCTCGGCCGAGACGCGCGCGAACATTACGCGCGCGGCCGTGAAACTCGCCGAAGCCGTTGCGTATCGGGGCGCGGGAACGGTCGAGTTCGTGGTCGACGCCGACACCGAATCATTCTTCTTCTTGGAAATGAACACGCGCATTCAGGTCGAGCACCCGGTCACCGAGGCCGTCACCGGCCTTGATCTCGTCGACCTGCAACTGCGGCTGGCGGCCGGACGGCTGACGGCCGATGATCTGCCGCAAAACTCGATCACCCAGCGTGGCCACGCGATCGAGGTGCGCCTTTACGCCGAGAACCCGGCAAAAATGTTTCTTCCCTCCCCGGGGACACTGTCTCGCCTTCGTTTCCCGGAAGGCGTGCGAGTGGACACGGGCGTCCGGGAAGGCGATCGGATCACCCCCTATTTCGATCCAATGATCGCCAAGCTGATCAGCCATGGGGCGACGAGGAACGAGGCGATTGAACGGATGCGAACCGCCCTATCGGAAACCGATGTGGGCGCGTTCGTATGCAACCTCTCGTTCCTTGAACGGCTGCTCGATCACCCCGTTTTTCGCCAAGGGCAGGCGCTGACCAGTTTCGTCGCGGCCAATATCAAAGACTTGATATAGCGAAGTCGCTGCCGCGGCGTGAACGTTGGCACCCCTGAGGGTCGAGGTCGCCCCATAGGCGACCCGGCGCTGCTGGTGATTGTCGTCTGGGCGCTATGCTCGCTCAGCCCCCAACCGGCATGTCGATAGGTCGACTTTCAAAATCGCCGCGAGACCGTCCGTTACGAACCTGTGATCGTCGCGCTGCGGTAGGCCGGAAACCGTTATTGCCCCAATGCAGCCCGTCCCTTGCAACAGAAGTGGGAAACTGCCTCCATGCACGGCATAGTCAGCAAGCGGCAATGCATGCGCGGCCTCCTGCGTTTTGCCCGATAGCGCCAGCGATCGCCCTACCGCGTAGGAGGAGCGCCAGAGCCGAAGCACGGTATTGCGCTTGCGCCTGATCCACTCGGCGTTGTCGGTGGTGCTTCCCCGCAATGCGCAATGGAACAGCACCCGATCGCGCAACGAGACGTCAATGGCGATCGGCGCACCCTGCGCCAGGGCCGCCTCACGCACGATATTGCCGAGCGCCCAAGCCTCCTCCGGTCCAAACCGAGGGAACAGGAGAAGGCGCTCTTGCTCAGCCAATCGGCGGATGTCTTCTTCCAGAGCCACGCTCGCTTCCATTGACGCCCCACTCCCGTTCGCAATCGCTCGGCGTTCCGCAACTCGACTGTGCAGTACCGATGCCTCAGTGCCGACGCAGACCTATGTGCGCCTGCCAAATCGCCCATCACTATCCAGCAGACGAGCTCGGCGAGCAATGCGCGGGCGCCCCCGAGCGACCAGGATCCTGACTCGGCGAACGCGCGCCGTCACCTGGACGACTTATGCCAATCGAGGATCTGCTCGCCGGTCCAAAACACGACGCCTGGTTGCTTCGCGATATGCGTCAGTAACTCCTCGAGGTAGGAGATCCGATGCGGCACGCCGCTAAGGTATGGATGAACGCTAATCGACATGAAGCGGGTGATCGTGGCGCTCTCGCGATAGAGGCGCTCGAATTGTCTCAGTCCGCGTTTCAGCAATTCGTCTGAGGAGTGCATGGCGACAGCCATCATCGCGACGTCGTTGATCTCGACCGTGTAGGGCAACGACAGGATCGGACCCGACGTGGTGAGAATTTCGCATGGTTGATCGTCGAGCACCCAGTCAGCGACGTATTCAATGCCCTCCGCGGCGAGAATATCCACGGTATCGAGAAGTCTCTGTCAGGCCAGGACTTTCCCACCCGCGCGGGGCTTTGCCCGTAGCGGCGCGAACGGCGTCGATGGTGCGCCGGATCGACGTCTGTTGATCCTCGAGCGCGTGCATCGGCGCTTGCAACCAGCCGTGGCCCATGAACTCCCACCCGGCTTCGAGGGCGCCCTCGACGACACGCGGATAGGTTTCACAGACCGAACCGTTTATTGCGAGAGTGGGCGTCACCTGTAGCGACTTCAGACAGTCGAGGATGCGCCAAAAACCGACGCGCATCCCATATTCATGCCAGGCCCAATTCGGGAGATCGGGGACAAGTGGATTGCCCATCGGCGGCGGAAGCGCGGCCCGCGGCATTGGCCGCCGGATGTCCCAATTTTCGACATTGGCGATGACCCACACCACCATGCGGACCCCCTCTGGGAGCCTCATTGGAGGCCGGTCGATAATCGCCGAATATGGAATGCGCTCGCGAGCAGTCATGACCATGATGCACACCTAAAGAGGGAAGAGCCCGGCGATCCGAGGGGTGGGGAATTCGGACTATAATGCGCTGAATTGGCTTGCCGACAAGCCGGTTCTTGAGCCGATCAGCACCGCCCTCATGGCGACGTCATGAAACGCGACTGGCCCGATCAGCGCTCTCTCATGGGCGATCTGCCTGAACACACGCCCCCTCTTGATCGTTCAGCGATGCATGCTTTTGCTTGCGACGGCGTAGGCGACGGGTCAAACTTACGCTGTCGAGCTAGCCCAGCAGAGCGCCTATGCGTGACGGGTCCTCGCCTATTTCGCGTCCGGCGCCACGCGGCAGTGTTTCTGAAGCATCGCAAGATGGATCGCTTCTTGTTGCCCTTTGAGGCTTGCAACTTGAGGGGCGACGTTCGTGCCGCTGAGGGTCGACACCGGCACGCCTATTAGGAGAACGCCGACAACATCGTTGCCGTGGGCCTGTTCTTGCTGCTGGGAGGCTTGGGTCAAGGCCGCGTCGACGCGCGCCACCTCGCCTGAGAGGTCGGAGCAATTCAAGCCGCTGTAGGAGATCGGGCTGACGTAAGAAGGGGCGATGCTTTCCGGCGGGGCCGCGCAAGCCGATAGAGGGGCAGTGACCCCCAGCACAATTCCAAATTTCGCAATGTCGCGCATTGTCGCCCCAATTGTTTCGCTGTCGCTTGGCCGCCGCCCCGCACGATCGAGCGACCGGGAAACGACCGCGGGCAATAGCCTTCAACGGTCTGGGATTGTCAATTATGGTTGAGGATTAAGTCACGGGCAGCGACAAGGACTTAACGGCCCCCCTGGGGGTGCCTCTTCTCCGCGCGACGACCTTCCGCCTACCGAGCGCTTCCCGGACATGAATAAAGCGCCGGCCCGGCGCTTTATTCATGTCGTAAGCCCTTGATTTCAGGTGGTGAGCGCGGTGGGACTCGAACCCACGACCCTCTGATTAAAAGTCAGATGCTCTACCGATTGAGCTACGCGCTCCCGCTGCGCACGCCTACAGCCTCGCTGGCGAAGGGTCAATAGAAAGCGCGCCGGATTTGGCCAGACGGGCCGCTTTCAGCCGCGCGAAATCCTCGCCGGCGTGATGCGAGGAGCGCGTCAGCGGGGTCGCCGAAACGAGCAGGAAGCCCTTCGCCGCGCCGATCTCCGCATAGGACTTGAACTCTTCGGGCGTGACAAAGTTCACCACGCGGTGGTGCTTCGGTGTCGGCTGGAGGTATTGGCCGATGGTGAGGAAATCGACGTCGGCGCTGCGCAGGTCGTCCATCAGTTGCAGCACTTCGTTGCGCTCCTCGCCGAGGCCGACCATGATTCCAGACTTGGTGAACAGCGTCGGGTCGAGCTCCTTGGCGCGCTGCAGCAACCGCAGCGAGTGGAAGTAGCGGGCGCCCGGACGCACCGTGAGGTATTTCGAGGGAACCGTCTCCAAATTGTGGTTGAAGACGTCGGGCTTCGCCTCGACGACGATTTCGAGCGCGCCCTCTTTGCGCAGAAAGTCGGGCGTCAGCACTTCGACGGTCGTTCCCGGCGACGCCGCGCGGATCGCGCGGATGGTGCGGGCGAAATGGCGGGCGCCGCCGTCCGCGAGGTCGTCGCGGTCGACCGAGGTCACCACGACATGCGACAGGCCGAGCTTGGCGACCGCGTCGGCGACCCGCTCGGGCTCTCCCTCTTCGAGCGCGTCAGGCAGGCCGGTGCGCACGTTGCAGAAGGCGCAGGCGCGCGTGCACGTCTCGCCCATGATCATGAAGGTCGCGTGCTTCTTCTCCCAGCACTCGCCAATGTTGGGGCAGCGCGCCTCCTCGCAGACGGTGACGAGCTTGTGCTCGCGAACGATGCGGTTGGTCTCGGCGAAGGCGGCGGAGCCCGGCGCCTTGACCCGGATCCATGCCGGCTTGCGCTCGGAGGGCTGATCCGGCCGATGCGCCTTCTCGGGATGACGGGGGCGCGCGGCGCGCGGGTCGGCGTTTAGAAAGTCGAGAACAACTGTCATGGATCACCCTGCCCCGTTTGGCGCGAAAGTGTCAGAAGGCCCTGCGCCCCTGGACAACCTGGAACACAATGATGAGAACCACCGAGCCGATCAAGGCGGCGACAAAATGGCCGACCGTGTGGCGCACCGTGACATGAGCGAGCGCCGCCAGCTCCGACCCGATCCACGAGCCGCAGATGCCGATCAGGATGTTGGTGAGGATGCCATGCGGCGAGCGCGTGAGCATGCCAGCGATCCAGCCGGCGAGACCGCCGATGACGATCAGTGAAATAAAGCTGAGGTTCGGCGACCCCAGCATGCCCACAGAGTGATGCATATCCAATTCCAATACCCTCCTCGGCGGGCCTACTGAAAGCGCGAACGTCTAGCCCGCTCGCGCCAGCGCCGCGACATAAAACCCGTCCGTCCCGGCGCGCAAGGGGCTGAGCCGAATGCCAGACCCCAGACGCGACGCATGGGCGCCGAGGCCTTCGAGGCCGCAGGCGCGCGCCCAATGGGCCGCCTCCAGCGGCAGGAACTCCGGCCGGCTTTCGAGGAAGGCGGCAACGCGATCCTCGTTTTCGGCCTTCAGCAGCGAGCAGGTGATATAGACGATCCGGCCGCCCGGCTTGACGAAGCGCGCCGCGCTTTCCAGCGTCTCCGCCTGGTCCTTGACGCGCTGCTCGAGCGCGCCGGGACGCATCCGCCACTTGGCGTCGGGATTGCGCCGCCAGGCGCCCGACCCGCTGCAAGGCGCGTCGATCACCACGAGGTCGCAGCGTCCCGCAAGGTCGGCAAGCCGATCCTGCGTTCCCCTCGGCGCACGAACCTGGACGTTGCGCGCCCCGGAGCGCGCCAGCCGGTCGAAGATCGGCGTGAGACGGCGGCCGTCGGCGTCGGTAGCGTAAATCTGGCCCTGATTGTCCATCATGGCGGCGAGGGCGAGCGTCTTGCCGCCCGCGCCGGCGCAGAGGTCGAGCGCCTGCATTCCCGGCTCGGCGCCGCTCAGCAGCGCCGCCAACTGCGAGCCCTCGTCCTGCACTTCGACGAGCCCCTTCACATAGGCGGGCTCCGCCGACAGCGCCGGCCCGCGGCCGTCCGGGCGGACCGGGATGCGCAGCCCGACTGGTGAGAGCGGCGTCGGCGCGGCGTCGAGATGAGCCAGCGCCGCCAGGGCCTGCTCTCGCCGGGTCTTCAGCGAATTGACGCGCAGATCGACCGGAGCGCGGTTCGCCAGCGCCCGCCCCTCCTCGACCGCCTCGTCGCCGAAACTCTCGGCAAAGGCTGGCCCTAGCCATTCCGGATAGTCGCCCTGGACGTGCGCGGGCGCGCCGACGAGGTCACCCGCGCGCAGCCGCTCGCGTTCGGCGTCCGTCAGCGGCGGCGGCGCATGGCCCTCGCCAGTGAACAGCGCCGACACCTCCTCCTCGCCCATGCCCCTGAGTTGCCGCAGCGCGCCAATCACCTCCGCGCGCGGGCTCGCCTCGCCCATGATCCACGCGGACGAGGCCTTGCGACGCAGCGCGTCGTAGACGAGGCTCGCGATCGTCGCACGGTCGCCGGAGCCGGCAAAGCGCCGCGCGAGGCCCCAATCCTTCAGGGCATCGGCGGCCGGGCGGCGGCGCGTTTCGATGTCGGCGAGTATTTCAATGGCGGCGGCGACGCGTGCGGCAGGAATCATGGGCTCCCTCTAGCGCGAAGCCGGCCCCGAGGCAAAAGACAACGCGGACCGCTCTCAAGCGCGATTGCGCGGATCGACCAGGATCGCGCGGAAGTCGTTGACGTTGGTCAACGTCGGGCCAGTGACAACGAGATCGCCGAGCGCCTCGAACAATGTGTAGGCGTCATTGTCGGCGAGGCGCTCCGCGGGCCTCAGTCCGCGCGCGGCGGCCCGCGCCAGCGTATTGGGCGCGGCGTAGGCGCCGGCGTTGTCTTCGCTGCCGTCGACGCCGTCCGTGTCGCCGGCCAGCGCATAGACGCCCGGCGCGCCGCCGAGCGCCAGCGTGAGGCCGAGCAGGAACTCGGCGTTGCGCCCGCCCCGGCCCTGCCCGCGCACCGTCACCGTCGTCTCGCCGCCGGATAGCAGGACACAGGGCGCGGGGGCCGGATGGCCGTGCTCGGCGACGGAGCGCGCGATGCCCGCCATCGCCTTGCCGACTTCCTGCGCCTCGCCCTCAAGCGCGTCGCCGAGCAGCAACGGAACGACCCCCGCCGCGCGCGCGGCGGCGGCCGCCGCCTCCAGCGACATCTGAGGCGTCGCAATCAAGCGATTGGTTACCCCTCCGAAAAGGGGATCGCCAGGCTTCGGCGTCTCCGAGGCCGGGCTTTCGAGATGGGCGACGACGCGGGCCGGAACGTCAATCGCGTAGCGCCGCAGGATCGCGAGAGCTTCCGCAGAAGTCGTGGGATCGGGAACCGTAGGGCCGGAGGCGATGACGGCGAGTTCGTCTCCGGGCACATCGGAAATGACGAGGCCCACCACCTGCGCCGGCGCCGCGGCGAGCGCGAGCCGGCCGCCCTTGATGGCGGAGAGATGCTTGCGGACGCAATTCATCTCCGCAATGTCCGCCCCGCTCTTGAGCAGCGCGCGATTGATCGCGCGCTTGTCGTCGAGCGTCAGCCCCGGCGCCGGGGCGGCGAGGAGCGCCGAGCCGCCGCCGGAGATCAGGCACAGCACGAGGTCGTCCGCCCCAAGTCCTTTGACCCGCTCGAGGATCCTGAGCGCCGCGCGCTCTCCGGCGGCATCCGGCACCGGATGCGACGCCTCGACCACTTCGATGCGCCGGGTCGGCGCGCCATGCCCGTAGCGGGTCACGACGAGCCCCTCAAGCGGGCCCTCCCAGGCCGCCTCAACGGCCGCCGCCATGGAGGCAGCCGCCTTGCCCGCGCCGACGACGATCGTCCGGCCGCGTGGCGCAGGCGGCAGGAACCCCGCCACCCGCTTGGCGGGGGAAGCGGCGTCGATCGCCGCTTGAAACAGATTTGTCAGGAAGGAGCGCGGGTCCATCCCCGCTCCTTACACGCTCGCGCGATAGCGGGCGAGCCAGCCGAGGCCGTCCTCGGTGCGGCCTTTTGGTCTGTATTCGGCGCCGATCCAGCCGTCATAGCCGAGCCCGTCGAGGCGCTCGATCAGGAAGGGATAGTTGATCTCGCCAACATCAGGCTCGTGGCGGCCAGGATTGCCAGCGATCTGGACATGGCCGATGCGAGCGATATGCCGCTCCATCGTCAGGGCGAGTTCGCCCTCCATGCGCTGCATGTGATAGACATCGTACTGCAATTTGATGTTGCCGACGCTCGCCTCATCGATCGCTGCGAGCGTGCTGGCGCTGTGGTTAAGCAGGAAGCCTGGCATATCGAACGGGTTGATCGGCTCGACGACCATCAAGACGCCCGCGCTCTCCAGCCGCCGCGCGGCGTAACGGAAATTGTCGATCAGCGTGCGCCACGTCTCCTCGGTCGGCGCGCCGGACGCCGGGATCCCGGCGAGGCAGTTTACCGTCCGGCAATCGAGCGCATGCGCATAGTCGATCGCTTGATCGACGCCGGCGCGGAAATCGGCGATTCGGTCCGGCAGGCATGCGAGGCCGCGCTCGCCCTTCGGCCAGTCGCCGGCGGGAAGGTTGAACAGCGCCTGGGTCAAGCCGTTGGCCCGCAGTCTGGCGGCGATCTCCGCCGCCGGGAACTCATAGGGCCCGACATATTCGACGCCGCCGAAGCCGGCGCGTGCCGCCGCCTCGAAGCGATCGAGGAACGGAAGCTCGGTGAACAGCATCGAAAGATTGGCGGAAAATTTCGGCAACGTTGTCACTCCGGCTGCACAATCTATAGCACGGCTCCGCCGTGCCGATTGCCGACGGCGCCGTGTGGAGTCAAAATAGCGCGACGGCGCCGCACTTCGCTGAGGCGCCCTTCCAGGAATGAAGCGCCGATGACAGACGTCCCTTACCTCCCCCTCCGCCGCCGCGAGGGGCGCCTTTCGCCCCGAGCAGTGAGCGACCTCACTGCGGCGCTCACGGCCCGATTCGGCGATCGGGTCGCGACCTCGGAGGCCGTGCGTCGTCAGCATGGTCATACGCTCACTTGGCTCGAGAACGCGCCGCCGGACGCGGTCGTGTTCGCGGAATCGCGCGAGGACGTGATGGACGCCGTCCGCATCTGCGCCGCGCATGACGCGCCGATCGTTCCGTTCGGCGTCGGCAGTTCGCTCGAGGGCCACGTCAATGCGCTGCATGGCGGCGTGTCGCTCGATTGCTCGCGCCTGAACCGCGTGCTGGAAGTCCACCCCGAGGATCTCGACTGCGTGGTCGAACCCGGCGTCACGCGCAAGGCGCTCAACGAGCATCTGCGCGACAGCGGCTTGTTCTTCCCGATCGACCCCGGCGCCGACGCGTCGATCGGCGGCATGGCCGCGACGCGCGCCTCCGGCACCAATGCAGTGCGCTACGGCACGATGAAGGACAATGTCCTTTCGCTCGGCGTCGTCACCGCTGACGGAAACTTCGTGCGCACCGCGAGCCGCGCCAAGAAATCCTCCGCCGGCTACGACCTCACCCGGCTGTTCGTCGGCTCCGAGGGCACGCTCGGCGTCATCGTCGAAGTCACCCTCCGCCTCGCGGGCATTCCCGAGGCGATCGCGGGCGGGCATTGCTCATTCCCGACGGTGCGGGCGGCCTGCGACGCCACGATTGAGACGATCCAGTCCGGCCTGCCGGTGGCGCGCATCGAACTGCTCGACGCGTTGCAGGTGAAGGCGTGCAACGCCTATTCGAAACTCGGCCTCCCCGAGAGCCCGACCCTGTTCGTGGAGTTCCACGGAACCAATGACGGGGTCGCAGAGCAGGCGAGTCGATTCGGCGCGATCGCGGCCGATCACGGCGGCGGCGAATTCGTCTGGGCGACCAAGCCGGAGGACCGCTCAAAACTCTGGCAGGCCCGCCACGACGTGTTCTGGGCCGTGTCCGGATTGCGGCCCGGCGCGCGCGCCTTCGCCACCGACGTCTGCGTGCCGATCTCGCGGCTCGCCGATTGCGTCGAAGAGACGCAGCGCGACATCGCCGAACATGGGCTCGTCGCCCCGATCGTCGGCCACGTCGGCGACGGCAATTTCCACGTCAGCCCGCTTGTCGACATGAACGATCCCGAGGAGATCGAGCGGGCCGAACGTTTCTCCGGGCGCCTCGCGCGCCGCGCGATCGCGATGGACGGCACCTGCACGGGCGAGCATGGCGTCGGACAAAAGAAGATCGCCTATGTCGAAATCGAACATTCGCGCGAGACGCTGAACCTGATGCGCCACGTAAAGGCAGCGTTCGATCCTCGAAATATGTTCAATCCCGGCAAGATCTTTCGGGAGTAACTGGGGCTCATTCCTGCGCACAGGAACGTGACTTTCAACCACGTCAACGTGAATTCCAACACGGTTCGTGTGCGCCTAAACAAGGCCCGCTAACCGGCGGAAGATCATGGAAAAGACGACGATTCTCGACACAATCCGGCCGCACCACGCCCCAGAATCTTTTGAGGCAGGCGTCGGCGAGAACGGCCCTGCCCCGCAAACGACGCAACGCGGTTCGGCCATCAAGGCGCTACGGCGCTCAACCGGCCTGACGCAGGAAGAATTCTGCGCCCGCTTTCGTATTCCCCTCGGCACCCTGCGCGACTGGGAGCAAGGCCGCTCCGAGCCGGACAAACCGGCCCGCGCCTATCTATTGGCGATCTCCGGCGATGCGGCGGCGGTGTCGCGCGCGCTGGAAATGGGCGCGCACTAACGCCTGCGCGCCTCGCGCGTCAAAGCGTGCGAACTAAAGGAATCGCGAGTTGCGGCGATCCAGCGAATCGCTGCAACTCGCGCTTCATCGGTCCTCGGCGCGGTCGTAGGTCACGAAAATGAAATTCGCCTCGTCGTGCGGGCCGCTGACGCACGCTTCTCGCGCGACCTCGCGCCAGACGGTCGGGTCAATCGAGGGAAAGCGCGCGTCGCATTCCGGAGCGAGATCGACTTCGGTCACATAGAGACGGCCAGCGCGATCGATCGTCTGCGCGTAGATTTCGCCGCCGCCCGCCACGACGACCTCAGCGACGCCGGCCGCTCGGGCGCGCTCTTCGCCGAGCCGCAAGGCGCTTTCGACATCATGGGCCACCGCGACGCCATCGCGCGTGTATCCGGCGGCGCGTGTGACGACGATCGTTTCTCGGCCCGGCAATGGGCGGCCGATCGAGTCGAAGGTCCTTCGTCCCATGATCAGCGGCTTGCCCATCGTCAGGGCCTTGAAGCGCTTGAGGTCGCTGGGCAGGCGCCACGGCAGGGCGTTATGGGCGCCGATCGCGCCGTTCCGCGCCACCGCGGCGATCAAGACGATCACCGGGGCGCTCATACCGCGACCGGCGCCTTGATCGCCGGCCATGGGTCATAACCCTCGAAGGCGATGGTTTCGGCGCTGAGATCGAACAGCGGACCGCGCGCCGACGGCGCCGCGGGGGCGAGCTTGAGCCGCGGCAGAGGCCGTGGCGAGCGCGACAATTGCTCGCGCGCCTGGGCCTCGTGGTTCGCGTAGAGGTGCGCGTCGCCTAGGGTGTGAACGAACTCGCCGACGCCGAGGCCGCATTCGCGCGCGACGAGATGCGTCAGCAACGCATAGCTCGCAATATTGAAGGGAACGCCGAGGAAAATGTCCGCCGAGCGCTGATAGAGCTGGCAGGAGAGCCTGCCATCAGCGACATGGAATTGGAACAGGCAATGGCATGGCGGCAGCTTCATGCGCGCGATGTCCGGGATGTTCCAGGCCGAGACGATCAGGCGGCGCGAATCGGGATTGCGCTTGATCTCCTCGACGAGCCAGCCGATCTGGTCGATCGCCCGCCCGTCCGGCCCGCTCCAGGCGCGCCACTGTTTGCCGTAGACCGGTCCGAGGTCACCGTTGGCGTCCGCCCATTCGTCCCAAATCGAGACGCCATTCGCGTTGAGATAGGCGATGTTCGTGTCGCCGTTGAGAAACCAGATCAACTCGTGGACGATCGACTTGATGTGCAGCCGCTTGGTCGTGACGAGCGGAAAACCCTCGTTCAAGTCGAAGCGGAGCTGGCGCCCGAAAAGCGAGTGCACCCCTGTGCCCGTCCGGTCGCCCTTGACTGCGCCGTTCTCCAGCGCATCGGCAAGCAAGTCGAGGTAAGCGCGCATGGGAGCTCCATCGAAAGCTCCTGTATAACCGATTCGCAGCGCGCTCAGGAAATGGCTGTCTAGCCCGACGCCCCGCCGCAGCGGGGCGTCCGACGAAAACGTTCAGTGGACGCTGACCGTCTCGAGCTCGTTCTCCCAGGCGTTGGCGATCGCCGCGTCCTTGGAGTCGGTCAGCATGATGGGCGAACCATCGGCCGCGAGCAGTGCGAACAGCTTCAGGCCGGGCCGGATCGCCGGGGCCTCGGGAAACAGCCGCTGCGCGTCTTCGGATTTGATCGTCTTCAAATAGGCGATCGAGCCGTCGCCGAGATGAGCGAATTCGTGCGGCGTCAAAACGCCGATTCTTTCATTGCCGTTGGTCATTTTTCACTCCTTTCTGGGCTGTCCTGGCGAACCAGCCCCAACGCGCACGTTACCTCAGTCGCGCGCCGCTATATTGATCTTCTTCACAGTCCGCTCCGGTTGTGGACGGACGACGTCGATCGAAAGAAGCCCGTTCGCAAGTTCGGCGCCGCGCACCTCCATTCCTTCCGCAAGCAAGAAACTGCGTTGGAACTGCCGCGCCGCGATCCCCCGGTGAACGTAATCCCGCGTCTTGTCGTCCTGCTGGCGCCCCCGGATGGTCAGTTGGCTCTCCTCCTGAGTCACTTCGATCTGATCCTGGCTGAACCCTGCAACCGCCAACGTTATTCGCAGAATCTCGGGAGAACCGTCTTTTCCCGCGATCCTTTCGATGTTGTACGGAGGGTAGCCGTCAGTCGCCGACTTCGACGCTTTGTCGAGCGCTCGCTCGATGCCGTCGAAGCCAAGCAGGAATGGCGAGCTCAGTGCCGTCACGCGAACCATGATCGAAGCCCCTTTCAGGCGCTCCGCCGATCTGGTCTTCTCATGAACGACCGAACCGGCTGCCGATTTATTCCAGGTCGCCAATCTTTCGGCGCACCGGGTAAACGGAAATATGGCGCAGGCGGTCGCGCATTCAAGAGCCCGGATAGGCGGGACGAGGTCCGACCCTTCATGGATTCATGCTGGGCCGAAGATCTGAACGAAGCGTCAACAGCTTGCCGTGCCCGCAAACCCCCGCGCGAGGAAGCGCGTTTTCGGTTATGAGAGGCGCTTGCGGTCCTTGCGACTCGCCCGTCTTCCCGCTCGATCGGTCATGCGTAACGGCAAACTCGGAACCAAACGACAGTGCCAAGCCTGCGGCGCCCGCTTTTACGACCTCGGAAAGCGGCCGGCGCGGTGCGCCCAATGCGGCGCCGAGGTCGATCTCAATCGCCTCGCCAAAGGTCAGGCGCCGGCTGAGGACGAAGCCGCCGCGGCGCCGAGCCCGCCGCGCACGGTCGAGGAGCCGCCGCGCGCCCGCCCGAAGGCGCCCCGCGCGCCGACGCAATGGTCGCCCGAGCAATCGGCGGCGCTCGACAAGGTCGGGCGCTGGCTCAAGGCCGGCGAGCCACAGGTGTTTCGGCTGTTCGGCTACGCCGGCGTCGGCAAGACGACGCTCGCGCGCCACGTCGCCGAAGCGGCGCGGGGCGAAGCCGCCTTCGCCGCCTTCACGGGCAAAGCGTCGCTGGTGATGCGCTCGAAGGGCTGCGTCGGCGCCTCGACCATCCACGCGCTGATCTATCGCGCCAGCGAGGGCGACGAAGGCGCGCCGACCTTCAAGCTGAATCACGACGGCCCGGCCTCGAAGGCCGACCTCATCGTGATCGACGAATGCTCGATGGTGGACGAGGAGCTCGGCCGCGACCTCCTCTCCTTCGGCAAGCCCATCCTCGTGCTCGGCGATCCGGCCCAACTGCCGCCGGTCAAAGGAGGCGGCTACTTCACCGAGACCGAGCCGGATGTGATGCTGACCGAAATACACCGGCAGGCGGAGAACGATCCGATCATCCGTCTTTCGCAGATCGTTCGCGAAGGCGGCGAGATCGCCTATGGCGAATACGGCGAGAGCCGCGTGATTGCCCGCAGCGAAATCGACGCCGCGGCGGTGCTCGCCGCCGATCAGGTGCTCGTCGGCATCAACCGGACGCGACGCCTCTACAATCAGCGCATTCGCGAGCTGAAGGGACTTAAGGAGGCGCTTCCCGTCGCCGGCGACAAGCTGGTTTGTTTGCGTAACGATCGCGTGAAGGGTCTCATCAACGGTGGCCTGTGGCGCGTCGAGGCGCTCGGCGGCATGCGCAAGGACTTCGTGCGCATGACAGTTCGATCGGAGGACGAGACCGGCCGGGGGCAGGCGAAGGTCGCCGTCCTCAAACAGTTCTTCGAGGGCGCCGAGGCCGACCTGCCCTATCCCGTGCGGCGCGAATCCGACGAGTTCGATTACGGCTACGCCTTGACCGTCCACAAGGCGCAGGGCTCGCAGTGGGACCGGGTCATGCTGTTCGACGAGAGCCGCGCCTTCCGTGAGCACCGCGCGCGCTGGCTCTACACCGGCCTCACGCGCGCGGCGCGCCAGCTCACGATCGTGCGGTGACTATTTGCTGGCGGCGCCCAGCAGTCCACCGTGCATCGCGAGCGCCAGCACCGCAATCGCGGCGATGACGATCGCCACGGCCCACACCGCGCTCGGGATCGAATTGACCTTGCCGGCGATCCCGCTGGCGTTCGCCGCGCGAGGCCCCTGCCCCGCCAATGTCGCCGCCGCGAGATGGCGATAGGTGTTCAGGCGCCGCTCCGTGCTTTCGCCGATGATGTAGGCGCGCACTTCCGCGTCGGTCGGCGCGCGGCCGGTCGCCTTGATGAAGTCGTCGAGCCAGGCGCGCTTGTTCTGCTTGTAGATGGAGTAGGCGACGAGGCCGCTGATGTCTTCGTCTGGCGTCACCAGAGCGTCGAAGATCGGATTGCGATCGATATCGTCCGCCGGTTCATGTCTGGCCACGTTCGCGGCGGCGGCCGCCGGCGTCGACGCCGACGATGGGAACGCTTTTGGGAGTTGAGCCTTCAAGGTTTCGGTTTCGCTTAACGCTTCCATCGCCGACCTCCTCGCCAAGGTATAGCAACTATACGTCAAGCAGAAGATTTGTCATCACTTCCAATTGGGACTTTGGATTGAAAACTTGGTTGCCGAGAGAAAGGCGATTTCTGGGGTCAATAAGCGACAGTTGAGAACAATTGCGCGGCGCAGGCTCTTCAGCGCCATGCGACCTTGAGCGCCTCGAACCCATGGAAATGGAAAGCGTCGCGATAGCGCGGCGCTTCCGCGAGCCTCAGCCACGGCAGACGCTTCATCAGGATCGGCAGCGCCACCCGCATTTCCAGCCGCGCCAGCGGCGCGCCAATGCAGAAGTGGATCCCGGCGCCGAAGGCGACATGCGGATTTGGGGTTCGAGCCAGATCGAGGCGCGCCGGATCGGCGAAGGCTGCCGGGTCGCGATTGGCGGCGCCGAGCAGCAGCCCGACGCGATCGCCCTGCTTCAGCGTCAGTCCGGCGATCTCGACCTCCTCCAGCGCATAGCGCGTGAAGAGGTGCAGCGGCGCGTCGAAGCGCAGCAACTCTTCGACCGTCGCCTCGGCCGCGCGCGCGTCAGCGAAGGCAACAGCGGGATCGACCCCGCCCTCGAGCAGCGCCTTGATCCCGTTGCCGAGGGCATGCACCGTCGCCTCGTGGCCGGCGTTGAGCAGCAGCATGATGGTCGAGACCATCTCGTCGAGCGTGAGCCGCGCGCCATCGGCCTCGGCCGCGATCAGCCGACTGATCAAATCCTCTCCAGGCGAGCTGCGGCGCGCGGCGATCGTCTCACGCAGGAAGGCGCCGAATTCACTTGCCGCCGCCGCGGCCGCGTCCTCGACCGCGCGGGTCACGCCGAACTGGTACATTGCCACTAAGCGGTGCGACCATTCGAGGAGCTGCGGCGCCGTCGCCGCGGGGACCCCGATCAGCTCCGCGATCACTGCAACGGGTATCGTCGTCGCGAAGGCGTCGATCAGCTCCGCCTCGCCACGCGGCTCGAAAGCGTCGATCAACTCATTGGCGAGTTCGGCGATGCGCGGCGCGAGCCGCTCCACCTGGCGCGAGAGAAAAGCGCGATTGACGAGCGCGCGCAGCCGCGTGTGCTCGGGCGGTTCGAGTTCGAGCAGCGAATGCCGCTCGATCGCGAGGAAGGGTTCGATGTGCTCGGGAGGCTCCGGCCAGCCCAGCTGCTCGCGGCTCATCACATGAAGGATCTGGCGCCCGAAGCGCCGATCGCGCAGCAAGCCGGCGACCTCCGCGTAGCTGGAGAAGCACCAGAACCCGTAATCCTCCCAAAAGAAGACCGGCGCCGCGGCGCGGATCGCGTCATAGGCGGGATAAGGGTCGTTGAAGAACGCGGGGTCGCGAGGATCGACCCGAACGCGCCGGCGCTCCGCGTCGATTTCCAAACCCATCGCCGGCCTCACTCCAGGGGATAAACAGCCTCGACCACATAGGGGCCGCCCCCGACCGAGTGGCGGGAGGAATAGAGCACGAAGCGGCTCGCCTCGAAAGAAGGCGCCGCGAGCGCGCCGCGAATCGTCAGATAATCGGCAACGGCGATGGGTCTGACCGAGCGCAGGCGCGCCAGCGTCACATGCGGGGTGAAGTTGCGCGGCTCGGGGGAAAGGCCGATCCGCCGTAGCCGACGCTCATGCTCGGCCTGCAATTCGGTCAGCGCCGTATCGGGCTTGATCCGGGCGACGATCGCGCGCGGCCTATCGCCGCCGAACCACCCCAGCCCCTCGAAGCGGACCTCGACCGGCGCGCGGTCGATTTCGGCCAATGTCGCGTCGATTTCGCTCGCGACGCGCCGATCGACGTCGCCGATGAATTGCAGCGTCACATGATAATCGCCAGGCTCGATCCAGCGCGCGCCGTGGACGCCGCCGCGCATATTCGCCAGCGCCGACGCGACGTCGTCGGGCACTTCAAGTCCAGCAAAGAGGCGCGGCATCGCGGGCTCCCCTAAGGCTCTCGACGGCGAGTTCGATGAGCAATCGCCCCCAGGTCGGCGCGTCGGATCGACGCGCCGACAGCCGCTCAGCTCTTGGCGCTGGGCGCGGCGCTCTTGGCGCCGGGCGCGGTGCTCTTGGCGCCGGGCGCGGGCGCTGCGTTCTCCGAGGTCGGCGGGGCGTTCTTGTAGGCGCCGAGCGCAGAAGCGACGCGCATCTCGATTTCATCCGCCAGCGCCCGGGCGATCCGAATCTCGGCGTCGCGACCGGCTCTCATATTGGCGAAGCCGTCGAGCGACCGATCGTAAACCGCGGCGGAGATCGCGTCGCTTTCGTAGACCACGGCGCCGTTATCGATCTTGATCAGCTTGAAGTGGGCCTTGCCGATCTCGGTCGCGGCGTCGGCGGCGTTGATCTGCGATTCGATCGTCGGCGTCTGCGACGTGACGTTAATCGTCACCTCCAGGCGATATTTCGCCGTCGGCGTCTCGCCCGTGCCGTTCAGCCGGGAGATGAGATCGTCGCCGAGGTAGTGACCAATGCGGTCCTTGATCTGCACGACCTCGACCGCCTTGAGATTCTGCGACGAGACCCGGATTGGACGATTCGCTGTAAAGAGGCTGAAAGCACCCGCCGAGAGCCAGGGCCAGCACAAACGCGGCGCCGCCGCGCAGGTGTTTAAACGACGACATTGACGATCCTCTGCGGGACGACGATCACCTTCTTGGCTGGCTTATTATCCATGGCGCGGCGCACCGCGTCGAGGGCAAGCGCGGCCTCCTCGATCGTTTTCGCATCGGCGTCGCGTTCGATGGTCAAGTCCGCGCGCTTGCGGCCGTTGATCTGCACCGGCAAGGTCATGTGCGTCGCGACCAGCAGCTCGCGCTCGGCCGTCGGCCATGGGCTGCGGGACACCATCGTCTGGTGGCCGAGAACCTCCCAGCATTCCTCGGCCAGATGCGGCATCATCGGCGCGAAGCAATGGATGAGAATGTCGCCCGCCTCCGCGAAAGCGAAGCGCACATCCTCCGGCACGTCGGCGCCCTCGATCGCGCCGATCGCTGCGGAGAGCGTATTCGCCAGTTCGTAGACGTTGGCGATGCAGACGTTGAAGCGCAGCCGCTCGATTTCGTCCTCGATCTTGACCAGCGCGCCATGCGCGGCCTGGCGAATCTTGGTCGCCGCTTCGGAGAAGGCGGCGGGCCTCGCTGGCCGCTCGGCGCCGACGACGCGTTCGATTTCGCAGACGAGGCGCCACAGGCGTTGAGTCTGCTTATAGGAGCCTTGGATCCCTGCCTCGGTCCAGATCACGTCGCGCTCGGGCGGCGAATCGGAAAGCATGAACCAGCGCGCGGTGTCGGCGCCGTAGCTGGCGATGATCTCGTCCGGGTCGACCACGTTGCGCTTCGACTTCGACATCTTCTCGATCGGGCCGATCTCGATCGGCTCGTCGCCCTTCAGCGCAAAGGCGCGCCGTCCCTCGGCGCCCGTCTCGACTCGCACCTCTGACGGGGCGACCCAACCTCCCTCCCCGTCACGGTAGGTCTCGTGGACGACCATGCCCTGCGTGAAGAGCCCTGCGAACGGCTCGTCGAGGTCGAGATGCCCGCATTTGCGCATCGCGCGCGTGAAGAAGCGGGAATAGAGCAGATGCAGGATCGCGTGCTCGACGCCGCCGATATACTGGTCGACCGGCAGCCAATGATTGGCGATCTCGCGCGTCGTTGGCGCCTCGGCGTTCCACGGGTCGGTGAAGCGCGCGAAGTACCAGGAGGAATTCGACGAACGTGTCCATCGTGTCGGTTTCGCGCCGGGCCGGCTTGCCGCAATGCGGGCACTCGACATGCTTCCAGGTCGGATGGCGGTCGAGCGGATTGCCCGGCGCATCGAATGTCACGTCGTCGGGCAGCCGAACCGGCAAGTCCTTCGCCGGCACGGGGACGACGCCGCAGTCCTCGCAATGGATGACCGGGATCGGGCAACCCCAGTAGCGCTGGCGTGAAATGCCCCAGTCGCGCAGCTTGAAATTGACCTGCCGACGACCCTGCGGCGCATTGCCGAGCGTCTGCGCCTCAAGCCGGCGCGCGACCTCCTGCTTTGCCGCCTCGATCGTCATGCCGTTGAGGAAGCGCGAGTTGATCATCACCCCCTCGCCGTCATAGGCGACCTTGTCGATCGTGAACATCGCGGGGTCGACGCCCGGAGGGCAAACGACCGGCGTTGCGCCGAGGCCGTAGACATTGACGAAGTCGAGGTCGCGCTGGTCATGCGCGGGGCAGCCGAAGATCGCGCCCGTGCCGTAGTCCATCAGGATGAAATTGGCGACGTAGATCGGCAGCCGCCAGGTCGGGTCGAATGGATGGACCGCCCTGAGGCCAGTGTCGTAGCCCTTCTTCTCCGCCGTTTCGATCAAAGCAACCGACGTCCCCATGCGCCGGCACTCCTCGATGAAGGCGGCGAGCTTGGGATCGTGGCGCGCGGCGGCGCTCGCCAGCGGATGATCGGGCGCGACAGCCATGAACTTCGCGCCGAACAAAGTGTCGGGCCGCGTCGTGTAGATTTCGAGTTCGTTCAAGCCGGCTTCGTCGGCGAGCGCCCCGCGCGAGGCGGGGTCGATGGCGAAGCGCACCATCAGGCCCTCGGAGCGGCCGATCCAGTTGCGCTGCATCAGGCGCACCTTCTCGGGCCAGCGGTCGAGGCCGTCGAGGCCGGCCAGCAAATCCTCGGAATAATCGCTGATCCTGAGGAACCACTGCGTCAGTTCGCGCTGCTCGACGAGCGCGCCGGACCGCCATCCGCGCCCATCCACCACTTGCTCGTTGGCGAGCACGGTGTTGTCGACCGGGTCCCAATTGACCTTCGACTTCTTGCGCGCGACGAGGCCGGCGGCGAGAAAGTCGAGGAACAGCTTTTGCTGGTGCTTGTAGTAGCTCGGATCGCAAGTCGCGATCTCGCGCGACCAGTCGAGTGACAAGCCCATCGACTTGAGCTGCGCGCGCATCGTGTCGATGTTGGCGTAGGTCCATTTGGCGGGATGGGTTTTGTTCTGCATCGCCGCGTTTTCCGCGGGCATGCCGAAGGCGTCCCACCCCATCGGGTGCAGGACGTTGAAGCCGCGGGCTCGCTTGTAGCGCGCTACGACGTCGCCCATCGCATAGTTGCGGACATGCCCCATGTGGATGCGCCCGGAGGGGTACGGGAACATTTCGAGCACATAATATTTGGGACGCGGATCGTCGTTGCGGGTGGCGAAGATGGCTTCCTCGGCCCACGCCTGCTGCCATTTCTGCTCGGATTCGCGGACGTTGTAGCGCTCGGGCCGCATGTCTCTCAGGATCTCGTTTGGAAAATTATCGGGCAAACCGCGGCGACAAAACATGATTTGGCGCTAGGGGTCAAATCGGTTCGGGGGCCGGAGAAATCCGCCTCGACGACGCAAACGCCTCGATTGACCGCTCCGGCCGAATGCGACATCCTCGCGCCACTCCCCGTCCTCGTCCAAAAAAGGGGGAACGCGATGAACTATCGGATCCACGAACCCGTCCTGCGTGCGACGCCGATCCTCGACTTACGTCCGACGCAGATCACTCTCGGCATGGTCGAGGTCGAACTCAGACGGAAGAACTGGCACGCCGAGAATCCCAAGAAACTGACCGGGTTTCTCGAGCATCATATGGTGCCGGTGGTCATTGGGCCAAGCCACCGCCCCTACCTCATCGACCATCACCATCTCGTCCGCGCGCTCCACGAGGAGAACGTCGACAGCGTCTTCGTCTCGCCCGTCGCCGATTTCCACAAGCTCGAACCGGACGAATTCTGGAACATGATGGACTTCCACGGCTGGACCCATCCCTATGACGGCAAGGGCCGCCGACGCGATTATTCGGATTTACCGAAGACCATCGAGGACATGGAGGACGACCCCTACCGCTCGCTGGCGGGCCAATTGCGCGGCATCGGCGGCTTCGCGAAGGACTCGACGCCCTTTTCCGAATTCGTCTGGGCCGATTTCCTCCGCAAGCGAATCAAGCCGAAAGACGTGCGCAGGGATTTCACCTTGGCGCTGGAGGACGCGCTCGCCTTCGCCAAGTCGCAAGAGGCGAGCTATCTGCCCGGCTGGTGCGGGCCACACCACACCGATACCGACGAGACCGCCGACAAGAGCGGCGCCGACGCGCGCAAGGCCGCCGCCAAGCGTCAGACGGCTGAAAAGATTCCCCACGAGGCCTGACCGCGCGCCTGCGCCTTGGAGGAGACCCGTGGCGATGCTCGAAATGCCGCCTCCGCGCTTCGTCGCCGTCAACGGCGTGCGGCTGCGCATCTACGAAGCCGGCTCGGCCGGCGACAAGCCGCCAATGATTCTCCTCCACGGCTGGCCCGAAATCGCCTTCACTTGGCGCCGACAGATCAAGGCTCTGAGCGAGGCGGGGATAAGAGTCGTCGCGCCGGACCAGCGCGGCTTCGGCGCCAGCGACGCCCCGGACGAGACCAGCGCCTACGCGATCGAGCATCTGACCGGCGATCTCGCCGCCCTCCTCGACGCGCTGGCCATCGACAAGGCGATCTTCGTCGGCCACGACTGGGGCGGCTTCGTCGCCTGGGAGATGCCGCTGCGCCATCCCGACCGGGTCGCCGGCGTCGTCGCCCTGAATACGCCGCATCTCCCGCGCCCGGCCGCCGATCCAATCGCCATCCTGCGCAAGCGCTACGGCGATCGCATGTATATTGTGCAGTTCCAGGATAGCCGCGAGCCGGACCGGCTCTTCGCCGAGCATGCCGATCGGCTGTTCGACGCCTTCTTGCGCGCACCGGTCGGGTCGCGCGCAGGTCCAGGCGACGGAGCCGTCGCCGGGATCGGCGCGGCGCCCGGCGTCAATCTCGACTTCCCGGCTTTGGTGGCGGCTTACGACCCGGCGCGGGATACACGGCGGCCCATCATGACGGCCGAGGAGCGGCAGGTCTTCGTCGACGCCTACAATGCGTCGGGCTTCGCCGGCGGCCTCAACTGGTACCGCAACATCAGCGGCAATTGGGAGCGCTCGGCTGGCCAGGATCGGACGATTCGCGTCCCAGCGCTGATGATGATGGCCGAACTCGACGCGGTTCAGCCGCCTTCCGCGGCGCGCGGCATGGAGGCGCTCATCCCCGACCTCGAGACCTATCTCGTGCGCGGCTGTGGCCACTGGACGCAGGAGGAGCGGCCGGACGAGGTCGTCGCCAAGCTGATCGAATGGCGCCACCGCCGCTTCGCCTGACCGCCCCGGTCCATCGTCAGAACTTGATGTTGAAGCCGGCGCGAGCGATCGAGCCTTGGGCGTCGGTCTTGATCGTAAAGGTTGCCGGGAAAGTTGCGGCCGCGGGGCCGTTCGCTGCGGTCGTGAATTTCTCGGTTCCGAGATCGTAGAAGAGATATTCGCCGCGGATCGTGACGTTGTCGGTCAGGGCGTATTCCAAGCCGCCGCCGACCGTCCAGCCGACCAGCGTCGGATTGGTCGTGGCCGACCACTCCTGGCCGATCGTGTTGAACGTGACGGTGCCGGCGTTGGTGGCGCCGGCGTAGGCGACGCCGCCCGTCCCATAGACAAGCAGCCGATTTTCCCAAGCGAAGGCGTAGCCGACGCGACCTCGGAAGGTGCCGATCCAGTCGATGCGCGCCATCGCTGTGGACGTCACGCTGAAAGGCGCCGCGGCGCCGTTGATCGTGACGGTCGCCTGCCGCGACAAATCGGTCCAGTCGATGTCGCCTTCAATGCCGATCACAGCCTGGCCGAATTCGTAATTGTAGCCGCCCTGAACGCCGCCGATCCAACTGGTTGGCGCCGAGCCGAAGCTGGTCGGGAGGAAATTGGTGAAGGCGGGGCCGCCGTTGACGGAGGCGCTCAGCGCTGGGGACCCCATTCCCCAGGTTCCGCCAATGTTGCCGCCGAGGTAGAAGCCGGTCCAGTTGAATGGGAGCGGAAGGGGGACCGGCGCCGGAGCCTTAGTCGTGGGCAGATCCGCAGCGCCCGCCGCCGACGCGGCGAGGGAAGCCAAGGCGACAACGACGGAACTCAGGCGCAACTGCGGTCCATTCATTGCCTCCCCCTCTGGGAACGACGCACTCCACCGTCGACTGAGTTAGGCGCCTGCCGCCTTCGCCGGCATGCTCGCGCGACAAGGCTCACCGCCTCTTGCGCGCGAACGCGGAGGTCGCCGCGACGGCGTGAATGACGATTGCGCTAGGTCGCTATCGGAGATCTTGCCCGTCGTGTCGGATCGAGAACCGCTGCTGACGGGATCGCATACCATCGAGCGCGCAGCGATCGTTGTCTCGATCGCTGCGTCTCTGCAAGGTGATCACATTGGCCGTCTGGGGGGACCCACCCCCCAAACTCTTGCGCTACGACAACCGAGGCGTCACCAGAACTTCCAGTTGATGGCGCCGCGAGCGATCGAGCCATCGTAGTTCGCCTTGGCCGCAAAGGTCGTGGCCGGGAAATCGATACCCGCTGCGCTGTTCGGCCCGAACACGGTCTTCTGGCTGCCGAGGTCGTAGAAAAGGTACTCGCCGCGGATCGTGATGTTGTTGGTTATTGCATATTCCAATCCGCCGCCGGCCGTCCAACCCACCAGCGTCGGGCTGTTCGAGCCGGACCAGGCGTCGCCAGCGGGCGCCCCGTTGATGGTGATGGAACCGTTGTTCTGAACCCCGCCATAGGCCACGCCGCCCGTCCCAAACACGAGCAAGCGATTTTCATAGCCAAAAGCGTAGCCCAGGCGCCCGCGGGTCGTTCCGATCCAGTTCACCTCTGTGCGGGCGAAAGTGGTGGTTGATAGGGCGCCGGGGCCGGCGAGCGTGACGCTGGCGGATCGATCGATGCCGGTCCAGTCGAAATCGGATTCGATGCCGACCACGCCCAGGCCAAATTGATAATTGTACCCGACCTGACCGCCGCCGATAACACTGGTCGCCGCATTGTTGAAGTTATTCGGAATGATGTTCGTGAACATCGGCACGCCGGCGACGGAAGTCTCCGTCTTCAAGCTGCCGTCTCCGAAAGCGCCGCCCACGTTGCCGCCGATATAGAAGCCGGTCCAGGTGAACGCTGGCGGAATGTATGGAGCCGGCGCGGGCGGCGGCCCCTTGGTGGTGGGCAGGTCCGCGGCGCCGGCCGCCGACGCGACCAGGGAAGCCAACGCGACGACGACAGAGCCGAGACGCAAATGCGGTCTAGTCATTGCCTTCTCCCTTCTGGGGTCGATCGCGGGAGCGCGTCGACCGGGTTGCGCGCCCCAGCGGCGCGCCCGAATGCAGAGTGGCTTTGTCGCCTGCGGAAGGCGCCTCAGCCACCTCCCCCGCACCAACATCAAGGTCTAGGCTGTTGGCGCGAATACAGCGACTCGCGACAGATTGCCGCGACCCAACACTGCACATCCTGCACAAACGTAAAGCTAGCCAACCTTATGTTACAACAACAGAAGTCGCGCACATGTCGCGCGCGTCCATGACGTGCGCCTTCCATGATTCACAATATACGAAAGCTGTCCGTAGGGCAAGCCACTTATACTTATGGTGTGCATATCCGCACATTGTTATCGAATTGAGTACACCTGTTTCCCGTCTGGCGCACCTATCTCGACACAACTCGACGTGTACCAGCGTTACCAGGAATAACGTATTGAAGTCGTAAGGACATCGGCTCCGCCACGCGTATTGGGAGGCGCCTGTCTATCCCGCGGCGCTCTGCGTCGCCGAGCGCCTGAATTTATTCTTGACGATCATAGTTATCGACAACACACGCGAAGACAAAGGGTTATCGCAGTTCCCATCGGTGGATCTGCGAATACGCGAGCGCTCGCCGATCGTCCTCCGGATGTCACGAGGCTGTCGTCAAAGACGCTTAGACGCAGCATCATGCTCGTGATCGAAAACCTGACCCGTCGTTTCGGGTCGAAGACTGCGGTGGACGGGGTGTCGCTTTCGATTGAACGCGGACGTTTCGTCGGCGTGATCGGTCGTTCTGGCGCCGGCAAATCGACCCTGCTGCGGATGATCAATCGCCTGGAGGAGCCGAGCTCCGGCCACATCCGCTATGGCGAGGCAGAGGTCACCGCATTCAAGGGCCGCGCGCTCGCCGACTGGCGCACGCGCTGCGCGATGATCTTCCAGCAGTTCAATCTGGCCGGCCGCCTCGACGTGCTGACCAACGTTCTCGTCGGCCGCCTGACTTCACACTTCGACATGGCGCGCGCTACTAAGGCTATGGTCCGACGAGGACATCGCCGTTGCGCTGTCGGCGCTCGAACAGCTCGACATAGCGGCGTTCGCGCCGCAGCGCGCCGACAATCTCTCAGGCGGCCAGCAGCAGCGCGTCGCCATCGCGCGCGCCCTCGTGCAGGAGCCGGAAATCGTCCTCGCCGACGAGCCGATTGCCTCGCTCGACCCGCGCAATACGCGGGTCGTCATGGACGCCTTGCAGCGCATGAATCGTCATCACGGCATCACCGTGATGTGCAATCTCCACTCGCTCGAAGTGGCGCGCGCCTATTGCGACCGCCTGATCGGAATCGCCGCCGGCCGCGTCGTCTTCGACGGCCCACCGGCTGAGCTCACCGAAGCGGCCGCGCGCGATCTCTACGGCATCGAGGCGAAGGAAGCGCTCGGGTCGGAGGCGCCGGAAGGCCCGCTCGTCCCGGCTTACAGGGCTGCTTGAGGCGGAAGACGCCACACACTGGAGGAGCATAGCAATGTTTACACGTCGTTCCCTGTTGATCGGCGCGGGCCTGAGCGCGCTGGCCGCCTCTGGCGCCCGCGCCCAAGCTTGGAAGGAAAAATATCCCGAGCTCATCTTCGCCGTCATTCCCGAAGAGAACGCGTCGGGCGTGCTCGATCGCTGGACGCCCTTCATGGACTATCTCAGCAAGGCAATCGGCACGAAGGTGACGCTCCGCGTCGCCAACGACTACGCCGCCGTCATCGAGGGCCAGCGCGCCGGCAACATCCATATCGCCTATTACGGCCCCGCCTCGTTCGCGCGGGCCCGCCTCATCGGCGTCAGGACCGACGCCTTCGCCATCGACGTCAATAGCGATGGCTCGAAGGGCTATTATTCGGTCTTCTACGTGCTCGCCAAATCTCCCTACCAGAAGATCGAGGATCTCAAGGGCAAGGCGATGGGTTTCGTCGATCCGAACTCGACGTCGGGCAACAACATGCCCCGCTTCGAGCTCAACAAGCTCGGCATCGACCCGGAGACCTACTTCTCCAAGACCGTGTTCGCCGGCAGCCACGAGAATGCGGTGCTCGCGCTCGCGCAAGGCACGGTCGACGTCTGCGCCAACTGGTGGAACGCGCCCGACGATTCCAACCTCACGCGCATGCTCAACAAGGGCATGGTGAAAAACGCGGACGGGTCGCCGATGAAGAAGGACGACTTCCGCATCATTTTGAAGTCGGAACTGATCATCAACTCGCCTTACGCCTACCTCTCGGACCTGCCCGACGATCTCAAGGCGTCGATCCGCCAGGCGTTCTTCGACGCGGCCACCAAGGACAAGGCGGCGTTCGAGCGCCTCTCCGACGGCAAGGACCGCCCCTGGGAGGCAGTTACGAACGCCGACTACGACAAGACGATCGAACTCATCAAGTTCGTCGAACTCGATCCGCAAGAACAAGTCGTAACAGAGACGTCGGCGGCGGCGCGAGAGTCCGGCCTTTCGCCCGTCGCCGCCCTTCCGGTCCGATATGTCCAACGCCGTCATCCGTTTGCCCGATCGCCAAGTCGCCGCGCTGCGCGCCGCCTATCAGCGCGCTGCGCGCGCCAGGCGGCTGCAGTTTTACGTCGCGGCCCTGGTTCTCGTAGTGCTGATCGGTCTCTCCGCCGTCGAGGCGGAGGTGGCGCCCTCGACGTTCTTCGCCAAGATCGGCGGCTTCTTCAGCTACTTCGATCGCCTGATGACGCTCGACACCGGCGCGCGCGTCTGGACCGATCCCGTCTCGTGGTTCTGGGCCCTCAAGCGGTCGCTGCGCCTCATCGGCGAGACGATCCTAATGGCTTACGTCGGCACGCTGACGGGCGCCGCCGCCGCGCTGGCGCTGAATTTCCTCGCCTCGCCCAATCTGACCGGCTCGGCGGGGGTCGTCTTCGCGACGCGGCGCTTTCTCGAGTTCTGCCGCACAGTGCCCGACGTCGTCTTCGCGCTCATCTTCGTCGTCGCTTTCGGCCTCGGCCCCCTGCCCGGCGTGCTGGCGATCGCGATCCATGGCATGGGCGCGCTCGGCAAGCAGTTCTTCGAGACGACCGAGAACATCGACATGAAGCCGGTCGAGGGCCTGCGCGCCTGCGGCGCCTCCTGGATCGAGACCGTGCGCTTCGCGGCCCTGCCGCAGGTTCTGCCGTCCTTCGTAAGCTTCGCCTTGCTGCGGTTCGAGATGAACGTGCGCGGCGCGACGGTGCTCGGCTTCGTCGGCGCGGGCGGCATCGGGCAGGACTTGATGGAGGCGATCCGCAAGTTTTACTATTCCGACGTCAGCGCGATCCTGGTGCTCATCATCGCGGCGGTCATCGCGATCGACGTCGGCACCGGCTATCTTCGCCGTGCCCTGATCGGGAGCATCGGAGCTTGAACGCGCCATCAATTGCCGCCGGGCTCGATCTCGCCGCCGCCAAAGCCCGCTATCCCGCAGCCTTCGCGGTCAACTGGCGCGCGCCGGCGATCGGCGCGATCGTGATCGCCGCGATGCTGGCGACCTATGTCGGCGCCTTCGCCGCCTTCGACGTTCCTTGGAGCCGGCTCCTTCCCGGCCTGAAGCAGCTTGGCTGGTTCGTCAAGGAAATGGTTCCGCCCGACCCGGGCGGCCATTTCGTCACCTACCTCAATGCGCTCGGCGAGACGCTGGCGATTTCGCTGCTCGGCACCCTGCTCGGCGCGCTGATGGCGACGCCGCTCGGTTTTCTGGCCGCGCGCAATGTCGTCCCGGTCATGCTGCTGCGGGCGCCGATCAAGCGGCTGTTTGACGCGGTGCGCGGCGTCGACACGCTGATCTGGGCTCTCATCTGGATCAACGTCGTCGGGCTCGGCCCTTTCGCGGGCGTGCTCGCCATTGCCGCCTCCGATTTCGGCTCGCTGGGCAAATTGTTCGCTGAAATCATCGAATCCGCCGACACGAAGCCGGTCGACGGCGTGCGCGCCTCGGGCGGTCTGCGCCTTGCCCAGGCGCGCTTCGGCCTGCTGCCGCAGGTGCTGCCTGTCATGGCCGGACAAGTGCTCTATTTTATCGAGTTCGAACACCCGCTCGGCGACGGTCATCGGCGTCGTCGGCGCTGGAGGCATCGGCTTGGATCTCGCCGAGCAGATCCGTGTGCTGGAATGGCGGCAGGTGGCGTTCATCATCCTCATCATCCTCGTCGCGGTGGCGGCGATCGACTTCGTCTCCAGCCGTCTGAGGGCCGCGATCGCCGGCCGGCGGAGGAGGTCGCATTGACCCACCAGCCGGAAATGCCGTTAATCGACCTCAGGAACAACGCAATGACCGAACGACCGCCGACCGCCGATCCGGCGCGAAACGCCGAGGCCGTCGCGGCGCGTAAGCGCGCGATGGGGCTTTTCGCGCGCGCGACCGCCGCCGAACTCGCCGAGCCGATCGACCGTCTCTGGCCCAACTGCGAGGCGCGCGACCTCAAGCCGGTCGAGACCGGTCTCGTTATGCTGCGCGGCCGGATCGGCGGCGACGGCGCGCCCTTCAACGCCGGCGAAGCGACAGTGACCCGCGCGGTGGTCGAATTGGCGAGCGGCGAACGCGGCTACGGCCACGTGCTCGGACGCGACGGCGCCCGTGCGCGGCTCGCCGCCATCGCCGACGCGCTGTGGCAGAAGCCGGCGGCCCGCAACGACGTCGAAAGTGCAATCCTCACGCCGGTCGCTGGGCGCCTCGCCGTTGAGGCCGCCAAAACGCGTGCCGAAACCGCCGCGACGCGCGTCGAGTTCTTCACCCTCGTGCGTGGAGAGGACGCATGACAGCGCCTGCCTTCGCCGACCCCGTCTTCCAGTCACAGGCGGTCTTCCGCAACATCATGCGCGCGATGGCGCAGCCGGGGACGCTGGTTCCCGTCGAAGTCGAACTCGCCCCGCCGGCGCCGCTCACCTCCGCGGCGGCCGCGGCGCTGCTGACGCTGGTCGACTTCGAAACGCCGCTCTGGATCGCGCCCTCCTTCGCGGCGGCAAGCGGCCGCGCGGTGGCCGACTATCTCGTCTTCCACACTGGCGCGCCCCTGGCGCACTCGCCAGACAAGGCCGCTTTCGCCCTCGTCGATCTCATCGGCGACGAATTGCGTCTCGCTGATTTCGCTCAAGGGACCCCCGAATATCCCGACCGCTCGACGACAATCGTCGCGCAGGGCGCGTCGTTCGGCGCAGGCGCGCCGCTCAAGCTCACCGGGCCGGGAATTGACGGTGAGATGGAACTTCAGGCGGCGCCCTTGCCGCACGACTTTCTCGCCCAGTGGGCCGCCAATCGCGCCCGCTTCCCGCTCGGCGTCGATCTTGTTCTGGCGAGCGAAGCGGAACTCATCGGCCTGCCCCGCTCGGCGGCCATTTCCCAGGAGACGCGCTGATGTATGTGGCGGTCAAAGGCGGCGAACGCGCCATCGCCAACGCGCACGCGCTGCTCGCTGACAAGCGGCGCGGCGACCGGTCTATCCCCGAGGTCACGACGGAGCAGATCGACCAGCAGCTTTCGCTAGCGGTCGACCGCGCGATGTCGGAAGGCTCGCTCTACGACCGCGAGATCGCGGCGCTCGCGATCAAGCAGGCGCGCGGCGATCTGATCGAGGCGATCTTTCTGGTGCGCGCCTATCGCACCACCATGCCGCGCTTCGGCTTCGCGGAGCCGTTCGACTCCGGCGCGATGAATGTGCGCCGGCGCGTCTCGGCGACCTACAAGGACATGCCCGGCGGACAGGTGCTGGGGCCGACCTTCGACTACACGCATCGCCTGATCGATTTCTCGCTTAGCGAAGGCGGCGATCCGCAGGCGCCGGCGACAGCGCCGGCGGATGTCGGAGCGGCGATGGCGCGCGTCACCGACATCATCGCCGGCGAGGACATGATCGAGCGTAACCCGGCCGCGGAGCGCGGCGCGCCCGTCGCAGACGTGACGCGCGACCAGACGAGCTTCCCCGCCTCCCGCGACGCGCGCCTCCAGACGCTCGCGCGCGGCGACGAGGGTTTCCTGCTGTCGCTCGCCTATTCGACGCAGCGCGGCTACGGCCGGAATCACCCCTTTGTCGGCGAAGTTCGCTTCGGCGAGGTCGAGGTCGAGCTCTATGTCGAGGAGCTAGGCTTCGCCGTCCCGCTCGGCTCGGTGACGGTCACCGAATGCCAGATGGTTAACCAGTTCAAGGGCGGCGACGGCGAGCCGCCGCGCTTCACCCGCGGCTACGGCCTCGCCTTCGGCCAGAGCGAACGCAAGGCCATGGCGATGGCGCTGGTCGATCGCGCGCTGCGCGCCGACGAATTTGCCGAGGAGCGCAAGAGCCCGGCGCAAGACGAGGAATTTGTGCTGTCACACTCCGATAACGTGCAGGCGACCGGCTTCGTCGAGCACCTGAAGCTGCCACACTATGTCGACTTCCAGGCCGAACTGGCGCTGCTGCGTCAGATGCGGCGCGAGCAGGCGGCCGCCTCCTCCCAGACGAGCGCGGAGGCCGCGGAATGAGCGCCCGCGCTTACAATTTCGCCTATCTCGACGAGCAGACCAAGCGGATGATTCGCCGCGCGATCCTCAAGGCGATCGCGATCCCCGGCTACCAAGTCCCCTTCGCGTCGCGCGAGATGCCGATGCCTTACGGCTGGGGCACCGGCGGCGTGCAGGTCACGGCGGCGATCATCGGACCGGACGACGTTCTCAAGGTCATCGACCAAGGCGCCGACGACACCACCAACGCGGTCTCCATCCGCGCCTTCTTCGCCAAGACGGCCGACGTCGCGACGACCACCGAAACCACACAGGCTACGGTCATTCAGACGCGCCATCGCGTCCCCGAGACGCCGCTGACGGCCGACCAGATCCTCGTCTATCAGGTGCCGATTCCTGAGCCGCTGCGCTTTCTCGAGCCGCGCGAGACCGAGACGCGCACCATGCACGCGCTCGCAGAATATGGCGTCATGCACGTCAAGCTCTACGAGGACATCGCGCGCCACGGCCATATCGCGACCACCTACGCCTATCCCGCTCGCGTCGCCGACCGCTACATCATGGATCCCTCGCCGATCCCGAAATTCGACAACCCGAAGCTCGACGACTGCCCGGCCCTCCAGCTCTTCGGCGCCGGCCGCGAGAAGCGCATCTATGCGATCCCGCCGCATACGCGGGTCGTCTCGCTCGATTTCGAGGATCATCCCTTCGAGCGCACCAAATTCGACGCCACATGCGTCTTCTGCGGCGCAACGGACTCCTTCCTCGACGAAGTGGTGACCGACGACAAAGGCGGGCGCATGTTCGTCTGCTCCGACACTGACTATTGCCAGAAGCGGCAGGCCGAAACGCAAGCTGCGAGCGAGGAGCGACGGCCATGACTCTTCCCCTGCTCTCCGCGCGCGGCCTCAGTAAGCGCTTCGGCGCAATCGCCGCCTGCCACGACATTTCCTTCGACCTCTACGAAGGCGAGGCGCTCGCCATCGTCGGCGAATCCGGCTCGGGCAAATCGACGCTGCTCAGCCTGATCGCCGGCGCGATGCAGCCGGATGCGGGTGAAGTGATTTACCGGATGCGCGACGGCGCCCCCCGCCCGCTCGCCTCGCTCAGCGAAGCCGAGCGGCGCGGGCTGGCGCGCACCGACTGGGGCTTTGTCCATCAGGACGCCGCGCGCGGCCTGCGCATGAACGTCTCGGCAGGCGGCAACATCGGCGAGCGGCTGATGGCCGTGGGCGATCGCCACTACGGCAATATCCGCGCCGCCGCCGAGCAATGGCTCGCGCGCGTCGAGATCGCCGCCAGCCGCATCGACGATCCGCCAACGACCTATTCCGGCGGCATGCGCCAGCGCCTGCAGATCGCCCGCAATCTCGTCACGCGGCCACGACTCGTCTTCATGGACGAGCCGACCGGCGGCCTCGACGTTTCGGTGCAGGCGCGTTTGCTGGATCTGCTGCGCGGCCTCATCGCCGACATGGGCCTGGCGGTCGTGCTGGTGACGCACGACCTCGCCGTCGCGCGGCTGCTATCGCATCGCATGCTGGTGATGAAGCAGGGCGAGGTGATCGAGAGCGGCCTCACCGACCGGGTGCTCGACGATCCACAAGCGCCCTACACCCAACTCCTCGTTTCCTCGGTCCTCGCCGCATGAGCCCGCTCCATCCCAACGAACTGCTGCGCGTCGAAGGCGTCTCGAAGGCCTTCACGCTGCACCTGCACGGGGGAACCCGCCTCCCCATCGTCGAAGACGTGTCCTTCAGCGTGTCCCAGGGCGAATGCGTCGTGCTCGGTGGCCCCTCGGGCGTAGGCAAGTCCTCGCTGCTCAAGATGGCCTTCGGCAATTATCTCGTCGAAACGGGGCGCATCCTTCTTGCCGACGGCGAGCGGGCCATCGACGTCTCGCACGCCAAGCCGCAGGACATTCTCGACGCCCGCCGGCGCATCGTCGGCTATGTCAGCCAGTTCCTGCGCGTCATCCCGCGCGTCGGCGCGCTCGACATCGTCGCGGCCGCCGCTCAAGAAGCGGGGCTCGATCGCGAGGCGGCGCGCGAACGCGCGGCCGGATTGCTGTCGCATCTGCATCTCCCCGAGAGCCTGTGGCGGCTGCCGCCGGCGACCTTCTCGGGCGGCGAGCAGCAGCGCGTCAACATCGCTCACGGCTTTGCGGGCGACCATCGCCTGCTCATTCTCGACGAGCCCACCGCCTCGCTCGACGCCGCCAATCGCGAGGCGGTGGTCCAGCTGATCGCCGAGCGCAAGACGCGAGGAACCGGCTTCCTCGCCATCTTCCACGACGAGGACGTGCGGGCGCGGGTCGCCGACCGCATCGTCGACGTCTCTCGCTTTTCCAGTCGCGAGGCCGCATGAACGCCGTATCCGACACGCCATTCCGTCCGACGCGGCTCAGCGAAGAGGCGCTGGTGCATCCGACCTCCGTCGTCAAGGACAGCGTCCTAGGCCGCTGGGTCGAAATCGCCGAGCGCTGCGTCGTCACCGAGACCGAGCTCGGCGACTATTCCTACATGATGCAGGATTGCGAGACCTGGGCGACGCGCATCGGCAAGTTCGTCAACATCGCCTCGCACGCGCGCATCAACGCCACCAATCATCCCACTTGGCGCGCGACGCTGCATCACTTCACCTATCGCGCCAACGACTATTGGCCCGACGGCGGTCGCGAGGAAGGGTTCTTCGATTGGCGGCGCGACAATGCGGTCACGATCGGCCACGACGTCTGGATCGGCCATGGCGTGACGATCACGCCGGGCGTCTCCGTCGGCAACGGCGCCGTGATCGGCGCCGGCGCGGTCGTGACGCGCGACGTCGCGCCCTATACGATCGTCGCCGGGGTGCCGGCGCGCCCGATCAAGGAGCGCTTCGCCGCTAACGTCGGCGAGCGCATGGACGCGCTCGCCTGGTGGGATTGGCCGCACGCGAAACTGCGTGAGGCGCTAGACGATTTTCGCACGCTCTCAGCCGAGGCGTTCCTGGAAAAGCATGGAGCCTGATTAAATGGAATTTCGTGGCGACGACCCGATGGTTTTCACCAACGCGACGGTGGTGACGGCCGAGCGCGCCTTCACCGGGCACGTCGTCGTCAAGGATGGCCTGATCGCCGAGATCGGCGAAGGCCCTGGGCCGCGCGGCGGATTGGACCTCGAGGGCGACTACCTCCTGCCCGGCCTTGTCGAGCTGCACACCGATCATCTCGAAGCGCACTACATGCCGCGACCGCGCGTCGCCTGGCACGCGGATGCGGCCGTGATCGCCTATGACGCCCAGATCGCCGCCGCCGGCATCACGACGGTCTTCGACTCGTTTCGGTGCGGCACCGAGCCCGCCGACGAAGAGCGTGGCGATCTCGGTCAGCAGACCGTGATCCTCGCCGACGCGGTCGAGCGCGCGCGGGCGGCGAAGCTGCTGCGAGCGAACCACCTGACGCATCTGCGCTGCGAGATCCCGACGCCGAACGTCGTCGCCGGTCTCGAAGCCTTCCTCGCCACCCACCCGGTGAACCTGATCTCGCTGATGGATCACACGCCCGGCCAGCGGCAGTTCCGCGACATCGACAAATACTTCATCTACTACGGCGGCAAGACCGGCCGGACGATGGAGCAGCTCGTCGAAGTGGCCGAGCGTCGCAAGCGCGTCGGGCGCGAACTTGGCGAGGCCAATCGTCCCCGCGTCGTCGAAATCGCGAAGTCGCAGGGGCTCAAGATGGCGAGCCACGACGACACGACCCTCGAAGACGTCGCCCAGTCGCATCGCGAGGGCGTCTCGATCGCCGAATTCCCGACGACCGACGTCGCCGCCGCGGCGTCGCGCGAATTGGGCATGATGACGGTGATGGGCGCGCCGAATGTGGTTCGCGGCGGCTCCCACTCCGGCAACGCCTCGGCGCGCGAACTCGCCGAGCGCGGACTGCTCGACATCCTCTCCTCCGACTACGTGCCCGCCGCTCTGTTGATGGGCGCGTTCCGCCTTGCCGACGCGCCGAATGTCGGCGGCCTGCCGGGCGCGATCCGCCTCGTGACGAAGAATCCGGCCGAGGCGGCGGGGCTCTATGATCGCGGCGAGATCGCCGTCGGCCGCGCGGCCGATCTGGTGCGCGCCCGCCTTCATCACGGCGAGCCGGTCGTTCGGGCGGTGTGGCGCGCGGGCCAGCGGGTGACTTGAGGCCATGGATCGCTCGCGCGTCTCGCCAGCCGCCGCAGGCGGAGGACTGTTCGTCGCCGTCGTCGGTCCGAGCGGCGCCGGCAAGGATACGCTGATCAACGGCCTGCGGGGCCGCCTCGGCGACGCGGCGGGCGTCTTCTACGCCCGCCGCGTCGTCACCCGTCAGTCCGACGCATTCGAGGACCACGAGACGCTCGCGGAGAGCGACTTTTTACGCGAGCGCGAAGCCGGCCGCTTCGCCCTTTCTTGGCCGGCGCATGGGCTCCATTACGGCGTCCCTGCTCAAGTCGACGAATGGATCGCGCGTGGCGGCGCCGTCGTCTGCAACGTCTCGCGCGCGGTGGTGAGCGACGTGCGCCGTCGCTATCCCAATCATCTCGTCGTGTTGGTGACCGCAAGTCCGGAGACGCTGGCGGTGCGGCTCGCCGCGCGCGGGCGCGAGAGCGAGGAAGGCCGACGTCGCCGGCTCGACCGCGCGGCGGCGCCCGAAGTCGCTTTCGAAGCGGACGCCGTCGTCGCCAACGATGGCGCGATCGCGGATGCCGTTGCCCGATTCCACGATCTCATCATCGCCGCGCGCGGGCTCAAAGCATGACGCAGCCTGCCCGTTACGCCATCTATCTCGCGCCGGCGCCGGATAGCGCCCTGTGGCGTTTCGGCAGCGAGGTGATCGGTCGCGACGCCGCCACCGGCGCCGAAATTTCATCCTTCGCGCCCCACGGCTTCGACGCCGCGACTTGGCGCGGCATGACCGTCGAACCGCGCCGCTATGGATTTCACGCGACGATCAAAGCGCCGTTTCGCTTGTGCGAAAATGAGAGCGAAGAGGCGCTCTCTGAAGCCGCGGCGGAACTCGCCGCCGCGCAGAGGCCGTTCGACGCCGGCGCGCTTCGCGTCTCGGCGCTGCCCGTCGGCGCCGCCAAAGCCTTCGTGGCTTTAACGCCGGCGTCCCCGTCCCCAGAGATCGCGAGTCTCGAAAACGTCGTCGTTCGCAAGCTCGATCGCTTCCGCGCCCCGCTCACGCCGGCCGAGCGCGCCCGTCGCAATCCCGATCAACTGAGCGCACGCCAACGTGAGAACCTCGATAGCTGGGGATATCCCTACGCGCTCGACGAGTTCCGCGCGCACTTCACGCTGAGCGATTCGCTGGTGGACTCGGCGCCAGTCGCCGACGCCCTCGCGCGCGAATTCGCGGCGCGTGTCGCCGCGCCGACGCTGATCGTCGACGCGCTGGTCCTCTTCGCGCAAAGCCGCGCCGGCGGCGACTTCGCCATCCTGCGCCGTTTTCCCTTCCGCGGAGCGTAAGTCGTCGTCACGCTTCCGTCACGCTGCGGTCCTACCGGCTTCCCATCGTCGACCAACGACTCGGAGGGACCATGCAGCAGCTGGCTCGCGACGCACGACGCGCTACCGAAGAAGGCCTGAAAGCGGCGGTTCATCGCAATAAGCCGATCTCCCGTGCGGGCGTCCTCGAACGTCTTTTCACTGTCGCATTCCGTGGACTCGTCTATCCCCAGATCTGGGAAGATCCGGTCGTCGACATCGAGGCGCTGCAGATCGGGCCGAGCGACCGCATCATCACGATCGCCTCCGGCGGCTGCAACGCGCTGTCGTATCTAACTGCCGATCCGGAGAGCATCGTTGCGGTGGACCTCAACGGCGCTCACATCGCGCTTGGCCGCCTGAAACTCGCGGCGCTGCAATATCTGCCCAACTACCAGGCCTTTCTGCGCTTCTTCGGCGGCGCGGAGTCGCGCGCCAACGTCAAAGCCTACGACGAGGTGCTGCGCGAGCGGCTCGATCCCGTGGCGCGCGCCTATTGGGACGCGCGGACGATCGGCATTCGCCGTCGCATCGATCTCTTCGCCCGCAACTTCTATCGCTACGGGTTGCTCGGCAAATTCCTCGGCGCCGGCCACGCGCTCGCGCGACTGCACGGCGTCAATCCCAAGATCATGCTGCAAGCCGATTCCCTCGCCCAGCAGCGCGTCCTGTTCGATCGCCACCTCGCGCCGATCTTCGAGAAGCCGACCGTGCGCTGGCTGATGCGCCAGCCGGCGTCCCTCTACGGGCTCGGCATTCCGCCGGCGCAATATGAAGCGCTGGCGAGCGACTCGCCCGAGGGCATCGGCGCGGTGCTGCGTCAGCGGCTCGAACGGCTGGCCTGCGATTTCGACATCCACTCGAACTACTTCGCCTGGCAGGCGTTCGGCCGCCGCTACGCCGACGGCCCGGACGCGTCCCTGCCGCCCTATCTGCAGCGCGATAACTTCGAAGCGCTGCGCGGGCGCGCCGACCGTCTCCGCTTCATCCAGCGCTCGTACACCGAGATCTTGCGCGCCAGCTCGCCCGCCAGCTTCGACTGCTACGTCCTGCTCGACGCGCAGGACTGGATGACCGACGCCGATCTCACCGCCCTCTGGACCGAGATCACCCGCACCGCCCGGCCGGGCGCGCGCGTGATCTTCCGCACCGCGGCAGACGAGCGCTTGCTGCCAGGGCGCATCCCGGACGACATTCTCGAGGCCTGGGACTACGATGAAGAGCGTAGCCGGGAACTCGGTCGCCGCGACCGGTCCTCGATCTACGGCGCCTTCCATCTCTACCGGCTGGAGGAGAAGCGCCAATGAGCGACGCCGCCGACCTGATGGACCGCATGTACCGGCGCCAGCGCCATATCTACGACGCCACGCGCAAGTTCTACCTGCTCGGCCGCGACGCGACGATCGCCGAGCTTGCGCCCCCGCCGGGCGCGAGCGTGCTGGAGATCGGCTGCGGCACGGGCCGCAACCTCGTAAAGATCGCGCGCCACTACCCGCAATCTCAGGTGTTCGGCCTCGACGTCTCCAGCGAAATGCTGGTCAGCGCCAGCGCCTCCATCGAACGCGCCGGCCTCGCATCCCGCATTCGCGTCGCGCAGGCCGACGCGACGAACTTCGACGCGGCTACCCTGTTCGGGCGGCCCAACTTCGAGCGGGTCGTGATCTCCTACGCCTTGTCGATGATCCCACCCTGGCGCGAGGCGCTCGCCCAGGGCGTCGAAGCGCTCGCTCCCGGCGGCGCGCTGCACATCGTCGATTTCGGCGACCAAGCGGGGCTGCCGGCCGCCTTCCGCGCCGGCCTCGTACGTTGGCTCGCCGCCTTCGACGTGACACCGCGCACTGATTTGCGCGACGAACTTGCCGCCGTCGCCGCCCGCCGCGGCCTCCACTGGACCGCCCGCGATCACATGCGCGGCTACGCGATCCGCGCGGTCGTCGAGCGGCCCGCCGCCTAGGCGTATTCGCCCCGAGCCAGCGGGCGCCTCGTCGATCGGCGTAGGCGACGCGCCCGGCCGAAATGCGGATGCCGCGTCCCGCTTGCTGGCGCCCTTCTTGCTCAGACTGAAGCCCGCACGACGCTCACTCGCTCGTGAGCGACCCCTTGTCGCAGCCCGCGAGGTAGAGTAAAGGCGCGCTGCGTCTGGGATTATGAATGTTCGCTTACCTTGTTCAGCGGTTCGCCGTCTTGGCGGCGACCTTGATCTTTGCATCGCTTGCCGTGTTCGGCGTGCTCGAGATTCTGCCCGGCAACGCCGCGCAGACGATGCTCGGCGCGAGCGCGACGCCGGAAGCCGTCGCGGCGCTCGCCCATAAGCTCGGGCTCGATCAGCCGTTCGCTGCTCGCTACGCCGCCTGGATCCTCGGGGCGCTGCACGGCGACTTCGGCCAGTCCTACGCCTACAATTCGCCGATCGCGCCGTTGATCGCCGCGCGCCTCGCGGTCAGCGGACCGCTCGCCGTCCTATCGATGGCGATCGCCGCCGCGATCGCGCTCATCGCCGGGGTCTACGCGGCCGACCGGCGCGGCCGGCCGGGCGACGCGGCGGTTATGGCGGCGAGCCAGGTCGGGCTCTCCGTTCCCAATTTCTGGCTGGCGATCGTCCTGGTGCTGCTGTTCGCCGTCCACTGGCGCATCGCGCCTGCCGGCGGCTTTCCCGGCTGGTCCAACCCCTGGCGCGCTTTCGCCGCGCTCATCCTGCCGGCGATCTCGCTCGGGGTCGTGCAGGCCGCGATCCTCACCCGCGTGACGCGCTCGGCGCTGCTCGAAGCGCTCAACGAAGACTTCATCCGCACCGCGCGCGCCAAGGGCCTCTCCCGCCGCGCGACGCTGTGGCGGCACGCCTTGCCGAACGCCATGACGCCAATCCTCACCATCATGGGCCTGCAATTCGCCAATCTGATCGCCGGCGCCATCGTCGTCGAGAATGTCTTCGTCCTGCCCGGCTTAGGACGCCTCATCGTGCAGTCGATCGCCAACCGCGACGCGCTCGTGGTCGAGGATTGCGTGCTGCTGCTGGCAGTCTTCGTCATCGGCCTCAACTTCGTCGTCGATCTCGCGTGCGCCGCAATTGATCCTCGCATGCGGTCCCGCGCCGCATGAGCGCCGTCGCCGCCAAGAAACGCCGACGCTCCGGCGTCAGCCTGCCGCTGGGCGCGGTCCTCGTCGCGCTGCTGATCGCCGCGGCGGCGCTGTCGCTGTTCTGGACCCCCTATCCGCCGGGCGCGATCAACATTCCCCACAGGCTGCAGGAGCCGTCGCTAGCCCATTGGCTCGGCACCGACGCGCTCGGGCGGGACGTCGCTTCCCAGCTCCTCGCCGGCGCGCGGGTTTCCATCCTGGTAGGCGTCATCGCCGTGGGCATCGGCGTTTTCTTCGGCGTCCTGCTTGGCCTGCTGGCCGCGGCGGCCAAGGGGGTCGTCGAAGACGCGATCATGAAGTTGTGCGACTTCACCTTCGCCTTCCCGGCCCTGCTGTCGGCGATCATGCTGACCGCCACCTACGGCCCCGGCGTCGTCAACGCGATCATCGCGATCGGCATTTATAATGTGCCGGTGTTCGCCAAATTGACCCGCGCGACGGCCAACGGCGTGCTGGCGCGCGAATTCACGCTCGCCGCGCGCGCCGCTGGCCGGGGTCCGGTCGCCATCGCCTTCGACCATGTGCTGCCGAACATCGCGCCGTCGCTGATCGTCCAGGCGACGATCCAATTCGCGATCGCCATTCTCGCGGAGGCGGCGCTCTCCTATCTCGGGCTCGGCGCGCAGCCGCCGCAGGCCTCCTGGGGCCGCATGCTGAGCGACGCGCAGAACTGGATGTACGTCGCCCCGCGCCTCGCCGTTTTCCCCGGTCTCGCGGTGGCGATCAGCGTGCTCGGACTCAATCTTCTCGGCGACGGCCTGCGCGACGCGCTCGATCCGCGCCTCAGAGCCCGCCGCTAACATGCTGCTCGACGTTGACAATCTCGCCATCGACCTGCCCGCGCCCGACGGGATGCGACGCGTCGTCTACGACATCTCGTTCAGCCTCGAGGCCGGCGAAAGCCTCGGCGTGGTCGGCGAGTCCGGCTCCGGCAAGACGATGAGCGCGCTGGCGCTGATGGGGCTGCTGCCCGAAGGCGCCGTCGTCTCCGGCGCCCTGCGTTTCCAAGGCGACGACATCGCCCGCTTCGGCGAGGCGCAGATGCAGAAGCTGCGCGGCGACCGCATCGCGATGATCTTCCAGGAGCCGATGACGGCGCTCAATCCGCTGCACCGCGTCGGCGCGCAGGTCGCCGAGCCGCTGATGCTGCATCGCGGCATGGCGAAGGCCAAGGCCTGGGCGGAGGCGATCAAGCTGCTGGAGCGGGTCAAGCTGCGCGAGCCCGAGCGCATGGCGTTCGCCTATCCGTTCGCCCTCTCCGGTGGAGAACGCCAGCGCGTGATGATCGCGATGGCGCTCGCCTGCGGCCCCAAGCTCATTATCGCCGACGAACCGACGACGGCGCTCGACGTCACCGTCCAAGCGCGCATCCTCGATCTGCTCGCCACGCTCGGCGAGCAGTCCAACATGGCGATGCTGCTCGTCAGCCACGATCTCGCGGTCATCGCCCGCCACTGCCGCCGCGTGATCGTGATGTACGGCGGCACGATCATGGAGAGCGGGCCGGTCGACGCGGTGCTTCGCAACGCGCGCCATCCCTATACCCGCGCGCTGCTTGAAGCGCGGCCGAAACATGGGGCGCGCGGCGAGCGCCTGCAGGCCATCGGCGGCGCCGCGCCGCTCCCGACCGCAAAGCCGACCGGGTGTCCGTTCGCCGGACGCTGCCCGATGACGATCGACGCTTGCCGCGTCACACCGTTGCCGACCGTCGACTTCGAGCAAGGCCACCGCGTGCGCTGCCTGCGCGTCGATTCCGAGGGACGCCTGACATGAGCGCGCCGCTTCTCGAAGTCGCCGGCCTCGTCAAGCGCTATACGCTCGCGCGCCCCAGCCTGTTCGCGCCGCATCCGACGCGCCTTGCGGTCGACGGCATCAGCCTCGCCGTCGAGGCCGGACGCTCGTTCGGCATCGTCGGCGAGTCGGGATCGGGCAAATCCACGCTGGCGCGCGCGGTGATGGCGCTCGATCGGCCGACGGAAGGCGTCGTCCGGCTCGAAGGGCGATCGCTGTTCGATCTGCCGCGCCGCGAATTGCGGGCGATGCGCGCCCACATCCAAATGATCTTCCAGGATCCGTACGGCTCGCTCGATCCCCGGCAGCGCGTCGCACGCCTCGTCGCCGAACCGCTGGCGGCGCTCCCGCCGCTCTCGCGCGCCAAACGCGACGAGCGCGTTCAGGAGGCGCTCAACGCGGTCGGCCTGCGCCCCGCCGATTCGCTGAAATATCCCCACGAATTCTCAGGCGGCCAGCGCCAGCGGATCGCCATCGCGCGCGCCTTGATCACCCGCCCCAAGCTCGTCGTCGCCGACGAGCCGGTCTCCGCGCTCGACGTTTCGATCCAGGCGCAGGTGCTCAACGTGATGACCGATCTGCAACGCGACGCCGGCGTCACATTCTTTGTCATCAGCCACGATCTCGCCGTGGTCGGACACATGTGCGACGACGTCGCGGTGATGTTCCGCGGACGCTTTGTCGAAACGGGACCCAGCGCGACGCTGCTGTCGCGCCCCGCCCACCCCTACACGCGCGAACTCGTCGAGGCGGCGCCGAAGCTCGAGGACACGCTCGACCAGACGCCAAAGACGCCGCCGCGGCCGGACGCCACGACCGGCTGCGCCTACGCACCGCGCTGCCTCTTTGCGCAGGCCCGCTGCCTCGAGGAAGCGCCGGCCTTGCGCGACAACGGCGAAGGCCGGCGCATCGCCTGCCATTTTCCTCTATGACTCGCATTTTACGGGTCGCCCGAACCACGGGTTAAGGGTGTCGTTACGTTAAGCCGCTGCTGAGGACGCGGTTTAGACGGCGTTCATCCCCGCGTGGTCGATTTGCCGAGGAAAGAACGGCAAATCGGGGGCGCAGCGTGAGATTTCGACTAGGCCCGACGTGGCCTTGGTCAGTGCTTGAACGCTTGCGCGAACGCGTGTCGGCGAGCCCGGCGCTGCAAGCATTTTTCCCCTCGGGACGCCTCGCCGAATACGAGGCTCGACATCTACGCGCCGCGCAGCTCGCGACGATCCACCGCCACTCGTCCATCATGATGGGGGCGAACGCGCTCAACGCCCTCGTTCTGATCGCCGCCTTGAGCCTGCGCGCACCCTCGCTTGCGCCCTATCTGTGGGCGATCGTTCTCGCCCTCTGGCTGGCGCGCACGGCGCCCAAGGTTTGGAGACTCCACCGAGGGGAGCCGAGCCCAGCGCGTCTGCGCAAAGTGGTGGTCTACGCCACGGTGCTCGGCTTTATCTGGGGCGCGGTTCCGCTGCTGTTCCTCGACACCGCGCGGAGCGATCAACTGATCGTGATCTGCGTCTCCGTCGGCATGATGTGCGGCGGCTGCTGCGTGTTGGCGGCGCTGCCCGCGGCCGTTGTCGCCTTCACCGCGCCGCTCTCGATCGGGACGCTGATCGCGCTCGTTCGCAATGCGCACGATCCCATTCACCTCCTCGCCATACCGCTGCTTCTGTCTTACGTCGCGACGCTTTGCGGAGCCGCAATCGCCCACGGACTGCAACTCGCCGACCAAGTCGTCGCACAGGCGAAGGCGGAGAAGGCGGCGAGGCACGACGCGCTGACTGGCCTTCCCAACCGAGCAGCGTTCGAGCATGCCCTCGACGAGGCCTTCGAGCGGCTCGACCGCCGCGGCGAGCGCTTTGCGCTGCTCTATTTCGATCTCGACAACTTCAAACGGGTGAACGACCACCTCGGGCACCACGCCGGCGACCAGTTGCTTCGCCTGGCGGCGAGCCGGCTCGCAACCGGAGTCGGCGAGCGCGACACGATCGCCCGAACTCGGCGGCGACGAATTCGTCTTGCTGGCCAGCGGCGTGCTCGACGCGCTCGACGCCGCGCGCCGCGTGGATCAGATCGCGCGAGGATTCGATACGCCCTTCACGCTCGACGGGGCGATCGTCGAGTGCCGTCCCAGCATCGGCGTCGCGGTCGCGCCGAACGACGGCGACGATCCCGCGTCGCTCCTGCGCCATGCCGACGCGGCCCTCTACAAAGCCAAGCGCCACCGTAACGGCGCGGCCGACGATCGCCGCGAACTCGGGGCGCTGCGGCCGATGCTCCGCCCCGCAGAGCCGGACACGCGCGATGTCGCTTGACGCAAGCCGAAAATGGCACGAGGCTTGCGTAGCCGGATTGTCGAGTTTGTTCCCCGCAAGGAGAGAACTATGGTCTATGCGATGATCATCGTGTTGTCGGCGCCCGCCCTGATGACGTTCGCGGTGTTGCGGCAGATCGCCGAAACGCGACCCGCTCGTGCTGAGACGCGCTCGACGCATGCAGCCCTGCCTCATCGCTAAGCACCTCGCAGAGGCGCCCGTTTCTAAGGCGCCTCGCAAAGGTCGCTTACTACCCAGGCGGCCTTCTTCGGGTCACTCCCTGCCCGCCATGTCGCCGGAGGCGCGAACGGCTGCGCAGTCTCGCAGCTCGATCGGCTCCCTATAAGAAACTGCGTTGAACCCTAGCGACGGCCGATTTTCCAGCTCCGATCCGCTTGACGCCGTCATTGCGCCAAGTGCTATTGTCCGGCCGCGCATTGGGAGGAGCGTCGTATGCATAAACCGTATCGTTTTGTTGTTGGCCTTGCCGCCGCGCTGGCGGCCTCGACGGTCCTGACCGTTCCGACCCTCGCCGCCGGAAAGGACAGCCTGACGATCGGCATGACGCTCGAACCGACCGGCATGGATCCGACCACCGCCGCAGCGGCGGCGATCGGCGAGATCACGCATTACAACATTTTCGAAGGCCTGACGAAGATCAACGAGGACTTCTCCATCACGCCGCTGCTGGCGGAAAAATGGACCTTCTCGCCCGATCTCAAGACACTGACGCTCAACCTGCGCCAGGGCGTCAAGTTCCAGGACGGCGAACCCTTCTCCTCGAAGGACGTCAAGTTCTCGTTCGAGCGCGCCGCCGCGAAGGAATCGACGAACAAGGACAAAGCCTTCTTCGCCTCGATCGAGTCGATTGACGCGAGCGACCCCAACGTCGTCGTCCTGAAGTTCAAGCAGCCGAGCTTCCAGGCCCTCTTCCATCTCGGCGAGAACACGGCCGTCATCATCGACGAAAAGAGCGCGGCGACCGAGGCGACGCAGCCGGTCGGCACCGGACCTTACAAGCTCAGCGCCTGGAACAAGGGCGCGTCGGCGACGCTCGACAAATGGGATGGCTTCCGCGACGCGGCAAACATCAAGATCAGCCATGCGACGTTCCGCTTCATCGCCGATCCGTCGGCTCAGGTCGCGGCAATGCTGGCGGGCGACATCGACACCTTTCCGCGCTTTCAAGCAGCGCAGAACCTTGACCAGTTCCGAAACGATCCCCGTTTCCAGGTGCTGGTGGGCGGCACCGAGGGCAAGACGATCCTCGGCATCAACAATAAGAAGAAGCCGCTCGACGAGCTCAAGGTGCGCCAGGCCATCGCCCACGCGATCGATCGCAAAGCGATCATCGACGGCGCCATGAACGGCCTCGGCACGCCGATCGGCAGCCATCTCACGCCGAACGATCCCGGCTATGTCGACCTGACCGGCGAATACCCCTTCGACCCGGCCAAGGCCAAGGCGCTGCTCCAGGAAGCCGGCGTGAAGACGCCGCTCGACGTGACGCTGATCCTGCCGCCGCCGGACTACGCCCGCAAGAGCGGCGAGATCATCGCGGCCGAGCTCGCCGACGTCGGCATCAACGCCAAGATCGAGAATGTCGAATGGGCGCAGTGGCTGTCGGGCGTCTACAAGGACAAGAACTACGACCTGACGATCATCAGCCACGTCGAGCCGCTCGACATCGGCATCTACGCCAATCCCGACTATTACTTCCAGTACGACAGCCAGGCGTTCCGCGACATCAATACGCGGCTCGACACGGCGCCGGACCTCGAAACGTTTAAGAAGACAATGGGCGAGGCGCAGCGCAAGCTCGCCGACGACAGCGTCAACGGCTTCCTGTTCCAGCTTCCCAACATCACCGTCGCCGACGCGAAGCTGACGGGCCAGTGGAAGAACGCGCCGATCTTCGTCAACGATATCTCGGCGATGTCCTGGAAGTGATCGTCGTCTGAAAATCCGCGGCGGGACCCCTCCCGCCGCTTTTCCCTCCCCGCCGTGCCGCGCACGGCGGATCAGAGGCGGCGTCGTCCGCCTGCTTGTCGCCTTGCCAGATTCGACTGGGCGCCAGCCTGCGGCGCGCCGCTCCACTTTGGAGCTCTTGAAACCAAGCCATGTCGAAGTCGAAGCAGCCTTTTGAATTCAGCGCCGGCGACCTGATCGAGGCCTATCGCAGCGGCGCCCTCTCCCCGGTCGAAGCGATGCAGGACGTCCTGCGGCGGGTCGATCGCTACGAGCCGCATATCCATGCGACCTATCTCTACGCGCCCGAGCGCGCCCTCGCCGAGGCGCACGCCTCCGAGGAACGCTGGCGACGCGGCGCGCCGATCGGCCCGCTCGACGGCGTTCCCACGACCGTCAAGGACAATATCGCCACCAAGGGCGAGCCGGTCCCGGTCGGCACCGCCGCGACCGAGATGACGCCGGCCGCCGCCGACGCGCCGCCGGCCGCGCGGTTGCGCGAAGCGGGCGCGATCATCTTCGCCAAGACGACGATGCCGGACTACGGCATGCTGTCGTCGGGGCTCTCGAGCTTTCACGAGCTGGCGCGCAATCCCTGGAATCTGACGCGAACCCCGGGCGGCTCCTCCGCCGGGGCGGGCTCGGCCGGCGCCGCCGGATACGGCCCGCTGCATATCGGCACCGACATCGGCGGCTCGGTGCGCCTGCCGGCGGGCTGGTGTGGGCTGTTCGGCCTCAAGCCGAGCGCCGGGCGCATCCCGATTGATCCGCCCTATATCGGCCGCGTCGCCGGACCGATGACCCGCGCCGTCGCCGATGCGGCGCTGATGATGGCGACGCTCGCCCAGCCCGACGCGCGCGATTACACCAGCATGCCGCCGCAGAGCCTCGACTGGGCCGTCAAGCCGGCGGAGCTGCGCGGCCTCAGGATCGGGCTTTGGCTCGACGCCGGCTGCGGCGATCCGCCGAAGCCGGAGGTTCGGGCGGCGATCGAGCGCGTGGCGCGCGATTTTGCGGCGGCGGGGGCGATCGTCGAGCCGCTCGCGCCCTTCCTCACCCAGGACATGCTCAACGGCCTCGACAAGTTCTGGCGCACTCGCTCGCTGATCGATCTCAACGCTCTGCCGAAGGAGCGACGCGAAAAGGTGCTGCCGTACATCCGCGCCTGGGCGGAATCGGCGACGGGTCTCGACGGCGAAACCGTGTTCCACGGCTTCAGCCAGATCCTGGCGATGCGCAAGGCGGCCGTCGCGGCGACTTCGCCCTACGACTTCGTGCTGTCGCCGACCGCGCCGATCACCGCTTATCCCGCGGAGATGGCCTCGCCGAGCGGCGATCCGCTGAACCCCTTCCCGCACATCGGCTTCACCGTGGCGTTCAATATGTCGGAGCAGCCGGCGGCGAGCGTCAATTGCGGCTATAGCGACGAAGGCCTGCCGATCGGCCTGCAGATCATCGGGCGCCGCTTCGACGATCTGGGCGTCCTGAGCGTCGCGATGGCGGTCGAGGCGATGCGCGCCAGCGAGGCCCGCCCGTGGCCGGAGCCGCCGGCGGCGTGAGCTGAGCCCAAATGGGCCGGCGTTCCCGACGGACGCCGGCCTCGTGAGACTCTACTTCTTGAGAAACACGTAGTCGGCGGCGTAGGGCTCGGCGTGGATTTCACCCGCTCGCTCGCATGCGCCTTCCACTTTGCCGCCGACCGTGTTGATGCGCTGAACAATCGTCACATCCTTCAGCGGCCCGTCGCCGCGGCGATCGGCAACGTCGAGCTTCAGCCAGGCGACGTCCTTCGCGCCGGCTCCCGGCGCGTGCCCGACGACTTTGCCGGTAACGACGCTTCCGCCCACCTCCCACGACGGCCCGGCGTAGTGCCGGCCGACTGTCTTTCCGTCCTGCAAGAGCGAAGCGATCGGCTCCCGGAACTGCCAGGCGAGATGGCCATTTGCATCCGCCTTGCAATCGTAGAGCTGCGCGCCGACGGCGTGGACTTGCAGCACCAACGTCGCTCCCGGCGCCTCGATCGCAGCCGGTAGTTCGGCCGCCGAAGCGCTACCCGTCATCGCCAGCAACGCAATCGTCGCCACGGTTCGAATCATCGCCATCGTCTCATGTCTCCGGGAACGAGCGAGAAAGGGAATGGCGTTCTTTTCCCCGATATGCGCGCGGCGAGCAAAGCAAATTGTCGCGCGGTGGGACGTTAGAGCGAGCTTCGTTTGTACGATCCCACGCCGTCATTGCGAGCGAAGCGAAGCAATCCAGCAGCGCCGAGCCGATGGATTGCTTCGTCGCTACGTTCCTCGCAATGACGGTTCGACCTTGACTGCTATTCGCGTCAAAGCGCAAAGCCCCCATCGGCGAGATGGATCTGACCCGTCGTGAACGCGCTTTCGTCAGAGGCGAGATAGACCGCCAGCATGGCGATCTCCTGGGGCTCGCCGAGACGGCCCATCGGCTGCCGCTCGACGAAGGCTTTACGCACCGCTTCGATCGGCTGATTGGTCTGGGCGCTCAACGCCGCGATGCGCTGATCGAGCGACGGGCTCTCCACCGTGCCGGGGCAGATGGCGTTGCAGCGCACGCCGCGCCGGATGAAATCGGCGGCGACTGCTTTGGTGAGCCCGATCACCGCCGCTTTCGACGCGCCGTAGACGTAGCGGTTGGGGATGCCGCGCACCGACGAAGCCCCCGAGGCGATGTTGACGATCGAGCCGCCGCCCGTCTCCAACATGCCGGGCAAAAAGGCGCGGATGGTTCGATGCATCGACTTCACGTTGAGATCGAACGAGAAGTCCCAATCGGCGTCCGAACATTCGAGCACGCTGCCGTGGTGCACGAATCCGGCGCAATTGAACAAAATGTCGATCGGCCCGATTTCGCGGGCAAGTTCCGCAACCGCTTCGCTCGAACGCACGTCGAGCCGCCGCCGCTCCGCCTCCAACCCCTCGAGGCCGGCAAGATCGATGTCCGTCGCGATCACGCGCGCGCCCTCCGCGGCGAACGCTTCGGCGGCGGCGCGCCCGATCCCCGCCGCGGCCGCAGTCATCACGGCCACTTTGCCCTTCAATCGCAACGACATTTTCGCTCCCCAATTCCTTAGCTTGACGTATGGCGCGCAGCGCCGTCGCCGGCCGCTCTCCCGTCTTTCGGAACCGTCAGCACATCGCGCGGCGGCGCGCAATCCCACACGTTGCGTCAGTGGGTGGCCTCAGTGGCGTGAAGGTAAATTCTGCGGACGAAAGACGCCCTGGGATTAAATTCCAAATTGAGACGCTACCCGTATCGCTGCGCGCTTTGAACACCCGCCGCGCATTGGTATTATGGCCCCCTCGGCCTCCTCTTTCATCTGGCGCTCCGATGACCGTTCCCGCCCTATTCGACACGCATCTGCACCTGATCGACCTCGGCGCCCTGCGCTATCCCTGGCTCGCCGCGGTCCCGGCTCTCAATCAGGGCTTCTCGCTCGAGCGCTATCAGACGGAGGCGCGCCGCTGCGGCCTCGATGGCGCACTGCATATGGAGGTCGATGTCGCCGAGGCGGACATCGAGAATGAGACGCGCCACATCGAATCGCTCGCCAAACGTCCAGCGAGCCCACTGCGCGGCGCGATCAGCTCGTGCCGACCGGAAAGCGAAGATTTTCCCGCCTTTCTCGAGCGACAGTTGGCCAATCCCTTCGTCAAGGGCTTCCGTCGCGTGCTGCACGTCGTTCCCGACGAGGTGAGCCTTTCCCCCGTCTTCCGGGCCAATGTCGGCCGGCTCGCCGGAACGGGACTGCCGTTCGATCTCTGCGTTCGCCCCGACCAGATCGACAAGGCGATCGCGCTCGTCGATCTCTGCCCGGACGTGCAGTTCGTGCTGGATCACTGCGGCGTTCCCTCGATCAAGGAACGCCTCGAGCACCCCTGGCGCGAGCGGGTCGTCGAGATTGCGCGGCGGCCGAATGTGGCGGTCAAGATTTCCGGCGTCGTCGCCTACGCCGACCCCGAGAGCTGGACCGTCGGCGATATCCGCCCCTATGTCGAACATGCGATCGGCTGCTTTGGCTGGAATCGCGTCGTCTGGGGCAGCGACTGGCCAGTGTGCACCCTCACCGCCTCGCTGTCGACCTGGGTGGCGGCGACGCATGCGATCACCGGCGGCTGCAGCGAGGACGAGCGGGCGCGCCTGTTCCGTGACAACGCCCGCCGGATTTGGCGCCTCGGTTAGGGGTCCTCGAAGCGACGTCGATTTGGTAGCCGCCCGCGCCAAATGGCGGTATTCGACATCGGATGGATAATCTCCCGATCTTTCTTCGCGTCGACGGCAGGAGCGCGGCTGTCGTCGGCGGCGGCTCCGCGGCCGCCCGGCGAACCGAGACGCTCGCGCGCGCCGGCGCCCGCGTCACCGTCTATGCGGCGGCGCTCGATGACGAATTTCGCGCCTTGCGCAACGTCGCCTTCGTGCGTGCGGCGCGTGAGCCGGAGCGGTCCGATCTTGAGGGCTGCGTCGTCTGCTATATCGCGACCGGCGACGCCGAGACGGACGCGCGCATCGCCGTCGAACTCAAAGGCGCCGGCTCGCTGATCAATGTCGCCGACCAGCCGCAGCTCTGCGACTTCATCGCCCCGTCGATCATCGATCGCAGCCCGCTCGTCCTGGCGATCTCGACGGGCGGCGCCTCGCCGATTTTCGGGCGCCTGTTGCGCTCCCGGCTCGAAAGCCAGCTTCCCGCGGCTTACGGACAACTCGTCGCCTTTATGGGCAAGGCGCGCGGCGCCGTGGCCGAGAAGCTGAAGAGTGTCGACGCGCGACGGCGCTTCTGGGAGCGCATCGTCGAGAGCCCGATCGCCGAAATGGTTCTCGCCAACAACGAGAAGAGCGCCGAGGCCGCTTTGGCGAACGAACTCGAGCGCGAGGCCGGCGAAGCCGCCCCCGCAATCGGCGAGGTCTATCTCGTCGGCGCGGGCCCTGGCGAAGCCGACCTTCTGACCTTCCGAGCGCTACGATTGATGCAGAAGGCGGACGTCGTCGTCTACGACCGCTTGGTGAGCCCCGGCATCGTCGATCTCGCGCGCCGCGAGGCGGAACGGATTTATGTCGGCAAGCGCCGCGACGACCATACGCTGCCGCAGGAAGAAATCAGCGCCCTGCTGGTGCGGCTCGCCAAGGAGGGCAAGCGGGTCCTTCGACTCAAGGGAGGCGATCCCTTCATATTCGGCCGCGGCGGCGAGGAGATCGAGACGCTGGCTGACCATGGGATCCCGTTCCAGGTGTGCCCCGGCATCACTGCCGCCTCGGCCTGCTCGACCTATTCCGGCATCCCGCTGACGCACCGCGACCACGCCCAAAGCTGCGTCTTCGTCACCGGCCACGCCAAGGACGGCCCGATCGACCTCGACTGGGAGACGGTGATCCGTCCCAACCAAACCGTCGCGATCTATATGGGCCTGGCGCAAATCGAGGGGCTGGCGCGCGCCTTCGTCGAGCGCGGCGCCGACCCCGACCTGCCCGCCGCCGTCATCGACAACGGCGCCCGCCCCAACCAGCGCGTCGTCACCGGGACGCTGAGGACGATCGCGGCCGACGCGCGGGCCGCCGGCTTGCGCGGTCCGACCATCATCATCGTCGGGACCGTCGTCACGCTGCGCAACAAGCTGAATTGGTACGCTGTGGACGGCGCCGGACAAGCCCCGTAGTGCGCGCCTCTAACCACCCCGCTAGGCGATCCCTATCTAGAAGCCGCCCCGAACACGTTGAGGAAACGCCAGATGGTTTCAAATCCTTCCGATCCCATCCAACCGCCCCATGAGATTGATGATGACGAGTTCGTCGCTGCGGTCGAGGACGCCTCCTGCGCGATCGTCGATGTCCGCGAGCCGCACGAATTCGCCGCCGGGCATGTCCCGGGCGCGATCAATCAGCCGCTGTCGAGTTTCGACCCCGCTGAACTGCCGATCGATCGACCAGTGATCCTCATCTGCCAGAGCGGCAAACGATCTCTCAACGCGCTGCGCACAGCCTACGAGGTGGGTCGCAATGACGTGCGCCATTACGCTCCTGGCACCGGCGGCTGGCGCGAGCGAGGCGGACCGGTGACGCTTTAGGAGCGCGCTCCTTCCACCTCTCCTCCGCGAGCCGACAAACCGCCGCAATCGCATCGCCGGCGCCACGCAATTTCCAAACCGATGCGATGAAATGGCGAGGACGCGCACTCGCGTCTCAGGGGAGGACGACCATGAGCCCAAGCGCTTCCCGAAGCCCCAGCGTTTCTCAGCGTGCGGCGCGGAGCCTTCCGCCGCCGCGTAAAAGCGGCGGAGCGCCGCTATTCGACGCGATTGCCCGCCGGCGTTCGGCGCACGCCTTCTCGGAGCGGCCCCTTCCCGACCAGACCCTGTCCGATCTGCTCTGGGCCGCCTTCGGCGTCAACGGTCCCGACGGCGCGCGTACGGCGCCCTACGCCATGCACATCATCATGCTCGACCTCTATGTCGCTACCGCAGACGGCGTATGGCTCTACGACGCCGCCAGCCATGCGCTCCTGCCGCACGCGGAGGAAGACATCCGCGCGGCGACGGGCGAGCAAGACTTCGTCGGCCATGCCGGCCTCGATCTCGTCTACGTCGGCCACGCAGAACGGATGAAGGATCTGCCCACGGAGGAGCGCCGCGTCAACGCGTGCGTCGACGCCGGCTTCATCGGTCAGAACGTCTATCTGTTCTGCGCCTCGGAAGGGCTCGCGACGGTATTTCGCGGCTGGCTTGACGCCGCGAAGGTCGCCCGCGCCCTCAAGCTGCCGGACGAGCAGTTCGTCGTCTATGCGCAGACGGTGGGTTTCCCGGCGTAATCGGCCGGGGCCAGCGCTGCTCTGCGCGTTCGTCGAGTGGGGAGAGGGCCGCGAGACGCAGGCGGCGGTACGCCTGCGCGTCGCCGAGCGCCTGTAGGTCTCCCCGCGCATCGCGCGGGGAGAAGGGAGCCCTAGGCCAGGTCAGCCCCGGCGTAGCCGCAAGGACGCGACGCCAGCGGCAAAGTCGAGCCCGGTCTGCGTTTGGACAGACAGGGGCTGGAGCATGATCGAACGGTCGGACCCGCCGACGAGGGCGTTGGCGCCCACCCCGGCTCCTACCGTTACGGACGCGTCCGCGCCTCCATATTCGCCCGCCAACGCGCCGCGACGCGGCCCCTCCGTCGGCGCGAAAACCGCCCACGTCATAAAGCCGCGCTGCGTCGCGCCGATGTCGAGACCAAATTTACGGATCGTACCGTAGTACCGCTCGCGGAAGCCGCGGGCGGAGGTGAAAATGCATCGCATTTCCTTCGCCGAAGTAATGATCATCCCCAGCCCGCCCGAAACCTCGCAGCGCAGCGTGCCAACCTTGGCCTGCTGCGCGACGGCCGGATGCGCAAACGCGGTCAGGGCAACAAACGCGGCAGCGAGGGTCGGAATGCAAAATTTCATCGAAACCTCCTCATAACGAACGGATCAATCCGCAAGCTGAAGTGTTTGTTCCATCAAGAGGCGTTGATCCTGCGCCCATCGGTGCGTCGCCGCCGAGGATATGGAACGACGGCGAGTTGGAGCGGACGGAGCGGTTGTCGACGCCGGTCACGTCCGGACAGCCAAGGCATCATACCACAGCTTCGCACTGCAGGACCTCGCTGCTTCATGGAGGCTTTCATGCAAAGGAAATGGATGAAACTGGCGATCGCCTCGGCCACGGCGGTCGTTTTCGGGGCGGCGACGGCGTCGGAGACCTTCGCGGGAGGCAGCTTCACGGGTGGCGGCGGGGGAGGCCACGGCGGCGGCGGCGGTGGTTTTGGCGGCGGCGGTGGTTTTGGCGGCGGGGGAGGCCACGGCTTCGGCGGCGGAGGTTTCGGCGGCGGCGGAGGCCACAGCTTCGGCGGTGGTTTTGGCGGCGGCGGCGGAGGTTTCGGCGGCGGCTCCCGTGGGCCGAACGGCGGTTTCGCCGGCGGCGGTTACGGGCCGAACGCCGGCGCGCATTGGGGAGGCGGCGTGCAAGCCCAAAATGGCGGCGCACACTTCTCCGGTTTCCGCGGGCCGGCGGCGAACGCCGATCCCGGAGCTGGCGGTCAGCGTTTTGCCGCGAACGGCGTCCCCGGAGCGTTCCGCGGCGGTCAACGCCTCACCGGAAATGGCTTTCCCGGAGGGTTCCGCGGCGGTCAGCGTTTCGCCGGAAACAATCGATTCCACCGTGGCTTTGACCGGCGATTCAACCGCGGATTCGGCGGTTACGGCTACTACGGCTACGGCTATGACGATTGCGACTTCGGGGACTGCGGCTACACCTACGAGAGCAGCAATTGCTGGGTGAACCAGCCCGTCTATGACAACAACGGCGTGTTAATACGCTGGCAGAACGGCTACGTCTGCTAAGTCTCAAGGAAGCGCGGGCGAACTCAGCTTTGCCCGCGCCCTCCCCCGCCAGGCCGCCGCGCCAACGAGATCAACGTCTCGACCACGGCGTAATCCTGATAGCCGCAGCGGGCGAGCGACTGGGCGCCAGCGGTGTCGAAGCGGCCATCCCGGATAAGCGCGTCGTCGATGTGAAAGGCGACGACCTCGCCGAGCACGAGATAGTTTTCGAGCGGTTGCCCGCGGTGGTCCTTCAGCGTCACCACCTCCACCACCTTGCATTCCAGCGCAGCGTGCGCTTCTGCGACGCGGGGCGCGGCGACGAGGCGGCACGGTGCCATCGTAAGGCCGGCATGTTCGAATTCGCTGTCGCCGCGCGGCAGCGGCGCCGAGGTGGCGCTCATCGCCTTCATCAGGTCGAAGGTCGCGAGATTGGCGACGAATTCGCCGCTCTCGCGCGCGAAGCTCGCGCTGTCCTTCAGCCCTTCGCTCGAAAATCCGACCACGGGCGGAACCGACGAGAAGCCGTTGAAGAAGCTGTAAGGCGCAAGATTGATGCGCCCGTCCAGGCTGCGCGTCGAGATCCAGCCGATCGGCCGCGGAGCCACGATCGCCTTGAACGGATCGTGGGGAAGGATGGTCTTGTCGCGCTGGCGCGTCTCGTAAAACATCGCGGGTGATCCTTACGGCGCGAAGGCCGTTACGATGTCGGCGAGCGGCGGACGCGGCCGATCTTCCATAACGACCTTGGGGCTGCCGATGTGAACAAAACCTACGACGCGCTCGTGCTCGGCGAGGCCGATTGCTTCGCGGAACCGGGCGTCATAAGCGCACCATTCCGTCACCCATCCGGCGACGTAACCGAGCGCGTTGGCCGCGATGACGAGATTCATGCAGGCGGCAGCGGCCGAGAGCGTTTGCTCCCATTCGGGAATCTTGACGTGCGGAGCGGCGCGCGAGACGACCGCGACGACCAGCGGCGCATGCGAGAAGCGCTTGGTCTCGAGCGCCCGCGCGTTTTCATCGAGGTCTGGCTTGTCCGCGAGCTTCAGCGCGAGCGCGATCGCGCCGGCCCGATCGCGCGCTGCGCCCTCGAAGGTGATGAAGCGCCACGGCGCGAGCTTGCCGTGATCGGGCACCCGCGAGGCGATCGTCAGCAGCGTGTCGACCTCCGCCTGGGTCGGCCCGGGCGCCGCAATGTTCGCCGGCGGCACAGAGCGGCGGCGTTTGAGCAATGCGATGGTGTCGTTCATGGCTTTGGTCGCTCCATTCCGGGCCTGCCTGAGAACGTACGGCGATTTGCCGCGCCGCTCCGATTCCCCGAGTTTCGCGCGTTCCCGGCGAAAACCGGCATCCACTTTTCCCCCCTGCGCCTTAGCCAAAATCGGCCAAGCCGTAAACCGCCTTCGAACCGCCCGATTGTCGCGACACGACCCATTCAGGCGGGCGGCATTGACCGCCGCTCTCGATCGCGGCAATTCAATCACGCATGGTCCGTTTCATTCTCCTTCTCCTCCTGGCGCTCGCGACTTTGGGCCCCCTGCCCGGCGCGGCCTGGGCGCAGGCGCCTGCGCAAGCCCCCGCGACAGACGCCGGGCCTGCCACGCTACGCCTGGCGGCGACCCTCACGGGGTCGAACGTCCCGCTGACGGGAGGATTGCGCTGGCGCGTCTTCGCTATGCGGCCGGATCGCGACGGCTCGCACCCGTTGGTGGTCGAATCAAGCGAGGCTCAGCCGACACTGACCGTTCCGCCCGGCGACTACATCGTCCATGTCGCGCTCGGTCTCGCCAGCGCCAGCAAGCGCGTGACCATCGGCTCGGAGGTGCGGAGCGAACAAATCGTCGTCAACGCCGGAGCGCTCCGCATCAACGGCACCTTGGGCGACGCGACCATCGATCCCGCCAAGCTGTCGATCGCCATCTACGTGCCGGAGCGCAACAATCCCGAGGCCAAACTCATCTATCCCAAGGCGCGGGCGGGCGACATCATCGGGCTGCCGGAAGGTTTCTACCACATCGTCTCAACCTATCTCGACACGGTCAGCGTTGGCTCGTTCGGCGGCAAGCCGAGCGCCCCGACGGCCACCAATTCAATCGTCGCCGCCGACATCAAGGTCTCCGCCGGCAAGCTCGTCGACGTCACCTTGCGCCACCGCTGCGCCGTGGTGACGATCAAACTCGTCAACGCGCCAGGGGCGGAAGCGCTCGCCAACAGCAGTTTCACCGTTCTGACGCCGGGCGGCGATCTCATCCGCGATTTGATCGGCGCCTTTCCCTCCCTCGTTCTCGGCGAGGGCGAGTATGTTGTGATCGCCAGGCACGATTCGAAAACCTATCAGGCGACCTTCGAGGTGCAGTCGGGCCTGGACCGCGACGTGGAAGTTATTGCAAAAGAGAGCCCGAAACAGGACTGATCCGGCCATGCAGACGTTTTTTGTCGAGATCAAATGCGCGCTGGGGCGCACCTACGAGGTCGCCAGCGCGCTCGCGGAGGCGGAGATCGCCTCGGAAATCTATTCGATCGCCGGCGACTTCGACATCCTCGCCAAATTCTACGTCGGTCGCGACGTCGACATCGGGCACTTCGTCGGCCACCGGGTTCAAGTGATTCCCGGCATCGTCGACACGCGCACGATCATCACCTTCAAGGCGTTCTGAACGCCTTAAGCCAAGAGTCAGACATGCGCTTGCCAGCCTTCCTCGCCTTCATGCTCGTCGCCGGAACCGCCGTCGCCGCCGAGAATCCGTTCCTGTTCGACGCGCTGCAGAACCGGACCTACCGGACGGCGTGGGAGAAGCTGATGAAGGAGGTGCAGCCGACGCCGGACTGGCTGGTCCAGTTCAACAAGAATTTCGACGGCGTCGCCAGCGAGTTGAAGCCGGTGACGATCGACGGCAAAGCCTATCAGATCGGCTATGTGTGCAAGCCCAGCGAATGCGCCGGCCGCAGGTTCGAGGTCCTGTTCGCGCCCGGCGGCGCGCACGCCTACGGAGCGCTTGGCGGGGGCAATGAGCCGCCCTACTTTTTCGGCGCGCCGAGCCCCGCCATGCAGGACGTGCTCGCCAAGGCCGTGAAGTCCTGAACGAGGCCGACGCAGCCGCCTCGTTCTAACTCGCCGATCAAGACGGTGTTTTCCAAACCGGCTCGATGAGAACTCCGGGCGAGCCGGAGGGCTCAGCGGCGCGCCCGGCGCCTGGGCTATCTGGCTGAAAGCGTTCCGGATGCCCTGAACGACACCCGGGATTGCTGCGAGAACGGTCGGGATCGCGGTCCTCATCGCCACCGCCACGTTCATGTTGCACGACGCCGTCGGGCAGCTCGTGATCCGCACCTTTTGATCGAGGGCGAATTGCTGCCCGTCATTTAGGGCGATGCGAACCAACTGGCCGCGCTCGCGCGCTTTGTTCGGATGCTGGAACTCAGGTGGAAGCGCTTCGGTAATCGGCAGAACCTTGTCGATTTGGCCCTCTACCACCTGCCCTCTGGCCTGGACTCCGACCTTCTGGCCCTCCGCGACATCAAGAAGGTAGCCTTCCGGGAGATAGGCCAGCGCATAGCTACGGCCGGTGTTGATTTGTGCCACCTTGGCGTTGCCGGTCAGAACCTCGCCAACCGACGAGACGGCGCTGCCGACATAACCATCAGCCGGGGCCGTCAGAACGCCGTTGTTATAGATCTGCTGCAAATTCGCATAGGCAGTCGAAACTTCCCGGAAGGCTTCCTGGTTTCCCTCGGTCTCATGTTCGATCGAGGCCTGTTCAGCCGTCAGGCCGACAGCGCGCTCGAGCGCCGCGGTGTAGCTGGCGTTCATGTCGTTGAGCGATTTCTCGACCGCTAGCCCTCGACCCTTCGCCTCGGACAGTCGGTCGAGGAAAGATTTGCTTTGCTGTGCGCTCGCCTCAGCGACGGGGAGTAGCGTCTTGATCGCCGCTCGCCGCCCCTCCAGTTGGGCCAGCCGGGCGACGATGCGGGCCTTGTCGCTCGCGAGCTCCGCTAGGGAACGCGAGATCGTGGCCGAATCAACGATCGCGATCGCCTGCCCAGCAACGACCCTGTCGCCGGGGCGAACCAAGACCTGCCGGATACGAGCGTCGAACGGCGCGGTCACGGACACGTGCTCGCTCGTGATCATGCCGTCGGCGTCCAACAGAAGGCGTCCGCCGGAGAAGGCGTAAACTGTTCCGCCGGCTGCGCCAGCAAGGATCACGGTGGAGAAAAGAATACGGCGCAGGCGCTTCCAGACCAGACCGCTCACCTTGAGCTCGGACATGTTCAAAACTCCAATGCGGTCTACTCGGCCGCGATGCGAGAGGAATGAGGGATCGACGTGAGACGCTCGGCGATCTGCTCGGCGGAATCGCCACGGCCGAATGGATTGTCGGCGGTGACAAGCTGGCGTCGATCCCCAGCCGTCAGGCGCCGAACGCCGCCGACGATGGCCTCGTAATCAGAGCCGACCAGGGCGCCGAAACCAGAATTCGACCACCTCGGGACGTTCGGTCGTATCGCGCGTGATCAGAATTCGCAGGCCAAACGTCGGCGCCTCTTCCTGCACGCCGCCCGAGTTGGTCACCACGGTCCAGGCGCGGTTCAAGAGGTATACGAAGTCGGGGTATTGCAACGGCGCGAGCAGGCGCACGTTGGGGACATCGCCAAGCATGCCGAGCACGGTCGAGCGAACCTCCGGATTCATGTGAACCGGAAGTGCGATCACCTTGTCGCCGTCCTGGCCGAGATCCCTCAAAGCGCGAAGCACTTCGCGAAGCGGCGCGCCAATGTTCTCCCGGCGATGCAAGGTCACGAGGACGAGCTTCTTATCGCCAGGAATTTCGCGCAGGCTCCGGTCGAGCGGGACATAGCCGTCGCCGACTTTCTCGCGCGTGTAGAGCAGCGCATCGATGACCGTGTTGCCGACGACAGGAGCGGCTTCTGCCGAAACGCCCTCGTTGAGAAGGTTCCTCTGCGAGGCGGGAGTGGGAGCGAAGTGCAATGTCGTCGCGAGCGCGATCACGCGCCGATTGAATTCCTCCGGCCACGGCGAATAGAGGTTATGGGTCCGCAACCCAGCCTCGACATGCGCGACCGGAACCCGATTCAAGAAGCCGGCGGTCGCGGTCGCAACAGCGGTGGCGGTGTCGCCCTGAACGACGATCCAATCGTACTTCCGCTGACGCAGGATATTGTCGATCTGGTGAGCGATAAGCCCGAACTTTCCGCCAAGCCCAGGTTCGCTCATGATGGCGGAGCCATTGTGCGTCACATCAATCTGGAACAAGTCGAGGAGTCCCTCGGCCAACTCGAGGTGCTGACCGGACCAGAACACTTCAACCTCGACGCCGCTACGCTGCCGCAGCGCACGCACGACGGGCCCGAGCTTAATGATTTCCGGCCGGGTGCCGAAAGCTACAAGGATACGCATCGCTTCGACTCAATGGTACGGGCGAGAACTGCTTGTTACGGCGCGACGTTTGCTCTGCTTTCCGCTCGCGCCCTCTCCGGATTGAGAGCGGAAACAGGGCCACAACGCTCATCCGTCTTCGCTCATTGACTTTGTCATCTCGGTTCCCCCCGCAGAATGGACGCTCAGCGCCTGGCCGCGATGAAGTTGTCAGGCAGCTCATGCGCCGTCTTCGACCAGACGATGGGCTTGGTCGCGAATTCAAATTCGCCGAGGTAGGTCTTCCACGCTCGGAACACAGCGGCCATATTGATGTACAAGGACACCGGCCATCGCGTTGCGACGCCGATCCAATCGTACTTGCCGTAGACCTGATGGCAGGCCCTCACTCGGATGACGTAGCGCGTCAAGAGCGCAATCAGGTTGAAAGACACGGACGCAGCGAAGATCGGTTGCAGACCTTCCGGCACGTCTGACAGATCAAACGCTCCGACGAGAAGCAGAAGCATCAGGAACAGTGAGATCGGCGGCAAGAAATTGGCGATCATGCCCTTCCGGTCGCGGACGAAGAAATACTTGTCCCAGGCGTCGCCTTCCCATCCGAGCTTATGGAAGGCCTCGAAGTTGATGCCATAAACCCAGCGGGTCTTCTGCTTGATGCTCGCCGTCGCGGTACGCGGGAAGAACTCGCGGGTCGCCACGAAATCGAGTCCCCGCTCGTCATCCGCGGAGACCGCCGCAAAGGCGCATCGAAAGCCGGCGCGCTTCGCCTCAACGCCGAGAATGTAGTCCTCTGTCACGGTGCCGGACATAAGCACTTGCCCGCGAGTCGCGAGGAAATGCTTAAGCAGCTTCCTCGTCATGCATGTCCCGACGCCGGCGGATGGGATGGTCGCGCCGACGGCGTTGCGCACAATCATCTCGCGGGTGTGCCGCTCGGCGAATTCGTCCATGTAGGTCGAGGCGACATGCGCGCCCTTGCCGCGGTCGAGGGAGAAGACCGGCGCCTGTATGAAGTCGTAGCCGGCGCGCGCATAAGTGGCATAGACGCCGAACGTACGCGGATCGATCACGTCCTCGCTGTCGTGCAGAACGACGAATTCCGGGGCGTCGTCATCAGAGCCGAAGACTTGCCGAAACATTTCGTTCAGCATCTGCCCTTTCGAGGTCGGACCGGGCAGAGTGTTGACGATCACGCGAACGCGGGTCGGGTATTTCGCCTCGAGATCCTTGGCGACCCGCAGCGTCCCGGTATCGTTCGGGTACACGCCCAGATAGAGGTTCACGTTTGAGACGGTGATCCGGGCCAGGTTGCCCTCGACCATCTTCCCGAGAACGTCCTCCTCATGCCAATTGGCGACGAACACCGCCGTCCACGGACTCTCTGCTTCTCCCTCCCCGTCGGAGACTGGCAGGCCGGAACGCGAAATGCCGAGCCCGAGCAGATCAATAAAGAGATCATCCAACGACGATACGCTGATTAGGGCGGTCACGCTAAGCATCGCCACGATAAGGATAGTGTCCACGCCCTTCGCCTCCGCGGTACGCCGTACGTGTTGGATCACGCGTTGGAAGAAACGCGCGCCATATCGTCGCCAATGCCTTGGCGATCTGCGTTGCAAATTGTCCAGGTAATAACAGTTGCGGTTCATCCAGGCAGAGGCGTAGGCCTTTGCTTGTTCGCAACTCCACACACCGTCGAAAGCCCAGCCACTTCTTTGTCGGCGCCTCTATCGTGAACTTGGCATGATAATTCGCCGATCGCGATTGATGGCGCCCCTGTCAGTTAACCATTCAATATCAGCCATTTAATGAATCTCAATACACAATGTGCCCGGAGTTTAACGTATCGTCAACCAAACGATTCGGAGTACTCCGAAGGTATTAGCGGGATCATACCGCTCGGCGCACTGTCGTTAACACTAACGCGGGCCCTGAAGCCGCGAGAAGTTGAGTGCGCTTCGTAGCTACGTGGAACCGTCATTGCGAGCGGAGCGAAGCAATCCAGCGATCGAGGCGGTCGCCAGCAAGTCGCGAGTGGTTCCGTAGGCGCCTCAATCGGCTGACGCTTCGATCTCTGGATCGCCGCGCTTCGCTCCCGATGACGACAGGGGTCCAGTTCAACCAAAAGACAGCGTGTTCTAACCGCCACGCGGGTGATGCAATTCTATCAGGGGCAGGGATTCGCGCCGCGGCGCTAAGCGACGCTCGGCAGAACGCTCACTTGGCGACGCGATCCTCGTAGCGGTGCGCCGCGCCCTTGGGGTCCAGGACGTCGTAGCCGCCCTCGGGGCGCGCCGAGACGTAGGCCGGTCCAACCGGAACCTTGCCGTGCGCGCCGGGGATGTCGAGTACATAGGTCGGCAATGCGAGGCCCGAGACCCGCCGGCGCAGCTCCGCCATCAGGGCCTGCCCCTCGGCGATCGTCACCCGCATGTGGCCAGTGCCCGGCGCGAGATCGCCGTGATGAAGGTAATAGGGTTTGACGCGGGCTTCGACGAAGGCGCGCATCAGCGCTTCGAGCGTCGCGATGTCGTCGTTGACGCCTCGTAGCAGAACGCTCTGGCTCACCAGCATGACGCCGTGATCGAGCAACCGGCGGCAGGCGCTGCGGGCCTGCGCCGTCAACTCGCTGGGATGGTTGGCGTGCAAGGCGACAACGACAGTCTTGTCGTGACCGCGCGTGAGCGCATCCGCCATAGCCTTGGTGACGCGCTCCGGCGCGACGACCGGAAGCCGCGTGTGCCAGCGCAGCACTTTGACATGCGGGATCGCCACGAGCGCGCGCGTCACCTCCGCAATGCGCCGCCCAGACAGCATGAGCGGGTCGCCGCCCGTCAGCACGACCTCCCAGATTTCGTCGTGCGAGCGGATGTAGTCGAGCGCGGCGGCGAACTCGGCGTCGCTCAAGGCGCCGGCCCCCGGCCCGACCATTTCGCGGCGGAAACAGAAGCGGCAATAGACGGCGCAGACCGAGACGAGCTTGAGCAGCACACGATCGCGGTAGCGATGCACCACTCCGGGAGCCGGGCTCCTCAGCCGGTCGCCGATCGGATCCAAATCTTCAGCGGGATCCCGCACAAGCTCGAGCGGATCAGGAACGTATTGGCGCGCGATAGGGTCGTTAGGATCGCCGACGTCGATAAGGTCAGCGACAGCCGGCGTGATCGAGACGGCGTATCGCGCGCCAACCGCCGCTATCGCGTCGCGCTGCGCCGGCGCGACGAGGCCGGCGGCGACGAGGTCGTCTGTCGTCTTGAGAGTGCGCGCGGGCGACCGGGACGTCATGCCGCTCTTTAAATGGCGCGGGCGTCGAAGAAAAGAGCCGCCGGCTTGCGCCCAGCCTGTGGGCCTAGCCGTTAGACGGCCGCCCGGGCCAGCTTCGTTACATTGGTTTGAGCACCCGTCGTGGCGGCCTCGCTGGCCTCGCGCGTCGGTTCGCCGGCCATCGCGACGCTTCGACGCGCGAGCTGGCGCTCCGCGCGGGAGGCCTCCAGCATGCCGTCCGCCAATTGGCGTTCCGCCCCGCATGCGTGTGATTTCCTCCTGCAACGCGCCGGTGCGACGCTCCAATTCGTCCTTGGCGCGCTGCTTGGCGGCGGCCATTTCGTCGGCGCGGGATGTCAGTTGCTCGATTGTGCGAGTCGCAGATTGCAGCGCCGCCTCCTTCGAGCGAACCGTCTCGTTGAGGCCATTGACCTGATCGACGAGCGCCGCGCGCATGCGCTCCATACCGGCGATGCGGTCGTTCGCAGCGTCGAGATCCTCCTTCAGCGAACGGACCCTCTTGTCGAGAACGTCGATCTGGATGTTGTTCTCGAGCAGCTTGCGCTCGCCGGCGCGCATTTCGTCGATCTTGTCGCGCAGCTGGGCGCGGGTCTGATCGAGAATCTTGTTGGTGACCTCCACCCGCCCCCGAACGGCGTGGATCGTGTTGTTGAGCGTCGAGACTTCGGCGTAGCTGCGCTCGACGTGCTCGACATGCTTGGCGCGCAAGATCCCGTGGGCGGCTTGCTCCTCCGACAAGGCCTGCTCCAAAGCGGCGACTCGATGCTTGCCCTGGTCGACCTGGCCCTCGAACTCGGCGATGCGGCGCGTCGTTGCGTCGAGATTGGCGGCGAGGCTGCTCGACGCTTCGCGCAAGTTCGTGTTTTCTTGCGTCATCAGCGCGCATTGGTCGCCCGAGACTTTGAGCGAAAGCTCCTGGCTCGCCAAATTCTGGTCCTTGGCGGCTAACTCCTCTTTGAGGCGACGGATCTCGTCGGCTTGGCTCGCAGTCGCCCGGGTCTCGATCTCGCGCAGACGCTCGGCCCGCTCTTTGGCGCCGGAGCAATTGCGAAGCTCGATTTGCGTTTCCCCCAACGCCGCCTCGACGCGCTGGTGGCGTTGCGACAATTCGCGACTGTCGCGCAGCAGCACGTTCTTCGCTTCGAGGACCAGATCGCGCTCCTCGACCATCGTGGCCAGTCTTGCGCCGAGCCCTTCGTGCAGGTCCTCGACGAAGGTCAGCTTCATCTTCGTCTCGTGCAAGCGCGCCTTCGTCGCCTCAAATTCCGTCAAGAGCTCCGACATCGGCGACAGCAGCGAATGGAACAGGCTGCGGACCCGCTCCAGATGCTCGAAGCCGTGTTGCACCTCCTCGATCTGGGTTCGCAGCGTTTCGTTTTGCTTGCCGATCGCCTCGAGCGAGGCGCCCGCGGAATAGCGCGGCGGAACGTGGTGGTCGGGCGCCGCGCGCCGCCCTTCTCCATTCGCTTCGGAGGATTGACTGGAATTGAACAGATGATCCCACAACGCACCCATCGCACCCCCCGTATAGTGGTGTGGCCGCCGAACGCTCTCACTGAGCCGCATACGAAGACACTGAGGATCCGTCCGTTCGGCGGACGTTCGGTGCGGCTCGCTATTCAAGGGCGAATCGCCCGGCCACACCCATCCTCTGATTGCATCGACGTAATCAATGCTACCTATGCGTGTCAATGCGCGCAGGCGGGTTGCCTGTGCACGCTTCCGCGATGCGAGAAGAACAGCGGCGGCGGGACGCTGAGATCAACGCGTAGCACCACCGCGACCAAGATCTCGATGGAACAAGTCCCAATAACGAGCGTTGATTGTGCAGGCTCCAAGCGTCGTCGCAGAAGTCCAAGTGTTCGCAGAAGGAGATCAGGATGGCGCCTTTTGGTTTGGTGGCTGCCGCGCCGTCGACCGCAGATTCGGCGATTTCCAGCGACTCGGCGCTGTGGGATCTGCTCCCTTGCGCCGCCTACGTGTGCGACGTGCGGGCGGTCGTCGTCCGGTACAATCGAAAGGCCGCCGAACTCTGGGGATGTGAACCGCAAATCGGCGAGCCTGAAGAAGGCCGCAGCGGCGCGTACCAGCTGCGCTCATCCCATGGAGAGCCGCTAACGCGGGAGAATACGCCCGCCGCGCGAGCCGTTCGCGACGACCGCTCTTACCACGGGGTCGAAATCGTCATCGAGCAGCCGTCGGGGCGCTCTGTCGTCGCCGAGCTGAACATCGATCCGCTGCGCGACGACTACGGAGCGATCATCGGCGCAATCTGTTGCTTGCAGGACGTCACCCAGCGCAGACAGGCCGAAAGACGGCTTCAGGGGCGAGAACAACATCTGCACGCCATCATCGAAACGACCCCTGAAGTCCATCATGATCGTCGGGCGGGAGGGCGTTCTCTTGAATATCAACCGCGCGGGCCTCGGGATGATTGAGGCCGACGACTTCGCCGCGGCGGAAGGGACGCCGATGGCCGATCTCGTCGCGCCCGAGCATCGCCGGTCTTGGATCGCTCGGCACGAGCGGGTTTGCAAGGGCGAACGGCTGAGCTGGATATTCGACCTGATCGGTCTGAGCGGCGGTCGGCGGCGCATGGAGACGCACGCCGCGCCTTTGCGCTTGCCTGACGGCGACGTCGCGCTGCTCGCCATCTCGCGCGACGTCAGCGAGCGGAAACCGGACCAGAATGTCGATCGGCAAAGCCAGGAGAGACTTCGCGAATTGCTCGAGGCGCTCCCGAACGCCATCTACACGACCGACGCGCAGGGGCGCGTTACGTTCTACAATCAGGCTGCGGTCGAGATGTCGGGGCGGCGTCCCGAGCTTGGCTCAGACGCCTGGCGCCACTCCTGGAATCTCTACCACAGGAATGGAACCCCGATGCCGTGCGACGAGACCCCGATGGCCCAGGCGCTGCGGGAAACGCGGTCGATTTGGGGCGAGGAAATCGTCGGCGAGCGGCCCGACGGATCGCGCGTGTCATTCGCGGCCTACCCGACCCCCCTTTTCGACTCCAAGGGCGACCTGCTCGGCGCCGTCAACATGCTGGTGGATCTGTCCGACCGCAAGAGGGCCGAGGAATATGCGCAGCGGCTTGCCGCAATCGTCGAATTCTCGGACGACGCAATCGTCAGCAAGAACACGGAGGGCGTCATTCAGACCTGGAACAATGGCGCCGCGCGCTTGTTCGGCTACAACGCCGAAGAGGCGATTGGCAAGCCGATCAATATGCTGATCCCGCCCGGACGCGAGGACGAAGAGCCGACGATTCTCGATCGCATTCGGCGCGGCGAACGGATCGACCATTACGAGACCGTTCGCGTGCGTAAAGACGGACGCCTGATCGATATCTCCTTGACGGTATCGCCGCTGAAGGACTGCCACGGCCGAGTGATCGGGGCCTCCAAGATCGCGCGAGACATCACCGAGCGGCGGCGTCAGGAGGAGCGGGGCCAGCTCCTGATCAACGAACTGAACCACCGCGTCAGGAACACGCTCGCCACCGTCCAATCGATCGCCAACCAGACTTTCCGACGGGAGGGCCACGATCCTCGTCTCGACCAATTGGAAAGCAGACTGATCGCGCTTTCGACCGCGCACGACGTACTGACCCGGGAAAACTGGGAGGGAGCCGACCTGAAGGAATTGGCGACACGGACCCTCGCCCCGATCTGCACCCAAGCCGAGCGTCTCGACGTGTCGGGGCCCGCTTTGCGCCTGAGGCCGAAACTTGCGCTGTCGCTGTCGATGGCGCTCCATGAGCTGGCGACCAACGCGGCCAAGTACGGCGCTCTCGTGAACGAAGAGGGCCGCATCAAGATTGCGTGGCGAGTCGCGGATAGGGAGTTGGAGAAACGGTTCCGCCTGCGTTGGGAGGAAATTGGCGGGCCGCCGGTCGAAGCGCCGACGCGCAAGGGCTTCGGCTCCCGGCTGCTCGAGCGAGCTCTGACGAGCGAGCTGGGGGCGATCGTCAAGCTCGCATTCCCTGCGACCGGGCTCGTCTACGAGATTGAGGCGCCACTCCGTGACTGATCGACAGCTTCATTCGTCTCCGGCAGGAGATCCGCCCACTCGCCTTGTCCCATCCAAACTCCGCGTCCTGGTGATCGAAGACGAAGGCCTGGTCGCGTTGTTGATCGAGGACATGCTGACGGAACTCGGGCATGAGGTCGTCGCAACGGCCTCCCGAGCGCGCGAGGCGCTCGAGGTCGCGCGCACAGCCGATTTCGACTTCGCGCTCGTCGACGTCAATTTGGACGGGGAGACCAGCTACCCGGTTGCCGACCTGTTGAAATCCCGCGGCGCGCCGTTCGCCTTTTCGACCGGCTACGGATTTGATGGCGTGGACCGCAAATATGCCGACATTCCACTCTTGACCAAGCCGTTTCTGAGCGCCGACCTCAAGCGCATCTTGTCGCGGGCGCGGCGATAGCGCGCGTCGGCCTCGCGCGCCGCGTCAGCGTCAGGCTGGGGCATGCGAAAGAGCGGCGCGCACAGAGAGACCGAGCGCGAACGCCGATTCGTGCCGCGAAGGGATCGCAATAGTCATTCGCTTGCGCTTGATTGGTGCGGGCGGCCGGGGTCGAACCGGCACAGGCCTTGCGGCCCTACGGATTTTCTTACCAGCTTCGGCTTTCGCCGCCGCGCCGCGGTGGATCTCCCCGCCCCGACGCGTTCGTGGTCTGGACTATCCCTTCACCGTTGCCTCCGCCGATGAAGGCGGACGCGGCAGGTGCTGCCCGTCTAGTCTCTACACCTTCCCGCCGTCGAACCGACGGCGGGCTTGGCTCGGGATCGCCACTTTCGAGGTTTCCCCGACTTTGAGCAGTTCTACTTCCCCAGTTTCCCGGAGAGCACTCAAATTCCGTTCAAGTCCGTTGCGTCTACCTGTTTCGCCACGCCCGCTTGTGCTTTGATTCTACCGATAAATTCTCGAAATTCAATACGCCTAGCCGGCGGCGTCCTTGGCGATCGGCGGCTGGAAGGCGAGGCCCATGTCCCAGGGAAAATAGATCCACGTGTCCTGCGAGACCTCGGTGACGAAGGTGTCGACCAAGGGACGCCCGAGCGGCTTGGCGTAGACTGTCGCGAAATGCGCTTTGGGCAGCATTTCGCGCACGACTTTCGCCGTCGCGCCAGTGTCGACGAGATCGTCGACCACGAGGATTTTGCCGCCGTCGAGCGAATTGGCCACATTGTCGGCGATCGTCTTGAGAACCTTCAGTCCGCCCTGATTTTTGTAGTCGTGGTAGGAGGCGACGCACACCGTCTCGATCACACGTAGGTCGAGCTCGCGAGCGATGATTGCCGCCGGCACCAGGCCGCCGCGCGTAATGGCGACAATCGCCTCGAACGGACCCGAGGCCGCTAGGCGCCAAGCGAGCGCGCGCGCGTCGCGATGGAACTGGTCCCAGGAGACCGGAAAGGCTTTCTCACGACCGTCGACCATATCGGCTCCTTTGCTGCCCATGAGGGGCCGTGCTTAGCAAGCTAACGGCGCGGGAGCGAGCGGCTGCGCCGTTCTTCAACAGGTTTGGCGTACTCGGTCAGCGAGCCGCCGCGCCGAGCTCGGTCAGCATCGCCGCGATCGCGCTCCGGGCTGCGGCGACCTTCAAAGGATCGCGGCCGCGCACGACAATCTGATTCCTGAACTTTCCGTCAGCGAAAGAAGGATAGGAGCCGATGCTCGTCTCGGCGTGCTCGGCGGCGATGCGTCCGAGCGCGTCTCCGTAAACCCCCTCGGGCAGTCCCGCCTCGATCGTTTCGATGGTCAGCCGCACCCCCGTATCGAGGTCTTTGGCCGCCCCGTCCAGCATCGCCTGCATAATCGAAGGAACGCCCGCCATCACGATGACGTTGCCGATACGAAACCCCGGCGCCTTCGAAATCGGATTTTCGACCAGCGCCGCGCCGAGCGGAATCCGCGCCATCCGGCGGCGCGCCGGCGTCAGCTCGTCCGGCTTGTAGCGCTCCAGCATCATCGCAATGACGCGCGGATCTTCGTCGATGCCGACGCCGAACGCCTTGGCGACCGCATCGGCGGTGATGTCGTCATGTGTCGGCCCGATGCCGCCGGTCGTGAAAACGTAAGTGTAGCGCGAACGCAGCGCGTCGAGCGCCGCCACGATCTCATCTTCGATGTCGGGCACGACGCGCGCCTCGCGCGTGTCGATGCCGAGATTGCTCAGATACTCGGTGATGTAGCCGATGTTGCGGTCCTTGGTGCGGCCGGACAAAATTTCGTCGCCGATCACCAGAATCGCCGCGGTGATGATGGTCTCGCTCATGAACTCGCCTCCTCGCGATCGAGCTCGTAGGCGACGTTCTCGACCGTCCGCAAAATCTCCCGATAGCCGAGCGAGCGCAAGCGTTCTTCGAGCTGCGCGCCGACGCGCAGCAGCGAAAACTCCATAACGATGATGCGCGGCCACAAGGCCCGCGGCGCTTCGCTCAGGAAGGGATCGAGCGCCAGGTCTTCGGCGCCCTCGATGTCGAGCTTGATCGCGTCGATCTTCGAATAGCCTTCCTCGCGCACCAGCGTCAGCAGCTTCTTCGCACGCACCCGCATCTGTTCGACATGCGCCTCGGCGCTGACGATTCGCACCGAGGTTTCGCCCTGGTTGCTCGTATTCACGAACAACGCGATCTCGCCGTCGATGTCCGCGAGCGCGCAGGAGACCGCCTTGACGTTGGCGAATTCGCTCTGCTGGATGTTGTAGACAAGACGTTCGAACACCTCGGGCAACGGCTCGACCGCGAGAATGTGGGCGCGCGGACCGGCCAGCGCGGCGATCGAAAGCGCGTAGCCGCCGACGCTGGCGCCGACGTCGAGGAAGACGAAGTCGCCCTTCAGCCGCTCGGCCAGCAGCGCGCGCTCCGGCGCGTCGAAATATTGCGGCGTGAACAATAGCCGCTTTTCCGCGACGTTATGATGGGGATTGAGCCGCATGCGCGCGCCGAGCGAGACAACGTCGACCTGCCGCCCCCTGAGCGAACGCATCGCGACCCCGCGCAAGAAGAAGGCGGTGCGTTTGCCGAACCATCCGACCGAACAGCGGCGCGTCAGGCGCAAGGCGAAGGCGCAAAAGCCCGTTGGCGCGAATTGGCCGAACGGCGCGGCCTCCATGACGCTGTCTTTTTGCATGCCTTCGCAATTCATTAGAAGCGAACCCTCCTAGCATGCTGGAGGCGTCTTTCGCCATCTCCGCCGCGCCTTGATCCGCCCTGGCGGAACTGCATCGCCTTTAATCACAAACTGTGCTAGCTATTTCCAGGGATTGGTCCGCCCGCGAACCCGTCCTTGGCGCAGCCGGCTTAAGGCATTAAATGGGAACGAGAATGGCGCCGCGGGCGCCGCGACTGCATCGAAGGTCTCCATAATGACGTTCGTCGATTCTGCGCAGCTGCAAGGGCGGCGCAATGGCCATATCAAGCTCCACGGTCCCGAAGCCTTCGCGGCGATGCGTAAGGCCGGGCAGCTCACCGCGCAGGCGCTCGACCTGTTGGTCGACAAGGTGCACCCCGGCGTCACCACCGCCTCGCTCGATCAGTTGATCTTCGAATTCGCGATGGATCACAACGCCTATCCGGCGCCGCTCAACTATCGCGGCTATCGCAAGTCGATCTGCACCTCGATCAACCACGTCGTCTGCCACGGCATTCCCGACGACAAGCCGCTGCGCGACGGCGACATCCTCAACATCGACGTCACCCTGATCGTCGACGGCTGGCACGGCGACGCGAGCCGCATGTATGTGGCGGGCGAGGCGCCACGTCGGGCCCAAAGGCTGATCGACGTGACCTATGAATGCCTTCTGCGGGGCATCGCCGCCGTCAAGCCCGGCGCGACCACCGGCGACATCGGCTACGCGATCCAGAGCTACGCCGAGAGCGAGCGCTGCTCCGTGGTGCGCGACTTCTGCGGCCACGGGCTCGGCCAGTTGTTCCACGACGAGCCGAACATCCTCCACGTCGGCCGTCGCGGCGAAGGCGTGCCGCTGCGTCCCGGCATGTTCTTCACCATCGAGCCGATGATCAATCTCGGCGGCCCCGGCGTGAAGGTGCTGTCGGACGGCTGGACGGCCGTCACGCGGGACCGCTCGCTCACCGCGCAGTTCGAGCACACTGTCGGCGTGACCGAGACCGGCGTCGAAATCTTCACCACCTCGCCCGTCGGGCTCGAACGCCCGCCATATTCGCGATGACAGGCGGCTCGGAGGGGGCCGAGCCGCCTCACTATCACGGCCACCGGGAGCGGCTGCGCGGCCGGCTGCGGGAGGCGGGCGCGGACGCGCTGGCCGATTACGAGCTGATGGAGCTCGTCCTGTTCCGCGCCATCCCGCGCCGCGACGTCAAGCCGCTCGCCAAGGGGCTGATCGCACGCTTCGGCTCGTTCGCCGAAGCGATCGCCGCCCCGCCCCAGCGCCTCGCCGAGGTCGACGGGATGACAGCGGGCGCGATCGGCGAATTCGCCATCGTCGCGGCGAGCGCCAAGCGCTTCGCCAAGGGAGCCGCCAGAAAGCGGCAGGTCATCGGCTCGTCGAGCGAACTCCTGGAATATTGCCGTACCGCCATGGCCTTCGCGGAGCGCGAGGAATTCCACGTGATGTTCCTCGACAAGAAGAACGGCATCATCGCCGACGAGACGCTCGGCGTCGGCACGATCGACCAGGCTCCGGTGTTCCCGCGCGAGGTCGTGCGGCGGGCGCTGGAGCTCTCCGCCACCGCGGTGATCCTCGTCCACAATCATCCCTCCGGCGATCCGACGCCCTCGACGCAAGACGTCAGGATGACGCAGGACATCATCGCCGTCGCGGCGCCGCTCGGCGTGACAGTCCACGATCACATCGTGATCGGCCGCCACGGCCATGCGTCGCTGCGCGGGTTGAGGCTGATCTGACTGAAACGCTCCGAGCAACTCGCCGCATGGTCCAGAGCCTCCGGCGCGACGCCGAAATCTTGTTAGAAAATAAGCATACCCTTATCGGGTGGCTTTTCGCCCGAGGCGCGGTTCCATGTCCGGTGCATTCCAACTCCTCACCGATCCTGCCGCTTGGGCGGCGTTGGCGACCCTCATCGCCATGGAGGTCGTGCTCGGCATTGACAATCTCGTTTTCGTCGCGGTGCTCTCCAACCGCGTAGCTGCGCCAAGCCGTGCGCGCGCGCGGCTGATCGGTCTGGGCCTTGCGCTGGTCTTCCGCCTCGCGTTGTTGGCGTCGGTCGTGGCGGTGGCGCGTCTCACTCAGCCGCTCTTCGAAGCGTTCGACCACGCCTTCTCGCCGCGCGATCTGATCTTGCTGGCGGGCGGCTTGTTTCTGGTGTGGAAGGCGACGAGCGAGATCGGCGCCCAGGTCGATCCGGATGCGGAGGGCGAAGGCGAGAAAAGTTCCAAGCCGCTCGGCTTGGCCGCCGCAATCGGGCAAATCATCGTTCTCGATCTCATCTTCTCGATCGACAGCATCATCACCGCCGTCGGCATGACCGATCATCTCGCCATCATGATCGTCGCGGTCGTTGTGGCCATCGGGATCATGATCGTGACGGTGGCCCCGCTCTCCGCGTTCCTGGAGCGCAATCCGACGGTGATCATGTTGGCGCTCAGTTTTCTCGTCATGATCGGAATGACGCTGATCGCCGACGGCTTCGGATTCCACGTGCCCAAGGGCTACATCTACGTCGCAATGCTGTTTTCCGGCGGCGTCGAGGCGCTCAATGCGGCGGCGCGCAGTGCGCGCAGGCGGAGAAACCGCAGAGATGTCAAGCGGCTCAAATAGGCCGCGAATGCCGGTTCCGCGCCGCCGCGAGATCATCGGGCGTGTCGACGTCGAGCGTCGCCCCCTCTCCTTCGACCGTCACCTCTAGGACTTGCCCAGCTTCGACTTGGCTCAGCAGGCGGCGCGCGCCCTCATCTCCCTCGAGAGCGCCGATCGGGGCAAAGAGGGCGCGTGACAGCAGCACCGGGTTGCCGCGCCGACCCGCGCTCACGGGCGTGGCGGCGAGCGCTTCAGGAGCAGCGACGAAAGCCTCGATCAGGCGGTCGAGAAGGGCCGCATCGACTGCGGGCATGTCGCCGAGCAAGACCACGGCGCCGGCGACGCTATCCGGCAGGGCGCCGATTCCGGTCTTAAGCGAGGAGGCGAGGCCGCTCGCATAATCCGGGTTGTGCGCGAAGACGACGGCGAGCCCGGCGAGCGCGGCCTCGATATCCACCCTGGCGTGCCCGGTCACGGCGACCACCGGCCGCGCGCGCGAGGCGAGCGCCGCTCGCACCGCGTGGCGCACCAAAGGCTCGCCGCCGAGCGAAGCGACGAGCTTGGAGGGCTCGACTCCGCCCCCGGCGCGAAAACGCGTCGCACGGCCGGCGGCAAGTACGATCGCGCCGACCTCAGCCATCGCCGAGCCGCGGCTGCGGGCGTGACGAGATTTCCATGAGAAGCCCGCCGACCCCCATTTTCTCGATATGCGCGCCGGTGATCGGCACGTCGGCCAGAATGCGTTGGATCACCCAATCGAAGCCGTTCTCTTTTGGCGAGCGCGCGCAGCCGGGGGCGCCAATGATGGGCGTGCCGCCTCGTCGCGCCAACAGCAGGAGGTTGCCGGGATCGACCGGCATGCCGAACCGCTCGATCTTGCCGCCGAAGGCCTCGACCGCCGCCGGAATGACGTCGCGCCGGTCGGTGATCGCCGAGGCGCCGAAGATCACCAGCGCGTCGCAGTCGGGCGCAATCCGATCGAGCGCGCCAACGAGTGCGCTCGCCTCGTGCGCGACCCGATCTTCGACCGCGATCGAGGCGCCGGCGGGGGCGAGCCGTTCCGCGAAAACCCGCAGCGTCTTGGCGACGACGCTGGGCTTGAGGCCCGGCAGGAGCGTCGAGACGACGCCAAAGCGCAGCGGACGGAACGGAGCGATCGAGACCGTCCCGCCCGCCTGGAGCTCGGCGCACGCCGTTTCGAGCGCCGCCCCGCCTGCCGCAAAGGGGATGATCTTGACCGTCGCAACCATGTCGTCGGGCGCGACCACGCGATGCTGCGCCAGCGTCGCGACGGTGATCGCCTCGTCGACGGCGTTGACGCGGTCGATCGCTTCGGCGTCGACGACGAGGAGGCCGGCCTCGCGCGCGAAGAGGTTGACGCGGCCGGTGAAGGCCGGCGCGAGCCGCAGATGCGCGCCGGCGAGCTGCTCGGCGAGGCGATGAGCCGCTTGGTTCTCGCTGACGTCGCCCGGCTCGAGGCGCGCGACGATGACCTCTTCGATTCCGGCTTCGCTGAGCGCGCGACGGCGCTCGGGGGTGATAATTTCACCCTTCCTGAGCGTCAGGCCATCGAGGTGCACCGCATGAGCGACAATCGCGTTCTCGGCCTCGACGACCGGAATCGGTCCGAACTTCACGCCTTCTCCTTTTCCGCGCGCAACGGCTTCTTGCGCTGCGCCGCGATGATCTCGCCCATGATCGAAACGGCGATTTCCGCCGGACTCACCGCGCCGATGTCGAGGCCGATCGGCGCACGAATACGCGCCAGCGCCTTGTCGTCGAAGCCCTCGGCGCGCATGCGCTCGATCCGCTTGGCGTGGGTTTTGCGCGAGCCGAGCGCGCCGATATAGAAGCACTCCGCCCTGAGCGCGTTGACGAGCGCGCGATCGTCGATCTTGGGATCGTGGGTGAGCAGGCAGATCGCGCTGTAGCTGTCGAGCGGGGCCGCCGCCAACGCCTCGTCGGGCCATTGCGCGAGGACCTGCACATCGGGAAATCGCTCGGGCGTCGCGAAGGCGGTGCGCGGATCGATGATGGTCGGATCGAGTCCGGCGATGCGGGCGATCGGCGCCAGCGCCTGCGAGATATGGACTGCGCCGATCATCACCAGCCGCACCGGCGGGACCAGCACGGTGAGGAACCAGCTCTCGCCCTCGTGCTCGATGAGCCCGCTCTTGCCTGAGCGCAGAGCCGCATCGAGCGCTTCGGCGAGCAGATCGTCCCCCGCCGCTTCGGCAGGCACGAAACGCTGCGCGCCGTCGGACTGGCGGGTCGCGAGCACCCCGGCGCGCCGCTCGCGCCGCGCCGCATTCATTGCCGTGAGAATATCGAGCCGCATCAGTCCACCCGCTCGACATAGACTCTGATCCGCCCGCCGCAGGAGAGCCCGACCTTCCAGGCAGTCTCGTCGGCGACGCCGAACTCCAGCGTCTTGGGCGCGCCCTCGGCGATCACATCGAGCGCCTCGGTCACCACGGCGCTTTCGACGCAGCCGCCCGACACCGAGCCGAGAAAATTGCCGTCCCCGTCGATCGCTAGATGCGAGCCTACGGGCCGCGGCGCCGAGCCCCAGGTCTCGATCACCGTCGCGATCGCAACCCCACGGCCGGCCCGCCGCCATGTCTCGGCGGCGGCCAAAATGTCGTCGTCAGCGCTCAACATCGCGCCCTCCTTCTTTGCGTCCGTTCACGGCGCGACAAAGCCGTTCGTCCTGTGCGTGCCGTCACAATAGGGCTTGTTCTTCGAGCCGCCACAGCGGCAAAGCGCCACAGCCGTCGTCCGGTCGACGGCGCGGCCCGTGCCGGAGAGGATCTCGACATTGCCCTTAACGCCGAGCGGGCCGTTCGGGAAGGCGGTGATCGTCAAGACACCGTTACGCGCAGCGAGCGGCTCGCTGGGCTTGGTCGCTGGCTCGCCGGTCGCGGCAAATGCCAAGCCGACATGCGAGCCGTCGCAATAAGGCTTGTTATTGGAAGCCCCGCAGCGGCACAACGTGGCTCGCGTCTCCGCCGCGACGCCGGCGATCTCGATCGCGGCGGTGACCGCCAGCGGCCCGTTCTCGCGAATGGTGATCGTGTTGACGAGCGGCGCCGTCTCCGGCGCTCCGCCGTCATGACGTTCGACTTGGATCGCGCCCGACGGGCAGTTGAGGGCGACAGACATCAGCGCTTCGGCCGAGGCCGCGTCCGGATCGATCCACGGTCCCTGGACATTGGCCTTGAACACGCCCGGCTGTGAAATCACGCAACGTCGGGCGTGGATGCAGCGGTGCGCGTCGAAGCTGATGGTCGCGTTCTGACCCGTCACGCGCTCAATGGCGTCGTCGCTCATAACGTTCCTCCCTGCGATCGCTATGAAACTTGCCCAAGCATGGCGACATCGAGGCCCGCACGCAAGCTGAACGCATCGCTCGACCCTACGCTTCGAGCGCCAGAAGCCGCTTTTGCGGATCGGCGTCGAAGGGGACGCGGCGCGACAAGGCGCTGCACAGCGCCTCCATGCTCGCGAGGCTATGGATCGGCCGGAACTCGTCGACGTGCGGCAACATCGCGCGCACGCCCCGGGCCTTGGCGGCAAATTCGTCAAAGCGCAACAAGGGATTGAGCCAGATCAGCCGGCGCGACGAAAGGCGCAGGCGCTCCATCTGCGACGACAGCAATTCGACCCCGTCGCGCTCCAGCCCGTCGGTGATCAGGATGACGATCGCGCCCTGCCCCAGCACGCGGCGCGACCAGTCGCGGTTGAAGCGCAGCAGCGAGGCGCCGATGCGCGTCCCCCCGGACCAGTCCGCCACCGCCGTTGCGCAGCGCTGCAAGGCGTCGTCGGGATCGCGCGCCTGCATCGCGCGGGTCACATTGGTCAGCCGCGTGCCGAAAAGGAAGGTCGAGACGCGCCGCGTCCGCCCCAGCGCATGCAGGAAATGCAGCAGCAGCCGCGTATATTCAGCCATCGAGCCGGAGATGTCGCACAGCGCCACGACGGGCGTCAGCCGATCCGCGCGGGCGCGAAAGGTGAGATCGATTATCGCGCCGCCGCCTCTGAGCGAACGGCGGAAAGAGCGGCGCGGGTCGATCCGCGCGCCGGCGGGGTCCGCGATGAAGCGGCGCGTGCGCAGGCGGTCGTCAGGCAACCTGAAACGGGCGATGCGCGCCTTGGCTTCCGCGATCTCCGCCGCGCTCATCTGCGCGAAATCCTTGGCGCGCAAGGTTTCCTCGGCCGACATCGTCAGGCGGGCGTCGAATTCGAGCGCGGGCGGCGGCGGGGCCGCTTCGCCGACGGGCTTGAACAGCGCCTCGGCGACCCGCGCGGCGCCGGGCGGCGGCTTGCGGGGATCTCGGCGATCCGACGGCGCGGAAGGGGCCAGCATCGCCAGCAGCTTGTCGATGTACCCCCTGCGCCGCCAGAAGACGTCGAAGGCCTGGTCGAACACCGGCGTATGTTGGCGCGATTTGACGAAGACGGCATGTAGCGTCTCGCGGAAGTCATCGCGATCGCCGACCCCGACCGCCTCGACGGCGGCGATCGCGTCGAGCACGGCGCCGGGTCCGACCGGAACGCCGGCCTGCCGCAAGGCGCGCGCGAAATAGAGGATGTTGCGCGCCAGCGCCCCTGTGCCCGAGCTCTCAGCCTCGCCGCTCATGCGAGATGACCTTCCATTCGCCTCGGCGCGAAATTCCAATCTACGCCGTCTTCGCCAGGCGCAACTCGGCGCGCGCCTGCTCGATCAGTTCGCTCACTTTGGCGCCCTGAATCCTGGCGATATCGTCCTGGTACTTCAACAGCACGCCGAGCGTGTCGGAGACCTGCGCCGGATCGAGCGCGACAGCGTCGAGTTCAGCCAGAGCGCTCGCCCAATCCAAAGTCTCCGCGACGCCGGGCGACTTGAACAGCTCTTCTTTCCGGATCTTCTGCACGAAGGCGACGATCTCCTGCGTGAGCCGCGCCGGCGCCCGGGGCGCCTTGGCGCGCAGGATCGCATTCTCCCGCTCCGCATCGGGGTAGTCGACCCAATGATAAAGGCAGCGCCGCTTCAAAGCGTCGTGGATCTCGCGAGTGCGATTGGAGGTGATGACGACGATCGGCGCGCTCGCCGCCTTGACGACGCCGATTTCGGGGATCGTTACCTGGAAGTCGGACAGCACCTCGAGCAGATAGGCCTCGAACGCCTCGTCGGCGCGGTCGATTTCGTCGATCAGCAGCACCGGCGCGCCGCCGGCCGAGGGCTCGAGCGCCTGCAGCAGCGGCCGCTTGATGAGATAGCGCGCGGAGAAGATGTCGTGCTCGATCCGGTCCTTGTCGTGCTCGCCGGCGGCCTCGGCGAGGCGGATCGCCATCATTTGGGCGGGGTAGTTCCACTCGTAGACTGCGGTCGCGACGTCGAGCCCCTCGTAGCATTGCAGGCGAATGAGCCGGCGCCCGAGCGAGGAGGCGAGGACCTTGGCGATCTCCGTCTTGCCGACGCCCGCCTCGCCCTCCAGAAACAGCGGCCGGCCGAGCCGCAGGCTGAGAAAGGCGACCGTCGCCAGCGGGCGGTCCGCAACGTAGTTGGCGCCGCTCAGCAGCGCCAGAGTTTCGTCGATCGAGGCCGGCGCCGGTATGGGCCGGAAATCGGATTGCGTCATCGCCGCTCCACCCGTCTCGCCGTCGCCGCGAGAGGCTGCGCCCCTCGGATAGGCCGAAGAGCGCGCCTTGGCAATCGGCCGGCGGCCCGCTGAGTACGGGCGCGCCGCCGACCGCCTCGGCGACGAAGGCGAACTTCCCCTTGGAATTCAGCCCGCTGCGGCGACCGCCCGGCGGGCCAGCACGCCGATCAAATGGGCGCGATAATCCGCGTCGGCGTGCAGATCCGAGCTGAGCCCGTCCGCGGCAACGCTGCGCCCTTCCAGCGACGCGGCGGAGAAATCAGCGTCGAGCGCCTGCTCGAAGCTCTGCACGCGGAAGACGCCGTCGGCCCCGGCGCCGGTCACTGCGACGCGCGCGCCGCCGGCGGTCTTGGCGACGAAAACGCCGACCAGCGCGTAGCGGGACGCCGGATTGCGGAATTTCACATAGGCCGCCTTCTCGGGAACGGGAAAGTCGACGTGCGTGATGATCTCGGACGGCTCCAAGGCGGTCTCGAAGAGGCCGGTGAAATAGTCCTCCGCGGCGATCTGCCGCGCGTTGGTCACGATTGTCGCCCCGAGGGCGAGCGCGGCGGCGGGGTAATCCGCCGCCGGATCGTTGTTGGCGAGCGAGCCGCCGATCGTGCCGCGATTGCGGACGGCCGGATCGCCGATACCCCCAGCGAGCTCGGCGAGCGCTGGAATGGCGCCGCGGACCACCGCGCTGCGGGCGACGTCGGCATGGCGGGTCATCGCGCCGATCCGCACCACGTCGCCCTCGCGGCTCACGCCGACGAGTTCGGCGATCTTGCGGAGGTCGACGAGCGCAACGGGCGAAGCAAGCCGTTGCTTCATGGTGGGAATGAGCGTCTGGCCGCCGGCAAGCAGCTTGGCGTCCTCATGCGCAAGCTCGGCGAGCGCGCCGGCGAGATCAGCGGGCTGGTGATAGGCGAAGGCGTACATGGGTTGATCTCCGAAAGAGGGAAAAGGCGACGCCGCCGCGGTCACTCCGCGGCGTGCTTCATCTCGGCCTGTCGGGCGGCGCGCCAGACGACCTGCGGCGTCGCCGGCATGACGACATTCTCGTGGCCGAGCGCGTCGGTGATGGCGTTGATCACCGCCGGCGGCGAGGCGATCGCGCCCGCCTCCCCGCAGCCCTTGATCCCCAGGGGGTTCGAAGGGCAAGCGGTCTCGATCGTTTCGACATGGAACGACGGCAGGTTGTCAGCCCGCGGCATGCAGTAGTCCATGTAGCTCGCTGTTATGAGCTGGCCGTCGGCGTCGTAGACGGCTCCTTCGCACAGCGCCTGGCCGATGCCGTGCGCAATGCCGCCATGCACTTGGCCCTCGACGATCATTGGATTGATCAGCTTGCCGAAGTCGTCGACCGCAGTCCATCGATCGATCGCCACGACGCCGGTCTGCGGATCGACCTCGACCTCGCAGATGTGGACGCCGGCCGGGAAGGTGAAATTGGTCGGATCCCAGAAGGCGCTTTCCTTCAGGCCCGGCTCCAGCTCCTGCCCGTTGAACTTGTGCGCGACATAGGCTTGCAGCGCCACCGAGGCGAAGTCGATCGCCTTATCGGTTCCCTTGACGGTGAACCTGCCCTCCTTGAACTCGATGTCCTGATCGGACGCTTCGAGCACATGGCCGGCGACCTTCTTCGCCTTGGCCTCGATCTTGTCGAGCGCCTTGGAAATCGCCGCCATGCCGACCGCGCCGGAGCGCGAGCCGTAGGTGCCCATGCCGAACTGCACCTTGTCGGTGTCACCATGCACGATCGACACATTCTCGAACGGGATGCCGAGGCGCGAGGCGACCAGTTGGGCGAAAGTCGTCTCATGCCCCTGCCCGTGGCTGTGCGAGCCGGTGAGGACCTCGACCGTGCCGACCGGATTGACCCGCACTTCCGCCGATTCCCACAGGCCGACACCCGAACCGAGGGAGCCGACTGCCGCCGACGGGGCAAGGCCGCAGGCCTCGATATAGGCGGAGAAGCCGACGCCGCGCAGCTTACCCTTGGCGGCGGAGGCCGCCTTGCGCTCGCCGACGCCCTTGTAGTCCGAGGCGGCCAACGCCTTGTCGAGGGCGCCGACGTAGTCGCCGACGTCGTAGCACAGGATTACCGGCGTCTGGTGCGGGAACGTCTTGACGAAATTCGCGCGGCGGAACTCGGCGGGATCGCGCCCCGTTTCGCGTGCGGCGATCTCGACGATGCGCTCGACGAGGAACGTCGCCTCCGGACGCCCGGCGCCACGCACCGCGTCGACCGGCGCCGTATTGGTGTAGACGGCGTCGACCTCGGCGTAGATGGCCGGAATGTCGTACTGGCCGGAGAGAAGGATCGCGTAGAGATAAGTCGGCACCACCGACCAGAAGGTCGAGGGATAGGCGCCGAGATTGGCGATGGTGTGGACGCGCAGCCCGAGCATCTTGCCGTTGGCGTCGAGCGCGAGCTCGGCGTGCGAGACGTGATCGCGGCCATGCGCGTCGGTTAGGAACGATTCCGTGCGCTCGGCGGTCCATTTCACCGACCGGTCGATCTTCTTGGCGGCCCAGGCGCAGACCGTCTCCTCGTTATAGATGAAGATCTTCGAGCCGAAGCCGCCGCCGACGTCGGGCGCGACGACCCTGAGCTTGTGCTCGGGCGCGATCCCCTGGAACGCCGACAGCACCAGACGGGCCACATGGGGATTCTGGCTCGTCGTATGGAGCGTCGTGACGTCGGTGCCCGCGTCATATTCGGCGAGCGCGGCGCGCGGCTCCATCGCGTTGGGAATGACGCGGTTGTTGACCAGGTCGAACTTCGTCACATGGGCCGCTCCTGAGAAAGCGGCGTCGACCGCGGCCTTGTCGCCGACATGCCAATTGTAGACCGTGTTGTTGGGTGCGAAGTCGTGTATCTGGGGCTGGCCGGGATTGGCTGCGCTCCCCGTGTCGACGGCGGCTGGCAGGACGCCGTAGTCGATGACGATCTTCTCCGCCGCGTCCTTGGCTTGCAGATAGCTGTCCGCGATCACGACGGCGACGGGATCGCCGACGTAGAGCGCCTTGCCGTGCGCCAGCGCGGGGAACGCGCCGACTTTCATCGGCGAGCCGTCCTTGGAGTGAATCGTCCAGCCGCAGACATGGGCGCCGATCTTGTCGGCGGTAGCGTCCGCGCCGGTCAAAATCGCGACGACGCCGGGCGAACTCTGCGCCGCCTCGAGGTCGAAGCTGTTGATCGTTGCGTGCGCGTGCGGCGATCGCACGAAATAGGCGTAGGCCTGTCCGGGACGGTTGATGTCGTCGGTGTAGCGGCCCTTGCCCGTGATGAAACGAATGTCTTCCTTGCGCTTGACGGATGCGCCAATGCCGGTCGCGTTCATATAACACTCCCAATGGTCGCTGTTATGGTTGTGCCATTCGATCGCCGCCCTGCCCCCTCGGGCCCGTCGGCGTGCCGAACCTATGTCTATTCCGCGGCCTTCGGCTGCGTCTCCGCGCCCATTTCGCGCGCGCCCTGCTGCACGGCCTTGACGATGTTGTGGTAGCCGGTGCAGCGGCAGATGTTGCCGTCGAGCTGCTCGCGGACCGTGGTCTCGTCGAGATCGAAGCCCAACCGGTTGACCATATCGACCGCCGTCATGATCATGCCTGGCGTGCAAAAGCCGCACTGCAAGCCGTGATTGTCCTGAAAGGCCTGCTGCATCGGATGCAGCCGTCCGCCGCGCGCAAGCCCCTCGATCGTCGCGACCTCGGCGCCGTCGCAGGACGCCGCCAGCGTCGTGCAGGATTTGATCGCCGCGCCGTCGACATGCACGATACAAGCGCCGCATTGCGACGTATCGCAGCCGACATGCGTGCCCGTCAGCCGCAGGTTTTCGCGCAGGTACTGCACCAGCAGGGTGCGCGGGTCGACCTCAGCCGACACCGCCTTCCCATTCACCGTCATCGAGATGGATATCATCGATCGACCTCCTCGAGCATAGCGATCCATCGGGACACATTCCCGCCGTCCGCTGCTCCTCCCCTTTCGGCCTCGCGTTGCGAGCGCCTACAAGGGACTATAGCGCCGATTTGTAGCCATGCGAAAGTTGCCGAGGAAGAGATTGCTCGCCTTTCGAGAACCGGCGGTCGATGAGGGCCGCAGGCCGCGATCGCGCCAAGAAAATATGAGCAAATGCAACATTTTTGAGCATATGCTCAAACCGGTCGCGTGATAGATGGCCTGGCGGCCTGCCCGCGTGGGGGCGAAACCGTACGCTCGGATACAAGATGAACCAGTATAACGTTCTGGTATTTCCGGATTCCGGACGCAGGCGCCGGCGGACGGCTCGACGCACCACGAACTGGCAGTGTAGAGACGATAATTAAAGCCGCTAGCGGCGATTGCCGGCCGCTCGCGCGGTTGCTAAGCTTGTCAATAAATTCGCTGTTTGGCTGCGCCGTCGGCGCGCCGCGAGGAAGACAGGACCGCTGACCGAGGTTGGCGCAAATCCTGCATAAGGGACGGGAAATTCGGGGGCGCGCTGACGAATGGACAATTTCATTCAGCAACTGATCAACGGACTGACCCTAGGGTCGGTCTATGGTCTCATCGCCATCGGCTATACGATGGTGTTCGGCATCATCGGCATGATCAATTTCGCCCATGGCGACGTGTTCATGCTTTCCGCGTTCATCGCCCTGCTGGTTTTCCTCGCACTGACCCAGGTTTTCGGCGTCGCCTCGCTGCCGCTCGCCTTCATCATCGTGCTGATCGCCGCGATGGTGCTCACCTCGGTCTGGAACTGGAGCATCGAGCGGATCGCCTATCGGCCGCTCCGCGGCTCGTTCCGGCTGGCGCCGCTCATCTCGGCGATCGGCATGTCGACCTTCCTGTCGAATTTCGTCCAAGTCGCCCAGGGCCCGCGCAATAAGCCGGTGCCGCCGATGTTCACCAACAGCATCCACTTTGGCGGCGCCGGACACGACATCACCTTGCAATACCGCCAGATCGTTATCATGGCGGTGACGGCCCTCCTGCTCTTCGGTTTCTGGTGGCTGGTGCAGAAGACGGCGCTCGGCCGAGCGCAACGCGCCTGCGAACAGGATCGCAAGATGGCGGCGCTGATCGGAGTCGACGTCGACAAGACGATCTCGATCACCTTCATCATCGGCGCCGCGCTCGCGGCCGTCGCCGGTACGCTCTACATGATGTACTACGGCGTGGTGAACTTCTCCGACGGCTTCCTGCCCGGCGTGAAGGCGTTCACGGCGGCTGTGCTCGGCGGCATCGGTTCGCTTCCCGGCGCCGTACTCGGCGGGCTGATGATTGGCCTGATCGAAGTGTTCTGGTCGGCCTATTTCTCGTCCGACTACAAGGACGTCGCAGCTTTCTCGATCCTCGCGATCACCCTCATCTTCATGCCTTCCGGCATTCTTGGCCGGCCTGAAATCGAGAAGGTGTGACGATGGCCGCGATCTCCCAGACCTCGGCTGTGGTCGTATCGCAAGAAGCGGACCTCAGCGCCCGTTTGAAGGACGCCGTTGCGGCGGCCCTCCTCACCGTCCTGCTCTGCGTGCCGATCATCCTGCTCAGGGCAAGCGCGGACATCGACGGCGTGCTGCATCCGACGCCGCGCTTCGGCGCGGTCGCGATCTTCGCGTTACTCGCCTTCTTCGGACGGCTGGCGGCGCTCAATTTCTCCGCCAGCGCAACGAAGGAGACGCGGACCGGCGCTATCCTTCCCGAGGCGGTGCGCACCGTAGCCGGGAAATATCTGCCCGCGCTCGGCCTCATCGTCCTGTTCGTCTATCCTTTCGCCATCCTGGCAGCGCTCGGATCAAGCGGCGCGCTCAAATGGGTGGATAGCTACGGCATCCAGATTCTTATCTATGTGATGCTCGGCTGGGGCCTCAACATCGTGGTCGGGCTCGCTGGCCTGCTCGACCTCGGTTACGTCGCCTTCTATGCGGTCGGCGCTTATTCCTACGCGCTGCTCGCCACCACCTTCGGGCTGTCGTTTTGGATCTGCCTGCCGCTGGCGGGCATCCTCGCGGCGCTCTGGGGCATGCTGCTGGGCTTCCCGGTGCTGCGGCTGCGCGGCGACTATCTCGCCATCGTCACGCTCGCTTTCGGCGAAATCATCCGCACGATTCTCGTCAACTGGGTCGACTTCACGGGCGGCGGCGCGGGCATCGCTTCGATCCCGAAAATCACTTTCTTCGGTCTGCGCTTCGCCGACCAACCGGGCGGCTTCGACGATTTCTTCCACATGGATTATTCGCCGCTGCATGGCAAGATGTTCCTCTACTACGTCATTCTCTGCCTGGCGCTGATCACCAATCTCGTCTCGATGCGCCTCAGGCGCCTGCCGATCGGGCGCGCCTGGGAGGCGCTGCGCGAGGACGAGATCGCCTGCCGCTCGCTCGGCATCAACACGACCAACACCAAGCTGACCGCCTTCGCGCTGGGCGCCTTCTTCGGCGGACTGGCGGGGTCGTTCTTTGCAGTGCGCCAGGGCTTCATCAGTCCGGAGAGCTTCACCTTCAGCGAATCCGCGACGATCCTCGCGATCGTCGTGCTCGGCGGCATGGGCTCGCAGATCGGCGTCGCCTTGGCGGCGGTGTTCCTAATCGGCGGCTTCGAATTGCTGCGCGAATTGGATTTCCTGCGCGCGATCATGTCGAGCGGCGCCGGCGTCTTCCTCATCTGCCTCGTCGTCATCGTCTTCGGCTGCATCCGATCGCGCCGATTGGCGACTCAGGTCGCGATCACCCTCGTCGCGGCTGTCCTTGTCTTGCGGGCTTTCCATGCGCTGCCGGAGACGACGCTCGGCCTGTTCGCAATTCCTGATTTCGATCCGGCGCAATATCGCGGGCTGCTGTTCGGCCTTGCGATGGTGGTGATGATGATCGTGCGGCCTCGCGGCTTCGTCTCGACGCGCGCGCCCTCGATCTTCCTCAAAGAGCGCAAAGCCGTGTCAGGCTCGCTCGTCAAGGAAGGACACGGCTGATGCGCTGGCTGACCAATCCCCTGCTCGTCGTCGAACATCTAACCATGCGTTTCGGCGGCCTGGTCGCGGTCAACAACCTCACCTTCCAGGTCGGCCGCGGCGACATCACCGCGCTGATCGGCCCGAACGGCGCCGGCAAGACCACGGTCTTCAATTGCGTCACCGGCTTCTACAAGCCGACCGAAGGGCGCCTCGCCCTCGCCCGCGTCGGCGCGGCGTCGGCCGAGGATGTCGAGGCGCTCACGCACTCGTCAAACAAACATGCAATCTCCGCGGGCAATGAGCTTTATTTGCTCGAGCGCATGCCGGGGAACGAGATCGCGTGGCGCGCGCGCGTCGCGCGAACGTTCCAGAACATCCGGCTGTTTCAGGGCATGACCGTGCTCGAAAACCTGATGGTCGCCCACCACAACAGCCTGATGGTGGCGAGCGGCTTCACGGTGCTCGGCCTTCTCGGCGCGCCGACTTATCGCAACGCCGAGGCGAAGGCGGTCGAGCGCGCCAAATACTGGCTCGACAAGATCGGCCTCATGGATCGCGCCGACGATCCGGCAGGCGAATTGCCTTACGGCGCGCAGCGCCGGCTCGAGATCGCCCGCGCCATGTGCACCGAGCCCGTCATGTTGTGCCTCGACGAGCCAGCCGCCGGCCTCAATCCGAGAGAATCGCTCGAGTTGAACGTGCTGCTCAATTCGATCCGCGACGGTCACGACACCTCGATCCTGCTGATCGAACACGACATGTCCGTCGTCATGCAGATCTCCGATCACGTCGTGGTGCTGGATTACGGCACCAAGATCGCGGACGGCACGCCGGTGGAGGTGCGCAACGATCCCAAGGTCATCGCTGCTTATCTCGGCGTCGCCGACGAAGAGGAACTCGCCAACGCGGAAGCGGAGATCGGCGCATGACGATGACCAGCGCGCAAGTGAGCCTCGCCCCGGCTCCGGCGCCGAAACCGCTGCTGACGGTTCGCGGCGTCGAGACTTTTTATGGCAAGATCCAGGCCCTCAAAGGCGTCGACCTCGACGTCAACGAAGGCGAGATCGTCACGCTGATCGGCGCCAACGGCGCCGGCAAGTCGACGATGATGATGACCATCTTCGGCAATCCGCGCGCGCGGCGCGGCTCGATTGCGTTCGACGGTCACGACATCACGCATCTGCCGACCCACCGCATCGCCCGCATGTCGATCGCGCAGTCGCCCGAGGGCCGGCGCATCTTTCCCCGCATGACGGTCTACGAAAACCTGCAGATGGGCGCGTCGATCGACAATTTCGCTCATTTCAACGACGATCTCGAACGCGCCTTCACGCTGTTTCCGCGCCTCAAGGAACGCGCGCAGCAGCGCGGCGGCACGCTGTCGGGCGGCGAACAACAAATGCTCGCCATCGCCCGCGCGCTGATGAGCCGGCCGCGCCTCCTGCTGCTGGACGAACCGTCGCTCGGCCTCGCGCCGCTCGTCGTCAAACAGATTTTCAACGCGATCGCCGAGCTTAACCGCACGCAGGGCCTTTCGGTGTTTCTCGTCGAGCAGAACGCCTTCCATGCGCTGAAGCTCGCCCACCGCGGCTACGTCATGGTCAATGGTGCGATCACCATGCAGGGCGCTGGCCACGATCTTCTCGCGCGACCGGAAGTGCGCGCCGCTTATCTCGAAGGAGGCCATTGATGGACGCAATCCTGTGGCCGGCCAGCGACAGCGCGCTGCTCGCCTTCCTCGTTCTCGACGGCCTCGGCGCCGCGGCGGCCTTTGCGACCGGCCGCGCGCTGGCGAAAGGCTGGAGCCCGATCTGGCGTCTCGTTCCGGCGATCGTCGCCCTGTCCGCCGCCGTGCAGTTCCTGCACTTCGCGCTGTTCCAGGAAGACCTGCTGTCGCTTCACTATTATCTCATCGCCTTCGTGCTGCTGATCGTCGTCGGATGGATCGGTTATTCTGAGATGCGCGCGCGGCAGATGGCGACCCAGTATTCTTGGGCGTTCCGAAAGTCCGGCCTTTCCTGGCGCGCGCGCGAATACGCCCGGTGACGGCCCGACGGCGGGCTAAATATTTGCGGCGCGCCGACGGGCCGGGAGGTGACACTCATTGAAAAACAGGCTTTTATCCTCCCGCCAAGGTGGGAGGGGTTCCGCCGCGGGGCGCGGTCAAGCGCCCCACAACATAGGGAGTGGTGTATGAAACGGTATGGATGGGCGGGCCTCATGCTCGCCGCAGGCTTGGCCTTCGCCGGCGCCGCCAATGCGCAAGTCAAAATCGGCGTCGCCGGCCCGATCACAGGCGCCAACGCCTCGTTCGGCGCGCAGCTCGTCACCGGCGTCAACCAAGCCGCGGCCGACTTCAACGCCCAGGGCGGCATCCTCGGCCAGAAGATCGAGGTCGAGCAAGGCGACGACGTCTCCGACCCCAAGCAGGGCGTCTCGGTGGCCAATAAATTCGTCGGCGACGGCGTCAAGCTCGTAGTCGGCCACTTCAACTCCGGCGTGACCATCCCCGCTTCGGAAGTCTACTCCGACAACGGCGTTCTCTTCATCACGCCGTCCGCCACCAACCCGAAGGTCACCGAGCGCGGCCTGTGGGACGCGTTCCGCACCTGCGGCCGCGACGACCAGCAGGGCAAGCTGTGGGCCGAACTCGCCCTCACCAAGCTCAAGGACGCCAAGATCGCCATCGTCCACGACAAGACGCCCTACGGCCAAGGCCTCGCCGACGCCGCCAAGGGCTTCATGAACGCCGGCGGCAAGAAGGAAGTGATCTACGAAGGCGTCAACCCCGGCGAGAAGGACTATTCGGCGATCGTCTCCAAGATCAAGGCCGCGGGCGCCGACTATGTGATGTGGGGCGGTCTCCACACCGAAGGCGGCCTCCTCGTGCGTCAGATGCGCGACCAGGGCATGAAGACCGTCATGATCTCCGGCGACGGCATCACCGACAACGAATTCGCCTCGATCGGCGGCCCCGGCGTCGAAGGCACCCTGATGTCGTTCGGCCCCGAGCCGCGCAACAACCCGGCCGCCAAGGACATCGTCGCCGAAATCAAGGCCAAGGGCTTCGAGCCGGAAGGCTATACGCTCTATTCCTACGCCGCGATGCAAATCATGAAGCAGGCCGCCGAGAAGGCCGGCGCGCTCGACCCCAAGAAGATGGCGGAAGTCATGCACTCCGGCATGCCGTTCCACACCGTCCTCGGCGACATCGCCTTCGACAAGAAGGGCGACCGCACGACGGCGGACTACGTCTGGTACGTCTGGAAGAAGGACGCGGACGGCAAGCTCACCTACCACCAGCTGTAATCGAAACGCTGGCCAAGAGCCGCGGAAAGCGAAGCCCGCCGCGCGTCGGCGGGCTTTTTCGTTTGTGCGTTATGCAGGCGGATAGCTTTCCCGCTTCAACCCTGGCCGCTTGCCGCCGGGTCGTCGAAGCGCCCGCCCCTGCCCGCACCGGCGACGAACCGATGCGCGCCGGCTTCGCCCTCGGCTGCGACGATCGGCGAGCCCCTTCGCCCCTCCTGCCGCAGCGCGTCGGCGAGCGTCAGAATCCCACTGCGCATAGGCCGAAGCGCGGTCCGTCAGCATGCAGCCCTGCGGAAAGCCGGCGATCTCGCGCGCCATGTTTTCCGCCGCGGCGCGCGAGCCGCCCACCGGCACGACCCGGTTTGCGAGTCCCATGTTCAGCGCCTCTTGAGCGCCGACCGGCCGCCCCGTCAGGATCATGTCGAGCGCCCGTCCCATGCCAATTATCCGCGGCAACCGCACGGTTCCTCCGTCGATCAAGGGCACGCCCCAGCGTCGGCAGAACACGCCGAAGACGGCGTTCTCCTCCGCGACGCGCAGATCAGCGAGAAGGGCGAGTTCCAGCCCGCCGGCGACGGCATATCCGGCGACCGCCGCGATCAGCGGCTTCGACAGCGCAAGGCGCGTCGGCCCCATAGGTCCCGCCCCGCCGCCTTCGGGATCGAGTTCATGCCGGCGAAGCGGATCGCCGATTGCGGTGAGGTCGGCGCCGGCGCAGAAAACGTCGCCCTCGCCTGCGAGCACGGCGACCCGCTGCGTCTCGTCGGCCTCGAAGCGCAGGAAGGCCTCGCGCAACGCCGCGGCCATCGGACCATCGACCGCGTTGCGACGCTCCGGGCGGTTGATGAGGATCGTCGAAACCGAGCCATTGATCTCCGTGCGGATAGCGGGCGTCATGACGCAGCCGAAGCAAGTAAAAGGCTCCCTCGTAGGGAACCACGCGCGCGAATGCGCGTCAAATGGCAACGGACCTGGCTGCGCTGGCTTGGGGTGGACAGGTCTGTTAGCGTCACCTACAGCCGAGCCTCGCGAATGGGCTCGCGGCAAAGGAGGATAGCATGAATGCGAAAGACGCCGACTCTCGTCGGAGCGCACCTCTGCAAACTCCAACCGATCTCGACTCGAATGCGACCCGCGACGTCTCGGCAGCGCTGAACCTGATGCTTGCGGACGTCTTCGCGCTGTATCTCAAGACCAAGAACTTCCACTGGCACATGTCAGGCCCGCATTTCCGCGACTATCACCTGCTGCTCGACGAGCACGGCGATCAGATTTTCGCGATGACCGACCCGATCGCCGAACGCGTCCGCAAGATCGGCGGAACGACCTTGCGCTCGATCGGCCATATCGCGCGCCTGCAACGCATTGCGGACAACGACGCCAACTTTGTCTCGCCGCTCGACATGCTTGCGGAGCTGCGCGACGACAATCAACGTCTCGTGGCCGCTTTCCGGGAGGCGCACGGGGTCTGCGACGAAGCGGACGACGTGGCGAGCGCCAGCCTCATCGAGAATTGGATCGACGAGACCGAACGGCGCGTCTGGTTCCTCTTCGAAGCCACCCGCCGCGGCGACGAGCCCGGACGATGATCGACGGCGACGGCGACTTCAAGCGCATATCGTGTTCATCGTCATGATGCGCTGCTATTGAGCCTTCGATATACCTGCATGGGCGCGCCGCCCGCGAGCCGCCGCGCGCCTTGAAACAAGCTTTATCAGTGGGAGGAAAACTCGTGAGACCAATAGTTCTGAGTGCGCTCGCCGTAGGCCTGATGTTCGCGACGGCCGCGCAGGCGGACGACAAGGTCGTCAAGATCGGCGTCCTGACCGATATGGCCAGCCTCTACGCCGATCTTGGCGGGCCTGGCTCGGTTCTGGCGGCGCAGATGGCGGTCGAAGACAGCGGCCTGACGAGCAAGGGTTGGAAGATCGACGTCATCTCCGGCGACCACCAGAACAAGCCGGACGTCGCAGTGGGCCTCGCCCGCAAGTGGTTTGACGAGGACAAGGTCGACAACATCGTCGACGTGCCGAATTCCGGCGTCGCCCTGGCGGTCGCGCAGGTCGTCAAGGAGAAAAACGGCGTCTTCATGAATTCCGGCGCCGCAACTTCCGACCTCACCGGCAAGGCCTGCACGCCCAACACCATCCACTGGACCTACGACACCTACGCGCTCGCCAACGGCACCGGCAAGGCGATCGTCAAGTCCGGCGGCGACAGCTGGTACTTCGTCACGGCCGATTACGCCTTCGGCCACGCGCTGCAACGCGATACGGCGGCGGTCGTCGAAGCGAACGGCGGCAAGGTGATCGGCAGCGTCAACGTGCCGCTCAACACGCCCGACTTCTCCTCGTTCCTGCTGCAAGCCCAATCCTCGGGCGCCAAGATCATTGGCCTCGCGAATGCGGGCGGCGACACGACGAATTCGATCAAGCAGGCGCATGAGTTCGGCATTTCCTCGGGCGGCCAGAAGCTCGCCGCGCTGCTGCTCTTCATCAGCGACGTCAATGCGATAGGCCTCGACGTGGCGCAAGGACTCGAGTTCACCGAGACCTTCTACTGGGATATGAACGATCAGACCCGCGCCTTCTCGTCGCGCTTCTCGCAACGCATGAAGAACCATGCCGAGCCGACGATGGTGCACGCCGGCGTCTATGCGTCGGTCCTCCACTATCTCAAGGCGCTCGATGCGATGGGCGGCAATCCGCACGACGGCGCCAAGGTGGTCGCCAAAATGAAGGAGATGCCGACCGACGATCCGCTGTTCGGCAAGGGCGAAATCCGGCAGGACGGACGCGTCATCCATCCCGCTTATCTGTTCCAGGTGAAGACTCCGGCCGAGTTGAAATACCCCTGGGATTATTACAAGCTGATCGCGACGATTCCCGCCGACGAGGCCTTCCGCCCGCTGGCGCAGAGCGAGTGCCCGCTGGTCAAGAAATAAGCGCGACAGCGTGCGGCGAACTCAATGTCGCCGCACGCAACGTCGACGCCATGCGATCGGAGTTGCCGAACGCTTACCTCACTGCGGCCCGCCGCCGTCGTCGTACTGCCGCGGTCCGGGCTGGTAGTCATAGGGCGGCGAAGGCGGCGCCTCTTCATAATATCGTTCATGATGCCGCCAGTGGCGGTAGCAGTGGCGCGGCTGATCGGGGATCGGCTCGCCGCTCGTGTTGAAGCAGCATCCGTCCGGTCTGCAAACGGTGCGGGCGGATGCGGGCGAACCGTTGAGCAGCGCCAACGACAGGGCGGGCGCGGCGACGAAAAGGAATGTTCGACCAGACATCATCAGGCGCTCTCCATGGATTGTCCTATAACGTCCATAAGGCCCAGACGTTCCACGCAAATCGCCGCCGGCTCGCGTCTCCTCAATAGGTCGCGCGGCCGCCTGAGATGTCGAACACCGCGCCGGTGGTGAACGAGCATTCGCGGCTCGCGAGCCAGCAGACGAGCGCGGCGACTTCGTCGACCGTGCCGAATCGCTCCATCGGAATCTTCGAGCGCATATAGGCGATATGCGCCTCGGAAACCTGCTCGAGCATCGGCGTTTCGATCGTCGCCGGCGTGATGACGTTGACGGTGACGCCCTTCTTGGCGAGTTCCTTGCCGAGCGACTTGGTCAGGCCGATCACCGCCGCCTTCGAAGCGCTGTAGGCCGAGGCGGTCGGGTTGCCTTCCTTGCCGGCAATCGAGGCGATGTTGACGATGCGTCCATAGCCGCGCGCCTGCATGAGCCGCGCGACGGCGCGGTTGCAGTAAAAGAGCCCGTTGACATTGATGTCGAACACCCGCCGCCACTCCTCGACCGGATAATCGACCACCAGCGCGTTGAGGCCGGCGACGCCGGCGCTGCAAACGAGCGCGTCGATGTGGCCAAGGGCCTCCTCCGCCTCCGCCGCCGCCCGCTCGACCGCATCGGGATCGGTGAGGTCGAGGCGCGCGACATGGGCGCGGTCGCCGATTTCCTTCTGCGCGGCCGCGAGCTTGGCGTGATCAACGTCCCACAGCATGACCCGTCCGCCCTCGGCGACGATCCGATGCGCGATCGCCAGACCGATCCCCGACGCTCCCCCCGTCACCACGGCCCCGGCGTCTTCGAAACGTTTCATCCCCGGCATATCCATTCTCCCGTAAACGGCGCGCTCGCTTGCCGCGCTGCGTCGGGGACGCATGGTAGGCGAAGAATTCGCGAATGCGAACAGGCTTCGGCTTGCCCCTCGCCTCACCCGATTTCAAGCGCGAAGGGAATGCCCTCGGAGCATTCAGCGCCGCGCCCGATGCTCTCGATGGCGCGGCGCATGCGCCCTTCCCTTCCGAGCGCCGCATCGGCCAGCGCGACGAGGAGCGCGTTGGGGGTCGCGGTCGGCGAAGCGGCGCGCAAGACCTGCGCGATCTCGGCCTCATCGCGCTGCGGCGCGAGCGCGCAGGCGGAGACGTACGCCGCCGCGGTCGAACGGCTGACGCCCGCGAAGCAATGGATCAGCAGCGGCGCTTCGCGATCCCACGCCGCGACGAATTCGAGCAGTTCGCGCAAATGCGAATGGGCGGGCAGCACATGCCCCGGCGACTCTTCGATGATGTCGGCGACGCCGATGTAGAGATGGCGCTCGGGCGCGATGGCGAGCGGCCGGACCACCGGCGTATCCGGATTGAGGAGCGTGACCAGCGAGCGGGCGCCGGTCCGCTCGACGGTCTCGCCGATCAGCGCGAGGGAACAGACGTGGATACGCGGCATACAAACCTCCAAGAGACTTAACGCGCCATCGCGTGCGCGCCGTCGAGTTCGGCAAAGCGCTCGAGGAAGCGCTCCTGCGCCTCGGCTGGGCGCAGCGGCCCCAGATAAGGCTCGAAAGCCTCGAGCGCGAATTTTGGCGCGCCGAAGAACTTGCGCGCTTCGGCGGCGGTGAAGCCGGCGAGCGTCGTCGCCTCGAGATAAGCGGCCAGACGATCCGCCGCCTTCACCGCTTTGGCAAGCTCCGGCGCCATCTGCGGCGGGAGCGCGAAGCGCAGGAAGATCGCCTGCAGCAGCCGCCCTTCGACTTGCTTGTAGTCGCCGCCAATCGCCGCCTTGAAGGGCGAGATCATGTCGCCGATGACATATTCCGGCGCGTCGTGCAGCAGCGCGGCGAGCCGCTCCGCCCGGCCCGCGCCGGGCGCCTCCGCCGCGAAGGCCGCCTCGACCAGCAGCGAATGCTGCGCCACCGAGAAGATCTCCGGCCCGCGCGTCTGGCCATTCCAGCGCGCGACGCGAGCGAGGCCATGCGCGATGTCGGCGATCTCGACGTCGAGCGGCGAAGGATCGATCAGATCGAGCCGGCGCCCCGACAGCATCCGCTGCCAGGCGCGCGGCGCGGCGCCCGCCTTCATCGTGCAGGGCCTCTGGCGAGCGCCCGGCAGGCATCGCAGCGATGGCAGGCGACGAGGTGGTCGTTGACCATGCCGGTCGCCTGCATGAAGGCGTAGATGATGGTCGGGCCGACGAAATTGCCGCCGCGCTGGCGCAGGTCCTTGGAGATGGCTCGCGAGACCTCGCTCTCGACCGGGATCTCGCTCGTCGAGCGCCGCTCGTTCTGAATCGGCCTCCCGTCGACGAAGCTCCAGAGATGGCGCGCCAGGCCGCCGCGTTCGGCAAGATCGAGCGTGATGCGCGCCAGTGCGATCGTCGCCTCGATCTTGGCGCGGTTGCGCACGATGCCGGCGTCGCCCATCAGGGCCTCGACCTTGGCCGGGCCATAGCGCACGACCGCCTCGGGCGAGAAGCCATCGAAAGCGGCGCGGAACGCCGGGCGCTTGCGCAGGATGGTGATCCAGGAGAGGCCGGCCTGGAAGGCGTCGAGCGCGAGCTTCTCGAACATCGCTCGATCGTCCCATTCGGGCACGCCCCATTCCTCGTCGTGATAGGCGACGTAAAGCGGGTCGACGCCGGCCCAGGGGCAGCGGCTGACGCCATCGGCGTGCGAAAGGGCCTCGACAGGCCGGATGGGCCTCGGTTTTTCAGCCATGACGATGTCTTAGCGCGCTTCCTCCGCCGCCGCAGCCCGAATCGCGCCGCCGATCGGAGTTTGGACGGCCGCGTCGTCGTTGGCGACCCGATTGACCGCCGGCCCGATCGGCACGAGTTCCAGCGCCTCATCCGGCGCGGGGCGAAGCAGCGCTGACGCCTCCGCGACATCGACGCCGTCGTTGTCGAGCCAGGTGGAGAACGTCTCCGGCTGGATGATCGCGGGCATGCGATCGTGAACAGCGGCCATCAGGCCGTTGGGGAAGGTGGTGATGATGCAAGCCGTGTCGATTTCGCCGCCGTTAGGGTCGCTCCAGGTCTCCATCAGGCCGGCGAAGCCCATCGGGGCCTGATCCATGCGGCGGATCAAGTAAGGCTGCTTGGGCCCCTTCGGTCCGCCCATCCCGTCGCGCCGCCATTCGTAGAAGCCGTCGGCGATCACCAGGCAGCGGCGTCGCTTGAGCGCGGCGCGAAAGCTCGGTTTTTGCGCCAGCGTCTCGGCGCGCGCATTGATGAGGAGCGGAAATGTCTTCGGGTCTTTCACGAAGCCGGGCAGGAAGCCCCAGCGAACGAGGAGGAAATGCCGCTCTCGGCCGCCCGTATGCGCGCCCGCCGTCACGACCGGGATCGGCTGGGTCGGCGCAATGTTGTAGCGCGGCGGGAAGTTCGGCTGCTCGAGATAGCCGAACAGCGCCCGGATCGCTTCAGGGGGCAGCGTGATCGCATAGCGTCCGCACATCGCGGCTTCTCCAACTCTCGGCGCGCGAAAAAGTATAGAAAATCGACGGAAAACCGTCAGACGTTTCCTAACTCCATAAAGGTAGCCTCGCTGAAACGCACGCTGGAGGGGGCGCGCCGCTCGTCGAGAGGGAGCCATGACCGAAACGTCGAACGCCCTCCTGCCCGTCTCATCGCAGGACCCAGGCCTCGAATCGAGGGAACGTAACTTTGGCGCGCTCGAGCACTTTCGTAGCATTGCGACGATGCTCGAACTGATCGATCGCTTGCCCGATTTGGCCGAGGACATCCGCATCTGGCGCCCGGTCGATCCGAGCGAGGTCTGCTCTCGCCTCGCCCCGCCGCTCGATCCCGTCTCGCGCCATGCCCTCAGCGCCGTGGTGAACGGCCTCGACATGCTTGGCCTCGCCGCGGCGACGCTATGCGACAACGCCGAGGGGCGCCTCGAGCCCGACGAGATCGTGGCCTGCCGCGACATTGGCGGAGCCATGAACAGCCTGTTCGAACGGGCCAGGGCGCTGTTGCATCCGGGCGAAGCGCCGGATCGCGTCGCCGAACGAGCAGAACTCTACCGGTCGTTCCTCCACGCGCCTGCCAGTCCGCCGAGGCAATCCGCGGCCGAACGCCGCAACTGACCTCCGCCGTATCGCCGGCGGTCGCATTAACCTTTCTGAAAGAGTCCCGTCGCGGTTTATTCGGCGCCGCCTTAGGGTGCGCCTGATGTACCGTGCGCCTGAACAAGCCCTTGAAGAACTGGACGCGGCCGACGCGCGGCGCGCAGCGCTCACCTATGTCTGCGAGGCTTTCGCCGAAGCGGTCCTCGACGGCATCGACGTCGACGCTTTCGCCGAGGCGGCCTTATGCGCCGCGTTCCGGGAGCTCGTCGCCAACCATGGCGAGGACCAGGCTTCAACGCTGGCCGAGCGCTTCGCGGAGCGGATCCGTCGCGGCGAATTCTCCTTGCGCCGCTGGCAATAATCGCGGCCATTCGGGATCGTTGACCATCCCGGCGCGCCGGCCGAGCATCCCTAGCGATTCGTTTTCTCTCCAGCGAGAGGCGCTCCATGTCCTATGACCGCCGCGTAACTCCAGCGCGCCCGGACCTCGCTGCCGAATTCCTCCGCGGCCGGGTCGAGGCGGAGCTCTATGTCGCCGGCCGCCCGCAGCGCATCGCCGTCGCGAGCGCCCCGCTGCGCCGCGCGCCGTCCGGCGAATTGCCGCTGGAAACCGAGGCGCTGCTGGGCGAGACCGCCGTCGTCTACGAGGAGGCCGGCGGCTGGGCCTGGGCGCAATTGTCGCGCGACGGTTACGTCGGCTATCTCCCCGCAGCCGCCCTCGCCGCCCCTGAGGAGCCGACCCACCGAGTGACGGCGCTTCGCACCCACGCCTATCCCGGGCCGAGCATCAAGCTTCCCCCGCGCATGGCGCTGTCGCTGGGCGCCCTGCTGCGCGTCGAGGGCAATGAGGGCGACTTCGCCGTTACGTCGGAAGGCTTGCGAATTTATGCACGCCATCTCGCGCCGATCGACGTTCGCGAGGCGGATTTCGTCTCGGTCGCCGAATGCTTTCTCGAGACGCCCTATCTCTGGGGCGGTCGCACGTCGGAGGGAATTGACTGCTCCGGCCTCGTGCAGGCTGGGCTGAGGGCGGTTGGAATCGCCGCGCCGCGCGACAGCGACATGATCGAGGCGGCGCTAGGCGCGCCAATTCCGATCGAGGACGGCCTGACGGGATTGCGCCGCGGCGATCTTGTGTTCTGGAAGGGCCATGTCGGCGTCATGCGCGACGCGGAGACGCTGCTGCACGCGAACGGCTGGCACATGAAAGTGGTGAGCGAACCGCTCGCCGTCGCCCAGGCCCGGATTGCTCGGAACGCCTATGGGGCGATTACGTCCGTCCGCAGACTGTGAAGGTCTCGGAGACGAAAAAAGGGAGCGCTCCGTCTCGCAATGGAGACGGAGCGCGCCAAACTTTACTTCTTCTTGTCGAGGCCGAGATTGGCGAAACGGCTGTTGAAGCGCGACAGGCGACCGCCGCGATCGAGCAGTTGCTGCGAACCGCCCGTCCAAGCCGGATGGGTGTTCGGATCGATGTCGAGATTGAGCGTCGCCCCATCTTCGCCATAGGTCGAACGGGTGTAGAATTCCTCGCCATTGGTCATGACGACTTTGATCACGTGGTAGTTCGGGTGAATATCGGCCTTCATCGTCCGGTCCTCGTCAAACGAAACGAGAGCCGTCCGGCGACCGGAGGCTCTTTCGGTTGGCGGGTCTATAAGGCAGCTGGCGATGCGACACAAGCGCCCAGAGCAGCGCCGAACTTGATTTTTGCCTCATTGCTATGACGTAAGACCCACTGAGGAGATCGCCCATGACTTCGTCCACCAGCGCGCCGAAGCCGGCCCGCGTTTCGTTACGCGCCCTTCGACCGTTGCTACCCTACGGGCTCGCCCATCGCGGGCGGATCGCTGCTGCGATCGCCGCGCTCGTCACCGCCGCCGGCGCGACGCTGTTCGTGCCAGTCGCCGTTCGCATGATGATCGACCGCGGCTTTTCCGGCGGCCATGCGGGGCTGATCCACGCCTATTTCGGGGCCCTGATCGGCGTCGTTGCGGTTCTCTCGTTCGCCTCGGGCGCGCGCTATTATCTCGTGATGACCCTCGGCGAGCGCGTCGTCGCCGATCTGCGCGGCGACCTCTTCGCTCACCTGACGCGACTCGATCCGAGCTTCTTCGACGCTGAGAAGACGGGCGAGATCGTCTCGCGCCTCTCCGCCGACACGACCCAGTTGAAGGCGACCTTCGGCTCCTCATCGTCGATCGCGCTGCGCAACCTCTTCATGTTCGTCGGCGCCACCATCATGATGGTGGTCACCTCGCCCAAGCTTTCCGCCTATGTGCTTGCCGCGATTCCCCTGATCGTCCTGCCGCTCTACGCGGCCGGCCGCACGGTGCGGGTGCGTTCGCGCCGCGCCCAGGACACGCTCGCCGAGGCGACCGCCTTCGCCAGCGAAAGTCTCGGCGCGGTGCGGATCATGCAGGCCTTCGTCGCCGAGACCTTCACGGCGGCGCGCTACCGGGCCGCCGCCAACAGCGCCTATGACGCCGCCCGCGACATGACGAAATCGCGCGCAATCGTCACCATCGCCGCCATGTTCCTCGCCTTCACCAGCGTCGTCGTCGTGCTCTGGCTCGGCGCGTCTGACGTCATCGCCGGCCGGATGACCGGCGGCCAATTGTCGCAGTTCCTGCTGTTCGCTGTCATGGCCGCGGGCGCGCTCGGCCAGCTTTCGGAAGTCTGGAACGAGGTGTCGCAGGCCGCCGGCGCGGCGGCGCGCATCAGCGAAATCCTGGAGGTCGAGCCGCGCATCCTCGCGCCGCGGACGCCGCTCGCCCTACCCTCGCCGGCGCGCGGCGAACTCGCCTTTCACAGCGTCTCCTTCGCCTATCCCGGGCGGGCGGGCGAGACAGTGCTGAGCGACCTCAGCTTCCGCGTCGCGCCCGGCGAAGTCGTCGCCGTCGTTGGGCCCTCAGGAGCGGGCAAATCGACGCTGTTCCAATTGATCGAGCGCTTCTACGACCCGGCGCGCGGCGCGATCACCCTCGACGGCGTCGACATCGCCAAGGTCGATCCAAAGACGCTGCGCAGCGAGATCGCGCTGGTTCCCCAGGAGGCGTTCATCTTCGCCGCCAGCGTCGCCGACAACATCGCCTATGGCGCCCCCGGCGCGACGCGCGACGACGTAACGCAGGCCGCCCGGCGCGCCGCCGCCGACGGCTTCGTCTCGGCCCTGCCTGAGGGCTACGACACGATCCTCGGCGAGCGTGGCGTCACGCTGTCGGGCGGCCAGCGCCAGCGGCTCGCGATCGCGCGCGCCATCCTCAGGAACGCGCCGGTGCTGCTGCTGGACGAGGCCACTTCCGCACTCGACGCCGAAAATGAAACGCTGGTGCAAGGCGCGCTCGAAGCGTCGATGCAGGGACGGACGACGCTCGTCATCGCCCATCGCCTGGCGACGATCGTCAACGCCGACCGCATTCTGGTGATGGAAGGCGGCCGCATCGTCGAGGAAGGCACCCATGCGACCCTACTGGCGGCCGGCGGCCTCTACGCCCGCCTCGCGCGCCTCCAGTTCGAAGTCGGCGCGGCCGCGCTGGAGAGCGAAGCCGAGCTGGTGGAAGCCAAAGCGCACGGATAGAGCGAATCACTTTTTGGTCGAAGGGGCCTCTCCTCCTCCCCTTCGTGGCGGCGGCCCTGGATGCCCGCGAAAGCGGGCATCCAGGAGCCAAAGGGGAAGGCCTGCGGCGGTTGTCTGGACCCCCGCGTTCGCGCTGCGGCATGCGCACATCGGTCCGTCGCCGTCACGCCCGGACTTGATCCGGGCGCCCAGGCGGCGACATCTGCGGCTAGCCTTTCTCCGTCCCGTCCTGGCTACGCGGGTCAAGCCCGCGTATGACGGCAGGCTCGCTGCAAATATTCCGCCGGCTACACTCGGAGGCAATGAGCCGACTGAGGCGCCGCCCGTTCGAAAATGTGTGCATGCCGTAGCGCGTTCGCGGGGGTGACAGAGCGCTGCGCCGGCGCCAGGCGGGATCACCGCGGAACGGCGCTCACTCGTCGTATCGCTTGATCGCCTCAGCGCTAACCGGCGTGAAGAAATTGATCAGGTTCCGGTCCGGATCGCGAAACAGCAGGGAGCGGTTTCCCCAGGGCTGGGTGGTCGGCTGCTGGACGAAGTCGTCGACGAAGTTCGCGAGTTTCCGGTATTCCTCGTCGACATCGCGGACACGAAATTCGATGATGGCGGAGTGGTTCTCGCCGGGGCGAGCGGCGCCCGCTCCAAACATCTCCATGGTCCGCTTGCTACCAATCGCCAGCGTGCAGGACGGCGTGACGAGTTCGGCGAACTCCTCCGTGCGCCAGATCGGCGCGAGGCCGGTGATGTTTTCGTAGAATCGGACCAGACGCTTGATGTCGTTGGTGATGATGCGGGTCGAGACGTAGTCCATGATGCTCTCCTTCAGCCGATCGGGCGGCGAATGTGACCTTGTCGCCCAACCCTGCTGACAGCATGGTGTCAGCAGGAGATCCCCATGCGTCGCGCCGACCGGCTGTTTCAGATCATCCAAATCCTGCGGCGTTCGACCCGCCCGATCACCGCCGACAAGCTGGCGGAGGAACTGGAGGTGTCGAAGCGGTCGGTCTACCGCGACGTCGCCGACCTGATCGGGCAAAGGGTGCCGATCCGCGGCGAGGCCGGGCTTGGCTATGTTCTCGACCGCGGTTTCGACATGCCGCCCCTCATGCTCACCCCGGACGAGCTCGAAGCGGCGGTGCTCGGCGCGCAATGGGTGGCTGACCGAGGCGACCCCGCATTGGCCGGCGCGGCGCGCGACCTGATCGCCAAGATCGCCGCTGTCGTGCCCGAACGGCTGCGGCCCTTCATCGTCGAGCCGAGCGTCGGCGCGCCGCGCAGCGTTGCGAGGGCGCCCGACGGCCTCGACATCACGCGGACCCGCCTTTGGATCCGGAGCGGCCGCAAGATTCGCATCCGCTATCGCGACGAACGCCTGCGGGAAAGCGAGCGCACGATCTGGCCAACGATGATTGGCTACGCCGAGACCGTGCGCCTGCTCGCCGCCTGGTGCGAACTGCGCGTCGCATTTCGGCACTTCAGGACGGATCGCATCCTGGCGGCCGAATTTCTCGACGAGCGGCATGGCCGCTCGCCGGCCGCGCTGCAGGCCCAATGGCGACGCTATATGCAAGCCGAGCGCGGCGTCGATTCGCTCCCCGAGTGACGCCTGCGGTTCATAACTCCGTGCGCAGCTTTCCCGGCCGCATGCCGTATTTGCGTAGGAAGGCGCGACTGAAGGCGGTCTGCGACTGATAGCCGACCTCCGCAGCGATGCGTTCCAACGAGGCGCCGCCATCGATGACCCGGCGGCGCGCGATCGCCAGTCGCAGCTCCGCCAGAAAGGCGAGCGGCGCGGGCGCGCCCGCTTTGTGAAAGGCGCGCACCAGGCTCGCCCGCGACATCGCCGCGATCTCGGCAAGCTCGTCGAGCGACCAGGCGCGGACCGGATCCTTGATCATCGCCGCCACAGCCCGCATCGTCGCCGGGCGGCTGAGGAGCTGAAACACCCCGGCCGCTGCGCCGACCGTCTCCAGATGCGAACGCAGCATCATGATGAAGAGCGCGCTCGCCAGATTGCGCGCGATCGCCACCCCTCCGGGTGGAGCGTCGTTCAACTCCTCCCGGATGCCTTGCAGCAACGGCCGGTATCGGCCCTGAAGCGTCGGTTCGCCGACCTGCAAGACCACCACATCAGGCAGGGCCGCCAGGATCAGGTTCTCCGACGCGTCCTCGAAATGAAGGCGACCGCACAGCAGTTCGGTGTCGTGCTGCACGCCCACGCTGGTGCGCAGCCGCAGCCCGTCGCGATAGGCGCTCGCGGTCCGCCCGGCCGCGACGCTGTCGGGGCGCGGCGCCCGCACCACATGGCGACCGCCATGCGGCAGCAGCAGCACCTCGCCGGCTTGCAGCGACAACGCCCCGCCGCCCGGGCGGTCGATGACGACGTCGCCTTGAATGACGATATGAAAATGCGCCCAACCGGGCGGCGCGCTGTCATGCGGCGATGTCCAGGCGCCGCCAAAACGGCAAAGGTCGTCCAACTCCGGACGCACATTGAGCAGCGAAGCGAGATCGCTCAGCCCGTCACCGTCCTTCATCCGCCTTCGCGTCCTTCACTCTGATCCGCCCGGACATCGATCTGAGCCGCCCGGCGCCTGCTCGTGCGCCTCCCCAAGCGTAGGTTTGGCCTCGCCAAAGGAGGCCACCATGCACATGCTTGACTGGAATGTTTACCACCAGCAACTCGCCGCCAAGGTCGGCGAATTCGCCAAGCTCAGCCCGGAGACGGTGCGGGGCTATGGCATGCTGGGCGGAGCCGCGCAGAAGACCGGGCGTCTCGACGCGAAGACCCGCGAACTGATCGCCATCGCGGTCGCCATCAGCCTGCGTTGCGACGGCTGCATCGCGGTGCATACCGAGGCGGCGCGCAAGCTCGGCGCCACGCCGGAGGAGATCGCGGAGGCGCTCGGCGTCGCGGTGAGCATCAACGCCGGCGCGGCCGTCGTCTATTCGACCCGTGCGCTCGACGCCTATGCCGCGTCGGCCGAAGCTACGTAACAGGCGCCCGCGTCGTTCTCACACTTCATCGCCGAATACGGCGGCGAGGCGAAATTGTCGCCGCCCTACTCCAGCCATTTCGCGCGGATGGCCGCCAAGGCGCCGTTGGCGGCGCTGATGTGCAGCCATTGGTCGACGAACTGCTTGAGCGGCTCGTCGCGCGGCAGGAGATAGGCCTTCTCCGAGAAGTCGAACGGCGCGTCCGGGTGAACGGCGCAGAGGACGCCGGCGTGCAGCTTCTGCTGATAGAGCGTCTCGGTCGCGTCGGTGATCATCAGATCCGCGGCCCCGCTTGCGACGCGGTCGAAGATCGAAAGATTGTCGCCCCAGAATCTCGACCGCGGCCGCCTTGAGATGGGCGCGATCGAACTTCTCGTTGGTGCCGCCGGGGTTGGCGACGACGTGGACCTCGGGCCGGTCAATCGCCGCCAGTGTCTCATATTTGCCTTTGTCGACGCAGCGGGCAATCGGCGTCTTGCCGTCGCGCATATAGGGCGCCGAGAAATAGGCGTGCTTCTGACGCTCCAGCGTCACCGATACGCCGCCCATGCCGATGTCGAACGCACCCGCGTCGAGATCGCGCGTCATGTCGCCCCAGCGCGTCGCGACGAACTCGACCTTCACGCCGAGCGCCGCCCCGAGCGACTGCGCGGCGTCGATGTCGAAGCCGGAATAGGTCCCGTCCGCCGCGCGCTTGGTGAAGGGCGGATAATCGCCCGTCGTGCCGACGCGCAGCGCCCCACGCGCGAGGATGTCGTCGAGGCGCGTCTGCGCCGAGGCGGGGAGCCCGAGAGCAACCAGCGCACAGGCCGCGACGACGCAGGCGGCGATTCGAAACGAAGAGAACATCGCCCAAACGTGGTCTGCGCAAACCACGAACGCAAGCGGGATTTGCTCAACGCTCCGTGAGCTTGAGTTCGATCCGGCGGTTGCGCGCCAGCGCGGCGTCGTCCGTGCCGGGATCGATCGGCTGGAACTCGCCAAAGCCCGCAGCGGCGAGCCGGTTGGGCTCGATGCCCTTGGAGATCAGATATTGCACCACCGCGATCGCGCGCGCCGCGGACAGCTCCCAGTTCGATTTGAAGGACCCGCCGGTGATCGCCTTCGAGTCGGTATGGCCGTCGATGCGCAGGATCCACGGAATGTCGGGCGGAATCTCCCGTTCGAGATCGAGCACAGCCGAAGCGACGCTATCGAGCGACTGCTGCCCCGCCGGGCTCAAATCGGCCTTGGCGGATTCGAACAGCACGGAAGATTCGAACACGAAGCGGTCGCCAACGACGCGGATGTCGGGACGCGAGCCGAGGATCTGGCGCAAGCGGCCGAAAAAGTCGGAGCGATAGCGCGACAGCTCCTGCACCTTCTGCGCCAAGGCGACGTTGAGGCGCTGCCCGAGGTCAGCGATTTTGGTCTGCGCCTCCTTCTCGGAGCTTTGCGAAGCGTCGAGGGCCTCCTGGATCGCCGCCAACTGCTTGCGCAAGGCGCTGATCTGCTGGTTGAGGATGTCGACCTGGGCGAGCGCCCGCGCGGAAATCTCTTTCTGCGCGTCGATGGCATTGGCGGCGGCGACCGTCTTGTCGGACGCCGCGTCGGCGCTCGCGCCGCCCTGCGAAGCCGCGTCAAGCAGGTGCTGGCGCTCGTTCTGGGTCGATTCGAGGGTCGCCGTGAGGGTCGCGATCTTCGTCTGGTCCTGGCCCTTCTCCGAGCGCTCCAAGGCGAGGAGGCTGGTGAGCTCCTCGATCTGGTGATTGAGCCTGGCGAGCGCCGTGTCCTTGCCCGTCACCTCGCGCGACAGGAAGAACTGGGCCAGCATGAAGACCGAGAGGAGGAAGATGATGACCAGCAGCATCGTCGACAGCGCGTCGACGAAACCAGGCCAATAATTCACGCTTTCGATACGGCGTCCGCGCGACAGCGCCATGCCTGGGCTCCCTGACGACGATCAGCGCGTCTCGCGCTCGCTGGCGAGACGGCGCAGCAGCTTGCGGATGTCCTCCTGCTGGGCCGACTGCGCTTCGACCCAGTCGCGGATTTGCTGCTGCTCCTGACGCATATGCGTCACGAGCGACTGGATGCCTTCCGCCAGGCTGGCGATCGCCGCCGCGCTTTTGCGCGGATCGACCCCCTCGGTCACCGCCACGGCTTTGTCGGCGCTCGCGCTCGCCGCGGTCTCGACGTGACTGGCGAGGAAATCCTCGAGCTCGGTGTAGAAGCGGTTCTGCGCCTGCCCGGCCTGGAGATCGAGGAAACCGAGAATCAAGGAGCCAGCAAGGCCAAACAGCGACGAGGTGAAGGAGACGCTCATACCGGCGATCGGCGCCGATAGGCCGCTCTTGAGATCGTCGAACATCGTCGCCGTGTCGCCGCTGGTCTTCATGCTGTCGATGACGCCGCTGATCGAATGGACCGTCTCGAGCAGACCCCAGAAAGTGCCGAGCAGACCGAGAAAGACGAGCAGCCCGACGAGATAGCGATTGAGTTCGCGCCCTTCGTCAAGGCGGGTGCCGACCGAGTCGAGGATCGCGCGCGTGGTCTGCGTGGAAAGGCCGCGCGCCCCCGCCCCGGCGTTGAGCAGGGTCGCCATCGGACCGAGCAGCAGGGGCGCCCGCACGCGGCCGGGAGCGTTCGGCGTCACCAGCGAATTCACCCAGCGAATCTCGCGGAACAGCCGGAAGACCTGACGGAACGCGAACAGCGAGCCGATCGCCAGCACGCCGATAATCAGCCCGTTGAGCCCGGGATTGGCCCCGAAGGCAGTGGCGATCTGCCGATAGAGAATGAGGACGACAAAGCCGACCAGGATGAGGAAGGCGGCCATCCCCACCAAGAATATGCGTGGCGACGTGAGGAGGCGGGTGTCCGTTTCAGGCGCCATCAGAAAAAACCGTGTTGAATACGGAAGATGTCATCCCATCGTAGCAGAAATCAGGCGCCGCGCGCCACGAGCCGCCGCGTGTTTTCACAAACTTGCCTTGTCCTGCGGATTGACGAGCCTTTCCAAGGCCTTCGTCAGCCGCGCGGAGCTGCCCCTCACTTGAGAGTTTCGGGCGGCGGCCGCCGCGTAGATGGCCGGGACGAACCCGGCCATGACGTTCCAAAGGGTGTTCAAACCTACGCAGCCCTCCCCGCGCTACGCGGCCTTCGGCTTCAGCCAGCCGCGGTTGACGAGGACTTCGGCGATCTGGACCGCGTTGAGCGCGGCGCCCTTGCGCAAATTGTCGGAAACACACCACAGATTGAGGCCATTCTCGATCGTCGGGTCTTCCCGGATGCGCGAGATATAGGTCGCGTCCTCGCCCGCCGCCTCGTGCGGCGTGATGTACCCGCCGGGTTCGCGACGGTCGATGACGAGGCAGCCGGGCGCCTCGCTGAGGATGTCGCGGGCTTCCTCGGCCGTGATCGGGTTCTCGAACTCGATATTGACCGCTTCGGAATGGCCAATGAAAACCGGCACGCGGACGCAGGTCGCGGTCAGCTTGATCTTGGGATCGAGAATCTTCTTCGTCTCGACCACCATCTTCCATTCTTCCTTGGTCGTCCCGTCCTCCATGAAGACGTCGATCTGCGGGATGACATTGAAGGCGATGCGCTTGGGAAACTTCTTCGGCGCAATCGGATCCGAGACGAACACCGCCCGGGTCTGCGAGAAGAGCTCGTCCATCGCGTCCTTGCCGGCGCCGGAGACCGACTGGTACGTCGCAACGACCACCCGCTTGATGCGCGCCTTGTCGTGCAGCGGCTTCAAGGCGACGACGAGCTGGGCGGTCGAGCAATTCGGATTGGCGATGATGTTCTTGGCGGTGTAGCCCTTCGCCGCCTCGGCATTCACCTCGGGCACCACCAGGGGCACGTCCGGGTCCATCCGCCAGTGCGAGGAATTGTCGATGACGACGACGCCCTGCGCGCCGATACGCGGCGACCATTCCTTCGAGACCGAGCCACCGGCCGACATCAGGCAAATGTCGGTTCCCGAAAAGTCGTAGTTCTCCAGCGCCTTGCACTTGAGAACCTTGTCGCCGAACGAGACCTCCTTGCCGATCGAACTGGAGGAGGCCAAGGCGACGACCTCGGATGCGGGGAAACGGCGTTCGGCGAGAACCGAGAGCATTTCGCGGCCGACATTGCCGGTGGCGCCGACGATCGCGACCTTATAGCCTGACATGAACGTTGATCCTTGTGCTGGCGGTTTCCCCGCTTCGCCCCATCAGGGCGCCCCGCTCGACTCCCTGCCGGGGGAGGCGCGGGGTCGAGGCACGACTATTCCGTCACGCCGCCTTTCGTGGCGGCGAACGGTTTGCCTGTCGTTTTCGACACCCGTTGCGTCATCGCAAGGTCCGGACATGGCGCTTGAGCGCCAGGGAAACTCCTCGAAAATCACGCCGCGCGGCGAAAGTCAATGTCGGTGAGGATTCGTGAAAATCGGAAACGCCGCCGTCTGGTCAGCCTCGGGTCAGGCCCCGCGGGCAACCGTCACAAAAATTCTCTTTTGCGGACCAGGAGATCGCCATGACGAATAGCGCCTTGAGCGCCACGCAACACGCTCGCGCCAATGCCGCCGGCGCGCTGATCGAAGCCTGGGGGGAGCTTGACAGTCAGCCCGCGTCGATCGGCGCGATGCCTGATCTTCATGGCGCCGAGGCGCTCGATCTGCCGGAAATCGTTGCGCAGCTCGACGCTAAGGAAATCGGAGCGCGCATCAGCGCGTGGCGCGCCGCGTCGCCTCCGCTCGACGGCCTCTTTCGCCAAAACGTGCGGCCCGCCGACGCCCTGCGCCGGTTCGGCCTGACGCACTGGACGGGCGGCAATCCGCGCGCGGCCTCGACCGTGCTGGCGACCGCCGCGGCGCTCGCCCGGAACGACGCGCCGGTGTGGCTCGACCTCGCCTTTACCCTGCACGCGATCGGCGAACCGGCGCAGGCGCATAGCGTGTTCGAGCGCGCGCTGGCGCTCGATCCCGCGCCGGCGCGCGGCTGGCTCGGCCTCGCCCTCGTCGCGCGCGACCTCACCAATGCGACACGCGCCGAAGAGGCCTTCAAAGCCGCGCTGTCGCGCGACTCCACCCTCGCCGAAGCCGCCTTCGGCGTCGGCCTCCTGTGCTTCGAACAGCGCCGCTATGCGGAGGCCGCGGCCCATTGGCGCCATGCGATCGCGAACGGCTGCCGCAATCCGATGATTTACCTCGGTCTCGGACAATCGCTGTTTTTCGCCGGCGACTTCGCCGGCGCCGCCGACGCGCTCGAGCGGGAGGTGGCGACGGGCCAGGCTGACCCGAAGATCGTTGACCGGTTCGCGCTGTCACGCTTCCTGACGACCGCGATTCGCGGCGACCTCGACGCCGCTTTCGCCGCCTACCACGCGGCCGCCGGCCCGAGCGCCGACGAGGCGCAGACGGCGAACGCCGCCTTCAAGCTGCTCAGCGGCTACGGCCACCGCGAGGCGGCTTTGCGCCTCGCCCGATCGCCGCGCGCCAAGATTCCCGACGATCCCGAGCATCGCTACCTCGTCGACGCGGTGGCGGGCGCCGCCCACGACCGAGCGCCGGCGGACTACGTGATCGCTCACTTCGACGGCTTCGCTGAGCGATTCGACCAGCAGCTCGTCGACGTCCTCGGCTACCGCGTGCCGGAGACGCTCGCGCGCCTCGTCGCGGCGACCGGCAAGAGCTTGCCTAGGGCGCTCGATCTCGGCTGCGGCACCGGCCTCGCCGCGCCCCATCTGCGCGCCGGACGCTCGCGGTTCGTCGGGGTCGATCTCTCCCCCCGCATGCTCGCGAAGGCCGCGGATCGCCAGCTCTACGACTCGCTCGTCGAAGCGGATGTAATTGGCTTTCTCGAGGCGACGTCGGAGCAGTTCGATCTCGTCTTCGCCGCCGACCTCGTCATCTATCTCGGTTCCCTCGACGGCTTTCTCAACGGCGCCGCCAGGGTCACGCGCCCGGGCGGCCTCGTCGCCTTCAACATCGAGACCACCGTCGAGGCGCCGTATGTCTTGCTGACCTCGGGCCGTTTTGCCCATTCGATCGACGCCTTTCGCGCCAAGGCCGCGCCGCTGTTCGACGTCAAGCGCGTCGATCCCGCCATCCTGCGCGCCGAAGCCTCCGGGCGCGTGCAAGGGGCGCTCATTCTGCTTGAGCGACGTTAAATCGAATCGACTTGCCGCGCCCGCATCCATTGCGGGCGCGTGAGCGCCATCATCACGAGGTCGAGGCGCGCGCCGTCGACGGCGCGGTATGCCTTGCGCAAGACGCCGTCGCGCGAGAAGCCGAGCTTCGCATAGGCGCGCTGGGCTCGCGCATTGTGCGCGAAACAGTCGAGCCAGAAGCGATGCGGCGCCTCGTGATCGAACGCCCAGGCGACGAGAAGGGCGAGCAAGGCGGCGCCGACCCCTTCCCCGGGACGAGCGACCGCGATTCGCTTGAGATAGACATTGCCGTGCGAGTCATCGAGATCGCGCAGGATCGCGAAGGCGACGATGACGCCGGCCTGTTCGCCGACGAAATAGAGGTGATTCGCGGACGCCATCAGAACGCGGTGTTCGCTGTCCGTAGAACGGCCGACGAAGCGCTCGAAGCCCGGGGTTCGCTCGATCGCCATGATTGTGGCGAGGTCGACCGCCACGGCGCGCCGAAGCGTCAAATTCGAAATCATCGTGCTCGAAAGATTTGTTGGAAAACGCCATTGCGCGAAGCGAAACGATTGTCTATACGACGCCCCACTCGCGGCGGCGAGCTCGCAGACGCGGGTCTCGACGGAGTTGGGCGCTTAGCTCAGCGGTAGAGCACTACCTTGACATGGTAGGGGTCAGAGGTTCAATCCCTCTAGCGCCCACCATCAACCCCAGAAAAACAGGGGTTGTTGGAAATCTCTCAACTCCCCCCCCCCGCGCCGATCAGAAAAGCCCCGCCGTTCGGCAACCCGGCCGCCCTCTCCTGCGTTGATGTCATGGGAACTCGTCTCGAACGTTCGTAACGTGACGAAGAGTCGGGCGCATGGCGGCATCTCACGAATCGCCCGATGACGAGGCGATCATCACCTATGAAAGCGAGCGCCGGGACTTCGCCGTGCGCGCACACGCCGCCGCCACTGCGATCGTCGCCGCGGCGGTGATCGCGGCCCTCTACTTCGGACGCGATGTCCTCGTGCCGATCGCCTTCGCGGTGCTGCTGAGTTTTGTTCTGGCGCCGCTCGTCAACGCGTTGCGCCGCCTGCACATGGGGCAGGTCCTCCCCGTTTTCCTTTCCGTCTTTTTGGCCTTCGCCATTCTCGTCGGCCTCGGCGGGGTGATCGGCAAGCAGGTCGCCGAGCTCGCCGGCGATTTGCCGGAATACCAACGCGTCATCAACCACAAGGTCGAGGCGCTGCGGACGTCGGAGGTCGTGACCGGCTTGATGGAACGCGCCTCCGGCCTCCTGCTCGGCTTCAATCCCAGCACGCCGCAGCAGCACGCCGCTCCCGCGGCCCCGCCGGAGCCGACGCCGCTGCCAGTCGAAGTTCGACAACCGGCGCTAAGGCCGCTGCAGATCCTCGAGAGCATTCTCTCGGCGCTGCTGCCGCCCCTGACCACCGCGGCCATCGTGATCGTGTTCGTCATCTTCATTCTGTTGCAGCAGAGGGATTTGCGCGACCGGTTGATCGGGTTCATCGGCGCGCATGATCTTCACCGGACGACCAAGACGCTCGACGATGCGGCCCGCCGGCTGAGCCGCTATTTCACCGTCCTGACCGCAATCAACACGGCCTTCGGCGGGGTGGTCGCGCTGGGCCTCGCCTTCATCGGCGTGCCGAATCCCATTCTGTGGGGCATCTTCGCGGGCGTCATCCGCTTCCTCCCCTACCTCGGCGCGTTCATCGGGGCCGCTTTTCCGCTCGCGATCGCCGCCGCCGTCTCGCCGGGCTGGACGCTCGTCCTCGAAACCGGCTTGCTCTTTCTCGTGATCGAGACCGTGACCGGCCAACTGATCGAGCCGCATGTGTTCGGCCATACGACCGGCATGTCGCCCCTCGCCGTCATCGTGTCGGCGGCCTTCTGGACATTGATCTGGGGACCGCCGGGCCTTCTGTTGTCGACACCGATCACCGCTTGCCTCGTCGTGCTCGGACGGCACGTCGAAGGCCTCGGCTTCATCGAACTGCTGCTCGGCGACCGGCCCCCGCTCTCGCCCCAGCAGAGCTTCTATCAGCGAATCCTCGCCTCCGACCCCGACGAGGCGGCGCTTCAGGCGGAGCGTCTGCTGAAGACGACGCCGTTGCTCGACTACTACGAGAACGTCGCCCTTCCCGCGCTCGCGCTGGCGCAGGCGGATGTCGACCGCGGCGTGCTGGAGGCCAACCGGCAAGCTCAGGTCTACGCCTCCGTCGCCCACGTCGTGGCCAATCTCGCCGACCATATCGATCCGCTGGGCGAAGCCGCCCCGCTGAAGGTCGAATCGGCCGCCACGGCGCCGGAGTGCAAAGCGCTGTGCATCGCCGGACGATCGCCGCTCGATCAGGCCGCCTGCGCGATTCTGGCCCAGTTGCTCGAACGCAGCGACACGCCGGCGCGAATAAGCGGGCCGCACAGCCTCTCCGCCGCGCCCCCGTTCGACGTCAAAGAGCTTGGCGCGATCGCGATGGTCTATCTCGACCGGCAAAAGATCGCGGCGGTACGATATTCGGTGCGCCGATTGCGCAAACGCTTTCCCGGCGTACCCATCGTCGTCTGCGTTTGGGCCGCCGGCGACCTTGCCGACCTTGCGGAGCTATCGGACGCCGACGCGACCGTCTCGTCGCTGGGCGAAACAATCGACTTTTGCGTTGCCGCGACAAGGTCCATGCCGTCCGAGGACGCTGATCGTCTGGCCGCGGAGCCGTCGACTTCGACCGCGTGAGACCTCGAACCAGCGCCGTCATTGCGCGCGCAAACGAATCGATCCGGCAGCGCCAAGCGGAACGATGGAGTGCTGCGTCGCTGCGCTCTCCTCGACGACGAGGCGTGCGAGTTGCAATTCAGGCCGACTTCGCCTCGCTCGCCCCGTCGTCCGGCTCGTCCGGCGCGCGGAGCTGGGTCATCGCGAAGGCGACGAAAACGCCGACCAGCACCAGCGCCATGCCGAACCACGTCATCGCGTAGGAGAAGTGGTTGTTCGGGAACTCGATGATCGTCTCCCCGCCTTCTGGCAGGGCGTTGCGGTCGGCGCCGGCGTCGGCGTCGATCGAGAACGGGGCGTAGCGTTGCAAATTCATGTCGCGCGCGATCGCCGCGACGTCGCGCGTGTACCACTGGCCCTTCGCAGGGTCGTCGGCGGGGGTGAAAAAGTTGCGCTCCTCGCTCGAGCGCATCAGCCCCGTGACTGCCGTTTCACCCTGATTCGGCGCCAAGGCGGCTTTGTCTTTCTGGTCCTGCGGCACGAAACCGCGGTTGACCAGGATCACCGAACCGTCCGCGCGGCGTAGCGGCGTGATCACGAGATAGCCCGGGCCGGCATAGGGCCCGTGCGGGCTCTCGAGCGCGCGATAGACGAGCGCCTGATGCGCGTCGTCGTAGACGCCTGCAACGCGCACATGGCGATATTCGTAGTCCGACGGCTTGAGCGACGGCCAATCGGCCTCGGCGGGCGCGTCAACCGGGGCGGCGTGGACGCGGGATGTCACCTCCGCGATCAGTTCTTCCTTCCAGGCGAGGCGATGCAACTGCCAGTCGCCGAGGGCGATCAGAACAACGACGCCGGCTAGCGTCGCAATTGCTGGCGCGATGAGGGAGCGCAGGCGCCGGTTCATGGCTTCTTCAACTGACCTGGCGCGGCCTTGTTGACGTATTGGGAGGCAATCAGAAAGCCTTTCAACGGCCGCAACATGCCAAGGCACACAACAAGCGTCAGAGGAATGAAGACCACGGCGTAAACCCAGAGTGGAGGCTCATAGGCCACCTCCACCGCGAGCGCAACGCCGAGAACGACGAAGCCCGCCAACAAGGTGACGAGCACCGCCGGCCCGTCGCCAGCATCGGCGAATGCGAAATCGAGCCCGCAGACCTCGCATTTCGGCGCGACGGTGAGGAAGGCGGAGAACATCCGCCCTTCCCCACAGCGCGGACACAGCCCGGCGAAGCCGGTCCTTAGCGGTGAGATCGGAGGACGCCGTCGCTCGTCATCGGGCATCGCTGGCCGCCAGTCCTCTTTCGCCCCGTGGGCTCAGCCGGCCGCCCCCTCGATCGCTGCGCCCCACGATCCCCAGACATAGATGCAAGCGAACAGGAACAGCCACACCACGTCGACGAAGTGCCAGTACCACGCGGCGAATTCGAAACCGAGATGCTGCTTGGGGTTAAACTGGCCGGCCGAGGCGCGCACCAGGCAGACGGTCAGGAAAATGGTGCCAATGATCACATGCGCGCCGTGGAAGCCGGTCGCCATGAAGAAGGTCGCCCCGTAGATCGAGTTTGAAAAGGAGAACGGAGCGTGCGCGTATTCCCACGCTTGGACGCAGGTGAAGCACAGGCCGAGCAGGACGGTCAGCGTCAGGCCCGTCTTCAGGCCCTTGCGGTCGTTGTGCAGCAGGGCGTGATGCGCCCAGGTGACCGTGGCGCCCGAAGTGAGCAGAATCAGCGTGTTGAGCAGCGGCAGATTAAGCGGATCGAGAACTTCCGTTCCCTTCGGCGGCCAAACGCCGCCGGTGAAGGCGACGCGGCCGTACTCGATCGCCTCGTTCGGGAACAGCGAAGCGTCGAAAAAGGCCCAGAACCAAGCGACGAAGAACATCACCTCGGAGGCGATGAACAGGATCATCCCGTAACGATGGCTGATCTGCACCACCCTGGTGTGATCGCCGTTCTCCGCCTCATGGACGACGTCTACCCACCAGGAGAACATCACATAGAGCACGCCGAGAATGCCGGCGCCCAGCAGCGGCAGGCCGAACCGGCCGAGCGCCATATCCTTGGAATGCATCGACAAAATGAGGCCGACTGCAGTGAGGAAGGCGAAGATCGATCCGACCAGAGGCCACGGACTGGGGTTGACCAGGTGGTAATCGTGATGCGGCTTGGCGTGCGCTTCGGCCATCGAACTCCCCTCTTCTATTATCCCGGCTTCGGCGCCGGTCGGTTGCTTGATTTTGTGGCCGACGGCAGTCCCCGCCGGCTAACGATGCGGACTTTGGCTCTCCCGCGGCGATCCGAGCGCGACGGGCTTTGCTTCTTTGCTCGGCGCGAAGAGCGTACAAGACAGCGTGATCGCGTCGACGGCGTCCATCGTGTGATCCTTCTCGAGGCGAGGATCGAGGAAGAACACGACCGGCAGTTCGGCGCTTTCGTTCCAACCAAGCTTTTGCTCGGAAAAGCAGAAGCAGGAAATCTTATCGAACCACGCGCCCGACACTTCCGGCGTGACGTTGTACACCGCGACGGCCGCGGTTTCGCGCGGATCACGATTGTGGACACGGAAGAAGACGGTCGCGGTCGCGCCGCTGCGCAGGGTAATCGACGGCGTCTCCGGCTCGAAGGCCCAATCGAGTCCCGGCGCCACATTGGCGTCGAAGCGCGCCGACAGGGTCCGGCTTCCCCTCACGCCGGCGTTCGACTTGGCGACCTGCGTGGCGCCGGCGAAGCCCGTCGCCGTGCAGGCGACGACTACGCCCACACGACGATTGCGGGCGTCGGAAGCGGGCGAGGGATGGTTCGGCATGGGGGACGTCACGGCATCGGGCTAAGTGCGTTCGGACCGAGCTTCACGATCGTGATCGCGTAGAACAGCGCGGCCAGAAATGCGACGCTCAGGCCGATTGCGACATTTCGTCGCCGTCGGTTGCGCAGTTGCGCGGCGGTCAGACCAGAGGGCGACAGATTCTCGGCCATCGTCATTCCCTAGAGGCCCCAGCGCCCGATTAGCCCGAAGGCGTGCTCCACAATCAGCAAGACCATGAGGACGAACAGGTAAACGATTGAATAGCCGAACAATTGCATCGCCGCTTTGTTGGCCGGCGAGCCCTCGCGAATTCGGTAAACGCGCGCAGCCAGGACGATCATCGCCGCGCCGCCGACGATCGCCGCCGCTGCGTACAGCCCGCCCCCCATTCCCGTGATCCAGGGCGCGACGCCGAGGGGCGCCAGAACGAGGGTGTAAAGCAGGATTTCGAGCCGGGTGCGCGACGGGCCTTTCACGTTCGGCATCATCGGCACGCCCGCCCGCTCGTAGTCGCGGCTCTTGACCAGCGCCAGCGCCCAGAAGTGCGGCGGCGTCCACATGAAGATGATGGCGAACAGCAGCATGCTGTCGAGCGACACACCGCCGGTCGCTGCGGCGTAGCCGACGACGGGGGGCAAAGCGCCGGCGGCGCCGCCGATGACGATGTTCTGCGGCGTCGAGCGCTTCAGCCACATCGTATAGATGACGGCGTAGAAGAAGATCGTGAAGGCGAGCAGGCCGGCGGCGAGGAAATTCGCCGCCGCGGCGAGCGTCAGCACGGCGAAAAAGGCCAGAATCAGACCGAACCCCAGCGCCTCGTCCCGCGTGATCCGCCCGGAGGGAATTGGGCGCAGGCGCGTTCGCGCCATCAAGAGGTCGATGTCGGCGTCCCACCACATGTTGAGCGCGCCGGACGCCCCTGCCCCGACAGCGATCGCTGCCAGCGAGGCGAAGCCGATGACCGGATGAATGGGCGTCGGCGCACAGAGCATGCCGGCCAGCGCCGTCAGTACGACGAGCGACATCACGCGCGGCTTCAGCAACGCGATGTACTCGCGCGGCCCCGCCTCCGACCCGATGGGGCCGGCGTCGAGGCGGGAGGTATTCTGGCTAAGCATTCTCATTTCAGCGAAACTTTACGAAAAGCGCGCGCTCCCTGGAAGGGAACGCGCTGTCGAGCCGGCCGCCCATGGAAAGGCGGCCGGCTCGAACTCAATGATCCAAGCCGGTGATCTGCGGCAAGGTCTCATATTGATGGAAGGGCGGCGGCGAAGGCAAGGTCCATTCCAAAGTCGTCGCGCCGACGCCCCACGGATTGTCGCCCGCCACGCGCTTGCGGGCGAACGCTTCATATACCGTATAGAGGAACACCAACGTCGCGACGCCGGCGATCAGAGCCCCGACCGACGAAACGAAATTCCACTCCGCATAAGCGTCAGGATAGTCGATATAGCGCCGCGGCATGCCGGCCAGGCCGAGGAAGTGCTGCGGGAAAAACACGACGTTGATGCCGATGAACAGCAACCAGAAGTGCAATTTGGAAAGACGCTCGTCGTACATGTAGCCGGTGATCTTCGGGAACCAGTAGTAGAAACCGGCGAAGATCGAGAACACGGCGCCGAGCGACATTGTGTAGTGGAAGTGCGCCACGACGTAATAGGTCTCGTGCAGCGCGCGGTCGACGCCGGCGTTGGCCAGCACGACGCCCGTCACGCCGCCGATGGTGAAGACCAGAATGAAGCCAATCGCCCAAACCATCGGGGCGCGGAGCGAGATCGAGCCGCCCCACATCGTCGCGATCCAGGAGAACACTTTCACGCCGGTCGGCACCGCGATCACCATCGTGGCGAACACGAAATAGCGCTGCGTGTTGAGCGACAGGCCCACAGTGTACATGTGATGGGCCCAAACCACGAAGCCGATCGCGCCGATCGCCACCATCGCGTAGACCATGCCGAGATAGCCAAACACCGGCTTACGCGAGAAGGTCGCCATGATCTGGCTGACGATGCCGAAGCCGGGCAGGATCAGAATGTAGACTTCGGGGTGGCCGAAGAACCAGAACAGATGCTGGAACAGCAGCGGATCGCCGCCGCCCGCGGGGTTGAAGAATGTCGTGCCGAAATTGCGGTCGGTCAGCAACATCGTTATGCCGCCGGCGAGAACCGGCAGAGCGAGAACGAGCAGGAAGGCCGTCACCAACACCGACCAAACGAACAACGGCATCCGATGCAGGGTCATGCCCGGCGCGCGCATGTTGAAAATCGTCGTGATGAAATTGATCGCGCCGAGAATGGACGATGCGCCCGCAAGGTGCAGCGACAGAATGACGAAATCCATCGCCGGCCCCGGCGTGCCGACCGTCGAAGAGAACGGTGGATAAAGCACCCAGCCGCCGCCGAAGCCGTGCATGCCCGGCGATCCTTCGACAAACATCGAAAGGATCAGCAGCAGGAACGCCGCCGGGAGCAGCCAGAAGGAAATGTTGTTCATGCGCGGGAACGCCATGTCCGGCGCGCCGATCATCAGCGGCACGAACCAGTTGCCGAACCCGCCGATCAACGCCGGCATCACCATGAAGAAGATCATGATGACGCCATGCGCGGTGATGAACACGTTGTACATGTTCTTCGCCGCATCGAGCGAGCCGTCGCCGGTGAGGATCGCCGAGATCACCGGAAAGATCTGCACGCCCGGTTCCATCAACTCCAGGCGGATCGCCCCCGAGAGCGCCGAGCCAATGAGCCCCGCGATAATCGCGAAGATCAGATAGAGCGTGCCGATGTCTTTATGGTTGGTCGAGAAGAGATATCGACGCCAGCCTGTGGGATGGCCGTGCTCAGCATGACCGTCGTCGTGAGTTGTAGCCTCGGTCGCCATGAAGCCTTTCCTCAAAAGTCAGCGCCTGGGGTTCAGGTCTGGTTGATCGGCGTGAGATTATTCTCGCGCCGAGGCGCCATCGGCGCCTGCGTAACGGACAGCGCTTCTCGTCGCCGCGAATTTCTTCTTCGAATCGGCGAGCCAGGCTTTGTACTGATCCTCGCTGACCACTCGGAACGCGATCGGCATGTAGGCGTGGTCCTTGCCGCAAAGCTTCGAGCACTGTCCATAGTACACGCCTTCACGATCCGCCTTGAACCACGTTTCATTGAGACGGCCCGGCACGGCGTCGACGCGAACGCCGAAGGATTGCACGACGAAGGAATGGATGACGTCGCTCGCCGTAATTTGCAGGCGGACGATCTTGTTGATCGGCACCACGGCCTCGTTGTCGACGGCGAGCAGCCGCAAATCGCCGTTCTCCGGCTTCAGATCTTTCTCGTCCTTGATATAGGAGTCGAACGAGAAATCTCCCTGGTCCTTCGGATAGGCATAGTTCCAGTGCCACTGCGAGGCGGTCACTTTGATCGTCACGTCGGCGTCAGGAATGGTCAACTGCATCGTCAGCAACCGAAACGACGGAATTGCCATGAAGACCAGAATAAGGACCGGAACCACCGTCCACGCCACCTCGATGGCCGTGTTGTGCGTCGTTCGCGACGGCGTCGGGTTGGCCTTCTCGTTGAACCGCCACACCGTATAGAGCAGCAGGCCGAGAACGAAGAGCGAAATTAGAATGATGATCGGCAGCAGAATCGAATTGTGAAACCACTGGATATACCGCGCGATGTCGGTGACCGGCTCCTGGAAGCCTATCTGCCCGGGTTCCGCATGACCGTAGCTATCGGCCCAGGCGGCGGAGGCTGCGAATAGCCCGACTAGCGCGCCCCCCGTCCGAACAGCCGTAGGAGGCAACCCGAATCGTTCGCATGCCTTCATTTCCTGCCCGTCCTCTTGTTACACGGCCCACGCGCCGGAGGCCCATAAGCCCCCGTGTCACATTGATACGCCGCACATTTTTTCGCTATGATAGCGCATTCTCCCGGTTTGGAAACCATAAAGACGTCGCGTCCACGTAACTAACGGGCGCGACCAAACGTCGCGACCCGCCTTGACAGCGTCGCGACGTTTGGTACGCCATCGCCTCAATTCGCGAATGGACAGCGGCATACATGGTTTGGTTCAAATCCGGCGGCGGAATCGGAGCTCGAAGCGCGATTCGGTCGGGCGGCGCGGCTGTTCTCGCGCTTTCTGCATTGGTGTTCGCCGGCTCGGCGGGATCGGCGGCGGCGGCCGTCACCGACAAGCACGGCGCGTGGGAGACTCGTTGCGAAACGCCGCCAGGCGCCGCCACGCAGCAATGCGCGGTGGTTCAGAGCGTTGTCGACGACGAGCGGCCGAACATCACGCTTGTGGTCATCGCGCTCAAGACGGCCGACCACAAAAGCCGCTTGCTGCGCGTCATCGCGCCGCTCGGCGTGCTTCTGCCCACCGGCCTCGACTTGAAGATCGATCAGGAGGACATCGGGCGAATAAATTTCGTGCGCTGCCTGCCGAACGGCTGCGTCGCCGAGGTCGTGATCGACGACAAGGTCTTGCAAAAGCTGAGGACGGCGAAGACCATGACCTTCGTCATCTTTCAAACGCCCGAAGAGGGAATTGGCGTGCCCGCCTCGCTCGACGGCTTCAAGACCGCCTTCGACCAGTTGCCCTGATCGCCGGAACGGATAAGAACCTTGGGAGATCGGCGGATGCGCCAGCGGGAACGTGTGACGATGACGAACGTGCCTTTCAAACAGCTTCGAATGAGCGTCGCGCTCGCCGGCGTCGCCTTGCTGGGCGCGTGCAGCTCGATGGAGAACATCATGCCGGCCTCGCTCAGCGCGAAGCCCGCGGCGGTGGCGAACGCACAGTCGAACAACCCCGGCGGCGAGGCGGATAAGATCGTCCGCTTGCCGCTTTCGTCGCAGAATCTCGACTGCCCCACTGTCGAGGTGCAGGACGCGGGGGCGTCGATGCGCGTCGGCGGCGCCGACAACGCGTCGGTGCGCTACCAATTCGATATTTCTGACACCGCGCGCGAATGCGATCCTGTTCCGGGCTCCAACCAGTTCAGCCTCAAGGTCGGCATTACCGGCCACCTCGCGATCGGGCCCGCCGGCTCGCCCGGAGCCTACAGCGCGCCGCTGCGAATCACTGTCCTCAACATAAACGACAACAAGCCCGCCTATACCAAGACCTACACGCTGCAAGCGAACACCGGCGGCGCCGCGGAGACGGTGTTCCGATTCGTCTCCGATCCGATCATTCTGCCGATGACGCGCACGGAGCTGAACGACGACTATTCGATCAGCGTCGGCTTCGACAACAACAGCCATCCGGCTGAGTCCGCCCGTCCGCGCCACCGTCACGTCGCGTCGAACGCCGAAGCCGCGCATTGACAAAGCCGCCGGCTTCGGGCTTCTTGCCGCCGTCAGGTTAAGACACCCAGCGGAAGAGTCCGGAGGAGTTTGCTCGCTCCGGCGCCGAAGGCGCAACCGCCCCGGAAACGCTCAGGCCGATGGACCGTTGGGTGGTGACGCTCTGGAAAGCGGCTGGCGCCTCGTCGGCGTCCGCCCACCGACGGGGGTAACCGCCGCACTGCGACGGGAAATCTCTCAGGTCACAAGACAGAGGGGGCGCTGCTGGGCCATCGACCGCGCGTGGTCGGCTCAACGGCTGCCCTCACGCTTTTGACCGGTGGAGCCATGTCGGATTCCGCGACCCAGCGCACGCCTCTTCACGCCCTCCACGTCGAGCTCGGCGCGCGGATGGCGCCGTTTGCTGGCTATGACATGCCAATCCAATATCCCCAGGGGATACTGGCCGAGCACCTGTACACGCGCGCCCGCGCCGGACTGTTCGACGTTTCGCACATGGGTCAGGCGCGTCTCGACGGCCCCGACCACGCGACGATCGCCCGTGCGCTCGAAGCCCTCTGCCCTGCCGACATTCTCGGCCTCGCCGAGGGGCGCCAGCGCTACACCCAATTTCTCAACCCCGAAGGCGGCGTCATCGACGACTTGATGGTCTCGCGGCCGCACGGCGCCGACGGGCGGCTCAATCTCGTCGTCAACGCCGCGCGCAAGGGGATCGACTATGCGTTTCTCGATGGGGCCCTGCCCGCCGACGTGCGCCTGACCCAACTCGACGAGGCCGCGCTGGTCGCCGTCCAGGGGCCCGCGGCCGTAGCCGCGCTGACGCGCGTGGCGGGGGACGAATCGCTCGCGGCCATGTCCTTCATGAGCGTCAGGCCCCTTCGTTTCGGACGCTTCGAGACCTATGTCTCGCGATCCGGCTACACCGGTGAAGACGGCTTCGAGATCTCGCTGCCCGCCGCCGACGCCGAAGCCTTCGCGCGGCGCCTGCTGCAAGAAGAGGACGTCCATCCGGTCGGCCTCGGCGCGCGAGATTCGCTCCGCCTCGAAGCCGGCCTCTGCCTCTACGGGCACGAACTCGACGAGACGATCGATCCAATCGAAGCGGGCCTCGCTTGGTCGATCCAGAAACGTCGTCGTCTCGACGGCGGGTTTCCCGGCGCGGCCCGCATTCAGGCGGCGCTCGCCTCGGGGCCCGCGCGCCGCCGCGTCGGGCTCCGGCTCGAGGGGCGCGCGATTGCGCGCGAGGGCGCGGAGATCGTCGACGCCGAGGGCCGGTCGATCGGCCGCGTCACATCAGGCGGCTTCGGGCCGAGCGTCGGCGCGCCGATCGCCATGGGATATGTCGCGAGCGGCGGCGCAACCGACGGGCCGCTCGGGCTGATGGTGCGCGGCAAGCCGCTCGAGGCGCGCGTCGCGCCCCTGCCCTTCCACCCGCACGCCTACTACCGCGGCTAAAACATTTTAAGAGGAGGAAGCCGATGTCCGATACTCGCTTCACTAGGGACCATGAATATGTGCGCGTCGAGGGCGACGTCTGCACGGTCGGGATCAGCGATTACGCGCAGCAGCAATTAGGCGATGTCGTTTTCGTCGAACTGCCTGCGCTCGGCGCCAAATTGGAAAAAGGCGCGGGCGCCGCGGTGGTCGAAAGCGTGAAGGCGGCGAGCGACGTCTTCGCGCCGGTCTCGGGCGAAGTCGTCGCGGCCAATGGCGACGTCGACAAGGAGCCTGCGCTCATCAACCAGGACGCGCTCGGCCGCGGCTGGCTCATGAAGATCAAGCTCGCCAACCCCGGCGAGCTCGACGGGCTGATGAACCAAGCCGACTACGACGCCTTCCTCAAAACTCTCGCGTGACGCCATGCGCTATCTCCCGCTCGACGCGTCCGACCGCGCCGTAATGCTCGCAAAGGTCGGCGCCGCGGATATCGAATCGCTGTTCGCCGACATCCCTTGGGACAAACGCCTCTCCGGCCTGCCTATGCCCAACGGCATGAGCGAGATCGAGGTGGAGCGCGCCCTAGGTCGAATGGCGTCGCGCAATATCGCCGCGGGCTCCCTGCCTTTCTTCGTCGGCGCCGGCGCCTATCGGCACCATATTCCCGCGAGCGTCGATCACCTCATCCAGCGCTCGGAGTTTCTGACCAGCTACACGCCCTACCAGCCGGAGATCGCTCAGGGCACTCTGCAAGCGTTGTTTGAATTCCAGACGCAGGTCGCGGCGCTGACCGGCATGGAGGTCGCCAACGCCTCGATGTACGACGGCTCGACCGCCTGCGCGGAGGCGATGCTGATGGCGCACCGCCTGACGCGGCGCAACAAGGCGGTGCTGTCGGGCGGCCTCCATCCGCAATACGCCGACGTCGCGGCCGCGCTCGCGCGGCTGGCGGGCGACGAGATCGTGCGAATGCCGCTCGATGTCGCCGCAACCGAGGACATCGGCGGTGAGATCGACGACGAGACGAGCTGCGTGATCGTGCAGTCCCCCGACTTCTTCGGCAATCTGCGCGACCTTGCGCCGATCGCCGCAGCCGCCCACGCCAAGGGCGCGCTGTTGATCGCGGTCTTCACCGAGGCGGTCTCGCTCGGCGCGGTGCGCTCGCCCGGCGAGATGGGAGCCGACATCGTGGTCGGCGAGGGCCAGTCGATCGGCAATGCGCTCAATTTCGGCGGCCCTTATCTCGGCCTCTTCGCGGCGCAACTGAAACATGTGCGGCAGATGCCGGGGCGCCTGGCGGGCGAAACCGTGGACGCGGAGGGCCGGCGCAGCTTCGTGCTCACCCTCTCGACGCGCGAACAGCACATCCGGCGCGAGAAGGCGACGAGCAACATCTGCACCAATTCGGGCCTGTGCGCGCTCGCTTTCACCATTCACATGACGCTGCTCGGCGAAACCGGGCTGCGCCGGCTGGCCAAGGTCAATCACGCCCATGCGGTCGATCTCGCCGAGCGGCTCGCCAAGGTTCCGGGCGTCGACGTGCTCAATGAGACCTTTTTCAACGAGTTCACGATCCGGACGCCGCGCAATGCCGCGGAGCTGATCGAGGATCTGGCGCGCTGCGGCGTGATCGGCGGCGTCCCGATCTCACGTCTCGCGCCAAACGCGGGGCACGACGACCTCATTGTCGTCGCCGCGACCGAACTCACCACGGCGGCGGATCGGGCGGCTTACGCCGACGCGCTGGCGCAATGCCTTTGATCAGGAGAGTTCCATGAACATGCAAGGGCGCCCTACCCGACCGGCCTCCGCCGACGAGGCGCGTCGCGGAACGTTCACCGGCAATCGCGCTCTCGATATGGAGGAGGCGCTGATCTTCGAATCGGGTCGCCTCGACGCCACCGGGGTCGACATCGAAGAGCCGGGGCCCTTCTCCTCGCGCCTCGGCGGACTCGAGCGCAGTGGCGCGATCGGACTTCCCGGGCTCACGGAGCCGGAGGCCGTGCGCCATTATGTGCGCCTGTCGCGCAACAACTATTCGATCGACGCCGGGCTCTACCCGCTCGGCTCGTGCACGATGAAGCACAATCCTCGCCTCAACGAGAAGATGGCGCGGCTGGCGGGCCTCGGCGACATTCATCCGCTTCAACCCGTCTCGACAGTTCAGGGCGCGCTGGAGTTGATCGAGACGCTCGCGCGCGACCTCCTGATCATGACCGGCATGAGCGCGGTCGCGATGTCGCCCAAGGCCGGCGCGCATGGCGAGTTGTGCGGTATGATGGCGATCAAGGCGGCGATCGTCGCGCGTGGCGAAGAGGCGACGCGCAACGTGGTGCTGGCGCCTGATTCCGCGCATGGCACCAATCCGGCGACCGCCGCGATGATGGGATTTTCGGTGCGCGCCGTTCCCGCCGGACCGGACGGCGTGGTCCTGGCAAAGAGCGTTAAGGAAGCGCTCGGCTCCGATGTCGCGGCGATCATGCTTACCAATCCCAACACCTGCGGCCTTTTCGAACGCGACATCGTCGCGATCGCCGAGGCGGTGCATGAGGCCGGCGCCTATTTCTATTGCGACGGAGCGAACTTCAACGCTGTCGTTGGCCGCACGCGGCCGGGCGACCTCGGCGTCGACGCGATGCACATCAACCTGCACAAGACGTTCTCGACGCCGCATGGCGGCGGTGGCCCAGGCGCCGGGCCGGTTGTCTTCTCCGATCGGCTCGCGCCCTTCGCGCCGGTTCCCTATGTCGTGCGCAAAGGCGAGCAGCTGGAGCTCGTCGAGCACGCGGACGACAGCGCCGCTTTCGGCCGCATGAGCGCCTTCCACGGCCAGATGGGGATGTTCGTGCGCGCGCTCTCCTTCATCCTCTCGCACGGCGCCGACGGATTGCGGCAGGCCTCGGAGGACGCGGTGCTCGCTGCCAACTACATTCGCGCCTCGCTGAACGATCTGATGTCCGCGCCGTTCGGCGACCGGCCGTGCATGCACGAAGCCCTGTTCGACGACCGCTGGCTCAAGGATGCCGGCCTGACGACGCTCGACTTCGCCAAGGCGATGATTGACGAAGGCTATCACCCGATGACGGTCTACTTCCCGCTCGTGGTGCACGGCGCGATGCTGATCGAACCGACCGAATCGGAATCGAAGGCGAGCCTCGATCTGTTCATCATGACGTTGCGTGACCTCGCATTGAGCGCGCTCGCCGGCGAGAAGGAGCGCTTCCTCGGCGCGCCGTACGATGCGCCGCGCCGCAGGCTTGACGAGACGCGCGCCGCGCGTCAGCCGGTGTTGCGCTGGACGAAACCTGAGCCGGCGTAACGGCGGCGCTCGATCTCCGAAATTCGGTGGCCGCGCTGCGGTCGCCGCTTGGCGCCGCGCTCGGTTGCCAGCATAGTGCGCGCGATTTCAGTCGGCAGGAGAAGCCACGAATGACCCGCCACGGTAAGGCATGGTGGGACGCTGCGCTTGTCGCATGCGTCCTGTTGGGCGCCGCTTGGATCAATTCGGCCATTGCGCAGCAACAAACGCCGACAATTGTCACGTCGCCTCCGGCGAGCGCAGCGCCGGTGACTTCGCCCGTCGCGCCCGGAGCGACGACCCCGGCTCCGACGCCCGCAGCTCCGGCGCCGACTCCCTCCGTTTCGCCGATCCCGACGCCGACCGTCCAGGCGACGCCCGCCGTCCCTACGCCGAGCCCGACGCCCAATCCGCCGCCGTCGCCCGCGCCGACCGCCTCGCCGAGCCCCACTCCGAGCGAAAGCGGAACCATGGGCGAGACGCGCGACCTCGCCTCGCGGCCGGCCGCCTACATCGAGGGCAAGGCTAATCGCGACGAAGTGTTCGGCGCCATCATGGGCTCGATCGACACGATCCGCGCGGAGCTCGGCAAGGCCGGGTTGAAAGCCGCCGGCCACCCGCTCGCCGTGTTCCTCGAAGCGGACGATGTTGGCTTCACCTATCGCGCGGAGATTCCAATCGACGCGATCCCCGACGGCAAGACGTCGCTCTCCGACCAAGTGAAATTCGGACAGACGCCGGTCGGCAGGGCGATGCGCTTCGAACATCGCGGCGCTTATGACGACATCGACGCCACCTATGAGGCGATCACCGCTTATCTCGACGAGAAGGGAATCGACGCGCAGGACGTGTTCGTCGAGGAATATCTCAACGACGTCAAAACCCCCGACGACCCCAACCTGCAAGTCGACATCTTCGTATTGCTGAAATGAGTTCGTGTTGCTGAAATGAAAAAATCTTCCGTTTTGTTCGACCTCGACGGCACGCTGACCGATTCGGCGCCCGGCATCTTCCGATCGACGCGCTACGCGCTCGAAAGGCTGAACGCCTCCGACGGCGTCGAGCGTCCGATCCCTCGCGAGAGCGAGTTGAGGTGGATCGTCGGACCGCCGCTACTGGACAGCTTCGCCAAGCTCGTCGGCGATGACAAAGCCGCAACGATGCTCGCGCTCTATCGCGAGCGCTATGCCGAGATCGGCATGTTCGAGAACACGGTCTATCCGGGGATCGTCGACGCGCTCGAGGCGCTCAAGGCGAGCGGCTACCGGCTGTTCGTCGCGACCTCCAAGCTCGAAACTTCTGCGCGGCCGATTCTGGAGCATTTCCGGCTCGCCGGCTATTTCGAGGCGATTTACGGCTCGCAGGCCGACGGCACGCGGGCGGCCAAGGGCGACCTGCTCGCCTATCTCATCGAGCGCGAGCGCCTCGTCATCTCCGACGGCGTTGTCATGATCGGCGATCGCAAGCATGACGCGCTCGGCGCGCGCGCCGTTGGCATCGGCTCGATCGGCGTGCTGTGGGGCTACGGCGATGCACCCGAACTCACCGCGGCCGGCGCCGATCCGCTGATCGAAGCCCCAGCGCAAATTCCGGCGGCGGTCGCGGCGGTGTTGGCGCGACCGCGATAGGGCCGGAATGTCACCCCCGCGAACGCGGGGTCCAGATGAAGGCCGCGGCATGCACAGAGAACCGGCCATGCAGGCGGCCCTGGATGCCCGCTTTCGCGGGCATAACAGAGGTCAGGGTCACTCGTGGCCGACGACGGCCTTGGGCTGATAGGGCTCTTCGAGCTTGGCGATGGTGCGCGGGTCGAGCTTCAGCGAAAGCGCCGCAATCGCATCCTCAAGGTGATGCGGCTTGGAGGCGCCGACGATCGGCGAAGTGATGTAGGACTTCGCCAGAACCCAGGCGAGCGCGACGACCGCCGGCTTCGTGCCGTGCTTCTCCGCGACTTCGTTGACCCGGCGGCGAACCGTCTCGTCCTGGCGCGAACCGAGACCGAGCACCTTTGAAAAGGAGTCGGTGCGCCCGCGCACAGTCGAGGCTGTCTCGCCAACGCCCGAGCCCGCCAGGTAGCCTCGCGCGAGCGGCGACCACGGCATGACCGCGAGGCCCTGATCGGCGCAGAACTTCATCATCTCGCGCTCTTCCTCGCGATAGACGAGATTGTAGTAATTCTGCATCGAGACGAATTCGGCCATGCCGCGCTCACGGGCGACCGAGATCATGCGCGCGAACTGCCACGTCCACATCGACGAAGCGCCGACGTGAAGGGCCTTGCCGGCGCGCACGACGTCGTTCAGGGCTTCCACCGTCTCCTCGATCGGCGTTTCATAGTCGAAGCGATGAATCTGGTAGAGATCGACGTAATCGGTGCCGAGCCGCTTCAGCGAGGCGTCGATCGACTCCATGATGTGCTTTCTCGACAGGCCGCGCGCGTTCACGCCTGGGCCCATCGGGAAGTAGACTTTCGTCGCGATGACGACTTCGTCGCGCTTGGCGAAGTCCTTGAGCGCGCGGCCGAGAATTTCTTCGCTCACGCCCCCTGAATACACGTTGGCGGTGTCGAAGAAATTGATCCCCAGTTCGAGCGCCCGCTTGATGAACGGACGCGAGGCCTCTTCCTCGAGGACCCACTCGCGCCACGACTTCGAACCGTAGGTCATGCAGCCAAGGCAGAGCCTCGACACTTTCATGCCCGTTTTACCAAATCGCACGTAATCCATTGATACTCCGCCTCGTATTGGCGCGCGCCAGCCGCCGCGCGCAGCGCAAGCTGCGCTGATCGGCGCCAAAGTTCAATCGGCGCGCGGTGAGTGCAGCCTTCACGAGCGCGTGTTCCACGAATCAGCCAAGTGCGTCAGAATGCGCGCGCACGAGTGCTACAACAGGCGCAGCAAACCACTGCGCCGCCTTGCAGTCGCCTCGCCGTCCCGGCGGCCTCAGCGCTTGCGACACCGACATCTTATCGATAAGTTGCCAACAATCTACTTCTAGAACTCAAGGAGCGTCACTTGGCCGATTCCGTTTCTCAGGGGGCCCAAACGTCCGGCCAATGGGACTTTTGGATCGACCGCGGCGGCACCTTCACCGACGTCATCGGCCGCGACCCGAACGGCGTCCTCCACGCCCGCAAACTGCTCTCCGAGAATCCGGCCTATGACGACGCGGCGGTCCAGGCGATCCGGGACCTGCTCGGTCTCGCCCAAGGGGCGCCAATCCCGGCCGGTGCGATCGGCGTCGTCAAGATGGGCACCACCGTCGCCACCAATGCTCTGCTCGAACGCCGTGGCGAGCGCACGCTGCTGGTGACGACGCGCGGCTTCCGCGACGCGCTCGAGATCGGCTACCAGGCTCGGCCGAAGATCTTTGCCCGCAACATCATCAAGCCGGACCAGCTCTATTCCGAGGTGCTGGAAGTCGACGAGCGGATTCTTGCCGACGGCACCGTCGAGACGGAGCCCGATCTCGAGGCCGTTCGTGCGGCGCTCAAGCGCGCCCAGGCGGAGGGTTTCAACGCGGTCGCGATCGTGTTCATGCACGCCTATCGCTATCCCCGGCACGAACAGCTCGTCGCGGAGATCGCGCGCTCGCTCGGCTTCGCCCAGGTCTCGGTCAGCCACGAATGTTCGCCGCTCATCAAGCTGGTCGGGCGCGGCGACACCACGGTGGTCGACGCGTACCTGTCGCCGATCCTCTCGCGCTACGTCCAGCGCGTCTCGAAGGCGCTGGACACCGAGCGGACCGGCGCGCGCGTCATGTTCATGATGTCCTCGGGCGGGCTGACGGCCGCCCACCTCTTCGCCGGCAAGGACGCCATTCTGTCCGGCCCGGCGGGCGGCGTCGTCGCCATGGCGCAGACAGGGCGCAGCGCCGGCTTCAACGAAGTGATCGGCTTCGACATGGGCGGCACCTCGACCGACGTCGCTCACTTCGACGGCGCCTATGAGCGCGCCTTCGAGACCGAGGTCGCCGGCGTGCGCATGCGCGCGCCGATGATGATGATCCACACGGTCGCGGCCGGCGGCGGATCGATCCTCCATTTCGACGGCTCGCGCTTCCGCGTCGGCCCGGATTCGGCGGGCGCGGATCCCGGCCCGAAATGCTACCGGCGCGGCGGCCCGCTCGCCGTCACCGACGCCAATCTGATGACCGGGAAGCTCATTCCGGATTTCTTCCCCAAGATCTTCGGGCCCGGCCAGGATCAACCGCTGGACGCCGAGAGCGTGCGGACGGCGTTCCAGGCGCTCGCGGGCGAGATCGGCGACGGGCGCAGCCCCGAGGAAGTCGCCGACGGCTTCGCCGCCATCGCCGTCGCCAAGATGGCTGAGGCGATCAAGAAGATCTCCGTCGCGCGCGGCTACGACGTGACGCGCTATGCGCTCAACTGCTTCGGCGGCGCGGGCGGCCAGCACGCCTGCGACGTCGCTGACGCGCTGGCGATCAAGACGGTGCTGATCCATCCGCTTTCCTCACTGCTTTCCGCTTATGGCATGGGGCTCGCCGACATCACCGCCAATCGCAGCCAGGGCGTCGAGGAGCCGCTCGACGATGAGGTGCTGATGCGCCTCGCGGGCCTCCTCGAGCGGCTCGGCAAAGACGCGGCAGAGGAAGTCGTCGGTCAAGGCGTGGCGCGCGAGGCCGTCACCGTGCGTCCGCGCGCCCAGTTGCGCTACGCCGGCTCCGATACGGCGCTCGAAGTGGACTATCGCGATCCGGCAGCGATGAAGCGGGACTTCGAAGCGGCCCACAAGGCGCGTTTCGGCTTCATCGATCCGACCAAGCCGCTCGTCATCGAGGCGGTCAATGTCGAGGCGATCGGCGGCGCCGCCCGATTCGACGAAACCGCCCAGCCGATCGAAGAGGCGGCCTCGCCCTCGCCCGAGCGCGCCAGCCGCTTCTTCTCCAACAGCGCGTGGCGCGAGGCCAACGTCTACCTCCGCCGCAACATTCCGCTCGGCGCCAAGGTCGACGGTCCGGCGCTCATCATCGAGCCGCACCAGACGATCGTCGTCGAGGACGGCTGGCAAGCCGAAGTGACGGCGAAGAACCATGTCGTGCTGCGGCGCGTGAAAGAGGCCGTGCGGCGCGAGGCGATCGGCGCCAAGGCCGATCCGGTCATGCTCGAGATCTTCAACAACCTCTTCATGTCGATCGCCGAGCAGATGGGCGTGACGCTCCAGAACACCGCTTATTCGGTCAACATCAAGGAGCGGCTCGACTTCTCCTGCGCCGTGTTCGACGCCGAGGGACGCCTCGTCGCCAACGCGCCGCATATGCCGGTGCATCTCGGCTCGATGGACCGTTCGGTCGAGACCATCATCCGCCTCAACCAGGGCCGCATCCACCCCGGCGACGTCTTTACGCTGAATGCGCCCTACAACGGCGGCACGCACCTGCCTGATATCACCGTCTGCACGCCGGTGTTCGACGACAAGGGCGAGACGATCCTGTTCTGGACCGCCTCACGCGGGCACCACGCGGATGTCGGCGGCATTGCGCCGGGCTCGATGAGCCCGCGCGCCACCAACATTCTCGAGGAAGGCGTCTACATCGACAACTTCCTGCTCGTCGAGCGCGGCCTTTTCCGTGAGAAGGAGCTTTACGAACTGCTGGCGAGCGGTCCCTACCCCGCACGCAACCCGCTGCAGAACGTCAACGATCTGAAGGCGCAGATCGCCGCCAACGAGAAGGGCGCGCGCGAATTGCGCCACATGGTCGAGATGTTCTCGCTCGAAACCGTGCAGGCCTATATGGGCCATGTGCAGGACAACGCGGCCGAGAGCGTTCGCCGGGTGATCGACCGGCTGAAGGACAGCGAGTTCGCCTTCGAGATGGATCAGGGCGCGATGATCAAAGTGAAGATTACCGTCGATCGCGAAGCGCGCGAAGCGACCGTCGACTTCACCGGCACGTCGCCACAGCAGGGAACCAACTTCAACGCGCCCGAGCCGGTCGCGCGGGCGGCGGTGCTTTACGTCTTCCGCGTGATGGTCGAAGACGAGATCCCGATGAACGCGGGCTGCCTGCGGCCGATCCGCATCGTCATTCCCGAGGGATCGATGCTGTCGCCGCGCTATCCCGCGGCGGTGGTGGCGGGCAACGTCGAGACGTCGCAGGCTGTCACCGACACGCTGTTCGGCGCGCTGCACGCGCTCGCCTCGGCGCAGGGCACGATGAACAACCTCACCTTCGGCGATTCGCGCTATCAGTACTACGAGACGATCTGCTCGGGCGCGCCGGCCGGCCCCGGGTTCGACGGCGCGAGCGGCGTGCATACGCATATGACCAACTCGCGGCTGACCGATCCGGAGGTGCTGGAATCACGCTTCCCCGTGGTCCTCGAGGACTTCCACATCCGGCGCGGCTCGGGCGGCAAGGGACAATGGAAGGCCGGCGACGGCACGCTGCGTCGGTTGCGCTTCCGCGAGAAGATGGACCTCTCGATTCTCAGCGGCCATCGGCGCGTAGAGAATTTCGGCGTCGACGGCGGCGAGCCCGGCGAACTCGGCCACAACACCGTGCGCCGCAATGACGGGAGCCGCGAGGAATTGGCGGGTTGCGCCCAGACGGTGCTCGAAGCCGGCGAAGCGATCGAGATCGTCACGCCGACCGGCGGCGGATGGGGGCGGAAGCAGTAAGGTAGAGCGCCGGTCTTTCGCCAAGCGCCGAGTAGTAGAGAGCATGCGGCGGCTTCGCCGCATGCTCGAACGCTATCGCGCTTTGTGTGCTCCGCCCGTCATTGCGAGCGGAGCGAAGCCATCCAGCGGCGCCGACTGTGCAAGCTGAAGCAGGGATCGCTTCGTCGCTGCGCTCCTCCCGATGACGGTCCGACGGCGTTGCAAACGGGCTCAACCCGCCAGCGGCCTTCGCCTCGTCTTGGCCGTCGCAAGCGCCGCGTCTAAGACCTCGACGAACGCCGATGCCGCAGGCGAGAGCGTCGCCGTCGACAGGTAGGTGAGGAAATAATCCATCGGAATGATCCCGTCCGAGATCTCGCAGACGACCAGTCTGTCGTCATCGAGCATGCGCGAGACCGCAATGAAGGGCAGCAGCGCCGACCACGTCGTCGTCCTGACGAGGTTTAGCGTGCCCGCTATGCCATCGATCTCCAAGAGCTGGTGGACCGGGACGTTGGCTGACCGCAGGAACTCGTCAATCAGCCCGCGCGTGCCATGGTGCGGCGAAGGAACGATCAGTCTCAGGTTCGCAATCCGGCTGAGCTCACACGGCTGAAAATGGCGCAGGCCCTGTCGACTGCCTGAGACGAGCATCATTCGATCGCTGAACAGGCGCCGCACCCGCAGCGGTCCGCCGCGCGGCAATGGCGTCACCACCGCAATGTCGAGCTGCTTGCCCAGGACCATCGATTGAAGCGTTCCGCTGGACGCCTGAACGATGCGAAGCCGCACGCTCGAATAGGTCGTCGTGTAAACGTCGACAACTTCGTCCAGCACCCCCTGCGCGATGGTTTGCGGCAACCCCACGGACACCGATCCGCTGATGGCGCCGCGTAACTCGCCGAGGTCGCTCTCCGCATCCGCGATGTTGCGCAGGATGCCTAGCGCGTGCGCGTAGAGGTGCCGGCCGGCTTCGGTCGGAACGGCGCCGCGAGCGTGACGCTCGAACAGGCGGACCTTCAGAAGCTTTTCGAGCCGCGAAATCTGCAGGCTGATCGCCGGCTGGGTCGAATTCTGGCGCAGCGCGGCTTGGCTGAAGCTGCCCTCTTCGTAGACGGCCGCGAAAATCTGGAGTTGGCGAACGTCCAGGGCCACACCGCCCTCCCCGATACATATGCGAAGCCATATGGCTCCTATTCGAATGCCACTGTAATTGGAATAGGTCGCGCTGTGCCATTCTCTCCGCGTCAACAGAGAGAGGGAAGCGCGGCCGTGGATGGACTGCTGCAAGGCAAAACCGTAGTCGTGACCGGCGCCGAGTCGGGGATCGGGCGCGCGATCGCGATCGCCTGCGCCGAACAGGGCGCCAAGGTCTGCGCGGCCGGCCTCGTCTTCGAGGGCCTCGAAGAGACCGTGGCCACGGCTCGGCCGGCGTTCGGAGGCGCGATCGTCGCTCGCCGCGTCGATATTCGCGACAAAGCGCAAGTCGCCGACCTGTTCGAGTTTGCGACGGCTCAGTTCGGCGGTCTCGACGCCTGCGTCGCCAACGCCGGCGTCATCGCCCTCAAGCCATTTCAGGACATCGAGCTCGAGGAATGGGAGCGCGTCGTCTCGGTCAATTTGACCGGCACCTTTTTGACGCTCTCGCATGCAGCGCGGATTCTCATTCGGCAAGGCCGCGGCGGCTCGCTGATTGCGACGGGCTCGTCGACCGCGGTCCGGGCTATCCCCAACTCAGCCGCCTATATCGCCTCGAAAGGCGGCGTTCACGCGATGATGCAGGCGCTCGCGCTTGAGCTCGGCCAATACAACATTCGCGTCAACACGCTGGTGCCGGGTCAAACCGCGACCCCGCCTCTGAAGGCGATCGACGGATATCTCGAAAACGCCGCGAAAGTCCTTCCCCTCAAACAGGTCGCCGAGCCGGAAGAACTTGGCCGTTACGTCGCCTTCGCCCTCAGCGACGCCCTTCCGCATATGACGGGCACGCTGCTCAAGGTCGATTCCGGCCGCACGATCGCCTGAAAACATTCATGCTAGAGGAGCCACGTATGTCGAGCGACTACAACCCGAATCTGATCGGGTTTTTCAACTTCGACACCCTGCCGGTGCACGACAAGGGGCACATGACCCAGCGCCTGATCTCCGGCGAGCAGGGGATGGTCGTGTGGTCGAAGATCAAGGCCGGCAGTCACGCGCCGAGCCATTCTCATCACAACGAACAGATCATGATGATCACGTCCGGCCGGATGGATTTCCGACTGCAGAACGAAACGAAGGTCTGCCTTCCCGGCGACATGATCCTCATCCCCGGCGGCGTGGAGCATGAGGTCTGGTATCGCGAGGACTGCGAAGTGATCGAGTACTTCTGCCCGCCCCGCCACGATCTCTATCCCGCGGCGGTCAACAATCCGTTCGGGCTCGACGACGCGCAAATCCAGGCGAAGTCGTAGCGACGAGGCCGATCCGGGCGCTTCGCCCAGGCGTCCCGGATCGGCCCAATTACAAATCAAAACAATTGCGGAGGAAATCGTGGCCAGATTGAAGGCATATGCAGGATTCGGGGCTCTGCTCCTATTGGCCATCGGGCCACAGAACGCGTCGGCTGAGGACGCGACGATCGCAGTGTTGACGAAGAACCTGACCAATCCGTTCTTCCAGGCGGTTCGCATCGGCGCCGAAAACTACGCGAAGACGGCCGGCGTCAAAGCGGTCGAAATGGTGCCCACCACCCCGGATAGCATCTCGGAGCAACTCAGTCAGATCGATGATCTCGTCGTCAAAAAGCCGAGCGCTGTTCTCTTCATGCCGGTGGACGCTAAGGCGATGGCGCCGGGATTGAAATCACTCAATCGCGTCGGCGTTCCGGTGGTCCTGATGTCGGAACGCGTCAGCGAGGGCGACTATGTCGGTTTCGTCGGCGCGGCGGACTACGACATCGCGCGCGAAACGGCGCGCACGCTCCTGAAGGGCATCGGCGGCCACGGCAACGTCGTCATCCTCGAAGGCGTGCGCGGAACGCAGACGAACAACGACCGCATCCGCGGCTTCATGGACGCCCTGAAAGAATTCAAGGACGTGAAGCTGGTCGCCTCCCAGCCTGCGAACTATCAGCGGTTGCAGGCCCTGCAGGTCATGGAGAATTTGCTCCAGACCTATGACCACGTCGACGGCATCCTCGCCGCCAACGACGCGATGGCGATCGGCGCGATCGACTCGCTTGAAGGGGCCAACCGGCAGGCTGCGGTGGTCGGCATTAACGGCTCGAAAGAAGCCGTCGAGGCCGTCGAGCAGGGCAAGATGCTCGCGACCGGCGACTACAACGGCTTCCTGCAAGGCTGCATCGGGATGGCGATGGCAGTTCGTCATCTCGCGAACCAGCCGCTGCCGCATGACGTCATCCTGAAGCCGGTGGTGATCACCAAGAGCAACAGCTCGGCCTACGACCTCCCCCCGGAAGCGAGAACCTGCCCGACCTGGCAGACGATCGAGAGCGATTTGGTCGAGCACTAGTGGCCACGGCGCGAGAGATCGCCACCGAGCATTCGCCTCGGCGTCCGATGCAATTGGCTGGCGGCATTGATGTGGCCTGATCCGGAAGAAGGCTCCTAGGGATGGCGGCCAGCATCTATCGCGGTCTACCAAGCCTGCTTCGCGAAGTGCGGACCAAGCCGCTCTTCGTGATGCGCTTAGACGTGCGCCCCGCGCCGGGCGGCAGTCCGAGGATGGATCAAATTGCCGGGGGAGTCTTCGAAGGCGACCGGCTCTCCGGCCGCGTGCTGGACGGCTGCGACGAGCGGCGGCAGGATGGGCCAAGCGACAGAAGTGTCCTCGACGGCCGGCTGACGCTTGAGACGACGGACGGCGCGCTCATCGGCATGGCCTATCGCGGCATTCGCCATGAGCCCGCCGATCACGTCGCTTGTCTTGAGACGATCGAGAATGCCGATCCGGCCGGCGTCTACATTCGAGTGGCGCTGCTGTTCGAGACAGAGGCACGGCCATACGCTTGGCTGAACAAGATCCTCGCCGTTGGCGTCGGCCATCGCGGCGCCGACGGTCCCGTCTACAGCATTTTCGAAGTTCTGTGACGAAATATGGCGGCGCTATTCGCGCGGTCTAACGCCCGCCGCCCTCGCCTCGCCCCATCGCATAAAACTCGTCGTTCGGCCGGATGGCGGCGACATTGGCGAGGCGGTTGGACATAGCGAAGAAGGCGGCGATGGCGGCGATGTCCCAGACGTCCTCGGCCGAGAAGCCTTGCTCGCTCAGCGCCGCGATGTCCGCGTCTTCGACCTCCTGCGAGCGGATCGCGACGCGAAGCGCGAAGTCCAACATCGCTCTGTGCCTGGCCGAGATATCCGCCTTGCGATAGTTGATCGCGACCTGATCGGCGATCAACGGGTCTTTCGCGCGGATGCGCAGGATCGCCCCATGCGCGACGACGCAATAGTGACACTGGTTGACGGCGGAAGTCGCCACCACGATCATCTCCCGCTCGGCCTTGGTGAGACCGCCCGGCTTGTCCATCAACGCATCGTGATATGCAAAGAAGGCGCGAAATTCGTCGGGACGCCGCGCCAGAACGAGGAACACATTCGGCACGAAGCCGGACTTCTCCTGCACCTGAAGGATCCGGCTCCTGATGTCCTCGGGCGCGTCGACGAGGTCGGGAACAGAAAAACGGCTGATCGGCTTCTGGCTCACGACGCGCCTCCCTTAAATCACGCCTTCAGCCTACAGGCCTGGCGGCGAGAGGGCTAGCGGGCGAGCTCAGCGGCGGATCGGCTCGTGAGACAGCGCGGCGCGAAGGAAGGCATAGAGGGCCGAGAGCGCGCCGAGGACCAAAACCGCCTGGAGAAGGTGGGTCGCCATGTCGCCGAACTGAAAGAGCCCGCCGATCGCCCAGCCGGCCGCGGCGCCGGCGCCGACCAGTTCGGTGCCGACCAAAACCCCGACGCTCGCAAGCGTGGTCGCGTTGGTCCAATTGATGCGGGCGTTGGCGGCCAAGGGGAGCTCCAGCCTTTGCGTGCGGCGTTAAGCCCTATAATACCATCGAACAGACCAGCGCAAGTTGGCGCCTCCCTCCTCCTACTTGAGCAGTTCCTTGAACGACACCCCTGAATTTTCGCGTGCCGCCGTCGCCGCGCCACACCGCCTCGCGGCGACTGCGGGACGCGACTGCCTCGCCCAGGGCGGCAATGCGATCGAGGCGATGGTCGCGATGGCCTCGACGATCGCCGTCGTCTATCCCCACATGAACTCGATCGCCGGCGACGGCTTCTGGCTCATTCGCGAGCCGGGCGGCCGGGTCCGGGCGATCGAAGCCTGCGGCTATGCCGGCGAGCGCGCTACGGTCGACGCCTACCGCAAACTCGGCCACGAGACCATTCCGACCCGTGGGCCGCTGGCCGCTTTGACGGCTCCCGGGTCGGTCGGCGGCTGGATCGCGGCGATCGAGCTCTCCAAGGCGCTGGGCGGTCGCCTGCCGCTGACGACCCTGCTGGAGGCCGCCCAGCGCCATGCGCGCGAGGGTTACGCCATTTCCGCCTCGGAAGGGCGCTACGACCCGACCGCCGACGCGGCGCTGATGACCGCCCCCGGCTTCGCCGAGACGTTTCTCATCGAGGGCAAGCGGCCGCAAGCCGGCGCGACCCGCCGCCTGCCGCGCCTCGCCGAGACGCTCGCCCAACTCGCCCACGCCGGCCTCGACGACTTCTACCGGGGCGACGTCGGGCGGGAGATCGCTGCCGATCTGGAGCGCATTGGCTCGCCAGTGACGCGCGGCGACCTCGCCCGCTATGCGTCGGCATGGCGCGAGCCGCTCTCGCTGCGGTTCAAGGGCGTGACCCTCTACAACACGCCGGCGCCCACGCAGGGGCTCGCCTCGCTGGTGCTGCTCGGCCTCTATGAGCGGCTCGGCGTCGCAAGCGTCGACAGTTTCGCCCACACCCATGCGCTAATCGAGGCCACCAAACGCGCGCTGACGATCCGCAACGAGGCCTGCGTCGATTTCGCCCATGCGACGCATGACTTCGCGGCTCTGCTTTCCCCTGCGTGGCTCGACGCGCAGGCGGCGCGCATCGACAAGGGCCGCGCGGCGCCGTGGCCCCTGCCCCAGGATAAAGGCGACACGGTGTGGATGGGCGCGATCGACGACAAGGGCCTCGCTGTCTCGTTCATCCAGTCTGTCTATTGGGAGTACGGCTCGGGCTGCGTACTGCCGAGGACCGGCGTGACGATGCAGAACCGCGGCCTCGCTTTCTCGCTCGAACCCGGCGCGCGCAATCCGCTGCGTCCGGGCCGGCGGCCGACCCACACGCTCAATCCGCCCCTCGCGGTGTTCGACGACGGCCGAGTTCTCTCCTACGGTTCGATGGGCGGCGACGGGCAGCCGCAATTCCAGGCGCAGGTCTTCACCCGCATCGCCGCCGGACAGAACCCGTTACAGGCGGTGAGCGCGCCGCGCTTCCTGTTCGGCCGCGCCTGGGGCGTTGAAACGGTGAGCCTGAAGCTCGAGGAAGGCTATGACGACACGGTCGCCGCCGCTCTCGCCAAAGCCGGGCACGACATCGAATGGCGCGGCCCCGCGCAGCGCGATCTTTTGGGGCACGCTGGGGCCCTGATGCGCGATGCAAAGGGCGCAATCCGCGCGACCCACGATCCGCGCTCCGACGGCGGATCGGAGGGGCTCTGAGAGGCCGCTGTTTGACAAAATTGCGACGAAATGCGGCCCCCGCCACTATTGACGGCGGGGCCGCGGCTTGCTTTTAACCGCCACGCCGGACGCCTGACGTCCCCTTGCCCGAGCTTAGGAGACTGGACGCCATGCCGCATTGGCCTCAACACGCGCGGATTGAAGGCCCGATCGTGATGATCGGTTTTGGCTCGATCGGCAAAGGCACGCTGCCGCTGATCGAACGCCACTTCGACTACGACAAGGACCGTTTCGTCGTCATCGACCCGGACGGAACCGACCGCCGGCTGCTCGACGAGCGCGGCATCAAATTCGTCCACATCGCTTTGACGCCCGATAACTATCGCGAGGTGCTCGGCAAGTATCTCACGGACGGCCCCGGTCAGGGCTTCTGCGTCAATCTGTCCGTCAACACATCCTCGCTCGACATCATGCGGTACTGCCGCGAGATCGGCGCGCTCTACGTCGACACCGTCGTCGAGCCCTGGACCGGCTTCTATTTCGACAAGTCGCTCGGCGCCGAAGCGCGCTCCAATTATGCGCTGCGCGAGAGCGTACTCGCCGAACGGCGCGCCAATCCGGGCGGGACGACGGCGGTCTCCTGCTGCGGCGCCAATCCCGGCATGGTCTCCTGGTTCGTCAAGCAGGCGCTGATCAATCTGCAAAAGGACTTGGGCGAAACGGGCGACGAGCCGACGACGCGCGAGGAATGGGCTCGCCTCGCCCAGCGCCTCGGCGTCAAGGGCGTGCATGTCGCCGAGCGCGACACGCAGCGCGCCAAGATGCCAAAGCCGCGCAACGTCTTCGTCAACACCTGGTCGGTCGAGGGCTTCGTCTCCGAGGGCTTGCAGCCGGCCGAACTCGGCTGGGGCACGCATGAGAAGTGGGCGCCCGACAACGCCGGCTTCCACAAGGCGGGCTGCGGCGCGGCGATCTACCTCAATCAGGCCGGCGCCAATACGCGCGTGCGCTCCTGGACGCCCACGGCGCAGGGCCAGTACGGCTTCCTGGTGACGCACAACGAGGCGATCTCGATCGCCGACTACTACACTGTGCGCGACGCGCAGGGCGAAGCGGCCTACCGGCCGACCTGCCACTACGCCTATCACCCCTGCGACGACGCCGTGCTGTCGCTGCACGAGTTCTTCGGCCGGGCGGGCGAAGAGCAGAAGGAGCACCACATTCTGGGCGAGGCGGAGATCGTCGACGGCATCGACGAACTCGGCGTGCTGCTCTACGGCCACAAGCGCAACGCTTATTGGTACGGCTCGCAATTGTCGGTCGAGGAGACCCGCGCCATCGCGCCCTATCAGAACGCGACCGGCATGCAGGTGACCTCCGCCGTGCTCGCCGGCATGGTCTGGGCGCTGGAGAACCCTAGGGCGGGCATCGTCGAGGCGGACGAAATGGACTTCCGTCGCTGCCTCGAAGTGCAATTGCCCTATCTCGGCCCGGTCGTCGGCGTCTACACCGACTGGACGCCGCTGACCAACCGCCCCGGCTTCTTCCCCGAGGACATCGACGAGAGCGATCCCTGGCAGTTCAGGAACGTGCTGGTGCGGTAAGGCGCGTCGTCACGCTTTTTCGGCGGGTTCAAACGTTCTCAAAGGGCTGCGCGCGGATTTTCCGCCGCGCGCGGCGCCGAGCAAGCCTAACGACGGGCGCCCCGCTCGCGCTGCACCATCGGACATAGGTCAACATTGCGAAATAATTACATTTCTATCATGTTGATTGCAGCAATGACAGTGGCTGACCAACAGTGTCGGTGTTGCTGCACGTGGGCGAAACGACATTTCGGCCAATGATGCAATCGTTCCAAAGGCGAAGTTACGTGGGGAGCGGACCAGCTTGACGCGGTTGGGCCGCGCCTATCCTTCGCGGCATGACCCGCACGATCGACATCGAAGACGCCAAAGCTCGTCTCTCCGCGCTCGTCGATGACGTCGAGCGCGGAGCGGAAATCGTGATCACTGAGAACGGCGCGCCCAAAGCGCGGCTCGTTTCCATCGGTCGACCAACTGGCCGCCGAAAGCCATCCGGGCTTCTTCGCGTCCACCACATCGCGGACGACTTCGACTCGCCCGACGAGAAGTTCTTGTGCGCGGCTTCGAAGGTGACGCGTAACCTCCCGCGACCGCCCGCCATTGACAAGCGCCGCGCCAGCGCCGAAACGTCCGGCGCCCCAATTCTGGAAAGCACTATGTCCGACGCCAAGCTGCAAAGCCTCATCGAACAGGCCTTCGAAGATCGCTCCACCATCAGCACGCGCACCACCGGCGACGTGCGCGACGCCGTCGAGAAAGCGCTGACGCTGCTCGACAGCGGCGCGGCGCGGGTCGCGGAGAAGATTCCCGGCGCGACCGGGCCGAACTCCTGGAAGGTCAACCAGTGGCTGAAAAAGGCGGTGCTGCTCTCGTTCCGCCTCAACGACAACGCGGTGATCCCGGGCGGCCCCGGCGGCGCGCCGTGGTGGGACAAGGTTCCCTCCAAGTTTGAGGGATGGAGCGAGAACACCTTCCGCTCCGCCGGCTTCCGCGCCGTGCCCGGCGCGATCGTGCGCCGCTCGGCATACATCGCGCCCGACGCGGTGCTGATGCCGAGCTTCGTCAACCTGGGCGCCTATGTCGACGCCAAGACCATGGTCGACACCTGGGTGACGGTCGGCTCCTGCGCCCAGATCGGCAAGAACGTGCATCTCTCCGGCGGCGTCGGCATCGGCGGCGTGCTGGAGCCGCTGCAGGCCAACCCGACCATCATCGAGGATGATTGCTTCATCGGCGCACGCTCCGAGGTGGTCGAGGGGGTCATCGTCGGCGAAGGCTCGGTGATCTCGATGGGCGTGTTCATCTCCGCCTCGACCAAGATCATCGACCGCGCCACCGGCAAGACCCATGTCGGCTATGTCCCGCCCTATTCGGTCGTCGTGTCGGGCTCGCTGCCGGGCAAGCCGCTGCCCGACGGCTCGCCGGGCCCCTCGCTCTACTGCGCGGTGATCGTCAAGACGGTCGACGCCCAGACCCGCGCCAAGACCGGCATCAACGAACTCTTGAGAGACTGATGCTGGCGCTCCCCGACGCCGAACGTTTCCGCTTCCTCTACCGCGAGGCCGAGGGCGTGATCGACCGCGGCGTCTGGGCTCGTGCGAGCGTGGGGCCAGTCGGCATCGCGCTCGTCATGACGCTGATCTGGATCGCCATCGCGCCGGACGCGCCACGCGATCTCAACCGCGAATCCTTCATCGACGCGCAGGTCATTGCTGTCCACGCCTATGCGCTCGTCTACGCCTTCGCGCTGATCTTCTGCGCGATCGCCGAATATTTCGTCAGCGCCAAGCGCTTCGCGGATCGCGGCAAGCCGCGCTCCCTCGCCGGCCTGCTGCCCTTCTCCCTGTTTCTCACCGCCGCCGCCAATTGGTACCAGCCGCGCTCGGAAGGGATAATGCCGGGCTGGCTCGCCTACGCCTTCGACGCGCTGGCGATCGCCATCATCGTCTGGAACGTTGTCGAACTCGGCTTCGGCGAGAGCCGGAAGCGTTGAGGCGCCGGCTTCATAATTACCCGCAACATACGACAACATCACAACAATCCTGAGCCAACGCCGTCATCGCGAGTTAGGACCGCCTTTGCAGGCGATCTTGCTGAATGAAACGGGGCCGGCGCGCTGCCATCGTGGTAGGATTTTCGGGTCGTCGGCAAGAGGTCGGCTTCTCACTGATGCCGTTGAGCTCGGTCGCGAGTTGGACCCGGGACGCCGTGATGATCTCGTCTTGCGCGTAGGGGCGGCGACGCCCTGGAGCCTTCTTCTTAGCATTCCTCTTCCATCGGCGTCCTTGCCGGCGCGGCGAGCGATGGAGGCGATGATGGAAGTTCTGCACGAACGGGTGGCCGGCCTCGACGTCCACAAGGACAGCGTCGTGGCGTGCGTGCGCGCGATGGCGGCCGGCAAGGCCCACCGGGACTGTCGAACGTTCGAGACGACGACGGCCGGCCTTGGCGCGCTCAAGGACTGGCTGGTCGCGGCGCGCTGCGAGCGGGTCGCGATGGAGGCGACCGGCGTCTACTGGATGCCGATTTGGAAGATACTGGCCGACGGCGACTATGCGATGATCGTGGCCAACGCCGCGCACATCAAGGCGGTTCCCGGCCGCAAGACCGACGTCAACGACGCGACCTGGATCGCCGATCTCGCCGCGTTCGGCTTGATCCGGGCGAGCTTCGTTCCCGACGAACCGCTGCACGGGCTGCGCACGTTGATGCGCACCCGTAAGCAGCTGGTGCGCGAGCAGTGCGGCCATGTCCAACGCATCCAGAAGACGCTGACGGAAGCCAACATTCGCCTCGATTCGGTGATCAGCGACATCATGGGCGGCAACGGGCGCCGCGTGATCGAAGCGATGATCGGCGGCCAGCGCGATCCGCGCAAGCTCGTCGCCTTGACCGACCGGCGGCTGAAGGCCTCGCCCAAGCAGCTCTACGACGCGCTGCACGGCCGCCTGACCGATCATCATCGCTTCCTGCTGCGGCTCCATTTGCAGCAGTACGACGCGCTGGCGGCGACCATCGGCGAGCTCGACCGCGAGGCCGACGAGCGCCTCGCGCGGCTCGACCAACGGATCGAGCGCAAAGCTGGGTTTCGCGACTTGATCGGCTTGCTCGTCACCATTCCCGGGGTCAGCCGCTTATCCGCGTTGACGATCCTCTCCGAGATCGGCCCCGACATGGGCCGCTTCGCCACCGCCGGCCATCTCGTCGCCTGGGCGGGCCTCTGCCCGGCGCAGAACGAAAGCGCCGGCAAACGCCGGCGCGGTCGCCTGCGCAAGGGCGCGCCGTGGCTGAAGACCATGCTCGTTCAGTGCGCGTGGGCGGCCAAGCGCGCCAAGGCGAGCTATTACTCCGCCCAGTTTTTCCGCCTGCGCGCCAGACGCGGCCCGCAAAAAGCGGTCTGCGCCGTCGCCGCCTCGCTTCTCACCGCGGTCTACCACATGCTCAAAGACGGCGTCCCGCACCGCGACCTCGGCGGCGCCTATTTCGAGGGCCGCCGGCCCAAGGCCAAACTCAATCGCCTAGTCCGGCAAATCCGCGATCTCGGCTACGACGCTACCTTGCAGCCGATCTCGCAAGCCGCCTGAGCCGAGCCTGATTCGCACGCCAACGCCGCCACTTAGCGTGTTGTTTCTTCTTAGCGACGCGAAGCGATCCATGAGCGCCAAGCGGAACGGTGGATTGCGTCGTCGCTCCGCTCCTCGCAATGACGATGCCGGCAGGATCGAAATTCGCTCCCTCGCGCCGAAGGGGCGCCGGCGCGCGGAAGCTTTCGCTTCGCCAAGCAACCCATTGATATCATTTTATTAAGCCCTCTCGCAGCAGCCCCCGCCGCGACAATTTGTTGTCGACTTACGCCGATTGCGGCATAGTATTCCACACTGGCAATCGCGCATTCAGAGCGCAGCGCCGCCTCCCAGACATTGCAGGATCGCCCAATGCCGCCGTCCGACGCGCCCGCCCGCGCGCGCAAAGCCGCGCCCGCGAAGCGAGGGCCGAACATCCTCGTCGCGCTCGTCTCCGGCCAGGGCGTCGACGCCATCGCCGAGAAGGAGGGCCTGTCGCGCAAAAGGGTGGAGACGCTGCTGCGCGACGAGCTGCGCCGCCGCTGGGTCGCCCCCGCCGAGGACTACGCTCGCCTGCAGATCGCCCGCCTCGAAGCGATGAGCGCGCGCCTCGCCGCGAACGCGGAGAACGGCGACCTGCCGGCGATCGACCGCATGCTAAAAATCCTCGACCGGCTCGACCGCTATCACGGATTCACCCGTCTGACCCCGATGGCCTCCAACGAGGACGCCGGCGCGCGCGAGCGGCTGCTCACCAAGCTCAACACCATGGCTGCGCGCATGATTGCGGCGCGAAAGGCCGAGGCGTGAGCGCCGGCGTCAAGGCTGCTCGCAAGCCACGCGCAGGGCGCGGACGCGGCTGGCGGAGCGGGACCGCCGGCGGCTCCGCGATCCTGCGCAACATTGGCGTGCTGCTCGAACTTTCCCCCGCCGAGCGCGCCCAATTGCTCGCGACCCTGAGCGAAAAGGAATGCAAGGAGCTTTTCCACGACTGGTCGCTCTGGGCGCGGCCCGAGCAAACGCCGCCCGACGGCGACTGGGTCTATTGGCTGATCCTCGCCGGCCGCGGCGCCGGCAAGACGCGCACCGGGGCTGAGGCGGTGCGGCAATGGACGAAGACCTTCGCCATCGTCAATTTGATCGGCGCGACGCATGACGACGTGCGCGAGATCATGGTGCTCGGCGAATCCGGGCTGATGGCGATCTGCCCTAGAGACGAGCGGCCGCGCTATGCGCGCGCCTCGGCGCGTCTCTCCTGGCCCAACGGCGCCGTCTCGCAATTGTTTTCCGCGGAGGAGCCGGACCGCCTGAGGGGAAAACAACATGAGAAATTGTGGCTGGACGAGCTGGCCGCGTGGCGGCACGCTGACGCCTTCGACCAGGCGCTGCTGGGGCTGCGGCTCGGCGCGCGGCCGCAGGCCGTGATCACGACGACGCCGCGCCCGACCAAGCTCATCAAGCAGCTCATCGCCGACGAAGACGCGATCGTCACCCGCGGCTCGACCTTCGACAACGCTCATCACCTCGCCCAAGCGTTTATCGAGCGCATCACGGCGCGCTACCAGGGCCGCGCGATCGGCCGCCAGGAGCTGTTCGCAGAAATCGTCGAGGAGACGCCGGGGGCGCTGTGGACGCGGGCGCTGATCGAGCGCCAGCGCCTCCCCTCAGGCGTTGCGCCCGCCGACTACAGCGAGATCGTCGTCGGCGTCGATCCGCCCGCCAAATCGGGCGCCAGCGCCGACGAATGCGGCATCGTCGTCGCCGGCCGGACCATCAAGGGCGCGATCCACGTCCTCGCCGATCTCTCCAGCCAGGGCGACAGCCCCGGCGAATGGGCGGCGCGGGTCGGCGCCGCCTTTCGCCGCTTCGCCGCCAATCGCGTCGTCGCCGAGGTCAACAACGGCGGCGACATGGTGGTCGCGGTGCTGCGCCAGAGCGAGCCCAATCTGCCGGTGCGCGAGGTCACAGCGACACGCGGCAAGTTTTTGCGCGCCGAGCCGGTCGCCGCCGCCTACGAACGCGGCGCCGTCTTCCACGCCGGCGCCTTCGCCAAGCTCGAAGACCAGCTCTGCGCGCTGACGCCCGATTTCGACTCCCGCGCCGCCGGCTTCTCGCCCGACCGCGCCGACGCCCTCGTCTGGGCGATCGCCGACCTCATCGGGCCGGAGGACGGCGCGCGCGGGATGATGGAGTTTTATGCGGCGGCGGCGAAGGGCTAGCCGTCTTGGCCGGGCTCGTCCCGGCCATCCACGCGGCGCCGCCGGTCGTGGCCTCGCCGCGTCGATGCCCGCGTCAAGCGCGGGCAAGACGGCCCGGCCCCAAAGCTCACCGCCGCGGCTCGAACTCCGGCGCGACCACCTCATGCAGCGCGTGGCCGAGCTTGCGGTTGAATTCCGCGGCGGTGAATTGCGCGTTGACGACGTCCGTCTTGTCGTCCTTGGGCAGCGGGCATTGCGCAATCGCGCCCGCGACCCCCTGAGTCCGGAGATAGTTTTTCAGATCGGTCTCCAGCCGCTCGCGATCGCGTGCGGCGGGAAAGACGTCGGTGATCCAAATGTCTTTGCCGCCCGGCGAAGCGGCGACGCAGAACGTCCAGCTCGCGCTCGCCTGAGCGGGCGCGGCGCCGATCAGCAGCGCAAGCAGAATTCGCGTCGCGGTCGAGCGCATGGGCGGGTTCCTTCGCTTCCACCTCGATAGAACAAAGCACGAACATTTCCTTGCCGTGTTACGCCGTTCGAGGCATAATGCTCCATACTGGAGAAATGGCGCCGCCGGCCAGCGCGAAGCGCGGCATTGGTGCATTCGACCCCTCCTCTGTCACCCCGCTCTTTTCCGATTCCCGCCAACGGAGCCCGCGACGCATGTCGAAGCTCGATCTCTTCGTGTCTCTTTCAAAAGTCGATCTCGACCAGCGCATCGTGCACGGCGTCGCCACCGCCGAAGTGCCCGACCGCGTCGGCGAGATTTGCGACTACGCCTCGACCAAGCCGTATTTCGAGGCCTGGTCGAACGAAGCGCTCGCCGCCAGCGGCGGCAAATCGCACGGCGCGGTGCGCGCGATGCACGGCCGCGTCGCCGCCGGCAAGCTCACCGACATCGCCTTCGACGACGACAACAAGCGCATTCTCGTCGCCGCGCAGATCGTCGACGACGACGAATGGCGCAAGGTGCAGGAAGGCGTCTACACCGGCTTCAGCCAGGGCGGACGCTACGTCAAGCGTTGGCCCGATTCCGACACCGGCCTGACGCGCTACACCGCCGAGCCGAACGAAATCTCGCTCGTCGACCTCCCCTGCGTGCCCGGCGCGACCTTCGAAGTCGTCAAGGACGGCGTCGTCGAAAAACGCGCTTTTGTAGCGGCGTCGGAGGACGCCGAGAACAGCGGGGAGGCTCAGGTCGTCACCATCGAACCCCAAGCGGCGGCGCAGAAAGATGCGCTGCGCGAGGCTGCCCCGCCGCCCGCCCCGACTTCCTCCGCCGCACTCGCCAAGGCCGCCTCGGCGCTCACCGAGGCCGTCCGCAAATTGGAGAAGGCGACCGAGGAGACCGCGCGGCTGCGCAACGCGTTCGAGGCGCTGTCGCCGGCCGTCGCCGACCTCACGGGCCGCATCGCCGCGCTCGAAGCGCAGCCGCTGCCGGCGCGCGCCGCGCTGCGGCCGGTCGCCAAAAGCGCCGACGTCGGCCGCGACGCGGCGGCCGATCCGGTCGGCGACGCGATCCGCCGCCTCGCCGAACTGCCACCGCATGAGCGCGCGCTCGCGCTCACCAAACTGAGCCTCGCCAACCCCATCGCGCCGCGCTTCTAATCCAGGAGCGCCGCCATGCTGATGGAAGCGCTGCGCGCGGAATGGGCCGCGCGCAGAACGACGGCGCGCGTCTCTGCGTTGCCCGAATTCGACGCCGGCGCGCTGACGCTCGGCGCGACAAAGCTACACGATCCCGAGGCAATCGGCAGCGAGGCAGATCGGGAGGAGCGGGCGATCGCACTTCTCAGCGTCGCGATCGGGCGCCCGCTCGAAGCGCACGCCGTGGCGCATGCGCGCAAAGCAATCTCTAAGGCTCGCGACGGCGACGGCCTCCTCGCACTGACCCATCTGGCGCTGGCCGGGGTCGGCCGGGCAAACCCAGAGCGGCGCTAAAACACGTTTAGACTATCTGTTCCGCGATCCGAACACAGCCACCATACGATGCATCGAATGCAAGTCTTCGGACACTGCGCCCTTGACCCCCAATCAACAATTAGCATTTCCTGAAATCGAGGAGAGCGGGGCGATGATTGTCGGCGCGGGAAAGCCTGCGTTCCCCGGTGGAACCAGACTTCCCCCTACAAAGGTCGAAGTGATCCGTCCCATCAACCTAAATGATCCGAGCTTTTGGACGCCTCCATGACAATCGAAGATCTCAACAAGATCGATCGCGTCTACCGTGATCCCAACACGGACCAAGTCGTGCTGGTCATCACCGATCATTTGCCCTGGGACGAGGACGAAGGTCGACACCTGGAACTGCTGCAGGCTAAGGTCTACCGTCAGCTCGATGTGATCGAATCCGGAGAGGTCGCCGAGAAGGTCCCGTTCGCGCGGGGGAGATCATACGCGGTCGCGATCTATTCCCTTTTCGAGCTGAGCCAGGATGGACAGAACTTAGTCAACAATCTCAAGTCCTATCTGGCAGGCATGGAAGTCGAATTGCGCTGGATTCATTTCGATCCCAATGCCACGCCTCCCAAGCCAGTCATCCACAATTGAGACTTATATCGACCACATTCTGGACGACGCCGCTGTCATGCTCGCGTAAGGGGCGCACCGCGTAGCGCCTCACACATCGCTGACTGATCTCTGAGCTCCTCCGGGGCCCAGCGCCGACACTGCCTCGTCGGCGCTGACGACTCTGCAACTGCTCCAGCCCCGCGACGCCACGCGCCGCGGGCGCTTTCGCGCGCCCTTCCTCCAACACGCACCCGCACAGGACCATCGCATGGACATCGCCATGAGCACGCAAGAAACACTCGGCTTGATGAAAGAGTCGCTTACCAAGAACGTGACGATCGCCAGCGGCCTCACCGCCTATGATCTGATGGCGCCGGCCAAGAACCTCTATCCGATCGTCACGCCGCTGCGGAATTCGCTGCCGCGCGTCGGCCGCCCCAATCCGGGCGACGCGGCGCGCTGGCGCACCATCGCCTCCATCACCGGCTCGGGCTATGACGCGATGGGCTGGGTGCCGGAGGGGCAGCGCACGGCCAGCATGTCCTATTCCGCCCAATTGCAGGTCGCGCCCTATCTGACGCTCGGCGAAGAAGACACGGTGACCTTCGAAGCCGAAGCGGCGGCGCAAGGCTTCGAAGACATCGACGCCACCGCGACGCTGCGCCTCTTGCAGAAGACGATGCGCAAGGAGGAGACCGCGCTGCTCGGCGGCAACGCTTCGCTCGCGCTCGGCACGCCGGGAACGCCGACGCTCGCGGCTTCCGGCACGGGCGCCACGCTGTCCTCCGCCACCTACTCGGTGATCGTCGTCGCGCTGAGCTTCGAGGGCTACGCCAATTCGAGCCTCGCCAATGGCGTCGCGACGACCAAGACGATCACCGGCAACGACGGCAATACCTATAGCCTCAACGGCGGCTCGTCGAACAAGTCGAACAACGCGACGCAGGCCGTGACGCTCGGCCAGACGCTCAACGCGACCGCGCCCGCCGTCACCGGCGCCGTCGCCTACGCCTGGTATGTCGGCGCCGCCGGCTCCGAGACACTGCAGGCCATCACCACCATCAACAGCGTCGCGATCTCCGCGCCGCTGGCGTCCGGACAACAGCCGGTGAGCGCGATCTCCGGCGACAATTCCCGCAACGCCACGCTCGCCTTCGACGGCCTGCTCACGGTCGGCTTCAACCCCGCGAACTCGGCCTATCTGCAGAGCCTCGCCTCGGGGGCCGCGGGAACCGGCTCGTTCCTCACCTCGTCGGGGCGCGGCTCGGTGGTCGAAATCGACAACATGCTGGTCGAGATGTGGAACACTTACCGGCTGTCGCCGACGGTGCTCTACGTCAACGCGCAGGAGCAGAAGAACATCACCAACAAGTGCCTGACCAACGCCTCCGGCCCGCTGATCCGCTACAACGTCTCCGCCGACAGCGACAATGGCGGGCCCTACGGCGTGTCGGCCTCAGGCGTCGTGCGCTGGTACTACAATCCCTTCAGCGTCGACGGCGGCTTCGACATTCCGGTCAAGGTGCATCCCGACCTGCCGCCGGGCACGATCCTCGCGCTCTGCGAGCGGCTGCCGGTCTGGTATCAATCGAACCAGACGCCCAATGTCGCGGAGGTGCTGACGCGCCGCGACTATTATCGCGTTGATTGGCCGCTGCGCACGCGCCGTCGCGAATTCGGCGTCTACGCCGAAGAGACGCTCGCGGTCTATGCGCCGTTCGGCGTCGGCATCATCAGCAACATCGGCAACGGCTGACCCAGGAGCGGAGGCGGTTCGCTCGCCGCCTCCGCGCTTCTCGCTCCCACCTCTCACTTGAGACGGCTCATGTCGCACGACCTCACCCATCTCGCCGCGCTCAAGGCCTGGCTCGGACTACCTGCAGGCGCTGCGCCGCAAGACGCGACGCTCGCCGCGCTGATCGGCGCCGCAAGCCGCGCGATCTATGCGACGCTCAGCCGGCCCGCGCTGCTGCCGCGGCCCTACAGCGAGGTGATCGACGCAGAGAGCGAGCGGGTGTTCCTGCGCTGCTGGCCGATCATCGAGGTGAAGTCGGTGACGCTCGACGGCGCGCCGGTCCCCCCCGCCCCGCCCGCGAACACGCGCCACGCGCTCGGCTGGCTCCTGCGCCCCGACGACGGCGCGCCGCCCGGCCGCCAGCAGGCGCTCGACATTTTCGGACGCCGCGTCCGGCCCGGCCGACAGAATCTCGTCGTCGACTACGTCGCCGGCTATGCGATTCAAAGCGAAGAGCATGTCGTTCCGTCAGCGCAGCCATGGACCATCGACGTTCGCGCGCCCTACGGGCCATGGGGCCACGACATGGGCGTCGCCTACGCGTCGAACGGCGCGGCGTTGACGTGCGTCATCGCGGCGCCGGCGGCCGGGCAATATTCGGTCTCGCGCGGCGCCTATGTCTTCAACGCGGGCGATGCGGGCGCCGCGGTGGCGATCGCCTACGGCTACGTCCCGCAGGACCTCGCGCAAGCCGCGCTCGAACTCGCCGCGGAGCGGTTCCGCGCCGCCGACCGCATCGGACTGCGCTCAAAGTCGCTCGGCGGCCAGGAGACGATCGCCTACGATGTCTCGGCGATCTCCGCGCCGGTGCTGGCGCTGCTGCAACCCTATCGGCGAGTGGTGGCGTGACGCTGACCCCAAGCTTTCGAGCGACACCGAGCTCACCCGGCGATGACAATCGATCAATTGCGCAAGCGATGGAACGAGCACGCCGCCAGACGCCCGATCATCGCCGCGATGGATTTCGGGGGCGGCTATCTCACGCTCGGCGCCGGAACCCGATTAGCCAAGGTCGACCGCCGCGAGATGACGCCGCGCGAACACATGCGAACTCGCGGCGCTGATGACGGCCGCGCATATGCGGGCGCTCGAGGCGTCATCACTGAAGCATGTTCTGCTCGCGTTGAAGGCGAAATACGACGGCGATGATCCCTTGGCCCAGATGCACGTCGCCCTCAGCCGGCTTGGAACGCTCGCGCGCCCGTCGGAAGATGCACGCCGATTGTTCTTCATCGACGAGATAATCGAAGGCGGCGTCGAGCCGGCGGTCATCATGAAAGGGCTCGGCCTCGATCCCGCCGATAGCGGCCTGTTGGTGGAGAAGTACAGCCCCGACCAGCCGCGCGTGGCGGCGGGCAATCCTGACGGCGGGCGGTGGACGATCGGGAACTTCGAAGGGGGCGCCAACGCCGCTCAGCCACTCCGCGCCGAGGGCGTGCAAGTGGCGGATGCGTCGGCGGCGCAGGGGATTGGCAGCGATGCCTTGCCCGAAGCGTCGCCGCCACAATCCCTCCCGGGGCCGGCCGAAGTCGCGCCGGCCCAACTTGCCCAAGACACAGCTCAGACTTGCGCAGCCTATATCGCGGCAAATTGCAAAGCGAGTATTCTGCGCGTATTTCCGGGAGAGTTCCTCACACAGACCCTACAAGATGTGATGGACGCCGCAAAACTCGGCAACCCAGCAGCCCGTACGGCTAAGAAACTGCTGCAACGTCAAGAATATCAGAAACCGTGATGAACGAGATCGCCTCACTCTTATCGGGATCGGAGCCATGTCGTCGAAACTCTTCGCAATCATGAGAATGCTGGAAGGAAAGCGACTTCCCTTCACAATAAGGCGGGCATCTGACGATGAATTAATCCTGACCGTTCCCATGGCTGGAAAGCGCGTGGAAATCAGCGTCGACGAAGACGACATGGTCGACGTCAGCGTTTTTCATGGCGACGAGTCCGTCGAGGTAGGGATGGATGCCGTCATGCGGGCACTGGAAGAGGACGAGTAGATCGTCAGGGAATCAGCCGGCCCCCAGACTGCGAAGAAGCTGCTGTTCAGCAATGAATACCTCAAGCCCTAGGAGGCGACCCCATGTCGTCAAAATTGTTCGAAGTTATCAAATTGCTTGAGCAGAGGCGCCTCAGCTTCTCGATAGAGTGAACAAGCTCATTCGATCTTAAGCTCATGGTGACTCTCGTCGGCAAGAGAGCCGAAATTCGCGTCGACGAAGACGACATCATCGACGTCAGCGTTTTTCGTGGCGACGAGGCTGTCGAGGTCGGCATGGATGCCGTGATACAGGCGCTGGAAGAAGACTAGACCGTCTGCGTCGTTTGTCGGCCGGCATAACTGCGACTGTCATCGCCGACGACGCTCGCGTGGTTCGCCCGAGGACTGGCGACGCCGCTTGCGCCTGCGCCAACGAGAAAGCATCCATGCTGACCATCGCTCTCACCGGCGCCGAGGCGCTGCAGGCGCGGCTCGACGCCTTTCCCGCCGCGCTCGCCGCCGCGATCGCCGACAAGGCGCAAGCGCTCGGCGAAGCGCTCGCCGACAAGGTCAGAAACGAAAAACTGTCCGGCCAGGTCCTCAACGCGCGCTCGGGCGCGCTGCGCGATTCCATCGAAGCGCAAGTCTTGCGCGACGGCGACGACATCGCAGCGATGGTCGCCTCGGTCGGCGACGTCAAATATGCGGCGATCCAGGAATACGGCGGCAAGACGAGCGCACATGAAATCCTGCCGTCCAAGGGCAGCGCCCTCGCCTTCGTCGCGGGCGGCGCGATGCGGTTTGCGCGCAAGGTCGAGCACCCCGGTTCGATGATCCCCGAGCGTTCCTATCTGCGCTCGAGCCTTGCCGAGATGAGCGCCGAGATCGTCGCCGCGCTCGCCGCCACGCCCGCCGAGACCTGGGAGGACTCATGAGCCGCGAAGCCGCTTTTTCCGCTCTCTTCGCCGCCGTCTCGGCCGCCTATCCCTGGGGCCTCGCCTCGCGACGGATGAAGCTGTGGAGCGAGATTCCGGCCGCGATGCGCCCGGCGCTGTTCCAGCTCGAATCCGGCGCCGAAGCCTATCAATGGGCCTCTCCAGCGACGCCGAAGCGCACGCTGGAGGCCAAGCTCTTCCTCTATTTCGACGCGCGCGATCCCTCGACGCCGGGCGCCAGCGCGATCAACGCGGCGCTCGATGCGCTCGACGCGGCTCTGGCCCCAAGCGGCGCCGACAGCGGCCTCGGCCGCCAGACGCTCGGCGGCGCCGTCCACGACTGCAAGATCGCCGGCGTGCCGGTGCGCGACCCCGGCGATCTCGACGGCGACGGGTTGGCTGTCGTGAGCGTCAAGCTCGTGCTGCCATGAAGGGGGCGACGATGAGCATCGCGGAATTGCAAAAGCGCTGGGAAGCGCGCGCGGCGACGCATCCAACCAGGGCGGCGATGGTGTTCGCCGACGGATTTCTCGTCGTTGGCGCGGGTACGCGCCTCGGTAAAGTCGGCGCGCTGGATGAACGGCGCCTGGCGTCGCGACTCGCCGCCGCTCACCGCCGGCCAATCGCAGCCATGCCGCTGCGTCACATCAAGCGCGCCTGCGACGCGATTCGCGAAGGGGACGGGCGCGCGCCTATACCCACCTCGCGCTCAGCGGCCTAAACAAGCTCGCCGATCCCACCGATGACGCACGATGGCTCTTCATCGTCGACGCACTGCTGGCGGAAGGCGCCGATCCTCTGGCTATCCTGCAAGGGCTTGGAACCGATCCGCACGATTGCGGGATCTTTCTCGAGAAATACGCTCCCGATCAACCGCGCGTGCCGGCCGGCAATCCGGACGGCGGCCAATGGACGCGGGAGGAAATAGAGCCGGGGAGCGACCGTCATCGCTCTCGTGCGAACATCGACGGCCTTGGGCTTGTGCTGCCAGACGGATGTGAAGAAGAATGGAGAAAGGCAATTGACTATTGTCAGGGACTACTCTCGACGCCGAACCCGCCGCGCGGACTCACCGGCGGTCATACGACCGTCGAGGGATGCGCCAAGGGCTTTGTAATGAGAGATGCGGCGGGAACCCCGTCGCTTAAGGAGACGCCAATGAGCCTCCATGATGATGCCTTTCCTTACGTAAAGCGGGATGACTGGACCGGCTTGGAGGCCTTCCTCGCAAGCCATCCGCCCGGCGACGATCCAAAGGACCGAGCCGGCTATGCCTACTGGAGCGTGAAGGTTCAGATTAGGCAACGCAATTTCGACGAAGCCTTGGGCCGTCTCGATAAGCTCGACGGTGACTTTCAATGCCGTTGCTTGGTTTGCGATCTTCGAAGTGAGATTTACTGGCGGACGGGCGACAGGGCGGCGGCGGTCGAAGCGCTGCGGCCCGCGCCTTGGGGCGAGGAGATGGATCGGTTCCCGGCTTTGGCGCTGGAGACGATGTTTCGCTACTGCAATTTCCTCGCCCAAGAAGGGCGCGATGCGCCGCCGAAGCTCGTCGATGCGATCCCATCGGACTATGTCTCGATCCAGTATGACGGCAAGCGTTTCAGCAAGGCGGATCTCGTGGCCTTGATCGAGCGAAATCAAAAACAAGAGCGGCGGCCAGTTAGCTTCTCGTAAGTCAACGAGACAGCGGAACCCCGTTGGGCCGAGGAGACGCCGCACCGGCCCGAGTGACGCGCTAACGCGGCTGCGCCCCTGCCCCTTCTGCAAAGGAACCCCGCCATGTCCCTAGACGGCCAGCAGCGGCCGCTGCCGCCGAGCGTTTTCGCGCGTCTCGCGCAGGCGGCGCGCTACGCGATCACCGGCGTCTCGCCCGACACCTGGTTCGGCCCGCAGCAGCCCTTGGCGCCGCAGGCGCCGCCCGAGGTGAAGGGCCGCCAGTGGGACTATCCGTTCGGCGTCAACCTCAATTACGTGCCACGCTCGACCGGCGGCATCGCCTTCGCCGAATTGCGCGCGCTCGCCGACGCGCTGCCGCTGCTGCGCGCCGTCATCGAGACCCGCAAGGACCAGATCGCCGGCTTGAGCTACGCGGTGCGCTCGCGCGATCCCGCCCGCGCTGCGGAAGCGAAGTCGCGCATCGACGCCGTCGCCGCCTTTCTCGCCCGCCCCGACCGGCGTCATTCGTTCGCCGCCTGGCTGCGCATGCTGCTCGAGGACATGCTCGTCATCGACGCGGCGTGCCTCTACCCGCGCTTCGAGCGCGGCGGCAAGCTCTATTCGCTCGACGTGATCGACGGCGCCACCATCACGCCGCTGATCGGCGAGGACGGCCGCTCGCCCGAGCCGCCCGACCCCGCCTATCAGCAGATTTTGCACGGCGTGCCGGCCGCCGACTTCACGCGCGACGAACTGCTCTACTTGCCGCGCAACCTGCGCGCCCACAAGCTCTACGGCTTCAGCCCGGTCGAGCAGATCGCGCTCACGATCAACATCGCGCTCCGGCGCGACGCCGCGACGCTCGACTATTATCGCGCCGGCTCCGTGCCCGACGCCTTCGCGACGCTGCCAAAGGACTGGACGGTCGATCAAATCCGCCAGTTCCAGGATTATTTCGACGCGCTGATGTCTGGCAATCTCGCGCGCCGCCGCATGGTCAAGTTCATGCCGAGCGAGTTCCGCCTGATCGAAGCGCGCCAGCCGCCGCTCAAGGACCAGTACGACGAATGGCTCGCGCGGGTCATCTGCTACGCCTTCTCGGTCCCCGCCTCCGCCTTCGTCTCCCAGGTCAACCGCGCGACCAGCGAGACCTTGCGCATGCAGGCGACGCAGGAAGGGCTCGTGCCGCTCAAGGCCTGGATCAAGAGCGCGCTCGACGAAGCGATCCAGGTCTATTGGAACGCCCCCGACCTCGAATTCGTCTGGGTCGGCGACGACGCGGTCGATCCGCTGCAACAGGCACAGACGCTCAACATCCTCGTCGCCGCCGGCATCAAGACGATCGCCGAGGCGCGCGCCGAACTGGGGCTGGCGCCGGAGGGCAAGGCGGCGACGGCGCTAGGAAAGTTCAACCCGCATCATGATCCGTCGAATGGGCAGTTCACGACGGCTGAGGATTCGGCAACAGGTCGTTCTGATCCGCTTCGTCCAGAGTTCGCGGCCGATGCGAAAGCGTTGAATACAACGCCGTCGGGCTTCCAATATGACGGCAAAATCAAGGGACAAATGGCAGGCAGAGGATGGACGGAGGAACAAATCGACGAGGCGGCAAGATCAGGAAGTCGAATCGATGCTGTCAACAAGCAAAATGGCAATCCTGCAACGCGGTATGTCAGCCCGAGCACCGGTCGTTCAGTCGTTATCGACAATCTGACTGGCGAAGTGATACAGGTCGGCGGAGACGGCTTTGAATTTGGTCCTGGAAGTGGGGATTTTCCGGGCGCCGTAATGCGATCTCCGCCCGTGGGCGGCGGCGGACAGCCGGTCCCCGCTGGCTCGGCGCCATTCGACGGGCCCGCAACCGCGCCAACCAACTCCGTCCCCGAAATGCCCTTCGTCCCCGAAGTGCCTTGAATAGACGGCAAAGCGAAGCGCCCCTTTTTCATCGACGCCATTGCAAACCTTGGCAGCTCCTGCAGGAGATCGACATGGCTGACTTCACTTCGTTCATTCCAAACTCCTTGATGGAACGGGCCTTCGTTTGGGGCGACGAATTTGCATGGTCCCGCGCAGACGCCCTCGAGGTGATCGCTATCACCGAGCGCGAAGGCTTCTCGGTGCTTGGCGTGGACATCTGGATACCCTCGCCGAGAGGACCGATTATACCGACGCCGTTCGTGTACGACTGGAGTTCAAACGACTGGAAGCGCTATCCGCATGTGCCGAAGTCGGCGGCCAACTTTGTTCGCTCGTTTGAATGGGAGTCGACGGACGCGAATTTCCTGAACCGTGACCCGTATTTCAACCTGACCGTTGACGACGAACGAAAGTGATCTCACATGCCGACGCTGGACGTATCGAGCGACGCGATGGAATACATCGATAGCAAGATCTCGCAAAGCAAGACCGATCGCTTGCCCGGTGGGAATGACATTCCGTTGCTAGCTTGGGCGAGCAAGGCGTACTTCGAAGACAAGGCAGGGATACGCACAGCTTATGGTCCGTATTTCACATTCAGCTGGACGAACGCCGAGGAGGTAAAAAAATACGGCTACTTGACTCTGTCGACGGCGAGCGGGCAACTCCTGGCGCTAGCGCCAGGCGATCTATTCCGAGCGAAACCTCGGAGTATCAAGCGACACAGCGACAAGATTGTACTGAATCCCGGAGATTGATCAAAACCAGACTACTACCACAATGGACAGGGGACGGTTTACGACGACAGACAATGCAGTCGAGCCGGACGCCGGGCGCTTGAGACCTTATATGATCGATATGTCCAATCTTCTATCCGGCATGCTTACGGCGTTGCGGAGCGCTGATTTCCCAAATACAAAGATTATCGCGCCGGATCTGAACATGAATGTGTCAACGGCTTCGCCGCCCAGGTCAACCGCGCGACCAGCGAGACACTGCGCATGCAGGCGACGCAGGAAGGCCTCGTGCCGCTCAAGGCCTGGATCAAGAGCGCGCTCGACGAAGTGATCCAGATCTATCTCAACGCGCCCGACCTCGAATTCGTCTGGGTCGGCGACGATGCGGTCGATCCGCTGCAACAGGCCCAAACGCTGAACATCCTTGTCGCCGCCGGCATCAAGACGATCGCCGAGGCGCGCGCCGAATTGGGGCTCGCGCCGGAGGGCAAGACGGCGCCGGTGTTCGGCAAGTACAACTCGCACCACGACGAGCGCGGACGGTTTGCAACGGCGGACAATGCGGTCGAGTCGGGCGCGGGTCGCGCGAAGACGCCGAACGGAGTTCAGGTCGCGGCAAATGACGCGACCGGGACGCGGAGCGACGCAGGGGCGGCGATCATCGCCCAGGTCCCGCCCGAGGAGGAGCTGAAACCGGAGAAGGAAGATGAAAGCGAAGGCGGAACTTACTTCGATCCGGCGACCGCACGATGGGTCACGCTTCCTCCCGGCTCGGCGATCGGCCCTGGCCGCGGGTGGATCGACCCGCGCGATTTGCCCAAGCAAACTTATCTCTCGGCGCCGGAAGACGAACCACAATCGAGGCCGCCGGGTACCGTGGCGGACGCCGTGGCGCCGAATGGAGTGCTGCCGGGCGAAAGCGCAGGAAGACCAGGGTCACCCCGCACCATGCCGGCGTCCGACGATCCCAATGCGGCGGCGCTGGACTTCATCGCAAATGCGTATAACGGACAGAAGCCGATCTCGGTCAACACCCCCGAAAACCTCGCGCCCGGCGGATTTTTCGCTTTATTGCCAGACGGAACTTACATTACCTTCCGGCCCGCCGGGCAAGCCAGCTCCCGCACGCTCGACACCACGGCGAACGTTGACATAAACACCCCCAAGATCAATGCGTTCAACGGCGGCGAGCCTCTCAAACTCAAGTTCCCGAGGCAATAACGATGACAGTACCCGAGCGAGACAATATTGAGCAGTGGCTGCAAAACCGCATGCGCCTTTTCTCGGCCGATGATCTTCCGCTTACATACTTCTCCTCGAGCATAATTGCCGGGGCGCAGTATGATAATTTAGAACGTTGGCAACTTGCGGTTGACATGATCTATCGCTGTATCGTTAGCGGCCTTTTGGAGCTCACCTACCCGAAATACCGCACCGATCACGATGCGTTCTTTCAAGCGATCAGGACACGAAGTCCGTTCGATCCCGGCCCCCCGTTCGACGACAGCGGCGCGGTGCTGTGGAACGTGGAGCAGCTCTATGGGACCGACAAGCTCATTGGCTTGGTCGACAAATACTTTCCAAACACTGGGAATGCCTACGATGAAACCGTGAACCCGGCTTTCGTCGAGGAGCTTCGCGATGTGTTCGCCGCGGCCGGCGTACCCTGGTCGGACGCGCCGCTGCTGCCGGTCGCTGCGAAATAACGTCCGACGGCATGGCCGGCGTAAGTCTGGCCGCTGATCGGCGAGGACGGCCGCTCGCCCGAGCCGCCCCACCCCGCCTATCAGCAGATCCTGCACGGCGTGCCGGCCGCCGACTTCGCGCGCGACGAACTGCTCTACTTGCCGCGCAACCTGCGCGCCCATCGGCTCTACGGCTTCAGCCCGGTGGAGCAAATCGCGCTCACCGTCAACATCGCGCTGCGGCGCGACGCCGCGACGCTCTCTTGCTATCGCGCCGGCTCCGTGCCCGACGCTTTCGCGACGTTGCCGAAAGACTGGACGGTCGATCAGATCAGGCAGTTCCAGGATTATTTCGACGCGCTGATGTCCGGCAATCTCACGCGCCGCCGCATGGTCAAATTCATGCCGAGCGAGTTCCGCCTGATCGAGGCGCGCCAGCCGCCGCTCAAAGACCAGTACGACGAATGGCTGGCGCGCGTCATCTGCTACGCCTTCTCGGTCCCCGCCTCCGCCTTCGTCGCCCAGGTCAATCGCGCGACCAGCGAGACCCTGCGCATGCAGGCGACGCAGGAAGGGCTCGTGCCGCTCAAGGCCTGGATCAAGAGCGCGCTCGACGAGGTGATCCGGGTCTATTTGAATGCGCCTGGCGTCCATATGATCACAGAGGATCGCATGCCGACGGTGAACGTATCGAGCGACGCGATGGGATACATCGAGAGCACGATCTTGCAGCACAAGAGCGCTCGCCTGCCCGATGGGAATGACATTCCGTTGCTCGCTTGGGCCAGCAAGGCGTATTTCGACGACAAGGCTGGGACCCGCACAGTTTATGGGCCCTATTTCACGCTCAGCTGGACAAACGCCGAGGAGGTCAAAAGATACGACTACTTGACTCTGTCGATGGCGAACGATCGGCTCCTGGCGCTAGCGCCAGGCGATTTATTCCGAACGAAACCTCGCAGTATCGAGCGAGAGGGCAACAAGATTGTATTGGTTCCCGGGGACTGAAGAAGTTGCCGGCAGATCTGCCCACCCTCAACCCGCCGGCGCCGATCTGGGCGAGGCCTGATCCAGCGCGACCAGCGCGTGTTGCAGAAGGGCGCGGATCTCGGCGGCGTTTTCGGCGACGACCGCGCTGGGATCGAGATAAAAATCGACCCCGGTCATATGGGCGGCGAAGATTTCGACCACCCTTCCCTCGGCATCGACCAAACCTTCGGCCACATAGGGCGTAACCTCGCGGCTGATGCCCTTCATGTGGATCGGCGGCAGCGCGTGGCCGGCCGCCATTTCGCGCACAGCCGAATAGGTCTCGAAGCTCATGACGATCTGTCCGGGCTCCGCGATGGATTGCAGGCGCGCGGCGAGGTTCGCCTCGGCGCCGATGATCGTGTATTGCATGCGATCCGCGCTGCCGAAATTGCCGACATTGCAGAAGCCGGTATTGACGCCCATGCGCACGCGCAGCGGCTCCTGGACGCCGTGGCGGCGCCACTCGACATTGAGCTCGGCCAGGCGACGCTGCATGTCGAGCGCCATGCGCAGACAGGCCTTGGCGTCTTCGGTCTCGCCTTTGGTCTCGGGGTCGCCGAAGAAGATCAAGATGGCGTCGCCGATGAACTTATCGACGGTGCCGCCATGCGCCTGCGCGATCTGCGACATCGCGGTGAAATAATCGTTGAGCAGCTCGGTCACCAGCTCCGGCTGCAACCGCTCGGTGATCGCGGTGAAGTCCTTGATGTCGGAGAAGAAGATCGTCAGCTTCTTGCGCTCGGTTTGAATGGCCGCGTCCTTTTGGCCGCTGAAGATGCTCTTGTAGACCTGCGGCGAAAGATATCGCGAGATCTTGAGCGAGAGGGACGCGAGAAAATCGTTGTTCTGTTCGAGTTTCGCGTTGACGCGCTGAATGAGGGCGGTCTGACGGAGCTGGTGTCGGATGAACGCGAAGCCCATCGCAGCCATGGCGAGAAAATAGATCAGGAGATACTTGAACGAGAACAGATTGGTGGCGATCGGCTGCGACACGGCCACTTCCTGGATGCCGCGAACGTCGCCGACCTTCCAGTCGTGCTTGGGGCTGTCGGGGCTGGCGTTGTGACACGCGACGCAGGTCGCCTCCATCATGATGGGAGCGACGAAGCGCGCCCGTTCGCTTTGCAGCCCGCGCGACACCGCGCTGATCTTTTGTGATGGGTCCGTGCGCAGCTTGCTTAGCGCCTCCGTCTCGAAGGCGTCGAATTTGTGCGGCGCGCGGCCGGCGAACGGAAACTCCGAAATGAATCTGTAGTCGATGTTTTGCTGCCGCTCGCTGATCACATGCGCAAGTTCGAGCGACAGCCTCGCCGGAATCGGAATCGCCCCGGGAACCGTTTCATAATTGGGCAAGACCTGTGTCTTCGATCCCGGAGCCGCGAGAATGCGGCCGACGACATTGGACGCGTAGTATCCGCGCATGCCGCTGATCACGGAATTCAGATCGCTCGCCTGCTTGAGGAGATTGGCCTCGCCCAGATTGCTCAGGTCCAGCCAAACCGCGATGGGGAGGCCGACGAGCAGACAGGCGATCATCAGAACGAGGGTCCGCACATTCGAGGCGGGCTTTGCGCCAATCGGAGGGTCCATCGGATTTCTCTCGGCTTGAGGGGATGCGAGCTTTGTCGCGACCGTCTGCCGTGTCTTGCCGAGGCGCCGCGCGATGTCCGAAAGCGCAGAAGGACCCGCCGTCGCCTCGATAGAAGAACTGTCCCCCCATTTGCCGCCGTTTTCAAGCAGTCCGAGGGCTGTCGCTCGTTTGCGCCATGATAGCGCGGCGTCTCGACGACCTCCCTCTCGCCCCTCGTCCCAACAGGAGATCGTTCATGTTCGTCTTCGGCTCCGGCGTGCTAATCGGCACGCCGCAGGGCGGATCGCCGATCAACTTCGGCCTCGCCCAGGAAATCTCGCTCAATATTTCGACGTCCACCAAATCGCTGTTCGGCCAATACAATTTCCCTGTCGCGATCGGCTCGGGAACCCGGAAGATGACCGGCAAGGCGAAGCTTGCGCGCATCTCCGGACAGGCGCTCGGCTCCCTCTTCTTCGGCGTCGCGCCGAGCGCGGGCTCGACGCAGACCCAATATGGCGAAGCGACGAGCGTGCCCTCCTCCTCGCCCTACAGCTACACGACGTCTCTGCACACGACCTTCGTCGCCGACCAGGGCGTCGTCTATGCGGCCAGCGCCCTGCCTTTGAAACAGGTGGCGTCAAACCCCTCCGCCGGACAATATTCCGTCTCGAGCGGCGTCTATACCTTCGCGGCGGCGGACGCGGGCGCGGCCGTTCTGATTTCCTACACCTATGCGGTCGCCTCGAGCGGTGAGAGCATCGCGGTTTCGTCGCAGCTCATCGGTCCGACAGTCACCTTCTCGGCCAATCTTTTCGCGACCGACCCGACCAATGGCAAGCAGTTCTCGATGCTGCTCTACAACTGCGTCGCCGACAAACTGGCGCTCGGCACCAAGCTCGAAGACTTCATGGTTCCCGAGCTCGACTTCGCCTGCTTCGCCAACGCGGCCGGCCAAGTGTGCCAGCTCAACTTCGGAGACGCCGCGTGAGCGAAGAAACCTTCGTCATCGCGCTCGGCGGTCGAAGCTGGACGCTGCCGCATCTGCCGTTCCGCGCGATCAAAGCAATTCAGCCCGCGTTGTTCCAGATCTACGCAGATGCGGGCGGCGACGCGACGACGAGCGCAAGCGTCGCCCGGCTCGGCGAACCCCAGTTCGACCGGCTCGCGCAAGCGACCTGGCGCGCGATCGCCGTCGTGGATCCCTCGCTCGGCTTCGAGGACTTTCTCGATCTGAAATTTTCAGTCGGCGAGTTGATCCAGGCGCTGCCCGCGCTCGCCAAGGCGGCCGGATTGCGCGCCAGCGCGCAGCAAGCGACGCAGGAGGCGTCGCCTCCTCAGGGAAAATCGACTTCGACCGTCTGATCGCCCATGTCGTCGCCAACACTGGCTGAACCTGGGAGCAGGCGCTCGATGATCTGACTGTGCCGCGCTATCGCGCGCTTTGCGAGGAATGGCGCGCCAATCCTCCCGCCCACTGGCTGATCGCCGCGGCGCTCAAATATCATCCGCCCGAGCCGAGCGCGCCGAAACTGCGACAGCCGACGATCGCCGAAATGAACGCCGCATTTCCGGCGGGCAAGCTCTGACGCTGCAAGCTTGTGGGAGGTTCTTATGGCCGACGCGAATATCGCTGTCTCTTTCACCGCTTCGACTGGCGACCTCGCTTCGGGCGTCGCAGATGCCAAAGACGCGCTCGCGTCGCTCTCGGCGCCGTTCAGCGATCTCAACAGCCAGTTCGCCGCCGTCAGCGCTTCGATCGGACAAGCCTTTGCGCCGGCGCGCCTGCAGGCCTTCGATGCGGCGCTCAACGCCTCCGCATCGCTCCAAAATTCGCTCGCCGCCGCGCATGCGCAAGCGGCGGCGGCGACGCGGGCGGGCGACGACTCGGCCTATAACGAGGCGATCAGCGCGGCGCGGCAGGCGGTCTCGGAAGAGGTCAAGGCGGTCGAGGACGGCCTGAAGCAAAAGCTCGCGCTCTACGCTGAAGAGGCGCAGCAGCAAACGATCACCCAGCAGCAGAAGGTCACGCTGTCGCGTCAGGCGCTCGACGACGAATACGGCGCCGAGATCGCGGCCTTCCAGCAGGAGGCCGCCCTCGGCGCGCAATCGCTCGCGCAGAAGCAGCGCCTCGCCGACCAGATGCTCGACGCCGAGCGTCGCTATCAGGATCAGTCGACGTCGCTCGTCCGCAACGCGGTCAACGAGCAGGAGCGCGAATATCAGGCCTTCGGCAGCACCGTGACCCAGGCCTTCAATTCCCAGCTGCATGGCCTGCTGTCTGGCACCGAGAGCTGGCACACCGCCTTCAAGAATGTGCTCGAGGACTTGCTGATCAAGTTCATCGAATGGGGCGAAGAGACGGTCGTTCGCTCGATCGCCACGGAGGCTGCAAAGACCGCGGCGACCGCGGCTGGCGTCACCGCCCGCACCGGCGCCGAACAGGCCGGCGCCGCCGCATCGCTGGCGAGCCAGTCGGCGACAATCGTGCGTTCGATCCTCTCATCCGCCGCGGAAGCCTTCGCTGGCGTGTTCGGCTTTCTCGCGCCGATCATGGGTCCATTCGCCGCCGGCCCGGCGACAGCGGCGCAGGCGACCGTCGCCGGGATGGCCGGCGCGGTCGCGTCCGCCGACATCGGCATGTGGCAGGTGCCGGATGACATGCTGACGCTCGTGCACCACAACGAGCTCATCATGCCGGCGGCGCAAGCTGGCGCGTTTCGCGACATGTTATCGGGGGACCCGCCGTCGGCCGGCTCGCCTGCGAGCAGCGCCGTGCACATTCACCCGACCACCAATTTCCATGTCTCGGCGGTCGATTCCGGCTCCGTCGCCCAGTGGATGAAGGCCAATAGCGCGACGATGCTCAAAACGATGGATGAAGCGGTGCGGCACGGCGCAGCGCTCGGCTTGCGGCGGCTTGTGGCTCGTTGAGGCGGCGCGATGAGCACGATCTCAGGGGTTCACCTATTGCCCGCGACCGGCGAATTCACCTACGACACGGTCGCCCACAGAGGAGCGACGTCGCTCGACGCGCTTGCTGGCCTCAACACCTTCTTCGCGCCTGGCGCAACGAAGACCGACTATAGTTACGCGATCGATCAGTTGCAGGCGGCGCATCCCGAATGCGCCACGGTATCGGTCGTCTGCGCGTGGTTCGCGGACTCGCTCGAAGCGGCGAGCTGTCGGGTCTATCCCTCGACCAACTACATCGGCGGATCATTCCAGCAATGGAACGGCGCCGCCTATGTCGCAGATGCGTGGCGCGTCTCGGGCCTGACCCAGGCGTCGAACGGTCTCGTTCCGCTTCCCACGCTTGCGACCGGAAGCGCCGTTTACGGCGGCACGCCTTCGGATGCGAGCGTCGTGCGATGCCTTCGCGATCTCAAGGCGCGCGGCTTCAAGGTGGTGTTCTATCCGTTTCTGCTCATGACGGCCTCCGGCTGTCCCTGGCGAGGTCTCATCACGCATTCGCCCGACCTCTCCGCCGCGGCGACAAGCGCGGTCACCGCGTTCCTCGGCTCGGTGGCGCCATCCGAGTTCACGCCCGACCCGGTCAATCTGACCGTCGGCTATTCGGGCTCGCCGACCGATTTCACCTACCGCCGGATGATCCTACATTACGCGTGGCTTTGCACGATCGCGGGCGGCGTCAATCTGTTCGTGCTCGGGTCGGAATTGCGGGGGCTGGAGACCATCCGCGGGCCGTCCTGGACCCCGGCAGGGACGACCGACGGCTCGGGGTGCGCAGCCTGGGACTATCCGTTCGTTGCGGGTTTGCAGGCGCTCGCCGCCGACGTGCGCACGGTGTTCGACGGCGCCGGCCTGACGAACAACCTTTCATCGTTCACGAACCTCATCAGCTACTCCGCCGACTGGTCCGACTGGATGGGCTATCAGCACACAGGCGCCGATGGGCAATGGCCGCACCTCGACGCCCTATGGGCGTCGCCGAACATCGACCTCGTGTGCTTCGACAACTATCTGCCGCTCTCCGACTGGACGACCGGCGACGGCGGGCTCGACGCGGCGAATTGGCAGGCCCCTGCTTCATCCGGCGCCTGGCCGCCCTCCACAGCCGAGATGAGCGGCCTCGGCCTTGCCGGCGCGCCGACGATCTATTCGCTGCCGTATCTCAAGGCCAACATCGAGGGCGGCGAGAAATTCAACTGGTATTATTCCGACGGAAACAACGACGGGCCCGGCCGCGATCCCAACGGGTCGGACCTGATGGTCTCGCTGCCCGAAGGGGACCGGCTTGCGCAGGCACGCAGTCCATATTTCGCCAATCAGCAGTTGCTCGCCAACAAGCAGCTTCGCTGGTGGTGGAACAATCCGCACCAAGCGATCTACGACGATGGCGACGGAACCGGCTGGTCGCCGCACGGACCTGCGACGGAATGGAAGCCGCAATCGAAGTCGATCTGCTTCCTCGAATATGGCTTTCCCGCCTGCGACAAGGCGACCAATCAGCCGAACGTGTTTTTCGACCCCAAGTCGAGCGGCAGGCGACACCCTATTGGTCGATCTGGCAGCCGACGCCCGGCGGCGGCCTACTGCCGCAGCGCGACGACACATCGGCCAGCCTCGCGCTGGAGGCCGTCTACGAATATTGGAACGTCGATGGCCACAACGAGACCTCGCCTGCGGGCGTTGCGATGGTGCAATTCGCGTTCGCATGCGCCTGGAACTGGGATGCGCGGCCCTTTCCCACCTTTCCGCTGCTCGCAAGCCAATGGGGCGACGCGGGCGACTGGGCGGCGGGCGATTGGCTCAATGGCCGCGGCCCCGCTCTGCCGCCGCCTGCGCCCTCGCAGCCCGCTGCGCCCCCGACCTATCCGAGCTTCCCGACGCTGGCGACGCTCGGCTGGTCAACGCTGGTGCGACCGAAATTTGGGACGGATCGTGCCGATCACGTCTCTGGACGCTCGACGCGGCGGGCGCGTTACGCAGCCGCCAACTACGACCTCGAGCTGACCTACGAGGTGCTGCGCTCCGACGCCGCGCATCTCGAGATGCAGACGATCGCCGGCTTCTTCGAGCAAACCACCGGCGCCGCGACGCCCTTCTGGCTCGCGCCGCCCGGCTTGTCGACAGCGCAGGGGCAGATCCTCGGCGTCGCCGATGGAGCCACGACGAGCTTTCCGCTCGTGCGATCGTTCGGCGCCTACGTCGAGCCAGTGACGGGAACGTCGGGCGTCGGCGCCGTCTATCTGAACGGCGCTCCCGCGCCGGCTTCGGCCTGGTCGCTCGCCGGCTCCGTCCGTCCGGCGATCGTCTTCGCCGCCGCGCCGGGCGCAGGCGTCGTCGTCAGCGCCGACTTTGGCGTCCTCTGGCTCTGTCGCTTCGCCGACGACACGCTCGACTTCGAGGAGTTCATGGCCATGCTGTTCACTCTGGGCGTCGTCAAGCTCACGACGGTGCGGCTATGACCGCCCCGCCGGCCTTCCCTTCCCTGCCCGGCCAGGGCTGGAGCGTTCACAAGAAGCCGACCTTCGCCACGATCGTCGCCAGCCACGTCTCGGGCCGCGAGGTGCGCGACGCGCTGTATCAATATCCGATCTGGCAGTTCGAGCTTACTTTCGACGGCCTCGCTTCGGATACGACGAGCTATCCCGGGCTCGGCGCGGAATCGTTGCAAAGCCTGATGGGGCTCTTCCTGCAATGCCAGGGCCAGCTCGGAACCTTCCTTTACACCGATCTGACCGACAATTCGGCGACTAACCAGGGCATCGCGATCGGCGACGGGACGACGACGACCTTTCCGTTCGCCCGCGCGCTCGGCGGCTTTCTCGAGCCGGTCGGCTGGGTGACGAATGTCGCGCAAGTTACCGTCGGCGGCGCAATCCGGAACTCCGGCTGGTCGCTTTCGACGCCCAACACCTCGTCTTCGCCGCTCCTCCCGCGAGCGGCGCGGTGATCACGGCGACGTTCTCCTACGCGTTCCAGTGCCGTTTCGACGACGACGAGGCGGACTTCGAGCAATTCATGCAGAACCTCTGGACGCTGCAGAGCCTCAAATTTCGTTCGGTGCGCACGTCATGAAGACCGCTTCGAGCGCCCTCATCGCCTTCCTCAACACGGCGCGCGCCGATCCCGACGCCGCGATCGCTTTCGCCGACTGCTTCACCTTCACGCTGTCGACGGGCGCGGTGCTCACCACCACCAACGTCGATCAGTCGGTCGTCTACAACGGCGCGACCTTCTCAGCGAGCGGGCCACTCGTGCAGGGCCTGAAATACAAGAGCACTGTCGGCCTCGAAGTCGACAAGCAGCAAATCTCCATCGCCGCGAGACCGACCGATTTCCTCACCGGCTCGCCGATTCTCAACGCGCTGCGGGACGGCGCGTTCGACGGCGCGACGGTGCAGCGCGACCGCGTATTCATGACAGCGATTGGCGGATCGGTGGTCGGCGGCGTCACCCTATTCCACGGGCGCGTGTCGACCATCGACCAAGTCGGGCGCACCAGCGCGGTCCTCACGATCGCCTCCGACCTCGTCGTGCTCGACTATGACATGCCGCGCAATCTCTATTCGCCCACCTGTCTGCACACGCTCTACGATCCCGGCTGCGCGATCCCGCAGGGAACGTACGCCGCAAACGGCGCGGTGGGCGCAGGTTCCAGTGCGACGCTCGTCAATTTCAGCGGCGCGCTCGCCAGCCATGCGCAAGGCTCGATCGTCTTCACCTCAGGCGTCGACGCCAATGTACGGGCGACCGTGAAAAGCGTCGTCGCCGGCGCCTCGCTCTCGTTGATCTACCCCCTGCCCTCGCCGCCCGCGACTGGCGACGCTTTCACCGTCTATGCGGGCTGCGACCACACCCGCGCGACCTGCCAGTCACGCTTCAACAACCTCGCCAATTTCCGCGGCTTTCCCTTCGTCCCGCCACCGCAGATCGCCTACTGAACCGCACGGCTCAGCGAAGACGCGAGCGCCAGTCAACCCTATCGGAGCCGAATATGGACGAGCGTCATGCCCGCGCCCGCGTCGTCGCGGCGGCGCGCGAATGGATCGGCACGCCCTATCACCACATGGCCGACCTCAAGGGCGTCGGCTGCGACTGCGCGATGCTGTTGGTCCGGGTCTACGTCGATCTCGGACTGGTCGAACCGTTCGACCCGAGGCCTTACACCCGCGACTGGCACCTGCACCGGGGCGAAGAACGCTATCTCACACAACTGCTGGCGCGCGCCCATGAAGTCGCCTCGCCGCTGCCGGGAGACGTCGTCCTCTTCAAATACGGTCGCTGCTTCAGCCACGGCGGCATCGTCACGTGCGCGAAGCCGCTGACGATTGTCCATGCCTTTCATCCGGCGCGCGTGGTGCTCGAAGAAGAACTCGCGCGCAACGCCGAAGTCGCCTCGCGTCTGAACGAAGCAAAATTCGCGAGCTATTGGAGGCCCGCCCCATGAGCTGGTTCCGCCAGAGCTCGAACCAGAAGCCGGACTACACCGGCCTGCAACTCCAGACATCGGTCAACACGCTGCCGATCCCGATCGTCTGGGGCCAGACGAAGATCGCCGCGAACGTCATCTGGTACGCCAATTTCAGCACGCAGGGCGGAAGTGGCGGCAAGGGCGGCTTCTTCGCTTCACCCGGCGAGTACACCTACACCGCCGACCTGATCATGGCGCTGTGCGAGGGACCGATCGCGGGGATCGGCATTATTTGGCGCGACCAATCCGTCTACACGCTCGCCGAACTCGGCCTCACCCTGTTCGACGGGACGACGCCGCAGACGACATGGGGCTATCTCACCGCCAATTATTCGATCGAGGCCCTCGCCTATCAAGGAACCAGCTACGTCTGCGCGGCCAACTACGCGCTCGGCGACAGCGCCGACATCGGCAACCACAATTTCGAAATCATCGGCATTTTCGCTGGCAGCGGCGTCAATGGCATCGACGCCGATCCGGCCCAGGTGATCAGCGATTTCCTCACCAATCCGCAGTACGGCGCGGGCTTCTCGGCGGCCAGCATCGACGCGACGACGCTGTTCGGCTCGGGCGGCGAGGCGAGCTTGCAGACCTATTGCCGCGCAATGGGCCTCGCCTTCTCGCCGGCGCTCACCGATCAGGAACAGGGATCGAGCATCCTGTCGCGTTGGTTGCAGCTCCTGAACTGCGCGGCGGTCTGGAGCGGCGGCATGCTCAAGTTCATTCCCTACGGCGACCAGACGATCGCGGCGGGAAATGTGACGACGACGGTGCAATACGCCATTCCTACGCCTACGACGACGAGTTCGGGAACGACGCCGCCGCCGACTGTTGTCGTCTGCGCACCCGGGCTGTTCGTGTCGGACGGCGGCGTCACTTACGCGTTCACTGGCGCGACGCTCACCAATATCGGCGCCGGGACGCCAACCGTCGCGGGCACCTACGCGATTTCGCCCGCGGGAGCCTATATCTTCTCCGGCTACGACGACAGCCAAGTCGTCTCGATCGCCTTCACCTACACGATCGCCGCGAGCTACGTTCCCGACCTCACGCCGATCTACAATCTCACCGACCTCGACTTCGTCGACGAGAAAGGCAACAGGGATCCCATTCAGGCGTCTCGCGTCGATCCCTTCTCCCTGCCCACCATCCAAAGAGTAGAGTGTCTCTCCCGATCGAACCAGTACGGCGCGACGCCAGTCGAAGCGCGAGACCAATCCCAAATCGAACTCTATGGTCCGCGCGTCGGCTCGACCATCCAAGGCCATGAAATCTGCGACGAGATCGTCATCGGGCCGATCGTCGCGCAGACCATTTTGCAACGCCAGCTCTACGTGCGCGCGCACTTCACCTTCAAGCTGTCCTGGGAATACGGCCTGCTCGATCCGATGGACGTCGTGACAATCAGCGACGCCAATCTCGGCTTGAGCAACTATCCGGTTCGCATCACCACGGTCGAGGAAGACGACAAGGGACTGCTGACCATCACGGCGGAGGAATTGACCGTCGGCGTTTCGACACCGGCGCTCTATCCCAATTCGGGCCCGATCGCGGCGCTGCCGAACCAGGCCGTCGCGGCCGCCGCGGTCAACGCGCCGCTGATCTACGAGCCGCCGGCGGCGCTGACCGGCGGATCGCTGCAAATCTGGGTCGGCGCCTCGGGCGGCTCCGGTGGCGTGGCCGATCCGAACTGGGGCGGCGCTTACGTCTGGGTCTCGCTCGACGACGTCTCCTATTCGCAGATCGCGACAATCACGAAGCCGCTGCGCCAGGGCGTTTTGACTGCCGCGCTTCCAGCGGCGACCGGCTGGGACGCGGTCAACACGCTCTCCGTGAACCTCGCGGAAAGCGGCGCGACGCTCTCCGGCGCGTCACGCGCCAGCGCGCAAAATGGTTCGACCCGTTCGTTGGTCGACGGCGAGTTGTTGTCCTACGAAAGCGCGACGCTGACGAGCGCGAACGCGTACAATCTCACCGGGCTGCAACGCGGCCTCTATGGGACGGCGTGCGCGGCGCACGCAGCAGGGGCTCTGTTCGCGCGGCTCGACGACGCCATCGTCGCCGTCAATCTGACCGCCAATTACGTCGGCCAGACTCTCTACTTCAAGTTTCAGAGCTTCAACGTTTTCGGTTCTGGCGTACAGCAGCTTTCGACTTGCGCTGTCACGACCTATGTGCCGACCGGCGCGAGCGTCGGCGCTCCGATAGCCGCGCAGCTCGCAGGCGGAATGCCGCTCGATCTCGGTCAAGTCACGTCTCCCGCGGCCGTCTCCGACGACTTCGGAACGGTCGGCCCCAGCGCCGTCACGGGCGCGCTCGATCTTGGAACAACCTGAATGAGCGAACAATTGCAGCTTCGACGCGGCACGGCCTCCCAGGTCGCCAGCTTTACCGGCGCGCAAGGCGAGGTGATCGTCGACACCACCAACAATCGCGCCGTCGTCAACGACGGATCGACCGCGGGCGGCTGGCCGGCGGCCAAGCTCGCCGAGGTCGTCACCAACACACGCACGGCCGTCGCCGACGCGGCCTATACGGCGCTCGTCACCGACCGCTTGATCGCCTTCACGGCGCTCACCGCCGCACGCATCGTCACGCTGTGCGCCGCCGCGGCCTATCCGACCGGCACTCGGCTGATGGTCGTCGATGAGACCGGCAATTGCTCATCGAGCAAGACCATTGCTGTTGAAGCCGCCGGCTCCGATCTGATCGACGGCGCGACGAGCTTCATGATCGAGGCCGCCTATGGCGGTCTCGAGATCGAAAGCAACGGCGTGAGCGCCTGGACCATTCTCTCGCCCAAGCCGAACCTGCAGGCTTCGCTGATCGGAATCGGAACCGGGCCTGACCCCAACAATCCGCTGTCGGTCTACGGACAAGCTGCGCTGTTTTCCGGCGCCGCAAGCATGAACGTCACCGTCAACAAGACCGGCGCCGCCAACACGGCCTCCTTCATCTTCGAGGACGGCTTCTCCGGCCGCGCCCAGATCGGGCTCAACGGTTCCGACAATTTCAGCTTCAAGGTTTCGCCGAACGGCTCAAGCTGGACGACGGCGATCAGTCTCGACGCTGCGACCGGCGCCCCGACTTTCGCTAACCAACGCACCGCCATTTCGGACGCCAACTATACCGTTCTGATCACCGACCGGCTGATTGCCTACACTACAATCACCGCCGCGCGCACCGTGACGTTGCCTGCGGCCGCGAGCTTTCCGCCTGGCCATCGCCTGACCGTGGTCGACGAATCCGGCGACTGTTCGTCGACTGACACGATCACGGTTCAATGCGCCGGGTCGGATACGATCAACGGCGGCGCCAGCACGGTCGTCAACAAGGCCTATGGTTACGTCGCGATCGAGAGCAACGGCTTGAACGCCTGGACGATCATCGGCTGAACTCGATGCGCGGCGCCTGCTGAGCCAAGCGGCCCGGACAAGGCGCGCAACCGCCTATTCCCGCTATTCCCTTCCAACTCGAAAGGTCTCTCGCATGCCAAACCCGCGCACGCCGCGCGGCGCTTTCGCGCGCGCTCTCACCTGCGCGCGCCGCGCCTTTGTCGCCGCTTGCTGTCTCAGTCTCACGCTCGCGCCGTCGGCCGAGGCAGCCTCGACGGCCGCGGTCACGCTGTCGTCTTCCAGCTGGACCCTCGTCGGTCCGGGCCCGATGCTCCTCGCCGCGTCTGGCGGACCGCTGCAATATGCGATCGCCGACGTTCAGCCCAACATTGGCGCCCCGGCCTTCACGATTTATCCTCAGGGCGATCCGCGGCTGATCAACACCTCTTCGAACGTCTGGGCGCTGGCCCCGAGCGGCTACGCGACCGTCGCCGTGGCGGCGAGCGGCGCGGGGATCCTCGCAGCCTCGGGCTCGCTCGGCGCCGACGACTCCGCCAACAAGCCGGCCCTTCCCAATGTCGGCGCCAACTTCGGTGCGAGCGGCGTCTACGCCAATTACCTGCTGATCACGACGGTTCCCGCCAATCCGAGCCGGCTCTCGATCGACGTCGAGAACACGTCGGGCGCGCAGATCGTCATCGTGCGCGACGACGGCACGGCGGCGAGCGGCGCGGCGCCCGTCAACGCCAGCGCCTTCGTTCTGGCGGGCGGCGCAGCGGCGGGCGCGCAAGGGGGTTCCTGGACGTCGCAGACCTTCAAAGGGCGCGTGCAGGTCTACGCGCCCTCCTCGAGCGCCCAAGTCGCTGTGATGGTGGAGTAAGCCCCAATGAACCGACTGCTTTCCCGCCTCGCGGCGCTCGGCGCCGCCGTTCTCCTCGCCGCCGCCGCCGTTGCCTCGTCGGCGCCGCCGGTCGTGCTCCAGCAGACGCTCGGGGCCAAGCTCCGGGCGGCGTATCAGGCGAGCGCCACGAGCAACTTCGCCGTCAATCCGCCCTGGTTCGCCTGCGTCAGCGGCAACAATGCGATCGCCGCCGTCGTCTGTTCGGCCTGGGCGGCGAACGCGGCCTACGCCACGCAAAGCGTCGTATCCAACGGCGGCCATCTCTACGTGCAGGTCAACGGAGCTTGCACGTCCGCATCGTCGGGTGGCCCTTCCGCCGTCACGAACAGCGTCGTCGCCGACAACACATGCGGCTGGCTCTACATGGGCGAGGCGCGCACCGCCGCCAACGACTCCGCTGCGCCGGGCGTCTCCACGGCCTCCGGAACGGCGCCGTTCACCGGCGCGGTCTATTGGGACCTGCAGGGCTACCCCTCGCTATACACGGCGTTGGGCGTGTCGCTCGGCAGCGCCTATGGCTCCTATTACGAGCTGCTGACGAGCTTCAACAATAAGGCGGGGAGCACGACGGGATACGGCGCCAAGATTTGCGCCAACGTTACGGACAGCAAGTTCGCCGTCACTGTCTCGAGCGGCAGCGCGCAATTTGCGATCACGATCAACGGCCGATTGCTGTCGCCGCAGGCGATCTTGTACAGCACTGGCAACCCTGCCGACGTCATCGTCGATTTCTCGGCGACCTCGGGCTATCAGACGCGCGCCGTCTGTATCCTCTCTGGCAAGTCAAACCCGGCTTACGGCGGCATTTTTACCACGACGAACGGCTCGGTGACGCCGGCTCCGTCGCCGACGGTGAACGCCGCCGCCATCTACGACAGCTACGACGCCGGTTCGTCGTATGGCCCGTACTCCGCCTATGGCGTCTTCTCCCAGCAACTCGCCGCCTATCTGGGCTGGACCGTCTGGAGCATGGGGCAAGGGAGCACCGGGCCGCAGAATCCGGGAACCACCTGCTCCGGCGCTTGCTACAACTACATCCAACGCGCAGCGGACAGCGGCAACGCCGCGACCCTCGCGAAGATGGACGTCGTCGTCTTCAACGTCAGCACCAACGACGTCGGTTGCACGGGGTCGGTGTCGTCGAACTGCCCTATCGGCTCGGAGACGACGGCGATTCAGATGCTGCTCGCGCAGCTTCGCTCTGTCGCGCCGAACGCGATGATCGTCGGCGTCGGCCCGTCGCCGATCGACCCGAGCGCGAACTATGCGGCCTTGATCAGCCTGGACAGCGTAGGCTCGTCGGCGTTCGCGAGCTGGAACGATCCGGCCGGGCCGGGAAAGAAATGCTACGTGCCGTTCGCGGCGTCCGTCGCTTCTGTGTTCCCAGCGAATTATCAGAGCGGCGCACCCTCTGGTCTCCCGTCGCAGCCGTTCCTGATCGACACCGGCGATCTGACGCATCCGGTTGATCTCGGCACGATTGCGATGGCGGCGTGGGTGCAAGCGCAGATCGCCAGCAAGTGCCTGCCGGCGACGCCGTGACAAGGCCGCGCAGGCTCACCTGACGCTCCCTCCGATCGCCCCCAAAGGAACAGCCAATGCTCAACCCGCGCTTGCCGCGCGGCGCGATAGCCCGTCGAAAGACGGACGTTCTTTCGAACGTCCTATCCGCGCGCCTCGGATTCGTCTCGGCTATCGGCCTCGCAGTCGTCTTCGCCGCCACCGGACCGCCCATTGCCCATGCCGCTGGGCGGGAAGGGCCTTCGATTGCGCTTCTGGCCGCCGTCTCGCCAAACGCGAGCGCCTCGACGAGGAGGGCGCTCGTGGAGGCCTCGCGCTGGCTGGGTAGCGGCAATCCGACGCCGTTCCGTGAAGCCTGGTGCCGCGACTTCGTCAACTTCGTGCTCGAACGGAGCGGCGTAAGTCTCGTCGACCGCTCGCATCTCGCGCTTCGTGCGCTCCGTCTCGGACCGCGCGTCGCCGAGCCCCTACCGGGTGATCTCGTCGTGATGCGCGGCCATGTCGCATTTTTCGCCGGCTGGGATGGCGCCGGCGGCTTGCTCGCGCTCGGCGGCAATCAAAGACACCGCGTCACGCTCACCCGCTTCAGAAGGCGCGCGGTGATCGCTTTCGTGAGGGCGGCGTGAGCCACCTCACCGACGTCGCTCTCGCGATCATCACCTTCCTCGTCGCTTACACCGTCATGAAATAGATGTGAGGCCGCATGTCACAACTCGTTCTTCCTATGCTGACCTGGACCGCCTCGCCGAACTATTCGAGCCGCAGCGGCCAAAGAGTGCGCCTCATCGTCGCGCACGATTGCGAAGGCAGCTTCGCGGGTTCGGTCTCCTGGTTCGCGACGGCGAAGTCGCAGGTCTCTGCGCATATCGTGCTCAGCGAAGACGGAACGCGCGCGGTGCAGATGGTCGCGTGGGGCAACAAGGCGTGGCACGCCTGCAACGTCAATTCGATCTCGGAAGGGATCGAGGCAGCGGGGTTCGCCGCGAAGGGGCTCGGCGCGCCAGAGTGGAAGGCGCTGGCGGCGATCGTCGCCTTCCGCCTGCGCGCCAACGCCATTCCCTGCCAGCGCGCCGCGGCCGCCAACAATTGGACCGGCTATTGCCAGCACGTCGACCTCGGCGCAATGGGCGGCGGCCATCACGATATCACGTTGGACGCAACGATCCGGGCGCATTTCGACGCACTCGTCGCGGCCGCCTACGCGCACGAAATGACCGCGAACTGGACGGCCGCCGGCAGGACCGCGCCTCCTCCCGCGCCGGCTGGCTGGACGCCCCATGGCACGGCGCGCCACGACCTCGTTCCCGGTTCGATCGAGTGGGTGCAAGCCGAGTTCAACAAGCTCGGCTTCGCCACTCCGGCGCTGACCGTCGACGGCCTGGACGGCCCAGCGACCCGCGCAGCGACCTGCGCCTTCCAAGCGAAGGCGGGGGTCGGAGTCGACGGCGAGATCGGGCCGCAGACGGTCGCGGCGCTGGAGAAGGCGGCGGCCTAACAATTCCATCGCGCCGGCCGACTCCGACGCAAGCCCTCAAGGAAATTCCTCCATGACCAATTCCGCAAATGCGGTCGCGGTGGCGTCGCTCGCCGCCGTCGCCGGGCCGTTTGTCGCCGCGATCGCCACCGTTGTCATTCGCGCGACGATCAAGGGCGCCGCCGCCGAGCTCCATATATTGGCCGGGGTGCAGGTGCAGCAGGTCGCACTGGACAAGCTCGACGCGATGGCCGAAGCCGAGGCCGGCGCGCTGATCGCCGCCGCGCCCGACAATCTCGCGTCGGCTGCAATCCCGGTCGGCTCGCCGATCGTCGCTGAAATCGCCAAGCGCATCATAGCCGGAGCGCCCGACGCGCTCGCCGACGTCGGGATCACGCCCGACCATGTCGCGACGATGATCGCCGGCAAGATCGGCAAGCTGCAGGCGAGCATGACGACGGCGGCGCCAGTTGCGGCTCCTACGGCGCCGAGCGTCGCCGGCGCGGCTGCATCGCGCTGACGGCGGCCCGATGCTGTCGCACCACGACCTCGCCGTGCTCGCCGGGCAGTCGTACCTCGGCCCATGGTCAGGGGGCGTCGCGCTCGATTGCCATTATGATCTGCTACCGCGCGACGACGAAGTGATCGTCGTCATGCCCGGCACCCGACCGACGGATTTGCTCGACTGGATGCGCGATTTCAACATCGCGCCGATCTGGCTCGGCGGTCTTGGGTTCGTGCACGCCGGCTTCGGCAGCGGCGGCGAGGCGCTCTATGCGCGGGTGAGCCGCTCCGTCGCCGGCGATACGCGGCTCACGACGATCGTTGGCCATTCGCTCGGCGGCGCAATGGCGCTGATCGTCGCCGCGCTGTTTCTCGCGCGGCAGCCCGGCGTCCCGGTCAGGTGCGTCGTATTCGGCGCACCGCGCGTCGGGTTTTGCAATCCATGGCTGGGCGCCGTGTTGCGCCGCGGGCGTGGAACGGCGATTTGGGCGCGGCGGGGAGACATCGTGCCTGGCGTACCGTCGCTGCCGCCCTACAATCATCCCGCGCGGCGGCGCGCAATCGGCACGGCGGTGGCATGGCCGTCGCCGGCGGACATCGCCGCCGACGCGGATGTGATCGCTGCGAACCATTCTATCGCGCGCTACGCCGCCGATCTGGCGACGCTAGGTATCTAACCGCGGGCGCCGGCCAATCCGGCAGCCTTGTTCGCTTCCGCGCGCCGGCGGCCTCCGACGCAAATCCCCTGGAGAAAACCTGATGCCGAAAATCCTCGCTCTCGCGAGCGCGCTCGCGCTCGCCTCCGTTTCGCTGGCCGGATGCAGTTCGGCCAATCAAAGCACGCTCTCGGCCGATATCGCCACTTTCAACGCGCAGGTCGCCAACAACCTTCCGGCCGCTTGTGCGCTGCTTGCCACCGCCGACGTTTCGTTCCAGACGATCGCCGCCGCCGGCAAGATCCCCAGCGCCGACTTCTCGGCTGAAAGCGCCGCCATGGCCGGCGTGAACACGATTTGCGCCAACCCAACCGCGGTCAACGCGGCGACCGCCCTGCAGACCCTGGCCGGCGCCTACGCGGCGGTCGTCAGAGCAAGCAAGTCGGATTGAGCAGGCCGCGGAACACGCGCACAATTTGACGCCATACTGAGGCAACGCCGATGCCTGTCACGCCACAGACGGACAATGCGTCCTGGGGTTTCGCAGAGTGGGCGCTGACGGGCGTCTCGACGATCCTCGCGAGCGTCGCCGCTTTCGTCTGGCGCTTGACGCTGCAACTCGAACGGTTCGAAATCGCGCTCGCGCAGCATCGCCAGGACATCGACACAAACCGGGTGTCCGGCGAGGCGGCGCTGGTGCGCCTCGCCGAGCGGCTGGAGCTTCTGCATGACGAGCACTATCGTTTGCGAGAGGTCATTGTTGGGCTTCCTACCCGGGCGGACTTCCGCGATCTCGACGTCCACATCGGCGAGCGCCTCGACGCGCTGGCGGCGCGGCTCGATCGCCTCATCGCCCGCTAGCCACTTTCCTCGACGGCGAGCTTCGCGCGCAACTCTCTCGGCACGCGCGTGGCTCGACCGTTCTTGATTGCGACGACGTCGACCCGCGCCTGAGCCAACGTTTCCCCGTTGCGCCGAACGACCTGATCGAGACCGATCACGGCGCCGCTGATCGCCTCGAGCCTCGTCTCGACGCGCAAAAGGTCGTCGATGACGGCGGGAGCGATATAGTCGATTTGCAGCCGCCGAACGGCGAAGACGACGCCGTCCTGACCGGAAAGCGCGCTATGCTCAAATCCCAGCCCGCGCAGCCATTCCGTTCGGCCGCGCTCCATGAAGCGCACATAAGAGGCGTGATAGACCCGGCCGGAGAAGTCGGTGTCTTCGTAGTACACCCGAATGTCGAGCGTCGACGCAACTGCGCGCTTCGTGGTCATCGGCCTGGCGGCTCCCTCGTGTTGCGACAACGCCTCGTAACCTGCGCGCCGCGCCAAGAAAAGAGCGCCGTCCTTTGACGCTGGCGACACCCGGTGCTATGCGCCCGCCATGCGAGTGATTTTCATGGGGGCGCCGGATTTTGCGACGCCGACGCTCCGAGCTCTGATCGATGGCGGTCAGGAGGTCGTCGCCGTCTATACCCGGGCGCCGAAGCCCGCGGGTCGCCGCGGACTCGAACTCACCAAGACACCGGTCCATCAGCTCGCGGATTCGCACGGGCTGACGGTCATGACGCCCGCTTCCCTCCGCTCGGAGGACGCGCAGGCGCAATTCCGATCGTTCGGCGCCGACCTCGCCGTCGTCGCTGCTTACGGACTCATCTTACCGCCCGCCGTGCTCGCGGCGCCCCGGCTCGGCTGTGTCAACGTGCACGGCTCGCTGCTGCCGCGCTGGCGCGGCGCGGCGCCTGTACAGCGAGCGATCATGGCCGGCGACGCCGAGACGGGCGTCGATCTGATGCAGATGGAGGAAGGCCTCGACACCGGCCCGGTGGCGCGGGAGCTCCGCACTCCCATCGAGCCTACCGTCAACGCCGGCGAATTGACGACGATCCTCGCCGGGCTCGGCGCGAAGCTGATTGCCGAGGCGCTGCCGGATTTGGCCGCGGGGCGCCTCGAATTTCGACCGCAGGATTCGGCGGGCGTGACTTATGCTCGCAAGATCGAGAAGAGCGAAGCGCCGATCGACTGGACGGTGGACGCTGTCCGGGTGCGGAACCACATCCATGGCCTCGCCCCCTCGCCTGGAGCCTACAGCGAGATGGATTGCGCCGGACGATTGGAACGGATCAAGATCCTTCGCGCCGTCGTGGTAGAAGGCTCCGGCCTGCCGGGCGCAATTCTCGACGCCAACATGACCGTCGCCTGCGGCGAGGGCGCGATCCGCGTCCTCGAAGCCCAGCGGCCCGGCAAGTCGGCGATGGCGGGCGCTGAGCTGATGCGGGGTGGCAAGCTCGTCCCGGGGGCGCGATTCAATCCACTATCGAGGCCTCCAGGCGAGCCGTAAGCTTGCGCTTCAGCTCGTCCTTGGCGCTTTCGGCGGCGCGAAGAATCTGCGCCACGCGCAGAAAGTCCAGCACAGCGAACTGCTCGACCGCCGGTCGCACCAGAATGTCCGGCGGGCGCATCTTGAGTTTTTGAGCGGTGATAGCGCCCTGCATGATTTGCGCAGCGCCGAACATCGATTCGAACGGCGTCGGAATCCGGCGCTCGCGGCGCCGACCGCCGAAGGTCACATCGACGGCGATAACGATGTCGGCATGATCGAACAGCACGTCATAGGGCAGCGGATTGACGGCGCCGCCGTCGATAAGGATGCGCCCCCCCGCCTCCACGGGCTTCATCAGGCCCGGAAGCGCCATTGAGCCGGCGACAGCCGAGGCGAGCGCCCCTTCGGTCAGGATGATTTCCCGGCGATTGTAGAAATCCGTCGCGATGACATGAAGGGGGATTGCCAGATTTTCGAAGAAGTCCGGCACCTCCTCCGGCCAAAAGAGGTCAAGGCAGATTTCGCCGTCGAGAAGCACGGGATTGCCGCGGCCGCGAAAGACGAGATCGGAGAAGCGCCCGACGCGAGCACGCAGCAATTTGCTCATGACCTCCGCGCGGTTGCGCAGGATGCGCTGCGCGTAGGCGCGCAGCTCCTTCGCGCTCATCCCCGCCGCATAGGCGGCCCCGACGATCGCGCCCATCGAGGTCCCAGCGATCGCGACCGGCGAAATCCCCAATTCGTCGAACGCTTCCAGCGCGAGGATGTGCGCGAGCCCGCGCGCGCCGCCGCCGCCGAGAGCGATCGCGACAGTCGGCTCGGAGGGGGGCCGGCCGCGCTGCGCTGTCTGCGCGTTGGTCATTCGCCCTCCCCTCGCGCGACTGCTCGCCAGCCTATGTCGCGCCGGCAGAAGCCGCCCGGCCAATCGATCCGGTCGACAGCCGCATAAGCGCGCGACTGCGCCTCCCCGATGTCAGCGCCGACCGCCGTCACGGCAATGACGCGTCCTCCGTCGGCGACCAGGTCATTGCCCTGGCGGCGGGTCGCCGCATGCAGAACCGTCACGCCGGGCAGTTGGGTCGCCGCGTCGAGCCCCTTGATCAGCGAACCTTTTTCGACCGCCCCCGGGTAGCCTTGCGCAGCCATCACGACGGTCAACGCCGCTTGCTCCGAAAAACACGGCACGCGTTCCGGCAAGGCGCCCTTGGCGCATCCGAGCAGGAAGGGAAGCAGATCGTCGTCGAGACGAGCGAGGATCGCCTCGGTCTCCGGATCGCCGAAGCGGACGTTGAATTCGATCAGCTTCGGCCCGTCTTCGCCGATCATCAAGCCGGCGAACAGCACGCCGCGCACGGGCGAGCCGCGCTTGGCCATGCCGGCGATCGTCGGATTGATGATCTCGGTCATGACGCGCTCGCTCAGGGCGGCCGACATGACCGGCGGCGGCGTATAGGCGCCCATCCCGCCCGTGTTCGGGCCGGTGTCGCCCTCCCCGACCCGCTTGTGATCCTGAGCGCTGGCGAACGGGGTGGCGCGCGTCCCGTCCGAGAGCGCGAAGAAGGATGCCTCCTGCCCCGCCAAAAAATCCTCGACGACGACTTCGGCGCCGGCGGCCCCGAACGCCCCTGCGAACGAGGCTTCGATGGCGCTTTCCGCTTCCGCGACCGACATCGCGACGACAACCCCCTTTCCCGCGGCAAGTCCGTCCGCTTTGACGACGATCGGCGCGCCTTTTGTCCGCACATAGGCCAATGCGGCGCCCGCCTCGGAAAATCGGTGGTAGTCGGCAGTCGGCACGCCGAATTCGCGGCAGAAATCTTTCGTAAAGCCTTTCGACCCTTCAAGGCGGGCCGCCGCTTTGCTCGGACCGAAACAGGGAACGCCCGCGGCCGCGAGATCGTCGGCGATCCCCGCCACGAGCGGCGCCTCCGGTCCGACGACGACGAGCCCGATTTGCATGATCCGGCAGAAATCCACGATCGACGCGTGATCGACAAGGTCCAGCGCCACATTCTCGGCGACGAGCGCGCAGCCCGGGTTTCCCGGCGCGACATAGAGCTTGGCCAGCAGCGGCGACTTCGACACCGCCAGCGCCAGAGCATGCTCGCGCGCCCCGGAGCCTAGGATCAAGACATTCATTTGGGAGCCCTCCAACGCGGCGCCCGACGCGCGCGACAACCGGACGAACGCGTTTGAGCAATTTCGTGCGCCGAGGTCAAACCTTCCAACGGCTGCGGGCCTTTGCCCCGGGCTGGACCGGCCCTATCTTCACCATCGAGTTGGCACGACGCCGAGCGCTGATCGTTGGAGCCCATCGCATGAACGCGAAATCCCTATCGTGCATCCTCGCAATCGCCGCGTCCTTTGCGACCTCCGCCCCGGCCTCCGCGCAATCGGCTGATCCCGACCTCATTTTTCGGAAGTCGACAACCTTCAAGCTGCTGACCCCCAATGACAAACTGGCGGTTTACGGCATCGACGATCCGATGGTGGAGGGGGTCGCCTGCCACTATACGGCTCCGGAAAAGGGCGGGCTGGCCGGGGCCTTCGGCGTCGCCGAGCAGACGTCGGACATTTCGCTCTCGTGCCGTCAATACGGCCCGATCAAATTCAAGGGCAAGTTCGAGCAGGGAGACGTCGTTTTCAGCGAGCGCCGTTCGCTCATCTTCAAGAAGATGCAGATCGTCCGAGGTTGCGACGTCAAACGCAACATACTGATATATATGACTTATTCAGATAAGCTGATCGACGGATCGCCGAAAAACTCGACCTCGACGGTGCCGATCCAGCCTTGGGGAGCTTCTGGCGACGCCCCGAAATGCGCAGACTTCGTTCGATAAAGCGAGCACGCAGAAAGCCGGCTGTCGCCGAGCCCGCCCATCCGATCCGGCCTGAACCCTCAGTCGCTGCAGGTCACGATGTAGGGACGGTCGGTCCGCGGCGCGGCCGGCCCGATCGACCCAGTGACGTCCTCCGCGGCCCCGAACGAGACTGCTCCGCTGTGGCCGTGCGCCTCGCACCACGCGTCCGCGACAGCATGACCGCATTCGCTTCGTTCGGCGAGGCAGTCCTCAATTCCGTAGCCGTCGTTGGCGGAGACGACAAAGGAATGGGTCTCGGCGGCGACGGCAGTGTCGCTCCTAACCGCCGATAGCGCCAAGCCGACGAGGAACGGCAGCGCGCTCGCCGCGCATAAAATGTTACGCATGGAAAACGCTCGGTGACGACGGTCGCGCGGGCGACAAGGCGATGGGGGTGACGCATTTCTGAAGCAATTGACTAAATTCCGAGTTAACGCGCCGACGCCGACGCGAGAAGCGACCTTGACATCCGCACTAGGTTACGGAATGGATGCGGGAATGACGCCGATGTCCTGCCTTCGCCGGATTATTATTAGCCGCTAGCGCTTGGCTGGCTGGTTCGCGTCTCCATTTTCTCCAATCCCGAGAGAAGCGATCAACCGGCCGGTCCGGCGCCTAAGCGCGCACGCCGAAAGATCAGCTTTGGAACTCCGATGACGACGCCGCTGCGATTGCACAACACGCTGACCAGGACGAAAGAGACTTTTGCGCCGCTCGATCCCGACGCGGTGCGAATGTATGTCTGCGGACCCACCGTTTATGACTACGCGCATATCGGCAATGCGCGCCCCGTTATCGTTTTCGATTTGCTCTACCGTTTGCTGCGGCGCCGATTCGGCGCGGAGCACGTCGTTTACACCCGCAACGTCACCGACGTCGACGACAAGATCAACGCCCGCGCGCTACGTGAATTCCCGGCCTTGCCGCTCAACGAAGCGATCGCGCGCGTCACCGAGGTAACCGAGCGGCAATTCCACGAGGACGTCGCGGCTCTCGGCGTCCTTGCGCCGACCAGCGAACCGCGCGCGACAGATCATATCCCTGAAATGACGGCAATGATCGAACGCCTCGTCGCTCGCGGCGTCGCTTATGTCGCGGAGAACCACGTCCTGTTCTCGCCCGCCGCGATGGACGCGCTTCCCGGCGCGCCTCGCTATGGCTCGCTCGCCCGTCGCTCTCTCGAGGAGATGCTGGCCGGGGCGCGCGTCGACGTCGCCCCCTACAAGCGCGACCCGATGGACTTTGTCCTGTGGAAGCCCTCCAAGCCGAATGAACCGGGCTGGCCGAGCCCCTGCGGTATTGAGGTCCCGGGCCGTCCTGGCTGGCACATCGAATGCTCGGCCATGTCGATGGCCAAGCTGCTTGAGCCGTTTGGCGGCGGTCTCGCTTGCGACGATCCCAGCAAGAACATGTTCGACATTCACGGGGGAGGCGTCGATCTCGTGTTCCCGCACCACGAGAACGAGATCGCCCAATCGTGCTGCGCTTTCGGCGGCGTGCGGATGGCGAACATCTGGATGCACAACGGATTTCTGCAAGTCGAAGGCGAGAAGATGTCGAAGAGCCTCGGCAACTTCATCACCATCGACGAACTGTTACGCAGCACGATATTCGGCGGACGCAGGTGGTCGGGAGAGGCTCTGCGTCTCGCGATGCTGCGCACCCACTACCGGCAGCCGATCGACTGGACGGTCAGCGCGCTCGAGGAAGCGGACAACACGCTCGAACGCTGGTACGACGCTGTCGGCGATGCGCCGCCGTCGGACACGATCGACCCGGCGCTCGAGGCGGCGCTGTGCGACGATCTGAATACGCCAGCCGCCCTCGCGGAGCTCCATCGTCTGGCGAGCGCGACAGCGTCCGCGCCGGAAGCCGCAGGCGTCTTGAAGGCAAGCGCGAATCTCCTCGGCCTGTTGCAGCAGACTAAATCCGAACGCAACGCCGCTGCGCTCAGCGAGGCGGCGGTCGACCCCGCTCTCGTCGAGAGTTCTGATCGCCGAGCGCACTCGTGCTCGCGCGGAAAAGAACTGGAGCGAATTGGACCGGTTGCGCGACAAACTCGCCGAGATGGGCGTCATTCTCAAGGATTCCAAGAACGGCACGACCTGGGAGATCAGGCGATGACCGCCATTTCGTTGCGACCCTACCTGCCGGCCGATTTGCGTTCTTGCGCGGAAATCTTCCGGGCCGCCATCCAGATCTCGGCGAGCGATGACTACGGCGAGGACCAGCTTGAGGCATGGGCGGCAAAAGCCGACGACGTCGAGACTTTCGGGGCTAGGCTCCGCTCGGCTCTCACGCTGGTGGCGCTGATCGACCATGCGCCCGTGGGCTTCGCAAGCCTGCGCGACGACAAAGAGCTCGACTTGCTCTACGTCGATCCGCGCTTCGGCCGGCACGGCGTCGGTTCGGCCTTGATCGACGCGTTGACGCGCCTTGCCACAGGCCGCGGCGCCGAGCTCGTGACGGCCGAGGTGAGCGACACGGCCCGCCCACTCTTTGAGCGCCACGGCTTTGTCGCCCAGCGGCGCAACCTCGTCCAAATCGACGATCAATGGCTCGCCAACACGACGATGACGAAGCGCCTCGACGCGCAGCGCGGTAACGACCCGACCCGCCATTAACGCCAAAGAGATTTTCATGAGCCGCGAACGCCTTTATCTCTTCGATACGACGCTGCGCGATGGCGCGCTCACCACCGGCGTCGACTTTTCGCTCGAAGACAAACGACAGATCGCGAAACTGCTCGACAGGCTTGGCGTCGATTACGTGGAGGGCGGCTACCCCGGCGCGAACCCGATCGACACGAAATTCTTCGAAACCAAGCCGACCAAGCGCGCCCGCTTCTGCGCCTTCGGCATGACCAAGCGACCCGGCCGCTCCGCGGCCAATGATCCCGGCCTTGCCGGTCTCCTGGCGGCGGACGCCGACGCGATCGTGTTCGTCGCCAAGTCCTGGGACTATCACGTTCATGTCGCGCTCGGCTGCACGCTCGAGGAAAACCTCGCCTGTATCGAGGATAGCGTGAAGGCCGCTATCGCCGCCGGGCGCGAAGCGATGGTGGACTGTGAGCATTTTTTTGACGGCTACAAGGCCAATCCTGCCTACGCTCTGGAGTGCGCGCGAGCCGCACATCGTTCAGGCGCTCGATGGGTCGTCCTTTGCGACACGAACGGCGGAACGCTTCCCGACGAGATCGAGCGAATCGTCGCCGAGGTCGTGCGCGTCATCCCTGGTGACCATCTCGGCGTTCACGCCCATAACGACACCGAGAACGCGGTCGCCAACTCGCTGGCGGCGGTGCGCGCCGGCGCGCGGCAAGTCCAAGGCACGCTGAATGGCCTTGGGGAGCGGTGCGGCAACGCCAATCTCATCTCGCTGATCCCGACCCTGGCGCTCAAGCCGGATCTCGCAGCGAAGTTCTCGATCGGCGTCTCCGAGGAATTGCTCAAGGAGATTTCGACAATCTCGCATGCTTTCGACGAGCTCTTGAATCGCGCTCCAGATCGGCATGCGCCTTATGTCGGCGCTTCCGCCTTCGCCACTAAGGCAGGCATCCACGCGTCCGCGCTCGCCAAGGACCCTCGCACGTACGAGCACGTGCCGCCGGAGAGCGTCGGCAATGCCCGCGCGATCTTGATTTCCGACCAGGCCGGCCGCTCCAATCTCGTCGCCCAGCTCACGCGCATCGGCATTGAGGCGAAGATCGACGATCCCAGGCTTTCCAAACTGCTCGACGCGGTCAAGAGCCGCGAGGCGCAGGGCTACGCCTACGAAGCGGCCGACGCCTCCTTCGAACTGTTGGCGCGGCGCACGCTCGGACACGTTCCTGCTTTCTTTGACGTCGAGAGCTTCAACGTGAGCGTGGAGCGCAAGTTCAACGCCTCGGGCGAGCTCTATTCCGCCTCGCAGGCCGTGGTGAAGATTTGCATCGGCGCGGAGGTCCTCATTTCCGCGGCCGAGGGCAACGGCCCTGTCAACGCCCTCGATCTTGCGCTGCGCAAGGATCTCGGCGCCTACCAGAAACACATCCAAGATCTCGAGTTGCTGGACTATCGTGTGCGCGTGTTCCAGGGCGGCACCGACGCGGTCACCCGCGTGCTGATCGAGTTCGGCGACGCCAGCGGGGCCCGCTGGTCGACGGTGGGCGTCTCAGGAAATATCATCGACGCGTCGTTCCAGGCGCTGGTCGACGCGATCGACTTTAAGCTCCTAAAGGCGACCGTGGCTTGATCGCGCGGGCGCACTTTTGGCGCCTTTGCAGACGGGCGCGCAGCGCCTATATAGGGTGCGCCGTCGCAAGGCGGCTATGGCGATAAACAAACATCGGAATAAGTCTTTCGGACCCGGGGGCGGTACCCGGCGCCTCCACCCAAGCCCGTTCCGCGGCGGGCTTCGGCGGGGGCGAAATAGGTTCGACGGGGGATGTAAAGGGTGCTTTTTCGCTCGGCATGATACCGCCGTTATCGGGTCAAACCTATAGTTGCGAATGACAACTATGCTCCGGTGGCCCTCGCTGCGTAATGCAGCGTTGGTACTGGGTTTCAAGTCCTAGGGGTTTGCACCTCTAGGCGGGGTCCGGAGGCGCCTGGCAACAGAAGCCTCCACTTTCCCCTCGCCGGTACAATTGCAATGGGCGCCTCTCTCGGCTAGCCTCGCTGCGACGCCCACAGCGCAGAAGATCATGCCGACTGATTACATTCGATACGACCTGCTCGTTCAGGACGCGCTGCGTTCCGTAGTGCGCAAGGTGATGTCCGACGTCGCCAAAAGCGGCCTGCCCGGCGACCACCATTTCAACATCGCCTTCAAGACGCAGGCGCCGGGCGTCATTATCCCGCCGGCGATGCGTCAGCGGTATCCCGACGAGATGGCGATCATCTTGCAGCACGAATTTTGGGACCTCGAAGTCGGCGCCGACGCCTTCGAGGTAAGCCTGAACTTTTCCCGCAAGCCCGAACGTCTCACCATTCCCTTCGATTCGATTACCGGCTTCAGCGACCCGTCGGTCCCATTCGGTTTCAAGCTCGAGCCACGAATTGCCCAACCCTTCGCTGAACCGTCCTTGGCCGGTCCCGGCAAGAACGCAGAGGCGGCGCTGGCCGCCCCCGCCCAAGCGGCCAAACCGAGCCAGCCGGCGCCAAAGGCCGCGGAGAGCGCCGACAAAAAGTCGGACAGCCAGGACAAGCCACGCGAGGGCGAAGCCGCGAAGGTCGTGTCGATCGACGCCTTTCGGAAGAAATAGCGAGGCAATCGCTATGGGCGAAATCGTCAATCTGCGGCGCGCGCGCAAGGGCAAGGAACGCCAGCGCAAGGAGGCCGAGGCGGCGGCGAACCGCGTCGCTTTCGGTCTAACAAAAGCCGTCAAAGAGCGAACGCGCGCTGAGAGCGATCTCGCCGAGCGGAGGCTCGAGGCGCATCGCCTCGTCGGACCGACCGACGGCGAGAACGAGTGACTGCCGGACCCACGGAGCGTCGTAGCGCGGCCGTGGTCAAGCGCTCGCTGACCATCGCCGGCCATCGAACCAGCATATCGCTGGAAGACGCCTTTTGGAGCCGCCTCAAGGCTGCGGCCAAGACGCGCAATCAGCCTCTCAGCGCGCTGATTGCAGACATCGATGCTTCCCGCGGCGAAGCGAACCTCTCATCCGCCATCCGCGTTTTCGTGTTGGAAAACTCGGCTCAGTAGAGCCCGTTTGCGGTCGGATCGACATCTTCCGCCTTCGGCCGGGTCGGCGGGGTCGGAGCGCTAAGGTTTCCCTCCCCGAGATCCGGCGGCAAGGGCGGCGAGACGGGCGGACTCGGCGCCACCGGCGCAGCAGGCTTATCCTGCCGCAACTCGTTGGCTTTCAGCAATTCGTCCTCGACTCGCTTTCGGTCCTGCTCGGATTTAAGCCGTGCCTGCTCGGCCTCGTAAGCCTGCTCTTCCTCCTCACGCTCGCGCATGAACCGTTCCGCCTTCAGGCGACGATTGAAGGCCGCACGTTCGCGAATGTCGGCCTCGAGGGAGGCGATCCGATCGCTTTCCCGCGCGATGGCTTGCGCCGAAAGTCCAGCGACAAAGGCGGACGCGTCAATCTGCCGCGCCGGCGCGTCTACGGGCCCGCTCACCGTCACGGCGACGCTCGGAGGCGGTCCGCTCCAGAATTTGCCGCCGTTGGCCTCCGTGAAAGTGGCGTGAATCCCCAAGTCCCGCGAGCGGAGATCAAAATCGGCGCTCGCAACGGCCTGACTCGACTGGGTGGAGCTCAGGCGCAAAGGCCCGATGTGAATGACGCCGCCATTCATCGCGACAGGCGTTGCCCCATCGGGAATGCTCATCGCCTGCTTATCGAAATCGATCCCGAGATCGTGGGTGACATTTGTCTCGTCAATACGCGCGTCGGGCGCCTGCGTCCTCACCAACTCACGGGAGAGTGCGCCCGGGTCGAGCCGCGGGACCGCAATCCCCGTCAAGTGCAATTGGCCTTCGCCGACGAGACCGGAAACCAGCGCGCTCGGACTTTGGCCCGTGCTGGCGAAGCTGATCTCGGCGCCAAGTCCGCCGCGCAGGGCCGGCTTGTCCAACGCGGGGACATCAGCCGTCACTTGCCCGGTAAGGGTCGCGACCGCGCCATCCCGGCGAAGCGTTAGCCGACCCGACGTGTGGCCCCCCGCCACATCCATCGAAAGATCGCCGAGATCAAACACGCCCCGCTCGATCTTCAAACGCGCGCTCGCGTCGCGGCCGGCGATGCCGTCTGCGACGTCAAGCGTATCGATCTTCACCTGCACGTCGAGAGGCGGCAGGCTGGCGAGTTGCGGAGCGAACCGGATGTCCGACCATCTGGCGCCCGGCTTCGTCGGCTGTGGCGCTCCGAGGGGCAAGCTCAGCAAAGCGGCGAGGCCTGCGTGATCGAAAGCCAGTTCGCCGTCGATTTGCGTCGCGGCCGAAATTGGCGCTTCTCCCGTAAGGCTCCGCGCAAGCGCAACGTCCGCCTCTGCCGCGGAAGCCGGCGCAGGGGTCGGAGGGCGCCAGTCGAGCCGACCGGATACTTTCGCCCCCGCGACTGTTCCTGCGAGACGCGCAAAGTGCAATTCGGCGCCACGCACCGTGAAATCGCCCGTGAGATCGACAGGAACCGTCGCCACGGTCGAAGAGCTTGCCAATCCCAGCGCCGTCAGCAACGCCATCCCATTGTCGGATTTGACGGTCGCCGTGCCGAACAGCGGCGTGTCGTCTCCTCCGATCGCCTCCGGCTTGACGCGACCACGCCAAGTCAAATTCGCTCCGGCAATCGAGGCTGACGCGTGACCGTCCAATCCTGCGTCCCATCGGCCGCTCGCAGACGCCTCGAAGTGGGCGTGCCCCGTGGGGCTGGCGGGGGCGGTCAAACCAAGTTGCCGCAGGACCGGAGCGCCCTCGGGCGCGTCGAGGGTGACGTCGGCAACAACGCCTTGAGCTGGGGCCGTCGCGCGGTCCACCTTCAGCGTGAATTGGCTTGCGCCCGCCGAGCCTTCCGCTTTCACGGTATCCACGAGCTCGCCACCGGCGCCTCGAGCTTCGAAAGTCGCCTGAGTCGGCGACAGAGCGTCGGCGCGCTGCATCAGCAGACGGCTCAACTGAGAAGGCGCGACGCGCGCAATCATGGCTGCAAATTCGCGCAACCGCTCTGCCTTGAGTTGGACGGAGAGCCACCGCTCCTTCGCGCCCCAAGCTCCACGCGCCTCGACCGCCGCGTCGCCCAGCCCGGCGACGGAGAGCCGGTCAAGCGAGACGTCGTCGCCGGTCTTTGTCATCTTCAGCGACAACGACCCGCCCTCGATCGCGGCCTCCCCTACCCGAGCGACACGCAATTTCTTAGCCTCGAGGGCAAGGGATAGATCGATGTCGCCGAGCAGCGCCGAGCCAGCTTTCAAATTCGGCAGTGTGTCGACGTCCAGCGCGTCGCCCCTGAGGTCCATGAAGAGACGACCGCGCTGGCCGCCCAAAGGCTGGGTGAACGCCATGGCGCCTTCGAGCGACGTCCTGTCGACCAGAAGTTGAAGGTTGCGAGCGGAAAAGCTGACCCGCGAAATTTCAACGTCGCCGCTCGCTGTCGCTTTGCGGTAAGGAAGAATGTCGTCAACTAGCGAGAGCCGCTCCGTGAGCGCGGGCGCGTCTCTCCCCGCCCAATCCCGCAATTGCGCGAAGTCGCCGATCGTGGCGGCGAGGCGCCCTTTGAATTGGGCCGCCGAACCCAGCTCCAGCCCGCCCGTCAGGCGCAGCGACGAATCTCCGGGAAGCGAAGCGGCGAGAGACCCGTCGATGGAAGAGCCCGTCGAGGCGTGAGCGTCGATGGCCACGTCGCCGAGGGTTTGCGCCCCGACGATCACGGTCGGCGTCGAAAAGGCGACCTTGAACGCGACCAGCGAATTGTGGGCGGCGAGCGGCTGCACGATGCTTTCGAATGCGGCGAGCGCTCGAGCCGGGGCGACTGAATCCTGCCCCTCTCTGCGGAGCAGCGCGTCGATGTTGAGTTGCTTGGATTGGAGGTCAACCGAGACATTGGGCGTCGCGCCCATCTTGATTTCGGCCGCGCCGTTGGCGTCGAGCGCCCGTTCGTCCGGACCGAAGCGCGCGACGAGGTTGTCGAGCTTCGCCTCTTTGAGGTCGCCGCGCAAAGAGCCGGCGACGCTCCATGGCATCGGAACGTCGACATCCGCCGCCATAACGGCTCCAGCGACACTCGCAGAGCCCGAATAGGAAAGACCGAGCGCGCCCCCGCTTTGCGGCGCAAGGCTCACCGCCCCGTCGAACAGGCCGCTCGGAAGCCCCGACTTCGCGTCGATCTCGAGCTTCACCGGCAAGGCGTTCCTTTCGAAAGCGCCAGTGGCGAAGCGAATTTCCGCGCGGATTTGGCCTGTCTTCAACCCTACGGTCCCCCGATAGGGACCGAGCAGCGAGCCCGCGCTCGCATCGATGGCAAGCCCGCCGATATCGAGCGACGCGTCGCCGCCGATGACACGCAGTTCCCCCCCGCCAACCACGATACGGTCGAGCGCAACCCGGTCTGGCTGCGCGTTGAGACGCCAATGCGGCAGGCGTAGCGTTCCCGCTTTTCCACGCATCAGCGTCATGACGGGATGGTCGAGACGCGCCAAGGTAAAGCGGAACCTGCCGCTTGGGAGGCTTGCCAGCGCCGCCTCCAAACGAAGGCCGTCGCAGGTCAGAAGCGCGCCGCTCGCGGGATCTTCGACTTTCACGCCCGCCAATTCGACATAGGGCGTTGGCAAGAAACGGATGTCGATCGGCCCAGAGACGGCGACGCGCCCGCCCAGAACATCGCTCAGCTCCGCCTCGACCTGGGCGCGATGGTTCGACCAGTCGATAAACATCGGCGCGACGAGCGCCGCTGTCAGCGCCGCGACGAGCGCAACTGCGATAAGCGTGAGAAACGTACGCACAGAATGTTGTTCGAGTGATTGAAGAGTGCCGCCCTACGTCACCTATAGACGACAAAATGGCGTGAGAGTGACCCTATTTTTTAAGAAAATCGCGCTTTTGAGGGCGGAGCCTTGATCCCGACCGGGGAACTGCAGAGACTTGGTCCGGGAGACCGGCCGTACGGCCCGATCAGCCGCCCCTAAGCGGCGATCGAGAAGCTATCGGCCCTCGCCGCCGCCCAAAGCGTACGCCACCGTTCGTCGCGCGCGCCCGTCAGCAATTCGCCGGGCGCGGTGGAGGGATAGAGTTCGGCGAAGCTCATCACCTCGTGTTCGCTCACCCGCCGCGAGAAGTACCCCGGAGCGAAGTCCTGGGGATGATCGAGGCCGGCCGCGGCGGTCAGTTCTGCCAGAGCGTGCAGCATCGATCGATGGAAGTTGTTGACGCGCTCGGTCTTGTCCTCGACGACGAGCGCGCGCGCACGGGTTTTGTCCTGGGTCGCAACGCCGGTGGGACACCGGTCGGTATGGCAGCTCAGGGACTGGATACACCCCAGAGCAAACATGAAGCCACGCCCCGCGTTGCACCAATCGGCGCCCAGGGCCATCGCGCATGCCATGTCGAAGGCGTTGACGATTTTGCCTGAGACGCCGATCCGGATCCGGTCGCGCAGACCAGCGCCGATCAGCGCATTGCGCACGAACACGAGCCCCTCGCGCATCGGCATGCCCAGGCGGTCGGTGAACTCCAACGGCGCCGCCCCCGTGCCCCCCTCCTTGCCGTCCACGACAATAAAATCCGGACAAATCCCCGTCTCGATCATGGCCTTGCAGATCGCCAGGAATTCCCAGGGGTGCCCGACGCACAGCTTGAAGCCGGTCGGCTTGCCGCCGGAGAGCGCGCGCAGCTTGCCGACGAAAGCCATCATCTCGATCGGCGTCGAAAAGGCGCTATGGCGGGCCGGCGACACGCAGTCCTTGCCGAGCTCGACCCCGCGAATAGCGGCGATCTCAGCCGTGACCTTGGGCCCCGGCAAGACTCCTCCGTGGCCGGGCTTCGCGCCTTGGCTGAGTTTGATTTCAATCATTTTGATCTGAGGGTTAGCGGCTGCGGCGGCGAATTTCTCCGCGTCGAAGCCGCCGTCGGGCCGGCGACAGCCGAAATAGCCCGAACCGATCTCCCAGATGACGTCCCCGCCCCCCTCGCGATGGTAGGGACTGTAGCCGCCTTCGCCGGTGTCGTGCGCAAAGCCGCCGAGCGCGGCGCCTCGATTCAGTGCGCGAATGGCGTTGGCGCTCAGCGCCCCAAAGCTCATCGCGGAGATGTTGAAGACGGACATCGAATAAGGATGTGCGCAATCCGGCCCGCCGACGAGGATGCGAAACGGGTCGGTCGCGATGGGCTTGGGCGCGATCGAATGGCGTAGCCATTCGTAACCCGGGGCGTAGACGTCGAGCTGCGTCCCGAACGGCCGCTTGTCGAGCGCCATCTTTGCGCGCTGATAGATGATCGCGCGCTGATTGCGGGAGAATGGAAGGCCGTCCGTTTCGCTCTCGAAGAAGTATTGGCGCATCTCCGGACGCATGCCTTCGAGAAGGAAACGCAGGTGCGCGGAGATGGGATAGTTGCGCAGAACGGCGTGCTTGCGTTGCAGAAGATCGTGCAGTCCGAGAACCGTCAGCGCGCCGAACAGAGCGACGCCGAGCGCCGGCACGACAGTCGCCCCCGGTGACCGCCCCGCCGCGGCGAATCCTACGGCAAACGTGAGGGTGAGAAGGGAAGAAATCGTCAGGGCGACGTAGCGAGGCGAGAACGCCAAGGCGAGAGGACGCAATCGATTTCTCCCCGACTAGCCCTGTGCATCTTCGCCGACTCGCGCGACAGGGGCATGACCATGCGCCACAGTCGCATATTTCCGCTTGACCGCAACGGCCCGCTCAACCGGCGGCCCCTCAGCCCTCCCCGATCGCCTGCGACCAGGTGTGCCGGTATGCCGCCAAGGAGGGGCTCTCAAGGGGCGCGATCGCGATCCGATCGGGCGCCGGGCGGCTCCCGGGCGGCCAGTGCGCCAGCATCGCCGCGCCACGCGCGGCGCCGGCCGCGTCGCTCCCCGCGAAGACACGCTGACGCGGGCGCAGAGCGGCGAGCAACGGGCCGAAAACCGGGTTTGCGACGAAGCCGCCCTCGACGATCAGATCGCCGGTCTCGGCCCCGAGCCGCGTCAACATGAGATCGGTCATCAAGCCCACGTAGAGGGTTGCAAGCGCCGGGCGGTCGAGGTCAGGAGCGGCCGGGCGATACTCGCCGCGCTGCGCGGCAAAGGGGCCGCCCTGCGGCGCAAAGCACGGCAGCGCCAAGATGCCGCTGGAAATCACGCGCTCGATGGCGGCCGAATCGAGGTCGCCCTTGCCTTCGCCGACGATCGCAGAATATTCCCGCCCGCCCATGAAGCGCGCGCAGGCCGTCGGGCGTCCCTCGACATCGACGTTGGCGAGCATGTCGTCCTCGCCGCGGAGCCTTTCGACGCCTAGGCCCACCGCCATCAAAATCACCCAGGTCCCCGTCGAGACGATTGTGAACGGCGGGCGCCGCGACGCCAGATGCGGCACAAGGGACGCGTTGGAATCGTGAACGCCGTTGAGGACCTGGGTCGTCGCCGCCACGCCCGTTGCCGCGGCGACCTCGGCTCGGACGAAGCCGAGACTGCACCAGGCCGGCTGAATCGGCGGCATCAAGCGCGGCAGATCAAGCGCCGCGGAGAGCGTCGAATAGCGGCTGGAACGAGGCTCCCACAACTCGGTATGCGCGCCGAGCATTGTGACTTCGGATGCGGCGACGCCGCTAAGCCGCCAAGCCCAATACTGAGGATATGTCAGGAAGTGCGTCGCCCGCGCGAAAGCTTCAGGGAACCGCGACTTTTGCCACGCGATCTGCTTGCCGAGATTGAGGCCTCCCGGCAACTTCGGCGACAGCGTCGCCGCATAGGGAGGCCGTAACTGCGCGTAGGACGGCTCGATGTCGTCGAGGGGATGCTCATAATCGAGCACCGGCAAGACGAGCCCCGCTTCATCGATCAGCGCACCGGCGCAACCATGCGTTGTCGCGACGATGGTCGCGACGCGATGCGCACGGTTCGCGTCGCGCAGCGCATCGATTAGGAAACGCCAGATCGCCTCGACGTCGGCATGCGGATAGGGAGGGCCAGGACGGACGTCGTTCGGCCTCGATCGCTCCCACAGGAGCGCGCCGTCCGAAGCGAAGAGCGCCAATTTGACGTTGGTCTTGCCGACGTCGAGCACCGCGACCGCACCGTCCATGCGCATTCTCCAAACGGTTCGGCTAGGCGCGGAACTCGGCGTCGAGATGGATGGAATAATTGGAGATTCCGGCGCCGCGCAGCAGCGCCGCGAGTTCCGGCCAAATGACGTCGTGGCGCGCGCGATGTTCCCCCGCGCAGCCAGGTTCGAGAAACATCTTGAACGCGTAGCGCTGCATCGCCGCTCGCCAAGCCAGCCAATCGCCCGCTTTGGGGTCAGCCGGCCGGGTCATACCCGGCCGGCGTTCTCCCCGCTTCAGAAGTCGAAGTTTTTGATGTTGGACTTGTCGAAGATGTACGGCGCGCCGAGCAGGATTTCGCTGCCGTTGACGACGTTCAGCTTGCCCAGCTTGCCCGCATCGACCGATGTCGCGCCCGCCTTCAGCTTGCCGTCGACGACGGCGCGCATCACGTAGGTCGCCGCGTAACCGAGATCGACCGGGTTCCACAGCACCACCGACTTGACACAATCGGCATTGACGTAGGGCTTCATCGCGTTCGGCGTGGCGAGGCCGACGACCGCTACCTTGCCGCACAGCTTCGCTTTGGTGACCGCCTCGGCGGAAGCCGGAGTCGCGACGGAGGTCATGCCGAAGAGGCCCGACAGCTTGTCGCCGTACTTGTTGAGCAGAGTGGTCGCCTGATTGAAGGACAGAACGTTGTCTTCCTGCGCCTCGACCGTCTCCAGCCACTTCAGCTTCGGATGGCACTTGTTGGCGTAGGCCCCCATTTCCGCAATCCAGCGGGCTTGATTGGGGGTGGTAAAGGTGCTCGTGACGATTGCGAAGCTCTTGTCCTCGCCAGCCTCTTTGGCCATCGAGTTGATCATCGCCTTGGCGATGCCGTTAAACTCCGCCTGGTTGACGAACCATTCCCGCGCGTCAGGCGTCGAATTGGCGTCGTAGCCGACGACATGGATGCCTTTGGAAAGCGCTTTCTTTAGCACGGGCGCGATGGCGACGGGATCATTGGCGGCGAACAAAATGCCGTCGACGCCGCGGGTGATGTAATTGTCGATGAACTTGATCTGCTCGTCGATCTTGGCCTCGGTCGGGCCATCGGTCGTCGCCTTGACGTTGCCGAGTTCCTTGGCGGCTTCCTGGATGCCCTGCGACGTCGCATTGAAGTAGCCGATGCCGATCAGCTTCGGCACGTCGACGATGGTGATCGGCTTGCCCGCCTTGTCGGGCGCATTGGTCGCGTGGCCGCCGTCATAAGGCTTGGCGGCGGCCGGGGCCGCAGCCCCGGCCTCGCAGGCTAGCGGATTTACCGGCAGATCGTCGGCGCCGTCCCAGCGCTCGCCGGCGCGCGCGCCGGCACATACGAGCGTCGTGGCGAAGATCGCAGACGCCACTGTCGTCATCAGTTTGGCGTTCATCCCCTTCCTCCCTCTTATGCCGCACGCGCTAGATGGCGCGTTGCGGCGACATCTCTCGCGGCGCCTTATTCCCGGTGTCGCTGGAGAGAACTCGCGATAAGCGTCGAGGCGATCAGCACCGCCCCAATCACCATGATCGTCGCGTCACCTTTGACGCCGGTCAGCGCCAGACCGTTCTTCAACAATTGCATCATTGCGAGGCCGATCACCGTACCCCAGATCGTGCCCGATCCGCCAAAGATGCTCGTCCCGCCGAGCACGACCGCCGCGATGACGTCGAGCTCATAGCCGATGCCCATGTCGGAACGCGTCGTCGTCACGCGCGAAACCAGAACAAAGGCCGAAAGCCCCGCCATCAGCCCGGATAGCGAGTAGACGATCAGCTTGATCCGATCGACGGGCAGACCGGAGAACCTGGCCGCCGTTTCATTGGCGCCGATGGCATAGAGCGCGCGGCCGAACGTCGTCCGATCGAGTGCAACGCCCGTCACGATGATCGCCACGAAAAGAATCCAGAGCTGCGTCGGCACGCCGAGCCAGTCGCCCTGGCCAACGAAGAAAAACCACTCGGGATAGCCGCGCACCGAATGCGCTTGGCTGATCCCTTCAGCGAGGCCTCGATAGAGCGCGAGCGTCGCAATCGTCATGATCAGCGGCGGCACCTTGACCCGGGTGATCAATAGGCCGTTGGCAAACCCCGCCAATCCGCCGACGCCGATAGAAAAGCCAATCGCCGCGGGTAAAGGAAGGCCCCAGATCTTCCAGGAATAACCCAGCAGAATCGCACACAATCCGACAATCGAGCCCACGGAAAGATCGATGCCGCCGGTGATGATCACGAAGGTCATCGGCAGAGCGATGAGGCCGACCTCCGTCATCAGCCGGCCTTGGTTCAACAGATTGTCGATCGTCAGGAAGCGCTCGTTGAACGCCCCGAGGATGACCAGCGCGACGATGAGAATCGCGCCAAGCAACGTCTCGTGGCGGGCGAGCCAACGCGGAGCGGCGACACGGAGACTTTCGGCGAGCGCAGCCATTCCGTCAGCCTCCCGCCTTGCGCCGGCGCCGCCGAATGATATCCGCGACGACAGTGATCAGGATCAGCGTTCCCTGGACCGCGCGGATCCAATAGGGCGAGACGTTGACGAACACGAGCGCGCTCGCGATCTCGGCGATCAGGACCGCCGCCAGCGTCGAGCCGATTACCGTTCCGACGCCGCCGAGAATGCTCACGCCGCCGACGACAGCGGCTGTGATGATCGTCAGCTCGAGATTGGGCGGCACGGTCGACTGAATGACCTTCAATTGGGTCGCAAACAGCAGCGCAGCGATCGCGGCGAAGAAACCGTGCAGCGCGAACACCATCACAACGGTGCGCGACGGCGACACGCCGCAAAGGCGAGCCGCTTCAGCGTTGCCTCCCGTCGCATAGATCGCCCGGCCGCTTTCGGTGTAGCGCATCCACAGCGCCGCCAACGCAGTCGCGACGACCATGATGACGACCGGCATCGGCACAACATCGAACAGCTCGATATCCGCAAGGTGAAAGCTGTCCGGCAGATCGCTGATCCAGCGACCACCCGTCACGCTGATCAATCCCCCTTTGAGGATCGACATCATGCCGAGTGTCACCACAATTGCGGGGATGCGCAGATACGCGACGATGACGCCCTGCAGCGTCATGATTGCGACGCCGGCGACAATCGGCGCAAGCCAAGCGACCGCTACGGGCGCGCCGGCGACCGCCAGGGATCCGCTGATCGTTGCGAGCACACCGATCAACGCTCCGACAGAGATGTCGATATTGCCGGAGATAATCACCATCGACATGCCGATCGCCGCCACGCCCACATAAGCGTTGCCGAGCAGCACATCCGCGAGATTGCGGGTCGCGAGGAAACGCGGATTGTCGAGGCCCACCGCGAGCGCCAGCACAAGCACCGTGATCGCGAGCAGCGCCTCCTGCGACGCCAGCCTCCGCAGGCCCCCCCATCGCTCGACATGCGAGCGGGAAGAGAGAAGAGCGGTCGCGCTCAAGCCGCCCTCCCCGCTTCTCCGTCGCCGCCCATCATCGCCGCGCCGACCGCTTCCGGCGTCGCGTGCGCGCGATCGAATTCGGCGACGAGGCGCCCTTCCCGCATCACGAGGACCCGGTCGCTCATTCCCAAAACCTCTGGCAGCTCGCTGGAGATCATCAGGATGGCGATGCCCTTGCCCGCAAGTTCGCCCATCAGCCGGTGAATTTCCGCCTTGGCGCCCACGTCGATGCCGCGGGTCGGCTCGTCGAGGATCAACAGACGCGGATTGTTGGCGAGCCACTTGCCGAGGACGATCTTCTGCTGATTGCCGCCCGAGAGCCGTCCGGCGACCTGATCCAGCGAGGTCGCCTTGACGCTGAAGCGCGCGACGCCCTCCTCCGCCATGCGCCGCTCGGCCGCCCGATCGATGAAGCCGCCGTGCGACAAGGCGGGCAGCGCCGCCAGCGAGAAATTCTGCAGAACCGTCATCGCGCGGACGAGACCCTGCACGCCGCGATCCTCTGGGACATAGGCGATGCCGAGCGCTCGCGCAGAACCGGGCGAAGCAATCGCGACGGCCTTGCCGGCGAGCCTAATCTCCCCGGATTCCGCGGGCGTAACGCCAAATACCGTCTGCGCGAACTCGCTGCGCCCGGAGCCCACAAGGCCCGCAAGCCCGACGATCTCGCCGGCTCGCACGCTGAGGCTGACGCCTTTGGTCATTGGCCGCCGCACGAGATCGCGTGTCTCCAGCACGGGCTCGCCGATCGGCACGGAAATCTTCGGGAACAGCTTGTCGATCTTGCGTCCGACCATCATCTGGACGAGTTCGCCCGAGGTCGTTTGCGAGACCCGGCGCGTGCCGACCTGCGCTCCGTCACGGAGCACCGTCACGCGGTCGGCGATCGCAAAAATCTCGTCCATGCGATGGCTGATGTAGATCACGCCGACGCCGCGCGACTTCAGCAGCCGAACGATCGCAAAAAGCCGCATGACGTCATGTTCGGTCAGCGCAGCGGTCGGCTCGTCCATGATGAGAAGGCGCGCGTTCTGCGACAGAGCGCGCAGAATCTCGACCCGCTGGCGATTCCCGACCGTCAGGGCCCCGACAACCTGATCCGGCGCAAGATCGTGGATCTCCAGCGACTGCAGCAGTTCCGCGGCGCGCGCGTGCATTGCCCGCCAATCGAGCCGGCCCAGCGCAGCGCGCGGCGCGTGGCCCATGAAAATGTTCTCGGCGACGGTCAATTCCGGAAAGAGAAGCAACTCCTGATAAATCGTCGCGACGCCGGCGCGCCGCGCGTCATTGGGGCGATGAAACTCGACCGCCTGGCCGTCGACGAACATCTCTCCGCGGTCGGGTTGGAAGACACCGGACACGATCTTGATCAGCGTCGACTTTCCCGCGCCGTTTTCCCCGAGCAAAGCGTGGACCTCGCCGGGCTCGACGTCGAAGGAAACGCCGGACAGCGCGCGCACGCCGGGGAAGCTTTTCTCGAGGGCGCGCACCTTGAGGAGAGGCGCGCTGCGCCCGCCGGCGTCCGCCGCGACCGTTCGGTCGGGGAGGATCGCCGCCCCGCTCATGCGGCCGCCGTCGCTTGCGCCGCAGGATCGGCGACCACCGTGCGCACGCCCGCCGCGGCGAGCATCTCAAGCGCCGCTGCAGGCGCGGCGCTATCGGTGATGAGCGTGTCGATGCGCGACAGCGGACAGACGACCAAGCTCCCACGCGAAGCGAACTTCGAGCTGTCGGCGAGGACGGTCAGCTTCTCCGCGCGCTTGAGCAGCTTGCTCTCCGCCCTGGCGATGAGCGGATCGCCCTCGATGACGCCGAGCGGACCGATTGAAATCGCGCTCATGAACATGCGGCTCGCCGAATAGTGCTGGATCGCGTCCTCTTCGAACGGGGAGACGATGAGCTTCTGCTCGCGGTAGACCTCGCCTCCCGGCAGCGCGACGCGGCATTGGCTGCTGTAAATCAGGATTTCCGCCAGCGGATACGAGTTGGTGAGAACCTTGAGCCGCCGATCGCGCAAAAATGCGCCCATCTCGAAGGTGGTCGTGCCACCGTTGACGATGATCGCCTCGCCGTCGGAGCAGAGCTCTACCGCCGCGCGCGCAATCGCCCGCTTCGCGGCGACGTTCAGGGTCTGGCTGACGTCGAAAGAACGCGTCGCCAGGGATGGCGCATCCAGCCCGTTCGAAGGCGCACGCGCGATCGCCTCAAGCCCTCCGTGGACGCGGTTCGCCAGGCCGTTCGCCGCCAGTCGCGCGAAATCGCGACGCACCGAAGCCTCGGAAGCACCGGTCGCCCGGCAGACATCGGCGACGCGCACGAGACCACTCTCGCGAAGCATCGCCTTGATGACCTGCCAGCGCTCGCGTTCGTGCACCCTACGCCTCCCGATCGTCACAAAAACTTTTCACGGACTGCAGCGAGCGTCAACGAATATCTCTCACAATCGATCATTTTCGCAATGCATCACTCATATTGCATCGCATCATCGATCGACGATGATTGACGGTGATCGATGTTGGATTTATCGTTTCAACTTGACACAGGATTTGCGGGAGGAGTTCCATGACGAGGCCGGCTGCGGAGCCCCTCCGCGATCTATGGGACGACGCCTATGCGGCGCAACTCGACGAACCCGGCAAGCTCCTCTACCGCTCCAATCTGCTGGGCAGCGATCTCAGGATCACGAATTTTGGCGGCGGCAACACCTCGGCGAAGGTGGTCATGGCCGATCCGCTTACCAAGCAGCCCGTCGACGTGCTGTGGGTCAAAGGCTCGGGCGGCGACATCGGGTCGATGAAGCGCGACGGATTTGCGACCCTGTATCTCGACAAGCTCGAAGGCCTCAAGGGCCTTTATCGCGGCCTCGCCCACGAGGACGAAATGGTCGCGCTGTTCGATCATTGCACGTTCAATCTCAATCCGCGCGCGACCTCGATCGACACGCCACTGCACGCCTTTGTCCCGCATGCGCATGTCGACCATGTGCATGCCGACGCCGTAATCGCCATCGCCGCCTCGAAGGACGCCGAGGCGCTGACCAAACAGGTTTTTGGCGGCAAGCTCGGCTTCCTGCCCTGGCAGCGGCCGGGCTTCGACCTCGGCCTCAAGCTCGGCGAAATGGCGAAGCGCAATCCCGATTTGGTTGGCGTCGTGCTCGGCGGCCACGGGCTTTTCACTTGGGGCGAGACCGCCAAAGCCTGTTACGAAACGACCCTCGCGATCATCAATCAGGCCGCCGAATGGCTTGCTGCGAACGAACGGCGGCCGGTCTTCGGCGGGGCCCGCTTCGAGCCTTTGGACTCGGCCCGCCGTAGAGCCGTCGCGGCCCGGCTCATGCCGCTCATCCGCGGCAAGATTTCCGCGACTGAGCGCAAGGTCGGCCATTTCACCGACGCGCCGGAAGTTCTCGAGTTCGTTAATGCGAACGGCCTGGGCGAGTTGGCGCCGCTCGGCACCTCCTGCCCCGACCATTTTCTACGCACGAAAATCCGACCGCTCGTGCTGCCGTATGACCCGGTTGCCGACAATCTCGACGCGGTGGTCGCCGGCCTCGATGACGCAATCGCCGCCTATCGCGCCGACTACTCCGCGTACTACGAGCGCTGCAAACGCCCGAACTCGCCGCTAATCCGGGATCCGAACGCGGTCATCTACCTCGTTCCCGGCGTCGGCATGATCTCCTTTGCCAGAGACAAGGCGACCGCGCGCATCGCCGGCGAATTCTACGTCAACGCGATCAACGTCATGCGCGGCGCGTCGGGCGTCAGCGCCTATGTCGGGCTCGCCGAGCAGGAAGCGTTCGACATCGAATACTGGCTGCTTGAAGAGGCCAAGCTGCGACGCATGCCGAAGCCGCGCTCGCTCGCGGGACGCGTCGCCTATGTCACGGGCGGCGCCGGTGGAATCGGCGGCGCAACGGCGCTGCGGCTCGCCTCAGAGGGCGCTTGCGTCGTACTTGCGGACATCGATCGCGAAGCGCTCGAAGCGCGCGTCGCTGAAATCGCCGAGCGATACGGCAAGGACAGCGTAGTCGGCTTGAGTGTCAACGTCACGGACGAGACTGGCGTCATTGCGAGCTTCGCCGACGCGGCGATCGCCTACGGCGGCGTCGATATCGTCGTCTCGAACGCGGGCATCGCGTCGGCGTCGGCGATCGAGGACACCAGCCTCGCGCTCTGGCAGAAGAACGTCGACGTGCTCGCGACCGGATATTTCCTCGTCGCGCGCGAAGCGTTTCGTCTTGTCATCCAGCAGAAGCTTGGCGGCTCGATCATCTTCGTCGCCTCCAAGAACGGCCTCGCCGCTTCTCCGGGCGCCTCCGCCTATTGCGCGGCGAAAGCGGCGGAAATCCATCTGGCGCGCTGCCTCGCGCTCGAAGGCGCGCCGCACGGCGTGCGCGTCAACACCGTCAATCCTGACGCGGTGCTGCGCGGCTCCAAGATTTGGTCCGGCGAGTGGCGCCAGCAACGCGCCGCCTCGAACAAAGTGCGCGAGGACGAACTCGAGGAAGTCTATCGACAGCGCTCGCTGCTCAAGCTCCCCGTGTTGCCCGAGGATATCGCGGAAGGAGTTCTATTTCTTCGCCTCGGACCAGTCCTCCAAGTCGACCGGCAACATCCTCAATGTCGACGCCGGGAATTCGCAGTCGTTCACGCGCTAGCAATCATCGACCCGCACGCGGAGGCTCTCGACGTCATGACCTTTCGCATCACCGACGAATTCATCGCGGAAAGCAATCGCGCGGCGCAGTCCCCGCTCGACGAGGACTACGACGCTCTGGCGCGGCAACTCGCGCGCCGCGATTTCGAAATCGACGCGATCACCCGCGCGACCATGGCCTTCGGCGTCGCGATCCCGACCTGGGGCGTCGGTACGGGGGGCACCCGTTTCGCTCGTTTTCCTGGCCCTGGCGAGCCGCGTGGCGTCGAGGACAAGATCGACGATTGCGCGACGATCCACCAACTGGCCCGCGCCACGCCGACGATCTCGCCGCATTTTCCTTGGGATCGATCCGACGATTGGACTGCGTTGCGCGAGGCGGCGGCGGCGCGCGGCCTCGCGTTCGACGCGGTCAATTCCAATACGTTTCAGGACCAGCCGGGCCAGCCGCTATCCTACAAATTCGGATCGCTCAGCCATATCGACGCGGCGGTGCGACGGCAGGCGATCGAGCACAACAAAGAGTGCATCGAAATCGGCCAGCGGCTCGGCTCGAAGGCCTTATCGGTGTGGATCGGCGACGGCTCGAACTTCGCCGGCCAGTCCAATCTCACTCGCGCCTTCGATCGCTATCTCAACTCGATGCAGGAGATCTACGCGGCGCTCCCGGCGGATTGGCGCATCTTCGTCGAGCACAAGCTTTACGAGCCGGCGTTCTATTCGACGGTCATTTCGGACTGGGGCACGAGCTTTGCGGCCGCCCTGGAGCTCGGCCCGAAAGCGCAATGCCTCGTCGACCTCGGCCATCACGCGCCGAACGTCAACATTGAGCAGATCGTCGCGCGGCTGGCGCGCTTCGGCAAGCTCGCCGGCTTTCACTTCAACGATTCCAAGTATGGCGACGACGACCTCGACGCGGGTTCGGTCGAGCCCTTCAGGCTATTCCTCGTTTTCAACGAACTGGCCGACGCCGCGGCGCGCAAAGCGGAGGGCTTCGCTCCTGCCTATATGATCGACCAGTCGCACAATGTCACCGACCCGATCGAAAGCCTGATGCAGTCAGCGATCGAGTTGCAGCGCGCCTACGCGCAGGCGCTGATCGTCGATCGCCGAGCGCTCGCCGCCGCGCAGGACGCCAACGACGCGCTCGGCGCCCATCTCGAGCTCAAGCGCGCTTTCACGACGGACGTTTCGCCGATTCTGGCGATGGGGCGCCTGCGCGCCGGCGGCGCGATCGATCCCATCAACACCTATCGCGCATCCGGCTACAGGCGCGAAAGGGCGCGCGAGCGGCCGGCGACGATCGGCTCCTCGGCGGGCCTCCTTTAGTGCAGAAGGCGCCGGCTCAGCGCGCTTCCTCGACGCCGCCGAACCAGACGGCGGCGAGGTCGAGCGCTTCGCCGAGATGGACGAGATCGGCTCGTGCGCCGGGCGCAAGACGTCCGATCTCGCGATCCAGCTTGAGCAAGCGCGCCGGGGTCAGGGTCGCCATGCGCAAAGCGTCGGCGAGCGGCAGCCCCATCGTGCCGACCACGTAGCGGACCGCGTCGAGCATCGTGATCGCCGCGCCGGCAAGCGCGCCGTCCTCGGAAACGAGGCGGGTTCCTGACTGCGTCATCGGCCGCCCCTGGAGACTGAAGGTCGGCGGCCCACCGGCGGCGGGCGGCATGGCGTCCGACACCAGCGCAATGCCGTCAGCGCCCTTGGCGTTGAATGCGGCCCGCATCGCATCGTCGTGCACATGGTGGCCGTCGGCGACGAGGCCGCAGACGACGCCGCGCTCGGCCAGGGTCGCTCCTACCAGCCCCGGCGCACGCGAATTGAGCTGGCTCATCGCGTTGAAGAGATGCGTCACCGCGGTCGCGCCCGCCGCGAAGGCCGCCCTCGCCTCCTCCGCGGTCGCCTCCGTATGGCCGAGACTGACGATCAGACCAGCCGAGGCGAGGCGGCGAATCCGATCGACGGACACCGAAGCTGGCGCCACGGTCACGACCATCGCCCCAGCCTGCGCCGCGATCAGTTGCGCCTCGTCCTCGTCCCGCATCGGCCGGATGTAGTCCGGTTGATGAACCCCTTTCCGGCGCACGTCGATGTACGGCCCCTCGACATGCACGCCGACTGATCCCGCTCGCTGTGCGAGGGCTACGCGAGACGCGCCCAGCGCCTCGGTGAGTACCTTCGGCGCGTCAGTTATGAGAGTCGGCAGAATGCTGGTGGTTCCGTCGCGACGATGGGCCTTCGCAATCGCTTCGATCGCTTCCGGCGTCGGCGTTGCGTTGAACAGCACGCCGCCGCCGCCGTTGACCTGCCAGTCTACGAAACCCGGCGCGAGGATCCCGCCGCCGAGGTCGCGCTGGTCGCCGCCGCGCGGCCGCTCGTCGACCGCGACGATCGCCTTCACCACCCCATCCTCGACGACGAGCGCCCGATCCTCGTGAATGGAAGCGCCATCGAAAATGCGGGCGCCGCAAAAGACCTGCAACATCGATTTCGCGCTCATGTCTCGCTGATTTCGCTCTCGGGCAGTCTTCCGCCCGCGAGAAGGATCGCCCCGTCGGCGGCGTCGGACAGCGGACGACGCAACACGGCGAGCGATGAGGGCGAGAGATAAGGCCGCAGCGGCTGGCTCACCCCACCGACCAGGGCGACGCGTTCGGCGCCGAGCGCTTGTGCGGCGCTGATCAGCGCGTCCACCGCCTGCGCCGCAGCCGTAACGATGCCAATCGCTATGACGTCTCCCGCAGTGGCGCATTCGAAGACGAGCGGCGAGAACGCGCCATATCCTGACGGTTTGGCGGTGATCGCCCACTGGATTGCGACGAGAGGATCATCGTGGAACCGCCGCATGATCTCCTGCGTCATCGACGATGACGGGCCGACCCTGTCATGGGCACGTAGCGCCGCACGAACCGCGTCGGCGCCGACCCGCGCAGCCGATCCGTCGTCACCGATGAGGAAGCCGCGGCCGCCGAACACCGTCTCGCGCCCGCGCACCCGCGCGACCGCCGCCGAGCCGGTGCCCGCGATAACCAGCGCCCCGTCGGCGCCGCCATGGGCGCCAAGACAGGCTGTCACCGCGTCGTTCGCCGCCTTGACGCCGCTCATCCCCTCGAAACGCGCCTCGACGCGCTCGGCCTCCTCCTCGCTGGAAAGCCCTGCGAGCCCTAGGCCAAGAGAGGTGCGCGCCAGCGCGGAACGATCAAGGCCGGCTTTCGCATAGGCTCCGTCCATCTGTGCCTTGGCGTTGGCGATCGCACTGTCGAAATCGACATAGATATTCGCAGCAGGCCCCTCGACCTCGCCGAGAAACGCGCCCGCGCGATCGCGTAGACGCGCCCGACATCGTGTCGCGCCGCCGTCGACGCCGAGGAAAAAATCTGGTTCGGCCTGCAATGCGATCCCCTGCGCGCCGCCTCGAGCGGCGTTCTCCTATGCCGCGAACAGGCTATCCGCTTCGGCGAGGCGCCGCAAATGGGTCTCCGCATCGCCAAACGTCATGTCGATCATCGTCATGCGCTTGAAGAGATGGCCGAGCTTGTATTCGTAGGTCATCGCAATACCGCCGTGCAACTGCGTCGCCTGCTGCCCGATGAACTTCGCCGAGCGCCCGATCTGCGCCTTGGCGGCCGAAATTGCCTTGCTACGCGCAGCCGCGTCCTCCTCCCCCGCCATCATCGTCGCATACATCATCATGCTGCGCGCCTGCTCGAGCGCGACCACCATGTCGGCAGCGCGATGCTGCAACGCCTGGAACGAGCCGATCGGCACGCCGAATTGTTTGCGCGTCTTGAGATAGTCGACGGTCACTGTCTGCGCTTCGCTCATGGCGCCGACGGCCTCGGCGCACAAAGCGGCGATCGCCTCGTCGACGACGCGCTCGATGACTGAAGCTGCGCTCTCCGGGTCGCCAATCACGGCGTCAGGCTCGACGCGAACGTTCGTCAAGGCGATTTCCGCCGCCCTCTGTCCATCCTGGGTGGCGTAACCGCGTCGCGCGAGGCCAGCCGCCGGGCCGTCGACGAGAAAGAGGCCGAGTCCTGCGCGCTCGCGCTGTCCACCGGCGACGCGCGCGCTGACGATCAGCTTGTCGGCGCTGTCGCCATGTAGCACCAAGCCCTTCTCGCCGTTGAGGACGTAACCAGCGCCGTCCTTGCGCGCGCTCGCGGCGACGTCGAAGAGGTCCCAGCCGGATTGCCGCTCGCTATGCGCGAAGGCGAGCCGCAGATCCCCCGCGCCAATCTGCGGGACGAGCTCAGCGCGCAGTTCTGGCGTAGCGGCGTGTCTAATAACGCCGCCGGCCAGCACGACCGCCGCAAGATAAGGCTCTAGGGCGAGCGTCCGGCCGAACGCCTCCATGATCAGCATCGTCTCGACGGCGCCGCCGCCAAATCCGCCGTCCTCCTCGCTGAAGGGAAGGCCGAGCAGGCCCAGCTCGGCGTAACGGCGCCACAGCTCTTCGCTGAACCCGAGCGGAGTTGCCTGATGGGTCTTGCGGTTTTCGAAGCTGCAATGATCCTTCAAAAGGCGCGTGACGTTGTCGGCGAGCAACCGTTGCTCTTCGCTAAGGTCGAAGTCCATGTCTCACAGCCCCAGAATTGCTTTGGCGATGATCGAGCGCTGAATCTCGTTCGATCCGCCATAGATCGAAACCTTGCGCACGTTGAAATAGGTCGGCGCGATGGTCGCGGCCCAGTCCGGGCCGATCGGCGGCTCGTTCCACCCCTCGCCGTTCTCACGCTCGGCTTCGAACGGAAGCGCGTAGGGGCCGACGACATCCATCAAGAGTTCGGTCGTCGCCTGTTGCAACTCCGAGCCCTTGATCTTGAGAACGGACGAGGCCGGGTTCGGCTTGCCCTTTTCCGTCCGCCCGCTGGCGATCACCCGCATCTGCGTCATTTCCAGCGCCTTGAGCTCGACCTCGACGGCGGCGAGCTTCATGCGAAAGAGTGGATCGGTCATTTTCGGCTGGGCGCCGTAGGTCGACAGCGAGGCGAGTTGGCGAATGCGGGCGACGCGCGCCTTCGAGATGCCGACCCGCGCGATGCCGCTACGCTCGTTGCCGAGCAGGAACTTCGCGTAATCCCAGCCCTTGTTCTCCTCGCCGACCAGATTTTCGAGCGGCACGCGAACCGAGTCGAAGAAGACTTCGTTGACCTCATGGCCGCCGTCGATTGTCTGGATCGGCCGGACGGTCACGCCGGGCGACTTCATGTCGACCAGGAAGAAGGAAATGCCTTCCTGCTTCTTCACGCTGGCGTCCGTGCGGGCCAGCACGAAGATCCAGTCGGCGTGCTGGGCGAGCGTGGTCCAGGTCTTCTGACCCTCGATCACCCACGCGTCGCCGTCACGCTTGGCGGTCGTGCGCAGGCCGGCGAGATCGGATCCCGCGCCCGGCTCGGAAAAGCCCTGGCACCACCAATCCCGGAGATCGACGATGCGCGGCAGAAAGCGCTCCTTCTGCGCTTGCGAGCCGAAGGTGTAGATCACCGGCCCGACCATGTTCGTGCCGAAGGCGAGCGATTCGGGCGCATTCGCCCGCTGCAATTCGTCATTGAAAATCAGAAGCTTGACCGGGCTCCAGCCGGTCCCGCCCCACTCTACCGGCCAGTGGGGAACCGACCAGCCCCTGGCCGCGAGAATGCGCGTCCAGCGTACGATGTCGTCTTTGCCGGGGTGGCGCCCCGACGCGATCTTGTCACGGATGGATGACGGCAACTCGGCGGCGACAAAACGGCGCACCTCGTCGCGAAAGGCGATCTCTTCGTCTGTGAAACGCAGATCCATCCGTCCCTCCCGCTACTCTTTTGCTTTGCGCCATAAAGCGTCGAACACCCCGCGCCGTCAACCGTCGATCGAGGCGGGAGCCACGGATCCGTTTACGCCAGTTCGGGATAGCCGAGCGCCGCCGCCTCGTGCTCGAAAGCCGCGACCGCCGCATAGTCGCTCGGCCGGAGCGCGATCGCTCTGTAAAGCCCGAGCGCGGAGCGGGCCGGCGACAAAGCAGGATCGCTTAACGTCATAAATAAAGCGGCTCGGACCGCTTCGAGCGTCTCTACTGGGAGAAGTGCACTGGCGACATAGGGCAGCCCGGGCGACAACGGGCTGCGGCCCACGAAGGCGACCGCCTCCGTCAAAGTCGGGCGTCCACGCTTCAGCAATGCAAAGGACACGCAGTCGATCGCTGCGATGTCCGCCCTACCCTCCGCGACCGCCGCGAGGCTGCCGGCGTGCGAACCCGTCAGCACGACCGACGCAAAAAAGGGCTCACCGCCAGCGACGCGCGCAACCGCCGCGCGAAATAAGTTCATCCCAGTATTGCTGCGAACTCCGTTGACCGCCGCGCGCGCGCCGCGAAAATCAGCGAGCGCTTTCCCCGCATCGTCGCGCCGCGCGACGAGGAAACTGCAATGATGCGCGCCCTCGCAACCCTCGAAGGCGTAGCATGGGCTAGCGAGAAGCGCGACGCGGTCCGCGAGACCGGTCACATAGGGATACCCGCAGGTCTGGCCGAACAGCAGCCGCGGATCGCGCCAGATGTCCTCGAGCGAGCGCCCCCGCTCGAGCGCGCCGGGCGCGTCGATTCCAGCCGCCCGTAGCCGGGTGGCCAGCGCGCGCCACAATGCGTCCTGCGCATCAGCCGTCCAGGGGAAATCGTACATCGGCAGAGCGGCGACGAACGCTTCGCCCATGAGGGATGCTCCGTTCGGCCCTGGGGCTCTATGGCGCGCGATGCCCCGGCTGCGGCAGCAGCGCGCTATCATGGGGCTGGAACAGGTAGCGCCATGCGACGTCGAAGTAGGTTCGGTAGACGAGCCCGCCGTTACGCTCGATCAAGGCTTCGCGATTCAGCCGATACCACCGCGGCAGCTCGTACCATGGCATTGAGCCGCGCATGTGATGCGCAACGTGAAGATTGTTGAACAGGAACAGCGTCCCCAGGACCCACGAATGTTCCACGATCGCCGTGCGCCGCTCGATCGCCGCCTCCGCCCGATGCTCCGCGAAGGAGCGCACCAGCGCCAGGCCGGTGCCGGCGTAGACGAACCCGAGCGCATAGGTCCAGAACGGCACATGACAAACGCCAAAGACCCAGACGCAGACCACCGTCGCCTCCAGCGCGTGGCGAACCACAATGGCGACCTCGCGTGTATCACCCGCGGCGATCGCCTTGACTTCGCGGAACCAGAACCGGCCGATCGCCCAGGCCGGCCCGATCGTAACTCGCCCCAACAAGGTCGCTTGCAAGCGCACGAGGAGCATTCCTAGCGGGCCGAGCGCCTGCCATTGCTCCTCGGTCCAATAATAGGATTCCGGGTCGTCGAGCGGATCGGTGAGGCGCGCGTCATTATGATGCTGTAGATGCGAGCGCCGATAGGTCTCGAATGGCAGCCAAATCGCGAGCGGCCATTGGCCGATGTATTGATTGATCCAACGCCGTCGCGTCGGATGGCCGTGGATGATTTCGTGCTGCAGGCTCATATGCCATGCGACGGTCCAGGCGCCGAGCGGAACGAGAATCCAAAGCGGAAGATATCGGTGGAAATAGGTGATCGCGAACCACAGACCGTAAATCACCGCCGCGAGCCCGAGCGTTAGCCACTCGATGCCTCTCTTCACTCGCGGAAGGTCGACGATCTCCATGATTCCCTCTTACTTACGCCATGAAATCATGCCGTTGCCCGACGTTCAACGAGCGTCCCGTAGCGCACCCAAACAAAAAATCGCTTAGGCTATACATTTTCTAGAAAGTCTAAGGGAATTGGACTTGCGTATAGGCGCGGCCTTCGGTTAGCGCTCGGCCAACGGGGCGCAATCCTCGCAACAGGAGGCGTTTTTGATCGCCGAGAAGCCGCTGGCGGGTTTGAAAGTTCTGGAACTGGCGCGCATTCTCGCCGGTCCGTGGGCGGGCCAGACGCTCGCCGATCTCGGCGCCGAGGTCATCAAGGTCGAGCGCCCCGGCTCCGGCGACGACACGCGCTCCTGGGGGCCGCCATTCTTGGAAGGCGAGACGGGCGAGCGGCTCGACGCGGCGTATTTCCACGCCTGCAACCGTGGAAAGCGATCGCTCGCGATCGACTTCGAGCGCCCGGAGGGACGCGAGATCGTCCGCCGCCTCGCCGCCCGCGCCGACGTCGTGATCGAAAACTTCAAGACCGGCGGCCTCGCCAAATACGGCCTCGATTATGCGAGCCTCAAGGCGATCAACCCGCGGCTCGTCTACTGCTCGATCACCGGCTTCGGCCATGACGGCCCCTACGCCGAGCGCGCCGGCTACGATTTCATCGTCCAAGGCATGGGCGGCGTCATGGCTTTGACCGGCGAGCCCGGCGGCGAGCCGCAAAAGATCGGCGTCGCCTTCGCCGACATCTTCACTGGCGTCTACGCGGTCGTCGCAATCCAGGCGGCGCTGATCCGTCGCTCAATCACCGGCCTGGGGGGCGAGATCGACATGGCGCTTCTCGATACGCAGGTGAGTGTGCTGGCCAATCAGGCGCTCAATTTTCTCGTCTCAGGCCAGTCGCCTCGCAGGCTCGGCAACGCCCATCCCAATATCGTGCCCTACCAGGTGTTCGCGGCGGCGGACGGGCCATTGATCGTCGCCGCCGGCAACGACCGACAGACGCGCGACGTCTGCCGCATCCTCGGCCTCGAGGGGCTCGCCGCGGACCCGCGCTATCCGACCAACGCCGACCGCGTGCGCAATCGCGAATCGTTCGTGGCGAGCCTCTCGGCGGCAATCCAAAACCGATCCCGCGCCGACCTGCTCGCCGCGTTCGAAGAAGCCGCCGTTCCGGCTGGGCCGATCAACACGGTGGCGCAGGTCTTCGCCGATCCGCAAGTCGTCGCGCGAGCGTTGCGGCTCGACCTTCCTGCTACCGGCGCAAGCGGCGGGAACGCCCCCTCGGTCCGCTCGCCGATCGTCATCGACGGGCAATCCGCCGCCGCGGCGAGCGCCGCGCCGCGCCTCGGTGAGCACACGGACGCCATCCTGCGCGAACTCGGCCTGTCCGAAAAGGACATCGGCGCACTGCGCGCGACGGGCGCGGTCGGCTAGGCCGGAAAGCTTTGCGCTATCCCGCACAGTTCAGCCCTGCCACGAAAAAATTAGGGGTACGCGCCGAATAAGAGAACTCCAGAGCGTGTTTTCGCGCCGGGTTCGCATCAGGCGCTGCAACTCCGCCAAACGCGGGAGGTTCGCCATGCACAGTTCTTCGAACGGCTATTCGAACCGAAATCTCTCCCAACACCAGAACGACAACACGTTCACACAGACGAATTTGGTTTCCGACGGCTCCGTTCCAGCCGCGACGACGAATCCCAACCTTATCAATCCTTGGGGGGTCTCCTTCAGCCCCACCTCACCCTTCTGGGTGTCGGACAACGGCGCAGGCGTGACTACAGTCTATGACGGCGTGGGCGCGTTGCAGACGATCGCCGGACAGACCTCCATCACGATCGCCGCACCGCCTGGACAGACCACGCCATCCGCTCCTACCGGCCAAGTCTTCAACTTCGCCAATACAGGATTCAATGTCTCGAGCGGCGGCGTCACCGCGCCGGCGACATTTCTCTTCGCAACCGAGGACGGCACCATCTCCGGTTGGAACGCCTCGGTAATCCAGCCAGTTCGGTCATCGCCGTCGACAACTCGCAAAACGGCGCGGTCTACAAGGGGTTGGCGATCGGTCAGAATCGAAACGGGACATTTCTTTACGCCGCGAATTTCAGCAAAGGCACGGTCGACGTGTTCAACGCGAACTTCCAACAGGTGAACAGCTTTACCGACCCTAACGTGCCGGCGGGATATGCGCCGTTCAACGTGCAGGTTCTCGACGGCAAACTGTTCGTCACCTTCGCGTTGCAAGACGCCGCCAAGCACGACGACGTCGCCGGCCCCGGCAATGGCTTCGTCGACGAGTTCAGCTTGAGCGGACAGTTGATCAATAGGGTGGCGTCGGGCGGCCCGCTGAATTCTCCCTGGGGACTTGCAATCGCGCCCTCAAGCTTCGGAGCGTTCGCCAACGATCTCCTCGTCGGTAATTTTGGCGACGGCACGATCAATGTCTACAATCCAAGGACCGACCGTTATCTCGGCAAGTTGGATGGCTCCAATGGCCAGCCGATTCAGATCACCGATCTCTGGGCTCTCGAGCCCGGCAACAATGGTCCCAACAGCAACCCGAACGACATCTACTTCACCGCAGGCCTCCAGAACGAGGCTCACGGTCTGTTTGGCTCGTTAGCGCCGGCAAATCCCCAGCCAACTCACTCGGCCACATCCAACTCAGCTATGTCCATGATGGGCGGCGGCGCGCATCGCCTCTACTGAGGACGAGGGCGCGCTCCGACGCTCCGTCAGCCAAAAGGCCGGAACGCTTCGCGGGATCGGTGACGTGAAAAACCGAGGGCTTCCCTCAATCAGCGACGGCCCTACCATCCACATCGCGCCGGTCGACGCGGGGCTGCGCGCGCTCTGCACCATCGCGGCCTACTATCGGATCGCCGCCGATCCCTCTCTCTTGCAGCGTGAGCTGGCGATCATCGGGCGGGACGCCACGGCGAGCGATCTGCTGCGGGGCGGCGCGTTGATCGGGCTCAAGGTTCGCATGGTGCGGCGCACGAGCGAGAAGGCGCTGACGGCGACGCCCGCGCCCGCCATCGCCAAGCTCGTGGACGGCGACTTTGTGATCTATGCTGGCCGGCTGGCCAATGGGCTCTTTCGCATCATCGATCCGGTCACGAACATCGACCGGGTGATGGATGCGGCGGAGACCTTGGCCGAGCTCGAGCCGGAGCTGATCTTGCTGGCGCGACGCTTCGGCGGCGAAGGCTTCGATCCCAAGACGTTCGGCTTCCGCTGGTTCCTGCCTTCACTCTGGCGCTACCGGAATCCGCTCGCCCATGTGCTGCTCGCTTCGCTGTTCGTACAAATCTTCGCCCTCGTCACGCCGCTGTTCTTTCAAGTGGTGGTCGACAAGGTGCTGGCGCACAAAGGCTATTCTACGCTCTTCGTGCTCGTCGTCGGCGTCATCATCGTCGGCGCATTTGACGTCGTGCTGCAATATCAGCGCACCTACGCGCTCTCCCATACGACGAACCGCATCGACGTCGAGCTCGGCCAGCGACTGTTCCGCCACCTGTTGCATCTGCCGCTCAGCTATTTCGAAACCCGAGCCGCGGGCCAAACCGTGGCGCGGGTGCGCGAACTCGAGAACATTCGCGCGTTCCTCACTGGTCAAGGCCTGTTCTCCGCGCTCGACCTGATGTTTACGGTCGTGTTCATCGCGGTTCTCTTCGCCTATTCGTGGAGGCTGAGCCTGATCGTGGTGGGCGCGATCCCCTTCTATGTCGCCACAGCCACGCTGATCCGTCCTCCATTGCAGGAGCGGGTGAAGCAAAAATTCAACGCCGGCGCGATGAGCCAGCAATTCCTCGTCGAGACCGTCGTCGGCGTCCAGACCGTCAAGGCCGCCGCCGTCGAGCCCATTATGCAGGCTGAGTGGGAGGAGCGGCTCGCCTACTACGTAAAGACCTCGTTCGTCGTGACGCTGATCGGCGCCTTCGGCCAGAACGCCGTGCAATTCGTCAGCCGCGTCGTCATCGCTTTGTTGATGCTGTTCGGGGCCAAGGCGGTGATCGACGGCGAACTCACGATCGGCGCGCTGGTGGCCTTCAACATGATCGCCGCGCAGGTGACCCAGCCGGTGCTGCGCCTGGCGCAATTGTGGCAGGACTTCCAGCAGGTTCAGGTTTCAGTCGAACGTCTCGGCGACATCCTCAACGCGCCGGCGGAGCCGATGATTCAGGCCAAGACGGTCATGCCGCCGCCGCGCGGACTGATCGAATTCAGGAACGTCACGTTCCGCTACCGGCCCAACGCCGTCGACGCGCTGAAGCAAGTGTCCGTGACGATCCAGCCCGGCGAAGTCGTCGGCATTGTCGGCCCATCGGGCTCCGGCAAGTCGACGCTGACCAAACTCATCCAACGCCTGTATGTGCCGCAGGACGGTCAGGTGACGATCGACGGCGCCGACCTCACCCAGGTCGACCCCGCTTGGCTGCGCTCAAATATCGGCGTCGTCCTCCAAGACAATATTCTGTTCAACCGCACGATTCACGAGAACATCGCCTTTGCGGCCCCCGCTATGCCGCGCGCCCATGTGGTGGCGATCGCCAAGCTCGCCGGCGCCGACGAATTCGTCGTCAAATTGCCGGCCGGCTACGACACGATGATCGAAGAGCGGGGCGCGAATCTTTCCGGGGGCCAGCGGCAGCGCATCGCCATCGCGCGGGCGCTTGCGACCAATCCTCCGATCCTGATCTTCGACGAAGCCACCTCCTCGCTCGACTACGAGAGTGAGCTCGTCATCCAGAACAACATGCGGCAGATCGTGCGCAATCGCACCGTGATCATCATCGCCCACCGCCTTCAGGCGGTGCGCCCGTGCGACCGGGTCATCGGCATGGAAGACGGCAAGGTCGTCGAAGTCGGGACGCATCAGGACCTGCTCAGCAAGGCCGGCGGCCTCTATCGCAAGCTGTGGACTCTACAGAACGAACAGGTTGTCGCATGAACTCGCTTCAGACCGTCGGGCCCAAGAGCGCCGTCAAACGCGCACCGAAGATGCCGCGACTGCGCCGTGATGACTGCGAGTTTCTCCCCGCGGCGTTGGCAATCCTAGAGACGCCGCTGTCGCCCGTGCGCTCCAGTCTGATTCCGACAATCTGCGCTTTCGTGACGGCGGCGCTCGCCTGGGGCTATATCGGCCAAGTCGACATCATCGCGACAGCCCAAGGCAAGATCCAAGCGGTTGGGCGCACCAAGACCATTCAGCCGCTCGAGCCTAGTAAGGTGCTGGCGCTCGCGGTCGAGAACGGCCAATCCGTGAAAGCCGGCGACCTGCTGCTCGAACTCGATCCGAGCGAAGCCAAGGCGGACGAAGCGACGCTGACGCGGGACATCCGCGCACTGAAGGCGGAAGCGGTGCGGCGCTCGGTCGCGATCGAGAGCGCGAAGACGCGTCAACCCCTGCCCGCGCCGCCGATCCCCTGGGACGCCGATACGCCGGCCGACATCGCTGCGCGCGAAAGCCGCGTGCTTGCCGGCGATCTCGCCCAACTGGCCGGCGTCGTGGCCAGCCTCGAAGCCCAGGCCAGCCAAAAAGCGGCGGCGCGCGAGCGGCTGAAAGCAACCATCGCCGCGCAGGAGGCGCTTATCGCAACCGTGAAGCAGCGCGTCGATATGCGCGTTGAGCTTCTCGCGCGCGGAGCGCAATCCAAGGCTGGCGTAATCGACGCCGAGGAGGCCTATCAGGCGCAACAGACCAGCCTCGCGACGCAGACGGGAGAGCTTGGAGAAGTCGAAGCCGCCGCCGTCACAGCGCAGCGCGACCTCGACAAGACCTATTCCAACTTCACCGCCGAGAACGCGCAAAAACTCGCCGACGTCGAGCGCAAGATCGACGAGAACGTTAAGACGCTCGACAAAGCTCGGATCCGGACCACCCACATGACGCTGAAGAGCCCGATCGACGGCATCGTTCAAGGCCTGACCGTCACGACGATCGGCCAGGTCGTAACGTCTGGCCAGCAGGTCATGCAGATTGTGCCAAGCGGGGTCGGGCTCGAGATCGAATGCTATCTGCCCAACCGGGATATCGGCTTCGTCAAGGCCGGTCAGCTGGCGCTCGTGAAGGTCGAGTCCTTCCCCTTCACCGACTATGGGATGATCGACGCTCACGTCGTGCGGGTCGCCCGCGACGCCATCCCGCAAATCGAGGCCGAACAACGCGAGGAGGACCCCGTCCACCCGTCTGCCTCGACGATGTTCGGCGGCGCCCAACGCACTCAGAACTTGGTCTTCCCGGTCACCCTGCAACTCGACAAGGCCGCCATCATGGTCGACGGCGCTCCCGTTCCGCTCACGTCAGGCATGGCGGTCACGGTCGAGGTCAAGACCGGCGCGCGCCGCATCCTGAGCTACATCATCTCCCCGCTCGTCGAGACCGTTTCGACCGCGATGAGGGAACGATAAGCCGTTGACCGCGCGCTCTCAGGCGCCGCGCGCCTTGCCGCTGACGCCGTCGAAGGCGTTCGGCTCCAACTCGCAATAGAGCACGCGTCCCGGATCGACCGGGCCGGGCAGCTCAATGCGGCCAGGCGGGACAGGCTTGAACCCCATGCGCGCATAATACGGCTCGTCGCCGACGAGGATCGCCAATTTCGCGCCGGCCGCCTTGGCCGCATCGAGCGAACGCGTCACCAGCGCCTCCCCGATGCCCTGGCTGCGGAAGACCGGTTCGACGATCAGCGGGCCCAAGAGCAAAGCGGGCGTAGATCCGATGAAGATCGGCGTCATCGCATTGGCGGCGACGAGCAGCGTGCCGACCCGCGCCACGAAGCTCAGCGACAGATCAGGCGGCGTCGTCTCCCTGAGGCGATAGGCTGTGCGCGCGAACCGGCCAGGCCCGAACACGCGCTCGTTGAGGCGCAGAATGGATTCCGCGTCGGCGGGCATTTCCGGTTCGAGCAGGAGCGATAGTTCAGCCATAGGCGGTCCGACGCAGAAAATAAGCGGGACGGCCCTCTAGCATGGCGGGGCCCGCCCGGAAAGTGGCCGCTCTTACCTCACCAGAGCGTAGCGACAGGCGCGCCGTCGAAGATCTCGGCGAGCCGCGCTCGCGTTGCGCGGGTGACGTCCCGCGGCAAGGCGTCGCGCGGAAAGAAGCGCGCCTCCAGAATCTCCCGGTCCGGCGCACGCTCTCCGAGCACCCGGAAGCGGCGCGCGACAAAGACCGCGACGTGATCCCGGCGCGAGATGTTGGCGTTGAAGAACAGGCCGTGCAGCCGCGGCGGCTCGTCGAGAACGACATTCGCTTCCTCGGCGAGCTCCCGAGCGAGCGCGGTTTCGCACGTTTCGCCCACCTCGACGCCGCCGCCCGGCATATGCCAGCCAGCGACATAGCCATGCTTCACGAGAAGGACCGCGCCGGCGTCGTCTACGACGGCCGCCCGCACCCCCAGCGTCAACGGACGCGTGAGGAGAAAGCTCATATGGGCGATCCGGGTCGTGAGGCGCTCGCGCAGCGAGCGGCGGCTTTGTCCTTGCATCGACGAACGCGTCTCCCTTAAGGGTCGGCAGGGCTCGGCCAATCCCGCTCTCCGATCCAGTCCTAGCGCCGCCCGAGACGATTCGGAACGACCCGTCCATGAGCTTCACGATCGCGCATCTCTCCGACGCCCATCTCGGGCCGGCGCCCTGGCCCAGGCTCCGCGAAATGCATCTCAAGCGCTTCATGGGATACGTCAATTGGAAGCGCGGGCGCGAACGGCTCAACGACATGACGATGCTCGGGCGTCTCGTGGCCGATCTGCGCGCCCAGAAGCCGGACCATGTCGCAATGACCGGCGACGTCGTCAACATCGGGCTGCCCATCGAATTTCGCCGCGCCGCCGCGTGGATGCGCGCCTTGGGCGAACCCGCGGACGTCAGCTTCACCCCCGGCAATCATGACGCCTACGTGCGCGACGCGATGGAGGGTCTGGCGGAGACCTTCGCGCCCTGGACGAGCGGCGACACGCCCGGGCAGCACGGCTTTCCCTTTCTGCGCGTCCGGGGGGACGTGGCGTTGATCGGCCTGAGTTCAGGGGTCCCGACCGGACCGCTGATGGCCACCGGCCGGCTTGGCGCGCGACAGATCGTGCAACTCGGCCGCCTACTCGAAGAGACGGGTGCGCAGGGCCTCGCTCGCGTCATTCTCATCCACCACCCCCCGATGTCGCGCGGCGGGCCGCCTCTGCGCGGGCTGACCGATGCACGGGCTTTGGAGGCTGTGGTCCTGCGCTTCGGCGCCGAGGCGATCCTGCACGGCCATACGCATAAGCGAATGGTCCATTTGCTCGCCTCGCCCAAGGCGCGCCTCGAGAGCCGCCGCATTCCGATTCTCGGCGTGCCGTCCGCGATCGCCGCCTCGCCCGACCTGCGTCAGCGGGGCTCCTATCATCTCATAAAGCTGGAGCGGCAGGGCGCGCTGTGGCGGATTGGCGTCCGCGCTCGCGGGATGCTGCCGGGACGCGACGACATCGGCGAGCGGGAGCCGCCGACCCTCTAGATCGGCGGCGGCCCGAACCGGGCGGACCAAACGGCCCTGCCCCAGGTCTCCCAGGCGGCGAACGCGCCGGCTGCAACGAGCGCGATGAAGGTGATCGCGCCGAGCGTCAGCAGCAGAAAACCGAAGAGGTCTCCGGCCGCCGCCAACCACCCGCGCTTCTTGGCGACGGCCTTCACTTGCGCGGGGCCTCCGGCCTTGGCCGCCGTCCGCGCGCCGGGCGCCGGCGCTTTTGACGAACCCGGCAGCGTTTCGCGGCTGCGCCAATCCGAGGCGAGCGCCTGCTCGCGCTCGACGAGCCGACGCGCGATGTAGTTGGTCATCGCGAGGACGATGCGCTCGATCAACGGGCTTTCCGCAATAAGAACGCGGCCGTGGCGGGTGTCCTGGAAGAACCGATAGGTCCGTCGATCGTGTCCGAGTTCGACGAAGCTGATCATGTCGAGAAACAGCCGTGGCCGCTCGCCGTGCGCAAGGCCCGGGTCGAACAGTTCGGTCCCGTCGGGAGCCTGGTCGAGCACCGGCCGAACCGCCTCCAGCAACAATTCGAGCCGCGCGATTTCGGCCTCCCGCAATTCCGCCACCGCTTCGCTCTGCTCTGCACTCTCGACCCGCGCGCGCCGGATCGCCGACCGCAGCGTGGTCGGAGCGGATTTCAGGTGGTCCGGCTTTCCTTCGTCCATATCGGCCTCTAGCGATTTCCAGCAGGGTACCCCATTCGCTCACCCGGTAAAGGGCGGAAGGCGCCTGGTTTCCTGTTTGAAGGCGGCGCCAGTGCTGATAAGGAGGTCGCCTTTGCCGCGCCGTGACTGGGAGGAAAGGCCATGGCCGTAAAAGCCTTGTTGGATTTGTCGAACGAAGTGGCGGCGGCGCTGGCGGCCAAGAAGCCGATCGTCGCCCTCGAGTCGACGATCATCACGCATGGCATGCCTTTCCCAAGGAATCTCGAGACTGCGAGAATGCTGGAGAGCGCGGTGCGCGCGCACGGCGCGACGCCGGCGACGATCGCGGTGATCGACGGCCGCTTCAAGGTCGGCCTCGACGAGAGCCAGCTCGAGTCGCTCGCCCGTCTCTCCGGCGGCGTCGTCAAAGCCTCACGGCGCGACCTCGCCGCGGTCGCCGCGCGTCACGGCGCGGCGGGCACGACGGTCGCGGCGACGATGTATATCGCCGATCTCGCGGGCATCGAGATTTTCGCCACCGGCGGCATCGGCGGGGTCCATCGCGGCGCGGAAGAGACTTTCGACATTTCCGCTGACCTGGTCGAACTCGGCCGCACCAGGGTCACCGTGGTGTGCGCTGGCGCGAAATCCATCCTCGATATCAACAAAACGCTGGAATTCCTTGAATCTCAAGGCGTCGCGATCTGCGGCTACCAATGTGACGAATTCCCCGCCTTCTACGCGCGCTCCAGCGGCATCAAGCTCGATCATCGATGCGACGGGCTGCATGACCTGGCGCGCATGGTCCGACTGCAGCGGGAGATCGGCCCTGGCGGCATGCTGATCGCCAATCCGGTTCCCGAATCCAAGGCGCTCGACGGGCGCGCCATCGAGGCGCGCATTGCGGAGGCGGTGGCGGAGGCCAAGGCGCAAGGCGTCTCGCGAAAGGATGTCACGCCTTTCCTGCTTGGCCGCATCGTCGAACTGACCGAAGGCCGCAGTCTCGAAGCGAATATGGCGCTGGTCGAAAACAACGCGATTCTCGCGGCGCAAATCGCCGTCGAACTCACTCGTCTCTAAGATGAGTGCGCAGGCCCTCGCGCCAGCGCCGCGCGGCCCGCGGGCCCTCGTCATCGGCGACGTCATGATCGACACAATCGTTCGCCCCGAAGGTTCGCTCGCCATCGGCTCGGATCGGCGCGCTTCGATCGCGACGCGGCCCGGCGGCTCGGCGGCGAATCAGGCGGTGTGGCTCGCCCACTTCGGCGTCCGCGTCGACTTCGTCGGCCGGGTTGGCGCCGCTGACTGCGACCACGAGAGCGAGCGGTTCCGAAAGGCGGGCGTCGAACCAACGCTCGCGGCTGATCCACGGCATGAGACGGGGCGGTTGATCGCGCTCGTCGACCCGACCGGCGAGCGCAGCTTTCTGACCGACCGGGGCGCCAACGAGGCGCTGGAGGCCGCCGATATCCCGGATGCGCTCCTCGCCGGGGCGGCCATTGTCCACCTCTCCGGCTATTCCTTCGTCTCGCCATCGCCACGCGCGGCGGCGATTGGCGTCATCGCGCGAGCGGCCGGCCGCCCGATCGGGGTCGACCCGGCGTCGGGCGAATTCCTACGAGAAATAGGGGCCGCCAATTTCCTCGCATGGACCCGCGGAGCGACGATGCTGTTTCCCAACAGCGAGGAAGCCGCGGTGCTGGCGCAAACGGACGATCCCGAAGCTCAAGCCGTCCGCCTCGCCGCCCACTACCCGCTCGTCGTCATCAAGCGCGGTGCGAAGGGCGCCGAAGCCATCGAGGGCGAGCGGCGTTGGCGTGTGCCGGCGCCCATAGCGAAAACAGTCGACAGCACAGGCGCGGGCGACGCCTTCGTCGCCGCCTTTCTTGCCGCCAAGCTGCGCGACGCGCCGATCGAGGAATGCCTCGAAACCGCTTGCGCAGCCGGCGCGGCGGCGACCGAATTCATTGGCGGGCGGCCGGATTCCTGCAATTAGACCTTGCACGGATGCAAGCAAGTTTTCTGGACAAGTGGGATAGCGCATACCAAATTCAGCGCAACTCGTAGCCAGAAAGGCGACACAATGTCCATTCGGCCCGTCAAGCGCATTTCCCAATCCCGCCCCACGCTAGAGGGCGCCGGCGTCCATCTGCGGCGCGCGTTCGGATTCGGCGACACCTCCGATTTTGATCCGTTCCTGATGATGGACGACTTCCGTAACGATCGCCCCAGCGACTATCTCGCCGGGTTCCCCTGGCATCCCCACCGCGGCATCGAGACGATCACCTATGTCCTCGCCGGCTCGGTCGCGCATGGCGACAGCCTCGGCAACCAGGGCGTCCTCGGCGCAGGCGACGTGCAATGGATGACCGCCGGGCGCGGCATCCTGCACCAGGAGATGCCGAAGGGAGACAATCTCGGGCGCATGCACGGCTTTCAGCTTTGGGCCAACCTGCCCTCCAACCTGAAGATGGCGGCGCCGCGCTACCAGGACGTCCCCGGCACGGCCATCCCCGAAGTCATCGACGATGATGGCACGCGCGTGCGGGTCATCTGCGGCGACTTTTGGGGCAAGACCGGCCCGGTCGACGGGGTCGCCGCGGAGCCGCGCTACCTCGACATTTATGTGCCGCCGGGCAAGCGGAAGGTGCTGCCCGTCGAGACGTACCGGCAGGCGTTCGCCTATATCTTCGAAGGGTCGGCGTCGTTCGCCGGCGCATCGAAGCCTTTCGGCGCGCTGCGCGAGACGGAGGTCGACGGCGAGGAGATTATCGTGCGCGATCCGGTCGGCGACCGTTCGCTGGTCGTGTTCGATTCGGGCGACGAGGTGGTTGTCCAGGCCGGCGAGCAGGGCGTGCGCTTCCTGCTCGTCTCGGGCCGCCCATTACGCGAGCCGATCGCCTGGCATGGCCCGATCGTCATGAACACCCAGGCCGAAATCCGGCAGGCGCTGACGGATCTGCGCGACGGATCGTTCATCAAGTGAAGTCGGCTAGCGCCGTCGCGCGACGCGGCGGCGCTGACGCCCGGCGGCCCGCGTCAAAGCATCTTGCGGTACACGATGAAGCCAGAGTTTTCCGCGACCTCGTCGTAGAGCCGCCGAGCGACGTGGTTGGTCTCGTGCGTCAGCCAATAGACGCGTGGAGATCCAGCAGCTTGCGCGCGTTCATAAACAGCGTGGATGAGCGCACGGCCGACGCCACGGCCTCTCCCGTCCTCGCGAGTGAACAAGTCCTGCAGGTAGCAGTTCGGCGCGATCGAGATGGTGCTGCGATGAAAGATGTAGTGAACGAGGCCGAGCAAGCGGCCGTTCTCCGCCGCGACAAGCGCGTGCATCGGCTCATAGGCGTCAAAGAAGCGAGCCCAGGTCATGCGTGTGACCTCCTCGGGGAGCGCCGTAGCGCCCGCACGCCCATAGAACGCGTTGTAGCCCTCCCACAAAACCTCCCATTGCGGGGCGTCCTCTCGGGCGAGCGGGCGGATGGAGAAAGCATCAGGCATTTGCTGGACCTCTGACGAAATTGAGCGCCCTCGGCGGCGCCGAGCCCATTGACGGGCGCTCGCTGCTCGGCCAATCCGTCGCAAGCGCCGTGTTGTCGAGCGGCGCAAACGCCTCGGAGGCGATTTGAGCGTGATAACGGACGATCCGCAATACCTCGATGTCGGCGAAGGCGCTGCGCACCGCCGCGTCGCGTACCGGCGCCGCCCGGCCACCCGCTCCAACCTACCCGGCGTCGTTTGGCTCGGCGGCTTCAAGTCCGAAATGACCTCGACCAAGGCCGCCGCACTTGACGAGCACTGCGGCGCGCGCGGCCAAGCGCTGCTGCGGTTCGACTATTCCGGTCATGGCGCGTCTGAAGGCCGCTTCGAAGACGGGACCGTCTCGCGCTGGCTGGAGGAGAGCCTCGCCGTAATCCGGACGGCGACCGAAGGCCCGCAAATTCTGGTCGGCTCTTCGATGGGCGGCTATCTCGCTTTGCTCGCCGCCCGCTTCTTTGAAGCCCACGCAGAAGCCTCGCGTCTGGCCGGCATGGTCCTGATCGCCCCGGCGGTCGATTTCACCGAAGCGCTGATGTGGGCGAAGGCGCCGCCGGAAGCCCGCCGTTCGATCGAAGTTGAAGGCGCTTGGCGCCGCCCGTCTGCCTACTCTGACGAGCCCTATCTCATTACCCGGGCGTTGATCGAGGACGGCCGCAACCATCTGCTGCTGGGGCGCATGGTGCGCAGTTTCTGCCCGTTGCGGGTTCTCCAGGGCATGCTGGATGAGGATGTCCCTTACCGCCACACGCTCACTTTGGTCGAGCACATGGCGGGAGATCCGGTCACGCTGACCCTGATCAAGGATGGTGACCACCGCCTCTCGCGCCCGCAGGATCTCGCGCTGCTGTTCGACGCGATCGACGGCTTCGCCTAAGGCGCTCTCACTCCGCCGCGCCGAAGCGATGCAGATTGGCGCCATGCGCCTTGAGCCACGCCTCCGCTGTCTCCGTCTCGGGAAACAGACGGCGGGTCAGCTTCCAGAACATCGGCGAATGGTTCATGTGGACGATGTGCGCGACCTCGTGGGCGGCGAGGTAATCGAGAATTTCCGGCGGCGCCAGAATTAACCGCCACGAGAAATTCAGCGCCCCCGTCGACGAGCATGAGCCCCAACGGCTGACGGTGTCTCGCAGAGTGATGCGGCGCGGCGCGACGCCGAGTCTCGCCGCGTGGCGGGCGACGGCCGCCTCGATGTCTTTGCGCGCCTCCCGCTTCAGGAAGTCGCTGACGCGCCGCGAGATGTGCGGCTTGTCCCCGGTCACACAGATCAACGGTCCCTGCGCGCCGATTTCCGTCCAGACGACGCCGCGCTCGCCCGGCCGATGCACGATGGTGTGATCGACGCCGCGCAGCGGAGTCTTGGCCGCCTGGATAAAAGCGACCGGGCGCGGCAGGCGCGCCAGACGCACCCCGATCCAGGCTGCGTGCCGCTCGGCGAACTCGCGCGCCGATTTGAGGGTGGTGCGCGAGGGCATTGTGAGGAGCACGTCGCGCGTCGCCGCTCTCACGCGCAATGTAAAGCGGCGCGAAGTGGCGACGCGTTTGAGGGCAATGCGAAAAACCTGCCCGTCGTGCGCGATTTCGATTTGCGCGACGGGAGCAGCCGTAGGTCGGCGTTCGAACAGGCGCAGCATGGCGCGGAATGCTAGCCCAGGGTCCCGCTAAGTCGCCAGGAAATTCCTCGACTTTGCCTAATCATGCCAACCGCAAAGCCGGTCTCGGCGTGGGTTTGAGCAGCGTCGGAAGACCGGCGGCGACGAAGATCACAGCGCCGCAGACCCGGGCAAGTTCCTGGTTGGCGCGGCCCTGCCAGTCCCGGAATTCCCGCCCAAGGGAAGTCGACGGGACGATCCCCGCGCCGACCTCGTTGGAGACCAACACTGCCGGGCCGCTCAGCCGAGCCACCGTCGCGGCGAGCTCCGCGATGCGCTCGGCCGGGTCCATCCCGGCGAGCAGCACGTTGCTGAGCCAGATCGTGACGCAATCCACGAGCACGACGCGTCCTTCTTGCGCTTCCGCACCGAGCGCGCCGCCTAGCTCCAGAGGCTCCTCCCGCGTGCGCCATCCTTCGCCCCGCTCGTCCTGATGGCGGGCGATTCGCGCCGCCATCTCGGCGTCGCCGGCGACCGCCGTCGCGAGATAGAGCCGCTCCGCCGAGCAGCCTTCCGCCAGCGCCTGCGCATAGCGGCTCTTGCCCGAGCGGGCGCCGCCGAGAACCAGCACGGCCCGGCATTCGATCGGCGTCGAGGTGGACGATTCCATGCGACTTCGTCTCACGGCGCGCGCCGCAAGGCAACGCGGCGAAGCGCCGCTTTCCTTCAGGGTGCATTTTGCTAGGTTCGAGGTCAGCACGGTTGAGGACCGACGATCGCCATGACCCCTTCCCTGATGGAAACCCTGCACGACTGGCGGGACTTCTATCTCCTTGTCGGCACGGCGTCGGCAACGCTGCTCGGCCTGATGTTCGTCGCCGCTTCGATCGGGGCGAGTCTCTTCAATGAAAAGTACATTGGGCCTTTGCGAGCGTTCATCACGCCCACGGTCGTGCATTTCGCCTCGCCCCTCTTCGCCTCGATCATCCTCACGATCCCGGACCACAGCCCGCGGAGCCTCGCTGGCTTTCTCGGCCTCGGCGGCCTCGCGGGTCTCGTCTATTGCGGGCGCGTGCTCGCCTTGATCGTGCAGCGCTTCGCGTCGACCCTCGACTGGGAAGACCGCATCTTCTACGCGTTGGCCCCCGCGTTCGGGTATCTCTTATTACTGGCTGCCACGGGGGTTGCGCTCGCCGGACAGCCGGCAACCGCCGCCAAACTCATCGCCGCAGCCTTCATGATTCTCCTCGCTGCGGCCTTGCGCAACGCCTGGGACATGATGGTGTGGCTCTCGATCCGTTCGCCGAGTTCGGCCGATCAGGGCGCTGACCCTGGCGCCAATTCCTAGCTCCAGCGCAATCGCCGCCCGATACCACGCCGCAAATTTTTCGGATAGAACCGCGCTACGGGTTAACAAGCGAGCGTGCATGAATTCGATCTTCGCCGACATTGGCACGAGCGTCTTCGAAGTGATGTCTCGGCTCGCTCGGGACCATGACGCGGTCAATCTCGGCCAAGGCTTCCCCGACGATCCCGGCCCGAGCGACGTGCGCGCCAAGGCGGCGCAGGCGGCGGTCGACGGCTGGAATCAATATCCGCCGATGCTCGGCCTGCCCGAGTTGCGCAGTGCGATCGCCGATCATTATAGTCGTTTCCAGGGCCTCGACCTCGACGCCGAGCGCGAGATCATGGTGACGTCGGGCGCGACGGAGGCCCTTGCCGGCGCGCTGCTTGCGCTGATCGAGCCCGGCGATGAGGTCGTGCTGTTCCAGCCGATGTACGACGCCTATCTGCCGCTGGTGCGACGCGCCGGCGGCGTCCCGAAGTTCGTCACGCTGAAGCCGCCGTTTTGGACCTTCGACGAGGCGGAGCTCGAGGCGGCGTTCTCGCCGCGCACCCGGGTCGTCCTTTTCAACAATCCGCTCAACCCCGCCGGCGTCGTCTACCGCAGCGAATCCCTCGAGATTCTCGCCAGGGCCTGCGTCAAACACGACGTGATCGCGCTCTGCGACGAAGTCTGGGAGCACGTCCTCTTCGACGAGCGCCGCCATGTCCCCCTCATTGCGATGGAGGGGATGCGCGAGCGAGCCGTCAAGATCGGCTCGGCGGGCAAGATCTTCTCCCTCACCGGCTGGAAGGTCGGCTTCGTCTGCGCCACTCCGGCCATCCTGCGGGTTCTCGCCAGAGCCCATCAGTTCATCACCTTCACGACGCCGCCCAATCTGCAATCGGCCGTCGCCTATGGCTTGATGAAGGACGACGGCTATTTCGCCGACATGCGCGCCGGCTTTCAGCGTAGCCGCGACCGCTTCGCCGCGGGCCTGAGGCAGCTCGGCTTCGAGGTCCTGCCGAGCGCGGGAACCTATTTCCTCAATATCGACATCGCCGCGCTCGGCCGCGACGACGACGTCGCCTTCTGCCAATGGCTCGTCGAAGAGCGCGGCGTCGCGGCGATTCCGGTTTCGGCGTTCTATGCCGAAAGCCCGGTCCGCACCGTCGTCCGCTTCTGCTTTGCCAAAAAGGATGCGACGCTCGACGCCGCGCTCGACCGGCTCGAAGGGGTCGCCGCGGCGGTGGTCGCATGACGCGTTCGCTGGCGTTTGCGCTCGCGATCGTCTTGGCCTGCGCGCCAGCCGCCTTCTCCGAGACCGCCTTCCCATTCGTCGCGCCGTCGCCGCCGAAACCTAAGATTGTGCGCCTGCTCGCCTCGGCAGGCGCTTACGATGTCGAGGCGTTGCAGCAATTCGAGCGGGAGACGGGCTTCGCCGTCGCCTACGACGCCTACGAGGGCGCCGCCGACCTCGCGCAGAAATGGCGCGACGGCCCCTATGATCTTGTCGTCCTCTCCGGGCCGGCATTGGCGCAGGAAATCGCCCGCAACGCGCTCGCCAAGCTCGACAAGACGCGCCTGCGCAACGCTCGCGCTGTCCAGCCGCAGGTCGAAGCCAAACTTGCCGCTTACGATCCGAGCGAAGCCTATGCCGTTCCCGCCGGCTGGTTCGCCACCGGCCTCCTCTACGACGTCGACAAGATGCGGCGGCGCCTCGGCGGTCCCCCCGCATCATGGGCCAATCTCTTCGCTCCGATGGAAGTCCATAAGCTCGGCGATTGCGGCGTCGTGCTGCCTGATGACCGCGACGCGCTATTCATCGCAGCCTGGCGTCTTTACGGCGTCGACCCCACGCGCGCGAAAGCGCTCGACGTCAAAAACGCCGCTGCGCTGCTCGCGCGCGCCCGCGTCGTCGCGCGCGCGTTCCCCGCGCCGGACGTCGCGGGCGCACTGGCGAGCGGTGCGGCATGTCTCGCCGTCGGCGACGCCGGCGAAGCGGAGGCGGCGACCGCGCGCAGTCACGAGGGCGGCGACTCCGCGAATATCGCGTTCAGCCTGCCGCGCGAAGGCGGCGCCCTCTCGATCGAGGCCTACGCGGTTCCGCGCGACGCGCCCGATGCGGAAGAGGCTTACGCGCTGCTCGACTTCCTCTTGCGTCCCGAGATCGCTGCGGCAAACGCGCGCGAAGCGCGGCTGGTCAGTCCGCTCGAGGGAGGCCATGAGGATGCGCTGAAGCGCCTATGGCCGGTGGGCGTTTACGATCCACGCGTCACGAGCGCCGTCGAGGCCGAATGGGCCCGCTTGCGCGCCGCGAAATAAGGCCCGTCGCCACACAGGGAGGAACATCGTCAAATGAGCGTCAAGCCGCCCAACGTCCTACTGGTCATGGTCGACCAACTCGCGCCGGCCTTTCTGCCGATCTACGGCCACAAGGTCGTCAAGGCGCCGCATCTCGAAGCTCTGGCGGCGGAGGGCGTCGTCTTCGAGAGCGCTTACTGCGCCAGCCCCTTGTGCTCGCCGTCGCGCGCATCGTTCATGACCGGCCTCCTGCCGTCACGCAGCGGAGTGTACGACAACGCCGCCGAATTCTCGGCCGACATTCCAACCTTCGCGCATCACTTGCGGCTATCAGGTTATCACACAGTTCTTTCGGGCAAAATGCACTTTTGCGGACCGGACCAATTGCACGGCTTCGAGCGGCGGCTGACGACCGACATCTATCCCGCCGACTACGGCTGGACGCCCGATTGGGACCACCCCGCAGAGCGGCCGAGCTGGTATCACAATATGAGTTCGGTGACGCAGGCGGGTCTCTGCGTGCGCACCAACCAGCTCGATTTCGACGACGAAGTGACCTTTGCCGCCGAGCGAGCGATCTACGATTTCGCTCGCACCGAGAACGAGCGGCCGTTCATGCTGGTCGCCTCGCTGACGCATCCGCACGACCCGTTCGCGATCCCCAAGCGCTATTGGGACCTCTACCGCGACGAGGAAATCGACATGCCGGGTCCCGCCGTCGCCAGCCAAGAGCTCGATCCGCACTCGCTCCGCCTGCGCCACGTCTGCGCGATGGACGCCGATACGGTGACGGAGGCGAACGTCCGCGACGCGCGCCACGCCTATTACGGCGCGATCAGCTACGTCGACGACAATCTCGGCCGCCTGATGGCCGCCCTGCGCGACACGGGGCTCGACCGGGACACGCTCGTCATCTTCACCGGCGACCACGGCGAAATGCTCGGCGAGCGTGGGCTCTGGTTCAAAATGAGCTTCTTCGAGGGCGCCGCTCGCGTTCCGCTCCTCGTCCGTGCGCCGGAGCGCTACCGGCCACGTCGGATCGCAGCGAGCGTTTCGTTGCTGGACCTCCTGCCGACGCTCGTCGATATCGCCGGCGGCGACTCGGCGGCGCTCGGCGCGTCGGTCGACGGCCGCAGTCTCGTCCCCCACCTCGAGGGACGCGCGGGCCATGACGAAGCTGTCGGAGAATATCTCGCCGAAGGCGCGATTGCGCCTATGGTGATGATCCGCCGCGGCGCGCATAAGTTCGTCCACTCGCCGGCGGACCCTGACCAGCTCTACGATCTCGCCGCCGATCCGTTGGAGCGGACGAACTTGGCGACCTCGCAAGCCCAGACTGATGGCGTCGCTGGATTTCGCGACGAGATCGCGCGTCGCTGGGACCTCAAGGCCATCGACGCCAAGGTGCGAGAGAGTCAGCGCCGCCGGCGCGTCGTCGACGCGGCGCTCAACCGCGGCGAAGTCCATGCCTGGGACTTCCAGCCCCGCACAGACGCCTCCAAGCTCTACGTCAGGAACACCATGCCGCTCGACGACATCGAGGCGATGGCGCGCTACCCCAGGGTCGCCGCGCAGCAGCCGAAGGCTGACTCCGATCCTTTGCCGGATTGAGGCCGGTCGCAGGAATTGGGCGGACCGCAGACCCTCCGGCGTCTAGTCTCCTCTCCTTTTGGAGGAAGACAAGCCGATGACCGCGCCGCAACGCGCCATGACGCCCACCGAGTGGGGCCTGCTTCTCCTGCTATCCCTCCTCTGGGGCGGCTCCTTCTTCTTTAATGGAGTCGCGGTGATGCAATTGCCGCCGCTGACGATCGTGCTGGCGCGGGTGTCGCTGGCCGCCGCCCTCCTTTGGGCGAGCGCGCCGCTGACCGGCCTGTCGCCCAAACGCACTCTGCGCAACGCGCCGGAGCTCGCGCTCCTCGGCCTGATCAACAACGCCCTGCCCTTCGCTCTCATCGTCTGGGCGCAAACGCATCTGGCGAGCGGCCTCGCCTCGATCCTCAACGCGACGACGCCGATGATGACCGTGATCGTCGCCCACATCTTCACTGCGAATGAGCGTCTGAGCCTGCGCAAGATCGTCGGCGCAGCTTGCGGCGTCGTCGGCGTGGTCGGGATGATCGGTCCGGACGTCGTCTTCGGCCTCGCCAGCCATGCCCTCGCCGAATGTGCGGCGCTCGCCGCCGCGCTTTCCTATGCTTTGGCGAGCGTCTTCGCCCGAAGATTTCGCGAACGCGGCCTGGCGCCGATCGAAGTCGCAGCCGGTCAGGTGACGGCGTCGAGCGTGTTGTTGGCGCCCCTCGCCTTCGCCGTCGACAGACCGTGGAGCTTGCCGGGCCCGACCGCAGCGACCTTCGCCGCCATAATCGCCCTCGCCGCGCTGTCGACCGCGTTCGCCTATATCGTCTATTTCCGCATTCTTGCCGGCGCGGGCGCGACCAATGTCGTCCTGGTGACGCTACTCGCGCCCATCACTTCGATTGCGCTCGGAGCCGCCGTCCTGGGGGAGCAACTGGGACCCCGCCAATTCGCCGGCCTCTTCCTCATCGCCGCCGGCATCGCATTCATCGATGGCCGTTTGCCGAACGCCTTGGGCCGCGCGCGGCGAAGCAACGAAAGGGGGCTTGCGCGCGACAACTGAGGAATCACAGCCTCCCGCGATTCGGAAAAATTCCGAGCGCGAAAAGGCTTAACCGTCTCGGCCGGCCAACTCCCCAACGGCGCTCAAGCGCGCTAGGATATATAGGAGGAGGCCGGCATGCCGATCGAACGCAACCGACCCAGCGATCTTGCCGAGCGAGTCGCCGAACGTCGGGCGCGCCGCCGAGGCCAAGGTACGGCCGCTGATATGTGGCGGCGCGAATTGTTCTGCCTCCCCCGCCCCGAAGCCCGCGCCAAAGCCCGCGAGTGGTTCGAACGCTACCCCAAGGCTGCCTATATGACCGAAATCGAGTTCTGGTCCGAGCGCGCCGACGGGCAGATCGAGTTTGTGATGCGGCGGCTGCCGAGCGCCGACTGACCCTGCGGAACGATGCGAATGTGGCGCCGCACAAATTTTTCTCGCCCCCGACACTGCTCACATTGTCGCGAGATTAAGGATAACGACCAGCGTAAAGAACCTGTTCACTAAACTACACTGTGTCATTCCGAATTAAGTCGAGGCTATACCGAGGATGACGAACACGTCTTGGCGCTGCACTTCCAGGCTAGATCGATTAAATTTGAAATCAAATTACTCACCCACTATTGCCCGATTCTCGCCACATTGGGTGGCGGAATTGTGATATCCGTGCAACAGACTTCCCCCTTGAGGTCGTCTATAGGAGGTCTATGCCGACGGGGTGGGGCGGAGTTCCCTCCGTAGTGGTTGGTATCGAGGAGATTGCAATGAAGAAGATTCTGTTGGCCGCGCTTCTGGCCGGCGTCGCGACGAGCGCTTTTGCGGCGGACTTGCCGACCCGCAAGGCGCCTCCGGCTCCTGCGCCGATGTATGTGCCTCCGGTCTTCAGCTGGACTGGGTTCTATATCGGTGTGAACGGCGGCGGCGCTTTCGCCAACGGTGGCGGGGCCTTCGGCAACCCGGACGGCGGCGAGGTCGGCGGCACCGTCGGCTACAACTATCAGCTCGGCCAGATCGTGCTGGGCGTCGAAGGTGACTGGGATTGGGCCGGCATCAACAAGAACGGCATCAACGGCGTTGGCCCCTTCAAGAACAACATCGACGACATTGTGACCGCCCGCGCGCGCGTCGGTTACGCGATCGACCGTACCCTGCTCTATGTGACCGGCGGTTATGCCGGCGCCGACCAGGAGCTCAAGTTCCCGGGCCTCGCCTCCAACTCGACGTGGCACAACGGCGGCGTTGTCGGCGCCGGCGTGGAATACGCCTTCACCAACAACATCTCGGCCAAGGTGGAATACCTCTATGCGCCGTTCGGCAACGACCAGACGTTGGTCGGCGAAAAGAGCGACCTCAACCTGTCGCTCGTTCGCGCTGGCGTGAACTACAAGTTCTAATCGTTCCGCGCGTAAGCGTTTCAAGCGGATCAGTCCGGCGGGTCGCCCCGCCGGACTTTTTGTTTTTGGCAGTCTTGAGACGACGCGCTCCCCAATTTACGACTGTGGATTAAAATGCGCAGCAATCCGCCATATATTGCTCAACGCCGCGGCAAACCCATATATGGCGTCTTTTGCCCTTAAACAGCGCTTCGGCCCACTTCCGACCCAGAGGTCGAATCAGAGGTTCGCATGTCCCAGCCCCAGACCGCCCACGAGCGTCTTGTCATCATCGGATCCGGCCCTGCCGGCTATACGGCGGCGATCTACGCCGCGCGTGCGATGATCAAGCCCTTGCTGCTCAGCGGCTTCGAGCCCGGCGGGCAATTGATGATCACCACCGACGTCGAGAACTACCCGGGATTCGCCGAGCCGAATTCAGGGCCCCTGGCTGATGGAGCAAATGCGCGCCCAGGCGGAGCATGTGGGCGCGCGAATCGAGAGCGAGTATGTGACCTCGCTCGACCTGTCGCGCCGGCCGTTCCGCATCCAGTGCGACAGCGGCAGGTCGGTGACGGCTGACGCAATCATCCTTGCCACCGGAGCGAAGGCGAAGTGGCTCGAACTGCCGAGCGAGGAGACATTCAAGGGATTCGGCGTCTCGGCCTGCGCCACTTGCGACGGCTTCTTCTTCCGCGGCAAGAAGGTGCTCGTCGTCGGCGGCGGCAATTCGGCGGTCGAGGAGGCGCTCTATCTCTCCAATATCGCGGCCCAGGTGACGGTCGTGCATCGCCGCGATTCGTTCCGAGCCGAAAAGATCCTTTGCGAGCGACTCGCCGGGCGGCCGAACGTCAAGGTGAAGTGGAATCGCGCGATCGAGGAGATCCTTGGCCGCCAGAATCCCCCCGAGGTGACTGGCGCACGCCTGCGCGACACGCGGACCGGGGCGATCGAAGAGATCGAAGCGGACGGAATCTTCGTCGCGATCGGACACGCTCCGGCGACCGAGTTGGTCCGTGGCCAGCTGGCGCTGAAATCGAACGGCTACGTTCAGACTGCGCCAGGGTCGACCGTGACCAGCGTCGAAGGCGTTTTCGCAGCCGGCGACGTTGCAGACGACGTCTTCCGCCAGGCCGTCACCGCCGCGGGTCTTGGCTGCATGGCCGCGCTGGAGGCGGAGCGGTGGCTGGCGTCGCTGGAGCCGGCTCGCGAAGCGGCTGAATGACGCGCGACGCCTTTTCGCTTTACGAACCCACGAGGTAGCGGCTAACACGGCGCGCGCGCCGTGTTAGCCGCCCCGAAGCGAAGTCGTCGCAAGAACGGGGGGCGCGCTCAAGAGGAATCGATGGACTGGGACAAGCTGCGTATCTTTCAGGCTGCGGCCGACGCAGGCTCGTTCACCCATGCCGGCGAGTTACTGGGGCTCAGCCAGTCCGCGGTGAGCCGGCAAGTCGGCGCGCTCGAACAGGACCTCGGAGCTCCCCTCTTCCACCGCCACGCGCGCGGGCTGATTCTGACCGAGCAGGGCGAAATGCTGCGCGAAGCCGTGCAGGACGTCGTCCTGAAACTCGACGCGGTGCGCAGCCGCCTGATCGACACGCGCGAAAAACCGCACGGCCAGCTTAGGGTCACCAGCACATTGGTGCTCGGCGCAAACTGGCTGTCTCCACGGCTCGGCGAATTTGTCGAACTCTATCCCGAAGTGATGCTGCAACTTCTGCTGTCCGACGACGAATTGGACCTCAGCATGCGCGAGGCCGACGTGGCCCTGCGTTTTGGCGAGCCGATGCAGCCTGATTTGATTCGCCGGCGTCTCTTCACCGTCCACTTCCACGCCTACGCTTCGGCCGATTATCTCAAGAAGCGAGGTCAGCCGCGATCAATCGCCGATCTCGACAATCATCGCTTGGTTGCGTTCGGCGCCCCGACGGCGACCCATTTTCTCTATGAGCTCAATTCGCTGCTCACGGTCGGTCGCGATCCGAAAAACCCGCGATCCCCTCACATTGCGATCAACAACCTGAACGCGATCATTCGCGCGGTCGAGCACGGCGTCGGCATCGCGGTGTTGCCAGATTATTGCATTCTGCCCAATTCTGGCCTCGTGCGCCTGCTGCCGGAGGCGGACATGCCCGAAATGGATTGTTTCCTCGTCTACGCCGAGGAAATGAAAAACGTCGCGCGCGTCCAGGCGTTCCGCGACTTCCTCGTCTCCAAGGCGCAGCGCTGGCGCTATTAGCCTCGCGCTCGCGCCGACGGGCGCGCCGCTACATGTACAGCGGCTCTTTCTCCAGCCCCTTGTACAGCCCGGCCACCTGCTCGGCGTAGCCGTTGTAAAGCAACGTCGGCCGCTTTTCGCCGGTGGTCAGCAGCGTCTCGCTGGCTTGGCTCCAGCGCGGATGCGGCACATCGGGGTTCACATTGGCCCAGAATCCATATTCGTCCGGCCCCAAAGCCTGCCAGAACGTCGTGGGACGGTCGGCGACGAAGCTGATCTTCACGATCGACTTGGCGGATTTGAATCCGTACTTCCAAGGGGTGGCCAGACGAAACGGGGCTCCGAGGACTTTGGCCAGCGGCTTTCCATAGGCGCCCGTCGCCATGAAAGCGAGATCGTTGGTCGCCTCGGCCATCGTCAGCCCTTCGAGGTAGGGCCAGGGCATGAAGGAGCGCTGGCCGGGGGCCATTTTCTTATCGAGAAACGTTTGGAAGCGCAGATATTTGGCTGACGACAAGGGGCGCGCTTTGTCGACCAGGGCGTGCAAAGGAAACCCCGTCCATGGAATGGCCATGGACCAGGCCTCGACGCAGCGATGGCGATAAAGGCGCTCCTCAAGGCCGATCGACTTGATGAGGTCCTCAAGCGCGAAGGTCTGCGGTTTCTCAACCAGACCGTCGATCGTCAGCGACCAAGGCCAAGGCTTCAGCGAATCGGCAGAAAAGCGCTTGTCGGTGCTGAATTCGTAGAAATTGTTGTAGTTGAGGTTGAGCTTTTCCGGGGTGAGGTCGCGGTCGAGCTTGTAGATGTCGTTCCGCTTGGCGGGATACAGAGAGACGGTCGGGTCCGCCGCCTCCGCATGCGCCGAAGACATGAGCGTCGCGGACGCCGCTAGCGCGCCGGCGCCTGCGACAAAAGCACGCCGGTTCAGGAAAATCGCCTCGGGAGTCGTTTCGCTCTCGGGAATCTCCCAGCCGTGACGTCGGTGATAACGCATGTCCTAACCTCGCGCGGCCTCGCCTGCCCTGTCGGTCGGCAGGCGCGCAGAGCGACTGCCGCTCTGCCTCTGAAGTCCGACTTCGGCGCGAGCTTGGCGATTGTTACGCTGCGCCGATCACACCTTCTCGACCTGGCCGAACTCGAGGTCCACGGGGGTCGCGCGCCCGAAGATCGAAACCGCCACCTTCACGCGCGAGCGCTGCTCGTCGACTTCCTCGACGATGCCATTGAACGAGGCGAACGGGCCATCCGCGACGCGTACGGTCTCGCCGACTTCGAAATGGATCGACGCTTTCGGACGCTCCACGCCGTCAGCCACCTGCCCTTTGATGCGCTCCGCCTCGATGTCGGGGATCGGCATCGGCTTTTTGTCGGCGCCGAGGAAGCCGGTCACCTTGGGCGTGTTCTTGATGAGATGATAGACGTCGTCAGTCAGGTCGCATTTGACCAGAACGTAGCCTGGAAAGAACTTGCGTTCGGAATTGATCTTGCGACCGCGACGCACCTCGACGACCTGCTCGGTCGGCACCATGATCTCGACGAACTTGTCCTCGAGACCCCGCTGGCTGGCCTGCTCGCGGATAGACTCTGCGACTTTCTTCTCGAAATTCGAATAAGCGTGGACGATATACCAGCGCATGCTCATGTGGGCATTCCCGAAACATTTCTTGACGAGCGAGGCGGGCGTCGCCGGCTCGCAGGTGGACCCTAGCCGCCCCGGCCGAGGCCGAGCGCCAGGCTCACCAGGATCCGCAGCCCCTCATCGACGACCAGAAAGAACACGCTCGCGAACACCGCCATCAGCATCACCATGGCCGTGGTGATCAGCGTCTCTCGGCGAGTTGGCCAGACGACCTTCGCCGCCTCGACGCGCACCTGCTGAATGAATTGGAACGGATTGGCCATCATTCCTGATTCCGTCGACGCGGGCGACGTCGTCAACGTGACGCGCCCTGCCAGAAAAACTCGCGGCGCGGGACCTTTCGGCGCCGCGCCAACAAAGGCTCATATAGGAAGGATGGCCCAAACGCCAAGTAAATTATGACATCCGGCTCGGAAACTCCGGGCGAAACCGGCGCCCGGGCCGACGCCGCCCCGCCCGCCTTAATCCATAAGAGTTATCTCCCTTTCCAACCGCCCTGCGGGGTCCTTGAAACCTCACGCGAAACAGAAACGGCGAGCGAGCCGCCGCGAGCTCAAGGCCGTCAGCCAAAGAGGCGACTGTTGGGATCGGGGGCGACTGACAGAATTGGCGCTTCGTCGAAACGAACATCGATGAGGTGCGTGATGTCCTGCATTCGCATTTTTCTCTTCCGAGGCGTCTCAGCCGCGGCGCTGGCTTGCGCGCCCGTCGTGACGATGTTGGCTCCATCAGCAGCTTTCGCCGCGATCTGCGCGCCACAACCACCACTCACAGGGCCCGCAGAACCGGCGATAGGATACCAATGCCCGCCCAACTATGTCTTCGTCGCGGACGAGTTTCTGACGGAATTCTTCCCCGACAGCATCGGCCTCGGCAGCAACGGATTCAGCGGCAACAATACGACTTCGGTCGGGCCCAGGGGCAGTTCAGCCCCGGCAAGCTCCTCGCCCGGCAGCGCCTCCAGTTCGAACAATGGAACCTCCAGCGCGTCGAACGGGACTAGCGCCTCGACCAGCACCGGCACGACCAGCGGAACGTCCACCAGCGGGGCCTCCAGCAACACCGGCACGGGCGGCGCCAGCAGCTCCACGAGCGGAACGTCCGGCAACGCCGGTACGGGCTCGAGCAGCGCCAATGGGACCGGCTCCAACTCGACCAGCGGAAGCTCTAGCGCGTCGAACGGCTCGAGCGCCAGCGGCAACACCTCGGGCCATCACGGCCACAGTCACGGACACCATGGGGCTAGCAGCAGCGCTACGGGAACCGGCTCCAGTTCGACCAGCGGAAGCTCCAGCGCATCGAGCGCCAGTTCGGGACACCACGGCTTCGGCGGCGCTTCTAACGCCGGCTCCGGACACCACGGGTCCTCCGGAAGCCACGGTTCCGCGCATGGCGGTGGGGCTTCCAGCCACGGCGGCGGGGCGTCTGGCCACGGCGGCGGGGCGTCCGGCCATGGCGGCGGAGGCTCCGGCGGCGGCAGCAGGTAGTCAGCTATACGGCGGACGCGGCAACGCTTCCGCGCGGCCCTTTGTGTTTGCAACACCGCGCCCGTAGGAGGCGTCCCCTGACCCGTCGGCGTCAGTCCATGGAAATTGCGCCGAGAGCGACCTGCGTCCGGTTGGACGCATGTAGCTTTTTCATGATGTTACGCAGATGGACTTTCACAGTGCTTTCGGAGATGCCGAGTTCGAAGGCGATGATCTTGTTTTGGCGACCTTCGCGCAAAATGCGCAACACGTCCCATTCGCGCGACGTCAGCCCAAACTCGCCGTCGGCCTCTCGCGGGAGGGGCGTGCGCGCCATTGACGTGAGCGGATGCTCGAGTTCATCCGTCATCGGCCTGGGCCACGCCGGCCTCGTTTCCTCCTCCCGCGCCAAGTCCGGCGGAAGATAAGAGCCGCCCACCCACATCAGCTGAATTGCAGCGATCGCAACCGCCAGCGTCGCATCATGCCGCACCACCCCGGCGACCCCGAGGGCCGCGATGGCGCGGGTCATCGCTGCGTCGTCGACCGCCAGCACGACGCCCGTCGGAGCGTCGCCACAGCGCGATCTCAGTTCGCGGATTTTGCGGCGCGCCGCTTCGCGATCGTCGCCGCGGCGCGGGTCGAGACCGATCAGCGCCAGCGACGCAGGGCCGGGAACAACGTCCTCGACCCGGGAGACGCCTTCGACGACGGCGTCGGGTATACGGCCAGCGATCAGGCTGGCGAGTTCGTCACGCAGAAGTCCGTGCGGCTCGACCAAGACCAGCCGTTCGCAACGCGAGCCCATGAGGCTCTCGCTCGAGCCCTGAACGCGCCAACAAGGGTTCGGAAAAAAGCTCCCCATGATTACGCCCCCTGCCCTTTCGAGGCGGTGACCGCCAAAAATCTCCTCATCGTCGATCGTCACGCGCTTCCGCGCCTGCCGCCGTTGGCCTCGAGGCGTGTCGGCATGCTTCGAGCCGACGCGACTGGAATATGGAACTGCCCTCCCGCCACGACCAAGTGAATCGCCGCGACCAGCAGCGAAACCCCAAAGGTCAGCGGAAACAAACCCACCATGCCGAATTCCGCGGCCCGCATTTCCTCCGACGGTTCGCTGTGCTCCGAGAGAAGCAAGATCGGCGCGCGCCGCGTGGTGCTCGAAATCGTCGCTATTTCGTTGAGCAATGGCCCGTCGGCCAGCCGGGCCGAGCCGACATTCAACAAAACGACGTCGGGCGTGCCGCCGTTGCCTTCCACGGCGAGGCGCGCGTGCGGCACGCTGACGATCTCGAAATCAGGAAGCTGGGTCGACAGGAGGTGCGAAAGGCATTCGCGGGTCAGCCGGACGCCGTCAACGAGAAGCAGCGCTTTCGACGCCTGCGCTCTGCCGTTCTGGACCGTCAATGCGTCTTCGGATCGTCCGAAACGATATTCGAACGCCGCGCCAACCCCCACGGGAACGCCAAAATCCTGATATTGGACCGAAAGTGGCCACGGGCCAGACGCCGTCGCTCCGCTCGCCGCGCCATAGCGCAGCGTAGGATACTGGTATCCCTCCTGGCGGCTATTGCCCGACATGGCGAGCCTCCACACGCACGAACAACGCAACTCGTTACGATCTCACTGAAGCGACATCGGCCTGCTCGAAGTCGGGCGTAACCCTCCGCCCGCCAACGACCGCCCCTTCAAGCCCGTGTCGCATCAAATTGAATTTGTACGATCAGAACAATAGCTTGCCCGCAATAACCATGGCCTCTCTCGTCTACTTACGCCGCGCGCGGACGAGAACAGCATTACGGAGCGCATAAAGGGCACCCAAAGAGTATGGCCTGCTTACGTAACTGTCAAGAACGCAACATTCGCTTCGTCGGAGTCATATTGAAGAGTTGGTTAGCAGAGCTTCGCCGCGAAGCGAGCGTTGATCGGCTGGAGACGACCGCGGAAGCTTTTCCTTTCCTCACAGATAACCGCTCACAGCACGTGCTACTCCAGTGAATACATTGGTACTAAGTATAATTGTTGGCGCCCCAGAAATTGGAATGTTTCCATGCCCTTGCATGACGTCTGGCGCTTGCCGCCATCGACGCCACCGAGGCCCCCTGGAAGCCTTCCATGGATGTGTTTCAGTCACCCCGGCCGAGAGCGCCGACCACTCGGAATTACAACGTATTTCCGTTTAGCCTCGAGCCGACGCCGGCATTCTTATTGTGCAAATGCGTCGTGTTGCGGCTCTATTCTTCATCGGCCTTCGACTGCATGGCTTCTAAGGCGGGCATGCGTTGAAGCCGCCAGCATTTCCTTCAATGCCGCAATAATTTAGAAGCGAGAAGGTTTTGGGCCGCGACAGGCGACTTGGCGATGTCGGCAGTCGATTGGGCTCTATAGCGATGAAATCATGCCCGCACGTCAGAACTGCGACGCGTCGCTACGCGATCGTAAAGGAGCCGACGTCGAGCCCCGCTCGACGTCGCTTTCGTTGCATGCCGTTCGCTCGGTCCACGAGGCCTGACACGGCCGCCCGATGCCGACCGAACGGGAGCGACTAGCCTTGCCGACGCAGGAAGGCGGTGATTGCAATCTCCTCCCAAATCCCCGCGGCGTAGAACGGGTCGGCGCGATTGAACGCCTCCACTGTCGCGCGGTCGGCCGCCTCGACGAGGAACAGGCTGCCGATCATCGTCGCGCCGTCGTCGGCGACGAGCGGGCCCGACATGACGATGCGCACGCCATGCGCTGTCGTATCGGAAAGGAAGGCCTTATGCGCGTCGTAGTTGGCGAGGCGCGTCGGCAGCGCCTCCTTCTTGTCGCGGGCATGAATAATAAAAAGCATCAAAGACCTCAGTTCTTCTGAATCTGATCCCACGCCGGGCACTCGCGCTTGTCGACCGGCACGTCATAGGGGCCGATATTGGACGCCTGCACCACCACCGAGGGCTGCGTCACCTTGTTCGGCACGGGCTCGTGCCGGAGGTAGCGGATCGCGATCTCCGTGCCGATGCAGCCCTGCACGAAGCCGTTGTAGTCGCCGGTCGCCAGCATCTTGCCGGCCTTGATGGCGTCGACGGCCTCCTTCGTGCCGTTGATGCCAACGATCTGCGCCTTGCTGTTCGCGTCGGCGAGCGCGTCCATCGCGCCGATCGCCATGGCGTCGTTCGCCGCCAGCACGCCGGCGACGTTCGGGTTCGACTGCAGCAGGTTTTCCATGACCTGCATCGCCTGCAAGCGCTGATAATTGGCGGGCTGGGAGTCGACGAGCTTCACACCGGGGAATTCGGCGATCGCATCCATGAATCCGCGCAGGCGATCCTGAGCGGTCGCGGCGCCGCGCACGCCCTCGATGATGATCACGTCGCCCTTGCCGCCGATCGCCTTGAGCAGCACCTCGGCGGTCGCCTTGGCGATCGAATAATCGTCGGCCCCGACGAACGAGACAAAGTCGCCGCCGGCGCTGCGGTCAGTGACGTTCACGACGGGGATCTTGGCCGCGTTGATCTTCTGCACGCCGGCGACCATCGCCTTGTAGTCGACCGGGACCATGACGATCGCGTCGGGCTTCTTGGTGACGATGTCGTCGATCTGGCTCATCTGCTCGGGGATGCTGTCCGGCTGGGTCGGCACGTACTGCAGCACCTTGGCCTTCATTTGCTCGGCCGCCTTGGCCGCGCCAACGCGCTCGGCCTGGAAGAACGGATTGGTCTGGTTCTTGGTCAGCACCGCGATCGTTTCGCCGTCGGCGAAGGCGGACGGCGCAGCGACGCCCGTCAAGGCCAAAGCGAGCGCGATGAGGGATATGCGTTTCATTCGGTTTCCTCCACTTCCACTTATCAGTTGCGAGCGCGGCTACCGCGCAGATCAAGCCAGACCGCGGCGACAATGATCACGCCGGTCACCAACGGCTGCCAGTTTCCCTCGACATGAAGCAGGTTCATGCCGTTGAGAACGAGCGTCAGCAACAACGTGCCGACGAACGTGCCGGTCAGCGTGCCGACGCCGCCGAACAGCGACGTGCCGCCGATCAGCACCGCGGCGATCGCCGGCAGCGTCAGGCTGCCGCCGATATCGGCCTCCGCGGAATTGACCCGCGCGAGAAAAACAAGCGAAGCGAAGCCTGCCGTAAGGCCGCTCAGCGCATAGACGAGGATGAGGCGCCGCTTGACCGGTACGCCGGAGAGGCGGGCCGCCGTCGGATTGGCGCCGATCATGGTGATCTGCTGGCCCCAGATGCTGCGCTGATGGAACAGCGTCCCGACGACCAGCAACGCGACCATCACGAGCACGGGGATCGGCGCGCCCAGGAAATAGCCGTTGCCGAGTTCCCGGAAGCCGCGCGGAAAGCCATAGACCGTCGAGCCGGCCATGTAGGTGTAGGTGAGGCCCTGCAGCACCCACAGCATGCCGTAGGTCGCGATGAAGGAGGGAATGCGGAGCAAGCTCACCATCATGCCGTTGAGGAGGCCGACGGCGAGGCCGACGCCCAGAGCCGCGGCGGCGCCGATCCAGGGATCGCCGGTCGATTTGATCATTGTGCCGCCGACGCAGGCGGCAAGACCAATCGTCGCGCCGATCGAGAGGTCCAGCCCCGCGGTGATCACCACCAAAGTCAGGCCGGACGCCATGAAGAACAGCAGCGACGCCTGACGCAGCACGTTCACGAGATTTGTGACCGTAAAGAAGGCGTGGCTGAGCAGGGTCAGCGCGACGCCGACGATCAGCACCGCCCCGACACGCAGCAGCAGTCGGATCAGTTCGGGCGGCAGCGTCGGCCGCGCGGCGCGGGCTTGTGAAGTCGCGACAGTCATGGCGTTTGCGTCCGGAAGGCTTCGAGGGTGAAGGCGACGATGACGAGAAGGCCGATGCAGCCCACCTGCAACGCGGAGGGGACAGCCAGCAGGTTGAGGCCATTCCTCAAGATGCCGATGGTCAGCGCGCCGAGCAGCGTGCCGGGGAGCCAGCCGTTGCCTCGCTCGAAGGACGTGCCGCCAAGCGCGACGGCGGCGATCGCGTCGAACTCCATGCCGATGCCGGCGGTGGGATGGCCCGCGTTGAGCCGGCTCGCCATCAGTAGTCCGGCGACGCCGGCCCAGGCGCCGGCGAGCGCGTAGACGCCGAGCAGCATCCGCCGCCATGGCACGCCCGCCAGCGTCAACGCCTCACGATTGCCGCCGAGCGCGAAGACGTAGCTGCCGAAACGCGTGCGATAGAGCAGCGCATGCATCAGCACATAAGCGACGACGACCAGCAGAATCGGAACCCTAATCCCGAGGATCGAGCCGCCGTAGACGAAGACGAGGCTATCCGGCAAGCCGACGACGCTCTGCCCTCCGGTGGCGATGAGCGCGAGGCTCTGCGCCACCCCAAGCGTGCCCAGCGTCGCGACGAACGGGGGGATGCGGAGATAGGCGACGAGGCTCCCGTTCAAGAGCCCGGCGAGCGTGCCAACAGCGACCGCGACGACGAGCGCCGCCGCCAGGGACTGGGTGGCGAGCGCAGTCTCCGCGAGCGTCACCGAGCAGAGCGACAGCACTGCCCCAATCGACAGATCCAACCCCTCGGTCAGAATGACAAAGGTCATCGGCAGCGCGATCAGCAGCAGCACGCTGGATTGCAAGAGCACGTTCAGCGCGTTGCCTGCCGTCGTGAAATCGCGCGAGGCGATCGAGAATCCGACCAGCATGATGGCGAGCATCACCAACAGGCCGGGGGCGCGCATCGGGCGCCGGAGAGCGAGCGCGGTCATTGATGCATCCCCAATCGCACGATGTTCTCCTCGCTGAGGTCGGCGCGGCCGAGTTCGCCGACGATGCGCTTGCCGCGCATCACATAGGCGCGGTCACAGACATGAACGATCTCCGCCTGCTCCGAGCTGATCATCAGAACCCCTGCCCCGGCGGCAACGAGCTCGTCGATCAGCGCAAAGATCTGCGCTTTCGCGCCGATGTCGATGCCGCGCGTCGGCTCGTCGAAGATGAACAGCCGCGCCTTGGCGGCGAGCCATTTGCCGATGACCACCTTCTGCTGGTTGCCCCCGGAAAGCGTGCCGACCTGCTGCTGCAGAGAGGCGACCGCAATGCCGAGCCGCTTGACCATCTCGTGCCCCGTCGCACGCCCTAGGCCTGCGCGTATCAGCCCAGACGGGAAGAGCGACGGCAGACCGGCAAGCAGAAGATTGTCGCCGACGGTGCGAATAAGCGCGAGGCCCTCGGTCTTGCGGCTTTCGGGGATCAGCGCCATGCCCAGCTTGGCCGAATAATCGGGCGAGCCCGGATGGACGCGGCCAAACACCCGGACCTCGCCGGAAGTTACTTTGTCGGCGCCGAAGATCGCGCGCGCGACCTCGGTGCGGCCGGAGCCGACGAGCCCGCACAAGCCGACGATCTCGCCCTCGCGCACAGTCAGATCGATGTTGGCGACGCCCGTCGCCGCAGCGAGCCCGCGCACTTCAAGCATCGTCGCGCCCGGCGCGCGGAAGCGGCGGGGATAGCTCATGTCGACCGTGCGGCCGACCATCAGGCGCACCAATTCGTCCGGCGTCGCCTCCTTGGGCAACAGGCTGCGCACCTTCTTGCCGTCGCGCAACACCGTGATGCGGTCGCCGAGCGCGAAAACCTCGGCCATGCGGTGCGAGATGTAGACGATGCCGACGCCGTCCGCCTTCAGGCGCGCCATCATCGCGAACAGGCGCTCGCTCTCGCGATCGGACAGCGCCGCCGTCGGCTCGTCCATCACCAGAATCCGCGCGTCTTGCGACAGAGCCTTGGCGATCTCCACCATTTGCTGCTGGGCGACGCCGAGCCGATGGACGCTCTCCCTGGGATCGATGTCGAAACCGATCATGTCCAGCACACGACGTGCGTCCGCATAGAGACGCTTGTGGTCGATCGAGCCCGGCGTGCGCCCGCGGGGCGCGCGGCCAAGGTAGATGTTATGCGCGATGTCGAGATGAGGAACGAGCGAGAATTCCTGGAAGATCACCGCAATGCCGAGCCGACGCGCGTCAGCCGGCGAAGCGATCACAGTCGGCCGCCCCTCGAAGATGACCTCGCCTTCGTCGGGAGTGACCGCGCCGCACAGCACCTTCATCAAGGTCGACTTGCCGGCGCCGTTCTCGCCGAGCAGCATGTGCGTTTCGCCCGGCCAGATCGCAAAAGACACGTCGGTCAAGGCGCGCACGCCGGGAAAGCTCTTGCTGATCCCGCGCAATTCGAGCTTCGGCGGCGGAAGCGTCCCCTCGGCTTCGCTCGTCGTCTTCGTCGCCGTCAAGCTCACGCCGCAGCCTCCTCAGTGTGCTCCTCGTCGAGGAAAATCTTGCCGGGGTTCATGATGTTCAGCGGATCGAGCGCCCCCTTGATCGCGCGCATCGCATCGACCGCGTCCGCTCCGTGCTCGGTCTTGAGATAGCCGCGCTTGCCGACGCCGACGCCGTGCTCGCCGGTGCAGGTGCCGTCGAGCGACAGCGCCCGCGCGACGAGCCGGGCATGGAACGCGCGCGCCCGCGCGATCTCCTCGCTGTTGTTCGGGTCGACGAGCAGCAGCAGATGGAAATTGCCGTCGCCGACGTGTCCCACCAACGGCGCGAGCACGCCGGAGGCGTCGAGGTCGCGGCGCGTTTCCTCGAGGCACTGCGCCAGCGCCGAGATCGGCACGCAGACGTCCGTGATGATCGCCTCGCTGCCCGGCTTAAGGGCGCGCCCGGCGTAGAGCGTGTTGTCGCGGGCGTGCCAAAGCTTGGACCGCGCCTCGGGCTCGCGCGCCCACTGCATCTCGGCGGCGCCATATTCAGCAACGATCTCCCTGACCCGCTCGGCCTGCTCCTCGACCGCGTTCGGCGTGCCGTGGAACTCGATGAACAAGGTCGGCAGCTCCGGATAGGCGAAGCTTGCGTAACGGTTGATCCCGCGCATCATGACCGCATCGAGGAGCTCGATGCGCGCCACCGGGATCGCCGCCTGCATCACCGCGATGGTCGCCTCGACCGCGCCGGCGAAGGTCGGAAACGGGCAGACGGCGGCGGCGACCGCCTCCGGGATCGGGTGCAGTCGCAACGTCACCTCGGTGATGACGCCGAGCGTGCCCTCCGCGCCGACCATGAGGCGCGTCAGATCATAGCCAGCCGCCGATTTGCGCGCGCGCCGCCCGGTGCGGATCAACCGCCCGTCGGGCAGCACGACCTCGAGCGCGAGCACGTTGTCGCGCATTGTACCATAGCGGACCGCCATCGTTCCCGAGCCGCGGGTCGAGGCCATGCCGCCGATCGAAGCGTCGGCGCCGGGGTCGATCGGAAAGAACAGGCCCGTGTCCCGCAGCGCGGCGTTGAGCGCCTTGCGCCGGATGCCGGGGCCGACGCGAACATCCATGTCCTCGGCGTGAACGGCGATCACCTGATCCATTGCGCTCATGTCGAGGCAGAGCCCTCCCCGCACCGCAGCCGCATTGCCCTCGAGCGAGGTGCCCGCGCCGAACGGCACGATCGGCACGCGCAGCTCATGGCAGAGGCCGACGATCCGGCGGACCTCTTCGGCGTCGTGCGGCCGGGCGACGAGATCGGGCAGCGAAGCCTCGCGATAGGCTTCGCTGCGGCCGAACTGCGCGCGGATTCCGGGTGCGTCGCTGATGCGCTCGCCGAGCGTCTCGCGCAGACGGTCGTTAAGGGCCGCGACGGCGGGATTGGGCATTTCGTTTCCTCTCTCCGCGGCGTCTGGCCGCGCTTTTCATTTTCAGGCGGGCGTCAGCCCGAAACGGTAGCGAAGCAGTCGGTAGGGCTCGGGCGCCGGCTTCCCGTCGGCCGTCGTCCCTGCGGGCTGCAAGGGGAAGGCGTCGATAAGCGACTCCTTCACGCCGAACACCGCATCGCTGTCGAGGTATTGATCGCCGTCGACGAACACATGCGTGATGAGGCGGCGAAAGCCGGGCGCGACGATCATGAAATGGACGTGGGCCGGACGCCAGGGGTGTCGATCGGTCGCCTTGAGCATGTCGCCGACCGGGCCGTCGTAGGGGATCGGATACGCGGCCGGCATCGTCGTGTGGAAACGCAGGCGTCCCTCTTCGTCGGTCGTGAAGCGGGCGCGGCGCTCGAGTTCGCCGCCTTCGCGCTGCACGTCGTAGAAGCCCTCGTCGTCGGAATGCCAGACGTCGACCGTCGCGCCACTGACCGGCTTGCCCGCCGGATCGGTGACGGTGACGTCCACGAACAACGGCGCGCCGCCGCCCTTGCCGCCGGGGTCGATATCGGCGCCCTGTTCGGCCGTCGGCGCCTCCGCGACGAAGAAGGGGCCGAGCACGGTCGATTGGGTCGCGCCCGGCGCGGGCCGGTTGTTGATCGCGTCGACCAGGGTCGAGACACCCAGCGTGTCCGACAGCAGGATGAACTCCTGCCGGCTCTGGTCGCTGATCTTTCCCGTGCGGGTCAGAAACTCGATCGCGTAAACCCACTCCGCCTCGGTGACTGCCTCTTCGCGCACGAAGTCGTGAACGTGGCGCACCAGGCCGGTGAGCAATTGCTTCAGACGCGGGCTCTCACAGCCTTCAAATCGGCGAAGCACCTCGGCCGTGATGGTTTGATCATCAAGCTCGCGCATGCCTTTTCCTCCCTTGGGGTCCAGCCTTACAGGCCGGCCAGTCGCGCCGCAAACGGAACGGTCGCGATGAAATCCGTCTCGCCCTCCCCGGTCGCGATCAATGCCGAATAGGTCTGGCGCAACTGCGCGGCGAGCGGCGCGGGAACCGCGGCGGCGCGCGCCGTGTCGAGCAGCAGGTCGAGGTCCTTGGCCATCTGCTTGCACGAGAAGGTCGGGCTGTAATCGCCCGCCTTCAACGGCGGCGTCTTGTATTTGACCATCGGCGAGCCGACGGCGCTGTCGGCGAGCAGATCGAGCATATCGGCGAAGTCGACGCCGCCCTTGCGCGCGAAGGCGAGCGCTTCGCCCATCATTCCCGCCGAAACCGCGATCATCAGATTGATGGCGAGCTTGGCGAAACGCGCCTGCTCGGCTTCGCCGAGATAGCGTTGGACCCTCGAATAGGCCGCCATCGCCGGCAAAGCGGCGTCGAAGGCGGCGCGTGGGCCGGACGCCAGCACGGTCAGTTCGCCGCGCTCGGCAAGCACCGGATTGCCGGAGACAGGCGCGCGCAGATAAGCGGCGCCAGCGGCCGCGATGAACTCGCCCGCCCGTGCGGAGGCCGCCGCGCTCACGGTGCTCGTCTCAACGACAATGGCGCCAGGCGCGAGCGAAGGCGCGAGCGCACGCATCGCGGATTCCAGCACGGCGTCGTCGGGCAGTGAGGTGAACACGAGTCCAGCGCCTTCGAGCGCCTCGCGCGCATCGGACTTCACCTGAATCTGGCGCGAAGCGGCGAGTTCGGCGCGCCCAGCATCGGTGTCGAAGCCGACGACCGCGCGCCCCGTCGCGGCAATGCGCGCCGCCATCGGCAGGCCGAGCTTTCCGAGGCCGATCCAGCTAATCTTCAAGTCGCTCACGCTGAGTGTTCCTTTCCTTGCGGCCGCCAGCCGAGCGCGCCCAAGATGCGCCGACCCGAGCGGGCGAGTTCGTCGCGCAACGAAACGAGATCGTCGCGCAGAAGTTTGCCATGGCGCTTGCGCCACTCGCCGGCGATCATCACGCTGTCGACGTTGGCGAGGCCGGCCTGCATAACGACGGTCGAGATGGCGTCGTGCACCGGCCAGAGGTTGAGATCGTCGGCGCGCAACATCACGAGATCGGCCTGCATGCCGGGCGCGAGCGCGCCGATGCGATCCTGCATGCGGAGCATCCGCGCGCCCTCGGTCGAAATCCAGGTCAACGCGTCGCGCGTCGTGATGGTCGAGGTGTCGGGGATCTTGCCCTCCCGCGCGCGGCTGGCCGCATTGTCGAGCGCGCGCTGATGACCGAGCGCGATGCGGCTTTGCGTCATCATGTCGCCCGAGAACGAGCTTTCGAGATCGACGCCGAGCGCCGGCGCCGCGCCGAGATCGCGCAGGCGGCCGACGATCGGGTGGCCGTGGCCCTGAGTCATCTCGTTTTCTGCTGTCACTGCGAAGGTGACGCCGCGCTCGACGAAGCGCCGCAGCCGGTCCTCGGAGAGATCGTTGCCGTGGACCACATTGATGTTGTCGGCGACGAGCCCTTCGCGTTCAAGCACATCCCATCCCTCCGGCGTCTTGGCCGCGCCGCCGCCCTGGTGCATTGACGCAATGAGACCAAACTCGCGCGCAAGGCGGAAGTCATGCAGAGCGACGTCGAGCGTCGAGTAGTGCGGACCGAGGATGGCGAGGCCCAAAGTCATCTTGCCGTCGCGCGAGGCGAACGGGCCGGCGAGCAGACGCTCCACTTCGCGCCTGGGATGCGGAATCTCCGAGAAATGCGGCTCACCGGGACGCGGATCGGGCTTGGGCGAACCGTGGAAAAAGGCGGCGCGGATTCCCGATTGCTGCAACGCGGCGACCGCGGCGTCGGTGTGCGCCGGCGTCGGATTGTTGTGGCACCAGTCGACGAGCGTCGTCGTGCCGCAGTTGATCTGATTGAGCGCGCCGACGAGCGTCGCGATGTGAATGTCTTCAGGCGTGAACTGGGTCGCGAGGCCCGCATGCACCCAGCGGAAATATTCGAGCAGCGTCCAATTGGCGACGGCGCCGCGCAACGCCGTCTGCCACGTATGCATATGGGCGTTGACGAGCCCGGGAATGACGAGGAAGCCGCGCGCGTCGATCGTCTCGGCGTCGGCCGCTTCGAGGTCCGGCGCAATGGCGGCGATGCGCTCGCCCTCGATCAGCACGGAGCCGCGCGGCAATACGCCGAGCGCAGCGTTCATTGTGACGACGTGAGCGTCACGCAACAGAATCCGACGCATTGGGATCACGCCTCCGGCCGCGCGCCGCGATAGGCGCGTTCGAGCAAAGCGCGGACCGCCTCTCGTTCAACGGGGCGCGGATTCCAATAGGGCGACTCGACCGCCATCGCCGCGGCGCGCTCGACGCCATCCGCCGGCATGCCGATGTCCTTGAGGGCGCGCGGTCCGCCAATCCGACCGATGAGATCGTAGAGCCCTTGCGCGCCGTCTTCGGCGCCGATCGCCGCGGCGATCTTCGCCGCCGCCTCCGGCGCCGCTGGCGCATTATAGGCAAGCGCATGCGGCAGGACGATCGTGTGCGTCTCCGCGTGCGGCAGATCGAAGGCGCCGCCGAGCGTGTGGCAGAGCTTGTGATGCAGCGCCATCCCGGCTGCGCCAAGGCAGACGCCGCACAGCCAGGCGCCGTAGAGCGCGTCGCGCCGCGCCGAAGGATCCTGCGGATTCGCGACAATGATGGGCAGAGCGCGCGCAATGCCGCGGATGCCCTCGACCGCCATCAACGAGGTGATCGGATTGCGGTCCTGGGCGTAGAGCGCTTCGACCGCATGCGCGATGGCGTTGATCCCCGACGTGACGGAGGTGCCGACCGGCAGGCTGAGCGTCAGATCGACGTCGTAGATCACGGTTTCGGGCAGGATGCGCGCATTGCGTTGCGTCGTCTTCCGCCCGTCCGCCGTCTCGCCCAGGATCGGCGTCATTTCCGATCCGGCGTAGGTGGTGGGAACGACGATTTGCGGCAGATCGGTGCGAAGAGCGAGCGCCTTGCCGAGCCCAGTCGTTGACCCGCCGCCGATCGCAACCGTGCAGTCGGCGTTCGCGGCCTTGAACCCAGCGAGCGCGCGCTCCGTGACGGCGACCGGCGTATGCATCGCCGCTTCGGAGAAGAGGCCGGCGGCGAGCGGTCCGAGCCGCGAAACGATCTCCGCGCCGGTCGCTTGCTGCTGCGGGGTGGTCAGAACGAACGCCCGGCTGCAGCCGAGCGCGGCGACTTCGTCAGCCAGGGCGCTCAAGGAGCCCGCGCCGAACACGACGCGCGAGGGATGAGCAGTGTAAACGAAGTGATCCTGCAAGGCGGGTCCTTCCCCTTGTCGGCTTGCCGCGTGCAGCGGCAACGGTTGCTCATTTGTTGAGCGCGACGTTATGACGCTGACCGGTCAGGGTCCAGGGCGCAAATGTTCACTTTGGATATATGCGGGGGTAGATTCACTCCATGAATGAACTGGAGCTGCTGCGGGTCATCGAGTACCTCGAGCGCATGCGAGGACCCTATCGCGCGCTGTTTCCGATGGCGGATGAAGACCCTGTCTGGAACATCCTCGCGCATTTGGTGAAGAGCCATCTACGCGGCGATCTCGTCACCATTTCGGCGCTCGCGACGGTCGCCAACGTGCCCTACGCGACGGCGCTTCGACGCATCAACAAGATGCTCGACGAGGGCCATATCGAGCGCCGACGGCGCGGGCCCAAGACCTTCAGCTTGCATCCGAGCCAGCGTACGCTCGAAGCCTTCCTCTCCTATGCGCAGCACATCAAATCGCTGCTTGCGCAGGTGATGGGCGTGCGGCCGGCCGGTGAGGAGGCGGACGACTATTACATCGGCGGCTCGCGATTGGAGGCGCAATTGGCGCCGCCACAGACCCTATCGCGCCGACGCAGCGAAGGCGGACGCCTGCGCTTCCTGCTCCATGAGGACAATTGCTTCGCGTCGCTGCAAAACCTGTGGGCCGATTTTCGCGCCAATCGCGGCTCGCGCCGCGACTTCGACCTATACCCCCTGCCCGAGCTCTACCGCCGCGCGCGCGAGAACGCGGCGAAGCCGGTCTCCGACTACGACGTGATCGTGCTCAACACGCCATGGCTCGGCGAGTTCGTCGAGGCGGGGCGCATTCGACGCGCCGAGCCCTTCCTCTATTACAGCGGCATCGACAGCCTGGACTTCGATCCGCGCGTCTGGGCGACCGGCCGCTGGAAGGGCCGCCAGGAGGCGGTCCCGGCCTTTTCGTCGATCGAACTGCTGGCTGCCCGCAGCGACCTGATCAACGAGGCAGGCCTGCCGACCCCGAGGACCTTCGCCGACGTCATCGAGGTCGGCCGCGCACTGCATGCGCCGCGGCGCGGCTTTTTCGGCGTCACCTGGAACGGACGCCGCGGGATGCCGATGGCCTCCACCTTCGCCTTCAAAATCGCGTGTTGCGGCGGCGCGGTACTCCAGACGCCGCGCGGGCGCTCCGACTGGTCGATCGGGGACGTCGATCCGCGCGAGATCGCAGTCGGTGTCGACAGCGAAGCCGGTCGGGAAGCGCTCGACCACCTCCAGCAGATGCTCGCGATCTCGCCGCCCGACGTGCTCGACCTCGACTGGAACAGCTCGCTGAACATCTTCATGGGCGGCAACGCGGCCATGGCCTACTGCTGGTCGATGCGCGCGGCGCGCTTCGAATACGACATGCGTTCCCGCGTCAAGCGGCGCGTGCAATACCTGCCCCAGGCCGCGGGCGCGAAAGGCGCCAACGTCACCCCGCTCGGCGGCTTCCTGCTCGCCGTGCCCGCCAATCTGCCGGAGGCCCGCGTCGAGGCGGCCTTCGAAGCGATCCGCTGGATGACCTCGCGCGAGGCGATCCAAACCCATATTCGGACCGGCTTTCCAGTCCTGCCCCGCTTCTCGATGAGCGCCGACCCGGAGATGGCCGCCGGTTCGCCGGTCGTCCACGCCGTCAACGAACTCGCCCGGCGCGATCTGCTGCAAACCTGGCAGCGCGCGCCGTTGCCGCAATATATCGCCATCGAGACGGTCCTCGGCGACGAAATTCACGCCGCCCTGCGGGGCGACAAGCCGCCAAGCGCCGCGTTGCGCGACGCCCAAGGCGCAATCGAGGGCATTCTGAAGACGAGCGCGACGGAGCGCGCGGCTTGACCGTGGCCGCGCCTCTCTCGTCGCTCGGCCTGCTTTGACGGTCACCATGATCGTAGCTTCGAGTGCGCCAACCGTCACATCGGGGACGCGGTATGGGTGCATCCTGAGCCGCGCATAAGAACGCCCTAGGAGAGGAAACCCTACATGCTGCAGCCCATTCCCTATCTGGCCTTTGACGGAAACTGCGCCGATGCGATGCGCTTCTACGCCGAGACGCTGGGAGGCAAGCTGGGCCTCATGACCAATCGGCAATCGCCCTTCGCCGACAAATGCCCGCCCGAGCACCTGGACCGCGTCATCTACGCCAGGCTCGAGCTCGATGGCGGCCTCTTTCTTTATGCCGGTGATTGCCCGCCCAACATGCCCTACCAGGGCCTCCACGGCGTATCGCTTGCGCTCAACTATGACAGCGTGAGCGAGGCCGAGCGCATTTTCCAGGCCCTCGCCGAAGGCGGCAAGATCACGATGCCCTTCAACGACACCTTCTGGGCCAAGAAATTCGGCATGGTGACCGACAGATTCGGCTGCAATTGGATGGTCAACGGCGAATTGCTCGACTTGCAACTTCAAGCGTGAGTTGCTCCCGCGTCGCCGCCCTTGCTGGCAGCGACGCCTCTCAAAAAACCCCAGGAGGCAGGCGCCAATCGAGGCGCTATTGGTTCGGTGCAGTTCCTGTTAGCATGCGGCTAGAAGCGAATAGACTTCCGGCCCGAGCGCCCCTCAACCGCGGCGGCTCCCGACATTCAGCATCCACTCCTGCCGCTGCCATACCGGAGTGACCGTCATGAGCAGCCATTACGACGTCATCGTCATCGGTGGCGGATCCCCGGGCGAGCACTGCGCCGGCGCGCTCGCCGAGGGCGGCCTGCGGGTTGCCGTCGTCGAGCGCGAACTCGTTGGCGGCGAATGCTCCTATTGGGCCTGCATTCCATCGAAGACGCTGCTGCGTCCCGGCGAGGCGGCGAAGGGCGCGAACGACGCCGCCGGCAAAGCGCAGGTCGACGTCGCAGCCGCCCTCGCTTGGCGCGATACCATGGTTTCGAACTATTCCGACGCCGGGCAGCAGCGATGGCTGGCGGAGCATGGGATCGACCTCATTCGCGGGCGCGGGCGGCTCGCCGGAACCGGCGTGGTCGACGTCGACGGGGTCCGCTACACGGCCGAGCATGTTGTTCTGGCCGCGGGTTCCGAGCCGTTCATCGCGCCGGCGCCAGGGCTGCGCGATCTCGAAGGCGTCTGGACGAACCGCGAAGCGACCGGCATGAAGGCCGTTCCCCGGCGCCTTCTGGTGCTCGGCGGCGGGCCGGTCGGCGTCGAAATGGCGCAGGTCGTTCGCCGCCTCGGCGGCGAAGCCGTTCTGATCGAGAGCGCCGCGCACCTCCTCCCCCATGAGCCTCAGCCGCTCGGAACGGCGCTCGGCGAAAGCCTGCGGCAGGACGGAATCGAGCTTATTCTCGGCGTGCATGCGACCGCGGCGCGGCGCAGCGGCGACAACTTCATCCTGGAACTCGAGGACGGCCGGACGGTGAGCGGCGACCGCCTGCTCGTCGCCACCGGCCGGCGACCGCGCGTCGACGGGCTCGGTCTGGAGACGGTCGGCGTCAAAGCCGATGGCCATGGCATTCCGGTCGACGCGCGCCTGCGCGCCGGCGACCGCCTGTGGGCGATCGGCGATGTCAACGGCGTCTGGCAGCTGACCCACGTCGGCAAGTATCAGGGCCGGATCGTCGCCGCGAATATCCTGGGCGAGCCGCGCGAGGCCAACTACGAGGCCGTGCCGCGCGTGGTCTTCACCGATCCGCAGGCGGCTTCGGTCGGCGCGGCTGAGGCCACCTACACCGCGACCGTACCGATAACGGAGGTCGCCAAGATGGCGACCTACTCCCGCGCCTACGCCGAATCCAAGGGGTTCATGACGCTTCTCAGCGACGGCGTCCGGCTGACCGGCGCCTATGCGCTAGGCCCGGAGGCAGGCGAATGGCTGCAGCAGGCGACTTTGGCGATCCGCGCCCGCGTGCCGATCGACGTGCTGCGCGACACCATCCAGCCGTTCCCGACGTTCTCCGAGATCTATCTCGCCGCCCTGAAAGTCCTTCACAGTCAGATCGCTAAAGCGCGCCAGCCAGCCTGAGAGGTCGGGATGGACGGCGCGGCCGCCCGCCTCGCCGTCACTTCGCGTCGTGGAAGATGATGCCGACCGTGTGGCGCATGCCGGAGCGAAGGCGGCTGACGCCGTGGCGAAGGTTCACGCGGTAGGCGCCTTTGGCGCCTTGCACCGGCCGGTTGTGGACGGCGAAGGCCACCGCGTCGCCCTGCCGAAGCGGCACGACCTCGACGCGGCTCTGCATGCGCGGTCGCTGCTCAGTCATCGCGAACTCGCCCCCAGTGAAATCCGTATCGGGCTCCGAGAGGAGAATTGCGACCTGGATGGGGAACACGAGGTCGCCGTAGAGGTCCTGGTGGAGGCAGTTGAAGTCCCCCGGGACGTACTGCAGGAGGAGTGGCGTCGGCCGCGTCTGGCCTGCCTGGCGGCATTGTTCGAGGAAGGCCGCATGGTCGTCGGGGTACCGCCGCTCGATCCCCATGCGCTTGTTCCACTCGTTGGCGAGCCCAGTCAGGCGCGGATACAGCGCCGTGCGGAGCCCTGCCAGGAGCTCCGGCAGCGGATATTTGAAGTAGCGGTACTCGCCCCTGCCGAAGCCGTGCCGCGCCATAACGACATGGCTGCGGAAATGGCTCTCGTGGGGATAGAGCGTCGAGAGGCTTCGGCGTTCCTCGGGAGAGAGAACCTTCGGCAGAATCGCGCAGCCGTAGATGTCGAGTTCGCTGGTGAGCGCCTGCCAGTCGTAGGCGGCGAGCCGCGCCTCTGCGGATGTATCCGCAGAGGCCAGGGCTAGGGCGGAAGTGCGGGAACTCATGTAACGGCCTCCTTCTCGATGAGTTGACGCTTGCGCTCGACGCCCCAGCGGTAGCCCGCCAGGCCGCCGTTGCTACGGACGACGCGGTGGCAAGGGATCGCCAGAGCGATCGGATTGGCGGCGCAGGCGCGCGCCACCGCTCGGGGCGACGCCAGGGGGCTGATCCAGCGGCCCAGTTCCGAATAGGTCACTGTCCGGCCGACGGAAACGGCGCGAAGCTTCTCCCAGACGCGGCGCTGGAACGGGCTTCCTCGCATGTCGAGAGGGAGGCGAAGTCCCTCAGCGGGATTCTCCATGAAGCGCACGAGCTTCGTGAGATCGTCTCGGACAGCGGCCTCGTTCGCCACGAGCGTGGACTTGGGGAAACGAGCGGCGAGGTCCGCCTCGAGCTCCTCGCCGTTGTCGCCGATCAGGATGGCGCAGACGCCCCTGGCGCTGCGAGCCACGAGCGCCTCGCCTAGCGCGCACTCAGCGGCAGCGTAGAAGAGAACATCGATCGGCGCGGCGATGGGGGCGGCGCGATTGGTAATCATGAGGGTCATCGGTAGTCTCCTTGCTTGTCCTCATGATCGAAAAGTATCGCTCGATGAGGCGGTGCGAACTCCGATACCTGCTCTCAAATCGAGAATTTGATTAGGCAGAATACTGAGACACTTTGCCGCAAATCGCCCAATCGTTATTTAAATTTTTGACATATAGCGCCGTATGGGACGATCGGTTACATCGCGCTCCGCTATCAAACCGAAAGAGACTCGATCGCTACAGCGCGCCTCGAAATGTCAGGTTGATCCGCATCCGGCCCAGGACTTCGTGAAAACCTGCCTTCAACTCTGCGACGCCGTGAAAGCAAAGACGCGAGGGCCCGCCCCAGACCGCGACGTCGCCGTGCCGGAGGGCGAATTTCTTCACCGGATCGCTTCGCTCGAGACCGCCGAATTGGAAGGTCGCCGGAAGGCCCAGGGAGACGGAGACGATCGGATTGGTGAAATCGCGCTCGTTCTTATCCTGATGAAGCGAGAGGCGGGCGCCAGGCTCATAGCGGTTGATGAGACAGGCGTCGGGGCGACACGCCGGATATCCGGCTTGGGCGGCCGCCGCCATGGCGAGCGCGAGGAAGCTCTCGGGCATCGGCGGCCATGGGTTGCCGGTCTCAGGGTCCATCCGGTCATAGCGATAGCCGGACCGGTCCGTAACCCATCCCGCGGCGCCGCAATTGGTCATCGCGACGGACATGGTGAAGCCGCCCGGCGTGACCATGTGTCGAAACGGCGATCGCCCGGTAATTTCTTGGAGGGCCGCGAGAATTTTCGTTTCGAACGGGAGCGCCGCGCCGCGTAGCAGCACGGCGCCCTCGGCCATGGTTTCGGTTGGCGGGTCGAGCGGCCCGGCGGATGAAAACAGATCAGGCATCGTGGCGCCTTTCAGAGATCCATGTCGGCGCATCGCCGAAGCGTTGCCTAGGCGGACTGGGCAGCCTCGCGATCGAGCAGAACACGCTTGCGCTCGACGCCCCAGGCATAGCCCGAGTGCGAACCGTCGCTGCGGACGACACGATGGCAGGGAATGGCGACGGCCAGTTGGTTGGCCGCGCAGGCGCCAGCCACAGCGCGCACCGCCTGCGGCGATCCGATGCGCCGGGCGATCTCCGCGTAAGAGACGGTCTCGCCGACAGGGATCTCCTGGAGCGCCCGCCAAACGCGCTGCTGGAAGGCCGTCCCACGAACATCGAGCGGAAGGTTGAGGCCGATCCCAGGCGTTTCGATGAAGCCGACGACCCGCGCGACGAGCGTCTCGTAGTCGCGATCCGCGCCGATGAGGCGCGCCTTAGGGAAGCGATCCTGGAGTTTGCGAACGAGTTCGTCCGGATCGTCGCCGAGGAGGATCGACGCGACGCCTTTCTTGCTCGAAGCGACCAGGATCGCGCCGAGCGACGTCTGCCCGACGGCGAACTTGATGTGCTCGTTGGTCCCTCCAGCGCGATATCGCCTTGGCGTCATGCCCAGCATGCCGGTCGACTTCTCGTAGAAGCGACCCGCGGAGTTGAAGCCCGCGTCGTAGATCGCTTCCGTGACCGTATTGCCTGAGGAGAGTCCCTCACGGACCTTCTTCGCGCGATGGGCGGTTGCATAGTCCTTCGGCGTCAGCCCGGTTACGGCCTTGAACACACGATGGAAGTAGCTCGCGCTGCGGCCAACCGCGCCCGCGAGCGTCTCCAGCGAGGGCTCCTCTTCGTTTTCCTCGATGACCCGGCACGCCTTCGCGACCAATGCTGCATTCTCATGCTCGATCGAGCGCCCTTCCGGATTGCAGCGCTTGCAAGGCCGAAAGCCAGTCGCACGAGCGCTCTCCAGCGTGTCGTGGAGTTGCACGTTCTCAGGATTGGCGCGCCGCGATGGGCAAGACGGACGGCAGTAGACGCCCGTCGTCGAAACCGAATACCAGAGATGGCCATCACAGGATTTGTCACGGGCGACAATGCGCGCCCATCGCGGATCGTCGGCGATCGTGAGCGTGGCATATTTGGTCGTGGCGGGCATCGCAGCCATCGTCTCGAACTCTCGCTTGGATCGGCGCAATCGTGCCGCCGATCCCATCTGGATGCACTCCGATCCTTGCTTTCAAATCCGATCGACCTCCACCCGCTCTTGGGCAGGCGTCGGGACGAGCCGCCTCGGCGCTAAGGCGCTCGCTCGGAGAGTTTGTTCAAAATACTCCACGGGCCGGGAATCTGGAAACGGCGGATCCTACGCACGACCTCGCCGACACCCTCGTCGCAGAGAAAGCACGTCATTCTGCGTTACGCCGTAGGTAAGGCTCGCGATACGGAACGCCGCCCTTCCGGTCGTCGAGGATCGCGGCAAAGACGCTCAACGCGCCGCAGAAACACGTCTGGCGCGCGCGGATCGTGCTCCAGACTGGCGCAATGAGACCTTTCAGGATATTGCTATTGGGGGACACACTCCAAGGAGAATGCTCATGAAAGCGTTTCTGGCGGTGTCGACTGTCTTCGTCGCTGTGGCGACCTTGCCTGCCCAAGCAATGCCGATCTCACCACTTTCGGACAGAGCGTCGTTGTCCGAGATTCAATTGGCGGTGACTTACCCCTGCCACCCCGGTTTCCGGCTTGACAGAAAAGTTAGCCGAAGGGGAAGCAGCTGGAGGTGCGTGCCCGAGAGGTGAGGACAGGCGCGCCCGCGGCCAGCTTCTCTTCGGCTTCTTGAACGCCGTCGAGCGCGAAGTCCCCGTCGGCAAGCCCACAAATATCCCCCGCCGTGCTACCCCTCACTGCGCAGGAACGTGCGGGTCTGTTTCTGTCGGCCCCCTGTTCGGCGCCGGGACGACCGGCACTAGCGGAACCGCCGCCGACTGCTCCTCTCCGGGTTCGTAGCCTTTGACGGCCTGCACCACCTTGACCTGCTGGCCGTCAAGCAGCGCCACGGAGGGATTGGCGACAATCGTGTCGGTCGCCTTCAGCCCGGCGACGATCTGGACCTCCAGCCCGAGATTGCGGCCAAGCGTGACATTCTGCAGACGCACGTGATTGCCACCCTCGATCACCGCGACCTGCAACCCGGCTGAGCGGAACAGGAGCGCCTGCGAGGGAATGACCAGGATATCCGGATTGCCTGGCATGATCAGCTTCACGTTGACGTAGGCTCCGGGCAGGAGGCCCTCCTGCTTCGGGTTGTCGACGACGAACTCGGTTACGATCGTGCGCGTTGCTCGCTGGACCGCGCCTGCGTTGGTCAAGAACTGCGCCGGCATCCATTTGCCCGGATTGCCGGGCATTTGCAGTTCCGCTTTGAGACCCGGCTTGAGTTCATCGCCGTACTCCTGCGGCACCGACACGAAAACGCGCAGCTTGCTGACGTCGCCGACGCTGAACGGCGGCTGGGCCTCGCTCCTGAGCGTCGCATCGGCTCCGGTGGCGTTGATGAAATCGCCGACGTTCACGCGTCGCGCCGTCACGATGCCGGTAAAGGGCGACCGAAGCTTCTTGAACTCGATTTGCGCCTCGAACTGGTCGACGTTCTGCTGGGCGGCCTCCATCTGGGCCTTCGCCGACTCGGCGGAAGCGTTCATGTTGTCGATGGTCTGCTGCGAGATCGCGATGCCCGGCGTAAGCTCGTCGTAGCGCTTGGCCGTCACGTCGGCGATTTTGAACTGGGCTTGCGCGGCGGCCAGTTGCGCCTTGCTGGCCTCGTATTGAGCATCGAGGCCGGGTGTGTCGATCGTGGCGAGAACCTCGCCCTTTTGGACCGGGGCGCCGTAATCCTTCAGCCATGCCGAGACATAGCCGCTGACCTGCCCGTAGATCTGCGCCTCGTTCCAGGCTTCCACCTGGCCGGGCAGTCTCAGGGTGTTCTCTGCGGGACCCGGCTTCGGCGAAGTCGGTTGCACGCGCAGGATGCCCGCGTCGTCGGCAATTTGCTGCAAGTGGGCGACGGACGCGTTGCGCGACTTGATGCCGTAGCCGGCCAGCGCCAGCGCGACAGCAAGGCCGACTATCGCAGTCGCCGCCATTAAGCGAGGCCGGGTCGAACCGCTTGCGCTCATGCCGATCTCTCCGGTTGGGGCCTCGATCGGTGAAGGATTGAGAAGACGCAGGGTACGAACACCAGGGTCGTCACTGTGGCGACGATCAGACCACCGATCACGGCCCGTCCGAGCGGCGCGTTCTGCGTATTGCTGAGCGACATCGGCAGGAAGCCGAGAACCATCGCCAACGCCGTCATGAGAACGGGGCGGATTCTTCCGAACCCAGCCTCCAGCGCCGCCTGGACCGCGTTGCCGTGCACGGCCAAGCGCTGGCGGGCGAAGTCGACCACGAGAATGGTGTTCGCGGTCGCCGTCCCCATGCAGAGGATCGCTCCGGTGAGAGCGGGCACCGAAAGCGTCGTCCCGGTCAAGAACAAGCTCCACGTGGCGCCGGCCAAGGCTGCCGGCAAGGCCGAGATGACGATGAAGGGGTCGAGCCAGGACTGGAAGTTGACGACGATCACGAGGTAGATGAGAGCGATCGATACGCCGAGCCCGACGAGCAGTTGGACATAGGCGGAGCTCATTGTGATCGCCTGGCCCTTCAGCGTGACCGCGGCGGTCGGCGGCAGTTGCGGGGCGAGGTCGCGGATCGCCGCCTGAACCTGCCGGCTCACGGCCCCGAGGTCCCGCCCCTCGACGTTGGCGTAGATGTCGATGACAGGCGTGATGTCGTAGTGGGACACGACGCCGGGCGTGCCGGTCTGGCTGATCGCCGAAAGTCCGCCGACGATCTGGATCGGCCCATTGGTCGGGTTGCCGTTGCCCTTGTCGACCGGGACGAGCTGGAGGTCGTTCACGCTCGTGATCTGGTCTTGCGGCAGTTGGACGTTCACGAGGTAGGAGATGCCGCTCTTCGGGTCGAGCCAGTAGGTCGTGGCGGTCTGACCGCTTCCCGACAGCGTCGAGAGGACGCTTCCCGCGATGTCGGATTCGGTTAGCCCAGTTCCGAGCGCGAACGTGCGCTTCGAGGTGACCATCAACGTGGGCTGCCCCATGATCTGCTGGATGCGCACGTCGGCGGCGCCAGCGATCTTGCGCATGTTCGCCGCGAGCTTGGTGGCGTATTCGAAATTGCTTTGCAGGTCGCGCCCGCTGACCTGGACGTCGATCGGCGAGGGCAAACCGAAGTTGAGGATCTGGGCCGTGATGTCGCCCGGCAGGAAGCTGAACTCCGTTCCGGGGAACCGTTCGGGAAGACCGGCGCGCAGAATTTGCCTGTAGTTCGCGACCGGCGAGGCCTGGTTGTCCAGCGAGATCGTGATGTCGCAGTCTTGCGTGCCGACTGTGCCGGATGAGCTGTAGGACTGATTGATGCCGCTGACGGGGAGGCCGCAATTGGCAAGCGTGCCGGTCACGCGCCCAGGCAGCAGGGCGCGGATCTGCTGGCCCACCAGCACCGCTGACTTAGACGAATCCTCGATCCGCGTGCCCGCGGGAAAACGGACGTGCAGGGCCATCGTGCCGGACTTGATGCCTGGAAAGAAGTCTTGTCCGGCGAAGACGAGCAACGACAACGAGGCCAAGGAGGCGGCGAGGTAGAGCGTGACGAAGACATTGCGGCGATTGGCCAACCGCCCCAGCGTGTCGCGATACGAGTTCCGGAACCGCTCGAACCTGGCTTCGAAGCCCGCCTGGAAGCGGGAGAACACGCTCGCCCGCCTATCGCCGCGCTCGGGGTCCTGCTGCGCCGCCACCTGACCGCGCAACAGCCAGTTTGCGAGGGTGGGCGTCAGGGTGCGGGAGAGAATGAACGAAGCGATCATCGCGAAGATAATCGCCTCCGCCAGCGGCACGAACAGATAGCCGGCGACGCCGCCGAGTTGGAACAGCGGCAGCCAGACGATGCAGATACACAGCGTTGAGACGAAAGTGGGCACGACGATCTGGTTCGCCGCGTCGATGATCGCTGCGGAGAGGTCGGGCGGCGCTCCGCCCTCGCCCGCTTCCTCGAGGTGTCGATTGATGTTTTCGATCATCACGGTGGCGTCGTCGACCAGGATGCCGACCGCCAGCGCCAAACCGCCGAGCGTCATGACGTTGATGGTCTGCCCGAGCCAGGACAGCACGATGATGGAACTCAGGATCGACAGGGGAATCGAGAGCGCGACGATGAGCGTGGAACGCCAGCTGCCAACGAAAAGCAGAACCGCCAAACCCGCCAGAATCGCTGCTGTGACCATCTCCTGCACGACCTCCTTGATCGAGGCCTTAACGAATTCGGAGGCGTCGTTGAGCGGCGTGATGGTGACGCCCTTGGGGAGGGTTTTGAGCAGCGTCGGAAGCTTGGCTTTGACGCCGTTGACGACGTCGAGCGTTGAGGCGCCGCCGAGTTTCAGGATGGTGAGAAGGACGGCCTGCTGGCCCTTGACGAGGACGACGTTCTGCTGGGGCGGGCCGCTCCTGTGGACGTAGGCGACGTCGCCAAGATAGACGACGGCGTTGCCCACCTGTTTGACCGGCAACCGGTTGAAGGTATTGATCGCGATTGGCGTCGAGTTGGTGACGACGGTATAATCGAATGGGCCGATCTTCTGGTCGCCGGCCGGCAGGACGATGTTCTGCGAAGCCAGGGCCTTGTTGATGTCCTCCGCGCTCAAGCCATGCGCCAGCAGTTTTGATTGATCGATGTCGACTTCTACGTATTCCTGGGTCCCTCCATAGGGAGTTCGGGATGGCGACGCCCGGAACCGTGATCAGCGCGGGCCGGATCACATTGGCGGCCAGGTCGTTGACCTCAGCCGGCGTCATGTTGTCCGCCGCGATCTGAAGGTTGAGAACGGGGACGGAAGAGGCGTCGAATTCCAGGATCTCCGGCGGCGTGATGCCTGCCGGCAGTTGCTTGAGCACAGTCTGCGAGGATGCCGTGACCTGCGCCTGTGCGGCGGCAATGTTTGTGCCCGGCTGGAAGTAGATCTTGACGACGCCGCTTCCGTAATAGGATTGGCTCTCGATGTGCTCGATGTTGCTGACCGTCGATGTCAGCGTACGCTCGTGATAGTAGACGACACGCCCTGACATGTCGGACGGAGCCAGTCCGGTATAGGTCCAGATTGCAGCGACGATCGGAATGCTGATTGCGGGAAAGATGTCGGTCGGCGTCTTGAAGACCGCGAATCCGCCGAACAGGAGAATTAGGATGGCGAGGACGACGAACGTGTAGGGGCGACGAAGGGCGACAAGGACGATTGCGTTCATGTTCGCAGTTCAGTTGTCGTTCGTGGGCTTGGCCCAAGCCAGCGTCATCGGCGCCGGCGGATGTTGTCGACACGGGCGTTTGCCTGGAAGATACAGAGAGGTCTTCGTCAATGTCGAGATGGCGGGGCAAAGGACCGATGGTCCGAACTTGGTCCTGATCAGGCCGCGTCGACGTTCCTTTATTCGGCCCTGCCGCTATCGCTCCCCAAATCTCGTCGAACGTTTCTTCAACAAAGAGAAACACTTCTAGCCCCTCGCGGCGCTCTTCGAAACGCTTGACGCGAACGACCCTGCCCTCGCCACACTCGCTGCACGATGCGAATTATGAGTTCGGCGACCTAAACCAAAATGTCACCGCCGCTAAACGAAAAGTCCCTCCGATAACCGCCAGCGCACGCCGCCATCGGCGACGCACGTCGGTGGCGTCACCAATCCGCCCGAATTGCGGCGCATTGTTTCCTTGTCGTCTACGATGGAGACGGCAATGCCCAGCTTTATAATCACAGACCAAAATGCGACCACTTCGCGGACGAAACGGGTTGCCTCGAGTTTAGTCCGGATACTGAAGTACCGATGGATCGAGATCGATTTGCAGTGCCTCGACGAGTTACGCCGCGAAGAAGCTTCGTGTTTCGCAGAATCCGCGGCGGGGCTGCTCGCGCATCGCAATCGACATCGCACGGGCCTTGATGACAATCCCTCATCTGGCTGACACGTCGGCGTGAGCCGATCTGCCGCCGGAACCGGCGCAATAGGCGATAGCGCCCTTAGAGCGCTGCAATCAGCAAGACCGCTTCGAGCAACATCGCCTCGAGCTTGCCAAAGGCCGCCAATCGAAGCAGTCTTTGTCCCGCGAGATTTGCGGTACAATTTCTGCGGGGGGTTGGAGCATGCCTCCAGACGGCGAACACCATAGTCACGGCTCGGAGCTGTCGGAAATGAACTTGCGCGTACGCGCGCTCGAGACAATTCTGATCGAGAAAGGATATGTCGATCCCGCTGCGCTCGACGAAATCGTCGAAACCTACGAGACCAAGATCGGACCTCGCAACGGGGCCAAGATCATAGCCAGGGCCTGGATAGATCCGACTTTCAAGCGTGCGCTTCTCGACGACGCCACGAAAGCGGTGGCTACGCTGGGCCATGCGGGCCGCGTCGGTGATCACCTCGTCGCAGTCGAAAACACGCCGACGCTTCACAACATGGTCGTGTGCACGCTCTGCTCCTGCTACCCTGCGGATCTGCTTGGTCTCCCACCGGTCTGGTACAAATCCGCGCCCTATCGGTCCCGCGCGGTTCGGGACCCGCGCGGCGTCCTCGCCGATTTTGGCGTGACGCTTCCGACGGATACGGACGTACGAGTATGGGATTCGACCGCGGAGACGCGTTTCCTTGTGGTGCCGATGCGGCCATTTGGCACGGATGGCTGGGACGAAGAACGGCTAGCCAAGCTGGTGACCCGAGATTCAATGATCGGAACCGGGTTGGCGAAGCAGGCGGAGGATGCCGGCCCATGAACGGGATCCACGACATGGGCGGCATGGATGGCTTCGGCAAAATCGAGCCGGAGACGGATGAGCCGGTGTTCCACGCGCCGTGGGAAGGACGCGTCGTCGCGATGATGCGGGCGATGGGCGCGGCCGGCGCATGGAACCTCGACATGTTTCGCGCGACTCGGGAGCGTCAATCCCCGGACGTCTACCTGACCGCCTCCTATTACAAGAGCTGGGGATTGAGCCTCGAGAGTTTGCTGCTGAGCCGTGGCTTTGCGACGGGCGAGGAGTTGGCGGCCGGCCGCGCGATCCTCCCGGCCAAGCCGCTGCCACGCGAGCTGCTGCGGGCGTCAAACGCGGCCGCGGCCACCAAACGCGGCTGCTACGAACGGCCTTCAGCATCGCCAGCGCGGTTCAACCCAGGCGATCGTGTGCGGACCCAGAACATGCATCCGGCAACGCATACGCGCCTTCCCCGCTACGCACGTGGACGGTCGGGCGTGGTCGAACGTGTGCTTGGCTGTCAGGTTTATCCCGACAGTTCGGCGCTCGGAAATGGAGACGACCCGCAATGGCTCTACACCGTGGTCTTTGAAGGCCGCGAGTTGTGGGGAGCCGATAGTGACGCGACGCTGAAGGTTTCAATCGACGCTTTCGAGCCGTACTTGGAGTCCGCATGACGGCAATCGACGCAGATGTCGCACGCCGGGCGACCGAACTCGCACCAGGCATTGCACGCGACGCGAGCGGCCCGGTTTTTCGTGAACCTTGGGAAGCCCAGGCGTTTGCAATGACCATGGCGCTACACGAACGCGGCGTCTTCAACTGGCCGGAATGGACCGCCGTCCTGGCCGATGCAATTCAGCGCGCGCAGGCCGCCGGCGATCCCGATAACGGCGAAACCTACTATCGCCATTGGCTTGCGGCCCTCGAGCAAATCGTTGTTGCGAAGGGCGTCGCCACCAACGGCATGCTCGAGCGCTACCGCGACGCATGGGATGCGGCGGCCGACCGTACGCCGCATGGCAAGCCGATTGAGTTGAGGCCGCAGGACTTTGAGCCCCTGGAGGACCGGCCCGCGCTATAGGCGCGGGCCTAATTGGGGCGAAGCTCGCTGTCGGCCCTTGTCGCGGCGGACAGCGTGGCCGCAAGTCGCATTGCCCGTGACGTAACCAGTATGAGGGAGACTGCTCATGCCGCTCTCGCTAGACCGCCGCGGTTTACTGCAGGGTTCAGCCATGCTGGGCGGTTCGTTGCTGACATGCAGCATTCCGCTTGATCGATCGGCCAAAGCCGCTCCCGTTCGGATCGATGCGCCGGTCATCGACCAACTTACCGTTCAGGAAATCACGGACAACTCGCACGACATCTTCCTTCGCGATGCGAAATTTCCTGGGTTAGCGGTGCAGCGAACAGGGTTTCCCGAGGCGCCGCTTGGGAAGACCTTGGAGAGCGAATGGGGGCTCGCTTTGCACCTCGAGTCGCGCCGGGGCAAGGAGACGCGCCAGTATTTGCTCGACTTCGGCTTCACGCCCGACATCTACGCCAACAACCTCGAACTCCTGAAAATCGATATCAGCAAGGTCGACGCGTTGATCATCAGCCATGGTCATTACGATCACGTCGGCGGCTCGATGGGATTCTTAGAGGCGAACCGCGCGCGCATGCGCCAAGACTTGCGTCTTTTCACCGGCGGGGAGGACAATTTTTGTCATCGGTTCTCTCCCAAGGCTGACGGGAGCTTTGTGGATTTCGGCCCCACTTTGGATCGTCGCCGGCTGAAGGCGCTCGACGTTCAGCCGGTGCTGTCGGAGGCGCCGATCATCATCGAGGATCACGCCTTTACGTCTGGCGCGGTGCCGCGCACGAGCATCGAGCATGTGCTGCCAAACACATGGGTGGCGTTCGGCGTCAAGGATGGTCTGGGCTGCGACGCCAACGCCTACATGAACCATCACTTCACCGCTGACGAACTCGCCGGAAAGCCCGTGCCCGATCAGCACTGGCATGAGCATGCGACTTGCTTCCGGCTAGGCGATCGGGGGTTGGTGGTGATCACCTCGTGCGGCCACGCCGGCATCATCAATACCTTGCGCCGGGTGCAAGAGATCACTGGGATCGACAAGATCTACGCGCTGGTCGGCGGCTTCCATCTGGCGCCGGCGCCGGACGACTACCTCCGCGCGGTGATGGCCGAACTCAAGACGTTCGACCTCGAACATGTGATGCCGATGCATTGCAGCGGACAGAACTTTGTCGATCTGGCCAAGCAGGAGATGCCGGAGAAACTGGTGCTCTGCGGCACGGGCAGCACCTTCACGTTCACGGCGTAACGCCGATGAGCGCTCTCTATGCGGGACTAGCGATCGCTCACCGATGACTTGGTCGTCTCGACGGAGGATCGATAGCGTTCTGCGAGCGCCGGCCGGACGTTCATCAGCGCCGTCCGCCGGATGTCCGCGAGGCGTTCGAGAAGCGAAGCGTCATCGAGACCTGGGACGCAAACGACCTCGCCGCGAGCCAGGGCCGCAAGCGACGCCGTGACCACGTCGGCGGCTTGCATCATCGGCGGCATCTTGCTCGTGTCCCTACCCACCAACGCGTGATAGCCGGTATCGACCAGCCCGGGCAGACACGCCTGGACGCGGACCCCGCTCTGATCGAGCTCGCCGGATAGGGCCTCGGTAAAGGCCAGCATGAACGCCTTCGCGCCGGCGTAGACCGCGCGGTAGGGCAGCGGATTCGGCGGCAGCGCGCCACTTAGCGCGAGGACAGACGCGACATTGATCACGTCGCCCTTCCCGCGGTGGACCATGCCAGGAAGCGCCGCGCGCGTCAGTCGCGTCACCGCGCTGATGTGAACGGCGATCAACTCGTCGGCGATCTTGGGATCGAGCTCAACGAATGGGCGGTATCCGCCGAAGCCAGCGTTGTTGATAAGCAGGGTAAGCCGCTCATCGCCGGCGAGCCGATCTTCGACTTGCGACAATGCGCCGGCGTTGGCGAGGTCGGCCACGAGTGGTTCGGCCTCGGCGCCGGTTTCGCCCCGCAATCGCTTGGCCAGCGCTTCCAGCCGATCCCGCCGCCGCGCCACCAAGATCAAGTCGTATCCGTCGCGGGCGAGACGCTCGGCAAAGGCCGCCCCGATGCCCGAGGACGCCCCTGTAACCAGTGCAACCGGTCGCGATTGAGAGCTCGTCATCTGTTCCCCCCAAAAAGTAACTCGGGCGCTGCGTCGACTTATGCTGCCGATGGGTGTCAGGCGCCCGTTACAGACTACTCGCGCGCGGTTGATATTTGAACGCCAGGAGCCCCTGCCCTCACAGGCAATACTCACGCTTCAGCCGCGCGGCGGCCGAGCGGCACGTATCCCAGTCGACCCTTCCGCACCAGATCCGCCAGTTGGAGGACGCGCTCGGCCCGCAGTTGCTTGACCGTTCGGGACGACAGCTTCGGGCTACTGACGCCGGGCGGATCAAGGCCATCGACTTGAAGCCGCGTCCAAGGACTTCACGCGCGCCGCCGTCCCAGCCGCTAGCTGCCATCAATTTCTTTGGGAAAAATGGCAGGAGTGGAGGGACTCGAACCCCCAACCCCCGGTTTTGGAGACCGGTGCTCTACCAGTTGAGCTACACTCCTAGCGCGCCCCTTTTGCCGCAACCCGAACGCCGATGCAAGCGCCCTCGCGCAGATCGTTCAACGCCATCCCGTCGTTTCCACGCTGCGTCTCCCAGGACCCTTACGCGCCAGGCGCGCCGGCTAGCGCGTTGCCAGGTTCACGGTCATACTGCGGGCGCGGCGCCCGTCCTTCCGACGAGCCGTCGAGCGAATACCCGATGACGCTGGATTTACGGAGGCCCGTTGCCCGTTAGCGCCCGAACCGTCGCCTCTCCGGAAGAGGCTGCGCGGGAGCGCGTCGCGGCCTGGACGTACGGCTACGCGCCTTTGCCCGGCATCCCCGATGAGTTCATCGGCCCCGACGGCGCGCGCCGGGCGCACTGGGAGAAACTTCTCCTGGCGCTCGCCGCCCTCGAACCCGGCGAGATCGCGCAGCGCTTCGGCGCCGCCGACCGGCGCATCCGCAATCGCGGCATGTCGTACCGCGTTCAGGGCGAGACCTCGGAGCGCGTCTGGCCGCTGAGCCGGATGCCGCTGGTGATCCCCGAATCGGAATGGCGGGTCATCGCCCATGGCGTCACGCAGCGCGCCGAACTGCTCGAACGCGTGCTGGCCGACGTCTACGGCGACGGTCGCCTCGTCGCCGAGGGCCTTCTGCCCGCCGCCGCACTGACCGGCTCGGCCGACTACATCGCCGCGCTGCGCGGAGTCGTGCCGCCTGGGAAACCGTGGCTGCGCCTCTACGCCGCCGACATTGGCCGCGGGCCCGACGGGCGCTGGTGGGTGCTGGGCGACCGGGCGCAGGCGCCCTCCGGCTCCGGCTACGCATTGGAGAACCGCCTCGTCATTTCGCAGGCCTTCTCCAGCCTCTACAGCCAGATGAACGTTGAACGGCTGGCTCCCTTTTTCCGCGAGCTGCGCGCCGGCCTCAAGGCGGCCGGCGAGCGCACCGAGCCGCGGATCGGCATCCTGACCCCCGGCCCCCTGAGCGCGACCTATTTCGAGCAGGCCTATCTCGCGCGCTATCTCGGCTTCCTGCTCGTCGAGGGCGACGACCTCGTCACCCGCGACGGCCGCGTCTTCGTGCGCACGATCGCCGGCCTCAAGCTCTGCGACGTGCTGTGGCGCCAGGTCGACGCGGAATGGTGCGACCCGCTCGAACTCAACGCCGCCTCGCGGATCGGCGTGCCCGGCCTGATCGACGCCATTCGCGCCAGCGGCGTAGCGGTCGACAACATGCCCGGCGCCGGCCTGCTCGAATCGCGCGCGCTGCTGGCGTTTCTGCCGGCGCTCGCCCGCCGGGTAATCGGCGAGGACCTCGCGATGCCGAACATCGCGACCTGGTGGTGCGGCCAGCCGAGCGAACGGGCCCGAGTGCTCGCCGGGCTCGACAGCGTCACGATCGCGCCGGCCTTCGGCGATTCGGCGCCCGGCCTTCACGGCGCGAGCGGCGTCCTCGGCGCCGAACTCTCGGCGCGGGAGCGCGACGAATTGCGGGCCGCTATCGAGGCGCGAGGCGTCGATTATGTCGGACAGGACATCATGCGGCTCTCGACGACGCCGCGCTGGGAGCAAGACCGCCTCGTCCCCCGCCCCTTCGTGCTGCGCGTCTATGTCGCCGCGACGCCGGACGGCTGGCGGGTGATGCCAGGCGGCTTCTGCCGCATCTCCGATCGGCCGGACGCGCGCGCTGTCTCGATGGGCGAAGGCGTCGAATCGGCCGACGTCTGGGTGCTCGCGGATCGGCCGGTCGAGGCGACGAGCCTGCTGCCGCCGCCCGAGCAGGTTCGCATCGTGCGGATGCTCGGCAATCTGCCGAGCCGAGCGGCTGACAATCTCTTCTGGTTCGGCCGCTATCTCGAACGCGAGGAAGCGACGCTGCGGCTGATCCGCTGCCTCTGCGCCCACGCCGTCGACCCCGACACGCCGATGAACGGCTCGCACGTTTCGATCGAGCGGTTGAAGTCGCTGCTCGTCGCTTGGGGCGCGATCCCCGGGGGCCTCGGCGGCGCGTCGGCAGCGATCGGCGAGGCGGCGCTGCGCGGCGAACACCAATACGGCTCCGCGCTCTCGATTGCGCGTGCGGCCCGCTACGCGGCCTCGGTCATCCGCGAGCGTCTGACGCAACAGACCTGGCAGTTGATCGGCCGGCTCGAAACGGTGATCCTCGAAGCCCCTGCCCGCCCGCTCGCCGAATCCGAGATCATCGACTGCGTCGACGAGGCGCTCGGCGCCATCGCTGCGCTCGCGGGTCTCTTCGACGAGAACTTCAATCGCGGCGCCGGCTGGATTTTCTATGAGCTCGGCCGGCGCATCGAACGCGGCATCAACACTTGCCGCCTGGTCCGCCAATTCGCCGGCGACGACGCGACCGAATACACGCTCGACGTGCTGCTCGATCTTATCGATTCGCAGATCACCTATCGCTCGCGCACCTTGATCGGCGTCGCGCTGGCGCCGGTGCGCGACATGGCGCTGCTCGATCCCTTCAATCCCCGCTCGGTCGCCTTCCAGGTCAATCTGATCGACGACCATATCGGCGCCCTGCCGGCGCTGCGCCAGGACGGCGTCCCCGAGGAGCCGAAGCGTCTCGCGACCCTGCTGCGCGCCGAGCTTGCGACCCAATACGCCGAAAGGCTCGATGATTTCGGCATTCTCGCCGTCGGGCAGCGCTTGATGACCTTGGCCGAGGCCATCGCGGCGCGCTACTTCCTGCAGGGCGCGTCGCATGTCCGCGCGGAAAAAGTGACGGGCCTCGCGTGAACTACGACGTTACGCATCTCACGCGCTATCGCTACGCGGCCCCCGTTGCGGTCAACAGTTGCGTCTTGCGCCTGCTGCCGTGCTCGGAGGGCGGCCAGCGCGTGATCTCCGCGCAAATCGACGTGACGCCGAAGCCGCAATATTTTAACGAGCGGGTGGATTTGTTCGCCAACCGTGTCGCGCATATGCGCATCGAGACGCCGCATCGCGAACTCACGATCGTTTCGCGCGCCCGCATCGCCGTCGAGCGGCCCACCCCGCCGATCGCCGCGCTGACGCCGCCTTGGGAAGAAGTCGCCACGCTCGCCGCCGCGAGCTATTCCCTCGCCGCCGATTTGCCGGCCCTCGGCCTCTATCCGAGCCGCCTCGTGCCGCTGTTCGACGCCGCCACCGCCTATGCGAAGGAGAGCTTCCGCCCCTTGCGCCCCGTCTACGAGGCTGCGAGCGAATTCGCTTCCCGCATCAAGGGCGATTTCGTCTACGAGGCCGGCTCCACCGAAGTGACGACCTCGCCGGCGACGGCCTTCGCGCAAAAATGCGGCGTCTGCCAGGACTTCAGCCATGTCATGATTGCCGGCCTGCGTGGGCTCGGCCTGTCGGCGCTCTACGTCAGCGGCTATATCCGCACCATCCCCCCGCCCGGCGAGGCGCGGCTCGCCGGCTCCGACGCTTCCCATGCCTGGGTGGCGCTGTGGTGCGGCCCCGCATTCGGCTGGCTCGGCCTTGATCCGACCAACGCCGTGCCGGCTGGCGACGACCATATCGTGGTCGCCCGCGGACGCGACTATTCCGACGTGCCGCCGGTCGAGGGCGTGATCCTTTCCTCAGGCGGCCATAGGCTCGAGGTCGAAGTCGACGTCGTTCCGATCTAGCAAGTGAGAGAAGCTGAACATGAGCGACAAATCCCCGCGCGAGACGGTGCCGGCCACGGTTGGCCGCGACGAAATCCGCGCCGCTTACGCCAGGATCGCGCCGCACGTCCGGCGCACGCCCCTTCTCGAGACGGCCTCCCCCCTGGACGGCGCCCTGCCCGTCTCGCTCAAGCTCGAGCTTCTCCAGGTCACCGGCTCGTTCAAGCCGCGCGGCGCCTTCCATAATTTGCTGACCCGCGAAGCGCCGGCAGTCGGCTGCGCGACGGCCTCGGGCGGCAACCATGGCGCCGCCGTCGCTTACGCCGCGGCCAAGCTCGGCGTCAAAGCGCGCATCTTCGTGCCGGAGATCGCCGCGCCGGTGAAGATCGCCAAGATCAGAGCCTATGGGGCCGAGGTCGTCGTCGCGGGCGGCTCCTATTTCGACGCGCAGGAGCGCTGCAACGCCTATGTCGCAGAGAGCGGCGCCTTGGCGATCCACCCCTTCGACGCGACCGAGACCGTCGCCGGCCAGGGAACCGTCGGGCTCGAATGGGAGGAGGATCTCGCGCGCCTCGACGCCGCGCCGCTCGACACGGTGCTCGTCGCGGTCGGCGGCGGCGGTTTGATCGCCGGCGTCGCGGCCTGGTTCGACAGCCAAGTGCGGGTCGTCGGCGTCGAGCCGGAGGGCTCGTGCGCGCTGCACGCCGCGCTCGCCGCCGGCCAGCCGGTCGACGTCTCAGTGCAGTCGGTCGCAGCCGATTCGCTGGGCTCACGCAGCGTCGGCGCGCTCAATCTCGAAATCGCTCAGCGCGCGGTCGACCATGTCGCCCTCGTCAACGACGAAGCGATTCGCGCCGCGCAACACACGCTGTGGCGCGATTTCACGATCATCGCCGAGCCCGGCGGCGCCGCGGCTTTCGCGGCGCTGGCGAGCGGCGCCTATCGCCCGGCGGCTGATGAGCGGGTCGGCGTCCTCGTTTGCGGCGCCAACGCCGATTTGTCGGCTTTCGCACTTTCCCGGGGATAAGGGTGTTGCGATAGCTGAGGCCTCGCACTATGGTCCGCCCGCTTCGCGGACGCCGCCCCCGGCCTCCGCGCGCCGGTGGGGCGTAGCCAAGTGGTAAGGCAGCGGATTTTGATTCCGCCATCCCCTGGTTCGAATCCAGGCGCCCCAGCCATAGCTAGCTAAGGCTTTGTAATCTCAACGGAATCGCGCCAGCTGGGGAGCTGATACGCAGCCCTGTGACACCTTCGTGTGACACCCCGAGGCTGCCCTTGCCCATCGCCGCCCATCTGCAACGCCGCGGCGCCGTTTACTATTGGCGGCGAAAGACCCCCTCCCGTCTGGTTCCTTGCTACGGCCGCCGGCATCTTATCGTGAGCCTGCGCACCGCGAATCACGTCCATGCCCGGGCCTTGGCGATTCATTTGGACGCCTTGATCGAGGAACTGCTGACTATGCCCGAACCCGCGATTTTGACCGGCGTCCAACTCGACGCGATGTTCGCCGCCTACCTCCGCCGCCACTCGGAGAAACTCGACCGCGTCGCCGCGGCCGAGAAGACAGAGCGGGGGTTCAATCGGGACCAGGCCGTCCGGGACGACCAGTGCACCGGTTGGGTCTATCGGTTCTTCGAAGCCCAAGGCCCATCAGCGGTGGTCGGCGATCAGGAGCGCAGCCAGCTTGAGGCTGCGGGATTGACTGCAACGGATATCGCCGCGGTCGAGGCCACCCTCGCCCACTTCCGAAAGAACGGCGTCGGGGAGCTCAGGCGACCCTTCCTAGAACCCTTCATCAAGTCGCAGGGCGCCGAGCCCACCCCCATGAACCTCGCGCAAGCCCACCAGGTCTATCTGCGGGCAATGGCCGCGGCGCTGTTCGCCACCGACCGACGGTATGGCGGGATCGGCGCCGAGGACGCCGATTTGGCCGCTCGGATCATGAAGGCCGCGGTCGAACAGCGAGCGGCGGCGGTGCAAGCCGCCGGCGGCGATCCGCAACCCGGCGCGCGGGCCGCGGTCGCGGCGCCGCGAGAAGCGCCTTCGACGCCGGCGCCACCCGCAGTCGCGGATCCCCCGCTCGCCGCGGACGGCATTTTGGAACTCGGCGCGGCGGTCTGCCTAGTCAGAAAGGCGGACGGCAATTGGACCGACGAAACGTACGATCAGAATCTGGCGACCTTCGCGCTGTTCGACCGGTTCCTTCGCGAAGACTGCAAGGTGGTCCGCGCTGCCGAGCTGCGGCAGGCGCATCTGGCAAAATTCGTGACGTTCTTGCGGACCGAGATCTACCGGCACTATGGCAAGAGCGTTCGCGACCAGCAGCGCACCATCGCGGAGTTGCGGGAGATCGCGAAGTCAAAATCCGAAGATTCTCGCGGGATTGGCGGCTCCACACTCAATCGGCATATGACAGCGCTCAACCAGCTGTTCGAATTTGCGCCGACTCAGGGCGTCAAGTTCGCCGAAAGCGTCAGCACGGCAGGGCTGCGCGCCCGCAAGACGCGCAACGCGCGCGAGCGCAACGTCCGGGCCACGCTGACGACGCCGGCCGCCGAGCACGTGTTTCAGGCCGCGCCGTTCACCGGCTGCCTCTCTTGGGAGAAGCCGCGAGATCCCGGCCATGAGATGTTTCACCGGGCGCTCTATTTCGTCCCCCTGCTGCTGTACTATCAGGGCGGAAGGCGGGAGGAATTCTGCGGTCTGAGCACCGACGACGTCATCTCCGACAACGGCCCCATTCCCTACGCCCACATCGGACCCAACGCGTTTCGTCGGTTGAAAAATGGTCAATCGGAACGCAACGCCGCGCTTCACCCAGAGATCATTCGGCTCGGATTTCTCGATTACTGCGAGGCGATCAAGCGAATCGGCTACAAGCGTCTCTTTCCAGACCTCTTCTCGCCGACCACGAATTCGCCGTTGGGCGATAGGCTCTATGACGAGTTCAAGCCCATCTTGGCGGCCGCCGACACCGATGAACAAGGCTTCGTCATCCACTCCATACGCCGCGGATTTGGCAACGCCCTGAAACAGCGGCGCGTGACGGAAGAACAGCGCGGCGATCTGTTGGGCCATGGCGGCAAGTCGGAGGCTGCCGAGCGCTATTGCGCGGCATACGAAATCGAGGCTCTGCATGAGTTCGTTCAGAAGATCCCGGTGGTCACTGCACATTTGACCGCTCAACCGATCCGGTTGCTGCCGTGGGTCGAAGCCAAGGAGTCCGCCCCGTTCTCTCGGCCGCACCGGTCCAAGCGCCTCCGCCCCGCAACGAAACCAATCAAGAAGCGGTGACGCCATGCTCGGCGAGTCAAGCGCGGTGATGGCCGCTATGGGCGCGAGAGCCGATCATAAGTCCGTCTGGGCGGTGTAGCTACCCAGTTGCGACTCGGCTGATGCGGCTAGCCGCGCCCTCTCGGGGCTGGTTGAACACATCGAGGCGCTCTCTGCGCATTAAGCCTCGCGACGCCGACATCCGCAAGGGCGTCAAGAAGACGACGCCGCGCGTTGGTTAATAACCGTGCGCGGCGTCGGGCCGATCATCGCCGCGAGCGCGCGCGCGGTCGCCCACGACGCTGACGGTTTCAAGAGCGGTCCCGATTTTACGGCTTGGGAAGTCCTCACCTCACGGCCACAATTCGAGCGGCGGGAAGGCGCGGCAGGGCTCGATCTCTAAGCGCGGCAATGAGCAACTCACGACGCTGCTCATCCTTGGGGCGACCTCAATCATCAAGCAGGGAAAGCCCTGGCTGAGACGCCTGGTTGGGTCGTCGGACCTTTTACTCGCAAGCCCTTCAAGTGTGACCAGGCGTTGCTGATTTGACCCATCCAACGCCCGATTTCTCATTGGGATTCTGCGATGCTTGCCTCTTAAGTGTTCAGAGATGGGGCGATTAACGCCTGGCCCGCCTCCGGGTTTCTGGGAGGCCGAGATTGGAATGTTTATTGTGGAGACGATCGCGAAGATACGCGACGCTATGCGATCGCCTGGCGCGAGAAGCGCGCGAGTGCGACGGCGGATGCTTATGTGCCGCTGACCTTCGCGCCGGGCGAGGCCTACCAGTTCGACTGGAGTCACGAGATCGCCGTGCTGGACGGCGCGACGACGACGGTGAAGGTGGCGCATGTCCGCCTCTGCCACAGCCGCATGATGTTCGCGCGCGCCTATCCGCGCGAGACGCAGGAGATGGTGTTCGACGCCCACGAACGGGCGTTCGCGTTCTTCAAGGGCGCCTGCGGCCGCGGCGTCTACGACAACTCCGGACGAATGCTTGCATTCGCCGGGTGAAGACGGCGGTGGAGACCATCCTGGTCGGCAAGGATCGCCAGTACAACCGCCGCTTCCTCCAGATGTGCTCGCACCATCTCGTCGAGCCGGTCGCCTGCACGCCGGCCTCCGGTTGGGAGAAGGGCCAGGTCGAGAACCAGGTCGGTCTCGTCCGCGAGCGCTTCTTCACGCCGCGGCTGCGGTTCAAGAGCTACGACGAACTCAACGCTTGGCTGCTCGACAAATGCCTGTCCTGGGCGAAGGCTCACGCCCACCCCGAGCGGCCGGAGCAGACGATCTGGGAGGTCTTCGAGGAGGAGCGGCCGAAGCTCATTCCCTACCGCGGTCGCTTCGATGGGTTGCACGCGCTGCCGGCCTCGGTGTCGAAGACCTGCCTCGTCCGCTTCGACAACAACAAGTACTCGGTGAGCGCCAGCGCCGTTGGCCGCCCGGTGGATGTCCACGCCTACGCCGATCGCATCGTGATCCGTCAGGACGGCCGGGTCGTCGCCGAACATCGGCGCTGCTTCGGGCGCGGCGAGACAATCTACGACCCCTGGCATTACGTGCCGGTGCTGGCGCGCAAGCCCGGCGCCCTCCGCAACGGCGCGCCATTCAAGGACTGGGTTTTGCCGGCGGCGCTCGACCGGATCCGGCGCAAACTAGAGCACCGGACGCTCATGTGAATCCATAGCCAGCGGCGGCGAGGTAGTGCTTGCATTCGTCGGGGCTAAAGAGGTCGCAGATTTGGCCGATCGCGCGCCAGAGCGCGTCGATGGTTCGGACGGCTCTGGCGCGCAGATGCGCTTTCAGTTTGGCGAAGGCCATTTCGATCGGGTTGAGGTCGGGGCTGTAGGGCGGCAGGAACAGCACCCAGGCGCCGCGGTCGCGAATGGCCATTTCGGCGATCAGGCTCTTGTGCGCCGGCAGATTGTCCATGATGACGATGTCGCCGGCCTTGAGGGTCGGCGCGAGCTGGGTCGCGACATAGGTTTCGAAGATGCGCCGGTCCATCGGCGCGTCGATGACGAAGGGCGCGGTGAGCCCGTCGCAGCGCAGGCCGGCGATGAAGGTCTGCGTCTTCCAATGGCCGAACGGGGCTTTGGCGCGCAGGCGTTGCCCCTTGGGGCTGCGGCCGCGTAAACGCGTCATTTTCGTGGTTGTTCCGGTCTCGTCGAGGAAGACCAGCCGATGCGCCTCGAGCTGCATCTTCGGTTGCCGCTCAGCCCGCCGGGGTCCGACGACGGCGACCGGCAGATGGTCAAGATCCTCGCCGCGGTGCTGAGCGACGGGCTGTCGGCGGTCGAGGCGGCTTGTGCGCAAGCGCTTGCCGAGGGCGTCCATTCCGCCGACGTCGTTCTCAACATTTTGGCGCGCCAGCGCGATCCGGAACCGGCGGCGTCGATCCACACGCCGGCGGCGTTGCGGCTACGCCATGCGCCGATCGCCGATTGCGCCCGTTACGACCAGCTCAGGAGCGCCTGATGGAAAGAACCGAAGTGCTCGACCTGATGGGCGAGTTGAAGCTCTACGGCATGAAGGCCGCCTACGACGAGACGCTCGCCACGGCGCTCAAGCGTCAGCATGAACCGCAGCGCTTCGTCGGCGATCTGCTGCGCGCCGAGATCTCGGAGAAGCAGGCGCGATCGATCAAGTACCAGCTCTCGATCGCCAGGCTGCCGCTGGCCAAGGACGTCGACGACTTCGCCTTCAAAGACCCGCCGATCAACGAGGCGCTGGTGCGCGATCTCGCCGGCGGCGGCTTCCTCGCTCAGCAACGCAACGTCGTCCTGGTCGGCGGAACCGGCTCCGGCAAAACGCATCTCGCTATCGCCATCGCGCGGAGCTGCATCCGCGCCGGATCGCGCGGGCACTTCTTCACCACCGTCGATCTCGTCAACCGACTAGAGGCCGAAACTCGCGCCGGACGCCAGGGCCGCATCGCTGAGTATCTGACGCGCATGGACTTCGTCGTCCTCGACGAACTCGGCTATTTGCCGTTCGCCCAGGCTGGCGGGCAGTTGCTGTTCCATCAGTCGGCTCTATGAACGCACCTCGATCGTCGTAACCACCAACCTCGCCTTCGGCGAATGGCCGAGCGTGTTCGGCGATCCGAAGATGACGACGGCGCTGCTAGTGGATCAAATCTGACACTTGAATCGGATGGAGGATTCCCGGCGGGCTCGCGGCGTGCGAGTTTGCGGCATGCGAACCGGCGTTTGTCTTTCCGTCACTCCGGCCGACATGGATCGGCTTCGCGGCCTGGTCAAGGACCGCAACGCGCCGCAAAAGCATGTGTGGCGGCCTGGTCCGTGCTGCTCAGCGCCGAGGGTGTGTATCAGCGGGGGGTCCAGACGCCGATCGGCGCGGGGTCAAGGGCCATAAGCTCTTGAATTCCCTGCGGCGACGGCTTTCATTCAGGGGTCAACCCAGGAATCCGGTTCACATACGATTTCGTTGATCGATTACGAAGGCCTTTCCGCGAAGTCGCCGATGTCGAAGACGAGGCGTCGTGGCGGATCATCCATTATCTCATGCGCTCGGAGCTCCAAGGCTATCCGGTGACGATGAGCAAGCTCGCTCTCGTTTCCGGCCTCAGCCGCGGAACTGCGATCCGACGGATCCAAGACATGATCCGCGCTCAGCTGATCGAGCGCAGGCCGACTCCGGACAAGCTAAAGCGCTTTACGCTTCATCCAACAGGGCGATTGACGGATCTCGCGATGAACTATGCGTCCGCGACGAAGGCCGTGATCGCAGAAACTCTGGGCGGGCGCGGGGCCGGGGAGCACGAAGCGAACTACTATTTCGGCGCGCCGCGGCGCGGCGATTCCGTCATTCTGCCAACCAACCTCCTCAAGAGCCGAGTGACTGAGGGTGTCGAGCTTCAGTTCCTGCTCAACGACGACAACTATTTCGCGGCGATGCGGAATATGTGGTCCGACTTCCGCAACAATCTAGCGAGCGCCAGCAACTTCCGCCTCGTGCGCCAGGACGACCTTTACCGAGAGGGGCTCGCCAACGGCGAACGCGCGGTCTCCGCGTTCGACATCGTTGCGATCGACATGCCGTGGCTCGGCGAATTCGTAGGCAAGGGACTGATCTTGCCGCTCGGCCAGGTGATCCGCGAATTGGCGATCAATCCGATGGATTTCCATCCGTCGATCTGGTCGACCACGACTTGGCAAGGCGTCGAGTACGGCGTTCCCATCTACTGCACGATCGAGGTCCTCGCCTGCCGCAACGACCTTTTCGAGGGAGCTAGCCTTGCGCTTCCACGCACGTTCGATGATGTGATCACGGCGGGTCGGACATTTCACAATCCGCTCGAGGAGCGCTATGGCATCGCCTGGAACGCCGCTCGAACGCCCCTCGCGTCGAGCTTCATGTTCTTCCTCGGCTGTTGCGGGCACACGGTTCTGTCGATCCAGCGCACGCCGACCGGATTCTCGACGGAGAACCTCGACCGCCAACACATGCGGCCGCAAATCGAGAACGAGACGGGTCTCCTTGTGCTCGATTATATGCACCGATTGTTGGAGATCGCGCAGCCGGGCGCGCTTGAATCCGACTGGGACGATTCCTGCGCGGCCTTCCTGAGGGGCCACACGGCGATGGCGTACGTCTGGACGATGCGCGCCGCGCAATTTCAGGCCGACGTGCGGTCGGCAGTGAAGCGGCGCGTGGCCTTCGCGCCCCAGCCCTCCGGGCCCGGGGGCACGAACACATCGCCGATCGGCGGGTTCCTCTTATGCATTCCCTCGAACATCGACCCGAAGCGATTGCCGCTCGCGACCGAAGCGCTTGCCTGGATGACCTCGCGCGAGGCGATGAAGGAGCACGTGAAGAACGGCTTTCCGGTCGCACCGCGCTTTTCGGTAAGCGCCGATCCCGAGGCGATCGGCAGCTCACAGCTGGTGCGGTTCGTGGGCAATCTCGGCAACCGCAACCTGCTCCGCAATTGGCAGCGGCCGCCGGTTCCCTTTTACACGAAAATGGAGCGCATCCTCGGCGAGGAGATCCACGACGCGCTCTTAGGCAGGAAAACCGATCGGGCGGCGCTGAAGGACTCGCAGCGCCGCCTCGATCAAATCATCAACGAAATGACGTAGCGACTTAAGCGTCAGGCGATCGACCGGATCGAACCGCCGTCCACACCCCAGACCGAAGACGTCACGAAAGACGCGAGGTCCGACGCCAGAAAGACGATGACGTTGGCGACCTCCTCCGGCGTGCCGAGACGCCCCAGCGGAAGCTGGCGCACCGACATTTCGTATTCGACCGCCTGCTGGGGCTCCATGTTGTGAAACTTGCCCATGGTTTCCGCGAAGCCGCCAGGCTGCGTCCAGAACGGGGTCCAGACCGGGCCCGGCGCTACGGCGTTGATGCGGATGTTGTTGGGGCCTTCGGTCCGGGCGAGCCCCTTCGTCAGGGCGAGCACCGCCGCCTTGGACGCCGAATAGTCGATCGGGACGCCCTCAGGCTGACGAGCGAGGTCGGAGCCGTTGTTGACGATCACGCCGCGGCGCTGCGCGCGCATCACCGGCAACACGATGCGCGTGACCCTGACATAGCTCATGAAGTTGAGCGCGAACGTCTTCTCCCAGTCCGAGTCGCTCAACTGATCGAATGTGCGCACCGCGCCGGCGCCGACATTGTTGACCAGCACGTCGACCACACCGCGATAATGGGCGATCGCCGCGCCGACCATGCTTTCGATTTCCGCAGCCGAGGACAAGTCGCCCGCGAAGACCGCTGCCTCGCCGGCCGCAGCGCTCACAGCCGCCGATGTTTCCTGAAGGCCGGCTTTGTCGATGTCGAACAGCGCCAATCGCCCACCTTCGCGCGCGAACGCGATCGCGGTCTCTCGGCCGATTCCTTTGGCCGCGCCGGTGATCAGCACCACCTTGCCCTTGAGATTGGCTTCCATCCTTGCCTCCCTTACTTCGCTGCAAATTGCGCGATCGTCGTTTCGAAAGAGTGCCGCGCGGCTTCCTCGAGCGGTAGGACGCGATGTCGCTTGGAAATCACCTCGACCGAATAGAAGCTGTCGAAGCCCGTCTTTCGGATAGCGTCGATGAAAGCCGGCGGGTTGAGCACGCCCTCGCCGCACAGGCGGCGCTCGTAGATCGTGTCTTCCCATAGCGTGCCCACGACTTCCGCGTCCGCGTCATCGAGCTCGACGGAAACGACATATTGCCCCGGAACCTTCGCGACCTCCTCGTAGGGAATGCCACCCCGGGCGACGTGCCAAATATCCAGTAGCAGTCCGCCGTTCGGCTGCGCTGCGCCTTCGACGATCGCCCGCGCTGCTTCAAGCGTGCTGACATTGGAAAAGGGCATCACTTCCATAGCGACCTTCGTCCCGTAGCGCGCCGCGTCCTTGCAAATCGCGGCGAAGCTGTCGCTTACGCGCGGCAGATCGATCGACTTCGCGTCGAACTCCGGAGCGATTTTCACATCGCGCGCCCTCAGAGCTTCGGCCGCTTCGAACAACTCCGCGCGCACCTTGTCGGACGCGGCCCGCAACTCGCCGTCGGCGAACCAATGGGTGATAAACTCCAGCTCCACGTGCGGCATGTCGTTGGCGTCGAGAATGCGCCGCATCTCCTTGAGACCAATTTTCTCCCGCGTGGCCTGCACATCCGCGTGGATGAGGCCCAGCCCCTTGTAGCCAGCCTTCGCCGCCGCCTCGACACGCTCGGCGAATGAGAACGGGCTGAGTTCGTTCGGCGCGAAGGGATACACGTCCCCCGCGATGGTCCAATACGCAGCGACCAATTCGACTGTTCCGCTCATCGCTTGCATCCTTATACCGAGGCGCCTTCGGAGCCGGTTCGGAAATCGAAGCTGGTCGTCAGGCCGCCATCCGCGATAATCTCGGCGCCATTGAGCGCGGTCGAAGCGTCCGAGAGCAGAAACAGCGCGCTGCGCGCGACCTCACCAGGATCGAGTATCCTTCCCGATGGCTGACGATTGGCGCGCGTGGCGAGGAAGCGATCCGGGTCGTTCGCCGACTTCATGTGCCGCTCGAAGAGGCCGGCCAGCATCGGTCCGGGACTCAGCACATTGGCGCGAACGCCTTGCCGGGCGTGATCCATCGCGACGGTGCGCGTCAGCTGTCGCACTGCGCCCTTCGAGGCCGCGTAGATCGCGAGTTGCTGTTCGGCAAAGGTCGCGTCGACGCTGGCCACCGCCACGATCGGACCGCCGCCACGTTCAATCATCAGGGGCAGCAACACGCGGATTGCAAGCGCCGTCCCGATGAAGTTGACGGACATCGTCCTTTCCATGGCCGCCTTATCGAAATCCAGAACAGAGCCGACGTTCAACATGGCGGCAGACGTCACGAGGCCGATCGTTCGAGGATTGATCGTGGCGACGGTGGAGACGACGCCGTTCCACGCCGCTTCATCGGAAACATCCGCCTGGACGTGCGTGTAGAGATCGTTGGACAGCTCCGCCGGCGCGACGGCAATGTCGACGCCCACGGTGTGCACGCCGCGCCCCGCCAAAAGGCGAGCTATGCTCGTGCCTAGGCCGGAAGCCGTGCCCGAGACAACGACAAGCTCAGGCAAAGTGCTGCAGAAAGTTGGCTCTTCGGCCATATGGTGGTCTCCTGTCTTTTGCATGGGGAGGCGCGCCGGTCGATCCGACGCGCCTGGGTCGCATCACCGCCCGATCGCAGCGTCGCAATCGGAAACGTTGGCCTTGGTGATGATCTCGTGCGGCAGGAAGATCTCCTTCTCGACCTTCTTGCCGTCGAGGAGATCGATAACCGCCTTGGCGGCGTACTTGCCGTCGTCGATCGGCGATTGCAGCACGGTCGCGTACTGCGTGCCGTCCTTGATTTGATTGACGCCTTCGATCGAACAATTCGAGCCGACAAGCACGAGCTTGGAGGGATCAATCCCGGCGCGCTTGGCGGCGACGATGACGCCCGACATCATGTTGTCTGCCTGGGCATAGACACCTTTCACGCTGGGTCCGACTTGAGTGAAGAGCGCCGCAGCCGCGTCGGTGGCCTTGGTTTGATCCCAGTTGCCGTTCTGCTTGCCGGCGACCACGATGCCCTTGGCCTTTTCGCCGAGCACTTGCTCAAACCCCTTGGAGCGTTCGATCTGCGGCGGGGTGCCGGGAACGCCCTCGACGATGAAAATCTTCCCGCTGTCGCCGAGGTTCTTCTCGGCGAATCCCTTGATCATCGCTTCACCCGCGGCCTGGCCATTGCCGATATCAGAGGGACCGGTGAAGACGTTCCAATAGTCGGAGTATTTGTCGTCCGGCTTCGAGTTGGTGATCACCAGCGGAATGCCGGCCTGCTTGATCTTGCGCAGCGATGGGACGATAGCGCTCGAATCCGCCGGCCACAGCACGATGGCGGCCGGGTTTTCCGCAATCGCCTGGTCCACCTGCGAGGCCTGCTCGGCGGCGTTGTAGTTCGTGATCTTCACTTCGAGATCGACGCCGGCGGCCTTGGCGGCCTCCTTGAACGCGCGCTGATGCAGCGCGCAGTAGTCGCATTCCTCGGTGACCGTCAGCAGGATCACTTTCGAGCCTTTGGCCATCGCCAACGCCGCGTCCGGCGCCGCCAATTCCCCGAACATGCTTGCCATCAGCGCGATCTTGGTCAGTCTCGACAACATCATTTTCTGTTCCTCCCGTTGCAAAGGCGCAAATGTCCTCTCCTCCCCGCGTACTAGGCGGAGGCTCAAGTCCGTTTCCGTTTGTTTCGCCTAGGCGGATTGCTCGGCTCGCAACGCCGAGAACCGCTCGCTCATCCATGCTCCCAACTGTCCGTCGAGCAGCACGATTCCCATCAGCACGATCCCATTGGCGAACAGGATCCCCGTCGCGCCCATGCCGATCAAACTCAATCCATTGTTCATCACCGTCAGGATCAGCGACCCGATTAAAACATTGGCCGGCGTACCGGCGCCGCCTGACAACGCGACGCCTCCGACGATCGCAGCCGATACGGCCTGCAGCATGAGGTCGCCGCCGGTGGTCGCGGCCGCGCTGGCCAGACTCATTGACAGCTCACTGCCCGCGAGCGCTGCGCAGAACGCGGAAGCAACGAAGACGACGTACAGCGACAGATCGACATTCGCGCCACTCGCAACCGCCACCTGTCGCTTGCTGCCGGTGACGCGGACGTCTCGCCCGACTAGCGTGAAGCGCAGGAACAATCCGGCGCCCAGGAACCCCGCGAAGGTGATCAAGCTGCGCCAGGAGAATATCGCCAGGATCGGATTGTCGAGCGCAAAGCCGACGTCGAAATTGTCGGTGCTGATCACCTTGCCGCCGGCCAGCCAGAACGCGAAGCCGGACAGCGCCATCATCGAGCCCACGGTTACGACCAAGGACGAGACGTTGAAACGCGTGATGATGAAGGCGTTGACGACGCCGACCCCTATCGCGAAAACCAGCGCCGCGCACATGCCGACGAGGAGATCGTCGCGCCCGACCACCAGGGTCAGCAAGCCGCTGACCGCAACCATCGAGCCGACGCCGAGGTCGAACTCGCCGGCGATCATCGTCAGGGACAGACCGACCGCGACCATTCCCAGCAGAGCAAACGACTGCAGCAAGGCGTAGATGTTGCGGGGGTTGACGAAGGTCGGATTCCACGCCGCGAAGATCACGATCAGTCCGATTAGCAGGGCCAGCCGAAGCATGGCCGCCGTCGAGAGGAGACGAGCTTTCTGGTAGGACGCCATGTCTATCTCCTCGCACGCAGCGCGAGCGCGCCGAAGACGACGGAACCGATCACGACGAGGCCCTTCACGATCAGCTGAATCTCCAAGGACAAGCCTTCGAGCAGCAGAATGTTAGTGATGATGGCCAGAAAGACCGAGCCGATCGCGGCGTCGCGGATGTGCCCCTGCCCGCCCTTGATCGCTATCCCGCCGACCAGCACCGCCGCGATGGCGTCGAAGTCGAGACCCGCGCCGAGCTTCAGATTGCCCTGCGCGGCCTGTGAGCCGTAGAGCGCTCCCGCGAAGGCCGTGGCCGCAGCGGCCAACATGTAGGCGATCACCAGCGTGCGGCCGATACGCAGGCCAGTGAACGCCGCGGCTGTCGGGTTGAGCCCGATCAGCCGCAGTTCGCGCCCGAAGCGTGTACGGTCGACGATGAACCCGAAAACGACAGACGCAATAAGAAACAGGATGATCTGATTGGGCGCCCCAAACGTGCGGCCGACGCCGAGCCAGCTCGCATCGCCCTGCCCTACCACGGTCAAGCCGCCGGAATAGAATGCGCCAGCGCCCGTGATGATAGACGCTGCGGCGATCGTGGTGATGATCGGGTTGGTCTTGAAAAGCCCTACCGCTGCGCCTTGCCCGAGTCCGAATAGGGCCCCGACCATCACCACCAAGATCGAGCTCGGCAGCAGGCCGAAGTGCAGAAACGAGGCGAACAGGATCGTCGAGACAGCCGCCGTGGCGCCCATCGAGAGCATGAAGAGATTGCCTGAAAGCGTGATCAACGCCATTCCGACCGCCGCAATCCCAACCGCCGAGGTCGAATACATGATCGCCGAGATGTTGGCGTTCGATGCGAAGCCGGGGATCTCGATACTCGCCCAGGCAGCCAGAAGGACCGTGCCAATCCAAACGGCAATCGACTGCATACGCTCAGGCCTGAGCAAGACCTCGTGCATTGCTCTCACTTCCGGACGAACCAAGCCGGAACCTCCGCTCTCTGTTTCGAGGCTTGCGCTCATGCCGCCGCCCTCGCCGTGGATCCCCGCACGACGTCGCGGAGAATAGACTCCATGCTCGTGTCCTCCACCGGCAGGTCGTTGACGATTTCGCCGCGAAATATGGTGATCACGCGCTGCGACAGTTCGCGGATCTCCTCGAGATCGCTCGAAAAGAACAGCACGACCAGACCTCGACGCGCGAGCGCTTGCAACTCGCGGTAGATTTCGCTGCGTGCGCCGACGTCGACGCCGCGCGTCGGCTCGTTGAGCACCAGCACCGTCGGCTCCATCGCCACGGACTTGGCGATGGCGACCTTTTGCTGATTGCCGCCCGACAGCGTCGAGGCCGCCAACGGCAGCCGGCGATCGTCGACCTGGAAGCGGCGGGCAAGATCGAGGGCGCTCCTGCGCGCCTCGCCGAGCGACAGAACGCCGCCACGATTGAGGCGGTCGAGGATCGCAGACGTCAGGTTGACCTCGATCGGCGCGCCCAGAAACAGGCTCTTGCCGCCGCGATCCTCTGGCACATAGGCGATGCCCGCCCGCATCGCCGCGGCGAGCGAACTGGCGTCGACAGCGCCACCGTTCAGCCTGATCGTTCCTTCGTGATGCGGCTCCAGGCCGGCCAGCGTTTCGATTAGCGCATTCGCGCCGGAGCCCAGTTGACCAATCACACCGACAATCTCGCCGGCGTGGAAATCCAGGGTCGCCGGTTGAAACTTGCCGCGAACCGAAATGGCGTTCAGCTCGAGAACCTTTGCCGCGCCCTCGGGAACCATAGATGCGCGCGAAGCATGCGCCGGCTTGACCTCCCGACCGATCATCTCCGCCACGAGTTCGTCGTACGTCCATTCCGGCGTCGGTTTGGTGAGAACGCGCCGCCCGTTGCGGAACACGGTGATGCGATCGGTTAGCGTGAAAATCTCGGTCAGCCGATGGCTGATATAGATCACGGCGGCGCCGTTCTCGCGCAGCCAGCGCACGGTCTTGAAGACCCGCTGGATTTCTGCGTCCGACAAACTCGCCGTCGGCTCGTCCAGGATCAGAATGCGAGCGCCGCGTATGACGGCGCGACAAATTTCGAGTAGCTGCTGTTCGGCGATCGCGAGTTGGCCCGCTTCGAGGTCCAGTGGGATGTCCGTCGGACCCAATTGGTCCAGGGTGTCGCGCACCCGCGCCGCATACCGTCGCCGGATATAGAGTTGCCGGACATTGGGATCGCCCATCAGGACATTGTCCAAGACCGACAGATGCGGAATGATCGACAATTCCTGATAGACGACCGAAACCTGCTTTGCGCTGGTGAGGTGAGCGGACTTCAGCACGCTTCCATCAATCCGGATTTCCCCTTCGTCGGGCTTCATCAATCCGGCGATCATGCGCACCAGAGTGCTCTTGCCCGCGCCGTTCTCGCCACAAAGGGCGTGGATCTCGCCGGCGTCGAGCTCGAAATCAACGCCCTTGAGCGCCTGGACGCCACCGAAGGTCTTGCACACGCCTCTGACCGTCAAAACGGTGGAGCCCACGGCGATATCCTCCCAATCACGGCACCTTCACCGCTTGCGTCGCAAGGTACATGGTGCGGCCGGCGAGTGGCACGCCATTTTGGTCCAAATTGGACTGGCCGGAGGGGATCAAGATCGCGGCGGGTCGAACATTTCACAATCCGCTCGAGGAACGTTACGGCGTCGCTTGGAACGCCGCGCGAACGCCCCTCGCCGGCGTTGTCACGTTGTCGAACCGAGCGCGCGAAGCGACTATGTACGTGCAATTTCAGGCGACGGCTTCGCGCCACGCGCCCATCGCCGCGGCGCGAAGCGTGCGATGGGTTCGAGCTGGGGTCAGATGGCGTTGAACATTGAAGGTGTTGTAGACCGCAGCATGGATCGAGAGAAATTTCTGCGCAGCGCCGGCGCTCTTGAAGCGTTGCATCTTGCGCTCCCGCCGTCGGGTTGGCTGATGCGAATTCTCGGCGCGATTGTTTTTCGATCGCCCGCGCTCATGGCGGCTCGCGACCCCGAGATCATGGGCCGCAACGCGGTATGACCGCAAATCGTCCGTGATCAATCGCTCAGGAACGAACTCGTATTTCTTGAGAAGCTTTCGCATCAGTTTCAGCGCGGCATGCTTGTTTCGATTGGATTGGACCGGCACGTCGAGCACCTCGCCTTCGGCGTCGACGGCGCGCCAGAGATAGACCATGCGGCCATCGATCTTCAGATAAACTTCATCCAAATGCCAGACCGAATGCGGCTTCGGGCGGCGCTTTCGCAAGTCCGCCGCGATGATTGGGCCGAAATGATTCACCCAGCGGCGGACTGTCTCGTAAGAGACCACAATCCCGCGCTCGGCGAGCAGATCCTCGACGTCGCGAAAGCTCAGCGTGAACCGGAGGTAGAGCCAAATCCCCTGCTGAATAATCCCGGGCGGGAATTGGTAGCCGGCGTAGCTGATTTTCGTCATCCCATTCGGCCACCGCTCTGACGATGCAATCGCAACATCGAGTTGACGTGACAGTGCCCCCGGGAGGCCCTCGACGCCGTGGTCGACAACATCGGCCTGCCGATCAGCGGCATCAACACCGCCTACATCAACTCCGGCACGGTCGGTCCTGCCGACGCCGATATATTGATTACGCTCAATCCCGGGTTTGGTTACAATTCCGCGGCCTATATGAGAACGCTGCGCGAATCCTTGCCGCGATCGTTTCCCGGCGCGACCTTCGCGTTCCTTCCCGCCGAGATCGTCTCCCAGATCCTCAATTTTGGACTGCCGTCGCCAATCGACGTGCAAATCGTCGGCCCGGACCAGGACAAGAATTGCACCTACGCCGACGGCTTGCTGAGAAAGATCGCGCGAGTTACCGGCGTTGCGGACGCGCGCATCCAGCAGGCGTTCAACAATCCGACCATCAATGTCGACGTGGATCGCGTCCGCGCGGCGGAGATCGGCCTCACCGAGGGTGACATCGCCAAAAGCCTACAGGACACGCTGTCCGGCAGTTTCAAGCTCGCACCAACCTTCTGGATCAACCCGCGCAATGGCGTCGCGTATCAGGTCGTGGTGCAGACGCCCCAATATTGGCTCAATTCGATTACGAGTTTGAAAAACATCCCGGCGTCCGAGAGTGACGCGACGTAAATTCTGGGCGGAGTTCGCGACGCTCCGCCGTGGCGTCAGTCCTGCGGTCGTTTCCCATTACGCGGTGCAGCCGGTCCTGGATATTTTCGCGACGAACAATGAACGCGACCTCGGCGCGGTCTCCGTCGACATCCAGCGAATTGTAGACGATTCGGCGAAGGCCGCGCCCGCCGGATCGAGCGTCGTTTTGCGCGGACAAACCGCGACCATGAACTCGGCCTACACGGAGCTTTATGAGGGTCTCGCGCTCGCGATTGTGCTCATTTACCTTACGATCGTTGTCAATTTCCAATCGTGGCTCGATCCGTTTGTGATCGTCAGCGCCTTGCCGGCCGCCCTGGCCGGCATCGTCTGGATGCTGTTCGTGACGCGCACGGCGCTGTCGGTCCCCGCATTGACCGGCGCCATCATGGCGACGGGCGTCGCGACAGCCAACAGCATCCTGGTCGTCAGCTTCGCGCGGGCGCGGATGTCCATGGGCGCCGACGCCTTCACGGCCGCGATCGAAGCGGGCTTCACTCGCTTTCGCCCCGTTTTGATGACGGCTCTGGCGATGGTCATCGGCATGGCTCCGATGGCGCTCAGCGCTCAACAGAACGCGCCGCTCGGGCGTGCGGTGATCGGCGGCCTGATATGCTCGACGATCGCGACCTTGTTCTTCGTTCCGGCCGTTTTACGCTGGTCCACGGACACGACCTCAGCGCCGCGAATGGCGATGGGGCAGACGTCGAACTCGAGGCGATCCCACAAGAGCCGCCAACGAGGACGAACATGCGGCGGCGAACGTTTCAGCGCAAAGTCAGCGCCGCTCGGGCGCCTTATCATTCGTCCTGGGTGGGCCATCATCTGTCTTGGCGCCGAAGGCGTCGCCGTTCGACGAAAGCTTGATGCGCTTAACGTGGATCGGTTGACGCAGTGCGTGTGAATGTGCGCCGGACCGGGACCCCACTGTGCCGCTACGTTCTGAACGGCCGAGTTCAGCCTGCGCTGACTCCCCGTCCATTTGACTCCAGAGTCCTCGGTCGGGGTCGGCGCAAGAGCGCTGTCGAACCAAAGGACCATCGGCGCTGATCGAGATCGTAGAAGACTGTCGCGGTCAGCACCTCGTCTCGCGTCCGGCCGTTGGCCGCTTCGCGGGCGCCGTTCTCCATGGACCGCCCGGCGCGATCAAATGCCAGGCGATTTGGGCGGCCTGGGTCCGCCGCCGCCGGTCGGTCAGGTGCTTCATCGCCGCCGCGATCCGGTCGGCCGCAGCCCGCTGCCGCGCCATGGGCGCTCTGATCGTAAATGCCCGCCCACTCATCGTTCTGCACCAAGACGAAACGATATTATCCGATCGAATGACCACCTTCGTCTCACAGACAATTCCGCAAACCCACGTCGATCGGCCCCGATTTCGAATGGGATTTGCAATTTTCGACTTTCGATATAGGTTCTCGAATTCTTAAAAGGAGCGGGAAATGGCGACGGGCACTGTTAAGTGGTTCAATGCGACGAAGGGCTTCGGCTTCATCCAGCCGGATGTCGGCGGAGCTGACGTATTCGTTCATATTAGCGCGATTGAGCGGGCCGGCATGCGTAATCTGAGTGAGGGACAGAAGATCAGCTACGAGATGGTCGCCGACAAGCGTTCCGGAAAATCCTCGGCGGACAATCTGAAGCCGGCTTAGCATAACCAAAGCAGGGACGAGTTGTCGATCGGGTCCAACATGATGCGAAAGACGACGCGAAGTCGGACAAGGCGCCAGAGCGCTCGACAGGCTGCCACTCGTCCTTTGCTTCGATGCCGAACGAACTTGTCGCCACGCTGGCCGGACTCGCCTCATACCGACAAAGACACCCTCGGGCGTCGAGGTTCGCGCCCATGTGCGCCGGCTCGTGCGCCGCATCCGCACGCGCTGGCCGACGACGCGCATCCTGTTCCGCGGCGACGGGCATTACGCCCGGCCCGAGGCGATGACGTGGTGTGGAGAGAACGGCGTCGACTACGTGTTCGGCCTTCCCGGTACGAAGCCATAACCAGCTAACGCGTGGCCGGCGGCCGACTCATCTCCTCGAGCAGCAAGCGCAGCGCGTGGAGTTCAATGCCGAAGCCGCCCCAGTCCCCAGCCTTCAAACGATCAATTGCCCGATCATAGTGCGCGAGCGCCTCGCGGGCCCGCTCGTCCGCCGGGCCAGCGGCCGACGCCGCGGCGCGCGGCGGCAGTGCGGCAACCGGGGATTCCCTGAACAATGCGGCCAGGGCGGCGGGGAGCGTCTCCTCCATCACCACGCGGTCGCCGTAGGCTGCTATTACCCGCTTGAGTTCGGGCAACTGGCCTGACTCCGCGCGAAGATAGAGCGGCGACACATACAGGAGCGAGTTCTCGATCGGCACGACCAGCAGATTCCCGCGAATGACCCGCGACCCCATCTGATTCCACAACGAAATCTGCTGCGAGATCTCGGTGTTCTGGTTGATGCGCGCTTCGATCTGGAACGGCCCGTAGACCAGCTTCTCCTTGGGGAACTCGTAGACGATGAGCTTGCCGTACTCGGGCAGATCGCAGCGTGCCGCCAGCCAGGCGATCATGTTCTCCCGCTGGCTCGGCGCCATGGGCAGCATGAGGAAGAACTCGGCGTGCGTTTCTCCGGGCAGGCGCATCATGATGTAGTACGGCGCCATTCTGGTTGCGGCGCCGGCGTTCATCCCGCCTGGGGCGATCGGCTCGCGGGGAAACTGCCAGAGGTCCTCGCGATTGTAGAATACCTCAGGCGCGTCCATGTGATAAGCGCGGTACTGCAGGGCCTGAATGTCGAAGAGGTCCTCGGGGTAGCGAATGTGCCTTTGCAGATCCGGAGGCATCACATCGAACGGCTTAAACAGCGAGGGGAAGATTCGGCGATAGGTCACGACGATCGGATCGGCGGCATCCGCAACATAGAATGCGACCGTCCCGTTGTAGGCGTCGATGACGACCTTCACTGAATTGCGGATGTAGTTGGTTTCGCCGCCGTCGGGTTGCGGCTTGGCGTAGGGGAACCAGGCGCTCGTGGTGTAGGCGTCCTGCATCCAGAAGAGCCGCCCATCGCTGATCACCAGATAGGGATCGTGATCGAGTTGCAGGAACGGCGCTATCGTCTGCACACGATCCTGGATGTTGCGATGGAGCATGATCCTACTCTCGCTGGTGATGTAGCGGCTGAGCAGGATGTTCACGTCGTCGAAATACCAGGCGAACAGCGACCTCCAGGCGATCCCGCCGACGAGGATGCCGTCGGCGCCTGTGTAATTCGCGTAGACGTTGTCCTTTCCCTTGGGATAGTCGAATTCCGGCGTGCCGCCTTTGACGATCACGTAGCCGCCGGCGCTCTTTCCGAAATAGATCCGTGGCTCGGTGATCTCAGGACCGCCGGAGGCCACCGGCGGAATATCCGACAGGTAGAAATTCGGCAGGCCCTCGGCGGACTTCTGGGTAACCGGGGACATGACGACCCCGTTCCCGTGGGTGAACAGCAGATGCAGGTTGACCCAGGTTTGGGCGTTGGTTGACAGCAGCGACGGGGCGAGCTCGCGCGCCGCGAGCGTCACTTGCTGATAGGAACCGTCGAGATGGTAACGGTCGACATCGACGTCGAGGAACCGGTAGTAGGTACGGATCTCCTGCAGTTGCGCGTAGGTGTCCATCAGCGGGCGCCAATCCCACAGCCGAATGTTGTCGATGGTCCCGCGATTGTCCTGCAGCGACTGAAAGCTGAGATTTTGTTCCGCGGCGAATGGTTTCACCGTGATCTGTTGGAGGTTGTACGCTTCCCGCGTCAGGTCGATGTTCCGCTGAATATACGGCGCCTCCAACTGCAGCTCGTTCGGCTTGACGAAGAAGCGTTCGAACAGCCAAGGAGCCACCTCCGCAAACAAGAACGAGCCGCCGAACACCAGCCCAGCGGCCACGATGATGAGGCGGTATGTGCGCAGCCGCACGTTGGCCCACGCGACGACGGCGGCAGCGGCGGCAAGGAAGATGAGCAGCCAGAGCGCCGGCAGCTCGACATGGACATCGGTGTAGCCGGCTCCGACCACGACGTCGTTGTCGTCGTAGAGCAGCAGGAAGCGGTCCAACGCGTAGGACCAGGCATTTACCGCGAAGTAGACGCCTAGCAGCGCGGAGCCATGGGCGGTGGCGGCAGGCGAGACGCTCCAGGGCCGACGATCCGGATCGATGTCGCCGTGCAGGAAGTAAATTGCGCCGGCCATGATGCCGGTCAGGAGCAGGATCAACAGCATCCAGTTCTTGAGCGCGACATAGACCGGCAGCGAGAAAAGGTAGAAGCCCATGTCCTTGTCGAACAGCGGATCATTCCGGCCGTATGGCGCCTGGTAGATGAACCTGAGGATCAAGTCCCACTTGGCCGTCTCGCCGATAGCGATCAGCAGTCCGATGACGAGCGCGACGGCTACGATGCCGAAACGCCACGACCGCGGCGGGGGCGAAAGTCCCTGCAACCCCGCCGGTGGCCCGGGGAGTGTCCGGACAGTCCCGAAGCCTGGATCGAACGCCACCGGAAGCCGCAGCCCTTGCTGTGACCCAAGGCGGAACGCCAACGTTGCGTTCAGCCAGAGAAGCAAGGTCGAGACAGCAAAGACAACGACGAAAAGAGCGGCTTTTGTGGCGAATATCGTCCAGAAAGCGCCGACATACCCAATCGTCGAGAACCACGCCCAATCGACGACGACGTTGACGATGCGTCCGAGCGCGATAACGAGGACGATGACGGCGATCGGCGCGCCAAAGCGTCTCCAGCGCATGGTTCCTTCCCGGTCGCGCGGTCCAGCTCACGACGGCCGCCACCGCTTTTGGCAACCGTAGGAGTCTGCGCCCCGGCGCTGTCGTCACAAGGAAATTGCCATTTCGACCACGAGACGCACGAGGCAATCGGCGGTGTAACTCGAACGCTAGACCCAATCCGGACACCCAGCAACAACGCCGTGTGTGAATGAATGCCTGTGAATGTGCGCGGAACCAGGACCGCGCAACGAGATTAAATTCGCCGGAGGGCACCTTTTCGGTGAAAAGCGACACTTCGTCGCCCTCGCCGCATTCCAATTCGGCCTCAGACGACTCGCTCGGACGCAGCCTTCGAGTCGGGCTCTAAGCCTAATAGTAGATAGCGCACACATTGCTTCAGATGTTTTTGACATCACTTATACAATTTGATACATGATCAAAGCCCTTTGAGGACGTCATGATCACCGCCGCTCAAATGCGCGCTGCCCGGGCCCTGCTTGGCATCGACCAGCGCCAACTCGCTGAACTATCGGGAGTTTCTTTGCCGACCGTCCAACGAATGGAAGCGAGCGAGGGCAACGTGCGCGGGGTGGTGGATACGCTCACCAAGGTGATCGAAGCGTTCGACCGCGCTGGAGTTCGAACTGATCGGCGACAACGCAGTGAGCCGGGAGGGGGGCCGGGGCGTGCGCCTTAAGCACGCCAAGGCCTCGGGGGGCGCATCCGACTAGCGCCCGCGGGGCCTGCGGCCTTCATGCACAGGAGATGGCGGAGAGCGATGATCGCCAAGACACGAAAGCCCGGCATTGTCGAGCTTTACACGCCCAAGCTCGTCACTCTCTTACGCGAAGGGTACCGGCTCGCCGATCTGAAGGCCGACGCCGTCGCTGGGATGACGGTTGCGATCGTCGCTCTGCCGCTCTCTATGGCGATTGCGATCGCGTCTGGCGTCACTCCGGATCGGGGACTCTATACGTCCGTTGTCGGCGGGTTCATCGTCTCGGCGTTCGGCGGCAGCCGTTTCCAGATCGGCGGCCCAGCCGGCGCGTTCATCGTGCTGGTCGCGATGACGGTCAAGCAGCACGGGCTCGACGGGTTGATGCTCGCAACCTTCCTATCGGGGCTCATTCTGCTCGCAATAGGGGTTCTCAGGCTCGGCGTCTTCGTCAAATACCTACCCTACCCGGTGACAGTCGGATTTACGTCCGGCATCGCGATCATCATCTTCGCAAGCCAGGTCAAGGAGCTTTTGGGCCTGACGCTGAACGGCGCCGAGCCTGGGCCATTCATTCCGAAGCTTCAGGCGCTCGCGGCGGCGCTGCCGACCGCCGACGCCGCGGCTGCCGTTGTCGCCGCGCTGACGATCGGCCTCATCATCGGCGTGCGGCGCTTGCGCCCGCACTGGCCCGCGTTCTTGATCGCTACGATCTTGGCGGGGCTGGCCGTGTGGTCCTTTGGCCTGCCTGTCGAGACGCTTGGCTCGCGCTTCGGCGGCATTCCGCGATCGCTCCCGGCGCCGCAACTGCCCGCTTTTTCCCTGGACAAGGTTACGGAGGTTCTGCCGGCGGCCATCTCCTTTGCGCTTCTCGGCGCAATCGAGAGCCTGCTCTCGGCCGTGGTCGCCGACAGCATGTCCGGCCGCCGACATCGCTCCAACGCGGAACTCGTCGCGCAGGGAGCGGCCAACATCGGCTCAGCTCTGTTCGGGGGCATCTGCGTCACCGGGACCATTGCGCGCACCGCAACCAACGTGCGGGCCGGAGCGCGCGGCCCTGTGTCGGGAATGATGCATTCGGCGTTCGTGCTGCTATTCATGCTCGTCGCGGCGCCGCTCGCCAGCTACATCCCGCTCCCCGCGCTGGCTGCCGTGCTCGCGGTCGTTTGCTGGAACATGGCGGAGAAGCAGGAGTTCGCGACGCTGATGCGCGCCTCGCGCGGCGACGCTGTTGTCCTCCTCGCGACCTTTGTCTTGGTCGTGTTCCGCGATCTCACCGAGGGCATCCTCGTCGGTTTCGCGCTCGGCGCCCTCGTGTTCCTGCACCGCATGGCGCAGGCGGTCGAGGTCGAACGTCCACGGCCGATCATCGAGGAGGACGTGCCCGACGTGGCGAACGGCGAGGGCAGAGAGCCCTACGACGTCTCACTCGCCACGGATCCGGACGTCATCGTCTACAGGATTTCCGGCGCATTCTTCTTCGGCGCGGCCGCTAGCGTCGCCTCCGCACTCGATTAGATCGGCGATCATCCGAAAGCCTATGTCATCGATTTCTCGGCGGTGCCCATCATCGGTTCGACCGCTGCCGCGACGATCGAGGGCTTCGCGCGCAAGGCGCATCGCCAAAGCGCGGCCGTGTATGTCGCCGGGGCCCGGCCGGCGGTTCGCCGCGTCCTGCTGACGCACCGCGTTCGCCCACCACAAGTACGCTTCAAATCGAAGCTGGCCGATGCGCTGGCGATCGCGCGCCGTGGAACGAAAGTTCCAACGGAGATTGAGCCAGCCGTCTCCGGCGCATTCCAACGCGAGGGGCGATAGAGCCTCTCGTTGGCGCCGTCGCCAGGCCGCCCGGGCGGGCGCCTCCGGGTGCGGGACGACTTACTACTTTCGCAAGGTAAAACGCCGTGCAGGTTTAACCGGCGACCGCCGATCCTGCGCCAAATCTCACCGCAGGCGCTTTTTCAGCGCTCGCGCTCGCACGCGCTCAATCGAGTGCGACCCAGATAGAGCCCTCTGCGATTCGCGCCGGAAAGCTCCTAAGCGGCGAGCGATTCTTGCTCACGTTTCCGACGAATTCAAAACCTTTGGCGGTACCGTCGGCATTAAGAAGAGCGCACCAGGCGCGCACTTCACCCGTTTTCAGGTCGAACCGGCTTTCATGCCATCGACAGACGATCACATCCGGCTCAATAAGCTCGCTGTCCTTGAGCGGCAGGTGGAGGTGGGGACAAGCATTGTTGATTGCGTAAATCGCCCGGTTGGTGCGGATGAGAAGCAGATCGAAATCATTACGCTCGATAATTCTGCGCTCGCCTGCAGGCAGCTCGGCCTCGGGCAGCACGCGCAGCCAGTCGAGGCCGGCGTAGCGCATTCGAGTCTGATCTGTCCCTTGCCGCCCCGAGATTTCGGCCAGCGCTTGATCGTGGATCCCCGAGATCTCGTGCAGATGTTATGCGGTCGGCGGTGCCGCGGAGTTTCACCCTTACGAAGTCCTTGACGATGGTCGACTCCTGCACAGCGCCCAAAGATTTTCGGAGATGAGCAAGCGCGTTCCCGCTTCCGTGTTCGATCGTTCGATCCGAATTGCGAATTAACGGATACGTCGAAGCACTTTTTCCAGCTTCATGGGGTGAACGCCGCCGAGAAGGTGGTTTTACGCAAGAAGCTGCGGCGCAAGGAGATGGTGGCGTTCTTCGAGAAGCTTGCGCCGACGGTGATCGGGATTGAAGCCTGCGGCGCGTCGCACCATTGGGCCCGGCTTTTGCGATCGTTCGGTCATGAGGTGGGAAATTGATCGCGGCCACAGCTGGTCAAACCGTACGTGAAGCGCGGCAAGAACCGATACGGCCGACGCCGAGGCGCTTTGCGAGGCGATGAGCCGGCCAACGATGCGTTTTGTGCCGATGAAAACTGCTGAGCAACAGGCGGCGCTAATGCTGGTCGGCCTGCGCGATCGGCTCATCCGCAATCGCACGCAGTTGTCGAACGCCACCGGACGGCTTTGTCGGCCGAACGGCATGACAATCGCGTCCACCTGATCGCGCCGTTGCCTTCGTTGAGTATGCGAGTGGCGTCAACCACCCCCTTGCCACGGAAGTCGATCTCTCAATCCGGATATGGATCGGACTGATTTGCAGCAGCTCAGCAGGGAGCATGATGGAGCTGGTGCTCCGGCCACAGCGTCCAGATAAAAACTCGCGCACGTCGTCCAAGCCGCCTTCGACGGACAAGCCGGTGCTGACCTGGGGATCGGCGATGACGCATCATCCGCATATCCAGCCAACTCGAGTAGTCGACCGACTTCCTCGACGCTCAGCACCGCTGCCGACTTGCGCGGATAGCGCGCCAGGACCGGCGCCGCGTCGATCCAGCTAATCGAGCGTCACGGTGAAGAGAAGCGCAGCGCCGAAACTGAGCGTTGACGGTGGCGGCTGCACCCGGCTTCGACTGCCACGCATACGGCCACCAGAACGGCGCAACGCACCTTGACCAGTATCGTCCAAGTGGTACCGGCGTCGGCTGAAGACCGATCGCTGCGCGGCGTCAACGTTCAGCGGCTGTTCGGTTCGCAGCGCGCTTTGAAGACGCTGGTGGATTTCACCGAATTCGAGCAGCGCACCGCCTATTTCGACGGCGACATCGTGGATGCAACGAAGAAGGGCGTGAACCCGCTGGAGCGCGGCAGTCAGGTCGACTTCATGGCCGATTCCAGGAATCCGGACTTTCCGCCTGCGCCCAAGCTCGACCTGCTCGGACGGTTCGATCGCCGAGGCGACCCAGCCGAAATGCCGGCAGGAGATTTTCTTCGGCAAGGTCAAGCGCGAGCTGCCATCAGCCGCCGTACTACACCGACAATCTGATGCACGACCTGCGACCGAGCGTTCTTCAAGCCGGAGCTGGTAGACTACGCGATGGAGGTCGGCGACGGCAGTATCAAGACGTTCGCGCCGCGCGGGGTGAAGGACAACCCGCCCTACCTGCACGACCAACGCCTGCTGACGCTGGATGACGCGGTCGAATTCTTCAATCTGATCCTAAGCGACAAGATGACCGCGCAGAGAAGCAAGACCTGGTGGCGTTCCTACGCACTTTGTAGTGACCAAGACGCGCCAGGCCGTCCGCCGGCCAAGAGGCCCGCAGCGGGTGGCATGGAGTCTTTGATAGAGCCGGGTGGGAACAGCTACGAGCCACAGTTGCCTAGTACAAGCCACAGCCGTTTGGAAAAACGGGTTGGAGGAATAGCGCTATGGCAACGTCCCCAAAGCATTCCGCCAGTGAGCATCACCATCAGGCCGCCGCTCATCACCACGCGGCCGCCCACCATCATCATCAAGCGGCCCATCACCACGACCTCGGTCAGCACCAAGAGGCGAAGGAGCACGCAGCCGCCGCTGTCGAACATAGCCAGCAAGGTCATACGCACACGAAGACCGCCCACGAACAATCGCACAAATAAGGACGTCGGTGGAGGAGACGATGATGTCGTCTCCTCTGTCTCCTCTTGATGATCGCTTCGGCGCAACTGCTGGGGCTTCATCAGAAGGTGCGAGGTTGCCGAGAGATGGGCGACTCGGTCGCTTCCAAGCGCGATGAATACTCCGGTATGTTCCCCTCTGGCCGCAAAGTCGCAATTCCGGCGCTCTGTGATTGTCTCAGCGAACACGCGTGTTCGCGGACAACCGTGCGCAGATATGGGCAAGCCGCAGTTCATGTGAAGCGTAGCATGCTTGCCCTCGCCTAGTCCAGGCCACCTCCTTCGGCCCTATGGACGGTGCGCAGGGAGGCAAGCGCATGGTCGAGCGCGCCACAGGTTGATCAATATTCTGGGCCTGGGATTGACGTACGGCGGTTTGGATTGAAACAGGGCTCAGCGTCAGGGGGGCGCTTTGTCATTCGCTCATCGAAATGGCGTACCGACAATTCCGAGAGCGAGGCCGAGCGCGCTCTCCCTCGTTGGAGCGGTCGGGATCTTCTGCGCCGCAGCCCACGCGGATTCAGACTTGCCCGCCTCGGCCAATTCCGGGGCGAAGCCGACGGGCCCAGCCGGCCCGCGATGTAATTCGGCGCGGGGTCCGTACGCCGATCGGCGCAGGGTCAAGGGCCATGAGCTCTTGAATTCCCTCCGGCGACGGTTCGCATTCGGGGGTCAACTTTGGAATCCGATTCACACAGAGCCGCCGAACGCACCGTCGAAGGTCTGTGGCGCGCAATCGCCGAATGCATTCCGCTTGTCACGCCGCGCGAATGCGCAAACTATTTCGAGGCCGCCGGCTATGAACCAACCTGAACGGGAACCGCTCTAGAGTGTCGGTGTCCGCCCCATGAGCCAAAGCGGCGCGTTTAACCCCCTCAACCGGATCAGCCGCGTGACGCGATGCGAGAAAGAGCGCTGCCGCCGCGTTTACTGTACCGGAGCCATTTACGCGCGGATTGAGGCATCCGAGGTTCTCAAGTACCTCTTCGTCGAGGGCGGCCGCTCCGCCGGCGATCGCTTCCATACATCTATCCAGCAACTCAAGCTGTTCACGAACGGTCTCTTGCCAGATCTGAGCATATCGCCCGTCGCTATCGTCTGCGGATCGAGATCGGATTTGGTTGATGGCTTCCATGCGATGCCCTTTCGCGCGAAAGCGCTGGTCGGCGTCGACGGTATCTGCAGTACGATCGGCGCCAGCGCAGCCTGGTTCAAGGCGCGCTGACCTTCCCCCGCGAGCGCCTCACAAAGCTGCCGCTCGGGATCCGGCGCCGCCGGTCTAATCGCAATATCGATATGCCTCGCCCGCAGCACAACGCGCTCGACATGCGGAGCCACCAGATCGCGATCGGGAAGTTCGGTCGGCGGCGTTGGGCCTGCGCCATGCTTCGCGTTGACCAGAGAAGCATGATGCCGGACCGGGCCGACGACGAGTCCCTCGATCTCAGCCGCCGCGATCCGAGCGATGCTGCCGGCCTCGCCTTCGCGGTGCTGCAGCAACGCCTGCGAGACGTAGTAGCGGTAGCGCACGCCCTTCTTGTTGGCGTGGCTTGGGCTCATCCGATTGCCGCGATCGTCATAGAGAAGGCCCATGAGGAATGAAGGCGATCGTGATCGCGTGACCCGGCGGGCGACCGCTTTGTCCTTGAGCCTCGCCTGCACGGCCTCGAACAGTTCCCTGTCGATGATCGGCGGCTGCTCGCCGGGGTGAACTTCGCCGCGATAGGCGACTTCGCCGACATAGAAGCGGTTTTTCAGGATGTGGGCCAACGGCCCCACCGTGAAATGGGTCGGGCAGACCGTCTCGCCGTCGCGGCCGATCCGCGCCCTCGGCCTCACGCCTCGGCGATGAAGATCATCGATCAACTGCCCAATCGAGCCAAGCGCGAGATAGCGGCGGAAGATGGTTCTGACCTGCTCGGCCTCTTCTTCGACGACGACGAGCTTCTTGGCGACGCTCCTGTAGCCCAGCGGGACCGGACCGCCGACCCAGATGCCTTTTCGCTTGGATGCGCCGATCTTATCCCGCACCCGCTCCCCGATCACCTCGCGCTCGAATTGGGCGAAGGAGAGAAGAACGTTCAGGGTCAGGCGTCCCATGCTGCTCGTCGTGTTGAACGACTGGGTCACCGAGACGAACGACACCTCATGGGCGTCGAACGTTTCGACCAACTTGGCGAAGTCGGCGAGCGAGCGGGTCAGACGGTCAACCTTGTAGACAACGACCACGTCCACCCGCCCCTGCTTCACTTGCGTCAGCAGCAGCTGAAGGGCCGGACGATCGAGCGAAGCGCCCGACAGTCCGCCATCTGTGATCCGGATTCGAAAGTTGCCCCCCAGTCACTGAGTGTGATTCCGACGAAATCAAGCTTTCGCGATCCTAGTTCCTCGCCGATCGGCGCTCGGACCCCGCGCCGACGCACAGCAACGGCTGAGACAGCGTCGCAGAGGGCGCTACTACCCCTAATTCTTCCATCGCCTGGGGTCCTTCGAGATCAGCGAAGCTCGTGTGCCGGAGCCCCATTTCCCCGTTGACAATCCCACCTCTTTCGACGTTAATAAAGACAATTCATCACTCGCTTGCGTCATGGAAGCTCCTTCTGAAAACGAGGGCGCGGGCGATTGAAGAGAAAAGACCTCCGGGGGGATCGCTTGCATTTCAGGGCGAGAAACATGAGCCGCATTGTTCCTCGGCTCAAGAGTCCGCGCCCCCCTCTCGGGCCCGTCGCTTTGGCCTGCCTGCGGTCATTGATAAATTTCGTTCATCAACAGGCGGAAGCGCCCAATGGCGCGTGGGGACGGCCATGCTCGCGCTGAGCAACGTCCAGGTGCTCTACGACAAGGCGATTGAGGCTGTCCGCGACGTCTCGCTAGAGGCGCCCGCCGGCAAGATTGTCGCACTGCTCGGCTCGAACGGCGCAGGCAAATCGACGATCCTCAAGGCGATCTCCGGTATCCTCGACCAGGAGGACGGCGAGATCGTCAGCGGGGCGATCCGTCTCGACGGCCAGCTCATCTCCGGACGGTCGCCGCGCGCGATTATCGAGAGCGGTCTGTTGCATGTCCCCGAGGGTCGCGCGTTGTTCGCGACCCTGACCGTCGAGGAGAATCTCGTGATGGGCGGCTTCACCCGCACGCGCGCGGAGACGCTCGAAGGGCTTGATCGCATTTATGCGCTGTTTCCCCGCGTCAAGGAGCGCAAAAGCCAGATCGCCGGCTATCTCTCGGGCGGCGAGCAGCAGATGGTGGCGATCGGGCGCGCCCTTATGGGCAGACCGCGCCTCCTGATGCTCGACGAGCCCTCGCTCGGCCTCGCCCCGCAGATCGTCGACACGATCTTCGAGGCTGTCATCGGCCTCAATCGCGAGGCGGGGCTGACCGTTTTGCTGGTCGAGCAGAACGCCCAACTCGCGCTACAGGTCGCGTCCTACGGCTACATCATCGAGAACGGCCGCATCGTGCTCGACGGGCCGGCGGAGAGGTTGCGCGCCAACGACGACGTGCAGGAATTCTACCTTGGTTTCTCCGGCGGCCGGCGCAAGAGCATGCGCGACGTGAAGCACTACAAGCGGCGAAAGAGGTGGCTGTCGTGACGACCTTGCTGCAGCTCGAAGGCGTCTCGAAGCGCTTTGGCGGCCTCCTCGCCGTCAACGACGTCAGCCTCACTGTTCAGGCAGGACAGATCTACAGCCTCATTGGTCCCAACGGCGCCGGCAAGACGACGCTCTTCAACCTGATCAGCGCGGTGTTCCGCCCGACCGCCGGGCGCATCGTCTTCGAGGGGCGCGACCTGACGAAGCTTCCGACCTATGCGCTGGCGAAGCTCGGGATCGCCCGCACGTTCCAGAACCTCGCGGTCTTCAAACACGAGACGGTCGTCAACAACCTGCTGGTCGGCATGCATGCCCATTTGCGGGCGGACCCTTTCTCAGCCGCGGTGTTCTGGGGCCGCGCGCGGCGCGAAGAACTGCGAGCCCGCGAACGGGTCGAAGAGATCATCGACTTCCTCGAGATCGAGGACATTCGCGACCACATTGTCGGCACCCTCTCCTACGGGCTGCAAAAGCGCGTGGAGCTAGGGCGGGCGCTCGCGGTCTCGCCCAAGCTGCTGCTGCTCGACGAGATGGTGTCCGGCATGAATCTCGAGGAGCGCGAGGACATCGCGCGCTTCATTTTGGACCTGAAGGACGAGCTCGGCGTCACCGTCTTCATGGTCGAGCACGACATGGGCATCGTGATGGACATTTCCGACCATGTCTGCGTGGTCAATCACGGCCGCAAGATCGCGGAAGGTCCTCCCGCCGAAGTCGTCGGCGACCCCGCGGTCATCGAAGCCTATCTCGGCGCCAAGCGAGCGGCGGCATGACGATGGAGGGCGCCCGCTTCGCATCGATGACCATGCCGCAGATCCTCAAGGAGCGTGCCGAGCGGCATGGCGGCGCGGTCGCGCTGCGCGAGAAGGACCGCGGCCTCTGGCGCCGCACGACCTGGAAGGCGTATTACGACACCGTCCGCACATTCGCCGTCGGGCTTCACGCCCTCGGCTTTCGCGCTAGCGACCGGCTGGCGATCGCCAGCGACGATACGCCGGAATGGCTGTACGCGGACCTCGCCGCGCAATCGCTTGGCGGCGCGTGCCTCGGCATCTACCCCACCAATCCCTGGCCGGAGCTGCAATATATCGTGCGGCATTCGCGCGCCGGGATCATCGTCTGCGGCGATCAGGAGCAGACTGACAAAGTGCTCGACGCTCGCCGCAACGAGGGCGGCCTGCCGGACCTCAGAACGATCATCTGCGTCGATATGAAAGGCATGCGCCGATACCGGGAGGACGGACTGATGTCGTTCGAGGCGGTGCTCGAGCTCGGCAGGCGCAGGGAGGCCGAGCTCGGCCCGCAGGCCGACGCCGCGCTCGCCGCTGGCGCGCCCGACGACGTGGCGATCGTCGTTTACACCTCCGGAACCACCGGCATGCCCAAAGGCGCGCTCCTGTCCCATCGCAACATGCTGCATCCTGCGGCGCAGGTCGCGGCGATCCATGGCCTCGACCGACGGACCTATTCCGTCCTCTGCTACCTCCCCCTGTGCCACGTCGCCGAGCGTGGATTCTCGGCCGTGATGCAATTGGTGACAGGCTCCGAGATCAGCTTCGCCGAATCCGTCGACACCGTCGTCGCGAACCTGCGCGAGATCGCGCCGAAGGGCTTCCTCGGCGTTCCACGCATCTGGGAGAAGATGCACCAGAGCGTGCTCTACCGGGTCAAGGACACGACACCGTTTCAGCGCCGCGTCTTCGAGGCGTGCATGGCGCTCGGTCGTCCCCTCGCCGAGCGACGACTCGCGAACGGCGGACGGCTGGCGAACCTCGTCGATCGCGCGGCGTTCGCGTTGCTGTGGCTCGTCTGCTTCCGCAGCCTCCAGCATTTCCTGGGCGTCAACCGTGTGCGCGGCGGCTATTGCGGCGGCGCGACCGTCTCGACCGAGGTGCTGCTGTTCTTCTGGACTTCTCGGCGTGCCGGTCTATCAGATCTACGGCATGACGGAGACCGGCGGCGTGTGCAACACCCAGCGCCCCGGCGCGACGCGCCTCGGCTGCTCGGGGCCTGCGATTGGCGGCGTCGAGCAGAGGCTTGCGACGGACGGCGAGCTGTTGGTGCGCGGGCAGAGCGTCTTTAAGGGCTATCTCTTCGACGAGGCTGCAACCGCGCGGGCGATCGTCGACGGATGGCTGCACACCGGCGACATCGCAGGGATCGGCGAAGACGACGAGATCCGCGTGCTCGACCGCAAGAAGGACATCCTCATCACCTCGGGCGGCAAGAATATCACCCCGTCGCTGATCGAGAACGCGCTGAAGGATTCGCCCTATATCCGCGAGGCGATCCTGCTCGGCGACGGTCGCCACTTCCTCGCCGCGCTCATCCAGATCGACCTCGAGACAACGGGCAAGTGGGCGCAGGCGCAGAACATTCAATACACGACCTATCGCACGCTCGCGCAGAACGAAAAGGTCCGGGAGCTGGTCAGCGCCGAGGTCAAGCGCGTCAACGACCGCTTCGCGCGCGTCGAGAACGTGCGCAAGTTCGTCATCCTCTCCAAGGAGCTCGATCATGACGACGGCGAGCTCACCGCGACGATGAAGGTGCGCCGCCGGATCATCGAGGAGAAGTTCCGCGAGGAGATCGCGACGATCTACGGGAGCGCGGCCTGATGAGCTTCTTCGTCCTGCTGCTCTCCACCGGCCTCGTCTCCGGCGCCGCTTACGGGCTCATCGCGATGAGCTTCGCCATCATCTACAAATCGACGGGAGTGGTGAACTTCGCCCAGGGCGAGCTCGTGATGCTAACGGCCTATATCGCCTTCAGCATCGCCAACACCTTCGGACTGTCGTTCTTCCCTCTCGTCGTCGTGACGATCCCGATCTCGATGTTGCTCGGCCTGACGCTCGAGCGCATCTTCATCCGCCCGATGCTGGGCGAGCCCGTCTTCGCGATCGTGATGGTCACCGTCGGCCTCGCAGTGATCCTGCGCGGCGTCACCATCATGATCTGGGGGTCGGAGCCGGTCAATTTCACCGCCGGCCTTCCACAGGGTGTCGTCAAGATCGCCGGCGCCCCCTTCTATCCCGCGCAGCTCTATCTGATCGCGGCGCTCGCCGTCACGGTCGCGGCGGCGTGGCTCTTCCTGCGCTTCAGCCGCTACGGCATCGCGATGCGCGCCGTCGCGGCGAATGAGACGGCGGCGCTGCTGGTTGGCGTCAGCGTGAGCCGCATCCACGCCTTGGCCTGGATGCTGTCCTCCGCGGTCGCGTCGATCGCCGGCCTCTTGTTCGCCGCCAACTTCAAGCTCGCCCCGGACCTCTGGTTCCAGGGCCTGAAGTCGTTCCCGGCGGTGATCCTCGGCGGCATGGATTCGGTCGTCGGCGCGGCGCTCGGCGGCCTCGTCATCGGCGTCATCGAAAGCCTTTCGCAAGGCTACATCGGAGAGGGCATGCGCGAGATCGCCGGTTTCATCGTCATCATCGTGGTGCTGATGATCCGGCCGTTCGGCTTGTTCGGCAGTCGTGAAATTGAGCGAGTTCTGACGATGCGGACAGGACATTTCAAGGAGAGAGCGGGCCAGCTCGTCGCCCTGAGCGACAGCAAGATCGTCTGGGGTTGGACGATCGCCGCGCTCGCCGCGCTCCTCGCCGCGCCACTGGTGGTCGGAAACTACACCCTCACTTTGATGGTGTCGGCGCTCATCGCGGTGATTGGCGCGGTGGCGCTCAATATCCTTACCGGCCAGGCCGGCCTGATCTCCCTTGGCCAGGCAGGCTTTCTCGCGGTCGGCGCCTACACCAACGCGCTCCTGCTCAGCGACTATCATCTGCCGGTCTGGCTCACCCTGCCGGCGGGAGGAATCGTCGCCTCGCTGATCAGCGTCCTCGTCGGCATACCTTCCCTGCGGCTCAAGGGGCTCTATCTCGCCATCACGACCTTGGCGTTCTCCTTCATCATCAATCACGTCATTCTCTACGCCGATTTCCTCACGCACGGCCCCAACGGCGTCTTCGTGACGGGCGCTAGGATTTTCGGCTTCGACGTGCAGAAGGGCCGGCCGCTGTATTACCTCACCTGCGCCGTGACCGTTGCGACCATTCTCGCCGCTCTGAATCTTTCGCGCACGCGCATCGGCCGCGCCTGGATGGCAATCCGCGACCACGACGTCGCGGCGCGCGTGATGGGCGTCGATCTGGTGCGCTACAAACTGCTCGCCTTCGCGATCAGTTCGTTCTTCGTTGGCGTCGCAGGGGCGCTGATGTCGCTGCAATTGCGCTTCGTCAACGTGGACGTCTTCGCTATGATCCTGTCGATCGAGGCGCTCGCGATCATCATCCTCGGCGGCCTCGGCTCGGTGGCCGGCGCCGTGCTCGGCGCCATCTTTCTTTCAATGCTGCCCGAGGCGCTGCGTGTTCTCTTCGCGACGATCGGCGATCCGAATTCGACGCTCTACACCGACTACGTCTACGAGATCAGGGGCGTCGCCTATGGCGTCGTGATCGTCCTCTTCCTGCGCTTCAAGCCCGAGGGGCTGATCGGCATCTGGCGGGACGCCAGCAAATATTGGAGCAACTGGCCCCTGGCCTACTGACAACGACAAGCTTCATCGGGGAGGACATCATGAAAGCGACCATCGCCGCCACATGCGCCGCATTGCTCGTCTTGAGCGCCGCCTACGCCGGCGATCCGGGCGTCACGGACACGGAGATCAAGATCGGCGACGTCGATATCATGACGGGACCGGCCGCCTTCGTCGGCAAGGGCTTCTCGATCGGCTCCAAGATCGCGGCGGCCGAGATCAACGCCGCAGGCGGAATCAACGGGCGCAAACTCACGCTCATCATTGAGGACGACGGCTATATCCCGGCGCGCTCTTTCCAAGCGCTCACCAAGCTGATCGAAGTCGACGGCATCTTCGCGCTGAACGGCACCTCGGGGACCGCCAATGTGATGGCGATGATGCCGCTCATTACCGAGAACAATCTGCCGACGATGGTGACAGAAGCGCCGGCGGCGCTGGTCTATACGCCGGTCCGCCCCTCGGTCTTCACATTCGGCGCCAAATACGCCGACGCCTTCTACGCCCAACTCAAATACATCCACGACCACGGCGCGGCATCGGACGCCGTTTGGGGCATCCTTCGCCAGGACGACGACTTCGGCAAGGAAGTGGAGGCTGGGTTCGATCGCGCGGTCAAGGAGTTCGGCGTTAAGTCGGCGCCCCCGGTGCGCTTCAAGAAGGGAACCACCAACTTCTCCGCCGAGATGGCCGGCATGAAGGAGGCAGGCGTCGCCGTGCTCGCCAACGGCGGCATCTTCGCCGGCGCCGCCAACATTCTCGCCGAGGCGCATAAGCTCGATATGAACATCCAGTCGGCAGGCGTGTGGAGCGAGGGCATCCCCGCCTCCGCCGCGTTGTCTGCGCCGGCCGGCTACAATTTCATGGTCGCCGATTACGTCTCGCTCACCGGGCCCGCGAACGACCGGTTCAAGGCGATGGCCAAGAAATACGTCAGCGACGAGGAACTCGCCGCCGTCAGCCGCTACACCTATGTCGGCTATATCGGGCTCAAGACGCTTGCCCATGCGATGGAGGAATGCGGCAAGGATCTGACGCGGGCCTGCACGATCCAGAAGCTGCGCGAGTTGAAGAACTTCGACACCGGCGGCCTCAGCGCGCCGGTAAGCTTCGACAATCCCCAGCAACTGGCGGGCACCGCGGTCGGCGTCTACCAGTTCGACGTCAAGGCAAATGCGTTTAAGGCGCTGACCGACTTCGTCCAATATTGACGGTGGAGCGGCGCGTCGTGCAGCCTGACGAAGTCACGACGAAGTCCGCGATGACCGCGGTCGCGCAAGCCGCCGCTGCGTCCTCGACCACCATCGACGGCGTCTTCCGGCGCGCGTTCCGTGTCTTCGCGGACCGGATTGCGGTGACGTCGGAGACGAGATCGTGGACCTATGCCGAATTGGGCGACCGCTCCTGGCGGCTCGCCAACGCGCTGAGCTCCCTGGGGCTCAAGCGCGGCGGCCGGGTCGCCGTGCTGAGCGAGACCCGGCCCGAATATATCGAGGTCTACGCCGCCTGTGCGGCGCTGGGCGTCACTGCCGTCGCGCTCAACATCCGGCTGCATCCCGAGGAATTGCTGCATTGCCTCGAGAAGGGCCGGCCTACGCTGCTGCTCGCTTCCGATGCGCTCGCCCCGGTCGCCGCCGCGTTGCGCGGCCGCGCTGTCTGGGTCATCGACTGGGTGGCGATCGGCGGCGGTGAAGGCTGGCTCGACTATGAACGCTTGCTCGCGAGCGCGCCGCCTGACGAACCGCCGCTCGTCGCCGAGCCGGAAGACATCCACAACGTGCTGTTCACAAGCGGCACCACCGGCAGGCCTAAGGGCGCGATGATCAGCCAGCGCGCGGCGGCCATTCGCGGCCTGCGGCTCGCGCAATGGTTCCGCTTGACCGAGAACGACGGCTTCGTCGGCTGGCTGCCCCTCTTCCACTGCGGTGGCGACGAATTGCTCTACGCGACGCTTGTGACCGGGGGCGTCTACGCCACCCTGCGCAAAGCGGACCCCGAGACGATGTTCCGCGTCATGGCGCGCGACCGGCTGACCTGGACGCTGCTGCTCCCGGGCGTGCTGACCGACTTCCTCCATCACCCGCGGCGCGGCGACTACAATCTTGGAAGCTTCCGCTTCGCCATCGGCTACGCCAATATGATGCCTGACATCATCGCGCAACTGACGGCGGCCTGCGGCATCGACTTTTACGACGCCTACGGACAAAGCGAAGTCTCCTATCTACTCGCGCACGCGGTCTCCGGTCCTGGCGCGACGCCGAGCTTGCGGAAGCTGCCGGCGCCGCTGCTCGACCTGCGTATCGTCGACGACGCGATGAACGAAGTGCCCATCGGCCAACCCGGCGAATGCATGGTGCGCGGCGCGAGCGTGATGAGCGGTTATCTCGACGACCCCAAGGCCAACGAAGAGGTCTTCCAAGGCGGATGGCTGCACACGGGCGACCTGCTGAAGCGCGAGCCCGACGGCTCGCTGACTTACGTCGACCGCAAGCGCTACCTCATCAAGACCGGCGGCGAGAATGTCTATCCCGCCGAGGTCGAGGCGGTGATGGCCCGCCACCCGGCCGTGCAGGAAGCCTGCGTGTTCGGCGTTCCCGATTCCTATTGGGGCGAGGCGATCAAGGCTGTGGTCGTGCTACGCCACGGGCAGGAAGCGACGGCGCAGGAAATTGTCGCCTGGTGCCGAGAGCGGCTCGGCGGCTACAAGCGGCCGCGCTTCCTCGAGTTCGTCGCCACGGAGCGCCTGCCTCGCAGCGCCACCGGCAAGCTGCAGCGCCACGAACTCGCGAAATGGCCGCTCAACGAGGATCAGAAGGTGTAGGCGCGCGAGGATTGCTCGAAGAGCAAACCCTCACCCAACCCCTCTCCCGCTCGCGGGAGCGGACGAATGCCGCGCATTCGCATTGAGCACCTCGCCTCCGTTGAAGAAATTGCGCTTGGCAGCCCCTGCGACGATCTTCACCGTCTCGGTGCGGCCCGATCCGATGAGGCCGAACATGCCGTGATCTGGCCGGCGTAGACCGAAAATGAGGTGTTGCGGACGATGTTCCCCATCGACAGGTTCTGGACGCTCAGCATCTTGCGCCCAGGTACGACGCGCGCCGCCGCCGCTGTGCTTGCGATAGAGCGAGCCGGACACGGTCCGCCCGACCATGGCGCGAATGATCTTGTCGCGATCGAAGGTGCTCGTCACGTCGCTGGCGACGAGCTCGCCATCCCGCAGAGTGGTGATGCGTCTCCTCCTGACGTCCCCTGCCAGCTTGCGTGCCGGCTTGAAGAGCAGTAAATGAATTATATTCATCATACCACGCGCCGTGTTAACGCGGATGATTGCGCGTCACTGCCTTAGGAGTTTCCGGTGATCGCACGCTCTGTTAGGAGTCCGCGCGTCAGGACTGCGCGCCGGGTCACAAAGAAAATAGCTCACTTCGGGGCGAATACCCCATGGTGGACCGCGCGCCGAAGTTTAATCTGGGGCGCCGTTCCGCTTTGTTTCGCGGCAGGGCGTCGGCGCGCAGGGCTCGACCCGTTTGCGCCGCGACCGCCTCGCCGCACCCTTGGCGCCGGCGTCGGGGCCGTGCTGTACATGCCATCTCTGGGGACAATGAAGGCGGTCGGCCGCGAGGCCGTCCGATGAGGAGAGGCTCGATGCTTCAATCCGGCACGCGCCGTCAGGTGAACCGTCTGCCGCCGGAACGGAGGGTCTCCGACATCATGCTCGCCGCCCGCACGGTCTTCACCGAGAAGGGCTACAACGAAGCCCTGATCTCGGACATCGCGGAGCGCGCCGGCGTCGTCGAGGGCAGCATCTACCGCTTCTTCACCAACAAGCGCGATCTGCTCGTCAAGATGGTCGAGCACTGGTACGAGGAGATGCTCGCCCGCGACGACCAGCAGTTCGCCAGCATCCGCGGCACGTGGAACCGCATTCGCTTCGTCGTGCACCATCACCTCGCCTCGATCCGGCGCGAGCCGGCGCTCAGCCGTCTGGTGTTTCAGGAGCTGCGTCCCGACCCGGAGTACCGCAAGACGAGGCTGTTTCAGCTCAATCAGACATACACGCATCGCATCATCGACATCGTAAAGGCGGCCGCAGCGAGCGGGGAATTCCGCTCGGACATTTCGGCCTCGCTCGTTCGCGACATGATCTACGGCGCGGTCGAGCATCGAACCTGGTCGTTCCTGCGCAACGAGGGCGACTTCGACGTCGAGGGCACTGCGGACAACATCACCGACATCGTCTATCGAGGCCTCTGCGCTCAGCCCGTCCAGGATCCGCTTTCCAAGACGGCAACGCGCCTCGAGGCGGTGGCCGATCGCCTCGAAAGCCTGACCGTGAAGAGCTAAAGGGGATAGCCCGCGAGCTTTCCGTCTTCTATCCGCTCGATGTATTCGGTCATGCCATAGCCTTGCTGGTCGCCCCAGGTGAAGCGGGTGAAGCCTTCGGCGATGCGTGAGTGCAGGATCGCGTCATCGGCCTTGCGGCGATTGCGGAGCGGCGCGAGAGTGAGAATCTCCCCGGTAATGACCGCCTTTCGCCCCGCGGTGCGCACGCCGAGGCGGACTCGCGCGGGATCCTGCCGGTCTGTCCAGTCGGTGGCGACATCCATGTCGGTGATCTCCTCGTATTTGCCGTCGATAAGGAGCACGCCCTGACGACGCGAGACGCCCTTCTGATCAGTGATCTTCAGAAGCATGAAGCCGTCGCCATTGGGAAAGTTGGCGAGGAACAAGCGGTAGTAGTAGATCGCCTGCCAGTAGCGCGGCCCCCAGGAATGATCGCGCCAACCGCGGCCGTCGACCGACCAGCGCTCCGACCCGACCTGGATCTCGCCGCGAACGCGACCGTGCTGGTTGAAGTGGCCAAGCGAAAAGTCCCGGCCGTACATTGTCGGCACGTCGTCACGCGTCGGCTCGCCGCCATGGATCGGCGACTCGGCCTCGTGGGTCCAGCTCACGTGGCCAGGCGCGCGTGGCCCTCTCTGGAAAAGGGTCTGCGGCTCGCGCAAGGCCTCGGGATCGTCGACGATGATGAGCTCCCCGTCGAAACGCATCGAGACTTTCTTTTGCGGCTCGATTACCGAATAGGCGAGCCCGCCCGCATCGAACCGGTCGTTGGCGGATATCGAGGGCCGCTGGAAACTGCAGGCGACGCGTCCGCCCGGCAGATAGAGGCAGACCGACAGCTCGGCGTAGCCTTCGTTGACGCGGTTGCCGAGGCGCATCCAGCCGCCAACCGGCGTCGTCGCATCAAAACCATTGGTGTAAACGCTCTCGTTGAAGTTCGTCTCGGCCCCCGCCCTGTGCGGGAATTCGTCCTCCGGACGCATGATGAAGTTACCCATCGATCTCTCCTGCTTCGCGCGGGTCTAATCCGCCCGCACTAGAACCAGCATCTTGCCGCGCTGCACCGGACTCTCGTTTTGATTGATCACCTCGAACGCAAAGGTCGCGAGGTTACGCCCCGGCTTCGACGTCGGCCGGACTTGCGAGACGGTGACGCGCGCGCGAATGGTGTCGCCGAGCTTGACGGGGCCAGAGAAATCCCAATTGAGATTGACGAGCCCGATCACCCGCTCGCCGAGGATCCCGGTCTGGGTGAGCATGCCGATCGCAGTTGCCATGGCGAGCGGGCCATGCGCGATGCGGCCGCCGAACGGCGTCGAGCGCGCGAAGACCTCGTCGACATGCACCGGCGTAAAGTCGCCGACGAGCCCCGCGAACAGATTGACGTCACCCTCGCCGATCGTGCGGCCCGGAGTCGTCAGGGTCTCCCCCATACGTAATGCTTGCGCCGTCATTCGCTCCTCCCCACCCCAAGGCATATTTGGCGAGCTCGACCCGCGCCAACGCTTCCCGATGAACCTCGTCCGGACCGTCGCCGATCCTGAGGAAGCGTGTCTCGGCGAAGGCCTCCGCGAGGAAGAAATCTTGCGACAGACCGGCGCCGCCATGGACCTGGATCGCCCGATCGAGGATGCGCCCGACAGCGGTCGGCACGACGATCTTCGCGACGGCGATCTCGTTGCGCGCCGCCTTGTTTCCGCCCGCGTCCATCGCCCAGGCCGCCTTGAGGGTGACGAGGCGCGCCTGCTCCAGTTCACAGCGTGACTGGCCGATCGCCTGGCGCACCGCGCCCATCCCGGCGAAGCTCGAGCCGAAGGCGGAGCGCGACAAGGCACGCTTGCACATCGCCTCGATCGCGCGATCGGCGAGGCCGATGATGCGCATACAGTGATGAATACGGCCGGGTCCGAGGCGCCCCTGCGCGATCTCGAAGCCGCGTCCCTCGCCAAGCAGCATGTTGGCCGCGGGAACGACGACGCGGTCGAAGACGAGTTCGGCGTGGCCGAGCGGTGGATGCTCGTAGCCGTAGACCGAAAGCGCGCGCACAACTGTGAGGCCGGGCGAATCCATCGGCACGAGGATCATCGACTGCTGCTCGTGCTTCGCCGCCTTGGGATCGCTCTTGCCCATCACGACGGCGACCTTGCAACTCGGCGACATGGCGCCGGTGATCCACCATTTGCGGCCGTCGACGACGTAATGGTGGCCCTCGCGACGGATGCTCGTCTCGATGTTGGTCGCGTCCGACGAAGCGACGTTCGGCTCGGTCATCGCGAAACAGGAGCGGATCTCACCGTCGAGCAGCGGCGTGAGCCAGCAGTCCTTCTGCTCTGGCGTGCCGTACCTCGAGAGGATCTCCATGTTGCCGACGTCCGGCGCGTTGCAATTGAAGACCTCGGGCGCAGCGAGCGAGCGCCCTAGCGTCTCGCACAAATGCGAATATTCGTAGTTGGAAAGCCCTGCGCCTTCCGGCCCATGGTTGTAGAAAAGGTTCCAGAGGCCCGCGGCGCGCGCCTCGCTCTTCAGTCGCGTCATCAGGCTGCGCGCGGCCCAGCGTTCCGGCCCCTCTCGCGCCTCGGTGAGAAGCTGCGCTTCGTTGGGGTAGATGTGCTCCGCCATGAAGGCCTGAAGGCGCTCTCGCAGCGCCTCGGCTTTCGGCGACAATTCGGAAAGCATCCCAACTCCCTCGCTCGTGCGGCGGCGCCGCTTCAGTCAGCTCCCTGCCCGATCTTCTCGCGTCTGACCGTGATGCCAGCCTTGTCGCGGTCCCAGGTGTCCGGCGTCAGCCCTTCACCTCTCAGCTTCACCTTCTCGATCTTCGCGGTCGGCGTCCTCGGCAGAGCGTCGACGATCCGCACATATCGCGGGATCATGAAATGGGCCATACGCGGCCGCAGGAACGCGATCAGTTCGGTGGGATCGAACAGCTCCCCGGGCCTCAGCGCGACGACCGCCATCACTTCGTCCTCGGCGATCTCGCTTTTGACGGCGACCGCCGCAACCTCGCGCACGGAGGGATGCGCCAGTATCTCGGATTCCACCTCGAAGGACGAGATGTTCTCACCGCGCCGGCGGATCGCGTCCTTCAGGCGGTCGACGAAATAGAAATTGCCGGCCGCGTCGCGCCGGAAGCCGTCACCCGTATGGAACCACCCATTGCGCCAAGCCGTCGCGGTCGCCTCGGGATTTCCCGCATAGCCGTGCGACATCGCCCACGGACAATCGGTGCGAACCGCCAGCTCGCCGACTTCGCCGACCGGCATCTCGCAATCGTTCTCGTCGATGATGCGCACCTCGACGCCGGGCCGTTGTCGTCCGGCGCTGCCGAGCGCGGTCGGATTGGCGTCGGAGACGAGAGGCATCGAGATCTCGGTCATGTTGAAGTGGGTGTGGATCTGCGTGCCGAAGCGGTCGTGGAACTGCGGCGCGGTGTCGTTGAGCGGCACGTAGCTGCAGGTGCGCAGCGAATGCGCCTTGTCGTCAGTGCTCGGCGGACGCTTCAAGAGGAAGCCGCCCATGACGCCGAGGAGGATCGACGTCGTGATGCCGCGACTGCGCACCGTGCTCCAAAACGTGTCGGTGTCGAATGCGTCGACCATCGCAATCGAGCCGCCGTGAATGAGCATGGCCGTGACGGGCATCACGCCGCCCGAATGGAACAGCGGCAGATTGAGCATGTAGCGGTCCTCGCCGCTCAGGAATGGCGCCGATCCCGCCATATTGTAGAGATGCACGTAGGAGGACAGAACGCCCTTGGACGGCCCTGTGGTGCCGGAGGTGAGGACGATCGACTGCAAGTCCCATGGCGCGATTTCGCGCTCGAGGTCCGGCGGCGTCGTGTCGTCGCCCGACAGCGCATCGGGCTCATGAAGCGTCAGCCCGTCGACCGGCTGCTGCTTGCCCCCAAGGACGACGAGCTCGCGGAGCGACTTGCGGTCGATCTCCGCGAGACGCTGGTGCAAGTCCGCGTGCACGATCCCGAGGCGCGCTTCGGAGATGCCGACCGCGTGCTGGAGCAGATTGCCTTTGTACGCGAGATTGATGGGAACGAAGACGGCGCCGAGATAATTCAGGCCGAACCAGACGCGCAGGCAGTCGGCGCTGTTGGGCAGCCATACGAGGACGCGCTCGCCCTGTTTGACGCCGAGCTTGCGCAGCGCATTGGCGGTGCAGATCGCGATCTCGCGCGTCTGCGCGTAAGTCCATTCCGATCCGTCGGCGAAATTCGCGAAGACTTTGCCGGGTTGCGCATTCGCCAGACGCTCGAGCATGTAGCGCTGCACGCATGCCTCGGGCTTTGGCACACGAGGATCGATTCGATACGCCACGTGTCTCCTCCCGGCCGTTCCACCGGCCCCCTACTCCGGCGCCTTCGTCACGGCGTCGCGACCGCTCGCGATTTCCGCGAACAGGGGTTTGCGCGTCAGCTTCATCTCCCGCGTCGACTCGTCGTGCGCGTGCTTGATCAGCAGGCGGAGGGCCTGGTGGCCGTCTTTGTCGTGCTCGGCGCTGCGCCTGTAGGCGGCCGCCAGCGCGTCGCCGATTTGCGCGTCGAGCCGGTCGCGCTCGCCCGCCAGTTCGTCAGAGCCCATGGCTTCCGGCGGCGCATCCCCTGCCGGCGCCGCGAGCGAGGGGACCAGCTCCGCGACGGCGCGCAGCAGTTCCCTCTTTTCGCGCACGGATTCGACGAGGGGGGCCCGTCTCCATTCGACGCGCGACCCGATGTTGCTCAGCACGTCGATCACGCCGACAGCTTGGCCGCGCGCATAGGGATCGGCGACATGGGGAATCACGTCCGCGCGCAGCGTCGCCATAATGCCTTCGAACAAGCGGTCGAGGGAAATGTTCATGCCGCGCGCTCCAGCGCCGATTCGACCTGCAGCAGCATGCGGGGGATTTGCGCACCCATACCGACCATGCGCAGATCGTTGAAGCCGCGCGCCTCGAAGCAATGCGCTGCGCCGTAATGCATCACGGCGAGCTTATAAGTGCCGAATGCCTCCCAGTAGCGCATTGCGCGCAGGTCCACCTCAATGCCGGAGAGCGCCGAGTAACGGTCACGCAATTCCTCCCGGCTGAAGAAATGGCACATATTGGGCGACCGGCCGCGCCAGGCTTGCAGGCACACCCAGCCAAGATCCTCGATCGGATCCCCGAGCCGGACTAGCTCCCAATCCAGGATGGCGTTGATTCGCTCCTGGTGAACGAGGAAATTGCCGATGCGATAGTCGCCGTGCACGATGCTGATGCGCGGCGCCACAGGAGCGTTGTCGCGAAGCCAGATCGCCGCCCATTCGAGCATCGGCGTCCGTCGCCTCGACCACTGCGTGAGCAGGCTCTCCCAACGGCCAACCTGATCCGCGGCGGCCCGCGCTATGTCGGTCGAGCCGCCGATCCCGGCGACCGGCGTCTCTCTCCAGTCGAAGGTGTGCAGCGCCGCCAGCGCCGCGACGAACTGGCCGCCGAGACGGCGCCGCGTCTCGTCGTCGAACGCCGGGCCGCCGTCGTGGGTCCAGGGAATTGGCGCCTCCCCCTCGAGAAATTCGGCGATGAAGAAGGGCGCGCCGAAAACCTCGTCGCCGTCGCTGAACCAATAGGGCCCGGGCGCCGGCACGTCGCTGCCGGCCAGCGCTTGCAACGTGACGAACTCGGGAGACGCCTTGTACGGCGCGAAGATGCCATTGGGCGGGCCGATGCGCAGAATGAGGTCTTTCGCGACGGCGCCTTCTGGCCCGCGCCAGGACGCGCGGAAGCCGAACGTGATCCAGGAGAAGCCGACCGTGAAGCGACGCAAAACGTCCACCGTCACGTCGGCCAATCCTTGTGAGGCGATGAAGCCGCGCAGGCGCCGACGGACCTCCTCCAGGTTGAACACGTCGAACGCGGCGGTCATGCGTTCCCCACGAAACACCGCGCGCTGGCGACCAAGATCAACGGGTCACTCCTTGAAATAGTCGGGCTTGCCAGTGGTCCAGGTCTCGCCCCAGAGCTGGCCGCCGCCGTCGACCGTCAGCACCTCGCCGGTGACGAACTTGGCCGCCGGGCCGCCGAGATAGACGCAGGCCTCCGCGATGTCCCAGGCGCTTCCCACCCGCATCATCGGATTGGAGCGCGGATAGGCGGCGCGCGCTTCGGGCGTGTAGACTTTCCAGCCCTCAGTCTCGATGGCTCCAGGCGCGATGCAGTTGACGCGGACGCCGAGCGGCGCCCATTCGACCGCGACGCTGCGGCTGAGGCCGATCACCCCGGCGCGCGCGGCAACAGTGTGCGCGACGCCGTAAAGGCCGTGCGTCGTCACGACGACGATGTTGACAATGCTGCCAGGGCCGCCGGCATCGCGCCAATGGCGCGCGGCGGCCTGCATCATGTGCCAGGTCCCGTTGAGATTGGTGTTGACGACGGCGTTCCAGCCTTTGACGGAGAAGTCGATCGCCGCCTGCGGGAACTGCCCGCCAGCGCTGTTGACGAGGATGTCGAGTCGTCCGTGGGCCGCCCGCACCTGATCGAAGAGGGAGGCGACCGATTCGGGTTCGCGCACGTCGACGACGCATCGCGACGCCGCGAGAGATCGCGCCGTCAGCGCCGTGACGAGGGCGTCAAGCTTAGCTTCGCTGCGTCCGCAAAGGACCACATGCGCGCCGAGACGCGCGAACAGCCAAGCGGCGGCGCGGCCGATTCCGCCGGCTCCCCCCGAGACGAGCACAACCTGCCCCTTGAAGACGCCCGGAGCGTACACGGTCGCATGCTCGGCGAGCGCGGCGTCGTCGAGACCGAAGCTTCGGCCGGCGTCAGTCATGCCGCTTCATGTCCTTCAGCAGTTCGCCCGCGATGATCATCTTGCGCACCTCTGTCGTGCCGGCGCCGATCTCCATCAGCTTGATCGAACGGTAGAGGCGGTTGATCTCGGATTCCCAGATGTAGCCGGAGCCACCGTGAATCTGGACGGCCTTGTCGAGGACCGTGTGGCACGAATCGGCGGCGTACATGACAGAAGCCGCCGTGAGCTTATGGATGTCGCCGCGCCCGCCCTCCCCCGCCTCCATGAGCGCCGCGGCGGAGAGAGTGCGATAGGTGAAGACGCGCATCGTCTCGACGAGCACATACATCTCAGCCAGCATCGACTGCACCATCTGGAACGAGCCGATCGGCTTGCCGAATTGCTGGCGCGTCTTGGCGTATTCGATTGACAGTTCGAGTGCGCGTTCGGCGATGCCAAGGCATAGCGGCGAGATCATCGCGCGCTCAAGGTCGAGGCCGCTCATCACCACCGCAACGCCGCGATTCTCGCCGCCGACCATGTTCTCGGCGGGCACGCGGCAGTCCTCGAACACCAATTCACCGGTCTGGCTGCCGCGATAGCCCATCTTCTCGAGCTTCTGGGCGACCTTAAATCCGGGAAAGCCCTTCTCGACGATGAACGCGGAAATGCCGTGCGCGCCCTTTTCGCGCTCGGTTTTCGCGTAGACGAGCAGAACGTCGGCGACCGGTCCGTTGGTGATATAGATCTTGCCGCCGTTCAGAACGTAGCTGTCGCCGTCGCGGCGCGCGGCGGTGCGCATCGAGCCAAGCGCGTCCGAGCCCGCGCCCGGCTCGGTGAGGCCCAAAGCGCCGATCTTTCGACCCGAGCAAAGGTCCGGCAGATATTTGCGGCGCTGACGCTCGTCGCCGTTGCGGTAGATGTTGTTGGCGCAGAGGTTGTCGTGCGCTACCCAGGCGAGCGCCATCGCGTGGTTCCAGCGGCCGAAGCCCTGCAGCACGAGCCCGGCGGCGAGCAGGTCGAGTCCCGCGCCTCCGTACTCCTGGGGAACGGTGACGCCGAACAGCCCGTTGTCGCCGATCTTGGCGAAGGCGTCCTCCGGCCACCATTCCTCCGCGTCCATCCGCTCGGAGAGGCCATAAAGCTCCTTGCGCGCGAAGCGATCTGCCTGATCGAGAATCATTCGCTGATCGGCGTCGAGATCGAAGGCGGGAAACTGGTTGTCGCGGCTCAGATCGCCGTCACGGGATGCCAAACGTTCCTCCCCCCGCCCGACGCTTCTCGTGGGAAGCCTGGACATGCGCCGGTTTCTCGCGGCGCGCTTCGCGACGCCGGCCCGATCGTAATGAACATATTTCATCAACGATCGCCGTCGCGATGTCAATCTCTCATTTTGCGCAACGCCGCTCACGCAATCATTCTCAGCGATCGAAACTCCGCCGCGCGCCCCGGCGCGCGGCGTGATAATGAGGGATTGACATCACTGATGAATTTAAATCATTTATTTGCGGACAAACGCCCGGATCGGCGCAACGACACACAAGGGGGACTGACCGGTGGCGAATCCCGTACGCGTGCAGCGAGACGGCGCCGTCGCGACGATCGTGATCGATCGCGAGGAGCGCCGTAACGCGCTCAATGAAGCGGTCGCGCACGGCATCGCCGCCGGCCTCGATGAAGCGGAAGCCGACCGCTCGGTGCGCGCGGTGGTCCTCACGGGCTCCGGGGACAAGGCCTTCTGCGCGGGCGGCGATCTGCAGCCCGCCGCCGATGGGACGCCCTTCGCGATCGACGCCGCGGACCCGCGCCACTACGTCGCGCATCTGCTGCGACGCATGGATTCCTGCCGGCTTCCCCTCATCGCAAGGGTCAACGGGCACGCGCTCGCCGGCGGCTTCGGGCTCGTTTGCGCCTGCGATCTCGTCGTCGCCCGGGAGGATGCGCTGCTCGGCGTGCCCGAGGTGAAGGTCGGCCTTTTCCCGATGATGATCCTGCCCTACCTGCTGCGCGTGCTCCCCTACCGAACGATGATGGAGCTGTGCTTGACGGGCGAGCCGATTCTCGCAGCCGACGCCGTCCGCGAGCGGGTCGTGAACTACGCCGTCCCCGCCGCCGAACTCGACGCCAAGATCGCTTGGCTCGTCGAACGCGTCGCAGGCAAATCGCCGACTGGCGTCCGCCTGGGCAAGCAAGCGCTTTCCAAGATCCGCGAAATGAGCGTCGACGGCGCGCTCGAATATGCGCAGTTCATGCTCGCCAATATGGCGCGGACCCAGGACGCGCGCGAGGGATTCGCGGCGTTCAACGAAAAACGCGCTCCGACCTGGACGGGGGAGTGAGCGCGCCATGAAGAGGATCGTACGCATCGGCTGCGGAGCCGGATTCTGGGGCGACAGTCCCGACGGTCCTCGCCGCCTCGTCGAGGAGGGCGGGATCGACTATCTCGTGCTCGACTATCTTGCCGAAATCACCATGTCGATCCTGGCGCGCATGCAAGCCAGAAACCCGGACCTCGGCCATCCCCCGGATTTCGTGGCGATGGTGATGAAGCCGCTGGCGCGCCAGATCGCCGAGCGGCGCATCAAGGTCGTCACCAACGCCGGCGGCGTCAATCCGGAGGCATGCCGCAAGGCGCTTGAAGCGGTATTCAAGGAGGCGGGGGTCGCGCTCAAAGTCGCCGTCGTGCGCGGCGATGACCTCTCCGATAAGGTCGAGGACTTCAAGCGGCGCGGCGTGCGGGAGATGTTCAGCGGCGCGCCGTTTCCCGAGCGACCGGCCAGCGTCAACGCCTATCTCGGCGCCTTTCCCATCGCCGCAGCGCTCGACATGGGCGCCGACGTCGTCATCACCGGGCGATGCGTCGATTCGGCGATCGCACTCGGGCCGCTGATCCACGAATTCAAATGGGGCCCGACCGATTACGACCGGCTCTCCCAGGGCAGCCTCGCGGGCCATGTGATCGAGTGCGGAGCCCAGGCGACCGGCGGCGTCATCACCGACTGGCGGCTCTCGGCGGAGGGCTGGGACGACATGGGCTTTCCGATCGCCGAATGCGCGGCCGACGGCGCCTTCGTCATCACGAAGCCGGAACGCTCGGGCGGACTGGTGACGCCGGCCACCATCGCGGAGCAGATCGTCTACGAGGTCGGCGACCCCTCCGCCTATATTCTGCCCGATGTCGTCTGCGACTGGTCGCAGGTGCGCCTCGAGGCTGTGGGCGAGAATCGCGTGCGCGTCTCCGGCGCGAGGGGCGGCGCCGCGACGCCAACTTACAAGGTCAGCGCGACCTATGCCGAGGGATACCGCGCCTCCGTCACCATGATGATCGCCGGACGCGAGGCGGTCCAGAAGGCGGAAGCGGTCGGCCACGCAATTCTCGCACGCGCGGAACGGCTCATCCGGCAGGCCGGATTTGCCGTCTTTCTCGAGACGTCGGTCGAGGTTCTCGGCGCGGAGACGAGCTACGGCTCCGCGAGCCGGGCGCGCCGGGCGCGCGAGGTGATTTTGAGGATCGCCGTCCGGCACGCCTCCAAGGAAGCGTTGCAAATCTTCGCGCGGGAGATCTACCCCGCAGCCACGGCGATGGCGCAGGGCTTGACCGGCTTTGCCGGCGGGCGCCCGGAGCCGCAACCCGTCGTCCGGCTGTTCTCGTTCCTCGCCGACAAGAGCGACGTCGCCGTCACCGCCTTGCTCGACGGCGAGAGCCGCGCGCTCGAACCGGTCAGCGCCACGGCGCCGACAAAGCGAGGAGCGCCAGCCGCTGTGGCGGCGGGCGCGGTCTCAGCCGCCGGTCCGCGCGCTTATGTGCCGCTGATCGCGCTCGCGCATGGACGCAGCGGCGACAAGGGCGACATCGCCAACATCGGGGTGCTCGCGCGCAGGCCCGAGTTCCTGCCCATCCTGCGCGAGGGGCTGACGCCGGACACAGTTCGCGCCTATTTCGCACATTACGCGGCCGGAGAGGTCGAACGGTTCGATTGGCCTGGCCTCGACGGTTTCAACTTCCTTCTCCATCAGAGCTCTCGGCGGGGGCGGCGTCGCCTCGCTGCGCCACGATCCGCAGGGCAAAGCGCTCGCCCAGGTCCTCATGGATTTCCCGATCGCGGTTCCTGCCGGCTGGCTTCAGGCCGGCGGCCCTCTGGAAGGATGGACCGAAACGCTCACCGCGGACGGCCAATTGACAGGCGCAGCACGATGACGACCCGCGAGTCCGCGAGCGAGTCCGCCCGCTTACCGATCCGCAAGGTGCTCGTCGCCAATCGCGGCGAAATCGCCTGCCGCATCATGCGCACGTTGCAGGCGCTCGGCATCGCCTCCGTCGCGATCCACCATCAGGCCGAGGCGCGCGCACGGCATGTGCGCATGGCCGACGAATCCGTCGAAATTTTTGGGGACACCCCCGTCGCCGCGCATCTCGACGCGGCGCAGATTGTCGCGGCGGCGAAGACGACTGGCGCCGATGCGATCCATCCCGGCTACGGCTTCCTCTCGGAGAACGCGAGCTTCGCCGCGATGGTCGCCGACGCAGGCCTCACCTTCATTGGCCCGGACGCCGCAACGATCGAACTGATGGGCGACAAGATCTCCGCCCGCACGTTCGCCGAAGCGCATGGCGTGCCGGTTGCGCCGTCGGTAACGCCCACCGGCGACATGGCCGCGTTCGCCGCGGCAGCGCAGGCGATCGGCTTCCCCCTCCTCATCAAGGCGGCGGCGGGCGGTGGCGGCAAGGGCATGAGCATCGTCCACTCAGCCGGCGAACTCGCGGAAGCGGCGCGCATCGCCTCCAGCGAGGCGCAGCGCTATTTCGGTGACGGCCGAATCTACGCCGAACTCTATGTCGTGCGGCCTCGCCACATCGAAGTGCAGATCGTCGGGGACGGCGAAGGCGGCGCCGTTCACCTCTTCGAGCGCGAATGCTCGGTGCAGCGCCGTTTCCAGAAGATCATCGAGGAGGCGCCGGCGGGGAACCTGGCGTCCGATCTACGCGAGCGCATCTGCCAGTCGGCGGTGCGCCTCGCCGCCGCGGCGCGCTACAAGAACGCTGGCACGGTCGAGTTCATCCTCGGCGCGGACGGGCGCTTCTTCTTCCTCGAGATGAACACCCGCCTGCAGGTCGAGCATCCCGTCACGGAGATGATCACGGGCCTCGACCTCGTGCGCATCCAACTCGAGATCGCCGCCGGGCGCGGCCTGCCAATCAAGCAGGATCGGCTCGTCCAGCACGGCCACGCGATCGAATGTCGCATCTGCGCGGAAGATCCGGCGCGCGACTTCATGCCCGAGACGGGCCGCATCCGCTACCTCGGCGTGCCCGAGGCGCCTTACATCCGCTTCGAGAACGCGCTGGATGTCGGGCAGAAGATCACCGCCGACTTCGATCCGATGCTCGGCAAGCTCGTCGTCCACGGCGCCGATCGCGACGAAGCGATCGCCCGATCAATCCTAGCGCTTCACGAGCTCGCGGTTCTCGGCGTCACGACGAACATCGACTACCTCGGGTGCGTGCTGGATCACGCGGCCTTTCGGGAAGGCGACCTTCACACCGGCTTTGTCGCCGAGCACGCCGCCGACCTCGCGCCGGGTGAGCCCGACACGACGACGCTCGACGCCGCGCTGATCGCCGCCGCGCTCGGCTTCTCGGAATTCCGCGACGTCGCCTTCGGCGTGCCCGAGCCGCACGCCTCGATCGGTCGCTGGAGAAACTGACGATGGGTTTCAAAGTGAGCCTCGAGGGGCGCAACCACGACATCGAGATCGTCAGCCGCCGGCCCCATCTGACCGTCAGGATCGATGGCCGCGAGCACGAGGTCTCGCTCGCCGGCACGCTCGAGGACGGACGCCAGACCATCGAGATCTCCGGCGCGCTCGTCCATTTTGCGCGCGCCAACGCCGGCGACCGGCAGATCATTCGCCTCAGCGGTCGCACCTTCGAGGCGGCGATCGTCGATCCGCGCTCCCAGGCCGAAGCCGAGGGCGGCGGCCTCGATCATGTCAGGGCGCCGATGCCCGGCAGCGTCGTTCAAGTCCACAAACAGCCCGGCGACGACGTGACGCGCGGCGAGACGCTGGTGACGATCGAGAGCATGAAGCTCCAGATGGCCCTGCTCGCGCCGCGTGACGGGCGGATCGCCGAGTTCCTCTACGACACGGGCGAGAGTTTCGAAAAGGACGAGGTCATCGTGCAACTCGAAGCGCTGCCGGGCGAGGGCTGAGAACCATGCGCAGAATCCGCTCCATGGTCAGTACGTCGAGCGCCGGGTTTCGCGCCAATGACGCCCACAATCGCGCGCTCGCTCGGGCCTTTCGCGAGAAGCAGGAGGCCGCGCGGGCACAGCGCCCGCAGCGCGATCTCGAGCGTCTGGCCAGCCAGGGCAAGATGCGGCCGCGCGAACGGATCGAGAAGCTACTCGACCCCGGAACGCCCTTCCTCGAATTGTCGTCGCTGGCGGCGAACATGGCCTATCGCGGCGACTCTCCCTCGGCGAGCTCGATCGTCGGCATCGGCGTCGTCTCGGGACGCGAAGTGCTCGTGCGCGCGGACGACCCGACCGTCAAGGGCGGCGCCTGGTATCCGTTGACGGCCAAGAAGATCGTTCGCGCGCTCGAGATCGCGATGGAGAACCGGCTGCCGGTCGTTCACCTCTGCGATTCGGCCGGCGGCTTCCTGCAGCTCCAGTCAGAGGTGTTTCCCGACAAGTACATGGCCGGGCGCATCTTCCGCAACCAGTCGCTTCTCTCCAAGATGGGCGTCAAGCAGCTCGCACTGGTGTTCGGCCATTGCACGGCGGGCGGCGCCTACATCCCCGCCCTCTCCGACTACAGCGTCATCGTGCGCGGCACGGGCGCGGTGTTCCTCGGCGGGCCGCCCCTAGTGCGCGCGGCCACCGGCGAGGAGGTGACTGTCGAGGAGCTCGGCGGCGCCGACATGCACACCAGCGTCTCCGGCGTCTGCGACTACGCCGCCTCGAGCGAGGACGAGGCGATCCACATCGGACGCGAGATCGTCGCGCAGTGGGACCGCCCTCGCAAATGGGACTGCCAGCGCGAGACGCCCGAGGATCCAGCCTACGATCCGCAGGAGATCTACGGTATCCTGCCCGACGACATCAAGAAGCAGTTCGACATGCGCGAGATCGTCGCGCGCATCGTCGATGGCAGTCGCTTTCACGAATACCAGCCCAATTACGGCGTCACCCTGGTGTGTGGCTTCGCCAATATCTGGGGCTTCAAGGTCGGCATCCTCGCCAACAACGGAGTCTTGTTCAACGATTCCTCGCTCAAGGGCGCCCACTTCATCGAGCTGTGCAACCAGAACAACACGCCGCTGGTCTTCCTGCAGAATATCACCGGCTACATGATCGGGCGCGAATACGAGCGGCGCGGCATCACCAAGGACGGCGCCAAGATGATCATGGCGCAGAGCTGCTCGCGCGTGCCGAAGTTTACCGTCATGTGCAACGGCTCGTTCGGCGCAGGAAACTACGGCATGTGCGGCCGCGCCTTCGACGGCCGGCTGCTGTTCGCCTGGCCGAACCACCAGATCGGCGTGATGGGCGGCGAGCAGGCCGCCAATACGCTGACGGAGGTGAAGCTGAACCAGATGAAGCGCGTCGGCGGCGCGATCGACAAGGCCGAACTCGACCGGGTGTGGGAAGATACCCGAATGGCTTATCAGGAGCAGCTCTCGGCCTATTATTCGACGTCCGAGCTCTGGGACGACGGCGTCATCGATCCCGTCGATACGCGCAATGCCCTCGGCATGGCGATCTCCGCTTCGTTCAACGCGCCGTTGGGCGAGGCTGGATACGGCGTCTTCCGGTTTTGACCATGGCCGAGCCGATCCGCTTTTACTTCGATTTCGCCTCGCCCTACGCATATTTCGCGTTGGATGGCGTCGAGGGGCTGGCGGCCCGACACGGACGGCTCGTCGAGTGGCGACCCATCCTCGTTTGGGCCGTGCTCAAAGCGCACAACATCGCGCCGCCGCTCGACACGCCTGCGCGGCGCAGCTACTTCATGACAGACATGCCGCGCTCCGCCGTTTTCTACGGCATCGATTACCGGCAGCCCGAAAAGCTGCCGCTCTCTTCGCACCGGGCCGCCCGGCTCTACTACGCGCTCGCCGAACGGGAGCCCGAAGCCGCGCGCGCCTACGGACGCGATGTGTTCTCGGCTTTGTTTGTGCGCGGCGAAGACATTTCCGAGGAGAACGCGCTTATGCGCATCGCCGCGCGTCATGGCCTCGACGCGAGCGTTGCGCACGACGCGATGGATGGCAAAATCGGCCGGCGCCGCCTCGCTGCGGCGATAGACGCAGCGGTCGCGGACAACGTCACCGGCTCGCCATGGTTCATCGTCGACGGCGAGCCCTTTTTCGGGGCCGACCGCCTGCCGCAGGTCGAATGGCGGCTTTCGCAAGGGCCGAAATGAGGAGAGCGCGCTTCGCTACGCATCCCGCAATGACGGCGCCGAGCGACGCAGAGTGCTGTAGGATCGTGTGCCGCATAATTCTGCGATCGCCGCGCACCGGCGAGGGTGAGGAGGGCGAGGTATGACGGACGAAACGGACATCTCATCCGAGCGCGACGGCGCGATCCTGCGCATTACCGTGGAGCGCGCGGCGCGCCTCAACGCCTACCGCGATCAGACCGCCGACGAATTGATGGATGCGTTTCGCCGCGCCGAGGACGATCCCGCTGTACGCGTCGTCATTCTCACCGGCGCCGGGCGCGCATTCGGCGCCGGCTACGACCTCTCGACGGTCGAACCCGAGGCGACGCCGGAGCTCGACCGGGTGCTGGAGGATCATTTCAATCCGCTCATCCGGCACATGCGCGCTTCGCGGCTGCCGATCATCGCTATGGTCAACGGACCCTGCGCCGGCGCGGCGGTCGGCGTCGCGCTCGCCGGCGACATCGTCGTCGCCGCCCGCTCCGCCTACTTCTACGAACCCTTCGTTGGCATCGCGCTCGTGCCGGACGCCGGCAACACGCTCTTCATGCCGCGACTGGCCGGCCGCGTGCGCGCGGCGCCGGCCATGCTGCTCGGCGAGCGGATCAGCGCCGAGGAGGCGCTGAGTTGGGGCCTCGTGTGGCGCGTGTTCGACGATGCGCAACTCGCCGCCGAGACGGACGCGATCGCGCAGAAGCTCGCGCAGCAATCCCCGGCGGCGGTCGCAGCGACCAAGCGCCTGATCGGCGCCGCCGTGGACGGCGGGATCGACGCGCATCTCGACCTCGAGCGCGATCTGCAAGGGACCGCCGGTCGCTCGCCGGAAATGAAGGCGGCGATCGCCGCCTTCTTTGCGAATCGGCGGCGCTCCTGAAGAATCAGAACCGCTCGATCGCCAAAGCGATGCCTTGGCCGCCGCCGATGCACATGGTCACGAGGCCGTAGCGGCCGCCGGTGCGCCCGAGGTTGTAAAGCGCCTTGATCGTCAGGATCGCGCCGGTCGCGCCGACGGGATGACCGAGGGCGATCGCGCCTCCGTCCGGGTTGACCTTCTCCGGGTCGAAGCCAAGCTCGCGCGACACCGCCAGCGCCTGCGCCGCGAAGGCTTCATTCGATTCGATGACGTCGAAGTCGTCTACGCTGAGGCCGGTGCGTTCGAGGAGCTTGCGCACGGCCGGAACCGGCCCGATGCCCATCACACCCGGCTCGACCCCGGCGTGCGCATAGCCGACGATGCGGGCGAGCGGCGTCAGCGACGCCTTTTCCGCCCACTTCGCGGAGGCGAGGACAACGGCGGCGGCGCCGTCATTGACGCCGGAGGAATTGCCGGCGGTCACCGTGCCGTCCTTCTTGAATGCGGGTTTCAGCGCCGCCAGTCCGTCCAGCGTCGTGCCGGGCTTAGGGTGCTCGTCGACCGCGAAGCTCACTGTCGTCCGGCCGCGCGCAACCTCGACAGGCAGGCTCTCGTCGCGGAAACGGCCAGCGAAAATCGCCTCTGACGTGCGCCGCTGGCTCTCGAGCGCGAAGGCATCCTGGTCGACGCGCGACACCTGCCAGCGCGTGGCGACGTTCTCGGCGGTGACCCCCATGATGCCGGCGCCGAACGGGTCGGTCAGCACGCCGACAAGGCCGTCGGCCATCGCGACGTCGCCCATCTTCTGGCCGAACCGCCCGCTCTGGAGATAGTGCGGGGCACGGCTCATCACCTCCGCGCCGCCGGCGAGCGCGATGCTGGCGTCGCCCAACATGATGCTCTGCGCCGCCGAGACGATCGCCTGCACGCCGCTACCGCAAAGCCGGTTGAGCGTCATCGCCGGCGCCTCCGCCGGCACGCCGGCCTCGATCGCCGCGACGCGCGCGAGATAGGCGTCACGCGGACCCGTCGGGATCACGTTGCCGAAGACGACGTGGTCCACGTCGTCCGCGGCGACGCCGGCCCGGCGCAGGGCTTCTTTTGCGACGAACGCGCCCAGCTTGGCGGGCTCCTCGCCGGCGAGCGCGCCGCCGAAGGTTCCGATCGCCGTTCTCGCGCCCGCGAGAATCACGACGTCTGCCGTCATGTCCATGTTCCTTTCATCGATGGCTCAAGGGCCGTCGCGGTCTCAGTGAGCGCCGGCGCGCGCATTGTCGCGCGCCGCGCGATCGCTTTCGAGAATCTCGAGCATGCGCCCATGATGGGCGCGCATCTCCTCGGCGAAGGCGTCGTACGGAAAATCGTCGAACTCGCCGACGAAGCGCACATAGTCCATGTGCTTGCGGCCGGCCTCGTCGAAGGGATGGAGAATCGAATCGTTGCGTCCGTCGAAATCGAGAGGCTTGACCTTGTGCCGATCGCACAGAGCGAGATCGAAGGCCGGCGTCGCCTTGACCCAGTTCCCGTCTAGAAAGAGCGACGTATAGGCGTGCCAATGGAAGACGTCCCCATCCATCATCTCGCTGAACTCTCGGCGAGGTGAGATGGTTGCGGACGTCCGCGAAGCCGAGCCGCGCCGGAATTCCCGACGCCCGCGCGACGGCGGCAAGCGCGATCGCCTTGGGCACGCAGAAGGCCGATGGCGCGCTCAGACAGTTCGACGCGACGAACTGCCGCGGATCGAGGCCGAAGGTGAACATGTCGTAGCGGACGGAATCGCGCACGGCGTAGTACAGACGGATCGCCTTTTCCCGCGCTTCCCCCTCCCCCGCGTGGGTAGCGGCGAAAGCCTTCACGGAGGGCGCGTCGGCGTCGATGAACCGCGTCGCCTGCAAGGTCGCGAGGTGAACATCGCTCATTTGTCGCCTCTCATTGCCTCGGATGTGCAAACGCGTGCCGCTCTGCATTTCCTCTATAGCATATCGGGTCGACACGGCGAGCTGGTCGTTCCGCCTTCCCACACGTCGGCGAGCGGCGGCGTCCGCCCTGATAAATGGCGCTCACTATCCTGCCGCGCCGAGTTCGGCGAGAGCGTCGCGGTCGCAAACTCGCGCGACCGCGACGCGCATGGTCGGGACGAACAGAAGACGCGTGGACCGACCGCCTCTTCGCCCTTGGAAATGAACGAACGGCGCCACACACGACGCAGGGGCGGTCGCGGCTTGCGAGGCGGCGCGATCGCCCAGCGTTATGCGGCGCGTTTAAGCTCAGGGGTTGTAGGTGTTCGTCAGGCTCGCCCGAAGCTTGCCCTTCTGAATCTTGCCCGTCGCCGTCTTCGGCATCGCGTCAGTGAAGATGACGCGCTTCGGGCATTTGAACGGACTAAGATGCTCGCGGGTCTTGGCGATCAAGCTCTTCTCGTCGAGGCTATGTCCCTGCTTGGCGACGACGATCGCTGTCACCGCCTCGCCCCAATGTTCGTGCGGCAGCCCGATGACCGCGACCTCCTCCACGCCGGGATCGGCTGCGTAAAGCGCCTTCTCCACTTCGATCGAGGCGACGTTCTCGCCGCCGGTCTTGATGACGTCCTTGAAGCGGTCCTCGAACCAGAGGATCCCGTCGCCGTCGAAATGCCCACAGTCGCCAGAATGGAACCATCCGTGCGCGAAGGCGGACTCGGTCGAGCTGGAATCGCCCAGATACTCGGTCATCACCTGTGGTCCGCGATAGACGATCTCGCCGGACTGTCCCTGCGGCAAGAGCTGCCCCGACGCATCCATGATCGCGACCTGCACGTTCGGCGCGGACGTTCCGACAGCGCCGGGGTGGCTCAATTGGTGCTCGGGGCGGAAGTAAACAGCGAGCGGGTTCATCTCGGTCTGCCCGAACATCAGCGAGAACTCGCAGCCGAAGGTCGCCATCGCGTTTTTCAATTCGCCCGTCGGCATCGGCGCCATGGCATAAACCGCGAGGCGCATGCTCGAGACGTCGCGGGCGCGCTGCCCGAGCTGCTCGATCATCGCGCGATACATCATCGGCAAAGCGAATGTCACGGTGATCTTCTCGGCCTCGATGAGATCGAGCAGCCGATTCGCCTCGAACCCCCGCTCGATGTAAAGCGCCGCGCCAACCGAGATCGCCGGGGTGGCGACGGCGTTGAGCTGCGCCGTGTGAAACAGAGGCATCAGCGCGGTCACGCGATCGCTCGCCCTCATGCACGTGTCGAGGGCCGTGCCCATGGACTCAAGGTAGACCGCGAGATGGCTGCTGACCACGCCCTTGGGCGCCGAGGTCGTGCCGCTGGTGTAGAGATAGGAGACCGGGTCGCGATCCTCGACATAATGCGCTGGCTCGTCGGTCGGCTGGCCCTCCATCAGCGCCTCGAATCGCAGAGTGCGACGACCCGCCACGCTCACGCCGTCGGACGGGCCGAGGATCACGACGTCCTGCACGCATTCAGCCTCCGGCAGGCCAGTAAGCAACTGGTCCAGGAGGCCGCTTTCCGTCACGACACCCTTGGCGCGGGCATGGGCGAGCACGTAGGCAAGCTCCTTGTGGCGCCAGAAGAGGTTGATCGGCACGCAGACGACGCCGAGCTTCGCGCAGGCGAGATACGTGAAGAGAAATTCCGCATTGTTGGTCGACATCAGCGCCAAGGCGTCGCCTCGCACGTAACCGAGGCCCACGAGACCGTGCGCCACGCGGTTCACCTGGTCGTTGAAGTCGCGGTAGGAGAAACGGCGCTCACCGTCCACGAGCGCCAACGCCTTCGGCGATCGGGCGGCGCTTCGGACCAGCAAATCAGCGACATTTACACGGGAAATCAAATTTCGCCGCAGATCAGACATCCATTCCTCCCACCGACCATCATTTTGTTTGTCCGCCGAGAAACCGGCGCTTAGGCCGCAGCATTCGGTCTGCAGCGGCTCCAGTTCCGTGTTGTAGAATACCTGGACGGGCTTGCCCATGTCCTCGGCGACGTCCCTGACGAAAACTCGATGGCCCCAATATAGAGCGGGTCTGCGAGAGGCGCGGCCGCCCGCGATGTCGAAGCAGTTCGGGCCGCGACTACGTTGCCTTGGTCCAATGGGCAAGTCGCAGGCCAGATTACAAGGCTGATATTGGTCAAACGCCAAACGGTGTGGACGCGCGAAAGTCGATCTCCTATGGGGTCGTTTGATCGGTACTGCCTGATCTGCGGTCGATCATCGAGGTTGCGTCAGAATATTTGGCCGGCCGCCGCGATCCCAAATCTACAGGGCCAGCACATCAAGCGCCCAGAGCTGAGCAATCCTCCCGGGGTCTACGACGCATACCCTGCGGCCCACGCCGGATGGATACCGAAATGCTGGCGGAAATCGAAATTCAAAAGGTCGCGAAAGCCCAAATGGATGCTGGCAAGGGGTCCCTAGACGAGGCCCCCGTTGATGGGCTTGTTGACTTTCTGTGACGGCGCCGCGGCCGCCGTCCAGACATGACAATGCCGCGCGCTGAATAACATCTACCAATTTTCGCGTCCGATTGCTGCGAGGACACCGTCCGTCACCTGCCGCGTAGTCGCACCGCCGCCAAGGTCTGGTGTATGCAACGCTGGGTCCGCGGTCACCCGCTCGATTGCCCGCATCAGGAGATCGGCCGCGCCCTTTTCCCCGAGATGGTCGAGCATCAACGACGCCGTCCAAAATGAGCCTATCGGGTTGGCGATGCCTTTGCCGGCGATATCGTGGGCCGAGCCATGAATTGGCTCGAACATCGAAGGGAATCGACGCTCCGGGTTGAGATTTGCCGTGGACGCGGTGCCCAGCGAACCGGCCAGCGCGGCTGCAAGATCGGACAAAATGTCCGCATGCAAGTTCGACGCGACAATCGTGTCCAGACTTGCCGGCTTTATGGTCATCCGCACGGTCATCGCGTCGACCAACATTTTATCCCAAGCCACGTCGGGAAACTCGCGAGCCACCTCGGCGCCTATTTCGTCCCACATCACCATGGCGTAGCGCTGAGCATTGGATTTCGTCACGATTGTGAGCAATTTGCGCGGCCGCGAACGCGCGAGGGCAAAGGCGAAGCGGAGGATCCGCTCGAACTCCCACTCGGGTCATGATTGTAACGTCCGTCGCTGCCTCCTGAGGCAGTCCGCGATGGACTCGGCCCCCGATGCCGGAATATTCGCCCTCGGAGTTCTCCCGCACGACGACCCAGTCAATTTCCGGGCCGGTAACATGGCGCAATGAACTCACGATTCCGGGCAGTAGGCGCGCTGGTCGGACATTGGCGTATTGATCGAATGGCTGGCAGATAGCCAACCGCAGACCCCAAAGGCTGATGTGATCGGGCACTTCGGGGGACCCAACCGCTCCGAAATAGATAGCGTCGTGGTCTTTGATGTGTTCGCGGCCATCGGCCGGCATCATCAGGCCGGTAGAGCGATAGTAGTCCGACCCCCAATCTAAGTGCTCGAATGTGACTTCAAATCCACCAACACGCGACGCGAGCGCCGTGAGCACTTCCACACCGGCAGGAATTACCTCTTTGCCGATTCCGTCGCCAGGAATGACCGCGATTCGATAGCGCCGCATGTGAGGGGTTCCAAAACTTGGATCGCCAGCAAAAGTCCGCACGATCGGTTGCTGTGCTCTAATCCGCCATATCCCACTTTTCCGCACTTGCGCCGGCGAGTTCCCGCACGCGCTGTTGATCCCGACCAAATTCGGCAGCGTCGCCTTCGTAGGCCACCGCGCCGTCGTCAAGAACATAGGCGCGGTCTGCGATTTCAACCGCAGCGCGTACGTTCTGCTCAACAAGCAAGACCGAAGCACCCTCGCGTCGGGCCGCGGTGACGATCTTGAAAAGCTCCTCGACAATGAGCGGCGCCAACCCTTGCGAGGGTTCGTCCAGCATCAAGAGCTTCGGATTGAGCAACAGGGCGCGGGAAATCGAGAGCATCTCCTGCTCGCCGCCTGACAATTGGCTGCCTTTGTTGAACTTGCGCTGCGCCAAGCGAGGAAAGACCTCGTAAACGCGAGGGATCGTCCACGATCCTGGCCTCTCCATTGGCACCATCAGGTTCTCCTCGACGGTGAGATTGCTGAATATCCGTCGGCCTTCCGGGACGTAACCGACGCCCATTGCGGCGAGCTTGTAGGAAGGAGAGCCAGTGACGTCGGTCCCGAAAAATCGCACCGTCCCCTCGCGCGGCGGCGTCAACCCGATTAGGCTTCGCAATGTCGTCGTCTTGCCCGCCCCATTGCGACCCAACAAGGCGACGATCTCCCCTTCGCGCACCTCGATCGTTACGCCCCGAAGAATATGACTCTTACCATAATAGGTTTGCAGCCCCTCGGCTTGAAGCGCGATCATGCCGCCGCCTTGCCCAAATAGGCCGCTTGGACCGCGTCGCTGTTCGCGATCTCATCCGGCGTTCCCTCGGCCAACACCCGTCCTTCCGCGAGCACCATGATGCGATCGGCGAGATTGAACACGACGCGCATGTCATGCTCGATCAACATGATCGTCATGCCTTTGATCTTGTGCAGGCGGCGGATGAGGCGAGCAATGTCGTAGGTCTCCTGATCGCCCATTCCCGCGGTCGGTTCGTCAAGCATGAGGATGCGCGGTCGAAGCGCGAGCGACATCATGATTTCGGCCGCGCGTTGATCGCCATGCGACAGAGCCCCGACTCGCACGTCCCGCTTAGCCGTCAGGCCGCCCATGTCCAGCAGACTCGCAACTTGCACCGCAACCTCCTCGCGGTGCGCCTTGCCGATCCAGGGACTCAGCCGAAAGCCCGCCGCGACTTCGACCGCAATCCGCAGATTGTGGGCGACGCTCAGTTCGGGGAAAACTTCAGTGATCTGAAACGTGCGCGCCATGCCGTGGCCGACGCGTTCTTCAGGAGACATCCCCGTAATATCATTCGCATCGAGGAGAATGGAGCCGGAGGTCGGAGCGAAGAAACCGCTTATTAGATTGAAGAAGGTGGTCTTGCCGGCGCCATTGGGACCGATGATCGCTCTGAGCTCCCTGGGTTCGATGCTTAGAGACACGCCGTCGACGGCGATCAGATTGCCGAAGCGCTTGCTTACATCGTTGACTTGCAGGAGGCTCATGTCGAAGACCTTCCACGCAGGACGCCGAGGATGCCGCGGGGGCAAAACCGCACGACAAGTACGAAGACGAGGCCGATCACCGACATCCAATTTTCCGTATGGCTGGAAACGTAGTCCTGTAGAGCCACGAAGACCGCCGCGCCGATCAGCGGTCCCCAGAAGGATCGCATACCCCCAAGTACCGCCATGATGACCAGATTGCCGGATAGATCGAACCTAAGAGACCTTGGATCGGTAAAGTTATTCAACAAAGCGTAGAGCGAGCCGGCCACACTGACGAATGTGCAAGAGATTAGGAAGGACAGCCAGATGTGGCGATCGACAGGGATGCCTAAAAAGCGCGCTCGCCGTTCGTTCTCGCGGATCGCAAGCAGCGTGCGCCCAAACGGCGAGTCCAAAAGGAGGGCCATGATCCCAACGCAAGCCGCAAAAACAGCCAGTACGAAGTAATAGAAGGTTTTGTCGTTGCTGTAGATGTCGAGGCTAGCAGCGCCGATATCGATAGGCATGCGATGCCAGCCTGTCACCCCGTCATCGCCACCGGTCACTGTATTCCAACGGAAGGCAATGAAATAGAACACTTGGCCGAATGCGATGGTGACCATGGCGAAATAGACGCCCCGTCGTTTCACGATAAGTGCGCCAATGATGGCCGCGGCCACTGCCGCCGTGAGGACACCGACGGTGATGCCCAACAGCGTATTGGGCGCGATATATTTTATCGTCAGCGCTGTTCCGTAGGCGCCCAATCCAAAGTAGGCTGCATGGCCAAATGAGAGGACGCCGGTGAAGCCGAGCAGGAAATTGAGCGACATCGCCGCCAGGCCCATTACGACGATGCGTGTTGCAAGCTCGGTATAGCCTCCAACAGCTCCCATCAAGAAGGGTAGCGTAAGCAACAGCGCCCACATGAGACTGTCGAGCGCGCGCTTGGCCGATGAAGTCAATGCAGTCTTCCTTCTTCGCCCAAGAGCCCTCGCGGGCGAACCAGAAGGACAATTCCCATCATCACGTAGATCACCGCCTCGGAGGCGGACGGAAAAAAGACCGCGGTAAGTCCGGAAGCAACTCCAATCAATAGCCCACCCAGTAACGTACCTAGGAGGCTTCCCAGTCCGCCCACGATAATTGCGACGAAGCTCGGCATAATGAGTGACGACCCGATCGTAGGCGTCAGACCGAGTAGTCCCGCCGCCAATACGCCCGCAAGCCCAGCTATATAAATGCCGATGCCGAAATTAAGACTGCGCAAAACACGGACGTTCACGCCAAGGGTCGACACCGTGTCGAGGTCTCGCGTCCCCGCGCGAATGCGCATGCCCAGCCGCGTGTAGGTCAGGACAGAGAACAGGATCGCGACTGCCACGACGACTATCACGATCATGAAAACCCGATAGCCCGTGAGAAAGAAGAAGTGGCTGCTCAGAGGCGAGGAGAGCCAGCCTGGCACCTGAAACGGCACGCTTTGCGCGCCCCAAATGAACCGGGTTGCGTCTTCCAGAATGTAGGCGAGCCCGAAGGTCAGCAGGAGGCCGTACAGCGGATCGCCGCCGTACAGTGGCCGGATCAGCACCCGCTCGATCGCCAAGCCGATTACCGCAGTCAAGAACGGTGCGACGACGAGCGCCCCCCAGAAGCCGATGGACGGCATCAACGAATAGGCGATGTAGGCTCCGAGTGCGAGAAACCCGCCATGCGCAAAATTGATGACGCCGCTCAAGTTGAGGATCAACGATAGGCCGAGAGCCATGAGCGCGTAGAACGCTCCAACGATCAATCCATTGAAGACATTGAACAAGATGAGCTGCGTCATTCGGAGATCACCGTTTCTCGCGTAGGGGATCGGCAGGTCGAGGCATGCCGCCTACGCATGAGATGCGCTCGTAAAGCGCTCGGCTTTTCGATTCATCGACGGGTTCAACGCGAAGGGGCCCGCCGAGCGCCACTACGGGGCTACGCCGGCCAGGTCATTTTGCAGCCGCTGTCATCGAGACTCCCCGCGACATCGGCGCCATTGACTACCTTTGTGACCTTGAAAAGGTCGTCGGGCGCATCGCCGCTCGCCTGCGCATTTCCGACGAAGAGGCTCGCGATCAATTGGTTTTGGCCTGCTCGGTAAATCGCCGGGTTCGGCGACAATGCAATTTCCGGAGGCAATTGGAACCCTTGCAGCGCCTTCGCCATCGCAACCGCGTCCAAAGAGTTCGCCTTGGCGGCCGCAAGGGCGCAGGTCCAGACGGAGACGAACCCGAACCAGGTCCGCGCGGTCGGCACCCGGCCCGAGCGCTTCTTCACGAGGTCGACGAATTCGGCGACGTGCGGCACCCCGGGTTGCTTCCAATACCATTCCATCACCCAGGTGCCGATGCGCGCTTCCGGAGGCAGCCCTTCCAATGGTTCGAGCTCTTGCTGAGCGCCGGCCAGATGGACGCTCTTGTCCAGTCCGAACTGCACTGCTTGCTTGAGGGCGTTCACCATGTCATCGCCCTGCGTAAGGAAGATAATTACGTCGGGATTTGCCGACTGCGCCTTGATGAGGAAGGCCGAGAAATCCGACGAGCCGAGAGGCGCCAAATCGCCGCCGACTCGCGTTCCTCCAAGCGCGGCGCAGGCTTTGACCATCCCGGCTTCCAGCGAGTGGCCGAATGCGTAATCCGGGGTGATGTAGTAAAACTTCTTGCCGTAATCCTTGATGAGGGCGCTTGCGACCGCGGCCGCCTCCATCTGGGTCGTGTTGCAGACGCGGAAGACATTCCAGTGGCAGCTCGCGCCAGTAATTGCGTCGGTATGTCCGCCGGGAACGATATGCAGGACTTTCTTTTCGTTGGAGACCTGGGCCATAGCCAGGGCAAGCGCCGAGTTGACGTTGCCGAGCAGAAAATCGACCTTGTCGCCGTCGATCAGCTTGCGAGCCTTCTGGACCGCGGTTCCGGCGTCGCCGCTGGTGGAATCCTCGCTGATCAGTTCGACGGTTCGGCCAAGGATGCCGCCCTTTGCATTGACCTGCTCGACCGCGAGTTGGCACCCGATCAGTTCGTTCTTGCCAGGACCGCCGTAAGTGCCCGTCAGAGGGTTATCTAGCCCGATCTTCACGGAATCCGCTGCGCGCGCCCGCAGCACGAACGGGCTCGCGACCTGCGCCGCGCCAAGGATAACTCCCGCTTTCAAAAAGTTGCGACGGCCTACCGCGCCCCGCACGTTCGTGATGGTCACCGTAACCTCCCTGCTTTTATTGGCGCGCGAGCCGCACCTTATGTTTTCGGCCGACAATTTATTGTGATTTCAATGTCGTTCCGACGACCACGACCGTCAAGGGAATTCGAATCAATTCAGAGTGTGGCCCGGACCGTGCGGTCGATAGGCCGAGCATCGCCATTGAAACTCGATAGTGCCGCCTCGCGCGCGCAAGGCGCCAAATGATTGCCCATCTCCTCGACCGGGATTATGTTTCGGCGTCGAATGTCCCCTCCCCAGAAATTGGCGCAACCAACTGAACTCGCACGTGAACGTGGTTAGCCAGTGGGGTCCGGATCGGCGCAGATTGAGACCCCACATCGGCTCGCGCTCTCGATGTCGTGAATCGGCGTCGGGTCCAACGCCGATCGGCACGTTGAGTAATGGGCATCACTAATTTGGGCGGGTCCTACAGTCGCGCCTATTCACACCACGGCCGCGTCCACCAACTCCGAATTGCTCGCGCTCAACGGCCAAATCAGGCGCTTGACCGCCGTCGCGCCAGGCCCGCTTTCAGCGCGAATTATTCCCTGTTCTCGGGAAGACAAATCCCGGTTAGGTGGAATTAATTCCCTGTTCCGATTCTTAGGGAATTCGCTCGCAACCCCTTGAATTGAAAATATTGTTATGGGCCGTTTCGCCGGGAAGCGGCCTAAAAACGGAAATTTCCCTAGTCTTTTCCCTGTTAGCGGGGAATTCGCCGCCCCAGACCAGTTCAAACAGCACTGCGTCGTCAGCCAAGATCATCTAATTCTCTGAAATTGCTAGGAAATCTCCTTATCTGAGGCGCATATCCACATCCCTGGCGCACATGGCTGCGACGCAACGGAGCCAAGCGTGCCTGCAATCCCCCATTTCGTGCGTCGAGGGTCTGTTTACTATTGGCGGCGACGCCTGCCCGCTGGTCTTGCCGAATCGAAAAGATCTGCGACTCTGCTCCTCGGCCTCAAGAACTCGCGACCCACGCCGGGCGACTGCTGGCCGTCGAGATCACCGCTCTCGCCGATCTTTGCTTCTTCCCCGCCGTCATGAACCAACGCCTATCGAATTAGCAGTTGAAGACACAGACATTCAGTCATTGCAGCGAACGCCTAAGGAAGCTGTGACGGCAGCCACTTTGCCTGCCGTCGCAAAAAGGGGGCAGACGAGGTTCTATTCGCTGGAGACTCCCACATTTCCCTAAAGTCCGCGGCGGTTACCTATTCCGCTGCTTGGGGCGTAGGACGCAAACGATCCTCGGCCACCCGCTTGCTCGGCAGGATGCCTTGCAGGCGGTCGAACCACAGGTACACGACTGGGGTCGTGAACAACGTCAGCATCTGCGAGACGATCAGGCCGCCGACGATCGCGATGCCCATGGGCTGGCGCAGCTCCGCGCCGGCGCCGTGGCCCAGGGCCAGCGGGAGCGCCCCGAGCAGCGCGGCGAACGTCGTCATCATGATCGGACGGAAGCGCAGCAGGCAGGCCTGGCGGATCGCCTCGTGCGGCGAAAGGCCCTGGTCCCGTTCGGCGACGAGCGCGAAGTCGATCATCATGATCGCGTTCTTCTTCACGATGCCGATCAGCAGCAGGATGCCGACCATACCCATGATCGAGGAGATCCTGGCCGCAGAGCAGCAACGCCAGCAGCGCGCCGACGCCGGCGGACGGAAGCGTGGAGATGATCGTCAGCGGATGGATCGCGCTTTCGTACAGCACTCCGAGCACGATGTAGATCGTCAGGACCGCCGCGAGGATCAGCCACGGCTCCGAACGCAGGGAATCCTGAAACGCCTGCGCCGCGCCCTGAAAGGTCCCGACGACGCTCGCGGGCATGCGCGCTTCGCTTTCGACGGCGTGGATCGCCGAGATCGCATCGCCCAGCGCCACCCCGGGCGCGAGGTTGAAGGACAGGGTGACGGCCGGAAACAGGCCCTGATGGTTGATCGTGATCGGTGAAACGCCCTGCTTGACCTTCACCAGAAGGCTCAACGGGACAAGCTGTCCGGACGTCGCCGAGCGGACGAAGAGGTGACGAAGCCCCTCTGTGCTGAGCTGGTAGCGCGGGTCGACCTCTTCGACCACATGGTATTGGTTCAACGGCGAGAACAGGGTGGCCACCTGACGCTGGCCGAAGGCGTCGTAGAGCGTGTCGTCGATCGCCTGCACGTTGACGCCGAGCCGGCTGGCGGTGGAGCGATCGATATCGAGCGTCACGCTGGTGGCCGCAGCCTGCCGGTCGGAGGTCACGTCCCGCAGTTGGGGCATGGTCTTCAGTTTCGCGTCGAGCAGGGATGACCATTTATACAGTTCGCCCACGTCGCCGTCTTGCAGCGTATATTGGTACTGCGCCGCGGAGAACCGACCGCCGACCTGAATATCCTGCTTCACCTGCATGCCCTGGATGATGCCCTCCACCGCGGCCATCTTGCCTCGCAATCGCGCGAGCACTTGGTCGGCCGGCGTGTCGCGCTGATCGAGCGGCTTCAGGTTCAGCAGGATGCGGCCTTCGCTGATGGTCGGATTCGGGCCGATCCACCAATCGACCGTGCTGATCGCCGGGTCTTTCATCGCGATTTCGGCCAGCGCATTGATGCGGCCGGACATGGCGTCGAAAGAAATATCCGGCGCGGCTCGGGCGACGCCCATGACGATGCTGGTGTCGACTTGCGGGAAGAATCCCTTCGGCACGATGACGAACAGCCAGCCGGTGAGCCCAATCGTGGCGACGAGCGTCAAAAGCGTCATCTTCTGCGAGCGCAGCGCCACGTCTAGCAGCCGGCCGTACCCGCGCGTGACGCTTTCAAACAAGCGTTCCGACCATCGATAGAGGCGGCCAGGCTTGTGCTGGTCATCATGGCGGATGAGCCAGCCGCAGAGCATGGGCGTCACGGTCAACGACACGATGCCCGACACGATCAGCGCCACGCTGATGGTGATCGCGAACTCGCGGAACAGACGCCCCACGAGTCCGCCCATCAGCAGGATCGGGATGAAGACCGCGATCAGCGACAGCGTCATCGACACGATTGTGAAGCCGACCTCGCGCGCGCCTTCCAGCGCTGCGTCGAGCGGACGCCGGCCCTCCTCCAGATGTCGCATGACGTTCTCGATGACGACGATGGCGTCGTCAACCACGAAGCCAATGGCGATCGTCAGACCCATCAGGGACAGGTTGTCCAAGCTGTAGCCAAGCGCGTACATCGCCGCGAATGTCGTAATGAGCGAAAGCGGGATTGTCAGACTGGGAATCAGCGTCGCCCAGAAATTCCTGAGGAAGACGAAGATCACCATGACGACGAGCGCGATCGTGATGAGCATCGTCAGCTGGACGTCGCTCACGGATGCGTGGATGGTCTGGGTGCGATCGCCCACCAGGTGAAGCTCCGCCGCGGGCGGCAGGGAGGCGGTCAGCGCCGGCAGCTTGTCCTTGATCGCCTGAATGGTCGCGACCACGTTGGAGCCGGGTTGCTGGGCCACATCGACGATGATGGCGCGCTGCCCCTGGAACCAAGCGGCCTCGCGGATATCTTCCGGCGCGTCTGAAACTGCGCCGACATCCTGCACCCGGATCGGCGCGCTGTTGCGGTAGGCGATGACGAGGTTTCGGTAGGCGGCGGCGTCGAGAAGTTGATCGGACGCGTTCAGCACCACGGCCTGATGGGCGCCGTTCAGCGTGCCTTTGGGTGCGTCGACGGTGGAAGCCCCGATCACCGTTCGAACGTCCTCCAGCGTCAACCCCATTTCGGCCAGTCTGTCAGGGTCGATCCGAACTCTCACCGCCGGCCGCAATTGGCCGTGGTAGTCGACAATGCCGACGCCGGGGACTTGGGAGATCGGCTGCGCGATGAAGTCCTCGGCATAGCGATCGAGCTCGGTCAACGGCATGGTGGGCGACGTCAGCGCCAGCGAGATAATGGACGCGTTGGCCGGATTGACCTTGTTGTAGGTCGGCGGGTTCGGCATGTCTTTCGGCAGCACGCCGGAAGCGGCGTTGATCTGCGTCTGAACGTCCTGGGCCGCGCCGTCGATGTTCCGGTTGAGATCGAACTGAAGCACGATCTGGGTCACGCCGAGGGAACTCGACGAGGTCATCTGGGTCACGCCGGGGATGCTGGAGAGCGACCGCTCCAGAGGCGTCGCGACCGAGCTCGCCATGGTCTCGGCGCTGGCGCCAGGCAAATTCGCAGTCACCTGGATCGTCGGGAAGTCCACTTGCGGCAGAGCCGAAACCGGCAGGCTGCGATAGGCGACCAATCCGACCAACACCACGCCGATCGCCAGGAGGCAGGTGCCGACCCGGCGATAGATGAACGGGCGCGAGATGCTCATGAGCCTTGTCCGTCCGCTTGCGAAGGATTCGCTACGACGGTCACATGGCTGCCGGGCGCCAGACGGGACTGCCCGTCGAGGACCACCTTCTGTCCAGCCGAAAGTCCCGTGCGAACCTCGGTGAAACCGTCGACGGTCGGTCCGGTCGTCACGTTTTGCGTCGCGACGGTTCCGTCCGGTTTCAGGGCGTAAACATAGAGGCCGTTCTCGCCCGTCAGGACGGCCTGTGCGGGCACGACGGTTGCGCCCTGCTCGGTGCGCACCAGCACTTTGGCGGCGACGAGCTCGCCCGGCCACAAGGTCCGATTGGCGTTGTCGAACTCGGCCTTGAGCTGGATCTGGCCCGTCGCCTGGTCGACCGAGCTGTTGATGAAGACGAGACGGCCGTCCGCGATGTGCTTGGAGCCGTCACGCGCGTCCACCGCGACCGGCAGTTCGCCGGCGCGCTGCGCGTCCGCCACCGATGCGAGCTCGTCCTGCGGAATCGAGAACAGCACCGAGATGGGGGCAATCTGCGTCACCGTGACGAGACCGGCGGCGTCGCTCACATGGACGATGGCGCCCGGATAGGCCTGCCGCAGGCCGACGCGCCCTGCGATCGGCGAGACGATGCGCGTGAAGTCCAGGTTCAGGCGGGCCGCGTCGATCGTCGCCTGGTCGGCAGCGGCGGTCGCCAGCAATGCGGCCTCCTGCGCCTTCATGGCGTCGAGATTCTGCGACGTGCCAGCGCCGGCGGTGGCGAGCTTGTCCGCCCGCACCACCTCTTGGCGGGCATTGGCGAGTTGGGCGAGATCCTTCTGGCGGTTCGCCTCCGCCTGCGCCAGGATTGCCTGATAGGGCCGCGGATCGATCTGCGCGAGCGCGTCTCCCGCGACAACCTCCTGTCCCTCCTTGAACGCGACGCTCTGAAGTTGCCCATCGACTCTGACCTTGACGTCAACGACGTTGAGCGGCGTCACCGTTCCGATCCCGGACAGCCATATCGGCATGTCGCGCGTGCTGGCGACCCCGGCGACTACCGGCACCGCTGCGGGACCCGCCGTGGAGCTCGGCGCCGCAGGCTGCGCGGTCCAAGCCCAGCGCGCCGCCTCCACTCCGCCGCCGAGCGCCAGGACTGCGATCGCCGCACGCAGCACGGCGGCGGCGATTGAGGGGCGCGTTTTGGTCTGTTCGACGACAATCCGCCGGTCGATCGTTTCGCTCACGAACCGCCTCCGATCATGTGTGTAAGGGGATTTGGCGCAGCGAAGGACGCGGTCTGCGCCGGCATCGGTCCGCCGGGCGCATCGAAGCCGCCGCCCAGCGCGCGGAACAGGCCGACGACGGCCTGGAGGCGTTGCAATCGCAATTGAAGGAGCGCGTCGCGCGTCTGATAAAGGGCCTGCTCGGTTGTGAGCACGGTAAGGTAGTCGGCGCTGCCAAGGCTGTATTGCAGCTGTGCGAGATCGGCGGCTTTGCGAGCTGCCGCCTCAGCCGTCGTCTCGATGGCCTCCTGCCTTTGCACCTGGGCGAGTGTGCTGAGCGCGTCCTCGACGTCCTGAAAGGCTGCGATCACGGTTTGCCGGTAGGTCGCCACCAGCTCGACCTGCCGCGCCCGACTGACGCGCAATTGGCCTTCCAACTGACCGCCCTGGAAGAGCGGCTGTAGCAGGCCCGCCCCGAGATCGGTCGCCGCGACCGGCGGGAAGGCCTTCGACAGGGTTCGCGCCCCTACCCCCGCGGCGCCAGTGAGCGAGATCGTCGGGAAGAAGGCCGCCCGGGCGACGCCGATGTCGAAATTGGCCGAGATCAGCCTCTCTTCGGCGGCGCGGATGTCGGGTCGCCTACCTAAGAGAGCGGCGGGAAGACCGGGCGCGATACTGGGGTTGGAGAGGGCGCCGAGGCCGTCGCCAGCGACCGCGAAGCCCTCCGGGCCCATTCCGGTCAGGACCGCTATGGCGTGCGTCGCGACATCCACTTGCTGCTGAAGCGCCGGAACGGCGGCGTCGAACGTCGCGACGGCTGTGCGCTGCTGCTCGACCTGGAGATCCGTGGCAGTGCCGGCGCCGCGCCGCACCTGAATCAGCCCCAGCACATGCCGCGCGTCGCTAGCGATCTGCCGGGCGAGACGGATCCGTTCGCGCAGCGAGAGGACCTGAAAGTAGGTATCTGCGACCGAAGCGGACAGGGTCATGGCGACCGTGTCGGCGTCGAACGCCGAAGCGGCGGCCAACGCCGCGCCCGATGCGGCGGCCGCACGGTTTTTCCCCCAAAAGTCGAGTTCGTAGGTCGCTAGCCCCACGACCTGGTGGGTCTCGCTATTCTGGGCGCCGCGACTCTGATCCTGCGTCCCGACCAGATTGATTGACGGCCATAGCGGAGCCCCGGCGACTTCCGCGGTCCCCTGGGCCTGCACCACGCGCGCGGCGGCGGCTTGGAGTGTGAAATTGCCGGAGAGGCTTTGGTCCATCAGGCGGTCGAGCTCGCCGCTGCTGAAACTGCGCCACCATCCCAAATGGACCTCGGCCCCGCGGCCATCCCTTTTGGAGGGCGTCATCCAGGCGGTTGCGTCGCCGACTGGCGGCCGCTGGTAGTCGGGGACGAGTGAACAGGCTCCGAGGCTGAACGCCACAGGCAGGACGAGTAAAACGAGGCGGCCGCGCCGCTGGGTGGGATCGATTTGCTGCACCTGCGAATTGTGCCCCACCTCGAATGGGAGCCGCTTCGTCGGAACATGAAATCGATTTTAGGATGCTGGGATCACCGCTCCTCGGAGCCGCGGGCCGTGATCATATATCCGGCGCCGCGCACCATGAGGATCAGCTTGCGAGCGTGCCCTCCATCGATTTTTTGGCGCAATCGGTAGACATGCCGATCGATGATGTTGCCGCGCGGCTCGAAATCGTAGTCCCACGCCGCTTCCAGCAGCATCGACCGAGTCACGACATGGTCGGCGTGGCGCATCAGCAGTTCGAGGAGCAGTCCTTCGCGATGCTGCAGAGCGACAGGCCGTCCGTCGCGCGTCGCCTGTCTCACCGCGGGATCGAAGCGCAGGTCGGCGACCTCAAGGACAGCGTGACGCCGCCTGCGATCGACCCGCCGCGCCAAGGCTTCCACCCGCGCGAGCAACTCGACGAACGCGTAGGGTTTCGCCAGGTAGTCGTCGCAACCGGCCTGCATCCCTTCCACGCGCTCCAGCGTGCCGGCGATCGCGCTGAGCATGAGGACAGGCGTCTCTTGCCCCCTCGCGCGCAGGCTCTTCACAAGAGCGATCCCGTCCAACCCGGGCAACCGGCGGTCCACGATCAGGACGTCGTAGATGCCCTCCAACGCCAAGGCGAGGCCGGCCTCGCCGTCCGGCGCGCGGTCGACGATGTGACCGCTTTCCGCCAGCCCGCGCATCAGATAGGACGCGCCGCGCTCGTCATCTTCAACTATCAAGAGCCGCATTGGCCGCGTCCGAGCATTGCGAATATGAACTCGATTTCATGTTGGCGCGAAGCCGCGGTTTTGAAGCGCATGGCAGATTGGCGCATGATCTTCGTGGTCCTCCGACACTTCCGTCGCGCCGGAGATTGGAACTTGGACCGCGTCGGTTGTCTCCGGCGATGGCAAAGGATGAAAGGCGAAATGGCTAGGATCCTTGTTATCGAGGATGATGTCGGAACCGCAAGCGAGATCGCGGCGGCCCTGACGGACCACGGGCACGAAGTGGCGTCCGCTGGGGTCGGACGGGAGGGATTGCTGCGCGCCGCGACGGAGGAGTTCGATGCGGTGGTGCTCGATCGCATGCTGCCCGGCGGCATGGACGGGCTGGCCGTGTTGGCGACGCTGCGGGCGACCGGAAACGAAGTGCCGGTCCTAGTGCTGAGCGCGCTTTCGGCCGTCGACGAGCGGGTGCGCGGGCTGAAGGCGGGTGGCGACGACTACCTGACGAAGCCGTTCGAGTTCCTCGAACTGACAGCGCGTCTCGACGTGTTGATGCGACGACGCGCCAGTCCGCAACGCGAAACGACGCTGCGCGTGGCAGATCTCGAAATCGATCTGCCGACCCATACCGTGACCCGCGCCGGCCAAACCATCGAATTGCTGCCCCGGGAATACCGCCTGCTGGAATATCTGATGCGCCACGCCGGCCAGGTGGTCACCCGTACCATGATGTTCGAGGAAGTCTGGCACTATCGTTACGACGAGCCGACCAACGTCATCGACGTCCATGTCAGCAAGCTTCGCCGGAAAATCGAGATTCCCGGCGCGCCGCCTCTCATCCAGACGGTGCGCGGCGCTGGATATGTCCTCCATGCGCCTCATTGACCTACCACGGACGGGTAGTTTTCGGGTGGCGCTGCTGTTCCTGGCGCTGTTCGGAACGGCGTCGGCGGTCTTATTCGGCTTCCTTTTTTTACAGACCCACCAGTTCATCATCGCCAACGTCGATGGCTGGCTCGGCCGGGAGGCGCCGGAGTCGTTCCACTCGTCTTTGCCGGATATCGAGCGTCAGTTCGAGGCGCGCGCCGCGACCAATCGAAGTTCGGAGCACGTATTCTCCCTCTACGGTGCGGAAGGCCGTCTCCTTGCCGGCGATCCATTGCCAATGCCCGTCCCTATCGCGGTTTTCGATCGACCCTTCGACTTCAAGGTTCGGACGAACGACAACCACAAGCGCTACCGCGGCATGGCGCACCAACTGCCGGGCGGCGAGATCGTTCTGATCGCGCAGGACATGCATGAAGCGCGCGAGTTCGACGAGGCTTTCATCGGCACGGTGGTGTGGGGAGGCGTTCTGACGGCTACCCTCGGCCTGTTGGGTGCCACGCTCGTCGGCGCCGGCACAGTCCGGCGGCTCGACGGCGTGGCGATGGCCATCCAGCGGATCGTGAGTGGGGATTTGTCGCGCCGCCTTCCCTCGAACGGAACCTCGGGCGATTTCGATCGCCTGGCGCATGTCGTGAACGGGATGCTCGACGACATTGAGCGCTTGATGCATGACGTGAAGGGCGTGGCCGACGGCATCGCCCACGATCTTCGCACTCCGCTGACCCGAATTCTCGCCGGACTGGAACGGGCGCAACGACGGGCGGCTTCTCCATCGGACTACGCCACGGCGATCGACGACGCCATCTTCGAGATCCGCGGCGTGCTGAAGACGTTTTCCGCTCTGTTGCGCATCGCCGAACTCGAAGACGGCGCCAGACGGGCAGGCTTCTCTGACGTCGATCTCCGACAGGTGGCGAACGACGTCGCCGAGTTCTATGAGCCGGTAGCGGAAGAAAAAGAGATCGAGCTGCGTCTGGCTTGCCGTGGCGTTGGTCCCTACTCGCTGAACGGAGACGCCAGTCTGCTGTTCGACGCAATCGCCAACCTGGTCGACAATGCGATCAAGTTTACCCCTGCGCGGGGAAGCGTCACGGTCGAAGTCGCACGGGCGGGCAACTCCATCAGCGTCGGCGTCAAGGACACGGGATGTGGAATTGCCGCCCCTGAGCGTGAGGCAGTGCTGCGGCGGTTCTATCGCTCGGAGCAGAGCAGGCACGAGCCGGGAACGGGTCTTGGTCTCACCCTGGTCTCCGCCGTAGCTAGGTTGCATGACCTGACCTTGACGATCGACGACGCCTCTTTGGGGTGTTCCGTCACGCTGCAGCAGGCGCAGTTTTGACCTCGGTTAGGTTGAGTCAGGCGCCGGCGTCGACCTGAACGTCCGGTTTTGGGGAGCGGTTTCAAGGGCAAGGAACGGCCCTGGGATGCGCGCGAAGCTGCCCTGTGCCGCGCACTCGAAACGTCTGCTTTCCGCCCGATTCGACGACCCGCAGTGACGGACCATTGCCGCAGTGCGGCGCGCAAACGCCGCGGCGGAGAATTATGCGATATATTTAAGAAGTTGCGCTTTCAGAGGGGTCCCGATCGGCGCCGATCTGGCCCCCCCGCCAACCGCTGAATTCTGTGTTCAATCAATCAGTTGCAGGCGACTAGCATGGGGCCGACTTCGGCGCCGAAACACAATTTACCCGTGTCTCAGTTTTGGGGTCCGCTCCAAGGGAAGGATTCGAGCGGAACCGGTTCGGCGCACGTTCACAATCCACTCTCGTTTCAACTGTGGCGCCTCCTGTTCCTTCCATAGGTTGTCGAGGATACACGCGGCTTCAGAAGCTTCTCGACCACTTCTCAGCCTCATTGTTCGCCTTCGCATTACGAACCGTCGCCAAGGCTCTTGCGAGCGTCATCTGCGCCTGAATTGTTTTCTCGGGGAGGTTTTCGAAGCGACCCGAGTTTTCGGGCGTCAACCCCGACAAGGCGCCGCAAATGCCGCCCGCCATGCAACCAATCGTGTCGGTGTCGCGGCCAAAATTGGCGCTGAAGACAATCGCGTTCCAGGGATCGCCAGCTGCAAGCCAGACAATCGCCAGCGACGCCGGCACGGTTTCACGGCTGTCGCAAATGACCGCCCTACGAAACTGTTCGTGGTAGCTCCTGCGGAACGCCTTGAAGTCCGCGGACGACTTTGCGAGCTTCAGCGCCTCGCCAATGAGCGAACGCATCTCCGCGCCGCTCCAAGGCTTGATGCAATCGATCGCGGTCTCAAGCACTGCGTCGACCGTTGCGCCAGGCGACAAGGCGCGGGCTATCGCCGCGGCGATAGCCGCCGCGCCGTCTTGGCAGAATGCCTCTTCGCCGATGTGCACGAGGCTCGCGATTTCCGCCGCCTGAGCGGCCGCGGCGACCGGATGACCTGCGTTGACGATGCCGACCGGCGCGATCGCCATGGCTGATGTCGTCGTCGGCATTGTGCCTTTCGCAATCACGCGAGGCAGGTAGCCGCGGCGCAGCTTTTCGGCGGCGTGCAAGATCGAAGGGAAGAACCTATTCGCCTTCTCGCCGAATATCATGGACGAGTGCTTCACCCACTGCGCCGCCCAGTCATCCGCGGTGGCGTATCCGGCCGTTTCGACCAGAGCGCCGGCAAGCAGGTCGCGCATGATGACGTCGTCGGTGCCGTCGCCTTCGAACGTTTCCACCCAGCCGAACCGTCGCTCGATCTCGTCGGGTTCCAGCAACTCGGTCATTGCCCCCATGGCGTCGCCGACGACCCCAAATACCAGACTGGCGAAGATGCGTTGCTCGAATTCGGATAGATCATGGATAGATGGCAAAGCTTCCTCCTCCCAAATATTGAAAGCCTTGCGGCCTTTAGCTGGTTTCAGCCGGCACGGCCCGTATGTACGGCGCTGCGGTGAGGCCCGAAGGCCTTGGCTTTCCGTCCCAGTAAGCCGTGCCGGAATAGTAGCGGTTGGCTCCGGTATTCCTGATGCGGAGTTCAAGCTCGACCGCGCCGTGGGCAGGTCCAAGGTCAAAATGCGCATCTCCGGCGACGTGCCTGCCAACGAAGGAACCGTCGACCCAAAGCTCTGCCGTCTCATGCACCTCAGGCAGGATCAGTCGCCAAATCAGCCCTTCATTGAGACGCGGCAGCCTGGCGCGGCAGCGATAAATTCCCGTGCCCGCAAAGTCGGAATAGCCTTGCGCCTCCCATCCGTGATCGACGGACGCCGGCATCCGCTTTCCATCAATTTCGATACTCCACCCCTCGGAAAGAACGATCGAAGGCGGCGGATCGACAGAGGCCGTCGCATGAAGTCGCTTGCGATTGACCTGCGGGGCGGGACCGCCGTCCGAAATCGAGAGGCAGACCAGTTGATGGGGACCGACTTCGAAGCTCAACATTCCGTCCGTGACGACGCATGTCGATGCCGCCACCGCGCCATTCCAGGGATTCCACAATGATATGTCCGGCTCGGACTGGGCGAACCGAACGGTCAGCCGCCGCGGCAACGCCTGGTCGTTGAACGACGCCAACCGCCAGGAATTGCCGAAACGTGAAACCGAGCACCAGGAAGCGCCGTCTTCAAACCGCATATCCGGCAGTGGACGCTGTTCCCTCGCCACAAGGCGTGCAACATCCCGCTGCCCTGCATCGGGCAGATGCACGACGCGACTGTCTTCGTTCACGAGCGTCGCCAACAACCCGGCGCAAAGCGGATCGTCGCCGTTCGCTCTCGTCTTGAATGGCAGCGGACCGCTCGCCAGCAGCCGCCCCCCTCCCCTAACGAAGGCCGCGATGGTTTCGGCGGTTGCTATCGAAGCCAGCGTCGTCGCGGCCGGCAGCACCAACGTCTCGTAGCGCGCACCTGGACCCAGAACCCAGGCGAGCATCCGCTCGTCGACCACGTCATAGCCAATGCCTTCGCGGGAAAGCGCCTCGGCCCACCAGCCGAAATGTTTGCCGCAGTCGGGCGCCATTCCCTCCGCCCGGATCGTTTCAAGCGGATAGAGAAGCGCCACCGGCCGCAGCGGCTCTCCCTCCTCCAGAAATGCGGAAAGGCGCGCCAGTTCCGTGAAGATTGCCGAGCAATCTTCCCACCACGGCTGGAAGTTGAAGGCCGGCGGGAAATCGAAGCGCGGATTGAGTAGCAGCCGATCGTCGGCATCCTCACCGTCGGTGACGTTGTAGGCATGGAGCAGAATTTGGCGGGCGCCGAACAGCATATGGCGGATCGCCTGCGCTCGAAACCGCTCCGCCGTCAGCCCCCATTGCCCGGCGAGTGTCGCCGCGCCGGTCTCCCGCCCCGTCGAATATTGCTCGATCATGCAGCGGCGGCGCCCATTGGCCCGCGCCACGCTGTCCCCAAGCTTGGCCGAGAGCTGTGGCGCGTAGTCGGCAGCGTCGACCGTCGTCGCGCTGCGATAGGCGTCGACGCCGAAATAATCCACGCCTGGCATGCTGCGTGGGTCGAAGCCCCGCAGGCCGTCATGCAGGCCCCACGCTCCGACGTGGGTCAAAAGCTCGTGTCCCGTGAAGCCTACGCCTCGACCGGCGGTCCAACGCGACAGTGTCCCGAAGAAGGCTTCGTGGATGCGCCGGCCATAAGCCTCGAAAAACCCGCCGCGTAGCGCCGCCGTGCGCGGCCCGACATCGCGCACGAGCGCCAGCAAATGCGTGACATCGATAGAATCCGCGAAGCCAGTGTCCCAGAGCAGGCTGTTGCCGAGATTGCCCCGGTGCTCGTCCCAAATGTAGAAGCCCGCATGCGGATGGTCAAAGAAGAAACCGTCCGCAGCATCGCCAGCGGCGTCGAGTAGCGGAGCGTAAACGAGCTCGGCGAATCGCTCTGCTGCTTCCGGCAGAAGATAATTGACGAGCCGCGAGGACAGACAGCGCGCCGACGCAAAGACCGTCACCATCCAATCCTGGGGAAGCCCATCGTGATCGACGACGAGCCGGCACGAAGTGGGACCCGTTTGCCGAACCGTGACGCCCCCCTTCAACAGCCGCACATCGCTTTCACCAGCCGCTGCCGTTTGGTCTCGAGGGTGCGCCACAGCCAGCACCGGCTGCCAATCCCCCCAGCGCGGAACGCCGTCTTCGTAACACCAGGTGCGGCCGGTTTCGCCGAGAAAGTCGAGAAAGGGCGAGCGAATGTCGGAGATCGCGAGTTCCGTCTTCCCCTCCCCGGCGACGCAACTCGTCCAGAACAAATGCCGCTCGCGAAGATGGTCGGCGCCTTCGACCGTGCGGCCGCCGCCGTGCCCCGACATCCAGCCATATTCGTCGTAGATGGTGAGCTTGACGCCCAGCTTCTTCGCCTCAGCCGCCGCGCGCCGATAGGCGTCGAGATAGGCTGGCGAAAGATAGGATTCGAGCGGCAGCGCGCGGCGCGCCTGGATCATCGCCGTGCCAACGCCCTTCGCACGCATGTCCGCCAGTTGCCGTCCGATTTCGGCATCGGTGGGAATGCGATGCCAGAACCAAAACACCGCCGGCCAAAATTCCGGTCCTGGTTCGCGGAACCAATCAGGCGCTGCGCTCATGCCGTCGCTCATGACGTGGGCGAGAGATGGCAGTCGAGCCGAGCGCCGGCGCGCGCGCTTGCGAGGTCGATCACGCGGCAGCCCCCCTCGACCCTCGTCGCCACCTCACGCCCATCGAGGCGCGCGGCGACAAAACGTGCGCACATCTCGGGCCCCAGCCGGACGGTCGGAGCGTCAACCGGGCGATTTGCCAGCTGGAAGGAAAACAGGCCCTGCTCGACGATGATGTGACAGAGACGGCCCTTAACATCCGTCGAAAACAAGACGCCGCTCGCGTTGGACAGCGTGAGCACGCCCTGCTCCACCTCGACCAGAACATCCCCTGCGGGGCTCGCCAGCGGACCCAGCCGCACAGGCTCACCGGTGTTGGCGACTTCCCAACCATTCCACGGCCCGATATCCATGATCTGATTGACGCCGAGCAGCGGCAGCATGGCGCCCCAGGTGTAAAAGGGATCGGCGTCGCCCTGATCGGTAATCTCTCCGGTCGCGGCGTTATAGTTCTCGCCGCATAGGCGGGACGTCGTCCATGACTGCTCGAACATGGCCAAGCTCTTGCGCGCGAGTTCCGCCGCTTCCTCTTCAAAGCCGTAGCGGCGCAGGCCCTGCCAGACGAAATAATTGACGTTTGGCCAGACACGCCCGCGCCAGTAAACGTTGTCGTTGTAGGCAGGCTCGCTACGCGCGGCGTTCGGCAGCACGAACTTCCCGCCGAACATCGCGGGATCAGCAAGGTGCTCAAGCAGACGGCTCGCCTGCGGCTTGCTCGCGGCGCCGCACAGCAGCGGATAGAAGGAAGTCGGCCCGACGCTCGAAACGAAGGCGCCCCCGCGTTGGCGGTTGGCGAATAGCCCGCGCGCCTCATCCCACAATTCGCCACAGATCTTGTCTCGCGTAGCGGCGGCCAGCGCCGCGAACGAGGCGGCGTCATCCGGCCGATCGAGCTCGCGCGCAATTCTCGCCAGCATCTCGGCGTCGAGCGCCAAGGCGCAATTCAATCCAACATCGATGGTCGAAAGCGTTCGGGTCGCCGGGTCGTATGCCGCCTCGTCGTGCGTGGCGGAATTGTCCATGCCAGTTTCGTTGCGCGCGCCGAAAGCGGTCCCTTTGTAGAGAGCGTCGCCGACATCCGATGTGCCACAGGAAACGAGTCCACGACCATCCGGATCTCGGTTGGTTCGCCACCACCGATGGTTTCGCGCCAACGGCTCGTAGGCGAGGTCGAGCAGCGAGCGGTCCCGGCTTCGCAGATACATCAACCAGGCGATGAAGGCGCCATGCGGCGCCTGGCTTCGGTCGACCCAGGAATTGCGCGAAGTCAGCAGGCAGGCAAAATTGCCCTGCGGGGTCGCGTTCGCCATCGCGACAGCAAAATTCTCGCGGGCGAGCGAAGGATCAAACAGGCCGCACATCAGCGCCGCGAAAGTCTGGTCGTTGAACCAGACGGCAAAATCGCCGATGTTCCAAATCCGGCTGATCGCCGTGTAGGCGCGCGCGTTAGTGCGGTCGTAGAGCGTGTTCCAGCCGATCACGTCGCGCACCGCATCGAGAGCGCCGGCGTTCTTACCCGTGTGCAAGGCCGCAACAGGCGCTTGCGCCTTCAAGTCGAGCACGGACCGAGCCTTCTCGACCGCCAGCGAGCGGCTATCGGCCACGGCCGCCGCAAATCGCGCGTGCGGCATCATTTCGAGATTGAATCGCAGCGCGATCACCTTTGCGCGATTCGCTCGGCTCGAAACGTCGAAATAGCCCTTGGCGCCCATATCGGCGATGAGCGCATCGATGCTGTCGTGCCCGGTCACCTGCACCGGCGCCTCGCGTGAAACCAGCGCAGCGACACGCTGTCCGATGGCGACCGTCGCTGCGCCATCCTCCTCCGCGTAGCGGACTTCCGCGCCCGACTCCGCCGACAGACACAGCACCACCCAGTAGCGCAGGCCCCACTCCTGCTTCTCGCGCACCGACCAACCGCCCTCCCAACAAAACGGATCGCGTTTCTCGTAGGAGAAACCGAGGCGCGTCCCGCCGTGCGCAGTCTCGAACTCGACAGCTTCGCCGCAGAGACCGTGACGGCCAAGGCGGATTTCATCGGGCAGCCGGATTGTCGTCGCCTTGCGCGCGCTGGTGGAGAACAGAACCGGAGTCACGCGCACGCCGAGCGGCAGGAAGACCATCTCGCCTGGCCGTTCCGACCATGTATTCCAAGCGCTTTTCAATGGGACGTTGGCGTTCTTCAGCATGGGGTAGTTTCGCTTTAGATCAATGATCGAGGGATCGGACGGCGGCAAGCGTAGCCGGGATCGCGTCCCAGTCTGGCTTGCCGGGCGCGAAGCGCGCTCTGAGATAGCGAACAAGATCAACGACGTCGGCGTCGTCGAGCGCCCTGCGGAAGGCTGGCATCGCCATGACGCCGAAATCATTCGCGTCGGTCCTCAGCGGCGACACCGCAGGCGCCGATACGCCTTCCAGAATGGCATGGAGGAGATTGTCTGGCGCCCCTGCATGAAGATTGGTGTTGAGCGCCAGGGAGGTGATGGAGGAAGCATCCGAATGGCAGGCTTCGCAAGCGCCGGCGAATAGGCGCGCGCCGCGCGGAAATGCGAGGGCCGCAGCGGGTTCGGCGGCCTGCGAGGCCGCAACCACTGCCTGCGGCGAAGCGCCTGTTGTCAACGGCCCGTCGCCGTCCCCAAGGTCGGCGAGATAGACGGCCATCGCCCTGATGTCGGCGTCGGCAAGCGGCGCCAACGACTCCACAACATGGGCCATCGGCCCCGCCGCCGCGCCGTGCGCAGTCGAGTGCCCGGTGCGCAGATAGGCGTAAAAGTCGTCTTCGCTCCACGCGACCGGCGAGAAGGAGCGCGACGACAACGCATGCGCCTGCCAGCCGTCAGCAACACCGCCGGCGAGATGCATCGATCCCTTGATCTCGCCGCCAAGCGGATTGCGCGGCGAATGGCAAGCGCTGCAATGCCCCAACCCTTCCACCAATTCGGCGCCACGGTTCCACGCGGCGCTCCGGGCAGGGTCGGCAGGCGCCGGCGAGGAAGACAGGAACAGCGCGTTCCAGCCTGCCATCAGCGGTCGTATGCCGAAGGGAAAGCGCAGCCGCGTCTCCGGCGCTTTGACGGCGACGGCGCGCTGCGCCATCAGATAAGCATAGAGCGCCTGGATATCCGCTTCGCTCGCCTTCGCGAAGGAAGTGTAGGGATGAGCGGGATAGAGATGGCGCCCGTCCCGCGCGACGCCCTGCCGCATCGCCCGGTCGAAAGCCGGATACGACCAGGCGCCGATGCCGGCCACTTCGTCAGGTGTAATGTTCGTGGCATAGACAACACCGAAGGGCGTTTCGAGCGCCCTGCCCCCGGCAAACGGCGTGCCGTCGGCGCCAACGTGGCAGACGTTGCAAGCGCCCACCGCCGCCGCCAGTCGCCCTCGCTCGACGGTCGCAGGAGAGAAGACGTCGGACAGCGGGCGCGGCACGGGCGCCATCGCCGCATTGAATGGCAAAATCCCCGCCCCGAGCGCGAGGGCGCCGGAGAGAGCTCCCGCCAGCGGCCAGGCAAATCGCAACCGCGAACGCTTCACTCGGGTCCCGGCCCGGTTGTCGCTGGGCGCCGGGGGAGCTGGCAGTGGGTTCAAAGCGGCCCGCACCCGTTCCGGCGTCAGCGGCAGTTCGCGAAAGCGCACGCCGGTCGCATCGAACACCGCGTTCGCTATCGCCGCCGCGCTCGGCACCGAGGCCGACTCGCCGGCCCCCAGCGGCGGCTCGTCGGGGCGCGGAATCATCAAGACATCAACGTCCGGCACTTCTGGGAAACCGAGGATCGGATAGGCGCCCCATTCGAGGCTCGTCACCGCGGTGGAGGAAAAGTTCACCTCTTCCTTGAGAACCCGACTCGTCGACTGGATCACGTTCCCATGGATCTGATGACGCACGCCGTCAGGATTGATCACCGAGCCGGTATCCTGACCGCAGATCACCTTTGTGACGGCGATTTCGCCCGTCCTTTTGTTCACCGCGACGTCGGCGACCCAGGCAGCCCAGGCGGCCGCCTTCCCTGGGAAGGGACCGTGAACATAGACGGCATAGGCGAAGCCTCGCCCGTAGAGTATCTCGCCCTCGCGGCCATGGGAGCCTGGTTGTGCATGAGGCTTCCATCCCGCGCGATCGGCCACCGCCCGCACCAGATCTACGGCGCGAGGATCGGTCAAATAGCGCAGTCGGTATTCGATCGGATCCACCCCGGCGGCGAACGCCATTTCGTCGATGAAGGATTTCATGCGCAAAGGTGTTGGGCAACGCCGAGACGCCGCGAAACCAGGAGGCGCGAGCGAGCGTCGGCATATCGTGGACGGTGACTCGCAGATTGCCGAACGCATAGGGCGGTATCGCCGTGCGATCGCCCATTTGGGTGACTCCGGCGATCGGCGGCGCCTTGCCGGTCAGGATCAGCGGCAACGTCGGCGCGAGATTGGAGGGGTAGCGAGTTTCGAAATCGTAGGCCGCTGGACCGCCCTCGTCGTCCAATCCGCCGCGCACATCGATGACCTGCGCCGCGCCCTTGGGCTCCCAGGCATGCTCCTGTTCGCGGGTCAACTGGACGCGCACCGGTCGGCCGACGTAGCGCGACAACAGGGCCGCGTCCGCCGTTACGTCATCGGCGCAATTGCGCCCATAACATCCGGCGGCTTCCAACCGCTCGACGGCGATCTTGTCCTCTTGCAAATCAAGCAGTTTTGCGAGGTCTGCGCGCATCGGAAACGGGTTCTGCGTGCCGGACCAGACCGTCAGGCCGTCCTCGCGCCAGTCAGCGACCGCACAGGAAGGCCCGATCGAGCCGTGCATCTGATAGGGCCATACATACGTGCGCGTCATGGGCTCGGATGTCGCGCCGAGCGCGCGTTCGACGTCGCCACGATCAGCCAGCTTGCGGGCGGTCGATCCATTCCCTCGGATCGCCGCCTCCGGCGCATTGAGGTCCGGCACAATCGGCGCCGGCCGCCAGCGCACCTCGAGACGCTCCATCGCCTCGACGGCGTGCTCCTCACGCTGCGCCACCACGCCGACGAAGTCGCCGATCGCCACAACCGCGACAAGGCCCGGCACATCCGCCACCGAGCTTTCGTCGACGGAAATCAAGCTCGCGCCGACATGCGGACCGGAGTCGAAACCGGCATAGGGCGGGCGGATCACGCGGCCATGCAGCATGCCAGGCAAGCGGACGTCGTGGACATAGGTGAAAGCGCCGGTGACCTTGGCCGGTATGTCGGTGCGCGGTTGTGAACGTCCGACGATGCGGTATTGCGCAGTCGTCTTCAGGGGCGCCTGCTGATCGATGAACAGACGCGTGTTGGCGCCTGCGACCAGATCGCCGAATGCGACAGCACGATTGTCGTTCGGCTTCCTGGCGCGGATCACGCCTTCCTCGATGATCAGATCGTTCGCCTCCACGCCGAACCGCGCGGCGGCCAATTGGCGAAGATGGGCGCGGGCCGTCGCAGCGGCCGCGCGCAACGGCGTTGCGCTGATCTGGATGGTCTCGCTGGCGATGGTCGCGCCTTGATCCGGCGCAGCCGAGGTCGATCCAAGCACCATCCGGACGCATCCGAAAGGAACGTCCAGCTCCTCCGCCACGATCTGGGCCAACGCGGCGCGGATTCCGGTGCCGAGGTCGACATGGCCGTTGAAAGCGGTGACTTGGCCTTGCGTGTCGAGCGCAAGGAACAGCTCGTCTTCCTTTCCCTGCGAAGGCGCCGGTCGCAGAACGAGCAACGTCTCGGGATCCGACAGATAGGCAGCGGCGGACCGGTCGCGTGGGCCGGTCATAACGCCGGTTCCTCGACGTCCGCGCCAGCAGCATCGCTCAAAGCTAGCGCGGCTTCGCGAACGGCGGCAAGAATTTCAAGATGCGCGCCGCAGCGGCACAGATGATGCCGCAAGGCGGCTCGAATCGCGTTCTCGTCGGGCCTGGGATTGCTTCGCAGCAGCGCGACCGTCGCGATGACCATCCCATTCGCGCAGTAACCGCACTGGGCCGCATTGTTGGCGATAAAGGCGGCCTGCACCGGATGAGGCTGATCGGCAGTCCCCAACCCTTCCAACGTCGTGACCGGACGACCGACTACGGCGGCCACGGGAACCGCGCATGACCGCACGGCAGTGTCGCGAACGAGAACGGCGCAAGCGCCGCATTCCGCCAAGCCACACCCATATTTCGGGCCGTTCAAGCCAAGGTCGTTGCGCAGGACATGCAGGAGCGGAGTCGACGGGGCAACGGAAAGCGCAAAATCCCGCCCATTAACGCGTAGCGTCATCATCGCGCTATTGCGACCTCCCTGGATTCAAGCTCGTTGAAATACGTGCAGGTCAGCCGCTCGCGTCGGCGTCTTCCGCCAGCAGTCGCAGGGTGTGCAAAAGCGCCATGCGCTCTGCCGGATTGAGGCGCTTCATGGTCAGTTCGGTGATCTCTCGAGCGCGCGGCACGATCTGTTCCAGCAAATGAAGTCCGGCGGCCGTGATGTAGACGATCACCTTGCGCGCATCCGCGCCATCCTTCGAAAACGCGATCAAGCCCCGCGCCTTGAGCCTTTCGATGATGCCTCGAATCGTGCCTTGGTCGACGCTCGTCACCTTCACCAGTTCCGCTTGTGACTGCGGCCCGTTGTCCTTCAGCGCGCACAACGTAGAAAACTGGACGGCCGTCAGTTGCGGGTCGCCGACATTCGCTTGGAAAATCGCCAAATGGCGCTGGTTGGCGCGCCGGAGCAGGTAGCCGACCTGATCCGAAAACACATAGCGATCTTTTGCGTTTGACTCGCTTTCCGACACGAGATTTCCCAATAAACGGCCGCACTATTCGGCGGATGCATATGACGGCGTCCTCGCACGAAGCAAGCCGCCCTCCAGCCGACCGCTCTTTCGGCGACCTTTTCGATTGAGCGTCCAGCGTGCCTGATTGCTGCATCACATTAGCCAATGCATAGTGCATACACTACAACATCACTGGTATCCGGCATGATGTCAATTGAGCCGCGTGAGGGCATGCCGCCTCGCAAATCTCCACGCACCCTCGGGGGACGCTGAGAATATCGTTGCAGATCTCAGGCGGCGGGGCAAGCCTTGACAATTAGAGCGTACACTCTATCAAATCGTCGTCAACCGAATGATTTGCATTCAGCGAGGGAGGACGCCACGTCCATGCCAGTCAAGACACAGATCGCGGTCATCGGCGCAGGCCTCGGAGGGGCAGCCGCCGCCGCCATCCTTCAGCGGGCTGGCTTCCAAGTCGACGTCTTCGAACAGGCCGCCTCATTCGGGCGGCTTGGCGCAGGCATCCATATCGGCCCCAACGTGATGCGGGTGTTTCGTCGTCTCGGGATCGAACAGGCCGTCGCAGCCATGGGTTCGAAGCCGGACTTCTGGTTCAGTCGCGAAGGCCAATCGGGGGAATATCTCTCGCGCATCCGACTCGGCAGCTTCGCCGAGAAGGAATATGGCGCGTCCTATGTAACGGTCCATCGCGGCGACCTTCACGCGCTTCAGATTTCGCTGCTGCGGCCGGAAAACCTCCACTTCGACAGACGTCTCGACGCGGTGACGGATGATGGCGCGGGCGTCGACTTGAGCTTTGCCGACGGCGCCAAGGTGCGAGCAGACATCGTGATCGGCGCGGACGGGATCAATTCCAAGGTGCGCGAAGTCCTGCTCGGCGCTGAAAAGCCGCACTACAGCGGCTGGGTCGCTCACCGGGCGGTTATTTCCTCAGACCGACTTGCCCGCTTTGGCCTCGATTTTGAGAACTGCGTAAAATGGTGGTTCGAGGATCGCCACATCATGGCCTATCACACCACGTCAGATCGCAGTGAGTACTATTACGTTACCGGCGTGCCCCATCCAGCCTGGGATTTTGACGACGCGTTCGTGCCGTCGAGCCGCGAAGAAATGCGGCAAGCGTTCGCCGCCTGCCACCCCATGGTGGACGCATTGATCGAGGCGAGCGACACCGTGACGAAGTGGCCGCTCTTGAACCGCAATCCGCTGCCGGTTTGGAGCGCTGGGCGTATGGTCCTCCTCGGCGATGCCTGCCATCCCATGAAGCCGCATATGGCGCAGGGCGCGGCGATGGCGATCGAGGACGCCGCGATGCTCGCGCGGTGCCTCGGCCAAACCGGCATTGGCGACCACGCCTCCGCTTTCGCGCTTTATGAAGCGAACCGCAGGGACCGCGCCTCGCGCGTCCAGGCCGTGTCCAACGCCAACACATGGCTGCAAAGCCAAGAAGACCCGGCATGGGTCTTTGGCTACGACGTCTATGACGCTCCGCTCAAGCGAGAGGCCGCGTGATGGTCGAACCGCTTTCGGCAGCCCTATCCGCATGACAGCGGCCAGGCAACTTCCAATGCGTAGCTGCGTCTCCCTTTCTCGATAGCGCCGATTGGCGTGGAAGGAGACACGGGCGTAAAGGACGAATAGTAGACGCGGGTCACACTGCAAGTTCAAAAGCGCTTTTTACGATTTTCGATTGGATTTCTCACCTAACGCCTGATGTTTATCTCTAAGCAACGGCGTAGGCTTTGATGAATTCGAAGCAATAAAATAAATAACACTCACGCCTATTGGCGCACCGAAGGGAGCGAACAATGAAGCAGACGAGACGCAATTTCCTAACGCTGATGGGCGCCGCCGCAGTAGCAGGCGTGGCCGCGCCAAGAGACGCGTCGGCCGCAACGACCATAACAGTATTGAACTGGCAAGGTTACGGCACCGACGAGGTATGGGCGGTGAAGGCCTTCACCGATAAGACCGGAATTAAGGTCGTGCACGACTACTTCAGCTCGGAAGCGGAAATGCTCACCAAGCTGCGCACCAATCCGGGCGTCTACGACGTGGTTTTGATCAACAGCGCGCGTTCGCAACAGGCTGCCGGCGAAGACCTGCTGACCGAGATCGACTTCAGCAAGCTACCCAACGCAAGCGGCCTTTCGCCGGAACTGCGCAACCACGCCAACCTCAAGACGAACGGCAAAATCTATGGGGTGCCGTGGCTCTGGGGCATCACCGCGCTGGCAATCCGCGAAGGCCAGAAGACGCCTGAGAGTTACGCAGCGCTCGGCGACCCCGCCTACGCGGGTCGCGTCGCTCTTTTTGACGACGCGGTGACTGGCGTCGCCATTGGCGCGATGCTGTCGGGGCAGGACATGAACCACCCGACCGATTTCGCCGCCGTCGCCGAGAAGCTCAAGGCCTTCAGGCGCGACGTCAAGCTTCTGTGGTCGAGCGAAGACCAGTGGAACAAGTCGTTCGCAGCCAAGGAGTTCGACCTTTCCGTGTACTGGTCCGGCGCGTCCGTCCGCTCCCGCCGCAACAAAAACTTGCCGGTCGAATTCGTGGTGCCCGAGGAGGGCGGCATCGGCTGGCTGGACAGCCTTTCAATTCCTGCGACGGCGCACAATCCCGACGCCGCACTCGCCTTCATCAACTACATGATCGATCCCGACTTCTATTTCGAATGGGCGACGAAGGTGGGCGCGCCCGCCTCGGCCAACGCCGCGGCCATGGGCAAGCTGCCCGCCGACGATCTGAACCGGTTGATCCACAAGCCGGAATACCTCAAGACGATGAGGGTGCAATCGGCGCTTACGGACGACCAGCGGCAGGCGTTCAACAATCTCTGGGAAGAGGTCAAGGCGTTCTATGCGAGCTGATCCGGTCGATCCGACCCTGTTGCGCGAGCCTGGCGGCTCGCGCAAGCCGTTGCCGCCCTGGGCGGCGACGGCGGCGCTTCTGATCCCCGCCTATGGCTGGCTGACGCTTGCGGTGTTCCTGCCGCTCTGCGCCATGTTCGCCTTCAGCTTCATGGCGAAGACGCCAATGGGCAAGGCTCCCATCGTCTTCACCTTCAAGCAGTACCACGCGTTCGTTGACCAGCCTTATCTGCTTGGCGTCGCCTGGAATTCACTCCTGATGGGCTTCTGGACGACCTTCTTCTGCGCGCTGCTCGGCTTCTTCGCCGCTCTGGCGCTCGTGCATGGGACCAGAGGACGGGTACGCGAGACAGTCCTGATCCTCACGCTGCTGCCTTTCTGGACGAACGGCCTCGTGCGCGTGTTTTCCTGGACGATGGTGCTGCGAGAAGGAGGTTTCCTCGACGCGATCGTCCATTCCGTGTGGCCCGGCGCCCAATCGATCGGTTTCCTCTACACGCGATCGGCAGTCGTGGTCGGCTTGGTGCAAGGTTACCTGCCCTACATGATCTTGACGTGCTACATCGCGCTGGCGTCGATCGATAACACGATCATCGAGGCCGCCAGCAGCCTGGGCGCGCGCTGGTGGACAATCCTCCTGAAGATCTTGCTGCCGCTGGCGGCGCCAGGCCTGATCTCCGGGTCGATCCTGATCTTCGTGCCGGTGATCGGCTCCTTCATGGAGCCCAGAATCCTTGGCGGCCGCGTCGGCGTGACGATGGGCACAGTCATCGAGGACCAATTCACGCAGGCTTTCAACTGGCCACTCGGCTCGGCGCTTTCGTTCACGCTGCTCGCGGTCGTCCTCGGGATCTTCGCCACGTTCGCCGGCGTCCTACGCCGCCGCCCGGCGCTGTGAGATCGCTATGAAGAACCTCGCCCGCCTCTATCTCTTTTCGGTGCTTGGCTTTCTCTATCTGCCCATCCTGGTGATGATGGCGATGGGCTTCAACGAGTCGCCGCTCTACGAATTGCCCTTCCGCTTCTCGACCCATTGGTATGAGGCGCTCGCCAGCAATACGCAGTTGATCAATTCCGGCATCAACAGCCTCTGGATCGCCGTCGCGACTTCTGTCATCGCGACGGCGCTCGGCACGATGGCCTCGGTCGCGCTGGCGCGGCGCGTCGTCCGTCGCAAGACGCTGCTTCAGCTCCTCCTCCTGCCGCCGATCGCCATTCCCTGGCTGATCACCGGCACCGCGATGCTTGTGTTTTTCTTCTACTCAGGCATCGGCCGCGGCCTGCACGCGCTGCTGATTGGCCATGTGGCGCTCGCCATTCCCTACGTCGTCCTCGTCGTCGGGACCGGTTTCCAAACTGTCAGGGCCGATCTCGAAGAAGCAGCGATGAGCCTCGGGTCGACGCCGATCCATGCCTTCTTCTCCGTTACCCTGCCGCTGCTCTACCCGAGCATCCTCGGCGCAGCGTTGTTCGCCTTTGCCGTGTCGCTCGACCAGTTCGTCATCTCCTATTTTTTGGCGACGCCTGGATTCTCGACCCTTCCGGTGCAGATTTATTCAGCGATCCGCAAAGGCTTTACTCCGGAGATCAACGCCATCTCGACGATCCTTCTGGTGGGTTCGATGACGATCATCGTGATCTTCGCCCTATTTGCAAAACCGGGAGACGTTAGTGACAAACGTTGAAGTCAATTCGGTCGCCAAGAGCTATGGCTCGGCCCCGGTTCTTACCGACATTTCCACTAGGTTTGCGCAAGGGTCCTTCACCAGCTTGCTTGGTCCGTCCGGATCAGGAAAGACCACGCTCCTGCGCATCGTCGCAGGGTTCATTGCGCCCGATCGGGGCAGTGTCTCGATCGGCGGACGCGATGTCACGGACACACCGATCTGGGCGCGCAACATCGGCATGGTGTTCCAATCCTACGCTCTGTTTCCGCACATGACGGTGAACGAGAACGTCGCGTTCGGCTTGGCGCGCCGGGGCATCAAGGGCGCAGAGGCTCATAAACAGGTCGAGCGCGCCCTGGAAATGGTGCGCCTGCCGGGGTTCGGCGACCGAAGGCCCAAGCAACTGTCCGGCGGCCAACAGCAACGTGTGGCGCTCGCCCGAGCGATCGTCACCAAGCCGAGCGTGCTTTTGCTCGACGAACCGCTTTCCGCGCTCGACCGCAGATTGCGGCAGGAGATGCAGCTTGAGTTGATCCGCATCCAGAGGGAAAGCGGACTGACGACCATCTTCGTAACCCATGACCAGGAAGAGGCGCTGACGCTCTCCGACAAGGTCGCGATCCTCGACCGCGGCCGTATCGTGCAGATCGGCGCTCCGACGGAAGTCTACGAGCGGCCGAAAACGCGTTTCGCGGCGGAATTCCTCGGCGACACGAACTTTTTGACCGGGACGGTCGTCGCGGGAGGCATCAGGCTTCAAAACGGATCGGTTGTAACTGTCGACGCGCCGCTCCCCGACAACGGAGCCACCGCGACAGTCGCGATCCGGCCGGAGAAGATCGCCGTCAGGAGTGACACGAGCGCCGCTACAGATGGAGGCCGCACCAACTGCGTCACCGCAACGATCACAACCTCCGTCTACGCCGGCGCCGCGCTCACCTACGAGGCCGCGTTCGACGGACTTCGCTTCAAGATTTTCGCGCAGAACAGCGACGCGAAGCCACATCGCCCCGGCGATGTGGTGCAACTCACCTGGTCGCCCGCCCATACGGTGCCGTTGGAGGCAGTGGCGTGACGTTCGTGGCCGCTCCTGTCGGCGCCAGCGCCGTCCTCCTTGCGCGGTTATGCGGCACCTGTCCACAGAGTAGGCGGAAGGGCATGCGCCAGCCTTCGACATCGATGCTGCTTTCGTCCCGTGGCACAATCTGTTGATGTTGGCCACATCGCTGGGCGCCCCCGGCGCCGTAGGTCCGACGGTAGAGCGTTGAAATGCGTGGGAATCTCCGGCGAGAAACTCGCTTCGGTTTGGGGCGGTCGCCGATTGGACGCGGTGCGCAACTCCTGGCCAAGGAGGACGATCGCCGGGACCGACCGTAGCGAGAACAAAGAGGCTCCTGGCGCGAATATAGTCTTTTTTGCGCATCCACTAGGGACGTCCGCTTCCCGCCTATGCCTGCCGAAAGCGCCGCATCGGCGGGACGCCCGCTCTCGAGAACCGCCGCTTTAGTCGGAGCCGACCGCGCGAATGCGCCCCATGGTCCTCCCGGCCTGGCCGGCGCTCAAACGCTGGTGATGACGCCTTCCACTTCCGCGACGGTGGCGCGCTTTGGGTCGATATCGTCGGCGACATTTTTGCCGCGACGCATGACGACGATCCGGTCGACGACTTGGAAAACGTGGTGGATGTTGTGGGCGATGCGTCTACACTGGGAGCGCCTAACAAATGTCGCAGCATCGGGGCATATGCCGTCAAGGAGGAAGGAGCATGGAATCCGTTGCCGCGATCCAGGATAGCTTGTCGAATGCGTGCGAACAGCTTGGCCCCTTTCCCGATCCGCTCGGTCGAAAAATTGTCGACCTGCACACTTGGACGGTTGAGGAGGGCCTGCGGGGCTCAACGGCGCGCGAACTCTTTGACGGCTTCTGCCTGCGGCTTGTGACCGCCGGCGTGCAGCTGCTGCGAGGCTACGTATCCACTCAGACCTTGCACCCGCAATGGAGCGGCTACGGCTACACTTGGCGGCGGGACCTCGATGGCGTGTACGTACAGCAATTCCCGCGCGGCGCAGACTCGCAGGAATGGCGGAATAGTCCGTTCTATGTGCTCATTACCCGCGCTCGCGCCGGCGAGAAAACGCCGTGGCTCCGGCGCCGTCTAGAATTGGGCCCGGAACAGCGCGATTTCCCGGCGCTTCGCGAATTTCACGCCGCCGGCGCGACCGACTATCTCTGCATCGGCTACACTTTCGGTGACGGCGGCGACCCCGCGCATGGGTCCGGCGTCGTCTATTCCTTCACCACGGACAGGCTTGGCGGATTCCACGACCAAGAAATAGAATTGCTGCGCTCGACGCTGCCCCAGCTTTCCCTCGCGATGAAAGCGCATGCCGGCTACGACATCGCGTCGGGACTTTTGCAGACATATCTGGGTCAAGACGCGGGACGCCGCGTCCACTCCGGCGACGTTGAGCGCGGCTCGGTCAACGCACTGCGTGCTGTACTGGTACGCAGACATCCGTGCCTTCACCCGCGTCAGTGACACTTCCCCCGGACACATCATCGTCGACTTGCTCGACGAGGTTTTCGAGACAATGACAGCGGCGCTGCGTCCGCGCGGCGGCCAAGTGCTTAAATTCATTGGCGACGCGATGCTCGCGACGCTCGCTTTCGACGAAGCGGACCGGGCGCAGACGTGTCGCCTCGCGCTCGACGCTGCTGTCGAGGCAATGGCGGCGCTCGCGGAGCGCAACAAAGTTCGCCTTGTCTTGGGCCTCCCGACAGTCAGCGTCGATCTCGCGCTGCACGTCGGCGAAGTGCTCTACGGCAATGTGGGTGCGGCCGACCGGCTCGATTTCACTGTGATCGGTCCTGCGGTTAACGAAGTTGCTCGAATAGAAAAGCTTTGCGATTTTGTTGGTCGCAACATTCTCGTCTCAGCGCCCTTCGCTTCCGCGGCCGGGCATTGCGATGGTCGGCTGGAACTCGCTGGGAAACTTCGTCCTGCGCGGCGTCACTGAGCCCAAAGAAATTTTCGGCCTGGCGCTTGAGCGCAATATTTAAAATTCCCAAGTTGACCCCCGAATGCGAACCGTCGCCGGAGAGAATTCAAGAACTTATGCGGAGAAGCTGGATCGATCGCACGGGGACTGTGGTCAATAGTGCATCGCAGATTACAAAGGACGGTCGGCATGGAGGCCCAATGCCGAATTCCTGTTCGTTAATTCTTCAGGCACTCCTCGACGAAGGACACGAAGGCCCGGGCCTTCGTGCTTGCCATGCGGCCTGTGGGATAGACCGCGGACAGGCTGATCGCCGGTAACGTCCAATCGTCCAGCGCGGTCACCACTTCGCCGGTCTTCAGCTCCGGTGAAAAGGCGAACTCGGAGGCAACCGTTAGGCCGACGCCAGCAAATACCGCTGCACGCAACCCCTCCGTCGCGCTAATGCGCACCCGGCCAGAGAGGCTGATCGACGTCTGCTGGGCGCCGTTCTTGAAGGTGAACGCCTCACCGCCATTGTCCCGTGGTAGATCACCGTTGGTGCCCGGTCAGTTCGGCAGGTGTTTCAGGCTTCCCGCAGCGTTCGGTAAGCATTCGCCCAACCCCGGAAGGAAATTCCCGATGTCAAACAAGCTTGAGGGCAAGATTGCGCTCGTCACCGGCGGCTCTCGCGGCATTGGCGCCGCGATCGCTAAACGTCTGGCCGGCGACGGAGCGAAGGTGGCTATCACCTACGCGAGGGGCGCCGACGACGCGGCTTCGGTCGTCAAGACTATTGAGGGCGCCGGTGGAAAAGCGATCGCCATCCAAGCAGACGCCACCAACGCCGAAGCCGTGAAGGCTGCAATCGAAAAAGTAGTCGCCTCCTACGGCAAACTCGACGTGCTCGTGAATAATGCAGGCACGGCCATTCCGAAGAAATTCGAGGAGACAACGCTGGAGGAGTTGGATCGCGTGATCAATCTCAACGTCCGCGGCGTCTTTGTCACGACGCAGGCGGCGCTGAAGCACATGAATAACGGTGGCCGGATCGTCATGATCGGCTCATGCGTCGGCGAGCGTATGTTGACCCCCGGACTCGTGCCCTATTCCGCCACCAAGGCGGCCATGAGAATGTTTGCGCAGGGCCTGTCCAGAGAGGTCGGAGATCGGGGCATCACGGTCAATAACATCCAGCCGGGCCCGATCGATACGGATCTCAATCCGGCCGCGGGCGAATGGGCAGTGCCCCAAAGGGAGAACACCGCGCTCAAACGTTACGGCAGCGCGGACGATGTCGCGGCGCTGGTGGCATTCGTAGCCGGCCCGGAAGCATCCTATATCACGGGCGCAAACTTGACCGTCGACGGCGGCACGAACGCTTAATCGCCAATCGAGGCGCTCGAACGTGCAGCAAGGCGCGAGATCTGCGCTGTGAACCGTTAAGGAGTCCGTCATGTCACGCACGATCAAATTCGCAAAAGCCGGGGGACCGGCGGTTCTCGAGTTCGTCGAGACCCAGGTTCCGGCCCCGGGTCCGACCGAGGTCCGCATCAAGGTCAAGGCAATCGGCATCAACCGCGCCGAAGCCATGTGGCGGGTTGACGACTACATCGAGCCCGTCAAGTTTCCCGCCGGTCTCGGCTATGAGGCCGCGGGCATCGTCGATGCTGTCGGAAAAGACGTGAGCGGCTTCGCAGTCGGCGACGACGTCAACGTCATCCCCTCCTTCTCGATGAACGATTACGCGACCTATGGCGAGGTCATTCTTGTTCCGGACTATGCCGTCGTGAAACAGCCAAAGGCGCTTTCGTTCACCGAGGCGGCCTCGGTCTGGATGATGTTCGTTACCGCCTACGGTGCGCTGATCGAAGACGCGAAGGTGACCAAGGGGGATTTCGTTCTCATTCCGGCGGCTTCCAGCAGCGTTGGCCTGGCCGCGATTCAGATCGCCAACTACGCCGGGGCGACGACCATCGCGCTGACGCGCACTTCGGCGAAGAAACAGCAACTCCTCGACGCCGGCGCAGCACATGTCATCGCCACGGAAGAAGTCGACCTGGTCGCCGAGGTGATGCGGATCACCAACGGCAAGGGCGCGCGTGTCGCCTTCGATCCCGTCGGCGGATCGGGATTTCCAAAGCTGATCTCCGCTCTGGCCTTCGGCGGCATCATCTACATCTACGGCCTGCTCGGCACGGGCGTCACCCCGCTGCCGGTGCTCGAAATGATCGCCAAGACGCCGACCATCAAGGCGCACAACATCTGGCTCACGAGTGGAAACGAGACCCGCCGCAAAGCCGCGGTCGAGTTCGTCACCAATGGCCTTCAGATCGGCGCCCTCAAGCCTGTCATCGACCGAGTCTTCACCTTCGACGAGATCGCGGATGTGCACCGCTATCTCGAGCAGAACGGTCAGTTCGGGAAGATCGTGGTGACGGTCTGAGGCTCCGGTGGAGAATCCGCCATGCCGGACAATTCCGGGAGCTATCTTTCGACCGACGGGCTTCCGGCACGGCCCCCAGCCAGGAACTCATGTCCCGCACGGCCGAGGCAGCGAAGCGCGCTATCCGCGCCGGGCACTTCGCTCCGACATTTCGTTTGCAGGATCTGCACGGCGGCAGCTTGGCTCTGATCGACCTGATTGAACGTGGTCCTTCGATCATCAGCTTCTATCGCGGCCTGTGGTGCAGCTTCTGTGATACGGCCATCGAAGCCCTGGCCGGGATTGAGGACCACGTCCGGTCCTTGGGGGCGACGCATGTCGCGATCGGCCCCCCGCCTGGCGATGATCGTCAGCGGGTCCGGCTCGCAGAGTTTCCGATGCCTATGCTGATCGATCGCGGCCTGCGGGTGTCGTCGGCCTATGGCTTGACAATCGACCTGCCGAGCGATTTGCGGGAACAATATGCGAAGGCAGGTTGCGCCCCGCCCAACGCAGCGGACGGCGGCAAGTGGCTGGCGCCAATTCCCGCAACTTATCTCGTTGATCGGACTGGGCGCATTGCCATGGCGACGATCGACACCGACTACCGCAACCGCCTTGAACCCTCACAGCTCCTTTCGGCGCTTCGCAGCCTCCAGCGGCCGCCGACGCCGACATCTTGCGCGAGATGATCGGCTTCGCGGCCGAGCGCATGATGGAGCTTGAGGTCGGCGCGCTGACCGGCGCCGCTATAGCGAGAAGAGCGCGGAACGGCTCGCCCAGCGCAACGGCTACCGCGACCGGACCTGGGAGACCCGCGCCGGCAGCGTCGAACTGCGCATTCCCAAGCTGCGCAAAGGCAGTTATTTCCCGGGCTTTCTGGAGCCGCGTCGCCTCGCCGAGAAGGCGCTGACCGCCGTCATCCAGGAGGCCTACGTGCACGGCGTCTCGACGCGCTCGGTCGACGATCTCGTCAAGGCCGGACGAATGCTACGCATTCGCCTTGAGATGGGCGGAACCGGCGTCTCCAAGAGCCAGGTGAGCCGCTTGTGCGAGGAGATCGACGGCAAGGTCAAGGCGTTCCTCGACCGGCCGATTGAGAGCGACTGGCCGTACCTCTGGGTCGACGCGACCTACGTGACGGCGACGCTTCCGGCATTTTGCCTCCTCGGAAGCCGTGTCACCCATTTACCCGTGTCTCAGTTTTGGGGGCCACTCCAGGAGTTACTGCCCGAGACAGCGAGTGCCTCGCGCGTTAGACCGTTCGTGGGATCGCTAAATTCTACGCTATTGCGGGGACCCGCTTACGTCCTGTGGCTACGGCTTCGGCGGCGCAAGAGTTGCGTCGTCCTTCGCCACCAGAACATAGCCGCGCGTCTTGCCGTCGTTGGACGGGTCGGGTGTGTTCATCGCAGCGAAGAGATCGGACGCCTTCACCCAGACCGGCGGATATTTGTAGCGCGCGACATCCATGATCAGGAACCTGTCCGCTCTTTCGTCATAAGCGGCGAGCGGCGAAATATGGCCCCCCGCCTGCTGTCCGAGCGACTTGCGGAGATAGTTGACGATGACGAAGTGATCCCTCGCGCCGAGCGCGGCGCGCGCCGCGGCGCGAAACGCATCGAGTCCGCCGTCGGCGGCATGACGGACCTCGGCGCGAACGGAACGCAGCGACAGGATGGCGCCGAGCTGATCGAGCGTCATGCCTTGGCGGGCGAGAAGATCGCGCGGCAATACGGCGTCGGTGCCATCGTCGAGAACGTTGTCCTGCGTGAAGGTATGGTAGGGCAGAAATTCCGGGGTCGACGGCGCCGAAACATGGAGCGCATTCAAAACCATGACCATGCTGGCGACGCCGCAATAGGCTTGCGTCTTCTGAGTCAGGAAATTGATAGAGATCGGGAAATAGGCTTCGAGGGCGCCGCTCTCGAGCAGATATTTTTCGCCCTCGGGTGAGCTAAAGTCGACGAGCCCAGGCGAAAGCGGCAGGTTGTCGGCCAACGCCTGGGACGTCGCGAGCGAAGCGCCGGATGTCGCCAGAAAGACGACGAGCAGGGCCGATCGAAAGAGGCGTTTCGACATCGTCTGCTTTACCTTATCGTCTGCCTTACCTTCGCCAGAGCCAGCGACTTGGGCGACTGCGGCTTCGCCAACTTGCCCTGTCCAGGGGTCTCAGGCAAGCTCGCGCCGCGGCAGCGGATGGCCGATCCGGTTTCCCCGCACCGGCCGCCCGGGCGTCGCATGACTTTCCCTTACCAGGCTCATTGGACTTCGAAATGGCGGACCCGGCGAAACAATCCTTAAGCCGGCGCCGGCTGTTTGAACTCGTCGGCGCTTACGTGGGCGCGGGCGCCGCCTACCAGCTCATGACGAGCCTTGGCTTCGCGTCGGAGTCTCCGTATCACGGCCCGATCAGGCTCGAGGGCGATCCCAAAGGGGCTTCGGTCGTCATCCTGGGCGCGGGCCTCGCTGGCATGACGGCGGCGATCGAACTCGCCAAGGCCGGCTACAAGGTCCAGATCCTCGAGTACAATCTGCGTCCTGGTGGGCGGAATTGGACCCTCAGGGGCGGCGACGCCTACACGGAACTCGGCGGAGCGACGCAGCGCTGCGAGTTTGACGCGGGTCTCTACCTCAATCCCGGCCCGTGGCGCATTCCCTATCATCATCACGCGCTCCTGGACTATTGCCGGCAATTCGGCGTCGCCCTCGAGCCGTTCATCCAGCTCAACCACAACGCCTTCCTGCATTCGACGCGCGCCTTCGGCGGCAAGCCCCAACGCATTCGCGACATCAAGGCGGACTTCGATGGCGGCGTCTCCGAACTCCTCGCCAAAGCGACCCGCAAAGGGGCGCTCGACGATGCGGTGTCGCGTGAGGATCAGGAAATCCTGCTTGAGGCCTTGCGCGCGCTGGGCGCTCTCGACAAGGACTTTCGCTACCGGATCGGCGACGTCTCGGCGGAGCATCGAGGCTATAGCAGGGATCCAGGCGGTGGGCTCACCGCTCGTCCGGCCTTCAGCGAGCCGATCGGCGTCCATGAGATTCTGACCTCCCAGCTCTGGCGCAGCTTGCAGAGCTTTGTGCTGTACGATTTCCAGACGACCATGTTTCAACCGGTCGGCGGAATGGGCAGGATCGGCGAGGCGTTCGCACGGCAAATTCCGAACATTATTCGCTATGGCGCCAAAGTGACGGCCATCAAACAAGACGACAAAGGCGTGACGATCGCATTCGCGGATCAGACCGCAAGCGGGCCAGCGCAAGAATTGAGAGCGGACTGGTGCCTTTGCACGTTGCCGCTCAGCATCTTGAGCCAGCTTCCGCTCAACGTCTCGGCGCCGATGAAGGCGGCGATCGAGGCGGTGCCTTATGCGCCGGCGACCAAGTTCGGATTGCAATTCCGCCGGCGCTTCTGGGAGGAAGACGAGCACATCTTCGGCGGCATCTCCTACACGGACCTTCCCATTCGCCAGATCGCCTATCCGAGCGCCGGGCTCAACGCCGGCGGCAAAGGCGTCCTGCTGGGAGGCTACACGTTCGGCGGAGCGAACTCCTACGAGTTCGCGGCGATGTCGCCCGCGGAGCGGGTCCAGCGCGCGGTCGATTACGGCGCGCAAATCCATCCGCAATATCGCGCGGAGTTCGAAAACGGCGTGGCGGTGGCGTGGCACCGAGTGCCCTTCACGCTAGGCTGCGCCGGCGATTGGTCGGATGAGGCGAGACGCGAGCACTACGACAATCTATGCCTGATCGACGGCCGCGTCGCGCTCGCGGGCGAACATGCTTCGTTCATCCCCGCCTGGCAGGAGGGCGCCATCCTTTCCGCCCTCGACGCGATCGAGCGCCTCCACAAGCGCGTTCTCGCCGCATGACGACGACGTTCCGCTACCAATTCGGCGCCGCGCTCGCGCTGACCTTCGCGATCGCGTTCGGGGCGCCGCTCCGTGCGGCTGAGATGTCGGGCGATGCTTCCGCGATGAGCCGTGGCTGGACGTTCGACGAGCCGGGTGGCGAGGCGCTTTTCGCCCATGCCTGCGCGGCCTGCCATCAGGCCGACGCTCGCGGCGCGAGCGGCGCCGGCGCCTATCCCGCGCTCGCCGCGGACGCGAATCTCGCCTCAAAGGATTATGTGCTGGAGCTTCTGCTCGAAGGACGAGGGGCCATGCCGCCGGTCGGGCGCCTGATGAGCGACGCGCAGATCGCCGACGTGATCAACTACGTTCGCGACCATTTCGGCAACGCGTTCGCCGACGCGCTCTCGCCCTCCGAGGTTGCGGCGGCGCGAGCAGCGACGAAATCGAAGCCTTGACGGCGGTGGCGCCGACGACGACGGCTCGTCTTCGTCCTCGATGTGATAATCGAGATTGACCCGTGGCCTCGGCATAGGTGAGGTTCGAGGCGCCGAGCACGCCGACGAATATCTCCGCCTCGCGGACTTCCCCTGCCGTCGGATCGGCGATACCGATCCGCTTGCTGGTGGCCGACATCAAATCCGAATCCCTGGCCGGATCGCGTCGGAATTCGGGCCTATGCCCACGCGACAGGCGTCATCAGTCATCCCTTCTTGTCGATGGAGGGAGCTGCTCGCAAAGGGGCGAGAGCTGCCGCGACCCCTATGCAGAAACGAATGTCCGTTTCGACGTTTCGATTGACCACACCCGCCAGTCCGCTTCCGGCCCATTCTGAACCCGTCACCGACCGTCTCAGATAGGTCCGCATTGAACCTGTCGCCGCCAAACCGCGGAAGGTCGCCTTTGGGAAAGCCGACACCCCGTGGAAGATATGCGCACTACCCTCGGCAAGTTTGATTCGCGGATGGGAATTTATGCGGAGGCTGACTCCGAACTCATCGAATTTAGAGAGGCTCGAACGACATCGCCTGTGTGCGTAACGTGCTGCCGCATCAGGCGGCCGGCTAAGCCGGCGTCTCGGCTCTCAAAGGCGGCGAGGATTTGGGCGTGCTCCTGCACTGCTTCGCTCCAGCGCGCTTCAGAAAGGGTGGCTTCGTATCGAGCCCGCCTCACTCGCGCGATAAGCCTGGCGTGGATGTCCACCAGAGCAGAGTTGCCGGACAGACCGACGATCACTTCGTGGAGGATATGGTTTTCGTGAAAGTACTCCAACCGGTTGCTCGCCGCGTGCTCCCGCTCGATCCGCGCCTGTAGACCTCGAAGTCTTTTAAGGTCGGCCGAAGACATTCTGATCGCCGCCAATTCGGCAGCCATGCCTTCAATTCCACTCAGCGCCTCAAACAGATCGACGATTTCCTGCTTGGACAGCTGTGCGACGTGGGCGCCGCGACGTGGGATCAACTCGACAAGGCCCTCTGCCGCGAGAATCTTGAGCGCCTCGCGCAGAGGCGTGCGCGAAATATTCAACTGCTGGCAGAGTTCGGTTTCGTTGATCCATTCTCCCGCCAAAAGCTTGCCTTCCACGATCATGTCGCGCAATCGTTCGGTGGCTTCATCGTGCAATGGACGCCGATGGATAGGAGGCGCGGCGCCAACCGGCGTCCCTACGGGCCCCGACGAAGGCGGACCTTCCGTGCTGGAGTTTGCCACTCGAAACTCTCCTTGAAGCGCGATCGCTTGACCTCGACGCCATTTAAACGATCCCGACGGATAGCCCCTCGACAAGCCTCTCGCAACTGAAGTTGGGGGACTTGTCATTCATAATTTTGTATGCAAAATTATGAATGACAAAAGAAATGAGCCCTTAAGGGAGGGATAGCCTGTGTCGGATTTCGACCTCGTCGTTCGGGGCGGGACAGTTGCGACCGCAGTCGATGTATTCCGCGCCGATATAGGAGTGCGCGGCGGTCGAATCGCGGCGTTGGCGAGCGATCTCGGGCCAGGGACGCATGAAATCGACGCCCGCGGCCACTTGGTGCTGCCTGGAGGGGTGGACGCTCACTGTCATCTCGACCAGCCGACCGGCGACGATTCCGTAATGGCGGACGACTTTGCCAGCGGGACCCGTTCCGCTGCGTGCGGCGGGACGACCACGGTCATTCCTTTCGCCGCGCAGTTGAAGGGGCAGAGCCTGCGGGAGGCGGTGGCGGACTATCACCGCAGAGCGGATGGTAATGCCTTCACCGACTATGCCTTCCACTTGATCGTCACCGACCCGACGGCGCAGGTTCTGGGTCAAGAGCTGCCCGCGTTGATCCGGGAAGGCTACACCTCCTTCAAAATCTACATGACCTACGACGCGCTCAAGCTCAGCGATCGAGAAATCCTGGATGTGCTCGCGCTCGCGCGAAGAGAGCGCGCGCTGGTGATGATCCATGCCGAAAACGCTGACTGTATCGGCTGGCTGACCGAGGCGCTCGAACGCGCGGGCAAGGTCTCGCCGAAATATCATGCCGCCGCGCGTCCGGAAATCGCCGAGCGGGAAGCCACGCACCGCGCGATCGCCCTGGCGGAACTAGTCGATACGCCCATCCTGATCGTCCATGTTTCGGGGCGTGAGGCGATTGAGCAGATCCGTTGGGCGAAGAGTTGAGGTCTGCGCATTTTTGCTGAGACCTGCCCACAGTACCTCTTCCTTACCAGTGATGATCTCGACGCGCCGGGGTTTCACGGCGCGAAATGCGTATGCAGCCCGCCACCGCGCGATTCCGCGAGCCAGGCGGCTGTTTGGAGCGGCCTGCGAGATGGCCTGTTTCAGGTGTTTTCGTCCGATCACGCGCCATTCCGCTACGAGGATCCCCGGGGCAAGAAAGTAGCCAAGGCGGCGACCCGCTTCGCGTGCATTCCAAATGGGATTCCAGGACTGGAGACGCGTCTCCCGCTGTTGTTCTCGGCAGGCGTGAACGAGGGGCGCCTGGATCTCTGCGAGTTTGTCGCGCTGACCGCGACCAACCCTGCGAAAATGTACGGTCTTTATCCCCGCAAGGGATCAATCGCGATCGGCGCGGATGCGGATCTGACTCTATGGGACCCGGAGCGGGAGGTTCGGATCAGCAACGACATTCTGCATCACAACGTCGATTACACGCCCTACGAGGGCATGAAAATCCGTGGCTGGCCGGTGACCACGGTCTCCCGCGGCGAGATTGTCTGGTCCGACGGCGAATTCAGCGCATCGCCCGGCCGCGGCCGGTTTCTTCGCTGCGATCCGCCAACGTCAGTTCCCAGTGCGCGGCCAGAGTAGGCGTGTAACATCGGACCCAATTCACGAGGCCGCACTTGGAAGCGCGTCAGATTTCGCTGACGCAACATCTTCCATCAGGACCGATGCCGCTTCGAGCGATTCTCGATTTTGGGAGAACCGAGCGGAACGCGCGAGAGGCCAATATCCCCGGCGCCAATGGCATTGCGAGAACGGAACAAGATGATAAACGACGCGGCCTCGAACGAACCCCATACGGTCGGGGAAACCGCGCGCACAAACGTCCGCTGGCGCATCTTCCTGTTGATGTTGATGCTGGTCGCGATCAATTACGTCGACCGCGCGTCCATCTCTGTCGCAATGCCGGTCATCGCAAAGGAGTTCAACCTCAGTCTCTCAACGCAAGGCTTCATTCTCAGCGCATTCTTCACCACCTATGCATTGATGCAGATACCGGGCGGTATGCTCGCCGATCGGTTCAAACCGCGCGCCGTGATCGCCGCCGCGACACTGGGCTGGGGATTGTTTCAAGCCGTCGCGGCGCTGTCGCTCAATGCTTCCGTCTTGGTGTTGACGCGCCTCGGCCTCGGCGCGTGCGAAGCGCCAATCTATCCTGCCGGCGGCAAACTCAACGCAATTTGGATGACATCGAACGAGCGCGCGCGCGGCGCCGCTTTACTCGACGGGGGCGCTCCGCTCGGCGCAGCGCTCGGGTCCTTGATCATCGCCGGACTAATCGCCGAGTTCGACTCCTGGCGCCTTTCCTTCGTCGTCGCCGGCGTCGGCACGATGCTCTGCGGCCTGTTCGCGTGGTGGTACATCCGCGACAATCCTGCCGAACACCCCACAATCAACAAGGCTGAGGCCGACTACATCTTCGCCGCTCACGCCCACGAAGATTCCCTGACGCCGCCGTCCTCCGGCGCAGGCGTTGGCGCCTATTTCCGCTTCGCCTCGGCGTGGTGCATGTGCCTGGGCTGGATGTTCTTGAACGTCGTATTCTATGGCTTATTGACCTGGATGCCGAACTATCTGGCGGCTGAGCACGGGCTCGATATCAAGCGCCTCGGCGGATCGCTGTTCGCGATGTTTTTCTCAGGCTTCGTGGGTGAACTTGTGGGCGGCTACATCGCAGATTTCTGGCGCGCCCATGGCGGTCGACCCAACGTCGTCTTCCGCACTTTGTTCGGCATCGCGGCGATTGTTGCGACCCTCTCGATTTTTGCCGTTGCCTTTGTTCGGGATCCGTTGACGGTGGTGCTTCTGCTCTGCTCGACGCTCTTTTTTTTGCGGTGGTGCGGAATGTATTGGGCGATTCCCAGCATTCTCGCCTCCCGTGGCAGGTCTGGTTTCCTCGGCGGCTGCATGAATCTCGCCGGCAACATCGCCGGCGTGGCAGTTCCCGTCATCGTAGGTTTCATCGTCCAGGCGACCGGTTCGTACTTCCTCGCGTTGATGTTCTTCGCGTTCGCGGGCGTCGCTCTCTTCCTCTGCTCGATGACCATCGACTACAGTCGAAAGCTGCCTGTCTGAGATTAGCGCTGGACGGGCGACTAAGGAGCGCCGCCCAGCATGGCGTTCAGTCCCGCCGCTCGATGCGTGCGGCGAGCGCCTCGGGCAGTCCCATTGTCGGCTTCGCCTCCGGCCGACGGAAGGCGCCCTCAGTGGCTTTGCGAAGGTTCAGCGCGACCAGCGCCTCGGCCTGCTTCACCGCAGCCGCCATCTGGTCGACGACAGGAACTGGGACCCGATTGCGCAGCCGCGCGGCCAGGCCCGCCAGCGGCGCGCCGGCCAGAATGATAGCGTCGGCTTCGAGGTCGAGAGCGGCTTGGCGAGCGAGCTGCGCCAGATGTTCTTCCTTCTCATCCTGAACGCCGCCGATCGTTTCGAACGGATCGTCGAGCATGCGAATACCGGCGCATCTTCCTGTCATGCCGTGCATGTCAACGCATTCCTGGTACCACGGCCCGAGCGCACGCGCGAAAGTGACGATCGCAAAGCGACGACCCAGCATGCATGCGGTCAACATCGAGGCTTCCGCCATCCCTATGACGGGAATATCAAAGAGTTCGCGCGCGCCAAAAAGTCCGGGATCGCCGAAGGCCGCGATGATCGCGGCATCGAAGTCTCGATGGCGCTCGGCCAGCATCTCAAGCGCGATCGCGCCGCCGATCTGAGCTTCGGCGCGGGTTGCGATATAGGGGACGCCGCGCGGGGCGGTCGCAGTGCAAATGACGGTCCCCGGCGCGGCAGCTTGCCGCGCCGCGGCCTCCAGCCGGGCGGTGACTTCGACGCTGAAATTTGGATTGAGCACGAGAATGCGCATTTGGTTGGAGACTTTCGGCGATATGACCTTAAGGATCGACGGGGAGCTTTCCCCCGTCAATTGTTTGGCTCGTCGGGGCCTGCAGTCCTCGACGTCGACGCGTCCAGGCCGTTATTGCGGCGTGTCGGTCGGATCCGCGCTTACGCCCGGCACGCCCTTGCTGTCTTCCGCCGATTGCAACTCCGCCAGCAACGCTTGCTTCTGAGCTTCCGTCGGCGCGCCGGATTTCTTGTCGAGCGCGGGAAGGATATACTCGCTCATCATGTAGCGCAGGATCTGAAGGCATTTGGCGTCGCGCAGGCCGCCGTCGACCGGCAGCATGCTCGTCATGGTCACCACAGCGTTGTATTTCGGCAAGACGACGATGTTCTGACCCTTGAATCCCATAGTGTCGAATTCGCGTTGCGCGCCGCCTTCCACGCCACCTTCAACGATGTTGTTCACCCACCAATAATAGCCGAAGAACGGCGCGCTCTGCTCGCTCGTCATCTCTTTGATCCAATTGGCGGGCGCAACCTGTTTGCCTTCCCAGCGACCGTCTTGGAGCGCGAGCACGCCGAGCCGGGCCATGTCGACGGCCCGCAGGCGAAGTCCCCACCCACCTGACACAAGCCCCTTTTCGTCTGGGCGAACCCAGGCGTAGTGCTTCATGCCAAGCGGCTTGAATAGCTTCTCCTCGGTATAGTCTTCAACCTTGCGCCCAGCGGCTGCGCTCAGCATCGCTGTAGCGAGGATCGGGTTGACGTCCATGTATTGGAACACCTTTCCAGGTTCCAGCGAGGGCGTGGTCGTTGCTGCCAGTTTCAGCCTGTCCGGCGCCTCGTAGTAGATCGGGTCATTCGGCGGCTTGAAGTCATAGTAGAGCCCCGTGGTCATGCTCAGGACGTTCCGCAGCTTGACCTTCTCCTTATCTGCGACCGCGTCCTTGAGATCGGGGCGCCACTTTTCGATAACGTCCTTCACCGAGCTGTCGAGCCCGATTTTGCCCTCTGCAATGAGGTCGCCCGCGGCGATCGCAGTCGCAGCCTTGGTTATCGAGTAGAGTTCGTAGTTGTTGTTGCGGGTCAGTCCGGAGCTGTAGCGCTCGAACGCGATCTTGCCATCCTTCACGATGACGAGGCTACGAATGTCCAGCTTAGAGTCGCGAATCCACTTCGAGAGTTTGACGAGTGTTTCGGAGTTGATGCCGACCTGTTCGGGCCAGACTTCCGGCAGTTCGGTCGGATCGGCCTTTGCTGGAAAGTCGATTTTGACCGATTGCGCCTGAGCGACCTGCCAGCCGCCAAGGCATAGGCCCGCGCCGATCAACGAGGCGATCAACGGGCGCAACTTCCTGCGAGTTTTCATATCACTCTCCTTGGCGAGTTGGCATCTTTGGCCGGCTCCCTCCCAAAACAACCGGATGATGCCCGGCTCTCGCCGATCAATCAATGCAATTTTGCATTTTGAATGCAAAATTGCCCGCTCAAATCCTCCAATCCTGCCGATTGGCCATACGTCTTCTGTTGACGCGACTCGCGGTCCTTGCCGATCGGGTAGGTGGACGCCTTTGCAGTGCACTGAAGCTGATGCAAATCTGTTACGTCGCCGCCAACGACGAGAGCACTCTGCATTTCATCGGACGCACGACGGCGCGATGTGGTTTGCAATGTCAACAAAGGGGTCGTTAGTCGTGCCCGGCGGTCCGTGGGAGAAGCTGATCGAGTGCAGCGTCTATTCGTAGAAATGCACGTGTCGACGGCGATGGAGCCGCTTCCTCTATTTCGGTACTTGGTCAGAGGTAAAAAGACCCAATCGCTTAGTCCTGATGAGTGCTACATTCTGGGACGTCGTGTAGCGCCCCGGAAGTTTGTAGGCACATATGATCGCGCTCGGTCCTTTTGGCGCGTCGGCTCTCTTGTGGTTGCCGATCCAAAGGAATATCGAAACGTCCGACCGTAACGCCCGAGATTATTTCATGCCGTCTTCCTCATCTGACTCCGCCGACCTGGCCGCCATGACAGCACAGATCGTCGCAGCTTTCGTATCCCACAACGCGGTACCGGCAGCTGAACTGCCGGCCCTGCTCCAGTCCGTCCATGCGGGATTGACCACGATAGCAACCGGCGTGACAGCGCCGGCCGAACAGCCCGCACCGACGCCTGCGGTGTCTGTCAGGCAATCGATCAAACCGGACTATTTGATCTGCTTGGATGACGGCAAGAAATTCAAATCGCTCAAGCGTCATTTGGCGGCGCTTGGTATGACGCCGGAGCAGTATCGCGCCAAATGGAACTTGCCGCGCGACTATCCGATGGTCGCAGCCAATTACGCGACGCAGCGATCGGAACTGGCGAAGAAGATCGGGTTGGGTCAATCGCGCCAGAAGGCAGGTAAGGCGAAGCGCGGGCGGCCGGCCAAGAAGCCGTAGTTGGATCCGAAGGGCGCACAGGACCCCGCGAGCTTGACTGCGCAGGGTTGGCGGCGCGGGCGCGCTCTCGTCGGATTCTTCAGCGAACCGGACACGCCGGGGATCCTGACGCCCACTAAGATCTTCGCGGCCAAGCCCGACGGCGAGAGCAAACGGCCGATGCAAACCGTTTCCCTGCTCGCCAAGGCCCTGTGGCCGGAGCCGAATACTCGAGCCCAGCATTTCGACATAAGCCATGACAAGGGCGATATCACCGGCTTGATCGAGGACGCTATGTTGTCGGACGGCGTTTGCCTCGTGCGCTGGGAGCACAAGGGCATCATAGGCATCGCCGACCAAATTCCCCATGTCCCCGCTACGCCGAGCCATTGGCCGGGACATCGATTTCGACCTCGTCTGAGGCTTCGACGCGGAGCGCAACGCCTGGGTGTGAATGCTGATCGAAACGAAACCCCCGACGGTCTTGGTAACAGGGGCAAAAGTCCTGGCGGTCATGGTGGCGTCGGAGCGAGCGCGCGAACGACTTGTGCGAGGTCGGGAATATCCTGGCATCCGGGGACGGCGAGGCGTGCGCCCAGATAGTCCCAGAATTCGAAGCCGTTCTTGGCGCAGGTCTTGAGGAGCGCGAGAAAGGCGTCGCGACAGTCGCGGCCTGCATCGCTGCGGGTTCCACCGCTGATGCCGCGTTTGGTGACCTGGCAGCGGATGTCGTTTTCGGAGCCGTTGGTGTGGAGCGGAATGTCGGGTCGTTCGAGCACCCTCAGCAATTCGCTTTTGTTGGCGCACAGGCGCCCCAGGAGGCGGTCGAGCGTGCCGAAGCCTGTCTTGTGGCTGAAGATGCGATCGAAGCGCGCCGACAAGGTCGCCTTGCGCGCTGCGGATGGGTTACGGCGCCAAGCTTTGAGACTGCGGTAGAACAGCCAGATCAGGGCGCGAATGCGGCTTTGCGCGGCGCGTTGAGCGTCGGTGAAGGTATCGAGTTTGTGGACAAGACGTTCGGCATGGACCCAGCACAGGCCATGTTGACCGACGTTGAATTGACCGGCGTCGTCGCTGACGATCACGGTGTCGGCGAGCAGACCATGCGCCTTGATAGCGCCCCACAGAGCGCCCTCGGTGGCGATCTGCACGGGATCGGGATTGACCTTGAGGGCCGTGGCGCCGATCTGGTGCAGGTGAGCGATCCAGGCCCTCCGATTGGCGAAAGCGCGCTTCTTATGCTTTCTCAGGCGGGCGATGACGGAGCCGGTGAGCGCGTGGGCGCGCATGTAGGCCAGGGCCTCCTTATTGACGACGTAATCGCGGCGCCCGGCGCGCAACAGTTCAAGGAAGTTGAGGCGGCTCTTTGAACTCGTGGTTCCGAACCAAGTGAAATGGGCGTTGCCGATCTGAGTGCAGAATCCGTTCTTGCCTTTGTGACGCGCCCCGGTGTCGTCGACCGTGATCCACGCCGCGTTCGTCAAGCCGGCTCGCAACACGGCGCGGGCCTCGTCCAAGAAGTTCTGCTTGCCGTCGATCAAGAGGCGAACAATCTGTCGCTTGGAGATGAGAATGCCGAACCCGCGCAACAGCGTCACCAACCGAGCCATCGTGACTTGCCCCTGATGATATTGGGCGAGCACGAAGCGGCGCAGTTCGGGTCCAAAATGACCATCGACGTCCGGCGGCAAGGGCGCCATCACGGTTCGCCCATCGGCCGTTCGCCAACATGCCCGTCGGAAGTGGGTGACGCGCGGGCGGATGACCAAATCCTGCACGAGGAAACCGGCATAACCTTTGAAACGGGAGCCGAGCGGCGGCGCGACCTCAAGCTTGCGCTCCTCATGGATCGTCAACTTCGTGCGCGTGGCGCCGCGCCGACGGCGCTCGCCTGACGGGTCCGTCGCTCGCGCCTCGACCGCCTTTTCCATGCCGCTCGGCTTGACGTTAGCCTTGATGCCCGGCCGTCCAGGGCCACCCTTCAGCCGTGCGATCTCGTCGCGAAGCGCTCCAACCGTTCGCTGAAACTCCGCCCGCTCTTCCAATAGCTTCAGCACCAAACTCTTGAGTTCGGGGAGCGAAAGCGCGTCGATGTCCGGCGGCGGCATTTCCCGATCGAGTCAGAAAAACGCTGATTTGGGAATCCCTCAACGCCAAATCGAGTCAATTCGTCGCACCAGCCGTCCGACGCTCGCCCGGACTTTTGCCCCCGTTACCGGTCTTGGTTACAAGGTGCTCCGAATGTTGATGAATTCACTATTTTCGTGGGGTCCCGATCGGCACCGATCGGGACCCCACCGAGGCGGATATTACGCCGATATATCAAATGGCTGACCGTTGCACCGCAGGGGTCCCACCTCCGGTGCTGAGTAATACTTTTGACGCTGCGGGCGGGCGGCCTACCCGGCTTTCAAATTCTCAGCCGAGGATTTTCCGCGCTTTTGGTCGGCGACGAGTTCGTAGGACACCTTCTGTCCCTCGTTTAGGCCTCTAAGGCCAGCGCGCTCCACCGCCGAAATGTGAACAAAGACATCCTGGCCACCGCCATCAGGTTGAATGAAGCCGAAGCCTTTCGTCGCGTTGAACCATTTTACCGTTCCCGTCGCCATCGTCGCCTCCTTGTGGGCGCCCACCATATCGCGGTATGTGCGCTTGGATCAGCGCGGGCACCACTGTGGGGCATTGTCCTGTCGGGACGGCGCCCGTTGTCAAGGGATCCTTTGATTTGTTGCGTGGGTCGTGGGTGGGGTCCTGTCTTCGGCCTTTTTCGCGGAGAATAGAATCCGCTAGCCCTGATGTTGTCCGCTGATCCGTCGCCCCTAATCAGGACGGCGAGCTCGGCTGCGCAGACAATGCCGCGGACCAATCCGCCTTCCTGCGCCTCCGCGTGATCAGTTCGCGGTGGCTACCCGCTCAGCCAAGGCGATCAGGATGTCCATGGCCCGGCCCACCGAGCCGCAGCGGTCCCCCGGACCTTCGATTTGTCGTTCACCGGGACCCAGCCGGAATGGGCCGAACTCGATTAAACCTTGCATCGTTCGGCCAGGGTCGCTCAGCATTTATCTCTGTTCACACGGGCGCTGGACAGGTCTGGCGCTATTGTGGGATCCACCCCGGACACGTCGGCCAACTGATTTCGAGAGCGACTGCTCTGGAGCCGCTCCTTCGGTCGCATTGCACATCTCTACTTCGCGTCTCTCGCGAAAGAGAATTACGACGCTGCGGCCGTTTCAAATTGCAAGTTACCGGCCGACGCCACATGCGATTACTTTGCGGCGCCTGCAGAGCCCCACTGTCAATCGGCGCCGATCAAGGGCGCTTAGGCCCCTTTCGCCAACAAGCCGTGCGGGTCGAGCACGAATTTGGCGGCGGCGCCCTTGTCGAATTCTGCGTAGCCCTTCGGCGCATCCTCCAGGCTGATGGCTCTGGCATTGACGATCTTCGCGATCGGCAGGCGATCGTTCAGCAGCGCCATCATGAGCTGGCGATTGTAGCGCAAGACGGGCGTCTGGCCAGTGTGGAAGGAGTTCGACTTGGACCAGCCAAGGCCCAGGCGAAGACTGAGGCTGCCGGTCCTGGCGGCCTCCTCATGCGCGCCCGGATCTTCCGTGACATACAATCCCGGTATGCCGATCGCGCCAGCCGGCCGGATGATCTCCATCGCCTGGTTCAGCACGATCGCCGGCTGATCGCCGCCTCCATGGCCCTTGGCTTCGAAACCCACCGCATCGATGACCGCGTCTACTGTGGGTTCGCCGACGACCGAGGCCACTTGCTCGCCCAGGCGATCGTGCTTGCTGAGATCTATCGGGACGAAGCCGACTTTGCTGGCGTGGCTTAGCCGCGCCTCGTTCATGTCGCCGATCATGATCACCGCCGCGCCCAGGAGTTGAGCGGAGGCGGCCGCCGCCAAGCCTACGGGACCGGCGCCGGCGACGTAGACCGTCGAGCCAGGCTTGACGCCCGCGTTCAAGGCGCCGTGAAAGCCGGTCGGCAGGATGTCCGTCAGCATGGTCAGGTCCATGATCTTGGACAGGGCCTCGTCCTTGTCTGGAAATTTGAGCAGGTTGAAATCGGCATAAGGGACCATGACGTACCGGGCCTGCCCGCCGATCCAGCCGCCCATGTCGACGTAGCCGTAGGCGCCGCCGGCTCGGCCCGGATTGACCGTCAGGCAAACGCCGGTATTCATCTCCCGGCAGGTGCGGCATCGTCCACAGGCGACGTTGAATGGCACCGAGACGAGATCGCCCAAAGCAATCATCTCGACATCCGAGCCCTTCTCTATCACCTCACCCGTGATCTCGTGCCCGAGCACCATGCCTGCCGGGGCGCTCGTGCGACCGCGGACCATGTGCTGATCGGATCCGCAGATATTGGTCGAAACGACCTTAAGGATCACGCCATGCTCGATCTTGCGGCCTTGCGGGTTCTCGAACTTGGGATCGGCGATGTCCTGAACGTGGACTTCTCCCGGCTTGGTGTAAACGACGCCGCGGTTTTTGCTCACGACAAACCTCCTTTGCATTGTGGTCTGAAGAATTGCGAGCGTTCTCAAATGCTGAGCAAGCGCCTCGTCCAGAACTGGCGCGTTCAGAGCGGGCGAGAAATCGCCGAGATAGCGGCGCGGCTTCCTTCGAATAGGTCACGCCACTGCTGCAGCGTATTGTCACTGCGGCGAGCCCCCATCGAAATGTGGAACGCCATCGTCAATCCCGCCCCGCCGCGCCCGGGCCGGCTCGGCTTGAGCCCATCGCGGGCGACAGCTGCCTCGGTCACCGCCGGGACGCCATCTGCGAAGACCATCACTCGGTCATCGTTCGGTGCTTGGATTCCCAAGAAATCTTCCCCGGCTGGTGAGCGGGGGCCAGACTCCAGGGTCGCCCGGTATACCTAGGGCAATATCATCTCGCCAAGCGCGACGCTCTCCTCTTCGCGGGGCATAACCTACCCCACCTCTACGCAACTGAAGAGACCGTAGTTCCGCCAAGCCACGCCGCGCCACTATATGGGAGTTGATTGGAGTAGTGGAATGGTTTGGTCAGTCCGTACATTGGTATAACGGCGCAAGGCGCGGCCATGGGGACCAGCGGCATGGTGTTTGCTTGTCATGGAGGCATGACGTCCGCCCTGCCCGCTCGACGCCCTTCTCCCCCACGTGAGACCCCGCGATGCGGATCGTGATCGTCGACGAGAACTCGGCGCGCGGCGCGATCATCGAATCCGGGCTGCGCGAAGCGGGCTATTCCGACATCGTGCGCGTGACCGAGATGACGGCGCTGCTCAAGAAGCTCGTCGCGTTGGAGCCCGACGTTGTGCTGATCGGCCTCGAAAATCCGAGCCGCGACATTCTCGAGAACATGTTCACAGTGAGCCGGACCGTGCGCCGCCCGGTGGCGATGTTCGTCGATCAGTCCGATGCAGCGATGATCGAGGCCGCAGTCGACGCCGGCGTTTCCGCCTATGTTGTCGACGGACTCCGCAAAGAGAGGGTCAAGGCGATCCTCGACATGGCAATCAGCCGCTTCAACGCCTTCGAGCGGCTGCGGCGGGAGCTCGACGAAGCGCGCGACCAGCTCGCCGAGCGCAAGATAATTGCGCGCGCCAAAGGGATATTGATGAAGGCCAGATCGATCTCGGAGGAGGAGGCCTACGCCATGCTGCGCCGCGTGGCGATGAACGAGAATCGCCGGATCGCCGAAGTCGCGCAATCCGTGGTGCTCGCTGCGGGGCTGCTGCGATGACGACGACCGTGCGCATCGGCTTTCTACCGCTGGTCGACGCCGCGCTGCTGGTTGCCGCGCGCGAGGAGGGTTTCGCCGAGCAGGAAGGCCTCACTCTTGAATTGGTGCGCGAGGTGAGTTGGGCGAATCTGCGCGACCGCCTGTCGGTCGGCATGCTGGACGCCGCCCAAATGCTGGCGCCGGCGGCGATCGCGACGACACTCGGTCTCGGGCATTCCAGGGCGTCGATGGCCGCGCCGTTGCTCCTCAATATGAACGGAAATTCGATCACGCTTTCAAGCGCGCTATTCGAGGAAATGAGCGCCGCGGCGGACGGCCCCCTCGCCGACGTCGGAGCGGCCGTGGCGGCCTTCGCCGAGGTCGTCAAGCGCCGCATGCGCAAGGGCGCGGAGCCTCCGGTGCTGGCCTCGGTCTTTCCATTCTCCATGCACATGCTGCTGATCGGCGAATTCCTGCGGCGCGGCGGGCTGAAGGCGGGCGAGGATGTTCCGCTCGTCGTTCTCCCGCCCTCCTTCATGGCGGCGAGCCTCGCCGCAGGCCAGATCGACGGCTTTTGCGCTGGCGAGCCCTGGAACGCGCTCGCCGTCGAGGCGGGAAGCGGGGCGGTCGTCGCGCTCGGCGTCGATCTCATCGCCGACGCGCCGGAGAAGCTCCTCGTATTGCGCGCCGCCGAGGTCGACCGCTGTCAGGAGACGGCGATCGCGCTGACCCGCGCCGTGCTCGCCGCCGCGCGCTGGGCCGAGGATCCGATGGCGCGCAGGCGGCTCGCCGAGCGCTTGTCCCGCACGCATTATCTCGACGCGCCGGCGACGATGATCGAGGCGATCCTTGCTGGCGGCATCGAGGTTGGCGCCGGCCGGCCGGCGCGCGTCGCACCGGACTATCTACGGATCGATGCCGCGGCGCTTGCCCCAAACGAGGCGAGCGCCGAGCGGGTGATCGAGGCGATGGTGGCGGCGGGCCAGATCGGCACGGACGCCGCTACGCGCCGCGCCGCCCGCGGCCTTTTCCGCCACGATCTCTTCGCGGTGGCCAAGGGCGGGTAAGCGAGCCGCCGTCCTGACCTGACGGGCCGCGGCCGTGCCGAAAACTTGTGCGCTGCACACAAAAATGCGGCGCCGCCTTCTCCTGGCCGCTTCGCCTTACCGCCTTATCCGCCAGTCCCTTCGTTTGCCGCCAGATCTGGCATAGAACTTGCTTTCAGATAGTTGACATCAGCCGGGCAGCGACGCCCGGACGCGCCGCCCAACGACGGGCGGCATCGGGCAAAGCCGCTCACGAATTTTCAGCGCTTCGGCGCCGGGAAGTCGTGGGCGGCTTTTTGTTTTTTGGTCCAGCCAACGGGAAGGCGCGCAATGAACAGCAGGGACTTCTTGAAATCGGGGCACTGGCCGACGCTCGTCGCGGCCTTCCTCTATTTCGACGTGAGCTTCATGGTCTGGATCGTCCTCGGGCCGCTCGCGGTGCAGATCGCCGTGGACCTGAAGCTCGATCCAGCGCAGAAGGGCTTCATGGTCGCGCTGCCCGTGCTGGCGGGCGCGCTGCTGCGCGTCGTCGCCGGCGTGATGGTCGACCGCCTGGGGCCGAAGCGCGCCGGCCTTGTCGGCCAGATCATCGTCATCGCGGGGCTCGTCGCATTCTGGAGCCTCGACGTTCATGCCTATCCAGCGGTTCTGCTGCTCGGCTTGATCCTCGGCGTCGCCGGCGCCTCTTTCGCCGTCGCCCTGCCGCTCGCCTCGCGCTGGTATCCGCCGCAATACCAGGGCGTCGCCCTCGGCATCGCCGGCGCCGGCAATTCGGGCACTGTGCTCGCCGCGCTATTCGCGCCGGCGCTCGCGGCCGCCTTCGGCTGGGTTAACGTGATCGGCCTCTGCGCGATCCCGATGACCCTCGCGCTCGCAGTCTACCTCCTTTGCGCAAAGGACAGCCCCAACGCGCCCGCCGCGAAGCCGCTTGCGGGCTATATCGCGCTGCTGCGCCAGCCCGACGCATGGCTCTTCATGCTCTACTACGCGGTGACGTTCGGCGGCTTCTCCGGCCTCGCCTCCTCGCTCAGCATCTATTTCAACACGCAATACCGCCTCGACGCGGTGACGGCCGGCTATTGCACGGCGGCCTGCGTGTTCACCGGCTCGCTGGTGCGCCCGATCGGCGGCGCGATCTCCGACCGCTTCGGCGGCGTGCGCGTACTGACGGCGCTCTACGCAATCGCCGCCGTCGCGCTCGTCGCGGTGAGCTTCGGCTTCGCGGCATTCTCGCTCGGCCTCGCCGCGCTGCTCGTCGCGATGCTCGCGCTCGGCATGGGCAATGGCGCCGTCTTCCAGCTCGTGCCGCAGCGATTCGGCGCCGAGATGGGCGTGATGACCGGGCTCGTCGGTATGACCGGCGGCGTCGGCGGCTTCTATCTCGCCTCCAGCCTCGGCCTCTCAAAGCAATTCACCGGCAGCTATCAGGCGGGCTTCCTCATTTTCGCAACGCTCGCCCTCGTCGCGTTGGCCGCGCTGACGCGCGTGAAGCGGCGCTGGCGCTCCGCATGGGCCGCCCAGGGCCACGCCGCGGCGCGCATCTGAACCATCCCCAAAGAGGAGACCGATCATGACCCCGGACCAAATCGACCGCGTTCGTGCGTCCTTCGCGAAATCCCGCTCGCCGAGGAGGCCGCCGCGTGACTGAACGTCTTCTCATCATCGGCTCGGGAATGGCCAGCGTGAAGCTGTGCGAGGAGCTCGCCGCGCGGGCGCCTGGCCGCTACGTGGTGACGATCGTCGGCGCGGAGCCCTACGCGGGCTACAACCGTGTGCTTCTCTCGGCGCTTCTGGCAGGCGAAATCGACGAGGCCGGCGTCGCATTGCGCGACGAGGCCTGGTATCGCGCACAGGGCTTTCGCCTGATTGTCGGCCGCCGGGTCGAGCGGCTCGACCTCGCGCGCCGCACGGCGACGCTCGACGACGAGAGCGCAATCGCCTTCGATCGCGTCGTCCTCGCGACCGGATCGGTCGCCTTCCGGCCCCCCATTCTCGGCATCGACGCCCCGGGCGTCGTGACCTTTCGCGATCTCGCCGATCTGCCCACGCTAGAGGCGGCGGCGCGCGAGAAGCGGCGCGTCGCCGTCATCGGCGGCGGCCTGCTCGGCATCGAGGCGGCTTGCGCGCTCGCCAAACGCGGCGCCGCGCCGACCCTCGTCCACGTCGTGGACCGCCTGATGGAACGCCAGCTTGACGCGCGCGCGGCCTCCTTTCTCAAGCGCGCTGTCGAGCGCAAGAGCGTGCGCGTTCGCCTCAAGGCCGAAGCGCGGCGCATCGATGACGCTGCTGGCGTCAAGACGCTCGTCTTCGCCGACGGCGAGCGGCTCGTCGCCGACCTCGTCCTAGTCGCCGTCGGCGTCCGCCCGAATGTCGCGCTCGCCAAGAGCGCCGGGCTCGACGTCGCGCGCGGCGTCAAGGTCGACGACGCGATGACGGCGAGCGCGCCTTTCGCGCACGCGATCGGCGAATGCGCCGAACATCGCGGCGCCGTCCACGGCCTCGTCGAACCCGCCTACGAGCAGGCGCGCGTTCTGGCGCGCCGCCTCGCCGGCGAGGCGAACGCGCGCTACGAAGGCGCGACGCTCGCGACGAACCTCAAGGTCTCCGGAATTCCCGTCTTCTCCGCGGGCGAAATCGCCGGAGACGCGGAAACGCAAGTCTCCACCCTCGAGGATCGCGCGCTCGGCGTCTGCAAGACGCTGACGCTACGCGGCGACCGCTTGGTCGGCGCTGTGCTCATCGGAGAAGCCGACGACGCGCTCTGGTACCGCGACCTTATCCGATCGGGCGAGAATGTGGCGGCGTTCCGCGACCGCCTCATCTTCGGCCGCGCCTTCTGCGGCCTCGGCGACCAACGGTCTATCAGGGAGGCCGCATGATGAGCGGCGATTTCACCTCCGACCAGAAGCGCTATCTCGAAGGCTTCGTCTCCGGCATCCAGGCCGTGCGGGGCGCGACGACGGCCCAACCTGCCCCCGCGCCCGCGAAGCCGACCGGCCCCGACGCCGCGCATCTCGCGGCGCAGGATGCGGCGGTCGCCGCTGGCAAGAAGCTTGCGGATCAGGAGAAGTGGAAGCGGACCGAGCATCCCTTCGACGCTTATGCGCGCTTGAAAGCCCAGGCCAGAGCGGGCGCGTTCCCGAAGCCAGACGACAATTTCCGCTGGCGCTACTACGGCCTCTTTTATGTCGCGCCGACGCAGGCGAGCTATATGCTGCGCCTCCGGATTCCCAATGGCATCTGCTCCCACTGGCAATTCGCCAAGCTCGCCGATCTCGCCGAGCGCTTCGGTGGCGGCGACGCGGATGTGACGACGCGCGCCAATCTGCAGATCCGCGAGATCGCACCGACGAACGCGACCGCCATCGTCGAGGCCCTGCAAGACCTCGGCCTCTGCTCGCGCGGCGCCGGCGCCGACAACATACGCAACGTCACCGGCTCGGCGACCGCGGGGATCGATTCGCAGGAGCTTGGCGACACGCGCCCGCTCGCGCGCGAATGGCACTTCCACGTGCTCAACGACCGCTCGCTGAACGGCTTGCCGCGCAAGTTCAACGTCGCCTTCGACGGCGGCGGCCGCATCGCCACCCTGGAGGAAACCAACGACATCGGTTTTCAGGCCGTGCGCATCGGCGCAGGCCATGGCGTCGAGCCAGGCGTTTGGTTTCGCGTCGTCATCGGCGGGATCACCGGGCATCGCGACATCGCACGTGAGACGGGCGTCGTATGCCGGCCGGAGGACTGCACGCCCATCGCTGACGCCATCGTGCGCGTCTTCACCGAGAGCGGCGACCGCACCGACCGTACGAAGGCGCGCCTGAAATATGTGCTCGACGCGTGGGGCGTCGATAAGTTTCTCGCAGCGGTGGAGGAAAAGCTCGGGCGCCCGCTGACGCGCGTCGCGCCCGGCGCGATTGAGCCACGGCCGCCCGTCGACCGAGCCGCGCATATCGGCATCCATCCACAAGTCCAGCGCGGCTTCAATTGGATCGGCGTCGTGCTGCCGATGGGCAAGCTGACCGCCGATCAGATGCGTGGCCTCGCGGCCGTTGCGCGCGAATTCGGTGACGGCGAGCTGCGGTTGACGGTCTGGCAGAACCTCCTCGTCTCCGGCATCGCCGACGCGAGCGTCGAGGCGGCGAAAGGGGCGATCGAGGCGCTCGGTCTCGACTGGCGGGCGACGTCGCTTCGCGCGGGCCTCGTCGCCTGCACTGGCGCTGCGGGGTGCAAATTCGCCGCCGCGCGCACCAAGGAGCATGCGGCGGAGATCGCCGCTTATGTCGACGCGCGGCTGATGCTGGACGCGCCGGTTAACGTCCACCTCACGGGCTGCCATCATTCCTGCGCGCAACATCACATCGGCGACATCGGCCTGATGGCGCAGAAAGTCGCGACCTCCGACGACGAGTTGGTCGAGGGTTACACGATCGTCGTCGGCGGCGGCTTCGCCGAGCGCGCCAGCATCGGCCGCGAGATTTGGCGCGACGTGCCCGCGACCGATTGTCCGCGCAAGGTCGAAGGCCTGCTGCGCGCCTATCTCGATCATCGCGAAAGCGCCGCCGAGAGCTTCCAGGCCTTCGCCGCGCGTTGCACGCCCGACGTCCTCAAGCAATTCGCGGAGGCGAAATGAGCATTCAGCTACCCCCGCCGCGCTTGTTCATCCCACCGAGCGCGCCATTCTCGCCGGAACAGCAGGCGTGGCTCAACGGCTTCTTCGCCGCCATTCTCTCCGTAGAGGGCGCGCCGGAGCCGCTCAACGAGGCGGAGAACGCGGCGCTGGCCTCGGCGACGGCCGCCGATGCGGCGCTGGGCCGCGCTGACAATGACGAGGCGCCCTGGCACGACGCCTCGATGCCGATCGAGGAGCGCATGAGCCTCTCCGTCGGCCGCCCGCTCGCGCCGCGCCTCATGTCGGCGATGGCCCAGCAGGACTGCGGGCAATGCGGCTACAATTGCGCCGATTACGCCAATGCGATCGCGCTCAAAAAGGAAGAACGGCTGACGCTCTGCGCGCCGGGCGGGAAGGAGACCGCCCGAAGGCTCAAGCAGTTCGCCGCCGAGCTCGACGCGACCCCCGCAGCGCCGGCGATCCTCAGGCCTTCCGTGTCGGCGGCGATGTCGGAAATCGGCCGCTCGCGCGACAATCCGGCCGAGGCGAGGTTCCTCTCGCGGCGCCGGCTCAACGGTGAAGGCTCCGCCAAGACGACCTGGCACGTCGAGTTCGACCTAACCGGCAGCGGCCTCGATTACGAGGTCGGCGATAGCTTCGGAGTTTCTCCCAGGAATCACCCCGCGCTCGCCGACCAGGTCGTCGCGACGCTCGGCGCCGATCCGCAGCGGCGCGTTGGCGGCAAGACCTTGCGTGATGCGCTGATCGAGGACGCTTCGCTCGGCACGCCGCCGGACAGTCTGTTCCAGCTCCTCTCCTACGTGCTGGGCGGCGAAAAGCGCGCCAAGGTGCGCGCGCTCGCTAACGGCGAGGACCCCGACGGCGACGCAGAAACGCTCGACGTGCTCGCCGCGCTGCGCAAGTTCGACGGGCGCCCCGACGCGGAGGCCTTCCTCGAAGCGCTCGATCCATTGCAGCCACGGCTCTATTCGATCTCGTCGTCGCCGAAAGCCAATCCGTGCCTCGTTTCGCTCACGGTCGATACGGTGCGCTATCGCGTCAGCTCGCGCGAGCGGCTCGGCGTCGCGTCGACTTTCCTGGGCGAGCGCATTCAGCCGGGCGAAACACTGAAGGTCTACGTGCAGAAAGCGCACGGCTTCCGCCTGCCGGCCAATCCTGCGACGCCGGTGATCATGATCGGCCCCGGCACCGGAGTCGCGCCCTTCCGCGCCTTCCTGCAAGAGCGCCAGGCGACAAGCGCGCCGGGCGCAAACTGGCTTTTCTTCGGCCATCAGCGACGCCAGCACGACTTCTTTTACGAGAGCGAATTCGAGGCGATGCGCAAGGCGGGCGCGTTGGCGCGCCTGTCGCTCGCCTGGTCACGGGACGACGCCGATAAGTTCTACGTCCAGGACCGGATGCGCGAGAGCGGCCTCGAGCTTTGGCGCTGGATCGGCGAGGGCGCACATCTCTACGTCTGCGGCGACGCGAAGAGGATGGCGAAGGACGTCGAGCGCGCGGTGGTCGACATCGTCGCGCAAGGTGGCGCGCGCTCGACGGAGGACGCAATCGGATACGTCGCGGCGCTCAAGAAGGCCGGCCGCTATCAGACGGATGTTTACTGATGAACGTGCGCGCCTCTGCCCCGAGCGTCCGCACGACCTGCGCCTATTGCGGCGTCGGCTGTGGGATCGTCGCAACGCCGAACGGCGATGGCGGCGCAACAGTCGTGGGCGATGCTTCGCATCCCGCCAATGCCGGACGGCTTTGCGTGAAGGGCGAGGCGCTGGGCGAGACCCTCGGCGACGGCGCGCGACTGCTCCATCCCATGATCCACGGCGTGCGCGCTTCCTGGCCGCGCGCCTTCGAGGCGGTCGCGGCAGGATTCGCCAAGGCCTTGAGCGAGCATGGACCCGACTCGGTAGCCTTCTACCTCTCTGGCCAATTGCTGACGGAGGACTATTACGTCGCCAACAAGCTGATGAAGGGGTTTCTCGGCTCTGCCAACGTCGACACGAATTCGCGGCTTTGCATGGCCTCGACAGTCGCCGGACACCGCCGCGCCTTCGGGGCCGACGTCGTGCCCGGCTGCTACGAGGACATCGACGAGGCGGATCTCGTCACGCTCGTCGGCTCCAACGCCGCCTGGTGCCATCCCGTGCTGTTCCAGCGCATGGAGCGTGCGAAGGCGGCGCGCGGCGCGCGCATTGTGGTCATCGACCCGCGCCGCACCGCAACCGCGGAGGCCGCCGATCTCCATCTCGCGATCGCGCCGGGGATGGATTCGGTTCTCTTCGCGCGGCTGCTGGTCGAGATCGCCGAGAGCGGCTCGCTCGACCACGCCTTGATTGACGCGCATACGGCGGACTTCAATTCGGCGCTTACGAGAGCGCGCGAGATCGCGCCCGACCGCGCGACGGCCGCCGCGCGCTGCGGCCTAGCCGAGAGCGATCTCGCCGCGTTCGTCGCGCTGTGGATCGGGACGGAGCGCGTCATCACCGCCTTTAGCCAAGGCGTCAATCAATCGGCGCAGGGAACCGACAAGGTCAACGCCATTTTGAACGTCCATCTCGCGACGGGCCGAATCGGCAAGCCCGGCTGCGGTCCGTTCTCTCTGACCGGCCAACCCAACGCGATGGGCGGCCGCGAAGTCGGCGGCCTCGCCAATCAGCTTGCCGCGCATATGAACTTCGCGCGGGAGGACCTCGACCGCGTTGGTCGCTTCTGGCGCGCGCCCGCCATGGCGATGCGCGAAGGGCGCAAGGCTGTCGACCTCTTCGAAGCGGTCGAGCGCGGCGAGATCAAGGCGCTTTGGGTGATGTGCACCAATCCGGCGGTCAGCCTGCCCCGGGCCAACGCGGTGCGTGCGGCGCTCCGCAAGCTCGATTTCTTTGCTGTGTCCGAAGTCAGCGCGCATGTCGACGGCCTGATGGACGCCGCAACCGTCGTGTTGCCCTCGGCTGCATGGGGCGAGAAGGACGGCACGGTGACCAATTCCGAGCGACGCATCTCGCGCCAACGGCCATTCCGAGCGCCGCCGGGGGAGGCCCTGCCCGACTGGCGGCAAATCGTCGAGGTGGCGCGCCGGCTCGGCCACGGCGTAGCTTTCCCCTATGAGAAGCCAGCCGACATCTTCCGCGAACATGCCGCGCTGTCCGCCTTCGAGAACGACGGCGCGCGCGCTTTCGACATCGGCGCGTTCGCGGATCTCTCGGACGCCGCCTATGAGGGGCTCGAGCCCGTGCAATGGCCGATCCCGAAGGGCGCGTCGGCCCGCGAGCGGCTCTTCGCCGATGGCGCTTTTTATCATCCCGACGGGCGCGCTCGCTTCGTCGCCATCGAAGACCCGCGCCTCGCCGCCGAGCCGTCGGCCGCTTTCCCCTTGACGCTCAACACCGGGCGCGTGCGCGATCACTGGCACACGATGACCCGCACTGGCCTCAGTCCGCGGCTCGCGAGGCACCGCGAGGCGCCTTTCGTCGAGATCCATCCCGACGATGCAGCGCGCCTTGGCCTGACGGACGGCGCCCTCGCGATGGTGGCGACGCGGCACGGGCGCGCGCAGCTTCGCGCCGTCGTCACGGAAAGCCAGCGCCCGGGATCGCTCTATGCGCCCATCCACTGGACCGACGCGACCTCGGCGCGCGCCCGCGTCGGCGCGCTCGCGCACGCGATCGTCGATCCGATTTCCGGCCAACCGGATTCGAAGGCGACGCCCGCCGGGCTCGCCCCGAGCCCCATCGGGAGCGAAGGCTTCCTTGTGTCGCGGCGGCGCGTGAGCCTACCAAGCTGGCTGTCGCACGCGCGCATGAGCGTTTCCGGCGGCGACGCGATCACATTCGCATCCGCCGAGCACCCGGAGGCGCTGCAGGCGTTTCTGTCGAACTGGCTCGGCCCCTGGGCAGCGTTGGTCTCGCGCCGCGACGAGCAAGCGCGCCTCTTTCAAGCCGTCTCCTTCGTCGGCGACCGGCTCGAGGCGTTTCTCCACATCGGCCCGTCGCTCGACCGCGCCGCGCTCGAGTGGGCGATCGCCCTCCTCGGCCACGAGCGCGTCGAACCGGCTGCGCGCCGGCTCGTGTTCGCCGGCCCCGCCGGAGGCAAGGCGGCGGCGGGCCCGCTCGTCTGCGCCTGCTTCGGAGTGCGGCTCGAGACCATCGAAGCGGCCATTGTGAACGGCGGCGCCAGCATCGAAGCGGTGGGCGCCGCCACCGGGGCCGGCGCCAACTGCGGCTCGTGCCGCGCCGAGATACGGCAGATTCTCGCGAGCTACGCCGCCGCACGCGCGTAGCGCGCCCCCGCTTTTGCAAGGGGAGATTGAGATGTTCAGCGAGACGCTCGACGATTTTGCGGCGATCATCCCGCACAGGCGAAATTCCGCTGAGAGAAGCTGCTAAGCTTGTGCGGCAGGTCCGATGTGAACCGGATTCCAAAGTTGAACTCGATAGGGGGTCCCTATTCCATAGCCAAGCGACCTCTGGCTATGCGGCGCGCACGGATTCATGTGCGGCAACGCGTGCGACCCGGCGACCTACGACCGGCTGGACGGCGCGCGGGCGCCCGCAATTTGCACCGACAGCTCAGAGGGCGACCATGCCGCCGTCGACGCTGACATCGGCGCCGGCCATGAAGGAGGAACCGCTCGACACGAGGAAGAGGATGGCCGCCGCAACCTCCGGCGATTGGGCAAAGCGGCCGATCGGCGTCAGCGGCAGGAAGGCGGCGCGCTGCGCCTCGGTGACGTCGCGCTGGATACCCGTCATCGTCGTGCCTGGGGAAACCGAATTGATCTGGACGTTGTACGGCGCGTATTGCACGCCCGCCTGGCGCGTGAGCGCGAGCACCGCGCCCTTCGACGCGCAATAGGCGGCCGCGTCGCGCAGGCCGATGTGGGCGGCGGTCGAGGCGACGTTGCAGATCTTGCCGCTCCTGCGGGCGACCATGCCTGGCAGCACGGCGCGCATGCCGAGCCAGACCCCCTTGGCGTTGATGTCGAGGATGCGGTCCCACACCGCCTCCGAGACCTCGACCACCGTGTCGCCAGGCGTCGCGATCCCGGCATTGTTGACGAGGATGTCGATCCGTCCGTAGCGTTTCACGACGTCCTGGACCAGAGCCGTCCAGCTCTCGGCGTCGCGCACATCGAGCTCGGCGCCGATTGCTTCGCCAGCCTTCGCACGGATCGCGGCGGCAGCCTCCTCCGCCCCTTTCCAGTCGACACAGATGACGGTTGCTCCCCCGTCCGCCAGGCCTTCCGCTGTGGCGAGGCCGATGCCGCTTCCAGCGCCCGTCACGATGGCGATCTGTCCGTCAAACTGCAGCGAGGGCGTGGCCATGGGTTTCATCCGGCTTAGCTAGAGGAGCGGGGCGCAGCGTGGCGAAGGCCTGTGCGCGTTCGATGAAGGCGAGGAGATCATGGTCACGGCCGTGTCCAGCCACGAGTTGCAGGCCAATGCCGCCGCCTTCCCTTGTGATGGCGACCGCCACAATGGCAGGCAGCGGACCCGCCACAACCAGGTCGGCTGCGGTCAGCGACCAGAGCGCCGACGCCGAAGATGCGGTCACGCCGGTTCTCCTACCGACGTTGAGAGAGGCAGGGGCACGTCGCGATAGAGCCGCTCCAGCTTGGCGAGGAAAGCCGGCTCGGTCTTGCGCAGGGTGCCAGCGACCGGGTCGGAGCCGGCCAGCATGGTGTCCGTCGCCTCGCGGGAAAATTCGACGACGAACCGAACTCGCTCCGCCCGTCTCACCTCCGCGCGTTCGGAAACGCTGGCGAGCGGCATGCCCGTATCGAGGGCGGTGCGGATCTCCTCGACGACGACGCAGGCATCCTCGCAGGCCTGCGTAGCGCCCTGTCCGAGTGTCGGGACCATGGGATGGGCACTGTCGCCGACCAGCAGGAAGCCCGGCTCGCGGCCATAGGCGATACTGCCCTCCTGCAGCCGAGCCCAGTGGATGCGATCTGCATAGCGCTGAAGGGCCTCGATTAGGTAGCCCGCTTCCGGCGAGGGCTTGCCGGCGGCCGGCAGGTAGGCCCGTTTGAGGAAGGCGGGCTGCTTCATCTCTTCAGGGATGCCGCCGGCGGCGGCGATCGGGAAGGAGCCGGCGCAGTAGACGAAATCGCCGGGGACTCGATAGGCGAGCAGCCGGTTCGGGCCATTGAACCATTGCCCGTAATCGTCGATCGGGCAGTCCTCGCCCGCCGGGAACAGGACGCGGTAGAGGCACACGCCAAGGAAATCGGGCGTGTCAGCTCCGCCGAGCACGAATTGGCGGATAAGCGAGTAGCGCCCGTCCCCGGCGATCAGCAGATCGATATCCTCGATCCGCTCTTTCTGCCCCGAAAGGTGGTTCTTCCAGACCACATAGGGTCGGCCGTTAGCGCGTCCGCAGGCGACGAGTTCCGACGAGAAGCGCACATATTGGGCGATGGGCTTTCGTAGCAGCGCGTAGAGCTCAGCCCAGCGAATGCGGATCCCGTCATCGTCCGCGACGCTGGCCAGATCGAGATCCATCAGCGGGCGGCCGTCGGTCAGAAAGACCCGCCAGTTGCGCCAAGGCAGGGAATTGGCGACGATGCTCTCAGCGCTCTTCGGCAGATGACGCCGCAGGCACTTGATGGCGTTGGGTCCAATATTGAGCCCGGTGCCCGCCTCCGCGTGATCGTCCGGCCCTACCCTTTCGATGCAAGTCAGATCGATGTCGTCGCACCCAGCGAGACCCGCGGTGATCAGGCTGCCCGCGATGCCGGCCCCGACGACGACGATGCGCTGCTTTCTCCCGCCGATCATACGTCAGGCCTCCGCCTTCTCCGCGATGACGGCGACCATGCCGCCGCCGTCGGGTCCCTGGTGCTCGGCGCCGCCCGAGACGAACAGGCCGGTGTCGTTGAGAATGCTGGCGACGATGGCGCCAACGGCGCCGCGGATGTGGCGCTGCTCGTTGATGTCGCCGTCATTGAGCATCGTGTGTGGTCGGCCCCGCACCAGGCCATCGCGTTGGGCTTCGCATTTGACGAAGGCGGCGCGAACGCGCCGTGCGTCGGCGATCTGCGGCGCAGCCGGGAAGCCGAGACGTTGCGTCATGGCATGGACGCTGCCCACGTCGAGCGCGTCGCTCATCGTGGTGTGCTCGATGGCGAGAGGGCCGGACCATTTCGAGCTCATGCCGATGACGACGACTTCGTTGACGTCGACCTCGACGCCCGCCGATATCGAGGCGACCGAGGAATAAAGCGAAAAGTCCTTGAGGACGGCCGCCTCGACCGCCTGCTCGGACTGAACCTCGCCCAGGGCCTTGGCGACGCCGAGCGCGCAGGCCGCACGGCCGAAGCTCATCAGCTTCCCGGGATTGTCGGTCGCGGGACGCCGGCCGGCGCGCTGATCTTCGACGATGTCGGCGAGCGTGAAGGCCGGTCCCTTCACTTGGACAAAGTGAATATCCTCGACTTCAGCCTTGGCGGCAGCGGTCCCGACGGCGCTGGCGACGCCGTCGATCTGCGCCTGACGTCCGATATCAGAGGGGCGCATCGGCGGGGTGAAGGCGACGCCGATCGCCAATGCCTTGCCGTCCTGCGCCGGCGCCTGCTCTGGCGTAACGGTGAAGACGGCATAGTGGGGCGACAGCACGCCCTCCACGCCGCCGGAGAAGACGAAGGGCGTCTGCTCGCGCACGGCCTCCGGCGTCCGTCCACTGCGCTGGCCAATGAGGGTCGACAGGCAGAGCATGAGGTAACCGCGCGTGTAGTCGTTCACCAGCCCGTTGCCATGGGTCTTGCCGATCACCGCGACGATGCCTTTCGGATCGACGACGCCGCGGTCGATGGCCTCCTTGAGGCCGGACACGTCGCTGGGGTCCGCGAGGGTGAAACGGTGCACGTCAGCGCGCACGGGAAAACTCCGATATTCGTTTCAATCGTGACAAGTTCGAGCGCCACGCGTCCGGCGAGACGCAAAGGCGGCGCGGCGCAAAACGGATCGGCGCGCGACGTCGGCGATCCCGAGCCTCCTGTCGGCGTGGAGCAGTCATCAGCTCATGCCGCGAGGACGTAGAAGGAATGGACATAGCCAAGGCCGATGGCCGTGTACCAGGCGATTACGAGAGCCAGCATCACCGTGCACACCGCGACGCCGCTCGCCGACATGCGCGGCGCCTCCACGAAGGTGCGCTGCGGATAGGCCCCGAAGGCTCGGGCCTCCATCGACATCACCATCATCGAGGCTTTGCGCAGGCTGCCGACGAGAAGAGGCAAGGCGTAACGCTTGGTCTCTCCGATCCGGGCGGCTACGCCGCGCTGGCGCACCACGCCCCGGACGGCTTGCGCCGCGCGGATCGTCTTTATTTCTTCCTCGATGGTGGGAATGATGCGCAGGGCGATGAAGAAGGCATAGGCGATGCGATAAGGCACGCGCATCTGAGTGACGAGGGCGATGGCGAGTTCGCGCGGATCGGTGGTGCGCACGAAGACGAGCGAGGAGAGGATGATCGTGTAAATACGCAGCGCCGAGGCCAAGGCATAGTCGGCGCTTTCGACATAGATCGGATGGCCAAGGATGTAGAAGGCCACATGGCTGCCGGGCAGCGTTAGGGTCTGGATCACTAGGAAACTCACGCAGGCCAGCCCGAACAACCAGGTGCCCCGAAACACCACTAGGAGCGGCAGCCTCGCGAGCGCGAAGGCGGTGAAGAGCACCATGACGGTGATTACGATCTGCACCCAAGCGATGTAGGCGCCGAAGGCAAGCAGGGAGATCGCCACCAGCCAGACGAGCTTGGTGAGCGGATCGAGGCGATGGAAGAAGGAATTGCCGGCCCGGAACTGGAAGGCAGTGGAGCGGATCATGCGGCTTTGCCTCCAGCGCCAGCGAGAGCATTGGTGAGGTCCGACAGCGAGAGCGTGGGCTGCAGCCGGCCGCCGGGACGCCGGGCCGCGAGGGCCTTGCTGATCTCGTAGACGGGCGGCGTCAGCAGGCCGGCCTCGGCAATCAACGCATCGTCGGCAAACATCGCCTCAGGCCGGCCGTCGAAGAGCAGCCTCCCGCCGCTGATCACGAGGGCGCGATCGGCCCATTCGGCGACGAGACGGACATCGTGGGTTATCATCAGGACCGTCGTCCGATAGCGCTCGCGCAACCTCGCCATTAGTCCCATCAATTGCTGAGCCCGCTCGTGGTCTTGCCCGATCGTCGGCTCATCCAGCACGAGAAGATGAGGTTCGAGCACTAGCATGGTGGCTACGCTCAGCCGGCGCCGTTCACCGAGGCTGAGGCTGAAAGGGGAGCGATCGCGATAGCGCTCGAGATCAACGATGCCGAGCACTTCGCCGACACGCTCCTCGATGGCGTTGTCGGCATAGTCCCGCACTTGCAGACCGTAGGCGATCTCGTCCCAGACGCGGTCGGTTACAAATTGGTGATCGGGGTTCTGGAAGACGTAGCCGATTTCGCTGGAGATCTCCGCGCGCTGAGATCGGCGACGTCCTTGCCTCCGAGTAAGATCGTGCCGCGAGGCGGAGCGTTGATGTGCATCAGCAGACGCGCCAGCGTCGTCTTTCCCGAGCCATTGCGCCCGCACAGCGCGATCATCTCACCTCGCCCAAGGCTGAAGGAGATGTCGCTGAGGATCGGCCGCTTCTTCTCATAACCGAAGTTGAGGTGGTCCACCGTGAGGAACGCCGGCCCAGCGGCGGCGGTCAAAGGCGGCGCGGCGGAGGACGACGCCGGCGCGTCCGCGCGTACATAAGGAGCAGCAAAGGCCACCGCCTCGGTGACGTTGAGGGGCATTGCCCCAGCATCGACGGGGGTTCCTAGTCGGTCGCCGAGCGCCAGCGCGAATTCGCAGGCCTGAGGAAACCAAGCGCTGGTGGGAACCACCGCATACTCTTCCGAGTGAGCGGCCCGGCGCTGCGAGAAGGCCTGCCGCGGCGTCCCGTCAAAAACGACGGTTCCGCGATCCATCATCACCACGCGAGATACGCGGTCGGCCAATTCGTCCACGCGGTGCTCGACCATCACGATGGTGGCGCCGGTCTCTCGGTTGAGGCGTTCGAGAACTGCGAAGATCTCCGCCATACCGGCCGGGTCAAGGTTGGCGGTGGGCTCGTCAAGCACAAGCAAGCGAGGGCGGGCGGCGAGCACGGCCGCGATGCTGACGCGCTGCTTCTGCCCGCCGGAAAGGTCAAAGATCGAGCGGTCCCCGAAGCCGTTCAGCCCGACGAAATCCAGCGCCTCGCGCTGGCGCTCCAGGATCTCGGGCGCGGGCCGGCACAGATTCTCCAAGCCGAAACAGACCTCGTCGCGCACCCTCGTATTGATGATCTGCGCCTCTGGATCCTGGAACACCATGCCGACTTCGGTGGCGAAGCTGGCGACCTTCGTCGACAGGACGGACTTGCCACAGACCCAGGCCTCGCCTTCCAGTTGGCCTTTGAGCGTGTGGGGAATGGCGCCGTTCAGCAACTGGAGCAGCGTGCTCTTGCCGCAGCCGCTTGGGCCGAGGATCAAAACGAACTCGCCGTCACGCACGGCAAGGGAGACATTGCGCAGGACGTTCTCCGTCTCGCCCTCGTAGGCGTAGGAGACGTTGCGGACATCGATGGCGAGACCAGTGGCGGACGAGACATCCGGGGGAGCCGCGCTGGCCTCGGCGCCAGTCGGTGCGGCCCGCGGTGCTGGCGTACTGCGCAAGGCGGCATCCTGGGGCAGGTGATCGGCGGCGACAAAAGCCATTGTCCGCGTTCCTTCCAGTGTGGGCGAATTGGGATGATCTCTCCACGAGTTCCAAACGCTGCGGTTCGATCCGTGTGTGACGAAGGATCGAACCGCCGGGTCGTTGGAGTGTCGAAGAGCTAGGCCGGGAGACCCCGGGGCCGGACAGATGATTGCGTGGACGCAAGGGCCGTACCGCGCAGCACGCCGGCGCGAGCCAGGGCGTGACCAATCGGCTTGACGAGGATGATGGCGTACAGGGCGCCGCTGACGATACGGATGGCCAGGGCGAGCAGGTTGTAGTTAATGCCCATGTCGCCCACACCGAAGAAGTACACTTCGGGGATCTGCTGGAGGATGGGAGCTAGGGCGCCGGACAGAGCGAGGACCGTGAGGGTCCATTTGCGATAGCCGTAGAAGGCGAAGCCGAGATCCGACATGAAACCCTGGAGGAAGCCCGCGCCGAGCACCATAATGCCGTTGGGATTGCCCGAGAGCACTTGCGCCACCCCATTCATGGTCTCGGCAATGGTCGCGGCGCCGGGCTTGCGGATGATGTAACCGCAAAGCGGGCCAGCTATGTAGAAGCCGCCGCAAACGGCCGCGAAGGCGAGGAACCCGTAGCTGCCTGAGAAGGTCATGAACAGGCGTCCGAGCATGGCGTTGGGCGTACCAAGAACCCCATTAATAACGCCGATGATCGCCATGACGACGATCTCCATGAGCGTAAAACTGACGAAGAAGCTACCGCGCGAACGGTTCATAAAATAGGCGATCGCCGCTAGAGCGACGCCTATTGCGGCGACGACCAAATATAGTATACTAACTGTCATGGCACGATCCTCGCAGTTTACCAAACTTCAGGCCGCTATCACCTTTGTAGATCGCATGCCTGCGACGTTCCCACCTCAACAACCTAGACCATTAGCCTCGATCAGTTATTGCTACGATCGAAGTTCGTCACTATTTTCTGTTTACAGTCGAATAATGCATTCATTATCCGAGTTGGAAAAGTTGAAAATATCATCAAACAGTCCGATAACTGCTTAAATTATACGCACCCCTATTTTGCGACATCCCGAGCCATTTCCGCGGCAGGGAAGTCTGCCTTCAATGCTGGCCTCAGCCATGCTCGACTTGGAGGACGGCCTGGCTAGGCGCCGAATGGCTGCTCCAACTCTGGGAGCCGCGCCGACGCCGCAACAGGCCAGCCATCTGCGCGAGGCGACGATCGCAATACCAGCCGCCGCCTCGCGCGCCTCAGACTTCTCCGGCTCCGCTCATCGCGATTGACGGCCAGCGGGGCTCGGAGAGGTTGCGCGCCTCATAGTCGGCGGCAAGGTCGAGCAGCATCGCTTCGGCGCCAAGTGCGCCGACGATTTGGCAGCCGATCGGAATCCCGCCCCTTTCGCCGGCGGGGATGGCGACCGCAGGAGCGTGGACCGCGTTGACCCAGGCAGTGTAGACGGCGTGGCCGCGCGGACCGACCAGCGTTCCGCCGATGTCTGTCGGGAACGGCTCTTCGGCGCGCCAGGGCATCGCCGCGCAACTCGGCGAGAGAATCGCGTCCCATTGCTGCAACGCGTCGCGAAACGCTTTGCGCAGGCGCTCGACGAGGTCGAGAAAACCGTAGAGGTCGCTCGCGCTCACGGTGTCGCCGGCGTCCGCCCATTCCACGTATTTGGGGCTGGCGAGGCGGTCGAAGTCCTTTTCACGCCTACGCAGCCAGGCGAGCGCGACTCGACCGACAATCGGCCACGCTTCGTTCAGCGCCGCGACGTCGAACGGCAGTTCGCCCTCGACGACGCTATGCCCGAGTTCGGCGAATCGCGCCGCAACGCCGTCGCAGGCGGCGAGAATCGCCGGATCGCAAGGCGCCGCGCCAAAGCGCGGAGCGTAGAGAATCCGGCGTGGCGCGGATTGCCGGGCCGTAGCGCCGATCGGCGCCGAGCCGGCCAGAATCTGGTGCGCCGCGCGGAGGTCGCGAACCGTGCGCGCGAAAGGGCCGATGACCTCATAATCGAGCAGCAGCTGCGGCAGCCCCTCGTCGCGCGGCGCCGTCCCGACCCCGGGCTTGAGCCCAAAGAGCCCCGTATAGGCTGCAGGACGCCGCAGCGAACCGCCACCGTCCGTGCCGATGGCGATAGGAACGTATCCGGCGGCGACCGCCGCCACCGAGCCGCCGCTCGATCCGCCGGGCGTGAGGTTCGGGGCGTATGGATTGCGCGTGGCTCCGAACGCAGTATTGGCGGTGTACCCCTCCAGCGCGAATTCCGGACAATTGGTTTTGCCGAGGACGATAGCGCCCGCCTCTCTCAGCCGTCTGATCGGCAGTTCGTCGCGCTCGGCGACTTGAGAATAGAGCTTGCCGCCGAATGCGGCGGGCATTCCGCTGACGAGGATATTGTCCTTGACGACAATCGGAACGCCGTCGAGCGCGCTCTTCGCCTCCCCTCGCCGCCAGCGCTGCGCGCTCGTAGCCGCCTCCTCGCGCGCGGTCGGCGAGAGCGCGACCATCGCGTTCAGGCTGGGATCGAGCGCGTGGATGCGGCTGAAAGCCGCTTCCACCGCTTCGATGGGCGTCGCGGCGCCAGAGGCGAAGGCCGATGCGAGATCGGTCGCGTCGAGGCGCCAAAGCGCGTCGGGGGTGATACGCTTGGTCATGGCACGATCTCCAGCCGCTCGACGGCGCGAGGCCTGGTGCTGGTCTTCCACGCCTTGTTGGCGACCTGCACCGCAGCGAACGGGGGCCGCTCGACATAGCGGCCGTCTCCGCTCTTCGCCAGAACGACTCCATCCCGCATTGCGATGCGCCCGCCTGCAATCGTCACGACGGGCAGGCCGCGGCAGCGATAACCCTCGAACACATTGGTCTCGATCCGGGAGTGCTGCGTCGCGGCGCTGACCGTCTTGGTCGCCTCCGGGTCCCAGACGACGAGATCGGCGTCCGAACCGACGGCGATAGCGCCCTTGCGCGGATATATGTTGAGAATGCGAGCGATATTGGAAGACGTGACGGCGACGAATTCCTCCTTCGTCAAACGGCTGCTGTTCACGCCCGCCGTCCAGAGGACCGGCATTCGGTCCTCGAGACCGCCGGTGCCGTTCGGGATCTTGCGGAAGTCGCCGAGGCCGAGCCGCTTCTGCGCGCGCGTGAAGGCCGAGTGGTCGGTGGCGACGACTTGCAACGAGCCCGCCTGAAGGCCCGCCCAGAGGCTGTCCTGGTGGCTCTTGTCGCGAAACGGTGGGCTCATGACCCGCGCCGCGGCGTGGTCCCAGTCGGGATGACGGTATTCATTGTCGTCGAGCACCAGATGCTGGATGAGCGGCTCGCCGTAGACGCGCTTGCCGGCGAGGCGCGCTCGAGCAATCGCCTCGTGCGCCTCCCGGCACGAGGTGTGAACAACGTACAGTGGCGATTCCGCGACGTCGGCGATCATGATCGCGCGATTGGTCGCCTCGCCCTCGACCTCTGGCGGCCTCGAATAGGCGTGCGCCTCGGGTCCGCTCATTCCGCGCTGGATGCAGGTCTCCTGCATGCGTTCGATGATGTCGCCGTTCTCGGCATGCACCAGAGGAAGCGCGCCAAGCTGCGCGCAGCGCGTGAACGAATGATAGAGTTCGTCGTCGTTGACCATCAGCACATCCTTGTAGGCGAGGAAGTGCTTGAAGGTGTTGATGCCGCAGCGGGCGACGACGGTCTCCATCTCGTCCCAGACGGATTTGTCCCACCAGGTGACGGTCATGTGCAGCCCCCAGTCACAGGCCGCCTTGGCGCCTTTGCGGCGCCAGTCGTCGTAGGCTTCGAGCAGCGCCTGACCGGGACGCGGAATGCAGAAGTCGACGACCATTGTCGTCCCACCCGACAGTGCCGCCGTGGTTCCTGAGGCAAAGTCGTCCGCCGTCACGGTTCCCATCGTTGGGAAATCGAGATGCGTATGCGGATCGATGCCACCCGGCATTACATAAGCGCCGGCCGCGTCGATGACCTCCGCCCCCGCTGGAGCCTCCAGTCCATCGCCAACGGCGACGATCACGCCGCCCTCGATCAGAACATCCGCGCGCTTGGAGTGATCGTGGTTCACCACGGTTCCTCCGCGAACCAAAATAGTCATGACGATATCGCCTCCGCCGGGCCCATTGCCTCGGCTGCTCAGGTCTCGTGCGTTGAAGGAAATGCGGAGAGGGCCACCCTGCCCTCCCCGCCGGCTCGTTGTCAGGTCTTGTTGGCGGCGTCGAACACCTTGTGTGTCCAGGCGCCCTTCGGCTCGGCCGACAGAACCTTGTTTTCCATCAGGATGCCGACAGTGCGCTTGTAATCCTCCGGATCGAGATAGCCGACACCCTTAGAGTTGCCATCGAGCAGCTTGGCGATCTCGGTGATCTGCGTCGTCTGATGCTGACGCGTCTGCGCCCCGGACGCATCGTTCTTCAGGATGATGTCCACGACCTCGGCCTGATGCGTCTGCGCATATTCCCAGCCCTTGATTGACGCTTTCACGAAGCGGGCGAGCGCGTCGAACTCCTTCGGATCCCTCAGCTTGTCTTCGGTGGTGTAGAGGCCGTCTTCAAGCAGACCGACGCCCTGGTCCTGCCATTTGAAGGTGATCAGATCGTCGGCCTTGAGCTGGCCGGATTCGATGATCTGGTAATATTCGTTGTAGATCGCGGTCGCGATGCAGTCCGCCTGCTTCTGCAGAATCGGATCGACGTTGAAGCCCTGCTTGAGCAGCGTCACGTCGGGCTTCGAGCCCTCATAGGTGTAGTGCAGCTTGTTCATCCAGGTCAGGAACGGATACTCGTTGCCGCCGAACCAGACGCCGATCGTCTTGCCCTTGAAATCGGCCGGCGTCTTGATGCCGCTGTCCTTCCGGCAGGTCGTCATCTGCGCCGACTTCTGGAAGAACTGAGCGATATTGACGAGTTTCTCGCCCTTCTCGCGCGCAGCGAGCGCGGCCGGCATCCAATCGACGATGACGTCCGCGCCGCCGCCCGCGATCACCTGTTCAGGCGCAATGTCGGGACCGCCCGGCTTGATGTCGACGTCGAGGCCGGCGTCCTTGTAGAAGCCTTTCTCCTGCGCGACGTAATAGCCGGCGAATTGCGCCTGCGTCACCCATTTGAGTTGAATGGTGATCTTGTCTGCAGCTTCGGCGGCGCCGAGCGGCACGGCGAGTTCCGCGGCCAATGTGGCGACGGCAAGCTTCCAATTTGTCATCGTTTCCAGCCCTTCTTTCTGTGAACGGCGCCTAGCCTCGGCGATACGAGGGGTGCCAGGAGGTGACGGCCCTTTCCAACAGGGTCAGGCCGCCATAGACGGCTGAGCCGGTGACGGCGGCGACGACGATCGTCGCCCACACCATGCCCAGATTCATGCGCGCCACTTCCGTCGAGATGCGGAAGCCCATGCCGACGATGGGCGTGCCGAAGAATTCGGCGACGATGGCGCTGATGAGCGCGAAGGTGGAATTGATCTTCAGCGCGTTGAAGACGAATGGGAGTGCGTTCGGCAGCCGCACCTGGATGAGCGTGCGCCAATAGCCGGCGGCGAGCGACCGCATCAGGTCGAGATGGATGCGATCGGTCGCCGCGAGGCCCGTCAATGTGTTCACCATCATCGGGAAGACGGTGACGATCACGACCACGGCGGCCTTCGATTGCCAGCCGAAGCCGAACCACATGACCATGATCGGCGCGATGCCAATCATAGGAATAGCGCTGAGCAAATTGGCGTAGGGAATGAGTCCCTTCGCCAGGAAGCGATAGCGATCGCAGACGATCGCAATGGCGAAGCCCGCGCCGCAGCCGATGACGTAGCCGATAAGGGCGGAGCGGAGCGCGGTCTGCCTGAAATCGTCAACGAGCACCGGAAAGCGCTCGCCGAGCGTCGCCACGATCAGGCTCGGCGGCGGCAGCAGGACCAACGGCACGTCGAAGCCGCGCACGACGATTTCCCACAGCGCGATGATCGTCACGCCGAACAAGCCCGGCACGACCCAGGCGCGAGACGCGCCCCCTCTGGCGGCGAGCCCGTTGAGAGCATGCGCCAACAGAACCAATGCGGCGAGGAGCGCCGCCCAGCCGCCGGCGCCGATCGCCAGCCCTGAGCCGAACAGAGCGAAGGGAAGCGCAAGGCCGCAGGCCGCGGCCGCGATCGCCAGCGCGGCGCCCGCCGTCGGCCTCCATCGCAACAGCAGCAACGCGGCGATGCTGAGGACAAGCGCGCCGAGAACAATCGCGACAGCAACCGGAGCGCTGAGCCACGAAAGCGCAACGAGCGTCGGCGGCACGACGGGATCGAGGGGGTCGGCGTTGTCGGCGACCGGCGCCGGGATGACGCGAATGCCGACCGGCAAGAGCGCCGCCGCCAGAGTGAATGCGCCAGCGATCAGGAGAAGCGGGCTCTTCATCGCGGGCTCCCCATCGCGCGCCGAACCCATCGCTCCGCCAAAACCACCGCGTAGACCAGCGCGAGGCTGAGCGCGGCCGCCATCGTGAGAGCGCTCCAGATTTGCAGCGTCTGGCCGTAATAGGAGCCCGACAGCAAACGTGCGCCGAGGCCGGACGTGCCTCCCGTCGGCAGTTCGGCGACGATGGCGCCGACCATGCTCACGGCGACGCCGACTTTGAGGCCGGCGAAAAGGAAGGGCGTCGAACTCGGCAGCCTGACCTTCCAGAAAAGCTGCCAGCGGCTTGCGCTGTAGGTGCGCATCAACTCGGCGACGAAACGATCCGTCGAGCGCAGGCCCTTCACCGCCGCGATGACGACCGGGAAGAAGGAGAGGTACGCGCTGATCAGCGCCTTGGGCAGAACGCCAACCAGGCCGAGATTGCCGAGGATGACGACCGCCATCGGCGCGATCGCGAGGATCGGGATGGTCTGCGAGGCGATGACCCACGGCATCAGGCTCGCCTCGAGCGCCTTGGCGTGAACGATGCCGATTGCGAGCAGCATGCCGATGATCGAGCCGAGCACGAAGCCGAGCAGCGTCGAGTAAGCAGTGACGGCGACGTGGTAGAGGATGCTGTGCGGATCGGTGGGCGGGTAGCTGAAGATCGAGCCCACGAGATCGGCGACGATCTTATGCGGCGCAGGTAGGATCGGCCTCGGCAGGTCAAGCGCGCGCTCAGCGAATGCCCAAGCGGGCTCGCCGGCGCTATGCGTCTCAGCGACGAGCGGCGCGTTGAGCGCGATCGCGGCTGCGTACCACACGACGAGGATCGCCACGCCGACGATGACGACGGGCCTCACGTCAGTCTTCATAGCTGTGGCCCTTTTCGAGGCCTCTGCGAACGCGCGCCGCGATTTCGAGAAACTCAGGCGTCTCGCGCATGTCGAGATCGCGCTCGCGCGGCAGCGGATTGTCGATGACGTCGATGACGCGGCCCGGCCGGGGACTCATCACGACGATCTGAGTCGAGAGGAACACGGCCTCGGCGATCGAATGGGTGACGAAGACGCAGGTCTTGCCCGTCCGGCGCCACAGCGTCGCCAGATGCAAGTTGAGATGGTCGCGAGTGATTTCGTCGAGCGCGCCAAACGGCTCGTCCATCAAGAGCAAGCGCGGCTGGAGGCTCAGCGCGCGCGCGATCGAGACGCGCTGCTGCATGCCGCCCGACAATTGCCAGGGATATTTCGCCTCGAACTCGGCGAGGCCCACCAGCGCAAGCTGCTCGCACGCGCGGCGCCGGCGCTCAGCGCGCGCGACGCCCATCACTTCGAGCGGCAGTTCGACATTCTTGACGACGCTGCGCCACGGCAGCAGCGCCGGAGCTTGAAACACATAGCCGTATTCGCGACGCTCGCGCGCCGATTGCGGATCGAGCCCATCAATGTCGACTGAACCGCCGGTAACCTGCTCAAGATCCGCGATGAGGCGCAGCAGCGTGGTCTTGCCGCAACCCGAGGGGCCGATGAGGGAGACGAAGGAGCCCTCGCGGATGGTCAGATTGACGTCGCTGAGGGCGGTCACCTCGCCGTCCGGCGCGGGAAACTTGACGCTGGCTCCCTTAACCGCAATCGCAATCCTGGGAAGCCGACGATCAGGCTGCGCCTCGGCGTCCCTGTGCGGCGCTTCGGTCGATCGCCCGGTCTGCGACTGCGAAGTCTCGCTCAGAATCCACGGACATCGTCCCTCCTTCAAACAAAGCTTCACCGTCGACGCGTCGGCAAGCGGCGCGCTCATTCTCGGAGCAGGTCGGGTTTAAAGGTGCGTCAGCGCGGCGAATGCGCTAATGCTGACCGATCGGTTGATATCAGGATCATCGAATATCGACCGATCGGTCAAGATTAAAGTTTGGACTGGAATCCCCTGGAAATGCCTACAAAGCCGGCGCCTTCTCCCGTCAATCGAAAGGCCGGAATCCGGGCCGAGGGCGAGAGCGCGATCATCGCCGCGGCCGAGCGCGTGTTCGCCGCCTATGGCTATCGCGGCGCCTCGACGAGCATGATCGCGGAGGAGGCGGGCGTCTCGAAGGCGATGATCTACCACTACTTCGAGAGCAAGGAGCTGCTCTACCAGATCGTGCTCGAACGCACGCACAATTGGTGGGGAGAAGCGGCGGAGTTGCTCGACAAAATCAGCGATCCGGTCGAAGCGCTGACCGCCTATATTCACCGCAAAATGGATATGGCGCGTGAAAACTATTACGGCTCGAAGGTCTGGGCCGGCGAAGTGATGCAGGGCGCGCCAATCCTGCAGGGCTATCTCGAGACCGCAGTTCGCGCCTGGACGAACACGCAGATGGCGCGCATTCGATCCTGGGTCGAAGCCGGCAAAATCCAGCCCGTCGAGCCCTTCTATCTCCTGCTCATGATTTGGGCGACGACCCAGCATTACGCCGACTTCGAACACCAGATCGCGACGCTGAACGGCGGCGCGCCGCTCGACGACGATCAGCATCGAGCGGCCAAGGACACTGTCACCCGCATCATTCTCAAGGGCATCGGCGCCTGCGCTTGAAGCGCGCCACGCGCCTCAGTGAGCGCCGACTCCCGCGGCCTATTCCGGCTTCCGCGCGAGCAGGAGAGCGAAAGCGGCGGCGGCGCCAAGATTGATCCCAACCTGCTGACCGCCGCCAAACGACTTCACTACGCAGGATATCTCCGGCGAGAGGAGACCAAAGCCGTCATTCTCAATCTGGCCAAGAGCAGCGCGACGATCAAGGAGATCGTGCGTCGAACGGGCTGCAGCCGCGGCCTCAGACGCAAAGTGCTGCGAGAGCAGCGATCCGATGTCTTTCGCGTGCGGGAAAGCTCGCTCGAAGCCCACCTTCCTTGGCTCGGCGCGCAGTGGACGGCGGGACGTCCTACCGGCCTGACGATGCAATCGCAACACCGAGTTCGACGAGACAGTGCCCCGCTCGCGCCAAGAGCGCGGCGGCAGGCTCGGACGAGTCCGCGAGAAAGACGACCACATTGCCTTCGGCGTCGCCAACGGGCTCGACCACAAGAAGCGCCTGGTGCGATCCCGATCGCCTCCCTCGACGATGCTGCGACCTGAGCCCCTCGAACGCTCAGAAATGACTGGCGTTCCCGTCGAAAGGGAGCGTGTGTGTGGACGACCGCGGCAGGCCAAACCGCCGCGCGGAAAACCCTACGCCCCCTATCGGCGGACTTTTGCATCACGCCGCCCTTGAGGTTTTTTGGGGAAACGAGGCAGCGAGCCTCGCGCTGCGCAGCAGCGCGCAGGACGATGAGCTGGGTGTCGGCGAGTTTGATGGACATGATCGAACCCTTCGTGTCGTTTCGGGCTCCGGCCAATCCGGCGCCCTCCCCGACGCGAGCCCCGGATCGCGGCGATCGGCGTCGCGTCGCCAGGCCGGCGCGGCGTGGTTGGTCTTGATCTCTTTCACCAGCCCAGCCGCAAGGAGCCGTGCATGAGGGTCTTCATGCGGCGATCATCGACGCGCCGACCTGGGACCGCGTGCAAGAGCGACGCGCCGACCATCGCAACCGGACGAGCGGCCGACGCCAGACATGGGACGCGCTCCTCGCCGGCAAGCTGTTCGACGATCGCGGCAACGCGATGAGCCCGAGCCACGCCGCCAAGGGCGGGCGGCGATGGCGCGACTATGTCTCGCAGGCGCTGCTTCAGGGCCGCAAGCAGGATGCGGGTTCGATCGCCCGCACGCCGGCGGCGGGAACGTCCGGCAGAACACGACCTTGCGCGCGTTTTCCGCGCGATGTCGATGAATGCGCTCGACCCGACCGGCACGCCGCCAAGCTTCGAGGCGTTGGCTTTGCCCTCAGAGTCAAACTGGCCGAAGCCCAGGAAGGCGATGTCGAGGTCGCCGCCCGGCGCTGGAAAACCCGGTGCGCGCCACGGTCAGTCTCGGCGCCGCCCTGGAGTAGCTCCTGCCCACGCCTCGGTGATTAGCCTGGATCGCGGGCTGCGCCGCCTTCTAATTCCAGCCAAGCAGCCTGTTGATTTTGTCGAGCAAAGCCGTCAGCGGGAAAGCGCGCCCGCGCCTCTCGAGCCCGATTTATCCGATCCGGATAAATCAGTGCGAGACCGAGTAGTTTAGTTTGCTAGCATCTGTGTCGTCGATCAGGCCAGCGCTGAAGCATCTGGTTTCCATATTCGACGCAACGGGAGGCTGCGCGCACGACATGCGAGCATTCATCGACACAGCGTCGACGACGCCGATTTCAATCGGATCGATGCGACGGCGGCGCCGTCCGTCGCTGGTAGCCCGCACATCGTCGCGCTTCCGGATCATGACGCTGTCGCTCCACATCGCCGCGTTGATCGCAGCCGAAACGCTCGCGGCGGGCGTTGTGAATCCATTGGCCCAGCGCCGCAAGACGCTCGTCGCCACATGGTAAGCGGCGCCTCACGGACAGCAATGAGATCGGACAGATGAACAGCCAAAACATAGCATTGATCGTCGGCGCCACGGGATTGTCCGGGAGTTACGCGGGCGCGCGCCTCAAGGATGAGGGCTGGACCGTCGTGACGGTTTCGCGCAGCGCTGTCGATCTGCGATGGTCCGATCGCCATATCGCGGCCGACCTCGATGACGCAGCGGCCAGCAAGGCCGCGCTGTCGGCGGCGTCGGATGTCACCCATGTCTTTTATTGCTCGTGGTCGCGTCAGGCGAACGAGGAAGAGAACGTCCGGGTCAATGCGGCGATGATCCGCAATCTCTTCGAGGGCCTCGCCGACGCGCCGATCCGCCACGCGGCGCTGGTGACGGGGTTGAAGCACTACCTTGGCTCCTTCGACGACTACGCAAAGGTGAAACCGCACACGCCATTTCTCGAAAACAGTGCACGCCTGCCCGGTCTGAATTTTTATTACTCGCAGGAAGACGTGCTGTTCGAATTCGCCAAAAAGCGCGGCTTCGCCTGGTCGGTCCACCGTCCGCATACGATGATTGGCCTCGCCATCGGCAACGCCATGAACATGGCGGTGACGCTGGCGGTCTATGCCTCGATCTGCAAGCACACCGGCCGACCCTTCGTCTATCCCGGCTCTCCCGAGCAATATAACGCGGTCACGGATGTGACGGACGCCCGCGTCCTGGCCGAACAATTGCTCTGGGCGGCGACTACGCCAGCGGCCGCCAACATGCCGTTCAATACGGTGAACGGCGACGTGTTTCGATGGACGTGGCTGTGGGGGCGGATCGCGGAATATTTCGACCTGGAGGTCGCCGAATATCCTGGCCATCCCGTTCCCTTGCAGGAACAGATGTCCGACGCGCCCGCGATCTGGCCTGAAATTACGGCCAAGCACGGCCTCCAGGATATTCCGGTGAACACGCTTGCGTCCTGGTGGCACAGCGACGCCGATCTCGGCCGCACGCTCGAATGCTTCACCGACATGACCAATAGCCGCACGCTGGGCTTCTCCACCTACCAACAGACGCCGCGCAGTTTCTTCGATGTGTTCGACGAACTGCGCGTACGCCGGATCATTCCCTCCTGAACTCATGGCGAGAGGTTCGATACCATGCACTACGTCATCCATTGCCTAGACCACCCCGGCGCCGTCGAGAAGCGGCTTGCCCATTACGAGGCGCATAAGGCCTACCTTGCGTCGGCGTCGATGAAGACCGTGATCTCGGGTCCGCTGCTTGCGGACGACGAGGAAACGATGATCGGCAGTTGCTTCGTCGTCGAGGCGGGAAGTCTCGCCGAAGTCGAGGCTTTCAACCGCAACGACCCATTCGCCAAGGCGGATCTCTGGAAGACGGTCTCGATCCGCCCCTTCAACAAGCGCGTCGACAACCGGTCATGAGCAGACCGGTTGGAATTGCCCTCATTGGCATGGGCTGGTGGGGCAAGAAAATGCTCAGCGTGCTCGCGGGTGCGCCGGCGGACATTCGCGTGGTGCGCGCCGTCGAACCCAACCTCGAGACGGTGCAGGCGCTTTGCTTGGAAAAAGGGGTCGCGCTGTCCGCCGACTACAAGGATGCGCTGGCCGACCCCGCGGTCGAAGCCGTCGTGCTGGCGACGCCGCACTCGCTGCACGGCTCGCAGATCGAAGCCGCCGTCGCCGCGGGAAAGCATGTCTTTTGCGAAAAGCCGCTGGCCCTGACCAAGGCTGGAGCCGAGAAGGCCGTTTGCCTGTGCCGTGAGGCAGGACTCGTTCTCGGGATGGGGCACGAGCGGCGGTGGGAGCCGCCGATCGCCGACATGCTGGCGAAGGCCGACGCTGGAGAGCTTGGGCGCATTCACCAGATCGAGGCCAACTTTAGTCACGACAAGTTCCTTGCGCTCGATCGGGACAACTGGCGACTGAAGGCCGACCAGGCGCCCGCCGGCGGCATGACGGCGACCGGCATCCATTTGCTCGATCTGTCGGTGCGGATTCTCGGACCGGCCCAAAGCGTCTTGTGTATCTGCGAGCAGCTCTCGTCGGATCTGCCGCAAGGCGACACCGTCGCGGCCTATGTCAAATTCCGGGGCGGCGGCACCGCCTACATATCCGCCTCGCTCGCCAACCCTTTCATGTCGCGCTTCACGGTCTATGGATCGAAAGGCTGGATCGACATTCGGGACAAGGCGCACGTCGAAGCGCCCGACGGCTGGATCGTTACGTCCGCCATGGCGGCCGGTCCGATCACGATCCTCGAGGTTCCTCCCGCCGAGCCGGTGAAGGACAACCTCGTGTCCTTTGCCCGCGCTGTTCGCGGCGCCGAGAGCTATCCGATCACCGCGGCGCATCTCGTCAACAATATCGCACTGCTCGAGGCCGTCTTCGCATCCGCCTTGAGCGGCAAGATCGAAACCGTGGCCTGAACGGCCGTACGGACCAAGGGAGGAAGCTATGAAGGCCCTGATTTTCGACGAGCCCAAGAAGCCGATCGTCACACAGGTACAGACGCCGTCGATCACCGACAATGAGGTGATGATCCGCTCGCGTCGTGTCGGTATCTGCCACTCGGACTACGAGCTTCTCGCCGGCCAGTACATCATCCCGATTTCCTACCCGGTCACCCCTGGCCACGAATGGGTCGGAGAGGTCGTCGAAGTCGGCAAGAACGTGAGCGGCCTGAGTCGCGGCGACCGCGTGGTGGGCGAATGCGTCATCCAGACGCCCGAGCGCATCCATCATTTCGGCTTCTCGATGGACGGCGCCGACCGCGAGTTCTTCGCGGCCCGCCCCGAGTGGCTGCACAAGTTGCCAGACGCGGTGGATGACGCGAAGGGCGCCCTGATCGAGCCTTTCACCTGCGGCTATTACGCCGTCATGCGCAATGGCGGAACCAACGCCGCCGAGACTGTTGTGATCTCGGGCGGCGGGACCATCGGTCTCGTTTCCGCGGCTGCGGCGATCGGCATGGGAGCGCGGGTGATCGTCGTCGATCCGGTGCCGCTGCGGCGGGACATCGCGAAGCGGCTGGGCGCCGACGCCACCGTTGATCCGTCGGCTGGCGACCCGGTCGAGGCAGTGCGAGAGCTGACCAAGGGCGGCGGGGACCTCGTCATCGAGGCGTCGGGTCATGCCTCGTCGCTCGCCAACGTGTTCGACTACGCGCGCCTCGAAGGCAGGGTCTCGATGGTTGGGATCAACATCGGCCAGAAGTTCCCGGTCGAACTCGGCAAAATCCAGATCAAGAACCTGACCGTGCGCGGCTGCATTGGATCGCCTGGTGTGTGGCCCGCCGCCATCCGCTTCTTGGAGCGCACCGGGATCGATCTGTCGCCGATCCAGACGCACTCCTTCCCGCTGGAGGACGCAGTGACGGCGCTGGAACTGGGGAAGAACCCAAAGGACGCCGTGAAGGTGACGCTGGAGATCGCCTGACCCCTTACGGATCGGGTCCAACCCAGGAACTCGGGCGCCCGTAACCAAACGGGCGCCCGCGCGTGACGCAATTTCCGGTGAAGCCGCCTCGGAGAGCGGACCCCGGGCTGTCTTGGAAACGACCGGGCGAAAGAACGGACGGATGAAATCTACCGGTGACAAGCTAAGCAGCCGCTCCTCGCCAGGACGTTTGTTTCACATCTCACTGGCGAGAGGGTTCCTGACGGTCGTCGTCTCGACGGTCGCGCTCATCGTTTTGTGCCGTTTGTTCGCGCCCTCCAGCATCTCGTATGGCGCCCTGGCGGGAAGTTTGCCGTTTGCAGCCGTCCTTGCAATCGTTGGACTGGGCCAAATGCTCGTCGTCCAACAAGGCGGCTTCGACCTTTCGGTTGCGGGGGGCGTATCGCTCGCGGTGGTCATTTCGACCCACGTCCCGGCAGGCAACAGCGCCGACCTCCTGCCGGCCGTTCTGATGGCGGCCTGTTGCGCGGCGGCTGCCGGCGTCGTGAACGGAATCCTGGTCGGCTTTCTCAGGCTGAACGCGATCGTCGCCACGATCGGCGTGAACGCGCTGATCTATGGCGGAGTGTTTGCTGTGTCCGGCGGGGTGCCGCGAACGACCACCCCGTTGCTGGCGGCGATCGCCGGCGGAGACACATTCGGCATCGGAAACTCAGTCTACTTCGCCCTCGCAATCTTGCTCTTCGTGGCCTTCGTCATGAAGAAGACCGTCGTCGGACGGCGCTACGAAGCGATCGGCGCCAACCCCTTGGCCGCCCGCGCCATCGGGCTTCACGTGCGGCTCCACCAGATGATGGCGTATGTCTGTGCGCAACTGCTTTACTGCATCGCCGGCATTCTGCTCGCCGGGATCACCTCTCAGCCAACGGCCTTTCAGGGCGACTCGTTATTGCTCCCCTCGGTCGCCGTCGTTGTTCTCGGCGGCACCTCGCTGAACGGCGGCCGTGGCTTTCCCATCTCCACAGTGATCGCTGCGTTCTTCCTGAATCAACTGAGCCAATTCGCGCTCGCGGTCGGCGTGCCCTACTCGGCTCAGACAATCATTCAAGCCTTCGCGCTTGGATTTGGCATCGCCGTGTATTCGATCCGGTGGGCCAACAAAACAAAGAAAACGACAAATCTATCAAACGAGGAGGACAAACATGAGCCTATCATTCCCTAAAGGGCAGACGGCCCTCGCTGCCGCGGTTGCGATGCTGGCCCTCAGCGGCTCGGCGGCTTACGCCGACACGCCGTCATGGTGCGGCCCAAAGAAGGCTACTCTGGCGCTGTTGGACGGTTTCGGGGGCAACAGCTGGCGTCAGATCACGACCGCGTCCGGGAAGGAAGAGGCGGCGAAGTGCCCGAGCATCACGGGTTATCAATACGCCGACGGGCAAGGCAACACGCAAAAGGCGATCTCGGACATTAAGAGCATGGCCGCGCGCGGCACCGACGCGCTGGTCGTGTTCGGCGACGCGGGTCCGACGGTGCTTCCCGCTTTGACGAGCGCCTACCACGCGGGACGGGTCGTTGTCCCCTATCGCGTCGACGTCGGCGGCGAAGCCGGCAAGAACTATACGAAGTTCATCGGCTCATCCTTCAAGGACGACGGCGTGAGCTGGGGCAATTGGATCAAGAGCGTGATCCCCACCGGCGGCAACCTGCTCTTCATCAGCGGTCCGGCGGGCAACAGTCAGGGTAAAGACGAACTCGCGGGTCTCAAGTCTGTCTTGGGGCCTGAATACAAGTTCATCAATCCCGCGCCCTTCGATGTGACGAACTGGGACCCCGCGTTGACGCAGCAGGTGCTGACCGCGGAAATCGCGAAGAACCCCAAAATCGACGTCATCGTTTCCGATTTCGGACCGTCGCTGGTCGGCGCGCTTTCGGTCTTCAAGAAATTCAACCGGTCGATCCCCGCGCTTGCGACCTCGGACGGTAACACGCTCGGGTGTTTCTGGACCGACAACAACAAAGACAACCCGGACTTCAAACTGTTCACTGTCGCCACCGGCAACGACAACGTGCGCCTGGCCGTACAGTGGGCCGTCGCGGAGGCGACGGGCGGTCAGCTTCCGAAAGCCGAAATCTTCAAGGCGCCCGTCTTCGAGGATTCGGTGTCGGGCAAGCCGAGCGCGGTGCAGTGCCGCAAGGATCTTCCCGGCGACATCTATCTGTCGGCCGAGATGAAGGCTGACGACCAGGCGAAGGCCATCAACAACAAATAAGGTTTTGCGGCCCCGGCGGAAGATTCCGTTCGGGGCCGCGAGAATCGGAACGACCGCGAGAGGTTGTTGTGAAATGCGGAAGAGCGCCTTGGCTATCGAGCATGGAAGCGCCGAAGACGTTGAGATTGGCGGATCCGCGCATGAAGCGGCGATCCTCCGACTGTCCGAGATTTCAAAGCTCTTTTCGGGCGTCGCGGCGCTGTCGGACGTGAGCATTGAGTTCTACAAGGGTGAAGTTCACGCCATTCTTGGTGAGAACGGGGCCGGCAAGTCGACTCTCATGAACATCATCTCCGGAGTGCTCCAGCCGGAACAGGGCGTGATCGAGTTCGGGGGCCGTCGGATATCGCAGATGTCGCCGGAAACGGCTGCGGCGCTTGGAATTTCGATTTCCTATCAGCACCCGGCCATCCTCGACGATTTGTCCGTGCTCGAAAATCTCAGGGTTTCACTGCCTCAATCGTTGTTCGAGGGAAAATCGCCGCGCGGCGTTGCGAGCCAGATGCTGCAAGCCGTCGGTCTGCACGTGCCGTTGCGGGCGCGAGGCGAATCGCTGACGGTCGCGCAGAAGCAATTGCTTGAGATCGCGAAGGCCTTGGCCATGAAGCCGAAGGTCCTCATCCTCGACGAACCCACCGCGTCGCTGGACCGCAACGCGACCGACATGCTCTTCGAGCGCATCCGCGAGGTGGTGAAGACCGGAACCTCGGTCATCTACATCACGCATCGCCTGGCGGAACTTCGCCAGATCGCGGATCGCGTCACGGTCCTGCGCGATGGTCGTGTGCGCGGCGAGGCGCGCGTGGATGAAGTGACGGACCAAAACCTGTTGAGCATGATCGTCGGTCGTGCGCTCGGATCGACGTTTCCGCCAAAGGCAAAGGACGTTTCAGAAGATGTCAACTTCTCGGTTCAGTCACTTGGAGGTCAGAAATTCAAGAACGTGAGCTTCGACGTTTCACGTGGACAGATCGTTGGCGTCGCCGGAGTCGCGGGAAACGGCCAATCCGAATTGATGCGGGCGCTGGCAGGCCTGCAGCCGTCTGAAGGCGCGGTCTATGTTGGTGGGCGTTGTCTGACACACCACGATCTGTTGCGAGAAGCCGCATTCATGCCCTCGGACCGGCACGCCGAAGGTCTGGCCGGCGGCCTTACCATTCGCGAGAACGCGTCACTGGCGGCGCTGGAGAAATTCGGTTCGTTCGGGGTTCTCAACCGCAAAAAAGAACTGGAACAGGTCTCAGGGGCATTCGCGTCGCTGGCCGTGAAGGCCCCGAGCATCGAGGCGCCGGTCGCGTCGCTGTCAGGCGGCAATCAGCAGAAGGTCGTCATGGCGCGAGCGCTGCTTGCGGAACCAAGTCTGATCGTGGCCGATGAACCGACCCAAGGGGTGGATGTTGGCGCGCGGGCGGAGATCTACCGCATCTTGCGCGAAATTTCGAATTCGGGCACGCCTGTCATCGTCAATTCCTCCGACGCGGCGGAACTCGAAGGACTGTGCGACAAGGTCGTAGTGCTTTCGAGGGGGCGTCTCGTTGAGACGCTGACCGGCAGCGATGTCGCAGAAGCCCGCATCGTCGCAGCGGCCGTCAATGCGCAGACTCACGTTGGCGCCGGAGAGGACCGGCCGCGGGCCGAAAATGCAACAGCCCGAAGCGGTTGGAAACACTTCGTCCAGATGGACAGCGCGCCGGCTATTCCCCTGGCGATCGTAACCGTTCTCCTTGCACTTTACGGCTTCAGTCAAAACTCGAATTTCCTTTCGTCGTTCAACATCTACAACATCCTTTTGCTGGCGACCGCCCTCGGCTTCATCGCCCTTGGCCAGACCATCGCGATCTTGTCGTCCGGCATCGATCTTTCGGTGGGCCCGCTAGCGGGCTTTCTGGTCGTGATTGCATCCTTCTTCGTGAACGATGGCCAGCCGCCGACGATGATCGTGGCTGGATTCCTCCTGATGATTGCCGCAGCCTTCGTCGTGGGGGCCATCAACGGCCTTCTTATCCGGTTCGCGAATTTCACGCCCATCGCCGCGACCCTGGCGATGTATATCGGCCTGCAGGGCGCTAGTTTCCTTCTCCGCGACGGCCCAGGTGGGTACATCAACGCCAATGTGGTGGCGGCCATAACCTGGCAGTTTGGACCGATCCCTTTGGCATTCCTCGTGCTCGTCGCCTGCGGAATCGCCGGCGAGTATGCGCTGCGGAATATGCGGCCGGGATGGCAGCTTCGGGCGACCGGTTCGCATGAGGAGTCGGCGCGGCGGATCGGATTGCGGATCGACCGCGTCTTCGTCGCCGGCTATATCGCAAGCGCGCTTTTTGCGGCGCTGGGGGCGGTGATGCTGATGGCCCAGATCGGCGTCGGCGACCCGCAACAAGGCGCGAACTACACACTCTCGAGCATCACGGCCGTGGTCCTCGGCGGCACCAGTCTGCGCGGCGGACGCGGCACGTTCGTCGGGACGATGCTCGGCGCGCTGCTTCTTACAGAAGTCCTCAATGCCGCCTCATTTCTGGGGCTGTCGCAAACCTATCAATACGTCTTTCAGGGCGCGCTCATCCTGACCGCCGCGCTGATCTACACGACAGTGCGCGGACGTGGCCGAACTTGAAAGGCGCTTCGTCAGGGCGACACGGCCTTTGGAGGCATGGCTGTCTCCGATGCGGGCGGATCGTCTTTGCGAGCGGAGCGAAGCAATCCAGCGATCGAGGTCTCGCCAGCAAGTCGCGGGTCGTTCCGTGAGCGCCTCAATCGGCTGACCTTCGATCTCTCGATCGCCGCGCTTCGCTAAGAAGAAACAACACGCTAGAGCACTGCCCGGCTGTGATAAATCGAATGTGATGAGCGGGCGGATTCCCGAACGTGTGCGGATGTGAGTCGATTGAGCCTCTGATTCGGGAGGGGCTCATGGTCGGACGGCCGTATTCGGAGGAGTATCGCAAGCGGGTTGTGGCGGAGATCGCGGAGGGCAATTCACGGCGCGGCGCGGCTCGCCGTTTCAAGGTCGGAGCGTCGTCGGCGATCCGCTGGAAGAAGCAATTGGACGAGACCGGCAGCACAGCCCCGGCTGCGCGGTCGGGCAAGAGCCGCTCGCCACTGGAGCCGCACGCAGCGTGGCTGCTGGCGCTCATCAAGGCCGAGCCTGACCTGAGTTTGGCGGAACTGGCCCAGCGGATTGAGGACGAGTTGGGCCTGAAGACCTCGACCAGCGCGGTGGATCGCTTCGTCCAACGGTACGACCTCAGTTATAAAAAAAACTCTGCACGCGGCCGAGCAGGAGCGGCCGGATGTGGCCCAGGCGCGTGAAGCCTGGAAGGCGGCTCAGGCCAGCCTGGATCCCGACAAGCTGGTGTTTATCGACGAAACTGGGGCGTCCACCAAGATGGTCCGGCTGCGGGGACGATGCCCGCGCGGCGAGCGCCTGCTGGCCAAGGCGCCCTGGGGGCACTGGAAGACCACCACTTTCGTCGCCGGCCTGCGCCATAACAGCCTGATCGCGCCGTTCGTCCTGGACGGCCCCATGAACGGCGACGCCTTTCTGGTCTATGTCGAGACCTTCCTTGTCCCAACCTTGCAGCCTGGCGACATTGTGGTGATGGACAACCTGCCCGCCCACAAGGTCGACGGGGTGCGCCAGCGGATCGTCGACGCCGGAGCCGAACTGCGCTTGCTGCCGCCCTATTCGCCAGAATCTGAACCCCATCGAGATGGCGTTCTCGCAGCTCAAGGCGCACCTGCGCAAGGCGGCCGAGCGAACCGTTCCCGCTCTCTGGGATCGCATCGGCCTCTGTCTCGACCAGATCACCCCACAGGCCTGCCAAAACTACTTCACCGACGCCGGATATGCCCCATCTTAGCCGGGCAGTGCTCTAAGTGGCGGCGTTGGCGTGCGAATCAGGCTCGGCTCAGGCGGCTTGCGAGATCGGCTGCAAGGTGGCGTCGTAGCCGAGATCGCGGATTTGCTGGACTAGGCGATTGAGTTTGGCCTTGGGCCGGCGGCCCTCGAAATAGGCGCCGCCGAGGTCGCGGTGCGGGACGCCGTCTTTGAGCATGTGGTAGACCGCGGTGAGAAGCGAGGCGGCGACGGCGCAGACCGCTTTTTGCGGGCCGCGTCTGGCGCGCAGGCGGAAAAACTGGGCGGAGTAATAGCTCGCCTTGGCGCGCTTGGCCGCCCACGCGCACTGAACGAGCATGGTCTTCAGCCACGGCGCGCCCTTGCGCAGGCGACCGCGCCGGCGTTTGCCGGCGCTTTCGTTCTGCGCCGGGCAGAGGCCCGCCCAGGCGACGAGATGGCCGGCGGTGGCGAAGCGGCCCATGTCGGGGCCGATCTCGGAGAGGATCGTCAACGCGGATAAGCGGCTGACCCCGGGAATGGTGACGAGCAAGCCGATCAAGTCGCGAAACCCAGCTTTGCGCTCGATCCGTTGGTCGAGCCGCGCGAGGCGCTCGTCGGCCTCGCGGTCGAGCTCGCCGATGGTCGCCGCCAGCGCGTCGTACTGCTGCAAATGGAGCCGCAGCAGGAAGCGATGATGATCGGTCAGGCGGCCGTGCAGCGCGTCGTAGAGCTGCTTGGGCGAGGCCTTCAGCCGCCGGTCGGTCAAGGCGACGAGCTTGCGCGGATCGCGCTGGCCGCCGATCATCGCTTCGATCACGCGGCGCCCGTTGCCGCCCATGATGTCGCTGATCACCGAATCGAGGCGAATGTTGGCTTCCGTCAGCGTCTTCTGGATGCGTTGGACATGGCCGCACTGCTCGCGCACCAGCTGCTTACGGGTGCGCATCAACGTGCGCAGCCCGTGCAGCGGTTCGTCGGGAACGAAGCTCGCCCGGATCAAGCCGAACGCGGCGAGATCGGCGATCCAGGTCGCGTCGTTGACGTCGGTCTTGCGGCCGGGAACCGCCTTGATGTGCGCGGCGTTGGCCACGATCATCGCATAGTCGCCGTCGGCCAGTATCTTCCAAATCGGCATCCAGTAGACGCCGGTCGCCTCCATCGCGACCCGCTCGCAGCGCGCCGCGACCAGCCAGTCCTTGAGCGCGCCAAGGCCGGCCGTCGTCGTCTCGAACGTTCGACAGTCCCGGTGGGCCTTGCCGGCCGCCATCGCGCGCACGCACGCCACGACGCTGTCCTTGTGGACGTCGAGGCCGGCCACCCGTTCGTGCAGAACTTCCATCATCGCCTCCATCGCTCGCCGCGCCGGCAAGGACGCCGATGGAAGAGGAATGCTAAGAAGAAGGCTCCAGGGCGTCGCCGCCCCTACGCGCAAGACGAGATCATCACGGCGTCCCGGGTCCAACTCGCGACCGAGCTCAACGGCATCAGTGAGAAGCCGACCTCTTGCCGACGACCCGAAAATCCTACCACGATGGCAGCGCGCCGGCCCCGTTTCATTCAGCAAGATCGCCTAAGAAGGCGGTCCCAACTCGTGATGACGGTTCCACCTAACGGCAGAGCTCGCTAAATCAACCCCGGCAGATTGACAGGAAGAGTCCACGCAGCCAGCGGTGCGAGGGGTCGGCTTCAAGCCGTGGGTGCCACAACTGCGAAACCGTTATCGGTTCGGTCGCGACCGGCAACGCAAATGCGTGCAGGCCTCCCCCGCCCGTTCCGAGCTGGTTCTTGTGCACGGCATCGCAATACGAGGCTGTGACCAGAGCGACCAAGTCTGACGTTCTGGCGATCGACAACGCCGCCGAGAAGCCAGGGACGATCGCAACGATCGCGCGCGTAAGCCCGAGCGCGGCGAGCGCGTGGTCGACCGGCCCATTGGCGCGGCCCCGCCGCGAGGCGATCACATGAGCGCACGCCGCGTAGCGCGCCGGGGTGATTTCCGCCCCGGCAAGCAGCGGATGGCCTTCTCTCGCCACACCCACGAACCGATCGCGAAAGAGCGCCTGGACGCGCAACTCCGGCCCGACCTCGCCGAGCACCCCGATCTCGAGATCGACGAGGCCCTCCCTGAGCGGCCGCGCATCCTTGTCGGGCTTAGGCGCGAAGCGCAGGCGAACGCCTGGAGCGGCATCCCTCACGGCGGCCAGCAAACGCGCGCCGAAGGCTTCAACGAAACCGTCGTTGGCCCGAATGGTGAAGCTTCGCTCGATGCGGGAGATTTCGGGTCCAAAGGCCGAGGGCTGCAACAACGCCATGGCCTGCTTCGACGTCTCCCGGACGCGATCGCGAAGTTGCTCGGCATGCGGGGTTGGAACAAGCTTTTGCCCGGCGCGAACGAGGAGCGGGTCGCCCGTTGCGGTGCGCAATCGCGTCAGCGTGCAACTCATCGCCGATGCGCTGAGGCCAAGCCGCCGCGCGGCGCCCGCCACGCTGCCCTCGGCGAGCAGAGCGTCCAACGCTGTCAGGAGATTGAGGTCTACGGCGGACATAGCCAGAAGCCTAGCACGCCGGCGCGCGCGGTTTCGCAGCGTCTGCGTCGAATGCAACAATACCCTGCGCTCGCCGCGTCTTCCGTCTTGCGTGGCGCCCGCTATATCGCGGTCAGCCCGCCAGTCGGCGGGTTTTTCAAGGGATGGAAAGCGATGCAAAGCTCGCAATCGGAAAAACGGCTTCTGCTATTCGGCGGGTCTCGAGGTCTCGGGCTGGCCATAGCGGAAGAATATTTGAAGCTGGGTTGGCGTGTCGTGGCCACGGCGCGAAGCGCCGCCGGAACGGCGCTGCACGATCTTGCTCAGAGCAGCAAGGGCCAGCTCGAAGTCGAGCAGGTTGACATCGCGGATCCCGCGCAGATCATGGCGCTGCATCAACGACTGAAGTCGGAACGTTTCGATCTCCTGCTGGTCAATGCGGGCGTCACGAACGATGACCGGGAAACCATCGCGGACGTCTCGACCGAAGAATTCGTGCGCGTGATGGTGACCAACGCATTGAGCCCGTTGCGCGTCATCGAGACGTTCCAGGACCTCGTCCCTCCGACCGGCGCCATCGCGATCATGTCGTCCGGACAGGGTAGCGTGACCAACAATGAAAATGGCGGCCATGAGGTCTATCGAGCCAGCAAGGCCGCGCTCAACACTTTGATGCGCAGTTTCGCCGCCCGCCACCGCGACGATCCGCGCACGCTGCTGCTGCTCGCGCCGGGTTGGGTTCGCACCGACATGGGCGGTCCGAACGCGCGGCTGAGCATTGAGGAAAGCATTCCGAACCTAGTCAAAGTGATTGAGGCGCAACAGGGCAAACCAGGACTCCAGTACCTCGATTACCTCGGCAGGACGGTTCCGTGGTGACTGACTGCCCGTTGTCGCGCCCCTCGTCCCCGACCGTCATGCCCGGCCTTGTGCTGGACGAGCCCGGGCATGACGCCCTCTTTGCGAGCGCGCCAATTCCGCCGAACAGCAGCTCGCGCTAGCGGAAGCGACAAAGTCGGCTCGACATCAAATGTCCGTATCGAAGGAACTCGCCGGTGAACAATCACGGGAGAGTCGGATGGGAAAGCATAGGGCGACGTTACCGAAAATTAATGTGGCGAAATTGGAGCGCATGACGTCAATTTCGCGCAGTTCATGAACGCCAATTTAATTGCGTCTCTAGCTTGGTGGGCGCAGCGTCTCAATACGATCAACGGAGTCAGAGGCCATTGCCCCACCGTTGAAAAGTAACGCGACCAATCGATGTTCGATTAAACCGACGCCACGACGCAGGCGGCGGCCGGGTCGACGCGATCTTCAACTCGAGAGACGCCATGAGCTTTTCCTTCATTGCGACGATCTTTCCCGCGCTGTTCAGCTCGTTCAAGCCCCGTGACTGGCAAGCGCCGAAATCTGCCAGTCAACTCGACGAGGCGGACCAACTTCCCAGCCGCGGCTTGGCGCTGCAGAGGGGCGGCGCCCTCGACGCCGCCCGACCGCGGGCCGCTAATCCGGCTGCGCGGCTGTCTTGCCGGATCCGAGAGGCAGGTCTGGCCGCGGTCGCCGCGGAACTCGATTTACGGCTCGACACGCTCGAGCCCGAAGCGGCCGAGGCCGTCGAAAGAGGCGCCGCGGCGCTGTTTCTCGCCGGATTCGGGCCGAGCCTTGCCAGGGCTGGCCAACGGCGGCCACAAGCATCATCCCTGTCTCGCCCCTGGCCAGCGCGAGCCGGCCGAACCGCAAACGCTGGGACTGCGCGCCTTCGTAGCCGGACGAGGACGGCGCGAGGCGCCCTTTCTTGCGCCGACGCTCAGTCACCCGCCATTCCGCTCCGATCGGTTCCCAGCGCCCCTTCGGCAAACTCGCGTCCCGGAGGATTGAATCGCGCCATGCGCGCTGTTGGGACTCTGGAGGCTTCCATGAGGTCCGCCGCGCGATTCTTGACCTCGGGTATGCGGCGCATGAGTTCCACGAGGACCAACGTAGACGCTGCTTCGCCCGTCGCCTTCACGCCGTCCGATTTCGTCGAGAACGAGACGGCGACGTGGGACGTGCTGCAGGCGGAAACTATTCGCATCACCGCCCTTCGGCGATTCGGCGACGTCGAACGATCCGTCATGACCTTGTCGGCCCGGGCCGTATGTTTTGACGCGAAAATTCTCGGCCCCGATGAGTCGACTTACTCGCTTGATCCCGAGGAGGCTCCGGTCGTTCTCGAATACATCGATCAGGCAAAGGAGCATGGCGGCGGCATCGTCTTGGTGACGCATACCGCACACCACGCCTTCCTCATCAACGGCGATCGCCGTCCGGCCAGTCGGTCTGGCGCGAGCCGGTGAGCGCGCGGCGTCTGCATCTCATTCTGCGCGACGGTGTCGGTGCAGGCGCGGTGCGAATTCCCAAAGGCGGCAGTTAAAATCACAATGCGGTGATCCCGACTGTTCACCCAGAACCGTCCGGGACATTCGCGCCCCGGTGTGGCATGGGACTTCGCCATGCCAATACCGCTGCAGCCAACCGTTCCGGGGTCAGGACCCTGGAAGTCTCGCCTTCGATCTTTTCATACCCTCGCAGAAATACCCTTCTTCCTGCCCCTCCTCGCCGCGAGCATCTTGGTCGGCTTTCGCGACTCGATGAGCCTGCCATACAACACCCTCTTCGCGGTCGAGCGGGCGCACATGGGGCCCCTCGCGGTCGGAATCTTCCTCACGGTGCGAGCCGGAGGAGCCATCGCGATCAGCCTGCTGTTCGGAGCCTGGTTCGATCGGCGCCCTTCGCTGTGGCCGCTGCTGGTAACGCTCGTAGCCGGTAGCGTGGGCTACGCGTTGCTGACGACCACGACCGATTTCGTGTTGCTGTGCCTCATCGCGACCGTGCCGCTCGGCATGGGCGCCGCTGCGTTCCCGCTCCTCTTTGCCGTCGCCAAGATTCAGGCCGCCGAAGCCAATCCCTTGGCGGTAGCCCGAAGCCTCACGCTGCTGCGGGCGAGCTTCTCGCTCGCCTGGGGGATTGGTCCGGCGCTTGGCGCCATCGTAGTCCGCGAGGACAATTACAATGCCCTTTTCTGGGTCAGCGCCCTGTGCAGCGGCCTTGCCGTCGCGCCGCTGATGCTGAAACGGGTGGCTGCCCCCGCGTCGGTCGAAGCGGCGGACGCCAGCCCCCGCCTTGGCGCCGCTGTCGTGCTTGCGGCCAGCAGTTTGACGCTATTCGCCATGGCCCTTGGGATGGGCGCCGTAGCATTGCCGATCGCCATCACGGCCGAATTTGCAGGATCGAAGTTTGATGTCGGCTTTGCGGCCAGCCTCTGCGCGCTGCTGGAGGTGCCGGTGATGATGGCCATAGCCGCACGGCCATCATACTTTCTCGGCTACAAAGGCATGATGTTCGGATTCGTCGCCATGACGCTTTATTTCGTGGCCGCCGCACTGGCGCCCTCGGTGCACGGGCTCGTCTGGGCCCAAACCCTGCGCGCGGTCGGGATTGGCCTCGTGAGCTGCATCGGCATCAGCTACTTGCAGGATCTCATGCCAAATCGCGTCGGGGCGGCCTCGGTGCTCTATTCGAACACCAACCAGATCGGCTCGTTGCTGGCGGGCCTGGCGGCCGGGACATGGGCGCAGGCCTACGACTACCAATCTCTGTTCTGGCCTTGCGCCGCGGTGAACGTGGCTGGCTTGGTTTGCCTGGCGGCAGGGCGTCGAAGCTGATCTGCGCGGGCCGGGGCGCGTTCGCGCTCTATCGCTATTGCAGCAGCCTTAAACTATGTTCGCAGCCGCTCTAGAGCGGCTGCAGTTACGTCGAACCGTCTTTGCAAGCGGAGCGAAGCAATCCAGCGATCGAGGTCTCACCGCCAGGTCGCAAGTCGTTCCGCTAGCGGCTCAATCGGCTGACGCCTCGATCTCTGGATCGCCGCGCTTCTCGCGATGACGACAGGGATCCGGTTCAACCTAAAGACAGGGTGTTCCAGGCGTGAACCCTCTCATTTGGGCGCACCCGCAATCAGTTGACCTGTTCCTCGCCGGTCGTGCGTGCGTTTTGAGTTAGCGACGCCAGGAACAGCACCACGCAGACGGCAAGCAGCACGACGTCTTTGAACAGGAATTCGCCGGTCAAATTCCACGCGATCGGGTCCGACGAGAGGCTCCACTTCACGACACCGGGGGTCGTGAAGAAGAAAGACCAAGTAATAAGGAATGTCGCCACACCCATTAGCGACCCGAGCGCCGATATGAGTGGGATAAACGCGCCTGCGGCAAACAAGACAGCCGTGCTGAGTTCGACAACGCCAAGAAGGTAGGCTTCACCTCTGACGCCGAACACGGAGAGCCACCAGACAAAAGGACTGTTGCTTATGTACTGAGCAATGCCCTCGGCCGACTGTGGCGTAAATTTTTGGATACCGAAGGTCACGAAGATCAACACCATGACCCAGCGCAAGATCGCAAGCAGCCGATAGGAACCGGCGCCACGTTCTGCAACCTTGAAATATCCAACCATTCTCGTGCGTCTCCATCGCTTGCGATCTACGCTCTCCCCTTTCGGTCTGGCTGGAGACATTGTTACGAGCCGGGCCGCCAGTTCAGGTACGCCCGCCGTCGCGCCGCTAAAGACGGCGCATTCGGCGTGGATGGAAGGCTTTACCCGACGCAAGCCGCACCACAATTTCGGCGATCTTCGCGGCGCGCTTTTGCGGCCCCTTCGCCTGATGGACGCGATAAAGGACGGCGTAGCGGTTCGCAGAGTCGAGATCGTGGAAAAAGCGGCGCGCGTCCGGTTGCGCATCAAGCGCGGCGAGAAGGTCTGCGTCCGGCGTCGCGCGACCCTGAGACGCGTAGGCCGCCTCCCAACGTCCATCGGCCTGCGCGCGCGTCACCTGAACCAAACCGCCCGGCGTCATTCGACCGAGGGCGATCAGGCGCTCCGCGCGCTCCCGGTTCACCTGGGACCATGCGCTGCGCGCCTTCCGCGGCGTGAATCTGACCTTGTAGTAGTGCTCGTCGACGCGCCCGAGCTGTCCGTCGATCCAGCCGTGAGCAAGAGCGCTGTCGATCGCATCCGACTTGACGATTGTGGCCTCCGGGGCGCCAGCCTTGGCGAACCTCAACCAGGCGCCGACAGCCTTCCCCGACTGCTTCCCCAGCCAGGCCTCGAAAGCCGCCGCGTCACAGAAGGTCAGGAGTGGAAGTTCCTGTGTTATGGCCGCTTCGCTCATCGCACGGTTGCTCCGCCGTATCGCAACGGATTTTGGCGGCGGAATCCGAAGGCGGTCAATGGCTGCTCCCCCACCAGCAAGCTCGCCCGGCTCCCGGCGAATAGCCGGCATCGGCCCAAGGGGGACTTCCCATCGTGCAAATATCAAGAAATATTGCCACGCGCATACGGCGACGTCGTTTCCGAAAAGGGGAACGCAGCGGCGATCGCGGGGAGACCTGTTCGATCTATTGGGGGAGCAACTCGTGGAACCACGTGTAGTAGGCTCCGAAAAACCAAATCAACGCGGTTCCAGCCACCTGCACGCCGGTGGCGACGTGGAAGATCGCGCGATGGCGAGCCGTGATGAGCGTCGCTGCGAGGATGACCGAGATCACCGCTCCATAAAGAAGATGGTGGGCGATCATCGGCTGGCTGAACGCGAGCACGTAGAGGACGAGAGTTAACGCGCTGCTCACCGCAAGCATCATGGAGGTGTCGAACATGTCCTTGTCGGCGACCTCCACCTTCGACATGCGCCATGGACAAAGCCCAGCTCGCGCAGCAAGCTCGAGCAGAACGCCGACGACGAGGCCGGGGCCGATCGCGGGCAAGAGGCTGAAAAACTCGCGCGCACGGATTGCTCCCAGGACAGAAATTCCCGGGTAGTCCGCTTCGAAGAGCGGGTTCTGCATCCACACCAAGTCCATCACTTGGCTGCGCTTGAGATCGAGGAACCTGGCGAGCGACATGCCGCGATAGAACTCGATCGCGCGGTCGATGACCTGCGCGCTGCCGAGGCCATACTCGCCTTGGCCCGTAAGCAGGTACATGATGGGCCAGCTGGTTTTCGGTTCCACCGCGGCGAGACGAAACACTCCGGCCAGCACAAGCTCTACCGCGAGAAGCGCCAAGGCGCTCGCCCGGAGCAGGCCTGTCATGCCATCCAACCTGTGACGCTTCGTCATGAGCGACAGTCCGCAATAGATGACGATCGTCACGATGGAGAAAAGACCCGCCGAGTGGTTCATGATCCCTAGGACGAGCACGACCATTGCGCAGCAGAGCGCGCCGACGCTCGCTTTGCGGAAGGCCTCGTCGAGGAGGAACACGGCCATCACGATCAGAATTCCGCCGGATATTTTCGGCCAGATGTAGAACGTGTTCATCAGGAGAAATGGCGTGGTCGCCAGCAGAAGCGTCGCGGCGAGCGCGTTCACTCCAGGGGCGATACGTCGGCAGACCAGCACGACGAGAGCGGGGATCGCGAGAATTTGGAGAGCCGCGCCGTACAGATTGACGACGAAGAAGCCTGCGACGCTCCCGGAAATGAGTTCCTTGACGAGGGGCAGCGTCATGAGTCCGATGAAGTCGCCAGCCTGAATGACGCCTCGATCGTTCACAGACCACGTACCGATGTAGTCGGGATGGATTCTTCCAAGGGCCAATACCGATTTGGCGGTCATCTCCGACAGGAGATTGTCCGTCGACCATGCGGCGGGGAAAAACGCATAGGCGGGGAACCAGAAGCCGTTCTGGATCGGGATCAGCGCATAGGGCGCGACGAGCACGATCAAGAACGCTACGCCAAGGGAAAGGAGAAAGACCCGCGCCGTTTGCTCATCCACCTCCGCTGGTCGCCGCCAGCTCTTGTAGGTGAAGAAGGCGACGGGTCCGAGCAGGTAGACGAGGCCCAAGAGCGCCGAGATCTCAACGCTCCCGACATACCATTGCTGCAGGAACCACAAGCATCCCAGCGCCGAGGGTGCGGCGAGCACGAAGGTGAGCCGATGCAGAAGAGGGTAGCGACCCAATGCAACGATCGGGATGACGCTTATCGATGTCAGCGAAAAGGCGATGAGCGCGGCCAAGACGGATCCCAGACGCCCAGCCATCGCCCATGTCATGGGGCCGATCTCGAATGGCGTGCCGAGACCGGCCCTGTGTTTCTCGTCGACGGAATGTGCGGCGACCGTGACGAGGCCGTCGCACCATCCGTCCGGCACGCGGACAGTCGCCAGAAACCATTCCGCAGGAGCGTTCAGAAGCCTCAATTGCGCGTCATTGCTTAGACAGCGCAAATAAACCCCGGACTGTCGTGGATCGAACAGGCTGGGACTTCTACCGCCGCCCATGACTGGAATCGCCATGAATCGCGCGGGCTTGAAAGGCGCCGTCTCGATCGAGCCGGCCCGACGCCAGGCGGCATTGGCGGTACGGACGATATTCTCCTTGGCCGTCATCGCCTGCAGAAATTGTTGCGGAATAAACGTCGAGTAGAATTCCGGAGTGTAAGCATAAAACGGGTCGGCGACGAAAATGTCCCGGCCGGTCAATAAGGGACGCGTCTCCTCGTTCTCCTGCAAGAAGATCGCGCAGCACGCGACGATGAACGTGGCCAGGTTGATGACGATGATTGAAACTATCGTTCTGTTCATATCTCAACCTGACGTATCAGTCGTCCTCATCCGCATATTGGACGGAACGTGATGGCGAGGACCGATCCACGCAGTGCATCGCAGGGGGTAGCGTAGCCGGTAGTTGCAAAAATACACTTTTCAAATCGGGAGCCGGCTTAGTTTGCGAGCAAACAGAATAAGCGTCGAACCTTGTTCGTTATTTCGATGGCCCACTCGTCGCCCTCCATTGGTTTCATGCCCCGCCTTGCCCGAGGCGAGCAGCAGGACGCGCACGCCCTCGTCAAGCAGCGCGTCCAATATCGATGATTACAGTCCCATCTTCCCAGGCAGCCAACGAGCGAAGCTCTGCGCGAGCCGCCAGCGGGGCCGCGCGTGCTCTTGAGGACGCCAGCGCGCACAAGCGCTTGCAGCCGTGTCTCAAGAGTGCGTTGATCCAACTTCAGGCGCTACGCAACGTCCTTCGACGTGACCCGCTTGGGTCCGACGCACCACAGCGCGCGCTGAAACCCGGTCTCAGAGCAACAAGCTCTTGAGCCGCGCAAGAATGTTCTCAATGGGGACCGTCATCAATACGACCGGAACGAACGGCAGGAGGACTGTCACGACGAGAGACGCAATGCCGATCAGATCGATCGGAACGAACCTCATGGCGTACACGTTCGAAACGATTTGATAGAGGTCGGCTCCTGAGGAAAAATCAGGAGCCTTAAATGCCTCCTCTGGCTCCACTTCCGCCGTGTTGAACCACTTCCTCTCGAATTGCCTGCCGAATTTGCTCGCCCAGGCGCCATATTCGAAAACGCCGCGCCGCCACTCCCGCAGCAGGACCCCAGCAAAGACGAAAGGCGGCGCGGCAAAAAGCGCGACGATGACGCACAGAATTGCGCCGAGTTCGAGCATGTCCGTCGTGGTGGGGGCGCCGCGGCGGACCAACTCAGCGGCCGCCCGGCCGGCGACGATCGTGGCCAGCGCGAGGGCGACGTGCAGGAAACCGTAGACGGAATAGCCGACGAACTTCAGTCCGGCCATGCGATCAGGATGGGCCGGCACGAGGCACAGGTCGAGCCGCGACATCAGCCTGAGGAATCGCGTCCAGAGACAGAGCTTCCACAGCCATCCGAACAGCAGGAGGAGAAGCAAGGGCACGCTGACGACCGCATGCCACCAGCCCGCCGGAGAGAGGCCGCCTGCCCCGCCGGACGCGCGCTGCCAAAGCGGAAGCTGATCGGTTCCAATCGAGGTCATCAGGATAGCCACAGAACCGTAGGCAAGCAGGAGCACCACAATCTCGGCTTTCCTCGAATCCAGTAGATCTCTCGTGGACGCAAGCGCCGCCTCAAATCGAGGACGCTCGTATTCGGGCAAGAGATGCGAATCGCCGAAATGCAAGGCGATCGCTCCCAATTGGTTGGCCGAGACGACGTCAGCCAGGATGAGCAGCGGCGCTGCAATGAGCGAGCGCGCATGCACGGCGATGTCGGAAAGAAGCGAAGCGAGGCGCTCCCCGTGTAGCGAGCCGTCTTGGAGAACCGCGAGAACAGCCAGAGGCGCCCATCCGGCAAGGATAGCCAGCCCGGCGCGGCGTAGGACGTGGCGTTCGCCGAGATGGGTCAGCCGCAACCATCTTTCCAGTCTGTGGGGCGGCCCGAGTTCGAATAGGCCGGGCTCAGAATGCTCTACGCGAGGGCTCACGTTTCACCATGACATGGGACAACGTGCAGAGACCACGCTCGCCCGCGAGCGGCCCGTCTTCACACGATGTAGTTCAGCCAAGCGTACATCCTCAAAATGATGCGGCGAATGATGGCGGTCCACCGCCAGTGCTCCGTGTAGACCGCAACCTGCGCAGTCGCGCCGGCAGGAAGTTTGTAGCCGGTGAGATCGTCGAGAACGTCGATGCGGGTCAGCGCCCGGCTGGGCGACTTGTTGCGCTCTTCGGGATCGAGAAGCGCGCCGCCTGCCTGCACCTGGCCTTGCGCGATCGCATCGCTGACCAACGCAACTCTCCCCGCAAATACGCGACCGGGAATGCCATCGAAGACGATCTCGGCCTCGTCGCCGACGTTGAGCCGCTGAAGCACGTTCTGGGCGAACGAAGCTTTCAGCACATTGGCGTCGCTGTGAATGAAGACCATCGTCGGCGTTGACGGATTCGCAACCATTCCGGGCCGCAGAGAGAGTTGCGTCACGTAGCCGTCGGTGGGCGCCTTGGCAGTGGTCGCGTTGAGGTCGATCTGGGCTCTCGTCAGGTCCGCTTGAGCGCGCGCGACCGAAGTGTTTACGCCGCCAATCTCCGATGCATAGGAGAGCCGCGCCCGCTCCGCCGCGGCTCCCGCGCCAGCAAGGACCTGTACGGCTGTTTCGAGGTTTCGCACGGCAGTGTCGAGCGTTGTCGCCGCAGTGGAATCCTTCGCAAACAATTCACGCTGGCGGTCATAGGTCTGTTGCGCCAACACTTGGTCGGCCTTGGATTTATTCACGTCGGCGACCGCCTGATCGTAAGAGGCTTTCAGCAACTGAACGTTCTGTTCGGCCTCCGCTAGAAGCGCCTTCTTTTGGTCCACGACCGCGACATATGGACCCGGATCGAGCTTGAACAGCGGATCCCCCTTCTTGAGGGGGGCGTTCGGCGTCACGGGGACTTGGATCACGATCCCCTGAATGGTGGGGGTTATCGGCGTGGTGAAGAAATAGAGACGCGCATCGGGCGTGAACGGTTGATTGTAGTCCGTTCCGAGCAGGATTCCGCCGACCGCAAGAACGCCGCCGACGCAGGCCGTCGTCGCCGTCCACTTGTTGACAGGTACGCGCAGGATCCGGAACACGACCACGCAAATCGCAGCGTATCCGAGAAGAAGAATGCCGCCCATGACTGGCGCCTATCTTTGTTGCGGATGTTCCAACGCGCTGACGCGCGCCTCCAAGTGCGCAATCGCCTCCTCCGTATCCCCTGCCGCCGACCCGCTGCTTGAGAGGCCCCAACCGCGGTCGGGCCGGTAGGCCATGGCCCAAATCCAGAGGAACGGCCAGAGCGCTCCGAGCGTCGCCAAGCTGACCCAGGTGGCGGCGCCGATGGCGTCCACATGCGGATGGCCTCGCGCCTTGGCGATCTCGTAGGGCATGGCCCACACCGCGACCAGGCCGTAAACCACCAGCGCAACGATCGCGATCAAGATGAAGAGTGCAGCGTAGTCGAGACCGAGCATCGAAGACTCCATCCTTCGCAGCGCACAGGACGTTGAATGCGGCGCAAATGTTCGCTCCGCTAACGTTCGCGCCGTGCGAGACCGATCGGTTCGATTGGAGTCATGTGATCGTCCTCCTCAAAGGCACGACCAGGACAGCAAGAGTCGCGCATGCGCAGCCCTGTTGTCAATGGCGTCGAAATCTCCCCATTTCTTGGGCGTGACAATGCCGGACGAAGTACTCCTGCTCGCATTGACAGGATCGGTGTGCCGTGCGAGGCTAAAAATACATAGAAACTTTGCGTCATGATCAGAGCCGACATGAGCATGATCATCGACATGGTTGCTCGCGGGTGGGACAATTTTGTTGCGCGCCCGACAGGAAGCCTAAACCTAAGGTTCGTGATCCAGCCGACGATCGCGACTGTATTGGCCGTGCGCGCCGGGTTGCGAGACGCTAGAGCGGGCCGCCCCGCGTATCTGTGGGCTGCAATTACGGATCCGGACTATCGTTGGCAGTTGCTGCATGGCGGCTGGAAGGAGATGCGGACGCCGTTTCTGGTCGCGGCGAGCCTCGACGTCATTTACCAGTTGTTCGTCCACAGGTTCGTCTACCCGCTCGAACTGATCTTTACCGCGACGCTGCTCGCGCTTGTGCCGTATTTCACTCTGCGAGGGCCCGTGAGCCGCATCGCGCGCCTCTTTCTCGGCGGCGTGAAGTCTGCAGGCCCGACATGAACGCCGGCATAAGCCCTCCTCTCACCAGCAGGAAAGGCGATCGTCATGTCAGACACGTCGAATCTGCAAGATTGGACGAAGCCCTCGGCGATTGCGCTGCCTGAAGGCGGCTTCCTCAAGGACAAGGTGGAACAAGGGCGATACGGCCCCATCTTTCCCAAGACTCCTGCGTGCTACGGTTTCTCGATCATCGCGAAGATCATCCCGGGACGGGAGCCGGTATTTTACGAATACGCACAGAGGATCGAGAAGGCCGTGGCGGAGCAGCCCGATGTGCTCGCCGTGCTCAAGCTGCACTACCTCCGGTGGAATCTCTTCGAGATCAAGGGCGACACGTACTTCCAGTACATGGGAATCTTCGACACCGATTTTGACAAATACACAGAGGACGCCGTCGCCCTTTTCGCGGCCACGGGAATCGACACTGTGTTCGAGAATTTGGAGGGCTTCCCGAAGGACTGGAAGACGAACGCGCCCGCATTCATCGCATTCGTTCGCGATCATCACCGCCCGAGTTTCCTCGAATACGGCGAATATCCGTTTGTGAGCGCCGACGAGATCAAGAAGGCGCTCAGGCTCAAAGCCTCATTCTCGACGATGCTCGATCAGATGCAGTGATCGCGGCGCGCTTCCGCCTTCGAGAGGACCTGGCTTTCTTTGCGAACTCCCTCCGAGAGGGGACGATCAAAATGGATACGACAGGCCCTATGAAGGCGATCCGTCGCTACATCGACGCCTTCAACAGGAGCGATCCGAAGGACATGGCGGCTGCTTTCGCGGTTCCCGGAACCATCCTCGACGGCATGGCGCCTCACCTATGGCACGGACCGACTGCCGCGGAAGATTGGTATAGGGACGTGTTGCGAGAAGGGGCACAACACGGCGCTGACGGCTATCTCGTCACGCTTGAGGAGCCTCGGCACGTCAGCGTCACCGGCGATAACGCGTATGCCGTGGTTCCCGCCTCTATGACCTTCGACCTGAAGGGCAAGCCGGTGACCCAAAAAGGAGCGACGTTCACCGTGGCTCTGCACAATCTGCCGGAGGGTTGGCGGATTGCCGCATGGGCATGGACGAAAGGCGCTCAATAGCAAGCCCCTTAGCTGTTGGTTTCGAAGCTCGTTTCGGATCGACGTCATGCTCGAATTCGACGACATCCAGCACTTCCTGCTCGTACGGGCGCCCGCGCTCGCCGCGCGCTACGAGTTCCTGTCGTTCCGCAACCCGAGAGGCGCATCCGCGTGGCTGTCGGCGGTGCTCGACGCCGTACACTCGGCCGCCTCGACGAAGGCCTCGCTTGAGCGGAAGCAACGCTGGGTGACGGTCGCCTTCACCTGGAACGGCCTGCGCGCGCTGGGCCTGGACGAGGCTTCTTTGGCGACGTTCCCCGACGAGTTCAAGCAGGGCATGGCCGCTCGCGCAGAGATCCTCGGCGACACAGGCGAAAACCATCCCGACAACTGGGTTGGCAGGCTCGCCAGTCCCGACCTCCACGCGATCGCGATCCTGTTCGGTCGCGACGGCGAAGAAGTGCGTCGCGGCCAAGCCGAGCACGAAGCTCTCGTCGCGCGATGCGAAGGCGCGGAGGTATTGTCGTCTCTGGACTTGGAGGCGATTCCGCCGTTCGACTACGCGCACGAACATTTCGGCTACCGCGATCGGCTCTCCGAGCCGGTCATAGAAGGCGCTGGCGCCGATCCGGCGCCGGGATGGGGGCCGCCGCTCAAGCCAGGCGAGTTCATCCTGGGGTATCCCGATGAAAGCGGCCAACCCTACCCGATGCCGCAACCCGAGGACCTGTCTCGCAACGGCAGCTACATGGCGTATCGCCGCCTGCAAGAGCATGTGGGCCGCTTCAGGGATTTCCTTCGCCAGCACGGCGAGACGCCGGAAGAGCAAGAGCTGGTCGCCGCGAAGCTGATGGGGCGTTGGCGCAGCGGTGCGCCGCTCGTTCTGGCGCCCGACGAGGACGATCCGGCGCTTGGCGCCGATCCGCAGCGCAACAACGATTTCAACTACAAGAAAATGGACCCGCATGGCTATGCGGTCCCGCTCGGCGCGCATATCCGGCGCATGAATCCTCGCGACACCGCGGCCAATATGAACCGCCGCCGCATGATCCGGCGCGGCGCCACTTATGGTCCGCCCTTGCCTGACGACGCGCCAGAGGACGGCGTGGAGCGGGGGATCGCCGCATTCGTCATCTGCGCCAGTCTGATCCGGCAATTTGAGTTCGCTCAGAACGTATGGACCAACGACCGGAACTTTCACGAACTCGGCAACGAGCGCGATCCCATTATCGGCAATCAGGACGGCACGCTGGAATTCAAGATTCCAAGGCGTCCGATCCGCAGGAAGATCACCGGTCTGCCGGCTTTCACGACCGTGAAGGGCGGCGCCTACTTCTTCCTTCCCGGCATCGGCGCGCTTCGGCGCCTCGCAACACTCGCGGACTCGCGCGAAGCGCGGGCTGCGGAAATCGGCGATGAAAGGAGACCGCCATGAGCGAACTCGCCAGGGCGCGCACCTACAATCAGGAGCACGTCGCTCGCAAATATACCCCCGGCAAACGTCGGCTCAGCATCTACTGGACATGGAGTTATCCCTGGGAGTCCCAGCGCGACCCGGCGGCGATGGAGAACCGCTTTTCGACGATGACCGAAGTGCGCACCGTGCTGTGGCCCAACTACGAGACGCCGGAATACAGCGCAGCCCAATTCCTCCAAGGCATCGCGGGCACGCTGGAGCTTTTCCATCGCTCCACGCTCAGTTTCCAAAAGGTCGCTGGAGAGGCCACCGGCCATCCCGTCGCTGTCTTTCAGCGCATCGACCAGGCCGGCTACAAGCTGCCCATCGACGAACGCGTTCTCGCCGACACCGACACGCTTCTGGTGTTCGGTCTCGACCATTTGCTCTCCGAACAGGACGCGGCGCCGGATGAAATTGCGGCGATCCGGGAATGGCTGAAGCGCGAAGGGACATGCCTCCTTCTCGCGCCGCACCATGATGTCGGCTTCACTGAAGACCTAACGCAGCGCCAGATGGAATATCGTCATCACGGCGACGCGCTTGTGCCGCGCCAGCAGCGGTTTGGCCAGTACACCCGTTCGCTGATCAGCGCGCTTGGCGCGCCTGTCCACAATGTCTGGGGGCTTCGACCGGCGCTCGCCAAGGGCACGAAGGAGATCGCTCCGCTCGCCGCCTTTCGCGATCTCGACGAACTGGGCCTGCTGAAAGACGTGCCCACCTTGAACTTCCATCCGCACTTGCCGCACTACGAGGTAACCGAAACGGACAGCAAGGCGATTCGCCTGCTGGCGCGCCAGCCGATCGACCCAGACCGCCCCCACCCGTTCACCCAGGCCGGCAACAAAGAGTTCAATTGTCTGCTCTGGATGCAGCCCAACGAGCAGCGGGCCGGCGACATCGTCTTTGTCGATTCGACGAACTTCACGACGCTCTTCGGCGGCGACGCCAGCCTCCAGAATTTCTGGCGGAACCTCGCGTTGATGCGGTAGCTCCGCGGTCGCCGTCTTCGCGCGCGAGCGTTTTCGTCGTCGGTCGTCCCGCGATACGGTGGCTGGAAGGGAGGCAACGATAGCCAGGGCAGCGGAACGTTTCATCAGCCTGGCGGCCTGTCCGTTCCGTCAAGCGTGAACCGAAGCCGCCGCAGGTCGAGCGCAAGTCCACGTCGCCGTGTTCTCGCAACTGCAGATCTAGTCGATAATGTGGTAACCTCCATCGACGTAGAGGGTCTCGCCGGTGATGAGTTTGGCGGCGTCGTGTGCGAGGAAGGCGACGGCCAATCCGACATCCGTGATCGTCGCCAAGCTTCGGCTCGGAGCTTTGTTCTTCGCCCTTTTGAGCAGTTCGTCGAATTCCGGAATTCCCGAGGCGGCCCGCGTCGCCAGCGGTCCAGGCGATATGGCGTGAACACGGATGCCTTTCGGTCCGAGTTCGGCGGCGATATAGCGGACCGCGCTCTCGAGCGCGGCCTTTGCGACGCCCATGATATTGTAGTTCTGAACGACCATTTGACTGCCATAGTAGGTCATCGTGAACAGCGCGCCGCCATCGCTCATTAGCGGCTCAGCCAAATGAGCCATGCGAATGAACGACCAGCACGACACATCCATGGTCGTGAGAAAGCCCTCTCTCGGCGCATCCGTCACCCGTCCGCCCAACGTGTCCTTGGGCGAAAAGGCGATGGAGTGAACGACGAAGTCCAGCCGGCCCCAGTCCTGGCTGATCCGTTCGAATACGGCTTCCAACTGTCCGGGAATACGAACGTCGAGCGGCATCAGGATTGAAGCCTCGACTTCCCGCGCCAACGGCTCGACGTAAGGCTTCGCTTTGTCGTTGAGATAGGTGAGCGCGGTCTCGGCGCCGAGCGAATAGAACGCTTTGGCGCAACCCCACGCGATCGACGATTTGTTAGCGACGCCGACGACGAGCCCCCTCTTTCCTTCGAGTAGGTTCGCTTTCGCCACTGGGATCGCCATGACGCCTCCTCATGCTCTGCTTTGCAAGCGACCTGTGATCAGGCCGAGCGTGTGCCGCGCGATCATCATCTCTTCGTCGGTCGGGATTACATAAAGCAGCACGCGGCTATCGGGGGCGGATATGACAGTGCGCCCGGCGCGATTCGCCTCAGCATCCAAGGTGACGCCCAGCCAGGCGAGCCTTTGCGCGATGCGGGCCCGCACACCGGCGGAATGTTCACCAATGCCGGCAGTAAAGACGAAGGCGTCGAGCCCGCTGAGCGAGGCGGCAAGCATTCCCGCATGGAGCCCGACGCGATAGGCGAAATAGTCGAGCGCGAATTCCGCGCGTCGATCGTTGCTCGCTTCGAGTTCGCGCACATCGGCGCTGATCCCCGATAATCCCTTCAATCCGCAGTCCTGATAGAGGAACTGCTGGATCGCCTGCCCGCTCATTCCCCTCTCGTTCATGAGAAAGAGGACCACCCCGGGATCGATTTGCCCCGGCCTCGTCCCCATCGGTATGCCGTCGAGCGCGGTGAAACCCATCGAACTCTCAACGCTCGATCCCGCTCGCAGCGCGCACATCGATGCACCGCTGCCGAGGTGAGCTACAATGACGCGCCCGGCACATGTCTCGGGCGCCATCTCTTGCAAGCGGCTCGCGATATATTCGTAGGACAAGCCGTGGAAGCCGTATCGGCGAACGCCCTCGGCGTGCAACGCCTCGGGAATTGCGTAGCGGTCCGCCAGCGGGCCATGTCCACGGTGAAACGCAGTATCGAAACAGGCGACCTGCGGCAGTTCAGGGAAGCGCTCCAGCAGTTTACGAATGGGCGCGAGGTTGTTCGGCTGATGTAACGGCGCCAGCGAGGCGAACTGTTCGAGTTTGCGCAGGGCGTCCCGATCGATCACGATTGGTGAAGCGAAATCAGGGCCGCCGTGGACCACGCGATGCCCGATCGCGACCGGCGTGAACCCGTGGCGCTCCCGCAGCCAAGCGGCGACGGCTTCCAGCGCCGCGCCGACATCGGCGACATCCTTGCGATCGAACGTTCGATCCAAGATCGTGGCGCCGCCGGCGTCTTCGGCTCGCATGCGCGGGGCGACGCCGACGCCACTGATCTGTCCGCGGATCAAACGTTCGAGATTGGTCCGGCCTTCGACACGAAATATCTGAAATTTCACGCTCGATGAGCCCGAGTTGACGGCAAGGATCGCGTCCATTCCGTTTACTCCGCCGCCTGTGCCGTCTTCGTCCGTAGCGCATGCGCATAGAGCGTGGCGACCGCGCAGGACGCCATCCGCGCCCGGATCGAATCCGCGCGGGACGTCAGAATGATCGGCGTCCGCGCCCCAAGCACGATGCCTGCGGCGTCCGCCTTCGCCAGAAACGTCAGATTCTTCGCCAGCATGTTGCCGGCCTCCAAATCCGGGACGACAAGAATTTGCGCTCGGCCGGCGACGTCCGACCGAATGCCCTTGATGCGCGCCGCCTCGGGATCGATCGCGTTGTCGAAAGCGAGCGGTCCGTCGAGCGTTCCGCCAGTGATTTGGCCGCGGTCGGCCATCTTGCAAAGGGCGGCGGCCTCAATGGTCGACGGAATCTTCGACGTGACGGTTTCGACCGCCGACAAGAGCGCAACGCGCGGCGATCCCAGGCCGATCGCCAGGAAGAGGTCGATTGCGTTCTGAACGATGTCCCGCTTCGCGTCGAGATCGGGCGCGATATTGATCGCCGCATCGGTGATGAACAACGTCTCGGCATAGGTTGGGACATCCATGACGAAGACGTGGCTGATCCGCCGCGCCGTGCGCAAACCTGTGGCGGAGGACGTCACCGCGCGCATGAGTTCGTCGGTGTGCAAGCTCCCCTTCATCAACAGATCGCCTCGCCCGGCGCGGATCAGCGCGACGCCCTTCTCCGCGGCGTCGTCGCTGTGAGCGGCGTCAACGATCTCGAACTTACTTATGTTCAGACCATGCTCGCGAGCCGCCGCCGCAATTCGAACGGACGGACCGACGAGGACGGGCATCGCGATACCGGCTTCGGCGGCCGCGCATGCGCCGCGCAGCGACGGTTCGTCGCACGGATGGACGACGACGGTTGTCGCAGGAGGAACCTGCTTGGCGGCGTCGAGAAGCCGGTCATACTTGGAGCCAAGCTTGTCACGCGCTGTGGCCATTCGCACGCCTCCTCTTTGGTGACAAGATCACCGTTCCGTCGGCTTTGCCGCTATGACGCCAGCGCTCTGCTCGGCGGTTTGTCGACATCAAACAGGTGAGCGATGTGATGCAGGCGTTCCGACGTCGCGTCGGCGATCGGCCCTCGCGCGGCGACAACCTCCTGGATCATGGAAAGAGCCCTACCCCTCACCTCGCGATTGGTCGGCAGAAGCGAAGGAAGAGCGGCCAACGCCGCCTCCTCGTCGAGCAGCAACATGAAGTATTGCTCTCGCGCCATCGTTTTGAATTCAGCCGGCGTGAGCGGAGCGTCCCCTTCCCTGTTCGCCCGGATGCGCCGGACGGCCTCGACCGTTCGTTCATCAAGCGAGCCATGGCTCATGCCAACATAGAGCGCCGCCCGCATGAGACCTTCGCGCGGACCGCCAACGCTGATGCGAGATTTGAGGTCAGCGATGCGTTTATGCAGCAACTCCCGATGCAGCAATTGTTCCGGCGCCTTGCGCAAATTCCTTACGCCCGTGCGCTCGAGTCCAGCCGCCGCCTGGAGAGCCGGAGCGCCGTAGAGCGCAAGGAAGACCTGTTCTTCCGCGCCGCCACGGAAATCACGCCAATTGTCGAGGCCGGCCACAATGAGTCGGGACGCGGTCTCCTGCATCGTCAGAAATGGATTATCGGAATCGACCGCTCGCCGATCATTCCGCACCGCCTGCGCCATCTCCCGGACCGGGGCCATCAACGGATTGCGATCCGAGAGCAATTCATACTGCAAGCGTAAGGGATGCAGGTCCCGCGAAGCGCCGACAAACCAAGGCTGCGCCATCGCTCGCACGAACGGCTGGAGGTAAGTGCGGTAAAGCGCGAGATTGACTTCCGACACCCGCGCAACCGTCGCAAAGCGACGCTCGTCCTCGGTGTCGTGACCGCCGAGAGCGCGAATGTCGTCGAGCGTTCTCGGCTCGCACCGCATGACCCAGTCGCCCGTCACGAGTTCGGAATTGGTCGTGTCCCCGGACTTGCGCTCGAACACGGCCTCGTAGAGACCCGGCGGCAGCAGGTCGATCAGATCGATGTTGCTGGCGAATTCATCGTGCTCTTTCCGCGCGACGCCGCCGGAAACGAAAATGCCGAGATGCCCAGCCGATTGGTGGATCGTATAGACGATCGTCTGGCCATAGGACCTGATTTGGTCGACATCCCGGTAGAGATCGAGAATCCAGCCGAGGGCCTGTTGCGGCGGGGTGATGTTGTCTCCCTCGGAGCAGAACACGACGATTGGCGACTGGATGTTGCGCAGATCGATCGCAACGGCCTCCGACGTCTGAATCGCGCCCGCTGCGAGATTGTTGCCGACAAACAGTTCGTCGACGATGAATTGAATCTCCTCGGCGTTGAGCAGGACATGGCCGCCCCACCATCGCTCGAAGTCGAGATAACGCTCGGCTTCCGTATCGACCTTCGCGTACAGATTGTAGGGCTTCGTCCAGAGGGTGTTCGCGGGATTGAGGCTTTCGAAGTTCTGCACCAGCCAGGCGCCGTCGAAAACGCCGCCGCCGAGATCGCTGGCGAGCGCGGTCATCCAGCTCCCGCCGAGCAGGCCTCCGGTGTAGCGCATCGGATTCTTTCCACGGACGCCGTCCCAGTAGGCGAGAGGCGAGCCCGCAAGAATTCAGCGGCCCGAACAGCTCCGGGCGAACAGCCGCGAGCATCATCACCGCCCAGCCCGCCTGGCAATTGCCAATAACGCAGGGCTTTCCCTCGGCTTGCGGATGCAGCGCGATCACCGTCTCAAGGAAGATCGCCTCGGCGCGCGCGACGTCCTCGATGGTTTGACCTGGCATGGGATCGGGCAGGAACCCGACGAAATAGCAGGGATGGCCAGCCCTGATGGCGACGCCAATTTCCGAATCGGGCTTGAAGCCGCCTATGCCAGGGCCGTGGCCTGCGCGCGGGTCGACGACCACAAAGGGTCTGCGCTTGTCATCGATCTCGACGCCCTCAGGCGGGATGATCCGCGCCAGTGCATAGTTTACCGGCCTTTCGAAGGTGCGACCGTCCGACACCAGTTCAACCTCGAAATGCAGGACGTGGGGAACCTTCTCCTCCAGATGCTCGCGATACTGGTTCCCTCTCTGGCGCATGACGTCGAGAAAAAGAATTGTCCGCTGTATCGCGTCGGCGGCGTAATCCGCATAGGCGGCGATGGGGTTGAAGAAGGAGCCGCCACGGTCGTCTGGAGAAGCAGCCGTCATCTGACCCTCCCGAGCATTCGTGAACAGAGTCGCCTTCAGGCGACTGTCGTTCGCGCTACCATCCCATATTGCGCGGAGCGGTTCCGTTCTGAGTTTCTGCCCGCGCAGCCCGCGTATAGATCGCAGCCTTGCCTTGGAGTCGCGGCCATCTCGCGCTGCTAAAAGTGTCAACAAGTACACGGTCGGCGCTGCGCGCACTTATACCACTTAAGCACGCTGATCTGGCCACAATATGACAAATAGAGCGGCGCAGAGCTGCGGCGCTGTTTCATCTTTCATGGCAGACGTCAGGAGTCATACAAGGAATACTCATGACTATGTGTAGGTATCACATAATCATCGATTAACATGTCTCACGCCTACCTCGTTAGCGCGCCTTTACGCTCCCGCAGGAGCGATCCCGTATGCGGTTTTGCTGTAATCTTGCTTCACTTTTTGCTCTCGAACGCCAAGGACTTCCCGATTGAGCATCGGCTGAATGCCGCGGGGTCGGAGATTCTCGGCGTGCCTATTTTGGAGAGACACGCAATGAGCGCAGTCGTCGATTCTCCAGTCCTGGTTATGTTGTTTGCTTTCGCCGTTCAGACATTTCCCAGCAAAATCAAGCCTCACTCGACATTTTCTTTCTGAAAACCACAATTCCCCTTATCCTGAGATTTTCCGTTCCGCTCAACGGAGCCGTCGCCTTGTCCAAGAAAGCTCGCAAGTCCGATGCCGCTCGTGCTCGCCGCTCTCCTCTCGTGGCGCGGCGCGAGAAGGCGGAGCGCAACCTCAGAGTGTTCAACCTGCTCAAGGCGGGCGTGCCGGTGGCGCAGATCGCGTTGCAGGAGGGACTGTCGGCGCGGCGCACGCGCGAAATCATCCAGGAGGCGCTGGACCGGCGCGAGATCGATCCGCCCCAGGGCTTCGTGCAACTGCAGATCGGGCGACTGAGCGACGCGATGATGGTCGCGCACGCCGCGATGATGGAAGGCAATTTGCAGGCGCTCGATCGCCTCGTGAAGATCGTCGGCGAACTCGACCGCTATCACGGCTTCGGCCGGCCGCCGTCTCAGCCCGACAGGGCGGCGGCGCTCCTCCCGCCGGCGGCGGCTCCGGCGCTCGCCCTGCCCGCCCCGGCCGAAGCGGCGGAAAACTGCGCCGCAAAGGATTGATATTGTTAGGGCGCCCCTTCTCCCCTTGCGGGAAAAGGGACAGGGCGGCTCCGCATCAACCGAAAAGCAGACGCCTAGGCGATGATGTCGGGGGTCAGCGCGTCCTCGAGTTGCGTCAAGCGATCGCGCAGCAGCAGCTTGCGCTTCTTCAAGCGCTGCAACTGCAATTGGTCGGCTTGCCCGGCGTCAACCAAGGCGTCGATCGCCGCATCGAGGTCCCGGTGCTCCTCGCGCAGCCGCTCCAATTGGATTGACAAAACGGCGCGCTCGTCGTCGCTCAGCTCGTCCTGCGCCATTCCCCGTTTCGCCCGAAATCGGCCCGCACCCGCGGGTATACCGGTGCGGAATATGCGAGCGCCGACGCCCGTTAGCAAGGCCGACGGGCCGCCGGCGAAGGGACCTATACGGAGGCGCCAAGATTCTGTCGCAACGGCGTAATCAAATGATGCTCACCGGCATATTTTCAGGCTTGCCAGCGGCGGTGGTTGTGACGACAATTTCGAGGTCGAAGAGAGAACGGGAGTTGCCCAATGTCCCTCGAATTGCATTTGACGGAACTGGTGCGGCGGCATCAAGCGATTGAAAACGCGATCGCCCTGGAAGAAACCCACCTTTCGTCGGACGGTTTGAAGCTCAACGAGCTGAAGCGCAAAAAACTCCAACTCAAAGACGAAATCGAAAAATTCAACTCGACACGCGACAACGCGAGCTCACCCACTAAAAGGCGTTCCCCCCAAGCCGACCGAGCGTCATCTCCGTAGTCAGCGGCTTTTCAGATTCCGCCGGCCCGCCGGGCTGTTGCTCAGCGGGGCGGCGACATCGTCCACTCCTCCAAGACCTCCGCCTCCGTCTCCCCGTCCGCGTGGCGTCGCGCCAAGGCGCGAAACGCCTCAGGCGGCAGGAGACGCGACAGCGCCCAAACCGCCATGGCGCGCACCAGCGGCGAAGGCGCGGCGAGTTGCTCCTGGGCGGCCGGAGCAAGCGCCTCGTCCCCCGAATTGCCGATTGCAATCATCACGTTGCGCAAGAAGCGCGCGTGACCGATCCGTTTGATCGGCCCGCCCGCGAAGCGCCGGCGAAAGCCTTCGTCGTCGAGCGCCGCCAATTCCGCCAGCGGCGGATTGGCGTAGCCATCGGGCTCGGTCAGCTTGGCCTCGCGGCCATCGCGCGCGAACTTGTTCCAGGGACAGACGGCGAGACAATCGTCGCAGCCGTAGATGCGGTTGCCGATCCCGGCGCGGAGGGCCGGCGGGATCGTCCCCTTGTGCTCGATGGTGAGGTAGGAGACGCAGCGCCGCGCGTCGAGGCGGTAAGGGCCGTCGAAGGCCCGCGTCGGGCAGACGTCGAGGCAGGCCCGGCAGGAGCCGCAATGGTCGCGCTCCGGCGCGTCGGGGGGAAACGCCAGATCGGTGAAAATCGCGCCGAGAAAGAGCCAGGAGCCGAATTCGCGGCTGACCAGATTGGTGTGCTTGCCCTGCCAGCCGACGCCGGCGGCGGCGGCGAGCGGCTTTTCCATTACCGGCGCGGTGTCGACGAACACCTTGAGGTCGACCCGCTCCGGCCGCGCCGCGGCGACCAGCCAGCCGGCGAGCGTCTTCAGCTTCCCCTTGATGACGTCGTGATAGTCGCGATGGCGGGCGTAAACCGAAATGGCGCCGCGGCTGCGGTCTTCCAGAGCGGCGAGCGGATCGCTTTGAGGCCCGTAGTTGACCGCCAGCATGATGAGGCTACGCGCTTCGGGCCAGAGGGCCTTGGGATCGGCCCGGCGCGCAAAGGTCTCGGCCATCCAGTCCATGTCGCCATGGGCGTCTTCGGCGAGCCAGGCGGCGAGATTGTCACGGGTCGAGGCCGGGAGGTTTGGGGTCGCGATGCGGCAGGCGTCGAAGCCGAGCTCGCGCGCCCTGGCGCGCAGCCCGGTCAGAAGTCGAGATCGGCGTAGGTCGGGCTCGGCGTCATGCCCGGCATCCGGTCGCACAGCAGCGAGCGGAACGAGGGACGGGATTTGATCCGCGCGTACCATGTCTTCGCCGTCTCGCTCTCGTCCCATGGCGCATCGCCGAGGTAATCGACGCACGACAAATGCGCCGCCGCCGCAAGATCGGCATAGCTCATCCGCGGCCCCGCCAGCCAGTTGCGGGCTCCGATCAGGTGGCCGATGTAGCGCAGATGATAGCGCACATTGGCGCGGCCGGCGCGCACTGCCTGCATGTCCGGCCCGCCCCCGCCTTGCCGCGGCGACATGAACCGCCGGTAGATTTTCTCCGTCACCAGCAACTGGCTCACCTCGGAGAAGAATTTGACGTTGAACCAGCGCATCAGGCGTCGCACCTCGACTCGCCCGAGCGGATCCTCCGGCATCAACCGCCGGTCGCCAAGCGCCAGGCCGCGCGTCTCGTCGAGATATTCGGCGATCGCGTGCGCGCCGGGGATGCTGGGAACGCTCTCCTCCGCCATGACGGGCGTCGCGCCCTCGGCGTTGAGCAGTAGGAACTCGCGCCGCCGCTCCCAAGGGCGCTCTTCGATCAATTCCGGCTCGATGCCGAACTCGGCGAGCGCCAGACGGACAAAACGCGAATGGGGACAGAAGGGATGGTGATACAGGGTGATCATGAGGCGGGAGGGCGCGCGCTTATTCGGCCGACGATTCGTCACTCATGCGGCGACTTGATTAAGTCGAGGTAAAGGCGCCGTAAGGGAACTAGGAATGCGCCGGCGGGCTAGCCGAGAATCTGGCGCGACTGGATTCGCCAGACGGCCGCGGCGTTCATTTTCGCCCAGGCGGCGTCGAGCGAGCCGTCGGCGTCGATCGCTCGGCAGGCGTCGTCGATCACGAAAGTCTCCAAGCCCGCGGCGCGCGCGTCGAGGGCCGAGTAAGCGACGCAATAGTCGGTGGCGAGGCCGCAGACGAAGACGCGCTCGACGCCCCTCGCCTTGAGCATCGCGTCGAGGCCCGTCGTCGTCGTGCCGTCGGCCTCCGTGAAGGCGGAATAGGAATCGATGTCGGCGTTGGCCCCCTTGCGGAGGACGAGGAAGGCCGCGTCGACGTCGAGCTCCTCGTGCAGCTCCGCGCCCGGCTCGCCCTGCACACAGTGATCCGGCCAAAGCGTCTGCGAGCCGTAAGGAAGCTCGATCCGCTCGAAGGGCTTCGCCCCCGGATGCGACGATGCGAACGAGGCGTGACCGCTCGGGTGCCAGTCCTGCGTGACGACGACCTGACGAAAGGCGTTGATAAGCCGATTGACGAGCGGCACGATCGAAGCGCCGCCGGACACGGCGAGCGCCCCGCCCTCGACGAAATCGTTCTGAACGTCGATCACCAGCAGCGCGTCGCTCCGGTCGTCGATCGTCATCGCCGTCGGCATCGCCTCACCCTCCGCCTCGCGCCCGGACGAGTTCGCCAATCCGCCCGCGCTCGAAGATGAGGACGACGACCAGCGAAAACAACAAGGGCAAGATAAGGTAGAGCAGCCGGAACACCAGCAGCGCGGCGAGCACGTCGGCCGCTGGGACGTCCGGCATCGCCTTGATGAAAGAATATTCGAGCACCCCGACCCCGCCCGGCGCGTGGCTGATGAGCGAGATCGTAAAGGAGGCGAGGAACACGACCAGCACGACGACGAACCCCGGGTTGGCGTCCTGCGGCAGGGCGAAATAGATGATCCCGGCGGCGCCGATGAGTTCGAGCGGGCCGGCGAGCAATTGCCGCGCCGCGATCGGCGGCCGGGGATAGACCAGCTCAAAGCCGCGAAACTTCAGCGGCGCGAAATGCAGCAGCGAGCCGAGCGCGTAGAGGGTAGGCACGCCGAGCAGCACAAGCCCGAGGATACGACCGGCCCAATCCGGCAGATCGACGTAGCGGCGCGCCAAATCCGGATCGAAGAGCAGCAGCAGGCCGCCCAGCAACAGATTGCCGAGCGTGAAAGTGAAGGAGCAGAAGGCGACGACGACGCCGACCTCCCGCATGCCCAATCCCTTGGTCGAATAGGCGCGGTATCGCACGACGGCGCCGGAAATCATGGTGGCGCCGATGTTGTGCGCGAGCGCGTAGGTGGTGAAGGAGACGAGCCCGATGAAACGCCAGCTCAGCCGCCGACCGAGATGCGCGAGCGCGATCTGGTCGTACCAGGCGAGCGCCGTATAGGCGAGCGCCGTCGCGCACAGCGCCAGCGTCCAATGCAGCGGCGAAATTGCTGCGAAGGCCTCGCCGATATCCGCGAGCGAGAGGTTTCGTAGTTCTCCGATCAGCAGGCGGACGCTGAACGCCGCCGCCCCCAGGCCGATGATCGGCCACAGGAGGTCCATGACCCGCTTCATCGATTTATCCGCGCTTTGATGCGCGCTCCGCCCGCCCATCTGATTTCCCTGCACGACCCAAGCGGCGAGCGCAAGGCCGACGCGGGGCCAAATGGTCCCACCCGGCCGATTTGCGAAAGCACTGATAGACCGCACATCGAATTCGCAACGATTGCGTTGATTGCGGCCGACGAACGCGGCAAAGTTGTGGCGCCCGAGCATCGCGCCGCGGCTTTAAATGATTGACGCGTAGGCGAATCACAGGCGACACCTGAATGACATGGGCGTCCTATAAAGGCGCGACGCCCCCTCCCGCCTGCCGAGCCTCGCATGCGCTTCGTCGACACGTTCAACATGCTGGCGCTGATCAATTCGGCGGTCTGCCTCGTCGCTGCCTTCATCCTCGGGACGCTCATCGGGGTCGAGCGGCAATATCGCCAGCGTTCCGCGGGCCTGCGCACCAACGCGCTCGTCGCGCTCGGCGCGGCCGCCTTCGTCGATCTCGGCATGCGGGCCGCGGGCTCCTCCTCAACGCAGGTGATGGCCTATGTCGTCTCCGGCATCGGTTTTCTCGGCGCGGGCGCGATCATGAAGGAGGGCGTCAACATCCGCGGCCTGAACACCGCCGCGACACTATGGTGCTCGGCGGCCGTCGGCGCGGCGGCCGGCGCTGGGTTCCTCGTCGAGGCCGCGATGCTGACCGGTCTCGTCATCGCCGGGAACACGCTGCTGCGCCCGCTCGTCAATGCGATCAATCGTATCCCGCTGGACGAAAAGGCTTCCGAGGCCATCTATGAGGTGCGCTTGACCGCCTCGCCGGATCGCGCCGCCGCCGCCCGCGAAGCCTTGGTCGAAGCGCTCGAACACGCGCACTACCCCATCACCGACGTCGAGACGGTCGAGCGCGGCGACGACCTCGTCGACATCGTGGCCACCCTGGTCAGCACCTCGGTCGTCGCCAAGGAATTGGACGAGGTGACGGACCGGCTGGTCAAGCACCCGGGCGTCGAACACGCGACTTGGGAAAGCAATGCGGCTGCCTGACGCCGCCGCAGACCTTGGGAAAGCAACTCGGCGGCCTGATGCCGGCTCAGCCGCTCGTCGCCGCCGTCCTCGCGCCGGTGAAGGTCTTGGCGCCGCCGAGGTCGAGCCATACGTTGGGATCTTCTTGCGCCTGACGCTTGATGAAACGGTAGCCCGTCGCGTCCCAGGGAACGATCTCGTCGCGCAGATTGTCGAGCACGAATTCGCCGTGATCCGTCTTGACTGTGAGGATCGCATGGCCCTCGCCGTCGAGGTCGCGTACGATCGTCATCAGCAGCGCCTGCCGGGGGAAGCCCAGGTCGACGAGTTGCTTGCGCTTGAACAAAGCATAAATCTTGCAGTCGCCCTTGCCGTCGATCGGATAGTCCCAATGGTCGAGCACGGTGCCCCAGTGATCGAGATTGGTCACCGGCTCGATCGAGTCGTTGACCGACTTGTTGACCTTGTTGAGGATCGCCCAGGTCTTGGCGGTCAGCCGCAAGTCGAGCGGCTGCAGCTTGCCGAGGTCGCATTCCTCGGGCCGACGGCCGCAAAAGTCGACCCAGCCGTAGGGCACCGAGGTCGCGCCGCCCACCGCGGCGTAGCTCGCGATCGGCAGCTTTGGCTCGGACGCCTGCGTCGCTCCGATGACGGTCCCGAACAGGACAGCGCCGCAAGCGGCCCGCGCAATCCACCCGAACATGATCTTTCCCCGCTCTGCTCGACGCGAGGAGGATCGTCGGCGCCGATTGGCGCGACGCGAAAGAATTCAATAAAATTCGATCGATCCCGGCGATTTGTCGGCGCGGAAATTCTTAAGGTTGACTGGTCGTTGCGACGCAGCAAGGGAGAGAGGGCGCGACGACGCGCCGCCTTCCCACGCGCCGAAAGCGCCGTTTATATATAGCCGAGGCGCCTGCGCGCCGAACCAAGGGATCGGACCCGAATGGCGAACCAGGAGGCGGCCACAAGCGCCCTATCGAAAACGCCGCTCGCGGCCCTCGGCCTCGGCGCGCTCGGCGTCGTCTTCGGCGACATCGGCACCAGTCCCCTCTACACGCTCAAGACCGTGCTCGACTTGACCGGCGCGCATCCGAGTCCCGATGCGATCCTCGGCTCGCTGTCGCTGATCCTATGGACGCTGATCGTCATCACTACGGTCAAATACGTCAATTTCGCCATGCGCATCGACAATGACGGGGAAGGTGGAATTATCGCGCTGATGACGCTGCTCGGCGTCAAGCGACAACATCGGCCGCTGATTGTCGCGGCCGGCCTTTTCGGCGCGGCGCTGATCTATGGCGACGGCGCGATCACGCCGGCGATCTCGGTGCTGTCCGCGCTCGAAGGTGTGGAACAGATCGCTCCGTCCCTGCAGACCTATGTGCTGCCGGTCGCGACCGCGATCCTGCTCGCGCTGTTCGCCTTGCAGCCGCAGGGCACCGCGCGGATCGGCCGCGCCTTCGGGCCGGTCATGCTGATCTGGTTCCTCGTCATGGCCGCGCTCGGCATCTACGGGATCGCGCTGCATCCCGCCGTTCTCGTCGCCATCAATCCGCTCTACGGCCTGCGCTTTCTCGTCTCCGGCGGCATGGGCGGCTTTCTCGTCCTCGGCGGCGTCTTCCTCTGCGTCACGGGCGCCGAAGCGCTCTATGCCGATATGGGGCATTTCGGGCCGGGCGCGATCCGCCTGGCGTGGAGCGGCGTCGTCTTCCCGAGCCTCATCATCAACTACGCCGGGCAAGCCGCGCTGGTGCTGGACGGCGCGCCGACGGACGGCAATATCTTCTACCGCCTTTGCCCAGCGCCGCTGCTAACGCCGCTGATCCTGCTGGCGACGATCGCGACAATCATCGCCAGCCAGTCGATCATCACCGGCGCCTTTTCGATGACGCGCCAAGCCATCGCCTTGGGCTGGCTGCCGCGCGTCGTCATCAAGCAGACTTCCGCGGAGGGGTACGGGCAGATCTACATCGGCGCCGTCAACTGGCTGCTGATGATCGCAACCCTCGCGCTGACGCTCGGCTTCGGCAAATCGGACAACCTCGCGGCGGCCTATGGCATTGCCGTCTCGCTGACCATGCTGATGACGAGCGTGCTGCTCTTCATTGCGATGCGCGAGATCTGGGGGTGGAGCCTCCTCGCGGCCGGCGCCGTGGCCGCCGCCTTCATCGTCATCGACGGCGCCTTCTTCGTCGCTAACATGGCTAAGGTGTTGGAAGGCGGCTACGTGCCGCTGCTGCTCGCCGGCGCGGTCTATGGCGTCATGTGGATTTGGCATCGCGGCGCAGTCGCCGTGCACCAGCAGGTGGTGGCGGAGCAGATGCCCCTAGCCGCCTTCGTCTCCGAACTGCAGTCGGGGCGGATCGCGCGCGTGCCCGGCGCGGCCGTCTTCCTCACTCGCGCGAAGGACGGCACGCCGCCGGTGCTGGCCTGGCATGTGCGCAAGAATCGTTCGCTGCACCAGAGCGTGCTCACGCTCACCATGCTCGTCGTTTCGACGCCGCGCGTCGATCCCGGCAAGCGCCTGACGGTGACCCACGTCGCCGACAATTTCTGGCGCGCCGAGGCCCACCTGGGCTTCATGGAGCAGCCCGACGTGCCGGCGCTGCTCGCCCAATGCAGAATCCTCGGCGCCGCGCTCGATCTCTCCGACGTCACCTATTACGTCGGCCACGAGACCATCGTGCCACGCGAGAGCGGCAAAGGCCTGCCGCGCTGGCAGGAGGCCCTGTTCGCCGCGATGGGACGCAACGCCGCGCGCATCAGCGACTATCTCAGACTGCCCTATGACAACGTCGTCGAGATCGGTCGCGAGATCGAGATCTAATCACCTCAGGGAGCTTACTCTTGTCGCCCGATTCCACCGCCGCCGGATCGCAGGACTATGTCGGCGATTCCCGCAACGACAATGTGCTCATCAGCGTCAACGGCGTGCTGAGCCCGCGCCCGGAGGCGAAAGTCTCCGTGTTCGATTCCGGCTTCGTCCTCGGCGACGGCGTCTGGGAGGGCCTGCGCCTCAACGCTGGCCGCATCGCCTTCCTCGACAAGCATTTCGACCGCTTGTGGAACGGCGCGAAGATGCTGCGCATCGACATCGGCCTGTCGCGCGAGGCGCTCGCCGAGCGCCTCTTCGACGTGATCGAGGCCAACGGCATGCGCGACGGCGTTCACATCCGACTGATGGTGACGCGTGGCGTCAAGCGCTCGCCCTATCAGGACCCGCGGCTGACCGTCGGCGGCGCGACCATCGTCATCATACCGGAATGGAAGGTTCCCAGGCCGGAGATGCTGGCGCGCGGCCTCAATCTCTTCACGGTGCATGTGCGCCGGACGGGGCCGGCCGAGCAGGACCAGAAGCTCAATTCGCATTCCAAGCTCAACTGCATCCTTGCCTGCATCCAGGCGATGGAGGCCGGCGCGGACGAGGCGTTGATGCTCGACGACCGCGGCTTCGTGGCGACCTGCAATTCGACCCACTTCTTCATCGTGCGCAACGGCGAACTGTGGACTTCCGGCGGCGGCTATTGCCTGGGCGGCATCACCCGCGACGGCGTGCTGCGCGCGGCGCGCCGCGCCGGCGTTCCGGCTTATGAGAAGGATTTCTCGCTGTTTGACGTCTATGGCGCGGACGAGGCGTTCTGCACCGGCACCTTCGCCGGCTTGACGCCTGTCGTCAAAGTCGACGGGCGCGAGATCGGCGACGGCCCGCGCGACCCGGCGGACGCTTCCGGCCCGATAACCAGGCGATTGCGCGCGCTCTATAAGGAACTCGAAGCCGAGGAAGCCAAGGGGCGTGCGGCGTGACAGGCGTTGACGCTTCCCCCGTTGTGCGGATCGCCATGTGGTCCGGCCCGCGCAACATCTCGACCGCGATGATGCGCTCGTTCGGCTCGCGCGCCGATTGCGCGGTGAGCGACGAGCCGTTCTATGCGGCCTATCTCGCGGCGACGGGGCTCGACCACCCCATGCGCGAGGCAGTGATCGCCTCACAGCCGACCGATTGGCGGAAGGTCGCGGCTGACATGACCGGCCGCGTGCCCGAGGGCAAAACGGTCTGGTACCAGAAGCACATGACGCATCACATGCTGCCCGAATTCGGGCTCGATTGGAGCGAAGGCCTCGTCAACGCCTTCCTTATTCGCGCGCCGGAGGCGGTGCTGGCGTCCTACGCGCAAAAGCGCGAAGGCGACTTCCGGTTGGACGAAATCGGGCTGCCGGCGCAGGTCGAGCTGTTTGAACGAACGGCGCAACGTCTGGGCGCCGCTCCGCCAGTGATCGACGGTCAAGACGTGCTCGCTGATCCCCGGCGCACGCTCGCGGCGCTCTGCTCGGCCTGCGGCGTCGCGTTTGACGAAGCCATGCTCTCCTGGGCGCCCGGCCGCCGCTCAAGCGACGGCGTCTGGGCGCCCGCCTGGTACGACGCCGTGGAGCGCTCGACCGGCTTTGGGCCACCCCGTCGCGAAGCGGGCTTCGACGACCTGCCCGATTCCCTGAAGCCGATCGCCGAGGCGGCGCGGCCGCTCTACGAAAGGCTGGCACGGCGCAAGCTGGCGCCCACTTCTCACGATTAAGGTGAAGCGGCAGCAGGAATACCGCCGAATTCACACGAAAATTCCTTAATCCGCCGTGGTCGTGCTCTTGACGGCGCAGCGGGCGCAACGCAAGGGTCGAGCGTGATGCCCACGCTCGTTCTGCCCTTTCCCGCAATCAACCCCATCCTCTTTCAATGGGGTCCGCTTGCGATCCGTTGGTATGCTCTGTCCTACATCGCCGGCCTCATCGCCGGATGGTGGCTGATCCGTCGCATCGTCGCCAACGACAAGCTCTGGAATGGCGTCCGGCGGCCGAGCGTCGACAGTATCGACGATCTCCTCGTCTATTGCGCCATCGGCGTCATCGTCGGCGGGCGGCTCGGCAACGTGCTGTTTTATGATCCGGGCTTTTACTTCGCCCATCCGATCGAAATCTTCAAAGTCTGGGAAGGCGGCATGGCCTTCCACGGCGGACTGATCGGAGCGGCGCTCGGCGTCCTGCTGTTCGCGCGCCGCTATCAAACGCCCCTGCTGAGCGTATGCGACCTCGCCTCTCTGGCGGCGCCGATCGGCATCTTCCTCGGCCGCCTCGCCAACTTCATCAAGCCGGAGCTGTGGGGCCGGCCGACCGACGTTCCTTGGGCGATGATCTTTCCCGGCTCTGACGGCCTGCCGCGCCACCCGAGCCAAATCTACGAGGCTCTTCTCGAAGGTCTCGCAATCTTCGTCATCCTCAATCTCGCCGCGCGCTTTGGCGCGCTACGCCGGCCGGGCTTGATCGCTGGCTTGTTCGGCGTGCTGTACGCCCTCGCGCGGACGACTTGCGAGTTCTTTCGCGACCCCGACCCCCGCCTCGAGGATCTTGGCAACGGCCTGACGATGGGGATGGTTTTGTCGGCGCCGCTGCTCGTGATCGGCGTCGGCCTCATCGCCTGGAGCTTGCGCCGCGCCGCTAGGAGCGCGGCATGAGCGCGCTCGGCGATGAAATCAAGGCAATGATCGCCAGCGACGGGCCGATCACGGTCGAGCGCTTCATGGAGCTTGCGCTCGGCCATCCCGAGCATGGCTACTACATGATGCGCGACCCATTCGGCGCGGCGGGCGATTTCACCACCGCGCCGGAAATCTCGCAGATGTACGGCGAACTGCTCGGCCTCTGGGCCGCGGAAGTGTGGTCGTCGATGGGCCGCCCGAATCCGGTGCAGTTGATCGAGCTCGGCCCCGGCCGGGGCACCCTGATGAGCGACGCGCTGCGCGCGGCGCGCATCGTCCCGGACTTTCGCGCCGCGCTCGAGGTGACGTTGGTCGAGACGAGCCCGACGCTCGCCAACATCCAGTACGAATCGCTCCTCACCTCAGGCGCGCCGGTCGCCTGGGCGGCGAGTCTCGCCGAGGCGGCGGGTGGGGCGGCGATCATTCTCGCCAACGAGTTCCTCGACGCCCTGCCCGTTCGCCAGTACTTGCGCCGCGGCGGACGCTGGCATGAGCGCATGGTGCGGCTGAACGAAGCCGGCGAGCTCGCCTTCGGCCTCGCCAACGAAGCAGAGCCGCATTTGAAGGCGGACGCGGAGGAAGGCGAGACGCTGGAGATCAGCGCCGTCGGGCATCGCTTCATGTTCGAACTCGGCGCGCGGCTGGCCAAACAAGGCGGCGCGGCCCTGTTCATCGACTATGGCCATGGCGCGACCGGTTACGGCGAGACCTTGCAGGCCTTGCGCGCCCATCGCTTCGTCGACCCGCTCATCGATCCGGGCGAGGCGGACGTTACCGCGCATGTCGACTTCGCGGCGATGGCCCGCAGCGCCCGCGCAAGCGGCGCGACGGTCTATGGTCCGATCGACCAGGGCGATTTCCTGCGCGCGCTCGGCATCGACTCGCGAGCCCAGACGCTCTCCGAACGCGCGCCGGACAGGGGCGACGAATTCGAAGCGGCGCGGCGGCGCCTCGTCGGCAAGGGCGAAGGCGAGATGGGCGCATTGTTCAAGGCGATGGTCGTCGCCAACCGGTCCGTGCCGCCGCCGCCCGGCTTCCAACCCTATTCGGCGCGCTGAACGTGAGCGGAATTGATTTCCTCACGGCGAGCGCGCTCGAACTCCCCGGCGTCGCGCATGGCTTTTTCACGCGCTGCGGCGGCGTCTCGAGCGGGGTCTACGCCTCGCTCAACGGCGGCGTCGGCTCGCGCGATGAGGCGGAGGCAGTGCGCGAAAACCGAGCGAGAATGGCGGCGGCGCTCGCGCTCGCGCCGGAACGCCTCGTCGTCCCCTACCAGATCCATTCGGCCGACGTCGTCACGCTGTCCGAACCATTTCCCTTCGACGCGCGGCCGCGTTGCGACGGATTGGTCACCGCGACGCCCGGCCTCGCGATCGGCGTCACCGGGGCCGATTGCGGCATGATTTTGTTCGCTGATCCAGACGCGCGTGTGATCGGCGCCGCCCATGCGGGATGGAAGGGCGCGCTGGGCGGCGTCATCGAAGCGACGGTCGCCGCAATGGAGCGCCTCGGCGCGCGTTCAAGCTCGATCCGCGCGGCGCTCGGCCCCTGCATCGCGCAAGCGTCCTATGAAGTGGGGCCGGAATTCGTCGCCGCCTTCGCGGCCGGGGACGTCGCATCCGGACGCTTCTTCGTCCCCAGCCTCAATCCGGAACGCGCGATGTTCGATCTGCACGGCTACATCGCCGAACGCGCCAGACGCGCCGGGGTCGGATATTTCGAGGACCCCGGCCTCGACACCTACGCGGACGAAGGTCGCTTCTTCAGTTATCGGCGCGCCACGCACCGCAAGGAGCCCGACTACGGGCGTCTCGTGTCGGCGGTCGCCCTTGGCTGACCGCCCTCGTCAGGCGGGGTGAAGCGATCTTAACGCCGGCGTGGCAAGTGGAATCACGGATTACTTCGCCCTATGAGATCTTCGCGTTCATGGCGGCCTGCCCGCAGTTGTTAACCCCACTGCTGCGTTGACCTCGCTCATTCCTTAACACTAATTTGCGAAGATCGGCTCGCACTTATTGAAAATTCGACTGTTTACGCGCAAGTCTGCCGCAGCGTCTGGGCGCGTTCCCTCCTTGTCCGCCAGGCTGAGACCATGCGAAGCGAAACCATATCGATCCACGGCGGCTTCGATTGCGATCCGGCGACCAAAGCGGTCGCCGCGCCAATCTATCAAACCGTCTCCTACGAGTTCGACAGCGCCGATCACGGCGCCGCATTGTTCAACCTCGAGGTGGAAGGCTTTCGTTACAGCCGCATCGCCAACCCGACGACGGACATTCTCGAGAAGCGTGTGGCGCAACTCGAAGGCGGCGTCGCGGCCCTCGCTGTCGCCTCCGGGCAGGCCGCCCTCGCCTACGCCTTTCTGACGCTCGCCGACGGCGGCGGCAACATCATCGCGCCGCCGCAACTCTACGGCACCACACACACGCTCCTCGCGCACACCTTACGCCGCAACGGAATCGAGGCTCGCTTTGCGCGCAGCGACCGCGCCGAGGACATCGCCCTGCTGATCGACGCCGAAACGCGGGCGGTGTTCTGCGAGACGATCGGCAATCCCGCCGGCAACGTCTGCGACATCGAGGCGATCGCCTCCGTGGCGCATGCGCGCGGCGTACCGCTGATCGTCGACAATACGGTGGCCACGCCGATCCTGGTGCGCCCGATCGCGCATGGCGCGGACATCGTCGTGCATTCGCTGACCAAGTTCATGGGCGGCCACGGCGTCGCGATGGGCGGCGCCATCGTCGATAGCGGCGCCTTCGACTGGACGGCACACCCCACGCGTTTCCCGCAATTCAGCGAGCCCGACGAATCCTATCACGGCCTCGTCTATTCTGAGCGCTTCGGCGCAAAGGCCTATGTGCAGCGGGCGCGCAGCGTCTATCAGCGCACCACCGGCGCGGTGCTCGCCCCGATGAGCGCATTCCTCCTGCTGCAAGGGATCGAGACGGTCGCGCTGCGGATGCAGCGCCATGTCGAGAACGGTCGCGCCGTGGCCGAGTTCCTGCGCGCCGATCCGCGCGTCGCCTGGGTCGAATATGCCGGTTTTGCGGACAACCCCTACCACGCGCTGGCGCAGAAATATCTCGGCGGACGCGCCTCCTCGCTGCTGACCTTCGGCGTCCAAGGCGGCCTCGAACCAGCCAAGCGGTTCTACGACGCGCTCGGCCTCATCAAGCGTCTCGTCAACATCGGCGACGCGCGCAGCTTGTGCTGCCACCCTGCGTCGACGACGCACCGCCAGATGACAGCCGAGGAGCAGTTGCGCGCCGGCGTGCGGCCAGAGACGATCCGGCTCAGCGTTGGGCTCGAACATATCGACGACATCATCGAGGATCTCGACCAGGCGCTGCGGGCCGTCCACGCGCCGCGAACGCGCGCCGCGGAGTAACCTCGTGCCGGTCACGATCGAGCGAGCCCCACCGCCCCCGCTGATCGCCGATCTGCGCGAGCGTCGGATGCGGCGCGGCTCATTCCATGACCGCGGCAAGCGCATCGAAATCGGCCTCGTCAACAACATGCCCGACACGGCCGTCGCGGCAGTCGAGCGCCAGTTCACGCGCCTCATCGAAGCGGCCAGCGGCGAATTCGACGTGCAACTGCGGTTGTTCAACCTCGAAACGCTGCCGCGCGGGGACGAAGCGAGGCGGGCGATCGCGGCGCAATATCGGCCCGCGCACGCGCTCCGGCTCGCATCTCTGGACGCGCTGATCGTCACCGGCGCAGAGCCTCGCGCGGCGAATCTCGCCGAGGAGCCGTTCTGGCGCGAGCTCTCGGGCGTGCTCGATTGGGCCGACGCGCGAACGATCTCGACCGTCCTCTCATGCCTTGCGGCGCATGCCGAGGTCCTGCGGCGCGACGCCGTCGTGCGCCACAGGCTGCCGGCCAAGCGGTCCGGCGTCTACCCCATTCGGGTCGCTCAGCGCCATGAGCTGCTCGAAGGTTTGGGCGCCGAATATTTGGCGCCCCATTCGCGTTACAACGATCTCGACGAAGCGGAACTCGCCGCCAAGGGCTATGCGATCCTCGCGCGTTCGGCGCAGTCGGGCGCCGACCTGTTCGTCAAGGAGGCGAACAGCCTGCTCGTCTTCCTGCAAGGCCACCCGGAATACGACGCGGACACGCTGGCGCGCGAATATCGGCGCGACATAACGCGCTTTCTGCGCGGCGAATCCTCGACCATGCCGCACGCCCCGGAAAACTACTTTCCCGCCCCGCTCGCGGCGGCGATCGAGGCGTTCGCCGCCAAGGCCGCTTTGCGGCCCGGGCCGGCGCTGGCGAGCGACTATCCGGACGCAGCCCTCTCGGTCGACGCCATGCCCTGGCGCGCGGCGGCCGAACGGCTGTTCGGCAATTGGCTCTCGACGATAGCGCGGCGAAAAGCCGCGCGTAATGCAACCTCGTTTGCCGTTGCGCGGTGGGGCGGATAGAAGGACGCGATGGATGGAACTGCTGGAAAGTCCCTGTCGCAATGAAGATATCAATCGGATGAGCGCCGCGCCGGCCGACGCCGCCAGCGCGGCCTTTCGACTTGCGATGCGTGAATTCGCTTCGGGCGTCGCCATCGTGACCTGCGGCCAAGGTGAAATGCGCGCCGGCTGCACCGCGACGGCGCTCTCCTCGCTTTCGCTTGCGCCGCCTTCGCTGATTGTCTGCATCGATCACAAGGCGTCGACGCTCGCGCGGCTGCGCGAATCCGGCGCCTTCGCCGTCAACGTCCTCGGCGCGCGCCACGAGGCGCTGGCCGCTCGCTTCGCCGGGCGCGGCGGCGTGAAGGGCCCCGACCGCTTCGCCCAGGGCGAGTGGGTTGCGCTCGAAACCGGCGCGCCGGTGCTGAGCGACGCCCTCGCCGGTATCGACTGTCAGGTCGACGAGATCATCGACCGTCACACCCATGCGATCATTATCGGGGCGGTGGCGGCGGTGCGTCGCGGCAGCCATGACGCGGCTTTGCTCCACTGGCGAAGCCACTTCGAGATGTTGGGAAAATGAGCGGGGCCGCGCCGCGAGGGGGCAGTCCCGCGCGCGCATGGCTCCGCGCGCTCGAAACGACGACCATCGCGGCGCGAAATCCCGAGCGCATCCTGCCGCGCGCGGCCGGCGAATGGGCGCAGCGCTATGGCAGCCAGCCGGCGCTGTTGAGCGACAGCGAGAGCTTCACCTTCGAAGCGCTTGCGCGCCGGGTGAATCGAGATCTCGCGCTGGGCCATCGCCAATGGCGTCGCAAAAGGCGAGACGATTGCGCTCGTCATGGGCAACCGGCCGGACTATTTCGCGATCTGGCTCGGCCTGACGCAGATCGGCGCGGTCGTCGCGCTGATCAACGTAAACCTGACCGGCGCGGCGCTCGCCCATTGCCTCGAAGTCGCCGCGGCGCGGCGCGCGATCGTCGAGGATGCCTTTTCGGCGGCTTTCGATGAGGCAGTCGCCGGCGCTGGGCGCCCCTTCGAGGTCTGGCGCCATGGCGGCGACGCTGGCGCAGCGCAGCGGTTCGACGTCGCGGTCGAGACATTCGATGGCGCGGAGCTCGGCGCGCATGAGCGGCGCGATGTGACCCTCGCTGATCGCGCGCTGCTGATCTACACCTCCGGCACGACAGGGCTGCCGAAGGCCGCCGCCGTCAGCCATCATCGCGTGATCGGCTGGAGCCATTGGTTCGCCGGTCTCGCGAATATGACGGCCGACGACCGCATGTACGACTGCCTGCCGATGTATCACAGCGTCGGCGGCGTTGCGGCGATCGGCGCCCCGCTCGTCAACGGGGGATCAGTCGTCATCGCCGACCGCTTTTCGGCGAGCCGCTTCTGGCCCGACGTCGCGCGCTGGAACTGCACGATGTTCCAGTATATCGGCGAACTCTGCCGCTATCTCGTCGCGGCGGCGCCGCGCGAGGAGGAAACGGCGCATCGCCTCCGGCTCGCCTGCGGAAACGGGCTCTCTGCCGACGTCTGGCGCGCCTTCGCCGAGCGTTTCGGCGTTGCGCAAATCCTCGAATTCTACGCCTCCACCGAAGGCAATGTGACGCTGTACAACGTCGAGGGCAAGGTCGGCGCAATCGGCCGCCCGCCGGCGTTTCTGGCGGCGCGCGACACGCTCGCGTTGGCGCGTTTCGACTATGACGCCGAGCAGCCCTTGCGCGGGTCCGACGGCTATTGCGCGCGCTGCGACGAGGGCGAGACGGGCGAAGCGCTCGGGCGCATCAACGCCGAGCCCTCGCAGCGGTTCGACGGCTACACGCAGGCGAGCGAGACGGAAAAGAAGATCCTGCGCAATGTCTTTGCGCCGGGCGACGCCTGGATGCGCACCGGCGATCTGATGCGCCGCGACGCCGAGGGATTTTACTATTTCGTCGACCGCGTCGGCGACACCTTCCGTTGGAAGGGCGAGAATGTCGCGACGAGCGAAGTCGCCGCTGCCATCGCCGCCTCGCCCCGCGTGATCGAAGCGGTCGTCTATGGCGTCGCGGTTCCCGGCGCGGAAGGCAAGGCGGGGATGGCGGTGATCGCCTGCGAAGGCGCGCCCGATCTCGCCGACATCGCGCGCCGCCTCGAGGCGCTGCCACGCTATGCCAGGCCCCTGTTCCTGCGGACGCGCGCCTCGCTCGACGTGACCGCGACCTTCAAGCCGAAGCGACGGGAAATCGCCGAGCAAGGCTTCGATCCGGCGCGCATCGACGATCCGCTCTATGTGTTCGACGCCGACAACGACACCTATGTTCCGCTCGATGCGAACTCGGTTCGCGGCGATTCAGAGCGGGGCGACGCGCTTTTAGGTCTTGCTCGAACCCATGCCGTCATTGCGAGCGCAGCGAAGCAATCCAGTGACACCGAGCGGACCGATGGATTGCTTCGTCGCTACGCTCCTCGCAATGACGGCGGGTCCCGATTGCAATTCGCTGTAAACCGGAGGCGCCGGCCCGGTCAGTCGAGTAGTTGCCGACAGCCTAGATCGTCGACGGCCAGGTAGATGCGCTCCAGATTGTTCCACCAGATGACCGGCGGAATATTTGCGCCGGCCTGCCAGAGCGGCGTTGCGATCTGCCAGAGCGTCGACCAACGGTAGTCGTCGTCCAGAGCGCGCCGATCGTATCCCTGGACGCCGTGCGCTTGAAGCGCCGCATGGTAGACGTCGAGAAGAGGCCGCTCCATGCGGCTTCGGCGGTCTGGATGCCAATGCATCGCCATCATATAAGCGAGATCGTCCGTCGCGACGCCGAGCCGCCAGTTGTCCCAGTCAAACAAGCGGACGTCGCCTCCGCCGTCGCGCGGCAAGAAGCAATTCCAGGTATGCGCGTCGCCGTGGACGACGGTCACATTGCGGCGCGCGCGGACGCGCGCAAGAAGGCGCGGCGCCTGATCCAGCAGGGCCTCGTAGAGATGCCGGCGCGGCGAAGGCACAAGATCGCCGAAGCGGTCGACGAATTGGACGAACTTCTGCCTCAGGAGGCTCAGATATTCCTCGACCCAGGCGCCGTCGCCCCACTGCCCGACCATGACGCCGAGGCGCTCGTCGTCCCACCAATGCGCCTGAAACCGCGCGCGGGCGCGCAGGTAAGCGCCCGGGCGAAGTGCAACGGGAACTCAACATTCCGCTCGACGGCGCCTTCGTCCTCTCGGTGAAGAACCCCGAGAAGCCGGCGCCGCCCGGCGTCGGCCTGCGCGAGCCGGAAGAGGCGCACTATCCGGCGCCTTTGCAGCGGGAATTCCGGGGAAGGCGCTTCGAGACGGAAGACCCCAGGCCGCTCGATTTCGAGGGCGCGGAATTCGTTCTCATTGGCGCTCACAAGGACCCTGAGGGCGCGTATGGGATCGAGCTCGAGCCGGAGCACGACGACCCACTGCGCCGGCTCGCGATGTCCGACCGCGAATGGCCGGTCGAGCCGCTGCTAAAAGGGCGCTGGCGATAGTCTCAAGCCCAGGCTTCGCGCAATTGCTCTTCGATCCGCTCGAACGCGGCCGCCGCGGCCGGAATGACGCCGCCGAGCCCATAGAAGTGGTGGATCATCCCAACGTGCCGCGTCAGTTGCACCGCGACGCCAACGCTAGCCAACGCCTCGGCGTAAAGTTCGCCTTCGTCGCGCAGCGGATCGAATTCGGCGGTATGGATCAGGGCGCGCGGCATGCCGGTGAGATCGCTCGCGCGCAACGGGGCGACCCGCGGGTCGTCCGCGGCAAGGCCCTCGACGCGATAGTGATCCCAGTAGAGCCGCATCGTCGCCTCTTCGATCAAATAGCCGGCGCTGAGGGCTTGCCGGGAAGGCGTGCGCCCGAGCGGCTCCAGCACCGGGCATAGCAGAAGTTGCAGCGCGAGCGGCGTCTCCTCGCGGCGGACGGCGCGGGCTAGGACGACGGCGAGATTGGCGCCCGCGGAATCGCCGCCGACGCCGAGACGACGAGGGTCGACGCCGAAGCGGGCGGGATTGGCGCGCACCGCGCGCAGCGCCGCGAACGCATCGTCGAGTGCGGCGGGAAAACGATGCTCCGGCGCGAGCCGATAGGATACGGCGATGATCCGGCAGCCGCCGCGCGCCGCCAAGCCGGCGCAGATCGCGTCATGCGTCTCGAGACCGCCAGAGACCCAGCCGCCGCCGTGAAGATAGAGGAGCGCCGGCAGCGCAGCGTCCGCCCCAAGCGGCGAATAAACGCGCAGCGCCAGCGCGCCCTCACCGTCGCCGAGCCGTTCGTCGCGCCGCTCGACCGGCAACGGCGGCCCGGCGAAGGCGGCAAGCTCCGCGCTGGCGCGCCGCAGAACGTCGAGATTTGGCGCGCCGTCGCTGCCGCGCGCGCCCGCCGCGAGGAAGTCGAGGAATCGCCGCGCGCGCGGGTCGAGCCCCATGACGTTCCCCGTCGCGATAGTCAGCCGCGCAGGCGATCGACGAGCGCCTCGATCGCCGCGATCGAACCGAAATTCTCCGGCGTGAGGTCGGCGTCGGGAATGGCGATGTCGAACTCCGCCTCGATCGCCAGCATCAGCTTCACCGCCGAGACCGACGTCAGGCCGGCGGTCGGAAGATCGACCGTGCGTGCGCGGTTGGTATCGCCCGGCAGAGCGGGCGCAAATTCGCGCACCATGGCGAGAATGCGGTCGTCGACGCAGAGTCTGATCAAGCATGGCGGAATCCTGTTCTGATAGGGCGCGCGACCGCTCTTATCATTAGAATTGCGCTCAATGTGGCTTTCGTTTCGTCAACGTTAACGATGACGACGACCGCCCGCATTTTCAGACTAACTTTTAACCATTCGTTAATAATTAAGCTCCGAATTTGTCGCGCATCTTACCGATCCCGGATATGTATTTTGACGGACCCCGCCTGCGGGATTTCCACGCTCGATCACGACTCCTCTCTTTGGCGTCAAAAGCGCGCTTCTTGACGACTACGCTTTCCGGAGCTTCCCCCATGAGCGCCAACATCAGCCATCTTCCGCAACGCAGCCTTCGCTCGCGGAGCGGTGAAGGTCCTGGCTCGCGCGATTTCATTTCGCGCGCGGAAGTCGTGGCGGCGATCGCCGAGCGCTTCGCCGATGCGGTCGATCGCGACGCGCGCTTTCCTGCCGAGGCGTTCGCGGCGATCCGCGAGCAGAAGCTGCTCGGCATTCTGATTCCCGTCGAGCTCGGCGGCGCCGGCGCGCGAGCCGCCGATGTCGCGGACGTGTGCGCCATCCTCGGACGCGCCTGCAGCGCCACGGCGATGATCTTCGCCATGCATCAGGTCAAGGTCGCCTGCCTGGTCCGCCATGCCAAGGGCAACCCCTGGCAGATCGGCTTGCAGCGCCGCATCGCCGAGCGGCAGATGCTGCTCGCCTCCTCGACGACGGAGGGAAACAACGGCGGCGACATTCGCTCCAGCGAAGCGGCGGTCCGCGCCCATGGCGCGCGCATCTCGCTCGAACGCAACGCCTCGGTCATCTCGTACGGCGAGCACGCCGACGGCCTCGTCACCACCGCTCGCCGCTCCGAGTCCGCCGCGAGCTCCGATCAGGTGCTGGTCGCCTTCCTGCGCGAGGATTACACCCTCGAGAAGAAGCAGAGCTGGGACACGCTCGGCATGCGCGGCACGTGCAGCGTCGGCTTCATCGTGCGCGCCGAGGGCGAGAGCGACCAGGTGTTGCCCGAGCCCTATGAGCGCATCCACAACCAGACCATGGCGCCCTATGCCCATCTCTTCTGGAGTTCCGCTTGGCTCGGCGTTGCGACCGGCGCGGTGCGCCGCGCGCGCGCCTTCGTGCGCAAGGCGGCGCGCGGCGCAGGCGGTCGAATGCCGCCGGCCGCATCGCATCTCACCAGGGCCCGCGTCTCGCTCGAAACGCTGCGCGGCGCCGTTCAGTCCGGCCTCGCCACCTTCGAGCGCCACGCGGGCGATCCAGGCGGCCTCACCGCGATGGACGCGCAGCTCGCACTCAATTTCCTGAAGGTCGAAGCCTCCGAGATCGCCGTGCAGACCGTGATGAGCGCGATGCGCGCGTGCGGACTCGCGGGCTATCGCAACGACGGCGATTTCGCGATGGGACGTTATCTCAGAGACATCCTCTCCTCCCCCATCATGATCAACAACGACCGCATTCTCGCCAATGCCGAAGCGGCGACGCTGATGAGCGAGCCGCCGCTCGCGCTCACCCTTTAGAGCCGTTCGGCATGGCGAGGACCTTTCAGACCAGACACAAACCCACGCTGCTCTGAGCGCGAGAGAGAGCTATGACGCCTGAACCACCTACCCTCGCCAAGCCTTCCGTTTCGCCAGAGGCCATCTTCGACGCGGTTTTTCGGCCGACCGGCGTCGACGGGGTCTATGGGCGCTCCGGCGCCTACGAGTCCGTCGTCGAAGCGCTCGCCGTCATGATCAGTCGCGAGCGCGACCCAATGGCGGAAGTCGTCCGCTTTCCGCCGGTCGTGAGCCGCGCGCTGATCGAAAAGGCAGGCTATCTCCGGAGCTTCCCGCATCTGCTCGGCTGCGTCTGCGCGCTCGGCGGCGGCAATGAGCGCATCGCGTCGGCAGTGGCGCGCTTCGAGGAGGGCGGGACATGGACGGACGGGCTCGAGGCGAGCGACCTCGTGCTGACGCCGGCCGCTTGTTATCCCCTCTATCCGATGGCCGCCGCTCGCGGCCTCGTCCCGCCTGAGGGCTTCCTGTTCGATGTCGCGAGCGACTGCTTTCGGCGTGAGCCGTCACGCGACATCGACCGCATGCAGTCCTTCCGCATGCGCGAATTTGTCCGCATCGGGACCCCCGAGCAGACCACCGCCTTTCGCGAGGAATGGAGAGAGCGAGCCGCCACGCTCGCCGACCGCCTCGGCCTCAGCTACCGCATCGAGGCGGCGAGCGATCCCTTCTTCGGCCGCATCGGCGCGATGGTCGGCCGCTTCCAGGTCGAGCAGCAACTCAAGTTCGAACTCGTCGTCCCCGTGCGCTCAGCCGAGACGCCGACCGCTTGCATGAGCTTCAACTATCATCGCGACCATTTCGGAGAGATCTGGGAGATGCGCGGCGAGGACGGCGCACTCGCCCACACCACCTGCATCGCCTTCGGTATGGACCGGCTCGCCGTCGCGCTGTTCGCCACGCATGGAACCGAGATCGCCAACTGGCCCGCCGCGGTGCGCAGCGCGCTGAATCTCTGACAGCCCGCGACGCCTCAAATCATGGCCGCGCTCGTCGCGGCCATGATGGCTTTGGTCCACTCACGAGAAGGCTTGCAGCCCCGTGATCGCGCGCCCGAGAATGAGCGCGTGAACGTCGTGCGCGCCCTCGTAGGTGTTGACTGTCTCGAGGTTCTGCGCGTGGCGCATCACGTGATATTCGGCCTGGATGCCGTTGCCGCCGTGGATGTCGCGCGCTTGGCGCGCAATGTCGAGCGCCTTGCCGCAATTGTTGCGCTTGACGATCGAAATCATCTCCGGCGCTTCGCGCCCCTCGTCCATCAACCGGCCGACGCGCAGGGAGGCCTGCAGGCCGAGCGCGATCTCCGTCTGCATGTCGGCGAGTTTCTTCTGCACGAGCTGGGTCGCAGCGAGCGGCCGGCCGAACTGCTTGCGGTCGAGCGCATATTGACGCGATCTGCGCCAGCAGTCCTCGGCGGCGCCCATCGCGCCCCATGAAATGCCGTAGCGCGCGCGATTGAGGCAGCCGAACGGCCCCCGCAAGCCGGAGACATTCGGCAGCAACGCGCTTTCGGGAATGACGACGCCATCCATCACGATCTCGCCCGTGATCGAGGCGCGCAGCGAAAGCTTGCCGCCGATCTTGGGGGCGGACAGGCCCTCCATGCCCTTCTCCAGCACGAAGCCGCGGATCGCCCCGTCATGCGCCGCCGATTTCGCCCAAACGACGAAGACGTCGGCGATCGGCGCATTCGAGATCCACATCTTGGAGCCGGTGAGCCGATAGCCGTCCGCGACCTTTTCCGCGCGCGTCTTCATGCCGCCCGGATCAGAGCCGGCGTCGGGCTCGGTGAGGCCGAAACAGCCGATCCACTCGCCGGTCGCGAGCTTAGGCAGATATTTCCGGCGTTGCGCCTCGTCGCCGTAGGCGTAGATCGGGTGCATCACCAGCGACGACTGCACGCTCATCATCGAGCGATAACCGGAATCGATCCGCTCGACCTCGCGTGCAACGAGTCCGTAAGAGACGTAGTTCGTCCCCGCGCCGCCGTAAGTCTCGGGGATCGTCATGCCGAGCAGACCGAGCGCGCCCATTTCGCGGAAGATCGCGGGATCGGTCTTCTCCTGGAGATAAGCCTCGGTGACCCGGGGCAACAGCTTCTCGGCCGCGTAATCGCGCGCCGTGTCGCGGATAAGCCGCTCGTCTTCGCTCAATTGATCGTCGAGCAGAAACGGGTCGTCCCATGCAAAGCGAGCTCGCGACGCTGCGTCTGTCATGATGAAACCCCGCACATTTGCATTCCGGCAGCGGCCCGCATTCCTTTTTGCGTTCGCGCCGCGCTCTCCCAAGGCCACTTCATAGCGCAACGCGGCGCCCTCGTCTGCCCCGATCATCCTCGCGCAAGGGTGCGACATTCGCCGCAAGTTTTCGGAAGCGGCGCGGAATGTCGGCGCCCATCTTATGTCCCTCAAAGGAACATCGATATGCTACGAAAGACATTTGTTGTGTTGGCTACGACGCTGGCGCTCTCCTCCGCGTTCGCCGCGGACGCGATGGCGAGGGGCGGCGGACATGGCGGACCGTCCGGCGGCGTCGGAACGGCGGGCGGAGTCGGCGGAACGGCCGGCGGAGTTGGTCACGGAATCGCCGGCGTGGGTGGAGTCGGCGTTGGAACGGGCGGCATAGGCGGCATCGGCGGAGTGGGTCACGCCAGCATGGGCCTCGCAAGCCTCCCGGCTACGGCGACGCCCACCGCAAACCACGGCTACGGTGGTCTCGGAACCGCCTGCAATTACGCCGGCCCCAATCGAGCCAGCGTCTACCCCTGGTGCAATCCTTGACACTCGAGTCGCGCGGCGCTTCGTTCGAATCGCCGCGCGATCTGGATTTTCTGGCTTTTGCAAAAGGCGCCTGTGATACGCCGTAGCGCGCCCGATTGAGGCAGCCAAACGGGCCCGCAAGCCCGAGACGACGGCGCCACCCCTCACAACATGCCCTTCTCGAGCACGAAGGTGATCCGCGGCAGCGGCTTCTCAGTCCCGTGAGTCGCACGCCATGTCGCGGATCGGCCGCGCGCATCCGCTGGGATGGATCGTCGAGCAGAAACGGGGCATCCCCGGCAAAGCGAACTCGCGATGCTCGGTATGACGAAACCCCGCTCCTTTGCAGCCCCACCGCGGCTCGCACTTCTTTCAGCGTTCGCGCCACGCTCCCAAGACCGTTTCATAGCGCAACGCCCGCTCTATCATCCTCGCGCAAGCGCGCGATATTTGCCGCAAGGTTTCGGCAGCGGCGCCGAATGTCGGTACCCATCTGAGGTCCATCGAGACAACATTGGGAACATCGACATGTTACGGAAGACAATGATCGCATTGGCGGCGACGCTAACTCTCTCCACCGGATTTGCCGCGGAGGCTCTGGCGCACGGCGGAGGCGGGCATGGCGGAGGCTTCGGCGGAGTGGGCCACAGCAGCGTCGGCCTCGGCAGCATGGGCGGCCTCGGTGGGCTCAGCCATAGCAGCGTCGGCCTCGGCCGCGTGGGCGGCATCGGCGGGCCGGGCCATACCACCAGCAGTATCGGTGGAATTGGTCACACCAGCATTGGCCTCGCAAGCCTCCCGGATTCGCGCGTTGGCGGCGGCTCACTCGGCAGCGTCGGTGGAATGGATCATATCGGGACCGGCCTCACGATCCCGAGTTTGCCTGTTGGCGGCGGTTCACACGACAGCGTCGGCGGAATGGATCATACCGGCCTCGGCCTCACAACCCCCATTGTCGGCGGTACACTCGACGGCGTCGGCGGAACGGATCATATCAGCACCGGCCTCACGATCCCGAGGTCCGACACAGTCGGCGACGTCGCCGCGCACAGCTCCTCGAGCAAATCAGACACCTCTCGTATGCGCAACTACGAAGGCCTGTATACCGCGTGCAACTACGGCGGCCCTAATACGCCCAACATCTACTCCTGGTGCAATGATTGACGCTCAGACCGTGCGGCGACTCGTCGAATCGCCGCACGGTCTGGATCGTTTGAGTTTCTTGCGAAGACGGGCTCCCATTCGATTCGGCGCGCGCTCGTGCCTACGTCGCCGCATCGCAGGCCGCCGGGTCCGCGGAGACCAGCAACCTCACTCGAGCACGCGGCGATATTGCGTCGGCGTCATTCCCGTCAGCTTGTGAAAACCCGAGGTGAAGGCGCTGGTCTGGGCGAAGCCGAGCCGCACACCCACCTCCGTCACCGAAATACTGGGTTTGGCGAGAAGCGTCTTGGCCTCCTCAACGCGGCGCATCATGTGATAGCGATGCGGCGGCACGCCGAACGAGCGCTTGAAGGCGCGGGCAAAATGATACGGGCTCAACCGCGCCAGTTCCGACAAGTCGGACAAGGAGACGCGCTCGCTGATGTGCGCGGCGACATAGTCCTCTACGCGCTTCTTCTGCCAGCCGGCGAGGCCGCCGCTCACGAACTGCCCGTCGGCGCTGCGGCCATCGTTGAGCCGAACGAGTTCATGGCAGAGCACCGTAACGAGCGCTTCGGCGTAGAGATCGCCGGCTGCGCTGCGATCTTCGATTTGCATTCTCAATTTGCGGGCCGTGTCCCAGATATCAGCGTCAAAGAAGAAGAGACGAGGCTCGAACGCGACGGCGCCAAACTCGAGCGCAGGATCGAGCAGCGGGGCCAGCGGATCGATGTAGAAGTAAGTCACGCGGGCCAGCACGCGCGGCTCTTGCCAGCCGGCGAAGTGGTTTCCTGCGGGAATGAAGGTGAGCTTCCCCGTAAAATCGCGCAAATTGGAGCGCAGGTGCCCGACCTCCGTCTCGCCACGGTCGCGCGCGGCCTGTTCGTAGGCGATCAGGAGATGCTGGTCGCCTCGGAACACATATTGGAAGCGGTGAGCTTCGGTAATTCGGACCGTTTCGGCTCGCATGCCTTTCCACGTCCCCACCTCGCGTTTGACGATGTGGGGCGGCGTAAAGGCGACATGCGAAGCAGCGGTCGGGCGCGCTTTCGCGGCGTTCATGGATCAATCCTCGCGAGTGGTTGGCAAAACCCCTCGAGCGTCCTGTCCCTGCAATCGGCAGCTCGCCGCTTGACGCCAATATGGGCAAGGGGCGCCCATGCACAAGAAACACGAGAGCAGATCCTGTTCACATCCAGATGAATGGAGGCGGATCTTTTTGGAGCCGAGGATGATCGGCGCAGAATTGCAAGATCACGAAAAAATGCACGTTCCTGCTGGGCAATCGCCTCAATCCAAGGTTATTGCCGCCAGCGTCAATTATGGAGCGCGTGTCATGCCGCGCAGGCGGAAAGAGTTGGAAGATCTGTTGAGGCGGTCTTTCGCCGAAGGGGCGAGATGGCCGATCGACACGCTTTCCCTCCGGATGCTCGCGCGCATGGGCCTCACCGTGGTGGAGATCGCCCAGCACTTCGACGTCGATCCAACCGAAGTCGACGCTCTGCTGAGCACAGCCTGACGCTACGCTGTCCCGCCCGCGTCGACAGTCAACACCGCGCCGCTGACGTTGCGGCCGCCGTCGCCGAGCAGGAAGTCGACCATAGCCGCAACGTCTTCGGCTTCGGCGAGCCTGCGCAAGGCGCTGCGGGCCGCGATGCGCGCTCGGTCGCCCTCGCCCATGCTGCGCGTCATCTCCGTGTCGATGAATCCCGGCGCGATCGCGTTCACCGTAACGCCGACCCTCCCGACCTCGCGAGCCAGCGATTTGGTGAACCCGACCAGCGCCGCCTTGGTGGCGGCGTAGACCGAGAGACCGTTGAAACCCGTGGCGGCGACGATCGAGGCCATATTGACGATGCGCCCCCTGCCCTCGGCCATCATGCCTCGCGCCACATATTTGCTGAGGATGATCGGGGACAGCACGTTCAGACGAAGCAGAGCCTCGATATCCTCGTTGGGCGTGTTCGCCAGCAGACCCTCGGCGCTGGCGCCGGCGTTGTTGACCAGACCATAGATCGCGCCGCGGCGCGCCCTGACCTCGCGAACGAAGGTCGGGATCGCTTCGATATCGGAAAGGTCGAGCGCCTCGAAATCGATCGCGCCAACGCTCGCGCGCCGCGCTTCGGCAATCGCCTCATCGAGCCCGTCGCTCGTCTTGCGCGCGACCGCGAGGACGCCGTAGCCGTCGCGCGCAAGGCGCTTGGCGATCGCCAGGCCGATGCCGCGGCTCGCGCCGGTAACGATTACGTTATCCATGGCGCGCCAGCTTTCCGCCGTCGGTCATCGGCAATTCCGCGACGATGCGGAGAAACGAGGGCGCCTTATACGCCGGCAGCGCGGCCCGGCAGGCGGCCAGAATTTCGGCTTCGAGCCCGGCGCGCGCGACAACGCCATCGCGCAAGACCACCTCGGCGGCGACCAGGGCTCCGGTGATCGGATTCTTGCGCGCGAAGACGCGGCTGGCGCGCACGGCCTCATGCGCGTTGAGCGTCGCCTCGACTTCTTCGGGATGGACCTTGGCGCCGCCGACGTTGATGATCCCACCGCGCCGTCCGGCGAAGATATAGCGATCGCCGCGCCGGGTGACGATGTCGTCCGTGTCGACGAATCCGTCGGCGTCATGCAGATCAGGCGCGTCCGGCCCGAGGTAACGTAGCGCGGTCCGGTTCGAGCGGATGCGCAGCAAGTCGTCGACGACCTTCATCGCGACCTCGCCGTTGGCGTCGAGCAGCGAAGCGGGAAATCCCGCCCGGCCGTCTGCGATCGAGAACGCGACCCCCGCTTCGGTCGACGCGTAAGCGTGCTCGACGTGCGCCCGCGGATAGAGCGCCCGGAGCGCCGCAAGAACCGCGTCGTCGGAAATCTCGCCGGAGAGGCGCACCGTGTCGGGATCGATCGCGCGAGCCTTGGCGCTCATCAGAACCTTGCGCCAATGCGACGGCGTGCCCGAGATCTGCTTGGCGCCGGCTTCGCCGAGCCGGACAAGGAAGGCGTCGACGCTCTCCCCCGGCGAGCTCAGCGTGAGCGATTCCGTGCCCGAGAGCGCTCGCAGGAAAATCTGCAGCCCGCCGTAGCGGCGAATGTCGTAAAACGTCGCCCAACGTTGCGCGCCAGCCGGCCGAAACGCGCCGGTCAAGGTCGCGAGCGTATGCACGACGAGCTTGGGCGGCCCAGTGGTGCCGGAAGTTGGCATCGCCCATTCGGTGGCCCAGCGCCGCGCACGCTCCCCCTGAAGCGGCTCCAGCGGCAGGCTGCAGCCGGCGACGACGTCGAACGCCGTCTCCGGCGCAGGCGCATCGTTGTCATGAACAAGCGTGTCGGCCTCCGCAAGGCGCGCCAGTGCGTCGAGACCCCGCTTGTCGAAGCCGGGTGGACACAGCACGATGCGGCGCGCGGTTCCGTCGAGTTCGATCAGCGCCGCCGCCGCTTTCGTCATGTCGCCGACCGCTAGAACGACTGAACGGCCTTCGAGCCGCGGCAGATCGGCGCGGAGGCTCGTCGCGGCGGCGAAGTCGTCCAGGCGCAAGACGCAGTCGCGCGTCGCGATGGTGCGGCCGACGCCAGCGCCGGCCTCCATCAACCGGGCCAGCGTCAGGGGCTCAGACACGGGCTTCCTCGTAGAAGGCGATCAATTCGCCGATGGTGGTGGGGAAGCGCGTCGTTTCCGACGTCGTGAACGGATCCGCGCCCAGTTCGTCCTCCAGGCGAGCGACGAGAATGGCGAAACAGAGCGAATCCAGCCCGGCTTCCATCAATGGCAGGTCCTCGCTGAGAGGAGCGAGGGTTTTCCCCTGCTCGGCCGCGACGTTGCGTATGGCGTCAAGGATCGTTAACCGCGCCGACATGCAAAGTGAACCTTCCGTTGATGTATTTGCAACAGTCTACTATGTCCGCGAGAAAGAAAGTGCGGCATTTGATTAAACGGTAAATTTCATGACCGAGACCGGTAAGAGCGGCGTCGTCTGCCGCCTTATTGAGGAGCGTGACCTTCCCGGCGTCATCGACTGTCTGACGCGGGGTTTTCCCGAACGACGCCGCGACCATTGGGTGCGCGGCATCGAGCGTATCGCGCGGCTGCCGCGGGTCGGCGATCAGCCGCAATATGGCCGACTGCTGGAAGCCGAGGGCGCGGTGGTCGGCGTGATGCTGCAAATCTTCTCGACCCGAGACGGCGCCAAGGGCGCCTCGACGCGCTGCAACCTTTCGAGCTGGTGCGTCGATCCCAACTATCGCGGGTACGGGCATGCTTTGCACGCCCGCGCAATCGCGCGTCGCGATATTGTCTATCTCAACATATCCGCGGCGCCGCATACCATTTCGGCGCTCAAGGCCGTCGGCTATCGCCACTATTCGGAGGGGCAATTCATCTTCGCGCCGCTGCTGTCGTTGGGAGCGGCGCAGGCGCGTGTCGTCGAATTCTCAGAGGACGCTGCCGAAGCGCAAGCCTTGTCGCCGGTCGAGCGCCGCTTGCTCGCCGATCACGCGGCGTTCGGCTGCGTCGCGCTGATCGGCGTCACGGACGGAGCGGCAACGCCGCTCGTCTTCGAAAAGCGGACGATCTGGCGCGAGCTGATCCCCTGCCTCCATGTCATCTACTGCCGGAGCCCGAGCGATCTCGCGACGTTTTCGGGCGCGCTCGGCCGCTATTTCGCGTGGCGGGGACGCTTCTTCTGCGTGCTCGACGCTAACGGCCCGGTCGCCGGCCTCGCCGGCCGTTATTTCCCGGGCCGGGAGCCGCGCTATTTCAAGGGCGCCAAGGACGCCTCGGCGCCGCCGGCCTGCGACCTCGCCTATACCGAGCTCGTCGTACTGGGGCGGTAGCTGGCCCCGATGGCGCAAAGCTGCTAGCCCTCGAAGACGACGGAGGCGAGCATGACGGATGAAGCCGCGCGGCACAAAGCCAAGATGGTCAAGCGCAAGGCGTTCCAAGACGCCACCGTCGCGGCGCGCCCGATCCTCGCCAAGGGCCTGCTGATGGTCCACACCGGCCCCGGCAAAGGCAAATCGACAGCCGCCTTCGGCCTCGCGCTGCGCGCGCTTGGGCGGGGCTGGCGGGTCGGCGTGGTGCAGTTCATCAAGGGCGCCTGGTCGACCAGCGAGCGCACGGCTTTCGAGCGCTTCGGCGACCAGATCGTTTGGCGCGTCATGGGCGAGGGCTTCACCTGGGAGACGCAGGATCGCGACCGCGACGTCGCCGCCGCCCGCGCCGCCTGGGAGCAATCCTTGAGCCTGATGGCGGACCCGACGATCGGCCTCGTCGTCCTCGACGAACTCAACATCGCGCTTCGCTACGACTATCTCCCGCTCGCTGAGGTCGTCGAGGCGCTGCGGTCGCGTCGCGAAGGGCTGCATGTCGTCGTCACTGGCCGCAACGCCAAGCCGGAGCTGATCGAGGCTGCCGATCTCGTTACCGAGATGACCGTGGTCAAGCACCATTTCGACGCCGGCGTGCGCGCGCAGGAGGGCATCGAATTTTGAGCGCCGCCCGCGCGCTGATGTTCCAGGGCACGGGCTCGGACGTCGGCAAGTCGCTTATGGTCGCCGGCCTCTGTCGCGCCTTCGCGGCGCGCGGGCTCAAGGTCCGCCCCTTCAAGCCGCAGAACATGTCGAACAACGCCGCCGTGACCGCCGATGGCGGCGAGATCGGCCGCGCCCAGGCGCTGCAAGCGCGGGCCTGCGGCGTCGCGCCGAGCGTGCATATGAACCCCGTGCTGCTGAAGCCGCAGAGCGAGATCGGCGCGCAGGTCGTCGTGCAAGGCCGCGTCCTCGGCGCTTATAAGGCGCGCGCCTATCGCGAACTCGCGCCGCAATTGATGAGCGCCGTGCTCGACAGCTACGCGCGCCTTTCGGCCGAGGTCGATCTCGTGCTGGTCGAAGGGGCCGGCAGCGCGGCGGAGGTCAATCTCCGCGCGAGCGACATCGCCAATATGGGCTTCGCGCGCGAGACGCGGACGCCGGTCGTGCTGATCGGCGACATCGACCGTGGCGGCGTCATCGCGCAGATCGTCGGTGTGAAGGCGGTGCTCGCGCCTGAAGACGCCGACATGATCGTCGGCTTCCTCGTCAACAAGTTCCGCGGCGACGCCAGCCTGTTTGACGACGGCATGCGCTTGATCGCCGAACGCACCGCGTGGCCTGCGCTCGGCCTGGTGCCGTTCTTCCCCGCGGCGCATCGGCTCCCGCCCGAGGATGCAATGGGCCTCGACCGCGCGGACGAGCAACGGCGCGGGGGCGTCACCATCGCCGTGCCACGGCTCGCGCGCATCGCCAATTTCGACGATTTCGACCCCTTGCGGCTCGAGCCCGACGTCCGGCTCGTGATGGTGAAACCCGGCGAGCCGCTGCCGGTCGCCGACCTCGTCATCCTGCCGGGAAGCAAGGCGACGATCGCCGACCTCGCCTTCTTTCGCGCCCAAGGGTGGGACATCGATCTTCTCGCCCATGTGCGGCGCGGCGGGCGGGTGCTGGGTCTCTGCGGCGGCTATCAGATGCTCGGCCGCCGGATCGCCGACCCGGACGGCATCGAGGGGCCGCCCAGCGAGGTCGAAGGCTTGGGGCTGCTCGACGTCGAAACAGTGATGACGGGCGACAAGGCGCTGACGCACGTGGCGGGGACCTGCCTCCCCAACAGCGCGCCCTTCCAAGGCTACGAGATGCATATCGGCCGCACCAGTGGGCCGGACTGCGCCCGCCCGCTGCTGCGCCTCACCGATGGGCGCGAGGACGGCGCGATTTCGCCGGACGGGCGCGTGATGGGCGCCTACGCGCATGGTCTCTTCGCCGATGATGCGCAGCGCGCCGCCTGGCTCGCCCCGCTCGGGACGTCGAGCGCCCTTGCCTACGAGGCGACGGTGGAGCGCACGCTGGACGAACTCGCCGCGCATCTGGCGACGCATGTCGATCTCGACCGCCTGCTCAGCCTCGCGCGATAAGGGCCAGCGCGCAGAGGACGACCGCCTCGATTGCGCAGGCAGTTCGATAGAGCGCGAGGCCGCGCCGGATGTCCGCCGCCGTCGCCGCCGCGCGGCCCTCGCCCATATAGGCGTCTTCGACGAGCGTCTCGCCGTAGACGCGCGGCCCGGCGAGCTTCAGCCCCAGCGCGCCCGCCATCGCCGCCTCGGGCCAGCCGGCGTTGGGCGAACGATGACCGCGCGCGTCACGCCGGATGGCGCGCCAGCCCTCGGCCGGCCGCGCGCCGGGGATGAACCATGCGGCGATCAGGAGCCACAGCGCGGCGAGGCGCGAGGCGGGCAAATTGACGAGATCGTCGAGCCGCGCCGCCGCCCAGCCGAAGGCGAGATAGCGGGCGTTGCGATGACCGATCATGCTGTCGGCGGTGTTGATCGCCTTGTAGAGCGCGCCGCCGGGCATGCCGCCGAGCGCCAGCCAGAACAGCGGCGCGACGACGCCATCTGAGAAATTCTCGGCCAGACTCTCGAGCGCCGCGCGCGCGACGCCCGCGTCGTCCAGCGTTGCGACGTTGCGCCCGACGATCCGCGACACCGCCTCGCGGCCGCCGGCCAGCCCCTTCCGCTCCAGCGCGTCGGCGACCGCCCGCACATGCTCGTCGAGGCTGCGCTGCGCCGGCAGGCTCGCCGCGATCAACGCAAGCGGGACGAAGCCGACCAGCCCCCGCGGCGCCATCCAAACCACCCCGCAGGCCAAGGCAGCGATCGGCGCGAGATAAAGCGCGAGAGCGACGACGCCCGCCGCCCGGCGCGCCGCAAACGAAGCTGTCCCGCGATTGAGCTGCGCCTCCAGGAAGGCGAGCCAGGCGCCCATCCAGGTGACGGGATGCTGAATGGCGCGATAAAGAGGCGCGGGATAGCCGACCGCCGCCTCGATGAAGCAGGCTGTGAGCGCAAGCGTCGGCGACGGAGCGAGATTCATGACGGCGGCGACGCCCTTTTCCGGATTCGAGGCGCTGGCCTATCACGGCGGCGATCTCGCCGTCGCGCGTCGTCTTGCGCCCGATGCGCCAGAGCCATGGATCGATCTCTCCACGGGAATCAATCCTCACCCCTACCCCCTGCCCGAGTTTCCGCCAGAAGCCTGGACGCGCCTGCCCGATCGAGAAAGCGTCGCGCGGCTCGAAGCGGCGGCGGCGGCGCGCTACGGCGCGACTGATCGAGCCCAGCTCGTCGCCGCCGCCGGCTCGCAGCAGATCATTCAGACGCTCGCGCGCCTGCTGCCGGCGCGCCGGATCGGCGTGCTCGGCGCGACTTACGCCGGCCACGAGCGCGCCTGGCGGGCCGCCGGAGCGGCAGTCGAACGCGTCGCCGACGTCGAACGGCTCGTCCAGTTCGACGTCGGCGTCGTCGTCAATCCCAACAACCCGGACGGGCGGATCGTCGAAAAGGGGCGCCTTGTCGCGCTCGCCGGCGCCCTTGCCACCCAGGGCGGGACTTTGGTCGTTGACGAAGCCTTCATCGACTTTGACGCCTGCGAGCATTCCCTTGCGCCCGCTCTGCCCGTGGGCGCCCTCGTGCTGCGGTCGTTCGGCAAGGCTTACGGCCTCGCCGGCTTGCGGCTCGGCTTTGCCGTCGCCTCGCTCGAAATGGCGCAACGACTGCGCGCCGCGCTCGGCCCTTGGGCGGCCAGCGGCCCCGCCATCGCGATCGGCTGCCTCGCCCTCTCGGACGAAGCGTGGCTCTCAAAGGCAAGGGCGCGCCTTGACGCCGACGCCACGCGCCTCGACCGTCTGCTGACAGAGCGCGGCTGGACGATTGTCGGCGGCACGAAGCTCTTCCGCCTCGCAGAGCACCCCCACGCGCGGGCCGCCTTTGAGCGCCTGCTCCGCGCCGGGTTGCTGACGCGCCCCTTCGCCGACGCGCCGCGCCAGCTACGCTTCGGCCTACCAGCTTCAGGCGAGCAATGGGATCGGCTCGCAGCGGCGCTGGGTGGATGACGGCATTCGGCAACCGCCTGCCGTAATGACAGGCGAACGGGCAATCGCTACCCTCGGCGCAAAAATAGCGAATCAATCATGAGCCGATCCGAGCGGATATCAAGGCGGGCGGTCCTTGCGGCCGGGGTGGCGGCACTGGCGCTTTTGGCGTCGCCAGCGCCTTCTCGGTCAACGCCGGCAATCGCCGAATTCTCGTCACGGTCATCGCCCACGAAGGGGAGAGGGTCGAGGGAGCTGGCATGACGCCGATATTCACCATTCCCATCCGGTCCCGCCCTGGTTTCGAACGGGTCGGCTGCGACGTCACACAAGCGGTCGAGGCCGTCGAGCGACAGGGCGTTGCGTTCGAGCACGCCTATGACTACTGATCCGAGAGGCAACGCCGCCTTCCCGCTCACCGGCCTGGCGACAGCATTGGCGATCTGGTTTGGCGGCATGGCCGGGGTCGCCTACGTGTTCGATCCGTCCGAGGTGATCGTCTTTGGCCCCAGCCAAACCGCGATCGCCGCGATCGCGAATTCAGACGGTGAACTGCTGACGACCGGGACGGGCTTCGCCACGGCGACCTCCGACCGGGCCGGGTTCGTGCGGCGTCTCTACGCGCAGGGCGCGTGGTTCGTCTGGCCGGCGCTGACGCAGGGCTGCTTCGCAGCGGGACGTTTCGTTCGCTGAGCGATTTCTCCCACTCCCCCGCCCTTGCCTCCGCCCGGCGGCCGCGCCACAAGGGACGACCCGTAGCGAATTGCAGGCGCGCGTGACGGCTCCGAACGTCTTCACCATTCCCGCTGGCGCGCCCTTTCTGGCGACCCTGGCGCAAGCCCTCATCGAGGGCGCCCTTGTCGAGGGCTTTCCGGGCGCTGGCGGCCCGCTCGACCTCGCCCGCGCGACGATCTACGTGCCGACGCAACGCGCCGCGGTGGCGCTGTCCGGCGCCCTGGTCGCGGCGAGCGGCGGAACGAGCCTCATCCTGCCGCGCATCGCGCCGCTCGGCGCCTTCGAGCCGACGCCAGGCGAACTCGGCCTGTTAGACCCGGAAGAGCCGCCGAGCGCCATCGCGCCGGACGCCGTGGGCGAACTGACGCGCCGCATGACGCTTGCGCGCCTCACCCGCGCCTGGGGCGAAGCGTTGCGCGGCGCGATCTGCCGTGTCGACGGCGGCGGACGGAAGGTGTTCGATGAGAGCGAGCCGGCGCTGGTCGCGACCACGCCAGCTCAGGCCTTCGCCCTCGCCGGCGATCTCGCGGCGCTGATCGACGACTTCATCATCGAGGGAGTCGAACCCGAGCGGCTCGACACGCTGGTCGCCGACGCTTTCGATCCCTATTGGCGCATCACCCTCGATTTCCTGAAAATCGCCTTCGCGCAATGGCCGACATGGCTCGGCGAGCGCGAGTTGATCGATCGCGCGCGACGCAGCGCCTTGATGGTGGAAAACGAAATCCGCGCGCTCGCGGGCGCCGAACGTGGGCCGACGATCATCGCGGGCTCGACCGGCACCAATCGCGCCACCGCCCGGCTGATCGGCGCGATCGCCAGAGCGCCGCTCGGCGCCGTCGTGTTGCCGAACCTCGACCTGACGCTCGATGAGCGCGCCTGGGCGATGATCGGCGCGGACGACGACCGCGGCGGCGGCGTCGCGGGCCACCCGCAGGCGACGATGCGCCGCCTGCTCGGTGTGATCGGCGTCGCGCGCGAGGAGGTCCGCGCCCTCGGCGCGCCCGCCGCCGCCCTGCAAGCGCGCTCGCGCTACCTCAGCGAAGCATTGCGTCCCGCCGATTCGACCGACGCCTGGGGCGAGCGCCGAGTCGCCGCGGACAGCGGCGCGGCGCTCAGCGACGCCGCAATCGCCGAAGGCCTCGACGATCTCGCCATCATGGTCGCTGAGGACGAGAACGATGAGGCGCTGGCGCTCGCCGTCGCGATGCGGGAGACGCTGGAGACGCCAGGCAAGACCGCAGCGCTGGTCACGCCCGACGTCGCCATCGCCCGCCGGGTCGCGGCGGAGTTGCGCCGCTGGGGAATCGAGGTCGAGGATTCGGCCGGACGGGCGCTCGGCGAGACAGAGGCCGGCGTCTTCGCCCGACTCGCGCTCGCCGCCGCGCGCGACGACGAGCCGCTTTCCTTCGCCGCGCTGCTCGCTCATCCGCTCGCTCGATTGGGACGCGATGCCGACGCCCTAGGCGAGGCGGCGCGCGCGCTCGAACTCGGCGTGCTGCGCGGCGTGCTGCCGCCCTCGGGGCTCAGCGACATCGACGCCCTCCTGGCGAGCGCCCGCGCGGCCGCGGGTACGCGCCACGCCCACGAGGCGCTACGACGCCTCGGGCAGGAGGAGTGGAGCGCCGCCGAAGCGCTGCTGCGCGACTGCGCCGCAATTCTGGGGCCGCTGCGGGCGCTGAGCGCGGAGGCGCCGCTGGAGCTGTTCATTGCGGCACACCGGGAGGCGCTTACCGCGCTTGCCCGGCGCCCTGGCGACGAGCCGGAGGTCGAAGCGTGGAGCGAGGCGCACGGCGGCGATGCCTTGAGCGAACTGCTTGACGAATGGGCCGAGGGCGCCGACGGCGGCTTTCCCTGCAGCCTCGCCGACTACGCCGCGCTGTTCGAGGCGGTCGTCTGCGGCGAGCGCGCGCCGCCGGGGCGCGGCGGCCATCCCCGCCTGCAAATCCTCGGCTTGCTCGAAGCGCGCCTGCTGGCTTTCGACCGCGTGCTCGTCGCCGGCCTCGACGAGACGGTCTGGCCGCCGGCCGCGCAGACGGACGCTTTTCTGAACCGCCCGATGCGCGCGGCGCTCGGCCTTTCTGCGCCGGAGCGGCGGATCGGCCAGACCGCGCATGATTTCGCCGCCGCGCTCGGCGCTCCTGAAGCAATCGTCAGCCGCGCCAAGAAGCGCGGCGGCGCGCCGACCGTGTCCTCCCGCTTTCTCCAGCGCATGGGAGCCGTCGCCGGCGAAGCCGCGATGGCCCAAGCGGAGGCGCGCGGTGAAGTCTACCTCCGCTGGGCGCGCTCGCTCGATCGGCCGGCCGGCTTCAGCCCGGCGCCCAGACCCGAGCCGAAGCCGCCGCGCGCGCTGCGTCCCACGCGGCTCAGCGTCACGCGCATCGAGACCTTGCGGCGCGACCCCTACGCGATCTTCGCGGAAAGCGTGCTGCGTCTGAGCCCGCTCGATCCGATCGGCGCGGCGGCAGGTCCGCGCGAAGTCGGCAATATCTGGCACGACGCGCTGCAGGCCTTCTCCGAGGCGTTCCCGGCCGGCGAGTTGCCGGCCGACGCGTTGCAGCGGCTCATTGCGATCGCAGAAGCGCGTTTTGCGCCGATGCTCGCCGATCCCGCCTTCCGCGCGATGCATTGGCCGCGCATCGCAGAAGGCTTCGCCGCCTTTCTCGCCTTTGACGCAGAGCGGCGCGCCCGCGCCGAGCGCATCCTCATCGAACAGAGCGGGCGGCTCGAAATTCCGCTTCCTGACGGCTCGATCTTCGCGCTGACCGCGCGCGCCGACCGCATCGAGGCATTGCGCGAAGGCGGCGCGGCGCTGATCGACTACAAGACCGGGTCGCCGCCCGGAAAGCGCGAGGTCCAGGTCGGATTCGCGCCGCAACTCACGCTCGAGGCGGCGATGCTGGCGCGCGGCGGCTTTGCCGCGGTGAGCGGCCTCAAGGCGATCGAGGCGCTGTACTTCAAGCTCGGCGGCGCCTCGGGCGGCGAGGTGAAGCCGCTCGACTTCAAGGACGCCAGCTTCGCCGAGGTCGTCGAGCTGCACTTCGAGGGCCTCGTGACGCTACTCACGCAGTTCGCCGATCCGAACACTCCCTATCTGTCGCGCCCCTATCCGAAATACGCCAAGAGCGCCGGGACCTACGACCATCTCGCACGGGTGAAGGAATGGTCGGCGACCGGCGGCCTGAGTGATGCCCCGGCGGGAGACGAGGAATGAACGCGCCCCTGCGAGAAGTCCCCCTGCCCGTCCGGCAGGCGCAGCAAAGGGCCTCGAACCCGCGCGCTTCGGCCTGGGTGTCGGCCAATGCGGGCTCCGGCAAGACGCATGTGTTGGTGCAGCGCGTGCTGCGCCTATTGCTCGACGGCGCGCCGCCCTCGGCCATTCTGTGCCTCACCTTCACGAAAGCGGCGGCCGCCAATATGTCGGCGCGCGTCTTCAAGACGCTGTCGCGCTGGACCGGCCTCGACGACGAGGCGCTGGCGCGCGAGATCGACAAGACGGGCGCCGGGCGGCCGGACGCAGCGCAACTCGCTTTTGCGCGCCGCCTCTTCGCGCGCACCATCGAGACGCCTGGCGGCCTCAAGATCCAGACGATCCACGCCTTCTGCGAGCGGCTGCTGCATCTCTTTCCCTTCGAGGCCAATGTCGCGGCCGGCTTCCGCGTCGCCGAGGAGCGCGAGTCGGCGCTGCTGATGGAGGAAGCGCGGACCCGCGCCTTTGCCCGCGCGCTCGATTCGCCTGAGCGCGGCGCGGCCATCGCCAAGATCGCGCGCGAAGCCGGCGCCGATGGTTTCGAGAGCTTGCTGCAAGAAGCGCTCGCGCGGCGCGAAGCGATCGCCCGGCTCGGCGACGAGGCCGCCTACGCCGCCGCGCTGAGGCGCGCACTCGGTCTCGAGCCGGACGACGACGCTGCGTCGATCAAGGGGCAGATCGTGCCCGGCCGGCTGCACTGGCAGAGTTGGGCCGACGAACTCGCCACCGGCTCCACGAACGACCAGAAGCTCGCCGACAACCTGCGCGAGGCCGCGCGGGCCGACAATCTCGACGAATGCGTCGGCTTCTACCTCGCCGCTTTCTTCACCGAGAACGGCGACGGCAAGCCCCGCGGCGGCGAAAAGCGCGGCCTCGTCACGCAAACTTTGGCCAAGCGCCTGCCGAGCCTGCCGCAACGCCTCAGCGATGAGCAGGACCGGCTGATCGGCCTCAGAGACCAGTTGCGCGCCGCCGAGGCGATGGAGCGCAGCCTTGCGCTCGTCGGAGTCGCGCGCGCGGTGCTGCAGGAATATGCTCGGCTCAAAGGCACGCGCGGGCTGCTCGACTTCGAAGATCTGATCGCCCGGACGCTCGCGTTGCTCGACCGCGCCGACGCCGCGTGGGTGCTCTACAAGCTCGACGCCGGGATCGACCATATTCTGGTCGACGAGGCGCAGGACACGTCCGAACCGCAGTGGGCGATTCTCGGCAAGCTCTGCGACGAGTTTCTCGCCGGCGAAGGCGCGCGGGCGCGTCGTCGCACCTTCTTCGCGGTGGGCGACGAGAAGCAGTCGATCTTCTCGTTCCAAGGCGCCGCACCGAAGATGTTCTCCGACACGCGGCGCGCGCTGGAGCGGCGCCACCGCGAGGCTGAGCTCGACTTCGATTTCGTCCGCCTCGTGCTGTCGTTCCGCTCAGCGCCCCGCGTGCTCGAGGCTGTCGACCGGGTCTTCGCCGCCGACACTGTCTGGCGCGGACTGACGGGCGACGACGAGCGTCCGCCGGCCCACGAGGCCTTCCATGTCGATCTACCGGGGCTGATCGAGTTTTGGGAGCCGATCAAAGCGCTCAAGGCGCCCGAGCGCGAGGATTGGCGCATGCCGCTCGACGCAGCCTCGCGCGAAGATCCGCCGGTCGCGCTGGCGAGACGGATCGCCGACGTCATCGCGCGCTGGCTCGCGCCGGGCTCGGCGGAACGCGTGCGCGACCCCGAGACGCAGGAGATTCGGCGCATCCGCGCGGGCGACGTCATGATCCTCGTGCGCTCGCGCGGCGCCTTTTTCGAGGCGATGATCCGCGCGCTGAAGGAGAAGCACGTCAAGACCGCCGGCGCCGACCGCCTCATCCTGCGCGACTCGATCGCGGTGATGGATCTCATCGCCGTCGGCCGCTCGGCGTTGCGGCCCGAGGACGATCTGACACTCGCGGCGGCGCTGAAATCGCCGCTCTGCGGGCTGGACGACAACGATCTTCTCGTGCTCGCGCCGGGGCGGCCCGGCTCGCTCGCCGATGCCCTCGCTGCCTCTCCCGGGCCGCGTTTCGCCGAGGCGCGCCGTCGCATCGAGGCTTGGCGGGAACGCGCGGCGAACCATTCGCCCTACGCCTTCTATGCGCGCTTGATGGGCGAGGACGGCGGCCGCCGCGCGCTGCTTTCGCGGCTTGGTCCTGAGGCGGGCGACGCGATCGACGAGTTCCTGGCGCTGGCGCTCGCGCACGAGCGCAAGATGGCGCCGTCGCTGCACGCCTTTCTCGCCGAGATCGAGGAGAGTGATTTCGCCATCAAGCGTGACATGGAGAGCGCGGGCGACAGCGTGCGCGTGATGACCGTCCATGCCTCGAAGGGCCTCGAGGCGCCGGTCGTGTTCCTGCCGGATACGTGCTCGGCGCCGCACGGACGTCACGACGCCAAGCTGATCGACATCGCCGCCGGAGCGGACGAGTTGCCGCTGTTCGTCTGGGCGAGACGGAAGGCGGAAGACCCACCGGCGCTCGTGGCGGCGCGCCAGCGGGCGCGCGACGCGGCGGCGGGCGAGCACCGTCGTCTGCTCTATGTCGCAATGACGCGCGCGGCGCAGCGGCTTGTCGTCGCGGGATACGAAGGCCTGAAAGCGCGCCCGCAGGACAATTGGCACGACCTCATGCGTCTCGGCCTCGGCGACGCGCTGCAAGAGGCGCCCGCCCCGTGGAGCGGCGACGAGACGATATTGAGCCTCGGCGAAGCGCCGAGCGGCGAGGCCGCGGCCAGCAAACGCGCCGTCGCGGGCGCCGCATCGCCGCCCGGCTGGCTCGGCGCCGCCGCGCCCCGCCAGAGCGCGCCGACGTCGTTGACCCCATCGCGCGCGACGCCTACCCGCACGCGCGCGACGGATCGCGCCAGACGACAGGCGGGGCTGCTCGCGCATATGCTGCTGCAGCATCTGCCCGATGTCGACCCGGCCCGGCGGCCCGACGTTGCGGAGCGCCTGCTCGAATTGCGCGCTAGCGCACTGACCGCGGCGGAACGCGCGGCGATCGCCGGTCGCGCGCTGACGACGATGGCGCTGCCGGCGCTGGCGCCGCTGTTCGCGCCGGGATCTCGCGCGGAAGTCGCGGTCGCCGGCGCCATTCCGCGAGACGGCCTTGACGCGCTGAATTTCTCGGGTCGCATCGATCGGATCGCCGTCGCCGACGACGCGGTCAGGATCGCCGATTTTAAGAGCGGATCGGCTTCATCCCTAGGCAATCTACGCGCCTATGTCGCGCAACTCGCGCTCTATCGCGCGGCGCTCGCGCCCCTCTATCCCGACCGGCCGGTGCGCGCCTTTCTCGTCTGGCTGGGCCCGGCTGAGGCGGTCGAAATCGCCCCCGCCGAACTTGACGCAGCGCTCGCCGCGGTCTCCGCGGATTCGAGCGCCGAGGCCCCCTGATTCGACAGCTGAAAACAGAAAAATACTAACGCCTTGATAACGCCGCATTTTGTTAAGACTTTGATCCGCTATGAAAACGAGCGTTGCAGGGTCGCGTTGCGACCGACGTGTCGCGCGGGGCGGTCAATCGAAGAGTTGGAGCTGGGCTTTGGCGGCCCTGCCCCTCGTTGCTGTTCCGCTTCCGGCCTCGGCTGACACCGTGCCTGCGGGCATGGTGCGCTATGACCATCCCGTCCATCGCCATGGCCATTTGGTGCTTTGGCATGGCGCGTGGAGGGATAAGAAGGGCCAGGACGCCAAAGGCGACTCCCAGGACTCCAAGAGCGATTCCGACGACGCCAAGAGCGCGCCGACCGACGGCGCTGCGCCGCAAGGATTCACCATCCTTATCGACTCCGACGACGCGGGCTCCGCTCGCCTCGCCGGGGAACTGATCACAGTCATGCAGACCGGCGGCGGCGCGAAAGGCGCCGTCGTCACGGGCCGCACCTCGCCGGCTGCGCTCGCCAAGGCTGTTGAGAGCGACGGCGCTGATTTGGCGATCGCGCCCATGGACGCGCTGATCGCGGCCGACAAAGCGACGGCCGACTGGCGCGACCGAAGCCCCTATATCGTCCAACTCGGCGCAGAGCCGGTCGAGATCGTCGCGCCGCGCGCCGTGACCGACGTCCACGCGCTCGCGGGCCGCGACGTTGGCTTCGGCGCTGGTGACAGCGCCGGAGCGGCGACCGCCGCCACGCTGTTCTCGCATCTCGGGATCGCCGCCAACCCTTCCTACGGGACGCTCGACAACGCCCTTTCCGACCTCGCCTCGGGCAAGCTCGCCGCGGTCGTCGCCGTCGGCGCCCAGTCCGCCAAGGCGATGGCCGATTTCGGCAAGGACGGGCGCTTCCACGTCATATCAATACCTTGGACCCCAGCCTTGAAATCGCTGTACACCCCGGTTCGCCTGACGACCAAGGACCAGCCGGGCCTCATCGGGGCCGACGAGAAGATCGACACGCTGGCCGCGCCGCGGGCCCTGATCGCTGTCGACGCCGCGCCCTCGTCGCCGCGCGCGCAGCAACTCGCCGATTTGACGAAGTCCTTTTTCGAAGGCTTCGACAAGTTGCTCGGCCCGGACAACGATGCGACCTGGCAAAACGTCAATCTCGCCGCTGGAGCCTCATGGCCGCGGCTGCCGGCCGCCCAGGCCTGGATCGACGCGAAGGTTAGCCAGTCCAGCCCATCGCTGGACGCGTTCCGCGCGGCCGCCAAGACGGTCTCATTAACGAACGGCGGACCCGGCCCACAAGATTCCGACCGACTGTACGACAGTCTGATGCAATGGCGTAACGAGGCGCAATAAGGGGGGCGACGCATGACTATCCTGTTGAAGGCCGCCGCCGGCCTGTTCGCTGGCGCGTTTGTTGGCGCTACGAGCGTCGCCGTCTGGCCGAAGATCGAGCCCGCCGTCGTCACGGCGCGGCCCGCGGTCCAACAAACGAAACTCGTCGCGGCGATGCTCGCGAAGACGCCGGAGCCTCTTGCCTCCCCTTCGAATGCGCCGGCCCAAGCCTCGGCCAATTCAACGCCGGGCGTCGCCTCGAACGCCGCGCCCGACGCCGACAAGGCGGCAATGGCAAAACTCGCCATGGCGCTGCGAGGTTCCACTCAAGGAGACAACGAAGCGATCACAGCAACGCGAGTGAGCGCTTCGGCTCCGAATTCCACCGACCAGGCTTTGCGGCTGCGGGCCCAGGGTCTCGTCGCGCTGGCGTCGGGCGATGTCGCGAGCGCCCGGGCGTTTCTCGAACGCGCCGCCGAAGCGGGCGACGGGCGATCGCTCCTCGTGCTCGGCGACACCTACGATCCGGCGACCTTGACGCGACTAGGCGCGATCGGCATGAGAGGCGACCCCGCCCGCGCGCGCGACTACTATGCGCGCGCCCTCTCCGCCGGCGTCGCGGCCGCCCGCGACCGCATCGCCTTCCGCGATTCGCAGTAGTCGCGGCTGACGCAGTCGCGTGCTGTCACCTCCGCGAAGCGGAGGCCCAGGTCACGGCCGCGGGCCTTCGCCCTTTGACTCCTGGATGCCTGTTTTCCGCGGGCATGGCATGCGCGATTTCAACGCTCCAGCCCGCCTACCTCCCGACGCGCGAGAGGAGGTCGCGCAGCGGATCGCTCGTCCAGGCGGCATTGACGAAGTCTTCGTGACGCACGTCGCCAGCGTCGATGAAGGCGACGACTCCGGGCCTCAGACCGTCGGGCACGCTCTCTTCGACCGGCACGCCGTCGCGTTGCAGACGCGCCCGCATGGCGACGTTGCCGTCATGCGAAGAGTTTGAATAGGCGCTCACGAAAAAGGCTCTGGACCGCGCGCTTTCGACCCAGTTGGCGAACTTCTCCTGCTCGCCATAGAGCGCATCAAGCAGAATCACGCCGCGAATGCGGCTCGCCGCGCCCCCGACAGCGAGCGAATAAGCAGCCGGCATGTAGCCGCCGCTATAGGCGACGATGATGACGGGCATGCGGCGGAAAGCCGCACGCGACGAGCCGGGATAAAGATCGGCGAGCTTGCTTTCCGCCTCGTCGAGGAACTGCGCGAAGGCGCCGGGTCGCCAGAAGTTTCCGGCGCTCGAATCCGCCGCATCGACCGCGAGTTGCGGCGCGACCAGCACCGCGTTGAGGTCGGACTGCGCAAGCTGGCGCGCCGTCTGCTGGCGCTCGAGCACGTCGCGCGACAGGATCGCCTGATTGCCGTGAAAGAACACAACGAGCACGCCCGGACGGTTTGGATCGAAGGCGTCGCCCGTGGCGAACAGCACATGGCGATCGTTGTAGGTCGTGTCTTCGAACAGCAACCCGCCGCGCGGCGAGGAATGCGCCGGACGGCCGTCGCTGACGGCATCGAGAAAAGGGCGCGGTTTGTCGTGCCGCTCATCTGGAGGGATCAGGCCGCGATAGGGAAAGGCCGAATTGTCAAACTCTTCGAACGCGACATTCGCCCCGTCGATTTGCTCGAACTTCTGGGACGGCGGTGTTGCGACGCTCGTCTGAGGCGGCGACGCGCCGGCGCAGGCTCCGAGCGCAAGCGCCATCCCGACCGCGCCAGTCGTCAGCCATGCGCGTTCCGGTCGAACGGACATCTTTGACCCCCAGCTTTTACGCCTTCGTGCGCTCGATTATGCCGAGCGCGTCGGCGCGTCTTTCAAGATTACGCCGAAGAACGACGGCAGCGCCAGAAGATAGGCGACGCCCGCGATCTCGATCACAGCGCCAAGATCGAAATTCGTGGCGATGACCGGCGCCGCGGCGGCGCCGATGACGGAGAAGCAGCCGTTGACGCCCCAGGCCCAGATGAAGAGATGTTCCTTGCCAAGGCGTCCAAGCGTCGTCATCGCGGTGGGCATCGGAAAGCCCATGAGGAATGCCGGCGGCGCAATCAGCAGGAAGCACAGGACGAGTCGCTCTGCGTAAGGCAGGTCGCCGATTGCGTCGAGCGCCACGTTGAGCTCGAGCGCATAACCGATCAGCAACGCGCCGATCGCTAGGAAAATGACCGGCATGATGGCGCGCATGTGCGGCAGAATGCGCTCCGAGACGAGCGCCCCCAGCCCCGAGAACACCAGCATGCCGGTAATGAGGATCGATGCCGAGACGGTGGGATTGCCGAGCGCCATGACGAAGTGGGCGATCAGCCCGACCTCGACCATGATGTAGCCGGCGCCGAGGCAGGCGAAATAGACGACGCTGAGGAACTTGCCGCGCGACTTGGAGAAGATCGAGCGCCAGCCCCAAATCAGCGGGATCGCCAGCAGAACGGCCGCAGTGAGACAGGCGACGCCAAGTGTCGCCCAGATCAGGAGATAGCCCCACTCGTCCTGCAGCAATTCCAGGCGATCGAGGACCCGCGGCAGGTCCTTCGTCTTCACATAGGCGGCGAAATAGGGCGAGTCGTTCGTCAGCTTGCGCGTGTTGAAGACGTAGCGTTCGGCGACCTGGTCCCAGCCTCCGTCGATCAGCGTATGCCACGCCAGGCGACCGAGCACCGTCGACGGCAGAACCCCGTCGTCAGCCTGCGCGCCGGGCGGCGGCGTTACGTCGGGACCGGTCGGATCGCTCGGCGCCGCGGGATCGGACGCTTCGGCCGGCGCGGGAGGACCGCCAGCGGCGCCAGAGAAGATCTGCGCGACATAGCCGTCGAGCGTGCGATCGGTCTGCGAGCTGTCGTAGAAGAGGCCAGGCGCATAGATCTCGTCGAACGACATGGCGTGCGTGTGCTTGTGCAGCTTGTCGATCTCAGCGGCGGTGAAGCCGCCGCGCTTGTAAAGCACCGTCGCGGTCGAGAGATAGGAAGAGACGACGTAGAACGAATCCGCCATATGCGCGCTGTCGACGTCGCGCGCCGCGGCGGCCATGGTCGTATAGAGCTTGAGGATCGACTTCGGCGGCTCTTCCTTGTTCCAGACCGTCACCGACAACACGCCGCCGTCGCTCAGCGCGCGCATGTAGGTTTCCATCGCCTCTTGCGTGTAGACGAACTTCTCGACGATTGGGAATCCACCCGGATTCGAGAGGCCAACTGAATCGGCCAGGCTCAGGTCAATGACGTCAAAGCGCTCCTTCGTCTGCGCGAGGAAGTGGCGGCCCTCGTAGTCAATCACGCGGACCTTGCCGAGAATGTCGCCGGTGAAGTTCTTGATGACTGGATCATGGAACGCGGCGAGGACGGCTGGATTGCCTTCCGCGATCGTGACGTCCTTGGCTCCCGACCGCAGCGCCAGCGCGGTCGAAATGCCGCCGCCGAATTGCGTGACGAAGGTCTTGGGCGCCGACTTGATCACATAGGGATAATACATCGGCAGATAGCGGAAATAAGCGGTGTCCTTTGCCGACAAATCGCGGATGATGCCGATCGGCCCATCGCTGTCGATGTAGAGCGCGAGATAAGCGTTGGCCGGCATCTCCGGCAGATTGAAGCCGGCGTTGTCGGAGAGGCCGGGCGCGAAATGCAGATAGGAGCTCGAATAGGCCTCGAGATAGCCGAAGGGCGAAGTACTCTCGTAGACCTTCTTCGCGTCGGGAAATTTGCGGGCGTAGGCGACGCCCTTATAGTCGTTGACGGCGAGACGGCTGAGCCCGAGCGCGGGCGCGGCGACGAAATGGCCGCCAAAGGCAACGACCGCGAGGACGACATAGGCGCCGATCGCCCGCCGGCCGCCCGGACCGATCGACCACGCGAGACAGGCCGCCGCCCACAGCGCCAGCGGCGCCGCGATTAAATTGGCTGGCGTGAACACATACATCGCGCCGAGCACGACGAGGCCGCAGAGGCCCGAGCCGGCGAGATCGGCGAAATAGACGCGCCCGAACGTGCGATTGCTCTTCAGGAACACGCAGCCGAGAAAGACGGCGCCCGCCAGAAACGGCGTCAGCGAGGCAAGGAAAATCTCGAGCAACTTCCACTTCTGCGCGGGATCGGAGATCAGGAAGATCGCGTTGAAGCCGAGCTGCTGGATATAGAGATTGGCCGCTACCGCGAGCGGGCCGAAGAGGCCCAGCGCGACGCCAGCGGCTAGTCGCCAATTGCGCTCGAACCAACGCGTGGCGACGCACATCACCGCGCTGGTGAGGCCGAAGCCGAGCATTGCGAGGCTCACCACCAGGGAGCCGAAATGCGCCCAGCTCCCGACCGAGAACACGCGCATGATGTCGATTTGCAGCGCGATCACCGCGCCGGCGCCGAGTCCGACGGCGAAGTAGAGCGCCGTGCGGCTGCGCGCGTCGAGTTCGACGTCCCCCGCCCCGCTTGCCGGAGCCGAACCTTCGCCTGTGGTGGAAAGATCGGTCATCGGCGAGGGCTCCGCGCACGCAGGGGCGCCGGCGCGCGCTCAGGCGCGCCGGCTTGACGGCTGCAAGGCAGCGAGACGGTCAATTGTTGTGCGTGCCCTTGATCGCCTCGCCTTCGAGCTTGGTGAAGGGCACGAAGGGCACGATGCGGCCGCCGTAGATGTCCGATCGGGCGACAGTGATCGAACCGTCCTCAGCCTGGTTCTTGACCACCTTGAGCACTCGCTGCGCGCCGGGCGGACCGACCGGGATCACCATGATGCCGCCGGGCTTGAGCTGCTGGAGCAGGGGTGGCGGAACGTGGTCGATGCCGCAGGTGACGATGATCTTGTCGAACATGATCTGGCCGCCGCCGGCCGGCGTCGCTTGGGCGGCAGGGGTCGCGGCGGCGGGCGTCGCGCTTGGCGCGGCAGGGGCCGGCGCGGCTGTGGGGGCCGGCGCAGCGGCCTCGCCGCTCACCCAGCCGTAATAGCCGTCGGCGTTGCGGGTCTGGATCGCCTTGAACTCGGTGTAGCCGTCTTTGATGAGGCCGTCGTAGATGCCGCGGGTGCGCTCGGCGAGCGGCTTGATGATCTCGATCGTATAGACCTGATCGGTGAGGTGCGCGAGATAGGCCGACTGGTAGCCCGACCCCGTGCCGATCTCGAGCACCTTCTCGCCCTGCTTGGGATCGATGGTCGAGGTCATGCGGCCGACGATGTGTGGGCCGGAGATCGTCACGCCATAACCGATGTCGAGGAAGGCGTGGTCATAGGCGCGGCTCAGGTTCGGCTGCAGCACGAACTTCTCACGCGGCGTCAGCAGGAAGGCGCGCTTGTGACGGTCATCCCAGAGGTCCTCGTTGCGAACCATCACGAGAAAGCGGTCGAACCGCTCGCCGAGGAACTTCGGGTCTTCGCCGCGCTGGGCGACGCCCCAGGCGATGAACTTGTCGCGATTATCCATCGGCGGGTTCATGTCGAAGGTGAACGGCGTCGGCACATTGGCCAGCGCAAAGCGGGACGCGAACACGCCGCCTGCGAATGCAGTCGCGCCGGCCAAAAACTGTCGTCGTTGCACCAAGGCCTCCTTGGATGGAATCTCGGGGGAATCCGTTAGCGGCCTGATAACCCAATTTGCGAAAAAACGCGACAGACGAATTGACCGATAACGGCTTGCTCACCGTCCGGCGATCGCGCAGTCGTGGTCCTGCAAGTCTTCGGCATGGCCGCCGCCGGTCAGCTCGGCCTGGTCAGCGAGCAGGATGAAGCCGGGCTTGCCGGCGAAATCAGCGCCAACGGCGATCAGCGTCTCGGCGCCCATGTGATCCTTGGCGCCGGAGAGGCCATCCGCCAGCAGCCGGAACGGCGCCGCGTCGGCAAGATCGGCCGAAGCGAGCCGGCGGGCCCAGTAGCGCCGGCCCTTCAGCGAGACGGTCATCACCCGCCATTGGTCGTCGAGCGAAGGCTTGTACTCCGCCAGCGCCGCCGCAACCGCCTTGTCCATGCAATCGATGTGCAGGTGGAGCTGGTCTTGGCTGCGCGCGAATTCGGAATTGATCGAGAGGCCCACCGCCTCGCGCGGCAGAGCATGGCCGAGCCTGGCCTCTACCGCGTCACGGCTCGCCCAGGCGTAGGCGAAATAGTTGGGCGCGTCGGGGGCGAGAATTTGCGGATCTTCGATTCCCGTCACCCGGCTCGTCGGAATGGCGAGATATTGCGCGACGCCGTGCAGATCCTTGAGCAACGCCACGCCTTTGCTTTCGCCCTCCGCGAGATCGATCCGCTCGCATGGCTTCGCGCCCTGCCCCGCCTCCTCGTGCGGCTCGCATTGGCCGTGCACGATGTTCCACAGCGCCATCCGGTCGGCGCGCGCCGGCGACGCGGCGGCGAGCGACAGGAGAACGGCGGCGACAACCGCCAGCGGTGCTTGGACAGGCCTCATCGTGAAAGAACTCCTCCGGCGCGACTTATGCTTCGCGAAGATGGCCGAGTCGTTGAACAGAATTTTGTCAGCCTCGCCGAAAGTGTCTCCGATCGTCGACCGCCGCACGATCGACGCACGCGACGGCGAGGCTACGGGCCAGAGAGCGAAGTCCTCGAACACGCGACCGCGAGCGAACAAGCCGCGGCGCTAATCGGCGGCTTGGCCAAGACGTCGCCAAGGACGGGCATACGCCGGTTCGCCGGCGAACAGCGAGCAGAGGCCGGCTGGATTATTTCTCGCTGCGAAAACCGGGCGCGCCGCCTTCGCCAAGGCCGGCGATATGAGCCTGCGAGTATCGTTCGACGCCAATCCGGTTGATCAGCTGGATCTGCGTCTCGAGGAAGTCGACATGGCCTTCCTCATCGGCCATCAGCGCTTCGAACAGATCGCGGCTCGGGTAGTCCTTCACCTGGAGGCAATATTCGGCCGCCTCCTGATAGAGGGCGCGCGCCGACATTTCTATGGCCAGGTCCGCCTCCATGACCTCAAGGACATTTTCACCGATCCGCAGCGGATTCAGCGTTTGCAGATTGGGAAATCCGTCGAGAAATATGATCCGGTCGATGAAGCGATCGGCGTGGACCATTTCCTCGATCAATTCCTCGCGCCACTTCTTCGCCAGAGCGTTGAGGCCCCAATTGTCGAACAAGCGATAATGCAGCCAGAACTGGTTGATCGCGGTCAGCTCGTGGCGCAGCCCGAGATTGAGATACTCGATGACCTTTGTATCGCCCTGCATGGTGTCCCCCTTGCCTCGTTGTCACAACACAAAGGTTCAGCGCTCGACCGCCGCGGCGACGCGGCGGCGCCCTTCATTCCGCGGCCAATGGCAGCGGCGCCGGGCGCGCTTCCTCGTTCGGGCAAGTTTCGCAGCCGACTTGGCAGTTGGCAATATGCGCTTCGGCGAGCAGCGCGCGGACAGTTGCGATACAGCGGCCGCAGCGCGGCGCGCAGCCGAGGCACCGATAGGCTTGGGCCGGCGACCGAGGTCGCGCAGAGTCGCCATCCTTCAGTGTTGCCAGGATTTCCTTATCCGACAGGACATTACATGAGCAGACGATCAAAGGGGCACCGCAGTTTAGAGCCTTTGTAACCTAAGGAATTGATTACGTTCTTACTTACAGACGGCGTGGAGCTATAGCAAGTCGAACGCGTCGCTGTGACGCAATCAACGGCTCATCATCTATACGTACCCATTTCGGATATTGACCCTCTACATCAGCCAAATCGGCGACGACGGCAATACGTCGCCTTGCTCGGGTCTTCGACGCTGTGCACATTATGGAATTGCCCCGGCGGGGTCGCTCCGCGGGGTCGGGCGAAACTGCACTAAGCGCCCACCGCCCAGTTCTCGATCGTCAACCCTGGAACATCGGTGAAGTCGCCGGTATTGGCGGTCACCAGAATGCTGCGCGTCGCCAGTGCGTGCGCGGCAATCAGGCGATCGAAGTCGCGGCTCTTCACTCGACCGATCCGCGCAATGATGTCGCCGTAAAGCTCCGCGGCCTTCGCGTCGAACGGCGTCACGGACACAATTTGCAACAACGTCGCCAGGCGATCCTTCCGCAGCGCCGTCAGCTCAGGATACCGATAGAGCCCGCGCTGCATCTCAGCCAAGCTCAGGGTCGACAGCAACACCGCGCCTTCGTGCTTTGCGAGCCGGGTCAGAACCAACTCGTGGCCATCGCACGCGTGGATCGCGATGTTGGTGTCGATGAGATAGGCCAAACGTCAGTCCCAGGCGCGGTCAGGCATCTCAATCGGCTCGCGATCCTGCAATGGAGACGACTTCGGCGCCGCGCGCAGCTTGGCGATCGCATCTTTCATCGTCGTGCGCGCAGGGGCAATGACGATCACATCGCCGAGACGGGTGATCGTCAGCTCGATACTAGGATCGTCGTAGGCAAGCTCGGCCGGAATGCGCACGGCCTGGCTATTGCCGGACTTGAAGGCCCGCGTCAGAGCCATGACGCTACTCCTCGAATGCGACGGCCGGCAATATAGGGGCCGGCCGTCAACGCGTCAATCCTGGTATATACAGCGATTATCAGATGTGGATAGCCCGCTTGGCGACCGCCATCGCCGCCTCCTTGACCGCTTCCGACATCGTGGGATGGGCGTGGCAGGTGCGCGCCAAATCCTCGGAGGCGCCGCCGAACTCCATCAGTACGGCCGCCTCGTGGATCATCTCCCCGGCGCCGAAGCCGACGATATGAACGCCGAGCACGCGGTCCGTCGCCGCGTCCGCCAGCACCTTCACGAAGCCGTCGGTGTGGCGCATCGCGCGCGCGCGGCCGTTGGCGGTGAACGGGAACTTGCCGACGTTGTAGGCGACGCCGGCAGCCTTCAGCTCTTCCTCGGTCTTGCCGACGCTGGCGACCTCGGGGCTCGTGTAGACGACGCCGGGAATGACGTCATAGTTCACATGGCCCGCCTGCCCCGCGAGAATCTCGGCCAGCGCGACGCCCTCGTCCTCGGCCTTATGCGCCAGCATCGGCCCACGAACGACGTCGCCGATCGCATAGACGCCGGGCACATTGGTGGCGAAATGCGAGTCGATGACGACCTGCCCGCGCTCCATCGCGACGCCGACCGCCTCGAGGCCGAGTCCTTCCGTATAGGGACGGCGGCCGATCGCTACCAAAACGACATCCGCCTCGAGCGCGATCGCATCGCCGCCGGCGACCGGCAAAATATTTGCCTTGGCGCCCGACGCGGTCTTCTCGACGCTCGCCACCTTGTGGCCGAGATGGAACTTGAATCCCTGCTTCTCCAGCATGCGCTGGAACTGCTTGGCGACCTCGCCGTCCATGCCGGGCAGGATGCGGTCGAGGAATTCGACCACCGTCACTTCGGCGCCGAGACGCCGCCAGACCGAGCCGAGTTCGAGGCCGATGACACCAGCGCCGACGACGATCAGCTTCTTGGGCGGCTTGGCGAGATCGAGCGCGCCGGTCGAGGAGACGATGGTCTTCTCGTCGATCTCGACGCCAGGCAGGCGCGCGACATCGGAGCCGGTGGCGATGACGATCGACTTCGTCTCGAGCGTCGTCTCCTTGCCGTCAGTCCTGACGGCGACCTTGCCCGGCGCGGCGATGCGTCCCTCGCCGACGACCCAATCGATCTTGTTCTTCTTAAAGAGGTAGGCGACGCCGTTGACGTTGGCGGCGACGGTCTCGTCCTTGTGCTTCATCATCGCGCCAAGGTCGAGCTTCGGCGCATCGACGACGACGCCGAGCGGCGCGAGGCCATGCCCAGCCTCTTCGAACATCTCAGAGGCGTGCAGCAAAGCCTTGGAGGGAATGCAGCCGACGTTGAGGCAGGTGCCGCCGAGCGTCGCGCGCTTTTCGACGACAGCGACCTTCATGCCGAGCTGCGCCGCGCGGATCGCGCAGACGTACCCGCCAGGGCCGGCGCCGATGACGATGAGATCGTAGGACATATCAAGTTCCGCCTAGGTTTCGCTGAAAATCGTTCTCTTCGGCTATAGTGTAGCCGGCAACGAGGCAACGTGGCTCCGCTCAACTCACCATCAGCCGATGAATCTCCGCCTGCCGCTCAGCATCGCGGCGGATGGAATTGGCACTTAGATCGATCGAATAGCCCGTATCGTCGGTCCATGAAATCGAATGTCCGAAATCGTCAATATTCAAAGCAGCGAAGTGCGCCGGCGTATTGAGCCAGGAGAAGACCTTCCCCACAGCAATCAGTGGCCGCAGATCAACGACGCCTTCGTAGCCATCGTCAAACGCAACCTTCAGGACGCCGTGGATGACGGGCTCGGCTCCGACGATGGATGGCAGCTTCGTCATTTGATGGGCTCCACCTTCTCGTGCGCGGTCGCTGCGGCGAAACGCTCCAAAAGAACGTTTCTGCGGGACGCCGCCCAAGATAGAACTTTGCCGCGCTTCGCAGGGGCAGAGACCCCGCCGTGATCGACAACGTCAGGATGTCGATCACCGCACGATGCTCGCCGATCGTCGCGTGGAAATGAGCAGGAGGATGCTCGTTCGCATAGAACAAGATCTTCACCCCTTCGACCATTGCGACGACCGGCATGCGGTCAACCTCACAGATCCAGCACCAGCCGCGCCGGGTCTTCGAGCGCGTCCTTGACGCGCACCAGGAAGGTGACGGCCTCCTTGCCGTCGACCACACGGTGATCGTAGCTCAGCGCGAGATACATCATCGGCCGGATTTCGATCTTGCCGCCGACGACGACCGGACGCTCCTGGATCTTGTGCATGCCGAGGATGCCGGACTGCGGCGCATTGAGGATCGGCGTCGACATCAGCGAGCCGTAAATGCCGCCGTTGGTGATCGTGAAGGTGCCGCCCTGCATCTCCTCGATCTTCAACCCGCCTTCGCGTGCGCGCTTGCCGTAGTCGGAAATCGACTTCTCGATGCCGGCGACCGACAGCGCGTCGCAGTCGCGGACGACGGGAACGACGAGGCCCTTCTCGGTGCCGACGGCGATGCCGAGGTGATAGTAGTTCTTGAAGACGAGATCGGCGCCATCGATTTCGGCGTTGACGGCCGGGATCTCCTTCAGCGCTTGCACGCAGGCCTTCACGAAGAAGCCCATGAAGCCGAGCTTGACGCCGTGCTTCTTCTCGAAAACGTCCTTGTAGCGGGCGCGCAGCGCCATCACCTCGGTCATGTCGACCTCGTTGAAGGTCGTCAGCATGGCGGCGGTGTTCTGTGCGTCCTTCAGGCGGCGCGCGATGGTCTGGCGCAGCTTGGTCATGCGCACGCGTTCTTCGCGCGAGGCGTCATCCGGCGCGGACTGCGCGCGCAGCGCGAGCGGCTCCGCAGCGACCGGAGCGATCCCCGGCTTCATCGCCGGAACGCGCGAGATTTCGTCCAGCACGTCGCTCTTGAGGACTTGCCCACGCTTGCCGCTGCCGACGAGCGCGGCGACCTCGACCGCATTCTCCGCGGCGAGCTTGGCGGCGGACGGCGCGGGCGGCATCGAAGTTGGCGCGGGCGCCGCCGGCCTGGCAGCGGGGGCCGGCGCCGCCGCAGGTGCGGCCGAGGCAGCGGCCGCGGAACCGTCCGCCGCGCTCAAGCCGCCGAGCAGTGCGCCGATCGCCACCGTCTGACCGGTGTCGGCGACGATCTCCGACAACACGCCGGCGGCCGGCGCGTTGACTTCGACGGTGACCTTGTCGGTTTCGAGCTCGACCAGCGGCTCGTCGGCCTTCACGACGTCGCCGCGCTTCTTGAACCATTTGCCCACCGTCGCCTCGGAGATCAACTCGCCGAGGGTGGGAACCCGAATTTCTGTCGCCATGTTTCAAACGCCCCGTAGGCGCCCTTCTCTTATGGGGAAATTGAGGAAACCGGCGCCTTCGCGTCGAAAGGACGCGCGGCGATCGCCGGCATGAAAAAGGTTTCGTAGGCGAAGCCGCGCCCCGCCTGGGTGACCGGATCGCGATCGAGCAACGCGCGAACCGCCTCGAGCGACGCTGCCTCGATGATGGCGACGCCCCAGCCGCCGGCCGGGTCCGCCACTGCTCCGATCGCGATCACGGTCCCGACTTCGACAAACGGGCGCCAATAGGCTTGATGGGCGCCCATTAGCGCGCGCTCCTCGTCCGTCATGTCCTGAATGAACGTCGGACGCGGCGGGTTCAGACGGCAGAGGAAATGCGGCACTCCCGAATCCTCCTTCCCCGCGATGAGCGCGGTTGCAGAGGAATGCTCCGCTTACGCGAAGCACTCCTCCACGAACGCCTTGAGCTGCGCGAGATGCTTGGACATCAAGCCGGTCGCCGTCGCCGCGGAGGCCGGACGGCCCGCGTAGCGCGCGCGCTTCGACTTGCCGCCGACCTGGCCGAGCACCCATTCGAGATAGGGCTCGACGAAGCTCCAGGGACCCATGTTCTTGGGCTCTTCCTGGCACCAGACCAGCTCCGCCTTCTTGAAGCGCGACAGCTCCTTGACGAGGCTCTTCAGCGGGAACGGATAGAGCTGCTCGACGCGCAGGATGTAGATGTCGTCGATGCCCCGCTTCTCGCGCTCCTCGTAGAGGTCGTAATAGACCTTGCCCGAGCAGAGGATCACGCGGCGGATCTTGTCGTCGCGCACGAGCTTGATCTTCTCGCCCTTGTGCGTCTCCGCCATGTCCCACAGAACGCGGTGGAAGCTCGAGCCGGGCGCGAGCGCGTCGATGTTCGACACGGCGCGCTTGTTGCGCAGCATCGACTTCGGCGTCATCACGATCAGCGGCTTACGAATGTCTCGCTTGAGCTGGCGTCGCAGCACATGGAAGAGATTCGCTGGCGTCGTGGGCGCGACGACCTGCATGTTGTCTTCGGCGCACATCTGCAGATAGCGCTCGAGACGCGCCGACGAATGCTCCGGCCCCTGGCCTTCGTAGCCATGCGGCAGCAGGCAGACGAGGCCCGACATACGCAGCCACTTGCGCTCGCCCGAGGAGATGAACTGGTCGAACACGACCTGCGCGCCGTTGGCGAAGTCGCCGAACTGCGCCTCCCACAGCGTCAGCGCGTTCGGCTCAGCGAGCGAATAGCCGTATTCGAAGCCGAGCACCGCTTCTTCCGAGAGCATCGAGTTGATGACCTCGTAGCGCGCCTGCCCGTCGCGAATGTGATTGAACGGGATATAGCGCGCCTCGGTCTGCTGATCGATCAGCACGGAGTGGCGCTGCGAGAAGGTGCCGCGCTCGCTGTCCTGGCCGGACAAGCGCACGGGGAAGCCCTCGTCGAGCAACGAACCGAAAGCGAGCGCCTCGGCGGTCGCCCAGTCGAGTCCGTCGCCGCTGTCGATCGCCGCGCGGCGGTTGTCGAGAAAGCGCTGGATCGTCTTGTGCACGCTGAAGCCGGCCGGCGACGCCGTGATGCGCTCGCCAATCTGCTTCAGCCGCGCGACATCGACGCCCGTCTCGCCGCGACGATCATCATCGTTGTCCTGCGCGGCCTTGAAGCCGGCCCAGCGACCGTCGAGCCAATCCGCCTTGTTCGGCACATAGGACTGGCCCGCCTCGTACTCAGCGTCGAGGCGATGGCGCCAATCGGCGCGCATCTTGTCGACTTCGCCCTGGGTGACGATGCCTTCCTCGATCAGCTTCTTGGCGTAGATCTGCAACGTCGTCGGACGCGAGCGGATGTTGCGGTACATCAACGGCTGCGTGAAGCCCGGCTCATCGCCTTCGTTGTGCCCGAAGCGGCGGTAGCAGAACATGTCGATGACGACGGGCTTGTGGAAGCGCTGCCTATATTCGGCCGCCACCTTCGCGCAGAACACCACCGCCTCGGGATCGTCGCCGTTCACGTGGAAGATTGGCGCCTCGACGAGCTTGGCGACGTCGGACGGATAGGGCGATGAGCGCGAATAGCGCGGATAGGTGGTGAAGCCGATCTGGTTGTTGACGATGAAATGCACCGAGCCGCCAGTGCGATGGCCGCGCAGACCGGAAAGGCCGAAGCACTCCGCGATGACACCCTGGCCAGCGAAGGCCGCGTCGCCGTGGATCAGCAGCGGCAGCACCTTCACGCGCTCGATGTAGTCGTTGAGCTGGTCCTGCTTGGCGCGCACCTTGCCGAGCACCACGGGATCGACGATCTCGAGATGCGACGGGTTGGCGGCCAGCGAAAGATGCACCTTGTTGCCGTCAAACTCGCGGTCGGACGACGCGCCGAGGTGGTACTTGACGTCGCCCGATCCTTCCACTTCATCAGGCGCGGCCGAGCCGCCCTTGAACTCGTGGAAAATGACGCGGTGCGGCTTGCCCATCACCTGGCTGAGCACATTCAGGCGGCCGCGATGGGCCATGCCGATCGAGATCTCCTGCAAGCCGAGTTGGCCGCCGCGCTTGATGATCTGCTCGAGCGCCGGGATCATCGATTCCGCGCCGTCGAGACCGAAGCGCTTGGCGCCGGTGTATTTGACGTCGAAGAAGTTCTCGAAGCCCTCGGCCTCGATCAGCTTCGACAGGATGGCGCGCTTGCCTTCCTTGGTGAACTGAATCTCCTTGTCGGGACCCTCGATGCGCTCCTGGATCCAGGCCTTCTCGGCGGGATCGGAGATGTGCACGAACTCGAAGCCGATCGTGTCGCAATAAGTGCGGCGCAAGATCGTCAACATCTGGCGCACGGTCGCATGTTCGAGACCGAGCACGTGATCGATGAAGATCGGGCGATCGTAGTCGGATTCCTGGAAGCCGTATGTGGCGGGATGCAGTTCCTCGTGATCGCGCTGCGGCTCGAGGCCGAGCGGATCGAGATTGGCGTGCAGATGGCCGCGCATGCGGTAAGCGCGGATCATCATCAGCGCGCGGACGCTGTCGCGGGTGGCGCGCTGGATCGCCTCCTCGCTCGGCGCAGTCGCGGGCTCGGCGGCGGAACGAGTCCGCAGCTTGCCTTCGACCACCTTCTCCGCCGCCGGCCAATCACCGTCTAGCGCGCTGATCAGGTCGCCCTTCGGCGCAGCCGGCCAGTTGGGGCGGCGCCACGAGGCGCCCCCTGCTGTCTTCGCCACGCTCGCCGGATCGTCGCCGAGCGTGTCGAAGAACGCGCGCCAGCCCGGCTCGACCGACGCCGGATCCTTTTCATACTGCGCCTGCAGCGCCTCGATGTAAGCGCTGTTGGCCCCATAGAGGAAAGATGTTTGCAGCAACGCTTGATTGATGTCCTGACGAGTCATATCCCGCCTCCCGCCGTTCCAATCACTTACCGTTCAAAACGTCGACCAGCGTCTTGCCGAGACGCGCCGGCGAGGGCGACACGCGAATGCCCGCCGCTTCCATCGCGGCGATCTTGTCTTCCGCCCCGCCCTTGCCGCCGGCGATGATCGCGCCGGCGTGACCCATGCGGCGTCCAGGGGGCGCGGTGCGGCCGGCGATGAAACCGACCATCGGCTTGGAGCGTCCCTTCTTGGCCTCGTCCTTGAGGAATTGAGCCGCGTCCTCTTCCGCTTGGCCACCGATCTCGCCGATCATGATGATCGACTTCGTCTCGGGGTCGGCGAGGAACATTTCGAGCGCGTCGATGAAGTCCATGCCTTTCACCGGATCGCCGCCGATGCCGATGGCGGTCGTCTGGCCGAGGCCCTCGCGCGTCGTCTGGAACACAGCCTCGTAGGTCAGCGTGCCCGAGCGCGAGACGATGCCGACGCTGCCGCGCGAGAAGATGTTGCCGGGCATGATGCCGATCTTGCATTCGCCGGCGGTCATCACGCCTGGGCAGTTCGGCCCGACCAGGGTCGACTTCGAACCCTGCAGCGCGCGCTTCACCTTGACCATGTCGAGGACCGGAATGCCCTCGGTGATGCAGACGATGAGCGGGATCTCCGCGGCGATCGCCTCACAGATCGCATCCGCGGCGCCCGGCGGCGGCACATAGATCACCGAGGCGTCGGCGCGGGTCGCTTCGCGCGCCTCGGCGACCGTGTCGAACACCGGCAGGCCGAGATGCGTCGAGCCGCCCTTGCCGGGCGACGTGCCGCCGACGACCTTGGTGCCGTAGGCGATCGCCTGCTCGGAATGGAAGGTGCCGTTCTTGCCCGTGAAGCCCTGCGTGATGACCCGGGTGTTCTTATCGATGAGGACGGACATCAGTGGGCTCCCTTCGCGGCGGAGCGCACCGCTCCCACGATTTTCTGCGCGGCGTCGTCGAGATCGTCCGCCGCGATGACGTTCAATCCGGACTCGCTGATGATCTTCTTGCCGAGTTCGACATTGGTGCCTTCGAGGCGCACGACGAGCGGCACCTTGAGGCCGGTTTCCTTCACGGCGGCGATCACGCCCTCGGCGATCACATCGCAGCGCATGATGCCGCCGAAGATGTTGACGAGGATGCCTTTGACGTTCGGATCGGCGGTGATGATCTTGAACGCGGCCGTCACCTTGTCCTTCGAGGCGCCGCCGCCGACGTCGAGGAAGTTCGCCGGGCTTTCGCCGTACAGCTTGATGATATCCATCGTCGCCATAGCGAGGCCGGCTCCGTTGACCATGCAGCCGATCGTGCCGTCGAGCGTGACGTAGTTGAGATCGTACTTCGAGGCCTCGATCTCCTTGGCGTCCTCTTCGCTCTCGTCGCGCAGCGCGGCGATGTCGGGATGGCGATAGAGCGAGCTGTCGTCGAACGACACTTTGGCGTCGAGCACCTTGAGTTGACCGCTGGTCGTGACGATCAGCGGGTTGATCTCGAGCATCGCCATGTCTTTGGCGACGAACGCGGCATAGAGCTTGGCGATCAGCGCTTCCGCCTGCTTGGCGAGATCGCCCGTCAGGCCGAGCGCCCGCGCCGCCGCGCGGCCGTGATGCGGCATCGCGCCGGTCGCAGGATCGATCGAGAAGGAATGAATCTTCTCGGGCGTGTTGTGGGCGACGTCCTCGATGTTGACGCCGCCTTCGGTCGAGAGAACGAACGAGATCTCGCTCTTCGAACGGTCGACGAGCGCGGAGAGGTAGAACTCCTTCTCGATCGACGAGCCGTCTTCGATGTAAAGGCGATTGACCTGCTTGCCGGCCGGGCCGGTCTGCACGGTCACGAGCGTCGCGCCGAGCATTTGCTGAGCGAACTCGCGCACCTCCTCGATCGAGCGGGCGAGGCGCACCCCGCCCTTGTCGCCCGCCGAAGCCTCCTTGAACCGGCCCTTGCCGCGGCCGCCGGCGTGGATCTGGCTCTTGACGACCCAGAGCGGGCCGGGAAGCGACTTGGCCGCCTCCACCGCCTCATCGGGTGTAAAGGCAGGCTTGCCGGCGGACACCGGAGCCCCGAAGGCGGCCAGTACCGCCTTCGCCTGATATTCATGGATGTTCATGAGTCGACGCTCGCTATCGAGAGGACCGGGGGCGGATTGGCCGAAGCCTCAGCCTGCCAGGGCCGGGTTGATCGCCTTGCAGGCGTCGATGAGGCCGCGCACTGAGGCGACGGACTTGGCGAACATCGCCTTCTCCGCGTCGTCCAGGGTGATCTCGACGATCCGCTCGACGCCGTTGGCGCCGATCACCACGGGAACGCCTACGTAGGTGTCCGTGAGGCCGTATTCGCCGTTGAGCTGGGCGGCGGCAGGCAGCACGCGGCGCTGATCCTTGAGATAGGACTCGGCCATCGAGATCGCCGAAGCGGCCGGAGCGTAGAAGGCGGAGCCGGTCTTGAGCAGATTGACGATCTCGCCGCCACCCTTACGGGTACGTTCGACCATCGCGTCGAGACGCTCCTGGGTGGTCCAGCCCATCTTGACGAGGTCGGGCAGCGGGACGCCGGCGACCGTGGAGTAGCGGACCGAGGGAACCATGTCGTCGCCGTGGCCGCCGAGCACGAAGGCGGTGACGTCCTCGACCGAGACCTTGAATTCCTCGGCGAGGAAGTAGCGGAAGCGAGCGGAATCGAGCACGCCGGCCATGCCGACGACCTTGTGGGCCGGCAGGCCCGAGGTCTTCTGAAGCGCCCAGACCATCGCGTCGAGCGGATTGGTGATGCAAATGACGAAGGCGTTCGGCGCGTTGGCCTTGATGCCGGCGCCGACCGCATCCATCACCTTCAGGTTGATGCCGAGCAGGTCGTCGCGGCTCATGCCGGGCTTGCGAGGAACACCGGCGGTGACGATCACGACGTCGGCCCCCGCGATCGCGGAATAGTCGCTCGCGCCGGTCAGGCGCGCGTTGAAGCTGTCGACCGGGGCGGACTCGGCTAGGTCGAGCGCCTTGCCCTGCGGCACGCCGTCAACGATGTCGAAAAGAACGATGTCTCCGAGTTCCTTGAGCGCTGCCAAATGGGCAAGGGTGCCGCCGATCTGGCCTGCCCCGATCAATGCAATCTTCTTACGCGCCATGGATATCGTCCTTCTTATTCGCCGCGGCAAAAGCGCGCAGCCAGGAGCCGCGCGGTGGTAGGCCTTTACCTGTCTCGGGATCAAGCCGAACTTTTGGCGCCGCACACAACGCCTTCGGCGCCGCGGTCCGCACACAAATCCATATTTGTTAATTTTCAATGCATTACGGGAAGACGCAGACGATTTTAGCAAGCAAAACTAAGGGATTACCGTACGTTCAGATTACAAAATTTGAAATCTGTAATACACTTCAACGCCCCGTCCGCGTGTCCTAGCAGACCTCCTTCGGAACGATTCCGAAGCGCCGTTCGGCTGGCCGGCGGGCCTGACCGGAGCGTCAGTACACCTGGCGGCCAAAAAGGCTCGCGACCAGGTCAACCAGCAACATCGCGCTCCGCCCATGCTCATCGAGAAACGGGTTCAGCTCGACAAGATCGGCCGAGCCGACGAGCCCCGAATCGTAGAGCAGCTCCATCGCCAAATGCGCTTCGCGAAAGGTCGCCCCGCCCGGTACGGGCGTTCCGACCCCGGGCGCGAGGGAGGGATCGAGAAAATCGAGATCCAGGCTGACGTGGAGCATCCCGCGCCTTTCGGCGACGCGCTCGATGATGCGCCGCATCGTCGCCGCCGCGCCGTATTCGTCGAGCACCCGCATGTCGACCACGTCGACGCCGCGCGCCCGCAGCAGGCGTCGTTCGCCGTCATCGATCGAGCGAACCCCGAAGAGATGCAGATTGCGCGGGTCGATCGGCGGGCCGGCGCCCGCCTCGAATATGCCCTCGAAACCCGGCTCCCCGCACAGCATCGCCGCCGACATGCCATGCATATTGCCGGTCGGAGAGGTCGAGGGCGTGTTGAAGTCAGTATGGGCGTCGAGCCACAGCACGAAGAGTTCGCGCCCGTTCTCGCGGGCGTAGCGGGAAACGCCGGCGATCGAACCCATGGCGAGGCTATGGTCGCCGCCGACGACGATCGGCGTGCGCCCCGCCGCCATCGCGGCGTAGGTCTTCTCCCGCAGCAGGCGGGTCCAGGCCGCGACGCGCTCGAAGTTGCGCGCCGCGCCGTGCGGCGGCGGGATCGCTGGGAGCGGCGAAGCGAGCGCAAGATCGCCCTGATCCTCCACCTCGCAGCCGAGCGCGGCCAGTTCGCGATTGAGGCCGGCGACGCGTAACATCGCCGGGCCCATCGCGGCGCCGGCGACGCTGGCGCCATCCTCGATCGGCGCGCCGATGATGGTCAGGGCGCGCCCGCGCGGCGCGTCGTCTTTAGACGTCGTCTCCACCGCCGTTCCCTTCGCCTAGGTCAGGGAATGCGAGCATGCCGCCGACGGCGGACAACGGCAAGCGGCGAGCCTTCAACTCGCCGGGATCGCCGGCTCAGCCCTGGCATCGCGTTCGGCAGCCGGCGGCAGGCGGTCCTCGAGGCGGCGGATGATCTGGATCAGTTCCGAGACCTCGGTCTCGCGCAACAAATCGAGCTTCTGATGCAAAAGCTCGATCTCGAGTTCGGCCTTTGCGTTGATCCGGTAATCGTTCTGCGCCGCCACGCGGTCGATCGCCGCCTGCCGGTTCTGGCTCATCATGATGAACGGCGCAGCGTAGGCGGCCTGGAAGGACAGCGCGAGGTTCAACAGGATGAACGGATAGGGATCCCACTGCTGAACATAAGCAGTGATGTTGAGGATGATCCACACGATCAAAATGCCAGATTGAATAATAATGAAGGTCCACGAGCCCATGGTCGCCGCGACCCAATCGGCCACGCGATCCCCGAGGCCCGCCTCCTCTTCGTCCCGTGGCACGCGGGCCCGGCGAGTGGCCCGAAGCTGGGCCAGCAGCTTAATCTCTTCTTCGTGTAGACGATGCGTTAGGTCCGCGACAGCGCTCATGACATCCCTCCCTGATACCCCGACCATGTTGCCCCACAATTCCCCAAGTCTCTTGAGTGACTCCGACGACAGGACGATGAACGCGTTTGCAGGTCGACGCGGCCGGATGGGGACGCACGCCGCCCTTGCCAGCGAAGCGACGCAATCCGGCAGCGCCAACGCTCGCTCCTCACAATGAGGGTCGCCCTCAGTGTCCAGAGTCGTTGGGGTTGCGCCACGCTCGCTCGAACGGCAGTCGCCAGGCGTGCGGCGCGATGAGCTGGTGAACGGATTTCGGACCCCAGGAACCGGGCTCGTAGAGGCGCACCGGCGGCGGAGCCTCGAGCAGCGCGGCCGACGCCTCCCATAGCCGTTCGATGCCCTCGGCGGTGGTGAACAGCGTGTGATCGCCGCGCATCGCGTCCAGGATGAGACGCTCGTAGGCCTCGAGCACCTCGCCGATCATGCCGGTGTCGTGCATGGCGAATTGCATGCTCAGCTTGTCGAGCCGCATCCCTGGGCCGGGCCGCTTGCCGTAGAAGGACAACGACACTTTCGAGGCGTCGGCGAGGTCGAAGGTCAAATGGTCGGGGCCCTGGGCGCCGACGCCGGACCCGGTGGGGAACATGCTCTTGGGGGCTTCGCGGAATGCGATCGAAATGATCCGCTGGCCCGCGGCCATCCGCTTGCCGGTGCGCAGGAAGAACGGCACGCCCGCCCACCGCCAGTTATCGATCAGGCATTTGACCGCGATGAAGGTCTCGGTGTCGGATTCGGGATCGACCCCCTCCTCCTGCCGGTAGCCGGCGTATTGGCCGCGCACCACATTCTTCGGGTCGATCGGCGACAGGCTGCGAAAGACCTTGTTCTTCTCCTCGCTGATCGGCTTCGGCGACAGCGCCGTCGGCGGCTCCATCGCCATGAAACCGAGGATTTGAAAGAGGTGGGTCACCACCATGTCGCGGTAGGCGCCGGTCTGCTCGTAGAAGGCAGCGCGTTTGTCGAGCCCGAGCGTCTCCGGCACGTCGATCTGCACATGATCGATGAAGTTGCGGTTCCAAATCGGCTCGAAGAGGCCATTGGCGAAACGGAACGCGAGGATGTTCTGCGCTGGCTCCTTGCCGAGGAAGTGGTCGATGCGGAAGATTTGATCTTCTTTGAAGACCTCGTGCAGCTTTTCATTGAGCGCCTCGGCGCTGGCGAGATCGGTGCCGAACGGCTTCTCCATGATGACCCGCGAGTGATCGACGAGGCCGGCGTCGGCCAGCAGTCGCACCGAGGGCAGCGCCGCCGAGGGCGGCACGCTGAGATAATGCAGGCGTTCGCTTTGCCCCTCGAAACAGGCTTCCGCCTTAAGGACCGCCTCGCGCAGCGCCTTGGGGCCTGCGCCGATCGGCACATAGTCAAGGATTTCGGCGAAGGCCGCCCATTCCTCCTCGCTGGCCTTACGGCCGGGCGAGCGCTCGAGTGCCGCGCGCGCAATCTCGCGGAAGACGTCGACGTCGATTGCGTCGAGCGAAACGCCGATGATTCGGCACCCCGGGATGAAGCCGGCGCTGATGAGATGGAACAGGCCAGGCAGCAGTTTGCGCTGCGAGAGATCCCCGGTCGCACCGATCAGCACGACGACCTGCGGATATTTCGGGCCGACGCCCGCATGAACTTTGCCCACGCTCCACCCCCGATCGCTCGAAGTCGCGCGCCGTTCGCACTCGCGACGCTGCACGATTTCGCGGGAACTCAATGAGCAAAATCGAGACAGCGCGCAAATCATTTTGCGTTGCAAAAGGCCTTGCCGCTCATTTAACAATGTGGTTAAATTAGAAATGGACACGCTTTCGGAAACTTTCGCCGCCCTCGCCGACCCAACCCGGCGCGCCATCGTCGCCCGCCTGGCGGCAAGCGACGCCACAGTGAGCGAACTCGCCGAACCGTTCGACATCAGCGGCCCGGCGATCTCGCGGCATCTGAGGGTTCTCGAGGCGGCGCAGTTGATCGACCGTAGGATCGACGCGCGCTGGCGCATCTGCTCGCTCAAACGCGAGCGTCTCGCCGAGGCGCAGAAATGGATCGGTGAGGTCAGGCAGTTCTGGGAGAGCGGCTTCGACCGCCTCGAGGCGCTGCTTCGCGCGCAGGACGAACGCATCAACGAGAGGCCACCTGACAGCGAACCCAAGGAGTAAGCCATGTCCGCCGACGACACCCTCCTCATCACCCGCCACTTCAAGGCCGCGCCGGCGCGCGTCTTCGCCGCCTTCACCGAGAAGCCACTGATGCAGGCCTGGTTTGGGCCCGAGTCGCACACCTGCCCCTCCTGCGAGGTCGATGCCCGCGTCGGCGGCAAATACCGCATCGAGATTCATTCGGCCGCCGGCCGCGTCGACATCGTCACTGGCGAGTTCCGCGAGATCGCGCCGCCCGAGCGGCTGGTGTTCACCTGGGGATGGCTCAAGGGCACGGACCGTAGCCCCGAGACCCTGGTGACGATTACGCTCCGGCCGCGCGACGGCGGGGTCGATCTGACGCTGGAACAAACGGGCTTTGCGACCCGCGAGGATCGCGACGGTCATGCGGTGGGCTGGGCTTCGAGCTTCAACGATCTGGAGGCGATGCTTGCGGGAAGGCTGCGGCCGGCGACGCCGACTCCGACGCTCCTAGGCGACCATCGCTCGTCATACGTGCGCTCTGCGCGCATCGGTTTCGCCGAGAAGGGCGTCGCCTGCGCGCTACACTCCGCCCGCCCCCAGTCGCCGGAAATTCTCGCGCTCAATCCCTTCGGCAAGATGCCGACGCTACGCTGGGGCGAACTCACCCTCTACGAAACGAGCGCGATCCTTCGCCATCTCGACGAGACCTGCCCCGGCCCGGCGCTGATGCCTGGGGAACCGGCTACGCGAGCCAAGGCCGAGCAATGGATCAGCGTCATCAATTGCTACGCCTATCCGGCAATGGTGCGCGACTATGTCCTGCAGTATGTTTTTCCCAGAGGACCCGATGGTGCGCCAAACCGGACGGTCATCGATGCCGCCCAGCCCGAGATCCGCAAGGTGTGCGGCGCGCTCGACAAGGCGTTCGGCGCCAATGACTTTCTCGTCGACAACACGATGAGCGTGCCCGACATCCTGCTCGCGCCGATCATCGCCTCGGTCCGTGCGATGCCGGACGGCGCGGCGCTGCTGGCTCAGTTTCCCAATCTGCGGCGCGCGAACGAGAAATTCGTCGCCCGCCCGAGTTACCTTCATGCGAACACGCCGCCTGAGGCGGCCTAACGAGAGGAGGATCGCCATGCTCGAGCATCACGTCGCGACGCGCGAAGACTGGCTCGAAGCGCGCAAGCAACTGCTGGCGGAGGAAAAGGAGTTTACGCGGCTGCGCGATAGCCTCGCCGCCAAGCGGCGCGCTTTGCCCTGGGTGCGCGTCGACAAGCCTTATCGCTTCGACGGTCCGGAAGGCGAAGCGACCTTAATCGATCTCTTCGGCCCGCGCCGGCAGCTCATCGTCCATCACTTCATGTTCGCGCCGGAATGGGATCGCCCCTGCAAGAGCTGCTCTTTCTGGGCCGACGGGGTCAGCGGAGTCCTGCCCCATCTCGAACAACGCGACACGCGCTTCGTCGCCATCTCCCGGGCGCCCTATGAGAAGCTCGCCGCGCGGGCTAAACTCGCAGGCTACGCCTTCCCCTGGTATTCCTCAGGGCGGAGCGACTTCAATTACGACTTCGGCGTCTCGTTCCATCAAGAAGACCTCGCCGCCGGCACGACGACCTACAACTACGAACCGAACTCGATGAAGGCGAGCGACCTGCCGGGCGTCAGCGCCTTCATCAAAGGCGATGACGGCGCCGTCTATCACGCCTATTCGAGCTTCGCGCGCGGCACGGATCCGACTAACATCGCCTATCAGTACCTCGACCTGACGCCGCTCGGCCGCCAGGAGGACGATCTGCCCTTCTCGATGGCGTGGGTGCGGCTGCGCGAGGACTACGCCGCATAATTGAGACGCGCGATGCGACGACGGGCGCTGGCGCATCGACAACGCGGAACGGCGCCCCACAACGAGGAGGACTGCGCCATGACGAACAAATATGTGTTCCTCTACACCGGTGGCGAGCAGCCGCGCAGCGAGGCCGAGGGCAAGGCGATGATGGACGACTGGATGGCGTGGTTTGGCAAAGTCGGCCCTTCCGTCGTCGATGGCGGCGCGCCGCTCGCGCCTGGCGGCAAGCTCCTCGGCGAGGCGAGGGCGAGCGGCGCCTCCGGCTATTCGATCGTCAACGCCGACAGTTTCGATGGCGCCGTCAAACTGACCGAAGGCCACCCCCATCTCGCCCGTGGCGGCGGCATCGAAGTGATGGAATGCGTGAAAATACCGGGGATGTGAAGGCGCGTTGCTTCCCGGCGGGCGCCCATCCCGAGGGCGCCCGCCTTTACCAGGCACGAGAGGGGCGATGCCGCGGTCGTGACGCAACGCGGCGGGAAGAACGATTGACCTCGATGGGCGAAGATTGCTTGGCTCGCCGGCGGTCCCAGCCCTTCGAGAGCACCATGAACCGCAGCGATATCACGGAAAAAATTCTCCACATCAAACGCCAGCAAGACTGGACATGGAAATACATCGCCGCGGAAATCGGCGGCATGTCCGAGGTGCTGGTGGTCGGCGCCCTGCTCGGGCAGATGAGGCTGACGAGGCCGCAATGCGAACGCGCCGCCAAGCTGTTCGGCCTCACCAAATGCGAAGAGCGCATGCTCAACGAGGTTCCGATGCGCGGCTCGCCGATGCCGCCGACCGACCCGCTGATCTATCGCTTCTACGAGATGGTGATGATCAACGGTCCCGCCTGGAAGGCGCTGATCGAGGAGGAGTTCGGCGACGGCATCATGTCGGCGATCGACTTCGACGTTCAGATCGAGCGCCAGCCCGACCCGAAAGGCGACCGCGTCAAGTTCACGTTGTCCGGCAAGTTCCTGCCCTACAAATACTATGGCTCGACCGGCAACGAGCAGGCGCTCGGCTATAAGGAGGATGAAGACGATCCGGCCGGCGCCCCCTAACGCGCTCCGCACCTCTGGCCCGCCGTCCGCAAGCCACGCCAGCCGGCTGTGACTTTGATGTTGACACTCGATGAAACCGGTTTCATCATGCCTTAATGAAACCGGTTTCATCGCTTGCGGCGAAAGCGGTTTCCTGGGGAAGAAGCCGTGGCCAAACCGCCGTCTCATGCGCCTGTGCCGACCATTCGCCTCGTTGCGCGCGAGGCGGGCGTTTCGCAGGCGACGGTGTCGCGGGTCTTCTCACAACCCGATTTGGTGACGCCGGCCACGGTCGAAAAGGTTCGCCACACCGCCGAGCGGCTCGGCTTCGTGCCCAACCAGTTCGCGAAGGCGCTTTCGACCGGACGCTCCGGCAATATCGCCCTCATCCTTCCCGACGTCGCCAATCCCTTCTTCTCGGCGCTGATGCGCGGCGCGCAGGCGCAAGCTTACAAGCGCGGCTACGCGACTTTCCTCGGCGACTCTGATGAAACGGCCCATCTCGAGGACGTCCTGCTGGGAAAGCTCGCCGCGCAGGTCGATGGCTTCGTGCTCGCCTCACCGCGGCTCGACGAAGAGCTGATCCGCAAGCACGCCGCGCGCCGGCCGGTCGCCGTCATCAATCGCGACCTTGAAGGCATCGCGCGCGTACTGGTCGACACGGCTCCTGGCTTCACCGCCGCCGTCGACCTGCTGGCCGGTCTCGGCCACCGCGCCATCGCCTATGTCGGCGCTCCGGTCTCGTCCTGGTCCAGCCAGCAGCGCTTGCGCGCGGTTCAGACCCAAGGAGTCGCGAAGGGGCTGCGCGTCGTCGAGATCGCCGCGGGTCGTCCGAGCCACGGAGCCGGCCGGGCCTGCGTCGAGGAACTGCTCGAGAGCGGCGCCACTGCGGCGCTAGCGGTCGACGACGTCGTCGCGCAGGGCATTATGGCCGGGGTCACCGACAGGGGCCTTTCCGTGCCGGGCGATATCAGCGTCGTCGGCTGCGACGACATCATCGCCTCCACCACATATCCGCCGCTGACGACGGTCAACGCCTGCTGCGCCCTCGCCGGCGCGACGGCCGTCGACCTGCTGCTAGACGGCCTCGCCAATCCGGCGGCGCCGACCGAGAGGCGCGTGATCACGGGCGAACTCGTCATCCGCGGCTCGACTGGCGCCGTCGCCGAGCACCAAGCGCCCCACTCCGCCCCCTCCAGCAGGAAGCGAACATGATCGAAGTTCATCACAGCGAATCCAAATTGGAGAACGGCAAGGCCGCCGCAGAAACCTGCGCGGCCGCCATCTGCGAAGCCATTGCTGCGCGCGGCAAGGCCAATATTGTCGTCGCGACGGGAGCCAGCCAGTTCGAGATGCTAGCAGCTCTGGTCACTGAGCCTGATATCGATTGGTCGCGCGTCACCGCCTTCCATCTCGACGAATATATCGGCATGCCGGAAACCCATCCCGCCAGCTTCAGGCGCTATCTCAAGGAGCGTTTCACCGGCAAGCTGCCGACCCTGGGCGCCTTCCATTTCATCAAGGGCGACGCGCCCGACCTCGACGCCGAACTCGCCCGCATCAACGCACTGCTCGACGCTCATCCGATCGACGTGATGTTCGCCGGCATCGGCGAGAACGGCCACCTCGCCTTCAATGACCCGCCAGCCGATTTCGAGACGACCGTGGCCTACAAGGTCGTCGAGCTCGAGGAGCGTTGCCGGCGCCAGCAGTTCGGCGAGGGTTGGTTCCCGACCTTCGACGACGTGCCGACCGTAGCGATCTCGATGACGGTCCAGCGGATCCTGTCGAGCCGCATCGTCGTTCTGACCGTGCCGGACGCGCGCAAGGCCGAAGCCGTGCAGCATGTCCTGGAGGGACCGGTCACCAATCTGTGGCCGGCCTCGATCCTCCAACAGCACCCGGCCTGTCACCTGTTCCTGGACCGCGCCGCCGCCAGCAGGCTCAGCAACGGGCCGAGCGCTGCGAACGCCTAAGTCCTCACCGCAACTGCGCCAAACAATAGCCAGAGGGGAGAGAACGAATGTCTCAAGCGAGGTGGAAATCGAGCGTGTTGGCGGCGAGCGCGCTGCTCGTCGCGACGACCTTCGGCGCGATGGCCGAACCCGTCGTCATCAATGTCATCGACGTCGCTGGCGATCTTCAGATCAGCCAGCCGGCGCTCGAGAAGTTCCAGGCCGAACATCCCGATCTGGTGTCGAAATTCGTCTTCACCCAGGCCACGGCGCCGGAACTCGCCGGCAAGCTCAAGGCGCAGCAGGACGCCGGGCGCGTCGACATCGACTTCGTGCTCACAGGCAACGACGCCCTCGCCGCCGGCATGGACCAGGGCCTCTGGCTGCAAATTTTGCCGAAATACGCCGACAAGTTCCCCGACCTGAAGACCCTTTACATCCCCGGCGCCTACGAGATGCAGGAGATGGCGCGCAACCAGGCCTTCGTGATCGACTGGTACCCCTCGGGCCCCCTGCTCGAATACGCGCCCGACCGCGTCAAGGACGTGCCTGACACGCCGGAGAAGCTGCTCGCCTGGTGCAAGGCCAATCCGGGCCGCTTCATGTACGCCCGCCCGGCCAATTCCGGTCCGGGCCGCACCTTTGTGATGGCTCTGCCCTATCTGCTGGGCGACAAGGATCCGAAGGATCCGATCCACGGCTGGGACAAGACCTGGGCCTATCTGAAGGAGCTCGACGGCTGCATCGAGTACTACACCGCAGGCACCACCGCCTCGATGAAGGAGCTCGCCAACGGCACGCGCGACATCATCGCGACGACGACCGGCTGGGACATCAACCCGCGCTATCTCGGCATCGTCCCCGAGGAATATAAGGTCGGCGCCTTCAAGAACTTCCACTGGGTCGGCGACGCCAACTACATGGCGATCCCCAAGGGTGTGTCGGAGCAGAAGCTGAAGGTCGTGATCGAGCTGATGGCCTACCTGCTCAAGCCCGAGCAACAGGCCTTCATGTATGACCACGGCTATATGTATCCCGGCCCCGCCATCAAGGGCGTGACGCCGGACATGGCCCCGGCGGAGAGCCAGGACACGATCAAGAAATTCGGCCGACCGGAATATGCGGCGCTGATCGCCGACAACCCGACCGAGGCGCCGCTCGACGCCAAGCCGCTCGTCGAGATGTTCGACAAATGGGACCGCGAGATCGGCGCGGCCAAGATGCAGAAGTGAGGCATCTCCGGCGGGCCGTTTGACGCGGCCCGCCGGGAGCACATTGGGTCATCCTATTCAAACCAGCAGGATTTTAGGGCGATGGCGATAGCTTCCGCCGGCTTTCGTGAACTGCGGCTCGACCGCATGAGCCGGAACTTCGGGGCGCACAACGCGCTGAAGGAAATCAGCCTGACCGTCCAGCGCGGCGAGTTCATCGCCCTGCTCGGTCCGTCTGGCTGCGGCAAGTCGACCGCGCTCAATTGCCTCGCCGGCCTGCTGGCGCTGAGCGACGGGGCGATCTGGCTCGACGATCGCCGCATCGACACGCTCAAGCCCGAGGATCGCGGCTTTGGCATGGTTTTCCAGAACTACGCGCTGTTTCCTCACATGGACGTGCGCCGCAACGTCGGCTTCGGTCTCCAGATGCACGGCGTCGCCAAAGCCGAGATCGTGCGCCGGGTCGACGAAGCGCTCGGCGTAGTGCGCCTCGCCTCCCAGAGCGGAAAGCTGCCGGGCCAACTCTCGGGCGGCCAGCAGCAGCGCGTCGCCATCGCCCGCGCCATCGCGGTCGAGCCGCCGCTGGTGCTGATGGACGAACCGCTGTCCAATCTCGACGCCAAGCTCCGGCTGGAGATGCGGGCGGAAATCCGCCGCATCCATCGCCTGCTCGGCTCCGCGACCATCTATGTCACCCATGACCAGGACGAGGCGCTTTCGCTCGCCGACCGCATCGTCGTCCTGCGCGACGGAGCCGTCCGGCAGATCGGGGCGCCGGAGGAGCTCTATCGTCGGCCGCTGCACGCCGACGTCGCCGAGTTCATGGGCTTCCGCAACGCCTTCCCCGGCCGGGTGACGCGCCGCGCGGGCGGTGAGGTCGAGGTCGATTGCGGCTTCGCCCGCACCGTCCGCGGCCAGGCCATCGACGTGAATGACAGCGCGGGCGTCACGGTCGCCATCCGTCCCGCCGATCTCGTCCCCTCGCCCGAGGGTCCGATCGACGCCGAAGTGACTGGTATGGAATACCGCGGCGAAGCCTATTATGGCGCGGCGACCGGCGCAGGCGGCCAGGAGCTGTTCTTCCGCGCCGAGACGCCGCTCGGCGTCGGCGAGACCGTGCGCCTCGGCGCTCCGGCGGATCGCTCGCTGGTCTACGCCGCAGGTGGGCAATGAACCAGGCGCTCGCCTCGCCCGTTCCGCTCCGCCGCAGGCTCGCCGAACTCGGCTTCGACGGCGTCACGCTGATGGTTCTGCCCGCCGCGCTGTTCGTTCTGCTAGTATTCGTCTATCCGTTCCTCTACGGGCTGGCGCTCTCCTTCGCGCCGAAGCAAGGCGGGTGGCTCGGCAACTACGCACGCTTCTTCTCCGACCCCTATATGTACGGCACCATCTGGCTGACGCTGCGGCTCGCCGTACCGGTGACGCTTGTGAACATCGCGCTGTCCGTGCCGATCGCGATGCAGGTGCGCCATATGCGCCATCAGCGCCTTCTGACCACCATTCTGGTGCTGCCGATCACGCTCGGCACGGTGCTGGTGGCCGAGGGGCTGCTGAACTACCTCGGCCCGCAGGGCTGGCTGAACCGCACGCTGATCCTGTTCGGCCTGATCCAGCATCCGATCCGCCTCGTGCACAATTATTGGGGCGTGTTCATCTCGCTGGTGATCACCGGCTTTCCCTTCGCCTTCCTGCTCACGCTGTCGATGATCTCCGGCATCGATCCGGCGCTGGAGCAAGCCGCGGCGACGCTCGGCGCGCGAGCGCGCCAGCGCTTCGGCCACATCGTGTTGCCGCTGATCGTGCCGGGGCTCGCGGTCACCTTCTGCCTCGCCTTCGTCGACGCCTTCTCGGTGTTCCCATCGGCCGTGATGCTCGGCGCGCCGGCGGGTGAGACGCGCGTCATTTCCTTCGCGGCGGCGCAGGCGGCTTTCGAGCAGTACGACTATTCCTACGCCTCGGCCATCGCGATGATCATGGCGGTTACGCAGTTCGGTTTCGTCGGCGTGGTGCTGGGCCTGCGCAGTCTTCTCTACCGAGGCCCGGTCGGCGGCGGAAAGGGTTGACGACGATGGACGGCGCGCTCGAAAAGCTCTGGAAGACGGTGGTCCGGGCCTTCATCGTCTTCTTCGTGGTCAACGTGCTGGCGATGATCGCCACCGTCGTCGTCAATTCCTTCGGCACGCGCTGGCTCAACAGCTGGCTGCCGGCCGCATTCACGGTCCGTTGGTACGCCTCGGCCTGGAACGAGTTCCAGCTCAGCGACGTGCTCGTCGTCACTTTCGAGATTGCAGGCGCGGTGGTGCTGCTCTCGGCGCTGATCGGCGTGCCGGCCGCCTACGCCATGGCGCGCCGCAACTTTCCCGGCAAGTCGCTGGTGATGCTGCTCTTCCTGCTGCCGCTGCTGGTGCCGCCGATCACCTTCGGCGTGCCGCTGGCGACCGTGCTCTATAAAGTCGGGCTGGCCGGCACGATGTGGGGCGTGATCGTCGCCAATCTCGTGCCCACTGCGCCCTTCACCGTGGTGCTGCTGATACCCTTCATCGAGCAGATCGACCCGCGCGTCGAGGCGGCGGCGCGCGTGTTCGGCGCGGGCACGCTCCGGCTCTTCGTCCATGTCCTGCCGCCGCTGCTACTGCCGGGCATCCTCGCCGCGACACTGCTCGCCATGGTGCGCACCGTATCGATGTTCGAGCTGACGTTCCTCACCGCCGGCCCCAGCAGCCAAACCCTCGTCGTGGCGCTCTACTATTCCGTCTTCGCGGCGGGCGTGCGCGCGGGCCAGTCGATCGACGCGATGGCGGTGATCTATATGCTCAGCACGCTGATCTGGCTGCTGGTGGCGCTGCGGTTCGTCAATCCGACGCAGATCGTAGCGCGGGTAAAGAAGGCGCCGGCCTGATCCCCGAACGGGCGCGACTGTTTGCATGCAATGCTGCGGCCGGCGCTCAGGATCTAGCGGCCCAAATCTGACGCTTGGAGCCCACTCCAACCCCCAGTCCGGAAACGGACGTACGGAGCGCCAAGTTACGGAGCTGTTGGTCGAACATTTGAATCGTTGCCGGCGAGTCAATCTGTTACGAAACTGCGACCGCAGGCGCGCCGCACGATTTTCGACGCCGACAACTTACGAACGGCGGCCCAGCCAGCAAAAAGGCGACTGACGTCAGCAATAGGTCGGCTCAGCCACACCAACGCATCAGCGTCATTATGCTTTATGCGGTTCGGGATTTGCATGTGTTTAGATGCACGCGACCTTTACCCAATAGGTAGGCACCGTCCGACAATGCTAAATGCGTGTCAGGAATGGAAGACGACGTAGCGAATGCCTGCGATCTCAACTCGCTGAAAAGTTGCTGAGCTGCGTCCAATTGTGCTCTCCGGGAGCACTCCCCGAGAGCAGTGCTTGTGTTTTTGGAAAGGGTTGCCGCCTCATGCAGCGCCGTGCCTTCCTCTCACATTTCGTTCTGTGCCTCGCCATCGGCGCGGCCGCGTGGTTCGCCTATCTTCAAGGCGTGTTCGCCGCGGTCTGGGCAAATGACCAGAGCATGATGACGTCGGCCATCGGCGCAGTGTTCGTCGGCACAACGGTCTGGCTCGGTTGGCAGGCGTGGCGTCCTGACGCCGCAGACGCCTCTTTCGGCCATCTCGCCGAGCGCCTTCTCCCGATGCTTGGGCTTTTCGGCACCGCTTTCGGCTTGAGCCTGCAGGCCAAGGCGCTCGCTGGGGGAGCGGCTGCCTTCGCCCCGCTCGCCACCTCGCTTTATTGCACAGCGTGCGGGGTGCTAGCGGCGGCTCTCGTTGCCGTCATGACCTTCAATCTCGAGGTCGCAATCAAGAAGGTCGACCGATGACCGACCGCTCGCCCGTCTGGATCGGTCTCTGCGACATGGCGCTCGCAATGCTCGCCATTGTCATTGTCGCGGTCAATCCGCCGCAGACAAAGGCCAATGGCGTGCAAGAAAAGGCCGAATATCTTCTCTCGGTCGAGTGGGACGTCCACAAGGACGCCGATGTCGACATTCACTTGATGCCGCCCAGCAAGAAGCCGGTCTTTTACGGCTCGCGCGACGTCGGCTGCGCGACGCTCGACCGCGATAACCGCGGCTTTATCGACTCGATCATCACGCTGGCGGACGGTTCGCAAGTCCAGGTCGACAGCGACAAGGAAACGATCGCGCTGCGCTGTATCGAGCCCGGCCGCTACGACCTCGGCGCAAACCTCTACGCCGACCACGACCGCGTGATCGACCCCCGCACCATCGGACTCAAGGTTCACGCCGAGATCCTCGCCCTCAATCCTTCTGTCCACGTCGTCTTCGCGAAGGATTTCGCTCTGGATTACGTCGGCCAGACGGTCAATTGGGCATCGTTCGATATGGCGCGGGATGGCCAGATCACGCTCAGCGATCCGCCCCTCACCCCGATCACCGCGTCCTATCAGAAAGAAGTCTCCACGCCATGAGCCTCTACCTTCACTTCGTTTTGTCCTTCGGCGCGCTGCTCGCGTTGATGTGCGTCATCGCCGCGTGGCTCTTTCGGACTGCGAACGCGCCCCTGTGGGCGAAGATCGCAGTCCCTATCGCCGCCCTGGCGCTCGCCTGTTACGCGCCCGTCGCAGCCGGCGCAATTATGGGTTTCCCGGTTTCGGCGGACGCATCTGCTTTGCCTGATCACGCCGAGCTTGTCGCCTTCGTGGCGCATGACGACGAGGGGCAGGTCGATCTTTGGCTCCGAACCAACGATGTTCCGCGCGCCTACGAGACGCGTCTGACGAAAGAGATGAAAAAAACGCTTCGCCAAGCCCAAGATGCAATCGCGCACGGGCAGCGCGCCGTGCTCGAAAAGCGTGAGACCAAAGCCCGCAAGGGCGCCGGCGATCCGCTGGGCATCGGCGACGATCAAGGAATGTACCAGCTTGACCGGAGCGCCTTGAGCGCGCTGCCCGCCAAGATGTGAGTGACGAGGCGACCGTGGGCGCCGGCCGATTCACCGAGGGCCACGCGATTGAAGATGTGAACGCAGTCAAATGACTGAGGAGAAAAAGCCATGCTGAAGGTTGCCCTTGCGTTGTCGGCGTTGGTCGTCGCCGCTCCCGCGATCGCTCAAGAGAAAGCGCCGCCGCATTGCACGGCACTAGAAAAAGTGCAGCAATCGGCCGGCAAGGACACGACGGTCGCTCCCATGACGGACGCGCAGTTCCACTTCCTGCAAGGCCTTTATGCCGCGCTGCCGTTCACCCCGGCGGGGCTTCCCCCCGGCGACGGTGCGCTCCTGCTTACGAAAGACAAGGGCGGCGCCGGCCTCATCATATGGACGCGCGGACCGCTCGCCTGCGATCCGCTGCCCGCGCCCGAGGAGGTCCAGAAGCTCCTCGCCGAGATCAAGGCCGGGCGCTCCGACGACGGAGAGGGTCTCTGACCGCCGGAATCGCCGAAGCGACCTGAGGCTAAGGGCGCACGAAGCGGCCCTACACGGGGCTGCGTCTCAACCCGAAAGCAATGCGCTCAGCGCACGCCGGCGAGCGGCTCGTCCGGCAAGCGTTCGAGCGTGCGCGTGATGCCGCGCAGTTCGCCTAGCCCCTTCATGCGGCCCGCGGCGGTGTAGCCGGGATTGACCCTCGCGTCCGAGACGAGATCGGCGAGCATGCGGTGGCCGTGATCGGGCCGCAGCACGATTGTCTTGTCCTCGGAACGGCGACGGTTCTCGGCGACCAGCACAGCGAGAACTGCGGGCATATCGACATCGCCGTCGAGATGATCAGCCTCCTGGAAACCGAGCCCATCCGCATCCCGCCGCGTCGCGCGCGGATGCGCGAAATGGATCCGGTCGGCAAAGCGCTGCGCCATGGCGACGAGATCGTTGTCGGCGCGCACGCCGAGGCTGCCGGTGCAGAAGCACATGCCGTTGGCTGGGGACGGAACAGCGCGGAACAGCGCGTCGTAGTCCGCCTCCGTCGACGCGATGCGCGGCAGCCCGAACAGCGCGCGCGGCGGATCGTCGGGGTGGAGCGTCAGCCGCGCGCCGAGCCTCTCCGCCACCGGCGTCACCGCCTCGAGGAAGTCGATGAGGTTGGCCCGCAGACGCTCCGCGTCGACATCAGCATAGGCGGCAAGAATATCGCGGAACTCGTCGAGGCTCAGTCCCTTCGTGGTCCCGCCCGGCAAGCCGGCGAGCACGTTGCGGGTGACGAGCTCGACATCCTCCTCAGTGAAGCCGTCCGCCGTCTTGCGCGCTTCGGCCTGCTGCTCGCGGCTGTAGTCGGCCTCGGCGCCCGCCCGCTTCAGAACATAGAGGTCGAAGGCGGCGAAGCGGCGCTGGTCGAAGCGCAGCGCCGTGGCGCCAGTCGGGAGCGGCCAGTCGAGGTCGGTGCGCGTCCAATCCAGCACCGGCATGAAATTGTAGCAGATGACGCGAGGCCCCACCGTCGCGACCGCCTCGAGGCTGGCGATCCAGGCGTCGATGGCGGCGCGCGCCTCGCGGCCCTTGCGCTTGATCACGTCGGCGACGGGAATGCTCTCCACCACCGACCAGCGCAGCGGCGCACGTCCGTTCGAATTGTCTTCGATGATGGCGCGGCGCTCCGCCACCGCTTCACGGGTCCAGGCGACGCCCGCCGGAACGGAATGGAGCGCGGAGACGATGTCGGTCGCCCCAGCCTGCCTGGCATGGTCGAGCGTCACCGGGTCGCTCGGACCAAACCAGCGCCAACCCTGTCTCATCATCGTTCCTCCTGCCTGAATTCAGCGACGGCGCGCGCGGCGCCGTATCGATAGAGATCGGACAGCGCCTGCTGAACGGCGCCAACAAAGCGGGGATCGGCGGGGAGGTCCGCGTCGAATATCTCGCGTACACTGAGGAGCGACGCCGCGAGGGTCTCCGCATTGGGGCCGGCTGCGTCGGCGACGGCGCGCAGCCGCCCCGCCAGCGGATCGCGCACCTCGATCGGCTGGCCGCGCTCGTCGAGGCCGGTCACGTAACGCATCCAGCCTGCGACGGCGAGCGCGAGGCGCCGGATAGGCGCGCCAGCGGCGAGGCGCGCGCGGGTCGTCGCCAGCAGGCGCTGGGGCAGCTTCTGCGAGCCGTCCATCGCGATCTGCCAGGTGCGGTGCTTCAGCGCCGGATTGGCGAAGCGCCGCAGCAGCGCCGCCTTGTAAGCGGCCAGATCCGTGCTCGAAGGCACCGAGAGCGTCGGCGTCACCTCCTCGTCCATCAGGCCGAGGACGAAGGGCGCGAAGCCCGGCGCCGCGATTGCCGCCGCGACCGTTTCGTGGCCGGCGAGATAGCCGAGATAGGCGAGCGTCGAATGGGCGCCGTTGAGCAGGCGGAGCTTCATCGTCTCATAAGGCCCGGCGTCGGCGACGAGCTCCGCGCCGGCCTCTTCAAAGCGCGGCCGGCCGGCGGGGAAATGATCCTCGATCACCCACTGGCGGAAGGGTTCGGCGACCACCGGCCAGGCGTCGTCGAGCCCGAGCCGCGCGGCGACCACTTCTCGATCGGCATCAGTAGACGCCGGCACGATGCGATCGACCATTGTGCCGGGAAACGCCACCTCCTGCTCGACGAAGCGGCCGAGTTCGGCGTCGCGAAGGCCGGCGAGGCGGCGCGTCACCCCGCGCACGAGCTTGCCGTTGGACGGCAGATTGTCGCAGCATAGCACGGTGAACGGCGCTGTCCCCGCCGCGCGCCGCCGCGCCAGGGCCTCGACCAGAAAGCCTAGGGCGCTACGCGGCAGGCCTGGGGTCGCGAGGTCATGCCGGATGTCGGGATGATCCTCGCGCAATTCGCCGGTCGCGGGATCGTGGCAATAGCCCTTCTCGGTGACAGTCAGCGAAACGATGCGCACATTCGGATCGGTCATCGCGTCGAGCAGCGCCGTCGGCGACTCGGGCGCCACGAGGATCCCGCGCAGCGCGCCGACCACCCGCTGTCGCTCGCCGTCGCCGTCGCGTTCGACGAGGGTGTAAAGCCCGTCCTGCGGCGCGAGCGCGTCGCGCGTCTCGGGGGAACGCAGGCTCGCGCCGAGGATGGCCCAGTCCCGCTCGCCAGCCGCCATCCTCTCGTCGACGAAGACCGCCTGATGCGCACGGTGGAAGGCGCCGACGCCGAGATGGACGATGCCGACGCGTTCGCTTGCGCGATCATAGCCGGGCGAGGCAACGCCGGGCGCGAGTCGCCCGAGCGTAGCCGCCGACAAACGAGGGCGATGGTTCGTCATACGAAGCTCTCCTTGCCGCGCGTAGAAGAAAGCGGCGACGCCGCGGGCTCGACGGGCGCCCGCGCGTCGGCCTCGAAATAGTCGGGGCGAGCGCGCACGAGCTCGTCCAGGCCCGGCAACACATTGCCGAGATGCGCGGCCATCGCCTTGTCGGCAGCCTCCTGATCGCGCGAGGCGAGCGCGTCGACGATGGCGCGATGCTCCTTCATCACCATCTCGCGGCGGCCGGAGATTGGCAGATGCAGCACGCGGCACCGGTCGACCTGCACCTTCTCCTCCCGCACGACGCGCCAGAGATTGGGATGGCCGGACACAAGGGCGATGCGGCGGTGAAATGCCTCGTCCTCGGCGTGGAAGCCCACCCAGTCGCCCGCTCGCTCGCAGGCCGTCTGGCGCGCAAGGATCAGCCGAAGATCGCCAATGTCAGCGTCGGCGACCCTCGCCGCGGCGCGCCGGACCGCGACGCGCTCCAGCGCCTCGCGGATCACCATGCCGTCGCGCAGCGATTCGACGCTGATGCGCGAGACGAAGGTGCCGCGTTGCGGGAAAATGTCGATCAGCCGCTCATCGGCAAGGCGAAGCAGCGCCTCGCGGACCGGCGTGCGGCTCACGCCATGGCGTTCGGCCAGTTCCTTCTCCTGCACCGGGAGGCCGGGCGGCATTTCGCCGCCAGCGATACGGCCGCGCAGCCACTGGTAGATGCGCGCGGAAGCTGGAATAGCGCGCAGCGCTTCTCCCGCCGTCGGGGACGACAGGAGCGGAGCCTCTGCGCGCTTCACGGTTTGCATGGGCAAACTGATATATTACCATACCATCCATTGCAATTGACAGATGCATGAGCGACCTACCCCGAGCCGCGTTCCCGGATGGAGCTCCACCGCGTCGGACTCGAGGAGGCGAAGGCGCCAATGAACATCCCTTTGACCTCCGCGCTCACGGCCAGCGGACGGCCAGCCGATCTCGCGGCTTGGCTGACGGCGCTCTTCATTCCCAGGTGGATCGAGCGGACATGCCCCCCGGGCTGGCGCGCCTACGTGGACGAGATCTCGTTGGCGGACGGCACGCCGATGATCGGCAATGTCTGCAGCACGATGGTCACCGGCCGCCTCGTCTATACGTTCAGCGTTGCGCACCAGTTCGACCGTTCGCCCGCCAGTCTCGCCGCCGCCGAACGCGGATTGGAGTTTCTGACCGACGCTTGCCGCGTGTCGCCGGGGCGCTTCGCGCATCTGGTCGATGCGGACGGACGGGTGATCGACGCCGAAGGCGATCTTTACGATCTCGCCTTCGTGCTGCTCGCCCTCGGCGCATATGCGGCGGCCACACAGAAGCGGGCGGTTCTGGCTATCGCCGCCGAGATTGCGGATCGGCTCGATGCGGAACTCGCCGATCCCTTGGGAGGCTATCGCGAACCTCAGAGCGGCGGTGGTCGGCGGCGCCAGTTCCCGCAGATGCACCTCTTCGAGGCCTTCCAATTGCTCGCAGGTCTCGATCCGTCGGGTGGCTGGACCAAGCGCGCCGACCGCATTCTCGATCTCGTCGCGCACCTGATCGGCGAAGGCGACGGCGTCGACGAATGGTACGAAGCGGACTGGCGGCCGCTGGACGCAACACAGCGCGAACGCGAGATCGGCCACCACTTCGAATGGGCCTGGCTGCTCTACAACCATGCCGCGACGACCGGCTCGATCAGGGCCGCCGAGCTTGGCGACCGCCTCTACCGTTTCGGCCTGCGGGCGGCGGACGCAGCATCGTTGCGCAGCCTCGTTCCGAACCGGGTCGATGCCGCAGGAAGGGCCGCCGCAGGCCCCCGCCCGTTGTGGCCGACCACAGAGCTGTTGCGTGCGTCGATCGCCGCCGAGGCGCTCGGCCCCAACTTCGATTGCGTGCCCCTGATCGACTTCGCGCTGGACGTGATCTTCAACCACGCCATGGATGCGCGAACGGGGCTATGGCTCAACGAGATCGACGAGAACGCGCGCCCGACGACCGATATCATCCCGACGCGCGTTCTCTACCACATCGTTCCGTGTTTCATTGCTTACGTGAACCGTGATGCGCGGTTGAAACGAGCCAATCACTGGCCCATGCCGGCGGGCGGTTGAATCAACCGGCTCGCAAATTCCGGTCCGTTATCGGCTGTGAAGGCTGAGAGCTTGCGCTTCAGGATGTCGACGAAGGCCGCAGTGTAGAGGGGCAGCACCCGCCCCCTGGGAACCATGACGGCGACGCTGGCCGGCTTGATGATTCCGCGAGCGAGCGGAACCCAACTGAGCTTATTTTCAGCGATCTCTCGTTCGACGCCGAGATGGGTCAAGACGGCGATGCCGAGCCCGCTTCGCACGAGGGCCTTCAGCATGCCGGGACGCTCGACTCGCGCGACGACGGACATCGAAGCGTTGGCGCCGTGCAGGAGAGAATTGAGCCCGCTGTGTTGCAACCATTCCTGGCCAGGCACGATGAACGGATAGGGCGAGCAGTCGCCGATGTTGGCCGTTTTCAGCCGGGCGATGGGGTGATCCGGCTTGCATATGACGCCGAGCGGCGATTGCACGACGTGCACGACTTCGGCCCGCGCGTCGTCGCTGAAATCAAAGGCGATGACGACATCCGCTTCTTTGGCGAACAGCTCTGAGATGAGGCGGTGGTTGTCGCCCGACACGAGGCTGGTGTCGACGAGCGGAAAGCGCGCGTTGAGCTCACCGAATACGAGCGGCAAAATCTCCTCGGTCAGGCTCTCGGCGGCTGCGACGCGGATCGTGCCCCTGATGCCGCCGCGCAGCGCGCTGAGTTCCTGGCGCAGCGAGATCTCTTCCCGGTTCCAGCGCCTGATATAGCCAAGCAGGACTTCGCCGGCCGCCGTCGGCCTGATGCCGCGCGGCAGGCGTTCGAACAGGGGCAACCCCATTTCAGCCTCTAGCTGGAGCAGCTGGCGATTGATGGCTGATGAGGCGACATGCAGCGCCTCCGCGGCGCTGCGGATTGAACCATGGCGAATGGCCTGATCAAAATAGAACAGGCGTGTCCTTACCGCGGGCACGGCGCTCCCCCTCCTGAGCGATGCCGAAATTCGAACGCTCGGGTCGGAATTTACTGCTAGTTGAGTATCCCGTCGAGCGACTAGCATCACCTAGAAGTAGAACTGCTGATTATCGCGCGCGGACCGATGACAAGATGCGCGCGCGGAACGAGACAATACGCCAAGGGAGGAGGCTTGTTGACTGTCGTGACGAAGTTCCCTGGCAAAGCCGGCGTCGTCACGCCGAAGGGGGCCGCTCCGGCGGTTGCGATGGAACGGATAGGCATGACGTTCCAAAGCGCAGCCGGCGTCGTCGAAGCGTTGTCCGACGTCACGCTCGACGTCGAGAAGAACCACTTCGTCTCCATCGTGGGACGCAGCGGATGTGGGAAGTCGACTCTGCTGCGAATCCTCTCCGGCCTGGTCGAGCCGACCTCGGGCCGGATATCGGTCATGGGCCAGTCGACCCGCGACTATCAGAAGCGCAAGAAGTTCGGCTTCGTCTTCCAGGAGGCGAGCCTTTTCCCCTGGAAGACGGCGGCGGAGAACGTCGAGCTGCCGTTGCAGATTCTCGGCTGGGGCTCCGAGCCGGAGCGCAAGGCGCGCGCCGCCGAGCTGCTCGATCTCGTCCAGCTCGGCGGATTCGGGCGGCATTATCCCGCGCAGCTCTCGGGCGGCATGCGCCAGCGCGTCGCGATCGCGCGGGCGCTGTCCTACGAGCCGGAGATCCTGCTGATGGACGAGCCGTTCGGCGCGCTCGACGAGTTCACGCGCCGCGAGATGCACGATCAATTGATCCGCATTTGGCGCCAACGCTCGCTGACAGTGCTGTTCGTCACCCATTCGCTGAGCGAGGCGCTCTACCTCTCCGATCGTATCGTCGTCATGGCGCCGCGACCCGGCCGGGTGAAGGCGGTGGTCGACGTCGTCAGCCCTCGGATCCGCGGCCGCTCGGCGCAGTCTTTGGATCAGCTCGAGCGGCTGGAGGGGTTGCTCGATGAGCACTGAATCGACAGCTTCCGAGGGAGCCGCCATCGCCCCCCGCCACCGCAATTGGGCCGAAGCGGCGCCTTCCATCGTCTTGTTCGTGGCGGTCGCGGCGTTATGGGAGGCGAGCGTCCGCGTGTTCGCGATCCCCGCGTTTCTCCTGCCGGCGCCGAGCGCGATTGTGGCGAAGACCATCGCCAACTGGCCGATGCTGTTGCAAAACCTCTCCGCCACCATGCTGGCGGCGGTGCTGGGTTTTGCAGTGGGGACGGCGTTCGCGGTGGCCCTGGCGCTGCTGTTTCTCTATTCGCGCAGCGCCGAGCGCGCCCTCTTCCCCTGGGCGATCATCCTCAAGACCATCCCGATCCTCGCCATCGCGCCGCTGCTGACGATTTGGCTCGGCGTCGGATTGGCGCCCAAGGTCGCCATCGCGGCGCTGATCTGCTTCTTCCCGACGCTGGTCAACACGATCAAGGGGCTGCGCACCGTCGACCGGCAGGCGCTCGAATTTCTCAGCCTTGTCGGCGCGACGCGCGGCCAGATATTCTGGCACGCCCGGCTCTACGCCGCCCTGCCCTACACCTTCGCCGCCGCCAAAATCAGTTCGTCCATGGCGGTGATCGGCGCCATCGTCGCCGAATTCACCGGCGCGAATACCGGGATCGGCACCCTGATCGTGACCGCCGGCTATCAGATGGACGCCACCATGCTGTTCGCCGCGGTGATGGCCTCGTCCATCGCCACCGTGGCGCTCTTCTACATCGTCGTGTTGGTCGAAAGACTTTGCCTGTTCTGGCCGGAAGCGCAGGTCGACGCCTGACGCCAGACGGCTCGTCGCCATTGGAGGGAGGACCGCCATGCTCAAATCGATTTCCGCCGCGCTGCTAGGCGCAGCAGTGTCCGCTATCGCCGCCGCGGCGCCGGCGCAAGCGGCGGACGTAACGCTGCGCCTGCCGTGGATCCTGAACGTTCAATCCGCCGGCTATGTCATGGCCGCGGACAAAGGGTTCTACCGCGACGAGGGCCTGAATGTCGCCATCGAGCCGGGCGGACCCAATCTCAACTCGACGGCGCTCGTCGCCTCGGGCGCCGACACGTTCGGCTCCAACGACGTCAATGGGGTGATCCTCGGGGCGAGCCAAGGCATGGACCTCGAGATCGTCGCCGCCTGCTTCCAGAAGCACCCTGGCGGCGTGGTCGTGCGGGCCGATTCCGGCATCAAGACGCCCGCCGACTTGAAGGGCAAGACGCTCGCCTATACCGAGGGCGGCCCGTGGACCTTGACCAAGGCCATGCTGGACAAGGAAGGGGTCCCTCTCAGCTCCTTGAAGCTGATCGTGTCGCCGAGCCAGCAGCTGCTGCTCGACCGCAAGGTCGACGCCGAAACCGCCTTCGCCATCAACGAGCCGGTCGCGCTCGCTCAGTTGGGCGTCGCCAGCACCGTCATTCTCCCAGGGGACTACGGGGTCGAAACCTATGCGGAGGCGATCTTCACCACCCACAAATACGCCGCCGAACATCCCGACGTCGTCGCCAAGTTCATCAAGGCCACCATCAAGGGCTACGACTACGCCTATGCGCATCAGGACGAAGCGGTGAAGGCGGTCGTCGCGCTCAACAACCAGCTCGACCCCAAGCAGCAGGCCGAGCAGCTCAAGCTGCAACAGCCCTATGTCTACACCGATTTCACGGGGAAAAACGGCGCCTGCGCCTTCGAGGGCTCGGTCATCGCCGACACGATGACCATTCTCAAGACCTACGCCGGTCTCAAGACCGACATCGACCCCGCGACGCTCTACACGACGAAGTTCATCCCTTCGGCCAACTAGGTGTTTCACGAATCATCAACCCCCGCCGCTCTCATGCCCGCGAAAGCGGGCATCCAGGAGTCACAGGGCGAAGGCCCGCGGCGGTTATCTGGACCCCCGCTTTCGCGGGGGTGACAGCAGCGTCGCATCAACCCGGCAAATGGCTTTAGAGCGGCGAGTAGCGAGGCCAGTCATCATTGCGACGAGCGCCCGCTTGCGTCACCGGCGCAAAGCAATGACGAGGTTTGTTCGAACCAAACTACCAACACTATTTATATAGAAGGACATTGTAATGTCGGAACATACTCCCATTCACCCCGGCGGCGTTCAGATGCACCTCGGCATTCGCCCGGGCGACGTGCCACGCTGCGTGCTCATGCCGGGCGATCCGGCGCGGGTGCCGGTGATCGGCAAATCCTGGGACACTTACGAGGAAGTCGGTTTCAAGCGCGAATTCCGCACCGCGCGGGGCACCCTCTCCAATGTCGAGATCGGCGCCTGTTCGCATGGCGTGGGCGGCCCCTCGACCGATATCGCGCTCGTCGAGCTTTCGAACTGCGGCGCCGACACCTTCATCCGGGTGGGCTCATGCGCCGCGCTTCAGCCCGACATTGCGCCGGGCGATCTCGTCATCGCCACCGGCGCGCTGCGGCTGACGGGAACCGTCGACGCTTATGTCGACAAGTCCTATCCCGCAGTCGCCGACCATGAGGTGGTCATGGCGCTCATCCAGGCGGCCGAGGAGATGAACGAGACCTACCACGTCGGCCTCGCCGCCAGCGTCGACAGCTTCTACGCCGGCGAGGTCAATCCGATGCCCGGCGGCTTCAGGCAGTCGAAGATGGACACCGTGCTCGAGGACCTGACGCGCGCCAAGGTCGCCAATTTCGAGATGGAGGCGGCGACGATCTTCACGCTCGCACAATTGTTCGGCTTCCGCGGCGGCATGATCTGTTCGGTCGGCGCCAACCGCGTCACCCGCCAGCGCGAGGACTCCCACGAATCGATCCGGCGCTGCTGCGCGGTCGCGAGCCGAGCCGTCGTCATCCTCACCGGCTGGGACGCCCGCAAGAAGGCCAGGGGCAAGAAGCACTTCTACCCCGCGCTCGCCCTCTGAAGACGGAGGCGCGGCCAGGACCCGTGTCTCGGTACGGATGACCTGGTCGCGCCCGGCGTCGTCAACGCCGCTCATAGCCTGATGGGCGTTGACGATCAGGTTCAGCGTGACCTGTTGCAGCTGTACGTGGTCGCCTTAGACGGCAAGCCGGAGGCGAGTTCCGTTCGCGTGACGACCCCGTATTCGACCAGCCGCTAACTGCCGAGGCCGCCCATCAGCAGGTACTTCATCTCGAGGTATTCCTCGACGCCATGGCGCGAGCCCTCGCGGCCGACGCCGCTTTCCTTGACGCCGCCGAACGGCGCTTCCGCCGTCGAGATGATGCCCTCGTTGATGCCGACCATGCCGTATTCGAGGCCCTCCGCCACTCGCCAGACGCGGCCGATGTCGCGGGCGTAGAAATAGCAGGCGAGGCCGAATTCGGTGGCGTTGGCCATCTCGATCGCTTCATCCTCGGTCTTGAAGCGGAACAGCGGCGCGACCGGGCCGAAGGTCTCTTCGCGCGCGACCGCCATGTTGGACGTGACGTCGGCGAGCACCGTCGGCTCGAAGAAGTTGCCGCCGAGCGCGTTGCCGCCGAAGACGAGCCTCGCGCCCTTGGTGAGAGCATCGTCGATGTGCTCCTTGACCTTGGCGACCGCGGCGGGGTTGATGAGCGGGCCGGTGGTGACGCCCGCCTCGGCGCCGTCGCCGACCTTGAGCTTGCTGACTGCCTCGACGAGCTTGGCGGCGAAAGCGTCGTAGACGCCGTCCTGCACCAGGATGCGATTGGCGCAGACGCAGGTCTGACCGGCGTTGCGGTACTTCGACGCCATCGCGCCGACGACCGCCGCATCGAGATCGGCGTCGTCGAACACGATGAACGGCGCGTTGCCGCCGAGTTCGAGCCCGAGCTTCTTGATCGTGGGCGCGCATTGCGCATAGAGCAGCCGCCCGACTTCGGTCGAGCCGGTGAAGGTCAGCCCGCGCACGATTGGGTTAGCGGTCATCTCGCGGCCGATCTCCGGCGCGTCGCCGGTCAGCACCGAGAACACGCCCTTGGGAATTCCGGCCCGCTCGCCGAGTTCGGCGATCGCGAGCGCCGAGAGCGGCGTCTCGTCGGCCGGCTTGCAGACGAAGGCGCAGCCGGCCGCGAGCGCCGGCCCGGCCTTGCGGGTGATCATCGCATTGGGAAAGTTCCACGGCGTGATCGCCGCGACGACGCCGAGCGGCTGCTTGACGACGACCATGCGCGAGGTCGGCCAGGGCGAGGGGATCGTCTCGCCATAGATGCGCTTGCCCTCTTCGGCGAAGAACTCGACGAAGGAGGCGCCATAGGCGATTTCCCCGCGCGATTCGGCGAGCGGCTTGCCTTGCTCGGCCGTCATCATGCGCGCCAGATCCTCCTGGTTCTCCATCATAAGGTTGAACCATTTGCGCAGGATCGCGGCCCGCTCCTTGGCGGTCTTGCTCGCCCAAAGCTTCTGCGCCTTCTCAGCCGCCTCGATGGCGCGGCGCGTCTCCGCGGCGCCGAGCTTTGGCACATAGCCAATCACGCTGTCGTCGACGGGATTGGTGACGGCGATCGTCGCCGCGCCGCCGATCCACTCGCCGGCAACGTAGCATTTGTCTTTCAACAAGGAAGGATCGGACAGGGTCAGTCGGTGGGTCGCGGTCATCAGCAAATGTCTCCGGCGCCAGATCGGTTCGGCGGCGCCCTCGGCCGCCGTTGGCTTGCTCCAATTCGTTCAGGCCTTCAAGGCCGCTTCAAGGAGATCCATCCCCTCGTCAACCAGACCGTCGGACGCGGTCAGCGGCACGAGGATGCGGATCGTGTTGAAGTTGACTCCGCAGGAGAGCAGCACGAGGCCAAGCTCGGTCGCCCGCTGCACCACGGCCTTGGTCGCTGCGGCGTCCGGCTCGTCGCCGCCGCGTTCCTTGACGATGTCGAAGGCGACCATGGCGCCGGGGCCGCGAATGGCGGCGATCGGCAGGGTCGCATTCGCTTGGCGGACAGCCTCCAGGCGCGCTTTGACACGGGCGCCGATGGCGTTGGCGCGCTCGACGAGGCCCTCCTCCTCGAAAACGTCGAGCACCGCCAGCGCAGCGGCGCAGGCGAGCGGATTGCCTGCGTAGGTGCCCCCGAGGCCACCGGGGTCCGCTGCGTCCATCATCGCGGCGCGGCCGATCACGCCCGAGAGCGGAAAGCCGCCGGCCAGGCTCTTGGCGACGCAAATGAGGTCGGGCTCGACGGAATAGTGCTCCATCGCGAACATCTTGCCGGTGCGGCCGAAGCCGGTCTGCACTTCGTCCGCCACTAGCACGATGCCGTGTTGGTCACAGACGCGGCGCAGTCCCTCCATCAGCTCCGGCGGGGCCATATGGAAGCCGCCCTCCCCTTGCACCGGCTCGACGATGATCGCGGCGACCCGCGAGGGATCGATGTCGGCCCTGAAAAGGAAGTTGAGGTGCTTGAGCGAGTTCCTCCGCCGTCACGCCGAACTGCGGCGCCGGGAAGGGAACGTGGTAGATCTCGGGCTGCGCCGGTCCGAGCCCCTTTTTATAGGGAAAGACCTTGCCGGTCATGTTCATGGCGACGATCGTGCGGCCGTGGAAGCCGCCGGTGAAGGCGATGACGCCCGAGCGGCCGGTCGCGGCGCGGGCGATCTTGATCGCGTTCTCGGTCGCTTCGGCGCCAGTGGTGAACAGCGCAGTCTTCGTCAGTCCGGAGATTGGCGCGAGCGCGTTGAGGCGCTCGGCGAGCTGTACGTAGGAATCGTACAGCGTCACCTGGAAGCAGGTGTGGGTGAAGCGCTCCATTTGCTCGCGCACCGCCGCCATCACCTTGGGGTGGCGATGACCAGTGTTCAACACCGCGATGCCGCCGGCGAAATCGACGTAACGCTTGCCCTCGACGTCCCAGATCTCGGCGTTGCTCGCGTGGGCAGTGAAGACGCCGGTGGAATGGCCGATGCCCCGGGCGACGGCGGCGTTGCGGCGGGCGAGCCACTCGGCGTTGCCGGCGGTTTCGGGCTCGGATGTCCTGGCGGCGGTCATGTCAGCTCCTCGGATTGCTGCGCGGGAGCATGCGCGCGCAGCCGCCGACCACAATCAGTTAGTTTGCATCCGACAGTTGCCTTTTTGGCAATCGTTTCGGCGTCGTGGCAGGGTTCAGGCGCGTCGCCTGCCGCAACCAGTCGGCGAGCGCGCGCATCGGCGCCTCCTCCTGTGCCTCAGCGCGCATCGCCAGCACGTAGGAGCCGAGCCGAACGTCGGTCTTGCCGATCTCGATCAATCGCCCCTCGGCAAGATCGCGCTCGACCAGGAGTTCATTGGCGAGCGCTACGCCCTGCCCGAGTTGAGCGGCGCCGATGGCGAGATGCGCATGCCAAAGTCGGACGCCCTCGAGCCGCTCCTGCGCTCGCGCGTCGATCGTCAGGCCAGCGGCCAGCAGCCACGTCCGCCATTCGTCGCCGGAGAGTTCGTGGATCCACGGCAGCTCGAACAGCAGTTCGAGATCGTCCGGCGGCCGCATGTGGCGGCCGACTAGCGCCGGGCTGGCGACCGGCATCACGCGCGGCCGCGCCAGCTCGATTTCGACGACGCCGGCGCGCGGCGGCTCCTCGGTCGTCCGATAGAAAATCTCCGCATCGGCCTCGCCATGGAGGATGTCCGGCCGCGCGAGGGTCGGATGGAAATGGACGGCGTGGCCAGGCAGACGCGCTTCGAGCTCCGGCAGACGCGGCAGGAGGCGCATCACCGCGAGGCCCGGCCAACACCAGAGCCGCAACGGCTTGCGCGCGGGCTTGACCAACTGCTCGGTTGCAGCGTCGATGAGATCAAAGGCGCGCGCCACTTCGGCATGGAAGCGGGCCCCCGCCTCGGTCAGCGTGACGGAGCGGCCTTTCGGCGCAATCAGCGCCACCCCCAGGCGCTTCTCGAGATTGTCGAGATGGCGCGAAATCACGGTCGGACTGACCGCGAGCGTCTCGGCGGCGGCGCGCATGCTGCCAGTCGACCCGACCGCCTCGAACGCGCGCAGGGCCACCAACGGCGGCAGGTTGCGGGAACGTTTGCGGTCCTGGGCCATTACAAATCGTACTTATCGCTTTCGCGCCGGTTTTGGGAGCGCGCCCGCCGTTTGTCCAGGCTCATCTCGCAGACGATCCTCGTTACCATATTGCGATCGCCGCAAGCGCGGGGCGCCGCCTTCGCTCATCCATTGAGCGCCTGCGGACCGCTGACGAACCGATTGCCGCGAACATAGAAACGCAGCAGGCTGTCGGCTGCGCGCGTAATGCCGATCCGTTTGCCCTGCCCGATTTCGCCGGCTGCTCGACCGTCAGACCCGAGCCACAGCGGACCGGCCTGACAGAGGTCGACCCCGTCCAGCCGGCGATCAATCCCCAAGGCTGCGCACAGCCGTCCCGGTCCCCGCGCCAGGTCTCGCACCCGCTCCACGCCGCGGCTTCGCTCCATGATCGTAACGCCATCGGTGGGCTCGATCGCCCTGATCAAGACGCCAGCGCCCACGCCGAGCATCTCGCTCGAGACATTCAGCATGAACGAGACGCCATAGGCGAGATAGACGTACGCGTGCCCGCGCTCGAGGAAAAGCGCTCGATTGCGCGGGGTCATGCCGCGATAGGCATGACCTGCGGGATCACCGATGTCATAGGCCTCGGTCTCGACGATGCGCCCGCCCGCAACGCCTTCGGCTACTTCCCGCCAGAGCATTTTGCCGATGAGAAAACGAGCGAGCTGCGTCGTATCGACAGGCATCTCTGCCCGCTCGAGCACGCGGGCGCATGAGCACGGCGCCGAATTCATTCCATTCGTTCTACCAAATGGGCGCGCGAAGGTCCGGGCTCGAATGGGTCGCCAAAATATTGGGTCTCTCGGGCCACCTTGCCATCGAGGAACTCCATGACGCTCACCGTGTAGGACGGTCGGCCGTCGTACGAGAGTGTGAATTCGGTGACCCAGAGGTCGCCGTTGCCGATGATGCGGCGCACCCTGAAGCGCTTCGATTGCGGCTGCGCGACGCGCGATGCCTCGATGTTGTGGCGGCCCCTGATGCGCTCGCCCGATTGCGGGTACTCGAGCACGGCGTCCTCTCGGTATATGTCGTGCTCAACGTCGAAGTCATTTGCGTCAGATGCGGTCCAGTGGCGATTGAGCGCCTCTCGGATTTCATTCTCAACCATGCTGCCGCTCCCGTTTCTCTTGCTTCGCCAAACGCGTCGCGTCGGTCAAGGCTAGGCTGGCCTACCGCGCCGCTATACGCTCGCGAGAAACGGGCGCGTCGGCTCTATGGTCTCGCGATCACTGAACTCTGGGAATAAAACCAGGCACGCCCGTCCCCACCACCGTGTTGAACCGGACGTTCGTCTTTATACCGTCCCGCATCTCGCGCATGGCGTCTTCAGGCAGGGTCGCAATGTCAAAGTTCTCCTCGATGCGGCGAGGTGTGGTCGAGGTGGTCAGGAAGGCCGTGCCGCGTTGCACGGCCCAGGCGAGCGCGACCTGAGCAGGCGTCTTGTGGACGCGCTGTGCAATGCTTGTGATCACCGGGTCATCCAGCACTTTCGGACTCATGCCGTGTCCCAACGCTGCAAACGCCAGCAGGACAATTCCCTCCTCCCGACAGAAGTCGAGCAGGTCCCATTCAGGGAGATACGGATGGGATTCGACTTGCACGACGGCAGGCTTGATCCGCGCAGCCACAACGATCTCCTGCAATTTCTCCAAAGTAACGTCGGATAGCCCAATCGCCTTGCAGTGACCGTCGTCGACGAGACGCTCAAGCGCGTGCCACGTCTCAACCAGCGTCACCCCGGAATCATAGATGACCTGACCGCGCTCGTCCCTCGGGTCCTGCTCGTCACCGGGTTGAAAGGCAAAAGGCGTATGAATGAGATAGCAATCGACATAGTCGATTTGCAGTCGCCGGCGGCTGGCGTCAAAGGCGGGCCTCACCCGCTCAGGACGATGATTGCTGTTCCACAGCTTCGTGGTGACGAACAGATCCGCGCGCTGAAGCGTCCCGGCTTTAAGCGCTGCCTGCATCGCCTCGCCGACCGCGTCTTCATTGCGGTAGCGCTCTGCACAATCGAGGTGTCGAAATCCCACCTCCAATGCGGTCTTCGTGGCCTGTTTGGTCGCAAGCAGATCGGGGATCAGCGTGCCAAACCCGACGGCGGGGATGGCGCCAGACCCATGGGCGAGAGGAATCCTCGTATAGCGGAGCGTGTCGGGGCTTGGCATGCTCATACTCCTTTGCTCGAGGACAGCCGCCGCACAAGCGGGGGACGGGTTCGACGCAGCGCGCGCATCTGAGTGCACGCATTCGGGTGACCAGACCGGTTGGAGCCTCTCCGGCGGCCTAGGCCGCATGCGATGTCATTTCGCGGTTTTCATCGAGAGCAGCGGTAGGTGTTGACGCGCGCGTCGCTTGACGGGGATTGAATGGAACTGCGCTCGCCGTCCTCTTAGGTCGGCCAGACCGCGAGGGATTGCAAGGGCGCCTATCCGGGTTCGCCGAGAGGATATGGAGAAAATTGTGACCCTGCCTTTTGGCGATCGAGATGGATGTGACGCGCGCGAAGACCCGCGCACACGAAAGGCGGCGCGCGCATTCTCCATTAAGCCAGAATCCTTCGATCTGAGTTTCGGTTCGGTGCAGGCAGCGAGTTTGAGTTCGCGATAAGCGAGGACAAGTTCGTCGAGTGAGAAGCCGCGGTTGCGTCCGCTCGGATTGGGAAGGACCCAAACGCCCGCGCCGCCAAACTGTTCGGTTTGCCGGCTCCACTCGACGGTCGATCGGTCGACGATGGCGCTGTAGGCCAATTTGCCCAAGAACGCCACAAAGCGTGGTTTGTACATCTCGATTTTCGACTTGAGCGCGGCCGATGCTGCGGTGAATTCACCGACTGAAATCTCGTCGGCGCAGGCTGTGGGGCGCGCAACGACTGTCGTCAGCCCACAGCCTTCGTTGAGCAGCAACCGGTCGTCGGCCGGGTCGAACAGCCAGGGCGTAAATCCCGACCTGAAGAGCACCTGCCAGAAGCGGTTGCCACGGCCGACAAAGTGGTGGCCGACCGCCGCGGCGTGAAGGCCGGGGTTAAGCCCGCAGAACACGACGTCGAGGTCATACGTGAGGATATCGGGTAAGCCGTTCATGGCGCGAAAGCCCATTCCATAGCTGCTCGATTTCTGTCGGTAGCATGGCATTGTGCTGCAGGCGTTTGCCGCGCTGGGGTACGGCATGAATCCGAACGCGCTGGACGGCTCGGTGATTACAAGCATCGCACAGCGCGTGCACAAGACGCCTGCTCAAGTCGCGCTCGCCTGGGCCGTGCAGCGCGGCTGCACTTTTCCTGACCACATCAACCAAACCTCGGCGCATCCGAGAGAGCTTTGCCATTTCGGCCCTACCTGAAGACGCCATGCGAGAGATTCGCGACCGCATCACCACGAGGATCAGATTCAACGCGGTGGTGGAGACCGGCCAACCGGGATTTATTCCTGCAACTCGATAAATTGAATTCAGCGGCGCATGCCGTCACAAATCAAGCACGACATCGCCTTCGGGTTGTGAGCAGCAGATCAGCAGATTACCGTCCGACGGAGCCTCGACCGGGTCTGGGCGGTAGCCGATCTTTCCTGCCACCAGCCCAGCCTCGCAGGTGTGGCACACCCCCGTTCGACACGACCACCGCACCGGCACGTCGCAAGCCTCGGCCAGCTCGAGCAAGCTGCCGAACGTTTGACCCCAGCGGACATTGAGGCCGGTGCGGGCGAACGAAATCATCGGCCCTGAGCCGAGAGGACCTGCCGGCAAATGCGGCGGCCGGCGCGGCGAGGCAGCAATGCCCGGCGTAGTCGATGGACCGGCCCCGAACAGCTCGGTGCGGATGTGATCCGGCGCGACGCCACACGCTGCAAGGCCCTCCGTCAAATCGCTCATGAAGGTCGATGGTCCGCAAATATAGAAATCGGCGCCGCGCGGTAGGTCGAGCTCCTGAAGCGCCTGCATGTTCAGGCGCCCACGGGCGTCGAAGGCATCGGGTCGATCGTCGGGACCGGGTGAGCTGTAGCAGATGTGGCTATGGTGGTTGGGAAGCGCCGCGAGCAGTCTACGCGTCTCCTCAGCAAACGGGTGTTCGCCGCCGTTGCGAGCGCCGTAGAGCCACCAGATGTCCCTCGTCGACGCGTCGGCGGCCAGCGCGTGCAGCATCGCGAGAACCGGCGTCACCCCGATCCCGGCGCTCAACAAAACAACAGGCGTGTCGCCCGGCCGTAGCGTGAAGCTGCCGCGCGCTGCGCTGGCGTGTACGATGTCGCCGACCTGTAGCTCGTCGTCGACGTATGCGCTGGCCGCGCCGTGGGATTCTCGCTTGATGCTGACGCGATAGTACGAGGCCCGCGGCTCCCCCGACAGCGAATAGCTCCGCATCAGCGCTGGCGCGGATGTCGAGCCGAGCCGCAGCACGACAAATTGCCCGGGGAGAGCGGCGGCCAACGGCTTTCCGTCCGTGGCCTCGAGCATCAACGACGTCACGTCGCTGCTCTCGCGCACCTTGCGTGATACGCGAAACGGGCGGAACCCACGCCACGCTGGAGCCGGATCAGACGCTCCGCCGAGCCCCGCGTTTCCTGTCGTCGCACCGTCCTTGCGGTCCTGCGCGAGCAGATCTTCGAAAGCAAGACGCCAGCCGGAGCTCAGCGCCGGGATGCGCAACGCGCGTTCCAGTTGATCGCGGGGGTGACCGGGCAGGTAAAGCAGCGCGTCGATCTGCGACACGCTCATGTCCTCGGGGCCGGACGCGATCCGCGTGATCTCGTCGCCGGCCTCCACGTCTCCTTCCTCAAGCACACGGAAATAGAACCCCGGTCTACCGTGCTTGACCAGCAGCGCCGCCATTTCCGGCTCGTTCATTCGGATGCCCAGCCGGTAACAGGTCACACGCGGCTGCGTCACCTCGAACACAGCGCCGCCGATCTTGTAACGGTCTCCGATGCGCACCTCTGCGTCCGGCAAGTCGTCGACGGTGAAATTCTCCCCGAACTGCCCGTATGTGAAGTCGTTGCGTCGCAATTGGCTCTGCCAATACCGATAGGAATCCATCTGATAGACGAGGATCGCTCGGCGTTCGCCGCCATGACCGGCCAAGTCGCCTTGTCCGTCGCCGTCGATGTTGAGCCGGCGCACCATGCGCGGGCCCTTGACCGGCGCTTTCCAAATGCCGGTACGGACCGTCCTGCCTTGCCAGGCCACATCGCGAGGCAGGCCCACATTGACGGAAAGCAAGCGTCCCATCTCGTTTCCCAACGATGATCACCGCTGCGTTCTGGGCTTCTGCGCGACCTATCCCCTCGCACAGATCGCATCTCTCGTAAGTGTTCGGCGCGGCCTCGATTGGGCGGCCTGCCCTGGCGCCGCCGGCCACCTCAATCTCAGCGCTGCTCAAGGAGCGCAGCCGCGTGGTTTGCGAGGCTAAGCACGCTGATCCGGCCACAATATGACAAATACAACGAAACAGAATCGCCGCGCCGTATCGCGTTCATGGCAAACGTGAGGATGCCTGCGGGTTCAATCAGGACAAGGGTGGTATGAATCCGTCGACGCCGTGATGTCTCACACACGTTCGACAATGCGGTTTTCACACAGGTCACGAGCTGATATCAGGACCCAATCCCTGGGGTGGGCGAGGAGCCCGACCGAACGGCTTTCGAGTTCGATGAAGGAGGACGATGTGGCGTTCCAGTGCGATGTTCCGGCTTCGCCGACGGTGCTGCAAGACGACGAGACGGTCCGGATCACGCGCTGGGATTTCGCCCCGGGCGCCGTCACGGGCTGGCATCAGCATGGCTGGCCCTACTTCGTCGTGCTGCTGACTGACGCCACGATGCGCATCCACGACGGAGAAAAGGTGACCGAAGCGACCTTTCCGGCCGGGCACAGCTACATGCGCCCCGCGGGAGTCACGCATGACGTGATGAACGGCTCCGACCGGCCGATGGCGTTCGTCGAGATTGAGGTGAAGCGGCCAGACCGGCTGCAGTCGCTCCCATAGCTAGCTGCCTGAACCAAACGCCGCTCTGCGGGTCCTCAACAGCCGTCGACGCGCCGCGAGCGCGCCGCGCTGACTGCGTTGGGATAGCCGGCGCTTTACCGACCATGGCGCTGCCGCATTGACAGAGCGGAGCGGCTTTCTTTATCCATAATCCGATACGGTCGTATTGTATTTCTCACTTGGACAAGGATTGGCGTGTGACGACACCGGACGCTGACTCCTCCCCGGCTCGACAGCCGGCCGCCATTGACGTGGATCCTTACGCAGACGATGCGCTCGAATCGCCGTTCGAGATGCACAAGGCGGTGCGGTCCGCCGGCTCCGTCGCGTATCTCTCCCGTTACGACGTCCACGTCATGGGGCGGCATCGCGACATCGCGGAAGCGCTCAAGGACTGGCGAACCTTCTCGTCGACCGGCGGGTCCGGCTTGGCCGACATTCGACGTCCCGACGCCTGGCGTCCGGCTAGCCCGATCGTCGAGGTTGATCCGCCCGATCACACGACGGTGCGCACAGCGCTGCAGCGCATCCTCTCGCCGGCTTTGATCAGGCAGTGGCGGGAGGACTTCACGCGCGAGGCCGAGCGGTTGATCGCTCAACTGGTCGAGCGGCAGCGATTCGACGGCGTCGATGATCTCGCGGAATGCTTTGTGGCGAAAATGTTCCCCGACGCGCTTGGCTTGCGATGGTCCCCCGAGCGGCGCGAAAACCTCTTCCTGCTAGGCGCTTTGAATTTCGACGGCCAGGGGCCGCGCAACGCGCGTTACGAAGCGACCCAGCGCGAGGCCGACAAGATCGCCGGCTGGTACGAGGCGAGCATGAAGCGCGAGGCGATGCTGCCGAACGGCTTCGGCGACAAGATCTATCAGGCGGCCGACGCGGGCGAGATCGACCCGCGCATTGCGCCGTTCTTGGTTCGCTCGTTCCTGCGCGGCGGCCTCGACACGACGAGCAGCGCGATTTCGGCGGCGCTCTGGTACCTCGCCAAGGATCCAACCCAATGGGCGTTGCTGCGGGCCGATCCAACCCGTGCGCGCTTTGCGCTCGAGGACGCGATGCGACTCGAAACGCCGATCCAGAATGTTTGCCGCCAGACGACGCGGCCGGTGGAGATCGACGGCGTGCGAAGTCGACGAGGATCGAAAGATCCTGATGATCCTCGCCTCGGCCAATCGCGATCCCGACTTCTGGGAGCGTCCCGACGAGTTCGATCTCACGCGCTCCACGCTCGGCCATCTTGCGCTAGGGACCGGTATTCACGCCTGCATCGGCCAGATGATCGCGCGGCTCGAGGGCGAAGCCGTTCTCATCGCCGCCGCGCGGCTTATCGGCGCGCTCGAACTCGACGGCGAACCGGCTCGTCGCCTGAACAACAACCTGCGCAGCCTCAAGGCGCTGCCGCTGCGCGTCTCGGCGGCCTGACCGAGCCTGCCGGGAAGTTGCGTTCGTTGAGCCCGCGCAGCAAGTGGCGCCGAGCGATGCGCGCGCCCGCAATGTTCGCTGCGACGATGTTGATTACGGCCGACGCTTTCGCCATTGTCGGTGGCGCCGCAAGCGATTGCGTATTGAGGATATTGAAGCGCATCTGATGACCAAATCAAGCAGCCGGCCGAGCGTCGGCAAAAAGGCGAAGGGAAAACCGGCGTCGATCGACGAGCGGCTCTTCCTGCAATCCGTGGCGCGCGCGCTCGACGTGCTGGAGGCCTACGCCGACAATCCCAACCCGAAGTCGCTCGGCGAGATTGCCGCGAGCGCTGGAGTGAACAAGAGCGCCGCGCAGCGCATCGGCCAGACCCTGCTGAGCCGCGGCTATCTCGAGCGCGCGGAAGACGGCGGCCTCGCCCTCGGGCGCCGCCTGCTCGATCGCTCCTTCGACTACCTGCGCTCGAACTCGCTGATCGAGCGCGCCACGCCGATTCTGATGGACTTGCGCAGAATGGCCGGCGAGCGCGTCGATCTCAGTCTCTTCGACGACACGACAACGCTGTACGCGATTCGGCTGCAGAGCAAGCGCGAGACCTTCTACGCGACGCTGACCGGGCGGCGCATCCCAACCTTCCTCTCGTCGGGCGGGCGCGCCTGCCTCGCGCGCCTCTCCGACGACGAGGTCGAGGACATTCTCGCACGCTCGGATCGGCGCCAGGTGACGCCGAAGACCCTCACCGACATCGACAAGATCTGGGGCAAGGTGCGGGAGGCGCGCCGCGACGGCTACGCCTACACCACCGAGGAGGCGTTGATCGGCGAGGTCGTGCTTGCAGCCGCCGTTCTCGGCAAAGGCGGCAAGCCTCTTGGCGCGGTCCACATCGCGGGCTCGCTGAGCGATTGGTCGATCGAGGACTTTCGACGGAAGTTCGCCCCGCTCGCCGTCGAAGCGGCCCGCGCGCTCAGCACTTGAAAGCGCGCGGGGGCGAGACTGAAGACGCGGTCGTTTGGTTGAGCCGCACCCCTGTCGTCATCGCGAGCGTAGCGCGGCGATCCAGAGATCGAAGCGTCAGCCGATTGAGGCGCCCACGGAACAACTCGCGACTTGCTGGCGAGACCTCGATCGCTGAATTGCTTCGCTCCGCTCGCACGGACGGCCCCACGTAACCGCGGTACACCCTGTGGTCTAGGCTGAGGGAAGTCGACCGAGATCGAAGAAATGGACCGTTCTCTGGGAACGAGTGAAAAAAAGCCCCGGGCGCAGGCCCGGGGACGCGTTCCTAGAGACCGGCGGCGATTGCTCCGCCGATCTGCAATCGGATCAGAACCGGATGCGCACGCCGGCCGTCGGGGCCCACTCGGTATGCGCGAGGTAGCCGTTGGACAGACCGCCGTTGACTTCGGAGAACATCAGGCCGGCATAGGTGTCGACATGCCTCAAGACGCGCCAGTCGACCATCGCCGAAACCGCGTCCAAGGTGCCGGAGCACTGCGAATGCGCGCTCTGAGTGTTGCAGTTGTTCGCCCCAGACGGGATGTAATACGAATTCTGCAAGTAGTGATAGTACGCGCCGGTGATGTCGAGGTCAGGCGTGACGGAATATTTGGCGCCGGTCCACATAACCTGCAGGGTCTTCGAGTTGGTCGTGCTCGATCCATAGGCGTTGTTGGTCACGTTGCTGAACGTGTAGCCGCCGATGCCGCGGAACATCGAGAAGTCCGTGGTCGGGTTGTCGAAGCCGATGTGCTCGTAGCCGCCATAGACCGTCCAGGCGTGCCAGGTGTATTTCGCGAGCAACGTCACGGCGTCGTTGTCGGACAGCGTGGCGGTGAGCTGCTGCGCGTTGACCGCGGCGAGCTGCGTCGCGCTCAGCGTACCGCCGATCGCGGGAACGTAGGCCGCAGCCGACACGGCGTCGGTCAGATGGGTGTAGATCGCGTCGACCGACAGGCCGCCGAAATCACCGCCGACCTGGGCTTCATAAAGGCCCTGCGCGCCGTTGCCCTGTTCGAAGCCGCCGGTCTGGACCATCGCCGCGGCGCGGAACTGGCCGACGTTGACGCGATACTTCAGGGCCGAGTTGTCGCGGGTGTTTTCGGTGTTGCCCGCGCCGGCGGTGGCGCCGGAATAGCCGACCACCGAGAAGGCGTAGGAGCCGCCCATCGGGTCGTAGGCGTTGATGCCGTCGAGGTTGAGCGTGTTCTGGCGGCCCCAGGTCAGAGTGCCGAACGTGGTGTTGCTGAGACCGACATAGACCTGCGAGTTGAAGATCTGGCCAGCGCGAGCCCCATCCGCGTTATCGCTCTGCTGGTTGAGCGAGACGCCGTTGTTGTCCTGCAGCGAGCCGAGGGCGTTGCCGAGACGGAAGGTGGCGGGATCGAAGCCGGTTTCGGCGTCGAATACGACAGACGTACCGCCGATCCCCGGGATGGGCTCTACGCCCCTGATGCCGACCACCGACTGGCTGAGACCATTCGGCGTAAAGTTCCACATCGGCTTGTAGCTGTTCTTCGAAATCATCTCCTCGACGCCGGTGTACATCTGCGAGTTGAACGAAACGCCGTGGCTTTGATAGCCCACGCCCTCATCGAGGGTGCCGTACATCGTGATGCCGTAGCAGGTCAGCGTGCCAGGCGTGTTGAAGAAGTCGATCGGGCTGTGCATCTGGCTGGAGTTCAGCAGCGGGCTGCACGGCGACGCAGCGGCGGGCGGCTGCGGCGGGGTCTTCTTGGTCGGCAGGTCGGCTGCCTGAGCGGCTCCCGCAAGCAGCAATCCGGCGGTCGAAGCCAGCAGCAATTGTTTCAAATACATCATTATTAACAAGTCCCGTCAGTAGTAGAGGCCACGCCGAGTGGTCCCGCGCGACCGGTTGCAGCTTCCAATTCGGCCTTGATCGAAGGCGCGTGCGCTTTTCTCGCCCTATTCGAGAGCAGGTCTTCAGACCCGTCTCCCGCTCCCCGGGCGCGGCGATCTTCTCAGTTCAAGCGCGCACAAAATCGATGACCATCAAGCGCTTAGCGCGCGGTGCGAGGGCCATCGCAATCGTTGGATCGCTTGCGGCGACCGCTAAGGAAGGCAGATAACGCGCGTGTGACAATCAAGCCTTCGCTGCCTCGAAAGCGGCGATGGAGCGCGTTTTCCCACCTCTGCGATGACGTTCGCACGCCTTCCCCGCGCCGCATTTCGTTGCGCGTCAGGTCGACAAGGGCTGGTGACGAAAAGGCGATCCGTCAGCAGAGGCCCACTTCTCAGTAGCCCGAAGATTTCGGGTTCGTGGCTGCTCGGCGGCCTGGATGCCCGGCACAACAAGGCCGGGCATGACTGTCGGACACGCGTCAACCCAATTGCAGCAGGGGCTAGTTTGCGAGATCGCTGGCCGCGCTCGCCGGCGTCAAGACGATGCGCTGGGCGGCGGCCTCGTCGACGGCCTGTTTCGAGTAGAGGAAGGGCACATATTCACCCTTGGCCCATTTCTCGGACAAGTCGCGATAGTGCGGGGAACGGCTGTCGCCCGATTGTCCGGGGGTGTTGACGCAGACGCTCGCGTCCCAATTGCCGACGTCCAGCACGAAGCGCACCGAGGCGCCCATGATCACCCGGAAATCCTGGGGCCGATAGGCGGCGTGCATCACCGTCGACGCGCTGCCGCCCTTAGGCAGCGGACCGACGTCCAACTGCCGGCGCAAGTCCTCGCCGGCGATGGCGCTGACCGGGTGCTCGAAATATCCGTGATGCAGTTGTCCCCATCGCCAAGCCGCAGGATCCGCGCCGAGACGCCGGAGGCCGTCGCGGTAGGCTTCGGAGAGCGTTGTGACGATCAAGGCGTCGCGCGCCGCGGCCGGGTCAGCGCCGAAACGCGCATCGGGCCGCTCGAGCGCGCTCAGGATGCCCTCGACATCGCCGGGCGCCAGCAACACTCGCGTAGCGCCATCCGGCACGAGCAGCGCGAGAAGCCCAGGCTTGAGATGTTTCGTGTACCACAATTCCGACAATGCGCCGGGCGCAGAATCCACGTGAAGCGCATTGTCCCAATCGAGCAACATGCCGCGCGCGCGTGCAAAGTCGGAATCATCCACGCGCTCGATCGCCCGCAGGAGGCGCTGCAGCCGCAGGGCTGGACGAGAATGCACATCGGTCTGCAAAGCGAGCGAGGCGGCGATCGTGTGCTGTTCATCCCGACGCAGCGTCTGGTGGATGCGGACGGCGCGGCTCTTCTCAAGCCACTCGTAGCCGATCCGAATTTGCTCCTGGTCGAAATCAGCGGGCAGATTCGCTTCGTTCGCGGTGGCGACGAATCCCTCAGCCGGATTGACGCTGCGCGGCATGTCGTCGAGATCGACGAAGCCTTCCCACTCGAACCGGCCGTCGCCGGCGACTGGCAGAAGACCATCCCAGTTGCGCCGCACCGGCGCCATGCCAGCCGGCTGCCAGCCAAAGGTCCCGGTCACGTCGGCGTAGAGATGATTCAGCGACGGCGTCGCGAAACGGCGCAGGCCCTCCCGAAATTCGTCCCAGCTCTTCGCTCGCATCGTCGAGAGCGACGCCATATAGGCGGCTGAGCCCGCCTCGAACCAGACTGAGCGGATCGCGAAGGCGCGATTGCGCGTCGCGTCGACATGGATCACCGGCCCGTGCCGCGTGAACTTGAGGACGTAAACTTGGTCGGGCGCGCCCTTGACCTCGAAGCGCTCCTCGACGCGCTCCATCTCCAGCCACTCGCCATTGTATTTGTAGCGGTCGGGATGGCCCGGCTCCGTCTCGTAGACGTAGACGTCTTCCTGATCGGTGCTGAAGATGGTCTGGCTGAAGGCGGCAAAGCCGTTGTGACCCGTCGAGACGCCCGGCACGGCAGGCTCCGCGGCGCCGATGACGTCGATGCCAGGCGCGGTGAGGTGCACGAGATAGCGCAGCGAGGGAATCGAGTGGTTCCGGTGCGGATCGGCGGCGAAGATCGGACGACCCGTCGCCGATCGGCTGGCTGCGACGACCCAATTGTTCGAGCCCGTCGTGTCGGTCTCCATCGCCACCTCGGCGAGTTCGTTGACCTTGCGCCATTTCGGCGCGTCGGCGAGCGACGCCGAAAGCCGCTCATGCGAGAACGACACGCCGGCCGTCGCGAGCTTGAAGAGATCGAGCACGGCGAGCGGGATCTCGTCGAGCGCAATGCCGGCGGCATTGCCGGGAACGATGTGCGGTTCGAGATTCTTGCGCAACAGGTCGTTGTCGTAGCCGGCCTTGCTTGCGACGTTGGCGCGCAGCACTTCCGAGAGGGCGTTGCGGGTAAGCGCGTGGCTGCGGATGCGCACGGCGTCTTCGGCCCGCCAGCGTTCCGGCCTAGTTCCGGTGATGCTGAATTCGATCGGCAGCCGCTCCGGCTCCCGCTCGGTCAGCGCGATAAAGGCGTTCACGCCTTTGACGAAAGCGGCGCAGATCGCTTCGGCGTCAGGCGCATAGCTCTCCCACTCCTTCGCCATGTCGCCGCGGTAGAGGAAGGCGCGCGAGGCCTGATCCTGCGCAAGATAGCCCGGGCCGAAATGAGCGGCGAGCCGGCCGAGCCCGCGCTTGCGCCACAGATCGATCTGCCAGAGGCGGTCGCGGGCCGCATTGAACCCCTGGAGAAAGAACAAATCCGCTTCATCGGCCGCCCTGAGGTGCGCGATGCCCCAGGGATCGACAATGATTTCCGCAGATGCGCTCAAGCCCTCGACGGCGAGGGTTTCCTGGAGGCGCTCGGCTTCGGGCTTCATCGGCATTGCGTTCCTCGTAATTCGCCGGCGGCGGCTATAGGTCGAAAGGCGCGATCGCCTGCGAAAGTCCGGCGGCCGACCTTGGGTCTCCCATGCTTAGGCCTCGGTCGCGCCGCTGGTGGAGGCGGCAAGAGGCTGGGAAGGAGGACTCGCTCTGCATATCGTATACCAATACGACTGTTTCGTTATAGCTATCACTGGCCCATTATCGGCGCAGACGCAAGGGCGCTCCGCCGCCGTCTCGCAGCGCCGCTTGCTCAAGGTTTGTGCTGAGAAGCGCGAAATTCGGGTTTGACACCCTCCGCGGGCTGTAGCATGGTATCGATATAAGCGTATTGGTATACGATACATCCGCTGGAGGGACCGTCCGTGGCGCAGCTTTCCCGTCGTCATATGCTTGGCATTCTGGGGGCGAGCATCGCCGCTCCGGCCATTGTGCGCGCCCAGAGCGCGCAGCCGCTCAAGATCGGCGGCATGCTGCCCCTTTCCGGAACCGCCAGCATCGAGGGCCGCCAGATCGTGCAGGGCTTGCAGTTCGCGGTCGACGAGTGGAACGCCAAGGGCGGCGTCTTCGGGCGCCAGATCGAGCTCGTCATGGCGGACGACGAAGGCAACTCCACCAAGGGCGTCACGGCCGTGCGCCGCCTCATCGAGAGCGAGGGCGTGCCCTTTATCGTCGGCACCTACGCCTCCGCCGTCGCCGCCGCCGCGTCCAAAGTCTCGGCCGAATACAAGGTCCCGATGCTCTCGGGCGGCTCGACCGGCGCGATCGTCACCGACCAGAACACGCCCGGCGATCCCTGGTTCTTCCGCTCCTGGCCCGACAGCAACAGCCAGGGCGAGGACACCGCCAAGGCGATCGTCCAGAAGTTCAAGAAGACCAAGGTCGCGATCCTTCACGACAATACGAATTACGGCGTGACGCTCGCCGAGCAGGTCACCCGCGTCGTCACCGGCGTCGGCGGATCGATCATCTCCAGCGATGGCTACAACACAGGCGAGCAGGACTTCTCCACCGCGCTCACCAAGCTGCGCTCGCTCTCTCCTGAGGCCGTCTATATCGGCGGCTGGGCCGGCGACGGGGCCAACATCGTCCGACAGGCCGCCGAAGTCGGACTCCGCACGCAATTCGTCGGCTCCGGCTCCATGCTGTCCGACGACTTCATCAAGCTCGCCGGAGCGGCCTGCGAAGGCTTCGCCGTCGCCTCGCTTTACGAACCGTCGACGCCAAATCCGGTCGGCAAGTCCTTCGGCGAGCGTTTCAAGGCGCGACACAATCAGGAGGCCAATACATTCAGCGCGCTCGGCTACGACTCGACCAATGTTGGCATCGAGGCGATGCGCCGAGCGGGCAAGCCCGACGGCGCGGAGATCCAGAAGATTCTAAAAGCCGGCCTGAAGGATTTTGGGATCGCGTGTGGTCCGGCTGGCGCAACCGCAGCCTTCGACGAAAAAGGCAGCGTCAACTTCCCGATGTTCATCGCCGTCATCAAGAACGGCAAGCGCGTGCTCGACACCTAACCGCCGTTCGCGCTCGACTGGGCGCGGCTAGGCCAGATCAAGGCTCGTTGTGGCGGCAATGGATCTCTTCCTTCAGTATCTGGCGAACGGCGTCGTGGTTGGCAGCACCTATGTGCTGGTCGCTGTCGGCTTGACGCTCGTCTTCGGCATCCTCGGCGTGGTCAACTTCGCCCACGGCGAGTTCTACATGATCGGCGGCTATGTCGGCATCTTCGCGGTGACCGTGCTCGGCCTGCCGCTCATACTGGCGGTCGGGCTGGTGCTGCTCGCCGCGGTCGTGGTCGGCGTCGCCGCGGAGGCCATCCTCCACAAGCCGATGAAAAACCGAGACGGGACGAGCTCGATCATCTCGTCCTTCGGCCTCGCGGTGGCGCTGCAAAACGCCGCGCTCATCGTCATGGGCCCGCAGCCCCAGCGTCTCAACACCAGCCTCGACGGCATTCCTATCCAACTCGGACCAGTGTTCCTGCCGCTCCAGCGCGCGATCATTCCGGTCGTCATGGTCGTCGTCATCGCCGCGTTGCATGTCGCGCTGCGCTACACCTGGACGGGACGCAGCCTTCGGGCCATGGCGCAACAAGCAACGGTGGCCCGCCTCTGCGGCGTGCGCGTCGAGCGCGTCGCCGTGGTCACGTTCGTCGTCGGCGCAGCGCTCGCCGGTCTTGCGGGCATGCTGATGTCGTCGGTGTTCTTCGTGCACCCGGTGGTCGGCAACATGATCGCGCTCAAGGCCTTCACCGTCGTCATTCTCGGCGGCATGGGCGATGTCGCGGGCGCGGCGGCGGCCGGCCTGCTGCTCGGCGTCACCGAGTTGCTCACCTCGGCCTATCTCGCCAACAGCATGCGCGACATCGTCGGCTTCGTCCTCGTCATCCTCGTGCTGCTGTTCCGGCCGCAGGGGCTGTTCGGCAAAGCGGTCGAGCGGTCGTGAGCCGTCTCCTCCCCGCTGGCGCGACGATCGCCATCCTCGCTGTCGCCCCGCTCGCGCTCGGCGGGTACGAGGTCAACGTGATGATGGTGATTCTGTTCTACGTCATCCTCGCCGTTGGGCTCGACCTCGTCTCCGGCTATTGCGGCCAGTTCTCCTTTGCGGCCGGCGCCTTCTATGGCATCGGCGCCTATGCCGCCGCGATCATGACGCGTGACCTCGGCACGTCGATCTGGATCAATCTGCCCGCCGGCGCGGTCGTCGCCGGCGCGTTCGGCCTGCTGCTCGGCATTCCGGCGCTGCGGCTGAAGGGGCACTTCCTCGCCATCGTCACCATTGCATTCCAGACGATCGTCTATCTCGTCATCTCGCAATGGACCTCGTTCACCGGCGGGCAGGTCGGCCTCACGATGCCGAACATCGGCAAGGTCTCCATCTTCGGCGCGCCGTTGTTCGAGATCACGACGCTGCGCGGCTATTACTATCTGACGCTCGCTCTGACCGTCGTCTGCGTCTTCGTCGCCTGGCGCCTCGTCGACTCCCGCCTTGGCCGGGAGTGGGTCGCGATCCGTGACGACGAGACGCTGGCGAGCGCGGTCGGCCTCGACACGACGCGCGGCAAGCTGACCGCCTTCGTCGCGTCGGCGGCGCTCGCCGGCGTCGCCGGCGCCCTCACCGCCTATTGCCTGCGCGGCGTCACTCCCGACGACTTCACCATTTGGATTTCCGCGACCGTCGCGGCGATGATGGTGGTCGGCGGGCGCGGCGCGTTCATCGGTCCGATCGTCGGCGCGGCGTTTCTCACCGTGTTGCCGGAGTTCCTCGGCCAGTTCGCCGAGTACAAGCTGCTGATCTACGGCGTCCTTCTCGTCGTCGCGATCACCTACGCGCCCGAAGGCCTCATCGGGCGGCTGCGCGCGCGGGTCCGGGCATGAGCGAGCAAGCCCCGCCCCCCGTTCTGGAAGCCCGCAACGTCGTGAAGCGATTCGGCGGCGTCACCGCCGTCTCCGACGTCAGCCTCAGCGTCGCAAAAGGCCAGATCGTCGGCCTGATAGGCCCGAACGGCTCGGGAAAATCGACGATGGTCAACCTGGTCACAGGCGACCTCTTTCCGAATTCCGGCGCCTTCGCCTTCAATGGAAAAGACATCACTGCCGCCCCCTCCCATCAGAGAGCGCGCGCCGGCATGGCGCGATCCTTTCAGCTGCTGCGGCTCTTCCGCTCGCTCAACGTCGAGGACAATCTTGTCCTCGCCCATCACATGCGGATGAAGACGAGCTTGCTCGACACGTTCCTCGGCCGCCGCGTAGCGCGCGATGAGGACGAGCGGACGCGTTGGCGCGCCCGCGAGCTTCTATCGTGGTTCGAGCTCGACAAATTTGCGCTCAATCCCGTCACCGCCTTGTCGATCGGACAGCAGCGCATGGTCGAGCTCGCGCGCGGCATCATGAGCGAGCCGAGCCTCTTCGTGCTCGACGAGCCGGCGGCGGGCCTATCGCCGCCCAACGTCGACAAGCTGATCGTGTTGATCCGCCGGATGCGCGACGAATTCGGCATGAGCATTCTACTCGTCGAGCACGACATGCGCGTGGTGCGCGATCTGTGCGACGAGGTCGTCGTGCTCGATTCCGGGGTGAAGATCGCGGAGGGACGGCCCGCCACAGTGGTCAAGGAACCGATTGTCGTCGAAGCCTATATCGGCTCGGGGTGGAAGCGCCGTGCTCAGCGTTGAGAACATCGTCGCCGGCTACGGGCGCAGCCGGATCCTGCACGGCGTCAGCATCACTGTCCCCAAGGGCGGGCTCGTGGCGCTGCTCGGCGGCAACGGAACCGGCAAATCGACGACGCTCAAGGCGATCGTCGGCCTCGTGCCGGTTCAGGAGGGCCGCATCATCCTCAACGGTCAGCCGATCGACGACGTGCCCGCCGAGAAGCGGTCGGCGCTCGGCCTCTCGTTGGTGCCCCAGGGCAAGGAGGTCTTTGCCGGCATGAGCGTCGAGGAGAACCTCCTCATGGGCGCCTATCACCGCAGGCGCGAGCGTCAGGCGATCGCCGAGGATCTCGAGAACGTCTATGGGCGTTTCAAGCGGCTGCGCGAGCGGCGCAAGGTCAACGCCGGCATGCTGTCGGGCGGCGAGCGGCAGATGCTTTCGATTGGGCGCTCGCTGATGGCGAGGCCGTCCGTCCTGTTGCTCGACGAGCCCTCAGCAGCGTTGGCGCCGCGCGTGGTCGAGGAAATCGCCGAGGCGATTCTGGGCTTGCGCAATCTCGGGCTGACGCTCCTGCTCGTCGAGCAGAACGTCGGAATGGCGCTCGACATCGCCGACTACCTCTACGTGATCCGCAGCGGCAAGATCGCCTACGAGCGCGAGATCGGCGACGGCGTCGCCATGGCGGAGCTCGAGGAATTCTATCTCGGAGGCAAGCAGCATGACTGATCGCTTCACTAACCGCGTCGCCGCTGTCACCGGCGCGGCCGGCGCGCTCGGACGCGCGGCCGCGCAGAGCCTCGCAAGGGAGGGCGCCAAGCTCGCGCTGTTCGACCGCGATCGCGAGGGCCTAGCGATCACCGCGGCCGCCTGCCCCGGCGCCGTGACGATGGTCGGCGACGCTGCATCCTCGGCCGACGTGGCGCGCTTCGCCCAGGCGGCCAAGGAGGCGTTTGGCCCCGTCGAGATGCTCGTCGTCGCCGCCGGCATCCTCGGACCGTCGAAACCCATCATCGACGTCGACGAGGCCGATTGGGACATGGCCTTCGCGGTCAACGTCAAAGGCGCATATCTCGCCGCCAAGCATTTCGTTCCCCAGATGCGCGAGATCGGCAAAGGATCGGTGGTGCTGTTCTCCTCCACCGCCGGCCTGCAAGGCTCGCCGGTTCTGTCGACCTATTCGGCCACCAAGGGCGCCGTCACGCTGTTGACCAGGAGCCTCGCGCTCAACCACGCCGCCGAGAACATCCGCGTCAATTGCGTCTGCCCCGGCACGATCGATTCGCCCATCCACCGCCAGGCGGTCGCCGCCGCAGGGGATGCCGCCGCGCAGGCCGCGCGAGAGGCGTTCCAGAAATCGAAACATCCAATGAATTGCTTCGGACAGCCGCAGGAAGTCGCGGACGCCGTGCTCTATCTCCTCAGCGACGCCGCAAGCTTCACGACCGGCGTCGCGCTTCCCATCGATGGAGGTCGCCTTGCTTAACTCGAAGCGTTTCGACGGTCAGGTCGTCATCGTCACCGGAGCGGGGCGCGGCATCGGCGAGGGCATCGCCGCGCGTTTCGCGGCCGAGTCCGCGAAGGTGCTCCTCGTCGACGTGCTGCCCGAGGTCGAGGCGACGGCCAAGCGGCTCGGCCAGGTCGCGCTCGTCAAGAACGTCGCCGATCGCGGCGCCGGCGCGACGATCGTCCAGGCCGTGCTCGAGGCGTTCGGGCGTGTCGACATCCTCGTCAACAATGCCGGCGTCGGCGGCTCGAAGCGTCTCATCGACTCCGATGACGCGTTGATCGATTGCATCATCGACACCAATCTCTCCTCGATGCTGCGCCTGACGCGCGCGATCGTCCCGCACCTACCGAAACCAGGCGGGCGGATCGTCAATATCTCCTCCGTCTTCGGACTGACAGGCTATCCCGGCACCACAGCCTATGCGGCGGCAAAGGCGGGCGTCGCTCAGGTCACGCGCCAGATCGCCGGCGAACTCGCGCCGCAAGGCATTCGCGTCAACGCCGTCGCTCCCGGCGTCATCGACACAGCGATGACGGCCGCCCATCGTCAGAACCCGCTGTACCTCAAGCTTCAGGTTGAGGCGACCCCGATGGAGCGCATCGGCCAGCCGGCGGACATCGCCGGACCCGTCGCCTTCCTTGCGTCCGACGACGCGGCTTTCGTCACGGGCGCTGTGTTGCCCGTCGATGGCGGCTTCCTCGCGGCGCGCCACGGCAAAGTTTAGAACACCCCTGTCGTCATCGCGAGCGAAGCGCGGCGATTTAGAGATCGAAGCGTCAGTTGATTGAGGCGCCCACAGAACGGACTCGCAACTTGCTGGCGAGTTCTCGTTCGCTGGATTGCTTCGCTCCGCTCGCAAAGACGAAGGGGACTTGCGCATCTCATACTGGTCGCTGAAACCCCTGCCCGCGTGAGATTTGGAGGACATTGATGTCAAACCTTCTCGTCTGCTTGACCTTCGATCACGACAACGCGTCGCTGATGATCGCGCGCGGACAGACGACGCCGACCGCGATATCGCGCGGCGACTTCGGCATCGCCGCGACGCCGCGCATCCTGTCGCTGCTCAAGGCGCACAACGCGCCGAGCACCTGGTTCATTCCCGGCCACACGATCGAAAGCTATCCGCGCTGCGTCGAAGGCGTGCGCAACGCCGGGCACGAAATCGCGCACCACGGCTGGACGCATCGACCGCCAGCCACGATGAACCGCCAGGAAGAGGAGGACGAACTCCTCCGCGGCCTGAAGGCGATCGAGCGGCTGACCGGGTCGAAGCCGGTCGGCTATCGCTCGCCCTCATGGGACCTCAGCCCGCACAGCGTCGAACTGCTGCTCAAACACGGCTTCAGCTACGACAGCAGCATGATGGGCCACGACACCCTGCCCTATCAGGTGCGCAGCGGCGACAAGGTCTCCCTGCTCGAGCCGATGATCTTCGGCGAGGACACGCCGCTCGTCGAAATGCCGGTAAGCTGGAGCCTCGATGACTTTCCGCATTTCGAATACTCCGTCTCGGAGCGCGGGATTCTCCCCGGACTCGCGGAAGCGGCGGCCGTCGAGCGCAACTGGATCGATGACTTTCTCTATATGAAGGAGACGCAGGACTGGGGCGTCTTCACCCTGACATTTCACCCCCACGTCATCGGCCGCGGCCATCGCATGCGCATGCTCGACCGCGTGATCGGCCGGCTCGCTTCAGAGGGCGCTCAGTTCGTGACGATGTCCCAAGCGCTCGACGCTTATCACCGGCAATTCCCGCGAGGTCTGACGCTGCGCTCCTGAAGAGAATGGGGTCCATGGCCGTAACGCACCCGGTTGATCGCCAACCGGCCGCAGTGGGCGATCGCTCCGAAGGCCAGAGGGCCATTGGGATGTTGCAGGCAGCGTCGTTCGTTCAGGTTGCGACGCTACGCCTTTTTGACAATTAGGCGTCCTCGGGATCGGCGTTAGAATGGGAATCGAACGCCGATGGCGTCGCCGGATCGTCGGTCCGACGTTGGCGACCTCGAGCGGGGCCGAGTGCTGTTTCCGTCGCTGGCGCTCGGTGAGTTTCTGACTCGGATCGGGAGCCCCGGGGAACCATGTTCCCGGCCCTGACTTTCAAAATTTAAAAGGGGAGGCGATCGTGTCCGCTCTTGCCCGAAGGATACTGCTGACGACAGCGAGCGCGCTCGCGATGTTGTCCACCGACGTCCAGGCCGCCGTGAGGCCGGTCCTGGACACCGCTGCACTGTCGAACATCCAATTGATCGCCGGCGGCTGCGGCGAAGGATTTCGTCGCAGCGTGGTATCCGGGCATTGCGTCAGGGAAGCCGTCCGTCCACCGGCCTGCCCCGAGGGAATGCGCGCTGCGCGCGCGAATAACCGAAGGGGCTTTCGATGCAGGCCTGTATAGAGTTTGGTCGGAGACGGCGCGCTTCGTGACGGGGCGCTTCGAGTGAACGGCAAATTTCGCGTAAGCCCGCGCGGTCACCAGCCGAGCCGTCGTCATCCTCGCCGACTGGGACGCCCGCAAGAAGGCCAAAGGCAAGAAGCGCTTCTGCCCGGCGCTGGCTGTCGGTGGGCAGTCCGGCCGAGTCAGCTCGCCGATCGCGTTGCTTCGCGGAGCGGAGCGCGAGAGGAATTCGAACTTGCGGCGGCGGCCCTTCGGGCCGTCCTTGAGTTCGAATTCCTCTCGCGCAGAATGGCGTTCAAGCACACAGTGAACGGGGCCGGCGAGGCCCTTGGCTCTCGCATGCGTCGCATGCCTTCTCAGCTTCGGGGATTGAGTAAACTATCACCGTAATCCCCATAATCTCGTTGTTCCTTTCTTAAAGATTGTGATTTAGCGCTCTTTTGTTCGCCGCGACACGCAGATGCGGCCGTTCATGTTTTGGCGGCGATGAACGCCCCGACGGCTGCGTAAAGGGCGTTCGCCTCATGTCAATCGGTTCGCTTTCGGACGCCCATGCCCGGGCGAGACCTATTAATTGGGACGGGTCTGAGCTTGAATCGGGAGTTGGTAAGACGCCTGCGACGGGAGACGCCGCGGGGCCCCAGATCGTCGACGCGGCCATAGAACTTTACGATCACTATTTCAGCAGCGGCGACTACGCTCTTCGCTATCCCGCGCCCAATCGAACGACCTTGGCGACGATCTTGAACGCGGGCGCCCGCAACGCGCGGCACATTCTCGATTTTGGATGCGGCAACGGGCGTTACTCTCTGGCGCTGTTGGAGCAGACGCCGGCGTTCATTACCGGTTATGACGTTTCCGCCGGGGCCATCGCCGAGTTCCGTCACCTTTTGCGCCAGCATCCGCTCGGGTCGCGCGCGACGTTGGTCGGCGGCCCTCTCGAGGCGCTGGCGAACGCAGGGCCCTTCGACCTCATCCTCATGATGTTCGGCGTGCTGTCGCATGTTGGCGACCGCGCCGCACGCATCGCGACTCTACGAGCGCTGCGCCGACTGGTCGAACCGACCGGCGCCGCGCTGGCGATGAGCGTGCCCAACATCTTCAGGCGTCGGCCGAAGGAACTGCTCAAGGCGATGCTTGATCGCCGTTTGGGGCGGGCGCGGGGCGCGGAATTCGAGGACGGCAACATCCACTTCACGCGGGTCGTCGGTGGCCAGCCGGCCCGGTTCTTTTACCATCTCTATACCATCACGCGGTTGCGCGAGGAACTGGCCGAAGGCGGCTTTCAGCTGCGCGAGACGTCGCCGGAGAGCCTGCTGCCGGAATGGATGATCACACAGTCGCCGGCCATTCGAACGCTCGACGAAGCGATGCTGCGTTGGGCGCCGTCGTCGTTCGGTTATGGCATCTGCGCCGTAGCCGACCCGGTCTGAACGTGGCCGACGGCGGGCCATTCTCCTATTTGAGGCGATAGCGTGGAAGCGCGCCTGTGACAAGGAAGCTTTTGGGTCTGGCCCTGGCCCTGCTGGCGGCATGCTTCCTCAGCACAAGCGCCCGCGCCGATCGGCTGGACCTGATAAAAAAACGCGGCGCTGTGATCGTCGGCGTCAAGCTCGATTATCCGCCCTTCGGCATGCTCGACGCCGCCGGCGACTTCCGCGGTTTCGAACACGACCTCGCCGCCGATTTGGCGAGGCGGCTCGGCGTTGAGCTGCGCAAGGTCGGCGTGACCGGCAGCAACCGCCTCCAGAAATTGGAAGACGGCAGCATCGACATCCTGCTGGCGACGATGGGCGACACTGCGGACCGGCGCCGGCTGGCGACCCTCATCGAGCCTGACTACTACGCAAGCGGCGTTACGCTGATGATGCCGCCTGGGCGTTCCCCTAACGATTGGAGCGATCTGCGCGGCAAGAAAATCTGCGCAACGCAGGGCGCCTATTTCAACCGTCCGATGGCTCAGCGCTATCTGCTGGACCTGCAGATGTTCAATAACGTGCGGGACGCCAAGCTCGCTATGCGAGACGGGCGTTGCGTCGGCTGGATGTTCGACGACACCGCGATCGCCGGCGATATCATGACGCCGGAGTGGAAGGGTTACGAAGCCCCGCTGCCGTCTTCTCTCGTTGACCCATGGGCTGTCGCGATCGCCCGCGACGAAGAAGGCGGCCGCCTAGAGCGCATTATCAGCGATACGATCGCCGATTGGCATCGGACCGGCTTTCTGATCGAGCGCGAGGCTAAGTGGGGCTTGAGGCCGAGCGGCTTCCTCGCTGAGATGCATCGTCTCTGGAGCCGGACTGGGCCCGATGGCCTGCCGATCTGCCTCCGGCGTGAGAACGGCCAATGGCCGCCCGAATGTCGAAATAAAGCCTTCCTGACTTCGGCAGACGTCGGCGGATTGGAGCGCCTCGGGCTCTTCATCAAAGAGAGGATAGGGCTCGATCTCGAGCCGCTCTACGACGACTACGATCGGGCGCAACTCCTGTCCGGGCTCGCAACCACATTGCTGCTGACGGTCGCCTGCGTTCTCGGCAGTCTGTTTGTTGGCGTCGTCGGCGCCTTCGTCGCGGAGGCGCGCGTCCTGCTGCTCAGCAATCTCTGCCTTGCCGGCGCCACCGTTGCGCGGATGACGCCGCCGCTGCTGCAAATCTACGTCCTGATGTTCGGGATCGGCAGCATCGCGGTCGCGCGATGGGGGATATTGTTCAATCCTTTCGCGATCGTCGTGCTCTGCCTATCGCTCTATACGGGCGCCGCGACGATGGCGGCCCTGCTCGACGGGGCGGCCCACGCGCGGGCCAGCCGCGGTGATTTCCGGTTGACCAGAGCGACGTTGCCCGAGGTATTGCGCGTGTCCTCCGGTCCTGTGACCGCGGCCTTGGTCAATGTGGTGAAGGCCACTGGCATGGCCAGCGCCGTGGCGGTTCCGGAACTGATCTCGGCTTCGACTTCGATCATCGCCGAGCGCGGCAATGTCGCGGTCGTCATGAACCTCCTGATGGCGACCTTCATTGTTCTGGTCTTTGCGGTGGTCCGGCTGTTCGCGGCGATCGAGCGAAGGGTGAAAAGACATGGCGCCGCGTGAGATCGTCAGCGCGTTGATCGTCTGGACGCCCTTCCTGGCCATCGGCTTCCTCTGGAATATCCTCATCTCGATGGTCGCGATGGCGATCGGGACAGGGCTCGGCGCCGGCCTCGCCGTGCTGCGCCTGTCCAACCGGCCGGTCGCGGTCAGGGCGAGCGCGCTCGCAACTGAATTGACCCGCAACACGCCGACCTTTGTCTTCCAGTTCTACTTAGCATTCGTGGTTCCGACGGAAATCGAGATTGGCGGCGCCATCTACACGTTTCCCGTCTGGTTCAAGGCTTCGCTGGCGCTGTCGATCGCGGTCGCCGGTTTCGTTTCCGACAATTTCAGCATAGCGCTGCGTCAATGGCGCGCGGGAGACCGTGGCGCGGCCCTTCTTTTCGTGCCGTCATGGACCAGTTACTTTCTGATCATTGTCATGGCGTCGAGCGCCGCTTCCGTGATCGGCGTCAGCGAACTGGTGTCGCGCTGCAACACCGTCATCGCCGCTGTCGGGAGCAGCAGTCTGATGCTGTGGATATACCTTTACGCTATGCTCTGGTTCTTCGCATTTTGCTTTCCGCTCAACCATCTGATGCGCTTGGTCCGACGCCGCCTGGCGCGGCGCATCGATCGATCGCGAAACGAGCGCGGTGCCGAGGACGAGAGAGCCGATCCGAACCGACCCGATAGCCGGCGTGGAAAGATCACCAACCACGACGCACAATCGGGAGACGCCCTGTCACGCAATTAGCGTGTCTCGGCGGTGGGGCGCCATAAACTGCGCGCTCTCAGACGGTTTCAAGTTGGCGGAGATCGTCTTCGAACTCAACCGGGGTTTGTAGCCACGGAGTTACGGGGACAGCTTACACAATCCCCAACCTCCGTCCGCCGTCCCCGCTTTCGCAGGGATGACGGCAGTGCGGCAGTCCCCGCCGCCCCGCCGCTGGTGAGACGGCAAAGTCTGTTCCAGCCCCTCTGCAACGGTCTGATTCAATTGTGGAAAATTGGCAGCTTCTTTGGCGAGCTCCACGGTGAATTGGAAGACGGCGCCGCGGCCTAGATCGCCTTCGTAAACCGGTCGGCAAAAATAAAGACTCTTGCCGCCGCCGACTTTCCGTAACGTACGGAGTGCTGGTCGGCCCCCGCAAGTGACCGATTTGCGATATTATTTACATCATCATATAGAGAATTAAGTCTGCTACCGCACGGAGCGGGGTGGTATTTTGCATATCATGGGGGGGCGTCTCATGTGGGCTGGAAACAAGAGTTCACGTTCGGTATACAACCTTGCGTTGCAATCTATTAAGCTTTCGTTGATCGTCATTGTGGCGGGATTGGTTCAGCCGGCGTCGGCGCAAAACGCACCGCCTCACGACCCGATGTGGTGGCAACCACCGGCAATCGCGCACGCGCAGCGAATGGCGACAATATTTTGGAACGGGCCGCTCGGAACGCAGCAGCTGACGCCGTTCGTCATTCCCAGCCTTGAAATAGATCCGGACCCGACCGGGCTCGTTGCGACCGCCCGGCCGGCCGGCGCGACATTCACCAATTACAACGCCTTCTTCTCGAATTTGGGAACTAATCAGCGCACCTGCTTCACCTGCCACCAGCCGCAGACCGGATGGACGGTGAGCGCCGCGAGCGTTCAGCAGCGCTTTCAATCCAGCTTCGGCAACGATCCGATATTCCGTCTCGTCGACGGCGCCACTTGCCCGAGCGACGATGTCTCGACCTATGCGGACAAACTCAAGGCCTATAGCCTCCTCATAAACAAGGGACTCATAAGAATTGGATTGCCTCTCCCGGCGTCGCTGACAATGACGAGCTTCAACGATCCATATAATTGCTCGAGCAATTCGCTCGTCGATGTAGGAAGCACGGCGATATATTCCTTTCACAGAAGGCCGTTGCCGTCGACCGACCTTTTCTTCCAGCTTTCCAATTCCCCGAATTTCTACATGTGGGATGGCCGCGAGCCCAGCCTCACGAGCCAAGCGATCGATGCGACCCTGGGCCATGCGCAAGCGAACGCTGCCCCGAACCCAACGGAACAGGCGCAGATCGTCGGCTTCGAGTCCGGTCTTTTCACTGCGCAAAATTTCGATTTCAACGCCCGGCAGCTCCAGGCGAATGGGGCGGACGGCGGGCCAGTGGCGCTGTCGACCGAACCGTTCAGCTTGGGGGCGCCGCAGCCGAGCGCGACTTCGCTGCCGAACCCGTTCGACATCTACAGCGCTTGGGCGGATCTCACCGGAACGAATCCCGTAAGCGAAGCCCAAGAGTCCGTCGCGCGTGGCGAGGCGATATTCAATTCGACGACAAAGAGATCCTGCGGCACCTGCCACGACGCCGTCGACAATGGCACTCGCGACAACGCCGCCAACCCGGGCATAGCGAAGTTTTTCAACATTGGCGTCGCCAATGCGAGCGCCGCGCCTCCTCCCGCCGGACAGGGCCTGACCGCCGCCGCCCTCGCGGATCTCGACATTTCGGGATTGCCGGTATTCACCGTGACATGCAACGACGGCTCCAACCTACAAGGCGACGTGTTCACGGTCACCGATTTAGGTCGCGCCATGATCTCGGGCGCCTGTGCTGACATCGGCGCCTTCAAGGTTCCGTCGCTGCGCGGACTGGCCTCGCGCGCGCCCTATTTCCACAACGGCTCGGCGGCCACCCTCACTGACGTCGTCAACTTCTATAACGACAATTTCAGCATCGGCCTGACCGCACAGCAAAGACAGGATCTGGTGAATTTCCTCCAGACGCTCTGATCGAATGATGGCCGGGCGCCCAAGCCCGGCCTCATCCACCACTCCGGCCGGCGCGTGCAATACGTTGCGCCGCCGGCCGGCATCACACCTACGACATGGCGGAGCTCGGCGGCCTGCCGGCTGTTTATGACCGAAGCCTATTCGGCAGCAAGTAGGGGCGGATTAGCGAAGCGTAATCCGCCATCTGGCTTCGATGCTCGGCTTAAGTCTCTGGCCGGGCCGCATAGGTGTGTCGCGCACAAGAAACCATCATTGTCCGCCGCGCCTCCCCCTCAGCTGCACCCCGTCGTCCCGCCGCAGGTCTCGCACTTCAAGCACGTCCCATTGCGGACCATCGTGAAGTTGCCACACTCCGGGCACGCTTCCCCAACGTAGCCCTTCATGCGCGCTTCGGCGCGGCGATCGGCTTCGGCTTCGGCGGGCGGCGAGAACGCGACGCCGCCCATTGTCGCCGGCGGCTCCTGGAGGTCGCCCCTGAGCGCCGTCGCGCCCTGCACATAGAGGCTCTGCGCGCCCGAACCGCCGACCGACTGGACGGCCGGCGCTTCGCCGCTGAAGCCGCCGCGCACCAGCATCAGCTTGTCGGTCTTGGAGCGCAGCAGGCCGCGCGAGACGAGCGCGGTCGCCGAATGGCCGCCGCCGCCGGGCGCGCGGCTCTCGTCGACGCCGCCGCCGAGCGTCATATTGCCCACCTCGTCCGGCGAGACATGCGCGAGATCGGTGCGACCGAGATAGGAGATCGCCAACTCGCGGAAGACGTAGTCGAGGATCGACGTCGCGTTCTTGATCGCGTCGTTGCCCTGCACCAGGCCCGCCGGCTCGAAGCGGGTGAAGGTGAACGCCTCGACATATTCCTCGAGCGGCACGCCGTATTGCAGGCCGAGCGAGATGGCGATGGCGAAGTTGTTCATCAGCGAGCGGAAGGCGGCGCCCTCCTTGTGCATGTCGATGAAGATTTCGCCCAGGCGCCCGTCCTCATATTCGCCGGTGTGCAGATAGACCTTGTGGCCGCCGACCACCGCCTTCTGGATGTAGCTCTTGCGGCGGTTGGGCAGCTTCTCGCGTTCGCGCCGGCGCTCGACCCGCTCCACCACGCGCTCGACGATGCGCTCAGCCACCGCCGCGGCGCGCGCCGGCATGCTCTGGGCGAGCAGCGCCTCGATCGCCTCGTCGTCCTCATCGTCGTTCTCGATCAGTTGCGCATTGAGCGGCTGCGAGAGCTTCGAGCCGTCGCGATAGAGCGCATTGGCCTTCAGGCCGAGCCGCCAGGACAGCATATAGGCGTCCTTGCAGTCCTCGACGGCGGCGTCGTTGGGCATGTTGATCGTCTTGGAGATCGCGCCCGAGATGAAGGGCTGCGCCGCCGCCATCATGCGGATGTGGCTCTCGACCGAGAGATAGCGCTTGCCGGTGCGCCCGCAGGGGTTGGCGCAGTCGAACACCGCATAATGTTGAGCTTTAAGATGAGGCGCGCCCTCGAGCGTCATCGCGCCGCAGACGTGGACGTTGGCCGCCTCGATCTCCGCCTTGGAGAAGCCGATCGCCGCCAAGAGGTCGAAGTTCGGCTCCTCCAGCTTCTCCGCCGGAATCTTGAGCGTTTGCGTAATGAAATCAGCGCCTAGCGTCCATTTGTTGAAGACGAAGCGGATGTCGAAGGCGCTCGCCAGCGCCCCTTCGACCTTGGTGAGAGCCGCCTCGGTGAAGCCCTTGGCGCGCAACGAAGACGCGTTGACGCCAGGCGCCTGGCCGAGCGAGGCGTGGCCGACCGCGTAAGCGACGATCTCGCCGATCGCGGCCTCGCCGTAGCCGAGCGCGCGCAGCGCTTCCGGCACCGAGCGGTTGATGATCTTGAAGTAGCCGCCGCCGGCGAGCTTCTTGAATTTGACGAGCGCGAAATCGGGCTCGATGCCGGTGGTGTCGCAATCCATCACGAGGCCGATCGTGCCGGTCGGGGCGACGACGGAGACCTGGGCGTTGCGATAGCCGTGCTGCGCGCCGAGCGCCAAGGCGTCGCGCCAGGCGCCGCGCGCGGCCGCCGAGAGGCCAGCCCAAGCAGCGCCGGCCTTGGCGAGCGAAGCGTGGTCGAGCGGCGTCGGGGCGATCGACAGCGCCTCGTAGCCGTCCGCCTCGCCGTCGGCGGCGAGCTTGTGGTTGCGGATGACGCGCAGCATCGCGTCGGCGTTGGGCTTGTGGCCGGCGAAGGCGCCGAGCTTGGCGGCGATTTCCGCCGAGGTGGAGTAGGCGCGCCCGGTCATGATCGCCGAGAGCGCGCCGCAGATCGCCCGCCCCTCGTCGCTGTCATAGCCGATGCCGCAGGACATCAGCAGGCCGCCGATATTGGCGTAGCCGAGGCCGAGCGTGCGGTATTCGTAGGAGAGGCGCGCGATCTCCTTGGAGGGGAACTGCGCCATGGTGACGGAGATTTCCAGCGTCAGCGTCCACAGCCGCACCGCATGCTCGTAGGCGGCGACGTCGAACGTCTTCGTCTCGGGATCGCGGAACGGCAGCAGGTTCAGCGACGCCAGATTGCAGGCGGTGTCGTCGAGGAACATGTATTCCGAGCACGGATTGCTCGCCCGGATCGGCCCGGAGGCCGGGCAGGTGTGCCAGTCGTTGATCGTCGTGTGATATTGCAGGCCGGGGTCGGCCGAGGCCCAGGCGGCGTAGCCGATCTTCTCCCAGAGATCGCGCGCCTTGAGCGTCTTATGGACCTTGCCGTCGAGCCGGCGCGTCAGGTTCCAGTCGCTGTCGGCCTCCACCGCGCGCAGGAAGTCGTCGGTGACGCGCACCGAGTTGTTGGAGTTCTGGCCGGAAACGGTCAGATAGGCCTCGGACTGCCAATCGGTGTCGTAGGTGTCGAAGTCGAGCTGGGTGTAGCCCTGGCGCGCAAACTGGATGATGCGCTTGATCATGCCGTCCGGCACGTCGTCGCGCCGCGCGAGCTTCACCTCGCGCTTGAGCGCCGGGTTCTTCTCGATGTTGAAGCAATCCTCGCCCGGCCCCTCGCAATTGACGCAGGCGCGGAGAATCGCCCTGAGATGGCGCTTGACGATCTTGGAGCCGGTCACCAGCGCGGCGACCTTCTGCTCCTCCTTCACCTTCCAATCGATGTAGCCCTCGATATCCGGGTGATCGGCGTCGACCACCACCATCTTGGCGGCGCGGCGCGTCGTGCCGCCCGACTTGATCGCGCCCGCCGCCCGGTCGCCGATCTTCAGGAAGGACATGAGACCGGACGAGCGGCCGCCGCCCGACAGCTTCTCGTTCTCGCCGCGCAGCTTGGAGAAGTTGGAGCCGGTGCCCGAGCCGTATTTGAACAGGCGCGCCTCGCGCACCCAGAGGTCCATGATGCCGCCCTCGTTGACGAGGTCGTCGGCGACCGACTGGATGAAGCAAGCGTGCGGCTGCGGGTGCTCGTAGGCGGACTTCGACTTCGTCAGCTTGCCCGTCTCGAAGTCGACGTAATAGTGCCCCTGCCCCGGCCCATCGACGCCATAGGCCCAATGGAGGCCCGTGTTGAACCATTGCGGCGAATTGGGCGCCGCCATCTGGCGCGCCAGCATGTAGCGCATCTCGTCGAAATAGGCGCGCGCGTCCTCTTCGCCGTCGAAGTAGCCGCCCTTCCAACCCCAATAGGCCCAGGCGCCGGCGAGCCGGTCGAATACCTGGCGCGCCGAAGTCTCCGAGCCGTAGCGTTCCGCCTTGGGCAGCGCCTCGAGCGCCGCTTCGTCGGGAATCGAGCGCCACAGGAACGACGGCACGCCGTTCTCCTCGACGCGCTTCAGACGCGCCGGGACGCCCGCCTTGCGGAAATATTTCTGCGCCAGCACGTCGGCCGCGACCTGGCTCCAGCCGACCGGCGCCTCGATCTTGTCGAGCGAAAAAACGACCGATCCGTCGGGGTTGCGAATCTCGCTCTTGGTCGTCTCGAATGCAATCAGCGCATAAGGCGATTGCGAACCCTTGGTGTAGCGCCGCTCGATCTGCATAGTTCCAATTCCTGATTGTGGCGGACGCAAATCCGCCCCGACCGCCGAAGCGGCCCCCCAAAACCAAATTGTTCCGTTCTTTTCCGAGCAGGCGCCGACTGACCCCCGTCCCAAACGCCCGCTGGATGACCCTCGGTCCCAAGCGCTCGCGCCAATGCTTCAGCGACCCTTCGAGGGGCCGTAAGTCGACGCGAACCGGGAACGGTGAAACATTTACGACGTCGCAGCGCGCCGGTCAACGGCTAGTGCCAGGACCCTACCTGCGACACAATATATTGTGGAGAAAAATGTATAACGCGACGTTAATGCGCTAGCCGGTTGACACAATCCGACGAGTCGGCCGGGCCGGGCAAGAGGGAAATTTTTCGACCCCCGAGGGCGCCGCTGAGCCCATCGACGCTTTCGCGCTGGACAGGCCGGGTTCGCATCGCCATAGTCCGCCGCGCTCGGCGCTTCTGCGCCGGAATGGGTTCGCCGACGGCTGGTTACGATGAAGCAATTTCTCCTGAGCGTCTTCACGTGGTGGAACGGCGCGAATTTCAACACGCGCTGGCATACGAAACGCCATGGCGAGCTCGTCGGCCACGACGAGCTCGGCAACGCTTATTATCGCACGCGCGGCGGCAAAATTGATCCCGCGCTCGGTTTCGAGCGACGCTGGGTGATCTACAACGGCCTCAGCGAGGCCTCGATGACGCCGCCGGGCTGGAACGGCTGGCTCCACCACACGGTGGACACGCCGCCGACCCAGGAAACGTACACGCCGCGCGAATGGGAGCTGCCGCATATCGGCAATCCGACCGGAACGCCGGCGGCGATCGTGCCCAAAGGGTCAATTCTGCGCGGCTACGGCCATCGCCAAGCCTCCACTGGGGATTACCACGCCTGGACGCCGGAAGGCTGAACGGCGGCCTTCATTTCGCCCCGCTTTGCCGTCACGGGAAATCATGGGCGACGGAGGAGCGCGTAAAATCCCGATGCAGCAAGCCCGAATCAGACGATGAGCCGACGACTTTGGGCGATGGCCGCGGCGATAGCCTCAGCGGCGACTTTGGTTGCCGCGGGCCCCGCTTCTGCGGATAAGATCAAGCATCCGACCGCTGTGTTCTCCGGTCTCGACAAGATCACCGGCCGAATCATCTCGTTCGAGGCTGCGATCGACGAGACGGTGCAGTTCGGCTCGCTCCAGATCACGCCGCGAGTTTGTTATTCGCGCCCGCCCACCGAGGCGCCGCGCACCGATGCCTTCGCCGAAGTCGACGAGGTCGACGAGAATAAGCACACCCACCGCATCTTTACCGGCTGGATGTTCGCCGACAGCCCGGGGATGCACGGCATCGAGCACCCGGTCTATGACATCTGGCTGACCGCCTGCAAAGGCGGCACGCAGATCATCCACGAGGCGCCCGCCGTCGCCGACGCGCCGCCCGCAGGGGACGCCGGCGACACGGACGTTGGCGGAACGGCCAACCCGGCCGCGGCTCCAACTCAGCCGCCCAAGAAGCACAAGCCCAGGCCGGCGCCGCCTCCCCTACCCGCGGATGTGGGCGCGAGCCCGCTCGACCTCGGCCAGCAGATCGCTCCGCCGGCCGGACGCGGCCAGTCGAAGCGCTATTACCCATCCGACACCGACCCGGGCCTCGTTCCCCCAGCGGACGTCGGCCAATAGGCCGAAATCGTCGACGTCGATGCGCTACGGGAAGCGTCCGCGCAACGCCGCGACGGCGCGGTCGATGAAGAGACGGGTCTTGGACGGCAGGTGGCGGCCAGCGGGATAGACGAGATGGATGGGGATCGGCGGCGGTTGGAAGTCGGTCAGCACGCGGCGCAGCAGCCCCGCCTCTTCCAGCGGTTCCGACTGATAGGACAATGGGCGCACGAAGCCGCCTGACGCGACTGCCGCGTCAAGGGCCGCCTGGACGCCGCTCACCACGAGGCGGGGCCGGACAGGAGCGATGATTTCTTCGCCGTCGCGGCTGAAGCTCCAACGCTGCGGAGCGTCCTGCACGGTACTGACGACGATCGTCTGGCGCGACAGCAAGTGCTCCGGCTGCGCCGGCGCCCCTTCGGCCGCCAGCAAGGTCGGGCTGGCGCAGACCACGCGTCGCACGTGTCCGATCTGTGTGGCGCGCAAGAGTCGAAATCGGGTAGATGCGCAATTCGCACGCCGAGATCGATTCCCTCGTCGACCAGCGACACCACCCGATTGAGCAGCAGGAGCAGGACCTCGACGCGAGGGAACTCGCGCATGAAGCTCTGGACGATCGGCAGGATATGGATGCGCCCGAACATTTCCGGCGCGGTGATCGTCAATTGCCCGCTCGGCTCGGCAGGGCCCTCCGAGGCGGCGTTCTCAAGTTCGGCGAATTCGGCGAGCGCGCGACGGCCCTGTTCGAGGTAGCGCTGGCCGGCGTCGGTGAGCGTCATGGCTCGCGTCGTGCGAGTCAGCAGACGGGCGCCGAGGCGATCTTCCAGCGCGGCGACGGCGCGGGTGACGGCGGCCGGAGATCGGCGCAGCCGTCGCGCAGCGGCCGCAAAGCCGCCCTGCTCCGCGACGGTGACGAATACGGAGACAGCGTCGAGACGGTCCACGATTATTCCGATCTACGCAATAGTATCGTTCGATCGTAGCCGATCCCCTCGCCGAGCGAAATGATCTAGTTTTGGCGGTCTAAATCCGCGACGTTCATGGAGGAGGAACAATGACAAACGCCGTGCTGCATGGTTCCAAGCTGTCGGGCCATTCGCATCGCGTCGAGCTGATGCTGCGGCTGCTCGACCTTCCCTACGTTTATCGCCACGTCGATCTGTCGAAGCGCGAGCAAAAGCTGCCGGCGTTCCTCGCGCTCAATCCGTTTGGGACGGTGCCGGTGCTCGAGGATGGCGGAGAAGCCATCGCCGATTCGGCCGCCTGCCTCGTCTATCTCGCCAGCCGATACAATTCGGCGCGCCGCTGGCTGCCCACCGATCCACTCGGCGCCGCGCAGGTTCAGCGCTGGCTATCGGTCGCCCAGGGACCTGTCTTCAATGGCCCCTGCGCCGCGCGAATCATCAAGCAGTTCGGCCGGCCTGGAGATCATGCACGGGCGTTGGCGATCTCTCACGCGCTGTTCGACGTGCTCGAAGGCGAACTCGCGAAGCGCTCCTTCCTGGTTGGAGCGGCGCCGACGGTCGCCGACGTCGCCGTCTATAGCTATGTCGCGCGGGCGCCCGAAGGCGGCGTCTCGCTCGACGGCCATCCCGCAGTGCGGCAATGGCTCGGGCGCGTCGAGGCGCTTCCCGGCTTCCTGCCGATGCCGGCGATCGAGGGGGCGACATGACGAACCTCTCCCCGTCGCCCTGGCACCCGGGCGAACGCGAGGCGCAGCGGCGCGCGGGCGTCGCCGATCGCCTCGAGGAAACCGGCCGGCGCACCATTCGGCCGTTCATGCCCGACCAGCATCGCGAATTCTTCGCTCATTTGGCTTACGCCTTTGTCGGTTCGAGCGATCGCCAGGGCCGCGTCTGGGCCTCGCTGCTGTCAGGGCCGCCCGGCTTCATCGCGTCTCCCGACCCGAAGCGGCTGACGATCGAGGCGTCGTCGACGTCCGGCGATCTGCTGGCCGAGGGCTTGGCGCCTGGCGGGCCGCTGGCCCTGCTCGGCCTCGATCTCGCGACGCGCCGGCGCAATCGCGCCAACGGCCGCGTCGAGGCGTGGGGCCCCGGCCGCATCGTGCTGGCGGTCGAACAGAGCTTCGGCAATTGCCCGAAATATATCGCGCGGCGGGAGATCGTCGCGCCGCGGCCGTCACGAAACGTCGTCGTCCAGCCGCTGTCCGCGCTCGACGCCGACGCGAGGCGGCTGATCGGCGAGGCGGCGACAATCTTTGTCGCCTCCAGCGCCGGCGCCGGCGGCGCGCTGGACGTCTCGCATCGCGGCGGTCGGCCCGGCTTCGTGCGGGTCGACGGCGACGGCGGGTTGACCATCCCCGACTATTCCGGGAACTTTTACTTCAACACGCTGGGCAATCTTCTCGTTCACCCGCGCGCCGGGCTGCTGGTGGCCGACTTCGCCTCGGGCGACCTGTTGCAGTTGCACGGCGCGACCGAGATTCTTTGGGGCGGGCCCGACGTCGAGACGCTTGCCGGCGCAGAGCGCGCGTGGCGATTCCATCCGATTGCCGGACAATGGCTACGCGGCGCACTCGCGCTGCGCTTCGGCGCCGATGAAACCTCGCCTTTTTCGCCACGCGTGTAAGCCGAGGGCTGCGACGCCCGATTCACCAAGCCGAGCAGCCCTGTCCCCGCGCCTCTGTCTCGGCGTATATTGTAGAATAGGTGCGATCGCGAACGCCTTCGCCGCCGCGCCTATCGAATATGGAGAGATCCGAAGTGAACCAGCCCTCTTTTGCCTACCCCGACGTTCTCCTGCTGATCGACGGCGCTTGGCGTCCGGCGACGCACGGCCGGACGATCCCGGTGGAGGACCCGGCGACCGGCGAAAAGGTCGGCTCGGTCAGCCATGCGGCGAAGGAGGATCTGGACGCGGCGCTCGCCGCGGCCCAGCGCGGCTTCGTCCAATGGAGCGGGGTTTCGGCCTATGAGCGCGCCAAGCTGATGCGCCGCGCCGCCGACATCCTGCGCACCCGCGTGGACACGATCGCCTGGATGATGACGCGCGAGCAGGGCAAGCCGCTCGCCGAATCGCGCATGGAGACCAGGGCCGGCGCCGACATCATCGACTGGTTCGCCGAAGAGGCGCGCCGAACTTACGGCCAGGTGATCCCCTCGCGCGCGCCCAACGTGCTGCAGACCACCATCAAGCAGCCGGTCGGTCCCGTCGCCGCCTTCACGCCCTGGAACTTTCCGATCAACCAGGTCGTGCGCAAGCTCTCGGCGGCGCTCGCCGCGGGGTGCTCGATCATCATCAAGGGGCCTGAGGAGACGCCCGCCTCGCCCGCCGAACTCATTCGCGCGTTCGTCGACGCCGGCATCCCGCCAGGCGTCGTCAATCTCGTCTATGGCGACCCGGCCGAGATCTCCGAATATCTCATCTCCCACCCGATCATCCGCAAAATCTCGTTCACGGGGTCGACGCCCGTCGGCAAACATCTCGCCGCGCTCGCGGGCAAGCATATGAAGCGGGCGACGATGGAGCTCGGCGGCCATGCGCCGGTGATCGTCTGCGCCGACGCCGACATCGACGCCGCGGCGCGCACGATCGGGGCCTCGAAATATCGCAACGCCGGGCAGGTTTGCGTCGCCCCGACGCGCTTCCTGGTCGAAAAGCCCGCCTTCGACCAGTTCCTCGAGGCCTTCACCGCCGCGGCCAAGGCGATCAAGGTCGGCAACGGGCTCGAAGAGGGCGTCGCCATGGGGCCGCTCGCTAACGAGCGGCGCATCCCGGCGCTCGAATCGCTGATCGCCGATGCGCTCGCTCACGGCGGCGAATTGCGCGCAGGCGGACGGCGGATGGGCAACACCGGCCATTTCTTCGAGCCGACCGTGCTGGCCAATGTACCGACCAGCGCCCGCATCATGAATGAGGAGCCGTTCGGCCCCGTCGCGATCATCAATCCGTTCGGCACGCTCGACGAGGCGATCGCAGAGGCGAACCGCCTGCCCTTCGGACTCGCCTCCTACGCCTTCGCGCGCTCGAACGCCTCGGTCCACGCGATCTCACAGCGGGTCGAAGCCGGCATGACCTCGATCAACCACGCCGGCCTCGCGCTGCCGGAAACGCCGTTCGGCGGCCTCAAGGATTCCGGCTACGGCACCGAGGGCGGCTCGGAAGCGGTCGAGCCCTATCTGGTGACGCGCTTCGTGACGACGGCGGCGCGCTAAGGCGCCTCCTGTTGGCTCTCGCGTCTTGGCCGGGCTTGACCCGGCCATCCACGCGGCGCCGCTTATCGAACCGCTGGCGCTGAGGCGGAGCGGCTCGACGTGGATGGCCGGGTCAAGCCCGGCCAAGACGGCGGTGGATGCAATCGGGGTCCCTTCCCCCTCACGCGTCCGTGAACAACCGGCGCACCGCGCTGGAGTTGGCACCGCCGAGGCCCTTCGCCATCGCCGTCGCGAACAGGTTGCGGACCGCCGTCGTGACGGGCAGTTCGAGGCCGCGCTCGGCGGCGACGGCCAAGGCGTAGCCGAAGTCCTTCTCGACCAGCTCGATCGGGAACAGCGGCGCGTCGTTGCGGGCCACCATCAAGCCGGCCGCCCCCTTGGCCGCCGGGCTGGTGCCGGGAAGCGCGCCGAGCACCGTCGCCGCCTTGCCGAGCTCAATGCCCGAACGTTCCAGCATGCCGAACATCTCCGCGACGACGGCGATCTGCGCGCCGAGCAGCGCGTTGACCGCGAGCTTCATCGTCGCGCCGGAGCCGATCGGCCCCATATGGTGCGCGGCGGCGCCGACCACCGAGAAGATAGGCTGGGCGCGCTCGAAGTCAGCCGCCTCGCCGCCGACGAGCAGAAACAACTGCCCCGCCTCGGCCTGCGGACGCGAACCGACCACCGGCGCGTCGAGGAATGCGGCGCCGGTCGCCTTCACGAGCGCCGAAAGCTCGCCAGCCCAGCCCGGCGTCACGGTGCTCGCTTCGATCGCCAGCACGCCCGGCTTGAGCGCCGCGAGAACGCCGGTTTGCGGATCGGTCCACAAATCGCGCGAGGCGACGTCGTCGCGGACGATGGCGATCACCGCCTCGGCGCCCTCCACCGCGGCGCGCGGGGTCGGCGCAGCCTTCGCGCCGGCCGCGATCAGCGCCGCGTCGCGGCCCGGCGTGCGGTTGTAAACCGTCACCTGATGGCCGGCGTTCACCAGCCGAGCCGCCATACGGACGCCCATCGCGCCCAAACCCAGAAATGCAAGCCGCATGGCCGCCAGCTCCTTATTGATGTTTTGGAAGGTCGATTGGGCTCGACGCCCTTTTGGGCGGAGCCGCTGGCGTTCTAGTCGACCCAACGCCGGGGGACCACCGCCGAGAAGGCGGTCAGCCGACGGCCGCGGTCACATTGCTGGGAGCGGCGCGGCTGGGAGCGGCGCGGCTGGGAGCGGCGCGGCTCGGAGCGGCGCGGCTGGGAGCGGCGCGGCTGGGAGCGGCGCGGTGGGGAACGCTCCCGTCCCTTCTCCCCGCTTGCGGGGAGAAGGTTAGGATGACGGGCCGGGTGAGGAGCCGCAGGCCGGCGGCTAACCACCAAGCCCCTCACCCCAGCCCTCTCCCCGCACGCGGGGAGAGGGGGAAGGCGCCTCGAACGAAATCTAACGCGCCAAAAGCGCCGCTTTGACCTCCGCTTTCATCACCTTGCCGACCTTGGAGCGCGGCAAGTCGGCCCAGACTTCGATCTGCTTGGGCGCCTTCACGCTGCCGATCCGCCGTTTGACGAAGGCTGCGAGGGCCGCTACGTCCACCGTCCAGCCAACCTTTGGCTGCACCACAGCGACGATGCGCTCGCCCCATTTGTCATCAGGCAAACCGACGACGGCGCAATCCTGGACCGCCTCATTCGCCGCCAGCGCCTGCTCGACCTCGATCGAATAGACGTTGAAGCCGCCGGTGATGATCATGTCCTTGGCGCGATCGACGATAAAGAGGAAGTTGTCCTCGTCGAGGTAACCGATGTCGCCCGTGTGGTGCCAGCCATGCGCCGAGGCCTCGGCGGTCGCCTCTGGATTCTTGTAATAGCCGTCCATGACCAGTGAGCCGCGCACGACGATCTCGCCGCGCTCGCCGCGCGGCAGCAGCGCCCCCTCGCCATTCATGATCGCGACCTGGACGAGCGGGGTGACGCGCCCGGCGGAGGCGAGCCGCTCGATCGCCAGCGAGCCATCAGGACGGTAGTGATCCTTCGGCGCCATCGTCGAGATCATCATCGGCGCTTCGGTCTGACCGAAGAGCTGCGCCATCGGGCCAATGCGCCGTAACGCTTCGGCGAGCCGTGCGGTCGATATCGGCGCCGCGCCGTACCAGAAGCATTGCAGCGACGAAAGGTCCGCCTTCGTCAGATCGGGGTGATCGAGAACCATGTAGATCAAGGTAGGCGGCAGGAATGCATGGGTGATGCGATAGGCCTCGATCAGGCGCAGAAACTCGCCGACGTCGGGATGCGGCATGACGACGATGCGCCCGCCGAGCGTCATGATCGGAAAGCAGAGAACGCCGGCGGCGTGGGTCAGCGGCGCCAGCGCGAGGTAACGCGGCCGTCCCTCGAAGGGATAGCTCATCAACGTCAGCGCCGTCATCGATTCGAGGCTGCGCCCCGGCAGCATCACGCCTTTGGGCTTGCCGGTGGTTCCGCCCGTGCCCGGCACCATCGCGAGATCGTCGATCGGATCACGATTGAACGGACTATCGTCGAGGCCGGCGAGCCATTGATCGAGCGAGCGCGCAAAGGGCGTCTCCGCGTCGAGGCAGACGACGGTTGCGAGCTTCGGCAGGCCGGGCAAGATCTTCTCGACCATCGCCGAATAGTGGCTATGGAACAACAGCAGGCGGCAATCGAACGCATCGAGGATGAACTGGTTTTCGGCCGCTTCGTTGCGCGGATTGATCGGGCACCAGATGGCTCCCGCGCGCGATACGCCGAAAACGCAGGAAAAGGCTAGGGGATCGTTGCTGGAGAGAATCGCGACCTTGTCGCCCGCAGCGACGCCGGTCGCGGCAAGCCCGCGCGCAACACGATAGGTCAGGCGCTGAACCTCGGCGTATGTAAGGTCCCGGCCGTCCATCGTCAGGCACGGCGCGTCGGGACCGAGCGAGGCGCCTTTGTCGAGATAGTCGATCAGACGCACGTTCGCCTCCTCACCTTGCGCTGTTAGACGATTCGCGCCGGCTCCCCTCTCCTCGCTCGGAACTGTCATGCCCGCGAAAGCGGGCATCCAGCGGCGTCGGGCGCAGGCGTTTCAAATCGATAGGCTGGCGGCGGCTGCCTGGACCCCCGCTTTCGCGGGGGTGACAGGGAGGCGCCGCCCCCGCTGTCACGCGTGAACCGTCAGGATGGGGTTCATCACCAGACCGAAGCTGCGCAGTTGCCCGAGCAGCTCACGATGGCCGAACGCCTGGCAGGCCGAGGCGAAGCCGGCCCGCTTCGGCGCCGCCTGCAACAGCGAGTAGGCGGCGTAAGCTTGCAACATACCCGTCTGCTTGTAATTGCAGTTGCCGTGGATCACGCAATGCGCGCGCCCGAGCGGTCCCGACGCATGGACGGAATCGATCGACGTGTTGATGCGCGGATTTTCGCGCGGCGGCATGCTGGGCTGCAGCGTAGCGGCGATGTCCGCCAGCGCCGCCTCCTGCTGGTCGAGCGGCAGCGGCTTGATCTTCTCCTTGACCATCTGCTGCGTCGCCACGACGCCCTGCATCACATCGCGCGAGAGGACGCCGCCGATGACTTTGCAATTGGCGACGCGCGGGTCGTTCTTGAACCACACCGGATGGGCCGTGCCGCCCCAGGGAACGGCGATCGCGCTCTCGTGCTGGCCGGGAACGGCGACCTCGAAATTGGCGGTGAGGTCCCACTCGACATATTTCTTCTGCTGCAAATAGAACCACTTCGCCTTGAGAATGGTGAAGATGGTTTGGGTCGAGGCGTAGGTCGGGAAGCCTTTCCATAACACCAGGATGTCGAGCGTATCGAGCCCGGGGGTCTCGAGGCAGATGTTCGCCGCGATTTCCCCGGTCGTGTACATCTGAGCAATGCCCGGCGAGAGCAGCAGCCTCTTGGCGGCGAATTCGGCGCCCCAGCGCTCTTGCGCCATCAGCATCCAGTCCTGCTCGCCTGTCGTGTCGGTGTAGTGGCAGCCGGCGGCGAGCGCCGCCTCCACCGCGACCGGCGCGTATTTGACGAACGGGCCGACCATGTTGGAGACGACCTTGGCGCCGCGGAACAATTCGGTCAGCGCTTCGACATTGTGCGCGACCTCGACCACCTCGTATTCGGCGGTCTCGATGCCGGGGATCTTCTCCAGCACCGCCTTCACCTTGGCGCCGTCGCGGCCGGCGGCGATGAAGGGGATGTTGTATTCGCGAAGATATTCGCAAACGAGGCGGCCGGTGTAGCCGGAGACGCCATAGACGACGACGGGTTTCTTCTCGCTCATCGCTTTCCTCCTCACATGCCCATGCCGCCATCGACCGGCAAGCCAGCGCCGGTGATGAAGCGTGCATCGTTGGAGCAGAGGAAGACGGCAGCGTCGGCGATGTCGGAGACTTCGGCCAGACGTCCGAGCGGGGTCTGCTGGAGCACGCCGCCGACCGCCGCATTGACGTCGGCAGCGAGACCGACAGCGACGATGTCGTTGGCGAGCTGCATGCCCATCGCGGTCGGAATCAGGCCGGGGTAGATGCAATTGACGCGCACGCCGTAGCCGAGCTTGCCGGATTCCATGGCGGCGATGCGCGTCAGGCGATCGACCGCGGATTTGGTCGCTGAGTAGCCGGCGATGGCGGGAAAGGCGATCGTCGCCGCCACCGAGGAGATGCAGACGACCGCGCCGCCCTGCCCCGCCGCGCCGCCCGGCCGCATCGCGCGGAAGGCGTGCTTCAGGCCGAGTGCGACGCCGACGACGTTGACGTCGCACATGCGGCGGATATCTGCCGGCTTGATGTCGGCCACCAGCGAGGTGATCTCGATGCCGGCGTTGTTGATGAGGATGTCGTAGCCGCCGAGGGTCTTCACCGTATCGGTGACGGCCCCCTCCCATTGGCCCTCGTCCGTCACGTCGAGCGGCGTGAAGCCGGCCTGGACGTCGAATTTGGCGAGGCTGGCGGCCGTCTCGCGACCCGCGTCGGCGAGGATGTCGCCGATCATGACCGAGGCGCCCGCCTTGGCGAGCCCTTCCGCAATCGCCGCCCCGATGCCCCGCGCGCCGCCGGTGACGAGCGCCTTGCGCCCGGCCAAACTCCGTCCGCTCATCTGCGTTCCCTCCATTTTGTTGTTCTTGACACTCGTCAAGGAATGTCGTGACAACTGTCCAACGAATTTTGGACAACTGTCAAGGCATTCGCACAGCGCTTATGGCATGCTGTCGATTGAGGACCCACAGAGGCGATCGATGACGTCGCAGACAATCGAACTTTCTGGCGCCAGCCCAGTCGCCAAGGGGCGGCGCGCGCCCGTCGACAAGTTCGGCGCACGGCGGATCGAGCTCGCCGAGGCGGCGCTGGCGACGCTCGGCGAGCTCGGCTATGCGCGCACCAGCTTGCGCGAGATCGCCGAGAACACAAAGTTCTCGCACGGCGTCTTTCACTACTACTTCAACGACAAGAACGAGCTGATCTGCTTCTGCGTGCGCCACTACAAGGCGAAATGCGTCGCGCGCTACGACGACGTCGTGGCGAGGGCGCGCACACGCGAGGCTCTGATGGCCGGATTTCTCGAAAAGCTAGGCGAGACGATCCGCGACGAAGCGCCGATGCACCGGCTCTGGTACGACCTGCGCGCTCAGGCGCTATTCGAGGACGCTTTCCGCCCGGACGTGGCCGAGATCGACAAGAGCCTCGAGGCGATGGTCTGGCGTATCGTCAGCCGCTACGCCGAACTCGGCGGCAAGCAGCCGGCGATTTCCGCGCCGGCGCTCTACGCCCTGTTCGACGGCCTATTCCAGAAAGCGCTGTTCGAGCGCTTCGCTGGGAACGCCGACGCGGCGCCGGCTCTCCTGGCGGAAGTCGAAAGGCTGCTGCCAACGGTCGCGTAGAGCGCGCCTTACGCGGGGAACGCCGACGCGTAGGCCTCCGGCTTGAAGCCGACCAGCAGTGCGCCGCCGACGTCGAGCACCGGGCGCTTGATCATCGATGGCTGCGCGCTCATCAGCGCGATCGCTTTCGCTTGCGTGATCGCCTGTTTCTCCGCCCCGGGCAGCGCGCGGAAGGTGGTTCCCGAGCGGTTCAGCAGCGTCTCCCAGCCGACGGTCTCCGCCCAGGCTTCGAGCCGCGCCGGCTCGATCCCAGCCGCCTTGTAATCGTGGAAAACGTAGGCGACGCCGCGCTCGTCGAGCCAGCGGCGCGCCTTCTTCATCGTGTCGCAGTTCTTAATGCCGTAGATGGCGACCGACTTCGCGCTCAAGACCGCGCCCTCACGACCGCTTGGGGATTTCGAGGCCGCGCTGCACCGCGGGCCGCGCCAGCGCACGGTTGAGCCAGGCGGGCACCCGGTCCAGCGCGTCGAAATCGACCAGCGACCGCGCGCCGTAGAAGCCGACGAGGTTGCGCACCCAGCCGAGCAGCGAAATGTCGGCGATGGTGAATTCGTCGCCCATGATCCAGGTCCGGCCGTCGAGCCGGGTCTCCAGCACGCCGAGCAGACGCTTCGTTTCGTTGCGGAAGCGCTCCAGCGGCCGTTTGTCCTCGATCTCCTTGCCGGCGAATTTGAAGAAATAGCCGAGCTGGCCGAAGATCGGCCCGATGAAGGCCATTTGGAAGAACACCCACTGGATCGTCTCGTAGCGCAGCGCCGGGTCGGCGGGCAGCAATTGGCCGGATTTCTCGGCGAGATAGACGAGGATCGCGCCGATTCGAACAGGGCCATCGGCTTGCCGCCCGGCCCGTTCGGATCGACGATCGCCGGGATCTTGCCGTTCGGGTTGAGCGACAGGAAATCCGGCGTCCAGCTATCGTTCTTGCCGATGTCGACGAGATGCGGCTCGTAGGGCAGCCCGATCTCCTCCAGCATGACCGAAACCTTCACGCCGTTGGGCGTCGGCAGCGAATAGAGTTGCAGCCGGTCGGGATACTGCGCCGGCCAGCGCTTCGTGATGGGAAAGTCGGAGAGATCGGACATGGGAAGCTCCCGGGGGTCGGCTGCGACCATAGCGAAGCGGCGGGCGGGCGCAACGGCGCCCTTGCGTCTCGGCAATTTGCCTCTATGTTATACGGCAAGTTGCCGCTCTTTGGGAAGGTCTCGATGTCCGCAGTGATCGACGAAGTGGCCCGCAAGCTCGGCGGCGCCGCCGTGCTGGGCCGGAACGTCCACTCGCAAGCCGATCTGGCGCTCGCCGTCCGCGACCGCCTGCCACTCATGGCGCTGAAGGGGCTCGCCGAGGCGGGGATGACCGAACAGGAGATCGAGCGTTTCGTCATCCCGCAGCGCACGCGCCGTCATCGCGCGGAAAAGCAACAACCGCTCACGATCGAAGAGTCCGACCGCGCCGTGCGGCTGCTGCGGATCCAGACCCTCGCCGAGGAGACCTTCGCAAACGAGGAAAAGGCCAACGCCTGGCTTCGCCGCCCCCTTGCCGAACTCGACGGTGAGACGCCGCTCGACCTCGCCCAAACGGAGGCCGGCGCGCGCGTCATCGAGACCATCCTCGCCAAGATCGCCTGGGGCGCCGCCGCCTGATGATCCTCTGGCGCTTGTCCGGCGAGCGGCACGCCAAGGCGTTCGACGGCGGCTATGGCCTCCTCTACGACGGACGCTGGAACACCGTTGGCCACGCAGTAACCTATTGCGCGACCTCGCCGTCGCTGTGCGTGCTGGAAAAGCTGGTGCATATCGAGGACCCGGCCTTGCTGCCGGCGCTTGTGATGGTCCGCTACGAGGTTCCCGATGGCCTCGTCGTCGAGACGATCACGGTCGGCGACCTACCGGCGACGTGGCGGCGGCAGGAAAGCCTGACGCAGCAGCGCGGCGATAGCTGGCACGAAGCGCGCGCCACGCTACTTCTGCGCGTGCCGTCGGCCGTCGTCCCGCTCGATGGCTCGCCGGATATGAACGTGCTGATCAACCACCGCCATCCCGCAGCCGCCGAGATCAAGCTGATCGCGGCGGAGGCGTTCGCGCTGGATGGGCGGTTGTTTTAGGCCGTCTGCTTTTTGATCGACACGGAGCGGCGCAGACCCTTCTCCCCTTGCGGGAGCGGACGAATGCTACGCATTCGCCTCGGGAAGGTGGCGCCCCGAAGGGGCGTCGGATGAGGGGTGGCGCCGTAAGGCGCGGCTTCGTCCAAGCAAAGGCGTTTTCACTCTCGCCCCCAAACCCGCCGGGCGGCGCCGGAACGTGCATCAACCAAAAAGCAATTCGCTTTAGCTGACCTAACGCGGCGCACGGCCGGACAGCAGTCTCAGCCACGGCGCCAAATGAAAGGCGCTCATCAGCACGTACATCGGGACCATCCCAGTCAGCGGCCACCCCTCTGCTGAGGCGGAGCAGAGCATCGCCTGCATGCCGCCGCCGAAAACCTCAGTTAAGAGCGCCATCAGCGCGAAGGTCGGCGCGGCCGCAAGGCCTAGCCAGTCGGCCGCGCCGTGACGGACTGCGGCGCCGCTTCCAGCGCGAGCGGCCGCAGTTTCGGCGGCAATCATTGCGGGGCCCTGTTGTCGTATTCGTCGTGGCGACGCCACCAGACGCCGGTCTCGTTGCGCCCCTTCGGCGCGCGGTCGAGCCATGGATACGCGCCCCAGATGCCATCCACGCCGCGCGCATAGGTCGAATAGGTGTGGTAGATGGCGCCGTCCTCGAGCACGAACGCGCTCATGCCCGGCCGGTCGCGCGTATAGGTGAGCGCGTCCGTTCCGCAGGAGGCGGCGAAGCCGGCGACCGGCGCAGGGATCGCCGCCGCGTCCATCGCGTGACCGCCTCGCTGGTAATTGTACTCGATCTTCCCCTCGCGCTGCTGTTCCTCTGTGAAGGCGACGTTGAAGTCGAAGTTGAACTCGCCGTCGGATGAGGACGCCCAGGGGAAGGTCCACCCCATTCGCCGCTTGTAGACCTGCAGCTTCGCGAGCGGCGCCCGCGATATCGCGCAGAGCATCACATCGTGGTTGGCGAGGTGAACCGTGAGTCCGTTGAATCCGTCAGCGATCATCGAACAGGAGGGGCAGCCCGCTTCGTAGTCGGGCCCGAACATGAAGTGGTAGACGAGCAGCTGCGAGCGCCCTTGGAAGAGATCCGCCAGCGAGGCGCTTCCTTCATCGGTCTCGAATCGATACGCTTTGTCGACGCGGACCCAGGGCAGCTCCTGCCGTCGCCGCGCCAGCTCGTCGCCGCGCCGCGTGAACGCCTTCTCCGCTTCGAGCAGTTCGAGCCGCGCCTTCAGCCATTCCTCGCGCGTTCCGGTGATATGCGTCGTCATCGTCGTCTCCCATCAGCAGTTGGTTGCCGTGGGATCGATTTAACGCCAAGACATCGGGCGGCGAGAGTTACAAGTGTGGCGGGATTGCAATGGACTCGCTGATCACGGCGGCAGGACGCGCGCTCGCGGCGGGCGATCCGCTCGGCGCGCTGAACCGGGTCGCCCTGCGCGACGACCCGCCGGCATTGGCGCTTCGCGGCATCGCAATGGCGCAGCTCGGCGATCTCGCCCGGGCGAAGCTGCTGCTGCGCACAGCCGCGCGCGCTTTCGGCGCCAGGGAGGCCGTAGCCCGCGCGCGCTGCATTGTGGCCGAGGCCGAGATCGCGCTCGCAGCGCGGGACCTCGCTTGGCCGGCGAAGGCGCTCGACGCCGCGCGGGCGGCGCTCGAAGCCCATGGCGACCGGGTCAACGCCGCGCATGCGCGCTATCTCGAAGTCCGGCGTCTCCTCCTGATGGGGCGCCTGGACGAGGCCGAGCAAAAACTCGCAGCCCTCGACCCTGCCCCACTGCCGCCAGCGCTAAAGGCCGCCCATGGGCTCGTCGTCGGCGGAATCGCGATGCGGCGGCTGCGGACGAAAGAAGCGCGCGCAGCGCTCGCGGAGGCCGAGCGCGCGGCGCGCGAGGCTGCGATCCCGCCGCTTGCGGCGGAAGTCGAGAGCGCGCAACGCCTCCTCGACGCGCCGGCGGCGCGGCTGATCGCGCGCGGCGCGGAGCGTGCGCTCCGGCTCGATGAGGTGGAGGCGCTTTTCGTATCCAAGGCGCTCGTCGTGGACGCGTGCCGCTACGAGGTGCGCTACGGGGCCGAAGCCGTCTCGCTCGCGACGCGGCCAGTGTTGTTTGCGCTTGCGCGTGCATTGGGCGAAGCTTGGCCCGGCGACGTGCCGAGAGGCGCGCTCCTCGTGCGCGCATTCGGCGCAAAGCACGCGGATGACTCCCACCGCGCGCGGCTGCGGGTTGAGATCGGCAGGCTCCGCGCGGCTTTGCGGACGCTCGCCGGCGTGTCGGCGACGAAGCAGGGCTTTGTATTGACGCCGCGCAACGAGCCCGACGTCGCCGTGCTGGGCCGCCCGGTCGAGGAGGAGCATGGGCCCGTGCTCGCCTTGCTCGCCGACGGGGAATCCTGGTCGAGCTCCGCCCTGGCGCTTGCGCTCGGCGCGAGCCAGCGCACTGTGCAGCGCGCGCTCGACGCCCTTGCCACCGCCGACAAGGCGCAGTCCATCGGCCGCGGCCGGGCCCGTCGATGGACGTCCCCTCCTCTTCCGGGAGTCACGACAAGCTTGTTACTCCTTGGCCCGCCGCCGGGAGCCTAGATTGCGCTGGCTGAAATCATAGGGGTGGCGATCATGACAAAAGCACCGGCTGAAATCCTCCAGGAATATGGTCCCTTTCCGGATGTCCAGGCCGTGCATGGGGTGACCTTTGACGGCGGGCTTGTCTGGTTTGCGTCAGGGGACAAGCTGAACGCAATGGATCCCGCGAATGGCGAGGCCCTGCGCGCGATCGACGTTCCCGCACATGCCGGCGCGGCTTTCGACGGAACGCACTTGTTCCAGATCGGCGAGGATCGCATCCAGAAGATCGATCCGACGACCGGCGGCGTCGTCTCGACGATTCCGGCGCCCGGCGGCGCCTCGGGGCTCGCCTGGGCCGAGGGGTCGCTCTGGGTTGGGGAATATCGCAACCGGAAGATCCACCAGATCGATTGCGAAACGGGCGCGATCCTGCGCACCCTCGAATCCAACCGCTTCGTCACCGGCGTCACCTGGGTCGACGGCGAACTCTGGCACGGCACGTGGGAAGGCGCGCAGAGCGAGGTGCGGCGGATCAATTCGCGGACAGGCGAAGTGTTCGAGCGGCTCGCGATGCCAACTGACACAATGGTGTCGGAACTCGAGTCCGACGGCGGCGATCGGTTCTTCTGCGGCGGCGGCGCCAGCGGCAAGGTGAGGGTCGTCCGCCGTCCCAGGCGAGAGGCGGCGAGGGGCGAGCCCTCAAAGCGGGCCTGACAACCGCGCTGCATCGCCAAAAAGCAAGCCGCGCGATCGTTGACCTCCACGGATCGGCTTCGAACTAAAGTTCGCAGTCGGCGACGACAAAACGCGCGCGCGGCGCATCGACTTCGTGTAGGATGGACCTACGCGACGATAATCCGCGGCTCGCAAGCCCCATCGATGCGACTTGCGACCCGAGTGCGAGTTGGCAGCCGCGAGGCTGCCGGAGGCGTGGATCGGCGAGGCCGACGTCGCCTCTCAAAGGCCGGACGGCCCAACCAAACAGGTTTGTTCTTGAGGGAATGTTTGGGGAACGCGGCCAGCCGACCCCTCCCTTCGTGAAGACGGAGACCTGAGCCTCACGACGGACGACCGCGGGCGCGCCCGCGGGCAACATTGCAGTGAACCACGTCTAAGAAGACCTTCCCGCAGGCCGCGCTCCTGCGAGCGCAAGCCTGCACAGCCAGTGGAGGATGCCATGGACGCGCCGCTTCAGTCCCGCCAAAGCGCGAGCGCCGCCCCACCAACGGGCGCGGCGATCCTCGATAATCCGAGGTTCAACAGAGAGACCGCCTTCACCAAGGAGGAGCGCGCGCGTTATGGCCTGGAGGGCCTGCTGCCGCCCACCGTCGAAACTCTGGACCGGCAGGTGGAGCGGGTGCTCACCCAACTCGACGCCAAGACCACTGATCTCGAACGCTATATCTATTTCATCTCTTTGGCCGACCGGAACGAGACGCTGTTCTTCAAGACGCTGAGCCTCGATCCGGCGCGGTACATTCCGATCGTCTACGACCCGACCATCGCCCAGGCGTTGCTCGCCTACAGCCATATCTACCGGCGCGCCCGCGGCATGTACCTCAGCCGCGACATGAAGGGGCGCTTCGCCGAGGTGCTGAAGGGGTGGCAATCGCCGGTGGATTTCATCTGCGTGACATCAGGCCAGCGGATCCTTGGACTGGGCGACATCGGCGCGAACGGAATGCCGATCCCGATCGGCAAGCTTCAACTCTACACCGCCTGCGCCGGCGTGCCGCCGGAAAGGCTGCTGCCGATCATGTTCGATCTCGGCACGACGAACGCCGCCATGCGTGCGGACCCACTCTACCTCGGCCTTCGGGAGCCGCCGCCGCCGCCCGACGAGGTCGACGCGCTCGTCGACGAATTCGTTGCGGCTGTGCAGACGGTCTTCCCAGGCGCGTGCATCCATTTCGAAGACTGGAAGGGCGTCGACGCGATCCGGCTGCTGGCGCGCTATCGCGACAAGGTCCTCTGCTTCAACGACGACATCCAGGGGACGGCGGCGATCACCCTCGCGGGCATGATCACCGCGCTGCAGATCAAGGGCGAGCCGCTGACCGCCCAACGCTTCCTGTTCCTCGGCGCCGGCTCGGCCGGGATCGGCATCGCCAACATGATCTGCTCGGCGATGCAGGAGGCCGGCCTATCGACGGAAGACGCGCGCGCCCGCATCTCGCTGTTCGACGTCCACGGCCTGATCGAGCCGAGCCGAAACGATCTCACCGACTCGCAGCGGATCTATGCCCACCAGGCTCCGCCCTCGCGCGACTTCCTGGAGGTGGTGCGACGGTTCAAACCGACAGCGCTGATCGGCGTCAGCACCGCGCCGCACACGTTCACGCGGCAGATCGTCGAAGCGATGTCGTCGATGAACGAACGGCCGATCATCTTCGCGCTGTCGAACCCGACGAATAAGGCCGAGTGCACGGCGGACGAGGCCTACGAGTGGAGCGGCGGCAAGGCGCTGTTCGCCGGCGGCGTGCAGTTCCCCGACTTCGACTACGAGGGCCACGTCTATCACCCCGGGCAGGCGAACAACTTCTACATCTACCCTGCCCTGGCGCTCGCCATCTACGCGACCAAGCCGCGGCGGGTGACCGACGCCATGTGGATCGCCGCCGCCCAGGCCACCGCCGATCAGGTGGACCAGATCAGCCGCGACCGGGGCATGCTCTTCCCGCGTCAGGACAGGATTTTCGAGGTGGAGGTGACCACGGCCACACGCGTCGCCGAAACGATCTTCGACGCGCGCGAGGCCACCGTCGATCGACCGACCGACATCCGTGCGTGGCTGGAGTCGCAGCTCTACAAGCCCTCCTATTCGGGAGTCCTGCAATGACCAAGCGCCTCGAGATCCCGATCGGGATCGACGCGGCGGGCGAACGTATCGAGACCGACTCCATGGGCTCGATCCCCGTCCCCGCCAACCACTACTGGGGCGCGCAGACCCAGCGCTCGCTGGAGCACTTCTCGATCGGCGACGACCACATGCCGAAGGCGGTCTACCACGCCTACGGCGTCGTCAAGAAAGCCGCCGCCCTGGTCAACGCCGCCGAGGGGCGCCTGCCGAACAAGCTTCGTGACGCGATCGTCGCGGTGGCCGACGAGGTGATTGCCGGCAAGCTAGACGCCGAATTCCCGCTCTACGTCTGGCAGACTGGCTCCGGCACCCAGTCCAACATGAACGTCAACGAGGTGATCTCGAACCGCGCGATCCAACTGCTCGGCGGCAAGCTTGGTTCGAAGAGCCCGGTGCATCCCAACGACCACGTGAACATGGGACAGTCGTCGAACGACAGCTTCCCGACCGCGATGCACATCGCCATGCTGACAGAGATCGACGCTCGCCTGCTGCCGAACCTCGAGCGGCTCAGAGGCGAGATCGCATCCAGGGCGCAGCGGTGGATGGAAGTCATCAAGATCGGCCGCACGCATCTGGAGGACGCGGTGCCGCTGACCGTCGGCCAGGAGTGGTCAGGCTACGCCGCCCAGCTCGAGGACGCTCTCGGGCTGGTGCGCGCGAGCCGTCAGGGCCTCTACAAGCTCGCGGCGGGCGGCACCGCCGTCGGCACGGGCCTCAACGCCCCGCCCGGCTTCGCCGAGCAGATCGCCGCCAAGATCGCCGAGCTCACCGGCAAGCCGTTCGTGACCGCGCCCAACAAATTCGCGGCGCAAGGGTCCCTCGACGCCATGGTCGCGGCGATGGCGGCGATACGGCAGGCGGCGGTGGTGCTGATGAAGATCGCCAACGACATGCGCTGGCTCGCCTCGGGCCCGCGCTGCGGTCTGGGCGAGCTGGTCCTGCCGGCGAACGAGCCCGGCTCCTCGATCATGCCGGGCAAGGTCAATCCGACCCAGTGCGAGGCGATGGTGATGGTCTGCATCGAGGTGCTGGGCGAGGACGCGACCGTGGCCTTCGCCGGCAGCCAGGGCAACTTCGAGCTCAATGCGATGCGCCCGATCATCATCAACAACGTCGCTGCACGCCGCGCGCATCCTGGGTGACGCGGCCGAGAAGTTCCGCAAGTACTCCGTCGCGGGGACCGAGCTCGACGAAAAGAAGATTGGGGCCTATGTCGAGCGGTCGCTGATGCTGGTGACGGCGCTGTCGCCGGTCATCGGCTACGACAAGGCCTCCGCCATCGCCCACAAGGCCAGCGACGAAGGCACGACGCTTCGCGAGGCGGCCCTCGCCAGCGGCTTCATCGACGCGGCCGGGTTCGATCGCGTCGTCAATCCGAAGGCGATGGTCGGATTACCGGAACTTGCAGCGAGGCATTGAGATAGCCAGATCCAGCTGAGACTGTGGTCAGAGCGGGCGCTTCAGGCGCCCGCGCCTGCTGCGAAGTCCCGGAGGGCTCGTGATGGATGCGGAGAGCTATGCGGTTTTCGAAACCGCGCATGGGTTTGTCGCGATCGCCTGGAACGGACGCGCGATAAGCTGCCTGCGCTTGCCCGCCAAAACCGAAGCGGCTGCGGAGCATGCGCTGCGGCGTGGCGCTCCGTCTGCCGTTCGCGCCGCGCCCTCCCCTGAGATTGCCGCCCTGGTCGAGGCGATCAAGCGCTATTTCGCCGGCGCCGAGATCGACTTTTCCGACATCGCGGTCGATCTCGGTCCGCAGGATCAGTTCTTTGCGCAGGTCTATGACCGGGTCAGACGGATCGGCTGGGGTCAGACCGCGACCTATGGCGCCATCGCCAAGGAATTGAGCGACGATCCGCGCGCCGCGCGCGACGTCGGCCAGGCCATGGCGATGAATCCCGTGCCGCTGATCGTGCCGTGCCATCGGGTTCTCGCCGCCGGCGCCAAGATCGGCGGCTTCTCGGCGCCGGGCGGCTCGCACGCCAAGGCGAAGATGCTGGAACTCGAAGGGGTTCGTCTTCAGGCGGCGGAGAAGCCTGAAGCAAAGCAGGCCTCGTTCGATTTTTGAGGCGGGGTGGACACGACCGCGCGAGGCCGCAAATTGGCGTCGTGCAGGGATCGGCGGACTTCTCAGCTCCATGCTATGTTTCGCAGCGGAGGACGCGAAGATGAAGTTCGCCACAAGCCTTCTTATCGGTTCGGCAGCCGCCCTAGCGGTCGTCGCCGGTGCCGAGGCCGCCGAACTGCCCGCCCGGCATGGCGCGGCGGCGGCTGACTACGCGAAGGTTTGCGAGAGCGGCGGCGTCGCGGGCTTCGTCATTCCCGGCTCCAACGCCTGCCTGGCGGTCAGCGGCTACGTCAGCGCTGGGGTCGCGATGGGCAAGGTCGCCGGCGGCTCCTTGGCGCCCGCGGCTTGGAGCCGCGCCGGCGACATCGGCACTTACACCCGCGGCCAGCTCGACTTCGACGCATTGGCCAATACAGCCCAGGGCCCGCTGCTCGCCCATGTCGGGTTGCGAGCCGACGCCGGGGACAGCCGTTTCGACTGGGCCTCGCAGCAGGCAGCGCTGCACTCCGCCTACATGCAATGGTCGGGCTTCACGGTCGGCATGCACAGCTCGTTCTTCTGGCCTGCACCGTAGGAAGCGCTTTGCAAATCCGACCGAACTTCCGATCTACGATTGGCTGAACCGGATCCCTGTCGTCATCGCGAACGGAGCGCGGCGATCCAGAGATCGAAGCGTCAGCGGATTGAGGCGCCGACGGAACAACTCGCGATTTGGAGGCGAGGTCTCGATCGCTGGATTGCTTCGCTCCGCTCGCAAAGACGGCTCCTGGCGGTGCTTGGCCCCGTGCTGCTTTCATAGCCTATGCGCAATGCGAGATCTCGGACTCGTCGCAGTGTGCCGAGCCTGTGCTGCGACGAAATCCATACCGCCAGATCGAGATACTTGCATTCATGCCAGACCTCGATTCCGGCGCGGCGGAATTCTGAAAATCGCGGGATTTCCTTCCAAAGAGATTTCGCCACCGAACCGATCACGGCGACGGCTTCGACTTCCTCGAACGCCATCAGCGCGTCGGTCACGATGTCCGCGGCGCGGCGAAAATCGCGCTGGGTTTGCAGCAGATAGCGGTTCTGCTCTTCGATCTTGGCGCGTCTCAAGAGCTTCTCCCGAACTCGACGCTTTCGACGCTCAGGAAAGATCGAGTTCTCCCCCTTTGCTGTCGAGCCCCAGCTTCGACACGCGCTCGATGAATCTTCCCTTCTTCTCATGCCGCGTGCGGATTGACGCGAGGCGGCGGGCGAAATCGTCTTGGTTTCCGTCCTCCACGGCCAGCGCTTGGAGGTCGGTGAGAAGACTTGTCGCGCGATCGTAGCCGGGTCCGTTGCGGCGTTCGATTTGCTCTTCGATTTCGCGCCAGACCTGCGCGCCGCGCTGCTTCAGAGCCACGAGCCGGGCGCGACGCTCTTTTTCGGCCTCGGCGGCCTTGCGCCGTTGTTCCGCCTCTTGCTCTTTGGCCTCCGCGAGTTCGCGCGCCTCTCGAATTTCCCCCGCGCGCTGTCGCAAAGCGCCAACGGTACGGCGCCCCGCCGAGGGCGCGTCCTTCTTGAGAAGCCTGTTCCTGATTTCGGGCGCGACGTGAGCGTCGCCATCGACGACGCGCAGCAGCAGCTCGATCTTTTCGCGTTCGGGGATCGCCGCCACCGCCTCCCGCAGATCCTCCCGGGAGATCGTCTGATCACCGGCAGTCCGCTCACCCGCCGCCTGCACGAGATCGGAATCGACCTCGATGAACTTCGCAAATTCTTCAAGCACGTCGGTCAAAGGGCCGACGCCCGGCAGCGGCTCCATTTCCTCGTCGGAAATCAGTTCGTCCTGCACCGCGGTCAACCACACGAGATAAAACAGCCGCAGGTCGCCCGCCAGCAGATCCGCGCGAAGCGGCGCAAGCGCAGCAAGCCACGCTGCGCCATCATCCTCATAATAGTCCGGTTCTCTGTCCTCGCGGCGAATGTCGACGATGACATTGTCGCCGCTGGCCCACACCTCGACCCAGTCGATGACCTGGAGAAACGGGTCGACATCGCTGGGGTTCAGAAGACGCTGAGGCGCCCGCATCATGAAACGTCGGGAGCCCCAATTGGCGACATAGAGATGCAGGTCGAACCAGCGCTCCATGAACTCTCTCGGGTCGCCCCTGAAGTCGCCCCACTCGTAGTGGTTTGTGAAGCTCGTCGCGGTGATGGTCGCCCGCGATGAAACCGCTCGCAACGCCTTCTGCGCGGCTCGGTCGAGCGGCCGATCGATCGCCCGAAATTCGTAGTACTGATGTTCGCTCATAGGCCAAGTCGACTCATCGGTTGAAACGACAGGCCGCAAGCGCCCCGCCGCCGCTCTCAGCCTACGTCGAATTTCGGCGGGATTCGAACTTGGTGCAACATAGGGATCACCTCGTCACAACGATTTCCATGAGCGATCCCGCCGACCTGATCATTGGACACTATGAGCGTCACGCAGCGTCGTGGGACGCTGACCGCCGCGCGGCGGCTTGGAATGACATGCGCTGGATCGATCGCTTTATGGGCTTCCTGCCCGCCGGCGCCGCGGTCCTCGATCTTGGATGTGGTGGAGGCGAGCCGGTCGCGTCGACCATATCGGCTCACGGCTTTGAGGTTACCGGCGTCGACAGTTCGCCCACCTTGATCTCGTTCTGTCGAAACCGGATGCCGAACCAGCGCTGGGTGCTTGCCGACATGCGTTCGCTGTCGCTCGGCAAGCGCTTTGCGGGCGTGCTGGCCTGGGACAGCTTTTTCCACCTCAAGCATGACGATCAGCGCGTCATGTTTCCCATCTTCGCGGCGCATGCGGCGAGCGGCGGCATTTTGATGTTCACTGCCGGCTTAGGTCATGGCGAGGCGCTCGGCTCCTACCGAGGCGATCCCCTCTACCATGCAAGCCTCGACGACGCCGAATACGAGCGCTTGCTGAAGCGCGAAGGATTCGAGTTGGTGGAGCATTCCATCGACGACCCCGCCAAAGGCGGCCGTATTGTCTGGATCGCGCGACGAAGATGAGGTGCGTGCGGAGCCGACCGGCCTTCCACTCGCATCCTTAAGCGCCACATGCGATGTGACCAACATGGTCGGGAGCACGAGATGGAGGCGATCAATCTGGCTTACGCCAAGGCTCATCTGAGCGAACTCGTTGAGCGGGTGGAAGCCGGAGACACGATCGAGATCACCAGGCGCGGCAAGCCGGTCGCTCGGCTCACAGCGGTGGCGCGGCCGCGCATGCGGATCGAAGCGCCCCTGCTCCAGGCCCTGACGGCGACCATGCCGCGGCAGCCTGAAGGCGGCGCGGATCTGGTGCGGTCCATGCGGGATGACGACCGCTTTTGATGCTCTATCTCGGACACGTCACTGATCGTCTCGGCGCTTTCTAACGAGGCGATGACTGCGCGCCCAACGCTGGCTGTCGGAGCAGGATCCGGCGCAGCTTCTGATCAGCGACTGCCCGAGGGCTGCTCTGCGGACGCTTGACAATCTAAGACGACCGGTCATATTAAGCCCCATGCCTAGACCCAATGTTCGCCAGAAGATCGTCGACGCCGGGCTTAAAGTCCTGATCGAGAAGGGCTTCAATGGCTGCGGCGTCCAGGACATCACGGACGCGGCCGGCGTGCCGAAGGGCTCCTTCTATAATCACTTCGAGAGCAAGGAGGCGCTCGGCGCCGAGGTCGTCGAGCGGTATGGCGGCAACAACCCGCGCCGCGCCGCCCTAGCCGACACCTCCGTCCCGGCGCTGGATCGATTGCGCGTTCACTTCGAGCGGCTGAACGAAGCCTACACGAGCGCGCGCTTCGGGCGCGGGTGCCTCCTGGGGAATCTCAGCGCCGAGCTCGCCGACCACAGCCAGATGATCCGTGAACGGTTGGCTGACCTTTACCTCGCCTGGTCGACGGACATCGCCACTGTTATCGCCGAGGCCCAGGCCGACGGCTCGATCTCGACCAAGACGCCCGCCGCTGACCTGGCCGCCTTTCTGCTCGACGCCTATGAAGGCGCCCTGTTGCGGACGCGCGTCGAGAAGAGCGGGCGCGCCTTCGACCGCTTCATGACGATCGTCTTCACCCAAATCCTCGTCTGAATTCGTATCCGGCGCACCGTCGCGCCGCTCGTCCGCGCCAAGATTCAAGACGACCGACCATCTTAATAAGAGGAGAATCCTATGACGACGCCGCCCCGCTCGATGGCCCGGCTGTACTGGCTCGCCTTGGGCACGTTCGCCATCGGCGTCGAGGGATTCATGATCGCGCCGCTGCTGCCGGATCTCGCGCGCGACCTATCGGTGAGTCTCCTCAGTGCGGGACAACTGGTGACGGTGTTCGCGCTCACCTATGCGATCAGTTCGCCGGTCCTCACCGCGCTTACGGGCGATTTCGACCGGAGGCGGCTGCTGATCGCCTCCATGCTGGCCTTCGCGGCGGCGAACTTCGTCGCGTGGTCGGCTAGTGGCTACCCTGCCCTGTTGGCGGCGCGCATCCTGCTCGCCATCGCCGCCGGCCTCTATGTGCCAAACGCCAGCGCCCTGGCGAGCGCCGTCGTCGAACCGTCGCGGCGTGGCGCGGCCCTGGCGATCGTCACCGGCGGCTCCAGCGTCGCGGTCGCGCTTGGCGTGCCGCTCGGCGCGCTCGTCGGCGAGCGCTTCGGCTGGCGTCTGAATTTCGCGGCCATCGGCGCGCTGGCGTTGATCGCGACCGTTGGGCTGCTGCGCGGGCTTCCCCGCGACATCGCCGGGCGTCCGCCTGTCGCGAGCCTGCGCGAGCGCCTCGAGGTCGCGCGCCAACCCGCAGTCCTTCTGGCGTTGCTCAACACCATGCTCTGGGCGACGGGCGCCTTCACTGTCTACACCTACCTCGCGTCGTTCCTCGCGCACGCCGCGGAACTCACGGGATCGTCGATAAGCGCCGTGCTGTTCCTGTGGGGCGTTGCCGCCATCATCGGCCTCAGGCTCGGCGGCCGGCTGAACGACCGCTTCGGGCACCTGCCGGTGATCGTCACGAGCTTGTCGGTGCTGGCGCTGGCCTTCTTGAGCCTGTCGACGAGCGCCGTCTTGCTGCCGCCCCTGGCGGCGCGCGCAGCGATCCTGCTGGCGATCGCCCTGTGGGGCGTCTCGGCGTGGTCGTTCTTCCCGGCCCAGCAGGCGCGGCTCATCAGCATCGCGGGCGTGCAGGTGGCGCCGGTCGCTCTTTCGCTGAACGCGTCATTCCAGTTCCTCGGCTTTTCCTCAGGCGCCGCCCTCGGCTCGCTGACGTTGGCCAACGCATCGCCCCTGGCGCTCGGCTGGGTCGGCGCGATCTGCGTGACCGCGGCCTTGTCGCTCGTATTGGCCGCGCGCCCTCGCGCGCGGAGCCTGTCGCCCGTCACGCCTTAACCCAAAGCACCAGGAGAACTGCCATGGCCAAGACCACCCCGGAACAGAACAAGGCGCTCGTTCTCGAAGCCTTCGACACGCTGTTCAACCGGCGCGACTACGACGCCGCCGCGCATTTCTGGTCGGACCGCTACATCCAGCACAGCGCCCATATCGCGCCCGGCCGCGACGGCCTGTTCAACCTGATCCGCACGTTGCCCGGCACGCTGAAATACGAAAACCAGCTCATCGTCGCCGAGGGCGATACCGTGATCGCGCACGGTCGCTTCTCTGGCATGGGCCGGCCCGCCGCCTGGGTCGCCGCCGACATCGTCCGCATCGAGGACGGCAAGCTTGCCGAGCATTGGGACGTGCTCCAGGACGAGGCGACCAAGGCCCAATCCGTCAGCGGCTTGCCGATGTTCGGCGACCGGTTTCCCGACTGACCTTCCCGCATCGCGCATTCAAGGGGGCGAACCATGAAACTCCAGGGGAATACCATCTTCATCACCGGCGGCGGATCGGGCATCGGGCGAGGCCTCGCCGAAGCGCTCCACCAGCGCGGCAACAGGGTGATCATTTCCGGCCGCCGGCGCGCCAATCTCGACGAGGTCATCGCCGCCAATCCCGGCATGGCCGCGATCGAACTCGACATCACCGATCCCGCCAGCATCGGCGCTGTGGCGGCGCGACTGATCGCCGACCATTCCGACCTCGATGTCCTCATCAACAACGCCGGCGTCATGCTGCCGGACCAAGCTGGCGGCCGGATCGACGACAAGCTGCTGGTCGATACCGTCGCCACCAATCTGCTTGGGCCGATACGCATGACGTCGGCGCTGATCGACCATTTGAAAGGCAAGGACGACGCCGTCATCGCCTATACGAGCTCGGTGCTGGGCTTCGTGCCGATGGCGGCCACGGCGGTGTATTCGGCGACGAAGGCCGCGCTGCATTCCTATGCGATGTCCCAGCGTTTCCTGCTCAAGGGCGCCGGCGTGCGCGTGCTTGAGATCGCCCCGCCCTGGGTCCGCACCGACCTCATGAACAGCCGGGAGGCCGAGGAGGCCATGCCGCTCGATCAGTTCATTGAGGAAACGATGGCCGCGCTCGGCACGAACGCCGACGAGATCCTCGTGGAGGGCGCCAAAGCTTTCAGGTCGAACGCCGGCCCCAACGAGCACGCCCTCGTCAACAGCTTCAACGAATTTGCATCGGCGCGCTTCGCGGGCGAATGAGGCAATTCCAGACGACCGCGTCGAGGGAGGGCGCCATCAGCGTTCGCCCTCCGCCTGCCCTCGCGCGATCCCGTCTGTTCAGGCGAAGGAGACCTGCAACTGTTCGAGATCGGCGATCAGTCCCGGCCCGGTCGGTCGCCATCCCAGCTTTTCCATCGTTTGCGCGCTCGAGGCGGGCACGTCGTGCCCGGCAAACATTCCGAGCCAGCCGAAAAAGGACTGCGCCTCGTCCGGGGCGATGGATTTGACCGGCAGCTTCAGCCGTCCGCCGATGGCTTCGGCAATGTCGCGCAACGCCACGCCTTCTTCCGCGGCCGCGTGATACTTCGCGTTCGGCTCCGCCTTTTCCACCGCCAGCCGATAAAGCCGGGCGACGTCGAGAACGTACGCCGCCGGCCAGCGATTGCGTCCCTCTCCGACATAGGTGCACACGCCCTTTTCGCGATACGTCGCGATCAACGGGGTGATGAGACCCTGCTTGGCCGTGTCGTGCACCTGCGGCAGCCGCACCACCGACACATTGACCCCGTCCGCGGCGACAGCGGCGGCCGCCTCCTCCGAGGCCGCACGGGGATGCATGTTGGTTCCGACGATAGGATTATCTTCCTTGGCCGGCTGACCGGGCACGGTGTTGGCGATTCCGGTCCCGGAGGTCACGATCAGGGGCCGGTCGGAGCCGGCCAGCACCGAGCCGAGCGCCTTGATCACTCGGCGATCGTCCTCGCAGTTCGCCACGAATTTTGAGAAGTCGTGGTTGAAGGCCAGGTGAATGACGCCGTCAGATCGGGCGGCTCCTTCCTTGAGCCTGTCCAGGTCCTCCAGCGAGCCGGGGAAGACCTCGGCCCCGGCAGCCGCCAAAGCCGCCGCCTTGTCGTCCGAACGGCAGAGGCCGAGCGCCTGATGCCCGGCCGCTATCAATTCTTTGACGACGGCCGAGCCAATGAATCCAGTCGCGCCAGTGACAAAAACACGTATGAGAAGGTCTCCGTCTATTGCAGGGAAATCGAGGACGGTCGAGGCTCGACCATCCCTGAATGCTTATTGTGCGAAGTAAGCGGGGTGATCGATGTCGCTGATGAGCCCAGGCTGTTCCGGGGCCCAGCCGAGCAGCGATCGAGTTGCCCCGCTTGTGGCCGGACAGTCGACGGCGGCAAATCTGGCGAACCAGCCAAAGTGCTCCGCCGCCTCTTCCGGCGACTGCGAGACGACCGGCAATTTCAGTCGCCGGCCAATCACCTCGGCGATCTCCTTGAACGGTACGCCCTCGTCGGCGACCGCGTGATAGGGTCCCCCTGCGGCCCCGCGTTCGAGCGCAAGCCGGTAGACGCGAGCCGCATCGAGCCGATGCACGGCGGGCCAGCGGTTGAGCCCGGCGCCGACATAGGGGGAAACGCCCTTCTCGCGCGCAAAAGCGATGACGCGCGGCACGAAGCCGTGGTCGCCGTGACCATGAACCGATGGCGGCAACCGCACTGCCGCCGCACGGACACCGCGTGACGTCAACGCCGCGATCGCCGCCTCCGGATTGCGCGGGAACGAGGCGACTGGCCGGGGCGGTGTCTCTTCCGTTGCGACGCCGCCAGGCGCGAGCAGCGCGATGCCCGAGGTCACGACGAGCGGCCGCTCCGAACCTTCGAGCGCGGCGCCGATCGTTTCGATCGCGCGCTGTTCCTGGGCGCCGTTCGCCGCGATTTTCGAGAAATCGTGGTTGAAGGCGAGGTGGATGACGCCGTCCGCCTGCTCAGCGCCCGCCCTGAGGCTGTCCAAGTCTTCGATCGAGCCGCGGTGGACCTCGGCGCCAGCAGCCTTAAGACCTGCCGCCTTGTCGTCCGAGCGGCAAAGACCGAGCACCTGGTGGCCGGCCGCGATCAGGTCCTGCACGACGGCCGAGCCGACCCATCCGGTGGCGCCAGTGACAAAAACACGCATGAGCAAGTCTCCCGAATTGGGTGGAGACAAATCTCGACGCTCGGCGTATTCTAGTAAAGTAGTGACCTTATCATATTAAGATGGCTAACAGGATGAGCGAGCCGCTGGCCGCCGAGAACGGACTCGGCGCCTATCTGAGAGACCGTCGCGCCAAGCTTGACCCGGCCGCTCTCGGGTTTCCCACGGAGCGTCGCCGCACCCTCGGCCTACGCCGCGAGGAGGTGGCGCAGCGCGCCAACATCAGCCCAACCTGGTACACGTGGCTGGAACAGGGCCGCGGCGGCGCCCCCTCAGCCGACGTGCTCGATCGGATCGCGCGCGCCCTCATGCTGACCGACCTCGAGCGCGAGCACCTGTTCCTGCTCGGCCTCGGCCGGCCGCCCGAGGCTCGCTACCACGGGAATGAAGGGGTCACCCCGCGGCTGCAGCGCGTGCTCGACGCGCTCGATCCGACGCCCTCGGTGATCAGGACCGCGACATGGGACGTCGTGGCCTGGAACCGGGGGGCGACCGCGATGCTGATGGACTATGCGTCGCTGCCTCCCGATCGGCGCAACATCCTGCGCTACATGTTCCTCGACCCGCGCGCCCGCGCTTCGCAATACGACTGGGAAAGCGTGGCGCGGTTCGTCCTGGGCGCGTTCCGGGTGGACGCAGCCCGCGCCGGAGCCGCGGCGGCGGTCGAGCCGCTCGTCGACGAACTCTGCCGGCTCAGTCCCGAATTCAAAGCGATGTGGCGTGACAACGAGGTGCGCGGCGCTCATGGCGAGGTCGTCAAGCACATACGCCATCCGGTGCTCGGCCCCTTCGCCTTCGAATACTCCGCCTTCGCAGTCGACGGCCGGCCGGACCTCAGCATGCTGGTCTACAATCCGGCGACGCCGGAGGACGCCGAACGGATCCAAACGCTGTTGGAAGCGCAGTGCGGCAGTTGATATGGTCCACTTCATGGTCTAAAAAATGCCGGCCTGGCCATTTGGCCCGATGGAGCAAGCCATGCAGGTGTCGGTGACGGAAGCTAAGGGCCTGTTGACCGAATTGGTCCGCCGCGCTGAGGCAGGAGAGGACGTCATCCTGACGAGGCACGGTCATGCAGCCGTCCGTCTCGTGCCGGTTAAAGCGATCCCAGATAGAAGGGCACGCGAGGCTCTGCTCCAAGCGGTTCGCGCGGCGGGCGCGGCAAAAGCAACCGCGGGACCGACTGCGGCTCGCAGTCAGGACTTCCTCTACAACGATGCTGGCATGCCGGAATGATTGCCGTCGATACATCGGCCCTGATGGCGATCGTGCTCAACGAGCCAGAGGCAGACGCCTGTGTCGCGGTGCTGGAGACCGAAGAGGACCTCCTTATCTCGGCCGGCACGGCCGCGGAGGCGGTGATCGTTGCTGCGCGCCGGAATGTTGGCGAAGAGATGGCTCGATTAATTGAAGGGCTCGGACTGGAGATTATCAGTGTGACACCCGCAGCGGCGCGGCGCATCGCTCAGGCCTACGCCCAATGGGGCAAGGGCGTTCATCCGGCGGCGTTGAATTTCGGTGACTGCTTTTCCTACGAAGTGGCCAAAGAGCATGGATGCAGACTGCTGTTCGTCGGAAACGATTTCCGCCAAACCGATTTGCAAGGTGCGATTTAGTTAGTCTGGCGATAAATCACCGGGCGCGTCAATGGCGTCCAAAAATATGGAGCCGTCGCCGCCTCCCCTACAAGGCAGCTCGGCCCCAGGATCTCCACAGTCCGAGGTCGCTCAGCCCCGGATGGCCGTCGGGGCGGCGGCCGAGGGGCCATTTGTAGAGGCGGTCGCTTTCGCGGATGGGGAGGTCGTTGATCGAGGCCAAGCGATGGTACATCAGGCCGCGCGGGTCGAATTCCCAATTCTCGTTGCCGTAGGAGCGGAACCAGTTACCGCTGTCGTCGTGCCATTCGTAGGCGAAGCGCACGGCGATGCGGTTGTCGCGGAACGCCCACAGCTCCTTGATGAGTCGATAGTCCAGCTCGCGGCTCCATTTGCGCGCGAGAAACGCCTTGATCGCTTCGCGCCCGGTGATGAACTCGGCGCGGTTGCGCCATCGGCTGTCGGTCGTGTAGCCCAGCGACACACGCTCGGGATCGCGGCTGTTCCAGGCATCCTCGGCGAGCCTGACTTTCTCGACGGCCGCTTCGATCGTGGTGAAGGGCGGCAGCGGGGGACGGTCGGTTTCCATCGTCGATCTCCCTCTTTGATTGCGACAGATTGACCCTAAGTCGAATTAGCAAGCGGCGCTACCTGCTCTCGCGGACGGCGATGGAGAGTCGCACGACTTGGCGACGTTGTCAGTCGTGGACCACGACCATCTTGCCGCGCGGCCTCGTTGGCCTCCATCACGCGATGCGCCTCGCGGATATCGTCGAAGCGGAAGACCCGGACCGGCTTCGACGTCGAGCCGGCCAGCCGCGACGTCCGCTGCGATAGCCTGCAGCGGCACGTCCGACAGCGGGAAGCCCGGCGTGCCGAACACGAAGCTGGCGAAGAACGTCAGGTAGACGCCGCTCGGCATCTGCAGCAGCGGGTTGAAGTCGGCGATCGGCGTCGAGGCCGCCGAGCCAACCGGCGAGGCAGGAGCGGCCGCCACGGCGCAGCATGGCGAGAGAATCGAGCGCGATGCTGTTGCCGACAAGGTCGAGCACCGCGTCGATCTGCTTTGCCTCGGCGATACGCTTGGACGAGATCCGGCCGCTCGATCTCGCACCGCTGCGGCGCCGAGCGTCTCCAAGCATCGAGCGAAGCGATCCCGGCTGCGCGTGGTCGCGATCACCGGGCGCCGGCGTTACCGCCATTTTGAGCGCCGCCTGCCCGAAGGACGAGGTCGCGCCTCGGATCACCAGCAGTCTGGCCCTGCTGCGATCTCGAGGTTGCGGAACAGGCAGGTCCAAGCGGTGGCGTAGGTCTCGGGGATCGCGGCGAGTTCGGCCCAAGGCAGGTCCGCCTCGATCAGCGCGACGTTCGAGACCGGCGCGCGCGTGTATTCCGCGTAGCTGCCGTTGATGGTGCGTCCGAGGCCGCCCATCAGCGCCGCCACCTTGGCGTCGACAGGAAACTCGCCGCCCGGGCAGGATTTCACCAACCCGACGCACTCGATGCCGCTGACCGGCGCCGCCTCGGCCCATTCGCCGCGCCGCATATGCAACTCGGCATGGTTGAGGCCGAACGCCTTGACCTGGATGACCACGTGGCCGGCCTTAGGCTCCGGGTCGGGAATGTCCTTGTAGACGAGGGCGTCCAGCCCGCCGAATTTTTCGAGAACGATCGCGCGCATGATGGTCCTCCGATCTGGTCGGCGGCCTCGCTCGACGCCGAGGGGGCAATCGCCGCGTTGCGGAATCCTTCGATGGCTGCAACCCTCTGACTAAGCAGTTATCGACGAAATCCCTAACCCGCTTCAAACCGGCGCGTCAGGGAATGCGACGCCCGTAGGGCAAATCGCGATGAGGATCGCGGAGCGCGTCAAATACGCCGGAGTGGCCGCAAGAGCCCCCCACGACCAACGGCATAGCGGGGCACTGAGACCTGTATGTGCCTACAGCTATGAAGCGTGGCGACTACGCTACTGCCTCCGTTAATAACTTGTCAATTAGGAGTACAGAGGTTACTCGCCACGAGAGCACGCGGCGGCCGCCGGCGATACGCGTCGATACGTCTGCGCGCTCCGCTAACAGTGGCGGTTGGGGCACTTGACTTAACAGAAATTTGAATTAACCTCCCTGTTAATGCAACTGAACCCCATCTTCACCGCGCTTGCCGACCCGACACGCCGCGCCATCCTTGTGCGGTTGGCACAAGGTGACGCCAATGTCGGGACGCTGGCGGAGCCATTCGACATCTCCGCGCCGGCGATTTCCCGGCACCTCAAGATTCTCGAAGACGCGGCGCTGATCTCGAACGAGCGCTGCGGCAAGCACCGGATATGCCGATTGAACCGCCAGAACTCTCGACCGCGCCCGCGAATGGCTCGATTTCAGCCGCCGCTTCTGGAGCGGGAGCTTCGATCGTCTCGACAGCCACTTGAAGAAACTCTCAAAGGAGTGAGCGCCGTGACCGTGACGGATGATGCCACACTCGTGATGAAACGCCTGTTCAAGGCTTCCGCACCGCAGGTCTTCGACGCGTGGCTATCGCGCGAGGAATGGCAGTCCTGGATTGGGCCAGAAGGAGTCGATTGCGACGTCTCGCTCCTCGAGCCTTGGGTGGGTGGGAGCTACCGGCTCAAGATGCACATGACGGGCGGAGGAGCAATCGCGGTGGCCGGCATTTTCAAAGTTGTCGACCGGCCACACACGTTGAGTTTCACTTGGGGCGCCGAAGGCGACCCCGCGCGACAGAGCCTGATCACGCTCTCATTCGCCGAACGAGACGGGAAGACGGAATTAACGCTTCGCCAAGACGGTCTTGGAAGCGCTGCCAATTGCGATCAGCACCGGGCCGGGTGGAGCAGCGCGCTCAACAAACTCGAACGTCTCCTCGCACGGGAAAGAAGCCGATGAGCATCCAGATCACCGCCTTCGCATGGGTCCCGCCCTTCGCTCAGGGCTTGGTGCGCGATCTCAGGGTGCGCTGGGCGCTTGACGAAGCGGGACTGCCGTACGAAGAGAAGCTGCTCCGGCTGGGCGAGAACAAATCCGCAGAACATCTTCACCGCCAGCCGTTTGGTCAGATTCCGACTTACGAAGAAGACGGTCTGACCCTCTTCGAATCGGGGGCAATCGTACTCCACATAGCCGAACGCTGCGGTCTGCTGCTTCCGCCCGAGGCCGAACGCCGCGAGCGCGCGAAGACGTGGATGTTCTCGGCTCTGAATACCATCGAGCCGCCCGTGATGTTTTTGAACCAGCTTCAGCAGATGGATGGCGCGGAGGCGCGCGCGCTTCAGGGCCCGGCGACCGAAGCCGTGCAGCGACGGCTAAGCTACCTAACGAATTACTTGGAAGGCCGGGATTATCTAGACGGTGGGTTCACGGCGGGCGACCTGCTCATGACCACGGTCCTGCGTATCCTGCGCACGACTGACCTCGTCCGCGCGAATCCAATCCTTGACCGGTATCAGGCGCGGTGCGAAGCCCGTCCAGCCTTTCAACGCGCACTCGCCTCGCAACTGACGACCTTCCGTAACAACGAGCCAATCCAAACGTAGTCGTCAGGCTTGGCGCGGGTCGGCGAAACGGTAACACGATGCGGTAACCAGTTCCGTCCGATTTCGTCGCTACCGTATCCTCTGGCCCTCCCCCACCGAAAACCTCACTCCCACTCAATCGTCCCCGGTGGCTTACTCGTCACGTCGTAGACCACCCGGTTCACTCCGCGCACCTCGTTGATGATCCGCGTCGCCGCGCGGCCCAAAAACCCCATGTCGAAGGGGTAGAAGTCGGCGGTCATGCCGTCGCTCGAGGTCACCGCGCGCAGGGCGCAGACGTGGTCGTAGCTGCGCCCGTCGCCCATCACGCCGACCGTCTTCACCGGCAGCAGCACGGCGAAGGCCTGCCAGATCGTGTCGTAGAGGCCGGCGGCGCGGATTTCTTCGAGATAGATCGCGTCGGCCTGGCGCAGGATATCGAGCTTCTCGGCGTCGACTTCGCCGGGCACGCGGATGGCGAGGCCGGGCCCCGGGAACGGATGGCGGCCGACGAAATGGTCGGGCAGGCCGAGTTCGCGGCCGAGCGCGCGCACTTCGTCCTTGAACAATTCGCGCAGCGGCTCGACGAGCTTCATGTTCATGCGCTCGGGCAGGCCACCGACATTGTGGTGCGACTTGATCGTCACCGAGGGGCCGCCGGTGAAGGAGACGGATTCGATCACGTCGGGATAGAGCGTGCCCTGTGCGAGGAACTCGACCGGGCCGCGCCCGTCGGCGGCGATCTTGGCCGCTTCGCGCTCGAAAGTCTCGACGAACAGGCGGCCGATCGTCTTGCGCTTGACCTCCGGGTCGCTGACGCCGGCGAGCGCGCCTAGGAAGCTGGCCTCGGCGGCGACATGGACGAGCGGGATGTTGAAATGGTTGCGGAACAGCCGCACCACTTCCTCCCCCTCGCGCGCCCGCATCAGGCCGTGATCGACGAAGACGCAGGTGAGTTGCTCGCCGATCGCTTCGTGGATCAGCACCGCTGCGACGGCGGAATCGACGCCGCCCGAGAGACCGCAGATCACCCTGCCCTTGCCGACCTTCTCGCGGATCGCCTCGCGCGCCTCGGCGCGGAAGGCCGCCATCGTCCAATCGCTCCTCAGGCCGGCGACCTTGTGCACGAAGTTGCGGATCAGCCGCGCCCCGTCAGGCGTATGCGCGACTTCCGGATGGAACATCAGGCCGTAATAGCGCCGCTGCTCGTCGGCGATCATCGCGAAGGGCGCGTTCTCGGAGGTCGCGACGCGCGCGAAGCCTGGCGGCAGGCGGGTGATGCGGTCGCCGTGGCTCATCCAGACGGTGTGGCGCTCACCCGGCTTCCAGAGGTCCTCGATCAGCGGGCTCACCGCGCCGACCGCGACCTCCGCCCGGCCGAACTCGCGGTGATGGCCGCTCTCGACCGCGCCGCCGAGCTGCTCGGCCATCGTCATCTGGCCGTAGCAGATGCCCAGAACCGGAACCCCGGAATCGAAGATCGCCTGCGGCGCCCGCGGGCTCCCCTCGTCCGGCACCGAGGCCGGGCCGCCGGAGAGGATGACGGCCTTCGGCTTCAGCTCGGCGAAGGCGCGCTCCGCGCTCTGGAACGGCGCGATCTCGCAATAGACGCCGGCCTCGCGCACCCGCCGCGCGATGAGCTGCGTCACCTGGCTGCCGAAATCGATGATCAGCAGCTTGTCATGGGCTAGGGAAGGCTGGGTCATGGAGGGGTCGCCTCGTCGGGAATTTCGGGGTCGCCACGACTTAGGCAAAAGTAGGCCCTGGCGCAACGTCGAGCTGTCATGCTCGCGAAAGCGGGCATCCAGGAGTCAAGGGCGAAGGCCTGCGGCGAACCTGCCGTCATACGCGGGCTTGACCCGCGTATCCAGAATGGGACGGAGGAAGGCCAATCGCAGATGTCGCCGCCTCGGCGCCCGGATCAAGTCCGGGCGTGACGGCGACCGACCGATGTGTGCATGCCGTAGCGCTTTCGCGGGGGTGGCAGGCTGCGTTTTAGCGACACGCGACTGTGAGCAAAATTGTCGCCTCGCTTGAACCCGCCGCGCTTGCTGGTTCCCCGGTCGGTCTCTATCAATGATCGCAATCAGGACGCTGACCGTGCGCCACGAAAGCGCTCCATTCGATCACCAGTTTCCGGCCGCGCCCGAATCAAGAGGGGAGACGCCGATGGCGCAGCCTGAAGCGATGCCTGCTGCCGATGAATCCGCAAGGCCGGTGACCGACTGGGACACCGCGCTTTATCTGAAGTTCGAGTCCGAGCGGACCCAGCCGGCGCGCGATCTCCTCGCCCGGATCGACGCCTTGCCGCGGCGCATCGTCGACCTCGGCTGCGGCCCGGGCACCAGCACGCGCCTGTTGAGCGAGCGCTTCCCCGACGCGGAGATTCTCGCCGTCGACAGTTCCGAGCCGATGCTGGCAGAGGCGCGCCGGCGCCTGCCGCATGTTCGCTTCGAACACGCCGACATCATGCGCTGGGGCCCGTCCGAGCCGCCGGATCTCATTTTCGCCAATGCCGCGCTGCAATGGCTGCCCGAACATGAAATCCTGTTCCCTCGACTGATGGCGCAACTGGCGGACAACGGCAGTCTCGCGGTGCAGATGCCCGACAATCGCCAGGAGCCGAGCCACGCGCTGATGCGGCTGATCGCCGCAGACGGGCCCTGGTCCGACCGGCTGGTGCCGATCGCCAAGACGCGCGCGGTGATTGCGACGCATCTCGACTACTACACTTGGCTGAAGCCGCTGAGCACGACGCTCGACATTTGGCAGACGACCTATGTGCATCCGATGGTGAGCGTCGGCGCGGTGGTCGATTGGTTCCGCGGCAGCGCGCTGCGGCCGTTCCTCAATCCGCTCGACATCTGCGAGCGCGAGGCGTTCATCGAGCTCTACATGCGCGAGCTCGCGGCGGCCTATCACGTCGAAAACGGCGGTGGATTGCTGTTCCTTTATCCGCGCCTCTTCATTCACGCGCGCAAGCGCCCCAGCGCCTGAGCAAGAGCAGGAGCAGGATGCGCAAGCGCGCCGATGTGCTGCTGACCGAGCGCGGCTTTTTTGCCAGCCGCGCTCGCGCGCAAGAGGCGATCGCCGCTGGCCTTGTCAGCGCCAACGGCGTCGTCGTGCGCAAGGCCTCCGAGACGCTCGCGCCCGACGCCGCTATCCTGGCCGAAGCGCCGCATCCCTGGGTCTCGCGCGGCGGCGTGAAGCTCGCCGCGGCGCTCGACGCCTTCGCGCTCGATCCGGCCGGACTCGATTGCCTCGACGTCGGCGCCTCGACCGGCGGCTTCACCGACGTCCTGCTGAAACGCGGCGCTCGTTCGGTCGTCAGCATCGACGTCGGCCACGGCCAGTTCGATCCGCGGCTCGCTGCGGACCCACGCGTGACGCTGCACGAGGGGCTCGACGCGCGCCAGCTCACGCGCGACGTCGCTGGCGCGCCGCAAGCGATCGTCTGCGACGTCAGCTTCATTTCGCAACGGCTGGTGCTGCCGACCGCGCTCGGGCTGGCGGCGCGCCCGGCCTGGCTCGTCAGCCTCGTCAAGCCGCAGTTCGAAGCCGGCCGCGAACATGTCGTCAAAGGCGCGGTCAAGGACCCCGCCGCGCTCGCGCGGGCCTGCGAGGCGGTGCAGGCCTGCGCCGAGGGCCTCGGCTGGACGAGCCTCGGCGTGATCCCCTCCCCCATTCCAGGCGGCGACGGCGCGCGCGAATTCCTATATGCCGCGCGGCATGGATGAATCGACGAGCGAACTGACCATCGTAGGCCTCAACGATCGCGGCGAGGGCCTCGCCGAGGACGGAGCGATCGCGCCCGGCGCGCTGCCGGGCGAGCGCGTCCTCGCCGCGCCCGAGGGACGGCGCGCCCGCGTGGTCGAGGTGCTGGCCGCCAGCCCCGAGCGGACGGAGCCGTTCTGCCCGCATTACGGCGTTTGCGGCGGCTGCGCGGCGCAGCACATGAGCCAGCGCCTCTACGGCGAATGGAAGCGCGACAGCGTCGTCCGCGCGCTCCGCAAAGCGAGGGTCGAGGCGAACGTCGCCCCGCTCGTCGACGCGCATGGCGAGGGACGGCGGCGCGCGACCTTCCATTCCAGGGTGGAGGCCGATGGGCGCGAGCGGGTCGGCTTCATGCGCGCCAGAGCGCATGACATCGTCGCGATCGACGCCTGCCCCCTCTTCGGCCCTGACATGGCCGGAGCGATCGAAGCCGCCCGCGCGCTCGCCGCCGATCTGCGCGGCATGAACAAGCCGCTCGACATCCAGGCGACGGCGACGCTCGGCGGGCTCGATTTCGACCTGCGCGGGTCGGGGCCGCTCGAAGCCTGGGCGCACCGCAAGCTGATCGAGACCGCGCAGCGCCTCGATCTGGCGCGTGTCGCCAACCACGGCGAAGTGATCATCGAGCGGCGGCCGCCGCAGGTCGCCTTCGGCGACGCGCGCGTCACGCCGCCGCCCGGCGGATTTCTGCAAGCGACCGTGGCGGGCGAGCAGGCGCTTGCCGACGTAGCGCTTAGCGCCTTGAGCGGCGCGCGGCGCGTCGCCGACCTCTTTTGCGGCGCCGGCGCCTTCGCGCTGCGTCTCGCAACGCGAAGCGAGGTCTTCGCCGCGGATTCGGACGCCGCGGCGATCGCGGCGCTGAAGCGCGGCGCCGGCGAGGCGACGGGCCTAAAGGCCATCAAGGCCGAGCGGCGCGACCTCTTCCATCGACCGCTAGCGCCGCAGGAACTCGGCGCCTTCGACGGCGTCGTCTTCGATCCGCCCCGCGCCGGCGCCGAGGCGCAGGCGCGCGCGCTGGCGGCGAGCAAGGTCCCGACTGTCGTCGCGATCTCCTGCAATGCCGAAAGCTTCGCGCGCGACGCCCGCATTCTCACCGAAGGCGGCTACGTTCTCGGCGAAGTGACGCCGCTTGACCAGTTCCGCTTTTCCCCGCATGTCGAAATCATTGCGACCTTCCGGCGCCCGCCGCCGGCGAAGCGTCGCCCAAGAGGATTGCTCGGTTGAACGATAGCTCCCACCTGGAAGCGCTGGCGCGCATCGTCGGCGACGCGCACGTGCTCGCCGATCCGGCGCTGATCGCCTCGTACCTCGAGGAGCCGCGCGGCCTCTATCGCGGCAAGGCCCTGGCGCTCGTGCGTCCCGCCGACACGCGCGAGGTTGCCGCCGTCGTCGCCTATTGCCACGCGGCGCGCATTCCCTTGACGCCGCAAGGGGGCAACACCGGCCTCGTCGGCGGCCAGACGCCGGACGACAGCGGCCGCGAGATTATTCTTTCGCTGCGCCGGCTCAATCGCATCCGCGAAATCGACACGCTCGCCGACGCGATGATCGTCGAAGCGGGGGTGACGCTCGCCGAAGCGCAGGCTGCGGCGCAAAGCGCCGACCGGCTGTTTCCTCTCTCGCTCGCTTCAGAAGGAAGCTGCACGATCGGCGGCAATCTCGCGACCAACGCGGGCGGCGTCGCCGTGCTCGCCTATGGCAACACGCGGGATCTGACGACCGGCATCGAGGTGGTGCTTGCCGATGGGCGCATCGTCCGGGCGCTCAGCAAGCTGCGGAAAGACAATACCGGTTACGATCTGAAAAATCTCTTCATCGGCGCCGAGGGCACGCTCGGCATTATCACCGCAGCGGCGTTGAAACTGTTCCCGCGCCCGCGCTCGCGCGCGACCGCCTTCGTCGGCCTTGCCGATCCGCATCGCGCGCTGACGCTATTGCAAATGGCGCGCGAACGGATCGGCCAGGGACTGACGAGCTTCGAACTGATGCCGCGCATCGGCTTGGAGTTCTCGCTCTCCTATCGGCCGACGCTGCGCGATCCGCTCGCCGGAAGCCATGCGTGGTACGTGCTGATCGAGGCCTCCTCGCAGACCGAAGCCGGACTCGACGACGCGATGACGGAACTGCTCGGCGCCGCCCTCGAGCGCGAGATCATCGAGGACGCGAGCCTTGCCGCCTCGCTCGACCAGAGCCAAGCGTTCTGGGCTCTTCGCGAGGACCTCTCGGACGCGCAGAAGCCGCAGGGCGGTTCGATCAAGCACGACGTCTCCGTGCCGGTCGGCGCCGTCCCAGTCTTCATCGACGAGGCGACAGCGGCGGTCGAAGCCTTTTTGCCGGGTTCGCGGGTCGTCGCCTTCGGCCATCTCGGCGACGGCAATATCCATTTCAATGTCAGCCAGCCGATCGGCGCCGACAAGCAGGCGTACCTCGACCAGTGGAGCGCCATGAACGAGGTCGTGCACGCGATCGTCGCTCGCCACTCCGGATCGATCTCGGCGGAACACGGCATCGGCCGATTGAAGCGCGACCTGCTGGCCGAGACCAAGGATCCAGTGGCGCTCGACGTGATGCGCAAGCTCAAGGGGACGCTCGACCCGAACGGGATCTTGAATCCGGGCAAGGTTCTATAGAGCCGTCTGCTTTTGGGTTGATGCGGACCTGCTGTCACCCCCGCGAAAGCGTTACGGCATGCACACATTTTCGAACGGGCGGGCGCCTCAGTCGGCTCATCGCACCGAGTGTAGCCGGCGGAGTGTTTGCAGCAAGCCTGCCGTCATACGCGGGCTTGACCCGCGTATCCAGGACTGGACGGAGGGAGGCTAATCACAGATGTCGCCACCTGGGCGCCCGGATCAAGTCCGGGCGTGACGGCGACGGACCGATGTGTGCATCCCGTAGCGCGAAAGCGGGGGTCCAGACAACCGCCGCAGGCCTTCGCGCTTCGACTCCTGGATGCCCGCTTCCTCGGGCATGACACCGGCCCCGGCCCGCCCGCCTGAGGCGCTGTTCACTCCGGCGGACGGACGTCCCCTGCCCCGAGCGGGCGCTGCATGATCGGCGTGTCGACCCATTGGCCCAGCTTGAAGCCGACGGAACGCAAGGCGCCGACGAATTCAAATCCGTGGCGTCGGTGAAGCGCGACCGAGGCGCTGTTGGCGCTATCGCCGATCACGGCGAGCATCTGACGCCACGGGCCGGTTTCGCAGCGTGCGATCAACGCGCCCAGCAGCGCGCTCCCGATGCCGCGCCCGGCGAGGCCCTCGGCGACATAGACCGAATCCTCGAGCGTATAGCGGTAGGCGGGCCGTGGCCGGTAAGCTGACGCGTAGCAGTAGCCGACGATTTCCCCTAGCGTCTCCGCGACGAGGTAAGGCAGGCCGAGATCGAGCAACGCGCGCCGGCGCGCCGCCATCTCCTCGACCGACGGCGGCGTCTCCTCGAAGGTTGCGAGGCCACGCAGCACGTGCCCTGCGTAAATCCGCTGGACGGCGGCCATGTCGGCCTCCTCGGCGTCACGAACCTCGAGATCGGCATGCTCGGGCCGCGATGCTTGATGTTCGTTCACGTCTCGATCCCTCCTCCGCCCCGAAGCTTGCGGCGCCGCACGGGCCCACTTTATGCTGCGGCTTATCCGCAGCGCCATAGGCGCTTGCAGCGGGGGGGGATCGCGCTTTGCCTCATGTCGCCAGTTGGATCGCTTTCGCGCTCGTCGCGCTCGGCATGGTGCTGACGCCCGGCCCCAACATGATTTACCTCATTTCGCGCTCGATTTGTCAGGGACCGGCGGCGGGGCTGGTGTCGCTCGGCGGCGTCGCGCTCGGCTTCGTCGTCTACATGGTTTGCGCAGCGCTCGGCGTCACCGCCTTGGTGCTGGCGGTTCCCTACGCCTATGACGCGCTGAGGTTCGCCGGCGCGCTCTATCTCCTCCACCTCGCCTGGCAGGCGGTGCGGCCCGGCGGGCGCTCTCCCTTCCAAGTCCGCAGCCTGCCGCGCGACGGAGTGGGACGACTGTTCACGATGGGCCTCGTCACCAACCTGCTCAACCCCAAGGTCGCGGTGATGTATCTCTCGCTGCTGCCGCAGTTCATCGACCCCAGGCTTGGCGACGTGCTCGGCCAATCGCTTGTCTTCGGCTCCACGCAAATCGCCATCAGCGTCACGGTCAACGCGGCGATCGCCGTGATGGCCGGCTCGATCGCGGCGTTCCTGGCCCAACGGCCGGCCTGGATGACCGTCCAGCGCTGGCTGATGGGGACCGTGCTCGCGGGGCTCGCGGTCAGGATGGCCGCCGAGGCGCGGCGATAGGAAATCGGCTCCCAACGACGTCTTGAACCTGGTTGAGGTTCTTTGATGCGCGCGGTTGCGTTAGAATGCGCGCGATTCGACGATAACCAGACGCTCGCGAGCCGACCCATGCGCCGAAGATCTGCGGCCACGTTGGGCCGCGCGGGAATATTTGCGCTAATCGTCGCCGTGCCGCCGACCATGGCGCGCGCCGCCGATGGCCCGTGCACGTCGATGCGCTTCGAGGACAGTGACTACTCGATCTGCAAGTTCGACGTCCGCCACGACGACATTCGCCTCTATTGGAAGGACCCCGGAGGCAAACCCTACGCCAATTTCAGCACGCTGGCGCAGACCCTGAAGGGACACGGCCGCGCGTTACGCTTTGCGATGAACGCCGGAATGTTCGAAGCCGATCTGTCGCCGGTTGGCCTCTTCATCGAGAATGGGCGGCGCGTGCGCCCGGCCGACACGCGCAGCGGCGAGAGCAACTTTCATCTCAAGCCCAACGGCGTCTTCTGGATCGGCGAATCGAGCGCCGGCGTCACCGAAACCTCGCGCTATCTCGCCAATCCCCCGGCGGCTCGCTTTGCGACGCAATCCGGGCCGATGCTGGTGATCGACGGACGCATTCATCCCAAGATCCTGCCGACGGGCACTTCGGAGAAAGTGCGAAACGGCGTGTGCGTGCGCGACGGAGCAACCGCGGTGTTCGCCATCTCCGAAACGTCGGTGACGTTCAACGCTTTCGCACGCCTGTTCCGCGACGGGCTCGGCTGTTCGAATGCGCTCTTTCTCGACGGCTCAGTGTCCTCGCTCTATGCGCCCGAGATCGGCCGCGACGACGAGTTCTCGCCACTGGGACCGATCGTGGGCGTCACCGCTCCCACGCCGTAGCGAACGCCCCCGCCAACTCGTCACTGCAAGAGCGCTCTGCAGTTACGTGGAAACGTCTTTGCGAGCGGAGCGACGCAATCCAGCGATCGCGGGCCTCACCCGCAAGGCGGCGGCGCTTCGGTTCAACCAAGAGACAGCGTGTCCTAAGCCATCACTTGCGAGAGGCGTGGACGCCGCGCGATCGCTTCGTTGCACTCAAAAAATCAAACGGCCCCGGAGTCACTCCGGGGCCGCATGATGACGCGGCGATCCGATCAGCTCGAATCGTCGCGCTGTCAGGCGATCAGAAATCGCGCGTGATGATGAAGCGAGTTGCGAGGCCGTCCGTGTTCGCCTTCCAGGCCACGTCGCCCGCCGGAACGGAGAACGCCGCCGGCATCGCCTGATGCGTCGTCTGGTACAGCGCCTCGACCGAGAAATCGAGATGCGGGACCGGATCCCAGTGACCGACCGCGCCGGCGACCCAGGTCTGCGAGTCGGTGGAGATGGCGCCCGTCATCGCGCCGCTCAAGCCGCTCCAGGTGAGTTCCGCATAGGCAACCTCGGGATCGACCGAGAAGGTCGGGCCGAAGTGGAACTCGGAGATCGCGGCAAGCGACCACGCCGTCGGCGTCGCCCACGTGCCGTTCATGTTGGAGTAGGCGTCGGCGACCGGCATGACGACGCCATTGCCGTTGACCTGACCGTTCTCACCCCACATGGCGTCGGAAATACCGGAGTACCAAACCGCGTTTCGAGTCCAGGTGCCCTGCAGTTGGATATTGTCGGCGGGATTGCCAAGCATCGGCAGGTTGAACTTCAAGCCAGCGTCGATCGCATAGCCCCAGGTGTTGAGGGTATTGATCCCGTCGGACATGTACACATTGTGTGCGACGCCGGCGATGTGCGCGCCGCCCCATCCCTGCTGGAGGTCGAGCGAGCCGACGATGTCGGGCGAACGCTGGCCGAGATAAGTCGAATTGCCGGTGATCTGCTCGTCCGTTCCAGCGAACGGCGCTTCGCCGCTGCTCGGGCCGGTGAGCACGGGATCTTCCAGCGAGATCGTTCCCGAGAAGCCGCCGCCGAAGGTCGCGGTGTAGGCGAGCAAGAGCGGCTGATTGTAGGCCTGCCGGTCGGGCGAGATGATGTCCGCCCAGGCGGGGCCGCTGCCGAAGAACGAGAAGAACGAATTCGCTTTACCAGCGGTAATGCCGGCCCAGTTCACATAGGCGTGGTTGAGGAAGCCGGTGTTCTGGCTCTCGGGGTCGAAGCCGCTGCCGTAGTCGAACTGCGCGTCGATGTCCGAAGTCAACACGCCATAGGCAGTGTTGGTCTTGGTGATGAACTGGAGTTCACCGCGGACGGTGTAGCCGAGCGCGTTGCGCGAGGCAGTGGACGCGCCGGGAGCCAGCGCCTTCTCGGAGCCGTTGGCGCCGGCCCAAACATATTGCTGCGACAGCGTGCCGCCTTCAATCTGCGCGCTGACGTAGCCAGTAATCTTCAAGCACGTATCGCTGCCCGGAATCACGAAGCCAGCCACGCCGTCGACGTGACAGACTTTGACGTACTCCGCAGCCGGCGCGCCCTTCCTGGTGGGAAGATCGGCGGCTTGCGCCCCGCTGACGACGACGATCGCCGCCGCCGAACCCAGCAGAAGGTTCCTAATATTAGACACGATGTAACCTCGAAAGCTTGCCAGTGGATTGGAGGTCCCCAACCCGTTGCTAGCCTTCAAGAGAGAGCGACGCCGAGTTGGAGACCGTTGAGTCCCCCTCCCCCCAATTTTCCGGCTCTGAGAGCCTTTGCGCTGGTTCCCCAGCGAGGGGTGCTCCCGATCCGCGTGGCGCACGAGTTAACCTCGGTCGCAGGGGAATGCGTAAACCTGTCGTGATTGATTGAGTAATCACGATTCCGACATCATTGCGCCACAGCAAATGCACGAGCGTGAATGCGAGACGATGCGCACAATCGAGCGATGATCGTTGTTCGATTCTTGCCTCTCGTTCACCGCTAACATCATTCGCGCCTGGCACATCCGAACTCGCGCCGTCATCGAAACGCGTGGCGTGCAACACAATGACAAGTTCGCGTCGATGGCGTTCAATCTGAAGGATCGCGCAGAGACTTTCCGCGTGAAGCGCGTGAAATTCGCCGCGTCTTCGCACGTTCGCAACACGCGCCCATTGAGACATTGCAGCGGCGCCTGCGTCATAACCGCGCACACAAACCGCAGAGGAATTGTTCTGATTGAATGAAGCGTGCATAAGCTGGCAAGCATGAGCCGTGTCGCGCTTTCATACTGAATGCCGGCACTGTCAGCGAATGCAGGTGCGACGCACAGATTCGACAACCGGCGGACGTCGTTCGAATTTCGAATCGCGTTCCACAGCGTCATTCGCGCGATCATCGACGAACCAACGTCGCGGCTACCGTCGTAACGACGAGTCCACTCCGATCGCGATTGTTCCGTGCAATGCGCGTGCGCTGCATCGCGTCGTCAGCACATGCGACGACTGTCGTGCCGGGATTGCCGCAATATTGCGCGGGTCGCGGGGACGCGCGCGTGAACGCGTCAACGTCGCCTGCATCACGCATTCGTACTGAGAGGCCGCAGTCCTGGCAATTCCGCGCGTGTCGTGGCGGTTACGACGCACCGACTCAACGCCGCTCGTCGCTCCGCGCTAACGTCATTCGCGCTTTCACCCGCGAACCAACATCGCCGTCGCAATGATCAGCCATCGACGCGACGACAGATCCGCGTCGATGGCGGTCGCGCCGCGCGTGCATGACCAGCAGGGTCATCCTGCGCGAAGCGCATCTGAGCGCAGCGTCTGCGCCAAGGCGACGAGCGCATATTGAGACATTTTGGCGGCGCCAATGATGCAAATGAGTGCGCGCGTTGCAGCGATATTGTGCCGCATGCAGTCAAGCGCGCGATGCGCGTTAGCGCTGAGTGACACTCGCCAGCGCGAGTGGAGCGAGCAAAGCTGCAGCGTCGACGATGCAGACGAAGCGTGGATCGCTACGGAGATCACGTTCTACGCAACGCCGAATTCAACGCTGCGACGCGCCGCTCTGTGCACTCGCGCGATGCGCGATGTTGGCGCCGCGCCACATGCGCTCGAACGCAGACATGTTCGCCGCCGCAGTGGCATGCAAGTTGCGTGCGTCGTGGTCGCGAACCTGTCTCGACTAGGGATCGCCAAGCGGGTCGTAGGCGCTGCTGCCGAAGGGCAGCGCTATCGCACGACATTTTCAGGGAGGCGACGCTCGGGCGCTTCTTTGTCGATGCGACAATCCACTTGAAGAGTTCGAGGTTCAATAGTGTCAAATCTCAAGATCGCTCTGCTCGGTTCGGCAGCAGCTTTCGTCGTCGTCGGCGCCGCGCACGCTGCTGATCTCCCCACCAGGAAGGGCGCGCCCGCCGCGGACTATGTCAAAGTCTGCCACATCGACGGCGTCGCGGGCTTCGTGATTCCCGGCAGCGATACGTGCTTGAAGATCACCGGCTACCTCACGGCGCAAGTCCTGGTCGGCGGCCTCTCGCAGCAATATGCGTGGGCGGGCAACGGCGGCTCGAGCGAGAAGGCGCTCGCGCTCGGAACGCCGACCGACCAGCGCAACGCCATCGGCATGATGGCGCGCGCGGAATTGGAGTTCATCACCAAAACGAACACCGCTTACGGCGTCCTGACGTCCGACATCGACACGCAGTACAACTACGGCAGCGGCCTCGACAATTTCGGCGCTGGTTCGGGCTTCATCCAACGCGCCTACGTCAACTGGGCCGGCATCACTGCCGGTAAGGCGAATTCGTTCTTCTCTTTCTTCGGCGCCGGACCGGGTTGGGCCGACATCTTCTCGCCCGACCGCCAGACCTTCAATCAACCGCTCCTGCTCGCCTATACCGCGACCTTCGGCGGCGGCTTCTCGGGAACGATCTCGTTGGAAGATCCGGTGCTCACCGGCCCGAGCAGCGCGGTCCCCCCGTATGCCGGGGCCGACATGCAGATCACGGGGAATTCGCAGTATCTCGGCCAGCGCGCGCCCGACATCGTCGGCTCGCTCGACCTCAAGCAGAGCTGGGGCGGCGCGCATCTGGCGGGCGTCGCGCACAACGTGGTCATGACCGACGGAGCCAACAACCTCGACACCTGGGGCTATGCGATCGACGCCGGCCTGAAGTTCAACCTGCCGATGCTCGGCGACCCGAGCGACAACATCCAGTTTCAAGGTGTCTGGACACGCAACGCGGTCTGGTACTCCGGCATTCCCGACGGCATGTGGGACGAAGACGGTCAGGTCGACGGCAACGGCGTCGTCATGCCGGTCGCGGACGCCTATTCCAACCTGAACGGCACGTGGGCGACGCCAACTGCCTGGTCGCTGGCGGCGATCGGCGAATATCATTTGGGCCCGAACTTCTCGATCGATCCCGAGGTCTCCTATGCGCAGCTCACCTGGACCGGCCTGAATGGCGCGATGGCGGGCGCCCTCTCGACCAACTCGCAGAGCTGGATCTTCGGCGGCGTGGCCAACTGGGATCCCTTGCCCCATCTCGAGTTCAGCCTCGAAGTGCTCTACCAGACGACGCATCAGTCGATGCCGGCTGCGTTCTCGGTTCCGGCGGGCGATGTGGCGTGGAAGTCGACCACGGACGGCGCTGAGACGCGCTTCTCAATCACGCGAGCATTCTGATTCGAAAGGGCCCCGACGCACAGGCCTCGGGGTCCATCCACGCTGTAGCCTCCGGCTTCGACGAGAAAAGAAAAAGGTCCCGGAGCGCAAACCCCGGGACCTTCTGATTTCAACTGTGTCGCATCGCCATTGCGAGGAGCGAAGCGACGAAGCAATCCGTAGTTCCGCTCGGCGCTGCTGGATTGCTTCGCTGCGCTCGCAATGACGCCGCAGATGCGAGCGATACCCAACGCACTTTAGAAGTCGCGAGTGACCCCGAAGCGACCGGCAAGGCCGTCCGTGTTAGCCTGCCACGGAACGCCGCTCGTCGCGACGAAGCCGGTCGGCTGCTCCTGATGCGTCGTCTGGTAGAGCAACTCGAGGCTGAAATCGAGATGCGCGGCCGGGTCCCAGTGGAAGATCGCGCCGCCGATCCAGCTCTCGGAGTTCGGCGACAGCTGACCGCCCGAGCCCAAGCCGCTCCAGTTGAGCTGGCCGTACGAGACTTCCGGATCGACCGAGAAGGTCGGGCCGAGATGGTACTCGCCGATCGCCGTGAGCGCCCAAGCCGTCGGCGTCGCCCAGCGGCCCGTGTTGGAGCCGGCGGTGACGTAGTAGCTGTCGGCCACCGGCATCATGACGCCGTTGCCGTTGACCTGGCCGTTCTCGAACCACATTCCATCCGGAATGCCCGAGTACCAGACCGCGTTCTGGCTGTAGGAGCCTTGCAACTGGACGCTGTCGCTGGGATCGCCGAGCATCGGCAGGTTGAACTTCAGGCCGCCGTCGATCGCCCAGCCCCAGGTGTTCAGCGCCGTGCCGGCGGCATTGTAGTCCTCGACCATGTTGACGTCGTGCGCGACGCCCGCAAGGTGCGCGCCGCCCCAGCCCTGCTGCAGGTCGAGGGCGGCGACGATGTCCGGCGCCCGCTGACCCTGATAGGTCGAGTTGCCGGCGATGAATTCGTCGACGCCCGCCAGGGTGTAGTAGCCCGCCGGCGTCGGGTAAGCCTGCGTCGAGGACGGGCCTTGCAGGACGGGATCTTCGAGCGAGATCGTCGCCGAAAAGCCGCCGCCGAAGGTTGCGGTGTAGGCGAGCAGCAGAGGCTCGTTCTCGCTGCGGCGATCGGGCGAGAAGATGTCGGCCGTGCCATAGCCGGAGCCGATCATCGAGAAGAACGAAGGCGCCTTACCGGCGGTGAGGCCGGCCCAGGTCAGGTAGCCCTGGTCGATATAGGCGGTGTCCGCGTTGTAGCTGTCGAACCCGCTGCCGTAGTCGAAGAACACGCCGATATGCGACTCAAGCGGGCCATACGCGGTGTTGGTCGACGTGTCGAAGTTCAGATTGGCGCGCGTCGTGTAGCCGAGCCCGTTGCGGCTCGCGGTCGTCGCCCCCTTGGCGAGCGCGGTCTGGCTCGTGCCGCCGTTGCCGGCCCAGACATATTGCTGGCTCAGATTGCCGGCTTCGACCTGCGCCATCAGGCTGCCGCTGATCTTCAGGCAAGTGTCGCTGCCGGGAATGACGAAGCCAGCAGCGCCGTCGACATGGCAGACTTTGACATATTCCGCCGCCGCCGGAGCTCCCTTGCGCGTTGGGAGATCCGCCGCGTGCGCCCCACCGACGACGACAACGAAGGCAGCCGCCGAGGCCAATAGGGCCCTCTGCATACCTTTCATGATATACCCTCTATGTATTGAATACCGGGTCGACCTTTAACCCGACGCCGCGAATGAAAATCGCAGCCGCGAAGCGGGCTTAACCGCCCTTCCCCCTGCTTGGCGCCTTGGCGTCGCACCGTTCGCCCCAGCCCAAGACCACGCGCTTACAGCGGCGGCTATATCCGACTCTGCCAAAGCGGAAAATAGCAATCGGGCGAAAAGACAGCTATTTTCAAATTTCATTTTCAATGTTGCATGAGCGTGACACGGTATTCCCGCAGTAAAGAAAGTATAAATTCCTTATATTACCTAGATGCGGCGGAATTATATTTACTTTGGCGTTACGGAAAAAGCCCTCTCGCCTGCTTCGCCCTGCGCACGCGCTCGACGCCAATCGCCATTGCGGCGGTGCGATTGCTGACCCCGTCGCGGCGGGCGCGTTCGACGACCTGCGTCCACGAGCGATGCAGCGCTTGTTCGAGCCGGCTCATCACCTCGTCCTTCGACCAGAAATATTGCTGGAGGTCCTGCACCCATTCGAAATAGCTGACGATCACGCCGCCGGCGTTGCACAGGATGTCGGGGATGACGAAAATCTCGTCGTTGCGCTGGGCCAGCACGAGGTCGGCCTCCGGCGTGGTCGGACCGTTGGCGCCTTCGGCGATGACGCGGCACTGCAAGCCGCTCGCGACGCGATCGTCGATCACGCGCTCGACGGCGCAGGGCGCGAGAATCACGCAGGGCTTCGTCAGGAACTCGCTGGGATCGACCGCCGCTTCGTCGGCGAAGCCGCGCAGCACGCCGCGCGCGCCAACATGCGCTACCGCCGCCGTGACGTCGAAGCCCTTGGGGTCATACAGCGCGATTGTGTGATCGCTAATTCCGACCACCTTCACGTCGCGATGCGCGAAGGCGATCGCGGCGTGCGTCCCCACATTGCCGAACCCTTGCACAATCGCTGTCGCCTTCGCGGCGTCTATCTCGAGCCGCTCCAGCGCGCGAAAGGCGAGAAAGGCGACGCCGTGGCCAGTCGCTTCGCGCCGCCCTAGCGTGCCGCCCGAGCCGACCGGCTTGCCGGTTACGATCTCCGGCACGGTGACGCCCTGATACATGGAGTAGGTGTCCATGAACCAAGCCATCACCTGCTCGTTGGTGCCGAGGTCCGGCGCCATCACGTCGACGCGCGGGCCGACGAAAGGGATCATCTCCTGCATGTAGCGACGGCAGAGATCTTCCAATTCGCGCGGTGAAAGCGCGGCAGGATCGACGGCGACGCCGCCCTTGCCGCCGCCGTAGGGCAAATCGGCGAGCGCACACTTCCAGCTCATCCAGATCGCCAACGCCGCAACCTCGCCGATGTCGAGGTTCGGCGCGAAACGCGTTCCGCCCTTGGCAGGGCCAAGCGTCAGATGGTGCTGCACGCGAAAGCCCTGGAAGACCGCCGTTCGCCCGTCGTCCATGTGAATAGGGCACGACACCGAGATCGCGCGTTTGGGCAAGAGCAGGCGATCACGCTCGTCGAGCGGAATGTCGAGATGATCCGCGATGATGTGGAACTGCTTGCGCGCCATCTCGAAGACTGGCCCGGTGTAGAGCGTCATATCCGCGTCTCCTCTCTCCGCCTCGGACCCGCATCGCCGAGAGCGCAGTGTGGCGAATAACCGCACGCCGACGCGCGATGTTCAAGCAAACGAAGCGCGGCGGACCTTCACATTTTGGTCCCTTCGCCAGACGCGGCGCCTGCGCCACTTCTTTGTAAAGTCTCTAACTTTGGCCGGAATCAATTTCGATCGGCGCCGACATGCGTTATGGCCCGGCTCAATCCCGTCTGTGACGAAAGCTCGCGTATGTCCGCAACCTGCATGTCCATTCCCCTCGCCGGCTGGCGCCGCTTTTTGCTCGTCGCCGGGCCTGGGCTCGTGGTGATGCTCGCGGACACCGACGCCGGCAGCGTCATCACCGCGGCGCAGAGCGGCGCTCAATGGGGCTATCGCCTGCTGCCGATGCAGCTCCTGCTCATTCCCATTCTCTATATCGTCCAGGAGCTGACGGTGCGGCTCGGGGTTGTCACCGGCAAGGGGCACGCCGATCTCATCGCCCACCACTTCGGCCGCTTCTGGGCCTGGTTCTCGGTGGCCACGCTCATCGTCTCCTGCATCGGCGCCCTGCTCAGCGAGCTCTCCGGCATCGCCGGCGTCGGTGCGCTGATCGGCGTCCCGACGCCTGTGACCCTTGCGCTGGTGGTGGCGGCGCTGATCGTCTTGGCGTTCACCCACCGCTATCTGACGGTCGAGCGGATTGCGCTCGTCGTCGGCGGTTTCGAGCTGGTGTTCCTGCTCGTCGCCTGGATGGCGCATCCGAGCGCGAGCGGGATGCTCGCAGGTTCGCTGTCGATCCCGCTCAACGATCCGAAATATCTCTACCTCGCTTCCGCCAACATCGGCGCGGTGATCATGCCGTGGATGGTGTTCTTTCAGCAGTCCTCCGTCGTCGAGAAGAAGCTGAGCGTGAACGACCTCGGCGCCGCGCGGACCGACACGGCGATTGGCGCTGTCGTCACCCAGATCATCATGGCGGCCGTCTTGGTTGCGGTCGCGGCCACTCTCGGCAAGTCGGGCGGCGACCGCGCGCTCGACACCGTCCAGCAGATCAGCGAGGCGATCACCCCCTTTCTCGGCAGGGTCGGCGGCAATGTGCTGTTCGCGCTCGGCATGAGCGGCGCCGCGCTCGTCGCCGCCATCGTCGTCACGCTGACGGCGGCGCGGACGCTGGCCGAAGTGATGGGCGCCAAGCACAGTCTCGACCACGAACCCGCCGAGGCGCCGTGGTTCTACGGCGCTTACACGGCCGTGCTGATCGTCGGCGCGCTGGTGGTCGCCTCCGGCGTCAATCTGGTCGATTTGAGCGTCGGCGTGCAGGTGATGAACGCTCTGCTGCTGCCGATCGTGCTAGGGTTCCTCTTCCTCTTGGCGATGCGGTTGCCGCGGCCCTTTCGGCTGGAGGGGACCCACGCCTGGGTCGCAGGCGTGCTGATCGGCGTGACGACGATCTTCGGGGTCTACGCCGGCGTCGCGGGGATCTGGTCCTAGTGCTTGCTGCCATTAGCCCAATTTGCCCGCGCCACGATCGTATATTATGCGATAATCCGCTCCGGTCGCGGCATGTCATTCTTCAACGATAACGCGGCGGCGCGACCGCTTTCTTTTCGCCGCTAACGGGAGACCCTCGCGATGACTAAGACACTCGCACTCGCCGCCCTCGCGCTCGCCCTCGCCGGCGCGCCGACCCTCGCCTTCGCAGACGCGTCTTGCACCTCGCAAGCCGCCGACAAGAAGCTCGCCGGCGCCGCCAAGACGAGCTTCCTCACAAAATGCAAGAACGACGCCGCCGGCTCCTGCGACAAGCAGGCTGCGGACAAGAAGCTCGCCGGCGCGGCGAAGACCTCCTTCACCAAGAAATGCGTCAACGACGCGACTGGCAGCATGTAAGGCGCGCCGGACGGCTAGGTTCGAAACGAGCAGATCGGGGCGGAAGCCGGCGCCCCGATCTCATCGAAACGTTCGCCCCGTCGCTCAGTCCACCGGCGTCGGTTCGGCGGACGCGGCCCCGAGGCGGAAGAACGCGGTCCTGTCTCCCTCTTCGGCCTGTTGCTTGGCGCGGACCCGCATCAAGTCCTTCCAGCCGATGTAGCCGACGAGCCGCCCGCCCTCACGGGAGACGACTGGGAGATGGGCGACGTTGGCGGTGGACAGGCGGTCGGCCAGGCTCGCCAGATATTCGTCCGGGTATGCAAACAGGGTTCGCGTCCCGGCTAGCAACTCGCCCAGCGTCGCCTTGCGGTGCTTGCCGCCCCGCCGCCAGCGCAAAATGGTCGGCGGATCGATGACGCCGAGAACGCGCCGATCCTCGTCCACCACAGGAAAGCTCGGATGGCCCGTCGCGGGGTGCGTAAGCAGCGCGGCGGCGCCGTGCAGCGTCATGGTCGCCGGCGCCGTCTCGACCGCGCTGGTCATCACCTCGCGCACGCGCGTCAGCGCGAAGGGATCGACGCGATATTCGCGAACGATGTGGTGGCCGCGCCGCGCGACCTTCTCCGTGAGGATCGAACGCGGCATCAGGAGCACCGTCACGGCGTGCGCGGCGGCGCAGGCGGCGATCACCGGCAGCAGAACATGCGTATTGCCGGTGACTTCGACCGCAAAAAAGGTGGCGGTCAGCGGCGAACGCATCACTCCGCCCATTGTCGCGGCCATGGCGAGAAGCGACCAGAAGCCGGGACTCGCTGTCGGTAGGAAGCCGCCGAGCATCGCGCCCATCGCACAGCCCATGATCAACAAGGGAGCGAGCACGCCGCCCGATGTTCCCGAGCCCAGCGCAATCGACCAGATCACGGCTTTGACGACGAGAAGCAGCAAAGCGGCGTAGGGGAGAACGTCACCCCGCAGCATCGCCGCGATGTTGTCGTAACCGACGCCCAGCGCCCGCGGCTCGATCAGGCCTCCCACGCCAACGACGAGGCCACCGAGCATCGGCCACCACATCCAGTGGATCGGCAGTTTGAGAAAGCCGTCCTCACAGGCGTAGACGAGCCGCGTCAGGACGCCGGACAGAAGCCCCGCTGCGGCTCCGATCGTCACCCATCCGCAGAGCCCGAGGAGGGAAACGTCCATCGCCCCGGTGAAGGGGAAAATCGGGCCGGGAAGATGGAGATATGTCCGCTCGACCGCCGCCACGACAGCGGCGACGCAGACCGGAATGAAGCTGCGCGGCGCCCATTCGAACAGCAGAAGCTCGACCGCCAGCATGATCGCCGCAATCGGCGTTCCGAAGACGGCGGTCATGCCCGCCGCGGCGCCGGCGACCAGCAACGTCTTGCGCTCGTTGTCGCTCACGGGAAGCGCCTGGGCGATCAGCGAGCCGATCGCGCCGCCGGTCATGATGATCGGGCCTTCGGCGCCGAACGGGCCGCCCGTGCCGGTGGCGATCGCCGACGACAAAGGCTTCAGGATTGCGACCTTCGCGCCGAGCCGCGAGCGCCCGAGCAGGATCGCCTCGATCGCCTCGGGGATGCCGTGGCCGCGGATTTTCGGACTGCCGTAGCGCGCCATCAGTCCCACAATCAGCCCGCCCGCTACCGGGACGAGCACGGACCATGGGCGAAGCGGAGCATGAGCAAGGCTGAGATCGGCGAGGCTGAACCGGCCAAAATATGCCAAGTTCGTCACGAATCGGATGAGGTCGAGAAGCGCCACGCCAGCTCCGACGCCAGCCGTCGCGACGAGCGCGGCGACGCCTGCGATCAGGAGCACACGAGGCTGTGTGGTGAAATCGCCGAGATGACGGCGGGAAGCCGCCGGAGAGGCGGGTGTCGGGTTGACGAAAGGGGCGTTCATTGACAGGCGAGACTCGTGAGCGGGGCACGGACCGTGGGAACGGCCGGGGCTTCATATCGCATTGCGATATAAATAAGCAACCCTGGGGCGCCTGATGACACGATCGAAAGCGGGCCCTCCGGCCGTGGGCGCGGCGGATAGAACGCTGACTTAAGCGGACTACGAGACCTTGGCGGAGTTTCGCTATCTGATCCGCTGCTTCCTCGAATTCAGTCAGGACGCGGCGCGCGAGGTCGGGCTGACGCCGCAACAGCATCAAGCGCTAGTGGCGATCCGCGGCTTTCCGGGCGGGCGTGCGGTGACGATCGGCGACTTGGCGGAAAGGCTCCGAATTCGTCATCAGACCGCCGTCGAGTTGGTCGACCGCCTGTCGGAGGGCGGATTGGCGGCGCGAACGCCCGACCCGACCGACCATAGACGCATTCTGGTGAGCCTCACTGAGCGGGCGAACGACTTGCTCGCCCAATTGGGCGCCGTCCATCTCGACGAACTCGCCCGCATCAAGCCGAGCCTGAAGAAGATTTTGTCGTGAGGTCCGGCAGGAATCAATGCCGTCGCCGGACGCGTGACGCGCGTCAGGCGGCGGATCTGAGGTCGAGGTCGATCTCGACTTTGTCCCTGCCGTTCCGCTTGGCTTTGTAGAGCGCCGCGTCGGCCCGGGCGATGAGCGAGCCAGGGCTCTCCGGATAGATGGGATTTAAGGAGGCGACGCCCACGCTGACGGTGACGCAGGCGCGATCGGCAAGGCCGCGGTGCGGAATCTGCAGCGCCTCGACGGCGGCTCGTATACGGTCCGCTACGACAACCGCCGCATCGACCGCCGCCCCCGGCAGCACGACCGCGAACTCCTCACCGCCGATGCGGCAAGCGACCCAATCGTCGCCACTGGCGACGCCGGCGATCGCCTGGGCCACCTTCCTGAGGCAAACGTCTCCCTCGGGATGACCGTGGACGTCGTTGTACAATTTAAAATTGTCGATATCCAGAACCAGCGCGGCGAGCGCCCGGCTTCCGCTGTAAGCTTGCGTCACCGCCGCCGCGAGGCGCTCGTCAAAGACGCGCCGATTGGGCAGTCCGGTGAGGACGTCGGTGCGCGACAGATGGGAAAGCCGTTCGTTGTCGCGGCGAATGTCCGCGTTTCTGACGCGTTCGCGCAAATAGGAGAGATAATTGATCCGCTGCGCCAGTTCGAAGCGATAATTCGCCACAAGGCTCATCAAAGCCGCGAGAAAATAGAGCGCGCTCAGCGCGCCCTTCGCTTGCAAGGAAAAATCGGCATGGAACATGGCGCTCGCAATCAGCGCCGCGACGGTGAACAAGGATCCGCCGGCTGCCGTGAGGAACGCCATCGGCAGCGCGGTGTTGCAGCCGAGCGGAATGAGAACGTTGGTGAACGCGTCGTAGACGGCGGAGTCGCCCATGATGTCGTGGTTGATGACGACGGCGCCGATGGTCCCCATCGCGTAGCCGCCGAACATGAACAGTTCGAGCGCTTTCGCGCTCACTCCACGCCGCACGATCCAGCAGCCCACCACGCACGGCAGGTTTACGATGAGGTGCAGGGCGAGGAGAACCCGCATGGCCGCCGGCGCCGGGAATTCGCCGCTCGCATATTCCACGCACACCATGGCGTTGAAGCAAAAGACGGCGATGAGACCGGCGAGGTAGACTTGCCGGCCGCGAGCGGCCGCCCGGTCGCGCAGATAGATCGTCTCGATCTCACGATCGAAAGTCAGCATCCGGCTGGGCCTTGCGAGATAGGCCTCGATCTTGCTCAGGATCGCTGGAGAATTGGACGAGTCCATCGCTGCTTTCATATCGCGGCCGCGAGAGAGCGCCTGTTGGACGCCCTCCTCGGCCCGGGGAACAGCTAGACCGACGGCCTTAACGAAACCTTCGCGCGGCATAACATAACATATCGTGGTTAAGCCGTTCTCTCGAATATCGCGCTATTCCCTCGCGTACCGGAGCGCCGCGGCCGCGGCGAAGGGCGCGGCGGCCAGCGCGAATAGGGAAAAGGCGCACAGCATCAGGAACGGCGTCAGGAACGGCGCCGCGCCGCCGCTCGCCGCGGAGGCGGCGGAGACGCCGAAGATCAGCACCGGAATTGTGAGCGGCAGCGCGAGCACCGCCATCAACAGGCCGCCGCGCCTGAGCGAGACGGTGAGCGCCGCGCCGATCGCGCCAATCAAGGTGAGCGCCGGCGTTCCCGCCGCGAGGCTTAGCGCGACCAGCGCGAGGGGCTTGGCCTCCATCGCCAGCATAAGACCGAAGAGCGGAGACGCGACCACCAGCGGCAACGCGCTCGTCGCCCAATGGGCGGCGCATTTGACGAGCACGACCAGTTCGAGCGGCAGGCTGGCGTTGACGAGCACGTCGAGCGACCCGTCGTCTCCGTCGGCCTGAAACAGACGGTCGAGGCCGAGCAAGGCGGCAAGCAACGCGGCGACCCACAAGATCGCCGGCCCGATCCGCGCCAGCAGCTTGAGGTCCGGCCCCAGCGCGAAAGGCATGATCGTCACCAGGATGAGAAAGAACACGGCGCCGATCGACGCGCCGCCGCCGACCCGCCGGGCGATTCGCCACTCCCTGACGAACAAAGCGAATGCGGCCGCCTTCATGCCGCGAGCCCGGAGCCGCCGCCGAGCGCCAACGCATCCGCCCCTTCGAGGCCGAGGGGCGCGTGCGTCGCCGCGACGATCAGGCCGCCCCCAGCGAGGTGCTCGGCCATCAGCGCGCCGAACAGCCGCTGTGCGGCGGCGTCGAGCGCGGTCGTCGGCTCGTCGAGCAGCCAGAGCGGACGCGCGGCGACCAGCAGGCGCGCCAGGGCGACCCGTCGCTTCTGGCCGGCGGAGAGCGTCCGCACTGGGAAATCGGCGACATGGGCAAGGCCGAGCCGGGCTAAGGCGGCAAGCCAAGCTGACCGGGACGAATCGCCGCCGAGCGCCCCGGCCCAGAAGGCGAGATTCTCGCCCGCGGTCAGGGCGCCCTTCAGGGCGTCGGCGTGGCCGAGATAGTGCGACTGCTCGCCGATCGACGTCTCTGGGTCGCCGCCGTCCAATCGAATGGCGCCTGCCGCCAGCGGCAGGAAGCCGGCAATCGCCCGCAGGACCGTCGATTTGCCAGCCCCGTTTGGGCCGGTGAGCACGAGCGCCCTGCCCGCCCGCACCTCGAAAGACAGGCCGGGAATGATCGAGCGTCCGCCCCGTTCGATGGCGATGTCGGTTGCGCAAAGGCGCATGGCTGTTCCTACATCAGCGCAGATCCTATCACCGCCGCGCAGCGCTAGTTTGTGTAGCCCGCCGTTTGGAATTTATCTATAAGCCGGCGCATTCATAACTCCCCACTCGATTAACCGGAGCGAATCTGATGGCCAGCCTTGACAGCTTCAAATGTCGCAAGACGCTCGCGGTCGGGGCCAAGAGCTACCAGTACTTCTCGCTCAAGGCCGCCGAACGCCGCGGACTGGAGGGTGTCTCGACCCTGCCCTTCTCGATGAAGGTCGTGCTCGAGAATCTGCTTCGCAACGAAGACGGACGCACCGTCAAGAAAGAGGACATCCAGGCCGTCGCCGCCTGGCTCGTCAACCGCGGCAAGAAGGAGCACGAGATCACCTTCCGTCCGGCGCGCGTGCTGATGCAGGACTTCACCGGCGTTCCCGCGGTCGTCGACCTAGCGGCGATGCGCGACGCGATGGCCAAGCTCGGCGGCGACCCGAACAAGATCAATCCGCTCGTGCCCGTCGATCTCGTGATCGACCATTCGGTGGTCGTCGACCACTTCGGCAACGCGAAGGCGCTCGGGCAGAACGTGAAGCGCGAGTACGAGCAGAACCAGGAGCGCTATCGCTTCCTGAAATGGGGCCAGCAGGCCTTCTCCAATTTCTCCGTCGTGCCGCCCGGCACCGGCATCTGCCACCAAGTCAATCTCGAATATATCGCCCAGACCGTCTGGACTGCTAAGGAGAAGCAGGACGGCAAGACCGTCGAGACCGCCTATCCCGATACGCTGGTCGGCACCGACAGCCACACGACCATGGTGAACGGCCTCGCGGTGCTCGGCTGGGGCGTCGGCGGCATCGAGGCCGAGGCGGCGATGCTCGGCCAGCCGCTCTCGATGCTGCTGCCCGAGGTCATCGGCTTCAAGCTGACGGGCGAACTCAACGAGGGCGTCACCGCGACCGATCTCGTGCTCACCGTCACCCAGATGCTGCGCAAGAAGGGCGTCGTCGGCAAGTTCGTCGAGTTCTACGGCCCCGGCCTCAACGCCATGTCGGTCGCCGACCGCGCGACGATCGCCAATATGGCGCCGGAATACGGCGCGACCTGCGGCTTCTTCCCGATCGACGCGCAGACGCTCGCCTATCTCAAGACTTCCGGCCGCAAGCCGAGCCGTCTCGCGCTGGTCGAAGCCTACGCCAAGGCGCAGGGCATGTTCCGCACCCGCCAGACGCCGGACCCCGTCTTCTCCGACACCCTCGCGCTCGACCTCACCGAAGTGGCGCCCTCGCTTGCGGGTCCGAAGCGCCCGCAGGACCGCGTCCTTCTCGACGAGGCCAAGACCGGTTTCGCCAACGCGATGGCCGGCGAGTTCAAGAAGGCGGAGACGATCGCCGAGCGTCATAAGGTCGAGGGAGCCAATTTCGACCTCGGCCACGGCGACGTCGTGATCGCGGCGATCACCTCCTGCACCAACACCTCGAACCCGAGCGTGATGATCGCCGCCGGCCTGGTGGCGCGCAACGCCGTCGAGAAGGGCCTCACCGTCAAGCCGTGGGTGAAGACGTCGCTCGCGCCGGGCAGCCAGGTGGTCGAGGAATATCTCGCCGCCGCGGGCTTGCAGAAGCCGCTCGACAAGCTCGGCTTCAACATCGTCGGCTACGGCTGCACGACCTGCATCGGCAACTCCGGCCCGCTGGCGCCGGAAATCTCCGCGACCATCAGCAAGCATGATCTCGTCGCCGCCGCGGTGCTCTCCGGCAACCGCAACTTCGAGGGCCGCGTGAACCCCGACGTGCGCGCGAACTACCTCGCCTCGCCGCCGCTGGTCGTCGCTTATGCGCTCGCCGGCTCGCTGCAGATCGATCTCGCCAAGGAACCGATCGGTCACGACAAGAAGGGCGAGCCGGTGTTCCTCCAGGACATCTGGCCGTCGAACGAAGAGGTCCAGAACTTCATCGAGGACACGATCACCTCGAAGATGTTCAAGACCAAATACGCCGAGGTGTTCGACGGCGACGCCAACTGGCGCAAGGTCAAGATTCCCGCCGGGCTCACCTACGCGTGGGACATGGGCTCGACCTATGTGCAGAATCCGCCCTATTTCGACGGCATGACGATGGAGCCGAAGCCGGTCGAGGACATCGAGAACGCGAATGTTCTCGGCCTCTTCCTCGACTCCATCACCACCGACCACATCTCCCCGGCGGGCTCGATCCGCCAGACGAGCCCGGCCGGTCAGTATCTCATCGAGCATCAGGTGCGGCCGGCGGACTTCAACCAGTACGGCACCCGCCGCGGCAATCACGAGGTGATGATGCGCGGCACCTTCGCCAACATCCGCATCAAGAACCAGATGGTGAAGGACGAGAGCGGCGCCGTGGTGGAGGGCGGCTACACGATCCATCAGCCCTCGGGCGAGCGCATGGCGATCTATGACGCGGCGATGCGCTATCAGGGCGAAGGCGCGCCGCTGGTCGTGTTCGCCGGGCGCGAATACGGCACCGGCTCGTCGCGTGACTGGGCGGCCAAGGGCACCAAGCTGCTCGGCGTCCGGGCGGTGATCGCGCAGAGCTTCGAGCGCATCCATCGCTCCAACCTCGTCGGCATGGGCGTGCTGCCGCTCGTGTTCGAAGAGGGAACGTCGTGGGCGTCGCTCGGCCTCAAGGGTGACGAGACGGTTTCGATCCGCGGCCTCGGCGAAGGCCTCAAGCCGCGCCAGAAACTGGAGATCGAGATCAAGTCGCCGTCGGGCGAAGTGACCCGCGCGCCACTGATCTGCCGCATCGATACGCTCGACGAACTCGAGTACTTCCGCAACGGCGGCATTCTGGCGTACGTGCTGCGGCAGCTCGCGGCGTAAGCTACGATAGGCGCAGCCGCTCCATTTAGCGGAGCGGCTGCGTTCCCGGATCGCCTTTTTGGTTGAACCGGTCCCGGGTCGTCATCGAGAGCGAAGCGCGGCGATCCAGAGATCGAAGCGTCAGCCGAGTGAGGCGCCCACGGAACGTCTCGCGACTTCCTGGCGAGGCCTCGATCGCTGGATTGCTTCGCTCCGCTCGCAATGACGGGACGCCATTGGCCGTCGAGGAAGTTGTCAGGACGCGACCAGTCGCGTCCTCGACACCAGAAACTGTTCGAGCTCCTCGCCCGACATCGGCGCCGCGAAGGCGTAGCCCTGAAGGATGTCGCAACCGAGATCGCGCAGCAGCCGCGCGTGCTCCATCGTCTCGACGCCCTCGGCGATGATCTCGATGTCCAGCGAGCGCCCGATGTCGACGATCGCCTGAACGAGCCGACGTTGAGCGTCAGACCGCGTGACCGGCGTGATGAGCTGCCGATCGATCTTGAGGCGACGCGGCTTGAGCTTCGTTAGGCTGATGACCGAGGCGTAGCCGGTGCCGAAATCGTCGATTTCGATATCGATGCCCAAAGCCTTGATCTGATCGATCGCGCGGCAGAAGTCTTCGTCGCGCTCGTCGAGGTAGATTGTTTCGACGAGTTCGAACGAGAGGAATCCCGGCTCGATCGCAAGGTCGCGCAGGCCCTGCAGCAAGTTCTCATCGTGCAGCCGGCGCAACGACACGTTGACCGACAAGCGCGGCACGACATGACCGCGCGTCCGCCAACGACGAAACTGGTCCAGCGCCTGCTCGAGCACGATGCGGTCGATCGCGCCGATCACCGTCAGTTCTTCCGCGATCGGGATGAATTCGTTCGGCGGCACGAGCCCGCGCGTCGGGTGGCGCCAGCGCGCGAGCGCTTCGACGCCGACAATCTTATAGGTGCGGGCGTCGAATTGCGGCTGGTAATAAGCGACGAACTCGCCGCGCTCCATGCCGCGCACGATGTCGTCTGCGGTTTCCTTGACGTTCAGAATCTCCAACTGCAGCGCTTCGGTATAAAATTCGAACCGATTGCGGCCGAGGCTCTTGGCGCGATAGAGCGCGAGATCGCCGTTGACGAGCAGTTGGCGACAGTCGACCTCGCCCCCGAAGGCTCCGGCAATGCCTATGCTCATCCCGAAGCGGCACTCGTGCCCGTCGTAGACGATCGGCTCACGGGCGCGCTCGATGATCCTGCGAGCAAGTGCGTCGAAGCCGTCCATTCCGGCGTCCGCATCGCACACGACGACAAATTCGTCGCCGCCGATGCGCGCCACGAAGTCGCCCTCGCGGACATTGCCGAGAAGGATCTCGGCGGTGTGCATCAGCATGGCGTCGCCGGCGGCATGGCCGAGCGTGTCGTTGATCTGCTTGAATCCGTCGAGATCGATGTGCAGCAAGACGACGCCGCCGCCAGTCGCCGCGCATCGCCGGGCGCGCTCCTCGAGCGTGCGCTCCATGTACCTTCGGTTCGGCAAGCGCGTCAGGAAATCATGCAGGGAATTGAACTCGATGCGAGCCCGCGCCGCCTCGAGCTCCGCATTGCGCGCCTCGGTCAGCGCTTTCGAGCGCTGCAAATCCTCGGTCAAGGCGACATCGGCGGTCACGTCCCAGGCGACGCCGATCATCTTGCTGGAGCCCTCCGCATAGGCTTTGCCGATCGCCCGCACGACACGCCTTTGGCCGTCGCCGAGGCTGATCCTGAATTGCGATTCGTAGCGGCCCTGGCTTAGAGCCGCCTCGAATTCCGCAACGGCGCGTTCAAGGTCGTTCTCGTCGACCCGGTCGCTCCAATGCGCGAAGCCGCGGGGGCGGCCGTCGAGCGGGTAGTTGTAGAGCTCGTTCATCCGGTCGTCCCAGACGAGCTGCTGGGCCTCGACATCGATCTCCCACACGCCGACTTTCGAAACGTCGAGGGCGAGCTCGAGACGCTGCGATAGGCGCTCAAGCTCCCCTTCGCGATCGCGCATTCTCAACAGGTGGACGCGGCGCTCCTCGACCAGCTGGCCGATCAACCAGGTCGGCACGACAATCACGAGGCCGCCGGCCAGGATGGCCAGGCGGAGCAGCCAACGGCTCGGGCGCGCCGCATCCCACCCTCCCTTGGGAGTTGCAGCCATCACCCAGGAGCCGGAGGGAACGTCCACTTTCAGGGTGACGGGATGGTCGCGTTCGATCGCGGCGTCGCCGAAGAAATGGACGCCGCTTCTGCCGAGGCCGTCCGTACCGGTGATCGAGACGTCGATTGGCGCAGCGGGTCCGACGAGGCCGCAGTCGCGATAGAGCTTGTCGAGGTCGATGACCGCCGAAACGAGGCCCCAGAAGGTTTTGCCCCCATCGAAGGGGTGCGTGAACACAGGGACTCGTGCGATGAGACCCCGGCCTCCCTGAACCAGATCGACCGGTCCCACCAGGACGACCTCGCCAGTATCGCGAGCCATGCCCGCAGACACGACGTGGCCGGGAAGGCTTCGATAGTCGAGGCCCATCGCTGCCTCGTTGCCTCGTATCGGATGGACAAGCGAGATGACCAAATTCGGCGCGCCGGCGACCATCTTCACCTGCGAATTGGCTTTGACCAGATTCGCCGCGATGTCGACGAACGTCGTTTGGGTCATACTGGGCTGGCTCGAAAGCTCGGCCGCGAGGCCTCGCACGAGCTGGACGTCGCCGTTGATATCCCCTTCGAGCTTGGCGCGGATCAGGTTGGCTTGGGAGAAAATCTCCGCCCGCGCCCGCTCGTCGGCAAGCTGGCGGTTCTGACAATCGAAGAGGACGCCGCAAATCGCGACGCCTAGCGCGGCGATCGCCGCCGGAATATTTGTCGGCAGAAAAAGATGCTTTCGAAAGATGCGGAGCAAAGCCACCTCGACATCCGAAAGATTTACTGCACCCACTGGCGGGACAGACATTCACTTTGTATAGACCAACTTAAGCCAACCCTTTACACCCCGCGACGATTATTGATTAATTTTTCGAGAAGTTAACAGATATTGAATTTGGAGCCGCCCTCCGGCGCGCGCCGCTCGCTGCGCCGCGCGAACTGGCTTGCCGCGACGGCTCGGGCTATGGTGCCGCCGATTTTGGAGACCCCTATGTCGACCGGCTCAGCGCACACGCATTTTGGCGATCGAACCGTCCGCTTCGAGGAGAAGCAGGGCCTCGTCGACGACGTCTTTCGGAAGGTCGCCGATCGCTACGACCTGATGAACGACCTGATGTCGCTCGGCCTGCACCGCATCTGGAAGGACATTCTGGTCGCCAAGCTGCGGCCGCCGCGCAGCCGTCCGTTCCGACATCTCGACGTCGCCGGCGGCACTGGCGACGTCGCCTTCCGGGTCGCGGCGGCGGGAGATGCGGTCGAGGTCACGGCGGTCGACGTCAACGCCGACATGCTGCGGGTCGGTCAGCAGCGCGCTGAAAAGCGGCGCGAAGGCGGCCGCGTCCGCTTTGTCGAAGGCAACGCCGAGGAATTGCCGCTGCCCGATTCGGCCTTCGACGCCTATACGATCGCATTCGGCATCCGCAACGTGCCGCGCATCGAACGCGCGCTGGCCGAGGCTTATCGCACCCTCAAGCACGGCGGACGTTTTCTCTGCCTCGAGTTTTCGCGCGTCGACCTGCCGGTCTTCGATCGGGTCTACGCCGCCTATTCGGACGCCGCCATCCCGGCGCTCGGCAAGGTGGTGGCCGGCGACGGCGCGCCCTACCGCTATCTCGTGGAGTCGATCCGCAAGTTCCCGCCGCCGGAGCGATTCGCCGACATGATCGGCCAGGCCGGATTTTCGCGGGTCGAGTACACGAGATTGACCGGCGGAGTCGTTGCGATCCACTCGGGCTGGAAGCTGTAAACTTGCCTTCCTTCACCGCCATCGGACACGCGGTCCGGCTCGCCCGCGCGGGCTTCGTGCTGGCGCGCGAAGGCGCGTTCGTCGGCATTGATCCGCTCACGCTGCCGCCCCTCGCGCGGGCGCCCCTGGCGCTCGCCAATCTCCTGGCGCGCCCGGGCTCGCACGGCCTCAATCAGCTGTCGGCGGCGATCGACCGGCTCGGCCCGTCCTACGTCAAGCTCGGACAGTTCCTCGCCACCCGGCCCGACATTGTCGGGCCGCAGGTGGTCCTCGAACTCGAGCGGCTGCAGGACCGCATGCCGCCGGCGTCGCGCAAAGTCGCCGTCGCTCAGATCGAGGCGTCGTTCTCGGCCAAGATCGACACGATCTTCGCCGAATTCGGCGAACCGGTCGCCGCCGCGTCGATCGCCCAAGTGCACCGGGCGCGCGTCAAGACGGCTGAGGGGATGCGCGACGTCGCCGTCAAAGTGTTGCGGCCCGGCGTCGAGCGCCGCTTCGCCCGCGATCTCTCGGACATGTTCTTCGCCGCCCGCGCGGCGGAGCGCTTCGAGCCGAGCTTGCGCCGGCTCCGGTTGGTTCAGGTGGTCGAAGCGCTCGCCCGCAGCGTGCGCATGGAGATGGACTTCCGCCTCGAAGCCGCCGCGGCGTCTGAGTTCGGCGAGAATCTCGCTGGAGATCCCGATTTTCGCGCGCCCCTGATCGACTGGGACCGCACGACGCGCGAAGTGCTGACGATGGAATGGATAGACGGCGCTCCGCTCAGCGACCCGGCGCGCCTCGCTCAGCTCGGCTTCGATCCGCCCAAGCTCGGGCGCACGCTGATCCAGTCTTTCCTGCGCCACGCCCTGCGCGACGGCTTCTTCCACGCCGACATGCACCAGGGCAATTTCTTCGTCGACGACCGCGGCCGCATCGTCGCGGTCGATTTCGGCATCATGGGCCGTCTCGGCCGCAAGGAGCAACGCTTCCTCGCCGAAATTCTCTTCGGTTTCATCCGGCGCGACTATAAGCGGGTCGCCGAGGTCCATTTCGAGGCCGGCTACGTTCCGCACGTCCACAGGGTCGAGGACTTCGCGCAGGCGATTCGGGCGATTGGCGAACCGATTCACTCGCGCACCGCCGATCAAATCTCGATGGCCAAACTGCTGACGCTGCTGTTCGAGGTGACGGCGCTGTTCGACATGTCGACGCGGCTCGAGCTCGTGATGCTGCAGAAGACGATGGTCGTGGTGGAAGGGGTCGCGCGCAAGCTCGACCCGCACCTGGACATGTGGGGCACAGCCGAGCCGGTGGTGGGGACCTGGATCGCGGAGAATCTGGGGCCCAAAGGCCGCATCGAGGACCTTGCGCGCAACGTCTCGCAGTTCGCTAGGCTGATGGCCGAAGCGCCACCGCGTCTGGAGCGCATTTTGCGGCAAATCGAAGAGGGTGAACGCCCCGATTCGGACGCCCCAACTTCGCCACGAAGGTTAACGGCGCTGACCGCCGGACTGTGGGTGATTGCCGCGACACTAATATGGATCGCGGTCCACCTATACTAAGGTATAGATAAACTATTGTTTATAGCGTATGACGCCTCAAGAACGTTGCCGCGGCGTGGTTTTCTGCATTATGTACCAGCCTTCTTCGTGAGTGGCCATTCGGCCGCGCAGGAGTCAGAAGGCGACGACAGTGACCGCGAAACCTCTTCATGAGGCCCATATCCTGCTCGTCATCACGGGCGGCGTCGCCGCCTATAAGGCGCTCGACCTGATCCGCCGCCTCAAGGAGCGGGGCACGGACGTGCATGTCGTCATGACCGAAGCCGCCAAGCAATTCGTCACGCCCCTGTCGGTCGCCGCGCTCAGCGGACACCCGGTTCGCTCGGATGCGTTCAATCTGATCGACGAAGCCGAGATGGGCCACATCGAATTGTCGCGCGCCGCGGATTTGGTCGTCGTTGCGCCGGCCAGCGCCGATTTCATCGCGCGTATGGCGAATGGCGTCGCGAGCGACCTCGCCTCGACGACGCTGCTGGCCACCGACAAGCGGGCGCTCGTCGCGCCGGCGATGAATCTGCGGATGTGGCTGCATCCAGCGACGCAACGCAATGTCGCGACCCTGCGAGCGGACGGCGTCGCTTTCGTCGGCCCCGAAGACGGCGACATGGCTTGCGGCGAATATGGGCCGGGACGGTTGGCCGAGCCGCTGACGATCGTTGTGGCGATCGAACGCGCGCTAGAGAAGCCAACCGCAATTCCCCTGCCCACCGGCGTCGGCCAGCGTCCGCAGGGCGATGCGGGAGACCCGTCAGCAAGCAAAGCCCTGCTCGGCAAGCATGTGGTCGTGACCTCGGGTCCGACCTATGAACCGATCGATCCGGTCCGCTTCATCGGCAATCGCTCCTCCGGCCTGCAAGGCCACGCCATCGCCCGCGCGGCCGCGGCGGCCGGCGCGAGGGTGACGCTCGTCAGCGGTCCAGTCGCGCTCGCCGACCCGGCCGGCGTCGAAACGCTCCATGTCGAGACGGCTCTGCAAATGCGCGCGGCGGCGGTGGGCGCCCTGCCGGCGGACGTCTTCATCGCCGCGGCCGCGGTCGCCGACTGGCGCGTGGAAACGGCAGGCGCCCACAAATTGAAAAAAGGAGAAAGCGGAGTACCCCTTCTTAATCTCGTCGAAAACCCCGACATCCTCGCCGAAATTTCGGCGCCTGGACCCGTCCGGCCAAGGATCGTCGTGGGCTTCGCCGCCGAAACCGAGAATGTCACGCAAAATGCGCTCAAAAAGCTCGAGCGCAAACGGTGTGACCTGATTGTCGCCAACGGCGTCGGCGACGGGACCGGAACCTTCGGCGGCGACGCCAATCAGGTCTCAATCGTCAGCGCCACGGGGGTCGATGCTTGGCCGCGTATGAGTAAAGACGACGTAGCGCGTGCGTTGGTCGATCTCGTCGGGCGCAAATTAGTAGATGTCCCATGATCGAGATCAAAGTTCAACTTGTCGGATATGGCAAAGACTTGCAATTTCCGGAGTACAAGAGTGAAGATGCAGCCGGGATGGATCTCTTGGCCGCCCTTCCAGAAGGTCATGAGGTGCTTCTGAACCCGGGAGACCGGGCGCTGATTCCAACCGGCATCGCCATCGAACTGCCGAGGGGATACGAGGCGCAAATCCGACCACGGTCGGGTCTCGCGCTGAAGGACGGCGTTACCGTGCTCAACAGTCCGGGCACGATCGACGCGGACTATCGCGGCGAAATCGGCGTCATACTTATCAATTTTGGCCAAATCCCTTTTCCAATCAGACGGGGCGTGCGAATTGCGCAACTCGTCGTCAGTGCGGTCGAGCGTGTCGCTTTCATATTGAGCGAACGTCTCACAGCGAGCGAGCGCGGCGCCAAAGGGTTTGGTTCGACCGGACGCTCGGATGAGGAGAAGTGATATGAATCTGTTGTCCCGGCGCAGCCTTCTAGCAGTCGCTGCAGTGGTGGACATCGCCTTGCACTCGCGCTCCTCGCCGGTGGCGGCCAAGGCGCTGGCCGCACGCCACAAGCTGCCCCCGCGGCACTTGGAGACGCTGCTGCAAGGCCTTGTGCATGCGAAAATCCTCAAAGGCGTCCGCGGACCCCGCGGCGGCTATGAGTTAGCGCGCGAGCGACGTCGCATCACCGCAGGCGAAATCGTGCGCACGTCGGTCAGCCTCAGCACTGCCGATCCCGACGACCTCGGATCGCGCTCCAAGCTGCTGGAGCGGGTCGTCGATCCGAACATCCGCAAGGCCGGCGAATCCTTCCTCACCAACCTCGACGCCATCACCGTCGAGCAATTGTGCGAGGAGGCCGAGCAGGCGCAGATCCTCGAAGAGGAGAAGGCCGCGGGGGATTTCACGATTTAACCCTGCATTTATCCATAATCTCTGCGGCGCTCCGTCAAACGAGCTATATGAAAGGCAGCGCGTGGCGAACCGCGCGGCCGCTTGCGGGAGACTATGGATGACTGAGACCATCAACAATTCGTCGGGCCGGAAGCCGCACGGACGAGGCAAGGTTTACGCCTCGATAACAGACACGATCGGCGACACGCCGATCGTGCGCCTCGACCGCATCGCCCGCGAAAAGGGCGTGCGCGCAAATCTCTTCGCCAAACTCGAGTTCTTCAATCCGATCGCAAGCGTGAAGGACCGGATCGGCGTCGCGATGATCGACGCGCTCGAGGCGCAGGGGCGCATCGCCCCGGGCCGCGGCGTGCTCGTCGAGCCGACTTCGGGCAACACCGGCATTGCGCTCGCCTTCGTCGCCGCAGCCCGCAGCTACAAGCTCATCCTCGTCATGCCCGAGTCGATGTCGATCGAGCGGCGCAAGGTGCTGGCCCTGCTTGGCGCGGAGTTGGTGTTGACGCCCGCCTCGCTCGGCATGAAGGGCGCCATCGCCAAGGCGAAGGAAATCGTCGATTCGACGCCCGGCGCGATCATGCCGCAGCAGTTCGAAAATCCGGCGAATCCTGACATTCACCGGCGCACCACCGCCGAGGAGATCTGGAACGACACCGAAGGCGCGGTCGACATCGTGGTATCCGGCGTCGGCACCGGCGGCACGATCACCGGCGTCGGACAAGTGCTCAAGGCGCGCAAGCCGAGCGTCAAAATGGTCGCGGTGGAACCGGAGGACTCGCCCGTTCTTTCCGGCGGCGCGCCCGGCCCGCACAAGATTCAGGGCATCGGCGCCGGCTTTGCGCCGGCGATCCTCGATCGCAGCGTGATCGACGAAATCGTCACCGTCGGCAACCAGACCGCTTTTGACACGGCGCGCCTGGTCGCTCGTCTCGAAGGCATCCCTGTCGGCATCTCCTCCGGCGCGGCGGTCGCCGCGGCGATCGACGTCGCGCGGCGCCCGGAAAACGACGGCAAGACGGTCGTCGCCATCATCCCTGATTTCGCCGAGCGCTACCTCTCGACGGCTTTGTTCGAGGGGCTTTGATCGCCCCCTCTCGACTCGTCATGCCCGCCTCCCTCGGCGAGCATGACATCCTGCCGCGCTTACAACGACCCGCCTGTCGATGCGCGCAAAATGCCGCGCGTCAGCGAGCCGTCGGTCGGATATAGCGGGATCAGGCACGCCTGAACGGCGTGGTAGATGTCCGGCTTGCCAGGAAAATAGCCGGCGATCGGACGAAGCTCGTCGTCGAGATGCATGCGCCAGCCGCCGTTGCGACGGTCGATGAAATGGCGAGCGCAGAAGCCCCAGACGCGGCGATACCAGCTTTCGTATTCGGCCCCGCCATCGAGCGCCCCGAGGAAGCTCGCGGCGCCGATTCCTTCGCAGCAGGGCCACCACAGTTTGTCGCGCACCCCAGGGGCGCCGCTCCAATCGAGGGTGTAGTAGAAGCCGCCGCGCGTCTGATCCCAACCCTCGGCGACGGCCTTGGCGAACAGGCCCCGCGCCGCGGTCGGCAGCCAATCGAGCTTCCGGCCCCCAAGCTCCCAGAGCTGAAGCGCGAGCCGCGTCCATTCGAGCGCGTGGCCAGGGGTCAAGCCGTAGGGGCGGAACATGTCGGAGCCTTTGTATTCGCGGTCGACGCTCCAATCGGCCTTGTAATGCTCAGGCACCCGCCAGTCCGCCGCGGCGGCGTTCCGGTGCAGGATGAGTTCGGCGATGCTTTCGGCCTTTCGCAGGAAGACGCCCTCGCCGGTCGCCTCGAAGGCCGCCATCAGCGCCTCGGTGAGATGCATGTTGGCGTTCTGCCCGCGATAGTCGCTGAACGGCGTCCAGTCCTCGGCGAATTCCTCCTTGCTCGCGCCGGCGCCGGGCTCCCAGAAGCGCGTCTCGAGCACCTCGACGATGTCGCTCAGCAAAGCGTCGGCCTTGGGGTGGCCGGCGCATTTGGCGCTCGCGGCGGCGAGCAGCACGAAGCCGTGGCCGTAAGCGAGCTTGTCGCGCTCGCGCGGGCCTTCGTCGTCGAACGACCAGAAGTAGCCGCCGTGGACTGGGTCGCGATGGCGGGTCATCAGGGCTGTGACGCCGTGATCGACGATATCCGCGGCGCCGGGTCGGCCAAGGAGATGCGCGATGGCGAAGCAATGGACCATGCGCGTCGTCGCGTGCAGCGGATGGCCCTGGTCGGAACTCAGCGGCCGGCCGGTTTCGTCGAGCGTCCAGAAGCCGCCGGAGGGGCGAATCGAATCGGCCTCGTAGAATGCGAACAGCGCGTCCGCTTCGGCGGCGAGCCAACGCCGATGGCCGTCGGTCTTCCGCCAAGGGGTTTTGCCTTCGAGCAAATCTGTCATGGACGCGTTTCTCCCCAGCCGTCTGGCGACGGGCCGCCAAGCCCATAGCAAAGATTGTGGCGCGGCGCCCAGCGAACTGGCATAAAGCCGGCATGACGAAGATCGAAACTCGTGCGCGGCCTGTGGGGGGTCCGTCGACTGAAGCCGACCCGAGCGACGCGGGTTTCGCGGTCTATGTGCATTGGCCGTTCTGCCTTGCAAAGTGTCCCTACTGCGACTTCAACTCGCACGTCCGCGCCGCGCCGATCGACGAGGAGCGTTTTGTCGCCGCCATGCGCGCGGAGATTGCGCACCGCGCGGCGGCGACCCCAGGGCGCGTCGTGCGCTCGATTTTCTTCGGCGGCGGAACCCCGTCGCTGATGCGGCCGCAAACGGTGCAGAGCATCATCGACGCGATCGGCGAGCGCTGGGCGATCGAGGCCGATGCCGAGATCACGCTGGAAGCCAACCCGACCAGCGTCGAAGCCGGCCGCTTCCGGGGCTATCGGGCCGCCGGCGTCAACCGCCTGTCGATCGGCGTGCAGGCGCTCGACGACACCGACCTCAAAGCCCTTGGCCGCCGCCACAGCGTCGCCGAGGCGGTCGAGGCCGTCCGCGTCGCCGCGTCGATCTTTCCGCGCTATTCCTTCGACCTGATCTACGCCCGGCCCGGACAGAGCGAGAGCGCGTGGCGGGCGGAACTCGCCGAGGCGCTGACGATGGCGGGCGAGCATCTGTCGCTCTACCAGCTCACCATCGAGCCCGACACAATCTACGAACAGCTGTGGCGGGCCGGCAAGCTGAAGACCCCCGACGAGGAACTCGCACGCGCTCTATTCGACACTACCCAAGAGGTCGCCGAAGCGCATGGCCTGCCTGCCTATGAGGTCTCCAACCACGCGCGGCCGGGGGCGGAAAGCCGCCACAACCTCGTCTATTGGCGCTATGGCGAATATGCCGGCATCGGCCCCGGGGCGCACGGACGTCTGGTGACGCCGGAAGGGCGGCTCGCCCAGGCGGCGGAGAAGCACCCGGAGATGTGGCTGACCCAGGTCGAGAGCGAGGGCCACGGGCTGGTCGAGAACTCCCCGCTGAGCGCCGAAGAGCAAGGCGACGAATTCCTGCTGATGGGCCTTCGCCTGCGCGAGGGGATCGACCGGGCCCGCTTCGAGGCCCTGAGCGGAAGGTCGCTCTCGCAGCGTCAGATCGACGATCTCGCCGCCGAGGGCTTCATTGAGGAGGACGCCCGCGGCCGCATTCGGGTGACGCCTTCGGGCGCGCCGCTGCTCGATTCGATCGTCGCCGACTTGGCGGCGTGAATCGTCGACGCTGCGGCGCGGGAATGGCTTGACTTCCCGTCTCTCCTGACTATTTTCCGGCGCATCCGGCGCTGGCGGGGTTTCCCGAGAGCGCTCTTCCGTTTTCCCCGGCGCCGCAGGGCGCCTTTATGGACGCCCCGACATGGCCAAGGCCGCCTCGCTCAAGATCAAGCTGCTGTCGACCGCCGACACCGGCTATTTCTACGTCACCAAGAAGAACGCTCGCACCAAGACCGAGAAGTTCACCTTCACCAAATACGACCCGATCGCGCGCAAGCACGTCGAGTTCAAGGAAACCAAGATCAAGTGAAGCTTTCGCTCGCGCGCGCTTGACGAAACAGGGGCGCCTTCGGGCGCCCTTTTTCATTGGCGATGTTGCGCCGATCACATAAGACCGCCGCCGCTCGCGATCCGCCGCTCGATCTCCCCGACCGGGACGTTGGTGAGATCCTTGTCGATCTCGCCGATGAGGCGCGCCTTCACCTCGTCATGCAGCGCGCGCCTGAGATCGGCGAGCGTTGCGGGCGGCGCGACCACCAGCAGCGCCGGCGCCCAATGAGAGCGCACCAGTTCTTCGAGCGCCGCCGCGACGCGAAGCGCGAAGCGGTCCTCCTCGATCTCATGCCAGTCCGGGGTCTCCATCGCGCTGCGGCCCGTCGTGCGTGTGGCGGCGAAACTGAAACCCAGCGGGTCCGTTCTCCGATCGTAAGCCGGCGAATCCTCGTCGACGAGCACGCGTTCGGTCGCGAGACTAGGGGACACTTGATCGCCGTCATTGCGCAAGAAGAGCGCCTTGCGGCCGTCGCCGACGAAGACATAGGCCCCGTGCGGAATGGCGAACTTGGTCATAAACCGCTCCTCGACTCAGGCGAGGCGTGCTCGACGAGCCAAATGATGGCTCGCCCGGACTCGCAATCCAAGAACGGAATTTCGATCGACGTTTGCGACTCAGGCCTCGACTTACACATGCGGATGGACAGTGGCTCCAATGAGCGGCCAGAGTGTGGCCGCCGTGCAGTGGCTCTATTCCGCGGTCTCGTCACTCGGATCGGCCGGGTCGGCCCCCTTCGTTCCGCCCTGCCCCGGTCGCACGACCCGGTCGGAGTGTTCGCGCTTGGGCGCCGGCGACCACGGGCGGTCCTCCAGCGGCGACCGGTCGGTCGCGACGACAAAATGCGCGCCGTCCCAAGACAATCCCGCCGCGCCGGTCTGAGCGAGCCGCGGCTCGTCGAACGTCTGCGCCTTGCATGACGCCGGGGCGTTGAGCGGCGTGACCAGCACGTCCGCCCGCTGGCAGTCCTCCTCGAAGGCCGAGCGGTCGATGACGAGGCTCAGCGCCTGGCCTTCCGGCAGAGCGGCGACGCATCCAACCCGGTCGCACGCGTCCGCAACGCGCGCCGCGGCGGGATCGCGCTCGTCGCCGTCGGCGGCGAGCCACTGTTCGGCGGCGAAGGCGTTAAATCGCTTGCCCACGATCGCGAGCTTGCCGTCGGCGTCGCGCACCGCGACGAGGTCGCCGGTCGGCGCGAGAATGGCGTCGTAGCGCGGGCCGCCGAACGCGCCGACCAGGCCAAGCAAGACCAGCGGGACGGCGCTGGCGCGGAACAGCCAGCTTCGCCAGAGAATCGCGCTCATGACGGCGAGGCTCAGCAGCGGCAGCGCGTAAGGCGCGAAGGCGCGCACGTGCACCGTCGCGCCGGGCGCGGCGGCGATGAAGCGGGCGACCCACAGGACGATCTTGATGCCGAAGCCGACATAGAGCCAAACCGGGCCGTCGAGACCGAGCGGATAAAGCGCCGTCCCGAGCAGAGCGCCCGGCACAGCGAAAAATTCGATGATCGTCAGCGTCAGCGGGTTGCCGATCAACACATAGGGGCTGAGGTCGTGAAAGTGATAGGCCATGAAGGCGGCGGTGGCGCTCGTCGCGCAAAGCGTCGCAACGAGCAGGCCGATCGGCTTCTCCACGAGATGCTTGGCCAGCCCGCCGCGCGGCGGCGGCCGGCCGCGGACCGGCAGGAATGGGTCGGCGCCGTCGTCGAGACGGGCCATGCGCGCCTCCATCACGGCAACGAGCGCACCGACCGCGGCAAAGGAGAGCTGAAAGCTGACGCCCAGGATCGCCTCCGGCTCCAGCGCGACGATCGCCGCCACGGCGAGCGCGAGGTTGCGCATCGTCAGCGCGCGGCGGTCGAGAATCACCGCGCCCAGGACGATGAGCGTCATGATCAGCGCGCGCTCGGTGCCGACGCGCGAGCCCGTGACGAGATCGTAAAGACAGGAGCCGGCCATCGCGACGCCGGCCGCCCATTTCTTGATGGGATAACGCAGCGCGAGGGACGGCGAGAGCGCGAGCAGCCGTCGCGCGATCGAGAACAGGATGCCGGCGACGAGCGTCATCTGGACGCCGGAAATGGTGATGATGTGGAAAATGCCGGCCTCACGGATGAGGTCCTTGGCGTCGTTCGACAGGAAGTCGCGCTTTCCTGTCACCATTGCCGCGGCGATCGCGCCTTCGTCGCCGCCGATGATCGCGTCGACGCGCAGGGCGAGCCGGTTGCGCGCCTGATCGAGCGACGCGAGGAAACGCTCGCGCCACGCGACCTCGCGCGGCGGCGCCAGCACGGCGATGGCGCCAAGCGTCGAGCCGACCGCCCCGACGCCCTCGAAATAAGCGTCGCGCGCGAAGTCGTAGCCGCCGGGCAGCACCGCGCGCGAGGGTGGAAGCAACCGTGCCTGCAGTGCGACGTAGTCGCCGGCGCTGATGTTCGGCGCCTTGCGCGTCGTCACACGGACGCGTCGCGGCTTGAGATCGCCGGGCATGTCGCCCGCCTCGACCACGGAGAGGACCAGACGCGCGCCGACCGGGCGAATGTCGACCTCATCGACGAAGCCTTGCAGCTTGACGATGCGGACATGATCGAGCATCGGCGTCGCGACGCGCGCCGTGCGCAGCCCCATCGAGAAAAAGCCGGCGAACAGCGCCGCGAGGCCGATCGAGACACCGAAGGCGACCGGCCGCGCCCGCGCCAGAAGGGCGAGCACGGCAAAGACGGCGGCGAGCAGCGCCGGCAGCCACAGCGCCGGCTCGCGGTCCGCCGACAGATTGAGCGCGACGCCGCCCATCGCCGCGACCGGAATCCAGAGAAAGAAGCGCCGCTCGTCGGCTTCCCTAACCAGCGCGCCAGCGAACAGGGCGCGCCAATCCGGCATCGCCGCGGCCGCGCCGAGGCGGCCTACGGCGGCGAGGACGCCAGACCGCGCGGAAGTCGTCATGACGCGAAGCTAAACACATATCGATGCAGTGGAAAAGTAGCGACGGAGAAGTCGCGGCCCCGACGTCATCATTCCTTTGTCCCGGCCGCCCGTTTCTGATACAGCGGCGCGCCGGCCTTTGCCGGGCCAGCCATCTCCAACCCATCGACAATCAGCCATGACCAAAGTCGTGACGCGCTTTGCGCCCTCCCCGACCGGATTCCTGCACATCGGCGGCGCCCGCACGGCGCTGTTCAATTGGCTGTACGCCAAGCGCTTCGGCGGCGAATTTCTGCTGCGCATCGAGGACACGGACCGCGAACGCTCCACGCAAGCGGCGGTCGAGGCGATCATCGACGGGCTCGACTGGCTCGGCCTGAAGTGGGACGGCCCGGCGGTCAGCCAGTTCGAGCGCGCCTCGCGTCATCGCGAGGTCGCCGAGCAGTTGCTCGCCACCGGCGGCGCGTATCGTTGCTACGCCAGTCCCGAGGAGCTCGAGGAGATGCGCGCCAAGGCGCGCTTGGAAGGGCGCCCGATGCGCTACGACGGGCGCTGGCGCGACCGCGACCCTTCCGAGGCGCCCGCCGGCGTCAGGCCGGTGATTCGCCTGCGGGCGCGCCAGGACGGCGAGACGATCGTCGAGGACAAGGTGCAGGGCAAGGTGACCTTCGCCAACAAGGAACTCGACGACCTCGTGCTGCTGCGCTCGGACGGCAATCCGACCTACATGCTCGCCGTCGTCGTCGACGACCACGACATGGGGGTCACCCACATCATCCGCGGCGACGACCATCTGACCAACGCCGCGCGGCAGATGCAGATCTATTCCGCCCTCGGCTGGGACGTGCCTATCGTGGCCCACATTCCGCTGATCCACGGGCCGGACGGCGCCAAGCTCTCCAAGCGGCACGGCGCGCTGGGCATCGACGCTTATCGGGGGATGGGCTACCTGCCGGCGGCGCTGCGCAATTACCTCGTGCGGCTCGGCTGGAGCCAAGGCGACCGCGAATTCTTCTCGACCGAGGAACTGATCGCCGCGTTCGATCTGCCGGCGATCGGCCGCTCGCCCTCGCGCTTCGACTTCGTCAAGCTCGAGAACATAAACGGCCACTTCATGCGCGCGACGCCGGACGCGGCGCTGTTGCAGATCTTGCTCGACGCGCTGCCCCATTTGCCCGGCGGCCCCGAGATCGCCGCCAAGCTCGACGACGCCAAGCGCAGCCAGCTTTCAGCGGCGCTGCCCGGCCTCAAGGAGCGCGCCAAGACGCTCGTCGAACTCATCGACGGTGCGCGCTTCCTCTTCGCCGAACGGCCGCTCGCCATGGACGAGAAGGCCGAGGATATCCTGGCGCGCGGCGGACGATTGCACATCAAGGCGCTGCTGCCGCGCCTCGAGGCGATTCAGGACTGGAGCGCGGCGAGGACGGAAGCCGCTGTCCGCGACTATTCCGCCGAGCAAGGCGCCAAGCTCGGCGCGATTGCGCAGCCGTTGCGCGCCGCGGCAACCGGCCGCGCGACCTCGCCGGGAATCTTCGACGTGCTCGCTGTACTCGGCCGCGAGGAAAGCCTCGGGCGGCTGAGAGACCAAGCCGCCGACTAAGAGCGGCACGCCGGACTTCGCTGTCGTCACACAGTCATCTCTCTGCGGCAAGCAGCCGCCGCCGATGCTTTGCGTTCCGAACGTCGGCGGCAATTGCCGCACTGCGGCAATTCTGTTCGCCACTGCACGAGATGTGGTAATCCCATGGTCCACGGTTACGCCCTCACGCCAGCAATTCGCCGATGACTAGCCTCAGCCGGAACGCGCCGATGTCGAAACTTCATGCGATCGCTTCGGTCAGCCGTCGGGTGCTACCCAACCATTGGGACCTGATGGCGCTTGCCCTGATCATGGCGGTGCTGGCGGGGATCGCGCGCGCCTATCACGGCATTTCGGCTCCGTTGCCGCCGGCCAACGAGCCCGTCATCTCGCTCGACTATTGGCAACTGCCTTACTACGCGTTGCGCACGGCGCTGCGCATGTTCGCCGCGCTCGCCGCCTCGTTCGTCTTCACCTTCACCTATGCGACGCTAGCGGCCAAGAGCCGGCGGGCGGAGATGGTGCTCATTCCGGTGCTCGACATCTTGCAGTCGGTGCCGATCCTCGGGTTTCTATCGTTCACCGTCACGTTCTTTCTCAACCTCTTTCCCGGCAACGTGCTGGGCGCGGAATGCGCGGCGATCTTCGCCGTCTTCACCAGCCAGGCCTGGAACATGGCCTTTTCGTTCTATCAATCGCTGCGCACGGTGCCGCGCGATCTCGACGAAGTGGCGCGCGGCTTCCGTCTGACCGGTTGGCAGAAGTTCTGGCAGCTCGAGGCGCCCTTCGCAGTGCCCGGCCTCATCTGGAATACGATGATGTCGATGTCGGGCGGCTGGTTCTTCGTCGTGGCCGCGGAGGCGATCACCGTCGGCGACACGACGATCACGCTCCCCGGCGTCGGTTCCTACATCGCGACCGCCAACAACGCCGGCCGCTGGGACGCGATCGCCGCGGCGGTCGCCACCATGGGCGTCGTCATCCTGATCTACGATCAATTGTTGTTCCGCCCGATCATCGCCTGGGCCGCCAAATTCCGCGTCGAGCTGTCAGTCGGCCAGGAGGTGGAGCGCTCCTGGGTGCTCGACCTCTTGGCGCACACCTATTGGATCCGCTTGGCCGTGCGTCCGATCGCCGCCGCTTTGAGCGGGATCAGCTTCTGGCGCCTCAGCCTGCCCATACTCGCGCCTGGCGGGCCTGTCAGCAAGAAATCGAGTTCGGAGCCCTCTCGCGTGGTCGACGCGCTCTGGATCGCCGTCATCGTCGCCGTTGCGCTGTGGGCGCTGTGGAGCGTCGTCGCCTATGTCGGGACCGAGCTGGGTTGGCCCGATGTCGCGCACGCGATCGTCTTGACGTTCTATACGTTGATCCGCGTGATCGTGCTGATGGCGCTGGCGACGGTGATCTGGGTGCCGATCAGCGTGTGGATCGGCCTCAGGCCGCGATGGGCGGAAGCGGTGCAGCCGATCGCCCAGTTCCTCGCCGCCTTCCCCGTCAACCTGCTATTCGGCGCGGCGGTCAGCCTCATTGTGACCTTCAACCTCAATCCCGACATCTGGCTCAGCCTGCTGATCGTGTTCGGCACACAATGGTACATCGTCTTCAACACGATCGGCGGTGCGTCGGCCTTTCCCAACGATCTGCGCGAAGCGGCGACCAACTTCCGCGTCCGCGGCTTGGACTGGTGGCGGAAGGTCATCCTTCCCGGCATCGCGCCCTTTTACCTCACCGGCGCGATCACTGCCTCCGGCGGCTCGTGGAACGCCTCGATCGTCGCCGAATACGTCAAGTGGAAAGACCAGACCGTTAGCGCGCATGGCATCGGTCACTATATCGCGGAAGCGACCGAGAAGGGCGACTTCCCGAGGATCGTTCTCGGCGTCGCCGTCATGTCGATTTTCGTCACCCTCTTCAACAGGCTCTTCTGGCGCCGCCTGTATGCTTATGCGGAACGGCGGCTGCGCCTGTAACGCCGATCCAAGGAGACCGCGATGCTCGATCCTTCCGCCACGGTGCTGCTGGACGTCAACCACATCAGCCAGACCTATTCCAAAGGCTCCGGCGAGCCCGGCGCGCCGGTGCTGCAGGACGTGAGCCTCCAGCTCAGAACCGGCGAGATCGTCGCCCTGCTGGGCCGCTCCGGCTGCGGCAAATCGAGCCTGCTGCGCATCATCGCCGGCCTGTCGCGTCCCGTTCAGGGAACGGTGACGATCGACGGCGCGCCGGTCGACGGCCCGGCCGAAGGCGTGGCGATGGTGTTCCAAAGCTTCGCGCTGTTTCCCTGGCTGACCGTGCTCGACAACGTCGAACTCGGCCTGCGCGCGCTTGGCGTCCCGCTCGACGAGGCGCGCACCCGCGCGGTGCAGGCCATCGACGTGATCGGCCTCGACGGCTTCGAATCCGCCTATCCGAAAGAGCTTTCCGGCGGAATGCGCCAGCGCGTCGGCTTCGCTCGCGCGCTCGTCGTGCAGCCGCAGATTCTGCTGATGGACGAGCCCTTCTCGGCGCTCGACGTCCTCACCGCCGAGACCTTGCGCACCGACCTGCTGGACCTGTGGCAGGAAGGCCGCATCCCGATCAAGTCGATCCTGATGGTCACGCACAACATCGAGGAAGCGGTGCTGATGTGCGACCGCGTGCTCGTGCTGTCCTCCAATCCCGGCCGCGTCGCCGCGGAGATCGCCATCCCCCTGCCCCATCCACGCGATCGTCTCGACCAGGAATTCCGACAACTGGTCGACAAGATTTATGCGCTGATGACGCAGCGCCCGGAACCGAAGCCCGCCGGCCGCGAAGCGGCCGCGCAAGGCGCCGGGCTTGGTCTCGCGCTGCCGCTCGTCTCGACCAACTCGCTCGCCGGCATGCTCGAGGAGATCGCGGCGCCGCCCTACGACGGGCAAGCGGATCTGCCGCACCTCGCAAATTCGCTGCAACTCGAGATCGACGATCTCTTCCCCCTCGGCGAAACGCTGCAATTGCTGCACCTCGCGGAATTCGCCGACGCCGACATCAAGCTGACGAGCGCCGGTAAGCGCTTCGTCGACATGGACGTCGACCAGCGCAAGAAACTGTTCGGCGATCAATTGCTGTCGAACATCCCGCTCGCTGCGCATATCAAGCATGTGCTGGACGAACGACCGAGCCACCGTGCGCCCGCCACGCGCTTTCGCGAGGAGCTCGAGGACTACATGTCCGAAGACTACGCGGAGCGGACTTTGCGGGCGATTATCAACCTCGGCCGCTATGGCGAGCTGTTCGCCTACGACGAAAACGCCCAGACATTCAGCTACGAAAATCCGGAATAGCGCTGCGGCAACAGGCCGCGCGTGTCGGATTATTGACTTGTCGCAATAAGCCGGATCCGATACCGCTACTGCGCTGCACAAACCGTGGCATTCGCGCTGCCACCCAGGTGGCCATGCGCGTCGAAGGAGAAGGTTGATGTCCGAAACGTCCGCGAGCCTCAAAATCGGCGACAAGAGCGTCGACTTGCCGGTGAAGGCTGGAACCATCGGCCCCTCGGTAGTGGATATCGGCAAGCTCTACGCGCAAACGGGAATGTTCACTTACGATCCGGGCTTCACTTCGACTGCGAGCACGGAATCGAAGATTACCTACATCGACGGCGACGAGGGCGTTCTGCTCTATCGCGGCTACCCGATCGACGAGATCGCCGAGCACGGCGACTTCCTCGAGACCTGCTATCTCCTCCTCTACGGGGAGTTGCCGACCGCGTCCCAGAAGGCCGACTTCGACTACCGCGTCGCGCGCCACACGATGGTGCACGAGCAGATGGCGCGTTTCTTCCAGGGCTTCCGCCGCGACGCGCATCCGATGTCCGTCATGGTGGCGAGCGTGGGCGCGCTAGCCGCCTTCTATCACGACTCGACCGACATCTCCGACGAACGTCAGCGGATGATCGCCTCGATCCGGATGATCGCCAAGGTGCCGACGCTTGCCGCGATGGCGTACAAGTATTCGGTCGGCCAGCCGTTCGTTTTTCCGAAGAACGAACTCGATTACGCCTCGAACTTCCTGCGCATGTGCTTCGCGGTTCCCTGCGAGGAGTACAAGGTCAATCCGGTCCTCTCGCGCGCGCTCGACCGCATCTTCATCCTGCACGCCGATCACGAGCAGAACGCCTCGACCTCGACCGTGCGTCTCGCCGGCTCGTCGGGCGCGAACCCGTTCGCCTGCATCGCCGCCGGCATCGCCTGTCTCTGGGGCCCTGCTCACGGCGGCGCCAACGAAGCCGCGCTGAAGATGCTCGGCGAGATCGGCAGCGTCGACAACATTCCCAAGTACATCGCCAAGGCGAAGGACAAGAACGACCCGTTCCGCCTGATGGGCTTCGGCCACCGCGTCTACAAGAACTACGATCCGCGCGCCAAGATCATGCAACGCACCGCGCATGACGTCCTCAACGAGCTCGGCATCAAGGACGATCCGCTGCTCGACGTCGCCGTGGAGCTGGAGCGCATCGCGCTGCACGACGAATATTTCATCGAGAAGAAGCTCTACCCGAACATCGACTTCTATTCCGGCATTACGCTGAAGGCGATGGGCTTCCCGACCGAGATGTTCACCGTGCTCTTCGCGGTGGCGCGCACCGTCGGCTGGATCGCCCAGTGGAGCGAAATGATCGAGGATCCGAGCCAGCGCATTGGCCGGCCGCGTCAGCTCTACACCGGCGCTCCCCGCCGCGACTACAAGCCGACGGGCAATCGCTGAGCGAATTGCGGCCGGCGATAACCGCCGACATTTTGCGTGAGGGTTTGCGCCTCTCCCCGTCGTCGGGGAGAGGCGTTTCCATTTTGGGCGAACGCTGGGGCCGAACCCTTAGGCTAAGGGTCCCCTCAACGCGCGCTTTCGATTTGGGTTGATCACATCCAATATATCCATTATTCTGGATATATGGATTTAGAAAGCGCAACCTCGGCCCTTGCCGCCCTCTCGCAACCAACCCGCCTCGAGACGTTCCGCCTGCTGGTGCGTCACGAGCCGGCGGGGCTGCCCGCCGGCGAGATCGCCCGCAAACTCGACGTGCCGCAGAACACCATGTCGTCGCATCTGGCCGTCCTCGCCCGGGCGGGGCTGGCCACCGCCGAGCGCCACAGCCGGTCGATCATCTACCGGGCCGATCTTAATACGCTGCGGGAGTTGACCCTCTTTCTCGTCAAGGACTGCTGTGGCGGCCGGACGGACCTGTGCGCCCCCTTGATCGCAGACCTCACGGCGTCGCCCTGCTGCCCCACCGAAGGAGCGCGCCCATGACCGATCGCGTGTTCAACGTCCTGTTCCTCTGCACCGGTAACTCAGCCCGCTCGATCTTGGCCGAAAGCATCTTGCAAAAGGATGGCGCTGGCCGCTTCCGCGCTTTCTCGGCCGGAAGCCAGCCCAAGGGCGAGGTCAATCCGCTCGCGCTGCAAACCCTGCGTGAGTTGAACTATCCCGCCGAAGGGTTCCGTTCCAAGGGTTGGGAGGAATTTTCCGCGCCCGATGCGCCGGCCATGGACTTCATCTTCACGGTCTGCGACTCCGCCGCCGGCGAAGCCTGTCCCATCTGGCCGGGCCATCCCATGACGGCGCATTGGGGCATCGAGGACCCAGCAGCGGTCGAGGGAATGGAGATCGAGAAGCTCGGCGCCTTCGCTGGGGCGTTCCGCCACCTGAAGAACCGGATCTCCCTGTTCATCGCGCTGCCGCTGAAGAGCCTGGATGAAATCGCCTTGAGCGCCAGGCTTCGGGAAATCGGGCGCACGGAAGGGGCCATCTCGACGCGATCGAGCGCCGCATGAGCGCGCCCTTTGACATCATCATCTATCACAACCCGGAGTGCGGCACGTCGCGCAATGCGCTCGCCATGATCCGCAACGCCGGGGTCGAGCCGCATGTGATCGAGTACCTGAAAACCCCACCCGCTCGCGCGTTGCTCGCGTCGCTGATCGAGCGCATGGGCGTGACGGTGCGGTCGGTGCTGCGTCAAAAGGGCACGCCGTTCCACGACCTCCGCCTCGATGATCCGGCCCTGACCGATCAACAGCTGCTGGACGCCATGATGGCGCACCCGATCCTCATCAATCGGCCGATTGTCGTTTCGCCGCTCGGCGTGAAGTTGTGCCGGCCGTCGGAAACGGTCCTCGACCTTCTCCCCAACCCACAACAAGGGGCATTCAGCAAGGAGGATGGCGAGCGTGTCGTCGACGCCTTCGGCCGCCGCGTCGCCCCAAAGGAAGTTGAGCAATGACCGACGCGATTTCCGGCGCAACGGCCTCTGTCGCCAAGGCCCCCGCGATGAGCGTGTTCGAACGCTACCTGACGCTCTGGGTCGGCTTGTGCATCGTCGCTGGAATCGTCCTCGGCGGTCTGCTGCCAGATGTGTTTCATCGGATCGGGGCGGCCGAGGTGGCGCAAGTCAACCTGCCGGTGGCGGTGCTGGTATGGCTGATGATCATCCCCATGCTGCTCAAGATCGACCTTGCCGCGCTCGGGCAGATCGGGGCGCACTGGAAGGGGATCGCCGCCACGGTCGGCGTCAATTGGCTGGTGAAGCCTTTCTCCATGGCGCTGCTGGCGTGGCTATTCGTCGGCCATCTGTTTCGGCCGTATCTCCCCGCCGATCAACTCGACAGCTACACCGCTGGCCTCATCCTGCTGGCCGCGGCCCCCTGCACGGCCATGGTGTTCGTCTGGTCGAATCTCGTGGACGGCGAGCCGCATTTCACGCTCGGGCAAGTCGCGCTCAACGACTCGATCATGGTCGTCGCCTTCGCGCCGATCGTCGGCTTGCTGCTGGGCCTCTCCTCCATCACCGTCCCGTGGGGGACCCTGCTGCTCTCCGTTCTGCTCTATATCGTCGTGCCCGTGATCGTGGCGCAACTCTGGCGACGGTCGTTGCTGGTAGGCGGCGGACAGGCGGCATTGTCGCGGACGCTCAAGGCTTTGTCGCCGCTGTCGCTCGGCGCGCTGCTGCTGACGCTGGTGTTGCTGTTCGGCCTGCAAGGCGAGCAGATTACGCGGCAGCCGACCATCATCGCCATGCTGGCCTTGCCGATCCTGATCCAGGTCTATTTCAACGCGGGACTCGCCTACTGGATCAACCGCCGCCTCGGCGTCGCCTGGTGCGTGGCGGGACCCTCCGCGCTGATCGGCGCGTCCAATTTCTTTGAGCTGGCGGTGGCGACGGCTATCGCTCTGTTCGGGTTCCAGTCGGGGGCGGCGCTCGCTACGGTCGTCGGCGTGCTGATCGAGGTGCCGGTGATGTTGTCGGTCGTACGCATCGTGAAGGCGTCGCGGGGCTGGTACGAGCGAGGGGCAACGGCATAACACGTCGAAGCCGCAGCGCCCTGGCGTTGTGAGTCCCCGTCAGGCTGCGGCTTCCCTCCGGCGGCGCCTCATCTCGATGGCATGCGCTCGAATTTCGGCAGGTCCGGATCGACGTGATCCCAGGCATGGCCACGCACGGCGTAAAGGACCATCTGCGGCCTATAGCGGCCTGGATCGTCGAGGCTGGCGGCGCGGACAGTAAAGAGGTCGGGCATGGCGGCGAAGGTCATGTAGACCGGCGAACCGCACACCGGGCAGAAGGCGCGCGTCTTGACGTTGCCGCTGTCGCCGACCATGTCCCACCGGGCCGCTTCGCCCGTCACGGTCACGCCGGCTCGGGCAAAAGTCAGATGCGAGCCGTGGCCTGTGCCGCTTTCGCGCTGGCAGTCGCGGCACTGGCAATCGGTGCTGGCTATCGGCTCGCCGGAAATCGAGTAGCGTATCGCGCCGCAGGCACACCCGCCGGTGTAAGGCTTTTCCATTTTCACACCTCCCGTTCGATCGTATCGGTGGCGGCATCAAGCCGTTGCACGACCTTGACCCAGCCCTCGCTCATGTTCCTGTAGGCCGTGTCGTTCTTCGGCGTTGCGAAGCCCGAATGCACCAGACGGATGCGCGTGCCGCCCTCGACCGGGGTCAGGGACCAGGTGACGACGGTGTCGAGGCGCGAGCCGTAGCCGGTATTGCCATCGTCGCCGCCCGTCCAAGCGTAAGACAAGCGCCGGTTGGGCACGACCTCCAGGACCTGACAATGGATGGCGCCGTCCCAGGCGCCGGCGGGAGTCGTTTGAAAGGTGAAGACCTGGCCCTCGGTCGCCTCGAAGCCCTTGGGCTGCATCATCCAGCGCCCCATCAGTTCGGCGGTCGTCAGGGTCTTCCAGATCGTTTCGGCCGCATGAGGAAGAACCTCGTCGATGACGATCTCCTGGGTGTCGGCTTTCAGGTCGGCAACGGTCATGGATCGATCTCCTTCAAGAGGGAACGCAGTTTCAGGAAGCGCTCGCGCCAGAAGACGCCGTAGTGGTCCATCCAGTCGACCAGGGGCTCAAGGCCTTGCGGCGCGGCGCGATAATAGACGTTGCGCCCCTCGGCGCGCTCGGCGACCAGGCCGGCTTGCTTCAGGGACTTCAAGTGCTGCGAGATGGCGCCCTGGGTCACTCCGCTGCCGCGGGTCAGTTCGGCGACGGTGATCTCCTCGCTGCGAAAGAGGCGCTCGAAGACCGCGCGGCGCGTCGGATCGGCCAGGGCGCGCATGACGGTCGTAACAGGGTTGAGGGCGGCTTCGATCATGCTGATCAATTAGCCGATACTTATGTATCAGTCAACACTAATTCGTTTTAGGCAACCTCGCCGCTCATCTCCCGGCTTCCAGCGAGAGGGAGAGCACGTAGTTTGTTGGGCCCGCTGCGTCGCTTTATGGCTTCAGCGCCGTCGCGCCATCGTCGCGAGAACCTCCCGCGCCGCCCGCTTGCTCGGCGCGTCGCCTTCGGCTAGGCGCATCAGCCCGTCGAGCTTGGCCAGCGCGGCAAGCTGCCCCGCCCTCTCCTTTCCATCGCGCACGAGGCCGGAAAGCGCGGCGGAGAGTGTCTCCGGCGTACAGTCTTGCTGCAAGATCTCAGGGATCGTTCGCTCGCCGAGAATGAGGTTCGGCAGCAGGATCGAGTGCGGCAGCTTGATGACGTATTTGAGCGGCTCCTCGAGCCGCGACACCTTGTAGGCGCCGACCATCGGCACGCCCGCGAGCGCCAGCTCCAGCGTGACGGTGCCGGACGCCGCGAGCGCCGCGTGAGCGCTGCGGAACGTCGCGAGCTTCGCCGCCTCGCCGACCTCGATGCGCGGCTTGACAGGCCATTCGGCCGCGCGCGCCCGCACCTCGGCTTCGACATGCGGCAGCGTCGGCAGCACCACGTCGAACGGCCCTCGCTCGCGCGTCAACCGCGCGACCGCCTCGCCGAAGTCGCCCATCATCCGCGCGAGGACCGAACGGCGCGAGCCCGGCAGCACGGCGAGAATCGGCGGCTCCGCGTCACGCCGGCGCGCCTCATCGGCGCTCGGGCGAAGCTCGCCGAGCCGCTCGATCAGGGGATGGCCGACATAGACGCAGCGTGGGCCGCCGAGGCGCACGTGCGCCGCCGGCTCGAACGGCAGCAGCGCGAGCACACAATCGACATAGGCGGTCATCGCCTTGGCGCGTCCCGGCCGCCACGCCCAGACCGAAGGGCTGACATAGTCGATCACTGGCAGGTTCGGCAGCGCCCGCCGGACGCGTTTGGCGACGCGATGAGTAAAGTCCGGGCTGTCGATAATAACGAGCGCGTCGGGGCGCGCCTCGACGATCGCCTGCGCGGTCTGCCGGATGCGGGCGAGCAGGCTCGGCAGCTTGGCGAGGACGGGAAGGAAGCCCATCACGGCGATGTCGCTCATCGGGAACAGGCTCGCGAGGCCTTCCGCCTCCATCGCCTCGCCGCCGACGCCGAGAAACATAACCGCGCCGTCGGTCTCGGCGCGCAGCGCGCGCATCAGCTTGAAGCCGAGTTGATCGCCCGAATGCTCTCCCGCGACGAGCGCGATCCGCAGGGGGCGCGCCGCAGCGTTCACAGGGCGTAGCCGACGACGAACAGGCCCGCCGCGTTGGCGGCGCTGAGAAACGCGGCGCGATCGGCGATGAGAACGCCCCCGGCCGCCAGCGCGAGGCCCTTCAGCTCGGCGCGACGCGCCGCCTCGACCGTCTTGGGACCCACCGCCGGCATATCGAGCCGCAGATCCTGGCCGCGCTTGGGCGCCTTCACAAAGACGCCCTGCGCCCCTTGTAGACGCAGCCGCCGCGCGGCCCTCAGCTCGGCGACGCGCGCCAACATCGCATCGGTGCCTTCCGCCGCTTCCAGCGCAAGGACGCGTCCGTTGGCGACGACCGCGCCCTGGCCGACGTCGAACGGCGACAAAGCAGCGAGAAGCGCGGCGCCAACCCGAACGTCGGCCTCGGCCTCGGCGGACGCCGCGTGTGCGCCGAATGCGCCGACGGGGGCGACCAATTGCGGCGCGATCTCGTGCGCGCCCACGACTTTGAGGCCCTCGCGCTCGAAGATGCCGGCGATGCCGACGAGCAAGTGGTTGTCGCCGCCGCGGAACAATTGCGCGAGTTCCGAAGCCCGCTTCACCGCGCCCCAGTCGAGCCGCAAATCCTGGAATTCCGGCCGCGCCATCGCGCCGACGAGGGCGATGTCGCCGATCGCGCGCTCCTTGAGCGCGCCAAACAGCTTGCCGATTTGGCCGAGATGCACCCAGACGTGGGGGAAGTCTTCGATCGCCGGATCGGAGGATCCGACGACGCCAATGAGGAAGGGCGAGCGCCCATTGGCCGCGGCGGCGCGCGCAACTTCGAGGGGGAAACCGCCGCCGCCGCAGAGAATCGCGAGCGGCCGGCCTTCGCCCCCCGGCGTCAAGCCTCGACGTCCCGCGGCGTGCAGACGGCGCGCTCGCCGCCTTCGCGCAGGAAGGCCACGATCTGCTGAACCGCCTCCTGGTCGGGATAGGCGGCGGCAACGTCTTCGACGCGCTCCTTGAGCGTGCCCTTGGCGCCGAAAAGCTGCTTGTAGGCGCGGCGCAGGTCGTGGATCGCCTCGTGCGAGTAGCCGCGGCGCTTCAACCCGACGACGTTCAGCCCGGCGAGCGCGGCCCGATTGCCGAGCGCGATGCCGAACGGGATGATGTCGTTCTCGACCCCGGCAAGGCCGCCGATGAACGCGTGCGCGCCGATGCGCACGAACTGATGGGCGGCCGCGCCGCCGCTGACGATCGCGAAGTCGCCGACCTGGCAGTGACCGGCGAGCATGACGTTGTTCGAGAGGATGACGTTGTCGCCGATGCGGCAGTCATGCGCGACATGCGCGTTGGCGAGAAATACGCTGTGCGACCCGACGACCGTCGCATGTCCACCGCCCGCGGTGCCTCGGATTCATCGTCACGCCTTCGCGGATCAGGCAATCCTCGCCAATCGAGAGGGTGACGCGCTCACCGCGATATTTCAAATCCTGCGGTTCATGTCCGATCGCCGCGAAGGGAAACACGCGCGTGCGCGCGCCGATCGTCGTCACGCCCGCCACGCTGACATGCGACGCCAGCCGCACCCCGTCACCCAGCGTGACTTCCGGGCCGACGTGGCAAAAAGGCCCAACGTAGGCGCCGACGCCGATCTGCGCGCCCGGCTCGATGCAGGCGCTCGCGTGAATGAACGTCTGTGGCGCGGCTGCGCCAGTCGCGGACCCGCTCATTCTTCCACCAGCATGGCCGAAACGATCGCTTCGCAGACGAGGGTGTCGTCCACTTTCGCCTCGCCGCGGAACCACCACATGTTGCGGCGCTTAGCCGTGCGCGTCATGTAATAACGAATCTGGTCGCCCGGCACGACCGGCTTACGGAACTTCGCCTGGTCGACGGTCATCAGGTACACCACGCTCGGCTTGCGGTTCGCCCCGAGACTGGCGACGCACATGGCGCCCGCAGTCTGCGCCATCCCCTCGATCATCAGGACCCCGGGCATGACCGGCCGGTTGGGGAAATGTCCCTGAAATTGCGGCTCGTTGAACGTCACATTCTTGATGCCGACGCCGTATTCGTCGCTACGAACATCGATGATCCGGTCGACCAGCAACATAGGATAGCGATGCGGCAGCGAGGCGAGAAGCCGCTGAATATCGAAGCTTTCAATCGTCAGCCCCACCGGCTCGCTCATTCCATTCTCCTTTCGCGTCGGCGGACCGCGCCGATGCCCGGTTGGCGGCACGCCGTCAAGCCTCGCGCGCGCGGAAGGCCACGGCAAGCCCGCTCGACCGCAATTTTCATCAGTTTCGTTACTTGCCGCTTCCGCTCGTGTCGGGCGTGTCGGCGAGCTTGCGCAGCGCGGCCACCTCGCGGAAGAAGGCCCGCAACGGCCGCGCCGGGGCGCCGCTCCAGCGTTCGCCAGCGGGCACGTCGGTCATCACGCCGGCCTGCGCGGCAATCTGGGCGCCGGCGCCGATCTTGAGGTGCCCGGTCAAACCGGCCTGGCCGCCGAGCGCGGCAAAATCCCCGATCACCGTCGAGCCGGACACGCCGGATTGCGAAACCAGAATGCAATGGCGGCCGATGACCACATTGTGGCCGATCTGGACGAGATTATCGATCTTGGCGCCCTCGCCGATGATCGTATCCCGGTTGGCGCCGCGATCGATGGTCGAGCCCGCGCCGATCTCGACGTCGTCCTGGATGATGACCCGCCCGATCTGAGGCACCTTCAAATGGCCCCGCGGGCCCATGGCGAAGCCGAAGCCATCCTGCCCGATATGGGCGCCGGGGTGGATGATCACACGGTCGCCAATCAGGGCGCAGGAGACAGTCGCGAGGGCCCCGATGACGCTGTCGCGACCGATCCGCACCTGCGGACCGATCACCGCATTGGGACCAATGACCGTCCCTGCGCCGATCTCCGCGCCGGGGCCGATCACCGCTCCGGGATCGACGACCACGCCAGGCTCGAGGCGTGCGGCGGAATGGACGAAAGCAGCCGGCGACACGCCCGTCTCGCCGAACACCGACCGCGGCCGCGCGGCCTGCGGATAGAGCCGGGTCATGACCTGCGCCATCGCCCGATAGGGTTGCGCCGTGATCAACCGCGCAGCGGCGCCCGGCGCCTGTTCGGCGTAGCGCGGCGCGACCAACACCGCGCCGGCGCGAGTCGCCTTGAACTCATCGAGATATCGCGGATTGTCGAAGAACGAGAGATCGTCCGGCCCCGCTTCGTCGAGCGCCGCGACGTCGTGAATGATGCGTTCGGGATCAGCGCCCTCGCCGATCGCCGCGCCGGTCCATTGCGCGACCTCACGGAGGGTCGGCGCGGCAGCCAATGGAAAGAAGCTTATTTTCGCCAAGACCGAGTTCTTCTTTAGGTCACGTCTTCATTAGCACGAAGGGCGCGCCAGAAACTCTGGCGCGCCCGGAAATCGTTCGACAGCTTCGCAATCAGAACTGCGCGCCACCGGTGAAGTTGAACTGCTGGATCTGGTCGTACTTAGCCTTGGTGACCGCGTAGGCGTAGTCGATGCGAATCGGACCCAGCGGCGACTGCCAGATCAAGCTGGCGCCAACCGACGATCGGATGGTCGTCGGATCATAGAGCGAGAGGCAGTTACTCTGGATGTAAGGCGTCTTCGTGTTCGGCGAATTACCCGCCCAGCAGGGCGTATTGTTGGGCAAGCCGAACAGGGACGAGAAGTTCGTCTGACCCTGATATCCGAACAACGTGCCGGCATCGGCGAACAACGCGCCCTTGAGCCCAATCTCACGCGGCAGGCCGAACAGCGGGAACTGAACTTCTGCGGTGCCGCCAAAGTAGGTGGTGCCGCCGAGGCCGTTGCCCGCGATGTTCGCCGGGTCGGAGATGTCGCGCGCGCCGATGCCGCCCGGCGCAAAGCCGCGCACCAACGTCGGTCCGAGGTTGAAGTTGTCGACCAGAGGCAGGTTGCCGCCGCCGATCTGTTGGATGTTGCCGCCCTGCAGCCTGACGAAGCCGACGAGGTCTTCCGTGATCGGATAGTAGTACTTGCCGTCGAAGGTCTCGCGGAGGAATTGCGACTGGCCGCCAGCGCCCGCGACGTCCTGATGGAAATCGAGGTACAGCCCGTTGCTAGGATTCCTGCGGTCGTCGATCGTATCCCAAATCAGCGAATAGCCGAAGAGCGAGGTCGTGATGGCGCCCATAGCGGCCGCCTGTTTCACGGCGATGGAGGCTTCGCCATTGACCAAGCAGTTGCTGATCGCGGTCGAGGGCTGCGGCGTCGTAAAGCCCGGCGGGAGCCACGGATTGCCGTTCGCCGGACAGTCGTTGAACGGCTGATCGGTGTTGTTCGGGATTGCGATCGCAGACTGATAGATCGAGTAGTTCGGCTGGAACGTGAACTCGTCCGTGACCGGAATGCCGACGCGAAGGTTCACGCCGGTCGTCCAGGTCTCGTACAAGGCGTAGGCGTTCTCGTCCTGCTCCTTGTGGAAGATGTCGAAGCCGGCGGCGAGCCGCTGATCGAGGAAATAGGGCTCCGTGAAGGACAGACCCCAGCCTCGGCTGTACTGCCCCTCGGAGACGCTAGCCTTCACATATTGGCCGCGGCCGAGGAAGTTGTTCTCGGTGAAGGCCACTTCGGCGAGGAAGCCGGCGGTGGTCGAATAGCCGCCGCTCAGGCTCACCGAGCCGGTCGGCTGATCCTCGACCTCGACCGTCACAATCACTCGATCAGGCGTCGAGCCAGGTCGCGTCGAGATATGGACCTTCTTGAAGTAGCCGAGACGATTGAGGCGCCGCTCAGCGCGCTCGATCAAGGCGTGGTTGTAGGGGTCGCCTTCGCCGATGTCGAACTCGCGGCGAATAACATAGTCGCGTGTCCGCGTGTTGCCGACAACGTCGATGCGCTCGACATAGACCTTCGGCCCGTCGTCGACCGTGAAGCCGACCGCGATCTGGTGGGACGCCTCATCACGCTCGCCATGCGGACGCACGTCGGAGAAGGCGTAGCCCTGGCGCGCCATTTCGCGCGTGAGCGAATCGGTCGTCTTCTCGACTTCGGTGGCGTTGTACACGTCGCCTGCGCGGAGAGTGACGAAGCGGTTCAGTGACGTGCTGTCGACCCTGGCGACATGCGACGTCACGCTGACGCCAGAGACATGGTACTGCTGACCCTCGTCCACCGAAATGGTGACAAGGTAGCCGGCCGGATCGTTCTGATAGGTGACGTCGGTATTGGTGATGCGGAAGTCGGCGTAGCCGTTCTTCATGTAGTACTTCCGGATCGCCTCCTCGTCGGACGCAAGGCGATCGGGATCGTAAACGTCGCTGTTCTTGAACCAGGAGAGCCAGTTCATCTCCGTCGTCTGCATCAAGGAATGCAGGCGGTAGGAGGAGACCGCGTGATTGCCGACGAACTTGATTTCGCGCACGCCGGTCTTGTCGCCTTCGTTGACCGTGAACACGAGGTCGACGCGGCCGTTCGGCAGTTGCACCAAGCGATAGGTGACCTGCGTCGCGCTGCGGCCGATCTTCCGAAAGGCGTCCTTAAGTCGCTCCACGTCGGCCTTCGCCTTCACCTGGTCGAAGCCGGTGCGCGCCTTGGACTGAACCTCGACGGCAAGCTGGTCGCTCTTGAGGGTCTTGTTACCCTCGAAGGCGACGCGGTTGATGATCTGCGCCAACTCGACGACCGTAACGATCACCTGACCGCCGGCGATTCGGGCGCTCACCTTGGTGAACATGCCCGTCGCCGACAGGTCGGCGACCGCGCGATTGACGCTCGCCTGGTCGGTTCCAGTGAAATAGGAGCGAACCGTCGCCGCGTCTGTGTGACCAGCTCCCTCGACGACGATGCTTTGTGGAGACACCTGCGCCATGGCCGGGGAGCCAATGGACAGCGCGCTCCAAACCAGTGCAGCCGCCAAAAGGAGCGCCCCGAAATAACCCCGAAACAAGTGCATTTGGCCCGGTTTCCCCGTATTGCGTCCGAGCCTAGCGGCCTCGGTGTCCAGCGAGCGCACGTTTCGGCGCGCCCGGCATTTTCGCCCCTCCGCGCCCGAGCTCGAACGCGGCTCCCGCCCTCAGTTTGGACGAGCAATTGTTTAATGCGCTTTTACCCGTTTTGCGCCGGCCTGCAAACTCCAATTGGCGTAACCTACTGCAATTCCGGATAACGTGGCCCTGACGACACGATTCATGGTCGACTAAAGGTTAATTGCCTCCGACCAGGCGCAAGATATCGTGCGACGTGGTGAAAATCACCAAAAGCGCGACGAAGGCGAGGCCCACCCTGAAGCCGATCTGCTGGACACGATCGCTCAAGGGACGCCCCCGCAGGCCCTCGAGGGCGTAAAACAGCAAATGGCCGCCGTCGAGCAAGGAAATCGGCAGCAAATTCATCAAACCGACCGAGACGGAAAACAGCGCTGCCAGGCTGAAAAGCTGCAACGGGTTGATCTTAGCCATTTCGCCGGCGATCTGCGACACGGCGATCGGACCGGACAGACTGTCCGCTGATTCGCGCCCCGCGAACAGGCCGCCGACATAGGCGCCGGTCGCCTTCACGATGAACCACACCTGCTCGCCGCCCCAGGCCGCGCAGGTCGCCGGGCCGCATGATTCGTATTTGACGTCCGCCGGGTCCCGCGACGACATCAAGCCGAGGTGCCCCATCCGACGCTTGCCCAGCGGGCCCTGGTCCACCACAGCGATTCGCGGCGTCGCCGTCAGCTCCTTCTCGCCGCCCGCGCGTTCGACGACGAAGGTCATCGGCAGGCCGGTGCTGAGCATCGTCGCCTGCTGCAGATCCTGGAAGGAGGCGACCGGCTGGCCGTTGATCGACTTGATGATGTCGCCTGATTGGAACCCGGCTTGGGCGGCGGGCGAACCGGCCTCCACCCCGCCGATCCGCGCGCTGTGCTCGGCGCGGCCAAAGGCCATGAACATTGCGGTGAAAATGACGAAGGCGAGAATGAAATTGGCGATCGGCCCGGCGGCGACGACTGCGGCTCGGTTGCGCAGCGGCTGACCCGCCAGCGTCAATGTCCGCTCGCTCGGCGGGAGCGCGGCAAGCGCCGCCGGATCGGGCGCGCTCGCTGCATTGGCGTCGCCATGGAATTTAACATAGCCGCCAAGAGGAATGGCGGCGACACGCCAGCGCGTGCCGTGCTTGTCGATGCGAGCGAACAGCTCGGGGCCGAAACCCAGCGAGAAGGCGTCGATCTTAACCCCGCACCAGCGTCCAACCAAATAATGGCCGAGTTCGTGGAAGAAAACGATGACGCTCATGACGAAGATGAACGGGAGCAGATACCACCCCATCCATTCGATCAACTCGCGCAACTCGTTCAACAAGGCCATCGCATCTCTCCGCAATCCGCGAGGGCGCCGCGGCCGCAGGCGTGTTTTGGTTACCAATTCCTTTACAATGAGCCATCACTATGGCGAGGCCAAGAGGGACAGCGCTCGATCTCGCGCGACATGGTGAATTTCGAGCGCCTGCGCGACCGACGTCGGCGCGGGCGTTTCGCCGGCCGATCGCATCGATTCGATCGTGCGTTCGACGAGGCGCGGCAGCGCGCCGAAGCCGATCCTGCCGTCGAGGAACGCCGCGACGGCGATTTCATTCGCCGCGTTGAGCGCGGTCGGCGCCCCGCCTCCCTGCCGCAACGCCTCGATCGCCAAGCCGAGCGCCGGAAACCTGCCGAGATCCGCCGGCTCGAACGTCAGCGCGCCGAGCGCCGCAAGATCGGGCGCGGCGACCCCTGATTCGATGCGGTCGGGATATGCGAGGCAATGGGCGATCGGCGTACGCATATCCGGCGACCCCATTCCGGCGATCAACGACCCGTCGGCGAAGGAGACGAGCCCGTGCACGATCGATTGGGGATGGACAACCACGGTGAGCCGCTCCGCCGGCGCGCCGAACAAGTGGTGCGCCTCGATCAGTTCGAGCCCCTTGTTCATCAGGCTGGCGGAGTCGATCGTCACCTTCGCGCCCATCGACCAATTCGGGTGCGCGAGCGCCTCGGCGCGCGTCGCCGCGGCGATGCGCTCGGCGCTCCATTGGCGGAACGGACCGCCCGAGGCGGTGAGCGTCATTTTGACGATCGTGTCGTAATCACGCCCGCCAATCGCCTGGAAGATGGCGTTGTGCTCGGAGTCCATCGGCAGCACGCGCGCGCCCGAGTTCCGCGCAGCGGCCATGACGGCGTCGCCCGCACAGACCAGGGTCTCCTTGTTGGCGAGCGCGACCGCGCGACCGGCGCAGATCGCGGCGTAGGTCGGCTCGAGCCCGGCGGCGCCGACGATCCCGGAGACGACGAGATCGGCTTCGCGCAGAGCCGCTTCGACGACCGCCTCCGGACCGGCGGCCGCCTCGACGCCGCTTCCCGAAAGCCCTTCTTTCAATTCGGCGTAGCCGGCCGGGTCGGCGATAGCGGCGAACGGCGCGCCGAGCGCTAATGCGCAGCGGGCCAGGGCCGCGCCGTCGCGGCCGCCCGCCACCGACGAAACCGCAAAGCGGCCGGGCAAATCCTCGAGAATGCGGGCGCAAGACCGTCCGATCGAGCCGGTGGCGCCGAGCAACACGAGGCGTTTGGGGGTCAGCGCGCTCATTGGAACAAACCGCTGGCGATCCAATCGCCGCTGCTGCGCGCCCAACCAACGGCGACTGCGAAAGTCGCCGCGGCGACGAAGCCATCGAGCCGGTCCATTAGACCTCCATGTCCGGGAATGAGATGACTGGAATCCTTCACGTCGAAGCGGCGCTTGACGGCGGATTCGAAAAGATCGCCGAACGCCTCGACCACCGCGGCGACGAAGCCGAGCGCCAGGATAGGAACGAGGCGAGCGCCCGCAGGCGCCGCCACCAGCGCGACCACGGCGCCGAGCAAGGCGCCGGAAACCGCTCCGACCGCGGCGCCCGACCATGTCTTGCCGGGAGATATGCGCGGCCAAAGCCTCGGACCGCCAATCAGCCGGCCACCGAAATAAGCCATGATATCAGCCCCCCAAACGACCGCGAACAGCCAGAGGATGGCGGCGAGCCCATAGGCAGGGCTCGCGCGCAACAGTACGGGGCTCGCCAGGATCGCCCCCGCGTAGAGAACGCCGGCGCCGGACCAGATCCGCTCGACGCGGCTTGGTCCGGAAGCAAGCCCCGTGACGGCCGCCCCAGCGAGCAGCACGCCGAGCGCCGATTTCGTGGAACCGTGCAGCGCGAACGGCGACAAGGCAAGCAACGTCAACGCTCCGAGCGCGAGCCTCGCCACGAGTCGCTCGCCGTCGACCAACTTCTGCCATTCCCAGAGGACGAGCGCAGCGGCGACGAACCAAAAAGCGAGGAACCAGAAGCCGCCGACCCAGGCCGTGACCAGCGCAATCGCCATCATCGCGACGCCAGCCGCGGCGCGCGCCGGCAGGTCCGACCCAAGGCGGCTCATCGCGCCCCCCGCGCTTGGCGCGGGGGTGTGGACGGGATCAACCATCGAGCGCCTCACGAAGCCGATTTGACCGCGGCGGCCGCGCTCGCGCCGCCGTATCGACGCTCCCGCGCGGCGAATTCGTCCAGCGCCGCAGCGAAAGCCGCCTGATCGAAATCGGGCCAATGGATCGGTAGGAACACCAGCTCCGCATAGGCCGCCTGCCAGAGCAGGAAATTGGACAGCCGCTGCTCGCCGGAGGTGCGAATGATGAGGTCGGGATCGGGGATTTCCGCGGCGTCGAGCCGCGCCGAAAAGAGGTCGGCGTCGATCGCCTCCGGGTCGAGCCGACCCGCCGCCGCATCGCGCGCCAGACGCCGCGCGGCCTCGACGATCTCCTGACGCGCGCCGTAGTTGAAGGCGACGATCAACGTCAGGCCGCGGTTGGCCGCGGTCAGCGTCTCCGCTTCATCAAGCAATCCTGCGATGTCGGGGGCGAGCCCGGCCCGCTGGCCGATCACGCGCACCCGCACGTCGTTGCGATGGAGATCGGCGAGATCGTTGCGGATGTAGCGCTTGAGCAGGCCCATCAGCATCGCGACTTCGTCCGGCGGCCGGCTCCAATTCTCTGAGGAAAAACTGTATATCGTGAGATAACGAATGCCGAACTCGATCGCCGCGCGCACGCTCCGGCGCACCGCCTCGACGCCCCGCCGGTGACCCTCGAAGCGCGGCAAGCCCCGCGCCTCGGCCCAACGGCCGTTACCGTCCATGATGATCGCGACATGCTCCGCAACTCGGCGGTCAGCGACGAGGCTCGAAGGTTCAGCGGGAGAGGACGACATGCGGGGGCTCGGCGGAATGCGCGACTAAACCTGCATGATTTCCTTTTCTTTGGCCGCGAGCAAGCCGTCGATCTCAGTGATCGCCTGGTCGGTCGCCTTCTGCACCTCGGATTCCTGGCGCTTTTCGTCGTCCTCTGCGATCGCGTGCTCCTTCAGGAGCTTCTTGAGAACGTCAATGCCGTCGCGGCGGACATGGCGGACCGCGACGCGCGCGTCCTCGGCGTATTTGTGCGCGACCTTGACCATCTCCTTGCGGCGCTGCTCGTTGAGCTCGGGGATGCGGATGCGCAACGTCGTGCCTTCCACGGTCGGGCTCAGACCCAGATTCGCGTCGCGGATCGCCTTGTCGACCGCCTGGACCATGCCCTTGTCCCAAACCGACACGGACAGCGCCCGCGGTTCGGGCACACTGATCGACGCCACTTGGGTGATCGGCATCCGCTGACCGTAGGCCTCGACCTGAACAGGCTCGAGGAGGCTGGCGCTGGCGCGTCCGGTGCGCAGTCCACCCAACTCATGTTTCAGGCTCGCCTGGGCGCCCTGCATGCGGCGCTTGAGGTCGGCGAGATCGAATGTCGGCAAGGACGCCATCGGGGAACCCACATCTCTCGTTACATGGATAAAAAATTCGCGCCGCAGCCAGCGCGGCCAATTCGCGCCGCTGTCGAGCGCGGCGCCGATCAATAGCATAGCTTGCGGCGCATGACAGCCGCGAAGCGGGGTCAGGGGCGCGGCGAAAAGTTGGACGCCGGCTTATCGCCAAAAGCGCGCTTCGAGCGATCTAGGCGCGCTTGCGCGCCGCTGCCGCGAGCGCGGCGAGCGTCGCCTGGGTCTCGGGCTGGATCAAGCCGGCCGACATGATCAGCTTGGCGGCGTCCTCTGGCGTGATCGGCAATTCGATAACGTCGGCGGTCGGGACGAAGAAGTAGAAGCCAGTCGTCGGATTCGGCGTGCACGGCAAGAACACCGACGTCATGCCGCTGGCCGGCAGGGCGTCGGCCACGACAGGAACCGGAGCGGCGGAGATAAAGACGACCGACCACGACCCCTTCGAGGGAAATTCGACCAGGCCGACCTTGCGAAAATGAGAGCCGCTCTGGCTGAACAGCGTCTCAAAAATCTGCTTTACGCCCTTGTAAATTCCCCGCACCAGCGGCGTGCGGTCGACGATCGCCTCCCCCGTCGCCACCAAGGTGCGCCCGGCGAGGTTGGCGGCGAAGAAGCCGAGCAATGTAAGCCCGATGACGACGATGATGACACCGAAGCCGGGGACGTGAAACGGGAGATAGGAATCGGGCCAGATGACGCTCGGCACGATCGGCTTGACCCAATTGTCCACCGTGTCGATGAACCACCAGGCGATATAAGCCGTGACGGCGACTGGGCCGAAGATCACCAATCCTGTGAAGAACCACGACCGCAGGCGCGCAGCCAGTGAGCGATGGAATCCCCCACCTAGCGTATGCGCGGAGGTCATAGCGGCCTGTCCCCGGCGACCCGAAAGCGCGCCCCAACGGGCGCTTCCGGGAAGAATGACCGCTCGCGCCCGTTAAAGCAAGGCGCGGCGAGCCGACGGATCAGCCCACCCCGCGCCAAGCCTAGAAGCGACGGTCCCTAAAAGGAATAACCGAGACTGACGCCCGCTACGTTAAGCCCTCTATTTTGGGGGCAGTTCGACAATGTGGGCTCGCCATTGGAGCCATGTTCGAACGTAGCGATGACGCTCCAGTGTTGATCGATCCGATATCCCAGATCGCCGCCGAGATGATACAACTCGCGACATCCGAGCGCGGTCGCGGTAGGATCGACGTTATTGACGAGAGGACCGTCGTGAATGAGGCCGCCGAAGAAGATCTCGGCGAAGGCTCGATTGAAATTCGCGGTCCAGAGGCCGTCCGCATAGGCGTAGCTGGTCCGGCCGCTCAGATTGGCGACGCCGCCGATGCGGAACCGCGGAATAAGCATGTCTTGCCAGCCCGGAAGCCTGACCCATTTCGGAAACACGACCGCCACCGTGGCATCGCTCGTCCCAGTCTCGACCCCGAAGGGGGCGACCATGTAGCCGCCCCGAATTTCGAATTTCGACGGATCGTAGATAAGAGCTGCCTGGACGGGCACGGAAGGAGCCGGCGCCGGAGGCGCCGCGGACGACGGAAGATCAGCCGCCTGAGCAAAGCTCGACACACCCAGCGCCACCGCGAGCGCCGCGGATAAAGTAACTTTAGACATAGACCGAATCACCCCAAACCCCGGCCAAACCTAGCGCAGTTGCGATGTGCGGTCGATGCGACACTGATGCGACACCGATGTTATTCTTGCTGCTCCCGAAGATTAAGTGCAGCGAACAACCCACACAACAATCGACGAAAAATGTGCGCCGCCAACTCATGCCAACGTAGTTTAACGTCACGCGGCCGTGTGTGATATTGTCGCAACAGTTATGCTAATAACGCGGTTATTTACAATCCATGATCGCAAATTCCGCCTCTCTGTCATGCCCGCGAAAAACGGGCATGGGCGAAGGCCTGCGGCGGCTGTCTGGCCCCCGTTTTTCCAGGGGGTGACAACTGCGCCGCGTCAACCAAAAAGCAGACGGCGCTAGGAAAGGTAGAGCGCAGCGCCGCTACTCTACAGTCACCGACTTAGCGAGATTGCGGGGCTGATCGGCGTCTTTGCCCATCAGGACGGCAGTGTGATAGGCGAGCATCTGCACCGGCGCTGCGTAGACGATCGGCGCGAAGGTAGGCCCCATGTCGGGCATCGGAAGAAAGCTCTCCACCTCAAGCGCGGCTTCCTCCGCAGCATGGCGTTCGCCGATCAGGATGATGCGTCCGCCGCGCGCGGCGACTTCCTGCATGTTCGAGACCGTCTTCTCGAACACGGCGTCCCGCGGGGCGATCACGATCACCGGCATCTCTTCGTCGATCAGCGCGATCGGCCCGTGCTTCAATTCGCCCGCTGCATAGCCTTCGGCATGGATGTAGCTCAGCTCTTTGAGTTTTAGCGCGCCTTCCATTGCAAGCGGGAAAGCGGGGCCGCGGCCGAGATAGAGCACGTCGCGGGCGCGCGTGAGCTTATGCGCGACATGCTCGACCGCCGGTTCGAGCTTGATCGCCTGCGCCAACAATCCAGGCGTCGCCACGAGCTCGGCGACGAGCGCCGCTTCATCAGCTTCGCTGAGCGCGCCGCGCGCGCGGCCGAGCGCGAGCGCGAGGCAGGCCATGGCGGCGAGCTGGCAGGTGAACGCCTTGGTCGAAGCGACGCCGATTTCCGGACCAGCGAGCGTCGGCGCCGCGGCGTCGCAAAGCCGCGCGATGCTCGAGGTGGGGACGTTGACGACGCCGATCGTCTTCGCGCCGCGCTCCTTGGCGTAGCGCAGCGAGGCCAGGGTGTCCGCGGTCTCGCCGGATTGCGAAATGAAAATCGACAGGCCGTCCTTTTCGACCGGCGGCTCGCGATAGCGATATTCCGATGCGACGTCGATTTCGACGGGAACGCGCGCGAAGCGCTCGATCCAATATTTGCCGATGAGCCCCGCCATATAAGCGGTGCCGCAGGCGACGATCGATACGCGCGTAATGGCCGTGGGATCGGTCGGCCAGGCGAACGGCCGCAGCCGCTGCACGCTCATATCGACGTAGTGCGCGAGCGTATGGCCGACGACTTCCGGCTGCTCGTGGATCTCCTTGGCCATGAAGTGGCGGTAGTTGCCCTTCTCGGCCAACAGGCCGCCGCCTTGGCTGCGCATGACGCGCCGCGTGACGACGCGATCGGCGGCATCGTGGAACTCAGCCCCCTCGCGCGTCACGACGACCCAGTCGCCCTCATCGAGATAGGCGATGCGGTCGGTGAAGGGAGCGAGCGCCAGCGCGTCCGAACCGAGATACATCTCGCCGTCGCCGTAGCCGACCGCGAGCGGCGCCCCCTGGCGCGCGCCGATCAGCAGATTGTCCGCGCCGTCGAACAGGTAGACGAGTGCGAACGCGCCCCGCATCCGCTTGAGCGCCGCCGCCACCGCCTCGACGGGCCCGCTGCCGGCGGCCATTTCGTCCTCGACGAGAAAAGCGGCGACCTCGGAATCGGTCTCGGTGACGAAGCTATGTCCCTTGGCGATCAGTTCCTCGCGCAACGCCTTGAAGTTCTCGATGATGCCGTTGTGGACGACCGCGAGGCGCGGGCTTGCGTGCGGATGGGCGTTGCCTTCCGTCGGCTTGCCGTGCGTCGCCCAGCGCGTGTGGCCGATACCGATCGCGCCATCGAGCGGCGAGGCGGCGAGACGGGCTTCGAGGTTCTTCAGCTTGCCCTCGGCGCGCAGCCGCGTCAGCCGCCCCGCCTCGAGGGTCGCAATGCCCGCGGAATCATAGCCCCGATATTCGAGCCGCTTCAGCGCCGCAACGAGATCTCCCGCCACCGCGTTCGCGCCCAAAATGCCCACAATGCCGCACATGACCCGATCCCGTTTCAACGTCTCGATTCGAACAAAAGCAAGGGTTAGGCCACCGCAGGCGATGCGCCCAAATCAAGTTGGGTGACCAAATGTGTACCGTTTCGCACTGCAGGCGCGCAACGTGATCCAGCGCGGCCGGCCAAGCAAAGCCGACACGAGGGATTGCTTCGGAACCCTCGCCCCCTGCAATGACTATTCAGGCTGACGAGGGCGCGTTCCTAGCCGCGGCGCTTCTTCGTTTCCCGGAACGCTTTGGCCCAGCCCGGTTTTTCCGCTTGCCGACCCCTCGCGACCGCGAGCGCGTCGGGCTCGACGTCCCTGGTCACGACAGAGCCCGAGCCGACATAGGCGCCGTCGCCGATCTTCACCGGCGCGACGAGCGCCGAATTGGAGCCGATGAACGCTCCCGCGCCGATGTCGGTCCTGAATTTGTCGAAGCCGTCGTAATTGCAGGTGATTGTCCCAGCGCCGATATTGGCGTTCGCCCCGACTTCTGGCGTCGCCAATGTAGCTCAAATGATTAACCTTGGCCCCGGCTTCGATCGAGGCGGCCTTGATCTCGACGAAGTTGCCGACCTTGGCCTTTTCGGCGATGTCGGCCCCAGGACGCAGCCGGGCGTAGGGGCCGATCGAGGCGCCCGCCGCGACATGCGCGCCTTCGAGATGCGAAAAGGCGTGGATGACAACGCCGTCCTCAATGATGACGCCCTTGCCCATCACGACATGCTGTTCGATCAAGACATCGCGGCCGAGCCGCGTGTCCATCGCGAGGAAAACGGTTTCCGGCGCGATCAGCGTCGCTCCACCCTGCATCGCTCGGCGGCGCAGGCGCCGTTGCATGGCCGCTTCCGCGTCGGCGAGTTGAATCCGGTCGTTGACCCCCATAACCTCCTCTTCGCTTGCCATGCGCGCCTCGGCCCGCAGGCCGCGCTCCCTGGCGATGGCGACAAGGTCGGTCAGGTAGAATTCGCGCTGCGTGTTGTCGCAGCCGACAGCTTCCAGCATCGCCAGCGCCGGCTTGCCGGCGAAGGCCACCGGCCCGGCGTTGCAGCGCCGGACCGCCCGTTCTGCCGGGCTGGCGTCCTTGTGTTCGCGAATCGCGACAAGGCCCGCTTCATCCTCGAGCAGGCGTCCATATCCCGTCGGGTCCGCCGCCTCGAAGCCGAGCGTGACGAGCCCGGCGCCTTCGGCGAGGCCCTCGCGCAAGCCCGCGAGCGTGTCGCCGAGGACCAACGGGGTGTCCGCGTAGGTGACGATGACGTCGTCATAGCCGCGCGCTATCGCCTCCCGCGCGGCGAGCACGGCGTGGGCGGTGCCACGCCGCTCCGTCTGCACGAAGATCTGGGCGCCGGGCGCGCGCTTCAGCGCCTCGGCGGCGACGTCATCGCGATCGGGGCCGACGACCACCGCGATCGATTCGGCGCCGGCGGCGGCGAGTGCGTCGAGCGCATGCGCCAGCATCGTGCGGCCGGCGACCTCATGCAGCGCTTTGGGACGGCTCGAACGCATCCGCACCCCCTCGCCCGCCGCGAGAAGGACGCCGAGACAGCTTCGCCGACCCGTCATCGCCGGCTGCGTCGCACTCATCGCCATCTCCTTCCAAGGTCACCTCTGCCGAGCGCTTATCAGGGTTTTGCTGAACAGTCGAAAAAGGCGCCTCGCGGCGGGCCCGGAATCGGATATAGAAAGAACGCCGCACGACGCCTCCTCCTGTGCAAATCGCGTAGGACTTCGGATAAGCGTTTGATATTGAATGCGGTTTAGGGAAGCAACGCGCCCCTCGCCGGCGGAGACGACCGGCGCGTGGGGCGGTGTGCGCAGCGTGAACGATGAGCGTCATAGCAAACAGTCGCCGACGGGATTTCCTCAAACTCGCCTTCGGGAGCGCGTTCGCCGCGGCCGGCGGCGCGTTGGAGGTCGCGGCGGCGCGCGCTGAACCGCTCGCCGCGCCGGCGCCGTTCGCGCCGGCGAGTGTGCTCGACATGGCGCGCGCCCTCGCCAAGTCGCCGTTCAAACCGCCGAAAGCCACTCTGCCCGACGCGCTGAACAATCTGACCTTCGAACAATATTCGGGGATCCGCCGCCTGCCGGGCACGGCAATCTGGAACGACGAGAAGATCGGCTTCGCGCTGGAACCGCTGCACCGCGGCTTCGTCTACGCGACGCCCGTTCAGCTCTTCGTCGTCGAAAGCGGACAGGCGCGCCGGATCGTCTACGACCGCTCCGCATTCGACTTCGGCAAATTGCAGCTCCCGCCCGATATGCCCGATCTCGACTTCTCCGGCGTGCGCGTGCTCAAGAGCGCCCCCGACGGTGGCTGGCAGGATCTCGCCCTCTTCCAAGGGGCGACCTTCTTTCGCAGCCTCGCGCGCGGACAAGGCTACGGCGTCGACGCGCGCGGCCTATCGATCCGCACCGGGGACGCCCAGGGCGAGGAATTCCCCCTGTTCCGGTCGCTGTGGATCGAAAAGCCGAGTCCGGCCGCGGGCGCGCTCGTCATTCATGCGCTGCTCGATTCGCCGAGCTTAACCGGCGCCTTTCACTTTACGCTGCATCCCGGCGACGCGACCATCATCGACACCGAGCTCACGCTGGTGAGCCGGACCGATGTCGACCATCTCGGTCTCGGCGTGATGACCGCGACCTATCTCTTCGGGCCGCTCGATCACCACCGTCCCGACGACGTGCGCCCGAGCGTCTACGACGCCGGCGGCCTCCAGATTCTCACCGGCGCCGGCGAATGGCTGTGGCGGCCCGTCGCCAATCGCGAGACCTTGCAAATCTCCGCGTTCAGCGACGTCAATCCGCGCGGCTTCGGCTTTCTGCAACGCGACCGGTCGTTCAACACTTTCGAGGATGACGACGGCCACTGGGAACTGCGCCCTTCGCTGTGGATCGAGCCGATCGGCGATTGGGGCGAGGGCGAGGTGGTGCTGCTCGAAATCCCCTCCGATTCGGAGAACAACGACAACATGATCGCCCAGTGGCGTCCCAAAGCGGGACTGGCCGAGGGCGCGACGGTGTCGTTCGCCTATCGCCAATTCTGGTGCTGGGCGCCGCCGACGCGGCCAGAATTTGCGACTGTCGCGAGTTCGCGCGAAGGCAAGCTCGGCAAGCGGCATCGTTTTGCGGTGGAATTCGTCGCCGATCAGTTCGCCGATCCGCAAAAGACGGCGGGGATCACCGCCGCCATCGAGGCGGCGCCGGGGCAGATCGTGTCCAACCGCCTTTTCGCTTACAAGGATAGGCGCTCTGTTCGCGTAATCTTCGATCTTGATCCCGGATCGGAGACCTATTCCGAGCTGCGGGTCGTTCTGAAAGCGGGCGGACAATCCGTCAGCGAGACATGGCTCTATCGATGGACAGCCTGACGCCTCCGCCGATCCTCTCGCCTGCGATGCCGCGCGAAGCGCCGCTGGCGATGCCCGTTCAATCGCTGCGGCGCTTCAAGCGTTCGGAGCGGCGCGCTTCGAGCGCGCCGGAACTCGCCTACACGCCCTGGCTCGCGCGCCTGATCATATTCGGCGGCGCGGCCGGCGTGACCGTCTACGGCGCTGGCGAAATGTACGGCGTCGTGAAGGTCGGCGAGGTGACGCCGCTCGAATGGGCGCTCGTCATTCTGTTCGTGATCAATTTTTCCTGGATCGCTCTCGCCTTCACCTCGAGCGTCTATGGCTTCTGCTGGCTGCTCGCCCGGGCGCCGCACAAGGGTCCCCTGCCCGACCACCTCGAAGCCAAGACCGCCATCGTCATGCCGATCTACAACGAGGCGCCCGCGCGCGTCTTCTCGGCGGTGCAGGCGATCTACGAGGATGTCGCCGCGACCAGCCTCGGCGACGCCTTCGACTACTTCTTTCTCTCCGACACGACCGATCCCGACATTTGGATCGCCGAGGAACGCGCCTTGCTGGCGATGCGGGAGCGCCTGCCCGGCGCCCGCTTCTACTATCGCCGCCGCCGCCGCAATGTCGCCCGCAAGGCCGGCAACATCGCCGACTTCGTCAGCCGCTGGGGCGCCGCCTATCCGCAGATGGTCGTGCTCGACGCTGACAGCCTGATGACCGGCGACGCGATCGTGCGCCTGGCCGCCGCGATGGAGGCCGATCCCGACGCCGGAATCATTCAGAGCCTGCCGCTGATCGTCAATCGCAACACGCTTTTCGCGCGGCTGCAGCAATATGCCGCCCGCATCGCCGGCCCCGTGATCGCCGCCGGCCTCGCCGCCTGGAGCGGGCGCGACGGCAATTACTGGGGCCACAACGCGATCATCCGCACGCAGGCCTTCGCCGACCATTGCGGCCTGCCTGATCTGCCGGGCCGCCCGCCGTTCGGCGGGCACATTCTCAGCCATGATTTCGTCGAGGCGGGGCTCATTCGACGCGCCGGCTACGCCGTCTACATGCTGCCGACGCTCGGCGGCTCGTTCGAGGAAAGCCCTCCCTCGGTGATCGATCTCGCGGCGCGCGATCGAAGGTGGTGCCAGGGCAATCTGCAGCATCTTCGCGTCCTGCCGGCCGCCGGCTTGGTCCTCCCGACCCGGCAGCATTTCATGACCGGCATCATGGGCTATCTCGCTTCGCCCCTGTGGATGGCGCAGTTGCTCGTCGGCATCGTGCTCGTCCTCCAGTCGAAATACATCCGGCCGGAATACTTCACCGCGGACTTCTCGCTATTCCCGGCTTGGCCGCGCTTCGACTATATGCGCGCCTTGCGGCTCTTCGAGCTGACGATCGGCATCCTGCTGGCGCCGAAGATTCTGGGGATGATCGCCGCCATGCTCCACGGGCCGACCCGCCGGGGCTCGGGCGGAGCGATCCGCTTGGTCCTCTCGACGCTGCTCGAAATCGTCATGTCCGCGGCGCTCGCCTCGATCATGATGGTGATCCAATCCGGATCGGTGCTGCAAATCCTCTCCGGCCGCGACACCGGTTGGAACCCGCAGCGGCGCGACGACGGCTCGATCCCCTTCTCGAGCATCGTCCGGCGGCATCGCTCGCACACTGCGCTCGGCGTCGTCACTTTGCTCGCGGCCGGCCTGATCTCGCCCTCGCTCGTTATTTGGATGTCGCCGACGATCGCTGGCCTGATCCTGTCGATCCCCCTCTCCTGGGCGAGCGGCCAGATGTGGATCGGCGTGGGACTGCGACGCATCGGCCTTCTGACCACGCCTGAGGAGAGCCGCACGCCGCCGATCATCGTCCGGGCCAATGCGCTCGCGGAGGAGCTGGCGCGCACCGGGCACGACGGCGAGGACGGACTGCGCGCGGTCGCCGTCGATCCGGTCTTCCGCGAACATCACGAAATGTTCCTTCCCGACGCTTCGCGTCATCGCCGCGGCGAGATCGACGTCAGCGTCGCGGTGGCGACCGCGAAACTCAACGACGCACGCTCGGTCGGGGAAGCCTGCATCTGGTTGAAGCCGAAGGAGCGCCTTGCCGTTCTGAACGATCGCGCGCTGATCGCCATGCTGGCGCGCTTGCCGGCGACTTGCGAGCCCGCGGAGCCCGAAGGCGGCGCGGAGGCTGTCCACGCGCATTAGTTCGTGCGTTTCTGCAGTTGCAGTTCGTGCGTTCTGTAGTTGCGTGGAACCGTCATTGCGAGTTAGGACCGCCTTTGCAGGCGATCTTGCTGAATGAAACGGGGCCGGCGCGCTGCCATCGTGGTAGGATTTTCGGGTCGTCGGCAAGAGGTCGGCTTCTCACTGATGCCGTTGAGCTCGGTCGCGAGTTGGACCCGGGACGCCGTGATGATCTCGTCTTGCGCGTAGGGGCGGCGACGCCCTGGAGCCTTCTTCTTAGCATTCCTCTTCCATCGGCGTCCTTGCCGGCGCGGCGAGCGATGGAGGCGATGATGGAAGTTCTGCACGAACGGGTGGCCGGCCTCGACGTCCACAAGGACAGCGTCGTGGCGTGCGTGCGCGCGATGGCGGCTGGCAAGACCCACCGGGACTGTCGAACGTTCGAGACGACGACGGCCGGCCTTGGCGCGCTCAAGGACTGGCTGGTCGCGGCGCGCTGCGAGCGGGTCGCGATGGAGGCGACCGGCGTCTACTGGATGCCGATTTGGAAGATACTGGCCGACGGCGACTATGCGATGATCGTGGCCAACGCCGCGCACATCAAGGCGGTTCCCGGCCGCAAGACCGACGTCAACGACGCGACCTGGATCGCCGATCTCGCCGCGTTCGGCTTGATCCCGGCGAGCTTCGTTCCCGACGAACCGCTGCACGGGCTGCGCACGTTGATGCGCACCCGTAAGCAGCTGGTGCGCGAGCAGTGCGGCCATGTCCAACGCATCCAGAAGACGCTGACGGAAGCCAACATTCGCCTCGATTCGGTGATCAGCGACATCATGGGCGGCAACGGGCGCCGCGTGATCGAAGCGATGATCGGCGGCCAGCGCGATCCGCGCAAGCTCGTCGCCTTGACCGACCGGCGGCTGAAGGCCTCGCCCAAGCAGCTCTACGAAGCGCTGCACGGCCGCCTGACCGATCATCATCGCTTCCTGCTGCGGCTCCATTTGCAGCAGTACGACGCGCTGGCGGCGACCATCGGCGAGCTCGACCGCGAGGCCGACGAGCGCCTCGCGCGGCTCGACCAACGGATCGAGCGCAAAGCTGGGTTTCGCGACTTGATCGGCTTGCTCGTCACCATTCCCGGGGTCAGCCGCTTATCCGCGTTGACGATCCTCTCCGAGATCGGCCCCGACATGGGCCGCTTCGCCACCGCCGGCCATCTCGTCGCCTGGGCGGGCCTCTGCCCGGCGCAGAACGAAAGCGCCGGCAAACGCCGGCGCGGTCGCCTGCGCAAGGGCGCGCCGTGGCTGAAGACCATGCTCGTTCAGTGCGCGTGGGCGGCCAAGCGCGCCAAGGCGAGCTATTACTCCGCCCAGTTTTTCCGCCTGCGCGCCAGACGCGGCCCGCAAAAAGCGGTCTGCGCCGTCGCCGCCTCGCTTCTCACCGCGGTCTACCACATGCTCAAAGACGGCGTCCCGCACCGCGACCTCGGCGGCGCCTATTTCGAGGGCCGCCGGCCCAAGGCCAAACTCAATCGCCTAGTCCGGCAAATCCGCGATCTCGGCTACGACGCTACCTTGCAGCCGATCTCGCAAGCCGCCTGAGCCGAGCCTGATTCGCACGCCAACGCCGCCACTTAGCGTGTTGTTTCTTCTTAGCGGAGCGAAGCAATCCAGCGATCGAGGTCTCGCCGGCGAGTTGTTCCGTGGGCGCCTCAATCGGCTGACGCGGTCCCAACTCGCGATGACGACAGGGGTCTGGATCACCCCTGCGGGAGATGGCGCTAAGCCCGCTCCGGGCGGCGTGACGGCCGATCGAACAGCGGGAAAGCGACCAGCCCGGCGACGAAACCGCCGACATGGGCGATCCAGGCGACCGGCGCCTCGGAGGCGCCGAGCGTTTGCGCGCCCGCGCCAAAGACGAAGTTCGTCCCCATCCAGATGACGATGAAGATGAGAGCGCGACGCTGGCTGAGCAGTTCCAACAAGCCCGGGACGTGCGGCTCCTCGCCGCCCTCCCGCATCAGCCGCGAAAGATCCTGACGGCCGCTCAGCGGCGCCCCCGGCTGGAAGATGAAGCGCGCTGCCGCCGCCATCAATCCGGAATCGGCCGCCGAGGCTCCGATCAAGGGCGAGGCATCAGTCGGATTGACGGCCCAGTGGGCGAGCGCCCCGGCGATCGCCGTCATCGCGAAGAACAGAAGGAAGCGGACGGCGCCGAAGCGGCGCGCAACCGGCGGGCCAAATGCGACCAGCCAGATCGAATTGACGAGGACATGCGTCCACGAGCCGTGCAACAGCGCGTAGGTCAGCAAGGTCCACACCTTGGCGCCGTCCCCAACCAACGACAACACGTAGGGGTCGGCTGGAAGCTCATCCAGCCGGCCGGGCCAGATCGAGAGCGTCAGCCGGGCCGGAATGAAGGCAAATTCGCGCAGCAGCGTGTCCTGCGCCGCGTCGCCCAGCGCGCTGACGACGGCGTTGATCCCCAGGAGCGTCGCGGTGAGGGCGACGACCACCGTCGGGACGAAGAACATCGGCTCTCGCGGCCGCGCGCGACTGGGGAACGAAGAATCGGGCATCGACGGCTGATCCGCGCTTTCGAGGCGGGCTCGTTAGCACGATCCGCCCGCTCTGGCGACGCGAATTGGCTCGATTTGAGCGGCTCCGCAAACGCGAAGGGAGAGCCCGGCTCTCCCTTCGCCTTCGACAATCGGCGCACGACCCTCCAGGCGGGAGCGCGCCTGTCGGAATCGTTGCGCCGATGTGCGACGGGGGGGGAGTGCGTTTAACGACCCATCCCACATCCAGAAACGCTGGAGCAAGCGCAGCGGACTTGTCTTCGTCGGCAACGAAAGTATCGCCCCGGCTGTCTCGGAACGCAACGCAATCGCCAGCTTAATGTTAACGGCGCAACGCGCCGCTGGCACGGCGCCTGCTCGATTACGTCCCGGAAGCCGCTCGTGCGGCAGGACGCGCCATTTTGGCACAGAAGCGTCGCCGCACGGCAAGGGGGAGTGCAGTCGTGAAGCTTGCCGCCACTCGGGAACTGTTCGCTTACTGGACTTCGTTGCGCGCAGCGCGCAGCGCGCCGGAACGCAACGACGTCGATCCCAGCGCGATCCGCGGTATACTTGCGGACACCTTCATTCTGGAGTTCGACGCGGCGCGCGATTTCCCGATGCGCGTCGTCGGCACGCGCACCAACGCGCTCTTTCTTCGCGAACTGCGGGGCGCGGCGTTCATCGGTCTTTGGCGCGAGCAGGACCACAAGGAGACGCGCGCCATTCTCTCCAGCGTCGCCGACGAGGCGCAACCGTTCCTCATCGGCGCGGTGGGCGCGCCAAACGGCCTCACGCCGGTCGACCTCGAGATCCTCCTTCTGCCGCTGCGCCATCACGGGCAAACGCACGCGCGGCTGCTCGGCTGCTGCGCGCCAGCGGCGGCGGCGCCGTGGCTCGGCTTCGCGGCCCTCGATTCGCTCGCGCTGCTCACCTTGCGAGCGATCAGCCGCCACGAAGGAGCAGGAGTTGCGAGAGACGTCCGCGAATTCGCGCGAGAGCCGCAAATAGCGCGCCGCGGACATCTTTATACCGTAGCCGGCGCGCTTGATCACGGACACGTAATCGTCCGTTAACTGCGCACGCACTACCATAAAGCGGTTGCATGGTGTGCGACGTTCGATTATTACGTGTTGGACCGTTTTTATGAACCAGTTGGCGGAACGCGGGGGTGCGCCGAGGTGAGAGCGGCCACAGCATACGCGATCGACGCGAGCCGTCACGAACGTCGACGGCACCAGCGCGTCAAAGTCCGCCTCACGGGACAGTTCATGCGCCAGGACCGGCGCGAATTTCCCTGCGCGACGATCGACATATCCCCTGGCGGCATCGCCTTCGAAGCCGAAGCGAGCGGCGAGATCGGCGAACGCATCATCGCCTACCTCAACCAGATCGGCCGCGTTGAAGGCACCGTGGCGCGCCATTTCTATGGCGGCTTCGCCATTCAAATGAAGCTGCCGCCGCTCAAGCGGGAAAAGCTCGCCGACCAATTGACCTGGCTCGCGAACCGGCACGTTCTCGGCATGCCGGAAGACCGCCGCCACGAACGCATCGTGCCGCGCAACCGCCACACTACCCTCACCTTTTCGGGCGGGCGTGAGCTTATCGTACGCCTCGTCGATGTTTCGCAGTCCGGCGCCGCGGTGATGGTCGACGCCAACCCGCCGATCGGCACGCCGGTCACCCTTGGTTCGAGGCCGGCCCAAGTGGTGCGGCAATTCGCCGGCGGCCTGGCGGTCGAATTCAATCGTCTTATCCCGGCTGAGATGTTCAACGAAGACATCCGCCTGTAAGACCGAGCGACCCGCTTTCCCGAGGAAATGTCGTTGCGCGGAGCGTGCGCTCCGAAGCAGAGCCTTGCGTCATCGGCGGAGTTCGAGCGTTCTGCAGCTAGGTGGAACCGTCTCTGCGAGCGGAGCGAAGCAATCCAGCGATCGAGGTCTCGCCGGCAAGTCGCGAGTCGTTCCGTTGGCGCCTCAATCGGCTCCGCCTCGATCTCTGGATTGCCGCCGCGATGACGACAGGGTGACGTCGAACCGTCATCGCGAGGAGCGCAGCGACGAAGCGATCCATGTAACCGCTCGCATCGACGGCGCCACTGGATTGCTTCGCTTCGCTTGCAATGACTGGGCGCGAAGTCTCGCCGCAATCCTTGCAGAGAGTTCGGACGTTGGAGGGCAATGCAACGCACGATCGCCCCGGCATCCGCGTCGCGAAAACCTTCTCTTCACCCTGATTGGATTGGAATGTTAGTGCTTGGCCGGGCGAACAGTCGGGATTAACCCTATCCGCCGCCGCCAACCTCGCACGGTCGCGCCGAACAGCCCACGGCAAACCATGCGGACGTCCGCTTTTCCCCGAAAGCGTGCGACACACTACACGTCGCAAACCGGCGCCGAGCGACGCAAACTCAAGCCACCGTCTATGAATCCCGATCGTTAGAATTGTCGGCTTTTCCTTCGATCGACTGCAAGTCGTCGTCCCTATCGTCTCACGCCAGAGCGATTGGTGGCGACGATGATTTCGGCAATTCTCAAGACATGCGCGGCTGCGGCGGCGCTCGCGGGGGCCCTGGCGGCTCTGCAATCAACGCAGGCGGCGAGCGCTTATAGCAGCGCGAGTTACGCCCCGGTCGGCGCGAGCACGAGCGTTCCCTGGGGCTGGGTCGATTTCTGCCAACGCTACGCCGGCGAATGCGACCAAGGCTCGTTGCCTGCCCTCGACGTCAATCTGACGCAGCGAGCGATCAGCGACATCGCGCGCGTGAATCAATGGGTGAACGCGCATGTCGAGCCCGAGACCGACATGGACCATTGGGGTCTCGCCGACCGCTGGGACTATCCGCTCGACGGCAAAGGCGACTGCGAGGATTACGCGTTGCTGAAGCGAAAGACGCTGATCGACCTCGGCTATCCACGTCAGGCGCTATTGATGACCGTGGTCAAGGACGGCGACGAGGAAGGCCATGCGGTGCTGACGATCAAGACCAACAAGGGCGAATTCGTCCTCGACAATCTCAACGACGAGATGCGCCCGTGGACGGCGACGGGCTATCGCTTCGTCAAACGCCAGAGCCAGACCGATCAGAATGTCTGGCTCACTATCGGCCCGTCGCTCGAAGCGCGCCTTTAGACGCGTCGAGCACGCTCAAGAGTATCCGAAGCGGAACACAGCCCCGTCCCGCTTCGCGCTAAGGCCGGCCTTCACAAGCCGGCCTCTTTTTTTCAGCCGATCGGAACAAGCCCGGCGGCGAACCGGCGCCCGTTCTCGACGTAACGTCGAGCCGAGTTGAGCAGGCGCGCGACCGCGGCGTCGTCGAGCATGCGCGACGCGCGAGCAGGCGAGCCGACGATCAGCGAACGCTCAGGGAATTCCTTGCCCTCGGTGACGAGCGCCCCCGCGCCGACGAGCGAACCGGCGCCGATCTTCGCTCCATTGAGGATGATCGCGCCCATGCCGACGAGTGAGCCGGCGCCGATCGTGCAGCCATGCAAAATCGCATTGTGGCCGATGGTGCAATCTTCACCGATCACGAGCGGAGAACCCATGTCGGTATGCAGGGTCGAGCCTTCCTGAATGTTGCTGCGCGCGCCGAGCGTGATCCGCTCGTTGTCGCCGCGCAGCGTCGCGCCGAACCAAATGCTGCAATCCTCGGCGATCGCAATGTCGCCGATCACGCAGGCGTTGGGCGCGATCCAATATCGGCCGGCGGCCGGCAGCAGCGGCTTGCGATCGTTCAGGGCGTAAAGGGGCATCCAAACTCACTCCGGGGATTGAAGGCGGGCCGTTCGGCTCACAGATCCTCGAGATCGAAATCCAGGATCGCCATTTGCAGCGTGAAGGTCTTGCCGGCGGCGTCGTCCGCCGACGCGACGCCGAGGAAGTCGTCGCCGTTGTTGATCTCGACCGAATCCGTCTTCTTGGCCCGAGCGACGACCTTGAGCTTGTCGTTCTCGAACAGTCGCCGCAGATACTCCTGCAGCACGGGACGCGCGACCGGGATCTTCATTTCAAATGAGAACGAGCGGTCGCCGTCCTCGTCGTCGACGATGATCGTGCCGATCTTGCGCTCGCCCAGCGTGACGTCGGCCGCTTCGCTATTGCGCGAATTCGGCGTGACTGTCAGCCCCGGAGCGTCGAAGCACCGACGCAAATGCGCCCGCAGTTTGAGAATCTCTTCCTTTTCCATTGCCCGCCTCGAAGGTCTAGACCGCGCCGTAACTTTGAAACGCCATTGCGAGAAGCGCAGCGGCGACGCTGCCCCTGTGTCCGCTCGCGCTGCTGCGCTCCGCTTCGATGGCGGCGACGGCGCAGTGTTTCGGCCAAAATGCAATATGCGCTGACCGAGCGAGCCTTTGCCACGAAGGGCGGCAGCCTGCAAGACGACGCCCTCCCCCGCACCGGTGGGTAGCGGGGATCGTGTTCGCTGGACGGCCTTAGACGTCGACCGCCTTGCCGGCGAGAATCTGGTTCATGTCGCGCGCCGGCTCAGCGCAGCCCGCCTCGCCGACGATCCGCGCTGGAACGCCAGCCACAGTCTTGTTGTGCGGTACTGGCGCCAACACGACCGATCCCGCCGCGACGCGGGCGCAGTGGCCGACCTCGATGTTGCCGAGAATCTTCGCCCCTGCCCCGATGAGCACCCCATGGCGGATCTTGGGATGACGATCGCCAGTCTCCTTGCCGGTGCCGCCGAGCGTCACGCCCTGAAGGATGGAGACGTCATCCTCGATGACGGTCGTTTCGCCGACGACAAGCGAGGTTGCGTGGTCGAGGAAGACCCCCTTGCCGATGCGCGCCGCCGGATTGATGTCGACGCCAAAGGCGGCCGAGCACCGGCTCTGAAGATACAGCGCGAAATCGCGGCGTCCGGCGCGCAGCAGCGCGTGGGCGAGCCGATAGGCCTGCAAGGCGTGGAAGCCTTTGAAATAGAGCAGAGGCTCCATCAGCCGCAGGCACGCCGGATCGCGGTCGGCGACGGCGATGATGTCGGCGCGGAACGCGTCGCCGATCGAGGAATCGCGCGCGACGACTTCCTCATAGGTCTGGCGGATGAGCGTGCTCGGCGCGTCGATATGGTCGAGGCGCTCGGCGACGCGATGAATGACGGCGCTCTCCAAAGTGTCGTGATTGAGAATCGCCGTCATCAGGAACGTGGCTAGAGCCGGATCGTTGTGCGTCGCCTGCTCCGCTTCGACGCGAATACGCGCGAACATCGGATCGTTGCGCCCGAGCCCGACCAACCGAGCGGGGGAACCATGCGCCATCGAAACCTCCGGCAACTGCCTGAGTGGCTATCCTAGCACGGAACCGTTCGGCCCCGAAACCCGGCGGGCTCTACCGAACTGCGGCCGAACGCGACGGCCACATGCGGGAAAGAACTTCATCGCGCCGGATGAAAGTGTGCCAGCAGACGGCCGCAAGGTGGAGCGCGAGGACGACGATGAGCGCCCAGGCGAACCAGAAATGCGCGCCGCCGGCGATATGCGCAATTCCGCGGTCGTGCGGCGCTAGGCTCGGAAAACTGAAGAGGCCGAACCAGGAAACATCGTGCCCGCCCGCGGACGAGCCGACATAACCGGCGATCGGCAGGGCGACCATCAGCAGGTAGAGCGCGAAATGCCCCGCCCGCGCCGCCTTATGGACCAGCCAACCGAGTGGCGCGGCGTAGGGCGGCGCGCCAACGGACAGTCGGTAAAGGATGCGCAGCACGGCGAGCACCAGCACCGTCATGCCGATCGATTTGTGGATGAACAAAATCTGCCCGAACGCCGGCCCCTCCCCGACCACATAGTAGGCCCAAAGGCCGAGAGCCAGCGCGACGAAAATCAACGCCGCTATGAGCCAGTGAAATGCGCGCTGTACGCCATCGTAAGAAGGAGGAGACGACCCGACCATTAAGAACTCCCGAATTCGCGCCCTCCCGCAGGCGCGATCGTGGCGCGGTATCGTCGAATCACGACCGGATTGCGACGCAGGAGGGATGCGGACGTCTCATTCCTCAAGTATCGCCACAGCGCGCGTCCAGCCGGCGGAGGCGCGCTCGATTTTCACGGGAAAGCACGAAATCGTGAAACCCGTGCTCGGCAACGCTTCCAGATTGTGCAGCTTCTCGATGTGGCAATAGCCGATGTGGCGTCCCGCTTTATGACCCTCCCAAATGAGCGAGGCGTCGTGCGTCTCGGCGTAGCGCTTGGCGGTGTGGACGAAGGGCGCGTCCCAGCTCCAACCGTCAATGCCGGTCAGCCTTACGCCGCGTTCGAGCAGATGGAGCGTCGCCGCCGCGCCCATGCCGCAGCCTGAGGCGACATAGTCGGGCCGCCCGTACTTGGCGCCGGCGCTCGTGTTGACCACGACGATGTCGAGCGGCTGCAGCTCGTGGCCAATGCGCTTGAGTTCGGCTTCGACGTCTTCGGCCGTCGCGACGTATCCGTCGGGCAAATGACGGAAGTCCAGCTTCACGCCGCGCTGGAAGCACCATTCGAGGGGAACCTCGTCGATCGTCCAGGCGCGCTGGCCCTCGTTCATCGTCGGATGGAAGTGCCAGGGCGCGTCGAGGTGCGTGCCATTATGCGTCGACAGCTGGACCCGCTCGACCGCCCATCCCTCGCCGTCGGGCAGGTCTTCCCCTTTGAGCCCGGGAAAGAACGGCAGAATTTGCGGCAGGCTCTGCTTATGGCCGATGTAGTCGATCGTCGGATGCAAGCCGGGCGGATCGGCAGGAACGTCGTTCTGCAGCGGAACGGAAATGTCGATGAGGCGGCGGGCCATGATGTCTCCCCGGAAAGTTTCTGCGCTGGGTCTAGCCTTGACGTACCACGGTGTTGCGCAGGACGCCGATCGTCTCGACGTCAATCTCGATCACGTCTCCATCGTCGAGAAACCGCCCGAGTTCGAGGCCGCAGCAGTTGCCGATCGTGCCCGAGCCGAAGAACTCGCCGGCGTGAATCGTCTCGTCCTGCGAGGCGTAAGCGAGAATCTCCTCGAATGAGAACAGCATGCCGCTCGTGTCGCCCGTCGATCGCGTTTCGCCGTTGATGCGGACGGCGACCTTGAGCGCCTGGGGGTCGCTGATCTCATCGGGGGTGACAATATAGGGTCCGAGAACATTGCTGCCGTCGAAGCTCTTGCCCTTGGCCGGGCCCAATCGGCCCTGCATCTCGAGCAACTGCCGGTCGCGCGCCGAAAAGTCGTTAAAGACCGTGTAGCCGAAGATATGCGCTCCGGCGTCGCGCGCCAGGATGTTGGCGCGCGTGCGTCGCGTCACGATTCCGAACTCGGCCTCGTAGTCCATCACCTCGCTGTAGCGCGGCCACTTCACCGTCGCGCCCGGGCCCACCACCGTCATGCGGTTCGTGATGTAGAAAATCGGCACGCGGCGGTAGACCTCGGCGACCTCGCCGAGCGGCGCCTGCATCGCGACGCGAAACGCCTCCTCACCGCCCTTTTCCCGCGCCGCCAATGCCTGCATGCCGCGGCCCGACTGGAGAATGTGGGTCGTGAAAGACATCGCGTCGCGCATCTGGCGCGGTTCGGGCAACGGCGCGAGCAGCTCGACCGACGCGGTCGCCGTCGACAGATCTTCCTCGCCGCCGCGCTTGGCGAAGAGCTTCCGCGCGAGATCGAGGCCGGCCTCGTCCGCGTCGATCAGAGCCAGCATTGAAGCGAACGGCGCGGGCGAGACGCCCTCGCGCGCAGCAGCCGCCGCGAGATCGAACACCTTGGCGTCTGCGCTGTGCGACACGCCGATGCGGACGCTGTTTCCCTCACGATACGTCGCTAGCCTCATAGTTTCCTCCCCTTGCCAACGGATAAAATATATACGAACATACATTTTATCGACAATCAAGGAGCCACGCTCCCAAAACAAGGAGAGGAAACGTGATGATCGGACGGATCGGCGCGGCCGACGCGGTGCGCCATTTGCGAACAGTGTCGCTCGGGGCGGGCATCGCCCTATGCGCGGCCGGCGGCGCTTGGGCGGAAAACGTGAAACTGCATGTCGCCTGCACCGCGACGACCGACTGCGCCTCCGCCATGGTGGCGCGCGACGAAGGCGTCTTCGCCAAGCACGGTCTCGACGTCGACATGACGCTGATCGGCATCAACACCAACATTCCGCCGGCGATCGTCTCCAACTCGATCCAGATCGGCGGTCCGACCGAGACCGTCTTTCTTCAAGCGGTCGACGGCGGGCTGGATCTGGTCGCCATCGACGGCGCCTCGGTGATGGACCCCGTCGCAAACAATCTGATCGCCGCGGTCGCGCGCAACGGCGTCACGATCAAGGACGCCAAGGATTTTCTGGGCAAGAAAGTCGGTGCTCCCGGGATCGGAGCCTTCCTGCACGTACTGTTCCGCAAGTGGCTGATCGACCAAGGCGTCGATCCTAGCAAAGTCAATTTCGTCGAGGTGACGTTTCCGACCATGAGCGACGCGCTGAAGTCCGGAGCCGTCGACGCCGTGCTGACAGCGGAGCCCTTCATCTCGCGCATGCAAACCGCCGGCACCGGCACGGTCGCGGTGCGCTACGCCTCCGAACTCGGCCGCACGGAGCCGATCATCTCCTACGTGACGACGCGCAGCTTCGCCGAGCAGAATCCTGAAGTCATCAAGGCGTTCCGTGCGTCGATCGAGGAAGCGGCGGCGATGGTCAATTCAGACCGCGAGAAGGCGAGCGTCTCGATCGCCAAGTTTACCCACCTGCCGCTCGAGATCGTCAAGCTGAACCGCCCTGGCCTTGCCGAGCCGAAGCTCAAGGCGAGCGATTTTGCCTGGTGGATCGATGTGATGAAACAACAGGACATGCTGCAGAGCCAAATCGATTCCAGCAAATTGGTCCTGCCTTAACAAGCAACGTAAGGGCCGCAGCAATGATTTCCGTCGACACCTTAAGCGAGCGCGCCGCCGCGCTCGTCGAGGCCGACATCCTATCCGGCGCTCTCGCGCCAGGAGCGCGGCTCGGCATCGCCGAGCGCGCGGCCCACTATGGCATCGGCGCGACTCCACTGCGCGAGGGCCTGTCGCGGCTGGTCTCGCGCGGCCTTGTCGATGCGATCGGCCAGCGCGGCTTTCGCGTCAAAGAGATTTCGCGCGAGGATCTCGCCGACCTTGTCCGCATACGCACCGTGATCGAATGCGAAGCGCTCCGGCTCAGCATGGCGGCCGGACGCGGCGAATGGGAGGGCGACATCGTCGCCGCCTTGCACCGGCTCAAGCGCTATGTGCGCGACGCCGGTCGCGAGTTCGGCGAAGGCAGGCCGGAGTTCGACGTGCTTCACAAGGCCTTCCACACCGCGTTGATCGCCGCCTGCAACTCGCCGCGCATGCTGGCCGCCCATTCCGATCTCTACGATCAGGCCTATCGCTATCGCCGCCTGATGATGGCGAAACTCGCAGACCCTGAAGAATTCTTGCACGAACATCAGACGATCGCCGATCTCGCGATCTCGCGCGCCAGCGAGAAGGCCTGCGCCAACCTTGCCGCGCATATCGCTTCAACGCTGAGGCATGTCTACGGCGGCGCGGCGTCGGGAGGCTCGCTGTGACCACCCCCTGCACCCCGCTGATCGTCTTCCGAGACGTCGATGTCGCGTTTCAAAAACATCTCGTTCTCGGCAAGCTCTCGCTCGAAGTGCGGCGCGGCGAGATTGTCTGCGTCGTCGGCCCCTCGGGCAGCGGCAAGACGACGGCGCTGCGCGTCGCGGCGGGCTTGATCGAGCCGACGGCCGGCGTCGTCATGTTCGACGGCGCGCCGATGCGCGGACCGCGGCGCGACGTCGCCGTCGTCTTTCAGGATTACGCCAAGGCGCTGCTGCCATGGCGGACCGCCGCCGGCAACATTTCGCTTGCGCTCGAGGCTGCGGGCGCTCCGCGCAGCGGGCGCGCCGAGCGCATCGCCGCGCTGCTCAAGAAGGTAGGGCTGCCGAATCACAGCGACAAGTTCCCTTCGCAGATGTCGGGCGGCATGCAGCAGCGTTTGCAGATCGCGCGCTGTCTCGCCCAGGAGCCGGCCGCGCTGTTGATGGACGAACCGTTCGGCGCGCTCGACGCGATGACGCGCCAGGCGCTGCAGGACGAAATGCTGGCGATCGCGAAGGCGAGTGGCGCCACGATCTTCTTCGTCACGCATGACCTCGAGGAGGCGATCTATGTCGGCGATCGCGTCATCGGCCTTTCCCCGCATCCGGGCCGCATCGGCCTGGATCTCAAGGTGACCCTGCCCCGCCCGCGCGACCAGGTCGCGACGCGCGAGAGTGCGGAGTTCCTCCGGCTGCGGCGCGAACTCTACGACTTCATCCACACTGCGGAAGCAGGAGGCGCGCGTTGAAGGCCGCGCGGGCGCTCGCCCTGCCGGCGGCCTTGCTGATCCTCGCTGAGATCGGCGCCCGCCTCGCCGGACCGAGCGACACCATCGCGCCGCCATCGGCGGTGGCGTCGGCGCTTGTCTACGCTCTCGCCGACGGCTCGCTGCTCATTGCGACGCGCGACACGCTGGCGAGCGCGTTCGGCGGCCTCGCGATCGGCGCCGCAATCGGGCTTGCGCTTGGGATCCTGTTCGGCAGCGTCAGCGCGCTCGATCGGCTGACTGAACTCAGCGTCGAATTGATGCGGCCGATCCCCTCGGTGGCGGTGATCCCGATCGCTCTCGTCGCTCTCGGCTTCGGCTATCGCTTAGAGATCGCCATCGTCGCCTTCGCCTGTCTATGGACGGTGCTCGTGCTGTCGCGGGCGGCGGTCGCAGGCGTCGAGCCGCGCCTGATCGAAGTCGCTGAGGTGCTCAAGCTCGGACCCTTCGCGCGGGTCTTCAAGATCATCGCACCGGCCGCCTTGCCGCGCATCTTCGTTGCGCTCCGCCTCGCCGCGGGCATATCGCTCGTCGTTGCAGTGACGGTCGAAATCGCGGTCAATCCGATGGGCCTCGGCAACGGCGTCATGACCGCTGGGCAGGCCCTGCGGCCCGACGTCATGCTCGCCTATCTCCTGTGGATCGGCATTGTCGGCTTCGGCCTCAATGCGCTGCTCGTCTTCGCCCAGCAGCGCCTGTTTGGCGAGGCGGCGCGATTGGGGAGCGAGCCATGAAGGCCCTCGCCTGGCGCATCGCGAGCCTCGCGTTCCTTCTCGCGCTCATCCTCGCATGGCGGGAAATCGCCGCCTTCAGGCTCGTCTCGCCTGTCTTCCTCCCCTCGCCGGAACGCGCCTTCGGCGCTCTGTGGACCGGCCTCACGCGCGCCGACCTATCGATCAAGCTCGCCGGCACGATCGAGCACATGATCGCCGGCTGGCTGATCGCCTCGGCGGTCGGCGTCCTGCTCGGCGCGCTGATCGGTTCGAGCGCGACGGCGCGGGCCTATATCGGACCGTCGCTCGAGTTCCTTCGCCCGCTGCCCGCATCCGCGATCATTCCCGTGGCGATCGCGATGTTCGGCCTCTCGACCGCCATGGCGCTCGGCGTGATCGGCTTCGGCGCGGTCTGGCCGATGCTGCTGGCGACGATGCATGGTTTCGGCGCGGTCGAGCCGCGACTGAAAGAGGTGGCGCGCGTCCTCGGCCTGAACGGATGGCAGACGGCGATCAAAATCGCCCTGCCCTCCGCCGCGCCCGACATCCTCGCCGGCCTGCGGCTCGGTCTCACCGTTGCCCTCATCCTCGCTGTCGTCTGCGAGATGATCGCCGGCCTCGACGGCCTCGGCCAGTGGGTGCTGCTCGCCGCGCGCGCCTACCGCTCGGCCGACCTCTTCGCGGGCGTCATCCTGCTCGGCGCAATCGGCCTCGTCGCCAATGGACTGCTGTCGCTAGTCGAAGCGCGGGCGCTACGCTGGCAAGCCCAGCGGCGCTGAGAACGAGTGTGTCGTCTCGCTTAGCTTAGAACACGCTGTCTATTGGTTGAACCGGCATCGCGAGCGAAGCGCGGCGATCCAGAGATCGAAGCGTCAGGGAATCGAAGCGCCGACGGAACGCACCGCGACTTGCTGGCGAGATCTCGATCGCTGGATTGCTTCGCTCCGCTCGCAATGACGGTTCCACCTAACGGCAGAACGCTCAGGCCATCGCCAGCGCGGCCTCGCGATGCTCCGCCATCAACGCGGCGACGTCGACGCCGACCGGAGCGCCGTCGATCACGCGCCACGCTCCGCCGATCATCACGCGATCGGCGCGATGGGCGCCGCACAGGATCAACGCGGCGAGCGGATCATGCGAGCCGCTGAAGCGCAGTTCGTCGAGCGTGAAGAGCGCAAGATCCGCCTGATAGCCGACGGCGATGCGCCCGATGTCGCTGCGGCCCAGGCAGCGCGCCGAGCCCTCGGTGCCCCAGCGGAGCACGTCGAGATGCGTCACTTTCGACGCGCCGTAGCGCAGACGGCCGATCATCAGCGCGTGCCGCAGCGCCTCGATCATGTTCGAAGCGTCGTTCGACGCGGAGCCGTCGACGCCGAGACCGACCGGCGAGCCGGCCGCCTCGAGTTCGCAGGTTCGGCAGATGCCCGAGGCGAGCACCATGTTCGAGGCGGCGCAATGGCAAACACCAACGCCCGCGCGGCCCAGCCGCCGAATCTCCTCGTCGTTGAAATGAATGCCGTGCGCGAGCCAGGTGCGCTTCGACATCCAGCCCGTCTCCTCGAGAAAGTCGACCGGACGCATGCCGAACCGTTCGAGGCAGAAGCGTTCCTCGTCCTTGGTCTCGCAGAGATGCGTATGCATCTGGCAATCGTAGCGCTCGGCGAGCTTGGCGGTTTCGACCATCACCCGCTTGTTGCTCGAGAACGGCGAACAAGGCGCGAGCGCGATCTGAATTTGCGCGCCGGGTTTCGGATCATGGAACAGCTTGAGCACGCGCTCGCTGTCTTCGAGGATGGTGTCGGGATCCTGCACCACGCTGTCGGGCGGCAGGCCGCCGTCCTTCCGGCCGAGGTCCATCGAGCCGCGCGTCACCGTCATTCGCATGCCGAGGGCGCGCGCTTCTTCCACTTCGATGTCGACGGCGTTCTCGAGCCCGCGCGGGAAGAGATAGTGATGATCGGAAGCCGTCGTGCAGCCGGACACCATAAGTTCCGTCAGCACCAGTCGCACCGCGGCGCGCAGCTGATTCGGCTTGAGCCGCGCCCAGATCGGATAGAGCGCGGTGAGCCAGGGGAAGAGTTCCTTGTTGATCGCGGATGGGTGAGCGCGCGTCAACGACTGGTAAAAGTGATGGTGCGTGTTGATGAGCCCGGGCAACACGACATGCCGGGAGGCGTCGAACGTCGCCTCGACCGGCGCCGAGGGCTTGCGTCCGCTTGCAACCGTTTCAACGATCCGTCCCTCGTCAACGACGAGGCCACCCCCTGCGGCGTCCGCGAAAATTGCGAGCGGGTTCTTGATCCATGTCCGCATGAAAAACTAAGCCTGCCATTCTTGCGGCGATAATGCGCCTTTTCGTACGTTTAGCCGCAATTGGCGCCGGGAGATACCCTGCCCGCTATGACGCCTGTCGACCACCGGCGACGACGAGGCGCTTGCGGCGAGGAGCGCGAAGGTGTTCAGTTGGTGGGCTCGTCGCCCGGAGGGCGGCCGCCAAGGCTGCAAAGCCGACGACAGAATGGGAGGGACGCACGGTGAATGCCGAAGCGATCGTCGCCCAACGCTCCGCGCGTGTGTGGCTGACGCCTGAATCCTGCAAACTCGACAACTTTTTGAACATCGTGCAGCGCCGCACGGACCCTGCCGACTATCCGCTCGCGGCGGCGATCCGGTCCGACGTGCCGATCTATGACGGCGACGCGATCCGCGCCGCCGCGGCCGATCCCATCCAGCGCAAGGCTTTCATGGCGGAATGGGCCGAGGCGATGCTGACGGGCCCGGGCATCGTCGTCTTCGAGAAGGCCCTCGCGGATCTCGACGTCGTCGACGCCGCGTCCCGCATATTCCACGAAATCATCGAAACGCAACGGCTCGCCGCGCGCGGCGGCGATCATTTCGCCAAGCCCGGCGCGAACGACCGAGTTTGGAACGCGCTGGAGAAGCTGTGCCTCGCTGCGCCGGACGTCTTTGCGCGCTACTACGCCAACGAAGCGATCGCGATGGCGGCGCAGGCTTGGCTCGGAACCGGCTATCAAATCACCTCGCAGCTCAACGTCGTCAATCCGGGCGGCGAGGCGCAGTCGGTTCATCGCGACTATCACATGGGCTTCCAGACCGCGGCGGAGATCGAAGAATTCCCCGCCCACACCCATCAATTGTCGCCGGTGATGACGCTGCAAGGCGCGGTCGCCCATTGCGACATGCCAGTCGAGACCGGGCCGACGCTCTATCTGCCCTTCTCGCAGAATTTCGTCCCCGGCTATTTTGCCTGGCGCAGGCCGGAATTCATCGCCTATTTCGAGCGCAACCACGTGCAATTGCCGCTCGCCAAGGGCGACGCCGTCTTCTTCAATCCCGCGTTGTTCCATGCGGCGGGCCACAATCGCACGAAGGACGTGAAGCGCATGGCCAATCTGCTGCAGATTTCCTCCCCCTATGGGAGGGCGATGGAATCGGTCGATCGGGTTCGCATGGCAAATGCGCTTTATCCAGTTCTGCTCGGCATGAACGAACTTACCGAGCGAGAGCGCGCGACCGCGATCGCCGCCGCGGCCGAAGGCTACGCGTTTCCAACCAATCTCGACCGCGATCCGCCGGTGGGCGGTCTTGCTCCTCAGACCCCGGCGCAACTCATGGTGCAAGCGCTGCGGGAGGGCTGGGCGCCCACCGCCTTCACCGACGCGCTCGACGAGCGTACGCTGCGCCGGCTGACGTGACAGGCCTCAAACGCCCATCGCCTTGTTGGTCGGCCCGCGCGCCGCGACGACCTCGGCCCGGTCGGCGCGAATGATCGCCATTTCGGCGACGCCCGAATTGCCCGAGCCGACGTCGAGATTGAGACGGAAACGATCAATCTGATCGGCGTGCGAGACATGCGACTTGGCGTCGTTGGGCGTATGGCCGTGCACGACGAAATAGCCGCTCCAGCCCTCCGGGCCCGGATCATGTTCAAGGAACGGCCAGCGCACCCAGGCCCAGTGGCGCTCCTCGTCGATGAACCTCAGCGGGATGTTCCAACGCGTGGTGAGGAAGGCGTCGAGGTCGAAGCGCGGATTGATCCCGGCGTGGACGAACAGGATTTCGCCGCAGCGCCAGGAAGCGCGTAGGTTCGCCAGCCATTCGGCGATGCGTGGCGGCAACGCGGCGCGGATCGCTTTCAACCGTTCCCCGAGCGCCGCCGGTAGTCGATCGAGATCGGCGAATTCGTCGATGAACTTGTCGGCGCCGTTGCGCCGCCACGTCTCGAGCGCCTCGACCGCGTCCCCTTCCGGCGTCGTAGGGTCCACCACAAGGCGCATCATCACCTCATGATTCCCCATCAGCGCGATGGATTGCTGCGCCCCAATGCGCGCGGCCGCTCCGATCGCCAAATCAATCGCGCCGAGACTGTCAGGCCCGCGATCGATGAGATCGCCGAGGAACACGATGGCGCGCTCGCGCATGAGTCGAGGCTCCCGCGCGGCTTCATCGAGCAGCGCGGCCAAGAGGTCGCTGCGGCCGTGAATATCGCCGATGGCGAAGATTTCGAAACCGGCGGCGGCCGAGCGCGGCAGCGCGAAAGCTTTGCGATCGATGCTGACGGACATGCGCGCCTCCCGCCCGGCGGAGCCGTTCGACCCAGGCATTATCGCGCCGCGACACGGCGATTTCCAGGCGCTGGCGCGGAGCGATCGCGTTGCGCCGCCGACGCATCGCGACTAGCATCCCCCTATGTTCCTCTCGTTTTTCGCCGCCTTGCGCGAAGCCCGCGTTCCAGTGACGCCGCGCGAATATCTCGATCTGATGCGCGCGCTGGAGGCGGACGTCGCCGAGACGTCGGTCGACGATTTCTACCGCCTGTCGCGCGCCCTGCTCGTCAAGGACGAGCGCAATCTCGACAAGTTCGACGTCGTCTTCGCCGCCTCGTTCAAAGGCTTGCTGTCGTTGTCGGAGGCCGTGGAGCAGGCGGAGATTCCCGAGGAATGGCTGCGCAAACTCGCCGAGCGCTATCTTACGCCGGAGGAGCGGGCGGAGATTGAGAAGCTCGGTTTCGAGAAGCTGATGGAGACGCTGCGCCAACGGCTCACCGAACAGAAGGAGCGCCATCAGGGCGGCTCCAAATGGATCGGAACGGGCGGAACGTCGCCTTTCGGGGCCTTTGGCGACCACCCCGAGGGCGTGCGCATCGGCCAGGACCGGAGCCGCCGGGGCAGCGCCGTCAAGGTCTGGGACCGCCGCGAATTCAAGGACTTTTCGGGCGACGAGGCGCTCGGCCCACGCAACATCCGCATCGCACTGCGCCGTTTGCGGCGCTTCGCGCGCGAGGGCGCCGAAGAGGAGCTCGATCTCGACGGCACGATCCGCTCGACCGCCGACAAGGGCTATATCGACGTCAGGTTGCGGCCCGAGCGTCGCAACGCGGTGAAAGTGCTGCTGTTCCTCGATGTCGGCGGCTCGATGGACTGGCACGTCGAGGCGGCCGACAATCTATTCTCCGCCGCACGACTGCAATTCAAGCGGCTGGAACATTTCTACTTCCACAATTGTCTTTACGAGAGCGTGTGGAAGAACAACCGCCGGCGATTCGAGGAACGCACCGCGACGCACGACATTCTGAACAGCTACGGGCGCGACCATCGCGTCATCTTCGTCGGCGATGCGGCGATGAGCCCGCATGAGATACTGACCCCGGGCGGCTCGGTCGAGCACCTCAACGCCGAGCCGGGAGAAACCTGGCTGAAGCGCGCCGTCGCCGCTTGGCCGCGCAGCGTCTGGATCAATCCGGCGCCCCCTGAGCAATGGGCCTATTCGCATTCGACCCGCATCATCGCCTCACTATTCGGGGAGCGCATGTTTCCGTTGACCCCCGACGGCGTCGAGGCGGCGATGCGCGCCCTCTCCCACTGATCATTCGCGTACGACCAGCACCGAACATTGGGCATGGCGCACGATCGTCTTCGCGTTTGATCCGAGGAGATAGTCGGACATCACCGGCCGATGAGACCCGACCACGACCAGATCGGCGCCCCACTCGGTCGCCTCCCGGAGTAACTCGTGATAGACGCCGCCACTGAGCACGACAGTGGAAACCCGTTCTTTTGGCAGACTAATTTTGGCGGCTACCTCCTTCAGCGCGATATGGGCGCGCCTTTCCTGCTCGTCGTCGAAATCGGCGGGAACATATTCCATGAAGGTCGCGGGCAGCAGAGGCTGAACATTGACGAGCCTCAATTCGCCGCCGCTGTGGACGGCGAGTTCGATAGCCTGTTCGAGCCCCTTTGGAGTTATCGTGGAATCCGCGAGATCGACAGCCAGAACAATGCGATGGAACACGGCTCCCTCCTGGAGTTCGCCCGTTTGCGACGGTTCCCTAGACTAGGCATGGGAATTGCGAGGGCGCAACGAGGGGCGCTCCGGCTGACCGCGCCGCAAGTGTTTGCGACTAGTCATTGTTCCGTGACAATGAGATCGCTATAAGGGCGCCAAGCTCAGCAGGGAACCGGGAATCATGGGCATTGTCGGCGTTATAGAGGACGGCTACAAACCCTCGGACGATGAGCCGTTCATGAACGAGCGTCAGAAAGAATACTTTCGGCGCAAATTGATCCTCTGGCGTGAATCCATTCTAGCGGAAAGTAAAGAGACGCTCGCTGCGCTGCAGAACGAAAGTGAAAACCATCCCGACATCGCCGATCGCGCCTCTTCGGAGACGGACCGAGCGATCGAACTGCGGGCGCGCGACCGGCAGCGCAAGCTGATCTCCAAGATTGAGGCGGCGCTGGCGCGAATCGAGGACGGAAGCTACGGGTTTTGCGTCGAGACGGGCGATCCGATCGCCCTGAGAAGGCTCGACGCGCGCCCAATCGCGACGCTGTCGGTCGAAGCGCAGGAGCGCCACGAGCGGCGGGAAAAAATCTACCGCGACGAATAGCGTCGGGTCGAAAGGGTTCGGGACGCGCGGCCAGAGGGAGCGCCGGCGCCGCCCCGAACGCGATGGTGGAAAACACGTCGACTTTGCGGACAATTCCGGGAGGTCGTCATAACGTCGGGGAAATGAAATCGGCGCGCCTCGGCGCGCCTTTTTTTCGCGGATCATCCGCGCGGCCCCGTTGTCATGCCCGCGAACGCGGGCATCCCGCAGTCAAACGGCGAATGCCCACGGCGGCTATTTGGTCCCCCGCTTTTGCGGGAGGTGACAGCGGCGCCGTGTCTTCCAAAAAAGGCAGACGGCTCTAGTTGTTTCGTCCGAGCAGCCGCGCCATCTCCGCTTCGAGCGATTCGAGCCCGGCGAAGGGATCGTCCGGCGACGTCTTGGGCTGCGATTCCGGCGACGGGCCGCCTGGCAGTTCCGGCGCGCTCGGCGTCGACGAAACGGGAGCAGACGGCTCCGGTCCGGCCTGGGGGGCCGACGGCGATGGGACAGGCGGCAAGTTCGGGCCGACCGCGGAAGGAGCCGCCTCGGGCGCAGGCGCCGGAGCGGGCGGCGTCGCGGGACGCTGCCAGGCGGGCGACGGCGGAGGTGCGAAGGGGGCCGGCGGCGTGGGCGCGGAGGAGGCGCCAGACGGCTCCGGCGCCGGGGTCGGCGTCGCGCGGCCCCTCAAGGAGCCAGCGCCAATTGGCGGCGGCAGCGGCGGACGCCCCTGCGGCACGGGCCGAGAGAGCGGCGGAACGACCGGCTTGACGGGCGGGGGAACGTCCGGACCGCTGGCGGCGGGCTTCGGCGCCAGCCCGTCCGCTCGCATCGGAGGCGGCACATCAGACGCCGGGGGCGCGGGCCGAACGGGCGCGGGAAAATCCAGTCTTGCCGCTGGCGCTGGGCGGGCCACAGGCGGTTCGGCCTTGATCGCCGGCTCGGGCTTCGGCTGCTCGATCTTCGACTGCGCCGGCTCGGGACGCGGCTGCGGCGCCGATCGCACTGGTGCGCGGGCTGGTGCGGCCGGCGGCTGCTCCGGCGGCTTCATCACCGGCGGCTCGATACGCGGCTCGAGCGCGGCCTCGCTCGGCGGAGCCAACGCTTCGACCGGCATCGTAGGCGGAGCCGCGACGACCCGCGGCGAAGATGGCTTGCCCACGCTAGCCTCGCGGACCGATTGCGCAGCGACTCCGCGAACGATCTGCGATTCGACAAGCACGTCGTTCGGGCCGCCGATCATGATGAGATGTTCGACGTTGTCGCGCCGCACCAGCACGAGTTGGCGCTGACCGTCGAGCGAAAACGCGTCGACTAGGCCAAGACGCGGCTGTCGCGTCCGCCCGCCTCCGGGCACGCGAAGCCGATGGCCGAACGCGATGCGGTAGACCAAGACAACGATCAGAGCGATTGCAACGACCAGGCCGGCTATGACGACGATTTGCATCGCGCGATTGTCCGGCGACACCAAATTGCTAATCCATTGCATGCGATACCCAGACCTCGGCGACGGGGCGCCTTCTTCGTTCTCGTACCTTGTCGCCACGGGCGATGAAAAAGCTCAGTATCAGACTAGACCGTTTTGTGCAACTCAGTGGACCATGAAAATATCAGCATTTAAACGGGATGCGCATGACTGACGCAATATCGAGCGCGCTCTCGCCCGCCTCGTCAAGCGGCAGTTCGGCGCCGTACCCCGCCGTCGCGCGGCGGGCGCGCCGCGTTTGGCGAGGCGTTCGCCGCAAAGGGGTTGTAACGCGATGATTTCGACGCCAAAGCCGGCTGCCGTCGACCGCGTCGAGCGCGCCGCTAACCCCGCCCTTCTACTGCTGCTCGTCGTTTGCCTCTGCGGCGCGGTCGCGGCCTTCCTGCTGTTGCCTGGCGAATCCGGGATCAAGGCGATCTCGTGGACCATCGCCGGCCTCGCGATCTTCGGCGTCTTCTCGATTCTGCTCTACGCCTTCGGCCAGTTGCAACTCGCCGGTCAGGCGGGGCGGTACGACACCACCAAGGCGATCGCCGACAGCAACACCGACGGCCTGATCGTCACCGACGCTGATTCGCGCATCATTTACGCCAACGACGCCTATCGCGCTTTATCGGGCGCCAAGGGAGCCGCCGACCTCAAGCTCGTCGAGCGCCTGTTCACCGGGGCGCCGGAAGTCTCCGAGGCGGTCTATCGGCTGGCGCAGGCCGCGCACGCCGGCAACCGCGCTGCGGAGGAGTTGCGCATGGCCCCGCCCCTCGCCGGCGAGGGCGCCGCGGCTTGGTATCGCATCCGCGTCCGCCCGCTCGACGGCATCGCCCGGCGCGGCGCAACGCTCTGGACGGTATCTGACATCACGCGCGAGCGCGAGCGGCACGAAAGCTTCTTCCAGGACCTCCAACACGCGATCGACTATCTCGATCATGCGCCGGCGGGCTTTTTCTCCGCCGAGCCGGACGGCTCGATCGCGCATATGAACGCGACGCTCGCCAATTGGCTCGATTACGACATCGCGCAGTTCGCCGCCGGCCAGCTCAAGCTCGCCGACATCGTCGCCGGCGACGGCGCGGCTCTGCTCAGCGTGGTCTCAGGCAAGCCGGGCGAGGTCATCACGGAACGTTTCGACGTCGATCTCAAGCGCCGCCAGGGCCAGTTCCTGCCGGCGCGGCTGCTGCACCGCGTCGCCTTTTCGAGCGGCGGCCTGCCGGGCCCCTCGCGCACGATGGTGCTCAACCGCGCGCCGGGCGAAGATCACGGCGAGGACCTGCGCGCCGCCGAGGTGCGCTTCGCCCGGTTCTTCAATTCGACCCCGATGGCGATCGCTTCGATCGACGCCGAGGGCGCGGTGCTGCGCGCCAACGGCGCCTTCGCCCGGCTCGCGCCGCAGGCGCTGAAGAGCGGCCCCGAACAGGCGCGCCCCTCGATCTATCGCGGCGTCGCCGAGCGCGACCATGCGGTTTTGCGCGAAACGATCGCCGCCGCCGGCCAGGGCAAGGGCGACATCGCTCCGCTCGACGTCGCGATCGAGGGCGAGGGCGCGCGATCGGCGCGGTTCTTCCTCTCCGCCGCCGATCCGGAGCGCGACGAGGGGGCGAGCGCGATCCTCTTCGCGCTCGACACCACCGAGCAGCGCACTTTGCAGGAGAATTTCGTCCAAAGCCAAAAGATGCAGGCGATTGGCCAACTCGCCGGCGGAATCGCGCACGACTTCAACAACGTGCTGACAGCGATCATCGGTTATTCCGATCTTCTGCTCGCCAATCACCGGCCGACCGATCCGTCCTTCCAGGACATCATGCAGATCAAGCAGAACGCCAACCGGGCGGCCGGCCTGGTGCGGCAGCTGCTGGCCTTCTCGCGCCGCCAGACGCTGCGGCCGCAGACGCTTCAGCTCAGCGAGGTGCTCTCCGAATTGCAGATGCTGCTGCGTCGCCTGGTCGGCGAGACGATCGAGCTCGACGTCGTCCATGGGCGCGATCTGTGGCTCGTCAAGGCGGACCTCAACCAGTTCGAGCAAGTGATCGTCAATCTCGTCGTCAATGCGCGCGACGCGATGAGCGAGGGCGGCCGGATCGCGCTGCGCACGCGCAACGTCGCCGCCGCCGAATGCGCTGGTTTCAACGAGAAGTCCATCGCGCCGGCGGAATATGTGCTCGTCGAGGTCGAGGACACCGGACACGGCATTCCGGCGGACGTACGAGACAAGATCTTCGAACCCTTCTTCACCACCAAGGAAGTGGGCAAGGGCACCGGCCTCGGCCTCTCGATGGTCTATGGCATCGTCAAGCAAACCGGCGGCTATGTGTTCTGCGAGAGCGAGCCTGGCGTCGGCACGACATTCCGCATCCTTCTGCCGCGCTACGTTCCCGAGACGACGATCGAGCCGGTCAAGAAAGAGGCCGCGAAACCGGCGGCGGACCTCACCGGCCGCGGCGCAATCCTCCTGGTGGAGGACGAAGAGGCGGTGCGCGCCTTCGCTTCGCGCGCGCTCGCCTCGCGCGGCTACACGGTGCTGGAAGCCGAATCGGGCGCCGACGCGCTGCGGGTCGTCGAGGCCGCCGACAAGATCGACCTGATCGTCTCCGACGTCATCATGCCGGAGATGGACGGGCCGACCATGCTGACCGAGCTGCGCCGGCGCGGCCTGACGGCCAAGATCATCTTCGTCTCCGGCTACGCCGACGACGCCTTCGCGCGCAACCTGCCGGAGGGACAGGAGTTTCTCTTCCTGCCCAAGCCTTTCACGCTCAAGCAATTGATCGAGACGGTGAAAAGCGCGATGAATTGATCGAGGCGGGTCGGGCCGGCCCCGCCGCCGACGGCATGGCGACTTGCTCAAATCGCCGCGCCGTCTGAAACTCGCCGACACTCGTGCGGCAAAACAAACAATCTCCGTTGCCCGCGCGCTCACTTATTCTCGAGGCGATCATGCGTTTTGAAGGCACCGCCAGCTACATCGCCAGCGACGAGTTGAAGGTCGCGGTCAATGCGGCGATCAAGCTGGAGCGGCCGCTGCTCATCAAGGGGGAACCCGGAACCGGCAAGACGATGCTCGCCGAGGAGATCGCGGCCTCGCTCGGCGCGCCGCTCATCGCCTGGCACATCAAGTCGACGACGCGCGCCCAGCAGGGCCTCTACGAATATGACGCGGTATCGCGCCTGCGCGATTCGCAGCTCGGCGACGCCAGCGTTTCCGACATCCGCAACTACATCAGGCGCGGCAAGCTGTGGGACGCCTTCGCGGCGGCCGAGCGCCCGGTGCTGCTGATCGACGAGATCGACAAGGCCGACATCGAATTTCCCAACGATCTCCTGCTCGAGCTCGACCGCATGGAGTTCCATGTCTACGAGACCGGCGAGACGGTGCGCGCGGCCGTGCGGCCGATCGTCGTCATCACCTCCAACAACGAAAAGGAGCTGCCGGACGCCTTCCTGCGCCGCTGCTTCTTCCACTACATCCGCTTTCCCGACACGGAGACGATGCGCGCGATCGTCGAGGCGCACTACCCCGGGATCAAGCCGCGGCTGGTCGAGGAGGCGATGCGCGTTTTCTTCTCGGTGCGCGAAACGCCGGGCTTGAAGAAGAAGCCGACGACGTCCGAGCTGCTCGACTGGCTCAAGCTGCTGCTGAACGAGGACATCGCGCCGGAGACCCTACGCGAACGCGACCCCAGGAAACTGATTCCGCCGCTGCACGGCGCGCTGCTCAAGAACGAGCAGGACGTGCATCTGTTCGAGCGGCTGGCCTTCCTCAACCGGCGCGAGCGCTCTTGAAAGCCGCGCGCGCCGCGAGACGACGTTGAGTTATCCATGCTGAGGCTGCTGCTGCTCCGACACGCGAAGGCGATCCCCGCTACGGGACGCAACGACTACGCGCGCCCGCTCATCGAGCGCGGCCGGCGCGACGCGGCGCGCGTCGGCGCCTATGTCGCCGCGATCGACAGGATCCCCGATCTCTTGATCGATTCGGGAGCGACGCGCACGCGTGAGACGGCCGACATCGCCGCTGAGGGCTGGCCGCCTCCGGTCGAACGGCGCGAAGAGCCGGGGCTTTATGACGCGAGTTGGCCGACGCTCCAGTCGATCGTGCGCGCCCTGCCCGACACGGCGCCGCGCGTCATGCTGGTCGGCCACAACCCCGGCCTCGGCGAACTCGCGACGCACCTCGCCGGCCGCGGCGCGCGCAGCGAGTTGCAGGCCATGGCGGCGAAATTCGCAACCGCGGCCTTGGCGATCATCGAGTTCGACGCCGATCATTGGCGAGAGGTCGCGCCGGGAAACGGACTGCTGGCCCGCTTCGTGACGCCCGACGATTTGCGTTCGAAGGACGGATGAGGCGCGGCCTCTCCACGCTCATCAGGAGCGCCCGCCTCGCATGCCCTTTCCAAACGGATCAGCGGAGAAATGGGGGCGGCTACGCCCCCGCCTTTCCCCGGATCGCCTCTTCGACCGCCGCCAGCGCTTCGCCGGCCTTGGCGCCGTCCGGGCCGCCGGCCTGGGCCATGTCGGGTCGCCCGCCGCCGCCCTTGCCGCCGAGCGCAGCCGAGCCGAGGCGGACGAGATCGACCGCGTTGAAGCGCGCCGTCAGATCCGCTGTAACGCCGACGACGAGGCTCGCCTTGCCGTCCTCGCTCACCGCCGCGATCGCGACGACGCCCGAGCCGACTGTCTGCTTGGCCTCATCCGCGAGCGACTTGAGATCCTTCATCTCGACGCCAGAGACTTCCCGCGCGTAAAGCTTGACGCCGCCCACGTCGCGCACGGCTTCCGACGCGCCCGAACCGCCGCCGCCCATGGCGAGCTTGCGTCGCGCATCAGCGAGTTCGCGTTCGAGCTTGCGCTTGTCTTCGAGCAGCGCTTCGAGCCGCTCGGCGGCCTCGGGGGCCGGCGCACGCAGCAGTGCGGCGAGTTCGGCGAAGGCGCGCGAATCTTCGGTCAGGCGCTTGCGCGCGTCGTCGCGCGTCTTCGCCTCGATTCGGCGCACGCCGGCCGCCACGGCGCTTTCGCCGATGATCGTGACCAGGCCGATGTCGCCGGTGCGCACGGCATGGGTGCCGCCGCAGAGCTCGACCGAATAGGGGCGCGGGCCGTTGTCGCCTGCCTCGATCGTGCCCATCGAGACAACACGCACTTCATCGCCATATTTTTCGCCAAACAGCGCCCTGGCGCCGGAGGCGCGCGCCTCCTCGATGCCCATTAGCCGCGTAACGACGGGCTCGTTGGCGAGGACGACCCGGTTGGCGATGTCCTCGACGGCCGCGATTTCTTCCGGCGTAATCGGCTTGGGGTGGGCGATGTCGAAACGCAGCCGGTCGGGCGAGACGAGCGAACCTTTCTGCGCAACGTGGTCGCCGAGCACCATACGCAAGGCTTCGTGCAGCAGGTGGGTCGCCGAATGGTTGGCGCGGATCGCGGTGCGCGCCGCGTGATCGACCTTCAGCTCCAGCGCGGCGCCGACTTTGAGAGTTCCCTCCTCCACTTCGACTTCGTGGACGAAGAGATCGCCGAGCTTCCTCTTGGTGTCGAGCACCCGGGCGCGCACGCCGGGACCGACGATCAGGCCGACGTCGCCGACCTGGCCGCCCAATTCGCCGTAGAACGGCGTCTGGTTGAGGATGAGCCAGCCGGTCTCGCCGGCGCCGAGCGAGGGGACCTCGGCGCCGTCGCACAACAGCGCCTCGGCGACACCCTCCGCGCTCTCGGTCTCATAGCCGAGGAACTCGGTCGCGCCGATCCGCTCGCGCAGCGAGAACCAGACCGTCTCGGTCGCCGCTTCGCCGGAGCCGGACCAGGCCTTGCGCGCTTCGGCGCGCTGGCGCTCCATCGCCGCGTTGAAACCATCGACGTCGACGCCGACGCCGCGGGGACGCAGCGCGTCCTGCGTAAGATCGAGCGGGAAGCCGTAGGTGTCGTAGAGCTTGAACGCCACCTCGCCCGTCAGCTTGCCGCCGGAAGAAAGGTCGCGCGTTTCGTCCTCGAGGATCGCGAGGCCGCGCGCCAAAGTGGTGCGGAAGCGCGTTTCCTCGAGCTTCAGCGTCTCGGTCACCAGCGCTTCGGCGCGCAGCAACTCGGGATAGGCCTGTCCCATCTCGCGCGTCAGCGCCGGCACGAGGCGCCACATCAGCGGCTCGCGCGCGCCGATGAGCTGGGCGTGGCGCATCGCTCGCCGCATGATGCGGCGCAGTACATAGCCGCGTCCCTCGTTGGATGGCAGCACGCCGTCGGCGACGAGGAAAGCGGAGGCGCGCAGGTGATCGGCAATCACCCGGTGCGAAACCTTGTGCGGACCGTCAGGATCGACGCCCGTCGCCTCGGCGCTGGCGCGGATCAGCGCGCGCATCAGGTCGATGTCGTAATTGTCGTGCTTGCCCTGCAACACCGCCGCGACGCGCTCGAGCCCCATGCCGGTGTCGATCGACGGGCGCGGCAGATTCACGCGTTCGCCGCCCGGCAGCGTCTCGAACTGCATGAAGACGAGGTTCCAGATCTCGATGAAGCGGTCGCCGTCGGCGTCCGCCGAGCCGGGCGGGCCGCCGGGGATCGATTCACCGTGGTCGAAGAAGATCTCCGAGCAAGGGCCGCAGGGGCCGGTGTCGCCCATCGCCCAGAAATTGTCGGAAGTTGCAATCCGGATGATGCGGGATTCGGGGAGACCAGCGACTCGCTTCCAGAGGTCGAAGGCTTCGTCGTCGTCGTGGTAGACAGTGACGCAGAGACGATCCTTGGGCAGACCGAATTCGCGCGTGATGAGGTTCCAGGCAAGTTCGATGGCGAGCGGCTTGAAGTAATCGCCGAACGAGAAGTTGCCCAGCATCTCGAAGAAGGTGTGGTGGCGCGCAGTGTAGCCGACGTTGTCGAGGTCGTTGTGCTTGCCGCCGGCGCGCACGCATTTCTGCGCCGTCGTCGCGCGCTGATAAGGCCGACGCTCCACGCCGGTGAAGACGTTCTTGAACTGCACCATGCCGGCGTTGGTGAACATCAACGTCGGATCGTTGCGCGGCACGAGCGAACTCGAGGACGCGATCTCATGGCCGTTCTTGCCGAAGAACTGCAGGAAATTCGATCGGATCTCGTTGACGCCGCTCATGAACGCTTGGCCCCGGGCTGGAATTCCACCGAGCTTTTAGAGCATGGCCGGAGAAAGGCAAATCGGGCGGCGGCGATCTCGCGATCAGCCGCGCGGCCGCGCCGGTCTTTTAGGTCCGAGCGCGGCCGCGCGCTTCACACGCGCGACGATGAAGGCGGGCTCCTGGCGGGATGGGCGCGCTTTTGGGGACGCGCGCCCAAAGGAGAGCTTCAGGCGTCGGCGTCGTCGGCGTCGGACGGATCGGCGTTCTCGAGGATGCGGTCAGCGATCAGGCCGGAGTTCTCGCGGATCGCCTTTTCGATCCGCTCCGCGACTTCGGGATTAGTCTTCAGAAAGGTCTTGGCGTTCTCGCGACCCTGGCCGAGGCGCTGGCTGTCGTAGGAGAACCAGGCGCCGGATTTTTCGACGACGCCGGCCTTGACCCCGAGGTCGATCAGTTCGCCGTTCTTCGAGACGCCCTCGCCGTACATGATGTCGAATTCGACCTGCTTGAAGGGCGGCGCGACCTTGTTCTTGACGACCTTGACGCGGGTCTGGTTGCCGACGACCTCCTCGCGGTCCTTGATCGCGCCGATGCGGCGGATGTCGAGGCGCACGGAGGCGTAGAATTTCAGCGCGTTGCCGCCAGTGGTGGTCTCGGGCGAACCGTACATCACGCCGATCTTCATGCGGATCTGATTGATGAAGATCACCATGGTGTTGGAGCGCGAGATCGAGGCGGTGAGCTTGCGCAAGGCCTGGCTCATCAGACGCGCCTGCAGGCCGGGCTGCGACTCGCCCATCTCGCCCTCGATTTCGGCCCGCGGCGTCAGCGCCGCGACCGAATCGATCACCAGCACGTCGATCGCGCCCGAGCGCACCAAGGTGTCGGTGATCTCGAGCGCCTGCTCACCGGTGTCCGGCTGGGAGATCAGAAGGTCTTCGAGATTGACGCCGAGCTTGCGGGCGTAGACGGGGTCGAGCGCATGCTCGGCGTCGACGAAGGCGCAGACGCCGCCCTTCTTCTGCGCTTCGGCAATGACATGCAGGGTCAGGGTCGTCTTGCCCGAGGATTCCGGCCCGTAGATCTCGATGACGCGGCCGCGCGGCAGGCCGCCGACCCCGAGCGCGATGTCGAGCCCGAGCGATCCAGTCGGAATGGTCTCGACCTCGGCCGCCTTGACGTTCTTGCCGAGGCGCATGATCGAGCCTTTGCCGAACGCGCGTTCTATCTGAGAGAGCGCGGCGTCGAGCGCCTTGGTCTTATCCACGAAAGTTCCTTCCACGACGCGAAGATTGGGTTGGCTCACGGCTGTCATCCTTCTCTCACGGTCGGCGCTCTCGAGGCAACAGAAGACCTCGGCGACCCCCCTTGAAACAAACTATGTGCATGGTTTGTTCTCGTCCGCAAGTTCTTTTTTTGTTCTCAAACTCAAGCGTTCTCTCCCATCCACGCTCACATCCCGAACGCCGCCAGCCCGGGATGGTCGAGCGGGCGTGGGCCCGGCGGCCAGAGGAACTTGCGCTGTTGCGGCGCGAGCGGCAGGGCCTGGGCGGAGGCGTGGCGCGCGCGGATCAGGCCGTCGGCCTCAAACTGCCAAGCTTCGACGCCGTAAGCGCGAAACCAACCGCCGGCCGCGTTACGCCATTCCGCGCAGAAGCGCGCGGCGATGCGCTCCCCGTCGAAGGCCCACATCTCCCTGATCACCCGGAAGTCGCCCTCGCGCGCGAACTTGTCGCGCAGGAAAGCCTCGATCGCCTCGCGGCCGCGCAGGAAGGCGGCGCCGTCGCGCCATCGCGCGTCCTCAGCGCAGCAAAGAGCCGCGCGCTCGGCATCGTGCTGGTTCCAATCGTCCTCGATGGCGCGCGTGCGGCGAACGGCGGATTCGTGATGGAACGGAGGCCGAAGACGATCAGGCGACATAGACTTGACCTAACGGAAGGCGAGGCGTCGCAGCGGCTTTCGCGTTTGATCGTAGCGCCCCGGCCGCCGCCTGTCTTTGCGGAGAGAACGAAGCCGGAAGGCGGCGGGCTATCCCAGGCGGATGCATGGATCGCTTCGTCGCTGCGCTCCTCGCGATGACGGTCCAGGGTGTTGCAAGCAATCTCGGCCAAGACGGCGGCGGAATGCAATGCTAGGAATGGCGTCGTCGGCGCTCGGAGGGAAACAAAAATGTCGCCTGGAATTCTCGCCCTCGCCTTTGCGGCTGCGTTCACCGGCGCCGCGCTCTACGTCAATATCGTCGAGCAGCCGGCGCGCCTCGCGCTCGACGACCAGGCGATGCTGAACGAATGGACGCCAAGCGACCGCCGGGGCGTCGCGCTGCTGGCGGCCTTCGCGCTCATTTCGGCGGCGCTCGGCCTGCTCGCTTATTTCGATACGAAGGATGTCCGCTGGGCGATCGGCGCCCTGCTGATCGTGCTGACCTGGCCCTATACCTATTTCGCGATGGCGCCGCTCAACGACCAGATCCTCACCCTGTCGCCGCGCGACATCGGCGCCGCCCGCGTGCTCGTCAAGCAATGGGGCCTGCTCGAATATGGGCAGACGGCGCTCGGCGCCTGCGCCAGCGCCGTATTCCTGTGGGCGGCGTGACCCGATAGCCCGCCGAGCGCGCCCATGCCCGCCGATCGCCCCCCTCCCCTCGCCCACGCCTTTTCGGATCTCGCGTCCAATTTGCGCTTCTTTTCGCGGCTGCCGATCCCATCGAGCGCGGCGGACGCCGGCTTTGACCTCAGCCGCATCGCCTGGGCGACGCCGCTCGCCGGCGCGGTGATCGGCGCGATCGGCGCACTCACGCTCGGCCTTGCGGAGACGCTACGGCTGCCTTTCTCAATCGGCGCTGTTTTCGCCGTCGCGGCGCTCGCCGCGGCGACCGGCGCGCTGCATGAGGACGGCCTCGCCGACGTCGCGGACGGCTTCGGCGGCGGCCGCAGCCGCGAGAGGAAGCTCGAAATCATGCGCGACAGCCGCATCGGCAGCTACGGCGCCGTCGCTCTCGTGCTGGCGCTGATGCTGCGGGTCGGCGCGGTGGCGGCGCTGGCGCCGAAAGGCTTCGCCTTCGCCGCCGCGGGCCTGATCCTCGCCGGCGCCGCGTCGCGGGCGGCGGCGCTCGTGCCGCTGGCCATTCTGCCGGCCGCACGCGCCGATGGCGCGGGGGCGAGCGCCGGACGGCTCGAAATTTCCAGCTTCGTCGCCGCAGGGCTCGCCACGGCGGCGGTCGCCTTGTTCGTCGGCACCGTCGCGACCGGCTTCGGCCGGGCGCTGTTCGCCTGCCTCATCGCCTTCGCCGCCGCCTGGGGCGTCAGCGCGCTCGCGCGCCGCCACATCGGCGGCCAAACCGGCGACGTCGCCGGCGCGGCGCAGCAGGCGGCGGAGATCGCCTGCCTCTGTGGTCTTCTCATCGGGGGTTCGACGGCTTAAATCAGGGCTATGACCCTCCCCCCGCCGCCGCCGGCCTCCCCTTGCGTGAAAGTCTGCGTCGTCGATCCCGTTTCCGGGCTCTGCATCGGGTGCGGACGCACGCTCGCCGAAATCGCCGCCTGGCGCGATCTCGACGCGGGTGCGCAGCGGGCGATTCTGGCGGAACTCGGCCCGCGGCTGGCGGCGGCGCGCTCGCGCGGCGCCCGCGCCGGGCGGGTCGGACGCAGGCGCGCGTGACGTGGCCCTGCTCGTCCCCATCATCATCCTCGGCGCCGCGCTGATCACGCTCGTCGCGACGCCACCGCAGACGCCGCTGCTCGGGCTCGACCATGCGAGCTTCGCGAGCGCCGCGTTCGGCGTCGCCTTGCTGGTCTGGCTCATTTTCGTCGGCGCGCGCGTCGCGGGCGCGGCGGGTTTCATGCGGGTGGTGAGCGCCGCCGTGGTCTGGGCGGCGGTCATCGTCGGCCTGACCGGCGTCTACGCTTATCGCTTCGAGGCCTCAGACATCGCCGACCGCGTGATGGCGGAATTGTTTCCCGGCGGCGAGCCGCAGGTCGGCAAGGCCGGCGAGGTGATCGTCAACCGGCGCCTCGGCGGCCAATTCGTCGTTCCCGCCAAGGTGGACGGCGTGCGCATCGCCTTCCTGTTCGACACTGGCGCCTCGACCGTCGTGCTGCGCGACCAGGACGCGCGCCGGATCGGCGTCGATCCGACGTCGCTCGACTACGACGTCAGTGTGGTCACGGCCAATGGCGCGGCGACCGCGGCGCAGACGCGCGTCGCCGAGATCGCCGTTGGGCCGATCGTGATGCGCAACGTGCCCGCGCTGGTGGTGCACGCCGGCGCGCTCGAGCAAAGCCTGCTCGGCATGAGCTTTCTCGAGCGGCTGCAGAGCTATACGGTCGAGCGCGGCCGGCTGATCATGCGGGCGCGGTAGGCTCAGACTGCTTCGGCGAGCGGGACGCGCTGCACCACGGCGACCGCCTCGCGCAACACGGAAAGCCCGGCGTCCCGCCGCGGCGCGAGCGTTGCGAGCCGCTGGCGATAGAGGCGCGCGCCGGGACGGCCGGCGAACAGGCCGAGCATGTGGCGCGTCATGTCATGCAGGCGCACCCCGAGCGCGAGCTGGCGCTCGACATAGGGCAGATAGGCCTCGACCGCCTCGAAGGCGTCGGCGAACGGCGCCGGCTCGCCGTAGATTTCCGCATCGACTCCGAGCAGCATCTCGGGGTTCTGGTAAGCGGCGCGGCCGACCATCACGCCGTCGAGACGCGCAAGATGCTCGCGCGCCGCGACAAGGTCCGCGACGCCGCCGTTGATGGCGACCGGCAGATCGGGATGCGCCGCCTTGAGTTCGTAGACGAGGCGATAATCTAGCGGCGGAATGGTGCGGTTGTCCTTGGGGCTCAGGCCCTCGAGCCAGGCCTTGCGCGCATGGACGATCACCGCCGCCGCGCCGGCCGCCTTGACCGCGGCCACGAGCGTGAACAGCGCCTCGCGCGGCTCCTGTTCGTCGACGCCGATGCGGCATTTGACGGTGATCGGCAGCTCGGGAACCGCCTTCACCATCGCCGCGACGCATTCGGCGACCCGTTCTGGCTCGCGCATCAGGCAGGCGCCGAAGCGGCCGTTCTGCACTCGGTCCGAGGGGCAGCCGCAATTGAGGTTCACTTCGTCATAGCCGAAATCGGCGCCTATGCGCGCCGCTTCGGCGAGACGCGCAGGCTCCGCGCCGCCGAGCTGCAGGGCGACCGGCCCCTCGCAATCCGTAAAGCCGAGCAGCCGCTCACGCGGCCCGAACACCACCGCATCCGCCGTCACCATCTCCGAGTAGAGCCGCGCGCGGCGCGTCAACAGCCGATGGAAGGCGCGACAATGCCGGTCAGTCCAGTCCATCATTGGGGCGATGGAAAATCGGAAATCGAATCCTAGCGACATGGTCTCCTGTCGGTCCGGCGGGTTGCGCGCCCCTATATGCGCTTTCGCGCTGCTTTGCGCTACGCCCTGCCCCTCGCGCGCGGAGTTGCCCTCGCGCGAGGTCGTCGCCCCGAAAACCCCTTTCAAAACTTGGTATAACAAAATATTAACATTGCGCGTTACGGTCGAGGGGGCGTTATGGGGCGCAGCGGGGTTTCGAGAGCCGCGGGGCTGGGGCTGGCGGCCAGTTTTGGCGTCTCGACGGCGGCGAGCGCGCAATCCGTCAACGTTCCGCTCCAGTTCGAGCAAGCCGCGGCCGGCACGATCCTCGTTGTCAACGTCGGCATCGACGGCCAGGCGCCGCGGCCCTATCTGTTCGATACGGGATCGTCTCAGTTCAACGCCTATTACTCGGCGAGCGCCTTCGACAGCGTGCCCGAGAGCATGGCCTCGTCGACCGCGGCTTACCCCAACGGTCTGCCGACCGGCGTTATGTACCGCTACGGCGACACCGTCGTGACCAACACCTTCGTCGGCAATGTCGTCGCCACCCCGTCGCTGACTTTCTATGCGCAGAATTCGCAGTCGTCGCCGAGCGTCACCCTGAATGCGACGACGAGTGGCGCATCGTCGAACTTCCTGATGACCGCGGTCACCAGCCACACCAACCAGGGCGTCACCTACAACATTTCTGAGCCGCTCGGGGCCTATGGGAGCTTCGGCGGCTATTACGGGATTTTCGGGGCGGACACCGTCGCGAGCTCCCTCCCCGGCACGACGACCAACACCAGCTCCGTGACGAGCGGCAGCGTCCTCGGCCAGGCGGTGGTTCCCGGCGCGAGCGCCGGCTATGTCGTCGCCGCCAACGGGACGCAGGCCGCGAACGCCGTCACCGCTTGCAATCCTTGCGTGATCCTCGGACTGACGCCGGCGGTTCTCGCGCAATTCAAGCCTGTCGACACGCTCACCGCGACGGCGACCGGCACGAGCTTCCCCAATTCGGGCGCGAAGAGCCTGGCGCAGTACGGCATTCAGACGACGGTTACGCTGACTGGCCCGCAGGGGAGCACGGCTTCCTACACGCAGCCGACTCTGTTCGACACCGGCACCGCGGACAACGTCATCAAGAATAAAAATCTCTCGGGAAGCGCCTATTGGCCTGCCGGCTCGAAGCTGACGATCTCCGACGGCGTCAGCGGCTCGACGACGACCACCTATTCTGTGAAGTCCCCCAAGAGCGGCGCGCCGATTTCGCCCTATGCCGTCGAGACGGCCAACGGGGCCGATGACTCCATCCTGGGCATCGGCTTTTTCATGCAGAATTCGGTGCTGTTCAATCTGGCGGGACAAGCGATCGGCTACACGCCCAATTTCGTCACCGACGCCAACCTCACGACGACAAGCGCGTCGCCCCTCGTGATCGGCGCGGCCGACGGGCCGCTGGGCCTTGCGGGCGTCATCTCTGGCCCCGGCGGCGTCTCGATCACGAGCAGCGGTTCGGCGACTTTGAGCGGAACCAACACCTATACCGGGGCGACGACCGTCGCTGGCGGCAAGCTGGCGCTGGTCGGCCCCGGCAGCATCGCGGGTTCGAGCGGCGTCAACCTGTCGGCGGACGGCGTCTTCGATATTTCGGGGGCGACATCAGGCGTTTCGATCGCATCGCTTTCGGGCGCCGATCAGCCCTCCTTCAAGTTCGGCCCCGAGTTCGTGACGCTCCTCGCCGACACCGTGGCGCTCGGCGCCAACACCCTGACCCTCACCCATGCAAGCGGCGACTACGCCGGCGCCATTACGGGCAGCGGCGGCCTGACACTGACGGGCGGTCAGGAGACGCTTGAGACATTTTTCGGGACCGACAGCTATTCCGGCCCGACGACAATCGATGGCGGTCGCTTGACGATCGAGGGCACGCTTGGCAGATCGTCGAATGTCGCAGTCAATGCCGGCGGCGAGCTCGCCGGACTTGCTACAATCGATTCGACCGTCGCGATTGCACGAGGCGGCGTGCTTGAGCCCGGAATGCCGGGCGCCCCTGGCGCGATGCAGATTTTCGGCAATCTCTCCTTTGCGCCAGGCGCGTATTACGTCGTCGGCGCCTTTGGCGCACAAGCGTCGGAAACGATTGTAAACGGGAGCGCAACGCTCGGCGGCGCCACGGTGGTATGGGCGCCGCGGGCGGCCCTCGGCAAAGTCTCGGCTGCGACTTTGCCGATCCTCGCGGCGACCAACCTGTCGGGCGCCTTCAATCCCTTGGTGGCGGTAGAGCGCGTGTACAGCGCCGAAAAGATCGCTTCTCAGGGCGGCCCGCCGACGCTCTCCTATGCCGGCGGCGACGTCATGCTGTCGATCCCAAGCTACGCGATCACGCTGGCCCTGCCGTCAAGCGCGCCAGGCAACGCACAGAACGTCGCCGGCGCGATCAACGCCTCGGTCCTGGCGGGTGAAACGGTGCCATTGGATCTCCAATATCTCATGACGCAGTCGGGCGGCGCCCTGAACGTCGCGGCCAATCAGCTCGGCGGCCAGCCGGGCGGCGCCTTCGCTCCGGTCGGCTTTCTCGCCGGCGACATGCTGCTCAATATGGCGCTGAACCCCTTCGCCGACGGACGCGACAGCGGCTTCGGCCCGAATGGCGGTGGAACGCCGGAGCTCGCCTATGCCGAGGATCCGCTGGCGGCGCGCGCCGCGGCCGTCATTCCCGCGGGTCGGCCGGCCCCGCCGCCGCAGTTCACGGCCTGGGGCGCGAGCTATGGCGGCGTCGGTTCGGTCGCTGGCGACGCTGCGTCCGGCGCCGCTGGGGTAACGAGCCAGATCGTCGGTTTTGCCGCTGGCGTCGACGATCATGTCGCGGCCAACGCCATCGTCGGCCTCGCGCTCGGCGGCGGCGTCACCAACTGGCAATTGGACCAGGGCATGGGCTCGGGCCAATCCGGCATGGCGCAGGCCGCCATTTATGGATCGAGCCATTCCGGGCCGGCCTATCTCTCCGGCGCGCTCGCCTACGCCTGGCACGACGTGACGACCAGCCGCGTCGTGACGCTCACCGGATCGGACAAGCTCGACGCGAACTTCGATGCCAATGTCCTCTCCTCGCGGCTCGAGGGCGGCTATCGGTTGCCGACGTTCGGCGGCCTGCCGGCGGGCTTCGGCGTGACGCCCTATGCGGCGGTTCAGGCGCAGGGCATGTTCCTGCCCGCTTATTCGGAATACGCCGCGCCCGGCTCGTCCCAGCAGTTCGCGCTCTCTTACGCGGCGAGCGATGATTACACGGTGCGCACCGAGCTCGGCGCGTGGTTCGACGCCGACCTGCCGATTTCATCGGGCGCGCTGAAATTCTATTCCCGCGCGGCCTGGGCGCATGACTTCGACAATGAAAGCACGGCCAGCGCCTTCTTTCAGCAGCTGCCCGGATCGTCCTTCCTGATCAATACCGCGAAGCCCGCGCCGAACAGCGCGCTCATCACCGCCGGGCTCGAATATCGCTTCGCCAACGGCTGGTCGGTCCTCGCCAAATTCGACGGCGACTTCGCCTCGACGACCACGAGCTACGCCGGCTCCGCCGTGTTGCAGAAGGTGTGGTGACGGCGCGCGTCAGCTCTTCAGCAGGTCCTCGACGAACCCCTCCGCGCCCTCGGCGAGGCGGGAGCAGCGTACGCGTTCGGCCCTGATGATGGCGACGACCTGGGCGTAGGAGCTCTGCAAATCGTCGTTGACGACGACGTAATCGTATTGGCGCCAGCGCTGGATTTCGCGCTTGGCGTTGTCGAGCCGCTTGTCGATCGTCGACGCAGAATCCTCGGCGCGCCGTTCGAGCCGCGCCCGCAACTCCGCCATCGATGGCGGCAGGATGAAGATGCTGACGACATCGGCGCCGAGCGCCTCGCGCACCTGCTGGGCGCCCTGCCAATCGATGTCGAACAGCATGTCGCGCCCTTCGGCGAGCACGTCGTCCACCGGCCCGCGCGGCGTGCCGTAGAAGCTGCCGTGCACTTCGGCGGATTCGAGCAGGTCGCCAGCGGATTTGAGGACGTCGAACTTGTGGCGGCTGATGAAATGGTAGTGAATGCCGTCGGCCTCGGACGAGCGGCGTGCGCGCGTCGTCACCGAGATCGACAGCGTCAGGTCGAGCGATTTGTCCTGCAGCAGCATGCGCGTCAGCGTCGTCTTGCCCGCCCCGGAGGGCGAGGACAGAATCAAGATCATGCCGCGTCGGCGCATCGCCACGTCCCGGTTCATTCGATGTTCTGCACCTGCTCGCGCAATTGCTCGATTTGCGCGCGCAGTTCAAGTCCGTGTGCGGTGAGCGAGACGTCGTTCGCCTTGGCGCAGAGCGTATTGGCCTCGCGGCCGAGCTCCTGGGCGAGAAAGTCGAGCCGGCGCCCAACCGGCCCGCCCTCCCCGATCAGCGCGCGGGCGGCGACGACGTGAGTCTTCAGGCGGTCCAGCTCTTCGCGGACGTCGGCCTTGGCGGCGAGCAGAATCGCCTCCTGGTGCAGGCGGTTCTCGTCAAATCCGCGCGAGGCGTCCATCAGCGCGGCGACCGCCTGGGCGAGCCGCGCGCGCACCGCCTCGGGCTTGCGCGCGGGATTGTCGTCGGCCGCCTGGGTCAGAGCGGCGATCGAATCGAGCCGCTCCTCGAGCACCGTCTGCAGCGCGGCGCCCTCGGCGGCGCGGGCGACGGTCAGCGCCGCAATCGCCGTGTCGAGGCTGGCGAGCGCGCCGGCGGCGACCGCCGCCATCGTCGCCTCGTCGTCGCTCGCCTCGGCGACCTCGACGACGCCGCGCACCGCCAGCACGCCGTCCATCGTCGGCGGCGCGACGCCCGCCGCGGCGGCCGCCTCGCGCGCGGCGGCGAGGATCGAGGCGAGCGCCTGCTTGTCGATGCGGGCCTCGGCGGCGGCCGTGTCGCGCTGGGTTGAAATGGTCGCAAAACACGAGCCGCGCGCCAGCCCCTTGCCGAGCCGCGCCCGCGCCTCGCCTTCGATGCGATCGAGGCTAGAGGGAACTCTGAGGCGCAGATCGAGCCCCTTGGCGTTGACGCATTTGAGCTCGATCGTCCAGCGCCAGGCGCCATAGACGCCGACGGCGCGCGCAAAGCCGGTCATGCTGACGAGGGCCATGGGGCGAGTCCTTTCGCGCCGCGAATTGTATAAGCGCAGGTCTTATAGCAGCCCGCTCGATCGGCAAGGGCGGCTTGCATGCCGACTAGCGCTCGTCCCCAGCCACTGCTAATCGAGGCGGCAATCAACCCACAGAGAAACGTGAACGACGCCATGGACTTGTCGAGATTTTTGCCGATCGCGGCCGTGGCGCTCATCGCCTCTGCGAGCGCGGCCGCGGCCCAAGACGCCGCTGCGGGCGAGCATGTTTTCAGACGGTGCCGGGCCTGCCACGAGGTGGGCGAGGACGCGCGGAACATGGTCGGCCCGGTGCTCAATGGGGTCGTCGACCGGCCCGCCGGCTCCATCGCCGACTATCACTATTCCGACGCCAACAAGTCGTCAGGCCTCGTCTGGGACGACGCGACGCTCACGGCCTATTTGAGGAACCCCCAGGGGAAAGTGCCGGGCACCAAAATGGCCTTTCCCGGCCTGACGTCCGACGCAGATATCGCCAATGTGATCGCCTATCTCAAGCAGTTCGACGGGAACGGCAAGAAGCGGTGAGACTTGCGCCGAGGTTGGGAGCGACCAAGCGTCTTGGCCGGGCTCGTCCCGGCCATCCGCGCGGCGCCGCGGCGGCAGCGTCCCAGGAATTGTCGAGGCGGCCCGGCGTGGATGCCCGGCTCAAGGCCGGGCAGGACGACCGAAGCCCGCTGTAGCGGGGGAACGGTGGGCCTGGCGATCTCAAGCGCGCCCCGTGGCTCAAAGGCCGGAAGGCCTACGGCCCGAAATCGTGCCGGCCGCCGTCGACATGGATCACGCCCGGGCCCATCGGCGTATCGAATTGGGCGTCGACGCTGACGCCCGTGTAGGTATGGACCGCCGAGGTCGTCGACGCGTCGAATGGCGCCGGCGCGTGCGCCGGGCGAAGACCGCCGCCGAAATCCGTCCCGGCGGCGACGTAGCCGCTGATTCGGATGCAGGCGTCGGATCCGTTGACGGGGAAGAACCCCTCGCCGAGGGCGCTGCAATGATTGCGGTTTGCCGTATTTATCGGCTCTGCGGGCGCCTGGGCGTCGCCAGCGCAAGCTGACCCTACGGCGAGTCCACTCGCCAGGGCGCAAATCGCCAACCACGTGGCGAGACCCGTTTCCTCGAATCGCTTCATGGTTATGGAAGTGTTACGGCAACATAAGGCGCCGTCAAGGCGGCGACGCCCGCGCAGCGCCCGGCGCGTGGAACCGTGACTCAAAAGCAACACAATTTTACCGCCAATCGCCGTATTGCGCCTGGATGAGCGCGAGCGCCGCGACGGCCGCCGTGTCGGCACGCAGAATGCGCGGCCCGAGGTTCAGGCGGACCACCCGCGGCAGCCGGACGATCGCTGCGCGCTCCGCCTCGTCGAAGCCCCCCTCCGGGCCGATCAGCAGGGTGACGCCGGCGGTCGGCTTCGCCGTCGCGAGCGCTGCAATCGGGTTGGCGAGCGGCGCATCCTCGTCGCAGAACACCAGCAAACGCTCGGCCGGCCAATTGGCGAGCGCCTTGTCGAGACGCTGCTCGGGCTCGATCTCGGGCAGCCAGATCACGCCGCATTGCTCGGCCGCTTCGCGCGCATTGGCGCGCAGCCGCTCGATATTGACCCGCGTCGCCTGGGTGCGGCGAGTGATCACCGGCAGGAGGCGGCGCGCCCCCATCTCGACCGCCTTCTGGGCGACGTAGTCGAGCCGCGCATGTTTCAGCGGCGCGAAGAGATAGTCGACGTCCGGCGGGTACTCCTGGGGGCGGAGCTGAGCGCCGACCGCCAGCATCGCATTTTTCCGCGCAGCGTTGGCTATCGTTGCGGCGAATTCGCCGTCGCGGCCGTTGAACACGAGAACGCGCGCGCCGGGGCCGAGCCGCAGCACATTGAGGAGGTAGTTCGCTTCCTCGTGCGACAGCGTCGCCGTCGCCCCCTCGGAGAGATCATCGGCGAGAAGGAGACGAGGGGTCGTGAAATCGGTGCGCGCCATCGAACAATCCGGGGGAAGCGATCGCCGCGACCATAGAGCGCCCGGCGAAAAAGTGGAGGCCGGCTTTTCGCCCCGAGCGCGCGACAATTGAGAAGCGTAGCACGGCGCCCGCGTAACGCAGGGGGCCCCCATCGCGACAGAGGAGAACCACCGCCGACCGATCAGGAGTCGCCCCATGCTCAGACGCTCGCATCGAATCGCCGCCGCCCTCGCCTTCATTGGGGCGGCCGGCGGCCCCGCTTTCGCCGCCGACGCCGGGCGTCCCGTGGTGATCGAGCTTTTCGAGAGCCAGGGCTGCTCGTCCTGCCCGCCCGCCAACGCCAATCTCATTCGCTTCGCCGAGCGCAAGGACGCCCTCGCCCTGACCTTCGCCGTCGACTATTGGGATAGCCTCGGCTGGAAGGACACGTTCGCCAAGCCGGAATTCACCGCGCGGCAATGGGCCTACGCCAAGGCGCTTCGCCATTCCGAAGTCTTCACGCCGCAGATCGTCGTCAACGGACGCGCCGACGGGACCGGTCTCGAGGATGGCGAAATGGCGAGCCTCGCGAGCCGCGCCGATCGGGGAGGCAGCGGGCCGGCGGTGACCTTCGAGCCCGGCGCAGTTGCGATCGCCGCCGGATCGGCCCCGCCGCAGGGCGCCGACGTCTGGCTCGCGCGCTACCAGCCGGGCATCGTCGAGGCGGCAGTGCGCCGCGGCGAAAACGCCGGCCGGACTTTGCCGCACGTCAATGTGGTGCGGCAGATGGTTCGTCTCGGCAAATGGAGGGGCGAGGCGGAACGCCTTCCCCTGCCCGCCGCCACGACGCCAGGCTTAGCGGACGCCGTGCTCGTCCAGACCGCGGACACCGGCCCCATCCTCGCCGCCGCCTCCGACGTTAGCCGATAGCGCGTGGGCGCCCCCTACCTCTCGACGCCTTTGCTTTTCAGGATGAGGTCTTAAGGCGGCGTATCGCCGAAGCTGGCGCTCAGATGCTCGACAAACCTGCGAAGCTTCAGAGAAACATGCCGCTTTGTCGGGTAGACCGCGTGAATCGTCAGTTCCGTTGCCTTGTGGTCCGGCATCAGAATATGCAGCGCCCCCGCAGCGATAGCCTCCTCAAACACGAAGCTCGGTCCATACGCGACGCCAGCCCCGGCCAACGCCGCAGCCAACAGCATCTGCCGGCGACCACACGCCGGCAGCGTTATTTTCCTTGCGCCAGCCGCGGCGTTCTGTAAACGTTCCTCTCGCCGCTAGGACTGGGGCGAGGGGCGGAGATGGTTGCGCGGGTTTCGACGGTGGCGTTTCAGGGGGTCGAGGCGCGCGCGGTCGACGTGCAGGTGCAAATCGCCTCAGGCAACGTCGCCTTTATGATCGTCGGGCTCGGCGACAAGGCGGTCGCCGAATCGCGCGAGCGGGTGCGCGCCGCCCTCATCGCCTCCGGCCTCGCCCTGCCCGCCCGGCGCATCACCGTCAATCTCGCGCCCGCCGACCTGCCCAAGGAAGGCAGCCATTACGATTTGCCGGTCGCGCTCGGCGTTATGGCCGCGATCGGCGCGATCCCCCCCGACGCGCTCGATCGTTACGCCGTCATCGGCGAACTCGCGCTCGACGGCACTGTGAGCGCGGTCGCCGGCGTGCTGCCGGCGGCGATCGCCGCCAATGCGCGCGGCCTCGGGCTCATCTGCCCGGCCGCCTGCGGGCCGGAGGCGGCCTGGGCCTCGGCCGATCTCGACATTCTGGCGCCGCGTTCGCTCATCCAGCTCGCCAACCATTTCAAGGGATCGCAGGTGCTCAAGCGGCCCGAGCCGGCGATGCGGGCGATCGGCGGCCCACAGCCTGACCTTCGCGACATCAAGGGCCAGGAGAGCGCCAAGCGCGCGCTCGAAGTCGCCGCGGCCGGCGGCCACAACCTACTGATGTCTGGCGCCCCCGGCGCCGGCAAATCGATGCTTGCCCAGCGGCTGCCGTCGATCCTGCCGCCGCTCGGCCCGCGCGAGTTGCTCGAAGTCTCGATGGTCCATTCCGTCGCTGGCGCGCTCGCCGGCGGGGCCCTCACCGACCGGCGGCCGTTCCGGGCGCCGCACCATTCCGCCTCCATGGCGGCGCTGGTCGGCGGCGGCGTCCATGCAAAACCCGGCGAGATCTCGCTCGCCCACCACGGCGTCCTGTTTCTCGACGAACTGCCGGAGTTCCAGCCGCAGGTGCTCGACAGCCTGCGCCAGCCGCTCGAAACCGGCGAAATCGCGATCTCGCGCGCCAACCACCGCGTCGTCTACCCCGCCCGCTTTCAGCTCGTTGCGGCGATGAACCCCTGCCGCTGCGGCCACGCGGACGAACCCGGCTACGCCTGCCCGCGTGGGCCCACCGCGCGCTGCGCCGCGCAATACCAAGGCCGCCTTTCCGGCCCGCTGCTCGACCGTTTCGACCTGACGATCGACGTGCCGTCCGTCAGCGCTGCCGACCTGCTGCGCCCGCCGCCCAGCGAAGGGTCGACGGAAGCGGCGGCGCGCGTGCTGGCGGCCCGCCAGATTCAAGCCGAGCGCTATCGCGCCCTCGGCCTCGAAGGCGTCGGCTGCAACGCCGCGGCGCCGGCCAATGTCGTCGAGGCGGCGGCCGCGCCAGAGCCAGCGGCGATGGCGCTGCTGCGCGAGGCGGCCGAGCGCATGCGCATTTCTGCGCGCGGCTATCACCGCGTGCTCAAACTGGCCCGGACCCTCGCCGATCTCGACGGCGACGGCCCCGTCAAGCGCCTCCATCTCGCGGAGGCGCTGAGCTATCGTGGCCTTCAGGAACGTGCGGCGGCCTAGGTCGCGAGCGGGCCGACGGCTGGAAATGGAGGGGAGCGGGCAAGGTTTTTTCAACTACGACGTGTCAATATCGTATGTCCGGGTCGGCCGGAGATGGGAATGGCGATGATCAATCCCTTGGCGATAATGGCTCTGCTTGACCTTCGCACCCTGGCGATCGAGGCCGGGCCGGTGCTGGCGCTGACGTTCGCGGCCGCGGCGGGGCTGTCGAACCTGCGCCGCCGCGCCGAACGCCGCGCCGCGGATGCCGAGGCGATCGCCGAAAGCCTGCGCGACGAAGTGTGGCGGCTGAAGGAGGCCGCGGCGGCGCGCGAGCGCGCGGAGGCCGCCAACGAAGCCAAGTCGCGCTTCCTGGCTACAATGAGTCACGAGATCCGCACGCCGCTCAGCGGCATCCTCGGCATGGCCGATCTGTTGCGCGACGCTAACCTCGATCCGGAACATGCAAGCTATGTGGAAGCCATACGCGGCTCGGGCGCGGCGCTCACCAATCTGATCGACCAGATTCTCGACTTCTCCAAGATCGAGGCGGGCCGACTCGAACTCGTGCGCGAGCGCTTCGATCTGCGCAAATTGGTCGAAAGCATCGTCGAGTTGCTGGCGCCCCAAGCGCAAGGAAAGGATCTCGAAATCTCCGCCTCGATCGGCGCGGGCCTGCCGCGCTCGGTGTTCGGCGACAGCTTGCGGCTGCGCCAGGCGCTTACCAATCTCGCCGGCAACGCGGTCAAGTTCACGCAGAGCGGCGGCATCGGCGTCGTCGTCGAGCGCGTCGAGGGGAAACGCATCCTCTTCCAGGTGAAGGACACCGGTCCCGGCGTCCCCTTGGAGCGGCGCACGGCGATCTTCGAGGACTTCGAACAGGGCGACGGCTCCAATTCGCGCCGCTTCGAGGGCACGGGCCTCGGCCTTGCGATCTCCAAGCGCATCGTCGCCTTGATGGGCGGCCAACTCGCCCTCGGCGACAATCCAGGCGGCGGTTCGGTCTTCTCATTCGCAATCGAATTGCTGGCCTGCGAAGACGCGCCTGCGGAAGCCGCGCCGGTCGCGCTCAGCGGGCGGCAGGCGCTAATCATCGCCCGCTCTCCGTTCGAGGCGCCGGCGATCGCGGCCCGGCTCAGCGAGGCCGGGGCCGTCGTCTCGCGCGCAGAGGGGCTCGAGGAAGGCCTCGCCGCGCTGAAGACCGGCGTCCGCCCCGACCTCGTGATCGTCGATTGCGCGCTTGGCGTCGAGGCGACCAACCGGCTCGCGCTGGCGGCGCGCGTCGCCGGCGCGCCCAAGAGCCTCGTCCTCTTCTCGCCATTCGAACGGCGCGCCTTCGGGCAGGCCTCGCTGCAGGGCTTCGACGGCTGGCTCGTCAAGCCGGTGCGCGCGCGTTCGCTGTTCGATCGCCTCGCCAGCGAATTTCCCGCTGCTGCCCCGGCGACGTCGCGCAGCAACACAGCTCCCGCCGTGCATTCGATGCGCGCCTTGCTCGCCGAGGACAACGACATCAACGCGATCGTCGCCCAGAAGGCGCTGCGCCGGCTCGGCTTCGAAGTCGTCCGGGCGCGCGACGGCGAGGAGGCCGCGCGTCTTGCCGGCGCCGCGACGCGGGGCGAATCGGCGCCCTTCGACGTCGTCCTGCTGGACATCAAGATGCCCGGCATCGACGGCCACGAGGCCGCGCGCGGCGTCAGGGCGCTCGAGAGCGAGACGGGAGCGCCGCACGTCCCGCTGATCGCGCTGACGGCGAGCGCCACGACCGACGACGAGCGCGCCAGCGTCGCCGCCGGCTTCGACGAATTCCTCACCAAGCCGATCGACCTCGCCCGTCTTGCCGAAACGATCGAACGCCTGCTGTCGAAGAACGAGCGCCCGCGCCCCTGCGCGCGGGCCGGCGGATAGAGCGCGCCGGCCAAAGCGGCGATCCGCCCCGACGGCCGCGGTCGGGAGCGCAAGCTTGTCACACGTTTGTGAGCCAAGGATGTTCTGAGAGCGATTTGCCGAGCGAATCGAAGGAGCATCCGTTGGCGCAGGGGTTGATCGCACAAGCGCGAATCGAAGTGGCGGCGTTTCCACGCCGGCAGGTGCGCGATCTCAAGGGGTTGCCGAAGACGCTCGGCGCGATCGGCCCGCTCGAGCTTCGGCTTGTGACGACCAAGGCGGAAATCCGCCGCGCCCAGAAGCTTCGCTACCAGGTGTTCTTCGAGGAAGGCGGCGCGAGGGCGGATCCGACCGCGCAACTGATCCAGCGCGACGTCTGTCGATTCGATCGCGTCTGCGACCATCTCATCGTCGTCGACACGTCGAGCCTGCGCTCCGACGGGACGCCGACGGTGGTGGGCGCCTATCGACTGCTGCGCGGCGACGTCGCCGCGGCGAACTTCGGCTTCTACAGCGAGAGCGAATTCGACGTCGCCTCGCTGATCGCTCGCCATCCGGGCAAGCGCCTGCTCGAACTCGGCCGCTCCTGCGTCGCGCCCGCCTATCGCGGCAAGCGCACGCTCGAACTGCTGTGGCGCGGCATCTGGGCCTATGCGCGCCATCATCGCATCGACGTCGATGTTCGGCTGCGCGAGCTTTCCCGGCGCCGACGCCGAGCGGCACGCGGCGGCGTTGCGCTTCCTGCGCGGCGAGAGCGCGCCCGACGCCCTATGGGACGTCGAGGCCGCCGCCGGCCGCGCCTTCGAGCCGCAGCTTTCGGGAGCGCCAGTCGACGCGCGCGCCGCGCTGCGCGCCCTGCCGCCGCTCATCAAGGGCTATTGGCGGCTCGGCGCCAAATTCGGCCCGCAGGCGGTCATCGACGTGAATTTCGGCGCGACCGACATTTTCGCCGTCATGCCGGTCGCCGAAATCGAGCCACGCTATCTCCAGCATTTCGGCGCGGAGAGCGAGGCGACCCTCGCCGCATGAAATTGCAGCGAAACGAGCCATTCCCAAGCCGGCGAAAATGCTCTATGGCTTGCGCCGCGCAACGCGCCAGGCACCCGTAGCTCAGCTGGATAGAGCGCTGCCCTCCGAAGGCAGAGGCCAGGGGTTCGAATCCCTTCGGGTGCGCCAATGATTTCAATCGTTTATCGAGAAATAGGCAGTCGAGAAAGCCCCGCGGGTAGCACGGGGGTAGCACGCTGCAGAAATTGCAACTCATATCGTTGGAATGCGTCCGGTTGTCTTTATCGGACCGCGAACGGGCTCACGCTTGAGGCTGAGGCTCGACAACCACACGCCGGTTACGTGGGTCGCCATGTTTGCGGATAGGGTGGTCGGTGCTAGCCAGGTCGATCGGCAGTGCCGCCCTAACCCGCGATTTGGGGCGCAACGGGCGTTGACCGGCGTAACCGAGGTCATGCGCGGTAGGCAGCCGCCTGTTTTCGCGGCAACGGTGAAACCTCTGATATCGCAGATGGCGACAAATCTCCTATCAGAGCATGCTGGATAGGCACATCGTCGAACTGCGCCATCGTCGAACGTCGTCCCGATCCACGTGTGGTAGAGGTCGTCCTCAGGGCTCGATTGGCTGGCCGCTCGATACGCACGTCGAAAGCGAGGACGCGATCGAAGCAAAGTGCCAACCTCCGCGACGCACTCCTGGCGCACCTTAAACTATCGACGCGCTCGCCGGCTGCGCCTAGGACCGGTGCTTAGGTGTGGCGTCCTCGCGTACTGGGGGCCGACGTTCGCTTCATCCGGCAGGATATTTTTGCGGGTGCGACACATCTGAAACACGAAACATCGCATTTTGTTGCCGTGGCCACGCGGTCGGAACGAGATCGCGATTTGCAGCTCACACGGGTTGTTCGTCGCGGGCGAGCGCCACTCCCAAGGCTTGCGCGCCACGCTGCTCACCGTTGGATTTGCGCGGGCTCGTCAATCTCCTCGGCCTCGCCGGTCTCGCGATGCACTTCTTCGCGAATGACCCTTTCGGTGACCTCAGAGAGATAAGCGACCAAAGCCGCGTTCAATTCCTGGAACTCTGGCCACAACACCCGATCGACAAAACTCCTTGGCGCCTTGATCACGATGGTCTGCCGATGCATTCAGCGATAGCGAAATGGTCGCAGGTTGTGGCGTCGGCACAGTGCTGCGAACAATTGCCGCGACCAGGCGTCGGGAATCGAGAACCGCGTCTCCGCCGGCTGTTCTCCTGCTTCCGGCGCTCGCCCCAAGCGCTGACGGATTCTGTCAGCAGCCGCGCCCGCAGCTACCTTTTCACCATCGGTCGCAGCGCTTGCGAACAGCGCTTCGATCTTGCGCAGCTTTTCCCGCAGCATCTGCTCAGAGGTCATCAAGTCACCTTTCATCCTGGTCTCGGCAGGTTTCAATAAATCGATGGCCTGGGCAACTTCGCGGCCCCAGCTGCGCCTTAGCCGCCCTCAATCAGGAGGCGTTGCCCTGGCTGACGGAGCAAAAACTTGCCCAAAAACGGCCGATTTTCGGCGTTTTCTATTTCACCGGTATTGTGGTATTGTGGGGAATCCATGGGATCGCCCACCCCTCCCCCAACCCGCCATTGGCCGCCCCTCCGTTCCGCCGGGGGATGGCGCACGCGCCATCGGGCCGCGGCCGCACTTTAGGGAATTCGCCATGAGCTGACACATCTCCATCATCATGCGTTCGCGTTCACCATCGGGACCCCAGCGGGGTCCTTTTTGATTCCAGGAGACCCTTATGACCACTCCAAACCAAGCTAAGCCCAACCCCCTGGCCGCCGTCCTCGTCTACGGCACGCCCACCAGCCCCGAGCTTACCCAGGCGTCGTGGTTCCGCGCCGAAGATCGCGAGGCCGCGAAGGCCGCCGCTGAGGCGCTCAAATTCGCGGTCATCGAACTCAAGACCGAGGAGGAGAAGGTCCTCACGCTGGGCGTGCACGAAGGCGTCCTGAAGGGCAGCGGCCGGATGATCGTCGGTTCCGTCTCCAGCGAGATTTATCGCCGGATCGAGAACCACGCGCGCAAGGGATCGGCGGCCAATGACCCGGCGAAGCCAGAAAGCGCCGCCACGTTCGGCGCGAAAGCGTCGTCAGAACAAACCGTAAACATGAGATCAACGGAAGTTGTCGGCGCTGCGAAAAAGCCTGACACGCTTGCCCCGCCGCCCAACCCCTGGGAGGCGCTCAGGGTCGGCGCGCGGGTGCTTGCGGCCTACTGGAACGAAGAAAAGGAATTCGAGGGCTTCTGGCTCGCGACCGTGAAGCGGATCGAGGCCGGCGAATTGACCCTCGAATGGTTCGAGGCGCCGGAATATCCCGCCTTCAAGATGCCGCCCAAGAACGTCGCGCTCGTCCATCCCGAGTTTCGACCCACCGGCAAATAGCCACCGGAGATCTCATCCAATCCTTCAACCTCACTGGGGCGGCCTTCGGGTCGCCCCTTTTCATTCGCGGCAATCCCAAAACCGACGACCACCATTTCTTTCCCGACATCACAAGGCAAAGCCATGATCAACACAACCATGTCCAAAACCGACCGTATCCGCGAGCTCAACGACACTTTCCGCCGCACCTTCGTCGGCGGCGCCGTCATGATCACCGCCGGCGTCGAAGCCATGCCCATCGATCAACGTCGGTCGCTGTTGCAGAAGATCCGAGCGTTCGACGCATTCAGCGACGATAACGATCCCCACCGCGAGCACGACTTCGGCGCGATCGAAGAGGGCGGCGTCCGCTGCTTCTGGAAGATCGACTACTACGACCGCAAGACCGAGTTCGGCTCGCCTGATCCAGCCGACCCCGCGGTCACCACGCGCGTCCTGACCATCATGCTCGCGGAAGAATATTGAGCGCGGGACGCGAACTCGCGTCCGGAGCGCCGCCGTCCATAAGCAGCCTCGCAAGCCATCTCGCGATCCGAGGCAATCAGGGCGCCGCCGCGACAGCGATGGCGCTCCACCCTCACGATCGACAACCTCTGGAGAATTCCGCAATGCCAGGCAAACAAGCCAAAGTCGTCACGCCGCCGATGCTCAAACGCATGTTGCGCCACGTCTCTCGCTCCTCGTTTCCCGCCCGAGACCGCGCCATGATCCTCCTTTCGATCAAAGCCGGCTTGCGGGCCTGCGAAATCGCTGGACTCGATTGGTCGATGGTGCTCGATGCCCAGGGTCGCGTTTCCGGCACCATCAACGTCCGCGACGTCATTGCGAAGAAGCGCGGCGGTCGGCGCATTCCTATGCACCCCGATCTGCGCGCGGCGCTGGAACGCTTGGCGCGCACGACCGAGCCGATCGGGCCAGTCATCCGCTCCTACCGCGGCGCGCACTTGAAGGCGAACAGCGTCGTCAATTGGTTCGCCGCGCTCTTCAAGGAACTCGGCTTCGAAGGGTGTTCGTCGCATTCCGGACGGCGCAGCTTCATCACCGTCGCGGCGCGGAACATTCACCGCTCCGGGTGCAGCCTTCGTGATGTTCAGCTTCTCGCCGGTCATCGGTCCATCGAAACGACCGAGCGCTACATCGACGGCGACACCCATGGGCAAAGACGGCTCGTCGGCCTGCTCTGAAATCGGCCCTGAGCGGCAGACCCAGCCCGCCAATCGTCCTCAGGAAAGGACGTCATGTCGAGGTGGACACTTCGCAGACGCCCCGAACTTCGGCGAGAACCGCAGAGGCATCAAAGCCAATTGCATCCGCGAAGGCCAGGAATTCGATCACGTCGAGACGCCTTTCACGCCGCTCAAAATCTGCGACGTAAGACTGCGGTCGACCTAACGCTCGCGCGACCGCCGCCTGCGTGAGCCCTCGCGCCTTGCGCGCCTCGCGAACCAAACGGCGCAGGCGTTGGTAGCGAGGCGAATCGAGGGCGCGCGGCATGTTCCGATCCGGAGATGTACGGATCGGCTCAATGATCTGAATTGCCGATAATCTAAAATCCGGATATTTTGGTATTCGGGATCGCGGCAGATGATCGGTTCAAGGAGGAAGGAGCAACTAGAAATCGGCCTCCCATACTCAGGCCGCAGGGCATCCGACAATTCAAAGCCGAGCGGGCGACGGATTATCTGCAATGCCCGGCTGACCACGTCGGTGAAATAAGGAAGATCAGCGGCGCCGGACCATGCGACAGTTTCGCGCAAAGTCTGACATCGCCCCCAAAGACAGCTTTGGAGGAGGGGCTACCATATCACCGCAATACTTTATTCGGTCCAGTATCCACGCATTGGCTTCGCGCTCTGTTGCTTAAAGCGCGATGGCGTTTTCACGGTACCCCACAAGGAATATAACAAACATGAGATATTCTGGATTGACCTTTGCGGTATTCGCGTCTTTTGCTAGCCCCGCCCTGGCAGGTACAGCCCCTGAGGGATGGTGCAAGATTTCTCGAGCGTTTGCCGAAGCGGAGCAAGTCGCCTTGGATCGTTTTGCTAAGCCCCTGCAAGGTGATCCATATGTCCACAATTTGCGCGTTGATCTGGATGGAGACCCTAACGGCACCCTAACAGTCAATTTTCTATTCCCTGATCAGGAAGGTAATGGCGCTGCGTTCACTCAAAGAGAAATCGCGATCCAGCGAACCAAAGGGTCTGGGGTTCTCTTGGGCGAAGATTGTCTCATCCCGGTCCGAGTGTTGATCAACAACAAGGATCTCGACGAGAGCATGGCGATCATTACGATGCATCCAACGCAAATCATTCCAGGTTATGTGAACTGGCAATGGAGCGAACGTCCAAAAGGATATTTTTCTGGATTTTCTTTGGACTCCATCGCCGCGCTTGGCGCCCTCTCACCTTCTTCAGGCACCTCTACTTATACCGCGAACGATGGTCAGGCTGGCAATACGTCAGATGCTTCATCCCCAGACGGGCCTGGACCGGGCAACGTCGGCCCAGTAGCGCTTCCCGATGCAAGTGCTTCGGTTGCTGTACAGGGGTCCTCTGTACACTCTCGCGATAGTGAGACGTGGGCTGAAATGGGCAAACGTATTTTTTTGGACATGGGGATAGAACAGCGCGGTAATGCGTGGATTAACATAAGTACGTATTTGCTGATGAATAGCATGAAACCACACGGCTGGGGAAATTTATGGAGTGCCTTGTCTGCGAAACAAAGCAGCGAGGAGGGGAAAAAGAACATTGCGCTGGTCTGTTTTGTCGCGGACAATAACCCAAATTTTCAACCCCTTCCGCACGCGGAATGCAACGGACAGGCACGCTAAACGACAAGATTCTAGTGATGCGCATGAGGACACGATTTGCGTCTTAGCTGCGATCATCGCGGGCTTTCAATTTCGCCACCAACAATCCAGGAGTTATGAATATGGCCGCCGGCGACAATGGTCGAGAACAATTTCGCGCCGCACAGCTTGACTACATTCGACAGGATCAACTTGAGCAGGTAATCCGCCGACGTCAACGCGACTCTGCTCGTGAGACACAACAAATGGTACAAGGCCTGATATCGATCCCAGTACTTGGGCCGATCATCGCAGTCATACAAAAGCTAATTAGTATACTATTCACTTCCATTGTCATATTTCTTATTGTGACAGCGGTTATGAACCGGTATTTTCCCAAACAATATGCCGTCGTTGATCATGCAGTCCATAACATTTTGCAGCCGCAGATCGCGCCACAAATGTCGGCATCGGTGTCGGCTACCTTCGACGTCTGGCTGCAGGAGGCGTACCTCAATTGCTGGGTGCCACCGAGCGCTATGCCGGAAGGGGCCAAGTATGTCACGCAAGTCCGCGTGTCCTTCAATCCCGACGGCTCCCTGTCCATGCTGCCGGCGCTCCTCAATCCGCCCTCCGATCCCGCTTGGCGGGCCTATGCGGAAAGCGCGGTACGCGCTGTCATGAAATGCAATCCGCTGCACGTGCCGTCTCAATATGTGCCCTATTTCGAGCAATGGAGGAGCAAGACCGTGCATTTCTCCCCCTGAACGAGGCTGGGCACGGCGGAACGGTTGATCCATTGCAGCACGCTCTTCATCTCTTCGTCATCGAGCGTATTCGATAAGACCTTAGGATTAGCGTTGCACAAAGTCTGTTTGCTGACATTTTTAGCGGATGATCAACGAACCGCGACGCTGGTGATCACATCGGCGGGGCGGTCGCTTGTCACGCGTTCGCTGAACATTACCGGAGGGATGTGACCTTGAAGCTGAAAGAGCAGACCATTGCCGCGCACGCGTTTATACTCGCTTGCATGCTCGGCGTCGCCGGCTACGCTGAGGCCAGCCCGAGGTGCTCGGATACAGAAGTGCTCGCGACCGTCGATAGGATCGTCGACGAGCACGTGTTGCGGCCTTACAACTCGCAGCGGGATGCGTTCGCGGCAGCTGATAGGAAGCGACGCCAAGAGGAAATCGACCTACTCAAAAAAGACATCGCAGACGCCCAATACAGCATCGCCACGCGTGGCTTGGGGAATCAATCCATGGAAAGCCGCTTTCGTTACACGCATCCCGTCATTTCTAGAGGATGGGGGCGAAGATCTAAAGGGTCCTAATATCCTCACGCAGATCGACAAAATGACGAAGCGATACACAGGCTTCCGTGAAGCCTACGATCACTTGTCCGACGTCGTGCATCCAAATGGGCTCGGCGCAATCGTCTATTTTGCGAAGATGCCCGGTGACCTTCTGTCTTTCGTCGACGACGCCGTGACGCCGGAGCGGGCCATCCACTCGTTATTTATCGCCGCTTTCCTCTTGGCCTTCGTCGAGGTCGAGATGGGTGCGGCGGAGAAGGCTTTGCAAAAGGTGACTGACGCCGTAACGGCAAATCCCCGTACTTAGGCAGGGGCTTTGCTGTTACAGCGCCCTAACCTGCGGATTCCGACGAAGTGGCCATGCATTGAACGAACCTGCGTCTTCGGCGCAGGAGGAAAGGGGCTGAGGTGAAGCCTCCCGTCTGAGAGGATGTGATCGTCACATCCACCCCCTCTCGCTACAGAAGGTGCGAACCGGCACCACGAAATGACTCCGGAGATTAGCGATGCCAATGCTTAGCTTGCCGATCGGCGTCGGACCCCGGTGCCGACTCACATTGGTGCGTCCGTTTCACAGACTGCGATCTGATGACCGTGCTTACCCACGTGCTGGCGCTGACAAAGGCAACTACAACGCATGCGAATTCGCCAGCGGGCTTCCGGTCACGCTGAAATTTGCGGACCGCGTAGGGGAGATCCTAACGGCGTCGCCGCCAGCCATGAACGCACCGCCGCTGCCGTTTCGATTTTACATATGAGTGATTTATTTCGACGAACCCCTATGCCGGAGACGTACACTCCATGTCCATTCAGGAGGCGCATTTCCTAACGCCCCCTGACGTAGGCCTTTAAGCGTCGGGAACGCCAGTGCCTCTTTAGCGCCGCGTCGGCAGCGACGACGGCGTCGAGAAATTCCGGAAGGTCGTAGGGGACATACACTTCGGGGCCGATCGCTTCCTCCGCGAACCGGAGCACTGCGGACGGAAAATGCGTGACAAGCGTCCTGGCCGCACCGTCGAGGCCGAGCCCGAAGAAGACGCTGTCGATCCGGGCCGCTACGATGAAACGCTAGAGGGTCTCCACCGCGTCGGGAAAATGGTCGAATGGTCGCCGCATGCAGCAGGGTTCATCGCCACCTGCCGGGTCACATCAGGTCACCGCGTCTCCGCGTCAATCGGCCAGAATTCTGCGAAGAACGGGTTCACCCATGGAGCGGCGTGCGTTCAGCGTGCAGGCGATGCACCCGATCAAGGAAAGGCGCCCGCTCGCGGCGCGGCGCGGTACATCAAGATGAGGGTCGCAAAATTCCCGAGGATGCGATGCGAGCAGCTTTTAATGCAGCTATTGGGGTTCGGGTCGGAAAAACACGATGATGCACAGTCGACGCGCTCCCGGCTACCGCGAGCGCCGTCATCATGCTCGAGATTTCGAGAGTCACTGATTTTCTATCATTGCAGACATTTATACGATGAGAAGAGGGTCGTCGGGAAAACTCAAGGTTTCTGTGCCATAACCCCAGAACATACGAAATGTAATTGTCCGAGCGCCGGCGTTCGCGCATGCCAATTGGAACGTGAATCTCTATTGACCTGCGACTTTCATCAGACCTGGGTAATTAGCGGGCACGATCGAGGCTAGAGTCAATTCGTGGCTTCTTTCTAATACGTATGCGATGTCAACCATATCGATCCCTCCGGCGGGCAGATCAATTTCCGCGCCGCTCCCGGCGGCCTTATTCGACCAAGCGAGATCCAAAGTGTCATGGTAAGGGAGTTCACGCCAAGGGGCGCCATCTTGAAGCTCGATCTTGAGTAGCTTCACAGAACAACGAGTGGCGGTTCTCGTGCCGGTATTGCGAATTTGGAGACGAACATATTTAGCCGGGACTGAGAGTTCGTTAATCCGCTTGAAAGTGGATGCGAGGTTTGGTCGTTCCGGAGTGAGAAGCGGGATCAATTGATGCTCGAGTTGCTCGCGTTGCCTACGTTCGGCGGCATAGAGCTGATATGAGCTTCGTAATATTTCGAAGGCGATGAACGCTGCGGCCAACCACGAGATCAAGCCTGCCGAAGGATGTTCTTTAAACTCGGTGCCCGTGAGTTCCTTCCAGACGAAAACAGCCACGATCAGAACCACGACTATCGTGTCGGTTACAGCAAATCCCGACCAGAGCCCCTTCAAAAGCGCGAATATCTAGGAGCCTAAATAGTTGCTGTTTTTCACAATCATACTCCCCGGAGGATCGACGTGCTTACATTATATCGGGACAAGAAATCGTTACGTGCCCGCCCTTGACCCGAGACAGGCGGCACTCTCATCGACAAAGGGCACTATCGGCAAGGACACGCGGGCCCTGGAGGCGAGCGCTCCCGTCAAGATGCCGCGACCCTTTCCGAAGGCAGGCAAGTCAAAGCGCTGATCGCCATGACCGGCCCGCGTGAATTCCAATGAGGTGGACTGCCGGCGAACACTGCGGGGGGATTCGAGGCCGGGCTAATCGAATAGGTCCAACCTGATTGGAACCTAAGAAGGGGGGCGCATGAGACAGCTCCCGCCTCGCGCCTCTCAGCATCCCACCCAAATTTCGAGCGGCGACGGGCGCTGATACAAAGCGCCTATCAATGATCCAGCGGCGCATGGCGGCGGCGGGCATCGTGCGAATTCCACGGCACATCGTGAGCGCCGGTGCCAGCGTCGTGTTCGGGGAAGCGATTGATTGCTGCCTGAAGGTCGGTGACGGATCGGAAGATGTCGCGTTTGAGGCGACGCTGAGGGGTGGCGAAGAAGCCGTCGACCAATCGCTTACGACCTTCGCAGTGCACGTTCGTAAGCTTCATTGATGGCCTTAGCTTCTTGTTCGGCAACAGCCCTCAACTTTTTGCCCAAATGCGCGACACGATCTGGGTGATATTGCTTCATCAATTTGTGATATGCACTTCGTATCTCCTCAGTACCGGCACTCGGTGCGACCTCCAACACCTCCCACCAGCTCGCAGGCGAATCCTCGGGATCCGAGTTAGAATCTGCTCGATCTTCCTCGTCGTCTTCCTCCTCTCCCTCCTCTCCCTCCTCAAACTGACCATCGTCATCGCTGTTTGGCGCCATTAGTTCTGTCAAGGCTATAAATGCCGCCGCAAATGTATCGCGGTTTCCCTCGGAAAATAGATGCAAATCCCATTCATATTCCTGCAGGGTGAGCGTCACTCCGTAACGTTCAACAGACCACATTTTAGGATTGTTCTTATATCGCAGGTCTTTTTCACCTCGTTTTGTATGATATAACCACGTTGACTCTAACACTTTATCATCCCTGCGGGGGCGGCGGACCATTTGTTCTGTGCTAAACGCACTCACAGAAATATCAAACGCGTTTCCGTATATTACGCGTGATCTACACTTCAGCCAAAACCTGTCTGGTCTGACAATCAGCGTCCCCACGGGACTGTTGATCGCCAAAAACGCCGTTCCGTAATGGATTCCGCGGAATGAGGTCGCGAATTTTATCGACGTCGTGTCTTCATTCTCGGAGGAGAGGTTATGTTTATGATGAAGGCTGCTCGTTTCTAACTCACAAGACGAAATCGTCTTACCCAAACAGGGAAAGTCATCGAACTCATATTCCGCGTCGGGCAATTTGTACCAACCCACTGACGAAATCAACGCGACGCCGACGAGCGTTAGCGCAATAGCGGCAAGCGGAAATATCCACCAAGATATAGCCACAATAAGAATGCAGTAAACGCCGTAAGATCTCAGCGCCCCACGAAGCCACAACACCCGGCCAAACTGCGGTGCACCCTCCACTTTATTTTCATCCATGACTGTGAGAGGTGGCGACCAGAAAGCCAAGAATAATGAGAATCCCGTAGATCACTATTGAATAAAGACCTTGAACAACGCGGTTTTCCGCTCTTCGGCGACTTGCCCACAACTGCCCTCGTTTTGGAAAGAAATATTCTATCCAAATCAAAACCGATCCCGGCATAAAAACAATTAACCAAATCACCCAGACTAGCGGCGACTTCTTCTCCAATCGCTGACTTTCGTATTGTCGAGCATAGGGTCGGGGCATTGGGACTGCTTACTTTCCCGGCTTGCGGTTAAGCTTGTTCCAGTGCCCCTTCACCATGACAATTTTTGTCGCGCCCGCTTTTCCCCTGATCTTTCTGGTCGAGGTTTTTGTGTAGCTGGAAGCTTTTTTGACCATAATCGTCCGCCCGGAAAACTCGACAGCGCGTTTGCGCCTAGCGATAATTATATATTGTTAGACGACCCGCAACAAATTTTCCGAGCTAAGGTAACAATGCCGGCTCGCTTCTAGCCTAACTGTTATTCGGCGCGCCGTTTGCCCCCTATCTGCGTCCAACCGTGACCCGGCCAACGTCGATTAGACGGCTAGTGACTTTGCCTTCGTCCCAGGGGCAACATTCCAAGCCGATTGGGGGGCAGACCCCGCACGATGACGTAATTGCGGGGCGGGCCGGGCGCTCGGTACGGTCAGTCCTCACGCAATCGCGTTCATCGGAGGGCGCCATGAAACAGTATGTCGGACTAGACGTCTCGCAAAAAGGAGACCTCGATGTGCGTTGTCGACGAGTCGGGTCGGCGCCTCTTCGAGGGGAAAGGCCAAGTCCCATCCAGGCGCCCTGACCGAGCTTCTTCGCAAACGTGCGCCCAACGCCGAGCGCATCGGCTTTGAAACCGGCGCGATGGCGAGTTGGCTCTGGCATGAACTGCGGCGTGTCGAGTTGCCTGTTGTTTGCATGGTTGCGCGGCATGCACACGCCGTGCTGTCGGTCCGCATGAACAAGAGCGACGAAAACGATGCGCGAGGCTTGCAGAATTGGTACGCGTTGGCTGGTATCGCGAGGTCGAAGGTCAAGAGCGAAGAAAGTCAGAAGGATCCGAGCCATGCTTGTCGCTCGTTCTCGCCTTGTCGCCATCCGCCGTGATATTGAGAACCAGGTGCGCGGCATGATCAAAGAGTACGGTCTTCTGTTTCCGAGAGCCATCGGTCGCAGTTCCGTGAACAGATTGTCGAGTTGCTCGGCGATGATCATCCGCTCCGTGGCGTCGTCGTACCGCTGCTCACCATCCATGAGGAAGTCTGTCAGCAACAGAGAAAGTTCGACGACGAAGTAAGGCGAATGGCCAGAGACTGATGAAACGACGCGTCGCCTCATGACGGTTCCAGGCGTCGGCGTCGTAACAGCCCTGACTTTCCGGCATACGATCGATGACCCGTCGCGCTTTCGATCGGCGTCGACGGTTGGCGCCTATCTCGGGTTGACGCCACGGTGCAATCAGTCCGGCGAGACCGATGCCAACGGCACGAATATCACGATGGGGCGATAGGCTTCTGCGCACTTACCTCTTTGAGGCGGCGACGGTGCTGCTTCACCGAACGAAAAAATGGTCCGGTCTGAAGGTCTTGGGGTATGAAGCTGGCCAAGCGGATCGGCATGAAAAAGGCGAAGGTCGCCATCGCTCGCAAGATCGCCGTCATTCTTCACTGCATCTGGGTCGACGGAACCTCGTTCGAATGGGGCCAAGCCAAATCGGCTTGATCATGACCTGAAGGTCCTGGCCCGGTTCACCGGGCTGGCGATGTCCCGCTGGGACGGTGGTTGTGGCGACCTCGTTCAATCGGCTGGCGGCGGTTCGTCCGCACTCCGCTGCACACGTTGAGGCGTCCGACCCGGACATCATCATGAGGCGCTTCGGCGACCTCGGAAAGGACCATGACCCCAGCGATGACATCACCGAGAGGTCCTTGACAGAGCCCCGCAATTAGAGGGCCGATTCACATCGTGATGTCGGTAACCCGCCGATTGATTAGGCCTTAGGCGTAGGCGTCTCTTTGCGAAATAGGCTCGGGTCAAATTTTCTTCCGAGTCTGACGTCGGCGACGTCGCGCGGGTGCGCGCTTGGAAGAACAGCCGGCGGCAAAGATTTCCCTCCTCGCGGAGGATCAGCGTAATCGTCTGCTGCAGTATTATCCACTGCGTGACCCATCATCGCAGCGATATCGACCTTCGAGACACCCATGCTCTTCTGGAGCGCGGCGAAACAGTGCCGGACCGAATACAGAGCAGGATGCCGCTTGCGACGGGGCCACGCTTCGTCACAAACTATACGCATATGATTTCTGAGGCCGCGGCTGTAGGCCTCCCACCGTTCGCTCCGCGCCTCACCTTTGAGGCCCTTGAGGACATCGTCGACGATTTCCAACCACTTCGCGATGGCTGCGATTGAGTTCACAGGCTTTGCTTCGGTCATAAACCAGCCGTCGAAATGGGCCATGCGCGCGCTCGTCTGAGTACTTGCAGTTATTCACGATCAGAACGGCGGTCAGGCCATCTGGCATGAACACGAGACGAACGACGCTCCATTCATGCGGTCGCAGGCCCGACACCAATCCCGCTGGCAAATACGCCTTCAGCGGCTCTTTATATTTCGAGTTCTTGCAGTCTGCCGTCGTCAGGAGTCTCGCCCACTCCTCATGATCAAGTCGGTGCAGAACATGCGACGAAGTCGCCGGGGGTAACGCCCGCCGTTTGTCGAGCAGCTCCTCATCCGGCCGAACGGACAGAGGACCTAGCACCTTCGCTTTGGCCCCCTCGTCCATTTTAAGAACGTATTCGCACTGATGATTGATCGCTAGTCGATATTGACGCCACGTCGAAGATCTCAAGAGTTCGCGCCGCCCGTAAAGCCAACTGGCCACCCCCTCGATGGATATTCCTCGACCGCCGGGATCTCCGGTTTCCCGGGCAGCCCGATCGGCCAACGCAATATAGCGTTTCCCATACTTCTCTAAGGTGCCGGGGCTCGTCATCGGCGGGGCCTCGCCGCAAATCGGGTGGCCGCAGCACGTGAGAGTCCCGACCTAGCCGTCCCTCGGACGTGAAACAAATCGCTCTGGGAATTGCTGAAACATCTATATGTTTCAGTGCAAACGGGCACATTGCATCTGCGGTCGCCGCTCACAGCGCGACCTCCAACCGCCAGTGCCCAGATTTATCCTGTCGGGTGCGCCAATTATTTCAAACACTTATACGAATCGACCTCAGGGCTGACTTGGCTCGGGGAAGAAAGAGGGAAGAAAACCGTGGAATGCGCGGCCGCCGCAAGCGTCGGAGCGTGACCCATTCAAACGCCAGCCCACGATTCGGCTCCCTTCAAGGGTCCTGAACGAAAATCGCCGGATGCCGCTGAACCTGGGAAAGCGCACGCTCCGGATTCCGCCATTCCCCGGTGGCGTCCATCCATAAATTTCAAAGCCTTAAGCCACGCTCTTGCATCGAACGCCTTGGGCTGGCTACCGCAAAAAAACCAAATTTTCAGCTCGCTTGAGCGCATTTGGGCCAGGCATCCCCCGCATGCCGCTTGAAAAGATGCGTTCGGAACGAAGCCAACGCGGATACGGAAAGAACTCCCCTACCCGCTTGACTTTGCAGTCATACTTGATATAATACACAGATATTCGGTACAATCCGCCGGCGATCTTTGATCTCGGCCAAGCGAGTTGTTTTCCGGACCCCCGAAAGCGCTCGGATAGATTGCTTCGCGCGCAACTAGTTCCGCGCCGCTTCAAACCTCAGACCACCGCAGATGCTCAACAAACTCGGACCCGTCAGGGGTCCGGCTTTGATTCATGCTGCCTAGAGGACAAACCATGAACAACAACTCAAAGTCCACGGCCCGCATTCGCGATCTCAACGACGCTTTCCGCCGCACCTTCGTCGGCGGCGCGGTCGTCGTCACCGCAGGCGTTGAGGCGATGCCCTCCGATCAACGCCGGACGCTGCTTCAATTAGTTCGAGATTTTGAGGCTTTCGACGAGAACAACGATCCCCACGGCGAACACGACCTCGGCGTTGTCGAGGTCGGCGGCGTCCGATATTTCTGGAAGATCGACTACTACGACCGCGAGATGGAGACGCTCTCGCCCGACCCCGCCGACCCGTCCGTGACGACGCGCGTCCTCACCGTGATGCTCGCCGACGAATACTGACGGACGCCTGCAGCGGCCCCGAACGCCGCGCTTTACACGCACCGCCACAGATAGCTCCGACGCGTGTTTGCGGCCCCGAATTGGCCGCCCCTCCCCCTTCCTTCAACAGCCAAACGAGCCCAGCGGACGCGCTCGCACGCGCCCGGACGGCCGCCTTGCGTCTTCCGCTTCCCATTATTCCAGGAGATTTTCGTCATGCCCGGTAAGCAGGCCAAAGTCGTCTCGCCTTCCATGCTCAAGCGCATGCTCCACAAGGCTTCACAGTCCGCCTACCCCGCCCGCGATCGCACGATGATCCTGCTCTCGGTCAAGGCGGGATTGCGGGCGTGCGAGATCGCCCGCCTCGACTGGTCGATGGTTCTCGGCGCCGAGGGAAGCGTCGCGGAGGCCGTCGCGGTCTCCGACGCCATCGCCAAGAAGCGATCGGGCCGGAGGATTTCGATGCACCCCGATCTTCGCCGCGCGCTCACGCGCCTATTGAGAGAAAGCGAGCCGGCGGGCCCGGTCATTCGCTCGGCGCGCGGCGGATACATGCGGGCGACGAGCGTCGTCAACTGGTTCGCGGCGCTGTTCGCCGATCTCGGCTTTGAAGGCTGCTCCTCGCACTCGGGTCGGCGGACGTTCATCACCAAGGCCGCCCGAAACATCCACCGGACGGGCTGCAGCCTGCGCGACGTGCAATTGCTCGCGGGCCACCGGTCCATCGAGACGACCGAGCGCTACATCGACGGCGACACGCGTGGCCAGCGACGTCTGGTCGGCCTGCTGTGAGTTCTCGCGCCACTGTCCGACATTTTTCGCTATCGATCCCGGAATCACATCGCCATGCACCCCTACGAACGCTGGATCCTGCGGCGCTACCTCGCCAACGCGCTGAGGTCGAGCCGCTTCGCGCGAGCGCCGAGCGCGGACCGAGACATCGTCGCCTGGATTACCGAGCACGCGCGCCTGCTCGCGCTCCCGGAGCCACCGTTCGAAGCTGAACCCGGGAACGGGCGGCGCCGACGGCCGGAAGCGCGGCGCACCAGCTCCGCGAATTGGGCGGCGTGGCGCGCGGCGGTCATGATGTCGTCCAAGGCGCCGCAGCCCAATCCCTCGCCGCTACAAAAGCGTCTCGACTGGCTCTGTCGCGCGTGTTCCTTGACCGCGAGCCAAGGCGCGGCCCTCGGTCTCCTGGCGCGGGCGACGCGGACGCCTCAGGTCACTGCCCTCGTCGATGCGCTCAACGATCGCGCTGGCTTCGACCTCGGCAGCCCCGACGATAGCGAGCTTGCGCCGCTGTTGGATCGCACTGACCGGAGCGAACTCTGCTCGAACGGGCGACTGGCCGAGCTCGGGTTGATCGAAGGGAGCGAAGCGCCGCGTCCGTCGGTGGTTGTCTGCCGGTTCCTCTCCCTGCCGCGCCTGCAGCCCCGCCGGATTGCCGACATGCTGCTCGGGCCGCCCGCGCCGGCCTCGCTCCGTTGGAACGACTTCGACCACATGGGCGACGTCCGCGACTTGGCCGCGAGGATCGTCGCGAGCGCCGACGACATGGAGGATAGGACGCGCCGGGGAGTCAATCTGCTCTTCTACGGTCTCCCGGGAACAGGCAAGAGCGAGTTCGCCAAGACGATCGGCGCCCACTTGGGCTTCTCGGTTCAGTTTTGCGGCGAGACGAGTGACGAGAATCTCGAGCCCAATCGCCGCGAGCGCATCGCCGCCTTGCTGATCGCCAACGCGATCGGTGGAATCGCGCGAAAAACGATCGTGGTCGTCGACGAGGCCGACGACCTGTTCGCCGGCTTCGATGAGGACCAGGGGTTCGGCCGGCGTGGCAGCAAGGTGTTCATGAACCGACTGCTTGAGCGCTCAACGGCACCGACGATCTGGATCACCAATGACATTGAAAGCTTGGGCCCGACAATTGTTCGGCGCATGAATCTCGCGCTGCGTTTCCCCAGGCCTAGCCTCTCGGTCCGCAGAGCCATGGTCACCAAAATCGCCGCGAACCTGAACTTTCGACTGTCCGAGACCGGGGCGCTGGATCTCGCTCGTGCGACCGCGCCGCCCGCGTTGATCGAGAACGCCGTCCGCTCGGCTAAGCAGATAAATGGGACCGTGACGGAGGCTCTCACGATTCTGGACAGCAGCCTGAGAGCGCTGGGACGACGCGAGGCGCCAAAGGCGGTAATTCCCATTCCGTTCGACCCCGCTCTTAGCTCCGCGGACGTCGATCTGCTGAAGCTCGCTCGCCAAGTGGCCAAATCGCGCGAGCGCGCCCTCTCGTTCTGCCTGTCGGGGCCGCCGGGCACCGGCAAGTCCGCCTACGCGAGGCATCTCGCCGAACGCCTCGATCTCGAGGTCTTAGAGAAACGCTATTCCGATCTCGCGTCGATGTGGCTCGGCGAATTTGAGAAGGCGATCGCGACTGCGTTCGAAGAGGCGGCCGATCTTCGCGCTTTCCTCATCCTTGACGAGGCCGACTCGCTGCTGCGCGATCGGTCGTGCGCCCAGCAGTCCTGGGAGGTCACTCAAGTCAACGAGATGCTGACCCAGATGGAGCGTCACCCCTACCCGTTCGCCTGCACGACCAACGCGCCGGAGCTTCTCGACGCCGCCGCGGCGCGGCGGTTTCTGTGTGAAACGGCGTGGGGTCCGAGTGCCGATCGGCGCGACATGCAATTGAAATGATTGGATCACGCGGGGCGAGCTCGTGGAGCCGATTAACAGCAAGTGAGCAAGAACGCCTCGAGACCGCAACCGTCTGACAGTTTCAGTGAAATAGCACCCGATTTGCGGCGATCAAGTGCAAGCCAGACGCAACTGCCGACGCGCTGCGCCTGGAAGATTCGACTCAAAAGGGCGGCTTTCATGGCCGAGTTTGGAAAGAATGGCGTAACGGAAGAACGCCTGAACCAACTGAAGGCTAAGGAATGGTGACTACGGATTGGCATCCCACGTCGCGTTCAAAGTCAATGAGTCAGCTAGGCTGGCTGCCCAGTTTCCGTAACTGATTTGCCGACCAACCGCCGGTCCGCCGCAACTATCCGCGCCGGCCGCGCGCACTCGCTGCCTGGGGGAAGATGGCAGCAAGGTCCACGACGTCGCTCGATTTCTCCCTCAAGTCGCACGCGTCCTGGATCGACTTGAAATGCTGTTTCATGAGAGCGACGACGCGTTCCACTTCCCGCGCGGCCAACGCGTTCACGATGGCCTCGTGCTCGTGAACCAGACAAATGCTGGGCGGCCCGTAGACCGCCTGCACCAGACTTGTTCGCACGACCAATTGTTCGACAAAGGCGGCAATGATCGAATTGCCCGTTAACCCCGCAAGCACAACGTGGAAATCCCCCGAGAGGCGGTTGGTGTCCTTTCGCTCGGCGTCGTAGGCTTGGGATTCGTGGTGGACGAACGCGCGGAGCGGAGACAGGTCGACAGGCGGTTCGCGCGCGCACACGATCTGGATCGCAATCTCTTCGACACCCCGGCGCGCTTCGAAAATCTCCTTGGCTTCCTTGACCGACGGGCGACTGATGTAGGCGCCATGGTTCAGACGCTGCGTCACGATCTGCTCGTTGGCGAGAAGACTGATCACCTTGCGCAAACGCGTGCGGCTCACTCCGAAGATGGCGGCAAGGCCGTCTTCATCGAGCTTGGCGCCCGGCGGAAGCCGATGCTCCATGACGGCCTGAACGATCTGGCTATGAATTTCGTCCTCGGCGCTGGCGGCCTTCGACCGTTTGCGCCTTGGGCCGGAGGGCCGCCGTGCCCGGCCTTTTTCGGTCTCACCCACCCCCTGCGTTCGCAACCCCATCGCGGCGCAATCTCCCAAAGCGGCCAGCTGTGTCGACGACTGGTACCATGGCGCCTCAAGTTTGGAAATCTATTCGAAACAGCGTGCAATTCCCGATGCGCGATTTGCGCGCTAAAGAAGCAATTGCTCGGATTCGCATCAGGGCGCTCACAGTCTTGCAAAATGTTTAGCCATATTGTGGCATCGATTTTCGAAAGTGTGTTCGGATATATTTCGGCAGCGACTGGCGCATATATAGACGAGCCGCCCGGCTCACTTCGACGTCCGCAGGATCTTGCGCAGGAGGTTTCCCATGGATCGACAGGCTCCTAAATTCGGTCCCGCGCTGAGCGCGGCCGCAATCGCCCTTTGTCTTGCCGTGCTGCCCTTGTCCAGCGAACAGGCGAGCGCGGAGGAAGTTCTGCGGGTCGGGCTGCTGATCCCCGGCCCCATTTCCGACCAGGGGTGGATGGAATCCGCCTATGACGGCATGAAGGCCGCCGAGGCCGAATTCGGCGACAAGATCAAGGTGCAGATGGTCGAGAGCGTGAAGGACGCCGATCTCATCACGGCCCTTACGACACTCGCGACCCACAACCAGGTGGTTATCGGAGCCGGCGGCCAAACGGTATCGTCGATCGAAAAGGTTGCGCCCCGCTTTCCCAAGGTGAAGTTCGTTCAGGTCGCGGGCGCCCTCGACAAGGAATATCCCAACGTCGCCCTTTACGATGTGCGGCAGGCGGAGGCTGGGTTTCTCGCCGGGGCGCTGGCAGCGATGCAGACCAAAACCGGCGTGCTCCAGTTCATCGCCGGCGTCCAATATCCCCCCGTCGCCAATGCTGGGATCGAGTTCCAGAATGGCGCCAAATACATCAAACCCAATATCAAGGTCATCACCACGTTCACGGGCGACTTCGACGACGTCGAGAAAGCCAAAGAGGGCGCGCTCGCCGGCATCGCCGAGGGAGCCGACGTCGAATACAGCATCCTGAACCTGGGCAGAGGCGGTCTCGAACAGGCGGTGCGCGAGAAAGGAGCGCATATCGTCGGAAGCTACGCCGACCGTTGTGGCACGGACCCCCTCTATCTCGGCTACACCATCACCGGTGTCGGCTATCTCGTGCAATACGGCATCGAGCAGGCGATGGCGGGTACGTGGTTGCCGATCTACAAGCCCTTCGGTCTCTCCGCCGGGCCCAAAGCCTCGGGCATCGCGGTCTGCAAAGGCGTCGCGACGCCGGACCAGATCAAAAAGATCGACGAAATCAAAAAGGATCTGCTCGACGGCAAGATCCAGGTGTTGAAGTCGTAATGGACGCGTGGGCGCGGATCGCCCCGGATCCTATTGCCTTCGCGGGATCTCCCCAGCCGCAATCCGAGACGCGCCCCTTGTTGGCGTTGTCCGAACTGACAAAGCGCTTCGGCGCACTTACGGCCCTCGACGATGTCTCGGTTTCGTTCACGGCAGGCGAAATCCATTGCCTTCTCGGCGAAAACGGCGCCGGCAAGTCGACGCTGTGCAATATTGTGTTTGGCCTCGCTCAGCCGGATGCGGGCGCCATGATCCTGGCCGGCTCCCCCTATCGGCCAAACAGGCCAGCCGCGGCGCTCGATGCCGGCGTCGCCATGGTGCATCAACACTTCAGCCTCGTACCTGAACTGACAGTCGTCGAGAACCTCATCCTGGGACGCGAGCAGGGGGTGTTGCGACGCCGCGACCGTTCGAAGGAAATCGAGGAACTGGCGAACCGCTACGGCATGGATGTGCGTCCCTCGGCGATCGTGGGGGCGCTCTCGGTCGGCGAGCGTCAGCGCATCGAAATCCTTAAATGCCTGATGCGTTCGCCGCGCGTATTGATCCTCGATGAGCCCACCGCCGTCCTCCCGCCTGCCGAGATCGACGCATTTCTGGCTTTGTGCCGACGCGCGGCAGAAGAAGGCTCTGCCGTCGTGCTCGTCACTCACAAGCTTCAGGAAATCCGGCGGGCCGCCGATCGCGTCACGGTCTTGCGTGGCGGCCGCATCGTCGCGACTTCGACGTCTCTATCGGAAGACATGACGCGACTCGTGCGCGCGATGATCGGCCAGGAAGCCACGTCGGAGCCCATTGGGGCCGCTGCGATCGGAATGACGGCCCGCAAGAAAGATTCCGAGCCAATCGCAGGCGCCGCTCCGGCGATTTTGCGTCTCGAAGGCGTGACCTTCGACGGCGCCAATGGCGAACGGCTCGTCGATAACGTTTCGCTCACGGTCCATCCCGGCGAGATCGTCGGCATAGCCGGGGTCGAAGGTAACGGCCAGACCCCGCTGGCGAGACTGATCGCCGGCGATCTCATCCCGCATGCCGGCCACATCTGGCTCGACGATCGCGATATCGCGGGGTCAGATCCCGCGGCGATTGGCGCCGCGGGGCTTGGCGTCGTCCCCGAAGACCGACACGCCGATGGGTGCATCACCGAATTGAGCCTTGGCGAAAACCTCTGCCTCGACCGCATCAAGTCGATGACGTTCCTCGGCCTGATACGGCGTCGCGCCGTTCAGGAACGCGCTCGCGCGTTGATCAAATCTTTCGACATCCGCGCCGCTGGCCCTAGCATGGCGTTTTCGAGCCTTTCCGGCGGCAATCAGCAAAAAGCGGTGCTGGCCCGCGAATTGTCGCGCGACGGCCTCAAGGCGCTTCTGGCTTCGCAACCGACCCGCGGACTTCGACGTCGGCGCCGTCGAGTTGGTCTACACGATCGTACGCGAGGCCTGTGCGCGTGGCGTCGGCGTGCTGTTGATCTCGTCCGAACTCGATGAACTCATGGCCGTCGCCGATCGCATTCTCGTACTGTATCGCGGACGCGTCGTCGGCGAGCGACGCGCCGATCCGAGCCTTCGCGAGGAAGTTGGCGCCCTCATGTCGGGTGAGGCGGCGGCATGACGGCCTTCAGCGGGTTTCTCAAGTACCGCCGCCCTGCGTCCTGGGTCGGCATTTGGATTCCGCTGGTAACGCTCGCGATCCTGATGACGATCGGCGCGCTGATTCTGCATGTCCGCGCCATTTCGCCCGATGTTCTGTTCGCGGCCTTCGCCGACGGCGCGTTCGGCTCGGGCTACGCCATTGCCGACGTTGTCAATCGTTCGATCGACTACGCCCTCGTCGGGCTTGGCTTCCTTGTCGCCACGCGCGCCGGGTTGACCAATGTCGGTGCGGAAGGCCAGATCGCCGTCGGGGGCATCGCCGCGACCGCCGTCGCGCTCCACGGCCACGTGGCGGCATGGCCGCTTGGGCTCGCTGTCGCTATGCCGACGCTCGCGGCGGTCCTGGCGGGCGCTCTCTGGGGCGGATTTGCGGGCGTGCTGAAAGTGCGGGTCGGCACGAACGAGGTGATAAGCACACTGCTCCTGGGCTTCATCGGCGTATGGCTCGTCTATGGTTGCGTGCAGTCGCCGAGCCTTTTGCGCCAACCGTTGACGGCGGACAACTCGATGCCGGAATCGCCCGAGGTGCCGGACGCAACCAAATTCGCCGCCATATCGGTAGACTGGGACACGCCACTCACATGGGCACTGCCGATATCGCTAGTCCTCGCGGTGGCCACGTGGTTGGTTCTTTCGCGATCGTGGCTGGGATGGCGCCTGCGCGCTGTCGGCCTCAATCCCATCGCCGCCCGCCGCGCGGGGATTTCTCCTGGAGCCACCATCGCGCTGGCCATGGCGATCTCCGGAGCCTTCGGCGGCTTGGCCGGCGCCAACATGCTGCTAGGCGGCCGCTATGTCCTCAATGCCGATTTCTCGTCCGGCTACGGTTTTGACGGATTGGTGGTCGGCCTCCTCGGGCGCGGCTCGGTCGTCGGCGTGTTGATCGCGGCCCTGGCCTTTGGCGCGCTGCGCTCGGGGGGCATCAACGTCGAACTCGTCACACACGTTCCGAGCGCGATCGTCGCCGTTGCGCAGGGTCTGATTATCGTCGCCTTGGCGGCGATGCAGGGCCTTCCTAAAGGAAGCGGCAAATGAGCTGGGATCTCGTCGCGGTCTTTCTGGCCTCATCGCTGCGCCTGGCGACGCCGCTGCTACTGGCCGCGATCGGCGAAGTCGTCAGCGAACGAGGCGGCGTGCTCAATATCAGCCTCGAAGGGTTGATGCTGATCGGCGCCTTCGCAAGCGCGTTCGGCGCCTGGTGGACCGGCTCCCCGATGCTGGGGCTCCTGTTCGCCACTATCGCGGTTTTGCCCTTCGCGTTGCTGCAGGCGGCGTTGAGCGTGACGCTCGGGGCCAATCAAATCGTGACGGGCCTCGGCATTAACATTCTGGCGCTGGGCGGCACGACGCTCGCCTATCGCGAGATATTCGGCACCTCTTGGCGCCAGATCGTTCCCGGTTTTGGCGTCTGCGCGCCACCGTGGCTCGATCGGATTCCTGTTGTCGGCTCCCTGCTCACACAGCCATGGCTGTTCTATCTCGCTCTCGCATTGGCTGTCGCGGCTGCGGCGATTCTGCACCGTACGGGCTTCGGCCTCGCGATCCGAGCGACAGGCGACGCACCGGAAGCACTGGACAAGGCGGGACGCTCGATAGCGCTGGTGCGCTATTGCGTGATTATCTTCGCGGGCGTCATGGCGGCCCTAGCGGGCGCCTACATCGCCATCGCCGACGTCCATACCTTCGCGGAAGGCATGACGAACGGCCGGGGGTATCTCGCGATTGTCGCGGTGATTTTCGGCAACTGGCGCGTGCGCGGCGCCGCTGTCGCGTGCCTCGTGTTTGGCGCGGCGACGGCGCTCCAGTTCCAGTTACCCGCACTCGGCGCCCCGGTTCCGGTGGCCCTGCTGGTCATGCTGCCCTACTTGCTCGCGCTGCTCGCGGTCAGCGGCCTCGTCGGCCGGCAGACGCCTCCGCGCGCGCTGACCCTGCCATTCCGTCGCGCGCGCTGATCCCAGATCCAACGAGGGAACCATGATCGCAGAACCCACTATCAAAGCCGTCAACGAAGCCTTCGCCCGCATCCCGTTGTCCGAACGCCGCGTAGCGGAACTGCCGGTCGAACTCGATCAATTCGCGTCGGTCGCGGAATTGGTCAGACCCCTGCTCGCATTCGACGTAGAGCCCGCAAGCTTCCTGGCGGCTTTGGAGGCTTGGGCATGGAAGGAATGAGAACCGTGTCGGATTTGACGCAAATGTCGCTTGTCGATCTCGCCAGCGCCATCGCGCGGCGAAAGGTCGCCGCGCGGGAAGTGACCGAAGCTCATCTGGCGCGCATCGACGCTCTCGACGATCGCGTCGCGAGCTTTGTTCGCGTGGACCATGAGGATGCGCTGCGGGCAGCGGACCGATGCGATGCGATGGCGGCTCGCGGCGAGAGGATGGGGCCTCTGCATGGCGTTCCCCTGGCCCACAAGGATATGTTTTACCGGGTGGGCCGCGTCGTGGCCTGCGGCTCGCGTGTCCGCGATGATTTTGTGCCCGTTGAAACCGCGACGGTCCTCGGCAGGCTCGACCAGGCGGGCGCAATCACGTTGGGCGCTCTCGCGATGGTTGAATTCGCGAGCGGGCCGCACGGCTATAACGCGAACCTTCGTCAGTGCCGCAATCCCTGGGGACACGACCACGTGCCCTGCGGCTCTTCGAGCGGATCGGGCGTCGCCGTCGCTTCGCGTTTCGTCGCCGGTTCGCTGGGGTCGGACACAGGAGGATCGATCCGATGCCCCGCGTCGGCCAGCGGAGTTGTCGGCCTCTCGCCGACATATTCGCAGGTGAGCAGGAGAGGCGTCATGCCGATGTCGTTCTCGCTGGACTGCGTGGGTCCGATCGCGCGCACCGCGGCTGATTGCGCGCGGCTGATGAACGTGATCGCGGGTCCGGATCCTCTCGACGCAAGCTCGAGCGCGCGCGCCGTCCCCGACTATGAAGCCGGCCTCGATACGCCCATCGCGGGGCTAAGGCTTGGCACGCCCGACTCCTATTTCGGCGAGGGCGTATCAGCCGAGGTCGAAGCGGCGATATCGATCGCGCGGGAGGCGCTGCAATCGCTTGGCGCACACGCAATGGAGGTTCGCATTCCGGCCTCGCTTCAGGACGTGGCGGACCTGCACCCACTTGTGATGAAGGCAGAGGCGGCGTCCAATCATCAACTGTGGATGCGCCACAAAAGCGAAAGCTACTCGGAAGAGGTGCGCCATCGGCTGCAAGCTGGATATTTCATCCCAGCGACCGACTACATTCAAGCTTTGAAGGTTCGAGGCGCGCTTCTCAACAGGTTCGCGGAGCCAGTATTTGGGGTAGCCGACGTCCTGATGACGCCCGTTTTGCCCAAGGCGGCTCCGACAATCGCCGAAACTACGACAACCGACGGGCCAGCCTATCTGCGGATGGTCGCGTCGCTCACTCGCAACACTAAGATATGTAATTTCCTGGGTCTACCCGCCATCAGCGTTCCCTGCGGATTCACGGCAAAGGGATTGCCGATCTCGTTCCAGTTGATTGGCCGTCCTTTCAGTGAGCCGCTCCTTCTGAGGATCGCCCACGCCTATCAGAAGGCGACCGATTGGCACCGCAGATCGCCGCCCGTCGAAGGCCATCCGGGCCTGGGGGACGAACTCCGACACAGATCGCGTGTGGCCTCGCTTCCAATGGGAGGAGACCACCCATGAGACGACGGAATTGTAGCTCGTCACAATGACGGGCCGGCGAAGAGACCTCGATTGGCGTTGCAGCTTGCCCGGCGCTGCGGCGCGCGTGGGGTTCTTCGGGCGCCTTCACAGAAGACAAGAACTCCGCGACAATTCTCCTGCAACAGGCCGGACGGCGGCAGATGCCAGCGCGGGCAATTGAATTGAAGCTCACGGCGAAGGGCAAGGACGAACGCGCGATTTCGGTATCCGGTTATGTGCATCGTGGATCGGTCAAGTACGCTGACCGCGCTTTCGAGAAGACGGTCATCTACAAGCGACAATTTTCAGGCGGCGGCGACGGCTTCGCGCCACGCGCCCATCGCCGCGGCGCGAAGCGTGCGGTGCGTCTTGGATGAGGTCAGATGGCGTTGGAGGTCGAAGGTGTTGTAGACCGCGGCGTGGATGTAGAGAAATTTCTGCGCAGCGCCGGCGCTCTTGAAACGCTGCATCTTGCGCTCCCACCGTCGGGTCGGCTGATGTGAATTCTCGGCCTGATTGTTCTTCGATCGCCCGCGCACATGGCGCCGTCAACGATCCCGAGATCGTTGACGGCGGTGTAATACGACCGCAAATGGTCGGTGATCAACCGCTCGTGAACGAACGCGTATTTCTTGAGACGCTTGCGCATCGGTGTCAGCGCGGCATGCTTGTTTCGTTTGGATTGGACCAGCACGTCGAGCACCTCGCCTTCGGCGTCGACGGCGCGCCATAGATAGACCATGCGGCCATCGATCTTCAGATAGACTTCATCTCGGCGCCATCAGGCGGAGACCGACGCCATTTCTGCCGCAATGATTATTGACATAGTCGATTGTTTTTGTAGAAGCACGCGACTCGCCCTAGGCCCACGCGAGGACGAGGGCGTCTCGCCCGCTGTTCGGAAATCGAATTGAACGACAATCCCTCTCCCGAGTTATCAGGCCCCGACGAACGAGAGTATCCCGACTCGAAGGGCGCTGTGAATCAGATTTGAAAGTTGACCCCGCCTGGCGAAGCCGAACTCAACGACATCAACAATTTGCGAAAGACATCACACGCCGATCGACGTTCGGACCCCAGGCCGAAATACAATCAGTGACGCGGCCAGACGCGGGTGGGAACTGTTCAACACCAAGGCTCGTTGCAACCGCTGTCATGCTTTGACAGACGATCAGCGCGATGCGAGCCTGTTTATCGATAATGATTTTCACAACGTTGGCATCGGAATCCTCAGGCATCACGCGGCCGGCTTGGCGCAGCAAGCGGAGCGCGAGGTGGCGCAAGGCAATCTCCCGCGATCGACACCGTGGCGATCACCAGCGAGATGTCGGTGCTGGGGCGCTTCCTGGTGACGCGGAAGCAGAAGGATATCGCGTCGTTAAAGACGCCGGGCCTGCGAAATCTCCTCGTGACCGCGCCTTACTTCCACGACGGGTCGCTGCAGACCCTTTGGGATGTCATGGATCATTACAACAAGGGGGATGGAATTGCGAACCCGTGGCTCTGCCGGACGAGTTCGGCAAATGGGGCTCGGTCTATCCACAATTCCTGAGATCGAGCCGCGCCGGTCTGTGGGACCTGCTTCTCGCGGCGCTCGCCAATAGTCAAGCAGCGTCAACGTCGCGGACGATCCCGAAACGCTCAAAGCGATACTTATCGCCGGGCGCGTTTGAAAATCGTGTGACCGCCCAAGGTCGCTTACACAGATCTTTACAGAACCTTGCGTTGTTACAGAACTTTGCAACGCTTCACGTGCCGATCGGCTGACTTGAGTTCAGACTGACCGGGACCGACACGGCACCATCCTTGGTAGCCGTGCTCGGCTCCTCTGCGCCCACTCAGCGGCACCCAGTCAAGGATCGTCCTATGACCGACAAACGTCCGCACCCAACCCATGCGACCGCAGCGCCCATCATCGACAATCTGAGCATCCAGTCTACAGGCCGGGGGGCCCCGCGCTGCTCCAGAACATCTGGCGCGAGCGTCGGCGATGCATCGCGCGAGCGGCGTTGGCGGTCGAGAATTGGATTCTTGACGTGAAACTGTACGATTTCGAGGATTTGACGGGGGACCGGGTCGTCTCCCTGCGGCGAGCCGTCGCGGCTGCCCGAGCGCAGGCATCGAAGCTAAATGCGCCGCTCCCTTGTCTTAACCGAGAGGCAGGCCTGGCCGCGGTCGCCGCGGAACTCCATTTGCAGGTCAGCACGCTCGAGTTCGAAGTGGCCGAGGCAGTCGAAAAGGGCGCCGCGGCACTATTTCTCGCCGGATTCGGGCCGCGTTTAGTCAAGCGTCGGCGCGTCAGGGACGCGCTTCGTCAGGCATTCGGCACGAGCGCCAAGAATTGACCCGCACGGCGCGCCAACGCGCCGCAAAAAGCTGCCGCATGAGTTTAACTGAGGAGAAGAGTATGGCTGAAAAACCAACGATGAGCCACGCCACCGGCGCGCCGGTGTCGGACAATCTCAACACCATGACGGCCGGCCCGCGCGGCCCTGTGATGTTGCAGGACATCTGGCTGATCGAGAAGATGGCGCATTTCGACCGCGAGGTGATCCCGGAGCGCCGCATGCACGCCAAGGGCTGGGGCGCCCACGGCACGTTCACCGTCACCAAGGACATCACCCGCTTCACCAAGGCGAAAATCTTCTCCGAGGTCGGCAAGAAGACCGATGTGTTCGCGCGCTTCTCGACCGTCGCTGGCGAGCGCGGCGCGGCCGACGCCGAGCGCGACATCCGCGGCTTCGCGGTCAAGTTCTACACCGAGGACGGCAACTGGGACATCGTCGGCAACAACACACCGGTGTTCTTCTTCCGCGATCCGCTGCGCTTCCCCGACCTCAATCACGCGATCAAGCGCGATCCGCGCACGGGCCTGCGCTCCGCCGACAGCAACTGGGACTTCTGGTCGTTGCTACCCGAGGCGCTGCACCAGGTGACCATCGTCATGTCGGATCGCGGCATCCCGAAGAGCCTCCGTCACATGCACGGCTTCGGCAGCCACACCTTCGCGATGATCAACGCCAAGAACGAGCGCGCCTGGGTCAAGTTCCACTTCCGCAGCCAGCAGGGCGTTCAGAACCTGACTGACGCCGAGGCGGAGGCCCTCGTCGCCAAGGACCGCGAGACCCATGGGCGCGACCTCTTGAACGCGATCGAGAAGGGCGATTTCCCGCGCTGGACGCTCTCCATCCAGGTGATGACCGAGGCGCAGGCGAAGCCCCACAAGCACAACCCGTTCGACGTCACCAAGGTCTGGCCGAAGGCGGACTATCCGCTGATCGAGGTCGGCGTGATGGAGCTCAACCGCCATCCCGACAATTACTTCGCCGAGGTCGAGCAGGCCGCCTTCTCGCCGGCGAACGTCGTGCCCGGCATCGGCTTCTCGCCGGACAAGATGCTGCAGGGCCGCTTGTTCTCCTACGGCGACACGCAGCGCTACCGGCTGGGCGTGAACTTCAACCACATCCCGGTCAACGCGCCGAAGTGCCCGTTCCAGAGCTACCACCGCGACGGCGCGATGCGCACCGACGGCAACGCCGGCGCGACGGCGAACTACTACCCGAACAGCAAGGGCGTGTGGATCGACCATGACAAGGCGCTCGCCGAGCCGCCGCTGCCGGTCGAGGGCTCCATGGACCATTGGGACCATCGCGTTGACGACGATCACTACGAGCAGCCCGGCAACCTGTTCCGGAAGATGACGCCGGCGCAGCAGCAGGTTCTTTTCGAGAACACCGCGCGCGCGATGGACGGCGCCCGCCTCGAAGTGAAGCGTCGTCACATCGCGAACTGCGCGAAGGCGGATCCTGCGTACGGCGCAGGCGTCGCTAGGGCGCTCGGCCTCCCCGTGCAGCAAGCGGCCGAGTGACCCGAAGCCCGTCCGGCGTTCCCCTCCCCCCGCCGGACGGGCTTTCCCTGAAGCGAGCCGATCGTGCAGCGCCGGTGACTATGAGTATTGCGGAACTCAAAACCTCCGACAGCAAGGCTTGCGCGCAAAACAACGACGCCGGTGCTCGACACCGGAATTGCCGCTGTGCGCCTCGTGCCTTTTTCTTCAAGAGCACTTCCAGGAGTGAGCCATGACCCAAGCGAAATCTCGAAAACTAATGAACCGTCGTACACTTTTGAACGCGTCTTCGACTGCCGCCGGGGCTATTGCCGTAAGCGGCCAGTTGAGTGATCGAGCGGTCGGGCAGACCGCCGACGAAACGCCGACGTTTCGGCGTCCCAAGACGATTATTCCGGTGCCAACTCCGTTGCCCCAGTTTCAGCAGGTGGCGGACGGAGTTCCCAACACTCAATTGACTCGTGAGGCAACCGCCTTACTGAGAGAATACAGCACGCCGGTGTTGATCAACCATTCGCATCGCGTGTTCTTTTGGGCAAATGAGATGGGGCGCCAAACGGGACAGAAGTTCGATGTGGAGCTTGTGTTCATCTGCGCTGCGTTCCACGATTTGGGTCTGCTTAAGACGTTCAGCAGCGCCACTGACCGTTTCGAAGTCGACAGTGCGAACGCGGTGCGTCAGTTTCTCGAATGTCATGGCGTGCCCACCGCCCGCATCCAGACCGCCTGGGACGCGATATCGCTTCACACTACGCCCGGCATTGCAGCGTACAAGCCTTTGGAAGTGGAGCTCATCTACAACGGCGTAGCCTTGGATTCACTCGGCGTAGGGTACGAATCCTTTCCCGAAGACGTTCGAACCAGGGTGGTCAGTCAGTTTCCGCGGACCAATTTCAAGCAAAAAATCGCGGAGGCATTCTTTGATGGCTTCGGACATAAGCCCCAAACTACCGAATATACGTGCAACGAAGACGTCTGCTCGCATTTCATAGCCAACTACAAGAGGCGCAATTTCTATGATCAAGTCATGAATTCGCCGTTCGAAAACTCTTAGCACCACAGTTCCGCGACCGACCGAACAGTTCTTGACTGGAAGAGAGAATATTTCATGAACACGCCTGTAAGCCGGAACATGCAAGAGCGAATGAATTTGCCCTTTGTTGGCCTCGCCACCTTTGCGGGCCAGCCTGCCTGCGCCGACTGGGACAAGCTCGACGGTGCTGATGTTGCCGTTCTTGGCGTCCCGATCGATACGGCGTCCAGCTATCGTGTGGGAACGCGCTTCGGGCCGCGCGCGATCCGCGAAGTGTCGATGTTCCACGGTTTCGGCCCGGAAGGCGTCTTCGATTTCGAGGACGAGGTGACCTATCTCAGCAACGAAGAGGTCAAGATCGTCGACGCTGGCGACAGCGACGTCATCTATGCGGACACGAAGCGCAGCTTGGCGAACGCCGAACTGGCGGTCCGCGCGCTGCTCGACGCCAAGACGATGCCCTACATTCTCGGCGGCGACCACGCCATCACGATGGCGACGATCGCGGCCTATTCGAACGAGAAGCCGATCCATATCGTGCATCTCGACGCGCATTTCGACTTCATCAACGAGCGCAACGGCATCAGCTGGGGCCATGGCAGCCCGATGCGTCGCGCCTCGGAAATGGCGCACGTGAAAGGCATCACGACGCTCGGTCCCCACAACATGGCCTCCGTCAGCAAGAAGGATTACGAGGCGGCCAAGACATATGGGACGCATGTCGTTCCTTTGAGGAAGTTCCGTTCGATCGGGGCAGCGGCGGCTTTCGCGCATATTCCCGACGGCGAGCGCGTCTACGTATCGATCGACATCGACAGCTTCGACCCGTCGATCGCGCCGGGCACGGCGACCATCAGCCATGGGGGCTTCACCTACTACGAAGCCAAGGAGCTCTTGCGCGAAGTTGCCAAGCGCTTCGAGGTGGTCGGCGTCGACTTTGTGGAGGTCTCGCCTCCCTACGATCCGTCCGGGATCACGTCGTTGCTGGCGGCAAGAACCAGCCTCGATTTCATCGGGTCGATTTTCCACGAGCGCGCGAAACGACGCCGTCGGCCGTAGCCAACATCAGCAGCGCAACCGGGTTTCGCCTGGCCCTGTCTCGCGGAAACGCGAGCACAGGGAAGGGCTGCCTACTCAAGCAAACCAGGAGTTTCCAATGGAAAGCAAACGACGGTCTGTGACGGACGCAAGGACGGCCGCGCCGCGACAGGCGGACGTGGAAGCTTTGTGGCGCCTGTCGGCGGCGGAGCTGGCAAAACTGATCAAGTCGAAAAAGGTCTCGGCGAAGGAAGCGGCGACCGCTGGCGCGGCTGGATGCTGTCAATCCACGGATCAATGCCGTCGTCGACCACAACCCAGTCGATGTGCTGGCGCAGGCATCCGCTGTCGATGCCGCAATCGCTCGTGGCGAACAGCTGGGCGAACTCGCCGGCGTGCCGGTCACGATCAAGGTCAACATCGACCAAGAGGGTTTTGCCACCACCAATGGCGTGAGGCTGAACCGCGACACCATCGCGAAGAGCGACAACCCGGTGGTCGACAATTTGTGGATGCTGATCGAATCGGGAACCCGACGGTCCTGGTTACAAGGTGCTCCGAATGTTGATAAATTCACTATTTCGCGGGGTCCCGATCGGCACCGATCGGGACCCCGCCGAGCGCAGATATTACGCCGAGATATCAAATGGTTGACCGCTGCACCGCAGGGGTCCCAGCTTCGACGCTGAGTGACACCGTGCGCCTGAAACACGTGCTTCGCCAAGTCGAGACCGCTCGTCCTAACCTCGTTCACGGACGCCTCTCTCTGGCGCTCCTTAGCACCTCCAGTCTGGCAAACCAGCCCCGTTGAGGGCGACACCCAACAATTGGAAAACCACGACCTTTGTCGCCGGTCTGCAACACGAGGGGAATGTCGCCCCGCTAGTTTTCGACGGGTCGATCGTCGCTCAGGTCTTTGACGCCATGTCGAGCGATTTCTCGCGCCGACGCTGCGACCGAGCGACACTCGTGGTCACGGACAACTTGTCAAACCACGGGACGCCGAGGGTTCGAGAACTGATTGAAGCCGCCGGCGCGACTTTGCTTTTCGTGCCGCCCTACAGCCCCGACTTCAATCCCGCTGAAAAGATGTTTTCGAAGCTCAAGGCCTTGCTTCGCAAAGTCGCCGAGCGAATCGTTGAAGGCCTTTGGTGGCACATCGCCAACTGCACCCCCCTCGTCACGCGGCGCGAATGTGCCAACTAACTGGAAACTGCAGGGGGGAAGTGCTCTAAGCGCGGTGCCGACCTCGTCTTCTGTTCGGGGAGCCGCCGTGCAGATCAAGCACCGGATTCGGCGGCGCGCGAAGCGGCAATAATGCGCGGCCGACATCCGAGAGGTGGATTGAGCAACGAACCAGGCGCTCGGTCCCCCAGCGCACATATTGGGGTCTGGTTTCGACCTCGCGGACTGCAACTCGCTTCCTGCTGTGCTGCGCGGATCTGCGTTCGGGCCTGGCGGCGAAAGCGCGACGGGGTCCAATTCTCAACACCGTGGCCTTAGAGTCCGTTTTGGAATTCAGGGATGAGCGTTTCTTCGGACGAGGTTTGCGCCCATAGCGACGAGGATCATGGCGTGAGAGACGTCGATGCGCTTTTCGTAGTCTCTGACGAGACGCCGCCAACGGGTCATCCAGCCGAAGGTTCGCTTGACGACCCAGCGGCGCGGCAAAACCTCGAAGCCCTTTTGATTGTCGCAGCGGCGGATGATTTCGACGACAAAGTCGAGGTAGGCGGCCTTGTTCATGAGTTTGAGACGATCGTAGGCGCCGTCGGCGAAGAGGTGCTTCACCCCATGGCCAGCGCTTGCGGATGGCGTCGAGGATCGCCTGCGCTCCGGCGCTGTCGGAGACGTCGGCGGTCGTCAGGTTGACCATCAGCAGCCGCCCGTCGGTATCGACGGCGATGTGGCGCTTGCGGCCGACGATCTTCTTGCCGGCGTCGTAGCCGCGCGTCGCCGCCGCCGGAGCCTTGACGGACTGGCTGTCGATCACCGCCGCCGACGGACTCGCCTCGCGCCCGACCCGTTCCCGGTCCAGCATCAACGCCACGTCATGGATGGTCTGAAACAGAAACCGGCGCGCAAGCTCGCGGAACCAGCCGTAAACCGTCTGCCAAGCGCCAAAATGGACCGGCAGCATGCGCCAGCCGCAACCCGAGCGCGCCAGATAGCGCACCGCGTTGATCACTTCGCGGAAGTCAACTTCACGCGGGCGGCCGCGACGCCCGGGCTTCGGCATCAACGGCGCGATCCGCTCCCACTCCTCGTCCGTCAGATCAGACGGATAACGTTTCGTCTTCTTGGCGATCTTGGCCATCCGGCCACGACTCTGATTCGTCCACATCCGGAGCTTGAATCATAAAAATCCAAACGACGCGAAATTCCTCTCGTCAACGATTTTCAAAACGGTCTCTTAGCAGAAATTTGCTTGGATTAACTCAGTTAATTGGCTCGGGAGGATTAGAGTAGGAGTGGGCTAAATGGATGAATATCGCCGTGAACAAGGGAATATTCGATGCATAGCGACTTTCGTACCAAGATCGGCGATAGCGACATTTTCCAACGTCTGACAGAAACCCACCGACATCCCCTCTGCGAACTGGATAGCCTAGCGCGGGTTGTGTGCTACGACGTTGACGAACCGATCTGCAACGAGTCGCGATGCTTCGAATACTGGTACCGCATCACGTCAGGCGCCACGGGCCGCTGCGTTTCTGGACAGACAATTGATATCATCCTCCCGGGCGATTACTTCGGATTTTGCGTCGATACTCATCAAGATTTGATGGTTGAAGCGGCAGCTGAAGATGCCGTTGTGCTGTTGTATCCCCGTTGGTGTGTCGCGTTTCTTGACGAGATCGATCCGACCGGTAGGCAAGCGCTTGCTGACTTGGAGCTGGATGCTGTCGCGCAAATGCAAGTTCATTTGTCGCTTGGCCCTCTAATGATGACCACCGCCGTGCGCATCAATTCGTTTCTTCTAGATATGAGCCGTCGCGTGTCAGCGGGCGACGCGTTCGTGTTCGAATTGTCAACCGCCGAGATCGCCAACTACCCCGAAATTACAGCGGAACAACTGGAACGCCATTTGACGCTTCTGCGGGAACAGGGCGCGATCGCCCAACTCAATGCAAGAAGTGACTGTATTCTCGATCCGATTCCCGTATTCGCGGCGCCGCAGTCAACTGCAAGGCCGTCGACCTGTCCGCCAGAAGCGAGTTCTTCAGTCCCAGAGACCATTTCACTACACCGAGCGCGCAGCCGAGCATTTCCAAGGAGCGCCTGTTGCATTGAGCGCTCAACCAGCTCGCGTTGCTGGCCAACTCGACTCGTTCTTCCTAGCTCGGCCGCGGCCGAGCAATGACTAGGTCGATACCGCTACAGCCAAATATTGTCCTCGAAGGTAACGAGCCAACTATCGCGGCGACCAATACATCTGCTGTGCCAAATAAAAGGACCTAATATATGCTAGGAACTTCTGTCCGATTCGCTGAACGTACGCTCGCGCAACGGTTGACCAGCAGCGTCGACCATGTCGAGACGGTGCGCTGGGTCCGTCACTGGACCGAAGGCTATTTCAGCTTCGCGATCACGCGGCCTCAGAGCTTCCGCTTCCGTTCCGGCGAATTCGTCATGATCGGCCTACCCATCAACGGCAAGCCGGTGATGCGGGCCTATTCAATCGCGAGCCCCGCCTGGGCGGACGAGTTGGAGTTCTTCTCGATCAAGGCTCCTGCCGGCTTGCTGACCACGGAGTTGCAACTCATCCAGCCCGGCGACCAGATTTTGCTCGGCAAGAAGCCGACGGGAACGCTGGTGCTCGACACGCTGCGCCCCGGCCGGAACCTGTTCCTGCTCGGCACGGGCACGGGATTGGCGCCCTGGCTCTCGATCATCCGGGATCCGGCGACCTACGTGCTGTTCGAGCGCGTCTTCGTCGCGCACGGCGTGCGGATGACGAAGGACCTCGCCTATCGCGAACTCCTCGAAGATGGCCTCGCGGTGGACGAATTGCTCGGCGATTTCGTCCGCGACGGTCTGACCTACTATCCGTGCGTAACCCGCGAGCCCTTCGTTCATCGAGGGCGTCTGACCGAGTTGATCGCAGACGGCAGCCTGTTCCGCGATCTCGGCCTGCCGCGCGCATCCTTCGACGCCGATCAGGACCGCGTGATGCTGTGCGGCTCGATGGGGATGATCCGCGACGTCGCGGCCATGCTCGAAGCCGGCGGCCTCCAGGAAGGGTCCAACGCCGACCCGGGCGATTTCGTGATCGAGCGCGCCTTCGTCGGCTGAGCAGGACGGCATTTGCTTCAGCCAGAAACCACCACCTCGCTGCGACGGCGCCACGATCGCAGCGGACAACATCGGAGTCAGACATGGCACACATTGCATTTAGGCTCGACAAGGAGCGCTCGGCTTCCGAAGGCGTCGCAGCCGAAGGTCTCACATCGCTGCGACAGAGGGACTGGTGGGCGGCGGGGCTCGCGCTCCTCTCGGTGCGCTTCATTCAGGGGTTCGTCTATTGGGGCGGTGGATCGCGCCGCTTCATCTACGGGCCGTCGAAACTCGACCCGAACGCGCCGACCTGGATGGCGAACAAATTCCAGACGGCCATGCCCGGCGCCCTGTTCGGTACCGACCACATCATCAGCTACATGCTGAACCACTTCTGGCTGCTCTATGCCGGCGTCATTCTGTTCAGCGCGGCCGAACTCATCGTCGGCCTGATGCTGATGTCGGGATTCCTGACCCGTTTCGCCGCGCTCGTCTCGATGGCCTTCTCCGTGTTGCTCATGGCGATGTTCGGCTGGCAGGGCGCGACCTGCATCGACGAATGGACGATGGCGGCCTGCAATCTCGCCATGGGCGCGACCCTTCTGATGGGCGGCGCCGGCGCCTATTCGGTCGACAGCTATCTCGTCCAGCGTCATCCGGGGCTGGCCGAGATGGACTGGTTCCGCTGGGCGTCGGGGGCCTCGCCGCTCGAATTGACCACGCCGAACTATCGCTCGTTCGGCCTCCTGCTGTTCGCCTTCGTCGCCATCTTCGACATCGGCACCTACAGCTACTATCGCGGATCGGTCGTGACCCCGTTCCATGGCGGCCCCGTCAGCCCCACCAAGCACCATCTGAGCCTTGCCCATGTGGCCTTGCATTCCGACGGCGGCGTGACCTTCCACGTCTATCTCGACGCCGGAACGCCGGAGGCCCCGGTTCACGTGGTGACGGCGAGCCTGCTCGACGCGCATATGACGCCGGTCGCCGACTGGGACACGGCGACGCTCTCCGCGATGGCGAAGACGGCGTTCGCCAACGACTACGCCTATAACAAGTTCGGTCCGGGGCCGTTCGGCCTCAGGGCGCCGATGGGCGCGGCCGCCACGATTACCTTGCCGCCTCCCGCTTCAGCGGCGCCGCAGGGCGCAGCCTTTCTGAGGCTGACGGACGTCGACGGCCAATCCTTCATCGCTCCCCTGGAGCAATGAGGCGGCGCGATCTCGCCGCTCAGGCGGGCTCGCGACGACCTGAAGTCAGGGACATGGTCCCATTGATCCCCCACGGAGATATACAATGCGCTTCATTCCAACACTTCTTGCGGTGACCGCGATCGCGGCGCTTTCATCGGCGACGCAGGCGGCGGATACGCCAGCCGATTTCTGGACCACGCCGACGGTGCACGGCTACGGCAAGATCCATAATCCCCCCGAAGCGGCCTATCGGCCTCAAGCGGACCAGACCTATCGGCTCGTCTTCTCGATCACTGAGGCCGCGAAAACGCCGGCGACGGTGAATGGTGCGCTCGATCATGTCGCGCGTACGGTCAATCTCTATGCCGCTGCCGGCGTGCCGCTCGATCACCTGAAGATCGTCGCGGTCGTCGCGGGCCCCGCGACCCCGCTGGTGCTGGACGACGCGCAGTATCGGACCGCCTATGGCGTCGCCAATCCGAACCTGGCGCTGATCGCCGAACTCAAAAAGGCCGGCGTGGACGTCGCCGTCTGCGGCCAGGCGGTCGCCGAGCACGAGTTCCAATACGATTGGGTCGACAAGAGCGTCACGCTCGCGCTGTCCGCCCTCACCACCGTCACCACCCTGGAGCATCAGGGCTACGGCCTGATGCAGTTCTGAGCCCAGAGAAGGACACGCCCATGCATACGCCACTTTCCCTCAAGCTCGGGATCCTCATTTCCGCCGCTGCGCTCATATCGATGATGCCGGCGCTCGCCCAGACGGCGGCGCCCCCGACCACCGGCGAGGACGCGGCCACCGTCTTTCCGCCCTGGCAGAACGGCCGGAACAACGACGCCGAGCCGCGGGGTTTCGAGTTCACCGTTCCCGACGTCGACAATCTCGCCGACTTTCACGGCGACCCGATCAATCCGTCGCTGTCGCTCTACGTCGGCGGCAATTATTTCTTCGCGATGGCTCCTCTGGTTGCGGCGTTCGAGGCCAGATATCCCGAGTACAAGGGCCATCTCTATTGGGAGACGATCCCGCCGGGCCTGCTGGTCCGCCAAATCCAGGCGGGCGGCAGGATCACGGTCGGCAACATGACCTGGACGGTGAAGCCGGACGTCTATCTGGCGGGGCTCGCGGCGGTGAACAAACAGATCGACGCCGGTCTGCTCTCGGCCCCCGCGGTTCCGTATGTCACCAATGTGCTGGCGATCATGATCCCCAAGGGCAACCCGGGGCATATCACGGGCCTCGCCGATCTCGGCCGGCCCGACGTCAAGCTGGCGATGCCCAACCCCGAATTCGAGGGCATCGCCCGGCAGATCAAGGCGTCGCTGGCGAAAGCGGGCGGCGACGCGCTGGTCACCGCCGTCTACCAGACGAAGGTGAGCGACGGCACGACTGAGCTGACGCACATCCACCACCGTCAGACCCCGCTCTGGTTGATGCAGGGCAAGGCGCAAGCGGGCGTGACCTGGCAGTCGGAGGTCATGTTCCAGGAGCAGGCCGGCCACCCGATCGAGGCGGTGGAGATTCCCGCGGCGCAGAACACGACGGCCGTCTACGCGGCCGCCCAGGTGGAGGCCGCTCCCCACCCGGAAGCCGCGAAACGTTGGCTGGACTTCATCCATTCGCCCGAAGCGCTCAAGATCTTCGAGGGCTATGGTTTCAAGGCCTACGCAGACTGATCGGCGACGAGACGCCGCGGGCCCTTGCTGCCCCGGCGTCGCCCTGGGCCGGTCGCTCTCGTCCGCTTGCGCCAGGGCGTTGCGCATGAAGCGGAAGCGACAGGCCTCCGCCTAGCGTCGAACGCTTTGGCGACGGCGGCCGCGGCCGCCAGCTGCGCAATTTCCGCCAATGTCGCGCTCGCGATCAGCGCCCTCGCTACTAGCTTGAAATCATAAAGATTACGCCGCTTGCGCAGAGGCGGCGCCGCGGCAACCAGGAGAAAGAAAAAGAAGATGACCGAGTATCGTATCGAAACCAACTCCCTCGGCCAAGTCGAGGTGCCCGCCGGCAAGTTGTGGGGCGCCCAGTCGCAGCGCTCGCTGGAGCATTTCAGCATCGGCCTGGACTTGATGCCGCCCGAGATGATCACCGCCTACGCCACGCTGAAAAAGGCCGCCGCGAATGCCAACCACGTGGGTGGGCGTCTGACAACGAAGGTGCGCGGCCTGATCGTCCAAGCCTGTGACGAGATCCTCGACGGTTGGCATCACGACATGTTCCCTCTCCACGTCTGGATGACGGGCAGCGGCACCCAATTCAACATGAACATCAACGAGGTCATATCCAACCGCTGCTGCCAGCTTGCGGGAACCCCGCTCGGCAGCAAACAGCCGGTGCATCCCAACGATCACGTCAACGCTTCACAGTCGTCGAACGACACTTTCTCGTCGGCGATGAATATTGCCGCTGCCAGCGCCGTCAAAACGAGGCTGATGCCGGCCGTCGCCGTGCTGCGCGACGCGATCGCCGTCAAAGCCGAGGAATGGGACGACAAGATCGGCCGCACCCACATGCAGGATGCGACGCCCCCGACGCTCGGCCAGGAATGGCCGGGTTACGCGGTCATGCTATCAGACAATCTGGAGCGGCTCGACGATGCGTTGAAAGGCGTTTACCAGCTTGCGCGGCGCGGCACGGCCGTAGGCGCCGGGGTCCACGCCAACCCGGGATTCGCCGAAGCGGCGGCGGCCGAGATCGCCCGGCTCACTGGCCTGTCCTTCGTGAGCGCGCCGAACAAATTCGCGGTTCAGGGCGCGCACGATGCGCTGGTCCAGCTCTCCGGCGCCCTGCGCACGCTCGCGGTGTCGCTTTTCAAAATTGCCAATGACATCCGCCCGCTGTCCTGCGGTCCGCGGGCCGGGTTCGCCGAACTGCTGCCGCCCGAGAACGAGCCCGGCTCCTCAATCATGCCCGGAAAGGTCAATCCGACGCAGGCCGAGGCGCTGACGATGATCGCCGTGCAGGTCATGGCCAACGACGTTGCGATCGGATTTGGCGGCGCCGGCGGCTATTTGGAAATGAATGTCTACAAGCCGCTGATGATCGCAAATATTGCTCAGTCGATCACAATCCTAGCCGAGGGCTGCACGAACTTCCGTAAGTATCTCGTTGAAGGCCCGGGCGAACCACAAGACGATCGCCGAATATGTCGAGCGTTCGCTGATGCTGGTGACCGCGCTCGCCCCGGTGATCGGCTACGACAAGGCGTCAAAGATCGCCCACCACGCGCACGAGCACGACCTGACGCTCGCAGCGGAACTCGATTTGCAGATCGGCACGCTCGGCGATCGCCATCGAGCCAGTCGGTCTGGCGCGAGGACGGTGACTGCGCGTTGTTCGAGGCGCCCGTGAGCCTTGTCGAGAGCGACGACGGTGTCGCGCACAGCAGCGGGCGATCGGTCATGGCGAGGCCCATGAGCCTTCAGGCGCTCACCGCCAACCTGCTTGCCGACGGCGACGTCGCCTTCTGGTCGCACGGGCGCTGGATGGCGCGGTTCGAAGAGGCGGAACTCTTCGAGGACCGGGACGCCGCCGCTTCAGCGCTGGATCTCGCGCGGGGCCAGCCGACGGTTGTCGTCGAGCCCAATCTGGTCGACGTGGAGCGGGTCGACGGCCTTGCGACGCCCGCGAGCTATCGCGAGCGGGTGCGCGCTCTCGGGCCGGGCGTTCGTCCCGAGCTCGGCAAGCAGGCGGAGGGCGGCCCCGTCGTCGCGGCCATGCTGGCCGCTCACGGGACGTCCCGCTCGAAAGGCCGGCTCGGCCTCATCCGGCGGAAATAGGAGAAGGACCGTGGCTTTTGGCATTTATCGCTACGATGCGATCGACAAGGCGATCGTGCACGACCGTGCGGCGGAATTTCGCGAGCAGGTGCGGCGGCGTCTCGCCGCCGAGATCAGCGAGGACGAGTTCAAGCCGCTTCGACTGATGAACGGCCTCTATCTCCAGCTCCATCGTTACATGCTGCGCGTCGCCCTCCCCTATGGCGCGCTGTCCGGCGACCAGTTGCGCACGCTGGCCGAGATCGGCCGCCGCTTCGACAAGGGCTATGGCCACTTCACCACCCGCACGAACATCCAGTTCAACTGGATCCGGCTCGGCGATGCGCCCGACATCCTCGACCTGCTGGCCGACGCCGATCTGCACGCGATCCAGACCAGCGGCAACTGCATCCGCAACACGACGGCCGATCCCTTCGCCGGCGCCGTCGCCGACGAGGTGGACGACCCGCGCGTGTGGTCGGAGGCGATCCGGCAGTGGTCGACCCTGCACCCGGAATTCTCCTTCCTGCCGCGCAAGTTCAAGATCGCCGTCACGGCGACCGGCAACGATCGCACGGCGTCGCGCTTTCACGACATCGGCCTCAAGCTGCATCGGCGCGAAAGCGGCGATCTGGCCTTCGAGGTGATGGTGGGCGGCGGCCTCGGCCGTACGCCCTATGTGGGGCAGACGATCCGGAGGGACCTGCCGCCGCGCCACCTGATGTCCTATCTCACCGCAATCCTGCGCACCTACAACCGGCTCGGCCGGCGCGACAATCTCTACAAGGCGAGGATCAAGATCCTGGTGGCGAGCCTCGGCGCTGACGAGTTCGCTCGGCTGGTGGAGGCGGAATGGTCCCAGATTGATAAGGAGCAGGTCGATCTGCCGGCCGGGGAAGTGAAGCGCATCCGCGAGAGCTTCGGCATGCGGGCATTCGAACCCTTGCCCGGGGTCTCGGAGCGGCTCGAACGTGCGAAGGCCAAGGTTCTCGGGCTGGCGGCGTTCGTGCGGACCAACATATTGCCGCATCGCGAGCCCGGCTATGCGGTCGTCAACATCTCACTCAAGGCTCCGGGCGAGGCGCCTGGGGATTGCTCGTCTGAGCAGATGGATCGGCTCGCCGACCTCGCCGACAGGTTCAGCTTTTCCGAGATCCGCGTTACCCACGAGCAGAACCTAGTGCTGCCTCACGTCAGGCTGGACGATGTGCCCGACGTCTATGCGGAGCTGGAGGCGATCGGGCTCGCCACGGCCAACATCAATCTCGCGTCGGACATCATCGCCTGCCCAGGCCTCGACTATTGCGCCCTGGCCAACGCGCGCGCCATTCCCCTCGCGCAGGAAATCGGCCGCCGCCTCGCCGATCCCGATCTCGCCGCGGATGTCGGGGAGCTCAAGATCAATATCAGCGGCTGCATCAACGCCTGCGGCCACCATCATGTCGGCCACATCGGCATCCTCGGCGTCGACAAGAAGGGCGAGGAATTCTACCAGCTCACGCTCGGCGGCAGCCCGGGCCTCGACGACGCCGCGATCGGCGACGTGCTTGGCCCCGCGCTTCCGTTCGATCACGTGCCGGCGGCCATCGAGGCCATCGTTCTGGCCTATCGGCAGGAGCGTCTCGCGCACGAGCGCTTTCTCGATACCTATCGCAGGGTCGGCCTCACTCCCTTCAAGACGGCGGTGTACGCAGATGTTCATTAAGCGGACGCCTGACGGCGCGTTCATCGCGAACGGGGACGACCCCTATCTACCGCTCGACGCCGAGGAATCGATTCCGGCCGATGGAAAGGTGCTTCTGCCGCTCGAGCGCTTGCTCCGCGAAGGCGAAGCGGTGGGCCGGAGGACGGCGCCGACCGGCGTTGAGCTGCAGCCGGGGGACGACGTGGAAACTCTCCGTCCCTGGGCGTCGCGGTTGGACCTCATCGTCCTGAGGTTCCCGAGCTTTCGCGATGGCCGTCCGTATACGGCGGCGATCTTGCTGCGCGAGCGCCTGGGCTACGGCGGCGAGCTGCGGGCGAGCGGAAACGTGCTGCTCGAACAAGCCGAGTTGCTGTGCCGCTCGGGTTTCGATTCCTTCGAGACTTGCGACGGCTCTTCGCCGGAGAATTGGGCCGGCGCCGCTCAGCGTGTCCGCTATGCCTATCAAGGCCGCAGACCCGTCCCGCCCGACCCCGCGACCGCGGGGGGAGCAAATCCCTGCCTCACGGGTCCCCGCAGCCTGACGGACGCACGGTAATAACCAAGGGCCTCGGGGCTGACTCTTGGGGTTTTCGAATCGCGTGATCGCTGATTCAAGGCGGCATCCATGCCGCCGATCTTGGCCGCCACGCACCAGTCCATGCCGTCGCGCATCGCCGCCAGCGACAACTACCAGCGACTTTTATTGGCGTCTTTCGATCGCCGTGCCAACGCCCGAAGTTCGTCTGCCGAATAGTCCTCTCGAAGCATAGAGCATTCTGCATTTGGCATTACGCATAGCCTGCGTTCCTGAGGTATGCGGCGCCTTCTTCGAGCGGGTATTGCGTCAGGATCGCTGCGCAGGCATCCGAGACGGCTTCGTAGGTTCGAGCGCCGGCCTTTCGCAGCAGGGACTTGAACTTGGCGAAGACCTGCTCGATCGGGTTCATGTCGGGCGAGTATTTTGGCAGGAACAGGATTCGAGCTCCGACGTCTCGTATCGCGCGGCGGACGGCCTTTCCCTTGTGAGAGCCGAGATTGTCGAGGATCACGACGTCGCCTGGCTTGAGAGTTGGGACGAGAAACTGCTCGACGTAGGCGTGGAAACGTTCGCCGTTGATGGGGCCGTCGAACAGGCAGGGCGCTTCGATGCGGTCGTTCCGCAAGGCGGCCAGAAACGTCGCGGTCTTCCACTGTCCATGATGGACCTTGTCGATGAGCCGCTTTCCCTTTGGAGCCCAGCCGCCCTGGCGCGTCATGTTGGTCTTCGTCCAGGTCTCGTCGATGAAGACGAGACGTCTGGGATCGATGAGCCCCTGATAGGTGCGCCAGCGCGTGCGATGGCGGCTTGTGTCGCGGCGGTCTTGTTCGCGCGCGACGAGGGTCTCTTTTTAAAAGCGACGCCGATCCGCTGAAGAACCGGCTCATCATCCCGGTGTCGGCTTTGACGCCAAGCTCGGCCAGAAGACGATCACAAAGAGCCTGGAGCGTGGTGTCGGACTTCTCGGCTCGTGCCGCTTCGAGGAGTTCACGATGCGGCATAAGCTTGGAGGCGCGATGGCCGCCATTCTGGGGCTGAAACACATCAAGGGTCGGCATCGGAACGTTCGCCTTGTCCATGAAAGCGAAGTGCCTGCACTCGGGACGACGCTAAAGGCCGTCCCGGGCACGTTCTGGCGATGCAATCGCAACATCGGGGTGACGTGATAGCGCCATCGAAAAAGTCTCCGCCATCCTGACTGGCCTCCTTCGCCAGCCAAAACTGGTGACCGCATGAGGATGACGGTCGTACCACCCGCAGGCGGCCGCGCCCGCACGGTCGAGCTCAGCCGCTTTGAGCACGGCCCGCATGTGTTCGGCATGCCGGTGCAGCACCTCCGGTGCGGCGCCTTGCTCCGTCAACTTCTGCAGGGCGTATAGCCGTGTGAGTTCGAGCAGCCGATATCGTATCTCAGGTCCGCTCACATCGCTCGTCACGAGCGACTTCGAGACGAGGCTCTCCAGCGCGTCGACCACGTCGAAGCCCGGAGCGTGAGACGGCGCGGCAATTGCGACCGCCCAGGCCAAGCTGAACGACGCCTTGAACACCGCCAAGTCCGTCAGGACCTTCTGTTCGGCGGCGCTGAGGCGGTCGAAGCTACAGTCGAACATCGCACTCAACGTCTGGTGGCGCGGCAAGGCGGTGCGCCGGCCCTTCCTCAGCACGCCGAAGCAATCGTTGATCCGGGCAGCCAGTCCCCTTACCCCCAGGGCGTCGATCCGCGCCGCCCCCAGTTCGATCGCGAGCGGAATTCCGTCCAGATGACGGCAGATGTCGGCGACAATCGGCGCGTCGTCGTCCGACAGCACGAAGCTGGCGTCGTGCGCCGTCGCGCACTGCGCGAAGAGCTGGATCGAGGCGAAAGTAAGCGCCATGGCGGCCGTGGGAACCGGCGAGGACGGCGGCACGCTCATAGGACCGAGTCGATGCGTGATTTCACCTTCCGCGCGGAGGGCTTCCCGGCTTGTCGCCAGGATGTTCAGGCCGGATGCGCCCTTCAGGAGCGCTTCGGCGAGCAGAGCCACCGACTCAACGACGTGCTCGCAGTTGTCGAACACGATCAGCATTTCCCGATCCGTGATGAACGAGACGAGGTCGGGAGTGGGATTATCGGTGACGATCGACAGCCCGAGCACGGAGCCCAGAGCGCTTGGGACAAAACGAGAATCCGCCAGCGGCGCCAAATCCACAAAGCACACGCCGTGACGATATGATCCGGCCAGACGCTCCGCCACGGCCAAGGCGACGGTCGTCTTTCCGATCCCTCCGGCTCCGACGATCGATACGAAACGCCGCAGAGGCAACTGGTCGGCGATCTCACCGATGATTGACTCTCGCCCAACCGCCGGGGTCAGCCTTACCGGAAGGTTGGTCAGCGGCGTCGCCGGTGACGCGCCGGCGACCTCGCGCGGCCGCTCAGAATATGAGACCGGCGCGACGAAACAATAGCCCTGGCCGGCAATGTTCTTGATGTAGCGCGCGCCGCCCCGTCCATCGCGAAGCGCTTTTCTAAGCAATGCGATCTGGACCCGAAGATTATCTTCCTGGACAAACGTATTTGGCCAGACACGATTGATCAGCTCCACCTTGCCAACGACCTCGCCGGGGCGCTCGACCAGAGCCAGCAGAATGTCAAAGGCGCGGTTGCCCAATCGGACAGGCTGGTCGCCCTCGAGCAATAGCTTCTGCCTCGAATGGAGCAGGAAAGGTCCGAAGGTTATGACCTGTTCGGTCACGGGCGTCGCCGTCAAGCGGCTCGCCCGCTAGCAAGATGCAGCTCGATTGACGAAGCAGGATCTGTGGACTGATAGCGCACTGGGACTCCGAAGGACGTTGTCAAGTTGTCGGACGGGGAACGCGAAGCGATTGTGTTGTGCGCAACGTCAGGCGGCCGCGACCGCTTTGTTCTTCGCTCGCCCGCACTCATGACGGCTCGCGATCCCGAGATCATGGGCCGCAGGCCGTAGGACCGCAAATCATCCGTGACCAATCGTTCGGGAACGAAGGCGTATTTCTTCAGAAGCTTTCGCATCAGTTTCAGCGGCGTCCTTGTTTCGCTTGGATTGGACCAACACCTCGAGGACCTCGCCTTCGGCGTCGACGGCGCGCCATAGGTAGATTATGCGGCCGTCGATCGTGCCGCGCCACTATCTGTAAGTTCATTGAAATTAGCGAATTGGTTTGATCAGCTTTATACGTTGGCATCGCGGTGGGCGGTAGTAGTACACGTCGTGTTAATCGTGTGTGGACATCTGGTAATCGCGATCGGCGCTTGATCCACCGATAGCGCCGCGATCCGGGCGATGGCTCGGTGATGCGTGCCGACAAAACCGACCAAAGCTTCAAAGCCATCGTCGATCTCGTCGCCGCAGTCATAAACTTGCGCGGCTCTCGGTCGAAGGGCTCGATTGGCGGCGCGCCAGCGCCGCGAAGGACATGGCGGCGCCGAGCGTGGCGAGTTGGCCTGTGAATCGGACTCGAAAGTTGACCCCGCATGTCGAAAGGGAACGCAACGAAATCAATATGTTGCGAAACGTACCAATCGCCGATTGGCGTTCGGACCCCAGGCCGAGACACACGTTGTCATCGTGTTCGGCAACCAAGCCACGACCTATACCAATCGCGAGCGTCGTCATCTGTGGTCCTCTCGCCCCAGTATCTGGCTCCTCCTCTCGTCCGTCGCCGATCTCCTGGTCGCCTCCACGCTAGCGGTCGGCGGTATTGCGATGACGCCTTTGCCGGCATGGGTCGTGGCCGGCACGCTGGCTGCGGCTATTGTCTTCTCGATCCTTCTCGATTTGGTGAAGGCGCCTGTATTCCAACGCCTCAAGATCACTTAAGGTCGCGCCACGCTGGCGAACGGTTCAACTCGACCGAGAGACTCGCCCAGCGCGCCGGCCATCGCTCGCGCAGAAGCGCAGCTGTTTCGAGCGCCCGGCGGATGTTCCAGCGGGCCATGACGTTGGTGAAGGCGTTGTCGTCGACGTGTTCTTGATACTCGTCCGGGCCGATGACGCCGCGGATATGCCCGTGGCCGTCGGCCTACCCGCCCGTCTCGAGAAGGATCTCGACCCCCGCGTCGAGAAAAAACGCTTCATCGTCTGTCGCCAACCAATACTGCCAGACGGCGTAGGCGACATCGGCGCTGATGTGCTGCTCCTGCTTGCCGCACAGGATATCGGTCACCCGCCGATCGGGCGCGATCACGTGCTCCGGCGTCGACCACGAAGCGCTCGAAACACACAAGCCGCGCGGGGCGGCTTGTCCAGGTCCAGGAGCGCTTCAATTCTCCGGACGCAGTCGGCGCGAGTTCACGGCCGTCGACCCGCAGCAATGAGGAGGTCGCATGGCGAGACGCTTGCCGGTGCGGTGCGTGCGCCACAGCCGATGTCGCCGTCGAGCCGTTCGGCGACGAGCCCGAGATTCAGTCCATCGAACGAGGTTTCGAGCGTGATTTCGACCCCGCCCTCCTCAATCTCGAATCGGAGGAGTTGGAGCCCGATCGCACGCTTGCGCAGCGAAGCGAGGCGCAGGGTCCGCCCGCGAATGCTCGCGTCGGGGTCCTTTGCGCCGGGCGCCTTTGACTGTGGGTAGTTTCCGAGCCTAGCGCGGCGGCGCTTTCGGCTCACTATTCTGTACGATACGTCTACCCGCTCCGGAGTCGGCCGCATAGACGTGCGCGCAGATGCAGGTGCAGATTCGGCTATTCCGCGCCGCCGGCTCAGCCTTTGGAGTGAGGACGTAGTTCTTTCGCTCTGAAAGGCGCCGCGCCATGTTCACCCCAACTCTGTATATCCTCGTCTTCGTTTTGGTCGCGGCCGTCTATCTTATCGCTGCAAGCGTCAGAATCTTGCGGGAATACGAGCGCGCCGTGGTTTTCACTCTTGGCCGCTTTCAAAAGGTCAAGGGGCCCGGCCTTGTGCTGCTGATCCCCCTCATCCAGGAAATGGTGCGCGTGGACTTGCGTACCCAGGTCATCGAGATACCGAGCCAGGACGTGATCTCTCGTGACAACGTCTCGATGAAGGTTGACGCGGTGCTCTATTTCAGCGTCGTCAATGCCGAACGCGCCATCATCAAGGTTCAACAATACCTTCCGGCCACGAACATGCTGGCGCAGACGACCTTGCGCTCGGTGCTAGGGCAGCACGATCTCGACGAGATGCTCTCCGAACGAAAGAAGCTCAGCACCGACGTCCAGAGCATCCTGGACTCCCAGACCGAAACCTGGGGGATCAAGGTGAGCAATGTCGAGATCAGAACGGTCGAACTGACGGAAAACATGGTGCGCGCCATCGCCAAACAGGCGGAAGCGGAACGCGACCGTCGCGCCAAGATCATCCATGCGGAAGCCGAGTTCCAAGCCTCGCAGACCCTTGTGAACGCTGCTCAGATCCTCTCGAGCATCCCGGCCGCCATGCAGTTGCGCTACTTGCAAACGCTCACAGAGATCGGCGCCGAACAGAATTCGACCGTCGTCTTTCCCATGCCGATCGACATCATCAAGCCGTTCCTCGAGCTTCGTGACGGACCCAGCAAGCCGGCACGCCCCAATGGCGATGCTCGTGTCACGCCCATGACGGAGGCTTCCTAGCCCGGAAGGACCCGCGCATAATTCGGCTGCGATCTTCGTCGAAGGGCCGCATAGGTACATTCCGAGTCTGCCGCCGAGACCCGATGTTTGTAGGCTTAGTGGCCATCCCTCTGGGCGCCGACGAGATTTCGGAGCGGACGGAATCGCCACAGCGTCTGGCCATCGGTCGCATCGAGGACAGGGGCCAATGCTTAATCAGCCGCTCGCCACCGTCCCCGCCCGTCCCTCAACGCAATCCCACGGTCGAGGGATGTGCAAGGACATGTGCTCGCTTTGCGCTCGATCAAAGGCAGGACTCGCATCGCCGCGATAGTATCTCTATTGGCAATCGCAGCTCAGCGGGCTGCGGAGGAGAGAAACATGACCGACAAACTCTTGCGCCAGGATGTCATCAACGAACTCAATTTCGTCCCGAGCATAGACGCGGCAGACATCGGCGTGGCGCTGTCCGACGGCGTCGTGACGCTCTCTGGGCATGTAAGCAGCTATCCACAAAAGCTAGCGGCGGAGCGCGCGGTGCGACAGGTTAAGGGCGTGCGCGCGATCGCCGAGGAAATCCAAGTCCGCTGCCCCAATGAGAAAAAGTTTGCCGACGACCAGATTGCATCGCGGGCTGTCACGATATTGAATTGGGATGCGCAAGTGCGGCCGGAATCGATCATGGTCAGGGTCGAGCGAGGCTGGGTTACGCTGAGCGGTGAAACGCCATGGCATTTTCAACGCCTCGCCGCCGAAAAAGCTGTTCGCAAGCTCTCCGGCGTCGTCGGCGTCGACAACGAGATTTGCGTGAAACCGAAGCCGATATCGGAAGACGTGCGCGGCAATATAGTCGACGCCCTGAAACGAAACGCCGAGGTTGACGCAACATCGATCATGGTCGCCGTGCATGGCGATCGAGTTGCGCTTTTGGGCAAGGTGAAGACCTGGCGAGAACGCGATGTTGCGGAGCGGGCCGCTTGGTCGGTGCCCGGAGTTACCGCGGTCGAAGATCGCCTAGATATTGGCGGCTGACCCGCGTCACGGCCGATATTCGGACGCCTAAGCAGAGACGCGATCATCGCTCCGACGTTTAAACGGGCGCACTAGCACCTGCACCGCCTTTGTTAGAGCAGCCATCTAAGAACTAGAGCGCCGGACCGTCACATTGAATCGAGCGCCGGGATTCCGACGACGGGAGGTTCGTGATTCCCTTCTCTAGGGAGGTGATTCGCGATGCCGAAGCCCTATTCACTCGATCTGCGTGAGCGTGTCGTCGCGTTTGTCGAGGCCGGGCATTCGCGGCGCGCCGCGGCAGCTCATTTCGACGTGTCGGTGTCCTTCGTCGTCAACCTGATGATGGCCTACCGGACGCGCGGCAGCCTCGAGCCCAAGCCGAGCGGCGGGAAGCGACACGCCAAGCTCGACCCGCATCGCGAGTTTCTCTTAAGCCGGGTGACCGAGCAGGCCGACATCACCATGCCGGAATTGGCGGCCGAGCTCGAAGCGCGCGGCACGCGGGCCGATCCGGCGTCGCTATCGCGCTGGCTGATCCGCAACGGCTATCGCTATAAAAAAAACGCTGCTCGCGAGCGAATGCGATCGCCCCGACATTCGCCAGGCGCGCGAGCAATGGCGGGCTGAGCGGCAACCGAAGATGCAGCTCGAGGCGCACCGGCTGGTCTTCCTCGACGAGACCGGAACGACCACGAAAATGACGCGTTTACGCGGCCGCAGCCCCAAGGGGCAACGCCTGCGCGCCAAAGCCCCGTTCGGCCATTGGAAGACGCAGACCTTCATCGCCGGCCTGCGCTGCGACGCGCTCATCGCGCCCTTCGTCATCGACGCGCCGATGGACCGGCGCATCTTCGAAACCTACGTCGAGACCCAGCTCGCGCCGACCCTCAAGGCCGGCGACATCGTCATCATGGACAATCTGCCGGCGCACAAGAGCCCAATCGCCGAAATGGCCATTCTACCGCGGCGCCTGGGTGGGTTCCTGCCGCCCTACAGCCCCGATCTCAACCCGATCGAAATGGCCTTCGCCAATCTGAAAGCGCACCTGCGCGCCAGAGCCGTCCGAACCATCGACGCGCTCTGGCGCGCGATCGGCCAAATCTGCGACCTCTTTAGCCCCGACGAATGCAAGAACTACCTCGCCGCCGCTGGCTATGGATTCACATGAGCGTCCGGTGCTCTAGACGCTCTGTCACCGCAGCTTCTCCATCAAGCTGCGCTTGCTTGTGTGTGAACAGGCACCACACGTTGGCTCTGGCTCACTTTTGATGATGCCTTGAGGGTCCAGGTCCTTCGGTCTGACCTGCCCCTAAAGTTTCATCCACCAGCGATTAGAGCCCCGGCGGGGCCGGGCGCAGGGCTCTGAAACTCCCGGGTATCACTACGGCTTCTTGGCCGCCCGCCCGCGCTTTGCCTTACCCGCGCTGCGCCGCGATTGACCCAATCCGATCTTCTTCGCCAGTTCCGATCGCTGTGTCGCATAATTGGCTGCGACCATCGGATAGTCGCGCGGCAGATTCCACTTGGCGCGATACTGCTCTGGCGTCATGCCCAGCGCCGCCAAATGACGCTTGAGCGACTTGAATTTCTTGCCGTCATCCAAGCAGATCAAATAATCCGGCTTGATCGATTGCCTGACAGACACCGCAGGCGTCGGTGCGGGCTCTTCGGCCGGCGCTGCCACGCCGGTTGCTATCGTGACCAATCCCGCATGGACGGACTGAAGCAGGGCCGGCAGTTCAGCGGCCGGTACCGCATTGTGGGATACGAAAGCTGCGACGATCTCTGCTGTCAGGGCGGCTAGGTCGGCGGAGTCAGACGGGGAAGACGGCATAAAATAATCTCGCGCGTTACGGTCGGACGTTTCGATATTCCTTTGGATCGGCGACCACAAGCGAGCCCGCGCGCCAAACAGACCGAGCCCGAACATGTGTGCCGACAAACGTTCGGGTTGCTACACGCCGCGATTAATTTCCTTTACCTCGTACCAAATGCCGGAAATAGAGGAAGCGGCTCCATCGCCGTCGACGTATGCTCTTTTACGAATTGGCGTTGCACTCGATCAGCGCCCACACAAACCGTCGGCTTGGACGCCTGGTTCGAGAACATGGAGACCGTCAGAGGTTGATGACGCCGAGGCGCGCCGCGTGCGCGACAGCGTCGGTTCGGCCGGCGGCATCGAGCTTGTCCAGAAGCGAGCCGACGTGAAACTTGACCGTATGAACGGAGATTTCTAGCCGACGGGCGATGGTCTTGTTCGAAGCGCCCTCCGCCATGAGGTTCAAGACTTCGATCTCGCGCGGCGTCAGTGGCGCGGCCTGCTGGTTTGAGGCTGTTGTGACACTCAACGGGACGAGGGCCACATCCGCTTTTTCACCGGCGCGCGCCAACCGCAGACCCGGCGCGTCGGCAACCAATGCCGTCATCCGGTCGGCGAGTCCCGGGTCGTCGATCTGGATCACAATCACGACCGGCTCCGACGCGCCTTCCGTCGTCAACTTTCGGGCCTTTCCCCTATTGTCAGCGTGACCTCGATCGGTCCGCCGCCACGCAGCAAGGAAAGCTTGACGACTAGACCAACGCTCTCGGGCCCAAGCGCCCGCAGGAGCGTTCGCACGTCGCGAATGCGCTCGCCATTCCATTTAACGATGACGTCGCCCTGCCGCACCCCGGCGGCCGAGCCGGGCCCCGTCGGGTCGACGCTCATCACCATTGCGCCGAATCCGCCATCGCCATCCAGTTTAGCAGCTTGGAGGCCGAGGCCAATGTAACCGCGCGCGATGCGGCCATGGGTCTGCAATTTGCCAGCGACGCGTTCGATGGTCGCCGCGGGAATGACCAGAGCGGTTCGTCGTTGCCCAAACACGACCATGCCGAAAGCGCGGCCTGTGACGTCGAGTGCGAGACCGCCCTCGCCGGCGCGGCGCAGGGAAAGATCCAGCTCAACTCGCGCATCAATCTCGCCGCCGCGCAGGCTGCGCCACGCCGCGCCAACGAATGACACTGCGCCGAACGCCGCGATCGGCGCTCCACTCCCGGCGCCGACAGCCAGCGCGAGCGCGCCGGCCCTTGTCGACGCGGACTGGAGCGGGACGACCGGCGCGCTGACGCCGTCGGCCCGAAGAAGGGCGATATCGGTGGTTGGATCCCGTCCGACCAAGGTCGCGGCGGCTGTTTCGCCACTGGGCGACACGAGAGAGATGTCGCCTTCTTCCGCGAGAGCCTCATCCGCCGTAACCATCAAGCCAGGTCGCCAAATGAATCCGCTCGAACGCGAACGGGTCGTGTGTACGGCGACAACGCTCTTGGCCGCCAAGGCAACGACATCGGTGAGCGCATCGGAAAGCTGTTGCAACGAACCGGCGCGCGCGGGGTTTGACATGGAAGCCTCCAAAATCCGGGCTTCTACCTAGGACGTGCATTCGTGGTCGACTACTGCCCAGAGGGCTAGGTTGCGCAATGGGCCGCCCTTCGGGTTTGCGTTAACCGGTTGGCCGTAAAAACGCCTGCCGTCTCCCCTGACGATTTGCGGCCTGGATGAGCTTGACCACCACGGCGCGCAGGGCGGAGCCTGGTGCGCGGGAGCGCAGGGGCAACTCGTTTACTGCTCGCCAGCGGCGCGCGAAGGAGACCGAGCACGCCTTCGGAGCCTCCATGCGTAAGCTGATGGTCCTGGCGCTTGTCGCGCTGGCCCTTGTCGGCGGTGCCCTACGGCCCCCGCCCCTCACAACCCAGCCGACGTAGGCCCGGCGACTGTTTAACCCGCATTCATAGTATGACCGACAACAGAGGGGGGAGCCTTCAAGTCACATCAATCGCAGTTACCAACGTAAATTCAGTGTACAGTATTTGTCTAATAGCTCAACCTCATATTTCGCTTCCAGATATCTTACTTTTTGGAAGATTATTTCGGACCTTCACCTTGTAACGAGGCAGACGAATACTCATATACGAAACGCGCAGGCCATGCGGCTGCGTTACGAAAGATTTGGCCTAGGGCGGATCGTTCGCATGTCGCTCCAACAGAGAGGCCATGCTATGCGTGCATTTGATATGGCTCCCTTCTATCGTTCCACCGTCGGTTTCGACCGGCTGTTCTCAATGCTCGACCAAGCCGGCGGCGTCCAAGGCGCTGCGGCGCCGGGCTATCCTCCTTACAATATCAAACGTTCGGGCGAGAACGCGTACAACATCTCGGTAGCAGTCGCCGGCTTCGCCGATGCTGATCTTTCGATCGAGGTGAAGGAGAACACGTTGACGATCCGCGGCAACAAGCATAGCAGCGGTGAGGAGAAGAGCGACGACGTGATCTACCAGGGCATTGCCGAGCGGGATTTCGAACGCCACTTTCAGCTCGCCGACCATGTCCAGATCAAGGGCGCGAGCCTGGAGCACGGGCTTCTGCAAGTCGACCTCGTGCGGGTGGTCCCAGAGGCGATGAAGCCTCGGGCGATTCCCATCACGACCGCCAGGAAAGCCCTTGAGGGCAAGGCTGACAAGATCGCCGCGTGAGGGTCTGTCGATTGCGGTTTGCGAGCGCCCCGGTTGTCGGGGCGCTTTCGTTGGGCGTCGTTGGGCCCGAATCCGAAAGCCGATTTGGCGCACTACATCCCCGGCGCAGCACGCCGTCAATTCGGCGAGCGCGTGGGCCGAAGCCTTTCTGATCGGCGTGGGGCTATGTGAGAAGCACGACCCAGTTCGCGATGTAAGTGCGACATGAACCAGCTCGTTCCCGTTTCGACCTCTAGACATTGTCGTCTCCCGGAACCCAGAGATGCACTTCGCGTCCTGTACTGTCTATGATCCTGACAGCGTAGGCTCCCGGTTTATGGATCGTTGAAAATAAGTGCCTGGCATGCTGCTTGACAGCATCATCGTCGGGCGCACTGTCGGTGACCCGATCGATAATCTCCGCACCTCCGGCGCGAGGAGGGCCGATCCATTGAATTTCATAAAGCCTCATCGATCCGCTCCGGCCTTACCCCTAAACATACAAGAGCCTCCGGCGAAGCGCGAGCGGCGGTCAGGAGTTGCAAATTTCAGACGGACCCACCACCCGACGCTCAGTTGATTTGCTGCTCGTTGCGTACTTATACCTGCGTCGAACTCCTCTCGGTTCGCGTGGCGCAAGCCTAGGCAGATTGCGACCGGAGTCACAAAGCATTCTGCAAACGAGACGGCCGATCTCAGCGGCATCGGCATCACGCAAAAGATCGGGTTCAACCCGATCGTGCATCTCGGCGAAGGACGCTCTCGCAACCCCGGTTGCGAAGGGTACAGGAAAACGCCACTTCTGGACGGCGCCCCCTATTCGCCATAGGATATCGGCGTGCGCACACAGAATCGTGCGACGAGGTTCGTGTTGTAAACTAGGCCCCTCGCCAGTTTCAGGACGGCGCTCATGCCTCATAAAAGGCCCGATTCCTTGGCCGCTTTACAACAGCGCCTCATGGCGCTTTCCAGGTGGGAAAACGAGGGCGGCGCGGGGCCACTCCGTCTGGAAGAGGGCTCCGTTTCTGCGGAAGTGCAATTCGAGGTCCCTCAGTTGACAAATGCTGAGTTGGTGCAGCTCCGCATTCGGGTGATCGCGCTGGAGAATTTGGTGATCGCGTTGCTCGCTGGAGCATCTGATCGGCAACTCGATCTTGCGCGCGAAATGGCAGCCTACATCTCTCCGCGACCGGGCGTCACCCATCATCCTTTGACGACCCATGCAGCAGCTCAGATGATCGCTTTCGTTGAACGCGCCGCTCATTTCCGGGCGATGACGCCTTCATGAGCGCCGCGGTCGAAGCTGCTCGTCCGTTTATTTCATATGGTCTCCCACGCGCTCACGCTTCCGCGCCTATCACAGCCGCGTTGGCCACCGGACGAAATGGAAAGCGACAACGGGCAGGTCGCGGGAAATGACACGCGGAAATCTGTGTATTCGCCCAAAGATAACGTGGCCCGACCCGTCCAGTTTCTCATCGCTGCAAAGCGACAAATCCCTTGGAGGCCGGTCACTCGGGGAATGCGGCGCCGGCGCCCAGTTCCTCACCCTAAACTTCATCTTCGGAACGTGGTGTTGGCGCTCAGCGTTGTGCTTGTTCGGCATGTGTCGGATGGGAAAAGTTTTGGACAAGCCCTGCGACTTTACTCGACCTCGACGGTATCCATGCGCCAACGCCCCAAAAACGGGCGCAAGTGCAGGACACCAGAACTCGTTCACGCCGCGGCCGTCCGAGCGAAAATGCGGTCAACTTTTGTGGCCATGATGAAGTCGTTCTCATGCAGTCCCTTGATCTTCTTGGTCTGTAGAGAGACCGTCGCATTGCCCCAACCGAAGCTGATATTCGGATGATGGCCCTCAGCTTCCGCGAGTTCGCCAATCTCCTGGACAAAGGTGAGCGCCTCCCGGAAATTAGGAAACCTGAAGCTGCGCTCGATGCGGTGAGCTTCCTCCGCCAGTTGCCAGTCCGGCGCCTGTGCGTGAAAGAGCTCAGCTTGTTCGCGGGTGAGTGGAGGCGTTCCCCCGCGACAGGGCGTACAGGTTTTGCTAGCAAGGGCTTCCGTCACGTTGCTTACTCCTGGTGTCAACCGGCGCCCGCACTAAGTCTGGCAAACTGCGAATGCGATGTTGTGGTCTCGGCGAGCCAAGCCATTGAAGGGACTGTGAGTACGGGCGACGTCCGCCTCAATCACCTGCACCTGGATTTGGCGAGAAGTATTGGAGCTTGTCCGACTTCCCCTCCCACTCCTTAAAGTCGGGCGGAGGTGATTTTTTAGCCGTAATGTTTGGCCAGATTTTCGCGTATTCGGCATTCAGCGACAGCCATTTCTCAAGCCCCGACTCGGAGTCCGACTTGATCGCGTCGACCGGGCATTCCGGCTCGCAGACCCCGCAATCGATGCATTCGTCGGGGTGGATGACGAGCATGTTCTCGCCCTCGTAAAAGCAGTCCACCGGGCACACCTCGACGCAGTCCATGATTTTGCAGCGAATGCAGCTCTCGTTGACGACGTAGGTCATTCAAGCGTTCCTTCAACAGATCGAAGCGGTGAACTCATTCACGGCGTCCGTCCTCGCGGCGCTCGCTCCTTTGCCGAAAAATGGACGCAGAGGAGACCCGCTTCCTCTGGCGCCACCGGAACGCCGAACAGTCGGCATTCGAGGGTCGACCGGGGCGCGCGCGTTGCGCCGCAGTGGGCTTCTCCACCGAGGTGCCCACAGTCCGGGCAAACACCGAAGTGCCGATGCGCCCCACTCGCGGCGACCGAGGTCAGTACGTGGCGCAACGCGCGGCGCACCGCGGTTTGCTCTTCCGAGCCGAGCGACTCCACAGCGCGCACCAGAGCTTCGAACGGATCGCGCGAAATCGCGTCTTTGCCTTTGTCCGTCAATCGGAGAGCAATGCCTCGCCCGTCCGCCTCGGATCGCCGTCTGACCAAGTACCCACCGGCCTCAAGCGCCCTGATGGCCTGTGATGCAGTGCCGCGGGTCGTCGCTTGAAATTCAGCGAAGGCCGATGGGTTCCGCGAGAACTGGTTGGCGCGGGCGAAGAAACGGAGCGCCATCCATTGGGCAGGACTGAGTTCGCCGCGATAGCCCTCGGCTTGCACGAGCCGCCCCACCAGCAGCACGAGTTCCGCCGTTTCGCGTCCTGACATCGTCGCCTCTTAACAAGATAATAGTGTTTCGAAATCAACTTGACAACCGGCCCGATACAGATACTTTTGTTTCGAAACTAGTTAGAGAGGGCTGATAATGGCCCGCGCCGCGTGGCTCCCGAAAGCGCCAGCCAGGAGACCGTCGTCGCCGACCGTCGCACGCAGACGGCGCTGGGCGCCTTCTATCGCCGGCTCTCCGCACGCGTCGGCAAGGCCAAAGCGGTGACCGCAACGGCGCGCAAGATCGCCACCCTGTTCTACAACGCGTTGCGCCATGGAATGGACTACGCAGACCCTGGCGCCGCTTATTACGAGGACCGATATCGCGCCCGGGTTCTCGCCAACCTCCGACGACGCGCGAAGTCTCTCGGCTACACCCTGCACGAGACGCCGGCGTCAGCGTAGTTTCTCAGGAAAGACCCTCGTCGCGCGCGAACAGGACCGCCGCGACGTCAGCCGCCATCGCGCGCGCTGGCGCGCCTACCAGGGCCTCATCGACCCGCGGCGTCTCGTCTTCATCGACGAGACCTGGACGAAGACCAACATGACCCGTTTGCGCGGCTGGGCTCCCAAGGGACAGCGCCTCATCGACAAGGTCCCGCACGGCCATTGGAAGACGGCGACGTTTCTGGCCGCCTTGCGCAACGACCGCATCGAAGCGCCCTGCCTGTTCGACGGCCCGATCAACGGCGAACGCTTCCACGCCTATGTCGAGCAGTTTCTCATCCCGACGCTCAAGCCAGGCGACGTCGTGATCCTCGACGATCTCGGCTCTCACAAGGGAAAGGCCGTCCGCCGCGCGGTGCGCGACGTCGGCGCTCGCCTGCTGTTCCTGCCGAAATACTCGCCCGACCTGAACCCGATCGAGCAAGTCTTCGCCAAGTTCAAGACCCTGCTGCGCAAGGCCGGCGCGCGAACCTACGAGGCCGTCTCCGACGCCTGCGCAACAATCCTGACGCAGTACCCGCCCGAAGAATGCGCCGCATACCTCACGAACGCAGGCTATGCGTAATGCCAAATGCAGAACGCTCTAGTACTACAGTTGCAGATTGTCTGAGTTTCTGATTCCCTAGCATGGCTTATGGAGGGAAGCCATGTCTGTCGCCTCGTGGTCTGGGTCGTTGTTGGCGTGGGAGCGGGAGCTGGCGGCGCTGAAGGCTCGGATTGGGCGGGTGCTGCGTCGGCGCGAGCTGCGCGAGACGGGGGCTGCGTTTCTCGATGGGCTTTTGTCGGGCATCGAGCGCAAGACGGGTTGGCTGATGGCGGAGCAGTCGGGAGCCGAGCGGCCCTATCGCATGCAGTCGCTGCTGGGACGCAGTCGATGGGATGCGGATCAACTGCGCGACGAGGTCCGCGATTATGCGGTGGCGTCGTTGGGCGACGCGGATGGCGTGCTGATCGTCGACGAGACCGGGTTCATCAAGAAGGGCGACCATTCCGCGGGCGTCGCGCGCCAGTATTCAGGAACGGCAGGGCGGATCGAGAACTGCCAGGTCGGCGTGTTCCTGGCTTACGCGAGCCGCTTCGGCCAGACGCTGATCGATCGCCGGCTCTATCTGCCGGAGAGCTGGACAGAGGATCGCGCGCGATGCGCGAGGGCGTCGATCCCGGAGACGGTCGCCTTCGCGACCAAACCTAAGATGGCGCGGGCCATGATCGAGGCGGCGCTCGATGCCGGCGTGCCGTGCGCCTATGTGCTGGGGGATTCGGTCTACGGGGCGGACAGCAGTCTTCGCCGGATGCTGGAAAATCGCCATCAACCCTACGTCCTGGCGGTTCGCGGCGCCCACGCCATGCGTCGCGGCGGGGATCGCGGGTTCGAGCCGACCTCGCCCGAGGAGCTCGCCGGCGAGCTGGCGCCCGGCGACTGGGCCGTCATGCGGCGGGAGAAGGCGCGAAGGGGCCACGGCTCTACGACTGGGCCCGCATCCGCCGCCCATGGACGTCGGGCGAGGGCTTCGAGCATTGGCTTCTGGTCCGCCGAAAACGATCGCAACCAGCCGAGAAGACCTACTACCTCGTCTTCGCCCCGCCCAGGTCCGCCTTGGCTGAATTCGCGGCTGTGGCCGGCCTGCGTTGGGCGGTCGAAGAGTGCTTCGAGCGCGCCAAAAGCGATCTGGGCCTCGATCACTGCGAAGCCCGCTCGTGGCACGGATGGCATCGGCACATGAGCCTCTGCATGGCCGCGCTGGCCTTCCTCTCCAAGCTGTCGGCCGATCTTCGCCGCAGCGCATGGAGCAAACCGAACGAAACGAGTCCGAACAGCCTAATCGCCGCCTGATCCGAATGGCCGCGCTCGTCCCCAGCGTTCCGGAGATCCGCTATCTCCTCGCCCGGATCCTGATCTTCCCGCCGACGCACAAGCCGTTCGTCATCGCGTGGTCGTTATGGCGACGACGTCATCAGGCGACCGCAACCCTCAGCCACTATCGCCGCTCATATGCGCAACTGTAGTACTAGGACCGTCGGGGGTCCCACTCCGATCAGCATTCACAACCAAGGCTGCCAACAGTCCGCGCCGCCGCGCGCTCGGCGAGGCGGTGCCCGTCGCTCGTCGGCATCGAGACCGATGCGGACGTGATCGCGGAGAACCACGCGGTACGGCAAGGATTTGGCGGTTACGGGCGCCTGAAAACAGGGCCGACGCCTTTAACCATTCCCGCAACTGCTGTCGCCCCGCAGCTGCGCTGCCCTCGGCAAGCGCGCGTCGACCCCTGACGTAAGCGTCGCCTTTACCGCGTCGAAAATCTTGACGTCATCGGCGTCCTCGTCGTGCGCCTTCTCGGCTGCGGTGACCAATGCGTCGAAGTCGGCGCGCGGAAGGATGACAAGCTCCTCGCCGCTGGGAGTGGTGATCGTTTGGGCCTTCATCGCGAGTTCCTCGAATAGGCGGTCGTCCTTCGGCGTCCGACTGGGATCGCGAGTTCGCGGCTGCGTCGTCGTCGAAAATCACCCGATCCGCAGCCGGTTAGCCGGTGTGGCCGCTCAGCTAGTGAACGCCGCTCCGCACAAATCGCTCCTTGAGCGAATTTTTTATTCCGCGCGCCGGCGGCTCCGGGCTGGATCGCAGCGATCAATTCGGTAGTGCCCGCCCTGACCGAGTTGCCGCAGTGGGCTGCCGCTTAACGGGGCAGACGGTTGGGCTGCATCGATCAAGATGACGTCACCCGCGCGGCGCGCTAGCGTACCGGCATGTGCAACCTCTACAGCGTCACCAAAGGCCCCCAGGCTGTCAAAGACATGACGTCGTGAGGGATGAAGCGAGCCGCCCCGCCGGGCAGGAGCGGGACGCCTCTCGCCACGCGAACGCATCACATGGCTGACGAAATATAGGGAGCCCGGACTGCGCCAGCTCGATGCGAAAGCTCACGATTTGATGATCGAGGACGTTGCGTTTGCCTGACCTCGCTTGGTCTCATGCTTTGAACAGTGCCAGTGCATCCGTGGTCAAAGGAAAGCTGAACCGATCAGACGGCCTTTAGGTTGCTGGCGGACATTTTGCCCGACTTGCGGTCGCGCTCCATTTCGTAGCCGATCTTCTGGCCTTCGACGATTTGGCGCATTCCGGCGCGCTCGACGGCAGAGATATGGACGAAGGCGTCGGCGCCGCCGTCATCAGGCTGAATGAAGCCGAAGCCCTTGGTGGAATTGAACCATTTAACTGTGCCAGTGATCATGATGAACCCTTCATAGCAATCGACTGCAACGCGGAGCGCTGCCGATTGTGGTGGTGACGATTTTGAAGGAAAGGTTGGTTCATGGCGCGGTGCCAAACCGCACAATAACCAAAGCTCATCTATCAATATCGACAGGCATATTGATAACCCGCACCAATGACCGCGTCAAATTTTGATCTTGGAAATACACAACTTCGACTGTTTTTTTGTGACGCCTGGGCCTTGAAGTCGCCGTGCGCGGCGGCGGCCACAACGTTGCCGGGGAGCCGCCTGTCGCTTGCGACGCTCCGCCAGCGCCGGTTCCCGGAAGGCGCTCCCGGCCTCCGGCGAGCAACTTGGCGGGTGTTTGGCGCTCGCGGGCACCGCGTTGGCCGGGTCCGGCGCTACAAGCGGGTTGGGGCCGTACGCTGTCGCAAATCCGCGCCAGGTGGTCACGTCGAAAAAGCAGGCTCGTCGCGATGTGCGATCGCACGACCGCGTCGGGAAGATAGAACTCCGGGATGCGGCCGACCAAGCGCATGATTTCGTCATCAGGAAATGCGCCGATCTTGCTGATCGTGAGCGCCAGCACGTCGTGGTCTAGCGCGACGTCGGTTAGGCGCTGACGCCGCGCGCCGGCGTGGCAGTCAACCTTCCAAATATGATCGAAGGCGAAGGCGTGATCGACGAACGCCAGCGCCCGCGGCGTGCGGCCTTGCCGTGCGGACACATCGTTCCATACAACGAGGGTCTGCTCGATCACCCAATCTTCTTGGGAGATCCACGCGTGAAAAGCCGCCATTGCGGACACCGTTGCGCGAGCGCCCGCCTTGTACTCGTCAGTGAGCAATCCCCTTCTTCTCCGGGTTACCCAGGTCGACGTAGAGGGGAACGCCTTCGCTGAGATCGCACGGCCGGTTCGATAGTCTTTTGGCATTCCCGGTCGATAAAGCACGACAGGCGGCACAGGCAGCCGCAGCCTATGCGCTAGGTGTTTAGTCCCGGCATTTGCTGGAGCGGGTTCAGTATGAATCGTTCCGGCTCGGTCGTCCACCGTTTGCAGATGAACTCGTAGGGCGTCAGCCCCTTGAGGGTCTTGAGCCGCTTGGCGAAGTTGTAGGCGGTGACGAACAGAGTGAGATGGGCGCGCAACTGGTCGTGGTCGTCGTAGTGATAGCGCTTGACCGTGGCGTCCTTGATGGTGCGGTTCATGCGCTCGACCTGGCCGTTGGTCCAAGGATGATTGACCTTGGTGCAGCGGTGCTCGATGCCGTTCTCCTGGCATCGCATGCCGAACATGTGGGTTACGAAGCGCGCGGTCGGGCCATCGGCGTAGCGCGGCGGCAGCCGGAATTGGATGCCGTTGTCGGTCAGGACCGTGTGGATTTCGATAGGGCGTCGCCTTGATGAGGGCGACCAGGAAGGCCGACGCCGTGACGCGAGTAGCCTTGTCGAGGAGCTGCACGAAGGCGAATTTCGACGTGCGGTCGATGGCGACGAAAAGGTAGAGCTTTCCTTCCGCCGTCTGCACTTCGGCGATGTCGATGTGAAAGTAGCCGATCGGATAGGCTTTGAATTTCTGCTTTGCGGGCTTGTCGCCGTCGACGTCGGGCAAGCGGCTGATCCCGTGGCGCTGCAGGCAGCGATGCAGCGACGAGCGGGTCAGATGCGGAATGGTCGCCTGCAAGGCGTAGAGGCAATCGTCGAGCGGCAGCAGCGTGTGCTTGCGGAAGGCGACGACGATCGCCTCGTCCTCGATCGACAACACGGTCGATCGCGGCTCCTTCGGCCCGGTTCGCTGGTCGGCGACTGAGGTCCTGTTCTTCCACTTGGCGACGGTCTTCGGATCGATCCCATGGCGCTTCGCCAGTGCCCTCAGGCTCTCTTGACTATGTTGTATCGCTCGACGGACCGCCTCCGTCGTCGTGGCGCAGCCGTGCAGAACCTGGCCCATAGCGCGTCCCCCCAACCCGCGGAAAAGATCGCACCATCAAAGCCCGGGATCAAACACCTAGATCGAAGGCCAATTTCTCGCGCGCCGCTCTGAAGAGGTCGTCTTTACCCCTGGCGGGGCCGGGCTTGATGACGCCGATGATACCGATTGCGCCGTTGACCGTTTCCTCGGCCCAGTGGGCGCCCGACTCGCCCTCGCCGACCGGCGGCCCGAGTGCTCAAAACGCGCTTCGTCTCGACCGTCGCGAACCATTGATCGCACAGCGCCAGGAGATGCTGAGAGAAGAGCCGCAAGTCCCGCATGCTAGTCTGGCGCGCCACTGGTCAGCGCCGAACGCGCGCCAGACGCGGCGGCACATATCGAAACAGCCCCTCGATCTTGGGCTGCGCCTGCGCCTCCGGGCGCAACACATCCAGCAGGTTGACGCGCGCATCGTCTCCCGCCGCGGCCAAGCCGAACTGCGCGCGAAACTCGGCCTCGACGTCGACTTCCTTGCGATAGAGCTCGGGAAATTGCATGCGCTCGCTCCTTTTCTGCAACCCGGCGAATGTCGGGCATCAGTCGTGCGTCGGGTCAGCGGGAAGGGCGCCCGTTGGGATTAGCGTGGAGGGATTGAGCCGCCATCATTGACCGCCGAAGAAGATCTTGAACTTCGAGATGTCGCCGACGGTGGCGAGCACATAGCCGCCCTTCCGCCGGGCGCGAGGCTCTTGAGACGAAAGCGCCGGTCACCATGCGCCACGATGACGCCGTGCGATCGATAGCCCGTCAGATAAAGCGCGCCACCCTCTGCCTTGCCCGCGCCGCTCGGCGGCTGGACGTTCGATGTGAAGCCATAGGGATGTATGAGCTCGATCGTGTCGGCCTGCTCGTCCTGATGACCTTTGTGGGTGACTTCCTGCCACTTCGTGGTGTCGTCGGTCGCCTCGATCGTGACGCGCCCGGCGGCGTTCGCGGTGCGGCCGAGGCCGGTTTGCTGCGTTCCATAAGCTGGCATAGGCGCTGCATGAAGCCCGCAATCATCATCGAGATTGCGTCAGACCCACACGTTGACCCCTCTCTATCCAATTTCGTCAGAAGCTTAGCGCGCCGATCGGTGTTCGGACCCCTTATGTGGACGGCCCCCTCCTCGCAAGGGTGTTTTGGCAGTATTTTGATCAGATCGCTTGCGTCCATATGTCCGGCCTGTTGGATCGCGCTCGCATATGAACGCTGGCCAAGATGGTTTCCGCGACGCGAGTTCCAGACACGCCGGCGACCTTTGCGGCCAGAGGGGTCCACGGAGTATCTCGCGTCCCGGATCGATCGATCACACCATCTGCTCGTCACCTTGCAAGTTCTGGCATCGGCTCAGCACGGTTGCGGTTAAGTCGCTCCCCGTGTCTGGCTGATTCTCTATGTCGCGTTCGCCAGAACGGCGGGCGCGGATGTCGCGGCGTAGCTGTCACCCGTCACCATCAATTTCCAGGCGATGCGGGCCATCTTGTTGGCCAACGCCACCGCGGCCAGCTTCGGCGGCTTGCGCTTGAGAAGGTCGAGGAGCCAGGGCGAGGCGCGCCCTCCGCAGCGAACCGCATGCCTGATCACGGCCGTGGCCCCCGACACCAGCACGGCGCGCAAAGCTTCATCGCCGGCCCGGGTGATGACGCCGAGCCTGACCTTGCCGGCCGTCGAATGATCCCTCGGCGTCAAGCCGATCCATGCCGCAAACTGGCGTCCTGATCGAAATAGCTCAGGCGCTGGGGTCTTCATCATCAACAGCGCCGCGCCGATCGGACCGACGCCGGGGACCTTGGCGAGACGTCGGCTGCATTCGTTGGCCTTATGCCAGGCCGCGAGCTTGGCATCCACTTCGGCAATTTGTGCCTCCAGTTGCGCGTATTCCTCAGCTTGACTTCGCGAACAGCTCGCGCGCCAGGTTGGGCACGCTCTCGTCGGTTTGAAGGCGTTCGAATAGCGGATCGAGGTGCGCCATCCCTTTGGCTGCGCTGACGCCAAACTCGGCCGCATAGCCCCGGATGGCGTTCGACAACTGCGTGCGATTGCGGATGAGCCGATCGCGCAGGCCGACCAGCATTAGCGCCGCCTGTTGCTCAGCAGTTTTCATCGGCACAAAACGCATCGTTGGCCGGCTCATCGCCTCGCAAAGCGCCTCGGCGTCGGCCGTATCGTTCTTGCCGCGCTTCACGTACGGTTTGACCAGCTGGGCCGCGATCAATTTCACCTCATGACCGAACGATCGCAAAAGCCGGGCCCAATGGTGCGACGCGCCGCAGGCTTCAATCCCGATCACCGTCGGCGCAAGCTTCTCGAAGAACGCCACCATCTCCTTGCGCCGCAGCTTCTTGCGTAAAACCACCTTCTCGGCGGCGTTCACCCCATGAAGCTGGAAAAAGTGCTTCGACGTATCCATTCCAATTCGGCTAATCTGTTCCACGGACGGCCCCCTTAGTCTGAGATCTGCAACGACCTCTTTCTGGCACAATCGATGCCTTTGGGGCCGTCCACCCCAACACGCCGTTTGACAGTGGGATAGATGCGCTCCTCGACCTCCACCTCGCCGCTCGCTCAGGCGCCCCCCGTCTGCCAGGCTTCCTCGGCATGCGAGTTTTGGGACGCCGCGACGAGGTCCAAGCGGACATTCACGACGTCGGAGGCGCCCATTTCGTGGCTCAAATTGAAGCCGAGCTCCCGGCACATTTTCAGCATCTCGTTGTTTTCGCGCAGCACAAATCCGTCGACGCGTTGCAACCCCTCGGCGCGGGCGAAATCGATGCATCGTTGCATCAGAGCCCAACCCAGGCCGTGTCCCTTGAGGTCAGAACGCACGAGAATGGCGAATTCGCCGACCTCGTGCGCGGCGTCCGCATGCAGGCGCACGACGCCCAAAACGTTGCCCATCGCCGGATCGAGGGCGAGGAAGGCCATCGTGCGAGCATAGTCGATTTGGGTCATGCGGCCGACGAGGGCGGGCGTAATGTGGCCAATCGATGCGAAGAACCGCCTGCGCAAGTCATCGTGCGTCACGCGACGCAGGAAGGTCTCGTAGATCCCGGCGTCCTCCGGGCGAATCGGCCGCACATGGCAAGAGCCACCCGTGGACAGAGCAATTTCGCCTTCCCATTCCCGGGGGTAGGGCCGGATCGCGAAACGCGCATTGGAAAAGCCGCCGGCCTTGGGCCGCTCAACCTTTGCAAGAGCGATGCGGACGTCCACGCCGATCGCGCCTTCGGCGTCGGCGACGAGGGGATTGAGATCGAGTTCGCGGATCTCGGGAATGTCGGCGCTCAGATGCGCGAGCTTGACGAGGATCGATGCGACGGCATCGAGATTCGCACACGGCACGCCGCGATAGCCATCGAGAAGCCGCGCGACCCGCGTGCGGGAAACGAGGTCGCGCGCGAGCCCGAGATCGAGTGGCGGCAGCGCCAAGGCCCTGTCGCCGATCGCTTCGACCGCTGCGCCGCCGTGGCCGAACAGCACCACGGGCCCGAATATCGGATCGTCGGCCAATCCCGCGATCAATTCGATTCCGCGTGGGCGCACGATCATCGGTTGCAACGTCACACCGTCGAGACGCGCTTCCGGACAACGAGTTGCGACGGTCGCGAGCATTTCATCATACGCTCGCCCTACCTCGGCTACGCTGCGCAAGCCGAGACGCATGCCTCCGACATCCGACTTGTGCGTGATGTCCCCTGAGAGGATTTTCATCGCCAGCGCCGAATTCTCGGCGAGCAGAGCAGCCGCCACGGTTTGCGCCTCTGCCGCGCTGCCGGCCTTGCGATAGGCGGCAACCGGAATGGCGTAAGCCTCCAGTACCTGCGTGGCCTCGACCGGATCGAGCCAAGCGCGGCCGTCGGCGAGCGCCGACGCGACAATGCGCCTGACGGCATCGAGATCGGCGCGAAACGCCACGGAAAGGCTCGGCGGCAGCGCCAGCAGCGCCTCCTGCGAACGCCTGTAGTCGACGAGATGCATGAGGCCGCTCACGGCATCCCTTTCATTGTCGAAATGAGGAACGCCCGCCGCTTCGAAAACAGCCGCCGCTTGCTCACGCTCCCCCAGCCACACCGCGAATACGGGTTTGGCCGGTACGGTAACGCCCGCTCGCGCGGCGCGCGCCCGCTGCACTGTTTTCGCGACGGCGGCGGCCGCTTCCGCGCTCGGCGCCAGCGCGGTCGGACAATTCATGACCAGAACCGCGTCGAAGTCGTCGCCTGCAAGCAGGATGTCCATCGCCGCGGCGCCGCGTCGGCGTCGCCGATGATGTCCACGGGATTGGCCCGCGACCAGGTCTTGGGCATAAAGGCGTCGAGCGCCGCGAGGGTCTTCGAGGACATCGGCGCGAGCCGTCCGCCGAAGTCGATCAGGCGGTCGACGGCAAGCACGCCGCCGCCGCTGGTGAGGATTCCGACACGCTCCCCCCGCAATCGGTCGCCGTTGGCGAGCATCTCCGCCGCGGCGAACAATTCCTCAAGATCGAGAACGCGCAGCAGTCCCGCACGACGGAAGGCGGCGTCGTAGACCGCGTCGGCTCCCACGAGGGCGCTCGTATGCGATAGGGCTGCCCGCGCTCCGGCGCTGTGGCGTCCCGCCTTGACGACGATGACGGGTTTTATGCGAGCGGCGGCGCGGGCGGCGGAGAGAAACTTGCGCGCGTCGGAAATCGCTTCGATGTAGAGAAGGATCGCGTCTGTTCGAACGTTGAGCGAGAAATGATCGAGGCAGTCGCCGAAATCAACGTCGATCTGGTCGCCGAGCGAAACGATGCCGGAAAAGCCGACATAGTTATGGTCGGCCCATTCGACGAGCGCCGCGACGATCGCTCCTGACTGCGAAACGACCGCGAGATTGCCGTCGCGGGCTGGCTTGGACAAGAAGCTAGCGTCGAGATCCGCGTGCGGCGACAAAACGCCGATGCAATTGGGTCCGACGATGCGCAATCCGCCAACTCGGGCGACGCCTCGCAGGTTTTCGGAGAGCGAACCGTCGCCATGGCCGAGCCCGGCCGTGATGACGATCGCCGCCGCCGCGCCGATCGCGCAAGCTCGTTCTGCGACTTCGACGACGCCTTCGGGCGGAACGGCGATTACGACGAGATCGGGAGGTGCATCGAAGTCCAGCAGGCTCTTGCGGCATTCCAATCCGTCGATCTCGGAATGTCCGGGATTGACGAGCCACGGCGGACGCGACGGATTGGCGCGCCGCAGATTGGCGAGCACGGCATGGCCGAGCGCGCCGGGCAGCGGGCTCGCGCCCACCAGTGCGACGGATCGCGGCGAAAACAGCTTGTCGAGACGATAGTTGCTCATCGCTTGTTCTCGCCCCGTGATGCATGGCGCACGTCGAGCGAAAAATCCTCACAACAGGATCATCGAAACCCGAACCTCATTCTTCAATTCGACAATTGTTTGCCCACGCCTTGATCGAAATCAGGGATGAGCGGTGGGCGCCCGACAACGATCGCGGCGTCTCGTTCAAAAGGGGAACGACTATGCTGCTCAGAACCATTTCTTTTGCACTGCTCGCCAATAGTGACCCTGAGCCTACAGCGGCAGCTCGCTACGCGCTCGACCTCGCCGGATGCGCTCGGGCGTGTCTGTTCGTGCGGCGGTGTCATGTTCGCGGCTTTTACTTGTGATCCGCCTGGAGCGGCCAATTGTCGGTCGCCCTTCGGCACCACGACGGCGATGACTTTGCGACGGCTGTAAACCCCGGGCATTCATTTGGTGTTGCCCACCTCCAATCTCGGATCTCTGGCATATCTTGGCCGTGTCGGGCGATATAATGCTTGTGCTCGATCAGCTTGTCCCTGAGCTTCTGCTTCAGGTACACGCCCCTCTCACCGGTCTGCGACACGCGATCGATGGCGTCCATCACCAGATGGAAGCGATCCAGATCGTTCAGCACTGTCATGTCGAAAGGCGTGGTGATGGTGCCTTCTTCCTTGTAGCCGCGGACGTGGATGTTGTCGTGGTTGGTGCGACGGTAGGTCAGCCGGTGGATCAACCACGGGTAAGCATGGAAGGCAAAGATGACCGGCTTGTCTCTGGTGAAGAGCTCGTCGAAATCCAGGTCGGTCAGCCCGTGCGGGTGCTCAGTGTGTGGCTGCAGCTTCATCAGGTCGACGACGTTGACCACGCGGATTTTCAGATCCGGCAATTGCTCTCGCATGATCGAGACGGCGGCGAGCGTCTCGAGCGTGGGCACGTCACCGCAGCAGGCCATCACCACATCCGGCGCAACGCTTTGGTCGTTGCTGGCCCACTGCAAAATGCCGATGCCCTCGGTGCAATGCGTGATGGCGGCGTCCATCGTGAACCACTGCGGAGCCGGGTGTTTGCCCGCGACTACGACGTTGACGTAGTGGCGGCTGCGCAGGCAGTGGTCCATCACCGACAGCAGGCAGTTTGCGTCGGGCGGAAGATAGACGCGCACGATTTCCGCTTTCTTGTTCACGACATGGTCGATGAAGCCGGGATCTTGATGCGTGAAGCCGTTGTGATCCTGGCGCCAGACATGCGAGGCGAGCAGGTAATTCAACGATGCGATCTTCCTGCGCCACGGTAGGTGAGACGTGACCTTCAGCCACTTGGCGTGCTGATTGAACATCGAATCGACAATGTGAATGAACGCCTCGTAACAATTGAATAGGCCGTGACGTCCGGTCAGCAGGTAGCCCTCCAACCAACCCTCGCATTGATGCTCACTGAGCATTTCGATCACCCGCCCTGAGGGGGCGAGAAACTCGTCGGACGGCTCGGTCGCGCCTTCCCACTGGCGTTTGGTCGCCTCGAAGAGGGCTTCGAGGCCATTGGAAAGCGTCTCGTCCGGGCCGAAGACGCGGAAGTTCCGCTGCTCGGCGTTCAGCTTCGCCACGTCGCGCAGATAGGGTCCGAGCACACGGGTGTCGCCGATGCCGCGCACGCCAGGCGAGGGCACGTCGACCGCATAGTCACGAATATCCGGCATCCGTAGATCCCGCAGCCGAATGCCGCCATTGGCCTGCGGATTCGCGCCCATGCGCCGCTCGCCCTTCGGCGCGAGTTCAGCCAGTTCCGGTTTCAGGCGACCCCGTTCGTCGAAGAGCTCCTGCGGGCGGTAGCTGTGCAACCAGTCCTCCAGCTGCTTGAGGTGTTCAGGATTGGCGGCCGGGTCGGAAAGCGGTACCTGATGCGCTCGAAAGGTACCTTCAACCTGAAGGCCGTCGACCATCTTCGGACCTGTCCAGCCTTTTGGCGATCTGAGCACGATCATCGGCCAGCGTGGCCGCGCGAGATTGCCGTTGACGCGAGCGTCCCGCTGGATTCTCTTGATTTGCTCTACCGCCGCATCGAGCGTCGCAGCCATCGCCTCGTGCATGAGGGCAGGCTCGTGGCCCTCGACGAAATAGGGCGTCCACCCGTAGCCGAGAAGCAATTGTTCCAGTTCCTCGCGCGTGATGCGGGCGAGGACGGTCGGGTTGGCGATCTTGTAGCCATTGAGGTGCAGGATCGGCAGCACCGCGCCGTCGGTCGCTGGATCAAGGAATTTGTTCGAATGCCATGCCGTCGCTAGGGGGCCTGTCTCCGCTTCGCCGTCGCCCACGACGCAAGCGACGATGAGGTCCGGATTGTCGAACACGGCTCCGAACGAATGGCTCAGCGAATAGCCTAATTCGCCGCCCTCGTGGATCGAACCCGGACATTCAGGCGATGCATGGCTCGGAATACCTCCGGGAAACGAAAACTGGATAAAGAGCCTCCGCAGTCCAGTCTCATCCTGGCTGATATCGGGATAGATCTCGCTGTATGTGCCCTCAAGATAAGTGTTGCCCACAACCGCCGGACCGCCGTGCCCAGGGCCGGAAACGTAAATCATGTCGAGATCATATTTCTTGATGACTCGGTTCAAGTGAACATAAATGAAGTTCTGCCCTGGGGTCGTGCCCCAGTGTCCTAGGAGCATATGCTTGACATCCGCAAGCGTCAGCTGCCGCTTCAGCAACGGATTGTCGCATAGATATATCTGCCCAACCGATAGATAGTTGGCGGCGCGCCAGTAGGAGTTTATCTTGCGGAGCTGTTCGGGGGAGAGAATTCTTGTCTCCATGACTAGCTTCTCCATCTTATTCGCAACGCAGAGAATCGACCGATCCGCGGTGTCATATCGACTGGCTACTTGGCCAATAGCGCGCGGCAGTTGGGGCGAGAATTCGATACGCAACCAATTACATGCGGTCAGTCGCGAGGAACAAAACCAGGCTATCCCCAAACGAACACGGTGGATCCCATGGCCAACGTTCCCTCTGTCCTTCCGGCCGCCCCGCAAGTTCCTCGCCTTGCGAGATCTCAGCTAACGGCGAACGAGCGCCAGCGTGTGCTGCGCGATCATCAGTTCCTCGTTGGTGGGTATGACCCAGACCGACACGTTGCTGCCGGGGGCGGAGATGCGCGGCCCACCCGCACCGTTCGCTGGCTCGTCCAGTTTCACGCCGAGCCACGCCAGTTTGCGGCACAAGGCTGCGCGCACGGGGGCTGAATTTTCCCCGATGCCGCCAGTGAAGATGAGAGCGTCCAGCCCGCCGAGAACGGCCGCGTAGGCGCCGACATCCTTCGTCATCGCGTAGACGAAATACTCCACCGCCGCGACGGCGAGGGGCTCCGCGCTCTCCAGCAGGACTCGCATGTCGCCAGTGACGCCAGATAGGCCTAGCAGGCCCGCGTGCTCGTACAACATCTTCTCCAGCGACGCGTCGTCGAATTGCTTGCGGCGCAGCAGGTAGAACAGCACATCCGCCGGCACGTCGCCCGAGCGCGTCCCCATCGGCAATCCGTTCAGCACTCCAAAGCCCATCGTCGTTTCGACGCTCTTTCCGTCCAGCATGGCGCACAGACTGGCGCCGCCGCCGAGATGCGCCGCGACCACCCGCCGCGCGTGCGGCGCGAACTTTGGCGCCTGCCGGCTGATGTAATCGTAGGAGATGCCGTGGTAGCCCCAGTGGCGCACGCCGGCGTCGCGCACGTCTTTCGGAAGGGCATAGATCTGCGCCACCTCCGGCATTGTTCGATGGAACGAGCTGTCGAAACAGGCGACCTGCGGCAATCCTGGGAACGCCTCGGCGACAGCGCGGGCTCCCCGAACGTTGTAGGGCTGGTGCGACGGCTCCATCACCACGAGCGCATCAAGGTAATCAAGCACGTCGCCCTCGATCCGCGCCGGCGTCGCGAAACGGGCGCCGCCGAGTACAACGCGGTGGCCGGCCGCCATCACCTTCCTATCGATGTTGGCTTCCAGCCAGGTGATGACGAAATGCAGCGCCGTCTTGTGGTCGATCGAGTGGCCCTCGCCCCATTCATGGGCGTCCCGCGGCTTGCCGGCGGCATTCTTGACAATGAAATGCGGGTTGCCCGGCATGCTATCGATCTGGCCTCCACAAAGCAGGGCCAACGGCCCGGCCGCATCCGCCGCATAGGCGGCAAACTTAAGGCTGGTGGAGCCCGCGTTGAAGACGACGATCGCCTCGCTCATAGCCCATCACTCCGCGGTTTTCGCCGCCAGGATGGCGGGGTCGCGCACCCGCGCGTCAGAGCATAGAGCACGGCGGCTGCGGCTGCTGCTGCGGCTGAGAGTCGGGAGCGGACATATGCGCTTCATCCCGACAGTTGAGGTAAAGTCGCGGTATAGTTCGATCTAAACGTCGGAAATTACCCACACCACGTACAAACCATGGCTCTCCTTCATCGGCCCTGGCCTGCGCCTTCGTCTTGATCAAATCCGTCCACACCTACGGCGCGCAGGACAGTCACTCCTTGGCGTAATCGAATGCCGGCAGCATATTGAGCCCGTCCTTCGACCCGCCCGGCAGCACAATCTTTTTGTCGACGAACTTGAGACTGTCGTAAGGGACGACCACCAATTTGGCGCCCATGCCTAGAAATCCGCCGACAGAACCGCGTATGGCTCCTTTCCGTCACGTGTCACAAGAAGATCGTCGATCTTCCCGATCGTTTGGTCCGCGTCGTTGAGGACGCTGTCGCCGATGACCTTGGACGCCCGATAGCCTCCCTCCACCGTCTGCACATCGACCTTGGCGAGCGCGACCGGCTGTTGAACGCCCTGTGCATAGAGATGAGCTGAGAAAGAGGCCAGGCCAATCATTACGGCACTGGCAAGCAACATCGTTTTCTTCATGACAATTCTCCGTCCTTGAGGTTCTCGCTCCATGGCTAATATTCGGCGCGCTATCGTTCAACGACAGCGCGCCCGCCTGACCTGCATAGGCCGACCGTTCGTTGAAGGAGAGACTCGGAATCTACTCAGCGAAAGAGTGAGCGTCGTCGCGTGCCATGGGTTAGGTAGTTTCCGACCCTGACACCGTATCAATCAGACATCTATAGTGTCTACAATGGAGATTGGAGTGCAACGTGTCTCGCAACACGCCGCACGTAACGTGTGAGAGTCCGATCATGGATACGAATACGATACTAATCGTCATAGTCGTGATATTTCTATTCGGTGGGTTCGGTTGGTACGGGCGTGGACGGTGGTTCTGAAATGGCCTCGTTCACCTTTTCCGGCAAAACGGCACGCCGAGTTGGCCTTCGTTGAGGGGTGTCGGCGTTGCTGACACCCGAACCGTACGCCGGGACCGCTGCCGCCGCTGGCGCTGATCGTCTCCCCTCATCGTCCCGATCAATCGCCGTCGCGCTGTCCATCTGGCACGACGGCGAAGGCGGATTGATCTGTGCGGGGTCCGGGATGGGTACTTGCCGAATCTTTCGTCGATCCCGTTCCTCGCTCATCTACGCCGGGAAAACCAAATGGCTCGTGGCGATGCGGCTATCGGCTTTGCGTCGTTCCCGCCTCGTACTGCGTAGCCATCGGGTCGATGCGAAGGAGATCGCCGGGCCTATACAGAAGCCGGCATGAATCTCGCGGTTTCCGTAAGGAGCCGTCAGACACGGAAAGGCGCCACCGATGATGCAAGTCATTTTATCCCTGAGAGGCTTCGCGATCGAGGCGAAGGACGGCAAGATGGGAACCATCTCCGATTTCCTGTTCGACGATGCGACGTGGAAAGTGCGCTGGCTCGTGGTCGATTGCGGAACCTGGCTGACCGGACGCAAGGTGCTGATCCATCCCTCCGCGATCGCGCGACTGGATTTGCAACTCGAACAATTCGACGTGACTCTGACGAAGGCCCAGGTCGAAGAGAGCCCAGAATTGGCCGAAGACCAACCTGTGTCGCAGCAGATGGAGAATCGTCTCTACACTTACTACGGCTGGGACCCGCTCTGGAGCGGCCCCTATCTCGGCGCCGCGCCCGGCGCGATGGCGTGGCCCTATATGGCGCCGCCCTATTTCGGCGCGGGGTTGGTTGGCGACGCGCTCGGCGCCGATGTCGGACTCCAAGGAGCCGACCCGCACTTGCGCAGCGTCGACGAAGTGACGGGCTATCGCATTCACGCCGTCGACGGCGAAATCGGACATGTCGAGAATTTCATGATCGACGACGCCGATTGGAGCATCCACTATTTCGTCGTCGACACCCGCAATTGGTGGGTTGGAAAGCGCGTGCTGATGTCGCCGCTCGCGGTGAAGTCGATCGACTGGTTCGATCGCCACGTCGAGCTCGGGATCTCGCGCGAACAGGTCAAGTCGAGCCCTCCATGGGATCCGCTTGTGGAGTTCAATCGCGACTACGCCAAGCGGCTCCATAGCCACTACGGCTGGTCTGGATCTCGCGCGTAGCGGGACGGGCGGCGATCGGCAGGGGAGCCCCGCCTAGGCGGCGGTCCCACGCGACCAGCCTGCACGGGGCTACCTATCCGAGTGGCGCGGTCACTCGGCGAGGAGGCGCTTGCGTATGGCGGCCAGCTCGCGGCAGCGCTGTATTGGGTTCCGGAAGCGCTTGTTTCGCCATCTTGAAACGAGCCAGCGGGGAAGGCCTCGGCGTGAGACTGAGGAAGGCGAAGTCAGGCGCTGGTCGAAGATGGGGCAAACGCCGATTGGCGCGCTAAACCTCTACGGGAGTTGGGATCGAGTAGATTCACGCGGCCCAAGCGAGAGACAAGGCGATGGTGTTCGGGATCCCATCCAGATACTCGACGATTTGGGCGCGAAGCCTGAAACCTGCCGGTCGAAGCTGGCGCTCCCACCGCGTGTACACCTCGACCGCTTCGCCCCTCAGGGTCGTGGGCCAGCCGACCTCGGCTACGTCGATTTTGCGACCACCGTCGCTGCAGAGGTCACAGGGAAATCGTATTAGCTCAAAGCTGTTTTCGCCTTGAGCCGCTGCCGCTTGGGCACGTTCGAGCAGCTTGGACCATGCTTGCGCGTCGAGATGTTCCAGCAGCATAGCCTTGATCTGATGCAGGCGGTCCAGCGCCGCCTGATGTTTGGCGGCAATGGCGTCGTCCCTGACGCCTTGCTCTGCGACGGTCACCAGGTCGCGGAAGGCTGTCGCAGTGACGGGAGACCTTTCGTCGACCGCCGGCGCCGCGGAAGCAGGCAGATCAGCTTCCAGCCGCACGTCCGTTTGCATCATCCCTTTGAACAGTGAGAGTAGGCCACCCACCGATTCCCGTAATGTCGGCTTCGAGATCTGAGTGGCGACCGCGCGCACCAAGTCCGAACGACTAACAATTCCGACCATGCGCTCTCCCCGCACAACAGGTAGCCGCTTTATGTCGTAGACTTTGAGCATTTCCGCGATCTCATGCAACGGCGCCCGCGCCTCGATGGTCAACACAGGCGCGCGCATGACCTGCTCGACGGGGCGCGCGCCCAGCGCCGCAAAACTTTCAGTCTGAGGTTGGATATCCGTCAGAAGCGCCAGCCACCAATCGCGCCGGGCGACCTGATCGATGTCGCTGCGACCAATCAGATCACCTTCGCTAACCATTCCAACCAATTGCTGGTTCGCGGCGAGCACGGGAGCGGCGCTCACGCGCTTCCGGAGCAGCAGGATCGCGACATCGCGCACGCTGGTCCCGACCGACACCGAAATGACCTCCTTCGTCATGATATCGCTGGCGGATTCTGGTATTTCGATGATGCCCGGTCGGTCCGTCCTTGGGCTCGGCGCTTCGTGTCTCACTTCGTCCTTTCTCCGTGCCGAGAAGGCGCGGCAAGTTCCGGTAAACAAGCTCCTTGCGCGGCGCCCGGAGACGACTCATCAAGGCCGCCGGCATTCGCAGAACCGTCGCAAATTCGAAAACACCGTGGCAGCACCCACCGGCCGACGAGGGCAGCTCGTTTGAAGATGCAATGCACTTCGTGGGACACTAAAGCGACCGCGTCCCCACGCTAGCGACGGAATCTACCTATCCGGAGTCCAGCCATCTCATAGCCAAGCTGCCCCAAGGCATTCCTCACCTCCAGGAAAGGGCGCCGTTGCGACCTTTCATTCGCGGCGTCTATGACGCCCGAGGCGGCTGCGCCCCGTCCCCTGTCGCTATCAGCGCCAGTCGCGCCAGCTGCGGGAGAGACTTGGAACCTGTTCTCTTCATTATGGAGGCGCGGTGATGCTCGACGGTGCGTTGGCTGATGCCGAGGTCGGCCGCGATGTTCTTGCTGGGATGGCCGGCAAGCACTCTGCCCAACACCTCGCGCTGCCGCGGCGTGAGCTCCGCGAGATGCTTCGCGGCCGAATTTCGGCGCTCCAGCAACTTCCCCGCGTCCTGCGACAAATCGAGGGCGCGCTCGATGCTTATGGCGAGCTGCTCGCGGCCGATCGGCTTTTCGATAAAATCCAGCGCGCCCGCTTGCATCGCCTTGACCGCTATCGCCACGTCGCTGGCTCCGGTGATCATGATCGCCGGCACGCGATGGCCGTCGTCGTGGAGGCGATGTAGCAACTCGAGCCCGCTCATTCCCGGGAGATAGGCGTCGATCAACAAGCACTGCGAGGGGCCGGGGCGATAGGCTTCGAGAAACGACTCGCAGCTCGAAAAGGACTCGACCACGCGGCCGTCGTCCTCCAGCACGACCCGCAACACCTCGCGAAGCTGGTCGTCGTCATCGACGACGAAGATCTTCGAGCGTCCAGCGCCGCTCGATATTTCAGCGGGGGTGGGCGCAATCAGCGGCTTCGCCAGGATTTTCCCGATGGCTCGGGTCAATTCTGTCAGCTTGACGGGCTTGTTGAACTGAACGCAGTCGTGGAGGGCGATGTCGCGCAGGGCCTCGGTCGAAATATCGCCGGTAAGAATGATGAAGGGAAGCTCACGGTTCAGCGCCTGCCTCAATTTCTGAGCGACTTGCAGGCCGTTCATCCCGCTCGGCAGATTGTAATCCGCAAGCACGAGATCGGGGCGCATCCCCCCACTCGCCGCCAAGTCCAGAGCGGCGCGGCCGTCCACGGCCGCGACGGCGTCATAGCCTTCTTCCCGCAAGAAGAGTTCGAGATGCTCGCGCACTTGCGGATCGTCCTCGATGATCAGGATCGTTCCCGTGCGCGCCGCGGTTCGCACGGCGGCGCCGTCTCTGCCGGGCGGGGGTTGGTCCGGCGACGACGAAGCGCCGCCCGGCGTCAGTGGGACCTCGATCCAAAACACGGAGCCCTTGCCGTGCAGCGACCGGACCCGGATCGGATGGCCTAGCAGTTCGCCAAGACTCTTGACGATCGACAGGCCCAATCCGAGGCCACGGCTCCGTTGGCGGGCGGCGTTGTCCAATTGATGATATTCTTCAAAGATCGCCTGCAGCTCCGATGCGGGGATGCCGATGCCGGTGTCCCAGATCTCGATGCGCAGCTGACCTTCGTCGCGGCGGCACCCGACGAGAACTCTCCCGTGCGGGGTATATTTCATGGCGTTCGAAAGCAGGTTGCGGATCATCTGCTCGAGCAGGCGTGGATCGCTTCGGATGGACAGCGCGCAGGGCATTATCCGCAACGCCAGACCGGCCTCCTGTGCGTGATACGTCAGTTCGTCCCTCAGGCGGTCGAACAGATCGCTGATCGGGAAGTCGACTGTTTCCGCTTTGACTGCTCCCACTTCGATCTGGTTGATGTCGAGCAGCGTGTTCAGCATGCCCGTCATGGCGCTGAGAGCTTCATCGATGCCCGCCACGAGCTGCTGAGCCTTCTCGCCGACGACCCGTTTCGCCAGGAGGCCCTGGAGCAACGCGAGTGTTTGCAAGGGTTGCCGCAGGTCGTGGCTGGCCGCCGCGAGAAAGCGTGATTTAGCGAGGCTCGCGAGTTCCGCCTGCCGCTTGGCGGCGGACAATGCGTCCGCTATACGTCGCCGCTCGGTGACGTCTTCATAGGTGATGACGACGCCTTCGGTCTTCTCATCGCTCGCGAGGTAGGGCAAGATCCGGCGTATGAACCAATGGCCGCTCTGACCCTGCACCTCCCGCTCGATCGGAGCCTGGCTCTTCAGAACCATCCGGGCCTCACCCGCCAAGTCGTCATCGTCGGCGAGCGACCTCAAGTCCGTGAGCGGGCGCCCCACATCGCTCGCGATCACATTGAAGACCGCCTTGGTCGCCGGCGTGAAGAATTGGATGTTGAAACGCGTGTCGAGGAAAATCGTCGCTACGTCGGTGCTATAGAGAACGTTCTGCAAGTCGTCCGCCGTCGCGCGCTGCCGCTCGAGCGTCTCCTGGAGCTGGCTGTTGAGGGCGTTCAGCTCCTCATTGAGTGATTGAAGCTCCTCTTTCGATGCGAGCAGCTCCTCGTTGGTCGATTGATATTCCTCATTGACGGACAACGCCTCCTCATTGATCGCCATCTGCTCCTCGCTCGACATCTCGAGATTGCGGACGGCGTTTTGAAGTTCGAGTTTCGTCGCATCGAGCTCGCGTTCGAGCTCGATGACGCGAGGAACGTCGGCATGAGGGACATCGCCGTGCGTTGCGATTTCCTGCGTCGCGCCCTCAATGAAACAGACCAACAATAGGTCTTCGCGGCCGCCGGGCGCCGGTTCGACCGCGATGCGGAATGGCGTCGGATCAACTTCGCCACGCGTCCGCCCACCCGGCGCAACGACGCGCGTGTTGTCTTGCAGCGCGCGCTGAATGGTGGTCCTCAACCTCGCGCGCACGCCCTCGCGCGCCATGGCGATCAAGTCGTGCAAGGGGCGGCCTGGCGCGATCTTGAGATAGCGATCGACCGGGCCTTGAAAGTGTAGGCATTCGAATTTCCGATTGATCAAGATCGCGGCGGGGCCATAGGTGTTCAACACCACTTTTCGGCAGAGATCGGCAAGCTCTGCTTGGCGCGATGGTGTTGGACCCAATCCGGAATGCGCGCGCATCCGCGACCCGTCGTCCGCGCCGGCAGGCAAGCCGAAAGCGCTGGGCCGCGCGTGCCCCACCCGCTGATAGAGGCGCTCGGCTTTGGAAACGGCGGCAAACCGGCGGTCGGCGGCCGCCACCGTCTCCGCATTGCCGAGAAGCAGCAGACCGCCTTCGCGCAACGCGAAATGAAAGATCGAGAGAACCTTCGCCTGAGCCTCCGGGCGCAGATGGATCAACAGGTTCCGGCATGAAATGAAGTCGAGACGCGCAAACGGCGGGTCCGCCAGCAGATCCTGCGCCGTAAACACCACGCTGGAGCGTAACTCGGGCGAGACCCTATAGGAATGATCTTCTCTGGTGAAGAATGCGGTCAATCGATCCGAGGACACCTCGGCCTCAATCGATTGCGGATAGAGGCCCTCGCGCGCGATCGCCACCGCATCGGGATCGACGTCGCTGGCGAAGAGCTGCATTTTGACGTCGCGCTTGGACGCGTTGATCTGCTCCCGGAACAGCATGGCGAGGGAGTAGGTCTCCTCTCCGGAGCTGCAGCCGGCGACCCAGATCCGCAGGGGTCGCTCCAAAGCATGCTCGCGCACCAGATCGGGAATGACTTTCTTCTCCAGCACATCAAACACCGGCGCGTCGCGAAAGAAGCCCGTGACGTTGATCAGCAGGTCCTTCGCGAGCTGTTCGCGTTCGTCGGCGTCTCGGAGCAGGAGATCGAGATAAGCGTCTGCGGACCTGGTCGCCGCTATCGCCATCCTGCGCGCGACGCGGCGCTCGAGTGTGCCGCGCTTGTAAAGAGTGAAATCGTGAGCCGTTTTTGTGCGCAAGAGATCGATGATGTTCGGCAGAAGCTCTTGCACGGAATTTGGCGAGCGTAAGGCGTTCGGCGGCGGCGCAAGGGCTTCGCCCTGCACGCGCTGCACAAGCGCTTCGGCGATCTTCGCGGCCGAGGCCACCAGGTCCACCGCGCCTGTCGCGATGGCGCTACGCGGCATGCCGTCGTAGTCGGCCTCGCCGACGTCCTGTGCAATGACGAAGCCGCCGTTCGCCTTCACCGCCTTCAGCCCGAGGCTTCCGTCGGCGCCGGTCCCCGAGAGGACGACGCAGACGACGCGAGCGCCATATTCGCTCGCCAGGGAATTCAACAGGAAATCGAAAGCGAGGCGCGCTCCGTGGGGCGCTTGTGGCGTTGAAAGTCGCAGCGCCCCCTTGTCGTCGGCCGAGAGATAGACGCCTGGCGGGATGAGATAGACGTGTTCGCGCGCTATCGCCATTCCGTCAGTCACTTGCAGGACGGGCATCGCCGTATGGCGCGCGAGCAATCCCACCATCAAGCTTTCGTGGCTGGGGTCGAGGTGCTGGACGATGATGAAGGCCATGCCGTTGGCCGCGGGCAAAGCGTCAAGTAGCCTCTTGCACGCGTCGAGGCCGCCAGCCGAAGCGCCGATCGCGACGATCGGGAAATCCGCGCGGCTGCTTGCGGAATGGGCCTTCTCGACCCGAGGCTGTCGTCCAGCCTCGGCCTGATGAAGACGACGTCCAGGCATGCTGCCACATTTCTCTGGGATCGGGGCTCCATAGGGAACCGCGCAAGATAGGGTAGCACGATCCGCGCGTTGACACGATCATTTGGAGACGGCGCCGGGGCGCCTTGTGACGTCGGCGGCCCGGCATCCTTCCGCAGCTACGCGCATTGACGCCTTTCCGCTTCCGTCAGGCTCAACCCTTGGTACTCGCTCCGTTCGGACTCGATCGACGTTTTCGCGTCGCTCGAGCGACGGTACGGAAACGACGATCGCCAACGCTGGCCTCGAGGAGTCGAGAGCCCGTATTGGAAGGTTGTGGAACGGGCAGAGTTCCCGATCTCGGGCGGAACTCGCGGTCGAGCGGTCCGGCGAAGAAGACAAACCGCGCCGACGCCCAGACAGGGATGGCGACGGTGCTCGCACGACTCTCGCTCGTTCAGAAAATCTGATGCGTAGATTCCGATTCTTCGCCTACGTCCGCAAACGACGCTCAATTCGTCCGGTCACGAACGATAATAGGTCGCAGTGACGCGCAAAAGGCGCGCCGATCGGTCCATCGCGCAGCAGGAAGGGCTCCGTCCCGGATCAACCTGCGCCTCCGGCACAAGGCTTCGAGACATGGCGCCCATTGTTGGAGAGGCAAACGCCTGGCTCCAAATTCTTGCACCCTACCGGACTCCTAAGGTTTCACGCAGCGTTCTCGAGCTGCTGGTCACTGCGGCGCCCTTTGTGATTCTGTGGGCGTTGATGTGGGCGGCGCTCGGGGTCAGCTATTGGCTGTGTCTGCTGCTGTCGCTGCCGACCGCGTGCTTTCTCATGCGTCTCTTCATGATTTAGCACGACTGCGGCCACGGAGCTTGCTTCCGTCGACGCGCGACAAATGATTGGGTCGGCCGCGTCATCGGCGTCGTCACCCTGACGCCGTACGATTTCTGGGTGCGCGCGCACGCACTGCACCACGCGAACGCCGGCAATCTCGATCATCGTGGCAGCGGCGACATCATCACGCTGACGACCGACGAATATCTGGCGCAGACCCGCTTTCAGCGCCTCATCTATCGGCTCTACCGCAACCCGTTCATCATGTTCGGGCTGATTCCGACCTACCTACTCGTGCTGCATTATCGCCTTCCCATCGGTCTCATGCGCGCGGGCTGGCAGCCGTGGTTAAGCACGATGGGAACCAATGCCGCGATCGCCGGCGTCGTCTCTTTGCTGGTCTGGCTGATCGGATTCGGGCCGTTTCTTCTGGTGCAGGCGCCCGTGGTGGTCGTAAGCGCCTCGATCGCCGTATGGTTCTTCTACGTCCAACATCAATTCGAGGATACGCTTTGGGCGCATGATGGCGAGTGGAGCTTCCACGAAGCGGCTCTGAACGGAAGCTCCCACTATGAATTGCCGCCCGCGCTGGCGTGGTTCACGGGGAATATCGGGGTCCATCACGTGCACCATCTTTCGAGCCGCATTCCTTTCTATCGTCTTCGGGAGGTCCTTCGCGATCATCCGCAGCTTGCGAGCCTGGGTCGGCTGTCCTTCCGCCAAAGCTTGCGGTGCGCGTCGCTTGCGATTTGGGACGAGAGGCAGAGGCGGCTCATATCGTTTCGCGAACTGCGCGATGGATCGCGGGAGCCCCTAGCGTCTGCCCTCGCGGCTCCGCCGAAAGCTGCGGGGCCGCTGAGGCTCGGCGAGCCGCTCAGCCGATAGGGTTGACTCTGAAATCCCCTAGGGCGCAGCGCCGGATGAGTACATTCCGAGTCTATCGTCGGCTCCGTCCCGGGCGGCATCTGAGCCTATAAGAAAAACCAAATGACGGGGAATAGCATGAGGACGCCCGCAAGCTCAGCTCCTAAATCGACGACACTCGTCGCCTCACCCAGAATTAGCATTCCGATCGAACCGCGTCTCGCGAAGGGCGCCATGAAGGACGAACTGCTCGCTGCCATTCCCGCTTTGCGAGCCTTCGCGCGTTCCCTCACGAGGCGCTCGGATCGCGCGGACGACCTCGTTCAGGAAACCCTGCTCAAGGCCTGGGCCAACCTCGCCCACTATGAGCCCCGAACGCGCATGCTGGCTTGGCTTTTCACGATTCTGCGCAATGCCTTCTACTCGCAACAGCGGAAAGACAAGCGCGAGGTTGAAGACTCGGACGGAACAATGGCGGCCGCGCTTGCGACGCCCCCCGCTCAGAACGGCCATATGGACTTTGAGGACTTCCGAATCGCCCTTGCCCAGATCCCGGTTGAGCAGCGGGAGGCCCTGGTTCTTGTCGGAGGGTCGGGATTTTCATACCAAGAAGCTGCGGAGATCTGCGGTTGCGCGATCGGAACGATTAAGAGCCGCACCAATCGCGGCCGTGAACGGCTCTCCGAACTGCTCGGCCTCACGTTGCAGGACGAAGCGCGGGATATCCCCACGCTTACGCACCTGCGGCGCGCTCGGATCTGACCCTCAAAAGGCGCTTCTGAGCCAACAAGTGTGAGCTGGGCGGTGAGACTCCCAACCCATTGAGCGCCGATCTGCTTAAACCCCAAGTCTGACCACGATTGCGACCGCCTTTTTTTGTCGTGTCGCGACCGGACGAATCGGCGCCGTGTCGACCGGCTGCCGGTCTGTAGTGTATTTCGGCCTGGGGTCCGAACGCCGATCGGCGTGGCATGTATTTCACAACTTGTTGATATTGTTAAATTCGGCTTCGCCACGCGGGGTCAACTTTCAAATCCGATTTACAGCCATGCACCAGTACGATTGTCGTATCGTGCTTGGCAGTCTGGGCGAGAGCTGGCGCGGAAACACTCAGGCCGAAGGCGGCCAGAGCGGTCATGATGATTTTAAACATAGTTGGGTTTCTCCCGACGATCAGGGGGTGACTGGACGAGGAAAGCGGCTTGCACCGCGCGAGGCGTCCCGGATCAGATGAGGTTCAGCGTCACGTCGATGTTGTTGCGCGTCGCCTTGGAATAGGGACAGATCAGGTGCGCCCCTTCGACGATTTCGCGCGCGGTCTCCAAAGCGACGCCGGGCAGGCTGACATTCAGTCGCCCCTGGAGGGAGAAGCCGCCATCGCCGGTTGCGAGATCGATCTCCGCATCGACCGCGAGGTCCTTGGGCAGCACGATGTTCTTCGAGGCCGCAAAACTGCGCATCGCGCCGATGAAGCAGGCGGACCAGCCGGCGGCGAAAAGTTGCTCGGGGTTGGTTCCCGCGCCCATCGAACCAGGCGGCGAAAGCTGCACGTCCAGACGCGCATCGTCGCTGCGCGCCGCACCGTCACGGGCGCCCGTCGTATGCGTGCGGCCGGTGTAAAGAACCTTGTCGATCTTGCTCAACGCCATCTCCATATATCGGACACGATTTAATCGGTAACGTGTTATCGATTAGACGGGGACGGCCCATGTTGTCAACTGGGGCGATTTAATCGGATGCGATATTTTCGGGGCCTTTGGCGTTTGTCTCGACGCGCATTTGATTGCGGCGGGCGTCGGGGGTGGCGGTCGAGCGGACCGGGACGAAGGAAATCGGGTTTTCGCCGCGGAACCTCGCCGACGCCGGCATGGGCGCGCCGTTGCGACAGCTATCCGGTCATCCCGTGCTGCACTGGCGTGGGGACACGTTCGCCACGTGCGTCTGCGCGAACCCAGGCGTTCGCGATCGGAGCGGCCGGGATGGGCGTCCAGTTTCCATCCCGAGGCATCAGGGCTTCGAACGGCGGCTGACGGGGCACGCTCACGAGATAGCCGCCGTCGGCATCGATCCCATCCGTCTACGGGCCGACGCTTTGGAACTGCGGGGCAGGCCAGGTTCCGGGAACGGCTGGATGGGCCTCTTGTCTCAGCCCTGAGGCCGCACTGCCCCTGACAACGATCCGCAGCGATGAACAGCGCAGCCGACGCCGCGCCATCATCATTCCACGTCGGCTGCCTGCTTCAGGTGCTTGAGAAGGTTGTCGCGGACCTTCGCGACGGCGTGCTGTGTCTCAGTGAACTCCTTGCGATCAAGCCCCGTCGCCGCAACGAGCGTGCGTTGAAGACCCTTTTCGCGAAGGGCGCGGCCGGCCGGCGTAAGGGTGACGATGACCTGCCGCTCGTCCGCCGGGGCGCGGCGACGCTCAAGAAAGCCCAGCGCCTCCAGCTTTTTCAGGATTGGCGTGAGCGTGTTCGACTCCAGGAACAATTTCTCGCCAAGCGCGCCAACGGTCTGGGCGTCCTGCTCCCAAAGCGCGACGATGATGATCCACTGCGTGTAGGTGACGCCCAGTTCATCAAGGATGGGCTTGTAGGCGCGCCCATAGGCAAGATTCGCGGAATAGACCGCGAAGCACAGGAAATCCGCGAGGCGCGGGGCGCCCTCAGGCGTCGTGCTGGTGGTCATCTGTTCTTCCATCCGAGAGAAGCATCATATCAATTGTATCGCATCCGATCATGTCGGAACGCGTGACAGACGGCAAGCCACCGTCCTAGACGGCATCGTGCCCGATCTAATCGGACACGATCATTAACGGCGTGCCACGCCAGTTCGAGAACAACCACCTGCGACAGGAGCAGCGAAATGAGCCCGATCTTCGACACCCACAATCATGATCGCCGCAGCTTCATCACGATGGCGGGGGCAGGCGCACTCGCGGCAGTCTGCGGCCTGTGGTCCGGCCGCGCCGCCGCCGCCAACGCAACCGTGCCCTGGGGCGCGCTTACTCGCGTTGAGGCCGGCGATCTCAGCATCGAATACGCCGACATCGGCCCGCGCACCGGGGCGCCGGTGCTGCTTCTCCACGGCTGGCCCTACGACATTCACAGTTTCGCGGAGGTGGCGCCTATGCTCGCCGCCAAAGGACATCGGGTCATCATCCCTTATCTACGCGGCTATGGCGGAACCCGCTTCCGCTCGATCGACACGATGCGCAACGGCCAGCAAGTGGCTCTCGCGCTCGACGTCATCGCGCTGATGGACGCGCTGGAAATACGGCAGGCGGTGATCGGCGGGTTCGATTGGGGCGCGCGCAGCGCCAATATCGTTGCGGCGCTGTGGCCAGATCGTTGCCGCGCGCTGGTGTCGGTCAGCGGCTACCTGATCGGATCGCAGCAAGCGAACCAAGCCCCGCTCCCGCCCGCTGTCGAGCTGTCGTGGTGGTATCAGTTCTACTTCGCCACGGAACGCGGCCGGGTCGGTTACGAGCGCAACCGCCACGACTTCAACAAGCTGATCTGGCGCACCGCGTCGCCCCAATGGACCTTCGATGATGCGACCTACGAGCGCTCCGCCAAGGCGTTCGACAATCCCGATCACGCCGCAATCGTCATTCACAATTACCGCTGGCGCCTCGGTGCTGCCGAAGGTGAGAAGCGATATGACGAGTACGAGCGTCGGCTCGCCCAATCCCCGACGATCGCTGTCCCGACGATCACGATGGAAGGCGACGCCAACGGCGCCCCCCACCCCCAACCGTCAGCCTATGCGGCCAGGTTCACCGGCAAATACGACCATCGGCTGATCTCCGGCGGGATCGGCCACAATCTGCCGCAGGAAGCGCCTGCGGCATTTGCTGACGCGATGCTGCAAGCGGCATCCTTTGCGGGTTGAAATCTTTCACGATCGATCAGGCTCCGCATCGCCGTGTTCGCTTTTCGGGGGTCGGTGAAGGCGTCGGTATGACCGCCAAGGCGCGAAGCGGCCCTCTGCGCCGCGCGCTCGAAAAACGTCCGCTTCCCACCGCCCTAAGCGGACATTTGGCCCAGGAGATCAGGCCGGCGGCCTGACGATCGAAAGGCCTTGGGCTCGCGCGACCCCCAAGGGCGCCGACGTCGGCGCCGGCTATCTGGAGATCCGCAACGCCTGCGCCGCTGCCGACCGGGTGAATGGCGGCTCGTCCGATTTCGCCAACGTCGAAGTCAAGTTGGATTGTAGTCGGCGGACAATGCGCCAGGATCAATGGCTTGTTCGGTTGTAATACCAAAGGCCCCGCCGGCTGACTCATGGCGGGGGATTCCCTTGGCGGCGGTTTTCTGGCTCCCTTGGCGCGGGGGGATTCGCGCCATGCCGTCAGCGGTTATGCTTCGAGAGGACTATACGGCGGAAGAGCTTCGGGCGTTGGCCCGGCGCTCCAGAAACGCCAATCAGAGCCGCCGGCTGTTGTCGCTGGCGGCGGTGCGTGACGGCATGGACCGGGGCGCGGCGGCCAAGATCGGCGGCATGGACCGGCAAACGCTGCGCGACTGGGTGCATCGGTTCAACGCCGCCGGCCCCGACGGGCTGATCGACCACCGGACGCAAGGCCCCCAGCCGCGCCTGTCGGGGGAGCAGTCGGCCGAGTTGGCGCAGATCGTCGAGGCCGGCCCGGATCGCGCGCGGGATGGCGTCGTGCGTTGGCGCCGGGTGGACCTCAAGCGCGTCATCGCCGACAAGTTCGGCGTCGACTTCCACGAGCGCTACGTCGGCAAGCTGCTCAAGAAGCTCGGCTTCTCGCACATCAGCGCGCGGCCTCGCCATCCCGGTCAGGACGATCGCCTGATGGAGGCGTTTAAAAAAACTTCGCGGCGATCCTGAACGTCCATTTGCCGGCCTTGCCGCAGGGCGCGCCGGTGGAGGTCTGGTTCCAGGACGAGGCGCGCATCGGCCAGAAGAACGGCCTCGTGCGCCAATGGGCGCGGCGGGGCACGCGGCCGCGGCAACCCGCCGACCAACGCTACGAAAACGCCTATCTCTTCGGCGCGATCTGCCCCGCTCGCGGCAAGGGCGCGGCCCTGGCGCTCCCTTTCGCCAACACCGAGGCGATGCAGCTCCACGTCGACGAAATCGCCCGCAACGTCGCCCCCGGCGCGCACGCCGTCCTCATCTTCGATCGCGCCGGCTGGCACACCACGCCGGAACTCAAGATGCCGCCAAACATCACGCCGATCTGGCTGCCCTCGCGCGCGCCGGAGCTCAACCCGGTCGAGAACGTCTGGCAGTACCTGCGCCAAAACTGGCTCTCAAACACCGTCTTCGAGACCTACGACGCCATCATCGACGCCGCCTGCGACGCATGGAACAAACTCGCGGCTCAGCCCGACGTCATCCGGTCCATCGGATTGCGAAAGTGGGCGCACGTCGGTCAAACATCATGACCGTTGGTATAAACCAAAAAGCTCGCTACTTCGGGGGATCTCCCGGCGGGTTCAAAGGTCCCGCATTCGGATGGGCAAGATATTTCGCCGCGGCGGCCACCGCGGGCTCAGGCTTCGGGATATCCGGCAGGTTCGCTTTCATAGGCCAGCCGCCGCCCAGCGCCCGGAAGAGCCCGACGAGCGCTTCGCCCTCGGCCTGTCGCGCCGCGACCTGGCTTTCCTCGAGGCCGTATTCCTGGCGCTCGGCGTCGAGCACGTTCAGATAGTCCGTCAGGCCGCGATCATAGCGCTCGGTCGCGATCCGCGTCGCGTCGTGCGCCGCGGTCAAAGCGCGATCGAGGTCCGCCAGACGCTCCTGCTGTGCATGAAAAAACGCGTTGGCGTCGTCGACCTGGCGGACCGCCTGTACGATCGCCTCGCGGTAGGTGACGAGCAAGGCTTGCGTCCGGAAATCGGCCACTTTGACTTGCGCGTCCAACGCGCCGAAGTCGAGGAACGGGGCGTTCAAACCCGGACCGATCGACCAGATCGCGGTGAAGGGCGCCGACGTCGACGAAGATCTCGGACCGCCTTGGCCGCCAACAACACCGGTCAGGACGACGTCGGGAAACAAATTGGCGATCGCAGCGCCGATATCGGCGTTTGCGGCCGCCAGCTGGCGCTCTGCCTGCTGGATGTCCGGGCGGCGGCGCAGCAGGTCGGCGGGGATGCCGACGGGCGCACGCCGAGGTAAGACGGGGACGGGTCCTCCGCTCGGCAATTCCTTCGCCAGCGTCTCGGGATATTCGCCCAAGAGGACCGCGATCGCGTTCCGGCTGGCCTCAATCTGCGCACGGAGCGGCCCTTGCTCGGCTTCCAGGCTCCCCAACTCCCGTTGCGCCAGCCTTACGTCGAGTTCATTGGTCAGCCCGCGGTCCAGCCGCAGTTGCGCGAGGTTGAGCGCCGCCCGCGCCGCCGCGATGTTCTGGGTGAGAACCAACAGCTCCTGTTGCTGGGCGCGCATATCGAGATAAGCGCGCGCGACGTCGGCGGCGACCGTCACGTAAATCCAGTCGCGGGCGTCCTTGAGCGCTTCTGCTTCATCGGTCGCCGCCTCCACCTGGCGCTTCACCTTGCCGAAGAGATCGAGATCCCAACCGGCGACGAAACCTCCCGCCTCACCGATAGCACTCAGATTGGCGCCGTTTTCGGCGGCCCGGAACTCGGGCGTCGCACGCCCCCTGGTCGCGTCCGAACCCGTGCCGGCGCCGGCGCCGGAGGAAACCATCACACTCGGCAGCGCGGCGCCGGCGGTGGCGATGATCTCCTCTCGTGCCGCCTGGATGCGGGTGAGCGCGATTGCGAGGTCGAAATTGGAGGCGAGCGCCCGATCGACAAGCGAATCGAGCTCCTTGTCGCGCAGGCTGCGCCACCATTGCCGAAGATCGACCTCGGTCCGCCGCGAAGCATGGCTCAATCCCACAGGCGCCTCGCCCACAAACGCAGCCGGCGTCCGTACGTTGGGTTTGAAATAGTCTGGCCCCACCGCGCAACCCGACAATACGGCGAGCGTTGTCAGCGCCGCGCACGACCTTGACGACTTCATGCAGCGAATCCCTGCCCCCGAATACCTCGACTGTGGCGGCTATTTTAGTAAAGCGGAAGTGGCTGCGAGGTTCTTTCCACTTGAACTTGGCGCTCGACCAATCTGGCTCGTCAGGCTAGGCGCGGCGCGATTCGCCGGGGCTGAGCCCCGAGCCCAGCGCAACATCCAGAAATCTTCACTGCGACGTTTGCATCGATCAGGCGACTTGCCTGCCGCTCAAGCGGAGCATCAAGGAGCCTGGACGGCGGGGGCGCGGTTAAACTTGAACGTGGCCTGCACAGACACGCCCGGAGCCAAGGATCGATCAGCGTTCGGGAGATCGACTTCGATGCGCATCGTGCGGGAGGCCGGATCGATTTCCTTTGCAGTGCGCGTCACCCGACCCTCACGTTTCATTGTGGGGTCGTCGCTATTCGTGATCTCCACGCTCGCGCCATTGGCAAGGATTTGCGCGGCGACGTTCTGTGGCGCGTCAACGAAAACTCGGATCGGATTATTGTTCGACAGGCGATACAGCGAGGACGTGTTAGCGGTGTTTCCGGCGGCCACGAGGTCGCCTCTGTTGATGTAGCGACGGACGATCGTTCCCGCGAACGGCGCCTTGACGTCTTTGAACGCGGTCAGCGCGGACAGCCGATCGACCTCGGCTTGCTGGAGTGCGACCTGCGCGCGCGACGCGTTGAGTTCGGCGATCGCTTCCGCCTTGCCCTCCGATTTGGCTTCGCGCTCTTGGTCGGAAACGACGCCCTTGGGCGATCCGCGCCAGCGCCGTTCGGTCGTTTCAGCAAAATCGGCCTGCGCCTGCTTCACCGCGACCTGGGCGACGGCCGCGTTGAGCTTGGCTTTCGCGGCGTTCATTTCGGCGTCGAGTTCAGGCGTCTCGATCGCCGCGAGCGACTGTCCGGCCTTCACCTCATCGCCGATATCGACGAACCATGTGGCGACAAAGCCGTTGACCCGGGCATAGATCGTCGTTTCGTCCCACGCCGCGGTTTCGCCGGGAAGCGTGAGGGATTGACCGGCGTCGGTGGAGTCCGTCGCTATCCTGTTCACCGTCGCCGTTGCAGCCGCGGAATCGCCCCTCACCCAGGCGAGTCCGGTGCCCGTTTGCGCCTTCTCAAACCGAATCAAAAAGAAGCCCATGCCGAGCGCCACGAGCGCCATCGCCATGCGCAGAGTGCGTCTGCCGGCCCCCGCCCGTGTCCGCCTCACGTCCTGCCGTCTCCTTCCATGCGCTGATTGGCTGAGCGCTATTCCGAGAAAACAGGCCGTAAATGTCCTCGCGCTGGATCTCGGTTTGCCGTCCCACCGTCGCGGGCCACTGGACAATTCGCAAGGTATAGGGACTCAGCTTAGACGTCTAATAAAGCAGAGTCCAAACTAAAGATCTAGTCTGATTGCTCGCATTGCAACGCTCGATCGCGGTCCTTCTCGCAACAGCGCTGCCATCAGGCTTCGAACGGGCGGCGGAGCGTAACGGCTTCATTCTGGCCGGCCGCCTCTCTTAAGTCGGGATCGTTGTTGTTGGCTTGGCGGTGTATAGGCGCGGACCGGGATGTACGTCATCGACGTGACGCATCGCATCGTCAATCGCGGGATGACGCGTTCGCCGTGCGCGATCTCGCGGGCCACTTGCCTGTGCTGCGCCGCTCGGTGCGATCCGTCTACGTTTGCGGGCCTTGGCGGAACTTGACTGCGATTCCGGTTGCCGCAATCCGCAGCAGCGCTGAACCTTCGATTTCAGCGCGTTTGACGTCGTCGATGCGGAACTCCACGCCAACGACGGCGTCCGCGCCATATTCGTCCGCTACGCGGACCAGTTCGCAGAGTGCCGCACAGCGGTCCGGTTGAAACAGACGGCGGCTCGCCACCCGCCAATCGGACACGCCCCTAATGCGCCCGATGGGATAGTGGTCACGGCCGTCGGGAAGTGTGTCCGTTTGGCTGATTTGCATGACGCTATCGCCTAGCCACTGAGCGACCGCAGAGATTTCTGGCGATCAGGCAGGAACCGAAGCAGGCCTCTGGGCGGCAGCCTCCTCCGGAAGCGAGACGAGAGGCGGCTGTATCTTGAAGATCATCCGGTGCTGACTCAGGTTCTTCGCGTTCCGTTCCGTCCGCCGCGCTCGCAGAGGGGCGAAGAAACGTCTTACCGCTCGATCGGCTAGTGCATCTTTCCAGAGGCGTAGAGGAGCAGAAGCTCCATTCCTCTTTACGGACCATGTGGCTTCTCCTCGTCTGGCCCCGCGCCGATGACGGAGTAGAACTCGATGCTTTCCCGTCTATTCCCGAACAGACGGAGGTCTTCACAACCGGAGCAAGCCGCGGCCTCGAAGCAGTCTAGTGGCCCGTTCGGCGTCGCGACGAGCGAAACCTCAGACGGTCGATGCTCCGGGACCGCCGTTCCTACTAGGTCCTGGAGCGGCGCGACACCGCTACCGCGGGACCTCGCGCTTTGCCCGCGCAATGCCGGTCTGAGGGGTCCCGACGCCGAACGGATTGGGCAAGATTGACGAAACCCGCGACGGTTTTCCACACGTTCGCCTCTTTAGTCAGTTACGCGCTGACGCCCGTGGAGGCTACGATCGTCGGCATGCTGCGATCGATGCCGGCAGTCACGAGCCCGTCCCGCCAGGACTGGCCGCCTCGTACGAAATGCAGCCTATCCGGGACGCCTAAGCCCAGGTCGGAGCAGCTTGGGACCGCAGCAAGGGCGCGCGGCAACAGCGGGGCAAGGAGTACTTTGATGTACGCCAGATCCCTCGCGGTCCATTTGCTCCTGGCGTTTGGCTGCGCGGTGCTTGCGGCATCAGCCTTAGGTGAAGACAGCGGCATCGGTCCACCTCCCGCGCTGGAGCCGGGACAGCCGCCGCCCTTGCCCCAGCCGGGCCTGCTAGCCGAGCCCCGCTCATCGAACCAGGTCGGCTTTCCCGCAATCTTGACCCAGTACGCCATCTCGCCGACCACGCTCAGACCCGCCAGAGTCGCTTTGGGTCAGAGGCTGTTCTTCGAGCCTCGGCTCTCAGCGGACGGCACCGTCGCCTGCGCCTCCTGCCACGATCCGGCGCGGGCTTTCACCGACGGCAGGCCCGTGTCGGTCGGCATCCATGGCCGCGCCGGCCAGCGCAAGGCCCCAACCATCCTGAACGCCCTCTACAACAAACGTCAGTTCTGGGACGGCCGGGTCGCGACGCTGGAGGAGCAGGCGGCAATGCCGATCACGAATCCCTTCGAGATGGGCTCGAAAAGCACCGCCGATGCTCTGTCAAGGATCGCCGGCGACAACGACTACCAGGCCCAATTCGCGGACGCCTTCGGCCGTGCCGTGAACGAGCAGGACATGCTGAGCGCCATCGCCGCGTACGAAAGGACGCTGACTTCCTTCAATTCGCCATTCGATCATTTCATCGCGGGAGAGACAAACGCCATCAGTGACGCGGCTAAACGCGGTTCGGGAACTGTTCAACACCAAGGCTCGTTGCAACCGCTGTCATGCTTTGACGGAAAATCAGCGTGATGCGACCCTATTTATCGACAATGATTTTCATAACATCGGGATCGGAATCCTCAGGCATCACGTGGCCCCCTTGGCGCAGCAAGCCGAGCGCGAGGTGGCGCAAGGAAATCTCCCTGCGATCGACACCGTGGCGATCACCAGCGATATGTCGGTGCTCGGTCGCTTCCTGGTGACGCGGAAGCAGAAGGACATCGCGGCGTTCAAGACGCCGGGCCTTCGAAATCTCCTCGTGACCGCGCCTTACTGCCATGACGGGTCGATGCAGACACTTTGGGATGTCATGGATCACTACAACAAGGGGGATGGAATTACGAACCCCTGGCTCGATGACGACATGCAGCCGTTGGCGCTGACGGAGCCGGAGATCGATGACGTGGTGGCGTTTCTCGCCTCGCTGACAAGCCCGCAATACAAGGCGCGCGGCAACCAGGAATATGCGCGGCAACTCGATCTATCGAAAGTGAGCCGGCCTCAGCGGGATACGGCGCGGGCTTTCGGCCCGAAGCCGAAGCAGCCGCCGCCCCCTCCGCTTTGAGAAGCGGTCGTGGCCGTTCGCGCGGCGGCTTCTCGATCAAGATCCATCGCCGGAGGAATGTGCAAGGGCTCCTCGTCGCCATGGCGCTCACTGGCGGCCAAGCCCATGACGTGACGGGCTGTGGCGCTGATGGAGGAGGACCGCGTCCGATCCGCAAGTCCTCTCGCCGATCGTGGATACGACGCGGACGCCATCAGTGCGATCGTTGTTCTGTCGGATGGTTGTGATGTTCGCTCGGCCGACAAACGAATCGCCGGAATAAGATGTGGCGACGTAGTCGTTCACACATGGTGACGTAACAAAGATCGGATCGACCTTAACGCCTTGTTTTTTGCCGCCTCTTGGCACCGTCCCCAGGATCCGCCGCAAAAGATATCGACATTCCTGCCGAGGTCTTTAGACTTCCCGCCGACGACTCGGGCGTGTCTTCGCCGAGACATTTGCTAGTCTGGCGACCGATCAGCCTTGAACCGGCGGGGAGGGGCTATGAATAGATTCGGTCGTTCCACAGCGTTGATTCTCGGACTTGCTTGCGCCGCTTTTGCGACGCATGCATCAGCCGCCGACATTACGAATGCAGCGCCCGCCGTGACCATGCAGACGACCTCGCAGCCGGCGGCGTGCGGCAGCGTTCATGACTTTTTCGACACAGACTGTCCGCTGACCTGGAACGGCATTACGGTCTACGGCACGATCGACGCCGGCGTGACTTGGCAGAGCCATGGGGCGCCCTTCAACGGAATGTCCGCCGTCGGCGAGGCTTACCTCATCCAGAAGTACAGCAATCACGCTGAGTGGGGTCTCGCGCCGAACGGTTTGACCAATTCAAACGTCGGGATCAAAGGGGACGAGCCGTTCGCCCCCGGATGGGCCTTCGTCTTCGATCTCGAGGCCGGGTTCGACCCTTATTCGCTGGAACTCTCCAATGGACCTGGCTCAGTGGCCGGGCAAGCCGCCATTCCGCTCACCGAACAAAGTTCGTACGCCAACTCGAGCCGCGCCGGGCAATTCTACAATTCGGTGGGCTATTTGGGCTTCAGTTCGCCTTACGGCACCGTGACCGTTTTCCGCCAGAACGCCCTGACCTTGGACGCGGTTTTCGCCTACGATCCCCTGGGCGCTTCGTACGCTTTCTCGCCGCTCGGCTGGCAGGGAATCACCTGCGGCGTAGGCAACACCGAGGATTGTCGGTTCACCACGTCGGTGAAGTATCGCGGCGACTTTGGCCAGTTCAGGGTGGTGGGGCTCTGGCAATTCGGCGGCTACGATCTGAACAACGCCTCGACCGGCGCCTACCAGCTCCAACTCGGCGGGGACGTCCCCAATTTGGCGGGCGGCACGCTCTCGCTCGACGCGATTGGCAGCTACGTCCAGAACGCCGTATCGGTGACGCTTGCCGGCAACACGTTGCCGGCGGTGCTGCCGCAGGTCCTCACGGCGACGCTCTCCGATAATTCCAGCGTGATGCTGCTCGCCAGATACCCAACGGACCCGTCAGGCTGTATGGCGGCTACGAGTTCATTCGCTATGCGCCTCCCAGCAACCCCTTTGCGCCCGGCGCCGGTTTCAATACGATCTCTGGCGAATTCGTCTGCGCCGACTGCGCTGCGCTCAACAACACGAATATCAACAGCACAGCTTTCAACGCAGGCGACAAGCTATTCAATGTCGTATGGGTTGGAGTGAAATACGCCGTCAGGTCAGACCTTGATGTTACGGCTGCCTATTACT
>CAVZDY010000002.1:0-878305 GCA_963774195.1 uncultured Alphaproteobacteria bacterium | reverse complement strand
TTGTCGGCGGCGAACGGATTTTCGTCGGCGCTGATGTCGACGCCGGCGCGCTGGCGCGCGTCGTCAAGGCGCTGTCGCGGCCCGGACGAGCAGGGCTCGCCTAGAGATGATCCCGATCCCGGCTGGCGTTCGTGTATGGCTGGCGACCGGCCACACCGACATGCGCAAGGGGTTCGACGGTCTGGCGCTGATCGTCCAGGAAACGTTGAAGCGCGATCCGCATTCCGGCCACTTGTTCGTCTTTCGCGGACGCCGCGGCGACCTCATCAAGTGCCTTTGGCACGATGGCCAAGGAATGTGTCTGTTCTCGAAGCGGCTCGAGCGAGGGCGGTTTCTTGGCCGTCGATGGCGGACGGAACGGTGACGATCTCGACCGCGCAACTCGGCTATCTCCTATCGGGCATCGATTGGCGAATGCCGCAGAAAACCTGGCGTCCGACCGCGGTCGGCTGACGATTTTGCTTGTCACCGCGCGCTTTTGTGATTTACTTCGCATGTGACGAACACGCCGGACAATCTGCCCTCCAATCTCGCCGCCGCGCACGCGATGATCCCGCGCTGAGCGGGCCGCGCGGTTGGAGAGCGAAGCGCGCGCTGCGCAGGCCGAGGCGGACCGCAATCATAGCCAAGCGATCGCGTCGAACGCCGACGCGCTGATCGCCCGGCTGAGGCTGGAGATCGAGAAGCTGCGTCGCACGCTCTACGGCGCGCGCTCGGAACGCAAGGAGCGGCTGCTCGATCAATTGGAAATGCAATTGGCGGACGCCGAGGCGGACGCGAGCGAGGACGAACTGGCGGCGGAACGATCGGCGCCGTCGAGCGTGGTCAAAACCTTCGAGCGGAAGCGGCCGACGCGCCAGCCCTTCCCCGCGCATCTGCCGCGTGAACGCGTCGTCGTCGCGGCGCCGCAGAGCTGTCCGTGCTGCGGCTCATTGAGACTGTCGAAGCTCGGCGAGGATGTCACGGAGACGCTCGAAGTCGTCCCGCGCCAGTGGAAGGTGATCCAGACGGTCCGCGAACGCTTCTCGTGCCGGCAGTGCGAAGCGATCTCGCAGCCGCCGGCGCCCTTCCATGTGACGCCGCGCGGCTTCGCGGGGCCGAACCTCTTGGCGATGATCCTGTTCGAGAAGTTCGGCCAGCATCAGCCGCTGAACCGCCAGAGCGAGCGCTACGCCCGCGAAGGCGTCGACTTGCGTCTCTCGACCTTGGCCGACCAGGTCGGCGCCTGCGCCGCGGCGCTGCGTCCGCTGCACGGCCTGATCGAAGCCCATGTTCTCAGGGCCGAGCGGCTCCATGGCGACGACACGACGGTTCCGATCCTCGCCAAGGGCCAGACGGCGACGGGCCGGGTCTGGGTTTATGTCCGCGACGATCAGCCGTTTGGCGGTCGGGATCCGCCAGCCGCGCTGTTCTATGCCTCGCGCGATCGAACGCGGCAGCATCCTGAGCGACACTTGGCGAGCTATGGCGGCATTCTCCAGGCCGACGCGTTCGACGGCTACAATCGCCTCTATCTTCCCGACCGCAAGCCTGGCCCGATCGTCGAGGCGCTGTGCTGGAGCCATTCGCGGCGCAAGTTCTTCGAATTGGCCGACATCGCCGCCAACGCGCGGCGAGGCAAGAAGGCGACGCCAATCTCGCCGATCGCCTTGGAGGCGGTCCGACGGATCGACGCGATCTTCGACATCGAGCGCGACGTCAACGGCCTCCCGGCCGAACGGCGATTGCGCGCGCGGCGAGAGCGAAGCCGCGATCTCGTGACGGGGCTCGAAATGTGGATGCGCGCCGAGCGCACCAAACTCTCGCGCCACGCCGATGTCGCCAAGGCGATCGACTACACGCTCACGCGCTGGCCCGCGTTCACGAGCTTCCTCGATGACGGCCGCATCTGCCTCACCAACAACGCCGCCGAGCGAGCGCTGCGCGGCCTCGCGCTCGGCAGGAAGGCATGGTTGTTCGCTGGCTCGGACCGCGGCGCCGAGCGGGCCGCGCTGATGTACACGCTCATCCAGACCGCGAAGCTCAACGACGTCGATCCCCAAGCGTGGCTCGCCGACGCCCTCGCCAGGATCGCCGACACGCCGCAAACGCAACTCGCCGAGTTGCTCCCTTGGAAATGGCGGCCGGGGCTTCTCTGCAAAGAAGCTGCGTGACTGCGGCCTCGACCGGATGGTTACATGCGAGCTGCGCTCGCAGACGGAGCAACGATCATGCCGATTATCGGATTACCGCCCGTCACGACCAACGATCCGGACCGCTATGTCGATCGCATCTTCGATGAGGTGCTCAGCACGTTCTCCACGGCCACTACCCTTGTGACATCGCTACAGGATTGGCGGAAGGGCCGACGGGCCGAAGTGTATGATGTCAACGGCCGCGTCACCGAAATCTTGCAGATGACCGGAGGATCGGCGCCGATAAATCGGAGGATCGTCGACGTCGCCTTACAGATAGAGGGGAGGCAAGCTGGACCCCAAGCCGGAAAACGCAGCGCTTTTGCTCGGGCAGTAGAACGCGGAGCGCTGATCAGAAGTATTCCTGATCTCCTGATCTGCGCTGACCCCCGAAAAATCGAGATCATCCCTCGACCGGTGGTGCGTGGCGCTAGCGTGCCAACGTCCGGACCGGTGGGTAGCGAAGCACGACGAACGCGCCACGGACAAACGCGCTCGTGTGTGTGTCGTTATCGACGCGAACGTTGCGTCGCTCGGCGGAATGCACAGATCCGGCGCCCGTCGTCATTTTTGACCTCCCGCTTATGTCGGCGTGTGCCTGCAACGAGCGGGCACAAGCCAGCAGATCGTCTGCTCCATGCGGTGACACAGGCATCACAGCCCAGCGCGCCGCAGTGGCGCCGCAACAAAACTCCTCGCCAAGTGCGCCTGTCACTCGGCGCCGGAATGTCGGACCCCGCCATGTTGCACTCAGCCTTTTGATATCTCGCCTAATTTCTGTCTTAGGCAGGGCCCCGAACGGCGCCGATTGGGACCCCGCCTGGACGATGGATTCTCTAGTATTTCTAGCCCTTTGCGGCGAGAACAATCGGGGTCCCGCTTCGATCAACATTCACACGGACGCGGCCGCGACCGTGCAACTCCTGCGTAATGAGCGGCCGGAACTTGGCGACCCGACGACGGACTGTCTCATAGGAGATGCCAAGCCCACGCTTCGCCGCCGTGGAGATCCTCGAAGTCGCGGTAGCTGAGTGCGGACCGCAAATACAGCCAGACGGCGTGCTGGACGGTCGCGGGCGGAGAGCAGTGGCCGCTTTAGGAGGTCGGCTTCAAGCTCGGTATCCTAGCGCAGGCCGCCGCTTCCGTGACAATTGCCCCTCGCGTTCAGCTTCCTGTTTTCAGCATCAACTGCGAGGTGCTGCCACGATTCGACGGCGTTTCAGCGAAAACATTCATCGGGCATCACAGCGATCGATTCAGCGAGCCGGGGACGGAAGTCCATATGCGCGAGCACGTCGCGCTCAAGATCGACGCCGGGCGCGATCTCGACGAGGGTTACACCCTCCTTCATCAGGCGGAAAACGGCGCGCTCTGTGACATACCAGACATCCTGGCCTGCTTTGCGCGCTTGGACACCTGAGAACGTGATCTGGTCGACTGCCTGCACAAGCTTGCGGATGGCGCCCGGCGCTACGATGTTCAGTCGTCCGTGGGCGACGCGAAGCTTGACGCCCTTCGCGTCGAACGTTCCGCAGAACACGACCTTGCGCGCGTTTTGCGCGATGTCGATGAATCCGCCCGGCCCGACCGGCACGCCGCCGAGCTTCGAGGCATTGACATTGCCATCGCCGTCAAACTGGCCGAAGCCCAGAAATGCGATGTCGAGGCCGCCGCCGGAATAGAAGTCGAATTGCGTCGGCGCGTCGATCATCGCGCTCGCGTTGCGCGAGAAGCCAAAGACATGGCCGGTCAACAATTCCCCGCCATAGACGCCATGTTCGATCGTCTGAACGTAACGGCCGGCGCGCACGTCGTCCGCAACCAGCGCGGCGACCGCATCAGGAATGCCGAAGCCGAAATTGACAACCAATCCCTCGTCGAGCTCCTGCCTGGCGCGCCTCGCGATCACCTGCCGTTCATCGAGCTTGGGCTCGGGAAGGGTATGCGGCGGCAGACGCGCGACGCCCGCCATCGCCGGATCGTAGGCGAAGTCATAGGTCATCATCTGATCTGGGACGACGACGACAGCGTCGACCCAGACGCCAGGAATCGCGATCGTATGCGCGGGCAGCGCGCCGTTCGCGACCCTCTCGCGCACCTGCACAATGACCTTGCCCCCGGAATTGTGCGCTGCGAGCGCGCAGGCCTGGATGTCGAGATTGGCGGCCTCTTCAGCGAGGCTGATGTTGCCGTCGCCGTCCGCGAACGTGCCCCGCAACAGCGCGACGTGAACGGAGAACGCCTTATAGAAGAGATACTCCTCGCCGCCGAGCGTGATCGTCTCGACGGTCACGTCCTTCGCCGCTTCGTTCATGCGGCCGCCCTCGAGGCGTGGATCGACGAAGGTGCCGAGCCCCACGCGGGAGATTAAGCCGGGACGTCGCGCGCCGATCTCGCGATAGAGCTGCATGACGACCCCACCCGGCAGAACATAGGCCTCGATCTTATTTGCGCGGGCGAGTTCCTGCATGCGCGGCGACCAGACCCAGTGGCCGCCTGTCACCTTCCGCACCAGGCCCTCGTGGGCGAAGCAGCTGACACCCCGCGTCTTGCGGTCACCGACGCCAAGCGAATGCACGAGCGACAGATTCCGCGGACCGCTGGTCATCTGGAAGCGCCGCTCCACGGCGGCGAACAATTCGGCGGCTTCCTCGAGACCGCCGCCGCCGCCGATGATCGCAACCGTATCGCCGTCGTGGATCATCGCAATTGCATCGTCCGCGCTCATGAACCTTGCATGCGCCATCGCGTCAAGCTCCAATGTCGTAGAGCGACGCGTCGCGCCGCATGGCTGAACGGGCGATGGTGAAGCGGTGCACTTCGGAGGCGCCGTCGAAGATCCGGTAAATTCGGGCGTCGCGGTAGTAACGTTCGATCGGCAGGTCTTTGCAGAAGCCCATGCCGCCAAAAATCTGCACGGCTCGATCGACCACGCGACCGAGCGTCTCAGCCGCGTTGACCTTGACCATGGCGATGAGATCGCGGGCGTCCTCGCCTGAATCCAGTGCGAAGGCGGCGCGATGAAGAAGCAGGCGCGCGCAATTCACTTCGATGATCGAATCCGAGATCATCTGCTGCACCATCTGGAACTCGCCGAGCGCCTTGCCGAACTGCTTTCGCTCGCGCGCATAAGCGATGGTTTTTTCGAGGACCATGGTGGCCTTGCCGATTGCGCGCGCGCCGACCTGCGCAAGGCGGACGCGGCCGAGCGTCGCCAGCGCGAGGCGCAGCCCCTCTCCTTCCGTGCCGAGCAGCGCCGCGGATCCGACCGGCGTCTCCTCGAAGAAGAGTTCAACATGGCTCGTGCCGCGGACGCCCATCATCGGCTGATCCCGGCCAATGGTGAAGCCGGGCAGTCCCTTGTCGACGAGGAACATGGAGATGCCCCTGGCGCCGGCGGAGGGATCGGTGACCGCGGTCACCAGAAAGAAATCCGAGAAGGCGCCGTCGCTGATAAAGTGCTTGCTTCCGGTGAGCCGCCAGCCGTCGCCCGTGCGAACGGCGCGCGTCTTGATACCGGCTGCGTCCGAGCCGGCCCCGGGCTCGGTGATGGCGATGGAGGCCGTGCGTTCGCCGCGCACGGCGGGGAGCAGCCAGCGCTCGACCTGGCCGCCTTTGCATTCGAGGAGCATCTCGTAGACGTTCCCGAAAGCGCGGCGGATGAGGATGTCGGCCGTGCGGCCGAACTGTTCTTCCGCGAGCATGTGATCGACGGCGGAAAGGCCGCCACCGCCGAACTCGACGGGAATGTTCATCGCATAGAGGCCGATCGCCTTGGCCTTCGCGTGGATCGCGTTGGCAAGCTCCGAACCCAGGACGCCGGTCTGCTCGACCTCGTCCTCCAGCGGCTGAAGCTCCGCAGCGATGAAGCTCCTTACGGTTCCGATGAGCATGCGCTGCTCGTCGCTGAGCGCGAAATTCATGGGACGTCTCCTCGATGATCAGACCTGCGGCTCGGCGAGCGCGCGCCGCGAACAGGCGAGCATGTCGCGCGCCCAGACCTCCGGTCCGTCGCTTCTCATGCGGACCGCATGCGGAATCTCGATGCTGACGGGAAGCTCCGGCGGCAATGCGTCGAACAGCGCCTTGATGTCGATATCGCCTTCGCCCGGGGGCAAGCGGGCCTCGCGCGCCGTATGGATGAGCGCCGCGGTCGTGTGCGGATAGCTTGCGGGCGCGTCGCAGATTTGGGCGTAGCCAAGCCGCTCGCGCGGAATGGCCGCGACGTGTTCGAGCGTCGATCCGGAACGCTCGAAATGCAGCGCGTCCACCAGCACCCGCCCGTTCGGACGCCCCGCCGCCTCGACGATGCGAAGCGCCGCTTTCGCGTTCGGAACCTCGGTCCAAGGCATGAATTCGAGATCGGCGGTGAGCCCGTAAGGCGCGGCTGCGTCGCAGAAGGCCGCGAAGTTCTGCGTGAGGCGCAGCTCATCCGGGTCGTCGCCGGCCGTCAGCACCGCTTTGGCGCCAAGCTCGCCGCAAACCTCCAGGAGCCGCTTCACGGAATTGACGCAGAAGTCCGGCCCGATCCGCACGATCTCTACATCGAACAGCCCGATGTTGAAATCGCGGATGCGCGCCCGCGTCTCTTTCAGCATCGCGGCGTCATCAATCAGCGGCGCGAAGGCGCCGCCGGGCGCAGCGGGGAGAATGCGCAGGCCAACGTAGTCGTAGCCGAGCTCTGCGGCGAGCGTCACCGCCTCGGGCGGCGTCAGCGACGCCGCGGTGAGATAGGAGAGAGAGAAAGGGCGGGCCATAGCGTTCACGCGAGCGGCGAGATGCTGGCGGGCAGCGCAATGGTCGACCGCATGTCGCCGGTGAGCCAATCCGGGCCACCCTTCGGCGGCCATGCGCCGTCCTTTACGGAATCGCCCCGCGCCTTGGCGCGATGTTCGAGGCTCTCGTAGGGCCAGATGTGCGTGAAGCGTGGCTCGCCGTCGATCGCCGACATCACGATCGTCAGCGGCGAATATTTCGAGCGTACCGGCATCGCCGCTTCCCAGGCCGCGATGGTCGGCGCAAGGCCGCCGTGCTTCAACCGATAGGTGCGGATCTCATAAACCGCGCCGTGGCGGCCGGGCTTCGGCGCTGGGCACCACGCGAAGGGAACGTAGGTCTCGAAGTTCATGCGCGCGATCCCCTCGCCGAAGCCGAAAGGATTTGGGTCGCTGAGGAGCCGCGTTCGCTCTGCCTGCAAGGTTCCGTCCTCGGGAAAGCTGCGCAGCACATAAATCTGGTTCAGCGCGCCGATCTCACTGATCCAGCAGCCGAGCAGAGCGCCGCCGGAAGCAACCGCCTTCGTCGCGGCGTCTATTCCGGCGACGACCTTGGGCGCTGCGCCCAGTCGTACGTCGAGCGTCGCAATCTCGTAGCGCATTGAAAAACTCCGTCAGGTCCTGTTTCCACCGAGGGGGACGCCGCTCGCGACATGCGCGGCGACGAAGCCGAACGTCATGGCGGGGCCGAGCGTGATTCCACCGGCCGGATAACGGCCACCCATCATGCTCGACATGTCGTTTCCAACCGCGAAGAGGCCTTCAATCGGCCGCCCGTCGCGGCCGAGCACCCGCGCATTCGCGTCGGTCCGAAGCCCAGCGAAAGTGCCTAGGCTTCCGGGCGCGATCTTCACCGCGTAGAAGGGCGCGCGTAGGATCGGCGCGACGCAGGGATTCGGCGCATGTCCAGGCTCGCCCTGCATGCGATTGTAGGCGCTCTCGCCGCGATGAAAGGCGTTGTCGCGGCCTTGCGCCGCGTCCTCATTATAGACCCGTACGGTTTCGGCGAGCCCCTGCGGAACGATTCCGCAGGCGCCTGCCAGGTCTTCGATCGTTGCGCCGCGCTTGAGATAGCCGTTGGCGATCCACGGGCTGATCGAGAACGGACGCGGGCGGGCGCGGCCGAGCCCGTAATGACGCTGGAAGTCGTGATCGCAGACCATCCAGGCCTCGACCGGACCGCGCCTTGGCGAAGCCGCGAAAAGCGCCTGCATTACGTCGTGGTAGGAGTTGGCTTCGTTCGTGAAGCGCCGCCCGTCGCGCATGATCATGATGAGGCCGGGCTTGGCTCGCTCGACGAGATGCGGAAAGCGCCCGGCCGTTCCATCGCTGCGTGGCGCGAGCGACACCGGCGCCCAGGCGCCGGCGTTCGAAAGATCGTCGCGAACGGTTCCGCCGGCCGCCTCACCGATGCGGAGACCGTCGCCGGTGTTGGTCTCGGGCGCCGCGGAGACATGCTCGCGGCCGGTCGGCGCATGCGGAAACAGAGCGGCCTTGCGCGCATCGTCATGCGGGAAGCCGCCGGTCGCGAGCACCACGCCGCATCGGGCCAGAATGCGTTCGCCGTCGCCGACGACAACGCCAGCCGCGCGGCCGTTTTCGAGGATCGGGGCACGCGCCGGCATGGCGGTGAGTATCGTGACTTTCAGGTCATCGGCGCTTTTGAGCAGGCGGCCGACGAGCGCGTTGCCGCCCACGAGCCACAGCCCGCGGCCATGTGCGAAGCGCTCGGCCTCGTGCCGCAGCACGCGCTTCGCAACATGCGCAAAGGATTTCAGGCTCCGCGTCGCGCTGAGAAAATGCTGCATGTCGGCGCCGGTCGCGATTCCCATGCCGAAGGGCGAGACCTGTTCGAGCGGCGGGCGCAGGAACCTGACCCGAGACCCAAGCGCGCGGGCGTCAAAGGGCGCGGCGCAGACGGATCGGCCGCCGAGACCAGCGCCGTGCAAGCGGTCGTGAAAGTCCGGGATCGTGTTGCCGGAAATGAATTCGAGGCTGGTATGGGCGCGGAAGAAGGCGACCATCCGTGGACCCTCACGAAGGAGCATCGTCGCGAACGACTCGTCGTAAGCGTCGCCGAGTTCGTTTTTCAGATAGAGGCGCGGCGCATCTTCGTCCTCGACAATGCCTGCCTCGACGGCCAGCGGATTGCGCGGAATCCACATCCATCCGCCCGACCAGGCCGTCGTGCCGCCGACGACGTCGGCCTTCTCGACCACGATGACGTTTAGGCCGAAGTAAGCCGCCGTCGCCGCCGCCGCGAGGCCGCCCGCGCCGGACCCGACGACGACGAGATCGCAATGCCGCTCCGCTGCGCTCATGCCGCTGTCCCCCGAAGTGCGTTCTGCACGGCGCGATAGGCCATGACGATGGCGGGGCCGATGGTTATGCCGGGACCCGGATAAGTTCCGCCCATGATCGAGGCCGCTTCGGCGCCGCAGGCGTAGAGATGGCCGATTGGCGTATCGTCCGCCCGTATGACCCGTGCGTCCTCGTCGATGACGAGGCCGTTCGCCGCGCCTATGTCGCCGGGATAGAGCCGTACGGCGAAGAAGGGCGCGGTCCGGATGGGGCCGAGGGTCGGATTCGGCCCATGCAGAACGTCACCGTTTACGCGGTGATAGGCGGTGGTCCCACGGCCGAACTGGGTGTCGACTCCGGTCTCGGCGTAGCGGTTCATCTCGGCGATCGTCGCTTGGAGGTTTGTCGCGTCGACCCCGAGCTTCGTAGCGAGGGCCGGGATCGAATCTGCGGCGACGAGATAGCCATCGGCGAGATAGGGCTTCAGATTGCGTGTCCCCATCCGGACCATGCCGAGCCCATATTTGCGCAGACCCTCGGCGTCCGCGATCAGGAAGCAGGGGATGCTCGGCGTCATGCGATTGTGCTCGAACATCGCTCGGGCGAACAGGTGATAGGAGCTCGATTCGTTGACGAACCGCCGCCCGCTCTGATCGACACAGACCGTGCCCGGCTTCGAGCGGTCGAGAACGAAATGCGGAAAGACCGCCATGCTGCCATCAGGGCGCTTCCGCACTGACACCGGAGCCCAGAAGGCATTGTCCGCACCACCCTCGGCGAGGCGAGCGCCGAGTTGAAGCGCCAGCGCCTGCATGTCGCCCGTGTGGCCCGGCGCAGCCGGGCTGTATTCAGGCGTCGGCTGATGCAGCATTTCCGCGCGGCGCTTCGGATTGCGTCCATATCCGCCCGCCGCGAGCACGACGCCGAGCCGCGCCCTCACGCGGCGCGTGGCCTCGCCGGACACGAGCTCCACGCCGCGGACGCCGTTCGCCTCGGTGTGGAAGGCCCTAACGCCGGTTCGGGTCACGATGGCGGCGCCGCGCTTCTGCAGCGACAGGAGGAATTGCCCGACCAAGGCATTGCCCATCACGAGGCGCGCGCCACGCTTGTAACGCAGTCGATCGAGGCCGTAACGGGCGAGAAGATGGCTCGCATGCGCGAAAGATTCGCGCGACTTGCGGATCGCGAGCAGGTGGTTGATGTCCGTGCGGTCGACCATCATGCCGCCAAGGATGGTGAACTCGGGGATCGGCGGGCGCAGAAGGTCGAACGCGTCGCCTAGCGTCCGGCCGTCGAATGGAAGCGGCTCCAACGCCCGTCCGTTGAGCGAAGCGCCCTCCGCCTGCTGCTCGTAGTCCGGATGCATCTTGTAGGGACGGAACTTCACGTCCGACTGCGCTTCGAGCGCCGCGATCGCCTTGGGGCCAGCCTCGAGAAAGGCTTCCCGAAGCGAAGCACGGGCGAAGTTGCCGACGACTCCGTCGAGGTAACGGCGGGCGGCCTCCGGAGTATCCCCAGGGTTGACACTGGATGCGTGCTGCGAATTCGGAACCCAGGTCGTGCCGGCGGAAAGCGCGGTCGTGCCGCCCACATATTCCGTGCTCTCCACGAGCAGCACGGACCCGCCCCCAATGGCGGCGAACAGCGCCGCCGCAAGACCGCCCGCGCCGGCGCCGACAACGATGAAATCGTAAGCCGCGTCGTCGACGATCCTGTCGAGGCTGGTGATCATGCGCGCGCTTCGCTGTTCTGATCGGCAAACAACAGGAAATCGACCATCATCTCCTGCAGCGCTGCATACATTTCGCTTCCGGTGCCCGTGACGCAGCCCACCGCACGGGCGGCCGCGACAAGCGGCGACACTGCGGGTGAGGTGATGACGCAGCCGACATAGGTCTGAGCAGAAAGCTTCGATGCATCGACTGGCAGCGGGTCGCCGGGCTTCATGCCCGCCGGCGTCGCATTGCCGACAAAGTCGAAGCCGGTGGGGTCGGCAGACCCGACGCTGATCTTCGCCTTGCCGAGGGTGCCGAGACGACCGATCAACGCGTCGCGACGCTTTGCGTCGCCGTCATGAATTGCAAGCTCACGAACGCCGGCTTCGACGAGCGCGAGCGCGATGGCCGAACCCGCCCCGCCCGCACCGACGAGCAGCGCGCGCTTGCCTTTCGGATCTACACCATGCGCACGCGCAGCGCTGACGAAACCGAGGCCGTCGACGATGTCGCCGCTCCATCCCTCACCCTCGCGCCGCATCACATTGACGGTTCCGAGGAATTGCGAACGCTCGCTGGCGCTGCGGCAATAGGTGAAGCAGGCAAATTTATGCGGGACGGTGACGATGATCGCGTCGAGATTCTTCAACTTCGTGCAAGCGTCGAGAAAGATCGCAAGGTCGGCGGGCGCCACCTGGGCGGGGACGAGGATGGCGTCCAGCCCGCGCGCCTGAAAGGACCGCGTGACGCCATCGGGCGACTTCACCTGTGCGATCGGATCGCCGACGATGACATTGAGGCGCGTGGCTCCGGTGAGTGGAAACTTCATGATTTTAAACGGCCTCCTCGGCTTGCACGACGCCAAGCAGGCGCGTCTGCAATTCGTGATCGTTCTCGAGCAAGGCGGGGTCGCCCTCATAGGCGACGGCGCCATTGACCAGCACGTAGGCGCGGTCGACGATCGGCAGCACGGCTTCGGCATGATGCTCGACGAGCACCATCGCGACCTTGCCGCGCAGCTTGAGCAAGGCCTCCATCACCTCGCTAACGACGGTGGGAGCAAGGCCCTCGAAAGGCTCGTCAAGCAGGATCAGCTTACTTGGCGCGACCAGCGCGCGGGCGATGGCGACCATCTGCCGCTCGCCTCCGGAAAGGTTCTCCGCTTTCGCGCGCTGCCGCGTCTTGAGCCTCGGAAAGAGTGCGAAAACCTCATCGAGGCCAATGCCGCCCGGGCGCATCGCGATCTTCAGATTGTCGAGCACGGTCAGGTTCGGAAAGAGCCTGCGCCCCTCGGGCACGAGCGAGACGCCAAGACGGTTGATGATGTAAGATTGACGCCCGCCAATGAGCTCGCCGGCAAAGCTCATAGACCCCGATCCGAGCGGGATCGTGCCCGTGATTGCGCGTAGGAGCGTCGTCTTGCCGACGCCGTTGCGGCCGAGAAGCGCCACCGCCTCTCCTTGGTGCACCCTGAAGTTCACGCCTTCGAGCACGGTGCTGCCCGCGTAACCGGCCGACAGGCCTTTGGCGTCGAGCAGCAGGGACGCCTGCGCATGCCTCCGTCGCTCGATCGCCGGGGGCGGAGCCCGTTCCCCATCCTTCGCCACGCCGAGATAGGCCGCGATGACGGCCGGGTCGCTCGCCACCTCGGCAGGCTTCCCGTCCGCGATCATCCGTCCTTGATGCAGGACCGAGATGCGGTCCGAGATAGCGAGAACGCGGTCGATGTCGTGCTCGATGAGGAGCACGGCGTGCGATTGGGCCAGCTGCCTGATGAGATCAGTGACGACGATGCGGTCGGCCTCTGCAAGACCCGCCAGCGGCTCGTCGAGCAGCAGCAGCTTGGAGCGCGTCGAGAGCGTCACCGCGATTTCGAGCAGGCGCTTCGCGCCATGGGGGAGGCTCGCCGCCTGCTCCGCGGCGTGATCCACGAGCCTGACCGCGTCGAGGATGGACCACGAGCGGTCATTGATTTCAGCCATGTCATGCGCGTCGCGGATCAAACCGCGCGCGCCGAGCTTTTCGGCCTGCACGGCGACGCGGACGTTCTCGAACACGGTCAGGTTAGGAAAAATCGACAGGATCTGGAACGAACGGCCGATGCCGACCCGGGCTCGGGCGTAAGCCGGCAGCGCTGTAATGTCGCGGCCCTCGAAGATCACCTGCCCTCCGCTCGGCGACAGCACGCCGGAGAGCATGTTGAAGAAGGTGGTCTTGCCCGCACCATTCGGCCCGATAATTGAATGCAGCACGAACGGCATGACCGTTAGGTCGATCTCGCGCGCGGTGACGAAACTCCCGAAGCTCTTCGACAGCCTGCGCGTCTCAAGGATCGGCCGCGCGCGGTCCATCGCGGCAGCGGCGCTTTCATAAGGCTTGATGGCGGCGGGACGTTCCGGAATCGTTCGGCGTGTCAGCGTCCACCGGGGCTTGCCGAACAGACGCTGCGCGAGGCCCTGCACGCCCTCGGGCGAGGCGAGCGCGAAGACGATGACGATCGGTGCAAAGATGAGCCACCAGTTCTCGGTGACTGCCGAGAGCCGGTCCTGCAGAACGATGAAGACGATGGCGCCCCACAGGGGTCCGAGAAAATGATGAACGCCCCCAAGCACGGTCATCAACAGGCTGTCGCCCGCGTGCTGCCAACTCAGGTTGTCGGCGTAGACGCCCTGCAGCATCAGCGTGAGCATGGCGCCCGCAAGGCCGACGACGCCGGCCATCAGCGTCATGGCCCAGAGGCGGATCCAATAGACATTGTAGCCGAGGCTCGCAGCGCGCTGTTCGTTGTCCCGGACAGCCTGGATGGCGCGACCGAACGGCGCATGGACGACGCGCCACATGAGCCAGAACACCACGACGACAACGACGACGACGAAGGCGTGATAGGAAAGGTCGCTCGGAAAAGTCGAACGGGGCACCCCTTGAAGGCCGTTTTCGCCTCCTGTTGCGTCGGTCCATTTGAGAGCGATTTCGAAGGCAATCTGTGAGAAGGCGAGCGTCAGCAGAGAGAAATAGAGACCGCGGCGGCGCAGGATGAGCGCCCCAATCGCAAGACCGAGCAGCATCGAAAAAACAACGGACGCGATGAGCGCGACGATGTCGCTGGCCCATCCGCCGAGCAGGACGATTGCCGAGAAATAACTCGCGCAGCCGAAGAAGACCGAGGCGCCGAACGGCACGAGCCCGGTATAGCCGACCAGCAGGTTTACGCCCGCGCCGTAGAGCGCGTAGATGGCGATCTGGGTCACTAGCGAGATCGGCGCGCCGATCAGCGTCCAGACCACACTGAGTGCGACGAGGACAATCGCCACCCATAGGGGCGGCGCGCGGAGGAAGGAGCGCGGGCTCATTCGAACCGCTCCCAGCGCTCGCCGAACAGGCCGCGCGGCCTGACCAGCAACACGACCGCCATCAGGATGTACATCGCCGCACCGGACCACGACGGGTAGAACTGGATGGTGAACGCCGTGATGACGCCGACCATGAGACCAGCGACCACCGCGCCCTCGAAAGAGCCGAGGCCGCCGATGGTCACGATGACGAAGGCCGGCATGATGGCTCCCGAACCCATCGCCGGCTGCACGGTCCACAGAGGACCCGCGAGCATTCCCGCCAGTCCGGCGAGCAGGCAGCCGACGCCGAACACGGCAGAGAGCACGACCGGGAGGTTGATGCCGAGCAGCCCGACCATTTCTGGATCGCGCGACCCGGCGCGGATGATGCGGCCGAACGGCGTATATTCGATGAAGCTCCAGAACCCGATCAGCGCCACAACGGTGACGGCGAGCGCCGCGATGCGGTATTTGGTGATGAGGATCGCGCCATATTCGACGAAGCCGTTGAGATAGGCGGGAACTGCGAACGGCTGCGCCTCGCCCCCGTAGACCATACGCAACAACGCCTCCGCGAACAGCGCCAGCGCGAAGGTGAGGATGAGGCCGAGCAGTGGCTCCTTGCCGTAAAGACGGCGGATGAAGGCGACCTCGACCGCGATGCCGATGAGCCCGGTGAGGATGGGGGCGAAAATGACCGCCCACCAGCCGAAATGAGCGGCGAGCGTCAGCGCGAGATAAGCCCCGATCGCGAAAAAGGCGCCGTGCGCGAAATTGACGATGCCGAGCATGCCGAAGATGATCGACAGGCCAGTCGCAATCAGGATGTAGAGAAAGCCAAGCACCAGACCGTTGACGACTTGGGAGAGCAACATGTCCAGCATCGCGGGCCTCGATTGTGGATGAACCGAAACGGGTCTGCGCATCCGGCGCCGACGTAGGCCCGGATGCGGAGGGGAAAGCCCGCCTCAGAGCGTGTCCATCTTGCAAGCCGAGTCCGCTTGCGAGCCGAAGGCGGCGTCAATTCCAGCCTGGTTGGCCGGCAATTCGGCCTTGACGTCGAAATAGTCCCACTTGTCGGTGATCTTGGGCTTCACCTGACAGACGAGAAGCCGGTTGGTCATCTGGTGGTCGAAGGGACGGTAGGCCGACGGCAGGCCTCCGCGCATCGTGCTCCAGTGTTCGAGCGCCTCGACCACCTTGGCCGAGTCTGTGGACTTCGCCGCCTCGATCGAGTCCAGCAGCGACTTCATCGAAAGCCAGCCCATCCAGGTCTTGTCGGCGGCGGGGCGGCCGTATTTCTTCTCGTAGGCCGCCGCCATGTCCTGTTCTTCCTTGGGATTGGCGGGGTCCTTGTACCACCAAGTCATCGTAAAGAGCCCGTCCGCCGCCTCAGGCCCGACGCCCCAGATGTCGGTGTCGCCGACGGAGATCTCCGCGAAGGGAATCTTGCCGCGCATGCCGAGTTCGTTCCACTGCTTGAGGAACGTCGTGAGGTCGTTACCGGATATGCCGCCGATCACGACATCCGGCTTGGCGGCGCGAATCTTGAGGATGTAGGAGGAGAAGTCCGCGGTGTTGAGCGGCGCTTCGTCCGCGCCGACGATCTCGCCGCCGTTGGCTTTGATATAATCGGTGAAGGACCTCTTGATGTCCTGACCGTAGGCGTAAGAGGCGGTCAGCGTGTACCACTTCTTCCCAATGCTGGCGCAGTACGGCGCAAGCACCTTGGTGTGAATGTCGACCGGCGGCTGAAGGCGGAACGTGTATTTGTTGCAGGCCGCGCCGGTCAGCGACCCTGCTGCGGCGTTGCCGGCGATGAAGGGGATCTTGGCCTTCTTCGCCACCGCCGACTCGGCGAGCGCAAAGGACGAAAGCGCGCCCCCGACAATGCCAACGACCTTGTTTTCCGAAACGAGGCGCTGCGCGTTCAGCTGCGCGCCCTGCGGGTTCGGCTCGTCAAGCCAGACCACTTCCGCAGGCTGGCCGAGCAGCATGTTCCCGCGCTGCTCGAGGGCGAGCATGCTGCCTTGCGCGAGATATTCCCCCTGTTCCGCGATCTGTCCGGTCTTGGCCCAGAGGAGGCCGATCCTGATCGGCTCAGCGGCATAGCCGCGACCGACGAAGGGCGAGGCGACACTCGACGCCGCAAGGCTTGCGCCGCCGATTAGCAGCTTGCGACGGTCGACCCGGAAACCATGCTTCATGCGCTCCTCCCAAACGCCAGACTCGCCATTTCGTCTCGAGGGGACGCGCGGCCGGCTTTGGTTCCTCGCATAAATGGAAATCAATTCCATTGCAATAAGAAATGGAATTGAATTCCACAAACGATCTTGACCCATGCGCGAACCGCCCTATCCTCTCTGCAGGGAGGAACGCTCGGTGCAGGTTACGGATATCGCCATCGTCGGTCTCGGCGCGATCGGCAGAATGCACGCGGAGATGCTGATGCGTCGCGAAGGGCCGGCTCGGCTAGCCGCGGTCGTCGAGCCAGCCAATTCAGGTAAGGACTATGCGGAAAGCCTCGGCGTCGCCTGGTTCTCTGACGTGGAGGCGATGCTCGCCCGCGAGCGGCCGGACGGCGCGCTGATCGCTACGCCCAATCTCACCCACCTGCCGCTTGCAAAGCAGTTTATGGCGCGCGGAATACCCGTCCTCGTCGAAAAGCCAATCGCCGGGACAATCGAGGACGCCGAGGCGCTCACCGCATTCTCGGCTTCGAAGGGCGTTCCGGTGCTGGTCGGTCATCACCGCCGCCACAATCCGATCATTCGCGCGGCGCGGGACTTCATCCGCGAGGGGAAGCTCGGCCGGATCGCAGCCGTGTCTGTCGTTGCGGCTTTCCTGAAGCCCCCCTCCTATTTCGACGTCGCCTGGAGGCGCGAGGCGGGAGGCGGGCCAATCCTCATCAACCTCATCCATGAGATCGACCTCGTCCGCCACCTCTACGGGGAGATCGAATTCGATCCAGGCCGTCAGCTCCAACCAGATTCGCGGCTTCGAGGTCGAGGACACCGCCGCGGTCGTGCTCGGGCTCGCGACCGGCGCGCTTGTCACGCTTACCTTGACTGACGCTGCGGCGGCGCCGTGGAGCTGGGATCTTTCGTCGGGCGAACTGCCGAACTATCCGCCCCAGCCCGCGCGGGCAAACGCCCATTGCGTCGCAGGGACCGAGGGTTCACTGACGCTGCCGCATCTCGAGTTCTGGCGATACAAGGACGCCAAGGGTTGGTACGACCCAATCAGCGTGGAGATTGCGCCCCATGAGAACGGCAGTCCCTATCAAAGGCAGCTCGACCATTTCGTCGGCGTCATACGCCGCGAGGAAACGCCGATCATCGATGCCTCCGACGCGACGCGGACGCTTCGCGCGAACTTTGGCGGTGAGGGCGGCGGCGGAAAGCGGACGGATGGTTGTTCTGAACTGAGAGGACGCGATCATGAAAGCGCATCTTCCAGCCGAAGATGACAACGCAACGGAGAGCCCGAGCGGCCTGCTCGAACGTACGCTCGCGGTCATCGAGCTTCTCTCGACGAATGCGCGCGGCATGCAGCTCGCTGAGATCGCGGACCAGCTTCGCATTCCGCGCAGCGCGACCCATCGCGTGCTGACAAGCCTCGCGGAGCGAGGTTACGTGCGGCAGGAGCGTCATCACGGCGGCTACCAGCTGACCGCCAAGATCGCTTCGATCGCCTTCAACTTTCTGGCCGGCATGGGTGTGACCGACCTCGCGCAGCCGATCCTCGACCGACTTGCGCGCGAAACCGGCGAGCTCGTCCGCCTCGCCGTGGTCGACGGCGAGCGACTCATCTGGGTCGCGAAATCGCAGGGGCTGCAATTTGGCCTGCGCTACGATCCGGAGATGGGACAGGTGGCGCGGCTGTCCTGCTCCGCCTCCGGAATTGTTTGGCTCTCCTGTCTGCCGGAGCACGAGGCGTTGGCACGCGTCGCAGAACAGGGGTACGGCTCGCGCTCCGAATACGGGCCGAAGGCGCCCCAGACGCCGCAAGCCTTCCTAAAATATTGGCGCGCGGCTCGGAAGAACGGGTTCTCGCTGGTGGTGCAGACCTATTCAAGCTGGATGAGCACGATCGCCGCGCCGATCCGCGACGCCTTCGGTCAGGAGGTCATCGGCACTGTCAACATCGCGGGTCCGCATGTGCGGCTGACGGAGGCGCGGATGCTGGAGCTTGCGCCGGCGCTTCTGGAGGCGGCGCGCGAACTCTCGGTCGCCATGGTCCCCGCCTCGACCTCGCGCACCCATCGCGCCGGGCCCCACGACAATTTCCTGGCGCCGGCGTCATGAGCGGATCGCGCACGCTTGCCGGTCTCGTCTTCGTGGACGACGTGGCGGCAGCCTACGAACAAGCGCCGCTGTCCGAGTTGCAGCGATCACAGCCTGGTTGGCGACGGTCTCGCCAACCAGGCTGTGATCGCAGCGATCCGTCAGGTCCTCCCGAGGGCCGACTGCGGCGTCGCCCGCCCGACATCGCCATTGCGGCGGATGTCAGCCAGGGCGAGTTGCGCGAGGCCTTCCCCGCCCTGCCCGCGACTTCGCTCGCAGAAGGCGAGGCGCGGACCATCATCTTCTACCGCGAGCAGGCGACGGCATGACTGAGAGCGCGGATTTCGGGGCGCACACTTTCGGCTTCGTCTTTGACCGCGACGTCGAAGCGACCGTGGATGCGCTTGCCGGCGCGGGCTTCCGTCAGATTGAGATCATGGCCACGCCGCCGCACTACGATCCATGGAACGCGCCGCGCGAGCGCCAGCGGCGCCTCCGGACCGCGATCGCGAGGGCCGGTCTCGAGCTTCTGGCGCTGGATCTGGCGAGCAGCGACGTGAACTTGGCCTCGCTGGCGCCGCAGGCTGTGGACTTCGCCGTCGACGCCTATTGCAGGCTCGCGGAGCGGGCCGCCGAACTGGGCGCGACGGCGATCTGCGTCGGCTCGGGGCGTCGCCATCCGCTTCTCACGAGTGCGAATGCGCGCCTCATGAAGTCGTTCGAGCCGGCCTTCGTCCGCATCTGCGGGGCGGCGCGAAAGAACGGGGTGCGCGTCTGGATCGAGAACATGCCGGCCGGGCTGCTCCCCGACGCGGAGTCCCTTGCCGCCTTTGTAGCCCGCCACGACGGTGTGGGGGTTATCTACGATGTCGCCAACGCTTTCGCGATCGGAGAGGATCCAGCTGGAGGCCTCGCGCGACTTCTCGGACGCTGTGCGGATCGTCCATTTTTCGGATGCGCCGCGCGGATCGTGGCGACACGATCCGATCGATTTCGGGCGACATCGACTTCGTCTCGGCGCTGGCCGCCGCTCGGACCCACGCGCCGCGCGCCGCGACTCTGATCGAGATCTTGTCCGAACGGCCCTTCGACGATCTGGTCGAGGGGCGGAAAACGCTCTCGCGGCTGGGGACAGGGATGGATGCCTCTCGCTGAAGGACGACCGCCGCCTATGTCCGCACAAACGGACAGTGCCCTTCCGAAAGCGGACGGAAGGCGTCTTCGGCGGGAACGGTCGCGACCAGCTTGTAGGTGTCGCCGCGCGATTTGCTCTCTTCCGGCTTTTTCACCTGGAAGAGATAGGCGGGATGGATCTTGCGGCCGTCGACGCGAATGCTGCCCTTGCCGAAGGCGTCGTCGTCGGTCGGCGTCGCTTTCATCGCCTCGATCACCGCACGACCCGAGGTCTTGGCCTTTTCGATCCCGAGCGCTTTGGCGCATTTGAGATAATGCAACGTCGAGGAATAGTCGCCCGCCTGACTCATGTTGGGGAATACGCCCTCGCCGAGCTTCGTCGCGACGCGAGCCATGAAGGAGCGCGTGCGGTCGTTGAGATCCCAGTAGAAGGATTCCGTCAGGGTCAGACGCTGCGCGACCGGCAGACCCATGCCGAGAACGTCGGTGATATAGCCTACCATCGCCGCAAGCCGCGCGCTCTGGCCGAGGCCGAATTCCTGCGACTGCTTGAGGCAGTTGAGCAGGTCGGCGCCCGAATTGGCAAAGGCGATCGTGTTCGCGCCGCTACCCTGCGCCTGCAGAAGGAAAGACGAAAAGTCGCTCGTCACGCCATAGGGATAGCGCACGGAGCCCAGCACCGTGCCGCCCGCGGCCTCGACGAATTTCGTTGCATCCGCCTGCGCCACATGGCCGAAGGCGTAGTCGGCGGTGACGAAGAACCATTTATTGCCGCCGGTCTTGACCAGAGACGTCGCGGTAGAATGCGCTAGGCGCCAAGAATCCCAAGCCCAGTGCACCCAGTTTGGACTGCAGCTCTTGCCCGTCAGCTCCGAGCTTCCGGCCGAGGAGATGAGTGCGACCTTGTCCTTGGCCTCGATGATGGGTTTTGCGCCCAGCGCGACCGACGAGTTCCCGACGTTGGCGATCACGTCGACCCCGTTCTCGTCGAACCAATGCCTGATGATTCCGAGGCCGACGTCGGCCTTGTTCTGGTGATCGGCGACAAGCACCTCGACCTTGATGTCGGGATTCTCCTTCGCGAATTCCTCGACCGCCTGTTTGACGCAACCGACCGTGGTCGGCCCCTCGACGTCGCGATAGACGCCGGACATGTCGGTGATAACGCCGATGCGGAGGGTTTGGGATTCCGCCGCCCGCGTTGGACCGAAGGACCAGAGAGCTCCGGCCGAGGCAATCCCTCCGACAGCGTGCGACGGGTGACCTGCATTTTCCTGTTTCCTCCGTTGTTATGGCCTGCCTTGATGGAAGACTGTCGTCAGCCGGGCGGCACGGGCGGAAGCGTGGATTCCGGGGCCCCCAAGGCGAGCCAGCCGCCGTCGACGTCGAGCGTCGTCCCAGTGACGTAGCTCGCGGCTGGCGAGGCGAGAAACGCGATGGCCTCGGCGATCTCTTCCGGCCGCGCCATGCGGCCCATGGGCGTGCGGAATTCGAGAGCGGAGGCGTCGAGCGCGCCGCGCCGCATGAGGTCCTCGACCAGCGCGGTCTTAACATAGCCCGGCGCGACCGCGTTGACGCGGACTCCGGACCGCGCCCATTCGCAGGCCATCGCGCGCGTCATCGCGGAGAGGCCCGCCTTGGCCGCGCCATAGGCGTTGCGGCCGGGAATGCCCGCATGGCCCGCGATCGACGACAGGTTGACGATGGCGCCCGACTTCTGCGCCAGCATCACGCGGCCGACCTCCCGGCTCATGAGAAAGGCGCCGCGCAAATGCACGTTCATCACCCGGTCGAAGCCCTCGACCGTCTGGTCAAGCGTGACCGAGCCCTGCTCGCCGACGCCCGCGTTGTTGACCAGAATGTCGATGCGGCCGAATGTCTCGATGGTCCGTTTGACGGCGGCGATCACGTCCGCCTCCCGGCTCACGTCGCAAGCGAGGCCGATATGCGCCGAGCCAAGTTCGCGCGCCCGTTCGCGCGCACCGTCTTCGCGAAGATCCACGATCGCGACCCGGGCGCCATCGCAGGCGAGCCGCTGGCAGGTGGCCCAGCCGATGCCGTCCGCGCCGCCTGTCACGACCGCGACTCCGAGCGGCGTTCTCATCTTGCTCGTCATAGGATCCCTCCGGAACTCAGCCTGCCGCAAGGCTCGAAAGCGCCGCGGCGCGGATGAGCCTCGTCTCCTGCGCTACGATCAGATGTTCGGAGGCCTTGAGATAGGTCGGAAAGTCAGGATGCGAGTCGCGAGCGAGACAGCGACGCCCGTAGTCCTCGAAATCGTCGTAGCCCCAGAGGTGCGTGAACTGGTTCTGAGGGCCAACGACACTCGTCCAGAAGCCAAGCGGGCTACCGAGCGTTTCGAGAAGGATCGGCATGGCGAGCCGATCGAACACATCGAGAAACTCGGACATCTTCCTGAGCCGGATCGTGTAGACGCGGTGATCCACGAGCGGCTTGTTCTGATAGCTCATGCGCGCGTTCATGCCCGCGCTCCCGCCCGATCAGCGATCGCGTTTCCGGTGACGAAGCCAAACGTCATGTTCGGCCCGTGCGTGATGCCCGCGCCCGGATAATTGCCGCCCATTACGCTCTGGCGGTCGTTGCCGACTGCATAGAGGCCATCGATCCGGCTTCCATCCGGGCGCAGGACCTCGCCGACAACGCTGGTTCTCAGGCCATCGAAAGTGCCGAGATCGCCCATGACGACCTTCACGGCGTAGAACGGACCGGTTGCAATCGGCGCGACGCAAGGGTTCGGCGTGTTGGCCGGGTCCGCAAGGTAGCGGTTGAAGGATGTGCGGCCCCGATGGAAGGCCGGATCCTCGCCGCGCACGGCCTCGTCATTGTAGGCGCGCACCGTCGCTTCGAGACCGGCAGGGTCGATTCCGGTGTTCCTCGCCAGATCGGCGATCGTGTCGCCTTTGATGAGATAGCCGTTGCGCAGAAGGGGGCCGACCGGCATCGGCGAGGGCTTGGCGTAGCCGAGCCCGTATTTGCCAAGCGCGACCTTGTCGCAGATGAGCCACATCGCCGTCTCCCGCTCACCCTCGCAGGCGCGGATCAGGGCGGCCCCGACGTCGTGATAGGAGTTCGAACTCATTGGTGAAGCGCTTGCCGTTGCGCAGCACCCCGATGACGCCGGGCTTGTAGCGGTCGAGCAGATGCGGAAACACCCCGAACCGGTCCTTGCCGAAGGGAACCCGCGAGACCGGCATCCAGGCGGAAGCATCGGGATAGCGGATGTCGACCGCCGCGCCCGCGGCCTCGGCCATATTGAGCCCGTCCCCAGTGTTTCCGACCGGCGTGGGCGAAAGATGCTCCCCGCCGCGCTTCACATGGGGATAGGCCTCAGCGGTGCGCTTCTTGTCATGCGGGAAGCCGCCGCAAGCGAGCACGACGGCATATTTCGCAGTGACTCGGAATTCTCCGTCGGGGCCGGCCACCCGCGCGCCTACAACGTTGTCGCCGTCTTGCAACAGCTCCTTCGCGGCGCAGGAAGTCAGGATTGGAATGCCGATCGCCAGCGCTGATTTGGCGAGCCGTGCGGCCAGCGCGTTGCCGCTGGTCACGTTGATTCCGCGCCGGTAGACCGCGATCTCCTTCATGTGCGTCGCAAGGCGCCTGGCGACAAAGAGAAACGAGGTGACGGATTTCGTAGCGCGGAAGAAATGTCTGAGATCCGCGTTCGACGAATTGAACATCATGCCCATGAAGGTGATGGTTTCGAGCGGCGGCTTGAGGCGGGACATGTTCTTGCCGAGCCCACGAATGTCGTAAGGCGCCGCCAGGATTGAACGGCCGACGTCGACGCCGCCGGGAGCGTCCGGGTGATAGTCCGGGTAGAGCGTCGGGACGAATTTCATCTCGGTCTCGCGCTCGAAGAAATCGACCATCTTCGGACCGTTTTCGATGAAGCACTCGACGGCCGCGGAATCGTAGTTGTTGCCGGTCTCGTTCATCATGTACTGGCGAACGCGCTCGACATTGTCGCCCGGGTTCTGCTCGCGGCCGTATTTGGTCAGAGGGATCCAGAGCACGCCGCCCGAGAGCGCCGTCGTTCCTCCGAAGACCGGCTCCTTCTCGAGCACAACGACATCAAGGCCGCGCTTACGCGCCGTGATCGCAGTCGCGAGACCCGCCGCGCCGGATCCGACCACGACGAGATCGCAGGCAATATCCTTGGCCATGTTCAATCTCCCGAACTGCGCCTCAAGCGGCGGGGGTGGCGTTGAAGCCGGGACGCGGAACCATGTCCATCAGCATGCAGTCGAGGCCACCGTCGACGAGCACTTCCGCGCCGTTGACATAAGCCGCCCGGTCGGACGCCAGGAACAATGCGGGCCCGGCAAGATCGTCCGGCTCGCCGATGCGGCGGCTGGCGGTCGCCGCGGCCCGGCGCTCCTCGAAGCCCGGTTCTTCATAGAATTTGGCGGAAAGCGCGGTTCGGATCATGCCGGGGAGAATGGCGTTGCTGCGCACCCCCCGCGGACCCCATTCCGCCGCAAGCTGACGTGACAAGAGTAGAACCCCAGCCTTGCTTGGGCTGTAGGAGCCGCTGCTGGTCTGGGGATTGATCGCCGCGATCGACGCGACGTGGACGAGACTTCCTTTCCCCGCCGCCAGCATATCGCGCCCAAAGGCGCGCGCGCAGAGAAGATAGCCGGTCAGGTTGACGGCGATAGCCTCATTCCAGTCCGCGAGCGAAACGGTCTCCAGCGCGCCCGCGCGCAACAGGCCGGCGTTGTTGACGAGTATGGCGACAGGCCCGATCGCAGCGCGCGTCGCTTCAGCGGCGTCGGCAACAGACCGTTCGTCCGCGACATTGCAGCCGATAGCCTGCGCCGCTGCGCCTATCGCCCGCAGTTCCGCCGCGATGGCCTCCGCCGCCGCGAGGTTCCGGTCGACGAGGGCCACATGCGCCCCGACTGCCGCGAAGGCGCGGGCGATGCCGGCGCCGATGCCGCTACCGGCCCCGGTCACCACGCAGGCGCGACCCTCCAGTCCGAGCCATGCCCCGGACGATTGCGGCCGTTCAGCTACGGCTTGGACCGATACGGTCGGACTGCTTCGGGGAATGGTCTTCTCCTTGCTCATGCGCTTGCGTTCGCGGATATTTTGTGGGCCCAATCAACTCCCGAAGCTCCCCTGTTTCAATGGACAGAGACCACCTAAGATAGGACAGAACGTGCATCATGCGGATTGACCGGCCACACCGCAGGACGGTGCCGAACTTCGCGCTGTATGGAGCGGCCGCCGAGCACGCCTGGGTGGACATGGTTCACTACGAACGCATTCCGGTTCGCTCCAGCCTGTTCGATTTCGACATAGGGCCGCATTTTCACGCCTCTCTGATCCAGACGCTCTATGTGACGAGGGGCGGCGGCGAGACCTTCATTGACGGCAAGACCTGGGCAGTCGAAGCGCCTTGCCTGATCGTCGCGCCCGCGCGGTCCGTTCATGGATTTCGTTTTCGGAAAGACGTCGACGGCCACGTGATCACGGCCGCGCAATCTGCAGTCGAATCCGTTGCGATGACGGCGGCGCCGGAACTGCTCTCGTTCATTCGAGCGCCAGCGGTGCTCGCTGTCGATCCGGAGAGCCGGCGAGGAGCGCCGCTGGAACCTTTGTTCGAAGCGATCGGGCGCGAGGCGGAAGGCCATGAACGATGGCAGTTCGCAATGGGACTGGCGTTGACCAACGCGCTGTTCGCGCAGATTGCTCGCCTCAGCGAGAACGCGAGACTTTCGGCCAATCCGGCTCGGACGGGAATGGCGGCCAGGATTGAACGGTTTCGGGCGCTGCTGGACGAACGCTGCCGGACGCGGCGTCCCGTATCGAACTACGCGGACGCCCTGGGAATCACGGCCGGCCAGCTCACGCGCCTCTGCCACGAGGCCTTCGGCCTATCGGCGATCGAGGCAATCGACGCCCGATCGATTCACGAAGCAAAACGCCTGCTCGAATATTCGACGTTGAGCGTCAAACAGATCGCGAGCGAGCTCGGCTTCCGGGACGAGGCCTACTTTGGCCGCTTCTTCAGGAAGCAGACAGGACTTAGGCCGACGGAATACCGCACTAAGGCGCACGGCCGCCTCTCCGCCGTTTGAGGCGGCCAAAAACCAAACTCCATGAGCTGGCTTATTCGGGAGAGTTCGCCATAAGGCGTCGGCGGCGCGTCGGGCGAGTGTTCGCAGGAAAACAACGAACGGCTCAGCCGTTATTGACCTTGAATAGCGACAGGACGAAATTGACGCACGCCCGCCTTGCTTCACGACAGGGCGCACTCTTCCGAGCGCCGCGAAGTGACCCCTCCTCAGCATTTAGAGCAGGGTCGATCGCGCTGCCGGTATCATGACAGTTTCTACTGAGCCGTCCACCCGCCGTCGACCAGTAGGGAAGTGCCGGTGATGAAGGCGGAGGCGTCGCTGGCGAGGAACAGCACGGGCCCCATCACATCCTCGACCCGTCCGAACCGGCCGAGGGGGATCTTGCCTTCGAGCCAGCCACGGCGAGCCGGATCGGCAAGAATCGGCGCGGTCATCTCGGTTTCGATGACGGCTGGGGCAAGGCTATTGACGCGGATGCCATGGGCCCCGAACTCGATCGCCATCGCCTTGGTGAGACCTTCGACTGCATGTTTCGAGGTTACGTAAGCCGTGCGGTTCGGCCCGGCGATGTGGCCCATCATCGAGGTCGTATTGATGATCGAACCGGGTTTGCCGGCCCCGATCATTCCGCGCACAACGCTCTTGGCGACGAAGAAGGCCGCCTTAATGTTGATGTCGGCGACGAAATCGAAGTCGGCTTCCGACACGTCGGTCATCGGACCCTGCCGGTTGACGCCGGCATTGTTGAACAGAATGTCGAACGGCGCCTGTCCGCCGAGGGCCCGCTCGACCGCTTCCACATCGCCGATGTCGAGCGCAAGAGACGAAGCCTTGCCTCCCGCGGCATGGATCCGAGCCGCGAGGTCGTCCAGAGTCGCGGGCGAGCGGGCGCACAAGACGACCTCGGCTCCAGCCGCCGCAAGGGCGACCGACGCGCCAAGGCCGAGGCCGCGGCTGGCTCCTGTCACCAGCGCCCGGCGCCCGTCGAGCCGAAACGAGGGCGTGACGGGCAGCTTGAGGGAAACGGTCGACACACTCATCAACGAACCTTTGTCCTGATCTTGAATTCTATGACGCGCATTGCGGAAACGCTGGGCTGCTGCAGCATGCGGCCTAAAGAATGCGGTCCATCGCGGCTTTGATCCGGAGGGCGCGTTGAAGCGGCGTGTCTTCGGGAAAGGCGAGAGACAGCGGCACTTCGGCGTCGAGGGGCAGATCTCCGGGAAGGATCGCCAGGATCGCCTCTAGGGGCAGACCGCCGGCGCCCGGCAAGAGGCGGCGCTCCCGCGCCTCCTGTGCCAGTTGGTCGACAGAGGGCGGCGCCAGGGGCGCATCGCAGAGCTGGATCGACCCGACAAGCGCGGGCTCGAGCGCGCGCAGATCTGCAAGCGAGCCACCGGAACGGAAGAGATGCAGGGCATCGACGCAGATGAAGCCATTCGCGGCGCCAGCGGCGCGGATCACCTGCACCGCCTCACCCAGAGTCTTCAAGGCGCGAAATGGCATGAATTCGAGGCACGGCGAGAGCCCGCGCTGGCCAGCGGCTTCGCATAGCGCGGCGAAAAGATCGGTGACGATTGATAAGTCCTCGACATCGCCCGAGCAGAGTACCTGGCTGGCGCCTACCTCCGCGGCCGCGTCGAGAAATGGGCCAAGTGAGTTGATTTCGATCTCGCGGGTCAAACTCACTTGTTCGACGGACGTGACCCGCACGCCTGTCTGTGCAACGCGTCGACGCGTCTCGCGCAACAGGACGGGATCCTGATGAAGTGCGAAGGCCGCGCCGCCCACGATTGCCGGACGCGTCCGGATCGCTACTGACGCGAAGTGAGCCTCGGCCGCCAGCGTTACGAGATCGGGCGGAGGAATTTCCAGGAAGCCGAGCTGAGCTAGGCCGAAGGAACGCGTAGTCATGGACAGGACTTCCTCATCAACGAGATGTTTCCGCTATCGGCCGGCGCGCTTGCGGTAGAATTCCACGGTGCGGCGAAGACCCTCTGCGAGCGGCGTCGGCGTCAGCGGACCGAGCACGGATTGGACATCCGTCGCTGTCAGGCAGGCACTGATGGGAACCGGCTCACCCTCGGCCGTAAGACTGGCGCCAGGGCAAATGTTGCCAATCTCACCGATAAGGGCATCGACGCTGATAACCTCGCCTACGAGGGTAAGTGCGTGGGCGCCCACGACCGGTCGTGTCAGCGCGGCCTCGAAAGCGGCCGCCACATCGTCAACAAAGATAAGATCGGACTCGCCGGTGAAAGGGATCGCGTAAGAGTCGCCGATGGCCGCTGCTCGACAGGCCAGCGTCACCCCCGCGGTCGAGCCGACCTCGCGGCCCGGGCCATAGATAATAAGCGGACGGAAGCCTACGCTGGCGAGACCATAGTCGGCAGCATAGGCGCGCCCCACCCCCTCGCAGGCGAGTTTGTAAGCCCCGTAGAGAGTGGTCGGTTTCGGATTGGCGCCATCATGAGGGCCGAAGACGCCGGCGCTGCTCGCATACACGACCCTCTTCGCGCTCCCGTGCCGGGCGGCTTCGAAGACATTGAGCGTGCCCGCCACATTGACATTGAGGCCCCGGACGGGATCGGCACGGCAGGCCGGGGTCAGCAAGGCGGCAAGATGAGCAATGGCGTCGCAACCCGCACAGGCGTCGGCTACGGCTTTGGCGTCCGTGATGTCTCCGATCCGCCATTCGATCCTGCCGGCTGCCTCGCCGGCGATTTCCTGGATCAGCGTGCGATCCGCGTTACGGTCGAAAATGCGAACTTCATGGCCACCCACGAGCAGACGTCTGGCGACCCAGGCGCCAAGAAAGCCCGCTCCTCCCGTAATCACAAACCTCATCGTGCTCGCTCTCCCTGATCGACTTTCGCAGCGCTCCGGCCCGACCAGGATCACGTCGCGGCCTGCCTTGCGGAAGGCAGACACAGAAAATCCATCACCATTTCGACGACCAGTCGCGCGTGGCGCTTCCGGACCGAGGGATCGTCGAAATCGATGTCGAACAGAGTTCCGAACGTGTGCTTGTTGGTCACGCGGAATAGACAGAGCGAACTGACGACGGCGTGAATGTCGATAGGCTCGACGTCGTGGCGGAAGACCCCTTCGCGTCGCCCCGCGGCGAGTATGTTGGCCCAGGTGGTTATCACCATCTGGTTCCCTTCGGCGATGCCGGGAACCTGACGGGCGTATTCCGCGAGATGAATGTTCTCGATGCTGATCAATCGTCCGACATGGGGGTTATCGGCATGAAACTCAAAGCTCGCTTCAACAAGAGCCCGTGCCGCTTGAAGGGGCGGCAGGCCCGCGACGCGGGCGCCCTGCTCCGCCGAGCGGATTGACATATAAGCGCGCTCAAGAACTGCTTTGTAGAGCCCCTCTTTGCTACCAAAATAATAGTAGATCATGCCCTTCGTGGTGCATGTCTTCCTCGCGATGGCGTCCACGCGCGCGCCGCTGAGCCCCAGTGAGGCAAATTCTTCCGTCGCCACTGCGAGAATGTTGGATTGCGCCGCATCTGCTTGTTCCTTGCGGGCATAAGCCGGGCGAGGGGCCGGAGAGAGCTCAAGATCGACATTTGCAGGCGTGCGCTTCATCCCCTGTTCCCTTCACGAGAGCGCGCGTCGTTCCGTCATCCGCCCCGTGATGACGTTCGAGACTCAAGACGGCGTTTTCGATTGCCGATTGACACCAGACCCGCAATTGACTAACTAGTTAGCCAACAGCGATGACAAGAGCGCTTTTATGAGGAAACAGAACAGGTGTCAAGCGGAACAGCTCGCGATGACAGCTTAACCGAGGCTTAAACAGGTCTTTCGTTCCGATTTGCTGTCTTATTCACAGTATTTCTGAAATAATATTTAGCTAACCACAAGTATTGTCGGCCGCAATATCCTCTGATACAGAAATATGGAATTGCCTATGACTTCGTTTGGCACAGCATTCGTCGCGATATGGCACGGTATTCAGCCTGGGTCCGAAACAAACTACCTTGATTGGCATACCCACGAGCATATGCCCGAGCGAGTGGGAATTCCGGGCTTCCTGCAAGGTCGCCGGTATGTCGACTGGGCGTTGCGGCCACACCAGACCTTTACCCTCTACGAAGGCGCCCATCTCGAGACATTTCGCTCGCCGGGTTACCTTGCCCGCCTCAACGCACCGACCGCTTGGTCGAATGAAGTTCAACCGCGGATGACCGATTTCCTGCGGGGCGGCTGCGAGACGATCCTATCGCTCGGCAAGGGACTGGCCGGTGCGATCACAACCGTTCGTCTGAGAGCCGCCCAAGATAGAGACGCGTTCGAAAGGCGCCTAGCGAGCCTTGCGCTCGACTTCAGCATAGCGCCGGAGGCGACATCCGTTCATATCGGCCGACACGCCGCGCCCGTGACAAGTGGCGAGACCGCCGAGTCGCGCATGAGGCCGAGCGTCCACGGCGAAGGGTTCAGTCACGTCGTGCTGATCGAGGGAATCTCGACGACGCGCCTCGCCAAGGCCCACGAGCGAGTCGAGCAGTCGCTTTCCGGCGCAGGGGCTGAGGGCATCGCCATTGCGACCTATCCGCTCGATTTCGCGCTTCGTTCGCCGGCGTGACGGATGAGCTACCACTTCGACTTCGCCGTCATACTCGACGCATGGCCGCGTTTGCTTGAGGGCTGCTGGCTGACGATATCGCTCTCGGCGATCTCGATGGTCCTGGCGCTCGCTCTTGCCCTCGTGCTGGTGCTTGCTCGCAGAAGCGGCATTGCCCCGCTTCGATGGATCGCGAAAGCCTTCATCGAAATCATTCGCAACACGCCATTCCTGGTTCAGGTCTTCTTCCTGTTTTTCGGGCTGCCTACCCTGGGCCTTTCGATGACCGCCGGCACTGGAGCGATCCTGGCGCTAACGCTCAACGGCGGAGCGTTTTGCGCTGAAGTCATTCGCGGCGGCGTCGATGCGATTCCAAAAGGGCAAATCGAGGCGGGAGCGGCGCTGGGGCTTCACCCAATTCAGGTGTTTCGCTACATCATTTTGCGCCCCGCCATGCGCGTCATCTATCCCGCATTGTCGGGCCAATTCATCCTTCTCCTGCTGACCTCCAGCATCGTCTCCTCGATTTCCGCAGAAGAGTTGACGTCCGTTGCCCAGCAACTCGAATCGACAACCTTCCGCAGCTTTGAAATTTACGTCACGGTGACGCTGCTTTATTTGATTATATCGCTCGCATTCTCCCAGACATTCAGAGCGTTCGGAAGGCTATATTTCTCTTATCCGGTTAAATGAGGCGACACGATGATAGGCGCCTTTACGATCAACAGTTTCTATTTCCTGCTCGAAGGCGCAGGCCAGACGTTATTGCTGTCGCTCATCGCCTTTATCGGCGGCGGCATCGGCGGCCTTCTGGTCGCGTTGGCTCGTACCGGGCCAATCGGTTTTTTGCGCGGCGTCGTCGCCGTCTACATCGATATTTTTCAAGGTACTCCGTTGCTGATGCAGCTCTTCGTCACGTATTTCGGCGTGATCTTCCTCGGCTTCAACATCAGCGCCTGGACCGCCGTATCAATCGGGCTGACGCTGAACGCGAGCGCCTTCTTAGGCGAGATCTGGCGAGGCGGCATCGAGGCGGTGCCGAAAGGGCAAAGCGAGGCGGGCGCCGCACTCGGGCTGCGCTATGTCAATCGCATGCGCTACGTCGTTCTGCCGCAAGCGCTCAAACTCTCCCTCGCGCCGACCGTGGGCTATCTGGTCCAGATTATCAAGGGAACATCGCTCGCGGCCATCATCGGCTTCGCAGAATTGATGCGCGCGGGTCAAATCGTCTCCAACACGACCTACAAGCCGCTGCTCGTCTACGGCATAGTCGGGGCGCTTTACTTCATCATCTGTTGGCCGCTTTCGCTCCTCAGCGACTCACTGGAGCGAAAATTGAGCGTTGCGCGCTGAGAAGTCTCTAAAGTTGGTACGAGAGGAAAAAAGATGATTGGAGTTCTGCGTCATTTGATGTTGAGCCGACGAGCGTTAGCATCTGTCGTGGCGAGCTTAGCCCTTGGCGCGGCTCTGGGCGCCGTTCAGGCTGCCTCTGCGCAAACGGTCGATTCAATCAAGAAGAAGGGCGTGATCGTGATCGGCGTTCAAGCCGATCAGATTCCCTGGGGGTTCATCGGCGCCAATGGTCAGAACATCGGCTACGACGTCGATGTGGCTAATCTGATAGGCGAAGACATGGGCGTGAAGGTGCAGTTTGAGCGCGTCACCGTTCCTAACCGCATCGCGCAACTCGTCACGGGAAAAGTCGATGTGCTTGCCGCCGTTATGGGCATGTATCCGGATCGCGCCAAGGTCGTGCAGTTCACGAAGCCGTATTCCGTTGTCGACATTATGGTGATCGGCAAGAAGGGTGACGAGATAAAGGATATGAGCAATCTTGCGAAATATCGTGTCGGCGTCGCACGGGCAAGCGCGGAGGATATCGCTATTACCAAAGCAGCGCCTCCAGGAACCTCGATCCAGCGCTTCGACGACAATTCGACCGCGCTGCAAGCTCTGGTCGCCAATCAGGTCGACGTGATAGGGGGCACCAATACCTATCTGCAAAATCTCACTAAGATCGCGGGACCTGACAAATACGAGCGCAAACTCCTAATCAATCGCCAGTATAACGGCTTGTCGGTGCGGCCTGGCGAAAAAGATCTGACAAACTGGCTGAACGACTTCATCGACCGTAACCTTGCCAACGGCAAGCTCAACGACATCAGCAAGAAATGGGTCGGCGTCGACTTGCCTAAGTTTCCGAAGGAGCTTCCTGGAATCCCGTTCACCGTGCAGTAAACAGAGCGGCCCGGGAGCACAGTCATGAACATTCAGCCAACGGCAAAGCTGGCCGGCGTCGAGACGCTGGCCATCGAGATGGTCGGCGTCACCAAGATTTTCGGTCATTTTCAGGCGCTAAAAGAAGTTGACCTGACGGTACGGACCGGCGAACGGATCGTGCTCTGCGGTCCGTCGGGCTCCGGCAAGTCGACGTTGATCCGCTGTATCAACCGCCTGGAGCCAATCCAGGCGGGCCGTATCTCTATCAACGGCATTCCGCTGACAGACACGCGCAAGGCGATTGACGCCGTGCGCGGCGAGGTCGGCATGGTATTCCAGCAGTTCAATCTGTTCCCGCACCTCACGGTCCTGCAGAATTGCATGTTGGCGCCCATGAAGGTGCGGGGTGTCAGCGCAAAGGCGGCCGCCCTGGCCGCCGGAAGATTGCTCGAGCGGGTCCGGATCAGCGAGCAGGCTGACAAATATCCAGCCCAGCTGTCCGGCGGCCAGCAGCAGCGCGTCGCCATCGCGCGCGCGCTGTGCATGGAGCCGAAGATCATGCTCTTCGACGAACCGACCTCGGCGCTTGATCCGGAAATGGTGAAAGAAGTTCTCGATACGATGATCGCCCTCGCCAACGACGGCATGACCATGATCTGCGTCACGCATGAGATGGGCTTTGCCCGAGCGGTCGCGGACCGCGTGATATTCATGGATGCAGGCCAGATCCTCGAAACCGCGCCGCCCGCAGAATTTTTCGACGCGCCAAAACACGAGCGGACGCGCGCTTTCCTGGGCCGCATTCTCAACCACTGACTGGACAACCGACAATGCCCGATGCATGGCGTGAGGAACCGGACGCCGATTTCATCATTGTCGGCGCCGGCAGCGCCGGCTCGGTGTTAGCGGACAGGCTGTCCGAAAGCGGAGCTCACAAAGTCGCCGTCATCGAAGCCGGACCGCTCGACCGCAATCCGTTTATTCATATCCCTGCCGGTTTCTTGAATCTCATAAACAATCCGAAGATCAATTGGCGCATGGCCTCCCTGCCCGTTCCGAGCCTCGGCGGCCGCGTCATCAACTACCCCCAGGGGAAAGTCGCCGGCGGCACCGGCTCGATCAACGGCATGCTTTACGTCCGCAGCCATCGCACCGAACACAATCGTTGGGTAGAAGCCGGCTGTGCGGGCTGGTCATACGAGGAGACACTGCCCTTCTACGAACGAGCTGAAGGAGTATTCAGCAACAGCGACAGGGATCCGCCCATCAGCGTCGAGCCGCTCCTCGAGAGCCACATATTGTCGGAGCGGTTCATGGACGCCGCGGCCGAGTTGGGACTTAGGCGGCTGTCCTCGCTGAATGCGGGGCAGCGGGAGGGCACGGCGGCCTTTCATCAGACGCGGCGGGGCCGGTTCCGCGGCGGCCCGGGACAGACATATTTTCGCCGGGCGCGCCAGCGCGACAACGTTATCACCTATATGGATGCTCTGGCGCGACGTGTTCTGTTCGACGGGCGGAGCGCCGCGGGCGTGGAATTCGAACAAGACGGCGAAGTGAAGCGAATGAGAGCGCGGCGCGAGATCATCATCGCAAATGGCGTCTTGCGTTCGCCGCAATTGCTGCATGCGTCGGGGATCGGCCCGGCAGAACATCTGAAATCCATCGGCGTTGACGTGGTCGCGGACCGGCCCTCGGTCGGCGATAATCTGCGTGACCACTACTCGACGCGGATCGCCTGTCGCGTGCGCGGCGTCGTTACCTTGAACGAGCGCACCCGCGGTCTAAGTCTCGCCCGCGAACTGGCGCGCTATGCCTTCTTCGGCCGCGGGCTGTTGACGCTCGGGGCGAGCAGCGCTGCCGTTTTCGCGCGTAGCCGACCGGAGCTGGCCGAGCCGGACCTTCAGTTGAGCTTCGCGCCTGGCAGCTTCCAGCCGGGCTCCTACAAACTTGAGACGGAGCCGGGCATGACAATCGCCATGTACCCCTCATATCCGCAGAGCCGGGGCTGGGTAAAAGCTAAAGTGGGCGGTACCCGCGAAATGCCTGACATTCAGCCAAACTATCTGAGCGCCGAGGCGGATCGCGAGTGCGTGCTGGCCGGTTTGCGGCTTATGCGGAGCCTGTTCGAGGCCTCCGCATTCGCGCCGTACGAACCAAAAGAGATCCGCCCGGGGCCATCTTTGCAGAGCGACGACGAGTTGATCGCCTATGCGCAGGAACAGGGCGTGTCCGGCTTCCATTTCGCGGGAACCTGCTGCATGGGCGGGGACGACAGTTCCGTCGTGACGCCGGAACTGAAGGTGCGCGGCGTCGATCGCCTGCGCGTGATCGACGCATCCGTCATGCCTTCATGCACATCAGGCAACAACAACGCGCCCACAATTATGATCGCCGAGAAGGGAGCGGCCATGCTGCTCGTAAACGCGACATGAATTGACGCCCGCGCTCAATACGTTGCTCGTCCCCCCGACACGTCAAACACGGCGCCGGTGCTAAATGAGGCTTCGTCTGACGCCAGCCAGGTCACAAGGCTGGCTATCTCGTCGAGTTCCCCGAAACGCCCCATCGGAATTTTGCTGAGCACATACTCAATAAACTCGGGCTTCATCTGCTTGAACAGCGGCGTACGCACCGCCGCAGGTGCGACGCAATTGCACGTGATGCCGGTCTTCGCCAGTTCTTTTCCCAGCGACTTCGTGAGACCGATCACGCCCGCTTTCGATGCCGAATAGGCGCATTGCTGAGCGTTGCCCTCCTTGCCGGCGATTGACGCTATATTGACGATACGGCCCCAGTTCGTGCGCTGCATATGGGGAACGACCGCGCGGCAAGCGTAGAAGACCGCGTCGAGGTTGATGCTCATTACGCGGCGCCATGCGTCAAACGGATATTCGCTCAAAGCTGCATTCGGCCCGGTAATCCCAGCCGAATTCACCAGAATGTCGAGCCGCTCGAAACGCTCCACGGTTTCAGCCGCGGCGCGCTCCACGGCGTCCCGGTCGGTGACGTCGAGACGAATGGCGAGATCGGCGCTTTTCGTCTCCGCCAGATCCCAGACAGCTACCCGCGCGCCCTCCGATCGCAAGCGAGCGACGATCGCCTCCCCGATGCCCGAAGCGCCACCAGTTACGACCGCCGCCCGCTTTGAGAATCGCCCCGCCATCAGGATCTCCGAGATAACTGCTAGAACATCCGGTCCGCGCCGTGCCGGCCATGTGCTGCAATTATACGCGCCGGAGCCATTGCGCCAAGCGTAGACGTCGCATCCACGCTCTTTCGGCTGTGAATCGTGTGTGGACGCCCCGTTGGATGCAAGAGCTTTCCTCGAAGCCACGGATGTGGTCAGGCGCTTTCGTGTGTCCCGCCTCATCGTGCTGCAGTTCGCACGCCGCGGGCGTCGTCACGTTGTCGAACAGAGAACGCGAAGCGACTGTGTTACGTGCAATTTCAGACGGCGGCGACGGCTTCGCGCCACGTGTCCATCGCCGCGGCGTGAAGCGTCGGGTGTGTCTTGGCTGTGGTCAGATGGCGTTCGACGTTGAAGGTGTTGTAGACCGCGGCGTGGATCGAGAGAAATGTCTGTGCGGAGCCAACTCTCTTGAAACGTTGCATCTTGTGCTCCCATCGTCGGGTTGGCTGATGCGAATTCTCAACGCGATTGTTCTTCGATCGCCCGCGCGCACCGGGGCATGCGCTCGCCAGACATCGGTGAGTTCGGCCAAGAGTGCCTGGGCTCCGTTCGCGCCGGGCACGTAAAAATTCCCGAAACTCGACGGATCGCCTTGGAACTGCGGATCAACTTCCATCACCACCTTGGAATAGCTCAGCGGCAGATAGATGAGTCCGACCTGACGCTGACCGAAGGCGTCATAGAGCGCATTGTCGATGGCCAGCGGCGTGATGCCGAACCGCCCCGCCCGGACACGATCGCCAATTCACACGCCAGCGCGCGGTGCGACGGTCCGACAATCCGTCCATCGCCTCGGCGCCGCCGCTGCCAACCATCCGCAGATGCGGCTGAGTCGGGTATCGATCCTGTACAATTTCGCCCATGCCTGTCCCTTGGTCGGCCAGCGGAACGAGGCTCGCACGGCCGCGGACCAAAGCGTAACCCTGGCCCGCACGCCTCGCGCGGGAACAAAAGCGACGACCACATGCAATTGGAGCTCTCGCCTGCGCTGGATGCTCTTGGATACATCAATCACACCTACTTCGACCGCTCCGCAGCCATCGAAGAGCTTCGCGAGAGCGAGGCTATATTGATACGGTTTGTACGGCGTAGCCGAACAGTCCCGAGGTGGCAGATCAATTGTTGCGGACTTTGGACCTTCTTGCGTAGGCTCTCGACGGAGAGGAACCCAAGGGAGCCGCGGAAGCGGTGTGGCAGATCAATTGTTGCGGACTTTGGACCTTCTTGCGTAGGCTCTCGACGGAGAGGAACCCAAGGGAGCCGCGGAAGCGGTTCGGCAAAGCGCGGTCGAATGGCGAAAAAAGCTGAAGCGGCAGACTGCGTCGCGGCCCCGACCGCGGTCGACGCGGCGATCGGTGTCGGCTACGATAAGCGCGAGAAGATTGGGCAAAAGACGGAAGCGCCCTCTGACGCCAACGCGTTTGGCGCGTCAGCGGGGCTGCGACGCTCACGAAAGGAACACACGCATGGAATATCGGCGTCTTGGCGCATCGGGGCTTCGCGTGCCCGCGCTCAGCTTTGGCACCGCCACCTTCGGCGGCAGCGGCGACTTCTTCAAGGCCTGGGGCTCGACCGATGCCTCCGGCGCGTCTCGTCTGATCGACATCTGCCTCGACCACGGCGTCTCGATGTTCGACAGCGCCGACGTCTATTCGTCAGGCCTCGCCGAGCAGATCCTGGGAGAGGCGATCAAGGGCAAGCGCGACCGGCTGCTGATCTCCACCAAGGCCACCTTTCCCACCGGCGACGGCCCCAACGACTTCGGGTCTTCGCGCCAGCATTTGATCGAGGCGGTTGAAAAATCGCTGAAGCGCCTGGGGACCGACCGCATCGATCTGCTGCAGCTGCACGGCCAGGATTACAACACGCCGGTCGAAGAGACGCTGTCCACGCTCGACCAGCTCGTTCGCGACGGCAAGCTGCGCTACATCGGCGGCTCGAACTTCTCCGGCTGGCATCTGATGAAATCGCTGGCCGTCTCGGATCGCTACGGGTACGCGCGCCATGTGGCGCATCAGGTCTATTATTCGCTGCTGAACCGCGATTACGAATGGGAGCTGATGCCGTTGGCGGTGGATCAGGGCGTCGGCGCCGTGGTCTGGAGCCCGCTCGGCTGGGGCAAGCTCACCGGAAAAATCCGCCGCGGCCAGCCCGCCGCCCACGGCACCCGCGCCCACGACATCGCCGGCACCGGACCGCTCTATGAGGAGGAGCGCCTGTTCCGCATCATCGACGCCCTGGACCTCGTCAGCGCCGAAACCGGCAAAACCATCCCGCAGGTGGCGCTGAACTGGCTGCTGCAACGCCCAAGCGTCGCCAACGTGATCATCGGCGCCCGCAACGAGGAGCAACTCGTGGCCAACATCGGCGCCGTAGGCTGGGCGCTGACGCCAGCACAGATCAAGGCGCTGGACGCGGCGAGCGATATCCCGGCGGCCTATCCGGTCTGGCACCAGCGGGGGTTTGCGCAGCTGTATGAGGAGAATCCGTTGCGGGGTCAGTGAGGGCTCTATCAGACCGAATGCTCGCGGCGCCCCTGGCCGTGGTAGCAGCTTCAGGCCATGCGCAACCCGTTCCGATATTTCAACAGTTCGCCGGATGTCACCGTCTGGTCGTGAGGATGTACGTTAGATATCCGCTGTCGCTCGGCAACGTCGAGGATCTCCTGGCCGAACGCGGGATCGACATCAGCCATGAGACCATCCGGTTTCGGTGGAACCGGTATGTTCGCCGCCGAGATCGGAAGGAAGCGGGTAGCGCATGTGCGCCGCTATCGTCAGTGGCGGTGGCGTTTGGACGAGGTCTTGGCGAAGATCAACGGCAAGCTCTGCTATCTTTGGCGCGCCGTCGATCATGGAGGCGAGGTTTTGGAGGTGGTGGTCACTGCAAAGCGGGACAAAGCTGCGACGGTGAAGCTTCTCAAGCGGATCATGAAGAAATACGGCCGACCTCGGAAGTTCGTTACCGACGGGCTTCGCGCTTATTCTGCGGCGATGAAGGAGGTCGGCGCCGCCGATCGGCAGGAGGTCGGTCGCGAGCTCAAGAATCGCGCGGCGAATTCGCATCAGTCGCTTCGACGACGAGAGCGTGCCGTGCAGCGCTTTCGAAGCATGAAGACGTTCAGAAACTCGGCTCAGTTCATGCCCAGGTCCATAATCATTTCAATCAGGAGCGCCCTCTCTCTTTCACAATCCGGAACGGCGCCGGCTGACGACGCGAAACCGATTTACTAGTCCGGTTTCGTGCAACGGGCGGGCGTCAAAAATTCACATAATGAATCCAATCCAATTTTTCCCGCATCAGTCCGCGCCTGAGACTATTCCTGCTTCGGGACATGCCCGCGTGGACTGGCGACGCGAAGCGAGCGAACGACGATAAATCTTCCGATCTCCGGCGACAGTTCTTATTTTATAAATCTTTACGCCCGCTATCGGAAAGATCCGCAATCCGTGCCATCCGACTGGATGGTGCACTTCGAGACACTCGACGGCGGCGCCCCGCGCAGCGACAGCGACCCATCGATTTTGGGGCAAGCACTTGTCAACGCCTACCGCGAGCACGGGCATAAGGAAGCTCGGCTCGATCCACTCGGATTGATGCCGCCCAAGAGCGCGCAGGAGTTGGCCGCCGCTAAAGCGCGAATTACTCCCGGGCAACTCGAACTAACAATCGCCGGCAAACCGATCGAAACTAACGGAAAGCGCGCGGACGAAATACTTCGCGACATTTATTGCGGATACGCCGCGATTGAGGCCGCTCACATCGAGGATCCCGGCGATCGCGCCTGGATTTACGAAACGTTCGAGAAGGAAGTGATCGCGGAGGCGGACGAAGGCGTGCTTTCCCGAGCTTTGGAAGCCGTCTTGCTGGCCGATGAATTCGAGCGCTTTATTAAGACGAAGTGGCCAACCAAGAAGCGCTTCGGAATCGAAGGCTCGGAGTCTTCGACGGTCATTCTCCGAGAGATATTCCGTCAGGCTTCGCGGACGGGTCAGGCGGAGGTCGTGATCGGCGGCATGCACCGTGGACGGCTCGCGACACTCGCAACCGTGCTTGGAAAGTCCCTGTCGATCCTAATCGCCGAGATCAAAGGGCGCGACATCACAGACGGCGATGCATTTTTCACGGGCGACGTTGCTTATCACAACGGGCTGGTGACGAAAGTCGACACAAATTCCGGCGCCTTGGAAGTGCGTTTGCTGCCGCACCCCTCTCATCTCACGGTGGTGGCTGCTGTAGCAGCGGGGGCGGCCAGGGCTCGCCAAGAGTTGCGGGCGCGCAAGGTTGCGCCTGGAGACGTACTGCCAGTGCTCATGCACACCGACGCGGCCTTCGCTGGTCAAGGCTTGGTGAGCGAGCTGCTGCAACTGGGGGGACTTGACGGGTACTCTTCCGGCGGGACCATACACCTTGTCGTCAACAATCAAATAGGGTTCACGACGACACCGAGGGAGGGACGATCAACCCGTTATCCGACGGACATCGGCAAGGCCTACGGTATTCCGATACTTCATGTAAACGGCGACCAACCGGTGGCCGCCGCCGCCGTCGCTCGCGTGGCTCATGCGTGGCGGCGACGCACCGGAAGAGATGTCATCGTCGATCTCGTCTGCTATCGTCGCAATGGCCACAATGAACTCGACGAGCCACGTTTCACCCAGCCTGTCGCATCCGCCGCCATCGAAGCACATCCGACATTGCGCGCCTTGTTTGCTGACACCGTGCAGCAGCGATCCCGTAAGGCTTTCGACCTAGCGGAGGGGCGACGGGAGGAGTTCTCGAGAAGATTGGAAGCGGCATACGCGACATACGCCAATCTTCGCATGAATGAGATTGTGACAGAGACGAACGTCTTTCCAGAAACAAATCCAAAGCGCCCAGCGGAGATGGAGCCTTCAACGGGGATGGATCCCGAGACGCTTCTCTCGCTTGGAAAAAATCTGACGGACATTCCTGATGATTTTATGCCGGACCCGAAAGTCCGCGCGTTTGCGAAGGCGCGCTGGGCCAGTCTGGCAAGGGGCGCCGGCATCAACATGGCGACTGCGGAAGCTCTTGCCTTCGCCAGCCTGCTCCACGAGGGGACCTCTGTCCGGCTGAGTGGCCAGGACTGCGTGCGCGGCACATTTACGCAGCGGCATTTGGCCTTTCACGACGCCAAGGACGGCCGCACTATCGTTCCGCTCGCGAATATTGCGAAGGGCTTCACTCGGTTCGACGCGATCAACTCGCCACTGACCGAGTATGGCGTGCTCGCTTTCGAGTACGGCATGAGCCTCGCGGATCCGGACAGGCTATGCGTATGGGAAGCTCAATTTGGCGACTTTCTGAACGGCGCACAAATCGTCGTGGATCAGTACATCGTCACAGCGGAATCCAAATGGCGAATGCAATCGTCCCTCGTCGTCGCTCTGCCGCATGGCCTCGAGGGTCAGGGACCGGACCACTCGTCGGCGCGTGTCGAACGCCTCCTTCAGAGTTGCGCTGGCGGAAACGTGACGATCGCCGTCCCCTCGACACCCGCGAATCTGTTTCACTTGCTGCGCCGTCAGCAGCGAGGGTCGCGACGAACGCCGCTATTCCTTATCGCTCCCAAGTCCCTGCTTCGCGAGAAAGATTGCCACTCCACGCTCACGGAAATGGGCCTGGGAACGCGGTTCCGGCCCGTCATCGTGACAGAAGCGCCGGCCCGCTGTAAGCGGATCGTGTTCTGCTCCGGCAAGGTCTTCTATCCGCTCAACGAACGGCGTCTACACCAGAAGTTGGACGACGTTGCTCTGGTTCGGATCGAGCAACTTTATCCATTCCCGGCCGACGAAATTCGGACCCTATTGGCCGAGCATCCCGACGCCGACCTGATCTGGTGTCAGGAAGAGCCACGAAACCAGGGGGGCTTTCCCTACATCTTCGAACAGTTCTTTGAGATGACCGGGCGGCCGACGATCCGCTTTGTCGGCAGGCCGCCCATGGCGGCGGCGGCGGGAGGCTCAACCGACCGCCATGAACGGGAGCAGGCGGAAATCGTCGAAAGGGCCCTCGAAGGCGCCGCCTAGACGGGATCTTGACAGCGCGCGACAAAGTAGCCGCTTCCTAAATCATGAGCCTGCGAGCCGTAGGTCACATGGCCTCGCGAGGAGAGGGCGATGGCGTCTTACGAACCAGTCCGCGCGATCCAAAGGGGTCTTGCGGTTCTAAGATCGGTCAGTGAGCATGGACCGATCGCGATCGTCGATCTCGTGGAGCGCTGCGGTTTTCCGCAGCCCACGGTCGTCCGGATCCTCGAAACCTTGATCGCCGAAGGATACGTCTATCGACAGCCGGGCGAGTTGAAATATCGGGTCACGGGACGATCGCTTTCGCTCAGTCGGGGGTTTGATAAGAGGTCACGGCTCCTCGAAATCGCTGCGCCAATTGTCGACCAGATGCACATACAGATCGGTTGGCCATCCAACCTCGCGGTCTTTGACCGAGACGCGATGGTCATCGTGTACAGCAATCGCGCGTCGCTTGGACTGTCTCTGCCGGGGCGCACCGGCGCTCGCATCCCCCTTCAAGCCACCGGTGTGGGTCTCGTCACGCTGGGGCATATGCCCGAAGAGGAGCGGAAAGCTGCGCTCTCTCTCGCCAGAGCCGCGGGCGGGAGATGGGACAATGACCCCCGAATTGGCTCCGGACTGGCTGCGAAGCTCAAACAAATCCGTCGGGATGGGCATGCCTTCGCGGACGAAGAATATCTCGAAGCTGTCTATCAATCCCGCATATGGGCGGTTGCTGTTCCAATTTTGGCTCCCGACGGCAAGGTTCAGGCCGCTCTCAGCAGTCTCGTTCTTAGCATCGCGGGAGAACGCAAGCGGCTTCTCCAGAGCGTCCTGCCTAGCCTCGGCGCCGCAGCGACCAAGATCAGTCATTTGCTCACGGCGGACTGCCCGTGACGTTCAATCGTGCAGTGGGCGCCAATCGGCCCCGCCAAGTCCCCCCACTTCCCGTTCGTGACGTTTCTCTTCATATCGATACGCCCCCGCCGAGATACGTCCTGACGACTGCGTCGTCGTGAAGAAGCGCCGCGGCCTTCCCTTCGAGCGCTACTCGCCCTGCATCGAGAACGTAACCGTAGTCCGCGAATTTCAGCGCGACCTTGCTGTTCTGCTCCACCAGAAGGATCGTCGTCCCGCTCGCATGAAGGCGCTCCACAATTTTCATGACCTCCTTCACCATCAGAGGCGCGAGCCCCATCGACGGCTCATCCAGCAGCAACAGCTTCGGCTGAGCCATCAACGCGCGCCCGATGGCCAGCATTTGCTGCTCGCCCCCCGACAGGAAAGACGCGTCCTGGCGACGGCGCTCAACCAAGATCGGGAAAGTCTCAAATACCTGGGAAAGCCGCCGCTCACGTTGCGCATTGTCCGTAAGGGTGAACGATCCCAGCTCTAGATTCTCCTGGACGCTCATGCCCCCGAAGATGTGGCGGCCTTCGGGAACATGGACCAAGCCGAGATGCGGCAGTTTGTGAGCCGGTTGTCTGGTGATGTCCTGATTGAGAAACCTCACGTTTCCCGCATGGGGCGAAAGCAAGCCGGAAATCGCCCTCAAGGCTGTTGTCTTGCCCGCGCCATTGGCGCCCAGCAACGCGACCAATTGGCCCCGCCGGACCTCCAGATTGATCCCGTGCAGCACCGAAACGGCGCCATAGCGCGCGTGCAGATCGACGACGGTCAAAACGGCGTCGGACAATGCTATTCCTCCGCGCCGAGATACGCTTCGATGACGTTCGGATCGTGCTGAACGGCGGCCGGCGCCCCCTCGGCGATCTTCTGCCCGTGGTCCAGCACGATGACGTGCTCCGAGACCTGCATGACAAGGCCCATGTCGTGTTCGATGAGCAGCACCGTGACGCCCTCGTCGCGCACTCGCCGGATGAGGGCGACGAGTTCTCCCTTTTCGCTCTGATTGAGGCCCGCGGCAGGCTCGTCCAGGAGCAAGATCTTGGGCTCGGAGGCCAGCGCCCGCGCCCACTCCACTCGCCGCTGGTCGCCGTAGGACAGATTGCCCGCGAGTTGGTGCTGGTGTCGTTCGATGCCGACGAATTTGAGCCATCTCTGGCTTTCGCGCACGATAGACTGCTCTTCGCGTCTCTGCCCGGGCAGGTGCGCTATCGCCGCCAGGAGACCATACGAGCTACGGCAATGGCGGCCCGACATGACATTCTCCAGAACCGTCATTTCGCCGAATAGGCGTATATTCTGGAATGTACGGGCGAGGCCGCGCCGCGTGATCCTATGGGGAGGCAGAGAAACGATATCGACGCCCTCGAGGATGATACGGCCTGCCCTCGGTCGATAGAATCCGGTCAGGCAATTGAAGAGCGACGTCTTGCCGGCGCCGTTCGGGCCGATGAGGCTGTGAATTACGCCCCGGTCAATGGAGAACGAGACATTCGACAGAACAGTCAGCCCCCCGAACTGGAGACTGACCTGGTCAACGGCCAGGAGAGCCATGGCTAGACTCTCCTGTCCGGCCAAAGGCCATTCGGTCGAAACAGCATGAGCAGCAATAGCGCGATGGCGGTGACGAGCGGTCGGTATATCCCGGCGCCTCGCATCATTTCAGGAATTCAACGTCATGACCCCTGCCCCAAGGATGACGCCTGGAATCTTGCCCATGCCGCCGAGAACGACGCCGAGAAGAATCAGGATCGACTGGCTGAACGTGAAGCTTTCCGGAGAAATCGCCGTCATCTTCGCGGCGTAAAACACGCCGGCGACGGAGGCGATGATGGCGCCGGTGACATAGGCGTAAAGCTTCACCGCGGTCCGGTTGATTCCGATCCCTGCCGCCGCGTCCTCGTCGTAGCGGACATAGAACCAGGCTCGGCCAATGCGCGAACGGCTGATGCTGTGGCACACAAAGACCGTGGCGACCGCGAGAGCGAGGAAGAGATAGTAGAAGTCCGTGATCCCAGTCAGCGCGAATCCGAAAATATGCGGCCGGTCGATACCGACAAGTCCGCTTGGGCCACCTGTGATTTCGAGATTGCGCGCGAAGATCCGGACGATTTCGCCGAACCCAAGCGTAACGATGGCCAGATAGTCGCTCCGCAAGCGAAGGGTCGGGGCGCCGATGACGACACCGGCGGCCGCCGCGGCGATGATCGCCACGGGCAGCGTGAGCCAGAAATTGACGCCGAACTCGGTCGTCAAGATTCCCGTCGTGTACGCGCCCACCGCGAAGAACGCGGCATAGCCGAGGTCGAGCAATCCCGCGTAGCCAACGACCACGTTCAGGCCGAGGCAGAGAACGACATAGAGCAGCGCAGTCGTTCCGATCTCGACGAAATAGGAATTGGCGAACGCCGGAAGGAGGGCGGCCGCGACCAGGACGACCGCGCCGAGTCCCACCGTTGCGCCGGGTCGGGATTTCGGAACGACGCCTGCGCGGTGCACTTCCAGGGGCGCCGTTTCCATCAGACTCGACCCACCAACGTGCGTCCGAGGAACCCCGTAGGTTTGAGAACCAGAAACGCAATGAGGGCGCCAAATACGATCACGTCTCGCCACTGCGAACTCACGAACGGCAGGGAAGAGCCGAACGCTTCGAGAAGGCCGAGGACGACGCCGCCAAGCATGGCGCCGGGAATGCTTCCGATGCCGCCGATCACGGCCGCGGTGAAGGCCTTCAGGCCCATCGTGAAACCCATGAAGAAATGCAGGCTGCCGTAGTAGGCCCCGGCCATCACCCCACCGACGGCGGCGAGCGCGGAACCAATAAAGAATGTCAGCGCGATGATCCGATCGACATCGATGCCCATCAGGCGACTGGCGTTCGCGTCGATGGCGACGGCGCGCATGGCCTTGCCATAGAGGGTCTTCGATACGAACAGCTCCAGCCCAATCATCAGGACGATCGCGAGGCCGACGAGCACGATCTGGGTATAGGTTACATGGACCTCGGCGAGGTCGAGGCCGCCGAAGCCCAGGCTTGTCTTGAACGCCTTATATTGACCGCCTGTCAGCGCAAGGACAGAGCTGTTCAAAATCATCGACGTCGCGAGCGCCGTGATGAGAATAGACAGCCGCGGCGCGCGCCGCATCGGCCGGTAGGCGACCCGCTCGATGACGACGCCAAGCGCGCCAACGGCGAACATGCTGACGACGAGGGCGACGAGAATGCCGAGCCATCCTGTGCCTGTCCAAACGCCGACGGCGGCCAAAACGCCCGCGCCGACGAATCCGCCCACCATGTAGATATCGCCGTGGGCGAAATTCAGTAGCTTCACGACGCCGAAGACCATCGAGTAGCCCAGCGCAATCAGGGCGTAAAAAGAGCCTGTGATGAGACCATCGACAAGCTGCTGCGTCACCATTTCCAGCGTCATGCGCGTGCTCTGCGTTGGCGTCCGCGGCGGCAGCCCGGGACCGCAGTCCCGGGGCGCCTTCGAATCTAGTTGACGGGCTTCCACTTCCCGTCTGCGACCTGCAGGACCGCGAAGTTGGATCCCTCCAGCGTGTTCTTGTCGGTAAACTTGATCTTTCCCGCGAGGCCCTGGAAATCGCTGGCCTTGAGTGCGGCCACGACCGCCTTGGAGTCCGTGCTCTTGGCCCGCGAAATCGCGTCAGCGATCAGGCTTGCTCCATCGTAGGCCAGCGCGGCATAGGCGCCGGGGTCGCGTCCGGAGGCCTGCTTGTAGTCCTGCGTGAACGACTTTGCGTCAGGCAGCAACTCCAGCACGGGCGGCGACATCAGATAGGCGCCTTCCGCCGCAGAGCCTGCAATCTGCAGGTACTCCGGCGAATTGTTGCCGTCGCCGAGGATGATCGCCCCCTGGTAGCCTGACTGCCGAAGCTGCTTCGTCAGAAGCGCCCCGTCGCCGTAGTAGGCAGTCCAGAACACCGCGTCGGCCTTCGCGGCTTTGACTCTCGAAACCAGTGAAGAGAAGTCCTGCTCGCCGGACGCTACAGTTTCCTTCGCGGCGACCTTCCCTCCCGCCTTCTCGAATTCCGCGGCGGTGATCTTGGCAAGGTCCGACGAATAGGCGTCGCCTTCGTCGATAATCGCGACCGACTTGAGGCTCTTCTTTTTCAGAAGGTCGATGGCGGTGAGCGCCTGCGCATCGCCCGTGGAGTTGATCAGAAATGCGTTGCCGGGGTTCGCGGTGACGAGCTTGGTCGAATTCGCCGCCACGATCACGAAGGGAATGCCGGCGTCGCCGTAGATCTTCAGCGCCGGAAGCACGCCGCCCGAGCAATATCCGCCGACAACCGCGACGACACCCTCCGAGACGAGCTTGCTGGCCGCAGCGACCCCTTGCTGCGGGTCGCACGCGTCGTCTCCGGACACGGTTGTGATCGTGTTCCCGGCTGCGCCGCCTCTCGCGTTGACATTCGAGAATGCGAGCGTCATCGCGTTCACCCAGTCCTGACCTTCGCTCGCGAATTGGCCAGACAAAGGCGCCACAATGCCGATCTTGATTTCGGCCGCCTCGGCGGAGGCTGCGAGGCCAACCGCGAGGGCGGCTGCTGCCGCGAAGAGACGAATACCTACCGACTTCATTTCACTCTCCCTCATTGCGTCCCATCGACGCGCTCAAGACGAGAAGCTCGGCTCAGATTTCGAAGCCTCGCTGACGCGTCACGCGCGCCCCGGCGTCGGCAAGCCGTGCTGTGCAAAGGGGAGCCGCCAATCCGCGATGGCCGGGAGATAGCGTGGCTTCTGAACATCAGACCCGTGCCGCATCGCTTCGCGCGCCGCGGCGACGGAAAGCGGCAGTCGCGCGCCGTCGAACGCCTTCGGGATCAGGATCTCGAGATGGCTAGGCTCAGTGAGCGCCGGCCCAGACTTCGCTAGGCAGGCCAGCCGGCGATTGCGTTCTCGCGGGAACCGGGCGCAGAGTTTGGCCGCGCCCTCCCGAATGTCCGCGTCGTCTCCCCGTGACTGGGTCGCCATTGCCGCGCTTGCCCTGGTGAAAGCAAGAAGATTGCGGCAAAAGACCCCAACGACAAAGAGAGTTCCGGCTGTACAGATATAGCGTTATTCTATGGCTTGCCGGGCGGCACGTCTAGGAGTTGGCCGACCCAGACGGCCCGCTCCACCCTATCGCTGACAATGTCGACGATCGCCTGCCCCGCAAACCGCGCAAGCCGTGGGACGGGGCGATCGGCGGGGAACGAAAGAACCAGACGGCGCATTGGGACGGGGTCGATCAAGGGCGCGGCCGTGAGCCTTCCACCAACGACGTCTTCGTGAATAGGCGCCAGCGGCAGGATCGTCCAACCGTGCCCGTGCCGAACAAGGTCTTTCAGGGTCGCGTAGGAGTCCGCCTCCACGACGACATCGAGCGAGATGCCAGCCTCGACCGCGCAACGCTCCACGATTGTTCGCAAGCCATGCCGAACGCTCGGCAGGAGAAGGCGCTTTCCCTCGAGGTCTTTGAAGGCGATCGCCCGGACAGTCGAAAAGCCCGCCTCTGGCGGCCCAATCAGGAACAGGTTTTCCAGCAAAAGGGGCCGTGAGCGCAGCGAGCGGGCCGAACGGGGGTCGTAGAGGACCGCCAGGTCAATCTCTCCGCGATGCAGCCAGTCCAGCAGGTAGCCCGTGTACGCGCTAACGAGGCGCAGGACGGCGTTCGGGTGGGACTTTCCGAATGCCGCCACCAGCGGAACGGAGATAATATCCGCGACGGTCGGCGGCAGGCCGATCGCGATCTGGCCGCTAAGCGGCGTATCGACGTCCGAAGCGGCAGTGCGGAGTTCGTCGAGTTCGGCGATGATCCGGGATGCGTGCTTGAGCGCCTCGCGCCCGTGGTCCGTCAGCACCATGCCTCGCCCGTGGCGGGTGAAAAGCGCGACCCCCAGTTCCTCTTCGAGCATGCGCACTTGGCGGCTGAGCGCCGGCTGCGCGATGCGCAGGCGGTCCGCGGCCTTGCTGAGACTGCCCAGTTCGGCCACGTGAATCAGGGTTCGAAGCTGAGAAAGTTCCATAGGCGATACAATATCAGCATAGCTGTTCACAAGGAAGAGCCTGAGGCTTTCGCTCCGTGTCTAGCTATGCTGTCGCGATCACGCAGGCTGCGCAGGATGGAGACCCGGCCGTGTCGCAGGTTGATGCCGCAATTCGAAACATTCGCAAGCCGGAACCCCCTTCCTCCTCCGAGGCCGACAGCCGGTGGCCGGCGCGGGTGTACGAGATCCTCAAGGCCGCAGACGTGGGTCAAATGGCCTACGTGCCGGATGCGGGGCACACGACGCTGATCAACCTGTTCTGCCAGGACGCCGAAGTCGCTTCGAACGTTCTAACCACGGAGGAAGAAGGCGTTGCGATCGCGGCGGGGGCTTGGCTAGGCGGTCGGCGATCCGTGCTTCTCATGCAATCGAGCGGCGTCGGCAATTGCATCAACATGCTCTCGCTGCCGGTAATGGCCCGCTTCCCACTCCTGATGCTGGTCACCATGCGTGGCGAATGGGCCGAGTTCAATCCCTGGCAGGTCCCAATGGCGCAAGCCACGCAAGCCGCCCTCGAAGCTGTAGGGGTCCGCGTCATGCGCGCCGACACCGCGGAGGACCTGATCGACACGGTCGAGTTGGCGGCGGCGCTCGCTTTCCACGCCGATCAGCAGATCGCCGTGCTTATCGGTCAGCGCCTGATCGGCAAGAAAAAATGGTGATGGTCATGGCCGACTTGGCGTCACGAGAACCCTCGAACCTGTCGCGGCGCGAGGCGGTCGCGAAGCTGCTGAGCAATCGCGACGACGTGCTCGTCGTGACGGGGCTCGGTTCGGCGACCTACGACGTCCACGCCGCGGGAGACCGCGAGGACAACTATTACCTCTGGGGCGCGATGGGCGGCGCGGCCCTCGTAGGGCTCGGCCTGGCCCAAGCGCAAGCTTCCAAGCGCGTTCTTGTCATCACTGGTGACGGCGAGCAACTCATGGCCTTCGGCAGTCTGGCGACGATATCGGTCGCCAAGCCGCGCAATCTCGTCATCGCCGTCATCGACAACGGCCATTACGGCGAGACTGGCATGCAGACGAGCCACACCGGACATGGGATCGACTTTGAGAAGATCGCCGCGGCCTGCGGTTTTGCCGAGTGCGCGACGCTCACCAGCATCGATGAAGTCGAGACGCTGTCGCGCGCAATTCTGGAGCCCGCCGAAGGGCCGAGACTCTACGTTGTCAAGGTCGCGGCGGAAAACCCGCCGCGCTCGCTCCCGCCGCGCGATGCCGTCTTCATCAAGAACCGATTCCGCAACCATCTCGGATTGGCCCCCAACTGAGGCTGGCGCGATGACTTCCCTTGTCTCGTTCGCAAATATGGTCGACGGCGTCTCGCAACCGGTCGGCGACACCTTCGAGAGCTACGACCCCTTCACTGGAGCGCCCTGGGCGAGCATTCCGCGTTGCGGAGCCGAGGAGGTCGACAGAGCCGTCAAGGCTGCTCATAAAGCGTTCCAATCGAGCGCATGGCGGACGATGACGCCCACGTCGCGTGGACGCCTGCTCGTCCGCTTGGCGGATCTCATCGCCGCGAACGCCGACAGGCTCGCCGCGCTGGAGACCCGCGACAACGGCAAGCTCATCACCGAGATGAGCGCGCAATTGCGGTATATCCCCGAGTGGTTCCGCTACTTTGGCGGCCTCGCGGACAAGATCGAGGGCGCAGTGCTGCCGATCGACAAGCCGGGGATGTTCGCCTTCACGCGACGCGAACCGATCGGCGTGGTCGCCGCGATCGTGCCTTGGAATTCCCCGCTGATGCTGCTGACGTGGAAGCTGGCCCCGCTATTGGCGGCCGGCAATACCGTGGTGATCAAGCCGTCCGAACACGCCTCGGCGTCGACCCTCGCCTTCGTCGAGCTGTTCGCCGAAGCGGGATTCCCGCCGGGCGTGGTCAACACAGTGACTGGCTTTCCCAACGACGTTGGCGTCCCGCTTGTCTCTCATCCGCTGGTCGCCAAGATCGCGTTCACCGGGGGCGAAGCCGGAGGCGTAGCGGTCTACAAAGCGGCGGCCGAGGGTCTGAAATCGGTCACGCTCGAGCTTGGGGGAAAGTCAGCGAACATCATCTTCGACGACGCCAATATCGAAAGCGCGATCAACGGAGCCATATCCGGCATCTTCGCTGCGACGGGACAGACTTGCATCGCCGGATCACGCCTCCTCGTTCACCGAAAGGTTCACGACGCAGTCGTCGACGGGGTCGTTGCTCTCGCGGCCTCCGCCCGAGTGGGCGACCCCTCCAATTCGCAAACGCAGGTCGGCCCCATCACGACGCAGGCGCAGCGCGCGCGGGTGCTCGGCTATATCGAGACCGCGAAGTCCGAAGGCGCGCAATGCGCGTTCGGCGGCGGAAAGCCTCCGGCGCCGGAGCTGTCTGCGGGCTGGTTCGTCGAGCCCACCATCTTTACGGGGGTCGACAACACCATGCGCATCGCCCGCGAAGAAGTATTCGGACCGATCCTCTCCGTCATTCCTTTCGACGATGAGGCGGAAGCCTACGCGATCGCCAACGACAGTCCCTACGGCCTCGCCGCAGGGCTGTGGACTTCCGATATGGGCCGCGCCCTACGCGGTAGCACTGCGCTGGAGGCGGGAACGGTCTGGATCAACAGCTATCGGGCCGTGAGCTACATGGCCCCGTTCGGCGGATACAAGCGCAGCGGCATCGGACGCGAAAGCGGACAGGAGGCCATCGAATCTTATCTCCAGACCAAGACCGTCTGGATCGACACTGTCGGCAAGACCGCCAACCCGTTCATCATCCGCTGAGGTGACGCCGATGCGGGCGCCCGCAGGTTCCCTCCCTAGTCCCCCGCATTCGTCGATCTAGCCAAGTTCGATAAGGGCTACGATGAAACCCATCGGCAGTGAAACGATTGTCATCGTCGGCGGCGCCATTGTCGGCAGCTTTGTCGCCTATTTTCTTCGGGAAAAGGGCTTCACTGGCAAAATTCGAGTGCTGGAGCGCGACCCGAGCTATCGTCAGTCCTCCACCGCGCTTTCGGCGGCGTCGATCCGCACCCAGTTCGGCTGCGCGGTCAATATCCGCATGAGCCTGTTCGGCGCCGACTTCTTTCGCAACATCAAGTCTCACCTTGGTCCCGAAGCCGATATCGGTTTCGTGGAAAACGGCTATCTCATCCTCGGCTCGCCGGAGACGTCCGCGGCCCGCCTTGTGGCGCTTGAAATGCAGCGAGGCGAAGGCGCTGAAATAGAGGCCTATGGCCCGGCCGAGTTGTTGGCGCGCTTTCCCTGGCTGAACGTCGAGGATCTCGGACTTTCGACGTTCGGAACCCGCAACGAAGGCTGGTTCGACGCGTGGTCATTGCTGTCTCTCGTTCGCCGTCGAGCCAGAGACAGAGGCGCGGAATACATCGAGGCGGAAGCGCAGTCGCTCGCGATCCGGAACGGCAGAGTCGTCGGCGTCAAGCTTTCCTCTGGCGATACGCTCGAAGCGGACTGGTGTGTGAACGCGGCCGGCGCGAATTCGGCCACGCTCGTCGCCGACCTCGGCATTCCGCTCCCGGTTTCACCGCGCAAGCGAACGGTGTTCTCGCTGAAGGCGCCGCTCCGCACGCCAGGGTTTCCGATGCTGTTCGATGTTGCCGGGGCTTGGATCCGTCCGGAAGGCGAAGGCTTCATCTGCGGCATTGCGCCGCCCGCAGACCGCGACCCGGTGGCGTTTGGCGATTTTGAACCGGCGCACCATCTCTTTGAGGCGACCGTCTGGCCGATGCTCGCGCACCGCATTCCTACACTCCAGCAATTGCGTGTCGAGCGCGCCTGGGCGGGGCACTATGAGATGAACGCTCTTGATCACAATGGCGTCGTCGGACCGCACGACGAAATCTCCAATCTTGTCTTTGCGACAGGGTTCTCGGGCCACGGCGTCATGCACTCGCCCGCCACCGGACGCGGCGTCGCGGAGCAGATCCTGTCCGGTAGGTACGAGACCATCGATCTCACGGAACTGGGCTACCCCCGCGTTCGCGCCGGCGAGCCGCTGCACGAAACGATCGTCTACTGAGGGAGGGAGAGACCTCATGAAACAGGCGGGCAAGGTCGCGATCGGACGTCGCAAAAGCTGCAAAGAGTCAGGGCGGCGCCACCCGGCGCGAGGTAGCCGGTCATGACGCGCACAATCGATCTCAACTCCGATCTCGGCGAAAGCTTTGGCCCGTGGACGATGGGCGACGACGCGGCGATGCTCGCGCTCGTGACCAGCGCGAATGTCGCCTGCGGCGGCCACGCGAGCGATCCCGAGACGATGTTCGCAACCCTGCGCGAAGCGAAAGCGCGCGGCGTAACGATCGGCGCTCACCCCGGCTACGCCGACAAGGAGAGCTTCGGGCGGCGGGTCATTCCGATGAGCGAGGCCGAGATCGAGCGCCTGATCGCAGCGCAGGTCGGCGCCTTGATCGGCGTTGCCGCGCTCGCCGGAGCCCATGTGCGTTACGTGAAACCGCATGGCGCTTTGGGAAACCTTGCCGCCGACAACAGGGCCGTCGCTGCGTCGATCGCGCGGGCCGTACGGGCGATTTCCCGGGACCTTGCGCTGCTCGCGATATCGGGGACCGAACTGGAGCACGCAGGCCGCGATGCGGGGCTCGCGGTCTACAGCGAGATCTTCGCCGATCGCGCTTATCTGAGCACAGGCCGTCTTGTGCCGCGAAGCCGTCCTGGGGCGATGATAGAGGACACCAGCGCGGCGTCGGATCGACTTATCGCTTTTCTCGAAACCAGTCTGATGCCGACCCTCGACGGACCGCCGATCCGGCTCGAAGCGCATTCCATTTGCGTCCATGGCGACAGCCACGGCGCCGTGACTATGGCGCGAAGGATTCGTGAGCGGCTTGCGGCGAGCCGCGTCGGCCTCAAACCCTTCCTCGAGTTCCGTTCCGTGACCGTCCCGCAAAGCTCAACGTTTCCGCGCTTTCAACTCGTCGCCGATCATTCGGTGCTCGTCGAATTCGGCGAGACGATTTCTGCGGACGCGCACGAGCAGGTTCTCAATCTGGACGCGGCGCTATCGCGCTCGCCGTTCGCCGGCTTCATGGAAGCGGTTCCCGCTTACGTAAGTGTCCTGGTTCGGTTCGATCCGCTTGTGACGGACCACCAGGCCGTGCTGAGCGCGGTCGCGGCGCTGCTTGCGACTGCGGAAAGAGCGGCACGGACGGCGTCCACTCACCAAGTGCTGGTTTGCTATGATGACGACCTTGCGCCAGACCTGCACGCGGTCGCGGCGCGGGTGGGCGCTTGTGTGGAAGCAGTCATCGAGGCGCATCTCTCGGGCGCGTATCGCGTCTTCATGTACGGCTTCGCTCCTGGCTACGCCTATCTCGCGGGTGTGCCTCAACAAATTCAGATTCCACGCAAACCCGCCGCCGTGCGGGGCGTGGCTGCTGGCAGCGTGGTGATTGCGGGACCGCAGTGTCTCGTCACGACGCTGACGATGCCGGCGGGCTGGTGGAACATCGGCCGCTCCCCCACCCGCATCTTCAACGATGGCGGCGACCGGCCCTTCTTGTTCGATGTCGGCGATCGCGTGACGTTCAAGCGGATCAGCCGCGCCGAGTTCGACGCCATGGCGGGCGGCTGAACCATGGCCGCCGCCCGCTTCGTCGTTTCGAGCGTCGGCCCGCTTGTCACCATCCAGGATCGCGGCCGTCCCGGCCTGATGCGTTACGGCGTCCCGGCCTCGGGCCCGATGGATCGGGGGGCTTTCGAAATCGCGAACGCTGCTCTCGGCAATCCGTCCGCAGCAGCGGCGATCGAGATTTCGACGGGTGGCTTGGCTCTGGAATGCGTCGAGGGCGCTGTGACCGTAGCGCTCGCAGGCGGAGGCTTCGTCACATCGATCGATCTGGCGAGGCACGGCTCCTGGATCGTCGCGACGATCCGCGCCGGCTCCCGCCTGACCGTGCGGGCCGGCCCTTGGGGAAGCTGGACCTACCTCGCCTTCGCCGGAACCCTGAGAGCGAAATCATGGCTCGGCAGTTGCTCGACCCTCGCGTACTCCAACCTCGGCGGCGGGAGCCTCGTCGCCGGCCAGCGCCTGGAAGTCGAGGACGCGGACATCCGGGAAGAGCGCGTCGGCGAGATCCCCTGCCCCGTCTGGTCCCGACCTCACACCGGAATCAAAGTCGTGCTCGGACCGCAGCAACGCTTCTTTGCGCCCGAGGCTCTCGAGAATCTGTTGTCCTCTCCGTTTGCGCTAACCGACGCCTACGACAGAATGGGAGTGCGCCTCGCGGGACCCGCACTTTCCCTCAACACCGCGCCCGACATGCCTTCCGAGGCCCTTTCCCGCGGGTCCATCCAGGTTTCGGGTGAGGGAACGGCGACAGTGCTGCTATCGGATCATCAAACAACAGGCGGCTACCCTAAAATAGCTACCGTCCTTTCCGATCAGTTGGACGGCTTGGCGCAACTGCGCAGTCGCAGCCAGATCAAGTTCGCCAGCACAGATCCCGCCTCCGCCATCGAGTGCGTTAGAACCCGTCACCGTCTCCAGCAAGAGTTCCTTGCCAATCTGAGGGCCAAGCCGACCACGCTCGCTCAGCGGCTCATGGCCGCCAATCTCATCGATGGAGTCGTCAGCGGTGTGGACGGCCTTGTCACGTCGCCGAACTAACATCACGGACAGACTGTTTCTAAGGAAACTTCAAAATTGGCGCCACGTGATCATCGGGTCGCCCAGCCGTCGCGATGGTAGCGCCCGATAACGACGACCACACGCAGACTAGTCACGCGGAGCGCTGTTCCGACCCTTCCCAGGTCACCGATCCTCACCGTATTACACATACGTTTTATGATCTTTAGTCTCGGCCGGGCGTTCCGGGCAGCCCCGTGACCCCCGCAGTTTGCTTTGCGCGACAACGAGTTCCGCGCCGCTTCCAACCTCAGACCGCCCAAAATGCTCAGCAAACCGGGCCCATCGCGGTCCGGTTTTGATTCATGCCGCCTAGGTCAGCCGATGTCGCCATCGCCGCGATCGGCTGGATCCGCCATCACTGACGTCAGACTCACCCCCATCGCGCTCCTCCCTTGGATTGTACTTGTTCGGACCCGAAGTCATCGCGCAGCCGTTGACATGGTGCAAGTTAGCTCATTATACCAGCACCGAACATCGGCGGGAGGAACAGGCCAGTGACAGCGATCGCACTCTTCGGCGCGGGCGGAAAAATGGGTTACCGCCTGGCGAGCAACCTCAAGGGCTCGCGGTTCGAGGTTCGCCACGTCGAGGTGGCGCCCGCCGGCCAGGCGCGGCTGAAGAGTGGCCTCGGCCTCGATTGCGTCTCGCCGGACCAGGCGTTGGACGGCGCCGAGGTCGTCATTCTCGCGGTTCCCGACACGCACATCGGCAAGGTCGCCGCCGGCATCAGCGACAAGCTCAAGGCCGGCACGATGGTGGTCGCCCTCGACGCCGCGGCGCCGTTCGCCGGCCACCTGCCGGCGCGCAACGACCTGACGTATTTCGTCACCCACCCCTGCCATCCCCCGATCTTCAACGACGAGACCGACATGGCCGCCAAGCGCGATCACTTCGGCGGCGTCCTCGCCAAGCAGCACATCGTCAGCGCGCTGATGCAGGGACCCGAGAGCGCCTACGCGCTCGGCGAGGAGATCGCGAAAGTCATCTGGGCGCCGGTGATGCGCTCCCATCGCGTCACCGTGGAGCAGATGGCGCTCCTCGAGCCCGGCCTCTCCGAGACCGTCTGCGCGACGCTGCTCGTTGTGATGCGCGAAGCGATGGACGACGTCGTGGCGCGCGGCGTTCCGCGAGCCGCGGCGCGCGACTTCCTGCTCGGCCACATGAACGTGCTCGGCGCCGTCATTTTCGGCGAGGTCGAGGGCGTGTTCTCCGACGCCTGCAACAAGGCGATCGAGTTCGGCAAGCCGACGCTCATGCGGCCCGACTGGAAGAAGGTGTTCGAGCCTCAGGAGATCGCCGACAGCATCCAGCGCATCACCTGAGCCGAGACGCGACGATCGCCTGACGATCGTCGTTTGCAGCAAAGCGTCAGGACGAACCTGAACGCCTCAAAGGGAGGACTCTATGCGTTTGAAAACAGTGTTGCTGAGCGCCGCGCTGGCGGGCGCCGCCGCCTTCGGGGCAAACGGCGCTGCCTCTGCGGCGGATCTCATCGCCGTCATCACGCCTTCGCACGACAATCCGTTCTTCAAGGCGGAAGCGGAAGGCGCGGAAGCCAAGGCGAAGGCGCTCGGCTACGACGTCCTGTCGCTCGTCCACGACGACGACGCCAACAAGCAGTCCGAGCTCGTCGACACGGCGATTGCGCGCGGCGCGAAGGCGATCATTCTCGACAACGCCGGCGCGGATGCAACGGTCGCCGCGGTCAAGAAGGCAAAGGACGCGGGCATTCCCTCTTTCCTCATCGATCGCGAAATCAACGCAAGCGGAGTTGCGGTCGCGCAGATCGTCTCGAACAACTACCAGGGCGCTCAGCTCGGCGCGCAGGAGTTCGTCAAGCTGATGGGCGAGAAGGGCAATTACGCGGAGCTCGTCGGCAAGGAATCCGACACCAACGCCGGCATCCGCTCCAAGGGCTATCACGACGTCATCGACGAATATCCGGACCTGAAGAGCGTCGCCAAGCAGTCCGCCAATTGGAGCCAGACCGAGGCCTACGCCAAGATGGAGACGATCCTCCAGGCGAACCCCAACATCAAGGGCGTCATCTCGGGTAACGACACGATGGCGATGGGCGCGATCGCCGCGCTTGCGGCGGCCAATCGCAAGGACGTCATCGTCGTCGGCTTCGACGGATCGAACGACGTCCGCGACTCGATCATCGCCGGCGGCATCAAGGCGACGGTCATGCAGCCCGCCTACCAGCAGGCGCAGGTCGCCGTCGATCAGGCCGACGCCTACATCAAGACCAAAAAGGCGCCGGCGCAGGAAAAGCAATTGATGGATTGCGTCCTGATCACGCCTGCCAACGCTGGCAAGCTCGAGACCTTCGCCCTCAAGAAGTAGCCCAGCGGAATTGCGGCGGCTCGGTCCCTCGGGGCGGCCGCCGCGTCCAGCCTATCTGCGCGGTGCGGAGACGATTGTGATTAGACGGCGCCTGCTGCTCGCTTTGACCGTTCTCCCGTTCGGGCTGGCCCTCGGCGGCTGCAAGATCGTCGCGACGCCGAAGAAGCAAGTCCCGACCGCGGACGAGGGGAACGGCGGGGGCTTCGATCCCAACGCCATGGTTGACGCCATATGGGATTCGAAGGTCGTCCCCTATCTCCAGGCGAAGGCGGGGAACTTGCCGGACGTCCTGGCGCTCGCGCGCGCCAATCCCGACGAGGCCGGCCACAAGTACGGCTATCGTGCGAAGCAGGGTAGCGAGCCCTGGACCTTTGCGGTCAAGATCGAAGGGCGCATCGTCGCGGCCGAGACGGCGTCGCGCGCGGGGACCATCAGCATCGACAACGCGGGCGACGGCAAAATCGCCGCGGTCGTCCAGATCGGCCCCGCCATGCGCGGCACGGCGCTGCGCGACGCGCTCGACTTCGTCTCGTTCAACGACTTCAAGAACCAGATCGACTACGCCCAGTTCGGCAAGGCGTTCAATCAGCACGCCGCGCGCACATTCCTGGCGCAACTGCCGAGAGACGCCCTCGTTGGCCGCAAGGCGACGATCCTGGGGGCGTTCACGCTCGAATCCGGCGATCAGCCGCCGCTGGTCGCGCCCGCCCAGATCACGCTGGGGCCGGCGCCATGACGCAACAGCGCGACAACGACGTCGTTCTTCGCCTCGAAGGCGTCACCAAAGTCTATTCAGGCACGGTCGCGGTCAAGCAGGCCGACTTCGAGGTCCGCCGCGGCGCCGTCAATGTGCTGGTCGGAGAAAACGGCGCCGGCAAATCGACGTTGATGAAGATCATCGCCGGCGTCGAGCGTCCGACGCTCGGCAGGATTCTGCTCGACGGCGAGCCTGTCGAGTTCGCGGACGCGGCGGACGCGACCAAACACGGCGTCGGCATCGTATTCCAGGAATTGAATCTGTTCGGCAATCTCTCGGTCGCGGAGAACATCTTCGCCGGGCGCGAGCTGACGCGTGGGGCGCTCGGCATCGATCATCGCCTGCAACAGCGGCGCGCCGGAGAATTGCTGGAGCGGCTGGAGGCTGGCGTCGATCCGCGCACGCTCGTGCAAGATCTTCGCATCGGGCAACAGCAGCTCGTCGAGATCGCCAAAGCGGTGTCGCAGGATACGCGCATCCTGATCCTCGACGAACCGACCTCCGCGCTGAGCGCGGCCGAGGTCGAGATCCTGTTCCGCATCATCGGCGACCTGAAAGCGCGCGGCGTCGCCATCGTCTACATCTCGCATCGCCTGGAGGAGCTGATCCGCATCGGCGACTTCATCACGGTCCTTCGCGACGGGCGCGTGACCGGGAGCGCGCGCGTGGCGGACGTCGACGTCGCCTGGATCGTGCGGCAGATGATCGGCTCATCGTCCAAGGACTTCGCCAAGACCGTGGATCATCCCATCGGCGAGGAAGCGTTCCGAGCCGAGGCGATCTGCCTGCCGCGGCTCACCGGCGGCTACGAGGTCGACCACGTCTCGCTCTCCGTGCACAAAGGCGAAATCCTCGGCGTCTACGGTTTGATGGGAGCGGGTCGCAGCGAGTTCCTGGATTGCGTGATGGGGCGGCGGCCACATGCGACCGGCCAAATCTACATCGAGGGTCGGCTCGTCCGCGAGCGCGACGTGACCGGCCGCATCCGGCGCGGCCTCGCGCTGATTCCGGAGGACCGGCAGCGCGAAGGGCTCGTAGCGATCCTTTCGGTCGCCGCCAATCTGACGATGGCGAGCCTCGTCAAGTTTCTGGTTGGCTTTCACATCGTGAGCGCGCGCGAGCGCGCCGCGGTCAAGAGCGCCATTCGCGACCTCACGATCAAGGTCGCCGACCCCGCGCAGGAGGTCTCCTCGCTTTCCGGCGGCAACCAGCAGAAGGTCGTCATCGGCAAGGCGCTGATGACCGGCCCCAAGGTGCTGTTGATGGACGAGCCGAGCCGGGGGATCGACGTCGGCGCCAAAGCAGAAGTCTTTCGCACGATGCGGCGGCTCGCCGCCGAGGGGCTCGGCATCATCTTCGTCACTTCGGACCTCGACGAAGTGATGGCGCTCAGCGATCGCATCGCCGTCATGAGCAATGGGCGCGTGACGGCGATGGTCGATCGCGCCGAGGCGAGCGAGGCCGCACTCGTCGCCGCCTCCGCGCTCGGGCACGGACATGACGGCGCCAAATTGACGGAGATTCGGGCATGACGGCCGCAGGTGAGACGCTGAGAAGAGGCGCGGCGGGATCGGGATCGATCACGCTCAATCTCATGAAGTTGCGCACCTTCATCGCGCTCTTTGCGGTGCTCGCCTTCTTCTCGTTCGCCGCGCCGAACTTCCTCTCCGCCGCCAACCTCATCCTGATGTCGAAGCACGTCGCGCTCAACGCGTTTCTCGCGATGGGCATGACGTTCGTGATCGTGACCGGCGGCATCGACCTGTCGGTGGGGTCGATCGTCGGACTCTGCGCGATGGTGGCCGGCGGCCTGATCCTGAACGGGCTCGATCTTCTGATCGGCTACACCGTCTACTTCAACGTATTCGAGGTCATCGGCATCACGCTTTGCGTGGGCCTGGCGATCGGCGCTCTGAACGGCTTCCTCATCACCCGGCTCAACGTCGCGCCGTTCATCGCGACGCTGGGAACGCTCTACATCGCTCGCGGTTTCGCCTTGCTGTCGTCGGACGGCGCGACGTTTCCCAATCTCGTCGGCAAGGAGGAATACGGCACCACGGGCTACGGCCTTCTGGGAGCCGGCAGATTGCTCGGACTGCCGGTGGTCATCTGGATCCTGATCGTCGTGGCGCTGGCGGCGGCCTATTTTGCGCGTTACACGCCGCTTGGGCGGCAGATCTTCGCGGTGGGCGGCAACGAGCGGGCGGCGGCGCTGTCGGGCATCCGCGTCGTGCGCGTCAAGATGTTCGTCTACATGTTCTCGGGCTTCTGCGCGGCGATCGTGGGCCTCGTCGTCTCTTCGGAGCTGATGGCCTCGCATCCGGCGACGGGCGAGAGCTTCGAACTCAACGCCATCGCGGCCGCCGTTCTTGGGGGAACCTCGATGTCCGGCGGACGCGGCTCGATCGGGGGCACGATCGTCGGCGCCTTCGTTATCGGCATCCTTTCCGACGGCCTCGTGATGATGGGCGTCAGTTCGTTCTGGCAGATGGTCATCAAGGGGTTCGTCATCATCGTCGCGGTCGTCGTCGATCAGGCGCAGCGACGCCTGCAACAGCGAGTGGCCCTGCGACAAATGGCGCGGTTGGGTTGAACATGAGCGAATATCGCGGCGCATTGATCGGATGCGGCTTCTTCTCGATCAACCACCTGCACGGCTGGCGCGGCGTCGACGGCGCCTCGATCGTCGCGATCTGCGATCGTGATCCGGCGCGGCTGACGATCGCCGGCGATCAGTTCGGCGTCGCGCGCCGCTTTTCCTCCGCCGAGGAAATGCTCGCGATCGAGAAGCTCGACTTCGTCGACATCGCCACCACGGCGCCCTCGCACCGGCGTCTGGTCGAACTTGCCGCCAGCCGCGGGATCGCCGTCATCTGCCAGAAGCCCTTCGCACCGTCGATGCAGGACGCCCGCGCGATGGTCGCGGCCTGCGAGAGCGCTGGCGTGCCGCTCATGGTGCATGAGAATTTTCGCTGGCAGAGCGCGATCCGCGCCCTCGCCGCGGTGATCGAACGCGGCGAGATCGGCGCGCCGTTCTGGGGGCGCGTCTCCTTCCGCTCCGCATACGACGTGTTCAGCGGTCAACCTTATCTCGCCACTGGCGAACGGTTCATCATCGAGGATCTCGGCATTCATATCCTCGACATCGCGCGCTTCCTGTTCGGCGACGTCGTGACGGCGACCGCTCGCACGCGCCGCGTGAATCCGGCGATCCGCGGCGAGGACGTTGCGACGATTCTGCTCGATCACGAAAATGGAATCACCTCCGTCGTCGACTGCAGCTATGCGACGCGGCTCGAGGTCGAACCGTTCCCGCAGACGCTGATCGAGGTCGACGGGTCCGCGGGAAGCGTCCGGCTGCTCCAGGGCTACGAGTTGGTGGTCGCAGGAAAGAACGGCGCCTATCGCAAGGACGTGTCGCCGCCGCTGCTGCCTTGGGCGTCGCGGCCATGGCACAACATCCAGGAGAGCGTCCAGGCGATCCAGCAGCATTGGATCGACTGCCTGCGCGAGGGCCGTGAACCGGCGACCTCCGGCCGTGACAACGTGAAAACGCTTGCGCTCGTCGAGGCGGCCTATGCGTCGGCTGCAACGCGCGAGACGCTGGAAGTCGCCAGGCTATGACAAGCGCCGACGCCGAGGCGCTGCTGGCTTGGTTCGGCTCTGCAGAGCCGGAGCCGGAGGCGCTCGTCCTTTCGGTGGGCGCCCTTTCCGCCACACTGGTCGCAGGCAATCTGCGCGACATCCGCTTCGACGGCGTCGAGGTGATCCGCGCGATCGGCTACATCGTCCGCGACGAGGATTGGGGCGCCTATGCACCGGTTCTGTCGAATCTCAGCATTCGCAAGGAACTGGATTCCCTTCTGATATCCTACGACGCCCGCTGCGTATCGCGGGATGGATCGCGGCTCGATTTCTCAGCCATGATTGTCGGTCGCGCCGACGGCTCGCTGCGCTTCGAGGTCCAGGCGCGGCCGACCGGCGACTTTCGGACCAATCGCTGCGGCTTCTGTGTTCTCCATCCCATCGTCGGCGTCGCCGCCTCGCCGGTCGCCGTCGAGCACGTCGACGGCTCGCTCGAGCGCACCCGCCTGCCCGACCTCATCGAACCTTGGCAGCCCTTCAAGGCGATGCGCGCGATCACCCACGTCGTTCGCCCAGGCCTCGAAGCGACCTGCCGCATGGAGGGAGACACGTTCGAGATGGAGGACCAGCGCAACTGGTCTGACGCCTCCTATAAGACCTACGTGCGGCCGCTCGAACTGCCATGGCCCTATTGGCTCGCCGACGGCAAGCCGCTGACCCAATCGGTGGCGTTGACCCTCGACGGCGACACGACGGCGACGCCCGCGCGCGCTAGCTGCGGCGAAATCGAAGTGACGATCGGCGCCTCCATCGGCCGCATGCCGAAGATCGGCCTCGTCGTGACGCCGGAGGAAACGGGAGCGGTTCTCGCGCGCCTAGACCGGCTCGCCGAGGTCGGTCCGCAAACTCTGACCTGCTGCTTCGATCCGACCGCCGGCCACGGCCGCGAGGCGCTCGCGGGCTTTGCGGAGCTTGCGAAGCAAACAAAGGCCGAGATCACGCTGGAATGCGTCGTACCCTGCCGGGAAGATCCCGCGATCGAACTCGCGGCCTGCGCCGGGCTCGTGCGCGAGGTCGGCCTGCGTCTCGACGCGGTCGCCGTCAGCCCGGCGGTCGACCGTCAGTCGACGCCGCCCGGCAGCGCGTGGCCGGCGTGCCCGCCGTTGCCGGATGTCTATGCGGCTGCGCGCGCCGCCTTCCCCGGCGTGCGACTGGGCGGGGGCAGCTTCAGCTACTTCACCGAGTTGAACCGAAAGCGGCCGCCCGTCGATCTGCTCGACTTTGTCACGCACGCCACCAACCCGATCGTTCACGCCGCCGACGATCGCAGCGTGATGCAGACGCTCGAGGCGTTGCCGTTCGTCACGCGCTCCGCTCGCGCGTTCATCGGCGAGGACAAGCCGTACCGGATCGGTCCGTCGACGATCGCGATGCGGCAGAACCCCTATGGGTCGCGCACTTTCGACAATCCCGATGGCCGAAGGATCGCGATGGCGAATGCGGATCCGCGCCACAACGGTCTGTTCGGTGCGGCCTGGACGCTGGGCTACGCGGCGCGGACGGCGGAGGCGAACCTCGAAGTGCTGACGCCGGCGGCGCTGACCGGTCCCTTCGGGCTTTTCGATGCAAATGGGGTGGCGGGGCCGCTGTTCCACGTTGTGCGCGCGCTCGCGGCGCTGGCCGGCCAGGAGCGATGCGCTTTGACCTCCGGTCGCCCCGACGCGGTTCAGGGCGTCGCTGTCGTCGCAAGGGACGGCGGCCGGACCCTTTGGCTCGCCAATCTCACGCGCGAACCGCTGACCGTTCGGCTCCCCGACGCGCGGCAGCGATCGGCGCGCAGCCTCGACGCGACGACCTCGATGGGCGTCGGGCCACCCGCGTGGAGCGTCGCCGGGCGCGACGTCGCCCTGGCGCCATTCGCAATCGTCGAAATCGAAGAGGCCGGGCCGTTCGATTAGAACACGCTGTCTTTTTGGTTGAACCGGACCTCTGTCGTCATCACGAACGGAGCGCGGCGATCCAGAGATCGAAGCGTCCGCCGATTGAGGCGCCAACGGAACGACTCGCGACTCGCTGGCGAGGTCTCGATCGCTGGATTGCTTCGCTCCGCTCGCAATGACGCTCCCCCGCGACGGCAGAGCGCGCTACCCCTGCCCGCCGACTTGATGGACATAGAGGGCTGCGGAGCGGTCGAGATGCTTGATCATGGCGCGCTCGGCCGCGTCGGGATTGCCCGCGGCTACGCATTTGATGATCTCTTCGTGCTCGGCGAGGGTCAGATTTTCCTTGCCGCTCCAGATCAGCATCTCCGTATGGTATTCCCGCAGCCAGCCCAGCATGGCTTCGCTGACGGCTTCGAACAGCGGATTGCCGGTGATGGCGGCGATCTGCGTGTGGAAGCGCATGTCCGCGCTGATGAACGCGTCGGGATTGCCGAGATTCGCCCGCTGCGCCTCCAGAGTTTCACGCAGGGCGGCGATCTGGGCTGGCGTCGCCTTCGCCGCCGCCTCCCGCACCATGCCGCGTTCGAAGAAACGGCGCGCCTGCTTGAGATGCTCGAGCGAGGCGGGCGACGTCGACAGCATGACGTGGGCGGCCGCGTCGACCTGCTGAAATATCGTCTTCGCCGTGGGCTGACGCACCTTGGCGCGCTCGCCGTGCGAGATCGTCAACAGCCCCATGTTGCTGAGCTGCTGCATCGCCTCGCGGATCGCCGGGCGGCCGACGCCGAAGCGCTCCATCAGATCCCGTTCCGATGGCATGGCGTCGCCGGGCTGCAATTCGCCGCTGGTGATCAACGACTTCAGCCGGTCGAACACCTCGTCGGACAGTTTTCGGCGAACGATGGGATCGGAAATAAGCGTCATGGCAGTCGTTCCGGGAGACGCGTCGCCTGTAGTCGTCAAGCCGTGTCGATTCGTGGATTTCATATCAGGAATGGAAAGGATGTCATCGCGCCCAGGTCCTCGGACGACGCAATTCGGTTGAATTCACCTCGTCAGATGATATAGTCATTATACCTCAATGCCAATGCCTCAAGGCGCCGCTAAGAGCGCATGAACGTCCGGATCGCCAAACGAAATGCCACAATCCGTCGTTCGCATGACCTACCGAATCGAGACGGCGGGCGACGTCGCGGCCCTGGCGGACAAAATCGCCAGCGATCAATCGACGGGAACTTTCGTCGCGACGCCCGGCGAGACCCCCGAACTGAAAGCGCGAGTTGGCGCGCGGGTGGTGGGCCTCCGCAAGCTCGAACTCTATGGCGATCCCTTCGTTTCCCGAGACCGATCCCAATTATCGCGGCCCCTACTCCCGCGGCGAGGCCGACATCGAGTTTCCCCTGGACGCGATCGGGACCGATCTCGCGGCGTTGACCACAATCGCGATTGGCGGCGTGTTCTCGATCAAGGGGTTCTCCGGCATCCGCATCGTCGACATGAAGCTGCCCCCGAATTCGGCGCGGCGCATCCCGGGCCGCAATTCGGCATCGAGGGGAGCCGCGCGCTGACCGGCGTGAGGGACCGGCCGATCATTGGGACCATCGTCAAGCCGGCGCTCGGGCTGCGCCCGAGCGAGACCGCTGAGATGGTGCGCGAATTGGTGGACGCCGACGTCGACTTCATCAAGGACGACGAGAAGTTGATGAGCCCGGCCTATTCGAGCCTTGCCGATCGCGTGCGCGCCATCATGCCGATCATCCTCGATCGGGAGCAGAAGACGGGCAAGAAGGTGATGTACGCCTTCGGGATTTCGCACGCCGATCCCGAGACAATGCTGCGCAACCACGACATCGTCGCCGACGCCGGCGGCAATGCGGCGGTCATCAACATCAATTCGATCGGCTACGGCGGCTTCGCCTATCTGCGCAGGCGCTCGCGTCTCGTCCTGCACGCCCATCGCAACGGCTGGGATATCCTCACCCGCCATCCCGGCCTTGGCCTCGATTTTCGCGTCTACCAGCAATTCTGGCGGCTGCTCGGGGTCGATCAGTTTCAGATCAACGGCATTGGCGCGAAATATTGGGAGCCGGACGACTCCTTCGTCCGATCGTTCGAAGCGCTTAGGGAATCGCTGTTCTCGCCGCGCGACCGCCCGCTGCCAGTGGCGGGGTCCGGCCAATGGGGCGGCCAGGCGCCGGAGACCTTCGCGCGCACCGGCCGCACGCAGGACCTGCTCTATCTCTGCGGCGGGGGAGTCGTGAGCCATCCCGGTGGCCCGGCGGCGGGCGTGAGAGCGGTGAAACAGGCCTGGGAGGCCGCGGTCGCCGGCATTCCCCTCGACGTCTACGCCCGCGATCATCGCGAGCTCGCCCAATCCATCGCCAAGTTCGGCGGGGCCAAGAATGATGCGTGAGCTTATCGCCGATGCCTGAACTGCTGCTCTCCTACTACGGGGACGATCTCACCGGGTCGACCGACGTCATGGAGGCGCTCGCGTCGCGCGGCGTTCCGACCGTCCTGTTCACGCAACGACCGACTTCGGCGCAGCGTGCAAGGTTTCCCGACGTGCGCGCCATCGGCCTCGCCGGTTCGAGCCGCAGCGAGACGCCGGCGTGGATGGACGATCACCTGACGCCGGCGCTCGCCTGGCTGAAAAGCCTCGACGCCGCGATATGCCACTACAAGGTGTGTTCGACCTTCGATTCCAGTCCCGAGATCGGGAGCATCGGCCGGGCCATCGACATCGGCCAGCGACTCTTCGCGCAAGCGACTGTTCCGCTCGTCGTCGGCGCCCCGCAGCTAAAGCGCTATACGGCGTTCGGCCATCTCTTCGCTGCCTATCAAGGCCACGCCTATCGCATCGACCGGCATCCCGTGATGTCGCGTCATCCGGTCACGCCGATGGGCGAAGCGGATCTTCGCCTGCACCTCGGCAAGCAGACCGACAAGACCATCGGCTTAGTGGATCTCGCAACGCTCGGCGCGAGCGATGTCAATGCGCGGGTCGACGCCGTTCTTTCGAGCGGCGCCGAAATCGTGCTGTTCGACGTCCTCGACGCCGCGACGCAAATCGAAGTCGGCCGCCAGCTCGGCCGCCTGCAATCCGACCGCGGCCTCTTCGTCGCCGGCTCCTCCGGGATCGAATACGCGTTGCTGAGCGAATGGGCGGCCGCAGGCTTGATCCCTGGCGCATGCCAGTTCGCGGAGCCGGGGCCCGTAGAGCGCATTGCGGTCGTCTCCGGGAGTTGCTCGCCGACGACCGCGCGCCAGATCCGTCACGCGGAGGCGAACGGCTTCGATGGTTTCTCTGTCGATCCGCAAGCGCTTGCGGGCGAAGAACACGAGGTCATCGAGGAGTCGATCCGCAAGGGCCTGCGTAGCCTCGCCGAAGGGCGCAGCGTGATCTTCTATTCGGCCCTTGGGCCGGAGACGGATGTCGGCGCGCAACTTGCGAGCGAAGGCGCGCGCCACGCGATTGGGAAAACGCTTGGCCGGATTGAGCGCGCCCTTATCGAGCAGGCAGGACTTCGCAGGAGCATTATTGCCGGAGGCGACACATCGAGCCATGCGCTTCGCCAACTCGGCGTCTACGCGCTGACGACGCTCCTGCCCCTGCCGGCAACGCCCGGCTCGCCGCTCTGTCGCGCCTACAGCGACGAAAAGGCCCTGGACGGCCTAGAGGTCGCCCTCAAGGGCGGCCAGATCGGCGGGGACGACTACTTCGACAAGATTCGCCAGGGCGTCATTTGAGTGTGGGATCTCCATCCCGCAATTGTTCGCGTTCGAACGCTGACTCACCGATGATCCCGAGGGTGCGCCGGCTTCGAGCGTGAAGCTCGCCCCATTGACGGCGAACCGGCTGCGATGGTCAGGGCCATCATAGGCTTTGGCGAGGCTTGATGCTGAAGCAAGATACGGGGCGCCGCATCGAGCAGGGCGCGCTTTCGAACGAATTTGGTGGGGCACTTGAACTCCCGCGCGCGCAGCCGGGCGCTGATCCCGTTGACGCGCCTGATCTTTGGGGACGTCAATTGGCGCAGCCGCCGCTATTGTGCCTTTGTCGATCTCCGGAATTCCATATTTTGGCCGCGTCTCGGAAGTGTCGTTCCGCGAGGTCGACCGCGGTCTTATCGAAGCCGTCAAGGCTATGGGCGGAGGGAATTGGACCGTCATCCGCGATGTGCTCGTGCCCGAGGCGCGTCCGAGCCACATAGCGGGTTTCACGGTGACTCTGGTGTTCCTGATTAGCGCTTCGGCAATGGCCGGCGGCGGATTTGGCGACCTAGCGATCCGCTACGGCTATTACCAACGTTTCGAGACGTCGGTGATGGTTGCGGCGATCGTCGTGCTGATCGCGCTCGTGGCGCTTGTGCAGGCCAGCGGCGAGCGCATCGGTAGACTGTTCGATCATCGGTGAGTTTTTCGCGCCTCTCGCCAGCAGCATTGATTGAGTTTCAAAATGGGAGGAATGAAAATGATCAAATCAATTAAGGCGTGGAGTCTGGGTCTTGTCTTGGCCGGGATGATGGTCGGCTCGACTCAAGCTGCCGACGCGGTCGTCGTGTCGTCGAAAATCGATACCGAAGGCAATCTGCTGGGGAATGTCATCGCGCAGGCCCTGCAGGCGCACGGCCTCACGATAACCAACAAGATATCATTGGGGTCCACCCCAATTCTGCGCAAGGCGATCGTCGCCGGCGAAATCGACATTTATCCAGAGTATACCGGCAACGCCGCTTTCTTCTTCAACAAGGCGGACGACGCGCTCTGGAAGGACGCAGCCAAAGGATATGAGGCCGCGAAGAAGCTCGACTACGACGCCAACAAGATCGTGTGGCTGACGCCCGCCCCGGCCAACAATACCTGGGCTATCGGCCTGCTTGGTTCGGTCGCCTCGGCCAATAAGGTGGTCACGCTCGACGATTTCGGAAAATGGGTGTCGGGCGGCGGCAAGGTGAAGCTTGCCGGCTCATCGGAATTCGTCAATAGCGCGGCGGCTCTGCCGGCGTTCCAAAGCACGTATGGCTTTACCCTCAAGCCGGATCAGCTTCTGGTGCTGTCGGGCGGCGACACATCGGCGACGATCAAGGCCGCGGCCGACCAGACCGATGGCGTCAACGCGGCGATGGTCTATGGCACCGACGGCGGCATCAGCGCAGCCGGTCTCGTGGTGCTCGACGACGACAAGGGCGTACAACCGGTCTACGCTCCTGCGCCGATTGTGCGCGAGGCAGTCCTGAAAGCCCATCCGGAAATCGCCGAGATTTTAAAGCCGGTCTTCGCGAGCTTTGACCTCAAGACGCTGCAGACGCTCAATGGCCGGATCCAGGTCAATGGCGAGGCGGCGAAAGATGTGGCCGCCGACTATCTGAAGTCGAAAGGCTTCATAAGCAAATGACCCGAACCGGGGAAGCGTTGGCGATCACGGGGCGCGCTTCCCCAACGCCTGCAGATATTAGTCTGTGGGCGACCATCGCGTCGCGGCTGGACAAGCTCGGCGTCGCGATCGCGGTCCTCGCGGCGGCTGCGCTTTTCCTGGAACCTCTGGCGACGCTGCGCGCCAATCGCATCGTCTCGGGCAAGGGTCTGGGCATTCTCGACGCCTTGCCTCCCACGTTGGGGGCGGTCGGCCTGGTCGTGGTTTTGGGCGGCGCGGCGTTCGCGTTCTTTCGGACAAGGCCGGTGTTTCGGCTGCTTGTGGGCGCGCTCGTTCTCATCACGGTCGCAGTGTTGGTTGGCTTGGCGCCAAGTCATGTTGTCCCGCCTGGTAACGCGCTCGCGCGCGTCGCGCCGGCGACGGGCTTCTGGATTCTTGTTTTCGCTTTCGCGATCCTCATCACAGACGCCGTCGCCAAGCTCGCTCTTGGGCCGATCACACGACTGGCGATTCTCGCGGCGGCGGCTTCGATCATCGCCCTCATTCTGGGCTCCGGACTCTGGAGCGGCCTATCCGTAATGAAGGAATATGCGACCCACTCCGATAGCTTCTGGCAGGAGGGCGCCAGGCATGTCGAACTTGCCTTCAGCTCATTGGCTGCTGCGGTTGTGATTGGTCTGCCGCTCGGAATTGCCTGTTATCGGTCCGCCGCATTACGCGGCGTCACGCTTCCCGTCTTGAACATCATCCAGACCGTTCCGAGCATCGCGATGTACGGCCTGATGATGGCGCCGCTCGGTCTGCTTGCTGCAAGGTTTCCCGTTCTGGGCGAGTTCGGGGTTCGCGGCATCGGCGTGGCGCCGGCGTTCATCGCGCTTTTCCTCTATTCGCTGTTGCCGGTGGTCGCCAATGTCGTCGTTGGCCTGGATCAGGCTCCCGCCGAGATCGTCGAGGCGGCGGAAGGGATGGGTATGACCCGGCGCCAGCGCCTGTTCCGCGTCGAGCTCCCCCTGGCGTTTCCGGTTATCCTGACCGGCATCCGTATCGTGCTGGTCCAAAATATCGGCCTGGTGACGATCGCGGCGTTGATTGGCGGCGGCGGTTTCGGGACATTCGTCTTCCAGGGCATCGGACAATCCGCCACGGATCTCGTGCTGCTTGGCGCTGTCCCGACGATCGCGCTGGCCTTCACGTCGGCGATTGTCCTTGATGCTCTGATCGAACTTATCGAAGGACAGCGCGATTGATCGAAATCGAAAACGTCAGCCGCTATTTCGGCGAGGCCGCCGCTGTCGACAAGGTCTCGTTCAGCGTCAAAGGCGGCGCCATTGTCGTTCTCGTGGGAACTTCCGGGAGCGGCAAGTCAACTCTGCTTCGCATGATCAACCGCCTGATCGAGCCGACCAGCGGGACTATCCGGATTGACGGACGCGATACGGCAACGATGGCGGGGGAGCAGCTTAGGCGTGGCATAGGCTACGCCATTCAGGGCAACGGGCTGTTCCCGCATTGGACCGTGGCGCGCAACATCGCGACGGTGCCCAATCTCCTCAACTGGGACAAGGCGCGCGTCGACCGGCGTGTGCGCGAACTGCTGACGCTGTTCGAACTCGATCCCGACATCTACATGGACAAATTTCCGCGCCAACTTTCGGGGGGGCAACAGCAGCGCGTCGGCGTGGCCCGAGCGCTGGCGGCAGAGCCCGCCGTGCTGCTGATGGATGAGCCGTTCGGCGCTCTCGATCCGATCATACGCGCCAAGGCGCAGGGAGATCTCCTCGCGCTCCAACGCCGAACTCGGCATCACGATCGTGCTTGTCACGCATGACTTGGAGGAGGCGATCCATCTTGGCGACCAAATCGCCGTCATGGATCGCGGTCGCCTCCTTCAATATGCGGCCCCCGCCGAAATTCTCGCCCGACCCGCGCCGGGTTTTGTCGAGCGACTGGTTGGCGGCGGCGACCGGCCATTCCGTCTGCTGTCGCTGACAAAGGTTGGCGAAGCGATGGAGACAGGCGACGCAGAGGGCCCGGCGATGCCTGAGACCGCCACCTTGCGCGACGCCTTATCCGACTTGCTGTGGCGGGGCGCGCAGAGTCTCCCGGTGGCGACCAGCGATGGATCGGTGCGTGGACGGATCACTTTGTCCGCCATCCTCGCACGAGCGGGGCGATTGGCATGAAACTCGCGGCGCTCTCAGCCCGTATCGCGGCCTTGGCTGCTCTGCTTGCGCTCGTGCTGAAGCCGGAGTTGTTCAAGCCAATTCTGCAGCCGCTCACCGAAAACGGCGCGCCGGCCATCTACAATCAGGGCAGTCTGTTCGAGCTGACGCTGGCGCATCTCGGGCTGGTGATTGGAGCGAGCCTCGCAGCTACGGCGATTGGCCTACTGATGGGCGTTTTCGTCACGCGCGAGGTGGGTTCGGAGTTCCTGCCTTTGTCACGAAGCGTCGTCAATATCGGGCAGACCTTCCCCCCGGTCGCTGTCCTGGCGCTCGCTGTGCCGGCCCTTGGCTTCGGCGTCAAACCCACCCTGGTCGCTCTCGTCCTCTACGGCCTGTTGCCGATTTTCGAGAACACCATCGCCGGATTGCGGCAAGTGCCCGCAACCACCCTCGAAGCGGCTCGCGGCATGGGCATGAGCCCTTCGCGCTGTTTGCTTTCAGTGGAATTGCCGCTGGCGCTGCCGGTCATTCTCGCCGGCGTTCGCTTATCGGTCGTGATTAACCTCGGCACCGCGACCATCGGTTCGACAGTAGCGGCCAAAGGGCTCGGTGAAGTCATCATTGCAGGCCTGCAGAGTTCGAACACGGCCTTCATCCTGCAGGGGGGCGTTATCGTCGCCCTGCTCGCGGTCCTCGTCTATGACGCCGTAGGCTTCGTGGAGCGTCGGGCCGCACATCGCGCCGGGCGGCTGTTGGCGGAGGCAGGCGCGCCAACGTGAGACCATATGCTTCGGCGCGTCGCCGAACGCAGAATGAGCGCGGGCGTGAACGCGATAACCGGACCACGCTCGATGGCGGAAGATGGCGTCGACATTCCTGGCGCCACAGACAGCCTGCGCGTCTTACGGTCCGTCTCGCAGCGGCGAGTCAGCGGGCGACAGGCGCACAGCGGCCATGGTTGCCGCACTGGCGCCAGGGTGCTAGCCTGATCTTGCCTAGTCAGAAAGGGAGTCATTTGACGTCCCTTCGATCGCGATGCCCCTTCAATCGTCATTGAAGATGAGGGCGAAGATGACGGCCTCAGTTGCTCGCTTCATCTTCTTTCTGGGCGTTTGGCTCATGATAGCTGGTTGGAAGAAGGAGGATTTGCCGATCGGCTTTGCGGCTTCTGCGCTCGCGCTGGGGATCAGCCTGTCGCTCTTGCCGCCCACCACCATCCGACCGCGTCTTGCCCCACTCGCCAAGCTCGCCCTTCGCTTCCTGACCTGCTCGATCATCGCTGGTGTAGACGTCGCCCGGCGCGCGCTCCTGCCGCGCCTCGATCTGCATCCCGGATTCGTTGCCGTTCCTTTTGCCTTGCCGCCCGGCGCCGTCCGTAACGCTTTTCTCGTTTATTCGAGCCTTCAGCCGGGAACCTTGCCGACAAGCGCGGAAGGCGAAACGCTTCAGATGCATGGCCTCGACATTTTGCAGCCGATCGCGGCTTCCGTCGAAGCGGACGAGGCCCTGTTCAAGGAGGCGCTCGGGCATGAATGAACTTCTGCTCCTCGCTGCTGGCCTGATCGTCCTCATGGTCGCCGTTGGACTTGCTCGAGTTTTGCGTGGGTCGAATGACGTGGAAAGGCTGATGGCGGTCCAACTGCTGGGTACGGGCGGAATTGCCGCGCTACTCTTGATTGCCTACGCGACAAGTGTCCCTGGCGTAGAGGATGTCGCGCTCGGTCTCGCTTTGCTCGCTGCGTTCGCCACCATTGCCTTCATCAATCTGATCGACGCTGACCAAGGAGACGCTGAGGCGTGACCACGCTTCTCGATCTTTTCAGTATCGTCGCCATCAGCGCCGGTACGATCTTCTTCTTCGCAGGAACGGTTGGCTTGCTGCGATTTCCGGACTCGCTCACCCGCCTGCATGCTTTGACCAAGGCCGACAACCTCGGCCTTGGCCTCGTCACACTCGGCCTGATCCCCCGCGCGGATGGCGTACTTTCAGCACTCAAGCTAATCGTTGTTTGGGCTTTGGTTCTGCTTTCTGGCGCCTCGACTTCACAATTGATCGGCCGCGCGCTGCGACGAGGTCGCAAATGAGTCTCCTGCCCTTTCTTGACACCCTTCTCGCCACCTTGGTCATCGGCGTTGCTATCTTTACCATCACGGCACGGGACCTGTTCGCGTCGGTGGTCGGCTACGTCGCCTACGGGTTGTTGCTCGCTTTCGTCTGGATCCGCCTCTATGCGCCAGACGTTGCCTTGACCGAGGCGGCGGTTGGCAGTGGGGTGACCGGGGTCCTGCTGATTACCGCTGGCAAGAGGCTCGAAGCGCTCAAGAATGTTGCGACGGAGTCGCAGCCAGAATTCACCCTCAAACTCCTCACCGGCGCGCTCGCCGCGCTCGTCGCCTGCGCCTTGGGCGCCGCCATCCTGATGCTGCCTGATCCGCCCCCCTCGCTTGCGCCGCAAGCAGCCGCAGCTGCGGACGGCGCAGGCGCTGGTCTCGGCAATCCCATCACCGCGGTGCTGATGTCGTATCGCTCCTTTGACACGATGCTCGAGAAGATCGTGTTGATGCTGGCTGTGGTTGGGGTCTGGTCAGTGGGCGCGGACAAGGCTTGGGGTGGCGCGCCGGCGCCGCTCCGTCGGCCCGAACCCTATGCTCCGATGGTCTTTCTTGCCCAGATTTTAGCGCCTGTCGGCGTGCTCATTGGCGTTCATATCTTTTGGACCGGAGCCAACGCGCCAGGCGGCGCCTTTCAGGGCGGCGCCCTGATTGCGGCGATGTGGATGATCACCATGATGGTGCGGCTGGTGGAGCCGCCTCGCATCGATGCGCAATGGCTTCGGCTGGCTTTGGTGGCCGGACCCGGCGTATTCCTTATCGTCGGCCTTGCGGGCGCGGTCACGGCAGGAAGCTTCTTCGCCTATCCGCCCACCATCGCCAAGCCGATCATTCTCTTCATCGAAGCCTTCATGGTGCTGTCCATTGCGGCGGCGTTACCGATGCTCGTCGCCGGGCCGCCGACCGAAAGACCTGATCGATGACCCCTTCTGTTCTCGCGGGATTGACCGGCGCGGCTTTGGTTGGTCTTGGGCTCTATGGCCTTGTTCTCCATCCACATCCGCTGCGCAAATTGCTGGCCTTTAACATCATCGGCTGCGGTGTCTTCCTGGTCTTCGGCATTGTCGCTCGGCGCGGCGCCGCTGCCGGCTTTCGCTTCGACCCAATTCCGCAAGCGATGGTCATAACCGGAATTGTCGTCGCCTTCGCCGCCAGCGCGATCGCGGTCGCGCTTATCTTGCGCCTTTCCCAGGAGAGCAGCCAAGTCACGTTGAATCCGGAGGTCTGGACCAAGCCGGATGGCGAGGACACAAAGTGATGGAAGAACTGGGGACCACGCCGGGCGGGTACCTGCTCGTTCTCGCAATCCTGCTGCCGGTTGCCGGAATGATCCTCTCCTTCACGCCTGGAGGCCGTAACGCCGAGCGCATCGCCGTGTATGCGTCGCCGTTCGGATTGGCGTTGGCCTGCGCTATCGCGTTCAATGTCGGTCGAGCGGGCAAGCCCATCGTCTATGCGATTGGCGGGTTGCCGCCGCCGCTCGGCATCGCCTTGCGCGCCGACGGCATATCGGCGGTCATGCTGGTCGCCGCAGCGGTCATCTTAACAGGCGCCACTTTCTACGCCCGCAGGCAATTCGCCACGCCTGACGGCGTCCGCGAAAGCCGAAGCTCGCTGACCTTCTGGATCATGCTTCAGGCCATTTGGGCCGCGCTGAACATCATTTTCTTGGGCGGCGATCTGTTCAACCTCTACGTCGCGCTGGAACTGCTCACCTTTGCTGCTGTGCCCCTCGTTTGCATCGATGGCCGCCCCGAGACGATTGCCGCCGCTTTGCGCTATCTCCTCTTCGCTCTGTTCGGATCGATTTCCTATCTGCTCGGCGTCGCCTTGTTCTACGGAGCGTACGGGACACTGGATATTTCGCTTCTCGCACAACGGGTGCAGGCAGTACCCGTCGTCTGGATGGCGGCCGCCCTGATGACCGGCGGCCTGCTCGCCAAGACAGCTCTTTTTCCGATGCATCTCTGGCTGCCGCCTGCTCACGCCAACGCGCCGGCGGCAGCGAGTGCAGTACTCTCCGGCCTCGTTGTCAAAGGCTCGTTCTTTCTCACGCTTCGGCTTTGGTTTTATGTCCTCCCCACCCTTCCCGCGGCCAAGGTAGCCATAGTTCTCGGTTGTCTCGGCTCTGCCGCGATCATCGCAGGCAGCGTTGTCGCCTTGCGACAGACGCGACTGAAATTACTGATTGCGTATTCGACTGTGGCGCAGATCGGTTACCTCTTCCTCGTTTTTCCGCTTGCTACAGGCGCCCAAACCTGGAGTGCGATCGGCTGGAGCGCCGGCGTGATGCAGATGCTCGCCCATGCATTCGCCAAGGCTGGTATGTTTCTCTCGGCCGGGGTGCTCGCCGAGGCGCTCGGCCATGATCAGATCGCAAAACTCGGCGGCGCCGCGCGTGCGCTACCTCTAACCTTCCTGACTATCGCCCTCGGGGGGGTGTCGCTGATGGGCCTGCCGCCGAGCGGCGGCTTCAGCGCCAAATGGCTGATGTTGCGAGCTTCTATCGCATCGGGCCAATGGCCCTGGACTCTTCCTGTCCTGGCTGGCGGGCTGCTTGCGGCCGGTTATGTCTACCGCATTCTTGCGCCTGCACTATCCGACGATCAAATCGCCTTGGCGTTGCCTCCGAAGCGCAGCCGCGAGGTGATCGCGCTTGCTCTCACAACGATCGCCATTGCGCTTGGCTTCGCGCCGCAGACTTTCTTTGACTTCCTTGAAATCGGGCGTCCGATGGCGAGGCCATGACCGATCCTTTCTCAACGCTGCTTGTTGCGAGCCTCGCCACTCCGTTGGCGTTCCTCGGCGCCTGCTTCGTCAAAGGGTGGCGGCGGCGCGCCCTCGCCCTCCAATGGCTCGCTCCGACGCCAAGTCTCGCAGCCGGCCTCATCGGTTTGACCCGCGCGCCGCTTGTCTTCGACGCGCCTGTCCTAGGTTTCACCCTCCGCCTCGATCCGCCAAGCGCGTTGCTTCTCGCCGGCGCGGCCCTGCTTTGGATCGTCGTCAGCGCCGCGCTCTGGCGCAACCACCAGCCAGATGAGCGTTTCGGCCTTTCCTGGCTGCTCACAATGACCGGCAACCTCGGTGTCTTCATTGCCGGTGACCTTGTCTCGTTTTATCTTTTTTATGCGCTCGCCAGCATTCCGGCCTATGGCCTGTTCGCCTTTTCTGACGACCACGAACGGAGACGCGCCGGCGCGATCTATATGGCTTTCACCATTCTTGGCGAGGCGGTTCTGCTGCTCGCCTTTGCAATGCTCGTGGCAGGCGAGCCGCATGGAAGCGCGCGCATCGCGGATGTGATGGCCGCCCTTCCGGCCTCACCCTGGCGGAACGTTACGCTGGGTTTGATCATTGCCGGTTTCGGCATGAAGATAGGAATGGTCCCCTTCAATGGCTGGATGCCGCTCACCTACAGCGCCGCGCCGATCTCCGCCGCCGCCGTGCTGAGCGGCCCCGGCGTCAAGGCCGGGGTGATCGGACTGATCCGCTTCCTGCCGCTTGGAATTCCCTCGGAGGGTTGGGGGCACGCTTTGGCGGCGCTGGGCTTTCTTTCCGCGTTTTACGGGATCGTCTTCGGCCTAACTCAACAAAACCCTAAGGTTATTCTGGCATATTCCAGCATCAGCCAGATGGGAGTCATCGCGGCCGCGCTTGGCGTGGCGCTTGCCAAAGGACAATCGGACGGCTCTCTCGACGTAGCTTTCTATGCTGCAAACCATTTGCTGGTCAAAGCTGCCCTGTTCCTGACGATTGGGGCGCTCGCTGCACGAGGCATGAGACATTCCCATACAACAATTATTCTTGCCGCCCTGCTTGCCCTTAGCCTTGCGGGACTACCGCTGACAGGCGGCGCGTTGGCCAAGCTTGCAACGAAGGCGCAATTCGCTGGCGGATTGGAGGCGGCGCTCGCTACTCTCTCTTCGATCGGCACCGCGCTGCTAATGACGCATTTCATGTTCCGCCTCGCCGCGCCGCCCGAGGGCGCTGCACAGGAATGTCCAGCGAGCCTCATGCGTTTCTGGCCCGCTGTTGCGCTTGGCGCGATCTTGCCGCCGTGGGCCCTTTATCCGGCAGTGGGGGATGTCCTACAGGCGTTCGAATTCGGCAATTTCGTCGATGGGCTCTGGCCCGTGGCGCTCGGTGTGGGCCTCGCCTTCGTGCTGCGGCGGATCAGGTTTTCGACCTATGTGCCGGTCGGCGACAGCGTCGTCATCGAGGAGGCCGCGTTCCGCCGCCTGCTGAGTATTGGCCCGCCCCTCGAAGCGCTTGACGCCCGTCTGCGGCAATGGCCAGCGGCCGGCGTCTCGTTGCTTGCGATTGTCCTGGCGCTGCTGATTGCGGGCGTCTCACGAGGCTAGAGCGCGCGGCGAAAAAGTGGACGCCGGTTTTTCGCCAAAAGCGCGCGGCAACCAAGGAATCTGGACCGTGCGGCAATTCTATCAAATCGCCGCACGGTCTAATCGCACCTCCGGTTCCTTGACGCGGAGGAAGATCACATAGAGCGCCGGCAGGACGAGGAGGGTCAGCACGGTGGCGACGAACAATCCGCCCATGATAGCGAAGGCCATCGGCCCCCAGAACACAGTCGGCGCAATCGGAATAAAGCCCAGAACGGTCGAGATTGCAGTCAGCATAATCGGCCGAAAACGCGAGACCGCGCCCTCCACGACTGCGTCCCACACATTACGCCCCTGTGCGCGCTCCGCCTCGATTTGTTCGATGAGGATGACCGCGTTGCGCGCGATCATGCCCATCAGCGCCAGAATTCCGAGAATTGCGACGAAACCGAGAGGCCGGCCGGAAATCAGCAACGCCGCGACAATGCCGATCAGTCCCATCGGCACGAGGCTGAGAACCATGGCGAGCCTGCTGAAGCTATGCAGTTGCATCATCAGGAACAGCAGCATCAGGAATAGCATTGCCGGGATCAATGCGAAGACCGAGGCCTGTGAATTGGCGCTTTCTTCGACCGTGCCGCCCACGGCTATGCGATAGCCCGAGGGCAAGCGTGCTTGCAGCTTTTCCACGGCCGGCGCCAAAGACGCCACCGCTGCCTCCGGGCTCGAACCGGAGGCGACATCGGCCTGGACGGTGAGGGTCGGCACGCGATTGCGTCGCCAAACCAGCGGATATTCCTGGCCATACTCAAAGCGCGCGATCTGGCTCAGGGGGATCGTGCGACCACTGGGCAATGGCACCTGCAGGGATTGGATTGTGTCGAGCGAGACGCGTTGCTCGTCTTGAGCGCGGACGACTAGGTCCACAAGATAGATGTCATCACGCAATTGGGTGATCGCGGCGCCGGTCATGACCGTGTTCAGATAGGCGGAAAGCGAGCTCGAGTTCAGCCCAACGAGGCGCGCCTGATCTTGATCGATTTCAACCCGCACCTTGCGCGCCGCCTCCATCCAGTCGAAATTTACCCGTCGCAGATTATTGTCGGAGCCGAGAACCTGGCCTAGTTGCAAGGCAATCGTGCGCACCTGGGTCAAGTCCGGGCCACTTACGCGATATTGCACCGGCCATCCCACCGGCGGCCCAAGCTCCAACGGCGAGACACGAGAAACAATGCTCGGGAACTCCTCAGCCAACTTTTTCTCAAGCGTCGCCTGGAGTCTTTTGCGCGCGGCGACATCTTTGGCGATGACCACAGCCTGCGCAAAAAAGTCGTTGTTAAGCTGCACATCCAATGGAAGATAGAAGCGGATCGCGCCGCGCCCGACATACGTGCTCCAGCTGGCGACGTCGGAATTTTCCTTGAGCACGGCGTCGAGCTTGGCAGCCGAACGGTCGCTGGCGAAAATCGACGCATTTTGTGGCAGGGTCAGATCGATCACCAGCTCTGGACGGTCCGAGGCCGGGAAGAATTGCCGGGGCACCATCGGCAGGGCCAAAAGCGACGCAACGAGACATGCGAGCGCGATTGCAACAGTCATCCAGCGGCGGCGCATGCATGTCAGCAGGAACGCTCGGAACGCGCTCATGATACGGCCCGGCTTCTCGTCTTCTGTACGCTCGGGAGACTTGAGCAGCCAAACTCCGAGCAGAGGCGCAAACAGCACCGCAACGAACCAGGAAACAATCAACGCGATCGCTACGACGGCGAAGATCGAGAACGTATATTCGCCGGCAGAAGACCGCGCAAAGCCGATTGGCACGAAGCCTGCAGCGGTGATGAATGAGCCCGTAAGCATGGGAAATGCCAGCGTGTCATAAGCGAAAGTCGCCGCTTTTTCCTTGCTGTCACCCGCGGCCATGCGCGAGATCATCACATCGACCGTCGTCATCGCGTCGTCGACCAGCAGGCCGAGAGCGATGATCAGCGCGCCGAGCGAAATGCGCTGCAAATCGATCCCGATGGATTCCATGATCGGGAGGATGATTGCCACCGTCAGCGGGATCGCCAAAGCGACAACGGCGCCGGGCCGGACTCCAAGGCTGGCGATGCTGCAGGCCATGATAATCGCAATGGCCTGCCAGAGCGATGTCATGAACTCGCCGATAGCGTGCTTCACCACCACGGGCTGGTCGGACACCAAGGTCACGTCGATCCCGAGCGGCAGATCGGCCGTCGCGGAATCGATCGCCTTTTTCACGTTTTCGCCCAACGCCAAGATGTCGCCGCCCTCACGCATGGCGATGGCAAGACCGATGGCGGGTTTGCCGTTGACCCGAAACATCGGTTGTGGCGGATCGGACAGCGACCGGCGCACCTCGGCGATGTCTCGCAGACGGATCAACCGCCCATTCGACGGAAAATTGACATCGAGCAAATCATTCTCGGACCTGAAGGCGCCAGTCACGCGGATCGACAGTTTCTCGTCGCCGGTCTGGAGCGAGCCCGCCGGGATCACGGCGTTTTGCGCCTGGAGCGCATTGACTAGCGCCGCACGGTCAATCCCGAGCCCCGCAAGCAGGCTTGTCGAAAATTCGATATAGACCTGCTCATCCTGCGCGCCGAGAATCTCGATCTTGGAGACGTCCGGAACCAACAACAGCTTTGAACGCATGTCCTCGACATAGTCGCGCAACTCCCGATGGCTGAAGCCGTCAGCGGTGAATCCGTAAATGATGCCGTAGGTGTCGCCGAAATCATCGTTGAAGCCAGGGCCGACCACGCCCTCGGGCAAAGTCCGGCGTATATCGCCAATGTTCTTGCGCACTTGATACCAGATGTCCGGCACCTCCCTTGCGGAGGTCGAGCCTTTGAGATTGACGAAAATCGTCGTCATGCCTGGACTTGTATAGGAGCGCAGGAAATCCAGGCCCTTTGTCTCCTGCAACTTGCGCTCAAGGCGTTCAGTGACCTGGGTCAGAGTGTCGTCGAGTGTCGCCCCCGGCCAAGCCGCCTGCACGATCATGGTGCGGAAGGTAAAGGCCGGATCTTCGCTACGTCCAAGACGAAAATAGGACGACAAACCCGCGATCACGATCGCGATCATCGCAAAGACGATGAAGGATCTATGTTTCAGCGCCCAGTCGGAAAGATTAGGGCCGATCATGACCGTATTCCCAGCGGCCTGACCTTTTGGCCCGGATGCAGCGCCTGCACGCCGGCCGTGACAACGATCTCGCCGCCGTCAAGACCTCCAGAAAGCACCACCGTCCCTGGATCAAAGCGCACGACTTCGACCGGCTTGAGGGCGACTGTCAGGCTGTCCGGATCGACTACCCATACTGCCGGATTGTTGTCTGCGGCCGTCAAGGCGCTCGCAGGGAGCGAAATTCCGTGACCATGGTCGACTTCCATCCGGCCCGTTACGGTAGCGCCAAGCCGCATCGTCGGCGGCGGATCGTTGACTGCTACGCGGACTTTGAACGTGCGCGTGACCGGATCAGCCTGCGGATCGACCTGCCGCACGCGACCCTTAGCGGTGATGCTCGGATCGTCGGTCAGAGCGATGATCACATCAGCGTCTCCGGGCGCAGCACCTGAGCCGGAACGTCGAAGACAGCATCCCAACCGGAATCGCGCGCGACCATGAACACCATCTGACCGGCCTGCACCACCTCGCCGGATTCGGCCGCGCGGCTGGTGACCGTGCCGGTCAAGCCTGCCTTGAGCTGGGTATAACTGACGCGGTCCTCCGCGATTTCGACCTGGGCCTTGCCATCATCCACGGCCGCCTGCGCTGTGCGCAGCGCCTGCTGGGCCTGATCGAAATTGGCGCGGGTCGTCCAACCCTGCTTCAGCAGTGTGTCCTGACGGTCGAAATGATTGGAATCCTGTTCCAGCCTGGACTCGGCGGCAGCAAGCGCGGCGCGCGCGGAACGAAGCGAATTCAATTCGTTCTGCGCATCCAGCTTGGCCACCACCTGGTCCGGCGTGACGCGATCGCCCCTATCCACCGAGCGCTCGATGATCCTGCCGCCGATCCGGAAGGCGAGTGCGACTTCTTTTTCCGCCTGGATCTGTCCCGTCAGAACGATTGACTGGCCCAAGCCACCCTTTTCGACGACGACCGTACGAACGGGGCGCGGCGGCGGAGCTTCTTCGGCGGTCTCGCGCTTGCAACCGGCGAGCATCAGGACGAGCGTCAGGGCAGCGAGCGCCAGGATCGGCCGGCCGGAAAGACGCCAGCCTGAGCTACGGGTAGAGGATGAGATTCGCATCGGAGCCTCATTTTGAGACTACAGGTGGCGAGGCGAACTGATCAGAACGAACCGACGAGCGAGCCGAGCACACTGACCACAACTGGAACGCTATGGCGCCGAGGATGGCGACCATGAAATCATCCTTGTAGCTCGACCCAATCACCAAAACCGCGCCGCGATCCTCCTTCAGTTTGCCGAATAACGCGCCGCGGCGACCGCAGCTACCGGAGCGAGCAACAGCATGCTCCAGCCTCTCAGGCCGATCAAATCGCCGCGATCCATGTCAGCACTCCGAAAGAAGGACATCGAGATCGGCAGTCGAGCGTTTGCCGATGTCCTCGCCATGCGACCTGAGGAATTCGTCCGCAGACTTCCTCCCTTCCTCCTTGAGCAGGCTGAGGAAGGGACCTTCGGCATTGAGCTTCGAGGAGGCGCCGAACTCGGCAAGTTTATCCGTCACGATGCGATGGGTTCGCATTCCCGCCCAACGACGCCCCTCGCCACTGCCCGGATCGGCCGCCTGTCGCAGCAACGCAATCATCCGCAGTTCCTTCATCAGGGGCGCGTTGAAGGAGATTTCATTGAGGCGATCGAGAATTTCACTCGCGGACCGCGGCGTCACACGGCGTTCGCGCGGATTGATCTGAATCAGAATCGTGTCATGCGCGTCACTTTCGCGCACGAGCGGCGAAATCGTCGGATTACCCGCATAGCCGCCGTCCCAATAAGGTTCGCCATCGATCTCGATCGCCTGAAACAGCGTCGGCAGGCAGGCAGGCAGAGGCAAGCAAGACCTCAGGGGTGATCTCTCTGTTACGGAAGATCCTGCCGCGTCCGGTATGAACATTGGTTGCGGTGATGAACAGTTTGATCGACGCCTCCCCGAGATGGGCGAAGTCGATGCTCTCCTCAAGGATCGAAAGGATTGGATTGTGGCCAAACGGATTGAGATCGTATGGCGAGACGACCCGGCTCATGAGATCCATAATCCGGTAACCGGGAGACGTGTCGAGCGACCACCAATTCATCAGCCGGTCAAGCATCGACCTTTGGATCGGGCTGAAACGAGCGGAAGCGGCGACCCGCTCCCAGTACGCGTCCAGAGCTTTTCTCGCGCCCGCTGCGCCGCCCTGCATGTATCCGCTGACCAGGACAGCGGCACTCATGGCGCCGGCTGACGTGCCCGAAATGGCCTCGACCTTCAGCCACGACTCTTCGAGAAGTCGATCCAGAACACCCCATGTGAAAGCGCCGTGCGATCCCCCGCCCTGCAGCGCGAGATCAACCAGAACTGCTTCGCGCGAAGCTCCCGGTCGCCCAGTCATGACAGCCCCGTCTTCTATCGAAAACAGCTGACCAACTATCCCGGCGGTATTCGGCTATCGCGACAAAAACGCGCTCGTCGCTAACGCTCAGCATATACGGTCTCGCAGGTGCAGCAAGGCCGTCAATCGAAATCACTTCTCTCTCCTGCTCTCAATTTCCCGCGGAGGCGATCCTCACCTTCGCCCGTGACTCGCCGTTTGGCGGCCACTCCCTGTTCGTCAAAGACGCGATCATCCGCAAACGATGAAGGACCGGGCTGGAGCGATTCAAGCTGCGACGCGAAGCGGCCTCTGCGTCGCGCACTCGAAATGTCCGCGTTCCGACCGAAGCGGAAATTCTGACTAGCGCGGAATTGAAAGCCTATGCACTGTCCTTAGACGACAATTCCCAGCCACCAAGCCGCGCGCCCTGATGCAAATCGCCGCCTCGCATCAAGCGTCGGGCGATGTCGGCCGTCTGCAGCGCCGCGCGTTCGGTCGGCGAATGCGCCGCGAGATAGCGGGCGACCGCAATCAGGATATGCCGGCCCTCGTCGGTGTCGCCCCAAACGGCGAACTGTCGGACCCCCGCTTCGAGCATCTGATAGGCATGGAAGCCAGCGTCCTCGCGGAGCACTGCGAGCGCAAGGGCGGCGATTAGCTGTTTCGCCGGATGGCCAAGTTTGAGATGCCGCGCGACCAGCCGTGCCGCCTGATCGACCTGTCGTTGCCGGTCGAAGGCGTCGAGCAAAGCGGCGCGGATCGCCTCCGGCTCGGCCGGCAGGTCATCGAGCAGCTCGCCGTCATCGCCTGGAATGCGGGCCGGCGGCACGTTGAGATAGCGGGTAAGGTAGAGCGCCATCGCTCCATGCAGGACCGCGCGGACCGCGGTGGCGTCGCTGTCGCTATTGGTGGTCCCCATCCGCGTGACCATCTGATCAAGGGCGTTGGCGTAGGTGAAGACGTGGTGGGCAGTCTCCCAGTCGGCGTGCTCGTTAGCATTGCCAAAGCGCGCTAGTCTAAGCGCCGCGCCGTACGCAAGCGATCGGCCGAGGTCCGAAGGCGCGGCGCCGGCTAGGATCGCCGCGTTGAGAGCCGCGACGATAGTCGCAGGATCATCGGCGAGCAGCTCGCGGGCGAGCGCGGCGTGGTCTGACCAGCCGCGCGTGCGCCGGCCGGCGGCGAACAGTTCCGGCACTTGGCTCGCCGCTTCGTCGCATAGCGCGACAAGATCGATGGGCTGCCTCCAGGCTGTCGAACTCCTCGGCGCCGCGGGCCGCCACCATCTCGCCGACGACAGTCGGCAGGATAGTCGTCGCGTTTTCCCAGCCGACCACGTCGAGGCACTCGAACGCCTTGTTGATGAAGTCGAGCGAGTGCCCGTCGTTGGCGAACGCCCGCTCGGTCGCGGCCGCGAGCAGCGCGTCGACGAGGGTGGACGGCGGCGCGCCCGCCGCTATCGCGGTGAGGACGGTGCGTTCGGCCGCCTCGCGGTGGCGAACGCTTGTCCAACGCCGCAGCCAACGTTTGATTACAGCCGGCTCCGGCTGGCTTTCAAGCGGCGCCCGCTCCCGCCGCGGCGCCTCGCCGTCGCAGTCCGCCGCCACGCGCCGTGCGCCATGGAACAGGGCGAGATAGGCTTCCTCCTCCGGCAGCATGAGCAGAAGATTCGCGACCGCGGTCAGAATTGTGAGACCCACCCCCCAGCCGTCGCGGTTCTGCGCCCCAAACAGCGCCACCTGACGCACGACGTCGGTCGGCGGCACGCCGGCCGCGAGTTGACCAAGCACCGCTTTGGCGATGACGAGGCCGATGTCGTGCGCCATGCCGCGGTCAAGCCGCTCGCGCCAGTGCCGAGCGGGATCGTCATGGCCAAACGTCGTCTTCACCCAGACTTCGCCATTGCGCACCTCGACCGGACAGACCGGTGCGTCGTCTGCCCAGAGGTCGAAGGTGCAGCCGCTTTCAAGATCGAAGCGGGCGTGGTGCCAATGACAGGTCAATATGCCGTCGTCGACACTCCCGCGATCGAGCGGGAAGCCCATGTGCGGGCACCGATTGTCGAGCGCAAAGATCCGACCACGGTCGAAGACCACCAAGATCGGACGGTGGGCGCCGTGCACTACGAGCCGCCCCTTCGCCCTGAGTTCTTCAAGGCTCCCTGCGAGCGCGAATTCCGCTGTTGGCGCGTCCATGGGCGTAGATCCCGTGAGTGGGCCCCAGGTCCTTAGTATAGCCGTTTTTGCACCGGGATCAGCCTGTCCGCCGGGGGATGGGCGAGAGAAGATAGTCGATGACCGTCCTGCGGCCGGTCTGGATTTCGGCGGTCACGGCCATGCCGGGTCGATCGGCGTCTTGACGCCGTCGACCATGAGGCAGGCTCGCCTGGCCGCCCGCCGAGGGTTCGGTCGGCGAATTCAGGAGACGAGAGCGAGGGAGCCACTGTCGAGCGGCGCCTCGTCGCTCGGCTGACCGGCGTCCTGTTCCGGCGCCCCGTCTTGCGACGTGGACCCGGTCCGATGCGCCGCCTCCGGGTCTCCCCAACGCTTCGCGCTCGGGCGCGCGGACGCCTGCGCGTCGCCCGGATTGGTGTCTAGCGCCACGGTCGGGTTCTCATCCGAGCAACGCCACTTTGGGCGGCGTGTAGTCGACGAGCGTTCCGCCATGGCCGTCGCTGGCGACCCCGAAGCCCGCGGCGGCATATTGGCCGAGCAGCGTCATCGAGGTCTGGTGGCCGCCGCTCTGGAGAGTGAGCGTGCCGAAGGCGCCGGAGGCGTCCTCTTGGAAGCCGAGCGTGGCGCCGGCCGGGTTGAGACCGGCCAGATCGATGAAGGAGCGGCCGTTGAAGGGCGTCGCCGCATCGCCATCGTTCGACATCGCGAGCGGCAGGCTGGTGTTGTCGTTCAGCAGCGACGCGCTGTCGGCGACCGACCAGCTCTGGGCGTAGACGCCCAGCAACTGGCTGTCGGTCGGCGCGTCGAGCACCGTGCCGTCGGCGAGCTGAATGTCGGTTGCCTGGCTCGTATTGGAGCCGAGCAGGCCTTCGACCGAGCCGGCGCCGTCCTTCGCGCTCAACGTCACCGTCTCGTTGAAATAGGGGCCGGCGTTGGTCACCGCGAGGCTCTCGCCGCTCGCCCAATCGACCACATAGGCGTTCGCTGCGGTGCGCGTGATCGCGCCGCCGTCGAGCGCTTGCACCGCGCCGATCGAGCCGAGCGACAGGTCGACCGCGCCGTTGACGAGCACGTCGCCGTCGAGGTCAAACTGCACCGCGTTGCCGCCGACTTGCGCGGCGATCTCCGTCGTCACGCTGACCATCGAGGTCCAGGGCGAGGTCTGGATTTGCACGTCGAACGGATCGGCCGCCGTCGTTCCCTTCGCCAGCGTGAAATCGCCGACCGCTTGGAAGTCGTAGTGCAGGCCCTGGAACGTCACCATGTGGACGTCGCCCCAGCCCGTCCCGCTCGGATCGACGTCGGTCACCGTGGTGGCGGCATTGACCGTCGGCGTCGCAAAGGCGCTCGAGGCGTCCGCCAGCGTGAAGGTCGTCGTGCCGCTGGTCCCCGGCTGGCCAGCGGTCGGGGTGAACGACAGCGCGTCGAGCTCGGCGGTGACGGCGGCCGCCGTGCCGGAGAGCGAGTAGCCGCCGCTCCCGCCGGTGAGACCCGAACCCGCGAGCGTTCCACCCGAGCCCGACAGCGTGATCGTCAGCGTCTCGGTCGCGCCCGGATTGGCGTCGCCGATCGTCACATTGGCGAACGGATTAACTGCGGCTTCCGATGTCGTCGTCTGGCCCGCCACGGCGTCGGCGATCGTCGGCGCGACCGCGGCGTCGTCGACCGCGACGGCGGCGCCGGCGGTGGTGATCGCGTTGCCGGCGGCGTCGGTTGCGGTCACCGCGACATCGGCAGTGGCCGTGTCGATGGCGCCCGCGGTGATCAAATAGGACGCGGTCCAGACGCCGCCGCTGTCGCTCGCGACGACGGCCGAGCCGCCGCCGAACTGCGAGAAGTCGAAGGTCACGCCGTTGATGTCGTCGGCATTGTCGTCGCCGGTGGCGCTGTCGTTCCAACTGACGGTGACGGTGTCGCCGACCGTGAAGGCGCCGCCCGCGCCCGTGCCGCCCGACACGCTGATGTTCGCCGGGGTGACGACCGGCGGCAGTGGATTTACGACCAACGTGCTGGTCGCCGTCGCCGAACTGATTGTCCCGTCGTTCACCACCCAGTCGATGGTGCGGCTGGTATCCGCGCCGCCGCCGGTCGGATCCCCCTCGCTCGGGCTGAAGCTGTAGGCGACCAACTCGAGCGCGTTCTGCCATTGCGCTACCGTCGCGGAATCGCCGGCGGAAGTCAGGCTGAGGACGCCGGTCGTGCTGTTGTAGCTGCTGGTGATATTTCCGAAGGATGTCGCGCTGGTATTGGTGAAGTTCAGCGTGTCGCCGCTGAGGAACCCGGCGCCGACCCATACCGTCGCGCTCGCGAGCGTCGTGCTGACAGGATCCGTGACGGTGAGGCCGGAATCGAGCACCTTCGCAGAGCCGCCGCCGGTGAACGTGGCAGAGGCGCCGGCCACGACCGTCGGCGGTGTGTGCTCGATCGTGTAGACGCTGCCTCCGGTGAAGGCGCTAGTGGCCCCGTTGCCTGCGGCGTCTGTGATGCCGGTGCTGTTGGCATTCAAATCGAGCCGCATCGTGCCGTCGCCAGTCACGCCGTTGACCGTCACGGTGTAAGTCGAGCCGCTGCCGCTGACCGAGGCGATCGTGCCCGCCACTGTTCCGGTATCGGTCAAGGCGAACGAGCCGGTCGAAACGCCGGTGACCGCTTCCGAGAAGGTGACGATGAACTGGTCGCTCGCCGCGTTGTTCGGGCTGCCGCCGACCGTCGTGATCGAACTGACGCTCGGCGGCGTGTGCTCAATCGTGTACACCTGCCCGCTGGTGTAGCCGGAGGGCGCATTGCCCGCCGCATCGGTGATGCCGGCGCCGCTGCTGTTCAAGTCGAGCCGCATGGTGCCGTCGCCGGTCACGCCGTTGACCGTCACCGTATAGGTCGTGCCGCTGCCGCTGACCGAGGCGATCGTGCCGGCTACTGTTCCGGTATCGGTCAAGGCGAAGGAGCCGGTCGAAACGCCGGTGACGGCTTCCGAGAAGGTGACGGTGAACTGGTCGCTCGCCGCGTTGTTCGGGCTGCTGCCGACCGTCGTGATCGAACTGACGCTCGGCGGCGTGTGCTCGATCGTGTAGACCTGCCCGCTGGTGTAGCCCCCGGCGATCGCATTGCCCGCCGCATCGGCGATGCCAGTGCCGGAACTGTTCAGATCGAGCCGCATCGTGCCGTCGCCGGTCACGCCGCCGACCGTCACCGTGTAGGTGCTGCCGCTGATGGGGGTGACCGAGATGCTCGTATCCGCCACGGTTCCCGTAGGCGTCATGGCAAAATCGCTGGCGTCGACGCCGGTGACGTCTTCCGAGAAGGTGACGGTGAACTGGTCGCTTGCCGCGTTGTTCGGGCTGCTGCCGACCGTCGTGATCGAGCTGACGCTCGGCGGCGTGTGCTCGATCGTATAGACCTGCCCGCTGGTGTAGCCCCCGGCGATCGCGTTGCCCGCCGCATCGGCGATGCCAGTGCCGCTGCTGTTCAAGTCGAGCCGCATGGTGCCGTCGCCAGTCACGCCGTCGACCGTCACCGTGTAGGTCGTGCCGCTGCCGCTGACCGAGATGCCCGTATCCGCCACGGTTCCCGTAGGCGTCATGGTAAAATCGCTGGCGTCGACGCCGGTGACGTCTTCCGAGAAGGTGACGGTGAATTGGTCGCTCGCCGCGTTGTTCGGGCTGCTGCCGGCCGTCGCGATCGAACTGACGCTCGGGGGCGTGTGCTCGATCGTGTAGACCTGCCCGCTGGTGTAGCCGCCCGAGGGCGCGTTGCCCGCCGCATCGGCGATGCCAGTGCCGGAACTATTCAGATCGAGCCGCATCGTGCCGTCGCCGGTCACGCCGTCGACCGTCACCGTATAGGTCGTGCCGCTGCCGCTGACCGAGGCGATCGTGCCGGCCACTGTGCCGGTATCGGTCAAGGCGAAGGAGCCGGTCGAAACGCCGGTGACCGCTTCCGAGAAGGTGACGGTGAATTGGTCGGTCGCCGCGTTGTTCGGGCTGCCGCCAACCGTCGCGATCGAACTCACGCTCGGCGGCGTATGCTCGATCGTATAGACCTGCCCGCCGGTGTAGCCCCCGGCGATCGCATTGCCCGCCGCATCGGCGATGCCAGTGCCGGAGCTATTCAGATCGAGCCGCATCGTGCCGTCGCCAGTCACGCCGTCGACCGTCACCGTATAGGTGCTGCCGCTGACCGGCGTGACCGAGATGCCCGTATCCGCCACGGTTCCCGTAGGCGTCATGGCAAAATCGCTGGCGTCGACGCCGGTGACGTCTTCCGAGAAGGTGACGGTGAATTGGTCGCTCGCCGCGTTGTTCGGGCTACTGCCGGCCGTCGCGATCGAACTGACGCTCGGCGGCGTGTGCTCGATCGTGTAGACCTGCCCGCTGGTGTAGCCGGAGGGCGCATTGCCCGCCGCATCGGTGACGCCGGCGCCGCCGTTGTTCAAGTCGAGCCGCATCGTGCCGTCGCCGGTCACGCCGTCGACCGTCACCGTATAGGTCGTGCCGCTGCCGCTGACCGAGGCGATCGTGCCGCCTACTGTTCCGGTATCGGTCAAGGCGAAAGAACCGGTCGAAACGCCGGTGACGGCTTCCGAGAAGGTGACGGTGAACTGGTCGCTCGCCGCGTTGTTCGGGCTACTGCCGACCGTCGTGATCGAACTGACGCTCGGCGGCGTGTGCTCAATCGTGTACACCTGCCCGCTGGTGTAGCCCCCGGCGATCGCGTTGCCCGCCGCATCGGCGATGCCGGTGCCGGAGCTGTTCAGATCGAGCCGCATCGTGCCGTCGCCGGTCACGCCGCCGACCGTCACCGTGTAGGTGCTGCCGCTGATGGGGGTGGCCGAGATGCTCGTATCCGCCACGGTTCCCGTAGGCGTGATGGTAAAGTCGCTGGCGTCGACGCCGGTGACAGCTTCCGAGAAGGTGACGGTGAACTGGTCGCTCGCCGCGTTGTTCGGGCTTGAGCCAACCGTCGTGATCGAGGCGACCGCGGGCGGCGTATGCTCGATCGTGTAGACCTGCCCGCTGGTATAGCCGCCGGAGGGCGCGTTGCCCGCCGCATCGGTGATGCCAGTGCCGGAACTATTCAGATCGAGCCGCATCGTGCCGTCGCCGGTCACGCCGTCGACCGTCACCGTGTAGGTCGTGCCGCTGCCGCTGACCGAGGCGATCGTGCCGGCTACTGTTCCGGTATCGGTCAAGGCGAAAGAGCCCGTCGAAACACCGGTGACCGCTTCCGAGAAGGTGACGGTGAACTGGTCGCTCGCCGCGTTGTTCGGGCTGCTGCCGGCCGTCGCGATCGAGCTGACGCTCGGCGGCGTGTGCTCGATCGTGTAGACCGGCCCGCTGGTGTAGCCGGAGGGCGCATTGCCCGCCGCATCGGTGATGCCGGCGCCGCCGCTGTTCAAGTCGAGCCGCATCGTGCCGTCGCCGGTCACGCCGTCGACCGTCACCGTATAGGTCGTGCCGCTGCCGCTGACCGAGGCGATCGTGCCGGCCACTGTTCCGGTATCGGTCAACGCGAAGGAGCCGGTCGAAACGCCGGTGACGGCTTCCGAGAAGGTGACGGTGAACTGGTCGCTCGCCGCGTTGTTCGGGCTGCCGCCGACCGTCGTGATCGAACTGACGCTCGGCGGCGTGTGCTCAATCGTGTACACCTGCCCGCTGGTGTAGCCCCCGGCGATCGCGTTGCCCGCCGCATCGGCGATGCCGGTGCCGGAACTGTTCAGATCGAGCCGCATCGTGCCGTCGCCGGTCACGCCGCCGACCGTCACCGTGTAGGTCGTGCCGCTGCCGCTGACCGAGATGCTCGTATCCGCCACGGTTCCCGTAGGCGTGATGGTAAAGTCGCTGGCGTCGACGCCGGTGACAGCTTCCGAGAAGGTGACGGTGAACTGGTCGCTTGCCGCGTTGTTCGGGCTGCCGCCGACCCTCGTGATCGAACTGACGCTCGGGGGCGTATGTTCGATCGTATAGACCTGCCCGCTGGTATAGCCCCCGGCGATCGCGTTGCCGCCGGAATCGGTGATGCCGGTGCCGGAAGCGTTCAAGTTCAGGCCCAGCGTGCCGTCGCCGGTGACCCCGTTGACTGTCACAGTATAGGTTGCGCCGCTGCCGGTGACCGAGGCAATCGTGCCGGTGACCGTGCCGGTCTTCGCCAGAGTAAAATCCGATGTATCGACCCCGGTCACCGCTTCATTGAAGCTGACGGTGAACTGCTCGCTGCTGGCGTTGTTCGGGCTGCTGCCGACGCGGTTGATCGACGACACCGTCGGTACGATGGCGGAGAGATCCGCAGCATAAAGCGAGGCATCGATCATGCCGTAATAATAGGTTTTCGTGCCGGTCTGCAGGGTTGCGAAAAGACCTCCTGCATTGTCCGCCGCAAGCGATGCGATCGTTGCCCCGCTGGGCGACAGGGTCAGGCCGCTGAGGGGGGTGGTGAAAGTCACCGGGGTCGTCGTGTTCGACGGCAGGTTCGACGGATCGATTTCTTCGTAGACGCCTTGGACGTCCAGCAGGACGTTGCCGTTGGACAGGACCATCGGGTTGAGATTGTTGTCGGGCTCGGCGTCGGAAGCGGAAATCGTCTCCACAAGCGCCGGAGTGCCGAAGGTCACCGTGCTGCCAGAGACGGTGATTTTCTGCACGTACATGTTGTAGCCGGGATAGCCGCCGTGCGTATTCCACGCACCCGACGGGTTGGCGATGATCGCCAGAAACCCGCCGCCCACGCTTGCCGGCAAAGCGACGATCGTATCCGGGGTGGCCTCATCGTCCTGGACGTTGGACGACGCCGGCAGAATTCCGTTCTCCGCCGTTGAGAACGACTCGTTCAGAATCTGCGTGTCGCTTGAATTGAAGATTTGGATGGTTTGAGGCGTGTAGACGCTGGTGCTCGTGGGAAGAATGATGGCGACATCGCCAGCGGTATCGACGGCGAATCCGCCGGAGAGCGAAAGGGAGGTGGTATTCAAATAATTTTGCGGAGTGTCGGCGGCGGCGCCGCTAGCCGAGAAGCGCTGGTAGTAGACGTTTTGCGCCAAATTTTGCGCCCATTGCAGGACGAAGCCGCCGGTGGCCGTCGCCCGCAACTGAAAATAATCCGCCAAATGTGCGTCAGCAGTATTTACCTGGGTCCAAGCCTGGGTCACCGTCCCAGTGCTGCTGAAGACCTCGTAATAAAGGTTGTTATTCACTGGCCCGACAGTGTCATCGACTGTCGTCTCCGCGACGACAAAACCGCCGCCGCTGAGCGGCACGACCTGGAGGTCGGCGACGCTCGCATACCGGCCCGCCGAGCCGCTCGTCAGGTCGCTGCCGCCCGAGAAGGAGAGCGTTTGCGTGCTGACGGCGCCACCCGTGTCGATGGTCGTCAGTTGCACACTGCTGTAGCCCTTAGTGTTGTATGCAGTATTGTTGTAAGGAACCAAATCTGTCGTCGCGGAGATCACGACTTCCGTGCCGTCCGCTAGGACCGCGGAGCCGAGGACGGCATCTCCCTCCTGGGTTCCTACGAGGCCGCCGGGGATCAGTTCATCGTCAGCGTAGTTCGGGTTACCATGCACCCCGAGGTTCTGGACGACCGTCGAACCGCCCGTGTGCGTAAAAATTGTGATCGGCGAAGACTCGCTGAAGGCCATAATCCTATTCCCCCGGAGAGAGGCCTGTCGCCTCGAGTTTCCAATCCGAACTGGGCTCAATAAAACCTTAGGCGTCTTCTCTGATGAGTAACGTATTGAACCGCTATTCCAATTGCCTACTAAGGTCAGCGCCGGTTTATTTCTTTAACGTAACGTTAATCCGATAATGACCACTACCGATCACATCGGACATATGACCGACGTCGTTGTCCGGTCGCCCAGCCCAGAACACCGAGTTGGGCGTCTCTACCGCAACGTAACCGTCTTTAGCCAGGATATTCTGCATGCCGGCGCGGCGTATTCCCGGCAAGGCCTGGACGTCGTAGACTTCGGTCACGCCCGAATTGAATTCCAGCATGCCCATGATCTGGCCGCTCCGCGCCTCGATCGCCGCTACGCCAGCGACCAGGGACTCGAGCCGCTGGGCGATCGGCGGCGGGCCCTTCTTGCGCGAAACGCGATCTTGCGACAGACCGACAAACAGAACTCCGGCATAGGCGGCGAGCCCGTGCGTGAAGCCGGGGAGTCGCGCGACTACAGTGTGGCGCCCCGTGGCGCGATCGATCCGAAGCACCTCGCCTTCGCCGCCGTTCAGAACGTATAGCTCGCTGCCGATCAGCCGCGGTGAATGCGGCATGCACAGATCCGAGCGCAGAATGATGTTCCGCTGCGCGTCGATGAGGATGCCGGCGGAATCGGGCATGTCGCGCCAGCCGCCCTCGGTGTCCGTCGCGGCGAGCGCCGTCAGATAGTGAAGCTCCCCATCCTGTCCGGCGAAGCCATTCAAATGGCAGCGATCTTCGGCGCGCAACTGGGTGACGAACGAGGGCTGCCACAAGGGCGTGAAGCTGAAACTGCCGTCGATGCGGCAGATGCAGGAAAAGTTGGTGTTGGCGCCGATCAGCGCATTGCCCTCGAACACCATGTCGTGCATGTGGCAATCGCCGGTGAAATGAATTGTGCGTGGCACAAAAAAGGCGTCGTAATAGTCGCGCCGTCCGGGGTAATGCGCCGCAAGCCGCGCAACATTGGCGAAAATGGTAATCGTGCGTGGGGTCGCGACCGCAATCCGCCCCGGCTCGGCGGCAAGCCCCATGGGCTGTGCAATCTGAGTCGCCGTTGCGGTCATCTCGCCGTCGGTCGCCCCGAGAAAAATGACGTGATTGGGCCGCGTGCTCAGCGCGAGGGACAGGCCCAGGCGATCGAGCAGCGCAACGAAATCCCCGTGGGCGGTCCACCCGATCCGTTGCGCCGCCGCAGTCGACGGCAGTTGTTCCGGCTCCAAGACGGGGGCGTCAGTGGCCGTCGTCCCGCCTGAACCGACAGCGGAACTCGTCGACGCCGACGTAGCGACAACGACCTGTTGCGGTTCGGCGAGATCCGGCATCGATTACTCCGCGTCAGCGGGACCACCACACTTAGGCTAGTGCTTTGGTCTAAATGTTAGTTTCGGATGCGTGCCCCGCGGACAGAACTTTCCCGATTTCACTCCACCGCTTCGCCGCCAACATTCACAGCCCGCCAATCGTTAATCCAATGTTTCCTATCTCTACGTCATTTACAAGTAAAAGTCTCGACAATCCTTCGCCTTGGTTCACCCGGTTTTTGGGACCACCTTCAACCCGGCGACAAGTGGCGCCAATCCGACCGGTCGACGCCCACGCCGTTGTATTCGTGAAAGACGGCTTGTGGAGAACGCCGCCAATGGCGCGTGGGTCAGCAAGACCTGCAATCAGGCCAGTCAAGGAGCGAACCTTCCAGATCCTATCGCCGCAGGCAACGCCGCTCGCCCACGATTTGCTTGACCCTCCGCTTCACAAAGACCCGCGTAGAGCCCGCCGCTGTGACTGTCCATCAGGGGTTGGCGAAGATCGGAAGTGGCGCGGTGACGCCGGCGGAGAGCGCCGACACCCGCCGTGACGATTCGACAGTCGATCAAGCCGAACTATCTCGTTTGCCTGGACGACGGAAAGAAATTCAAATCTCTTCGGCGGCGCCCAGCGACGCTCGGTATGACGACCAAGATAGGCGATCAGGCGAAGTAGCGCACCCGGATCGCGTCGATCGCAACCGCAATGAAGATCATGAAGCCGCCGATCATTCCGACATAGAATGAAGGAATATTGATGATCGCCAGCCCGACCTGAATGACGGTGAGCAAGAGCACGCCGCCAAGAATGCCGATCACATTGCCGCGTCCGCCGAAGACGCTGACCCCGCCGATGATCGGGGCTGCGATTGCATAAAGCAAATAGCTCGAACCCTGGTCCGAGGTGATCGCCATTTGCCACGAAGCGAGAAGAAAGCCTGCGACGCCCGCCAGAAATCCAGAAACCGTATAGGCGATGATCTTGACGCGATCTACGCGGATGCCCGCCGAGTTCGACGCTTGCGGATTGCCGCCGACGGCATAGATGGATCGGCCCAGAACCGTCATCCGCAGCAACACGCCGATCGATCCGAGCGCTACAACGAAAATAAGCGGCATAATCGGCCATCCGGCGATGGCGGCCTGTCCGATCCATACATAGCCATCGGAAAGCTTTGTGAGCGTCTTACCTTGGGTGAGCGCGAGCAACGCGCCTTGAAGAATAATCATCATGGACAAGGTCTGGATCAGCGAGACCATCCGCAATTTCGTGATGCAGAGTCCGTTGAAAAAGCCGACGAGCGTCGCAACGCCGACGCCAACGAGCATTGCCGGGAACCAAGGCATTCCGAAAGTCGAATAGGCGAGAGCGCCGATCGCGGACGAAAATCCGAGATTGGCGGGTATCGAGAGGTCGATCTCGGCCACCAGGAGTGGCAAGGCTACAGCAAGGCCGAGCATGCCCAGGACCGTCGCCTGAACCATGATGTTCTGCATGTTCATGACGGTCAGAAAGAACTGGTTGAACAGTCCGAAACCAAGGATCAGCGCCACCAGCCAGATCCAGACGACGTTATGCAGAACCCATCCGATGACCCGATGCATTGTCTCGTTTCGTTGCGTGCCGGTATCCTTTATTGCGGTTTCCGCCATGGTGCTCATTTTCTTGTTCCTATACCGAGAATGCGGTCACGCCTGTGCCAGGCTGAGGAGATTGTCGGTGGTGATTTCGTCGCCGGTGACCACTTCCTGAACGGCGCCGTGCCGGAACACGCAGACACGGTCGACGGCGCGAACCAGTTCATCCGTATCGGTCGAAACGATGATGACGCTGACGCCGGTTTTGCTGAGTTCGTCGATGGTGCGCAGCACATCCTGCTTGACGCCCACATCGATCCCTCTGGTCGGCTCATCGAGGATCAGAAGCTTTGGTTCTGTCGCCAGAACGCGGCCAAGACAGACCTTTTGCTGGTTGCCTCCGCTCAACATATCAACAGCGGCGGCAGCGTCGGGAGCCTTGATCCCCATGCTGGCGAAATAGCCGTCGCACAGTTGCGCCTCGCGGTCCTTCTGGACAAAACCCCAAACGGCCCGTCGATCCAGCGATGAAAGAGCGATGTTTTCGGCGATAGACAGATGTCCGACAACACCGTCTTTGCGCCGGTCGTCGGAGAGATAGGCGATCCCTTTGTCGAAAGCCGCTTTTGGATGCTGCGGCAGGCTTTCACGCGGACCGCCCGAGAAACTGATCGTCCCAGCCGTTGCGGTGTTGAGACCAAAAATAGCTTTGGCAAGTTCCTTCGCGCCCGCGCCCGGCAGTCCGGTAAAACCGGCGATCTCCCCTCGTCGGATATCGAGCTTTTCGAGATTGACGTGACGGGCGACGACATTGCGCAGGCTGACGGCGACCGCTTCGTCCGTGAAGGCTCTGCGATCGCGTTGAAACAGATCAAGCCCGCGGCCGAGGACGAGTTCGGAGAGTTTCTCCGAGGTCATCGCCCCGACATTCTCACTGCCGCCCGCAAGAGCTCCATCGCGCAGAACGGAGACCGCGTCGCAAATCTCGAGAATTTCGTTGTTGTAGTGAGAGATGAAGATGAAGGTCACGCCTTCGCGCTTCAATTGCTGCATGAAGTCGAAGAGCTGCCGGCGGTCTGGAACCGTCAGAGCTGCGGTCGGCTCATCGAGAACGATAATCTTACCCCCGGAAAACATTGCGCGCAGAATGTTCAGCTTGCGCCGTGCGACGGCATTGAGTTTTCCTGCGTTCACATCCGGATCGATCCCGGAGTCTTTCAGCATGCGCGCCGCATCGACTTTCAGCTTTCTCCAGCGCACGAAGCCGCCCCGCGAGGGCCAGATGCCCAGCATGAGGTTTTCCGCGGCGGACATAAAATCGACGATCATGGGCTCCTGCGTGACCAGAAAGACCCCAGCCTCTTCCATCGCTTTGACGTCCGCATCTCGGATCGGCTCGCCGTCCAGATAGATCGTCCCGCTGCTCGGCGACTTATGGCCCGAGATAATGCCTACAAGGGTGCTTTTGCCCGCGCCGTTTTCGCCCAGCAGCCCGTGAATGCTGCCGCGACGGATGTCGAGGGTGACTGACCGAAGCGCAGAAAAGGAGCCATATTGCTTGCTTACATTGTCGACGCGCAAGGCGATGTCACGCATCGTGGTCTGATCGCTCGTCACGGCTCTGTCCACCTCACCGGTTGCGGATCGACATACGCTTGATGAAACCCCCGCCCGCCAATGACAGACGGGCGGAGCGCATCATCGTGCTCAGCTGTAGGGAACGCCCCATTCCTTTTCCGCGACATAACCCCAGTGGCGTTTGTCGGCGGCGTTTTCGGCGTTGATGACAAAGGGGGGAATGATGAGGGTCGGGCCCGTTTTGCCCTTTACGATCTCGCCCTTTTCCCAGAAGTATTTCTTGTTCTCGTAGGCGCCGAGCGGGACCTCTTCGCCCTTCATCGAATGCTTTTCGAGCATCTCGACTGCAATCTCGCCATAGGCGATCGGATCCTGCGAAACGCAGGCATCCATGAAACCGTCCTGGATTCCCTTCACGGCGACTGGCTCGCCATCAATAGTCACAAAAATGACGTGGCCTTCCTCGCCGACCTTCTTCCAACGGCTCTTCTGCTGCAATGCAGTCGCAATGCCGCGCGCCGGCGAGTCGCTGGGCGCATGAACGGCGTCCAGATCCGGATGTTCCGAAAGCGTCGCCAGCGTCACCGAAAGCATCCTGTCGAGCTGCCCTTCGGTCGGACGGCTGAGATAGGTAATGTCAGGATGCTTGGCGAATTCCGCATCCATGCCTTCCTTGCGCTGACGCCAGGCGACGCTCGCCAATGAGCCAAAGCAGTTCAGCACCTTGCCGCGCGGGCTGCCGTATTTCTTCGTCAGGCGGTCGATGATCTCGCGGGCCGCCATCGCGCCGCCCTGATAGTTGTCGAAACTAACGGTGATCGCGACATTGCCGCCATCAGCAGGCGTATCGATGATCGCGACGGGAATTTTGTGCAGGTTATAGCGGCGGATCGCGCTCACGATCGCCTGGCTGTCGATCGGGTCCGCCACGAGGCCGGCGGGCTTCGACAACATCAGGCTCTGCCATTGCTCCAATTGCTTGGTGTTGTCGAAATTGGCGTTGGTCGACTGGAAGGACCATTTTCTGGCCTCGACGGACCGCTTTACAGCCTCCTGTTCGACGACGAAGAAATAGTAATCCAGACTTTTGTTGCTGAAGGGCAGAAACACCCGGTCCTGCGCAAACGACGCGCCCCTGGCCAGCGCGCTTGCCCCCAACGCAAGGCCGCCCGCCAGGACATGACGTCTGTTTAGCTTCAGATCGCTATCCATATTCGCTCCCTTTGCATAACCCTTTGCTTAAGAGGTAGTTTTACTACGCCGCTCGACGCCCGTCAAGGATTCGATCGCGAAATGCGAAAACATGCAACGGTATCAAGGATTCAAATGGACATCGGCGTTAGTACGGGCTCGCCGGACACCGAGCGATCCCACAACCTCGAAATGGCAAAGTGAAGTTTTACTAGATTACCGCATCTGAACGTAGGAGCTGCCGTCGAAGCAACCGACCACCATGCCTACGGATTCTCGCGTGAAGAGGCCGTTTTCCACCACGCCCGGAATGCGATTGAGCTCGACCTCCAGCGGCGCCGGATCGGCGATGACATCGCATTTGCAATCAAGAATGAAGTTGCCGCTGTCCGTTACGATCGGTTGGCCGTCGAGCATGCGCCGTACGACGTTGGGACGGATGCCATGGTCGGCGAGCGCGCGCGCCACCATGCGCTCGGTCTGTTTCCAGGCGAACTGCACGACCTCGACAGGCAATGGAAATGCTCCCAGCTTGTCGACGATTTTGGTCTCGTCGCAGATCGTTATCATCCGCTTCGACGCATGGGCGATGATCTTTTCCCAGAGCAGGCACGCGCCGCCGCCCTTGATCATGTTGAACTGGCGATCGATCTCGTCCGGACCGTCGATGGTGAGGTCGAGTTCGCCGATCTCGTTCGGATTTGTGATGGCGATTCCGACTTCCCGCGCCACATCGATCGTCGAACGAGACGTCGTCGTGCATGTCAGCTTCATGCCGCCCGCTACATATTTGCCCAACTCCCGCACGAAGAAATGGGAGGTCGTGCCGGACCCCAGGCCGAGCTTCATGCCGTCACGAACGAATTCCTCGATGACCCGGCGGCCTGCTACTTTCTTTGCTTCATTCTGCTGTGCGGACATGATTCTTCCTTGATGATGAGAGGCTGTCTGGGCCGGGCTCGGCAGGTGTGGTGAAGGACTAATCCCGTATCTTGTCGGTCAGCCAGGAATTGAGGGCCGGCAACTGGTCGGGAAACTCGCTGCCGCTCGACACTGCAATGGCCGTGACAAGCATGTTGACGACGAGGTGGTGATTGAGACGCGACGCGAGCGGCGTCATCAACTCCGTCTGGTCGTAGGGGCGCACAGCGATCAGCGCGTCGGTCACGCGCGCCAGCGGGCTTTCCGCCGCCGTCACGGAGACGACGCGCGCGCCCCCGGCCCGCGCTGCGATCGCCAATTCCACCATCTGTTTCGTGTGGCCCGACTGGGAGAAAATCAGCGCCACTTCATTGGGACGCGAGCTTTCGATGTGCATCCATTGCTTTTGCCGTCCCATGATCGCCGAACATCGCATCCTAAGGCGTTGGAATTTGTGTTCGGCGTCGATAGCCGTCACTTCTGAAATGCCGCTCGCATAAATGCCGGTCCAGGTCGCATCGCGCAAAAGCAAAGCGGCGTTTTCGATCTGTTGGGGAATGAGATCTTCCAGCGCGCGCTGGATGGCGTTGAGCGAGTTGCGGCAGGTCTTCCGGACAATATTGGCGATCCCGTCATTGGGAATGATCTGCTCATAGGCGAACGGTGCGGACGGAACGAGACTCTGGGCCAGATAGAGTTTGAAATCCTGATAGCCTTCAAAGCCGAACCTGCGACAAAACCGCATGATCGTAGGGTCGCTGACGGAACAGCGCTCGGAGAGCCTGGCCATGCTCATGTGGATCACCTCGCCGGGCGATGTGCTCACAAAATCCGCGATGCGTCGTTCGGCAGCCCCCATTCCTTCCATTTCCTGGAATATGCGCTGCAACAGGCTCACCGTCATAATATTCGCTCCCCCCGTCATGTCACCTAGTGAGGACGATACTCCATGAGGTCGGCTATCCGGGTAAGGCGCTGATGCGGCTCGACATTTACATCGGCGCCCCCTCCCCATGGAACGACGAAGAAGGTAGCTCCCGCGCCTTCCGCCGTAGCCTTGTCGACATCCGTGTCGCCGACATAGGCCCAATTTTCAGCGCTCAGCCCCATCCGCTCAATGACAGCCCGAAGGTGGCCGGGGTTCGGCTTGCAGGCCGGTACGGCGTCCGCTCCCAGAGCGACTTCGATGATGCGATCCAGCTTGAGGATTTTCAGGATTTGCTGGGTCAGCGCATGCGGCTTGTTGGTGCAGATGCCGAGCCGGAAACCGGCGGCGTTAAGACTATGCAGGTCTTCGCTGACATGGCTAAAGAAGCGCGTTCTTTCCGCCGGGCTGCGCTGATAATTCTCGATGTAGCTTTTGACCGCCGCATCAACGGTCGCGTCCTCGGACGGCAGTCCCTGATCGACAAGAATATCCAGCAGCAAACGGCGCGGTCCATTGCCGATGAATTTTTCGACATAGTCCACGGGGAGTTCCCGCCAGCCGTTGGAGGACATGTAGGCATTGACCGCAGCGGCAATGTCGGGGGCGCTGTCAATCAGTGTGCCATCCAGATCGAAGATCAAAGCCGAATATCGTCTCATAAATCCAACAGTCCTATCGTTTCGCCTGCTGGCGGCTGATCAGTCAGCGAAGGCCGGATCACTCAAGGCGTGAAAGCTTTGGGAAAGCGCAGGATAGAGTCCGCGATAGACGCTGTGCGCCTTTCGATAGACGTCCTCGACGGAGCCATCCGCATGCAAGCGCGTCAACTCGCGCAAAATGCCGGCGGCCTCGGTGGCGTCCTTCCATATTCCAACGCCGACTCCCGCCACCAGCGCCGCGCCGAAGGCCCCGCCTTCCGCAGCGCCTTCGGTCGTGACAACGTCGCAGCCGAACATGTCGGCCTGTATCTGCCGCCACAACGCGGATCGCGCGCCGCCGCCCGACGCTTTGATCAGCCTGCCTTCGATACCCATGGATTTCATCAGCGCATGCATGTCGTAAAATGCGTGAACGACGCCTTCCATGACGCTTCGCCCGATATCGCCAAGCGTGTGGCGTGCGGTAAGGCCGACGATTGCGCCGCGCGCGGCCGGATCGGGATGCGGGCAACGTTCGCCGTTGAGATAGGGCAGAAACAATAGGCCGCGTGCGCCTGCCCGGCTGGATGCAGCCGCCTCTACGACAGTATCGAAGGTGAGATTGTCGCCGTGACCCGTTTCCGCGAGGACCGAGCGAAACCAGCCCATTGCTCCGCCAGCATTCAGTGAGACACCCATGGCGTGCCACTTGAATGGCGCGACATTGCAGAACATCTGGATGCGACCGTCAGGGCTTGGCGACGGCGCATCCAAGGCCGTCGCGAGAATGCCTGCGGTTCCGATCGTCGTTTGCAGTTCGCCGGGTCCGATGACGCCGGAACCGATGGTCTGAATGACGCTGTCGCCGCCGCCGCCCACGACCGGCACGCCGACCGGAAGCCCGAAAAGCGCCGCGCCCGACGGGCTGATGCGTCCCGAAATCTCATGAGATTTATAAGCGGCTGGCAGCAACGCGGGATCGATGTCCAGCGTTTCGATCAGCCCGGACGCCCACTTGCGTCGGCGCACGTCGAAAAGCCCGGTGCCTGACGCATCCGACACTTCCGTCGCCAGTTCGCCCGTCAGGATGAGGCGCAGATAGTCCTTGGGATTGAGCACATGGCGCAGCTTCGCGAACAATTCGGGTTCGTGATTTTTCATCCAGACGATCTTGCCGCCGGTGTAGCCCACCAGCATCCGATTGCCTGTCTGGGCGATCAGCGCCTCAAGGCCGCCCGCCTTTTCGGTGATTTCGGCGACCTCGGCGGCGTTGCGCTGATCGTTCCACAAAATCGCCGGACGCAGGACTTTTTTGTCCTGATCGAGCGGCGTCAACCCATGCATCTGGCCCGACAGGCCGACGCAGAGCAACTCGACATCGTCGCATTGCGCCATGGCCTCAGCGACCGCCTTGCGAGCACCCTCGATCCAGTCGAAAGGATTCTTGTTCGGTCCAACCGGTGCGCGGCTGCGACAGCCCGTAAGTCGCAGTGCTGGTCGCCAGAATGTCGCCGGTGACGGACAGCAGGAGCGCCTTGCACCCCGATGTTCCGATGTCGATGCCCAGAAGCGCGGAAGCCATGACGTCACGCTCCAACGCCGTAATGCAGACGGATATGCTTGAAATTGAAATATTCCAGCAAGCCTTCCCGTCCGTGCTCGTAGCCGACGCCACTCTGCTTGCGGCCGCCGTACGGCGCGTTCATGATGCCCGCGTCGACATTGTTGACGGCGACGTTGCCGTAATCGAGATCAGCAGAAAGCCGGTAGATCTCCTGCAAATCCCGCGCGTAGACGTAGGAAGCGAGGCCGTAAGGCGTGTTGTTCGCAAGGGCTGCGGCTTCTTCCAGCGTGTCGAACGGCGCGACGCCGACGAGCGGGCCGAACGTCTCTTCGCTCATGACTTTCATGGCGTGCGTGCAGTCGGCGACGATCGTCGGCCGGAAGAAAAATCCTTTGGCGAAATCGTCGCCTTCCGGCGCTTTGCCGCCCGCGACAAGCCGCGCGCCCTTATCCAGCGCATCGGCGAGATGCTCACGCGTTTTCGCCAGAGGGGCCGCCGACGCCATGGAGCCGAGATCCGCAGCCGGGTGCAGAAGACCGTCGCCGATCGTTAGGTCATTCGCGGCGGCGGCGAATTTCTCAAGGAAGGTTTCGTAAAGCGGGCGCGCTACATAGATGCGATTAATCGCGATACAGATTTGCCCCATATTCCGGAATGAACGACGTGTTGCGCCCTTGACGGCGGCGTCGATATCGGCGCTCTGCGTCACGATCAGCGGGCAATTGCCCCCCAATTCCAGCGAGAGACGCTTGACGCTGGGGCAGGAACGCTGGATTTGCAGGCCGACCGCGCTGGAGCCGGTGAAGGCGATCTTGTCAATACCGGGATGTTCGACCAGCGCCTGGCCAACAACCGAGCCCTTCCCCGTCAGGACGCTGACGACGCCTGCCGGAACGCCCGCTTCCGCGACTTTTTCCGCGATGGCGAGAGCGGTGAACGGCGTGATTTCGGCGGGCTTGATGATGATCGCGCAACCGGCGGCGAGGCTGGCGCACAGTTTCCAGCCGATAAGCTCGGCCGGATAATTCCATGGCGTGATCGCGCCCACGACGCCGACAGGCTCACGAATGACCTGACTCTGGTAGCCATTCTGGTCGTTCGGCACGATCGCGCCCAGAACGCGCACCGCTTCCTCGCCGTAGAAATGGCAGGCCTCGGCGAGCTTGAGGATTTCGCCCTTCGCCTCGTTCAGCGGCTTTCCTTGCTCGAGCGTCATGATCTCAGCCATGCGCTGGGCGTCGGCGACAATCAGATCCCCAAGCCGGCGCAGCGCTTGCGAGCGCACTTTCGCCGGAACCCGCGACCATGAGCGGAAAGCGGTCCGCGCGCTCGTTACAGCTCGCTCGATTTCTTCCGGCATGGCGGCCGCGATTTGTCCGATGATTTCCCTGCGCGCGGGATTCTCGACGTCGATCCGGCCGCCACGACCTTCGATGAACCTTCCATCAATGAAGAGCTTTCCATCGATCCCGGACAGCCTCGCGTCTGTCATGCTTTCCTCCACCCGTTCCCCGATCAGCACGGCTCCGTTCCGAGCCGATGGAATATAGCATAACTACATACCGCGAAGATCGCGGTTTGCCAATCAGGAAAAAGCGCCAAGGAGACAGATAGCCACATTTACGCATAAAAACAATTAGATGAAGCGAATTTCCCGACTTTGGACCTTCCGCGCGGCAGCCGCCTCGGGCGCTGCAATCTCGTTTTCCGTGTTGACGAAATGGCGGCAAGAAAATAGTTTTACTAGCCATGCAGGAGAAGAGGCATGCTTCCCGGTTCTCATGAAAGCGCTCGCCTCGGCGGGCGCATATGGCGCGCCGCATCGGACAAGGCGCGGCCGTGGACTTACGGCGTCCGCGCCTTGACGCGCGAAATGGCCACGCGCGGTTTGATTTAGGATTGGGGAGAACGAAATGCCCTATCGTGCAAGAATGGATTTGAGCGGGCGGCTTGCTTTGGTGACGGGAGCCGGACAGGGAATTGGCGCGGCTTGCGCTGACGCGCTGGCGCAAACCGGAGCGACGGTAGTCTGTACGGACATCGATCTGGCGCGTGCCGAAAATACAGCGAGAACGATCGGCGGAACGGCCAGCGCCCGACAACTCGACGTCACCAACAGCGCCCAATTGAACGCGCTGGCCGGCGAATTGCCGCCCCTCGATGTGCTCGTCTGCAATGCGGGCATCGTCAGCAATGTCGCCGCCGAGGAGATGAGCGACGAGCAATGGGATCGCGTCATCGAGGTGAACTTGAGCGGCGTGTTCCGAACATGCCGGGCTTTTGGCAGGCGCATGCTCGACAAAGGCAAGGGCTCGATCATCAATATCGGCTCAATGTCGGCGAATATCGTCAACGTGCCGCAGCCGCAGTGCCACTACAACGCCTCGAAAGCCGGCGTGCATCATCTTACGCGCTCTCTCGCCGTCGAATGGGCGAAGCGCGGCGTCAGGGTCAATGCGGTAGCGCCAACCTATATCGAAACGCCATTGTTGCACGGCCTCGAAAGCCAGACCGGCCTTGTCGAGCGCTGGCTCGATCTCACCCCCGCCGGTCGCATGGGCAAGCCCGAGGAAGTCGCGTCCATCGTGCAATTTCTCGCATCGGACGCTTCGAGCCTGATGACTGGCTCGATAGTCACCGCCGACGCCGGCTATTCGAGCATATAGGAAATCGCATGCCCGTCGCCTTGGTGCTGGAAGAAGTGCGCAAGCTGGCCTTGCGCGATATCGACCTCGATCTGACAGTCGGCGACGGCGACGTCCGCATCGCCATGGACGTCGTCGGCATTTGCGGCAGCGATGTTCACTACTATCGGCATGGCAAGATTGGTCCTTTCCTAGTGAAAGAACCGATGATCCTCGGCCATGAAGGGGCCGGAACGGTCGTGGCCTGCGGATCGAAGGCCCGCAATCTCAAGGTCGGCGATCGCGTCTGCATCGAGCCGGGCGTCCCCGATTTTTCGAGTTGTCCGAGCCGCATCGGGCTTTACAATCTTGATCCGTCACTCACCTTCTGGGCGACGCCGCCGGTACATGGATGCCTGACGCCGGAAGTCGTGCATCCGGCGAATCTGACCTATCGACTGCCGGACAACGTGTCCTTCGCCGAAGGCGCGATGATCGAGCCTCTGGCGGTGGGCTTGCAAGCCGTCCACAAGACAGGCGTGACGGCGGGCGATGTCGCGCTCGTTCTCGGCGCGGGACCGATCGGCGTTCTGGTCGCGCTTTCCGCGCTCTCCGCCGGGTGCTCGCGCGTGCTGATCTTCGATCCGGCGTCAGAAAAGCTTGATACCGCGGCGCAATACAAAGGGATTCAGCCTCTTCATAGACGCGATGGCTCCGTGGCGGATCAGGTTGATCGCCTGACTGACGGCTGGGGCGTGGATATCGTCTATGAATGCTCCGGCGCTGCGGCGGCGTTTCATGGCGTCGCCGATTGCATTCGTCCGGGCGGCACACTTGGATGCGTGGGCATGCCCGCCGGAGCGGTATCCATCGATATCGTCGCGCTGCAGGTGAAGGAAATCCGTATCGTCACGGTCTTTCGCTATGCGAATGTGTATGACCGCGCCATCGCCTTGCTGGCGCAAGGCAAGATCGACGTGAAACCGCTGATTTCCGCGACATATCCCTTCAAGGAAAGCATTGAGGCGTTCGAGCGGGCCGATGCGGCGCATCCGACGGATGTGAAAATACAAATCGCAATGCGTTAGGTAATGTGGAAACTGATTGCGGCGCGATAGCCGCGCCCATCGTTTCGAGCAGCCCTGCGCGACAAAGCCTAAACCATCGGCTTCCCTTAGGCCGCAATGACCTTGCCGGTTTCGGTTTCGAACAAGTGCGCCTGCTCCATGACAATCGCCAATGGCATGGTGGCGCCGCTCTTGATCTGAGCATTGGCAACGCGGGCGCAGACATCGTCATCGCCGACTTTGAAATAGATCATGGTCTCAAGCCCGAGCGGCTCGACCAGTTCGATGTGTGCATTCAGGGGAGCGGCCGGCCGAGCGCCCCGCTCCACGATAGACTCCGGCCGAATCCCCAGCGTCAGCGGCTTGCCTTTATGAGGGCCATAGGCCCCGAGCCGGCTCGGCGGCACGGGAAGGCGCGTTCCATCGCCCAGCACGACGTCCAGTCCCTCGCCGGCCTGCTCCACCGACGCGGGCAGGAAATTCATCGACGGCGATCCTATGAAACCGGCGACGAACATGCTGGCAGGACAGTGGTAGAGTTCCTGCGGCGGCCCCATCTGCTCGATGACGCCGTTGTTCATCACCACCACGCGATCGGCCATGGTCATGGCCTCGGTCTGGTCGTGCGTCACATAGATCGTCGTCGTTGGAAAGGCCTGGTGCAATCGTTTGATCTCGGTGCGCATCTGCACCCGCAGCTTGGCGTCGAGATTGGAGAGCGGCTCGTCGAACAGAAACACCTTGGGATTGCGGACGATGGCGCGACCCATGGCCACGCGCTGCCGCTGGCCGCCCGAGAGCTGCCCCGGCCGGCGCGTTAGCAGGTCTCCAATATGCAGCGTGCGGGCCGCCGCCTCCACCCGGCGGTTGATCTCGTCGCGCCCCATTTTCTGCTGCTCGAGGCAGAAGGCAATGTTTTCCCGCACGGTCATGTGCGGGTAAAGGGCGTAGTTCTGGAACACCATGGCGATGTCGCGCTGGCCGGGGCCGAGCTTATTGACGACGCGATCGCCGATGATGATCTGGCCGCCGCTGATGTGCTCGAGGCCAGCAATCATCCGCAGCGTCGTCGACTTGCCGCATCCCGACGGCCCGACCAGGACGACGAACTCGTTGTCCGCAACGTCAAGATTGATACCGCGGACCACCCGCTGGGACTGATAGTTCTTGACGACGTTTTTGAGGGTCAAAGTGGTCATGCCCCCTGCTCCGTCGCTTCGGGCAGCCAGACCAGCATCGCGCCGGCCGACCGGTTCGCCCAGAGATGATAGGGTATGGCCTTGAAGGGAACCGGCTGCAGCCCGGGACGACTGGTGCGATAAAGCGCCTTGCCCCAGGTAGCGACATCGCCGCGGAGCGCCGTCCCGGTAAGCGCGACCGCACCGCCGAGCAGGTCCGGCTCGAAGACGGCATCGATCTGGGCATTGGCCGGCAAGCGCAGTTGCTGCGGCTCGAAGCCGATGTCGGCCTCTTCGATGCAGTAGACGACTGGCCCGCGCTTCAGCGCTACGCGTCCGGCGTCTTCGCTGACATTGGGATTGGCGTAAACCCGCTCGACCGGCATGTCGAAATGAACGCGAATCTCGTCCCCGCTCCGCCATTCGCGCTCGATAGCGAGATAGCCGCTCTCCGGCAGGCCGGCGAGGTCGAGGGGACTGCCGTTGAGGCTCGCCGTGGCCGACCGACACCAGCCGGGAATGCGGAGACGGACGGTGAAGCGCGCCGCCGTCTCCGGCGAAATCGCAAGAGCAATATCGCCATCCCAGGGGTAGCGCGTTGTCTGCCTCAGTCGGACTGTCTGTCCGGCTACAACTGCCTCGGCGGTATTGGCGCCGTAAAGATGGACGGCCAACTCATCGCCGCTGGTCGTATAGAAATAGCTACCGAGCGAAGTCACCAGGCGCGCGATGTTGGTCGGACAGCAGGGACAGTAGTGCCATTTCCAGCGGCGATGCTGGCCGTGGCTCTCCAGCACGTTCTCATAGAAATAGTGCTCGCCATCGCGCGAGACACCCGACAGCGCTCCGTTGAAAAGCTCGAGTTCCACCTGATCGACGAAGCGTCGGTCCAGTTCGAGTTGCGCCATGCGATGGCTCCAGAAGGCCGTGGCGACGGCCGCGCAGGTCTCGGCATAGGCGGATTCGTTCGGCAGATCGAAGGCGCGGGTGAAGCCCTCATTCGCATGCGCCGGGCCGATGACGCCGGTCACGTACATCTGCCGCTGCGTCAGGTCATCGAACAGCCGGTTGCAAGCGACCAGCAGCGTCGGGTCGTTTGTCTCATAGGCGAGATCGGTCATCGCCGAAAAAAGATAGGTGGCGCGGACGGCATGGCCGACCACCTCTGTCTGCTCCCTCACCGGCATGTGCGCCTGGCTATAGGCATAGGCGCCGAAATGGTAGGTCGCCGGATCGTCGCCACGCCGCCGCGCTTCCGCGTCGTAGTAGTGGGGTTGGCGACCGCGCTCGTCGATGAAGTATTGGGCGAGCTTCAGATGCCGGGGGTCCTTGGTCACGCGATAGAGCTTGACCAGCGCGATCTCGATCTCTTCGTGCGCCTCATAGCCCCGCAGCTTGCCATGCTCGACGCCGAAGGTGTCGATGATGTGGTCGACGGCGCGGATCATGACGTCGAGGAAGCGCCGCTTGCCGGTGGCCTCGTAATAGGCGACCGCTCCCTCGAGCAGGTGCCCCATTGAGTACATCTCATGCAGGTCGCGCAGATTGGTCCAGCGCTTATCCGGCTCCCGCCGGATGAACCAGCTGTTGAGATAGCCGTCCGCCATCTGGCCATGCGCCAGCTTCTCGACAATGTCGTCGATCTTGGCCTCGAGATCGGCATTCGGGTGCGCCCTGAGCGTATAGCTCGCCGCCTCGATCCACTTGCCGAAGTCGCTGTCGAAGAAATGCTGCATGGACAGGCCGGTCGGCTGGATCGGCCGCACCAGCGGCGCGGGCGGCTGATCGAAGTTCAGCACCTCCAGCCAGCCCTCCTCGTCGAGGCGCCGGTATTGCGACGGGATCGTCACCTTGCGGACCGTCTCGCTCCAGCTTTCCCAAAAGCCGCCGGCGAAATCGACCTTGGCGTGATCGACGGGCACATAGCGGCCGATACGGGGCGGGTTGGCTAATTCATTCATCAACAACGACCTCAAAAAAGCGCTACTTCACCGCGCCGGCCGTGAGACCGCGCACATAGTAGCGTTGGAGAAGGAGAAAGAGGACGAGGCAAGGTAACATAGTAAGGGCAATGCCAGCCTGCAGCGCGCCCCAATCGATCAGTCCGTAAATGCCAGAAGAGACGTTCACCAGCATGATCGGAAGCGTGAATTTATTCTGATCGGCGAGAAAGATCAGCGCCGCGAGAAACTCGTTCCAGGAATTGAGGAAAGCAAAGAGCGCGACCGTTGCTACGCCCGGCAGCGCGATTGGGACCATGATGCGGCGCATCAGCGTCCACTGCGAGGCGCCGTCGATGCGGGCCGCCTCAATCAGCGCGCGCGGCACGGTGTCGAAGGCGTTGCGCATCATGAAGACGGAAAAGGGAAGCTGGAATGTCACATAGATCAGCACCAGCCCAACCAGGCTGTTCTGCAGATGCAGCTGTTTCAGGACAATGAACAGCGGTGTGAGGATCGACTGAAACGGGATCATCATCGTCGCCATCATCAGCACGAACAGCGCCGTCTGCCCCGGAAAGCGGAATTTGGAGAAACCATAGCCGGCCGGCACGGATAGCAGCACGGTCAGGATCACCGTGCCGACGGCGACAAACACCGAATTGCCGGTAAAGACCCACCAGCCAACGTTTCCGGCCTGCAGGCGACGGTAGGAGTCGAGCGAAAAGGCCTTGCCGATCAGCGACACGGGATCCGCCAAGGCTTCCGCTGGCGGCTTAAAGGAGTTGGCGACCGACCAGACGATCGGCATCAGGAAGAACAGCGCCACGATGACGGCAACGAGGTAGTAGGATAGCGCGCCGACCCAACGAACGGGCTCGCGAACTTCCGCGATCTGGACGTCGGGCGCCGTCATCAGCCGCTCTCCGGTCGGGTTTTGAGGAAGGCGATCTGGAGGGAGCTGATCGCTACCAGCAGCACCAGCAGCACCATGGAAAGCGCCGAGCTATACCCCAGCCGATAGGAGGAAAAGGACGCGAGATAAATGTCGAACACCGCTGAAATCGTACTGTTGTCGGGGCCGCCGCGCGTGATGATGAAGAACTGGTCAAAAGCCAGCAACGAGCCGGTGACGTTGAGCACCAGCGCCAGGATGATGGGGTTGCGCATCAGCGGCAGGGTAATGCGGGTGAACCGTCGCCAGGCATTGGCCCCGTCGATGCGCGCCGCCTCGTTGACCTCTGCCGGCACGCTCTGCAACCCTGTCAGCAGTATGACCATGGTGAACCCGGCTGATTTCCACGTCACCATCAGCACAATCACGGCGAGAGCCGACCAGAAATTGTCGAGGGGACGCGGCGCGCTGTTGACCAGGTGAATCATGCCCAGGAACTCGGCAAAGACGCCGCTGTCGGGGTTGAGCAGCCACATCCAGAGGGTAGACGCGGCACTGAAGCCAATGACCACCGGCATGAAGTAGACGGTCCGAAACAGACCGGCGAACCGCATCGGCCGCTCCACCAGAAGCGCCAATGGAAAGGCGACGACGAAGATTGCCGTCGTCACCACCACAGTATAGAGGATGGTGAACTCGAAGCTCGACCAGAATTGGCTGTCGCCCAGCAGTTCAACGTAGTTGCCAAGACCGATGAACTTGGCGCGGCCGAGCAGTGGCCAGTTGTTGAAGCTCATCCAGAAGGTCATGGCTACGGGCAGCAGGAACAGCAAACAAATGAAGAGCAAGGCCGGCGAGACGAAGGCCAGCCCTAGCCATTCATGCGGCTCGCGCTCTTCAAGTTCCTCCGCTGGCGCTATTTCGGTTCCGACCGGCGATTGGCCGCCGACCTGAACCTCGCTCTCGACAGTTGTTTCTGACAAGCTCAAGCTCCGACTGTTCTGGTGGTTTGCCGGCGAGAGACAATCGCGCCGGCAAACAGTTCTCAGTTCGGGTTGGTCCGGTCGAGGATCTTGGTGAAGTCGGCTTGGGTCTTGGCGATGACGCCGTTGACGTCGTCACCGAAGATGGCGCCCTGCACCAGATTCACTAAGGGACCGGTGGGGCTAACCAACAGCTGGTCAGAGGCAAAGGTATAGGGCGTCCGCGCATGGCCTAGCATGTCGTAGGCGATGAGATTGCGCTGGTCGAAATTGGCAAAGGCCTGCTGGGCCAAGTCGGTGCGCGGCGGCATGCCGGATTCGTTGGTGATCAGCGCCTGCTGGGGAGGCTGCATGTAGAAGTTGATGAAGTCCTCGGCCAGCTTCTTCTTGGAATCCGAAACACCTTTCATTAGCACGATCTCGTCGCCGCCGGCAAAGCTCGACTGGCCGCCCTTCGGGCCTGGAATCGGAAAAATACCAAAATTGACATTGGGATACTGCGAGTGCAGCAGGTTGACGATGTACGAGCCGGTCATCAGAATGCCGACCTTGCCCGAGGCGAAGGCGGCCACGGCGGCGTTGCCGTCGCCGGAGCGTGACGTCGGATGGATGGCGCCGGCCTTCCACATGTCGCGATAGTCGGCGATCACCTCGCGCAGGGCGGGCGTATCGATCGTGGCCTTGAGGCCGTCATCGGACAAGATATCGGCCTTGGCTGCCCAAATCTCGGGCAGGAAATCATAGGCCAGCCAGCTGCCGGAGTTGGCGACGAAATAGAAGCCGTAGGTGTTGTTGCCGAGAGCGGTGATCTTCTTCGCGTCGGTAGCGATCTCGTCGAACGAGGTCGGCGGCTTGTTGGGATCGAGCCCGACCTTGGCGAAGAGGTCCTTGTTGTAGGCCACAACCGACGCATCCGGCAGGAACGGCACGCCGTACATGTGATCCTGATAGGCGCCCAGGCGGACATGCGAGGGGCTCAGCGCCTTGAAATAGGGCAACCCCTTGATGAAGTCGGTCAGATCCTCGAGCGTCCCGCCGGAAGCGAAGGTCGGGGTGTAGATGAGATCGAGCGCAGCGCCGTCGGGCGGATTTCCGGCGGCAATAGCGGCGCCGAGCTTGGGAACCATCTGCTCGGCGGTGATCGGCGTCACGGCGATCTTATCGCCGGGGTGCGCCTTGTCATAAAGGTCTGCCAGCTTCTGAAGGGGAGCAGCGGAGACAGTACGCACCCACAGATTGAGCTCTTCGGCATGAGCCGACCCCAAAGCGCCAAGCGCGAACATAGCCGCTAGTCCGAGCGGCAATCGAATTCTGATCATAGCGTCCTCCCCCTATGTTATTAGACCGGCATCATGCCGACACCCAACCGGCGCCGGTAGTTTGATATATGATACAAGATCAAGAGGCGTCTGCAAGCGCGGCGACAATGCTGTGAATACTAAGGAATTCGTCATCCAGGCGGAGTCTCGATCGGCGACGATCGAGACTCCGCCTGAGACAGAAATCACGTGAGATGTAAAAAAGCGTCATGCCGTCGGCAGCGTTCGCACCCGCTCGTGTCGCGCTGTTGTGCGATTTTCCCGCCGAGCAGATCTTGCGCGAATTGCTCTCCTGACCACTCTGGCAGTGCAACGCGAACCAAGAAAGCCTCGACGGTCGCTGGCGGAGCGAGTAAGGCCCTGCGCCTTGGCGCACACATGCCGACCATGCCCTGGCGATCTCGGATCGGCGCAGTGTTCTGCGTGGCTATGTGAATCGATATCGCCTACGACCGCTTCCCGCCCGAAGCGCACTTGGGGGGCGGTGTTGACCGCGGTGAATGTGCGCAGGGGTCCGAGCGAGGCGATGGAGTACAACTTCGCCCAATGAGGCAACTGATCGGCGTGCGCCGTTGCGTCCGCCCAGCCTCGGCAGTGTCCTAGGCGGCGGCGATGAAGGCGTCCTCTAATAGGTGGCGCGGCCGCCGGAGAGATCGAAGGTGGCTCCGGTCGTGAACGAGTTTTCCTCCGAGGCAAGGAAGCAGATCATCGACGCCGCCTCGCTCAACTCGAGCATGCGCCCGCGCGGAATTTTCGACAGGATCATCTTCAGGAAGTCCGGATCCTGGCTCATCGCCATGGTCGTCTTGGCGACCGCCGGCGTCACGGCGTTGACGGAGATGTTGTAGCCGGCCAGTTCCTTGCCGAGCGACTTCGTCAAAACGAGCACCGCGGCCTTGGTCGACGAATAGGCCGGGGCGCCGGGGTTGCCTTCCTTGCCCGCCACCGAGCTAAGATTGACGATGCGCCCGTAATTCCGAGCGATCATCAGCGGGACGACCGAGCGGCACACATAGAAGGTGCCGACAAGGCCGACATGCACCACCTCCTCGAACGCCTTGATGGGATACTCCCAAGTGTTGGCGTTCGGCCCGACGATGGCGGCGTTGTTCACGAGAATGTCGACCTTGGTGAAATGCGCGTGCGTCTTCGCGGTCGCCTGCTCGACCGAGGCGGCATCCCCGATATCGGCGCGCACCAGCAGCACACGCTCGTTACTGGAGAAAGTTTCGCCGAGCGCGCTCAGCAGCTTTTCGTCGCGATCCCAGACCGCAACGGCGCCGCCGCTCGCCAGCATGCGCTCCGAAACCGCCAGCCCTATGCCCTGCCCCGCGCCGGTGACGATGGCGACGCGGTTGCTGAAATCGAAGTTGTTCGTCTCTGGATAGCCCGTTTATTGATCATGGCCTCGGCGCTGCCGAGGACAGCGCCGTGTCTGCTGGATCAGGCGGCCCGCCAGCCGTCGCGGATCAGCTTGAGACCTTCAGTGTAAACCTCCGTCGGCGACGGGGCGAAATCGCGCCAGACGCGCGTCGCCGCCGCGAGAGGGGGCAATGCGCGGCCGAAGGCTTCGATGGTGATCCAACCGTCGTAGCCGGCCTGCTTCAGGGATTTGAAAGTCGCGGCAAAATCGATATGCCCCTTGCCCGGCGTGCCGCGGTCGTTCTCCGACACATGCACATGTTTCAGATGCGGCGCGATCTCCGACACCGCCCCGATCGGGTCCTTCTCTTCGATATTGGCGTGGAAGGTGTCGTACATGCCCTGCACGTTGGGGTGGTTGACCTCGGAGAGATAGTCGTCGAGGTCGCGCATGGTGTTGAGGAAATAGCACTCGAAGCGGTTGAGCGCTTCGAGCACGATGGTGACGCCGCGCTCGGCCGCCAAATCGCCGGCCGCGCGATGGAACGCGACGCCCTGCTCCCTTTCAGCGGATGTCGGCGCCTCGCCGGAGAAATGCCCGAGCGTCGAATGCAGCGGCCCGCCGACCACTTTGGCGCCCAGCGCGCGGGCGCAATCGAGAATCCAGGTCATATGCTTGAGGCCCGCTTCCCGCTGCGCTGCATCGGCTCCGATGGGATTCATTTCCGTGCCGGGGAAGAGCGCGATCACCGTCCGTTCCAGCCCCAACCGATCGAGCTCGCGACCGAGCTCGGCGTAGTGGTCGGGATCGCCCTCGAACACCGGGATTTCAACGCCGTCATAGCCGCAGCGCTTCAGCTCTTCGAGCACCGGCCAGTGCTGTCGCTCCACATGGGCGGTCCACAGCAGCAGGTTGAAGCCGATCTTCATGTCAGCAGGCTCCGCTCGAGAGAATTCGGAAAAAGCAGGGGGATCGGCCTGCGCCTGAGACGGCGCAGGCCCTGCATGTCACTTCGACGGCGGCGTCGGCGGCGCCGAACCCTGCGGCAACGGGTTCTTCAACCACTGGTCGACGTTCGCGGGCTTGGCGTCCCACGGGATGACATCCGCCACATTTTCCTTGGTGGTCAGCTGGGTCGGCGCGGCGTAGAACTGGCCGGGCTTGACCGAGCCGTCGATGACGCCGAGCAGCAGGCGCAGCGAATAGACCGAGGCGATCGAGGGCGGATTGCCATTGGTCATGGTCATCTTGCCCTGCTTGATCAGGTCGACGCCGTAGGGCGCGCCATTGTCGCCGCCGAGCAGGATCTGCCCGGTCTTGCCGGCGCGGTCGATGGCGATCGAAACGCCCACCGCCATGTCGTCATTGGCGGCATAGATCGCCTTCAGATTGGGGTGCGCCGCGATGATCTGCGAGGCGGCGTCGAGCGCCTTCTGCCGGTCCCAATCGGCCGCGAGATCCGCAACGTCGACCGCCTTCGAGCCGGAGGCCGCCATGCCGTTCTTGAACGACTGCGCGAAGGCCTCTGCGTCGCCGCGGCCGAGCTTGCCGGTGATGGTGGCGTATTCCCCCTCCGGAACCATCTTGCCGATCGCTTCGCCGACCGGCTCGCCGAAGGTGAAGAGGTTGATCTCCATGATGCCGGCCGTATCCGACAGGATGGAAGGGTCGTAGCCATACTGGAAGAAAATCGGCACGCCGGCGCGTTTGGCCTGGGCGATGGCCGCCTTCTCCGACGACAGCGACACCGCATAGATCAGGATGCCGTCGACGCCTTTGGTGATGGCGTCCTGGACATTGGCGAGTTCCTGGGTTGGGTCGTTGTTGGCGGTGTAGGTGATCACCTTGACGCCGAGCTTGTCGGCGGCGGTCTGCACGGCGTTCATGCCGTACTGGTAGTACGGGTCCGGTCCGCCGCGCATGAAGGCGATGGTCTTTCCGGCCGCCTCGGCGAAGCCCGGGGCCGCGAGCGCGGCGCCGAGCGTCAGAACAGCCAGTGTTCCTTGCTTGATGTTCACGTGTCGTCTCCTCCCTTTACACAGTCGTTGTGCGGCCTGGACGTCAGGCCTTTTTTTGAAGCAGAACCGCTGCGGTTATGATCAATCCCAGCACGGCGCTTTGGAAATTGGCGCCGACGCCGAGAAGGTTCATGGAATTGCTCACCAGGCCGAGCAGCAGCACGCCGCCCAACGTGCCGATGACCGTGCCGCGCCCGCCGATCAGCGGCGTACCGCCGATCACCACCGCCGCAATGGCGCGCAGTTCGTAGCCCGTGCCCATGCTCGGCAGGCCGGAGTCGAGGATGCCGGTGAGAATGACGCCGGCGACGCCGACGAAGAGGCCGTTGAGCGCATAGAACGCGATCTTAGTGCGCCGGACCGGAATGCCGGAGAGCCGCGCCGCTTCCTCATTGCCGCCGATCGCGAAGGCGTAACGCCCGAGCGGGGTGAAGCGCAGCACGAGGAACACCGCGACGATCGCCAGCAGCATGACGTAGACCGGCCACGGCACCTGCAGAAAATCGCCCATGCCGAAAACATTGAACAGCGCGTCGGTCCCGTTGATGGGGCTGCCGCCCGACATCAGGATCGCCACGCCCTGCAGCAACGTCATCGTGCCAAGCGTAATGATGAAGGGCGTGGCGCGATTGGTGGCGACCAGCATGCCGGTGAGCGCCCCGATGACGAGCCCGACGCCAGCTCCGGTCAGCGCGCTCAAGACGATGGAGCCGGTCGCTACGACCACCAACGCCGTGGCGAGACCGGCTACCGAAAGCGCAGCCCCGACCGAGAGATCGAGCCCGCCCGCAATGAGCAGAATGGTCTGGCCCGCGGCGACGATGCCGAGCGTCGACACCTGGAACAGGATGTTGAGCAGATTGTGCGGCGTCAGAAATCGCGGATTGCCGATCGCCGTCACCGCGACGATTAGCAGCAGCACGATCAGCAGGGTGAAGCGGCCGACGCCGAGCGCGACCACGAAATTGGGCCGGCGAAGCGTGGGCTGCGCTGCGGTCGCGGCAGGAGATGTCATCAGTTCACGCTCGCGCTGCTGGGAGTTTGGATGGCGGCGAGCAGCCTTTCGGGATCGAGGCCGGCCGGGCTCAACTCGCGGTCGATCCGGCCCTCGCGCATTACGATGATGCGGTCGGCCAACGCGATCAGCTCTTCGAGATCGGTGGAGACGAAGACGACGCTGGCGCCCCCGCCGGCCAGTCGGCGCAGATGGTCGTGGATCTGGCGTTGCGATTCGACGTCGACGCCCTGCGTCGGCTCCTCCAGCACAAACAACTTGCCGTTGGCGAAAATGGCGCGGCCGAGCAGCGCCTTGCGCTGGTTGCCGCCGGAGAGGAAGCGCACCTCGCGGCTCGGCGCGCGCGGATTGAGGTCGAGCCGCTCCGACATTTCGGTTGCGACTTCATGCTCCTTGCGCAGGCTGAGCCAGCCAAGCTTCGCAATAGACCGCAGCGCCGCCAACGAAATGTTCTTGGCGATGGAAAGGCTCATCACGAGCCCCCTGCCGCGCATGTCCTCGGGAATGAAGAGAACGCCGCGGGCAACGGCGTCCCGAACCGATGCCGGAGCATAGGCTGCGCCGCCGAGCTGCATCCGACCGCTGGCATGGCGATGATCGAGGCCGCCGATGACCGCCGCCAGCGCATTGGCGCCGCCGCCGATGAGGCCGGTGAGCCCAACGATCTCGCCCGCGCGCACGGAAAGGCTCACTTCCGCAAGACCCCCTTCCCTGCTGACACCATCGAGGATGAGAAAGGCCTCGCCCGTACTGCGCTCGGTCCGGTGCGGCTCGACGGCGTCAAGCGTCCGTCCCACGATCATCGAGATCAGGCTGTCCTTGTCGGACGTCTTGCCGTCGACCACCGCCACCTTACGGCCGTTGCGCAGGATCGTGATGCGGTCGGAGATCTCGAGCACCTCGTCGAGGTGATGCGACACATAGACGATCGCCATGCCCTGTTTGGCGAGATCGCGGATCAGCCGAAACAGGAAATCGGCCTGCGCCTTGTTGAGCGCGGCGGTCGGCTCGTCGAGCAGCAGCACGTGCGCTTCCTCGCGCACCGCCTTGGCGATCGCCACCTGCTGCCGGTCGGCGATGTCGAGGTCGCCGAGCCGCTTGCTGACCGGCAGATTGAGGCCGAGCCGAGCCAAAAGTTCGCGCGCCCGCTTCTGCAGCGCGCCATCGTCGAGCACGCCGAATGCCCGGCGCGGCTCGGCGCCGAGAAAGATGTTCGCGGCCACCGAGAGATCGAGATGCAGCTCCGGATTCTGGTAGACGATGGCGATGCCGGCGGCGCGGCCCTCGGCTGGATCGAGCGCCTTGAAGGCCCTGCCCCCGACGACGATTTGGCCGCTGTCGGGCGGCTGGGCGCCCGACAATATCTTCATGAAGGTGGACTTGCCGGCGCCGTTCTTGCCGACGAGCCCGTGCACCTCGCCGCGCGCAACCTCGAAGTCAATGTCGTCGAGCGCGCGCGTGCCCAGAAAGCTCTTGGTCACGCCCTGCACTCGGATCGCCAGCTGAGCCCCAGATTCGCTCGTCGTCACGACGCTCAGCTCCTGACCTGCTCCCAGCGACCTGTCTTGGCCGAGGCGAGCACCGCATCCGTCACGTAGTCGGTCATGAGCGCGTCACGGAAAGTCGGCCCCACGGGCTTGCCGCTGCTCAGGCCTTCGATGAAGTCTGCCGCCTGGTGAATGAAGGTGTGCTCGTAGCCGATCTGCAGGCCCGGCACCCACCAATGGCCCATATAGGGGTGGTCGCCATCGGTGATGTGGATCGAGCGCCAGCCGCGCAGCCGGCCCTCGTCGCGATGGTCGAAGAACGACAGCCGATGCAGATCGTGCAGGTCCCAGGCGATTGACGCATGCTCGCCATTGATTTCGAGCGTGTAGAGCGCCTTGTGCCCGCGCGCATAGCGGGTCGCCTCGAAGGTCGCGAGCGAGCCGTTCTGGAAGCGGGCGAGGAAGGCGCTGGCGTCGTCGATCTTGACGTCCTCCACCGTGCCGCTCACCGCATGCGTGCGCTGCTTGACGAAGGTTTCGGTCGCCGCCGTGACGCTGTCGATTGAGCCGTTCAGCCAGAGCGCGGTGTCGATGCAGTGGGCGAGCAGGTCGCCCGTCACGCCGCTGCCGGCGACATTGGCGTCGAGCCGCCACGTCCCCGTTCCTCCCTGCGGCACATCGGCCGAGATCGTCCAGTCCTGCAGGAACTTCGCGCGGTAGTGGAAAATGCGGCCGAGCCGACCTTCATCAATCAGTTGCTTGGCGAGCGTCACCGCCGGCACGCGCCGGTAGTTGTACCACACCATGTTCGGCGCCTTGGCCGCTTCCACCGCCGCGACCATCTGTTCGGCTTCCGTGGCGTTGCGGCCAAGCGGCTTTTCGCACATCACCATCTTGCCGGCCTGCGCGGCGGCGATGGCGATCTCGGCATGCGTGTCGTTGGGGCTGGCGATATCGATGAGGTCGATATCCTTGCGCTCGATCAGCTTGCGCCAGTCGCTCTCGGCGCTTTCGAAACCCCAGTTGGAGGCGAAATCGGCCGCGCCCTGCGGATTGCGCGTCGCGACCGCTTTCAGCACCGGCTCGTAGTCGAGCTTGAAGAATTCGCCGACCTGCCGAAAGGCGTTGCTGTGTGTGCGCCCCATGAAGCCGGCGCCCACGAGGCCGACGTTGAGTTTTTTCTTGAGCATCTTTGAAGGTCCCGGATTTTGAATTATTCGCGCCAGCCGTGCGCCTCGCGCACCTTGATCATCGCGCCGAGAATGTCGTTCCAGGTCTGCTGCGCGGTCATCACCAAATTCGGGAACATGCAGCCGTCCCAGCAGACGTGGCGCATTCTCTTGGTGAGGTCGCCATCGCTGCCGCGCAGCCAGTAGCCGGCGTGCTTGACGACATCGAGCTTGCCGTTGGGATCAGTCACCTGCACGTGGCGGCCGGTCTTCTCATGATCGCCCGAGCCGAAGACGGTGCCATCGTTCTGCGCGACGTGGAAATCGTAGGTCCAGGGACGCAGCGCGTCCGCCACCGTCTTGTAGGCGGCGTCGAGCACCGAGCGGTCCTTCCAGTCGTAGTCTGGCGGAAGCAGCCGGTCCTTCTCGGCGTTGTAACCCATGGTGAAGAGCATCGAATGGGCCATGTCGGCCTGGTAGCCGACAATACCCGGCATTCCGACCTCTTCCAGCAGATTGACGTTCTCGCGCCAGGACTGCATGCCGCCCCAGCAGATCTCGCCCTCGGCGACGACGAACTCGCCGTGGTCCTGCGCCACCCTGCCGACCTCGCGGAAGGTCTCGGCGATCAGCTTGGTGTTGTTCTTAGGGTCCTTGTCCCAATCGGACACGCTGGTCGAGGAGTTCGATACGAATGCCGCCGCTCGGACGGATGCCGAGTTCGCGCATCTGCTGACCGATTGCGGCCGCCTTGCGCACCTGGCTGATGAAGCGCTTGCGCTCTTCCTCGGCGCCCATGGCCGAACCACCGCCGGCGCCGGCCCAGATCGGCGCGACGAAGGAGCCGACCTGGAGCCCAAAGCTCGCGATGTGGTCGGCTACGCGCTTGACCTGATCCTTGTCGCTGTCGATCGAGATGTGCGGGTCGGCGAGCCACAGATCGACGCCATCGAACTTCACCCCATCGACCTCGGCCTTGGAGGTCAGCTCGAGCAATCTGTCGAGCGGAATGATCGGCTCGGCGCCAGGCGCGCCCTTGCCCACCACTCCCGGCCATGTCGCATTGTGCAGTTTGGGATAGTTGTTCTGCTGCGCCATGCTGTTCGTCCTCCCTGCCGATCCGCCGCTAGGCCGCAGCAGATCCAATCCGGTATCGAGGGGGACTTCCCAGAACGCAGCACGCACAATACCGCCCGCGGTCCCGTGGACGCTCCGTGCGGATCGTCGTCGCAATGCGAGACCATCCTCCCCGCGCCCGCCAGCATTCACCCGCCGGTTTAAGCGCGGAGGCACCATGTGTTATATCAGCGAGACATGTCAAGCGGCCGCTTCGGCGCGGGCGCGGATTTATCCTCCGGTCAAAAAACCGATTTATCGGGAATTCATGTCGCACGGATTCCTTGATATTATGCGGCCGACGCCACTCTCTCATCCTCCGCCGTCGAGAATGAGAAGTTCAATCTTGGCTTGTGACATGTATTGGTACTGATATAACAATTGAGCCGGACGATTATGCGACGAGGCCCCGCGAAAACGGAGCTGTCGGTCGGACGGCGGCGTGGTAACAGTCGCCGAAGGCACGTTTGGGGGCATGGTGGTCGAAGCGCCGGTACTGCAGTTGCAGCTCGTCAATCTGGACCGTAAATCGCCGTTGCGGGACCAGATCTACCAAATCATCCGAACGCTGGTGATCATCGGCCAACTCCGGCCCGGCCAGCCCGTCAACGAGGTCGAGATCGCCGAGCAGCTCGGCGTCTCCCGCACGCCGGTGCGCGAGGCCGTAAAGCGCCTGAGCGACGAGGGCCTTATCAACGTCTACGCCCAGGCGGGCACGTTCGTGGCCGATATTTCGCGGCGAGCGCTGGAAGAGGCCTATATAATCCGCAACGCACTCGAACTTGAAAGCGTGCGCCGCGCCGCCGAGAAAATGACCAAAGCGCACGCCGAGGCGCTGGACGACATCATCCGCGCCCACCAGGTCGCCATCAACCGCAAGCGCTACGCCGACGCCATCCGGCTCGACGACCAGTTTCATCGCACCATTGCGGAAATCAACGGGCTTTCGATGCTCTGGCGCGCCGTCGACATCTCCAAGGCGCAGATGGACCGGGGGCGGCATCTCTCAATTCCCCAGCCAGGTTGGGGCGACGTCACCATAATCCAGCATCGCGCGGTTACCCGAGCGCTCGGGGATCACGACACCGAGTCGGCGGTTGAGGCGATGCGGCAGCATCTCGACACATCGTTGCGAAACACGCTGAGCATCCTCGACAGGCTGTAGGTGGTTGCAAGCTGAAGGGTAGCGCGAGCCGCGCTATGAGCAATCGATGAACGAGTCGATCTCGTCCTTCGGTATAGCCATTGCCATCCAGTCATTTCGCAGCACAGCGCGTCGATGAAATCTTAAACTGATACACTAGCCGACAGGCCCTACGTCCGCGATCGTCGCTAGCGCCACAGCCAAGTCGTCGAACGCCAACAGGTTGCCAAGCGCCCGTAGACGATGCGCCGCGTTCGGGGACCGGCGCCTCAGAGCAACAATCGCGCGCGCGATCTCTTTGCGGATGAGCCGGGGCGAGTCGATGCAAACTTCGGGAAAGGTCAGCTCGCGGCGAATCCAGTTCAACCGCTGCACGATTTCGAGACGCCCAACAGGACGGCGCCGCAGCTCGCGGTCGACAAAAGCGTCGATCGTATCGTCGTCGGCGGTGTCGAGTAAGCGATTGTAGGTCGCTCGCATGGTGGTTCCAATTGAGTCGGGTTGATTGTCGGGTTCTGGCAAAGAGTGCGCGAGTCGTCCGTCGGCCTGCACAACTGTCAGACATTGCGTTGCGTCTACAATCCTGACAGACAATAAGAATTCGTACGCTGCAAGGCGCTGTGCGTATCAGCTTCTGATACATTGCGCGCTTTCGGTCCACACAAACGTATAGGGGGCGGTAAAAGCCCCCTCGGAATGGCCTTCAACGCCTCGTCGATCGCGCGGATGTAGTTAAGCGCGCCAGGACTGACCCCTCCCAGCTTAGTGACGCCAATAACTTGGCTTGCCGATCGGCGTGTCCCCGATTCACACGGCTTAGCCTAGGCGGCGCGATTCTCGGCGGCCACGCAATCATCTCTGCCGTGGCGAGTGCTCCCGACGGGTCGTCTCGCCTAGCTCCGCAAAGTGTGAATGCTGATCGCGGGGGTCCCACCCTGGGTGCGGAGTGACAGCATTCGACCCATCTCGCACATTTCGAAGGTCGGGAGACGGCGGCCGCCTGAAGGCCGACGGCTCGCGACCTTGACCGCAGGAGTTCTGAACCCTCATTGCTGTGTGGAAATGGACAGCGAGAGAGGAATGTGTGAGCCGCTATTGGTCGGAGCTTGCCCGAGTCTTGTCGCCATACGTGCCCGGCGAACAGCCTCAGATTCCAGGCCTGGTGAAACTGAACACCAATGAGAGCCCCTTTGCCCCCTCTCCAATGGCGATCGAAGCCGTTCGATTAGCCGCCGCCGATTCGCTCCGCCTCTACCCGGACCCACAATCGACGCGCCTGCGAGAGGTGCTGGCCGAATATCACTGTGTCGCGCCCGAGCAGGTCTTCGTCGGCAACGGCTCGGACGAGGTGCTCGCCCACGCCTTCGCGGGGCTGCTGAAGCAGCCCAAGCCCGTGCTTTTTCCTGATGTCACCTACAGCTTCTATCCCGTCTACTGCCGGCTGTTGGGGATTGACCATGAGACGGTCCCACTCGACGGCGAGATGCGCGTTCGCATCGCCGACTATCGCGACCGGGGCGGCTCCATCATCATCGCCAATCCGAATGCACCGACAGGGATCTCCGTGTCGCGCGCGGAGATCGAACAACTCGTGAGCGAGCGGGCCGATGCGCCTGTGGTGATCGATGAGGCTTATGTCGACTTCGGCGCGGAGAGCGCAACGCCCCTGATCCGCGATCATCCCAATCTCCTGGTGGTCCAGACCCTGTCGAAATCCCGCGCGCTCGCCGGCCTTCGCGTTGGCTACGCGATCGGCGACCAGGCGCTGATCGAAGCCTTGACGCGGGTCAAGGACAGCTTCAACTCCTACCCGCTCGGGCGGCCAGCCCAGGCGGGCGCCATTGCCGCCATGCAGGACGAGGCTTATTTCCAACAGACACGATCGACCATCATCGGAAATCGGGAGAGCCTGACCGCGGCTCTGATCCAGCTTGGGTTCGATGTCCTGCCGTCCAGCGCTAACTTCGTCTTCGCCCGCCACCCGCGCCACACCGGCCAAGCCCTGTCGGCGGCGCTACGTGAGCGCGCTGTGCTCGTCCGGCATTTCTCCGGCCCGCGCGTGTCTGACTTCATCCGGATCACCATCGGATCAAAGGCGGAGCTCGACCGTCTGAGAGACGCTCTGGCGGAGTTTCTTGCTGTAAATAGACGCGGCTGAATGACCCCCGCCCAGAGTAGCGACGCCAATGAATTAGCTTGTCGATTGGCGGGGGACCCCTCGGATGGGACTAATCCGCTTGCTGGACCACGGGATTGCGCAGCACGCCGACACCGGTCACCTCGACCTCCACCACGTCGCCGGGCTTGAGCCAGAGCGGCGGGTTGCGATAAGCGCCGACGCCGCCGGTGGTGCCGGTGATGATCACATCGCCGGGCTCCAGGATGGTGAAGGCCGAGCAATATTCGATCAGCGTCGGCACGTCGAACACGAGGTCGTCGAGGGTGGCGCGCTGCATCTCCTGACCGTTGACGCGCGTGGACAGCGTCGCCTTGCGGACGTCGCCCATTTCATCAGGAGTGACGATCCAGGGACCGAAGCCGCCGGTGCCCGGAAAGTTCTTGCCGGGCGTGAACTGGCTGGTGTGGCGCTGCCATTCACGTACCGAGCCGTCGTTGTAGCAGCTATAGCCCGCGACGACGCTGACAGCGTCGGCGCGCTTCGCGTTCCGGCAGCGCTGGCCGATGACGACCGCCATCTCGCCTTCGAAATCCAGCGTCTCGGATACGGCGGGCCGCACCAGCGGCTGCAGATGTCCGACTTGGGTGTTGGCCCAACGGGTGAAGATCGTCGGCTTCTGCGGGACGTCACGGCCGCCTTCACGAATGTGCGTGAGATAGTTCAGGCCGATGCAGATGATCTTGTCCGGGTTGGCGATCGGCGGCAGGAAAGTGACTTCGCCGAGCCCATACCGGCGCGCGGCGCGTGGCGGCGCGATCGCTTTGCCGACGCCCAGCGCCGTCCGCAGGTCGGGCGCGAGTTCGCCGCAATCGACGACCTCGTCGCCCTCGACGACGCCCCAACTGCTACCGCCGTCGGGGCGGCTGAAACTCATCAAGCGCAATAGGATCTCCTCATCGATTGAATAGGGGAAAGCTACCTGACGGCAGACTTCCTGATGAATGCGTAAGTCACTTCTCCGCCGACGCCTTCAGGGCCGGGCAAGAGCTATCCTCCAACGGCCGGAATGCATCCTTGGCGGGAATCGTCGCCTGCAGATCGTAGAAGTCGAACGGCTCCTTGCTTTCGGCCGGCGACTTCACGCGAAACAAGTAAGAATCATGCACCATGCGCCCGTCCGGCCGCAGCGTTCCATTGCGGATGGTCGCGTCCGAGATCGGCAGTTCGTGCATTGTCTTCATGACGGCTGCGGTGTCGGTGGTCCCCGCCGCCGCGACCGCCTTCAGATAATGCAGCGTCACCGAATAGACCCCGGCCTGGATGGTCGAAGGCATCGCCTTCTTGTAGCGAGCGTAGAAGCGCTCGCTGAAATCCCGCGTCTGCGCGTCGAGATTCCAGTAGAACGCCTCGTTGACGGTAATGCCCTGCGTCACCTCGAGGCCGAGCGCGGCGATATCGGGCAAAGTGAGCACGAAGCTAGCGAGCTTCTGCTTGTCCTTGCCCATGCCGAATTCGCGGGCCTGCTTGAGGATATTGATCAGATCGCCGCCGGTGCTGCCGATCGCAACCACGCCCGCTCCCGACGATTGCGCTTGCAACAGGTACGAGGCGAAGTCGCCGCTCGCATTGAACGGATGGCGCACGGATCCAACGACTTTGCCGCCGGCCTTCTCGACCATCCCCGACGCAGCGGCGATCAGCGAATTGCCGAAAGCGTAGTCGGCGGCGATGAAGTACCAGGAGCTGCCGGGCGTCGCCAGCGGTCGGGTGATGCCGACAGCCTGCCCGTAGGTGTCCCACATCCACAGCACGCTGGTCTGCGGCGCGCAGTCCTCGTTGGCGAGCCGATCGGTGCCGCCTGGGAACAACGCGATGCGGTTCTTCTCCTTCATCAGGTTCTGGATCGCGAGCTGCACCCCAGCCTGGATGATGTCCGTCACCGCGTCGACGCCGTCGACGTCGATCCATTTGCGCACGATGTTGACCGCGATGTCCGGCTTGTTCTGGTGATCCGCCGACAGGATCTCGATCTTCATGCCGGCGCATTCCTTGGCCAAGCAATCGTCGGCCGCCATCTGCGCGGCGATCACGGAGCCAAGGCCGCTCTGCGCCGAGAGGCTGCCGCTCATATCGGTGATGACGCCGATCTTCACCGTCTTGGACGGGGGAGCGGCCTGGACGCCTGTGGCGGCCGACATCGCGAGCGCGGCCGCGAGGCCCAGGCGCGAGACGAGACGGGTCATGGCGCTCACCCCACTTTCGCGAGGATCTGCGACGGATCGGCGCCGACGCGGCCGTCGCCGTCGCCCGACGAAGGCGCCAGGCGGAAATCATAGCGGATCGCCGCGACCCCCTTGATGGGGGCGTCGGGATCGTCATCGCGCGGCGACACGACGAGGGAGCTCGATACGCCGAACACGACGTCGGAATCGATGTGCTCGTCGTGAGCCAAATAGATCGCCGTCACCAGTTCGCGGTAGCCTTCGGCGCCGATCAGGAAGTGGATGTGGGCCGGCCGGCAGCCGTGACGCTTCTGGGCGTGGATCAACGCGCCGACCGGACCGTCCATCGGAATTAAATAGCCGAGCGGCAGAATGGTGCGGAAATGGAAGCGGCCTTCGGCGTCGCAGCGGAATACGCCGCGCGTATCCATCTGCTCGCCGTGGAATTTTTGCAGGTCGTATTCCCCATCGGAATTGGTCTGCCACACCTGCACCAACGCATTCGGCAACGGCTTGCCGTCTGTGTCTGTCACTTGGCCATAGAGCTGGACATCCGGTCCGCTGACCTTCGTAGCGATACTGTCGCCGAGCGCGAAGGTCGGTGCGTTCTGCTGGTAGAACGGGCCGAGCAGGCTGCTTTCGGTGCCCACCTCGACCGCGGTCTTATCGTGCAGCAGGTTGACGAGCGCGCTGAGGCCGAGCACGTCCGACAGCAGGATGAATTCCTGCCGTGCCGGCGTGCAGGCTTGGCCGACCTTGGTGAGGAAGCCGATCGCCGTCAGCCACTCGTCGGGCGTCAGATCCACGTCGCGGGCGAAATCATGCATGTGGCGCACGAGGCTCGCCATGACCTGCTTCAGACGCGGATCCGACGTCTCGCTCATCTGCTCGATGACCGCGTCGGTGACGCTCGTGGTGGTTAGGTCGCGCATCGTTATCCTCCCGTTGTCGTTGTTTCTTGCGTCGGTGATTATTCCAAAGTCGAGGTATAGGCATCGATCGGCAAGATCAGCTCGCCGCGTCGGATCGGCACGCAGTCCGGCGGAAAATCCTGGCGGAAGCGCGCACCCGCCTGCGTCGCGCGGTCGATGAAGTCGTCAAGACGCCGCATCGCGCCGCTCGGCAGGTCATGCAGCGCCATCAAGATCCAGCGTTGCGCGCGGCATTGCGCGAGCGCGCGTTCGACCCAGCCTTCCGGATCGTCCCAGTCGCGCGGGATCGCGTTCCACAGCACGCAGGTGTAGCGCTCGCGTTCGAGATATCTGAGGACCGATGGCCGGAACAGCCCGTCATCGAGATGGCCGCCGCCGCCGTAAGGCCGGAACAGCCGTTCCGGCTCAGCGATGTCGCCGAGCAAATCTTGTGTGCGCGCGATTTCGCTTTCGGCGATCGCGGCATCGGGCTGGCGTCCGAGCGGCACGGAGTGACTGTAGGTGTGGTTGCCGACCCAGTGGCCCTCCTCCCGCGCGCGTTCGGCGAGCGCGCGGCGCTCTGGATCGGCGATCTTACGGCCGATGACAAAGAAGGTCGCCTTGATCCCGCGTCGACCAAGCACGTCGAGCACGCCAGGCGTCACCTCGGGTTCGGGGCCGTTGTCGAAGCTGAGCGTCAGATCGAACACGGGCGCTCCGACAGTTTCGCGGCGGCGACAGTTTGGATCATGCGGTTGGCTCGGCCTCCTGCCGGATCGAGACGCTCCTGCGCTTCACAAGGTCTTCGGTTCGCGAGAAGTGGGCGGCAAGGGCGGCTACCGCCGCGTCCGCATCCCGCCCCAGCGCCGCATCGACGATCTGGCGATGTTCGGCGTCGACGTCACGCAAGGCCGGATCCGGCGGAATCGACAGTAGGCGATAACGCTCGCTCTGCTCGTAGAGGGTGTCGCGGAAGCGCAGCAACCAGGGCGAGCCGCAGGCGCTCACCAGCGCGCGATGGAAAATTCGATGGCGCGCGAGCCACGCCTCGTTGTGGTTCTTGGGATCGGAGGGACTGCGGTAAGGGACCGCGAGCAACGATGCGAAGGCGCCCTCCACCGCCGCCTGCCAGTCTTCGCCGCCCTGCTCGATCGAACGTCGCAGGGCGAGGCCTTCGATGTCGATGCGGGTTCGGGTGAGATCCTGCAGGTCGGCATGGGAGACCGGGCAGACCCGAAAGCCGCGTTGATCGACCGCCTGCACGAGGCCGTCGGCGACCAGCCGCGACAATGCCTCGCGCGTGGCCGCGAGGCTGACGCCGAAGCCTTTGCTGAGATGCGCGATGTTGAGTTTCTGCCCGGGCGAAAGCCGCGCCGTCAGGATGTCCCTGCGCAGCCGCTCGCAGACTGCCGACGTCAGGCTACGTGGCCCACCCGCGTCTGCGCTCAGCTCGATCGCCGCGTTCGTCGACATTGTCCCATCCCTTGTCTCTTCAGGGGAACATGGATCAAAATAGTCGTCAATCGAAAATCGATTTTAATCGGCATCGAAGCTGTAAAGCGGCCGAGGCTTAGCGCGCCGATCGGGGCTCGGACCCCCGCGCCGATTTACAACAGCGACATACCGCGCAATCTTGAACGCGGCGGCTCGCAGAGCTTTGATCCCCGGATCACGTAACCTTGGAGGAACAACCTCATGGGACGGACCGTGACGGGTTTCGTGTCTGTGGAAGTGGAAACCTCGCTACAGCGAGAGGTCGCTGCGCTTCTTGCCCATTCGGATGTCGTCGCGGCCCGGCTTTATCCCGGCGAGTATCGACGACCTATCACTTCCGAGTCCCTAAGGAAGCCGGGTGCCCACGTGCTCATCGCGCGCCTTTCGCGAACAGCGGTCGACCTCTGTGTTGTCTTCGATCGCGGCGACGGGACGGTTGAGATAAAGCGTATGATAGTAGCGGAAGACGCCCGCGGACGCGGCGTCGGGGCGGCGCTGCTCAGTAAATCTCATATTGAGGCGGGCAAACTCGGAGCGCATACCGCTTTGTTGGAGGTTGGTATCTACAACACAGAAGCGCAGGCTCTGTATCGTGGCGCCGGTTACAAACTTCGTGAACCGTTTTCGCCATACAATAACTCCCCAATCAGCCTTTTTATGGAGCGTCATATCTAGAAATTAAGAAATATGCACCATCTATGTCTTTGCCTCACCAGATCAGCGCATCGGCTAGAACGTTCAGGAAGCAGCGACAATCGCGGACAGGAGCTTCGCGACGCTGTAGCCAATATCTTCCCGCGTTAATCCCATGCGCACGATCACCAGTTTGCGCGAGGGTATGATCGTGATCACCTGGCGGAGGTGTCCTTGCATCATGAACGTGTCGGCGGGGAGATTGAATCCTTCACCCCGCGCCAACCAAACCGATCCACGACCGTAGACCGGGCCATGTCCCTCGTCGGAGGCCGGCAAGGGCGAGCGCATGTAATCGACGAAGCCCATCGGCAAAAGCTGTTCGCCGTTCCATTCTCCGCCCAGGCGCAAGAATTCGCCGAAGCGCGCCCAATCGTGTGCATTGGCGTAGAGAAAGCCTTCGCCAAGAAATGTGCCTGAGGGGTCGGATTCGAGAACAGCGCTGGTCATGCCCAAAGGCTTGAACAATCGCTCCCGTGGATAAGCTCGCGCTTCCGCTCCAATCGCGTTCTGCCAGAGCCGCGCCAACAGGACGGACGAGCCGCCGGAATAGTTGAACTTCGTTCCAGGCGGTGCGACGAGCGCGCGGTCTCTCGCGAACGCCGCCGTATCCTTTGCAAGATTCTCCAATCGTCCAGGATCGGGAGAATTGCCTTGATCTTCATTCCATTCCAATCCGCTTGCCATGGCCATCAAATCGGCCACCGAGATTTCTGCGCGCGCGTCGCTCGCCCATTGCGGGAAAAGAGCTTTCTGATTCAGCGAAAGCTTGCCGTCCTTGATCGCCATGCCGGCCAGGGCTGCGTTCACGGTCTTCGTCATCGACCAGCCGAGTAAGGGCGTCGAAGCGTTGAAGCCTTCGCCATAGGTCTCGCCGACGATGCGCCCGTCATGGACGACGACGATGGCGCGCATGCCTGGTCCTTGGAGAGCCGGATCGTTCAGCGCCGCGAGCAAACGCTTGTCGTCGGACAATTGCGCCCTCTCGCCGGCCGGCCAGAGCGCGTCAGACGTTGGTGGCTGCAAAGGCGGCGCGGCGCCGCGATCAGGAACTTTGTCCTTTGATACCAGTGTGCAGCCGCGCCCCTCCTCATATTGGGCGTAACGTTTAGCGAACAGGCCGAGATACGCCACATCGACACGCTGGTTGGCGGTGTCGACGTTGATCTTCAAACGTTTGACGATACGAGGAAGCGCAAATTCCACGTCAGTTTCAATGACCGCATCCGCGTTTCGCTTAGCAGTGAAAACGTTCGAGCAAACCATTTTTGCCGCATACGCCGACGCGGAAAGCAGCCCATCGGGCGGGCTGAAGGTGAGCCAGCCGCCCAACCCCAAAATCCCCAGAAGCACAATCGCGACTAAAGATTTGAATAATAATTTCAAAACTCGCCACACGCGCCCCGCCTCGTCTCAACACCAAACAAAGCTACCCTGTATTGGAAACCTTTAGCCGGTCAAGCCTGGGAGACGGGCACCCCGGAACGTCAGTTCCAAAGCATCATCAGCGTTGCAAGATTTAAGATATATGAAACACGCGAAACAGCCCAATATTGTAACTTTTGAGAGCAGGAGACAACTTGACAGAAAGGTATCGTTCCGAAAAACGGACACCCGATCCAGTTCCGTCGGAAGTAACCTCTGAAGCCGCGCGACGAGTGGCGAGGCCGTCTGGGGTAACATTGAGTCATCAAGCTTGATTTTGCCCGCCGCTGTTTCGTGGGAGGTTCTGGCGCACGTCATTGATGAAAGCTTAGCGCCCAATGCCGGTTTCCATCCATCCTTCCGCGATCGTCGATCCCGCCGCCCGGCTGGGCGCAGAGGTGTCCATCGGCCCGTTCTGCACCGTCGGCCCCGACGTTGTGCTGGGCGACAGAGTGCAGCTCATTTCGCATGTCGTAGTCGGCGGCCGCACCATCATCGGCGCTGGCACCGCCGTTTATCCATTCGCGTCGCTCGGCCTCAGGCCGCAGGACTTGAAATTCAAAGGTGAGCCCTCGTCGCTGGAGATCGGCGCCAACAACCAAATCCGCGAACAAGTGACGATGAATCCTGGCACCGAGGGCGGCGGCATGGTCACCCGCATCGGCGATAACGGGCTGTTCATGGTCGGCGCCCATGTCGCGCATGATTGCAGGGTCGGCAGCAACGTTGTGCTGGCCAACAACGCCACCCTGGCCGGGCATGTGACCTTGGGCGACTATGTCGTTGTCGGCGGATTGTCCGCCGTGCATCAGTTTGTGCGCATCGGGTCGTTCGCCATCATTGGCGGCATGTCAGGCGTACAAAAGGATGTAATTCCGTTCGGGTTGGTCAAAGGCGAGCGCGCCTGGCTTTCGGGACTCAACATGGTAGGCCTGGAGCGGCGCGGCTTCGGGCGTGAGGATATACGCGCGCTACGCAGCGCCTACCGCATGCTCTTTGCGCCTGAAGGCACGCTGGCCGAGCGCCTCGAGGAAACCGCCAGCCACTACGGCGACCAGCGACAGGTCACGCAAATCGTCGAATTCATCCGCGCCGCCTCCGACCGCCCGATCTGCCAACCGAAAAATGGCAAAGAGTAAGGGACAGACCCTGGAAAAGGCGAAATCCGTCTGACCGGCGGCCTCCGGGGGCGACTTATTTTTGCGTGGCGATAATTCGCCAGGCTCTTTCGTGTCCGAATGACGGCGCAATATCTCGACGCTCCGAAGCACGGTCACGAAGGGACTGAGGACATGGCGTTCACATCCAAGAACCGATCCTACCTTACGACCTCAGTCATAGGCCCTTGTGGCGCAATCGCTGATCTATGCGACAAATCCGCGACGCACCGGGCCTTCGGGAAGAGCGCCGGCCCCTGCGCGCTCGGAACCCGACCGGCTTCGAGGGGTTTTGTCTGTGTTGATAGCTCCCCCTCGTGAAAGGAGTACCGATGTCTCGACGCAGCATCATGGCGATTTCGTCGGTCGCGCTGGCGGCTGGCATGATTTGCACGGCGCCCCTCGCGGCTTCCGCCTTTTCCCTCGACTCGATTTCCGTCGCACCCTCATATCGCGACGCCCAGGTTGATATGGTTCAGTGGCGCGGTCCCGATGAGGGAGGCGGATGGCGCGAAGACGGCGGGTACGCCGACCGCGGTTGGGAAGGTGGTCCGGCCATTGACGGCGGCGGAGTGGCAGTCGGCGGCTACGGCCCGGACTACGGCGACGGTCCGGACGAATATGTAATGGTTGATCCAGGTTACGGTTACGGCTACGGCCCCGGCCCCGGCCCAGACGTCGTCCAGCCGGAGCCTGGGGATCCGGTTGCTTATTGTCAGGCCCATTTCAAGTCCTACGATCCCGCCAGTGGGACCTACCTTGGGTATGACGGCGTCCGTCATCCCTGCCCCTGAGGAGACGATTTCGATGGCCACCGCCTGGCGGTGGCCATTTTTCATGTCGCGCGGCCCTTGCGCCAACCGGCGCGATCCACGGCAGCCGCCGACCGCCGCAATCCCTTGGGGCGTCCAAGCGGCGGTCTGCGAGTCCTCGGTGTGTTGGACGAGCCTCGCCCCTTCCGGCGTATGAGGACCGCCGCCTTCGACATGGTAGGTGAATGCCGGCGCGCCGACAGCGCAAATGAGATCGTGGCCGTTGAGCAGCCTGTGGTCCTCCGCCGTCCAACGCGTCGCCGATCCGCTCGAGGATCAACGGATCCGGCCGGATCGCGCGGCTTACCTGCGCACCGCTACGAACTGCGACGGCGCATCCCAGTCGTCGACAAGAATCCACCGTTGGGGTTTGACAATCTAGTAGACCGGTCTAATACTACCGTCTATGAGCACCTCGCCGAAGCCAAAGACGCGGGTTCACCGGCAAAACGAGACGCGTACGCATCTCGTCAGCGTCGGGACCGAGATCTTGTCGGAGAAAGGGTTCGGCAGCACCGGCCTCGACGAGATTCTCGGCAAGGCGGGCGTCCCGAAGGGCTCTTTCTACTACCACTTCGAAAGCAAGGCGCAATTCGGCCTCGCGGTCATCGACAATTACGAATGTCTTTGGGCGCAAAAGCTGACGCGGCTACTGCGCGACCCGATGACGCCGCCGCTCGAACGCATTTCGAATTACATCGCTGAGGGCGTGCGCGGCCTTGAAAAGTACGCCTTCCGCCGCGGCTGCCTGATCGGCAACATGGGCCAGGAGATGGCGTCGCTCGACGACGTCTTCCGCGCGCGGATTTTAGACGTGTTCAAGTCCTGGGCCGGCTACATTGCGGACTGCCTGACCCAGGCCAGCGATCGCGCTGAACTGTCCGCCGCGCTGGACGTCCAGACACTGTCCAAGTTTTTCTGGTTCGCTTGGGAAGGCGCGATTCTGCAAGCCAAACTGGAACGATCGACCGCACCGATCGAACAATTCCGGGCGGTGATGTTCGAAAATATCCTGAAGAGAGATCATGCCGCTCGCTGAACTTTGTCCGAACATCAAGCCAACCTGCACGGGCTCCCCGATCTTCGCGGCGGATAGCCACCGATGAACAGCCATCCGTTGCAGGCGCTGATGGCTCCACGCTCTATCGTCGTCCTCGGGGCTTCGCCGCGAGACGGCGCGCTCGGCAATACGGTGGTGCGAAATCTCATCGACCTCGGCTTTTCCGGAGCGATCTATCCCGTTCATCCTTCCGCAGCGGAAGTCTGCGGGATACGAGCCTATGCCGATGTCGCAGCGTTGCCTGAGGCAGCGGAATGCGCCGTCGTCTGCCTGTCCGCCGACAAGGTCATTGCCGCTCTCGAAGACGCCGCCACATCGGGCGTGCGCGCCGCCGTGATTTTTGCGAGCGGCTTTGCGGAGGCCGACGCCGAGGGGCGCGATCGCCAAGCGCGACTCGAAGCGCTCGCGAGCCGGACCGGAATGAAGATTTGCGGCCCCAATAGTCTGGGGCTGGCGAACATCTCACGCAGCGCTCCGCTCTACAGCGCCGTCGTTCCAGAAACGCTCCGCGCCGGCGACGTCGCCGTCTTGTCGCATTCCGGGTCCGGCTGCATCGTGCTGAGCAACATCGGCCGTTTCGGCGTCAGTCACCTCGTCTCGATCGGCAACGGCGCGGTCGTCGACGTCGATCAGTATCTCGACTACCTCGCCGACGACGAGGCTACGCGAGTCGCCGCGCTGTTCATCGAGACGATCCGCAATCCCACGGCCTTCGCCGCAGCGGCCGCCAGGATGAAGGCGGCCGGCAAGGCGATCGTCGCTCTGAAGGTCGGACGCTCCGAGAAGGGCGCCGCGGCGACCGCCGCCCATACGGGATCGCTTTCGGGCGCGAACGCGGTCTATGAGGATTTCTTCAAAAGTTGTGGCGTTGTTTCCGTCGAGGACATCGACGAACTTGTCGAGAGCGTCGTCCTGATGCGGACCATCAAGGCGCGGCCTCAGGGAAGCGGCGTCGCGGTGCTCAATGTCAGCGGCGGCGAAATCGCCCTGACGTGCGACGTCGCGCAGCGCGTCGGCCTCGATCTTCCCGACCTGTCCGCGGGGACGAAGCGACGGCTGTCGGAGGCGCTGCCGAGCTTCGCCCATGCCTCCAATCCTCTCGACGTCACCGGGGTCGCGGTGTTCGACATGCGCATGTACGGCGCCTGCATCGAAGCGCTCGGCGACGATCCGGCTATTTCCATCGTCGCGGCGTCGCAGGATTGCCCTGCGGGCCTGGGCACCCAGCAGGCGGAAACCTACCGTCAGATGGCGATTACGGTGGCTAACCTCGCCCCTACCCTGCCAAAGCCGATCGTGTTCTACAGCAACGTCGCGGGCGGCATCCATCCGCGCGTCGCCGAACCGCTCGTCGCCGCGGGCGTGCCGCTGTTGCAGGGAGCGCGCGCGAGTTTGCTGGCCATTAGACGTCTTTGCATGAATTCCGTTACGACTGAGGCTCCGGTCGAGCGCGCCGAACCATGCGTGGTCAAGGACGCCTGGCGGCGGCGCTTCGCGACGGGCGCGCCGATGACCGAGCGGGAAACGAAGCTGTTCCTTGCCGAACACGGCTTGCCCGTCACGCGCGAGGAATGCGCGGCTTCGGCCGAAGAGGCGGCCGCCATCGCCGAGCGGCTGTCGTATCCCGTCGTGTTGAAGATCGAATTTCCCGACCTGCCGCACAAGAGCGACGTCGGCGGCGTCAAGATCGACTTGCGGAGCCGCGAAGAGGTTGAGCGCGCCTACGCCGACATCGTGGCGAGTGTCGCTCGCCTCGCGCCTGCCGCGCGCATCAACGGCGTCCTCGTTCAGGAGATGATCAGCGCCGGGACGGAAGTCATCGTCGGCGCGACGCGCGAGTCTCCCTTCGGCATGGCTGTCGTGGTCGGCGCGGGCGGCGTGCTGGTTGAACTCCTGCGCGACAGCGCGCTCGCCCTCGCGCCAATTTCGGCGGCGCGGGCCGAAGAGCTGATCTCCTCTACCCGCGTCGGCGCGTTGCTCGGAGGCTACCGCGGCTCCGCCGCCGGCGATATCCCCGCTTTGGGCCGCGTCGTCTCGTCCTTATCAGCCATCGCGGCCGCCTACGCCGACGTCATCGACGCCATCGATCTCAATCCCATCAGCGTTGCTGAGGCCGGCAAGGGCGTGCGCATCGTTGACGCCCTGCTCGTTCCGCGGGCCGCGGGGACCCAATAGACGAGGAGCTACAAGACGTGTCCTACCAAAACGTAGTCGTTGAAACGAAGCATCATGTCGCGACGCTGACTCTCAATCGTCCCGAGAAGATGAACGCGCTGAACGATGATCTTTTGATCGACATGCAGCAGGCGCTGAGCGACATCGAACGCGACAAGTCGGTGCGCGCCCTGATCATAACGGGAGCAGGCAAATCGTTCTGCGCGGGCTTCGACCTCTCCCCGCGCGAGCATCCGCTGACCTCGGTGCAGGACTGGCGCGACCATGTCAAACTCGGCAACGACACCTGGTTCAAGATCTGGCGTTCCCGCCTGCCTGTCATCGCGGCTGTCAACGGCTTCTGCCTGGGCGGCGGCTGCGACCTATCGATGGTCTGCGACTTCACCATCGCCGCCGCCGACGCCGAGTTCGGCGAACCCGAGATTCAGTTTCAGTCCGCGCCGCCATTCTTCATCATGCCTTGGGTCGTGCCCATGAAGCGCACCAAGGAGCTGCTGCTGACCGGCGGGCGCGTGAATGTCGACACCGCCGAAAAGATCGGCCTGATTAACCGGTCTGTCGCGCCGGCCCAATTGCTCGAAGAGGCAAACAAGCTCGCCCAACAGCTCGTCAAGATTCCGCCTCCGGCGATGGAGCTGAACAAGAAGGCGATCAATCACAGCTATGAAATCCGCGGCATGCTTTCCACGATCGACTATGGCGCCGAAATTTTCGCGCTGACGCTCTTGTCGGAATCGGCGGAATCCAAGGAATTCTTCGCGGTCGCGGCGGAGCGCGGCCTGAAGGCGGCCTTCAAATGGCGCGACGAGAAGTTTGCGATTGCGCCATTGACTGAATAAAAAAGCCAATCTTGGCAAATGACACCGCGTCGCGTGGGAAGGGAGCCTAGAATGACAAGGGTGAGCTTCATTCGGCGGAGCGCCGTCAAGTTCCTGACGGGCGTCCTCATTGCCGCCGCGCTCGCGACCTCTGCGGCGCCGAGCCAGGCCGCCGAACTCAAGAAAGTGCGCATCGGCGTCGCGACGACCTTCCTGGGCATTACCTATCCATGGCTGATGATGCCGCAGGCGCTCGGCTACTGGAAGGACGAGGGCTACGACGTCGAGGTTGTTCCCATCGGGGGGTCGCTGCAGGTCGTGCAGCAGATGGTGGGCGGCGGCGTCGACATCGGCCAAGTCAACGCCAGCGTCATCATCCAGGCGAACGTCGTCAACAGCATTCCCGTGCGCGCGTTCATGACCAACGGCGTCATCGATTGGTCAATCGCGGTCCCATCCGACTCGGACATCAAGGCGGTCGCCGATCTCAAAGGTAAGAAGATCGGCGTCTTCAGCCTCGCCAGTGGCGGCATTCCTTTGCTGAAGTCATACCTCGCCAAGAGCGGCTTGAACCCGGACAACGACGTGCAGCTCATTGCGGTCGGTCTTGGCGCGCCCGTGGTGCAGGCTTTGAAGTCGAAGCAGGTCGACGCGCTGATGTTCTGGGGCCCGGCAAACGCTGGCTTCGAGAACGCGGGGCTTTCCCTGCGCTACATGCGCGATCCGGCTTGGCTGACTTTCCCGGACTTTTCGATGACGGCGCTCGACAAGACGATCAAGTCGGATCCGAAAATGATCGAGGCGATCGCGCGCGGCGCAGCCAAGGCGACGGTGTTCGCCATGGCGAACCCGGATTGCGTGCGCAAGATCCAATGGACGAAGTGGCCTGACAGCAAGCCGACCGGCGCCGATCCGGATATTCTCGCCAAACACGATCTCAACCTACTCAACGCGCAGCTCGACACCATGAAGACCACGCTCAAGCTAAGTCCTTCGGGGCTGTGGGGTCAGGCCAGCAGCGACGCGTACGCCGGTCTGCAAACGTTCATGACGCAGGCCGGCCTGATCGGGAAGAGCGCGCCGGCGAGCAATTTCGTCGTCGAGGACGAAGGCTTCTTCAAACGCGTCAACGACTTCGATCACGACGCAATCGTTGCGAGCGCGAAGGCGTGCGACCTGAAATGACTTTGGGGAAGGCGATGAAGCCGACGGCTCGGCCTGACCTGGCTGCGGGGGCAGTGACGATGCCCCCCGCGCTCATCCAGGTCGAGGCCCTCGACAAGCTCTATCGAAGCCGCTTCGGCGCGCCGACCGAGGCGCTGAAGCAAATCAACTTCGACGTCGCTGACGGCGAGTTCGTGACGATCGTCGGCCCGAGCGGATGCGGCAAGAGCACCCTGCTCAAGATCCTGACGGGAACGCTAGGAAAGAGCGCCGGTCGCATCGCCATGCGCGGGCGCGAAATCGACGGACCGAGCCGCGAGTTGGGCATCGTGTTCCAGGCGCCGGTCCTGCTGCCGTGGCGGACAATCCTCGACAACGTCATGTTGCCGATCGAGATCCATCGCCGTGAACGGCAGCAATTCGAAGAGCGGGCAAGGGCGCTGTTGAAGCTCGTCGGATTGCAAGATTTCGCGGCGAAATACCCGCGGGAATTGTCGGGCGGAATGCAGCAGCGCGTCGGCATTTGCCGCGCTCTCGTCCATGATCCCTCGTTGTTGCTGATGGACGAGCCGTTCGGCGCGCTCGACGCGATGACGCGCGAACAGATGAACATCGAACTGCTGCGGATCTGGAGCGAGAATCGCAAGACGGTGATCTTGGTCACCCACAGCATCCCCGAGGCGGTGTTCCTCGCCGATCGAGTCATCGTCATGTCGCCGCGGCCGGGGCGAATATCGGAGATCATCCGCGTCGATCTCCCCCGCCCGCGCGCGCTCGCAATGATCAATTCAAGCGATTTTGGGCGCTACGTCGAGGCGATCCGCGCCCATTTCTCAGCCGCTGGCGGGATCGACTGATGCGCATCGAACGACGATCAGACGCTTCGGGGGAAGCGACGGCGCGGCTCAGTCTGACGGCGCGCCTCCGCGAGCGTCCCGAAATTCCGCTAGCGATTGCGCTCTTCATCGTCATCGTCGGCGGGTGGGAACTGATCGTCCGGGTCGCCAATATCCCGCCGATCATCGTGCCGGCGCCATCCTCGGTACTGATGTCGCTCATTGATAGCCTTCAATCGCCGCGTTTTCTCGTCGACCTGTGGATCACCTTCTTCGAGACCATGGCAGGATTCGCCTTGGGAGCCGTGAGCGGCCTCATACTGGGAGCGCTGATAGGCCAGTTTCCGCTGCTCGAGCGAACGTTCTATCCGTACGTCGTTGCGTTCCAGACCATCCCCAAAGTCGCAATCGCGCCCATCATCGTCATTTGGTTCGGCTATGGCGTGAGTTCGAAGGTCGTCATCACCGCGACGATCGCGTTCTTTCCGGTGCTCGCGAACACGATCGTTGGGCTAAGGGCGACGCCGGCGGATCAGCTTGAATTGCTGGTGGCCTACACCGCCGATCGCTGGCAGGTGTTCTGGAAAGTCAAAGTGTACCAAGCGCTCCCGTACATATTCGTCGGGCTGGACGTCGCGATCGTGCTTTCGATCATCGGCGCGATCGTCGGAGAGTTCGTCGGCTCGCAGGCGGGTCTCGGCTATCTCATCATGCAGCGAAACTTTTCGATGGACATGGCCGGCACCTTCTCGATCCTCGTCGTACTCTCGGTCATGGGCATGGTCCTGCACGCCGCCGTGCAGTTCGTACAGCGCAGGGTGGTGTACTGGATGGAGCCTTCTCACGATCGGACGATGGGCGCATGAACAGCCATTCTCATCAACTTCATCGTCTCTTGCGAGCCGCGCCATGAAAGCGATACGCTGCCACGGATCCGGCGACATCGCCGATCTTACGCTCGAAGAAATCCCCTCCCCCATCGCCAAGGCTGACGAAGTCAAGATCCGGGTGCAAGCCTGCGGCGTTGGATTTCCCGATCTTCTGATCGCTCAGGGACGCTACCAGCTCAAGCCGGAGCCGCCCTTCACTTTGGGCGGCGAATTCGCCGGCGTCGTCATCGCGGCGGGCGAGAACGTCACAGGCCTTCAGCGCGGCGATCGGATCGCTGGCTTTACGGACATCGGCGCCTTCGCCGAGGAAATGGTCGTGCCAGCGGCCAGAGCCCATCGTGTGCCGGAAGGCGTCTTGGTGGAGACGGCCGCCGCCTTCGCGCTCAACTACGCGACGGCCTATGCCGGATTGAAGACCAGCGCCGGCCTGCAGAAGGGCGAGCGCCTGCTCGTGCTGGGCGCTGCCGGCGGCGTCGGCCTCGCCGCGTTGGAACTCGGCAAGCTGATGGGCGCTCGGGTGATCGCGGCCGCCTCCAGCGAGGAAAAGCTGACGCTCTGCCGTCGCTATGGCGCGGACGAGACGATCAATTACGCTGACGTCGACCTTCGCGACGCGATCAGGACCCTGACGGGGAATAGCGGCGTCGATGTGGTCATCGACCCTGTCGGCGGACAATGGAGCGAGGCCGCGTTTCGCGGAACTGCGTGGCGCGGCCGGCACGTCGTCTTGGGCTTTGCGGCGGGCCAGATCCACAAGCTTCCGCTCAACCTTCCCTTGCTGAAGGGTTCGAGCATGATGGGGATCAGCATCGGCGAACTGGCGAGGCGCGCGCCCGACGCCTATGCCGAAAACATCGACGAGTTGTTCGGATGGCTCGGGGACGGATCGTTGCGGCCCTTTGTCGGAAAGGTCTTTGCGCTGGAAGACGCGCCGCAGGCTCTAGCCGACCTCGCGGCAAGACGCACGGTCGGCAAATCCTTGCTTCGGGTGCATGCCGACTAACAATGGACGCCGCGGCTCGGCGAGTGCGCCGCATCGGCGAGGGTAAGCGCGAATGCGCGACGTCAACAATGGGGAGGTCAAATGGTTCGGGCGCTCATTCAACGCGACAAGAGCAGCCAGATCGCTTGGGACGACGTTTCCGAGGCGGACTTTCCAACCGAAGCGGTGACCGTCCGGGTGTCGCATTCGGCGCTCAACTACAAGGACGCGCTGGCGCTCACCGGGCGTGCGCCGATCTTCCGGCGCTTCCCGATGGTCGCGGGCATTGATCTGGCGGGCATCGTCACTGCGGACGCCTCCGGCACGTTTCCGGTGGGCGCCCCGGTTCTCGCGACCGGCCACGGCCTTGGCGAGGCGCACTGGGGCGGCTACGCCGAGCAGGCCCGCCTCAAGCCGGAATGGCTCATGCCGATCCCCGCTGGCGTGACGCCGGTCGATGCGATGACTCTGGGAACCGCGGGGCTCACGGCGATGCTGTCGATCCTCGCCCTCGAGCGATATGGCGTCGGGAAGGACGATGGCCCCGTCCTCGTCACCGGAGCGACGGGCGGCGTTGGCAGCCTCGCCGTCCTGCTGCTCGCTGCGCGCGGCTATCGCGTCGTTGCGGCGACGGGGCGCGCGCAGCAGGAGAGCGCCTATCTCCATGCGCTTGGAGCAGCCGAGATCCTCGACCGGTCGGAACTGGAGGCGGAGCCGAAGCCGCTCGCCAAGGAGCGTTGGGCCGCGGCGGTGGACGTCTTGGGCGGCCGGCCCCTCGCGAATGTTTTGACGGGCCTTCGCTACGGCGGCGCCGTCGCGGCGAGCGGCCTTGCGCAATCGATGACGCTGCCAGCCAGCGTCGCGCCGTTCATTCTGCGCGGCGTTTCGCTGCTCGGCGTCGATTCCGTCGCCGCCTCGCGCCAGCGCCGCGACGAAGCGTGGACGCAATTGTCACGCGCTGCCGCCAGTGGAGCATTCGACCGCATCCGGTCCCTACGCGCCTTCTCTGACGTCCAGACGTTGGCATCGACACTGCTCGACCAGAAGTCGCACGGGCGCATCGTGCTGCAATGGGACTAGGCGCGGCCGCCGCCTGCGTGATTTGCCCCCGCGCTGCGCGGACCTTGGATGGCGTCGTCAACCCGGATCCCGCGCGAACAGTTTGTTAAGATCGGCGAAGGGCGTGCCGTGCGCGAGGCTATCGAACCGCCCATGCAGCGCGATGTCCTCTGCTGCACGGACGAACCCGCTCCACGCGGCGCGCGCCAGCGAACCCCCGACGCTGACGCGCCGGACGCCGAGATCCTCAAGTTGTTTGAGCGTGAGCCCCGGCGTGAAGGCCAGCACATTGACCGGCAGACGCCCGGCCGTTCGCACGACCTCGCCCACCTCGTCGGCGCTGCGCAGGCCTGGCGCATAAAGCACGTCAGCGCCGGCTTCCGCATAGTCCGAGAGGCGACGCAGCGCTTCACTCAACCCGTCGGGATGACCGCGCAGGACCGCCTCGCTGCGCGCCGTCAGGAGCACGCGCTCGCCGCTCGCATCGATCGCCGCTCGCGCGACGCGAATGCGCTCCGCCGCCTCGCGGGCGCCGTAAAAGGGAGCGTTGGAATCGCCCGTGTAATCCTCGATCGAAAAACCAGCGACTCCCGTGGCAATGCAGCGCATGACGCTTTCATGGAGTTCGTCGCGCGTTGTCGCGAAACCCGCCTCATAGTCGGCGTTGAACGGGAGGTCCGTCGCAGCGACAAGATCGCCAATGTGGGCGAGCACAGCCTCGCGCGTCATGCCGCCGTCAGGTCGGCCCGCGGCGAAAGCGGCCCCGGCGCTCGTCGTCGCGAGCGCCTTGAAGCCGAGTGAGGCGAGATATTTGGCGGAGCCGACGTCCCAGGGATTGGGAATGACAAAGCAGCCGGGGCCAGTGTGCAATTCGGCGAAACGCTCGCGTTTCTGGGCGATTGTGAGCATCAAGAAGCCTCCCGACGATTGGGCGGGCGTAATCCTTTGGCGTCCGGCGCACCGAAATTGTTGGCCGCAAGCCGTGCTCGCAGGCGGTGCGTCGGGATCGATCAGCCCCCGCTGGCTGGTCCAACGGGAATGTTAGTGCATGGGTGGCCTCGGAGCTAGCCCATCCTATTCACCGCGTCGTGACCCGTTTTGCGGAACCCGCCGGTGTCAATCGCGACGCAACGAGCGCGTGGCGCGGCAATACGCATCAGACATTTTCGAGGCCTTGCGCGAGATCCGAAATCAAGTCCTCTACATTCTCGACGCCAATCGATACGCGGATCAGCGCATCGGTCAGCCCGATCTCCTCACGCAATTCGCGCGCGACGCCCGAATGCGTCATCGAGGCCGGATGCGAGATCAGCGTTTCGGTGCCGCCTAAGCTGACCGCCAGCTTCATGATCTGGAGGTTGTCGAGCAGCGCGAAGGCTTCCTTCTCGCCGCCTTTGACGTCGAAAGAGAAGGTCGAGCCCGGCGCCGTACATTGCCGGTCAAACACGGTCTTGCGCGGATCCCCCTCCTCGAGGAAACCAAGATAATGGACCCTGGCGATCTTGGGATGACTTGCCAGGTATTCGGCGACCAGACGGGCGTTTTCGTTTGAGCGCGTCATACGGATTTCGAGCGTTTCGAGCGAGCGCATCAGCATCCAGCAGGAATTCGGATCGAGCTGCGTGCCGATGAAGCTTCGCCAACTCAACACCTGTTTGACGAGGCTCGAACTCGCCGCTGATGCAGCCGCCAACGAGATCGCTGTGGCCGCCGACATATTTGGTCAGCGAACACAACGCGATATCGGCGCCGCATTTCAGCGGCGTCTGGAACATCGGACCGAGCATCGTGTTGTCGACCACGACCGGCGGTCGATATCCTTGCGCCTTCTCGAGCTCGTCGGCGATAGCCGCGCAGGCGTTGAGATCGACAAGTCCATTGGTCGGATTGGCTGGAGTCTCGACCAGGATAAGCCCCACCCTGCCCTTCGTGCGCGCCAACTCCGCCGTCTTACGCATATCGGCGACATCGATGCCGTCGGGAAAGCCGAAAGCCGTGATGCCGAAGGCGCCCATCTGGTTCTTGAGCAGCATCTCGGTGCCGCCATAGAGCGGCCGGCTGTGCAGAACCGTATCGCTTGGGCGGAGAAAAGCGAAAAGCGTCGTCGAAATCGCCGCCATGCCGCTGGCGAAGACCGCGGACCGCTCCGCCTGATCCCAGATCGCCAGCCGATCCTCGAGGATTTCGAGGTTCGGGTTGTTAAAGCGCGAATAGACCAGGCCCGATTTCTCTCCCGGTCGCGGCTGACGGCGGCCGGAGGTCAGGTCGAAGAAATCCTTGCCCTGCTGGGCGTTCTCGAAGACGAAGGTCGAGGTGAGGAAGATCGGCGGTTTGAGTGAGCCTTCCGAAAGGCCTGGCGCATAGCCGTAGCCCATCATGAGTGTCTCGGGATGCAGCCGGCGATTGGCGATGCGATCCTTGTGATAGCTATCTTCCACCACGGCAATCTCCTCATCGAGCGTCTGGCCTGCGATAGACTTTCTGCAGCCTGATCTGCCCCCGCCGAACTGGACCGCTATTGGCTAGAGTTTTCCGCTATAGTTTCCCCTGGCTGGGAGGACTGGAAGACGGTGAAAGCATCCAAGTGCCCCTCGTCATCCCGGCCGCGGCGCCAAAGGCGCCCGCCGAGCATATCGCCTGGAGACTGAAGCGCCAAATAAGCGGCGCGCCAGACGTCTTTCGCACTGAAACGACAGCGACGGCGTTGTCGAGAAGATCGCGGCGGGCCATTCTTACGACAACGAACACGCACCTGCGGAGACTGACTTGAGCGCCAATCTGAGTTCCTCCGCCACCCCAGCGCAACCCGCTCCGTCTCGATGGGGCGCCTTCGGCTATGTGGCGTTCACGGTCATATGGACCGCGAGCGTGGTGTCGAATGTCGGCACCGGCATGTTCGATACCGCCTCCGGCTGGTTGGTAACGAGCCTTGACGCCAATCCGATGACCGTGTCGTTGGTTCAGGTGGCGGTCAGCCTGCCGTTGTTCATGTTTACCCTACCAGCCGGCGCTTTGGCTGATGTCATCGAACTCGCGACGGCTGCTTATCATCGTCGAAGTCGCCATCTTGGCCGTCTCGGCGATTTTCGCGGGCCTGGTTTCCCTAGGCCTCTCCACGCCGGCGCTCTTGTTGGCGACGACCTTCTTGTTGGGCGTCGGCGGCGCGCTCACGTCGCCCGCCTGGGGCTCGACGATCCCGCTTCTCGTGTCCAAGCAGGATCTCGAAAGCGCGACGGCCGCCAACGGCGTCGGCTTCAACCTTGGGCGCGCCTTGGGGCCGGCCCTCGGCGGCATTGTTATCGCTGCGTTCGGCATCGCCGTCCCGTTCTGGATCTTCGCGGCGAGCAATCTCGGGATTGTCGCGGCCCTGTTGTGGTGGCGCACGCCGCGAAAATGCGCTGAGAGCTTGCCCGCGGAGCGTCTGACCAGCGCTATTCGCGCAGGTCTTCGCCACGCCGCGAATAATCAATACTTGCGCGCAACATTGATGCGCGTCCTGGCATTCTTTCCGTTCGCCAGCGCCTATTTGGCTCTCCTCCCACTCGTCGCGCGCCACCAAATGGACCAGGGGCCGCAGCTTTACGGCATTCTTCTGGGCGCCATCGGGGTTGGCTCCGTCGGAGGGTCTTTGGCGCTGAAATGGCTGAAGGAGGAGCTTGGGCCTGACCGTCTCGTCGCAGCGGGCACGATCGGCACGGCGTTCGCCCTCGTCTTGTTTGAACTCGCCCGCCAGCCCGCGACAGCCATCTGCGCCTGCCTCCTCGCCGGCGCGGCGTGGACTATCGTCCTGACGAAGCTCTACGTATCGGCGCAGATTGCGCTGCCGGATTGGGCGCGCGGGCGAGGTCTCGCGATATTCCTGACCTTTATTTTCGGAGCGACGACTGTCGGCAGCGCAGTCTGGGGAAGACTCTCCGCCCTTTGGGGACTGCCGATCGCCTATTTCGTGGCGGCGGCCGGCGTGGTTCTGGCCATTCCCTTGACATGGCGTTGGAGGCTTCAAACAGGCGTCGGGATCGACCTGTCGCCCGCCCTGCACTGGCGTGCGCCGGCAGTGACGCGGAAAGTCGAGAACAATCAGGGACCGGTCCTCGTAACGGCGGACTATCAGGTCGATCCGAAGAACCGGGTGGCGTTCCTCGGCGCTATCGACGAGCTGGGACACGCGCGAAGGCGCGACGGCGCGTATGCTTGGGGTGTCTACGAAGACGTTGCCGACGACGGACGCTTTACCGAGACATTCCTGATCGAATCCTGGCTCGAGCTGATGCACCAGCGCGAACGGGTGACCAACGCAGATGAGATGCTGGAGAACCAGATCCGCCAGTTGCTCACAGATGCGCCGCGTTTGACACTTTCAATCTCCTCCGAGCGCCCTCACAGGAGCTGGAGAAAGCGCATCGGCGACCCCCGCACGATTACTCCGCGATCGCCTTGAGAACGCGTAACCACGTCGACCCGCCGTCATTGCGAGCGGAGCGAAGCAATCCAGAGATCGAGGCCTTGCCGGCAAGTCGCCGGTCGTTCAGTTGCGCCTCAATCGGCTAACGCTTCGATCTCTGGATCGCCGCGCTTTGCTCGCGATGACGACAGGGGACGCGCGCTCTAATCAGTGGGCGCCGTCGCCGGAGCGCCGTTTGGGGCCGTCGCGGGTCCGCGCTTTCGAACGGTCCCACGCCGGCTCGAAATCCAGTCCGAGAACTTGTCCAGGTAGATATAGATCACCGGCGTCGTGAACAGCGTCAACGCCTGGCTGACGATGAGGCCGCCGACCATCGCGTACCCCAGCGGCTGCCGGACCTCGGAACCCGTGCCTGTTCCGAGCATCAGTGGCACGCCGCCGAGAAGCGCCGCCATGGTCGTCATCATGATCGGACGGAAGCGCTGCAGCGCCGCGCGATGGATGGCGTCGCGCGCGGAGAGATGATCGTCCTCCTCGGCCTTCATGGCGAAATCGACCAGCATGATGCCGTTCTTCTTCACGATGCCGATCAACAGGATGATGCCGATCAGCGCGATCAAGCTGAAATCGAAGTGGAACAACATCAAAGTCGCGAGGGCGCCGACACCCGCCGAAGGCAGCGTCGAGAGGATCGTCAGCGGGTGGATATAGCTCTCATAGAGGATGCCGAGGATCAGGTAGACGACCACCAGCGCCGCGACGATCAGCAGCGGCACGGACGTCAGTGAGGCTTGGAACGCCTGCGCATTGCCCTGGAAGCTGGTGATCACCGTCGCGGGAAGCTTCAGTTCGTTCTGGATTTGCTGGATCGCGTCGGTCGCCTGACTGAGCGCGACGCCGGGGGCCAGGTTGAAGCTGATCGTCGTCGCCGGAAACTGGCCCTGATGGTTGATCGCCAGCGGCTGCACGGGGGTAGTCGTCCACTTGGCGAAAGTGGAGAGCGGAACCTCGCCGCCCGTCGTCGACTTCAAGAAGATCTGGTCGAGCGTCGCCAGATCGTTCTGCAGGCTCGGCAGCACCTCCAAGATCACTTCGTAGCTCGACAGCTGCGTGAAGTATTGGGCGATCTCACGCTGGCCGAACGCGTCATAGAGGGTGTCGTCGATCGTTTGCGCCGTCAATCCGTATCGCGAGGCTTGGTCGCGATCGACGGTCAGCGTCAGCGTCGTTCCCGCCGCCTCCTGATCCGAGGCGACGTCGCGCAGTTCCGGCAGGGCTTGCATCTTGGCGAGCATCTTCGGCGCCCATGTGTTGAGCTCGCCGAAGTCGGAGTCCTGCAATGTGTACTGATACTGGGTGCGCGATGTCCGGCCGCCGACGGTCACGTCCTGGGCCGCCTGAAGAAACAGTTGCGCGCCCTCGACCTCGTCGAGCTGCGGCCGCAATCGCGTGATGATCTGGTCGGCGGTCGCGGTGCGCTGATCCCGCGGCTTCAAGGTGATGAACATCCTGCCTGTATTGGAAGGATTGCCAGCGCCGCCTATCGCCATCGCCACGTGAGCGACGTCGGGGTCCTTCATGACGACGGCCCCCAGCGCCTCCTGATGGCGCATCATGTCGGTGACGGAAATATCCTGCGCGGCTTGCGATATTCCGGTGATCAGGCCGGTATCCTGTTGCGGAAAGAAGCCCTTCGGGATGATCATGAACAGATAGACGGTCAGGGCGAGCGTCGCCACGAAGACCAGCAGCGTGACAAAGCGAAACTCGAGCACGACGTCGAGGCCGCGCTCATAGGCCCTCAGCAACGCCTCGAAACCGCGCTCGCTGAGCGCGTAGAGTCGGCCATGATGGGTGTCCTTCGCGGCTGGGAGGAATCGCGCGGCCATCGCCGGCGTCAGCGTCAACGAAACGACCGCCGAGACGACGATGGTCAGCGACAGCGTCACCGCGAATTCGCGGAAGAGCCGCCCGATGATGCCGCCCATCAGCAACAGCGGAATCAGCACCGCGATCAAGGAAACGCTGATCGACAAGATGGTGAAGCCGATCTGGCCCGAGCCCTTCAGCGCGGCCGCGAGCGGCTCATCCCCCTCCTCGATATAGCGCGTGATGTTCTCGAGCATGACGATGGCGTCGTCGACCACGAAGCCGACCGAAATCGTCAGCGCCATCAGCGACAGGTTGTCGAGCGTATAGCCCGCCGCCCACATCAACGCGAACGCCCCCAGCAGCGACAGCGGCACCGTCACGCTGGGAATGATCGTCGCCCATAGGCTGCGCAGGAAGAGAAAGATGACCATCACCACGAGCGCGATGGTCAGGAGCAGCGTGAATTGCACGTCGCGAACGGCGGCGCGGATCGTCTGTGTGCGGTCGCTCAAGGTGAAGATGTCGATCGACGGCGGCATCGACGCCCGGATGCGCGGCAACTCGGCCATGATCTTGTCGACCGTGTCGATAACGTTGGCGCCGGGCTGCTTGTAGATGACCAGGAATATGCTGCGCTTGCCGTCGGCCCAGGCGGCCTGCGTCGTATCCTGAGGACCTTCCACAGCCCGGCCGATGTCGCGGACCCGCAGCGGGCCATCGTTTCGGTATGCGACGATGACGTCTTCCCAGGCCTTGGCGCGGGTGAGCTGATCGTTGGTGTAGATCGTGAACGCGCGCGTGCCGCTGTAAATCGTGCCTTTGGGATCGTCTACCGTGGCTATGGACAGCGGCGCCCGAACTTCCTCGAGCGACAGATTCTTGGCCACGAGTTTCGCCGGATCGAGCTGGATGCGAATGGCGGGTGTCTGCTGGCCGCCGATGGTGACCTGCGCCACTCCTGGGATTTGGCTGATCTGCTGGACCAGCTTAGTCTGGACGTTGTCGTCGACCACGGTCAGCGGCAACGATTTGGAGGTCGCTGCAAGCAGCAGGATGGGCGAATCCGCCGGATTGACTTTACGAAAAGTCGGCGGGGTCGGCAGGTCCTTGGGCAACTGGCCGCCGGCCGCGTTGATCGCCTCCAGCACGTCGCTCGCCGCCCCATCGATGGCGCGGCTGAGGTCGAACTGGAGGGTGATCGAGGTCGACCCGAGCGTGCTGACCGAGGTCATCTGCGAGACGCCGGAAATCTGCGCGAACTGAGTCTCCAGCGGCTGCGCCACCGCGGAGGCCATGGTTTCGGGACTTGCGCCGGGAAGCTGGGCGGAGACCTGCAGCGTCGGGAAGTCGACCTGCGGCAGCGGCGCGACCGGCAAATTCGGGTAGGCGACGATGCCGACGAAGAGAAGGCCCGCCATCAGCAGCGACGTCGCGATCGGATGCCGAATGAACGGCTCGGAGATGTTGAGCGCCATGGTCAGGGCGCCTTGGCCGTGGTCGGCGTCGGTGCGGGCCTGGGCGGCGCGGGCCGCACGAGCGCGCCATCCCGCAATCGGTACTGGCCTTCGGTCACCACGCTCTGGCCGGGCGAAAGACCCTGCGAGACGACCGACAGGCCATCGCCCTCTTGCGCGACCTTGATATCGCGCATCTCCACCTTGTCGCCGTCGGCGACGACGTACGCATAGAGGCCGTCAGGTCCGCGCTGGACGGCATCCGAGGGCACGACGATGACGTCCTTCAGCGTCTCGATCAGCAATCGCGTCGAGACCGACAGTCCCGGCCACAGGACGTCGTCCTCGTTCGCGAAGGTGGCTTTCATGCGGATGTCGCCGCTGGCCTGATCGACCGAGCTGTTGATGAGGGCGAGATGGCCGTGCGAAAGCGTCGTCAGTCCATCCGAACTCAACGCTACGACAGGCACGACCCCCGCGGCCAGCGCCTTGTTGATGCGCGGCACATATTGCTCGGGCGCGGTGAAGACGACCGAGATCGGCTGCAGCTTGACGATCGTTACGATGCCGGTGGCGGCGCTCGCGTGGACGATGTTGCCGGGATCGACGAGGCGAAAGCTGGTCCTTCCCGTCAAGGGCGAGCGGATGGTGGTGTAGCTCAGCTCGGTCTGGGCGTTGTCGATCGCGGCCTGATCGCCCTTGATCTGTGCAATGAGCTGATCGACCGTCGCCCGTTGCGCGTCGAGCTGCTGGCCCGTCGAGAAATCCTCCTTGTTGAGCGTGGCGTAGCGTTGCAGGTTGAGTTGCGCGTTCTTGAGCGTCGCCTCGTCGGCGCTTTTCTTTGCCTGCGCCTGATCGAGCGCCGCCTGATAGGGGCGCGGATCAATCTCGGCGAGAATATCGCCCTCTTTGACCATCTGACCTTGTTTGAAGTCGACTTTCAGGATCTCGCCGTCGACCCGACTGCTTACCGTGATGGTGTCGTACGGCTCCACGACGCCGAGGCCGGTGAGATAGACGGGGAAGTCGGCTTTTCGCACCGACGCGACGGTGACCGGAATGGGCGCGGGCGCCGCGCGCGCCGCTTCGGCCGATTTCGCGGCGGCGGCGGAATAGACGCGCCACGCGACAAAACCGCCTAGAACGACCACTGCCAAGCCGACCATCAATATCCAGCGGCTTCGGAGTGACGGCGATCCAGGCGGGCTCACGAGGCGCTCCCAATAGACACGGTCAGCCAAAATCACGTCCTCGACGAGGCCTCGCCGATTGGTGGTCTAGGGGACGAAAGCTATTCGACGCCGTTCCGGCGAACCAGTATCGGAATCTACTCAGGGCCCGTTTTGGGTTTCGGCCACCCAAGGCCTGCGGCGGCGACCGCCGCGTTCTCCGGCGGCTCTTCATCGCCCGCGCCGAATGGTTTCGCAGTCTACCACTTCGCACGAAAAGCCACCAGAGTGCGATGAAATCGCCGAAAATTTCGATTGCGGCTGGCCGCACATGAGAGCGCGCACGGCGCTTGACTTTGCGCCGCGCCGGACTACCGTCAGTGGTCTAGTTGCCGGACCACCAATGCAGTTCGCTGCGAGATGGGGTGATGGTGTCGCGCGTCAGTCCGAAGAACGTGTTCGCGCAGGCGCCGGACCTGAGGGCCGAGCTGACGCGACGCACGGTGCGCGAACGCATCAGCGACAAGCTCGCCTCGCTCATCGCTTCAGGAATTTTGCAGGTCGGCGACGAACTGCCGAGCGAGCGCGAGCTCGCCTCACTGTTGGCGGTCAGCCGCGAGACGGTGCGTGGGGCCCTCCAGACGCTGGCGGCCAAGGGCGTCGTCGAGATCGCACAAGGTGCGCGCACCCGCGTCGTCAGCCGGAAGGTCGACACACTGAAGATCGGCGTCACGAGCCCGAGCGCGATCAACAGCTACGACATCGAATCCGTCCACAACGCACGCCTGCTGGTCGAGCGCGCCGTCGTCGCGGAAGCGGCCGCGCGCATCGACGACGAGACGCTTGCGCGGCTCAAGCAATCGCTCGAGATCCAGCAGCACACAATGCGCGATCCCGTGCATTTCCTGATTTGCGACCGGGAATTCCATATCGCGATCTATCGCAGCGCCGGCAATCTCCTGCTCGCCGACTTCGTCATCGACCTCTACACCTTCATGCTCGATCACCGGCGCGTCGCCGTCTCGCAGCCGGGCGCGATCGAGCGAAGCTATCGCGACCATGTCGCGATCTACGAAGCGTTGCGCGCGCGGGACCCGCAAGCCGTCGTCGAGGCGTTCGGACGCCACATCGACCGAATCTATGCGACGACCGTCGAGATCCTGGCGGACAGGCCGAAGGAGAAGAAGATAGGATAGCGCTTGCCTCAGATAGGCCGCCAAAGAATGCGGCAGGGGCGTGAGTTCACCGGGAAATCCGGCAAGAGGGAGGAAACAATGATGAACCGTCGCAGTCTCGTGTCCGCCGTCGCGGCGCTCGCCATCGCCGCAGGTTTCGCGCTCGCCGCTCCGGCGCATGCGCAAACCAAGGAGATCGTCTACCTCACGCCTGGACTCGATCTGCCGTTCTGGCGGTATCTGTCCAAGGGCATCGAGGCCGAGGCGAAGAAGGAAGACTATTCCTACACCGCGCTCGATTCTCACAACAGCGCCGAGACCCAGCTCAAGAACGCGCAGGACGCGATCGCGCGTGGCGTCGCCGGCATCGCGATCTCGCCGACCGACAGTTCCACCGCCCCGAGCGTGCTTGCGCTGGCCGCGCGCGCCAAGATCCCGGTCGTCGTCGCCGACATCGGCACCAACAGCGGAGACTATGTCTCGTTCGTCATCTCCGACAACAGGGAAGGCGCGCACGGCGTCGGCGTCGCGCTCGCCGAGGCGCTGAAGGAGAAGGGGTGGACCGATGGTTCGATCGGCCTCATCACGATCTCGCAGGCGCGCAAGAACGGCCAGGCGCGCACCGGCGGTTTCCGCGATGCGATGAAGGAAGCCGGCATCACCAAGGAGGCGGGCCTGCAGCAGATGCAGTCCTACACCGCGGACGAAACCTTCAAGTTCACGCAGGACATGCTGACCGCGAACCCTGACATGCGCGGCATGTTCATCCAGACCGACCAGCCAACCATCGGCGCGCTGCGCGCAATCAAAGCCGCGCACCGCGACGGCACGCTGCTTGTCGCCGCGTTCGACGGCATTCCCGACTTCGTCGATCTTCTGAAGAAGGGCGAGATCGTCGCCTCCGGCATGCAGCAGCCCTATCTGATGGGCGTCAAGTCGGGCGAAGCGCTCGTGACGGCGCTGAAGGGCGGCACGCCGGAGAAGCAAATCCTCGTGCCGATCGTGGTCGCGACCAGCAAGAACATCGATCAGATCCTTCCGACCATCAAGCAGACCGTGTTCGCCAACGAACTGCCGTAGTCCGGCGGGGCCGGCGCCGCACGCGCCGGCCCTCTCGCGTCGAGGGAAGACATGACGGAAGCGGGCGCGACGCTCCTGGAAGCGCGCGAAATTTCCAAGAATTTCGCGCAGACGCGCGCGCTCGCCGGCGCGAGCCTGAGCCTGCGCGCGGGCGCGACACACGCCCTCCTGGGCGCCAACGGCGCCGGCAAGTCGACGCTGTCGCGGGTGATCTCGGGGCACGTTCGTCGCGACAGCGGTGAAATTTTCTATCGCGGCGGCCCGCTGGACGTGCGATCGCCCCGCGAAGCGCTCGACGTCGGCATCGCGATGGTGATGCAGGAGACGAGCCTCGCGCCCGATCTTTCCGTGCTCGAGAATATCTTCCTGCCGGACCTCAGGCGTTCCGGCCGCCTGTCGCGTTCCGCGATGCGCCGACGCGCCGGCGAGATCCTCGCCGATCTCGGCCAGGAGCGCTCGCTGTCGCTCGATGCCGAAGCGCGCGACCTCTCGGCGGCGCAACGCCAGCTCGTCGAGATCGCCAAGGCGCTCGCGCTCAATGCGAACCTGATCATCTTCGACGAGCCGACGGCGTCGCTGAGCCCGAGCGAGGTCGAACGGCTGTTCGACGTGATCTCTCGGCTCGAAGCGGCGAATTGCGCGATCGTGTTCGTGTCGCACCGGCTCGAAGAAGTGTTCGCGATCTCCGATGAAATCACCGTCATGCGCGAGGGCCGCACGGTCGCCGCGTCGCGGCCGACCGCGAGCCTCAACCAAACCGAGCTGGTGCGCCTGATGGTCGGTCGGGACCTCGGGGCGATCTACGCTGCGTCGGCCGTCGCCAACGCCGGCCGCGGCGAACCGGTGCTATCGGTGAAGAACCTGCGGGCGCCGCCCGCGGTGCGCGATGTCTCGTTCGACCTCCATCGCGGCGAGATCCTCGGCCTCGGCGGCCTCATCGGGGCGGGACGCTCGGAGACAGTGGAGACCTTGTTTGGCCTGCGCCCGCGCGCCGCCGGCCAGGTGCGGTTCGACGGCGCGTCCTTCGCGCCGCGCAACCCCGCCCAGGCGATCCGCGCCGGGCTCGGCTTCGTCGCCGAGGACCGGCGGCGGCAGTCGATCGTTCCCGATCTCTCCGTGCGCGAGAACCTGCTGCTCGGGCATCTCGGCGCCCATCGCGGCTTCGGGCTCGGCTATGGCAAGCGGGCGGCAAAGGTCGACGAGCTGATGGAACGGCTCGAACTTCCGCGTGACAGGCTGGCGGACCCCAATCTCCTGAATTTCTCCGGCGGCATGCAGCAGAAGATCATCATCGCCCGCTGGCTGCTGCTGGAACCGAAAGCGCTGATCCTCGACGAACCGACGAAAGGCGTCGACATCGGCACGCGCGCCTCGATCTACGCGATCCTGCGCGACATCGCGGCGAAGGGCGCAGCGATCCTCGTCATCTCGTCCGAGTTCGAGGAACTTCTGGGACTGGCCGACCGCGTGATCGTGATGAGCGACGGCGCGTCCATCGCCGACGTGCCGACTGCTTATCTCGACGAGGAGAAGCTGACGCTGCTCGCGGCGCCGCGAAGCTCGATGGAGCGCAATCGCCGCGTCCTGCAGGAACTTGCGAGCGAGCAGGACGGCGCGGCCTTCTGGGCGATTCTCGACGAGGACCGCGTCTTCTGCCTCAACGCGGCGACCGCCAACCCGAAAGCCGATCCCGCCCTGCGCGCTGGCGCGACGCCGCGTTTCGAGGAAACGCAAATCGCAGCCGCCTTGCGCGCCCGCTCACCCGATTTCGTGCTCGATCCCGTCAGCGGCCTTCGCAGCTTGCTGGTCGACGTGAAAAGCCATCGCGGCCACGACCTGGGTTCGATCGGACTGGTCATCGGGCCTGACCGACCCGTGCCGCCAGCCAACGCGACGCGGGCGGCAATCATTGAACGCTTCCGCACGACGGTATGAAACGAGGATGCCCGAGAGCATGAACGCGCCCTCCCCTCTTTCCGCTTCTGACGAACGGCCGCCGCGTCGCGCCTTGAACCTCAAGACCGCCCCGCTCGAACTGCGCATGCTGCTACTCGCGCTCATCATCGCGATCGCACTGTCGCTGCTCTCGCCGCATTTTCTCAAGACGGCGAATTTGCTCAATCTGCTTGATCAATCCGTGGTCGTCGGCATCGTCGCCATCGGCATGACCTTCGTGATCCTGACCGGCGGCATCGATCTTTCGGTCGGCTCGGTCGCGGGTCTGACCGGCATCGTGCTCGGGCTCTCGTTGCACCACTTCCCGATTGCGATCTCGGTGCTGCTTGCGATTCTCTCCGGCGCGGCGATTGGGCTGTTCTCGGGGCTGCTGATCGCCTATTTCGATCTCGCCGCTTTCGTGATCACGCTCGGCGTGATGGCGATCGGCCGCAGTCTCGCCTACATATTCTCGGGCCAGACCTCGATCTCCGACATTCCCCCTGAGATCAACGACCTTGTCTACACGACCGTCCTCGGCGTGCAGACGAACGTGCTGACGTTGCTGGCGCTCTATGCGCTGGCCTGGGGCTACCTCACCTACACCAAGGGCGGTCGCACGATCTACGCCGTCGGCTCGAACCGCGAGGCCGCGCGCACGGCCGGGCTCAACGTGCTCTTCTACAGCGTGCTGCCCTATGTCGTATCGGGCGCGCTTGCCGCCGTCGCGGCGACGCTCATGTCGGCGCAGATCCTCTCGATTGATCCGCTCGCGGGCACGGGAATGGAACTTGACGCCATCGCGGCGGTCGTGATCGGCGGCGCCAGCCTTTACGGCGGCCGCGGCACCATCATCGGCACGCTGATCGGCGTCTTCATCATGGTGATGATCCGCAACGGCCTCAATCTGATGGGCGTGTCGCCGTTCTGGCAGGGCTCGGCGATCGGCGGCATCATCATCGCCGCGGTTCTCGCCGAACGTCTTTTGAGCGCGCGTGCGCGACGCTAGGTCGCGGCGAAAGAAGGAAGAGGGAGGAGAGAATGGCCGAGACGCTGTCGCGAGGCATTCGCCTTTACGGGACGGATGAGCCGGTGACCCCGCCGCGTATGCTGCGCGCCGGCGCGCTGTCCGCGGAGTTCGAGGCGGGCAATCTTCGCTACATCCGCTTCGGCGGCGTCGAGATGATCCGCGCGATCTCCTACATCGTGCGTGACAAGAACTGGGGCACCTACAATCCCAGAATCAGGAATTTGAGGATCGAGGAGAACGCGGACGGGTTCTCCGTCGCCTATTCCGCGGGCGCCGAGGACGAGGCGCAGGAATTCGCCTACAGCGCTGAGATCGTCGGCCGCCCCGACGGCACGCTGCGCTTCGCCGCGCGCGGCCGCGCCGTCACCGACTTCGTGACCAATCGCACCGGCTTCGTGGTGCTGCACCCGATCGAGAACGTCGCCGGCAGGCCCGCGCGCGTCACCGAAGCGACCGGCGAGACCTTCGACGCGCAATTCCCCGATCTGATCGATCCCGTGCAGCCGATGATGAATCTGCGCGCGATCCGACACGAATTCGTGCCGGGAAGCTATGTCGATTGCCGGATGGAAGGCGATACATTCGAGATGGAGGACCAGCGAAACTGGACCGACGCCTCCTATAAGACTTATGTGCGCCCGCTCGCCCTTCCCTGGCCCTATACACTCGCTGAGGGGACCGAGCTCGACCAATCCGTGACGCTGACCGCCTCCGGCCCGACGCCCTTGCGGGCCGGAGGCGACGGCGCGATCCGGCTTCGCCTCGGCGAGGTTCGAGGCGAGGTCCCCGCGCTCGGGCTCGGTCTCGATCCAAACGACGCAGAGGGCGTGCTCGCGCATGCCCCCGCCCTGCGCGCGATCGGCGCCTCGCATCTCATCTGCCATCATGATCCGCGTCGCGGCCACGACGCGACGACGCTGGCAACGGCGGTCGACGTCGCGAAAGCGGTCGGCGCGACGCCCTGGCTGGAGGCGATCGTCGCCGAAGTGGAAGGGTTCGAGGCCGAACTCGCAGCGCTCGGGGAAGTCGTCGCAAGCCTCGGTTCGCCCTTCCCGGTCGTGCTGATCTCGCCGGCGTCGGATCTTAAATGCACATTGCCCGGTAGCCCTTGGCCGCCGTCCCCGCCGGCTATCGCGCTCTACCGCGCCGCGCGCCGCGCCTTTCCCGGCGCGAAGCTCGGCGGCGGCATGTTCAGCTATTTCACCGAGCTCAACCGCAAGCGCCCACCGGTCGGCGAACTTGACTTCGTCAGCTTCACCACCTCGGCGCTGGTGCATGCGGGCGACGACCGCTCGGTCGCCGAGGGGCTCGAGGCGCTCCCGCATATCGCCCGCAGCGTGCGCGCGATCGTCGGCGATGCGCCTTATGCGGTCGGACCGAGCGCGATCGGCATGCGCGACAACCCTTACGGTCAGGCGACGGCGTCCAATCCCGGCAATATCCGGCAGGCGATGAACCGCAACGATCCGCGCCAGCGCGGCCTGCTCGGCGCGGCGTGGAATCTCGCCTATTTCGCGCATTTCGCGCGGGGCGGCGCGAGCGCGGTCGCGCTCGGCGGAGCGGTCGGGCCATTTGGCCTGCTGCACACGCCGGCCGACTATCCGCAGCCCGGGTTCGACGGCGCCGGCGGCTTCTTTCCCGTCTATCACGTGGTGCGCGGCCTTGCGCGGCTTCGCGGCGCGCCGATGCGCGCCGTGGAGATTTCCGCGCCGCGCGAAGTGCAGGCCTTCGCGGCGGGGAGCGAAGTCTGGATCGCCAATCTGATAGGCGAGACGCGGCGCGTGAAAACCGCCGCCGCTCTGTCGGGCCGCCTCGCCCGGCTCGACGCGGAGCATTTTCCCTCGGCAGCCAGCGACGCCGAAGCGCTCGACCATCTGGAGCAGCCCTTCTCGGGCGATGAGATCGAGCTCGATGCGCATGCGGTCGTTCGCCTGCGTTCCGCCTGAAACACAGTTTCACAACAGTAGAGAACAGACCCATGCATATTCTGATTACCGGGGCGGCCGGCATGCTCGGTCGCAAGCTGACCGACAGTCTGGTCAAGTCGGGTGAGCTCGGCGGCCGCCCGGTCGACGCGCTGACGCTCGTCGATGTCGTTGAGCCCGAGGCCCCTGCCCGCTTTTCCGGAAAGGCGTCCGCGCGCGCGGCCGACATCGCGGCGCCGGGCGCGAGCGAAGCGATGCTCGAGGGTCGGCCCGATCTCATCTTCCATCTCGCCGCGATCGTCTCGGGCGAGGCGGAAGCCGATTTCGATAAGGGCTATCGCATCAATCTCGACGCGACGCGGCAGTTGTTCGACGCCGTCCGCGCGCTCAACGCGCAGTCCGGCTACAAGCCTCGCCTTGTCTTTTCGTCCTCGATCGCGGTGTTCGGCGCGCCGTTCCCTGAGAAAATCGACGACGACTTCTTCACGACTCCATTGACGAGCTACGGCGCGCAGAAGGCGATCAGCGAATTGCTGCTCGCCGACTATTCCCGCAAAGGCGTCTTCGACGGCGTCGGAATTCGCCTGCCGACGATCTGCATCCGGCCGGGCAAGCCGAACAAGGCGGCCTCCGGTTTCTTTTCCAACATTCTGCGCGAACCCCTGGTCGGGCAGGAAGCGGTGCTGCCGGTTTCCGAGGACGTTCGCCATTGGCACGCGAGCCCGCGCGCCGCGATCGGCTTCTTCCGCCGCGCGGCGACGATGGACCTCGCCGAACTCGGCTGGCGGCGCAATCTGACCATGCCCGGCTATTCCGCGACCGTCGCGGAGCAGATCGCCGCACTCACTCGCGTCGCCGGACCGAAAGCGGCGGCGCTGATCCGCCGCGAACGAGACCCAAAGATCGACGCGATCGTCGCGGGCTGGCCGCGCGACTTCAATGCGGACCGGGCGCTTGCGCTCGGCTTCAGGGCCGAATCCTCGTTCGACGACATCATCCGCGTCCACATCGAGGACGAACTCGGGGGAAAGCTTTGATCCCTGAGCGGCTGTCCGTTTCGCTGGAGAGCGTGCGGCGCTTTGCGGCGATGGAGCGTTCTGCCGCTGCGGAAACCCGTCTTTGCGAGCGGAGCGAAGCAATCCAGCGATCGAGACCTCGCCAGCAGGTCGCGAGACGTTCCGTTGGCGCCTCGATCGGCTGACGCTACGATCTCTGGATCGCCACGCTTCGCTCGCGATGCCGGCGGGGGTCCGGTTCAACAAAAAAGACAGTGTGAGCTGAGGAGCGTCAGATGAAGACTCGCGATTTCACAACCCGAAACGGTTCGCGCATCGCCTTTACCTCGATAGGGCTTGGCGCCGGTCCGCTCGGCGATTTGTATGAGAAGCTCGACGAGAAGACGTCGATCGCGACTGTCGAACAGGCGTTTGCGGCAGGCGTCCGCCTGTTCGACACCTCGCCCCACTATGGGAACGGCCTCGCCGAATCGCGCCTCGGGGCAGGCCTGCGCCGCGCCCCGCGCGACGAGATCTTCGTGTCGACCAAGATCGGCCGCCTGATGGATCCACGCGGAAAGAAGCCGGAGCCTGTGCCCGGCGTCGTCTCGCCAGGCTTTGCCGGCGGCTTTCCGCACGCGCCGCGCTTCGACTATTCCTACGACGGGACGATGCGCTCGATCGAGCATTCGCTGTTGCGTCTCGGAATGGACCGGCTTGACATCGTGCTGATCCACGATTGCGACCGCTGGACGCATGGCGCCGAAGCCGCGCCAGCCCGCTTCAATGAGGCGATGGACGGCGCCTATGTCGCGCTCGACAAGCTCCGTGCGGAGGGGGTGATCAAGGCGATCGGCTTCGGCATCAATGAAGCGGATATCTGCGTCAAATTCGCCAAGGCGGGCGACTTCGACGTCGCGATGATGGCGGGCCGCTATTCTCTGCTGGTGCAGAGCGGCCTCGAGGAATTCCTGCCGCTTGCCCAGTCGAAGACGATCGCGGTGATGCTCGCCGGCGTTTTCAATTCTGGAATTCTGGCGACCGGCGCGATTCCCCACGCCAAGTTCGACTATGCCGACGCGCCGCCGGACATCGTCGCCAAGGTCAAGCGGATCGAGGAAGTCTGCCGGGCGCATGGCGCGACGATCCGACAGGCGGCGTTGCAATTTGCGATGGCGCATCCCGCAGTCGCCGCCATCGTGCTCGGAAGCGTCAAGCCCGAAGAAGTGGCGGCCAATGTCCGGGACGCGGAGGCTCCGATTCCCAGCGCGCTGTGGTCGGACCTCAAGACCGCGGGCCTTCTCGATCCGTCCGCGCCCACTCCTGGTTGACGGCGCCTGCTGGTCGGCGCGCCGGTTCAAGGCGCGCCAGCCTCATTTCCGGGCGGGACCCGGCGCGGTTGACCGATGCACCGTCTTTGGCTAGCGCCGCGCCATCATCAGGGCCCGACGGCATTGCGGCGAGAGGGACGGTCCGTTGGCGCGCAGACAGGCGACAACGCGGCCGCCGCCAGGGGCCACGCCGCCGCATAGCGCGCGGAAGTCGCGGCCGCATGACCACCGCAGCGCCGCCATCTCCTGCCGCGGGCTCATCGGAGGATAGGCCGTTGCCGACGCGGCAGGAGGCGGTGACGCCGCGACGGCGGGAGGCTGCGGTGCGGTCGCCGCCGCGGCCGGGGGCGGGCTTGCCGGGACCGCCGCGGGGGGCGTTGTTTCGGCAGGCGTCGCAATGGCGGGCTGGGCGGTCCCCTGCCCGCTCGGCGCCTGAGCCGTCCCGCCGCCGCTCATCGCGTTGACCGCATTTTGGCAGGTCGGCGAAAGGCTCGCCACGTTCTTCTGCAGGCACTGGAGCGCCGGCTTGCCGCCGGGCGGAATCGATGCGCAATGGGCTATATAGTCCGATCGGCAGGCGGATCGGACCGTGTTGATTTGCGCCTGCGACGGTTGCTGAGCCTTCGTTTCCGCCGAGGCCGAGAGAAGTACGGCGACGGCGAATACCAACAGCCGCGCGCGTCGTGATATTGCGTTGCTTACGCTCATAGCGATCGTCCCCCTTCCGAGAGAAAGCACGAGACCTTGCTTGGCGAACGCCATCATAGAGGCAATCTCGAGCGAAGGTCCGAGTTCTGAATTGACAAATACAGTGGTAGGGACCCGCATTGCGGGCGTTCGTGGCTCCCGGACGTGCCGAGTCGACGCAGTAGCGCGGCGATCAGCTGCAGAGGAAGGTGATCGCGCCTAGGCAACGTGGCCTGCACGTATAGTGGAGATGCGCTCCCCGGCTACTGTGTTCTTTCGGCAACGACAACGAGGACAATCTGCTGACCCTCTAGAAAATCTAAAAATCATTCTGTCATCGGGTTGTGCTTCGCGTTAGCGTTACGAATCGACACTTGCGGCGTCTGTTTCCGTCAACCGGAGGGCGCGTAATGCGTGGTTCGTCGTCGCTACTCGTACTTGGCATGTCTGCAGCGTTGTGCGTGGCCATGCCGACCAAGGGCCGCGCGGTCGAAGAGACCTTCGGGCTTTACGCCCTGGGAAGCGGCGCGGTGGGAGCCGGGCAAACCCCTCCGGCGGGCGTCTACTTCACGACAGCAATCGACTACGGGAGGTTTCAGGCGTCTACGCCGGTGCCTTATGGGGGTCTCACCCTTACCGCCAAGGCGGCCTTTGCTCCTGGCGCGATCGGAAACATTCTCTGGGTCGTGCCGCAGCCGGTGCTGGGGGGCCACTTGTCGATGTCCGTGACCTCGGGCCTAGCCCAATCCATCTTGGACGCCAGCGTCGTCGGCGCCGCCGCCTCCGCCGAAAGGTCGGTGCAGGGTTGGGGAGCCACCGACACGACGCTGCGGCTCTCCCTCGGCTGGGACGTCAACTCGACTTTCTCCGACAAGTTATCCGTGTCGCAGTGGCTGCCGACCGGCACATACGAGCCCGGGTTTTTCCCCATTGTCGGTCTCAACCGACCCGGAACCGATTTCTCCTGGGGAGCCACCTACATAGAGCCGACTTACAAAATCGAACTGTCGGGAACAGTGGGCTTCACGATCGAGGGGTTCAACCCAGCCACGTCCTATCGGTCGGGCGACGCCGTCCATTTCGAAGAAGGTCTCTTGAAGCACTTCGACAATGGTGTTCAGCTTGGCGTAATTTCCTATCAGTACGTTCAGGTCACCCCCGACACCGGGTCCGGGGCGGTCCTAGGACCCTTCGAAACGAGAGCCGTCGGCGTCGGACCAACCGCCGGATATACGACCTTGATCAATGGTCACATCGTCTCCTTCACGCTCCAAGCAGCCCAAGAAGTGGCCGTGCAGAACCGTTTGAGACAAACGACCGGCTTGTTCTCGGCCCCTTATAAATTCTAGTCAGTACATGAACTTCATGAGAAACGTCGCGATGACGATCATGATGGCGCCGCCTACTCGGGTCGAAATCTGAGCGAAAGCCATCAGGCTCATTCGGTCCGCCGCGCCGAGGATCGCCACGTCGCCCGTCCCGCCGAGGCCGGAATGGCACGCGGTGACCACGGCCGCCTCGACCGGGAACATGTTGAGCCGCTTTCCGACAAAGAAGCCCGACGCGATCATCGCCAGCACTGAGGTCGAGCAGATCACGATGTAGCCAATGTTGAACGAGGCGACGAGTTGCTGCCAGGAGACCAGCATCGTCCCCATCGCGACCAGGATGGCGAACGTCACGTTGGTCGCCATGAAGCGATTGATCTGGTAGGCGCCGAGCTCCATCTCCGCGGGCAGGACCTTGGTCAGCTTGAGCACGACGGCGCCGATGATCATGAGAACCGGGCCTGGAATGCCGATATAGGGCGACAGAAGCGTGCCGAAAATGAAGAGCCCGCAGGAGATGAGGATGCCTGCGCCCAGCAGACTAAGGTCAATCGGCCGGTCATCTCCCTTGTGAGCCGTGATGTCGTCGTCGCCGGTCTTCACCAGCATTCCATCGCCGTTCAGGTCGCGCCGCGTCTCGCTCAACCGAACGAGCAGACCGGAAACGACGATCGCGACCACATTCGCCATCAGCGCCGCCGGGACCATTAGCGCCACAAGTTCCGCCTGCGGCCGCTTCAGTATCTCGGAATAGCCGATCGACAGAGGCAGGACGCCTTCCGCAAGACCGCCGCCAAAGATCGGCGTGAGAATGAAGAAGTAAGTGTCCTTCGGCGCATGGCCGAACAACAGTCCAACCACGATTCCCACCGCTATCGCCGAGAGCGTGCCGACCAGCAGCGGGATGAACATCCTGAGGAAGCCCTGGACGAGCACCCGATAGGGCATCCCGAGCACGGAGCCTGCGACGATGCAGGCAATGAACAAATACTGGAAATTCGCCGTCTTGAAGGTCGTTGCGATCGCATTCAGCATCGGGGCGGGCATGAGGCCGTAGCCGACCAGCGCCGAGGGCGCGAACAGACAGAGGATCGCCGTTCCCCCGATCTGCTTGAGGATCGGCAGATTTGCGCCGAGTTTGCTCAGGAAGAAGCCGAGCAGCATGAGGACGGACAATCCGCCCATCACGTCGTTGGGAAGCTTGCCGGTCCAGATCGCAAGCGCGGTGATCGCGGAGGCCGCCAGGAAGACGGGAAGCGGCAGCGGACCGATCTTGACGTCCCGCAGCGAGGTCTTCGCGGCGCTCTCAGTTGGTGCTTCGCTGGCAAGAGATAGTTCCGACACGACGGTCCGCCCGCTGGCCTGCCTGTTTGGTCCGGTCTGGCGACGGCGCCGTGCAGCGCCGCCGCGGAATTCATCGCTCATTCTCAGAAAAGCCAGGGGCTTGCCGCCCGGTAGCGGCCCTCGAAGGCTCGGATGTCGTCGGCGTACGACAACGTCGCCCCGACCGGATCGAGGCCGCGCAGCAGCGCGTCCTTGCGCAGAGGTTCGATGGCGAACGGGATCCGCTCGCCGCTCGCCTCCAGAACGATAGTCTCCTCAGGCAGATCGACGGTCATGCCGTTGGTCGCGGGATTGGCGACGACGTCGAGAATGCGCGCGATCGTCGCCGCGTCGAGGGTGACGGTCAGAATGCCATTGTTGCGGCAATTGTCGTTGAAGATGCCCGCGAACGAGGTGCCGATCAGCGCTCGGAAGCCGAGTTGTTGCAGGCCCCAGACGGCGTGCTCGCGGCTCGACCCGCAACCGAAATTGGCGCCGACGACCAGGAAGCGCGCGTCCTGATAGCCGGACTGGTTCAGAATGAAGCTCGGGTCCGGCCGGCCTTCGCGGAAGCGCAAGAGGTTGAAGACGCCGACATCCAGCCCCTGACGGTCGACGCCCCTCAGGAACGTCTTCGGCATGATGACGTCGGTGTCGACGTTGGCTGCGGGGAACGGCGCCGCCTTGCCGCTTTCCCTCGTAAACGGCGTCATGGCTCAACCCTCATCGACGAGACTGCGGACATCGGCGATGCGACCGACGACGGCGCAGGCGGCGACCATGGCCGGGCTCATCAGATGGGTGCGGGCGCCCGCGCCCTGCCGGCCTTCAAAATTGCGGTTGGTGGACGAGGCGCAGCGGTCGCCGGGCGCGAGAACGTCGTCGTTCATGGCGAGGCACATCGAGCAGCCGGACTGGCGCCACTCGAAGCCCGCATCGAGGAACACCTGCGCGAGGCCTTCCGCCTCGGCCTGCGCGCGGACCGCGGTCGAGCCGGGAACGACGATGGCCTTTACACCCTTGGCGACGCTGCGGCCTCTGAGAACCCGGGCGGCGTCGCGGAGGTCTTCGATCCGCGAATTGGTGCACGATCCGATGAAGGCGTGGCTGATCGGGATGGACTGAAGCGCTGTTCCCGGCTGAAGCCCCATGTAGTCGAGCGCACGCAGGGCGGCGCGGCGGCGCGCCGGGTTCGACTCGGCTTCCGGATTCGGGATGCTCGCGGTGACCGCTTCCGCCTGATCAGGGCTGGTGCCCCAACTCACCATCGGCGCGACATCCGCGACATCGAGCGCGAACTCGCGATCGAACGCGGCGCCGGGATCGGTGCGCAGGGCCGCCCAGGCCAGGACAGCGGCCTCCCAGAGGGCGCCTTTCGGGCTCCTCGGGCGGCCGGCGACGTAGTCGATCACCTTCTTGTCCGGGGCGATCACGGCGCCGCGCGCGCCGGCCTCGACGATCATGATCGAGAGGGTCATGCGCGCCTCGACGCTCATAGCGTCGATCGCCGGACCGGCGAATTCCACCGCATGCCCCGCCGCGCCGTCAGCCCCGATGCGGCGGATCACCTCCATGACGATGTCTTTCGACGTCACGCCGAGACCGGGCTTGCCGGTCAGCGCGATGCGCATGGTCTTCAACCGTCGGTAGACCAGAGTCTGCGTGGCCAGATAGTGCTCGATATCGGAGGTCCCGATCCCGAAGCCGAGCGCGCCGAGCGCAGCGTAAGCGGTCGAATGACTATCGCCGGCGGCGACCGCCATGCCGGGGAGGACGAGACCCTGCTCCGGGGCGACAACATGCTCGATCCCCTGCCGCCGATCGAGGATGTCGAACAGTTCGATCCCGAAATCGCGGGCGTTCTCCGCGAAATAGCTCACCTGACGCGCGGCGGACGCATCGGCGACCTGCGAGACCCGGTTTGCCGCCGTCGGATTGACGTGATCGACCACCATAAGCGCCGCCGACGGGTTCCAGACCTTGCGGCCGGCTTCCCGCAATCCGGTGAAGGCCTGCGGGCTGGTGTATTCGTTGAGGATGGTGCGGTCGATGTAGAGCAGCACCTGGCCCTCGCCGTCGAGTTGGCGAACGGTGTGAGCATCGACGATCTTGTCGTAGAGGGTCCTCGGCGCGGTCATTTCCATTCTGCGTGTTCGTTCTGGGTGTTAGCGATGCTTCCCATCACCATGCGGCGGCAGGCCGGAGACATCCAGTGCTGGTTCAGAATATGATCATGCGGACGCCGCATCGGCTCCCGAGAGGGGGAGTGACAGGGGAAAGCGCAGGTGGAAATTGGGTGGCTCGAGGATTTCCTGGCTGTTGTCGACCAAGGCGGCTTTTCCCGCGCCGCCGAGGCGCGCCATGTGACCCAATCGGCCTTGAGCCGCCGCATTCAGGCGCTGGAGGAGTGGGTCGGGGCGCCGCTCCTCAATCGCACGACCCACAAGGTGTTTCTCTCGCCGGCGGGAGAGGCTTTCCGCCTGACGGCCGAAGAGACCCTCCGCCGACTGGAAACCGGCCGCCTCGAAGCGCGCGCGCACGCCGATGCGGATTCCGAGCAACTGCAATTCGCTTCCACCAACGCCCTCGCCCTGACGTTCTTCCCGGATTGGCTGAGAAAGGTGGAGGCGTCGCTCCCGTTCGTGCCCGGCATTCAGCTTGTCGCGAACCACATGGAGGCTTGCGAGAGATTAATGCTGCAGGGTCGCGCGCAATTCCTGCTCGGCCATCATCATCCCGCCGTCGGGACCTCGCTAACCCCCAAGCAATTCCTGTCGCAGCGTGTCGGCGACGACGTTCTCATCCCCGTCGCGGCGCCGGCCCATGTCGACAAACCGGATGCAGGCGCACGCTTCGAGTTGCCTGGCGCCGAGGCGTCGCCAATTCCCTACCTTTCCTATCGCGCTGAATCGGGCATGGGGCGAATCGTTGCAGCGGTCCGCGGGCATTCGCCGATCAAGGCGTGGCTGAAGCCCACGTTCAATTCGCATCTCGCCAAACTGCTCGTCACAATGGCGCTGGACGGTCGCGGAATGGCTTGGCTTCCGGAGAGCTTGATCCGCGAAAACCTGGCGGCGGGATCGCTCGTTCGGGCCGGGGACGGCGACTGGGACATTCCCATCGAAATCCACGTCTTTCGCACCAGGGCTCGCCTTTCTCAGGCAGCGGAGCTTTTCTGGACGACCGTCACTCAGCGTTTAGACGAGTCCTCGCCCACCTCCTGTCGATAGATGTTGGTCGCGCGGATTATGAAGATCAACAGCACAACCAAAGATGGCCACTGGAACCAGAAGTGGCCGCGCCAGGAAAATAGGTTGATCGCGCCCAGGAATGCGACAATCGCGCCGGCCCGGATCGCGCTCGTGATCAGCTTCTCCTGCGTCTTCTGCGGCGTAGCTATCTGGCTGCCTCTAGCGTCGACAGGCGGCCGCGCGGCGCCGGACATGGCTGCACTATAGACGGGCACCTCGGCGTCGATGTTCTTCAACCGCTGAGGCCCGAGGAAATTGAAGCTCAGGCTGAGCTTGTTCTTTACCTGATCGAATACGGTGCCCGAAATCAGAATGCCGCCAGGTTCCGCCATGGATTGAAGCCGGGCCGCGATATTGACGTCATCACCGAAGATGTCGTCGCGCTCGACGATCACGTCGCCAAGATTGATGCCGATGCGGAACCACATTTGCCGCTCGGGTTCGAGCTTCTGATTCCGCTCAGCAAGCTGGCGCTGGATGTCCACGGCCGTCTGCACCGCCATGACAGAACTCGGGAAATCCGCTAGCACACTGTCGCCGGCGGTGCTTACTATCCGCCCACGATGCTGGGCGATAAGCTCGGTCATGACGGCCTTGTATTCGTTGAGCAGCGCCAGCGTCCCGGCCTCGTCCACCCCCATCAAACGGCTGTAGCCGAAGACGTCGGCCGAGAGGATATTGGTCAGCCTGCGTTCAATCTCGGTGCTCATGCCTGATGCTGCCTCGGACGATCCTAAGGAAATCATGACATTTCGCGGGCTGGTCCCAAGCGCTCGCAAAGTCACGTCCGTCACTGTATCCGCACTACGGGCGGACCATCGACCTTGCTGAGCGAGGTGCACGCCAGAGGGTAATCGATCAGCTTGTAGGCTGGCAATCGGAAACCCGACGTCTGCTATGGAGAAGCCGGGGCAGTGCGACTGAGCGACCGAGATGGGCGCGACATGGCCCTCTGCGCCGCGCACTCGAAACGTCCGCTTTCTGCCCTTTTGGGACGCTCGACGTGCTTCAAAAATCAAGAACTTTGCAGCGCCACGCTCTTCGACATCGGGAAGCCAGATGAAGTGCCGAAGCCGCCAACGGGCGCACCATCCTCGACGTAACCGTTCGAGCGATAGAAGCGGCGAGCAGTCTGGGTACTGGTGAGCGTACAACGCGTGCTGCCACGTTCGAGAGCTCGCGTTTCGAGCGCTAGAAGCATTGCGCGGCTAGAGCGCTGGACCGTCACATTGAATCGAGCGCCGGGATTCCGACGACGGGAGGTTCGTGATTCACTTCTCTAGGGAGGTGATTCGCGATGCCGAAGCCCTATTCACTCGATCTGCGTGAGCGTGTCGTCGCGTTTGTCGAGGCCGGGCATTCGCGGCGCGCCGCGGCAGCTCATTTCGACGTGTCGGTGTCCTTCGTCGTCAACCTGATGATGGCCTACCGGACGCGCGGCAGCCTCGAGCCCAAGCCGAGCGGCGGGAAGCGACACGCCAAGCTCGACCCGCATCGCGAGTTTCTCTTAAGCCGGGTGACCGAGCAGGCCGACATCACCATGCCGGAATTGGCGGCCGAGCTCGAAGCGCGCGGCACGCGGGCCGATCCGGCGTCGCTATCGCGCTGGCTGATCCGCAACGGCTATCGCTATAAAAAAAACGCTGCTCGCGAGCGAATGCGATCGCCCCGACATTCGCCAGGCGCGCGAGCAATGGCGGGCTGAGCGGCAACCGAAGATGCAACTCGAGGCGCACCGGCTGGTCTTCCTCGACGAGACCGGAACGACCACGAAAATGACGCGTTTACGCGGCCGCAGCCCCAAGGGGCAACGCCTGCGCGCCAAAGCCCCGTTCGGCCATTGGAAGACGCAGACCTTCATCGCCGGCCTGCGCTGCGACGGGCTCACCGCGCCCTTCGTCATCGACGCGCCGATGGACCGGCGCATCTTCGAAACCTATGTCGCGACCCAGCTCGCGCCGACCCTCAAGGCCGGCGACATCGTCATCATGGACAATCTGCCGGCGCACAAGAGCCTGATCGCCGAAATGGCCATTCGCGACCGCGGCGCCTGGGTGCTGTTCCTGCCGCCCTACAGCCCCGACCTCAACCCGATCGAAATGGCCTTCGCCAAACTGAAAGCGCATCTGCGCGCCAGAGCCGTCCGAACCATCGACGCGCTCTGGCGCGCGATCGGCCAAATCTGCGACCTCTTTAGCCCCGACGAATGCAAGCACTACCTCGCCGCCGCTGGCTATGGATTCACATGAGCGTCCGGTGCTCTAACTCCGCGAAACCGCGCATCCGGTGACACGTAGTTGAGTCCAATCATGCCCGCGTCCGTTGCGGAGCCAACTGCAAGAATGTTGTTGTTCTCGACGGCCACGAGCAGCGAATTGTCCGGTTGCTCGACCCAAGCGACGAAATTCTCGACAGTCTTATTTCCAAGCCATCGTGCTAGAATTGCTGGATCATTCTTGTGGTCCGCGTCGCAAAGCTCGGCGATAGACCGCTTTAGCACCGTGCAGCCTGCAAGCGCGTCGATGGGCGTGGCGTCTCGGATTTCCATCGTCCGATACTGTCCCCGCGCTTCGCCGGCATCAAGACGTTGCCTCCCATGCAAGCCTCAAGATATTTGCGTCACGCAGCTACGATAAGAACAAACGCTTCAGCGTTGCATACTCCTATTGCAAATGTCCGCCTTTCCCCCCGATTGCGACGACCCGCAGTGAAGGAGCGAACTGGCGCTATCGACCCTCTGCGGACATCGCCCCATGATGCGGAATCAAGCGATTTGCCCCGCGCGATTCGGGCTGAACAGCGGCACGTCGGTAGGGTAGACGTTGTCCGAAGAAGGGCCGCCTAACGGGCGACCTTTCGCCCTCTCTCTAACGGTCGCCGCAATGACGAACTGGATCCGCGGAGTCTGCGAAGCAAACGGCGTCAACATCCACTATCTGAGAACAGGCGGTTCCAAGCCCCCGTTGATTGCACTCCATGGATTGACCGGCAGCGGAGCTTGCTGGACTCCTTTGGCGCGCGCTCTCCAAGGCGACTATGACGTCGTGATGCCGGACGCCAGAGGTCACGGAAAGTCGAGCGCACCGCTTGATGGGTATCTGTACCCCGACCATGCTGGCGACGTCGTTGGACTCATCGAAGCGCTCGGACTCGCCGCTCCGGTTCTACTCGGCCACTCGATGGGAGGCATGACTGCGGCTGTGGTGGCGAGCCAAGTCGGTACGGCCATTCGCGGCGTCATCCTAGCCGATCCGACTTTCTTGAGCCCCCAGCGCCAGCGCGAGGCTTACGAGAGCGACGTCATCGAGCAACACCGCCGACTTCTCAGCCAAAATAAGGCTAGCGCGCTAGCCGATGCACGGCTTCGCCACCCGCATCGTTCGTCCGAGCTCGTCGAACTGATAATCGATGCGAGGCTGCAAACCGCAACAAGCGCTTTTGATGTTCTTACGCCGCCCAACCCTGACTATCGCGCGCTCGTGAGCGCCATTTGCGTCCCAACCCTCCTCGTCATAGCGGACAAAGGCGTTGTCTCCCTTGAAACGGCGCGAGAACTGCAAAGTCTCAATCAAAGCCTTCAATACGAACGGATACCAGACGCTGGCCACGGACTTCAGTATGACCAACCGGATCGCTTTGCGGCGGTGGTCAGGTCCTTTCTACACTCGGTGGTCACATCGTAATCCTGTTGAGAACGCCGGAGAACCGCAGTTCGACCGGGCCGAAACCTTCGAAGCGCGCTTCGATGGCGTCGCCTGCGGAGGCGAGTTCGAGCCCGGTGTACGTGCCGGTCGTGACGAAGGCGCCGGCCGGGGCGCCTGTGGAAAGCCTGAGGTGATTGACGAGCGCGATCGCCGGCAGAAGCGGATCCCGCGAGGGGTGGCCGCCGCTACGCCGCACCCGCTCGACGCCATTGATCGTCACCGAGGCCTCGATGTTTTCGAGATCGAACGTCCGCCAATCTTCGCGCGCAGGACCGGCGACGAAGGCGCCGTGCGAGATGAAATCCGCCGCGCGATCGAGAGGATGTGCGCGCTCGTACGACTGGAAGCGCGTGTCGACGATTTCGATTGCGGGAAAGGCGGTGACGGCCGCCTCGATCTCGGCGCGCTCGTAAGCTTCTTCGCGGGGCGGCAGGTCTCGATCGAAGCGGAAGGCGACTTCCGCCTCGATGCCCAGCATCGAGAATGGGCCGGCGTCGATGATCGCGCCGTCCGCGAAGCCCCGTGATCGCGGCAGCAGGCCGACCATCAGCCCAGTCTTGGGCGACAGCGAAACCTTCCAGCCAGCGACCGTCTCGCCAAGTTCGGCGAGGATGGCGGCCTGGATCGCCGCCGCCTCGACGCCGTCGCGCGGACGACATTCGTCGGGCAGGCGCTCCAGCCGCTCGCCGGATCGCCATGCCCTCGCCAGCAGCCGCGCCGCCTGCTCGATCGCTCGCGCGTCCATGTCCGTCACTCGCTCTTGGCGCCGGGCGCAGCGGTCAGCACGGCCATCGCCGCGTCGACGCCGCCCGGACCGCAAGGAACGCCCGCCAGCTTCAGGCCCATTTCGACCCCGGATAGCGCGCCGATCAGCGAGAGGTCGTTGAAGTCGCCGAGATGGCCGATGCGAAACACGCGGTCCTTGAGGATGCCGAGACCGTTGCCGAGACTCATGTTGAAACGCTTGAGGATGAGCGCGCGCAGCGCATCCGCGCCGTGACCCTCGGCGAGCCGAACGGCCGTGAGCGAAGACGAATAGTCTTCCGCTCGCTGGCATTGCAGTTCAACCGCGCCCGCCTGGCCCCAGGCTTCGACCGCAGCGCGCGTCGCCGCGCCGTGCAGGCCGTGGCGCGCAAAGACGTTCGGCAGGCCCTCTTCCTCGAGCATCGCGAGCGCCTCCTGCAAGCCGCGCAGCAGGTTGGTCGCGGGCGTAAAGGGAAAGTAGAAGCCGGCGTTCGCGTCGAGCATCGGGCGCCAGTCCCAATAGCTGCGCGCGAGCTTCGCGGTTTCGGATACGGCGAGCGCGCGCGGGCTGATCGCGTTGAACGACAGGCCGGGCGGCAGCATCAGTCCCTTCTGGCTTCCGGCGACGGTGACGTCGACGCCCCACTCTTCGTGCCGATAGTCGATCGAGGCGAGCGAGGAAATGGTGTCGACCATGAGGAGCGCGGGATGCCCCGCCGCATCGATCGCCGCGCGCACCGCTGCGATCGGCGAGACGCAGCCGGTCGAGGTCTCGTTGTGGACCACGCAGACCGCGCGGATGCGGTGATCGGCGTCCGCGCGCAAGGCCGCTTCGATCGCCGCCGGATCGGCGCCGCGCCGCCAGTCGGTGTCGAGGATGATCGGCTTGAGGCCGAGCCGCGTCGCCATCTCGCTCCACAGCGTGGCGAACCAGCCGGTGCGCGACATCAGCACCGTATCGCCCGGCGACAGCGTGTTGACGAGCGCCGCCTCCCAGGCGCCGGTGCCAGATGCGGGGAAGACGACGACCGGCCCGCTCGTGCGAAACACGCGCCGCAGCCCTGTGAGCACCGAGCGGCCAAGCTCGGCGAAATCGGGCCCGCGATGATCGATCGTCGGCTCGGATATGGCGCGCAGCACGCGGCCTGGAACGTCGGTCGGGCCGGGAATCTGCAGGAAGTGGCGTCCGGGTTGTCGCGAATTCATGAGCGTCACTCCATAACGGGAAGAGGCGGCGGCGGGTTGCGCCGCAAGAAGGCCTTGGCGAAGGCGAGCAGCGCGTCGTCGGCGCCGAAGCCGGCGGCCAATTGCACGCCGATCGGCAGGCCGGAACGCGACACGGCGACCGGCAGATTGATGGCCGGAACACCTGTGATGTTGACCCAGCCGGTGAAGATCGCGTGATCGCGCGGGCCGGCGGCCTTGCCGTCGATGCGGTCGGGATAAGGCGTCTCCGCGGGCCACGGCAGAGCGGCGGCTGTCGGCGTGAGGACGAGATCGGCGCGCTCGAACAGTTCAGCGGTGATCAGGCGGAGGGCGGCGACCCGATCCAGCGCGTCGTAGTAGTCGGCGCCGGTCAAGGTCCTGCCGTCCTCGGCCATCGCGCGCGCGGAGGCGCCGGCAAGCGGCTCGAGCGCCCCTCCCCTCCAGTTCATCAGCCAGGCGACGCCCGCGCGCGAGACGACGCGCCAGATGTGCGCGGCGTCATCGAGGTCGAAGAACACGTTCTCGCGCCGCACCTCATGGCCGTCCCGCGCCAGGGCGTCGGCGACGCTCGCGGTTGCCGCCGCCACGTCGGGATCGACTGGCGCGGAGCCGAACTGCGGGATGTAGACGATCCTGAGCGGCCGCTTGGGCCAGGGCGCGGCGGGCGCATAGAGCGAGCGCCGGTCGCGCGCATCGGCTCCGGCCAGAACGGCGTCAAGCAGCAAAGCATCGTCGACCGAGCGCGTCAGCAAGCCCAGCGTCTCGAAGTCGGTGAGGATGGCGGGAAAGCCGTCGATGCGCGGATGGCGGCCGATCGAGGGCTTCCAGCCGACGAGGCCAGTGTGGCAGGCGGGGCGGCGGATCGAGCCGCCGCCGTCGGTGCCGATCGCCGCCGGGACGAGGCCGGCCGCGACGCCTGCCGCCGCGCCGCCCGACGAGCCGCCGGGGGTCAGCCGCGTATCCCAGGGATTGCGCGTCACGCCGAACAGATCGTTCTTCGTATAGCCTTCGAGCGTCAGCTCCGGCACGTTGGTCTTGCCGAGGATGACGGCGCCGGCGGCGCGCAGCCGCGCGACCGGCAATTCGTCCTTATCCGGCCGATAGTCGGCGAGCGCCCGGCTGCCCCAGGTCGAAGGCAGCCCGGCGACGATGGATGTTATCCTTCACCGAGATCGGCACGCCTTCGAGCGCGGAGCGCGGCGCGCCGCGCGCCAACAGCGCGTCGCTCGCTTTCGCCGCCGCGCGCGCGCCCTCTTCGTCGAGCGCGACGAAGCTGTTGAGACGCGGATCGATCCGCCGCACGCGCTCGAGGCAGCGGTCGAGCAGCGCTTCCGACGTCAGGTGGCCGGCGCTCAGGGCCGCCGCGAGCGAAACGATGTCTTCGTCCATCCGGGTCCTCATCGATCCCATTGCAGCGGGCGCCCAATGCTCGCCGGCATCCTGGCGGAGCGGCCGAGGCCGGCGAGCACCGCGAGCGCGATCAGGTAGGGCGCCATCTGAACGACATAGGAGCTGACCGGCACGCCGAAACCCTGCAACCGCAATTCGAACGCTTCCGCCGCGCCGAAGACGAGGCAGGCCAGCGCGGCCGCGAGCGGGTTCCACCGCGCGACGATCAACGAGGCGAGCGCGAGATAGCCGCGCCCGCCGGTCATGCCGTCGGTGAAGGAGCCGACCTGTTGCAGCGACAGCACCGCGCCGCCGAGCCCCGCGATCGCGCCGCAAGCGACGACCGCGAACATGCGCACGCGCAGCGGCTCGACGCCCGCGGCGAATACCGCCTCGGGGTTCTCGCCCGTCGCGCGCAGCGTCAGCCCCGCTTGGGTGCGGCGAAGGAAGAGATAGAGCGCGACGCAGCCGACCGCGGCGAGATCGGTCAGCGGCGGCTGAACGAACAGCAGCGGCCCGACGACGGGAATGTCGGAGAGGCCGGGAATCGACCAGGCCGCGAGCGGCGTCAGGTGAATGGCGATCGGCCGTCCGCCGCCCGCGAGCGCCCGCAGCAGATAGCTCGTCAACCCCGCGGCCAGGATGTTCGCGGTGAGGCCGGTCACCATGTTGTCCGCGCGGTAGCGCACGGTCACCACGGCGACGACGAGACCGATCGCCGCGCCGGCGACAAGCGCGAGCGCGACGCCAGCAAGCGCACTGCCGCTCGCCCAGGCGCCGACCACGGCGCCGAAAGCGCCCATCAGCATCATGCCTTCGAGGCCGACGGCGAAGACACCGGCCCGCTCGGACAGAATGCCGCCCAGCGCCGCAAGCAGAAGCGGCGTCGCGATGCGAATGGCGGCGGCGAGGAAGTCGATCATGCGCGTCGCACCGTCGCGGCGAGAACGAACAGCATCGTGAGCCCCTCGATGACCACCACCAGCGCCGAGGGCACGCCGATCTGCCGCTGCATGGAGAGCGCACCCGCTTCGAGCAGGCCGACGAAGAGCGCCGCGGGAATGACGGCCAAGGGCTCCAAGGCGCCGAGCAGCGCGACCGTCACCGCCTTGAAACCGAAGCCGGTAGAGAAGCCCTCGATCAGCCGGTGATGCACGCCGAGCACTTCGACGCCGCCCGCGAGCCCAGCCAATGCGCCGGCGAGCAGCATGACGCCCCAGGTCAGCGCCGGCAGCGAAAAGCCGGCGTAAGCGGCCGCCGGGCGGGAACTGCCGGCGACGCGCAAGGCGAAGCCGAACGGCGTTCGCCACAGGACGATCGAAAGCGCCGCCGCCGCGACGAAGGCGATGAGGAAGCCGACATGCGCGTCGAGCCCCGGCAGCCGCGACAACCATGCCGCCGCCGGCATCTGCGGCGATTGGAGGAAGCCTGCGCCGAATTGTCCGAGCGGGCCGGCAAGCGCCTGCTGCACCAGCAGGAGCGCGACGAAATTCAGCAACAGCGTCGCCAGCACTTCGTGGACGCGGCGGCCGAGATGGATCGCCGTCGCCAAGGCCGCCCACAGCGCCCCGAGCGCCGCGGCGCCGATCAGCGAAGCTGTCGCCGTCAGCAGCGAGGCGTCGTGCGGCCAGATGAGCGCGACCGCCGCCGCCCCAGCGCCGCCAAGCGCGATCTGACCTTCGGCGCCGATGTTGATGACGCCGGCGCGGAAGCAGAGCGCGACGCCGCTGCCGGCGAGCAGGTAAGGCGTCGTGCGGTTGAGCGCGACGCCGATCTGGTGCGGCGAGCCGAACGCCCCTTCCACGATCGCCGCGAAGGCCGCCAGCGGGCTATGGCCGGAGAGCGCGACGAGCGCCGCGGCGCAGAGGATCGACAGCAGCGCCGCGACGACGACGCGCGCGGCCATGCCCTCCCCCACGCGCAGGCGCAGCGGCAGCCGCGGCGCCGCCGGCACTTCGCTGACCGGCTGTGGACTCGCTTCGCTCATGCCGCTCGTCCCGACATCCAAAGTCCGATCTGTTTGAGGTTCGCCTCCGCGCGCGGCGTGACCCCCGCAAAGGCGCCGCCGGCGAGGACGGCGATGCGGTCGCTGATGTCGAGCACCTCCTCCAATTCGGAGGAGAAGTAGACGACGGCGGCGCCGGCCTCGCGCAGCGCGATCACGCGCTCGAGCACGAAACGGGTCGCGCCGGGGTCAAGGCCCCAGGCCGCCTGGTGAGCGATCAGAACCGCCGGCCTACGGTCGAGTTCGCGCGCGATGACGATCTTCTGCTGATTGCCGCCGGATAGGCGCGCGGCGATCGTCTGCGGGCTCGGCGCGCGCACGTCGTATTCCGCCATCAGCGCGCGCGCTTTGTCGGCGAGCGCCCGCGCCGCGAGGAACGGGCCGCGCGCATAAGGCGGGCGCACGCTGTCGCGCAGCATCATGTTCTCTGCGATCGTCATGCCGCGCACCAGCGCGGTCGAGGAACGGTCCGCTGGCATATAAGCCATGCCGGCGCTTACGCGCGCCGCGACGCGCGCGCGGGTGATGTCGCGGCCATCGAGGGCGACGGAGCCGGCCTTAGGGCGCCGAAGCCCGGCGAGCGTCTCCGCGAGTTCGATCTGTCCGTTGCCGTCGACGCCGGCGACCCCGAGGATCTCGCCGCCGCGCACCTCGAAGCTGAGCGGGCCGAGGCCAGGCCCTTCCAGGCCCGAGACTGTGAGGCGCGGCTCGCCGGGCGCTCGGGCCTTGGCGACATGCGGCGTCGTCACGTCGCGGCCGACCATCATCTCGGCAAGCTGCGCCCGCGTCACGCCGCCGATCGCCGCCCTGCCCGAGACGCGGCCGGCTCTGAGAACGACGACCCGATCGCAGACGTCGAGCACCTCCGGCAGCTTGTGGCTGATGAAGACGACGCCCTTACCCTCGGCGCGCAAACGGCGGAGAATGGTCAGGAGATCGGCCACTTCGGAGGGCGCGAGGTTGGACGTCGGCTCGTCGAGAATGAGGAGTTGCGCGTCGCGCAGCACCGCCTTGAGAATTTCGACGCGCTGGCGCCGCCCGAGAGATAGCTCGGCGACGGATGCGAAGGGGTCGAGATCGAGGCCGAAGCGCCGGCTCGCTTCGCGCACGCGTTCCGCCATTTCGTTAGTCTTGAGCAGGCGGCCAGCCTCCGGCCAGCCGAGCATCACGTTCTCGACCACCGTCATCGCCTCGATCAGCATGAAGTGCTGATGGATCATCGCGATGCCGGCGGCCATCGCATCGCCGGGACGATGCCCTCGCAGTGCGCGGCCGCGGAAGCGGATCTCGCCGGCGTCCGGCGCGGTCATGCCGAACAGCACCTTCATCAGGGTGCTCTTGCCGGAGCCGTTTTCGCCAAGCAGACCCAGGATCTCGCCAGCGTTGACATCGAGGTCGACGCCGTCATTGGCGCGCACGGCGCCGAAGCGGCGTACGATCCCTCGCATTTCCAGCAACGCAGGCATAAGCGATTCCAATTCCGCGAACGCGACGCCTCTCGCGAGGCGCCGCCGATTCGTCAGCTGCCGCCGCGGGCGTCGTTGTCAGTCGGCGCGACCTTCAGCGCGCCGGAGGCGAATTGCGCCGCCATGTCATCGACTTCCTTCACGACGGCGGCCGGCACGACGGGGTTGAACGGCTTGCCCTCGGCGTATTGCAGCGACCCGCCGGTGACCGGCGCGGTGTCGTAGCCGTATTGGACGAAGGTCCCGAACAGCTTGCCCGCTTTCACCTGATCGGCGGTGCTGCCGAACATGCCGGGCCAATCCTCGAGAATGTTGGTGAGCACCAGATCGGGCGCGATCTTCGTCTGATCGAAGCCACGGCCCGTCACATAGACGTTCTTCTCCTTGGCGGCCTGAACGAGGCCCGTCTCGCCGGCGTTCAGCTTGCCGGTGATGACGTCCGCGCCCTGGCTTATCAGCGAGAGCGCCGCCTCCTTCGCCTCGGCGGCATCCTCCATGTCCTTGACATAGAGAATCGTCACCTGGGCGCCGGCCTTGGTCGCGCAAATGCGGAAGCCGCCCGCCTGAGCGGTGATGTTCGGCACCCCCTGCAGGCCGTAGACGCCCGCCACCTTGTGCGTCTTGCTCATGCGCGCGGCGAGCAGGCCGAGCTGGCAACCAAACTGGGCGTTGTTCCAGTCGATCGACATCACGTTCGGCGCCTTGCCCTCGTTGCCGCTCACCGCGATGAACTGCGTCTTGGGGAAGTCGGGCGCGACCTGCTCCATCGCCGAGACGAAGCGGCCGGAATGGCCCATCACGAAGGTGTAGCCATGGCTGGCGTAGTCGCGCAGCGCCTCGGCCTCGTCGGCGTCCGAGACGTTCTCGGAGAATGCGGTCTTGAAGCCGTGCGGCTCGAGGCTCTTGAGGATGGAATAGCCGAGCGCGTTCCAGCTCTGATCGTTGGCGCTGCCCGGCAACAGGATGGCGGCTTTATCCTCCGCCATCGCCGGCGCGGCGATCAAAGGCGAAGCGACGAGCGCTGCGGCGAGCGCGCGGTATGCAGAGCGTAGCATCGATTGTTTCTCCCTCAGAATGCACTTTGTCTTCGCAGGTCCGCCTCCCGACGGACGTCTCTCCCCGCGTCGTCGACGCGAGCGAAGCAGAAGCCGGGCCGAGTTTGAGAACTCAGAGGCGCACGATCGCCGCGATCGGCGCCTCTCCCGGTTTGCATTGATGCTCAGTGCCGCCGGAAACGAAGATCGCCGCATCGCCCGTCACCGAGGCGATCACCGCGCCGAGCGCGGCGCGCGCGTGTCGCTCGTAATTGATGTCGGCGTCCGACAGCATGGTGGTGCGACGGCCACGCACGACGCCGTTCGGCGGCGCCTCGGCCTTGGCGAAGATCGCGGCGATGCGCGCCGGATCGACGGCGGCTTGCGGGTCGCCGAGGGCGCCGCGCACGGCCGTACGCACGCCTTCGGCGTCGATCACGTCGGCGAGAACGGCATGGCCGATGCGCAAATCGCCGCCCGCCGTCTCGGAATTGCCGAACAGCAGAACCTCGCAATTGCGCAGCTCGCCGCCGGCCGAGGTATTGGCGACGGATGAGAAAAGGTCCATCCGCTGCGCGATCGCCGCGTCGCTCAACGCCGCCTCTTCAACCTCGCCGAGCGCGAGCGCGACGCCGAGCGCGGTTGCGCCGCGCGCATAGGGCTTGGAGCCGTTGGGATCGCGCGTGACGAGCTTGGCGCCACGCCGGTCGGCGTCGGCGACAGCGGCGGGCGTCAGCAGCGGCCCTTTGACCTGAACGTAATGGACGTCGACGGCGCTGCTAATTCCTGCCTCCGCCTGCGCGCGCTTCACCGCTGCGGCGACCTCGCGCACCTCGATCATCGTGCCGACTTCTTCCGGCGCGAAATCGCGCGTCACCACGATGCCGAGCGCAAGGCGCTTGCCGCCGACGGGCTCGGACTTCGAGCGGGTGAACAAGGTCGCGTGCGGGCTCAGCACGCCCTCGGTGCCGCCCGACCAGACGAAGGCGACGCGCTTGGCGACCTCGTCCGGCGTCTCGCCGAGGCGGCGGGACAGAGCGAGCGAATAGGAAAGTGTGGCGAAGCCGCGCGTGAAGTCATTGGCGCCGCCATTGCCCTCGGTCTTGCCGATCAGAGCGACAATCTCGCGAGGGTCGACCTCGCCGGCGTCGATCAGCCGCTCGAGCGCCGAGACGTCGCTGGGATTGTTCATCGGCAGCTTATGGACGCCGATCCGCATGGGCGATCTCCTGTTGGACTGGCGGAGTTTAGAGCGTCCCCGGCTTGACGCAACGAATTTGGAATGATTTTCACGATGCGGAAAAGAGGTCGATTGGAGAGCTGTCGATGAAGTCGGAACCATCAGACGCGAAGGTCCGGGCGCCCAAATCCGCGCCAGCGGCCGAGCGCTCCGGCGACGTTCAGTCGCTGACGCGCGCCCTTTCCATTCTCGACGCCTTGGCGGAAAACGACGACGGGCTGTCGCTGACGGCGCTCGCCAAGGCGGTCGCGCTGCCGCCGTCGAGCGCCCACCGCCTGCTCACCACGCTGCAGCGCAAGCGCTTCGTGCGCTTCGAGCCTGCGTCGATGAGTTGGCGGATCGGCGTGCAGGCCTTCATCGTCGGCAACGCCTTTGCGCGCTCGCGCGACGTCGTCGCACTGGCGATGCCCTTCATGCGGCAACTCATGGAGAAGACCGGCGAAACCGTGAACCTTTACGTGGCCAACGGCGCGCACGCGATCTGCATCGCGCAAGTTCAGAGCCAGCAGATGATCCGCGCCATCTCCAGACCGGGCGGCGCCATCGCTCTGCATCGCTCGGCGGCGGGCAAGGCCATGCTCGCGCAGATGACGGCGGCCGAACTGAATGAAGTCGTGACAAAGCATGGGCTCGAACGGGAGACGAACGGTTCGAGCGATGTCGCGAGCAAGCTTCATGCCGAACTCGACCGCACCCGCAGCCGCGGCTTCGCGCTCGACGACGAAGAATTCGCCGTCGGCCTGCGCTGTATCGCGGCGGCGATCCTCGACGAGCACGGCGCCGCGCAGGGCGCGCTGTCGATCGCCGGCCCTGTCGCGCGCTTGACGGACGAGCGCCTGCCCAAGCTCGGCGAGATCGTCGCTGCAACAGGCAAGGCGGTTACACGGGAGTTCGGCGGGGGGACGGAACGCAGCCTAGGCGAGCAGCCCAGGATTAAGGCGCCGGCCACCCGCAATTAGGCGCCGACGCTCAATTATCAGTACTCGCCCTGCGGGCCGATCGATGACCGCTCTGACTAGCGGTTCACCAAGCGCGCCGGCACCTTCAAAATCGCCAACGCGCCAACAACCAGGACCGCTGCAGAAATGTACATCGCGATGAGCGACGAGCCCGTCAAATCGCGGAGGTAGCCGATCAGGTAGGGGCTCACAAAGCCGGCAAGACCGGCGAAGGCATTGATGGCGGCGATGCCCGCGGCGGCAGCCGATCCAGCGAGGAATGAGGACGGCAGAGCCCAAAAGAGGGCGCCCGGGGTAATCACGCCGGCGGCGGCCAGGGACAACCCGATCAAGGCCAGGGTGATATTGCCGCCCGCGGCAGCGACCAGAGCATAGCCGGCAGCGCCCACCAGCATCAGAATGATCAGGTGCCAGCGACGCTCCCTGGTGCGGTCTGAATTCCTGCCGGCGAGGATCATGACGACGACCGCCACGATGTAAGGAATCGCCGACACCAGGCCGATTTGCAGCACGCCCGTCACGCCGGCCGCTTTTACCAAGGTCGGCATCCAGAAGGTCAAGCCGTACTGGCCCATGATGACGCAGAAATAAATCAGGCACATGAGCAGCATGCGGGGATTTCGGAACACTTCCCCTGTTGTCGACAACATCTTCTCGGAGCCCCCCGACCGCACGTCCAGCGCATCGATGACGGTCCGCTTTTCCGCCTCGGACAGCCATGCCGCCTTGCTGGGCCGGTCCGCAAGACAGACGAGCGTGAGCACGCCCAGGATTAGCGACGGAACAGCCTCCAGCAGGAACAACCACTTCCAACCGGCAAGGTCGTGCAGGCCGCCGAGCGACTGCATGATCCAACCGGAGAGCGGTCCGCCGACAATTCCGGCGACGGGGATCGCCGTCATGAACAGCGCGATCATTTGGGACCGCCGGTGCGAGGGAATCCAATAGGTCAGATACAGCACGACGCCGGGATAGAAGCCTGCCTCCGCCGCGCCGAGCAGAAAGCGCAGGATGTAGAATTGCACGGGAGTCGACACAAAGGCGAAGCCGGCGGAGAGGATCCCCCACGTGATCATGATGCGCGCGATCCAGATGCGCGCGCCGACCTTCTGCAGCATCAAGTTGCTCGGCACTTCGAAGATGAAGTAGCCGAAGAAAAATACCCCTGCCCCCAATCCATAGACCGTCTCGCTGAACTTCAAGTCGCTCAGCATTTGGAGCTTGGCGAACCCGATATTGACGCGATCGAGGTAAGCCGCGACATAGCACGCCATCAGAAACGGGATGATGCGCCATGCTATCTTCCGGTAAAGGGCGTCAGTGCTATGACAACTCTCTGACCCGACTGCGGCGTCCGCTGCCCCAACACTCATGACGATCTCCTCCCGTTCATGCGGTAATTCCGCTTTTTGAATTCGCATCCGCCCACAAGACCCGATTTATTGAGCAAGCTCGGCAAGAACGTCCGCAAGAACGCGCGCGCCGTCGGTAAGATCGTCAGGCGAGGTGTACTCAGATTCGTTGTGCGTGACGCCATTGCGCGAGGGCACGAAAATCATGGCGGCAGGGCATAGCGGGGCCAGAAAGCGCGCGTCGTGCCCGGCCGTCGACAAGATATCGAGATGCCTGACGCGCAAGCGATCGGACGCGCGTCGGATCACTTCGCGAAGCTCGGGCGCAAATTCGAGCGACATCGCGCTCGACAGCTCCGTGACGTTTACATCGCACGGATCCGCATGCGCCTCGCATATCGAGCGCGCCAAATCGCCCAACCGCAGCAGCTCTGCCGATTGGGGATGACGAAGGTCGATGGAGAACTCCGCCCTGCGCGGGACGACCGAAGGCGCATTCGGCTCGACCGTCAAACGACCCACGGTGAATCTGACGAGATCACGTTGGTCATGCAGGCCAGCGGCCAGCGCATTCATCATTCGCACCGCCGCCATCAGCGCGTCTTTGCGCTCGGCCTGCCTCGCAGTGCCCGCGTGAGCGGCCTCGCCGGTCACAACGACACGAAACGTCTTCTTACCCTGGATGCCCGTCACGACGCCGATGACCGCGCCTGCCCGCTCGAGCAAGGGTCCCTGTTCGATGTGCGCCTCGACGTAAGCGTTCGGACGCCCTCCCAACGGCCGTCGCGGGATATCTCGCAAGCCGTCGTGAACGAACGCCAGCGCCTCACGCACGCTGACGCCGGCGACGTCCGTCACCGTTAGGATGTCGTTCAGCGCGTGGGGCTCGGCATAAGCACGCGATCCCATCATGCCCGGCGCGAAACGCGACCCCTCCTCGTTCATCCACGACACGATCTCGATCGATCGTCGCGGATTTAGCCCGGCCTCTTGAATGGCTTCGACCGCTTCCAACGCCGCGAGCACGCCGTAGACGCCATCGAACCTGCCGCCCGTCGGCTGGCTGTCCAGGTGCGAACCTGACAGCACCGGCGCCAGTGCAGGGTCCCGCCCCTCCCGGCGGAGAAACAAATTGCCCGCGGGATCGGTCGATGCGTGCATTCCAAGCTCGGCGCCCCAGCGTGCAAGCTGGAGCTGCGCCTGCAGGTCTTCCGCCGACAGCGCTTGCCGATTGACGCCCCCATTGGGGATTGCGCCGAACGTCGCCATCACAGCGAGGCGATCGTTCAGGCGGCGCCCATTCACGAATTCCGATGGCCGTTTGGTCGCGCCATCGTCCGCTGGAGGCGAGCTTCCCTCAGTCATGAGGTCTTCATGATCTGAGAAGGCGTCGAGCGCGGATCGCGCGGCAGCCAACGCTTTTGGATCACGGTCGCGAGGAAATCATCGACGCACTGGTTGAACAGCGCCGGCTCCTCGAGGTTGAGCGTATGTCCAGCTTTCGGCATGACGAGGAGGCCGCAAGCCGGGACGGTCTTCTTCAGGAAGATTCCAGGCTGCAGACAGTGGTCGTCTTCGTCGCCAACGATGACCAGCGTCGGCGCTTTCATCTCGCGCAGCCGATCTTCCAAATCGTAGATCGACGGCCGGCGCGCTTGAACGCCGCGCATCGTCATCGCCGAACCGAGGGCCGAGTGCTCCCCCAGCTGGGTCTGGAATTCTTGCCAGCCACGCGGATCCTTCAACAGGAAGGCGATGCGCGAAGCGGCCATCGCGTAGGTCTTCGAGAACGCTTCCGAGCCGAGCGTCTCGAATTGCTCGGCGACATCAAGAGATACGGATCGGAAATAGCCCTCGTATTGTTTCTCAGCGCCATAGCCGGCGCCGGCGACAACGAGGGAGAGCGCCCGCTCGGGATAGTTGAGACCGAAATGGAGGGTCGCAAATCCGCCCATCGAAAGGCCGATGACGTGCGCAGCCTCGACGCCAAGGCCGTCCATCACATCCCGGATATCCTGCGCGGCCAATTCCTGGGTGTAGCGGGCAAGATCGTCCGGCACATCGGAAGGAGGATAGCCACGCGCGTTGTAGACGATGCAGCGATAGCGCCGGCTGAAATGACGCAGCTGCGGTTCCCAGCTGCGCAGATCGCCGCCAAACTCATGCACGAAGATCAGCGGCGCGCCTTCGCCGGTCTCTTCGTAATACAGACGAGTCCCGTCTTTCGCTCGCAGATATGGCATGACTTCGTCTCGCACAAATTATTAGCCGGGCGATCGCTCGCGCCTGCCCGTGTTCACACCACCGCCCGACGCGAGGCGATGCCGCCGTCGACAGTGACGATCGTTCCCGAGGTGTAGCCAGACCGGAAAGAGGCCAGGAAGAGAAAGAGGTCAGTGATCTCGTGGATCTTGGCCGGCCGCTTGAGCGGATAGCGCTCGACGAGTTCATCGTAACGAGCGGCGTCGCCCAGTTTGATCTCGGCGAACTTGCGCAGCATGTTGTAGATGCGCGTCGTGTCGACCGGTCCCGGATTGACGCCGACGACCCGAATATTGTCGTCGAGGCTCGTGCCGCCGAGCGCGCGCGTCATCGCCATGATGGCGGCGTTGCCGGCCGCGCCTTCGATGTAGTTGGGATCGCAGACTTCGCCGCCGTTGCCGATGTTGTTCAAAATGACGCCGCCCCCGCGCATCTTCATCCCGGGGTAGACGAGGCGGATCATGTCGGCATAGCCGAAACCCTTGAGCGCCCAGCCGTCGCGCCACTGCTGCGGCGAGATGTCAAACAGCGAGCCGCTCGGGATCACGCCAGCGTTGTTGACGAGGATGTCGACGTCGCCGGCCTCCTCGACGATGCGCTCGCACGCGCCCTCCACCGTCATATCCGCGACGGTGAGGCTTACCGGCACGCGATGAGCGGCGCCGATCTCTTCGCACATGGCCCTCAACTTGTCGGCCGATCGGGCCGTCAGATGCAGCGCGCAACCTTCACCGGCAAATGCATGCGCAAGCCCTTCGCCGATGCCTTGCGACGCCCCCGTAATGAGGACTTTCTTACCGGTGAGTTGCAGGTCCATTGCTTCGCCTTCTCGAAAATCTGCTTATCTGGAGATCAGAACACTTTGCTCGGCTCGTTGGCGGAGCGCGCGCGTTCGATCATGGACGGCAACAGGCTGGCGAATTCCTCGGCCCACTCTTTCGGGACGCTCAAGGACACCTTGACGAACCGGTCGCCGAAAGTCGGCGTGTGATAGGCGCCCTGGCGGATCATGATATCCCGCTCGCGATAGGCGCTGGTCAGCGCGTCAGGACGAATGCCGAGAGCATCGCATTCGATAACGAGGAAGTTGCCGTTCGACGGGTAAACCGGCACGACCAGGCCAGGGATCTTATCGACCGCCGCTTTCACGAGCGCCTGGTTGCCGCGCAATTCCGCCAACACTCCCGGAAACCATTCATTCTTGATCCTCAGCCCGGCCAAGGCGGCGCGCTGCGCCAGGATGCTCGAACCCAGATTGTTCGGGGGCGACGCCGCGAGGCGCTCGATGATGTCGGGGTGGGCGACGACGGCGCCGATCCGCAGGCCCGCCAGACCTAGCCATTTGGAAAAGCTATAGATCGTGATCGTCCGCTCCGGAGCGAGCGTCGCCGCGAGGTGATGCTCGTGCGCGAAATGACGATAGGTGCAGTCGTGGATGAGATAGGCGCCGGCCTTCTCGACCGCCTCGACGATGGCGGCGATCTCCGCCTCGGTGCAGGCGCTGCCAAGCGGATTGTTCGGGTCCACCAAATACACAACCTTGGTCTTCGGCCCGATCGCCTCCACGAGCCGCGCGGGGTCCAACCGATATTGATGTTGCGGCCCGTATATCGGAATCTGCTTGACGGTCGCTCCCACCGCTTTTGCGAAGGCGACGGGCCAATTCCACGTCGGATCGGTTGTGATCAATTCATCGCCCGGCCGCAGCAGCGTGTGACACACATGATAGAGCGACTCGATCGCGCCGTCGGAAACGAGCACCGACTGCCCGTGGAGCCCGAGATCATCGATGATGCCGGAGCGCAGCGCCTCGAGGCCCGCCGGCGGCGCGTAGATGTGAAATTCCTCATCTCGGGCGCAGCGGACCATTGCCTCTACGACAGCCGGATGAGCCTTCGAATGGTTCGTGTTCTGGCCCAGCCACTTCAGCCCCGCCGTATTCACGAGCTTGTCGAAGTGGGCATTACGAACATCGAACTGTCTCATGAGAGCTCCCTGGGAATGGGCTGAGGCCATTTCGGGCCTCGATAGCGCCTCGGAATCCAGCCGTCAATTTTAAAAATACACAATTAGGATATAAGGGATACGCAAGTTAAGCCAACGGTACCCCTCGGTCGGCCTTAGACCCCGACGAGAGCCGCCTGCGGATCCCCTCAAGGGGCGGGCTTACCGGGCGAAAACGACAATAGCGACAACGCTTTATTGCGGCTGCGACGAGATTCCGGGTATCAAGGCGCGCCTTGGCGTACAATTCCGGCCACTACGGATTCGGTGCGCCGCCCGGGACGTGCAGGGTTGCCCTGAAGAGCGAAGCGCGACGAGCGCCGCCAATGAGACGGACTGAGATGGGGAAAAAAGTCGAAACAGCGAATTTGAGCCCGGCCCCTCGCGCATCGCTCCGCCGTCGCGGCGGGACCCTGGCGGAGGACCTGCGCGACGAACTTGAAGAGCTAATCGTGAGCGGCGTCTTGCCGCCTGGCGCGCGGGTCGACGAAAACGAGCTTGCGGACCGCTATCAGATCTCGCGCACGCCTGTGCGTGAAGCGTTCAAAGCCCTCACCACCACCGGCCTACTCGAGGCGCGCCCCCGATATGGCGTCACGGTGGCGGCAATATCGATTCCGATTCTGCTCGAAATGTTCGAGACGATGGCGGCATTCGAGGGCTTGTGCGCGAAGCTTGCGGCCCGTCGCGCCGCACCGAAGGAGAAGACGGCCCTGCGGGAGGTTCACGAGCGTCTTACGGCATCGGTCGGCGAGGGAAACGAGGAGCTGTTCTACTCGATCAACCGAGACTTCCACGAGCTGCTCTATGAGGCCTCGCATACCGAGTTCATCGCTGCGCAAACGCGCGCGCTGCGGCGGCGTCTTGCAGTCTATCGTAAGCACGTCACCTTCCAGCCAGGTCGCATGGTCGCGACGATCGCCGAACACGACCGCATCATCCGGGCGGTTGAGGAAGGCAATCCCGAAGCGGCGTTCCGGGCCGCCAGCGACCATGTCGCCTTGCTGGGCGATGGCATGGCCGATTTGATCGCCGCTTTGCCCCCGGCGCTGCTTCGCGCGTCTTGATGCACGCCCGGACGCCGCCGGGCGACCAAGATTGCTTCACTGCCGCCTCGCCGCACCACCACAGTCGTCTTCGCCGAACGACGCGCGCTTCAGTGACCCGGACTCGCGCCGTTCGGCGACTAGGCTGACTGGTCTTCGACTACGACCAGAACGCGGCTTCAGCCTGATAGTTGCTCGGGCAGAACATTGCGTCCGTCACCACCCCATCGGCCAAAGTGAAGACGCCCACTTCGCTGCTGTCCAGGGTCCTTCCACCGCGCTTCCCGCTCTCACCGAAGAGAACGAACACACGATTGCCGGACGCCGCAATTTCCATGGGAGCCACGCGAAACGTCCCGTCGGACTCGCGGGCGAGTTGGGCGAAGAATCCCATGATGGCCTGGACGCCCTGGTAGTCGCCGCTGAACTTTGCCGTTGGCGCGAGATGATAATGCGCATCGGGCGCCATGGTTTTCATCAGCGCCTCGCCATCCCCGGCCTGGAAAGCCTCGAAGGCGCGCCGCACGATGTCAAGATTACTCTGCTCTTGCGACGATGTTGCACTCATGGCCGTTCCTCCTCTTGCGCCTCCCAGCACAACCTCATCGGTTTCCGCTACTATGAGCGCCGCACCGCCGCGCTGGCGGCCTCCAACTCCCGCACCAGCGTGGCGACGAGTTCGGCTGCAGGCATGGCGCGCGCGAGCGGCGCTCCCTGCCCCGCCCACTGTGCGCCGAAACCGTGCTCGCCCTTCGTCTTTGCGGCGGCGTGGAGCGCCTTGCCGGCGTCATAGGCGATCGGGTAGTCGGGCGGCAGCCGATCACCGACGATTTCCTCGAGCGCAGTAAAGCGGTTGCCGAGCGCCCGGGCGGGCCGGCCGGAGATGAGCGTGGTGAGCCTTGTGCTATACGCGCCCGGCCCCATCAGGGCCTTGCGATAGCCTTCGTCGGCGCTGGATTCCGGACAGGCGACGAAAGCCGTGCCGAGTTGGGCAGCGACCGCGCCGAGATGAAGGGCGGCCGCGATCCCGGCTCCATCCATGATGCCGCCGGCGGCAATCACGGGCAATTTGCCCTTTCGGACAAGGAGCCGCGTGAGCGCGAGCGTCCCCAGGCCGTCGTCAGGGGCCGAAGGGTCGAAGACGCCCCGGTGGCCGCCGGCTTCGATCCCCTGCGCCACCACGGCGTCGATCCCGGCCATCTCGATCTTTCGCGCTTCATCGGCGCTGGTGGCGGTCGCGAGAAGGATGGCGCCGCCAGCCCTCAGCGCGCGGATCGCTTCGGCCGAGGGCAACCCGAAATGGAAGCTGACAACCGGCGGCTTCGTCTCAAGCAGCATCGCCAGCATTTCGGTGTCATCAGCAAAGCTCTTGTAGATGGTGGAGAGCGCCTTCGGGGGCTCGGCGCTGAACTCCGCGAACACGGGCGTCAGCCATTCGAGCCAAGCCGTTTCGCGCGCAGCATCTGGCTTGGCGGCGCCGTGCACGAACAAATTGACGTTGAAGCTGCGATCTGTGCGCGAGCGGAGTTCCTCGATCATCGCTCGTGCGCCGGCGGCGTCGGTCGCCCCGACGCCGATCGAGCCCAGGCCCCCGGCGTTCGAGACCTCGGCGGCTAAAGCGGGCGTCGACACGCCCGCCATCGGCGCCTGGACGATCGGCAACGTCATTCCCAGCTTGTCCAGCATGATCCATCCTCCTCAGGCAGCCCGCAGCTCACGCGAATCTCGTTCAAAGAATCGAATCAGCGCGTGCGATTCTAAATCGTCGAGCTGCGGCGCGCCTTAATCCGATTTGATTGACGCTTGTCTCGAGCCGGACGTCGCGCAGGATTCAATCGCCGAACGTCACAATTTCGCGCGGCTCCTCGATGACCCGGCCGTTCTTTTCGGCCCGAAACCTTTTGGCCATTTCGTAGACTTGCTTCCGCGCACGCATGATTCCGCCAAGCGGACGGTGCGCGGCCAACCCGTGCCAGGGCGAGAATGACATTCCGTCGTCGACACGCGACGATCGCGCCTCACTCCATCCCGTTTGCGGCTGCACCCTGATCCGGCCGATTGGCCGGAAGGGGCTCTTCTCTTCCGGCCAGACAACGGCGGCGTTTTCGATCGGCATCAGCGCGAGGTCGGCGCACAGTTGCGCGCGAACCTCCCACTCGCCGCCATGCGTCTTGAAAAACGCGATGACCGCCTCTCGCAGTCCATTTGGCTTGCCATTGACGTTCAACGGCGCCTGCGTGAGCGCCGCCAGCTCCGGCGATATCGGCGCCACCGCTATTTTCGCGATGAAATCGCCATACCGCAGCGCGGCCTGACTGTAGAAGGTCTCGCCCAGAATGTGTGTTTCGGGGTGCCCGCCTAGGGTTGCGACAGTTGAATTCGCCTGGCCGGTGGTGGCGACGAGGATCCGCTGCAGCTGGCGCATAACGGCCGACAGAAGTTTCTTCAGCCATTCGACCCTGTCGGTGGTCTTCGACAAAAGCCTCACGACCGGGAGAAATTTTTCCGGAGTCGGCGCGCCGAACGCCGGACCATTGATCAGCACGAAGTCTTGCGTCACCTCCCCCTCCGATCCGCCAAGGCGTTCGCCTTCGACGCCGATGATCTTGATCGCTAGTCCGCGCGGCACAGACACGCTGTCATCGAGGATGTCGCCAGGAATCGTGGAGAACCGCATCACGAGCGGATAGCGCCCCAGCCTTGCAAACAGCCCCTGAGCGAGTTCGCTCGGAAGGCCGGCGTCGACTTCGAGATGCCCCTCGAGAATCCCGTGCGACTTGGCGTGAACGGGACGGATCGCATGACCGCCGTCTGCGAAGGTCTTCTCGGCGATATACCGCATGACCGCGACCAGCCCGGTTGTGGTTGCGGCTTCGTCACCGACCGGCTGCTCCACCTCCGGGCCAAATCGGACGAGGGCTTCGAGATCACTGTTCGAGAATTGCAATGAAGCGTCCATGGAGACTCCTCGAGTTGCTGAGCCGCAGAGACAGTGTCTTCGCTACTTGGACGTCTGTCCTCGCAGCGCGGCGATATCGCTTGCAGTGATTTGCGACCCCTTCCCGCCGAAACGCGCGGTGACGTAGTTGACGACCGCCGAGATCTCGTCGTCGGAATAAGCGCCACCGAAAGCAGGCATGGACATCGCGACGCCCTCGGGGGTGCGCCGGGTGGTCCCAGAGATCACAATCTGAGCGACATTTGTCGCGCCGCTCGCGTTGAGGGCCGTGGCGCCGGTGAGGGTTGCAAACGACGAGACTGCGCTCTCGCCCGTCCAGCTATGGCAACTCACGCAGGCGCCTTCGAACACCATCTTGCCGCGCGCATCCGACCCGCCGCCGCCCCGCTTGGGTGAATCGGGCGCCGGCGAATGCGATTTGACCGATGAATCGCTCGATGCGATCGGTGGTATCGTCCGTAGATAGGCCACCAGCGCATGGATGTCTTCAGGGACCATTCGGCTGAAGCTGTGATCCACGGCTTCGCCCATCGTACCCGAGGCCGTGCCGTGGCCCGTGGCATGCCCGAACGACAAATAGTCGACAATATCCTCGTCGCGCCAATCGCCGATGCCCGACGCCTTGTCCGACGTGATGTTGAAGGCATACCAGCCCGCGGCGGCCGCGCCGGCAAACTTCTGCCTGTTGTTCAGGGCGAATGCGATGTTCCTCGGCGTATGACATTCGCCGCAGTGGGCAAGCGCTTCGGCGAGATAGGCGCCCCGATTCCATTCCAGGTCTTTCGATGAATCGGGCATGAAGCGGGAATCCCGATTGAACACTGGCGTCCAGAAATTCATCGCCCAGCGCTGATTGAACGGAAACGCGAACGTCGACGCGGGGACAGCCGCTCGCACCGGCGGCAGGCTGAACAAATAGGCCTTGATCGCAAGCGCGTCCGCGTCGGTCATGGAGCTATACGAGGTGAACGGCATCGCAGGATAAAGGCGCGCCCCGTCGCGGCGAACGCCACGACGCAGAGCATTGAGAAAATCCTGATCGCTGTAGTCGCCGATGCCGGTCTCGCTATCGGGCGTGATGTTGCTCGAGTACAACGTTCCGAATGGCAGCCTGATCGCGAGGCCGCCCGCATATTCCCGCCCGCCCGGGCTCATATGGCAGGCGACGCAATCGGCGGCCTGCGCCAGATATTTGCCCCGATCCACGAGGCTCGCCTTGGCGAGCGAAGCCGGAACGCCAGTGGGGTCGCCGCCCTTATAGTCCGTCAGGGTGACTTTGCGGCCTTCTGAAAAGCTCATCGGTCCCGGGCCGCGCACGAACCAAATTGCCGCGACCGCCGCCAGTGCGATTATGCCCAGGCCGAGGAGGATGTTGCGCGTCGAGCGCCTCACGCTTTCCTCCCCACCGCCAGCAACGCGCGATCGACTGGCATCCGCCGCAACGCGACGCCAGTTGCGGCATAGATGGCGTTGCGCAACGCCGGCGGTCCTGCAGTCGCGCCCGTCTCGCCGATACCGCCAGGCGCCTCGCCGCTCTTGATGACGTGCACCTCGATATCCGGCGTCTGGTCGATGCGCAGCATCCGGTAGTCGTTGAAATTCGATTGCTGGACGCGCCCCTTCTCATAGGTGATCTCGCCATAGAGCGCCGCGGTCAGGCCGAACACCAGCCCGCCCTGGACTTGCGCCGCAATGGTGTCGGGATTGACGGCGATGCCCGTATCGACCGCCGAGGTGATCCTGCGCAGACGGACTTCGCCAACCTCGTCGACTTCAGCTTCGACGACCGTCACGATGAAGCTGGCGAACGACGGTTGCAGGCAAACGCCGCGCCCGACCCGGGCCGGCAAGGGCTGGCCCCAACCCGATTTTTCGGCCGCCAGATCGAGCGCCGCCAGAAAACGCGGCTGCTTTACGAGCATCGAACGGCGGAACGCGATCGGATCCTTGCCGACCTTCCGAGCCAGCTCGTCGATAAAGCACTCGATCGCAAACACGTTGTTGTTGGGGCCGACGCCGCGCCAGAATCCGGTCGGCATAGGCGGCTCCGCGCGCACATATTCGACCTGGAAGTTTGGTATTTCGTAGGGCATGTCGACGGCGCTGTCGACGGCGTCGGTATCGACACCGTCCTTGTAAGCCGCTGGGAACCATCGAGCCATCACGGACGCGCCGCTGACCTTGTACTTCCAGCCGAAGACCTTGCCGTCGACCAAGGTCGCGGCGATGGTGTCGCGATAGACAGGGCGACAGAGGTCATGCTGAATGTCTTCCTCGCGCGTCCACATGACCTTCACCGGCCCGTCGACGTGCTTGGCGATCCTGACCGCCTTGACGACCATGTCGGTCTCGAGCTTCCGGCCGAACCCTCCGCCGAGCAGGTGATTGTGCGCGATCACCTTTTCGACCGGAAGGCCGGCCGCCTTCGCGGCGTCCGACTGCACGCGCGAGAGAACCTGCGTGCCGATCCAGATTTCGCAGGAGTCCGGTTTGAGGTGAACCGTTATGTTGATCGGCTCCATCGTCGCATGCGCCAGAAACGGCATCTCGTAGGAGGCTTCGACTCTCTCGCCGGTCGCCAGGCCCTTGGCGATGTCGCCGCGGGAAATCGCGACCGCCCCATCCTTCTCGCTGGCCGCACGCAGGTCGCGCCAGATGTCGTTTGAGCTGAGGCTCGCGTTTGGACCCTCGTTCCAATCGATCTGCAGCGCCTCGGCCCCTTTCATCGCCGCCCACGTATTGTCGCCAACGACCGCGACGAGGTCGTCAAGAACGATGACTTGTTGCACGCCACGGACTTTCTTCGCCGCGCTATCGTCGACTCTGGCGACCTTGCCGCCGTACACGGGACAGTCCTTGAGCGTCGCGAACTTCATGCCGGGAAGCATCGCGTCGACGCCGTAGACCGCGTTCCCGTTGACCTTGTCGGGCGTATCGATCCGCTTCAGCGGTTTGCCAATCAGGACAAGATCTTTCGGGTCCTTGAGAGCAACGTCCTTTGGCGGCGTCTGTGCGTTCGCGCCGTCGACAAGCTCGCCATAAGCCAGCTTGCGCCCGCTCGCGGCGTGCAGCACCTCCCCATTCGCCGCCGAGCAACTCGCTGGATCGACTTGCCATTGCTGCGCCGCTGCCTGCACGAGCATCGCGCGCGCAGTGGCTCCCGCGGTTCGCAACGGCTGCCAGAACGCCCGAATGGAATTCGAATTGCCGGTGACCTGAATGCCGAAAATGGGGTTGGCGTAGAGCTTGTCGTCTGGCGGCGCGTGCTCTACCGCCACTTGGGCAAAATCGGCGTCGAGTTCCTCAGCCAGGATCATCGATATCGCCGTATAGACGCCCTGCCCCATCTCGACCTGGGGCATGACCAAAGTCGTCTTGCCGGAACGATCGATGCGGATAAATGCGTTCGGCGCGAACTTGACGGCGGTGTCATCCGGCGGCTGCGCCTGCTCGCTTGCCGCGCCCGCCGGTACATGGAACGCGAGGAGAAACCCGACGGCCAAACCACCGGTCAACAGCGCGCGCCGCGAAACGTCGCCTGAAATTCGTTGTTCGGTCACGAGGCCCTCCGAGAGGCGGCCTGTTTGATGGCGGCTCGAATCCTCACGTAAGTCCCGCAACGGCAAATATTCCCCGCCATTGCGGCGTCGATGTCGGAGTCGTCGGGATTAGGCGTTGCCGCCAGCAACGCCGCCGCCGACATGATCTGGCCCGATTGGCAATAGCCGCACTGAATTACTTCCAGATCGAGCCACGCCTTCTGGACGCTTGCGCCAACCGGCGTGGCGCCGACGCCCTCGATCGTGGTCACAGCGCGATCGCCGACCGCTCCCACCGCCAGCACGCAGGAACGCACTGGCCTGCCATCGACATGCACGGTGCAGGCGCCGCATTGCGCGATGCCGCAACCGAATTTTGTTCCGGTCATGCCGAGAATGTCGCGAAGCACCCAGAGCAGCGGCATGTCTGCCGGCGCATCGAACGACTTCCGTTCGCCGTTGATCGTCAACGTCAGCATGGAGCCTCCCATTCCGAGAAACCAGCTCCGTCGAGCTAGGACGACCGATCCTAGCCAAGCTCAATATTAGCGCCGTCAACCCGCCTTTCAATCGTCAAGGAGAATTGAGCGGGTTCCTGGTGTCATTCGCGTCTACCAGAGCGCACGAGAGTCATGAGGGGTCGCCGGTTGACGTCCAGGTAGTGGAACGCCATGAAGTAGCCGTTATAGAGATCTAACGGATTGCCAGCTCGATACTGGACGCGACAGCCAAGACGACGTTGATTGCGCTCGCGGAAATCTCGCGGCGCTGAGATGGCTCGTGTCCGACGATCGTCCGCCCAATTCGTTGGGCGCACCTTTTGTTCTAGCATTTCCGAATCGATCGCGATCCCGAGCTGAACTGATGATGAAGTAGAAGTCGTGGTCTTCGACGGCGCCTAGGGATGATCTTCGCGTGGCGACCTCAATCACTTCGCTTCCGACAAGGTGAGGCGAGCGACTTTCGCGGCGCCCGACCAATGATCGCGAAGCAGAAAGGCGTCGGCGGCGCGACCGAGTTGCCGGGCAGACCGGGAGGAAATCAATCACAGGAGGCGCAGATGTCAGAGACAGTGGCCGGTATCCTGGTCGACGTGCTCGAACAGATTGGCGTCAGGCACATATTCGGCCTCATTGGCGACTCGCTCAATCCGCTCGCCGATGCTGTCCGCCACAGCAAGATGGAATGGATCGGCGTGCGCCACGAGGAAGGGGCGGCGCTCGCCGCCGCGGGGCAAGCCAAGCTCACCGGCCAACTCGGCGTCTGTTGTGGAACAACCGGACCCGGCAGCACTCATCTCGTCGCGGGCCTCTATGAGGCAAAGCGTGACCACGCACCAGTTCTTGCCCTCTCTGGGGAGATGCCGCGCAAGATGGAAGGCACGGACTATTTTCAAGCGACCGATACAAACATGCTATTTCGCGACGTCTCGCTCTATACCGAGACAATTTCGTCGCCTGCGCAGGCGCCAGCCGTCATCCATCAGGCCATCGCCGCCGCCTATGCCGGCCGCGGCGTCGCCCATTTGACGCTGCCGCAAGACGTCATCAGCGCCAAGGCCGACGGCAGCGTGTCGAGCGTCGCCACGCTTAAGCCGCGACACGAAATCGTCGCCAACGATGCGGATATCGCCGAGATCGCCCGCCGCATCGATGAAGCCGGCAACATCGTGATTATGTGCGGCGCCGGATGCCATGGCGCAGCCCAGGAGTTGCGCGCGCTCTCCGATCGGCTCAAGGCGCCATTGATTCATTCCGTCAAAGGCAAAGACATCATGCCCTACGACGACCCGCGCTGGATGGGCGGCATCGGCATGATCGGAACGAAGCCGGTCTACCGCGCCGTCATGGATTGCGATCTGTTTCTGATGCTCGGGACCGACTATCCGTACGCCGAATTCTTGCCGCACAAGAGCGCCGTCATTCAAGTCGACGAACGGGCGCGCGTGCTCGGCCGCCGCACGCCGACTGAGCTCGGTGTCAACGGCTCGGTGCGCCCAACGGTCAGATCGCTGCTCGATCGGGTGAAGCCGAAGAGCGACAGCGGGTTCTTCGATCGCGTCACGGACCATCGCAGGCGCTGGGACGAGATGCTGGACAAGCAGTGCGATCCGGCGCGCAGCAAGGATCGCATTCATCCGCAGGCTGTGGCGCGGGCGGTGAGCGACCTTGCCGCGCGCGACGCCGTATTCGTCATCGACACCGGGCTCAACACGCTCTGGTCGGGCAACTGGATCCGCCAGAACGGCGGACAGCGCATCATCGGCTCCTTCAATAACGGCGCCGTCGGCACCGCGCTTGGTCAGGCCAACGGCATCCAGGCGCTTGACCGCTCGCGCCAGGTCATTGCGCTGTGCGGCGATGGCGGTTTCAACATGCTGATGTGCGAATTCCTCACGGCTACGCAACATAAACTGCCGGTGAAAGCCGTGGTCTATGACAATTCTGCCCTCGGACTGATCACGCTGGAAGCCGAATTGATCGGGGTGCCTGCGTGGAGAGAAGCCATTGAATTCACCAATCCTGATTATGTGGCGCTGGCGCGCGCCTGCGGCGGGGTCGGCTTCAAGGCCGATAAGCCCGGCGACTTGCGCGACGCCATCAGCGAGGCGCTCAGGGCTGACGGCCCGGCCATTGTCGACTGCGTGGTCGTGGCCGACGAATTGCCCAACGTCCCGCACATCGATCTCGAAAAGATCGGCAATTTCGCCAAGGCGAAGGTCAAGGAGACGGTGCTTGCAGTCACCGGAGGGTGACCGGAGGAATCTGCTTGGCGAAGCTCAAGCGCTCCGCCAAGCGCGATTGTGCTTGCCATAGGAGGCGCTGGTGGTTGCGAGAGCGAAGACGGCGCAAATCAAGCTCACACGAACGACGCCGCGCTATTGGCGGATCACCTTCGACAATCCGCCGCTCAATCTAGTGGGGCCGGACCTCATCGTGGAGTTCCGGGAGATCATGAACGCGATCGAGACCGATGGCGAGGTCAGGGTCGTGGTGTTTGACAGCGCGGTCGAAGGGGTCTTCTTGAACCACAGCAATTTCGAGGCGAAGCTCGAGGATCTGACCAACATCCCTCAAGGGCCGACCGGACTGGAGGCGTGGCCGGATATATTCGTGCGTCTGACGCGCGCGCCCTTCGTGTCGATCGCCTTGATTCGAGGCCGGGCGACGGGGAACGGGAGCGAGCTTGCTCTGGCCTGCGACATGAGTTTCGCGAGCCGGGAAAAGGCGATCTTGTCGCAATGGGAGGTTGGCGCCGGTTTGGTCGCCGGCGGCGGCCCCATGGCGCGCCTGCCACGGCTGATCGGGCGAGGACGCGCCCTGGAAGTGCTGCTGGGGGCCGACGACATCCCAGGCGACGTGGCTGAGGCCTATGGCTATGTGAACAGGTCTCTGCCGGACGCCGATCTCGACGGGTTTGTCGATGGGCTCGCGACCCGCATCGCCTCGTTCGACAAGTGGGCCGTCGCGACCACCAAGCGCCTTGTCAACGCCAGCCTACCGCCGGATGTCGAAATCGCGGCTGGGTGGAACGCTTTCCTCGCCTCGATCGTTCGGCCGGCTGCGCAGGACAAGCTCAAGGCGCTGTTCGAGCAGGGGTTCCAAAAGCCCGGGGATGTGGAAGATCGCCTGGGATGGAGCCTGGGGCGGCTAGGCCCGTAAGCGCGCGCGGTGCGAGAGATGCGCGCCCCGTCTCAATCTAGCTCGCCCCTATAATACCAACGGTCATGATGTTTGACCGACGTGCGCCCACTTTCGCAATCCGATGGACCGGATGACGTCGGGCTGAGCCGCGAGTTTGTTCCATGCGTCGCAGGCGGCGTCGATGATGGCGTCGTAGGTCTCGAAGACGGTGTTTGAGAGCCAGTTCTGGCGCAGGTACTGCCAGACGTTCTCGACCGGGTTCAGCTCCGGCGCGCGCGAGGGCAGCCAGATCGGCGTGATGTTTGGCGGCATCTTGAGTTCCGGCGTGGTGTGCCAGCCGGCGCGATCGAAGATGAGGACGGCGTGCGCGCCGGGGGCGACGTTGCGCGCGATTTCGTCGACGTGGAGCTGCATCGCCTCGGTGTTGGCGAAAGGGAGCGCCAGGGCCGCGCCCTTGCCGCGAGCGGGGCAGATCGCGCCGAAGAGATAGGCGTTTTCGTAGCGTTGGTCGGCGGGTTGCCGCGGCCGCGTGCCCCGCCGCGCCCATTGGCGCACGAGGCCGTTCTTCTGGCCGATGCGCGCCTCGTCCTGGAACCAGACCTCCACCGGCGCGCCCTGCGGCAAGGCCGGCAAATGGACGTTCAGGATCGCCGCGAAGTTTTTTTAAACGCCTCGATCAGGCGATCGTCCTGACCGGGATGGCGAGGCCGCGCGCTGATGTGCGAGAAGCCGAGCTTCTTGAGCAGCTTGCCGACGTAGCGCTCGTGGAAGTCGACGCCGAACTTGTCGGCGATGACGCGCTTGAGGTCCACCCGGCGCCAACGCACGACGCCATCCCGCGCGCGATCCGGGCCGGCCTCGACGATCTGCGCCAACTCGGCCGACTGCTCCCCCGACAGGCGCGGCTGGGGGCCTTGCGTCCGGTGGTCGATCAGCCCGTCGGGGCCGGCGGCGTTGAACCGATGCACCCAGTCGCGCAGCGTTTGCCGGTCCATGCCGCCGATCTTGGCCGCCGCGCCCCGGTCCATGCCGTCACGCACCGCCGCCAGCGACAACAGCCGGCGGCTCTGATTGGCGTCCTTCTGAGCGCCGGGCCAACGCCCGAAGCTCCTCCGCCGTATAGTCCTCTCGAAGCATAACCGCTGACGGCATGGCGCGAATCCCCCCGCGCCAAGGGAGCCAGAAAACCGCCGCCAAGGGAATCCCCCGCCATGAGTCAGCCGGCGGGGCCTTTGGTATAAAGCGCCGCCGCCGGACTTTGCTGAGTTGAACCGAAGGAGCAAGACCATGAGAATTGTGATGGTGTTGACTTCGCATGATCAACTGGGAAACACGGGCCGCAAAACAGGATTGTGGCTTGAAGAATTCGCAGCCCCTTACTTCGTTTTCCGGGACGCAGGAGTCGAGTTGACGCTGGCGTCGCCGAAGGGTGGGCAGCCCCCGATCGATCCAAAAAGCGATATGCCGGAAAACCAGACTTCTGCGATGGCTCGGTACAAAAAGGATAAGAGAGCACAGAAAGAGTTCTCTCAGACGGTCAAGCTCGACACCATAAAATCGGAAGACTACGAAACAGTCTTCTACTCTGGCGGCCATGGCCCCATGTGAGACCTCGCCGAAAGTCCTGCTTCGATCGCATTGCTCGAATCTTTCTACAACTCCGGCAAGACGATAGGCTTGGTGTGCCACGCGCCCGGCGTTCTTCGCCATGTGACCCACAAGGGCGAGCCCCTGGTAAAGGGCAAACACGTGTCGGGTTTCACGGATGGCGAAGAAGAAGAGGTGCAGCTGACCCATGTCGTGCCGTTCCTCGTCGAGGACGAGCTGATGCGGCTGGGAGCCACTTTTGAGAAAGTCCGCAATTGGGAGCCTCACACGACCGTCGACGGGCGTCTTGTCACTGGCCAGAATCCCGCATCGTCCACGGGCACAGCCCAGACGCTGCTAAAACTGGTCGGGCAGCAACCAGCTTCGGCCACATAGCGCCTGGCCGTAGGCGCCCTCGCTGCAGACAGGGGCGGACGTGGTCGGGACGCTCGCCGCGCGTGACCTTTGTCCCGTCCGCCCTCTCAGCCGATTCCGGCAAGTAGGGCGGCGAGGGCTTTCGGGTCGAGAATCATCGCATCGTGACCCGAAGCCAGGTCGACCCAATTCCAGCCTGACTGTCGCCTCACCCACGCCCGCGTACTTTCGATCGCCGCGTAGACCGGGTTCGTGCAAGCGATGTAGGTCTTCGGCCTGCCGGCGCCGATGGGATGGTCGAGTTTCAATGCGCTTTCATAGGAGCCGACGGGGTGCGGGGCCAGATGACGGCGTACCCAGGCTGCGCGGGGATGGTCGTCGGGAATGCCGAAGGCCGAGAGTTCCGGGATCGGCAGGAAGACCCCCTGCCCCTCTTCGGCGACCAGCTTGCGCCGACGCTCGGCCACATCGGGAGCGAGCAGGCTGAACGGAGTTCGGCCGCTCTCGGGAATGGCGGCGTCGAGATAGACGAGATGGCGTATGCGTTCGCCGATGCGGTCCGCCACTCCGCTGATGACGGCGCCGGCATGGCTGTGCCCGACCAGGATCACGTCGTCGAGTTCCTCGACCTCCAAATGATCGACGATGTCGGCGACGAACGTTTCGAGCGTGATGCCGCGCCCGAGCAAATGCTTGCGCTCGCCGAGGCCGGTCAGGGTCGGCCTGGTGACGCGATGGCCATCGGCGCGCAATAGGGCCGCCACATCCCGCCAGCACCAGCCGCCGTGCCAAGCGCCATGGACCAGCAGATAGGTTTTGGCGTCGGACCTCGCAGTCCCTGGCGAGAACGCCACTTCGTCGTTTGCGGACATGGAATGTCGAACTCCAGCTTATCGAAACCTCTTCCCGGCCGGCGAGGGCGCGACGCGCCCGTCAGATCAGCTCGAGAACCAAATGGACTGCGCTGAAATCGCGCTGCGGCACGGTCTTGAAGCCGAAATCGCCGAACAGCCGCAACATCGCCGAGTTCTCCCGTAGGACCTCGGCCCTGAGGGCGCGCAGGCCGCTTTCTTGAGCAATGGCGACGAGATGCTTCATCAGAAGGCGGCCGATGCCCTGCCCCTGATAGGCGTCGACGACGAGGAAGGCGAGTTCGGCCTCGCCGTCCTTGACCAGGACATAACGTCCGCCGCCGACTATGGTCGGCCGTCCCTCTTCCGTAAGCAGCGCAACCAGCGCAACATGCCTGTCGAAATCGACGTCCACGAAAAACGCGATCTCGGCATCTGAAAAGCCCCGCTTGGCGGCGAAGAAGCGGCGGTGCAGCGAGGAACCGCTAACCCGCCCCACGGCCGCCAGCATGTCGTCGCGATCGTCCCTGCGCAGCGCGCGGATCTCGATCGCGCGCCCGTCGCGAAGGTGTTCCGCGGCGGTGTAGCTGCCGACATCAGTCACGATTGGCTCCCGCGCCAAACAGGGCCAGCAATTTGCTCGTCGATGGCGCGATAGCGTTTGAAGAAGGTTATTGCGTGACCTCGCGGACGACTTCGGCCATAGGCGGCGCGCGCGCCGCTCGTCAATGCGCGGCGGCCAGATGCGCCTCCAGCGCGGCGGGGTCATCGATCAGGTCCGCGCTCCGCGCCGAATGCACGATCGCGCCCCGGTCGAGAATGATCGCCCGCTCGGTGAAGGGCAGAACCTTCTTTGGCTTCTGCTCGACGATAATCATCGACAACCCCTCGCCGGCAAGCCGGCGCAGCGCCGCGAGCAGTTCGTCGACGATGATCGGCGCGAGGCCTTCGGTCGGTTCGTCCAGCAACAACAGGCGCGGATTCAGCACCAGCGCCCGGCCGATGGCGAGCATCTGCTGTTCGCCGCCCGACAACTGCCGGCCGCCATTGCGTCGGCGCTCCGCCAGCCGAGGGAACATTTCAAAGACGCGCGCCGGCGTCCAAGGCCCGGGCGTCGCGAAGGCGGTGAGATTTTCCTCGACGGTCAGCGAGCGGAAGATGTTGCGCTCCTGCGGCGTCCAGCCGACGCCGCGACGCGCCCGCCCATGCGGCGGCAACGCGGTGAGATCGACGCCGCAGAGGCTTATGCGTCCGTCATGACGGGTCGTGACGCCGATCAGCGTGTCGATGAGCGTCGTCTTGCCGACGCCGTTACGCCCGAGCAGCGCGAGCGACTCTCCCGCTTCGAGCGCGAAGCTGACGTTGTTGAGAACGCGCGCGTCGCCGTAGCCGGCGCTCAAGCCTTCGACGCGCAGGCCCTCAGCCATGGGCCTCCTCCCCGAGATAGACGGCGCGCACACGCTCGTCCCTGGCGATCTCCGCCGGCGAGCCCTCGCAGAACAGGCGTCCGGCGACCAGCACGGAAATGCGGGTCGCAAAGGTGAAGACGAGGTCCATGTCGTGCTCGATCAAGAGGATCGCCACGTCCTTCGGCAAAGCGGCGAGCGCAGCGAGAATGTCGCGGCGCTCTTCCTCCGGCACGCCCGCCGCCGGCTCGTCCAGCAGCAGCACGCGCGGACTGCAAGCAAGCGCCAGCGCGATTTCCAGCAGACGCCGCTTGCCGTAGGGCAGCAGGCGCGTCGGGCGATCGCAATCGGCCAGAAGATCGAAACGGCGCAGCAAATCCTCGATCTCGCCGACGATGTCCGTCTGGCCGCCGGCGACGCGCCAGACGTCGGCACCGTGGCCGCGCCGCTCCGAAATCGCCAGGCCGAGCGACTCGACGGGCGTGAGATCAGGAAAGAGCTGGTTGATCTGGAACGTGCGGGCGAGGCCTCTGCGCACGCGCTGACTGGCCGAGAGTTGAGTGACGTCTTCGCCCTGCAACAGGACCTGGCCGGCGCTCGGCCTGAGGACGCCGGTCAGCAGATTGATCAAGGTCGTCTTGCCGGCGCCATTCGGCCCGATCAACGCCTGCCGAGCGCCGGGCTCGACCACGAAGGAGACATTGTCGGTCGCGACCAGGCCGCCGAAGCGGCGCATCAAGCCGCGCGCCTCCAGCGCTGGGGCGGTCATGCCGGCCGCTCCCGCTGCGCCAGAAAAGGAAGCGCCCGTCGCAAGTGTGCGCCCAGCCTGTCGCGCCCGACCAGCACCAACACGACCAGCATGAGGCCGATCCAGAACTCCCAATATTCCGGCGTCTGCTCCGAAATGACGTCTTTGAGCACGATGAAAACCCCGGCCCCGATGACGCCGCCGTAGAGATAGCCGGCGCCGCCGACGATCAGCATCAGCATCACATCGGCGGAGCGATGGAAGTCGAACAGGTCGAGCGACGCGATCGCCGTCGTCTGCGCGAGCAGCGCGCCCGCGACGCCGGCGTAGGCCGCCGAGAGCGCATAGATGGCGACGAGCCGGCGCGGCGTCGAGATGCCGAGCGCGCTCGCGCGCAGGCGGTTCTCGCGGATCGCGGCGAGCGAAAGGCCGAAGGGCGATTGCCGGAGCCGGCGCGCAAACGCGAACAGCAGGAACAGAACGACGAGGCTGTAGAGCGCCGCGTTGCGCGGTCCGGCGCCCATCGAGCCGATCGAAAAGACGCCGAACAGCGGCGACATCGAAAAATTCAGCCCGTCCGCGCCGCCCGTCAGCCAGGCGTTGCGGTTGGCGAGTTCGCCCAACATCAGGGCGATGCCCATGGTGACCATCAGCCGGCTGAGATCGGCGCCCCGCAGGAGCAAGGGCGCTGTCGCCACCCCGAGAACCGCCGCGGCGACGCCGCCGACCACGAGGCCCAGCAACGGGTCGGCCGCGCCGCCGTTGGCGAGGATCGCCGCCGCATAGGCGCCGCAGCCAAAGAAGGCCGCGTGCCCGAGCGACACGATGCCGGCGAGGCCGAGAATGAGGTCGAGCGAGAGTGCGAACAGTCCGTTGATCAGGATCTCGTTGACGAGCGCCGCGCGTGACGGCGCGAGGACGATCGTCGCGAGGAGCGCCAACCAGAAGACAATCTCCAGCGGTCGCCAGCGCTCGCGGCGGCGCAGATGCGCCTCGATGCGCGCCGCGCTCACCGGCCGTCGCCCTTGGCGAACAACCCCTGCGGGCGCACGATCAGCGTCGCCACCATCACGAAGTAAATGATGAAGGCGCCGATCGAGGGGACGTAATATTTGCCGGCGACGTCGAGCACGCCGAGCAAAAGCGAGCCGACCAGTGCGCCGAGCACGCCGTTCGAGCCGCCGATCGTAGCGACGATCAAGAACGTGACTACGAACTTGAGCGGAAAGGTCGGATCGATGCCGCCGACGACATCGGCCGCCAGCGCGCCGCCGAGACCCGCCAGTCCGCTACCCACGGCGAATGTGACGGCGAACAGGAGATCGACGTTGACGCCGACCCCGTTGGCGACACGCGCATCATCGACCGCGGCGCGCAATTGCGCGCCGAACCGCGTCTTGACGAGGAAGAACTGCAACGCCGCGGCGATCGCGCCGCAGACGACGATCAGGAACAGACGGTAGACGCCAATGCCGACGCCGCCCCACTCGACGCGGCCGGACAGCCATGCGGGGAGATGGATCTGCTGCGGCTGGTCGCCGAGAAAGAAGTTGGCGACCGGCATCGCCATCAACACGAGGCCGATCGTGAACAGCACCTGGTCGAGCGGGCTCGCGCCATAGAGGCGCCGGTAGAGCGTGCGCTCCAACGCGACGCCGACCAAAGCCGGCGCGAGAAAGGCGACCGGCAGCGTGAGCAGAAACGGGACGCCGCCGCGGTTCATCAGCAGCGCCGTGCAATACCCGCCCAACATCGCGAAGGCGCCGTGGGCGAGATTGATGAAATTCATGAGACCGAGCGTGATGGACAGCCCGGCCGCGAGCACGAACAGCAACATGCCGTAGGCGACGCCGTCGAGCAGAATCGTTAGCATGGAAGTTCGCAGTCGCGCGACGGACGAGCGCCCGCGGTCACGCGCGGGAGCGAGACGAGCGCGAATTGCCGTTTGCTCGACGACGCGCTGGCCCGTCCCTTCTCCCCGCTCGCGGGGAGAAGGTTAGGATGAGGGGCTGGGTGAGGAGCCGCAGGCGAGCGGCCAATCACCAGGCCCCTCACCCCGACCCTCTCCCCGCATAGGGCGTTCGTCAGAACGCCCGTCTCCCGACGGGCTGTTGCGGGGAGAGGGAGTAAGCGCATGACCGTCGACGCCGTACTCACTGCGACTTCGAGGCTTTGTACGGATCTTTCACGGCGGGCGTCGCGCTCAACTCGACATTGTAGAGCTGGCCGTCCACCTTCTCGACCTTGCGCACGTAGATCGACTGCACCATGTCGCGCGTCTCGGGATCGATCGTCACCTGACCGCGCGGGCTCATCCAGGTCAGCCCCTTCATCGCCGCGATCAAGGCGTCGCCGTCCGTCGCTCCCTTGGTCTTTTCGAGCGCCTGATAGACGAGCGCCATGCCGTCATAGGCGCCGACCGCCATGAAGTTCGGCCGCATGCCGCCGTTCGCCTTCTCGAAAGCTTGGACGAACGCCTTGTTCTCGGGCGAGTCGTGCGCTGCGGAATAGTGATGGGTCGTGACGGCGCCGAGCGCCGCGTCGCCGATGTCGCCGAGCAGATCATCGTCGGTGACGTCGCCGGTGCCGATCAGCTTGATGTTCGCCTTGTCGAGGCCGCGCTCGACGAACTGCTTCATGAACACGGCGCCAAAGCCCGAGGGCACGAAGACGAAGACCGCGTCCGGCGCGTCGTCCTTCGCGCGCTGCAGGAAGGGCGCAAAGTCAGGGTTCTTCAACGGCACCCGGATCGCCTCGACGAGATCGCCGCCGCCCTTCTTGAAGGTGTCGCCGAACCACTTCTCCGCATCGAGACCTGGGCCGTAATCGCTAACGATGGTGACGACCTTCTTGATCCCGTTCTTCAGGCAATAGTCGGCCATCGGCGCAGCCGCCTGCGGCAGGGTGAAGGAGGTGCGCACGATATAGGGCGACTTCTCGGTGATCATGGCCGTCGCGGCGGCGGTGACGACCTCCGGCACTTTCGCCTCGGTCGCCAGCGGCGCGACGGCGAGCGCCAGCGGCGTCAGGCCGAAGCCCATCAGCACCTTGGCGTGGTCATTGGCGATAAGCTCCTGCGCAAGGCGCTTCGTCGTGTCGGCGGCGCCCGAGTCGTCGCGCAATTCGAGCTTGATCGTCTTGCCGGCGACCGTGTCGCCGTGCTGCTTGATGTAAAGCTCGGCGCCGGCGCGCTCTTGCTTGCCGGTACTCGCCACCGGGCCGGTCATCGGCAGGATGAGGCCGATCGTCACCGTGTCGTCCGCGGCCAAGGCGGGGCTCGCGACGAGAAGGGCGATCAGCGCGGCTGACGAAAGATTTCGTATCGGCGTCATTGCAGTCCTTCAGGGGTTCGGTGAGTCAAAAGATCGGTGGATCGCCGGCTATCGGCGAGGTCTCTCGGGGATCAGCGGTTCGCCAGGAAGCGGCGGCGTTCCGTGGGTATGGAAGCTCGAGATCGTCTGCAGCCCCCAAGCCTGGCCCTTCTTGCGCTCGGCCTCCGTCCAGACGATCGGCTTCCAGTCCGGCGCCAGCACGAGCCGCGCGCCGGCATTGGCGACTTCAACCCGATTGCCGCCCGGCTCCCAGACATAGAGGAAGAATGTCTGCTGGACGGCGTGCTTGTGAGGTCCGGTTTCGATGTAGACCCCATTCTCCAGGAATATGTCGGCTGCGCGCAGAATCTCTTCGCGGCTGTCGAGCGCAAACGTGACGTGATGAAAGCGGCCACGCGCGCCATGCGCCTCGAGCGTATAGGCGAAGTCGTAGCTCTTGTTCGTGCAGGTGAGCCACATGCCGGCTTCGACGCCGCTGTCGAGCCTGATCATCTCCGTCAGCCGGAAGCCGAGCACGTCCTGGAAGAATTGGCGATTGGCCGCGATATCGGCCGCCAGGCAATTGAAGTGATCGATGCGCCTCACATTGACGCCGCGAGCGGGAAAGCGTTGCGCCTGGTTCTTGAGCGACGGCTTGAGCTCCGGCGGCGCCTCGTACCACTCCGTTTCGTAATAGAGTTCGAGCAGATGCCCGTCGGGATCGCGAAACTGATAGGCGGGTCCGTGGCCGAATTCGTTCTCCACCCACCCTATTCCGGCGCCGGCGGCTTCGAGCGCGGCGACGCGCCTTTGCAGCGCCTGCGGGCTGCGCGCACGGAACGCGGCATGGCCCATGCCGGAAGTGTTCGAGGCCGTCAGTTTGAGCGAGTAGCGCTCGTAATCGTCCCAGCCGCGCAGATAGACGCTGTCGCCCGAGCGACCGCTCTCCGTCATGCCCAGCACGTTGACGAAGAAGTCGAGGCTTTTCTCCGGCGTCGGGGTCAGAAGTTCGATGTGCCCCAGATGCGCGACATCAAGGATTGGTTCCTCAACCAAACGGCGTCCTCCCATGGTGCTCGGCAAGTTATAGCATTGCCGGCCGTCGCGCGACTTATCACGAGTTCCGCATTAGGTATCGCGGATAGTTATATCCGCCAAGCCCCGACTCGCGAGGTCCTCGACGAACCCGCGCAACGCCTGGACGAAGGCCCGCGCCGGCCCCGCCAAGGACCGGCCGGCCGGCCGAATGAGGCCCGCCAGGCGGACCGAGGCGGGCAACGGCAGCGGGACGAGCGTGAGTGAGCCGCGCATCAAGTCGCCAGCCATCATCAAGCTCGGCATAATGGACACCGAGTCGCCGGAAAATAGCATTTCGCGAATGAACCCGTAGGAGCTCGACCGGTAGGCGACGGTCGGTTCGAGCCCAAGGCGCTGTAGGATCCAGTCGATCTCCTGGCCGACCCGCTGCGAAACCGTGGGAAGAACGAGGTCATAGGCGCGCAGGCTCTCTGGATCGACCTCCGGCAGGCGGACCAGCGGGTGCCCTGCTCGCACCAAGGCGGCGATCGGCTCGCTCCATAGCGGCTCGCGCTCGAAACCGTCGGGCGCCGGCGGTTCGTAAAGGCGGCCAACGATGAGGTCGATTTCTCCCGCCGCCAGCAAGGCCGTCAGTTCCTCGGTGCGCCCTTGTTCGAGGCGAATTCTGATCTCGGGATGCTCCCTCCTCATCCGCGAAAGCGCGCCGGGCAGGACGCCCGACGCGGCGACCGGCAAGACGCCGAGCGCGAGGACGCCGCGGCTCAAATCGCCAACGCCATCCAGTTGCTCGTCGAGCCGCTTCAGCTCCGCCAGGACGCGCCGCGCCGCCTCAATGACCGTCGCACCGGCGGCGGTCGGCTTCATGCCGCGTGGATGACGGTCGAACAGCTTCGCCCGGACGATCTCCTCCGCCTCGTGCAGCGTCTTGCTGAGGGCCGGCTGGGTGACGCTGAGGACCGTCGCCGCCTTGAGAAGGCTACCGCGCGTGGCGACGGCGTCGACGACCCGGAAATGCTGCAGCCGCAACCGCTGTTCAAGACGCCGCTTCGTCGTCATCTCCCGCTCCGGTCTCGCCGCCGCGCCCGCTCAGCCACGGCCGGCGCCGGACAAAACGGTATAACCCCTGGCGATAGCGATCGCCTAACTCGCAATGGGTCAGCGCGGGACAAAGGCTGTATTGTGGCCGCAAAATAGGCCAAGGCGTTCATCGCGAGCAATGGGCTGGCGCCCTTCAGCGCCGCGAGCGGCCGAGTTGAACAGCAACGCCAGCCAGTTGAGGGACGCTCGATGATCATCGACTGCCACGGACACTACACCACCGCCCCGAAGGCGCTCGAGGAGTGGCGCAATCGTCAGATCGCCGGCGTCAAGGACCCCTCGGCTGCGCCCAAGCCGTCGGAGTTGAAGATCAGCGACGACGAGCTCCGTCAAAGCATCGAGACCAATCAGCTCAAATTCATGAAGGAGCGCGGCGTCGATCTGACGATCTTCTCGCCGCGCGCGAGCTTCATGGCGCATCACATCGGCGACTTCGCGGTTTCCTCCGCGTGGGCCGCCATCTGCAACGAGCTCTGCTATCGTGTCTCGCAGCTCTTTCCCGATCATTTCGTCGGCGCGGCGATGCTGCCTCAGAGTCCCGGCGTCGATCCGAAGAGCTGCATTCCCGAACTCGAGCGATGCGTCGAGGACTATGGCTTCGTCGCCATCAACCTGAATCCCGATCCGTCCGGCGGTCACTGGACCAGCCCGCCGCTGACCGATCGGCTCTGGTATCCCATCTACGAAAAGATGGTCGAATACGACATCCCCGCGATGGTGCATGTCTCGACGAGCTGCAACGCCTGCTTCCACACCACCGGCGCGCACTACATCAACGCCGATACGACGGCGGTGATGCAGTTCATCCAGGGCGACCTCTTCAAGGACTTCCCGACTTTGCGGTTCGTCGTCCCGCATGGCGGCGGCGCGGCGCCCTACCACTGGGGCCGCTATCGCGGCCTCGCCCAGGAGCTGAAGAAGCCGCTGTTGAAGGATCACATCCTCAACAATCTGTTCTTCGACACCTGCGTCTATCACCAGCCCGGCATCGACCTGCTGACCAAGGTGATCCCGGTCGACAACGTGCTGTTCGCCAGCGAGATGATTGGCGCAGTGCGCGGCATCGATCCGGAGACCGGCCACAACTACGACGATACGAAGCGCTACATCGAGGCGACGATGAACCTCGACGCCGACGAGCGCCACAAGGTTTACGAGGGCAACGCGCGGCGCGTCTATCCCCGCCTCGATAAGGCGCTGAAGGCGCAGGGCCGCTAGGAGGAAGTGATGACCGAACTCGGCGTCGTCCGACGCAACATCCAGCGCGCCGATCGCGCCGCGACCGACTCGCTCGCCAAATTCGGCGTCGCGACCGTGCATGAGGCGATGGGCCGCGTCGGGCTGCTCAAGCCCTATATGCGTCCGATCTATCCCGGCGCCTGCGTCTCCGGCACGGCCGTAACCGTGCTGCTGCATCCCGGCGACAATTGGATGATGCACGTCGCCGCCGAGCAGATCCAGCCGGGCGACATCGTCGTCGCGGCGATCACCGCCGAATGCAGCGACGGCTATTTTGGCGACCTGCTCGCGACGAGCTTCAGGGCGCGCGGGGCGTGCGCGCTGGTGATCGACGCGGGTGTGCGCGACGTGAAACCGCTGACCGAGATGGGGTTCCCGGTTTGGAGCAAGTGCGTCAGCGCCAAAGGCACGATCAAGGCGACGATCGGATCGGTGAACGTCGCCGTCGTCTGCGCGGGCGCGCTGGTCAATCCGGGCGACGCGATCGTCGCCGACGATGACGGCGTCGTCGTCGTGCCGGCCGCCTGGGTCGAGAAGACCGCGGCGGCCGCCGCCGCGCGCGAGGCCAACGAGGGCGAGAAGCGAGCCAAGCTCGCTTCCGGCGTCCTCGGGCTCGACATGTACAAGATGCGCGAACCGCTTGAGAAGGCGGGGCTCAGATATGTCGACTGAGGGGGAGACCATTCTCGGCGTCTCCTCGATGGCGACACGGCAAATCCTTGCCGATCTCGCCCGCGCATACGAGGACGAGACCGGCCGGCGGGTGAGCTTCCAGTCGATGGGTGGCGTCGAGGCCGCGCGCCGCGTGCGCGAGGGGGAACGCTACGACGTCGTCGTTCTCGCCGCTGACGCCTTGGAGAAGCTCGAAGCCGAGGATCACATTCTCTCAGGCAGCCGAGCCGCCTTCGCGCGTTCCGACATGGCGATGGCCATCCGAGCGGGCGCGCCACATCCGCCGCTCCAGAACGAGCTCGACGTGAAGAACGCCGTTCTCGCCGCCCGTACGATCGGCTCCTCGACTGGCCCCAGCGGCGCTCAGGTGACGAAGCTGATCCAGCAATGGGGCCTCGAGGAAACCCTTGCGCCGCGCCTGATCGTCGCTCCGCCCGGCGTGCCGGTGGCGGCGTTGATTGCGCGCGGCGAGGCGGAGATCGGGTTTCAGCAACTGAGCGAATTGCTGCATGAGCCCGGCGTCGAAGTCGTCGGCGCGCTTCCGTCGCCGATCGCCTCGACGACTGTGTTTTCGCTCGGCGTCGGCAAGCGGGCCAGCGACCCGACGGCGGCGGCGACCTTAAGCCGCTACCTCGCCTCCGCGAAGGCGACGGAGACGATCCGGCGCTACGGCATGGAGCCGGCGTAGGGCCCGTTGCATTCAGGCTGACGCAGAGGATTCTCTTCTCCCCGCGTGCGGGGAGAGGGAGTATCCAGATGCTTAGGCGCGCCGACGCGGCGCTATGCGGCGTCACCGACTTCGGCGGCCCGCTTGCGCGGCGCGCCTTGCATCTTTGCGGACGTAGCTGTCGGCTCCCTATAGCGAACACGCAGCAGCCATAGACTTGACGCAGAATCGGCGCAGTCGCGCAAAACCAGACGAACCCGATCTTCAACAACGCCAAGGACATCGCTCGCGCAAAGGCTCAACGATCGAGCGAAGATTTCTCTCTAAGGCCTTGTTGGCTAGTCCCGATCAAGCTGCGATTGAGCGATTCCGCACCGTCTAGGCGGATCGCCCGACAGTTCGAAGCGCGAGTGCGCCGTGTAAAAGCCCGAAAGCGGGTGTGTCGTGACGGGGGCGAGGCCGCCTAGGCCTTCCTCATCCGCCAGGAGCACGGCCATGACCAACGTCGCCGCCCGGCTCACCACCACCCTGGCCGTAGCCGGCGCCGATCGCAACGACGGCGTGGCTGGCGACAACCTGAGCGACTTCGCCGCATCCACGACGCCGGTTGGGGACGCACGATTGGCCCGGTTCGCTTGCGGCCTGGTCGGCGCGGCGGCAGTCGGGGCCGCCCTCCTCCTCGGCGGTTGCAACGGCGTTCTCGATCCGGCCGGGCCGGTCGGCGCCGCGCAAAAGCTCATTCTCATCGATTCCGTGGCGATCATGCTGGCGATCGTCCTACCGGTCTTCGTCCTCATCGCCGCAACCGCCTTCTGGTTTCGGTCGACCAATTCACGCGCCTTCTATTGGCCGGATTGGGAGTTCTCCGGCCATCTCGAACTGATCATCTGGTCGATCCCGACGCTGATCGTCGTGGTCCTCGGCGGGGTCGCCTGGTTCGGGTCGCACGACCTTGATCCATTCCTGCCGCTTCCCGGGAAGGCAAAGCCGGTCGAGGTCCAGGTCGTCGCGCTCGATTGGAAGTGGCTGTTCATCTATCCCGCGGAAGGCGTCGCCAGCGTCAACGCGCTCGCGGTCCCGGTCGGGACCCCGATCCACTTCACCATCACGTCGAGCGGCGTGATGAACAGCTTCTTCGTTCCCCGCCTCGGCAGCCAGATTTACGCGATGGCGGGGATGGCGTCGCAGCTCTGGCTGCAAGCCGACCAGCCCGGAACCATCGGCGGCATCTCGGCGAACTTCAGCGGCCAGGGATTCGCCGACATGCGCTTCGACCTCAAGGCGCTGCCCCAGGACGACTACGCCAAGTGGGTCGCCGACGCCAAAGCGTCCGGCGCGGACCTCGACCGCAACCGCTACGCCGAGCTTGTCAAACCGAGCGAGAACGTGAGCCCCAGCGCCTATCGCTCTGTCGAGCCAGGCCTTTTCGAATCCATCGTGAACGGAACCGCGCCGCCGCGGTCAGCTTCGATCAAGCCCGTTCGTCCGGCCGCCACCGGCCAGGCCGCGGCGTTCTGCGGGAGGACCTGATGCTCGGCGAGCTCTCCTGGTCGGCGATCCCGTTCAACCAGCCGATCCCGCTCATCACCTCGATCGTGGTGATTCTCGTCATCCTCGCCGTGCTCGGCCTGATCACGGTCAAGGGCTGGTGGCCCTATCTCTGGAGCGAGTGGATCACCTCGGTCGATCACAAGCGCATCGGCGTCATGTACTGCACACTCGCCATGGTGATGCTGATCCGCGGCTTCTCCGACGCGATCATGATGCGCATGCAGCAGGCGTTCGCCTTCCAATCCGGGGGCTACCTGCCGCCTGAGCACTACAACCAGATTTTCTCCGCCCACGGCACGATCATGATCTTCTTCGTGGCGATGACGTTCGTGATCGGGCTGATGAACTTCGTGGTGCCGCTGCAGCTCGGCGCGCGCGACGTCGCCTTCCCGACCTTGAACTCGGTGAGCTTCTGGCTGACGGCGACCGGCGTGCTGCTGGTCAACGCCTCGCTGCTGGTCGGCGAGTTTTCGAAGGCCGGCTGGATGGGCTATCCGCCGCTCTCCGAACTCCCGTTCTCGCCCGGCGTCGGCGTCGACTACTACCTGTGGTCGCTGCAGATCTCGGGCATTGGGACGCTGCTTACCGGCGTCAATTTCGTCACGACCATTTTGAAGCTCCGCGCTCCCGGCATGACCTATTCGCGCATGCCGATCTTCTGCTGGACCTCGTTCGCCGCGAACCTGCTGATCGTCGCCGCCTTCCCGGTGCTGACCGCGACCTTCGCGATGCTGCTGCTCGACCGCTACCTCGGGTTCCATTTCTTTTCGACCGACATGGGCGGCAACGCCATGTTGTACGTGAACCTGTTCTGGGCGTGGGGACACCCGGAAGTCTACATTTTGATCCTGCCGGCGTTCGGCGTGTTCTCAGAAGTCGTCTCAACATTCTCCGGCAAGCCTTTGTTCGGCTACCGCTCGATGATCATCGCCACGATGGCGATCTGCGTCCTCTCCTTCACGGTCTGGCTGCACCACTTCTTCACCATGGGCGCAGGCGCAGAGGTCAACAGCATCTTCGGCATCATGTCGATGATCATCGCCGTACCGACCGGGGTGAAGATCTTCAACTGGCTGTTCACGATGTGGGGCGGCCGGGTGCGCTTCGAGCTGCCGATGCTGTGGGCGATCGCCTTCATGTTCACTTTCGTGATGGGCGGCATGACCGGCGTGCTGCTGGCGGTGCCGCCCGCCGACTTCGTGCTGCACAACTCGCTGTTCCTGGTCGCCCACTTTCACAACGTCATCATCGGCGGCGTGCTGTTCGGCGTCTTCGCCGGCTACACCTATTGGTTCCCGAAAGCGTTCGGCTTCCGGCTCGAGCGGCGGTTCGGGACGGCGGCTTTCTGGTTCTGGCTGTTCGGATTCTATTTCGCCTTCATGCCGCTTTACGTCGTCGGCCTCGAAGGCATGACGCGGCGCCTGCAGCACTACGACGTCCCCGAATGGCGTCCCTGGCTGCTCGTCGCTGCGTTCGGCGCGGTGCTGGTGCTTTGCGGCATCTTCTGCCAGATCGCGCAGCTCGCCGTCAGCATCCGCGAGCGCGAGAGTCTGCGCGATCGCACCGGCGACCCATGGGACGGCCGGACGCTCGAATGGATGACGGCCTCGCCGCCGCCAGCGTTCAATTTCGCGGCCATGCCCAACGTCACCGGCGAGGAGGCCTATTGGGGCATCAAGCAGCGCGCGATAGCGATGGCTCGGCTCACGCCGCTGCCCAGCTACCACGCGATCGAAATGCCGCTGAACAGCCCGACCGGCTTCGTCGTCGCCTTCTTCGCTGTCGTCACCGGATTTGCGCTGATCTGGCACATCTGGTGGATGGCGGCGATCGGCGTCGCTGGCGCCTTCGCGACCTTCGTGGTCTTCGCCTGGCGGGACCACGACGAATACGAAGTGCCGGTCGACGAGGTCGCCCGGATCGACAAGCTGAGGCGCGAGGCCCGCGAGGACATCGTGGCCGGGCGTGAGCCCGGCATCCGCCTGGTGAAAGTCGCCGAACGGAGCGACGCGATCGCCCACGGCCGCGATCCGAGCATCGACGCTTCCGGCCCTGCGCCCAAGCGCATCGTCACCGCCTACGGTTTCTGGGTCTTCCTGCTGTCCGACTTCGTGATGTTCTCAGCCTTTTACTCGGCCTACGCCGTGCTGTCGCATACGACGGCCGGCGGGCCGGGGCCAATGGAGCTCTTCAACCTGAAGACCGTCTCGGCGGAGACAGCTTTCCTCCTGCTGTCGAGCTTCGCCTGCGGCCTCGCCATGATCGCCGCCAGCGTGCGCAACATGCTGTGGACCCAGATCGGCTTCGTCGTGACGGGCCTTCTCGGCCTCGGGTTCCTGGGCCTCGAGGTCAACGAGTTCATCAAAATGGTCGCCGATGGCAACGGCCCGGAGCGCAGCGCGTTCCTGTCGGCGTTCTTCTCGCTCGTCGGCTGCCACGGGTTGCATGTCACCATCGGCCTGCTCTGGCTCGGCACGATGATGGCGCAATACTTCACCAAGGGGTTCCGGCCGAACATCATGCGCCGGGCCATGTGCTTCGCGCTCTTCTGGCACGCCCTCGACATCATCTGGGTCGGCATCTTCACCAACGTCTACCTACTGGGGACGCTTCCATGAGCGATCATCTGACCCACGACGCCGCGCCCGGCGAAGGCGATATCGGCGAGCATTCCGTCTCCGAGGCGGTGCGCAATTATGTGATCGGCCTTGTTCTGGCGGCCGTGCTGACCGTCGCCTCCTTCTGGGTGGCGAGCGGCACGGCCCTCCTCTACGGACCGGGCGTGCTGATGGGGTTGGCGGCGCTGGCGGTCGCCCAGATGGGCGTCCACCTCGTCTTCTTCCTGCACATCACCACCGGCGCGGACAACCTCAACAACGCACTGGCGCTCGCCTTCGGCGCGCTGATCGTCGGCCTCGTCATCGGGGGCTCGGTGTGGATCCTGTATCACCTCAACGCCAATATGGCCCTGCCCGGCGGGATGATGGACCTGCACATGCAGAAGTAAATCGACGGCCACCTTTCGGAATCGCATCGCGTTTCCTGACACCCGCAAGGGGAGAAGGGGGTCGGGCGTCGACCATAAAGCAGAGCGCTCTAACCGGCGCCCCGTAGCGGCTTCACGCTCTCGACGAGCGCGCGCACGCGTTCGAGCTCCACGGGATTCCACCAGACGCCGTCGACCTTGAGGCTCGACCCTATGATGGCTCCATCGAGAGCGCCCAGTATCTCCGCGGCATTGGCCACAGTTACGCCGCTCCCGGCGATAACAGGCAGTCTCGTTCCCGCCCGGATGGCGGATATCTCCGATGCCGGCACAGAGTCACCCGTCCGGTTGCCGGTCGCGATGGCGACATCTGCATCGTAGAATTCGACGTCCGCCGCCTGCTCGCTCACTGGCCGATCGCCGACAATGGCGTGCGATCCGTGCTTGACGTGAACGTCTGCGAAAATGGCGACGTCTTCGGCGTCGATCTGTCGGCGATAGCGCAATGCCTTCGCACTCTCTCCCTCGATCAGTCCCTCGTTGCTGACGTAGGCGTTGACCCATTGATTGACGCGAATGAAACGGGCGCCGCTCGCTTTGCAAATGGCGAGCGCTCCGACCGCGCCGTTGGCGAGCAGGTTGACGCCGACCGGCACGCCAGAATTGTCGACGACGGCCTTCGCGATCGTCGCCATCGCGGCGATGATTTCCGGGCCGATATCGCCGGGATGGAGGAATGGGATGTCGCCGTGGTTCTCGACCACGAGCCCGTTCATGCCGCCTTTCACATAGGCCTCGGCGTCGGCGAGCGCTCGATCGATGATTGCCGTCATTGCTTCGCCGCGGTAGCGCGGCGCGCCGGGCAGCGGAGAGAGATGAATGTCGCCGATGAGCGGCTTCTTGATTCCGAAGAGGCTATCGAGCGGCGAAGGTCTTGACGCGGAAATGGGCATGGACGTTTCGGCTTCAGCTTGCGTGAGAAAATGAGCGGGCGGCGGACAAAGCGAGTCGCAGGCGCTCGTTTCGTTCGTCCACGGTCGGCTGGCGCGTCGCGAGAGCGCCGCAGGCCTCAACGACGTAGGACGCGGAGACGGTCGCCATCGCCGCGCAGGCCACAAGAGGATGACCGGCCGCAAGGCCCGCCACGAAGCCTCCACAATATCCGTCGCCGGCCCCGGTCGTGTCGACGACGTGAACCGAAAACGCCGGCACATAAGTCAGCGCCCCCGTCTTGCCTTCGCAGACGAGCGAGCCGCGCTCGCCAAGCTTGGCGACCATATGGCAGCCATAGGTCTCGGCGTTTTCGATGAGCCATCGCTCGATGCTCGGCGGGCTCCAGATGCGCTCGATCTCGGCTTCGCTCGGCAGGAAGGCTGTCAAATGGGAGAGAAAACCGAGATCGCGGTAGGCGTTCGCGTCGATGAAGTCATCGGCGAGGATATCCATCGTCACGACAGGGCGCCCTGGCGATGCCGCAAGATGGCTCGCATTGGCCAAGCCGCTTTCCGGCCCCTGCGGAGCGATATGGAACGCGCAAGCGCTCGCGTAAGCCTCAGGAAGCGGGCCTCGCATGGCGTCCAGCTCGAGCGCGTTGGTCGATGTCAGCTTCGGAACTTGCTGCTTGTGAACCTCGGATTCATGCAGCAGCCATAGCTCGAGGCCGTTACCGTCGGTTCGGCCGATGCCCGTGCCGTCGATTCCGCGGGCTTCCACCTGACGACGCGTCTCGGCGTAATGCGGCCGCCCTGCAACGGAATGGATGCCGACGCTGTCGTTCCAGATGCGAGCGCCCACCGCCGAATAGAGCGCGCCGCCGCCCCGAACGCCCAGCCGGCACGTCCCGTCGGTGAGCACGATATCGTCGACCGTCAGCCAGCCGATCGTGGCGATGTCGATCACAGCCCGCCTCCTACCTCAGCCAGCTTGCGCACAATCGGCTGCAGCAGCGAAGCGTAGACGAGCGCCTTCGAGAGATCGACGATGTCGGACAACTCCGCCCGCGGCTCGGCGCGATCGAAATGACGATCGAAGCCGGGAAAGCCGATCAGCAGAATGTTGGGCGTCTTCAACATCAGGCTGACGTCGTCGCTGCGCGAGGTGTAGGCGTTGTTGGATTCCTGCACCTTGACCCCGACCTGCCCCACGAGGCCAACGAGATGTCGAGCAAGCGCATAGATCGGCGGCGGCGTCACCGCTCCGCGCGCGAGGCTGGAGAATTCGCTGAGCACCGCGCCTTCGCCGAGCCGCGTCGTGTTCTCCGGCCCGGGCATCCTCTCGCTTGCCCCGCCGCCGGCCTGCTGCATATCGGCGACGATCGCGAGATCGGGCGCTGCGAGCCGACTGACGATGCGCGAGCCGCCGCGCCCCATCACCTGGTTGCCTGACCCATGCGGCCCTTCCTCTTCATCGGGAAAGGCCAGCATCGCTTCGATCCCTGCCTCAGCGAGGATCGGCGCCGCAACCGCCAGCGCCGCAACGCCGCCGGCGTTGTCGAAATGGCCGGTCCAATTCCCGTCCGCCGACGGTCCGCATTTGGCGATCGGGACAACCCTGTCGCCGCGTTGAAGCGCGACGGTCGGGTCGGCGGACACGAAGAAGGGAACGCCGTTCTCGGATTCCAGCCGGCCCTCAGCGGCGACGACATAGCGTCCCTCGCGCAAGTCGAAGCGGTAGGCGCGCGCCGAACGGCTGCCGTTTTCGGTCAGGTGGTAGCAGAACGGCGCCAGCGGATATCGGCGGTCGTCGAGCGACTGCACGAGATAGCTGATCGTGTCGAGATGGGCGAAATGCCACAGCGGCTTGTGATCCGACGTGCCGGTCAGCATCACCGTGCTCGCCGTGTTGTGGAAATTGGCGTCGATCCTGAGGTTTGCCCCGCCGACGCCGTCGCTGCGAAGGAGGTCGCGCAGCACCGGCGCCCGCATTGCGCTCGCAGCCGTCGACGGCGCGGGCGTATCCGCAATCGCAGTGAGATACCGGGCCACTCGCTCAGGCGTGATATGCGCGTCGACAGCCGGCCGCAGCGCGCCGATCTTGTTCACGAGTTCGTCGAGTTCCATCGCTATTCGCCGTTCTGAATTGAGATTGTCGTTCGATGTCATGTCCGATCCGACCGCGACATGACGTAGACGGCGACGACGATCAGCGCCCCCTTGAACAGCTGCTGAACATAGGGGTCGACGCCGGTCAGGTTCAGGATATTGGCGAGGACGCCGATGATGAGCGTGCCGACGAACGTGCCCGCGACCGATCCCCTGCCGCCAAACAGCGACGTGCCGCCAACCACCACGGCGGCGATCGCATCGAGTTCATATCCTTGGCCGGCGATTGGCGTCCCGATGCTGAGCTGCGAGGCGTAGACGAGCCCCGCGAGGCCCGAGACACCGCCGGAGATCACGTAGACGATCGTCTTGTAGAGACGAACGGGAACGCCGGATAGACGCGCGGCTTCCTCATTCGATCCAATGGCGTAGACGCTGCGACCGAACGGCGTGAGGAACAGGACGAGACCGGCTATGACAAGCGCCGCCACCAGGATGAGAGTGGGAATCGGGATGCCGATGAGATAGCCGTTGCCGAGGTTGTAGAAGGCCTCGTCCAGGATCGGGACTGGCGTGCCGCCGGTATAGATGAAGGCGAGCCCGCGCGCGAAGGAGAGCATGCCGAGCGTCATGATGAACGGCGGGATGCCCGCCGCGGCCACGCCGATACCATTGACGAGGCCGGCCAACAGGGCGGCTCCAAGACCGACAGATATGGCGGTCGCCATGCCGTATTTGTCCATCAGCCCGGCATAGAGCACCACGGAGATGCCGAGTATCGAGCCGACCGACAGGTCGATGCCGCGCGCCAGAATCACGAAGGTCATGCCGATCGCGAGGATCCCGACGATGGCGACTTGCCGCAGCACATTGAGAAGGTTCGGGATCGTCAGGAAGCGGTCCGACAGCAGCGACGCCGCAATGACGAGCAGCACTAGCGCGGCGAACACGCCCACGCGCCGCCACACCCTGACTACGGACGCAACATCGGGACGGAATTGGTGAGCTGCTGAAGTCATGGCCTGGGCGATCCGACGTTCTCGGCCGAAAGAGCGGCCGCTCGCATGATGGAAATTTCGCTCGCTTCCTCGCGCGACAGCGTTGCAGCGACGCGGCCGTTTCGGAGCACCACGACGCGATCGGAAAGTCGCAACATCTCCTCCATTTCCGACGAGATCAGCAGAACGCACGTCCCGTTTGCGACGAGCGCCTCGATGAAGGCGTAGATCTCGCGCTTGGCTCCGATGTCGACGCCGCGGGTCGGCTCGTCGAAGATGAGGATGCGCGGCTCGATCGCCATCGCGCGTCCGAGCAGAATTTTCTGCTGATTGCCGCCGCTGAGCGTGCGGATCTGGCTCTCCATGCCGGGCAACCGAACATCGAGCCGCTTGATCACGCTCTTGACGTAGTCGCGTTCCTGGGCAAGGCGAAGCATCCCGAAGCGACGGAACCTGGCAAGGTTCGCGATGGTCGCGTTCTCGCGGACGGGCCGGTTCGGAAGGAGCCCGAACGTCTTCCGATCCTCGCTCACATAAGCGATGCCGAGGCGCGCCGCCGCTCTGGGATTGCGCACGCGGGCCTCCCGGCCGAACACCTTGATCGACCCCGACGCCGGCTTCGTGATCCCGACGATGGCTTGCGCGACCTCCGTCCGGCCGGCGCCGACGAGTCCGGCGAGCCCGACAATTTCGCCCTCGCGGGCGGAAAACGAAATGTCTTCGAACTGACCGGGAAGCGATAGGTTCTCGACTTCCAGCGCCGGCGCGCCGAATTGGCGGGCTTTCGCGACGTGCTGCTCGAAATCCCGCCCCACCATCTTGGCGACCAGCCAATCCTGATCGATTTGCGCGACGGGACTGACCCCTGTCCTCTTGCCATCGCGCAGAACCGTCACCGTGTCGGCGATCCGGAAGATCTCCTCGAGGTGATGCGAGATGAACACGATGCCGAGGCCGTCCGCCTTCAGCCTCCTGATCAGGTCAAACAGCGTTCCGACTCGGGTTTCGTCGAGAACTGCGGTGGGTTCGTCGAGAATGAGCGCCTTCGCCTTGAACGAGATCGCTTTGGCGATTTCCACCATCTGCTGCTGCGCGATGCTCAGCTCCCCGACCGGCTGACGCGGATCGATATCGATCGTCAGGCGTTTCAGGACGTCCCGCGTGTGGGCGCGAACATAGGATCGGTCAATCAATCCGAGGCGATTGCGGGGGAAATGGCCGAGAAAGATGTTCTCCTCGGCCGAGAGATGCGGCGCGAGCGACAGTTCCTGATGAATGACCACCACGCCGCGCGCAATCGCGTCGCGCGGCGAACGCAAAGTCGTTTCGACGCCTTCGATCAGAAGCTGACCCGCGTCCGGACGATGCGCGCCAGCCAGCGTCTTGATGAGCGTCGACTTGCCGGCGCCGTTCTCTCCCACGAGCGCATGCACCTCTCCTGCGTGCAGCGCGAGATCGACGCCGGAGAGCACGGTATTGCCGTCGAAAACTTTCGTAAGTCCCCTGACCTCCAGGAGGACTCGGTCCCACTGTGGCGCCATGAAATTCTAGTCCAACTAGGCAGGCGAAAGATGAGGCGCCGCGCGCACGCCAAATGGGAGCGCGCGGCGCCGAAGCATCACTTGCAGGGATCGGGGGTCGGTTCGAAGTCGCCCCAGCCGCGGCCGATCCACTCGTCCGCATTCGCCGCCACGACGGTCGGCGAGTCCGGCAAAAGCAGGCGCTGTCCAGGCTGGTCGTAAGCCTGAGCGCCGGGAATGTCCTTGCCCATCAGCTTGTAGAGCGCTGCGCGCAGGCCGATGTCGGCGATGAAGGGGGTGTAGTTGCCATCGGCGCCAAACGTGCCGGCCTTGACCGCCTTGAAGCCGGCGTTCGAACCGTCAAAGGTGTAGAGCCGGATCTTGTCGCCGCAGCGTTTCGCCCGGGCGATCGCGAGCTCGGCGCCCCACGACGATTCCTCGGCGTGGGAGAAGACGGCGTTGATATCCGAATGCGCCGTCAGGAAGTCCTCCATGAGCGGCACCGCCGGGTCGCGGATCCATTGCCCGTCGCCAGTGGCGAGAACCTTGATGCCGGGGTACTTGGCGAGCACGTTCTTCATGCCCTTGTCGCGGTCAACGGCCGGCGACGAGCCCTTGAGACCGGTGATGACGACGATATTGCCCTTGCCGTGGAGATCCTCAGCCATCTTCTCGGCGACCCGCTCCGCCATGGTGACGTTGCTCTGGCCGATGAACAGGGTCTTGTCGGTCGGAATGTCCCGATCCATGACGATCAGCGGGACGTTTGCGGCCTTGACCGCGCGGGCCGCCGGCACCAGTCCGGCGGATTCCACGGGGCTCAGCAGCACCGCGTCGACCCCGCGGGCCAAGAGATCACGTACGTCATTGCTCTGCTTGGCCACGTCGACATTGCCGTCCAGCACCACGAGCTTGATGTTGGAGTGGCGGCACGCCTCCGCCTGAAGCGCTTCCAGCATCGAGACGCGCCAGGGATGGTTGAAGGCGGTTTGCGAGAACCCGATGGTCAATGGCTTGACGGAGCCATTGATTGAGATCGGCCCTTCGTCGAGCGGCAGAATATTGGTGAAAGGCAGTTTCTTATATTCGGCCGCCAGTTCCGTGCAGGTCTTCTGTGTGATCGGCTGCTTGTCCTCAGCGAAGGCGCTCGCTGTTGGGATCAGCAAGGCAATTGACAAGGCAAACAAGACTTGCTTCGACATAAAACTCCTCCCCATGGCGCTAAGACGTTCGTTCAATGAAAATCAATCGTCGATCGGACTCGTATTCCGCTTCTTCTCACGGCTGGATTGGCCCTTTCGTGGACCGGCCTCCGACGAGCCGCGCCGACATGTTCGGTCCAGAGCTTCGGATAGCCTGCCCTTTCACAAGGGAGGCGACGATTCGGAATGGCCGAATTCTCATGGGTCGCCGCACGACAATTTCCTCATTTCATGTTGGCGGGGCGGACATTGATCGGCCCCTCTGTTACTGGACTGCGAAATCGGCCGCTCATCCCTTGGGTGACAGGCGGTGGTCGATGTCGCCCTTGCAAATGTCATGACGTTCGTACGATATGTCAACAATGTGGAACAAACCGCTCCCAGAGTTGAGTCCCCTTCCGCTTTGGTTCCAGGTCGCGGATCGCCTGCGCAGCGCCATTGCCGATGGCGTGTTCGCGCCTGGCGAAGCGATGCCGTCCGAGGCAAGGTTGAACGAGACATTCGCCATCAGCCGCGCGACGTCGCGTGCCGCCCTCGACAAGCTCGAGCAGGAAGGACTGATCACCCGCAAATCAGGCAAAGGCTCGATCGTCCGCAGCCCCAGGGTCGATCAGCCGGCGAACCAGATGCTGGGTTTCGCCGACGACATGCGCCGCCGCGGCCTGCGGCCATCCTACGAAGCGCTTTTCGTCGGTCGGGTCCGCCCCTCGGCTGAAGTTGCCGAAGCGCTGGAGGCCGGCGTCGCGACGCGCATTTTCCATTCACGCCGATTGCTGAAGGCCGACGAGCGGCCGATGGGGATCGCCTACTCCTGGCTGTCGCCAAAAGCTCTTGGCAAGGTCGCCGCCCCGACAGCGCAGGAATTGACCGAGGGCTCCCTCTACGAGTGGCTCAAGCGAAAATGCGGAGCCACCGTCGCCGGGGCGAAGGAATTCATCGAGGCGGCGATCGTCGACGACCAGATGGCCCTCGACCTGCATACGGACCCTGGCGCCGCCATGCTGATCGTTCGCCGGCGGTCCTACGCCGAGGACGGCTCGCCGATCGAATATGCCGTTCTCCACTTTCGATCGGACCGGTACCGCTTCCACCTCGAAGCGGGTAAGATTCCCCGCGCGTAGGCGAACGGCGCTCGACGAGAACAAGCTGTCTTTTGGTTGAACCGTGCCCGGTCGTCACCGCGAGCAAGCGTCAGCCGATTGAGACGCCTACGGAACGACTCGCGACTTGCTGGCGAGGCCTCGATCGTTGGATTGCTTCGCTCCGCTCGCAAAGACGGTCCCATGTAACGGCAGAACGCTCTAGTCGTGATGGCCGACCGCCGCCGAGACCGCGAGGCGAGATTGCGCATAGTTGGCGATCGTCCTCTCGATCGTCTCCGGCGCCATGAGCGAATCGATCGTCAACTGGGCGGCTCCGAGCACGCCCCCCTGCGCGCCGGAACGCGCGCGCACGATGCGAAGCTCCCGCGTCGCGAGCGGCAGTGAGCGCTCGAAAACGACCTGCCTGATGCCGGACAGGAGATGTTCATCCACGCTGGCGAGCGTTCCCCCAACGACGATGACGGCCGGATTGAGAACGCTCACAACGTCGGCGGCGACTTCCCCGAGCACCCTGCCCGCTTCGCGCACGCGCCTGATCGCCTCGGGCTGGCCGGCTTGCACCAAAGCGACGACGTCGCGCGCGTTGTCGGCGGAAAAGCCTGCCCCGCGGAGGTCGCGCGCCAACGCCCATCCTGCCGCCCTCGCCTCGACGCAGCCGAGCTTACCGCATCGGCACTGGGGCGAATGGTCGCTGTTCAACTGGATATGCCCGATGTCGCCCGCCGCACCTTGCGCGCCGCGGTAAATTCGCCCGTCGGTCACGATCCCCGCGCCGATGCCGGTGCCGGCCTTGATGAACAGCAACTGCCCGGCGCCCGGCCAATGCCGGCGCAATTCGAACAGCGTCATCACGTTCACATCGTTTTCCGCGAACACCGGCGCGCCGATCGCCGCTTCCAGCCATCCGCGAATGTCGAAGTCGTCCCAGCCGATCATGATCGAGGGCCCGAAGACCCGCCCCGCGGCGAAATCCACCGGGGCCGGCAAACCGAGACCGACGCCGAAGACGTCGCGTCGCGGCCGACCGATCTCTGCGAGCAGCGCAAGAAAGCGCTTCGCCATCTGCTCGAGGACCGGCAAAGGCCCAGCCCGCAGCTCCACCTCGACGGTGGTTTCGATCAGGACCTTGGGCTCGAGATCGGTGATCGCCAGTCGCGCCACGGTTTCCCCGACGTCGGCCACTAGCAGGACGCCGACGTTCGCGTTGAGCCGAAGCACGCGCGCAGGCCGCCCCCCGCTCGGCATCGTCTCGTCCGCCTCTTGAACGAGACCGGCTGAGAGCAGCGCGCCGAGGCGCTGGGCGATCGTCGTGCGCGACAGGCCGGTGCGCGCCTGAAGTTCGGTGCGGGATTGCGCGGAGCCGGACGCGATCAGCGAGAGAATGGAGCCCGTCCCGGACAGGTCCGCGATCGCACGCTGCGCTTCGTCAGTCCGCACTTGTCGCCGATCCCATCAGGAGCCCCGCCGACCTCGCCCAGTGTTCCCGGCTCATTGAAATCCTACCACAGCGTATAACCGCCATCGACCACGAATACCGATCCCGTCACGAACGATGACGCGTCGCTGGCTAGAAGCAGCGCGATCGGCGCAATTTCCTCCGGGGAGGCGTAACGCTGCATCGGAACCTCGTCGCGCCAGTAGTGACGGTAATCCTCGTATTCGGTGTTGGCGATCTCCGTCTTGACATAGCCCGGCGCGATCGCATTGACGCGAATGCCCTTGCTCGCCCATTCCGCGGCGAGCGACTTGGTGAGGTGGTGAACCGCCGCCTTGGAAATCCCGTAAGGCGAGTGCCACTGGGGACGATTGACGATCAATCCGGAGATCGACCCGATGTTGACGATAGAACCGGAGCCGCGCGCCGCCATCTGAGCGCCGACGACCTGGCTCGCCTTCCAGACGCCGTCGAGATTGATCGAAAACAGGCGTTGCCACTCCTCGTCGCTCAGGGTCATTGCGTCGGCATGAAAGCCAATGCCCGCATTGTTGACGAGGACGTCGATCGATCCGAGTTCGCGCGCCACGGTCGCAGCCATGTTTTCGAGATCGCCGCGGTCGCCGACGTCCGTCCGCACCGCGACGGCACGCGCCCCGAGGCGGCGCAGTTCAGCGACAGTTTCCTCGCTCTTCGCTTCGTCGCGCGCAGCGATGGCGACAGCGGCCCCCGCTTCCGCGAAGCCGATCGCAATGGCGCGCCCGATGCTGCGATTGCCGCCGGTGACCACGGCGACTTTGCCGCGCATCGAAAATCTATCCATGATCGACATCAAGTCGCCTCCTGTTCTACGTCGCCGCGTCGCGCGCATAGAGCGCCGACTGGACGGCTTCTGGGTCGAGCGCCCCGGTCATGACGGCGACGACCTCGTTCATCGTCGACGTCGACGGCCGGACGACGGCTGCGCGCCGACCGAGACGGTGGATGTGAATACGGTCCGCGATGGCGAACACGTCCGGCATGCTGTGGCTGATCAAGACGACCGAAAGCCCCTGGTCGCGCACGCGGCGGATGAGATCGAGCACCTGGCGCGTCTCGCGCACGCCGAGGGCGGCGGTCGGCTCGTCGAGGATGACGACCTTTCGCCCCCACGCGGCGGCGCGCGCAACCGCGACGGCCTGGCGCTGGCCGCCCGACAGCGTCTCGACTTTCTGATTGATCGACTGGATGCGAATGCCGAGGTTGCGCATATGCTCGGCGGCCTGTTGGCGCATGCGTTTCTTGTCGAGTTGGCGAAAGAGGCGCCCGGCGAGGCCGGCCTTTCTCATCTCGCGGCCCAGGAACAAGTTCTGCGTGATGTTGAGCTCAGTAGCGACCGCGAGATCCTGATAGACGGTCTCGATGCCGGCGAGGCGTGAACTGAGCGGGGTGTGAAAGTTGACCAACTCGCCTTCCAGATAGACGGCGCCTTTGTCGGGAATCAATGCGCCGGTCAGCGCTTTGATGAGGCTCGACTTGCCGGCGCCGTTGTCGCCGACGACAGCAAGGATCTCGCCTTTCGCGAGTTCGAAATCCGCCTTGTCTAGCGCGACGACGTGGCCGTACAGCTTGGTCAATCCGGCCGCGCGCATCACGAGCGGCGGCTCCTGCAGGCCGGTCATGACCGTTGCCCTCGCCCGAGATATTGATCGGCGCCGACGGCCAGAATGACGAGCGCGCCGGTGGCGATCTGCTGATAGAGCGAATCGATGCCCGCCTGCGTGAGGCCGTTTTTCAGCACCACGACGATCAGGGCGCCGACGACCGTTCCCGCAACGCCGCCGCGGCCGCCGAACAGGCTGGTGCCGCCGATCACCACGGCGGTGATGCTGTCGAGATTGGCGATTTGGTAGCCGCTCGGATCGGCGATCGGCGTTCGGCCAAGCGCCTGCCAAGCGGCGAAGGCGTAGAAGAAGCCGGCCAGGGAATAGACGCTGAACACCACCTTGCCGACGCTGACGCCATTGAGGCGCGCGGCGCTCGGCGAATTGCCGATCGCGTAGACGTGGACGCCCCACGCGGTCTGATTCAACGCATAGCCGAGCAGCAGCGCGAGAAGAATCCAGAGGATGCTTCCATAGGTGATGGTGACCGCGCCGAACGTTGGTCCTGCGCCGAGCGCCGTCATCAGGTCGGAAAGCACCGGATAGCTGCGCGACTGCGTATAGAGGCGCGCCGCGGCCGTGAGGATCGTGAACATGCCGAGCGTCGCGATGAACGGCGGCAATCGAAAGCGCGTCACGATGAGGCCGTTGATCGACGCCGCCGCGACGCAGACGATCAATCCCAGCGCCATTCCGATGCCAGGCTCGCCATGGACCGCGTAACTTCCCGCGACGACCGTTCCGAGCACCATAATGGCGCCGTTGGCGAGATCGATGCCGGACACCAGAATGATCAGCGTCTGGCCGAGCGCCAGCGTGCCGACGACGACAGATTGCTGAACCATCAGCGACAGATTTCCCGCGTTGAGAAATGTCGTGGTCAGCACCGAGAAGACGGCTGTGATGACGACAAGGGCGCAGAGCGGGCCGGTGATCGGGTAAGCGAAGAGGCCTGCGATCGCGCGCCCGTTGAGCGCCGGGCGGACGGCGGCGTTTTCCTCCGCCGCGTCGCCCGAGGCCTTGCCCGACCGTGCGTTGCGCGGGGCGCGGTCCGACGCCTGCATGCTCACTCACCCCAGCAGTGCGACAGGCCCCACTTCGAAATCCTTCGAGGGCACGCCGTCCACGGGATGATCGGTGATCAGCACCGTGCCCGAATTGTTGACGCCGCTCGGCTTGTCTCCCCCATTAACGGCCTTGACGATCGCGTCGACGGCCATCTGGCCCATGTTGGAGGGGAATTGCATTACGGTCGCTCCGATCGTGCCGTCGGCGACGCTGCGCACGCCCGAGCAGCTTCCATCGATCGACGTCACGATGATCGACTTGTTCGCCTTCTTGATGGCGAGGAACGCGCCCTGCGCCGCCGGCTCGTTGATCGTATAGAGGACGTCGATGTCAGGATGCGCCGAAATCAAATTCTCCATCGAGGATTGCCCCGTCTCGACATTCGCCTGAGTCAGAGCGGAACCGGCGATCTCGGGCGAACCCTCCGCGATGCCGAAGCCTTTGAGAAAGCCGTCATGGCGCGCCTTGGAGGTCTTGTCGGAGAGGTCGTAGTCGAGCAGAGCGACATGCGCGGGAGCTGCGCCGAGCCGCGCTTTGGCCCACTGGCCGATGAGGACGCCGGCTGCGAGGTTGTCGGTCTCGAAGGACGCGTCAGCCGCGATTGCCGGCTCCAAAGAGGTGTTGGTGGTGACGACGACGATGCCCGCATCCCGCGCCTTCTTGACGATGGGAACCAGCGCGAACGCGTTGCCGGGATCGAGCACGATGCCCTTTACGCCGCGATTGATCATGTTTTCGATCGCCGCGACCTGCGTCGCGGAATCGCCGGCGACCGTCGACTCGGCGGTCATCGTCTCCAGCCCCTGCTTCTTCGCCTCGTCGACCGCCGCCTGTTCCAGCTTGGCGAAGAAGGGGTTCGCCAACTGCTGTTCGACAATGCCGATCCGAGACTTCGACTCCGCCGCCTGACCTGATCCCGCCGCGGCGAGCAAGCCCAGCACGGCCAACGTCGCCGGGACAGCCGCGGAACGCTGGCTCTTTCGGCCTTTGAGCAAAGTCATCGTCTCCTCCTCCGTTGCGCGTTTGGTGCGCTTTGGTTTCATTCGTTTGGATTCTTCAGAGCGGTTCGGCTTATCGCGTTGTCTCCGCCTGCGACCTCAGAGCGTTGAGCTTCCGCAAGGACCGGCGAACCGTCTCGTCGGCGCTCAGCGCACGATATTCGCGGTACAGATTCTCGTAGTCGGCGACAAACTCGCGGTTCGGCCGGTAGAGGTCGAAGCGCTTGGCGCCGTAGCGCGACGCGGCGTCGGCATAGTCGAGCGCGACGCCCGCCGCGACCGCGCCGTGGATCGCCGCGCCGACCGCGGTCGGATTGAGAATGTCAGGCACATGAATCTCTCGCGCTAGCACATCGGCCATGATCTGCAGCAGCACTGGGCTCTTGCGCGACAGCCCGCTCGTCAGGACAACGCGGTCGATCGGCAGCCCGCCAGCGATGAAATGGTCGAGCACCGACCGCGCGCCAAAGGCGATCGCTTCGAGCAACGCCCTGTAGATGTCAATCGCTGACGTCGACAGGTTCAATCCAGCGATCACGCCGCTCAGGGTCGAGTCGGCGTGAGGGACGCGATTGCCGCTCCACCAGTCGAGGGCGACAAGGCGCCCCGCGCCGGCTCGGAGTTGTCCCGCCTCGAAGTCATAGAGCCGGAAGTTCGCCGCGAGATCCGAGGCGCGCGGAAAGGTCTTCACGAACCAAGTGAGGACATCGCCAAAGCCGGCCTGCCCCGCCTCGTAGCACCAGAGACCCGGCAACGCGGCCCCATAGGCCATGCCCTCGACGCCCTGCGGCAGCGGCCGCTCGCGATCCTCCAGCAGGAGATACGCGGCGGAGGTTCCGAGCGCGCCGACGAAAGCGCCGGCCGAACATGCGCCGACCGCCGGGAGGACGGCGTGAGAGTCGATGACGGCGACGGAGACGACAGGATCGCCGAGAATCCCGGTTCGTTCGCGCCATCCAGCGGTGAGCCGGCCAGCCGCCGTGCCGACTGGCGCGGGCGACGTGAGCTTTGGCGATAAGCCGTCGACCACATCGTCGGGGTAACTGGAAGCCTCCGTGTATTGGGCCTTGTAGGCGGCGAAGTCGAGGCTGCGGCGTTCTTGACCCGTCAATTGCCAGACGAGCCAGTCTCCCGCCTCGATGAACCGATCCGCTCGCGCCCAGATGTCCGGCGCGTCGGTCGCGATCTGGGCGGCCTTGGCAAGCAGCCATTCGCCCGAGACCTTGCCGCCGAAATTCGCGAGGTAACCGCCGCCGGCGTTGTTGATCGCATCGGCGCAGACTTGAGCGGCGCCGTGTTTCCAAAGCTTGACGTAGGCGTGCGGATTGCCAGGCTCCAACGCCGCCAGCGCTGTTCCGTCGGCGAGGGCCGGCATCGGCGAACTGGCGGTGAAATCGACGCCGACCGCCGCGACCTCGCGCCCGGCGCCGATCGCCTCGAGGATCGCGGCGGCGGCCTCGAGGTAGTCCGAGGGGTCTTGCAGCGCGAAGCCTGGCGGCAGCGGGCGCCCACTCTTGAGCGCCTTCGTCATCACGCCGTGGCGGTACGCATGAATGTGGCTGGCTTCCTGGCGCCCATCGGCCACGTTGATCAGAACGCCACGCGCCGAATCCGTCCCGAAGTCCAGGCCGATAAGATAGCGCTCAACCACTGGCGTTCCCATGCCCTACCGACCGGACACGATCCGATCATTCCGATTCGTTGGGCCAAACTAAACGTCTATATGACCTCAAGTCAACACGCTTACGACCAATTTTGTTCATATTCTTTGCCCCACTTCCTGCTGACGGGGAAACGACCCTCCCCCTTTGGATGACGAGGCCTTCGTACGCGCGGCGCCTCCCGGATCGTTAGATCGAAGCGGCGGCGCGCCCCGTTGCGGCGCCGAACCCTGGATCAAACGACGTGCGGATCGCGCTAAGGAGCCGCCCCGCGCTTCGGCGCATCAAGATCATCTCGCCGGATTTTGGGGCGCCGTCCCCCATCCTCCCCCCAGCGCCCGGAAGAGGGCCACCTGATCCTGGGCGATCTGCGCCCGAATGTTTGCCAGCGCGGCTTCGGCGCTGGCGAGGGTGCGCTGGGCGTCGAGCGTGGCGAGCGAGTCGCCCCGGCCGTCGGCCTCCAGTTGTCGAGCGTCGGCAACCGCCTTGGCGGCTTCCTCGCGCGCCGCCGAAACGCTGCCGCGCTGCTGCAAATCGTGGCTGTAGACGTTGAGCGCCGTCTCGACGTCCCGTAACGCGCCGAGCACCACGCCATCGAAGTGGGCGAGTTGCATCTTCTGCGTTGCCGTGACCGCGGCGATCTTGGCGCGGGGCCCGCTTTGGTTCAGCTCCCACGAAACGCCCGGCCCAACGGACCAGAAGTTGGTCGCACGGGTCCAGAAGTTCCCCATTTTGCCGATCGAACCGCCCGAGGCGCCGAGCGTGACGTGCGGGTAGAGGTCGGCGGTGGTGACGCCGATTTCGGCGACGGAGGTCGCCAACTGGCGCTCGGCCTCCCGCACATCAGGGCGCCGCCGCAACAGCGCTGCGCCGTCGCCGACCAGGATGGGCCGGTCGAGCGGCGGCGCGGCGGCGCATTTGGCGAGATTGGCCGGGAACGCGGCCGGCGGCTTGCCGGTCAAGGTCGCCAGCCGATAGAGGGCGTTGCGCTGCCGCGCCTCGATCGCCGGAATGCTTGATTGCAGCTGGTCGACCAGCGCCTGGGAGCGCGTCACGTCGAGACTGGTTTTGCGGCCGGCCGCCTCCAACTGATGGGTGAGGGCGAGGCTTTGCCGCTGCAAATCGACCGAACGGCGCGCCACCGCGAGTTCGTCGCCCGCGGAGCAGACCTCGAGATAGGCTCGGGTGACGTCCGCCGCGACGCTCACGCGGACCCAGTCGCGGGCCGCCGCGACGGCGTCGTCATCCGCCTCCGCCGCCTCGATGCCGCGGCGGATGCGGCCGAAGAGGTCCGGGTCGTAGGACGCCGACAGGCTGATGTCGTAGATGTTCAAGGGAGGCAGGTTGGCCGTCGACAAATATTGTTCGGCCGAAAATTGTGTGCGGTCGTATCCGCCGCCGAATGAGACGTCCGGCTGCTGCTGGGTCTTCACGAGATCGACCATCGCGCGGCTGCGCTCGAGGTTGGCGTCCGCCACCCGCAAGTCGGTGTTTTCGGCGAGCGCCGCAGCGACGAGCCGATCGAGCTCGGCGCTCCGGTAGAGCCGCCACCATCCCGCCGGCAACGCTCCGGCTTGCACGGCCGGATTGCTTCGCGCGCCGGCGAACGAGCCTTGCGCCGCCGGCGCGTTGACCTTCGCCTCCTTGGGCAGCAGGTAGTCGGGACCCACTGTGCATCCCGCCGCGGATGCCATCATGAAAATCGCCGCCGCCTTGGCGAGGCGACACACACCGCGTCTCGCCACGCCTAAGCCCCGCGACGGGTGTCGGTCTGGGCGTCGCCTGGATGGATCACCACCGTCGCGGTGCGACCGGCGATCATGAGCAGGTCCGGCGGCGCCTTGTCGACGTGGATGCGCACCGGGATGCGTTGCGCCAGCCGGACCCAATTGAAGGTAGGCCTGACGTCGGCCAGCATGTCGCCGCTCGGCGTCCGTTCGCGATCCTCGATTCCGGGGGCGATGCTTTCAACATGGCCTTCGATGGGCCGGCCATCGCCCATGAGCTTGATGGTAGCGCGATCGCCGAGATGAATATGCGCCAGCTTGGTTTCCTCGAAATAGCCGTCGACATGCAATGAGGCGGTATCGGTGATGCCGAACGCCGGATGGCCTGCGGTGAGATAGTCGCCCGGCTGGAGTTGGACATTCGCCGCGACGCCATCGACCGGCGCCCGAACGGTGGTCCGCTCCAGATTCAGCTCGGCGATGTCGCGCGCCGCGGACGCCTCGGCGATCGTGGCCTCCGCCTGGCTGACGGTGGCCTCGGCCTGGGCCTGGGTCGCTTGCAGCTGCGCGACGCGCGCGGCGCCCTGCTCGACCGTCTCGGTCGGCACAAGGCTGCCGAGCTTATGGTTGCGAACGTCCTCCCGGCGCGCCTGGTCCAGGAGCGTCGTCTGGACCTGGACCCCGGCCTCGGCCTGCTGAAGCCCCGCTGTGGCCTGTTGGAGAGTCGCCTCCGCGTGCTGGGCGGCGAACTCATAGCGCGGACGGTCGATCACGAAGAGCGGCTGCCCCTTGTGGACCGGCATGTTGTCGCCGACGTCGACCTCGGTGACCAGGCCGGAGACGTCAGGCGCGATCGTCGCGACGTCGTAGCGGACGCGACCGTCGCGCGTCCATGGGGCCTCCTCATAATAGACCCACAGCCATTTGCCGGCGACCGCCGCGAAGGCGATCAAGACAAGCGTGATCGTTAAGCGGCCCGCCCCTGCAAGCCGATGAGCCAAGCGCATCACCCCACCTTTTCCAGCGTCTGGGCGAGCGCGGGCACGATCATCGATGCAACCGCCCAGAGAATGACGAACAGGGCGAGATCGACCAGATGGCGATGCCATACGAGCCGATAGAAGCCTATCCCGTGAAGGAGCCGCCGGATGAGGAGCGTCGCGATCCCCGCGAGGCAGGCCATCACGAACGCCCCGTCGAAGAAGACGCCGAACAGGCTGATTTCGGCGATCATGGCGTCACCCCGATCGCGCGATAGGCCGGCGCGTTGGGGAACAAGTTCCGGCGAAAACCGATCGCCGCGCCGATGCCTGCGTAGCGATCCCCTGCATCCGGCAAAGCAAGGATGCCCGCCATGGCGGCGTCGAGGCGGGCGACGGCTCCGGTTGGAATTTCGTCGGGCTTGCCGCGCGCGAGCGCATCGAAATGCGTCGCCAATTCGGCGAACACCGCGTCGATTTCTCGCCGTGTGTTCGGGTCGACCGTGGCGCGGAGCCGTTGCAGTTCGACGACGCCCACACCGAGCCGCAGGTCGCGGAGCACGGTGGAGAGCTCGCTTTCCTCGGTCGCGTCGATCTGTGAAAGGCGAGCCAGCAGCAAGCCGATGCGATCGACCATTCGGCTGGTCCAGGCGAGCTGGCTGGGCGCCGGCTCTGCTTTTGCCAAAGCGGCGAGCTCCCGCCATCCGCTGCGCAGGATACGCTGGATGACGCGAGCGGCCGGGATAACCCTAGCCAAACCCATGCCGACAAAGGCGAAGATCGGGCCGACGACGAACCCCACATAGCTGTTCATGAGCCTTGCCAGGTCGGCGGCGAAGATTGGCTCCAACGCGAGCCCCGCGCTGAACGTGAAGACCGCGCCGAGCGTCATCCATGTCAGCCGGGGATAGGTTTGCAGCAGGCCCAGCACGGCGATGATCGGAAAGAGCGCTACCGACAGCATGACGAAACCGTCGATGCGCGGAAGGATCGCGAACCCGTAGAGCAACGGCAGCGGCAGGGCGACCGCGAGCCCGATGAAGAAATCCTTGAGCTGCGGAAGCGGATCGTCCGCAGTCGCGAAGAGCGCGCAGCACAGGGAGGCGAATCCGATCGCGGTCACGCCACTTTGCCATTGGATCGCAACAGTGAAGGCCGCGGCGGCCATGATGGTCAAAGCCGCGACGATCGCTGAGAGAAGGGCGACGCCTTTGTCGACATGGAGCGTGCGGGGTCGAGCGCGCGCAACCAAGGGTTCGACCGCCTCACGGGCCCGTCTTGTAGGGGCGCGAACCGCATCGGCGAGCAGCACGCATTCCCGCCAGGTCGCCACAATCTCGGTCAGACGGCCGGTGAGGCTCGCAACCAGAAGGTCCGCCCAGCTCGACTTCGGCCCGAGTTGCGGCGCCGCCGCTTTGATCTCGTCCAGCACCGGTTGGTTCTCGCGTTCCCCAGTCCCGAACCACGAGGCGATCCTGGATACCGGGACCGGCAATTCGGGAGCGGCCCCCCCTGCGTTACGAAGAGCGGCGACCCGATCCTCGGCCGCCGTAATCAAGGTCGGCAAGGCGATCAGCCGTTCCTCCAGCGCCCACAGGGCGCGGCGCTGAAACCTCGAGAAGGAAGCCTCGAAGCGCCAATCGGTGGCCATCAGATTGATCTCGGTCAGCCGACTTGCGAGATGGCGCGGCGCCGGAACCGGCGTCGCCCCGCCAAGCAACTCGCCGATCCATTTGCGCGTATCCGCCATCACCTCATCGAGCCGATCGATCATCGCGGTCCCGACGCTTGTGGGGAACAGAACGCTCTGGACGAGGGCAGAAGCGAGGACGCCGGCGAGGATCTCCTCCGACCGCGCGACGACGATATCGAAGATTGCCTCCGGTCTCCCGGCGGCCGGCAAAGCGACGAGCGTCACGGTGTAGCCCGAGAGCATGAAAGCATAGAACCGCGGCGTGCGGTCGAGCAGTCCGCCGAACACGCAAAGGCCAACCCAACTGGCGGCGCAAAGGATCATCAGCTCCGGCGCATTGGCGAGGTTCGGAATGATGACGATCGAGGCGATCGCCCCAATAAGCGTGCCAACGATGCGATAGAACGCCTTCGCCCAGATGGCGCCGATGAACGGTTGGCGAGGCTGGGCCAGGAACGCCGTGGCCATCGCCCACCACGGATTGTCCAAGTCCAGCGCGAACGCGACATAGAGCGCCAGCATGACGGCGAGATAGACGCTGAGCGCGGTCAGCAGCGCGCGCGGAGCGGGCCAGGTCAGCATTTTGCTCCTCCATCTCTGCGTGCGCTCGAACGCCGACCAGGCGCGATCGCCTCGGCCAAAGTCAGGCCCCTGCGACGAAACATCGACGTTGAAGCCCTCGTTCTCCAACGGGGCGCAGTAATAATGTCGAGTGCGCGCCGTCGTCCAAAGATCCTTTGGATAACCTGGTCAACCTGTGAGTATCATTCGTCGTTCAAGACGCCGGCCTAGCCGCTCGAACTGCGTGACCGAACCTAGTCCAGATACCGCGATACCAATGACTTAGCTTGGGGATCACGCCACGTTCGATTGGTATTGCATTTTCTGCTTGGGCCGGATGCGTCAATTCGTCCCACACCGCCGGGCGTTAACTTGGCCCACGGCGGCGGCCACTGATCGTGTGGGCTTTTTTGCGCCCGGATTGCTGGCGCGCGCGGGTGCGACATAACGCACCCTGAGCGCGCCGCCCACCCCGCCCAATCGAAACTCTGCGCCCCTATGGCGCAGGACGCGCGTTTCGAACCGCGTGCATGCTGAGCGCCGGGCGGGCTTTTGCGGGCGGCGGAACCATCACGCCCGCCGTCCGCCTCTATCGCACTGATTACCCCTGAATGCGACTGCTGCTGGCCGCGTCGAAGAAGTGCAGGCTCTCCGGGGCCGCGACGAGAGTGAGTTCGTCCCCTGCCCGCCGGTCGATCCGCTCGCGGAATACGCCGACGAGCGTTTGAGCGCCGAATTGGGCGACGATGTGCGTCTCCGAGCCGGTCGGTTCGACGACGAGGATCTCGGCGGGAAAGCCACCTGGCGCGATGACGAGATGCTCCGGGCGGACGCCGAGCACGACCCGGCGCCCATCACTCGCCGCCGGCGCCCTACCCAACGGCATCTTCAGACCATCCTCCGTGACCAGGAAGGGCGCGCCTCCTTGCACTGCGATGCGCCCGCTCAGCATGTTCATCGCGGGAGACCCGATGAAGCCCGCGACGAACGTGTTGGCGGGACGGTCGTAAAGCTCGAGCGGCGCGCCGATTTGCTCCACCGTCCCATCCCGCATGACGACGATCTTGTCGGCCATCGTCATGGCTTCGATCTGATCGTGCGTCACATAGACGATCGTGGTCCCGAGCCGTTGATGCAACGACTTGATCTCGGCGCGCATCTGGACACGCAGCTTCGCGTCGAGATTCGACAGCGGCTCGTCGAACAGAAAGACCTTCGGATCGCGAACGATCGCCCGGCCCATCGCGACGCGCTGGCGCTGCCCGCCGGAGAGCTGGCGCGGAAAGCGGTCGAGCAGACTTTCCAGGCCCAGAATTCCAGCCGCCTTTGCGACTTTCGCCGCGGCCTCCGCCTTCGGCGTCGCGTTCAGCTTGAGCGCGAAGCTCATATTCTCGGCGACCGTCATGTGCGGATAGAGCGCATAGTTCTGGAACACCATGGCGACGTCCCGCTGCTTGGGCGGCGTGTCGTTGACGACACGCTCGCCGATGAGCAGTTCGCCGGAGCTGATCGTCTCCAGGCCGGCCAACATGCGAAGCAGCGTCGACTTGCCGCAGCCGGAGGGGCCGACGAGCGTGACGAACTCGCCGTCGGCGATATCCACCGTCACGCCCTTGATCACGTCCACATAGCCATACGACTTGCGAACGTTGCGAATACCGACCGACGCCATGCGCAGCCCCTCCGATCGAGCCGATTGTCAGTGACTGGTGAGCGCCGGTTGCGCCGCCGCTTCCTCGAGCGGCGACACTTCGACCGCATCCGTCGACAGCGCGCCTTCGGTGATGACGAGCCCGATGCCGCCGTTCGTGAACGCCGTGTCGCTCGAGTCGGTTGCGCGCAGGCTCAGCGCGCCGTCCACTCCGCCCAGAATCTCCCGGTCATGGACCTCCAGCGTGAGCGCGGCCGGCCTCTCCAGGCTCCAGTTGCAACGCACCTCCGCCAGCACCGTCCGCTCGCCGTCGCGCACCTTGACGAGACGCGCCCATCCCCCCGCTTCCAGCAGCAAGGCGTAGTAGCGCCGCAGACCCTGGACGCGCGCGGCGAGGCCGGCGCTCGGACCGAGATGCACCGCGATCGTGCTGGCGACGCGATAGTCCGTCCATTCGCGGGTGCCGTGCAGGATGACGCCGACGCCACGATCCTGCGAGATGCGGAACGCCGCCGGGAAGTGCTTGCTGAAGAACTGGACGTTGTTGACCCAGGCGTTACGCCAGAACGAACTCGGCTGCATCGGCCGCCGCAGCTTCAGGCGCGGGACACCCTCCCAGCGCAGATACTCGAGCCAGACCGTACCGTCGGCGCGTGCGTCGGACTTCAATGCGACGCCGATCCGCTGGATCGGTTGTCCGTCGAAATCGGGAAGCGTCCAGGTCAATACGCTGTCGGCGCCAGGCGCGAGATCGACGGAAGGCCCATCGACATCGACGACGCGGTCGTCCTGCCCATACACCCCGATGCGCAGGCAGGCGGAAACCGTGGCGGCGTTGGCGCGATCGGCGATCACCCTCGCAGAGACGGTCTGGCCGGGATAGACCCGCGGACTGGCCTGCAGTTCGTAGGTGCGCATATCGCCCATATTGGGCGGCGAGAAGGTCGGCGTCAGCGCCGCCGCCGTGCGGCCTCTGGCGACACCCTTGAAGCGAAGGGCCAACGCCGGAACGCCTGCGTTGTCGCCCTGCTCCACCGACAGCAGATCGACCTGAACCGGGTCGCGCTCAGCGACAAAGCCCTGAACGCTTCCGGGCAGCGTGAAATGGAATTGCGCGCCCGCCTTCGGCGCCGGCAGCGTCGGCAACCCGGCCAGTTGGCGGCCCAAATTGGCGATGTCGTAAGCGACGCGGGCCGCGTCGTTGATCGCGTAGCCGCCGTCGCTCGCGGAAATGATCGTGCGGTCAGCGAGCGGGCCGCGCCAGTCGGGCCCACCCTCGAGGCCCTTGAGGCCGTGCATGATGCCGATCAGGCAACCGACATTGCCGGAATTGCAATCGGTGTCCCAGCCGGCCGTGTTGACGATCGTCATCGCCTGATGGAAGTCGCCGCCGGAATAGAGGAGCGCCAGGATGATCAGCGCGTGATTGGGGACAACGTGGCAGTTGCCGGGGAACTTATGATAGCCGTATCGCTCCTCGATCTTCTCCCTCGCCTCGCGCCAGTCCTTGAGCTCGCGATGCCAGCCGCGGACGTCGGCGACGAGCCGCGCGATGAGCGAATTGCCTGGGATGACGGAAAGGCCGACGTCGAGCAGGCGATCGATGTCGGTGGTCAGAAAGGCCTCCGCCTCCATTGCGGCGAGAAGCTTGGCAGCGTGGACGGACTCACCGTCGTGGCTGACGCTGCCCGCAGCCTCGGCGAGCTGCGCGGCGAGCTTCGGCTTGCCCGGCGCGACGAGCGCCCAGCCGTCGATGAAGATCTGCGCGCCGATCTGCTCGGCGACCGCATAGCCGTTGGTCTCGATCGACCCGGACTTCGGCGCAGGGACGCCGCGCTTGAGATTCAGCCACGCAGTATGTTCGGTCGAATTGCCGTTGCCGCCCCACCAGAGGATTGAGCGCTGCTCGATGCAGGAGTTCAGCCACGTCTTGCCGATCTCTTCCGACGAGATGTCGGCCTTGACGCCGTGCTCCTCGAGGGCGCGCAGGAAGGTGAACGTGCCGGAGACGTCGTCGTCGGTGACAACGAGCGGCACGTTCAGGCGGTCATGAACATAATAGTCGATCGAGCCAAGCTCCTTCATGATGCGCTGGTAGGTCCAGCCCTCAAAGGGACGGCCGAGGTAGACGCCGATCAGCTTGCCGAGGACGCCCGCGTAAACGCGCTCGAGATAATCATCGGGAACGGACAATGACGTGATCCTTATGCTCTAGGGAAATGCCTGGAATGACGAAGCGCCTCAGCCCTTGACGGAACCGCTGGCGACGCCTTCGATGAAGCGGCGCTGCATGATGAGAAAGAACACCAAGGCGGGCGCGACGATGATGATCGCGGCGGCCATGATCTCCCCCCAGTCGCTGCTGTACTGGCCGCCGAGCGTGTAGAAGCGCACGACGGCAGTCTGCCGATCGTGACTTTGCAAGAAGGTCGAGGAGATCAGGAATTCGTTCCAGGTGTTGAGGCCCGAGATGACTGCGACGGTCAGAATGCCCGGTGAGACGAGCGGCAGGCACACCTTGGTGAAGACCTGCCAGCGGCTGGCGCCGTCGACGATCGCGGCCTCCTCGACCTCTTTGGGAATCGCCAGGAAATAGGTGCGCAGCAGGAAGATCGAAAACGGGCTGAAGATCGCGGTGTAGACGATCGACAAAGCGAAGACGTTATCGATCAGCCCGAGGCGCGCGTAGCCGAAATAGAGCGGGAAGAGAAAGAGCTGGATCGGCAGCGTCGTCGTCGCGAGCAGATAGACGTTGATCCAGCGCGATCCCGTCGGCTTCAGGCGGGCAAGCGCGTAAGCCGCCATCGAACATGTCGTGCAGATCAGGACGACCGTGAGGCCGGTGACCTCGGCGCTGTTCAGCAGCGAACGGCCCAATTGCGCGTCGTTCCAGGCGCGCGCGAAATTGGACCCATTGCAGCGCGCTCGGCAGAGCGAGCGGATTCGCAACGATCTCCGCGGCGGTCTTCAGCGAGCTGACGACCATCAACGCCAGCGGGAACAGCGCGACGGCGGCGCCGATCGCCAGAACGACATAGGTGAGCGCGACCGCGCCGCGGCCGAGAGTCTAGTTCATCAGGCGCCCTCTCTCTGCTGGATGCGCACGTAGAAGACCGTCGCGATGAGCCCGAAGAAGCTGATGACCAACGCGACGGCGGCGGCGGGACCGATCGTGTAGTTATAGAACGCGTAGCGGTAGGAGAGCGTCGAGAGCACTTCGCTCGAATAGGCCGGCCCGCCCTGCGTCAGGACATAAACGAAATCGAAGGCGAGGAACGACCAGATGACCGTCATGATCATCATCAAGGTGATCGTCGGCCGAATGGCGGGAATGAGCACGTAGCGCATCAATTGAAAGAAGTTGGCGCCATCGAGCGTCGCGGCTTCGATCTGCGCCACATCGACTTGCCTCAGCGCGGCGAAGAAGACGACGGCGAGAAATCCCCACCAGTGCCAGAGGTCGACCGATGCGACGGCATACAAGGCGGTCGACGGCGCGGCGAGCGGATCGGAAAGCGTGACGCCATAGAGCTTGAGCCAACCGACCAGGCCGGATTCGGGATTGTAGATCATGCCTTGCCAGACGCGCGCGACGACGACCGTCGCGATGATGACCGGCAGGAAATAGACGATCTGGAAGAACGTCCGGCCGCGCTTGACGACGAGCAGCAGCGAGCCGGCGATGAGGCCCATGGCGATCGGAACGGTCAGGAAGATCAGCATCCATTTGATGTTGTTGAACAGCGCCGAGAAGAACACCGGATCGGCGAAGATGGTCCGAAAATTGTCTAGTCCGACGAACGTCGGCGTCGACACGCCGTCCCAGTCGACGAAGGCCATCGCCACGGTCAGAATGGCCGGGATCAAAATGATGAACGCGTTGATTAAAAGGGCTGGCAACAAGAACGGCATTTGCGCATCCGGCAGCGGGACGTTCGAACGGCAGGAAGTTGGAGGCCGCAAGGGGCGGCGAGGCCCCTTGCGGCTCCGCCTCAGCGAGCGGCCAGCGGCGGCACCTTGCCCTCGGCCATTTCCTTCTCGAAGATCTCCTCCATCTTCTTGAGGTAGTCCTCGGTCGAGATCTGCCCGAGCCAGACCTGCTCGATGCCGTGGATGAGGTAGTCCTCGGTCGCCGGCGGCCAGAACGTCCAGGTCGTATAGCCGTAGTTGCCCTGCGCGACGGCCTTCGAGAACGACGTCACGGTCGTGGCGAACAGCGGCGACACGTTCTTGGCGAGCTTCGCCTCGTCGACCGAAGTCAGCGGCAGATTCCAGTCGCCCGGCCAGTCCTTGCTGATACGGTCGTAGAAGTCTTCGGAATAGAGATAGTCGAGGAACGCGCCGGCGCCGTCGGGATTGGCCGCGTCCTTGTTGATCGACATCGTGCTGCCGGTGCCGATCTCGTAGGTCGGATAAGGGACGCCGTCACGCAAGCTCGGCAGCGGCGCGACGCCGAGCTCCTGCCCCGTCTGCTTGAACGCCGCGACCATGTTGTCGAACGAGAAGGTGCCGTTGGGCGCCATGCCCGCTTCGCCCTTGGCGAGCAGCAGCGCTTCCTGGTCGCCGGTCAAGGAGAAGTAGTTCTTGCCGAACCAGCCCTTCTGATACCAATCCTTGAGAACGTTGATCGCTTGCACGAAGACGGGATCGGTCCAGGGAATTTCGCCTTTCAGAGCTTTGTAGATGTTCTCTGGACCCGCGTAGTGATTGAGGACGACGGTCACGTGCCACTCGTTGGCGGCGCGCCAATCGCCATTGCCGACGGAGAATGGCGTAATGTTCTTGGCCTGCATTGCCGTGGCGAGAGCGTTCAGCTCCGCCAAGGTCTTTGGCGGCGTCCAGCCGTTCTTGTCGAACAGCGTCTTGTTGTAATAGAGGACCATGGTCTCGAACGTGCGCGGCAACGCGTAATTGTGACCCTCGTATTCGCCGGTCCTCAGAACCGGGCCGAGGATGCGTTTGTCGAGATTGTATTTCTTGATGTAGTCGTCGAGCGGCAACAGATGCCCCGACTGCACGAGAGCGAGCGTCGTGCTGGGACCCGGCGTCATGACGATGTCCGGCCCCTTACCAGCGACGACTGCCATACGGATCTGCTTGTCGCCGTTGCTCCCCGCGCGCACGTCGAGAGCCAGAGGCGTCTTCGGATTGGCGGCGTTGAAGGGCTCGACGAGGTCCTTTTGCAGAATTCGCTGCTGCGCGGGATTGGCGCCGCGCTGATACCAGAGCGTAACCGGGCCATCCGCCGCAGCGGGTGACACGATCGCCAAGTTCGCGGCGATCGTCGCAGCGCTGATCACTCCCGCTAACGCCAACCGGGAAACCTTCCTTAGAACCATCGCCTCCTCCTCCGTTATCCTTGTTGCCGAGCCCCTCAGGCGGATTGGCGCTTGACGAGCTGATACGGCATCTCTCGATTTCGTCCCGGGGCCGCCGCCGGCAATTCGTTCAGCCGCTGGAGAACCATCTGCGCGCCGACGCGCCCCAGGTTTTCTTGAAACTGGCTGATCGTCGTGAGCGGCGGCGTGACCACGCTCGAGGGAAAAATATCGTCGAACCCCATCACGGCGACGTCGTCGGGAATCCGTAGACCTTCCTCTCGGATCGCCTTCATTGCGCCGAGCGCCATCAGATCGTTGGCGGCGAAAATGGCGGTCGGCCGAGGATCGGCGGCCAGAACGTCCTTCGTCGCGCGCCAGCCGCCCTCTTCATTGAAATCGCCGTAGGTCGCGAGCTGCGGGGTCAGTCCGGCCTGCCGCGAGGCGTCAAAATAGCCAAGCGCTCGAATGCCTTCCGGGCCGCCGTTTCCCGCGATCATCGCGATGCGGCGGTGGCCGCGCTCGATGAGATAGCGAGTGGCGGTGGCGACGGCGGCGACATTGTCGACGAACAGATTGTCGATCGGCAACGAACCGCCGCGTTTCGGCGAGGTTTCGACCCGCACAACGCCGATGCCGGCCTGCGCCATCGCGGCGAAATCCGGCGCCCTGACGGTGAAGAAGACGCCGACGACGCCGTCGATCGCGCCGCGCAGGCTCCAGTCGAGAAATCGCCGCTCGCGGGCGGCCAAACCGTCGGTATTCACCACGATCACGTCGTAGCCCGCGGCGTCGGCGACCAATTGCACGCCGCGGACGAGCGACGGGTAGAAGGGGTTGGCGACGTCGGGCACCACGCAGGCGATCGTCATGGTGCGGCTGGTCTTGAGCGCCTGGGCGGCATGATTGGGGACGTAGCCAAGGTCCGCCGCGACCTTCATCACCCGATCGAACGTCTCCTGGGGAATGCCGTGCCCCTGCCCGCCGGCGAGCACCATCGACACGGTGGCCTGGGAAACGCCGGCGGCGCGCGCAACCTCGTGCTGCGTGACCCGCCGAAATCTCACTGAGCGCCTCCCCAGACTTGGTTGACTTATACGTATAAGTTAACGCCCAAGCTGTCAACGACGCCGATGTGGTCGGGGAGAAAAATGGCCAACTTCACGACGGAGGCGCGCTTGACCGGATCGGGCAATGAGGCGAGCGCTCGCAAGAAGGCGGCCTATTTCGTCGCCGGCGAGGGGCGAAAGCGCGTGGCGGACGGCTATGGGCGGGCGGAGCCGTATTTCCATTCACGGCGCCGTCCACCTTGATTTGCGCGGGTTGGCCGGGCTCCACCTCAGTTCAGGTGGGCTCGGGCCCTCCCGCGGCTTCAAGCACGGCGGCCCGCCATTCGCGCTTGATGGGCAGGATCGGCGGCATCGGCGCGTTTTCGGGCGGTGCGGTCGCTGGCGCGATCGATTGGATGTTTTCGGTGCGCGACGCCTTGCGCATGAAGGCATTGTAGATGGCCCATTGCGTGCGATGCCGTTTGCCGCGCAACGGGAATCGGCTGGCGATCGAAGACATCGAATAGAAATTCTTATAAGCGCGGTCGAGGCCGACGCGCAGTTCGTCCGCTTCCATCTGCGCCGGGCGATAGACGACATGACCTTGGTCGAACATCGTCCAGTCGAATGACACGATACGATTGGCCCGCTTCATTTCATACCAAGTGAGCGTGCCGGGGTAAGGGGTGAGCGCCGAATAGGCGCAGGCGTCGTATCCGGCATTGATGTTGAAATTGACCGTCTCGTCGAAAACCGACCGATCGTCGCCGTCGAAGCCGAAAATGAACAGGCCGAACACCATGATCCCGTAAGAATGAACCTTCTCCACGAGAGCCGCGAAGTTCTCCGGCCGATTGACATGCTTGTGCACGCTTTCGAGCGTCTTGCGCGAGATCGACTCGAAACCGATGCTCAGCATCGTGCAGCCGCTCTCGGCGGCAAGTTCCAACATGCGGTCGTCTTGCGCGAGCTTGGAGGTGACGCCGGCCTGCCAATGGATGCCGCGGCCCCTCAACGCGCGCATCACTTCCTTGGGGCGCTCAGGCGTGCCGAAAAAGTCGGCGTCGTTGATCGAAATCGTACGCGCCCCGCAGTTCTCGATTTCCTCCATCACCTCGTCCACCGGACGGTAACGGAATTTCAGTCCGTTCATCAGCGGTTCGGCGCAGAAGGTGCAGCCTTGATGGCAACCCCGCGACGACTGCACGAATGTCGTGTTCACATATCGGTTCTTCTTCAGAAGATCGTACCGCGGCATCGCCATCCCGTTCATCGGGTGCAGCCTGTCCGACTTGTACGTTCCCCGCATCGAACCCTGGCCGAGATCGTCGAGCAGCTTGTCGATCACCAGCTCGACCTCGCCGATCACCACGGCGTCGGCGTGCCTCAGCGCTTCCTGGGGCATGAAGCTTGGATGCACGCCACCCATAACGACCGGCACGCCCTTGGCGCGGAACTGGTCGGCGATCTCGTAGCCGCGATTGACGTAGCTCGTCATCGCGGAGACCCCCACCAGATCCGCCTGCAAATCGAAGTCGATCGTCTCGATGTTTTCGTCGGTGAGCACGACTTCGTACCGATCGCGGGGAATGGCCGCTGCGACGGCAAGCAAGCCAGCCAGCGGTGAATACAGCGCCCGGTTCATGTAAATCGGACGGGTCGTCAGCGAATCCGTCTTCGGATTGATGAGATGGATAACCCGATTGCGCATCGAAGCCCTCCTGGGCGGTTCGTCGCTTTGCGGACAACTCTCGAAGAGGCACCGTTGTTTCTAACAAATGGGCGAAGGTTCGGAAAGGATCCTGTCGAGGGAAGATGCGCGGCGGGAAAAATCGACAATTGATCTTACTCGGAAGCTCCCAACGCTCTTCGTTCGGCTGTACGTCGGTTTTGCTCTCAGCTATCGTGACGTTGAGGAGCTGCCAGCGGAGCACGGGCGATGTCTCGTGCGAGGCTTCTTGAAGTTGGTTTCCTCGGCGCCTTGCTCGCCGGCGCCCGGGTCCGGCTTCGCGATGGCGCCTCGATGAGATCGCCGTGAACTTTGCCGGCAAGCCGTTGTGGCTTTGGCCCGAGGCCAATGACGAAGGCGAGGTTCTCGACCTTCTGGCGCAACGACGGCGCGAACGGCGATGCGTTCACTAGGCGCATGATCGTTTCACGCTGCTCGCCGTTTCAAAAGCTCCTCTCGTCTCGGCCCTTAAGCACGAAGCGCGGAGAACGCCCATGGCTCAGCCCGAACAATTCGAAGTCCTGACCTTTGGCAGCGGAGCAGCTGGCAAGCTGCTCGCTTGGCATCTGGCGCATTCGGGAAAACGCACCGCCGTCGTAGAACGCAAGTGGATCGGGGGCTCCTGCCCCAACATCGCGTGCCTACCCAGCAAGAATGAAATCCGGAGCGCCGAAGTCGCGCATCTCGCGCGCCACGGCGCCGAATTCGGCGCCGTGACTGGCCCTGTCACGGTTGACATGGCTGCGGTTCGCCGCCGCAAGCGCGACATGGTCGAAGGACTGGTCGCCATCCATTTGCAGAATTACAAGGCGAGCGGCGCGGAACTGATCATGGGCGAAGGCCGCTTCGTGGCGCCGAAAACGCTCGAGGTGACACTGAACGGCGGGGGAACGCGCACGCTGGCCGGCGCGCAAGTCTTCATCGACATCGGGACTCACGCGGCGATTCCTGCGGTTCCTGGCCTCGAGGCCGCCAAGCCCCTCACTCATATCGAGGCTTTGGAGCTCGATTATTTGCCCTCGCATCTCATCGTCATCGGTGGCGGCTATTCGGGACTCGAATTTGCGCAGGCTTACCGACGCTTCGGAGCCGATGTGACGGTCATCGATTCTGGGCCCCAGCTCATGGGTCGAGAGGATCCTGACGTCTCGACTGAGATCCGGCGGATACTCAGTGATGAAGGCGTTCAGGTTCACGTCGGAGTCGAGATCCTCCGCGTGCAAGGTCAGTCCGGAAGGCAAGTCAGCGTCGTCGTGCGCAGCGGCTCTGGCGAGCAAACCATCGCGGGCAGCGATGTCTTGGTCGCCGCGGGGCGTGTTCCGAACACCACCGGAATCGGGCTCGCCGAGACCGGCGTCGAGCTGGACGATCGCGGCTACATTCGCGTCAACGAGCGGCTCGAGACCAGCGCGCCAAATGTCTGGGCGCTCGGCGAATGCGCTGGCAGTCCGCAATTCACGCACATCTCCGAAGACGACTTTCGTATCGTGCGTGACAATCTGGCCGGAGGGCGCCGCAGCACTCGCGATCGGCCGATTCCCTACTGCATGTTTACCGACCCGCCTCTCGCGCACGTGGGAATGAGCGAAGGCGAGGCGAAACGTCAGGGTGTCAAGACGCGCCTCGCCAAAATGCCGACCAGCACCGTGCTGCGGGCGCAGGCGACCGGCCAAACCCAGGGCTTCATGAAGGCCATCGTCGGAGACACTGACGACCGCATTCTCGGATTCACCATGATTGGCGGGGAGGCCGGTGAAGTTATGGCCGTGGTGGAGATGGCAATGTTGGCGGATCTGCCGTACACGCGACTGCGCGACACTGTTCTCGCGCATCCGACAATGGCCGAAGGGCTGGGCTTCCTCTTCTCAAACGTCCCACCAAAGTCCGCACACTAGGGCCCGTTGATGCGGATCGCATGACCGATCCATCGTGTTGGTCTGTTGAGTTGGATCTGCCGGCGTCGTTGCCTTTATCGACAGCGGCGCCGGCGCAATTCTCGCGCAGCGCCCGGCCGTCTGCAACGACAGCACGCACAATTCGACAATGCGTTGGGCGAATTTCAATCCGCAAAGCGGGCGCCTAACACCCCTCATTCGCGCACGCCCGTTGTTTGCCGAGCAGCCTGTGATGAACCCCAGCCCACAGCCTTCGATGATGAACGCTATGCGCAGCAGGTTCGATGATGAACGCTATGCGCAGCAGGAGGGTCCGCTAACCGCACTTCTGTCGTCGCCTGCATCGACAACGCAGATGAAGTACCTGCGTGACAATCCCGCGCCTGCAATAACCTCCAACCCAAAGTGATTAGCCCCTTTGCGCGATTGCGTACGCCGCGTCGGCGGGCGCGTATGTGGGCCGTGTTGCGTCAGACGCCGGGGGCATCCTATGGGAAGTCGCGCCGTTACAATTGGGCTCGTCAATAATATGAGCGACGAAGCGCTGAAAGTAACGGAACGCCAATTCCGTGACCTCATTAACGCATCATCCGGCAGTGTCGACGTCGAACTGCGCTTGTTCGCTTTCACGCGAACGGCGCGTTCGCCGCGCGCGTATGAATTTCTCAGCTCGCGCTATGAGCCCGTGAGCAGGGCCATGAGCGGCGATCTCGACGCGCTTATCATTACCGGAGCGCAGCCCCGTACGACTCTGATGAAGGAGGACTACTGGCCGGAACTAACGGAAATCATCGACTGGGCGAAGGACCATACGGCGTCGACTATCTTCTCCTGTCTCGCCGCCCATGCGGCAGTCCTTTATCTCGACGGCGTCGAGCGACGGCGATTGGCGGAGAAATGCACAGGCGCATTCGCGTTTCTCGCACAGCAAGACCATCCCCTTTCGGGCGAACATGGAAGCGTCCGTGTCATTCCGCACTCACGCTATAACGGGCTGTTGCGAAGCGAGCTCGAGCGCGCGGGCTATGATATCTTGACGAGTTCGGCCGCCCACGGCGTCGACATGTTCATCAAATCGTTTGGCAGCCTATTCGTCTTCCTGCAGGGCCATCCAGAGTACGACCCCAATTCGCTGGCGAGAGAGTACCGCCGCGATATGGGCCAATATTTGCGCGGCGAAACAGACCAATTCCCCACGCTGCCGAAAGGATATTTCTGCGTCGACGCGGAAGCGGAGCTGGACGCTTTGGCGCTTCGGGCGAGCCGAGACCCCAGCAGCGTGCCGTTCGAAGAATTGACGAACATCGAAGCGCTGGCCCCGGCTCGGGCTGAATGGCGCGACACCGCCACAGCGTTTTATCGAAGTTGGATCAATTGCCTCGCGCCGAGCGCCACGCTGGCCCCAGAGCCGAGGCTCCTGACGGTGGAGGCTGGAGCCCCCCTTCCCTGACACGGACTACGTTTCACGCTCGTTCCGTCAAACGTTACGCCGACGTGCAGTCGTCTATTCTGGAGAACAGAACTCACGGTATCGACCGATGCCTCTCTTTAACGACATCAGAGGAGAACGACGCCATGAATATACAAGCCGTCGAACACGCCGCAGTGACTGCCGATCGTTACCCCGGAATCATCGATGAGATTGCGAGTCTCAAGTGGCCGGATTTGACGCGCGAGGAGCTAATGGCGGCGTGCGCCGCTTATTACTACTTCTCGGTGCAGTTTGTGGAGGCGGTCGGCATCGCCTGTGAACTCTATCCCGCAGACTCCAAACTCATCGAGCTCCGCGCTGGAGAATGCGACACCGACAACCTCTCTCCCTATCCGGGCGTCGCTGAACCGGGGGAGAAAATGAACCACGACGAGTTCATGCGGCGCACTGTTGTCATGTCTAGCCTCGATCAGGATACGCGGAACAGGATTGACGCCCTGGGCCGGGCGTACCTTGATGAGGTTCATAAGTACGAACTCGATCACGCGCGCGATGAGCCTGTCGAGCTATGAAGACGGCGGCCTCGAGAAGGTTTTTGAGGCAATCCTGACGGCGAAGGATTGGGACGAGCCGTCGCTCGGCGCATTCCATCACTTCCTCGCCGAGCACATCAAACTGGACAGCGGCGAGCACGGCGGCTTGTGCCGTCACCTTGTCGCGGACGACCGTATCGTTCCTTTGTGGGAAGCTTTCCGCGACATCCTCGTGGGAGCCACGCCGCGCCTGGCTGCGTGAACTTTGTAGTGAAGACCAGCCCAAAGATATTGCAGGGGCGCGCGGCCCTATGAGGGTCGTGCGCCCTGAAGCGTTTCCCATCCGACCATGAATGAGACGGTCTCCGCCGAATATGCTGATCGTGGAGCGGGAGTATGAGGCATTTTACCCATAGTATGAACATTCCGAGCGCCGAGAAACTTCCCGCGCCTAGGCCGGACTACGAAGTCTCCAATCTGATTTATCTTTTGTCGGTAGCCAAGCGTCGTAAGTGGTATCTGACGCTAGGCGTCCTCCTCGGACTTCTCGTTGGCGTCGCGTATTTGGCAGTCGCAAAGCCGACGTTTACAGGAACGTGCTTGATTTTAATCGAGCCCCCTTCCAAAGCGGGCATCGCGGGGGCGGCTGACGCCTCGGCTTCGACGATCGATTCCGTCGAGCTCGACAGCCAGGCGGAAGTGATCCGCTCCTGGCAGGTCGCCGACCTCATGACCAAGGACCTCAGCCCCGAGGATCGAGATCGACTGGGGGCTGAATTCAAGCCGAATCCGTACCTCCCCGCTTGGATGTCTTCGCGGGGCACGACGGCCAAAGGCGCCGTTGGCGAGCCGGTGGCCAGCCTCGATCTCAGTCGCATCGCGCGCGCCTTGTCGGTCACGCGCATGGAACGGACCTATGTTCTGGCCATCAGTTTCACCGCGACCAACCCGAATTTGGCCGCCAACGTCGCCAACGGCTTCGCCAGCGCGTATCGGAGATTCATTCACGATCGGCGCATCGCCATCGAGCAAAGCAAGAAGAATTGGATCCAGCAGCGCTTGGACCAGGTGCGCCTGGACCTATTGAAGAGCGACAAAGACCTTCAAGCCTCTCAATTGTCGTCTTCCGTCGGCGCGTCTGACGGCGTCAAACGCGAACTCGAATGGAATGAACAAATCCAGAAGTTCTATCAATCCCTTCTTCAGGCAAGACAGGAACTGTCGGACGAATTGTTCAGCGACGATTACTTTCACGTCATCACCCCGTCCGAGCCCTCCGCGACCCGTCGAAGCCCGAGCCTGTCTCTGGTGATCGTGCTCTCGCTGGTGGCTGGGCTGGCTAGTGGCTCGGTCGCCGCCGGGCTATCGGAGACGATCGATCGGTCGTTCCGCACGAGAGGCCAGGTTGAAGATCTGCTTGGGTCTCGCTTCCTTGGTTGGCTTCCCACGATCTCCAAAAAAATTACGTTGCGCATCTCCTCCAAGAAGAACGCCGCCCGCGCCTCGCTCGCAAGCCTGTTGCCGCCCACGCTTCGTATTTCGACCGACCGGCCCCAATCGGTTTACGCGGAAACAATTCGTGAAGTCCGCGCATGTGCGAGCCTGCTTCCGTTTGCCAGTGAAACGAAAGTTATTGGCGTCGTTTCGGCTTTGCCACAAGAAGGGAAGTCGACCCTGACGTTGAATATGGGTCGGCTCTTGGCCAGGGAAGGCGCGCGTCTGTTGGTGATCGATGGCGATTTGCGCACGCGGGGCCTCTCGCGAATCTTGGCGCCGTCGGCGCGCAGCGGCCTCTACGAACTGCTGGGCGGAGGCCACACACGGCCTCATTTGGAAGATCTGCTGGTCACCGACGAGTTCGAGCGGCATGCGGTTCCTTCCGATCGCCAACACGAACGGCGGCGTGCGTGAGTTCGGCAATCTGGCGCTGAAATTCGATACGATCCTAGCCGAAGCCAGAACGCTATTCGATATCATCCTGATCGATCTGCCGCCGTTCGCCGCCGCCGCCGACGCGCGCTTGTTGTCCGCGCTTTGCAATTGCTTCGTCCTCGTCGCGCTATGGGGAAAGACGAACAGCGCGGCTGTGTCGAGATTTCTCTATGCGGAACGCGACATCCGAGAACGCCTGCTGGGCGTCGTCCTCAACAAAGCCAATCTCAACAGATTGAAGCAATACGAGCGGGCCGACGAACCTCAATACCTGCCCTACGATGGGTATTTCAACAACAACAGCCGGGATAGCTTTCGGCATTCGTAACGCGATAAAGATCAGCTAGTGACGCGGGCAGCAACGGCGGGATGGCTGGGATCGCCAACGGGAGCTAGCCCTGCCGCCTTGGGATTTGTGGTTCAATTTGTTGATTGTCGGGGCGCGCTCTCTGGCGCGGTCGGCGGGTGCAGGCCATCGACTGTGTGGATTGCGCGACGGTGACGACGGCTTGCGGTCGTCCGTGCCCAACGATCCAAGACCAGACGCTAGATCCTCTGCGGATCGGGCGTAAGCCGAGCCCGCCGACAGCGCTGATCGACAGCGGCCGGCGAAAGTCCGGCGCGCGATATTGCGACGACGGCGTCGGCAAGAGGGCCATGCGGCGGCGACCGCCGCATCGCCGGCGATGCCGACAGGCAGTGGCCGATGATGGACCTGCCGAGGCCAACATCTCCGACAGCCTCGGCGCCGTGGCGTCCTCGCGGCGCTCCGCAAGCGTTGGCCGTTGGGTGAACGCTAGCCCCCGATGGCGTTTAGGCGCGTCTGGCCGCGTTCTCGTTTTGCACGCCGATATACGCTTGGTCCTCTTGCGAAGACGCAAACGCGCGGAGCCGCCGCTCCGGCGCGGCTGTTTGAACGCGGCCAGGCCCGCATTGGCGGCTTACGCGTCGATCGCAGAATCCGCCGAGGGCTTGCCGCTCTATCGCTGATGCAGATTGGGGAGGGCGAGCGCCCTCCCCCCCAATTCCGCCAGCCCGATCGGCGGCGAGAAATGGCCAGGCGTCGCCGCGCGGGATCGAACCCTGCACGCTGCTTATGTTGGTGGGAGGCTTCGCGCTATGGACCCGAGCGATGGTCGATACCGAAAGCCCTATGGTGGTGCGGGACGTCTCGAGCTGGTCAAGCAGCGACCTTGATCGCGCGCCGCGACGACACTGCCGAGACCGTCTTATTCGATGAGTCGAATAGCGTCGGAGGGGAGGACTTCCTCGTAAAGTGCGATGAGTTCGCCGAGCGTGCGTGGAAAGCGCGCGCTCCCAACCGTGGAGAGCGGATCAAGACCGGTGCTATCTTCGAGGCGCGACACCAGTATCGCGAAACAAAGAGAATCGAGCCCGAACTCATTGAGCCTCAGGTCGTCGCTCAGCGGCGCCAAGGTCTTATTCTGCTCCGCGGCGACAACGTGTATTTCTTCCAGGATGGTTCCCTTCCAGGACATGTTCACCCCCTTTTGGTGGGACGTTTTGCTAACAACAGACAAACGTTAACGATGTCATCAGACGATGACCCGTCTCTACGATCGAATATCAAGCCGCTACACGCCAATAATGATCGACTTCCCGCGCTGCTCTTAGCGCCTTGAACTGCGCCAAGACGACTCCAGCAAGGAAGTAATAGGTGACCGCGGCGAAGCTCATCTCGAAGCCGCCTTCCCCCAGGGAAAAGATGAGGTGGGCGCCGAGGAAGCAAAGGATAGTGATCGCGAGCTCATGCAATTCTGCCGCCCCAGCTCGCTTGCTCAGCGCGATCAGTCTCACCGTTGTGGCCAGTATCGCAATCTGAAGCGGTATGAAGCTGACGAGTCCGAACACCCCAAGACGTCCGTAGACGGAAACGAATGAATTGTGCGGTTCACGAACGATGTCGTCCGCAGGGCCACGGAAAGTGGTCAGCGGGTTGCCGTAACCCAGTCCAAAGAGCCAACTCGAGACATCCTGCCGAAGCGTGTTGTCGATATTCGCCCACCAACCGACGCGAAGGCCGACGCCCTGAGCCGCGGCGTCGGTGGTAGCGTCGTGGCCGCCGCTGCCCCAAATCGCAGCGAAGTGATTGACGAGAAAATCGAGCGTGAAGGTCGTCCCCAAGCGCCCCGGAAGTTCGATCCCGCTGACAAGAAACAGCCCGACCAGCGCCGCGGTCGCCAGCATCATCGAACCCAGGCTCCCCAGCCGCTGCGGCTTGAAAATCATCACAAGCAGGAAAAGATATCCGAGTTGGATATAGGTTAGTCGGGTTTGGACAAATACGACCAGCACCATCACCGACGCGGCGGTCAGCAACATCCGAAACATCGGCGGGCCATAATGGCTCACCATCATCTGACACGCAGCCGTTACGGCAATTGTCGACGCATCGTTATAGGAAAATAGCAGCGGAACACTATAGCCGGACACACCCGTAACGACAGGCGAAATCCCGACAATATAGTCTTGCACGGGATAAAGGAGCATATAGAAAGCCGCGGCCACGAGCACGCGGCGGAACCACAGGCCGAAAATCGGGAGAAAGCGGGGGTCGGAGGCAAGCCAGAATCCGACGAAGAGATACGCCGCCTCGATCAGGCTGGCGGCGTCGCGGACCGCCCAAAAGCCGCTGCCATAAAGCCCAATGACGAGTTGGATGGTTCCCTGCAGCCATAGAAGCGCAAGCGGCACGACCACTGGAGTGGCCGTGAAGCCAACCTTGGCATGCCGCATAAGCAGAATGGCGATGAGATCGAAGGCGAGGAGGAGTTCATTGATGGGAACTCCGGGGCCTACGGGCGGGACGCGCAACAGCATAAACCCGCCGGTAAGGAGGATGTCACCTGCGAGACAGAATAACGTAAGTCGCAGGACGAAGGTGTAGGGATCCTTCAGCAGCACGACGTTACCTCGAAACATTTGAACCGCGAATGTTTACGTTGAAGGCGTCTACCGATTGCCTCTGGCGCCTAAGCCCGCGCCGAGGCGTCCCCGCTGAGAGACCAACAGTCCCGCCACGCCGACCGCGACGCCCCAAGCCATGGCTTGAGAGAGCAGGATGCCGGTGATGCCGCTGACGCCGAGGTCGATGACCAGTGGGAGCAGACCACCCATGATCGCGAGCACGATCATGTGGACGAACAGGACCTGATGCGAATGCTCGCGTGCGCGCAAAGCCACGAAGAAGCCCTGCGTCGCCACCGAGCAGATCGTCGAGGCGGCGCCGAGCAGCAACCAAGGCTCTTCGACACGATGCTCCTCACCAAACAAAAGCGGAGCCGCCGCCGTGCCGAAGACGATAATGAGAGCCGAATAGATGCTGGCTCCCGCCATCAACATCCAGAAGTACTTGAAGATCGTCCGCATGTCGTAGGCGTCGCGCCCAGCCGACGCGTAACGTCGCAAGAGGAGAGACCCTAACGCCGCCACCACCTGCAGGAGCGGCATGAACATCAGATTGAGAACGCGGAGCTGCGCGGCGGCGGTGAGCCCATACCAAATCGGCAGAACGACGATCGGGGCGTTTGCGATTGCCCAGGCGACGGCCTCGCTGGAAACCGCCCAACGACCGTAGCGGAAGTGCTGATAGAGGAGATCGACGGGCGGCCGCGACTTCGACAAGGGCCAGCGCATCGCCGCCATGATGACGACCGAAGCGACGACGGCGGCGAGACCCGACAGCTCAACCGCCACGACGCCGGTCATATGGCCGGCGTACATGACAAGCGCCGCGGCGCCCACCAGCGTCAGGGAGTAGGTCAGGCCGCCCAGGACCGCGATATCGATCCGCCCAAGCAGGAAGGTCATGCGTCGGAGAAGCCAGAGATACAGGAGAACCGGAGAAACGACGGCAAAAGCCGCCAAGATTCTGGCGACAAGCGGCGAGCCCACGATGAACATCGCCAAAGCCAGAACCAGACCGACCGCCAGCACTGCGACGCCGAAGCCAATCGACCACTCGCGCCTAAGGCGCTGATGGTAAGCGCCGATGTGTTGGCCATATCGCTGCGCAGTGAAGACGAACATCGGTTCGATGACGCCGGTCTGGTGCGCCAGGGCCGCCACGAAGAAGAACGTCGAGCCGACCGAATACGCGCCGAACTCCTCGCCCGAGACGGAGCGCGCAACAAGCATCTGCAACGCCAGATTGGTCAAGGCGTAAATCGCCTGGTCGAGAATCGCCAGGGCCGCCTTCGCCATGGGAGCGTGTGTCGGTCGATCAAATGCGTTCAGCACCTACCTCCATCGCTCGCCAATCATTCGACTCTCGGCCGTCGCTCGTTATCGAAAAGAGCGTCGACCAACTCAGGGATCAGCGCATCCCCAGTTCGGGAGACGCTCGTTTGCTGGAAGAGATTGAAGTCGCCGAACGACTGATGGGCGATCCACCCGCCAAAACCTCGGCTCTCGACGGCCTGGCGGAGGGCGCGCATGTAGGTCGCGCGTGAAAGCAAATCCGTTCCGGGGCTGCCATTGAAATTGAGATTGCTGACCACGCCAAATTCCCCGCAAAGGATCCGGCGCGGATTGATGCGCCGGTCGGCGATCCACGCGTCCAGCTTGGGCCATTCGATCCACTTCGGGCCCAGTGGCGAGTTTGGCCACCACAAGTAGTCGATCACTCCGCGGTATTGTGCGCTTAGCGCTTTCTTCTGCGCCTCGCCGATCCCCGGATCCGCCGCGACCCGCGCGAGGATCGCCGCCTCCATCGCCGCCTTTCCTCCGGGGTAACGGGTTATGGGAAATGGCACGCCGTAAAAATCGCGATATTTGACGCCTTGGTGCGTAAATTCGCCCGGCTTGTAAAAATGGAAGCAGAACATCGTGTTGTCGTCGAAGGCGGTCGGATCGAAGCTGGCGATCGTCTCGGTCCATCCTCCCGACTCGCTCTGCACGACGACTGTGAGAAGCGGGGCGACGCTGCGAATGTCGGAGAAGAAGAGCGGCGCGAAGGTCGATGTCCAGGACTTCAGGCCCATGTTGGCGAGCCGTGACTCTTCCGGGGGCTCGTTCATCACTTCCAACGCCACCACCGTCGGATCGAAGGTCTCCGCAAGCCCACGGGAAATTGCCGCCAGCGCGCGACGGAACCGGGCTGTCGCTTCGCCGCCGCCGAGAACAACGAGCCGCTCTTCGAAAGTCGAGTCCCAGCTCACCAGCACTCTGAATCCGGCGTCAGTCCCGTGCTTCACATAGTCTATCCATCGGGCGGTGACTTTGGCCGGGTCGATGCCCAATCCGGCGTCCTGGGCCGCCAGGAAAGCCTTCAGCGAGACAAAGACCCGCAGCGTGTTGAACCCGGCTTCGCGCAACGCGGCGGTCCGGCGCGGCGTCAGGCCGTAGGGCCCAGCGGCCCAATCCCGGATCGGGGCGACCGTCCCGATCCCCTTGATCGGGGTGTCGGCTCCAGCGAACCGAAGCGGTTGCTCAGCGGCGCGAGCACGGATCAGTCCGCCTGGCGTCAGGCTGGCTCCCGCTGCTCCAATCAGGACGTCACGTCGACTGAAAGGTCGACTCATGTCCTTGCCGCTCCACAACAGAAATGAACTATTGGGCCGGCGTGGCCAAGGCCTCTTCGACGATATGCCGGCTCTCGATCGCAGCCTCGTGCGCCGCTATCTGTTCGTCAGTGAAACGGCGGCCGACTTGCTTGGCGGGATTTCCCGCAACAATATCGTAAGGTGAGACATTTCCCATGACGACAGAGCCAGCGGCAATGAGCGCGCCGCGCCCGATGCGGACGCCGCTGACGATCGTCGATCCGAATCCGATCCATACGTCGCTCCCGATTTCAATTCGACTGAGCGTGTCCTGTTGGAGATAAGCGGCGGCGGCAATGTGAGGCGAATTGCGGACCAAGACGCCAACCTTTCGGTAGTCGTGGTCGAGTTTGCCGATAACTCCGACGTTATTGGCGATTAACACCCCGTCGCCAATCGTTCCATTGCACTGGATGGTGCACAGCTTGCCGATCATCACGTCATCGCCAATGACCAGCTCATCGGAAGCTGAAATCCAGGTCATGAGCCCGATATGGAAGTTCTTTCCAACGCGGACGTTCCGGCCGACAAAAATGCGCCGCTTCAGGGACAGATATATTGACATCGATACCCCCTGACATTCGGGATATTCACTCCAGGTGAATTCAATGGTTACAAGTCAGCCTCCCCTCCCCTGCCGTCGGGGACGGCTGACCGCTCAGCGATGATGATGGCGTCGTTTTCTCGGCTCGCGCCTGCGATCGGCAGGACGCCGTCACGACGAACGTTCTTGCGAGCCAAAATGTCTTCGTAAATCCTGAGCACCTGACGACGCTTGGCCGCCCAGGTGTGGCGTTCGCGCATTTCGCGCCAACCCGCCAATCCCATCCGCCGCCGCAGAGCGGAATCTGCGGCGACCGCGATGATCGCGGAGCCTATAGCGCGGGTGGTCTCGGAATAGCCGCCGATATCGACGAGACGAGCCCCGCCTTGCGTAACGAGCGCCTTCGCGCCCTGATGATTGAGGGCGATAATCGGCTTTGCTTTGCGCATTGCTTCCAGCAGCACGTTGCCGGAAGTGTCTTGGACGCTCGTGAACAGAAAAATGTCGGCCTCCGCCAAATGACGATCCACTTCGGAATGAGGGACCGCGCCGAGGAAGCTTATCTTGTCGGAAATCCCGATGCGCTGCGCCAACTGCTTCGCGCCCGCCAATGCGTCGCCGTCGCCGACGACAATGAGCTCAATATCGACTTGTCCCGCGCTGCGATCGACCGCGCTCTTGAAGCCCTCGACCGCGAGAACGAGACCCTTCCGACTGAAGACGTGGCTCAGCCAAAGAATGCGCGTCGCGCCGCCCCGGGGCCTTTCGAACGCGGGCTCAGAATCTGCATCGTCGCCTGCGATGGCGGTCTCGGTCAGCAAGGCTGACCGGAAGCGGAGACCCGCCAGGCGATCCGCCGTCTCTTGATTGGCGAGCAGGACGATCGCGGCCCGCCGGATTGCGCCGCGAATGATCGGGTTGTAACGGGCGGAAGCCTTCAAGGCGGCTCGGACTCGCTCTTTCCACCAGCCCTTGCCGTACACTCTCGCGAGCGATCTCGGCGGAGTCTGCCCACCGCCGACCGGGCCCCAAACAAAGCGCGCGCCGGGCACGAGCCACAGGAAGCCGGGAACGTCGATATTGTTATAGGTGATATGGTGAATGACGGCGAACGAATGCCGGAAAGCAAGCCGCAATATCTTAAACAGGACGAGCAGTTGCCACATCACGTAATACGGCTTGATGTACCGCCAATGGTGATTGTGCTTCTCAGCCCCGAAATAATCGACGAAGTGAAATGTCAGCTTGGACGCGTCGGGATGGCCGGCGATGAGCTCACGGCTGTACGCGCGCGTTAGGACGTGAACGTCGTAGTCATTGGCCAGCATCATGGCCCAATTCCAACCTACGTAAGGCTCTGAACCGTTCACCGGGTCGCACGCAAAGGCCGACAATAGGATTTTTCTCTTCATCAGTCGTCGCCCCGGCGATAAAGGTACAATGCGCGGACTCTTTGCAAGCTTCCGCCCTTTGGGTGAAGCGCCGCCTCACTCATGTTGCCCTGCAAAACATAGCGCACCGACGTCTTTGATACGCCGGCGCCATCCAGTACTTTGAATTCTGCGTCACTTATGAAGTGACTGACAATATTCCCTTTGGGTGTGCTCCGCCGTGGGCCGCTCGTTACCGACGTATCATAGACGTTATGAGGTACCTCCTTATTTCACCTCAGACTTCGCTTGACGAACGATAGGGCTTCGATCGAAGAGCATCGTTGAACGCGTCGATAGACGACCGCGCGGCGTGAAGTTGACGTCGATAACAGCGTCGTTGGCGAAGCCGCGTTCACAAGCATTCGCATCGATTTTACAGTCACGCTCTTCGCGACATTCTCGCGAGGGGGCGCGCGCGCTACTCGCATTCTATCTCTTCGCGCCCGGCAATGTGTTGGCGGCGCTCCAGTCATGGAACCAAGTGAGCGTGGGCAAGCCAAGCACGGAAAGTGCGCTGCGAGCAATCCCACCGGATACAACGAACACAAGATCGAGGCGTCGATTGCGAGATGGCCCGACGCGTCGCATTGAACGCAGCAGGTCATCATCTTGCGCTTCTTGCGAACACTATCGTGACATCGCCTCGCGGCTATGCGGCGCGAGGAATGGCTTCAATGCGAGCATTCCAAGCGCAACGACAAACAGGAGCCACACCGGAATCGAAAAGCCGCCGGTTACGTCTCGCGTTCGACGAGGTGCGCTCGCCGGACATCGAGGAAGAGAAGCTGCTCAGCGAATTGTTCGCGCTGATGGTCGGCAAGTCGCATCGATACGCGGAATGTGACCGCGCGATCACGCTCGAGGACTTCAACCGCGAGGCGCTGGCGCTGCTGAGCACGGATTTTGTGACGCGCGTCCAGCTCGATCGCCATTTCCGGCAGCTGGGAGCGGCGCCGCGCATCGCAATCGAGGTAAACTCAATCAGCGTAATCGTCGAGATCGTGCGCCGCGGGCGCCTCGCGACAGTGCTGCCCGCCGCGGTCGCACGTGAACAGGCTGGGCTCTTCGCCGTCCCAGTTGAATTTAATTTGCCCGGGCGGACCGTTGTGCTGTTGCAGCTCAAGGGGGCCTATAGGAGCGCCGCCGCGTGAGCCTTCGTCGCGCTGGCGCTCGAGACGGATTGGGACGCGTGAGCGCCATCGCGTGACGAGCCAAAAGAGACTTAAGCGGGGATTGACAATCTTGCGCCGCTTCTCACAGTGAAGGCGTCGAAAGGAGCCCAATAATGCCGGAGATAATCGTTTACGCGGCCGAGGGTCGGACGGCTCAGCAAAAGAAGGGGCTGATGAAGGACATCACCGACGCGGTGGTGAAGAACTTCGGAGTTCCACTGGAATCAGTCACCGTGCAGATCGTCGAAGCGAAGAAAGACTCGAAGGCGAAAGGCGGCGTGCCGTTCACCGAACGGTAACGCCGAATGGGCCGCGCCGCCGTGGACGGCGAAGCCTCATCTCCGCGACGCTTAGCGCCGCCACCCCTGCACCTTGCCCTCCGCTCGCGCCTCGGCAAAGCGAAACGCGATGCGGCGGCGCTTCAGCCTCAGGCGCCGGCCCTCGACCCAGCCTGCCCGCATCGTCGCGAGCGCGCGACTGACGTCGATGCCGTTACCCTCGCGCTGCGGCCAACCCTGCACAGATGAAGAGAAGACGCCATGATCCGCTTCTATTTCCATCCAACGCCCAATCCCGCGAAGGTCGCGCTCTTCCTGGAGGAGGCAGGCCTGCCCTACGAGGTGATTCCGGTCGACACCAGCAAGGGCGAGCAGCACACACCGGCCTTCCGCGCCATCAACCCGAACGGTAAGGCGCCAGCGATCGTCGACACCGATGGACCGGGCGGAAAGGAAGCGCGGGTCTTCGACTCGACCGCGATCCTGATCTATCTCGCCGAAAAGACCGGCAAGTTCCTCGGCAAGCCGGATGAGCGGCCTGAGCTCCTTTCTTGGCTCCTCTTCATCGCTTCGGGCCTCGGCCCGTTTTCCGGCCAAGCCGTGCATTTCCAGTTCCGCGCGCCCGAGGGCCTCGACTATGCGGTCAATCGCTATCGCCGCGAAGCCGAGCGCCATTACGAAGTGTTGAACGACCACCTGCAGGGCCGCAACTTCATCGTCGGCGACACCTACACGATCGCCGACATCTCGGCCTGGGGCTGGCTCGACCGCGCCTCCCGCGTGCGCAAGGGCGCTGAGGACCCGCTCGGACCCTTTCCGCATTTGAAGCGTTTCTTCGAAACCATCGAGGCTCGGCCTGCTGTCGCTCGGGCGAGGGCCGTCGGCACGGATCACGCCTTCAAAAATGTCTACGACGAAGAAACGAGTCGAGCGCTCTTCCCATCCAACTACCCGCCAGCACGGTGACCGCGCGCCGCGCCTGAACTGCCCGGAGATCGAAGATGACCGACACGTCCGAATATTCGCCGCCGAAAGTATGGGTGTGGAACAAGCCCAGCGGCGGCCACTTCGCCAGCATTAATCGCCCCATCGCCGGGCCGACCCAGGAGAAGGAACTCCCAGTCGGGCGCCACCCGCTGCAACTCTATTCGCTCGCTACTCCGAATGGCGTGAAGGTCACGATCATGCTGGAGGAGCTGCTCGCCCTTGGGCGTCACGGCGCCGAATACGACGCGTGGCTGATCAAGATCGGCGAGGGTGAGCAGTTCGGCAGCGGCTTCGTCGACGTCAATCCCAATTCCAAAATCCCGGCCCTGATGGATCGCAGCGGTCCGACGCCCATCCGTGTCTTCGAGTTCGGGATCGATCCTGGTCTACCTCGCCGAGAAGTTCGGCGCCTTCCTGCCGACCGACGCCGCGCCGCGCGCGGAGTGCCTGTCCTGGCTGTTCTGGCAGATGGGCAGCGCGCCCTATCTCGGCGGCGGGTTCGGGCATTTTTATACTTACGCGCCGACGAAGATCGAATATGCGATCGACCGCTTCGCAATGGAGGTGAAGCGCGAACTCGACGTGCTCGATCGCCGATTGGCGGACAACAAATTTATCGCCGGCGACGCCTATACGATCGCCGACATGGCCATTTTCCCCTGGTACGGCGGCCTCGTGAAGGGGTGGCTGTACGGCGCGGCTGAGTTCCTGAGCGTCCAGGACTACAAGAACGTCCAGCGTTGGGCCGATATGCTTTTCGAGCGTCCGGCCGTGCGGCGCGGCCGCATGGTGAACCGCGTCTTCGGGGAGCCGTCGAGCCAGCTGCACGAGCGCCACGACGCCAGCGACTTCGACACGAAGACGCAGGACAAGATCGGAACCACAGGCTGAGAATCGCTACGCCGCGCGGCCAATTCAAAGAGCCGCGCGGCTTTACGTGGAACCGTCTTTGCGAGCGGAGCGAAGCAATCCAGCGATCGAGGTCTCGCCAGCAAGTCGCGTCTCGTTCCGTTGGCGCCTCAATCGGCTTGCGCTTCGATCTCTGGATCGCCGCGCTTCGCTAAGAAGACGACGACGGGGTCCGGTTGGGCTCACGCGACTGGACGCAGCGCCTCGATGATCCTGACCATCGCAAGTTGACCGGGGTCGTAGAGGCCGATGCTCGCGTCCCCAAACATCCGCGCGCGACCAAGTTTGTTGGGCTTGGACTTGAAGGCTTCGAGCGTCGAGCGCGCGGCGGTTAGGCTGTCGTCATAAAGACGGGTGGGCGATGAACTCGCAGTCGCGTCGACGACCGCTTTGAGCACGTCGAGCACCGTCTTGTCGCCCAGTTCTCCTCGCCCCCGCGTCATCATGGCCGTGAGAGCGGCCTCGACGATCTCAGGGACCTCGGCCGCTTCAATCGACGACCGTCCGTTGCATTTCTTCGCCGCGGCCAGAAAGGCCGTCGCCAGCAAGGTGCCGTAGGACGAGGACGAGACCCGCTGAAACGCCTTTGCACATGCGATGAAGGCGCCGCCAAAGTCCTGCGGCAATTCGGCGGCGGCGGTCTCGGCGAAGCCGCGCGACACCGTTATGCCGAGATCTCCGTCGCCGAGAGCGCCATCGGCGGCGTTGAGTTCAGCCGCCCCGACATCCATCGCCGCAGCGACTCGCGCTACCGCGGCAGCCAAATCGGCGACGGTGATACCGTCCTGCGAAACGCTCGGAACCGAGTTCATCGCTTTTCCCCTCTCGGGCTGATCAAGACTTCCAGAATGGGCAATCGCAGGGCGCCGCAAGCAGCCGCTCGAGCTCGCTGTCGAGCCGGCAAAGCGTAACTGTAGCCCCTGACATTTCCATCGATGTCGCATAGCGACCGACGAGCGGCTGAACGATCGTCACGTCCTTCTCGGCGAGTCGAGCCGCAAGCCGACGGTACATAATATAGACCTCCTCGAGCGGCGTCGCCCCGAGCGAATTGACCAGCAGCGAGACTCGCTCGCCTTTTCCGAGATCGAAGTCGTCAGCGAGACGGTCAAGCATCTCGTCGGCCAATTCGTCGGCCTTCTTCAGTTTCGCGCGCCAGATTCCGCGCTCGCCGTGAATGCCCATGCCCATTTCCATCTCGTCGGGACCGAGATCGAAGGTCGGCTTTCCGGCCTGCGGCACCGTGCAGGGGCCAAGGGCGAAGCCGATCGACCGGCAGGCGTCGGCGGCCTTCTGCGCCGCCGTGGTGACCTCGCCAAGGTCCGCACGCTCTTCGGCCCGGGCGCCGGCAACTTTGAATGCGTAGACCATCCCCGCCACGCCGCGCCGCTTCTTGGCCTCGGATTTCGGCGCCGAGGCGACGTCGTCCGCGACGACGACAGTCGATGTAGGAATGTCGTCCATAGCGAGCATCTCGCACGCCATGTCGAAGTTCATGATGTCTCCGCCATAATTGCCGTAGAGGCAGAGAATTCCGGCGCCACCGTTCGCCTGGCGCATCGCATTTTCGATTTGCTCGGCGGAGGGCGAAGCAAACACGTCGCCAATTGCGGCCGCGTCCAACAATCCCGGCCCAATATATCCGGTGAAAATCGGCAGATGACCCGATCCGCCGCCGGTGACGATACCGACCTTTCCTTGGATAGCGCCGCTTGCGCGAACGATAACGCGCTTTTCCGGCTGCCGGAACGATCGATTGTGGGCGAGACACAAGCCCTCGAGCATCTCGTCGACATAGTCGACAGGCGAGTTCATCACCTTTTTCATGGTCCCTCTCCCACTCATCATTCCGACTAATGCTCGGCTCTCACTATGAGCTAGCCGCATCTGCGCATATGCGCAAGCCAAAATCATTTGCGTGAGTGACACATTTCAATCACTGCCGGGAGCCTAGGAAAACGGCTCACAGACGATCACTTCTTGTTGATATTCCGCCGCCTTTTGGCCAATCGCCTCCAGTCATCGCTTGACAGCAGTTAACACCCAATGCGACATATGCGCATCAAATGCGCAAACGTTCACACATGCGCGACGCCGGAGAGACCGATGCCGGTCAAAGTTGGCGTGAGGGGAGGAGACTTGTGATAGATTGAGCGAAATAACTCTCCCCTCCCACAGACGATAAGCTCGACCGCGCGGCGCTCGGGGACTATCGAAGCTTGCTTTCCCAAGACATCGAAGCAGGCCGAAGTCGAACAGCCCTGCCCCGCTAGGTCAGTGCGAATCAATATTGTCGCCATAGCCCAGTCGGGACGTCATGGCGGCGATCTTATAAATTTGTTTGCAGGAAACGCGTAGTAACGCCGCCAACAAGGCGGACAGGCAACTAGGAGGAACAATGCGTCGTGGATCTCAAAATCGTGTCGCAGATGAGTTGAGGCGCACGCGCGCTACGGCTAGGGCGACGTTGCTCGCTCTCACAACGGCATTGAGCGTTGGCGCTGCTATGACCCTCCCGGCGAAGGCGGCGGACGATCCTATCCTGACGGCCGCGCGCACCATGACGCCGCCTGAATATGCTGGGCCCACGACCCCCGCGAAGGCGCCAAAAGGCATCAAGATCGCGGTGGTGACATGCCTTTCGGTGCTGCACGGCTGCGTGTCGCCTGCCGATGGCATTCAGCATGCCGCGGAGAAACTCGGTTGGACCGTCAAGGTCTATGATGGCGGCGGCACGCCCAACAAACAAAACGCCGCGATCCTGGATGCGATCTCGTCGGGAGCCAATGTGATCGCGACGATTGCGATCGACCCCAACCTCATTCAGCTGGCGTTGAGCGAAGCCAAGAAGGCCGGCATCCCGGTCGTCGCGGGCTCGAACGGCATCGATACGCCCAATCCCGTGAAGCTTTCGGCGCCGGGCGGCCTCGGCTTCGCGTTCGACGTGTCGCCGGACTACGGAACGCTTGGCCTCCATGTCGCGCAATGGATGAACGCGAACTCCGGCGGGAAGGCGAACGTTGCGCTGTTTTCCGACAAGGAATTCCCTTCCATCATGGCCCAGGAGGTCGGTGTTCTGAAGGGTTTCAGTGAGTGCAAGGACTGCGTCGTCTCCAAGCAGATTCTACTTCACCGCGACGCAGATCGCGACCCAGCTCGGCCAGATGACGGTCGATTACGTTCGCTCCCACCCCGGCGTGAACTATATCTACGGCGCGTTCGATCCTCCGGCGGCGACCCAGGTCGCAGCCTTGATGCAGGCCGGCATGGGCAATCGCGTCAAGATCGTCGCCGCGCTGGGCAACCAGCAGAACCTCAACTTCATCCGTGAAGGCAGAATTCAGGTTGCCGATGCGGCCTACGACAACGAATACATGGGATGGGCGATCGTCGATCAGACCATCCGTCTCCTGAACAAGCAGCCGCTGTTCGAACCGCACAGCGAAAACCTGCCGTTCGTGGTTCTCGACAAGACCAATCTGCCGCCGCCGGGTTCCGACTGGCAGGCGCACACCGGCTATCAGGAAAAATTTCTCGAGCTTTGGAAGTAGCGCTCGATGGGGGTGACGGCGACAGCGCTGGATAAGCAATTCGTAGGCGTGAAAGCGCTGGACGATGTTAGGATCAGCCTCAACAATGGCGAAATCCATGCTCTGCTCGGCGCCAACGGCAGTGGAAAGTCCACGCTCGCCAAGACGCTGAGCGGCGTGTACCAGCCCGATCGAGGGGAAATCTCGATCGGGACCACGCGAGTCTCGGCGATCGCCTCACCTCACCAAGCGAACCAGCTCGGCGTAGCGGTGGTGCATCAGGAAGCGCCTCTGATCGACAGCATGACGGTCGCGGAAGGCATCGCGCTCTTCCGCGGCTATCCTATGCGCGGCGGCCGAATTGAGTGGAAGAAGCTGCGCGCCGAGACCTCGGCGATGCTGCAAGCCTACGACGTCGATGTTGATCCGAACCAGCTCGCTGGCAAGCTCAGCCCCGCCGAACGCGCATTGGTCGCGATGGTGATCGCGCTCGACCAGGTGAAGACCGGGCTCGAACTTCTTATCCTTGACGAAGTTACGGCGTCGCTGCCGGAACGACAGGCGACCATTTTCCTCGATCGCGTGACCGCAATCGCGCGATCGGGAACGGCCGTGCTGATGGTCACGCACCGGCTCGCGGAACTGCAGGGCCGCGCCGATCGCGTGACGGTTCTGCGAAATGGAAAGGTTGTCCACGCGGCGGCGGCCAACGCGGTGGATGACAAGACGCTTGTCCAGATTATGGTTGGGCCGGAACAGCCTAGCCACGACGCAAAGGCGGCGCTCCCGACCGGCAGCGTCTCCCGCCTGTGGGCCGCCGCCGACGTAGCCGAGCGTCGCTCTGCGGCGTCAGATGCGGATGTCGTCTTGGAAGCGCAACACCTCGCTGGAACCTTCATGCGGGATATCTCTTTCACGCTGCGAAAGGGCGAGATTGTCGGCGTCGCGGGGCTGATCGAGAGCGGCGTGGGCGAGTTGCCGCAGGTGTTGGGCGGCGCCACTGCGCGCAAGGGCGGCAGCTTGCGGGTCAACGGCCGTGACTTGCCGCAAGGAATGTCGCCGCGGCAAGCAATCGAAGCCGGAATTACACTGCTTCCCGTGGACCGCCTGCGCTCGGGCGGCATTGCGTCGCTGGACCTCACCGAGAACGCGCTCCTTCCCGCCTTCGATCGCTACTGGCACGCCCGGTCTCGCGAGAAGCGCGTAATGGATCGCGTTATCCAAGAATTTGACGTGCGCCCTGCCCGGCCCACCTCGCTGTTCGGCCAGCTCAGCGGCGGCAATCAGCAGAAGGTGCTGCTCGGCAAATGGCTGCTGCTGCGTCCGCCGGTCCTGGTGCTGGACGATCCGACATCGGGCGTCGATCCCAATGCCCGCGCGACCATGTTCAGGGCGATGCAGGACGCCGCGCAGGAAGGCGTCGCAATTCTTTTCTTTTCCACCGAGCCGGAACAGCTTGCCGCAATGTGCTCGCGCGTCCTCATCTTGCGGGACGGCGCCGTCGCGACGGAGCTCAACGGCGGCGATCTCGATCAAAACACAATCAGCAGCTGGTCTTACGCATGAACGTCAGAGACTCCCAAACGGTCGCGGTCGATGGCGGCGCGGCTGGAAAGCCAGCGCGGCAGCAATCGTTTCTGCAAAGGACTGCGGTCCTGATTTTCACGCGCTACGCGACGGCGCTGCTCCTCCTCCTTTTCATCGTCGTGTTTTCGCTGCTCAGCGATCAGTTTCTGACCTCGACGAACTGGCAAAACCTGCTCGTTGTCCAAGCCGTCGTGAGCTGTACGGCGTTTGCGGCGATCCTGTCGCTCGTCGTGGGCGAGTTCGATTTGTCGCTCGGCAACCTGATCGGTTTCCTGACGATGCTGGGCGCGTTCCTCGGCGGCCAGGGCTTCGATGGGCGGATCGTCATTCCGGCGATGCTCTTGGGAGGCGCACTCGTCGGACTGCTCAACGGCGTTCTGACCGTCTATTTCGGGATCAGCTCGTTCATCGCAACCTTGGGCACCGGCATCCTCCTCAGCGGCTTGACGATGGGCCTGAGCGGCGGACAGGTGCTGTTCGAAGGCATCCCGCAGACGATCCTCTCGATTGGCCAAGGCCACTTTCTCGGCCTCGGCGTCACGGTGTGGCTGACAGCCATCATCGCGATCATCCTGCTCTATGTGCTCGAGCAGACACCGTTTGGCCGTAAACTCTATGCGATCGGCGGATCGGAGCGCGTCGCCTTTCTCGCCGGCATCCGGACCGGTCTGCTTAAGATCGTCGCCTTCACGCTCGCCGGCGTTCTGATTGGCGTTGGCGCGATCTTCGCTCTCGGGCAGAACGGCGCAGCAAACGCGGGCTTCGGACCGGAGTTGCTGCTGCCGGCCTATGCCGCCGCTTTCCTTGGCGTGACGACGTACCGCCCCGGCTACTACAACATCCCCGGCGCCGTGATCGCGATCGTGCTGATGGCGGTCGGCTTCAACGGACTCAATCTGCTCGGAGCGCCGTTCTGGGTTCAGCCGATCTTCAACGGCAGCGTGCTTATCATCGCCGTGATCACGGCGCGCGCGGAATCGCGCCATGTGAAGAAGTAGTCTTTAGGCTTGAATGGAGATACGAGTTTGATCGACAAATCAGCGCCGAACGCTTCCCGTCCGTGGGAGGTCTTCGTCCTCGAATACGCGCGCAGCAAAGACCAGCCCGTCGCAACCCTGCTCCAGGGTGCTTACGATCAGGGAACGATCGACCTTCCGTTCGCCTTCGTGTTCGCGCGCAATGGCGAGCGAAACATCCTCGTCGACTGCGGCTTCATGAAAGAGGGAAATGGCGTCGCGGTCGCCGAGCAATTCGGCATTCCCGACTGGATCTCGCCGGTCCGCATGGTCGCCGAGATGGGGGTCGAGGCCGGAGACATTACCGACATCGTTCTGTCCCATGCTCACTTCGATCACATGGGATCGATCGAGAAGTTCCCCAACGCGGTGTTGCACCTGCAAAAGAAGGAGCTGCTGAGCTGGGTCGAACTGATGGCCCTGCCCCGGCGGTTCAGCTTCCTGACGGCCGTGCTCGATCCCGATGACATCTACAGCGCCCTCGACGCCGCCAAAGAGCATCGGCTCTCCCTGATCGAAGGCGACCAGGACGACGTGTTGCCTGGCGTTCATGTCCGCACTGGCGAAGGACATACGTTCGGACAGCAGTTCGCGACGCTCGAAACCGCGAAGGGGCGCGTCGTCGTCGCCGGCGATTGCATCTACGGCGCGCAGAACCTGACCGGCAAGGACCATGACGGAGTCTACATTCCGCTCGGCTCCGGCATTGGCAGCGCTTGGGACCAACTGAAATCAATCGACCGGATCAACAAAGAGATCGGCGGCGACCTCGATCGCCTCGTCATTTTGCACGACTTCGATCGTTGGACCCGATTTGAACAGGTGAAGGAAGTCGAAGGCTTCCGGATTTTCAAGATCGCCTGACCCCATGCGTTGAAGCGAACTTCGAACGCGTATTGCGCGGCTTCGAAGTTCGCTTCAATTGCTTGGAGCGAATTGTAATCAGGTCGGATCGTCATTGCGAGGAGCGCAGCGACGAAGCAATCCATCGTTCCGCTTGGCGCTGCTGGACTGCTTCGCTTCGCTCGCAATGACGGCATCGGTTCGAACAAAACGCTACACGCTCCTCGCGGACAACCGCCGCAGGCCCTCGCCCTTTGACCGTACGCTCGGGTTCGCGGGCCTGACAGACCGCCTGGACTGGCGAACGGTGTTGAAGTTGACACTTCAGGGAAGACTCGAACAAATATCAGTGTCGGCGACGCCCGAGCCGCTCATGATCGCGACGAATGGCTGATGACCGGTTTGCGCACCAGAGCGAACATTATGAAAACAGAAACTCCGAATTTGAACCTCATTACCACCGTCGCCAAGCAATATTACTACGACAATAAGACCCAAGAAGAAATTTCCCAGGCGCTGAAACTCTCGCGCACGAAAATCGGACGAATGCTCAAGCAATCGCGCGAGCTTGGACTTGTCGTCATCCGAATCAACCTCAATCCGGCCGAATTATCGGAACTCGAGCATGAGCTTAAGGCGCGCTTTGGCCTCCAGCGCGCCTTGATCGCGATCGACCATGACAACGAGGAACTGCAACGCGCGGCTGTCGCTCAACTCGTCGCGGATTGCCTGACAGAAATCCTGACCGACAAAACCGTTGTGGCTGTCGGCATGGGACGCAACGTCGGCGCGGCGCCTAAATTCCTGGATAGTCCCAAACCGCGCGCATGCACCTTCGTCAGTTCAATCGGAGGCGAACTCAGAGCCGGGGAAGACATGAGCTCAGATCACATCGCGCGCCGACTGGCTGCGGCCTTCAACGGCAAGAGCGAGACGCTCTATGCGCCGGCTTATGTCAGGACCCGGCCGTTACGCGACCTGCTCCTCGAAGACGAAACCGTGCAGAAGACTTTGAACCGGGCGCGCAGAGCTGATGTGGCGCTGATCGGCGTTGGCGATTGCAGTGAGGACAGCTACCTCGTTCGCATGGGTTGGTACACGGCTTTCGAGGTCAGCCAGGCCCGCATGGGCGGCACTGTCGCGGATGTCTCCGGATACGACTTCCTGGACATTTGGGGGCGTCCGGCGTCCGGCGATCTCAGTCGCAGGGTCATCGGCCTCTCGCACGAGGATTTTCGGCGAATACCGAATGTCATTGTGGCGGCGAGCGAGCGCAACAAAATTCTTTCTCTGCTCGCGGCGCTCCGCTCAGGCATCGTCAATACGATTGCAACCAGCGAAAGCATCGTGCGCTCAATTCTCCAGATCGATAGAGAGAGCGCCGAGAGCGAGAGAGAGAGCAGAGCGCCGCTGACGCTCTGAACCAAAGAGCAGAACGCCTTAAATCCAGCCCAAGGCCGCTTCCACCAATCCCGCCGCCGCCAGCACACGCCGATCGGCGTGCCAGCGGCCGACGATCTGCAATGCGATCGGCAGCCCCTCCGCCGTCTTGCCGCAGGGCAGCGCGATCGCGGGATGGCCGGTCAGGTTGAACGGGAAGGTATAAGGATACCATCCCCCCCGCAGCGTGCCCGAGGGCTCACCGTCGATGATGACCGGACCATCAGGCAGTTGCGGGCCGAGCGGCAGCGGCGGGGCCGAGAGCACGGGCGAGACGATGAAGTCGAACCGCTCGAACTGCCGCTGCACGGCGCGGAACGTCGCGCTGCGCGCTGCCCCCGCGTTCTGCAAGGCGACGGCGCTGTGGCGCAGGCCCTTCAAGGCCGTCTCGACCAAATGCGGGTCGAGCCTTCCCGCGAAGTGTTTGAGGTGACACGCGACGCGAGAGGCGATGCTCGATTCCAACATCACCAGAAACGCGGGCTCGAGCGAGACGAAGTCCATCTCGATCGGCTCGACGATCGCGCCCAGCGCCTCCATCGTCTTGACCGCCGCGCCGGTCGCCGCCGCGACTCTTTCATCGAGCCGGTGATCGCCGCAGCGCTCCAGCCAGGCGACCCGCACGCCTTTGAAGCTGTCGAGCGCGGCCTGCGGCGCTGGAACCGCCTGGCCGTAAGGATCGCCGAAATCGGGACCGGAGATCGCCTCGAAAAGCAGCGACGTGTCGGCGACGTCGCGCGCCATCGGGCCAACGTAGGAATTGGCGGCGAAGAGGTCCGGCGGCTGGAGATTGGCGACGGCCCCGAGCGTCGCCTTGAGCCCGACGACGCCGCAACACGCCGCGGGAATGCGGATCGATCCACCGCCGTCGGTGCCGAGCGCGAGCGGGCCCATCCCCGCGGCGACCGCGACCGCGGCCCCCCCGCTCGAGGCGCCGCAGGTGACGCTCTCGTCGATCGGATTGAGCGTGCGGCCGAAGATCGGCGCGTCGGTCGATTGCTTGTGGCCGAACTCCGGCGTGGTGGTCTTGCCGATCATGATGGCGCCGGCGGCCTTGGCGCGCGCGACAGCGACAGCGTCCGTCTTAGGCACATTGTGCTCGAAAATCGCCGAGCCCATGGTCGTGCGCACGCCCGCGGTGTTGGTGAGATCCTTCACGGAGAACGGTACGCCGTGCAGCGGGCCGACCGACTCGCCGCTCGTCAGCTTGCTTTCGGCGGCCCGCGCGGCTTCGAGCGCCTGATCGGCCGCGACGGTGATGAAGGCGTTGAGCCTGGCGCGCTGCTCGATGCGATCGAGCGCGGCTTGCGTCGCCTCGACGGGCGAGATTTCGCGCAAGCGGATCGCGCGCGCCAGCGCGACCGCATTCATATCTGCGATGTCCATGCCAACTCCTCTCGCGGGCTTCCCCCGCCCTCACAACATCCAGCGGCCGCCGTCGACCAAGATCGTCTGGCCAGTCACGAAGCGCGCTTCGCGGCTGGCGAGATAGGCGACGAGGCCCGCGACGTCCTCCGGCGCGGCGATGAAGCCGGCCGGCGTATCGCGGCGCAATTTTTCTAGAATTTCCGGAGCAATACGCTGATGCGCGCGCGTCGCGACGGCGCCCGGCGCGACAGCGTTGACGGTGACGCCGTCAGCGGCGAGTTCGCGCGCCAACGATCGCGTGAAGCCGACGAGCCCCATCTTCGCTGTTGCATAGTCGACGAGCCCGGCGTCGCCGGCGAACGCCGCGACGCTCGAAATGTTGACGACGCGGCCATAGAGCCGCGCCTTCATGCCCGGCGCGACGAGGCGCGTCAGGCGCAGCGACGTCAGCAGCGAGACTTCCAGAACGAACCGCCAGACCTCTTCGCTCGAATCGAGAAACGGGCCGCCGCGCTCGCGCGCGCTCTGGCCGACGTTGTTGACCAGCACGTCGACCGGCCCCAGCTTGGCCTCGCAATCCGCAGCGAAACTGCGGAGCGTCGGCTCGTCGGTGCAGTCGCCGGCGCGTATGAAAGCAGAGGACGCCGGGAGATCGGCGACGGCCCGCTCGAGCGGCTCGGCCTCGAGGTCGATGACCGCGATGCGCGCCCCCTCCTCTGCAAGCCGGCGCGCGATCGCGGCGCCGATGCCATTGGCGGCGCCTGTCACCATTGCGACGACGCCCTGATAGCGACCGAGGCTCAATGGAAGCTCCTTCCCCCGTCGGCGGCGAGCGCCGCTCCCGTGACGTAGCTCGATGCCGCGCTCGACAAGAACACGATGCAGCCCGCCATCTCCTCGGGATCGGCGATGCGTCGCAGCGCGTAACGCTCCTCGATCTCGGCGCGGGAGGCGTTGGGATCCGGCGCGTCCTCGAAGCTGGTGCGGAACAGCGGCGTTTCGACCGCGCCCGGACAGAGGGCATTCACGCGAATTCCCTGCGGCGCGAGCTCGGCGGCGAGCGTCTTGGCCAACATGACGAGCGCCGCCTTCGAGGCGCAGTAGGCGGTGCGGTCGGCGAGCGGGCGCAGCGCCGCGGCCGATGCGACCAGGACGATTGATCCGCCCTCGGGCGCGAAGCCGCGCAGCGCGGCGCGACAGACGCGCATCGCGCCATTCACGTTGATGTCGAAAATGCGATCCCATTCCTCGTCGCTTGTGTCGGCGAGCTTGGCGAGGAGATCGACCCCCGCGCAATAGACGACGCCGTCGAGCCCGCCAAACGCGGCGGCGGCCGCCGCGACGCCGGCGTCGACCTCGGCGAGGGAACACACGTCGGCTCGCGTCGCGAAGCTCGGCGCGACACCGTCGTTCGCGTCGCGCCAGTCGTCGCGGTCAAGCACGGCGACGCGCGCACCCGCTTCGACGAACTGGCGCACCGTCGCGCGGCCGATGCCGGACACCCCGCCGACGACTAGGATGCGCCTGCCATGCATCGTGGCCGTCATTTCGCCGCCCTCAGGTTCGGCCGCATCTCGTCGGTGATCTCGTCGCATCGGCCCATCCAGACGCCGCCGCGCGACAGGGCATGCTTGATGAGGCCTTCCAGCACAGTGAGCCGCGACGGCTGGCCGATGATCTGCGGATGCATGCCGACCATCATCATGCGGTCCTCGGCGTAGAGGACATCGAATTCGGTCGTCCAAGATTCCAGCACCGAGGACGGGGGATGCATCGTGCGGCCCGGCAGCACGATCGAATATTGGAAGAAGGGCGCGTCATCGAGCACCCAACGGAACGGCAGCTCGACGATGTCGGTGCGCTCGCCGTCGATCTCGAGCAGGTAGGGCGAATCGTCGTCGAAAAAGTTGGACGAATAGTCGAAGCCATACTCTTTGAGCAGCGGCAAGCTGATCGGGCTGAGTTCGGCGGCCGGCGAGCGCCAGCCGCGCGGCGCGCGCCCGGTCGCGCGCTTGATCGCCTCGATGCCTTTCTCCATCTCCTCGCGCTCCTGTTCGGGCGTCAGGCCGATGATCCAGGCGTGGGTATGGCTGTGGTGGGCGATCTCATGACCGTCCTTCAGGATCGCCTCGACGACCTGGGGACGCTGCTCGACAACGACGCCGGGAATGAAAAATGTCGAGCGCACGTCGTAGCGGCGCAGCAATTCGAGGATGCGCCAGACGCCGACCTTCCAGCCGTAAGCGCCCTGCGACATGAGAATCGGGCGTTTGGCATAGCCAGGGTCGCGCGCCGTCCACATTGTCTCGGCGTCGAGATCGAAGGTGAGAAACAGCGGAAAGCCGCGGCTGGTCAAAGGCATGGCGTCAATTCCTTCACAATAGGCGGCGTGCGCCTCCGAGGCGCTCGGCGAGCGCGAGGGGGACGATCGTCGCGACGATCAACAGCGTGGAGATGGCGGCGACCGAGGGATCGACGCCGAGGTCGATCGCCGAGAAGATCGTCACCGGCAGCGTCGCCTGCCCTGGCGGCAGCAGAAACAAGGTGACCGACGCCTCGTCGAACGACGTGATGAAGGCGAAGATGAAGCCCGCGAGCAGCGACATGCGCATCAGCGGCAGCGCGACCAGCATGAACGCCGAGAGACGGCTCGCGCCGAGCACGCGCGCCGCCTCCTCCAGCGCCGGATCGAGGCCCGACAGGCCGGCGAGCGCGGTGCGCACGATGTAGGGCGTGACGATCACCACATGGGCGAGCGTGAGGACGACGAAATTGCCGCGCAATCCCAGCGCGCTCATATATTGCAGCAGCGCAACGCCGATCACGACCGCGGGAAAGACGAGCGGCGACATCACGAAGCTCGCAAACCCCTCGCTGAACGGGACCCAGCGGTGGTGCACGGCGTAGCAGGCGGGAACTGCGAGCAGCGCCGCGACGACGGTCGCGGCGACTGCGAGCTCCAGGCTGAACACGATCGCCGAGAGGTAGGTCGGATCGCCAAGCGCCTGAGCAAACCAACGCAAGGTCCAGCCTTGCGGCGGAATGGTGAGATAGGCGGTCGCGCTGAACGAAGCGAAGACGACGACGACGACCGGCAGCATCAGGAACACGAGCGCCGCCGCAGCGGCCAGACGCAAGCTCCAATGGAGGGGGCGGTCGTTCATCGGGCGGCCGTCCAGCGTCTGGTGATGAGACCTGCCACCGCGACGATCGCCAGCGCGATCACCGTCAGCACGAAGGCGAGCGCCGCGCCCGACGGCCAGTCCAAGTCGCTGAGGAACTCGTCGTAGATGACAGTCGACATCACCTTGTAGGCCGGGCCGCCGAGCAGGCGCGGCGTCACCAGCGCGCTGATCGTCAGCACGAATACGAGCACCGAACCAGCGAACATGCCAGGGGCGGTCAGCGGCAGGGTGACGAGGAAGAATGTCTTCATCGGGCCGGCCCCGAGCGTCGCCGCGGCGGCTTCCGCGTCCCTGGGCAGCGCCTGCAGCGCCGCGACGAGCACCAGCACCATGAAGGGCAGATAGATGTGCGTCAGCCCGACGATGAGCCCGGTGAGGTTGAACATCAGCTTGAGCGGCGCGCCGATCACATGCAGCGCGAGAAGCGCGTTGTTGAGCAGGCCGTGATTGGCGAGCAACGCGATCCAACCGAACGAGCGAACGACGAGATTGAGCAGCAGCGGGAAGACGACGAGCAGCGTCAACCAACTGCGCGCAGCCCCAGTCGAACGCGCCAGCACATAGGCGAGCGGATAGCCGACGACGAGACAGATCAGCGTGACGAGCGCGCCCATCGTGAAAGTGCGCGCCAGCACCCCGTGGAAATAAGGGTCCGTGACGATCTGCGCGTAGTTCTCGAAGGTCCAGCCCAAGGACGTTCCCGCGCCCGGATCGTAGTGGCGCAGGCTCGTCGGGACCATCAGCAGGATGGGCGCAACGAAAACGCCGAGCAGCACGAGCCCCAACGGGGTAATCAGCAGATAGCCGGCGGGACGTCCCCTCTCCCTGGTCATGGCTCGCTCGCGGCCAGAAAGACCCATTGCGGATCGATCGAAACGCGCACAGCGGCGCCGACAGGAGGATCGTCAGCCCGCGCGCCTACATCGCATTCCGCAATCAGCTCGACGCCGCCTTCGAGACGAACGACGCGCTCGATGCGCTCGCCGGAGAAGGACCGCATCACGATCGTTCCGGGAAGGCCGGCGGCCGAATCGTTCGCCGCGATGCGCACCGCCTGCCGGCGGATGATGAGGTCGACCTCGGCGCCAACCGCGTGGCGGCGGTCCGCGCTGAGCAGCGTCGCGCCGTCGGCGAGGCGCACGACGGCGCCGTCGCTCTCGCTGCCGGCGACGCAGCCGCGAAGCCGGTTCGAGCGGCCGATGAAGCCGGCAACGAAAGCGTTGGCGGGCTTGCGATAGATCTCGTCCGGCGCGCCGATTTGCTGGACGACGCCCTGGTCGAGCACGCAGACCCGGTCCGACATCGACAACGCCTCCGCCTGATCGTGCGTGACGAAGAGGCTGGTGATCTTGAGCTCGCGCTGCAGGCGCTTGATCTCGAATTGCATTTCGTCACGCAGCGCCGCGTCGAGATTGGAGAGCGGCTCGTCGAGCAGAAGGATGCTGGGACGCGGCGCGATCGAACGGGCGAGCGCGACGCGCTGTTGCTGGCCGCCGGAGAGCTGACGCGGCAGACGATCGGCGAGCGGCGCCAGCCGCACCAGCGCGAGCGCCTCCTCGGCGCGGCGGCGCAACTCCTTCCCACGCACGCCTTGGCGACGCAGCCCGAAGGCGACGTTGTCAAACACGGAAAGATGCGGAAACAGCGCATAGGACTGGAACACCAAACCGAGCTTGCGCTTGTGCGCCGGCAGCGGCGTGACGTCGTGTCCGTCGATCAGCACCTGGCCGCTGGTCGGCTCGATGAGGCCGGCGATCATGCGCAGCACCGTCGTCTTGCCGCAGCCCGATGGCCCGAGCAGAGCGATGAACTCGCCCGGCGCCACGGTCAAATCGACGCCGCGAACGACGGGGGCTTCTCGATAGCTCTTGGCGAGGGCGCGAAGAACGAGCTCGGACATGCGCAGGCCTTGGGGCTAGTGCGCCACTTCGCGCTGCCAGCGCCGGGTCCATTCGACGAGGTGGCTGGCGACCGCGCTTGGATCCGGGAACCACAGGTTCTTGTAGTGGTCGCCGGTCGGCACGACGTTCTTGACCTTGTCGCTCAGGACGACCTTCAGATTGACCGGCGCGGCGTATTCGTGCGAGCTGAAACAGGTCTGGTTCTCGGTCGAGAGGACCGTGTCGACATACTTCAGCGCAAGATCGGGGTGCGGCGCGCCTTTGGGAATGACGAGAACCGGCTTAATGCCGACCGCGCCCTCCTTGGGATAGGCAACGGCGATGTCGAGCCCTCTGTCGATCTGAGCACCGACGCGATCGGGATACCAGGGCGCAATCACGACGTCGCCGCGCTGGAACAGCGAGACCAACTGATCGGCCTGCGTGTAGAGCGTGACAACGTTCGGCGCCAGCTCCTTGAGCGCGGCGAAGCCCGGATCAAGGTTGTCGAGCGTCCCCCCGCGCATCTTGTTCACCGCCAGGAGGAACTGCATCCCCGACGTGCCGGTGATGTCGCCGATCGCCAAGCGGCCCTTGTATTTCGAGTCGAACAGGTCGTTCCAGGAGGTCGGCGCGGGCGTGACGGCCTTGGGGTTGTAGGCAATCGCCGTCGCGGAGACCTCGAAGGCGACATAGCTGTTGCGCGGCCCGAAAGCGGCCTTGTCGAGATCGGGATAGCTCGTGAGCTTCGTCGTGTCGATCGGCTCGATCAGCCCTTCCTTGTCGAGCTGCGCGGCGAGGGAATTGTCCACATACGCGACATCGTAGGTCGGCTTGCCCCCCATCGCCCGGAGCGCGGCGGCGTGCTGCACCGAATTGCCGAGTTGCACCGCGACCTTGGCGCCGGTCGCCTTTTCGAAGGGCTGGATGTTGCAGAGCTTGGTGTCCTCCGCGAACGTGCCGCCGAAGGTCGCCACCACGAGGTCCTCGGCGCGCGCCGACTGGGCTAGCGCCGCGGCGGTCAGAACGGCGATCAGGGCGGCGGCCGGTCGGAACATCCTCATCTTGCGTCTCCCTTCTTGCGCGGCGACTGCTTGCGTTCCCGCCTCGAATCGAGGCTAGGCCACTTCAATTCATCTTTCAAGAAAGATAATTTCATCGCATCTTGCCTTGTTAGCCAGCAATTGCACATAGTTATGGCGGAACACGATTCGGAGCCGCGTCATGACAACCAAGAAACGAACGACGCGAGCGGAGGCCCCGCACGCGGATCTCGAGGCTTCACCCACCTTCGACCTCGTCGGACGGGGCATGGCGCAATGGCGTCGGCAACGACCGGACATCGATTGCTCGGGAAAGGCCGTGGTCGGGCGGATTCTCCATCTGCAGGAGACGATCCTGCGCGCCGTCAACGCCGCCCTCGCCAGGCACGGCCTCCGCTATGCGGACTATGCCGTCCTCGCGACCTTGCGCGTCGCCGGCGAGCCCTACCGCATGTCGCCGTCGCGCCTGCAAGCCACCATGCTGTTCACCTCGGGTGGCGTCTCCAATCTGCTGCGGCGGGTCGAGCAGAAAGACTATGTGCGACGTCTCGCCGACCCCGCCGACGGCCGCGGCATCCTGGTCGAACTTACGGAGAAAGGCTTCGCGCTGGCGGAGGCCGCGATGGCGGATCACGCTGCGGTCGAGCGGCGCCTCTGCGCCATGCTGGACGCCGACGAGCAGGACCATTTGGCCGCGCTTCTCAGCCGGATGATTCTGCTCAACGGCGCGGCTGAATTCATCCTGCCGCCGAAGGAGAGTGCCGAGCGTGGGTAGCTAGGGCATCGTCATTGCGAGGAGCGTAAGCTCCGAAGCAATCCATCGTTCCGCTTGGCGCTGCTGGATCGCTTCGCTTCGCTCGCAATGACGGCGAAGGTCCCAATAAAACGTAGCGCGCTCTATTCGTTCACCCGTTCCACCATCGGCCGTTCAGCACGACGCCGGTGGCGACCAGTCGCTGGTCGCCGACAAGATGTTCACCGGTCGAGTCGACGTAGTCGAACTCGCCGTTTTCGAGGGCGAGGATCGAGGCGTCGCCGGCCGCGCCCGGCCTGAAGCTGCCGAGTTCGCTACGCTGCAAGGCCTTGGCGGGCGCTTCAGTCGCTGTCCGGATGACCTCGCCGACAGACATGCCTAAGCAGAGAAACTTCGACATCGTGGTCAGGAGATCGAAAGCCGGGCCATCGATGCACAAAGCGTGCACGTCGCTCGAAATGCAATCGGGCTGAAAGCCGTTGGCGAGCATCGCGCGCGCGGTCTTGAAGGCAAACGAGCCCATGCCGTGGCCGATGTCGAAGATCACGCCGCGCTCGCGCGCTTCGATCACCGCGCTGCGCACGCGGCCGTCGGCGGTCACCGGATTGTTGGGGAACGGCCGGAAGCAATGGGTGAGGATGTCGCCCTTGCGCATTCGCGCAAGCACGTCCTCGAGGGTCGGCGGGGGATGGTCGATATGCACCATCATGGGTAGATCCGCCTCCTCGGCGACCTGCCGGGCGATGTCGAGTGGAACGATGCCGGAGTTTCCTGAGGCGTTAAGGCCGACCCGCACCTTGATGCCGCCGATCGTGTCGCGATTGGCGCGCGCGACCTCGACCGCGTCGACCGGCGCCATCAGCCTCAGATCGCCGCTTTCCCCAACCATCACCCGCTTGGAGAAGCCATAGATGCCGGCAAAGGAGACGTTCAGCAGCGCGATGATGCGGACCGGCGAAGGCCGAATGATGTGGTCGCGAAATCCAGCGTAGTTGCCGGGCCCCGCGCTCCCCGTATCGACCAGCGTCGTACAGCCGCCGCGCACGAGGCGCAGTGGATCGACGCCGAGCGAAGTGCCCCCGCAGTAGACGTGGGTATGCAGGTCGATGAGGCCCGGCGTGACGATCCGTCCCGAGATATCCTCGACCGTCGCGCCGACAAGCCCAACGCCGACCTCCGCCACCCGGCTGTCGCGAAAGCCGACATCCTTGACCGCGTCGATCCCCTGCGACGGGTCGATGACGCGTCCGCCTCGCAGGACCAAATCGAACTTCATTGCGCGAACTCCCACGCTTCGACCATTGGCGGACTCAGAGGGCGACCACCTGACCGGTGGACATCGACGTCTCCGCCGCGATGACGATTTTCAGGCTCTTGACCGCATCGTTCATATGGTCTGTCAGATCGATGTTCTCGTCGATCGCCTTGAGCAGATAGCGCTGCTGGCGCTCGCACAGCGCGTCGTGATCGGGCTCGTCGCTCATGTCGATCCGCTCGTCCGGCCTCGACATGTCGGTGTGATGCCACAGGATCTGATTGGTCTTCGTGTGGGCGTTGATGTCGTCGGATTTCACCGCGCCGGCGGTCTCCGACATGACGATCGACACGGAGCCCTTCGGGCCGACGACGTCCTTCACGAAGAACGCGGTTTCGCTCATCATCGGCCCCCAGCCGGCTTCGTACCAGCCGACCGAACCGTCATCGAACGCGACCTGCAGCATGCCATAGTTGTTCAACGGCACTTCGTCGCTCAACCTGGCGCCGACCGCGTGGACCCTTATCGGCTTGGCGGCGGTCATCTGACACATCACGTCGACGTAATGCACGCCGCAGTCGACAATCGGCGGGAAGCTGTTCATCAGCCGCTTGTGCCAATCCCAGGTCGCGCCGTTCGACTGCTGATTGAGGTTCATGCGGAAGACGAGCGGCGTGCCAAGCTGACGCGCGATCTCGATGAACCGGATCCAGGAGGGATGCTGACGCAGGATGTAGCCGACGACGAGCTTGCGCCCCGTGCGGTGCGCGGTCTCGACGACCTTTTCGGCGTTGGCGACATTGTCGGCGAGCGGCTTCTCGACGAAGACATGGGCGCCGGCCTCCATCGCCTTGATCGCAAAATCGGCGTGGCTGTCCGGCAACGTGCTGATCGAGACGACGTCGGGCTTGAGCTCGGCCAGCGCCTCCTCGAATTTGGCGAATTTCTTCGCCGTCGCGAGCGCCGGCGGCAAGATGCGGTCGGCAATCCGCCGTTCGCAGGCGCCGACGACCTCATAGCCATCAATGCGGGTGTAGGCGAGCGCATGGCTCATGCCCATGTTGCCGAGCCCGACGACGAGAACTCTCTTGGCCATCTCTTTGCCTCTCCCAAGTGTGTTTCTGGAGCGCATTGCGTTTTGTTCGAACCAGCGCCGTCATTGCGAGCGAAGCGAAGCAATCCAGCAGCGCCAAGCGGAACGATGGATTGCTTCGTCGCTTGCGCTCCTCGCAATGACGAGGCGACCCTATTGCAATTGGCCGAAGAGCACTTTGCTCTTTGGTCGACGCACTGCCGTCGCCCCACGACGCAGGCCTTTGCCCTTTAACTCCTAGATGCCCGCTTTCGCGGGCATGACATCAAAAGTCCTCGACCGTCAGCTCACGCGCCATGACGATGTTGCCGGCGGTGAGTCCACAATCGACCGGCAGCGCAACGCCGGTGATCGCGGCGGCGTGGTCGGAGGCGAGGAAAGCGACCGTCCGCGCCACGTCGATCGGCTCGACGACGCGGCCGAGCGGGTACCAGCGCTGCAATTTGGCCAGCACGTCAGGGTCTTTCTTCACCCGCTCGCTCCAGATCGGCGTGCGCACCGTTCCCGGCAGCACAATGTTCACGCGCACGCCATAGCGCCCGTATTCGAGCGCGAGCGATCGCGTCATCGAGATCATGCCCGCCTTCGCCGCGCTGTAGGCGGGGTCGCCGAGCGCGCCGAGTCCATTCACTGAGCCGATATTGACGATTGCGCCGGATCGCTTCTTCACCATGCCGGGCAGCACGGCGTGGGCGCAATTGAAGGCGCTGTTGAGGTTGCCGTTGACCTCCTCGCGCCAACCCGCCGGATCGGTATTGGCGAAGGTCGTGTGGGTGGAACCGCCGGCGTTGTTAACAAGGATGTCGACGGTTTCGAACTTTGCGAAAGCCTCGGCGACCGCATTGCTGTCGCTGACATCGAGCGTCGCCGCCTGGCAGGCGATCCCTTCCTTCGCGAGCCCCGCGGCGAAATCCTGGACCGCCGGGCTGCGGTCGATCGCGACGATACGGGCGCCTTCTGCAGCGAAATGCCGGGTAAGCGCCTGGCCGATCCCGCCGGCCGCGCCGGTAATGGCGACGATCTTTCCCAAAAACATCACGCTGCGCGCTCCATCTCGGCAAGTCCATCGGCGATCCAGTCGACATTGGCGTCGCGCAGATGGCCCCAATTGTAGAACGCCGCTTCGCGAACGCCTCCCGCGCCGAGGGTCCGCATAGCGGCGAGAAATTCGCTTTTCGCGGCAAGGTCGGGAAAAGCCGGGCGCACAATGCCGCGCAGCCGACCCGCCCCGCCCAGCCGACGCTTGACGTCGAAGAGGTCGGCGGCGATCCGCTCGGCGCTCGGCTCATAGAAGCACGCCTCGATCACGCCCGCGGCTTCGGCGAGCGCTTTGAGGTCAGAGCCCTCGAACCACGCGCCCGCGGTTGGCCGCGCGACCGAAGGGATCGCCGCGACCGTCGCGTCCCTGCGCACGGCGGCGCGGATCTCGCCGACCAGTGAAGTCACGACCGTGCAGCGCCAGTCCAGAAACGCCTTGAGCGTTCCGTCGGCGCGGATATCGGCCAGCCAGAACGCCTCGCTCATATCGTCGGGAAAGTTGACGTCGCTCGCAAGATAAGCCTCGACGTCGCGGGCGACTTGGCTTCTGAGCCCCTCGACATCGATCCCCGCTCGCTTGGCGCCCGCCATGCAATGGGGGCAGAAGCAGAGGCCGAGTTGCGCGTCGAGCCACTTATTGGGTCGATTGAGCGCGAACTCGTGATGGAAACCATGGGCATAGGGCAGAAAACCAGGCGTCTCCAATGAGACGCCGGAGACCGGATAGGATTCTGTGACGTCGCGCGCGAGGCCGATCGCGTAGGCGCGCGCCTCCGGCGCCGACGGGCAGAGATTGTAAACGTACCGGTCGCCGAAGGCGTTGGCGACGGTCGCCTCCGGATAAGCGGCGCCGAGCCGCGTATTGTGAAGGAGGACGAGCCAGACGTTGGTCGCCATGCGATCCTGCGCCGCAAGCGCGCCAAGCATGTCAAGGCCCGAAGCGAGCATCGAATTTTCAACCGGCTTGATCGCACCATAGCGCTTCGGGTCCGGTTTGAAATAGACGGTTCCATCCTCGGGAAAGAAGACTTTGCCCGACTTGCCGTGCGGGCGCAGAAACTTGCCGGCGTGGTAGCTGCCGGCAATCGTCACCGTATCCAGGCCGAGCGCAACGAACCGATCGATCGCCGCGTCGAGCCCAGCATCGGCAAGGTCCCAAGCGTAGGTGTAAATGGCCTTGTAGCCCATGGCTCAGCTTCCGGTCAGGGTCGGCTCAGGCGCCGAGCGCTTTTGCTCTGAGAGAATGCGGGCGTTCAAAACCAGTGAAGGGGCGGCGGCTCCCGCGCGCCGCCCCTCTTGCGATCAAAGCGCCGCTTGGATCGCGCCCGCATCGACGGACTTGTATTCGTTGGAAAGCGCGAAGCCATCCGCATCCGCCTTCACCTTGGCGGCGTCGAAGGCGTTGGCCTCGTCGATGAAGTCGTTCTTGCAAACATCGTCGAACTTAATTTCGTTCGTGAGCTGCCCGATCTTGTGGCCGGTCTCGAAGAACAGCTCCCAGCTCGAGCGGAGGTGGTAGCCCCACTTCTTGCGCTCGTCCATGCGGCCGCCGAAGGCGGCGGCCATCTCCATCATGGACTCCGTGGCGATCGCCGGAGTCATTTGCGAGGCGAGGCCGGGGAACTGCGCCATCACGATCTGGGTGGCGGCGCGCGGATTGAGCTTGCCGAATTCAAATCCAGCCGCCCAACCCTGGAGATAGCGAGCGTAGAGCTTCTTCTTCGCCGCGTCGTCGAAATCCCCTTTCCGGATGACGAAGCTGTTCGCAGGCAGCTTCGAGAAGTTCTTGCCGAGGACATAGTCGAAGTCGAGCCCCTGCCCTCTCCACTGCGCCCGCAGACCTTCCCAGCACAAAGCGGCGTCGCCCTTACCGGCCTTCAGCGCCGTGCCCCAGGTCGGCCATCCCGCGTCGACATATTTGATCTTCGTGATGTCGACGCCGGCAGCCGCGAGCATCGGGTCGCAGATCGACTGCCAGCCCGCCGTGCCGAGCAAGACCGTCTTGCCTTCGAGGTCCTTGAGGTTGGCGACTTTCTCACCCTTCCGGAAGGCGAAGTCGAACACGTCGCTGCCGCCGACGTGGAAGACGGAGACGAGCGGCATGCCCTGCTCCAGCGCCAGCGAGAACACGCCCGGCGAGGGATAGCCGACGTCCGACTGTTTCTGATCGACGAGCTTGACCGTCGCGGTGGCGTCCGACGGGCCCGGCTCGAGCGTCGTCTCGATCTCGCCGAAATAGCCGAATTTCTTGGCGGCCCAATAGGCGTAGTCGTCGAGAACTTCGAGCGTTCCGCGCGGCGAGACCCAGCGGACCGTGTCCGCCGCCAGCGCGCTCGTCGCCCCGCCGAAGCTGGTCAACGCCACAGCGGCCACGCCACTTCCGGATAGCGTGAGAAACCGACGGCGATCAACCGTAAAACCGAGTCCGTTTTGACTAGCCATTGCGTCCACCTTCTTGTCGTTTGCCCCACGTTTCGCGCCTGATGATTATCTTCCCCACCGGGCCACTCAGGCGCCTATGCTTCCCAACTGGCCCATTTCTTGCCGAACCAGAAGAAGAACACGTAGATCGAGATGCCGATCATCGCGAGCAACAGGATGATCGCGAAAAACTGCGGCATCCGGATCAAAGCGGAATAGTAGGTCAGGCGGCTGCCGAGCCCGTCCGAGCCGCCCACCATTTCCGCTCCGGTCGCCGTCAGAAGTCCGAAGATCGAACCGACCATGAGGCCTACGGTGATCATCGGCATCGCCATCGGAATGCGGATCTTGGTGAAGATCTGCAGCGTGTTGGCGCCGAAAGAGCGCGCAAGCGCGATCTTCGCTCTATCAACCCGCCGGAATCCAGTAGCGGAATTGATCATGACCATCGGGCCGCTTGCGAGCGCGACTGCAATGATGCGCGGCTCGCTGCCGAAGCCGAAGCGCAGGATCAGCAGCGGCACCAACGCGATCATCGGCGTCGTCACCAGCAGCAGAATGTAGGGCGTCACGATTTTTTCGACGAACGGAAATTGCGTGATGACGGCGGCCATCACAAAGCCGATCGCGCCGCCGATTGCGAAGCCGGCGAACAACTCGTAGAGCGTGATGATCAGGTGCGGCCAAAGATTGTGCCACTCGGTAAACAGCGCCATCACAATCTGACTGGGTCGCGGCATGATGTAGTGCGGCACCTTGAAGACCCACAGCAGCAATTCGGCGCCGCCGACGATCACGACCGCCACCAGTGCGATCGCCAAGATCTCGAGATGCGTGCGATTGCCGCCCGAGCCGAACGACCCAAGCCCCGACAGGCTGGCCTCCTTCGCCTCCCCCTTGCGATTGAACTCGGGGATCTTGTCGCCCAGAACTTTGTCCAACGCGTCCTCCGCTAGTACAAGAAAAGCCTAAGTGATCGCCAGTCCCGGCGCCCCGGACCGGCCCCGGTCGATCTTGGCTTTGATTTCGAGCACCCGCGCGATGAAGTCGGGCTCGTTCTGAATCTCGACTGGACGAGGACGGGGAATGTCGACGTCGTAGATCCCAGCTATGCGACCCGGCCGCGCCGACATCACCACGACCCGATCGGCAAGAAAGATCGCTTCGGAAATCGAATGGGTAATGAAGGCGATCGTCTTGCGCGTCTCCATCCAGATTTCCTGAATCAGCAGATTCATTTCATCGCGCGTAAAAGCGTCGAGCGCGCCGAACGGCTCGTCCATCAGGAGCAGCGAAGGATTGACCGCAAGGCTTCTGACGATCGACGCCCGCTGCTGCATGCCGCCGGAAAGTTCGCGCGGATACTTGTTCTCGAAGCCCTTCAAATTGACGCGCTCGAGCAAACTCGAGATGCGCTCCATGTCGGGCCGCCGCCTCTTCAACTCGAAGGGGAGAGCAATGTTCTTGATGAGGTTGCGCCAAGGCAGCAGATTGGCGTCCTGAAAGATCATCGCGATTTCGGGATGCGGGCCGGTTATGACGTCCTGACCAAGTCGGATCTGACCGGCGGTGAGATCGTGCAGGCCCGCCATCGACCACAACAGCGTCGACTTGCCGCAACCTGACGGACCGAGAATGCAGAGGAACTCGCCGTCCCGCACTTCCAGCGACACATTATCGAGCGCATGGACCCTTCCGGACTGCGTCGCGTAATATTTGGTCGCGGCCTCGACGACCATTTTCGGTTGTCGCGCAGATCCGCCGCTGGCCATCGTGCCTCCCCTAAACGCGAGAATCGCCCGTCTTTTCGACGAGCGTCTTTGACGTCGTGTCCTAATCCGGCGCGCTATCGGCATATTGCCGATCGCCATCTTGAAATTATGTTACACACATTGCGACGCCGCGCAACTCAAACCGCCGCTTCCGCCGCGAGCGAGACAAATATATGATTTTTCGATCAATAGCGGCGGCTGATCAACGCAATCCATCGCCTCTAGAGTCGATCCGGGTACCCCGCCTCTTGTGTTCGCCGTGAACGCGTGTAATTCAATTTCATCCGCTTAATACGATTGACCCTTGTCAATCGAGCGTTCATGTCACGGCTTGGTATGAGAATGTTCGGCGACCATGACGCCACACAGCGGGAAGAAGTGGAGATGAGAGCCCGTTCCAGCCAGACAGGCGACGGCGCGGAGACGAATCCTGCGGCAGCAGAAGTCGTGCCGATCGATCTCGTGTCGCGCATCCAGCGCATCGAAGGCGATCTGTCGCCAGCTGAGCGGCGCGTGGCGGCGGCGGTGGCGGCGGATTACGACGCTACGACGCGCATGACGATCAGCGACCTGGCGCGGCGAGCCGGCGTGAGCCAGCCGAGCGTGACGCGCTTTTGCCGCTCGGTCGGCTGCGGCTCGTTCAGCGAGTTCAAGGTGCGCCTCGCGTCCACGCTCGCCTTCGCCGCGGTTTATCTGAAGACCGACCGCGTCTTTGACGACGACGCAGGTCAAGTCGCCCAGATCGTGATGATCCGCGCCACCAACGCGATCCGCGATTGTCTCGAGCGGCTCGACACCGGCGCCGTCGGGCGCGCCATCGAGGCGATCGCGAAATGCCAGCGCCTGGACATCTACGGCCAGGGCAGCGGCTCGGCCAGCCTCGGCGAGGACGCCAAGTTGCGCTTCTTCCGGCTTGGGCTTCCGGTCTGCGCCTATGCGGACGGACACCAGCAGCGCATGTCGGCGTCGACGCTGGGGCCGAAGGACGTCGCCTTCGCGATTTCCAACAGCGGCCAATCGAAATCGGTCGTCGGCGCCATCGAGATTGCGCGCTCCTTCGGCGCGACGACGATCGCACTGACCCGCCCCGACACGCCGCTCGCCAAAGCCGCCCAGATCGTCATCCCCGTCGTCATTCCGGAAGACGACAAGGCGCTGATGCCGACGGCTGCGCGCTACGCCCACATGGCGGTGATCGATACGCTCGCGACGGGCGTCGCCTCGGGAATGGGGGTGCGCTCGCGCGAGGCGCTGCGCCGCGTGCGCTACACCCTGGCCAGCATCGGGGTCGCCATTCCCTCGCCCTCGTCTGATCCGACGCCGCTGATGAAGACGATGAAACCGCAGGAATAGCGCTTCAGAGCACTCAAAGAGATTGTGCAGGAAGAAGCACGCCGCAGGAGGAACGCACTATGGCCATCGACGACATCGCGTACATGAGCGCGGCTGAAATCGCCGCGCATGTGCGCCGACGGACGCTTTCCCCAGTCGAAATCGTCGACGCCAGCATCGAGCGCATCGCGCGCCGAAATCCGAGCCTCAACGCCTTCGTCTTCACCGGATTCGAGGACGCGCGCCGCGAGGCCAAGGCGGCCGAGCAAGCCGTCATGTCGGGAGCGTTGACGGGGCCGCTGCACGGCGTTCCCTCCGCGATCAAGGACCTCTTCGACTTCAAGCCGGGCTGGCCTTTCACATTCGGCGGCGTCAGGGCGATGAAGGATTGCATCGCGCAATGGCACTGCGTCTTCGCCGAAAGGGTCGAGAAGGCGGGCGCAATTCTGCTCGGCAAGACGAACAGTCCGACGATGGGCCTGCGCGGCACATGCGACAATTATCTGTTCGGTCCGTCGCGCAACCCGTTCGATACGCGCAAGAACACCGGCGGCTCATCAGGGGGAAGCGCAGCCGCGGTGGCCGACGGCCTCGTTCCGTTTGCCGAAGGGACCGACGCGGGCGGATCGATCCGCATCCCCGCCGCTTGGTGCAACGTCGTCGGCTTCAAGGCGTCCTTCGGCAGAGTGCCTGTCGTCATGCGGCCGAACGCTTTCGCCAGCGATACGCCCTTCCTGTTCGAGGGGCCGATCACGCGCACGGTTGAGGACGCGGCCCTCGTCCTCAACGTCCTCGCCGGCAACGATTTCCGCGATCCCTTGGCAATCGAGACAAACGAAGATTTTCTCGCCGCGACCCGCCGTTCCATCAAAGGCTGGAAGATCGCCTACAGTCCGGACTTCGACGTCTTCCCAATCGACCCGGCGATCCGCAAAGTCATGGATGACGCCGTGCGGGTCTTCGCCGACGCGGGCGCCACGGTCGAGGAGGTCCGCCTCGGCCTCAAGCGCGACCAGCGTGAATTGAGCGATGTTTGGTCACGATTGATGATGCCGCTCAACATCGCTGGGTTGGAGGGGATGAAGGCGTTCGGCATCGATCTGATGGGCGAGCATCGCGACGACTTCCCGCCCGACTACCTCAAATGGATCGACATCGGGCGAACCCTTACGGCGATGGACGTCGCTCGGGATCAGGCGATCCGCAGCGAAGTCTTCGACGCTTTCCAGGGCGTGCTCGCCAACTACGATCTCATCGTGTCGCCGACCGTAGCGGCAATGCCGGTCGACAATGCGACCAACGGCGACACCAAAGGCCCGACCCATATCAACGGCGTCGAGGTTGACCCGCTCATCGGCTGGTGCCTGACATATCTCGTCAATTTCACCGGCCATCCCGCCGTCTCGATCCCCGCCGGCCTCAGCAACGGCTTGCCGGTGGGCATGCAGCTCATCGGGCGGCGCTACGCCGACGCGCAAGTGCTTGCCGCGGCGGCGAGTTTCGAGCGGTTGAAGCCGTGGAGGGACGCCTATCGCATCTGCGCCGAGCGGCCGATAGCGGCCGCATAAATCAGGCGCAGCATCGCGAGCGCATACACAGCGCGTCGCGTCTTGTTCGAACCAGCCAGCGCCGTCATTGCGAGCGCAAGCGAAGCAATCCAGCAGCGCCAAGCGAAACCACGGATTGCTTCGTCGCTTCGCTCCTCGCAATGACGATGCGAGTTCTATGCGTCGGCGGCGACGCCGACGCGCCTACGCCAGCTTGACCCATTCGTCCCTTCGGTCCGTCAGAGTTTGCCGAGATAGCGCAGCGTCGCAAGGACGCCGACGCCAACGCCGACCAACAGCCAGGCGCAGCGGTCGATCAGCGGGATATGGCTGGCGACGGCGGCCGTCGGCGGCGCGAGCGCTGCTCCCGCTGTCTGCGGAACCGCCTCCGAGCGATCCTCACCGACACCGCCGGTGACGGCGCGGCTGAACTTGCCGAAGAATTCTTCCGCCATGCTGGTGGCGACGCCGCCGATCAGCCGGCCGCCGACGCTCGCGAGCTTGCCGCCGACGTCGACATCCGCGCTGTAGCGCAGCAGCGTCTCGCCGCCGACCGATTCCAGGGTGACCTTGGCGCTCCCCTTGGCGAAGCCCGCCGGACCGCCCTGGCCGCGCCCCGAGAGCGTGTAGCCGTTGGGCGGGTCGAGGTCGGACAATTCCACCTTGCCTTTGAAGGTCGCCGCCACCGGGCCGATTTTGGCGACGACGGTGGCGGTGAACTCGTTGGCTCCCGTCTGTTCCAGCGACTTGCAGCCGGGCAGGCTCAGCCGAAGCTTCTCCGGATCGTTGAGCGCGTCCCAGACTTTCTGCTGCGGCGCCGGGATCCGATATTCGCCTTTGATTTCCATCGGATCGTCAGCCAGCCGCGCCGTAGAGGCGGAACAACGCTTGCGTGCCGTCGTCGGCATGGCCGGAAGCCGCCAATCGGTCATAGAGGGCCTTGGCCTGCGCCAGCCCCGGCAAGTCGAGCTTCAGCCGCTCCGCCTCCGCCAGCGCAATGCCCATGTCCTTGATGAAATGCCTGATATAGAAGCCCGGCGTGAAGTCGTCGTCGAGCATCCGCGGCCCGAGAGCGTTGAGCGCGAAGCTCGCCGCCGCGCCGGTCCCAATCGATTTCAGCACCTGGCGCGGGTCGAGCCCGGCCCGCTTGGCGTAGGCGAGGCTCTCGCACACCGCCATCATGTTGGAGGCGATGGCGATCTGGTTCGCCATCTTGGTGTGCTGCCCGGCGCCTGCCTCGCCCTGACGGACGATGTTCTCGCCCATGAGGGAGAACAGCGGCCTGACATGCTCCACCGCCCTGGCGTCGCCGCCGATCATGATCGACAGTTTGGCGTTGCGCGCGCCGACATCGCCGCCGGAGACGGGAGCGTCGATCGCTGCGATCCCCTTGGCGGCGGCGACGTCGGCGATCCGAGCGGCGAGCGAAGGGCTCGACGTCGTCATGTCGATCAGCACCACGCCGGGGCGAGCCTGCGCGATCAAACCAGCGGCGCCGAGATAGATCTCCTCGACGTCCTGCGGGAAGCCGACCATCGTGATGACGGCGTCGCAGGCGGCCGCGATCTCGCCGGGCGTATCGCGCCAGACTGCGCCGCGCGCCGCAAGGTCCTCGGCCTTGTCGCGGCTGCGGTTGAACACGTGCAGTTCATAGCCGCCAGTCAAAATGTGACCGGCCATGCTGCGGCCCATGATCCCGAGCCCGATGAACCCGACCTTCTTGATTTCCCGCAACGCTGTCATTGCTCTTGTCGTCCTCGTCTTTCAAATTTGGTCGCGCAGCAGCCCGCGGATGTAAGGCGCGGCCAGCGGTTGCCGGTCGGCGATAACGCCGAACGGCGCCAAAGCGTCGTTGACGGCGTTGGTGAGAGCCCCGATGGCGCCCATCACGCCTCCCTCGGCCATGCCTTTGAGACCGAGCGGCGTGCGCTGGTTGGGCGTATGCATGGGCAAGATCTCGAAATCGGGCAGTTCGCAGGCGGTGGCGACGAGATAGTCGGCGAGCGTGCTGCTCAGGTTCTGTCCGGCCTCGTCGTAGAAGACCTGCTCGAGCAGCGCGCCGCTCAACCCCATCGCGATGGCGCCCTGCTGCTGCCCGCGCACGACGATCGGATTGAGGACCGCGCCGCAATCCTCCGCCACCACGTAGCGCTGAATGACGATCCGGCCGGTTTCAGGGTCGAGTTCGACCTCGCAGGCATGCGCCGAGTTCGAGTAGGTCATCGGCGGCGGATCGTAGGCGTGCGAGAAGTCGAGACCTGGGGCCACGGCCTCGGGCAGCGCCTGCGGATCGAGATAAGCGAGGCGCGCGACGTCGGCGAGACAAACCACAGTGTCGACCCATTCGTCGGCGAGGCGGCGCTGCACGCGACCCTCCGCCAACCGAAGCCCCTCCGCGCTGTTGAGGCTCAGCATATGGGCGGCGACCCGCAAGACATGGTCCTGCGCCTTGCGCGCGCAGAGGTAGAGCGCGCCGCCGCCCGCCGTCCCCCCGCGCGCGCCGCGGCTCCCCATGCCGTAGGGCGCCACATCCGTATTGCCGAGCGAGACGCGGACCTGGCCCGTATCGACGCCCAGCCCCTCGGCCACAGCCTGAGCGAGTGAGGTCTCGTAGCCCTGCCCCGTTCCCATCAGGCCGACGGACGCATTGACTACGCCGGTCGGCTCGATGCGCACCCAGGCCGCCTCGTGGCCGGAACCGGGAATGCCGGCCGCCTTATAGAAGCGCGAGCCGTAAGTCGTCGGCTCGACGACCGAGCAGAGGCCCAATCCAAGATAGCGCCCCGCTGCGCGCGCTTCATCCTGGCGGCGGCGGAAGCCCTCGTAGTCGATCGCGGCGACGACCGCTTCGAGAGTCTGCGAGGGCGTGATGTCTTCCAGCGCCTCGCCGGTCGCCGTCTGGTAGGGCAAATCCGCCGGCTGCAGCATGTTCGCTCGGCGCACGGCGAGCGGATCGAGGCCGAGCTGGCGCGCGATCGCGTCGATCGTCCCATCCATCACCCAACTGGCCATCGCCATCGGCGCGCGCATCGGGCCGACGGCGCACTTGTTGGTCAGCGCGACCTTGATGTCGTAGGCGTAGTCGGCAATCCGATAGGGGCCGGTCAGGATCAGCGCGATGACGCGCGCGATATAGTTGCCGGGAAAGAAGCAATAGGCGCCGAAATCCTCGGTGATCTGCAATTCGAGCCCGAGGATGCGCCCGTCGGCTGCTACCGTGGCGCGGGTGCGGCATTGCGCCTGCCGGGCGTGACAAGCCGCCTGGAGATTCTCCATGCGGTCCTCGCGCCAGCGCACCGGCCGCTTCAACTGGCGCGCCAGCGCCGCAACCGTCAACTCCTCGCGAAACAGCGCAATCTTCTGTCCGAAGCCGCCGCCGACGTCGGGACAGATGACGGTGACCTGGGACTCGCTCAGCGAAAGCCGTCGGGCGAGCTGCGTGCGCAGCGGATGCGGCGCCTGATTGCCGACATGGAAAGTCAGATGCTGGCGCCCCTCGTCCCAGATCGCAAGGCAACCACGCGTCTCGATCGGCACATGGGTCTGGCGATGCTGCGAAAAGCTCGCCTCGACAATCGCGTGCGCTTCCGCCCGCCGCGCCGCCACGTCGCCAGCCGAGAACGACTGGTGGGAAAGGAGATTGCTCGGCAGGCTTTCATCGACCAGCGGCGCACCCTCGGCGAGAGCCACGCCGGCGTCGGCGACAGCGCCGAGCGGCTCGTATTCGACTTCGATCCGCTCGGCGGCGTCTTCCGCCAGATAGCGATCGGTTGCGACGACGCAAGCGATGAGATCGCCCTGGAAGCGGACCTTGTCGATCGGCAGGGTCGTCATCTCGGTCGGCAGCAGGCCCTCGATCGGCGGCGCCATCTTCAGGGTCGTCGTCCATTGCGCCACGTCCCGCCCCGTGACCACCGTTGCGACGCCCGGCATCGCCGCCGCAGCGGCGCTGTCGATCGCGAGGATTCGCGCGTGCGCATGGGGAGATCGCAGGAACGTCGCGTGCAGCGCGCCCGGAATGGCGATGTCGTCGAGGAAACGGCCGGCGCCGATCAACAGACGCCGATCCTCGCGGCGCGGCAGCGGCCGGCCGATCTGGTTGGGGCCTTCGCTGTGGGCGCTCATGCGCCGCGCTGCCGCAAAACGGCCGCCGCCTTCTTCACCGCGGCGACGATGTTCTGGTAGCCGGTGCAACGGCACAGGTTGCCTGAGAGGACGTCGCGGATCTCTTCGTCGCTCGGATCTGGATTGTCGCGCAGATAGGCCTCGAAGGTCATTATGATGCCGGGCGTGCAGAAGCCGCACTGCAGGCCATGCTCCTCGTGGAGCGCCTGCTGCAGCGGGCTGAACTCGCCGTCTTGCGCAACGGCCTCGATCGTGGTGATCGCGTGCCCCTCCATCTGGATCGCGAAGGTGAGGCAGGAGCGTGCGGGCCGGTCGTCGATCAACACCGTGCAGGCGCCGCAGACGCCGTGCTCGCAACCGACATGTGTGCCGGTGAGCCCCAGATCGTCGCGCAGCGCGTCGGACAAAAGCCGGCGCGGCGTCACCGTCAGCTCGTGGTCGACGCCGTTGACGGTGAGGGTGATCGGGATCCGCTCATTCATCGGACGATTTCCCTTGGGCGCGTTCGGTCGCCGCAGCGAGGGCGCGCGCGGTCAGCGTCTTCACGAGGTCCTTGCGATATTTGGCGGGAATCCGCGGGTCTTCCTCCGGCGTCGCTTGTTTCGCGACCGCAGCCGCGACATTGGCGCGCCAGGCTGTATCCGGCCGGCCGCCGAGGAAGGAACGGACCGCTTCGTCCATGGAAACGGGCGTGACGGAGACGCCGCCGAGCACGAGCGCCAGCGTTTCGACGCAGCCGTCGGCGGACAGCGCGAGGGTCGTCGCGACCGCCACGATGGCGAAGTCGCCGCGGCGTTGGGAGAACAGCTCGAGGCCCCAGCCGCAGGTCGAGGCCAGCATGGGAAAGCTCACCGACGTGATCATTTCGTCAGGCGCGAGCGCCGTCGCCAAGCTGGAAACGAAGAAGTCCCTGGCCTTGATGACGCGACTGCCGGCGCGGCTTTCGACGCGGAAATCGGCGTCGAGCAGCGTTGCGATCAGCGGCAACTGCGCGGCTGGGTCGGCATGAGCGAGGCTACCGCCGAGCGTGCCCCGCTGGCGGATGGCGTAGTGGCCGATTGTCGCGGCGGCGGCGGACAAGATTGGACAGGCGCGGCTCACTTCAGCGTCGTTCGCCAGACGGTGATGCCGGGTCAATCCGCCGATCTCGAGCCGGCCCGCCGTGGTCCGAACAAAATCGAGCTCCAGCAGATCGTTGATGTCGATCAGATTGGCGGGACGGGCCACCCGCAGGTTCAGCATCGGCCCGAGACTTTGGCCGCCTGCCAGAAGCTTCGCCTCATCCCCCAAACGATCCAGCAATTCGAGCGTGTCGGGGACCGTCTGCGGCCGGTGATAGGCGAACGGCGCGGGCTTCAAGCGATCACCAGAGTAAGCCGCCCCCCGTTTTCACGGGGCGGTTGGCCACGCCGTTCAAGTCCGCTGGCGCGCCAACTCGGCTTGCTCCGGGAAATCATCGCTACGCATTCCTCAGTCTATCGATGGCCAACACGGCCAGCAGACAGGCCGCATGGGGCCGCCGACTATCGAGCGGAATGGTTAGTCGGAGCGATATTAGTCGTCAACTGACGATCTCGGCGTCCTAGATTGACGACCTAGCCCGAACGGCGGCTCCACGCCTCAATGGCGGCGCGAAAACCGCCAAGGAAATGAGCGACATGGACCGCCACCACGGTGTCCTCGGGCGCATGCTGCGTGATGCCGTAGATGTGGCGACGAATTGCGTAGTGGGAGAGCGCGCCATGCAACGTCCAGCCGATCTCGTGCTGCACGGCCTTGTCGGTGGGGATGGCGACATCCTGCTCCCGGGCAGCCTCGGCGACGATCATCTCCAATAGTTGAAGGATCATCGAGGATGCGTAATTCGGCGCCATTCCGACGTCGGCCAGCGACGCGTACATGAAGAGCCGCAGCCAGCGGTTCGTAAAAATCGTCGCGAAATAATCCTTGTAGAAATGGATCAGGCGATCTTCCAGGGGTTTGCTTCGGTCCGACAATTCCGAAAACCACACCGCCTTGAATGGGCCGGCGATCGCGTGTCGATAGACTTCGTCGATCAAGGCCTCTTTGGTCGGGAAGTAGCGGTAGAGAAGCCGTTGCGAGATGCCGCAGGCGGCCGCCAATCCACGCGTCTGCGCAGTCAGACCATATTGCGCGAAGAAGTCCGCTGCCTTGTCGAGAATCTGGCGCCGGCGATCTTGGGAGGACATACGCGTCCGATCAGAATCGCGGCCATTTGCCGGCTCCTCCGCCTCTTTGCGCCTCCTCGCCCGGAGGCTGGTCGATTACGCTTTCACGGTCAGTCTTTCATCAGCTTCATGACACGGTTAGGCGCCCAATTTTACAGCAAGTCGCCGACTTGCACATCGCACAAATCGTCAGTTGACGACAAGCCGCCGCCGACTAGGATCGGCTCGACGCGCGATCGGCGGCGCGACCGAGGCGAAATGGGACAGCAATGATATTCGAACACCGCACGTATCGGATTCAGCCCGGCAAGGCGGCGGAATTCCTCAAGCTTTACGAGACCGAGGGGCTCCCGCTCATCACCCGCTACGCCAAGCTGATCGGCTGCTGGACCACCGAAAGCGGCACGTTGAATTCCGTCGTCTTCATCTGGGCCTATGAGGATTTCGGCCATCGCGCGGCGCAGCGGGCCAAGCTCGGCCAGGATGCTGAATGGCAGGCCTTCGTGCCGAAGATGCTACCCTACCTGACGCATCAGGAAAGCGCCTTCTTGAATCCGGCGGCCTTCTCGCCGATCAAGTAAGTGGTGCGCAGCCGAAACACGGGTGTCTTCCAATGAGCGCCATCGAGTTGGAGAAGCTTTCGATCACTGCGGATGATGTCCGTGACGCAGCGAGACTGATCCACGGCGTTGCGGTTCGCACACCCTTGCTGGAATTCCACCCGCTCAACGAGCGAGTTGGGCGCCGCGTGCTCATCAAGTTCGAGGGGGTGCAGCGCGCCGGCTCGTTCAAGTTTCGCGGCGCCTACAATCGTCTCGCGCGCATTGTCGGACCGGCGCGCGACGCTGGCGTCGTCGCCTGGTCTTCAGGCAATCATGCACAGGGCGTCGCGGCGGCCGCCAGGCTGCTTGGGCTCAAGGCGACGATCGTGATGCCCGCCGACGCGCCGGCGATCAAGATCGGCAACACCCGGGCGCTGGGCGCGGAGATTGTCCTCTATGATCGCGCCCGCGAGTCCCGTGAGGAAATCGCGACCAAGCTGTCTGAGGATCGTGGCGCCGTCCTCGTCCCGTCGTTCGACGATCCGTTCATCATCGCCGGGCAAGGGACGATCGGGCTGGAAATCCTTGAACAAGCCGAGAGTTGCGGCGCCAAGATCGGTCAGGTCCTCGTCTGCTGCGGCGGCGGCGGACTGGTGGCTGGCGTCGCGACCGGGATCAAGGACGCCGAGCCAGACGCGCAGGTCTTCTCAGTCGAACCGGCGGGATTCGACGACACAGCGCGCTCGCTTGTGAGCGGCAGACGAGAAACCGTTTCGCCCAATGCCAAATCCATCTGCGACGCGCTCCTCGCCCCGAGCCCGGGCCGGCTGACGTTCCCGATCAACCAACGGTTGCTTGCGGGCGGACTGACGGTGACAGACGACCAAGTCCGTGCGGCCATGCGTTTCGCCTTCGAGACGATGAAGCTCGTCATTGAGCCCGGCGGCGCTGTAGCGCTCGCGAGCGTCCTGCATGGCGTCGCCCCGGCGAGCACGCAGCCGACCGCCGTCGTTGTCTCCGGCGCGAACGTCGACCCCGATCTCTATGCGTCGATTCTCCGGGGCTAGAGCACTGCCCGGCTGTGATGAATCGAATGTGATGAGCGGGCGGATTCCCGAACGTGTGCGGATGTGAGTTGATTGAGCCTCTGATTCGGGAGGGGCTCATGGTCGGACGGCCGTATTCGGAGGAGTATCGCAAGCGGGTTGTGGCGGAGATCGCGGAGGGCAATTCACGGCGCGGCGCGGCTCGCCGTTTCAAGGTCGGAGCGTCGTCGGCGATCCGCTGGAAGAAGCAATTGGACGAGACCGGCAGCACAGCCCCGGCTGCGCGGTCGGGCAAGAGCCGCTCGCCACTGGAGCCGCACGCAGCGTGGCTGCTGGCGCTCATCAAGGCCGAGCCTGACCTGAGTTTGGCGGAACTGGCCCAGCGGATTGAGGACGAGTTGGGCCTGAAGACCTCGACCAGCGCGGTGGATCGCTTCGTCCAACGGTACGACCTCAGTTATAAAAAAAACTCTGCACGCGGCCGAGCAGGAGCGGCCGGATGTGGCCCAGGCGCGTGAAGCCTGGAAGGCGGCTCAGGCCAGCCTGGATCCCGACAAGCTGGTGTTTATCGACGAAACTGGGGCGTCCACCAAGATGGTCCGGCTGCGGGGACGATGCCCGCGCGGCGAGCGCCTGCTGGCCAAGGCGCCCTGGGGGCACTGGAAGACCACCACTTTCGTCGCCGGCCTGCGCCATAACAGCCTGATCGCGCCGTTCGTCCTGGACGGCCCCATGAACGGCGACGCCTTTCTGGTCTATGTCGAGACCTTCCTTGTCCCAACCTTGCAGCCTGGCGACATTGTGGTGATGGACAACCTGCCCGCCCACAAGGTCGACGGGGTGCGCCAGCGGATCGTCGACGCCGGAGCCGAACTGCGCTTGCTGCCGCCCTATTCGCCAGATCTGAACCCCATCGAGATGGCGTTCTCGCAGCTCAAGGCGCACCTGCGCAAGGCGGCCGAGCGAACCGTTCCCGCTCTCTGGGATCGCATCGGCCTCTGTCTCGACCAGATCACCCCACAGGCCTGCCAAAACTACTTCACCGACGCCGGATATGCCCCATCTTAGCCGGGCAGTGCTCTAGATCTGACGCCGTCATTGCGAGCGTAAGCGAAGCAATCCAGCAGCGCCGAGGGGAGCGATGGATTGCTTCGTCGCTTCGCTCCTCGCAATGACGAATACGTCCTGATTGCAATTCAGCGCGCCGGTACATCGATGCGACGGGGGCTTGCCAAGGGCGGCCAGTTGTGATCGTCTGATGTCTGACATCTTACCTCGCAACCAGACGAGGCCGCCGTGAACAGCGCAAGGGAAACGCCAGGGACGATCTCCCACGCCAAGCCGAAGGGCGAACGCGGCGCCGGCTCTGCGCCAGCCAAGCGAGCCGCTCGATGACCGCGCCCGCCGCCGCCAACTTCAGCGCGAGGCTCAGGGCCGAGAGGCCGGAGCGAGAGGATCTCGTGGCGCGCGTCTGCACCGCCCTGCGGTCGCAAATTCAGGACGGCCGCATCACGCCGGGAACGCGGCTGCCCGGCGAAACCGAACTCTCCAAGGCGATGGGCGTCAGTCGTCCGACGCTCAGAGAAGCGACCCGGATGCTCGCGCAGGAAGGGCTGCTCGACATCCGCCATGGCGTCGGCACCTTCGTGACGACGCGGACGCCGCACGTCACCAACGCGCTCGATTCGATGGTGTCGCTCTCCGCCTCGATACGTGCGGCAGGCGGCGAACCGCGTGTTCGCTCGCTGACGATCGAGCAGATCGTGGCGCCCCGGGACGTCGCCGAGGCGCTCGGCGTGGCGCCGAAAACGGAAATCGTGCGGGTCCGGCGCGTCCGGCTGATGAACGAACGGCCGCTCGGTCTCGCGCTGGAATACCTGCCGATCGCTTCGCCCGTCGACCTTCCGGCCATGCAGCGGTTCGACGGTGGTTCGCTCTACGCTTTCCTGATCAAGACGCTCGGCCTCGACCTGCTGCGCAGCGAAATGGCGGTTACGGCCGTCAGCGCGAATGCGCGACAGTCCCAGCTTTTGTCAGTGAAGTCCGGTGCTCCGCTGCTGCTGATGCGCGAACTCCATTACGGCGCGGCGAACCGTCGCCTGCTCTATTCCGTCAACTATCACAACAGCGCCGTCGTCGATCTGACGCTCGTGCGCGCGGGGGTCCGCACATGACCGCCCGCTTCACGTCGCTCGGCAACCTCTCCATCGACGATCTCGTCTTCGTCGACGGCACGACGCAATGGGCCGTGCCGGGAGGCAACGCCGTCTACGCCGCGCTCGCCATGTCGGTCTGGGGCGAGCGGCCGCGCGTGATCGCGCCCTTCGGGCCTGATTATCCGGTCGCCAGGCTCGAGGCGCGGCTGGACATGTCGTCCTGCCCGCGCGTCCCCATGAGTTTCAGGGACTGGGGCCTCTACGAAGAGGATGGCAGCCGCCAATTTGTGTTCCGCTCGACGACGCGCGAGTGGGACGATTTCAGCCCGCGGCCGTCGGACGTCACAGGTCCGATCCCGGCGGCGCATCTCGCCCCGCTGCCCTGGGAGCGCCATGTCGGCCTTGTGCCCGCGCTGCGCGAGGCAGGCGCGAAAGTCATCTCGATTGACCTCGACGATCGCAAGTTGCGGGACGTGCCGACCAGCGCCGTCGCCGAACTCATCCGCACCGTCGATCTCTTCATGCCGAGCCGGCAGGATGGTCGCGCCATCTTCCCCGACGCGTCCCCGGCCGACACGGTGCGCCGCTTCCGCGACATGGCGCCGGAGACGGCGCTGATCGTCTTGAAGTGCGGCGCTGAGGGCAGCATCGCTCATGCCGCCGGCCACCGCGACCTCATCATGCTTCCCGCCTTCCCCGTTTCCGCCGTCGATGCGACGGGCGCCGGCGACAGCTTCTGCGGCGGAACGCTGGTCGGTTACGTGCGCACCGCAAATCCGATCGAGGCGCTGCTGTACGGCGCCGTCTCGGCGTCCTTCTGCGTCGAGGCGGTGGGCTGCGCGGGCCTGCTGAGCAGCACGCCGGACGCCGCCGCCGCCCGCGTCGCCCAATTCCGCAACGCCGTCGACTTCAAGGCGGCGTGACAATCCACCCCAATTGGAGAGAACGCCTGTGCAGAACGAAAAATCAATCATGCTGAAGGAGGTCGCCTCGCAGCCGGGCTTCGTGCGCGACAACATCGATCCCATGTTGGCGTTCATGCGCGAAGTCCTTGCCTCGCGCGATCCTGGCACGCTGCGGCACGGTTTCATGATCGGCTGCGGCGACAGCTTGTCGGCCGCGCTCGCCGTGCGCTCCTACATGATGAACGCGACCGGCCGCTTCTGCGAGCCGGTCGAGTCGCTCGAATTCTCGCGCTATCTCGTGAACAATCTGCCGCCCGACAGCTTCGTCTTCGGCGTATCGAATTCAGGCACGGTCTCGCGAACCATCGAAGGCGTTCGCCTCGCGCGCGAACGCGGCGCCTGGACCTTCGCCGTCACCGTCAGCGCCGACAACAATCTCGCGCGCACCGCCGAAACGCTGCTCAAGGTCAATGCGCCGCCGAACATCAAGGAGCAGTCGGACGGAACCCGCGTCGTGACGCCGGGCAGCGTCACCTACACGGCGAGCCTGCTGGGCCTGTTCATCGCCTCGATCGCGTTCGGCGAGCGGATCGGGCATCTGAGCCACGATCGCGTGAACGCGCTGCTCGGCGAGTTGCGCGCCCTGCCCGAAGCCATGGCGGCGGCCGACAAGACGGTCAGCGCGCTCGCGCCCGAGATTGCCGCAAGCTTCACCAAGGACCGCAAGACGGTGATCCTCGGCGGCGGCCCGAACTACGCCACCGCATATTTCGGCATGGCCAAATGGTTCGAGTCGTTGACCCGGCCCTGCCATTACGCTGAACTCGAGGAATGGGCGCACGAGCAGTATTTCTTCACCGACGAAAACACCGATACATTCATCATCCTGCCGCCCGGCGCCGGGCGCGACCGGGGTCTCGAGCAGGCGCAGGCGGCGCGCGACATGGGGTCGCGCGTGATCATCATCGGCCAAGCCGACGACGAACAGGCCCGGGCCGCCGCCGACATCTATTTCGCGATGCCCGCGATTTCGGAGGCCCTGTCGCCCTTCGTCTACAAGCTGCCGTTCGAATATCTGTCCTGCCACATCGCCGACCGGCAGGGCGTCGCCTTCCTTGGCTTCGACAACAAGAAGCGGCAAGAGGTGAACTTCCGGCAGATCTTCAATTCGGCGCAGGCCAAAGCCGCGCCGGCGGCGGCAATCTGATGAGCGAGCTTCTCACGCTCCTCAAGCGCGGCGCGAAGCCGGTCGTCGGCATGGTGCAGCTCGGCGCCTTGCCGGGCGGCAGTCGCTATCGCGGCGCGACGATCGGCGAAGTGCTGGACGGGGCGCTGACCGAGGCCGCCATCCTCGCCGAAAACGGCGTCGACGCGCTCATGGTGCAGAATCTCGGCGACATTCCCGTCGACACGAAGGTGAAGACCGTCCAGGCGACCTGGATGACGCGGATCGTCGCCGAGATCTCGCAGCGGTTCGGCAAACCGGTCGGTCTCAATATGCTGGAGAACGACGCCGAGGCGATGTTCGCGGTCGCTTCGGCCGCGAACGCGGATTTCGTACGCATCAAGATCTATGTCGGCGCGATGGTGACGCCGTTCGGCGTCGAGACCGCACAGACCTTCGCCGCCATCAAGGCCCGCACGGAATGGCGGGCCGACAATGTTGCGATCCTCGCCGACGTTCATGACCGGACCGGCGTGCCGCTCGCGCCGGATAGCTTCGAAGGCGACCTCGACGCCGCCGTGCGTCTCGGCGCCGCCGACGCCCTCGTTCTGACCGGCAAGCGTTACGCGCAGACCCTAGAATTCATCGCGACCGCGCGTCGCGTCGTCGGCGCCGCGCCGATCCTCGTCGGCGGCGGCGTCACCTCGGAGAACGTCGCCGAGATCAACGCCGTGGCGGACGGCTCGATCGTCAGCTCGTCGCTGAAGGGCTCGAACACCGCGTTCGGCGCGTTCGATGCGGCAAAAGTCAAAGCCTTCATGGCTGCTGCGAGGAGGACGCGTCCACCAGCCTGAAGCAGCCTCAAAAGCAAAAACGAAATTTGAAGCGAAGGGAGGTGTGGATATGCGCAAGGTGTTGTCGGCACTAAGCGTCGCCGCAATGATCGCGGGCGGCCTATTTGGGATCTCGGCGGCGCAAGCCAAGATGAAAGTCGCGATGGTCACTTCCGAGTCGGGCCTCGGCGACAAATCGTTCAACGACATGATGAACGAGGGGATGAAGAAGGCTCAGGCCGATCTCGGCATCGACTTCGTCGTCATCCAGCCGCGTTCGATTTCGGATTTCCAATCGACGCTGGCGCGCGCCGCCGGCCAGGGCTTCGACTTCATCGTCGGCTCCTCGTTCGACATGATCAAGCCGATGCAGACCGTGGCGAAGGCGTTCCCCAACCAGAAGTTCGGCCTCGTCGACGTCGGCCCCGATCCGGTCGCGCCAAACGTCGTCTCCAGCGTCACCAAGGATTGGGAAGGTTCGTTCCTCGTCGGCGCCATCGCGGCCAAGACGACCAAGACCGGCACGATCGGCTTCGTCGGCGGCAAGGACATTCCGATCATCCACCGCTTCTACATCGGCTATTACTACGGGGCGAAGATGGCCGACCCGAAGGTCAACGTGCTCGAAACCTATTCGGGGACGTTCACCGATCCTGCCGCAGGAAAGGAATATACGCTCGGCCTGATCAACCAGAAGTCCGACATCAACTTTGCGGTGGCGGGCGCGACGAGCGCCGGCGTGATCGACGCCGCCAAGAGCACCAAGACGTTCGCCATCGGCGTCGATTCCGACCAGAACTATCTCGCTCCCGGCTCCGTGTTGACCTCGATGGTCAAGCGCGTCGACACTCAAGCCTACGACATGGTCAAGTCGGTCGTGGACGGCAAGTTCCAGGGCGGCACGGTCCTCTACTACGGCCTCAAGGAGGACGGCGTCGCGGCCGCGATGGACGAATACAACAAGGGCCTGATCGACCCGGAGGTCCTCAAGCAGGTCGACGATCTCAAGGCGAAGGTGATCTCGGGCGAGATCGTCGTGCCCAACTATTTCGACCTCAAGCCCGGCCAGAAGGAAATGGGGACGCCGCCGATGGCCACCCCCGCTTCGATCGCCGACAAGAAATGATCTGACGTCGCCCGTTTGAACGGGCGACGCGCCTCTCGCATCAGCAACGGTCGACGACAACTTCTGATCGCCGACCGGGTCCCTATCCCGTCGCGGCCCTCACCGCGACGTCTCCCGCAAGCCGGGGAAGGAGGGCGCCGATGGACCCGATTCTTGTTTCCATGCGCGGCATCGCCAAGCGCTTCGGCGATTTCGTCGCGATCCGCGATGCGACGCTGGAGATCCGTCGTGGCGAGGTGCACGCGCTCGTCGGCGAAAACGGCGCCGGCAAGTCCACGCTGATGAATATCCTCTACGGCCTGCATCCGCGCAGCGCCGGCGAAGTGCATCTGCGCGGCGAGCCGGTGACGTTCGCCGGCCCCGCCGAGGCGATCCGCGCCGGCATCGGCATGGTGCATCAGCACTTCAAGCTCGCGCCGTCGTTCTCGGTGGCCGAGAATATAATCCTCGGGGCAGAGCCGACGCTGTCGGCCGGCCGCCTCGATCTACGCAATGCGGAGCGCGAAACCGCCGAGCTGAGCCACAAATTCGGTCTCGATCTCGATCCGCGCGCGATCGTCGGCGCCCTGCCGGTCGGCCTGCGCCAACGCGTGGAGATCCTCAAGGCGCTGTACCGACAGGCCGAGGTGCTGATCCTCGACGAGCCGACGGCGGTGTTGACGCCACAGGAAACGGCGGAGCTCTTCGTGACGATGCGATCGCTGGCCGCGAGCGGCCGCTCGGTCGTGTTCATCACCCACAAGCTGCGCGAGGTGCTGGCCGCCTCGGACCGTATATCGGTGATGCGACAAGGCCGCATCGTCGCGACGCAGGACAACACGAACGTCACCGCGGAGCAGATCGCGAGCCAGATGGTCGGCCGTTCGGTCCTGCTGCGCGTCGCGAAAGGCGCCGCTCATCCCAGCGGCGAGCCGGCGCTCGACATCCGCGGCCTCAGCGTGCGCGGCGACCGCGGCGCGCTCGCAGTCGAGGACCTGTCGATGACCGTGCGCCCCGGCGAGATCGTCGGCCTCGCCGGCGTGCAAGGCAACGGGCAGGACGAGCTGGTGGAATGCATCGCCGGGATCCGCCCGCCCCTCGCGGGCCGCATCGCGATCTGCGGCGCCACGCCGCCGACGAGCGACCCGATGGCCTCGCGCCGCGCCGGGCTCGCCTATGTGCCCGCCGACCGCGCCCATGTCGGCCTGTCGCTGCAAAGCCCGATCTGGGAGAACATCGCGCTCGGGCATCTCCAGCGCTTCCGCAAAGGGCCGTTCCTCGCCGCCGCTGCGGCGCGACGCCACTGCCGCGAACTGATCGAGAAGTTCGACGTGCGCGGCGCGACGGAATATACGCCGGCCGCCGCGCTCTCCGGCGGCAACCAGCAAAAGGTGCAGCTCGCCCGCGAGCTCACGCGCGAGGCGAAGCTGATCATCGCCGAGCAGCCGAGCCAGGGCGTCGACATCGGCGCCATCGAGGTCGATTCACCGCCTGCTCGTCGCCAAACGCGACGAAGGCCGCGCCGTATTCGTGGTGTCGGCGGATCTCGACGAACTGATGTCGCTATGCGATCGCCTGCTCGTCATCTACCGCGGCCGCATTGTCGGCGATATGCTCGCGGCGGACGCCGACGTCGAACACGTCGGGCGTCTGATGGGCGGCTTCGGCGCCGACGCCGAACCGGCGCGAGAGAAGGTGACGGCATGAGCGACAAGCCTGACGCCCCGTCTCGCCCGGCGCTGCTCGATCGCATCGGCCGCGCCGTCGGCCCGCCCCTGTTCGCCCTCGCGGTTTCCTTCGCGCTCGGCGGCCTGCTGATGCTGGCGCTCGGCAAGAACCCGCTGGCGGTCTACTCCGCCTTGATCGACGGCAGCCTCAACGGCTGGCCGAATATGTCGGTGACGTTGCAGCTCACGACGCCGCTCATTTTCACCGGCCTTGCGGTGGCGGTCGCGTTCCGCTCCGGCATCTGGAACATCGGCGTCGAAGGCCAGATGCTGATGGGCGCGCTGGCGGCGGGCATCGTAGGCTATGCGGCGCCCCTGCCCGACTGGGCGATGGCGCCCGCCGCAATTCTCGCCGCGCTCGCTGGCGGCGCGGCCTGGGCGGCGATTCCCGCGCTGCTGCGCGCCTATGTCGGCGTCAACGAGCTCGTGCTCTGCCTCATGCTGAACCCGATCGCGCTGTTGCTCACCGGCTACATGTCGGCGCGCGTGCTGAAGGCCCCGGGGCCGACCAACAAGCTGCCCGATATCGTCGATGCGGCGCATCTGTCGACCTTCACGCTCTACTCGCAGCTCAACACCGGCATCTTCATTGCGCTCGCTGTCTGCGCCCTGGTTGCGTTCTTCAACGTCGGCACGGTGCGCGGCTTCGAGTGGCATCTGATCGGCCTCAATCCGCGCTTCGCCAATTACGGCGGCGTGCGCGTCCGCCGCAATGTGATCGGCGTGATGCTTACGAGCGGCGCCATCGGGGGGCTCGCGGGCGCGGAACAGGTGCTCGGCGTCTACGGCGCCTTCTACGACAATTTCTCACCCGGCTACGGCTTCGACGGGATCGCGGTCGCCATGCTCGCCAATTCGAACCCGATCGGCGTGCTGTTCTCGTCCTTCCTGTTCGGCGCGCTCAATAGCGGCAGCTCCGTGCTGCAAATGGAGCTCGGCATCAGCAAATACCTCGTCCAGGTGCTGCAGTTCATCGTCGTGCTGATCCTGTCGGCGCGCTTCGCGTTCAATTGGCGCGCCCGCCGCAAGCCGCGCGTCACGGCGGCGCCCGCCGCGGCGCTGCCGACCATGCCGCCAGCCGAACACGGCGCGAAGGAGGCCTGACCCATGCTCCAGGACATCGCCTTTTCCTCGATCCGCATCGCGACGCCGCTGGTCTTCGCGGCGCTCGGCGGCCTCTATACGTTTCAGGCCGGTATCCTGAACATCGCGCTCGACGGCTTCATGATCGTCGCGGCGTTCGCGGCCGTCGGCGCCGCCTACGCGACCGGAAGCTTGACGATCGGCGTCCTCGCCGGCGTCGCGGCGTCGATGCTGCTCGCCGTCGTGCTCTCCGTGTTCAATCTGCGCTTCCGCGCGCATATCTTCATCGCCGGCATTGCGGTCACGTTTCTCGCCTATGGGCTGACGGCGCTGCTGCTGAAATCCGTATTCGACCAGGACGGCGTGTTCGCCTCGCCACGCATTCCGGCTTTTCCCGCTCTTCATGTCCCCGGGGTCGAAGACATCCCTGTGCTCGGTCCGATCCTCAGCGGCCACACGCTGCTCGTCTATGTCGCCTACCTCCTCGTCCCTGTCGTCTCCTGGACGCTGTACCGAACGCGGTGGGGCCTGCGCGTCAGGATGATCGGCGAGGCCGAGGACGCGGCGCTCGCGGCGGGCGTCAATGTCGACGCCATCAAATTCCAGACCACCGTCATCAGCGGCCTCCTCTGCGGCCTCGGCGGCGCGTACCTATCGCTCGGCTATGTCTCGCTGTTCGCCAAACAGATGACGGCGGAGCGCGGCCTCATCGCGCTCGCGGCAATTCTCTTCGCCAAGGGGCGTCCCGGCCCGACCACTGTGGTGGCGCTGCTCTTCGGGGCCGCCACCGCGCTCGCCGTGCGCCTCCCCGAGGTCACCGGCACAGCGCCGCAGCTCCTTCAGATTATTCCGTACGCGGCGACGATCCTCGCGCTGGTCGTTGTCGGCATCCGCGCCAACCGTTCGTCGGCCCAGACCTCCTGGCGCTTCGACGCCTGACCGTATAACCCGCCCGAAAGGACTTTTAATGCCCAAGCGCAAGCTCATTCTCGACGTCGACACCGGCACGGACGACGCCGTCGCCATCATGTGCGCGGCGCTGCACCCCGATCTCGACCTCGTCGCCTGCACCACCGTCAATGGCAATGTCGAAGTCCAGTACTGCACCAACAACACGCTGCGGGCGCTCGAATTTGTCGGCTGCGGCGACATTCCGGTTTTCGAAGGCCTGGACAGGCCTCTGGCGCGGCCTGATTTCCCGGTTCCGCGAGCGCAGAAATTCGACAATGGCGTGCATGGCCGCGAGCTGCCGATCCCCAACACGACGCTTCGCAAGCAGGATACGAATGCGGTCGACTTCCTGATCGACACCTATCGCAATACCAGCGACGAGATCGTGCTGATGCCGGTCGGGCCGCTGTCCAACATCGCCGCCGCCCTCGCGGTCTATCCCAAGCTCGTCGACCGCGTGCCAGAGGTCATCATCATGGGCGGCGCCCATCACAAGGGCAACATCACCCCCTCCGCCGAGTTCAACATCTGGGCGGACCCCGAAGCCGCAGCGAAGGTCTTCGCCGCCGGGTTCAAGAAAGTCACGATGCTGCCGCTCGACGCGACGCACAAGGCGCTCGTCTCCAGCGAGCGCTCGCGCAAGCTGGCCGCGCTCGGAACCACGGCCGGCCTCGCCGCGTCGCGCTTCATCGACCAGCGCATTCGCGCCTATGACGACAATCAGCCAATGGCTGAACGCAATGCGGCGCCCGTCCACGACGCGCTCTGCGTCAACTATATGCTCGACCCGAGCGTGGTCACGACGCTGTTCCGCCACGTCGACGTCGAATGCCACGGCACGCTCACCGTCGGACGCACCGTCGTCGACACGCACCACCGCAATCTCAAGGACCCGAACTGCCGCGTCGCCTTCGACGCCGACCGCGAGAAGTTCTGCGACTTCTTGGAGCAAACGCTCGCGCGCGGCCCCAAGGCGAGTTGAGCGGGGCGAGGATCAGCGGCGGCGCGTAGTCGACGCGGCGCTGCTGTCATCCCCGCGGAAAGCGGGGGTCCAGACAACCGCCGCGGGCCTTCGCGCCTTGACTTTGGATGCCCGCTTTCGCGGGCATGACACGCTTCTCACGGGCTACGCGGCGAGAGGCCGCACCAGTCGGCGATGAACAAGACCATCGCCTTCGTGATGTTGCGCAGCGAGCGCAGGTCGACGCGTTCGTCGAAGCCGTGGATGAACTCCGTGCGCGGGCCATAGACGAGGGCCGGCATGTTTCCGTAGAGCCCGAAGAAGCGCGCGTCGGTTGTCGCGGTCGAAGCGATCGTCTTCAGATCGGATCCGAAGACGCGCTTGTGCGCGCCAGCCAACGCCGCCATCGGCGCGTCGGCGTTTTCCAGCACATAACCCTCGGCTTCGAAGCCGTGGTAGACGACCTCAGGCGGGTTGTTCTGCAAAAAGGGATCGCGCCGCGAGGCGGTGCGGACGACGCTTTCGATCTCAGCCTTCGCCGCATCGATCGACTGACCGGGATAGATCGCGACGCGCACGTCGATCGTGCACCAGGCGGGCACGCTCGATGCCCAATCGCCTCCTTCGATGCGGCCGACGTTGAGATTGATCGGATGCGGCAGATGCGCGTGCGACGGATATTCGTGCCGGCGCGCGTTCCACGCCTCTTCGAGTTCGTGCAGAGCGGACATGATGCGATACATCGACTCGATCGCATTGACGCCCTGACCCGCGTCGGCCACGTGGACCGGCACGCCGCGGACTTTCACCTGAAACCAGATCACGCCAACCTGCGCCTCCAGGAGCCGGTCGTTCATCGGCTCAGGAATAAGGACCGCCTCCGCGCGATAGCCGCGCTCGAGACAAGCCAACGCGCCGTTGCCGGTGCATTCCTCCTCGACGACGCTCTGCACGAAGACATCCGCAGCCGGCTCGAATCCGGCGCGCCGAATGGCGTCGAGCGCGGACAGACACGCGACGAGCCCCGACTTCATGTCGCCGGCGCCGCGCCCGAACATCCAACCGTCGGCGATGCGCGGCTCGAACGGCGGGCTCGTCCACATGTCGAGCGGACCCACCGGCACGACGTCGACATGGCCGTTGAGGATCAGCGAACGTCCCCGCGCCTCGGGAGCGCGCCAGCTTCCCACGACATTGTAGGCTTCGTCATAGGACACATGCGCCGGCGAGAACCCCGGCAGATTGCGAATGCGGTCAAGTTCGATGCGGAAATGGTCGACTTCGAGCCCGCGCTTGCCCATCTCCTGCGCCATAAAGGCCTGTGCTTCCTTCTCCTCGCCGCGCATCGAGGGAAAGCGCACGAGCTCGGCTGTCAGCTCGAGCTGCGCGACGAAGCCTTCATCGACAGCCTCGAGCAACGCGGCGGCGACGCGATCGTCCATTTCAATCTCTCCGGTAAATCTTGCAGTCTTTTACAATGCAGCGGCCAGCAGGGCGCGACTGTACTCGTGCTCGGGCTGGCCGTAGAAGCGCTCGGTCGGACCGAGTTCGACGATCTCGCCTTGCCGCATCACCGCGATCCGATGGCAGAGATAGCGAGTCGCCGCGATGTCGTGCGAGATGAACAGCGCGCCGAAGCCATGCTGAGTCTGCAGGTCGCGAATGAGGTTGAGAACCTGCGCTTGTACGGAAACGTCGAGCGCGCTGACGGCCTCGTCGAACACGATGAAGCGTGGCTCAGTTACAAGCGCGCGTGCAATCGCGACGCGCTGCCGCTGGCCGCCCGACAACTGGCCCGGCAACCGCTCCACCACGGAGGGATCGAGGCCGACATTCTCCAGCATGGCCGCGACCCGGCGCTTGCGCTCGGCGGCGCCGACCCCCAGCACCACAAGCGGCTCCTCGACGGACCGGCCGCAGCGCAGGCGCGGATTGAGCGCCCACTCCGGGAATTGCAGGACGACGGAAAGCTTGCCGCGCCAGCGGGACCGCGAACCGAAAGGCTGTCCCTCGAAGGACGCCTCGCCGCGCGACGGCTTGGCGAGCCCGAGGCACAGGCGGCCAAGAGTGCTTTTGCCGGAGCCGGACTCGCCGACGAGGCCAAGCGCCTCGCCCGGCGCGATGTCGAGCGAAACGTTACGGACAGCGTCGAAGGCCGGACGGAAGAACCGGCCGCGATAGCTCACCCACACGTCGCGCAGTCGGACGATCGGCTCGGTCACGGCTTGGCCTCCTCGACCGGGAGTTGCTCAGCCAATACGGCCTCCGCGAAATGGCAAGCGACGAGCCGGCCGGCAAGCTGGCGCGGTTCGGGGCGGATTTGCTCGCAGGCGGCCTGACGGCGCGAGCAGCGCGGCGCGAAGGCGCAGGATTCGGCTCGCCCGGTAAGGATGGGCGGCGATCCCGGGATGGGCTCGAGCCGCTCGCCCGGCTTCTCGCCGCCGGCGCCGGCGCGAAGCAAGGCGCGCGTATAGGGATGCGCGGGCTGCTTCAGCACGCGGTCCGCAGGCCCCGTCTCGATCGGACGGCCGCCGTACATCACCGCCACCCTCCCCGCGTGGCGGGCCACCATATGGAGATCGTGGGAGAGGATCACGAGGCTGGCGCGCGTTTCGGCGCGCAGCCGGCCGAGCGTCGCCATGACGCGATCGCGAACGGAGGCGTCGAGCGAGGCCGTCGGTTCATCGGCGATCAGCGCCAGCGGCTTGCGCGCGATCGCCATCGCGATGACGACCCGCTGCGCCATGCCGCCCGAGAGCTGATGCGGAAAGCTGCGCATGACGCGGTCGGGTTCGGAAAGCTCGACGCGCAGCAGCAGTTCGCGGACGGATGCCGTGTTCGCCCCGGCCCCCATCGCCAGCGCGACCTGACGTCCTGCACGCATCGTCGGGTCGAGCGCGGTCATCGGATTTTGAAAGACGAAGCCGAGTTTCTCGCGTCGCAGCGCCCTGAGTTCCTCGTCGCCCACCGCAAAGACGGAGCGTCCCTCGACCAAGAGATCGCCGCCCTCGCGCCGCGCCTCGGGCGGCAGCAACCGGCCGATCGCCATGCCGAGCGTCGTCTTGCCGGAGCCGCTTTCGCCAACGAGCGCCAGGCTCTCGTCGCGCTCCACCTTCAGTTCGGCTCCGTCGAGCGCGAACGCGCGGCGCTCCCGCGCCACATAGGCGATGGTGAGGCCGCGGGCCTCGATCAGCGCGCTCATGTGAGCTTCCGTCCCTGCAGCGGCTCCAGCGCGTCGCGCACCGCGTCGCCGACGAGGTTGACCGACATGATCGCGGCCGACAGCACGAGCCCTGAGGACAGCGCGAGCCACGGCGCGAAGGTGAGGTAAACGCTTGCATGCCGCAAGAGCGAGCCCAGCGAAGCGTTGGGAGGCTGCACGCCGAGGCCCAGGAAGCTCAAGACGCTTTCGATGATCATGCCGATCGACAGCGCATAGGTGAGCTGCACGACGACGGCGCCGGCGATATTGGGGAGGATATGGACGGCCATGATCCGCAGCGGCGAGGCGCCAGCCACCTCGGCGGCGACAATGAAGCCCCGGTCGGCCAAGACGAGAGTGACCGAACGCACGACGCGCACGAAGAGCGGCAGCGTCGCCACGGCGATGACGACGAAAGCCGACGTCTCGCCCGGGCCGACCGCCGCGGCGATCAAGAGGCCGATCACCAGCGCGGGAAATGAAAAGAGGATGTCCGCCCCGCGCGCAATGAACTGGTCCGTCACCCCTCGGAAATATCCCGCGACCATGCCGAGCAGGGTGCCGACGCAGGCGGTGACCGTGGCGGCCAGCGCCGACAGCAGGAACGTCGCGCGAATGCCGAGCACGACGCGCGGCAGGAAGGATCGACCGAGTTCGTCGGCGCCGAAGGGAAAGCGCCACGAGGGCGGCGCGAGGCGCGGAGCGGCGGCGATCCTCGTCGCATCGCCGATCGGCAGGTGGGGACCGAACAGGCCGAGCAACACGAGCACGACCAGGGTGGCGAGGCCGATCGCCGCGAGGCTGTCCCGGCGCCACAGCGAAAGCCAGAGGCGAAGCGGGCTGGCGACGAGCTTCGTCACGAGCCTGCCCCCAGACGAGGATCAATGATTGCGTAGAGCACGTCCGCCAGCATGTTGATCGTCACGAACACGAAGGCCGCGAGCAGCGTTCCGGCCTGAACGACCGCATAGTCGCGATTGCCGAGTCCGTTGTAGGCGTAGAGGCCGACGCCGGGAATCGAGAACAGGACCTCGACGATGATCGCGCCGCCCAGGAGAAATCCGAAATAGGTCGTCACGATCGTGACGACCGGAATCGCGGCGTTTCTGAGAACGTGCCGGCGCACGATTTCCCCTGGCGTCGCTCCGCGCGCCACCGCGGCGGTTATGTAGGGCTCCGTCATCACGCGCAGCACCGCGTCGCGCGTCGTGCGCACGATCAGCGCCGCGCCGAACACGGAGAGCGTCGCCGACGGCAACAGAACCGTGCGCAGATTGAGAATCGGATCCTCGCTGAAGGGCGCGAAGCCGCCGACCTTCAGCCACAACGACCAGGCGGAAAACACGAAGATGAGGACGGTGCCCAACACGAAGTCGGGCACGCTGGCGCCGAACGACCCGACGAGGCGGGCGAGCAAAGTCCGCCTGGCTTTGATGGGCGCGACGCCCGCCGCGACGCCGAGCGGCAGTCCGACCGCGAGCGCCAAGCCGAGCGCGAGCACAGCGAGTTCGAATGTCACCGGCGCGCGGCGCAGGAACTCGTCGATCACCGGCTTCTGCGTCACCATCGAGACGCCGAAGTCGCCGCGCAGCAGCGCGGCGATCCAGTGCAGGAACTGGGCGACGAGGGGTTCATCGAGCCCATAACGGCGCTCGATCGCCTCCCGCGCCGCGGGTGTAACGAACGGCCCGAGCAGGATGTCCGCGTAGCCGCCCGGCACGAAGCGAAGGCTCACGAACACGAGCGCCGCGGCGCCGAACAGCGTGACGAGGCCGGAAGCCAACGTCGACAGCACGTAAACGAAGAGCCGCATTCAGGCCGCCTCGGATCGCCGTTCGTCGCCGCGCATGCGCATCACTTCAGCGGCGCGAAGTCGGACACGTACTGGAAGGTGTTCGACGACCCCGTGCGAGGCGAGACCTTCAGCTTCACCCGGTCCGAGCGATAGGCGACGTAGTCGACCTTGCTCACGAGCGCGACGAGGTTAGCGCCGTCATCGATCAGCTTGCACGCTTCATCGAGCTTGGCGTCCCGCTCCGGCCCGTCCTGCATGGCCTTGATCTCGTCGAGCGTCTTGTCGAGGGCGGGCACGTCCTCCTGGAAGGTCTTGTTCCAGACGGCGAAGTTCGGGTTCCACCAGGCGATCACCATCGACGGATCGGTATAGCCCGCGAGCCAGGAGATGGCGAAGTCGAAGTCGCCGTCGGTGAAGACCTTCTTCAGATAGTCGGCGATCGGCGGCTGCTGGATCTGCACGTCGAAGCCGGCCTCCGCGAGGCTCTGCTGCGCGACCTGCGCAATCATGCCGAACACCGGATCCGTCGACGAGGCGAGCAGCGTCACATGCGGATGCTCGTTACCCGCCTCCTTCAAAAGCTCTTTCGCCCTGTCGAGCCGCTTGTCGCGCGGCCAGGCGTAGGTCGGCGTCGACTTGCAGGCGTTCTTTCCGAACGCCGCCGGGACGGGATAATCGACATTGGTCGTACCCGCGAAGACGAGGTTGTTGATGGCGTCGCGATCGAGCGCGAGGTTCATCGCCTGCCGCACCCGCTTGTCGTGGAACGGCGACTTCGGACTAATCGCGTTGACATCGATGCGGAAGTAGTTGGTCGTTTTCTGCGGCACCACCGAAATGTTCGGAATCGTCGACAACGTGTGCGCGATGTCGGGATTTTCGAAAGTGGTGAAATCGATGCGGCCGTCGCGCAGCGCCGCCATGCGGGCCGAGTCGTCGGGAATGATCGGCGCATCGAGGCGGTCGGCGACCGGCAGGTTCTTGCCCCAATAGTCGGGATTGCGGACGAGCGACCAGCTTTCGTCCTGCTTGTGGCCCTTCACCATGAACGGGCCGGAGCCGAGGAAATCCTTGGTCGGATCGAACGTTCCCGCCTTCAGCTCCTTGATCGGAATGATCGCGGCGCTGATGTGAGCGAGCGCGGCGAGAAACGCCGGGTGAGGCGCCTGCAACTCGACCTTCACGGTGTGATCGTCAGGCGTTTCGATCTTCGCGATCTTGCCGAGTTGCGCCGACCAGTACGAGACGGTCTTGGGGTCCTGGATGCGCTGGAGCGTGCCGGCGACGTCCTCGGCCGTCACGGCGCGGCCGTTGGAGAATTTGGCGTCAGGCCGCAGCTTGAAGACGTAGGTGGTGGGCGAGGTCTGCTCCCAGGACGCGGCGAGACCCGGCTGCAGCTTCAGGTTGTCGTCGGTTGTCAGCAGGGTCTCGTAGACCATCTCGTACATTTCCCAGTCGGTCACGGTGCCGGCGACATGAACGTCGAAACCCGTGATTTCCGCCGGCTTGCCCCACACGATGGTCTTGTCCGCTGCCTGCGCCGCAGCGCTCGCCGCAAGCATCACCCCCAGCGCGGTCGCGCCCAGCAATTTCCGTCCCTTTGTCATCGAAACCCTCCTCCCTGGCTTGACGAAGAATGTTATATCTGTCCCAATTAGTCAATACGTGTTACTTTGCCACCATCGAGGAGAGTGCTGATGATCGAGTTCGCGCAATATCGCCGCTACGACGGGCTCGGCCTCGCGGCGCTGGTGCGTAGCGGAGAGGTCTCGGCGCGCGAACTGCTCGAGGCCGGGATCGCTGCGGCGGAGGAGATCAATCCTAAGATCAACGCGCTCTCGCAGAAGCTCTATCACGAGGCTTTCTCCTCCCTCGCGAGCCTCGACCGGACGGCGTCCTTCGCAGGCGTCCCTTTCCTCCTGAAAGACATCTCGGCGCAGCTCAAGGGAACGCGAACCATGCAAGGATCGCGCCTCTTCGCCAACACGCCGCCCGCCGCGAGCGACTCGACGCTGGTCGAGCGCTATAAGGCGGCTGGCGTTGTCGTCTTCGGCAAGTCGACCACGCCGGAACTCGCGCTCGCCCCTTCGACCGAGACCAGCCTGACGGGCGCCACGCGCAATCCCTGGGACCTCACGCGCCTCGCCGGGGGCTCCTCGGGCGGCGCGGCGGCCGCAGTCGCAGCGGGAATCGTCCCCGTCGCGCACGCCAGCGACGGCGGCGGCTCCATCCGTATTCCCGCCTCCTGCTGCGGATTGTTCGGCCTCAAGCCGACACGAGCGCGCACGCCAATGGGGCCGCTTGTTGGCGAAGGCTGGGGCAGCCTCTCGACGCATCATGTCGTCTCGCGCTCCGTCCGAGACAGCGCGGCGATGCTCGACGCAACGGCTGGCCCTGCCCCCGGCGACCCCTATGAAGCGCCTCGCCCTGAGAGGCCCTTTCTCGACGAGCTGACGACGCCGCCCGGGCCGCTCCGCATCGCCCTGCACCGTCGCCCGATGTCGGGCGTCGGCGTCGATCCCGAATGCCTGCGCGCGGTCGACGAGGCGGCCGCGCTCCTCGAGAGTCTCGGTCATCGCGTGGAGGAGGCGGAACTGCCCGGCTCTTGGGAGGAGCTGAGCCACGCGCTCTGGGTGCTGGTTGCGAGCAACGTGTCGCTTTCGGTGCGCCGCCGCGTGCAGGAACTCGGACGCGAGTTGAAGTCCGATGCCGTCGATCCCGTCACCTGGAACGCGGTGGCGTTCTCCGCGACGCTCGACGTCGAGGACTATCCGGCGGCGCTGAGGAGCATCCATCTGCAAGGGCGGAGGATGGCCGAGTTCCACCGGGGCTTCGACGTCATCCTGAGCCCGACGCTGGCGAAGCCGCCGATTCCGCTGGGAATTCTGCGCACCGACAATCCCGATATCGAGGCCTACGGCCGCGCCTTGGTTGAGTTCATGCCTTTCACCCAGCTCTTCAACATGACCGGCCAGCCGAGCATGACCGTCCCGCTGCACTGGAGCGAGAGCGGACTGCCGATTGGCGTGATGTTCAGCGCGGCCTTTGGCGACGAGGCGACCCTGTTCCGTCTCGCGGCGCAATTGGAAGCGGCTAAGCCTTGGTTCGATAAGGTCGCGGTCCTTCCGTCATGACCACGAGCCTCGCCGAGAAGCTGCGCGCCGATTTTCCGAGCCTCACGAAATCGGAGAAGTCGGTCGCGAGCTATATGCTGACGCATCTGAGGAACCTGCCCTACGAAACCGCGGCGTCAGTCGCGGAAAACGCCGGCGTCAGTCCAATGACGGTCAGCCGATTTCTCCGAGGGCTCGGCTACAACGGCCTCAACGAACTCAAGGAGCACCTGCGAACAGAGCTCGACGCGACGCCGCTGCTGATCTCCGACCGTCTCGCGCGCATTCGCAAAACCTCGCGCAGCGGCGACAAGCTGTGGGACAACTTCGAACTGGAAATGCAGGCGACGCTCGGGGTCTATGAGCAGCTCGGAAGCCCCTTATGGAAACGCGCCGTCGAGACGCTGTCGAAGAGTTCGGACGTGTTCGTCTCCGGGTTTCAAACGATTAGCGGCATCGCCTCCGACTTCGCCGCGCGGCTCGATTACGCACGCCCCAACGCGCGGTTCCTCGACGGACGAAACGGCACCTTCAGCGAACTGCTGGCAACCGGGGGCGGTGCGTCGCCTTGCCTCGCGCTATTCGAGATGCGCCGCTACACCAAGACCAGCCTCCGCCTCGCCGAGGCGGCGCGGGAGGCGCGCATCCCGCTGGTCATCATCTGCGACAGCCACTGCTATTGGGCACGCGACTTCACCGATCTCGTGCTGTCGGTTGGGACGCAGTCGCACCTGTTTTGGGACAATCAGGCGCCGTTCCTCAGCCTCGCCAACCTGCTGCTCGACGCCGTCATCACAGAGCTCGGCGATGCCGTCGAGCCTCGCCTCAGCAAGCTGCGCGAGCTGCAGGACAAGTTCGAGGCCTTTCATGATTGACGGCCTCTCCTCTGGCCCGGTCAGTCCCGGTCGAGCCGCACGTTGACCATGATGGCGGCGACGATGATCAGGCCGCTCACCGCGTCCTGCAGATACGGCGAGATGAGAAGGATGTTCATGAGATTGCCGAGCCCGGCGAGCAGCAGCGTCCCCACCACCGCATTCGCCACCGAGCCTTTGCCGCCATAGAGGCTGACGCCGCCGATGACGACCGAGGCGATGGTGTTGAGCAGCAGACTGCCGCCCGACGTCGGCGCGACGGACCCTGTCCGCGCCAAGAACAGGAAGCCGGCCACTCCGCCGAGCAGGCCCGACAGCGCATAGACGAAGATCGTGACGCGGCCGACCGGAATCCCCGACAGCGTCGCGGCGCGGGAATTGCCGCCGATCGCATAGATCATCATCCCGATCGAACTGCGCGCGAGTAACACGGCGAGCAGGATCGCCAGCGCGAGATAGACGGTAACCGTCAGCGGCACGCCGAGAATCTTCGTGTGACCGAAAACGTCGTAGAACGGATCGGGGTAATGCACCGGCGAGCCGCCGGTCGCCAGCATCGCGAGACCCGACAGCGCCAGCGACATGGCGAGCGTCACGATGAAGGGCGGAATGCGCAGCTTCACAATCGCAAGGCCATTGACGAAGCCGATCGCAGCCGATCCGACCAGCGCGACGAGGATCGAGGGCAGGAAGCCGAGGTAAGGCAGGATGCCCGACATATCCATCATCTGTTGCCGCTCGGAGCCCCCGGCGCCCATGACGATCGCCGCCAGGATTGCGACCGTGACGATCGAAAGGTCGATGCCGGCGAGCAGCATCACGAGCGTCTGGCCGAGGGCGAGCACGCCGACCACCGAGGCCTGGAACAGGATCACGGCGAGATTGCTGGGTTGGACGAAACGCCCGCCCGAGACGATCGTCGCAAAGACGACGAAGGCCAGGAAGACCACGACGCCCCCGTTGCCGCGCAGGAGCCGCAAGATTCGCGCGCCGTCGCGAACGTCGGAGCCGGCTTTCTGAATATCGGCGCTCATGACCGGCCCAGGATGTTGCGACGGGCGGCGCCCGGCTGCCGCAGGATGCTAAGGCCAACGGCGACGATGATGACGGCCGCGCGCACGATGTTCTGATAGAACGGATCGAGCCCGACGAGGTTCATGACATTGGCGATCATCTGATAGATGACGACGCCCGCCATCGCGTGAAGCAGCCGACCTTCGCCGCCGAACAGGTTCGTGCCGCCGATCACGATCGAGGCGATGGAATCGAGCTCCCACCCCACGCCGCCGAGCGGCACGCCGCTGCTGGAGCGGATGACGAGCACGACCCCGGCAAGCCCGGAGAGCATGCCCGAGACCGTATAGGCGCCGATCTTCACCCGATCGACATTGACGCCGGCGAGCCGGGCGGTCTGCTCATTGCCGCCGATCGCATAGAGGTGAAGCGCCTGGCGGGTGAGGCTAAGCCACAGCGAAGCGCCCGCGGCCACGACGATCCAGACCAGTGTCGGCGCCGAGAGAAAGCCGTCAATGTCGCGCAGCTTCGTCAACAACGGATCGTGGACGAGGATGCTTTTCTCGGAGAGGGAGAAGGCCAGGCCGCGGGCGATTCCCATCATCGCCAGCGTGGCGATCAGCGGCTGTACGCGGCCCTTGGCGACCACCAGCCCGTTGAACAATCCACACGCCGCCCCGATTCCCAGCGCGACCAAAGCCATCGGCGCCAAACCGATCGACGCGTAACGCGCCAGCGCCACCGAAGACAGCGCCATCACCGCGGCGACTGAGAGATCGAAGCCGCCCGTAACGACGACGAGGAACTGGCCGATCGACAGAATGCCGAGCAGCGCCGATTGCGTCAGGAGATTGCTGAGATTTCCGGCCGAAAGGAAAGCGGGGCTCAGCAGCGAGGCGAGGGCGCCGAGACCGACGAAGATGATGAAGACGTCGTTGCGCGCCAGCAGCGAGCGCGCCCTGCCCCACGCGGTTGCGCCCGTTTCGACCGATGCGACGCTCACGCGGCCGCTCCCTTGGTGACTTCGTCCGCCGCCACGGCGTAGCGCATGATCTCGACCTGATTGGTCTTTCGCGCGTCGAGCTCCGCGGCGACGCGGCCTTCCGCCAACACCAGGATGCGATCGCTCAGCGTCAGCAGCTCCGGCAGTTCCGAGGAGGCCATGACGATCGAGACACCTTGATGCGCGAGACTGTCGATGAGCTTGTAGAGCTCGAACTTCGCATTGACGTCGATGCCGCGCGTCGGCTCGTCGAGGAGGAGAATCCTCGACTGGGCCGCAAGCCACTTGCCAATGACCACCTTCTGCTGATTGCCGCCCGACAACGTCCGCACCGGCTGTCCCAGCGAGGGCGTCTTGATCCTCAGCCGCGCGACGAGATCACCTGCGACCGAGCGCAGGCGCGTCATGTTGACGAACAGCGCACGTGAGATGCGGCCGAGAATCGGAAAGGAAAAATTCGCCGCGACCGACAGGCCGAGAACGACGCCGCTTTCCCGCCGCTCTTCCGGAACGAGACCGAAGCCGGCGCGTATCGCCTGACGCGGCGAGGTGAAGCGGACAGGCGCGCCGTCGAGCGCGACCGTTCCGGAATCGGGCGGCGTCAGTCCATACAGGCATTCCAGCAGTTCGCTTCGTCCGGCGCCGACGAGGCCGCCGAGGCCGATGATCTCGCCTTCGCGCAGATCGAAGCTGACGCCGGAAAACTGGCCTCCGACGGAAAGGTCGCGCACGGAGAGGACGACCTTGTCGCGTCGCGCGCTTTTCCGAGTCGCGGCTTCGACCTTGCGGCCGACCATCAGGCCGATCAGCTTCTCCTCGTCGACCTCCGAGATCGGCAGCGTCGTGATCCGTTGGCCGTCGCGCATGACCGTGACGCGATCGGCCATGGCCATGATCTCGTTGAGCCGGTGGGACACGTAAATCATGCCGATCCCCTGCGCCTTCAATTTGCGCAGCAGATCGAACAGGCGCCCGATCTCGTTCTCGGTCAGCGCCGCAGTCGGTTCGTCCAAGACGAGAATCTTGATCTTGCGCGACAGCGCCTTGGCGATCTGCACGAGTTGGCGCTGGGCGGGGCCGAGGTCCCGAACGATCGTATCCGGCGAAAACCGGAGATTGAGGCTGGCGATGAGATCCGCGACTGCGGCGCGCATCTCGCGCTTTTGCAGGAGAGAACCGGCCCGGCTCCGTTCGTGGCCAAGGAAGACGTTCGCCGTGACGCTGAGCGGCAGGACGAGATCGGATTCCTGGTAGATCACGCCGACGCCGAGCGCATGGCCGAGCGCCGGCGTGAGGCCAGCGTAGGCGCGGCCGTCGATGGCGATCGCGCCGCGGTCCGGCTTCTCCGCGCCGGTGAGCATGCGAATGAGAGTTGACTTCCCGGCGCCGTTTTCGCCGACGAGCGCGTGGATTTCGCCGGGCTTGAGGTCGAAGTCGACGTCTTGCAGCGCATGGACGCCGGGGTAGCTCTTCGCCACCCCCTGCATTTGAAGAAGCGGGGAGAACGCATCCACCTGAATGATCCTCCCCGCTGTTCCGCCTGAAGACCTAAGCTTAGCAGCAGCCGACGCCGAGGGCTTTCAGCTCTTTGATGCGCTGCTCAGCGCGCGCCCGATGCTCGGGCGTGTTGGCGTCGAAGGTCTCTTTCGGCACGAAGACCAGCGGCTCGACTTTCTTGCCCGCCTTGTAGTCCTCGAAGGCCTGCACCGAGGACTTGCCGAAGAACGGCGGCGTCTGGACGCTCAAAGCGAGATCGCCGTTGAGGATGGACTGCAGCCCGTCAACGGTGCCGTCCTTGCCCCAAAGCCAGCCCTTCAGCTCGTTGCGTCCGGCGGCGTTGATCGCGCCGAGGCCGCCGATCGCGGCGTCGTCGTTATCGAACACAACGCCGTCGATGCTGCCGGCCGCGAACGACTGCAGCAGGTCCTCCATGCACTTGCGGCCGCCTTCCCTAGAGTTCTTGCTGTCGCAAGATGCGGCCACCTTGATGCCGGGACTCTTGCCGAAGACTTCCTCGAGCCCCTTTTCTTCGTCGATCACGGGCGAAGCGCCGGTGTTGCCGGTCACATGTAGCAGCGTGCCCTTGGCGGAGCCATACTTCTTGGTGAGCTTGGCGACGACGTCGTTGGCGGTGCGGATGCCCGAATCCTTGAAATCGGTGGTGATGACCGAAATCCAGCCGTTCTCGCCGGCCTTCCCAGGGAGATTGCGGTCGACCACGAGGAGCGGCACGCCCGCCTTCGCGGCGAGGCCCGGGACCGGCGCCAGCGCCTCATATTCGATCGGCGCCACGACCAGCACAACCGGCTTGCGGGACAGCAGGTCCTCCACGTCGGCGAGTTGCTTGGAGGGATCGGAATTCGCGTTGGTCCAAGCGAAATCGTAGCCGGCGGCCTTCCACGCCCGCTCCATTTCCTTGGTGTCCATCACGCGCCATTCGTTGCTCATTTCCGCCTGCGAAAAGGCGACGAGGCCTTTGCTGGCGGCGAGCGTCGGTTGCGTCGCCGCCGCCACGAGGGCGATTCCTGCGGCCAATGACGCCAATAGCCCCTTGATCATCCGCGTTTCTCCCAATTGCGGCGCCATTCGTGGGCGCCTTTTCGATCTTCGTCTTTTACGCGCTTGACGCGTCGCGCGAGCCGCCCTTGTCGGGCTGTCGGTCTCGCCCGCCCCCGGCCGACGAGCCCGCAGCGTCAATAAGTCATACCATAGGCCGATATCGAGTCAACGCGGGCAGAGCGCTGCTGCTTTGCCGCGCGTTTTAGCGGTCGAACTCCTCGGCTCGAATGCGGCGGATGTCGCTCACGGCGTTGCCGAGCAGCGTGAGCGCCGCGGTGCGCGCCATCTCCGGCTTGCGCTCGAGAATCGCCCGCAGAAGATCGCCGTGCTCGACGATGGCGCGCGGTCGATGCGAGCCCTGCGCCGCAATGCGGAACATCTCTCTGAGCGCAAGGCTGAACAATTGGCCGATCGGCCAGAAAAATTCGTTGTGCGTCGCAAGATAGATCGCCTTGTGAAAGGCGAGGTCCGCCTCGACCCAAAGCGCATTGTCGTTGCCCGCGTCGACCATCGCCTGGAAGGCCGCCTGGATGCGCTCACGATCGCGCAGATCGGCGTTTTCCGCGGCGATCGCGGCGGCCGCCGGCTCCGCCGCATGCCGAAGCTGGAACATCTTGCGCAGGTAGGCTTCGGTGTCGGAAACCTCGAGCCGCCAACGCAGGACGTCGGGATCGAGGTGGTTCCAGTATTCGGGATCGCGCACGCGCGTGCCAACCTTCGGGCGCGAATCGATGAGCCCCTTGGCGATCAGCCCCCTGATCGCTTCGCGCATCGCGGTGCGGCTGACGCCCAGCATCTCGCACAGCTTGACCTCAGGCGGCAGCACGCCGCCCGCGGGAAAGTCGCCGCGCACCACCGCGAGGCCAAGCTGGTCGCCGACCCTGAGGTGAATTTTGAGACTGTTGCTGCCGAGACTTTCAAAAATCGTCATCGACGGGCCAGCTTTACCACGACGTCCGCGCTCCGCTTGCAAGCCTATTGATCATACAATACCATTATGACGGATTGAGCAAAAAGGACTCACAGCACATGGACGATCTACGGGCAAGCCGCGTTTTGATTACGGGGGCCAGCACCGGAATCGGCGAGGCGGTCGCACGCGCCTTCGCCGCCCGGGGCGCGTCGTTGGCGCTTCATTATAATCGCAGCGAGGCGCCGGCGAAGGCGCTTGCCGATTCGATCGCCGCGGCCGGCGGCAAGGCGTTTCTCGTCTCAGGCGATTTGACCCAGCGCGGGGCCGCCAAGCGCGTCGTCGAAGCGGCGGCCGAAAAGCTCGGCGGGCTCGACGTCCTCATTAACAACGCCGGCTCGCTGATCAAGCGGACCCCCTTCAGCGAGGTCGACGACGCCTTGATTGACGCGGTGTTCGACCTCAACGTGCGCTCGGTGATCGCCGCGACGCAAGCCGCGGTCCCCTATCTCGAGCGCCAGGGCGGCGCGATCATCAACGTCGGATCGATCGCCGGCGCCGACGGCGGCGGACCGGGCGCGGCGGTCTACGCCTCGTCGAAGGCCTTCATCCACAATCTGACCAAGCATCTCGCACGCGACCTCGCCGCCAAGAGCATCCGCGTCAACACGGTCTCGCCGGGGGTCATCGCGACGCCGTTCCACGCCGCGACGCCGGCGGAGCGGATGGAGGCGATGCGCAAGTCGGTTCCGCTCGGCCGCATCGGCACGGCGGAGGAATGCGTCGGCGCCTTCCTGTTCCTCGCCTCGCCGTCGATGAGCGGCTACATCACCGGCCAGAACATCCATGTGAACGGCGGGCAGTTCCTGCACTGAGTCGTCGCAAGCCACTGCGGCGCTGACGCGCCGCAGTGAAGACTGTCAAAGCGACGACGCCCCGATCTCGCGCAGGCGTTTCGTCTGCCGCTCGATCAACCGCTCGACATCGGCAACGTCCGCCGCGGAAAGCTTCGGGCCGGGTTTGCGCAAGGCGGCCGAGGCGATCGCGCCCCGTTTGGCGAGCACATATTTGCGCACGGCGAGTCCGAGCCCCTGCTGCTGTTCGTAGCGCGCGAGCGGCAGATAGGCGTCGAAGATGTCCTGGGCGCGCGCGAGGTCGCCTGCCCGGTGCCCCTTGACGACGTCGACCATCATCTCCGGGAAGGCGAAGCCGGTCATCGCGCCATCCGCGCCACGCGCCAGTTCCTCCGGCAGGAACAAGCCGCCGTTGCCGGTCAGGATCGAGACCCGCCGCGCGCCCTTGTCGCTCGCCGCGCGTAGCGCAGTGATCTTGTTGAGGCCCGGCCAATCCTCGTGCTTGACCATGACGCAGGTCGGCAGAGCCGCGATGATCCGCAGGATCACGGCCGGCGGAATCTGCACATTGGTGATCAGCGGATAGTCTTGCAGGACGAAGGGAATATCGCCGAGCGTCTCCGCGACGCCCTCGAAATAGGCATAGATCTGGTCGTCGGTGCGTACTTGCGCGGGCGGCGCGACCATCACGCCCGCCGCCCCCGCCTCCATCGCGCTCACGGCGAGCTCCTTCATCGGCGCAAAGCCCGGGGCCGAAACGCCGACGACGACCGGAACGCGCCCGCCGACACGCCCGATCGCGGAGCGCATGAACGTGCGCGCCTCGTCGGCGGAGAGCTTCGGCGCTTCCCCCATCACGCCGAGAATCGTCAAGCCGTCCGCGCCGCATTCGAGATAGAAGTCGACCATGCGCTCCGTGCTGGCGAGATCGAGCGCGCCGTCGTCGCGAAACGGGGTCGCGGCGATCACGAAGACGCCCTTGGCTTTTTCGTCGAGCAGAGCCATCGCATTTTCCTTCAAGTTCAGCCTGGCGAGAGGCGACGACACAGTCACCCTTGCGCCGGCCTCTTGGCATGCGCCGCCACGAGCGGATGATCAAGCTCGCTGACCCGCCCCGCCGCGCTGCCCGGCGAGCCCCAGCCGGTAACCGCGGCGCCGAAGAATTCCGCATTGACGTCCCGGAATGCGCCTTCCCCGGAGGGAAGGTCGCCTTCCGCGTAGATCGCATCGACCGGGCAGATCGACAGACAAAGCCCGCAATCGATGCACTCGGCAGGCTGGATGTACATCATCCGCCCGCCTTCGTAGATGCATTCGACCGGACAAACGTCTCGGCAGGCCCCGTCTTTGACATCGATGCAGGCCGAAGCGATCACATAGGCCATTGAAGCCTCCGCGCTCAGCGGCCGCGCCACTGCGGCGCGCGCTTCTCCTGGAAGGCGCGCACGCCCTCCTCCTGATCGGACGACTGGAGCGCCTCGACAAGCGCGGGAAGCCGTAGCATTTGCGCCTCTTTGGCGGAGAGTTGTTCGCCCGCGCGCACCATCTGCTTGATCGCCCGCACCGAGAGCGGCGCGCAGGCGAGAATGTCGGCGACCCAGCGCGCGACGGCGTCGTCGAGCGCCTCGATCGCCACGACCTCGTTGACGAGGCCGAACCGCAGCGCCTCCTCCGCGCCGATGCGCCGGCCGGTTAGCAACAGCCCCATCGCGTGAACATGCGGAATGCGGCGCGTCAGCGTCGCAATGCCGCCGTCGAGCGCAAGGCGACCGACGCGCGGCTCCGGCAATCCGAACGTTGCATTCGCGGAGGCGACGACGATGTCACAACCGAGCATCATTTCCATGCCGCCGCCGAGCGCGTGGCCGTTGACGCGGGCGATCACCGGCACATTGAGGGTGTCGCGCAGCGCGATCCCGCCAAAGCCGCCCGGGCGCGGCGTCGCCCAATATTCGAGCCCGCTCGCGCCGCTGCCGCCCTTCATGTCGGCCCCGGTGCAGAAGGCGCGTGTCCCCGACCCTGTGAGCACGACTGCGCGGATGATGTCGCGATCGCGCTCGATCGCCTCCCAAATCCGCATCAGCTCCTGTTCGGTCGCCTGATCAACTGCGTTGAGTCGATCGGGACGATCGATCGTGACGCGCGCGACCTGGTCCTCAACGAGGAATTGCACGCTCACGAGAGCACTCCCGCCTTCTTGAGGGCGGCGATGCGGTCGGCGGAATATCCGGCCTCGGCGAGAATGGCTTCGCTGTCGGCTCCGAGTTCCGGCGGCGGACGACGCAGCTTGAACGCGCTCGGGTCCATCGTCAGCGGCGTGCCGAGCAACGGAAGCGCGCCCTTCTGCCCCTCGACGCTCACCACCGTGCCGTTCGCCTCTGTCTGCGGATGGGCGAGCGCCGTCGCCAGAGTCAGCACGGGCGCGCACAACAGGTCCTGGTGGTCGAGCCGGGCGAGCCAATATTCGGTGGTGTTCGTGGCGAAGCGCTCGCGGAACATCGCCTGCAGTTCGGCCTTGTTCGCAAGCTGGTCCTCGAACGTCGCATAGCGCGGAGTAGCGGAGAGATCAGGCAGATCGAGCGCCTTGCAGATGTCCTGCAACGGGTTGGTCTTGAAGGCGCCGACCAGGACGATCGCACCGTCGGTCGTCTCGAAGGCGCCGGTCAAGGGATAAGCGCCCCAGCTGAAATGCCGGCCGCGCTGCAGCCACATCGCGGCCTCCTGCATCTGCATCGCCAGCATCGATTCGAACAGCGACACCGCGACCTGCTGGCCGCGGCCGGTCTTCTCGCGTTGCAGCAGCGCGAGAAGAATAGCCTGAACGAGATGCATGCCGGCGGTATAGTCGCACAGCGACGTCGCATAGATCGTCAGCGGCTCGTCGTCGTTGCATTTGCGGCGCATCACGCCGGAAAGCGCCTGCGCGAGAATGTCCTGGCCGCCCTTGTAAGCCAGCGGTCCGCTCTGGCCGAAGCCCGAGCCGAAGGCGCAGATGATGCGAGGGTTGATCTTCGCAAGCTCGGCATAGCCGAAACCCATCCGCTCCATCACGCCGGCGCGGAAATTGTTGACGACGACGTCCGCCTCGCGGACGAGATCATAAATGACCGCCTTGCCCTCGGGCTTGCGCAGATCGAGCGCGATCGAGCGCTTGTTCCGGTTGAGGCTGCGGAACACCGGATTGTCGAGCCCATCAGGGTCGTCGGAGATCGACGTGCGCGAGAGATCGCCGGAGCCGGGGCGCTCGATCTTGACGACGTCGGCGCCGTAGTCAGCCAGCACCTGCGTGGCGCTGGGCCCGAGCATCACCTGGGTGAAGTCGATGACGCGGATCCCCGAGAGGGGTTGATCCGAAGCAGCTTGCATCAACGCGATCCTTCTATTCTGCGGCGACGGCGACGAGCGCGTTGGCGGCGGGGCGGTCACCCGGATCGGCGCCCTGCGCGCGCAGCCTCGCCTGAAGCGCGGGAATATTGACGGCGGCGATGTCCACATTGGCTTCGAGCGCGAGCGCCGCGGCGACCCCTGCCGCCTCGCCCATCGCCATGCACGGCGGAATCTCGCGCGAATCCCGCTGCGCGGCGGGCGTCGACGAATAGTGCCGGCCGGCGACGAGCATCTGCCCGACGTCGCGCGGCAGCAACGTGCGATAGGGATAGTAATAGTCGCGTCCCCGGGCGACGCTGTCGGCGAAATGCCGCCGCTGCGCGACGTCCTCTTTGGTCATCACGTAGGCGCCGTCGAGCAGGCGCGTCTGCCGCACCCCGAGTTGCGGCGCGACGTCGACGACGAAGGCGTTCTCGAACCCGGGCATCTTCTCGCGCACATAGGCGAGCAGCGCGGCGATCCGCTCGCGGCCCCGAAAATCGGCGCGGGTGAGATCCTCGACCTTGATCCCGTCGAGTCCAGCCATGTGCGGGCAATTGCACCAGACGATGCCCGGCAGCGGCGTCTTGAGCCACCATTTGTTCCAGGAGCCGCCCATGATCCGCTTGGCTTCGCGATCAAGCGCGCTGAAGGCGGCGGGCTCATCGTACTCGAACCGCTCGGCCGCCTCGACGTCGACGCCGCCGAGGCGGAACACCGTCGTCATGATGTAGGAGCCGTGGCTGAACGGCGCGCCCGCGGAGGCCGCGACGTCGAGATCGCCCGTGGCGTCGACGACGATCTTGCCCATGATAGCCTGGCGACCGCTCTTGGTCTCGCAGACGACGCCGACGACCCGCCCATCCTCGACGATCGCGCGGGAGAACCAGCTATGCAGGCGCAGATCGACCTTCGCTTCGCTGATCATGGCGTTGGCGACGCGCTTGTAGCCGTCCGGATCGAAAGCGGCGGCGTAGCAGATCGGCTGCGGCTTGACGTGGGAGTGAAAGTCGAAGACGCCCCAGCGCGACCATTTGCGCCATAGCGCCTCGTCCGAGCGACGCTCCGATTCCGGCGGGACGACGCAAAGGCCCACACGCTCCATGCGGTCGATCATCTCGCCGCAGAGACCGCGCACGCTGATCTCCTCGCCGTTGCACATGTCGTCGAGCACCAGCACCATGCCGCCCGCCGCGAGGCCGCCGAGATAGGCGTAGCGTTCGAGCAGCACGACGGAGAGGCCGTTGCGCGCGCCTGACACCGCGGCGGCGATCCCGGCCGGGCCACCGCCGACGACGACGAGATCGGCGCGGCTCACAATTGGAACCTGACCGGCAGGCTCGACGAGAAAATCGTGAGAGATCACGGGAGGGACTCCTGTGGCGGACATAAAAATCAGGCTGTCTGGGAGACGTTCCACTTCAGGAACGCTCGCTCGAGCCACGAGATGACGCCGAAGAACGCGGCGGAGAACACCGAGCCGACGACGATTGTCGCGTAGAGCAGCGGCGAGTTCGAAATTATAGGTCGCCTGGATGATCAGCGCGCCGATCCCGGTCGTCGCCCCGATCCATTCGCCGACGATGGCTCCAATGACCGAGGTCGCCGAGGCGATCTTGAGCGCGGAGAACAAATAGGGCAGCGAGCTCTTCAGACGCAGCTTGAAGAAGATCTCGCTCGGCGAAGCGGAAAGAACCCGCATCAGCTCCATCTGCTGCGGCGTGACCGCGCGCAATCCGCGGGTCATGTTCACCAGCGTCGGGAAGAAGCAGATCAGCGCCGCAATGGCGACCTTCGCCCCCAGGCCATTGCCGAGCAGCAGCACCAGGATCGGCGCATAGGCCATGACGGGAATGGTGTGGACCATCACCGCGATCGGAAAGAAGGCTTCTTCCGTCGTGCGCTGGTGGACGAACACCGTCGCGAGCAGGATCGCCGCGCTGTTGCCGATGAGAAAGCCGGCGAACGCCTCCACCGCGGTCGGCGCAAGATTGCCGATCAGCAGTCCGAATTTGTCGGCGAGCGTGGCGGCCACCGCCGTCGGCGCCGGCGCGATGAAGGGTCGAATCTGAAAGACGACGACCGCGGCCTGCCAGAGGACGAGCAGCAGTATGGCGGCGCCGAGCGGCAACAACCGGCGACGCCACGCCGCCATCCGCGCCGCGCGCTCGAATTGCGCCTGCGCCGCATCGTCGGCGGCGAAGACTTGATTGGCGCCGGAAAGCGCGGGCGCGGCCATCAGCAGCTCTCCAGAACGCGGCGCAGATGCGCGGCGAGTTCGACGAATTCGGGCGTCTCGCGCATCCCAATATTGCGGGGATTGGGTAGCGGCACCGGGACGATCTCGCGCACCCGGCCGGGACGCGCGGCCATCAGCAGCACCTGCTGGCCGAGGAAGGCGGCTTCGTAGATCGAATGGGTGACGAACAGGATCGTCGCGCCAGTGTTCTCCCACAGGCGCAACAGCTCTTCGTTGAGACGGTCGCGGGTGATTTCGTCGAGCGCGCCGAACGGCTCGTCCATTAGGAGGAGCTTCGGATTGTTGACGAGCGCGCGGGCGATCGCGACGCGCTGGCGCATCCCGCCCGAGAGTTCGTGAGGATAGGCGCCTTCCCAGCCCGACAGGCCGACCAGCGCGAGCAATTCGCGTGGCTTGTGGGCGCTGCGCCGCTTGTCGCCGCCGCCGACTTCAAGCGGCAACTCGACATTCTCCAGCGCGGTGCGCCACGCCAATAGCGAAGCGTCCTGAAAGACGAAGCCGATGTCGCGTCGCGCCCGCGCCGCCTGGGCGGTCGTCCCCAGCACCGAGACCTCGCCGGAGGTCGCAGGGAGCAAATCCGAGACGACCCGCAGCAACGTCGACTTGCCGCATCCCGAGGGGCCGAGCAGCGTCAGAAAACCGCCGCGCGGAACGGTCAGACTAATCTTTTCGAGAGCCGTCACGACGCCGCGCTCGGAGGGAAAGCGCACCGTCACGTCGCGCAATTGGATCGCGGGATTGCCCTCTGCGACGGGCGCGTGATCCGGCGCGAGCTGCGACATGGCGTTCATGCCCATCATCATCCGATCTTCGGCCGATCGTTTGCGGTCATGTCGAGGATTTTCGTCGTCATGACCTGATCGAGCTTGGGCTTGCCGGCGGGGAACTGCTTGAGTTCGTCATGCAGATCGATCTGCTCCTGCCAGATCGCCGGATCGAAGCTGCCCCAACCGAATGTCTTGGTGCGTTCGGTGAACTCGACATCCAACATGATCGGCAAAGCGGCGCGCTCGTCGGGCGCGACGAGGTTGGGAAATTCCTGCACCAGCATATCGATCGCCTTGTCAGGATTCTGTTTGGCGTAGAGCCAGCCGCGGCCCGCGGCGCGCAGGAAGCCAGCGAGAACATCCGGGCTCGACTGCAGGAACGACGTCGTCGTGTAGTACGGCAGAGCGTAGAGCCTGACGCCGAAGTCCCACATCCGCATCGAGACGACGTCGGGGCCGAGAGGCTTCAGTGCGGTGGTGTTCGTCTTCCAGCCGGCGATCGCATCGACCTGCCCGCTGAGCAGCGGCGTCATGCTGGAGCCGACGATCACCTTCTCGACCTTGTCCTCGGGAATGTTGTTCTTGCGCAGTAGCGCAGTGAGCAGGATCTGACCGGTCGCCTGGACGCCGATCTTGCGCCCGATCATGTCCTGCGGCGTATGGATCGGCGCCTTCGGGAGAGAGAAATAGCAGTAAGGGTGCTCCTGCGCGCCCACGGCGAAGCAGACGACCGGGATCCCCTGCGAGGCGGCGAGCATCAGCGACGGGCTGGATGAGACCTGGCCGACTTCGTAACGGCCCGAGGCGACGATCGCCACGCCGTCGATATTCGGCCCGCCTGCCTGAATGGCGAAATCGATCTTTTCGTCGGCGAAATAGCCCATTCGCTTTGCGACGACCTCGCCGATCTGATTGCCGCCGGTGATCCAGCCGAGCTGCATGTTGACCGTGCGCAGACCGCCTGCCGCTCGAGCGGGAGAGCCGATCGCCGGCAGGGCCGCGCCCAAAAGGCTCGCGCCGACCGCCTTCATTACGCCACGTCGCGTCGGACCGAGCGTCTTCGCCATGATGAGCTCCCCCCTTTTGCCAGCAGATTCGCGCCAAGCGTCCGCCGGACCGGCGCCTCGAGCAAAGCCGAGTTCCGAGAGATATTCACGCGCCGACGGGTTGGGAAGAACTTTAATTCGTGCTAGGCGCTGCCTTTTCGGCATCACCCGAAGTCCGGAAACGCCGCCGCCATGCACGCCGTCGTTCTGAACTATCTCGATCAGGTCGCCAGGTCCGGATCGATCCGCAAAGCGGCGGAGAAACTCAATGTGGCGTCCTCGGCGGTCAATCGCCAGATCCTGAAACTCGAGGCCGAGCTCGGCGTCTCCCTGTTCGAGCGGCGCGGCGCCGGCGTCCGGCTGACGCCGGCTGGCGAACAATTGTTGCGGCACGCCCGCAACACGCTGGCCGAATGGCGCCGCACGCGATCGGAAATCGCCGCAATCTCCGGCGACGTCGGCGGCGAAGTCAGGATCACCGCGATCCCGGCCATGCTGGTGCGCGTCGTGCCGCGCGCTATCGAGGCGATCGCCGCGAGACATCCGAACATCTCGTTCCGCATCCTCGACGTCGACCCGGACGAGCACGTCGAGGAGATGCGCGCCGGCCGGCCCGACATCGCCATGATGTTCATCGACAAGCGGTATCGCCAATACGAGATCGCCGCGCGCCTCAAGACGGCGCTGGGCGCGATCGTGCGGGCGGACCATCCGCTCGCCCGCGCAGAAAGCCTGACGCTGACGGACTGCGCCGCCTATCCCGTGGTGATGCTGGCCGACCCCTGGTTCCTCGACATCGTCTCGGAGGCCGAGTTCGTGCAAAGCGGCGCCCAGTTCACGCCGCGCGTCACCTCGAATTCGATGATCCTCATGAAGCAGGCGATCAAGGCTGGGCTCGGCGTCGGCTTTTTCACGCCGGCTGGGTTCGTCGACGAAATTGCGCGCGGCGAGCTCGTGCACCGCCCCCTCGTCGAGCCGGGCTTGGCTTCGAGCGAGATCGGGGTCTATGTCCACCGAACGCGTTCGGGAGCGCATCACATCAGCATCGTCGCGGACGAGCTTAAGCGCGAACTGACGGCGCTGGAGGAAGATATTCGGACGATCGAGCGCGTCTCGGCTCCTAAGAGCCAATCGTGAAACATATCATGGAGGAAATACTGATGTCGGACAGTCCGCGCCCGCCCGTCGGCGCGAAAATGGAAACGGCCATTCGCGCCGCATCGCTGAGCCCGAACCGGGTCCGTCAAGTCGGCGCCGTGTTGGTCGCGGCGAGCGGCGAGGAGATTGCGGCCTGCAACACGTTTCCGGAGGGCGTGCGCGACCTCGAAGAACGCCACGCGGGCGATGGGCGCTTCGTATGGATGGAGCACGCCGAGCGCCACGCCATTTTCGAAGCGGCGCGGCGTGGCGTCGCGACGGCTGGCGCGCATATCACGTCGACCTTTTTTCCCTGCATCGACTGCGCCCGGGCGATTGTTGACGCCGGGATCGTCTGCCTCGACACGCCGGCCCCTGCGTTCGACGACCCGGTCTGGGGCGTCGCATTCGAGCGCTCGCAGATCATATTGCAGGAAGGCGGCGTCGTGGTGCGCACCGTGGCGCCCGCACGCGACAGCGAGGGTCGCGGCTCAGTGTAGTCGAAACCGTTCAGATCCTGCCGGCTCAGCCTCGCCCCATCGGGCGGGCCGGTGACTGCTTGTCCCAAATATCGTACTAACGGGGCGAAATCGCGGTAGCGATCCCCTTCCGCGCGCCCTAATGTTCGCGCCAAGAAGTCGAGGGATTCACCCGGGAGGAAGCTATGGCGGCGACCTTGGTCACGAACGCCAGAGTCTGGGACGCGATCAACGACGAAGCCTATCCCGGCGAGGTCTTGATCGAAGGCAACCGCATCAAGTCGGTCGCCAGAGGCCGTGACCAGATCGATGCAAGCCGCGCGTTTGAGACGATCGACGCGAAAGGCATGTTCCTCATGCCGGGCCTGGTCGAGGGCCACTGCCATCTCTCCTTCGTCAATCCCGCGCGAAACCAGGATCTCGGCGAAATCCCGCCGGAGGAGCACCTGCTGCGCACGATGCGCAACGCCACCTTGCTGCTGAACCACGGCTTCACATCAGCCTATTCGGCGGCCTCGGCAAAGCTCCGCCTCGACGTCGTCGTCCGGCAGGAAATCGAGGACGGGTATCTCGCCGGTCCTCGATACAAAGCAGCCGGGCCGGAGATCACAGTCACCGGCGGCCTTGGCGACGAGCGCAAGAATCACGGGCATTTCGAAGGATTCGGAATGATCGCCGACGGCGTCGACGAGATCCGCAAGGCCGTGCGCCTCTGCGCGCGCGAAGGCGTCGACAACGTCAAGTTCAACGTCTCCGGCGACGAGTTTGTTTCGAACTGCCGCGCCGAACTGGTCTCGATCAGCCAGGAGGAATTGTCCGCCGGAGTCGCGACCGCGCATGACTTCGGCAAGCGCGTCGCTGTTCATGCGCGCGCCGCCGAGTCGGTCAAGCGCTCGATCCGCGCTGGAGCGGATTGCATCTACCACTGCGACTTCGCCGACGAAGAGGCGCTCGACATGCTCGAGGCCGTCAAGCACAAGGTCATCGTCGGCCCCGCTTTCGGCCTCGTTCACAACTCAGTCTTCGAGGGCGACGTGGTCGGCCTCACCAAGGAGATCGCCGAGCGGATGGGGTTGCCCCGCAAGCTCGAGTTCACCTGCGCCACCTACAAGGAGATGCGCAAGCGCGGCATGCGCGTCGTGATCGGCGGCGACTATGGTTTCACGGTCACCCCGATGGGCCAGAACGCGCGCGACATCGGCCATTTCGTGAAGTTTTTCGGCTACACGCCGGCCGCGGCGCTCAAATGCGCGACGACCGTCGGGGGCGACCTCATGGGGCACAAGGGCGAACTCGGCGTGATCGTCGAAGGCGCGCTCGCCGACCTTCTGCTCGTCGACGGGGATCCGCTGATGGACCCTTCCGTGCTGGTCGGCCCCGACCGCCTCGTAATGATTATGAAGGATGGGAAGATGCACCGAGATCCGCGTGCGCGGCTTGCCGAAGCGCATCGCATCGCCGCCGAATAGCTGGGCTTGAAATGCAAATGGAAAATGACGCGCCCGAGAGGGCGCTCGAAATGGTTGGTATATCGAAGGCCTTCCCCGGCGTGCAAGCGCTCGAGGGCGTGAGCTTTGATTGCGCCGCGGGCGAAGTGCACGCGATCTGCGGCGAAAACGGAGCCGGCAAATCGACCTTGATCAAAATTCTCGGCGGCATCTATCACCCCGACAGTGGTTCCATTCGGATCGGCGGCCGGGCGGCTTCCTTTGCGCATCCCGTCGCCGCGCGTCGGGCGGGCATCAGCATCGTGCACCAGGAGCTGAGCCTCCTCGCCGAGCGTTCGGTGGCGGACAACATATTTCTCGGCGACGAACCCGTCCGCGGCGGACGGCTGGACCGCAAGGCGATGCGCGAGCGCGCCCAGGCGATCCTCGCTAGGCTCCAATCCACGATCAGTCCGGACGCGCGCGCCGGGGATTTGTCGATCGCCGAGCAGCAGATGGTCGAAATCGCGAAGGCGCTGGCGACCAACCCGCGCATCCTCGTGATGGACGAGCCGACGGCGGCGCTCGACGAAGCGGAGGCCGCCCGTCTGCTCGATCTCGTTCGGCGTCTGCGCTCGGAGGGAGTCGCAGTCGTCTACGTCTCCCACCGTATGCCCGAGATTGCAGCGATCTCCGACCGCGTGACGGTGCTCAAGGACGGCCGCAAAGTCCTCACCGAGCCGACTTCCGTAATGCCCATCGACCGGCTTGTCAGGTCCATGGTAGGTCGCAGCCTCGCCGACTATTTCCCGCCCCGCGGCAAGAAGGCGGGCGAAACGCTGCTCGAACTGAAGAACTGCAGCAACGGCGCCCTATTCGACATCGACCTCGTGGTGAGGCGCGGCGAAATCGTCGGCGTGGCGGGCCTGGAAGGCGCCGGAAAGTCCGATCTTGCGCGCGCGATCTTCGGCGATCGCCCGTTCACCAGCGGCGAGATGCGGCTCAGCGGTCGGCCTTACGCCCCGCGCTCGCCGCGCGAGGCCGTCAAAGCCGGCGTCGGCTTTCTGCCGGACGACCGCAAGCGCGAAGGCCTCCTTTTGGCGCAGACGCTCAGAGACAACGCCGCGCTGGCGCTGCGCGCCTTCGCCTCCGCTTTGGGCCGCCCCGCTAAGGGCGAGATGTCCAGCAAAGCGCTCGACGAGAGGATGCGCACGCTCGACGTGCGGACGGCGCGCTACGACAATCCGATCCACCTGCTTTCGGGTGGCAACCAGCAGAAGGTGATCATCGCCCGGTGGCTCGCGCGAGACCCGCAATTGATCGTCTTCGCCGAGCCGACCCGCGGCATCGACGTCGCCGCCAAGGCGGCGATCTACGCCATCATGCGCGACCTAGCTGAGCGAGGCCGCGCGCTGATCATGGTCTCGTCCGACCTGCCGGAAGTCATCGGCGTCAGCGATCGCATCGTTGTCATGCACGAAGGGCGCATCGCCGGAGAGCTTCCCGGTGGAGCGTCGGAGGAAGAATTGATGGCCCTCGCCGTTGGGCACCGGAGCCCCAAGTCCGAACACGAGTTGGCGTCATGAGCCTTTCCTCAGAAGCTCTCCGCGGCCGGCGGCGCTTGCCAGTGCCGCTGTTCCTCTTCATAGGCTCCGTCGCGTTTTACGTCGGCGCCGCGCTGGCGACGGCCTCATTCAATCAGCTCGACGTCGCCGGCGTGGTCGGCCTCCTGCAGCGGATGGTCGCATTGGGAACGGTCGCGCTCGGCCAGACCCTCGTCATATTGTGCGGATCGATCGACCTTTCGGTCGGCGCGCTCGTCAGCGTCGGCGCCGTGATGGCTTCGTTCGTGATGCGCGGCGACACCTCGATGATGCTGCCGGCCGTGCTCATCGTGCTCGCCATCGCGGCGGCCGTCGGCCTCGTCAACGGGCTATTGATCGCCAAGCTCGAAGTCAGTCCACTCATTGCGACGCTCGGGTCGGGGCTCATCATCCAGGGCGTCCTCTCCTCGAACTTCAACAACTTTGCCGGCTCCGTCCCGCCTGCCTTCGAAGCTGTCGCCTATGGCGCGATCGGACCTTTGCCATGGTCCGTCATCGGCTTGTTCGTCCTGGCGGGCGCAGCGTCCTGGATGCTCGCCAACACGCGGTTCGGCGCGCACATCTACGCGATCGGCGGCAATTCCGCGGGCGCGCGGATGGCTGGAATTCGGACCGAATGGGTTATGATCGGCGCGCACGTCCTCTCCAGCCTATTCGCTGGCCTGACCGGTCTCTATCTCGCGAGCCGGTTGCGATCGGGCGCGCCCTGGATCGGGCGGGACGGCGTCTACGACCTCGAGTCGATTGCCGTCGTCGTGATCGGCGGCACGTTGCTCGCCGGCGGAAGGGGCGGCGTTTGGGGGACGATCGCCGGCGTGCTGCTGTTCGCCGTGATCGACGCCTCCTTCAACATGCTGGGCGTTCCCGCGTTTCCGAAGCAGGTCATCCGCGGCGCCATCGTCATCCTGGCGGTGGCGGTCTATGCAAGCCGCCAGAAAGGTCACGTGGCATGACCGTCGCGGTTCCCGAAGCCAGCCGCCGCCCTGCCCTCGCCGACCTCTCTCGCCGGGTCAATATCGGCGTCGTGATCTTCATTGTTCTGTTCGCGGCGATCGCCTTCAAGCAGCACTCGTATCTGGAGCCGGCTGGCTTCATGAACTACCTCCGCCGGGCGGCGCCGCTCGCGATCATGGCTGCAGGCCAAATCTTCGTCATCGTCTCCGGCGGCTTCGATCTCTCGGTCGGCTCGCTCGTGACGCTGAGCGTGCTCGGCGCTTCGATGATGACGGGGGGCGACCCGTCGCTCACCTGGCCGGCGATCGCCGGGCTCTACGCCATCGCCGTCGTGGTAGGCCTGATCAATGGCGTCGCCGTCGCCTATCTGAAAGTGCCGTCGATCATCGCGACGCTTGGAACCCTCCTCTCGGTCAACGGCGTTGCGATGATGTGGTCGGGCGGCTCGCCGCGCGGCTATCTCCCCGACAACTTCCGAGCGTTCGGCCGCTTCGTGTTCAAGGACGTGCCTATCGTGGGACAGCTGCCGCTGTCGGTGATTGTGATGGTCGTCTTCTGCGCCGTCGCGTGGTGGGGCCTGCACGGCTCGGTTTTCGGTCGGCGTGTGTTCGCCGTCGGCGACAATCCGCGCGCGGCGGAACTCGCCGGCGTCAGGGTGGACGTGACGCGCATCGCCTGCTTCCTCATCTCGGCCGTGAGCGCCGTGACCGCGGGGATTCTTCTCGGCGGCTTCGGCGGCGTCTCGACCGACGTCGGACAAGGGCTGGAGCTGCAGGCGATCGCCGCTTGCGTCATCGGCGGCGCGCAGCTCATGGGCGGGCGCGGCAGCGTGATCGGCGTCGTGTTCGGCGCGCTGAGCCTGTTCGCGCTGTTCACGCTGCTGAACCTGCTCGGACTTCCCCAGGGACTGCGCAGCACGGCCCAGGAACTCATTCTGATTTCAGCCGTCGCGGCTGGCGCACGTCGCCAGCGCGTCGGCGGATAAGGCGGGGCATTCGCCGCCAAACGTGCAAAGGGAGAGAGCGTTCATGAAAAAACTGGCATTGAGGAGCGGCGTCGCCGCTTTGAGCATCGCGCTGGCGGGCGGCGCATTCGCGCAGGACTTCAACAACCAGAAGGACTTCGACACCGCGAACGAGCTCATCAAGATGACGCCGCAGGGCCCCGCGGGCAAGCCGTGGGAGCAGAACCTCGGCGGCAAGGAAGTCGACACCACCAAGTACAAGAAGCCCGGCCCGTACAACATCTGCTTCTCGAACGCGGGCCTCGACAATCCGTGGCGTGTCGTCGGCTGGACCAACATGCAGGCGCAAGCCGACCTCTTGAAGGCCGACATCAAGTCCTTCACTGCAGCCGACGCGGAAGGCAAGGACGACAAGCAGATTTCGGACATCAACGCCTTTGTGTCGAGCGGCAAGTGCGACATCTTGATCGTCTCGCCGAGCACCACTGCGGCGTTGACCCCGGCGGTCGAAGCCGCTTGCAAGAAACTGCCGGTCGTTGTGTTCGATCGCGGCGTGCTGACTGACTGCCCCGTCACCTTCGTCAACCCGATCGGCGGCTACGGCTGGGGCATCCAGACGGCGAACTTCATCGTCTCGAAGCTGCCGCCCGGCGGCAAGGTGCTCGGGCTGCGCATCTACCCGGGCGTCGACGTCCTCGAAACCCGCTGGTCCGCCGCCAAGCGCATCTTCGACGCGAACAAGGTGAACGTCGTCGGCGCCGAATTCACCGGCGGCGACAACGCCAAGACGAAGGCAATCGTCGAGGATTACATCAACCGCTACGGCAAGATCGACGCGATCTGGATGGACGCCGGCGCGACGGCGGTCGCCGCGATCGAGGCGTTCGAAGACGCCGGGCAGCCGGTTCCCATCATTACGGGCGAGGACCAGGAAGACTTCCTGACGAAGTGGAAGAAGGACAAATTGACCGCCTTCGCGCCGACCTACCCAACCTACCAGTGGCGCGCGCCGGTCATTGCGGCGGTGAAGATCCTGAAGGGCGAGCCCGTGATCGGCCCGACCTGGAAGCTGCCGCAGCCCGTCATCACGCAGGAGACGCTCGATCAGTACGTCGACCCCAACATGCCGCCGCTGCACTACGCGATGTGCGGCTGTAAGGACCTGCCGGGCTATCCGCAGCGTTGGGGCGGAAAGTAAGGCTGAGGCTGACTGAAGGTTCGCCAGAGGTTGCAAATGATCTCTTCTCCCCGCATGCGGGGAGAAGGTCAGGATGAGGGGCTGGGTGATGAGCCGCGAGCCTGCGGCCAAAGCCCCGGCCCCTCACCCCAGCCCTCTCCCCGCAGGCGGGGAGAGGGAGAGCGCGCGGAGATCGCGGTCTCTCTGCGCGCTAAATGTTCGTTCTGATGGAAGCGTAGGAGGAGTCGATGCGGTTTGGCGCCAGCACATTCATCTGGGTTTCGCCGTTTGGCGGCGAGTCGATGGATCTAATCGACAAAGTGAAGCGCTTGGGCTTCGACTTCATCGAGATCTGCGTCGAGCAACCGGAGACGATCGACGTCGAGCGCATCCGCGAAGGCCTCCGTCGCGCCGACATCAAGGCGCTCGTCTGCGGCGCCTTCGGCCCGGATCGCGACATGAGTTCCGAAGACGATTCGGTCCGAGCGAACGCCGCGAACTACCTCAGAACCTGCATCGACATCGCGCACGAACTCGGCAGCCCTACTGTCGCCGGACCGATGTATGCGGGCGTCGGCAACACCAAGATGCGCGACGCCTCGGACCGGCGCGCGCAATGGGACCGGGCGGTGTCAACACTGGGCCCGATCGCGGACTACGCAGCAGAACGCTGCGTCAAGCTCGCCATCGAGCCGCTCAACCGCTTCGAGACCGATCTCGTCAACACGGTCGATCAGGGCCTTCGCCTCCTCGACGACATCGGCAGGGCGAATGTCGGCTTTCTGCTCGACACGTTCCACATGAACATCGAAGAGAAAGACATTCCGGCCGCGCTCCGAAAGGCGGGCCCGCACATCCTAGAGTTTCATGCCTGCTCGAGCGATCGCGGAACCCCCGGCGAAGATCACCTGCCCTGGCCGGATATCGTCGAGGCGCTGAAGGCGGTCGACTACGAAGGTCCAGTCGTCATCGAGGCCTTCACCCCGGCGATCAAGGAAATCGCGCGCGCCGTTTCCCTCTGGCGGCCGCTCGCCGAGAGCGAGGACATCCTCGCGCGCGACGGTCTCGCTCACTTGCAGCGCGTGTTCGCCTGACGGATCGGCCGTTGAAGCGCAAGGTGGGCGCCGAGATCGCGATCCAAGCGTTGCTGGTCCTGTCCCGAGAGGGCTCCTGCCCGACCGCGACGCTGGCCGGCAACCTCGGCGTGCCTCGGTCCAGCTTGTATCGGGCGATACAGGACTTGGCCCGTTACGGGCTGGTCGACCTCAGTCGCCGCGGCATCGTCGCTCCTGGGCCGATCGCCCTCGCGCTCGCCATTCGGCGCGACGAATTGCTCCGCCGCGAGAAGGAGGACGCGCTCGCGCCCCGGCCGCCCTCGAGCCGACGGCTCATGAACGGCCTCGCGACGCATGCGGCCTCGTTGCAGGTCGCGCCCACGGCGAACTTCCGCCGCCTGCCGAAATTCCGCATCGGCTTCGCCAACGCCGCCCTCGACAGCGCCTGGCGGACGGCGCTCGTCCACAGCGTGGAGTACGGCGCGGCGAAGTACTCTCGCCTGATTTCCGATCTCACCGTCCGCCACGCCGCGCATTGCGCCGAGCGGCAGGCGGCGGACATACGGCAGTTGCTCGCCGCCGGCGCGCAGGGCCTGATCGTGAGCGCCGTGACAGGGGAGCCGACCGCAGCGGCGCTGCGCGAGGCGGAGCGACAGGGCGTGCCGACCGTCCTCGTCGATCGGGGACTGCCGGACGTCGTTCCTCACGTCAGCTTCGTCACCTGTGACGACCACGTGATCGGGGCGACGACAGCTCTGTGGCTCGCCGAACTTCTGAACGGCCGAGGACGGTTGGTGCTTCTGCCGGGTCGCGAAGTCGCCGAGCCGGCCCAGAGACGGCTTGCGGGAGCGCTGTCCGTATTCAACCGCTTCAATGGAATCGAAGCGCTCGCGACCGAGTGGACCGATTGGTGCGCCGCAAATTCCTTTCGAATCATGAAGGCGCTCCGGCAACGATTTGGCGATGAGATCGACGGCGTATGGTGCGATTCCGGCTTGCAGGCCGTCGGCTCGCTGAAAGCCTTCCTGGCTCGCCGGCGCCTCGGCCCGCCGGTTCCCCCGCATACCGGCGGCGATCTGAATCTGGCCTACAAGCTGGCCGTCCGGCACAAGATCCCTTTGGCGGCGGTGGACTATCCCCCCGCAATGGGCCTGCGGGCGGTGGAGGTGCTGATCGACGTCCTTCGCGGCCGAAGCGTTCCGTGCCGCGTCGACGTCGCCACCGAGATCGTCATCACACGTCCGAACGCGACCCGGTCGGTCAAACCCGACCTTTGGGCGGAGGACCACGTCCGCTGGGATCTGCCGGACGATTTGATCCTCGCGAGCGGCCTCGGCGTATCCTACGACCCGCGCAGGTTTCGCGTCCGCTACGCCGGCAACCGATACAATCGGTCTGCCGCCTCTCTGCGCAAGGCGTCCCCCCGATGAGCCGGAACGCGAACAGCGTCGCGCTGGTCGGGCGGATCCTGGCGCACATTGCCGCCGAACCGCCCTGCACGGCGACGGAGATCGCCGTCCGCTTGGGCGCCGCGCGAACCACCACCTTCGAAGTCTTGCGGCGCCTGGAGAGCGCGGGGCTCGTCGAGCGCGATTCGTTGGGGCTGGTGGGTCCAGGAGCCGCGGCGGCAAGCCTGGGGTTCGCCGCGCTGGGGCTAACTCCGATCGCGGGCGCTGCGGAAGCGCTCGTCTCGGCGCTGCATGACACGACGGGCCTGGATGCGCAGCTCGTCGTCCGTCACGGCGGCGCCGATTGCGTTCTCGTTCGCCGCGGCGCAAACGAACGGCCGATGGAAGACGTGTCGGCCGGTGCGGCGATCGAAGAGGCCCCTCTCCAGCAAAGCCCTGTTGAAGCGTTGTTGCGCGTGAAGCTCAGTGGCGCCGCGCCTGCGGACGAACGAGAACGCGTCCGGCGTCCGTTGCGCGCGGTCGCCGCCGCGCTCGACGCCTGCTTTCCCAGCCTCCGAAGGCCCACTGCACGTGAATAGGCGCTCGTCGCCTGCCGATATCGGCGAATGCTATAGGGCGCCAAATAAATCGCGATTGGAGACGCGCGAGCGAGTGGCGCATAGTCGGCGCCAAGCGCGCGAGGAGTATCCTGATTGTCCGCTTCCGCGATCGACGTCGTCCTGCCCTTGTTCGTTCCGGCCGATCGGGCCGAGCGGATCGCGCGTGCGCTGGTCTCCGGCGCGGACGCGGTCATCGTCGACCTCGAGGACGCAGTCTCGCCGAACGCCAAGGACGCCGCTCGCCGCGGCCTCGCCGCGGTCCTGCGCCAGACCTCCGCCGGCGCCCGGCTGCTGCTGCGCATCAATGCGAGGGCGACGCCCTGGTTCGATGACGACATTGCCGCAGCGGCCGTCCTGCCCCTCGACGGGATCGTCCTGCCCAAGGCGGAGAGCCGCGACGACGTGGCGGAGACGAAGCGCCACATCGGCTCCCGGCCCGTGATCGCGCTGATCGAGACGGCTCGCGGACTGCACGCCATTGACGACATCGCCACTGCCGCCGACCGCCTCGCCTTCGGCTCCGTGGATTTCTCTAGCGATCTCGGCTGCGAGCATGCGCGCGACGCCCTCCTCTTCGCCCGCAGCCGGATCGCGCTCGCCTCGCGCGTTGCTGGCCTCCCGCCTCCCCTCGATGGCGTCACGCTGGCGATCAAGGACGAAGCGGCGACCGAGGCCGACGCGCGCTACGCGTCCTCGCTCGGGTTTGGCGGCAAGCTGCTCATTCATCCCGCGCAGATCGCGCCTGCGCGGCGCGGCTTTGCGCCATCGGAGAGCGAGCTTACCTGGGCGCGGCGCGTACTCGCCGCGTGCGGCGACGGATCGGCTGCCGCGATCGACGGCGCCATGGTCGACGCGCCGATGCTCGCCCGCGCCCGCGCCATCGAGAAACGGTTCGCCATGATCAGCGGAGACGATAGCCGTGGCCAATGAGACCGAAACCCTCGCCCGCTTTGTCGCCGGGCTTCAATTCGACCAGCTTCCCCCTGGAGTCCCCGCGCGGGCGAAGAGCCTCGCGATGGACTTCATCGGCAGCGTCGTTCGCGCTGCGCGCGACGCGGATTCGACGCCATCGCTGCTCGGCGCGGTCAGCGATCTCGGGCTCGACGGACCCGGCCAAGCGACGGCGTTCGGCTTAGGGCGCCGTTACGCTCCCCCGGTCGCGGCGCTGCTCAACGGCGCGCTCGGCCATTCCCTCGATTTCGACGACACCCACGCCGACAGTTCGCTGCATCCGAGCGCCCCGGTCGTCCCCGCCGCTATGGCGGCGGCCGAGATGGTCGGCGCCACGGGCCGCGATCTCATCACGGCGATCGTGGCGGGCTATGAAGTCTGCTGCCGCCTCGGCAATGCGCTCGACCCGACCGCGCATTACGCGCGGGGCTTTCACCCGACGGCGACCGCCGGCGCCTTTGGGGCGGCGGCGGCGGCGGGCAAGATTTTCGGGCTCGATGCGCCCGCGCTTGTTTCCGCCTTCGGCGTCGCGGCCAGCCAAGCCGCCGGATCGTTGCAGTTTCTCGTCAACGGCGCGTGGAACAAGCGCTATCAGGTCGGCGCCGCGGCGATGAATGGCCTGCTGGCGGCATCGCTCGCGCGGCGCGGCTTCAAGGGCGCGGTCGAGAGCCTGGAGGGCAAGCACGGTTTCCTCGCCGGCTATTCCGACAACGCACGGCCGGAAAAGGCTATCGCGGATCTCGGTACGGTCTGGGAGACGATGAAGATCGGCCTCAAACCCTATCCAAGTTGCCGCTACACCCATGCGGCGCTCGACGGACTTCTCGCATTGCGCGCCGAGCGCGGCCTCGGGCCGGCCGACTTCGAGGAGGTGACGATCGGCCTGCACCGCAACGGCATCGTCCTCACCGGCGCGCCCTTGGACGAAAAACGTCGGCCGCGCGGCGTCGTCGACGGTCAATTCTCGATGCCGTTCACTGCGGCGGTCGCGCTCTATCAGGGCAGCTTCGGCTGGGACGACTATCGCCTTCTCGGCGCGCGCGACGTCGAGGCGATCGCCGACCGCGTCAATGTCGTTCAAGACGATCGTCTGGAGGGAAGGCGGCACCCGTTCGGCGCCCATATTCGCGTTCGCACGCGCGGCGAGGTCGTCGAGCGCCTGATCGCGGACCCCTCCGGCGAGCCCGAGACGTTCCCGGGCCCTGCGGCGCTCAACGAGAAGTTCCTGCTGCTCGCCCGCCCAGTCCTTGGGGACGGCGCGGACGCCTTGGCGGCGCAGCTTTCGCATATCGATGACATCGCGAATTTTCAAACGGCGATGCGGGCTCTTCCGCAGGTCTGACGCTTGCCGGGGCTGCTCGTCGGCAGCCGGAAGCGGTCCTTTTAGCCTGTATTAAACAGCAGCTGCGTGGTAAAAAGAGAGGATGCCGAACACGTTCAAAGTCACTCCCGAACTCGATGTCGACGATCTTGATCGGTCTTTGGCCTTCTACGTGGGCGTCATCGGTTTCCAAGTCCTCTTCGAGCGTCCCGAGGAGCGGTTCGCATTTCTGGACCTTGATGGCGTTCACCTCATGATCGAGGAGGCAGCCGGGCCGGGGCGGCGGGTCACCGATGTGTCGCTCGAACATCCCTATGGGCGAGGTGTGAACTTCCAGATCGAGGTTGCTGACGTGCAGGCGATCTACGATCGCGTCCGCAAGGGCGGCTTCGCCGTGCCAATCCCCCTCGAAGATCGCTGGTATCGCCAGAATGCGATCGAGGCCGGCAACCGGCAATTCGTGGTTGCCGATCCCGACGGCTATCTCCTGCGCTTCTTCACCAACCTCGGGCAGCGGCCAGCGCAGAGTTAAGCGAACGACAGCGGCGGTCTGCGACTTCGCAGTCTCCAAAGAGGCCGCCGACCGAGTTGCGTTTTCATCGAACCGATGCCGTCATTGCGAGCGAAGCGAAGCAATCCATAGCGCCAGGCGGAACGATGGATCGCTTCGTCGCTGCGCTCCTCGCAATGACGTTCCGACCCAACAACTCGCTCTGGACGCCAGCCGAAAGGCTGATTTTCTTGGAGGTTCAGATGTCGCTCGACGCGATGATCAGGTCCGCGACGGCCGCGATCGTCGTCTTCGCGTTCATCGCCTTGTCGCGCAGGCGCCGGTAGGCTTCGTCCTCTGAGATGTTGCGCGTCGTCGTCAAGATCTCGACCGCCCGCTCGATCTTCCGCCTCGCTTTCAACGTCTCGTCCAGCGACTTGATCCGCTGCTTCAACCTCGCCTCGTGGCTGGCGAGGCTGACCGCCGTCGTCAGCGCGGCGAGAATGCCGAAGATGCGGATCGGCTTCGACAGCACGCCATGGACGTTCAACCGCTGCAACTCGCTCAAGATTTCCGGCGTCTCGAAGGCGATGATCGCGATGCGCGCGACGGCGTCGCAGGTCGTCATCCACGCCGGCGTCTTGTTCTCGCGGCCCGGATTCACGGGGAAGAGGACCACGTCGACGTTCGAGGGCAACGTTTCGGGGGCGGTCCGCGTCGCCTCGACCTGGCATCCGACGCGCTTGATATGCGCGAGGAACATCGCCCGCTCTTCATCGTCGGGATCGATGATGAGGACGCGCATCCGGCGCAACCGCCGAAGCAGGTCTTCATCTCTCAGCGGGATGCGGTCCGGCGTCATCTCATTCATCCCGCCAGCGACCGGGCGTAGGAGACGAGATAAGGATCGGGTCGAACGGCGCCGGGGCTGCGCCACACGATCTCGAATTCGCCCGTCTCGGACGCCCGTCCGATCATCGGGCGCAGCACGAAATGATTGTTGTCGAGATCGATCGACTTGTCGCCGGCGGGTCCCTTGAACACGGCGCCCGAGAGGATGGGCAGGATGGAATCGCTGTCGGCGTCGCCAGCCTGGCGCACGGCGTCGGCGAAGACGTGAACGAGCGTGTGGCAAACCTCGGTATAGACGCCAGGCCTCTTGTCGTCGCCGTATCGCTTCTGGAAAGCGGCGACGAAGTCCCTGTTCTGCGGAATGTCCAGCGAACCGAAATACGGCAAGGCTGAGATATGCCCCTTCCTCGCTTGTGGCGACATCCGGCTCAATTCCGATTCCGTCGTCGTCAGCGACGCGATCGGAACGCTGCGCGTCTTCTCGATGGCGCCGAAGGTCTCGTAGAGGGTCACGCTGTCCTCGCCCACGACGGTCGACATGACCGCATCCGCCTCTTCCGCGAGGAAGCGCTTCAAGGTCGGCTCGAAGCGGTTCTTCGTCGTCGCGAAGGGCAGATAGACCTCATCAAGAATCGTGCCGCCGCTCTCCGCGAGGAACTCCTTGACGATCCGGTTGATCTCACGCGCATAGAGCGTGTCCGAGCCGATGAGGCCGATCCGCTTGCCGTGATGGGCGAAGAGGTATTCGAGGAGCGGCACGATCACCTGGTTGGGGACGGCGCCGCCATAGATCACGTTGGGCGAATATTCGAAACCCTCGTAGACCGAGGGATAAAGCAGGACGCCGTTGTATCGCTCGACGACCGGCACCACCATTTTCCGGCTGCTCGACAGGCAGCAGCCGACGATCGCGCTGACCCGCTCGCGCAGCAGCAAGTCGGTGGCGAGATCGTCATAGCGCCGATCCTCGCCGGCGGGGTCGGCGACAATCAACTCCAGCGGGCGTCCATCGATGCCGCCCGCATTGTTGATCTCATCGCAGGCGAGCAGAACGCCTTGAATATGCGCAGTTTCGCTGACCGCCATCGGGCCTGTCTGCGAGAACAGCACGCCGAGCTTCACCGCCGCCTTTTTCATACTCATGCGCCCGCATTTATCCGGCGATCCACCCAGCGCGCAACCGAAAGGAGCTCTTCGTCGCGGCCGGGCCGCCCCATCAGCATCATACCGATCGGAAGCCCCTCCCCTGAGCGCCCGCAAGGGATCGAAATGCAGGGAAGCCCAGCAAAATTCCCGAGCCAGCAGAACCAGGTCATGCTGTCCTGCGTCGTGACGGTCCGACCGCCGAAATGCTGCCAATCCTCGCCGATCCTCGGCGCAACGACGGGCAAGGTCGGCAAGACGAGCGCATCCCAATCGCCGAGCGAGGCGAGATGCGCGAGGACCCGGCCGCGGATTCGTTGCGCATTCAACAACTCGATGCCGGTGATCTGCTTGCCTGCTTCGAGGTGCGCGCGCGTGACGGGGCTGAAGCCTCTCGGGTTCCGGGCGAGCAGTTCGGCGTGATAGCACGAGGCCTCGCAATGCATGATTGCTTCCCAGGCCGCGAAATAGGCAGGCAAGCCCTCGATTGGGCTTTCGGCGACGCCGGCGCCGGAGCGCGCGAGAACCGAGGTCAGGCATTGATCGACGTCCTCGGCGCGCTCGAGCCCAGCACCGACAAGACTGATCAGCTTCGGACGCTCGATGTCCCCAAGGCGGCCGAACGGTCGCGACTGATACGTCGTGGCGTCGTTCGGATCCTCCCCGCAGATAAACGGCAGCAAGTGGACGATGTCGTCGAGCGCGGCGGCCAGTGGACCTGGCGCATCGAGCGACCAGCTCAGCGGCAGCACGCCGTGCCGCGACGCGCGTCCGTAGCTCGGCTTGAAACCGTAAACGCCGCATGCGCTCGCCGGGATCCGGATCGAACCGCCGGTGTCGCTGCCGAGCGCCGCCGCGACGATCCCGGCGCCGACCGCAGCGCCCGATCCGCCGCTGCTGCCGCCGGTGATGCGGTCGCGATTGTGGGGATTGCGGGTCGGCCCGAAGCTCGAGGTCGAATTGGTCGCGCCATAGGCCCATTCGTGCATATTGGTCTTGCCGAAAATGACGGCGCCGGCGCGGCGAAGATTGGCGACGATCGTCGCATCCCGGCCGGCGGGCTCGAGCGGCAGCGCGTTGGAGCAGGCCGTAGTCGGGTAGTCCTCGGTGAGATAGTTGTCCTTGACGGCGATCGGCGCCCCATCGATCGCGCTCAGCGCTTTCCCAGCTTTGCGTCGATCGTCCGCCGCCTTCGCCTGGCGCATCGAGTTCTGCGGGTCCAGAGCGACGAAGGCGTTGAGATCGGCGTTTGCGGCGGCGCATTCGAGCGCGCTGGCGACGAGTTCAGCGGATGTCGTCGCGCCGGATTCAAGCGCCGCAATTTGTTGCGTCAGGGTCTGGATCATGGCCGCTTCGCGTTCTGCATCTTGGGAGTGAAGAGGTGCGTCGGCTCGGGCGCCGTGAAGGGTTCCGCGCGACCGAGGCCGTCGCGAATCCGCTCGAGCGTCGCGGCGATTCGCTTGAGTTGGTCCTCGCTGAGTTTCAACGTGTCAGGCGTCGTGTTCATCGTCAGAACTCCGAGCAACTCTTGCTGCAGTTGCTTGTTGTTCCGCAGGCTGTCGCGATCCGTCTCGAGCCGTATCGCGCCCTTCTCCATCACGTAGGCGCGCGAGGCGATCGACAGACAGAAATCGAGGTCCTGTTCCGCCACCAAAATGGCGAGGCCGCGTTCGCTGTTGATGCGCTTCAGGATGCCGGCCATCTCGTCGATGATGGAGGGCTGGACGCCCTCTGTCGGCTCGTCGAGCAGCAGAATTTTCGGCTCGGTCGCCAGAGCGCGCGCAAGCGCCAGCACTTGTTGCTGGCCGCCCGAAAGGCCGCCCGCGAGAGCATCAATCTTGGGACGCAACAACGGAAATTCCACCAGCGCCGTCTCGATTGCCTTGCGCCCGTCATGCCCATTGGCCGCGGCGGCGACCGCGATGTTCTCGGCGACGGTCATGCGCGGAAAGACATACCGTCCTTGCGGGACATAACCGACGCCCGCCTTCGCGCGCTTGGCGGAGGACTCCGGCGCCTTGCGTCCGTCGATCTCGACATGACCGGCGAAGGCTGGAATCAACGCCGTCGCGAAGCGCATCAGGGTGGATTTTCCGACGCCGTTGCGGCCGAGCAGCGCGACGATCTCGCCCTTGCCAACCGCGAGCGACACGTCGCGGATGATGACCGTCTTGCCGTAGCCGCTCGTCGCGTTGACGATCCTAAACATGCTTCCGCCTTCCCAGATAGATGTCGAGGACGCGGTCGTCCGCCCGCAGAACCGCTATTTCGCCCTCGGCGAAAACCTGCCCCTGGTGGAGCACCGTCACATGGCCTTCGAGCGTCCTGACGAACTCCATGTCGTGCTCGACGACGATAACGGTGGTGTGCCGAGCCAGCGTGCGGACCAGCGCCGAAAGTTCGCGCGTCTCCTCGTTCGTCATGCCGGCCGCCGGCTCGTCGAGCAGGACGACGCGCGGCGCTAGGCACAGCACCATGCCGATGTCGAGCCACTGCTGCTGACCATGCGAAAGAGCCGACGCCTGAACTTTCGCCTGCCGCTCGAAGCCGAGCATCGCGAGGATCTTGCCGGCGACGCTGGCCGCCTCTTTCTTATTGCCGGTTCGCGCATAAGCCGCGATCCAGAGATTGTCGAAGACGGCCAGTTCGCCGAAGACTTGAGGCTTTTGGTTCTTGACGCCAACGCCCTGGCGGACGCGTTCGAAGATCGGCGCCCTCGTCACATCGGCGCCGCTGAGCATCGCCGATCCCCCCTCAGGCATGTAGATGCCGACGCAGGCCTTGAGATACGAACTCTTGCCCGCGCCGTTCGGCCCGATCAGCGAATAGGGCCGGCCCGGCTCGAAGGTGCGCGTGACCTTATTGACGGAAATGACGCCGCCAAACCGCTTGTAGAGGTCGACGGTGGCGAGAGTCTTGGCCGGCCCCGCATGCCGCGCCGCCTCGACCAGAATGCCTTCCAGCGCCGCCGGATCGATCGACACCGCGCCGCCCTCGCGAGCCGCGTCATTCGGGTCCGGGAGGGTCTTGCGCCAGAGCGCGTCCAAGGCGCCGAGCAGACCATTCTTGAGGAACAGAACGAGCAGGATCAGAACGACGCCGAGGATCAATGTCGTCTGACCGCCCACCGCGCCGCCGCCGAGATAGTAGGATAGACCGCCAATCGCCAGCGCGCCGACGAACGCGCCGGCCAAGGTCCCGAGGCCGCCGACGAGAACGTAGATCGGTACGAGCAGCGCTTCCTGCACGGAAAAGATCGACGGATTGAGGTAGTTCGCCCAAGCGCCGAACAGCGCCCCGGCGACGCCGGCGATCGCGCCGGCGAGAACGAAATTCGCGAGCTGGCGCTTGCGGATGTCGTAGCCGAGGAGCTCGGTCTTCTGCGCGTCGATGCGAATGCAGGCGACCACACGGCCGAACGGCCCTCGCATCAACCGCCAGCACAGGAAATAGATCGCCGCCGACACGATCACGACCGTCATGAAGGTTCCGACCGGCCCGAGCGCCTCCGCTCCCTGGCCAAAGCCGAGGACGACGCCGGGTATGTTCGACAGCCCATTGTCGCCGCCGATCTCCGCCTGACCGACCGTCAACTTGAAAGACTGCGACAGCGACCACAGCAGCAGCGTGAAGGTGTAGGAGAGGATCGTCGCCTGCAGCGGCCCCATGCGCGCGAAGAAAATGATCGCGCCCAACAGGGCCGCGCTCAAAGCGCCGAAGGCCGCACCGGCCGGCAAGCTGACCAGGAGCGTGTTACCGATGAGCGGCGCGGCGTTGATCGCCGCGACGCTGCCGAGATAGCCGCCAAGGCCATAGACTGCGGTCTGTCCCAAGGACAGCAACCCGCCCCGCCCCCAGACGAGATCGAGGCTGAGGCCGAGCAATCCAAAAATCACCCAGGAGGTCGCGACATAGGCGAGATAGGGATCGATGAACGGCGCGGCTGCAAGGGCGGCGGCCGTCACGACAATGGGGAAGACGAGGCCGGCGCGCTCGTGGAGTTTCTTGGATAGGGACATCGCGCGCCTCAGATCTTGCCGGCCCACTTGGCCGTGACGCCGTTCGGATAGAGCCAGAGCAACAGCGCGGTGATTAGAAAGAAGAAGGCGTCGCCCGCGACCGACGTCAGGAAGCTCGCGGTGACGGAGGAGCCGCCGCCGAGCCCGATCGCCGCCAGCGCGCTGCCGGTCAGCGTCACCGGCCCGGCGACGACGACGGTCAGGAACGCCTTGATGACGAAGGCGAAGCCCATCGACGGCGTCGCCGGCACGATCGGCAGCAGAACGGCGCCGGCAAAGCCCGCAAGCCCGCATCCGATCGCAAAGGTCATGGTGTTGACGCGCGAAGATTCGATGCCGATCGCGCGCGCCATCTCGGGGACTTGGATCGCCGCCCGCGCCATCATGCCGTAGACCGTCCGCGTCATCAGGAGATAGACGAACAGCGTCGCGGCCGCGGCGACGCCGATCATCAGCAGCGGATATCCGGCGAGGCTGTAGGCGCCGATCTTCAAGCTGAACTCCGGCATGCCGATGCCCGGCGTGACGGTTCCGAAGATCAGCACGGCGAGCTGGTAGAGCGCCATGCTGAGCCCCCAGGTCGCCAGCATCGTGTCGAAGATGCGCCCGTAAAGGCGCCGAATGATCAGCACCTCGACGGCGGCGCCGATCGCCATGGTGACGACCACGGCGACCGGAATCGCGAGAATGAAGGGGACGCCATGCTGGGTGGCGGTGAGCGCCGCATAGGCCCCGATCATCAGGAACTCGCCATGCGCGAGGTTGATGACGCCCATCAGGCCGAAGACGACGGCAAGGCCGATCGTCGCCAGCAAGAGGATCGACGCGCTGGACAGCGAGGACAGCAGCACCGTCGCCAAATAATCGAGTTCCATGATCCCGCTCCGCGAGGTGGAGGGCGCGCTCGAAACCGGGCGCGCCCGTTCAAGCGTTACTTGCCGTCAGGCGTGAACTGCTTGGCGAGCGAGGGATTTGCGACCAGATCGCAAACCTGGTTCTCGTAGGCCGGCTCGACGTCCTTGAAGGTCTGGACGATGTCGAAGCCGTGATGGTCGTTGCCCTCGGCGATGTAGATGTTCTGGCGCAGATGGTGCGACTTCGGCTCGAGCTCGACCGTGCCGTTGGGCGCGTCGAAGGTGAGGCCGCTCTCGAGCGCCTTGATGGTCGGAGCGGCCTGCGCCGAGCCCGCCTTGTTGACCGCCGCGGCCCACAGATGGACGGCGTTCCAGACATCGACGGCGCCGGAGATGATCGGCGTGCCGTCGCCGTACTTCGCGACCCACATCTTCTTGAACTCGGCGCTCGCGGGATTGTCGACCTCCGGGAAATAGCCCGCGTCGGCGACGAGCCCTTTGCCGGCCGGCGGCGAGACGACGACTTGCTGGTTGCCGGATCCGTAGTTCGTCGACACGACGCCGATCTTGTCCTTCAGGCCCGCGGCGGCGAATTGCTCGAGGAAGCCCGTCTGGTTCGCGCCGACCGGCAGCGCGACGACGAAGTCCGGCTTGACGGCCTGGATCTTCTGGATGGTCGGCGCATAGTCGGTGACGGTGAGCGCGAGGAAATCCTGACCGACCACCTCGGCGCCGACCTTCTTGGCGTAATCATTGATCCAGTGCGCCGAGATGGTCCCGAAATTGTAGTCGGGCGCCATGATGTAGATCTTCTTGCCGTATTTCTTCACGGCCCAGTCCATCAGAACGCCCAGTTGCTGCGAAGCGGAGACGCCGGTGACGAAGGTCTGCTTGTCGCAGGCCCCCCCTTCGTAGAGCGAGCCGTAGAAATAAGGGACGTTGGCCCGGCGCACGATCGGCCGGATCGCCTCGCGCGAGGAGCTGGTGAGGCCGGCGAAGATCGCGTTCACGCGATCCTTGAGGATCGCCGTGTTCGCGTACTGGGTGTATTTGCTGAGCTCGGACTGGGCGTCGTACGAAACGACTTCGATCGGCTTGCCGAGCACGCCGCCCTTCGCGTTAATGTCCTCGACAGCCAGCTTCAGACCGTTGTTCTGCTGGATACCATAGATGTTGAGATCGCCGGTCAGATCGAAGATGGCGCCGATCTTCGTCTGGGCGTGGGCGGCGCTGGCCAACAGCGCAAGCGCCGCTGAAAAAGCAAGCGTTGAATAAGGGCGTTTCACGGTGTTCCGCTCCGTTGTTGGAGCCGAGCACCAGCCTAGAAACGACAAAACGACGCGCCAAGACTCGATGCCCAGCTGCGTCGTTGGAATTTATGTGCCTCGTTGCACGGCAAACCCTTAACGCCTTTGCGGGCGACGCGTCAATCTCGAATGCTTGCTCCGTGGCGACGCCGGCGCCCGCGCGCCCATGAAGGACGGCCGAAAACGGCCGTCCTCGTTGCGCCGTTCAACCGCGGGGAGCGGCCATGGCTTCGCCGCGCAGCGAAGCATAGGTGGCGTCGTCGACGGGCACGGCGTCGCGCTGGCCGAGATCGTTGAGGTGCACGCGATAGGTCTCGCGCGCGTTGAAGGCGGCGATCGCGGCGATGACAGTGACGCCGAAAGCGAGCGCGCCGACTGTCAGCGGCACATTCGCCGACCCGAGAGCGACCGAGGCGAAGAGAGCCGGCAGCAGCGCGGTCAGCATCGTGCCGACGTTCTGTGCGATCGCCATGCCCGACACGCGCGCCCGCGTCGGGAAGAGTTCTGGATAGAATGAAGGGAACACCGCGTTATAGCCCTGATAGACGACGCCCCACATCAGAATCGACAGCGCGATGGCGAGCGGCACGTTCCTGATACTGATCGCGTAGAGATAACCGAAGGCGAGCAGGCCCGCCGCCAGCGACCCGACGATGATCGGCGGGCGGCGCCCAATGCGATCGGAGAGATTGGCGACAAACGGGATCACGATGATCGCGACGATGTTGCCGACCACCGGAATCCAAAGATAGACGCTCTTGTCCATGCCGATCCCATAGGCCGGCTGCACCGCATAAGCCGCGCCGAAGATCGTTGCGACCACCGGGATCACATTCATCAGCGACATGCAGACGACGCGCAGCATGTCGTCGCCGTGCTTGCTCAGGGCCTCCATAACCGGAGCCTTGGGCGCTCCGCCGCGCCTACGCTCTTCGACGAAGGCCGGCGTTTCCTCGACCTCGCGACGGATGATGACGCCGGCGATCAGCACGACGACGCTGAGCAGGAAAGGCACGCGCCAGCCCCAGGACACGAAATCGGCCGGCGACAGCAAATAGCTCAGCGGCAGATACACCGCCGCGGCGAAAATCTGCCCCGCCTGGACGCCCTGCAAGGTGAAGCTCGTAAAGAAACCACGCCGTCCAAACGGCGCGTGTTCGACGATCATCGAACTGGCGCCCGAGATCTCGCCCGCGACGGCGAAACCTTGGATCAGCCGCAGCACGACCAGAGCAACCGGCGCCCAAACGCCGATCTGAGCGTAGGTCGGCAGAAGCCCGACCGCCATGGTCGACAGGCCCATCAGAAACAGGCAGACCAGCAGCACGTTCTTGCGCCCGTGCGCGTCGCCCCAATGGCCGAGCAGGATGGCGCCGATCGGGCGGGCGACATAGCCGACGCCGTAGGTGGCGAGAGAGGCGACGATTGCAATCCGCTGGTCGGTCGATGGGAAGAACAATTGCGGGAAGACCAACGACGCGGCGGTCGCATAGATGAAGAAGTCATAATATTCGAGCGCCGATCCGATCCAGCCGCTCGCGGCGGCGGTTCTCGTCTGATGGCGTCCTATGGGCTCGTGCGTTGTCGCGCTCATACAGTCCTCCCCTGGTTTTCTGTTTTTTCTGCTTCAGTATTCGATCCGCGCGGTCTCGCGCAACTCCTCGGCCGTCGCTTGCGGGAAGCCAAAGAACTCGAGATAGGCCGGGATCTGCTCGAACAGCATCTCGACCCCGATCTGAATTCGGCAGCCGCGCGCCCGCGCCGCGGCGAGGAAGCGCGTCGTCTCCTTCTTCATCACGACTTCCGCCACATAGGTTTGCGGCGAGAGACGATCGGCGTCGAGCGGCAAGGGATCGTCCGCGCCCATGCCGAGCGGCGTCGCGTTCACGACGACGCTGAACCCCTCGGGGTCGTTCGAGCCCGTCGTCAACTTCAGGTCAGGAAAATGCTCGGCCAGCCGCTGCGCCAGCGCTTCCGCTGAGGCGGCTCTCACATCGTAAAGCACAAGTTCGGCAGCGCCCGCGGCCGCCGAGGACGCCGCGATGGCGGAGCCGACGCCGCCCGCGCCGACGACCAGCACGCGCTGGCCTGCGATCGCGCCGCCGTTGCGAATGACGCCGCGTACGAATCCCTCGCCGTCGAACATGTCGCCAATCAGCGCGCCGTCCTCGCGTCGCCGCACCGCATTGCACGCCCCCGCGACCTTCACGGCAGTGGAGACCTCGTCGAGCAACCCGACGACGGCGACTTTGTGCGGCATGGTGATGAGGGCGCCCGCGAAATTGGTGAAGCGGGTGATTTCCGGAAAGGCGCGGCCGAAGTTTTCAGCTGTCACGCCGAGCGGCGTCACCATCGCGTTGATCCCGCGGCGGGCGAACCAGGGATTGTAGATCATCGGCGATTTGAACGTCGTCGTGGGATAGCCCACATGGGCGATAATTCGCGTGTCGCCGTTGATCATCACGATTTGCATCTCCCTCTTCACCGCGCCTTAGCAGCGGGCCTGCCGCCTCACAACTCCGCGTCGGCCGCGAGGAGCGTGTCGGCCTCGTCGAGATTGTCCTGGGCGGCGAGCCGCACCGGCGTGTTGGCCGCGCCAAACAGATCGTAGTTCGCGCGCTGCACGATCTCGAAGAAGAAGCGGTTGCGGAAGGTGCGCGTGTAAATGTGGAAGAACTCGCCGTCCTTCACCCGATCATAGAGCACGCCGAGCGCACGCATGCGCTCCAGCACGTCGGGGGCGAGGTCGAACCGGGTCGCGAGGTCGTCGTAGTAATTGTCGGGGATCGGCAGGAAGGCGACGCCGCGCGCCCGCGCCGCCTCGACGGCGGAGAAAATATCGTCGGTCGAGAGCGCGATCTGCTGGAACCCTGCCCCGCCGAAGGCGTCGAGGAAGCGCGACACGCCCGTCGCGCCGCCGTCGCCGATATTCAGGGCGATGCGCAGCGTGTTGTTGGCGCTGCGCAGCGAGCGGCTGTAGAAGGCGCCATGGGGATCGGCGATCTCGACCTGCGGCTCCGCGGCGAGGCCGAGCACCGTCTTGTAGAACAGCGACCAGCTCAGGAACTCGCCGCGGCGCACGACATTGGAGAGATGGTCGAATTGCTTGAGCGGCCCTGCCGGCGCCGGAGTTGAGACCGGCGCGAAGTCATCGCGCCAATCCGGGCCGCTCGCATCGACGAAATAGATCAGGCTTCCCTCGACGCCGCCGACAGCCGGAATCAGCGCTTCGCCGGGCCCGATCCGCCCGGCGTGCGGCCGGCACTGCATCGCCTGCGCGCGCTCCATCGCGCGATCGACGCTGTCCATTTTCAAGGTCATCGCGCAGACGGACGGCCCATGCAGCAATTGGAACGACTGCGCGAAGGAATGCGGCTCGCGATTGACGACGAGATTGACCTCACCTTGGGCGTAGAGTTCGACCGTCTTGGTGCGATGGCGCCCCACGAGCGCGAAACCGAGCCCGGTCAGCAGACCGGCGAGATCCTGCGCGTCCTTGTCCGCGGCTGCGAATTCGAGAAACTCCAGCCGCTGCACGTCGGGCGCGGGCGGCAGTTCGGCGAGGCCGGCGACGGCCGGCTCGCCATTAGACGCTCGGCGCCGCGCCAGCGCCTCGCCACTCGCGAGCAGCGAGCGCATGCCGTCGACCGCGATGGTGGAGGCGGCGGCGCCCCGGAACTGCTCGTTGAAGATTTCGAGCGAGACCGGGCCGCGGTAGCCCGCGCGCGCGACGGCGTCGAGATAATCGACGATCGGATAGTCGCCCTGGCCCGGATAGCAGCGGTAGTGCCGGCTCAAGGACATCAGGTCCATCTGCAACGCCGGCGAATCGGCGACCTGCACCAGGGCGATCTTGTCGCCGGGTAGATCGGCGATCGGCGCGATCGGATTGCCGCGCGCGCAGATATGGAAGCTGTCGAGCACGATGCCGAGATTGGCGCGGTTCGCCTTGGCGACGATCTCCCAGGAGACCGTCCAATCCTTGACGTGACGCCCCCAGGAGAGCGCCTCGTAGCCGATCCGCAAGCCGTACTGGCGCGCGAGATCCGCAAGATCGGCGAGGTCGCCGGCGATCTGGTCAATGTCGCCAATCGCGTCTTCCGCGACGCTCGAGCAAAGGCAGAGCAGGGGGGCGCCGATCTCGCGCGCGAGCTCCAGCTTGCGCTCCGCCCGCTCGAATATCCGGCGGCGTCGCGCAGCGGGGGCTCCCTCGAAATCGCGCAGCGGCTGCAGCGCGACGATCTCCTGGCCGTGCTCGCCGGCGATGCGGCGCACGTCGCGCGCCTTGCCGGGGAAGAAGGTCAAATCGTTCTCGAACAGCTCCACGGCGCGAAATCCGGCCTTCGCCGCCGCCGCCATTTTGCCCTCGAGGCCGCCGCCCAGACAGACCGTCGCGATGGACCACCGGATCATCAGGAAAATCTCCTAGATTTCTCGTTGTCTACTGTATTGGTATCGACGACGCAATAGCACTATATAATCTCCATGAATCAGCCGCGCCCTTCCGCCACGCTCGCCGAATTGCTGCGCGAACGCCTGCGCAACGACATCATCCTGGGCGCCCTGCCCCCGGCCTCCAAGCTGAAGCTCGAGGCCTTGGCCAAGACCTATGGTGTCAGCGTCAACACGCTGCGCGAGACGCTGTCGCGGCTGTCGGCGGATGGGCTGGTGGTTGCGGAGGGGCAGAAGGGCTTCGCCGTTCTGCCGGTCTCGATCGAGGACCTGCGCGAGATCACCGCGATGCGGCAATTGCTGGAATGCCATGCGTTAGGCCTCTCCATCGCCAACGCCGATCTCGATTGGGAAGCTCGTGTGATCGCAGCCTATCACAAGCTGTCGAAAGCGGAGAGCCTCGTCGAGCAGGACCCGGAGCGGCATGGCGCCGACTGGGAGCGCTACAACCAGGAGTTCCACGCGGCGCTGATCTCGAATTGCCGCTCGCGCTGGCTGCTGCTGTACCGCGGCTCGATGTACGATCATTCGTTGCGCTATCGCATGCTGTCGCTGAAGACCAAGCCCTTCCCGCGCTCGCAGTCCGCTGAGGAGCACAAGCAAATTCTCGACGCCGCGCTGAAGTGCGACAGCGAGACCGCGCAGCGCGTGCTCGCGGCGCATATTCTCAAGGCGGCGGAGCTGGCGGGGCTCGAGGCGGCGGCGCGGTGACGTCGCTACGGCGAATCCGATTGAACCGTCATTGCGAGGAGCGTAGCGACGAAGCAATCCATAGTTCCGCTTGGCGCCGCTGGATTGCTTCGCTCACGCTCGCAATGACGGCATGGGTTCGAACTCGCGAGCTATCGCCAAGTCCAAGTCATCGTGGCGACGAGCGGCGCGTCCGGCGTGACGATCCTGGGGTTCGGCAGATTCAGGGAATTCGGCGGCGCCGTCCACGGCTCGACGCAGACGCCCTCCTCTTCCATGTCGTAAATGACCCAGTCCTCGCAGTCCGAGCTGATCGTCAGTTCGAGCACGCCCGGCCACCGGACGATTGGATCCGCGGCGAGGTCGCGGAAGCAGTAGTCCCAGGGTCGCGCGATCGGCGCCCCGAGTTCCCCGCTTGGCAGGCCCGTCGCGTCGTTGGTCCACATCAGGCCCGGTTTGACGTCGAGTTCGAGTTCCGATGACGCTGGCGCGCCAGCGAGGCGGCGCAGGAACCAGGGGTGCCAGCCGACCGCAGCCGGCATCGCTTCGCGCGCGTGCACTTCGATGCGGAAGGTCGCTCGACCGAGCCCAAGCTCAGTGCGCTGCACCACCCGGCAGGGCCATGGCCAGGGGGCGCCGAGTTCGACGCTCAACTCGCCTTCGCCCGTGACCTGCCAAGGCCTGTCAGTCAACAGGCCATGCAAGGCGTTCGGCCCGCTGTTGGCGATGAACCGATGTTCGGCGCCGGCGAAGTTGAAACGAGCGTCGCGCAGCCGCCCGACCCAGGGCGCCATGACGAAACTGCCGAAATGAAAAATGTCCTTGCCGCTCGCCACCAGCAGTTCGTGGTCGCGGACCCGGAACGAGGTCAATCGGCCGCCGTCCGCCGGATCGAAGGTCGCGGCGCAATCTTCGCCAATGAGCTGCATCATTGGGCCGTCCACCCGCCGTCGACGACGAGAACCGTCCCGGTCACCATTCGCCCCGCCTCCGAGCCGAGGTAGACGATCGCGCTGGCGATATCCTCGGTGAGAGCGAACTTGCCGAGCGGAATCTTGCCGAGCACGGACGTCCGCATCGCCGGCTCATCCAAAATCGGCGCGGTGCCGGGCGTATAGATGAACGTCGGCGCGATGGCGTTCACCGTGATCGCGTTCTTCGCCCATTCGAGCGCGAGGGTCTTGGTCAGCATGTTCACGCCGCCTTTGCTGGCGCAATAGACCGCAGCGTCCGGCAGGCCGACGAGCCCGCCTTGCGAACTGATATTGATGATGCGGCCTCCCCTGCCCGCCGCGATCATTGTGCGCGCGACCGCTTGGCTCATGAAGAAGACGCCGCGCAGGTTCACCCCCATCATCTCGTCCCAGTCGGCCTCGGTGACGTCCGAGGCCGCGCGGGCGAAACCAAGTCCGGCGTTATTGACGAGAACGTCGATGCGGCCATGCGCGGTGACGATGGCCGACACGGCTTCGTTGATCGATGCGACGTCCCGCACGTCCAGTCGCTGGGGATGGACGGTGAAGCCGCGGGACTTCGCCTCGGCGGCGATATCCGCAAGGTCCGCGTCGGTGCGCGCGGTCGGAACGACGATGGCCCCAGTCTGAGCGATCTGACAAACGAGCTCGCGCCCAATGCCTTTCGAGGCGCCGGTGATGACCACCACGCGCCCGCTGAGATTGAAAAGCTCACGAACGCCGGTCGCGTTCGCCTGCGGACTGTCTGGGTTGTTGCTAGCAGACACGGCGGTTTTCCTTTTCAAAGAGTACGAGTGGCGCGGCCTCAGCCTTGCGCGACAAGCTGCGTGACCCGCTCGAGGTCGACGTCGGCGGTCGAGAACTTAGCCGTGACGCGGCCGCGCGCGAGCACGACGATGTCGTCCGCCACAGACAAAGCTTGCTGCAAGTTGTGCATGATCAGAATGACCGCTTGTCCCGCGTCCCGCGCCCGCCGGACCTGATCGAGCACCTGCTCGGTCTGGCGAACGGCGAGCGCCGCGGTCGGCTCGTCGAGGATCAGGCAGCGCGAGCCGTAAGCGATCGCCCGAGCGATGGCGATCGCCTGCTTTTGCCCGCCGGACAGCGTCGCCGCCGGGTCGCTCAGCCGGCCCCTGAGGCGGACGCGCAGATTAGTCAGCGCATCTCTGGCGATGCGGTCGGCCTTCGCCGCGTCGTAGATGCCGAACGGTCCAAGGCGCTTCACCGGTTCATTGCCGAGCACCATGTTGCGCGCGATCGGCATCAGGTCGCACACGGCGAGGTCCTGAAAGACCGTCGAAACGCCAGCCGCGCGCGCGTCATGCGCACTCCGCAACGTGACCGGACGCCCGTCGACCTCGACCGAGCCGGACGTCGGCTGATAGACGCCCGAGAGGATCTTTATCAGCGTGCTCTTGCCGGCGCCGTTGTCACCCAGCAGCGCGAGCACCTTGCCGGCGTGCGCCTCGATCGAGATGTCGCGCAGCGCGGTCACCGATTGAAAGCTCATCGTGACGCCGCGCAGCGCGATGACTGGCGCGCCGCTGCTGAGCAGAGCTTTGGCGCGCGCACCTTTCGCAACGTCCGCAGTGGGAGCGGCCTTCACGGCCGCGTCGGCGACGACGACGATTGGCTGCTCGGGCGTCGAACGATCCGGCCGCATCACAAAGCGGTCGATCACCGCGCGGTTGATCAAGACGGCGACGAGCACCACGACGCCGAGAAAGATGTTGACCCAGTAGCCCTGCAAGCCGATCAGCAACAGGCCGTCATTGACCATCGCGTACATGAACGCGCCGAGCACAGTGCCGATCACGCTGCCGTATCCGCCCGTCAGCAACGTGCCGCCGATCACCGCCATCGCGATCGCGATCAGTTCCCAACCGACGCCGCGGTTGGCGTCGATCGAGAAATACTGCACCGCCACCACGACGCCCGCGATGGCTGATGTGAGGCCCGAGAAGGCGAAGAGCGAGACCGTGGTGCGGGCGACCGGCACGCCGAGGTTCCGCGCCGCAGTGGGGTTCTGCCCGATCGCAAAGGTCCAGTTTCCCATCCGCGTGCGCAGCAGCAACAGCGTCGCCAAAGCAGCGACTACCAGAAACCACAGCAACGACATGCGATAGCCGAACAGATACTTGCCGGCGATGAGTTGCGCGTAGGCAGCCGGAAACTTGACCACGACAGGGAAACCGCTCGTGTTCATCGTCAGGATGCCGCGATAGACCAGCGACGTCGCGAGCGTGATGATGAACGACGGCAAGCCGCTGCGCACCTGAATGACGCCGTTGATTGCGCCAAGCAGAGCGCCAAACGCGAGCGTGCAGACGATGGTGACGATCGGCGGCAGCCCGAGGACATTGCCGAAGTAGTACATCGCCCACCCGCTCAGGCCGACGATGGTGCCGACTGAGAGATCGAAGTGGCCGCCGATCATCAGCATGGTGACGCCGACGGCGACGATGCCGTACTGCGCCGCCAGGCTGGCGACATTGACGCCGTTGTCCTGCGTCAGGAAGAGATCCGGCCGCAGGCTCGAGAAGACCGCGAACGCCACGACCAGTCCGCCGAGCGCCGCAAGTTCGGGACGTTGCAGCGGACGACGAAGCCGATCAAGGACGTGAGAGGTCGCGCCGCGGGGCGCCGGACCGGTCTCTTCCGTCATTGTTATCGAACTCCAGCGGCAGCCAAGCCGGCGACCGAATTCGCATTGTCCTTGTCGACGATCTGCGGCCCGGAGAGGAAGTAGTTCGACTGGATCAAACCATAGCGGATGTAGTGAACCATCTCGAGCACGGAGATGTAGCCGCGCCACCACCCTTGCTGATCCATCGTGAAGTCGAGATCGCCGCTCTGAATCATCGCGACGATCTCAGGGCTCACGTCGAAGCCGGCGGTCTGCAGCGGACGTCCGACCGCTTTCTTGGCGGCCACGATGCCGGAGGTGGCGGTCTGCCCGGTCGCAACGACAGCATCGACATCGGGATGGGAGCGCAAATAGGCTTCGACGATCGACGCCGTCTTGCCCGGATCGGCGTCGCCGGCGACGTGGTCGTACTTCTTGCCCTTCGCCTTGGCGACTTGCTCCATGCCTGCGCAGCGCTGCGTCTGCGTGCCGTCGCCGACGTCCTCCTGGAGGCAGATCATCGACTTCGAGCCCTTTTCGGCGAAGCGGTCTGCCGCCATCTGGCCGGCGGCGTATTCGTCGGCCCCGACCCTCGACACGTAGACGTCGTTGGGATCGCGCAGCGGCTGGTCCTTCACGCTCGGCGCCGGGTTGAAGGCGACCGCGATGCCCTTGTCCTTCGCCTCTTTGGCCACCGCGTCGAGATCGCCGATGCCGAGGATCAGGATGCCATCGGGCTTGGCGGCGATGGTCTCCTCGATCTTCTCGGTGTAGGACGCCAAGTCGACGCTGGACGGGTAGACGTATTTGACGTCGACGCCGAGGTCCTTGCCCGCCTGCTGCGCGCCATTGTTCAGCACGCGGAAGAAACCCGTGCTCGGGTCCGCCAAGCCTTCGACATAGATCGTCAGGCGCTTACCCTTAGTCAAATCACCGGGGTAGTTGGGCGAGTCCGCCCTCACGCTCGACACCGACGACATCGCAACGGCCGCCAACGACAGCGCCGCCAGCGCCGCCTTCATCTTCCTTTGTCTCATGTCTCATTCCTCCCTTTTGACAAAAGCGTTAGTTGTTCTCGGCGCTCTCACTAGGGACGTCGCAGGTCTCGCTCAACCAGCTCGGCTTCCAGAATAAGATGCCGCGAGCTTTCCTTGCCGACGACGCAGTCGGTCAGCAGGCGAGCCGCCTCTCGACCGATCCGATAAGCCGGCTGGCGGACCAGCGACATCTGCGGGTGAAGCTGAAGCGCCCACGGCAGTTCGTCAAACCCAATGACGTTGACTTCATCAGGGATCGTGACGCCTCTTTCCTGCAGGGCGCGCAACACGCCGACCGCCATACGATTGTTGGTGACGAACAATCCGTCCGGCCGCGCCTTTAGAGCAAGAATGCGATTGGCGGCTTCATAGCCGCCGTCCTCCATATAGTTGGAGTAAACCACCAACGCAGGATCCCTGATTTGCTCGGCGGCCTCGATGGCGCGGAAATATCCCTCGAGCCTGTCCTGCGCCGTCGAATTGTCGCTCGGTCCTGTGATGCAGGCGATCCGCTGGCATCCGCGAGCGATGAGATGTCTCGTCGCGAGGGCGCCGGCTTCCTTATTGTCGACGAGGACGGATCCCGAGGCGGCGGGAAGCGCCATGTCGACCGCGATGACGGGCAATCCGCGTGCAATCAGATCGGAGATGTTCGTCTTTGGAGCCGAAGCGGGGCTGATGATGACCCCGGACGCGTTTTGATCCGCGACAACTCGGAGATATTCGCGTTCCTTTTGGATGTCGCGATCGGCATTGCAGAGGATGACCGAATAGCCGGCGTCGCGAGCCGCGTCTTCGACGCCGCGACAGATCGCCGTGTAGAATGGATTCTCGATATCGGTGACGATGAGCGCGATCACCTGGGTCGTGCGGCGACGCAAACCCCGCGCGACGAGGTTCGGCCGATACTTCAGCTTCTTGACCGCGGCGAGGACCAGCTTCTTCGTTTTTGGATCAACCTCCGCCGATCCCGTGAGCACGCGAGACACCGTCGCAACGGACACTCCAGCCTCCCGAGAGACATCGAGCATTCTCACCACAGAATTCGACCCCCACCCCGCTTCGGCGGCGCCCGCGCAACGCGCAATCGCCGCCGCCGCGATTGTTGCGACGCGTCAGGCGCGCGCGAGCCAACCCGCGAGCTGGCGCCAGAACGTCGCGTAGTGGCGCCAAGCCATGAACTCCGGGCTACCCCAGTGCGGCGAGCAATCCGACGCGAAGGCGGCGACCCGCCCGGCGCCGTGTTGGCCGACCACCAGGAAGGGATCCGCCCCCGCCGACAGAATCACCTCGGCGCCCGACTTCGCCTTGAATTGGTTGTAGCCGAGAAAATACGGCCAGTCGCCCGAAATGCCGTCGAGGATCGGGTGATTGCGGACGACGGCGGGATTGACGCCCTCGGGCTCTTCGATGCGATCGTCGTGACGGGCAATCTCCACCGGCAACGCCTCGGCGAGCGGCGTCTGCGCGTAGCGCGCCCGGCCTTCGAAGCCCGAGAACGACATATATCCGCCGATCATGAGCAAGCCGCCGCCCTGCTCGACGAATTTCACGAGGGAACGGAGCCTGTTCGGCCGCTTCTGGCCCTGCACGAACACGGCATGCGGGAGCAGGAAAGAATTGGCCGGTATGTCGCTCAGGATCACGGCGTCAAATCGGCTGGCGAGTTCCTCCGGCGAATAAGGGAAGTTCTCGACCGCCTCGTGATTGCGAATATAGGTGATTTCAAATCCTGCCTTGCCGAGCGCCGCGAGCAAATCCCTTGCTCCCTCTTCGTAGCCGGAGGTCGTATAGGAGTTGGCGCCTTTCGTATGAATGCCGTAGGTGGCCCAGCTTTCGCCGGCGAACAGGATTCTCTTGGCCTGTGTAGTCATAGACATATCATCCTTCGTTGAGTTCAATATCCGCGTCGCCGCGCAGTCTCGGATCATCAATCATGACCAAGCGCTTGCGGAGAGAAATCTCTCCACAGCTTGCGCGTGAGCGACGACTTCAGCCAATTCGACGGCCTCATTGATCTTATGAATGCGAGACACATCGCCGGGGCCGAAGATCACAGTGGGTACCTTGAGATGCCGGCTGATGAGCCGCCCGTCCGAGCCGGCGGGAAAGCCCCGCGGGCTCACGTTTGCATGACCTAACGCGCGCGCGAGAGCCTTGACCGGGGCGAGCGCCGGATCCGTCGAGAACGGCCTGACGTTGTGCAGCTCGCGGATTTCCAAAGAGATCCGGGGATCCTGCCGCGCCCGCCACGCCGCGACGAACGCGTCGGTTTCCGGCACGACAAGCGCTTCATCGTCGGGATGGTAGGTGAAGCACACTTCGAGATTGCAGCTCGCGGCCACGCTGGTTGCGCCGAGCCCTCCATCGATGCGACCGATGTTGACGGAGGTCGAAGCAAGCAGCGGATGCGCCTTTCGATTGGGCATCGCAGCCCATGTCCCGAGATCGCGCGCAAGCTCGATTGCGGCCTCAACGGCGCTGACGCCCTTATGCTTCATGTTCGCGTGCGCCTGAACCCCGCGGATGGAATAAGCCATCGCCCGGCTGCCGATCTGGCTCGTCGCGATCTCCACGCTCGTCGGTTCGCATACGATGGCGAAATCGGGACGCCTGCCTTGCTCGATCAGTTCATCGACGCAGGCGAGCGTGCCGGTTCCCCCGCCATCTTCTTCGTCGGGAACGGATTGAATTTCGATCAAGCCGCGCAGGGTGCCCGCCGCCTTCGCGCGCGCCACGCCGGCAATGGCTCCGACCACACCGGCCTTCATGTCGGCAGAGCCGAGGCCATTCATCCAGCCGTCGGTCACGCGCGGCTCGAGCGGATCGATAGCCCAGCCGGCGGCGGCCGGAACGGTGTCGACGTGGCCATTGAGCACGACAAATGGACCATCTGCTTCGCCGCGCCACGAACCGACGAGCGCGAACATGCCCTTCGTTGGCGTCGGCGTCTCAAATCCGTAGCGATCGCGCAGGCGCGTCGCGTCGACCGCCACAGTGCGCACGTTGTCGGCGCCCGCTTCGATCATAAGGTCCCAGACGATGGCCTGCGCCGCGGCCTCCTGGCCTGACAGCGAGCTTGTCGAGACTAACCTCGCGAGCGCTTTCTCGATCCATTCCGCATCTCCGATCACGATGTCTTTCCCGCGCGAAAGCGGTCCAACAGAACCGCAAGAATGATAATTGCCCCCGAAAGGATTTGAACAATAAAGGAATTTACGCCCATCAAATTGAGACCGTTCTGCAGGAAGGCGAGGATCAGCGCGCCGAACAGCGTGCCGGAGACGCTGCCGCGACCGCCGAACAGGCTGGCTCCGCCGAGGATCACCGCTGCGATCGCGTCGAGTTCCACCCCTTGCGCGGAGGTCGGCAGACCCGCCCCTAAGCGCCCGAGCAGGACGACCGCTGCGATGCCGCAGAGCGCGCCACTGACGACGAACACCAGGAATTTGGTGAATGCGACGGGCACGCCGGCGATGTGCGAAGACGTTTCATTGCCCCCGATCGCGTAGATGTGCCGCCCGAACACCGTCTTGGATAGGATCAACGCGACGGCGACGAACACTGCGACGGCCACGATCAGCGGCAGCGGCACGCCCCAGGCGACGCCGAAACCAAGATAGCGAGCGCCGTCCGACACGCCAGCGATGGGATAGCCGCCGGTGAAGGTGAGCGCGGCGCCGCGCAGCACCGTCATCATTCCCAAGGTGACGATGAACGAATTGATCCGCATCCAGGCGACGAGGCCGCCTTTGATTGCCCCGATCGCCGCCCCCAGCGCGATCATCGCGACGACCGTCGTCGGCGCATTCAGGCCGGCGTTGGCGCTCAGGCTCGCGCCGACCACGGTGCACAATGCGACTGCCGACCCCACGGAGAGATCGATGTTGCCGGCAAGAATGACCATCGTCATGCCGCACGCGACGATGACCAGCACCGAGGCCTGCCGACCCACGTTCAGGAGATTGCTCGCCGTCAGGAATTCCGGCACGAGCAACGCCAGCACGCCGGCGATGATCAGCAGCGCGACCAACGCCGTCCCGCCGAAAGCGTCGCTCCTGAGGAAGAGGGATCGCAGGGAAAAAGCGACGCGATTGTTCTTGGCGCTCGTCATGGTCATGCCGCTACCGCCGTCATTGCTCTGAGCAGATTCTCTCTGTTCATGTCTTCCCTGTCGATTTGCGCAACCGACGCGCCATTCCGCATGACGAAAACGCGGTCAGCCACGCCCAACACCTCGCTAAGATCGGAAGACACGATCAAACAGGAACCGCCCGAGGCGGCGTAGTCGTCGAGCAACCGATAGAATTCGGCGCGCGCGCCGACATCGATGCCGACCGTCGGCTCGTCGATAAGAAGCAGATCGGTCGAGCGGGAAAGCCACCGCCCGAGAACCACCTTCTGCTGATTGCCGCCGCTCAACGTTCCGACGCTGACGCTCGGATCCGCGGTCTTGATGCGAAGAGAGCGGATGACGCCGTCCACGAGGCTTCGCTCGAGACCGGAGGACAGCAGCCCCATTGGCGCGAGCGGACGCTCTGCCCCAAGGACCACGTTCGCCGATACGCCGAGCTCGAGAACCAAGCCTTGCCGCTTGCGGTCCTCGGAAACAAAGCCGAGCCCGGCGCTGATGGAGCGCCGAGGTGAGACAGGCGTGAATGCCTTGCCCTTCAGACGAATTTCGCCGGCGTCGAATCCGTCCAGGCCGAAGATGGCTCTGAGACATTCGGTGCGGCCAGAATCCAACCAGGCCGGCGATGCAGACGATTTCGCCGCGGCGGACGGTCAGGTCGACGCCGTTGAGGCTCGAGGACCGCAAGCCGGAGACCCGCAACACTTCCTGATCCGACACGACGCGGTTTCTGGGGTAGCCGTCCGAGAGCGTGCGGCCGATCATGTGACGAACGATCACCTGAACGTCCGTGAGCCCCGTTTCATGCGCGACCACCGCGCCATCCCGCAAGACGGTGATCTCGTCGCTGATCGAAAGCGCGTGGTCGAGATCATGGCTGATATAGACGATTGCGAAGCCGCTGCTGCGAAGACGGCGGATCTGGCTGAACAGAACTTCGCACTCGGGCGGCGTCAGCGACGTCGTCGGCTCGTCGAAAATAACGAGGCGCGCATCGCGGCCGATGGCCCTCGCAATTTCCAGCAGCTGCTGAGCGGCGGGGCTGAGATCTCTCACCGGCGTGGCGGGATCCAGGTTGAGGCCCACATTGGCGAGCAACGGCTTGGCGCGCTCGTTCCAGTCGCCGCGACGAAAGCCCGACCAGATCGATCCCAGGCGGCCGAGAAACAGGTTCTCGGCCACCGAGAGATCATCGACCAAGGTGCGATGCTGATGAACCACGGCGACGCCTTCGCGCTCCCCATCAATGGGGGAGCGAAGGCGCACCGGCCGGCCGTCGAACAAAAGCTCGCCGCCGTCCGGAGAATAAATGCCGCTGATGATTTTCACCAACGTCGACTTGCCTGCCCCATTCTCTCCGAGCAAAGCGTGAACCCGGCCCGGAAAGAAGGACATGGAGACGCCCCGTGCGGCGACGACCCCGGGAAAGGTCTTGGTGACGCCGCGCAGTTCGACGAGGGGCGCAGGTTGCGACATCGGTGCTTGTCTCAAGCGGGAGTCGCTCAGCTCATTTCTTCGCGTAGTTCGCGTAGTTGGACTTGTCGACAAGCACCACCGGCACCGGAATCAGCTTGTTCACCTTCTCGCCCTTCAAGACAGCCAGAGCCGTTTGAGCGACCACTTTGCCGATCTGAACGGGGTCCTGCGCGACCGTGGCCTTGAACGCCGAATTACCCTTCGCGATCTGCGCGAGGCCCTCGCTGCTCGCATCGAAGCCGATGATGCTCACCTTGTCCTGACGGCCAGCGGCGATGACCGCTTGCAGGGCGCCGAGCGCCATCTCGTCGTTGACGGCGAAGATGCCCGTCACGTTCGGATGCGCCTGCAGCAGATCCTCCGTCACTGCTTGCGCTTTTTCGCGCTTGAACTCGCCGCTCTGGCTCGCGACGATCTTCACGCCGGGCGCGACTTGAGCGAGCTTAGCCGCAAATCCCTTTTCGCGGTCGACGACGGAGGTGATCGCCGGATTGTCGATGACGAGAACTTCGCCCTTGCCGCCGAGCAGGTCCGACATCTTCTGCGCCGCCAACTCGCCGCCGAGATGATTGTCGGAAGCGACGTGGGCGATTTGGCCGACATCTTTGGTGATCGCGATGTCGACCGTGATGAGGGGAATATGCGCGCCGGTGACGAGTCTCGCTTCAGCCTCGCTGGCGGTCGAAATCAATCGGGACGAGGGTCACCAGTTTGACGTTCTTCGCGACGAAGTCCTCCATCTCAGAGGTTTGCACGGCGAGGTCGCCGTTCGGATCGCGAAAATCGAAGGCGATCTTATCGCCGCCCGCTTCCTTCATCCCCTTCTCGATGTCCTGATAGAATTCAAAGCTGCGGCTATAGGTGCTGGCGCCGACCTTGAAGGCGTCTGCAGCCGACGCGACGCCGAGCGAGGCGGTAAGAGCCAGTAGGCTCGCGGCGATAGCCGTGATCGGACCCATTCGCATTTTCGAGGCCTCCCTGTGTTTTCCTGGGTCGGATCGCGCCGGCCAGGCTAATTGACGGGAGGCAGTTTGAAATCGATTACATGAGCATGTCAATATGAAATCGATTACAAGCTAACCGTCTCGTTCGGGCGCAAGCGAACGCTCGCCTTCATAGCCGGGCCCGTGATGGGGATTGACCGCTTGAATGAACCAGAACGCCGTTGTGCGACCTAGGTATTGGTCTTCCCATGCCGGGGTTCAATTGAGGCGCCGCCCCTGCCCGCTATAGTCGCTTTAGCAAGTGTTGCAGTCGCTTAGCGTTTCCTCCGCCACGCGGGTCAGCGTGAGTCTTTAGGCCGCCGACGAAAAGCGTAAATTGTTTCGAACTCCGATCCGCACTGCTTTCGGAAAGGGAGGGGATTTGTCTTCGAGCAGCGATCTTAAGCGCACGCGTGACTCCCGAAACCGTCGGTCAAACACCAGGACCACGGTCGCCTCGCGATCCGGGAAAGGACCCACCGATTTTTCACGAGCGCGCGAAACGACGGCGCGCTGACAGAACCGACAGGCGCGGCGCGCAACGCTGCTCCGCGCACGAATTCCTTCGAGTTTCACTGAGGAGATAGTGCATGGCGAAAAAGCCTGAGATGACTCACGCAACCGGCGCGCCGGTCGGCGACAATCTCAACTCCATGACGGCCGGCCCGCGCGGCCCGGTCATGCTGCAGGACATCTGGCTGATCGAGAAGATGGCGCATTTCGACCGGGAGGTGATCCCGGAGCGTCGCATGCACGCCAAGGGCTGGGGCGCCTATGGCACGTTCACCGTCACCAAGGACATCACCCGCTACACCAAGGCGAACATCTTTTCGCAGATCGGCAAGAAGACCCCGATGTTCGCGCGCATTTCGACCGTCGCCGGTGAGCGCGGCGCGGCCGACGCCGAGCGCGACATCCGCGGCTTTGCGGTCAAGTTCTACACCGAGGAAGGCAACTGGGACGTCGTCGGCAACAACACGCCGGTGTTCTTCTTCCGCGACCCGATGCGTTTTCCCGACCTCAACCGCGCGGTCAAGCGCGATCCGCGCACGGGCATGCGCTCGGCCGACAACAACTGGGACTTCTGGTCGCTGCTCCCCGAGGCGCTGCACCAGGTCACCATCACGATGTCGGACCGCGGCATCCCGAAGTCCTTCCGCCACATGCATGGCTATGGCAGCCACGCCTTCTCGATGATCAACGCCAGGAATGAGCGCGTCTGGGTCAAGTTCCACTTCCGCACCCAGCAGGGCGTTCAGAACCTGACCGACGCCGAAGCGGCGGCCGTCGTCGCCAAGGACCGCGAGAGCAACGGCCGCGACCTGCTCGAGGCGATCGAGAAGGGCGACTTCCCGCGCTGGACGCTCTCGATCCAGGTGATGACGGAGGCGCAGGCCAAGACCCACAAGCACAATCCGTTCGACCTCACCAAGGTATGGCCGCAGGGGGACTATCCGTTGATCGAGGTCGGCGTGATGGAGCTCAATCGCTACCCCGACAATTACTTCGCCGCGGTCGAGCAGGCAGCCTTCTCGCCGGCGAACGTCGTGCCGGGCATCGGCTTCTCCCCGGACAAGATGCTGCAGGGCCGTCTGTTCTCCTACGGCGACACGCAGCGCTACCGGCTGGGCGTGAACTTCAACCACATCCCGGTCAACGCGCCGAAGTGCCCGTACCACACCTCGCACCGCGACGGCGCGATGCGCACCGACAGCAACGGCGGCGGCGAGGCGAACTACTACCCCAACAGCAAGGGCGTGTGGATCGACCATGACCCGGCGCTCGCCGAGCCGCCGCTGCCGGTCGACGGCGCAGTGGACCATTGGGATCATCGCGTCGACGACGATCACTACGAGCAGCCCGGCAACCTGTTCCGCAAGATGACCTCGGCGCAGCAGCAGGTTCTGTTCGAAAACACGGCGCGCGCGATGGACGGCGCGCGCGTCGAAGTGAAGCAGCGCCACATCGCCAACTGCGCGAAAGCGGATCCTGCGTATGGCGCAGGCGTCGCTAGGGCGCTCGGCCTCTCCGTGCAGCAAGCGGCCGAGTGACCTGGAAGCCCGTCCGGCCCCCTCTCCCGTCGCCGGACGGGCTTCCCCAATAAGCGTGATTTCTTCGCATCGCCGTGCGCGCACCCAACGCCGACCGTCCCCCACCGCTTCGAGCGAGACAAAGCGGGGAGGACGGCGGCTCGGCCAATCGAGGTTCCATAGCCCGCAAGAGATTGCGCGCAGGACCCCTTGCACGGGCACAATCGGCACGTTTAGACAGCGGCTGGCCGCAACGACGCGCCTCTCAAGCGGGATTGCGGCGCGATGAGATATTCATCAAATACATTCCTGACATGCCAGCTACGCATTTGCTAATCGGCGCAGCGCGGGTCATGCGAACAGGTGGGACGGAGATCCTCGCGTAGAGCCTTTTCTCGACATCCTCGGCGCCTAGCCAACCTTCGCCCGCCAGGGTGAGGCGGAGCGCTGACGCGGTCCGTCCGACTCGCGGTTCCCAAGGGAACGACGCCATCGGGCCTCGCGCAACGGCAAGCCGGCCCGCCCGCCGTGACAAGCAAAGAGACATTCGATGAAGCACCTACCCCCCGCGGCCCTGTCCTCGGGCCCGGCAGCCTCGGCCCATATGTCGGTGGCCGCCCCGATCGACGCCCGAGAGGCCCCATCGGCGGCTCCCTATGGCGTCGGCCTCGCCGAACTCGCATTGGCCATGGGCGGGCTGGCCCTCGGAACGGGCGAGTTCGCCGCGATGGGCCTCCTGCCCAGCGTCGCGAACGGCGTTGGCGTCTCCATCCCGAACGCTGGCCACCTCATCAGCGCCTACGCCGTGGGCGTCGTGGTCGGCGCGCCTGTCATCACGGTGTTGATGGCGAGGGCGCCGCGCCGGGCGATGTTGATCGGCCTGATGGTGCTGTTCGCCCTCGCCAACGCCGCTACGGCGCTTGCGCCCAGCTACCTCCCTCTCCTGCTCGCGCGCTTCGTCGCTGGCCTGCCCCATGGGGCCTATTTCGGCATCGCGTCCCTGGTGGCCGCGGGGCTTGCTGGGCCAAACGGCCGCGCCCAGGCGATCGGCCGCGTGATGCTCGGGCTCAGCGTCGCCAACGTCATCGGCGTGCCGGCGGCGACGTGGTTCGGCCAGGCGCTCGGCTGGCGCGCGTCCTTCATTTGCGTCGCCGTCCTCGGGCTTCTGACCTCGGCGCTCGTGACGATCTTCGTGCCCGTCGTGCCCGTCGACGCCTCGGCTTCGCCGTTGCGCGAACTGGGAGGCCTCCGCCGGGCCCAGGTGTGGTTCACGCTGGCGATCGCCGCCGTCGGCTTCGGCGGCCTGTTCGCGGTTTACAGCTACATCACGCCGACGCTGACGCAGATCGCCCACGTGCCCCTCACGCAGGTCCCGCTTTATCTGTCGCTCCTGGGCGTGGGCATGATAGCCGGCAGCCTGGTCGGCGGCTGGTGCGCCGACCGGGCCCTCATGGCCTCGATCCTCGGCGGCCTCATTTGGAGCGGCGCGGTGATCGGGCTCTTCGCAATCACATCCGCCAACCCCTGGAGCGCGGCTGTGAATGTGTTCCTCATCGGCGGCAGCATTGCGGTCGTTCCGGCTTTGCAGACCCGCCTGATGGACGCCGCCCCCGGGGCCCAGACGCTAGCGGGCTCCCTCAACCATTCCGCGCTCAACCTCGCCAACGCCTTGGGCGCGTGGCTGGGCGGCGCGGCGATCGCAGCGGGATATGGCTGGACCTCCCCGGCATGGCTGGGGGCGGCGCTGGCCCTGGCGGCGATTCCGATCTTCGCCGTGGCGGTTGCCTTCGAAAGTCGCAAGACGCCTGCTAGAGCCTGACCGAGGGCGATCGGACGCCTTGCTGGCTCCAAATAGCACGCCTTGAACAAACAATGGCCGGGCTTGTCCCGGCCATTCGACCTGCATCTCGCCGCCGCCTCGGGCGCGAGCGCCGTTCGCGCCGCCAGCGATCTTCTGGAGAGGACGCGCAATCGCGAGCCCGACGGAGCCGCCGCGCTCCGCGCGAGCGCCCATTCGTCGCAGTGCGATCTTCGATTCTCACCACATTGTATAATAGTCAGCTCGCTCAATGGCGCGGTAAAACGATGTCCGTTTTTGTCGCGCCTTTGGCCGAATCTGCAGCACGCGCGCGGTTGCGGTCAGGTCTTCGACCGAATTTAAGCTCGCCGAAACGCCTTCATCTGCGCTGACGAACTGTATTTTCGACGATATGGCCGATGCCGCAGGCCGGAACGGCAGAGCGCATCGATCGGAGCGAGAGACACGATGAGAAAGCTCAAGACGACGATCCTCACCGGCTTCCTCGGCGCGGGCAAGACGACGCTACTCAATCACCTTCTCTCGAACTCCACGCACGAACGCATTGCGGTGATCGTGAACGAGTACGGCGAGATCGGCATCGACGGAAAGCTTGTTCTCGAAACGCAGGACGAAATCATCGAGCTGAACAACGGGTGCATTTGCTGCACCGTCAGAACGGACCTCATCACCGCCATCGGGGGCTTGCTCGACTCCGGCCGGCAAATCGATCGCATCCTGGTCGAAACCTCGGGCCTCGCCGATCCTGCGCCCGTCATCCAATCCTTCATGCTCGACGAAGTTCTCGCGAAGCATCTCGCGCTCGACGCCATCGTCACGGTCGTGGACGCCAGGCACGTCGGCGAGCAACTGAGCATGGAGGAGGCGAAGGAACAAATCAGCTTCGCCGATGTGCTCCTCCTCAACAAGGTTGACCTCGAAGCGGAAGCCGAGCTGCGCGAGACGGAGAAGAAGCTGCGAGAGTTCAACCCGCTCGCCAAAATCATCCGGACGCGCTCCTGCGCCGTCGACCGCGCTGCCGTGCTCGATATCGGCGCGTTCGACCTCGCAAATATCCTGTCGATTGATCCCGACATTCTTGCCGACCACGAGCATGAGCACGATCAGAGCATCGGCTGCGTCGCCATCCGTGAGCCCGGCGCGCTCGATCCGGCCGCGCTCAACACCTGGCTCAATCAGCTCGTGCAGGCGACCGGGAAAGACCTGTTCCGGATGAAGGGCGTTCTGAATTTCCAGGACGAAGCGCGGCGCTACGTGTTCCACGGCGTCCATATGACGCTCGAAGGGCGGCCAGGGCGAGCGTGGAAGCCGGCCGAGCCGCGGTTGAACGAGATCGTCTTCATCGGCCGCAACCTCGACGAACGCGCGCTGCGGAACGGCTTCGCCTCCTGCCTGATGGGGAAGAACACGGTCGCCGCGTGACGGGTTTCTATCGCTGAAGGAATTGCCGGATGAAACTGCAACACTATCTCGGCGGGCTCGAAGGTCTCGGCCCGGTCAGCACCGATACTCGTGTCTTCGCGGAGCCGTGGGAGACCCGCATCTTCGGCATTCACACGGCGATGATGGCCCTCTCGTCACAACTGCCTCTGCCGCAGACGCCCTCCGCTTTTCACACGGTCTGGACCTGGGCGGACTTGCGCACTGGCGCGGAGGGACTCAACCCGTTCGATTATTTCAAGTACCGCTACTACGAGAAGTGGCTCGGCGGCGTCGCCGGCTATCTCATCGCGCAGGGCTACATCACCGCCGCCGAACTCGATTCGCTGACCGACGCATATTACAAGGACACAGCCGCGCTGCTGCCGACGGGGGGCGATGCTGCGATCGACGATCGGATCGCCAAATATCTCGTCACCGGCGACAGCCCCAAGCGCGACGTTCCCGTCACCTACGACTTCGCCATCGGCGACACCGTGATGGTGAAGGACGTTCCGACCCTCGAGCACACGCGCCTGCCCGGCTTCCTGCGCAACAGGACCGGCACGGTCGAGAGCGTCTATCCGGGCGCGTACGCCTATCTCTGCGACACCGGCCCCGACGGCATCGGCCCAGCTATGGCGGTCTACTGCGTCCGGTTCGACCCGGCCGAGATCTGGCCGGACAATGCCGAGTCAGGCTTCCAAATCTACGCCGACCTTTACGCCAGCTATCTCGAAGCGCCGGCGAGCGCCGCCGCCAAAGCGGCGTGACGCGAAGGAGCATTGCTCATGGACGATCGTTTCAGATATCGCGCCGACCGCGAGGCCTACAGCGCGGCGCGCGTGCGCGCCCTGGAAGCCCTGCTGATCAAAAAGGGCGTCATCACCGACAAGACCGTCGACAGCGTCCTCGACTATTTCAAGACGAAGATGGGCCCCTTCAACGGCGCCAAGATCGTCGCGCGGGCGTGGGTCGACCCGGCCTTCAAGGCGCGTCTCGTCGCCGACACGCCCGCGGCAATCGCCGAGCTCAATCTTGCGGCCGGCATGGCCGGCGCGGAAGGCGAGCATATGCGCGCGGTCGCCAATGAACCGCGTGTGCATAATCTCGTCATTTGCACCTTGTGCTCCTGCTACCCCTGGCCGGTGCTCGGCCTGCCGCCCTACTGGTACAAGGATCCGACCTTCCGCAGCCGGGCGGCGCGCGAGCCGCGCGCCGTGCTGAAGGAGTTTGGCCTCGACATCCCGACATCGGTCGATCTCAAGGTCTGGGATTCAAGCGCCCAGATCCGATGGTTCGTCGTGCCCGAGCGCCCAGTCGGCGCCGACCATCTCTCTGAAGCCGAACTGGAAGCTTTGGTGACGCCCGAGGCGATGATGGGCGTCGCCGTCGCAAAGGCCGCATGAGGAATCGCAGGCGATGCTGACCCGCTTCGAGCACTTCGCCGTCACGGCCATGCTGGGCGAACCCGATACCCCGCCACGCGCGAATGGCTCGCTATGCTTCGGCCATGAATGGGAGCGCGCGGCCTTCGGCATGGCCCTCGCCCTCGCCAAACGGGGCTACTTCGAATGGGACGATTTCCGCGACGAATTGATTGCCGAGATCAAGACGTGGGAGGAGGCCCATCCCGACGACCGCTCATCATGGAACTACTACGACTGTTGGCTTTCCGCGCTGGAGAAAGCCGTGCTGAAGATGGGCATTCTCGACGCGCAGGAGATCGCGGAAGCGCTGTCTGAAGCCTGCGCGGGCGGAGCGACAGAGAGCGTCGACGGCTCCGTTCAGATCGCCTGAATCGGCGTGCCTCTCGATCAACTCGTCCAACTGACGCCTCAAGCCTCAGGCGTCGAGGAGTTCGCGCTTCTGGATTCCCGGCTGAGTTCGCTCAAGGTACCTTTTTGGCGCGGCGAAAACAGCAAGGCCTTCAACGTTCCCCGCCCCAACGCCCGATCGATCTCCTCAAAAGCGAAGAACGGCGTCAGCGCGAAGGCGACGATGACGCCGACAATCGCGGCGCCTAGAAGGCCGCCAGCGCCATAGCTCGGCAGACTGCTCGCGAAATCACGATGACGCAGCGCGCCGACAATCAGCGAACTCGAGCGTATCCGCGACGACGAACAGAACGGCGAAGATGATCGCGCGCACTGCGATCACGGCAACTAATGTCGAAGCTCGCAGTCGTGTGCCGAGGCGCAGATTATCGCCGAGCAACATGACCTTGCCGAATACCAGCGCATTGACGAGGCCGAAGCCGAACTTCTCGACCGGAATGTCGTGCTTCTCGAGCACGACGTATTGGTGCAGTTGGAACAGGAAAAACATCGCCCAGAGATAGATGACGATGATCCCGAAGTGGATCGCTTCTTCGCGCGCTCGCTCTCTCAGGCGCTTGGCATGAGGGTCGCTCTGCACGGCGGAATTCTCGGACGACATGTCGGTCCTCCCGACGCTGCTCGCCACTCATCATCGAGGCTTCGGCCCGCCTTCGCGCCTCAAATCGCGGCTTGGCTTCGAGACGCCGAGTGCGTCCGCCTAGCGCTGCTCTCGCCCTCGGCAATTCCGGTGCATTAGGTATCGCGCGTCGCGGCGACGCGAGGCAAGCCCTCGGCGCCAAGAGGCGCCATGGATGGCTTCGTCGCTTCTCGCTCGCAATGACGCCTCGCAATTCGCTCTAACGCGGGCGCTTGCGCCTTCGCGGGCTTTTGCGAAATCACCATGCCGATCTGGCCGCAATATGACCGGTGAGGGCTTATCCGCGAACACCGCAACAATTTTCGTTTTCGCGCGTTCGTCCTGTTAAAGAAGATCGCGCGGCGCCGGGAAACGGAACAATTGTCTCCATCTCGGCAAGCCCGATCCAACACGCGGTCTAGCATTGTTCGTTTGCGACGGACGATCGCCAGAGTGAAGGATCACATTTCATGACGCCATATTTCACAACCGGCTTCGCCGCCGCTCTCTTGCTCTCTTGCGGCGGGGCCGCATTCGCGGCGCAACATGAGGCGGTTCACGTTTCTGCGGCAAGTCGCGGCGCTCGCTCGACCAAAATCGTGAGCCACGAGGTCGGCGGCAAGCGCATCGTCCTGGGCGGCAACCGCCTAAACGACCCCGATTCCGCGAATCCGACCGCTGCGATGTTCAGTTTAGCGGCGGCGAGCCTGCTGGAAGCATCGCGACATTGAGCCGAGGCTTCGACCGGCCCCTCCCCGTAGGCTCGCTGAGCCTCCCCCGAATTCCCCTCTCGCCCCGACGGCATTCTGCCCTGACTTGGGCGCAAATTGGCGCCATTTCTAGGTGATGCTGAAAACGCCCTCTGGGCGAAGAGGAGGATTATTCCGAAGGAGGCTATCATGGCGTACCTGGACGTAAGCCCGATGATTACGGCCCTTCGAACTCAGGCCAGCGACTTCGAACTCAGTCGTGGATGGCTCAAGCATGCTCCAAGTCGACACCGCTTCAAATTCGACCGATATGGCAACGTGTCAATCGACGCCCATTGCGACTGCGCGTCTTTGTCCGTCGCGCCGGAACAGAGCCGTGAACTCTGGCAAGAATTTCAGGTCTGGCGCGAGGTCTATTGGCGTCCGGTCGAGATCAACCGGGAGTTCGCGTCGCATTTCAAGGAACCCAATGCGTTGCAGCGGATGCTTCGGCGCATCAATCTCGCTTGGCGCCGTGCGACCCGCGATCGGTCGGAGCCGATCGAGCCGGTAACGCCGAGTTCGGAGACGGCACCCAAGCGCAATAGGAGTTTCGCTCCGGCCGAGTGACTTTGGTCGGCCATGATGGCCATGCGTAGATCGGCGCCGCGCCCCGGCGCCGATTGAATAGGGTTGCGCCCCGGAGGCGCAATGGCACGTTCAGGCTGCATCCCCGCAGGATGGAGGGGTCGTTATGCGCCACCCCCCAGGGCGGATCGCTGAGATCAGGCCGCCGCCGATTTCACCATCTTTGCAGAACGAATTTGACAGTCTCCTCGAGAAAATCGAAGCGGTCCGCAAGCAATTCGACGATCAGGACACCGCCCGAGCGCGGGCTTTGCCGCGCGCCTCGCCGAATGTGGCTCGGGCGCCGGCTCGACGCGGCGCTCCTTTCGCAGGGCTCGCGATCCTCCTAACCGGCGCTGTGGCGCTCGCCGCAACTTTGGCGCTCGCCGAAGGCGGGGTCGGACGCGGCTTCCGGCCGCCAGAGCCCCTGAATTTCAGCTTTCCGCCCTTCTTCGGCTTCCCGGGCTTTGGCGCGCCGCCGCCTCAACCTTCGCCGAGCCAGCGCAAGCAGCGCGGCGCGAGCCGCGCCACGAGCGTTGCTCTCTGCGTGCGCCTCTGCGACGGCTTCGTCTTCCCAAGTGCGGGGGCTGCCAGCGACGATGGCTGTGCGACGCAATGCCCCGATGCGCCTACCGCGCTTTATACGGAAACGCCCGGCTCGGATCAGGTCGACGACTCCGTTTCCACCAGCGGCGAGCCCTACTCTGCGCTGCCGACGGCCCATCGCTATCGCGCGTCGTACGACAGCGCCTGCGTGTGTCATTACTCGCCCCAAGGCTTTACGGCATTATCCCTCAACGACTCGACGCTGCGCAGGGGCGACGCGGTGATGACGCCGAGCGGACTGATGGTGTTTCAGGGCGCGAAGTCCCGTTCAGTCTCGCGCTCCGGCTTTGCCCCGGTTTCGCAAGCGGCGGGATTGGCCAAGGCGCCGCGCGCGGCGTTGCTCGCCCTGGAGCGCAGCGGGCTGCCGCGTCCGCCGGGCGGCCCCGGTTTGGCGAACGCGCCTCTCCTCGCGACTTCCGCGCCTTCCGCCGCTTCTCGACCGCGACATTGACAGACTCTCGCCCGCGCGCCTAACACTTGGGCGAACTGACGGTCCCTCTAGAACGAGGGTTCGAAAGGGAATGCGGTAGGGCGAAAGCCTGAAGCCGCAGCTGCCCCCGCAACTGTGAGTGGGTAGCCGAACGCCGACAGGCCACTGATTTACCGAGAATCGGGAAGGCGGCGTGAGGCGACGACCCACGAGCCAGGAAACCTGCCGTCGGTTTGAATAGTCACGCGACGGGCGGGGTGCTCCCGGAGCGGTTCGGCGTCGACCAAGCCGAATCAAGCGAGCGTTTCGCTGCCAGCCCCCGCATTGGAGAAGGCGGGATGGCATGACGGCGGGGACGACAATCCACATCTGCGTGACGTGCCGCACGCCCGAGGAGCCGCTGGAGCCCAAGGCGGAGCGCGCTGGGTCGCGCCTCTACGGGGCCCTGTCGGCAATCGCCGGCGACAACGTCCGTATCAAGCCCGTGGAATGCCTGTCGGTTTGCAAGCGCCCCTGCACCATCGCCTTCGCGACCGCCGGCAAATGGACCTATGTCTACGGCGACTTCGCGCCGGACTCGGCGCCGGGGATCCTCGCCGCGGCCGAGCTCTACGCGCAGGCTCCGGACGGCCTGATTCCGTGGAAGCAGCGCCCGGATTGCCTCAAGAAGGGCGTGATCGCCCGCCTTCCCCCTCTCGCCCAAGATCCGGAGCCCTCAGCATGACGAATTTCGCCAAAGTGCCCGCCACCATCATCACGGGCTTCCTGGGCGCTGGGAAGACCACTTTGATCCGCCACGTGCTTGCCCACGCGCACGGCCGGCGGCTGGCGCTGGTCGTCAACGAATTCGGCGACGTCGGGGTCGACGGCGAAATTTTGCGCTCCTGCGGCGTCAGCTCCTGCCCGGAGGAGAATATCGTCGAACTGGCCAATGGCTGCATCTGCTGCACGGTGGCCGACGACTTCCTGCCGGCGATCGAGACGTTGCTCGCGCGCGAACCGCGTCCTGACCACATCATCATCGAAACCTCCGGCCTCGCTTTGCCCAAGCCGCTGGTGAAGGCGTTCGACTGGCCGGCGGTTCGATCGAAGCTGACGGTCGACGGCGTCATTGCGGTCGTCGACGCCGCCGCCGTCGCGGACGGACGTTTCGCCGACGACGAGGCGAAGATCGCCGCCCAGCGCGCCGAGGATGCCTCGCTCGATCACGACAACCCGCTCGAGGAGGTCTACGAAGACCAGCTCCTTTGCGCCGATCTCATCATCCTCAACAAGGCTGATCTCGTGGATTCGCAGGCGCTCGAGCGCGTAACCGCTGAGATCGTTGCGGCGATCCCGCGCGAAGTCAAAGTCATCGCGGCGAGAGAAGGCCGTCTCGACCCGAACCTCGTTCTCGGGCTGCATGCCGCCGCCGAGGACGATCTCGCGGCGCGGCCGTCGCACCATGACGCGGAGGAGGGGCACGACCACGACGACTTCGACAGTTTCGTGCTCGATCTGCCTGCCATTCCCGACCCCGGCGCGCTGGTGGCGAAGCTCGCTGGGATCGCGCGCGACCACGACGTGCTGCGGATGAAGGGCTTCGCCGAAGTCGCGGGAAAGCCGATGCGCCTGCTCGTGCAAGGCGTCGGCGCGCGGTTCTCGCATCAGTTCGACCGCGCCTGGAAGACCGACGAGAGCCGGGCCGGCCGCCTCGTCGTGATCGGCGAGAAGGGTCTCGACAAAGCGGCGATTTCCGTCGCGCTGATGGCCTGACGCACATGCATCTGCTGCGCACGGAAACGCGATCGCTGGATGAGACGGCCGAGGCCGTCGACCTCGATCATTCGTGCGCGGAGATCGTGTTCCTCTCCTTCACCGACAGCGATCTTGCTGCGCTCGCGGCGGCGCATGAGTCGCAATCGCATTTGAGCTTACGCCTCGCCTCGCTCGGCGTCCTGAAACACCCCTACTCCGTCGATCTCTATATCGAGAAGGTCTGCGCCAAAGCGCGCTTTGTGCTCGTTCGGCTGCTCGGCGGAATGGACTATTGGCGATATGGCGTCGAGGAACTCGCCGCCGTCGCGCGCCGCGAAGGCTTTCATTTTGCGGTCGTTCCCGGCGACGCGATGGAGGACGCCCGGCTCGACGCCGCCTCGACGCTGGAGTGTGGCGACCTGCGCCGTCTCTGGGCTTATTTCCAGGAAGGCGGGCGCGGCAATCTCGCCGCTTGCCTCGATTTCATCGCAGCGAAGATCGGCGCTGCGCGGCAAGCTGCGCCGCCGCAAAAGGTCGAGGCGTTCGGCCTCTATGCGCCCGGGCGCATTGAAACGAAGGGCGAAGCAGCGCGCGCGCTGATTGTCTTCTACCGCTCCGCCTATCTCGCCGGCGACGCGGAACCGATCGACGCGCTCGCCGAAGCGCTCGCCGCGCGCGGCCTCGGCGTCGCGAGCATCTATGTCTCCAGCCTCAAGGACGGCGCCGCCGCGGTGCCGCTGCGGCGATGGATCGAGGAATGGCGTCCCGACGTCATCCTCAACGCCACCGCCTTTTCGGCGCGGCTCGACGACGGCGCGAGCGTTCTCGACGCCGCCGATGCACCGGTTCTGCAAGTCATTTTCGCCGGCGTCAGCGAGGCGCAATGGGCTGGCGCGCAGCGCGGCCTCGGCGCCGCCGATCTGGCGATGAATGTCGTGCTGCCGGAAATGGACGGGCGGATCATCGCGCGCGCCATCTCCTTCAAGGCGGAGGCCGAGCGCGACGACGCCTTGGAGTTCACCCGGCTGGCGCATCGTCCGCTCCGCTCGCGGGTGGAGTTCGTCGCCGCGCTCGCCGCCAACTGGGCTGCGCTACGCCGCAAGCCGCGCAGCGAGAAAAAGTTGGCGCTCGTTCTCTCCGATTATCCCGCCAAAGGCGGCCGCACGGGCTATGCGGTCGGCCTCGACACGCCGCAAAGCGCGCTGGCGATCGCCCAACACCTCGGCGAGGAAGGCTACGCGCTCTCCGACTTGCCGAGCGCCAGCGAATTGATGGTGACGCTGACGAGCGGCCCGCTGATCCCGACGATGACGCTCACCGAGTATCGCAAGCGATTGCAGCGCCTGCCCGAGGCCTTCGTTGCGAGCGTTTCGCGGGCTTGGGGCGATCCCGCCGACGATCCGGCTCTCCGCGACGGATCGTTCTGCTTCCGCTTTGCGCGCTTTGGGCATCTCGTCGTGGCGATCCAGCCTGATCGCGGACGCTTCGCGGGCCGCAAGCACGAGTACCACGACGCCGGTCTCGCGCCGCGCCATGCCTATGTCGCCTTCTACCTCTGGCTGCGCGAAAGCGAGCGCATCGACGCGATGATCCATTGTGGCGCACATGGCACGCTCGAATGGCTGCCGGGCAAGGCGGTCGCCCTGAGCGAGGACTGCGCGCCCGAGGCGGTGCTGGGTCCGCTGCCGCTGATCTATCCCTTCATCGTCAACAATCCCGGCGAAGCGGCGCCCGCCAAGCGCCGCACGTCGGCCGTGATCATCAGCCATCTGACGCCGCCGCTGATCGCCGCGGGCGCTCACGGCGCGATCGCCGAGATCGAAGCGCTGCTCGACGAATATTCTGAAGCGCTAGCGCTCGACGGTCGGCGCGCGCGGCTGCTGAAGGACCTCATCCTCGCCAAGGCGAAAGACAACGGCCTGCTTCAGGAGGTCGGCGCAGGCGAGGACGACGACGCCCTCCTCAAGCTCGACGCTTGGCTGTGCGACCTGAAAGATATGCGGATCGCCGACGGATTGCATGTGTTCGGCCGGTCGCCGCAGGGCGGTTTGCGCGAGGCGTCGATTGCGCAATTCGAGATGGTCGCCGACGTTAATGCGGTCAGCGACGCGCTCGATCGGTGCGGCCCCGCTGAACTCGAAGGCTTGGCTCGCGCGCTCGACGGGCGCTTCGTGCCGCCGGGGCCGGCCGGCGCGCCGGCGCGCGGCCGGCTCGACGTGCTGCCGACCGGGCGCAATCTCTTCACCATCGATCCACGCGCCGCGCCAACCCGAACCGCCTGGGACATCGGCCAGCGCGCCGCGTCGGAAGTCCTCGCCCGCTACGCGCAGGACCATGGCGAGTGGCCGCGCCGCATCGTGCTCGACCTTTGGGGCAGCGCGAATATGCGCACCGGCGGCGACGATCTCGCCCAGGCGATGGCCTTGCTCGGCGTGCGACCTCGCTGGGACAACGGCTCCTCGCGCGTCAACGGCTTCGACGTTCTGCCGCTCGCGAGCCTCGGCCGGCCGCGGGTCGACGTAACGCTGCGCATCTCCGGGCTCTTCCGCGACGTCTTTCCCACGCAGATCGCCCTGTTCGACGCCGCCGTGCGCGCTGTCTCCGAGCTCGACGAACCGGCCGAGGACAATCCGCTGGCCGGGCAAAGCGACATTCGGCGCATCTTCGGCGCCGCGCCGGGGCGCTATGGCGTCGGCCTCAGCGCGCGGCTCGCCGAGGGAGACTGGCGCACGCGCGACGAACTCGCCGAAACCTATCTCGCCGCGACATCGCACGCCTATGGCGCTGGCGCAGAGGGCGAAGAGGCCGGCGCGGCCTTCGCCGCCAGCGTCGCCGGCGCCGACGCCTTCGTGCATGTGCAGGACATGCCCGGCCAGGACGCGCTCGATTCCGACGCCTTCGCAGAACACGAAGGCGGCTTCGCCGCCGCCGCGGCGATGCTCAACAACGCGCCTGCGGTCTATCATGTCGACGGGACGGTTCCAGGCGAGGCGCGCGTGCGCACGCTGTCGGAGAACGTCGCCCGCGCACTCCGGGCGCGCGCGACCAATCCGCGCTGGCTCCAGGGACAGATGCGCCACGGCCACCGCGGCGCGGCGGAAATCGCCGAGACCGTCGACAATCTCTTCGCTTTCGGCGCCCTCACCGACGCCGCGCCGAGCCGCCATTTCGACCTTCTGTTCGACGCCACCTGCGGCGACGAGACGGTGCGCGCCTTCCTCAAGAGCGCCAATCCCCAAGCTGCCGAGGCGATCGCCAAGACATTCGAGGAGGCGGCGCGGCGCGGCTTCTGGACGTCGCGGCGCAATTCCACCGCCACCATTCTCGCCGACATGCGGGGGCTCCTATGAGCACACCAGAGCGCAACGGCTGGTGCCCCGGCGCGCTGCGCCCGATGGAGACCGGCGACGGTTTTCTCGTGCGCCTTCGCATCGTCAATGGCGCGCTGTCCTTAGCCCTCGCGCAAGAGATCGCTGCGCTATCGAACCGCTTCGGCAACAGCCTGATCGATCTCTCGGCGCGCGGCAATCTCCAACTGCGCGGCGTACAGCAGGATGACCTCGTCGCGCTGTGGGCCCGTCTCGGCGAAATCGGCCTTATCGACGCCGATCCGGGGGCGGAGACCGTGCGTAATGTGACGCCGAGCCCGCTCGCCGGCTTCGACGATAGCGCGGCGCTGGACACGCGTCCCATCGTCGCTCGGCTCGAAGCGCGGCTGACCCAGGAGAAGGCGTTGCACGCGCTTCCCTCGAAGTTCGGCTTTCTCGTCGACGGCGGCGGCGTCCTCCCGCTTGGCGGGATCGCAGCCGACGTCGAGTTCCGCGCCTTCGCGACGGCCGCCGGCCCGCGCCTTGCCGTGCGCCTCGGCGGCGCGACCGCGGAGGCGATCTCGCCCGATGACGCGTCCGATGTCGCCAGCGCCGTCGCCCATGCCTTCATCGCCCTGCGCGGCGAGGACCGGCGCATGGCAGCGCTTGTCCAACGCATCGGACTAGCGGCAATCGCAGGGCGGGCGGGCCTGAAGGCCGCCAGGCCTGATCCGGCTCCCCTCCCCGCGCCTGTCCAGCCAGGCGGCTTCCTGGGCGTCCACTTCCTCGGCGGCAGGGCATTCGTCGGCGCCGGCCTCCCCTTCGGGCAGATGCGCGCCGAGCAACTCGCCGCAATGGCGGAGCGCGCGAAAGCGCACGGCGGGACGGAATTCCGGCTTACCCCCTGGCGCGCGCTGCTCGCCCCTAACCTCGAGGCTGCGTCGGCCGCCGCCCTGGCGGAGGACCTCGCCGCCATCGGCTTCATTGTCGACGGCGCCGATCCGCGCCTCGCGCTCGCCGCCTGCGTCGGCAAACCGGCTTGCGCCAGCGCGGCGGCCGACGTTCGCGCCACTGCGCTGGCGTTGTCGCCCTTGCTCGCCAACTACCGGGGAACCCTCCATGTCTCGGGATGCGCGAAGGGCTGCGCCTATCCTGCGCCGGCCGCTTTCACCTTCGTTGCTACCCCGAGGGGTTACGATCTGATCGAGAATGACGTCGCGCGCGGGGAACCCACACGGCGTGACTTGAATTTCCAGGAAATGGCGGCTTGTCTACAGCCTCTCGGAAAAGGAGCGGCGGCGTGACGCCTGATTACGGATACATTCGCGACGGAGCGGAGATTTACCGCATTTCCTTCGCCATCATTCGGCGGGAGGCGGACCTTGCGCGCTTCAGGCCGGAGGAAGAGCGCGTCGCCGTGCGAATCATTCACGCCTGCGGCCTGGTCGAGACAGCCGCCGAAATCCACTTTTCCCCGACCGCCGCCAAAGACGGCATCGCGGCGCTCCAGGCCGGCGCACCCATCTTGTGCGACGCCAGCATGGTCGCGCATGGCGTGACGCGAGCGCGCCTGCCCAAGAACAATTCCGTCATCTGCACCCTCAACGACGACCGCGTTCCCGATCTGGCGCGGCTGCTCGGCACCACGCGGACGGCGGCTGCGGTGGAACTCTGGCGCCCTCACCTCGCCGGCGCCGTCGTCGCCATCGGCAACGCGCCGACGGCGCTGTTCCATCTGCTCGAGATGATCGACGCCGGTGCGCCGGCGCCAGCGCTCATCATCGGCATGCCGGTCGGCTTCGTCGGCGCGGCGGAGTCGAAGGATGCGCTGGTCGCGCGCTCGGACGTGTCGTCCATGGTCGTGCGCGGCCGGCGTGGCGGCAGCGCGATGGCCGCCGCTTGCATCAACGCTCTGGCGAGCCCTAAGGAATGACGGCTACAGCCCCAACGGGCACGCTTTACGGAATCGGACTCGGCCCCGGCGATCCCGAACTCCTCACCGTCAAGTCGGTGCGCCTGATCGAATCCTCGCCCGTCGTCGTCTATTTCGCCAAGGCGGGGCGCCGCGGCAATGCGCGCGCCATCGTCGATCGCTGGCTGCCCGCGACGGCGATCGAACTGCCGCTCTACTATCCCGTGACGACAGAAACGCCGGTGAGCGACCCCGACTACAACGCAATGCTCCAGGATTTCTATGCGACGTCGAGCGAGCGGATCGCCGCCCATCTGCTCGCCGGGCGCGACGTCGCCGTGCTGAGCGAGGGCGACCCGCTCTTCTATGGCTCGTTCATGCATCTCTACATTCGCCTGAAAGACCGCTTCCGCACCACGGTTGTCCCTGGAGTCGCGGGCATGGCTGGCTGCTGGTCGGCGGTGGGCGAGCCGATGACCTGGGGCGACGACGTGCTGACCGTCCTGCCCGGCACGCTTGACGAAGCGGCGCTGACCGCGCGCCTCAAGAACACCGACGCCGCCGTCATCATGAAGATCGGCCGAAACTTCGCGAAGATCAGAGCCGCGCTCATGGAGAGCGGCCTCTATGAACGCGCGATCTATGTCGAGCGCGGCACGATGAGCGGCGAAAAGGTCATGCGGCTGAGCGACAAACCCGACGACACGGCGCCGTATTTCTCGATCATCCTCGTCAGCGGCCGGGGGCGGCGGCCATGACTGGACTTCTCTATGTCGTGGGCCTCGGCCCCGGCCCGGCCGAGTGGCTGACGCCGGAAGCCACCGCGGCGCTCACGCAAGCGGGCGCGATCGTCGGCTACAAGCCCTACGTAGATCGCATCCCCGAGCGCGACGGCCAGCGGCGCTATGCAAGCGACAATCGCGTCGAGATCGAACGCGCGCGACAGGCGCTTGCGCTCGCCTGCGGCGGCGAGACGGTCGCGGTCGTCTCCGGCGGCGATCCTGGCGTCTTCGCAATGGCGGCGGCCGTGTTCGAAGCCGTCGAATCCGGCGAGCCGCAGTGGCGGGCGCTCGACATTCGGGTGCTGCCCGGCGTCAGCGCCATGCTGGCCGCCGCCGCGCGGCTCGGCGCGCCGCTGGGCCATGATTTCTGCGCGATCTCGCTCTCCGACAATCTCAAGCCGTGGGAGGTCGTGCTGCGGCGTCTCGAAGCGGCGGCGGCAGGCGATTTCGTGATCGCCCTCTACAATCCCGCCTCCAAGGCGAGACCGCAGCGCATCTATGACGCTTTCGAGCGCCTGCGCGACGTGAAGGCCGCAGCGACGCCGGTCGCCTTCGCCCGCGCGGTCGGCCGCGCCGACGAGCGTATCATTCTGACAACCCTGGCCGAGGCCGACGTAAGCGTCGTCGATATGAGCACGCTGGTACTGATCGGCTCCAGCGAGACCCGCTTCATCGCGCGAGAAGGCGGCGCGCCCTGGATGCTGACGCCGCGCAGCTACGGAGCGGGACGATGAGCCTCGATCCAGGCCAGCGCTGCATCGAGGTCGCCGACGCGCGGCGCCTCTCCTCCCCTAGGCCGCTTGAGCATGACGACCTTGACGCCAAGCCGCTGCGCGGCTTCGATCTTTGGGTAAGTCGCCGCGCCGCCGCTGTTCTTGCTGACAAGAACGTCGATCGCCTCGCCGCGCATCAAGGCGAATTCGTCATCGAGTCGGAATGGCCCGCGCGCGAGGATGAGCCGATGTCTCGGCAGCGCCGCGATCTCCTCGGGCGGGTCGATCGCGCGCACCACATAGAGATGCTGCGGCGCGGCGCGGAAGACGCCGAGTTGCAGCCGCCCTTGCGTGAGAAACACGTTGCGCGGCGCATCGCCGAGCGCGGCGACAGCGTCTTCGGCGCGCTCGACCTCGGTCCAGTCGTCGCCTGGCTGGCGAATCCACTCGGGCCGGCTGAAGACGGCGAGCGGCGCGCCCTCGGCGCGGCAGGCAGCCTCGGCATGGAGAGACATCTGCGCCGCAAAAGGATGCGTCGCGTCGATGACGGCGTCGATCCGCTCCGATCGCAGATAGGCGCGCAGTCCTTCGATCCCACCGAAGCCGCCAACGCGATAGGGGATCGGGGGCGCAATCGGGCTTTGCGTGCGCCCCGCCAGCGACAGCGTCGCCGCGATGTCCGGGCGAGCCGCGAGCGCGCGCGCCAATTGGCTCGCCTCGGTTGTGCCGCCCAAAATCAACAGACGCATCGCCGCGCTCCGGCAGGAGGTTGCCTATGAGCGCGCCTTGGCTCTCGATCATCGGACTGGGAGAAGACGGGCTCGACGGCCTCTCTCCTGCCGCAACCCACCTCCTGAGACAAGCGAGCCTCATCGTCGGCGGCGCGCGCCATCTCGAACTCGTCGGCCGGCTCGACGCGGAAACCATGGCGTGGCCCTCGCCGATAGAGGAGGCCTATCCCCTCATCCTCGCGCGACGCGGCCAGAGCGTCTGCGTGCTCGCCTCCGGCGATCCCTTCTTCTACGGCGTCGGCTCGACGCTGGCGTGTCTTGTGGACATGAGAGAGATCGTCTCGCTGCCCTCGCCCTCGACGTTCAGCCTATTGGCCTCGCGGCTCGGCTGGGCGCAGCAGGATTGCGCCCTCGTGTCGCTGCATGGTCGGCCGCTAGAGCGGATCATCCCACATCTCGCCGAGGGGACGCGCATTCTCGCCTTGTCGTGGGACGAGACGACGCCGGCCAAGCTCGCGCGCCTGTTAACCGAGCGCGGCCTCGGCCGCTCGCGCTTGACGGTCGGCGAAAATCTCGGCGGCGCCAGGGAGCGCATCCGCGCCGCTCTCGCCGAGGCGTTCGGCCTCGATACGATCAGCCCGCTCAACGCGGTCGCGCTCGAAGTGGCGTCGACGCCCGGGGCGAGGCTCGTTCCGCGCACGCCGGGGTTGCCCGACGACTGGTTCGAGAACGACGGCCAGCTGACCAAACGCGAAATCCGCGCCGTGACCTTGTCGGCGCTGGCGCCGCGCCGCGGCGAGACGCTGTGGGACGTCGGCGCCGGTTCCGGCTCGATTGCGATCGAATGGATGCTCTCGGACCCCGCCAACCGGGCTTTTGCGATCGAACGAAACGCGGACCGGGCGGCGCGGATCATGCGCAACGCGGCGGCATTGGGAACGCCTGGACTGCGCCTCGTCGAAGGCGCGGCGCCCGAAGCGTTGATGGGCTTGCCGACGCCCGACGCGGTTTTCATCGGCGGCGGCGCCGGCATATCAGGCGTTCTCGACGCGGCTTTGGCGGCGCTGCGAGCGCGCCGGCGGCTCGTCGTCAACGCCGTGACGATCGAGACGCAAGCCGAGCTCAGCCGCCGCTTCGGCGCGCTCGGCGGCGATCTGATCCAGCTCTCGGTCGCGCGCGCGGAAAAGGTCGGCGGCTTTCATGGCTTCCGCCCCGCGATGCCGATCGTGCAATGGCGTTACGAGAAGCCGTGATGGACACGGTCGCCATCGGTATCGGCTGCCGCAAGGACGCCTCGGCGGAGTTGATCGTCGCACTGGCGCGCGAGGCGCTCGCGCGGCTGCCCCGTCCGCCCGCCAGCGCTCGGCTCTATTCGAGCGCGCGCAAAGCAGGCGAAGCTGGATTGCGCCAAGCCGCCGTCGCGCTCGGCTGCGAGATCGCCTTTCTCGACGACGCCGATCTCCTCGCGGCGAGCGATCGCGTTGTGACGCGATCCGCCAAATCGCGCGAAATCACTGGCCTCGACAGTCTCGCTGAAGCGGCGGCCTTGGCGGGAGCCGGCCCTGGAGCGAAGATCGTCGTGCCGCGCTTGACCTCGGCGGAGGCGGCCTGCGCGATCGCCGCCACAGAAGGAGACGCTGCGTGAGCGTGCATTTCATCGGCGCGGGCCCAGGCGCGCCCGATCTCATCACGGTGCGCGGGCGCGATCTGATCGCCCGCTCGCCGGTCTGCCTTTACGCGGGCTCGCTCGTGCCGAAGGAATTGCTCGCCTATTGCCCCGAGGGCGCGCGCATCATCGACACGGCGCCGATGACGCTCGACGAGATCGCCGCCGAATTCGAACGCGCCCATAAGGCCGGCGAGGACGTCGCCCGGCTCCATTCCGGCGATCTCTCGATCTGGAGCGCGATGGGCGAGCAGTTGCGCCGGCTCGAAGCGCTCGGCATCCCCTACACGATCACGCCGGGAGTGCCCGCCTTCGCCGCCGCGGCGGCGGCGCTGGGGCGCGAACTGACCTTGCCGGGGGTCGCGCAATCGCTCGCGCTCACCCGCACGTCGGGCCGCGCCTCGGCGATGCCGGAGCGCGAAACCCTCGCGAACTTCGCCGCCACCGGCGCGACGCTCGCCATTCATCTGTCGATCCATGTGCTCGACCAGATCGTCGCGGAGCTGACGCCATTCTATGGCCAGGATTGCCCGGTCGCGATCGTCTATCGCGCCAGTTGGCCGGACGAGCAGATCGTCAAAGGCTCGCTCGCGACGATCGCCGCCGAAGCGGCGCGAAGCCCGATGGAGCGCACCGCGCTGGTTCTCGTCGGCCCCGCCCTCGCCGCGCAGGATTTTCGCGACAGCGCGCTGTACGACCCGGACTATCGGCGTCGCTTCCGCGGCGGAGCGCAGCCGTGACCGCTGTGAACCGTCCGTCCCGAGTCATGCCCGCGAAAGCGGGCATCCAGGGCCGAGGGGCGACGGCTTGCGGCGGTTGTCTGGACCCCCGTTTTCGCGGGGGTGACAGCAGCGCAGCGTTAAACCGCCCTGAACCCGCTGCTGGCGAGCAGGCCGCCCTCGCGATCGAACACCACGATTTCCAGTTCGCAGCTGGCGCCAGCCAGCGTCTTGGCGGCGGTCGCCCACGCGGCGTCGGCGACGCGACGGGCGAGATCGAGGCCCTCGGCTTGCGCGATTTCGAACGCGTGCTTGGCGGTGTTGGCCTCGCGAATGCGCCGGGCCAAATCGCCCTCCGCAAAACCGGCGAGGAAGTCGAGATCGACGGCGCCGCGCTTCGAGTGCAAGTCGAGCAGCCCTTGCGCGAGCTTCGTCATCTTGCCCATGCCGCCGGCGACGGTGACGCGCGGCACGGGATGCTGGCGCAGATATTTCAGCGTGCCGCCGACGAAATCGCCCATGTCGATCAGCGCCGCGTCGGGCAGGTTGTGCAGCCGCTGGATGGCGGCCTCGGAGGTCGAGCCCGTCGCGCCGGCGACATGCGTCAGGCCCATCCCGCGCGCGACGTCGACGCCGCGATGGATCGAGGCGATCCAAGCCGAGCAGGAGAACGGCACGACAATGCCTGTGGTGCCGAGAATCGACAGGCCGCCGATAATGCCGAGCCGGCCGTTCAGCGTCCGCTCGGCGATTTTTTCGCCGCCTGGGATCGCAATTTCCACAACGACGTCGCTCGCCGCGCCATAAGCAGCGGCCGCCTCCTCGATCGTCTCGCGGATCATCCGCCGCGGCACGGGATTGATCGCCGGTTCGCCGATCGCGAGCGGCAGGCCGGGCCGCGTCACGGTTCCGACGCCCTCACCGGCGCGAAACTGGATGCCCGAGCCCGACGGCCCGGGACTGACCCGCGCGATCACCAGCGCCCCATGCGTCACGTCGGGATCGTCGCCCGCATCCTTGACGACCCCGGCGCGGGCGAATCCGTCGCCGCGCTCGTGCAGCGCCAAAGCGAAAGCCGGACGCTGGCCCTGTGGCAGCCGAATCGAGACCGGGTCCGGGAAACTTCCGCCAATCAGCGCCTCGTAGGCGGCACGCGCCGCCGCGGTGGCGCAGGCGCCCGTCGTCCAGCCCCGGCGCAGCTGGGGCCGCGCCTCGTTGTCGGCCTCGGTCATGTCTCGTGGTACCGCTCTCATCGCGGTCGGCAAAGGGAAATCACGCGATGACGTTGGATGGTCCGCGCGGCCTTCTCATCGCCGCGCCGCGCTCGGGCAGCGGCAAGACGACGCTGACGCTCGGGCTGATGCGCGCCCTTCGCGCCGGCGGCCTCGTGGTGGCGGGAGCGAAGTCGGGCCCCGACTTCATCGATCCCGCCTTTCACGAGGCCGCCACCGGGCGCGCGAGTTTCAATCTCAATTCCTGGGCGATGGAGCCTGCCTTGCTCCACGCGCTTGCCGGGCACACCGCGCGCGACGCCGACCTCATCCTGGTCGAAGCCTCGATGGGCCTGTTCGACGGCGTGCCCGCCGCCCCCGGCCGCACAGGCGCCTCCGCCGACGTCGCGGCGGCGTTGGGGCTGCCCGTACTGCTGACGCTCGACGTCTCCGGGCAGGCGCAGTCGGCGGCGGCGATCGTCAAAGGCTGCGCGCTGTACGACGCAAGGGTGAAGATCGCCGGCGTCGTGTTGAACAAGGTCGGCAGCCCCCGTCACCGCCGTCTGGCGTCCGAGGCGATCGAAGCGCTTGGAATTCCCGTCGTCGGCTCGCTGCCGAAGACCCAGGACATCGTCCTGCCGGAACGGCATCTCGGCCTGGTCCAGGCAAGCGAGACGGAGCGGCTCGAAAGCCGCCTCGACGCGATGGCGTGCTTCGTCGCCGAGCACGCCGATCTTGCCGCCATTCGTGCGCTTGCGGCGCCGCTTGTTCCGACGAGCGGAAGCGGGGTCGTCGCCTTGCCGCCCCCGGGTCAGCGCATCGCCATCGCGCGCGACGCGGCCTTCTCGTTTCTCTATCCGCACCTGCTGATGGGCTGGCGCCAGCAAGGTGCGGAAATCGTCTTCTTCTCGCCCCTCGACGACGAGGCGCCGCCGGACGACGCGGAGGTCTGTTGGCTGCCGGGGGGCTATCCCGAGCTCCACGCCGGGCGGCTGGCTTCCGCCAGCCACTTTCTCCAGGGTCTGCGGCGCTTCGCCGAAACGCGGCTCGTCCACGGCGAATGCGGCGGCTACATGACGCTCGGGGCGTCGTTGACCGATGCGGCGGGCGTCGCGCATCGGATGGCGGGCCTTCTGTCGGTCGAGACCAGTTTCGCCAAGCGCAAGATGAACCTCGGCTATCGCGATGCGACCTTGCTCGCCGACAGCGCGCTGGGACGCGCCGGCCAGCGCTTGCGCGGGCACGAGTTTCACTACGCCAGTGTGACGACCTTAGGCGGCGACGAGCCCTTCGCGCGGATCGGCGACGCCTATGGCGCAGAGCCAGCGCCTGCCGGCTCGCGCCGCGGCTGTGTGACGGGGACCTTTTTCCACGCGATCGCCGGGGTTCGCTGAGACCCGCGTAGGATACGTCCTACCCCCTTTGAGACGCTTATCGCCTCGGCGCGCGGGCCCCTCGCGCGCCGCCGCTCGGCGCTCGGACGGCATACCTCCTTTGCCGCGTCGACAGGGGCGGAGTCGAAGGCGCATGCTGTATTTGCACGGCCGTCGCTGGTCGGGCGGGAGTGTCTGTTTCGGGGGCCACGACGGCGCCATGACCGACGAACTGCACCAACTGATTCGCCACTGGAGACGCGAGCGGCCGGACGTCGATCTCGACGCCGCCATCATCGTCGCCGCAATCAAGCTGGTCGACCAACGGATCGAGGCCGAATTTCGCCGACTTTCGGCGGAGTTCGACATCGGCGCAGGCGATTTGCGGGTGCTCTTGGCGTTGCGCCGTTCCGGCGTGGAACACCCGCTGCGCCCGACCGACCTGTTTCAGTCGCTGATCATCTCGTCGGGCGCAGTAACCAAGCAAGTCGACCGTCTGGAGGAGAAAGCGCTCGTGGAGCGTCTGCCCGATCCCGACTATCAGCGCGGCTTCCGGGTGCGGCTGACCACGCGCGGCGCGGAAGTGGCCGACATGGCGATCGAGGCCCTGTGCTCTCGCCAAACCTCGATCGGCGCCGCGGTCGCGAGCCTCTCCGACCAAGAGCGCGAGCTCGGCAAGACGTTCCTCGAGAATCTGACTCTGGGAAGATCGGCGCGCCGAAAGAAGTCTCGCCAGCGGAGGCGTACAGCGCCGCGCCCCAGACGTAGCAGCGGCCGCAGCCGCCGCGCGCCGTCAGCAAGGCTTTCCCCCTCTCATGGAAGTCGTCATGTGCGTCCGCCGCGGAATTGCCGCGGGCCGGGTTCGCCTCGTCGCGAACAAGCCTATATAACGTCCACCATACGCATCAGGACGGACGCCTATGACGACCCATCAGCGAAACCTCACCGCTTCCATCGATCCCGCGAAGCTTGATCGGCTGGCGGAACTCGCGGTCAAAGTCGGCCTGCAACTGCAGCCGGGGCAGGATCTTTTTCTCACCGCGCCGATCGCCGCGCTACCGCTCGTGCGCAAGATCGTCGAGCACGCCTACAAGGCTGGTGCGGGCCTCGTGACCCCCATCCTCTCCGACGAGGAGATCACGCTCGCGCGCTACCGCAACGCCCAGGACGCGAGCTTCGATCGCGCCGCGGGATGGCTCTACGAAGGCGTCGCCAAGGCGTTCGCCGCCGGGACCGCTCGCCTCGGCGTCGTCGGCGACAATCCGATGCTGCTCGCCGGGGAAGATCCGGCCAAGGTGGCGCGCGCCAACAAGGCCAATTCGCTCGCCTATCAGCCGGCGCTCGAGAAGATCGCCGGCTTCGACATCAACTGGAACCTCGTCTCCTATCCGACCCCTTCCTGGGCGAAGCTCGTCTTCCCGGGGGAGGATGAAGAGGTCGCGGTCGCCAAGCTCGCGCACGCGATCTTCGCCGCCTCGCGGGTGGACAACGCCGACCCGATCGGCGCCTGGGCGGCCCACAATGCGGCGCTGCGCCAGCGCACCCAGATGCTGAACGGCCAACGGTTCCAGGCGCTGCATTTTTCGGGTCCAGGCGCCGATCTGACGATCGGCCTCGCAGACGACCACGAATGGCAAGGCGGCGCCTCGACGGCCAAGAACGGCGTCGTCTGCAACCCCAATATTCCCTCCGAGGAGGTCTTCACGACGCCGCACGCCCGCCGCGTCGAGGGACGCGTCGTCAGCACCAAGCCCCTCTCCTACCAGGGCACGCTGATCGAGAACATCGCGGTGCGCTTCGAAGGCGGCCGGATCGTCGAGGCCAAGGCGTCGCGCGGCGAAGAGGTGCTGGCCAGGGTCCTCGACACCGACGAAGGCGCCCGCCGCCTCGGCGAGGTCGCCCTGGTGCCGCATTCCTCGCCGATCTCGCAGAGCGGCCTGCTGTTCTACAACACGCTGTTCGACGAGAACGCCGCCTGCCACATCGCGCTCGGCCAGTGCTACTCGAAGTGCTTCCTCGACGGCGCGAAGCTGACGCCCGACGAGATCGCCGCCAAGGGCGGCAACAAGAGCCTCATCCACATCGACTGGATGATCGGCTCCGACAAGATCGACATCGACGGCATCCGCGCCGACGGCAGCCGCGTGCCGGTGTTCCGCAAGGGCGAGTGGGCCTGAGCGGAGGGCGGCGATTCTAGCTGACGCACGGGATCCCTTCTCCCCGCGCGCGGGGAGAAGGGGATTGCCGTTCACCGCGCGGCCGGCGGCGGGACGTTCAGCGCTTGCCGCAGCTTCGCGACCTGCGCCGGATCGACGGCGGAGGCGTTGTTGCCCCAGCTCGAGCGGATGAAGGTCACGATGTCGGCGACTTCCTGATCGCTAAGCCGGTCGGCGAATGGCGGCATGGTGAATTGGGTCGGGGCCTTGGCCGTCCCCGCCATCGAGCCGCCCTTCAGCACGATATTGATGAGCGAACTCGGATCGCCGTCGTTCACGACAGGATTCCCGGCAAGCGCGGGGAACGTCTCGGCGTATCCCAAGCCGGTCGAGCGATGGCAGGCCGCGCAGCTGTTGAGATAGTCGAGCGACCCGCGCGCCGAGACGACGCCGGCCGCAAGCTCCGTGGCCGCCGCAGGCTTATAGGCGAAGCGCGCCTGACCCTGCTCGCCCGGCAGCGATTTCAAGAAGTGGGCGATCGCGCGCACATCCTCGTCGGTCATGAACTGCGTGCTGTGGTTGACGACGTCGGTCATGCCGCCGAAAGCCGCGGTGTTGTGGTTTCTGCCGGTCCGCAGGAACTGAACGATGTCGTCCTCGCTCCAGCCGCCGAGACCGGTGACCGCGTCGCCTCTCAGATCGTCGGCGACGAAGTTGTCGACGACGCTGCCTGAGAGATACGCCGCGCCGCCTTTCGCCGTCAGCGCCTTTTCCTGCAAACCGGGGCCGCGCGGCGTGTGGCAGGTGCCGCAATGCGCGGGCCCCTCGACGAGATAGGCGCCTCTCGCCAGCAGCGCGTCAGCGTTGGCCTCCGTCGTCCCGCTCGCACGGGCCGCAGGCGCGGGCGCCGGCGCGAACATCCAGCGCCAATAGCTGAGCGGCCATCGCATCGAGAGCGGCCACGGAATGTCCGATTGCCGGTCCGCCTGAGCCACCGATTGAACGCCGCGCGTGAAATAGGCGTAGAGGGCCTGCGTGTCTGCATCTGTCATGCGCGCGTAGGAGGGAAACGGCATGGCCGGATAGAGCGCCGCGCCGTCGGGGCGCAGGCCGCGCCGCACGGCGCGCTCGAAGTCGCCGTAGCTGTACCTGCCGATGCCGGTTTGTTCATCGGGCGTAATGTTGCTGGTGTAGACGGCGCCGATTGGCGTAGCGATCGAAAGGCCGCCGGCATAGGCCTTGCCGCCCGGAGCGGTGTGACAAGCCGCGCAATCGCCCAACACGGCGACATAAGCGCCGCGCTCGATCAGCTTTTGATCGATGGGCTGCTCGAGCTTCGCCGAGCGATCGCCGCCGATCCCGCCGAACAGCGCGGCGACCAGCCACGCGCCGCCGACGCCGACGCGCCGAGACGATCAGCCCGGCGACGACGCGGCCAAGGGTCATTTTGCTTTTCATGCGCCCGCTCCCTAGGCCGGAACCAGGGGACCGGGATTTTTCAGGTACTTGGCCTTAATCGCGTCGACCGCGAAATAGGTCAGAGCGCCGACGAGCCCGGTGGGATTGTAGCCGATGTTCTGCGGGAAGGCGGAGGCGCCGGTCACGAACAGATTGGGGACGTCCCAGCTTTGCAGATAGCGATTGAGCGCGCTCGTATTCGGGTCCGCGCCGGTGATCACTCCTCCGGTAATGTGGGTGGTCTGATATTCGCGAACATTGAAGTGATCGCCCGGCTGACGGATGCGAGTCGAACGCGCCTTCGGCTTCATCTTGTCGACAATCTCGAGCGCGCGATCGGTCACGTAACGGGTCATTCGGTACTCATTGTCGTGCCAGTCGAACGTCATGCGCAGCAGTGGCTGGCCGAGTGAGTCGCGATAGGTCGGATCGAGATCGAAATAGGCGTCGCGATAGGACATCACCGAGCCGTGGGCCACGACGTTGGTCGTATGGAGATAGCTGTCCTTGGCGGCGCGCTTCCACGCTGCGCCCCAGCTCGGCGTACCGGGCGGCGTCGCGAGCTGCTGGATCGGGCGGCCGCCGGTCTGACCGCCGATGATGTAGCCGCCGCCGATGAAGCCGTGCGGGCCGTGATCGAAGTGATCGGAGTTGAATTCGTCGACGATCTGCGAGCCGCCGGAGCCTGCAGCGATGAACGGATTGATGGCGACGTCCTTGTCATAGAAGACCGACGTCGCGCTCATCATCTGATAGGCGAAGTTCTTGCCGATGACGCCGGTTCCGCTCTTGGGATCGTACGGCTTCCCGATGCCGGAAAGCAGCATCATGCGGACGTTGTTGCTCTGGAAGGACGACAGGATGACCATATCCGCGGGCTGGAACACTTCGGCGCCCGACGCGTCGACATAGGTGACGCCCGACGGCCCGCTTCCCCGTCGAATTGAGGTTGATGCGGGTGACGTGGCTTTGCGCGCGCAGCTCAAAATTCGGCATGCTGTAGAGGGCCGGAAGGATCGTCGTCTGCGGCGAGCCCTTCGAATAGAGGAAGCAGCCGAAGCGCTCACAAAAGCCGCAGAGATTGCACGGGCCGAGCCGCACGCCGTAGGGGTTCGTGTAGGGCTCCGAACAATTGGCGCTGGGTTGCGGGTACGGATGGTAGCCCAGTTCCTTCGCCGCGTTCGCGAACAGGATCGCGGCATAGGTGTCGGCGACGGGCGGCGTCGGATAAGACCGCGAACGGCGCCCTTCGAACGGATTGCCGCCCGGCGCCGCCACGCCGTTGAGATTGCCCGCCTGGCCGGAGGCGCCGTTCAAATATTCGAAACGATCGAAATAAGGCTCGAGCTCGTCGTAGGTGACGTCGTAGTCCTGGATGGTCATGCCATCAGGGATGAAGTTGGCGCCGTAACGCTCGGTCACATGCGTCCGGAGCTTCAGATCCTCCGGCGACGGGCGAAAGATCTGGCCGTTCCAATGCAGGCCGGCGCCGCCGACGCCGTCGGGCAGCAGGAAAGCGTTGTATTGGCGATAGGGAACGGCGAGGTCGCCCTCGCCGTGGCGCACCGTCACGGTTTCCAGCGACAGCCGCCGGAACATATCGCCGCGGATGCCGTATTTCAGCTCGTCGGCGGCCTTGGGATAGGTGAAGTCGGGTGAGGTGTCGCGGTTCTTGCCGCGCTCCAGAGCGACGACGTTGAGACCCTGCCGCGCCAGTTCGATGCTCATGATCGAGCCGGTCCAACCGAGGCCGATGACGACGACATCCGCGGGTTTCATTCTCGTGACCATGGCTCAAGCCTTCTCGCCGCGAATCGAAACAGGGCCGAGCGGATAGACTTGGCCGGGCTTGGACGCCCAATCGGCGAAGTCCGCGCGAGCGCCGGGAAAGCCGATCATCTTCCAAGCCGCCATGTGGCGATTGCCGCCATACATCGGGTCGGCGAAGTAGCCTTCCTTGGTGTTCGCAAGCAGCTGGATGAAGAATTCCGAGGCCTTGACGTTCGGAAGCGCGATCTCGCCGTGCTGCAGTTGGCCGAGCGTCTTGTCCTTTTCGGCGTCCGCGAGACCGGCGAAGTCCTTGTTGTACGTTTTCTGGCACCAGCCGTTGATGTCCGCGATTGCGGCCCGGTACAGCTCCCGAGGGGTGTAGCGGAGCTGGTAGCCAAGCGTGAAGTCGGCTTCCGGATGAAACGGGCCCTGCAGATACCAGAAGCCGCCGTGGCCGTATTCGGTCTCCATCTGGCGGTCGATGAACTCCGGCACGTGGGTGTCGAGCGCGCCGGGACCGTCCTCATTAGACGGGATCAATCGGTCCGTCGCGGCGTTCACGAAGGCCCATTCATTGGGAGTGAAATACGTCGGCTCATAGCCGTCGCCGGTCGTGGTCGCCGCAGCCGCCTGCGGGACAAGCCGGCCTGTGTCGCAGCCCAGGAAGAGAGCGCCAGGAACGGCGGCTAAGGCTCCTTTGAGAAAGGTCCTGCGCCGATTGTGTTCATCGTCGCCGTTTCCTGCCTCTTGCGGCAGGCGCTGCGCGGAATCCGCCATGTACCTCGACCCCAAATCACGATCGAGCGCCCCCAATTCGTCCTGCGGCGGAATGGACTCCGGGCGTAGGGATGAAAGGGATCCGCTCGGCAGCGGGTGAACCGCTGCTTCTGGAGCCGGGCTAGCACTGCCTGCGAATTTGCGGCCATTGCCACTTCGGCAAAAGATTTTTGCCGAATGGGCTATTTGACCTATACGGACGGATGGGGGGCCCGGCGCAAACGTCGCCGGCAGCGGCCTCTACGCCGTCTTCGGTTCAGTCAGCCGCGCCGCACGCCGGAGCGCGAGTTCGTACCCTTGCACGCCGAAGCCGGCGATCACGCCGGACGCGACCGTGGAAACATAGGAATGGTGGCGGAACGGCTCGCGTTTGTGCACGTTCGAGATGTGCACCTCGAGGATCGGCCCCTCGAAGGTATTGAGCGCATCGAGAATCGCGACCGACGTATGGGTGAAGGCGGCGGGATTAATGACGATCGCGTCGGCGCGTTCGCGCGCCTCGTGAATCCAGTCGATGATCTCATATTCCCGATTGCTCTGCCGGAACTCGATCGTCAGGCCGAGCTCGTCCGCGACGCTGCGGCACGACGCCTCGACGTCCGCGAGCGTTTCATGGCCGTAGATCGCCGGCTGCCGCTTGCCGAGCAGATTGAGGTTCGGCCCATTCAAGACATACACAAGTCGGCTCACGCCAAAGCCCTCCCAAACGCCGCTTGGCGGCTCGCGCCCCGAGCATATACGGGATTGTGAGCGGCGCGGCGAGCCTGGCGCTCCGTCTAAGGACTGCGCTCCGTCTAAGGAATTGCCAAGGCCGCCGAAATCTCCTAGCTTGACTGTGGACCCGAAAACGGGCCGTGCGCCCGAGTCGCCCAAGCGACCCGAGCGCAATAAAAAGTTGGAGGAAACATGACCGCTGCTGCGAGCGAACTCGAGCGCCGCACGATGAGCAAAGTCGTGCGCAGGCTCGTCCCGTTTCTTATGGTCTGCTATTTCGTCGCCTATCTCGACCGGGTGAACGTCGGTTTCGCCGGCGCTTCGATGAGCAAAGACCTCGGCCTGACCGCCGCCGCATTCGGCGGAGCGGCCGGCATCTTCTTCATCGCCTATTTCTTCTTCGAGGTTCCCAGCAACCTCGCGCTGCACAAATTCGGCGCCCGCCGATGGATCGCGCGGATCATGGTTACCTGGGGCCTCGTGTCCGGCGCCCAGGCGTTCGTCGCCGGCGAGACGAGCTTCAACATCGTCCGCTTGCTGCTCGGCGTCGCCGAGGCGGGCTTCTTCCCGGGCATCATCTTCTTTTTGACGCTGTGGTTCCCCAGCGCCTACCGGGCGCGGATCGTCGGCCTCTTCATGTTCGCCATTCCGATCTCCACCGTGATCGGATCGCCGATCTCCGGCCTCATCCTCAACCTCGAGGGCGTTGGCGGGCTGCACGGCTGGCAGTGGGTGTTTATCGTCGAGGCTATCCCCGCTCTGCTGATGAGCGTCGCGGTGCTGCTCTACCTCACCGATCGTCCGGCGGAGGCGCAATGGCTCGAGCCCGAGGAACGGACCTGGCTGCAAAGCCGCCTCGACGCCGAACGCGCCAACCGCGAGGCGCATGTGCGGATGACCTGGCTACAGTCGATGGCCAACCCGCGCGTCGTGCTGCTCGGTTGCGTCTATATGGCGCTCAACATACCGCAATATGGTCTCAGCTTCTTCCTGCCGCAGATCGTCAAGGCGTTCGGGGTCAGCAACGTCCAAGCCGGCTTCATCACGGCGCTGCCGTACCTCGTCGGCGCGGTAGGCATGGTGCTGTGGAGCCGTCGGTCCGACCGGACGGGGGAACGCGTGTGGCACTGCGTCATTCCCTTCCTCGCCATGGTCGTCGGCCTCGGCCTCGCAGCCAGCATCGCCGACCCGACGGCGAAGATGGTCGTGCTCTGCATCGCCGCCTGGGGCTTCTTCTCGATCCTGCCGGTCTTCTGGACCTTGCCGACCGCCTTCCTGAGCGGCGCCGGCGCGGCGGCCGGCATTGCGGCGGTGAACTCCATCGGCAATCTCGGCGGCTATTTCGGGCCGCAGGCGTTCGGCTATCTCAAGACGGCGACCGGCGGCGACACCGCCAGTCTCATCTTCCTAGCGTGCGCGGCGCTGATCGGGGCCGTCCTCGTCCTGGCGCTCGGCCACAACCCTGCGCTCGAACGCGCGGCCGCCCCGCCGGCGACTTAAGACGCTCGCAGCGCGGAGGCCGGTCGCCGGCCTCCGCCGGCGCGTCGAGGGGCGACCGCGCCACCCAGGAAAACAATGTATATCCCGTGCTTCGCGCAGGGTTTTTGGGGGAAGCGCAATGCAGGTTCAGAGCAACATCCGCGCTCAGCATTATGCAGAGGTCGCCGCGCGGCTCGACCGTCTGCCGGCGACGCCGTCGATTTGGGGCCTCGTGGCGCTCATCTCGCTGGGCGGATTTTTCGAATATTACGACCTTTTCTTCACCGGCTATGTCGCTCCGGGCATGGTCGCTTCGGGGCTCTTCAAGCCCGAGTCGCTCGGCGCCTTGGCGTCGCTGCAGGTGATGAAGGTCGCCGGCTTCGGCGTCTTCGTGTTTGCGACCTTCGCCGGGCTCTGGGTCGGCACGCTCGCCTTCGGCCAGATCGCCGACCGCTTCGGACGACGCGCCATCTTCACCGGCTCGCTGCTCTGGTATTCGGCGACGACCGCAATCATGGCGTTCCAGACCAACGGCTTCGACCTCGTGCTGTGGCGTTTCATCGCCGGCATTGGCATCGGCGTCGAGCTCGTCACGATCGACGCCTATATCTCGGAGCTCGTCCCGGCGAAGGCGCGCGGACGCGCTTTCTGCCTCAATCAGGTCATCACCTTCCTCGCAGTGCCGATCTGCGCGGTGCTCGCCTGGGGCTTGAAGGAAACGACCCCGGTCGGCTCCGACTATTGGCGCGTCATCATCCTGATCGGCTCCGGCGGCGCGCTGATTGCCTGGTTCCTGCGGCGCAGCCTGCCGGAGAGCCCGCGATGGCTCGCCCGTAACGGACGGGGTTTTGAGGCGCTGGCGATCGTCGCCGACCTCGAGCGCAATGTCGAAACCGAGAATGGCGCGCCGCTGCCGGAGCCGCATCTGGCGGCGCCCGAAGACTTCCGCGGCGACGGCTCGCTCGCCGAAGCCTTCGCGCCGCCCTACCTCGGACGGACCGTCATTCTCTCGGTCTTCAACGCGGCGCAGGTCGTTGGCTTCTATGGCTTCGCTGCCTGGGTGCCGACCCTGCTGATTTACCGCGGCGTGAACGTCACGACGAGCCTCGAATATTCCTTCATCATCGCCATCGGCAGCCCGGTCGGCCCCTTGCTCGGCGCGCTGTTCGCCGATCGCATCGAGCGCAAGACGCAGATCCTCGCCTCCATGATCACGATGGGCGTCGCGATGGCGCTGTTCGCGCAAGTGAGCGACGCTTTTCCCTTGATCGCGCTCGGCGTCGCCTTCACGCTCGCCTCGAACGTGATGTCCTTCGCCTTCCACAGCTACCAGGCCGAGCTGTACCCGACCCGCATTCGCGCGCGGGCGGTCGGCTTCGTCTATTCCTGGAGCCGGCTGGTCGGCGCCTTTGCCGGCCTCATCATCGCCCTACTCCTCGATGCCGGCGGCGTGCCCTTCGTCGCCGCCTTCATCGGCGCGGCGATGGTAGTCGGGATGATCGCGATCGCGCTCGGACCGAGCACCAAGGGCCTGGCGCTCGAGGCGATCAATCACTGAAGCTTCGCCCGGCGGGAGACCCCACGTCTCCCGCCTTTGCGACCCTGTGGCTTTGTTGGTAAGACGCGCGCCTTTCGCCTCGGAGGCCCAACGTGTCCGACCTCGAAGCCGCGGTCCAGGAAATCGCCTTGGAAATGAAGGCGCGAGGGGATCGCGGCGAGGTCGCGAACTATATCCCCGAACTCGCGCGGGAGGACCCTGGCGCCTTCGCGCTCGCGGTCGCCACCGTCGATGGCCAAATGGTCGCCGCGGGCGACGCCGAGGCGCCGTTCTCGATCCAGAGCATCTCCAAGGTCTTCACCTTGACGCTGGCGCTCGGCCTCATCGGCGATGACATCTGGGCTCGCGTCGGCCGTGAGCCCTCGGGCAATCCCTTCAACTCGATCGTCCAACTCGAACGCGAACGCGGCATTCCGCGTAACCCCTTCATCAACGCGGGCGCAATCGTCGTCTCCGACGTGATCCTTTCCCGGAGCCAGCCGCGCGAGGCGCTGGGCGAGATCCTGCGCTTTCTGCGCTTCATCGCCCAGGACAATTCGATCTTCATCGACAAAGCGGTGGCGGAATCCGAGCGGCGCACCGGCTTTCGCAACGCCGCGCTCGCCAATTACATGAAGTCGTTCGGCCGGATCGAGAACTCGGTCGACTTCGTGCTCGGCGTCTATTTCCACCACTGCGCGGTCGCCATGTCGTGCCGCCAGCTCGCAACAGCGGGCCTCTTTCTCGCCGCGGCGGGGCGCAATCCGGCGACCGGCATGTCCGTCGTCTCCTCCGAGCGCGCCCGACGCATCAATGCGCTGATGCTGACCTGCGGCCATTACGACGGATCGGGCGATTTCGCCTTCCGCGTCGGCCTGCCCGGCAAGAGCGGCGTCGGCGGCGGCATCCTCGCGGTCGCGCCCGGCAAGGCCTCGATCGCCGTCTGGTCCCCCGGCCTCGACGCCAACGGCAACTCCCACCTCGGCGCGATCGCGCTGGAGAAGCTCGCCAAGCGGATGGGCTGGTCGGTGTTTTGAGGGACACCGCTGCGATCGCCCGACTCGGCGGCGGAGGGTTCGGCGGCGCGGCCACAAATATATTCTCCCATTTCCGTCGGCGACGACGCGATCACATTTGAGCGAGCTTTGACTGGGCGTGAGGATCGTCGTCGACGAAGAACACCCAATCCATGCTAGATATTGCAACGTACAAGCGCCCACAAATCTTCAACCTCGCTAGGCAATGTCAATTCTTCACACGCGTGTCATCGAGTGGCTCTCCCCAATTTGCGCCGCTCTGTGCCTCTTTGGCTGCCTTTACACATTGGCCGCGCAAGAATTGATGCGCCGGTTCGCGCGGCGGACCGACGACGCGCGCAGCGAACGGTTCGGCGTGACGATTCTCAAGCCTCTCTGTGGGCCGGAGATCGGCTTGCGGGAAAACCTGACGACCTTCTGCAAGCAGGATTACCGCGCGCCGGTGCAGATCATCTTTGGTCTGCAAAGCCTTTCCGACCCCGCCATTCCAGTCGTACGAGAGCTGGAATCCGAATTTCCAGCACTGAATATCCGTATAGTCATTGATGATACCCAGCATGGCTCCAATCGCAAGGTTTCGAGCCTCATCAACATGGCCAGGCACATCGAGCATGACGTCGTAGTGCTGGCCGACAGCGACGTAGCTGTGGAGCCGACCTATTTGCAGCGCCTTTGCGGCGCCCTCGAGCGCCCCGGCGTGGGGCTCGTCACCTGCCTCTACCGGGGTAAATACACCGGAACGCTCTGGTCGAGGCTCGCCTGCATGGGAATGGAGTTTCACTTCCTGCCGAGCGTCGTTGTCGGGCTCGCAATCGGCCTCGCCGAACCCTGCCTTGGTCCCACAATGGCGCTGAGGCGCGAGACGTTGTCCGCGATCGGAGGGTTCGAAAGGCTCGCCGATCAACTCGCTGACGATTACGTGCTCGGGGTCGAGGTGACGAAGCTAGGCCTCCGCATTGAGATTCCATCGTTTTTGATCGCCCACAATTGTCCTGAGCGAAGCTTTGGGGAACTGTTCAGGCATGAATTGCGCTGGGCGCGCACCATCTTCCGCATCGACAAGGTTGGCTTCATCGGCGCCGGAGTCACCCATGCCTTCCCCTTGGCCTTACTGACGGCGCTGTTGCGCGGATTTGATTTGTGGGGCTGGATGCTGATAGCTTTTGCTCTGGTTTGCCGGCTATGGCTCCAGGCGGGGGTAACACGCGCGTTCGGTCTTTCGGCTGTGTCGCTCCTGCTTGCGCCGTTGCGCGACATGATTTCGTTCTTCGTGTATCTGGCCTGCTTCTTCGGTTCGCGGGTCAACTGGCGTGGGCACAGCTACAGGGTCGACCGAAAAGGAAACATGACCCGTTTCGGCGACAGTGAGACAGGGAAGGCAGCGCTATGATGCGGACGTTGTTTCTTCAGGCGCCTTCGTTTGACGGATTTGATGGCGGAGCGGGCTCGCGCTACCAAGCCAAACGCGAGATTGCTTCCTATTGGTATCCGCAGTGGCTCGCGCAGCCGGCGGCGCTGGTTGAGAACAGCAAGCTGATTGACGCGCCGCCGCACCGGATCAAGCTCGCGGAGGTTGCCGCGCAGGCCAAGAACTTTGATCTCGCCGTCCTGCACACCTCGACGCCGTCCTTCGCCTCGGACGTCAAGACGATCGAAGCGCTGAAGGCGGCCAATCCAAGTCTCAAAGCCGGCCTCATCGGCGCGAAGGTGGCTGTGGACGCCGCGGGCAGCCTCAAGGCCGCTCCCATCGTCGATTTCGTCGCCCGCAACGAATTCGATTTTACAATCAAGGACGTCGCGGACGGCAAGGATTGGAAGTCCGTCCCTGGATTGTCGTTTCGCAACGCCGCCGGCGACATCGAACACACTGCGGATCGGGCGATCGTCGAGAATATGGACTTGCTGCCGTTTACGACCCCGGTCTACCGGCGCGACTTGCAAATCAGCCGATATTTCATCGGCTATCTCAAGCATCCCTATCTTTCGTTGCATACGGGCCGCGGTTGCAAGTCGCGTTGCACCTTCTGCCTTTGGCCGCAGACGGTGGGCGGACATCGCTATCGCACGCGCTCGGTGGCGAACGTGATTGAAGAGATGAAATGGGCGCAGAAGGCGTTCCCGGAGGTGAAGGAGTTCTTTTTCGACGACGACACCTTCACTGACGATCTGCCGCGCGCAGAGGCGATCGCGAAGGAATTGGGCAAGCTCGGCATCGTCTGGTCCTGCAACGCCAAGGCCAATGTGCCGCGCGAAACGCTCAAAGTCTTGCGCGACGGCGGCCTGCGACTGCTGCTGGTTGGTTACGAGTTCCGGCAATCAGCAGATCCTGTACAATGTGAAGAAGGGCATGCGGATTGATGTCGCCGAGCGATTCTCCAGGGATTGCCGTGAACTCGGCATCAAGATCCACGGCACGTTCATCATGGGCCTGCCCGGAGAGAGCAAGGAAACGATCGAGGAGACGATCCGCTTCGCGACCAAGGTCAATCCGCACACGATCCAGGTTTCGCTCGCTGCGCCCTATCCCGGCACCTTCCTGTACGACCAGGCATTAAAGAACGGTTGGCTGGACGACGCCAACGCCGAGTTGGTCGACGAACACGGCCAGCAGATCGCGCCGCTGCACTATCCCGGTCTCAGCCACACGGAAATCTACGAGTTCGGTGGAGACGTTTTATCGTCGCTTCTACTTTCGCTCCAGCAAGATTGCCTCAATTCTCAACGAAATGGTGCGAAGCCCGGAAATGATGGTTCGTCGCCTGCGCGAGGGCAGAGAATTCTTCCGCTTCCTGCGCGAGCGCGGCGCCGAAGCGCATTGAGCGCGCGGTTCTGAATCGGCTCGTCGGCGCCGCAGAGGATTTCTAACGGGCAAACGTCCCGGCTTCGGGGGCACGTCTGCCGCGAGCGGCGTTGTTCGCATGTTTGGAGAACCAAAAGCCTGCCGGATGCGGTCGCGGCGGCTATCGCCGCCCGAGTCAGGCTCGATTGCGCCAGATTTGTCTGCCCCGCCCGCCATGGCGTCACGTAGTCCCGCAACTGAAGACGTGACGACGTGACGCCGGATCTCCCCTACCCCTTCCTCCCCGCGATCTTCGCGATCTCGCGCATGATCGTCAGCGTGCCCTCTACCCGCTCCGGCAGTTCCTCGAAATCGCCCGTCACGACGATGCGCATGTCCGGGCGCACGCGGGCGAGCGAGCCCTTGGCGGCGACCCATTTGACGAGGCCCGCAGGGTTGGCGAAGGAATTGTCGCGGAAGGCGAGCGTCAGGCCCTTGGCGCCGGCGTCGAGCTTCTCGATGTGCGCTCTGCGGCACAGCGCCTTGATCGTCATCAGCTTCAACAGCAGCTCGACCTCCGGCGGCGGCGCGCCGAAGCGGTCGACGATCTCCGCGCCCATCGCGTCGATCTCCGCGTCGTCTTCGAGCGAGGAGAGCCGCCGGTAGAGCGACAGACGCGTCGTAAGGTCCGGAATATAGCTCTCCGGGATCGTGACCGGCGCGCCAAGCGAAATGTTCGGCGACCACATCTCCTGCGCCGGCTCCTCGACGCCCGCCTTCAGGCGCTCGATCGCGTCCTGCACCATCTGCTGATAAAGCTCGTAGCCGACTTCCTTGATGTGGCCGGACTGCTCTTCGCCGAGCAGGTTGCCGGCGCCGCGCAGATCGAGGTCGTGACTGGCGAGTTGGAAGCCCGCGCCGAGCGTGTCGAGCGACTGCAACACTTCGAGTCGCTTCTGCGCCTGCGGCGTGACCAGCTTGTTGGGGGGCGTCGTGAAGATGGCGTAGGCGCGCGTCTTCGAGCGGCCGACACGGCCGCGCAGCTGGTAGAGCTGCGCGAGGCCGAACATATCGGCGCGATGCACGATCAGCGTATTGGCCCGGGGAATGTCGAGGCCGGATTCGACGATCGAGGTGGACAGCAGGATGTCGTATTTCCCGTCGTAGAAGGCGCTGATCTTGTCCTCGAGCTCGGTCGCGCCCATCTGGCCGTGCGCAATGACGAACTTCGCCTCTGGGACGTTCTGCCTGAGGAAGGCGGCGGCCTCGTCGAGGTCCTCGATCCTGGGACAGACGTAGAAGGACTGCCCGCCGCGATAACGCTCGCGCAGCAGCGCTTCGCGCACGATCAGCGCGTCGAACGGCGAGACGAACGAGCGCACCGCGAGGCGGTCGACCGGCGGCGTCGCGATGATCGACAATTCGCGCACGCCCGTCATGGCGAGTTGCAGCGTGCGGGGGATCGGCGTCGCCGACAGCGTCAGCACGTGCACCTCGGAGCGCAAATCCTTCAGCCGCTCCTTGTGGCCGACGCCAAAGTGCTGCTCCTCGTCGATCACAACCAGACCGAGGTCCTTGAACTCGACGGTCTTGCCGAGCACCGCATGCGTGCCGACGACGATGTCGACCGAGCCCTCCTTGAGGCCCTTCTTCACCGTGCGCTGATCGGCTGCGCCGACGATGCGCGAAAGCTGGCCGATGCGGATCGGCAGGCCGACGAAGCGATCGATGAAATTCTTGGCGTGCTGGCGCGCCAGCAAGGTCGTCGGAACGACGATCGCTGTCTGCTTGCCATTGATCGAGGCGGCGAAGGCGGCGCGCAGGGCGACCTCGGTCTTGCCGAAGCCGACGTCGCCGCAGATCAGCCGGTCCATCGGCCGTCCGGCAGCAAGATCGTCGAGCGTCGCGTCGATCGCAGCGGACTGATCCTGGGTTTCCTCGTAGGGAAAGCGCGCGCAGAATTCGTCGTACAGCCCCTCAGGCGGCGCGAGCCGCGGCGCCTCGCGGGTCATACGCTGCGCGGCGATGCGGATCAGTTCGCCCGCCATCTCGCGCACGCGCTTCTTGAGCCGCGCCTTGCGGGTCTGCCAGCCGGTCGATCCCAGCCGATCGAGTTCGCCCTGCTCCGAGCCGTAGCGCGACAACAGCTCGAGATTTTCGACCGGCAGGAACAGCCGGTCGCCGCCGGCATAATGGATCTCCAGGCAATCGTGCGGCGCGCCGGCCGCTTCGATGGTGGCGAGGCCGACGAAGCGGCCGATGCCATGATCGACGTGCACGACGAGATCGCCCGCCGTCAGCGCTGCGGCTTCGGCCAGCACATCATGGGCGCGCCGCTTGCGCTTATGCTGGCGGACGAGCCGATCGCCGAGAATGTCCTGCTCGCCGATGATCGCGACGTCCTCGGCTTCGAAGCCGTGCTCCATCGCGATTACCGCCAGCGGCAGCGCGCCGGCGCGCGCCGTCTTGGCCTGCGCGTAGGAGGAGACGAGCTCCAGCGATTTGAGGCCGTGCTCGGCGAGCACGTGGCTCAGGCGCTCGCGCGAACCGTCGCTCCAGCCGGCGACGATCACCCGGTGGCCGCTGTCGCGCAGCGCCTTGATGTGTTTGACCGCGGCGTCGAACACATTGACGTTTTCGTCCTGGCGCTCGGGCGCGAAGTCGCGCCCTACCCGCGCGCCGCAGTCGATGATGTTGGCGCCGCCCGGCGTCGCTTCGAAAGGCGACAGACGCGCGAGCGGCGCCTTGCCCAGGCGTTGGCGAAACTCGTCTTCGGTGAGATAGAGCTGCTCCGGCTTGAGCGGCCGATAGTCCGCCTTGCCGGGATCTTCCTGATCGGCCGTGCGGCGCGCCTCGTAATAGTCGGCGACCTGCGCGAAGCGCTGATGGGCGACCTCCTCGGCGCGCGCGTCGAGCACGATGGGCGCACCTTCGGCGTAGTCGAACAGGCTGTCCATGCTGTCATAAAAGAGCGGCAGCCAGTGTTCGAGCCCGATCGCGCGCCGCCCGTCGCTGACGGCTTCGTAGACCGAATCGCCGCGGCGCGGCGCGCCGAACTCGGCGGTGTAACCTTGCCGGAAGCGGCGGATCGATTCGGTCGTCAGCCGCGCTTCGCTCATCGGCACGAGATCGAGAGCCCGCAATTGGCCAACGGTGCGCTGGGTCTCGGGATCGAACGAGCGGATCGATTCGAGCGTGTCGCCGAAGAAGTCGAGCCTGATCGGCGCCGGAGCGCCGGGCGGGAAAAGATCGAGAATGCCGCCGCGCGTCGCATAGTCGCCGACGTCGCGCACCGTGCTGGCGCGGCCGTAGCCGTTGGATTCGAGCCAGGCGGCAAGCTCATCCATGCGCGCCGTATTGCCTGGCGCGGCGGAAAACGCCGCCGCGGCGACGAATTTGCGCGGCGGCACGCGCTGCGTGAGGCAGTTGGCGGTCATGACGAGAACGCGCGGTCGCTCCAGCGCGCCCCTCGAGCGGGCGAGCCGCGCCAGCGTCGTCATGCGCTGCGCCGACACCGAGGCGTTGGGCGAGACGCGGTCGTAGGGCTGGCAATCCCACGAAGGCAGGAAGAGCGCCTCGATCTCGGGCGCGGCGAAGGCGAGCGCGTCGATGAAATTCTGCGCGCGCCCGCTGTCGCGCGCAATAAACACCAGCGCGGTGGCCCGCTCCTCGCCAGCACGGGCGAATTGGCGCGCGAGCTCGGCGACGACGAAACCGTCATAGCCTTCCGGAACATGGCAGAGCGTGACCTCCCCGCCTTGTGCGAGGCGGCTGGTCGCCGCGGCGAGCGATTTCACTTTTCCTGGGCTTCCCTTGCCAGAGCCTCACGCGGAGCGGCGCGCAGGCGACGGAACAGCGGCGTGTCGTTGTCGGCCGGCGTCGGCTCGTCGCCGACAATCCAGGCGAGAAGCTGCGGATCCGGCACGTCGAGCAGGCGCTCGAATTCAGCGAGATCCGCCTCATCCATCGCCGCAAGATTGGCGTCGGCGAACTGGCCCATCACGAGGTCCATTTCCCGCAGGCCGCGCCGCCGGGCGCGGAAGAGCACGCGACGTCGTCGGTCGTCGAGCCCGGCGCTCGAGAGTTCAGAATCGGCCATAGGTTCCTCGAAGCAGGCGCGCTCCCCGCCAGCGCCGCCGGCTTATAGCGGGGACGAGCGTGCTTGTCAGCCTGAGAAGCGCCTGATCGCGAGCCCTCGTCAGTAATCCGCGTTCAATTTCAGCAGCGAGACGACCAGGCCGCCGAGCGCAGCGGCAATGACGCCGTAGTGCAGAAGATTGCCTTCGCTAGCTGAAAAAACGCTGTCCCTGGCCAGTTCGTAGACTTGCCAGGCGACGACCGCGGCGCACGCGGCCGCCTTCAGACCCCAGTGCTGTGTTCCTTGCCGTGACGCCATCGCTTCACCCATGAAGGTTGAGCGCCCGCTCCACGTAACGACAGCAAGACGCTCCCGTGCGAATGCGTACAGCTTACTCCGAATAGGTTTGGCAATCCTTACGTCAACCCCGGAATTACGAAGGCTCTACCTTCCTATTACAAACCTCTTCATTGCGCCGCCTGGAGAACCTCCAGCACGTGGCGACCGCCGGCCATTTGCGGGTTGGAGGGATCGTAGCCCTCGGCTTTCTCCTGCTCGGCGACGCGGCTGCGCGCCTGCGCGAATGCGTCCGGAAGGCTCTTGATGTGGGCGAGCGCGTCGGCAAAGAAGGCTTGGCCGAAGGTGGTCCATTTGGCGCCGTCGCGGCAGCCGAAGGAGGGGTGATCCCTGTCGGACGCAGTGATGACGAGCGTGCTGGGCTCGGCGAGCGCATCGGCGAAAATGCCGGAATAGCAGGCGGATACGACGACGACGCTGAGGCGCGCGCCGCTCTCGCGCAGCATCTCCCGCAATTCGATCGGCGTGATGAAGGACGTCTGGCCCGGGGTTGCGACGCCAATGCCTTCCTGGTTGCCGTGCGAGGTCAGGATCAGGAACAGGACGTCGCGCTCCGGATCCATTTTCGCGCCCAGCGACGCCAGCGTCGCGCGCAAATTATCCTCGGTGGCTTGGCCGCTGCTTTTCGTGTTGGCGCGTACGATCACCTTGCCGCCGTGGCCGAATTGGCGCGCGACGATACGCGCCGCACCCGCCGCTTCGCTCGCGAACACGCTCTGCTGACCCCACAGGCCAAACGAGACGACGTCGACCCGCGCAGGCTGGGCGGCGCTCGCCGCCACCGAAAGCGCCAAGGCGGCGCCGACCGACAACGTCCGAAACCAGCTTCTGAAGCCCATGGGTGACGTCCCTCCTGCCGGCGCTCGAACGCCGCTCGACTGGACCGATCCCCTATCGACTAGCGAGGATCGGCCGGCCCCAAAGGCACAATGCCGGTCGGATTGATGAAGCGAAGACTTCTGGTAATAGTGATGTTTGATGTGGAAGAGATCAACCGTCTCCTCGATCCCCGGCCAGGCGCGAAGCTCGCGAAGATAGCGCTGGAGATGCGGGTGATCGGCGATGCGCCGGATGTTGCACTTGAAGAGCCCGACATAGACCGGATCGAAGCGCAGCAGGGTCGTAAACAGCCGCCAGTCCGCCTCGGTCAGCCGGTCGCCAAAGAGGAAGCGCCGGTCGGCGAGCCGTTGGTCGAGCGCGCCGAGCGTCTCGAACAGCGCGATCGCCGCCTCCTCGTAGGCCGCCTGCGTCGAGGCGAAGCCGCAGCGATAGACGCCGTTGTTTACCGTCGCGTAGACGCGCGTGTTCAGCGCGTCGATTTCGGCGCGGAGGTCTAGAGGGTAGTAGTCGCCTGCCTTCGCGCCGACCCCGTCGAAGGCCGAATTGAGCATGCGGATGATGTCGGCGGATTCGTTGCTGACGATTTGGCGGCGCGTCTTGTCGAACAGCACCGGGACGGTCACGCGGCCCGTGTATTGAGGGCGCGCGGCGGCGTAGATCTCATAAAGGCGCTGCGCGCCGAACACGGGGTCGGGAACGACGCCACGTCCCGGCGCGAAGGCCCAACCCTCCTCGCCCATCAGCCAGTTGACGACGGAGACGCCGATCAGGTCTTCGAGCCCCTTGAGCTTGCGGAAGATCAGGGTTCGATGCGCCCAGGGACAGGCCAGCGAAACATAGAGATGGTAGCGCCCCGGCTCGGCCGGAAATCCGCCCTCGCCGGTCGGTCCCGCGGCGCCGTCCGCCGTCACCCAGTTGCGAAAGACCGCGTCGGCGCGGTTGAAGCGACCGGAATCGTCCCTGGCGAAGCCTTCGTTCGCCCGCCATTCGCCGTTCACCAGAAGGCCCATCAGTCATTCCCCATTGCGCCAGTACGATCTTCGTGCGCACCCCCGATGCCCCACGGCCCCAGGCGTTATTGCACATTCGATGGCGGCCGGCACGGTCGGCGTGGTGGCGGCGAGCAAATCCGCGGCGATCGCCCCATATTCCTCCGCGCCGCCGTTTCGAACCTCCCACGTTGGCGTCATGAGCATCGTGCAGGCCCTGCAACCGATTCTGGAGGCCGCGAAGGCGCGGCCGGATCTCGCGATCGCCGCGATCTTCGGGCTCGCGTTTGGCGAGTCGCTGGCCTTCGTCTCGCTCGTCTTCCCCGCGACGTTCGCGCTGGTCGGTCTTGGGACTCTTGTGGGATCCGGGATCCTGCCTTTCATCCCCACCTGGCTCGCCGCAACGCTCGGAGCCGGGCTCGGCGATTGGCTTTCGTTCTGGCTGGGCCGGCGCTTCCGGGACGCGCTCTGGCAGCATTGGCCACTCTCCCGCAGGCCCAATCTCAAAGCCGAGAGCGCCGCATTTCTCGCCCGCTGGGGGGCGCTCGGCGTCTTCGCCAGCAAGTTCTGGGGGCCATTGCGGGCCGCTGTTCCAATCGCCGCCGGCGTCGGCGGCCTGCCAAACCTGCCGTTCCAGATCGCGAACTGGGCTTCCGCCGCGCTGTGGGCGTTCGTTCTGCTCGCGCCGGGCTCCTTCGGCCTCGAAGCGATCCGCCGCTGGACCGACTAGGCGCCGGCGATCTGCCGCGCCGCCGCCAGCCACTGCGCCTGCTTGCGGCGCACGTGCTCTGGCGCGCGGCCGAGCGAACGGGCGACGTCCGTCGCGATGGCGCGCGCTTCCTCGCCGCGGCCGAGCTGCTGCAGCAATTGCGCCTGCCGCACGCGCGGCTCGGCGCCGGGATAGTAGCGGCCGACATCGTCGTAATTGGCGAGAGCGTCGTCGGTGCGTCCGGCTCTCTCCAGCGCGATCGCGTAGAGCAGATGGCCTTCCGCGGATTGGTAAGTCGGCCAGCGGCGCTTGAGTTCGTCGAGCGTCGCGATCGCGACATCGACGGCGCCGAGCCCGAATTCCGCGCGGGCTTTGCCCAGCATGAAGACTGGCTCCTCGCCGAGCGGCTGGGCGAGAATCCGGTCGTAGTGCCCGAGCGCCTCGTCGTATTTGCCGAGCGTCAGGCATTCCTCGGCGAGCGAGGCGCGATTGGCGATCGTGTCGACGAGTTCGAGATCGGCGCGTAATTCCCTATAGCGGCGGGTCGGGTCCATCGCGCCAGCGAACTGCGCGCGCGCCCGCTGCACTTTGTTCGAGCCGAACCACGCCGGCAAGAGCTCGACGACGACATAGGCTAGCGCGCCAATTCCCGGCAGGAAAAGGATGATGAACCCCCAAGGGGAAAACCGCCCGGTCTTCGCCGCGTGGACGATGAGGGCGATGTCGATGACGGCGATGATAATGCCAGTACTAGGCACGTCTTGGCCCCCGCGGCGCTGCGGCGCGCAGAAAAAGGGAACGCCGCAGAGATCGGCGCGGCACGGATCTAGTGCTTCGGCCCCATTTTGTCCAACCGAACCCGCTAGCCCGCCTCCATCAGCCGTGCCGCCTCGTCGCGCTCGAAGAGATAGAGCAACAGTCTAACCCCTTGATGTTGATCGCCGCGCAGCCGCGTCCCGTCGGCGATCGCGGCTTGCGCCTGGGCGCGCGCGCAGCGCGAGCAAAGCCCCGTGAACATCCAGCTTGGCGACGCGAAATCCGGGCGCGCCGGCCTGACGAGCGCCGAGCACGTCGCCTTCGCCGCGCAACAATTGAACACTCAATCCATGGGGATATAGTGCGAGGGATTCCCAGAGCAGGCGGGCGCGCAAAGGTGGCTCAACAAAAACATAAGCGGCCGCCGACGTTGGTGCTGTGCCAAATACCGCACGAGGTGGTCAATGACACGCTTGGCATGGAAATCGAGCCCGGAAGAGTAGTTTTGTCTCCTGGCGCGCAAGTTCACGCAAGGAACCGACATCCAGAGGACTACGAAATCTGTCTTCCCTATATCGCCGGGATCGTCGCTGACCCGCTTTACCTTGGCGACGATTTCAAGAACCCAGGGAAAATCGAATTTGTAGGTCGCGCCGTGGTCCTTGGAGTTAACATCCTTGTCGCGGTCAATTTGACGGCCACGGAAGGAGGGGACTACCACGTCACCAGCTTTTATCCGCTTTCCGACAAGAAGGTGAACGATCGCCGCGAAAAGAACCGCTTGCACGTCGCACAAAAAAAGAAACCGGCGACAGCGCCGGCTTCTCGAAGGTTTTGATTCCGAGGACGATATTTCGTCGGGGCGCCCGATCCCGAATCTCTTCGCTAGGTACCTAGCTACTTTGCCGCTCGTTTCACCGACCGGCGCGTGAGGAGGCCGTTCTCACCTCGAATTCGTCCCTGTCCCTATATGCGCTTACCCATATTTGATTTCAAGCCAAATACACCGAAGCCCATTGGGATAGGCGCAGCTAGCCAGCCTCCATCAGCCGCGCCGCCTCGTCGCGCTCGAACAGGTAGAGCAGCAATCTAAGCCCTTGATGTTGATCGCCGCGCAGGCGCGCCCCGTCGGCGATCGCGGCTTGCGCCTGGGCGCGCGCCAGCGCAAGCAAAGCCCCGTGAACCTCCAGTTTGGCGACGCGAAATCCGGGCGCGCCGGCCTGACGGGCGCCGAGCACGTCGCCTTCGCCGCGCAGACGGAGATCCTCCTCGGCGATACGGAAGCCGTCCTCGGTCTCGCGCAGGATTTCGAGCCGCGCCCGCGCCGTTTCGCCGAGCGGCCCCTTGTAGAGCAGCAGGCAGGTCGAGCGCCCCGAGCCGCGCCCGACCCGGCCGCGCAACTGATGCAATTGCGCTAGGCCGAAGCGCTCGGCGTGCTCGATCACCATGATCGTCGCCTCCGGCACGTCGACGCCGACCTCGACGACGGTCGTCGCCACCAGCGCTTTGGTCTCCCCGCGCTGGAAGCGCTCCATCGCCGCGTCCTTCTCCGGCCCCTTCATGCGGCCGTGCACGAGCCCGACGGCGTCGCCGAAGAACTGCCGGAGCAGCTCCGCGCGCTCCTCCGCGGCGGCGACGTCGAGCGCCTCGCTCTCTTCGACGAGCGGACATATCCAATAGGCGCGCGCGCCACCAGCGATCGCCCGGCCGATGCCGGCGACGACCTCATCGAGTCGCTCCAGCGGCAAGACGCGCGTGTCGATCGGCATGCGGCCCGGCGGCTTGTCGGTCAGCGCCGAAATGTCCATGTCGCCGAAATAGGCGAGCACCAGAGTGCGGGGGATCGGCGTCGCGGTCATCACGAGCAGATCGACCGCCTCGCCCTTCCCCGCGAGCGCGAGGCGCTGATGCACGCCGAAGCGATGCTGCTCGTCGACCACAGCGAGGCCAAGATCGCGAAACGCGACGCTCTCCTGGAACAGGGCGTGGGTGCCGACGACGATGTCGGTTTCACCCGCCACGAGCGCCGCCAACGCCTGCCGGCGCTCGGCCGCCTTGTCGCGGCCCGTGATCAGCGCGATGCGCATACCGGCGGCCTCGGCGAGCGGGCGCATCCGCGCGAAATGCTGGCGCGCCAAAATCTCCGTCGGCGCCATCATCGCCGCCTGCCGGCCGCCCTCCACCACGTCGGCCATGGCGATCAGCGCGACGATCGTCTTGCCCGCGCCGACGTCGCCTTGCAGCAGGCGGATCATGCGCTTGGGCGAAGCGAGATCGGCGCGAATCTCTTCGACGGCCTTCTTTTGGGCGCCAGTCAGTTCGAAAGGCAGCGTGCCGAGGATCGCCCCCGCGAGCCGTCCCGCGCTGACATTCGCCCGCCCCGCCGCGTCCCGCATCCGCGAGCGCACGAGGAGCAGCGCAAGCTGATTGGCGAGCAGTTCGTCGTAGGCGAGCCGCGTCGCCGCCGGCGAGGCAGGATCGATGTCGCCAGGCGCGGCGGGATTGTGGAGGGCCTGTAGCGCGCCCGCGAAACTTGGCCCCTTGAGGCGGGCGATCGTCGGCGGATCGATCCATTCCGCCAGGGCCGGCAGGCGCATCAGCGCGGATTGCGCCGCCTTGGCGATGACGCGCGGATAGAGCCCTTCAGTGAGGCCGTAGACCGGCTCCACCGCAGGCATCTTCGCCAGTTCCTCGGCGTCCATCACGCGGTCGGGATGAACCATCTGGAGATGGCCGTCCCACATTTCGAGCTTGCCCGAAATCCAGCGCGTCGCGCCGAGCGGCAGGCGCTTGATGATCCATTCGGGGTTAGCGAGAAAGAACACCAGCTCGACGTCCCCCGTATCGTCCTCCACCAGCACCCTGAACGGCGCCTTGGAGCGCGGCGGCGGTATCCGGTGTTCGACGACCCGCGCCTCGATGGTGGCGATGGCGCCGCGCTCCGCGTCAGCGATTTTCGGCCGGGCGCGGCGATCGAGCGCGGCGTGAGGCAGGTGAAACAGCACGTCCACCACCCGCGCGCCCTGCGGGCGGGCAAGCAATTTGTCGAACAGCTTGGCGTTCTTCGGCCCGACGCCGGCGAGCGCACCGGCAGGCGCAAAAAGGGGATCAAGCAGAGCGGGCCGCATGATTCCCTCTTAGCGCGATCGACCCCGTCGCGGCGAGAGGCTAGGCGAGCGAGGCCGGTTTGGCGAACGCTGGGCTTCGTCGCGCTCATAGCCGGAGCCCCCGATCGCGTAGTCTTAGTTGACCGGGCTGAACAGGGTCCCGATCATAACGGGGAACAAGGCTACCGCCGCGGACATCTCCAATCCGTCGCCGCTAGCCGAGGCTGACTCTTGCAACGCTGAACGCGTCTCGGCGCCTGTTCAGGAGGGGGATCGCTTGTGCCCCCGAAGTACTCGGGATAGGCCGCCGCGGTGCGCTTCATCGGCTCGGATGGATCGCCCATGTTGCCGGCGATTGCCGGATGGCTCACCCCAAACCATGGCAGCAGCAGAATCGCATAGGCGACACCTTCCCAGTGACCTTTCTTCCGTACAGGCTCTTCCGTTTTGAAGGACGACATGGCTCAGTCCTTTCCGAGTTTCGTCTGACGTCCCCCAACAATGAGAGTTACGTGGCGACGCCGCCGCAGTTTCGAAGGGGGCGCGAAAAAAAATTGCGCGGTCTCGCCATCTGTCCGCGGACAACCGGCTCCCGGGGTGTGGCGTAGGCGAGGGCTCGTCGCCAGGCGTCACGGCCGCGCTTGTCACGGCCGTCTACGTCGCGTGTCGCGTTGGCGAATCCGACCGTGAGAAAGGCGGAGAAAGCGGAGCCGCGTGGATGCCCGGGACGAGCCCGGCCACGGCGTGAGCCCCTCTAACTCCGCTTCATCGCCTCCGAGAGCTTCGCCCCGAGAGCGCCGAGGCCCCCGCCGCCATTGTCGCGGGCGCGCGGCGGCGAGCGGTCCCCTACCCGGTTGCGCGGCCCGGCGGCGTCGGGCCGCGAATCCGACTTCGGGCTCTGCGGGATCGGCTCCGACGTGCGCATGGTCAGCGAAATGCGCTTGCGGGGGATGTCGACCTCGAGGACGCGGACTTTCACTACGTCGCCGGCCTTCACCACCTCATGCGCGTCCTTCACGAAGCGGTCGGCGAGCTGCGAGACATGCACGAGCCCGTCTTGGTGGACGCCGATGTCGACGAAGGCGCCGAAGGCGGCGACATTGGTGACCGTGCCTTCGAGGCGCATCCCCGGCTTCAGGTCCTTGATGTCGTCGATCCCGTCGGCGAAGGTCGCGGTCTTGAACTCAGGGCGCGGGTCGCGGCCCGGCTTCTCCAATTCGGCGATGATGTCGCGCACCGTCGGCAAGCCGAAGCGCTCATCGACGAAGAGCGCTGGATTCAACGCCTTCAAGGCCTGCTTGTCGCCCATCAGCGCCCGAACGTCGCGCCCGCACTGGGCGATGATCTTCTTGGCGACGCCGTAGGCTTCCGGATGGACAGACGAGGCATCGAGTGGCTCGGCGCCGTCCCGAATCCGCAAGAAGCCGGCGCATTGCTCAAAAGTCCGCTGTCCGAGGCGGCTGACCTTGAGCAGCGCCTTGCGGCTGGCGAACGGCCCCTCGGCGTCGCGATGCGCGACGATCGCCTCCGCCAGCGAGGAGCCGAGACCGGACACGCGCGCTAGCAGCGGCGCCGAGGCGGTGTTGAGATCGACGCCCACCGCATTCACCGCATCCTCGACCACCGCCTCCAGCGAACGGACGAGCCGATGCTGATCGACATCGTGCTGATATTGGCCGACGCCGATCGACTTCGGCTCGATCTTTACCAGTTCCGCCAGCGGATCCTGCAGGCGGCGGGCGATCGAGACCGCGCCGCGCAAGGAGACGTCGAGGTTCGGGAATTCGGCCGCCGCCAGCGCCGAAGCCGAATAGACCGAGGCGCCCGCCTCGCTGACGACGACCTTCATCGGCTTCGGGTTCGGCATTTGCGCCATCATGTCGGCGACGAGGCGCTCCGTCTCGCGGCTTGCCGTGCCGTTGCCGATGGCGATCAGCTCGACCTTATGCCGGAGGATCAATTGCGCCAGCTCCGCCTGCGTCCCCCGGACGTCGTTGCGCGGCGGGAACGGATAGACGGTCGTCGTCTCCAGGAGCTTGCCGGTGGCGTCGACGACCGCGACCTTGACGCCGGTGCGGATGCCGGGATCGAGGCCCATGGTGGCGCGCGAGCCTGCCGGCGCGGCCAGCAACAAGTCCTTGAGGTTGCGGGCGAACACCTTGATCGCCTCCTCCTCGGCCTTCTCCCGCATCTCCATCATCAGATCGAGCGATAGCGACAGCGAGAGCTTCACGCGCCACGTCCAGCGGACGACTTCGCGCAGCCAGAGGTCGCCCGGCGCCGAGAGACCGACCTGATAGGCGTCGCCGACCATGCGCTCGACCGGCTTGACCGGCGAAGCGTCGTCGGCGTCCACCTCGATGTCGAGCGACAGCACGCTCTCATTCCGGCCGCGCAGCATCGCCAGCGCGCGATGGCTCGGAACCTGCGCCCAGCGCTCGACATGCGCAAAATAGTCAGAAAATTTCGCGCCGGCCTCCTGCTTGCCATCGACCACCGTCGCGCGCAGGAACGCTTTCTCTTTCATATAGGCGCGCAGACGGCCGATCAGCTCCGAATTGACGGCGATCGTCTCAGCGACGATGTCGCGCGCCCCCTCGAGCGCCGCCTTGACGTCAGCAACTTCGCCGACGACGAAAGGCGCGGCGAGTTCTGCCGGCGCGACCGAGCGATCGGCAAGGATCGCCTCGGCCAGCGGCCCGAGACCGCGCTCGCGGGCGATATCGGCCTTGGTGCGGCGCTTGGGCTTGTAGGGGAGATAGAGGTCCTCGAGTTCCGCCTTGGTGGCGACGGCGCCGATCTGCGCCGCGAGCTCGTCGGTCAGCTTGCCCTGGGCGCGGATCGAATCGAGGATCGCGGCGCGGCGGGATTCGAGCTCACGCAAATAGACGAGCCGCTCGGCCAGCAGGCGAAGCTGATTGTCGTCGAGGCCGCCGGTGACCTCCTTGCGATAGCGCGCGATGAAGGGGACCGTGGCGCCCTCGTCGAGCAATTGGATCGCGGCCACGGCCTGTTCGGCCTTGGCGCCGATCTCGGCGGCGATTGCTGCGGCGATGCGTTTCGTGTCGTCGGCCATGTCTGTCCCTGATCTCCGCGAGTCGAAGGCGCGAAGATAGTGGCGCCGGGCGCTCGGCGCCACGCGGGACATTTCTGTCCACAGCTCACGCTATGGCGAGGATTTCGATGTCGTGTCCGCCCATCTGGACGACGTCGCCTACCCCCTTGCCGGTAAGGGCGCGCGCCAGCGGGGAGACATAAGAGATCGTCTCTTTGCGCGGATCGGCCTCGTCCTCGCCGACAATGCTGTACATCTGCTTGCGCCCGTCGTCGCGCTGGATCGTCACCCGGTTGCCGAACCCCACGGCGCCGAATTCCACCGGCGGCGGCCGAATTTGCGCGGTGCGGAGACGCTCGTTGTAATAGCGTACGTCCCGCGCCGCCATGTCGACCGCGCGTCGCCGTTCGTCGTCAGCCTCGATCCGCTGCGCCGCCTCCAGGGCGATGCGCGAGTCCGCGAGGGCGGCCTCCAGCGCCGCCCAGCCAGAACTCGGTGACGATGTTGGGATGCGGCGAGATCGGCCGATCCGGCAGCGAGACTTCCTGCGCCGTCTGGGCGCTGTCTTCCCGTGTGAACGCTACGCTCATGACTCTCTGGCGCCTCCTCCGGTCAAGATATAGTGAGCAGGACGCCTGACAACGAGCCCCCAAACGGGTTACATCGGCGGCGTTAGACCGTCTTTTCCGACGAGCACGTAGCCAGCCTCATAAGAGCCATCCGCACCCGCCTTCGCCCCGCGCGCGATGATCGCGGCGCCGGGCTTGAGGTCCGAGCGGGCGCCCGGCGTCAGCGCGACTATCGGCGTATTCGCAGCAATATCAATCGTCTGTTGGCCGCCCTTATAGGTGACTGTGAGCTTCGGGCCGGCGACGCCGTCGACCCGTGCCTCGATCGCGCCATTGGTCATCGTGCTGCCGGGCGCAAGGTCAAAGGCGCGGAAGCCCTCGCCCGTGCCGCGCATCGCCTCGGGGAAAATATGAACTTCCATCGCATTGAGCGCGCCGTCCTTGCCGGGCAGCGCCGCGACGCCGACGAAAAGGCCGGACTTGACATCCGCGAGGGTCGCCGGGACGACCAGTCCGACCCGCGCGTCCGGCTTCAAGCGGATGGTCGCGGTGTCGCCGGAGCGTCGGTGGACGACGAGGCTGGCGCCGTCATCGGCGACGGAGACGATCGTCGCGCGTATGGCCGCGGAAGGAGCGGCCTGCTGAGCGCTGGCGCCGCCAGCGAAGATGAGCGCCATCGCGCCCAGCGCCAATCGGAAGGCGTGATTCATGGTCGAGTTCCCTGAAGAGTTTCCTCCCGCGGCCGACCGCGGCGGCGACAATCTTATCGCCGCGCTGGCAGAGCAGCCTCTGACATTTGCGTGACCCTTGCCGCCGCGCCCCGCCGTGTGGCAAGGCACGGGGCATGACCGACACCATCTCCGCCCCCGCCAAGCCGGCGCCGCGCATTTCTTTCGTTTCGCTCGGCTGCCCGAAGGCGCTGGTCGACAGCGAGCGCATCCTCACCCAGCTTCGCGCCGAAGGCTACGAGCTTTCGCGCAGCCACGCGGGGGCCGACGCCGTCATCGTCAACACCTGCGGCTTTCTCGATAGCGCCAAGAAAGAATCGCTCGAGGCGATCGGCGCCGCCATGGCCGAGAACGGCCGGGTGATCGTCACCGGCTGTATGGGCGCCGAGCCCGAGGCGATCCGCGAGGCCTTCCCGAATGTCTCGGCGATCACCGGCCCGCAGGCCTACGAGAGCGTCGTGGCGGCAGTGCACGCGGCGGCGCCGGCGCCGCACGATCCGTTCGTCGACCTCATTCCCGAGCAGGGCGTCAAGCTGACGCCGCGCCATTATTCTTACCTCAAGATTTCTGAGGGTTGCAACAATCGCTGCACCTTCTGCATCATCCCAAAACTGCGCGGCGACCTCGTCTCGCGCCCCGCAGCTGATGTTTTACGTGAAGCTGAGAAGCTGGTTAAGGCGGGCGTCAAGGAGCTGCTCGTCATCTCGCAGGACACCAGCGCCTACGGGCTCGACCTGCGCTACGCCGAGAGCGCGTGGCGCGACAAGGCGGTGGCGGCGCGCTTTCTTGATCTGACACGTGAACTGGCGACGTTGGGCGCCTGGGTCCGGCTGCATTATGTCTACCCCTACCCGCACGTCGACCAAGTGATCGAACTGATGAACGGCGGCAATGTGCTGCCCTATATCGACGTGCCCTTCCAGCACGCCGCGCCGAACGTGCTGAAGGCGATGCGCCGACCCGGCAACCAGGAGAAGACCCTCGATCGCATCCGCGCTTGGCGGGCGATCTGCCCGGATCTGACCATCCGCTCGACCTTCATCGTCGGCTTTCCCGGCGAGACCGAGGACGATTTCCGCGCCTTGCTCGACTGGCTCGACGAAGCCAAGCTCGACCGCGTCGGCGCCTTCCAATACGAGCCGGTCGCCGGCGCGCGCGCCAACGACCTTGGGCTCGAAGTCGTGCCGGATGAAGTCAAAGCGAGCCGCTGGAAGCGCTTCATGGAGCGCGCGCAGGCGATCAGCGCCAAGCGTCAGGCCGCCAAGGTCGGAAAACGAATCGAGGCGATCGTCGACGAAGGCGGCGCCCGCGAGGCCAAGGGGCGCTCGAAGAGCGACGCGCCGCAGATCGACGGCGCCGTCCACATCGCGACGCGCCGACCGCTGCGCGCGGGCGACATCGTCACCGTGAAGGTCGAACGGGCCGACGCCTATGACTTGTGGGGAACCGCGGTCTGAAGAACGGCCGCGGCGCCGACTTCACCTCGCCGCAAAGGAAGCCACGGCGGAAACGACCTCCATGTCGATTCCGTAGAACCCGTGATGCGCGAACGCCTCGCAGGCATCGCCTTCGCTCTCGCCCCCGTCGAGCCACACCACACGCGCCTTGCGTCCCGCCCAATCCAGGAAAGGCTTCACGCCCTGGGGAGCGGTTTTCCGACATTCGTCGTGGCGATGGTGAACAATGAGCGTCGCCGGCAGAGCGTCCGGCGAGCCAAGAATGTTCATGACGTTGTCCCGATCGCCTGAGGCGTCGCTGAGAAAACCCGATGTGAGCACGAGGCGCGCCGGCCGCGCCCCGGCGGCGATGCCGCGCGCCGCGCGCTGGGTTCCCCGGCTCGTACCGACGACGGTGACGCGGCCGAACTGGTCCATATAGGTCACCGCAGTTGCGAGATCGACGCAGCAATCGGGCACAAGCACAGCAAAGCCGCGCGCAGCGTACGCCATGCGGGTGCGCACCAACTGATTGCCCTCGCGCGCGATTGCGCCATCGGCGCCAACCCCGATGTAGCCGTCGCCGCCCGCCAGCAGGATGATCCCGCCATGTGGGCGCGCCGGCTTCAGCAAGGCCGCCGAAACGCCGCCGACTTGGACCGTACTCGCCGAGATATCCGCCGCCGTCGCGGCAGACATGCAAAATACAAGGCCGATGAGCGCGAACACCACCGCCGGCAGTCGCACGCCGCTCTGCATGACCCGCCCCCGCTCGTCCGGACGTCTTGCGCCCTTCTTGGCCGACAAATACCATGAAAAAAGTGCAATGCACGTATGCAATTCGTGCGAAATTTCTTCCTCGCAGAATCATTCCCGATCAGATAGAGGTCGGGTCCCATGGCGCGTTATATTTTCATAACTGGCGGCGTGGTTTCCTCGCTCGGCAAAGGTTTGGCTTCAGCGGCTCTAGGGGCGCTGCTGCAGGCGCGCGGTTATTCCGTGCGGCTGCGCAAGCTCGACCCCTATCTCAACGTCGACCCGGGCACGATGAGCCCGACGCAACATGGCGAGGTGTTCGTCACTGACGACGGCGCCGAGACCGACCTCGACCTCGGTCACTACGAGCGCTTCACCGGGCGCAACGCCAATCGGCAGGACAACGTCACGACCGGGCGCATCTACCAGGAGCTGATCGCCAAGGAGCGTCGCGGCGACTTCCTCGGCGCGACGGTCCAGGTGATCCCGCACGTCACCAACGCGATCAAGGAATTCGTCCTCGAAGGCAACGAGGGCGTCGATTTCGTGCTGGTCGAGATCGGCGGCACCGTCGGCGACATCGAGGGCCTGCCCTTTTTCGAGGCGATCCGCCAGCTCGGCAACGACCTGCCGCGCAGCCACGCCGTCTATATCCACTTGACGCTGCTGCCTTACATCCCGACCGCGGGCGAACTGAAGACCAAGCCGACGCAGCACTCCGTCAAGGAGTTGCGCTCGATCGGCATCCAGCCCGACATCCTGCTCTGTCGCACCGATCGCGAAATTCCGCGCGAGGAGCGGCGCAAGCTCGGCCTCTTCTGCAACGTGCGCGAGAGCGCCGTCGTCGAGGCGCGCGACGTCGGCTCGATCTACGACGTGCCGGCCGCCTATCACGCCGCCGGGCTCGACCGCGAAGTGCTCGCCGCCTTCGGCATCGAGCCTGCCCCCAAGCCCAACATGAAGCGCTGGGAGAGCGTCACTCGCGCCTATCACAACCCCGAAGGCGAAGTGACGATCGCGATCGTCGGCAAATACACCGGCCTCAAGGACGCTTATAAGTCGCTCATCGAGGCGCTGACCCACGGCGGCATGGCGAACAAGGTCCGAGTCAAGCTCGACTGGATCGAGAGCGAGATTTTCGAGAGCGCTGACCCTGCGGCTCACCTTGAGGGGGTCAACGGCATTCTGGTGCCGGGCGGCTTCGGCGCGCGCGGCGCCGAGGGCAAGATCCTCGCAGCGCGGTTCGCGCGCGTGCGCAAGGTGCCCTATCTCGGCATCTGCTTCGGCATGCAGATGGCAGTGATCGAGGCCTGCCGCTCGCTCGCCAGCGTCGCGAGCGCCAATTCGACCGAATTCGGGCCGACCGACGAGCCGGCGGTCGGCCTGATGACGGAGTGGCTGCGCGGCAACGAGCTCGAGCGCCGCCAGAGCGCGGGCGACCTCGGCGGCACGATGCGCCTCGGCGCCTACAAGGCAGAGCTCAAGCCGGGCTCGCGCATCGCCGAAATCTACGGCGCGACCGAAATCTCCGAGCGCCACCGACACCGCTATGAGGTGAACACCGCCTACCGCGAACGCCTCGAGGAGAAAGGCATGATCTTCGCCGGCATGTCGCCCGACGGCCTGCTGCCGGAGACGGTCGAACTCGCGGATCACCCCTGGTTCGTGGGCGTGCAGTACCATCCCGAGCTGAAGTCCCGCCCCTTCGAGCCGCACCCCCTCTTTGCGAGCTTCGTCGCAGCAGCCAAGGCGCAGAGCCGGTTGGTTTAGGGATTTGCCGGAAAGGCCCGCGATGGAGTAAGCATCGCGGCGTCTAGCGAGGCGGCGCATTCGCTGGAGGGATGGCCGAGTGGTTTAAGGCAGCGGTCTTGAAAACCGCCGTGGGGGCAACTCCACCGTGAGTTCGAATCTCACTCCCTCCGCCAGTTCGCGGGTTAATGCGTTGATATTGCAAATTGTTTTATTTCGAGGTAGCCGGACGCATAGCGCTATGCACAAATCCTGCTCTGCAGTTGGACTTCACCGGACACTGTCTAGCCGAAACTAAAAAGACGGCTGAGCGGATCGCGACAGTCCATTGATTAGGCCCCGCATTTCGACATCGCGCCGCCTTCGAGTTAACCGGCGCGATCTTCCGAGGTAACCGGCATGATCTTCGTCGCCAAGTACAGGCCCCGGGCGGTCCACTGAGCAAGGCAGGAAAGAACGCGCCAGCCGTCAGTTTGGCTTTACGCCAACAACCCAGGCGGTGCCACGAGACGACTCAGCTATGGGCACAATATCAATTGTCATGGAGCCTATTTTGGCAAAATGCACAACGCCTTCTCCAGACACGCAAACGTTACTGAAGGTAACAATGTGCTTATCATTTTGGCTGATCGCCAACAATTCTATGCACGGCCCTCGTGGGCCTGTCTTTACATTCAAATTGGACAAATCAAAAGTCACGTTGCCGTACTTTTTCTGATCATACGCCAATACCTTACTACCGTCCGCGAAAAAAACGGCCAAGCCGGTAGGATACTTATTCTCCAAGCCATTGTCGTTAAGATAATTGGTTAATGCTTCTGGTTTCTTGGGCGCGTTTTCGATCATCTGAGCTATTAGTTGCGCATCGTTGCCTGCGTCTGCCAGCTGCATCTTGTCTTCCAATTCGCTAAACTGCTTCTCTGACCAGCCGCCACTAGGTGGCTCGAAAGGTATGGTTGCGTTCGCCCCCCCTCCAGAATGCCACGCTGGGAAGTTTATTCCTCGATCAGAGATTTTGTCGTTCCCTTTTCCATAGATGTCGCTGCGTATGATTACAGGCGGTTGCGAAATAAGCGGTTCCGCATGTTGCCGATTCTTCTGATCGGGAAAAGCAACGTGAGCCGCAGTCAGCAATACAGCGCCGACCGCGCCCGTCACAGCGTACAGCGCGATCGTACGCGGGAGTTTCCGCCAAGGCTCAATAAGTGAGCTCGGACGCTGGATCGGTGAGACCGGATTTATGACTGTCATCGCCAAAACGCCCACTTAGCTAGATCAAACAACGCTACCGCGAAGAACGCCAAAATCACGGCCAAGTCGAAGTAATTAGCCATTTCGCCAAGAGATACAGTAACGCCGTTGGCTGTCCACACCAAAGGCAAAGGCGAAACGAGATTGATCGCCCACTCGAGCACGCGCCTAATGACGACAATGACGAAGATGCCGACAGCGTGCGCTGTCACCATATTTAAGAGCTTAAGGAGTTTCCGCCAAGGTTCCAACCAGAGGTGCGGCTCTTTGGGGTTCAGATTGGCCACGAAAGTCCACATAAGAGCCCTTGCCGGGTTGAAAATATATAGCACATTTTTTGCGTGCTAATACGCTCGTGGTCAAGGTCGGGGCGAGCGAAGAGGCCGACAAGGCGGCCGCGCGCGCCATACCAGACGCAGAGTGCCGCAGCCTCCGCTCGCTTCAGTTCAAAGCCTAGCCGTATGGCCACGATAGCGGCGCCGTGGAATCGAGCATTCTCTACGCCGCGTACCGACGGTTGCCTTCGTCGCATCAGAAGCCTCTTGCAAATTATGGGCATACGCCCATAATTGGTGCCGGCGCCAACTTCCAGAGACGCAACATGCAGAAGGGCGAATGTTTCGCGACCTCGGTGCGCAAGGCGTCCCGGCGCCTCACGCAGCTTTATGACGACGCGCTCGCGCCGAGCGGCCTGCGGTCGACGCAATTCTCCATTTTGGCGGAGCTCGCTACTCGATCTGCGCCGCCGTCGCTGATGGAACTCGCGGAGGCGGTGGTGACGGACCGGTCTTCGCTCGGCCACGCCCTCAGGCCGCTGGTCCGGGACGGCTATGTGGCCCTTCGTCGAGGGGAGACGGATCGGCGGACACAACGGATCGTCCTCACCGAACGCGGCCGCAATGTCTTCCGGGAAGGCCTGACGCATTGGCGGACGGCGCAAGAGGCCTTCGTATCGCTGTACGGCGGCGAATGGTCGGAAACCGTCCGAGCGGCGGCTCTGAGGATCGCTCACGACGATCGGCTCGGCACGATGAAAGGCGCCCTATGATGACCGATGCGCAGACGCCCGAGCAGTTGGACAACCCCATCTGGGCTGCCTTGACGACGGGGAATAAAGCTCTCGCCGAGGGAGGCCCGCTGGCTTGGCGGTATCCCCCCGACATCGCGCCTTTCGCGGCAATCGCAGACAGAACGGCCCCTTCTCTGGAGGCGCTCGCTACGCTGGCGCCGCCCGATGGTGGAGTAGCTCTCGTCACAGGCGAACCGTTTGTTCCGCGCCCCGCGCTCGCGGTCGACAGACAGGCGCCGATCCTCCAGATGGTCCTAAACACGCCCATCGCGAGCGTGCGGCCGGAGCCTGAGCACGTCGTGCTCGGCGCCACCGACGTACCCGACATGCTGGATCTTACCACGCGGACGCGCCCCGGCCCCTTCGGCCCGCGCACGATCGAATTCGGCCAATACATTGGCATACGCGTTGACGGAGCCCTCGTGGCGATGGCCGGCGAACGGATGCGGTTCGGCCGTTTCGTCGAGATCAGCGCCGTGTGTGTCGATCCCGATCATCGCGGCAAAGGCTATGCGGCAATTTTGATGATGCGGCTCGCCCAGCAACTTCAGGCGCGAGCGCTGACGCCGATTCTCCATTCCTTCGAAGACAATGCGGGCGCCATTGCGCTCTACGAGAAGCTCGGCTTCGCCAAGCGCCGCACTCTCCATTTGACCGTCCTGCGCGCAGCCCATTCCGCCGCGCCTCCGCGCTAGCCCGGGGCTCGCGCCTTGGCGACGATCGAGCGCCGCTCGACCTCTCGATCAAGATCGACGACGCCTCCCATGGAGCCCCCATGCAGTTCACGACCTTCGGACGCACCGGCCTGACTGTCTCACGGCTCTGTTTAGGAACGGGCACGTTCGGCAAGCAGGCCGATGAGCAGGAGTCCTTCCGGATCTTCGACGAGGCGGCGGACGCCGGCGTCAATTTCCTCGACACGGCCGACATCTACCCAGGTGGCGCGGATTCGACCGAGGTCGGCCGCGCTGAGACGATTACCGGCCGTTGGCTCAAGGGCAAGCGCGACCGCTTCATCCTGGCGAGCAAGGGCGGCGGTCGAATGGGGCCTTCTTCCTGGGACCAGGGCTCGTCGCGCAAGCATCTGCTGGACGCGGTCGATGCGTCTCTGCGCCGGCTGGCCTGCGAATACATCGATCTCTACCAGCTCCACATGGACGACGCCGCAACGCCGATTGACGAAACCGTCGAGGCGCTCGATCTCATCGTGCGGTCCGGCAAGGCGCGCTACATCGGCGTCTCCAACTACCTCGCCTATCGCTTGGCGCGGGCTATCGGGCGGCAGGATACGCTCCGGCTCGCCCGCTTCGTCTCCGTGCAGCCGCGGTACAATTTGCTGTTCAGGGAGATCGAGCGCGAGCTTCTGCCGCTCGCCCGCGAAGAGGGGTTGGCGGTCATCCCTTTCAATCCGCTCGCGGGTGGGCTGTTAAGCGGCAAGTACAAGCGCGACGAGGCGCCGGCTACAGGGCGTTTTTCCGCAGAGGTCGGCGGGTTCGGCGCGATGTACCTAGCGCGCTACTGGCACGAGCGGGAATTCGAGACCGTCGGTCGGCTGGGCGAGATGGCGAGCGCGGCCGGCCAGCCTCTGACCACGCTGTCCGTCGCCTGGATCCTTGCCAACCCCACCATCACGTCAGTGATCCTCGGCGCGAGCCGCGCAGATCAACTGACCGCCACGCTGGCGGCGGCCGACTATGTTCTGCCCGGCGATCTCAAGTCGGCGTTGGATGAAGCATCTGTCGAATACCGGCGCGGCGACCAGGTACGATAACAACAATTGGAGAAAAGACGATGTCTTTATCGTATAAAACGATTTTGGTTACAGGCGCCAACCGCGGCATCGGCGCGGCGACTGTGCGTGAGTTGCTGAAGGCTGGTGTCGGTAAGATCTAAGCCGGCGCTCGCAACCTGCACTCGCTGCCAGATTTCGGAGATTCGCGCGTCATGCCCTTGCAGCTCGACGTGACCAGCGACGATTCGGTCAAGTTGGCTGCCGCCAGCTGCGGCGTCGCGCTCGAACATACTCTTGCCGCTATATTCGACTGTATATAGCATCCCTCGAGTTCGCGCTGCACACGGCGCGAAAGAGACCGCCTTAAGCGGCCGCAGCGAGGGAGGATAGCCATGTTCCAACAGGCTTTGGACACGATTTCCAAGCAGGTTCTCATCAAGCCACGCTACGATAACTTCATCGGCGGCAAGTTCGTCCCGCCGGTCAAAGGTCAGTATTTCGACAATCCGAGCCCGATCACCGGCGGCAAGCTGTGCGAAATCGCCCGCTCGACCGCCGCCGACATCGAACTCGCGCTCGACGCCGCTCACAAGGCAAAGGACGCCTGGGGCAAGACCCCGCCCGCTGAGCGCGCGCGCCTCCTCAACAAAATAGCCGACCGTATGGAGGCGAAGGCCGAGCTGCTGGCGCTCGTCGAAACGCTCGACAACGGCAAGCCGATCCGAGAGACGACCTTCGCCGACATTCCCCTGTGCATCGACCACTGGCGCTACTTCGCCGGCGCGTTGCGCGCGCAGGAAGGGTCGATCTCGGAGATCGACCACGACACCGTCGCCTATCACTTCCATGAGCCGCTGGGCGTAGTTGGCCAGATCATCCCCTGGAACTTCCCGATGCTGATGGCGGTTTGGAAGCTCGCCCCTGCCCTGGCCGCCGGAAATTGCGTCGTCATCAAGCCCGCCGAGCAGACCCCGCTCGGCATCCTCGTTCTTATGGAGGTCCTCGGCGATCTGCTGCCCGAGGGCGTCGTCAATGTCGTCAACGGGTTCGGCGTCGAGGCGGGCAAGCCGCTGGCGCAGAACAAGGATCGCCAAAATCGCCTTCACCGGCGAGACGACGACCGGCCGGCTCATCATGCAGTACGCGACCGAGAACTTGATCCCGGTCACGCTGGAGCTCGGCGGCAAGTCGCCCAACATCTTCTTCGCCGACGTGATGGACGCCGACGACGACTTCTTCGACAAGGCGCTCGAAGGCTTCGCCATGTTCGCGCTCAACCAGGGCGAAGTCTGCACGTGCCCGAGCCGCGCGCTGGTCCAGGAGTCGATCTACGACCGCTTCATGGAGCGGGCGGTCGAGCGCGTTAAGAAAATCAAGCAGGGCCACCCGCTCGACATGTCGACGATGGTCGGCGCGCAGGCCTCGACCGACCAGCTCGAGAAGATCCTCTCCTATCTCGACATTGGCCGGCAGGAAGGCGCGCAAGTGCTGATTGGCGGCAAGCGAGCGCAGCTCGAAGGCGAACTCGCCGACGGCTATTACATCGAGCCGACCATATTCGCCGGCCACAACAAGATGCGCATCTTTCAGGAAGAGATCTTCGGCCCGGTCGTCTCGGTGACGAAGTTCAAGGACGACGAGGACGCGCTGGCGATCGCCAACGACACGCTCTACGGCCTCGGCGCGGGCGTCTGGACGCGGAACGGAACGCGCGCCTATCGCATGGGTCGCGCCATCCAGGCGGGGCGCGTGTGGACCAACTGCTATCACGCCTATCCCGCCCATGCGGCGTTCGGCGGCTACAAGCAGTCCGGCATCGGCCGCGAGAACCACAAGATCATGCTCGACCACTATCAGCAGACCAAGAACCTCTTGGTCAGCTACTCGCCGAAGGCCTTGGGCTTCTTCTGACCTTCAACGTTGCGGGGATGCGAGCCGGACAGGCTCGCATCCCTCCTCATTTCCGGAGGAGGGTTCGAATGGCGCCGAGAGTGCTCGTGACCGCCGAAGCCGCAGCGATGATCGAGCGGCTGAAAGCCAGACATGGGCGGCTGATGTTCCACCAGTCCGGCGGCTGCTGCGATGGCTCAGCGCCGATGTGCTATCCCGACGGCGAGTTCAGGGTCGGCGGACAGGACGTGTTGATGGGGGAAATCGCCGACTGCAAATTCTATATCGGCGCCGCGCAATTCGAGTACTGGCAGCACACCCAGCTCATCATCGACCTCGTCCCAGGCCGCGGCGCGGGGTTCTCGCTGGAGGCGCCGGAAGGGGTTCGCTTCCTCACGCGCAGCCGGGTCTTTACCGACGACGAAGCGGCCGAACTTGCCGCCGCCGGCCCGCCGCCGCGCGGCGCATAAAGCCGAGGCGCGGGGTGGATCGCGCGAGCGCCTTGCAGGTTCATTGCCGCCAAGGCGGCGCGGCGCTCAGATCCGCGCCGGCGGCGCGCAGCAATGGCGACGAAAATATCAGAAATTGAAAAACTTCCGCCGCAACGCGTCCTCGTAGTGCTTCTTCGCGGATAGAACTGCGCTTCGCAACTTATCTTCCCGGAAATGCGCGGCCTCCCATTGATCGACCTCGGCGATGTTGTGATTGACCGAGGCGAGCGCTTCTTCCTCGCGGATCGCCGCGATCCACGTCTCGACCGCTTGCTTATATGCGCTCTGCAGCGGATCGAGTTCCGAAACGTCGTTCATCCTTGGCGCTCCTCCTGAGGATTGTTACACCTTTCAACCCCTCGCCCCGCGTGGCTTGCGCGGCGACGCTTGCATTGGCGTCGGATCGAATCCCTGGCTTGCGTTCCTATGGTGAACGATTCCGACATATGTATTGCGGTAAAAGCCTGCAACCGCGGCGCAGATCCTATGAACCGGAATCGCCGCCGAGTTCGCGCCGCTCGGCGAGGCCGGGAGGGCCCTCGCGAAAAGAGGGAAGATGCGAAGACGCATTGCGCCTTCGTGCCGCTGGCGATAAGACCACTAGATCGATAAACAGACTTCAGCTCGCCTGCGAGCTGTCCGAAGCCTGAGGCGCGCCCTTGAAGATTCTCGACATCCGCAACCGCCCCGCCTTCCTGCACGACTTCTATGGGGCGCGGCGCGATACGCCCGAGTTTGCGGCGGCTCGCTGGCTCAACGGGCGCACTGGCTCGCACGACCCCGAACATTTCGCACGCTCGCAGACCGAAGAGGGCTATATCGCCGAAATCCGGGAGGCAGGCTTTGCGGCGGCCGTCGTGATCGGGCGCGACACGCCCGCGATTCAGAACGACAACGTCCAGATTCACGCGCTCGTCTCGCGCCATCCCGAACTGATCGGCGTCGGTTCGGTTGACCCCCAGCGGCTCGGCGGCGGCGCGGTGGCGGAAGCGGAGCGCGCCGTGCGCCAGCTCGGCCTCAAGGCGATCAACCTCGAGCCCGGCTTCCTCTCGCCCGCCCTCCCTTTCGACGATCGGCAGTTCCAGCCGATCTACGAAGCCTCGCAGGACTGGGGCACGCCGGTCTTCCTCATGACGGGGCCGACGACGCCGGATTCTCGCCTTCAACGATCCTTCCGCGATCGGTCGCATCGCGCGCGCCTTCCCGCGTCTCAAGATCGTCGTGCATCACGGCTGCTGGCCGCGCGCCGACGAGATCATCGGCGTCGCGTTCCGTTATGAGAACGTGACTTTGGTGCCCGACATGTACGTTTTCCAGCCGGGCGGCCGCCTCTACGTGGAGGCCGCGAATGGCGCGCTCGCGGACCAGATCGCCTTCGGCTCATCCTATCCCTTCCGCGCCATGCGCCAGTCCGCCGACGATTATCTGCGCCTCGGCTTCCGCGACGATGTGCTCGAGCGCCTGTTTTACGGCAACGCCGCGCGTCTGCTCGGCATCGATTGAAACCGGGCGCACGAGGCCTCATTCATGATCACACGACGACATCTGCTCCAATCCGCGCTGGCCGCCGGCGCCCTCGCCGCCCCGGCGCTGCGCGCCCGAGCCGCCGACGCGCCTTCGGCGATCGGGATCGACTACGCCTATTACAACCCCGTCAGCTTGCTCCTCAAAAAGTCCGGCTGGCTCGAGGCTGAGTTCGCGCGCGACAACATCGAGATCCGCTGGGTCTTGAGCCTCGGCTCCAACAAGGCGCTGGAGTTCCTGCGTGGCGAATTGCTCGACTTCGGTTCGACCGCGGGCTCCGCCGTCGTGCTCGCCCGCGCGGGCGGGCTGCCGGTCAAATCAGTCTATGTCTATTCCAAGCCCGAGTGGACAGCGCTGGTGACGCGCGCCGACTCGACGATCACCAAGATCGAGGATCTCAAAGGGCGCTCGGTGGCGGTGACTCGCGGTACCGACCCGCACATCTTCCTGCTGCGCGCGCTCGATCTAAAGGGCCTCAGCGAGAGCGACATCGACCCCGTGCTGCTGCAACATGCAGACGGCTATCAGGCGCTCATCAGCAAACAAGTGGACGCCTGGGCGGGCCTCGATCCGCACATGGCGCGCGCGGAAATCGACAGCGGCGCCAAGCTGTTCTATCGCAACCCCTCGTTCAACTCCTACGGCATCCTCAATGTGCGCGAAGCCTTCGCCCAGCAATATCCGGATCTGGTGAAGCGCGTGCTCGCAGTCTACGAGAAGGCGCGCCTCTACGCGCTCGCGCACGCCGACGAATTGCGCGCTGATCTGGTGGACGCGGCGTCCGTGTCGGAAGCAGTCGCGCGGAAGCAATTGTCGGAGCGCACCGACCTATCGCAGCCTCTGCTGGGCCAGGAGCATCGCGATACGCTGATCGCCTCTGCGGCTGTCCTCAAGAAGATCGGCTTGATCGACGCCTCCGTCGATCCCACTCAGGTCGTCGACGGCCTCATCGATACCCGCTTCGCCGTGAAGAGCGCCGGTTGAGCAACCGCATGACGACCGTGCTCGAAGGCGCGAAGTCGGCCGCGCCGCGGCGCCGCCTGCGCTTGGCGATCCCGCCAGGCGTGTGGCTGCCCGCCGGGGTGATTCTGCTGTGGTTCGCGGCGACGCAAGGCAGGTTCGTGTCGCCGCAGATCCTGCCCTCGCCCGTCGCCGTCGCGCAGGATCTCATCAAGCTGGCGCTTTCCGGCAAGCTTACGGGTCATGTGCTCGCGACGCTCCAGCGTGTGGCGCTGGGCTTCGTCTTCGGCGCAGGCGCTGCGACCTTGGCCGGCGCCCTCACCGGCTATTCGCCCCGCTGGCGCGCCTATCTCGACCCGACGCTGCAGGCCTTGAAGGCGGTGCCCTCGCTCGCCTGGGTGCCGTTGTTCATCCTCTGGCTCGGCATCTTCGAGACGTCGAAGGTTGCGCTGATCGCGATCGGCGTATTTTTTCCTGTTTATCTCAATCTGATGACGGGCGTGCAGAACGTCGACCGCAAGCTGGTCGAGGTTGGACGCATCAACAATCTCGGCGCCTTCGACCTCGTTCGCCGCATCCTGATTCCCGCCACAGCGCCCGCCTATTTCACCGGACTTCGCTCCGGTCTCGCCATCGGCTGGATGTTCGTCATCGCCGCGGAATTGATGGGCGCGAGCCGCGGGCTCGGCTTCCTGATGATCGACGGCGAGATGACCGGCAAGCCTTCGGTCATCTTGGGCGCGCTGATCCTGTTCGCCATCCTTGGCAAGGCTTCCGACGCTCTGCTCCTTGCGGTCGAGCGCCGGCTGCTTTTCTGGAAGGATGATCTGGCGTCGCTGCAGGCGAGGGAATCCCTATGAGAGTGGCGCTGCGCGGCCTCTCCAAATACTACGACGGCGCGCATCGCGCGCTCGAGAACATCGACCTCGACATCGACACGCGTGAGAGCGTCGCGCTGCTTGGGCCGTCGGGCTGCGGGAAATCCACGCTGATCCGGATCCTCGCGGGCCTCGAGACGGCGACGGCGGGAGACGTGACGCTGGACGGCCGCGCCGCCAAAGGGCCGACATCCGAGGTCACCCTCGTGTTCCAGGAGCCTCGGCTGATGCCCTGGCTCACCGTCGAGGACAATGTGCGTCTTGCGCTCGTCGACCAGACGCCGGCGCAGCAGGAGCCGCGGATCCGCGACGCCCTGAAGGCAGTGGGCCTGGAGACTTTCGCGAAGGCCTTGCCGCGCCAGCTCTCCGGCGGCATGGCCCAGCGCGCGGCGGTCGCGCGGGCGCTCGTCCGTCGCCCCTCGGTGTTGTTGCTCGACGAGCCCTTCAGCGCGCTCGACAGTTTTACCCGCAGACGATTGCAGGATCATCTGACGGAGCTGTGGCGAAGCGCGAAGTTCACCTTGCTGCTGGTGACGCACGACATCGAGGAAGCGATCGTCGTCGCGGACCGGATCGTCGTGCTGGCCGGGCCGCCCGGCCGAATTGCGGAGGACATTCGCGTCGACCTGCCGCGGCCGCGCGAGCGCTCCTCGACGCAACTGCAATCGCTTCGCCAGCACCTTGAAGACGTCATCAGCGCCTCGCATCGCCGCGAGACGGCGGATGCGCTGGACGCCGCCGGTGCACCTCACTTCAGCTCGTAGCAATTGATCAGCGTGTGCGGATTTCTCGTCGCGTCATAGAGGATTCCGCACTGAACCAGCGCGTTCGTCCCGGGGTGATGGAACAGGATCAGCGACGTGCGGTTGTCATAGCCGCTCGCATATCCGGCGATCTGCCAGCCATCGGACAGAAGATGCTCGATCGACAGCGGCGGTTCGGCGGCGGCTACCGCGGACGCCAGGAAAACCATCACGAAGCTGAGCCAGCCGCGCATCGATCAACCTCCTTGACCTGCGAGCAGCAGGCGTTCGGCGCGCGGGCCTAAGAGGTGTCCCCTTTCCCGAGGACCACTCATTCGCGACCCCAGTCCGACACCGCGTCGATGAAGGTCTGATCCTCGTCGCCGCGGCCACCCGCCCCTACTGCAAGAGACTGGCGGTGCGCCTCCAATTGAAGCGTAGGCGCACGTCGGTCCAGGACGCAAATTTGCATCGGACGCAGGCCGTCGCGGTGTTCCCGCACCTTCGCGCGCGAGAGCTTAGGCTTCGACGCCATGGCCATTCTCAGTGGAGTTGCATGTAACGTATCGTACTCGGCTCCGTTCAACCAGTCCCTAGCGCCGGCCCTCGCTCCTTCACTATTCATCCGTCGATTGAACCCTCTCCCGGGCCGGCAGTTAACTGACTGATCCACGCGCAGCAGGCGACCATGGCCAAGCCATCCGTCATCCGCATCGGCGTTTCCGGTTGGAGCTACTCTTCCTGGCGCGGACCCTTCTACCCGTCCGACCTGCCGCACACGCAGGAACTCGCTTTTGCCAGCCGGCGCTTCGCGGCAATCGAAATCAATGCGACCTTCTATCGTTTGCAAAGCCCGGCGAGCTTCGGGCACTGGCGCGAAGCGACGCCCGAGGGCTTCGTCTTCGCCATCAAGGGGTCCGGCTTCATCACGCACCGGCTGAGGCTGCGCGAGGTCGAGACGCCGCTCGCCAATTTCTTCGCTTCTGGGGTGCTGCGGCTCGGCCCCAAGCTCGGTCCGCTGGTCTGGCAATTTCCGGCGCGGACGGCGTTCGACGCCGAGCGGCTGGAGGCGTTCCTCGACTTGCTACCGCGCGACACGAGCGCGGCGCTCGCTCTGGCGCGCCGTCACGATCAGCGCCTCGCCAATCGCGCCTGGCTCGAATGTGACGCGGAGCAACCCATTCGTCACGCGGTCGAAGTGCGTCATGAAAGCTTCCGCGATCCGGCTTTCATCCGTCTGCTGCGCCGCCAGCGTGTTGCGCTGGTCTGCGCCGACGCCGTCGAATGGCCACGGCTGATGGATGTGACGTCGGACTTTGTCTACTGCCGGCTGCACGGCTCGGAGCAGCTCTACGCCAGCGGCTACAACGGCCCGGCGCTCGACGCGTGGGCCGAGCGGCTGCGCGCCTGGGCTGCAGGCGGCGAGGCGAAGGACGCTGAGCGCGTGCTCGGGCCCGCTAAGGCAAACGCCGCAGGACGCGACGTCTTCCTCTTCTTCGACAATGACGCCAAGGCGCGCGCCCCGATCGACGCCAGCGCCTTGATCGAGCGCCTCGCGCCGGCGCCGGCGGAGGCCGAACTCCCTGCCGCTGCGCTCTATTCCGCGGCCGTCCGCGCGGCGCTCGCCTCGCCCACGCCCTCGCTCGCCAGCCGCGCGCGGTAAACGCCGAGATTTTCGCTGACGCGCTCTACATAGTCGCGCGTCTCGTCGAATGGGATGCGCTCGACCCAGTCGACGGGGTCGATCTTGCCCGTCCTGGGATCGCCGTAAGCGGCGAGCCATTGGGCGACGCGGCCGCCGCCGGCGTTGTAGGCGGCGAACGCCAGCTCCGCCGAACCGCCTTCGTCGTCGTACAACTGACCAAGGAAAGCCGCGCCCAATTGGATGTTGAAGGCGGGATCGGCATTGAGTCGCGCCGGATCGAAAGCGACGCCGGCGCGCCGCGCCGTCGATTGGGCCGTCGACGGCAGAATCTGCATCAGCCCCTTGGCGCCCGCTCCCGACGATGCGTGCTCGATGAATTCGCTCTCCTGCCGCGCGATGGCGTAGATGCTGGCGAGATCCGCCGAATGGGCGAGCGGCGTGAAGTTCGGCACGCCAGTGGTGGGAAAAGCGACCGCGTCGAGCGGGAAGCCGCGCTCCGTGACAATCTTGCCGAAATGAACGCTGGTCGTGGCGTCGCCATGCGCGGCGACCACATCGGCGAGCGCGGCGAGTTGGGCTTCGTCGGTCCATTGCTCCCCGGCCGCCTCGGCGAGCGGCGTCGCGAGATCGGCGAGCCCGGCGGCGTAGAACATGGCGACGACGCGGGTCGCTTCGTCACGTTGATCTCCCGCCGCGATGGTGGTGGGCGCGCGCAGGACGATGTCCCGCCCGAGTCGCTTGGCGGCGAGCTGGCCATAGTAAGCAATCGGCCAATTCGCGGCGCGCTCGTAGAAGCGGCGCGCTTCATCGGCCTGACCGAGCGCCTCGGCTGCTCGCCCCTGCCAATAAGCGGCGCGCGCAATGGAAAGCGGCGTCACGGCGGCCGCGGCGGCGGTCGCGAAGTGCCGCGCCGCTCGCGCGGGATCGTTGGCGAAACGCAACGCAATCCACCCGCTGTGGAACGCGGCGTCGACGCGGGACGGAACCGAGACCGGCTGCGCCTCGGCGCAGATCGTATAAGCCTTTTCAATCTGGCCGAGATCGAGCAGTTGGCGGGCGACCATGCGCCGCTCGACCCACCATTTGTCGGGATCGATCAGCGCGCTCTTGGCGCGCGGCGCCCGCGCAAGCCAGTCGGCGGCTTCGAGCGCATGATTGGCGCGGCGGGCGTCCTGCACATGGGCGAAAATGAAGCCCGGATCGGTGCGCAGCGCGACTGGCACGGCGTCGATCGCCTTTGGCGTCAGCGGACCCGACATCGCGGTGATGCGCGCGCGGGCAAGCGCGACCTCGTCGGGGCCCGCGAGCGCCGCCGCGCGCAGCGCCGGGCCTATCTTCTCGGCATAGAGGAGCCTGTCGGCGCGATATTTGTGGTCGGCGCGCGTCAGCACGGCGCCGAAATCCTTGAGGATCGTCTTCTCTGTCCAGAGGTCGATATCGTCTTCGCGCCAGAGCGCGCGCACGGTCGCGATCGCTTCATCGCGGCGCCCGGCGTCGAGCGCCGCATGCGCTGCGGCAAGGCGGCCGGCGGGCGTGTGAGGCGGCTCTGCGGCGAACAGGGCCTCGACGACATTCGGCGCGGGATGCTCGGTGTAGACGCGCGCCTCCTCTTCGTCGCGGATCCAGTCGCCGCCCGGCCATCGCGGATGAGCGGCCGCGAAGGCGGCGAGCCGCCGTCCGTCCACGTTCGGCACCAGGCGCAGGGCCGCCCATTCGATCGCCGTGCGCTCGACAGGATCGGTGACGTCCCGGGCAATCGCGTCGCCCCCAGAAGTGTCCCCCTTGCGGTAAAGCGCCGCAGCCGCGACCAGACGGCTGACGTCAGGCGCCGGCTCGGCGCCGACCGCTTGCGGGGGCGCCTCGGGCGTATTGAACTTTGGCGCCTCGAGCGCGCCGGTCGGCGCGAGATCGACCGGCGCCCGGAGCGACGGCGGCCCCTCCTTGACGGTCGACACGGCCGATACGAGCTTGGGATGCTGCGGGTATTGTGGCGAGACGTGAGCGAGAGCCGCCGCGCTGTCACGCGGCGCGACCGGGGGTTGCGCCAGCTCATGGCGCGCCGTGACGCCCATCAGATAGAGCGCGCCCAAGCCGACGAATGCGGCGGCAAATCGAAAAGCGATCATCGCGATGGCCTCAGCCTCCATCGTGAGCCGCTTTTGCTGACGAAGTGTTAACCACGGCGTTCGGCTGCGATCCCCCTTTCGCAGGAAGTGGCGAGGGTCTATGTGTCCAGTTCGGCCTGTCGCAAGTGCGGCGAGGCCTAGGCGGGTTAAGTCGAGGCGAGTTGGAAGGCCGAGATGGATAAGCGTGCAAAGTTTCACGGATCGATGCCGGCCCTGGTGACTCCCTTCAAGGACGGCAAGATCGACGAGCAGGCGTTTCGCGCGTTGATCGACTTGCAGATCACCGCCGGCTCCCACGGGTTGGTCCCCGTCGGCACGACCGGCGAAAGTCCGACGCTCAGCCTCGATGAGCATCGTCGCGCAGTCGCGATTTGCATCGATGAGGCGCGCGGCAGGGTTCCCGTCATAGCGGGGGCGGGGTCCAACAATACGCACGAAGCGGTGGAGATGGCGCGGCACGCGGAACAGGCCGGCGCCGACGCGGTGCTGGTGGTGACCCCCTATTATAATAAGCCGACCCAGGAAGGACTTTATCAGCATTTCCGGGCGGTCAACGACGCTATCGGGATACCAATCATCATCTACAATATTCCGCCGCGCAGCGTGATCGACATGTCGGTCGATACGATGAAGCGGCTCTACGAGTTGAAGAACGTCGTCGGCGTCAAGGACGCCACCGGCGACGTCGGGCGTATTTCCCGCCAGCGTCACGCGATGGGCGCGGAGTTTATCCAACTTTCTGGCGAAGACATGACGGCGCTCGCCTGTATGGCGGCGGGAGCCGCCGGTTGCATCTCGGTGGTGGCCAATGTCGCCCCCGCTTTGTGCGCCGAACTGATGGAATACGCGCTCAAGGGCGACTTCGCGCATGCTCTGCGCATTCAGGACAAGCTGACCCCGCTGCACGCCGCCATCTTCGCCGAGCCGGGGGTTTGCGGAGCCAAATACGCGCTCAGCCTCCTCGGTCAGGCGCGCAACGAGGTGCGCTTGCCGCTCGTCCCGATCGGCGCTTCCACCGAATTGCAGATCCGCCGCGCGATGGTGCACGCCGGCGTGCTCAACGCGTAACCTCGGCCCTTGCGGCGATTAGCCTCGCCACAAGGTCTGGATGTCTCAATCGTCGCGCGTGGTCCTTTTTGCTGCGCGCCCTCAAACGGCGTTTCGCTTTCGTGGTCGACAAAGACAAGCCGAATTACAAAATCGTCTCGGAAAACCGGCGCGCTCGCTTCGATTACGAGATCGGCGAGGTGTTCGAGGCGGGCATGATGCTGACCGGCCCCGAAGTGAAGTCGCTCCGCACCGGCCAGGCGACGGTGGCGGAAAGCTACGCCTCGGTCGACCGCAACGGCGAGATGATCCTCTACAACGCCAATATCCCGGAATATTTGCAGGCCAACCGCTTCAATCATGAGCCGAAGCGGCCGCGCAAGCTGTTGCTGCACGCCAAGGAGATCGCCAAGCTCGCCAAGGGCGTCGAACGCGAAGGCATGACGATCGTGCCCTTGCGTATCTATTTCAACGAAAAAGGGCGGGCGAAGATCGCGATCGCCCTCGGCCGCGGCAAGAAGCTGCACGACAAGCGCGAGGCCGAAAAAGCGCGCGATTGGAACCGCGACAAGTCGCGGCTGATGCGCGATAGAGGCTGAGCCCAGCCGCAACCGTCAGGCCACGAACGACTTCACGAACCCGTGTGCAAGGCCAATCCTCGCGACGCCTCCAGCTACGCGAAAGCTCGATTGCGCTTTTTAGGCTCCAGTTCCACGTTCGCCGATCGGCGACCGGTTCTACCGGAGACCACGAGTGAAGCAGCCGCCCTCCCCGCTCAATTCGGCGCCATCCGCCTCTGCGCTCTTGAAGTCGGCGGATGATATGCAACGGGCCGGCAGGCTCGATGAAGCGGAGAGGCTTTACCGCGCCGTGCTCGGGACGCGCCCGCTCGACTTTGACGCGCTACGGGGCCTCGGCCTCGCCCTGCTGCGGCGAGGCCGCAACGCGGAGGCGTTGCAGACACTGAGCCGCGCGACGAGCGTTTCGCCCAAGCACGCTGGCGCGTGGTGCGAATTGGGCGTGGCGCACACCTATCTCGGGAGGCTCGACGAGGCTCTCGGCTGCTATGATCGAGCCCTCTCGCTCGAACCCCGTCACGCCGAGGCGCACGCCAACAAAGGCTGCGCGCTGGCGATGCTCAAGCGTCCCACCGAGGCGCTGGAGTGCTTCGACAAAGCGCTGGCGGTCAATTCCCGCTTGGCGAACATCCACAGCAATCGCGGTGGCGTGCTGCGGGAACTCGGCCGCAGTTCGGAGGCGCTCGAAAGCCTCGACCGCGCCCTCACTCTCGCGCCGGGCAACGCCGACGCGCTCAACAACCGCGGCAATGCGCTCGTCGAACTCGGACGCCACCAGGAGGCGCTCGCCAGCTACGAGGCGGCCCTCGCCGCCAATCCGACCAACGCCAATATCTATCTCAATCGCGGCAATGCGCTCGTGAAACTCAAGCGCGCCGACGAAGCGCTCGCAAGCTTCGACCGCGCGGCCGTCCTTGGCCTGCACAACGCTGAGTTGCTGACCGGTCGCGGCGCAGCGCTCCAGGCGCTCAACCGTCAGGGCGAGGCGCTCGATTCTCTCGTCAAAGCCCTGGCGCTCGCGCCGCATTCGGCGCCGATCTATAACAGCCTTGCGACCATGCTGATGGAGTTGGAGCGGCCCCTCGAAGCACTGCCCCTCTACGACCAGGCGATCGCCCTCAATCCGCAATATGTCGAGGCGTTGGCCAATCGCGCAGGCGCGCTCTCCGCTCTCAAGCGCCCGGCGGAAGCTTTGGCGAGCTGCGACACTGCTTTGGCGATTGCGCCCCAATACGTCGACGCCCTCATCAACCGCGGCGCGAGCCTCACGAATTTGGGTCGCGAAAGCGAAGCCCTGGCAAGCTACGACGCGGCGATCGCCAACGCGCCCGATTCAGCGCTCGCCCATGAGAACAAGGGAGTCGCGCTGCTACAACAAGGCCGTCTCGCCGAGGCCGCGAGCGCCTTCGAAGCCTCCATCGCGCTGGAGGCGTCGCGCGCCCGGGCCTACTACCACCTCTCCTTGGTGCGACGCTTCCAGCCGGGCGACCGGCACGTTGAAGCTTTGGCGGCGCAAGTCAACGAAGGCAAACAGACGACCCCGCAAAACCAGGTCTACGCGCATTTCGCGCTCGGCAAGGCCTTCGCGGATGCCGGCGACCACCAGCGGTCGTTCCATCACCTCGCCATCGGCAACGCCACGAAGCGTCAGTTGAACGGCTATGACGAAGCCGCGTTTCTCGGCCAGCTCGACCGCAGCCGCCTCGCCTATACCGAAGAGCTGATGCAGCGCTTTGTCGGCGTTGGCGCGAACTCCTCGGCGCCGCTCTTCGTCCTGGGGATGCCTCGCTCCGGCACCACCCTCGTCGAACAAATTCTTGACAGCCACCCCGACGTTTTCGGGGCCGGAGAGATCAACGATCTCGAACTCGCCGCGCGCGAATGCGGCGGGGCGACGACGGGGACCCTGAGCGCGCCGGATAGCGTCTGGCGGATGCGACCCGAAGACTTCCGCGCATTGGGAGAGCGCTATATGGCGCGACTCCAGGGCCAAGCGAGCCAAGCGACGCGCATCGTCAACAAGACGCCCGACAATTTTCGCTACGTCGGATTAATCGCGCTCGCCCTGCCGCAAGCCCGTATCATCCATGTCAGGCGCGAACCGCTCGACACCTGCATTTCCTGCTTCACCAATCTTTTCACCGAAAACATTCCTTACGCCTACGACCTCGCTGAACTCGGCCGCTACTATCGAGGCTACGAGGCCCTGATGGCGCATTGGCGACACGTGCTGCCGCCGGGCGTAATGCTGGACGTGCAATACGAAGACGTCGTCGCTGATCTTGAAGGCGTGGCAAGGCGCATCGTCGCCCATTGCGGTCTCGAATGGGACCCGCACTGCGTCGACTTCCACAAGAACGAGCGTAGCGTGCGAACCGCCAGCGTCGCCCAAGTCCGTCAGCCGATCAATGCGAGGTCGGTTGGTCGTTGGCGCGCCTACGAAGCGCATCTCGGGCCGCTCGTCGATGCGCTGGGACCTGCGAGAACCTAAGCGTTCCGCAAGGCGGGCGGCCTAGCCCGGCCGCCAAACTTTTCATCGAACAGCTTCGCTCATGTCGCGAGCCGTCCAGGCGAAGACCTGGCGCGCCAGTGGCTTATTGCGAGCGAAGGGAGGATTGGAGATTGAATTCGTGAAACACGCATCGTTACTGGATCAAGCGCTCGCCGTCGCGGGCAACTCCGCCAACGCGCTGAACAATCGCGGCAACGCCCTCCTCAATCTCGGCCGCCCCGAAGATGCGCTCCGATGCTACGATCAAGCCGCAGCGGTTTCGCCGCCGGGCGCAGAGATCTTCATCAATCGCGGCATCGCGCTCAGAGCGCTGAAGCGCGTTCGCGAAGCCTTCGACTGCTTCGTCAAGGCGCTCACCCTCGCTCCGCATTCAGCAGTGAGCTACAACTGTGTCGCCAGCGCGCTTCTCGAACTCAATCGGCCTTTCGAGGCGCTGACTCTCTACAATCAAGCGATTGCGCTCGATCCACACTACGTCGAGGCCCTGACCAACCGCGCTAGCGCCCTCGCCGCCCTCAAACACCCGGAGGAGGCGCTGGCGAGTTGCGACGCCGCGCTGGCGCTGGCGCCTGATCATGTCGACGCCCTCATCAATCGCGGCGCGAACCTAACCAGCCTCGGCCGCGAGAGCGAGGCGCTGTTGAGCTACGACGCGGCGATCGTGAGCGCGCCCACTGCCGCGCTCGCCCATGAGAACAAGGGCGTCGCTTTGCTCCAGTGCGGCCGGCTCGAAGAGGCCGCCACTGCCCTCGAGACAGCCGTCGCGCTGGAGCCGTCGTGCGCGCGAGCTTACCATCACCTCTCCTTGGCGCGGCCCCTCAAGCCCGGCGAACGTTTTGTCAAAGCTCTCGAGGCGCTCACCCGCGACGACGCGCCGACGCGCGCGCCGGATCAGGTCTATGCGCATTTCGCGCTCGGCAAGGCCTACGCCGACGCCTCCGACCACGAGCGATCGTTCCGTCACTTCGCCACCGGCAACGCCACGAGGCGGAAACTCGGGGGCTACGACGAAGACGCCGTCATCGGCCTTCTCGAACGCAGCCGGCTCGCCTACGCCGAAGGCCTGATCGAGCGTCTCGGCGGCGGTGGGCCGACCTCTTCGGTTCCGGTCTTCGTCTTGGGCATGCCGCGCTCCGGCACGACCCTCGTCGAACAGATCCTCGCCAGCCATCCCAGCGTTTACGGGGCTGGGGAAACGAACGATCTCGAGATCGCCGCGCGGGAAATCGGGGGCGTGACGGCTGCGCTTCCAAACGTGCCGGAGAGCGTTTGGCGTATGCGCCGGGAGGATTTCCGCCCGCTGGGCGAAGCCTATCTGGCGCGGTTGCAGAGCCGAGCCGGCGCCGCCCAACGCGTCGTCAACAAGATGACGGAGAACTTCCGTTGCGCCGGCTTGATCGCGCTCGCGCTGCCGCAGGCGCGGATCATCCATGTCCGGCGCGATCCGCTCGACACGTGCGTCTCCTGCTTCACCACGCTGTTCGTCGAAAACCTTCCCTACACCTACGATCTCGCGGAACTCGGCCGCTACTATCGAGCCTACGAGGCGCTGATGGCGCACTGGCGGCGCGTGCTGCCCCCCGGCATGATGCTGGAGGTGCAATACGAGGACGTCGTCGCCGACCTCGAAGGCGAGGGACGGCGCGTCCTCGCCCACTGTGGTCTCGAATGGGAGCCGCGCTGCCTCGACTTCCACAAGACCAAGCGCAGCGTGCGAACCGCGAGCGTCGCCCAAGTGCGCCAGCCGATCAATGCGAAGTCGGTTGGCCGTTGGCGGGCTTACGAAGCCTTCCTCGGGCCGCTGATCGAGGCGCTCGGGCCGCGCGAGACGGCGACTCCTCAGACCTACGCGTCGACACAGGCGGCGTAGCCGTGGCGTAGGACTGGCCAGACGCGGGAATGGGGCTTCGGTTCGCGCGTCCCCATCACGCTCGCTCGACGCTGCTTCCCAGAGATGGCCGAGCAGCGTCTATCCGCGCCGTCGCGCCGCCCGCACAAAATCAAATGACGTTGAGCGCGCATCAAACGAAGTTGAGCGCTCATGGAGGTGCGGACAATTGCTCCGGCCTCGTCCTCGCTATATCGGCCTAGACATAGCGAAGCGCTGACTCCTGATCGGCGCCATCCTGGCTCGGGCCCAATCACACATGAGAAAAGCTTATTTGCTGGCCGCCTCTGGCGCGGCAGCCCTTTCCGTTGGCGCTGCGCAGGCGCAACAGACCGGCAACCCGGTGGAGCTTCCGCCCGTCGTCGTCAGCGCTCCGACGACGCCGCCGAAGCCTCCGGTTCGGAGGCGACACAAGCCTGCCGCGAAGCCTGCCCAGACGCAGGCGGCCAATACAGCCTCCAGCGCCCCGACCGGCGAGGGAGCAGACGCCGCCACCCATGCTGGCGGCGCAGGCAATGCCGCTCCCCATGCTGGCGCCGGAGCTTCCGCCGCAACACCCACCTACAACACCCCGACCGCGAGCTTTGGTCCCCTCGGCAACCAGTCGATCCTCGATACGCCGACGTCGATGACCGTGGTTCCAGGAAACCTACTCGACAATCAGCAAGTCCATACGGTGAACGATGCTCTGAGTTTCCTGCCCTCGGTCGAAGTCCGGGATCAGCAGGGCTATGAGGTGTCGCGGCCGCAATCGCGCGGCTTTCAGGGCGGCATCGTTCAGAACACCCGGCTCGACGGGCTGAACATCATTGGAACGACGGCCATCCCCACCGAGAACCTTGCCGGCATTGAAGTTCTCAACGGGCTTGCGGGAGCGCTATACGGGCCGGAGACGCCCGCCGGCGTGTTCAACTACATCCTGAAGCGCCCGACCGATTCGCCGCTCCTTCGTCTCGTCGAAGGCTACGACTCCGAAGGCCTGTTCACCGAGCAGGCCGACCTCGGCGGGCGAAGCGGAGGGGTCGGCTATCGCCTCAATGTCGTGCACGGCCAAGGCGAGAGCTACGTCGACGGAAGCCAAGCCGATCGCACTCTGTTCAGCTCCGACTTCGACTTTCATCTCGACGACAAGACCGTCGTCGAAGCGGACTACAGCCATTATCAGGCGGAGGCCTACGGCCTTCCGGGAAGCATCGTTTACGACAGCGGCAAGAGCACCGTTCTGCCCACGCCGATGAACCCGAGCACCCCCGGCCTCTCCCAGCCGGGCGCCGGCACCGACCTTACCTCCGACACCGGTCTGGTGAAGGTCAAGCACGACTTCAACGATCAATGGAGCATGCAGGTCGGCGCGCTCTACGAGAATTCGATCCGCGGCCTCTACGGCATCACCAATACGATGACCAATAACAACGGGGACTTCACCGTCACCAAGAATTTCACCGCGGTCCCGCATTTTACGATCGCCAGCGACACCGCCTCGCTCAACGGCCAGGTCAACATCTTCGGATACAGGAACGATCTGACGTTCGGCACGAACGGCTTCATGAACGGCCAGTACAGCTACCGAAACTCGATCGTCCAAACGCTCGGCCCTTCGTCATTCGCCGATCCGTCGATATTTGCGCCGTCGGCGATTCCGGCGACCGGCGGCGAGTACAAATCGGGCGAATTGGACGAGCAGTCGTTCATCGTCGGCGACACGCTGCATTTCAACGACCAGTGGTCCGTGCAAGCCGTGTTGAGCTCATCGTTCCTCGACGCCAAGAGCTACAACGTCAGCGGGGCGACGACGAGTTCAAACTCGGCCAACGGCGCCCTCAGTCCGACAATCAGCTTGATCTACAAGCCGACCGCGCCGCTCACCTTCTACGCGACCTACGCCAGCAGCATCGAACAGGGCGATCAGGCCCCGGCGGGCACTGCGAACGTCAACCAGTTCATGGCCCCGTATCACGATCAAGAGGTCGAAAGCGGCGTCAAATATGCCTTGAGCAAGGATTTCCTGGTCACGCTCGATGGCTTCCGAATGACGCGCCCGCTCGCCGCCACCGACGCGACGACCAACATCTTCGAGGTCATCGGCACGCAGATGAACACCGGCGTCGAGCTGTTCGCGCAAGGCGCCGTCACGCCCGACTTCAGCATCTTCGGCGGGTTGACCTATATCGATGCGAAATTGCTGGACACCGGCATCGCGGCGACAAACGACAAATTCGTGGTCGGCGTTCCGCAATTCAAGGGCGACGTCGCGCTCGACTTCCATCCCGCCGTCTTTCATGGCGTCGCGCTCACCGCCGCCGTTCACTACGAAAGCCAAAGAGCGGCGACCAACACCAACAATTCCTTCGCGCCCTCTTACGCCACGCTCGACGTCGGAGCCCGCTATTCCACGAAAGTGATGCAGCATCCCGTGACGGCGCGCTTTCAGGTGCTCAACGTCACCAACACGAACTATTACGTCTCGGTCGCCGACGGCAATATCGTTGGCGCCGCCGGCGCCAATACGGCCTATCTCGGCACGCCGCGGACGTTCATGGCGAGCCTGGAAATGGGTTTTTGACGGCGGCGCGCCGGCTACGGTCGACGTGACGGTCGACCTGCCGCCCTCCAATGCCGGCGTCCCGACAAACCGGCCTCAAAATATACGGAATGCCTTGTTATTGACTTGCTGTCGGATTTGAACGTCCGATAGCAAGTGGGAGGCAAACGTGTTCACCACAGGGGCGAAGCTTTTGCTTATCGAGCATGCCGCGAAAACTTCGGCGCCGGTATTTCCTCGAGAGAAGGCGACGGTTGGTGCATGCGGCGAATTTAGAAGATTGGCGCAAGCTCTAGCGATCGCTTGCGCTCTTGTCGTCTGCGCCACCGACGTCCAGGCCGCGGTGAGTTCTGTCGGTCACTGGGACCCAATAGCGAACGTCCAGTTGATCAGCGGGGGCTGCGGCCAGCATTACTACCGCACGCCGTCGGGGCATTGCGCGAGATACAGCAACTTTCACGAGCGGACCTGTCCCGAAGGAATGCGCGTCGCGCGCGGGCCGAGAGGTCATCGCTGCACCTTCATGTAAACTGGAAGCGTGAAGCGACTGGCGGACCCCTCGCGGCCTTCTCCTTGAAGGCCGCCGACGCTCACGCCTGCTCCAACTCGATCAGGGTTCCGTTGAAGTCCTTGGGATGCAGGAACAGCACCGGCTTGCCGTGGGCGCCGATCTTTGGCGCACCGTCGCCGAGCACGCGGGCGCCCGAGGCCTTGAGCTGATCGCGCGCGGCGAGGATGTCCTCGACCTCGAAACAGATGTGGTGCATGCCGCCGTCCGGGCTATTTTCAAGGAACTTGGCGATCGGCGACGCCGCGCCGAGCGGCTCCAGCAGTTCGACCTTGGTGTTGGGCAGTTCGACGAACACGACCGTGACGCCGTGCTCCGCAAGGGCGACGGGGGCGCTAACTTTTGCGCCGAGGCCATCGCGATAATGCGCGGCCGCCGCCGCGAGATCGGCGACCGCGATGGCGACGTGGTTCAATCTTCCGATCATACCCTGCCCCATTTCGAGAGAAACGCGACACGCCCTCAGATTTCGACGATCAGCACGTGCACCAGCGGCTTCTTGCCCCAGGCCGCATTGAGCGCGTTGCGAACCGCCCGCTCGACCGCGCCGCAGACGAAATCGGCGTCCCGCCGCTTGGCGCGCGGCAGGCTCTCGAAGGTCTCGAAGATCGTCGCGTCGATGATCTCGTCGAGGCCCGCGCCGTCGCGCGTCGACTTCGGCAAGCCGGCGAACAGCACGTCGGGATCGCCCGCCATTTCGCCTTTGTCGGTCAAAGCGAACGCGATCGAAACGACGCCCGCAAAGGCGAGCTTGCGGCGCTGGGCGACGCATTCGTCGCCGACGGGAAGCAAAATGTCGCCATCCTTGTATCGCCGGCCATGCTCGATCCGCCCGACGACGCCCGCCTCTCCCTCGACGAGGCGCACCACGTCGCCGTTGAACGCGCGCACGACCTCTTTGACGCCCTGCGACTTGGCGAAGGCGAGATGCTCGGAGAGATGCAGCGGCTCGCCATGCGCCGGAACGGCGATCTTCGGCTTGAGCCAGGCGTAGAGCTTGGCGAGATCGGCGCGGCCCGGGTGGCCGGAGACATGCACGAGATGCGTGCGATCGGTGACGATCTCGATCCCCTGCGTGACGAGGCCATTGACGACCTTGCCGACCGGCTTCTCGTTGCCAGGGATCGTGCGCGAGGAGAAGACGACGAGATCGCCGCTCGAAAGAGTTGCGTTCGGGTGCTCGTCCTCGGCAATGCGAGCCAGTGCGGCGCGCGGCTCGCCCTGGCTGCCGGTTGCGAGCGCCAGCACCTTGTCGCGGGCGAGACGCTCGAAGGGCTCCGGGCCCAGCATCGGCGGCAGCCCATCGAGATAACCGCATTCGCGCGCCACCCCGACGACACGCTCCATCGCGCGGCCCATCAGCAGCACCTGCCGGCCGCTGGCGAAGCCGGCCTCCGCCGCCGCGCGCAGCCGCGCCACATTGGAGGCGAAGGTCGTCACCACGACACGGCCCTTGGCCTGGTCGACGATTTCGGCGAGCGACCTGGCGACGTCGACCTCGGAGATCGCTTCGCCCTCGCGCAGCGAATTGGTGGAATTGCAGATCAGCGCCAGCACGCCCTCTTCGCCGAGCTCCCTCAGGCGACGCTCGTCGGTTGGCAGGCCGACGCCAGGCGTCTCGTCGATCTTCCAATCGCCGGTATGGACGACGAGGCCCGCGGGCGTACGGATCGCCAGCGCGCAGCTCTCGGGGATCGAATGCGCGACCGGGATGAACTCGACGTCGAACGGGCCGATTTCGACGCGCCCACCCGGAGCGACGATCTTGATCGGGACCTTGGGCGCGCCCGGCTCGGCCAGGCGGCGGCTCTCCGCCAGCCCCGCGGCGAAGGGCGTCGCATAGACCTGCACACCGACGCTCGGCCAAAGCTCGGCCAGCGCGCCGATATGGTCCTCATGGGCGTGGGTGATGACCAGTCCGACCAGATTTTTCTTCACCTTCTCGAGGAAGGCGAGGTCCGGCATGATCAAGTCGATCCCCGGCAGATCGTCGCCGGCGAAGGCGACGCCGAGATCGACCATCAACCATTTGCGGGTGCGCTGCGGGCCGAAGCCGTAGAGCGCGCAATTCATCCCGATTTCGCCGAGCCCGCCCAGCGGGGCAAACACAATATCGTTCTCGTCACTCATTGATTGCGGCTTTCATCGGCGATTCGAGCATCCATTGGGCGGAGTGAGGAACAGATCGGCGGCCTCGACCGCCTCGAGACCACTTTGCGTACGCAGCAGCAGCCGCCCGCTGGCGTCGAGCCCCTCGAAGAGGCCTTCGCGGGTTCCACGCGCCGAAGCGACCCGTACAGCGCCGCCCACGCCGGCCGCCGCAGCGAGCCAGCGCGTTCGGATCTCTGCAAAGCGCCCGCCCCTGTCCCACAGCCGGACCATTTCGTCAAAGCGCGCGGCCAAAGCAGCGAAAACCTCGGCCGGCGCGATCGGGCGGCCGAGGGCCTGGCTGAGATCGGCCACGGGATAAGCGAGCCCCTCTGGCGAAGAGACGCAATTGACGCCGAAGCCGATGGCGCAGACGAAAGCCCGACCGGGGATCGTCAAACCCTCGACGAGCAGCCCCGACAATTTGGCGCCCTGCCACAGCAGGTCGTTCGGCCATTTGATCGCGGCGTCCGCGGCGCCGAGGTCTCTCGCCGCATTAACCAGCGCGACACCGGCCACGAAGCCAAGCTGCGGCGCAATGGCGGCGTCGCAAGGATCGACCAGCAAGACGCTGGCGTAGAGATTGCCACGCGGAGAACGCCAAACGCGGCCATGACGGCCGCGCCCTTGCGTCTGTTCTTCGGCGAGAACCCACAAGCCGCCTGGATCGCCGGCGAGCGCGCGAGCTCGCGCTTCGTCGTTCGTCGATCCTAGGCTGGCGAACCGGGCGACCCGCCAGCCGGCGATGTGTGGTTCAGGCTCGCTGATTGGACCTGGATCGATCAAAACAGCGACTTGGCTGCGGCCATCGCCGCGTCAGTGAGGGGCGCCGGAGCGAGCGCATAGAAGATGACGACTGCGGTCGACAGCGCCAAAACGATGCGCGCCGCAGCGCCCGGCTGATCGAACGCCTTGGCCGGCTCGTCAAAATACATGATCTTGACGATGCGCAGGTAATAGTAGGCGCCCACCGCGCTCGTCAGCACGCCGATGATTGATAGGCCGTAGAGGCCGGCCTTCATCGCCGCCGCAAAGACATAGAACTTGGCGAAGAAGCCGGCGAGCGGCGGAATGCCGGCGAGCGAGAACATCATCGCCGCCAGGAAGAACGCCATCGGCGCATTCGTGCGGGCGAGACCAGAGAGATCGGCGATGTCCTCGACATAGGCCCCGTCGCGACGCATCGAGAGGATGCCCGCGAAGGTCCCGAGCGTCATGGCGAGATAGATCGCCATATAGACGACGACGCCGTGCGCGCCTTCAACCGTCCCGGCGGCGAGACCCACCAGCGCGAAACCCATGTGGCCGATCGAGGAATAGGCCATCAGACGCTTGAAGCTGGTCTGGCCGATCGCCGCAAAGGAGCCGAGCGCCATCGAGGCGATCGAGATGAAAGTGATGATCTGCCGCCAGTCGTTCGCCACGCCGGGAAAGGCGGTCATCGTGACCCGCAGCAAGATCGCCATCGCCGCCATCTTGGGCGCGGAGGCGAAGAAAGTCGTCACCGGGGTCGGCGCACCCTGGTAAACGTCCGGCGTCCACATGTGGAACGGAACCGCCGAAATCTTGAAGGCGAGGCCAGCGAGAATGAAGACGAGACCGAAGATCACGCCGAGGCTAGCCTGCGCATGCAGGGCCGTCGCGACGCCCGCGAAGGAGACGGTGCCGGTATAGCCGTAGATCAGCGAGGCCCCATAGAGCAGCATGCCCGAAGACAAAGCGCCCAGAACGAAATACTTCAGCCCCGCCTCCGAGGCGCGCAAATCGTCGCGACGGTAGGCGGCGACGACATAGAGCGACAGGCTCATCAGTTCGAGGCCGAGATACAGCGCGATGAAGTCGCTCGCCGAGATCAGCATCATCATGCCGAGCGTCGACAGCAGTATGAGGATCGGAAACTCGAACCCGGCGATCTTCGCCCGGCGCATGAAATCGATCGAGAGCAGCAGAGTCACCAGCGAGCCGATCAGCGACAGCGCCTTCATGAAGCGGCTGAACGGATCGTCGGTGAATGCGCCGTAAAAGGTAACGCCCTTGTCGCGATGATTGGCCAAAACCGCGAGCAGCGCGGCGCCGAGCAGCGCGACCGCAATCTCCGTCACCAGCGCGACCGAGCGCTCGCCGCGCAGGGCGCCGACCAGCAGAAGCGCCAGCGCGCCTGCCGCGATGATGAACTCGGGCAGGACCACCGGAAGGGAGAATGCCGTCACGTTCATTTTGAGATCAATCCCCTTGTTGGCGCGATCACAGCCCGGCCGTCTTGGTCACGGCGATCGCCTGATCGATACCTTTGATCAGAGCGTCGATCGAAACCGCGCTGGCGTCGATGATAGGCTGCGGATGCACCCCGTAATAGATAGTCAGAACCAGCAACGGCCCGAGCGTCGCGATCTCCCGAACCGAGAGATCCGTCATGCCCGTCAGACTCGGCTTATCGAGCACGCCGAAGATGACCCGGCGATAGAGATAAAGTGCATAGGCCGCCGAGAAAATGACGCCTGTTGTCGCAAACAGCGCGACCCAGCCGTTCGCTTGGAACGTGCCGATCAGCGTCAGGAATTCACCAACGAAGCCCGACGTTCCCGGCAAGCCGACGTTGGCGAGCGTAAACACCATGAATGCAGCGGCATAGCGCGGCATGCGGTGAACGAGGCCGCCGTAGGCAGCGATCTCGCGGGTGTGCATCCGGTCGTAAACGACGCCGACGCAAAGGAACAGCGCGGCCGACACGAGGCCGTGGCTGATCATCTGGTAGACGGCGCCCTGCACGCCCTGGGTGTTGGCGGCGAACAGCCCCATGGTGACAAAGCCCATATGCGCCACCGAGGAGTAGGCGATGAGCTTCTTCATGTCTTCCTGAACCAGCGCGACCAGTGAGGTGTAGATGATCGCGATGATCGAAAGGGCGTAGATCAGCGGCGCAAAATTGTGGCTCGCGTCCGGGAACATCGGCAGCGAGAACCGGATGAATCCGTAGCCGCCCATCTTCAGCAGGATGCCGGCCAGGATCACCGACCCCGCGGTCGGCGCTTCGACGTGCGCGTCGGGCAGCCAGGTGTGGACCGGCCACATCGGCATCTTCACCGCGAAGGAGGCGAAGAAAGCGAGCCACAGCCAAGTTTGCATCGAGGGCGCAAAGGAGGTCTTCAAAAGCACTTCGATGTCGGTCGTGCCCGCCGTCCAATACATCGTCATGATGGCGAGCAGCATCAGCAGCGAGCCGACGAGCGTGTAGAGGAAGAACTTGAAGGCCGCGTAGACGCGACGCTTGCCGCCCCAGATGCCGATGATCAGGAACATCGGGATGAGGACGCCCTCGAAGAAGAGGTAGAACAGCACGAGATCGAGCGCGACGAACACGCCGATCATCAGCGTTTCGAGGATCAGGAAGGCGATCATATATTCTTTGACGCGCTTCTCGATCGACGTCCACGAGGCGGCGATGCAGATCGGCATCAGCAACGTCGTCAGCAGCACGAACGGCATCGAGATGCCGTCGACGCCGACCTTGTAACTGATGGTGTGCGAGAACCAGTCGCTCTGCTCGACGAGCTGGAAACCTGATGTGCCTGGGTTGAAGCGCGACCAGGCGACGAGGCTCAGGACGAAGGTGGCCAACGTGGTCCACAGCGCGATCCAGCGCGCGTTCTTATAGGTCGCTTCGTCCTGGCCGCGCAGCAGCAGGATGCAAAGCGCCCCGATCAGCGGCAGGACGAGCAGGCCGGACAGAATCCAGGAGCCGGACATCAATGGATTCCCCCGAAGAGATACCAAGTCGCGAAGGCGGCGACGCCGAGCAGCATCGCAAAGGCGTAGTGGTAGATGTAGCCCGACTGCAGACGAACCACGTTGCGCGTCACGTCGAGTACGCGGGCCGACACCCCATCCGGGCCGAGACCGTCGATGATGAAGCCGTCGCCGCCCTTCCAGAACACGCGGCCGAGCCAGAATGCAGTCCTGACGAAGAGGACGTCATAGAGTTCGTCGAAGTACCACTTATTGAGCAGGAAGCGGTAGAGCGCCGGATTGGCGTTGGCGAGCGCCCGCGGCGCGGCGCGATTGACCATGTACATGTAGTACGCGACCAGGAAACCGCCGACCATCATCAAGCTCGGCGACAGCGAGACGATCCACGGGACCGTCTCCATCTCCTCGAGGATTTTGTTGCTCGGCCCGACATAGAGCGCGTGCTTCCAGAAGCCCTCGAAGCCGGCGCCAATGAACCAGGAGCGGAACACGACGCCTGCGACGACGGCGCCGAGCGCGAGCACGGCGAGCGGGATCAGCATTACCGGCGGCGATTCATGCGCGGCGTGATCGTGGCCATGGTCGTCCCCGTGCCCACCATGCGCGGCATGCGCATGCGCGTCGTGACCGTGTCCGTTCTCGGCGCGGTCGACGGCCCACTGGCCGCGCTCGCCGAAGAAGGTCATGAACACCAGGCGCCAGGAGTAGAACGAGGTCAGTCCCGCCGCGAGCACCACGCAGGCGAAGGCGTAAGAAGCGCCGATGCCGTGCGAGGCGTAGGAGGCCTCGATGATCGCGTCCTTCGAGACGTAGCCGGCGAAGCCGATCGAGGTGAAGGGAATACCGACGCCGGTAAGCGCCAGCGTGCCGATCGTCATCATCCAAAAGGTGAAGGGGATCTCCTTCCGCAGACCGCCCATCGCGCGCATGTCTTGCTCGTGGTGCATCGCATGGATGACCGAGCCGGCGCCGAGGAACAGCAGCGCCTTGAAGAAGGCGTGCGTGAAGAGGTGGAAGACGCCGAGGCTGTAGCCGCCGACGCCGAGGCCGACGAACATGTAGCCGAGCTGCGAGCAGGTCGAATAGGCGATCACCCGCTTGATATCGTTCTGCACCAGGCCGACCGTCGCCGCGAACATGGCGGTGGTCGCGCCGACGATCGTGACGACGCCGAGCGCAATCGGCGAGAGATCGAACAAGGGCGACAGACGCGCGACCATGAAGACGCCTGCGGTGACCATGGTCGCCGCGTGAATGAGGGCGGAGACCGGGGTCGGGCCCTCCATCGCATCAGGCAACCAGGTATGGAGCAGGAACTGCGCCGACTTGCCCATCGCGCCCATGAACAGCAGCAGGCAGGCGAGGGTCAGCGCGTCCCAATCGGCGCCGAAGATATGGATCGTCTTGCCGACGAGGCCCGGCGCGGCGGCGAAGACCTGATCGAAGGTGACGGCTCCGGTGAGCTGGAAGACGAGGAAGATGCCGAGCGCGAAGCCGAAGTCGCCGATGCGATTGACGACGAACGCCTTGATCGCCGCCGCATTGGCGGCGGGGCGATCGTACCAGAAGCCGACCAGCAGATAGGAGGCGAGACCGACGCCCTCCCAGCCGAAGAACATCTGCACGAGATTGTCGGCCGTCACCAGCATCAACATCGCGAAGGTGAACAGCGACAGATAGGCAAAGAAGCGCGGCCGGCTGGTATCCTCGGCCATGTAGCCGAACGAATAGAGGTGCACGAGGAACGAAACGGTGCAGACGACGATCAGCATCACCGCGGTGAGCGTGTCGATGCGCAGCGCCCACGAGACCGCGAGCTTGCCCGAGGTCAGCCAGTTCGTCACCGGCACGATCAGCGCCTGCTCCTCATGGCCAGTTGCGACGCCGAAGAAAGCGATCCAGGCGAGCACCGCGCTGACGGCGAGGAAGCCCGTCGTGACGAGCTCTGATGCGCGCGGTCCGATTTGCTGGCCGAACAGTCCAGCGATCAGGAAGCCGAGCAGCGGAAGAAAGACGATCAGGTCGTACATGCCCGTTCTCAGCCCTTGAGCGCGTTGATGTCTTCAACCGCGATCGAGCCGCGGTTGCGGTAGTAGGAGACCAGAATGGCGAGCCCGATGGCCGCTTCCGCCGCCGCCACCGTGAGGATGAAGAGCGCGTAGACCTGGCCGGTGAGATCCCCCGTATGGGTAGAGAAAGCGACCAGATTGATGTTGACCGACAACAGGATCAGCTCAATCGACATCAGAATGACGATGATGTTCTTGTGGTTGAGGATGATGCCCGCGATGCCGATCGTGAACAGGATCGCGGCGAGCGTGATGTAGTGGGCGAGGCCGATGACCATGGATGCGATCCTTCAAATGCCGGCGCGCGAGGAGACCTTGCGCAGTTCCACCGCCTCCGCGGGAGTGCGCGCGACCTGATCGGCGATGTTTTGACGCTTGACCCCTTCCTTGTGGCGCAATGTCAGCACGATCGAGCCGATCATTGCGGTCAGCAGGATGAGGCCCGCCGCCTGGAAGAAGTAGAAATATTGGGTGTAGAGCACGCGCCCGAGCGCGACCGTGTTGGAGACGGTGCCCGACGGAGCGGCCGCCGCGGCGGCGTCCGGCGAACGCGTCCAGCTCACGGCGACATAACCGAGCTCGAAGGCGACGCCGAGCGCGATCAACACGCCGATCGGCAGATATTGCACGAAGCCCTGCTTCATTTGGGCGAAGTCGACGTCGAGCAGCATGACGACGAAAAGGAACAGCACCGCCACCGCGCCGACATAAACGACAATGAGGATGAGCCCGAGGAACTCGGCCCCCATCAAGAGAAATAGGCCCGCCGCGTTGACGAAGGCGAGGATGAGGAAGAGCACGGAATGCACCGGATTGCGCGCCAGGATCACGGCGAGCGCCGAGAGCACCAGCACACCCGAGAACAGCCAGAAGAAGATCGCGTCGGCTTGCATCGTTTCTACGTCCCTTTGCCCTCGCCCGACCTCGCCCCTCTCCCCTTGCGGGAGAGGGGTCGGGGTGAGGGGTTAGCGCGCGAGCGCCTCATACCGGCGCCGCCGGCGCCACCCCTCATCCGTCATCGCCTCTGGCGATGACACCTTCCCCCGCACGGGGGGAAGGGCATCCTCACCGATATTCCGCGTCCATCGCGATGTTCCGCGCAATCTCGCGTTCCCAACGCGAGCCATTCGCGAGCAGGCGCTCCTTGTCGTAGAACAGTTCCTCGCGCGTCTCGGTGGCGAATTCGAAATTCGGACCCTCGACGATCGCGTCGACCGGGCACGCCTCCTGGCACATCCCGCAGTAGATGCACTTTGTCATGTCGATGTCGTAGCGCGTCGTGCGGCGCGTGCCGTCGTTGCGGCGCGGCCCGGCCTCGATCGTGATCGCCTGCGCGGGGCAGATCGCTTCGCACAGCTTGCAGGCGATGCAGCGCTCTTCGCCATTGGGATAGCGCCGCAGCGCATGCTCGCCGCGGAAGCGCGGCGAGAGCGGGCCCTTCTCGTGCGGATAGTTCAGCGTCGCCTTCGGCTTGAAGATATAACGCATCGAAAGCGCGAAGGCCGAGACGAACTCGCTCAAGAACAGCGAGCGTGCGGCTTGATCCAATCTCAGCGCCATCGGAGTGTCCTCACATAGGTCAGTTTCATGGATGCCCGCCCCAACCCGTGGCTTCCAGAACGCCCGCCACCAGCACGACCATGAACAGCGAGATCGGCAGGAACACTTTCCAGCCCAGCCGCATAAGTTGGTCGTAGCGGTAGCGTGGCACGAACGCTTTCACCATTGCGAAACCGAAGAAAACCAGCAGCGCCTTCACGAGGAACCAGATCACTCCGGGGACCCAGGTGAAAGGCGGAAAGTCGAGCGGCGATGTCCAACCGCCGAGGAAGAGCACGGTCGTCAGCGCGCACATGGACATGATGGCCACATATTCGCCGAGCATGAACAGGAGATAAGGCGTCGCCGAATATTCGACCATGAAACCGGCCACCAGTTCCAACTCCGCTTCGGTCAGGTCGAAGGGCGGACGGTTCGTCTCCGCGAGCGCGGAAACGAAGAAGATGACGAACATCGGGAACAGCGGCAGCCAGTACCAATTCAAGAAGGTCAGGAACGGCACGTGCAGCAGGGTTGCGAGACCACGGTCATGCTGCGCCATGACGATCTCAGAGAGATTCAGCGTTCCCGCGCACAGCAGAACGGTGACGATCACGAAGCCGATCGAGACTTCGTACGACACCATCTGCGCCGCCGAACGCAGCGCCGACAGGAAAGGATATTTCGAGTTGGACGCCCAGCCGCCCATGATGACGCCGTAGACGCCGAGCGATGAGATCGCAAAAATATAGAGCACGCCGACGTTGATGTTGGCGACCACCCAGCCCGCGGATACGGGAACGACGGCCCACGCGCTGAGCGCCAATGTCGCAGTCACCAGCGGCGCGATCAGAAACACGCCTTTGTTGGATGCGGCAGGAACCACCGCTTCCTTGAGCACGAACTTGAGCAGGTCGGCGAAGCTCTGCAGCAGCCCCCAGGGACCGACGACGTTCGGCCCGCGCCGCAGTTGCACCGCGGCCCACACCTTGCGGTCGAAGTAGATGAGGAACGCGCAGATGACGAGCACCAGCACGAGGAGAACCAGGCTCTCGAGCACGTAGCGCACGATCATCCCGAGCGTCGACCCGTAGAAGAAGGCGCCGATCGCAGCGGCCCAGCCGCCCGCGACAAAGCCGTAAACGAGCCCGGCGACGACCGCGACAACCACGAGCGCGGCGACGCCGAGAATAATGCCGAGCGAGCCGTCCGGCGCGGATCGAGGGAGGTTTGCGGTGCTCATGGGGGAACCTATTCCGCGGCCTGGGCGAGCCTGCCGTTCCTCAAGGCCGAACATTCGGCCATGACGCGGGAGGCGCGCGCGATCGGGTTGGTGAGATAGAAGTCGACGACGCTCGAGGCAAACGATGCTTTGTCGAACGCCCCGCCGATTCCGGCGAGCGCCGTCAAAGCGGAGGGGTCCGCCGGGGTCACGACGTCGTATTTGACGAGATCGGGATGCGCGGCGGCGAGCGCGGCGCGCAATCCGCTGAGCGAGTCATAAGGCAGCCGCGCGCCGATGACGTCCGACAGGGCGCGCAGGATCGCCCAATCCTCGCGCGCGTCCCCAGGCGGGAAAATCGCACGGTCGGCGAATTGCGACCGCCCTTCCGTGTTGACGTACGTTCCCGTCTTCTCGGTGTAGGCGGCGCCGGGCAGGATGACGTCGGCGCGATGCGCGCCTTTGTCGCCGTGCGTGCCGATGTAGACGACGAAGGCGCCCGACTGGATGTCGATTTCGTCGGCGCCGAGATTGAACAGGACGTCGAGCACGCCGCCCTTCGCCATCGCCAGCGCGTCGAGACCGCCCTCGCCCGGCGTGAAGCCGAGATCAAGGCCGCCGACCCGCGACGCCGCGCTATGCAGCACGTTGAAGCCGTTCCAACCGTCCTTGACGACGCCGAGCGACTGCGCCGCCTTGGCGGCGAGCGACAGAACCGCGGCGCCATCCGGCCGCGCAAGAGCGCCGGCGCCGAGGATGATCATCGGCTTCGTCTTGTTGGCCGGCGGATGGTCGACAAAGGCGGCGAGCGATTCCGGCCCCGCGCCGAGATAGTTATAGGTGTAGGTCAGATCGGCGCCCTCGCCGACGACGCCGATCAGGCAATCGCCCTTGAGCCAGCGCTTGCGAATGCGGGCGTTGAGCACCGGCAATTCGAGGCGCGGATTGGAGCCAACGATCATGATCGCGTCGGCCTCTTCGATGCCGGCGACGGTCGAGTTGAAGAGGTAAGACGCGCGGCCGAACTTCGGATCGAGCTTCGATCCGTCCTGGCGGCAATCGATGTTCGCGACGCCGAGCTTGGTCATCAGCCCCTTCAGCGCGAACATCTCCTCGACGCTGGCGAGATCGCCGGCGATCGCGCCGATGCGCGAAGCCTTGGCTGCCTTCACCTTGGCGGCGATCGCCGCAAAGGCCTCGCGCCAAGTTGCCGGCTGCAACCGACCCTGAACGCGAACATAGGGGCGATCGAGACGCTGGGTCTTCAGACCGTCGACGACATGACGCGTCTTATCGGAGATCCACTCTTCGTTGATCGCCTCGTTGATGCGCGGAAGGATGCGCACGACTTCGCGGCCGCGCGAGTCGACACGGATCGACGAGCCGAGCGCGTCCATGACGTCGACCGTTTCCGTCTTCACATATTCCCACGCACGGGCATGGAAGGCGGTCGGCTTGGAGGTCAGCGCGCCGACCGGGCACAGATCGACGACATTGCCCTGCAATTCGGACGTCAGCGCACGCTCGAGATAGCTGGTGATCTCCATGTCCTCGCCGCGGCCGATCGCGCCAAGCTCAGGAACGCCGGCGATTTCCGTCGCGAAGCGGACGCAGCGGGTGCATTGGATGCAACGGTTCATCGACGTTTTGACGAGCACGCCGAGGTTCTTGTCCTCGACCGCGCGCTTGTTCTCAGCGAAGCGCGAGCTGTCGACGCCGTAGCCCATCGCCTGGTCCTGCAGATCGCACTCGCCGCCCTGATCGCAGATCGGGCAGTCGAGCGGATGATTGATCAGCAGGAACTCCATCACGCCGGCGCGCCCCTTGCGCACCATCGGCGAATTGGTCTCAATCACCGGCGGCTCGCCCTTTGGGCCGGGACGTAGATCGCGGACCGACATCGCGCACGACGCAGTCGGCTTCGGCGGGCCGCCCTTCACCTCGACAAGGCACATGCGACAATTGCCGGCGATCGAAAGACGCTCGTGGAAGCAGAAGCGCGGCACCTCGGCGCCCGCCTCTTCGCAGGCTTGCAGCAGCGTGTACTCCGCGGGGACGTCCAGCTCTTTGCCGTCGATAATGATCTTGGCCATCGCCCCTACTCCGCCGCCATACGCACAGGTTCGCTATGCGGATTGGCCGCGTACTGGTCAATGCGCTTCTCGATCTCGGGCCGGAAGTGCGCGATCAGGCCCTGGATCGGCCAAGCCGCTGCGTCGCCAAGCGCGCAGATCGTGTGGCCCTCGACCTGCTTGGTCACGTCGAGCAGCATGTCGATTTCCCGCTTTTGCGCGCGCCCTTCCGCCATGCGCGTCATCACTCGCCACATCCATCCCGTGCCTTCGCGGCAGGGCGTGCACTGGCCGCAGCTCTCGTGCTTGTAGAAGTACGAGAGACGCGCGATCGCGCGGATGATGTCGGTGGACTTGTCCATCACGATCACCGCCGCGGTGCCGAGGCCGGAGCGCAGCTTGCTGAGCGAGTCGAAGTCCATCGGGCAATCGATGATCTGCTCGGCCGGGACCATGCGCACAGATGACCCGCCCGGAATGACCGCGAGCAGATTGTCCCACCCGCCGCGCATGCCGCCACAGTGCCGGTCGATCAGTTCGCGGAACGGGATCGACATCGCCTCTTCCACGTTGCACGGCGTGTTGACGTGGCCGGAGACGCAGAACAGCTTGGTGCCGACGTTGTTCGGCGCGCCGAAGCTCGAGAACCACGATGCGCCGCGCCGCAGGATGGTCGGCGCAACCGCGATCGATTCGACGTTGTTGACGGTGGTCGGGCTGCCGTAGAGCCCCATATTGGCGGGGAACGGCGGCTTGAGGCGCGGCATGCCCTTCTTGCCTTCGAGCGATTCGAGCATCGCCGTCTCTTCGCCGCAGATGTAGGCGCCGGCGCCGTGGTGGACGTAGAAATCGAACGGGTAGCCGTGAACGTTGTCCTTGCCGATCAGCTTGGCTTCATAGGCCTCGTCGACGGCGGCTTGCAGGTGCTCGCGCTCGAGAATGTATTCGCCGCGCACATAAACGTAAGCGGCGTGCGCGCCCATCGCGAAGGAGGCGAGCAGAGCGCCTTCGACCAGCGTATGCGGGTCGTTGCGCATGATTTCGCGATCCTTGCAGGTGCCAGGTTCGGACTCGTCGGCATTGATGACGAGATAGTGCGGCCGCTTCGGATCGACGGTCTTCGGCATGAAGGACCATTTGAGCCCGGTCGGAAAGCCCGCTCCGCCGCGCCCGCGCAGGCCCGAGGCTTTCATTTCGTTGACGACCCAGTCGCGCCCCTTGTCGATCAGCGCCTTGGTGTTGTCCCAGCCGCCGCGAGCGCGCGCGCCTTTGAGGCTGCGGTCGCCGAGCCCGTAAAGGTTGGTGAAGATACGGTCCTTGTCCTCAAGCATCGCTCGTATTTCCCGTCTTCACGCCTTCGCCTGATCTGACGCTGGCCCGCTCTTGCCGTCGGCGCCATAAAGCGTCGTCAGCGCGGTGAGGCCGCCGGTCGGCTCCGAGGATACGCGCCCAGTCTGCGAGCCCTTGTGGACCGGCCGTCCGGCCGCAAGGTCGTCGAGCAGCTTGGCGAAGCTCGCAGGCGTCAGGTCTTCGTAATAGTCGTCGTTGATCTGAACCATCGGCGCGTTGCAGCAGGCGCCAAGGCACTCGACCTCAATCCACGAGAACTTGCCATCGCCGGAGACATGCTTCTCCGGTCCGATGCGCGATTTGCAGACGTCTCTGATCGCCTCGGCGCCGCGCAGCACGCACGGCGTCGTGCCGCAAAGCTGCACGTAGTAGCGGCCGACCGGCTCGAGGTTGAACATCGTGTAGAACGTCGCGACCTCGAGCGCGCGGATGTAAGGCATGTCGAGCATGTCAGCGACCTTCTCGATCGCCGGCCGCGGCAGCCAATAGTCGTTTTGCTTCTGGGCTCGCCACAGCAGCGCTATGATCGCCGAGGCCTGCCGGCCGGGCGGATATTTGGCGATCTCCTTCTCGGCCCACGCCTTGTTCTCGGGCGTGAACTCGAAGCCCTTGGGCTGAACCTCAGCGAGACGACGAACTGACATGGCTCAGAAATTCCTCATTGACGGCCCCGCGGCGCTCATCGATCGACCTCGCCGAACACGATGTCGAGCGAGCCCAGAATGGCGGCGACGTCCGCCAGCATGTATTTGCGGCAAAGGAAATCCATCGCCTGCAAATGCGCGAAGCCGGGCGCCCGCAGCTTCACGCGATAGGGCTTGTTAGTGCCGTCCGAGACGAGATAGACGCCGAACTCGCCCTTGGGCGCCTCGACCGCCGCATAGACCTCGCCGGCCGGAACCTTGTAGCCCTCGGTGTAGAGCTTGAAGTGATGGATGAGCGCCTCCATCGAGCGCTTCATCTCGCTGCGCTTGGGCGGCACGACCTTGCCGTCGTCGTTGCTGACGGGACCGCCGCCAGCCGCCGAATTCAGCTTCTCGCAGCACTGCAGCATGATCTTGACGGACTGGCGCATCTCCTCCATGCGGATGAGATAGCGGTCGTAGTTGTCGCCGTTCTTGCCGATGGGGATGTCGAAATCCATCTCCTCGTAGCACTCGTAGGGCTGCGACTTGCGCAGGTCCCACGCTGCTCCCGAGCCGCGCACCATGACGCCGGAGAAGCCCCAGGCGAAAGCGTCGGCGAGGCTGACCACGCCGATGTCGACGTTGCGCTGCTTGAAGATGCGATTGCCGGTGAGCAGCGTCTCGAGATCGTCGCACACCTTCAGGAACGGCTCGCAGAAGGCCTGGATGTCGTCGACGAGCTTGGTGGGAATGTCCTGGTGGACGCCGCCAGGGCGGAAGTAGGCGGCGTGCATGCGCGCCCCGCTCGCCCGCTCGTAGAACACCATCAGCTTCTCGCGCTCCTCGAAGCCCCACAGCGGCGGGGTGAGCGCGCCGACGTCCATCGCCTGCGTCGTCACGTTGAGGATGTGCGACAATATACGGCCGATCTCGGAATAGAGAACGCGAATGAGCTGGCCGCGCCGCGGCACTTCGAGGCCGAGCAGCCGCTCCACCGCGAGCGCGTAGGCGTGCTCCTGATTCATCGGCGCGACGTAATCGAGCCGATCGAGATAGGGCACGTTCTGCAGATAGGTGCGCGCCTCCATCAGCTTCTCGGTGCCGCGATGCAGCAGGCCGATATGCGGATCGACGCGCTCAACCACTTCGCCGTCGAGCTCCAGCACAAGGCGCAACACGCCATGCGCCGCTGGATGCTGCGGCCCGAAATTGATCGAGAAATTGCGAAGGTTGGCTTCGGTCATGGTCGGACTCGTTTAAAATCTGCACGCTCGGCGGCCGCGGGTCGCGTGGAAAAGCGACTCGGCCCTCGCGATCGCGCTTTCTCCCTATTTCGCCTTCTCGTCCCCAGGCAGCGGTGCGCCTTCCCATGGGCTGAGAAAGTCGAACTGCCGGAATTCCTGGTTGAGCCGCACCGGTTCGTAACGCACGCGCTTCTGCTCGTCGTCGTAACGGACCTCGACGAAGCCGGTCATCGGGAAGTCTTTACGCAGCGGGTGACCGTCGAAGCCGTAGTCGGTGAGAATGCGGCGCAGATCGGGATGCCCGTCGAACAGAACGCCGAACAGGTCATAGACCTCGCGCTCGTACCAATTGGAGGCGGGGAACACGGAGATAGTCGTGGGAACAGGCGTCTCCTCGTCGGTCTCGATCTTCACCCGAATGCGCTGATTCAGCTTGGGCGAGAGCAACAGGTAGACGATCTCGAAGCGCTTCGCGCGATCGGGATAGTCCGCCGCAGTCAGATCGGTGAAGCAGACGAACTGGCAGCCAGGATCGTCACGAAGGAACGTCAGCGCTTCGACGATTCGCGCCGCGTCGACGATCAGCGTCAATTCGCCGAACGCCGCATTGGCGCCGAGAACGGCTCCGGGCAACGCCGCGGCCGCCTTGTCGCCGATGGATTTCAACCCTTCGTCCATCCCACCCTCTCTCCGCCCCTTCCCTTACAAAGGAAGGGGTTCGCGCGAAGCCATTTCTGGTGGAAGCCGGTCCCGCGACCCGAACCTCTCACCGCCGCTTTCCCCGTAACCCGAGACGCTTCGCGTCCACCAATTGGGGAAAGGCTTACCTTTCAATCGTTCCGGTGCGCCGGATCTTCTTTTGCAACATCAGGACGCCATAGAGCAGCGCCTCTGCGGTCGGCGGGCAGCCCGGCACGTAAATGTCGATTGGCACGATCCGATCGCAGCCGCGCACAACGGAATAGGAATAATGGTAATAGCCGCCGCCGTTGGCGCAGGAGCCCATCGAGATGACGTAACGCGGCTCGGGCATCTGATCGTAGACCTTGCGGAGCGCCGGCGCCATCTTGTTGGTCAGCGTGCCCGCGACGATCATCACGTCAGACTGGCGCGGACTGCCGCGCGGCGCGAAGCCGAATCGCTCGACGTCGTACCGCGGCATCGAAAGCTGCATCATCTCGACCGCGCAGCAGGCGAGGCCGAATGTCATCCACATCAGCGATCCGGTGCGCGCCCATTGGATGAGGTCTTCGGTCGAGGTGACGAGAAACCCTTTGTCCGCGAGGCGATCGCTCATGGCGCCGAAGAACGGATCATCAGAGCCGACCGGCTTGCCGGTCGAAGGATCGAGAATGCCGCGCGGGGCCGGCGCGACAATTGGGCCAGCGTTCAGTCCCATTCCAGCGCTCCCTTGTTCCACTCGTAAACGAAGCCGACCGTCAGCACCGCGAGGAACAGAATCATCGACCAGAAGCCGAACGCGCCGACGTCATGAAACGCTACTGCCCAGGGGAACAGAAACGCGACCTCGAGATCGAAGATGATGAACAGGAGCGAGACGAGGTAGAAACGGACGTCGAACTTCATGCGCGCATCGTCGAACGGGTTGAAACCGCATTCGTACGCGGACAGCTTTTCAGGATCCGGGTTTTTGTAAGCAACGATGAAGGGCGCGACCAGCAGCGCAACGCCGATGAGGGCCGAGAGCCCTATGAAGATGACGAGCGGCAGGTAATCGGAGATCAGACTCGGCACGGAGCCTCCGCTGGATTTTGTTGCCTGCGGCATTTGACCGCATTGCGCGGCGAAGGGGTATCGCAGCGCAGCGTGCGGCGCAAGAACAAACGCGGCCGAAGAGGGACAATTTGCCGTGCAAAAAGCCCCGCAGTCGCTGCGACCCGAGGCTTCGGAAACTACTGAATTTTAAGGAGAAAAATGAATTCTAAAAAAATGGCGAGAGAGACGGGACTTGAACCCGCGACCTCCGGCGTGACAGGCCGGCGCTCTAACCAACTGAGCTACTCCCCCGTGGGTGGTGAGCGGATAAGGCGCCCGATGACCCAAGTCAAGCGCCATTGGCGCCGACGACGACAAACTTTCACATTCGCGGCTGAGCGAGCCGCCAATGTGCGATTTCCGCGCGGCTCAGGAAGTGGAGGACACCCGGCGTTAGCGATTCTGCTCGACGAATCAATGCCGGATCGACCCCCATGCGCGCCGCATAGCTCGCGAGCGCCGCGACGAGCTCCGGATCCGCGAGCGTGCGTCGACCGGGTTCCGGCCCATCGAGTCCCTCGACGACCGACATGCGATGGAGCCCCACGACGCTCGTGCGCGGCACCACGCGGCGGGCGGCGCCGATCAGCGCATAGACGCAGGCCGACAGGCAGCGCCCGGAAACCGCGCCGGTGCGCCCGCCAACCGAGGCGTAGCCGGCGACGATGGCCGCGGCGTTCAGTTCCCGGAAGGCGGCGCCGAGTTCCATCGAGGCGACGACATTGCCGCCAGGCGAGTTCAGCAAGATCACGCTGTGCAGTCGCGGCGAGGAGGCGACCTGCCGAGTGAAATCGAGAAAGACTTCTCGGAGTGTCTTCTTCAATCACGCCATCGGCGACGATCACCACAGGGCACTGGGTTCCGCAGGCGGGTGATTCGAGGGTGGCGGCGCGGAATGTCATCGGCGCCTGCTGCGCGGACGCCATCCCCTGCCCGAGCCAAAGGACCACCAGCGTCGTCGCCGCGCGAGGGATGGCGGTGTGCGCTCGCGAGGGGCGCAGCAAGGGGAACGAATCGCCGCCGCTTTCGCAGCGCAACCCCAGAGCCTTGGCGAGGGAGAACAGCACCTTGCCTAAGTCCAAGGTAGGCCTCCGCAACTGGTCCAGGCAGGTCCGCCAACGTTCCCTCCATTCTGGGGCGAATCTGGGGCGAAGGGAATGGAGGCGCGTGCGATTCGTAAAGGCGATGCGCGATGCAAGGACCCTGCCCGACGCGGCGGCTGCTTGGCCAGCTTCACCGCCAGTGACGCAATAAAAATGAGTCAGGCGGAGGATCAGAGCCAGAATTGAGGCGCCACTGAACGCAAGCCCCACGGGCCTGCGGGATTCGAGAGCGGCCGATCTCAAGGCCTTCGTATTTTTGGTGGGCGGTGACGGGCTCGAACCGCCGACCCTCTCGGTGTAAACGAGATGCTCTACCGACTGAGCTAACCGCCCTTGGCTTTGTTTATATTGGCTTTTTTGCTATTTCTGCCAGTCGCTTGGTGCGCTTGGGATTTGATTTGGCCACCGTTTCGAAACCGAGCGAGCGCCAGCGACGGGCGACCGATAGCATTTCCTACACCGAGCATTCAAGCGTGGGGGCAGAGCCTTACGCCTACCGGCGACATCGCCAAGCCCCAACAAAAAGGGCGGCCGACCGCCGCCCCTTTCAAAATCCCGTCGCCGCTCAGGATCGGCGCTTAGGCCTTCTTGACCGTCTTCTTGTTCAGGCTTGCCTTGAGGGCGGCGCCTGCTTTGAAGCGCGCGTTCTTCGAGGCCGCAATCTTGATCTCTTTGCCGGTCGCCGGGTTGCGGCCCTTGCCAGCGGCGCGCTCGCGCACGGAGAACGTGCCGAAGCCGACCAAGCGGACCTCGTCACCCTTCTTGAGCGACTTCGCGATGCCGTCGAGCACGGCCTCCAGCGCAGCCGCCGCGCTCACCTTGGTCAACTCCGCCTCTTTGGCGATGTGCTCGACGAGCTCCAGTTTGTTCATGTGGCCTCTCCTATCCTTTTTCGACGTGATCGCGACGTCGCGCGCGGTCTCCCGTCCGTCAGTGGAAGCTGGCCGTCGCCCGCCCCGACGAATCGACGATCGAGGTAAGTTCATTGCTTGCCAATCGGCCGCGGAAAAGCAAGGGTTTGCGAGCATTGACCCCAAAAAATCCAGCGGATCTGGGGGTTTCAGAGCGCCACAAAATGAAAGGGCCGCGAATCCCTGGGATTCGCGGCCCTTCGAAGGTCTCGTTTGGCGGATTGCGCTTAGTGCGCGACGACGCCCGCGCCGTCGTCCTCGGCCGGCGAAGGAGCCGCGGCGCTCTTGTCGTTCTCCTCCCACTCGATCGGCACGGGCTTGGCGGTGAGGGCGTGCCCCAACACCTCGTCCATCCGCGACACGGGAACGATCTCAAGCGCGTTCTTCACCGACGAGGGAAGGTCGGCGAGATCCTTTACGTTGTCCTCGGGGATCAGCACCTTCTTGATGCCGCCGCGCAAGGCCGCCAGCAGCTTCTCCTTCAAGCCGCCGATCGGCAGCACGCGGCCGCGCAACGTGATCTCGCCGGTCATGGCGACATCGCGCCGCACGGGTATCCCGGTCAGCATCGAGACGATGACCGTCGCCATCGCCACGCCCGCCGACGGACCGTCCTTCGGCGTCGCGCCCTCGGGGACATGAACGTGGATGTCGCGGCGATCGAACAGCGGCGGCTCGATGCCGAAATCGACCGCGCGCGAGCGAACATAGGACGCCGCCGCCGAAATCGATTCCTTCATCACGTCCTTGAGATTGCCGGTCACAGTCATGCGACCCTTGCCCGGCATCATCACGCCTTCGATCGTCAGCAACTCGCCGCCCACTTCCGTCCAGGCGAGGCCCGTCACCAGACCGACCTGGTCGTCCGCCTCGATCTCGCCGAAGCGATACTTCGGCGCGCCGAGGTAATCGGAGACATTGGCCCCGGTGACGACGATCTTCTTCTTCTTGTCGGTGAGGATCTCCTTGACCGCCTTCCGCGCGAGATTGGAGATCTCGCGCTCGAGGTTGCGGACGCCAGCCTCGCGCGTGTAGCGGCGAACCAGCTCGTACAGCGCGCCGTCCTCGACCACCCACTCCTTCTCGTCGAGGCCGTGCTTGGCCATCGCGTTGGGAACCAGGTGGCGCTTGGAGATTTCGACCTTCTCATCCTCCGTGTAGCCGGCAATCCGGATGATCTCCATGCGGTCCATCAGCGCCGGCGGGATGTTGAGCGTATTCGCCGTCGTCACGAACATCACGCCCGACAGGTCATAGTCGACCTCGAGGTAATGATCGTTGAACGTAGCGTTCTGCTCAGGGTCGAGCACCTCGAGCAGGGCCGACGACGGGTCGCCGCGGAAGTCCATGCCCATCTTGTCGATCTCATCGAGCAGGAAGAGCGGATTGGAGGACTTCGCCTTGCGCATCGACTGGATCACCTTGCCCGGCATCGAGCCGATATAGGTGCGCCGATGACCGCGGATTTCCGCCTCGTCGCGCACGCCGCCGAGCGACATGCGGACGAATTCGCGTCCCGTCGCCTTGGCGATCGACTTGCCGAGCGAAGTCTTGCCGACGCCGGGAGGGCCGACCAGACAGAGGATCGGACCGGTCAGCTTGTTGGCGCGCTGCTGGACGGCGAGATATTCGACGATGCGCTCCTTGACCTTCTCGAGGCCGAAGTGGTCGGCGTCGAGGAGGGCCTGAGCGGCGGGAAGATCCTTCTTGATCTTCGTCTTCTTCTGCCACGGGATCGACAACAGCCAATCCAGGTAGTTGCGCACCACCGTCGCCTCGGCGGACATCGGCGACATCTGACGCAGCTTCTTGACCTCGGCGAGCGCCTTGTCGCGCGCTTCCTTGGTCAGCTTGGTCTTCTTGATGCGCTCCTCGAGCTCGGACATCTCGTCCTTGCCGTCCTCGTCGCCGAGTTCCTTCTGGATCGCCTTCATCTGCTCGTTGAGATAATACTCGCGCTGCGTCTTCTCCATCTGGCGCTTGACGCGGGTGCGGATGCGCTTCTCGACCTGGAGCACGGAGATCTCGCTCTCCATCAGGCCGAGGCACTTCTCGAAGCGCTTGGCGATCGAATGTGTCTCGAGGATCGCCTGCTTGTCGGCGAGCTTGACCGCGAGGTGCGAGGCGATCGTGTCGGCGAGCTTGCCGTAGTCGTCGATCTGCGTGACCGCGGAGACGACCTCGGGCGAAATCTTCTTGTTAAGCTTCACATAGTTTTCGAATTCGGAAACGACCGAACGCGACAGCGCCTCCGCCTCGATCGGATCGATCGGATCGTCCGACACCGCTTCCGCCTCAGCCTCGTAATAGCCGTCGGTCGGCAGATAGGACTTGATTTCGCGCACGCGAATCGCCCTCGACGAGGACCTTGACGGTGCCGTCAGGCAGTTTCAGCAACTGCAGAACCTTGGCGAGGGTGCCAGTCGCGAAGATGGCGTCGGTCGCCGGATCGTCATCCGCCGCGTTCATCTGCGTGGCGAGCAGAATCGGCTTGTCGGCCTTCATCACCTCCTCAAGCGCGCGAATCGACTTCTCGCGGCCGACGAAGAGGGGGACAATCATGTGCGGGAAAACGACAATATCGCGCAGCGGAAGGACCGGATATGTCCCAAGCGCGCCAGGAACAGTCGTCTTGCGAGTGGTGGTCATTGGCGATCCTGTTTCCTTGTGACCCGAGCGCCGGCCGCTAGCCCACCCCGGGTTTGAAACGTCAATCAGCCGGCGACACGCAGCCCGGAATCATTTGGCGCCGCGTCTCGCCCCCTGCCCGAGGGAACTATTGTCCAATTCGGGCGTTTTGACGCTTAACGGAATCTACTTCGCTCTGCCGACGCAAAAGCCGTCAGCGAGAAAGATGGCGGCTTGCCTGGCGAGTTTCAAGCGGCAAACCGCGGGGTCCCGCAGGGGACGGGGGAAGGCCGTTAACCAGCTTTCTCCGCACGCTCGGAATAGATGTAGAGCGGCCGGGCCTTGCCCTCGACCACCTCCGGGCCGATCACCACCTGCTCGACGCCGTCGAGACCAGGCAGGTCGTACATCGTATCGAGCAGGATGCCTTCCATGATCGAACGCAGTCCGCGCGCGCCGGTGCGGCGCTCGATCGCCTTCTTGGCGACGACGCCCAGCGCCTCGTCTTGGAAGGTAAGGTCGGTGTTCTCCATCTCGAACAGACGCTGATACTGCTTGACGAGCGCGTTCTTCGGCTCGGTCAGGATCTTCTTGAGCGCCTCTTCGTCGAGGTCCTCGAGGGTCGCGATCACCGGCAGGCGGCCGACGAATTCCGGGATCAGGCCGAACTTCAGCAAGTCCTCCGGCTCGACCTGCCGGAACACCTCGCCGGTGCGGCGGTCGTCGGGCGCCTGAACCTTGGCCGAGAAACCGATCGAGGTTCCTTTGCCGCGCGCCGAGATGATGCGCTCGAGCCCCGAGAAAGCGCCGCCGCAGATGAACAGGATGTTGGTCGTGTCGACCTGGAGGAACTCCTGCTGCGGATGCTTGCGCCCGCCCTGCGGCGGCACGCTGGCGACGGTGCCTTCCATGATCTTGAGCAGCGCCTGCTGGACGCCCTCGCCCGACACGTCGCGGGTGATGGAGGGATTGTCCGACTTGCGGCTGATCTTGTCGATTTCGTCGATGTAGACGATGCCGCGCTGCGCCCGTTCGACGTTGTAGTCGGAGGCCTGCAGCAGCTTGAGGATGATGTTCTCCACGTCCTCGCCGACATAGCCCGCCTCGGTCAACGTCGTCGCGTCGGCCATGGTGAACGGCACATCGAGGATGCGCGCGAGGGTCTGCGCCAGCAGGGTCTTGCCCGAACCGGTCGGCCCAATCAGCAGGATGTTCGACTTGGCGAGTTCGACATCGCTGTGTTTCGTGGCGTGGTTCAGACGCTTGTAATGGTTATGGACGGCGACCGAGAGCACGCGCTTGGCCTGCGGCTGGCCGATCACGTAGTCGTCCAGCACCTTGCAGATTTCGCGCGGGGTCGGAATACCGTCCTTGCTCTTGACGAGGGCGGTCTTGCTCTCCTCGCGGATGATGTCCATGCACAGTTCGACGCATTCGTCACAGATGAATACAGTCGGACCGGCGATGAGCTTGCGCACTTCGTGCTGGCTCTTGCCACAGAAGGAGCAATAGAGGGTGCTCTTGGCGTCGCCTTCGGCCTTGGCCATCGTCTTTCTCCATTTCGGCCGCCACAGTCGATGCTTGGTTCAATCGGACGCCCGACCGTGCAGCCTAGATATTGCATCCTAACAAACCGTAGCGTTGGCTGCTTGTCCGCCTAACCAACGCACGGCCTACACTGCGCCACTAACCTTGACGCCCTTGATGCGGACCTCTGGCCCAAGCGACTAGCAACCACCAATCGCCCGACAAAATCAAGTACGCCATTTGTCCGCGCGCCCTCCTCCAAAAGCGGAGGACGCCGCGCCCCGTGACCCGACTCGAACGTTATTCCGCCCGGCTAAGTCCTTTTAGAGGCTTGATTTCGGCTCTTCTGGGTCAGTCGCCCGCTTTACGGTGACCTCGTCGACGATTCCGAAGCTCTTCGCCTCTTCGGCCGACATGAAGTGGTCACGATCGAGTGTTCGCTCGATCGCCTCGTAGGATTGCCCGGTGTGCGCAACGTAAATCTCGTTGAGCCGGCGCTTGACCTTGAGGATATCCTCAGCGTGACGCTGGATATCGGACGCCTGTCCCTGGAAGCCGCCTGACGGCTGGTGAACCATGATGCGAGAATTGGGCAACGCAAAGCGCATGCCCTTCTCGCCGGCGCACAGCAGCAGCGAGCCCATCGAGGCGGCCTGACCGATGCACATCGTGGTGACCTTCGGCCGGATGAACTGCATGGTGTCGTAGATCGACAGCCCCGCCGTCACCACCCCGCCCGGCGAATTGATGTACATGGCGATCTCTTTCTTCGGGTTGTCCGCCTCGAGAAAGAGCAACTGGGCGACCACCAGCGACGCCGAAATGTCCTCGACCGGGCCGACCATGAAAATGATGCGCTCCCGCAGGAGCCGCGAGAAGATGTCGAACGACCGCTCGCCCCGCGCCGACTGCTCGATCACGATCGGAACGAGATTGTTATAGTAATAATCGACCGGATCTCGCATTGGGTCTCGCTTTCAGCAAATCGGTAGGCGTCGCACAATCGCAACATAGGCGCCTTGGCGGCGATATGAAAGGGGCCCGCTGGCCCGTGCGCCGGGTCGCCCAAAAACATTCGGCGGCGCACTGGGCGCCGCCGTTCAACCCGGAAAATACGACGACACTTAGGCCGCCACGGGAGTTCTCGTCGTCGTCGTCGGCCTTCAGAAGCTCCGCGACCGGCACCTTGCGGTCCTCGACCTTGGCAAGGCCCAGGATGTGGTCGACCACTTTCTCCTCGTAGAGGGGCGCGCGCAGTTCGGCGAGCGCTTGCGGATTGCCGCGATAGAAGTCCCAAACCTGCTTTTCCTGGCCGGGGAACGAGCGCGCGCGCTGGATGAGCGCCTGCGTCAGCTCCTCGTCCGGAACCTTCAGCTCGGCCTTCGCGCCAACCTCGGCCAGCAGCAGGCCCAGGCGCACGCGCCGTTCAGCAATGCTGCGATATTCGGCCCGCGCCGCCTCTTCGGTGGTGTTCTCGTCGGCGAAGCTGCGGCCCGAAGCCTGCTGCTCGCGCTCGACCTGCGCCCAGATGGAGGCGAACTCCTGCTCGACGAGGCCTTCCGGGACCTCGAAGGAATATTGCGCCGCCAGGGCGTCGAGCAGCTTGCGCTTCACCTTCTCGCGCGAGAGGCGCGTATATTCGATCGCGGTCCGGTCGCGAATCTGCCCCTTGAGCTGCTCCAAGCTCTCGGTCCCGAACTTCTTGGCGAATTCGTCGTCGATCGCGACGGCCTCCGGAGCGGCCACCGCCTTCACGGTGACGTCGAAATCCGCTTTCTGGCCGGCGAGCTTGCGCTCCGCATAAGCCTCGGGGAAGGTCGCCTGGACTTGGCGCTTCTCGCCGGCGGTCACGCCGAGGAGCTGCTCCTCGAAGCCGGGAATGAAGGTCTTCGAGCCGAGCACGACCTCGATGCCTTCGGCTGTGCCGCCCTCGAACGGCTCGCCGTTGAGCGTGCCGACGAAATCGACCGTCACGCGGTCGAAATCCTCAGCCTTGGCGCCCTCCGGCTTGTCGGCATAGGCGCGCTGGTCCATCGCGAGACGCTGGAGCGAGGCGTCGATCTCGCTGTCCTCGACATCGGCGACGGGACGCTCGAGCGCGATGCCGGCGAATTCGCCAACTTCGATCTTCGGCAGCACTTCGAGGGCGACCTTGAAGTTCAGGTCGCCGCGGGCTTCGAGCGCGGCTTCGATCGCATCCTTGTCGGTCGGCAGTTCGACCTTGGGCTCCATGGCGAGACGCAGGCCATTGTCGTCGACGATCTGCTTGTTGGCGGCAGTGATCGCCTCCTGAACGACGTCGGTCATCACCGAGCGGCCGTAGACGCGCTTGAGATGCGCGACCGGCACCTTACCCGGACGGAAGCCGTTGATCCGCACTTTGTTCTTGAGGTCGGCCAATTGCGCGTCGAGACGCGAGGCCAGGTCGCTGGCCGACAGAACGATGTTGTATTCGCGCTTCAGCCCGTGGCTCAGCGTCTCTGTGACCTGCATTGGAAATCCGCCCTATCAATAAACCTCAAACGCCGCCGCGCCGTCGCGCGCCGATCGCACACGCCTCCGCCTTTGGAGCGGGTCGCCGAGCGACCGGCGAAGATGGTGCGGGCGGAGGGGCTCGAACCCCCACGACTTTTGGTCACCGGAACCTAAATCCGGCGCGTCTACCAGTTCCGCCACGCCCGCATCCCGCGCGCTCTGCAGGAGAGGCTGGTTTGCTTCGGCCGGGCTCTATACCAGCTTGCGCAAGCCGCGCCATAGAAAAATGCACGGTCCGCCCGCCTTTCAACCATCGAAGGGCCGCAGATGCGTCAATAGGCCGCCTCGCCGGTTGCGCCGCCAGCGAGGTTGTCTCAGAGACGCGGGCGTCCCAAAATGGCGCGGAGAACCCTGGAGGCTTTGGCGTGACAGGAAAAATCGGCGTCAGCCGGCGCGTTTGGCTGGGCGGCGCGCTCACGGCGAGCCTGTGGGCGTGGCGGCCCGCTCGCGCCGATGCGACCTCCCCCGCCGCGGACGGTTTCCGCGAAGTCGTCGCCGCTCCGGGCGCCGCAGCGCTCGCCGTTCCGCCGGCCCCGGCTACACGGCTCCTTCTTTACAATGGCGCGGCCCCGGCCCGCTGATCCGCCTGCGCAAGGGCGAGGAGCTGAAGCTGCGCCTCGTCAACCGGCTCAATGAGCCGACGACGCTGAGCTTTCCGGGAATGCGCATCGCCAATGCGGTCGCGGGCGTCGGCGGGCTCACTGGGGAAAGCGTCCCTCCCGGCGGAAAGCTCGACATCCGCATCACCCCGCCCGACGCCGGCTTCAACCTCTATCAGCCGGATACCGGCGCCGCGACGGCGCGGCAAATGGCGAGCGGCCTCGTCGGCCCGATCGTGGTGGAAGAGGAAAAGCCGCCCGAAACGGATCTGGAAGTTGTCGCGCTCCTCGCCGACTGGCGGCTCGACGACAATGGCGCAATCGTCGACGACTTCGCCGGCCCGGAGATCGCGCGCGCAGCGGGTAGGCTCGGGCCGCTCGTCACCGCCAACGCCGGCCCGGCCCCGTTGAAACTGACGGCTGTGCCCGGCGCACGGGTGCGGCTGCGGCTCGCCAATGCGGCGACTGCGCGCGTCATGTTCGTTTCGGTCGTTGGGGCCAAATCGCTGATCGTCGCCGTCGACGGCCAGCCGAGCGAACCCTTCGAGCCGTTGCGCAATCTCGTCCCGATGGCGCCCGGCGCGCGCTTCGAGCTGATGTTCGACATGCCGCGCGACGCCGGCCCCGGCGTCTCTTTCGTCCTGCGCGGCGGCGAGGCGGCAGCGATCGCCGGTGAGGCCGATCGGCCCTTGGTCGTATTCGAGGCCAAAGGGGAAACTGTGCCGGCGCGCGACGCTCCGCTTTCCGGCCTGCCAGCCAATCCGCTGCTGCCGGTCGAAATCGACCTCGAACGCGCGACTCGTTTCGATGTGACGATCGGCGGCGGCGGCGCTGCGCCGTTGACGTTCAACGGGACAAGCCTCACCGACTGGAGCGCCAAGCCGCAATTCGCCGTCGCGCGCGGCGCCCCGGTAACGCTGGGTTACGCGAACAAGACAGCGTTTGCGCAGACCATCCGCCTCGGCGGCCATGTCGGGCGGCTGCTGCATGCGCTCGACGACGGCTGGGAGCCGTATTGGCGCGACACCATCCATCTGGCGCCGGGCCGAAGCGCTCACATCGCCTTCGTCGCCGACAATGCAGGGAAATGGCCGATCGGCTCGGCCGTGCCCAAGCATCGCAGCGCCGGCCTCGCCGCCTGGATGCAGGTAACGTAGGCCCATGCGGCGATCCGTCAAATCGCCGCACAGGCTCATTTTTCAGTTTCGCCCGGTCAGGCCTTCTCGAAGCCATCGAGCACGATCTTGCCCTTGGCGCGGCCGCTCTCGATCAGCGCGTGCGCGCGTCGCAAATTGGCGGCGTTGATCGCGCCGAAGCGCTCGGAGAGCGTGGTGCGAATTGCCCCGGCGTCGACGAGCTTCGCCACCTCGTTCAGTATGGAGCCCTGAGCGCCCATGTCGGCGGTCTGGAACATCGGGCGGGTGAACATCAGCTCCCAATGGATCGAGACGCTCTTCAGCTTGAAGGGCTTGATGTCGAGCGCCGCCGGATCGTCGATCAGGCCGAAGCGGCCTTGCGGCGCAATCAATTCCACGATCTCGGCGAGATGATCGCCCGTATTGGTGGTCGAGAAGACGTAGCCCGGCGCGCCGACGCCAAGCGCGGCGACCTCTTTGGCGAGCGGCTTCGAATGGTCGACGACGTGATGCGCGCCGAGTTCGAGCGCCCACTGGCGCGTCTCCGGCCGGGAGGCCGTGGCGATGACCGTGACGTCGGTGAGCCTGCGGAGGAGCTGGACGGCGATCGAGCCGACGCCGCCCGCCCCGCCGACGATCAGCACCGCGTTCGCCGCGCCCGGCACGGGCTTGCGGACATCGAACCGATCGAACAGCATCTCCCATGCGGTGACCGCGGTGAGCGGCAAGGCCGCGGCCTCGGCCCAGTCGAGCGAAGTCGGCTTGCGGCCGACGATGCGCTCGTCGACGAGGTGGAACTCCGCATTGGCGCCGGGACGGCCGAGCGCGCCGGAGTAGAAGACCGCGTCGCCTACCTTGAAATTCTGCACCTGAGGTCCGGCCGCAACGACGGTTCCCGCCACGTCCCAACCCAGAACGCGCCAATCGCCCGTCCCTGGTCCCAACATTCCGCGCCGCACCTTGGTGTCGACCGGGTTCACCGAAATCGCCCGCACCTCGACGAGGATGTCCCGGCCGGTCGCCTCGGGCTTCGGCAGCTCGATGTCGACGAGGGCTTCGGGATTGTCCGCGGGAAGCGGGGTTTTGGTGCCGATGGCGCGCATCGCGTTCTCCTTCAAGAAAGGACGCTCACTTGGCAGCTAGGAACGCGCGTCGCAAGAATGCGCGGCAACAACACGCAGTGTTGAATGAAACGGGGGCGGCCGACGTCCTCAAGCCCAGAGCGCGCGCAACACGCCGGGCAGCGTCTCGGGCAAGTCCTCGGCGATCAGGCCCGGACCGAAGGCGCGCGCCGATGCGCCGTGCAGCCAGACGGCGGCGCTCGCCGCCTCGAAGGCGGGCATGCCTTGAGCAAGCAGGCCACAGGCGAGACCGGCGAGGACGTCGCCAGAGCCAGCCGTAGCCAGGGTTGGCGGCAGATCGAAGCCGATGGAAGCGCGCCCGTCGGGCGCCGCGACCACCGTATCGGCGCCTTTGACGACGACGACCGCCTGCAGCGTCGCCGCGGCGGCGCGGGCCCGCGCGAGCTTGCTCGGCGCCTCGAGGACCTCCGGCCGACCGTGGAACAGGCGGGCGAATTCGCCTTCGTGCGGCGTCAAGATCGTAGCGCGGCCATGCGCGCCGATCAGCGCTGCGAGTTCCGCCGCCTCCCCCACGAAGCTCGTCAGCGCGTCGGCGTCGAGCACCACCGAGCGCGGCGCCGCGCTCGGCTCGGTCAGAGCCGCGCGGGCGAGCGCGCGGGTCTCGTCGCCGACGCCAGCGCCGGGCCCGACGAGGATCGCGTTGCGGCGCGAATCGGTGAGCAGCAGCGAAAATCCACCAAGGCCGTCAAACGGCGCGACCATCACCGCGGTCGAATGAGCCGCGTTGACGGCGACCGCGTCGAGCGGGCTCGCCAGCGTGACGAGCCCCGCGCCGGCCCGAAGCGCCGCCCGGGCGGCGAGCCGCGCCGCGCCGGTGCGATGGGCCGGACCGGTGAGCGCGAGGACCGAGCCGCGCGTGTATTTGTGCGAGGCGGAGCCGGGCTGCGGCAAAGCCGTCCGCCAGATCGCCGGCGCGTTGACGAAGGCGCGCGGAGCGATCGCCGCGAGGGCGCTCGGCGCGCTGCCGATGTCGGCGAGGACGAGGCGCCCGCATAGCTGGCGGCCGGGCAGCAGGAGATGACCCGGCTTGAGGCGGAAGAAGGTGACGCTGACGCTTGCCTCGACCGCGGCGCCGCGCACGGCTCCCGTCTCGCCGTCGAGCCCCGACGGCACGTCGACGCTGAGGACCGGCTTGCCGGCGCGCGCGAAGGCGTTGATCGCCTCTACGCAACTGAGCGCGACGCCGTCGACATGGCGCGACAAGCCGGCGCCGAAGATCGCGTCGATTACGAGACCCGCATCGACGAATCGGAAACTTTCCGCGCGCGCAACCTCGCCGTCGTAGCGTGCGGCCGCGAGCGCGGCGTCGCCTCGTAGCGCCGATTTGTCGCCGAGCAGCGCGAGGCTCACGCGGTAGCCGCGCGACGCAAGCAGCCGCGCCGCGATGAAGCCGTCGCCGCCATTGCCGCCCGGTCCGCAGAGGATGGCGATTCGCCCGCGGCTCGGTGCGATTCGCGCCGCTTCGTCCGCCACCGCCGCCCCGGCGCGCTCCATCAAAACGATTCCCGGAACGCCGGCCGCGATCGTCAGGCGATCCGACTCGGCCATCTCAGCGGGGGTCAGAAGTTCGCAGTTTTGCCGGGGATCGAGCATGCGGCGATCGTGGCGCCGCACGCCGCCCCTCGCAAGCGTGACGCGCCCGCGACGCAAAAATTTGGGAAACTGAAAATAGCGCTTTTCATCGTCCGAGTTTCTGCTATATCGCGCTCCGCACCGGCCGTTCCCCGATAGCTCAGCTGGTAGAGCATTCGACTGTTAATCGAATGGTCGCAGGTTCGAAGTCCTGCTCGGGGAGCCAATCAACCGCCTGGAAAATCTGGCGTTTTGGCGAAGGCGTAGGTGCAGTCCATCTCGTTGCCACCAAGCCTTTTCGAGGCACTCGAAAGGCCTTCCAGCGGGCTTCATGCAGCTTCAGCTGAAGCGCTCATTTCATGCCGAGACTTGCGAGCACAGAACGCGCTAGGCGCGTCGGAGAGCGTCACGTCCAGCCGATGCCCGACGGCTGTCGGCGGCCCTTAACGTCGAATGTCAAAGGCGGATCTGACGAGCGGCGTTGCGCCCCTCGCCGGACGGCTGACGCCATCGATCACCGGGGACCGCCGCCAGGACCGGCTTGGCCGCCGTGATCGGCGGTGCGCTCCCCCTGGCGGCGCGACGTTGCATCTGCCCGGCCTAATCGGCGCAACGGGTTACGTCGCTGGCTTGCGGCAATTCACTCGGGCCTCAAGGCCGCTTCCCGGAGATCCATCTCCTCGTCGACCACCCCGGGGCCGTTTTAATGCCGGTTTCCAGGCTGATACAGACCTGATAATCCTGGGTCGAGACTTGGCCACCGCTGCTAGCGACCCGTCTGATTTCGTTTGATGAGGGAGCGATCGACGTGGCGTTCAAATGTGACGTTCCGGCCTTACAAACCGTGCTGCGGGACGACGAAACGGTCCGGATCTCGCGCTGGGATTTTGAACCCGGCGCCGTTACCGGCTGGCATCGGCACGAATGGCCCTATTTCGCCGTCATGCTGACCGACGGCAGGATGCTCGTCCACGACGGTAAAAACGTGATCGAAGCGATCCTTCGAGCCGGGCAGACCTACATGGTCCCCCCCGGCGCCACGCACGACGTCATGAACGGTTCCGACCATCCGATGGCTTTCGTCGAGATCGAGGTGAAGCGGCCGGACCACCTGCAATCCCCGCCGGGGTCCGACTCATGAGCTTGTCCTCGCGGGTCGGCGTCGAGGCAGATCCTGCGCTACAGGTCTTGTGGGAGGACGGCGAGCGCGTCGTCTGCCGGGGATGGCGGCAAGAGCCGGACGGCAATCGCCGCGAGGTGCTGGCCGTGCTGCTCGCGGCCGAGCACCCCTCGCCGACCAGCGTCGCTCGGCTTGGCCACGAATTCTCACTGAAGGATGAGTTGGACGCCGCATGGGCGGCGCGTCCCCTCGAACTCGGGCGCGATCACGGCCGACCCGTTCTCGTGCTGGAAAACGCGGGCGGCGAGCCGCTCGAGCGAATGCTCGGGGCGCCCATGGAGGTGAGACGGTTCTTGCGCCTCGCGATCGGCGTCGCGACGGCGCTGAAGGAGGTCCACAATCGCGGGCTGGTGCATAAGGACGTCAAGCCGGCGAATATCTTGGTGAACTGCAGCAGCGGAGAGGTCCGGCTCACCGGGTTTGGCATCGCCTCGCGTCTGCCGAGGGAGCGGCAGTCGCCCGATCCGCCGGAGACGCTCGCCGGCACCCTCGCCTACATGGCGCCCGAGCAGACAGGACGGATGAACCGTTCGATCGACGGTCGCAGCGATCTCTATTCGCTGGGGATGACGTTCTACCACATGCTCGTTGGGCATTTGCCGTTCACCGCCGCCGACGCGATGGAGTGGGTGCATTGCCATATCGCCAGGAGGCCCGCCCCGCCCGCCGCACGGCTGCCGACCATCCCGGGCCCGATCTCGGCGATCGTCGTGAAGCTGCTCGCCAAGACGGCCGAGGACCGCTACCAGACTGCCCGCGGCTTGGAATGCGACCTGCAGCGCTGCTTGGCGGAATGGGACGCGCGTGGGCGCATCGATGATTTTCCGCTTGGGCAGCACGACACCCCCCAGAGATTGCTGATCCCCGAACGCCTCTACGGACGTGAGCGCGAAGTCGCGACCTTGCTCGACGCTTTCGACCGGGTTGTGCAGCGCGGCTTGCCCGAACTGGTGTTGGTCTCCGGCTACCCCGGCATCGGCAAATCGTCCGTCGTCAATGAGTTACACAAGGTGTTGGCGCTCCCTCGCGGCCTGTTCGCCGCGGGGAAGTTCGACCAATACAAGCGCGACATTCCCTATTCGACGCTCGCTCAGGCCTTCCAGAGCCTCGTGCGTTCCCTGCTCGGCAAGAGCGAGGCCGAACTGAGCGATTGGCGCGCCGCCATTCTCGAGGCGGTGGGCCAGAACGGCCGCCTGGTCATCGACCTCGTCCCCGAACTGAAGCTCATCATCGGCGACCAGCCGCCTGTGCTGGAGCTTCCCCCGCGGGACGCGCAACGACGCGTGCAGAGGGTGTTGCGAAGGTTTATCGGCGTCTTCGCCAGCCCGGAGCATCCGCTGGCGCTGTTCCTCGACGATCTGCAATGGCTCGATGCGGCGACGCTCGATCTGATCGAGGATCTGCTGAACCGGCCGGACGTGCAGCGCCTGCTGTTGATCGGCGCCTATCGTGACAACGAAGTCACTGTCGCCCATCCGCTGCGGCGCCGGCTCGACGCCATCAAGGCGGCCGGCGGGAAGGTGACGGAGATCAAGCTCGAGCCACTCCCCCAAGACCGTCTCGAGCAGTTGATCGCCGACGCGCTTCGCTGCGAACCACAGCATGCCGCGCAACTGGCGCGGCTCGTGCACGAGAAGACGGGAGGCAATCCGTTCTTCACGATCCAGTTCCTATCCTCGCTGTTCGAAGAGGGAATGCTTCGCTTCGACCACCGAGCGGCACAGTGGTCCTGGGACATCAAACGCATCCTCGCCAAGGGCTACACCGACAATGTGGTGGAGTTTTTGATCGCCAAGCTGCAGCGCTTGCCCACAGCGACCCAAAACGCGCTGCAACTGCTGGCCTGCCTCGGCGCCGTCGCGCAAGTCGCGACGCTCAAACTCGTCTGGAATGAGTCCGACGCCTCCGAGCGAGCCATCCATTCCGACTTGTGGGAGGCCGTTCGCCAGGACCTGATCCTGCGCACGGACGGCGCTTACCGGTTTGTCCACGACCGAGTGCAGGAGGCGGCCTATTCCTCGATGCCAGCGGATGTGCGCGCCGCGGCTCATCTGCGCATCGGCCGAGTGCTGGCGGCGCACATGCCGCCGGAGAAGCGCGCGGAGAAGATCTTCGAGATCGTCAACCAGCTCAATCGCGGCGCCGAGCTCATTCCCTCACAAGAAGAACGCGAGAGCCTCGCCGAACTCAATCTGATTGCCGGTCAGCGCGCCAAAGCGTCAGCGGCCTACGCTTCGGCGCTGACCTATCTGACCGTTGGAGCCGAATTGCGGCCGGAGGATTGCTGGGAGCGCCGACATGACTTCGCTTTTGCGCTCGATCGGCATCGGGCCGAATGCGAATTCTTGACGGGCGCGACCTCGGAAGCCGAAACGCGCCTCGCGGCGCTGGCGGCGCGCGCCGCCGATACAGTCGAGCAGGCGACGGTCGCGTGCCTGCGCATGGATCTCTACACCACGCGCGACCACGCCGATTGCGCAATCGCGGTCGGGCTCGATTATCTCAGCCGCTTGGGCGTCGACTGGTCGGCGCATGCGACGCAAGCGCAAGCGCGCGAAGAATATGCCCGAATATGGTCGCAGCTCGGCCAGCGCTCGATCGAGGACTTGATCGACCTGCCCTTGATGACCGACCCGTCGTCGTTGGCGACGCTCGACGTCCTGACGAGGCTGGTGGCGCCTGCGATGCTCGTCGACTCCAACCTCACTTCGTTGGCCATCTGCAGGGCGGCCAATCTCAGTCTCGAGCGCGGCAACCATGACGGCTCGCCTTTCGCTTACGTCATGCTCGGCATGGTCGCACGAGCGCATTTCGGCGACACTCAGGCCGGACGTCGCTTCGGTCAGCTTGGGTACGACCTGCTCGAAAGGCGCGGCCTCAAGCGGTTCCAGGCCAGGACCTACATGAACCTAGGCAACACGGTTCTGATTTGGGCTCGACATGCCCGGGCCGTCCGAGATTTCACCCACCGCGCCTTCGAGATCGCCAACGAGGTCGGCGATCTCACTTACGCAACGTACAGCCGCTTCCACTTGAACACCAATATGCTCGCGGCGGGAGATCCGCTCGTCGAGGCGCAGCGCGAAGCCGCTTTTGGTCTCGCCTTCGCGCAAAAGGCGCGGTTTGGCCTCGTCGCGGACATCGTCGCAACGCAGCTCGCACTTGTCCGCACGCTGCGCGGCATGACGACGAGATTCGGCCGCCTTGACTACGAAGACTTCAACGAGCGCAGGATTGAGCAGCGTTTCCAGGAGAATCCCACCTTGGCGCGAGCCGAGTGCTGCTACCACATCCGCAAACTGCAGGCCCGCTTCTTCGCCGGCGACTACGCCGGAGCCGTCGAGGCCGCAACGAAGGCGCAAGCGCTGCTGTGGACGTCCCACTTCCTGTTCGAGGCGGCCGAGTATCATTTTTATAGCGCGCTCGCCATCGCCGGCACGTGCGACGTCGCAGGCGGCGAAGAACGCGAGCCGCGCCTCGCTGCGCTCGCCAGCCATCATCGACAGCTCGCCCTCTGGGCGCAGGATTGCCCGGAGAACTTCGAAACCCGCGCGGCCCTGGTCGCCGCTGAAATCGCCCGCATCGAAGGCCGCACACTCGACGCCGAGCGTCTCTACGAACAGGCGATCCGTTCAGCCCGCGCAAATGGGTTCGTTCACAACGAGGCGCTTGGCTACGAACTGGCCGCGCGCTTCTACACGTTGCGCGGGTTCGAGGAGTTCGGCCAATTCTATCTCCGCAAAGCGCGCGACAGTTATATGCGTTGGGGCGCGGATGCGAAGGTGCGACGCCTCCATGAGCTCTATCCGCATCTGACGGAAGAGGAGTCTGCTCCAGGGCCCACGAGCACGATCGGAGCGCCGCTCGATCAACTGGACCTCGCGACCGTGACGAAAGTGTCGCAAGCCGTGTCCGGCGAGATCGTGCTCGAAAACCTGCTCGATACGCTGATGCGGATCGCGATCGAACAGGCTGGCGCCGAGCGCGGACTTTTGATGATTTCGCAGGAGGCCGAGCTGCGGATCGCCGCGGAAGCGACGACGAGGGACGACACGATCGTCGTGCGCCTCGGCGATCAGCCTGTGACCTCGGCGGCGCTGCCGGAAACGATCGTCCAGACGGTCGCCCGCACGCACGAGACCGTTATTCTCAACGACGCCGCAACCGACCCTGCGTTCGCTTCCGACGCCTTCATTCGCCAGCGCCAAAGCCGGTCGGTTCTCTGCCTCGCCCTCGTGACGCAAAGCAAGCTGATCGGCGTGCTCTATCTCGAGAACAGTTTGGCTTCCGGCGTCTTCACGCCTGCCCGCATTTCCGTGCTGCGGCTGATCGCGTCGCAGGCTGCAATCTCACTCGAGAACACCCGTTTGTACCGCGATCTCGCGGAACGCGAAGGCAGGATCCGGCGTTTGGTCGACGCCAACATCATTGGCATTTTCAACTGGCGGCTCGACGGTGAGAATCCTGAATTCAGCGACGCCATCCTCTCGGACGCCAATGACGCATTTCGCCAAATGGTCGGCTATGAACGCGCCGATTTCGAGGCCGACCGGGTGCGTCGCTGGGATCTGACGCCCCCGGAATGGCGTCTGCGCACGCAGCAGGCGCACGGCGAGCTGATGATCACCGGAACCAACCAGCCCTATGAGAAGGAGTACGTCCGCAAGGACGGCAGTCGGGTCCCAGTGCTGATCGGCGCCGCCGCCCACGAAGGTGGGACACAGGGCGTCGCTTTCGTCGTCGATTTGACCGCGCGCAAACAGGCCGAGCACGACCTGCGCGCAAGCGAATTGCGTTTCCGCACCTTCGTGGATCATGCGACGGACGCCTTCTTTCTGCTCGACGACGAATTGAACACTCTCGATGTCAACAGCCAGGCCTGCGAAAGCCTTGGCTACACGCGCGACGAACTGATCGGCATGAGCGCGCGCGATGTCGACGCCGGATTGGACGAGGCGTCCATCGAGCGATTGAAGCAGCGCATCATCGCGGGCGACACTCTGACCCTTGAAACCCATTACCGACGCAAGGATGGCGCCTTGTTCCCGGTGGAAGTAATGGTCACCCGCTTCGAGCAAGGCGGCAGGCGCTTTTTGGCGTTGGCGCGCGATATCACGGTCCGCAAGCGCGCGGAGCAGCGCTTGCTGGCGCATCATGACGTGAGCCGGATCTTGGCGGAGGCCATGACAGTCGAGGAGGCGTCGCGAAAGGTCCTTGAGGTCTTGTGCGAACGCTTGGGATGGGATGTTGGAGTCCTGTGGCGCATCGATCAGGAAGCACACGTGCTGCGCTGCCTGGAGTTTTGGCGCGCCGACACGGTCGACGTCGTCCAATTCGAGGCGACGACACGAGCGGCCGCGTTTCCAATCCGGAGCGGTCTGCCGGGCCGAGTGTGGGCGACCCGGGCGCCGGTCTATGTTTCCGATGTCGCGCATGACCCGATCTTTCTCCACGCAGACGCGGCAGTGGCGGACGGCTTACACGCGGTCTTCGGCTTTCCGATTCTGCTTGGCGGCGAGGTCCTCGGCGTCCTCGACTTCGTCAGCCGCCACATGCCTCCGCCCGACCCGGATCTGCTCGATATGGTTGCGACGATCGGCAGCCAGATTGGACAGTTCATCGAACGCAAGCGCGCGGAAAGCGCCCTGCAACTCGCCCAGACGGATCTCGCTCATGTCATGCGCGTCATGACCATGGGCGAATTGACGGCCTCGATCGCGCACGAGATCAACCAGCCCCTCGCTGCGCTGGCCATCACCTCCGACGCAAGCTTGCGTTGGCTCGATCACGAGCCGCCCAATCTCGCGGAGGTGAGGAGCTGTCTGCATCGCATGGGTCGCGACAGTCGCCGCGCCGCCGACGTCGTCGCCCGCATCCGCTCGCTGGTCAAAAAGGCGCCGCCAGTCGAAGCGAAGCTGGACCTCAACGAGGCAATTCAGGAGGTGCTCGCAATCACAGCGCCGGAAGCGCGCCGACAGGCGGTCACGCTGCGGGCCGAACTGTCACCCGACCTACCGCCAGTGCGCGGCGACCGCGTCCAGTTGCAGCAGGTCATGCTCAACTTGGTTGTGAACGGGATCGACGCCATGAAGGAGATGACGGATCGTCCGCGCGAGATGCGGATCCGGTCGACTTCGCTTCCGCCTGACAGCGTGCTCGTCTCCGTCGAGGACAATGGCGTCGGGCTGACGGAGGCGAACCTGGAGACGATCTTCAAAGGGTTTTACACCACCAAGGCGCAGGGTATGGGAATCGGACTATCGATCAGTCGGTCGATCATCGAAGCCCACGGCGGGCGATTGTGGGCGGAGATGAACAAACCGCGAGGCGCCGTCCTTCGCTTCACCATTCCCCGCCACCTGGAGGGCTAGACCGAAACCGGCGCCGAGTTACGACCGACCCGCGAGATGTGCTAATCGACGGAGCGCGCCCGCGCTCTGCCGAGTTCGAAATCGGTGTTGATGATCCCCTCCCCAGGAGGAGTCTCATGGAGAGCGGTTACGCAGTTTGGCCCAATCTGACGTATTCGACTTGGCGCGAAACGGCCGCGACCTTGCAGCTCTGGACCCAGATCGTCGGCAAGGTGCGGCTGGCTCTGACTCCCTGGCTCAATCACAGCTGGCAGGTTCCGCTCTACCTTACCGCTCGCGGGCTTAGCACTTCGCCGATACCGATCGGCGCGGAAGTCTTCGACATCGAGTTCGATTTTATCAGCCATCGACTCTCCGTGCGGACCAGCGAAGGGGACGAACGAGCGCTTGCGCTCGAGCCGCAGACCGTGGCCGAGTTCTACGGCGCCGTGATGGATCTCCTGAAGGGCATGGGCATCGCGGTGGCGATCGACGAGACGCCTAACGAGGTCGTCGACCCAATCCGCTTTTCGCAGGATCGAACCCACGCCGCTTACGATGCGGCTGCCGCCCATCGATTCTGGCGCGCGCTCGTGCAGGCGGATCGCGTCTTCAAGCTTTTCCGCAGCGGCTTTATTGGCAAGGCGAGCCCGGTCCATTTCTTCTGGGGCAGCTTCGATCTCGCGGTGACCCGATTCTCCGGGCGCCCTGCCCCACCCCACCCTGGTGGCGTTCCTGGGCTGAGCGACGCCGTCGTGCGCGAGGCCTATTCGCACGAGGTCAGCAGCGCCGGATTCTGGCCGGGCAACGACGCGTTCCCGCGGGCGGCCTTCTACTCCTATGCCTATCCCGAACCAGCCGGGTTTCGCGACAGGCCGGCGGCGACGCCCGGCTCTTATTTCGACGCTACGCTTGGCGAATTCATCCTGCCTTACGACGCGGTCGCCGCGGCGGGGGCCCCGGACGCCTTGCTGCTCGATTTCCTGTCGACGACCTATGAGGCCGCGGCCGAGACCGGGGGCTGGGACCGGGCCGCGTTGGAATGCCCGCTTGGCGTTCCCAGGCGGGTCCGTCCGATCTAGCTTGCGCCGCGTCGATCCGCGAAGCTTCGATTCTCCCGGCCGGGACAGCCGACGATTGGCTCGCGCCTCCCCCCTCCGTGAAGTAAAAGGAGCGGGCATCATCGACGCGTGCCGAGATGCCGCTGTATGGGTGACGATGGACACCGACGACTTGTTTACAACCGGCCGCGCCGCGGCGTCTCGACCCGGTCTTGCCGACGGCGCGCCGAATGGCGAGCCGCCCAAGGCGCGGCGCCCGCTGCTCTCCTCGTCGCTCGTCGGTTCGACCAACCGTGGCCGCGTCTTGCAGGCTCTGTTCGATCTGGGGCCGACGAGCCGGGTCGAACTGGCTCGGCAGGCCGGCGTCAACCGCACCACCATCTCCGGCATCGTCCAGCCTTTGCTCGACAGCCAGATCCTGGTCGAGGGCAAGCCGATCCGGCCGACGCAGGTTGGCGGCAAGCCGGCGCGTCCGCTATGGTTTTCGCCCGACGCCCGGCCGATCTGCGGCGTTCTGCTCATGCCCGGTTCGATCCGCGCCGCGCTCGTCACGCTGGAGGGCCGGATTGAAGCGGAATATGACGAGAAACTGCCGACCCTCGCCGATGGCCGCGCCGAGCTGCTGGAGCGGGTCGTCGACTGCATCGCGAAACTCTTCACCGCCGCGCGCCGCGCGCCGCTCGGCATCGGCGTTGCGGTGGGCGGCATGGTCGATACGAATCGACGCACGGTCGTCGCGGTCAATCTCGCGCCGGCGCTCGACAATTTCCCCCTCGGCGACGATTTGAGCCGCCGCTTCCATGTGCCCGTCACCGTGGATCACCATCCCAGGGCGCTGCTGGTCGGCGACCGCTGGTTCGGCAAGGGTCGCGGCGTTCGCGATTTCGCGGTGGTCTACACGGGCGAAGTCCTAGGTGGCGCGCTCTACCTCGACGGACGCCTCCATCGCGGCCCCGCCGGCGCCGGCGGCGAACTCGGCCACACCTTCGTTCAGATCGACGGCGAGCTTTGCCGGTGCGGTCGGCGGGGCTGCTGGGATACGATCGCGACGCTCGGCTGGCTGCGCCGCGAGGCGCGCGCAGTCGGTCTCCCCGAACCCGATGCGATCGATTCGCGGCGCCTCGTCGCGCTGGCCGAGGCGGGCGAGGGCGCCGCGGCGCAGCTCGTCGATCGCTACGCGCGCAATGTCGCTGTCGGTGTCGCGAATTTGCAGCAGACCGTCGCGCCGAATTTCTTCATCTTGCACGGCGACGTCGTCGGCGGCGGCAAGACGATGATCGACGCCATCATCGCTCACGTTCGGCGGCTCGTGCCCTCGCATCCCGGCGGCGAGATCGTCTTTGCGACCGGCGAAACGGAGGATCGAGCGGCCCTGCTCGGCGCGGCGGGGCTGGTGCTGTCGGACCTGCTGCAGTTCCCGCTATAAGAAATTCTCGCACAAAAAAAGGGCGTCCTTGCGGACGCCCAGGTGGGAGGAACGCCCATCACGGGGATGGGCGCAGGGAGTTCGTTTATCCGGCAAGGCCCGGGTAGGTGTGGAACCAGGGCTTCATCCGCTCGAAGGCGCCGGCCATCGCCAGCACGGTCGCTTCGGAGTGACGCCGGCCGATGATCTGGAGGCCGACCGGCAGCCCGTCGCTGGTCAAACCGGCCGGCACCGAGATCGCGGGATGGCCGGTGAAGTTGATCGGATAGGTCATGCACCAGCCGATCAGCGGATCGACCGATTCGCCATTGATTTCGCGCGGACCGCGGGTGTTGCCGTCGGTCGCGTTGAACACCGGCGGGATTGCGAGCGTCGGCGAGATGATGACGTCGTAGCGGTCGAGCACATCCTCCAGCGCGTCGTAAACCTGCGAGCGCAGCAGGTCGTCGAGCGCGTGATCGACAGCCGAGACCTTGTGCGCCGATTCAAGCATCGCGCGGAAGTCCGGCGTCAGCTTGTCGCGCTGCGCGCCCAGCAAGTCGAGACCTTCGGCCTTCAGATGCTCGGCGATGGCGGCGTAATGGATGGCGATCGTGCGCACCCAGAGGTCGGCGAGCACGCTGTGGTGCGGACGCATCGCAAGCTCGAACTCGTCGACGGGAACGCCGTGAGCCGAGAGCGTCGCCGCGGCGTCCTTGATGACCGCGGCGACGCGCGGATCGACCGGGAAGTTGCCGAGCCGCGGGCTGTAGGCGACCTTGAGTCCCGCGATGCTCGCGCTGACGCTCGCGCCGTAGTCCGTGTCGTCGCGCGGAAGCGAAAGCGGGTCGCGCGAATGGGGGCCGGCCATCACCTGCGCCATCAGCGCCGCATCGGCGACGGTGCGCGTCATCGGGCCGATGTGCACCAGCGGGTGTCCCCACAGGAAGGCGTCAGGCCGCGTGACCGAGGGGATGCGGCCGAAAGAAGCTTTGAAGCCGACAACGCCGCTGAAGGCGGCCGGAATGCGGACCGAGCCGCCGCCGTCGGTGCCTTGCGCAAGCGCCGCGAGGCCGTCCGCGACCGCGGCTGCGCCGCCGCCGGACGAGCCGCCGGCGTTGCGCCCGATCGCCCACGGCGTGCTGGTCGGTCCGAAGCGCAGATTGTCGGTAATGCCCTTGTGGCCGAATTCCGGGGTGTTCGTCTTGCCGAGAATGATGGCGCCCGCCTCGAGCAGACGCTCGACGGCGACCGCGCTCTTCTTCGGCACGCGGTTGTGGACGGCGAGCGAGCCCATTGATGTCGGCACGCCGGCGACGTCGTCGAGATCCTTGATCGCGACCGGCACGCCATGCAGCGGGCCGAGCGGACCGCCAGAGAAGACCGCCTGCTCGGCGGCTTTCGCAGCCTTGCGGGCCTCTTCGGCCAGCACCAGCGTATAGGCGTTGATGACGGGGTTCCGCTGCTCGATGCGCTTCAGATAGGCGTCGACGACTTCGACCGGCGAAACGTCGCGGCGGCGGATGCGGGCGGCGAGTTCCGTCGCCGGCAGAAAGCAGAGTTTGGTTACATCGTCCGGCGTCGCCATTCGATTCGTCCGTTCACTAGGTTGCAAAGAGAGGGTCACTTCAGCACGACCGGATTGACCGAGCCGCCAGTTCCATTGACGACCTTGACCGGGCTTGCGCAGAAGAAGGCTTCGTAGCGGCGGTCCTCGGCGCAATCGGCTGCGAGATCGTCGAGCATCGCCGCTTCCGTGAAGACCACGCCGAGATTGCGCATCAGCGCGCCGTGCAGCGGCAGCATCACGCCGGTGTTCCGCTCATAGGTGGTCTCGTTGGCGAGCGTATCGGTGACGAGCGTCGGGATCTGCATCGCGTCGAACCACGCGACGAGTTCCCGGCTGAAGGTAAGGCCGGGCTCCCAATATTTCGGGCCGATGGCGTTGCGCCCGTCGAGCAGCGCGCCGAGCCACCCGGTGCGAATCATGAGGATCGAACGCGGCTTGATCTCGACGCCCTGCGCCTTGGCGCAAGCGAGCAGATCGTTGTGGTCGAAGGTCTCGCCGTTGTTCAGCACGTCGCGGCCGCGAAAGCGCGCCATGTCGAGGAGCACTGAGCGACCGACAATGCCGTGCGCGCTGATCGGCTCGATGCCGGCCTTGCGCATGCCGCCGTTGGTGCAATCCGCGCAATAGCCGTTCCAGATCTTGTCGCCGTACCACATATGGCCGAGCGCGTCGCAATGCGTGGTCGCCTGCGAGAAGCCGGTGACATAGTCGTCGGCGAATTCCAGTCCGCCCGGCAGGGGTTGCCAATGGCCGGCGCGGAAACCCGCCTTGTCGGCGACGACGAAGTGGCGCGCCGGCCAGCGGCCCGGGAAGACGGGGTCGCCCTTCGGGTCAGCCACCGGCGCGCCCAGCGTGAAAGTCCGCCCGTCGCGCACTGTCGCGAGGCCGGCGCGCGCTTCGTCAGGCGTCAGGTAGTTAAGCGCGCCGATCTCGTCGTCGGGGCCCCAATGGCCCCACTTCTTTGGCGAACCATCGAGCAAGCGTTCGAGCGCTTCGAGATTCGGTTCGCTCATGCCTGGGCTCCGTTGGCCACCGGCTGGGCCGACAGATTGCTCTCGCCCTTGGCGCCGGTGATGTAGGCGACGACCTCGTTCATCGTGGTGTCGCGGCTCGCCATGTCCGCGACTTTCGTCCCGCGCCGCATCACGATGACGCGATTACAGACCGACCAGAGATGCTCGAGATTGTGGGTGACCATGAGGATCGTCAGGCCGCGCGCGCTGAGTTCGACCGATCAGATCGAGCACTTCGCGCGATTCGCGCACGCCGAGCGCCGCCGTCGGCTCGTCGAGCAGCAACAGCTTGCTGCCCCAGAAGGCGCCGCGCGCGATCGCTGCGAGTTGGCGCTGGCCGCCCGACATGCGATCGACGGCTTGCGTGCGCACCCTGGGGATCTCGATGTGGAGCTCCTCGAGGCCTCGCACCGCCGCCTCCGTCATCGCGCGGCGTCGCATGAAGCGGAAGAGCTGCGCGCCCTTGCCGACCGCGAGCTCGCGGCCGAGAAAGAAATTCTCGGCGATCGTGAAGCTGCTGATCAGCGCAAGGTCCTGATAGACCGTCTCGATGCCGAGCCGCTGCGCCTGCGCCGGCGGCGCGAGCGTGCAGGGCTTTCCCTCAATGGAGATGTCCCCGGACGTCGGCTCGTAGGCGCCGGAGAAGATCTTCACCAGCGTCGACTTGCCGGCGCCGTTGTCGCCGACCAGTCCAACGACGTCGCCGCGACGCAGGTCGAGCGAGACGTTCTTCAAGGCGTCGATGGCGCCGAAGGTCTTGATGATATTGCGCAGGCTAACGAGTTCTGCGCCGCGGTTTTCGCTTTGTGCGTTCATCGCGCCGGCCCTCAGCTTCTCGACAGCCGGCGGCCGAGGCCGCCGAGCGCCACCGCGACGACCAGCAGGCCGCCGGAGAACAGATATTGGGTGAAGATCGGCGCGCCGATCATCGCAAGGCCGTTGTTGCCCACCGCGATCGTCAAGACGCCGAGCAGAGTGCCGAGGATATGGAACTCGCCCTCGCGTAGCGCCGCCGAACCGAGAAAGGCCGCGGCGAAGGACGTCAGCATGAAGCCGTCGCCCGCGGCGACCTGGCCCGAGCCGAGGTTGGAGGCCATCAGGACCCCAGCCGTCGCAGCGCAGCCGCCGGAGATCGCAAAGGCAACGATGCGGCTGCGATCGACCGCAATGCCGGCGCGGCGCGCGTTCTCCGCGCTGACGCCGATCGCCTTGATGTGCTGGCCTTGCACCGTGCGGTTCAGCACGACCCATAGCAGCCCGAGCACGACGAGCATGATGATGACGAGGTGCGGAACCCCTCCGATCCGGCCGAGCGCGACGTCGGTGAACGAAAGGCCATGCGTGAGCTGCAGCGGAACGCCGCCGGAATAGGCGTAGTTGAGGCCGACGACCATGGTGCCAGTGCCGAGCGTCGCGATGAAAGCGTTGACGCCGATCTTCGACACGATCAGCCCATTGACGACGCCGATCACGACGCCGACACCAATCACGGCGAGCACTGCGACAGGAACAGGCAACTGGTAGTCGCTGAGCAGGCCGACGACCAGAAGGCCGGCGAAGCTGCAGACGTAGCCGATGCTCAGATCGAAATCGCCGCCCACGAGCGGCACGGTCAGGCCCGCGGCGACGATGGCGCTGATCGCCATGTCGTTCAGGATGTTCTTGAAGTTACCGAACGTCGCGAAGGTGTCGGGCTCGACGGCGGTGAAGATGGCGATCATCAGCACGAGCGCGAAGATCGTGCCGTAGGCGCCCAGGAAGCGCACCAAGGTCGGGCTCAGCTTCCAGGCTCCGCGCCGCGGGGCGGAAATGGGCGGGGATGAGCGAGGCGTCTCTTTCGCCACCGCTTCGCGCGCCGGGTCCGCAGTTTTCATCTCCAAACCATCCTCTTTGACGTCGGCTTCGCACGACGGACCGGCCGGAACCCCAGCCAGCCCGCGTGCAGATCCGTTCTTACTGGCGATCCGGATGCGCCTTGATGAAGTCTTCGACGTTGTCCTTGGTCACGATGACGTGGTCGGGGATGAACGACTTCGGCTGCCAGGCGGCGCCTTCCTTGCGGATTTCCGGAATCGCGTCGACCAGCATCTTGCCCGCCGACTTCAGATCCACGGTCAGCGTCCCCGTCATCCAGCCCTCGCGCACGGCGTGGATCGCCGGCGCGGTGGCGTTGAACGAATAGACCTTCACGTCCTTGCGGTCGTTCTGCCTGAGGGCGGCGATCGCGCCCATCGCGTTGTCATCGTAGCAATTGAAGATCGCGAACGGACCCGAGGCTTTGGCGTTGGCGCTGAGCCAGGCCGAAGTCGCGGCCTGCGAGGACGCCGCCGAGCTCTGAATATCGATCTCGTGGCTGGTCGCCTTGATGCCGGGATTGGCCTTGATCGCCGCGTCGAAGGCGTCGGCGCGCTCGCGGCAGGGAACGCCGGGGTGGTAGCTCAGATCGAGCGCCGCGCCAGCGCCGTGCAGATCCTTGAGCATCAGATCGACCATCGGCTGCGCCGCGCCGGTGCTCGCGGCGAGCGCGACACCCGGCGCCAATCCGCCGCCGGCGGAGAGGATGGGAACCCCGGCGTCCTTGGCGGCGGCGATGCCAGAGGCCAGCGAATTGGAATCGAACACCGTGACGATGATTGCGTCGACCTTCTTCGTCACGAGTTGCTTGATGGCGGTGTTGGCCTGGAGCGGCTCACCCCGCGCATTGACGTTGGTAACCGTCCAGCCGCGCGCCTTCGCGTCGTCGGTCATGGAATCGACCATGCGGTTGGTGTCGATGTCAGAAGTCGAGAAGGTGACAATGCCGATCGAGAGCTTCTCTCCATCGGCCATCGCCACGCCAGGCGCCGTCAGCGCGAGAAGCATCGCGGCTCCACAAATCTTGCCCAAAGTCATTGTTCGTTCCTCTTTCCCGTTGCGGCTCTTGGTTCCGTGTCAGCGACCGTCGTCCTTACCCATCAAAACGACCCCCTTGCCGGTCGCCAACCGTCGTCGAGACACGTTCGTGCGAGCCTCGCACAAACACACAAGCACAGGTCTCGTGCTGGTGCAACTGTCTTTGTGATGGACCGATAACCTGACCTTCGTAGCGGCGCGCCGCCCGCAATCCCGGTGCCGCGAGGCGTTCCCATTGAAACGCCTTAGTGGACGGGCAGCGTGAACTGAAAGACGGCCCCGTGGGGCGCGTTCGCGCTGGCCCACAATCGTCCGCCGTGCGCCTGGATGATCGAACGGGAGATCGACAGGCCCATACCCAGACCGGTGGGCTTCGTCGTCTGGAACGGGGCGAAAACGAGTTCGGCGCGGTCCGAAGCAATGCCGGGACCCGAATCGCTCACCGCCACGATCACGCCGCCGTCGGCATTCCCGGTGCTGATGATCAGCTCTCGCGCGCCATTGCTGTAGCCGCTCATCGCCTCGATCGCGTTCATGACCAGGTTGAGGAGGACTTGTTGCAGTTCGACGCGGTCGCCCTCGACGAATGGCAAGCCGTCTTCGAGTCGGGTCCCCACCGAGACGCGGTTCTTTATCGCTTCGCTACGGACGAGAGCGACCACCTGGCGGATCGCCTCGTTGATGTCGACCTCTTCCTTCTTTGGCGGCGCCTTCTTGATGGCTTGCCGGATGCGGCCAATAACCTCCCCCGCCCGATTGCCGTCGTTGGCGATACGGCGCAGCAGTTGCCCGACCTTTTCCAAGTTCGGAGGCTGTGCGCTCAGCCACCGCAGCGCAGCCTCGGCGTTGATCACCGTCGCCGCGATCGGCTGGTTGACTTCATGGGCGATCGAGGCCGCGAGCTGGCCCATGATGGCGACGCGGTTTGCGTGCTCCAACTCGGTCTGCACCTCGCGGTAGCGGCGCTCGCTCTCGCGGGCGTCCTGCTCCGCCCGCTTGAGCTCGGTCAAATCGAGGACGAAGGCGACGCCGCGGGCGCGCTGCTCGTCGAACGCGGCAAGCCCGATCAGCACCGGCACACGGGCGCCGTCCTTGCGAGCGTACTCCATTTCGAATGGCTTGACGGTCCCGAGCAACCGCAGCTCCGCCGCGGCCCGCCCGTCGACGTCGCGCCATTCCGGGGGCGTCAGCTCTGTCCGATCCACGCTACCCGAAGCGAGATCCTCCCGGTCATAGCCCACCATGCTCAGGAAAGCCTCGTTGGCTTCGATGATCCGACCTTCGAGTTCCCAGATGAAAATGCCGATGATGTTGGCGTCGACGAGGCGCCGGACCTTGGCTTCACGTTCGCCCAAGTCATGGATGAGACGGGCATTCTCCAGCGCGATCGCCGCCTGCGAGGCGAGCAACTTCAGCACCTCGACCCGGCCCGGCGTGAATGCGCGGGGAACTCTGACGTTCTCGAGGTAAAGCGCCCCGATGAGCTTGGTCTGGGTGATCAGCGGCTCGCAAAATATGGAGCGCGCCTGCCGCTCGCTTATGTAGGGGTCCGCCGAATACGGGCCGTCGGCCGCGGCGTCGTCGAGGATGACCGGTTCCTGAGCGCTGACGACATGGCGCAGCACCGACTGCGGCAGCGCTGCGGCAGTCGCGGGCGCATCGTGCAGCCGCACGGCGACCGTATCGCCGCGGACGCTGGCTTCCGCCGTTATCCGCTGCTCAGGCCCGCGCCGAAGAATTCAGCAGACCGCGATCGGCGCCCGCGTGCTCGATGGCGCTGCGCATGAGGGAGTTGATCTGTCGTTCCAGCACGATCTCGCATTCGAGCACCGGTGTGAATTGCGACTGCCACCCTTCTCTGCGCAGATTGACGATCAGGTACTTGGCGACGTCCAACGCAAGCTTGCGGCCGAAGTCCTCTTCGATCAGAGCGAGAGAGAGATCGATGCCCGCCATGACGCCGGCGGTCGTGTAGATGCGGCCATCCCGCAAGTAGATGCTGTCGGGCTCAATTCGCGCTTTCGGAAAGGTCGCGGCGAGACGCGGCACATCCATCCAGTGCGTTGTGACCGCGCGGTTGTCGATCAATCCCGCAGATCCAAGCGCGAAGACGCCGTTGCAGATCGAGGAGACGCGACGCGCACGTTCGTATTGCCGCCCGAGCCAGGCGGCGAGATCAGGATTGTCATAGGCGTCGAAGATCCCGTGCCCGCCCGCCACGACCACCGTGTCGAAATCGGGGCTCGGATCCATGATCGTACAATCGGACACGACCGCGAGCCCGCTCGATGAGACGATCGGGCCGCTCGTCGTGCCCACTGTGAGCATCTCGTACTCGCACTCGCCATGGCTCAAGACGCGCACTTCGGCGAATGCATCCCTCGGCCCGGCGATATCGAGCAACTGAAAGCCGGGGAACACGACCATGCCGACCTTGATCTTCCGCATGACAATGACAGGCTCCATATCGGTCGGCGGCGCGCCATCATCGCATCGATATGCGATGCGCCGCGCTTCGTTACACCATTGCCCTCCTCCCGACAGTTGACGATCTCCGTCGCGACGGGGTCGCGGCAGGCGTCAATCGAGCTGTTGTTGCGCGCGCCTCGCTCCGGCGCCGCGGAGCAACCAGCTTATCCCCTCCCCTATCCAGACCACAAGAAACCTGCGTCCGCGATGAGCTCCTGTGCGCTTTCGACCGCCGCGTCGGTTCGCGCTACGCGCCCCAGACGACGGCATGTTCGTGGCGTTTGGCCAACTGATTCAGCGCGTCGAAGCGCCTTCTCAAGTGCGCGACGAACGCCTCGATGGCTGGCGAGCGCGGCGCGTCGGCGCGCCGAAGGAGGCCCAAAGCACGATTCGGGTGCGGAACGTCGACGGGCAGCGCGGTGATCGACTTCTCGTTCCGGTAGGCGAAGACGACGCTGTGCGGCAAAATGGTCAACGCGTCGGAAGACTTCATGTAATTGATCGTGCTCGCCAGCGAGCCGCCGGTGTAGCGGATCTTGATTTCGGTCGCACCCAGCGACAGCAACATATTCCTCAGGTCGACGAGCAGTGGGCTTCCCGGCGGCGGTGCGATCCAGGGATAGTCGAAGAGATCGTAGGCTTTGACTTTGCGGCGCAGTTGCAGAGGGTGGGTCGAGCGGCAGGCGACGACGTTCCGGCCGGGCATAACTTCCTGAAATTGCATGCCGGAGCCATCTTCGAGCACGTCGAGCGGGCAAATGGCGAGATCGATACAATCGGCGTTGAGCGCGGCGCGCAGGTCCGGGAGGTAGCCGTAGCTCTGCTCGAACCGCACGTCGGGCGCCTCGTTCTGGAACTCGGCGATCATCGAGGCGACCAGCGCGTCCATGAAGAAGGGCGCGCCGCCGACGCGCACCGAGCCAGAAGCGCCGCGCCGAAAGCTGTCGACGGTTTCCGAAGCGCCGCGCGCCGCCGCCAGCATCACCCGTCCATGATCGGCGAGCGCCCGGCCCAGCGGCGTCGGCTGCAACGGACGGCGTCCTTTCAGGAACAGCGGCTCGCCGATACGCCTTTCGAGCAGGGCGAGCGTCCGGGAGACGGCCGGCTGGGTAAGGCCGAGCAAAGCGGCGCCCTCGGTCACGCCGCCGGCTTGCACCACGGCGGCGAGTTGCACCAGATGGCGTTCCTCCATTTTCATAACAAACAGATATATTGAGCTTCAAGAAAATCATCAACCGCCATGTCGAACTCCGCTAGCTTGTTCGCTGGGAGGACGAAGACGAACATGGCGGCGCCGGCGGCGCGCTTTAGCGCGCGCAATTCGTCTGAAATTGTCGCCGGCCGCATGCTGCGGGCCGGCCCCGCGCCGCTGTCGCCGTTCCTCATTTCGCTCGTCGATCATCTCCACAGTCTGGTGAAGGAAGCGCGCCCGACAAAGTCCGATTGGCGCGCGGCGATCGATTTTCTCACCGAGGTCGGCCAGGTCAGCGACGAAAAGCGACAGGAGTGGGTGCTTCTCTCTGATCTTCTCGGCGTCACCGCGCTCATCGAGGAGATCAACGCGCGCCGGCCGAAGGGCGCGACGCCCAATACGCCGCGCGGCCCGTTCTACCGGGACGACGCGCCCCGATTGCCGCTCGGCTCCGATATTTCGCTCGACGGCGTCGGCGAGCGGATGCTGGTGCGCGGCAAAGTTCTCGACCTCGATGGCGGCGGCGTCGCCGGCGCCTCGGTGGAGACCTGGCAGGCCAACGCCAAGGGCCTCTACGAGAACCAGCAACCGGACCTCCAGCCGGAATTCAACTTGCGCGCCGTCTTCACCACCGATGAATACGGCGCCTTCCACTATGCGACGATCAAGCCGGCCGGCTACCGGATTCCGGACGACGGGCCTGTCGGGCGGCTGCTGCGCGCGGTCGACTGCCCGTTGCGGCGCCCGGCGCACCTGTGCTTCATCATCAAGGCCGACGGATTCGAGACGATCACGACCGAGGTCTTCGATCGCGCCGAAGCCGAAGTCTATGAAGACCCGCTGTTTGGCGTTCGCCCCGAACTCATCGGCGACTTCAGGCGCGAGCGCGACGATCGCGCGAACCCTGCATGGTCGCTCTACCTTAGCTTCGTCATGGCTCGTGCGCCGTTGGCAAGGCGGACGCCATGACAAAGTCGAAGCGATCGCCGCCGGCGTGAGCCCAAATCAGAAAAACCAGGGGAGGAGCAAAATATGATTACCAGACGCACTCTGTTGCAGACCGCCGCCACCGGCCTGGTCGCCGGCGCATCGGGTTTGCCGATGCCGGCGCTCGCGAAAGGCAAGGGCGCGAAGATCGGCTACGTGAGCCCGCAGACCGGCCCGCTCGCCGCTTTCGCCGAAGCGGACGCCTTCGTGATCAACGGTTTCAACAAGGCGGCCAAGGCGCAGGGCCTCGACGTCGAGGTCATCGTCAAGGACAGCCAGTCGAACCCGAACCGCGCCGCCGAGGTCGCCAAGCAGCTGATCGTCGACGACGAGGTGAGCCTGATGCTGGTCGCCTCCACCCCGGAGACGACGAATCCGGTCACCACGACCTGCGAAGGCGAGGGGATCGCCTGCGTCTCCACGGTCGCGCCTTGGCAGCCCTGGTTCATCGGCCAGCAAAGCAACCCGGGCGCCCCCGACACGCGGAAGCCGTTCAACTATGCCTATCACTTCTTCTGGGGATTGGAGGATGTGATCGCGGTCTTTACGAACATGTGGGCCCAGGTCGACACGAACAAGAAAGTCGGCGGGTTGTTCCCGAACGACGGCGACGGCAATGCCTGGGGCGACGGGAAGGTCGGCTTCCCCTCGGTGCTCGGCAAATTGGGCTACACGCTCAACGATCCCGGCCGCTACCAGGATCTCAGCGACGACTTTTCGGCGCAGATCAACGCGTTCAAGTCAGGCGGCGTCGAGATCGTCACCGGCGTGATGATCCCGCCTGATTTCACCACCTTCTGGAACCAGGCCAAGCAGCAGGGCTTCACCCCCAAGGTCGCCTCGGTCGGGAAGGCGATCCTCTTCCCGCAGGCGGTCGCGGCGCTCGGCGACCACGGCAACAACCTGTCGTCGGAAGTCTGGTGGACGCCCAGCCACCCCTTCAAGTCGTCGCTGAACGGCATGTCGGCGGCCGATCTCGCCGCCGGCTTCACGGCGGCCACCAAGCGGCCATGGACTCAGCCGATCGGCTACGTCAACGCCCTTTTCGAGATCGCCGCGGATGTCTTGAAGCGCGCCAGCGACCCGACCAACGCCAATGCGGTCCTCTCCGCGCTCGCCGCCACCAAGCTCGACACGATCGTCGGTCCGATCGCCTGGAACGGCGCCAACCTGCCGCCCTTCGCCGCCAAGAATGTCTGCAAGACGCCGCTGGTCGGCGGCCAATGGCGCCTCAAGGCGGGCGGCGGCTACGACCTCGTCATCGTTGACAACAAGACGGCGCCGCAAATCCCGACCGGCGGCAAGATGGAGCCGATCACCTGAGCCGATAGGGCAAGCGAACCTTCGAGCCTCCTTCCCGAAGCGCTGGAAGGAGGCTTGAAGGTCGATGGCTGCTGGACATAGACATGCCGATTCTCCGAACTCGAAAACGTCTCCAAATCCTTCGGCGCCCTGAAGGTCGCGGATGCAGTGAGCTTTGAGCTCGCCGAAGGCGAGGCGCTCGGCGTCATCGGCCCGAACGGGGCGGGCAAGTCGACCCTCTTCAACCTGATCACTGGCAATATCTTCCCGGACGCCGGCGCGATCCATTTCGCTGGCGCCGACGTGACGCGCGCGGCGCCGATGGCGCGCTGCCTCGCCGGGGTCGGCCGGACCTTTCAAATCCCGCAGCCCTTCGAGAAGCTCACGGTGTTTGAAAACCTCTTGGTCGCCGCCGCCTTCGGCTCGCGCAAGCGCGAGGCGGAGGTCGCCGACCGCTGCGCCGGGATTCTGGTCGAGACCGCGCTTTTGCCGCGCGCCAACCAGCAGGCGGGTCGGCTCGCACTGCTGGACCGCAAGCGGCTCGAACTCGCCCGCGCGCTGGCGACCGATCCGAGCATGCTGCTGCTCGACGAAATCGCCGGCGGGCTGACCGAGGCGGAATGCCACGCTTTGGTCGAGACGATCCACGGCGTGCGCCGGCGCGGCGTCTCCATCATCTGGATCGAGCATGTGCTGCATGCCCTCAACGCGGTGGTCGAGCGGCTGCTCGTTCTCAATTTCGGCAAAGTGATCGGCGCCGGCAGGCCGGACGAGATGATGGCCTCGCGCGAGGTGCGCGAAATCTATCTCGGGATCGAAGTCTGATGGCGCTGCTCGAAACCCTGGGGTTGACCGCCCGCTACGGCGACTTTCAAGCCTTGTTCGGCGTCGACATGGCGCTCGACGCGGGCGAGACGATTGCCATCGTCGGCGCCAACGGGGCCGGCAAGACGACGTTGTTGCGCTCGCTCTCCGGCGTGCTGCGCAACGCGGCCGAGCAGATCGTGTTCGATGGCGAGCCGATCGGCGCGCTCGCTGCGCCCGATGTGATGGCGCGCGGCGTCGCCATGGTCCCGGAGGGCCGAAAGCTCTTTCCCTCGCTCTCGGTCGAGGAAAACCTGCTCATCGGCAAATACGGCCGCTCGGTCGCAGGGCCCTGGTCGCTCGAAACCATCTACGCGCTATTTCCGGTCCTGAAGGAGCGGCGCAATTCTCCCGGCACGGCGCTCTCCGGCGGCCAGCAGCAGATGGTCGCGATCGGCCGGGCGCTGATGTCCAATCCGCGCGTCCTACTTTGTGACGAAATCAGCCTAGGCCTCGCCCCGATCGTCATTCGCGACATTTACGCCGCCGTCCCGCGCATCCGCGAGACCGGCGCTTCGATCGTCATCGTCGAGCAGGACATCGGCCAGGCGCTGAAGGTCGCCGACCGCGTCTATTGCATGATGGAGGGCCGCGTCACGCTTTCGGGCAGACCCGCCGATCTCACTCGCGAGGCGATCCACGCCGCCTATTTCGGAGCTTCGGCATGACGAGCCTCATCGATACCATCGTCCAGGGCGTCTTGCTGGGCGGCCTCTACGCGCTGTTCGCGGCGGGCCTGAGCCTCGTATTCGGCGTCATGCGGCTGGTGAACCTCGCCCATGGCGACCTGATCGTGCTCGCCGCTTTTCTGATCCTGACGCTGGTCGCCAAGCTCGGGCTCAATCCCTTCGTCGCCGCGCTGATCGCCATGCCGGTCATGTTCGCGATCGGCTGGGTCTTGCAGTCGCAGCTTTTCAACCGCACGCTCGGGCCGGACATCCTGCCGCCGCTGATCGTCAGCTTCGGCCTTTCGATCGTCATCCAGAACGCTTTGCTGGAGGGGTTCTCCGCCGACAGCCGGCGCATTTCGGCGGGCGCGCTGGAAACCGCCTCGCTGACATTGGGTCCGATCAGCGTCGGGGTCATGTCGTTGCTGACGTTTCTTTCCGCGATCGCGGTGATCGTTGGCCTCAATCAACTGTTCTACCGCACGGCGCTCGGGCGCGCCTTCCGCGCGACGTCGGACGACGCAGTCACGGCCGGTCTCATGGGCGTCAGGTCCGATCGCATCTTCGCCGCGGCGACCGGCGTCGCTATGGTCGTCGTCACGATCGCCGCGCTCTACCTCGGCACGCGCGCCAATTTCGATCCGACGATCGGTCCCGCCCGGCTGATCTACGCCTTCGAAGCCGTCATCATCGGCGGCCTCGGATCGTTCTGGGGCACGCTGGCCGGCGGCGTCGTGATCGGAGTCGCGCAGACGACGGGCGCCGCCATCAATCCGGAATGGCAGATCCTCGCTGGGCACATCGCCTTCGTCGTCGTGCTGCTGCTCAAGCCTCGCGGACTGTTTCCGCGAGCGGTCGACTGAGGGAGGGCGGCATGGACATGACGACTGCCGCCTGGCGCGTCGAGACGCGCACGAGAGCGTCGACGATCTTCTCGATCGTCGCGGCGATCGTGATCCTCTGCGCCCTTGCCGCGCCGCTCTATGTGTCGCGCGGCGGCCTTCGCGACCTCTTCTTCATCCTCACCATGCTGGTGCTGGCGCAGAGCTGGAACCTGCTCGCCGGCTATGCGGGGCTCGTCTCGATCGGACAGCAAGCCTTCGTCGGCTTCGGCGGCTACGCCGTATTCGCCTGCGTCTCGCTTCTCCACCTCGACCCGATCCCCGCTATCCTCGTCTCCGGCGTCGCGGCAGCCTTGCTGGCGATTCCGACCGGATATTTCGTCTTCCGTCTGCAAGGCCCCTATTTCGCGATCGGCTCATGGGTCGTCGCCGAGATCGTGCGGCTCGCGCTCGCGCAATGGAAGACGCTGGGCGGCGGCACGGGCACGTCGCTGCCGGTCCGCGCGACGCACGAAATGTGGGGCGTCGCGACCGCGAGCGACCTCTTCGGCATGCGCCCCGCGCAGGCCACCGACGCCGTCTGCTATTGGCTGGCGCTCGTCCTCGCCGCGGGGACGATCGGCTTCATCTATTGGCTGCTGCGTTCGCGCCAGGGCTTGGCCCTCGCCGCAGTGCGCGACAACCAGGAGGCGGCCCGCTCGGTCGGCGTCGACGCCCGTCGCCTGAAGAGCGTTATCTACCTCGCGGCCGCCTTCATCACGGGGCTCGCCGGCGCGCTGATCTATGTGCAGAAGGCCCGCATCTCGCCAGACGCCGCATTCTCCGTCGTCGACTGGACGGCCTATGTCATCTTCGTGGTCGTCATCGGCGGGATTGGCACGATCGAGGGGCCAATCGTCGGCGTCGTCGTCTTCTTCCTGCTGCAAAACACGCTCGCCGATTACGGCTCCTGGTATCTGCTGCTGCTCGGCCTGATCGGCGTCGTGGTGATGCTGTTCGCGCCGCGCGGCCTTTGGGGGCTGTTCGCCGATCGCGTCGGCATTCAATTCTTTCCTATTCGCCGCACCCTCCGGGGCGGCCCAGCACACGCCAAGACCAAGGGAGCGCTCCATGGCTGACATCAACACCGACGTCCTCATCATCGGCACCGGGCCGGCGGGCTCGGCGTCGGCCGCGCTGCTCGCGACCTATGGCGTCGAGACCCTGGTGATCAACCGCTATCGCTGGCTCGCGAACACGCCGCGCGCGCACATCACCAACCAGCGCACCATGGAGGTGCTGCGCGACCTCGGCCGCGACATCGAGGACGAGGCCTATCTGTTCGCCTCCGGCCAGGACTTGATGGGTGAGAACGTGTTCTGCACCTCGCTCGCCGGCGAGGAGATCGGCCGGATGAAGAGCTGGGGCAAGCACCCCTTGAGCCGCGCCGAGCACCAGCTGTCCTCGCCGAGCCACATGAACGATCTGCCGCAGACCTTCATGGAGCCGCTGCTGTTCAAGACGGCGTGCTCGCGCGGCGCACAGTCGCGCATGTCGACCGAATACGTCAGCCACGAGCAGGACGCCGAAGGGGTCACCACGACCTGCCGCGACCGCTTGACCGGCAAGGATCTCACGATCCGCTCGAAATATCTGATCGGGGCCGACGGCGGCAATTCGAAGGTCGCCGAGCACGCCGGCCTGCCCTTTGCCGGCAAGATGGGCGTCGCCGGCTCGATCAACATCCTCTTCAAGGCGGACCTCTCGAAATACGTCGCCCACCGCCCTTCGGTGCTCTACTGGGTCGTTCAGCCCGGCGCCGACGTCGGCGGCATCGGCATGGGTCTGGTCCGGATGGTCCGCCCCTGGAACGAGTGGCTGATCGTCTGGGGCTACGACATCAATCAGCCCGCCCCCGAGGTCGACGACGCCTTCGCCACCAAGGTGGTGCGCGAGCTCGTCGGCGAACCGAAACTCGAGGTCGAAATCGAGTCGGTCTCGACCTGGACCGTCAACAACCTCTACGCCACCGAGATGTCGAAGGGTCGCGTCTTCTGCATGGGCGACGCCACACATCGCCACCCTCCGTCGAACGGTCTCGGCTCGAACACCTCGATCCAGGACGGGTTCAACCTCGCCTGGAAGCTCGCCTATGTGCTGAAGGACAAGGCGGGACCGAAGCTGCTCGACAGCTTCACGACCGAGCGCGCGCCGATCGCCAAGCAGATCGTCACCCGCGCCAACCAATCGATTGAGGAATTCGGCCCGATCTTCAAGGCGCTCGGCCTGCTCGATTCGATCGATCCCGTGAAGATGCAGCAGAACATGGACGCGCGCTGCGGCGATACGCCGGAGGCAGAGGCGCAGCGCAAGGCGATCCGCGACGCGATCGCTTTCAAGGTCTATGAATTCGACGCGCACGGCGTCGAGATGAACCAGCGTTACCGCTCGGACGCTGTCGTGACCGACGGGGAGCCCGAGCCGCCCTTCGCGAAGGACGCCGAGTTGCACCATCAGCCGACGACCTGGCCGGGCGCGCGGCTGCCACACGCCTGGGTCTACGACGACCACGGCGGCAAGGCTTCGACGCTGGACCTCGTCGGCCATGGCCGCTTCACCGTGCTGACCGGCATCGGCGGCGCGGGCTGGGTCGAGGCGGCGAAGATCGTCGGCGAGGAACTCGGCCTCGACATCGTCGCGCATGTGATCGGGCCGCGCCAACACTGGCAGGATTTCACCGGCGACTGGGCGCGCGCCCGTGAGGTGCGCGACAGCGGCGTCGTCCTGACGCGACCGGACCAGCATGTCTGCTGGCGACGCGAAACGATCGCCAGCGATCCGGCCGCCGAACTGCGGCGCGTCTTCAATGCGATTCTCGACCGTTGATGGTCGGCGAGCCGCGAGCTTCGAATGGGCCGCGGCGCGGCGGCAGAGCGTCCGCGACGGCGCCAAGCCGTCGTCGCGAGGAGCGCAGCGACGAAGCGATCCATGCATCCGCCCGCATCGGCGGCGCCACTGGCTGGCGCAGAGGATCCCTGCGAGGTTGAAAGCAGATATTCCTTCGCCAACCGAATCGAGGAGCCATCCGTCGAAAGGTTTGATCGTCCAAACAGCCTTCAAACCTTAGCCCGCATCAATCGAAGCAAAGCGGCGGCAAGCTAGAAGCAAGCTCGGGGCCGTACCAACCGTCGTCAGTCCAGCGGCGAGCCAACTTCGCCGACTGGAACGATTCCCTGCGAACGAGCCCTTGCCGATGTCGACAACGCTTCAAAGCCAAGACGCCACTTCCTCTCTGCGCGAATCCCTCGATCTCGTTCGTTCCCAGCAGATAAGTTTGCCGGAGCTGTTTCGCATCGCAGAGAACACGAAGGCCGCAGGGGCGCCGGGCGATGCGGTGGAGGTCTACAAGACCTGGATTGCGTTCAACCCTGATCACCCGCACGCGCATCTCGTCTACTTCAATATGTCGGTTGCGTTGAACGCCCTCGGCGATCGAGCGGGCGCCGCACTGGCCCTGCAGGCCTGCCTCAAGGTCGATCCGCCGTTCGGCCAGGCCCACGTCAACCTCGGGCGCGCTTACGAGGACATGGGTCAGCAACTCATGGCGATACGCCAGTGGTTCGACTACGTGGAAAAAACCTCCCTCATCAACGCCGACCAATTGCGCCACAAGCTGCTGGCCTTGGAGCAGATCGGCCGCGTGTGCGAAAAAGCCGAGGTGTTCGGCAAAGCCGAGGACGTGCTCAAGCAGGCGATCGAATTACGTCCGGACAAGACGGAAGCCGGACAACACTGGATTGCGCTGCGCCAGCGCCAGTGCAAGTGGCCGGTGCTTCAGCCCATCGACAACGTCTCGCCCCGGCAGCTGTTGACGTCGATGTCGCCGTTCGCGCTCGCCGCCTACGCCGACGATCCGATGTTTCAGTTGGCGAAGGCGTACCGATACAATCAGGCCTTCGCAGGACGCCCCGACCTGCGCGCAATTCCTCGACCTTCGGTGAGGAAGAAGACGGGAACGGGACAGCGCCTGCGCATCGGTTACGTCTCGTCGGATCTGCGCGAACACGCGGTCGGCTTCGCTTTGTGCGAGGTGTTCGAGCTGCACGACAAGAACAGCGTCGAGATTTTCGCCTATTATTCGCACAACATCTGGGGCGACACCGTCCAGGAGCGGATGAAGAGCGCCGTCGATCATTGGCGCGACATCAACGCCATCAGCGACGAGCAGGCGGCCGCCAAAATCGTCGAGGACGAGATCGACATCCTGGTCGATCTCAATGGCATCACCACCGTCGCGCGCACCGGAATTTTCGCCTACCGGCCCGCGCCGGCCAGCGTCAATTGGTGCGGCTACCCCGGCACGATGGGGACGCCCTATCATCAGTACATGATCACGGACGACTTCATCGTCCCGCCAAGTCACGAGCACTACTACTCGGAAAAGGTCCTCCGCATTCCCTGCAATCAGCCGATCGATCGCAAGCGCGTCATCGAGCGCGCCGCGCCGACGCGCGCCGAAGCCGGGTTGCCTGAGGACGCCTTTGTCTATGCCTCCTTCAACGGCATGCAGAAGGTGACGCCGGGTTGCTTTGCGCGCTGGATGACGATTTTGCGGGAGACGCCGAACAGCGTGCTTTGGATGCTGACGGGAGCCGACGGCACCAACGAGCGCCTGCAGGCCGCGGCCGCCGAGGCCGGCGTCGAGCCGGAGCGGCTGATCTTCGCCAAGAAGTGCCCCAGCCCGGAACATTTCGCGCGCATTCCGCTCGCCGATCTCTTTCTCGACACCCTGCCCTACGGCGCCCATTCGACGGCGGCCGACGCGCTGACGATGGGATTGCCGATCCTGACGACGCCCGGAAGAAGTTTTGCGTCGCGGTTCTGCGGCAGCGTCGTTGCCGCGGCCGGCCTTCAGGATCTGATCTGCGCGACGACGGACGAATATGTGCGCCGCGCGATCGGCTTCGGGCGCGATCGCGACACCCTCGCGCCGTATCGCGAACGTCTGCGACGCTCCAGGGAAACCTGCGTGCTGCGCGACATTCCTGGTTTGACGCGCCGGCTCGAAGAGGTGTTTTGGGAAATCCAAGCCGACTGCGAGCGCGGCGCAGTTCCCGTTCCCGATCTCACCAATCTCGACGTCTACTACGAGATCGGCGCAGAACTCGATCTGGCGAACATGGAGCTCCTGAACGACGAGGCCTATCGGCGCCTCTACGTCGACAAGCTCACCCGATGGAACGAATTCTCGCCGATCCCGCACGATCGGCGCTTTTGGAGCGTTCGCTGACAGCCAACTGAGCGGGGCTCCGATCCGGTCGACCGGCCCCGTGAAGGCGAGGAAGCAGTCTCCGTCCCTCCTATCTCTCAGCGCGTGTCGATCCTGACGCCGCTTGTTTCGAGCGCAACCCAACAGACTTCTTACCCTCCGAAGGGGGCACGACCGACAGATGAACCCGCAACGCACAATCCTCGTGACCTTTGCCGGCCGACGCGATCGCATGGAGCTTCTGACGCGCTACGTCGACGCCGCGATCAAACGCGGCCTCATCGACGAATGGCACGTCTGGGAATTCTCCCGCACTATGGAGGACTCCCGCTGGCTGCGCGCGAAGTTCCCGCTGACGCAGGCGACGCCGAATCATGGAGTCGAATATTTTCGGCTTCCTCGAACGCTGTCGGCGGGGGCGGCACCCGCGAAACTATCGCTCCAGGTGCGCGCGAGCCATGACGTTCACATCGGCCTGCGCCGCCTCTCGGGTTTTGGCGGCAGCTATGAAATCGTTCTCGGCGGCTGGAACAATCAGCTCAGCGCGATTCGCCGCTTCGACGACCCGACGCTGTTGACCGATATCGGCGCGCGCCATCCGCAACATGCGGCCTCGATCACCCGAAGCACGCCGAACCTCTTGCCCGAGTTCGGCTTCTCCGCGGTTGACATCGAGATCGGCGCCGAAGGACTCAAGGTGTCTTTCAATGGCGCTTTACTGCTGCATGAGCCGCAGGTGGCGGCTGGCGAGTTCGAAGCTCTCTATCGCACGGGATACGGCGCCAATGGCGACTGGCGTTTCCCCGCGCTGGACGGTTTCCCCGCCAGGCTCTTCGTCAGCGGCCGCGAGAGCCATTTCGCCCAGGAGTTCGGTCTTCTACACGATGGCGTATCAATACTACGCCGCCGTTCGTGAGGAGTATGAGAACGACATCATCCTGAAATGCGACGACGACATCGTCTATTTCGACCTCGACCGGCTCGCCGACTTCATCTCTTACCGTAAGGCCAACGACGCGTATTTTCTCGTCAGCGCCAATGTCGTCAACAACGGCGTCTGCGCCTATTTCCAGCAGGCGATGGGCGCCATTCCGCGCGATGCGATGGAATGCGAGTTGCCGGACGGTGGTTTTGGCGGCTCCATCTGGCGGGACGGCGCGAAGGCGGAAGCTTTGCACCGTTTGTTCCTCGGCAACCCCGCTGCGTTTCACGTCGCAAACGCGGGCACGTTCGCGTGGAACGAGCGGATCAGCATCAACTTCATCGCCTTGCTGGGGCGCGACCTCGTTCATATCCCCGATATCATGGCCGACGACGAGCACGATCTCTGCTACGGCGTGCGCAAGCGCGCAAAGAAGCAGAATTGCATTTATCTGCAATTCGTCGTCTCGCACCTCTCGTTCGGACCGCAGGATGCGGCGATGGACGTGCGCGCGGTGATCGAAGGCTATGACGCGCTGGCCGCGAAGAGGCTTGCGGCAGGCGCCTGAACGCGAACGGAACTAGAGCGATTTTTGCTTTTCGATCGAAGCGGCTGCGCACCGGCCTCTCGTGGAATCCCCCACGCGGCGCTGTTGTCACCCCCGCGAAAGCGGGCATCCAGGGAGCGAAGGGCGAAGGCTTGTGGCGGTTATCTGGATGCCCGCTTTCGAGCCTGTGAAGGATTTGAACTTTGGGGCCCGAGGGTGAGGTTCGCGGCGCTGTGGCCGGGTTGGGCGCCTGAACTGGAAGCGCGCGCGCTCTCGAAGCGCTTGAGGCGCTCGCTCGCGGCGCGTCGGGCGCGCCGTCCGGCGTCGTGGGTCAGGCGGTTGCGGCCCTCAGCCGGTGGGCGGCGACCAGGTTGTGGGCGAGGGCGTGCCACAGGGCGATCGCTCTCGCCTTGAGGAGGCCGCGCACCGGGATGAAGCCGAAGCCGTGGTTCTTGCGGTCGGCGTTGACCCGCTCGATCTGCTTGCGCAGCGCGTAGACGGCCTTGCCCGCTTCGCTCGCCATCCGCTCGCGCCAACGCTTGACGCACTCCGGTTCTTGCGCGCGGCGGCGTTCGCGCCGCGCGCGCGATGCCGGCTTGATGTCGTCGCGCTCGACCGGCAGCGGCGCGAACACCTCGACCGGACCGGCCCGATGGTGGTCCAGCACCACGATGTCTGCCTGGGTGGCGTAACCGGTGTCGACCAACAGGCGGTCGGGCGTCCTGCCGTAGCGGCGGGCGATGTCGTCCACCATCGGCATCGCCAGGCGCCGATCGTTGCGGCGGTCGGTCATCGCGATCGAAACGATCACGCCGCTTTGCGGCGCCGCCGCGATTTGCGCATTGTAGCCGGCGCGCACCGCCCCGTCGGCAAACCGCATCGCGCGCGCCTCAGGATCGGTCAACGAAACGCTCGGCTCCTTCTTCTTGGCCTCGTCCTTGCGATGCCGCTGCGCCCGCGCCGCGCGCTCTTTGGTCAGCCGCGCCAACGCCGCACGCGCCCGCTGGGCGCGCTCCTGAACCTCGCGCGCCGCCCGCTCGCGCGCCGCCTGCCGACGACGGCTCGAAGCGGCGCCGTCGCTCTTCAACTCGTCTTTGAGCGCGGCCAGGCGTTGTTCCACTGCCGCCTCGATTTCGCTGAGCCGCGCCGCGCGCTTGAACGATCCCTTGCTCGCGCTGGCGCGCACCTTCGTGCCGTCGACCGCGATGTCGCTCAGCGAAACCAGCCCTTCCGCCAGCAAAGCCGTCACACTCTCGGTCAACAGCCGGTCGAGCGTCTCGACCAGCCCGACCCGAAAATCCGCCAGCCCGTGGTAGTTCACCGGCACCCCGCCAGCCAGCCAGCGGTAGGCGACGTCCCGTTCGGCCAGCCGCTCCAACTCGCGCGCCGAGCCCACCCCTTCGACCGTCGCATAGAGCCACAGCGCCAGCAGAACCGCCGGATCGGCCGCCGGACGCCCGGCCCGCTCACCGCGCGAGCGGATCGCCGCGTAAAGCGCCGAAAGATCAAGATCCTCGACAAACCGCCAGACGACCCGCGCCCGGTGGTCCGCCGGCAGCAATCCATCGAGATCGATCATGTCCCAACGAAGCTGAGAACGATCCGCCTTGATGACCCGCGCCTCGCCCATGATTCGCCCCCGCCCCGTCGAGGGCGAGTGAATCACGGACAGGCGCCCAAGCCAATTTGTTCACACGCTCTTTCGCGGGGGTGACAACAGCGCTGCGTCAAGCAATCCAGCGCTCGTGGATTGCTTCGCTTGCGCTGGCAATGACGGCGCTGGCGCAGCGCGCTAACTCTCACTGCCCGATCGGCGCGCTCGTCGCAAAATGCGGCGCCATGACGTTTTCGAACGCTTTCAGCGCGGCGCCGATCGCCTGGTGCATGTCCCAATAGCGATAGGAGCCGAGCCGCCCGCCGAAGTGAACGTTCGCCTCGGCGGCGGCGCGGGCCTTGTAGCGCAGATAGGTCGCTTTGTCCGCGGCAGTGTCGATGGGATAGTAGGGTTCGTCACCACGCGAAGCGAAGCGCGAGTACTCGCGCACGATCACCGTCTTGTCCTTGGGATAATCGCGCTCCGGATTGAAGTGGCGAAACTCCAAAATGCGCGTGAACGGCGTCGTCTCGTCGGCGTAGTTCATCACCGCCGTGCCTTGGAAGTCGCCGATCGGCAGCGTTTCCTGCTCGAAATCAATCGTGCGCCAGCCGAGTTCGCCGTCCGCATAGTCAAAATAGCGGTCGATCGGCCCGGTGTAGACGATCGGCAAGTCGCTGCGCAGGAGCGGCTTGATCTCGAAGAAATCGACGCCGAGACGCACGTCGATCAACGGACTCGCCAGCATGCGCTCGAAGATCGCCGTGTAGCCATCCACCGGCAAGCCCTCGAAAGCATCCGAGAAATAGCGGTTGTCGAAGTTGTAGCGCACCGGCAAGCGCGTGATGATGTGTTCGGGCAGGTCGCGCGGATCGGTCTGCCATTGCTTGGCTGTGTAGCCGCGAATGAACGCCTCGTATAACGGACGGCCGATCAGCGAGATCGCCTTCTCCTCGAGATTGGCCGGCGCACGCACGCCGAGCTCCGCGGCCTGCTCGGCGACGAGCGCACGCGCCTCATCCGGCGCGAAGCGGCGCCCGAAGAACTGGCAGATCGTGCCGAGGTTGATCGGCATCGCATAGGCTTGGTCGCGATAGCTCGTGAACACGCGATGACGGTAATCGGTGAACGCGGTGAAACGGTGCAGATACTTCCAAACCGTCTCGTTCGGCGTGTGGAAGAGATGCGCGCCGTATTTGTGGATCTCGATGCCGGTGTCGGGGTCCCGCTCGCTGTAGGCGTTGCCGCCGATGTGCGATCGCCTGTCGATCAGGACGACGCGCTTGCCCAGTTCGTTAGCGATTCGCTCCGCGAGCGTCGCGCCGTAAAATCCCGCCCCGACGATGAGCAGGTCGCATTGCGATAGCGATTTGGCGAGATTCTTCTGCGACCTTCGGCATGCCTCTGAGGACCCTTCCCTTGCTTTGAGCCGATATTGAAGGTCCGCTCGAAAAGCGCTGCAGCGTTTTCTGACGCCCCCTTTATCCGCGCGCTTATAGCTTGCGGGATTTCGCGTCGCCAGGCGTCGAGCGGCGCGCACATGCCGAATGGAGGAGCAAAGCATCGCGCGACCGCAATTCCAACAGTCGCCCGATGTCGATTTTCAGAATCGTTGAGCGCGCTAAGGGTCCGCTTCGCCGCGCACAAAGTCTCCGCGGCGCTCCGTTGAGGGAGGCCGCGAAGATGTCAGGTCGTTACGCGTTGTTCTCGTAAGCGTAGAGCACCGCGGCCAACTGAGCCGAGCTCATCGCATTGGTCTGCTGCGATGTGAAGGCGTTCGCCTGCGAGCTGTGCAGGGCGGCCAGTTCGCTGGTGGTGAGGCCAGGGACAGCCGACGTGCTGAGCGCCGCGATCTGACTGGTGGTCAGCGCCTGCAGCTCGCTGGTCGTCAGCGAGGACGCCTGAGCCGAGGTCAGCGCATTGACCTGCGCCGTCGTCAGTCCGCCGAGCGCGCTGGACGCCAGCGCCGAGACCTGCGTGGTCGACAGCGCCGCCACCGCGCCCGTGCTCAACACCGCCAACTGGCCCGACGTCAGAGCGGACACGTCGGAGCTAGCCAGCGCAGCCACCTGCGCCGTGCTCAGCGCATGGACCTGCGAGGTCGTCAGCGCCGCAACTTCGCTCGACGCCAGACCGGCGACCTGGCCGGTCGTCAGCGCCGCAATCGCCGCCGTGCTCAACACATCGAACTGGCTGCTCGCCAGCGCGTTGAGTTGGCTCGTCGCCAGACCCGCGACCGCTCCGGTGGAGAGAGCCGCCAGCTGGTTGTTCTTCAGCGACGTAAGCTGGCTGGTCGCCAACGAGGCCGCCTGGGACGCGGTCAGCGCGTGGACCTGCAAGGTCGTCAGACCCTGCAGCGCGCTGGTCCCCAGCGCCCCGACTTGACCGGTCGACAGCACCGCCATCGCGCTCGTGCTCAACTGCGCCAGCTGGCCAGAGCTCAGAGCGGAGATCGCAGTGCTAGCCAGCGCCGCCGCCTGCGCCGTGCTCAGCGCATGGACCTGCAGCGACGTCAGCGCCGCGACTTCGCTCGACGTCAGCCCAGCGATCTGGCTGGTCGTCAGCGCGGCCACCGCGTTCGTGCTCAAGCCGCCAAACTGGCTGCTGGCCAGAGCGTTGAGCTGGCTGGTCGCCAGAGCCGCGACCGCTGCCGTGGTCAGAGCCCCGAGCTGAGTGCCCGACAGCGCGGTGAGCTGGCTGGTCGCCAGCGAGGCGACCTGGCCCGTTGTCAGCGCATGGACCTGCGCTGTCGTCAGACCCGGCAGCGCGCTGGTCGCCAGAGCTGCGACCTGGCTGGTCGACAACGCCGCCACCGCGCTCGCGCTCAACTGCGCCACCTGGTTCGAGGCCAGAGCGGAGATGGCGGAGCTAGCCAGCGACGCGGCCTGCGCCGTGCTCAGCGCATGGACCTGCGCCGTCGACAGCCCAGCGACTTCGCTCGAGGCCAGACCGGCCACCTGGCTGGTCGTCAGCGCGGCGATCGCCCCCGTGGTCAGCGCGTCCAACTGGCTGGTCGCCAGCGCATTGAGCTGGCTCGTCGCCAACCCCGCGACCGCCCCCGTGGTTAAGGCCGCGAGCTGGCTGGTCTTCAGGGCGGCGAGCTGGCTGGTCGCCAGCGCCGCAGCCTGTGACGAGGTCAGGGCATGAACCTGAGCCGTCGTCAGGCCGCCGAGCGCGCTGGACGCCAGCGCCGCGACCTGACCGGTCGAAAGCGAGGCCACCGCGCTGGTGCTCAACTGCGCCAACTGGTTCGAGGCCAGGGCGGACACAGCGGAGCTAGCCAGAGAAGCCGCCTGCGCCGTGCTCAGCGCGTGAACCTGCGCCGTCGTCAGCCCCGCGACTTCGCTCGAGGCCAGGCCAGCGACCTGGTTGGTCGTCAACGCCGCCACGGCGCTGGTGGTCAAGGCGCCCAACTGGCTGGTCGCCAGCGCATTGAGCTGGCTGGTCGCCAGACCCGCAACCGCACCCGTGGTCAGAGCCGCAAGCTGGCCGCTCGACAGAGCGGCGAGCTGGCTGGTCGCCAGCGCCGCAGCCTGGGACGAGTTCAGCGCATGGATTTGCGCCGTCGTCAGTCCGCCGATCGCGCCGGACGCCAGCGCCGCGACCTGACTGGTCGACAGCGAAGCCACCGCGCTGGTGCTCAGCTGCGCCACCTGGCTCGATGCCAGAGCGGCGATTGCCGAGCTAGCGAGCGACGCCGCCTGCGCCGTGCTCAGCGCATGGACCTGCACCGTCGTCAGCGCAGCAACCTCGCTCGAGGCCAAGCCGGCGACCTGGCTGGTCGTCAGCGCTGCGATCTCGGCCGAGCTCAACGCATCCAACTGACTGGTCGCCAGCGCATTGAGCTGGCTGGTCGCCAGACCCGCGATCGCGCCCGTGGTCAAAGCCGCAAGCTGCGTGGTCTTCAGGGCGGCGAGCTGGCTGGTCGCCAGCGCGGACGCCTGGGACGCAGTCAGTGCATGGACCTGCCCCGTCGTCAGTCCGCCGAGCGCACTGGACGCCAGCGCCGCGACCTGACTGGTCGACAGCCCCGCCACTGCGCCGGTGCTCAACTGCGCCACCTGGTTCGACGCCAGAGCTCCCACAGCGGAGCTAGCGAGCGACGCGGCCTGCGCGGTGCTCAGCGCATGAACCTGCGCGGTCGTCAGCCCAGCGACTTCGCTCGACGCCAATCCAGCAACCTGACTGGTCGAGAGCGCCGCAATCGCCGCGGTGGTCAAGGCGCCCAACTGGCTGGTCGCCAGCGCATTGAGCTGGCTCGTCGCCAGACCCGCAACCGCGCCGGTGGTCAGAGCCGCAAGCTGGGTGGTCTTCAGGGCGGCGAGCTGGCTGGTCGCCAGCGCGGACGCCTGGGACGCGGTCAGCGCGTGGACTTGAGCCGTCGTCAGTCCGCCGAGTGCGCTGGACGCCAGCGCCCCGACCTGACCGGTCGACAGCACTGCGATCGCGCCCGTGCTCAACTGCCCGAGCTGGCCCGAAGTCAGAGCGGAGATGGCGGAGCTAGCCAAAGAGGCCGCTTGCGCCGTGCTCAGCGCATGGACCTGCGCCGTCGTCAGCGCCGCCAACTCGCTCGACAGCAAGCCGCCGACCTGGCTGGTCGACAGCGCCGCCACCGCGCCGGTGGTCAGGGCGCCCACCTGGCTGGTCGCCAGCGCATTGAGCTGGCTCGTCGCCAACCCCGCGATCGCTCCCGTGGTCAAAGCCTCAAGTTGGGTGGTCTTCAGGGCGGCGAGCTGGCTGGTCGCCAACGCCGCGGCTTGCGACGAGGTCAGTGCGTGAACCTGAGCCGTCGTCAGTCCGCCGATCGCGCTGGACGCCAGCGCCCCAACCTGGCCCGTCGACAGCGACGCAATCGCGCCCGTGCTCAACTCCGCGAGCTGATTCGCATTCAGAGCTCCCACGGCGGAGCTAGCCAGCGACGCCGCCTGCGCCGTGCTCAGCGCATGAACCTGCCCCGTCGTCAGCGCCGCGACTTCGCTCGCGGCCAAACCGGCGACCTGGCTGGTCGTCAGCGCCGCAACCCCGCCCGTGGTCAAAGCGGCCACCTGGCTGGTCGCCAGCCCATTGAGCTGGCTCGTCGCCAGGCCCGCGATCGCTGCCGTGGTCAGAGCCGCCAACTGGCCGCTCGACAGCACGGCAAGCTGGCTGGTCGCCAGCGCCGCAGCCTGGGACGCGGTCAGGGCATGGATTTGCGCCGTCGTCAGTCCGCCGAGCGCGCTGGAGGCCAGCGCTGAGACCTGACCGGTCGAGAGCACAGCCACAGCGCCCGTGCTCAACTGCGCCAGCTGGCCCGACACCAGAGCTCCCACGGCGGAGCTAGCCAGCGACGCCGCCTGCGCCGTGCTCAGCGCATGGACTTGCCCGGTCGTCAGCGCGGCAACTTCGCTCGACGCGAGGCCAGCGACCTGGCCGGTCGTCAACGCCGCCACCGCGCCGGTGGTCAAGGCGGCCAACTGGCTGGTCGCCAACGCATTGAGCTGGCTGGTCGCGAGGCCCGCGATCGCCCCAGTGGTCAAAGCTTCCAGCTGGTTGGTCTTCAGAGCGGTGAGCTGGCTGGTCGCCAGCGCCGCAGCCTGGGACGCGGTCAGCGCATGAACCTGCGCCGTCGTCAGCCCCGAGAGCGCGCTGGAAGCAAGCGCCGCGACCTGGCTGGTCGCCAGCGCCGCCACCGCGCCGGTGCTCAGCTGGGCCACCTGGCTCGCGCTCAGAGCGAACACGTCGGAGCTAGCCAGCGACGCCGCCTGCGCGGTGCTCAGCGCACGAACCTGCGCCGTCGTCAGCGCCGCGGCTTCGCTCGAGGCGAGGCCGGCGACCTGGCTGGTCGTCAGCGCCGCGACCGCGCCGGTGGTCAAGGCAACGAACTGGCTGGTCGCCAGCGCGTTGAGCTGGCTGGTCGCCAGGCCCGCGATCGCCCCGGTGGTCAGAGCCGCCAACTGGCCGCTCGACAGCGCATTGAGCTGGCTGGTCGCCAGCGCAGCCGCCTGGCTCGCAGTCAGCGCGTGAACCTGACCCGTCGTCAGTCCCGAGAGCGCGCTGGAAGCGAGGGCCGCGACCTGGCTGGTCGACAGCGCCGCAATCGCGCCCGTGCTCAATTGCGCCAACTGGCTCGCGTTCAAAGCGGACACGTCGGAGCTAGCCAGCGACGCCGCCTGCGCCGAGGTCAGCACATGAACCTGCGCCGTCGTCAGACCAGCGACTTCGCTCGAGGCGAGACCGGCAACCTGGCTGGTCGTCAGCGCCGCAATCGCCGCCGTGGTCAAGGCGCTCAGCTGGCTGGTCGCCAGCGCATCAAGCTGGCCCGTCGTCAGCGCCGCCGCCTGGGCCGAGGTCAGCGCATGGAGTTGCGCCGTGGACAGTCCCGAGAGCGCGCTCGACTGCAGCGCCGCGACCTGCGCCGTTGACAGGGCCGCGACCGCGGCCGTGCTCAACGCCGCCAGTTGGCCGGACGACAGCACGCTGACATCAGACGACAGCGCAGTCGCCTGCGCCGTGCCCAGCGCATGGAACTGCGCGGTGCTCAGCGCGGCGACTTCGGTCGAAGCCAGCCCGGAGATTTGACTGGCGGTCAGCGCCGCGATCGCGGCCGTGGTCAGCGCATCAAGTTGGCTGGTCGCGAGGCTATTGAGCTGGCTGGTCGTCAGCGCAGAAGCGTCCTTCGAGACGATCTCGCCGATCTGGCTCGACGTCATGCCGCCGAGCGACAGGCCGACGATCGCGTTCATCGTCAGGGCGCCGATCTGCGGGGCTGTCAAAGCCTGGACTTGGCTCGTCGCCAACACACCCAACTGCGACGACGTCAGCGCAGCGACTTGCTGCGTCGAGAGCGACGCCACCTCGCTCGTGGTGAGCGACTGGATCGACGACGTCGGAAGAGAGGAAATCTGATTAGGGGTCAGGCCGGAAAGGACAGTCATAGGCGCGCGCTCGCAAAATGGCCAAAGAGGGACGCCGCCTCCGCCCACGCCCAAACGAGAAAGCGAGATCTGCCGCCAATTCTCAGCGAGGCGCGGGTTGACCGACTCGCCCCCGCGAGACGACCATGAACCACGAGCCCGCCTGCATCGACGCTGACGCTTTCACCGCCCTGGTGAGCAAAAACGACATTCGGGGAACATAGCTCGCACGAGCCTTTGCGCCGGAAGAGCTTCATGCATTCGGAAATGCGATCGCCGCACCCGATTCCAGCGCCTGAGACGATCCACGACTGACACGCCAAGCGCCCGTCGCCTTATCGCCCGCCGGCTTTTGTAGCTTTCGCCCATTAATTTTGAGTAAAGCTTTTGGCTCGATGAGGCCTCGGAGGTCGCCGCCACGCAGCCCGAAGGGAAGCTTCCTTCAGCGGATCCAGGCGAGGTAGGCCGAAATCGTGAAAACCGACACGACCGTCGATAACAGAATGGTCTGCGACGTCGTCGTCGCCTCCCGCTGGTAGAACTCAGCAAGCATGAAGGGACCCGTGCCCGTCGGCAGAGCGCTCAGCAGCACCACGACATGCACAACGCCCGGCGAGAGGCGGAATGCGGCGCTGGCCAGTAGCCAGGCGACGGCGGGATTCAGGATCAGCTTAGCCGCCACGAGAGCGAGGGCGACGCCGCCGACCGGCCTTTCCGAACGCTTCGGCTGAGCGAGGAACAATCCCAGCGCGACCAGCGCACAAGGCGAAGCGGCGTCGCCGAGCAGCTTGAGAAAGGTCTCGACGCTCGCCGGCAGCGCCCAACCGCTCGCCGCGACCGCCGCGCCGAGCACGGGAGCGACGAGAAGCGGGTTTCGCGCCAACGAGCCGGCCACCTTGAGCGTCAAAGCCAAGAGGCGCCGCTCTTTCTGCAAGCCGATCTCGATGATGACGATCGCGAGCGCGAAGATGACGCAGGCAGTCACGATGGTGGCGATCGTCGCGAGCGGATAACTGTCCCTGCCGAACACGATCATGCAGAGCGGCAGGCCGATGAAGCCGGAGTTCGCATAGCCCGCGTTCAGACCGTCAAGGCTGGCGTCGGCCAAACTTCCGGACGCGCGCAGACGAAACAACAGCGTCACCGCGAAGACGACGGCGGCGCTCAGACCGAAGGCGACAGCGAATCCGGGCTGGTTGAGAGCCGCCCATTTCGTGTGCGCCATGATGGTAAAGAGAAGCCCCGGCAAGGCCAGGCGCACGACGAATTGATTGAGCTCGCTTGCGGCGTTATCGCCGAGCGCGCCGAGCTTGCGGCAGAGATAGCCCGCCAGAATGAGCCCGAAGATAGGAAGAACGACGCCGAGCGCGGACAGCATTACCAACACCGGATGCGACGCGCGTCGCTCCGGCCACCCTCTTGCTTCATCACGCGCCTCAGACCGCTCCTGCTCCGCTCATGGCGATCGCCGGCCAGCGGGGCGCCGTGAGGTAGCGCGCCTCGTAGTCGCCGGCAAGGTCGAGCAGCATCACTTCCGCGCCAAGCGGGCCGACGACCTGGCAACCGATCGGAATCCCGCCGCTTTCGCCGGCGGGAATGGCGACTGCGGGAGCGTGAACGGCGTTGACCCAGGCGGTGTAGACCGCGTGGCCGCGCGGACCGATCGGCGTTCCGCCGATGGCGGTCGGAAACGGCTCCTCGGCGCGCCAGGGCATGGCGGCGCAACTCGGCGAGAGAATCGCGTCCCATTGCTGAAACGCGTTGCGAACCGCTTTGCGCAAGCGTTCGACGAGGTCGAGGAACCCGTAGAGGTCGCGCGCGCTCACGGCGTCGCCGGCGTCCGCCCATTCCACGTATTTGGGGCTCGCGAGCCGGTCGAAGTCCTTTTCGCGCCCGCGCAGCCAGGCGAGCGCGACGCGGCCAACGATCGGCCACGCGTCGTTCAGCGGACCGACGTCAAACGGCAGCTCGCCCTCGACGACGCTGTGCCCGAGTTCGGCGAATCGCGCTGCGACGGCGCCGCAAGCGGCGAGAATCGCCGGATCACAAGGCGCCGCGCCGAGGCGCGGGGCGTAGAGAATGCGGCGCGGTCGCGCAGCCGAAGCGCGCGCCGGCGCCGAGCCGGCCAGGATTCTGATGCGCCGAGCGGAGGTCGCGGACCGTGCGCGCGAAAGCGCCAACAACTTCATAATCGAGCAGCAGCTGTGGCAGCGCGTCGTCCCGCTGCACGGTCCCGACCCCAGGCTTGAACCCGAGGAGTCCCGTATAAGCGGCCGGACGCCGCAGCGAACCGCCGCCGTCCGTACCGATGGCGATGGGAACGTATCCGGCGGCGACCGCCGCGACCGAGCCGCCGCTGGATCCGCCCGGCGTGAGGCTCGGATCATACGGATTGCCAGTCGTTCCGAACGCCGCGTTGGCCGTGTAGCCCTCGAGCGCAAACTCTGGGCAGTTGGACTTGCCGACGACGATAGCGCCCGCCTCTCTCAGCCGCCTGATCGGCATCTCGTCGCGCTCGGCGACTTGAGAATAGAGCCTGCCGCCGAATGCGGCGGGCATTCCGCTGACGACGAGATTGTCCTTGACGACGATCGGAACGCCGTCGAGCGCGCTCTTCGCCTCCCCTCGCCGCCACCGGGCCACGCTTTGAGCCGCCTCCTCTCGCGCCGTCGGCGAGAGCGCCACCATAGCGTTCAGGCGTGGATCGAGCGCGCGGATGCGCGCGAACGCCGCCTCCACCGCTTCGACGGGCGTCGCGGCGCCGGAGGCGAAGGCCGAGGCGAGATCGGTCGCGTCGAGCCGCCAGAGCGCGTCGGGGAAGATCCGCTCGGTCATGGCGCGAAATCCAGCCGCCCGACGCCGCTTGGCCTGGGGGCGACTAGCGCCGGAGCGAACCGAGGCCGCTCGACATGGCGCCCGGGCCCCCTCTTCAACAACGCGCCCCCATTTTGCATCGCGATGCGCTCCCGGCGATCGTCACGACGGACTGTCCGCGAGACCGATGACCCGCGGACACACTGCGTCTCGATCGACGGCGCCTGTGCGCGGATATGTATATTGAGAATCCGGACGATATGGAAAGACATCGCCGCGACCAATCCCGCCTTCGCCAAGCGGCTGCTGTTCACGCAGGAGTTTGGCATTCAGTCATCGAGCCCGCCGGCGCGCTGGGGATAGTACGGGCTCCCCGCACCTCCCTCAACAGCGTCGCAGCGCGCCTCAGTGAGCGCCGGCCCCAGCCGCCCCTTGCGGTTTCCGCGCGAGCAGAAGCGCGAAGGCGGCGATTGCGAGCACGACGCCGATGACCACGAAGGTGTCGCTGAAGCCCATGATCAAGGCTTGGCGCCGGACGACATTGCCGAGATAGACGACGGCGTTATGGGTGGCGGCGGCGTGGTCCGTTACGCCATGAGACTGGAAATAGCCGGTCAGCTGATCGAGGCGCTGGCGCACCTCGTCGCGCGCCAGCGTAACCGACTGGCCGATGATGTTGGAATGAAACTGCTCACGCTTCGTGAGCACCGTCGCCAGCGTCGCCGTGCCGACTGCGCCGCCGAGGTTGCGCATCATGTTAGACAGGCCCGAGGCGGCTCCCGCTTCGCTCGGCGCGATGCTCGCCGTGGTGATCGCGCTGATGGGCGTAATGATCAACGCCTGGCCGATTGCGCGCACGATGTTCGGGATGAGAAGCTGATCGCCGGCCGTGTCGAGCGAAAGCGTGGCGTTCATGAAGCAACTCGCGGCGAACAAAGCGACGCCGACAAAGGCGATGTAGCGCGCGTCGAACCGCTTCATCAGCCTCGGCACGAGCGGGATCAGCAGCAGTTGCGGCAGGCCGGTCCACGCCAGGACCTGCCCGATCTGCTCGGCGTTGTAACGCTGCACCTGGCCGAGATATTGCGGCAGGATGTAAACCGAACCGAACAGCGCGACGCCGACCAGCACATTGGCGAGAACGCCGACGCCGAAATTGCGGCGCGCCAGCAGCCGCAGATGGACCAACGGCTTCTTGACCGTCAGCTCGATCCAAACGAAAGCAGTAAGAAACGCCGCGGCCACGATCGCGAGGCAAAAGATCAGCGGCGAGGCGAGCCAATCGTCCTTGTTGCCCTCTTCGAGGACGGTCTGGAGGGCGGCAAGGCCGATCGCCATCGTCACGATGCCAGCCCAGTCGCCTTCCCGGAGCAGGTCGAGCCGCATCGGGCTCTTCTCGAGAGTGAGGAAGAGCGCCGCGACCATGACGGCGCTCGGAGCGACGTTGATGAAGAATACGGTCTGCCAGCCGTAGTTCTCGGTAAGATAGCCGCCGATTGTCGGCCCGATCGCGGGAGCGAAAGTGACGGCCAGGGCGAACAGCGCCAGGCCGGTCGGCTGCTGCGCCTTCGGCAGCTTGGTGAGAACGATCGTGAAAGCCATCGGGATCAGGATCCCGCCGGCAAAGCCCTGCAGGCCGCGCAAGACGATCATTGAACCGAGGTCGTGGGCGAAAGCGCAGCCGATCGAAAACACCGGGAACAGGATCGCGTTCACCAGCAAATAGCGGCGGAACGAAAACACCCGGCTCAAGAAGGCGGTGAGCGGAATGACGATGATCTCGCCGATCAGATAGGCGGTAGAAACCCAGGCGCCATTGTCGACGCCCGTACCGATGCCGCCCTCGATGTCGAGCAGCGAGGCGTTGGTGATCTGAATATTGAGGATCGCCATGAAGGCGCCGATCATGCACGCCAGAACCGCGATCCACTCTTTCGTGCTGGCGCGAGGCGCCGGGGCTGCGGCGATTGGAGCATTGGCCATGGAAGTGACCCTCCGACTTGAAAGAGTGTTTTCGTCATTGCGGGCGGAACGAAACAATCCAGCAGCGCCGACAGGGCAACTAGATGCATGGATTGCTTCGAAGCTCGCGCTCCTCGCAATGACGTCTCAACGGAGCGCTACGATCAGTCCTCGGGGAGCGCGGCGCCGGCGGCGGCGAGGCGATCGGCCCTCGCCTTGGTGTCGATACTCGGCGTGACCGACATGCCGGGCCGCAGATCGCCAGAGCTCGCGCTGTCGCGATCGAGGACGATCTTGACCGGGATCCGCTGAACGATCTTGGTGAAGTTACCGGTCGCGTTGTCCGGCGGAAGTAGCGCGAAGGTCTGGCCGCTCGCCGGCGCGAGGCTGTCGACGTGGCCGTGATAGACCCGGCCGGGAAACATATCGACCTCGATGTCGACCGGCTGGCCGCGACGAACGTCCGTGAGCTGCGTCTCCTTATAATTGGCGACGACATAGGCCTCGGCGCTCGGCACGACGGACATCAACTGCGTCCCCGCCTGCACATATTGGCCAACGCGCAGCGTGCGATTGCCGACGACGCCGTCGACCGGGGAAACGATGGCGGTGTAGCCGAGGTTGATCTTCGCCTGATCGCGCACGGCTTCGCTATGGGCGAGGAGCGCCTGGGCTTGCGCCAGTTCGGCCTTGAACAACGCGAGCTGCTTGACCGCCGCATCGAGGCTCGCGCGATCACGCAGCACCGCCGCTCGCGAAGCGGCGATGCGCGAGGCGGCCTGCTGCGCGTTCTGGACGGAGCCAAATCCGGTCGACGCCAAATCGGCGTAGCGCTTGTTTTCCTGCTCGGCGAAAGTCGCGTTGGCCTGCTCGACCTGGACTGTCGCAGCGGCGGCGTCGATCGCCGACTGCTGCCCGTCGATCGCCGCCTCTTTGCTGGCGATAGCGGCCCGCGCGGCGGCCACGTCGGCCTCCGCCTGATCGACTGCCACTTTATAGTCGCGGTCGTCGATGCGGGCGAGCGTTTGGCCGGCCCTGACCGGCTGATTGTCGCGCACCAGGACCTCGGCGAGGTAGCCCGACACTCTCGGGGCGATCGTCGTGTTGTCCGCCTGGACATAGGCGTCGTCCGTCGACACCTGGAAGCGGCCCACCGTCCAGTAACCCCAGCCGTAGTGCCCGGCGGCGGCGAGAGCCGCCGCGCCGACCGCGACCATGAGGGCGCGCTTCAGGACACCCTTCGCCCGACGAGGCCGCGCCGGCTCGCCTTGCGCGGCGGGTTCCGTCGCCGGAACCGGAGGGCCCGCCAGCCCCTGCTGCGCGGCCTCGCCCTCGGAAATCGGGCGCTCGATTTTCAACGAACCGGAATGGTGGGACATGGCCTGAGCTCCCCCTCGCTGGTCGAAACCGATCCTATTTAGGAAACTTGATGGTTTCCAAAATAGGCCCTATACTGCGCCTGTCAATAGCCGCAGAAACATTTTCGTGACCGACATCGACATCCCTGGCTCTCGCGGACGCGGACGACCGCCTGTGCGGCCCGACGCGGAGACGCGCCACCTGATCGCGCAGGCCGCAGCGCGCGAATTCCTCGCGCATGGCTACGCACGCACTTGCATGGACGATGTCGCCAAGGGCGCGGGTGTCTCGAAGAAGACGCTCTACCGGCTGGTTCCGACCAAGGCCGATCTCTTCAGGGCGTCCGTGACGGATCGCATCGCGGTCTTCCTGCAGAAGGCGGAGGCGACGATCGACACGCTCGACATCGCCGGCGCCCTAGAGCACTATCTCGTCGAACTCGGCAATCTGACATTGTCGTCCGAAACGATCGGGATTTTCCGGCTCGCGATCGCCGAAGCCGACCGATTTCCGGAGTTGGCGACGAGCTTCTACGCCGACGCCGTTTTGGCGGGTGAAGGCGTGCTGGCGAGGTTCCTCCAGCGGCAATGCGCGCTCGGCGCCCTCAAAATCGATGATCCTGTGGTAGCGGCCAGCATGCTTCGCGGCATGATGGTGATGGAACCCCAGCGCGCGACGATGTTGGGCGGACTGCCCCTGCCGACTCCGGCCGAAATCGCCAAGCGATCGCGCGAATGCGTGCGCATTTTCTTGCACGGCTGCTTGTAGGAAGACGACGCGCGCTTGCGCTACCGGCGCATGCGGCGAGGGCGGTCCATCCCCAGCGACAAAAGCGCACGACAATCCGCCCGAATCGCCGCGCGCTCGCCATTCCTCAATTTTCGGCCCGCTCGTGATGAGCGCGACCCCTCCCCTTTCAAACGCGGCTGATGACGCTGAGGCCGCCGCTCTCGCCAAGCACGTCGACGACCACCCGCTCGCCGACCCGGCTCAGCGCAACCTCGGCCGAACCGCCGTCGAGCGACAGCCGGCGCAGCATCACGTCAGTCAGGAAAGCCGGCAGGAACGGCTGGTTGAACGTGATTGAGCGACGGGCCGGATCGAAGTCGAGACCGAGGCAGGATTGCAGCATCGAAAGCGGCGACGCCGCCGCCCAGGCCTGCGGCGCACAAGCCACGGGGTAGAAAGTCGGCCCGCGTCCCGGCCTGCGGGTGAACCCGCAAAACAATTCAGGGAGCCGACGAAGATCGATATAGGCCGAGGCCGCGAACATGCCTTCGAAGATGCGAGACGCCTCGCGACGGAAACCGTAGCGCGCGAAGCCGGCTGCGATGATCGCGTTGTCGTGCGGCCATACCGAGCCGTTGTGATAGCTCGCCGGATTGTAACGCTCCTCGTTGGAAGCGAGCGTCCGCACGCCCCAGCCAGTAAAGGAATCGCTCGACATCAAGGTCGCCGCCACCGAGGCGGCCCGCTCGGGATAGGCGATCCCGGTGAACAACGCGTGCCCCGCGTTCGAACTGCGCACCCGGCACGGCTTCTTGTCCCCATCGAGGGCGATCACATAAAGGCCGAGCTCCTCGTCGAAGAAGAACCGGTCGAAGCGCCGGCGGAGCAATTCCGCGCTCTCCGCCTGCTCGGCCGCGCGGGACTTATCGCCGAGCCGCTCGAAAATGTCCGCCATGGCGAGCCGCGCGCCGTAGACATAGGCCTGAACCTCGCATAGCGCGATCGGCCCGGAGGCGAGCGAACCATCGGCATGCGAGATGGAGTCGTGGCTGTCCTTCCAGCCTTGATTGGCCAAACCTTCGGCGGTGCGACGGCCGTATTCGACGAAGCCGTCGCCGTCGCGATCGCCGTAGCGATCGATCCAGGCGAGCGCAGCCTCGAGATGGGCCTGGAGGGTTCGGATGAAGTTGATGTCGCCCGTTCGCGTCAAATAGGCGCCGGCCAGGCAGAGAAATAGCGGCGTCGCGTCGATGCTGCCATAGTAGCGGCGGAACGGCACCTCGCCGAGAGCCGCCATCTCGCCGCCCCGCGCCTCATGCAAGATCTTGCCAGGCTCGGCGTCCGCTTTGTCGTTTTCCTCGGTCGCCTGATTGGCGGCGAGGTAGCGCAGCACGCCGCGCGCAATGCTGGAATCGAACCAGAGCATCTCCCAAGCCGTGATCAACGCATCGCGCCCGAACACTGTGCTGAACCATGGAATGCCGGCGTAAGGATAAGGCCCGGTGACAAGATTGGTCGTCAGCGTCTGCAGATCGGCGATGCTTCGGTTCACCGTCTCGTTGAAGACGTCGTTCGATGTCGTGAGCGCCACCGTGCGGCGGCAGATCGCGCGGGACGCGCGCTTCTCGTCGCGCAATGCGACGAAGAACGCCTCCGGGAAGGGCCGATCGCCGCATTCCACGCCGCAAGCGACTTCGATGAACATCGAGCGCGTTTCCTTGACATCGAGATCGATATCATAGGTCGTCTCGCCTCCGGTCAATTTGGTCGGCATGGGAGCGAATCTGAGCGTCGTCGCGCGCAAGCGCTGGTCGAGACCCATGTAGCTGAGGGTCAGCCGTCCCTTCTCGACCGACGGCGCGTGGTCCTGGCCTCGGCGTTCGCGCTTGGCGCCGCGCACCTCGAAGAGGTCGGCGAAATCGGCGCGAAAGGCGATCTCCAGTTGGAAGCGGTGACGCCGGTCGGCGAAATTGGTGACCGAAATGCGTTCGAAGAGACTGTCGCGCCACAGAAGCCGCGACCGACGAATGTGAATCTGGCCCTGCGGCAGCAGCAAATTCCCAGCCTCATCGAAGAGGTCAGGGTTGGTCAGATCGACAGTCAGCGTCGAGTTATCGTCGCTCATCGTAGAGCTCAGCAGACTGAGCTCAACTCCGTCGAGCGTAAGCTTGAAGTGGGAGAGATAGCGAGTGTCGCGATTATAGATGCCCTCCGGGCTTCCGTATCGCGCGATCGCATCGCCGCAGTGGTTGAAGACCGCGAAGGTGTCGTCGTGCTTGAGGGTGTGGGACTGGCCGTCCTGCAAAGACGTCGTCGCCGAGCCATGAAGCTGGGCTTCCTTGGCCGAGAGTGCGTCATGCGCTTGCGCGAGCGTCGCTTGATCTATCGTCTGCGTCACGTCCTCTATCCTCCGAGGTTCGTGTAGGAGGGGAAACACTTCACTTTCGCATCTCGAAGGAGACGGTTGGCCCAAGCGTCTTCATGGACAATGAAATGGGAGCGCCCCGATGAGGCTCGCCCGCGCGATCGTGCGCTCCACGCGTGTCCGCTCGACGTTCAACAACCCGGCGTCACCTAAAGCCGCGAAAACACAGCGCTTTTCCAAGTATTTTATTGGAAGCGCCTGCATCTTCAATTGGAACTTTCGAGCGCAACTGAACGTTCACTCGCCGTACCTGGGCCGAAGGTCTCATCGCAATATGGCGTCGATTTGGCCGAGTTCAGATCGGTTCGCCGGCGGCCTCAACTTCCAGTTCAACAACGCTTGAGGAGGATCATTCTATGAGGATCGCGCAAATCGCTCCCCTCACCGAGGCCGTGCCGCCGGCGCTTTACGGGGGAACCGAGCGGGTCGTGTCCTGGCTGACGGAAGAATTGGTTGCGATGGGCGAAGACGTGACGCTATTTGCCACCGGGGACTCGGTGACGAACGCCAAATTGGAGGCGATGTGGCCGCGCGCCCTTCGGCTCGACGGAACCGTGCGCGATCCCTACGGGCTGCAGATGATGATGATCGAAGTCGTGCGTCAACGCGCGCGCGAGTTCGATTTCCTGCATTTCCACGTCGACTACTTCCCTTTTTCAGTGATGATGCGGCAAACGACGCCGTTCGTAACGACGCTCCACGGCCGCTTGGATTTGCCCGAGCACCATCCGGTATTTGCGGCCTTTCCGACCGTCCCCCTGATTTCGATTTCGAACGGGCAGCGCCGGCCGATCCCACGCGTGAATTGGGTCGGCACCGTCCATCACGGACTGCCGCCGGATCTGTTGCAACCGCAACCGGTCGCGCCGTCGTATCTCGCCTTCCTTGGCCGCGTGTCGCCGGAAAAGGGCGTCGACCGCGCGATCGAGATTTCCCAACGCTGCGGGCTTCGCCTCAAGATCGCGGCGAAAGTCGACAAAATGGACCAGGACTACTTCGATGCGGAGATCCATCCGCTGCTGTCGACCCCCGGGGTGGAGTTCCTCGGCGAGATCGGCGACGAGGAGAAGTCCGATTTCCTGAGCGGGGCGATCGCTCTGCTCATGCCGATCGACTGGCCGGAGCCGTTCGGGCTCGTGATGATCGAGGCCATGGCCTGCGGCACGCCGGTAATCGCTTTCAACCGCGGATCGGTCCCGGAAATTCTCGACGACGGCCTCACCGGCTTCGTCGTCGAGGACGTCACCAGCGCCGCGGCGGCGGTGCGTGACGCCGCATCGCTGTCGCGCGCCGCGATCCGACGCCAGTTCGAAGAGCGGTTCACCGCACGGCGGATGGCCGAAGATTATCGGCGGCTCTACCATAAGCTGGTCGATCGCGAACGGTTGCGCCCGCATCTGAAGACGGTTTAGCGCGCAGCCCCGCCTTCGACCTCCAGGCGATAGCCGAGAACCGGCTGCGGCGGCCAGCGCCATCAACCTGTCGAAGGGGGGTCGCGCTCGGAAGCGCCGGCGACCGCCGCGGGCTCGCCCAACCCACCGCGGCCGCGCGCCAGACGTAGCGGTTCGGGCTCCACGAGAGCCATTCCGAGTACTGGAAGATACCCTGCTCCCGGCTTAACATTGCCGCCGTCGACGCCCGCCTTTTGCAACTCCGGCCGGGCTCGAGCACGCGTAACTGCGGATGCGCTTTGTTATACTCACAACGACAGTCATGGAACGCGCCGGCTGACCGGGAAGATGGCGGCGGGCGGGTTCGGATTTCCCATTGCTATTCGCTGAGGCGCCGCGACGTCCTCTCGTGCGAGCGAGTTAGCTCCCCCAATATAACAAAAATCGTTGACGAATCTCACAAAAGCTTGAACAATATTATTTGTGAGGCGTATAGTATGAACAGGCTCCGCTCGAGCCACTGTATTTCGTCGCGCCCGCGGCCTGCGGAAGTATCAAGAATGACGTGCCGAAATAGCCGAAATAGCGGATGGCCATACGACTAACGCTAGCCCCGGCGGCGGAACGATGAGTGGCTCCGTCAGCTTCGGAGGGATTCGCGAGAGTCGTCGCAGCGGTGGGGAGAGTTTTGTGAAACGAAAGAGGCACTCGCTGTCGGAGATCGCCGCCAAGCTCCAACATGCTGATGAATTCGCGGCCGAAGGGATGCTTCAGAACGATATCGCCCGAAATCTGGGGGTCAGCGTGATGACCTACCATCGTTGGCGCGCGAAGCGGCCGACTCTGGAGAGAACGCCGCCCACGGCGCCGGTCTTGGAAAGGGCCTCGCCGATCGAGCCGCGCGAGACGAGGGCCGCAAGCCTCCCAGAAGAGCGTGACCGCTCCCCAGAGCTCGACAGGCTCAGAGTGGAGAACACGCGCTTGCGGCGGCTGCTGACCGATCTGCTGCTCGAGAAGGCCAAGCTCGAGGAGTTGATTCACGGTCCGATGGCCGCGGATTGATAACCTCCGTGCGATCTCGCCTTGGGGGAGGCCCGACGCGCGTCCATTGGCGCGCGCCCACGTGGAACCGTCATTGCGAGCGGAGCGAAGCAATCCAGCGATCGAGACCTCGCCAGCAAGTCGCGAGTCGTTCCGTGCGCGCTCAATCGGGTGACGCTTCCAAAGGGTCGGCCGAAGGCCGTGATCAACTCGCGATGACGACAGGGGTCCGCTTCAACCAAAAGACAGCGCGCCCCTTAGTCGCGCTTTCCCTCAACCCCGCTGGTTCCGTGGGGCCGCAATTCGAGGCCGACGCCCTTGTTGACGAATTGCAGCGTATAGGTCGTCTTATAGTCGGCCCCGGGTTTGACCAATTTGGCTTTGACGAGTTGATCGAAGAAACTCTTCATGCGCTCGTCCGTCATGGCCCCGATGCCGAGGTGCAACGCGTCGCCTGAATCGACGATGCCATATTCCTTCATCTTGGCTATGGAATAGGCGATCTGCTCGTCGGTCATGTCCGGATTGTCTTTTTTGATCAGCTCGTTCGCTTTGCGGTTGTCGCCGTAGAGGTAGTGATACCAACCGATCGCGCTGGCGTCGACGAAGCGCTGCACCAGATCGGGGCGCTTTTGTATGAGGTCGCGGCGCGTGACGATCGTGGTCGAATAGCTGGTGAAGCCATAGTCGTAGAGCAAGAATAGGTTCGGCTTGAAGCCGCCGTCGCGCTCGATCGCAAAAGGCTCCGATGTCGCATAGGCCTCCTGGATCGAATGCTTGTCGGCGATGAACGGCGCCGAATTGAAGTTATAGGGCTTCACGTTGTCGTTGCGAAATCCCCACACCGCTCGCATCCAGGCGTAGAAGGAATTGAGCCCTGCCTGGCTGACGAAGGCCGTCGAAGCGTTGGGCAGGTCGGTCCATTTGTCGAGACCGACGCCGGGATGGGAGAGAAAAGCCTGCGGGTCCTTCTGGAACTCCGCAGCGACCACGACCATCGGCAAATTCTGGTCGGCAGTCACGAAATCGCCGACCAAGTCGCCGCCCATGAAGAACTCGATCTTGCCCATCAGCAGAAACAGGCCGCCGTTCGCCTGCGGGCCGCCCTGCATGATCGTCACGTCGAGGCCGTACTTCTTATAGGTGCCGTCGGCGACCGCCTGATAGAAGCCGCCCGCCTCGGCGTCGGCGAGCCAATTGGCGCCGAAGGTGACCTTGTCGAGGGCGCTCGCCGGCGCTGCGGCGAAGAGGAGGCTGACGGCGGCGATCAGGCCGGCCAGACCGTGCCACGATTTGTTCGAAGCGCCCGGTGTTCTCGATTCCCCGAGCTTCGCGCGCTTGTAGCGAACGATCGGCGCCCACTCTTTCGTGCCGGGCGTTGGGCGCATGAACTTCCTCCTGGTCTCGCGACGGGCGCGAGTTCTCATTCCAACACCGCGCGGCGCCGCGCGCAACTCTCGCCCACCGCGGCGTCGGTCATCGACGCATCACTGCGTCAGCCTCGCCGATTGGACCGCTTGATAGAAAATGGTTTGCATCGCGTTGCTGATGTCGGCCGGCGTCGCCGCGCTGAAGAAGTAGCCCGGCGACGCACAGCTCTGCATGGCGGGGCTGATCTGATTATTCGCGATGAGACTGTTCACGACGCCGTCTTCGTTGTTCCAAATCGGTTCCGGATCGACGATCGAATCGTACGGAATGAGGAGAACGGCAACCGTATAGCCGGCGGCCTTGGCGTTCGTGCAAAAGGTCAAACTCGGAACCTGCGGCGTGCTGCCGGAAAAGTTACCGTTGGTATAGGTTTGGCCGTTTTGCACGCCGTCGGTCACCAGGATGATAAACGGCAAAGTCGAGGCCGAACTAAGGCCCGTCCCCGGCGTTTGCAAATACGAGTTCAGCCCCGACCACAAATTCTCGAAGTGGGTCCCCCCGCTCCCCATGCCGTCGTTGCTGGTCCCGGCGTCGAGGTAGTTCGCCAGATTGCCCGCGACGCTGGCGACCGTGCCGGTGGACGAAAGGTCGGAAGAAAGCGACGCGGCCTGGATTGGATGGACGATGAACGGGTAGATGCCGATGCGGAATTGATTGGCGATGGTTTCGGTCGAGGTCGCGGTGGCGAGCAGCGCCTGCACCGAAGCGCCGACCGAATTGAGCTTCAGCGGGATAACGATGTTGTTCTGCTGCGTGTAGGTGAAGCCTTGGTAGCCGCTAAAGTGGCAGGCGAACTGGCAGCCGCCTTTATATCCGGCCGAAGCCTCGATCGGATTGTCGGGGTTCGTCTCGATCAGCGTCTGCTGGTCGGCGGCGTTGGTGGGAATGCCCATCGAGCCCGACGTGTCGACGACAACGTAGAAATCGAGATATTTCGGCAGGCCCGTCTGCGCCTGCGCGTCGCCTTTAATCGTGAAGTCGGAGAGGCCGACCAGGGGTCCGAAATGCGACAGGACCTGAGCGGTCCATTTGACCTGGGCGATAAAGGTAAGCGGGGCTTGGGTGAAGGTGATCACAGGGACGGGGGTGCCGGCCAGGACGGTCGAGCCGACATTGGCGGCGAACACTTTCAGCCCTTGCGCCTGTCCAGCCGCCTGGGCGTTGGCTTCCAACGTCGTCCCCGATTGGGAGCCGGAGTTGGCCGCGTAATAAGCCTTGGCCGTATTGACGGCGGCGAGAGCGGCCGCGTCCGCGGCGGTGTCCAACCTCGATTTGTCGGATAAGGCGACGTAGTAGTCGACGCCCATGCCGACGATGACGACCAGCAACGGCGCGATCAACGCGAAGAGGAGGACGAAGTTTCCTCGTTTATCGCGACAGAAGGCGCCGAACTCCAGCGCGAACGACCGGCGGATATCCAACAGCAACCGCATTACGCTATCCATGCTCATGCTGCACCGACATTCAGGATCGAGAAATGCAACGCTCGGCTCGCTCGGTTACGGTTACAGGACGCCGGCGCAATTGGAGGCGAGCGCGTCGCCGGACGCCGTCTCCACGATGTTGACGTTGCGCGGGGCCATGTAAGCGGTGCGCGAGATTGTGAACGAGGGAAGGTAGGCGACGCCAAAGGTCGGCTGCCATTGATAGCTCACATCGACGACGATAAGGGAGCCGGGACCGAAAACGTCCTTCGGCAGGGTCGACGGGCTCGGGGTGCTAATGTCCGGCACAGCCGTCATGGTGCTGCCGCAGGGACGATAGTTCTGCGTCGACCAGACGACCTTGGGTTGATAGGCGCAATTGCTCGTGCAACTCGTCGGCGAGGCGACGAAGTTGATGCTGCTCATGTGGACGAAGAGCTGGCTCTGCCAGTTTGCGTTCTGGGTCTGGGCGGCGGCCGTCGCGCCCGGGAAGATGAAAATCGCCGAATCCCAATAAAACTGCAGGTCGGTGTCGGAGACCGTGCCGTCGTTGGGCAGGACCGCAGAAGAATTGACGCCGGTCTGCGCCAGCATCTCGGCGGCCGTGTTGGCGATCTCCTCGACCCGCTCGGTCGCCAGCACATAGCGCCCGGTGTCGAAGCCCATCAGCAGCAGCAAAAGCGCAACGGGCAGGATGAGCGTGAACTCGACCGCGCCGACGCCCGCACGATCGCGCGCAAACGAACGCAGGTTCGCTCCGAGACGGGCAATCATATCAGCATCCGGTGTAGGAGGTCGTGAACGGCTCGTTCTTGAAGGCGGCCGTCGCGTTGATGAAAATGACCGATTGGCCATTGTAGGTGGAGGCTTGGCTAAGGATCGAGGACACGCCGAGCACCGGCATTGCGTAGAACACCTCGACCGCGACGATCGCTCCTGGCATGCCGATGCAATAGCTCGGCTTAGCGCTGCCCGTCGGCGTAAAGCCAAGTCCCGTCATCGTGTAGCCAAGCGAATTCTTCGAGGTGGAGGCAAAGTTCATCAACGAATAAAAACCGTTCGGCTCAGTCCCCTCCGGGACGATCTGGATGTTCGTGATGACGTTGTTGCACGACATTGCGCCAGGCAGCAGCGGGCAAAGAATATTCGATTGAAATTGAGCGGCGGTCAGGCCCTGATTGGCGACGTTGCCGACCATGATCTGGCGGGCAGCGGTCTGCGTGACGTAGTAAAGCGACGCGGAATAGTAGAAGTAGAGTCCGACCTGCGCGATCACAAAGACCAGCCCGGCGAACAGGGGCATTATCATAGCAAATTCGGACGCGGGCCCGCCGTCTTGCCGCCTGACGAAGTCCCGCGCCAGCGGAAATGCAACCTCACCGATCTTTCGTGCAAATGTCATGAAAGCGCTTGATTTAACACAACTCTCCGTCAGCGCAGGTTGACAGAGAGGCATTACGGGAAGGTTACGCCGCGGCGCCAATCGGTCGCCATTGAACAAAATTCCGCCGGATGACTTCCTCTGGCCGGCTCGGGCGCTACCGCCAAATCGTGAATTGCGCCATCGCGGTCACAATTGAGCGATTCACTGCGCCAGTTACGCGTCCGAAAGGCTTTTTTCGGCTCCGACGTAGCGCTTTGTTTACACGTTCAAGGATACACAACGGAAACATTGCGTTCTGATTGACGCGACGACCAATGATCAGCCATTGCGCCATGTTGAAGGCGCTCGAGGTCGGCTATGGCTCTGCCCATTCGGCGCTTTCTTCGCGATCGGCGCGGCAACGTCGCAATGATGTACGCCCTCTCCCTTCCGGTTCTGATGTTCGGCGCGGCGCTCGCTATCGACTTCACTCACGCGGCGAAGGTTCGCACTCAGCTCAACGCCGCCGCGGATGCGGCCGCGCTCGCCGCCTTGACGCCGAGTATGATGCAGCAGTCCAACGCGACCGCGCAGACGGCCGCGACGAATATGTTCAACGGCGAGATCGCCAACATCGGCTCGCTCGTCGCCGGCCAGACGAACGTCACCATCAGCGTCACCAATCCGACCAACAACACTCTGGAGCGGGACGTCACGGTCTCCTATACGGCTCAGAACGCCGACATCTTCGCCGGGATCCTCGGCGTCGCGGCCATGTCGCTGTCGGGCACGTCGTCAGCGAAGGCCTCGCTCGCGGCCAACATCAATTTCTACCTGCTGCTGGACAATTCGCCGTCCATGGCGCTGCCGGCGACCCAGGCGGGCATAACGCAGATGATCAGCCTCACGCCGATCCAGGACAATGAGAACGGTGTTTGGAACGGCTGCGCATTTGCCTGCCACCAAGCGAGCACCGGCAACTCCGACACGCAAGGAAACCCGTGCTTGAAAGGCACGACCTATTCGACTCCGACTGTCAGCAGCGGCGGGACGGCAAAATCGTATTGCTCCTCGACCCAGGGCGCCCAAATCGACAATTACGCGCTCGCTCGGCGCAATGGAATCCAGTTGCGCCTTGACGCGCTGAGTAGCGGCGTCAGCAGCCTGATGTCCGACGCGCAGACTGCCCAGCAGAACGCCGCCTCGACGCCGCCCGTCTATCAGTTCGCCGCCTATACGATGGATTCGGCATGGCAGATCGGCATGTCGAGCTCCAACAACTACAATCAATTGATGGCGATGACGACCAACTTTGTGTCCGGCTGGTCCACGGCTGCGTCCAATTTCGGTGTGATGGAATATTACGCCAACAACGCGCAGTGCAACAGCAGCGCCTGCACCAGCAGCGGCGGCGGCGGCGACTATGCAACCAACTACGACAACGCCCTGGACGCGATGAACACGATCCTGCCCAATCCCGGCAACGGCACAAACGTTTCCGGCGACACCCCGCAGGAGGTCATGTTCCTCGTCACCGACGGCGTTGAGGACGAAGTAAGCACAACGTGCAGCGACCCGCTGTACGGGACCCGCTGCCAGTCTCCCATCAATCCGGCGCTGTGCACGGCGATCAAGAACCGCGGCATCCGCATCGCGGTTCTCTATACTGACTATTTTCAGGTGACGTCGAACAGCTGGTACGAGTCCTGGATTGCGCCGTTCCAGTCAAACATCGCGCCCCAGCTGCAATCCTGTGCTTCATCGCCCAACCTCTTCTATGAGGCGAGCATTGGGACCGATCTCGGCGCCGCTTTGCAGACGCTGTTCAACACGGTGACCGAGACCGCGCATCTGACGAACTGAGGGTCCGAGGGCGCGCGTCACGTCCCGACAGATTCTAGGAGCCGCCTCAATCAGGCGTCGCGCAATCCTGGCAGGTGATGCTGTTGGACTGCCGCGGCGTCAAATAGATCGCCCCCGACAACGTGATCGCGCTCAGCGGCACGAAGAGCTGCAAAGGGGCGTAGTTGTAATAAACTTCGCCGAGAATGAAGTAGCTGCCGCTCTGCCCTGTTCCAATCGAGCCGGGCAACGTGATGACCTGCTTGGCCGGACGCGCCGAAGCGCCGTTGTAGGGCTCGCTCCATTGGACCGTCGCGGTGGTTCCGCCGGTGGCGACCAGCACTTCCGAGACGACCATTGTCATGTTCGCGGCCGTATAAGGCGCGAGCACCGCCGAGGCGACTTGAAGGTCGCTGTCGATCGATGCGGCGGCGACGATCGACGATCCGCTGCTGAGTTGGGTCGGCGTCGCCTGCGTGATGAGGTCGGTGACGGTGCGTGCGGTCAGCGTAACTTTGCGATCGATCGCGAAGCCTTCGGCGCCGTAAACCAGCAAGGCGATCACGGTGAGGGCGATCGGCGCGAGCAACGCGGTCTCGACCGCCGCCGTGCCCTGCTCGTCTTCGAGAAGCGCCCGTGCGAGCGGCGATCGGAGCGAGTGGAAGATCCTCATGTTTGCGGCTCGACCATGAAGACCTGGGTCGACATCATGAGGTAGGCGCCATTCCCGAGGTTGCCGAATGTGAAGCCCAACGGCGCGCCGATAACCGGCCATTGGTAGAGAACCTGCAGCACGGCGATCTGCCCTGGGGTTGGCGGCGTATACGGCAGGCTGCTCTTCAGCGTCCCGTTCGCATTGAAGGTCGGCGCGGCGGTGGAAATCGAGGTAGTCGAAGCCGCCGGCGTTAGGCTGACCATGATTTTGCCACAGGTGAACAGCGTGGTGATGTTCTGACACAGCGCCGTCTGGAACTGCGTCGCGCTCATCGAGGTCGTCTGGTTGGTCATCACCATGCGCGCGGCGTCTTCCGCCGCAGTCTCGAGGTAGGCGTTGGCCAAATAGATGATCGCAATTTGCGCCGTGGCTAAGATGAGCGCGATGAAGATCGGCGCCGTCAAAGCAAATTCCGCCGCGGGTCCGCCGTCCTCACAGTGCGCGAATTGCCTGACAAGGCGCAGACCCGCGTCGGCAATCTTCAAAAAAGGAGCCATGCGATCCGCTTCGGAGAGGTTCCCCAAGAAGAGAACTCTGCCCACGAAGCATTACGACCGGGTTACGACGACTTTCGAAATCCACGCCAATTCCCGGCGGGGAGCGTTCGCCCCGGATATTGCGGCTAACGACCGCCGCCAGGGGTTGACGAAGCGCGCAAAGTCCGCACTAACAAATCCTAACCGTAGGGAACCTTTATGCCCTTCACAGCCGCGGACCTCGTCGCCTTGTTCGACATCGAGCCGATCGGAGAGGATTGCTTCGTCGGCCGCTCGCCCAAGAGCGGATGGTCGCGGGTGTTTGGAGGCCAGGTGGTGGCCCAAGCGCTGATCGCCGCTTCACGCACTGTCGAAGCGCGCGCGCCGCATTCGCTGCACGCCTATTTCCTGCTCGGCGGCGACCCCTCCGAGCCGATCCGCTACGAGGTCGAGCGCGTGCGCGATGGTCGCAGCTTCACCACTCGACGCGTCGTCGCTCGGCAGCGGGGCGAGGCGATTTTCGTCATGTCCACGTCCTTCCAACTCGAAGAGGAAGGGCCAGACCACCAGCTTCCTATGCCCGAGGGGCCGGGGCCCGACCAGCTTCTCGATCCGGCGACCGCGGTGAGCTTTCTCGACGAAAAGGCCAAGACGCGATTGCAGGGATTGCTCCAACGCATCCAGCCGATCGAATTTCGCCCGCTCGATCTTGGCCGCTACGCCCCATTGCCTCCCGGCGGCGCGCGCGAACCCAAGCAGTCCTTGTGGGTCCGCATCGGCGGCGGCCTGCCTGACGAGCCCGCCCTCCATTATGCGGCGCTGGCCTATCTGTCGGACCTGACGCTCCTCGACACCGCGCTGGTCGCTCACGGCAGCACGATGTTCGACACGCGCTTCCAGATCGCCAGCCTCGACCACGCGCTGTGGTTCCATCGGCCCTTCCGCGCCGACGACTGGCTGCTCTACGTGCAAGACAGTCCGACCGCCCAGGGCGCGCGCGGCCTGACCCGCGGCCTCCTCTACAGCCGCTCCGGCGCGCTCGTCGCCAGCGTCGCCCAGGAAGGCCTGGTTCGCCCGCTGCGCCCCAGCGAGAGCTGATACTTTTTTGGGCGCCTAATTTGTATGCTGCCGCTCTTTATGCGTTCTTTATAAATGCAAAACGCGGCCCCTACGGATTGCCAGCGCCAAAAATCCCTTCATTAACAGATCGTTATTCGCGACGACCGGTTGTGGCACGAGCCTTGTAACAGCATCTGCGAACCAGCGCCGCAAGGCGCCCGGTCGACATGGGCTGAGAGGAGACGCGCATTCCCTGGGGGAGTCGTGTCGCACTCTCCAATCTGGGGCGAGGCACATGAAAATTGTCATGGCTGTCATTAAGCCGTTCAAGCTCGAGGAGGTGCGTGACGCATTGACCTCCATCGGGGTGCACGGCCTCACGGTGACGGAAGTCAAGGGGTACGGCCGGCAGAAGGGCCACACCGAAATCTACCGCGGCGCTGAATATGCGGTGAGCTTCCTGCCGAAACTGAAGATCGAGGTCGCGGTGAGCTCGGATCTCGTCGACAAGGTCGTCGACGCGATCGTCGCGGCTGCGCGCACCGGCCAGATCGGCGATGGAAAGATCTTCGTCTACAGCCTCGAATCGGCTGTTCGCATTCGCACTGGCGAAAAGGACCAGGACGCGCTCTGAGGCCGTCTCTCCCCTTCCAATCCGGAGTCCCGACCAATGAAATTGACAAGGTTCCTTGCCGGTCTTGCGCCGGCGCTGGCGATCGCCGCCTTAATCGGCTTCGCCTCCCCCGCGCCCTCGCGGGCGGATGACGCGACGCCGACCCCGGCCGCTTCCGCCACGCCTGCGGCGGCGCCCGCGGCCGCGGCGCCTGCAGCAGCCGCTCCGGCTGCGGCGGCTGCTCCGGCCGCCGCAGCTCCGGCGGCAGCCAGCCCGCCCGCCTGCTCGGCGACCGTCATGACGAAGTGCACGCCCAATTCGGGTGACACCGCGTGGATGCTGACCTCGACCGCGCTCGTTCTCATGATGACCATCCCCGGACTCGGCCTCTTCTACGGCGGCATGGTCCGCAAGAAGAACGTCGGCGACACGGTGATGACGAGCTTCGCGATCACCTGCTTGGTGACCGTGCTCTACGCGGTCGTCACCTACAGCCTCTCGTTCACCTCGGGCGGCTCGTTCATCGGCGGATTCAGCCGCGTGTTCCTGCAGGGCATCCTCAGCGACGTGAACAACGGCGGCATCGGCAATCCGAACAGCCTCGCGCCGACGATCCCCGAGACCGTCTATATGTGCTTCCAGATGACCTTCGCGATCATCACCCCGGCCCTCATCGCCGGCGCCTTCGCGGAGCGCATGAAGTTCTCGGCGATGCTGTGGTTCGTCGGCCTGTGGGCGATCTGCGTCTACGCGCCGGTCGCGCACTGGGTCTGGGGTCCGGACGGCATGTTCTCGACCGCCAACGTCGACGACAAGGGCAACTTCACCGGCTGGAAAGTCGTTCTCGACTACGCGGGCGGCACGGTCGTTCACATCAACGCCGGCGTCGCCGGCCTGGTGACCGCGATCATGCTCGGCAAGCGCCGCGACTCGGGCCCTGGCCACAACATGGTCCTCACCTTCATCGGTGCGGGCCTGCTGTGGGTCGGCTGGTTCGGCTTCAACGCCGGTTCGGCGGTGAGCGCGGGGGTTCAGGCCGGCATGGCGATGACCGTCACCCAGATCGCGACCGCCGTCGCGGCGTTGACCTGGATGTTCGTCGAGTGGGCGCACCGCGGCAAGCCGACCGTCATCGGCCTCTGCTCGGGAGCCGTCGCCGGCCTCGTCGCGATCACGCCCGCGTCCGGCTTTGTCGGCCCGATCGGCTCGATGGTGATCGGCGTCGCCTGCGGCGTCGGCTGCTACCTCGGCGCGACCTCGCTGAAGCACGCCTTCGGCTACGACGACGCGCTCGACTGCTTCGGCGTCCACGGCATCGGCGGCATCATCGGCGCGATCCTCACCGGGGTGTTCGCGATCAACGAATACAGCGGCCACGCCGGCCTCATCGAAGGCAACCCGGGCCAGGTGATCAACCAGCTCATCGGCATCGGCACCGTCGTCGTTTACGACGCGATCGTCTCGCTGATCATTCTGAAGGTCATCGACGTGACGATCGGCCTGCGCGTCAGCGACGAGGTCGAGCGCGACGGCCTCGATCTCGCCCTGCACGGCGAAGTCGTCCAGTAAGTCGAAATCGGCCGGCGGCGTCGCGCCGCCGGCCCCCCTGTTGTCCTCCCGAACTCGGGCGCCATCCGGCGCCCTTCTTTTTTGCCGCCGCTCACGAAGCCTCACGATCTCGTTAAGGTTAGGCCGACATTAACTCGCGCCGCCTAGCCTGCCGCGAGCGGCGGGACGCCGCAGCTTCGGGCTGAGCGACCGAATTCAATGCGCACCACCACATTCACCTTTCTCGACTACCTCCCCGATACGTTGCGCGAGGCGCCCAAGCGCCGCGCCGCCGAACTGATCGGCTGCTGCACGCTCGTCGCCGTCGCCGCGGCCTCGGCGGCGCTGCTGACCTGGTCGGTCGCCGACCCGAGCCTGAATCACGCCACCTCGACGCCGATCCACAACCTTCTTGGCCGGCCGGGCGCGATCGTCGCCGATATCGCAATGCAGTTCTTCGGCCTCGCCTGCACCGTCGCGCTGATCCCTCCGGCGTTCTGGGGCTGGCGTCTCGTCACCCGCAAGCGCCTCGACCATGTCCGCAACAAGCTCGTGCTCTGGCTGATCGGATGGATCGTCGCGGCCGCCTGCGCCTCGATGCTGCCGGCGCCGGCGAGTTGGCCGCTGCCGACCGGCCTCGGCGGCGTCATCGGCGACGCGGTCCTTTGGGCGCCGCGACGCCTCATCTCCGGCTACTCGCTCGGCATGACGCTGCTCGGCGTCGCCTTGGCGGCGGCCGCCATCCTCACGATGACCGCGGCCGCGGGCTATCACCTGATGCCGGGCGTCGAGACCGACGAGGACGACGCGTCGCCGGCCGAACGCAAGGCGGCCGCCCGCGCATCCGAGCGCTACGACGGCGACGACGAGGACGCCGACGGCGAACCCGGCTTCGGGCTCGTCTCACTGGGCGCGCTGATCCACACCACCCTCAGCCTCAAGAGCGCCGTGCGCCGTCTTTTCGCGCGCAAGGCGAAGACCGTCGCGGCGCCCGCTCCGGTGGCGCGCGCGCCCTGGATCAACGGCGAACCCGGCGATTTCACCCCCGCGCCCGCGATCTTTGAACCTGGCGCCGAACACCGCGTCGAGCCGCCGATGAGCCGACCGGCCCGCCCCGCGGCGGCTCCGGCCCCGACCAAGCCGAGCCCGGCCGCTCCAGGGGCTGCGGCGCCGGCCGCGCAGGCTGCGCCGGCTGCCTCGCGGGTCACGCCGGCGGCAGGCGCGCTCAAAGCGGGCCGGCGCGCCGCCAACGAATCGCAATCCGGCGCGGTCGATCGCGGCGCCTATCAGTTGCCGCCGATCGCCATGCTGGCCGAACCCAAGAAGATCGCCGCGAACAAGATTTCCGAGGATGCCCTCGAGCAGAATGCGCGACTGCTCGAAGGCGTGCTGGACGATTTCGGCGTCAAGGGCGAAATCATCAACGTGCGGCCGGGCCCCGTCGTCACGCTCTACGAACTCGAGCCGGCGCCGGGCATCAAGTCGTCGCGCGTCATCGGCCTCGCCGACGACATCGCCCGCTCGATGTCGGCGATTTCGGCCCGCGTCGCCGTCGTGCAGGGCCGCAACGCGATCGGCATCGAACTTCCCAACCAGCGGCGCGAGACCGTCTATCTGCGCGAGCTGGTGGCGAGCCAGGATTTCGAGAAGTCCAAGCACCGCCTCGCCATCGCGCTCGGCAAGACGATCGGCGGCGAGCCGGTCATCGTCGATCTCGCCCGTATGCCGCATCTGCTGGTCGCCGGCACCACCGGCTCGGGCAAGTCGGTCGCCATCAACACGATGGTGCTGAGCCTGCTCTATCGCCTCAAGCCCGAGCAATGCCGGCTCATCATGGTTGATCCGAAGATGCTGGAGCTTTCCGTCTACGACGGCATTCCGCATCTCCTCACCCCCGTCGTCACCGACCCGAAGAAGGCCGTCGTGGCGCTGAAATGGGCGGTGCGCGAGATGGAGGACCGCTACAAGAAGATGTCGAAGGTCGGCGTGCGCAACATCGACGGTTTTAACGCGCGCGTCGCCGAAGCGGCAGCGCGCGGCGAGACGCTGACCCGCACCGTACAGACCGGCTTCGACCGCGAGACCGGCGAGGCGATCTACGAGCAGGAGGAGATGGATCTCTCCGAGCTGCCCTACATCGTGGTCGTGGTCGACGAAATGGCCGACCTGATGATGGTCGCCGGCAAGGACATCGAGGGCGCGATCCAGCGCCTCGCGCAGATGGCCCGCGCCGCCGGCATCCATCTCATCATGGCGACGCAGCGACCCTCGGTCGACGTCATCACCGGCACGATCAAGGCGAACTTCCCGACCCGCATCTCGTTCCAGGTGACGAGCAAGATCGACAGCCGCACCATTCTCGGCGAGCAAGGCGCCGAGCAACTGCTCGGCCAGGGCGACATGCTCTACATGGCCGGCGGCGGCCGCATCGGCCGCGTCCACGGCCCGTTCGTCTCGGACGACGAGGTGGAGAAGATCGTCGCCCATCTGAAGACACAGGGGCAGCCGGAATATCTGACGGCGATCACCGAGGAAGAGGCGTCCGAAGAGGGCGAAGCCGCCCCCGCCGGCTCGCCCGGCTCGATGGACGCCGAAGAGGCCGGCGACTACTACGACCGCGCGGTCAACATCGTGCTGCGCGACCGCAAGGTGTCGACCAGCTACATCCAGCGCCGGCTCTCCGTCGGCTATAACAAGGCCGCGTCGCTGGTGGAGCGCATGGAGAAAGAGGGCGTCGTCGGCCCGGCCAATCACGCGGGCAAGCGGGAGATTTTGATTGGGAATGGGGTCGACCGCGAGCCGTTTGCGGACGAGGAGGAGTGAGGGGGCCTCCGGCGCGGGTTTCGGGCGGTGGGATGCGGAATCAAGGGGTTACGAGGGGGTTTTCCGCCGGGGCGACAAGACGGGCCGCGCGAGCGGGGACGAAGATATTGGTGTCGGGGCGCAAGGATTAATTACATTTTTTACTTGTATATAATCTAGACATTGGGTGAGCTGTCATCATAGTCGGACGGGCGTCGGTAGGCACCGCCGCGAGCCTACCCGCTGGCTACTTCATCGGCCGCCGCTTCCAAATTCAACGCAAGTTGCTGAAGCTCCTCAACAGTCGGGAGTGGAATTGCCTCAACCGGCGAACTTAGGAGCATTTCTCCAAAGCGTTTTGAGAAGAACTGGAGATGCGAATCGTCCATCCCTATGCAGCATTGCCGGGCCTGCCGGACGATGCGGTCATTGACAAAGGCGACAATTTCGTCGGGTTTTTGTCGCTCAAGTGACCTTGCGAGATCTGGCGTCCCCGCGGCGATAAATAGCTTCCGAGGCCCAATCGGAATTCGGATTGACCATACCGTTGGTCATGATGATTGGACGGTCTCCAGTAAGGATGGTGTACGATCCCGGCAGATCAAGAACACGCCAGTGGAGAAGTAGTTTCCGACGGACTTGCTGTCGATCGTCGTTTGAATGAGTCCGATCCATGTGCGTGCGATAATTTCGGGTAGTACGTCTTTCCAGAACTTTTCGAAGGTCGGAGGATGGTTCTCGTCCTTTCGTACGTGATATTCGCGTTCGTACTGAGGTTTGACGATCGCGACATACTTGGAAACGATCGCGAGAAACTTCTCGATTTGCTCGGGGTTCTGTGAAGCATGGACATGCCAAAACGGGTCCTGCGATGGGTTCACCGTGATACTGCGCATACGCTCTCGCCGCGGCGTCAGCAATTTCTGTGCGGACAGCCAAATTATGAGTGAAGAAGCAGCCCTGCCCCTTGTGTCGACAAAAAATTTGAAGTGATGCTAGTTCCTGAACCTATGGCAAGCGGGGCATGCATGTCTGTTCTGGATATTCCTCTCCGAAAGGCGCTGCAATTGTTCTATGCGCCACAGTCGTTGCGGCGATCAATTTTGAAAGAGGATATTCGGCTTGACCACAGAAAAGAGGCCGGGGGCACTAGAAGTCGAGGCGGCGATTTCTATTTGCCTTTCTGGTCAGATGTCAAAAGGCACATATCCGGCGACGGTGATCTAACACAACTGACTAATGACCGTATAAAGTCGAACAGGAATTTCAAGCGACTATACCCGCTGCTGAAAGACGGTGTCCTTGAATTATTCAGCGCAAAATTGCGTTGGTCAAACGAATCAATCGAGATAGTCCCCACACGCGTGCATGGCAACCTGCGAGTTGAGGACCTAGGTGGCACAATTCGCATAAGGGATGCACTCCACGCGCGCGTCAGGGAAGAATATACCCGCGTCGTGTACCCCTACTTCAGCGAAGAACCGGCGCTCCCCGAAGAGGGCGGAAGGGTGGGCTTATGGGTGATGCAACAAGTCCTGACAGAACTTGATCCAGATGACGTGCGTATTATCGACGCCCTTCGTCGGACATTTTTCTCTCCGCAAACGACGCCGCTGCGAGGCGACGAAGAGGCGGTTTTCCGTGAAATTACAGGTCGTTGATCGACGAGTGGGAGCGTCTAAAGCATGAATGAGAGGTCACGAGCTTCCTTCACGGAAAGAAAAAGCGCCTAGTAAGCGCTCGTTGCGCATCCTACGGCCGTGGTCAGCCTTGATAAGAAAGTCAGTCACCTCCGAATTGCGCCAATGCAGTGGACGGCACCCGACCGCCATCATGGTGCGAAGATGGTCGTCGTCACCAGCGCGGCACCCAGTGGTCAAAATCTGGAGCTTGGCTGTCCGAGGGCGGGATTCAACCCAAAGTCAGCGTTCTATGGAGTGCAGAGAGGATAGCGACCAAGAGAAGGAGAGCGTGGTCAGCACGCCATGGCCTCGTCGGCAACGGGGTCACGACTAGGAACGACCGGTCGCTCGGGCGATCCCGTCCCGGGCGACCGCTACAAACTCACCCTACTGCACCTATCTCACAGTCGCCGTGGGGTGATAGACCTGCCAGAGCTCCGATATCGACGCGACGGCGATGACCACGCCGAGCACGACGAAGGTCGCGGCTGCATGGCTCAGCGCCGAGAAGCCGACGATCCAGGGCGCGACGATCAACCACAAGCCGAGAACCATCGCCACCCACTCTTCCCATTCCGCGAATTGCACGATTGCGGCGATGGTGATGACGCCGATTACGATCGCGCTGATCCATGCTGTCCGTGACGCGACATCGTCGGAGGCGAAGCCGAAGAGCCAGGGCGAAAAGAACAGCACTACAGCGCAAATGAGGCTGATCCAGTCCTGAACGTTCCGGCCGCCCCGACGCCAAGAAGTCTGCATTGACATGGCGAACCTCCACATACGAAGCGACGTTGGATAACGTCTTTAGCCTCTGATCTGATCGCGACGGGCGCAAAATCAAGAGCTGAAAGAGCGCGCTTCACGCCATCGGGCGCAAAATGTTCGCCTTCGCACCCGCCACCTTGGTTCGTTCGCTTGGCGCTCGATTTGACGCGTCGCCGGCGCTCGAGTTCGTCCGCCGCGAAATTCGCGGCGAGATCGACCACGAAGCGGCTGCCGCCACCTGGCTCCGCTTCGCAAAACGCCGCGCCGCCGTGACGTTCGGCGATCTGGCGCACCAGCGAGAGACCGAGTCCCCACCCTCCAGCGGATTCGCCGCGCCCGGACGGTCGGTAGAAGGGCTCGAACACGCGCTCGCGCTCGTCCGGCGCAATCCCTCCGCCGCGATCGGTGACCACAATCCGCGCGGCGTTCTGGCGGCGCGTCACCGCGATGCGGATCGGCGGCCGGCCATGCTTGGCGGCGTTTTCCAGGAGATTGCGAATGAGCCGCCGCAGCAGCGTCGCATCGCCCTCGATCTCGACGGATTCGCCGGCGCCGGTCGCCGCAGCGACTCCGCCCTCGAAGCGGGCCGCCTCCTCCGCCGCCAGACCGAGCAGATCGACCCGCGCGTGCGCCGCCGTTGCCCCCTGATAGCTCAGCCGGCTCGCCAGCAGAATTTCCTCGACCAACTGATCGCTCTCCGCGAGATTGCGCAGAATCTCCCGGTTCATCTCGGGGGTCGGCTCGATAGACCACAGCTCGATCGCCATCCGAAGCCGCGCCAACGGCGAACGCAACTCGTGGCTGGCGTTGGCGAGCAGCGCCTTTTGCGACGTCAGCAGATCCTCGACCCGCGCGGCGGCGGCGTTGAAGGCGCCCGCCACCACCGCGACCTCGTCGTCGCCGGTGTCGTCGACGCGCAGAGACAGCGCTCCGGCGCCCCAGCGCTGAACCCCGGAGCGCAGCCCCTCGAGTTTGCGGGTGAGGCGCGCGGTGATGGGGAACGCGGCCAATCCGACGCCGCCGGCGATGATGAGCACGATCGAAAGAATGCGCTCAGGCCGATGGCTGATGTGTCGCATCCGCGCCAGCACCACGCGGCCATCAGGAAGATCGACGCGCATGATGAACGCGTGGGCTTCGGCGCGAGGTCGCCCCTCAGGGTCGAGCGGGATCGGCGCGCCGCGCAAGGCGATCAGCGTGCCGTCGGCGCGATAAATCGAAATGTCCGCGCCGATCGCGTTGTCGAGGCGCTCCAGCGCCGTCGCGACCTGCCCGGGGAATGCGTCATGGTCGGGAATATTCCAGTCGTCGAGATGGACGTGAACGGAGCCGAGGCGCTCGGGCGGCCCCTCGCCGATGAGCGACCAGAACCCGCCGATCAGGCAGGCGACCAGAACCAGGCTCGCCAGCAGGGTCAGATAGACCTTCCAGAACAGCCGGCGGGGGACGTGGTTCACGGCTCCCCATCCTGCTTCTTGGCGAAAACATAGCCTGCCCCGCGCACGGTCAGTATGCGGCGAGGATGTCTGGGATCGTCCTCGATCGCCGAGCGGATGCGCGAGATATGGACGTCGATCGAGCGATCGAAGGCCTCGAGCTCCTCGCCCTTGACGAGATCCATCAACCGCTCGCGGTTGAGCACCCTGCCCGCGTTCTCGGCGAGGGCGACGAGCAGGTCGAACTGGTAGCTGGTGAGGGCCTTCTCCTCGCCGTCGATCCGCACCCGGCGCGATTCCCGATCGATCTGGAGACGGCCGAAGCGCAAGCTCGCATCCTCCGCGCGCGGCGGGGCGCGGCCGCGGCGGAGGATCGCGCGAAGGCGAGCTTGCAGCTCGCGCGGATTGAAGGGCTTGGGCAGATAGTCGTCGGCGCCGATCTCGAGGCCGACGATGCGGTCCATCTCGTCGCCGCGCGCGGTCAACATCAGGATCGGCGTCTGCGCGCGCATGCGAATGCGCCGGCAGACCTCGAATCCGTCGAGGTCGGGCAACATCACGTCGAGAATGACCGCGTCGAAGGCCTCGCCCTCGAGCGCGGCGAGGCCGTCGCAACCGGTCAGCCGCCGGTCGACCAGAAAACCGGCGGCCGAAAGGTAGTCCGACACCATGGCGGCCAGCCTTGCGTCGTCATCGATAATGAGAAGCCGTTCCGCCATGAGCTTCGTGTTAGTCTTTGTTGGGCTCGCTGTCATGAGCCCCGTCAAAAGCGGGGGAATGACGGTCGTCCAGGTGACCGCCCATCCCCGGCGGGCCCTGGCGCCCCACGTCGGCGAGATAGGCGGCGAGCTGGGCGCGCTGCTGCGGATTGAGCTGGTCGGCGATGTCCAAGATTCCGCCGACGAACGCCTTCGACTTGGCGTCGAACGTCGCGACCGCATCGGCGCGCAGGCGCTCGACAGCCGCACGATCGATCGTCGGGGCGGCGAGCAGATCCAGCGCCTGTTTGCGCAGCGCCTGACGATCCTCCGGCTTAGGCGCGACGTCGGGGAACCGAGCCGCGATGATGTCGTAAATCTTCGCCTCTTGCTCGGAGGTGGCGCCGACCGAATCGAGCGCGCGGGCGACGGCGATCTGAATGAAGGCAAGCCGACCGCCCTGCCCCATGCGCATTTGGTCGAGCCCCGCGGCCGCCGCCAGGCCGCTGGCGCCGAGCGCCACGCCGCAGGCGAGAACGCCGGCCATCGTCAGCACGCGCGGCCAGGTCGAGGCGCCAGTCCCTGCGCGCTTGTCGAGGGGCTGCTGGATCGGGGGCCGCGGCCGCAGGGCGACCTTGTCGATATCGCTCATGACGATCTCCTTCGTCGACGGCGGAGCGCCGTTTGACGAGAAGACTAAAGGGCGATGATTTCCGGCGATCGCGCGGAAAGTAAAGAAGCGTGAAGCGATCTCGGCGCTTTAGCGGCGGCTGCCTCGGCCTCGAGCGCTCACCAATTCGGCAAGTCGCCGATGTCGCTCCAGGAGTCGCTGCGTTCTACTTCATCGGGAATTTGCGGACCCAGCGGCTCGCCGTCGCGGCGCCAGAGGACCGCCCGAGCCTGTACCTTCAACCCGTCGAAGGTCAGCGCGCGCGAAGTCTCGATCCGCGAGACGATCGAAGCGGCGTCGGCGCGGGCGGCCTCGAGCGCGGCCTCGGCTTCCGGCGTCCGTTCGCGTCGAAATGCGACCATCGCCCGGACCTCGACCTGCCAAGCCGCTTCGAGCGCCGTCCCATCCTCGAGCAGCCGCGCGTCGAGGTGCTGCGGCTGTCCACTCACCGCGCCGGCACGCGAGCCGATCCGATCCAAGCGGCGCGCGAACGTCTGGTGGTTCGTCCCCTGCCCCACGAGACCCGGCGAACCGATCGAATACAAAGATTCAAACGCCGCCGAAAAAGCAAATTTCGTCATCGTGACCCCCCAACGATTAATTTTGTGTATCTACTGTTGCCTTTGCGTAAGGTTTCGTCAACGAGCAGTAAATTCAAGGTCGTTATATAATAAACGATATCTTGCGATCCTCGAATCAATTTTCTGCGGTAAACTGCACGATTATGGTTTTATGAAATATTATTTCACATTTACTCTTTACTTGAAGCAAATTAGCGTCCATATTTAATCGAAAGACCCTTGGGCAAAACCGCGGGCGATGGCTTGCGGACGCCTGCCTGCGCCGCCACAATACGATCACACCGCCCTGCCATGAGCGCGCCGATGCGGTTTCGATTTGCGCCCGCAGATCCTGGGAAGGCCACCGTCTTCATGCTGCTATTGCGTCCGCTTGCCCTGTCCGCTTTCGCGCTTTTCCTTGGCGCCGGCGTCGCCTGGGCCGCCAGTGCCCCGCTCGACATCGACGCGCCGCCGGCCAAATCAGCGAAATCCGCGCCGGCCAAAGACGAGACGACGAAGGACGCAGGCAAGGATGCGTCGAAGGAGGCCAAACCGGACATCACCCCGGAACAGGCGATCGCCAAGGCCAACGCCTTTCTCAACGGCGCGCGGGTCCTCAGCGCCGATTTCGTGCAAATCGGCCCGGACGGGCAGCGTTCGGAGGGCGAGCTCTATATCCAGCGGCCGGGCAAGATGCTCTTCAAGTTTTCGCCCCCCGCCCGCCTCGAGATCGTCGCCGACGGACGCTCGGTCGCCGTGCGCGACCAGAAGATGGACACGCAGGACCTCTATTTCATCGGCCAGACGCCGCTGAAGTTCCTGCTCGCCGACCACATCGACCTCGCCAAGGACACCCAGGTCAAGAACGTGACGGTCGACGCCAATGCGGTGACGATCCAGATCGAGGACAAGGCGACCTTCGGCGGCACGGCGGAAATTTCGCTGGTGTTCGACCCCACGACGTTCCAGCTCAAGCAATGGACGGTGCTCGACCCGCAGGGCTTCCAGACCGTCGTCTCGCTGTTCAACATCGATCTGACGAGCCAGCCCGATCCGCAGTTCTTCTACATCAACGACAATCCGATGAGCCCGATGAACCGCAAATAGCGGCCCTGCGAGGCGCGCCGTGAGCGGCCTGTGGGCAAGTCGCCGTCGGCGCTTGCCTTCCCCGGCAAGTCAGCCATTTTCGTCGCGCTCTAGAGCGATGCGCGTTTTGGTCGAAGCAGCCTCTCCTAGCGGCGTCTGTCATGCCCGCGAAAGCGGGCATCCAGGAGTCAAAGGGCGGAGGCCTGCGGCGGTTGTCTGGACCCCCGCTTTCGCGGGGGTGACAGAAGCGAAACGCTCCAGACGTTGTCGCGCGCTCGTGGCGAGAAACCGGCGCTGATTTTTCGCCCGCGCGCTTTAGCCAAGGGCCCGCCGTGCGTTTTTCGATTTCGACCTGGAACATCAATTCGGTTCGCCTGCGCATCGGCCTCGTCGCGCAATATCTGGATCTCCATAAGCCAGACGTGCTTTGCCTCCAGGAGACCAAGTGCCCCGACGGCCAGTTTCCGCACGGCGAGTTCCACAAGCTCGGCTATCCGCACATCGCGATCAACGGCCAGAAGGGCTATCACGGCGTCGCCGTCGTCTCGAAGCTGCCGATCGTCGGCATCAATCCGCGCGACTTCTGCGCGATGGGCGACTCGCGCCATATGCACGTGACCCTCGGCGGCGAAGCGGCTGGGGTCGACGTCCATAACTTTTACGTACCGGCCGGCGGCGACGAACCCGACCCCGAGATCAACCCGAAGTTCAAGCACAAGCTCGCCTTCGTCGACGAAATGACGGCCTGGTTTCGCGAGGGCCAAGCGGCCGCCGGCCGCGCGATCCTGGTCGGCGATCTCAACATCGCCCCGCTCGAACACGACGTCTGGAGCCACAAGGCGCTGCTCAACGTCGTCAGCCACACGCGGATCGAGGTGGAGAAGCTCAATCTCGCGCAGGCGGCGGGCCCGTGGGTCGACGCCTTGCGCAAATTCGTGCCTGAGAGCGAGAAGCTCTACACATGGTGGAGCTATCGGTCGCCCGATTGGTCGAAGTCGGATCGCGGCCGCCGGCTCGATCACGTCTGGGTCAGCCCCGCCCTCGCCGAAGCGGTGACCTCCATGGAGGTGCTGCGCGCCGCACGCGACTGGGCCCGGCCGTCGGACCACGTGCCGGTGAAGGTGGAGATCGAGATTTAGGCGTTTTCAACGCACGGTTGCCGTCACCCCCGCGAAAGCGGGGGCCCAGGCAACCGCCGCAGGCCATGCCCGCTTTCGCGGGCACGATACGGAGCGGCTACGCGTTAGCAGGGTGGATAGGGGGCATATCCGCAATAGGTCGGCGATGAATAATACGGGTAGGCCGAGGCTGCCACAGCGCCGGCTGCGACGCCGACGGCTGCGCCAGCGGCGATAGCGCCGCCGCCGCGGTAATACGCCCCGCCGCGATAGCCATAGCCGCCTCCCGGGCCGCGAACCGCTACGTTGCCGCGGGGACCTCGAACAGCGGCGCCGCCCCCGGGACCGCGAGCAAAACCACCGCCTCTAGCACCACGAAAGCCGCCGCCGCCGCCGCGAAAGGCAAAAGCGTCCTGCGCCACGGTGATCAGGGTGATGCTAACACAAGCCAGCAGAAGGAGACGTTTCATAACTTGCCCCCCCCGGTCTGCGTCGCGGCCTTCTTCAAGTCGACTTCCTGCGCCCCGGCCGGCGGCTGAAATGCGAAATCCGCGTCCGAGGGGTGCGCCGAGAAGTTCCAATCGGAAAATTCGGCGACGAAGCTCGGCTGCCCGGGCATCAAACGGTAGGTGACGATGAGTTGTCGCGGTAACGCCTGCTCGGTCTTATCGAGCCAAACCTCCAGATCGACGCCGCCTGATTGCTGGAAGAACAGGTGGCGGTGAGGCTTGCCGTCAATGGTGACGGTATTGAGCTCTCTCCCGCTCGTCACACCCGACAGGAATGACTTAGCGGGATCGCTGTCGAGGAAATCGGCGAGCGGGAAATCGACCCCCAGTCGGTCCGACACCTCGTCTAACGTCGCTTGAATAGTGTTCGGAGCGTCAATCGTTGCGTACTTGTTCCGACCAGCCCCGAAGATCGTGACCTTTTTGCCGTCGTAAAGCAGGTCGTTCGCCCCATCGTCCCCAGTTACCTTGACAGCCAGTCGATCGGGCCGGTGCACCATCACCTTGATGTTATGGAAGATGTGGAGCGGCTGACCGTCTTCGTCCTCATAGACCCGGATCGTCTGGGCCTGAAATGAGAATTCATTCGCCGACAGCGTCTTGCCCATTTGCTGTATCGCAGCGCTGGCTTCTGCGCTGATTCCGGGCGGCGTGGACTTGGCAGGTTCGTCGGCGCGGGCTGCGGATAGCAACCCTAACAGGCCGCACGCGAGCAAGCCCACGGCAGCGTTGGTGCATCGGGACCTCATGATCACCTCCCCTAACAGCCGTAGCGCGCAACACCTCCATGCGGGCCGCGGCAACTGGTAAGCGACGCGGACAGGGCCTTCACGTCGAACGAAGCGAAATCGTGACTGTGTCGGCCAGGCTGCCGCGGATGGTCAGTGTCGGATGTGCTAGAAGGGCGAATATTCCACCCTGCGGGCGAGTTCCGCGCTACGCCTCATCTCGTCCAGCAAGGCGAGATAGAGTCCGAAGGCTGACAGCAAACTTAGTGTAAAATAAGTGTGAAGTGGGGCCGGAATTGGTCTGGCGGCGCGACTCCCCGGCCCGATCCGAGTGGGGCCCGCTGCTATTTCAGCGATCAATCTACGGGGCGCAGCAGTATGAGCGGACAGCGAGTGTCCGCCAGTTCCTCCACCGCGCAGACGGACATGGACAAGCCAGCGCAAACGCGATTGACTCGCCCTACCGCGAGCCGCATCGATCTCGCGACATTGGGGGGAGACTATGAGGCTCCGGCTGCTCAAGCTGCTGGCGAAGTTCGTTGTCGTGCTCGTCGTTTTGGCGGTCGGCGCCGCCGCCTACCTCTTCTATCGCGCCATGCCGGCCTATTCCGGCCGCGTCGCCTTGCCTGGCCTCAAGGCCGAGACGCGCGTCTGGCGCGACCAATACGGGGTTCCCCACATCTTCGCCGCCTCGCTCGACGATGCGGCGCGCGCGCTCGGCTATCTCCACGCGAGCGAGCGTCTTTATCAGATGGAAATCCAGCGCCGCGTCGGCCAAGGCCGGATCGCCGAGATCGCCGGACCGGACCTCGTCAAGGTCGACCGCTTCATCCGCACGCTCGACTTCTACCGCCTTGCCGAAAGCAGCGTTTCCGCGCTGTCGCCTTGGGCGCAGGCGCGCCTGCAAGCCTATGCGGACGGCGTCAATGCCTTCCTCACGACGCACAAGAACGCCTTGCCGCCGGAATTCATGATTCTAGGCGACGATCCGGAACCTTGGAAGCCGGCCGACTCGCTCGTCTGGGGCAAGCTGATGTCGCTGCAGCTCAGCGGCAACTACGGCATGGAGGCGCTGCGGGCACGCCTCAAGCAGAAGCTGCCGCCGGATCAGGCGCGCTTGCTGTTCCCCACGCTGCCGCCCGACTGGCCGGTGACGACGGCGCCGGTCGCCAATCCGAGCCACGCCGCGAACGATGATCCTATCGACCTCTTGGGAACGCTGCTGCCCGAGCGGCACGGCGCCTCGAACGAATGGGTGGTGAGCGGCTCGCGCACCGTCACCGGCAAGCCGATTCTCGCCAACGATCCGCATCTCGAGATCGGCGCGCCGATCCTCTGGTACCTCGCCCGCATCGTCACGCCCGAGGGGTCGGTCAAGGGCGCGACCGTCGCCGGGACGCCGATCGTGTTGCTCGGCCAGAACGACCATATCGCCTGGGGCGTCACCAGCGCCTACACCGCCGTGCAGGATCTGTTCCTCGAGACGGTCGACCCTGGCAATCCCGACCGCTATCTCACACCGGACGAGCCGCAGCCGTTTGCAACCCGCACCGAAACGATCCATGTCAAAGGCGCGCCTGACGTGACGATGCGCGTGCGCGCGACGCGGCACGGCCCGGTCATCTCCGACGTCGATACTTCGCTCGCCGCCCTCGCTGGCGAGGGCAAGGTGATGGCGCTCGCCTTCACCGGCCTCGGCGACAAGGACACGACCTCCGAGGCCTTCCTCAGGGTGAACGCCGCGGGGAACTGGGACGCGTTCCTCGACGCGCTGCGGCTCTATCAGACGCCGACGCAGAACCTCGTCTACGCCGACGGGACGGGCGACATCGGCTTCATCAGTCCCGGCCTCGTGCCGCAGCGTAAATCCGGCGACGGGCTCAATATCGTCGACGGCGCTTCCGGCGAGAGCGATTGGACCGGGACCATTCCGTTCGAGCAATGGCCGCAGATCCATAATCCCGCCGCTGGCTTCGCCTTCAACGCCAACAATGCGCTGGTCGCGCCGGGCCGTCAGCCGCCGATCGGCGAGGACTGGGAGGAGGCCTTCCGCGCGCGGCGCATCCAGCAGTTCTTCGACACCATCGACAAGCACAGTCTCGAAACCTCGGCCGCGATGCAGGCCGACCACGTCTCGCTCGCCGCGCGCGAGTTGCTGCCGTTTCTCAAAGGCGTGGCGCCGAGCGACGAACGCGCGCGCCAGGCGCTCGCCCTGCTCGCCGCCTGGGACGGCGTGATGGACAAGGATCGCCCGGAGCCGCTGATCTTCGACGCCTTCATGGGCGCCCTGCACCGGATCATGCTGGTCGAGAAGACCGGCCTGCCGATGACCGAGCGAGGCCCCTTCTACGCGACGGCGCTGATCTCCCTGCTGCGCGACCATCCGGAGTGGTGCGACGCGCCTGATAAGCCGGACCCGGATTGCCGCGCGACGCTGGCGCGCGCGCTCGACGAGGCGCTCGCGCTCATCGTCAAGCGCGACGGCGGCGACATGACACAATGGAAATGGGGCGCCGAGCACGTCGCCGTGCTGCAGCACAAGGTCTACAGCCACATTCCGCTGCTCGACCGCTTGAGCGACATCAGCATGCCCTCGAGCGGCGACTTCTACACGCTCGATCGCGGCGGCGGCTTCGAAGTGACCCAGGACAAGCCGTTCGCGCGCACGCAGGGCCCCGGCTTTCGCGGCATTTACAATCTCGCCGATCCCGACAAGTCGCGCTTCATGATTACGACAGGCGAATCCGGCCACATCTTCTCGCCGCACTACCGCGACCTCGCCCCGCTGTGGGTCGACGGCAAGTCGATCACCCTCGCAGGCAGCGAGGACGATCTCAAACGCGCCGGCGCGCAGGAGTTGGTGTTCTCGCCGGAGTAGGCGGGTGAGAGGGCGAGGGCCTGAAGCGCGCCCGCTCGCGTCTTGGCCGGGACAAGCCCGGCCAAGACGCTGAGCGCGCGCTGCGAGCCGCGGCTTACGCCGCGCTTGCCGCTTCGAGCGCCGCCATCTCGCTCTCGCTGAGGGCGATGGTCGCCGAGCGGATGAGGCTTTCGAGCTGCTGCAGCGACGTCGCGCTGGCGATCGGCGCGGTGACGCCGGGCTTGGCGATCAGCCAGGCGAGTGCGATGTCCGCCGGGGCAACCTTGTGGCTAGCCGCGATTTCGTCGAGCGCCGCCAGGATGCGGAAGCCGCGCGGGTTGAGATAGGCCTTCACGCCCTGACCGCGCGGGCTCTTGCCGAGGTCCGCCTCCGAGCGATACTTGCCCGAGAGGAAGCCCTTGGCGAGGCTGAAGTAGGTGATGACGCCGATGTCCTGCGCCATGCAGAGGTCGCGCAGAGCGCCGTCGTAGGACGCGCGGTCGTAGAGATTGTACTCCGGCTGGAGCACCTCATAGCGCGGCAGGCCCTTGGCGGCCGAGGCGGCAAGCGCGGCCGAGAGCTGCTCCGCGGTGAAGTTCGAGGCGCCGCACCAGCGGATTTTGCCCTGGGCGATCAGCTTCTGATAGGCGCCGAGCGTCTCCTCGTGCGCCGTCGCATCGTCCGGCATGTGGGAGAGGTAGAGGTCGATGGTCTCGACCTGCAGCCGCTTGAGCGAGGCTTCGACCGCCTCTTCAATGTAGCGCGCCGAGAGGCCCTTCTTGTCCGGGCCCATCTCGATGCCGACCTTGGTGATGATCGTGACGGAATTGCGGGCGCCGCGCGCCTTCAGCCATTCGCCGATGATCGTCTCGGACTCGCCGCCCTTGTTGCCCGGCGCCCAGCGCGAATAGACGTCCGCGGTGTCGATCGCGTTGAGGCCGGCGCCGGTGAAGCGGTCGAGCAGATCGAACGACGTCTTCTTGTCCGCGGTCCAGCCGAACACATTCGCGCCGAACACGACGGGCGCGACCGCGAGGTCGGTGCGACCCAATTTACGCTTTTGCATGAGAGTCCTCCAATAAGGCGCGCAAGCTAGCTCAGCTTGCGCCGCCGCAAAACGTCACAATTTTGCGAGCGAGTTTCGGGGTTCGTTGCCATTGATCGTCGTGGCCGGGGTCGAGCCCGGCCATGGCGTCGTCCAGGGCCACGTCGACCGGGGCGCTTACGGCACCTCTCGCACCGCGCCGCGCGCCGCGCTGGTGGCGAAGGCGGCGTAGGCGCGCAGCGCCGTCGAGACGTTGCGCTTGCGGGGCTGGGCCGGCTTCCAGGCGTCCTTGCCTTTGGCCTCCATGGCGGCGCGGCGCTGGGCGAGCGCCTCGTCGGAGACCAAGAGCTCGATCGTGCGGCCGGGGATGTCGATGGCGATGCGGTCGCCCTCCTCGACGAGGCCGATTGTGCCGCCCTCCGCCGCCTCCGGCGAGACGTGGCCGATCGAGAGGCCCGACGTGCCGCCCGAGAAGCGCCCGTCCGTGATCAAGGCGCAGGCTTTGCCGAGCCCCTTCGATTTCAAATAGCTCGTGGGATAGAGCATCTCCTGCATGCCCGGGCCGCCGCGCGGTCCCTCATAGCGGATGACGACGACGTCGCCGGCGACGACCTTGCCGCCGAGAATGCCCTGCACCGCGTCGTCCTGGCTCTCGAAAATCTTCGCCGGGCCTTCGAACTTGAGGTTGCTCGCGTCGACGCCGGCCGTCTTCACGATGCAGCCGTCGAGGGCGACATTGCCCTTCAGCACGGCGAGGCCGCCGTCCCTGGAGAAGGCGTGCTCGAGCTCGCGGATGACGCCCTTCTCGCGGTCGTCATCGAGGGATTTATAGCGCGAGGCCTGGCTGAAGGCGACCTGGGTCGGCACGCCTCCGGGCGCGGCGGAGAAGAACTCGCGCGTCGCATTCGAGACGCTGCGCTTGATGTCATGGCGAGAGAGCGCATGTTCGAGCGACTTGGCGTGCACCATCGTCACGTCGCGATTGAGCAGGCCCGCCCGGTCGAGCTCACCGAGAATGCCCATGATGCCGCCGGCGCGGTGCACGTCTTCGACATGCACGTTAGCGACGGAGGGCGCGACCTTGCAGAGCACCGGCACGCGGCGCGACAGGCGATCGATGTCCTCCATGGTGAACCCGACCTCGCCCTCGTGCGAGGCGGCGAGGAGATGCAGGACGGTGTTGGTCGAGCCGCCCATCGCGATGTCGAGGCTCATCGCGTTCTCGAACGCCTTGAAGCTCGCCACGGAGCGCGGCAGCACGCTCTCGTCGTCCTGCTCGTAATAGCGGCGCGCGAGATCGACGACCAGGTGGCCGGCCTCGACGAACAAGCGCTTACGGTCGGCGTGGGTGGCGACGATCGTGCCGTTGCCGGGCAGCGACAGGCCGAGCGCCTCGGTCAGGCAGTTCATTGAATTGGCGGTGAACATGCCCGAGCACGAGCCGCAGGTCGGGCAAGCCGAGCGCTCGATCGCCTTGACCTCTTCGTCGCTGACCGAGCTGTCGGCGGCGGCGACCATCGCGTCGATCAGGTCGACCTTCTTGATCGTTCCGTTGGAATTGACCTTGCCGGCCTCCATCGGGCCGCCCGAGACGAAGACGGCCGGGATATTGAGGCGCAGCGCCGCCATCAGCATGCCGGGCGTGATCTTGTCGCAATTGGAGATGCAGACCAGCGCGTCGGCGCAATGTGCGTTGGCCATATATTCGACGCTGTCGGCGATGATCTCGCGGCTCGGCAGCGAATAGAGCATGCCGTCATGGCCCATCGCGATGCCGTCGTCGACCGCGATAGTATTGAATTCTTTGGCGACGCCGCCCGCCGCCTCGATCTCGCGCGCGACGAGCTGGCCGAGGTCCTTGAGATGGACGTGGCCGGGCACGAACTGCGTGAACGAATTGACCACCGCGACGATCGGCTTGCCGAAGTCCCCGTCCTTCATTCCGGTGGCGCGCCAAAGCCCGCGCGCTCCGGCCATGTTGCGGCCGTGGGTGGAGGTGCGGGAGCGGAGAGCGGGCATGGACAGGGCCTTTGTGACAGAAGCGGATGCGCGTTGTCGCAAATTGGCATCCGCACGGCAAGGCTTGCGCACGGCAAGGCTTGCCAAACGGGCTACGGCGAGACAATCTGTTGTCTATGACGGATCGGGCGCCGCGCAAGCTGTATCTTGGGACGGTCCTCCCGGTCGTCGCGATGCTCGCGACGATGACGATCCTCGTATCCTATTCACCAATTCTCTATCGTCTTTTCTGCGCCGCGACGGGGCTTGCCGGAACGACCCAGCGCAGCCTCGCCGCGCCGGCGTCGGACGGCGCCGACGCAGGGGAAATCACTGTCAACTTCGACGCGAACGTGGACAAGGCGCTCGACTGGGATTTTCGTCCCGGGCAAGTCTCGGTGAAGGTCAAGTTCGGCGAGCCCACGGAGGCCTTTTTCATCGCCCACAACCGGTCGGACAAAACGATCGTGGGGCGGGCGGTCTATAACGTGGCGCCGTTTCAGGTCGGACCCTATTTCTACAAGATCGAGTGCTTTTGCTTCACCAACGAGAAGCTTGGGCCGGGAGAGACGGCCAAGATGCCGTTGGTCTTCTATGTCGACAAATCATTCGTCAAGGATCCGGAGATGCGTCTCTTCCACGACATCACGCTCTCCTACACGTTCTTCCGGGAAAAGGATTCGACTCCCGAAGCGGTGCGCCAAGCGCGCGACTTGGCCGAGGGCTCGCGCGTCGAGTTGGCGGCCATCGGCCAGAACACCCCGCAAAGCTTTGCCAATGACGCGCCCCGGCGCTAGCGGCGAACGTCACGAAGCGCAGAACCAGACGACCATGGACGCGCGAGACAAAGACGAAGGGACCGCGACGCAGAACGTCCGCCCGACGGGAAGATCGGGTCTGGCGGCTCTCACCGCGGTGCTGGTCGTCGTGGCCGTCGCGGGCGTCGTATGGCGCGCGGCGGGGAGCCCGACTTCATGGCGGACGTCTCCGGACCGAGGCGTCGCCGGCGCGGCGCCATCCGCGTCCTCGCCGCCGCACATGCCGCCGCCCGAAACCTTCGCCGCCGTCTTCGGGCCCTGCGCCCATTGCCACGAAATCGGCCCGGGCGCGCGCGCGATGACGGGTCCGCCGCTGACCGGCGTGATCGGCCGGAGAGCCGCGTCGTTGACCGGCTATCCCTATAGCGAAGCGCTTCGCGCCAGCGGCGTCGTATGGGACCCCACGACGCTGGCGCGCTTTCTCGCCAATCCGCAGGATGTTGCGCCGGGAACCCGTATGGTCTTCGGCGGCCTGCCGCAGAACGAGATCGCCGCGCTTGTCTCGTATATCGAATTCCGCCGGGGCGCAGGATGCCGCCACGAAGACGTTGCCGCCGTCGGCGCTCGCCATCGGCGGCCCCTTCACGCTTGTCGATACGCACGGCGCCGTCGTCACGCAGCGTGACTTCCTTGGCAAACCCAGCGCGATCTTCTTCGGCTACACGCACTGTCCTGACGTCTGCCCGACAACGCTGCTGGACTTGACCGAGCTAATGAAGTCGATGGGCGCAAACGCCGACAAGCTAAACGTCGCGTTCGTCACGGTAGACCCCAGCCGCGACACGCCTGCGCAACTCGCCGACTACCTCTCGTCCTTCGATCAGCGCATTCGCGGCCTCACTGGAACCGAGGCCCAGATCGCCGCCGCCGCCAAGGCCTATCACGTCTACTACAAGCGCGTGCCGGACGCCGACGGCGGCTATTCCATGGACCATACCGCCTCGGTCTTTCTGATGAACGCCGAGGGCGGTTTCGCCGGCACGCTGAGTTTCGAGGAAGACGCCAAAACCACGCTCGCCAAGCTGGAACGCCTGGTGAAGCCGGCGAGTTGATCGTCCCCTCAGGCGGAGGCGCCGCCGCACGGGCGGGATCGCGCGCCAGGGCACAAAGATAAGGCTAGCCGCCGTGTTCGCCCCGCAGCCTTCGCCGCGCAGCGCCTCGACGCGACAACCGCCAGACTAGTGAACGCCCAGCGTGCATCCGGCCGCCCCGAGCGGGCGAAAGGCCTGATCGGCGGGAATCTTGGCGACGACACTCAGATAGTCCCAGGGATACTTCGATTCCTCCGGCGTCTTCACCTTCATCAGATAACGATCGTAGACCACCCGCCCGTCCTCGCGGATATGGCCGTCGTCGGTGAAGACGTCGTGGATCGGCGCGTCGCGCATCGCCTTGGCGACCGTCATCGCGTCGTCGGTCCCAGTTTTGGCGACCGCTTCGAGATAATGCCGCACCGAGGAATAGAGCACGGCCTGGTTGTCGTTCGGCATCCGCTTGGTGCGCGCAAAGAAACGCTTCGACCAGGCGCGGGTCGCGTCGTTGAGATCCCAATACCAGGATTGCATGAAGGTGAGATCGTGCGCGATCGCCAGCCCCAGGGCGTTGACGTCGCTGAGATACATGATCGGCGCCGCGATATATTGGGTCGGCGTGAGGCCGAATTCGTTGGCCTGCTTGAGCGAACTGGAGAGGTCCGCCCCCGTATTGGCGAGCACCACGACCTTGGCCTGCGAGGCCTGCGCCGACAGCAGGAACGAACTGAAGTCGGAGGTGTTGAGCGGCGCGCGGACGCTCCCGACCGTCGTGCCGCCGCCCTCGGCGATCGCCGCGCGCGCGTCGGCTTCGAGCGAGGTTCCGAAGGCGTAGTCGGCCGTAATGAAATAGAAGCTGTCGAGCTTCTGCTTGATGAGCAGGCGCATCAGCGAGACGCCGTTCGACCAATTGTCGGCGTTCCACTGCATGGTGTTGGTCGAGCAGTTCTTGCCGGAGAGGTCGGACGACGAGGCGGAGTCGAAAATGACGAGCCTGTTGTGAGATTTCGCAAGGCTCTGGAGCGCCAGCGCGACGCCGGAATTGGTGATGTCGAAAATTGTCCTGACGTTGCGCTCCTCGTACCACTGGCGTGCGATCCCGAGGCCGACGTCGACCTTGTTTTGATGGTCGGCGACCAGCAGCTCGATTTTCTTGCCGAGCACCGTTCCGCCGAAGTCTTCGATCGCCATGCGGACCGCTTCGACCGAACTCGGTCCAGCGATATCGGCGTAGGGCCCGGATTGGTCGTTCATGATGCCGATGACGAAGCTGTCATCGGCGGCGCGCGCGGGCGGAGCGAGGGCCAACAGCGCCAACATGCCGAGCAGTCGAAACGCGCGCAGACCCATACCCGGCTCCGAAAACGACGAAAATTGGACGCATAAATTTGCGCAACTTCCGCGCGTTGGCAATCGCCTGCGGCGCGCAAAGATCGAGCGGCTGCGCATTTTTGAGGCAACCCCTGCCCGGCAGCAAGTACAATTCAAGGCAAATCGAGACCGGGGCGGAGCGCGGCGCGGGCGCAGGGCGACATCGACAAGATTGCAACGAAAAGCCTAAGTCGCGCTCGGAAAATGCCGAAAATCCGACGCAACGTTCGTTCTGCGCAATTTTGCCAAAGAAATCGGCGTCGCCCCTGAATTTGCTGCGTCTGCGGCGCATACGCCGCTCGCCTTTGTCACAACTGTGCAATTATCTCGCCACAATCGCCTCATATCTTCCGAAGCAGAAGCGAAAGTCAGTCGTCGCGGTTACGCGAGGCCTCGGGAGTTGGCGTCTATTCTTTGGCGCCTTCGCTTCGACATCGTCACTCCGCCCGTCAGAGGTTGGAGGACAGCCGGAAGGTCAAACGTCAGATCGCCCCTGTGGCCGCGCGCGTGCGCGGCTGCTTGGCGAGCGCGGGATCTTGTGTGGGGAGGAGTTGAGCAATGAACGACAACTTGTTGGAGCAAGCTGTGCGCAGCGCGCTCCGCCACGAACCCTTCATCGATGTGGAACGCATTGTCATCACAGTGCAAAACGGCGTCGCGAAGCTGGCCGGCGAAGTCGACACGCGGACGCAGAAGCTGACCGCGCGCTACAAGGCGCAGTGCGTCGGCGGCGTCTCCGAAGTCGTCGACGAACTCGACGTCCGCACGCCCCATCGCATCCAGCAGCGCGTCGAAGACGTCCAGACCGGCGTGATGAACGCCCTTTTCTGGGACGCCGCCGTGCCGACGGAGCGGATCAGCGCGCGCTGCGAGAAGGGCTGGGTGACGCTGACCGGCGAAGTCGAGCGGCCGTATCAGAAGAGCTGCGCGGAGGCCGATGCGCGTAAAATTCGCGGCGTCATCGGCGTAACCAACGACATCAAGGTTTCACACCACGTGGCGGCCGCCCGGCCCGGCGAAGGCGGCCAAGGAAGACCCGCCCATCACTGAGGCGGCGCGCTGAGGATCTCGCGCTTCAAGGCCCGCGGCGAGCGGGCCATGCGGCTCGACATGGCGTGCCGTTCCCCGTACTTGTCGCGCCATGGCCAAGGCGCGTTCCTCTTATGTCTGTCAGAACTGCGGCGCGATCACGCAGCGGTGGCAGGGCAAGTGCGATTCCTGCGGCGAGTGGAACACCATCATCGAGGAAGCGGCGGCGCTCGGCATCGGCGCGGCCACGGCGCGGCGCACCGGCGTCGGACGTCCATTCCCGCTTGAAGACTTGCTCGGCGTATCCGAATATCAGCCGCGCCTCATCACCGGCGTCGGCGAGCTTGATCGGGTCGCCGGCGGCGGCTTCGTGGCTGGGTCGGTGACGCTGATCGGCGGCGAGCCTGGCATCGGCAAATCGACCCTGCTGATCCAGGCCTGCGCCTCGCTGGCGCGGCGCGGCAGCCGGGTCGTCTATGTCTCAGGCGAAGAATCGACCGAGCAGGTGCGGATGCGCGCCTTCCGCCTCGGCCTGTCGGACGCGCCGGTCCAGCTCGCGGCGCAAACGCTCATCGAGGACATCGTCGCGACACTCGGCTCCGGCGACGCGCCGAAATTCGTCATCATCGACTCCATTCAGACGATGTGGAGCGAGGCGATCGAATCCTCGCCCGGCACCGTCAGCCAGGTGCGCGGCTCCGCCCAGGCGCTAATCCGCTTCGCCAAGACGAGCGGCGCCGCCCTGATCCTGGTCGGCCACGTCACGAAGGACGGGCAGATCGCCGGCCCGCGCGTCGTCGAGCACATGGTCGACGCTGTGCTCTCCTTTGAGGGCGAGGGCGCACACGCCTTTCGCGTGCTGCGCGCTTCCAAGAACCGCTTCGGCGCAACCGACGAGATCGGCGTCTTCGAGATGACGGGCGACGGCCTCGTCGAGGTTGCAAACCCCTCGGCCCTTTTCCTGGCCGGGCGCGACGGCGCGGCGCCCGGCGCGGCGGTGTTCGCCGGCGTCGAGGGCGTGCGCCCGGTGCTGGTCGAGGTTCAGGCACTCGTCGCCCCCTCCACCCTCGGCACACCGCGCCGCGCCGTGGTCGGCTGGGAGCCGAGCCGCCTCGCCATGATTCTCGCGGTGCTGGAGGCGCATGGCGGCCTCAAGCTCGGCCAATACGACATCTATCTCAACGTCGCCGGAGGCCTCAGGATCGCCGAGCCCGCCGCCGATCTCGCCGCCGCCGCCGCGCTCGTTTCCTCGCTGGTCGGCGTCAGTTTGCCGCATGACGCCGTCTATTTCGGCGAGATCGCCCTCTCGGGCGCCGTGCGCGCGGTCGGCCATAGCGGCCTTCGTCTCAAGGAGGCGGCCAAGCTGGGGTTCAAGCGCGCGGTCGCCCCGGCGGCGCGCAAGGACGGGGAGAGCGCCCCGCTCACGATGATGCCGGTCGCCTCGGTGGCGAGCCTCGTCGCCGAGATCGCCGCCGCCGGAGTAGCCACAAAGACCGCCAAGGCGAGGTGACGAAGCCAGCGAGCTTGTTTATAAGGCCGCAACTCTCGATGATAATGCGGACGATGGGCGGGCAATTGGCGAGCCCGTGTGTCTTGGCGCGGCTTGCGGGGCTCGAACAATGCCTTCCTATCTCGATCTTGGAATAATCGGCATCATTCTCATCTCCGCTTTGCTGTCGATGATGCGCGGCTTCACCCGGGAGATTCTCGCGATCGGCTCATGGGCCGCGGCCGCGGCGTCAGCCTATTATTTCTATCCCCTGGTCCTGCCCTATGCAACGCCCTATATCCACAAGGAGATCGTCGCCCAGGCGGTCTCGGCCGCGGCGGTGTTCTTCGTTACGCTGATCGTGGTCTCCTTGTTCACTGTGCGCTTGTCGGACGCCATTCTCGACAGCAAGATCGGCGCGCTCGACCGCTCGCTCGGTTTCGTGTTCGGCGCGGCGCGCGGCTTTCTCCTCGGGGTCGTCGCATTCGCGATCTTCAACTGGCTGGTGGCGGAAAAGCAGCAGCCGGAATGGGTTAAGACGGCCAAGACCCGGCCGGCGCTGATCGAGACGGCCAACAAGGTGGTCGCGCTGCTGCCCGAGGATGCGGCGGCCACCCTCGAGGGCTGGATCAAGACCAAGAACGCCGGCGGCACGATCGACGAACCGCCGCCGGACGAGAATAACGACCAGAGCGCGCCCGCCGCGCCCTCGCCGCCAGCCGGCTCCGCCCCGGCCAGACGATCGGAGGCCTCGCCGTCCGGCGGCGCGGCTAGCGACAAACAAAAGCTCAACTCGCTGATCAATAAGGGCGTACCGATGCCCCCGCCGGCATCCCCTGCGGTGGTGGCGCCTTCGAAACCGTGACACCCGATGGACATGAACCGCCAAAGTACTGCCGCTTTGCTTGAAGAGAACGACGCCTCCGACGCGGAGCGCTTCGACCTCGACGCTGACCACTTGCGCGAAGAGTGCGGCGTCTTCGGTATTTTCGGCCATCGCGACGCGGCGGCCATCACAGCGCTCGGCCTGCATGCCCTGCAGCATCGCGGCCAGGAGGCGGCCGGCATCGTCGCCTTCGACGGATCGCGCTTCCATTCCGAGCGTCGCCAGGGTCTGGTCGGCGACCACTTCTCCAGGTCGTCCACGATCGAGCGTTTGCCTGGCTCGGCCGCCATCGGGCACGTCCGCTATTCCACCACCGGCGGAACAATTCTGCGCAACGTGCAGCCGCTGTTCGCCGAGCTCGATTCGGGCGGTCTCGCGGTCGCGCACAACGGCAATCTCACCAATGCCCTGGCGCTGCGGCGCGAATTGATTCGGGGCGGCGCGATCTGCCAATCGACCTCGGACACCGAGGTCGTGCTGCTGCTCACCGCCCGCTCGCGCCGCCCGCGCATCGTCGAGCGCTTCGTCGAGGCGCTCGAGCAGATCGAAGGCGCCTACGCGCTGGTCGCGCTCACTAACAAGAAATTGATCGGCGCGCGCGATCCGCTCGGCATCCGTCCGCTTGTGCTCGGCGAACTCGACGGCTGCCCGATTCTCTGCTCGGAGACTTGCGCGCTCGACATCATCGGCGCGAAATTCGTTCGGGACGTCGAGAACGGAGAAGTGATCGTAATCGACGGCCGGGGCGTCCATAGCCTGAAGCCCTTCCCCGCGCAGCGGATGCGGCCCTGCATCTTCGAATACATCTACTTCGCGCGGCCGGACTCGATCGTTCACGGCAAGCCGGTCTACGAGGCGCGCCGCGCCATGGGCGCCGAACTCGCTCGCGAAGCGCCGGCCGACGTCGACGTTGTCGTGCCTGTGCCGGACTCGGGCGTTCCCGCGGCGCTCGGCTACGCTGCGACCTGCGGCATTCCCTTCGAACTCGGCATCATCCGCAATCACTACGTGGGACGCACCTTCATTCAGCCGACCCAGGCGATCCGCGAGATTGGCGTCCGCCTCAAGCACAACGCGAACCGGGCGGTCGTCGCGGGCAAGCGGATCGTGCTGATCGACGACTCCATCGTACGCGGCACCACGAGCGTGAAGATCGTGCAGATGATGCGCGAAGCCGGCGCAAAAGAGGTTCATCTGCGTATCTCCTCCCCGCCGATCAAACATCCCGATTTTTACGGCATCGACACTCCAGTGCGCGACAAGCTGCTGGCGGCGCGGATGGATCTCGAGGGCATGCGCCGCTTCATGGGCGCGGACAGCCTCGCTTTCCTTTCGGTCGACGGCATCTACCGCGCCATGGGCTACGAGGGCCGCGACGACCGCAACCCGCAATTCACCGACCACTGCTTCACGGGGGACTATCCGACTCGCTTGACCGATCAGGAAAGCGATGCGGATACGCTGCAGAAGTCGCTGCTGGCGGAGGCGAGTTGACGACGCTTCCACGCGGCGGATAACGGGACGAGCGTCACTCGGCTGTCATCCCCCTTCGCAATAGAAATACGGCACAACGCCGTAATTGCAAGGGAGAGTACGCTATGACAGCCGCCGTAGACGCTCGAGCGCCAGGTTCGAGCGCGTCGCCATCGCGGGTGAAGCTCGACCAGCCGGTCGACATTCGCGCCCTCCTCTTCTTCCTCGCCGTTCTCGCCGGCGGCCTCTTCTTCATGGCCTATTCGATCTACAGCGACGTCGAAAGCGCGGGCGGCGCGCCGACGACGATCCTGCCGTTCCTCCTGCTGGGCGTGGCGATGCTGATCGCGCTCGGCTTCGAATTCGTCAACGGCTTCCACGACACCGCCAACGCCGTCGCGACCGTCATCTACACCCGCTCGCTGCCGGCGCAGGTCGCCGTCGTCTGGTCGGGCCTCTGGAATCTCATCGGCGTTCTCACCTCGGCGGGCGCGGTCGCTTTCGGCATCGTCTCGCTGCTGCCGGTCGAGCTCATCCTGCAGGTCGGCTCGAGCGCCGGCTTCGCCATGGTGTTCGCGCTGCTGATCGCCGCGATCATCTGGAACCTCGGCACCTGGTCGTTCGGCTTGCCGGCTTCGAGCTCGCACACGCTGATCGGCTCGATCGTCGGCGTCGGCGTCGCCAACGCGCTGATGCGCGGCCAGGACGGCACGTCCGGCGTCGACTGGAGCCAGGTGACGAACATCGGCAATGCGTTGCTGCTGTCGCCGCTGTTCGGCTTCATCCTCTCCGCGCTGCTGCTCCTCGTAATGAAGTTCGCCGTCCCCGCGACGCAGCTCTATTCGGAGCCGAAGACCGACGCGCCGCCGCCGCTGTGGATTCGCGGGCTGCTGATCTTCACCTGCACCGGCGTCTCGTTCTTCCACGGCTCGAACGACGGCCAGAAAGGCATGGGCCTCATTATGCTCATCCTCATCGGCGTCGCGCCGACCGCCTATGCGCTGAACCGCGCCCTGCCGGAAAGCCACATGCCGGCCTTCGTCGCCGCCTCGCAGGAGGCCTCGAAAATCATCGACGCGCATGGCGCGGGCTACGCGATCCTCGGCGATCCGCGCCCTGTGGTCACCGACTACGTGCACGCGCACAAGTTCGCTGAAGGCACCTTCCCCGCCCTCTCCGTGTTCGTGAGGCAGATCGCCGACCAGGTTCAGCAATACGGCTCGCTCGCCAGGACGCCCGCCGATAAGGTCCAGAACGTGCGCAACGACATGTATCTGGCCTCCGAAGCGCTGCGCCTGCTCGTCAAGGACAAGGAATCCGAGCTGAAGCCAGCCGAAATCGCGACGCTCGCCGCCTATAAGAAGCAGCTCGACCTCTCGACCAAGTTCATCCCGACCTGGGTGAAGATCGTCGTCGCGATCGCGCTTGGTCTCGGCACGATGATCGGCTGGAAGCGCATCGTCGTCACGGTCGGCGAGAAGATCGGCAAGACCCACCTGACCTATGGTCAGGGCGCCGCCGCCGAACTCGTCGCCATGGCGACGATCGGCGCTGCCGACGGCCTTGGCCTGCCGGTCTCGACGACCCACGTTCTGTCGTCGGGCATCGCGGGCACGATGCTCGCGAACGGCTCGGGCATCCAGTGGTCGACCCTGCGCAATATCGCGCTCGGCTGGGTGCTGACGCTGCCGGCGGCGATCCTGCTGTCGGGCACGCTCTACTTCCTGTTCCGCCATCTCTTTTGATTGAAGCGACCGGAGGGCCGCCCAAGCCGGCGGCCCTCATTCTGCTCCAAAGCCGTGTACCGTTGGCGCTCGCGCCTCGCGCCTGATAGAAGCACGGGCGGCGGTCGGCTCAGAACCGGCCCCTTTAGCGCCGGAGCTTCCATGTCCACGCTCGACGATGTGCTTTCGACGATCGACGCCAACCAACCTGAGGCGGTCGATCGCCTGTTCGCGCTGCTCAAGATTCCCTCGATATCGGCGATTCCAGCCCATTTCCCGGATTGCGACCGCGCCGCCGACTGGCTGGTGCGCGAATTGCGCGACCTCGGCTTCGAAGCCTCGCGCGAAGAGACGGCCGGCCGGCCGATGGTGGTCGGCTCCGCCAAGGCGAAGACCCGCGACGCACCGCATGTTCTCTTCTACGGCCACTACGACGTGCAGCCGGTCGATCCGCTCGCTTTGTGGACGACGCCGCCCTTCGAGCCGCGCCTCGCGGATGGCGCTAACGGGCCGCGGATCGTCGCCCGCGGCGCCGCCGACGACAAAGGCCAGTTGATGACGTTTCTCGAGGCCTGCCGCGCCTTCCGCGCCCATGGCGGGCTGCCGTGCAACGTCAGTGTGCTGTTCGAGGGGGAGGAGGAGACCGGCTCGCCCTCGCTGCCCGACTTCCTCACCACCCACGCCAAGGCGCTGAAGGCCGATCTGGCGCTGGTATGCGACACGGCGATGTGGGACGCGACGACCCCCGCGATCACGACCATGCTGCGCGGTCTGGTGCTCGAGGAGGTGACGATCACCGCGGCGAACCGCGATCTCCACTCCGGCCTCTACGGCGGGGCGGCGATCAATCCGATCCGCGTGCTCGCCCGCATCATCGCCGACCTGCACGACGCCAACGGCGCCGTCGCTTTGCCCGGCTTCTACGAGGGCGTCGAGGAACTGCCGGAAGACGTCGCCCAGCAATGGCGCGAGCTCGATTTCAACGAGACGGAGTTCCTCGGCGAGGTCGGCCTCTCGATCCCCGCGGGTGAGAAAGATCGCTCGGCGCTGGAAATGATCTGGTCGCGCCCGACTTGCGACGTCAACGGCATCGTCGGCGGCTACACCGGCGAAGGGACCAAGACGGTGCTGCCCGCCAAGGCCAGCGCCAAGATTTCCTTTCGCCTCGTCGGCAAGCAGAATCCCGAGCGCATCTTTCAGGCGTTGCGCGCCTTCGTCACGGCGCGCCTGCCGGCGGACGTCACGGCCGAATTCGTCTCGCATGGCGCGAGCCCGGCGATCGCGCTCTCCCCCCGCAGCGAAGCGGTGCGGCGCGCCGGCCGCGCGCTCGAAGCCGAATGGGGCAAGCCGGCGCTGCTGACCGGCTCGGGCGGCTCGATCCCGGTGGTCGGCTCCTTCAAGCGCGAATTGGGTATGGACAGCCTGATGGTCGGCTTCGGCCTCGCCGACGACGCCGTCCACTCGCCCAACGAGAAATACGAGCGCAGCTCCTTCCATCGGGGCGCACGCTCCTGGGCGCGCATCCTCGCCGCGCTCGCGGCGTGACGGACCGCGTCCCCGGCGTCGGCTGCGGCGCGGCCATCGTGCGCGATGGCCGGCTGCTGCTCGTCAAGCGGTGCAAGCCGCCGGAGGCGGATTGCTGGAATCTACCCGGCGGCAAGGTCGATTTTCTCGAGCGCGTCGAAGACGCAGTCCGGCGCGAAATCCTGGAGGAGATCGGCGTCGCAATCACGCTCGACCGCCTGCTGGTCCTCGTCGAGATGATCGGGATCGACGGCCAGCACTGGCTCTCGCCGGTCTATCTCGCGCGCATCGAAAAGGGCGAGCCGGAAAACCGCGAGCCGGACAAGCTCGCCGCCGTAGAGTGGTTCCCGCTCGACGCCCCGCCAGCGCCGCTGGCCTTGGCGGCGCGCGAGGCGATCGGGGCGATCCTTAGCCACGAGGCCAGCGGCGAGGTTAACCGCAACTAGGCGCCCTGCCCGTCTTGGCCGGGCTTGACCCGGCCATCCACGCGGCGCCGCTTATCGAGGCGCCCGGGGTGCGGAGCGATGTCGGGGCGTGGATGGCCGGGTCGAGCCCGGCCAAGACGGCGATCGGCGTTCTTTACCGCGCCAAATACGCCCGCCAGCCGCCGAAGCGGGAGACGTCCTCGGCGCCTTTGACGGCCTCCGCTTCGACGAGGAAGCCCTTCGCGCTCGCTCCGTCCTCGAAGGCCAATGTTCCGACGCCGAGCGGCGAGGGGATCGCTGCGACGAAGCGGCCGAACGCCTCCGGCGACAGCGACCAGATCTCGACCGCGATCGCCGCGCCCTGCCCCGCGCCGACGCGCAGCAGTCCGGGCTTTGCCGGGGTCGTATTCGGCAAGGCGTAGAGGCGATAGTCCGCGGCAGTTCGCGCCTCGCGGACGAAGCGGGCGCCGAGCGCCTTCAATTCGCCGTTGAGCGGCAGGCCCGAGAGATGCGCGCCGACGACGGCGATCTCGACGCCCTCTTCGCGCGGCGCGATCGCTGGAGCCTGCGGCGCGGGGCGCCCGGTCGCGCCGGAGGCCGCATGCAGCCGCGCGGCGATCGCGGCGATCAGTCCGTCTGCGCCCGCCGGCCCGATCAGGGTGACGCTCGACGGCAGGCTGTCGCCGCGCATTCCCGAGGGAACCGCAATGGCGGAAAGATCGAGCAGATTGACGAAATTGGTATAGGTCCCGAGGTTCGAATTGGTCTGGATCGGATCGGCCTCGACCTCGGCGCAGGTATAGAAGCGCGGCATCGTCGGCACGGCCATCACGTCGAAGCCGGCCCAGGCGGCGCTGGTCGCCCGCCGCAGCGCCTGCAGCCGATAGGCGGCCTCGAAGCCGGCGACGGCGTCGAAGCGGCGCGCGCCCTCGATGATCTTGCGCGTCACCGGATGCATCGCTTCGGGGTCGCTCTCGATCAGGCTCTTGGTCGCCGCATAGCGCTCGGCGACCCACGGGCCCTCATAGAGCAGCCGGGCCACCGCGTAGAACGGCTCGATGTCGAATTCGACGATCTCCGCGCCGAGCGCGGCGAGCTTGCCGAGGTCCGCCTGAAAGGCGCGCCCGGCCTCCGCCTCGCCGAAGAACAGGCGCTGCCCCGGGGCCGGGACGCCAACCTTCAGGCGCGGCGCCGGAGCGGCGAGGCTCGGGGCCGGCAGCGGTTTCGAATAAGGATCGGCGGCGTCGAAGGCCGCGGCGACCTCGAGCGCGGCGAAGGCGTCGGCGACGTTGAGGGCGAAGATCGAGATCGTGTCGAGCGTGCGGCACGCCGGCACGACGCCGCTCGCCGAGAGCAGGCCGAGCGACGGCTTCAGGCCGACAATGCCGTTGAGCGCCGCCGGCACGCGCCCCGAGCCGGCCGTGTCGGTCCCGAGCGAGAAGGGAACGAGCCCTGCCCCGACCGCCGCCGCCGAACCCGAGCTCGAACCGCCGGGGATCAGATCGGCACGCAAGGCGTTGCGCGGCGTCCCATAGGGCGAGCGCACGCCGACGAGGCCGGTGGCGAATTGGTCGAGGTTGGTCTTGCCGATGACGATCGCGCCGGCGCGCTCCAGCCGCTCGACGACGAAGCTCGACTGGGCGGGCTGATAGGCGAAGGCGGGACAGGCGGCGGTGGTCGGCAGGCCGGCGACGTCGATATTGTCCTTGACCACGAAGGGAACGCCGAACAGCGGCTTGCCGGCGGGGCCCGCCGCGTCCAGCGCGGCGGCGGCGGCGAGCGCTTCCGCCTTGGGACGCAACGCGATGAACAAAGCCGGGTCATTGCGCGCCTCGATCCGCGCATAGGTCGCCTCGATCGTCTCGACGACGCTGCCGCCGCCGGCATAGCGGGCGAGAATTTCCGAAATCGTTTCGCTCAAAGGATGCTCCGCTTCGCCCGCTCGCCGGGCGCGCCAAAATGCATGCAAGAACCATGCGTGTCCATCAGTGGCGCCCGCGCATCCCTCAGGAATGCAGCTTGCGCGTCGTCCCGCTCCGCTCGACTTCGCTCACATTTGCATAGGTGCCGAACGCGACGTCGAGCGAGGGATTGCTCACGCCGAACCAGTGCTTCTCGCTGATGAAGTGATGGCGCAGGTGATACTGCTTGAGCCAGCGCCCGAAGGCGGTACGGGGCTGATAAGGGATATGGGCGACGTAATGCACCCACTCGTAGTGCAGGATCGCCAGCATCACGCCGAGCATCACGGAGGCGACGGCGCCGCCGCCGAGCACGAGGGCGACTATCCCCGCCGTCGCCAGAAGGTTCGGCGCGAGGAACCACAGCGGCAGGAACAGGAGATCGAGCCGGCTCGGCTCGACATGATGGTCGTAGTGCAGGCGGCGCTGCATCTTGCGCACGAAGGCCCACGGCGCCGGCTTCGCGTGGAAGGCGAAGCGGTGCATCAGATATTCGCTGCCGTAGAACAGCAGCGCGCCGAGCACGGTCTCGGCAAGCGACAGCGTGACCGCGCCCGCCCCCCACGCGGCCAGGATCGCGACGACCGCAAGCGCCAGCGCGCCGACCGCGCCATGTCGAAAGAAGACCACCGCCATCTCGCGCCCCTCCCCTGCGCTCGAAACGGCACGATTCTAGAGCGTTCTGGCGCTACGTGGAACCGTCATTGCGAGCGGAGCGAAGCAATCCAGCGATCGAGGTCTCGCCAGCAAGGCGCGAGACGCTGCGACGCTATCGGGGGCGGGCCGCCGCCGGCTTTTCCAGGATCGCTTGGACCTCGACGCACGCCCACGGCACGGCGGCGCCGACCGTGCGGTTGAAGCGCCACCACCAGCGGTGATTCTCGAGCGGACGCAGCAGGCCGCCGGAGACGATGCGGAAGCCGCGGGTCGACACCAGCTTGAGCCTCGAATTGCGGCGCAGCGCGCGCAGGAATGAGCCCTGCGAGAAGGTCTGGACATGGGTCCATTGCTTCTGCGGCCGCCATTGGAGGCTGAGGCCGATCCAGGCGTTGCGGACGAGCGGCGCCGGGGCGACGAAGATCGGCACGCCGACGCAAACCTTGCCGCCCCGCTTGGCCATGCGTTCGAGCGCTGCAATGGCGCGATTGATCCGCGGCAGGTGTTCCAGCACCTGCTCGCATACGACGACGTCGAAGGCGTCCGAGGGCGTATTGGGATTGCCCGCCATCAGATCGTCCATCACATAGGAGACGTAGCGCTCGGGGCGGTAGAGCGGCTCCCGCTTGATGTCGGTGGCGGAAATCTCGATGTTGTCGAAATGCGGCCGCGGCTCGAGGTGCCGCAACAGAATGCCCGAGGTGCAGCCGACGTCGATGATCTTGAGCTTGCGCCCCTCAGCGGCCGCGTCGGCGGCCCAGGCGTCGATGTCGTCCGCCAGCGCGTCGTAACGGGCCTCGCGCAGGCTGTAAAATTCGGGCCGCCTGGGATCCACGCCGAACGCATGGCCTGGCCTAGGAAAACCGGGCCTTCTGGCGGCGCCGATCCCAACGTTCGTCACTTGCACATCTCCAACCTCGCGGACGTCCCTAGCAGGGTTCGTTTGCGGCGCAAATGTGACTGCAGTATTATTTATTTGTATACCCTGGGTCGATGCCGCTTCGCCATCGCTCAACTCCCTTGTCCCGCCGATATTTCCCGCGCACACTTCGATGAAGGACAGCAAACGGGGGGTTCGAATCATGAACCGGCGCGACTTCCTCTTTGGCGCGAGCGTCTTCAGCGCGGGCGCGGTTGGGCTGGGTTTCGCCTCGCCTGCTCTCGCGGCCGTGCCGACGCCCTTCGACTGGGACCTATGGCCGCCGATGAGCGGCCGCGAGGCGTTCGTCGCCTGGATGCGGGAAAAGCGCGGCGAGGACCCAGGCTTTCTCGGCCAGCGCTGGGATCGCTATCTGCAACTGGTCGCGCATTCCGACGTCTGGGACGCCGCCGACAAGCGCGCCTTCCTGATGACGCCGCGCGAAGAGTTCGTCACATCGGAGAACCTCTCGCGCGCCTACGAATGGCATCATCTCAACATCGGCTTCGGCGTCACCATCACGGGTCCGCACACCGTCGCGCGGATGACCAATACATTGGCGATCAAGCGGGGCGACAAGGTGCTCGAGATCGGCACCGGCTCAGGCTACCAGTCCGCCTACTTGAGCTATCTGACCGACCACCTGTGGTCGATCGAGATCATCCCCGCGCTGGCGCGGCGCACGCGGGCGATCTACGATTCGCTCATCGGGCGCGGCTATGGCGAATATCGCGCGATCCAGACCAAGACCGCCGACGGCTATTACGGCTGGCCCGATGCCGCGCCGTTCGACAAGATCATCGTCACCTGCGGCATCGACCACATCCCCCCGCCCCTGCTCCAGCAGCTCAAGCCCGGCGGCGTCATGGTGATCCCCGTCGGCCCGCCAGGCGCGCAGCACGTCATCAAGGCGGTGAAGACGCAAAGCGCGGACGGCGCCTTCGCCGTCACGCGCTCCGACATTTATGGCGGGGCGATCATTCCCTTCGTGCCGTTCACGGGCGGGCATCAGACCTGACGGGCCGGCCCTTCTGCGCCGAAGTCGGCGGAGGCGCGATGTGGCAAAAACGGGCCGGCGTCAGGCGGCGAAATTATCGCCTGCCGGAACGACGGCGAGGCGGATCAGACGCGAATTTTCGACCGCCGCTTGCCGGTGCTTGACCGCCTCGCGATAGACCGGGTCGCGCAACATTTCGACGAAGGCGGCGACCGACGGATATTGGGCGATGAAGCAATGGTCCCATTGCTCCTCGCTCGGACCGATCAGCGTCATCTCAAAGCGACCGCGCCAGATCACCTGGCCGCCGAGCCGCGCGAACACCGGCGCGCTCTCGCGCCCGTAAGCCTGGTAGGCCTCGACGCCAGTCGCCTGACGACCGTCCGAATAAAGGGCCTTCGCGCGCAACCTGACAAGGTTGAGCATCTGGATCGGGCCAGGTCTGCCGTCGGCGCGAAATGCGGCGAACCTTTCCCGGGTGGGATCGATGAAACCGGTCATGGGCTCTTCCCGAGAGACCCTCTCTGGGGGTCCGTCGGGTGATCATGGCGCAAGCCTGCGCGGCGCTCAACCCTGCGGCTGCGACAGCCCCGCGAAGACGCCCGTAAACGCCTTGGGCAGCGGCCGCGCGTAGGGGCCGAGCTTCGAGGTCGCGTGGCCGAGACTCACCAGCGCCTCGGCGAGCTTCACCGCAGCGGCGACGCCGTCGATCACCGGCAAGGCGTGACGGCGTGCGAGCGAAGCGGCGAGATCGGCCATCCCAGCGCAGCCGAGCACGATCGCCTCGGCGCCGTCCTCGGCTTTGGCGCGCTCGATCTCGGCCGACAGCCGATCGATCGCGCCGGACGCAGGATCGTCGAGCGCCAGGACAGGGACTTCGCAGGCGCGCACCCGCGCGCAGCGCCGCTCGAGACCGTATTTCATCAGATTGGTCTCGATCGGCGCGATCGAGCGCGACAGGGTCGTCACCACGCTGAAGCGATGCGCGACGAGCGAGGCGAGGTGGAAGGCCGCTTCGCCAATGCCGAGCACCGGCCCGCTCGCGATGCAACGCGCAGCTTCGAGCCCCGTATCGTCGAAGCAGGCGATGATGAAGGCGTTGTATCCTTCCCGCTCGCCCTTGGCGATCTCCTGTAACGCACCGGGAACGGCGAAGGCCTCGTCGAAATAACCTTCGATCGACACCGGGCCGCTGTCGGGATTGACGGCGCGAACTTCCGTGCCCGGCGCGGCGGCAGCGCGTGCAGCCTCGCCGATCCGCGCCGTCATGCTCGCGGTGGTGTTGGGATTGACGACGAGCAGCCGCATCACCCCTGCCCCGCATCGGAGCCGTAGCGCGCCTGACGCGCGCGCAGGATCGCGATCGCGCCGAGCGCGACGCCGATGACGGCGAAGGAGACGGCCGTCGTCGACGTGCCGAGCGCATAGATGTCAGGCGTCGTCACCGTCGTCGTCAGCGCCTGCAACTCCAACGGCAAAGTGTTGTGTTCGCCCATCGTCTGGCTCGAGCGGGCGATCTCGTCCCACGACAAGGTGAAGCCGAAGAGGCCGACGCCGATCACTGAAGGGACGATGATCGGCAGCACGACATGGCGCAATGTCTGCCATGGCGTCGCGCCGAGATCGCGCGCCGCTTCTTCAAAGCGGCCGTCAAACCGGTTGAAGATCGCGAACATCACCAAGAGGCCGAACGGCAGCGTCCAGGTGAGATGGGCGCCGAGGCCGGAGGTGAACTCGCCCATCGTCGTCGTCAGATTGTCGGCGATCCACGCGGGGGCGTAGTTTTTCAGGGCGTCGTCGAGCACGCGGAACTCGAGCGCGATGCCGAGCGAGGTGACGATCGAGGGCACGATGAGGCTCGCCACCGTGACGAAGAACAACATGTTCGAGCCAAAGAAGCGCTTGCGAAACGCAAGGCCCGCACTTAGCGACAGCACGATCGTCAGCGCCATCACGACGAGGCCGAGTTCCAGCGAACGCAGGAACGCGCCGGAGATGTCGACAAGGCCGCCGCCCGCCCAGAGGCGATGAAACCAATGCAAGGAGACGCCGTTCAGCGGAAAAGTGAGGCCGCCGGTCGGCCCCTGGAACGACAGGATGAAGATCACGATCATCGGGCCGTAGAGAAACAGCACGTAGAGCGCGAAGAACGCGGCGAGCGCGTAGAAGGCGAAAGAGCGTCCCTCGTTCACTTCAAAGCTCCTTGCGCACGTCGACGATCCGATTGAGCACCGCGATGATCACCATGGTGGCGCACAGCAGGATCACCGCATTGGCGGCGGCGGGCGGAAACTGCAGCGCACTGAGCCGCGCCTCGATGATCTTGCCCGCCGAGGCGATCTGCTCGCCGCCCATCACGCCGAAGGTGACGAAATCGCCCATGACGATGGTGACGACGAAGATCGAGCCGATCGCGATGCCGGGCTTTGAGAGCGGCAGGATCACGTTGGTCAGCATCTGCCAGCCGCTGGCCCCGGAATCATACGCCGCCTCGATGAGGCGCCGGTCGATGCGCATCATCGAATTGAAGATCGGCGCGACCATGAAGAACGTGAAGAGATGGACGAAGGCGAGCGCCACCGAGAAGGGCGAATAGAGCAGCCACTCCACCGGCGCGTTGACGATGTGCGCGCTCGTCAGCGTCTGGTTGACGAGCCCGTTGCGCCCAAGCAACGGAATCCAGGAAATCATGCGGATGACGTTCGAGGTCCAGAACGGGATGGTGCAGACGAGAAACAGCGCCATCTGCGTCGTCGCCTTGCGAATGTGGAAGGCGAGAAAATAGGCGACCGTGAAGCCGATCACGAGCGTCAGCGCCCAGACGATCAGGCAGAACTTCACCGTCGAGACATAGGTCTTCAACATCGTGCAGAGATCGGGAAGCTGCGTCAGGCAGCCCTCGAAACTCTCGACGTAGCTGCGCGTCGTGAACGCGGGCAGCATCTCGTAGTCGTTGTAGTCCCAGAAGCTGACGATGACGACGAAGACCAGCGGCAACACGAAGAAGGCAAGGAAGACGAGCGCGAACGGCGCGGCCTGCAGCCAGCCGGGGACGGAGGACTTTTCGAGGGGGGAACGGGGGTTGGGCATGAGGAGCCAGTTTTTCATCGTCCGAACGAAGGACGCGAGCCCCTTCTCCCCTTGCGGGAGAAGGTGGACGCGCCACACCTCGTGGCGCGGCCGGATGAGGGGTCGCGCCGAAGGCGCTTAGCGCCGGATGGAAGCCGGCGCCTGCGGCGCCGACCCCTCATCCGGCCCTTCGGGCCACCTTCCCAAGGCGAATGCGCAGCATTCGTCCGGTCCCGCAAAGGGAGAAGGGGGTAGGCGACTTCACGCCGCGATGAACTCGTTCCATTTGCGGACCATGTAGTCGTTCTCGTCCATCACCGCGTTCCAGCAGGCGACGGCGCCCATGCGTTCATCGTAGGAGCCGCCGTCGCGCACCGTGCCGGCCTTTTCGAGCAGCGAGCCGTCGGGCCCGTGGATGTCCTTCTCGGCGGGCTTGCCTTCCATCCAATAGGCCCACTCGTAGGGCTCCATATGCGCCTTGGCGGTCGACAGCACCGCGGAATAATAGCCCTGGCGATTGAGATAGGCGCCCGCCCAGCCCGACAGGAACCAATTGACGAATTCGTAGACCCATTCCTTCTGCTTGTCGTTGACGCCCTTCGACATGCAGAAGCCGGAGGCCCAGGCGCGGTAGCCTTCCTTCAGCGGCTGGAACACGCAGGGGATGCCCTTGGTGCGCACGGCCGTCACCGCCGGCGACCACATCGACTGGATGACCGTCTCGCCCGAGGCCATCAGGTTGACGCTCTCGTTGAAGTCCTTCCAGAAAGCGCGGAATTGACCGGCCTTCTTCGCTTCGGTCAGAACGGCCATCGTCATGTCGATCTCGGGCTTCGTCATGTTGCCCTTGTCGGGATATTTGTACTTGCCCATCGCCTCGACGACCATCGCGGCGTCCATGATGCCGATCGAGGGAATGTCGAGGATCGCCGCCTTGCCCTTGAACTCGGGATTGAGCAGCTCGGCCCAGCTGCTGATGGGGCGCTTGATCAGGTCGGGGCGGATGCCGAGCGTATCGGCATTGTAGGTCGTCGGGATCAAAGTCACCCATTCGGTCGCCGAGGCCGCGAATTTTGACGAGTGCTCGCCCTCGACGAACATCACCTTCTTGGGCGCCGTGCCCTGGTCGCCGATCACCTTGCCGTTCGGCAGCTGGCCCTTGGTGAAGACTGGCGTGATGTTGTCGAACTCTTTGATCTTCCTGGCGTCGAGCGGAAGAATGTTGCCCGACGGCACGACCTTCTTGAGGCTGAAGTATTCGGTGTCGAGAATGTCGAAGGAGTGCGGCTGCGTGATCACCCGCTTGGTGACGTCGTCGGTCGTAGCGACGATGTTCTGAATGGTGATGCCGGTTTCTTCCTTCACCTTCTTGGTGATGTCGTCAGACTGGTTCACTGCGGTGCCGAGATAGCGCAGCACCTTCTCTTCGCCCGCCCAGACAGCGGGAAAACCTGTGATCGCGGTCGAGCCGACCGCGGCGCCGGCCAGCGCGCCGGCCCCCTTCAATACGCCGCGGCGGGATATGCCGCGGGAAACCTTGCCGCCCTTGCTCGTCATGTTTCGCTCCTCTTAAAAAACCGCGCCTTCACGGCGCCGGCGAAAGGGGGTGGATGTCCGCCTCGGCCCAGGTCAGGCCGACCTCGCTCCCGACCGCGAGCGGCTGGGCCACGAAGGCCGCGTCGTCGACGATTGCGCTCAAATCGGTGAGCCCGCCGCCCTCGAGCGCGATCTGGTATTGCGAGCCCTGGTACTCGACGCCGCGAACCACCACGGTCATGCGCGCGCCGCCGCGCGGCGCATCGGCGTCGAGCAGCCGCATCCGGTCCGCCCGCACAGCGATCGCGCCGCTCGGCGTCGGAATGACGTTGTGCCCGCCGAGAAAGCGGGCGACGAATTCGGTCGCCGGCCGCTCGAACACCTCGCGCGGCGCGCCCGCCTGCTCGATCCGCCCCTTGTTCATGACGACGACGAGATCGGCCAGCGCCAGCGCCTCGTCCTGGCCGTGCGTCACATGCACGAATGGAATGCCGAGCCGCTTCTGCAAGCGCCGCAATTCGGCGCGCATGCGCACCCGCAAGAACGGGTCGAGCGCCGACAGCGGCTCGTCGAGCAGCAGGATCTGGGGATGCGTGATCAGCGCGCGAGCCAGCGCGACGCGCTGCTGTTGTCCCCCGGAAAGCTGGCCGGGAACGCGCTGCGCATAGGGCGTCATCGCGACGAGCTCGAGGAACTCCATCGCCTTGGCGCGCCGGGTCGCCTTGTCGACGCCGCGCATCTTCAGGGAGAAGGCGACATTGTCGACGCAATTGAGATGCGGAAAGAGCGCGTAGCTTTGAAACATCATCGCCGTGCCGCGCTTGGCGGGCGGCAGGTCGGTCACGTTGGCGGGGCCGATCAGGATGTCGCCGTCGGTGACGCTTTCATGGCCCGCGATCATCCGCAGGGTCGAGGTCTTGCCGCAGCCCGAAGGTCCAAGGAGGCAGCAATAGCTATCTGCCGGCACGCGCAAGTCGATCGCGTCCACCGCCAAGGTCTGCCCGTAGCGTTTGGTGACGTGAACGAGTTCGAGATTGCCGCCTTGCGCCATATGTCCTGCATCGCCTCCGCCGTTGTGCGACCAAATGGACGCAAGGCGCATGCCAGCTTGGTGGAAGGGCGGCGGCCTGATTCCTGCGGATGCAAATGCCGGGAAAGGAGGCAGCGGGCGACGACTGCCGGAATCTTGGGCGCCTACTGGCTACCAATTCGTCGGAAGCCCGGTTGCCGCGCTTCACGAGCGCCAGCTTCGTCTTCGACGCGCTCTCACGCAGGGAGTTCGAGCTCATCGGCGCATTTTCAGCGCCTTCAAACGTCAGAGCGAACTTGCGAAAATCGAATTTCTGACCATTATGATAAATGGCTCTGCCAGTGATTTGCCAGAGACGGGAGCGCCTCGATGCCGATCGGCAGGTTTCTCTATTTCGGCGACTTTGCCGTGATTCCGGCCGCAGTGCTACTGTTCGCCTGGCTCACCTTCTCCAGCATGGGCCTGGAGGCGGCGCCAGTCTGGGCTTTGACGCTGATCATCGGCACCGTGACGTGGACCCTGGTTGAATATGTGATCCACCGCTTCGCCTATCACTGGGCGCCGTTCCTCACTCCGTTGCACGAAGAACATCATCGCGAGCCCAACGCCTTCGTCGGCGTGCCGTCGTTCCTGTCGAGCGGCCTGGTCATCGCGGTCTGCTACTTGCCGCTGAGCTTCGCCGCGCCGATCGTCGCCAGCGGCTTCACCTGCGGCATGCTGCTCGGCTACGCCGCTTACATGTTCGTCCACCACGCCACGCATCATTTCAAGATCGAGCCCGGCGATTGGCTCTATGAGGCGCGCGTGCGGCACATGGCGCATCACTATCACGACGACGCCAATTTCGGGGTCAGCGTCGGCATCTGGGATCGCGTCTTCGGCACACGGGGCGTCCGCCGGGACCGCACCGTCAAGGCCTGAGTTTACCTTGCTAGAGAATAAAAATAGCCGGGCGTTGCCGCCCGGCCGTCAACAAATTGTCATAAAATCTCGCGTGCGGCCCAGTCAGTTCGGCCAGCAGCGGCGTCCTTCCGGCCCGAGATGGTAGCCGCGGGGGCAAAACCGGTTCCTGGCGTAGGGGTGGCACATGCCCTGCGGCCCACGCCAGAACCCGGGACCGCATCCCTCAGCGACGAGCGTCACGGCGGGACCCTTTTCGAGCGACGGAGCGACCATTGCTGCCTGCGCAGAGGCAGTAAGCCCAACGGCAAGCAGCGCCCCAAGGATAATTCTGGAAATCATTGACATCTCCCCCCATTTCGCCTCCCAGCCATGGTCGATTCGAGGCGACACTACGAGATATACTCGTCGCGCAGACCCCTTACAACGCATCCAGGGGCTCCGCCGGCTCCGCGTAACATTGCCGTCAATGCTGTTTTGGGTGTAGTCGTGCCTTTTGGCCGCCGCCGACCGGCTCGGCGCCGTGTCGGAGGACTATAGTGACGCACTCGAAAACCCCCCTGCTGGACCGTGTGAAAACGCCCGCAGACTTGCGCGCCTTGCCCGAGAGCGAGTTGAGGCGGCTAGCGGACGAATTGCGGGCGGAGACGATCAACGCGGTCTCGGTGACCGGAGGACATCTCGGCGCCGGCCTCGGCGTCGTTGAACTTACTGTCGCTTTGCATTATGTCTTTGATACGCCAAGGGACCGGCTTATTTGGGACGTCGGTCACCAAGCCTATCCGCACAAGATCCTGACCGGCAGGCGCGACCGCATCCGAACCCTGCGGCAAGCCGGCGGCCTCTCCGGCTTCACCAAGCGCACGGAGAGCGAATATGACCCCTTCGGGGCCGCCCATTCCTCGACTTCGATCTCGGCCGGCCTCGGCATGGCCGTCGCACGCGACCTCGCGAAGGGCGATAACGCCGTGATCGCCGTGATCGGCGACGGCGCGATGTCGGCCGGCATGGCCTATGAAGCGATGAACAACGCCGGGGCGAGGCAGTCGCGGCTGATCGTCATCCTCAACGACAACGACATGTCGATCGCGCCGCCGACCGGCGCGATGTCGGCCTATCTCGCGCGCCTCGTTTCGAGCCAGACCTATCGCTCGCTGCGCGACGCCGCCAAGCAGCTCGCGCGCCGCTTGCCGAAATTCATCTACGATAAGGCGAAGCTCACCGAGGAATACGGGCGAGGCTTCTGGACGGGGGGTACCCTTTTCGAGGAGCTCGGCTTTTTCTATGTCGGGCCGATCGACGGCCACAATCTCGATCACCTGTTGCCGATCCTCAAGAACGTGCGCGACATGCCCGACGGCCCGGTGCTGATCCATGTCGTCACCAAGAAGGGCAAGGGCTATGGCCCCGCTGAGGCGGCGGACGACAAATATCACGGCGTCAGCGCCTTCGACGTCATCACCGGCGCCCAGTCGAAGCCGAAGTCCAACGCGCCGTCCTATACGCGCGTCTTCGCGGACGCCTTGACCGCCGAGGCGGCGCGCGACGAGAGGATCGTCGCCGTCACGGCCGCGATGCCTGACGGCACCGGCCTCGACCAATTCCACAACGCCTATCCCGACCGGACGTTCGACGTCGGCATCGCCGAGCAGCATGCGGTCACTTTCGCCGCCGGCCTCGCGTCCGAAGGCTACAAGCCGTTTTGCGCGATCTACTCGACCTTCCTCCAGCGCGCCTACGACCAGGTGGTGCACGACGTCGCGATCCAGAACCTGCCGGTGCGCTTTGCGATCGACCGGGCCGGTCTCGTCGGGGCCGACGGCTCGACCCACGCGGGCTCCTTCGACGTCGCCGCGCTCGCCGCGCTGCCGAACATGACGGTGATGGCCGCGGCGGACGAGGCCGAACTCGTCCACATGATCGCGACCTGCGCAGCGCACGACAGCGGCCCGATCGCGGTGCGCTATCCGCGCGGCGAAGGCGTCGGCGTCGAATTGCCGGAGCGGGGCGTTCCGTTGCCGATCGGCAAGGGCCGCATCTTGCGCGAAGGATCGCGCATCGCCATCCTCTCGCTCGGCACCCGGCTCGCGGAGGCGCTCAAGGCCGCCGAAGAGCTTGCCTCGCGCGGCCTCTCGACGACTGTCGCCGACGCTCGCTTCGCCAAGCCGATCGACCGTGAGCTCGTGCTGCGCCTCGCCGAGACCCACGAGCTCCTCATCACGGTGGAAGAAGGCTCGATCGGCGGCTTCGGCTCGCATGTGCTGAGCCTGCTCGCCGAGACGGGCGCGCTCGACAACGGCCTGAAGGTGCGGACCCTGATGTTGCCCGATGTTTTCCAGGATCAGGACAAGCCGGATCGCATGTACGCGGCCGCCGGCCTCGACGCGAAGGGGATCGTCGCCAAGGCGCTCGAGGTCTTCGAGAACGCCAAGAAGGCGACCAGCCTCATCGCGTAAGCGCGGGTTCAACCCGCCCGGTTGGTCGCCCCTCTCGCTCAGGCGGAGAGCGGAAGGGCGACCGCGGAACCCCGAACAGGCGGGGCCTCGCGACGCCGTAGCCTTGCGCGTAGAAAAGCTCGTCGCCGGCGGCGTGGCCGCAGGTGTCGTTGACGAACTTGAAATCGATCGAGATCGATGAACATGAGCGAGGGCTCGGCGCCATCGGCCTGGGCCTTGCCGAGCGCGCGCTCGACGCGCGCCTCGAACTCGCTGCGATTGGCCAGGCTGGTCAGCGCGTCGTGCGTCGCCTGCCAAGACAGACGCTGGATGAGGTCGCGTTCGCTCGTGCTGTCATGGATGGCGAAGACGACGCCCGCGGCGCCGTCACCCCGCAAGGGCGCGCGCGACGGACACCGGCGTCGAGCTTCCATCATCGCCAAGCCGCAGGATCTGGCGCTCCGACGCCTCCGCGCGCTCGAAATCGAGCGAGTCGCGGACCTCCCCGGTCGGTCGGCCTTGCGCATGAACGGCTTCACTGTGTCCCCTTCGTCGGCGCGAACGAAGCCGATGCTGGCGCCCGGCGGGAGGCCCATTGTGCGTGAGCGCTCGGGCCGCCGTTGACTTGTCGTTCACCGCACGCTTATAAGCCCGCGCGACGGCATTTCGCCGCCAGAAATTCTCCCGGCTCGTGCGAGGCTTCAATCAGCGGCGCGGCGAGGTCCGGGGTTCATCGTTTGGGGAAGGGTCCAGCGCTTCCTCGATGGATTTAGGCTTTTGGAGTTATCGACGTGAAGCGGACCTATCAACCGAGCAAACTCGTTCGCAAGCGCCGCCACGGTTTCCGCGCGCGCATGGAGACGGTCGGCGGTCGTAAGATTTTGAACGCCCGCCGCGCGCGCGGCCGCAAGCGCCTCTCGGCCTGATCGTCCCGCGGCTCGTGGAGCCGCGCTTAGACCTCGTGTGAGGGAGCCTGACGCCTTGGGCAATGACGCAAGGCGAGCGGCGGACGGGCCCTGGTCCTGGGGACGCCTGCGGCGGCGCGCGGAGTTTCAGCGCGTCTCGCGGGGCCGCCGCGCTCAGGTGGAAACCCTTACGCTTCAAGCCAATGCGCGCCCCGACGCCGACGCAGCGACATCCGGGCCGCGCGTCGGCTTTACTGTGACAAAAAAGGTCGGCGGCGCGGTCGAACGCAATCGCATCCGCCGGCGGCTAAAAGAGGCGCTGCGCCAAGCGGCCGCCATTGCGCCCTCCCCCGGGCATGACTACGTGCTGATGGCGCGCCGCGAGGCGCTGACGCGGCCCTTCGCCGCGCTGATCGCCGATATCGAACGCGCCTTCGCCCAAATGAGCCGGCCCAAGCCGCTACGCGCCGGCGGCGCGGAGCGCGCGCCCACAACGAACAGAGAACAGCGATCATGAAATCCGAGGACTCCCGTAACGTCATTGTGGCGATCGTTCTGTCCGTCCTCGTCCTGATCGGCTGGAATTACTTCTTCGCCTCGCCGCAGCTCCAAAAGCAAAAGCTGGCCCAGACCCAGACCCAGACCCAGACGCAAACCGTCGCAAACACTCCCGCGGCCGGCGGCTTGGCGAACGCCCCGCTCGGTTCGGGCGCACAGGCGGCGGCGCCCGAGACGCGCGCGCAGGCCATCGCGGCCAGTCCCCGGGTCACGATCGACACTCCGAGCCTCGGCGGATCGATCAATCTGACCGGCGGCCTGATCGACGACCTCATCCTCAAGGGCTATCGCGAGACGATCGACCCGCACAGCCCGAACATCACCCTGTTCTCACCCCCCGGCGGGCCCGACGCCTATTGGGCCGAAACCGGCTTCGTCACCGGCGCGGCGGGCGTGAAGACGCCGAACCGTCAGACCGTCTGGACCGCCGATTCGAACACCCTGACGCCCGACAAGCCGGTGACCCTGACCTGGGACAACGGCGCCGGGCTCAAGTTCCATCGGCGCATCGCCGTCGACGACAAGTACATGTTCACGGTCACGGATTCGGTCGAGAACACCGGCTCTGCGCCGGTCTCGCTGCGGCCCTATGCGCTGATCCTGCGCCGCGGCAAGCCGAACGTCGCGGGCTACGCGGTCCTGCACGAAGGCTTCGTCGGCGTGATTGGCAACGGCTCGGTGCAGGAAATCACCTACAACAACATCGAAAAAGAGACCGGCCGCGTCCGCGAGCTCAACGGCGAGGGCGGCTGGCTCGGCTTCACCGACAAATATTGGGCGTCGGCGATCATTCCTGAGCAGAAGGAAGCGATCGACGCGCGCTTCTCGGCCAGCGGCTCCGCGCCGCCCGTGGACTATCAGACCGACTTCCTCGGCTCGGCGGTCACGGTTGCGCCTGGCGCCAGCGGCAAGTCGCTCACCCATGTGTTCGCGGGCGCCAAGGAAGTCGCGACGATCGAGGCCTATGAGGCGAACCTCGGCATCAAGAAGTTCGATCTGATGATCGACTGGGGATGGTTCTACTTCATCACCAAGCCGATGTTCCGCCTGATCGACATGATCTACCGCTACGTCGGCAACTTCGGCGTCGCGATCCTGATCGTCACCGTTCTCGTCAAGCTCGCCTTCTTCCCGCTCGCCAACCAGAGCTACCGCTCGATGGCGAAAATGAAGAAGCTCCAGCCGCAGATCGCCGCATTGAAGGATCTCTATCCAGACGATCGGCAGAAGCAGCAGACGGCGCAGATGGAGCTCTTCAAGAAGGAGGGGGTCAATCCGGTCGCCGGTTGCCTGCCGATGGTGATTCAGATCCCGGTGTTCTTCGCCCTCTACAAGGTGATTTTCATCACCATCGAGATGCGGCACGCGCCCTTCTTCGGCTGGATCAGGGACCTCTCGGCGCCCGATCCGACCAACATCTTCACCCTGTTCGGGCTCGTCCCCTGGGATCCGACCGCCCTGCCGATGTTCGGTCATTTCCTTCATCTCGGCATCTGGCCGCTCGTCATGGGCGTCTCGATGTTCTTCCAGATGAAGATGAACCCCGAGCCGGCCGATCCAGTGCAGAAAACGATGTTCGCCTGGATGCCGGTCATCTTTACCTTCATGCTGGGCTCGTTCCCGTCCGGCCTCGTGATCTACTGGACCTGGAACAACACGCTGACGGTGCTCCAGCAGTCGCTCATCATGAAGCGCGCCGGCGTGAAGGTCGAACTTTTCGACAATCTGAAAAGGATGTTCCGCCGCGAGCAGACGACGTGAACCTGCCTACGGGCGACGAATATTCGGCTGAGACGATCGAAGCGGGGCGCAAGCTTTTCGCCGGCGCCTGCGACTTCTTTTTCGCCGCGGCCAGTTCCGACGGATTGCCGCCAGTCGGCGCGCCGGAGATCGCCTTCTCCGGCCGTTCGAACGTCGGCAAATCCTCGCTGATCAATGCGTTGACCGGCCGATCGGGGCTCGCCCGCGCCTCACACACTCCAGGCCGCACGCAAGAGCTCATTTTTTTCGATCTCGGCGGCCGGCTGACGCTGGTCGACATGCCCGGCTACGGCTACGCGGCGGTCGCCAAGGAGAAGTCCGTCGCCTGGGTCAAGCTCGCGCGCGACTACTTGCGCGGTCGTCCGTCGCTGATGCGCGCTTTCGTGCTGGTCGACGGCCGGCATGGGCTCAAAGACAGCGACCAGGAGACGATGCAGACGCTCGACGCGACTGCTGTCTCCTATGCCGTGGTGCTAACCAAGCGCGACGAGGTCAAAGCAGCCGAGCAGCCCGCGCGCGTGGCGGCGGCGCTGGAGGCGTTACGCAAGCATCCCGCCGCCTACCCAGGCGTGTTCTTCACTTCAGCGCGCACCGGCCAAGGGGTCCCCGAGCTGCGCGCTCACATCGCTGCGCTGCTTGCTGAACGCGGCCAGCGCTAAGAGTTGTCTATGGAGGTAGAGTAAAAATGACGCCAAAGCCAATCGCCGCGATTTTGGCTTCGCCCCTGACCAGTTTGGCCAGCCGGATCTTGGCGACTTGCCTATTCTGGGCGGAATTTCTGAACCATATTGATGATTTAGCTGGGCTGCACGCCTATGTGGTCGACCTCGGGATCCAGCCCTACTGGCTGATCATGGGGCTCAGCCTCTTCGTCCAGGGGGTCGGCTCGGCCCTGGTCATCGCCAACCGGATGGTCTGGCTGGGCGCCGGCATGCTGTCCGTGTTCACCGTCCTCACCATCCCGCTTGCCCATAATTTCTGGGACATGACGGGGACGATGGCGATCGTCGAGCGGCTGTTCTCCGAAGAGCACCTGTCCGTCATCGGCGGCTTGATCGCCGTCTGCATCGCCTCCCAGACGCAAACGCAGCCGAAGCCGCAGCGCGAGACGGAACCCGCGATCGCGGCGTGACCTGCGCGGACGATACGCCAATTGGCGATCGAGACCGTCCGGCGACAATGAGAGCTCCGGACGGTCGAGTCCCCATCACCCCTGACTGAAACTCCTGGCTGGCGCCCCTGCCCCGCAAATTGGGCTAACGATCCACGCAGCGACGCCGTCGCCTGCATTCTGCGCCAAACTTTCTCCATCGCGCCCCCCCTTTTCTGCCGCAACGTCTTTCCTACATGCTGCTAAGTCGCCGCAGTGCGGGACTGCGGTGAAGTGAGCTATTGGACTGTTCGCCGTCGCTTCGGGGCGCGGATGGGGCCGAGGGGAGACTCGACATGAACTTGGAAAAATACACGGAGCGCGCGAGAGGCTTCATCCAAAGTGCGCAAGCGCTCGCCCTGCGCGAAGGCCACCAACAATTCACGCCCGAGCACATTCTCAAGGTGCTGCTGGACGACGAGGAGGGTTTGGCCGCCGGGCTGATCGACAAGGCGGGCGGGCGCTCGCGCGAGGCGCTGAGCCAAGTCGAACTGGCGCTCTCCAAGCTGCCCAAAGTGCAGGGCTCGGGCGCAGGCCAGCTCTATCTCGCGCCGACGACGGCAAGGATTTTCGACAACGCCGAGAAGATCGCGCAGAGGGCGGGCGACTCGTTCGTGACCGTCGAGCGCCTCCTGCTCGCGCTCGCGATGGAGAAGGGCAGCGACGCCGGCCGAATTCTCGCCAATGCCGGCGTGACGCCGCAGACCCTCAATGCGGCGATAGAGGATTTGCGCAAGGGTCGCACAGCGGATTCCGCCAGCGCCGAAAACGCCTACGAGGCCCTGAAGAAATACACGCGCGACCTCACCGAGGCCGCCCGCGCCGGCAAGCTCGACCCTGTCATCGGCCGCGACGAGGAAATCCGGCGCACCATGCAGGTGCTCTCGCGCCGCACCAAGAACAATCCGGTTCTGATCGGCGAGCCTGGCGTCGGCAAGACGGCGATCGTCGAGGGGCTGGCGCTGCGCATCGTCAACGGCGACGTGCCGGAGTCCCTCAAGGATAAGAAGCTGCTCGCGCTCGACCTGGGTTCGCTGATCGCCGGCGCGAAATACCGCGGCGAATTCGAAGAGCGTCTGAAGGCCGTGCTCAACGAAGTGACCGCGGCCCAAGGCGGCATCATCCTGTTCATCGACGAGATGCACACGCTCGTCGGCGCCGGCAAGGCGGACGGGGCGATGGACGCGTCGAACCTTTTGAAGCCGGCGCTCGCGCGCGGCGAATTGCACTGCATCGGCGCGACGACGCTCGACGAATATCGCAAGCACGTCGAAAAAGACGCCGCGCTCGCCCGACGCTTCCAGCCGGTGTTCGTCTCCCAGCCGACCGTCGAGGACACGATCTCGATCCTGCGCGGCCTGAAGGAGAAGTACGAGGTGCATCACGGCGTCCACATCACCGACGCCGCGATCGTCGCCGCCGCGACGCTGTCGAACCGCTACATCACCGACCGCTTCCTGCCCGACAAGGCGATCGACCTGATCGACGAGGCCGCTTCGCGCCAGCGCATGCAAGTGGACTCGAAGCCGGAGGAGCTCGACGAGCTCGACCGGCGCATCGTGCAGCTCAAGATCGAGCAGGAGGCGCTGAAGAAGGAAGCGGACGCCGCCTCGCGCGATCGCCTGACCCGCCTGAGCCAGGAGCTCGCCGAACTTCAGGAGAAGTCGGACGCGCTGACCGCGCGTTGGCGCGCGGAGAAGGACAAGCTCGGCTCCACGCAGAAGCTCAAGGAGCAGATCGACACCGCGCGCAACGATCTCGCCGAGGCGCAGCGCCGCGGCGAATATCAGCGCGCGGGCGAACTCGCCTATGGCGTCATTCCCGACCTCGAGAAGAAGCTGGCGGCGATCGAGACGCAGACTTCCAGCGCGCTCGTGGAGGAGGCGGTGACACCCAACCATGTCGCGCAGATCGTCTCGCGCTGGACCGGCATTCCCGTCGACAAGATGCTCGAGGGCGAACGCGAGAAACTCCTCCAGATGGAGGAGCAGATCATCAAGCGCGTGGTCGGCCAGGCCGAGGCCGTCACGGCGGTTTCGACCGCGGTGCGGCGCGCCCGCGCCGGCCTGCAGGACCCCCACCGGCCGATCGGCTCGTTCATGTTCCTCGGCCCGACCGGCGTCGGCAAGACGGAGCTCACCAAGGCGCTGGCGGCGTTCCTGTTCGACGACGAGACGGCGCTGGTGCGCATCGACATGTCCGAATACATGGAGAAGCACTCGGTCGCGCGGCTGATCGGCGCGCCTCCCGGTTACGTCGGCTACGAGGAAGGCGGCGCCCTGACCGAGGCGGTGCGCCGGCGCCCCTATCAGGTCGTGCTGTTCGACGAGATCGAGAAGGCGCACCCGGATGTGTTCAACGTCCTGTTGCAGGTGCTCGACGACGGACGGCTCACCGACGGCCAGGGGCGCACGGTCGACTTCCGCAATGTGCTGATCGTGATGACCTCGAACCTCGGGTCCGACTACCTCGTCAACCAGCCCGAGGGCGAGGACGTCAAGGCGGTCGAGAAGGACGTGATGTCGGTGGTGCGCGCACACTTCCGGCCCGAATTCCTCAACCGCGTGGACGAGATCATCCTGTTCCACCGGCTACGCCGCGAAGATATGGGCGCGATCGTCGACATCCAGTTCCGGCGGCTCGCCAAGCTGCTGGAGGATCGCAAGATCACGCTGGAGCTCGATCCGAAGGCGCGTCAGTGGCTCGCCGACAAGGGCTACGATCCCGCCTATGGCGCGCGCCCGCTCAAGCGCGTCATTCAGAAGGCGGTGCAGGACCCGCTGGCGCAGATGCTGCTGTCCGGCGAGATCGTCGACGGGTCGACGGTCAAGATCGACGTCGCCAATGGCGTCTTGACGTTCAACGGCAAGGCCTTCGGCGGCGAACCGACCCAAACCTCGTCATCGGGCGGGAGGCCCACCGTGGTTCCCTTCCCGAAAGGAGCATAGCTGCGAAGAGCGGAGCGGCGGCTTCCGAGAGCAGCCGCTTTCGCCTGCGACGACACGACGCAGCTCGCGCGGCGGGCAAAAGCGGGGTTGAATTCGCGGCGGCGCAGCCACAAACTCGCCGCCGCGCGCGTTTCACGCGGCCGACAAGGGCCTTCTTCATGAGCAGGATTCGATGCTGACGAAGCTTCTCGGCGGATCGCCGGGCCTGGTGGCGCTGCGGCTGATCGTCATCTCGTTCATCGTCGGCGTGATCCTGGCGACCTTCGGCTTCGAGCCGGCCGACATCATCGACAGTTTCGTCCATATGGGCCGCCACCTCCTCGAGGGCGGGCTAAGCGACATCCGTCAAGTCGGGCGGGTGCTGGCGACCGGCGCTCTCGTGGTGCTGCCGGTCTGGCTGGTGCTGCGCCTGTTGGACACGCGCCGCGGAGGCTGAAGTCGGAACGAGCGGCGATCCGGAATCGCCGCTCGTTCTCGACAAGCCGCTTACGCGGAGCGCGGCAGCATTCCACGCAACGTGGTGTCGCGGTCGATGAAGTGATGCTTCAGCGCCATCCCGATGTGTCCAACCACGATGACGCCGGTGAACCACCCGAGATACCGATGGATCGCATCGTAGGTCGGCTGAATCGCATGATTGACCGGCAGGAGCGGCGGAAGCGCGATGATCCCGGCGAAATGTACCGTGTAGCCTGCCGACGAACTATTGGCCCATCCGGTAAGCGGCGTGGCGAACATCAGCACATAGAGCGCGAGATGACCCGCCCACACCGCAAAGCTCTGAAAGGCGGAGGCTTGCGGCGCGTGCGGCGGCTGGTGAGTGAGCCGCCAGGCGCTGCGCAGGACGATCAACAGCAGCACGGTTGAGGCGATGTCCTTGTGCAGCGTGATCATCTGGGCCTTGCCCGAATTGGGCACGCCATAGCTCAACATCTCGGCGCCGTAGAAACCGACGAACCAGCCGATGATAATAATCGCCGCCATCAACCAGTGTAATAATTTGGCTGTTCTCGTGAAGTCGTGATTTGATTCCATTTACGTCTCTTCTGTCGAGTAAGCCGCGTTTACGGCCGCTTTCGCGCTATTGTTATTAGTTTTACGTTGCGTAACGACTTCTCGATCTGGGCCTTTTTTAGACTGAGCCTCACGACTGCGGCGAAATGCCGTAGGGCGAATTGCAATCGGGTCGAGGCGTCATTGCGAGGAGCGGTGCGACGAAGCAATCCATCGTTCCGCTTAGCGCTGCAGGATTGCCTCGCGCGCTGGCGCCGGGTAGGTGGCTGGGACGAGCCTGGCCAAGACGCTCAGGCCCCGCCTTAGAGACATCTGTTTTTTGGCTGACGCGGAGCAGCTGTCACGCCCGCGAAAGCGCCACGGCATGCAAACACTTTCGAACGGGGCGGGCGCCTCGGTCGGCTCATGGCCACCGGAGCGTAGCCGGCGGCGTACTTGCGGCGAGCCTGCCGTCATACGCGGGCTTGACCCGCGTATCCAGGACGGGACGGAGCAAGGCTAATCGCAGATGTCGCCGCCTGGGCGCCCGGATCAAGTCCGGGCGTGACGGCGACGGACCGATGTGTGCAGGCCGTTGCGCGAAAGCGGGGGTCCAGGCAACCGCCGCAGGCCTTCGCTCTTGACTCCCTGATGCCCGTCTTCGCGGGCATGACAGGGGCGCTGGCTGGTGTCCATGAGAGCGGCTGGCGCGCACGGCTGCTTCGACCAAAAGCGGCTGCTTCGACCAAAAAAAGCAAGACGTTCTAGTGTTCGCCCAGCGCCCAATCGCGGGCGGCGCGGCCGACGAGATCGGCGACGCTTCCCGCCCCGCTCGTGGCGACGGCGGCGCCGAGACCGTCGAGGATTTCGTCGATCAGCGCCGGGCCGCGATAGACGAGCCCGGTATAGAGCTGCACCAGCGTCGCTCCCGCCTCGATCTTCGCCAACCCGGAGGCGGCGTCCTCGACGCCGCCGCAGCCGATCAGCGGAAATGCGCCGGCGCAGCGCAGATAGGCCCGCGCCAGCATCCGCGTCGAAGGTTCGAACAACGGGCGCCCCGAGAGCCCGCCCGCCTCGCGCGCTGCAGGATCGCGCAAGCTGGAGGGCCGCGCGATCGTCGTATTGGCGACGATCATCCCGTCCGCGCCCCGCGCCGCGCACACCGCGACCACGTCGTCGAGGCCGCGCAAATCAAGATCCGGCGCAATCTTGACGAGGACCGGCCGTCGCGGAGCAGCAGCTTCGCGCGCTTCAACGACGCGCGCCACGACTTCGTCGAGCGCTTCGCGCCGCTGCAGGTCGCGCAGGCCCGGCGTGTTCGGCGAGGAGACGTTGATCGTGAAATAGCTCGCATACGCAGCGAAGGTTTTCACGCCGAGCGCAAAGTCGGCGAGACGATCGGCGGCGTCCTTGTTGGGGCCGATGTTGACGCCGAGCACGCCGGAAACAGGACGCGCAGCGAGGCGCGCGCGCGCCGCCTCATAGCCCTCGTTGTTGAACCCCATGCGGTTGACGATCGCGCGGTCGGCGAGCAACCGGAACAGGCGCGGACGCGGATTGCCCGGCTGCGGACGCGGCGTCAGCGTCCCCACCTCCGTGAAGCCGAACCCGAGCCCGAGCAGCGCGCCGGGAACCTCGGCGTCCTTGTCGAAACCCGCCGCCATACCCAGCGGATTGGGGAAGTCGAGACCGAACGCGTGGACTTGGAGACGCGGATCGCGTTGCCGGGCCGGAGGCGCGGGGGCAAATTTCAGGCCCGCGATCGCCGCGCGATGCGCCGCCTCAGGGGGAAGGCGCGCGATGAGATCTCGCGCCAGCCCGCTCAAGGCCCGCATCATGCCTCGATGCTTCCAAAGCGATGTCGGCCGGCTTCGTCGAGCGGCAAGGGTCTCACCCAAACGACCGCGGCGAGCGGCAGCGACGCATAGAGATGCGGAAACAGCGCGCCGCCGCGTGACGGCTCCCATTTCAGCGCCGGCCCCAGCGCGTCAGCGCCGACCGCGACGAGCACGAGGTCGTCGCGCCCGGCAAACCACTTCGCCGCCGTCTCAGTCGCCTGCTCGGCGGTCGAAAAATGGATGTAGCCGTCGGCATGGTCGACCGCCGAGCCGAGGAATACGCCGGCCGCCTCGGCGGCCCGCCATTCCTGGGCGCCGAGGATTTTGAAGATCAGCGCCATCGCCGACCCCTATTCCTGCAACATGCGTTTCAGCAGCTCGATCTCCTCGCGCAGGGCCGCGTCGGAGGCGGTCAGGCCTTCGATCTTTCGCACCGCATGCAGCACGGTCGTGTGGTCGCGTCCGCCGAACCGACGTCCGATCTCCGGCAGCGAGCGCAAGGTGAGCGCCTTGGAGAGATACATAGCGACCTGACGCGGCTTGACGACAGTCGCCGTGCGCCGCGAGGAGAGAATGTCAGCGCGCGTGACGCTGTAATGGTTCGCGACGAACTTTTGAATGTCTTCGATCTTGACCCGCTTGGGTTCGCGCGCGCGGATCAGGTCGCGGATCGCGTTCTCCGCCGCCTCCACGGTGAGCGGCGGCGCGCCGGCGATCGAATGGGCGAGCAGGCGGTTGACCGCGCCTTCGAGGTCGCGCCCGTTCGAGGTGATCGACTTGGCGGCGAACGCCAGCACCGCTGGAGAGACCTCGAAATGCGGGCTCTGCGCGCGGGCCGCCGCGATGCGGGTCTCGAGGATCTTCACCCGCAGGGCTTCATCGAGCGCGCCCATCTCGACGCAGAGGCCGCCCGCGAGGCGAGAGCGCACCCGCTCTTCCAGCGACTCGAGATCGGCCGGCGGCCGGTCCGCGGCGACCACAACCTGCCGGCCGGAGTCGAGCAGCGCGTTCAGCGCATGGCCGAATTCGGTCTGAATCGTCTTGCCTTGCAGGAATTGCGCGTCGTCGAAAATCAGCAAATCGATCGAGCGCAGAGCTTCCTTGTAGGCGATCGCGGTCTGCGCCTGCAAAGCAGCCACGAAGCCGTACATGAAACGCTCAGCGGTGAGGTAGACGACCTTTCGGCCCTGCGCGGCGACCGCATGGGCTGTCGCTTGCAAGAGATGCGTCTTGCCGAGCCCGACCGCCGCATGGACATAAAGCGGGCTATAGGCCGGCGGCTCGCCGGCCTTGACCTCGGCAACGCGCTGGGCGGCGGAAAACGCCAGTTGATTGGAACGACCGACCAGGAAGGAGGCGAAGGAGAGGCGCCGATCGAGCGGCGAGCCGACAATCGTCTCGTCCGGCGCGCCATTCGCGCTCTTGGCCCGCGGCCCTACGCCCGACGGCGCGGCGGTTGGCGCACGCGCCGGTCCAGGGCGCGCCAGATCGACGGGCTTGGCGGCCGGAACGAGCTTCGCCGGCGCAGCGGCCTGAACGGTCGGCGCCATGCTCGACGAGCGCACGCTGATGACGATCGACGCGATTCCGCCGATCTCCGCCTCGATGGCGGCGAGAATCCGCTCGTTGTAGTGCGACTCGATCCAGCTTTTGAGGAAGCGGGTCGGCACGGAGAAATGCGCGCGCCCGTTCTCGACGGATTCGATCGTCATGCGGCCGAACCAGCTCGTGAAAACGTCCTCGCCCAGTTCGGCGCGCAGGCGCTCGGAGCAGCGGCGCCAACTCTCCTCGAGATCGCGCATCGGAAGTGCGGCACGCAAGTCAGCCGTAGCCGTGGCCAGATTGGCGCTCTGTTTCATTGCAAACCCAATAGGAAAGAAGATCGAAGGAGATGAGCGAGATCCGCTCAGCGAAAGCCGTTACGACTGCGTCCAGGGCAGGCCGCGGGCTTTCCAGCCGCCGACGGCGCCGCGCCTACGCTTATCGTCGAGAGGTCCTTCAAAGCCCCCTGCGACGTTGTAACAATGCGACCAGCTAGCCGCCGTCATGGCGACGGCGGCGGCAAGCGAACGGGCGCCGGAACGGCAGAGAAACAGCACCGGCGAGGAATGATCCGCGCCCTGCGCGGCAAGGGCGGCGGACAGGCGGGACGTGAAATCCGGGGCGGGCTCCATCGAAGGATAGACCTGCCACTCCTGGAAGACCGTCGCCTTGCCGAGCGCGCTGAGATCGGGGACGCCGACAAACGCCCACTCCGCATGCGTACGCACGTCAACGAGGACCGCCTTCTCAGCTTTCCCGAGAAGTCGGTAGGCGTCCTCTACGGCAAGTTCCCCCATACATCCCGCAGCTTTGTCAAACGACATGGCCTCTCCTCCCACAGCCCGCACTGTGGTCGCCCTACTTCAAGTTTTGTATAATTGATGGCACTATCAAGAATAAATCCGATAGCGCCGCGTCGATCCGCCAAGAGCAGATCCAACTCGACACTCAATACTTACGCCAATTCACGAGCCCCCAGAACACTATACTTACACTATTCGCTGAAGTCGGACGGCGCCCACCCGATATGCCGCCTCTCAGCCATTTATGTTTATGGCCGGAATATCGCACGGCCGGCCGGACAGGGCAACCCATCTTACCGGAGAAATGATCGCACTGGCCGACGCCGGCGCCGCGGCTCGGCGGGCGCTCTCCCCCTGCTCCGCCGCAACCGATTGATAAGCCGGCAACTTCGCTTCGGCCGCAAAAATTACTTAGCAGGATCGGTTTACCATTTACGGCAGGGACCCGCCCTGATTGCGCCGCGCCTATTCCGACCGCGCGGCCGCTTTGCCGTTAACCTTCTGGAAACAAGATCATTTTCGTGCCCGCACCAAAGCAGGAAAATTGTTCGTAAATGTGTTGCGAATTTGTCGCGTTTGGGAGCAAAGGGCGCCGTCTTGCGCTAGCGCAAGACATTACGATGGGCGAGCGGGGCCGCGGCTGCCGCGCCGCGGCAGACCCTCCCCTCCGTGCCTCGACCGAAGCGCTCCGCTCCTGGATCTCGCAAAAAGGGTGCGCCCTATCTCAATTAGGAATTGGGATTTTGAATTCGACTTAGACACTTCGTGAGCGTTATATACGCCAGCAAGTAACGGCTCCTTGTCGCCTGCGCGCAACGGCGCCGAGCGCGCCCGAGCGGACGCGAAAATGGTCCGGCGCGCACCCAGGTTGCTGTCGGCGCGGGGGCGAGAGCGGAACGGCTCGACGAATCGGCGCCCAGAAACTTGTCCGGCGCCCTTGCGACGAGATCGCGCGCGCTTATCCTCGTTGCCCCTAGCGGCGCTCCGCCGACACGACCGAGGACAGCTGCATGCCAAAAGCGAGCGCCGGAACGACGGTGATGGGATTCTCGAGAGCGGCCATTCTCACCACATTATACGCCGGCCTACTCGCCAGCGGCGCTGCGCTCGGCCAGGAGAGGGGAACCCTCGACCCGACGCCCCTGCCCCCGCTCGCCAATCCGACCGATCCGAAGCTGCCGGCCAAGGAAATCTTCGGGCGGGCCATGACGCCGACCGAAGTCGCGACGCGCTCGATCGGCTTTTATGCGCGCGGATGCCTCGCCGGCGCCAAGGCCTTGCCGGTCGACGGCGAGACCTGGCAGGTGATGCGGCTGTCGCGCAATCGGAACTGCGGGAATCCGGCGATGATCGCATTCCTCGAACGCTTCTCCCGAAAAGCGGCGCGCGAAGGGGTTTGGCCCGGCATTCTCGTCGGCGATATCTCCCAGCCACGCGGCGGCCCCATGCTGACCGGCCACGCATCGCACCAGGTGGGCCTCGACGCAGACGTTTGGCTGACGCCGATGCCGGACCATACGCTGAGCCGAGAGGAGCGCGAGGAGATGTCGGCCGTCGACATGGTGCGGCCCGACGGGCTCGCGATCGATCCGGGCCATTGGACGACGCGCCAGGCCGGCGTCATCAAGGCCGCGGCGGAGGAGCCGGAGGTCGACCGTATCTTCGTCAACGCCGCCATCAAGAAGGCGTTGTGCGAGACGGCGGCGGGCGAGCCCTGGATGCACAAAGTGCGCCCCTATTGGGGGCACAACTACCATTTCCATATCCGCATCGCCTGCCCTGCCGGCGAGACGGAATGTCAGCCGCAAGCGCCACTGCCGCCGGGCGACGGCTGCGACAAATCGCTGGCCTGGTGGTTCACCGACGCGGCGCTGCATCCCGCGCTCGGTAAGCCGAGCCCGCCCCTCACGCTCGCGCAATTGCCGGCGGAGTGCCGAACGGTGCTTCTCGAGAAATAGGCCGCCCCATTTCCCCACGGACTAACGGGGAAAGAGTTCGGCGTTGCGGTCAGGGCCAAGAGTCGCCTGCTTTTTGGTCGACGCGGCGCTGCTGTCACCCCCGCGGAAGCTCTACGGCATGCACACATTTTCGAACGGGCGGGCGCCTCAGTCGGCTCATCGCCACCGAGTGTAGCCGGCGGAATATTTGCAGCGAGGCTGCCGTCATACGCGGGCTTGGAGAAAGGTTAATCGCAGATGTCGCCGCCTGGGCCCCCGGATCAAGTCCGGGCGTGACGGCGACGGACCGATGTGTGCATCCCGTAGAGCGAAAGCGGGGCTCCAGACAACCGCCGCAGGCCTTCGCCCTTTGACTCCTGGATGCCCGCTTTCGCGGACATGACGGCGGCGCCGGGTGGATATCCCGTGAACGCGGCTTACTAAGACTTCGCCCCCGCCGCCGTGGCGGTTGCCGATCCGGTCGGCGACCGCGACCAGCAGGGCCGAGACGACGAAAGCGATGTGAATCCCGGTCTGCCAGCCGAGGTCGCGATCCAACTCGTGGCCGGCGTCCATGAACGCCTCCAGAAGCTTGATGGCGGTGATGGCGACGATCGACGCCATCAGCTTCACCTTGAGCTCGCTGAAATCGATGTCGGCGATCCAGCGCGGCCATTCGACATGGCCCTCTACGTCGAAACGCGAGACGAAATTAGCGTAGCCAGACAGCATGACGATGACAATCAGCGACGCCGAAAGCGTGAGGTCGACGACCGACAGAGCGGAGAGAAGCACGCCTTCCTCGGTGAGGTCGAAGAATTGCATGGCGACCTGGTAGACGCGCTGGACGACCTTGGCGAGCAGTTCCACCAGGGCGAGAACGAGCCCGATGTAAAACGGAATCAGCGCCCAACGGCTCGCGAGAAGGAATCTCTCAAAAAGCGCTTTCACAGCCCCTCCCCCAGATCATCCATCCTGCGGCACGATTCGCGGCCTTGCAAGGCCAAGACGCCGCCCGTCGGCTGGGACGTTACGCGGTCGACCTGAGCACCCGCCCGGCGACGGCGTCGAGCTTGCGCAGCAATTCGGGATCACGCGCGCTCGGATGGGTCATGATCGCGCCGTCGAGGGCGCGATCCGAACCGACCGGGCAGGCCTGGTGCTCGGCTGGGAAGTCCCTGAGGATGCGCCCCAATAGCGCATTGACGCGCTGCGCGTTGTCGTGGGCGACCCGCATCACCGAGGCGACGTCAACCGCGCCGTGCTCCTCGTGCCAGCAGTCGTAGTCGGTGACCATGGCGATCGTCGCATAGGAGATTTCGGCTTCGCGCGCGAGCTTGGCCTCGGTCGCGCCGGTCATGCCGATGACGTCCGCGCCGCGCGCCTGGTAGGCGAGCGACTCCGCCAAGGTCGAAAACTGCGGCCCTTCCATGCAAACGTAGGTTCCGCCGAGCCGATAGGCGACGCCCTCCGCGTCCGCCGCGTCGGCGACGCGCTGGCGCAGCGCCGGCGCGATCGGGTGAGCCATCGAGACATGGGCGACGCAGCCCGTGCCGAAGAAACTGGTCTGCCGCCCGAAGGTGCGGTCATCGAACTGGTCGATCAGCACGAAGAGCCCGGGATAGAGTTCGCGGCGGAACGAGCCGCAGGCGGAGACAGCGATAATGTCGGTGACGCCGGCGCGCTTCATCGCGTCGATGTTGGCGCGATAGTTGATCGTGCTCGGCGAAAAGCGATGGCCCTCGCCGTGGCGCGAGAGGAACACCGCCTCGGTGTCGCCGATCCGCCCGAAACGAAGGACATCGGACGGCTCGCCCCACGGCGTGGCGACAGTCTCCTCCCGGACATCCGTCATGCCGGCGAGGCGATAGAGCCCGGAGCCTCCGATAACGCCGACGATCGCCTTGGCCATGACGCTTCTCCTCGCGAGCGCGAAACCGTGCGGCTGCTCGGTCTCAATTCCTCGATCCGCCCCATCGAGATAACCGAGGCGACCCGCTGAGCCAAGCATCGCGCGCTTGAGCGCGCGTCATTACGCGGGCGTTAGCGCCAAAGTGACCCATGCGGCCGGTTAGGTCCGCGGCGCGCCGGCTGCTTTGCTCCCCTCGCCACACCACGCCGGCGACGCTTCAGAGGCGCCTTTGATCGGTCTCGAGCGTGCGGCGAGCCAGTCGAGTTGCAACACCCCTCATTGCCAGCGAAGCGAGGCAATCCAGCAGCGCCAAGCGGAACTATGGGATTGCTTCGGAGCTCACGCTCCTCGCAATGACGATCCGACGCGATTTCAATTCTCTCTAGTGCAACTCGCTCCAGATCCGCTTCTTCGTGAAATACAGAAGAGCCGAGAAAACGATGAGGAACACCATCACACGCAAGCCGATCTTCTTGCGCTCGACCAGCGTCGGCTCCGCCGCCCAGCTCAGAAAGGCGGCGACGTCCTTCGCGTAATTGGCGACCGTCGAAGGCGTTCCGTCCTTATATTCGACTTTGCCGTCGGTGAGCGGCTGCGGCATCGCGATCTTGTGGCCGGGATAGTAGAGATTCCACTGCGGATCGTCGGACTTCGTGTAACCGTTCAGAATGGCGTAGATATAGTCAGCGCCGATTTCCTGATACTGGAAGAACGGCAGCGCGTCGAAGATGAACCACGGGAAGCCGCGCTCGTACTTACGCGCCTTGGCGAGCAGCCACATGTCCGGCGGCGCTTTGCCAAAGGCGGCGGCCGCCGCCTGATCGTTCGGATAGGCATCCGGCGGGGGAAAATCGTCGGAGGGAAGGCCGGCGCGCTTGAAGATCTCGCCCTTGTCGTTCGGCTCGTCGTTGGTGACTTGATAGCTCGCCGCCAGAGCCTTGACCTGATCCTGCGAGTACCCGGGCCCGTCGGGTTCGCCGAGGGTGCGGAAGGGAATGCTCAAACGGTGGCAGGTGCTGCACACCTCTTTGTAGACCTGGAAGCCGCGCTGGAGCTGTGCCTGGTCGAACGTGCCGAAGAAGCCCGAAAAGGTCCAGGACTGGCGACTCGGCTTCGGCTGGTCCTCCTCCTGGGCGAGCGCGCCGACGCCGCTCGCGAGCAGCAGCATCAAGGCGGCCGGCGCAAAAAAGGAAGTCTTCAAACGGATCATGGTCGATTTCCCCTCGGAGTGGCCGCCAATCAGCTCGCGACGGACGGCGCGGCCGGCGCGCTCTTCTCTTTCGGCAGAACAGCGTCGGCGATCGAGGCGGGGATCGGCTTGGTCTTTTCGATCAACCCCAGCACCGGCAGGACGACGAGCAGGAAGCCGAAGTAGCCGACTGCGAGAATGCGCGCCGCCAGCGTCGTCCCATCGGAAACCTCCTGCGAACCGAGGTAACCCAATCCGACGCAGCAAACCACGAACAGCCAGAAGAAGATGCGGAACGTCGGCCGATATTTCGCTGATTTGACCGGCGAAGTGTCGAGCCAGGGGAGGAAGGCGAGCAGCACGATCGCCGCCGCCAGCGCGAGGACGCCGACCAGCTTGTCCGGTATGGCGCGCAGGATCGCGTAGAACGGCAGTAGGTACCATTCCGGCACGATATGCGCCGGCGTCACCAGCGGATTGGCCGGCACGTAATTGTCCGCGTCGAGCAGATAGTTCGGAATGTAGAAGACGAACCAGGCGTAGAGGATCAGGAACACCGACAGCCCGAATACGTCCTTGATCGTCGCGTAGGGCGTGAAGGCGACCGTGTCGCGCTGGACGTGCTTCACCTCGACGCCGTCGGGATTGTTTTGCCCCGTGACGTGCAGCGCCCACACATGGAGTCCGACGACGCCGGCGATCATGAAGGGCAGCAGGTAATGCAGCGAGAAGAAGCGGTTCAGCGTCGGATCGCCAACCGCATAGCCGCCCCACAGCCAGTGGGCGACGCCCGTGCCGACGAGCGGGATCGCGGTGAACAGGTTGGTGATCACCGTCGCGCCGGCAAAGCTCATCGAGCCCCAGGGCAGCACGTAGCCCATGAAGGCCGTCGCCATCATCAGGAGATAGATGATCACGCCGAGAATCCACAGCACTTCGCGTGGCGCCTTGTAAGACCCGTAATAGATGCCGCGAAACATGTGCATGTAGACGGCGAAGAAGAACATCGACGCGCCGTTGGTGTGCAGATAGCGGATCAGCCAACCGTAGTTGACGTCGCGCATGATGTGCTCGATCGATTCGAAGGCCATCTTCGAACTCGGCACGTAGTGCATCGCCAGAATCACGCCGGTGACGATCTGCGCTCCCAGCATGAACGAAAGAATCGCGCCGAAGGTCCAGAGGTAGTTGAGGTTGCGCGGCACCGGATAGGCGACGAACGAGGAGTGCACGAGGCCCATGATCGGCAAGCGCGATTCAAACCAGCGGCCGATTGCGCTCTTAGGTACGTAGGTCGAGGTTCCGCTCATGGCTCAATTCTCTGCAGCTGAGGAGCGAGGAAGAGGTAAACTCCGCGGCGACGAACACGCGAAAAGACGAACGGCTGCTGGCGATCAGCCGATCTTCACTTTCGTGTCGCTGAGGAATGCATAGTCCGGAACCGCCAGATTCAGCGGCGCAGGGCCCTGGCGAATGCGCCCGGACGTGTCGTAGACCGAGCCGTGGCAGGGGCACTTCCAGCCATCGTACTGGCCTTCGTGTCCGAGCGGCACGCAGCCAAGATGCGTGCAGACGCCCACGACGATCAGCCACTCCGGCTTCTTGACCCGGGCCGAATCAAGCTGTGGATCTTTGAGCTCGCTCAGCGGCGTGTTCACCGCGTCGTCGATTTCCTTCTTCGTGCGATGACGAATAAAGACGGGGCCGCCACGCCATTTGACCGTGACGATCTGACCCTCTTGGATGGCGCCGATATCGACTTCGATCGAGGCGAGCGCAAGCGTCGACGCGTCGGGATTCATCTGATCGATGAGTGGCCACACGACGGACCCGACGCCGACCGCGCCGACAGCCCCTGTGGCAATGAAAAGGAAATCCCGACGGGATGGATTTTCCGTGACCGCGCTCGACAAATGTTTCCCCCATTTGTTTTCGCTGGCCCGGGCGGTCTGCGAGATCGCAGTGTTCGCGACGCCTCTCGCCGCCCAGGCTCGAAGGGTCGCGCCGGCAAAAGCGCGCCACTCCCTATTAAGGGTTATTTCGCATCGTTTGCTGTGGTTGTCCATAGGGTTGACAGCGACAAATCGTCGCCCTCCGCGATCGCCGAGAATCCGCAAGCGAGCATGACAAGAGTTCGGCAATTCTGATTATGCACAGGCGATGACTGCGCTCGCACGCCTCACGCTCGCGTTCTATGAGCCGGACATCGCCCAGAACGTCGGGGCGATGCTGCGCACCTGCGCCTGTCTCGACGTCGAGGCGGCGATCATCGAGCCTGCAGGCTTTGCGCTTTCAGACCGGCGGCTGCGGCGCTCGGGAATGGACTATCTCGACGCGCTGTCGATCGAGCGCCATCTTTCCTTCGCGCGATTTGAAAGCTGGCGCGCCGAGGCGAAGCGCCGCCTCGTGCTGCTCACCACGCACGGCGAGGACGCGCTTTGGGACTTCGCCTTCGCGCCGGGCGACGTGATCCTCGTCGGACGCGAATTGGCAGGCGTCCCGGAGGCGGTGCGACAGGCGGCGGACGCGCGCGTGCGCATTCCGATTCGCCCGCCCTTGCGCTCGCTCAACGTCGGCGTCGCCGCCGCGCTGGCGCTCGGCGAAGCGCGCCGACAATTGCGGCGCGCAGTCGCATAGCTTCGGTCAGGCCTTGCCGCGGTTCTGCCGGTTGTCGATCAGTTCGTTGACCACGGAGGGATCAGCGAGCGTCGAGGTGTCGCCGAGCGAGCCATAGTCGTTCTCGGCGATCTTGCGCAGAATGCGGCGCATGATCTTGCCCGAGCGCGTCTTCGGCAGCCCCGGCGCGAACTGGATGAGGTCGGGCGAGGCGATCGGCCCGATCTCCTTGCGCACCCAGGCGACCAGCTCCTTGCGCAGCTCTTCGCTCGGCGCGGCGCCCGCCATCAGCGTGACATAGGCGTAGATGCCCTGCCCCTTGATGTCGTGGGGATAGCCGACGACCGCCGCCTCCGACACTTTCGCGTGCGCAACGAGCGCACTTTCGACTTCCGCCGTTCCCATCCGGTGGCCGGAGACGTTGATGACGTCGTCGACGCGCCCGGTGATCCAGTAGTAGCCGTCGGCGTCGCGCCGGCATCCGTCGCCGGTGAAGTACTTGCCGGGATAAGCGGCGAAATAGGTCTTCACGAAGCGATCATGGTCGCCATAGACGGTGCGCATCTGGCCGGGCCAGGAATTGGCGAGCACGAGATTGCCCTCGCAGGCGCCTTGCAGAACCTCGCCCGCCGCGTCGACGACCTGAGGAATGACGCCGAAGAACGGCCGCGTCGCTGAGCCGGGCTTCAGTTTCGTTGCGCCGGGGAGCGGCGTGATGAGAACGCCGCCAGTCTCGGTCTGCCACCACGTGTCGACGATCGGGCAGCGCTCGTCGCCGACGACGCGATGATACCATTCCCACGCCTCGGGATTGATCGGCTCGCCCACCGAGCCGAGCAGGCGCAGCGACGCGCGGCTCGTCTTCTTCACCGGCTCTTCGCCCGCGCCCATCAAGGCGCGGATCGCCGTCGGCGCGGTGTAGAAGATGTTGACCTTGTGCTTGTCGATCACCTCCCAGAACCGACTGATCGTGGGATAGTTGGGTACGCCTTCGAACATGAGCGTCGTCGCGCCGTTCGAAAGCGGCCCGTAGATGATGTAGCTGTGCCCTGTCACCCAGCCGACGTCGGCGGTGCACCAATAGATGTCGCCGTCGTGATAATCGAAGACGTATTGATGCGTCATCGAGGCGAAGACGAGATAGCCGCCCGTCGTGTGCAGCACGCCCTTGGGCGTTCCGGTCGAGCCTGAGGTGTAGAGGATGAAGAGCGGATCCTCGGCGCTCATCGGCTCGGGCGGGCAATCGGCCGAGACTGTTTGAGCCGCGTCATGCAGCCAGAGGTCGCGTCCCGTGTTCCAGTCGACGGCGCCGCCGGTGTGCTGCACAACGAGCACGCGCTTCACGCCGCCGGCTTTCTCGACGGCGACGTCGACATTGGCCTTGAGCGGCACCTTACGGCCGCCGCGCAGACCCTCGTCGGCGGTGATGACGAGTTCCGACTTCGCGTCGGCGATGCGCCCGGCGAGCGCGTCCGGCGAGAAGCCGCCGAAGACGATCGAGTGGATCGCGCCGATGCGCGCGCAGGCGAGCATCGCATAGGCCGCCTCCGGGATCATCGGCAGATAGATCGTGACGCGGTCGCCCTTCTTGACGCCCTGCGCCTTCAGCACATTGGCGAAGCGGCAGACATGCTCGTGCAGCTCGGCATAGGTGATGTGCTTGGAGCGGGTGGGATCGTCGCCTTCCCAGATGATCGCGGTCTGGTTGGCGCGCTTTGGCAGATGACGATCGATGCAATTGTGGGCGACGTTGGTGACGCCGTCCTCGAACCATTTGATCGAGACGTTCTGCGGATCGTAGCTCGTGTTCTTGACGACGGTGTAGGGCTTGAACCAGTCGATCCGCTTGCCGTGCTCGCCCCAGAACGCTTCCGCATCCTCGACCGAGCGCCGGTACATCTCCTGGTAACGAGGCTCGTTGACCCACGCGCGCTCCGCCCATTCCTGGGGAACGTCGTACACCTTCTCGGACATCAGTCTCTCCCTCGCGCCTTCGCGCGCGCAATTCGGCGGAGAGTATGCCTCATCGCGGCCGCGCGGAACAAGGGCGCTCCCCCTTCCGAGCTGTGGTAATCCTGCTGCGACTTTCGGAATTGAGGCCCGCGCGATACGACGAAGGCGCCTCAGGCGGAGGGCTAACCGCCCGTCTGCAACGCGCTCAGAAGCGTCAGGACGGAGCTCGAACTGGTGGACTCGGGCGACCGCGCAAGCTCGCCCTTCGCGGCCTTCGACGATTTTTTCGCCTCGTTTTTGGGCACGGCGCGACGCACCGGCGCGACCTTCTCAACCGGAGCGACCGGGACGTAGGCGACGATTTGCGGAATTGCGGAAATGGTCATCACTCAAACCCGAGAACACGAATACTCGGGCGAGCCTGAAGCCCCGCTGCTTAACAAACGGTGACGACGCGAATTGACGCGCCGCTTTGGCTAAGGAAGCCTTGTCAAAATCCGCCCATTTCGCAGACGATCCGCCATTCCTCGTCGGTGACGGGCTGCACCGAAAGGCGCGAAAAGACAACCAGCGCCATTTTGGCGAGGCGCTTCTCGGCCTTCACCGCTTCGAGCGTCACCGGCCGCGGCATGGCGCGCACCGCCTTGATGTCGACCATGCCGAACTTGCCGCTCTCGTCGGTCGGATCGGGATAGTAGGGCTTGATCACCTCGACGACGCCGACGATCGCCTTGCCTTCGTTGGAGTGATAGAAAAACCCCTGCTCGCCGACCTTCATCGCCATCATATTGAGCTTGGCGGAATGGTTGCGCACGCCGTTCCAGCTCGTACCCTTCTCGCCTTGGGCGACCTGGGCGTCGAAGGACCAGACGGACGGCTCGCTCTTGAACAGCCAGTGGGCCATGACGATCCTCAAGCGAGCGGCAGGCCAACCGCCTGCCGCCAGGGTTTGACGTCGACGTTCGCAAAGAGTTGCGCCTTGGCGTAGGGGTCATTCGCAAGCAGCGCCCTGACTTCCGCTTCGTCGGCCGCCTCGAAGATCAGCAGCGAGCCGACCACGCTCTTTTGATCCGGCGTCAAAATCGCGCCGCCGATGCGCACGCGATCGCCGAGCGACGCGAGATAGGCGAGATGCTCCGGGCGCGTCTCCATGCGCAACGCCATGCTGTCGGGTTTGTCGGTGCAAGTGGCGACGAAAAGCATGCCATTCCCCCAAATCTGCTCGATTTCGATCTAGGCGATCGACGCGCGCTCGTAAAGCGCGAGCGCGCGGCTATTCCTCGCCTTTCTGTGGGCGGGCGAGCAAAGCGACGACGGCCTCCCGCGGGTCGATCGCGCCGCCGAGCAGCGCTTCGACGGCGGCGCAGATCGGCATGTCGACGCCGCGCGAGCGCGCCATCTGCATCAGCGCGGCGGCCGTGAAGGCGCCTTCGACCAGCTTGCCGCCGGCCGCCTCGTCGAGGCGGCGCCCCTGCCCCAGCGCCGTGCCGAAAGCGAAGTTGCGCGACTGCGCCGACGAGCAGGTCAGGACGAGGTCGCCGAGGCCGGAAAGGCCCATCAGCGTATTCGGCCGCGCGCCGAACGCCTCGCCGAAGCGGCGCAATTCGGCGAAGCCGCGCGCGATCAGCGCGGCGGAGGCGCTGGCGCCGAGTTCGAGCCCCGCCGCAACGCCGCAGGCGATGCCGAGGACGTTCTTAGCCGCGCCGCCGATCTCGACGCCGCGCACGTCGGTGGAGTGATAGAGGCGCAGGCTCGGCCCGCGCAGCGCGTCGCAGAGGCTCCGCGCGATCGCTTCATCGCCGCTCGCCAGCGTCACCGCCGTCGGCAGGCCGGACGCGACGTCGATCGCGAAGCTCGGCCCCGACAGGATTGCGGGGGTCCAACCCGGCGCGGCCTCCGCAAGCGCCTCGGTCATGAAACAATGGGTGTGGCGCTCGACCCCTTTGGCGCAGGCGATGAGCGGCCGCGGACGCGTCAGGGCGGCCGCGAGGCGCGTCGCCACTTCGCGCGTCGTCTGCGCCGGGACGGCGACCAGCACGGCCTCGCAATCCGCGAGCGCCCCCAAATCCGAGATGACCGTGATCGAAGCGGCGAGCGTCACGCCGGGCAGGCGCGCGTCCCGCCGCGTCTCCTGCAGGGAGCGCATCTCGGCGACGCCGCGGCCCCAGATCGTCACCTCTCGACCGGCTGCCGCTGCCGCATTGGCGAGCGCCAACCCCCAGGCTCCCGCCCCCACGACGCCGATCTTGCCAAACTCGCTCAACGCTCCATCCTTCCCGCCGACGCTCCTATGAGGAGTTGAAATCATCGTTCGCCGCCAGGCGCAACGGCCAACCATTGTCATGGTTCTAGCCAAATCGGCCCGATGATCCTAACTAGGGAAGGCGTCGGTCGGCGGAGCCGCCGCGTGAACCGAGGACCGGCCATGCAGAATTTTGACCCATCGACGATCATCTTCGCCATCGTCGCGATCTTCGTGGTCTTCAAGCTGCGCTCGGTGCTCGGAACCCGCAACGGCGCGCAGCGGCCGCCGCAGGACCGCTCGCCTACCCGCGGCCCTGGCGATTTCCGCGCGCCGCCGAACGGCGGCAATGTCATCCCCCTCGGCGCCGCCGCGCGCGGCTTTGCGCAACCGGAAGCTGCGCCCTCGCCGGATCGGTGGAAGGGCTTCGCGCAGGCCGGTTCGCCCCTCGCGGCCGGCCTCGACGCGGTCGCCGCCGCCGACCCCGACTTTACGCCCGACCGCTTCCTCGCCGGCGCGCGCGCGGCCTATGACATGACCGTCTCGGCTTTCGCCGCCGCCGACGTCTCGAGCTTGCGCCGCCTGCTTGCGCCCGAGGTGTTCGCCAACTTCGACAAGGCCATTCGGGCCCGGCTCGCCGCCGGCCAGACGCTGACGACGACGCTGGTGTCGATCGACGCGTCGGATATCGTCGACGCCCGGCTGACCGGCGCGGTCGCCTCCGTCTCCGTGCGGTTCGCCGCCAAACTCGCCTCGGTGACGCACGACGCCTCGGGGGCCGTCGTCGACGGCGCGGCCAACGAGGTCGCCGACCATCTCGACATCTGGACCTTCACCCGCGACACCAATTCGCGCGACCCGAACTGGCTCCTCACGGCGACGCAAACGGTTCACTGAATCGGCCGCTCCGAGGATCGCCAATGACGACGCGTCTGGAGCCGGTGTGCTTCGAAGACCTCGCCGGCTTCGAAACGGACGATGCGGGGGCCGCCTTCGCCGCTTTCCTCGTCTCGGCGCGGGCGCTCTGCGACGGCCTCCACCCGACGCGAGCGGCGCACGAGCCCTCCCCTCGCCTGATCGCGATCGCGCGCGACGCGCTCGCGGGGGAACGGAGCGCCGCCGCTGCGCGGCGCTTTTTCAGGGAGCGCTTTCAGCCGTTCCGCGTGAAATCCGACGCGACGGACGGCGCGGGTTTCCTCACCGGCTACTATGAGCCCCTCGTCAGAGGTTCGCTCGTCCGGACGCCGCAGTTCACCGCCCCAGTCCTCGCGCGACCGGCCGATCTCGTCTCCTTCCCGCTCGGCGCGGCGCCGGCGCGACTCGACCCGGAATTGACCGGCGCGCAGCGGTTAGGCGACGGCGTCCTGCGCGCCTATCCCGAGCGCGCCGCGATCGAGGCGGCGGAAGGCGAGGCGATCGTCTGGCTCGAAGACGAGGTCGAGGTTTTTCTCGCGCAGGTGCAAGGCTCGGCGCGGGCCGAACTCCCCGACGGGCGACAGCTTCGCCTCGCCTATGACGGCCGCAACGGCCTGCCCTATACCTCGATCGGCCGCCTCCTCATCGAAGCGGGCGAAATCGCCGAGCCCGAAATGTCGCTGGCGCGCCTCAAGCGCTGGCTGCGCGACAACGGGCTCCGCCCCGGCGACAAGGGCCGGGCTCTGATGCAGCGCAATCGCTCCTACGTCTTCTTCAAGCTCGAGGAGGCGTTCGATCCCGCGTTGGGGCCGACCGGAGGCGCGGGCGTTCCGCTGACGCCGCTGCGCTCGATCGCGGTCGACCGCTCGATCTGGGCCTATGGGACGCCGTTCCTCATCGACGCCGATCTGCCCTGGCGGGATGAGGCGCCGACGCCGTTCCGCCGGCTGATGATCGCGCAGGATACCGGCTCGGCGATCCTCGGCGCGGCGCGCGCCGACATCTTTTTCGGCGGCGGCGAGGCGGCGGGCGCGTTAGCCGGCGCCATCCGCCACCGCGGGACGTTCACCGTGCTGCTGCCGCGCGGAGACGAGCCGTGAAGGAGACGACGGAGAAGCGCCGCGCCTCCAGGGTGCGCCGCCTCAGCGACGAAGAAATCACCCTCTGGGTCGAGGTCGCGAAATCCATCAAGAAACGGCGCGGAGCAAGCCTCCCGGCGCTGTCGCAGCCGCAACCGGCGCCCGAGCCGGCGCCGCCAGCCCCCGCCCGCGCTGCGTCCGCCCCGCCGCAGGCAAAGCCGCGTCCGGCGAGCCCGCCGCCGCTCGCGCCGCTCGAGCGCCGCCTTAAGCGCGATCTCGCCCGCGGACGCACCGGCGTCGACAGCGCCCTCGACCTGCACGGCATGACGCAAGCCCAGGCGCACCACGCGCTGCGCGGCTTCCTCGTCCGCGCGCAGGCGCAGGGCGGCCGGCTGGTGGTCGTCGTCACCGGCAAAGGCAATGCGCGCAGTCGGGAGACCGCCTATTCCTGGGTCGACGAGCCCGGCGTTCTCCGCCGGCTCGTGCCGCACTGGCTGCGCGAGCCGGACTTGCGGGCGGTCGTGCTGGGTTTCGAGGAAGCGGGCCGCGCCCACGGGGGGGCCGGCGCGCTCTATGTGAGGCTGCGGCGCAGAGACGTCGCGCGGTAGCGATCAGGAAGGCTTCACCTTCAGTACGAGTTCCCCCGTCTCCAGCAGCGACTTCAAGTTGGAGAGGATGAGCGGCCAACCGTTTGAGACCGCCTGAACGAACTTCGACTCCGGCGCGTCGATCGCATGGGTGATGGTCAGCTTGACGGCCTCGGCGACCGGTTCGAGCTCCATCGTGCAGCGGGAGTAACCCTCCACCTTCAGTTCCGGCCTGAACTCGTTGCGCCAATTGAGCACGAGGCGCTTGGGCGGATCGACCTCGACGACCTCGCCCGCGTCGGCGATCCGCCCATCGGGAAACACCAGCCGCCACGGCGAGCCGGGCTTCCATTCCGTCTCCTGATGCATCCCGAACCAATATTGCCTGGTGAACTCCGGGCTCGTCAGGGCGGTCCACAGACGCTCCGGGGTGGTGCGGATATAGGTCACATAGACGTAGGCGTTGTCTGGCATCGGTTCCTCCTCTTTGATCGTCCTGCCCGGCCTTGTGCCAGGCATCCACGCCGCGCCGTTGGCGTGACGCTTCGGAGTTTGGAGCCGCGGCGCCGCGTGGATGGCCGGGACCAGCCCGGCCAAGACGCCCTGACGGCTGCGCTCAACGCTCCCCCTGCCCCTCCTCGTCCTCGAGGCTGCGTTTGAGATCGGCCAGGGCATTCAGCCGCGCCCGCTCGTATTTGCCGATCCAGCGATCGGCGATCTCGTGAATGGGAACCGCGTTCAGATAATGAAGCTTCTCGCGGCCCTGCTTGCGCGAGGCCACGAGATTGGCTTCCTCAAGGATCGCGAGGTGCTTGGTCACCGCCTGTCGCGTCATCTTCCGCCCCTCGCAAAGCTCGCCGAGCGTCTGCCCATTACGTGCGTGGAGGCTGTCGAGAAGGGCGCGCCGGACCGGATCGGCCAGCGCCTTGAAGACGGCGTCCATGCTCATGGACGCCAATATGCAACCGTTCGGTTGCCTGTTCAAGCGTTATTTTCTACTCGCCGCTTGGCGAGAACACGCGCAGGCGATGGCCGTCCGGGTCGAGACCAACGAAGGTGCGCCCGAAATCCATGTCGACTGGCTCTTGCAGAATGCGGACCCCGAGTGACCGCCAGCGCTCGCAGGCGCCGTCGACGTCGCGCGCCTCGGCCAGCGACAACGCAAGCTCGCCTCCGCCAGTCCCGGCTCCAGGCGCCGGCTGCACGCCCTCGCGCGCCCAGAGGCCGAGCATCAGGCCGGGATTGAGCGCGAACATCGCAAAAGTGGGCGAAGCATCGATGGGCTCGCGCTCAAGGAGATCGCGATAGAAGTCGACGCTGGCTTTGAGGCTCGCGACGTAGAGCAGAACGAAATGCGGGTTGGCCATGGCTTGCTCCTCCTTTTGGACAGGAGCGAGGCTACGGCGGACCACTGTCAATTTCTGGCAGCAGCCTTCACGGTTCGGCGGGAATGCCCTCGACCTCCCGCCAGGCTTTCAGAAGCGCTCGCCGGCGGCGCGGATAGCGCTCGTCGGTCGCGGCGAAGGCCTCCAGCCGATCGGTGCGAAAGTTGCGAAAATCGCCGCGCAGCTCGCACCAGGCGACCATCACCCGCGCATGGTCAAAAAAGCCCAGCGCGAACGGCCAGACAATTCGCTCCGAGGCTGAGTTGGCAGCGTCGCGATAGCGAATCGCGACCTTGCGCTCGGCGCGGATCGCCTGGCGCAACACGGAAAGATCGACCGCATCCACGCTCGCGTCGCAGCCCGGTCCGATCAGCAGCGGCGAAGCGTCGAGCGTGTCGCGCAGGTCCTCGGGCAGCACCGCGGCGATCTTCGCCAGCGCGTTGCGCGCCGCATCGCCGAGCCGGCCGTCGGCGCGTTCGACAACCCAGCGCGACCCGAGGACGAGCGCTTCGATCTCGTCCTCGGAGAACATCAGCGGCGGCAGCAGAAAGCCAGGCTTCAGCACATAGCCGACGCCCGCTTCCCCAATGATTGCGGCGCCCTGCCCTTGCAGGCTGGCGATGTCGCGATAGAGCGTCCGGAGGCTCACCCCGAGTTCGTCCGCGAGCGCTCGGCCGGTCGCCGGCAGCCGGCGACGGCGCAGAGCCTGGATCAACTCGATGAGACGCTCGGAACGGGGCATGGATCGGGCCTCTCGCAGAGCCTGCTCCCAACATTTAGCCCAGACGCCAGCGCGTGGCGAACTGGCCTCCGCGGCCTGCTCCACATGATCCGGAATGGCCGAATGCGCCGCCGAATTTGACGGCAAGACGCGGCGATGCCAGGGAGGGCGCATCGAAGACAAAGGGCGCGTAGGCCAATGACGGAAGCTGTGGACGTTTTGGGGCTGGGCAATTCGCTGGTCGACATCATCGATTTTGCGGGCGACGACTTTCTGCGCGCCCAGGAGATGGTGAAGGGGGCGATGACGCTGATCGACGAGGATCGCGCAGAGGCGCTCTACGCCGCGCGCGTCGATCCGCGCATCGTCTCCGGCGGCTCGGCGGCCAACACGATCGTCGGCGTCGCCTCCTTCGGCGTAAAGAGCGCCTATATCGGCAAGGTGAAGAACGACGCGCTCGGCGCCGCCTTCGCCAAAGACCTCCGGGCGACCGGCGTCCGGTTCGAGACGAGCGCGGCCGAGCACGGCCCGGCGACCGGGCGTTGCTTCGTCCACGTGACGCCCGACGGCGAGCGCACGATGCACACCTATCTCGGCGCCAGCACCTATCTTTCGCCCGACGACGTCGACGAGGCGTTGGTGCGGTCGGCGCGCTTCGTCTATCTCGAAGGCTATATGTGGGACCGGCCGGCGGCAAAATCCGCCTTCCAGAAGGCGGCCGAGATCGCCCGCCAGGCGGGGCATCGCGTTTCGCTGACGCTGTCCGATTCGTTCTGCGTCGATCGGTTCCGCGGCGAATTCATCGATCTGATGCGGCGCGGCCTGGTCGACACGCTGTTCGCCAACACCGACGAGATTCTCTCGCTTTACCAGACGCCGCATCTGACCGAGGCGCTCGACGCGGTGCGGCAGGAGGGCGTGCTGGCGGTGGTGACCCACTCGGAAAAGGGATCGATCGTCATCGAGGGCGAGGCGACGCACGAGGTGCCGGCGTTCCCGGTCGCCAAGGTGGTCGACACCACCGGCGCCGGCGACATGTTCGCGGCGGGCTATCTCGCGGGAATGGCGCAGGGGACGGACGCCGTTACCTGCGCGCGGCTCGGCGCCCTCGCCGCGGCGGAGATCATCCAGCATATCGGAGCGCGGCCGTTGGTCTCGCTGGCCGAGATGGCGCGAGAAGCGAGCCTGTTGGGCTGATCGAAGGCCCCCAGATAGAGAAAGGCCGTCATGGCCGGGCTTGTCCGGGCCACCCACGTCGAGCCGTGGCGCCGACGGCGCCGCGCCCGCTGCGGCCGCCTCAAACGCGAAGCGCTTTCCGGATGCGACGTTGGAAGCGGCGCCGCGTGGATGGCCGGGACAAGCCCGGCCAAGACGTCCCGCCGCGCCTAGCGCTTGCCGGCGAGATAGGCTTTGAACTCGCTCATCGACGCGAATTTGAACGCGCCGGATTCGGTCTCCGCTTCGATCGAGCCGTCGGAGAAGATCATATAATTGGAGCCGCCGGAGCTGTAGCGGCCGACGAGGGTTGGCGCGGGCTCCGGCTCGGCGATCGCGTGTTCGATCTCCGACATGGTCGGCAGATGCCCGGCGCGGTTGGCGTTGACCGCATCCTCCTCCTGAGCCAACTCCGGCTCCGGCTCGACTTCGACCGGAGGCGCGGCATTCTCAAAGTCCCTACCCTCGAAAGTCCGCGGCTCGGGTGCGAACACCGGGGGCGCGCCGCCCTCCTCGACAGCTGGCGACAAATCGGGCTCGCGCGGCCCGGCGTCCACGAGAGGCGGCGCCCCAGGCATTTGCCACGCCTCGCGGGGCTGGGCGCGCTCGATGGCCGCCTTGAGCGCGCCCAGCCGATGGATCAGCGCCGCGATCGCAGCCATCACGCCGCCGGCGCAGATCGCCAGCGCGCCACAGCCCGCGTAGAGCAGACCGAGTTCGGTCGGCAGCAGGTTGATGCTGGCCCCGAGGCCGCCCAACCCAGCCGCTACGAATAGGATGCCGAGAGCAAAAGTGAAAATGGTCATTCGCTTTTTCCAACGTGGTGATTTTGTCAAAAAAGCGGCGCCGGGAACAGCTTATTGTTGGGCGCGTTCCCTCCGTTGGAGCGACGCACGCCGAGCGCACCCTGTTGCGGCGCGCCTAACGTGGAGCTAACAATCCCGACGGGCGCTCGCCCGAGCGCGTGATTTTGCAAATAATCATTCGAGGAGCCACGTCGATGTCTTTTTCCCTGCCTGATCTGCCCTACGCATACGACGCCTTGGGTCCCTACATGTCCAAGGAAACGCTCGAATACCACCACGACAAGCATCATCTCGCTTATGTCAACAATGGTAACAACCTGCTGAAGGGAACCGAGTGGGAAGGCAAGTCGCTCGAGGAGATCGTGCGCGGCGCCTACGGCAAGAACGCTGGCCTCTTCAACAACGCCGGCCAGCACTACAATCACATCCACTTCTGGAAGTGGATGAAGCCGAACGGCGGCGGCAAGATCCCCGGCGCGCTCGAGAAGGCGCTCGTCGATTCCTTCGGCTCGGTCGACAAGGCGAAGGAAGAGTTCATCCAGGCCGGGACCACTCAGTTCGGCTCGGGCTGGGGCTGGCTCGCCGTCAATAACGGCAAGGTCGTCGTGACGAAGACCCCCAATGGCGAGAACCCGCTGGTGCATGGCGCCACGCCCATTCTCGGCGTCGACGTGTGGGAGCACTCCTACTACATCGACTATCGTAATCGCCGTCCCGACTACCTCAAGGCTTTCACCGACAGCCTCGTGAACTGGGACTACGTCGCCGAGCTCTACGAAGCGGCGGTCAAGTAAGCGCCTCGCGCCGAATCAGCGCTCGCCGTCGCGCAAGCGATCGGCGAGCGTTTGTCGTCGATCACTCGATCAGATTGATCTTCTTGTCATTGCAGAGCGCGACGCCCTCGGCCTCGGTCGTCGTGCCGTCGGCGTAGTCGCCGTGGATGTCGAACAGGCACGCCTTGTCGTGCGCGAGATGCACGACGACCCTCTTGCCAGCGGCAAGCGGCCCGGCGATTTTCTTGCTGTCGGCCGATCCCGACGGCGCGGCGAGCAGCGCAGTCAGCGGCACCGCGCGGCTGTTGGTGACGACGACGTCGACGCGCGGTTGGCCTGCGGCGGCCTTTGGCTTCGGTTTCGGCTGCGCCGGCGCCGCGGCGGCGGGCGCGTCCTTCGACGGCGCATCCGTCTGCGCCTCGGCAGCTCCCGCCGCCAGCAGTCCGCCCGCCAGAATGGCCAAGATTCCCCAGCCCGTATTGCTCCATACGCTCATGCGACCCTCCCTCCACTCGTGACGACATTTCCTCGTCGTCTCGCGTAGATCGTAACCATGACATCAACTGTTAGGAAGGGAAAGACGAGCGCGGCCAAGCGCCGCTTGCTCGTCGGCTGCGCCGGCGTTAGCTGCGCCGTGCAGCTGCGAGCAGCATAGGCACGGCATCCTCGATCTTTTCGGCGACAAGGTAACGGACCTCGAAACCGTCGCGCACGAAGCCGAGATTGCGCATATGCGCGAACAGGGCGAGCAGCGGCCGCCAGAATCCGGCGATGTCGGCGATGAGAACAGGCTTTTGGTGACGCTGTAGTTGCACCCAGGTGAGTTGCTCGACGAGCTCCTCGAGCGTGCCGACGCCGCCCGGCAGCGCGATGAACGCGTCCGCGCGCTCGAACATCATCTGCTTTCGCTGATGCATGTCGTCGACGATGGTCAGGTCCTGCGCCGCGAGCAACGCATGTTCCTGTTTGACGAGAAACTTGGGGATAATTCCAGTCACGCGGCCGCCCCCATCGAGGACGGCCCTCGCGACGCGGCCCATCAGGCCGTCGCCGCCCCCGCCGAAGACAAGCCCGAGCCCAGCCCGAGCCAGCTCACGTCCAAGCGCATCAGCCGCCTCGCCGAAGGCAGGGTCGTTTCCGGCGCTCGCGCCGCAGTAGACGCAAACGTTTCGAATGTTCGTCATCATGTGATCTGCGTCGCGGACGAACCTAGCGTCAAGGCCATAAAACCCGATCTGACGCTTCGGCCGCTGGGAGAGGCGCGAAAATCCGCCGCGCCTCTCAATGAGTTTACTTGGAGTGAAGCTTACTTCGAGCGGCGACGGCGTTGCTGGCCGAGACCCATCTGCTTGGCGAGCGCCGAGCGCGCCTTCGCGTAAGCGGGAGCGACCATCGGATAATCGGGCGGCAGGCCCCACTTCTCGCGATACTGCTCAGGAGAAAGATTGTACTGCGTGCGCAGATGCCGCTTGAGCGACTTGAACTTACGCCCGTCCTCCAAGCAAACGATATAATCGTTGGTAATTGACTTCTTCGGCGGGATCGCAGGCTTCGCGACTTCAGGCGCGGCCACCACAGCGCCGCTGGCGACACGGATGATCGCAGCGTGCACGTCGCTCAAAAGCGCCGGCAGCTCGCTGGCCGGAACCGAATTGTTGGAAACGTAGGCCGAGACAATCTCGGCTGCCAGTTCCACATGGCTATTAGATTCGGTCATACCTGAAACATCTCCCAATGCGCCTTTTTGAAGGCGCGGACCGGACAGCGTTTCGAGTCGAACGATGCTTCGACGCGACAGGAGGGGTAGTCTAGAAAACGCCGGCGTCCGACTCGCGCGCTTACAGAACGCCGCCTTCATATGCGCAAACAAAAGGTAAAACAAGAGAGTTGCCGGAGTTTTTATTGTGGCGACAAGTCTTCCCCGGCAAGTACTGCAATGCCGCCGCCTCTGCGCTCCGGGCAAGACTGCGGGCAGCCCGCCTCTTGCGGATGAAGGAAGTCAGCTCCATTTGGTACGGGCTAGCCGTAGCTCCGCGCCCGCGCTAGTACTTATGGGCGCCGTCAGGGGTGCTTTCTGGCCGCCGGGCGCTTATATGGACCGCCGAACCGCAACGCTCGAGTCCAATGAAACATCAGAAATCGTCCACCTTCATCGCCGCGCGCGCGGACGAACGGGGTTCTCTCATCGGCACAGTTCGGCTTCTCTGGCCGTACATATGGCCGAAGGACCGCTTCGACCTGAAATTTCATGCGGCGATCGCAGTCGCGCTGATGCTGCTGTCGAAGGTGGTGACGGTCGCGACGCCCTACGCGCTCAAATGGGCGACCGACGCCTTGACGCCAGGGGGCGCGCCGCACGGCCTGCCAGCCGCTCTGCGCGGCGCGATCGCGCTGGCCGCACTCTACGGCGCCATGCGCGTTCTGATGGCGTTCACGCAGCAGGGGCGCGACGCTCTGTTCGCGGCGGTGGCGATGAACGCCGTGCGGCGTCTCGCCATCGAAGTCTTCGTCCACCTGCACCAATTGTCGCTGCGTTACCATCTCGAGCGTAAGACTGGCGGACTGACCCGGATTCTCGAGCGTGGCCGCAACGCGATCGAGACCATCATCCGCACCTCGATGCTGGTGGCGGTGCCGACGATCGTCGAGTTCGCGCTGATTGCGATCGCGTTTCTCTATTCTTTCGACTGGCGCTATGTGGTCGCGATCAGCGCGACGGTGTTCGCCTATCTCGTCTTCACGACGATCGCGACGAACTGGCGCATCGGCATCCGGCGCTCGATGAACGAGAGCGACACCGACGCCAACACCAAGGCAATCGACAGCCTGCTGAACTTCGAGACGGTCAAATACTTCAGCGCCGAGCGCCGCGAAGAGGCGCGCTACGACAAGTCGATGGCGCGCTACGAGCGGCTGAGCATCAAGACCTATGTCTCGCTGGCGATCCTTAACGCCGGGCAGGCGCTCATCTTCACGATCGGCATGGTCGTCGTGCTCGCCATGTGCGTCCAGGGCATTCGCAGCCACCACAACGACGTCGGCGACTTCGTGCTGCTCAACGCGATGATGCTGCAGCTCTATCAGCCGCTGAATTTCATGGGCATGGTCTACCGCGACATCAAGCAGGCGATCGTCGACATCGAGATGATGTTCGACATTCTGGCGCAGAACCCGGAAATCCAGGACCGGCCGAACGCTTACCCCCTCGCCGTCAGCAAGGGCGCGGTGCGCTTCGAAGACGTCGAATTCAGTTACGATCCGGCGCGCAGCATCCTCCGCGGCGTCTCCTTCGAAGCTCCGGCGGGCCATACCATCGCCATCGTGGGACCGTCGGGCGCCGGCAAGTCGACGATCTCGCGCCTGTTGTTCCGCTTCTACGAGCCGTCGGCCGGGCGCATCACGATCGACGGACAGGACATCTCCGAGGTCACGCAAACGAGCCTGCGCGCCGTGATCGGCATGGTCCCGCAGGACACCGTGCTCTTCAACGACACCATTCTCTACAATGTCCGCTACGGCAGGGAGGACGCGACCGACGACGAAGTGAAGGCGGCCGCCGAGGACGCGCAGATCGACGCCTTCATCCGCTCCTTGCCGCAAGGTTATGCGTCGCCCGTCGGCGAGCGCGGCCTCAAGCTCTCCGGCGGCGAGAAGCAGCGCGTCGCGATCGCCCGCACGATGCTCAAGGGGCCGCCGATCCTGGTGCTCGACGAGGCGACGTCCGCGCTCGACACTTTCACCGAACGCGAGATTCAGGCGGCGCTCGAACGCGTCTCGCGCGGCCGCACGACCCTCATCATCGCCCATCGGCTGTCCACCGTAGTTAACGCGGACGAGATTCTCGTGCTGGACAAGGGCGTCATCGCCGAGCGCGGCAGGCACGAGCAGCTGCTTGCGACGGGGGGCCTCTACGCGGCCCTGTGGAGCCGTCAGCGCGAGGCCGACGCGGCGCAGGAGGTGCTGCGTCAGGCAGCCGCCGACGAGACGGAGGAGACGCTGAGGGGCTGATAATCCTGTTTCCCCCGCGTCCAGCCTCAGGCTGGCGCGGGACGCGAGCCCCGTCGGGTGACTTTTGCCGCGATTGGCGCCAAAAGACACGCTTCCGCGAGGCTTCCTCATGTCGATCCTGGATTCGGTTCGCCGCCAGCTCACGCCTATCCATCCGGAAGGCTACATTTTCATCGCGGGCTTCGTCGTCGCGACGCTGATCCTCGGGTGGCTCTGGTCGCCGCTCGGCTGGATCGCGTTCATCGCAACGGCATGGTGCGTCTATTTCTTCCGCGATCCGCCGCGTGTGACGCCGATCCGCACCGACCTCGTCGTATCCCCGGCGGATGGCGTCGTGAGCTTCTGCGACTACGCGGCTCCGCCGCCCGAGCTCGGTCTCGGCGGCCTGCCGCTTCTGCGGGTTTCGATTTTCATGTCGGTGTTCGATTGTCACGTTAACCGCGCGCCGGTCGAAGGCCAGGTGACGCGCATCGCCTATCATCCGGGCGCCTTCTTGAGCGCCGATCTCGACAAAGCCAGCGAAGAAAACGAGCGCAACGGCCTCGTGATCGAGACGCCGGCAGGCGAGTTCGGGGTCGTGCAGATCGCCGGGCTGATCGCGCGACGCATCGTCTGCTTCACCCGCGAGGGCGCGCGGCTCGCGGCTGGCGAGCGCTTCGGCCTGATCCGCTTCGGCTCGCGCGTCGACGTCTATCTGCCGCATGGCGCGCGCCCGATCGTCGGGCTTCACTCCCGCGCGGTCGCCGGCGAGACGGTGATCGCCGAGCTCGGCCCGGATGACGGCTTGCGCCAGTTTCGCCAGAGCTGACGTTGAGAGACGCCCCCATGAACGAGAGCCCTAATATCCGCTCGCCGCAGGCCTTTCGGCCGGAGCGGCGCATGCGCGGCTTTCGGACGATGCCCCTGCGGGTGCTCGTCCCCAATCTCATCACGCTGCTCGCCCTCTGCCTCGGCTTGACGGCGATCCGTTTCGCCTTCGAGGGCAAGATCGAGTGGGCGGTCAGCGCGATCGCCGCCGCGGCGGTGCTGGACGGGCTCGACGGGCGAATCGCCCGCGCCCTGAAGGGCACCTCGCGTTTCGGGGCCGAGCTCGATTCGCTGGCCGACTTCGTCGACTTCGGCGTCGCGCCCGGCGTCGTGCTCTACCTCTCCGGCCTCGACCAGATGCGCAGCCTCGGTTGGCTGGCGACCCTCGTTTTCTCGATCGCCTGCGCGCTGCGCCTGGCGCGCTTCAACGTGATGATCGAGGACCCCTCGCTTCCCGTCTGGCGCAGGAACTTCTTCGTCGGCATGCCCGCGCCGGCCGGCGCGATCGTCGGGCTGCTGCCGGTCTATCTGCGTTTCCTGCTTTCGCCGGACGCCCCGCCGCACGGTTTCGTCGTTCCGGAAATCGTCTATGTCCTCGCCATAGCCCTATTGATGGCGAGCCGCGTGCCGCATTTCTCGGGCAAGTCGATCGGCCGGGTGCCGCACGACTACGTGGCGGTGGTGCTGATCGGACTGGCGGCAGCGCTGCTGCTGATCGTCAATTTTCCCCTGCAATCGCTCGTCGCGCTGTCGCTGGCCTATCTCGGCACTATTCCGTTTAGCGTGCGGCAATTCCAGGCGCTGCAGAAAGAAAATCGCTGAAAAGGCTGGAATTGGGCGCCTTTGCCCAATTGTTCGTTTCCCCTTGACAGCGAATTCATATAGGGTCCGCGTGTTTTTTGGCGCCCTCGAAGCGGCGCGTTCAGTCATCCCGATCACTCGCCAGTCCAGGCGAAAGAAAAAAGGCCCAAATGTCGAAAGAAGAATTGCTCGAATTTCCCGGTTACGTCGTGGAGCTGCTGCCGAACGCGACCTTTCGTGTCAAACTCGAGAACGAGCACGAGATCATCGCGCACACCGCCGGCAAGATGCGCAAGAACCGCATTCGCGTGCTGGCCGGCGACAAGGTCCTCGTCGAGATGACGCCCTACGATCTAACGAAGGGCCGCATCACCTATCGCTTCAAATAGGCGGCTCATGGAAGCCTTGCCGGTGAGAGGCCGCGCATGAGCGAGAGCCGCCCCCGTTTCGTCCTCGCCTCCGGCTCGCCGCGCCGTCTTGCGCTGCTCGCGCAGATCGGCGTCGAGCCGGACGGCGTCGTTCCCGCCGACATTGAGGAAACGCCGGGCCGCAACGAAGCGCCGCGCGCGCTCGCGCAGCGTCTCAGCGCCGAAAAGGCGGCCGTCGCGGCGGCGATCGCGCTCAAGCGCGCCGATCTCGGACCATCGCTGGTGCTCGCCGCCGACACGGTCGTCTGCGTCGGGCGGCGCATCCTGCCCAAATGCGAGATTCTCGACGAGGCTGAGGACTGCCTGAATTTGCTCTCCGGGCGCGCCCACAGGGTCTACACTGGCCTCACGCTCAGAACGCTCGGCGGCGCCGAGCGTCGGCGCATTGTCGAGACGCGGGTGCGCTTCAAACGCCTTTCGCGCGCCGAAATTGGCGATTATCTGGCAAGCGGCGAATGGCGCGGCAAAGCGGGCGGCTACGCGATCCAGGGGCTCGCCGGCGCTTTCGTGCTGCGTCTCATCGGCTCCTACAGCGGCGTGGTCGGCCTCCCCCTTGCGGAAACCGCCTCACTGCTGGCGGGCGAAGGCTATGTCGCCCATCGCGCTTGGGCGACGGGAGCGTGAGCGATGCCAACACGAACCGAACCGGCGCCGACCAGCCCGCGACGTTCCGCGAAGTCTAAGACGGCCTGCGTCATCTGCGGGCGCCCGCGCGACCCGCACTATGACCCCTTCTGCTCCAAGCGCTGCGCCGACGTCGACCTGTACCGCTGGCTGAAGGGCGGCTACGCCATCCCCGGCTCGACCACGCCGCCGGGCGAGGACGGCGAGGAAGAAAGCTGAGGCGACTCAGTCCCCCGCCGCGCGCTTCCCTTCACCAATCTCGCCGCTGACGCAGGCGATGGCGAAGGCATAGGCGCGGGCGACGTCCTCTAGGCGGTCGAAGCGGCCGGGCGCGCCGGCGTGGCCCGCGTCCATCGCGGTGCGCAGGATGACCGGCCCGCCGCCTGTCATCGTCGCCCGCAATTTGGCGACCCATTTGGCGGGCTCCCAATAGGTGACGCGCGGGTCGGTCAGGCCGGCGAGCGCGAGAATGGCGGGATAGCGCTGGGGGCGGACGTTGTCGTAGGGGCTGTAGCTGCGTATCGCGGCGAAGGCCTCCGCGCTGCGGATCGGGTCGCCCCACTCCAGCCATTCCGGCGGCGTCAGCGGCAGAGTCTCGTCCACCATCGTGTTGAGCACGTCGACGAAGGGCACGTCGGCGATGATCCCGGCGTAAAGGGCCGGCGCGGCGTTGGCGATCGCCCCCATCAACATGCCGCCCGCGCTGCCGCCATGCGCGACGACGCGATCGGGCGCGGCGAAGCCTTCGGCGATCAGATAGCGGGTCGCCGCGATGAAGTCGCTGAAGGTATTGGGCTTGTTGGCGAGCTTGCCGTCCTCGTACCAGCGCCAGCCGCGCTCCGTGCCGCCGCGCACATGCGCGATCGCATAGACGAAGCCGCGGTCGACCAGCGACAGCCGGTTGGTGGAGAAACCCGCATCCACCAGATGGCCATAAGCGCCGTAGCCGTAGATCAACAGCGGCGCGGTCCCGTCGAGCGGCGCGCCGCGCCGATAGAGCAGCGAGATCGGCACGCGCTCACCGTCGTCGGCGCGCGCGAAGACGAGCCGGGTCACATAGGCGGACGCATCGAAGTCGGCCGGCGTCATCTGCTTCTTGCGCAAGATGCGCTGACGCTGGCTCACGTCGTAGTCGTAAGTCTCCTGGCTGCAGGCCATCGAGGAGAAGCTGAAGCGGAAGACCGGCGTATCGAACTCGTAGACCGGCTCGAGCCTGAGATAATAGGTCTGCGCCTCGAAGGTGATTTCGTGCGCCTCGCCGCTCGCAAATTCATGGATGACGAGGCGCGGCGTATTCTCCTCGCGCGCCAGCAGCACGAGATAATCCTTGAACAGCGCGGCGCTCTCGATGAGCCGCCCGTCCTTATGAGGAACGAAAGGGCGCCAATTTTCTTCGCCCGGCGCGTCATGCGGCGCGGTGACGATCTGAAAGTCGCGCGCCCCGCCGTTGTTGGCCTTGATGAAGAAGCGATCGCCGTGATCCATCACGTCATAGCGCAAGCCGGGCCGGCGCGGCGCGATCAGCGTCGGCGGCGCGGTCGGCTTATCGAGATCGACCACCCGCGCTTCCGACGCGTCGTGGCCGTGCACCGCAATGACGGCGCGGCGCCCGAGCCGCGTCGGCGCAATGGCGATGAACCAGGCGGGATCCGCCTCCTCGAAGATTTCGACGTCCTCGCTGGCCGGCGTTCCCAAGCGATGCAGCATCACCCGGCAAGGGCGATGGTTGCGATCGAGCGCGACGTAGAGGAAGGCGGCGGAATCGCGCGTCCAGACGACATCGCCGGTCGCGTCCTCGACGCGGTCGGGGAGATCGGTTTCGCCGGCGATGTCGCGCACCGCAATGGCGTACATCTCCGAGCCCTTGTCGTCGGCGCTCCAGGCGAGCTTGCGATGATCGGGCGAATGGCGAGCCGTGTTGAGATGGAAGAAGGGCTGGTCGGCCGCCCGCTCGTCGCCGTCGAGCAGGATGGTCTCCTTGCCGCCCATGCGCGGCCGGCGGCAGAAAATGCGGTGCTGCCCGCCGTGGCGGAAGCGCGAATAATAGGCGTATGGCCCGTGCGACTGCGGGACCTCGCTGTCGTCCTCCTTGAGGCGGGCGCGCATCTCGCGCACGAGCTGCTTTTGCAAGGCGCGCGTCGGGCCGAGCATCTCGTCGGCGTAGGCGTTCTCCGCCTCCAGCAAGGCTCGGATGTCGGCAGGCAATTGCGAGGGGTCGCGCAGCACTTCGCGCCAGTTCTCGGCGCGGATCCAGGCGTAGTCATCCCGCCAGGCGACGCCGTGCGCGTGGTTCTCGTGCATCCGCACGGCGGCCGTCGGCGGCGCGATTTCAACGCGCTTGGCGTGTGGCATGGCGATCCCTCTAGCGTTGAAGAGAGGCGTCTTGCCACGCCGCAGGTCCCCTGTCACGCGCTTGCCAGCGCGGCGAAACCGTCGCACATTTCACGGGGCGCGTTGGGCCAGCCAGGAAAACGCTCGCAATGTCTTATATCAGCAGCATTCTCGAACCGGGCGAGCAAGTCCGCTACCACACGACCGTGAGCTGGACGATCTATGTCCCGGCGATCCTCTTCGCGATCCTGGCGGGCGCCTCGCTCATCCTGGGCGTCACGTCGCCTGAATGGGTCAACCTCGGCTGGATCGCCGCCGCGGTTTTCGCGCTAATCGCCCTCGTCGCCTACGTGCGCGCCTGGTTCCGCCGCTGGACGACGGAGATCGCCGTCACCGACCGCCGCATCATCTTCAAGCGGGGGCTGATCCGGCGCCACACGGTCGAGATGAACATGCAGAAGGTCGAGAGCGTCGACGTCGACCAAACGCTGATCGGCCGCCTCTTCAATTACGGCAACGTGACCGTCCGCGGCGTCGGCAGCACCTTCGAGACCCTGCGGATGATCGACGCGCCGCTCAAGCTGCGCACGACAGTCACGGCAGGGTGAAGGCGCAAACTCCCCTTGCGGGAGAAGGGGCCGCGCTCATCTGTCCATTCAAGCGCCCTTCTCCCGCAAGGGGAGAAGGGGTTGGCGCCGTCAGATCGTCACCCAGCGCCCCTCCCGCCCCGAGCGGAACGCGGCGTCGATGATGCGCATGTTGGCGATCGCGTCTTCGATCGGGAATTCCAGCGCCGCCTCGCCGCGGATCGCGCGCGAGAAGGCGTCGCCCTGCAGAGTATATTGATCGCACACTGGGAATTCCTCGACCTGCGCCCCGCCCCCGACGAGATCGACGCCGCTGTCCACCGTGATGCGGGTCGGCCGGTCGATCGGCGCGTTGAAGGGAACGGCCACCTCGACCCGTCCCTGCTCGCCGACGATCGTCACCCGCTGATGGCCGGAGAGCTGCGTCGCGCAGGTGAAGGTCGAATGGCGGCCGCCCGGAAATTCGAGGATCGCGCTGGCGAGGCGGTCGGTGCCGAAATTGGGATCGACGTCGAGCGTCGCGACGAGGCGCGTCGGCTCGGCGCCGAAAATATAGCGCGCGGAGAGGATTGCGTAGCAGCCGATGTCGTAGAGGCCGCCGCCGCCCGGCGGCTTGTTGCGGATATTGGCGCCGTCCGTCAGCCGATAAGAGAAGAAGGTCTGGATCGCCCGCACGTCGCCGATGGCCCCGGAGACGGCGATCTCGCGCGCCCGCCGCCATTGCGGATGGAAGCGCATCATGAAGGCCTCGGCGACAAGCTTGCCTGAGCGCTGGCGCGCGTCGATCAGCGCTTGCGCCTCGGCCGCGTCGAGCGCGATCGGCTTTTCGCACAGCACGTGCTTGCCGGCTTCGAGCGCGCGGATCGTCCAGGGCATGTGCAATTCGTTGGGAAGCGGATTGTAGATCGCCTCGATCTCGGGATCGGCGAGCAGCTCTTCATAAGAGCCGTAGGCCTTGGCGGCGCCGAGACGGTCGGCGGCCTGCCGCGCTTTGGCGAGGTCGCGCGAAGCGATCGCATCGACGCGCGAGACTTCGCCGAGTTGCATCGCCGGGATCACCTTCTCGACGCCGATCTTGGCGACGCCGAGCATCCCCCAGGAAACCTTTTGGGTCATATCCTCCCCCTGTCTTCAATCGCGGCCCGGCGTCTGTCACCCCCGCGGAAAGCGGGGCGGACGAGCGCCGAAGGCCTTCGTTCTTTAACTTCTCGACGCCCGCTCGCGCAGGCATGACGGGGGGCGCAGCCTGCGTCACCCCCGCCAAAAGAGGCGCAACCCGCTAGGCCTTGGGAGCCGGAATGCGCTGTTCGCTCTGACGCTCGATCATCCAGCCCGGATATTCCTTGGGCAGAGCGCTGACCGTGTCGAGCGCCGCGATCTCCTCGGCGCTCAGGGTGAGCGCGGCGGCGGCAAGGTTGTCATCGAGCTGCTCGATCGTCTTGGCGCCGATGATGACGCTCATGACGCCCTTGCGCTGCAGCAGCCAGGCGAGCGCCACGCGCGCCACGGATGCGTCGTGCGCCTTGGCGATCGGCTGCATCGCGTCGATGATGTTGAAGGCGCGCTCGCGATCGATCGGCGGGAAATCGAAGCTAATGCGCCGCGCGCCGGCGGGTGCGGAGCCGTCGCGGGTATATTTGCCCGACAACAAGCCGCCAGCAAGCGGGCTCCAGACCATCACGCCAAGGCCCTGGTCCTCGACGAGCGGCGCGATCTCACGTTCGAGATCGCGGCCGGCGATGGTGTAATAGGCCTGCACCGTTTCGAAGCGTGCGAAACCGCGACGCTCCGAAATGCCGAGGGCCTTCATGATCTGCCAGGCCCCGAGGTTGGAGCAGCCGATGGTGCGCACCAAGCCGCGCGAGACGCAGTCGTCGAGCGCGCGCAGGGTCTCCTCGAGCGGCGTGACCGCGTCGAATCCATGGATCTGGTAGAGATCGACGTATTCGAGGCCCATGCGCTTCAGGCTGCCGGCGATCTGGTCCATGATGTGGCCGCGCGACAGGCCGACCGAGTTCGGTCCGGCTCCCGTGCGGCTGCGGACCTTGGTGGCGACGATGACGTCCTCGCGCGGGACATTGAGGTCGCGCAGCGCCTGGCCGACGATCCGCTCGGACTGGCCCTCCGAATAGACGTCCGCCGTGTCGATGAAATTGACGCCGGCCTGCAGGGCGCGCTCGACGATCACGTTCGCGGCCTTCTGGTCGACGTCGGCGATCTTGCTCCACATGCCGCCTGAGCTGCTGCCGAAGGTCATTGCCCCGAGGCAGATTTCCGAAACGAATTGGCCAGTGCGGCCGAGCGGTCGATAACGCATGAAGTCCCCGTTTTGAAATATGGGTTGGCGCCGTACAAATCGGGCCGCAAATATGTACTCGTGTCCTCGGCTTCAAGAGCGAGCGAGAACGAAATCGGCGAGACCGCTCAGGCCGCCTGATCGATGGGCGGCGCCATCGCCCCCGTCATCATCGCGACCGCCTCGGACATCGAATGCTTGCGCGGATCGATCACCGCCAGGCGCCGGCCGAGCCGGTGGATATGAATGCGGTCGGCGACCTCGAACACATGCGGCATGTTGTGCGAAATGAGGATGATCGGCAGGCCGCGCCTCTTCACGTCGAGAATGAGCTCGAGGACGCGGCGCGATTCCTTGACGCCCAACGCCGCGGTCGGCTCGTCCATGATGACGACGCGGCGTGCGAATGCGGCGGCGCGCGCGACCGCGACACCCTGACGCTGGCCGCCGGATAAGGTCTCCACCGGCTGATTGATGTTCTGGATCGTCATCAGCCCCAGCTCGTTCAGCTTTTCGCGAGCGAATTTCTGCATCGCGGCGCGATCGAGCGCGCGGAATGCCCGGGCGAGCGGATTTTGCGCCCGGATCTCGCGGCCGAGGAACATATTGTCGGCGATCGACAGCGCGGGCGACAGGGCGAGATTCTGATAGACGGTCTCGATGCCCGCCTCGCGCGCGTCGATCGGCGAGCGGAAATGGACGATCTCGCCGGCGAGCCGGATTTCGCCGGAATCCGGGATCACGGCGCCGCACAGCGCCTTGATGAGGCTGGACTTGCCCGCGCCGTTGTCGCCGATGACGGCGAGAATCTCGCCGGGATAGAGATCGAAGTCCGCGTGATCGAGCGCGGTGACGCGGCCATAACGCTTGACCAGCGAACGCGCCTGAAGGATCGGCTCAACGCTCATTGCGAGACCCTCCGAATCCATTGGTCGAGCGCCACCGCGACGATGATCAGCACGCCGATGGCGAATTCCTGCCAGAGCACGTCGAGCCCGGCGAGCGAGACCGCGGAACGGAACACGCCGACGATCAGCGCCCCGACCAGCGTGCCGACGATCGAGCCGCGGCCGCCGAACAGGCTCGTGCCGCCGATCACGACGGCGGTGATGCTGTCCAGATTGGCGTTCTCGCCCGCCGTCGGGCTGATCGCGCCGATTTGCCCGATCAGCGCCCAGCCGGCGATGGCCGCGATGAGGCCGGCGAAGACATAGACGCTGAGCAGAATGCGGTCGGTGTTGATGCCGGCGAGACGCGCCGCCTCGGGATCGTCGCCCGTCGCGTAGACGTGGCGCCCGTAAGCGGTGCGGTTGAGCACGTACCAGACGACGACCGCCAGCACGATCAGGAGGAAGCTCGCGAGGATGATGCGGGCGCCGCCGATCTCGAAGGGAACGCCCATCCATTGCAGGAACGGCGCTTTGTCCTCGATGTCCTGCATTCGGATCGTTTCGCTCTCCGAATAGAAGGTGTTGAGCGCGCCGATGATGCTGAGCGTGCCGAGCGTGACGATGAAGGGCGGCATCTTCAGCCGCGTGACGAGCGAGCCATTGAGAAAGCCGGCGGCGACGCCGGTGAGCAGCCCGATCAGAAAAGCCACAATGACGGGAACCCCGTCGTAGACGGCGAGGCGCCCCATCACGACCGACGAGATCACCATGATCACGCCGACGGAGAGATCGATGCCGGCGGTGAGAATGACGAGAGTCTGGGCGATCGCGAGAATGCCGATAATCGTCACTTGCGTGAGCACGGTCGTCAGATTGCTGGCGCTGACGAAGTGATCGAAATTGACAGACATCCCCAGCAAGAGGCCGAGGAGCAGAACGACGAAGGGAACCGTCGTCGGATAGACGTGCAGGAAGCGCTGCAAACGCTGCGCGAGCGAGACATGCTCCTCGTCGAAAGAGGCCTGCGCAGCGGACGCCGCAGCGAGAACACGTTCGTATTCTTGTGGCGTCTGCCGCTCGCCATGCGAAGCTTCGCTCATCGCTCGCTCCCCCCTGGACTTGTTGCTTCGGGACTTCTTGTGGCCTGAGATTTCTCCGGCTCGACCCTTTTCATGTTCGGCGCCCGGAGAGACTCCGAGCGCCGCCATGACCAAGAATTAAGCGATTATATTTACCGGAAATCAACCCCAGCAGAGCTTCGCGCCCTCGGTGGTGTCGATCGAGGGAACGCCGGGGACCGGATGATCGGTCACCAGCTTTTCGCCGGTGTCCATGCTGGTCGGCTTCTTGCCGGTCTTGATGTATTCGGCGACCGCTTCGACGCCGTCAGCCGCCATCAGAAGCGGATATTGCTGCGAGGTCGCGCCGATGATCCCTTCCTTGACCATCTTGACGCCGGGACATCCGCCGTCGACCGCGACGAACAGCACGCCCTTGTCCCTGCCGGCCGCCTTGAGCGCCTCGTAGCCGCCGTCCGCGGCGGGCTCGTTGATCGCGTAGGCGACGTCGATGTGGTCCGCCTTCTGGAGGATCTTCTCCATCGCCTTGCGGCCGCCGTCGGTCGATCCGGTGGTGACGTCCGAGCCGACGATCTGCGAACTGTCGCTCATGGAGAAGTGCTTGGGATCCTTGACCGGAATGCCGAAGCCGGTGAGGAAGCCGTTGTGTCGGAGATAGTCGACCGTCGGCTCGTTTGGCGTCAGATCCAGCGTCGCGATCTTCGCCGAGGACGCCTTGTCGCCCAGCGTCGCCTTGGCCCATTGGCCGATCAGCTCGCCCGCCTTGAAATTGTCGGTCGCGAAATTTGCGTCGGCGGCGGTGACCGGATCAAGCGGCGTGTCGAGCGTGATGACGAGAATGCCGGCCTTGCGGGCCTTCTCGACCGTCGGCACGATCGCTGTCGAATCGCTGGGGACCAGCAGGATGCCCTTCGCGCCGGCGGCCATCAGCTGCTCGATCGCGGCGACCTCGCCGTCGTTGTCGCCGTCCGCCTTGCCGGCGTAGGCCTGCGGCGTCAGGCCGAGCTCCTTGGCCTTGGCCTCGAAGCCCTGCTTCATCTTGACGAAGAACGGATTGGTGTTGGTCTTGGTGACCAGCCCGATGATGTCGGCCGCCTGCGAAGGCGCGCTCGTCATCGCGAGCGACAGGGCCGCAACCGCCGCAGCCGTCAATAGTCCCAATTTCTTGGACATGGTTTCCTCCCATTTGTCTCGCGGCGACGTCTGCGCTTCGCGCATGACCGTGCGAAGCGTCGAAGCCTGTTCTGGCAAAACAGGATTCGCGCCGCCGCAAGCCTATAGGGCCAAAATCCCGGGCGGGTGTCAATGATAAATCAAGCGGATTGATTTATGCTTGACTGTCCCGCGCGCGCCTAACATGGTCGCGCGAGGGAGGACGCGGCCGCCGCCTTTTCGGGGCGAGCGACGCGCGAGGGAGATATTCCGATGCGGGAAGCGTTCGACGAGCGCGACGCGCCGCCGACGGCGATCGCCAGCGGCGCTGATCAGGCCGGCGTGCGCCTCTACAACGAACGGCTGATCCTATCGCTGGCGCGCCGTTTCGGCCCCCTCTCGAAGATCGAGGTCGCGCGCATGACCGGCCTCTCCGTGCAATCGACCTCCGCCATCATGAATCGCCTGCAGGTCGACGGCCTGCTGCGTCGCGAGGCGCCGCTGCGCGGACGCGTCGGCCAGCCGACCGTGCCGGTCTCGCTCGACCCCGAGGGAGCCTATTCGCTGGGACTGAAGATCGGGCGGCGAAGCTGCGATCTCGTGCTGGTCGACTTTTGCGGGCGCACGCTGCAACGGCGCCGGCGCACCTACGCCTATCCGACGCCGAGCCTCGTGATGGACTTTCTCGGCCAAGAGCTTGGTCCGATCGCCCGAACGCTGGCGCCGCCCCAGCGCCGCCGCATCGCTGGCCTCGGCGTCGCTGCGCCGGCGCAATTGTGGAACTGGGCGGCGGAAATCGGCGCGCCCGCCGAGGAACTCGGCGCCTGGCGCTCCTTCGCACTCGAGGAGGAGCTGGCGCGCGCCTGCGCCTACCCCACCACGCTCTGCAACGACGCGACCTCCGCCTGCGCCGCCGAATTCTTCTTCGGCGAAGCCTGGCGGCATCGCGACTTTCTCTATTTCTTTCTCGGCGCCTTCGTCGGCGGCGGCCTCGTGCTCGACGGCGCCCTCTATCCGGGACGGACCGGCAACGCCGGCGCGCTCGGCTCGATGCCGATCGCTCCGCGCGGGCCCGGCGAGGCGACGTCCCAGCTTATTGCGCGCGCCTCCATCTGCCAGCTCGAGCGGCGCATCGAAGCGCGCGGCGGCGATCCCTCTTCCATTTGGCGCACACCCGGCGCTTGGGACGATTTCGGCCCGCTCGTCGACGACTGGATCGAGGACGCCTCCTTCGCCCTCGCCTACGCCGCCGTCGCCGCGGTCTCGGTGCTCGACGTCGCCGCGATCGTCATCGATGGGGCGATGCCCGCGGGCGTGCGCCGCAGGCTCTGCGGCCGGGTCGCCGCGCAGATCGAAAAGCTCGATCGCCGCGGCCTCACGGACGTCGTCGTCGTCGCGGGCGCGATCGGGCCGGACGCTCGCGCGATCGGCGGCGCGGCCCTGCCGCTGATCAAGAACTTTGCGCGTGACCACGAAGTGTTGTTTAAGGAGCCCCCGGCCGTCTCCGGCTGAGCAGCCCAATCGCCGCAGATCGCTCAGCGACGCGGACCAGCCGCAAGGGCTCGGCGCGGGCCGAAACAACGACGAGAGACATCCATGGCGTCACGCTTTATCAAAGTTCAGCCGTTTGACCTCGTCGTTTTTGGCGGCACGGGCGACCTTGCCTATCGAAAATTATATCCGTCGCTGTTTCACCGCGAGTTGAGCGATCAATTCACGGAACAGACAAGGATTATCGGCGCCGCGCGCCGACCGTTGGACTCCGAGGCTTTCCGCGCCTCGGTGCGGGACGCGCTGGTGAAATTCGGCCCGCCAGACGTCTCGCAGGAGGAGATCCTCGAGCGGTTCCTGAAGCGCATCGACTATGTCGCGGTCGACGCGACGGGCGAAGCCGGCTGGGACAAGCTGAAAGCGCTGCTCGGCCCCGACGAGCGCATCCGCGCCTATTACCTCGCCACCGCCCCCGACTTTTTCGGCCCGATCGCCAAGCGTCTCGGCAAAGTCGGCCTCGTGTCGGAGCGTTCGCGCATCATCGTCGAGAAGCCGATCGGTCACGACGCCGCGAGCGCGGCGGCGATCAACGACGCGATCGGCGAGGTCTTCCTCGAAAAGAACATTTTTCGCATCGACCACTATCTGGGCAAAGAGTCGGTGCAGAATCTGATGGCGCTCCGCTTCGCCAACGCGCTGCTCGAGCCGCTGTGGAACAACGCGCATATCGACCACGTCCAGATCACGGTCGCCGAGACCCTCGGCGTCGAGGGGCGCGGCGCCTATTATGACGGCTCCGGAGCGGTGCGCGACATGGTGCAGAACCATATGCTCCAGCTTCTCTGTCTCGTCGCGATGGAGCCGCCCTCCTCGCTCGAAGCGGACGCGCTGCGCGACGAAAAACTGAAGGTGCTCAAATCGGTGACGCCGATCAACGACTCCAACGCAGGTCACCTGACGGTGCGCGGCCAGTATCGCGCCGGCTTCGCCGAGGGCGCGCCCGCCGCCTCTTATCTGCAAGACGTCAAGAAAGAGACGAGCGACACGGAAACCTTCGTCGCGATGAAGCTCGGCATCGCCAACTGGCGGTGGGCCGGCGTTCCCTTTTATCTGCGCACCGGCAAGCGCCTGCCGCAACGCTTCTCCGAGATCGTGGTCGGCTTTCGGCGCGTGCCGCATGCGATTTTCGATACGGACGCCGACGGGATTCCGCCCAATCGGCTCGTCATCCGCGTTCAGCCGGACGAGGGCATCAAGCTCTGGCTGATGATCAAGGAGCCCGGCCCGGGCGGCATGCGCCTTCAGCACGTGCCGCTCGACATGAGTTTCGCCGAGACGTTCTCCGCCCCCTCGGCGGACGCCTACGAAAGGCTGCTGATGGACTCGCTGCGCGGCAATGCGGCGCTGTTCATGCGGCGCGACGAGGTGGAGGCCGCTTGGCGGTTCATCGACCCCATCCGCGAGGCGTGGTCGCATTCGCATGACGCGCCGCGGCCGTACGCTGCCGGAACATGGGGCCCCGCAGCCTCCATCGCGCTGATCGAGCGCGACGGACGCACCTGGAACGAGGAATACGAATGACCCAGACGCTCCCCGCTCGCGAACAATTCGCCAATTCGATCGCGCTCGCTTCCGCCTTCGCGCAATGGACCGCCGATCGCCTCAGCGAAGGCGTGGAACAGCGGGGCGCGGCGCTGCTTGCGGTCTCCGGCGGCACGACGCCGCTTCACTACTTCGAGGCCTTGTCGAAGCAGCCGATCGACTGGTCGCGCATCTCCATCACCTTGGCCGATGAGCGACGGGTTCCCGACGACAGTCCGCGCTCGAACGCCAAGCTGGTGCGCGAAGCGCTGCTGCGCGACCATGCGGCGAGCGCCGCCTTCGTGCCGCTCGCCGACAGCCGGCTGGACGAGGAGCAGGAGCTCGCGGCGGCGAATGTGCGCATCGCGGCGCTGCCGGCGCCGGCCAACGTCGTCGTGCTGGGCATGGGCGACGACGGCCACACGGCGTCGTGGTTTCCCCACGCCGAGGGTCTTGCGGAAGCGATCGACGTAGGAGCTCGCGCGCTCGTCGCGCCAATCAGCGCGCCGGGCGCCCCGGAACCGCGCCTCACGCTGACGGGCCGCGTCATCCTCAGGGCGCACGCCCTGGCGCTCCACATCGAAGGCGCGAAGAAGCTGGCGACGCTCGAGAAGGCGTTCGGGGACGGCCCGGTGGAGGATATGCCGATCCGCGCCGTGCTCCGCCAGGTTCCTGAGCGGTTGACGGTGTTCTGCACCGAGGGTTGACGCGCCGCAGGTCTCCGCCCTTGGGCTCCTGGATGCCCGCTTTCCGCGGGCATGACAGGCGCGACGGCCGTCGTGCCCGAGGACGTCAGTGCCCCATCGGGGCCGCGCCTCCCAGTTTGACGGAGCGCAGCGTGAGCGCGAGCGGCACGGCGGACAGAGCGATCAGCATCAGGACCCAGAACGCGTCCATGTAGGCGAGGAACGAAGCCTGGGCCATCATCTGCTGGCCGATCCAGGCGATCGCGCGCTTCTGCGCTTCGACGGCCACATACCCCTGGTCCATGAAGTAGCTCGTCACCTGCTGCAGCGTCGTTTGATACGAGACGGCCGACGGGATGACATGTTCCGCGAGGCGACCCTGATGGAACTGCGTGCGATGGGCGAGCACGTTGGAGACCAGCGACACGCCGATCGAGCCGCCCGTGTTGCGCGCCGCATTGATCAGCGCTGAGGCCTGATCGGTCTTGTCCTTCGGAACGCCATCGTAGGAAGCGGCTGTGATCGACAGGAATATCAGCGGCAGACCAACCCCGAGCAGCATGCGCGAGCGGGCAAAGAACCAGAAGTCGAGATCGCTATAGACGTTGGTCATCTGGTACATCGAGATCGCGATGACGATCGCCCCTGTGATGATCAGGTATTTGGGCTGAACCTTGCCCGAGATCCGCCCGGTGACGAACATCATCACCATGGTGACGAGGCCGCCCGGCGACAACACCAGGCCGGCCAAGGTAGCGGTGTAGCCGAAATTGACCTGCACGAGTTCAGGCAAGAATTGCGTCGTGGCGAGCAGGATCGCGCCGGTCGCCAGCATCACCAGGAAGCAGGCGCCGAATTGGCGCTTCGCCACCATGCGGAGGTCGATCATCGGATGGCGACGGGTGATCTCCCAGGGAATCATCAGCACGAAAGCTGCGCCGCAGACGACCGCCGTATTGACGATGAACTGCGAGCCGAACCAATCGTCGTCGAGGCCCCTGTCGAGCATGACCTCGAGCGCGCCCAGGAAGGTTGCGACCAGCAGGAAGCCGATGAGATCGAACCCGCCTCCCTCTTTGCGCGCCTTCTCGCGCTGCTCGGTCACGGCCTGCGATTCCTGCAGGATCACGGCGATCAACGCGATCGTGGCGAGGCCGACGGGTCCGTTGATGAGGAAGCACCAGTGCCAGGACACGTTGTCGGAAAGCCATCCGCCCAATGTCGGTCCGACGACCGGCGCGACCACTACGGCGACGCCGAACAGCGCGAAGGCCTGCCCGCGCTTGGCGGGCGGAAACGAGTCCGCCAGGATCGACTGGGAGACCGGCACCATACCGCCGCCGCCGATGCCCTGCAAAATCCGGAAGAACAGCAGCGAGTCCAGGTTCCACGCGAACCCGCACAGCACGGAGCTCACCGTGAAGATCGCCAGGCTGGCCAGGAAGAACGGCTTACGGCCGAACAGCCGCGCCAGAAACGGACTGGCGGTCAGGATGACGGCGTTGGCGACGAGATAGGTCGTCACGACCCAGGAGGCCTCGTCCTCGCTCACGCCCATGCCGCCGGCGATGTAGGGCAACGCCACATTGGCGATGGTCGTGTCGAGCACCTCCATGAAGGTGGCGAGCGCGACCAGCACGGCGATCAGCCAGGGATTTGGCGTCGCCGCGCTCGCGCGAACTTGGCTCGGCGCGCTCATAGCCGCGCCTTCAACCGTTCGTAAAGCGAAGGAGCCGGGTCGACGCGCACCGTCGGCACCACCGACATGCCCGGGCCGAGCGCCACGTCGGGGGGCGGATTGTCGAGCACGATCTTGACCGGCACGCGCTGGACGATCTTCACGTAGTTGCCCGTCGCGTTTTCCGCGGGCAGCAGCGAGAAGGCGGTGCCCGATCCCGGCTGAACGCTGGCGACATGGCCCTTGATGACGCGACCCGGATAGGCGTCGATTTCCAGCGTCACCGGCTGATTGGGACGCATCGCGTCGAGCTGGGTTTCCTTGAAGTTGGCGACGACCCAGATGTCATCAGGGACGAACATCGTGAGGCTGGCGCCGGGCGTGGCGTAGGCGCCGACGCCGGCCGAGAGGTTGACGATGCGCCCGGGCTGAGCGGCCGTGAGGGTCGTGTAGGAGAGATTGAGTTGGGCCTGGTCGCGCTGCGCCTGTGCCTGCCCGAGGTTGGCTTCCGCGCTGTTGCGTTGCGCCTTCAGAGCATCGACCTGCCGCTGGGCGGCGGTCAGCGCCGCCTGCGCCGTCCTCACCGCCGCATCCTGCTGGCGCAGCGCGCTGGAGTACTGCTGCGCGTTCTGGACGCTTCCCGAGCCGCTTTGTGCAAGATCCTGGTAACGCGACGCCTGCTGCTGAGCGAACACGAGACCGGCCTGGGCCTGCTCGATCTGCGCTTGGGCCTGGATCACTTGCGCTTGTTGAACTCCGATCTGCGCATCGATGTTGGTTATGGCGTCCTGCGCGCCGGCCACTTGGGCCTCGGCCTGCGCAAGCGAAACGCGATAGTCGCGTGGATCGATACGGGCGATCACGTCACCCGTCATGACGTGCTGGTTGTCGGTGACCGGAACTTCGGTGATGTAGCCGGAGACCCGGGGGGCGATCGAAAATTGGCGCGCGGCGATGAAGGCGTCGTCGGTCGACTCATAGTGCGCGGCGTCGTCCCAATAGACATATCCCGCCGCAGTGAGGGGCAGCAGCGCGATGAGGCCGAGCGCAACCAGGCGTGCACGGCTGTGCTTGCGCTTCTTGGGCTCGTCGCCCTGCTTGTTCGCACTCTCCTCCGCCTCCGACGGGCGCGCCGGGCGCTCGGCGACGGCAGGAGTTTCGGCGGCTGGGCGCAGAGCAATCGTGTCCCGCGCTCGCCGCGAGGCTGGGGTCGGCGTCCCGCCGTCGCTGCTGCGTCCCTCGCAATCGGATTCGGACGCATCCTGCAGCGTCTGCCCGCGTCCATCGTCATCGCTGCGCAGCATCGAAGGCACTCCCGAGGTCGAGCTTACCGGTACGGTTCTAAACGAAACGAAACCGTATCGTTCTGCTTTACATCAGCCCTGTGTCGTCCTAAGTCAAGTGCCGCGGACACAGTTTCGCGTGTTCACGCGATTGTGAGAGGATGTGCGAATGGAGGCGGAATTCAGCGGCAGGAACCCCTGCGTCTCGGAGCAACTCGGTTCGCTCCGGCCGCCCTTCCCGCGAACACGCGGGCAAGGTCGACGAAAGGATCCTCGACGCGGCTTCAAATGTCTTCCTCAAGCGCGGCTTCAGCGGCGCCAGCGTCGACGAAATCGCCGAGGCCGCCCGGGCCGGGAAGCCGACGATCTACGCAAGGTTTCCGGGCAAGGAGGCCCTGTTCATCGCCGTCATCGAGCGGCTTGTGCGCCGCAACATCCTTCTCGACGCCATTTCCTGCGCCGGCGTTACGGTCGAGGATCGGGTGACGAGCCTCATTACAGAAATGCTAATGAGGATCCTCGTGCCGGAGACGGTCGGAATGCTGCGGGTGGTCCTCGCGGACGCGCGCCGGTTCCCGGAACTCGCAGCCGACGTCGGCCGCATGGCGCGCCAACGCCAGGCCGAGGTCGTAAGCCGGATCTTCGCCGAATTGGCAGAATCCGACCGAATCAGCACGCTGCCAGCCTTCGCCCCGGATCGCCTGGAGGGGACGGCGCGGCAATTCCTCGAATTGGTTGTGCCGCCGATCCTGCTTCGCGCCCTCTTGGGCGAGGATCTGGACGCTCTTCGCGGTGAAATCGTCCCCCGCGCCGCGCATCTCGCCACATTCTTTCTCGCCGGCTGCGCGGTTTAGCGACGTCTGCTTTTGGCTGACGCGGCGCTGCTGTCACCCCCCGCGGAAAGCGCTAGGGCATGCACACATTTTCGAACCGGAGTATTTGCAGCGAGCCTGCCGTCATACGCGGGCGTGCCCCGAGTATCCAGGACGGGACGGAGGAAGGCCAATCGCAGATGTCGCCGCTTGGGCGCCCGGATCAAGTCCGGGCGTGACGGCGACGGACCCGATGTGTGCATGCCGTAGCGCGGAAAGCGGGGGTTCAGAGAACCGCCGCAAGCCTTCGCCTATGACTCCTGGATGCCGCTTTTGCGGGCATGACAGCGGCGCCGGATGGATGAGCTACCGAAGCCGCAGGCCGGCAATCGCAGCCGCTGTGGCTCGAGGCTGACCGCTTGATGAACTCACATTCGACGCCAAGATGCTCCAAGACTACTGGCAATCGTTAGTTCCGACGTATCCGCACCAACGAATAATCACGTCAAGTTTAAACAACACCTATCAATGAAACGACATTACACGCCAATTGCGTGATTATTACATGTACATAAATTAGGCAATAAAGCTAGTTATACGAGCGTCTCCTGCACTCAACTTGCGCATGCAGCAAACGAATTGTGCTGTATTAGTACTCTGTCTCGACCGCCGGCAAAGTTATGTTGGCCGAACAGATCGTGTTGTTTGGGTGAGAGGAGACTGCTTGATGGTAACGAAACGGAGTGGGACGACGACGACGGCAAAGCGTGCGGGTCTGGTCTCGATGCTGGCCCTGACCTTCGCCGCGGGCGTCTTCGCGCCACGTCCCGCCGCCGCCGCAACGACCGCCGCGCCGGCGGCCTGCCAGGCGCTGCAAGCCAAGTATCCTCAGCTCAAGGGGAAGACGCTGGTCGACGCGGTCAATCCGCATACGCCGGGCTACGAGGCGCTCGACCCGCAAGACCCTTCCAAATACGTCGGATTCGACATCGACCTCGCCGAGACCATCGGCGACTGCCTCGGCTTCAAGCTCACCTACAAGCCCGTGACCTTCGCGGCTCTGCTCACCACCTTGTCGAGCGGCCAGGCGGACATCGTCGTCTCGGACATCTACGCGACCGAGACGCGCGCCAAGGCGGCCGACTTCATCACCTATTCCAAGGTGTTCGACGGCGTACTCGTGGCCAAGAGCAACCCCAAGAAGATCTCCGGCATCAACGCCAGTTTGTGCGGCGCCACCGCCGCGGAAAATACCGGATTCGTCGAGGTGCCGCTGATCCAGAACCTCGCGCCCGCGTGCAAAGCGGCCAGCAAGCCGGAAGCTGACATCCAGCTCTACGACAACAACGCCAACTGCATCCAGGCGATCCTGTCCGGCCGCGCCGATACGTATATCAACGACGTCAACACCGTCGATGAGGCGGTGAAGGCCTATCCCGACAAGCTCGAGAAGGCGACCGCGGTCACCCTGCCCTATTCGCTCGGCATCGCCGTGCCGAAAGCCAAGCCTGAGTTCCGCGACGCGGTGATGGCGGCGTTGACGGAAATCCAGAAGGCGGGCGTCGAGACACAGCTCCTGGAGAAATGGTCGCTCGGCGCCGGCACGCTCGACGCGCCCCGTCTCGTCGTGGCCAAGTAATGAACCTGTTTGTCCACTACCTGAGCATGCCCTACCTGCTCCAGGGCGTCGGCTTCACCGTCCTGGTGACCGTCCTGGGGCTCGTCGGGGGATTGGCGGCCGGCCTGGTGCTGGCCTCCATGCAGCTCAGCCGCTTCTGGCCCCTCGCCTTTCTGGCGAGGGCCTATGCGATCATCTTCCGCGGCACGCCGCTCATCCTGCAACTCGTCTTTGCCTATGACGCCCTGCCGCTGATCGGACTGAAGCTCAGCGCCGTCGGCGCGGCCGGCCTTGCGCTCGCCGCCAACGAGGCGCCGTTCATCGCCGAAATCCTGCGCTCGGGCGTGCGCGGCGTCGACCGCGGCCAAATCGCCGCCGGCCAGGCGCTCGGCATGACGCCGGCGGTGCTGATGCGCCGCGTGATCGCGCCACAGGCGATCCGCACCATGGTGCCGGCGCTCGGCAACGAGACCGTGACGGCGCTGAAGAATTCTTCGCTCGCCTCCGTCATCGCCGTCCAAGAGCTGACGTTGCGCTCGACGCAGCTCGCCTCCTCGACCTTCGACTTCTTCTCGATCTTCTTGGCCTCCGGCCTGATGTATCTGGTGCTGACCGGCGCCGTCAGCCTGATCCAGCTCCTAGTCGAGCGCTGGCTCGACCTCGACCGCACCAGCGCCAAGAGCTTCTTCGAGCGCATGCTGCCCGGTCGCCGCCCGGCGCCAGCCGCCGCCCCGGCCGCCCCGCCCGTCGCGGCGGGTATCGAAGCGGAGCCCGAGCGCGCTCCGGCGCCGCGGCTCGACCGCGCCAAGCGCGCGGCGACGATCGCCGGCAACAACCTCGCCGTCGAGGTTTCCGGCCTCACCAAGCGCTACAATGAGCAGCCGATCCTCAATGGGCTCGATCTCACCGTGCGCGTCGGCGAAGTCGTCGCCCTGCTCGGTCCCAGCGGCTCCGGCAAGAGCACCCTCCTCCGCTGCATCAACCGCCTTGAAGGCTGGGAGGGTGGCGGCGTGCGGGTCGGCGGGCGCGCCCTCGGCTTCCGAGAAGACGGCAGACCGGTCAGCCCGCGCGGGCTCGCCGAGCAGCGGGCCGAAATCGGCGTCGGCATGGTGTTCCAGAACTTCAACCTGTTCAGCCACCTCACCGCGCTCGAAAATGTCGCGGGTCCCCTGCGCTGGGTGCACGGCCTGTCGCGACTCGACGCCGAGCGCCGCGCCCGCGCGCTGCTCGACCGCGTCGGCCTCTCGCATCGCGCCGACGCGTTGCCGCGGCATATGTCCGGCGGTCAGCAGCAGCGCGTCGCGATCGCCCGCGCCATCGCGCCGAACCCCAGCGTGCTGCTGCTCGACGAGCCGACCTCCGCCCTCGATCCAGAGCTCGTCGGCGAGGTGCTGGAGGTGATCCGCCGGCTCGCGGTCGAAGACAAGCTCACCATGATCATCTCGACCCATCAGATCCGGTTCGCCGATGAAGTCGCGGATCGCGTCGTAATCCTCGGCGGCGGCGCCATCGCTGAGGAAGGGCCGGCGCACGAAGTCCTGCGCCGCCCGAGCACCGCGCTCACCGCCCGCTTCCTGCGCGCGATGGGCGCCGACCGCGTCGCCGACCTGCCTGCCTAGAGCGCGTCGAAGCAACCTCTCCAGGCGCGACCCCTGTCATGCCCGCGAAAGCGGGCATCCAGGGTCAAAGGACGAAGGCCCGCGGCGGTTGTCTGGACCCCTCTTTCGCGGGGGTGACAGCAGCCGCGGGGCAACCAAAAAGCAAATGCGCTAAGGGACATCCATGAAGCACTACAATCTCCCGGTGTCGCCCTCCACGGTGCACTGGGGCTATTTCTCCAAGGCAGTGGCGCCGGCGTTGACGCTGCGCTCGGGCGACCGCGCCACCATCGAGACGCTGACCCACCACGCCGGCGACGACTATGAGCGCATGATCGCCGGCGATCCCGGCGCCGAGAGCGTCTTTCGCTGGACCAAGGAGCACAAGGCGATCGCCCGGCGCGGCGCCGGCCCGACCGAGGGTCCGTTCATCCGCGGCTCGGGCGAAGGCGTCGGCGTGCACCTCTTGACTGGACCGGTCGCGATCGAAAGCGCCGAGCCCGGCGACATCCTCGAGGTGCGTATTCTCGACGTGCGCCCGCGCCCAAGCGGCAATCCCTGCTATTGCGGCCGTTGCTTCGGCTCCAACGCCGCCGCGTCCTGGGGCTTTCATTTCGGCGACCAGATCGAAGAGCCAAAGGGGCGCGAAGTCGTCACCATCTACGAACTCGACACCACCGGCGAACCGTTCGCGCGCGCGCTCTATAACTATCGCTGGACGCCGCAGACCGACCCGGACGGCATCGTCCATCCCACGATCGACTATCCCGGCGTCATCGTCGACCATACCAAGGTGGTCGAGCGGCACGACATCCTCAAGAAGGTGCGCGTGCCGGCGCGGCTGCACTTCGGCACAATGGGACTCGCCCCTTCCGAATCCGACTTCGTGTCATCGATCCCGCCGAGCTACACCGGCGGCAATATCGACGACTGGCGCGTCGGCAAGGGCGCCCGCATGTATTATCCGGTCGCGGTCGAGGGCGCCTTCTTCTCGGTCGGCGACCCGCACGCCGCGCAAGGCGACAGCGAACTCGGCGGCACCGCCATCGAGACGTCGCTCACCGGCGACTTCGAATTCGTCCTGCACAAGAAGCGCGACCTGGGCGGCACGATTCTCGAGGGGCTGACGCATCCGATGCTCGAGACCGACGACGCTTGGTCGATGTACGGCTTCACCTTCCCGAACTATCTCGCCGAACTCGGCGCCGACGCGCAGACGGCCGTCGCCAACCATTCCAGCCTCGACAAGGCGATGCGCGACGCCTTCCGCAAACTGCGCCGGTTCCTGATGACCGTGCACCGACTGAGCGAAGACGAAGCCATCTCGCTCATCTCGGTGGCGGCGGATTTCGGCGTGACGCAAGTGGTCGACGCCAATTGGGGCGTGCACGGCTCGATCCGCAAGAACGCTTTCACCTGCGACTGAACGGAGAGACCTCATGCAGTTCCACATGATCCCCGGCGGGCCGAAGCCGGTCGCCCCCTTCAGCCATGCCGTCGAGACGGACGGCCTTGTCTTCGTCACCGGCCAGATGCCCGACACGCCCGAGGCGCCCGGCGTCTTGCCGGAGGGCGTCGTGGCGCAGACCCACGCCGTGATGGAAAACCTGCGCAAGGTGCTGGCGGGCCTGGGGCTCGGCTTCGAGCATGTCGTCATGGCGCGCATCTATCTGACGCGCTTCAAGGAGGACTATCCCGCGCTCAACGAGACGTGGCGCGGCTATTTCCCTGAGGGCCGCCGCCCTGCCCGCACCTGCGTCGGCGTGACCGGGCTCGCCTATGACGCCCTGGTCGAGATCGATCTCGTGGCGCGCCGGCCGGCGTGAGCGACGACGCGGGCGGCCGCGACGCGATCTTGGACTCCGAGACTTCCCGCCCGCGAGCCGCCTCGTGGCCGGCAATGTTTCTATGGCCAGTCTTTAGAAATCTTTGTCTATCGGTATTATAGACATATCTCTCGCCACCCCCTATCCTCGCCGCATTGGCCCAGCGCAAACTGCGTCGCGCGTCGGCCTTCGGACGGGGTGGAACGACGATGAAGCATTGGAAACAGCTGATGGCCGCAGGAGCGCTGCTGCTGTCGGCGGCGCAATCGCACGCGGCGGACACCGTAAGGATCGGTTATCAGAACGAGCCGGACCCTTCGCATGCGGCGATCGCCGACGGCGACTATGAAAAAGCGCTCGGGGCCAAGATCGAATGGCGCAAGTTCGACTCTGGCGCGAGCGTGATCGCCGCGCTCGCCTCGGGATCGATCGACATCGGCTATGCGGGATCGAGCCCGCTCGCCGCCGGCGTCACCCGCGGCGCGCCGATCGAGGCTTTTCTCGTCGCCGGCTTGATCGGCAAAGCGGAAGGTCTCGTCGCCCGCAACGGCTCGGGCGTGAACGAGGTGAAGGATCTGGCCGGCAAGAAAGTGGCGACGCCCTTCGTCTCCACCGCTCACTACAGCTTGCTCTACACGCTCAACCACGACCACGTCGATCTCAGCAAAGTCAGCATCCTGAATCTCCAGCCGCCGGAGATCGCCGCCGCTTTCGCTCGCGGCGACATCGACGCGGCCTATGTGTGGGACCCGGTCCTCACCAAGGCCAAAGAGAATGGAAAAGTGCTGATCGATTCCGCCGGCGTCGCCAAGCTCGGCGGGCCGACCTTCGTCGCCTGGATCACGCGCAAGGACTTCGCCGCGTCGCACCCCGAAGTTCTGACCGCCTTCGCGAAGACGACCCTGGACACTTACGCCCATTTCCGAGCCAAGCCGGACGACTACAAGGCGGGGACGCCGCTCGCCAAGACGATCGCCGACTTCAACGGCGCCAAGATCGAAGACATCTTCGACGAGGTCGACGGTGCCTACTATCCGCTCGCCGATGAACAGGTTTCGGACGCATATCTGGGCAAGGAAACGGCGCAGGCCATCGCCGCCACCGCGGCCTTCCTCAAAGAGCAAAAGAAGGTCGACACGCTGCTGCCGAGCTATGATGGCGCCGTGACGACTCAATTCGTCAAAGCCGCTCAAACGGCCTCGAAGTGATCGGGCCTCGACGACGCGCGTCGAGTCGCGCGCGTCGTCGCCCTTTTTTGACCTGGATGACGCTCGCATGCGTGTTCTTGAAGTTCGCGACGCGGTCGTACGTTACGACGACCACCCTGGAAACGGCGTCGTTGCGCTCGATCGCGTCTCAGTGACGATCGAACCCGGGGCGTTCGTCGTGGCGCTCGGCGCCTCGGGCTGCGGCAAGACGACGCTGCTCAATCTGATGGCGGGCTTTCTTCAGCCGACCTCGGGCTCCGTCACGTTTGGCGGCGCCCCGGTTCGCGGGCCGGGAGCGGAGCGCGGCGTCGTCTTCCAGCATGGCGCGCTGATGCCCTGGCTCGACGTGATCGACAATGTCGCATTCGGCCTCGCGCTGAAGGGCGCGCAGCGCCGGGAGCGCAGGGAAAAAGCACGCGAGATGCTGCGGCTGGTCGGCCTCGAAGGCGTCGAGCGTCGTCGCATCTGGGAATTGTCGGGCGGCATGCGCCAACGGGTGGGCGTAGCGCGGGCGCTGACCGCCGATCCCGACGTGCTGCTGATGGACGAGCCGCTCGGCGCCCTCGACGCGCTGACGCGCGAGCAAATGCAGGAGCTGATTCTCGACGTCTGGGCGCGGACCGGCAAGAGCGTGTTCTTCATCACGCACGGCATCGACGAGGCCGTCTTCATGGCGACCAAGCTCATCGTGATGTCGCGCGGTCCGGGCGGCGTTGCCGCTGCAGAGGAACTCGACTTCGGCCGGCAATTCATCGCTGGCGCGAAGGCGCACGACGTCAAGGCGTCTGCCGAGTTCATCGCAACGCGCGACCGCATGCGAGACTTGATTTTCACCACTCAACGCCCGGTGGCGGCATGAGCGATTTTCCCTTCGTCGGGACTTCGCGGACCGCGGCCGCCTCCCCCGCCTTTCGCCGCGGCGGCGTCGCCGGCGCGTGGGCCCGCGTGAGCTATGTGAAGAAGGTGGCCGCGGCGACGATCATTGGCCTCGTGTTCGTCTGGTGGTTGGCGGCTCGGCTGGAAGTCGTGCCGGCGATGTTCCTGCCCTCGCCCTTCGCGGTGGCGCAAAAATTCGTCTCGATCTGGAACGGCGGCTTCCAGGACGCAACGCTGCTGCAACATATTCTCGCCAGCCTTGGCCGGGTCAGCGCTGCGCTGGTGGGCGCTGTGGCGATTGGCGTGCCGATCGGATTTGCAATCAATCTGAGCCAGACGGCGCGCGGCATGGTCGAGCCGCTGCTCGAGATCTATCGGCCCATTCCGCCGCTGGCCTATCTGCCGCTGGTGATCATTTGGTTCGGCATTGGCGAGTTCGCGAAGATTCTCGTCATCTTCCTCGGCATTCTGCCGTCAATCATCATTGCGACCAACGAAGGTCTGCAATCCGTGTCACGCGACCGCGTCAATGCGGCGCGCGCGCTTGGCGCGACGCGCCTGCAGGTCGTGCTGCGCGTGTGGCTGCCGCATGCGCTGCCCAGCATCCTGACGGGCACGCGCATCGGGCTCGGGACCGGCTGGGCGACGCTCGTCGCCGCGGAGCTGGTCGCGGCGACGCGAGGCCTCGGCTTCATGATCAAAGGCGCCGCCGACTTCCTCGTCACCGACGTGGTGATCCTGGGCATCCTCGTCATCGCGTTTCTCGCTGTTGTCATGGAGTTCGCGCTGCGGCTGTTGCAAGGGATCTTCGCGCCCTGGCAAGGACGCGAGTAAGGCACGACCCTGTCGCCATCGCGAACGAAGCGCGGCGATCCAGAGATCGAAGCGTCGGCCGATTGAGGCGCCCACGGAACGACGCGCGACTTTCCGACGAGACCTCGATCGCTGGATTGCTTCGCTCCGCTCGCAAAGACGGTCCCACGTAACTGCAGAAAGCTCTGGGAAGGATCGATCGATGATCAAACGCCATTTGGTTCCCGGCGCGCCGCCGCCGCCGCGCGGCGTCGTCTATCATCACGCGACCGAAGCGGACGGCTGGCTCTATGTGGCGGGCCAGTTGCCGACCGACCCGCGCGCGCCCGACGCGCCGTTCGCCGAGGGAATCGAGGCGCAGGCGACGCAGACATTCGCCAATCTCGTCGCCATCGTGGAAGCGGCCGGCTACTCGCTCGAAGACACCGTTTTCGTGCGCATCTATCTCGCCGATTTCGACCGCGACTTCGCCGCTTTCAACCTCGTCTACCGCCGTTTCTTTTCTGACGACGCCGCCGCGCCCTCGCGCACGACGGTCGGGGTCGCGCGCCTGGGGCGCGGAGCGCTCGTCGAGGTCGACCTGACCCTCTACAAGCCGCCGCATCCGTGAGAAGTCGCGGCGCCGCCGTTGCGCTCGCGAGCGACGTACTGGTCATTGCACGCACCCCTTCTGTCACTCCCGCGAAAGCGGGAGTCCAGACGACCGCCGCAGGCCTTCGCCCTTTGACTCGTGGATGCCCGCTTTTCGCGGGCATGACAGGGCGGCAGGCTGGGCGCCACTCGGCCCACGCGATCACCGATGGTCCAGCGCTCGCGCGATGGCATCGCCAAGCTCTTGGACCGCCGTCACGACAACAATCAACGCGACCACGACTTCGGCCATGACGGTATTGTCGAAGCGCTGATAGCCGAAGCGCATGGCGAGATCGCCCAAGCCCCCCGCGCCGACCGCGCCGGCCATAGCCGACGCGTTGATCATCGACACGATCGTCACCGTGAAGCCGCCGATCAGGCTCGGCAACGATTCGGGGAGCAGCACCCACCAGAGAATCTGCATGCGCGTCGCGCCCATCGCGCGGGCGGCCTCGACGAGGCCATTCGGCACGTCGCGCACGGAAAGCTCCGCGAGTCGCGCGAAGAACGGCGCAGCGGCCACGGTGAGCGGCACGATCGCCGCGCCGAGTCCAATCGAGGTGCCGACGATGAGCCGTGTAAAGGGGATCAGCGCGACGAGCAGGATGATGAACGGCGTCGAGCGGATCGCATTGACGATCGCCGCGAGCGGCAGATTGATCCAGCGCGCCGCAAGCACGCCGCCGGGCGCCGTCGCCGCCAGCAGCAAGCCGAGCGGCAGGCCGACCAGCAGCGCCAACGCCCCGGAGACGGCGATCATCTCAGCCGTCTCCTTGAGCGCGACGAGAAACAGATCAAACAGGCTCCCGGGCATCGTCTCGCGCTCCATTGAAGACAATCTCGACCTCGGGCGCGAGCGCCCGCAGCCGGCTCAACGCGGCGCCCGCATCGCCAAGGGAAGCGCGGGCGGCGGCAATGGTGAGCCGTCCGCGCACATGGCCCTGCAACCGCTCGATCCCGCCGTGCACGAGCCGCGCGCCCGGCCCGACGGCCTGCGCGAGCGCGAAAAGATCGGGCTCGCGGCCATCGAATCCGTCGTAACTGACGGAGAAGATCACCTCGTCGGCGCACGCCTCGCGGCCTGACCCCGCCTCCGGCGCGGCGTCGGCGAGCAACGCCTTGGTGATGTCATGGCTCGGCCGGCCGAAGACGCGCCACACCGGGCCGATCTCGACGACGCGGCCCTGGTCGAGCACCGCGACACGGTCGGCGATTGCGCGGATCACCTCCATCTCGTGGGTGATCAGGATCGTCGTGAGACCAAGCCGCCGGTTGATGTCGCGCAACAGAGCGAGAATCGAGCGCGTCGTTTCTGGATCCAGCGCGGAAGTCGCCTCGTCGGACAGCAGCAGGTCGGGATGGGACACGAGCGCGCGCGCGATGCCGGCGCGCTGCTTCTGGCCGCCTGACAGCCGAGCGGGATAGGCCTGCGCCTTATCGGCGAGCCCGACGAGTTCCAGCGCCTCAGCCGCCCGCACGCGCGCCTCGCGGCGACCGATTCCCGCCAGCCGCAGCGGCAGCGCGACATTGTCGAGCACCGTGCGCGCGGAGAGCAGATTGAAGCCCTGAAAGATCATGCCGACCTTGCGGCGCAGCGCGACGAGGCCGGCTTCGTCGAGCGAGCCCACCGCTTGTCCGCCGACGCGGACCGCGCCGCTGTCGGGCCGCTCCAGGCCGTTGATCATCCGCAACATCGTCGACTTGCCGGCGCCGCTTCGGCCGATGATGCCGAAGATTTCGCCGCGCTCCACGTTGAGCGAGACGTCGTTGACCGCCGGAACGCTGACGCCGCCGCGCATCGCAAAATGACGCGAGACGCGATCGAACGAGACCAGCGGCGGCCTCGATTGGGCGGGGATCTCGCCGTGCATCGCGCTCACCAGGCCGGAACGATCAAATCGCCGAACTTGTCCGCGAGGATCTGCTTCACCTTCGGCGAGGTCTGATAGATGTGGACGAACTTCTTGACCGCATCGATCTTCGGCGAGCCCTGGTTCACCACGAATTGCAGCGCGTAGCGATCCTGGACGTCGTCGAACAGCAGCGCGCTGTGCGGATCGACGCCGTAGGGCTTCAACAGATGCGCGTAGCCTTCGGCGAGATCGACGTCGTCGAGCGCGCGCGGCAGCTGCTGCGCCATCACTTCGACGATCTTCAGGTGCTTGGGATTGTCGAGGATGTCGAGCTCGGTCGCCTTGTAGTCGAGGCCGGGCTTCAGCTTGATGAGGCCGGCGCGCTCCAGCAGCACGAGGCCGCGCCCGCCGTTGACGGGATCGTTGGCGATCGCGACCGTCGCGCCGTCGGGAATGTCGGCGAAGGATTTGTATTTCTTGGAGTAGAGCCCGAGCTTGGACGACGTGCCGACGCCGATCGAGATGAGATGCGTCCCATTGGCCTGATTGGCGGTGTCGAGAAACGGCCGATGCTCGAAATAATTCACGTCGATGTCGCCGCTGGCCACCGCCGCGTTGGGCGCGACCCAGTCGGTAAACTCGATCACCCTGACGTCGAGGCCCTGCGCCTTGGCCTCGTCCACCGCCGCATAGACGGGATCGGCAAGCGGGCCCGGCGAAGCGAGGCCAAGCGTGATGCTCTCATTGGCGAGAGCCGGCATGGACGGCGCGGCGAGGCCGAGCGTTAGGGCAACGGGCATTGCGGCCAGAACAATGCGACGGCTCAACATTTCGATGTCCTTTGAATGGGTTGCGCACTTGGCGCCGGACGCAAATCCGAATATCGTATTTAGTCGATAAACACAATAGACTGTTGGCCGCCGCGGCTTCGCCACTCGCGTCCGCCAGATTGCTCGCCTCAAAATCAAGGATGCAGCCGCATGAGCCACCCCTCGAAAGAGCGCAAAGAGATCGGGTTCAACGCCTTCGAGATGAACTGCGTCGCGCACCAGTCGCCGGGCTTGTGGCGCCATCCGCGCGACCGCTCGCGCGACTACAAGCGGCTCGACTATTGGGTGAGTTTGGCGCGCACGCTCGAGCGCGGCTTGTTCGACGGCATCTTTCTCGCCGATGTCCTCGGCGTCTATGACGTCTATGGCGCCGGCCCAAACGCGGCGCTGCGCAGCGCGGCGCAGACGCCGGTCAACGATCCCGTGCTGCTGATCCCCGCGATGGCGGCGGCGACGCGCCATCTCGGCTTCGGCGTCACGTCAAATTTGAGTTACGAGCCGCCCTACCCGTTCGCGCGCCGGATGTCGACGCTTGACCACCTGACCGAGGGCCGCGTCGGCTGGAACATCGTGACGGGATATCTCGACAGCGCCGCGAAGGCCACGGGCAAGGAGCGGCAACGCGGCCACGACGACCGCTACGAGATCGCGGAAGAGTACATGGCGCTGCTCTACAAGCTCTGGGAGCAGAGCTGGGATGACGACGCCGTCGTGTTCGACCGCGAGCGCGGCGTCTACGCGGACCCGGATCGGGTGCGCCCGGTGCGTCACGAGGGCGCGCATTTTCGGCTCGACGCGCTGCATCTCAGCGAGCCCTCGCCGCAGCGCACGCCGGTGCTCTATCAGGCCGGCACGTCGCCAGCGGGGCGCGCCTTTGCGGGGCGGCACGCCGAATGCGTGTTCGTCTCCGGCCCGAGCGCTGCGGTGCTCGGCCCGCGCGTCGCCGCGCTGCGCGCCGCCGCCGAGGCGGCAGGCCGCTCGCCGCGAAGCCTCAGAATTTATTCCATGGCGACCATCGTCACGGCCGAGACGAGTTCGGCGGCGCGCGCCAAGCTCGACGACTATCGTCGCTACGCCGACATCGAAGGCGCGCTCACGCTGCTATCGGGCTGGACCGGCGTCAATTTCTCGACACTCGACCTCGACCAGGTGATCGAGCATGTGGAGAACGACGCAGGCCGCACCGCGCTGGAAAACATAACGCGCGCCGATCCCTCGCGCCGCTGGACGGTGCGCGAGGCTGCGGAGCATGTCGCGATCGGCGGCATCGGACCGCTATTCCTGGGCGATCCGGCGGAGGTCGCCGATCAGCTCGAAAGCTGGGTCGAGACGACCGACGTCGACGGCTTCAATCTCGCCTTCGCGGTGCGTCCCGAGACCTTCGAAGACGTGGTGGATTGGATCGTGCCGGAATTGCAGCGGCGCGGCCGCTACCGCACCGCCTACGCCGAGGGCGCGCTGCGGCACAAGCTGTTCGGCGCAGGGCCGAAGCTCGCCGCGCCGCACCCCGGCGCCGCCGTCCGGCTTGAGCCGACGCCGAAACGCCCCGCACAGGTCTGAGCTTGAGGCCGCACCTGTCATGCCCGCGAAAACGGGCATCCAGGGGTCAAAGGGCGAAGGCCTGCGGCGGTTATCTGCCTCCGCGTTCGCACTCCGGCACGCACACATTTTCGAACGGGCGGGCTCCTCAGTCGGCTCATCGCCACCGAGTGTAGCCGGCGGCGTACTTGCGGCGAGCCTGGCGTCACACGCGGGCTTGACCCGCGTATCCAGGACGGGACGAAGGAAGGTTAATCGCAGATGTCGCCACCTAGGCGCCCGGATCAAGTCCGGGCGTGACGGCGACGGACCGATGTGTGCATGCCACAGCGCGAAAGCGGGGGTGACAGGCGCGCGGATTAGTTATTTGACTCGATCGAGTTAATAGACTTATCCCGGTTAACGCGAAGTCGCCGAGCGTCTTCGCGTCCGTCAAGAAAGGACTGCGGCGTGACGCCTCCCAACACCATCAGCGCACTGTGGTTCCTCCCGACCTTCGGCGACGGCCGCTTTCTCGGCTCACCCGAATCCGCTCGCGCCGGTGATTTCCCTTATCTCAGGCAGATCGCGCTGACCGCCGATACCTTGGGCTTCGAGGGCATACTGATCCCGACCGGACGAGCCTGCGAAGACAGCTGGCTGATTGCTTCCGCCCTCGCGCCAATCACGGAGCGGCTGAAGTTTCTGGTCGCCGTGCGTCCGGGGGTCTCCTCGCCGACCCAGGCCGCGCGCATGACGGCAACGCTCGATCGGCTCTCCAACGGTCGCGTTCTGATCAACGTGGTCTCCGGCGGCGATCCGCAGGAGAATCGCGGCGACGGCCTGTTCTGGTCGCATGCGGAGCGCTACCGCGCGGCGGAGGAGTTCCTCGGCGTCTACAAGCGCATTCTCGCCGGCGAGTCCGTCACCTATTCCGGCGACTACATCCGCGTCGAGGATGCGCGCCTCTCGTTCCCGACTGTGCAGCAGCCGCATCCCCCGCTCTACTTCGGCGGCTCGTCGGAAGCGGCGCATGACGTCGCTTCGCGCACCATCGACAAATATCTGAGTTGGGGCGAGCCGCCGAAGGACGTGGCGGCGAAGTTCGACGACGTGCGCCGCCGCGCCGAAAAGGCGGGGCGCGAGGTGACGCTCGGCGTGCGCCTGCATCTGATCGTGCGCGAGACGACCGAGGCCGCCTGGGCCGCCGCCAACAAGTTGATCGAACGCCTCGACGACGACACGATCGCCAAGGCCCAGCAGGTGTTCGCACGGATGGATTCGGTCGGCCAGCAGCGCATGAGCCGCCTACATGGCGGCGCGCGCGACAAGCTGGAAGTCTATCCGAACCTTTGGGCCGGCGTCGGCTTGGTGCGCGGCGGCGCCGGCACCGCCCTGGTCGGCGATCCCGACACCGTAGCCGAGCGCATTGACGAATATCGCCGCATCGGCGCCGACACTTTCATCTTCTCGGGCTACCCGCATCTCGAGGAGGCCTTTCGCACCGCCGAACTGCTGCTGCCGCGACTTCCGCTCAAGCGGCCGGTTGGCGGCGCGGAGCGTCTCGTCAATACGGGGCCGTTCGGCGAGATCCTGTCGGGCGGGCGCGCGTCCCAGGCCTCCGCCGCATCGTGACGACCAAAAACTTGCCAATCGTTGCGATCGTCGGCGGCGGGCTCACCGGCGCCTCGGTCGCGCTTCATCTCGCGCGCGCCGGGGCGGCCGCCCGCATCGTCGTCTTCGAGCCGCGGGCTCGGCTCGGCGCGGGGCTCGCCTATGGCGGCGCCGATCCGACCCATCGCATCAACGTGCCGGCGACGCGCATGTCCCTGTTGCCGGACGCATTTCGCGCGCTGGGTCGTCGCCTCCGGCGCGCTCGCGGCCGATCCCGCGGCGCGTCACGGCGACGACCTCTTCCCGCGTCGCCAGGAATTCGGCCGCTACGCCGAGGAAACCTTGCAAGCCTATCTCGATGATGGGCGCATTCAGCGCGTGCAGAATCGCGTTGTCGGCGTCCATCGCCACGACGACGCTTGGCGCGTGACAAGCGAGCGTAGCGGTGAGCTTCGCGCCGATTTCCTGGTGATCGCCACCACGCATCCGGAGCCGACGCTGAGCGCCGAGCTCAGAAGCTGGCGCGACGATCGCCGCCTCGTGCCGGACGGCCTCGCCGACGGCGCGTTGGAGACGATCGACCGCGGCGACCGCGTGTTGATCGTCGGTTCTGGATTGACCGCCGCCGACATCGTCGCTTCGCTGGACGCGCGAGGTCATGCCGGGGGGATCGTGATGATCTCGCGCCGCGGCCTTCGCGCGCGCGCTCACCCTGCCGAGCGCTTTTCCGTGGACGACGACTTCACCACGCCGCCCACCCACACCGCGACCGCGCTACTGGAGCGCGTGCGCGCCGCGGTGCGCCGAAGCGAGGCGGCGGGCCGCAACTGGCAGACGGTGATCGATGCGGTTCGCGCACAAGCCCCTGCGGTCTGGCGTGCGCTCGACCCTGCAGCGCGCCGGCGCGTCGTGCGGCATCTGCGCCCCTTCTGGGACGTGCACCGTTTCCGCATCGCGCCGCAGGTCGAGGCGGTGCTGCAGCGCAAATTCGCCGACGCTTCGCTCGAACTGATCCGCGCCCGGCTCGGCGCCGTTCAACCCTCGGGCGACGGCGTGCGGGTGGAACTGCTGGACAGGCGAACGGGGAGAACGCTCCTACGCGAGTTCGAGACAATCATCGTCGCGACCGGTCCCGGCCACAAGGAGATCGTGCGCGCACAGCCATATTTGCGCGAGCTGGCGGACCTCGGCTTCGTTTCGCTCGATACGGTCGGCCTTGGGCTCGCGACATCTACCGACGCTCGCGCGCTCGACGCGACCGGCGCGGCCGTGCCCTCGCTGTTCATCGCGGGGCCGCTCGCGCGCGGGACCGTCGGCGAGCTGATGGGCACGCCCGAGGTTCCCGCTCATGCGCTGTTTGTCGCCGGGCAGATTCGCGCGGCGCTGGGTCGCCGCTAGAGCACGCTGTCTTTCGTTGAACCGGGCCCCTGTCGTCATCGCGAGCGAAGCGCGGCGATCCAGAGATTGAAGCGTCAGCCGATGGAGGCGCCTACGGAACGACTCGCGACTTGCCGGCGAGACCTCGATCGCTGGATTGCTTCGCTCCGCTCGCAAAGACGGTTCCAGGTAACTGCAGAATGCGCTAACCCGCGCTCAGCCAAAATCGCGGAGCATGCGCGTCAGGATCGAGCCTAGCCCCACCTCGAGAAATTCGGTGACTCCCTTCGCGCGCAGATACGCAATCGTCAGGTCCCACCGGACTGGCGCCTGAAACTGTCGAACCAAGAGCGTTGACGACATAGAGGCAAGGCTGGGTTATGTCCGTGCGCTTCAGCGTTTCCTCGTCGCCGTTCAAACACATGTCGCGTATCGAGAATCCGGCAATTCGATCGATGTGCGTCTCAAGCGGCCTGAACATCGGCAGTCGTCGAAGAGTTGCTTGCCCATCCCCCTGAACTGTGATCCTTGTCCGGGAAACACAAAAGCGAGCATCGGATTTTCCTCGGCTTGCTGCGTGAACGAATTTAGGGAGGAGCGGCGTGGCGGCCTGGGAAGGCGGGGAGACCGGCCCGCGACCGGGCGAAGTCGATCTATGGTGGACGTCCCTCGACAGCTTCGATGAGGATAGCCGCGCCCTCTGCCTGCGGTTGCTTAGCGAGGGCGAACTCGCGCGCTGGAAGGCGTTCAAGGCGGAATCCGCGCGCGATCAGTATTTGGCCGCGCACGGACTGCTGCGGTGTGCCCTGTCGCGCTATCGAGACATGGCGCCAGATGAGTGGCGCTTCGGCGAGAACGCTTATGGCCGCCCGTTCATCGACGAGAGCCTTGGCGTCACGGATCTGCATTTCAGCCTGACGCATACAGTAGGTCTTGTCGCCTGCGCGGTGAGCGCATTTCCCGACCTGGGGGTTGACGTCGAGCTGTGCGATCGCGGCCTCTGCATCGCCGAATTGGCCAGGACCGTCCTCGCGCCGCACGAAATCGCGCGATTGAGCGCAAAGCCGGACTATGCTGAGAGAGAATTCTTCTTCACGCTGTGGACGCTCAAAGAAGCCTATGTGAAGGCGCGCGGCATGGGCCTTTCCCTGCCATTGAAGGGGATTTGGTTCGACCTCGAGGCTGATCCGCCCGCTGCGCATTTCACCAGTGCGATTGCTGACGATGCATCCCGCTGGACGTTTCGCGTCTTGCGGCCGACCGCTCGGCACATTCTCAGCGTCGCGGCTTCGCCGCCGCACGGCCGACTGACGGTCTCGTTGACAAAGACGAATGCAGTCGAGCTTGCGCGCAACGGATGACGAGAGCGTTCCTCTCCAACACGCTGTCTTTTGGCTGAACCGGACCCCTGTCGTCATCGCGAGCGAAGCGCGGAGATCCAGAGATCGAAGCGGCAGCCGATTGAGGCGCCCACGGAACGACTCGCTGGCGAGAACTCGATCGCTGGATTGCTTCGCTCCGCTCGCAAAGACGCGGTTCTAATACGTCGTCCGCCCGCCGGATAGATCGAATGTCGACGCTGTGGTGAAGCTGTTTTCCCTGGAGACGAGCCAAGCCACCTTGGACGCCGCCTCGTCGACTTCGAGGAGACGGCCTCTGGGAATGCGCGAGCGCATATATTCGATGTGTTGGGGCGTCAGCTGTTCGAGAATGCGCGTCTGCGCCGTCGCAGGCGTGATGCAATTGACCGCAATGTCGTATTGCGCGAGCTCCTTGCCGAGCGACTTCGTCATTCCGATCACGGCTGCCTTCGAAGCGGAATAGGCGGCGGCGCTCTCTTCGGTTTTGGCGCGCGCCGCGTCCACCGACTCCCAATCGGCCACATTGACCACGCGAGTCGTGACCGCGTCGCCGAGTTCGTTCTTGGCGATCGCGAGTTGGGCCTCATCGATGTCCCACAGTGTGACGGTGGCGCCGGAGGCGACGAACCGCTTGGCCATCGCAAAGCCTAGGCCTTGGGCCGCTCCGGTGACGACAGCGTGTTCGCCGATCAGGTCGATCTTGTTCATGTCGAGCGATTGCCTCCGTGCTCAGTATTCTTTGCAGCTGCCGGCGTCGGCGCAGGGCGGAGTGATCCGAGGAGCCCGCCTTGTTGCGGATCCCGCGCTATCGGCCAAATGGCGTTGAAAGGCGCCGCAGCCGGCGCCGTTGCTGGCGACTACATCGTCGCGCCGATGCTCCATGGCACGAACTCATTGTCGCCATAGCCGAGCGTTTCCGACTTGGTGCGCCCGCCCGAGGCGACGCGCAGCAGCTCGGCGAAGATTTCCCTGCCCTTCTCCGCCATCGGAACGCCGTCCAATATGTCTCCGCAATTGACATCCATGTCTTCGCGCATCTGGTCGAAGATGTAGGAGTTGGAGGCGAGCTTGATCGAAGGCGCGCGGAATCTGGAACGCTTCGCATCCGACCCCAACCATCAGAACGCCGCCGACATTGGGGTTCGTCGCGAAGCCCCATTGCGTGCGCTTCAAAATGTCATACGCGGGACCTTTGACGTCGATGCCGCAACCCGTGCCGTGCACCAGCGAAATGACGCCGTCGATATTCGGATAGTCGCGCAAAACGCCGGAGTGTTTGATCTCGTCGGCTATGAACCGGGCGACGCTGGCGGAGCAGTTCACCGAGGTCAGCGTCGCGATGTAGTTGCGCGTGCCGACCTTCCCATTGGCCCTGCGATACCCCATGAACGTCGCGCGCTCATCTTCCGGCGCCATGGGCGTGGGCCGCGCATTCGTGCTGAAAACGTAGTCGCGTTCGAAGCTGCGCACGTACACATTGTGCTCGTGCACCCAGTCGCCCGCCGCGATCGGCTCGCGTGCGAAGCCAATGATTTGGCCGTATTTCACAATCGGTTCGTCTTTGGCGAGATCGCGCGTGGCGATCTTGTGCCCTCTCGGGATGCGGGCCCTGGCAGTCACCTCCCCCGCCCTGTCGCCCACGTTCAGCGGATCGACCGCGAGGAGAATGTTGTCGGCGTCCGACAGCTTGATGATTCGCGCCATATCTGACTCTGACAGACGCCAAGTCGGGCTAAGGCCGCGCGGGGCAAGCGCTATGCGGCCGTTGCTGAAGCGAAATTGGAACCCCTGAGATGGAACCCTACCGGAGGCAAGCCTGCGCGCCCGCGCATCAGCCCGGAAGGTCGGAGACCTCGAGCGCGTTTCGGAACGACGTCTCGATGTGGCGCTCCATCGCCTGGGCCGCGCCCTCGCCGTCGTGACGCTTCAAGGCGTCGAGAATGGCCTCGTGCTGCTCGACGGTCAGTTCGCCATAGCCCGCCTTGGGGATCGCGAGGTACCGGCCTCGATCCATCTGGGCCTTGGAGATATCGATGGCTCTCCAGATCACCGGGAAACCGCAGATCTCGGCGATGGTGCGGTGAAAGACGTCATCGAGTTGGATCGCTCGGGCAAATCTGCCGCGCGAGATCGCCAGCCGATGGGCCGCAATATTGTCTTCCAGGACCTCGACGCCTTCGGACGTAAGCTTTTCGGCTGCGCGCCTCGCGCTCTCCATCTCGAGCGCCCGTCGAATGAAATAGGCGCCTTCGAGATCCGCCCGACTGATTGGGGCGACAAAGGTGCCGGTTTGCGCCAGCACTCTGACCAACCCCTCGTCGCAGATGCGCTTGACGGCTTCGCGCACAGGCGTTCGCGAGACGCCTAGAGCCTCGGCTATGGCGACCTCGTTGATCGGATCCCCCGGCTTCAGCTTCCCTCCGATGATCATGTTCCGGATCTTCTGGTAGATCTGATCGCGAAGCGGAAGAGACCGGTCTAATGTTGAAAGGTCAAGGTCCATCAGTTTCGTCCTGATTCCATCGAGACATTATTATATTAAATTGTCAATTCGGAAGTATCTCCGCGATCGCCATTCGAAATCACCTATCCCGATCGCGATTCGGCGCCGGCCTGATTCTTCGACGTCGGCGCGGCGGGAAGATCGATGATCCCGCCAGACTTCGCAGTCGTCAGCGACCCGAGCCCAAACACGTCGGCGGCGGGGCCAACCGGTTCCAAGGCGCTGCCGATTCCGTTGACGGTTGTGACGAAGGACAACGTGAACTCCGTCGACCCGGCGTTCTGACGTCCGAGGCCGGCCCGCCTTGTCCGGGCCGGTCACCGCGGTCGCGTCCGGATCGAACCGTTCGGCAGAGATCCGACCGACGCTTTGTGCGGCGTCGCGACGAAAGCGGCGACCGAAACAAACGCGTTTGACCGTCCGGCCGACGATTGGGAATCAGCCAGTCCAAGCAAATACTGACCGTGCGCGGACTTGTGGGAAAAGCTTTTCCCTTATAAGAATTCGGTCCGACCCTGGATGCGCGCGTCACCGCGGCAAACGCTCGACGCGCTGCGATGCAGTGGTCGACGAATTCAGTTGCCTTCGCGGCAATTGGCGAGACCGATAGAAATCGGCTCGAATATAGGGAGGAACGGATGAGCTATTCGAAAACGTTGCGACGCGGCGTATTCGCTGCGACGCTGTCCTTGGCCGCGGCGCTACAATCGCCGGCATGGGCGGCGGACACGCTCTCCATGTGGGTTCGCGCCAGTGGGGCCAATGCGGCCCAGCATCTGGTGGACCTTTGGAACAGCGGTCACGCCGACAAGATCGCCTTGACGGTCATTCCGGACAACCAAGTGGTCTCGAAGCTCGCCATCGGCGTTCAAGCCGGCGACGTGCCCGACGTCATTTCCTTCGACCTGATTTACATGCCGGACTTCATGCGCGCCGGCTTGCTCGTCGACATCACCGACGCGATGAAGGGCGACGCCGATTTCGCCAAGGTCGCCCCTGCATTCACCCATCTCGCGACCTACAAAGACCGCATCTACGGAACGGGCTTTACGCCGGACGTCTCGATTCTCATCTACAATAAGGATCTTTTCCGGAAGGCGGGACTCGACCCTGACAAGGCGCCGGCGTCGTTGCAGGAGATCCATGACGACGCCAAGAAGATACGAGCTCTCGGCGCGGACACCTACGGCTTCTACTTCTCGGGCTCCTGCATGGGTTGCAATATTTTTACGACGTCGCCGATGATGGTTGCTTCGGGAGCCAAAATATTGCCCTCGAACGCCGATGACGAGCCCCTGGACGGGGCCGGCGTGAAAGAGGTCCTGCAACTGTTCCGCGATATGTGGAGCGAGGGTCTGATTCCGGCCAGCGCTCAGACCGACAATGGGGCCAACTTCGTCGCCACTTTCAAGACCGGCAAGATCGGCATCCAGGGCGCTGGCGGCTTTCTCATTTCCGATCTGAAGAAGGAAGCGCCCAATCTCGATTTCGGGGTCGCCTTCCTTCCCGGCGTGAAGGAAGGGGAAGTGTCGGCTTTCGTCGGCGGCGATGTGGTCGCGATCCCAAAGGGGAGCAAGCACAGCGATCTCGCTTTGTCGTTCATCAAGTGGGAATTGACTGACGAAGCCCAATTGGAGGGTTTGGCCAAAAACAACATTCTGCCGTCGCGAACCGATCTCGCCGCGAACGAATACTTCCAGGGTGACCCGCGCATCGTCACGACCGCCAAGGCCGTGGGCATCGGCTACGTCCCCTGGGTGTTCCATTTCAACGACATGGTCAACAGCGACTCGTCGCCCTGGATTCAAATGATCCAGGCCGCCGTCTTCGATGGCAAGGTCGATGAGGCGATCGCCGCCGCAAAAGCCAAGATGAAGGATATCGTCAACGAGTGAACGCTTGTTCCTTATCGAAGCGGGGACGCTTCGCAACGAAATGAGCAGGCGTCGTGTCCAGCGAGCGCGATATCGCTCACTGGCGGCGCCTGCGCCGCAAGAGGCCAACCGGAGGAGACATGATCGCTGCGCGCCGAGGCGTCATTGGCCTCCTCTATACATTGCCCGCATTGGCCTTTGTCGCGTTTTTCGTTCTCTATCCGATACTGGACCTCGTCCGGATGTCGTTGACGAACGCGTCCCTACTGGGCGGCAGCGAGTTCATTGGGTTGAAGAACTACGTCAAGGCCGCCGGCGACGCGACGTTCTGGCATTCGCTGGCGTTTACGTCGGAATATACGCTGCTCATCACGCCCATCTTGATCGGCGCGGGCTTTCTGCTGGCGCTTCTGGCGGTCGAACCGTCGCGCATCGCCAAGCTCACCCGCGCCGTGGTGTTCATGCCGGTCATCATCGGTCTTGGCAGTTCGAGCCTGCTGTGGCTCTGGCTGTTCGATCAGCAAGTCGGCCTGATCAACAAGCTGCTGCAGAGCGTCGGATTGATCGCGCAGCCGATGGTCTGGTTCGCCGATGGGACGCTCGGCCTGTGGGCAGTCATCATCTCGATTGTCTGGAAGGTGGTGGGCTACGGCATGATTCTGCTGATCGCGGCAATCCAGTCGATCGGCGCTGACATATATGAAGCAGCGATGCTCGACGGCGCCGGCTTTTGGCAAAGGGTCGCCAGGATTACTCTGCCGCTCAGCGCCCGTACGATCGCGTTGACGACCTTGGTCAGCGCGATCGGATCAATGCTCGCCTTCGACCAGTTCTACATCATGACGGCGGGAGGCCCGAAAAGCCAGACCTTCACATCGGTCTATTGGATCTATCAAAACTCGTTCATCTATTTCAAACAGGGCTATGGCGCGGCGCTCTCGGTGATCCTGTTGGCGATCATTTTTCTCGCTTCGGCCGTCCAACTCCTGCTCACGCGACGCGGGGCCCGCGCATGATCCCCACCCGGCGATTTTCGCCCTACGACGAATTGGCGGGCGCCGTGAAGAGATCTCCACGCGACGGCTCGTTTCGCGATTGGGTCGATCGCGTCTTCGCCAGACGCAACTTCTACTTGTTCAGTGCGCTCTGCGTCGCCGTCATGGCGGTGATGCTGTTTCCAATTCTCATGTCGCTGTCGGCTTCGCTCAAAACCAGCGTCGAAGCATCGGCTGTGCCACCGCATTATTTTCCCTCGCAGATCAGCTTCGAGAACTACGAGCGCGTATTCCACTATCAGGCGGGATTGCCGACCTATCTGTTCAACAGCGTCGCGGTCGCCTTGTTGACCATTGCCTTATGTCTGTTCTTGGCGATCCCGGCCGGCTACGGACTCGCGTGCTTTCCGGTACCCGCCAAGGAGGCGATCTTTCTTCTCCTCCTTTTAAGCCTGATGGCGCCTTATCAGGCGCTCCTGACGCCGCTGCATCGGCTATTCACGTCGCTGGGACTGGCGAACACCTACCTCGGCCTGGCGATCGTTCACACCGTGCTGCAACTGCCCTTCAGCGTTTATCTCATGCGCAACAGCTTCGAGGCGGTTCCGAAGGAATTGTCGGAGGCGGCGGTGATGGACGGCGCCAACTCGCATCAGATTCTCTGGCGGATATTTCTGCCCGCTTCGGCGCCCTCGATCGTCACGCTGGTGCTGTTCGCCTTCATCACCTCATGGAACGAGTTCATCGCCGCTCTCATTTTCATGAACAGGGAAACCCGATTCACCGTCCCCGTCATGCTGGTCGGGGTGCGGCAAGGCCATTTCGGCGCGGTCGATTGGGGCGCGGTGCAGGCGGGCGTCATCATCTCGATCCTGCCATGCCTCCTGATTTATCTGCTGTTGCAGAAATACTACGTGTCTGGCTTCCTAAACGGCGCGATCAAATGACGGACGTTCGGTCGCATCGCCGGCGTCCGGCGCAAGGAAAAGCTGCAACGAACAAAGACGACGCGCGCCTGACGCGGGATCGCGACGACGCGCCCGGCACGCGCCCACACGGAGGAGCCCGGCAGGCCACGATCCATGACGTCGCGCGCCTCGCCGCCGTCAGTATCGGGACCGTGTCCAAGGCGCTCAATCGTGGCGGCCGGCTCAAGCACGAGACCCGCGAGCGCGTCCTGGCGGCGGCCAAACAGCTCGCATTTCGCCCCAACCACCTCGCCCAGAGCCTTCACCGCGGTCACAGCCTCACGGTGGGGCTGATTTCAAAAGACAGTTTCGGCCGCTTCGCCATGCCGATCATGGAGGGCTTGGAGGAGTGCATGGCCGACCAGCGCATCGCGGTCTTCATGTGCAACGCGACCGACGATCCGGAGCGCGAAGTCCATCACGTGCAATCGCTGCTGGACAAACGCGTCGACGGCATTGTCGTCACGGCGCGGCGCGCCGATCAGCGTCCTCGCCTCGACATGGCCCCATCGGGGCCACCGGTGATCTACGTCTTCTCGCAAGTCGACGATCCCGATGCCCTGTGTCTGCTGCCGGATGACGAGGGCGGCGCCTTCGCGGCGACCGAACATCTCGCGCGATTGGGGCGGCGTCGAATCGCGCATGTCACGGGGCCGGAAGACTTCGAGGCCGTGCAGCTTCGCCGCCGCGGCTATCGCGCGGCTCTGCAAGCCGCTGGCCTCTCGGCGAATGACGAGCATTGTCTCACGGGAACCTGGTCGGAAGCCTGGGGTCGGCAGGCGCTTGGTCTGCTCTTCGACGGCGCAGGTCCCGCGCCCGACGGCATCGTATGCGGCAATGACCAAATCGCGCGAGGGATCGCCGACGGCTTGCGCGAGCGGGGCATCGCGGTTCCCTCCGCGGTGTCGATCGTCGGCTTCGACAATTGGCGGATTCTGGCCGAGGCGACGAGGCCGGCGCTGACCACCGTCGACATGAATCTGAAGGACCTCGGCCGCGAGGCCGGACGCCGACTGATGGAAATGATCGCCGGAAACAGTTTGAAGGGCGTACGACGGTTGCCGTGCAGCCTGATTGTGCGGGAGTCCTGCGGAGCATCGCTGCGGACAGCGCGGGTTGAATTCTAAAGTCGCCAAGGGAAGCAGCAATCATGCGACAATATACGCCAGTGCGGTTCACCGATGTCTTGTTCGGGGAGGGTTTTTGGCGCGAGCGGCTGGAGACCGTGCTCACGCGAACGATCCCAAGCCAATACGATCAACTCGAGCGCAACGGCATCCTTGAATCGTTGAAGGTCCCGACGCCGCCTCCCCCGCTGCGCATCCCTGCCAGCAATCACGGCATGTCGATGCAGGTCTTCTGGGACTCCGACGTCGGCAAATGGATCGAGGCGGCGAGTTACGCTTTGTCGCACCGCCGCGACCCTGCCATCGAGGCGCAGATCGAGGAGATCACCGACCGGCTCCAGCACGCCCAGCTTCCCGACGGCTATCTCAACTGCTGGTACATCGGGCGCGAGATCGACAAGCGGTGGACCAATCTGCGCGACCGGCACGAACTCTATTGCGCCGGCCACATGATCGAAGGCGCGGTCGCCTATTTTCAAGCGACCGGCCGGCGCCGATTGCTCGACATTCTCTGCCGCTATGTCGATCACATCGCCGACACCTTCGGCCCCGGCTCCAACCAAAAGCACGGCTATTGCGGGCATCCGGAAATTGAGCTCGCGCTGTTCAAGCTGTACCGCGCTACAGAGAATCGCGCCTATCTCGATCTCGCCGCTTATTTCATCGACGAGCGCGGCAATCAGCCCCCACACTATTTTGACGTCGAAGCGATCGCGCGTGGCGACGATCCGAAAAACTACTGGTTCAAGACCCACGAATACAGCCAGTCACACAAGCCAGTGCGCGAGCAGGACAAGGCGGTCGGCCACGCCGTCCGCGCCTTGTACCTCTATTCCGCCATGGCCGACATGGCGGCCGAATTGGGCGACGCATCTTTGAAGAAGGCCTGCGAGGCGGTGTGGCGCGACGTGACGACGAAGCGCATGTACATCACCGGCGGCGTCGGTCCCTCGGCGTCGAACGAGGGTTTCACCAAAGACTACGATCTGCCCAACGACACGGCCTACGCCGAGACCTGCGCTTCGGTCGCGCTGATCCTCTGGGCGCAGAGAATGCTGAATATCGACTGCGACGGCGCCTACGCCGATATCCTGGAGCTTGCGCTCTACAACGGCGCCCTGTCTGGCCTGTCGCGCGACGGCGAGAAGTATTTTTACCAGAATCCGCTCGAAAGCGATGGCAGCCACACGCGCTGGGAATGGCATCCCTGCCCCTGTTGCACGATGAATGTCTCACGTCTCGTCGCATCGGTCGGCGGCTATTTCTATTCGACCGGGGAAGGCGAACTGGCGGTCCATCTCTATGGGACCAACAGCGCGGAAGCGATGGTTGACGGCCGCAAGGTCAAGATTGGCCAACGCGCCGACTATCCGTGGTCCGGCAAAGCGACGATTACGATCGAACCGGCGGAGCCGGCCGAATTCGCGCTAAAACTTCGCATTCCAGGCTGGGCGCGATCTCACAATATCGCGGTCAACGGCGAAGCCTTGACCGATGCGCCGACCAGCCGCGGCTATGCCGAGATCAGACGACAATGGCGCGCAGGCGACGTCATCGAAATCGATCTGCCGATGCCGGCGGAGCGCCTCTACGCCAATCCGAACGTTAAAAGCGACATCGGACGGGTCAGCCTCCGGCGCGGCCCGCTCATTTATTGCGTGGAGGAGGTCGACAATCCGTCGGCGTCCGTTCCTATGCTGCGACTGCCGAAGACAGCCCGGCCAAGCCCCGAGACCCGACCCGATCTCTTCGACGGAATCGTCACGATCGTCGCCGACGCCGAAGAAATACAAGCCGGCGAGACCGACTCCGCCCTGTACCAGGCGCTGCCGTTCGAGCGTAAGAGCGCGCGGTTGACGGCGATCCCCTATTACCTCTGGAACAATCGCGGGGCCAATCGGATGTCGGTCTGGCTGCCGGAGACTTGACGCTCCTGGCTGCGTAAAGTCGGGCAAAGGTCGGGGCGTCGTCGTTCAAGACGGCGCCGCCATCGGCCAGCTACCACCTCAATCATATTGCGCACAAATTCTCATCGCGGATTTCATTCACGCAAGGATTAAGTCAATGACGCTCAGCGTTCTCTACATTGGCGGCACCGGTCAGATCTCCCTGCCGTGCGTCGAGGCTTCTGTCGCAGCCGGCCATAAGGTGACCGTGCTGAACCGCGGCGAGACAAACGTGCCGTTGCCGAAAGGCGTTGCGTCGCTTGTCGGTGACATGAACGGCGTCGCATACGACGACCTGGCAGACGGGCATTTCGATGTGGTCGCGCAGTTCCGCGCCTATACGCCGGCCCATCTGGAGCGCGACATCGCGACCTTCACAGGGAAAACTGGACAGTATGTTTTCATATCGTCGGCGTCTGTCTACGAGAAGCCGGTCAGGCACTACGTGATGACAGAAACTACGCGGCTGGAGAACAAGTATTGGGAATACAGCCGTCAGAAGATCGCTTGCGAGCTCATTCTCCGCAATCAGGACAAGCTCGTCTATACGATCGTGCGACCGAGTCACACAGTCCGGACTGGCATGCCGATCCAGGTGGGCTCCCCGGATCTTGCTATACGGCGCATGATCGCTGGAAAAAAGGTCATTGTCGCGGGCGACGGATCATCCCTATGGACGCTGACTCGGTCCGTCGATGTCGCACAGCCGTTCGTTCGCCTGCTCGGCAATTCCAAGGCGCTCAACGACGATTTTCACATCACAACCGACCGCGGCTTCACCTGGAACCAGATCCACGAGGCCATCGCGCGTGGCTTCGGGGTCGAGGCGCGTCACGCCCATGTGCCGACCGACACGCTGGTCCGCTACAACAAGGACTGGGAAGGTCCGCTGATGGGCGACAAGACGTGGTCCGCCCTCTTCGACAACTCCAAAGTCAAGGGCGTCGCGGGTCCGTTCCACGCATCACAAGATATCGATGAGATCCTGGAAGAGTCGGTTATGCACGCCAAGCAGCGCCTGAAGGCCGCAACTCCGGCCGAAGGTGAAGAGAACCGGCTTATCGACCACATCATCGCGGCCCAAGACGCGATGAGGCCATGATCCGGCTGCCTTGGCTTGATGGCTGTCTGGAGCCAGAGCGTTCTGCAACTACGTGGAACCGTCTTTGCGAGCGGAGCGAAGCAATCCAGCGATCGAGGTCTCGCCAGCAAGTCGTGAGTCGTTCCGTAGGCGCCTCAATCGGCTGACGCTTCGATCTCTGGATCGCCGCGCTTCGCTCGCGACGGCGACAGGAGTATTTCGTGAGCCGCCTCGGCTTTCCGCTATGACTGTCTCTCACGATCGGCGACGCGCCAGATTGAGCCCGACAGATCGGCTGCGACGAAGATAATGGCGGCGATAGTCGACGCCGAGGCGACGATTGCGAAGACGACTATAGGCGGGCAATCGAAAGCGGAGACGGCGGTCCATCCGCCTCCGGCCGCGATGATAAGGCGAGCGCCGCTGGCGAACAGCGGCCATGCCATCCGGCCGCTTCCCTGCGCGGCGAAACTCAAAGCGAAGATAAGCCCGTTCGCCGCATAGGTGGGTCCGACCACGCGGAGATAGAGATCGGCTGTTTCGACGATCTCCGGCCGGCGCGTGAATAGCCCAATCCAGAGCGCCGGAAACAACGCCACCGTGAGCCCAAGCAGTTCTGTGAACGACGCGCTGATGGCCGCCCCGATCCAGGCTATGCGTCGCGCGCGAACGTGCTGGCCTGCGCCGACATTCGTGCCGACCATGGTCAGCACCGCCGTGCCCATGCCGAACAGCAGCGGAATCAGGACGTAGTCGAGCCGCGAGGCGGTTCCATAGCCGCCGATGGCATCAGCGCCGTATCGGCCAACGGCGGCGGTCACCAGCAGGACCGTCAGATTGAGCAGCATAGCGTTGAGCGACGAAAAGACGCCGACGCCGAGAATGTCGCGAAACAAGTCCCAGCGAAGCCGCGTCACGCAGAGGCGCAGTCCCGAGCGCCCGATCATCAGGTACCGGATCATCACGAACGCTGCCCCGCAATAATAGATGGTGACCGCGATCCCAGCCCCGGCGACGCCAAAGCCCCGCAATGGCCCGACCCCGAAGATGAAGCCAGGCGAAAGCGGAACGAGGATGAGGGCCCCGGCCAGTGTGACGAGCGCCGGCACGCGCACGTTGCCAATTCCGCGCAGCGCGGCGGAAAGCAGGTTGACGATCCATATCGGCAACGCGGCAAGGAAGATAAACCGGGAGTAAAGCAAAGCCGCATTGAGGGCGCCGCCGGTCCCGCCAAGCGCGCGGAACAGCGCGCCGCCGAAACTGAGAACGGCGATTGTAAAAGCCAGCCCGAAGACGATCGCGATCACCAAGGCGTGAAAGACGAGAGCGTCGGCGTCGTGGTGGCGACCGGCGCCCGAAGCTCGGGCGATGGCGGAAGAGACGCCGCTCCCGACGCCGCCGGCCGCCATCATCGTCATCAACATCCACAGAGGAAATACGAGGGCCACCCCGACCAGGGCCTCTGTGCCAAGGAAGGAGACGTAGAAGGTCTCCGCCACGTTCACCAAGGTCTGGGCGACGAGAACGCCGATCGTCGGCAATGCCAGCCGCAGGAGCGTCGGGAGGATCGGCCCCTCCAGCATCGCCGCGCGAGCACCAAGTTTGGCCTCGTCGGAACGCGGCCTAGGCGCGGCCGCGCGTTGCTCAGCGGGAGAATCGCCCGGGGCCACAACGGAAGCGGTCGTTGCGTCTGCCGACGAGATCATGGGCATCCTTTCCAGGGGCTTGGACAAGCCGCCGCTCTCCATCGCTGGAGAGAAGCGGACGAGAGGGAATGGGCGTGGGCGGTTCAGCCCTTCCGCTTATGCGTGCGCCGAAGCCCTGTAGCGCGGCGCCGGCTTTCCCGAGGCGAGATGAGGCGCGAGCGCATGGCGGGCGTTCTCGTAGGCCAGCCAAACGCTTTCGTCGGCGATTGTTGGCGCGGTGATGATCTCGCCGCGATCCAGGCCCTCCAGCGCAGCCTCGACAAGGTCTTCCGGCTCCATGATCCGCTCGGGCGGAATGACGCTCGCCGGGACGCCGCCGCGCGCCCACATGTCGGTTTTCGTTGGACCGGGCAGCACCGCCTGGAACCTAACGCCCGAGTCCTTGGCCTTGCTGGCGAGGCTCAGGGTGAGATTGATGAGGTAGCTCTTCGAGCCGCTGTAGGGACCGTCGAACATCTCTGGAATGAACGCCGTCACGGAGCTGATATTGACGATCGCGCCCTTGCGTCGCGCGATGAACGCCTTTGCCGCCGCCTGAGCGAGCAGGGTCGGCGCCGTGACGTTCAAGGCGATCAACCTGCTGACGGCCTCGGCGTCGTTGCTGAGCAGGCCGCCGCTGAGAGTCGCCCCGGCATTGTTGATGAGCATCGAGATCGAGCTGTCGCCCGCGAGCCGCTCGGCGAGACGCGCCACATCGGCTGCGATCGACAAATCCGCCGCCACGACTTCAACCTTGCGACCCGTCGCCGTGCGAATTGCCGCCGCGTTCTCGCGCAGGCGCGCTTCATTGCGCGCAACCAGCACGACGTCGTGACCGCGTTCGGCAAGCTTACGCGCATAGACCGAGCCGATCCCCTGTGAGGCGCCCGTCACGATGGCGATTCCCTTGTCGTTCATGCCAACCTCCTGTCACATCACTTGCTATTTGCAAGTAAGATGTCGGAGCTGTATGATCCATTCACTTGCTTTTTGCAAGCGCCCTGTTCGAACTTATGGACTCGGCAGGGCGAGCGAGTCGGCCGTGCTACCCACACCGCCGATGATTTGAGATGGAAATCAGATGACGAAGCGGACCCAAAGCCGGTGCCCGATTTGCTATTCGCTCGATGCTTTCGGCGACAAATGGACCCTGCTCATCCTGCGCGACATGCTGATCGGCGGAAAGCGCTACTATCGAGAATTCCTAAATGCTGGGGAGGGAATCGCCACCAACGTCCTCGCGGACCGTCTCAAGAGCATGCTCGATGCGGGGTTGATCGCCAGAGCGGATGATCCCGACAATGGGACCCAGGCGATCTATTCGCCAACCGCCAAGGCGGAGGCGCTGCGACCGGTTCTCAACGCGATGGCTGCCTGGGCATTGCAATTTGGGCCTGAACGATTGGCTGTGCCAGCCTCGGCCCGCCGCCCTTCCTGAGCGCCGCGGATTTACTCCGGCTTTGGGTCTCGCCACGGCCCGTCGGCGCCGATCAGCGTATCCGCCCCCTTCGGTCCCCAGCTTCCCCGCTCATATTCCTCGCAAGCCGGGGAACCGACGAGGACGGGCTCGACGATCCGCCATTGCGCATCGACGATGTCCTCCCGTCCAAACAGTTCGCCGTCGCCGCGCAGCGCGTCGTAAAGCAGCCGCTGGTATGGCGGCGTCGCCGACCCCGCTCGCTCGGTCAGCGTAAGTTCGACCGGCTCGCCTACCATGCCTTCGCCGGGGTGCTTCACGCGCAGCCCCATCCCGATTGAGACGTCGGGGCTCAGCCGCGCACGCATATAGGAGGCGGACGGACCGCCCTCCCCGAAGACGTCGCGCGGAGGATTGCAAAACTCGACCACGACTTCCGCCGCCGTCAGCGGCAGGCATTTGCCGGCGCGGATATAAATCGGCACGCCGGCCCAGCGCCAGCTGTCGACGAACAGCTTCACCGCGACATAGGTCTCGACAGTCGAATTCGGCTGAACGCCTGGAGTCGAGAGGTAGCCGCGATATTGCCCCCGCACGATGTCGTTTCGCTCAACCGGGCGGACCGCTTTCAGGAGATTGGCCTTCTGGTCCCGCTGCGCCTCGTGCTCTTCGCCCGTCGGCGGATCCATCATGAGATTGGCGAGGACCTGAAGCAGATGGTTTTGCATCACGTCCCGCAAAGCCCCCGTCGCATCGTAAAAGGCGCCGCGATCCTGAACGTCGAACGATTCCGCCATGGTGATCTGGATGCTGCGCACATATTGACGGTTCCAGAGCGGCTCGAACATCGCATTGGCGAAGCGGGTGTAAATGATGTTCTGGACCGGCTCCTTGCCGAGATAATGATCGATGCGAAAGATCGCCTGCTCGGGGAAATGTTCTCGCAGCAGAGCGTTGAGCACGCGCGCGGATTCCCTGTCGTGACCGAACGGCTTTTCGACGACGAGACGAGCGTTGTCGCTGAGGCCGGCTCTCGCGAGCTCGGCCGCCACGACGCCGAACAGCGCTGGCGGGATCGCGAGATAGTGCAGCGGCCGGCTGGCCGGCCCCAACGCTTTCTTCACCTGATCGAAAGTTTGCGGATCGTGGTAGTCTCCGTCGACGTACTTCAGCAGCTTCAGCAGCTTCCCGAAGGCGCCTTCCTCATAGCTTCCGTGACTGGAAAGACTGTCCTTGGCGCGCGACTGGAACTGCTCGAGGGTCCATCCCGCTCTCGCGACGCCGACGATGGGGACGTTCACCCCGTCGTCGCGCACCAGCCCTTGCAGGGCCGGAAATATCTGCTTGTAGGCGAGATCGCCGGTCGCCCCGAAAAAAACAATGGCGTCAGAAACCGTGGCTTTCATTCAGGTCCCCATCGTCGTTTCGCGTGAGCTGTCATCGGTTGAGCGCAATCGCCTTGCGCGCCGCTTCCACGACTATTTCCGGCGTGAAACCGAAATGCTCGGCCACAACCTTGAGCGGCGCCGACATGCCGAAGCTGCGCATCGCCAAAACGACGCCGCGTGAGCCGGCGTAGCGGTCCCAGCCGAGCGGCGAGGCTTCCTCGACGGTCACCCGCGCCGCGATTGCCGGCGGCAGCACGCTCTGCCGATACGCTTCGTCCTGCTCCTCGAACAATTCCCACGACGGCATGCTGACGACCCGGCAGGCGACGCCATCCTTCGAGAGGAGTTCGCGCGCGGCCACGCACAAAGCGACCTCGCTGCCTGTGCCAATGAGGATAACGGCGGGGGGCTTGCCGCTTTGCGCGTCCGCCAGCACATAGGCCCCACGGGCCAGTCCGGCAGCCGCCGCGAACCGCGCGCGGTCGACAATCGGCAACGCCTGTCGCGAACAAATCACCGCGACCGGCCGACTGCGGCTCCGCAAAGCGACGCGATACGCTTCGACCATCTCGTTGGCGTCGGCCGGACGGATGACGACCATGCCAGGCAGCGCGCGCAGCGAAGCAATCTGCTCGATCGGCTGATGCGTCGGACCGTCCTCGCCAACACTGATCGAATCGTGCGTCCAGACATGCAACACCGGCAGGTCCATCAACGACGCCAGCCGGATAGAGCCGCGCGCGTAATCGGTGAAGATGAGAAAGCCCGAGCCGAACGCGCGAAGTCCCGTCAGCGTCATCCCGTTGACCATCGCGCACATCGCGTGCTCGCGAATGCCGAAATGGAAGTTTCGCCCTCGCCGGTCGCCGAGGCGGCCGTAAGCCTCAAAATCGTCGGCGCCTTCGAACAGCAGCCGCGTCTTGGTGCTGGGCGAGAGGTCCGCCGCTCCCCCGAGCAGCCACGGAACGACCGGCCCGAGCGCGTTCAGCACTTTGCCCGAGGCGTCCCGCGTCGACATGCCCTTGGCGTCGGCGGCAAAGCTCGGCAACGCCGCCTCCCAGCCTTCCGGGAGCTCGCGCTGGCCCATGCGGTCGATCGCGCGTGCGAGGTCGGGATAAGCGGCGCGGTAGCGGGCGAAGTCCGCCTCCCACGCCTCACGCAACCTCGCCCCACGGGCGCCGATTCCGGCAGCGAAACATTCCCGCACGCTGTCAGGCACGACGAAGCTCTTGTCGGGGTCGAAGCCGAGGAACTGCTTGGTGAGCTTGAGGTCTTCAACGCCCAGCGGCTCCCCGTGCGCTTCGGGGCTGTCGTGCTTGTGGGGCGATCCGAAGCCGATATGGCTGTGCACGACGATCAGCGTCGGCCGGTCATCGGTCGCGAGGAAGGCATTGTAGGCCCGCTCGAGCAACGTAAGATCGTTCGGATCGGTGACCCGTTCGACGTTCCAACCGTAGGCGAGGAAGCGCGCCGCCACGTCCTCGCTGAACGCGAGGTCGGTATGCCCCTCGATGGTCACGTGATTGCTGTCATAAATCCAGCAAAGGTTCGCGAGCTTGAGATGTCCGGCCAGCGATGCGGCTTCGCTGGCGACGCCTTCCATCATGTCGCCGTCGCTGCACAGAGCGTAGACATTGAAGTTGAACACGTCGTAGCCGGGCCGGTTGTAGGTCGCAGCGAGAAACGCGCCCGCGGCGGCCATGCCGACGCTGGTGGCGACCCCCTGCCCCAGCGGACCCGTCGTCGTCTCGACGCCGACAGTCCAGCCGTACTCGGGATGTCCGGGGCAACGGCTGCCGGCCTGGCGGAACGTCTCGATGTCCTTGATCGACACGGCCTCGCCGCCCGAGGCGTCCCTGACGCCGGTGAGGTGAAGGAGCGCGTAGAGCAGCATCGAGGCGTGGCCGCAGGACAGCACGAACCGATCACGATTGATCCATGCCGGCGCGGAAGGGTCATAACGCAGAACGCGCTGCCAGAGGGCGTAGGCCGTCGGAGCTGCGCCCATCGGCGTACCGGGGTGACCAGAGTTGGCCTTCTGGACCGCATCCGCCGCCAGAACTCGGATTGTGTTCACCGCCAGCGTCTCGAGAGCGGCTGCGTTCGTCATCACTTCCCCCTCTCGTAATCGTTCGGGGAACGCCTCATTCGGAACCGATGCGAGCGCCACGGCCAAAATCAAGATTCAAAGGCCGATGCTTGCGGTTGGCGCGATGTCTCGAAGGCTTGTTCAGGCTACGCGCTAAAATGGATTCCAGGTCTGCAGCAACGCTCCTCGAGCTGCTCGAGGAAAGAAATCAAAGATCCGATTTACGGCCGCGAGGCTCCAAAATGCGCTCGCTTCATTTCCGCCGTAACTTGGCGCCGGTCACGAATTCAGCGTCACGATATTCACCGTCATTGCGAGGAGCGAAGCGACGAAGCAATCCATCGTTCCGCTTGGCGCTGTTCGCAAGGTAACGCGCTCGACCTTCGCTCTTTAGCACGAAACGATCAGCGCGCCCAGGTCCCCCTGGTGGCGCGCCGCGCGCCGATCGCGCCGCGGGGTGCGGCGCGACGTCGATATCGGGCGGGCAGGTCAAGGCGCCCTGCTGCCCACAAGGTCGGAGAGTTCGTTCTCAGGCGAGGCTGAGCCGGATCATCGAATACGAATACGGCGGCAGCCTTGCAGCCAGCACGCCGTCCTTCACGCTGGCGCTGGAGCCCTTCTTGGGCGACACGGTCGTCTGGGCCTTGAGGGTGTTGACCGCCGTGAGGTCGGCGTTCGTCATCTCCTGATGGTCCAGCACCCGCGCCGACCCAAAGCCTTGCAGGCTCGCCTCCAGCTCGATTGCCTCGGAGCCGTGCCGGTTGACCGCGAAGAAGGTCAGCGTCTTTCCCTCGACGTCATGGACGCCGGCGACGTCGAGATAGGGCACGTTGTCGGCGACCGCGGCATCATAGCCCGGCGACTTGACGTCGAGCTGCAATGCTTCGCCGCGCCCGAAGACGGAGGCGAAATAGTAGGGATAGAAGATCGACTGCCGCCAGGCGGGGCCGCCGGGCTCAGTCATGATCGGCGCAATGACATTCACGAGCTGCGCGATGCAGGCGATCCTCACCACGTCCGAACGACGAATGAACGTGTTGAGGATGCAACCGACCTGCAGCGCGTCCTCGAAATTGTAGATGTCCTCGAGCAGGCGCGGCGCGTGCGGCCACCCCTGAGCGCCGGCCAGGATCGCCCGATCCTGCTCGTTGGAATGATACCAGACGTTCCACTCGTCGAAGGAGATGGTGACGCGCTTGCGGCTGCGCTTCAGCGTGCGCACATGGTCGATCGTCGAGGCGATGGTCGCGATATAGGCGTCGAGCTTGGCGCCGAGCGCCAGATATTCCGCCGTGTTCTTCGCCCGATTGGCGAAATACATGTGCAACGAAATGTGGTCGACCGCGTCGTACGTGTGCTCGAGCACGACGCGCTCCCACTCCGGATAGGTCTTCATGTCCGAGTTGGAGGAGCCGCAGACGATGAGCTCGAGCTTGGGATCGAAGGCGCGCAGGGTCTTGGCGACCTCATTGGCGAGCCGGCCATATTCCTGCGCGGTCTTGTGGCCGACCTGCCAGGGCCCGTCCATCTCGTTGCCGAGGCACCAGTGCTTGACCTTGAACGGCTCGGCGCGCCCGTTCGCCTTGCGCAGATCGCCCCAATAGCTGCCGGTCGGCCCGTTGACGTATTCGACGAAGTTGCGCGCCTCGTCGAGGCCGCGCGAGCCGAGGTTGATGGCGAGCATCATCTCGGTCCCGGCTGCGTCGCACCAGTCCGAGAATTCGTGCAAGCCGACGGCGTTCGACTCCGACGTGTGCCAGGCGAGATCGAGCCGCGTCGGCCGCTTCTCGCGCGGTCCGATCCCGTCCTCCCAATTGTAGGCGGAAACGAAATTGCCGCCGGGATAGCGCACGAGCGGAGCCTTGAGCTCGCGCACGAGCTCGATGACGTCGCCGCGCATGCCGTTCTTGTCGGCGGTCGGGTGGCCGGGCTCGTAGATGCCTGAATAGATCGCTCGGCCGAGATGCTCGAGGAAGGCGCTGTAGAGCCGGTCGTCGATGTGCGACACGACATAGTCGCGGTGGGCTGTTACCGTTGCTTTCACTTGACGCTCCTCCCCGACCGGCTCGCCGCCGGTTCAATATCACGATTTCGGATGCATATCAGCCGCTCGAGGGCGGCCCGTCAAGGGCTTTCGCAAACTCGCGAAGCAACCGCGAATTCCCAGGATTTTAGCCTCTCCAGAAGCCTCGGCCAAGGCGTGCAGGCGCGCTCGTCGCCGGTAGTCGAGGACGCCTTCAATATCATCACTTGTGATTTATACCCCTTGCCGCCTGCCGCTTTCGCGTCTACCATTCCGGAATTGGGCTTCCGAAATTGTGTCCCACCAGATGGGCCAGGCGGCGGCCAAGACATCGGGAGGAGACAGGATGATCCGGAAGCTCTTGTTCGCGACGCTCGCGAGCGCCGTCCTCATGTCGGCCACGGCCAAGGCCGAAGAAACCGTCGTTTGGTGGGATTTCCTCAGCGGCGGCGACGGCGTCCGCATGAAGTCGATGATCGACGAGTTCAACAAGGAGCACGCCGGCAAGGTGAAGATCGACGCCACGACCTTCGAATGGGGCGTCCCCTTCTACACCAAGGTGCAGACCTCGACTGCCGTCGGCCAGGGCCCGGACATCATGACCTATCACGAGTCGCGCCTGCCGCTCGGCGTCACGACCGGAGCGCTGAGCCCGCTCTCGCCTGAGGAGCTGAGCGCCGCCGGCATCAAGGAGAGCGACTTCGGAGCCGCCAACTGGAAGGCCGGGCAAGGGCCGGACGGCAAGCAATACGTCGTGCCGCTCGATATCCACCCCATCATCTTGTATTACAACAAGGATCTCCTGAAAAAGGCCGGGCTGCTCGGCGACGACGGCAAGCCGAAGGGTCTCGACGGGATTGCGAATTTCGACGCGGCGCTCGCCAAGCTCACCGCCAACGGCGTCTCCGGCCTGTCCGTTCCCGCGGACAACGCCTCGGGCTGGCGCGTCTTCTACACGCTGCTCAATCAGCAAGGCGGCACGTTCTTGAAAGACGGCAAGTTCCTCGACGGCGACAATCTCGCCAAAGCGACGACTGTGCTTGCCGAAATGAACAAATGGGTGAAGAACGGCTGGACGCCCGCCAAAACCGAATATCCCGCCTCGATCGCCCTCTTCACGTCGGGCAAAGCCGCCATGCACATCAACGGCGTCTGGGAAGTGCCCACCATGGTCGACCTCGCCAAGAAGGGCCAGCTGTTCGACTGGGGCGCGATCCAGATTCCGGTGCTCTACGATCACCCGGCCACCTGGGCGGATTCCCACTCTTTCGCCATCCCCGACCGCAAGGGCAACCCAGTCCCGCCTGAGAAGCGCAAGATCGTTCTCGACGTCATCCACTGGTTCAACACCCATTCGATCAGCTGGGCGGCCGGCGGCCACGTCCCGGCCTATCTGCCGGTGCAGAACGGCGACGAATTCAAGGCGATGAAGCCGAATTCCGACTATGTCTCGCTCGCCAAGACGGCCGTCTTCGATCCGGTGTCGCCGATCGCCGGCGTCGCCTCGCCCGTCTATGAGGCGTCCGGCAACTATATCGTTCCCGCCATGAGCGGCGAGATCGCGCCCGCGGATGCAGCCAAGCAGATGGCCGACGATCTGGACGGCCAGGAGAAATAAGCCGCAGCGCTCCCAAAGCCGGCCGCATCGCCCGTCAAGCGGCGACGGCCGGCTAACCCTCGAAGGGAGGTTTTCGTCGGATGATCCGTAGTCGGCGCAACGAAATTCTGGTCGCCTATGCGCTGATGGCGCCCTTCATCGTCATCTACGCGGTTCTGTTCATCTATCCCTCAGCCAAGATGCTCGTTCTCGGCTTCACGAATGCGCCGCTGATCGGCCCCGGCGATTGGGTCGGCTTCAAGAACTTTGAGCGCCTGTGGTCCGATCGGTTGTTCTGGACCGCGATCTGGAACACCGCCTATTTCGTGATCCTGAGCGTCATCCCGAGCACGCTCATCGCGCTCGTCATCGCCGTCGCCGTCAACCGGCTGAGCGGCTGGCTCCAGAGCCTCGTGCTCGCGGCGTTCTTCCTGCCCTACATCCTGCCGGTCTCGGTCGTCTACCGCATCTGGAGCTGGATCTTCGACAAAGATTTCGGCATCGCGCAGGCCATTATCACGCCGCTCACGGGCGCCCACAATATTTCGGTGTTCCGCACACTGCCCCTCTTCATGCCAGCCGTCGCCTTCGTCACGATTTGGTGGCTGGCCGGCTTCAACGTGCTCCTGTTCGTCGCCGGCCTTCGCAACATCTCGCGCGAGATCTACGAGGCCGCCGAGCTCGACGGCGCCGGGGCATGGACGCAGTTCCGCAGGATCACCTGGCCGCTGATCTGGCCGATCACCGTGCTGGTGATGACGATCCAGCTCATCCTGCAACTCAAGATCTTCGATCAGGTCTATCTGTTCGCCGCCAACGTTCGCACCGACGCGACGATGGTGATGGTGCAATACATCCTCAAGCAGGCCTTCCAGATGAACAAAGGTGGCCTTGCCGCCGCAGCGTCGACGGTGCTCTTCGTGCTGATCGTCGTCGTGTCGGTGCTGCAGTTCCAACTCCTGCGCGTGCGAGACGCACGATGACGGCCGCAATGCAAACTCACGACCACGTCGTCGCGGCGGGCGGCCAGCGCGTCGCCTGGATCAAGCGCCTCAACCTCGTCGGCCTCGTGGCGACGCTCGCCACGCTGCTCGGCGCGGTGTTCTGGGCCTTCCCGCTCTATTGGGGCCTTGTCACAACCTTCAAGCCCGAGCCCGACATCGTACGCCCCGGCGTCGAGCTTTGGCCCAAGCACTTCACCGTCGAGAACTACGTGCATGTGCTGACCGCGACGAAAATCGGTATCTGGTACATCAATTCGCTCGTCACCTCGGCTGCAGTCGCCGTCATCGTGGTGGGGATGGCGGCGTCGGCAGGCTATGCGATCTCGCAGCTCGACTTTCCCGGCCGAAAGTTCTTCTGGTGGCTGATCCTCGCAAGCTTCATGGTGCCAATTCCGGCGCTCATCGTCACCCACTTCGAGCTGATGAGTCAGTTCCACTGGATCAACACCTGGGCCGGCGTCATCGCTCCGCAGCTCATCGCGCCGGTCACGATCATCATCTACAAGCAGTTCTTCAACTCGGTGCCCAAGGACTTTCGCGAGGCCGCCGCGATCGACGGCGCGAGCGAACTCCAACTGCTCCTGCGTATCTATCTGCCGATGAACTGGGGCATCACGACCGCGCTCGCCATCATCACCTTCATCGCCGCCTGGAACCTCTTCCTCTGGCCCTTCCTCGCCGTGACGGAAGAGGACAAGATGAACATCACCGTCGGCATCACGCAGGTGCATGACGCTTTCGGCGTCTCTTATGGCCGCGATCTCGCGGTCGCCATGCTCGCCGCGCTTCCCGTCGCAATCGTCTATCTCATCTTCCAGCGTCGGGTGACGCAGGCGATCATGCTGTCGGCGGGCATCAAGGGATGACGAATGTGACCACAGCCTCCCTCCTCGCCGACACGCCGCACGTCGAACTCAACCATGTCACCAAGCGCTATGGATCGGTGACCGCAATTCCTGACTTGAGCCTCACCGTTCCCAAGGGCTCGTTCACCGCTTTGCTCGGCCCGTCGGGCTGCGGCAAGTCGACGCTGCTGCGCATGATCGCGGGCCTCGAGAAAATCACGGCGGGCCGGTGTTTCATCGACGGCGCCGACGTCACGCACACGCCGCCGGCGCAACGGCGCATTGCAATGGTGTTCCAGTCCTACGCGCTCTATCCGCATATGACCGTCAGGCAGAACATCGCCTTCTCGATGTCCGTCGCAGGAGCGCCGCGCAAGGAGCAGGAACAGCGGACAAACGAGGTCGCGCGCATCCTTCAGCTCGACGAATATCTCGACCGGCGGCCCGCCGAACTCTCCGGCGGACAGCGCCAGCGCGTCGCGATCGGCCGCGCGCTGGTGCGCAAGCCCGCCGTGTTTCTGTTCGACGAACCGCTCTCCAATCTCGACGCGAAGCTGCGCGTGCAGATGCGCCTCGAACTGGCGAAGCTTCACGCCGATCTCGCCGCCACCATGATCTACGTCACCCACGACCAGATCGAGGCGATGACGCTCGCCGACCAGATCGTCGTGCTCGACAAGGGGACGATTTCTCAAGTCGGCTCGCCGCTCGAGCTCTACAATTCGCCGGCCAACAAATTCGTCGCCGCCTTCATCGGCTCGCCGAGCATGAATTTCATTCCCGTCGAGATCGCGGGCCTGAACGGCGCCTCTGCGAGTGTCTCCCTGCCCGGTGGCGGGAGCGCCGCGGCCCGGCTGGTCAACGGCCAAGGTGCGCCTGGCGGGGCCGAGCTCGGCGTCCGGCCGGAGCATTTCCTCCTCCTGTCGGCCGACGACGCTTCGGCTTCCTTCCCGGGGAAGGTTGCGATCGTCGAACATCTCGGCAATGCGACGATCCTCTATGTGGACACGCCCGCCGGGCAGCTGATCGTCGAGGGCGACGGCGAAGTGGGGGCGAGGCCCGGCGACGCGCTCGGCCTCAGGATCGACGAGCGCCACGCCCATCTCTTCGGGGCCTCCGGTTCGGCTCTGTGACGACGTCCGGCTTCATGACGCGCGGCGACGCGTCAGTCTTCCGTCGCGAGCCGCAGGACGATGTCCTGGTCGTAGTTCCCGAAGCCGCGGCCAAAAATGTTGATGCCGCCGGGATGGCGCGCACTCTCCTTCACCTCGACCTTGAGCCGGATCGAATGATGCGCCGAAATATCGAGATCGCGGATCGTCAGCGGCGAGATCTTCAGCCCGTCGATATAGGCGCCCTCGGCTGTCACGCGCCAGCTCTTCAGCTTGCCGTACTGGCTGCCCTTCAGCTTCCACCAGTCGGGCGTATAGACCCCGCGCTTGTCGCCGAAGTCGCCGGGACTGGTCCAGACGCCGATCTCCCGGCCGTTGATCGAGACCGTGATGTCAGAGGGCCAGTCCGCCGAAGTCCCCGGCACCTCGGAGGAGAGCTCCAAAGAGAATTCGAGCGCCGAGACCGTCTTGCCGACGAGCCGCGCGTTGTTCGGGAACTGATATTCGACGAAGCCGCGGGTGAACCACATGAGCCCGGCATTCATCCGGTCTGGATTGAGGAAGGACCCGGGCACATCCAACAGGCCGATAATTCCTTGAGGCGAACAAAGGCCGCAAGGCGCCGTGACCTCGCAGCTCGTGTAGAGCCCGATCGGCATCGCCACTTCGATGGCGTTGGCCTGCGCGCCGGAGAGATCGTCGCGGATGAGGACAAGGACTTCATCATATTCGCTGAAGCAGAGCTTCTGATTACCCTTCCGCCCTTTCTGGATCTCCGTGCGGATAAGCCCGGCGTCCTCAAGGACCTGCAGATTCGACGAAACGGTCGACTGCGGAAGCTCGAGCGCTGCGCAAATGTCGTTGACGTTGACGCCGGGGCGACGATGCAACAGCCGCAGGATCTTCGCCCGCAAAGGCGAAGCCAGGCCGTGCAGGACCTCGGGACGCTCCTCGGGGTCAATCATCAGAAAATTGCGCGGCATGACCCCAGCGAGCTGCCTCCTCCCAACTGCTGTATCAGCATTTCGGATGGATTCGCAATCTTCAGTATTTCCTCGCATCCCGTGAATTGTTCTTGTCCGGAGCAACGCCTTGACTGAATCCCCCTCCCCGAGCGCCGGTGCGCGCCCGACCCTCTCGCTCGACGGCCTGTGGGACTTCACCTTCGAGGGCCCGACCGCGCGCCTGTCAGGCGCGGGCCGCCAGATCCGCTCGCCCGGCGTCTGGCAAACCCAGATTCCCGAGCTTCGCAACGCGCATGGGATCGGACACTACCGCCGCACGGTGGAGATCCCGGCCGATTGGGCCGGCAAGCGAATCGTGCTCGTGCTCGAAGGGGTCTTCCACGAAAGCGAAGTCTTCGTCGACGGCGCGCCTGTCGCCTCGCACGGCGACGGCTGGACGACGTTCGAGACGGATCTGACCCCCGCGCTCGCCGGCAAGACCGTCTTCGATCTCGCCGTCGACGCGCGCCTGCCGGACGACCGCAAAGACGGCGGCCCGTTCAGCCGCTCGCTCGCCGCCAAGCAGGATTGGTACGGCGTCCAAGGCGGCATCTGGAAGCCCGCCCGTCTCGAAGCGCGCGATCCCCTGCATCTTGCTGTTGTGTCCGTGGAGGCGTCCTACGACCTCGCAAACGGGACTGTGGTCGTGCGTAGCGCTCTCACCGAAGCCGCTGCTGCATCCATCCGGCTGACGCTCACGCACCAAGGGCGGGTCGTCGCCCAGCGCACGGCTCCGACTTCCTCTCGCGCATTCGAGACGTCGCTGACGGTCGAGCAGCCCACGGCCTGGTCGCCCGAAGCGCCAAATCTGTACGATCTCGCCGTCGAACTTCTGCGCGACGGCGCTCCCTGCGACGCTGTTCAGCGCACGATCGGCTTTCGACGGTTCGAGGCCAGGGACGGCGGCCTTTTCCTAAACGGCGAGCCCTTCTTCCTGTTCGGGGCGCTCGATCAAGACTGGACCGAGGACGCCAACTGGCCGCCAAACGCATCCGGGATCGAACAGCGGTTTCGCAACGCCAAAGCCATGGGTCTCAACGCTCTCCGCTGCCATGTGAAGATTCCCGACCGAGAGTATCTTGATCTCGCAGACCGCCTCGGCCTCGTCGTCTGGCTCGACATGCCCTACATGGGCTTTCTTGCGCCCGAGACGCGAGAGACGCTCGCTCAGGTCTTCCGACAGACCGTGTTGACCCACGGCTTCCATCCCTCGATCTGCATCTCGACGCTCTTCAACGAAGGCTGGGGCGTCGAACTCGACGATAATCCGGACGACCGCCGCTGGCTTGTCGATCTGTTCGACGCCATGAAGCCGCTCGTTCCGAATGCCCTGCTGGTGGACAATTCGCCCTGCTTCCCGCGCAACTACCACGTGAAGACCGACATCGAGGATTTTCACTGGTACAACGGATTTCCTCACCAGAACGCGGCTTTCACAGCGACGACCCGCGCCTTCGCTTCGCGCGCCGCTTTTCCCTGGTCACCGCATGGCGACGCCGTCAAGCGCGGCGACGAGCCGCTGATCTGCTCCGAGTTCGGCGTTTGGGGCTTGCCGCATCCAAGTCAGATTCTGGAACAGGACGGCAGCGAGCCATGGTGGTTCGAGAGCGGCCACGACTGGAATCTGAGCGCCGCCTATCCGCACGGAATCGCGACGCGCTTCCGCGACGCTGGGCTCGCGCCGATCTTCGGCGACGTCGACGGGTTCGTCGATGCGGCGCAAGCTTTCCAATATCGGGCGCTCAAGTTCCAGATCGAGACCCTGCGCTGGGAGCGGCCGATCTCGGGCTACGTGATCACTGAGGTCAACGACGTGCAGTGGGAGTCGAACGGCCTCATGGACGTGCGCAACCGTCCGCGCGCCTTCGCTTCGGACCTCGCCGCGCTGCAACAGCCCTGGCTGGTCATCGCGCGCGCGGACCGCACCACCCTCCGAGCGGGCGAGACCGTCGAGGTGACGGTTCGGCTCGCGGGAGCCGCCGACGCGCTGCCTGGCGCAACGCTCGACTGGACTTTCGGCGAGGCGCGGGGGACGCTTGCGCTCGGGGCGGAGTTTACGTCCCTGCCCCTCGTTGCGCCCTCTCTCGAGGCCATTGAGGTTCTGCCGCTCACGCTCGAAGCCCGCGACTCTGTGGGACGCGTGCTGTCGCGCAACGCGCTCGAATTCTGCGTCGTCCCGCCCTTGAGCGGCTCGTCGCCGTCACTCTTTCCCGCGGACGAGCGCGCGGCCGAAGCGCTCGAAGCGCTCGGCTGGCCGAAGCGCTCAGCCGAGGCGAGCCAGGCCGACGCCCTGCTCGCGACACGGCTGACGACGCCGGTGCGCGAGGCGCTGTTGGCAGGACGCAAAGTCGTGCTGCTAGCCAATTCCGACGACGCACTGACTGACCCCGAGCGCAACTTGCCTCAGAATGATCGGCACAACTTCCCGCAAATGCTCTTGCGTCGGCGCGACGGCGCGCCATGGGACGGCCAGTGGATGGGCTCATTCACCTGGCGGCGAATGGATGGGCCCTGGTCAGCGCTGCCAAACGGCCCGATGCTCGACGAGCACTGGATCGGCCTCACCCCAAATCACGTCCTCACCGGATTTCCCGCGACCGCCTTTCAGGGCCTCGTCGACGCCGGCGTCGCGGTCGGTTGGCTGCATCTCGCCGCAGCGTTCCTCAAGAAGAGCTTCCTCGGCGAGGGATGGCTCACCGTCTCGACCTTCGACCTCACCTCGAAAGCTGCGGCGGAGAACCCCCTTGCGCAGCATCTCCTGAGGGCGATCGTCGAGAGCTGACTGGTTGCGTCTGCTGTCGCGAGACAGTTGAGATGTGCCCTCGCTGGCCGCCCCTCCGATGAACTCAATCAGCCGCTCGCGGCCGCGGCGCTCAGCGGCGCCGCCGGCTTGCGATGGCTTCGCGCCGAGCCGCCCGAGATCGAACAGGCGGGGCGGTTGGTCGAGCGCATGATCAGCGACGTCACGCGCGCCGCCGAAATCCTGCGGCGGCTCCGTAACCTGACTAAGAAACAGTCGCCCCAGAAAGAGCTCTTGGACGTCAATGCGGCGAATCCTGGTTATGGCGCTCGCCCGTAGCGAAGCTGGCAAAAGCAGGGTTATGCTGCGCACGCAACTGGCGCCGCAACTGCCCTCCATTGAGGGCGATCGGATCCAACTCCAGCAGGTCATGCTCAACCTGATCGTCAACGCCATCCACGATTTGCAACGATCTTGTCGCAGCGGCGGGTCCGACGAGCAGCGGCTCGCGCTCGCAGAGTTGCCGCACCAACCCGAATGCCAAATCTACCTCGAGGGCACGCAGGACCTGGTGACCAAGCGCTTGTGCTCGTCGCCGGGCCGCGTGGACCAGCAACGCCTTTCGACGCCCCACTCCACCTCAATCGCCAGCAAACCCTGCCGCCGCTCGGCAGCGCTTCAACGGCAGGTTCGCCGTATTGGTTGGCGGCCAGCCGTCCGCGCCAGAAAGCAATCGGCCCGCTGACTAGTCGCAGATACGTAGGCCTTTTCCGCGCAAAACTCAGCATGGTCTCGCTGACAGCGGCGGCTCAATCCTTGCTCAATGGCTAAATCGAGGCCACCAGCGTCCCCGTCTCGCCGTTGAGCAGCCTTTTCAAATGATAGTTCACCAGGCGATCGTCGGGCCTGAGGCCCATCAGCGCCGCGAAAGCGCCGGCGGCGGCTGGGTCGCCGGCTTCGAGCTTTTCGAAGGCTTCAAGATATTGCGCCGTCGCGGGTTCGGCGTACGCCTCGGCGGTCAGCGGCTCGAACGCCCGCAACGCCTGCGATTTGCCGCGAAGCATCAGATCGCCGACCGGGCGGCCGCGAAACTTCTCTGCCCCCCTGGCGACATTGACGCTGACGCAAATTCTCGTGCCGAGCTGTTTGTTCACGCCTTCCAAGCGCGCGGCCGTGTTGATCGTATCGCCGTAAGCCGTGTAATCAAAAAAGCGGCCGCCGCCAAAATTGCCGACGATGGCCGGCCCGGCGTGAACGCCGATGCGCGTCACGCCGAGCTTCGCCCGGCTCACCCATCGTTTCCTGATCGCTTCGGCGCAGGCGTCGAGCGCGAGCGCGCAATCGATCGCCCGCGCATCGTGATCCGGCTGGTCGCCCGGCGCGCCGAACAGAACATGAATCGCGTCGCCGATGATTTTTGCGACCGTCCCTTCATGCGCGAAGACGACGTCCGTCATCGCGCTCAGATACTCGTTCAGCAATTCGGTCAACACCGCAGGATCGAGGCCTTCGACGAGCGTCGTGAAGCCGGCGATGTCGGTAAAGACCGCGGCCACCTCACACCGCCGGCCCCCGAGGTCGATCGCGTCACCGTCGATGGCGAGACGCGCAGCAAGATTCGGCGAGAAATAGCGTGACAGCGCCGCATGAGCGCGCTCCGCCGCGGTCTGCCGGCGCGTGGCTTCGCGCAGGATTTCGATATGCTGCATCGTCTTTTCGAGCGTCAGTTCAAGATCGGAGAAGTCGATCGGCTTCGTCAGAAAATCGAAGGCGCCGCGATTCATCGCCGTGCGGATATTCTTCATATCGCCATAGGCAGAGACGATCACGGTTGAGATTTTCTCCTCTGCCTCTTGCAGCTTGGCGAGAAGCGACAAACCGTCCATGCGCGGCATGTTGATATCAGAAAGGACAAGATCGACATCGCGATTCTCCGCGAGGGTCGATAGAGCTTCCACGCCATCGCGAGCGAACAAGAGCGCGATTGTGCCGTCGCGAATTCGCTTGCGAAATTTTTGGAGGAGGAGCGCCTCCAAGTCCGGCTCGTCGTCGACAACCAATATCTTGGACGTCATGCGACTTGCCCGAATTCGGCGAGGCGCTCGTCGATACGCAAGCGGAGCGCGCCAAAATCGATCGGCTTCGTCACGAGGTCAGCGGCCCCGCCTTCCGACGCCTCCCGACGCGTGTCCTCGTCGCCATAGGCGGTGATCATGACGACGGGCACGTTCGGCCGCAATGCTCTGACCTTGGGCAAGAGTTGCAGGCCCGTCATTCCCGGCATGTTGATGTCCGAAAAGATGAAGATGAGGCTCGCCTCGTCGGTCACTGCGACGCGCTCCAGCGCTTCGGACGCGGATAGCGCAAACTCCATCTTGAACCGACCCGAGCGCAAATCCCGCCGGAATTGTTGCCGGAAGAGATCGGCGACATCGGGCTCGTCATCGACGACAAGGATTTGTGCGCTCATGAATGACCCTTAAGGACTAGGCGATGGCGGGCCGCCGCGCGGGATGAGAATCTTGAATTCCGTAAACTCGCCAGGTTTCGTGTCGACGTCGATCGTTCCGCCGTGCTGCTTTGCGATAATGTCATAGCTGAGGGACAGCCCGAGTCCGGTGCCTTCGCCGGCCGGCTTGGTCGTGAAAAAAGGATTGAACATCTTGGCTCTGACTTCGGGCGGGATGCCCGTGCCGTTGTCCCTGATCCTAATCTCAACGCGATCGCCGAGATTTCTCGTTGAGGCCGTGAGAGTTGGTTCGAACGCAGTCTCGGCGCCGTCTGTCTTACGCTTTGCCGCAGCGTAAAAGCCGTTCGAAATGAGGTTCAAGAGCACGCGGGTGAATTCCTGCGGATAGAGATCGACCTCGCCGACGCTGGGATCGAATTCCTTGAGAAGCGTGATGTTGAAGCCAGGCTTTTCAGCGCGAGCGCCGTGATAGGCGAGATTGACGCTCTCTTCGACCACGGCGTTGAGATCGACCGGCCGATGATCGCCGGAACTCGCACGCGAATGCAAGAGCATGTTTTTGATGATCGAATCCGCCCTCTTGCCATGCTGGACGACCTTGGCGAGGTTTCCTTCGAGCATTTCGGTCAGTTCGTCGATCTCGCCTTTCGTCTTGTCGTCGGGTTTTAAAGTGGCGAGAACGTCTCTCAGCTCTTCGATCAATTCACGTGACAAAGCGGCGAAGTTGTTGACGAAGTTCAGCGGGTTCTTGATCTCGTGGGCGATGCCTGCGGTAAGCTGGCCGAGCGAGGCAAGTTTCTCGGTTTGGATGAGGCGATCTTGCGCGCTGCGTAAATCTTCAACCGTTCGCACAAGCTCCCTCGTTCGAGCCTGGACTTGTTCGAACAATCGTACGTTCTCGATCGCAATGGCCGCTTGGTCGGCGAAGGTGCGAACGAGATCGATCTGGCGCGCCGAGAAGGCGCCAGGCTCCGGCCTCGTCAGCGCAAAGATGCCCTCCGTGCGGTCCTCTCGCGCCAGGGGTACGGCCAGAGCAGCGCGAAACTGGCCGATTTGCGGCGCTGGGCCGAAACTATATTCGGGATCAGCCAATACATCAGGGATGTGGGTAATGTCTCCAGTCAGCATCGTCCGACCGGTAAAGGTCTCCATGCCCGGCAGGATCGGATGGGTGACAAGGAAACTAACAAACGCTTCTGGAATGCCGGAATGTGCTTGGATGCGCATGGTCTCGCCCTCGCGCATGAAGACGACGCCCGAGGCCGCTCCGCAAAGTCGCGCAGCTGATTGAATCAAAGTGGTCAGCACCGATTTCAGGTCGAAAGCCGATCGGCTGATGACCTTGAGCACGTCGGCTGTCGCGGTCTGCTGTTGCAGCGCTTCGTTCAAGTCCGCGGTGCGCGTTTCGACCTTGGCTTCGAGCGTTTCGTGGCTCTCCTTGATTCTCTCCGCCATTTGATTGAACCGATCGGCGAGAGTCTCGATCTCATCGCCGGTTCGTATGTCGAGCCTTTGCGACAAATCGCCGGCGCCCAGTGTTTCGGCGCCTTGCTGCAGCCGGCGGATCGGCACGACCATTCGCCGCGCCAGCAAACCGCCGATGATCAAGGCGAGGAGCAGGCCGACTCCAAGCAACGCGAGCGTCTGATACAGCGAGTGGTAGACTGACGCCAACGCCTCGGCGAGCGGCTGTTGCACGAACACGATCCAATTGGTCCGCGGCGCGACGGCATAGGCGGTAAGAACCGAATTGCCCTCGAAGGCCGTCGCGATCTCGGCCATGCCGACCCGCGGGGCCGCCATCGCTGACGCGCGCGGCTCGGCCGGCGCTTGGCTATCAAGAGCTTGTTTGACCTGCGGCAGATGCGAGAAATCTGTGTCGCGCAGCACGAGGCTGAGGTCTGGATGAGCGATGAGACGGCCTTTGTCGTCGACGACGTAGGCGTAGCCCTTTTCGCCGACCCGAATGGCGCTAAGGACCTCCCAGATCAGCTTTAGATTCACGTCGGCGACGGTCACGCCGGGCTCCCGGCCCACATGGGCGAGCGCAATCGTCATGTAAGGCTCCGAGCCGCGTCGAAACTCGACCGGACCGAACCATATTTTGTTGGCGACAGCCTGAACGAAGCGCGGGTCCCCCGAAAAGTCCCTGCCACTACTGATCGAGTCCGCTTCGAGACGAGAGATCTTGAGCTGCTCTTTGCCCTGGCCGTCGAGATACGAAAGCCCGGTGATCGCGGGAACCTGTCGAAGGAGCCGAACGAAATCGTACCGCTGCTGATCAGGCTGCGTACGCCGCCACTCGGCGCCCGTCGTCCATCCAAGCTGATTTTCAATATCGGCGAGAAACTCGCCGACCCGCACCGCGGCCGAGCGGGCCTTCTCCTCTTGCACCTCGAGCGCGGCTCTTTTCGCCTGGCTATAGCTCAGCCAGGTGTTGATGGCGCCATTGACCAAGAGTACGAGAATGACCAATCCGATCAGCGCCGCCGCAAGTTTTGCGGCAAGCGGCGCCCGCCATACTCGGCGCGCGGCCGGCACGGGTGCGCTTGCCGCCGCAACCGGCGCGGCGGCCGAGCCAAATGAGCGGATTGAATCTCGGATCGTCACTCGATCACATCGTCGGCGAGGCCGAGCAAGGTCACGGGAGGTTCGAGCCCCATCGCCCTCGCCGTTTTCATGTTGATCACGAAAAGGTATCTGCTCGGCTGCTCGAAGGGAATATCGCCCGGCCGGGCGCCTTTGAAAATACGATCGATCATCGAGGCCGCCCGGGTCAAAGACTCGCGCTCATCGGCGCCGTATGACATCAGGCCCCCCTCACGCGCGAAAAAGTCGCTTTCGTAGATCGCCGGTAGCCGATGCGCCGCCGCGTAATCGAAGACACGCTTGCGGTTGAGAACCGTCAACGCGTCCGCGACCATCAGAATCGCGTCCGGCTTGTCGCGGTCCATCGCCGTGAAGGCCCCGTTGAAATCGTCCGGCTCGCGCACGCCGAGCGGCTGGACGACGAGACCCTGCGTTTGCGCGGTGTCCGCGGAGGCCTGGTAGCGCAAGGTCATGGCGCGATCGTCGGTGTTCCAGAGCATGGCGACCCGTTTCAATTGCGGTGAAAAGGCCTTCAGCAACTCCAGCCGCTTGATGGTCAAAGTCGCCGCGACGTCCGAAATGCCGGTGATGACCCCGCCAGGATGAGCCCAGCTCTCGACCAAGCCGGTGGCGACGGGATCACCCGCGCCAGCGAAGATGACCGTCGGAACACCTGCGGCCTTGGCCGCCACGGCGCTCGGATAACCGACAGCGACCAGGATTTCCGCTCCGGCTCCCCTCAGCTCCGCAACGAGACCGGGCAGCTTTGCAAGATCGGCCGCCGCGCCGCGCGCCGCATAGACGAGATTTCGGCCCGGCGCGTAGCCCAAATCGGCCAGCGCGGTAAGGAGGATTTTGACGCGCGGCAAATCCGCTGTCATGGGCGCGCCCGACGCGATCGCGCCTAAGTGAAGCGTTTTGTCCGTTTGGGCAAAAGACGACCCCGCCGCAGCGCAAGCCGAGGCTAAAGAAACCAGGATGCGACGACGCGTGAGCATGGGCTATTCGCCCTTCAGCGGGGGCCATCTTGCAGCGGCGTGGCGTCCAACGCAAGCCGGCTTCCGCGCGGACGCCGTCGCTCGAGCGCCGCGTCCGCTTGCGCCGGTCAGGATTGCGCATTGGCACTCTCTTGTAACGAGTGCCAATGACCCAGAGGTAAGGGGGCGTCGAACCGCCGCCGATGGCCCCTCTGGGGTTTGCGTAGGTAGCTGAAAACGGGTCACCAAACATTCGTCACGGGCGACGCCCGACATTACCGCCGGGCGCAACGTCAACGACGCCAGTCAGGAATTCTGCGGGATCGGCGCTTTGCCCAACGTGAATTTCAAACCGACCAGGCTCCAGCACGGGATCGAAACTTGGGCCGATGAACGCGAGCGTCTCTACGGGAAGTAGCCACGTTGCGTGTCCGCGCTCTCCCGCCGCAAGGACAATTTTACGCACGCCTTTCAGCTCCAAGACGGGGCGCGCGACGCTTGCTGCCAAATCGCGCACGAAAAGGAATAGCGTCGCCTCACCGTCAACGAGGCTGTCGTTATGGATCGTTACCGAGATCTCGATGCTTTCGCGCGCCTTCGGACACTTCGGATCGCATAGCAAATCGTGGAGCGTAAACCGGCTATAGGACAGGCCGTGACCGAATGGAAATTGCGGCGTTACCGGCAGGTCGAGATATGAACTGGTGTAACGCACGCCGGCCTGCGCCGGCCGACCGGAAGGGCGCTGGCTGTAGAAAATCGGCGCCTGTCCGACGTGGCGTGGCCAGGTCACCGGCAACTTTCCCGTTGGGTTGAATTTCCCGGTCAGAACATCGGCGACGGCATGGCCAGCTTCGCAGCCGAGAAACCAAGTCGCGAGAACCGCGTCCGCGCGTTCGAAGAGCCAGGGCGCCGTGAGCGGTCGGCCCGAAGAGAGGAGCGCGACGACAGGCTTGCCCAAGTCAAGTATCGCCTCGGCGAGCGCGCGTTGGCGCCCGGGTAGCCCGAGATCGGCGCGACTTGCAGCCTCTCCGCTCATCGACGCCGCCTCTCCGAGGCACAGCACCACCACCTCGGCATTGCGGCACAGATCGACGGCGGCGGGGATGCCGCGCGTGTCGTCTCCGGCTATATCGACGCCCGGAGCGCTGTCGATCCGGCGCCCGGGCAATGCCGCTTCGAGCCCCTCCCGGATCGATACGGCCTCCTCCCCACGGCCCGCCGAAGCCCATGGCCCCAACATTTCGGCCGCCGCCCCAGCCAGGGGGCCGACAAGGGCGATGCGCTGGATATTGGGGGAAAGAGGCAACACGCCTCGCAAGTGGGTGAGCAGCACGATCGATCGGCGTCCGACCTCGCGCGCCAGCTCGCGCCGTTCCGATGCACCCCGCTCGGCTGCACGAGAGCCGCCCGCGCCGCGCCGATACGGATCGTCGAAGAGACCGAGACGCTCTTTCAGCCGGAGCACGCGCCGCACGCTGACGTCGATATCCGCCATATCGACGAGACCGCGTCGCAGCGCCTCCGGCAGGCCCCGGGTATAGGCGTCGCTCGTCATATCAATGTCGACGCCAGCCTTGAGGGCCAGCGCGGCAGCCTCGGCGATGTCTTCCGCCACGCCGTGATTGAGCAACTCTGCGATAGCGTTGTAGTCGCTTATCAGCACGCCGTCGAAACCAAGGCGCGCCCGCAACCAACCCTGGAGCAGCGGCGCGTTGGCGGTCATTGGCGTGCCGGCGATGTCAGTGAACGCGGGCATGATCGCCACCGTCCCAGCCGCGACGGCCGTAGCGAAGGGCGGCAGATAGACCTCGTGCAGCGTTCTCTCGGAAAGGTCGACAGAGGCATATTCACGACCGGCGGTCACCGCGCCGTAGGCGCAGAAATGCTTGGCCGTCGCGGCGACACTATCGGGCGCGCTGAGATCATGGCCCTGGAAGCCGCGCGTCTTTGCCGCGGCGACTTGCGATGCGACCCACGGATCCTCTCCGGGACTTCTCGACAATGCGCCCCCAACGGGGGTCGCGCGCCACATCGAGCATGGGCGCGAAGGTCATCGCGACGCCATCCATCGCGGCCTCCTCGGCGGCCGCGCGCGCAGTTCTCTCCCACAGTATCGGATCGAATAGGCACGCTTCCGCCAGCGGAACCGGGAAAATCGTGCGATGGCCATGGACGACGTCGAGGCCCAGCAGCAAGGGAATGCGGAGGCGGGATTCATCAACGGCGAGGCGCTGAACGGCCTGCATTTCGCTTGCGCCCCAAAGGTTCAGCAAAGCGCCGATGCGTCCGGCGCGGACACCCTCAGCTACGTCGCGTAGCGCGCCAGGGCCGGTGACCGCCTGAGACGATGCGACCATATTGAGCTGCCCGATCTTTTCCTCGACCGTCATCGCCGCCAGCAACGTATCGATGCGTCCCATGCTTAGCCTCGTCAAAAGCTGAGAGGATGGTTTCAGTCCGTCAATTCGGTAAAACCGCTATGCTAGGCGTTCCCGCCGTCGCTGTCGCCGGTCGCGAGCGAGGCGCGACATCGAACACCCCAATTCGGACAGGACGGCCATGCCGTGCTACGTCTTTGCGCCCATGCCGCCGTCCATGGAGCGTCAGATGATCGTCCCACCCAAAAGCCGCTGGAACGCCGTCGGGAGCGGCGAGAATCCTCGCTTTGCCATTGACGATCGCTACGCGACGACGTGGGTCTCAAAGCCCCTTAAAAGGCCTTGGCTGAAGATCGACCTTGGCGAGGTCGCCTCGCTCGGCGGACTTGAAGTGTATTGGGGCAAGCAGGCCCCGGAAACCTATCGCTTCACATCCTCTGTGGACGGCAAACGGTGGACCCATCTCTGCGCCACTCGCCACGGCGAAGGCGGACAAAATGTCTTCGCGTTCCCACCGAGAGCCGCCCGGTTCGTGCGCTGGTCCTGCGACAACCCAGAACAGGCGCGGAATCTGGAAATCGTCGAAATCAATCTTTACGCGCCAGCCGATTCGGCTTCCGTGCTCGAGAAGGGCCGCGTTGCGGCGCTCGGCCGCGCTCCGGTCAAGCTTCGGCCCGGCGAGAGCATCACGGTCGATTTCGGCTATGTGCGACCGGCGCTCGGCGCTCTGATCGCATGGGGAAAAACCTACGGCGCTGACTTCTCGGTCCATCTCTCGGACGACGGCGCCAGTTTCCGCGAAATGGGCCGGATCGCCACCGGCGACGGCGGCAGCGACAGCTTCTGGTGGCCGAACACCACCAGTCGCTTTTTCCGCTTCACGCTGCACGAGGCGAATTCGCCCGAAGGAGCCGTCGTCAATGAACTCAAGCTGCGCATCCTCAACAAGGATCGCATGCCGATCGGCCAGTTGGAACGAGCGGCCGCGGCGGGGCGCGGCGAACTCTATCCGCAATCGCTGCTCGATCGCCAAGTCTATTGGACCGCGCTCGGAGAGTTCGATCAAGCTGAAGAAGCGCTGTTCGACGAATATGGGAACCTCGAACCGCAAAAGGGATCCGGTCAGATCACTCCCCTGCTTCGGCTGGAGGGAACCCTGCATGGAGCGCCAGGATCCAATTCGATTACCCAGACGCTCCTCGATGGCTCTCTGCCGATTCCGACCGTCGCCTGGTCTGTAGGCGGCGTCGCTCTCGAAACGACGGCGCTTGCTCGAGGAGGTGAAGCCTTGGTGGAATACCGCGTCACCAACCGGAGCGACGCGCGAAAACAGGGGACGCTCGCGCTCGCCGTGCGTCCCGCCCAGGTTGACTCCTATTGGCAACATGGCGGCCACGCCGCCATCACTGCCCTCGCCGTCGAGGGAGGCGAGATACGCGTCAACGATCGCTGCTACGCCGCGCTTTCGAGCGAACCCGATTTTGTGGCGATCGCCGAGTTCAAGGACGGAGACGTCGTAAAGCTCATCGAGGACGCGCCGCAACAGACCGCTCGAAGCCTTCGCTCAAACTCGGGTCTCCTCAGCGCCGCCTGTGAGTTCGCCTTTTCGCTCGCGCCGGGCGAAAGCGTCGCGCACGTCATATCGGCGCCGATGCGGGAAGGAGTTGCCCCGAATGCGAACGTGGCCTTTTCCGCCGTGCGCGACGGCGTCGCCACGATCTGGCGGGAGAAAATCGGCCCACGAAGGATCATTGTCGGCGATCGGGATGTCAGCGACGCGGTAGAGGCCCAGACGGCGCTTATCCTCGTGAACGCCACCCGGTCCGCGTTCAAGCCGGGTCCGCGCAACTACGACCGCGTCTGGATTCGCGACGGCTCCTCACAAGCCCTCGCCGTTCTCTGGGCTGGCCTCATTCAGGAAGCCAAGGCCTACGTCCTCTGGTATTCGGAACGGATCGGCGAAGACGGCATGGTCCATCCGATCCTCAATCCGGACGGCACGATCAACCGTGGTTACGGCAGCGATATCGAGTTCGATGCGCAGGGCGAATTCGTCGGCATCGCCGCCGATATCTATCGCATCAGTCGCGATGAGGCCTTCCTGAACGCCGTATTCGAACCCGTGGTCCGCGCGACCAGGTTCATCGAGGAGCTGTGCGCGCGGACCAATGCCCTGCACGGCGCCGAAACCCGCTTTTATGGTCTATTGGCGCCATCGATCAGCCACGAGGGATACAGCAAGCCGAGTTACAGCTATTGGGACGATCTCTTCGCGCTGAGCGCATGGCGGAACTCGGAATATCTGGCCGTCGAAATCGGCGACGCCAAGTTTGCGGCCCACGCCAAAGCGAAGGGACAGGAGTTCGCCGCGAACCTCACGCGCTCCATCCGCATGACCGCTGAAAGCCTCGGGACAGGACGGATCCCCGGTTCGGCGGATCGCGAGGACTTTGATGCGACCTCGACCTCCATCGCCTTCGAGCCGTGCCGGGTCGAGGACGTCCTGCCCGCCGAATTGCTCGGCGCGACCTACGACGACTATGTCGCCCGCCTGAAGACGATCACTGCGCCTGAATTCGACGGCAATTGCACTCCCTACGAGATCCGCAACGTCAATGCGCTGGTGTCTTTGGGTCGATTTGAGGAAGCATTCCAGCTCCTCTCGGCCGCCCTCCAGTGGCTGAGGCCAAGCGGATGGCGGGGATGGGCCGAAGTCGTCTGGGGCGACCCGCGCGCGCCGGACTATATCGGCGACATGCCGCACACCTGGATTGGCGCCGAGTTCGCCACCGCCATTCGCCGCATGCTACTGAGGGAAAACAACGGCGTCCTCGAACTGTTCCGGGCGGTCCCGGACGCCTGGTGGGAGGGCGAGGGCATCCATCTCAATCAGCTCCTCACCGCCTTTGGCGTCGTCAATTTGACGGCCCGGCGAGAACCGTCCCGGGTGACGGTCGAACTTGCGTTGTCGGGTCCGGCGCCAGAACGGATCACCGTTCGATATCCCGGAGCCAAGCAAGCGCGGGCCGATGGCAGGCTATGCGAGATCACCGGGGATGTGATCCGCGCCCCTAGTTTCAGCCGTCTCGAGATCGATCTTTGAATGGAGGCGTGATCCCTCAATTTCGATCATCGCGGCAACTTCGCTGGCGAAGCGCCTTTTTATGGCGAACGCCGATTTCGGATCCTCAATCGGAACAGCACGGATCGAGTTCGATGGAACAGTCCAGCAAACCGGCAAGTGGGGTCAAAGGCGCTGACCCGCCCGCGCCGGACAGCTTTGTGTCCGAGCTTGAGGGAATGCTCGCGGCCTTCTGGTCCTCACAGCAGCGCTATAAGATGCTCATGCTGTTGGGCGCACTTGTAGCAATCGTAGGCGCCACGGCCTATGCACAGGTGAGGCTCAACGCTTGGAACCAGCCATTCTACAATGCGCTGGCGCAAAAGAATTTTCCGCTCTTCATCGAGCAACTCGGCGTCTTCGGCGTGCTGGCGGGCTTTCTGCTTGTCCTCAACGTCGCGCAGACGTGGCTCAATCAGACGTCCAAGGTCGTTCTCAGAGAGGGCCTGGTCGACGACCTGATGACACAGTGGCTTTCGCCGACGCGCGCATTCCGTCTGTCAAACGCCGGCGAGATCGGCGCCAATCCCGACCAGCGCATCCAACAGGACGCGCAGCATCTGACGGACCTCACGACGGACCTCGGCATCGGCCTATTGCAGTCGACGTTGCTGCTCTTGAGCTTTGTCGGCGTGCTTTGGGTGCTGTCGAGCGGCATGAATCTGTCAATCGCCGGCCATATTTTCACAGTGCCCGGCTACATGGTGTGGTGCGCGCTGACCTACGCCGGCGTAGCCTCGTTTCTGAGCTGGCGCGTCGGCCGCCCGTTGATCGACCTCAACGCCGAGCGCTATGCGCGGGAGGCGGAGTTTCGTTTTGCGGTCATGCGCGTGAACGAGGAGATCGACGGCATAACGCTATACCGCGGCGAGGCGGACGAAAGGGAGAGCCTAGGCGCGGCGTTCGGCGTCGTCCTCGGCGTGTCGCGGCGGATCGTCGCCGCCGTGACGGGGCTGACCTGGGTCACCGCCGGCTATGGCTGGTTCACGATCGCGGCGCCGATCCTGGTGACGGCGCCGGCTTATTTCCTCGGCAGGATGAGCTTCGGCGAATTGATGATGATCGTCGGCGCCTTCAACCAGGTGCAGCAGGCGCTTCGATGGTACGTGGACAATTTCTCCGGCATCGCGGACTGGCGCGCCACGCTGCTGCGGGTCGCGAGCTTCCGAAAAGCCATTGTCACCATGGATGAACTCGGTCAGACGGCGAGCCGCATCGACATTGCTGAGGCGGACGACCCGTCGATACGGTTCGACGACCTTCACATCGCCTCTCCCGCGGGCTGCGTGACGCTGCCGGAAAAGCACACGAGCCTCGATCCGCAGCGCGTCCTCATCACCGGCGAAAACGGCGAGGAACGCGCCTTGTTGTTTCGGGCGATCGGCGGACTTTGGCCCTGGGGCAGCGGCCGGATTACGCGTCCGGCTCGCGAATCGATCATGTTCATGCCGATCCGCGCCTACATTCCGCCCGGCACTCTGCGCGCGGCAATCACCTATCCACGCGCAACTCATGAATATGAGGGCACGGTCATCGTCAAGGCGCTGGCCGACGTTGGGCTGGAACACCTCGAGCCTTTGCTCGATACGGTGGAGCGATGGGACCGGCGGTTGACCGACGACGAGAAGCAACGGCTGGCGTTTGCCCGCATCGTTATGCATAGACCACTTTGGATCGTTGTGCAGAACGCGCTCGACGTCCTCGATCCAGAATCGCGGACGCGGATCACGGAGCTCTTCATGGGTGATTTTGCCGATATGGGCATCATCAATATCGGACACGACCTGCCCGAAGAAGGCATCTACGCCCGAAAGCTGCACCTGCAGGTGGATCCGGGTGGACTGAGCTTCAAGCCAACGCACGAGCACGGACTCCGCGCGCCCGAGGAATCCGCGACCGCGGCTCGCGCCGCCGAATAGAGCGGTTGCCCGAGCCGGAGCGAGAGAGCCGCTTCTCGACGGGGACTATTTCTTCCGCCGTGGCGAGCCAGGGGCGCGTCTGCTGGGCCATACGAGGCTAAGGCCTTTCTCAGAGTGCGGCAGGCGCGGCGCGGCGATCTGCTTGCCGAAATGCCGGCGCGCCCCGAAAACGTGTCGAATGAGCATATTGGCGTAGAGGCCAGGGCCGCTTGAATAAATGCGCCACCCGCCATCGACGGCGATCTTGTTGGCTTTGACGCGCCCCCATTCGGCGCTCGCTTCGTAGCGATCGTGGAAGGCCGCGTCGCTGCTACTGAAGTAGGCGTTGCGCTGCCGCAAAGATGCGTGTGCGAGCCGATCGGTGACCGCGATCGGGTTCAAGACCAGGAGAGCGTTCCACAGCGCCTCGGATTCGCCAAGCACGCTCGTAGCCTCCGCATAGCGCAGATGCGAATGCCCATACATCAGCCCGATTTCGCGGCCGAAGAACGCCGCCAATTCCGCGCGTTGGAATATCGTCACTGGTCCCCCATGGTAAGCGATCGGCTTGTCCATGAGATGCGCGCCATCGGCAAGAAGGAGATGCTTTCGGATGAGGCCGAGATGGCGCCGCGCCTGACGCTTTGTGAATATGCCGCCGATGACGCCTTGGGTCATGGGGAGCAGCGAAAAGGAGACGCCCGTCTTCTCGTCGCTCGGATGAAGCATGAGCTCGGACAAACCGCCTTCAGGCCTGAACACCCCATAACCCGCCACGATGTCGTCGCGAATGAGGAAGCGGTTGAAGTCCCTGCGCATTGCCGCGGCGAAGGAATCGAGCTCCTTTGCCATATCAAGCGCGCGGCCGGCGCGGCGTAGAATTTCGGCGTAGCGCAGAAGCTGCTCGTAAAGAAGCGCGACGGTCCAACTGCTCACCATCCAGTCGCGATGTGTCGGATCGACCGGTTGAAGAGAATCGTTCCAGTCGCCATTCCCGTAGCGGATCAGATGTGCGCCAGGGATCAATCGTCCGCGCACCGTTGCGATCAGCTTGTCGACATGGACCGCGACCGTATCGGAAGCCGCCGTCTTTTCGAAGTTGTCTTCCCGCCGCCAAGCGATTGGTTCATCGAGAAAAGCAAAATCGCCGGTGGCTTCGACATAATCGCACAGGGCCTTCAGCGGCCAGACGATGATGTCGCCATGCGCCTCTCTGGCCTGCACGGCGGAATAGGGCTCCAGCATGAACCATTGTGGCCAGTCGCCCCCATTTTCATATTGCTGGCCGAACAGGATGCGAAGAACCGCCTTGGCCGACGCATCATGTTCAAGCGAGAGAAGCAACTCGATCGGGCCCTGGCAGATATCCCGCGTGCCCCAGGCGCCGCCACTATATTGTTCCAGACCATACCCCGCCGTGAGATGCATCATCGCGTCGTGCGTCAACCACGGAAAGATCGTGTCCGTCGCCTCTGCGCCACCGCCCTCGTCGGCGCTCTTGATGTGAACGCCTCGCGTAACCTTGCGCCAAAAGCGGCCTGAAGGCGCCAACATGCTCGCTTCGGCAACGGGCTTTGCGTACTGCGACGCCAGCGCCTTCGCCAGCTTTGCGTCGGTCATCGAACCCACGACCGCGAAGACGAATTCGTTGGTTGGGCGAGTTTCGATCGCCGCGAACGCGCCGCCGCGGCGCTTTCCATCGGCGTAAAGCAATTCGTCGCCGCCTACGGCTTTGACAAATCGAGGCGTGCTCGTCACGAGGTGATAGACGGCGTGCGGATAACGCTGACCCCAGAGACTATCGGGGTCCGGCCGGAAGGCGAATTGCTTCCGCCGCGAGTCGATCTCAATTCGACCGGCGTGCGCAAATTCCTGCTCGCCGAGGATGAGGTGCCCGAAAACGATGAAGCGGCACGGCTCGCCTTCGACGGCAACTCGCCACTGCATGGCGGGCTCGTCCCCGGAAACGGTTGCGGAGACCGTGATGGTTCGCCTGCCGAGTTGATAGATCCAGCGACAGTCGTCGAGGCCGATCTCGAAGGCGGACGGCACGCTCAGCAGGCGCCAGCCCTCGCCCAAGTCGGCGAGCATGCGCAATCCGCTGGCGCGGGTGATGTTGTACGGATCGCGCGAGGCGGAGAAGAGCTTGTGGAAGGCGGTATTGCCGATGGCGAGCTGCGCGGCGAATACGCCATGCATCCAACACGTCGCGGACAGCGCGTCTTCGCTCGGCAGCATCCCGCCGCCGCCGCGCAGCAATGCGCCATGGCGGCGCGCCACGACGCGCTCCTTGTCGCGCAAAACGACATGGCGGCTATGCGTTCTTCCCGGGGTAAAGAGCGAGAGAAGCTGGCCGTCGACCCGTTCGACATGCGTGCGTCGGCGGTAGCGCGTCTTTATCGCTTTCTCGTCGAGAGCGTCGGCGACAGCCGAAGGCGCGTCGTTCAGCACGCTGTGCGCCGGCGAGGACAGGGCGAGCGCGCGTGGCGCCCATTCCTTGCTGGCGCGTTCGACAAGGTCGATCACGCTGATGTCGGCATCGCTCGAAGCCGTGGGATGATCGGCGGAGTAGGCGCCGAAGAAAGTCCAAGACATTTCGCCGCCCGGCGCCAAGGTCACTGGGCTGGATTGAAGGGCCGCGCATGCCGTCTCGTACTGAAGGCGGCGCGATGGCAAGGGTGTGCCGAACGGGCTACTGAAATGGTTGGCGTCGCGGTGGTCCGGCCCCATCAGCTGGCGGAAATCGGTGGCGAAGTCCGCGGCGCCCTCGAGACAGCCGTGCGCGACCCAGGGATATGCACCGCCTTGTGACAGATTTTGCCGGCTCATCACAACGGAGCCGAGACGTGGATGCCGCGCGGCGTAATGGTCGATATACTGACAGGCGTAGGCCTCGTTGTTCGTCACGAAGCCCGGATCGCCGAGGCCGAGATCCTGGATCAAGATGGCGTCGCAGAGGAGTTCGCTCCCGCGTTGGTTGACGACGTCAACTCGCCATAGCCACACGTTTGAACGCGGATGCAGCCACAAGGTGACACGGTGGCCGATGCCGCTCTGTTCTCCCTCCCAGACAAAGCGGTCATCCGAGGCGCCGAAGCGTATCCCTGCGTAGGGACCGATGACGGGCGCCATGGTCGGTTCCGGCCCCCCGGCGCGCAGATAGAGCCGCGCCATGCCGTCGGCGATGGGCAACGCCAGCGACTGGTTGATCATGATCCGTCGATTGGCTTCCGTATGCTCGAGGGCGAATACGGCGCCGCTTGGCGCAAGGCTGATGGATAGTCCGGAGCCATTCGCGATCCGGATGAGGCCAAGATCGTCGCGTCGCGGCGTCGTCAGTATGTCTGGTGACGAAGGAAGCATTGCCTCTCCTTTGGCCTATACGTTCGCGTTTGGCCCAGATGATCTCAAGCACGGAAGCGAGCGCGGTGCGCGATCTGCGACCCGATCAGGGCTGTCCAGCCGGTCTGGTGCGAAGCGCCCAGGCCCTCGCCAGTGTCGCCATGAAAATATTCGTAGAAGAGCAGCGAATCCCGCCACGCCGCGTCGCCCTGGAAGCGCGGATTGGCGCCCTGCGCCGGCCGCCGACCGTCCCGGTTGAGCAGATACAATCGGAGCAGACGGCGCTGAAGGTCGATGGCGACCTCGCCAAGCGTCGCCATGACTCCTGATCCTTTTGGCAGCTCGACCTTGAAGCTTTCGCCGAAACACGAGTGCAGATGTCGAAACAACTCGATAGCGAGAAAGTTGAGGGGGCACCAGACAGGCCCGCGCCAGTTGGAATTGCCGCCGAAGAGCCCGGTGCGCGATTCCCCCGGCTCGTAGTCAAGTCGCGAGATCTGGCCGTCGATATTGAGAATGAGCGGATGCTCGCGATGGTATCGCGACAACGATCGGAGACCAAAGGGAGATAGAAACTCCAACTCGTCCAACATGCAGCCCATAATGCGTTGCATTCGCGCCTGGTCCATCAGGGAGATAAGCCATGGGCGACCGTCCGACGGGTGCAACTGCAGAAATTGCCGAGCCTCGGGATTGTGTTCGATGAACCAGCGCGCCCGTCGGCGAAAATTGGGCAAACGCTCCCATAACGCCGCATCCAATTCCACCGCGGCGAAGACCGGCAGCAGACCCACCATGGAGCGGGCTCGCAACGGGACTTCGGCGCCATCGGATTTGCGTAGCCGATCGTAGAAGAATCCGTCCTCGTCATCCCAGAGTTTGTTCATCGCCTTCGCAATCAGCGCGAAGTGTTCGAAGAACTTGATCGCGATATCCTCATAGATGGGGTCGTGGTTCGCAAGCCGAAGCGCGATTTCCAGCATGTTGAGACAGAACTTGGCCATCCAGGCCGTTCCGTCCGACTGCTCGAGGACCTCGCCGCCCGGGCGTATCGCCGAACGATCGAACGGCCCGATGTTGTCGAGCCCGAGAAAGCCGCCCTCGAATAGGTTGTCGCCGCGCGCGTCCTTGCGGTTGACCCACCAGGTGAAGTTGATCAGCAGCTTCTGGAACGCCCGCGCCAGGAAATCAAAATCCTGGCGGCCATCGATGCGGAAGATCGCGAGCGCCGCCCAAGCGCCGATGGGCGGATCGACGTCGCCGAAGTCCCACTCGTATGCGGGCATTTGGCCGTTCGGATGCATGTACCATTCGCGCCCCAGAAGCAGCAATTGATGCTTGGCGTTCTCCGGGTCGACATGGGCGAGAACGATGCAATGAAAGGCGAGATCCCAGGACGCGTACCAAGGATACTCCCACTTGTCGGGCATCGCGATGACGTCGTGATTGTTAAGGTGTCGCCACTTGGAGTTGCGGCCCGCGGCGCGCTCGGCGGGCGGCGGAATCAAGTCGCCGTCGAGCCAGCGGGCGGCGTCATAGTGATAGAACTGCTGGCTCCATTCGATCCCGGCGAAGGCCTGGCGCATAATCAGCGCCTCGTCATCGGTCGCCTCGTCGGGACGCAGCGCCGCATAGAATTCGTCCGCTTCGCGGCTTCGATCGGCGAGCGTCCGCTCGAAGCCGTCGCCAAGATCGAGCGACCTGTCCGGCTTCTCGCGCGCGAGACGCAGCCGGAGCTCGACTGTCGCCCCCGCGGCGACGCTGACGCGATACCAGCAGGACATTTTCGTTCCCCGCTCGGCGGGGTTGACCGTCGCCGCGCCATGGACGACGTGGTCGTTTATGCCATCCTTGGGGTACGGGGTCTGGTTCGCGCCACTGCCAAAAAGCCGCCTCTCGTTGGTCTCGTTCTCGCAGAAAAGCAAAGTCGGCGGATGGCCGTCTGAGACAGAATCCAGCGGCGAGCAGCCATCTGCCGAGCGACTCCTCCTCGACGATTGCACTCACGGCGCCGTCTGCGCGGATCGGCGCCGCTGAAATCAACGGCTTTGCGACCCCGTTCTCCCACGACCATCGATTGCGAAACCAAAGCGTCGGCAGGACATGCAGTTCAGCCGCTTCCGGGCCCATGTTGCGCACTGTGATCCGCACGCACACGTCGTCCGGCTCGGCCTTGGCGTAGTCCGCCGTAATCCGCCAGTAACGGTCGCCCTCGAATGTGCCTGTATCGAGCAGCTCGAATTCAGGTTGGTCCTTGCCGCGCGCCGCGTTCTCCTCGCGCAGTCGCTCATAGGGAAATTCAGCTTGCGGATAGTGGTAGCGCCATTGCAGCCACGAGAACGTCGGCGTCGCGTCCACGTACCACCAGTACTCCTTCGCGTCTTCGCCGTGATTTCCCTCGTGGCCGTTCAGGCCAAAGATTCGCTCCTTTAAGATCGGGTCGCGGCCATTCCAGAAGGCGAGCGCGAAGCAGAAAAGTTGGTTGCGATCGCAGATACCGGCGAGGCCGTCCTCGCTCCAGCGATAGGCTCGCGACAGCGCGTGATCGAAAGGAAAGTATCGCCAAGCGTCGCCGTTCGCGCTGTAGTCTTCGCGCACGGTGCCCCAGGCGCGCTCGCTGACGTAGGGGCCGATCAATTTCCAGTCGCTCGGCGTGTCCCGCGACCCTTCAGCAAGCCGCTTGTGCTCCGCAGATTGGGCTTCGCGTGGCTCCTCGGCCTTGACCATGACCGCCGTCGCCTCCTGAAGCGTTCGTCAGGATTTTCGCAGCGAGTTGTGTGGAAAGCAACCGTCCAGCGGCCGTCTTGTCGGCTATTTCGGCTTCACTCGCTCCAGCGCCGCCATGACGGTCGCCACGAAATTTTCGACGGTGAACCCGAATTCCTGTTGCAACGCCTTCAGCGGCGCGGAAGCGCCAAAGGTGTGCATGCCGTCGGCGCACCCGGCAGCGGCCGACGCAGCGCTGCCAGCCCAAGGGTGGACGCCTGCTCAATCGCGACGCGGGCGACGACATTAGGGGCGCGTCTCCCGCTCAAAGATGTCCCAGGACGGCATCGAGACGGCTCGCGCCTTCACGCCCTTGGCGACGAGGGTCTCGCTGCCGCTTGCGATCACGATCGTCTCGGGGGCGCCGCCGGGAGCGTCAGCGAGCACAACAGGCGCCGCGCGCGACGCCTGACGCCGCGACGTGCTTGCTGCGGTCTAGACCGGCCGACTATTTGCTGGCCGACTTTTCCAGGTGTCCGCCGAACTGGTAGCGCATCGCGGAAAGAAGCTTGTTCTGGAAATCCGCGTCGCCGCGCGAACTGAACCGCTCGTAGAGCGCCGTGGTAAGGACAGGGATCGGGACAGCCTCGTCAATGCCCGCTATAATCGTCCAACGACCCTCGCCGGAGTCGGAGACGCGGCCCGAAAACTTCTTCAGCGCCGAGTCTTCCACTAACGCGGTCGCCGTGAGGTCCAAGAGCCATGAGGCGATGACGCTCCCTCGGCGCCACACCTCCGCGATTTCCGGTAGGTTGAGATCGTACTGGTAGTGCTCCGGGTTGCGCAGCGGCGTCGTCTCGGCGTCGATTGCGCCCGCGGTCTTTCCGATATTCGCCGCACGCAAGACGTCGAGGCCCTCGGCGTATGCGGCCATGATGCCGTATTCGATGCCGTTGTGGACCATCTTGACGAAATGGCCGGCGCCACTCGGCCCGCAATGAAGATAGCCAAGCTCGGAACTCGTCCTCTCATTCCCTCGTCCGGGCGTGCGCGGTATGTCCCCTGTGCCGGGAGCGAGCGTTTTGAAGATTGGGTCGAGGCGTCGCACGGCTTGCTCAGGTCCGCCGATCATCATGCAGTAGCCGCGCTCCAGGCCCCAGACGCCGCCGCTTGTTCCAACATCGACGTAGTGGACGCTTTTCGGCGAGAGGGCCCTCGAACGCCGAATGTCGTCGACATAGTAGGAGTTGCCGCCGTCGATAAGGATGTCGTCCGCGTCGAGCGCGGGGAGCAGAGCGGCGATCGTCTCGTCCACCGCCGCCGCCGGCACCATCAACCAAACCGCGCGCGGTTTCTTGAGCTTCCCGATCAAATCGGGCAGCGACGCACTGCCGACCGCCTTCTCCTTGACCAGGGCTTGGACGGCCTTCGGCGACTGGTCGAAGACCACGCATTCGTGCCCTTGATTTATGAGTCGGCGCACCATGTTGGAGCCCATCCGGCCCAGACCGATCATTCCGAGTTGCATAAGCCGCTCCTCCAAAACAAGGTTGTCTCGCTGCTCGCTACCTCACAAGATTGCGCTATGCGGGCGATTCAGGCTCGTCTTGTCGCGCCGCGTCTTCTAGCTCGACCCCGCGAGCGCTGCGCTCTTGTGAGCGATCACCTCCATCAAATCGTTCCAGGACGCGACGAAGGATTTGGCGCCATCGTCCTGCAACTGCGCTGCTAGCGCTTCGACATCGATGCCTGCATTCGCAAACCGGCTCAAAACCGCTTCGCAATCGCCGCCGTCCGCCGGCAAGAGCCCCCCGACATCGCCGTGATCCCCCAGCGCCTTCAAAGTGCCCTCAGGCATGGTATTGACGGTGAATGGCGCCGCGAGCGCCTTGACGTACAAGACATCCGATGCTTTGGGATCCTTCGTCCCGGTGCTCGCCCAAAGCAATCGTTGCGGCCGCGCGCCCTCGTTGAGGATTCGCAGCCAGCGCGGTGTGTCGAGCAACTCGCGCGCCGCTTTGTAAGTTCGCTTCGCGACCGCGATCCCGAGTTGGTCGCGCAGGGCCTCCGGCGTCCGGCCCATGACCGCGGTGTCCCAGCGGCTGATGAATACCGAGGCGACCGAGCCGACATTCGGATTCAGTCCGGCGGCGATGCGTCGCTCGATGCCGCGTAGGAATGCTTCGGCCGCCGCAAGGTAGTGCTCGCGGCTGAAGAGCAGCGTCACGTTCACGGGCACGCCGGCGAAGATCAACTCCTCGATCGCCGGCAGTCCCTCCCTCGTCCCCGGTATCTTGATGAAAAGGTTCGGTCGTCCCGCCCGCCCATGCAACTCTCTGGCCGCGGCGATCGTAGACCTTGCGTCGTGGGCGAGCAGTGGCGACACTTCGAGCGACACCCACCCATCCACCCCATTGGTCCGGTCCCAGATTGGCCGAAACATGTCGGCGGCGTTCACGAGGTCTTCGACAGCCAGCTTAAAGAACAGTTTCTCGCCGGAGTCGCCCCGCTTGAGGCCATCGCGAATTTCGCGGTCGTAGGCCGCGCTGTTCTTGATCGCATGGTCGAAGATCGTCGGATTCGAGGTGAGTCCGGTCACCGAAAGCTCATCGACGTAGCGTTTCAGCGTCCCGGTCGTCAGAAGATCGCGGGTGATGTTATCGAGCCAGATGCTCTGGCCGAGCTCATGGAGTTGCTGGGTCGCGTTCGTCATTGTCGCACCTTTCGGAAAGGTACAATCTTGCGCGACTGGAGAACCAAATCGCGATCGGAGTGAACGGCGTATTCCAACCGGCGCCATTCTAGCGGACTAAAGTTGTCCTCGTCACCTGCCTCGATGGACAGCCCTCACTCCGCCCACGAAAGCGACAACCTGTGGCTTCTCGACCCCTCACCCCCGGCCCCCTCTCCCGCAGGGGGACGCAAGGGGAGAAGGGAAGGGCTTCGTTGGCGATCGGTCGCTGCAATCGCCGCGTCCGCGATCACGCCGAGTTGCCGTCAGCGATCTCGTCGAGCCATGCGCCGATGCTTCTGGCCGCGTCGTTGTAAAACGTTCGGTAGAGATTTTCCGCGACATATCCAATATGCGGCGTGGCGAGCACATTGTCCAACGTCCGGAAGGGATGATCGGCCGGCAGCGGCTCCGTGTCGAAAACATCGATCGCCGCGCCCGCAATCGTACGTGACGTCAAAGCCCGGATGAGCGCCCCTTCATCGACGATCGGGCCGCGCGAGGTATTGACCAGCCAGGAGGCGGGCTTCATGAGCCCGAGGTCGGCAGCGCCGACGAGCCCGCGCGTTCGCTTGCTCAGGATGAGGTGAATGGTGAGCACATCCGCTTGGCGGAACAGCTCGTCCTTCGTGACCAATGTCACCCCTACGGCCTCAGCGGCTTCGCGCGTGAGGTTCTGGCTCCAGGCGATGACTTTCATGCCAAAGGCGAGCCCGATGCGGGCGACGGGTTTGCCGATGTTTCCGAGCCCCAGCACGCCCAGCGCCTTGCCGTCGAGCTCGCGGCCGATCGATGTCTGCCAGCCGCCGTCGCGGACGGAGTTGCTCTCGCGAACAAGATGGCGGGCGCTGGCGAGAATGAGCGCCCATGTCATCTCGATCGTGGCCGTTGACCGATAGCCGGTCCCGGTAACGCGAATGCCGCGCTCCTCCGTCGCCGCCATGTCGATCGAGGCGTTGCGCGAACCGGTCGAGGCGATCAGCTTGAGCCGCGGAAGACGCTCAATCACTGCGCGGGGCAGCGGCGTTCGCTCCCGCATGACGCAGATCACGTCGAAGGGCAGCAGCCTTTCGACCACCGCGTCGGGGTCAGCGACGTGATCGTTGAAGACGGTGATCTCGGCTCTGCTCGCGACGGAAGACCAGTCCGCCAGCTCGAGCGCGACATTCTGGTAGTCGTCAAGAATCGCGACCTTCATCCTATTCTCCTTCCGAGCGAGCCATCAAGCCGGCCCGAAGCCGGCGCTCCGAACCGGCCGAACGTTGCTCGCTGCTCATGGATATCGGAGCCTCATAACCGAGGCCGATGAAATCATAGTCGAGCGGGCGTTGTCACGTTGTCGAACCGAGAACGCGACGCGACTGTGTCACGTGCAACTTCAGGCGGCGGCGATTCTCGGCCCGATTGTTCTTCGGTCGCCCGCGCACATGGCGCCTCGCGATCCCGAGATCGTTGACGGCGGCGCAATACGACCGCAAATGATCGGTGACCTACCGAGCCGCCAGAGGCGCCGCAAGTGCGACCCGGCGTGACAATGCCCGGGGTGATGCTGATCATCCCGTCCGTCCGCAACAAGATCGCGGGAGGAGAGCGCCTCGGTCTTGCTCTATAGCTATCTGCTCTCCGTGGTCAGCATGACCTGCGCAATCCTGCTGACCACCCGATTCTCCCCAACCTTGTCGGAGGATTCCGAATGGACACGCACCAGCGGCAGACAGTCAAAGCTTCCGATCTTTTCGTCGCAGCCCTTGAGAACGAGGGTGTTGATCGAATCTTCGGAATTCCCGGCGAGGAAAACCTCGACGTCGTCGAATCCATCCGCAAATCGTCGATCCAGCTCGTCATCACCCGGCATGAGCAGGCCGCGGCGTTCATGGCGGCGACCTACGGCCGGCTCACTGGCAAGCCAGGCGTCTGCATCGCGACGCTCGGGCCCGGCGCGCTGAATTTCTCGACCGGCGCGGCCTACGCGCTGCTCGGCGCGATGCCGATGGTGATGATCACCGGCCAAAAGGGCATTCTGTCATCGCGGCAGGCGCGCTTCCAGGTCGTCGACGTCGTGGCGTCGATGAGGCCGTTGACCAAGCTGTCGCGTCAGATCGTCTCGCCGGCGATGATTCCGACGCTGGTGCGTGATGCGTTCCGCGTCGCGCAGGAGGAGCGGCCCGGTCCGGTCCATCTCGAGCTTCCGGAAGATATCGCCCACGAAACCTGCGAGCCGGCGCCGATGGTCCCGCCGCATCCGGTCGAGCTGCCCTTGGCGAATGCGGCGGCGCTCGATCGGGCGGCCGAGATGATCCGCGAGGCAGAGCGTCCGTTGCTGATGCTGGGAGCCGCAGCATCGCGACCGCGCTCGACATCCGACCTCGCCCAGTTCGTGCTGCGGACGCGAATTCCCTATTTTACAACGCAGATGGGCAAGGGCACTGTCCCCGCAGACACCGATCTCTACATGGGCACCGCCGCGCTCTCCGAGCGCGACTATGTTCACGAGGCGATCGAACGCGCCGACCTCATCGTCGCGATCGGCCACGACACTGTCGAGAAGCCGCCTTTCATCATGGGCCGGAACGGGCCGAACGTCATCCATGTCGGCTATCAGCCGGCGCATGTCGAACAGGTCTATTTCCCGCAGGCCGAGGTCGTCGGCGATCTCGGTCCCTCCCTGCGGCTCCTGGCCGACCGCGTCGAAGGCAAGATCCCACATGCGGAGGCGCTGCTGCCGTCTGCGCGACGGCATCCTGGCGCGGATTGCCGACCGCGCCACTGAGGACCGCCTGACGCCGCAGCGCCTGGTGCACGATGTCCGCGGCGTGATGCCGCCGGACGGCATCCTCGCCCTCGACAACGGCATGTACAAGATCTGGTTCGCGCGAAACTACCGCACCCGTGTCGCGAACACGCTGTTGCTCGACAATGCGCTGGCGACGATGGGCGCCGGGCTTCCCTCCGCGATGATGGCGTCCCTGCTCTACCCGAAGCGGCGCGTCATGGCCGTCTGCGGCGACGGCGGCTTCATGATGAACAGCCAGGAACTGGAGACGGCCGTCCGGCTCAAGCTCAACCTCGTCGTCCTCATCATCGAGGACCACGCCTTCGGCATGATACGCTGGAAGCAGGCGGTCGATAAGTTCGTCGACTTCGGGATGACTTTCAGCAATCCCGACTTCGTGCGCTACGCCGAGGCCTATGGCGCGACAGCGACGCGGGTAACCGCCGTCAGCGAGTTGGCCCCTGCCCTGGAGACGGCGTTCGCCGGCGGCGGCGTCCACCTCGTCATCGTCCCGGTCGACTATTCGGAGAATAAGCGGGTGCTGGTCGACGAGTTGGCGCAGCGGTTGCCGGTGACGAAGGAGGCGTGATCATGTCCCAACCCTATCAGGTCGTTCAAGCTTATGACCGGGCGCTGATCAAGGAGATCCCGGCCGACGACGGCGCTGCGCTCGAGGCCAAGCTAGAGGCGGCGTTCCGGCTCAGGAAGGATCGCGACGGCGCCCTGAAGCCGTATCAGCGCAGCGCGATTCTGGTCCGCGCGGCAATGCTGTTGGGAGAGAGGCTGGACGCGTTTGCCCGGCTCATCGCGCGGGAAGGCGGCAAGCCGCTGACGGACGCCAGGATCGAGGCGACCCGCGCTGTCGACGGCTTGCGCAATGCGGCCGAGGAAATCCGCAATTTCGCCGGCCGGGAGATCCCGATGGGGCTCACGCCGGCGAGCGATGGCCGCTGGGCTTTCACGACCAGGGAGCCGATCGGCGTCGTCGCCGCGATCTCGGCTTTCAACCATCCGCTCAACCTGATCGTCCATCAGGTCGCGCCAGCCATCGCCGTCGGGTGTCCCGTGATCGTCAAGCCGGCTGCGCCGACGCCGCTGTCCTGCCTGGAGCTGGTCGCCCTGCTCCGCGAGGCGGGCCTGCCGGAGCCGTGGTGCCAGACGCTCGTCACAGAGGATAACGCCCTGTCCGAGCGGCTCGCCACCGATCCGCGCGTCGCCTTCCTGAGCTTCATCGGCTCCGCCCGCGTTGGCTGGTATCTGCGCAGCAAGCTGGCGCCGGGGACGCGTTGCGCGCTCGAGCATGGCGGGGCGGCGCCGGTCATCATCGACCGCAGCGTCAAGCTCGACCAGATCATCGAGCCGATCGTCAAGGGCGGCTACTATCACGCCGGCCAGGTTTGCGTCTCGATCGCAGCGCATCTTCGTCCACCGCGACATCAAGGCCGAATTCGTCGAGCGGCTGGCGGCGCGGGTGCATGCGCTTCGGGTGGGGGACCCGCTTCTGGCGGACACCGAGGTCGGTCCGCTCATCCTCCCCCGCGAGGCGACCCGCGTGAGCAGCTGGATCGACGAGGCGGTGGCGCGGCGGCGCGCAGTTGATCGGCGGCGGGCGCCAGTCCGAGACCACGCTCGCGCCCGCGATCCTTGTGGAGCCGGCGGCCGACGCCAAGGTGTCGCAATTGGAGATCTTCGGCCCGGTGACATGCGTCTACGGCTTCGAGAGCCTCGACGACGCCATCGAGATCGCCAACTCCCTGCCCGTCGCCTTCCAGGCCAGCGTCTTTTCAACCGATATCGGTCCGGCCTTGCGGGCGGCGAGGCGGCTGGACGCCTCGGCGGTCATGATCAACGATCACACCGCGTTCCGCACCGACTGGATGCCGTTCGCCGGGCGCCGCCAATCCGGTTACGGCGTCGGCGGCATCCGCCCGACGATGGACGAGATGTCCGAGGAGAAGATGCTCGTATTCAGGCACGCGGACTGAGCGGACGCTTCGCGCGGCGCGCGTTGCGTGAACGGCGGATCGGCTGAGCGGCGAAACGGAGCGCTGGCTCAGGAATTCGGAAAGCCTTCAAACTGCGGAAGGTCGTCCGTGATTTCGAACCATGGCGCCTTCGACCCGACGAAGATGTGCCTTGCGGGGCGGATGGTCGGGCAGTCCACGAGCGTCCCCATGGCGACGTGGACGTAACGCCCCTCCCGAACCACCGAGTAGAGCAGCGACCCGCAAGCGCCGCAGTGGACGTCGTGTCCAGAGTTGTCGCCGTACTTGAGGGTCATTTCCTCCCCGCGCGACAAAGAAAGCTTGTCTTTCACTATGCCCGCGAGGGGCTTGAACGCCGACCCCGTCGCGCGACGACACTGCGAACAATGACAGTTCATCGCATATTCGAATTCGTCCGCGACCGCGTATTCCACTTGCCCGCACAGACACCTGCCGGTGAGCAACCGTGCATGGGATGTTGTCTCTGACATCGAGCCTTCCGGAGTGTGAATCGGCGCGGGGGTCCGACGCCGAGTTATTTTAGCACAAAGCGAGGGAGCCAAACTCGCCGGCCCGACAACACGAGACCCGGCGAAAATGAACAATTATCGGCCGTCCGAGCGCTTGGCTCGGACCCGGCCTGTGAATTCGGCCCGCCGATTGACCCCTTCCGAGTGAATTGTTTCAATGAGCCGCCGCGCCAGTCGGCGCTAGGACCCATGCGCCGTTTGAGGGCGACGAAGGGCCATCACGCTTTGACCGCGCCCGCCGTCAGGCCGGCGACGATGTAGCGCTGCGCCATGAGGAACATCAGGATCGCCGGGAAAATCGTCAGGGTGATGAAGGCGAGGACCAGTTGCCACGAGGTCGAATATTGGCCTTGGTAGGCCATGAGACCCAGCGTCCACGGGTAGCGCGACTCGCTGTTGAGCACAACCAACGGCAAAAGATAGCCGTTCCAGCTGCCGACGAACGAGATCACGGCGACAGTCGACAGGATCGGTCCTGAGAGCGGCAGCGTGATGTAGAAAAAGTAGCCAAAATACCCGCACCCATCCATCATCGCGGCGTCCAGGAGTTCGCTCGGCAGTTGTTTGAACGCGTTGCGCAACAGGAGAACCGCCATCGCGAGCGAGAAAGCGACCTGAGGCAGGATCACGCCCCAATAGGAGTTGAGGAGACCGAGATCGCGGATTTTGATGAACAGCGGCAAGATCGCTGTCGCCGCGGGAAACAAGAGCCCGAGCTGGAGGTAGCTCATGAGGAAGCGATCGCCAAAAAAACGCAAATGCGCGAAAGTGAACGCCGCCATCGACGAGAGCGCGAGTGTCAGGGCGACGGTCAGCAATGCGATCAGCAGCGAATTGCCAAGGAACTGCCAGTATCGATAGCCCGCGAGAATGTCCCAGTAATTCCGCCAGACCCAGACGCGCGGCAGTCCGAACGGGTTGGACTGCAGGTCGCCCAACGCCTTAAAGCCGTTGAGCGCAGTCGCGAGGATCGGAACGAGCACGACGCCTGCGAGGACGACGAGCGTCGCGAACACCGCGATGCGGCCGAAGCCGCGCGGGCGGCGCTCAGAGAACTCGGGAGCCGCCGTCCCGATGTCTGGAATCGGATGCGTGGTCTCAGTCATCGCGCATGAAGAGCCGTCTGTAGCCGAAGGCGAAGGTTACGCAAATCAGGAACAACACCACGCCGACGGCCGACCCGAAGCCAATGCGCATCCGGGTAATGCCGAAATAGTAGAGGTAGGAAACCATCGTGTTCGTCGTCTCGAACGGACCGCCGCCGGTCAGCGGCACGATGATGTCGAAGAGCTGCAGCGCGCCGACGACGGAAAAGAAAATCGACAGCCGGATCATTGGCCCGAGTAGCGGCAGGATGATGTGCCAGAAGCGCTGGAAGGCGCTCGCCCCATCCATCTCCGCCGCCTCGAGCAGGGATTTGTCGATGCCCTGCAAGCCCGCGACGTAGAGCATCATGTGGAAGCCGAAGTATTTCCATACGATGACAATCAGCACCGCAGAAAACGCCCAGCCCTTACTCGCGAGCAGATAGTAGGGTTCAAAGCCGAGCGCGCCGGTGATCGCGCCGACCAGACCGTAGCCGCCGTCGAACATGAAACGCCAGATCAGACCAGCCGCGACATCAGCGAGGATGTAGGGCAGAAAGAAGATCATCCGGAACCAAGCCGCGCCGGTGACGCGGCCGGCCACCATCATCGCCACGGCGAGCGCCAAAGGCAGTTGGATGAGCAGTGACGCCACGATGATCAGACCGTTGTTGATCAGCGCGCGGGTGAAGGTCGGGTTGTCGATCAGATAGCCGTAGTTCTTGAGGCCGATGAATTTTTCCGGTCGGCCGTAGCCATCCCAGTTGTAGAAGCCGTACCAGGCGGCCTCCGCCATCGGCAGCGCCACGAACACCGTAAAGAGCACGAGAGCCGGCGGCAGGAAGATGACGAGGGTCGCCCAACCGTTGGGCGACATCCTTCTCGCGGGTTCGACATGGCTCGTCTGCGTCGTCGACAAATTGCGAGCCTCGCATCGCTGTCAGAGTGCGGCCCCGCCGCGGCAGGCGGCGGAGCCCGACGGCTTCGCTTTGCCGCTACTGCTGATCGGACGCCTCCTGGATCGCCGCAGCCGCGGCCTCCGGCGTCATTTCGCCCGCGGCGACGGAGACGGAGACATCGTTGATGACGCGCCCAACCGACGGGCCGAGGTCTTGATCGAAGTAATTCTGGTGATAGGTCGTCGTAGCAAGATCCTCGGCCAGGCGCTTCACCAAAGGATCCGTGACCACGGCTTCGACGCCCTTGGTGACCGGAATATACGCGGCCGACGCGGCGGCTTCCTTCGCGTACTTCGCCTGGCTGAAGAATTTGAGAAAGTCGATCGCCTCGGCCGGCGCGGTCTTGCTCACGAGCCAACCGTTGACGCCGCCAAGCGTATCGGTCGCCTTGCCCTTTCCGCCGGCAACAATCGGGAAGGATAGAATGCCGATGTCCTCCTCGGGCAGGCCCTTGCCGCTCGCGGAATTCGATATCTGCATCGGGAGCAGCCATTGGCCCATGAGGTCCATCGCCGCCTTGCCGTCGCCGAACATGCCGGACGACTGGCCGTGAGATGTCGAGAGATAGCCGGGCTGGAACGGCTCGAGCGCGCCGAGTTCACGCAGTCGCCTGCCGGCCTCGACGAAGGTTGCGCTCTTGAAGCCGCCGTCTTTACCTGCCTTGGCGTCCGCGAGCGCGTGTTCGCCGCCGATGCGCATCACGAGGTAAGAATAGTAGAAATGCATCGGCCACTTCTCCCCGGCCCCGACCACGATGGGGGTGACGCCGGCCGCCTTAAGCTTCTTCACCGCGGCGAGGAAATCGTCCCAAGACTTGATGTCCTCGGCTTTCACGCCAGCCTTTTCGAACAATTTCTTATTGTAATAAAAGGCCACCTCGCCCACCTCGAACGGCACGCCGACGACTTTGCCATTGACTTTGAAGGCGTCGACCGCGGTCGGGGACATCGTGGCCTCGACGGACGCGACGTCAGCAGTGATGTCCTTGAGGAAGCCCGCCTTGTCCTGCGCCTGCATGACGCCGCCGGCCCAACTATAGAACAGGTCGGGACGGGAGTCGTCGGACTGCAGCATCGTCGGCAGCTTTGCCTTGAAGGCTTCGTTTTCAAGATACTTGAATTCGACCTTCACTCCCTTGTGTTCATTATTGTAATCATTGGCGATCCTGTCCCAAAGCGCCTTTTGGCCAGCGTTTTCGCTGACATGAAGAACGGTCACTGTCGTGTCGGCGAGAGCCGGAGCGGCCATAGCGGCGGCGCAAGCCGCAGCGAACGCGAAATGGCGAAATTTCATTGGCTTCCTCCCGAGGAAGACGGCTCGACGGTTATTTTTTTCCGCGATACGAATTAAATCTGTCTCGAGATCTGGCGACTGTCAAGAAAATCGACAAGGAATCGCGCAAAGCGGCTCCCCTCGCTGTTGACAGGCCGCGAAGACGATGAAAATAATTTCGCGATCCGTAGAAACCGCGTGTCGAAGCAGAAGCCCCCCGAGCAATGAAGACGGCCGATCCCGAATTGATGCGCGCGATCAATCGCTTCCACGTGATGGACGCGATCCGGCGGTTCGGGCCGATCTCGCGGGTCGAGATCTCGCAACAGACGGAATTGAGCGCGACGACCGTTTCCGCCATTACGGCGGCGTTGCTCGACGATCGCCTGATCATCCCGTTGCAACTCGGCACCGTTCGCGACATGGCGCGCGGCCGGCCTCGGGTCATGCTGAAGCTCAACCCGGATGCGGCGCATGTCGTCGGTGTGAAGCTTGCGTCCGACCAGATCACCGTTGCGGTGACGAACTTCTGCGCCGACATCGTCGGTTCGCTGGCCCTGCCGATCCGCATCGATCGCCAGACGGCCTCCGTCATCGCCGATCTCGTCGAGGACGGGGTGCGCCGCTGCGTCAGCGATGCGGGTCTGGAGATCGCCGCGATCTCGGGAGTTTGTGTCGGCCTGCCCGGCGTGGTGGAGCGCGCCGCCGGCGTCTGCCGTCAAAGTCCCATCCTGCAAGAGCGCGACGTGCCGTTCGGCGCCGATCTCACCCGCCGCCTCGGCGTGACCGCTTCGATCGACAGCGACGTCAATCTCGTGACCCTCGCCGAGCACTGGTTTGGACCAGCTCGCGACTTGAACGACTTTCTCGTCGTCAACGTCGAAAGAAGCATTGGGCTCGGCATTCTTCATAACGGCGAATTGTTTCGGGGGGCTAACGGCCTCAGCCCCGATCTCGGCGACCTCATGGTTCGCCCTCCGAACGTCTCGGGCGGCCGGCTGGCCGACATCGCAACGGAAGCTTCGGTGATAAGCGAAGCCGAATCGCTGCTCGGCGGAGGCGATCTCGACGGACCTTTTCAATCAGGGCGCGCCATGTCGCAGCTCCTGAATCGTGCCGCCGATGGGGACGCGCGTTGCGTCCGCGCGCTCGCCGCCGCGGGCGAGGCGCTGGGCTTTGCGATCGCCAACCTCATTACGCTTTTCGCGCCGCCAAAGGTCATCGTTTCGGGGCGCGCCATGGCGATGAGCGCCCATTTCCTCGAGCCGCTGCGCAGGACGATCGCCGCGCTTCTGCCGGCGAGCCTTGCGGACGTTTCGGACATCGTCGTTCGGGAATGGAGCGACGGACATTGGGTACGCGGCGCCGCAGCGATGACGTTGCGGGATCTCTACGGCGCGCCGTGGGGAACGACCGGGCCTGCGCCCATTCGCGATACGCCGGCGCGGCCGCTTGGAGAATCTTTATGAGACCAGTCGGAATAGGCGTCATTGGATGCGGAAACATCAGCTCCGCCTATCTGGCTGCGGCGAAGAGGTTTCCGATCCTCAATGTCATCGCCCTGTCGGACGCCAATCCGGCCGCGGCGGAAGCGCGCGCGGCAGAATTCGGCATCCCAGCACGTCCGGTGGATGCGATTCTCGCGGATCCCGCGATTGAAATCGTCTTGAACCTCACGATTCCCAAGGCGCATGTCGCAGTCGGCCTGACGGCGATCGCCGCGGGCAAGCATGTGCACTCGGAAAAGCCTTTCGGCGTCAACGTTGCCGAGGGGCGCCGACTGATCGAAGCCGCGGCCGCCAAGGGGCTGCGGCTAGGCTGCGCGCCTGACACTTTCCTCGGCGCCGCCCACCAGACCGCGCGCCGCTGCGTCGACGACGGGCTGATCGGCCGGCCGATCGGCGGCTCGGCGTTCTTCATGTGTCCTGGCCATGAGCGCTGGCACCCCAATCCGGGCTTCTACTATCTCGACGGCGGGGGGCCAATGCTCGACATGGGGCCGTACTATGTCACGGACCTCGTCAATCTTCTCGGCCCGGTGGCGCGCGTCATCGGGACGGCGGCCCGTACGAGGCTCGAGCGCGTCGTCTCGAGCAAGCCTTTGGCTGGGTCACGAATTCCAGTCGAAGTCGCCACACATGTGATGGGCACGCTGATGTTTGCGAGTGGAGCCGCAGTTTCGATGACGATGAGCTTCGACGTGGCGCGGCACAAGCACGTTCCGATCGAACTCTACGGCGAGACCGGCTCGCTGATCGTCCCGGACCCGAACTATTTCGGCGGCAAGGTCGAGTTCGCGACAGCCACGGACGACTGGCGCGAGATCCCGACCCAAGGCCCCTACGCGGACGGCAACCACCGCATCCTCGGGCTCGCCGACATGGCGCATGCGATCCGGACCGGCAGGCCACACCGCGCGAGCGGGGAACTGGCGTTCCATGTGCTCGAGGTCATGGAGGCGTTCCAGGCGTCCTCTGACGACGGAAAAGTGGTCGAGATCTCGACGCGTCCGGAGCGCCCGGCGACTTTGCCACTCTCGCTGCGGGTCGGCGTATTCGACTGAGGTGCGGCGCTGCGATTGCTGAGGACGGAGGAAACGATGCGGGAAGCGCTTATCGTCTGGGGAGGCTGGAGCGGGCATGAGCCGGAGCGGGGAGCGCAGATCGTCGCGAAAATGCTCGAAGAACACGACTTTAAGGTCTACATCGAAAACACCACGGAGGCGTTCGCCGATCCGGCAATCGCCGACATGAGTCTCATCGTGCCGATCGTCACGATGTCCAAGATCGAAAAGGAAGAGGTCGACAACCTAACCGCCGCCGTCAGAGGCGGCGTCGGCCTCGCCGGATATCACGGCGGCATGTGCGACGCGTTTCGAGAGAGCGTCGACTACCAGTTCATGTGCGGTGGTCAATGGGTCGCCCACCCCGGCAACATCATCGATTATTGGGTCGACGTCGCCAAGCCCGACGACCCGATCATGCAAGGGATCGCACGCTTTCCCTATCGATCTGAGCAGTACTACATGCACGTCGATCCCTCGAACGACGTGCTCGCGACGACCACGTTTTCGGGCGAGCACGCGCCATGGACCGCTGGCGTCGCCATGCCGGTCGTCTGGAAACGCAAGCACGGCGCCGGACGCGTATTTTTTAGTTCCCTCGGCCACGTTGCGGCGGAATTTGAAGTGCCCGAGATGAAGGAGATCCTGAGGCGCGGGTTACTCTGGGCGGCCCGGTGAACGGATCGTCGCATGACGACGATCCGCAACCAATCCTGCCGGGCTACAAAACGGCGTCCACTTTCCCCAACTTCCGGCGCTTGTGGCGAATATTATTCTAGGACACCCGGACGCGCCTCGCCGGACTGACGTCTTGTTCGGACCTGCCTAGTTTGCTATGCGGCGGATCGCTCGACAACGCGAGCGTGTATCGCAATATCTTTTGGCGAGAAACTAGGGTCGCGTCGCGGTGCGAGCCCGCTGGGACCGGCGGATGGTCGTGCAAACCTTCCGCGGGGTCCCAGCCAAGAGCGCGGGGTCGTCGTGCCTATTCAGTCAACAAGGCCAGCCGGGGACGCTTCTGCGTGGCGACGCCGGGGCGTCTTGCGTCTCTTGCTGCTACTGATGGCGTCTGCGGCGATTGCCGCCGCCGTCGTTTTGGCGGTGGGCCCGGTTCGCGATTACGGCTCTTTTCGCGCGTCGCTGCTTACGGGCTCCCCAGGAGGCGCATACTATGCGTTGGCTTCCCGCCTGTCGGAGAGAGCGAGGCGCGACGGAGGTCGTCTTGAGGCTGTCGCCACAGCGGGCTCGATCGAAAATGTCGACCGCCTGATTGCCGATCGCCTGCAATGCGTCGAAAAGTTTGCGTTCATCCAGGATGGCGCTCCCGTGCCAACGGGCTCCGGACTCGAGTTGCTCGGGCGACTGCCTGAGCCCGAGTCGCTGCTGCTCTTGGGGCGCAGGGGGCATCCCGCCTCCAGCCTCGCCGATTTGCGCGGCGCCGAGATCGGCATCGGTCCAGAGGGATCAGGCACAGCCTATCTCATGCGCCAATTGTTCGCCGATCCGGATCTGGCCCGGCTCAATGTTCGGCTGTCGTACCACGCGCTGGAAGACCAGGCGCGACTCGCGGCTCAAGGCGAACTCGATCTTGCCGCCTACGTCATGCGCGACGACGCAGAGCTCCTGCGCACCATCATTCACAAGAACGACCTCGACATTGCCGATCTCGAGGATATGCAGGGACTGATCAGCCGCTACTCCTGGCTGAGCCTAGGGAAGGTGCCTGCAGGTCGTTACGACCTGGTTCGCGAAACCCCCTCGACAGACAGGATTGTGCCGCAGGTCAATACGCTGATCGTGGCCAGTCCATGCGCGAAGCGTGCAGACCGCATTGAGTTTCTCACGTTGCTCAGCGCCGAGCTCGCCGGGTTTGTGCGCAGCAACCCGCCGAGCGCAACGAGCTCTGCAACCGCGCTCCCGCTGTCGCCGGAAGCGAGGCAGTTTTTTCTCACCGGCGAGCCGGAGTTTGCGGACCGGTATTTTCCGTGGTTGGTCAACCTCATGTCGCCCGCGTACTGGGTCTATCTCGCAATGGCGGTGACGGCGCTCTTCAATGCGATGAGGGGATTTAGCCACTTTCGTCTCTGGCGAATCGACGCAGCCCGCGAGAAGCTTGAATCCGAAGTCAGAAAGCTAGCCGGCGATGTCGTCATCCACGCCGCTACGCAAGAAATTGCCAAAAAGGACGCCTTGTCCGACGAAAAAAGGCGGGCAGAGGCGCAAGACATTTTGGGCCGTCTGACGGGACTGCGCGCGCGGTGCCAGCGTCACGCCAATTCGTTCGCTACTCCCATGGGGGACGAAATGTTCTATCGATACCAACAATCCATGATCGACCACACGACTGTCATTCTGAAAACACTTCTCAAATCCCCGCCGCGAAGCGAATAGTGAGGCACGCGCCTTCGGGTGCAGCCGCACGATATATGCATATGCTTGTACATGATGACAGCATGTGCATGAAACGTCGTCAATCCGAATGCCGAGCTCGGTCCCGGAGGGAAACCTGGCCAGCTGAGACAGCGTGCCCGCCTCCCGGCCAAATTTCGCGTATCTGCGTATGCTTGCACATGCGATAACAGCTGTATATGCTGGCAACCGAAGTCAAGGGCCAGAGTGTCAAGGAGCGATCAATGGCAGGCAGAAAGGGCCGACCTTCGAGGACCGAGGAAGGCAGTCGCTGCAATTGCACGGCGCTGCGCAAGGCCTCCCGCCGCATTTCGCAGCTCTACGACATGGCGCTCGCCCCGAGCGGCCTGAAGGCGACCCAGCGCGCCATCTTGGCGCAGATCAAACGTTCAGAGCCGACGACGGTGGGAGCGCTCGCCGAGGCGCTGGTGATGGATTCCGGGGCCCTCGCGCACACGCTGAAACCGCTGGAGCGCGATGGTTTCGTCGATGTGGCGATCGATCCGGAAGACCGGCGCAACCGGCTGATCAGCCTTACACCGGCCGGTCGCGCCCGGCTCGCGGAGACCGACGCCCTGTGGGCGAAGGCGCAGCGAGGCTTCGAGATCGCCTTCGGCCGGGCGGAGTCCGAAACGCTGCGGGAAGCACTTCGCTTCCTCGTGTCGGACGACTTCGTCACGACCTTTGAAAGCAAGCTAACCTCGTCCGCTCGCTAACTCCCGAGATTTCTGCTGCGGAAAGAGGACCCGGTCTATACGCCGAACGGGGCCATGACCAACTCGGTCGGGATCGGATCGCATACCGAGCCCAGCAAGGCACATGGCGGAGGCGATCTTCATACACCCGGGCTGTTAGCGGAAGGTCTCATATCAGGAGAGCCGCCGTGCCGGTAGCCGCGGTCCGGTTTCCCGCCACCTTTTGCCGTTCTACCTCGGCCGCGCCCGACGCCAAGTGTCAGATTTTGGCCACTAGCGTGCCGATCGGCGTCGGACCCCAACGCCAATTCACACCAAAAGAAGCGGGTAGCGCTAGTGCGCAGCTAAGCGAGAAAGCCGCTCGAGGTTGCGGCAGCCATGAGGACGCTTACCGCCGCGATGAGACAATGGAGCATATTTTCGACCAGCTTAGGCATTCAACGTCTCTCTCCTATCAGTACAGTGACACCTGAAGCGGAGTTGCTCATCCCGAGCCTCCCCCAAAGGGGTGTCGCCATGTCCTCGATCGTAAAGCGCTCAACCCGATTTGCCGCGGTCGCTGCGACAGGCTTGCTCTCGTTCGGCCTGCTTTCGCCTGCTGCAGCGTCCGATCAGAACAGCCCGGCCGTTCTGACCTCGCACTCGCCCTGGCTCGCGCCGACTGGTCATCGACAACCCACAAGAGCCGACGTCCCCCGGAACGAGGCCGTGTCGGCGTGGGAGCGCCAGCAGCTGCAGGCGGAACACGAGCTGGACCGCAAGCTGAAAATCTGCAGCGAGTGCTGACAGGGGTGAGGTGATGCAGGGCGGCGATCTCCGGTTGGGGCGCGGCGTCGCCAGCCTGACCAACCGCTCGCCTCTCATCTCTCGGCCAGCGAGGGCGCATCGACGGTCTTCGCCCCCTTCGCGCCGGCCCGGGCTGCGGACCTTGCAAAGACGTCCCGGCCAGACAGCTCCTGCATCTTGCGCCACTGCGCTGGAGTGACGCCCATCCGGCTCTTGAAGGCGCGCTGGAAGGCCGCCTCTGATTGGTAGCCGACCGCCTCCGCTACGGCTCCCGTGGAGAGAGAAGATTTCTTCAATTCATTCGCGGCGAGCGTCATCCGGATATCGGCCAGGAGATCGCTGGCCGATCTACCTAGCTTCTCCTGAAACTGGCGGGCGAGCGTGGCCCGCGACATGTTGCACAGGCGCGCGAGGTCGGGCAGCGACCAGGCGCGCGCAGGCTCGTTGAACAGAGCGGCGACGGCGGGCGCCAAGCGGGGATGACCGGCCAGAGCGAGGAGACCGCGCGGCGCATCTTCGGTTTCACTGGCGAGCCGCAGCACAAGCGCGAACATCGCCGTCGACAGCGCATTCAGCATCGCGCGACCGCCCAAGTGACCGTCCGAGTGACCGCCCAAGTGATCGTCCGCCGACTCGCCCCGCATCAGGGCGACGAGACCGGCGAGTTGCTCGCCAGTCTCCTTCTGTCCGGCGTGAGCGCCAGCATGTACGACCAGGCGCGGCGGCAGATAGCTGCGCAATAAGTGGTCGTGCGGGGGAGCGATGGCAAAATGTCCGCACAGAAGATCGAGCCGCTCGTCCGAGCCCAGGTTTTCGCTGATCGTGAAGTTGAGGGACGCGCGGTTGCGGGCAGGTAAGGGCGCCGTCCCGCTGCCGTCGTGCATGACGTGCCGTGGGTTGCCGGGAAGCAGCAGAATGTCGCCGGCCTTCAGCTGCAACGGTCGCCCACCCGCCGGATCCGCCAGCGTCGCGGAGCCGGCGAGCACGGCATGATACGGGATTTCGTTCGTCTCGCCCGGCCCTTGGTCGATGCGCCAAGGTGCGCCGTAGGAGCAGCGCAAGTCCAGCCGACCGCGCACCGGCATCATCTCGAACAGCCTGCTGAGCCAATCCATGGCGGTCTCCCGACAGAGAGTAGTGTGAGACGATTAGGCATATAATCTAGCCTCTGTGACATTCACTGTCTCACGACGAGGGCCTATTTTCATTCCGCAATCGTTCATCAACCCTCAGCCGGAGTGCCGCCATGTCCCGCCTTTCGGTCCCCAACCTCGAATCCGACACCGCCGCGTCGGGGCAGATCTACGCCGGCGATATCAAGCGCGACGCGCTTGTTGGCTTCGTCCGCAAGCTCGCGCAGCCCAGCGGCGCCCGTGCGATCTTAAGCGAAAGGATCACGACCATGACCACGCTTGCCAGCACCACTCAGCATACGCTCGACCCCGCGCTGCAGAGGTCCGGCCTGCTTGCGGAAGATCTCGACTACCACGTCGTCCGGGCGTCGATGGTGATCTTGTTCTTCTTCTTCGGTTACCAGAAGTGGTTTCCGTACGAATTCGAGAGGCTGGCCCCGTTCATCAGCAATGGGCCGCTGATCTGGTGGCTGTATCCGGTCTTTGGCTACGCCGGCGCCAGCTATTTCCTGGCCGTCTCGGAGTGGACGTTCGGGGCCCTGCTGCTCGCAGGCTTCTGGGACAAGCGGCCCGGCGCTCTTGGCGCCCTCGGTTCGACCGGAACCTTCATCGCGACGGTCACCATCATTCCGTTCATGCCGGGAGGCTGGGACGTCGCCGCGGGAGGCTTCCCCGCGATGACAGGCAATGTGCCCTTCCTGATGAAGGACGTCGTTCTGCTGGCCGTCTCGCTCTACCTTCTGAGGCAGGACGTGGTTCGCCTGATGCGACAGTAAGGCGCACTCTGCTTCGGGCGATGCGTCGCCGGCGAGAGGGCCCGCCGTCCCGGGAAAGGCATCGGCGCTGTGGGGTACGGGGTTCGGTCCCGGCGAGATGCAGATGGCCCACGGCGAAGCGGGCGCAAAGACGCCGGCGGCGATCGCCGCCTCGTCCGGCATGTTGCCGATTGCGCAGCACCTTCCAATACTCGAACCTCGGCTACCTTGTCGCGAGTATGGTGGCAGAACGCGTCGGCGGTATTGCCGTGGCTTGGTTCGTCCAATGTCTAAGACGAGACTGCAGGCGGCTTCGAGGGCGCAAGCACGACGGAGGCCTCCGTTGTCAGCACTCGAAAGGTGAAGGTCTGCTGAAAATACAACTCGACCGCCGAAGCCGTATGGCTGAGATAGCCGATGGAGAGATCTTGACCAATGTCGAGTTCGAAATCGCCGCCACGGGTCGTCAGCACGAATGCCCCGCCAATCGCAGGCGCCCAGATGACGCCGCCGTCGACGACACGCTCGATATGGTGGAAGAGCGGATAGCCCTCGTCGACTCCCCCGCTCACCGCGGTGTATGCATCGGCGCCGAGCACGAGCGCATAAGGCCCGTCGCAGCCCGCAAGACGTAGCTGGCTGACCGCTTGCGCGACGGCGCCGGGGTAACCCCTGGCGCTGTCAGGAAGCGCGATTGCTGTATTGCTGCTGGCTTCTCGAATGCCGATAATCCCGGCTGCCGCATACCCGTCAAAGACGGCTCGGTCCTCCGCGAAGGCGATCTTGCGCGCCGCCTCTTTCACCGGCGACCAGTCCGAATCAAGGGCGCCACGCTCAACGTCGTCAATCTGCTGGCGCGAAAGCTCGAACGGAACGCGCAGTTCAACCAATGCTTTCGCATCGCGTTGAGCGGCGAGGATCCCCTCGCCAGGGGATTGGATCCGGCGAGTGTGCCCAGTGCCAACAGCAGAAAGCCGAAGCCCGTTGGGATCCGGAACGTCGACAACCCGTCGCGCCGCCAAATGACGCTTGAGGGTGCGCGACGCCTCCTGCTCGATTTGCGCCCAGGCCTCGTTGGAAATAGGCGCCAGTTCGCGATGAAGATTATTCATGCTTTGCCTCTACCTTCAAAGAACCGACGCCGAGCGACCCATCGCTCCTACCCGGGCGCGAGAGAGGTTTGTTGACCGGCTCCCGCGTTGCCGGGCTCCGAACCTCGGGCGCCGCAGGCGTAATTTCGGGCTCGACATTGTCCAGAAATGTGGCCGACGGTACGAAAAACAATGTGCCGGTGACCGCGCGGCTGAAGTCGAGCAGTCGATCGTAGTTTCCAGGAGGTCGACCGATGAACATGTTTTCCAGCATTTGCTCGATACGGTGCGGCGATCGCGCGTAGCCTATGAAATAGGTCCCGAACTCGCCCTTGCCGATCTCACCAAATGGCATGTTGTCGCGCACGATCTCCAGCTGCTTCCCGTTCTCGATGATCGTCGTCAAAACGTTGTGCGCGTAAGGCGCCTTTGCCGCGTCGTCCTGCTCGATATCGGAAAGCTTGGCGCGGCCGATTATGTTCTCCTGCTCCGCGACCGGCACTGCGCGCCACTGTTTCAGGTCATGCAGGTATTTCTGCACGACGACATAGCTCCCGCCTGCGAAGGCTTCATCTTCCTGACCAATCACCGTTGCGTCGATTGCGTCCTGTTCGACAGGGTTCTCCGTCCCGTCGACGAAGCCGATAAGGTCGCGATCATCAAAATATTTGAAGCCATGCACCTCATCGACGGTAGTCACGGCGCCGCCAAGTCGAAACATGATTTCGGCAGCAAGTTCGAAGCATAGGTCCATGCGGGTAGCGCGAATATGAAAGAGAATGTCGCCTGGAGTGGAGACTGCATGGTGTACGCCGCGGACCTCTCGGAACAGATGGAGATCCTTGGGCCTTGGCGCGCCGAAAAGGCGATCCCATCCGTCAGAGCCGAACGCCATGACGCACGACAATCGCCCCTCGAGATCGCGGAAACCAACAGCGCGCAATAGTGCGGACAGATCCGCGCACACACCGCGCACCGCGACCTCGCTGTCCTTCCCCGAGTTCATTGTCACGACAAGAAAGACAGCGGCCCGCGTCAATCTCGCGACGACCGGTTGCGGAACAGCGGACGCCACGTTGCCCTCCCTGCCCAGCTGCTCGGGCCTTCGAGATAAACTGTTACCAAACAAACGGGATCGACAGTCATCGTTCTCACCCGAGTGCGTCAAGCCTCCTCCGCCGCCTAATCCATGTCTCGGAAGGCGTGTCCGTCAGCGGCGACCCCCTTGATGACGCTCGGCGGCAGTAGATCCGCCGCGGCACTGCCATCGAACACCCAGTCCTCTTTGTCGGCTAGATCGGGAAGTCTCGCACCCTTGCGGACGTAAAGGCCAATTGAGGGCTTCTTAACATTGAAGTAGAGATCATATTCCTCCATTTCTTCCATCGCGACGTTCTCCTTGGACCTACCCCCAACGCATCTGGCGGACGGGCTTCAACCTCGGCGCATCGCCTCTCTTCCAACTTTACGTGGCGCACGATCAGCAAGCTGTCCTGCTTGTAGATACCGACGAGGTCCACAAGCTGGGCCAGCGCGGCTGAATCCAACCCTTCCGCCTCGGGCGTTGAAACCTCCCAGTCCCTTGTCGGCCACGGGGGTTGCGAGGCGCCGGGACAGTCCGACGTGGCGGCAAGCGCCGATGCACTGAGCCGCGATCAGCGCCGCCGCCATTCTTTCCACAAGGCGCATGTTGGTTCTCTCCCATCGACGCTCGCGGTGGCTCGGATACGGGTCGCTTCTGTAAAACTAGCGCAGTCCGCTGACATAGTACATGAAGCTGTAGCCAGCGGGTCGAGACGCGCGAGGGTGTGAAATTGGCGGGGTTTCGCGGAGCCGCTCAGCGCGCTACATGCCGAGGATGATCCAGGCCGTTTCCACCCTCCGGCGCTTCACGATCGCACTCGGCATCGTCGCCGCCTCTCTTCTGTACGGAGCCCTTCGTCCTGCACATGCGCTTGATGTCGGACCAAAGACCCTGCCGCTGACGGTCGCGGGAGTCCCAGTCGAAATACCGGTAGCCGGGTCGCTCGACGTGCATACGGATGCGGACACGATTGCGCTCAAGGCGTCGGCGACAGGCGATCTTCAATCAATCCAGGACCACGCTCTTGCTATCGCGAGGGGTCTGCGCCTGCCGCGCAACAATTGCGCCCACAAGGGCCTCAACGTCGTCGTCGACAGCGTTGACCGAGCAACGATTACGCCGCTCCACACGAGCGCGGTTGTAAGCCTGTCGGGCCACGCGACCGTCTGGCTTTGCTCGAAGATATTGGGAGCCCCGCTAAAGACTCGGGTGGCCTCCGATCGCGTGAGCATTACGGCGCCGGTCGAGATTGTCTTGCCGACCCCTCAGACCATCGCGGTGCGCCTGTCGGGCCCGGCGACCATCAAGACCGGCGACGCGCTGACCACCGAGGCGGCGAGTGCGATCGTCGGCGATGTGAATGCCGCTTTGACCGCGCAACTGAGCAAGCTGCTCGACTCCGAGCGCGCCCGCGCCGTCATGCCCCCGCTGCCGGGTCTCGATGTGACGATCCAGAGCGCCGCATTCGCCCAGGAGGGTTCCAGGCTGTTGGTGCGCGCCAGTGGCCACGCCACGATGACCAGCGCGGCGTTTGCGAGCCTTCTCGGCTTCATTTCTCGCTAGGCGAAGAGCTGCGGCGCGCACGCTCGCTCTATCTGGCCCTTCCCCGGCCCGCCGGTCCGTTCACCGACGATCGCTACACGCACACTGGCCAGACCGCGCGCGGGCCGGACTTTGGCGGCGCGCGGAGGCATCCGTCTGCTGAGCGACGACACCTGACCCAGGGCAGAATCCGCTTCCTGGGCGCGACGCTGTGGACCATGTCAATTGGCGCGGGGTCCAAGTGCCGATCGGCGCCGTAACGTCCTGATGGCGGTCACGTTGGTGGGGTCCGTCGACGCCGCCTGTTCACAGTTGGTTCTTATCTCTCCATGAGTGCTCTCAAGTCGAGCGCTCGGTCTGTTCCAACCGATGCATAAGGCAAGAATTCGCAACAGCGGTGTGATCACGATGATCACACAGGAGGTCGGACGTTGCCAGAGACTGTCGAACAGATCACAAGCCCCAACGGCAAGCGGCGCCTCACCATCTGTCGGCGAGACGATGGACTGTTTTTTTATCGCGAGGATTGGTTCGCTGAGTGGGATGACGCACCACACGCTTGGCAAGACGGATACCCGCTATCCGGTCTTTTCGCCAGCGCGTCCGAAGCGCAAGACGATGCGCGCGCCGCAATCTTTTGGCTACGACAACCGTGATCTAGCCCGTGCCGAGCCGAGATCGTTCGACAAAATCTCTTTTGCAATGTCCGCCATCCGCCCGAAGCGCGGTCGTCTAAATTCGGTCGAAACGGGACCACCGACCGCGCCCCCCGAGGACGCAAAAGAATCACAGTTTTCTGAAAGAGGCGCCGTCCGAAATCGCGTCGCCGATATCCCGCGCCTGCGTCATTTGCTTCGGACTTTGGTCCATCCAGCGGCTTCCGGACTCGCGCGATCGATCGTGAACATCGGCGGCGGACCTGCGGAATCCCGGCGCGCCAGCTCGCACGGAAACACAATCGATTCGGTTAGACCGGAGTTCTAGCACCGCCGAAACCGCAGTCCTGGCGATTCGTCCGACTGGCTGGGCAACCGTCGTCAGGCGGGGGGCAACAAGGTCGGCGAGCGGTATGTCGTCGAACCCAACGATCGACACGTCGCGCGGCGCCACCATGCCGCGATCGGCCGCGAGCCTGAGCGCGCCGATCGCTTGTTGGTCTGAACCGGCGAAAATCGCGGTCGGCGGGGGGGAGCGTCGGCCCAACAACTCGGCGGCGGCGGTTCTGCCACTCGCATAGTCGAACTCGCCGTAGGCGATGTAGTCTTCGAGCTTGAGATCGTCGGCGGCGAAAACCGGCGCCATCGCCTCGACGAAGCCGGTCAACCGCGCCCTGGCCGTGGCGGATTGTTGCGGGCCCGCGATGTAGGCGATGCGCCGGTGCCCAAGCGAAAGCAGGAAGTCCACGGCGATTTTCGAGCCGGCGCGGTGATCAGCCGAAATGACTGGCGCGCCCGCCACCGGCCGGTCGACGACGACAATACTCGCGCCTGGGATGCTCGGCACTTCTTTCGCGCCCACGCTCGGCAGGAGGATCACGCCATCGACCTTGCGGCGTACGAGCTCGGCGACATGCTCCTTCTCCGCCTCCGCGTCCTCGTCGGAGCTGACAAAGAAAACGCTGTATCCGAGCGACTTCGCTTCGTTCTCGATCCCTTGCATGAGCTCGGCAAAAAAAGGATTGCGGATGTCGGGAATGACAACGCCGATCGCCCGGATCGATTTCCTGCGCATGCTCTGGGCGAACGGATCGGGGCGATAGCCGAGTTCGGCGATCACCTGCTGCACCCTTTCCCGCCTGGCCGCGGTCACGGAGGGGTGATCGTTGAGAACGCGCGAAACCGTGCCGACTGACACTCCGGCCCGCCGCGCCACGTCCTTGATCCCAACCCATTGCCCGGACAACGATCTCCCCGCGTTTCACGAACCGCGCTGCGTCGCCGACCGCTCGCCTCCGCCAGCGCGCACCGGGATTGCGACGAGGCATACCGTAGAGCCAAGAACTCTCGGCCGTCCATAGCTCCCGCGTACCGCTCGGCCGCTTCGCGGCGCGCAACGCGGATCGCGTCAAAACTTCAACTTTTCGAGAGTGCGGAAGCAAGAGGGCTTGCGCATTTCTAAAAACTGCTCAACCCTTGCCCTTGGAAACGATTCATTTCGACCGTCCGGGCGTGCAGACGCGATCGGCTCGTTTCCAGTGGGAAACGAAAGGGAGGATGGGATGCTCAAGAAACTATCGGTGGCGGCGATTGCGCTGGCCGTCTCGGTGACGGGCGCTGTGGCAGGCGGCCCTCTCGACACGTCGAAAGTCCCCAGCGCCATCAAGGCGGGCGGCAAGCACTACACGATCGCGACGGTCGTCAAAGTCGACGGCATCGCCTGGTTCGACCGCATGCGGGAAGGAGTCAACGAGTTCAAGGCGGATACTGGCAACGACGTCTGGGAAGTCGGACCGAGCCAAGCCGACGCGGCGGCGCAAGTGCAGATCGTAGAGAATCTCATCGCCCAGGGGGTCGACGCGATCTGCATCGTCCCCTTCTCCGTCGAAGCCGTCGAGCCGGTGCTGAAGAAGGCGCGCGAGCACGGGATCGTCGTCATTTCGCACGAAGCCTCGAACATTCAGAACGTCGACTACGACATCGAAGCCTTCGACAACAAGGCTTACGGCGCCAAGCTGATGGAAGTTCTGGCCAAGCAGATGGGCGGCAAGGGCAAGTACATCGCCACCGTTGGCAGCCTCACCTCCAAGTCGCAAAACGAATGGATCGACGGCGGCATCGCGTATCAGAAGGAACATTACCCTGAGATGTCGCAGGCGACCAACCGCCTGGAGACCTATGACGACGCCGACCAGGACTATAACAAACTGAAGGAAGCGTTGACGACCTATCCTGACATCACCGGCATTCTGGGCGCCCCGATGCCGACCTCCGCCGGCGCCGGGCGTCTGATCGCCGAGCGCAACCTCAAGGGCAAGGTATTCTTTGCCGGCACCGGCCTCGTCTCCGTCGCCGGCAAGTATCTGACCGACGGCGACATCTCCTACATCCAGTTCTGGGACCCCGCCGCCGCCGGCTATGCGATGAACGAGCTCGCGGTGATGGCGCTCAACAAGAAGAACGCGGACATCAAGGCTGGCCTCGACCTCGGGCTGCCCGGCTACGAGAAATTGACGACCGACGCCACCAAGTCGAACCTGCTATTCGGCTCGGGTTGGGTCGGCGTCACCAAGGACAACATGAAAAACTACAACTTCTGATCCTTGGGCAGGGCGACTCCGCGCGAGCCGCCCTGCCGCCAGACCAGCGGCGGACATGAACGACACTCTCGTGGAATTGCGCAACGTCACAAAGACGTTCGGCGGCAGCCGGGCGCTCGACGACGTTTCGCTTGCGCTGCACAAGGCGGAGATCCGTTGCCTTGCCGGAGAAAACGGCTGCGGCAAGTCGACGGTGATCAAGATCATTTCCGGCGTCTATCAGCCCGACAGCGGCGAAATCCGGATCGACGGCCGACGCATCCCGCATATGACGCCGATCGAAGCCGGCCGGCTCGGGGTAGAAGTCATCTATCAGGACTTTTCGCTGTTCGGGAATTTGACGGTCGCCGAAAACCTAGCCCTCAATACGTTCTTGCACGAGCGCAGGCGGTTCGTCGATTGGGGACGCCAGCGTCGGCTCGCCCGCGACGCGCTCGGCCGGCTGGGCGTCGACATCGATCTCGACGCCGAGGTCGCGCGATTGCCGACCGCATCCAAGCAGGTCATCGCCATCGCCCGAGCGCTGATGTCGGATGCGCGCCTCATCGTCATGGATGAGCCGACGACCGCCCTCACACGCAAGGAAGTCGACCGCCTGATCGACATCGCGCGCGCCATCAAGGTCTCGGGCGTGTCCGTTTTGTTCGTCACTCACAAGATTCGCGAGATACTTGAGATCAGCGACGCCATTACCGTGATGCGCAACGGCCGCGTCGTCGTCGAGGGGCCCATCGCCGACTTCGACGAAGCCTCGATCGTTCGGCACATGACCGGCCGCGAGTTGACCCACGAGATCTACGTTCGCACAAACACGGAAACAGAGCCCCGCCTGCAGATCAGAGGGCTGCGCCTGCCCGACGGCGCCGCGCCGATCGACCTCTCCCTCTATCCCGGCGACATTCTCGGTGTGGGCGGGCTCATCGGCTCCGGGCGAACCGAACTCGCGCTGGCGCTCTTCGGCATGCAGCCCGACTACGAGGGCGAGATCGCCATCGACGGCCGGCCGGTCGAGTTGCGCAGCACCGGCGCGGCCGTGCGCAACGGCGTCGCCTATGTGCCGGAGGATCGGCTGACGGAAGGCCTCTTTCTGCCGCAGTCGATCGAGCGCAACATTCTCGCCAGCTCCCTCGACGACATCGCCGGGCCGCTGTCCCTCGACTTCGCCGCGGCCGAGTCGCGGACGCGCACGATGCTGGCCGAGATGCGGATTTCGACGCGCGACCCGCAGACGCCGGTGATCAATCTCTCGGGAGGCAATCAGCAACGCGTCGTCTTGGCGCGCTGGCTGCTTACACGCGTTCGCATCCTCGTGCTCAACGGTCCCTCGGTCGGCGTTGACGTCGGATCCAAGGCCGAGATTCATCGGCTCATCCGCGCCCTCGCCGTCGAAAAGGGCGTCGCAGTGCTAATGATCTCGGACGACATTCCCGAACTGCTCGCCAATTGCAACACGATCGTGCTCATGCATCATGGCGCGATCGCGGCGCGCTTCTCGGCCGGAGAGACAGACGAGGCCGGCGTCGTTGAGCGGCTGAAGGCGCTGGCATGACGGCTTATCTTTCGCGACGCCCGGAGTTCTACGTTGGACTGATCGTCCTGGCGACGATGGTGCTGATCGGCTTCGTCAATCCCGCCTTCTGGAGCCTCGACAATCTGTTCAGCCTGGTACGCAGCAACGTCGTCATCGGCATCATGGCGCTCGGCGTGATGATGGTGATGATCTCCGGCGGCATCGACGTTTCCTTTCCCGCCTTCGCGGTCGCGGCGATGTATCTCACGGTGCGCTGGATGGTCGCGACGAACTATACTGGCGTCGTCGCGCCTTTCATCGCGGCGACGCTGATCGGTCTCGCGCTCGGCGCGCTCAACGCTTTCTGCGTTCGCGCGTTCCAAATGATCCCGCTCATTGTGACGCTCGGCACGGCGAGCGTCGTGCGGGGCCTGCTGCTCGGGGTGGTCGGCACCAGCGTCGTCAACATTGACCGCATGCCGCAATCGCTGATCGATTTTGGCCGCTCGCAAATCATCGCTCTCCAGCACCGCGACGGAACGCAATATGGCTTGACCGCGATGGCGCTCATCTATCTCGCGCTCGCGGTCCTCGTCCATCTCGTGCTTAACTACACGATGGTCGGACGTAGCGTCTTCGCGTTCGGCGGCGCCCCTGAGGCGGCTAAGCGAGTTGGCTTCGACACGCGAAAGACGGTGTTCTTCGTCTATTGCGCCGCAGGCGCCCTTGCCGGATTGGCGGGGCTCTTGCACTCCTCGATGATCTGGCTCGCCAATCCCCGCGACTTTGTCGGGCTGGAGCTCGACGTGATCGCGGCGGTCGTGCTCGGCGGCGCCTCGATCTTCCGCGGCAAGGGCAGCGTGCTCGGGACCATGCTCGGGGTGTTTCTGCTGGTCATGATCAAGAATAGTCTCATCATCTTGCACATCGATTCGACTTGGCAGCAGTTCGCCGTCGGCGCGGTGATCGTCGCCGCGACAGCGCTGACCGCCTGGCGAGATCGGCGGAGGGACGCATGAACGCCGAGGCGACCAAGGCCCGCGCCTTTGATTGGCGCCGCGCCTTTGCGATGGACACACAGATCACGCAGCTCTTGGCGATCACCGTGATCGTGTTCGTCGTCATGGCGGCGCTGAGCCCGGAAAAATTCTTGCGGCCCTACAATTTCGAGTTCGATCACCTTCACGCTGCCGGAGCTTGGCCTGCTGTCGATCGCGGTCATGCTGACGATGCTGACGGGCGGCATCGACCTGTCGATCGTCGGGGTCGCTAACCTCTCGGGCGTATTGGCGGGCGAATGGTTCCACTGGCTCTCGCCGCATGCTTCCTCGGCGCTCGGGCCGTGGCCGGTGGCCGCAGCGATCGGGCTTGCGCTCGCTGTCGGCCTCGTCGCCGGTTCGATCAACGGCTTTCTCATCACCCGGTTGAAGATCACGCCCATTCTCGCCACGCTTGGCACCAGCCAGATGTTCGCGGGCCTAGCTTTGGCGATGACCGGCGGGCCGGCCATCGTCGGGTTCCCAGCGGCCTGGAACTTCGTCGGCAACGGCAAGCTGTTTGGGGTCGCCGTTCCCTTCGTCATTTTCGCCGCGCTCGCATGCGCCGTCGGCTGGCTGCTGTCACGCACCGCCTACGGCGTGCGCCTCATCCTGATCGGCTCCAACGCCAAGGCGGCCATCTTCGCCGGGCTCGACGTCGAATCGATCGTATTTCGCTCGTATGTGCTCTCCGGTCTTCTCGCGAGCGTCGCGGGCGTTATTCTCTCCGGGCGCACCAACGCCGCCAAGTCCGATTATGGCGTCTCCTATCTGCTGGAGGCCGTGCTTGTTTCGGTGCTGGGCGGCACGAACCCGGCGGGCGGGCGCGGCTCCGTGATTGGCGTCTGTCTCGCGGTGTTGGCGCTCATGCTGCTTGCTTCGGGATTCCAGATCCTGCGCTTTTCCAACTTTTTCATTGATTTCATCTGGGGCTCGTTCCTGCTCGGCGTCATCGCGCTCAACGTGTTGCGCGCCAGGCGGGTCTGAGGAACAGAGACAAGGAGACGGACATGTCCACCCGCGTCCCGCGCATAGGCGTCGTCGGCAGCAACATGATCGACCTCGTCACCTACGTCGATCGCATGCCCGCGCGCGGCGAAACCATCGAGGCGCCAAGCTTCGAGATCGGTCATGGCGGCAAGGGGGCCAACCAGGCGGTGGCGGCGGCCAAGCTTGGCGCCGACGTCGTCATGGTGACCAAAGTCGGCGACGACATGTTCGCCGACGCGACGATCCGAAATTTCCAATCGTTCGGTATCGACACGACGCATGTGCAGCGCGTGCCCGGCGCGTCGAGCGGCGTCGCGCCGATCTTTGTCGAGAGGTCTGGCGAGAACTCCATCCTGATCGTCAAGGGCGCGAACGCCGAACTCTCGCCAGCCGACGTCGAGCGTGCCGTCGACGATCTCAGGACCTGCGACCTCATCTTGCTGCAATTGGAAGTGCCGCTCGAGACCGTCTATGCGACGATCGATTTCGGCAAGACACACGGGGTGCGGACGTTGCTCAATCCCGCGCCAGCCAATCGACACCTTGCGCTCGAAAGAATCCGGGACGTCACGTTGTTTGCCCCCAACGAAACAGAACTCGCCACCCTCACCGGCCTGCCTGCCGAGAGCGAGGATGAAGTCGCAATGGCCGCTCAGATGCTGGTCAGCCAGGGCATCGAAGCGGTGGTCGTTACGCTCGGCGCGCGCGGCGCATTGCTGGTGACGGCGTCGGAACGCCGCCGCATCGCGCCCGTCTCCGTCGACGCAATCGACACCACCGGCGCCGGCGACGCGTTCACTGGCAGTTTGGCGCGCTATTACGCCGGCGGGGCGACGCTCGACGAGGCGCTCGACGTCGCCGCGCGTTACGCGGCCGACTCGGTCACGCGTCGCGGGACGCAGAAATCCTATGCGACGAGGGCCGAGTTCGAGCGCCGGTCGCGGTAAGGACACTTAACCCACAGTTCAGAGGGACTTTCGCCATGCTTATCGGGATCGATCCGGTTCTCGACGCCGATTTGTTGCACGTCTTGCGCGCGATGGGACACGGCGACACGCTTGCCGTCGTCGACGCGAACTACCCCGCTACGACGACCGCGAACTACACGCTGCGCCGCGGACCGATCACCCTCAACGGCGTCGACGCGCCGCGCGCCATCGCGGCAATCCTTTCGGTCATGCCGATCGACACGTTCGTGCCCGATCCGGTGGCGCGCATGGAGGTCGTCGGCGATCCCGGCGCACTTCCTCCGGTGCAGCAGGAGGTCCAGGCGATTGTCGACCGAGCGTTCGGCAAACCGCTGCCCCTCGCCGGGGTCGAGCGCATGGCGTTCTACCAGCAGGCGCGCAGCGCTTTCGCGGTCGTCGCGACGAGCGAACGCCGGCATTATGGCTGCTTCCTGCTCAAGAAGGGCGTTTTGCCGGCCTAAGAATCATCTCTCATTGCGAGGGATTCAGGTTTTCCCGGTTGGCTGTCACCCTTGCTCGAAACTGGTAGCGCTGCAGGCGACGCGCCAATCCCGAAGAGTCGACAAATAGCGGCTACGTCGATCGCGCCGCCAGCGCGGCCTTCACCCGCGCTGGAGTAAACGGCGCCGTGCGCAATCGTGCGCCTGTCGCGTCGAACACGGCCAGGTGCGTCCCGGACGTGAAGTTGCTCTGACAATTTCCCGTATGCGTGATACAACAATAATAATCCCGGCGTTTCGAGGCGGTCGTGAACGATTAGCCACCGCGACGACAATATAGCCGTGGTAGCGTCGAAGTGCGCAATCGCAAGCCATCGTCCGCCAGTTCGACGAGCGCCGCTACGTCAAAAAGGGGAGGATGGGAGGATGACATACCGCAATTGTCTGCTCATTTCGACCTCTGCCGCGCTGGCTTTGGCGGCCGCGGCTTCTGTCGCGAGCGCCGCCGAGACCAAGGGTCCCGTTACTGACGATATTGGCGTCCTCGTGATCCCTAAGGGCGCGCCGATCCAGTTCGGCGCCTATTGGGTGATGTCAGGCGCGGATTCGGCGCTCGGCATCGATGAGAAGCGCGGCGTTGAGATCGCCATCAAGGACCAAGGTCGCGTGCTCGTCGGGCACCCCATCAAGCTGAATGTCGAGGACGACCTGTGCAACGCCGAGGGCGGCCAGACCGCCGCCACCAAGCTCGCCGCGAACCCCAATACCGCGATCGTGCTGGGACCGGCCTGTTCGAGCGCGGCGACGCCCGGCGCCCCGATCCTCTGGAAGGCTGGGATCACCGACATTGGAACGGCCACCACGGCGCCAAAACTGACCGCGCCCGACCGAAAGCCCGAATACGACGGCTATATGCGCACCGTCTATAGCGACGTCGACCAGGGCGCCTCGGATGCGAGGTATGTGCACGATGTCCTCAAGGCCGAGAAGATCGTGACGGTCCACGACGGCAGCGCCTATGCGCAGCAACTCGTGACGGTGATGGGCGAGAACTTCAAGAAACAGGGCGGCACGGTGCTGTCGCAGGAGGCCGTGGCGCCGACCGATGTCGACATGCATCCCGTCTTGACGCGCATCGCGACCGAGAAGCCCGACGTGATCTATGCGCCGGTTTTCGTGGCCGCCGGCGCGCAACTCCTGCGCCAGGAAAAGGACATCCCAGGCCTCGAGAAGACGCCGCTGATCGGCAGTTCCGGGCAGATGGCGCCTGACCTCATCGAGGCGGCCCGCGAGGCCGTCGTCGGATACAGGATCACCTACCCTGATGTCTCCCCGGAGGCGATGGGCTCAGGCTATCCGAAGTTCGTTGCGGCCTACAAAGCGGCCTATGGCGAAGCGCCGATCTCGGGCTATCACGCCAACGCCTACGATGCCGCCGAGCTCGCGTTCAAGGCGATCGAAAAGGTGGCGAAGACGGATGCGAACGGCGCAACCTACATCGGTCGAAAAGCGCTGCGCGACGCTGTGTTGACGATCAAGTTCGATGGCGTCAGTGGTCCGATCAGTTGCGATCCGCACGGCCAGTGCGCCGAGTTCAAGCCCGCCGTCTACGAGTTCACCAACGGCGACCCGAAAACCTTCAAGATTGGTGAGAACCCCAAGAAAGTATGGCCCTGAGCGGACGCGGTCCGCCGCGATATGAGCCAATAGGAGACGGCCGGCGTTGCGGCGCCCGGTCTCCGCCAGGGCGAAGAAAACACGGTGAAGCGAGATGAGCCAAGCCACGGCAAACCGAACGTGGGCGCCGAAACTGACCTCGCTCGCCCGCTTCACCTTCGTCGACGTCGTGCTGTGGGGATTGCGGCTCGGAGTCGTGATCGTTGTCGTGGGCGGCACGATCGGGACCCTGATCAAGGGCCGATACGGCGCCGCCCAATGGTTCGACTTCCTGGTTTTCGGCGTCACCATCGGCAGCGTCTACGCGTTGGTCGCGCTCGGCTACACCATGGTCTACGGCGTGTTGCGCCTGATCAATTTCGCCCATGGCGACATCATGATGACGGGCGCCTTCTCAGGATATTTCCTCGCCTCCCATTTCGCGGAGACCGGATTTCTGGACCGCAGCCCCGTATTGGCGATGCTGGGCGTCCTGGCGGTCGCCGTCGTCACCTCCACGGCTATCGCGCTCCTCACCGAGAGACTCGCCTATCGCCCGTTTCGGCGCGTGCGGGGCCTGGCGCCGCTGATCTGTGCAATCGGGGTGTCGTTCTTCCTCGAGCAGACTTTCCGCGGCGCGTTCGGTTCGGGCATCCGAGCCTATCCGGATCCGAAATGGCAGAAACAGGCCATCTCGATCTTCGGCTTCGGCGTTCCCCTGGTTGAAGCGCTGGTTGTGACCGTCGCGCTCGTCTCGATGGTGATCCTCTACCTCATCGTCCAACGAACGCGCATGGGAACGGCGATGCGCGCGGTGTCCGAGGACGCCGACGCGGCCGCGATGATGGGGATCGACGTCGACAAGGTCGTCGTGTTCACGTTCGCCCTCGGCGGCGCCATGGCGGGCGTCGCCGGCGTCTGTTACGCCTTCGTGTTCAAGCAGGTCTATTTCTTCATGGGCTTCACGCCCGGCATCAAGGCGTTCGGCGCGGCGGTGCTCGGGGGCATCGGCAGCGTCCCCGGCGCGATGCTCGGTGGACTGTTTCTCGGAATCGTCGAGTTGATCGGTCCCGCCCTCTTCCTTGACGGCATCGGCATTCCGGCCCCCTACCAGTTGCGCGACCTCATCGCCTTTACCCTGCTCATCATGGTCCTGATCTTCCGGCCCTTCGGTATCCTCGGCGAGCGCATGGCGAAGAGGCGCGCATGAGCTTCGCGACCACCCAGCCCACTGCGCGCAAGCATGCGGGAGAGGCGCGGCCGCTCCGTCAGGCGTTCGGGGTCGGCCTCGTGTTCGGCGTCGTCGCCGTCTACCTCGCGGTCGTGGGCCTCCTGCCGCTACTCAGTACGCGCTGGATCGTTGTCGACGTCGTCTCGCTGGGCGACGCCGCCCTGATTGCTATCGGGCTCGGAGCGGGCGCCGCGATCGCGGCGCGACGGGACTCTTCCAAGTTTTGGCCGCTCGTCCTGCCGAGCCTCCTTGCGGGGGGCGTCGCGGGCGGTCTTCTGGCGCTGCTCGCATTGGCGATGCAACTTCTCGATCTGCGCCCGATATTCATTGCGCTTTCCCCTGCCCAGTTCAAATCGCTGACCTTTGACCTCGGCGCGCCGCTCGGTGGAACTGTCTTGATATTCGCCGGGGCGTTGCTCGCTGGCCTGGGCGCCGCCCTGATGCTGGCGCCGCCCGGCGTACGCAGGCCCCTCCTCGTCGGTCTCGCCTTCGTCATCGTCTTCGGGGTCTTCCAGGAACTCATCCAGATCATGATGCAGTCCGGCGGGCCGATCGACGCGATACGCGAGGCGATCTACACCTGGGAAGGCCTCAGCCCCCAAGGCGCCGTGGCGATTTTTGTGCTCGCCAGCGGGGCCACGCTCATCTGGACGAACGCGCTGCGCAGGCCGGTTCACGATTGCTTCGCGCGCCTTACGACGGCGCAGCAAAACCACGTTCGGGCTGGGCGGGCCGCCCTGTTCATCCTCGTGCTGGTGCTGTTCCCGCTCATCGCCGGCTCCTACATCGGGCAAGTGATGATGCTGGTCGGGCTCTATATCCTGATGGGAATGGGGCTCAATCTCGAAGTGGGGCTCGCCGGGCTGCTCGATCTCGGCTTTGTCGCATTCTTTGCGGTCGGCGCTTATGCAACCGCGCTGCTGACTGCTGACAGCCCTGTCGCCCTCGCCAGCCATACGGCGCTACCGAGTCTTTCCTATTGGGCCGCGATGCCGATCGCCGTCATCGCGTCGGTCATCGTCGGAGTGTTGTTCGGCATTCCGGTGCTCGGCGTGCGCGGCGACTACCTTGCGGTCGCCACCATGGGCCTCGGTGAGATCGTGCGCGTGATCGTGCAGTCGGACATGGCTGCGCCACTGCTGGGCGGCGCTCAAGGCATCCTGCAAATCCCCAAGCCGCGGATCGGTCATTTCGAACTCGCCGACCCCGTCGATCTATTTTATTTGACGCTTGCGGCGTCGGCGGTCGCCGCCTACTTCGCCTGGCGCCTCGAAAATTCGCGCCTTGGCCGCGCCTGGATGGCGATCCGCGACGACGAGGATGTCGCGCAGGCGCTCGGGGTCAATCTCGTCAAAGTCAAGCTGCTGGCCTATGGGTTGGGCGCCGCCTTCGCCGGTCTAGCCGGTTCGATCTTCGCGGTCATGCTGACGTCGATCTATCCCAGCAGCTTCCAGTTGCTGATCTCGATCAACGTGCTTGCCGTGATCATCGTCGGCGGCATGGGCAGCCTGCCGGGCGTCATCGTCGGCGCCATCGCGCTGGTCGGCTTGCCGGAACTGCTGCGCGAGTTCGGCGAGTTCCGCTTCCTCTTCTACGGCGCCGCCCTCATCATCATGATGCGCGTCAAGCCCGAGGGCCTGTGGCCCTCGGCGACCCGCCGTCGCGAATTGCGCGCCGCGGCCGGGGGAAGCGCCGCCGATGAGCCTCAGGAGGCCGCGCCGCTAGCCTCGGAAGCGTCACCCGCAGTGCGACAGACGGCGCAGTAAATGGCAAACGCGGCGCAAAATACGATCCTCGAGACCGGCGGCCTGACGATGCGTTTCGGGGGGCTTGTCGCCGTCAGCGCGCTCGACCTTACAGTCCGCGAGCGCGCCATCCACAGCATCATCGGGCCGAACGGGGCGGGCAAGACGACCGTCTTCAACTGCATCATGCAGAACCTGCAGCTGTCCGCGGGCAAGATTCTGGTTTCGCGGCGAGCGCCTCGACGGCCTGACGCCAGATCGCGTCGCCGCCGCCGGCGTCAGCCGCACATATCAGAACATCCGGCTATTTCGTAACATCACCGCAATGGAGAACCTGCTGGTTGGCATGCATCTTCACCTCCACTCCCACTGGTGGGGGTCGCTGTTCAATTCGCCGCACACGAGGCGAGACGAACAGCGCGCGCATCACGAAGCGCTGAAGCTCCTGCATTTCGTCGGGCTGCGAGGCCGCGGCGACGTTCTCGCCCGCAATCTCGCCTATGGCGAGCAGCGCCGCCTCGAGATCGGGCGGGCGCTCGCGACGCGTCCGAAGCTGCTGATGCTGGACGAGCCGACGGCGGGCATGAATCCGCGCGAGACATCAGAGATGATGGCGTTCATCAGCGAAGTCCGTGAGTTGTTCGGCATCACTATTCTTCTCATCGAGCATCAAATGCGCGTCGTCATGGCGATGTCGGACTTGGTGACCGTGCTCGACTATGGCGTGAAGATCGCCGAAGGCGAGCCCGCCGAGATCCAAAACAATCCCAAGGTGATCGAGGCCTACCTCGGCAACCCGAAGGCCGCACCGGCCGCCGCTCGCCAGCGCGCCATCGAACGGATCGTGGAAACCCCACGCGCGCCGGGCGGCGACGAATAGCGAGATGGCGGCATGGCTCTTCTCGAAATCGACGATATTCATGTCTTCTACGACAATATCGAGGCGCTCAAAGGCGTCTCGATCAAGGTCGAGGCCAAGCAGATCGTCACTCTGGTGGGGGCGAACGGCGCCGGTAAGACGACGACCTTGCGGGCCGTCAGCGGACTGCTTCATCCCCGCGCCGGCGAAATCCGTCTCGACGGCGAAAGCCTCGCCCGCGTCGCGCCCCATGAGATTGCCGCCATGGGCGTGCTGCATGTGCCGGAGGGGCGGCGCATCTTCGCGCGCCTGACGACCGAAGAGAATCTGGCGATGGGGGCCTTCGCGCGCCGCGACCGCAGGGCGATCGCCGAGGACAAGGAGCGGATGCTGGCGCTCTTTCCGCGTTTGCGCGAGCGTCTCAAGCAGGTGGCGGGAACGCTTTCGGGCGGCGAACAGCAAATGGTCGCGACAGCGCGCGCGCTCATGGGGCGGCCGCGTGTGCTTCTGATGGACGAGCCCAGCATGGGACTGTCGCCCGTCATGGTTGAAAACGTGTTCGAGACCATCAGGACGATCAACCGGCAGGGCGTCACGATCCTGCTCGTCGAACAGAACGCGCTCCAGGCGCTTGATATCGCCGACTTCGCCTATGTCATGGAGAGCGGCCGCATCGTTCTGACCGGCTGCGGCAAGGATTTGCTTGATGACGAGAAGGTGCAGCGCGCATATCTTGGCTAAGCCGGCGAGAATACCTACCGCCGTCGTCTTGGGTCTGCAGTCCGGTGGGCGTCATGCGCATCGTGGTGCTTGGCGGCGGCGTCGTCGGGGTGACGACCGCCTATCAACTTCAGAAGGACGGCCACGAGGTCGTGGTGCTCGAGCGCGGCGCCGAGGTCGCCTCTGGAGCGAGCTGGGGCAATGCCGGGATGATCGCGCCCGGTCATTCCTTCGTCTGGTCCTCGCCCAAGGCTCCGATGATTCTCTTGAAATCGCTGGCGCTCAAAAATCAGGCGCTCCGCTTCAAGTTCTCTGCTGACCCGCGGCTTTACGCGTGGTCCTGGCTGTTCCTGATGGAGTGCACGGCGGCGAAAGCCCGCCGCAACACGTTGCTCAAACACCGCCTCGCCGCCTACTCGCAGGCGGTTCTCGGGCAAGTCGTCGCCGAAGAGACGATCGAATACGATCGCAGCCAGCGCGGCATCCTCTACTTCCATCGCAGCCAAGAGGCGCTCGACAAGGGGATCGAGCACATGAAGCTGCTCGAATCCCAGGGCCAAGTGATCAAGGCGCTCGATCGCGACGGCGTCGTGGCGCTTGATCCCTCGCTCGCATCCGCGAGGGAAAAGATCGCCGGCGGAATCTATTGCCCGACCGACGAGACCGGCGATTCCGCTGGATTTACCCGAGCTCTGGCAGCTTTAGTTCGTCAACGCGGCGGCGCGATCCACACCAATACGACCGTCACCGAGTTCGAAACCTCCGGCGACCGCATCGCTACGATTTTGACGGACAAAGGTTCGTTCAAAGGCGACGTTTTCGTGCTGGCCCTGGGCGCCCAGAGCCCGATTCTCGCCAGCCGGATTGGAATCCGCCTGCCGATCTATCCGATCAAGGGATATTCCCTGACGATACCGATCGGCAATCGCCCGGCGCCGCCGACGATCGCGTCCGTCGACGAGCACAATCTCGTCGCCATCTCCCGCTTCGGCGATCGCGTGCGAGTCACCGCTACGGCTGAGTTCGCCGGCTACGACACGAGCCATCGGCCGTCCGACTTCGCCTTCATGAAAGAGGTGACGCAGGAGCTCTACCCCGATGGCGCCGATTTTGACCGCGCCGAAATGTGGGCGGGTCTCAGGCCGATGACTCCGAACAATCTGCCCTGCTTTGGAAAGCGGCGTCTCGGCAATCTTTTCCTCAACACCGGACATGGCCACATCGGCTGGACCATGTCGCACGGATCGGCGCGGATCACCGCCGACCTCATCGCCGGCCGCACGCCCGCCGTTTCCATGGAAGGGCTCTTGGCTGCCTGAACCCTAGGGGAGGAATCGATGTCACTCGAGCTGGCCGCCGACGTGTCTGCTCCTTCACAGCCGATCGATCTCGGGATCATGCCATCCGACCTCGACGGGGGGATCGCCTCGCGCGCCGCGATCGGCGTCGTTGTGCTCGCGACCGATCAAACGATGGAATACGAATTTCGCGCTCTTCTGAGCCAGCCCGGGGTCGCCTTTTACGAATCCCGCGTCTTCAATGACAGTGACATCACGCCAGAAAACCTGCGCGCGATCGGACCGAGGATCGCGCCGAGCGTCGATCTCATCCTGCCGAGCATTCCGCTCGACGTCGTCGCATTCGGCTGCACTTCGGCGACCATGACGCTCGGGGAAGACGCAGTCTTTGCCGAGATCCGGAAGGCCAGACCGAACGTCGCCTGCACGACGCCGGTCACCGGCGCACTCGCGGCGTTTCAGGCTCTCGGCGCCAAGCGCATCGGGCTTCTGACCCCCTATTCCAGGGAGATCAATGCAAACCTTGTCGCGTATTTCCGCAGGCGCGGCGTCGACATCGCGGCAGTCGCCACCTTCGATAGGCAAGACGACCGCGACGCGGCGCGCATCTCGATCGCCTCGATCGAAGCCGCGACGGAGCGCTTGGCCGCTGCGCCGGGGGTCGATGCGATCTTCGTCTCTTGCACCAGCCTGCGCGTCGCCGAAGCGACCGCACGGCTCGAGCAGCGCGTGCGCGCGCCGGTCACCTCGAGCAACCACGCGATGGCGTGGCATTGCCTGCGTCTCGCGGGCGTCGACGATGTTTTGCCGACGTTTGGAAGGCTGTTCGAACTGCCGATCCACTGACGCCCCGAGGCCACTTGGCGCTGTCGGCGGCGAACATTGTGAATAGGCTCGACAGAGTGGCCGCGCCCAGATTTGTGATACCAATGACTTAGCGTGCCGATCGGCGCCGGACCCCCACGCCGATTCACAAATCGGGCTGGGTACGAAAGAATGGCCTCGTGGGCTCGATTTTGGAACCCGGGCAAGACGGCAGCGCAACGCGGGCATGGGAGACTCGCCTACTGCAGGCACTTATGATCCGAGCGTGTAGGCGGCGCCACATTTGGCCCTAAACGCTCGGATTTCTTATCAGTCGATCGCCAGGGTGATCACACGAAGGCATTGGTCGACCTTTGGCCGAACAGTCGGGTCGCGACTCCCGGAGCGTTCACTTTGGGATGAACCGGGGGGAGCAGCGATGGTCAAATATGCCGGCGGCGCGCTTATTCCGACGCTGAGGATCGCGCGAGACGATCCCGCGTCGATCAGTGTCCAACTCGCGAGCGGCCTGCGCAAGCTGATCCTCTCCGGCCAATTGTCGGCGGGGACGCGCCTGCCGTCGAGCCGAACACTCGCCCGGGAGCAGAAGGTTTCGCGCACCACCGCCGTTACGGTCTATGAGCAGTTGACGGCGGAGGGGTTGATCTATTCGCGCGTGGGGGCCGGCGCCTTCGTCAGCGACGCTGTCGAGAAGGAGCGCCCGTCCGCGCCGTCGAGGCCGGGACCGATGACGGGCGCCGCGCCGCCGCGGCTCGCGCGCCTCAGCCTCGACGTATCCGAGCAATATTTCCCGCGCGTCGACCATCCCGACGCGCCGCGCCCCTTCGTCACGGGCATGCCGGCTTACGACGCTTTCCCGATCGCGCTGTGGGCTCGGCTCTCGGCCCAGCATTGGCGGCGCTCGGCGAACCTGCGGCTCGGCTACACCGACGCGGCGGGCCTCGTCGAACTGCGCCAGGCCATCGCCACGCATCTATGGGCCAATCGTGGGGTCGCCTGCGTCGCCGACGAGGTGTTCATCTTTAACGGCGCGCAGGACGCCTTCAACCGAATCGGGCAGATGCTCATCAATCCCGGCGACAAGGTGTGGTTCGAGAACCCGGGCCATATCGGCGCCCGCAACAGCTTGATCTCGAGCGGCGCGAGCCTCGTGCCGGCGCCGGTTGACGGCGAGGGCGTCTCCGTCGAGGCCGCCCTTAAGCAGGCGCCCGAATTCCGCCTCGCCTTCGTGACGCCGGCGGGTCAGCATCCGCTAGGCGTCACGATGTCGCTCGCCCGCCGCTTCGAGCTGCTCACCGCCGCCGAACGCTGCGGCGCCTGGATCGTCGAAGACGATTTCAATGGCGAATTGCACCACTCGGGTTATCCTTCGCCGACGCTCAAGAGCATCGACACGACCGGCCGCGTGATCTACGTCGGCAGTTTCTCCAAAGTCATGTTCGCCGCGCTCAGGATCGGTTATGTCGTTGCGCCGCCCGAACTCGCCAAAGTGTTCCGACGGGTCGCCGGCGCCACGATGCAGGGCGTTCCGGCGAGCCTGCAATCGATCATGGCGACGTTCATCGAGCAGGGCCATTTCGCCACCCACATTCGCCGCATGCGCCGCATCTACGCCGAGCGTCAGACCGCCTTGCTCGATGCGGCGGCCGAGCATTTGCAAGGTCTCATCAAAGTCAGCCCGGCCTCGGTCGGATTTCAAACGGTCGGACAGCTCGCGGCGGGTTTCGATGACGCGGATGTCGCGCGAAAGGCGGACGAACGCGGGATCATCCTGTCGCCCTTCAGCCGCCTGGCGCTGGCGCCTGTCCAGAAGGGGCTGATCATGGGGTTCGGCGCGGTGGCGCCGCGCGTCACGCAGAAGGCCGTGGCCGAACTCGGCGATCTCCTACGCAAGATGCGCGCTGGCAGGGCGTAGTCAGCTTCTAGCGTCTGCGAGAATGAACTCCGCCCCGCGCTCGCCGACCATGATCGCGGGCGCATTGATGTTGCCCGAGGGGATTAGCGGGAAAATGGAGGCGTCCACAACGCGCAATCCCTCCATGCCATGAACCCGCAGCCGTGAGTTCGACGACCGCCCGCGCGGGATCGGAGCCCATGCTGCAGGTCCCGCAGGCGTGGAAGATCGACCCGCCGCGCGCGCGAATATCGGCGATCAGGTCTCTGTCCGTCGTCGCCGACAGGCCGGGCTGGACCTCGCGCTTGATGACGCCCGCCATGGGCCCGGCCGCCGCGAGCGCGCGCAGGATGCGGGCGGATTCGAGAAGCTCAACGACATCCGCCTCCTCCGAGAGATAATTCGGCCGGATGACCGGGGCGTCGAAAGGATCAGCCGAGCGGAGAGTGATTTCGCCGCGGCTCAGCGGATGGCAATTGGAAGCGCCCATCATGAAGCCGGAGAAGAGGTCGGTTCGCATCAACGCTCGCTTGCCGGGGATAGCCCGCGTATAGCTGAGCGGCGAGAAATAGAGCTGGAGATTTGGTCGATTAAGGCCGGCGCGGCTGCGCACGAAGCCGCCGGCCTGATTGACCGAAAGCGAAAGCGGCCCCTTGCGCGTCAGCAAATATTGCGCGCCGACCGCCAGCCGGCTCCATAAGGGCCGCAGCACGTCGTTGAGCGTCGGCCGATTGGCCTCATAGACGTGATCGAAACCGAAGTGATCCTGGAGATTGCGGCCGACCCCCGGCGCGGTATGGACCGGAACTATGCCGTGAGCGGAAAGCCGATCGGGATCGCCGACGCCCGACAGCATCAGGAGCTTCGGCGAATTGACGGCGCCGGCGGACAGGATGAGTTCCCCACACACGCTCGCCCGCATTGTCTGGCCGTCGCGGACATAATCGACGCCGGACGCCCGCTTGCCGTCGAACAGCAGGCGCGTGACGTGCGCGCCGGTGCGGATCTCCAGGTTTTTCCGGCCGCGCACCGGATGCAGATAGGCGTTGGCTGAGGAACAACGCAGGCCGTTGCGCGTCGTCACCTGATAGACGCCGGCGCCCTCCTGGCTGCGGCCGTTGAAATCGTCGTTGAGCGGCAAACCGGCGGCCGCGCAAGCGCGCAAGAACTCATCGGCGAGCGGATGGACCGCGCGTTTCATGCTCGTCACGGTCAAAGGGCCGCCTGCGCCGCGCCAGTCGTTTCCGCCCTCCAGATTGTCTTCCATGCGCTTGTAGACGGGCACGACATCGGTGGCGCTCCAGCCTGGATTGCCAAGCGCCGCCCAAGCGTCGAAGTCTTCGTACTGGCCGCGAATATAGACCATCGCGTTGATCGAACTCGATCCGCCTAGCACTTTGCCGCGGGGCCAGTAGCTCCGCCGGTCGCCGATGCCCGGAACGGGCTCGCTCAGATATCGCCAGTTGAGCGTCGGGTGATAGAAGGTCTTGCCGTAGCCGATCGGCATGCGGACCCAAAAGTTGAAGTCGCTTCCGCCTGCTTCGAGCAGCAACACGCGGTGTGACGGATTAGCCGAGAGTTTGTTGGCAAGGACACATCCGGCGGATCCTGCGCCGACGATGATGAAGTCGAAAACCTCGCTGCCGTTCATCTCTGGATCGGCTCCTTTCGGCGCGTCGCGCTTCGGGGCGTTGGCTAAAGCGCGTCGCAAGCGATGTATCGGTCCATTGCGCTAAATCGAGCATGCCACTTCTCTTCGTAACGCGCTTCCCGCTTCCTTTCGCGGGCGAATACGCCTATGCGATCATTGGCGCTTTCGACTCGTGTTCGACGAAATCGCTCGAGGCTGACCTCATGCGAAGCGAACTCTGTTCGATCGACGCCCGGCAAATCAAGACGACAGCAGACGCCCGCGCCGTCGTCGAGGCGCGCGGCCTGACCCATGTGAAAGTCGGCGTCACCGACATCGACGGCGTGATCCGCGGCAAATACATGGCGCGAGACAAGTTCTTCTCGGCTATGGAGGAAGGCTTCAATTTCTGCGACGTCGTCTTCGGCTGGGATGCGCACGATCAGCTCTACGACAAGACCACCGTCACCGGGTGGGAGACCGGCTTCCCCGACGCCCTTGTGAGGATCGACCCGACGACGGCGCGCGATGTGACGCTGGAAGGCGACATGCTGCTCTTCCTCGCCGATTTCGCGGGCAAGATGGCCGACGTCTGCCCGCGCGGCCTGTTGCGGCGCGTGATCGACAGGGCCGCGGATATGGGCTTCCAGCCAAGCGCCGCCGCGGAATTTGAATTCTTCGTCTTTGACGAGACGCCGCATAGCGTGCGCGAAAAGGGCTACAGGAATCTCAAGAACCTGACGCCGGGCTGGTTCGGCTATTCGATGCTGCGCTCTTCCGTCGAGTCCGACTTCTACCATGCGCTGATGAAGCTTGCGCTCGACATGGATATTCCGCTCGAAGGGCTGCACACCGAGACCGGGCCGGGCGTGCTGGAGGCCGCGATCACCTATTCCGACGCTCTGCTCGCGGCGGACCGCGCCGTCTTGTTTAAGACTTTCACGAAAGTGCTGGCCGAGCGGCAAGGCAAGATGGCCACCTTCATGGCAAAGTGGTCCAACGCGTATCCCGGCCAGTCCGGCCATCTGCATCTCTCGCTCAAGGGCCGGGACGGCAAGCCAGTCTTCCACGAGGAGGGCGGCCCGGGCGCGATGTCGGACGTGATGCGTTGGTTCGTTGGCGGGCAGCAAGCGCTGATGCCGGAACTGCTCGCGATGGTCGCGTCGACCGTGAACAGCTATTCGCGGCTCGTCCCCGGTTTCTGGGCGCCGACCGACGCCACCTGGGGCATCGAGAACCGCACCTGCGCCCTTCGTGTGATCCCCGGCTCGCCCAAGAGCCAGCGCGTCGAGTACCGGGTAGCGGCGGCGGATATCAATCCCTATCTCGCCATAGCCGCCGCGCTCGGCTCGGGCCTGTGGGGCATCGAACATAAGATCGAGCCCGACGCGCCCGTCACCGGCAACGCCTATGCGCTCTCCCATTCGCCTGCGCGCGCTCTGCCGCGCACGCTGAGCGAGGCGGCCAACCGCTTCGAGGCGTCGAAAGCGGCGCGAGCCCTATTCGGCGACACGTTCGTCGAGCACTACGCCATGACCCGCCGCTGGGAGGAGCGCGAGTTCCAGCGGTCCATCACCGACTGGGAGCTCGCCCGCTATTTCGAGATCATCTGAATCGTGGTTCCGGTCTCCCCGTCCCGTTTCTCTCCTCGACGAGCCGCCCGCGTGCGGCGGCGGAGAACATGATTGCACGATCAAGGAGGAAACTTGAGCGACATCGTCTGCATTTCTCCCGTCGACGGGCGTGAGCTCGCGCGGCGTCCCGTTCTGTCCGAGGCGCAGGTCGGGGAGGTTCTGAAGCGCGCACGAATTGCGCAGCAGGAATGGGCCGCCGTTCCGCTTGTCGAGCGCAAGGCGAAGATGGCCGACTTCCTCGCCGTCATGCAGGGCATGAACGACGACATCGTTCCCGAGCTTGCCCTCCAGATGGGTCGGCCGGTGCGCTACGGCGGCGAGATGGGGAGCTTCGCCGAGCGCGCCAGCGCCCTGATCGGGCTCGCCGACGAAGCGCTGAAGCCCTATGTTCCGCCTGACAAGCCGGGCTTCCGCCGTATGATCAAACGTGCGCCCGCCGGGGTCGTGCTGGTCATCGCGCCGTGGAACTATCCCTATCTCACGGCGCTGAACTCCATCGCGCCGGCGTTGCTCGCGGGCAACGCCGTCTTGCTCAAGCACGCCGCGCAGACGATCCTCGCCGGCGAGCGCTTCCAGCAGGCGATGGACCGAGTCGGCCTGCCGAAGGGCCTCTTCACGACCGTCAACTTGGACCACGAGGGCGCCGCCCGGCTTATCGCGGGGCGCGGCGTCGATCATGTGAATTTCACGGGCTCAGTCGCCGGCGGCCAAGCGATCGAGCGCGCCGCGGCGGGGACGTTCACCACGCTCGGCCTCGAACTCGGCGGCAAGGACCCGGCCTATGTCCGTCCCGACGCCGATTTCGATTACGCGGTCGCCAATATTGCCGACGGCGCTTTCTACAATTCGGGGCAATGCTGCTGCGGCGTCGAGCGCGTCTATGTGCACGAGACGCTCTACGACCGGTTCGTGGAGGCTTTCGCCGCGACGACGTCGGCCTACAAGCTCGGCAATCCGCTCGACGCGGAGACGACGCTCGGACCGATGGCGGCGACGCGCTTCGCCAATGTGGTGCGTGATCATACCCGCGAGGCGATCGCTAAGGGCGCGACGGCCTTGATCGACCCGGCCCGCTTCTCCGCCGACCGCGCCGGCACGCCCTATTTGGCGCCACAGGTTCTCACCAACGTCGACCATACGATGAAGGTGATGATGGAGGAATCCTTCGGCCCCGTCGTCGGGATTATGAAGGTCGCCTCGGACGAGGAGGCGATCCGTCTCATGAACGACAGCCCCTATGGGCTGACGGCCTCCGTCTGGACCGAGGACGCGGCGGCGACCGAAGTCATCGGCGACGCTCTCGCCACCGGCACCGTCTTCATGAACCGCTGCGACTATGTCGACCCCTATCTCGCCTGGACGGGCGTGAAGGACACCGGACGCGGCGCCGGCATGTCCTATCTCGGCTTCGAGTTCGATGACGCGGCCGAAATCCTATCACCTGCGGACGCAGCACTAGCCGTCAGCCGTCGAGGACACGAGAGAGACCGAATGACCACGAATCTTACCAGCGGCTGGAACTTTCCGACCCGTATCCTGACCGGCGTCGGACGCATCGCCGAACTGCCGGCGGTCTGCAAGGCGAACGGCATTGCAAGGCCGCTCGTCGTCACCGACAGGGGGCTCGCAAATTCGGGCCTGATCGCCGACATCGTCGATCGTCTCAGGAATGCGGGCCTGCCGGCCGCGCTGTTTTCCGACGTCAAGCCGAACCCGAACGAGATCAACCTGAAGGACGGCGTCGCGGCCTATCGCGCCGCGGCGGCGGACGGCGTCGTCGCGGTCGGTGGCGGGTCGGGGCTCGACGTGGGCAAATGCATCGCCTTCATGCAGGCGCAGACGCGCGCTGTGTGGGATTTCGAGGATGTGGGCGACTGGTGGACGCGGGCCAATCCCGAAGGAATCGCGCCGATCATCGCCGTGCCGACGACGGCGGGAACAGGCTCCGAGGTTGGGCGCGCCGGCGTCATCACCAACGAAACCACGCATGAGAAGAAGATCATCTTCCATCCCTCGATGATGCCGAGGGTCGCGATCGAAGATCCGGAGCTGGCGGTCGGCCTCCCGCCCCATCTCACAGTCGGCACCGGAATGGATGCGCTCGCCCATTGTTTCGAGGCCTATTGCGTCGACAGCTTCCACCCGCTGGCCGATGGCGTGGCGTTGGAGGGCATCCGCCTGGTCGACCGCTATCTCCCGCGCGCGGCGGAGCACGGGGGCGATCTCGAAGCCCGCGCCTATATGTTCGCCGCCGCTTCGATGGGCGCGACCGCCTTCCAGAAAGGGCTCGGGGCGATCCATTCGGTGTCGCATCCGGTCGGCGCCCGCCACGACACGCATCACGGGATGACGAATGGCGTGATGTTCCCCTATGTGATGCGCGTCAACCGCGAAGCCATCGAGGCCAAGATGCCTCTGGTGGCGCGCATTCTGGATCTGCCTCGGGCTGATTTCGACGGCGTGCTCGACTGGATTCTCGCCTTCCGCGAGAAGCTGAAGGTTCCGCACACGCTCGCCGAAATGGGCGTGCAGGAAAGCGACGCGAAGAGCATCGCTGCTGATGCGGTGAAGGATCCGACCGCCGGCTCCAATCCCCGCAAGCTGTCCGAGGCGGAATTCGAGGCTCTGACGCTGGCGGCCATTCGCGGCGATCTCGGAGGACGATAGTGGCGGCACCACGCATCCTCGTTGCGGAAGGGAATGCGCCCTCGGGCAGGAAGCGCATCGCCGACTCCGCTGGGGCGACGGCCAGCGAAAGCTACGCCGCTGTGCTCAAGCGCCTTGCGCCGGACGCGACGATCGACATCTGTTTTCCGACGGACCCCGATACGCGTCTGCCGGCCGCGCTCGAGAGCTATGACGGGTTGGCCATCACTGGCTCGTCGCTCAACATTCACCGCCGCGAGCCGGAATTGATGCGTCAGGTCGAGTTCCTGCGCGCCGCGTTCGCCGCCGGTCTGCCTGTCTTCGGCTCCTGCTGGGGGCTACAACTCGCCACCGTGGCGGCGGGGGGCGACGTGCGGGCCAACCCTCGCGGACGCGAGGTCGCCTTCGCGCGCAAGGTTACGCTGAACGTGGTCGGACGAAGCCATCCCATGCATGCCGGGCGGGCGCCCGCCTTCGACGCGCCGGCCATTCACGCCGATGAGGTTGCGAGCGTCGCCCCAGGCACGACTGTTACGGCGGCCAACGCGATGAGCGAGGTGCAGGCGGCCGAGATCCGCGTCGGCAGCTCCGTCGTCTGGGGCGTGCAATACCATCCCGAATACAGCTTGCGCGACGTCGCGGCCACCGTGCGGCGATACGGTCAGATTCTCGTGGACGAAGGCTTTTTCGCTTCGCTGGACGAACTGAAGGCCTACGCCCGCGACGTGAGCGCGCTCGACGACGATGCGACGCGGCGCGACATCGCATGGCGCCTCGACATCGGGTCTGAGTTGTTGCTCGCAGAGGCACGCGAATGCGAGATCGCCAACTGGATATCGGCGCAAGTGCGCCGCGGCGTTTAGAGCGGCTCCCGCGAGCCCCGTCAGGCTAACGACCTGGGAATATGGGGCGCGCCGCGTGGCGCCAGGGGCGTTCATTTGCGCTCGCGCTGGACGAAAACGCTGAGCAGCGCCAGTAGCCCGGACCCGACGATCAGCACGAACGAGACCGCGTTCAGCTCCGGCGTGGAGCCGACCTTGACCATGCGGTCGTACATGGTGATCGTCAGCGGCGCGTCGGAACCGACAAGCATCAACGTCGTGTTGAAATTCTCGAACGAGACGAGGAATGACACGACGAAGGCCGAAAACATCGCCGGCGCCAGAAAGGGAAAGGTGACCGTCGCGAGCACGCGCAGCCGCGAAGCGCCGAGGTTGAGCGCGGCCTCCTCCAGCGCCATGTCGAATTTGCGCAAACGCGCGGAAATCACCAAGGAAGTGATCGTCGTTATGAAGGAAAACTGCCCGAGAACAACGAGCGCCGTCCCTGGCCGAAGGAGCGACATGTCGATGTCGCTGACGGACTCGATTCCGTTGGCGATCATGCTCGCAATGACAAGGATCGAAATACCGAGGATGACGCCGGGGATCACAAGCGGCACGATCATGAGGATGTAAAGGAACGCCTTGCCGGGAAATTGTCGCCGCTCGAACAGGAACGCATTGCAGACGCCCGCGGCGACCGAGAGCGCCGATACGACGACGCCGATGTAGAACGAATTCCACAGGCTGAGCAACATTCTGCGATCGTGGAAGAGGCCGATCGTCGGATCAGCGTCGCCGAAGAACCAACCGAGCGTGAACCCCTTCCAGGGCAAGGCCGAGAGCTGCGAATTGTTGAAGGCAAAGATGCCCGCCGCCAGCAGCGGCGCGGCGAGATAGACGAAGAAGATCGTCACATAGGCCGCATAGACGAAGCGCAGAAAGGTCGTCTGAGGCGCCGCGACGTTCATTCCCGTCAGCTCCGCGCGACGGTTGAGGCGAGGCTCTGGCCGGTCAGGCGCAAGCCGAGCCATACGACAAACGAGGTGAAAGCGAGCAGCAGCATGCCGAAGGCTGACCCGGATTCCCAATTGTACCGAGTGATGAACTGGTCGTAGATCTGTTCGGTGAACCACATGCTGTTCTTGCCGCCGAGCAGGATGGGCGTGAGGTAGCTTCCGGCCGTCAGCATGAAGACGATGATCGAGCCGGAGACGATGCCCGGCATCGCATAGGGAATGACAATGCGCCGCAGCACCGTGAGGCGGCCGCCGCCGAGATTGTAGCCCGCCTCAATCAGCGCATCGTCCATGCCGTCGAGCGTGGACACGATCGGCACGATCATGAACAGCACGACCGTGTAGAGCAGGCCGATGACGACGGTCACGTCGTTGTAGAGCATCTCGATAGGATGGTTCACGACGTGCAGCGCCTGCAGAAGGCCGGAGACGAGCCCCGTCTCGCGCAACAGCACGATCCAGCCGAACGCCCGCACGAGATCGCTGACCCAAAGCGGAATCAGGCAAAGAAGGAACAATCCTGCGCGCGAGCGCCGATGCGCCACCTTGGCGATGTAGTAGGCGATGGGGAAGCCAACCAACAACGCCAGAACCGTTACGATGATCGACATCCAGGCGGTGCGCAGCAGCGTGTGCCAGTAGACCGGCTCGTCGAAAAATTCGAGGTAGTTCTTGACGCCGATCGTATAGTCGCCAGGTCCAATCTTCTGGCGCAGGGACACAAAGCCGATCCCGATCTGCGGCGCCACGATCAGAAGTCCGATCCACAGCACGAACGGCGTCATGAGCAACAACAGCGAAGGTCTGCCGGCGCTGGAAGGCCGCATGGCGTTCACCCCTTGGCCGCGAAACAAACGCTGTTCTCCGGCCGCCAGGTCAGCGCCGCCGGCGCGCCGACGTCCGGGCGCGCCTCCCATGTGTCGAGGCCGCACGCCGCCTCGATGAGGCCCGCCGCCGGGGTTGCGACGAGCACGCGGCTGGCGGCGCCGTTGAAGAGCAGGCTGCTGACTGTTCCCTTCACGACATTTTCGCCCTCGCGCGCTGCGACGGCATCGCAGTGTTTCAGCGCGAGCGCCTCAGGTCGGACGAAGACCTCGACTTCGGCCCCGACTTTGGCGGACGGATCGCCCAAGGCTGCCTTGACGGTCGTTCCGTCGGCGCAGCGGATGCACGCAACGGCGTCCGCGACATCGACGACGGTGCCCCTCCAGCGATTGCTGTCGCCGACGAAACCGGCGACGAAGGCGCTGGACGGATTGCGGTAGAGCGCCTCGGGCGCGCCGATCTGTTCGACGCGTCCCGCATTCATGACCGCTACATTGTCCGACATGACCAGCGCCTCGGACTGATCGTGGGTAATGTAGAGAAAGGTCGTGCCGAACTTGTTCTGTAATTGCTTCAGTTCGATCTTCATGTGCTCGCGCAGTTTGAGGTCGAGCGCGCCGAGCGGTTCATCGAGCAGCAGCACGTCGGGTTCGAGCACCATGCAGCGCGCGATCGCGATGCGTTGCTTCTGCCCGCCGGAGAGTTGGGAGGTCTGCTTCTCCTGCACGCCCGGCAGACCAATGCGCTCCAGAACCGCCGCCACCTTGCGCGCGATGTCGCTTTTGTTCTCGCCGCGGCAGCGCAAGCCATAGGCGATGTTCTCGCCGACATTCATCATCGGGAACAACGCCAGGTGCTGAAACACCATCTTCACGTTGCGCTTGTTGGGCGGGCTGGCGAGCACCGACCGGCCCTTGATCTCGATGTCGCCCCGCGTCGGATGTTCGAACCCCGCGATCATGCGCATCAGCGTTGTCTTGCCGCACCCGGAAGGCCCAAGGATCGAGAAGAAGGATCCGGTGGGAATGGAGAGGGAGACGTTATCGACGGCTGTGAAGGAGCCGAAGCTCTTCGTCAGATTTTTGCATTCGAGGTCGAACATCCCCGTCTCCTCAACGCCCGGGGAGGCGGATACAGACTCCCGGTCGATCGCGCGATTTTGCGGCGTACGAACATGTCGCCGGGCGAGGGCTGCCGGAAGCCCGCAAAGGGGCCTCCGGCGCAAGAAGCCTCAATCGGCCGCCTTGATGTGCTCCAGCGCCTTGCCTTCCATGTCTTCAATGCCCGGAGGAATGTTGGCGAAGAACTTGAGGTTCGCCAGATCCTTGTCGGTGAAGGCGATCTTGAGCGCTTCCTGCTTGTCGGCGGGCATCAGATCCATCGCGCCCTTGACCGCGGTGAGCGAGCCGGACGAGGCGGAAATCAGCTTCGCGTTTTCGGGCTTCAGCACGAAATTGATCCATTTATAGGCGGCGTCGTCCGCGCGGCCCTTGGCGGGGATCGCGAAGGTGTCGATCCAGGCCAGCGCCCCGGTCGCCGGGGGGATGTAATGGATGTTCTTGTTCGAGCCATACAGCTTGAAAGCCGTGGAATCCCACGTTTCCGAGGCAATGACCTCGCCCGACGCCATCAGATTGACGAGGTCGTCGCCGCCGGTCCAGTAGACCTTCAGATTGGCCTTGCAGGAAATGAGCTTCTCCGTGACCTTGTCGAGCATGGCCTGATAGGCCTTGAGGTCGGAATAGGTGGCGAAGGGATCGTAGCCCATCGCGAAAGCCACGCCGAGCAGGATCGTGCGCCTGAGCCGCATCGAGGTGCGGCCCTTGTATTTGGCATCGCACAAGTCGGTCCAGCTCTTGATGTCGGGCGCCTTGCTGACGTCGGCCATCAGGCCGGAGGTGCCCCACAGATGCGGCACCGCGTAGACCTTGCCGTCGATCGTGGCGTTGGCCTTGACCGCATCGAGGAGGTTGGGCTGCATGACTGATGTGTCGATCTTGGAGAGATCGAGCGGTTTGTAGATGCCGTATTCCTTCTGCGCCGCAAAGATGCGGTCATGGCTCGGCTGGGCGAGGTCGAAGCCTGAGCCGCCGGTCGCGCGCAGCTTGGCGATGATCTCCTCGTTGTTGGAGTACGTCACCTCGACCTTGATGTCGGGATAGGCCTTCTCGAACCTGGCGATGACCTCGTCAGGCGCGTAATTGCCCCAGGTCAGGAGCCGGAGCGTCTCAGCCTCGGCTGGCGCCCCGCCAAAGACGAGCGCGAGCGCGAGCGCGCCGGCCGCCAGTAATGCACTGCCCGATCCCCTCATTGGCTTCCTCCTCCTCATCGTTGAACGGTCTCATGCCGTCTGAAACGGTTCGGCGCGTGGCCGCCTGCGGCGGAAAAGACCTGGCGCCTTTTACTCGATATTGGATGCTCAAACTGGTCGCTCCGAAAGGTCCATTCTTACCATTGTGGCGGGCCAGTCTGGGACCGGCTCAGATGTCCATCCGGTCGCGCAGCCGATACCAGTGGACCGCGGGCGCGAGAAACCAGGGCGTGCCGAAATAATAGGATCGCGAGGGGAACGGGACGCGAGCGAAACCGGTCGCCTCATCCTTGAGCCCCAATATTCGCTTGCCCATGCGCATGCCAAGGTAACCCGCCATGCCGACGCCGGAGCCGCAATAGCCCATCGCGTAGTGGACGCCCTCCTCCTCACCCGTATGCGCGAGTGTATCGAAAGTATAGCCGACATAGCCAGCCCAGGAATGCGAAACCTTGTAGGCCGCCAATTGCGGGAACAGCCGCACCATTTCGCGATAGAGCAGCGGGCCGCTGATGCGGGGATCGGTCTCTGCGATGCTGACCCGGCCGCCGAACAGGATGCGGCGGCGGTCGGGCGAGGCGCGGAAATAATAGAGCACCCGGCGGGTGTCGGAGACGATCCGGTCCTTCGGAATGATCTCGTCGACGAGGGTCTCCGGCAATTCCTCGGTCGCGATGATGTAGCTGCCGATCGGGATGATGCGCCGTCGGTGCCAGTTGGACAGGGGGCCGGAATAGCCGTTGGTGGCGAGAACCAGATCGCGCGCCTCGACCGCCCCGAGCTTCGTAGAGACGGAAAAGCCGCCGGCCTTGCGCTCGTAACCCGTCACCGCACAATTCGGCGCGAAACGGACGCCCGCGGCGCGGGCCAGCGCGACAAGACCCGCGTGATAGCGGCCGGGGTCGAGCGAAGCGTGGTTCTCGAACACGACGCCGCCGCGATAGATGTCGGTGCCGAGTTCGGTGCGCTGTTCGGAATAGGGGACGACGCGGGCGGGTGCTTCGAAGCCCTTGGGCTGGTTCTCGATCGAGGTGACGAGGGCCTTGAGCGCGGTCTCGTTGTGGGCGACGTGATAGCGCCCGACAACCCTGAAATCACAGTCGATCCGCTCGGCGCGCACGAACTCCCCGATCCATCGCAGGGACTGATGTCCGTCGGAAAGGATCTGCCGGGCGCTCTCCTCGCCGTGACGTTTAACGAGACTCCCGAAATCCGGCTTGACGTTCGTGCTGATCTGGCCGCCGTTGCGCGTCGAGCAGCCCTCGCCGATCACACCGGCGTCGCAGACCAGCACTTCGCGGCCGCCCCGCGCCAGTTGCAACGCCGCGTGCAGTCCCGTGTAACCCGATCCCACGATGAGCGCGTCGACTTTGGCCGGCGGATGATCGACGCCGTGATCCAGCGGCGGCGAGCGCTCCCACCAATAAGGCGTCAGCTTGGCGTCGGTCGTGAAGATGTTCTCCATCGCCTTCAGATTCTCGCTACGACGCTCTTGACGCGGGAATAAGCGTCAAGCGCCGCAAGGCCCTTCTCGCGGCCGTATCCGGACATGCGGTTGCCGCCGAACGGAACCTCGATTCCGCCCGCGAAATATTCGTTGATGTAGACTTGGCCCGCGTCCAAGTCGCGCGCGAAGCGGTGCGCGGCCGAGAAGTTTCGCGTGTAAACTCCCGCGACGAGCGCAAACCGCGTGCAATTGGCGAGCGCAAGCGCCTCCTCCTCGGTCTCGAATGGCTGAACGGCGAGAACCGGCCCGAAAATCTCCTCTTGCACGATCGGGTCCGCCGCTGGCGCCTGATCAACAATGGTCGGCTCGAAGAACCAGCCGAGGCCCGTCGCTGGGTCGCTCGCCGGCCTGCCGCCGGTCGCGATGGTCAGGCCGCGCGCCCGCGCCGCTTCGACATACGCGGTCACGCGGGCAAGATGCGGGGCGGAATTGAGCGGGCCGAGTTGCGGCCGTCTGAGACCGTGCCCCATCGCAAGCGAGCGCGCCCGCGAGACGAGGCGTTCGACCAGTTCGGCGTGGACGCGTCGGTCGACGAGGAGCCGAGATCCGGCCGAGCAGATCTGCCCGGCGTTCTCAAAAATCGCCCCCATGACGCCTTCGACCGCCGCCTCGAGGTCAGCGTCCACCAGCACGACGACGGGCGATTTGCCGCCGAGCTCGAGTAGCGTCCTTGTCACATGGTCCGCCGCCTGGCGCGCGACATTGATGCCGGTGCTGACCGAACCCGTAAAGGAGACGTGGCGCACGACCGGATGGCGCACGAGGGGCGCCCCGGCCGCTGGCCCCGTACCTGTGACGACGTTGCAGACGCCGGCTGGAAGTCCTGCTCGGAGGAGAAGTTCGGCGAGCATTAGCACCGTCAGGGGCGTCTGTTCGGCTGGCTTGGCGACGACGCCGCAACCGGCGGCGAGGGCTGGCGCGACGCCACGCACGGCGGTTGAGAGTGGATAGTTCCAGGGTATGATATGTGCGGTTACGCCGACCGGCTCGCGCCGGGAATAGCCGAGATAGTCCTCGCCGAGGGGATAGGAGTCGCCCTGGAGCGCATTGGCTGCGGCCGCGTAATACTCGAGCGCGCGCGCAGCGCCTGCGATGTCGCCCGCGGCCTCCTGCAGCGCCTTGCCGCTGTCGAGACTTTCGACGACAGCGAACCGCTCCGCCTCCTCGCGCAGAAGCGATGCGGCGCGCGATAGCACCGCGGCGCGCGCGGAGGGGCGCAGGCGTCCCCAAGCCATGCCGGCACGGTCCGCGCTCTCCACCGCTAGGGCCGCGTCTTCCTCCCCCCCGGCGGCGAAGGCATGGAACGCCCGTCCGATTCCCGGATCGAATGTTTCCATCTTGCCGCCGGAGGCGGCGGGCGTCCATTCGCCGCCAATGAAATGACGGTCGGGCAGGCCGGCGAGCGTTCCGGTCGCGAAATATTCGGCGACGAGGCGACCCGTCATGCTCATCTCAAGCGGCCTTGCTGATCTGATAGGACGATTTCGCCAACCATTCCGGGTCGATCTCGACGCCCCAGCCGGGCTCGCCGGTCACGGTCGCCTCCCCGTCAGCGATTTTGTAGGGATCGGTGCGGAAGAGGCCGTATTGCCAGGGATAGTAATCAGCGCCCTCGATTGAAAATTCGAGATAGTCACCGCGGTTCGGGATCGCGCGCAACAAGTGCATCGTGAAAAGTGTGACGAGCGACAAGTTCGCCGAGTGCGGCGTCACCTTCATTCCCGCGGCTTCCGCCATGTGCGCGACCCGCAACGTGCGTGCAATGCCGCCGAGGTAGCAGATGTCGGGCTGGACGATATCCACGGCCCGCATGTCGATCATGCGCCGCCATATCGACAAATCGCAATCCTGTTCACCGCCGGTCACGGCGATGTCGAGCGCGTCGGCGACAGCCTTGGTCTGCTCCAGCTCCCAGTACGGGCACGGCTCCTCATAGTGCACCAGACCGTTGTCTTCCATCATGCGGCCGACCTCGATGGCGCGGGCGGGCGCATAACAGGAATTGGCGTCGGCCAAAAGGGCGACGTCGGGGCCGAGCCCGCGCGCCACCGCCGGGATGATTTCCTCGGTGCGGCCCGGCCATTCGTCTCGCCCGCGTCCCACCTCGGCGCCGACGCGGAATTTGAAGGCGTCGAAGCCGAATTCCTGCTGGAGCCGCTTGAACCGCTCAACCTCGTCGCCCGGTGTGATGTCCCGCTTCATCGAGGAAGCGTAGGCGCGCAAGGGGCCGGGCGTCCCGCCCAGAAGCTCGGCGACAGACTTGCCAGCAGCTTTCCCGCGCAAATCCCAGATCGCGGTGTCGAGGCCAGTCATGGCGCGACGCAAGTACGAGCCTGGGAACTTGTGCTCGCGCTCGGCGATCAGGTCGAGGTGGTCGTCGAGATCGGTAATATCCACGCCGAGCGTCCAGGGCGCAACCTGACGGTGCAGCACGAGCGCGGTAATATCCGAATTGTAGGTCGAGACCTGCCCCCAGCCGGTCGCGCCAGTTTCGTCAGTGATCCGCACGAAGCCGACATAAGCCGTGGAAAAGGTTTCGATCGACGTCAGTTTCATCTCGCGCATCCTCCCGTCGCGCCGTGCCGCGCCAGGCGGGAATCCCCCGCGCTGCGTCCGTCATCGTCGGCGCAAGGTGCTGCGAAACTGGCCCTTTTCTAATATCCATTTTGGAATAGTTTGCGGGCCAATAACCAGAATGTCACTCAGCCCCCCAAGGTGGGATCCCTGCGGTGCAGCAGTCAACCGTTTGATATCTCGACGATCTGCGCCAGTTCGGCCAACTATTCCCCCGAGAGGCGCGGCTTGGGGCCTTCCGTCCCCTGGTCGATCAGCCCGTCGGGGCCGGCGGCGTTGAACCGATGCGCCCAGTCGCGCAGCATTTGCCGGTCCATGCCGCCGGTCTTGGCCGCCCCGGCCCGGTTCATGCCGTCGCGCACCGCCGCTAGCGGCAACAGCCGGCGGCTCTGATTGGCGTCTTTCGAGCGCCGAGCCAACGCCCGAAGCTCCTCCGCCGAATAGTCCTCTCGAAGCATAACCGCTGACGGCATGGCGCGAATTCCCCCGCGCCCAGGGAGTCAGAAAATCGCCCCAGGGGAATCCCCCTCGATAAGTCAGCCGGCGGGACCTTTGGTATTAGCGTGCCGATCGGCGTCGGACCCCCACGCCAATTCACAAGCAGGACTTCGCCCGCAATTGGAACTCCGCCCAACGATTTGGTTTCGCGGCGGATGTCGCCGCACGCCTGGGGAGCGGCGCCGGATCGAGAACGCAAGAAGCCCCCGCGTTGGGGCGCGGGGGCTTTTGATTTGGTTGCGGGGGCAGGATTTGAACCTGCGGCCTTCAGGTTATGAGCCTGACGAGCTACCGGGCTGCTCCACCCCGCGGCAGGGACTTGATCTGGCGTTCGATGGTTTGAAGAGGAAAGTTCCGTGCTTTGCAGGCCTGGCGACGACCTACTCTCCCGTGTCTTGAGACAAAGTACCATTGGCGCTGAGGCGTTTGACGGCCGAGTTCGGGATGGGATCGGGTCTGATCGCCTTGCAAAAGCCACCAGGCCGGCAAAGGACGGAGTGAAGCAAATGGTTTTGGCAGTCGGCGACACCGCCTTCGTAAGAAGGCGGCAAGCGCGAAGTCGCGTCGGCCCTGACGGGCCGTTCTTCTTTCTGCGAGAAGAAGACGCGCATTGGCAAATGAGAGCAATCAAGTCGAACGAGCGATTAGTACCGGTAAGCTGCACGCATTGCTGCGCTTCCACATCCGGCCTATCGACGTGGTGGTCTTCCACGGCTCTTCAGGGAGAACTCGTTTTGAGGCTGGTTTCCCGCTTAGATGCCTTCAGCGGTTATCCATTCCGTATATAGCTACCCTGCACTGCGGCTGGCGCCACAACAGGTCCACCAGAGATACGTTCACCCCGGTCCTCTCGTACTAGGGGCAAATCCTCTCAATTCTCCGACACCCACGGCAGATAGGGACCAAACTGTCTCACGACGTTTTGAACCCAGCTCACGTACCACTTTAATCGGCGAACAGCCGAACCCTTGGGACCTTCTCCAGCCCCAGGATGTGATGAGCCGACATCGAGGTGCCAAACACTCCCGTCGATATGGACTCTTGGGGAGTATCAGCCTGTTATCCCCGGCGTACCTTTTATCCGTTGAGCGATGGCCCACCCACGCGGGACCACCGGATCACTATGACCGACTTTCGTCTCTGCTCGACTTGTTTGTCTCGCAGTCAGGCTGGCTTATGCCATTGCACTCGACGACCGATTTCCGACCGGTCTGAGCCAACCATTGCGCGCCTCCGTTACTCTTTGGGAGGCGACCGCCCCAGTCAAACTACCCACCATGCGTTGTCCCGGACCCCGGTAATGGGCCGCGGTTAGACATCCATCAAGTCAAGGGTGGTATTTCAAGGGTGGCTCCACCAGAGCTGGCGCCCCGGCTTCATAGCCTACCACCTATCCTACACATGACTTAACGAATGCCAACGCAAAGTTATAGTAAAGGTGCACGGGGTCTTTCCGTCTGACCGCAGGAACCCCGCATCTTCACGGGGACTTCAATTTCACTGAGCTGACGTTGGAGACAGCGGGGAAGTCATTACGCCATTCGTGCAGGTCGGAACTTACCCGACAAGGAATTTCGCTACCTTAGGACCGTTATAGTTACGGCCGCCGTTTACCGGGGCTTCAATTCAAGGCTTGCACCTCTCCTTTTAACCTTCCGGCACCGGGCAGGCGTCAGACCCTATACGTCATCTCTCGATTTCGCAGAGCCCTGTGTTTTTGTTAAACAGTTGCCACCCCCTGGCCTGTGCCCCCCCAACGAGCTTGCGCTCGCCGAGGGCCTCCTTATTCCGAAGTTACGGAGGTAAATTGCCGAGTTCCTTCAACGTCATTCTCTCAAGCGCCTTGGTATGCTCTACCTGTCCACCTGTGTCGGTTTCGGGTACGGTCTCATGCAGGGGCTATTTCCTGGAACAACCAGGCGGCAGGGAAAATCCAGTAATCCCCTACAACTTTCGTCATCCGTCACCACCTGCTGGCCCACGAATATTAACGTGGTTCCCATCGACTACGCCTTTCGGCCTCGCCTTAGGGGCCGGCTAACCCTGCGAAGATTAACTTTACGCAGGAACCCTTGGACTTTCGGCGACACTGTCTTTCACAGTGTTTGTCGTTACTCATGTCAGCATTCGCACTTCCGATGCCTCCAGAAGCCCTCACGGGTCTTCCTTCATCAGCCTACGGAACGCTCCGCTACCGCTCGTCTTGCGACGAACCCAAAGCTTCGGCTCATGGCTTGAGCCCCGTTACATCTTCGGCGCAGAAACCCTTGTTTAGACCAGTGAGCTGTTACGCTTTCTTTAAAGGATGGCTGCTTCTAAGCCAACCTCCTGGTTGTTTTGGGATTTCCACATCCTTTCCCACTTAGCCATGAATTGGGGGCCTTAGCTGTTGGTCTGGGTTGTTTCCCTCTCCACAATGGACGTTAGCACCCACTGTGTGGCTCCCGAGAATGACTTCCAGGTATTCGGAGTTTGGTTAGGTTTGGTAGGGTTTTAGCCCCCCTAGCCCATCCAGTGCTCTACCCCCTGGAGCCTCATCTCGAGGCTATACCTAAATATATTTCGCGGAGAACCAGCTATTTCCGAGTTTGGTTGGCCTTTCACCCCTAATCACAAGTCATCCGAGTCTTTTTCAACAGACACCGGTTCGGTCCTCCAGTAGGTGTTACCCTACCTTCAACCTGCTCATGACTAGATCACTCGGTTTCGGGTCTAAAGCATCGAACTAAATCGCCCTATTCAGACTTGCTTTCGCTGCGCCTTCGCCTATCGGCTTAAGCTTGCTCGATACTTTAAGTCGCTGACCCATAATACAAAAGGTACGCCGTCACGCTTGCGCGCTTCGACTGTTTGTAGGTATCCGGTTTCAGGAACTGTTTCACTCCCCTCGTCGGGGTGCTTTTCACCTTTCCCTCACGGTACTTGTTCGCTATCGGTCGCTGAGGAGTACTTAGGCTTGGAGGGTGGTCCCCCCATGTTCAGACAGGATTTCACGTGTCCCGCCCTACTCGTATCTTCTGCTCCATCCTATCCATACGGGGCTGTCACCCGCTCCGGCCCGGCTTTCCAACCGGTTCTGGTCAATCAAAGCAGAAGCATTGGCCTGGTCCGCGTTCGCTCGCCACTACTAACGGAGTCTCGTTGATGTCCTTTCCTCCGGGTACTTAGATGTTTCAGTTCCCCGGGTTCGCTTTTATTCCCCTATGGATTCAGGGAATAAATACCTTCTGTTGATCTCTGCTAGTCCAAAGATCGCTTTCTCGCTTTTACGACAAAGCCGACGCCTTCCCTCCCGAACCTCTGGGCGTGAACCCATCCATTCGCTCAAAAAGCCGTCTCTTCGGAGTAACAGAGATCGAAGGTGGGTTTCCCCATTCGGAAATTCTCGGATCAAAGCCTGTTCGCGGCTCCCCGAGACTTATCGCAGCGTACCACGTCCTTCATCGCCTCTCAGCGCCAAGGCATCCACCAGATACCCTTAAGACACTTGATTGCTCTCATTGCCAACGCGCGCCGTTCAGCTCCGCCTCAAGGACGTCTTACGACGCCCGCAAAGCTTCGCCAATTCGACTCGGCAGTCTACGGACCCTCCCCCTTGTGCAGGCTTCGGGTGGCGTTGGACTTTTGAAAAGACCATTGCTTCAAACGCATCCGGGAGCCAGCGGTCAAGCTTGGGCCCACGACTGAGATGCTCTCAGGGCCACGACGAACTCCAGATCCGCTTCCTTAGAAACGAACCCTCATCCGCCCCGGCCCCTCGACCGAATGCGTTTCCTCTTCACGATGTCAGATATTTTCGCACCAGCGCCTCTCTGAGAAGCGCTGGCGAAACTCTAATTCCAAAGGACGTTCGAGCTCAGCTCGCAAGCTTCAAGCCTCGGCGATCAACCGTCTGGTGGAGCCAGACGGGATCGAACCGACGACCTCATGCTTGCAAAGCACGCGCTCTCCCAACTGAGCTATGGCCCCATCTTACGAGAGAAGAAGAACCTCGCGTCAGCGCGGCGTCGCGACTTGCGCGCTAGCGAACCCTGCGATTCGCAAGCTGACGTCGAAGGCCCTGCTGGCCAACGTCGCCGCCACCCGCAAAGCGAAGCTTTGCTAGGAGCGAACGCGACGCCGAGCTGATGCGAGGGCGCTCTTAATAAGTATGGTGGGCCTGGGAGGACTTGAACCTCCGACCTCACGCTTATCAAGCGCGCGCTCTAACCAACTGAGCTACAAGCCCGAGCTTTGGCGCTTCGCGGGAACACACCATCGCAAGCGACGAACCCGGCTCGTCCTTTGGCGAAGAAAGAGAGACGAAGTCGGCGGTGTCCCGCCAATGCGGCCTTTGACAAGGCCGCTGATTTTAAGACGTCCGATAAAGGTTTCGAAACGAGAGCCTGAAGCTCTCTCGCCGGCAAGCCGACGTCGACCCTTGATAAAGGACATATCCTTAGAAAGGAGGTGATCCAGCCGCAGGTTCCCCTACGGCTACCTTGTTACGACTTCACCCCAGTCGCTGACCCTACCGTGGTCGCCTGCCCCCTTGCGGTTGGCGAAACGCCTTCGGGTAAAACCAACTCCCATGGTGTGACGGGCGGTGTGTACAAGGCCCGGGAACGTATTCACCGCGGCGTGCTGATCCGCGATTACTAGCGATTCCAACTTCATGCACTCGAGTTGCAGAGTGCAATCCGAACTGAGACGGCTTTTTGAGATTTGCTAGGGGTCGCCCCTTCGCATCCCTCTGTCACCGCCATTGTAGCACGTGTGTAGCCCAGCCTGTAAGGGCCATGAGGACTTGACGTCATCCCCACCTTCCTCCGGCTTATCACCGGCAGTCCCCCTGGAGTGCCCAACTGAATGATGGCAACTAAGGGCGAGGGTTGCGCTCGTTGCGGGACTTAACCCAACATCTCACGACACGAGCTGACGACAGCCATGCAGCACCTGTGTTCCCGGCTCCGAAGAGAAGATCGCATCTCTGCAATCCGTCCAGGACATGTCAAAAGCTGGTAAGGTTCTGCGCGTTGCTTCGAATTAAACCACATGCTCCACCGCTTGTGCGGGCCCCCGTCAATTCCTTTGAGTTTTAATCTTGCGACCGTACTCCCCAGGCGGGATGCTTAAAGCGTTAGCTGCGCCACTGAAGAGCAAGCTCCCCAACGGCTAGCATCCATCGTTTACAGCGTGGACTACCAGGGTATCTAATCCTGTTTGCTCCCCACGCTTTCGCGTCTCAGCGTCAGTTCCGGGCCAGTGAGCCGCCTTCGCCACTGGTGTTCTTGCGAATATCTACGAATTTCACCTCTACACTCGCAGTTCCACTCACCTCTCCCGGACTCAAGATCTCCAGTATCAAAGGCAGTTCCAAGGTTGAGCCTTGGCATTTCACCCCTGACTTAAAGACCCGCCTACACGCGCTTTACGCCCAGTAATTCCGAACAACGCTAGCCCCCTTCGTATTACCGCGGCTGCTGGCACGAAGTTAGCCGGGGCTTCTTATCGAGGTACCGTCATTATCGTCCCTCGCGAAAGAGCTTTACAACCCTAAGGCCGTCATCACTCACGCGGCATGGCTGGATCAGGCTTGCGCCCATTGTCCAATATTCCCCACTGCTGCCTCCCGTAGGAGTTTGGGCCGTGTCTCAGTCCCAATGTGGCTGATCATCCTCTCAGACCAGCTACCGATCGTCGCCTTGGTGCGCCATTACCACACCAACTAGCTAATCGGACGCGGGCCAATCCTCCGGCGATAAATCTTTCGCCGCTAAGCCGTATCCGGTATTAGCTCAAGTTTCCCTGAGTTATTCCGAACCGGAGGGTATGTTCCCACGCGTTACTCACCCGTCTGCCGCTCCCCTTGCGGGGCGCTCGACTTGCATGTGTTAAGCCTGCCGCCAGCGTTCGTTCTGAGCCAGGATCAAACTCTCAAGTTGAATTGAGATTTTTGTCCTGACTGGTCACTTCGCCGAAATCATCTCCGATTTCGGCAACTCTTGACGAGTTCCAAACACATCCGCTCGGCAAAACCACAAAACCTGTCCGTCTCGCGACGTTCAAGCCCGCTCTTCGCCAAGCGCGATGAATTTTGAAACGTGACCGTCAGATATCTCTTCGGACCCTAACGCCAGCCCTGCAACAGCTTTCGCCGCTACAGACCCAACCGCCAGAGCCCCGCAAGGACCCCGCCGACCACGTCTCTCTTCCTTCATATGTAATTGTCAAACAGCATGGAGAGCCAAACTCTCCGGGATTTCAACCGCACCGACTGGGACAAGCCCAAAGCGACGCCGCCAAACCCAATTCTTCACCTCGACGACGACTTTCGCCGCCAAGACGCCCCGGCCGAAACCAGAAGCGCGGAACGGTCGACGAACCATCTCCCTACCTCTCGGCAGGGAGAAGAGCGCCTCAAGATCGTTCCGAAGCCCGACACCGCGTCGGCCGCCTCAGCGGCAACGCCGTCGGTGTGCGGTGGTATAGGGAAGGCTCCTGCGAGTGTCAAATTCTTTTTGCAAAAAAGTCGCAAAGTCCCGGTTTGCAGCGGTTCGGCTTGGGGATAAGTTTGCAGGGCCGCGGTCTTCCGGGGGCAACGCCAGGCGGTCTCGGCTTTTCCGCCTCCGCCGTACTGCGGCCATGGTTTGTGTGGAATGACGAGGCGCCAGGCGTTCTTGGCAGCGCGGCGTTGCGCGCACTGAACCGCGCCGGTAACAATGGCGCTGTGAAATAGGCGAGACTTCGAGCGAGCGACAAGACTGACCGTGACGACTTTGGCCGCCCGTTTCACCCGCCCCCCGACGCCGATCGAGCGAAGCCGTCTCACTGTCGAACTCGGTCACGAGGCGCCGATCGAAATCGACGGCTCGCGGATCGAGACTCGTGAACGTCGGCACATCCCGTTTCGCTGGCTCGCCGGCGTCGCGCTTGCGGGCGTCTGCGGCTTGGCGCTGATCGGCGCGGCGCTCTATCTTGGCCTCGATCGCCAGTCGACCTTCGCCGAAGCGCCGGAATTCGAACCCACAACGCACAAGGACAGCGTGGCGGGGGTCAACCCCGGCAAGGGCGACCGCTTGGTCCGGCCGGTCGACATCGTCGCGGCAAAGCAAACCTTCAAAGCGCCGACGACGATCAAGATCGGCGACAAGGAGGTCGTCAAAGCGCGCCCGTTCACCATCCTTTCGACGACCCTCACTGTCACGCCTACCGGCTTCGCCGACGACGTGCCGCCATTCGATCCGCTCAAGGCGACCACCGCCTCGGCCGAAAAGGCCGATGCGCCGCCCGATCCAGGCCCCGCGCAGGACGACGCGGAAGTCTCCTTCTCGCAGCAGGATCTGACGCCCGCGGACGCGGCGACGGCTACCGGCGAATTGACGCTCGTCGAGGCGCAGGCGCAAGTCGCCGAGATGATCAAAGCGGCGGCGGACGGCGACAAAGCCCCGGCCCTGCCGCCGCAAATGCTGTTGATGCGCACCAGCCAGGCCGGCGTCGATCCGCTCGGCGCGCTCTCCGAGGCGCTGACCGGCGGCGAAGCGGCGACAGCGCCCTTCGCCTCGATCGAAGTGCGCATGGTGCCGGAGAATGTGACCAACGAGGCGAAGTCCGCGCCGGATTCGCGCCCCGGCGAGCGGCTCGTAGAGTTGCGCCACGGCGAAACCTTCGAGGACGTCCTGCACGCCAATGGCGCGACCAAGGAGGCTGCCGACGCGATCGTCGCCGCTTTCGGCGCCCGCCCCGGCCAATCGCCGGTCGCCGAGGGACAGAAGATCATCCTCGAATACGACCAGCCGCCCGCCGACGGCAAAGCCGCGCCGATCGCCCGCGTGTCGGTCTACGCCGACGAGCAGCTCAAATCGATGATCGCGATCGACGACGCCGGCGCCTATGTGCCTGTGACGATGCGTCCCGACGCGCCGCGCCCGCGCAAGGACGATGACGACGGCGGGATGACCCTCTACGAGAGCTTCTACGAGACCGCGCTCAAGCAAGGACTGCAGCGGCCGATGATCGACGAAATGGTGCACGCTTTCGCCAACGACGTCGATTTTCAGCGCGCGGTCCAGCCAGGCGATTCGGTCGGCGCCTTCATCGCCGAGGCGGACGACATCGATCCCCATCCGCAGCTTCTCTACGCGACCATGACGGTGCGCGACCAAACGTTCCGCTACTATCGCTTCCAGACACCGGACGACGGCCTCGTCGATTATTACGACGAGAACGGCCGCTCGACCCGAAAATTCCTCATGCGCAAGGCGGTCGCCTCCGGCGAGATGACCTCGCCCTTCGGCATGCGCTACCACCCGATCCTTCACTACGCGCGCATGCACACCGGCGTCGATTGGGGCGCGCCGATCGGCACGCCCATCCTCGCTACCGGCAATGGCGTGATCATCAAGGCCGAGTTTACTTCGGGCTACGGCAGGCACATCGAGATTCAACACGCCAACGGCTATGTGACGACCTACTCCCACATGTCGGGCTTCGCGCGCGGTATGGTGCCGGGGGTCCACGTCACACAGGGGCAGGTGATCGGCTATCTCGGCCAGTCTGGCCTCGCCACCGGGCCGCACCTCCACTACGAAGTGATCATCAATGGCAACTTCGTCGACCCGATGGCGATCAAGCTCGCCCGCACGCGCGAGTTCGACGGCAAGATGCTCGCCACCTTCAAGCGCGAGCGCGACCGGATCGATCAGTTGATGAGCCAGGCGCCCAACGCGGCGACTGCGCCCGCGCCCGCGACCGTCGCCTCCAAGGTCAACTGAACCGCACGGGGAGCCGCAAGGCCGCCGCTTCGCCGAAGCCGAGCGCCGCGCGCAGATCGGCGGTGGAGAAGCCGGCTTCGCGCAAAGCGCGCAGCGGCGTGGACGAGGCGCTTTTCGACATTTTGTCGCCATTGGCGTCGAGAACGAGCCGGTGATGGCGGTAGCGCGGCTCCGGCAGGCCGAGCAGGACCTGCAGCAAGCGATGAACCGACGTCGCGGCATAGAGATCGCGGCCGCGCACCACGTCGCTGACCGCCTGGAGCGCGTCGTCGGCGACGACGGCGAGGTGATAGGCCACAGGCTGGCCTCGTCCGCGCAGCACGACGTCGCCCCACGCCGCAGGATCGGCCTCGACGGTGAACTCTCGCCCGTCCTCGCCGAATTCGCGCCATGTCAATGGAGCTGGCTCGCGCGACAGGGCCCCGGCCATATCGAGCCGCAAGGCCGGGCGCTCACCCGCCGCTTGGCGGCGAAACGCCTCCTCAGCGTCCACGGCGACGCAGCGGCCGCGGTGCAGCGGCCCGCCGTCGGGATCGCGCAGGCCCCCATTGGCGCAGAGGATTTCGGCGCGGCCGCAATAGCAGGGATAGACGAGGCCGCGGGCTTCGAGCGTCGAGAGAACGCGGGCGTAATCGTCGAGATGCTCGCTCTGGCGGCGCGGCTCAGCTGAGAACCCGATCCCCAGCCAATCGAGGTCCTGGCGCATCGCCGCCTCGAATTCCGGCTTGCAGCGCGTCACGTCAGTGTCTTCAATGCGCAGCAGCAAGCGGCCGTTCGCCGCCTGGGCAAACCGCTGATTCATCAGCGCGGAATAGGCGTGGCCGAGGTGCAGCGCCCCATTGGGCGAAGGCGCGAAGCGAAACGTGGGAACGGCGGCGAGGGTCATGGCGAGGGCGTTGAGGCCTACCGCGGCGGAGCGGAAGTCGGCGATGGCGAGTCGGGTGTCGAAGGACAATGTTTCGAAAAAGGGCGGCGCCGGCAAGCCGAAGGCGAGCGACGCGGAGGTTGCTCGCGCCAAAGGCCGCGGCGGCAAGGCCGGCGCCGTCGCGCGGCCAAAGACGAAACGCGCGCGACCTCGACGCGCGGCCAAGCCGCTCAATCATTATCACCCCGGCCCGCTGATCGACTCCGAGGGCGCGCTTGCGGACGCGACTGCGAGGCTTCTTGCGCTCGATCCCGACGTCGTCGCCCGCTTGATCGAAATCGGCGGCCCTCCCCCATTGCGGCGGCGCCTGCCGGGTTTTGCCGGCCTGGCGGCAATTATCGTCTCGCAGCAGGTCTCGGTCGCCAGCGCCAGTGCGATTTTTGCCCGCCTCGAAGCCGAATTGGCGCCGCTCAGCGCCGCCACCCTGCTCGAAGCGGACGACGCCGCGCTCCGACGCTGCGGCCTCTCGCTGCCGAAAATGCGGGCGTTGCGTGCGCTTGCGGCGGCTGCGGCGGACGGTCTCGATCTCGAGGCGCTCGGCGAGCGCGACGCGCGCGAAGCGCATGAAGCGCTGATCGCGGTGAAAGGCGTCGGGCCGTGGACGGCGGACATCTTCCTCTTGTTTTGCCTCGGGCATCCCGATGCGTTTCCTGCCGGCGATCTCGCCCTCCAGGAGGCCGCGCGCCTTGCGCTGAGCCTCAAGGCCCGACCCGACGCGCGAAAGCTCGAGCGGATCGCCGAGCGCTGGCGCCCGCTGCGCGGCGTTGCGGCGCGGATGCTCTGGGCATTCTATCGCGGCGTGAAACAGCGCGCCGGCGTCATCGGCCAATAAACGAGAGCGGATGGCGCGCCGCGCGCATTCGGGCTAGACCGCGCGGCGTTGCTTGCCTGGAGTTCCCTATGACGGCGAAACTGACTGGACCGCGGCTCGACCCCAAGGGCGCGGCGACCAAACAGCTCGTGGTGTTTCTGCACGGCTATGGCGCCGACGGAAACGACCTGATCGAGCTCGGCGCTCAGTGGCGCGGCGTGCTGCCGAACGCCGCGTTCGTCTCGCCGCATGCGCCCGAGCGTTGCGCGGGCGCGCCGATGGGGCAGCAATGGTTTCCGCTCACCACGACCGCTCCGGAAGATCCCCGCGGCGGCGACGAACGCTGGCGCGGCGTCGTCGCGGCGCGCCCGTCGATCGACGCCTTTCTCGACGAGGAATTGGCGCGGCTCGGCCTCGACGAATCGCGCTTGGCGCTGGTTGGCTTCAGCCAGGGCGCGATGATGGCGCTCCACGTCGGCCTGCGCCGCAAGCGCGCGCCGGCGGCGATCATCGGCTATTCGGGCTTGCTCGTCGGGCCGGAACATCTCGACGAGGCGAACGCTCGCAATGCGCGCGGCCAAAGCGCGCCGATCCTGCTCGTGCACGGCGATCAGGACCCGGTGATCCCGCTCGAAGCGATGTTCTTGGCGATGAACGATCTCGCCAAGGCGGAGATCCCGAGCCAGTGGCATCTCTCGTTCGGAGTCGGCCACGGCATCGACGCCGGCGCTCTGCGCCACGGCGGGCTGTTCCTCGCCCAAGGCTTCGGCATTCGAGCGCGGTAGGGCCTAAACTCCTGCTATATTGCGGCCTGCCTGGACGTCGAAGCTGTTGCCGTGCATCCCTTCCCCCCTTGCGGGGGAAGGTGGCCCGACGTCAGTCGGGTCGGATGAGGGGTTGCCTCCGGCGCGCCGGCCTGCGACGATTGAGCGCCCGCCGGACCCCAATGATCTCGCCGCCCGACCCAATTCGCCCACCGCGCCTTGTGGCGCGACCCCTCATCCGTCGTCGCTGACGCGACGACACCTTCTCCCGCAAGGGGAGAAGGGGGCGGCCACATACGAAAAGAGCCGCCTCGATGAGGCGGCTCTCGCAAAATCTTGGGATCGGCGTCTTCGCTTAGCGCGAATAGAACTCGACCACTAGGTTCGGCTCCATGTGCGTGGGATACGGCACCTCGGTGAGGGTCGGCACGCGCGTGAACTTGGCCATGCCCTTGGCGTGATCGACCTCGATGTAATCGGGAACGTCGCGCTCGGCGAGCGTCGCAGCTTCGAGCACCAACACGAGTTGACGCGAGGATTCCTTGATCTCGATCACGTCGCCGACCTTCACCTGGAAGGAGGCGATGTTGACCCGGCGGCCGTTCACCTTGATGTGGCCGTGGTTGATGAACTGGCGGGCGGCGAACACGGTCGGCACGAATTTGGCGCGGTAGACCACCGCGTCGAGACGGCGCTCCAGCTGGCCGATCAGATGGGCGCTCGAGTCGCCGCGCAGACGACGCGCCTCAACGTAGTACTTGTGGAACTGGCGCTCGGAAATGTTGCCGTAGTAGCCCTTGAGCTTCTGCTTGGCCTTGAGCTGGGTGCCGAAGTCGGTCGCCTTGCCCTTGCGGCGCTGGCCGTGCTGGCCGGGGCCATATTCACGCTTGTTGAAGGGGCTGCGGGGGCGGCCCCAGATGTTCTCGCCCATGCGGCGATCAATTTTGTACTTCGCTTCTGCGCGCTTCGTCATCGCGGTTCCTCTGAAAGGACGTTGTGGGTCAGGGAACGCGCCCTCCTTTGCGCCGAGCGCTCCCGGAAGGGAGAACTCCGCGCCGACAGGCTTCCGCCGAGCAAGGCATGGCCGCGGGTGCGTCAAACGACGAACGCGCCCTCATCGAGAGCGCGCCGTCGGCGGGCTCAATATTGCGCAAAGCGGCTGGTGTCAAATCCGGCTTGCCGCAATTCGAGGCGGGCGCCCATTTTGTACCTGTTGACAGGGCAGCCTCAACCCTGCTGCGGCGCACTGTCGCAGGCTCGCCTTCGCCATAGTTGACATGCGTAATTTGCATATCTTTCCTCGCCAAGAGGCCGGTTTTTGCGATTTTGCCGCAAAAACTGGCGCCAGATCGCGCTTTCCGTCGCATTTGCTCATGCAATGAGCGCATGCCGCTTCGCGATGCACCATTGACTTTTGCACTGCAGCAATCCATCTCACATCTCGTCGTGGAGAAGGAACGCTCAAGGGAAATCGGTCGTCGAAGGGATCAACGAATCCTATTCGCCGGCTCCTAACGAGTTGGAGACCGCCATGAAGTTCGAATTCATTCGCCGTTATTTCCGCGAGCGTCGCGCTTACTGGAACGTTATTCGCGAGCTGTCGACCTACACCGATCGTGAGCTGCACGACCTTGGCATCGACCGCGCCGACATCGAGCAGATCGCGCGTGAAGCCGCCCGCGTCTGAGCCGGCCTAAAGGCAGACAGCGTATCCCTGCGAGGCGGCGTGACCGCCCCGCGGGACGCGGCTCAGCAAGCCGCTTTCGATTTAGCTCCGCATCGCCAAGCCAGCCGGATCATAGGCAGGCATGTTGAGACGAACCGCCGGACGGCGTTCCCCGATGATCTCGATCTCGAAGCCGCCTTCAACCCCAGCCAGTTGCTTTTCAATATAGCCCATGGCGAGCGACTGGCCGACGCAATGGCCGTAGCCGCCCGAGGTCACCCAGCCAACGACCCTGCCGTCGCGCCAGATCGGCTCGTCGCCGATCGCGTCGGCGTCGTTCGCGTCGACCGCGAAGGTTTGTAGACGCAGCTTGCCGCCGCTGTCCTTTTCGCGCGCCGCCGCCTCCCGCCCGACGAAGTCGTTCTTCTTGAGATCGACGAAGCGGCCGAGCCCCGCCTCGAAGGGCGTGTAGATGGGGCGATATTCGCGGAACCAGGTGCCGAAGCTCTTCTCGAGGCGCAAGCTCAGCAGCGCGCGCAGGCCGAATTCCTTGAGCCCCAGCGGCTCGCCCGCCTCGAGCAAGAGCGCGTGGAGCGCGCGCAGATATTCCGGCCTCACCCAGATTTCGTAGCCGAGCTCGCCGGTGAAGGAGACGCGGCCGACCAGCGCCGGAATCCGCCCGATGTCCATCTTGCGGAACGACAGGAACGGGAAAGCGGCGTCGGAGACGTCCTCGCGCACGAGCCGCTGCAACAAGTCGCGCGCCTTCGGCCCCGCGATCGAGAGGCCGGGATATTCCATCGACGCGCCGCGGCAAATGACGCCTTCGCTCGGCAGATGACGTTCGAACCAGCGGATGTAATAGTCCTCCGCCGCGAGCGAGCAGACGAGCAGGAACTTGTCTTCGGCGTAGCGGCTGACCGTGAAATCGCCGATCAGCTTGCCCTGCTCGTTGAGCATCGGCGAGAGCGCGAGCTTGCCGACGGCGGGAACGCGGTTCGCCATCACCCGGTTGAGGAACTCCGCCGCGCGCGGGCCCTCGACGACGATCTTTCCGTAGTTGGAGATCTCGGTCATGCCGAGATTGGCGCGCACCGCGCGGCACTCCTCGCCGACATGGGGGAAGGCGTTGGAGCGTCGGAAGGTGACGTTCTCGACCGGCTCCATGCCCTTGGGCGCGAACCACAACGGCTGCTCCAGGCTGTACAATTCGCCCATCACAGCGTTTGCGGCGACCATCCGGTCATAGAGCGGCGACGTGCGGTGCGGACGCCCGGCCGGCAGTTCCTCGTTGGGAAAGCGGATGCGAAAGCGGCGGGAATAGTTCTCGCGCACCTTGGCGTTAGCGTAGGCCATCGTCGCCCAATCGCCGAAGCGCGAGACGTCCATGCCCCAGACGTCGTGGCCCGGATCGCCGTCGATCATCCAATTGGCAAGCGCGAGGCCGACGCCGCCGCCCTGGCTGAAGCCGGCCATCACGCCGCAGGCGACCCAGAAATTCTTGAGGCCCTTCACCGGCCCGATCAGCGGATTGCCGTCCGGCGCGAAGGTGAAGGGGCCGTTGACGACCTTGCGGATGCCGGCCTTGCCGAGCTCCGGGAAATGCTCGAACGCCGTCTCCAGGCTCGGCGCGATACGGTCGAGATCGTTGGGCAGCAGGTTCTGGCCGAAGTCCCACGGCGTCTCGCGCTCCGACCACGGCACGCAGGCCTGTTCGTAGGTGCCGATCAGCATGCCGCCGCCCTCCTGGCGCATGTAGATCTCGCCCTCGAAATCGATGACGTGGAACTTGTCGACCTTGGGGTCGATGACGCCAGGGATGTCCTCGGTGATGAGGTAATGGTGCTCCATCGCGAGCACCGGCAGTTCGAGGCCGACCATGCGGCCGACTTCGCGCGCCCAGAGGCCGCCGCAGTTGACGACATGTTCGGCGACAATGTTCCCCTTGTCGGTGATCACGTCCCAGGAGCCATCTGGGCGCGGCTGCAAATCGACGACGCGCGTGAAGCGGTTGATCTCGGCGCCCGCCATCGTCGCGCATTTGGCGTAGGCGTTGGTCACGCCCCAGGGGTCGAGATGGCCTTCGACCGGATCGTACATCGCGCCGACGAAGTGTTTCGGCTCGATGAAGGGATACATCTTGGCGGCTTCCTCGATCGACAGGATTTCGAGGTTCATGCCGAGATAGCGCCCGCGGGCGCGCGCCATCTTGAGCCAGTCGAGCCGCTCCTTGGTGCCGGCGAGATTGAGCCCGCCGGTCACGTGCATGCCGCACGAGACGCCGGAGATCGCTTCGATCTCCTTGTAGAGGTTGATCGTGTATTGCTGCAGCTTGGCGACGTTGGGGTCGCCGTTGAGCGTGTGCATGCCGCCCGCCGCGTGCCAGGTCGAGCCGGAGGTGAGCTCCGAGCGTTCGATCAGCACGACGTCCCGCCAGCCGCCCTTGGTCAGATGATAAAGGACGCTCGCGCCGACCACGCCGCCGCCGATCACGGCGACCTGACAATGCGATTTCATGACTGAGCCTCCCTAGAGCTCTCGTGTTTTACGTTCGATGTCGTTGCGAGACTGCTTGCGGCGAACCGCAGCGTGGATGGCTGGGACAAGCCCGGCCATGACGCCCGTTGACCGCTTAAGGTTGCGAACTGCGCGCCAATCATCACGCCTGCGCCGCCCCCTGCCCTGGAACAAGGACCAGCGTCGCCGTCACCGCCAGCGCGAGCAGGCCCGCGAACAAAGCGAAAGCGCCGGCCAGCGACACCGCGTCGGCGACGGCGCCGACGACCAGCGGCGCCGGCAGGCGCGCGAAGGAGCCGAAAAAGGCTGCGGTGGAGAGGCCGACCGCCGCCGACACGCCGGGGCGCGAGGCGGCAAGCGCAAAGCCGCAGGGCACGACCGCACCGGTGCCAAAGCCGATGATCGCAAAGCCGAGCACGCTCGCTGCAAAGCCCGCATGCGCGGCGACGATCAGGAAGCCCGCGGCGGCGACCGCCAGCGAGACGACGATGAGCCACCGGTCCTCGACGCGCTCGCGCAGCCAATCGGCGTTGAACCGCAGCGCCGCCTGGCAGGCAGCGAAGAACGCCGCTCCAAGGCCGGCGAGCGCCGCCCATTCCGGCGCTTCGCGCTGAAGGGCGAGCGCCGACCACGTCATCGCGGCCGTCTCGCAGGCGATCGAGACGCCGATCACCAGCCCGAGCACGACGAGGATGCGTGACAGCAGGCCGCGCCGCTCGACCGTCGGGGCGCCGACACTAACTGCCGGGTCGGCGGGGATCGACGCCGCAATCAAGGCGGAGGCCCAAATCATCGCCGCAACGCCAATGATGCCCGCCGTCCAGAACGCGGCGTTCGCCGCCAGCACGCCGCCCAGCACCGCGCCAACGGCGATGCCGGCCGAGGCGCAACCGTGCAGACGGGCGAGGATCGGACGGCCGAGCCCCCGCTCGATGCGCGCGCCGACGGCGTTCATCGTGAGATCGACCGCGCCGGCGAAGAAACCGTAGACCGGCAGTGCGATAAAAAGCGCAAGCGGGCCTTCGACGAACAGAAGCCACGCAAGCGCCGGCCCGGACGCGAGCGCCGCGGCGATCAGGCACCGTTTAACCGTGAACCGCCGCGAGACGGCGCCCGCCGACGACATGGCGGAGAGATAGGCGCCGGTGAAGAGCGTGAGCGCCACGCCATAGCCCGACGCGCCGACACCGACCCTCAGCAGAACCACCGCGGCGGCGCCCGACCACATGCCGAGACCGACGCCAAAGGCGAAGAACATCGCGGCGACCGCCGCGAAGGGGCTCACAGCGAGCTTGGCGAAGATCGCGCCGCCCTCGCGCGGAGGCGCAACGGGGAACGACTCCTTCGCCGGCATCCCTAGAAGTCCGTCGGCGCGCCGCCCTCGGCCTTCCGGCGGGCGACGAATTCAGCGAGCGCTTCCTGGCGCTCAGCCGGGAAGTCCGGCGCCGCGTAGGTCCTCAGCCGCTCCTTGTAGACGCGCTCGGCGGCGTCGTAGGCGGTGGGCGAACCCGCCTCGCGCCAGCTTTCGTAGTTGCGCCAGTCGGAGATCATCGGCGGGAAGAAGGCGGTGCGGTAGCGCGATCGCGTATGCGCGGCGCCGAAGAAGTGGCCGCCCGGCCCGACCTCGCGCATCGCGTCGAGCGCGAGTTCCGCTTCGTCGACGCGCACCGGCTTCAAGAAATCGGCGACCATCGCGAGCAGATCGGCGTCGAGCGCCATCTTCTCGAACGAGGCCTGCAAGCCGCCCTCCATCCAGCCGGCGCCATGCATGAGGAGGTTGACGCCGCCCATGATAGCGCCCCACAGCGAGAACACGCTCTCATAAGCGGCCTGAGCGTCGAGCGAATTGGCGGCGTTGGCGTTTGAGGAGCGGTAGGGCAACCCGAGCCGGCGCGCCAACTGGCCGCCGATCATCGCCGTCTTCATATATTCCGGCGTGCCAAAGGCGGGCGCGCCCGATTTCATGTCGACGTTGGAGGTGAAGCCGCCGTAGACGAAGGGCGAGCCGGGCCTGATGATCTGCGCCAGCACGAGGCCGGCGAGCGCCTCGGCGTGCTGCTGAGCCAGCGCCCCCGCCAGCGTGACCGGCGCCATCGCGCCCGCCAAGGTGAACGGCGTCAGCACGACGACCTGATTGCGCCGCGCCATCTGGATGACGCCCTCCAGCATCGGCGTGTCGAGCCGCAGCGGCGAGGACGAGTTGATGATCGTGAAGAGCGAGGGCTCGCGCTCCAGCGTCTCGTCGTCGAGGCCGCGCGCGATCCTCACCATCTCGATGGCGTCGCGGATGCGCTCGCGCCCGAGGCTATAGGCGTGAATCGGCTTGTCCGTCAGCGTCAGCATGTCGGACAGCGCATCGAGGTGGCGCACCGAGGCGTGGATATCGACTGGCTCGACCGGATAGCCGCCGAGCAGGTGAATCGAATCGAAGCTTTGGCTGAGGCGCAGGAAGTTCTGATAGTCGCGCCGCGCACCCGGCCTGCGCCCGCCATCGCGATCGAAGGAGTTGGGCGCGCTGGCGACCGAGGCGAAGGCGACGTGCGGCCCGCCGAGCGTCACGCTCCGCTCGGGGTTGCGGGCGTGCAGCGTGAAGCTTCGCGGCGCCTTGCCGATTTGCGCTTCGACAAGGGCGGGATCGAAACGGACGCGGTCGGAGCCCGCCGCAACGTCGGCTCCGGCCGCCTTCAAAATCGCCTTGGCCTCTTCGTGCAGGAAGTCGATGCCGATTTCCTTGAGCACGGCGAGCGCGCCGTTGTGGATCGCCTCGAGTTCGTCGCGCGAGACGAGTTCCACCGGCGCGAAGGGAAGCTGCGGCTGCGGGGCGCGCGAGGGCGGCGGAGGCGCCGCACGCTCGGCCCGGCGCCGGCGGCGCCCTTGTTCCTCGCTATGCGTTTCCGACATCTTCAGCCCCTCGCTTCGGGCGCATTGCGACTCGGCGGGCTCCCGCGCGCAGTCGAAGGTTGGGTCACACTAGCGGGCGCCCTGACCGGAGCCTCGCGCGAAAATGGCATCGCGGCATGACAATTTCGCCCACGCCGCAAGCGTTCACCTTGCCGCGCGCAGCTTGGCTTCCGCCGCGACGCTCGCAAGTTCCGGCGGCGAGCCGCCGGTCGCGCCGCTGAAACGCGCAATCAGCCACGAGCGGAACAGGGCGACCGCTTCGTTGCTGAGGTCCTCGGGATGCGTCGTCAGATAATAGCCGTAGCCTTCGTCGAGCCAGATGTCGAAGGGCCGCACCAGCCGGCCGGCCTTGATCTCCTCGCTGAACAGCAGCGGATCGGAGAGCGCGAGGCCATCGCCGAGCGTTGCGTATTGCACCGCCAATTGCTGCGTATCGAACACCAGGCCGCGATCGACCGGCAGATCCGGCCGACCGATCGCGCGCGCCAGCATCTCCCAGAAGAAGTGGCGCGGCCGGCCGTCGATCTTCACATGCAACAGATCGTGCGCTGCAATGAACTTGGCCGGGTCGGAGCGATCCGCCCCTTCGAGCAGCTTGGGGCTGCACAGGATGGTCGCGCGCACCATCCACAAGAGATCATGGATCGCGTCGGTGACGCGCGGCTCGGAATAGACGATCGCGATGTCGATGTCGCCGTCGACTTCGGCTCCAGTCGTCGGCTTGGAGACGATCTCGAGTGAGATGCCAGGATTCTCCAAGCGGAAGTCGCGCAGGATCGGGATCGCCAGGCGATGCGCGAAGGACGTCGGCAGCGCGACCTTGAGAACGCGCTTCGGCCGTCCCTTCTCCTTGATGACTTCGCCGAGCGCCTGATCGATGCGGTCGAACGACTTTGAGACCACCGGCAGAATGTGCCGCCCGGCCTCAGTCAGCACGAGTTGCTGCGGCCGTCGCTCGAACAGCGCGACGCCGAGAAAATTTTCAAGCACGATCACATGCCGACTTACCGCGCTCTGCGCGACAGTGAGACTGTTAGCGGCTGCGGTGAAGCTAAGATGTTGCCCAGCCGCTTCGAACGCCCGCAGTGCATTCAGCGGCAACCATTTGCGATCCATCGTCCCTCCCCCCGGACGAGGCTCGCGAGCGGTCAGCCGATTCGCGTTTTCGCGAGCAGGCCGACCGCGGGCTCGTAGCCCATGCCGGGTTTTTCGGACAATACGATATGGCCGGCGTCGTTCACCTGCAAGGGCTCGGCCATCATGTAGTCGCGGCGGTCCACATCCCACTCGGGCGGATCGTAAGGAAATTCGAGGAACGGCGCGTCGCACAGCCCTGCCGCCAGATGCGCATTGGCGACGACGCCCATGCCGTTGGTCCAGGTGTGCGGCGTGAAGACCAGATTGTGTTCCTGCGCCATCAGGGCGACGCGACGCAGTCCGGTGATGCCGCCGACCAGCGCGGCGTCGGGCTGCAGCACGTCGAGGCAGCCCTCGTTGATCAGGTCGCGGAACTCATAGAGTTCGCGCGTCATCTCGCCGCCGGCGATCCGCACGTCCACGCGCTCGCGCAGACGCCGCATCCCAGCGCGATCGCCGCGGTGCAGCGGCTCCTCCATCCAATAGACGCCGAGCCGTTCGAGCTCGCGCGCGACTTCGAGCGCGTCCTTGTACGTCCAGGGCGCATAAGCGTCCCAGGACATCCGCCAGCCCTGATTGCAATCGACCATCAGGTCGAAGCCGGCGCCGAGCCGCGCCCGCACGGCTTCGAGCGCCTTGATGTCGGCGCGCCAATCGCCGCGATGGAAGCGAATCTTCATCGCCGTGAAGCCGCGTGCGCGATAGGCTTCGGCCGCGTCGGCGAGCTCGGCCGGCGAGCGCAGCGTCCCCGACGACGCGTAGGCGCGAACGCTGTTGGAGAGGCCGCCGATCAGCTTCCAACAGGGCTGGCCCGTGATCTTGCCGGCGAGATCCCACAGCGCCAGATCGAGCGGCCAGCAGCGGCCCCAGTGAAAGCTTATGTTGTTGAGGATGCGCCAATGCCGTTCGAGCGCCAGCGCGTCCTGGCCGATGAACAGCGCTTCATGCCCCTCGAAGCCGAGCATCATGTCGCCCGAGCCGACGCCGGTGACGCCGAGGTCGGTGTGCACCTGGACGATCGCCGCGTCCCAGTAGGTACGCGGCTTGGTGTCCCAACTGGCGCGGAACGGCGGATCGAAGTGCAAGCGATGGCGCGTGATCTCGATCGCCGTGATCGTCGCCTTGGGCGCGGTGGCGAGGGGCTGGAAGGGTTCGGGCATGAAAGTCTCGCCTGCTCCCCTTCCCCCCTTGCGGGGGAAGGTGGCGGCGCGTCAGCGCCGTCGGATGAGGGGTGCGCCGCAAGGCGCGTGTACTACGCAGTGCCGGGAGTGGCGTTCAAAGGCGCGCCTTGCGGCGCGACCCCTCATCCGGCGCTTCGCGCCACCTTCCCCCGCAAGGCGGGAAGGGGTGCTGTCACTTGTACGCCGTCCAGATGGTCTTGAAGTCCATGTATTTGTCGACCGCGTGGGGCGAGCGGTCGCGGCCGAAGCCGGACTGCTTGAAGCCGCCGAACGGCGTCGTCAGCGAGGAGCGGTCGTAGGTGTTGACCCACACCGTGCCGGCGCGGATCGCCCTGGAGAGGCGGTGCGCCGCATTCATGTCCGACGTCCAGACGCCCGCGCCGAGGCCGTAGATCGTGTCGTTGGCGAGGCGGATCGCCTCGGCCTCATCCTCGAAGGGAATGACGACGACCACCGGCCCAAAGATCTCTTCCTGCGCGATCCGCATGTCGTTCCGCGCTTCGTCGAGGATCGTCGGCTCGATGTAATAGCCGCCCGTCTCCGCCATCACGCGCTTGCCGCCGAGCGCGACCTTCGCGCCTTCCTTAATACCAAGCTCGATGTAGGAGAGCACGCGCTCCATGTGCCGCTCCTCGACGACGGCGCCGAGCTGCGCGGCGGCGTCGAAAGGATGCCCGAGCGGAATTTGCGTGCGCTGCACATCCGCGATCGCCGCCACCAGCTCGGCGCGGATCGAGGAATGGGCCAGCACGCGCGACCCGGCGTGGCAGGTTTCGCCCTGGTTGTAGTAGATGCCCCAGGCGATCGCCTCGGCGGCCGCCTTGATGTCGGCGTCCGCCATCACGACGTGCGGGCTCTTGCCGCCGCATTCGAGCGAGACGCGCTTCATATTGCTCTGGCCGGCATAGGCGAGCATCAGCTTGCCGACTTCGGTCGAGCCGGTGAAGGTGATCATGTCGACGTCCGAGTGCAGCGCGAGCGGCTTGCCCGCCTTCTCGCCGAAGCCGGGCACGACGTTGAGCACGCCGTCCGGCAGGCCCGCCTCCTTGGCGAGACGCGCCAGGAACAGCGCGCCGAGCGGCGATTGCTCGGCGGGCTTGAGGACGACCGAATTGCCGGCGACCAGCGCCGGGCCGATCTTCCAGGCGGCGATGATCAGCGGATAGTTCCACGGCACGACCGCGCCGACGACGCCGAGCGGCTCCTTGACAATCATCGCGACGTCGCGCGAGCCGACCGGCGCCACCTCATCGTAGAGCTTGTCGGCGAGTTCGGCGTAATACTGGATGCAGTCGGCGCAGAACGGCACGTCGACGGCGATCGAATTGGCGATCACCTTGCCGACGTCGAGCGTCTCGAGCAGCGCGATCGCGTCGGTGTGCTGGCGGATCAGCTCGGCGAAGCGCAGCAGCACCTGCTTCTTGCGCACCGGCGGCGCGTCACGCCAGTCGCCCTGCTCGAAGGCGCGGCGGGCGGCGGCGACGGCGCGATCGATGTCGGCCGCGTCGCAGTCGGCGACTTCGGCGAACGCCCGGCCGTCGATCGGCGAGGTCTTGGCGAAGGTCCTGCCGCTGAGCGCGTCGACATAGGCGCCGTCGATGAACGCGCGCCCTTCCGGCTTCAGCGCCGCGGCGCGGGCGAGCCAGGCTTCCTTCGATTGCGGACGGTCTAGCATTTCGTTTCTCCTTTAAGGGAGCGTCAGGCGAGCGACAGAATGCGCTCAGAGAGTTCGAGGAGATCGGCCTCGCTCGACGGGCGCTTGTTCGAATTGCGCATTGCGGCGTTCTCCGGCCGCGCGGCTTGCGCGGCGAGCGCCTCGGCGCTGACGCCGGTGAATTCCTCGGCGACGGAAAGCTTGAGGCCGCTGGCGCGCAGCAGTTTTTCATAGGCGGCGATGAAGCCGCTCCCGGTCGGCTCGCCGCCGAGCGCGGCGGCGCAGGCGCCGAACGCGTCGTTGTCCTCAATGCTCCACGGCAGGCTCGCCAGCATCGCGACGCCGACGGCGCGGCCGTGATGGATCGGCCGCAGCGAGCCCATCGCATGGCCAAGCGTATGGGCAATCGCGGTGCCGCAATTGTCGATCGCGACGCCGCCGTAGGCCGCCGCCCACTGCATCGCGGCGCGCGCCTCGAGATTTTTCGGCCGCTCGATCGCTTGGACCAGATAGCGGCCGACGAGGCGGATCGCCTCGAAGGCGTAGAGATTGCCGGCCGGATTGGAATTGCGGTTGGTCGCCGCCTCGACGGCGTGGACCAGCGCGTCGATCCCGGTCGCCGCCGTCATGCCGGCGGGCAGGCTGACCGTCAATTCAGGGTCGAGCACGACTTCGTCCGCCTTTATCTCGTCGCCCCACAGCCAGACCTTGGCGTGGTCGGCGCGGGTGAGGATCGAGGTGCGCGTCGTCTCCGAGCCGGTGCCCGAGGTCGTCGGCACGCAGACCTTGCGCAGCGGCCGAGACGGTAGCGGATGGGCGTAGAGTTGGTAGCGCTCGGCCGAGGCCGGCTCGGGCGCAATCGCCGCCACCGCCTTGGCAAGGTCGAGCGCCGAGCCGCCGCCGAGCCCGATGACGACCCGCGCCTTCGTCTCGCGCGCCTGCGCGGCGGCCGCATCCGCCTGGGCGATCGTCGGATCGCTCTGCAATTCGGTAAAGACCGAGACTTCCAGCCCCCCCTTGCGCAGAACGCCGGCGACCTCGTCGATGAGGCCCGTCGGCTTGAGGCCGGGATCGGCGACCAGCAGCGCCGGCCCCTCCCCCGCCAGAGCAGCGATCTTCTCGCGCGCGCCGGCCCCGGCAGTGATGCGCGGCAGCCGCGCGAGTTCGATAACGCCCATGGATTGGCCCCAGGTTACGAATCCGCCCGCACAATCCTCCGCCTGCGCCTCGCGCGGAACCTGATTTTGAAGATGCCCCAATCGCTTCTCGGCATGAGCGGCGGGGTTGATCGACGAGACGCCGTCGTGCTCCAGTCGGGGGAGCAAATGCAGAGGCGACGGTCATGACGAAAGACGACCTCTCCGACATCTACCGAGGCTACATCGCCTGCCTGAACAACCAGAATTGGCCGAACCTGGGGAAGTTCGTCCACGAGAACGTTCACTACAACGGCGAGCGGATCGGCTTGTCAGGCTATCGCGAAATGCTCGAAGGCGATTTTCTCGCGATCCCCGACCTTCACTTCAACATCGAATTGCTGGTTGCCGAGCAGCCGCGCATCGCGAGCCGTCTGCGCTTCGACTGCACGCCGAGCGGAACGCTGTTCGGTCTCCCGGTGAACGGCCGGAAGGTGCAGTTTGCCGAAAACGTCTTCTACGAATTTCTCGACGGACGGATTCGGAATGTTTGGTCCATCATCGACAAGGCGGCGATCGCATCCCAGCTATAGGACTGTGAAGTCCCCGGAGGCGCCGGCACGCGGAGGGCCGGCGCTGAAACGCAATCTACATCGACGCCCCGTATTTGGCGCCAGCGTTGCGTCGCCGTTTCAATCCGCTATGCCGCTCCATAGCCGGCCCCTTCCCCTCGCCGCCGCCGCGCGCTAAGGGAGGCCCCGATTTCCTATAGTCCTGGCCCCATGACCGAACCCAATCCCGTCGCGCGCCGGCGCACCTTCGCGATCATTTCGCACCCGGACGCCGGCAAAACGACCCTGACCGAGAAGATCCTGCTGTTCGGCGGCGCCATTCAGCTCGCGGGCGAAGTGCGCGCCAAGGCCAACCGGCGCCAGACCCGCTCGGACTGGATGGGCATCGAGCGCGAGCGCGGCATTTCGGTCGTCACTTCGGTGATGACCTTCGAATACGGCGATTGCGTCTTCAACCTGCTCGACACGCCGGGCCACGAAGACTTCTCGGAGGACACCTATCGCACGCTGACCGCGGTCGATTCGGCCGTCATGGTGATCGACGCCGCCAAGGGCATCGAGGCGCGCACCCGCAAGCTATTCGAAGTGTGCCGCCTGCGCGACATCCCGATCGTCACCTTCATCAACAAGATGGACCGCGAGACGCGCGACCCGTTCGACCTGCTGGACGAGATCGAAAAGACGCTGGCGCTCGACACCGCGCCGCTCTCCTGGACGGTCGGGCGCGGCCGCTCGCTGGCGGGCGCCTACGACATCCGCCGCAAGACCGTCCGGGCGCTCGGCAAGGACGCTGAAGAGATCCCCGTGTCCGGCCCCGAGGACGAGGCGATCTGGGCCATGCTTCCCGAGCACGAGCGGGCCGCCGCGGCTGAGGAAATGATGCTGGCGGTCGAGGGCTGCCGCCCCTTCGACAGGCAGGCCTTCCTCGAAGGCCATCTGACGCCGGTGCTGTTCGGCAGCGCGCTGAAGGAGTTCGGCGTGCGCGACCTCATCGACGCAATGGCCGAATTCGCCCCGGCGCCGCGCGCCCAGGAGGCGTCGACGCGCACCGTGAAGGCGGACGAAGCGAAGATGACCGGTTTCGTCTTCAAGATTCAGGCCAACATGGACCCGAACCATCGCGACCGCATCGCCTTCACGCGCGTCTGCTCGGGCCGGCTCACGCGCGGGATGCGGGCGAAACTGGTGCGAACGGGCAAATCGGTGACGCTCTCGGCGCCGCAATTCTTCTTCGCGCAGGATCGCTCGATCGCCGACGAAGCCTTCGCCGGCGACGTCGTCGGCATTCCCAACCACGGGCTGCTGCGCATCGGCGACACGCTGACCGAGGGCGAGGAGATCGTGTTCCGCGGCGTGCCAAGCTTCGCGCCGGAAATCCTGCGCCGCGTCAAGCTCGCCGACGCGATGAAGGCCAAGAAGCTCCGCGAGGCGCTGCAACAAATGGCCGAGGAAGGCGTCGTGCAGGTGTTCCTGCCGCATGATGGGGCGGCGGCGATCGTCGGCGTCGTCGGCGCGCTGCAGCTCGACGTGCTCACCGAACGGCTCAACGCCGAATACGGCCTGCCGGTCTCCTTCGAGCAGAGCCGTTTCGAGGTCTGCCGCTGGGTGACCTCGGAGGATCGCGCCGAGCTCGAGAAATTCGTCGCCGCCTACCCTTCCTCGCTCGCCGCCGATCTCGACGGCGCGCCGGTCTTTATGGCGTCGAGCGCCTTCAACCTGCGCTACGAGCAGGAGCGCTGGCCCAAGATCGCCTTCGCCGACGTGAAGGACTATCAAAAAACGGCGTGAGCGTCCGAGCGGCTCGGTTCATTCGGCGCGGCGGGCGAGAACGGCCTCAGGCGAATTGGCGATCGGCAGGGTGAAATAAAACGTCGCGCCTCGTCCGGCGTTGGGGGACGCCCACAGGCGCCCGCCATGCGACTCGATGATGCGACGACTGATCGACAGCCCTGTGCCGGTTCCGTGCGGCTTCGTCGTGAAGAACGCCTCGAAGACGCGATCCGGCTCCTCGACGGGAAGCCCGACGCCCGAATTGCTCAACGAAGCCATCAATTGACCGTCTTCGGTCCTTTCCGACTTGAGGCTCAACGTCCCCCTGTGATCCTTCATGGCTTCGAAGCAGTTGCGCATCAGGTTCATCAAGACCTGCTGCAATTGCACGCGATCCGCCTCCACTTTCGGAAGCTCATGGTCGAGGTCACAGGCAATCGAGATCGAATGATGGATCGCGACATCCCAGATCAGAGCGACCATCTCGCGGATGATCTCGTTCACGTCGATCAGCTCGCGCTGCGGCGCTCGCCCACTGAACAGCTCACGATTTCGATCGATGATGCGCGCCGCGCGTTCGGCGTCGTTGGCTATCCTTGTGACGGCCTCACGCGCTTGTTCCATTGCTGGCGGCGCGCGTTCCAGCCAGTTCGAACAGGCCTGCGCGTTGATCGCGATCCCGGCGATCGGCTGTTTGACCTCGTGCGCCAGTGATGCAGCGAGTTCTCCCATCATGCTCACGCGGTTGATGCGCGCGATTTCCTGCTCGAGCTGGCGCAACGTCTGGCGTTCCTGTTCGGCGCGCTTTCGCTCCGTAATGTCGCTGACCGCCCCCACGAAATCCAACCTATTGGGATCGCCCTGAGCCAAACGGTGGGCGACGACGCGAACGTATTTGACGCGTCCGTCGGGCATTATCAGGCGATGCTCGATTGTGTATCGTGGCAATCCCGCCGCCGCGCGATCGATGGTCTCTCGAACTTGAATCCGGTCATCGGGATGGGTCCGGTCGATCACCAGCTGGACGGTCGGCTGAATTGAGCGCTCGCATTCGAAAATCCGAAACGTCTCATCGGACCAGCGGATTTCCCCGCTCGAAATGTCCCAGCCAAAGCTACCGGTCTGGCTCAGTCGCTGCGCCTCCGCCAAATACATCTCGCTCAGGCGCAGCGCTTCCTCGGCCCTCGTGCGTTCCGCGCGTCCTTCGGCTTCCCGCCGCGCCCGCTGCACCGCGGGCGACACGCGCGACAGTCGAGTTCTTCAGGACGAAGTCGGTTGCGCCGCGCTTGAGCGCTTCGATTGCTCTTTCTTCGCCGAGCGTGCCGGAGACGAAGAGGAACGGCAGCTCCGGTCGGATCTTCTGAGCAAGCTCCAGCGCGGCGAGGCCGTCGAACGAGGGCAAGCTGTAGTCGGCGAGGATCAGGTCGATCTCGCCCTTCTCGAGCGCGCGGACGAATTCCTCGCGGGCTTCGACACGGGTTATTTCACAGACGACCCCGTCCGCTTCGAGGACCCCTTGAATGAGTTCCGCGTCAGCCGGATCGTCCTCAAGCAGGAGAATTCGCAGCGGGCACGCCACGGGGGCCTCTTAGGCTGCCGGGAGGAGGCTCGTTGATGACCGCCCAGAAGAAACCCAGCTCTTTGACGGCGTTAACGAACGCGTGGAAGTCGACGGGCTTGACGACATAGGCGTTCACCCCGAGCTCATAGCTCCGGATCACGTCCTTCTCCTCGTGAGACGACGTCAGCACCACCACGGGAAGCATTTTCAATCGCTCATCCAACCTGACCTGTTGCAAGACTTCCAATCCGTTGACCTTAGGAAGTTTCAGATCGAGCAGCATCACCGCCGGAACGCCGTCGGCGCGGCCGCTGAATTTCCCCCGCCCGAAGAGATAGTCAAGCGCTTCCTCGCCATCGTGGGCCGCCACCACCTCGTTGGCCAGGTTGTATTCCTCCAACGCGGTCAGTGTGAGTTCGAGGTCTCTCGGGTCATCTTCCACTAAGAGGATTCGTCCCAATTTGCTCATGCGCGCTCCCCTGACCTGGTCTGCGTCACCCCGGCCTTTGGAATTGAGAAATAGAAGGTTGCGCCGTTGTCCAATGCTCCCTCGGCCCTGACTTCCCCTCCGTGCCGATGGATCACGCGCTGAACGATGGCAAGTCCGATCCCGGTTCCCTCAAACTCATCGGCTGGATGCAGGCGCTGGAACACGCCGAAGAGTTTGTCGACGTAGCGCATGTCGAAACCAGCGCCGTTGTCGCGGACGAACACTTCCGCCATGTTTCCGTCTTGGGCGGCGCAGCCAATCTCAATCTCCGCTTGCGAGCACATGCGCGTAAACTTGATCGCATTGGAGATCAGGTTGGCAACCACCAATCTCAATAGGGAACGATCGGCGAAACATGCGGGAAGCGGCCCAACCTTCCATACGATGTCCCGGCCGCTCGTCTCGGCCTTGAGCTCGGCGATCACCTCGTTGACGAGCTGCTCCAAACTTACGACCGATTTTCTCGTCTCCGCCCGTCCCACTCGGGAAAAGCTGAGAAGATCGTCGATGAGGTCCCCCATCCGCTTCGACGATTCTCTGGATCGTCCTGATGTAACGCTGGCTCTTGTCGTCGAGCGAAGAAGACGCCTGCTTCTGAAGCAGTTCGCCATAGCCGAAGATGTGGCGAAGCGGCGCGCGCAGATCGTGCGAGACGGAATAGGCGAAAGATTTCGAGTTCCTTGTTAGACGCCTCCAGTTCCGCCGCCCGCTTCGCAAGCTCCCGGGTGAGGCTCTCTCGTTTTCGTTCCGTCAATATGAGAGCGGCCGCTATCGCAGACGTCAGCGCAATCGTAACGATGCTGATGAGGGTATTGGTTGCGCCAACGGTGAAGTCGCCGGACGGGCTGAGGACGAATTCGCTCAGCAGCGAAAGGGCCACACACCCTGCCGCGACAGCAAACACGCCCGTCGGCTGGCAAATCCAGGAGGCCATCAGCACGACAAGGACGTAACAGGTCGAGAACGTGACATCCACGCTGGTTAGGGTATCGGCGGCAAAGATCGCCAGCGCGAGCGCGGCTGTCGCGACGGCGAGGAGTCCGGAAGCGGCTGGCGAGCGGACTTCTCGGAGAAGACTTGGCTTCCAATCACTCATGGCGATCGCAGAGCTCAAAAAGGCCGCTCGCGCCGCGGCGCGGGCCCTATAGCCTTGATATGATATCCGCTCGATGTGCGGGAAGCCAGTCGCTCGCTCTAGCGCAGCGGTGCGAAAATCAAGCCGCCCGTGCGAGCGCCCTTGCGTATTGCGACTCAGTCAGAGCGGTCGGGCGAACAGCGACCCGCTCGGCGAGGAGCGCCCGCGCCAGCCGCCATTGGCCCGCGCGCTCGGCCGCTGCGATCAAAGTCTGGTTGACGATGTCGCGCTGCGCGTGGCTGCCGCCGATGCGGAACGCCTGATAGCGCACCGGCAGGATCGCCTCGACCGAGCCCGCGTAGTCGCGCTCTGCAAAGCGCTGGACGCCTTCGATGAGGCTACGGCCGACCGTTATCGTCACCTCCCGATTGTCGCCCGCGCCGAAGCGCTCGTAGTCCTCGAGCGACCGACGGAGACGCTTCACGTCGTCTGGGTTGTTGGAGCGGGCGGCGGCGATCGCGAGATGCAGATCGTTGAAGGCGAGCACGTGATCGTCGACATGCGCCATCCACTGGCGCGCTACCGGCGCCCAGCGTTCGCCGACGTCGACGCCCGCGAGTTCAAGCCGCCACAGCAGCGATGCCGCGTCGATCCGGTCAAGCGTCGCGTCGTCGGCGAGCTTCGTCGCCGTGAAGCGATCATAGTCGGCGAGCACCTCGGCGAACCGCCCCTGCTCGATCAGATAGACCGCCAGATGCCAGCCGTTGTGGCCGGCCATGAAATGCGCCGAACTCCAGTCGGCGTGGGACGATTTGAGGAAGGCGATGCCTTCCTCCTGGCGGTTGGCGGTCTCCATCACATGCGCGAGGGCATGCACGGCCCAGGCGTCACTTGGGTTGCGCGCCAGCGCTTCGCGCCCATGGCGCTCGGCGCGAGCAAGCTCGCCCGTCTCTTCGAGCCCGAAGGCGTAGAGGCCGAGGACATAGCTCGTCAGCGGGTTGCCGCGCTCCCAGGCAGGCAACACGCGCGCGACGGAATCGCGAATGGCGAAGGACTCGCCGAGCAGAAAGTAAGCGTCCTGGCTGAAGCGCAGCGCCAGCGCGTCGGTGGGATGATCGACGAGGATCTCCTCCCAGAGGCGAAGCGCCCGACCCGACCAGCCCGCCGCTAGCGCTTTGACCGCGGCGAGATGGAGCTGCTCGCGTTCTGAAGCGCCCCCGATCGTCGCTTCCGCCGCCGCAAGCGCGCCAGCCACTTCAGGGTGATCGCCGCGAAAGCCGCCAATCATGAAAAGGGCGGCGATCGCCGCGCCGCCGAGCGCAAAGACTGGATCGACCGCGAGCGCGCCTTTCAGGATTCCGACCGGATCGCCGCCGAGCGCGTAATAGTCGGCGACGGCGCGATCGAACGCGTCAGCCGAAGCGGACGAGCCGGCGAGCGCGAGGCCCTGTTGGTCTTTGGCCATAAACTAAATTCTTCCTTCGCTTGGCGCGGACAAGCCTGCGCGCCATCGGCAAGATAGCGCGGATCCCCCGCCAGCGAAAATCGGCGACCTTACCGTCGGCGCCTCTACTCCAGGAACACGAGCTTGCTCTTGCCCTCGCCGGGAATGCCGATGTCGCAAATGCGATGGACGATGCCGAGCTCCACGGCCTCGGACGCGCTGTAGATGACCATCTCATGCTGGAAGCGCTTGATGTCGGCCTCCGGCAGTTTGGTGCGGTCGCGATAGATCTGATCCAACATGTCGTTGGAATCATTCATCAGCCGCATTTGGTCATCGATTTGCGGGCTGTTGAAGACGCCCATCATCGGCGACTGCGAGGGATGAAACACGAATTTCGCGTTCGCGTCGGCGGTACGTTCCTCTCCGGCAAGGTAAAGCAGGTTCGCGGCGGACGCGACGAACGCCTGTGCGTGAGTTTTGATTTTGACCGGAAGCGAGCGAATGAGGCTGTAGAGCTGCAAGGCGGGCGTGACGAGGCCGCCGCCCGAGCTGATGACGAGGGTAATCTCCTTGGCGCCCCCTTCGGCGAGCGCGGCGAGGTCGTTGCGCAGCACCTTCACGCTTTGCAGGTCGATGGTCTGCTGAAAGAACAGAACATACGCCTTCGTCTTGTCGACCGGCCCCAGCGGCGTCGCGACGGGAGCGATCGTTGCGGGCCGCGGCGCAAGCGCCGTGAAGGGGTTCGTGGCAGGCGTCGGAATCGCCGTCTGGTTAGGCGTCGGCGCCGGGGCCGCCTCTTGGGCGCGCGCCAAACCGGGCGCCAACGCCGCGCCGAGCACGGCCAGCGCCTGGCGGCGCCGAATCCCCCGGTTCTGCGGCTCCGCCTCTGAATTCGAGCGTCCCGCGCCGGTTTCCTCGTTCATACGTCCCCGCCCCATTTCTGCGCCAGTAGGCCCGGCGATTGAACCTCGCGGGGCTTGCCCGGACCCGACCAGACCGGCGATTGCCACTGCGCCCGATTTGCGCGACTGTGCGCGCTCTCAGCGGACGAAAGCGCGCGGATCGCGCACTAAGGCGGGGGCCTCCATGCAAGGCAAGACGGTGGTGATGACCGGCGCGACGTCGGGCATCGGCGAGGTGGCGGCTCTGAAGCTCGCGGAGATGGGCGCGCGCATCGTGTTCATCGCCCGCGATCCGCGGCGCGCCGAGGCGACGCTCGCCGCGCTGGAGCGCAAGGCCCCAGGGCTCGGGCACCGCGCTCATCAGGCCGATCTCTCGCTGATGTCGGAAGCGCGCCGCGTCGGCGCTGCGATCGCTGAGAGCGAGCCGCGCATCGATGCGCTCGTCAACAATGCTGGCGCGCTCTTCTCCGAGCGGCGGCTCACCGGGGAAGGGCTCGAACTGACTTTCGCGCTCAACCACATGGCCTATTTCGTGCTGACCGAAGCGCTGCGCGAGCGGCTCGTCGGCTCCGCGCCGGCGCGCATCGTCTCGACGTCATCGACCGCCCATATGGGCGCCAAACTCAATCTCGACGATTTGCAAAGCGCGAAGGGCTACAACGGCTGGAAGGCCTATTGCCTCTCCAAGCTCTGCAACATCCTGTTCACCCGCGAGCTCGCGCGCGAACTCGCCGGCACGGGCGTCACCGTCAACTGCCTCCATCCCGGCTTCGTCGCCTCCCGCTTCGGCAGCGAGTCCGGCGGCTGGACCGGCCGGCTCCTTCCCTTGCTACAGGTTTTCGCGATCTCATCCGAGGCCGGCGCCGACACGATCATCCATCTCGTCTCTTCGCCCGACGTCGCGAAGGTGAGCGGCGAATATTTCGCCAAGCGCAAGATCGTTACGCCGTCCGCGGCGGCGCGCGACGAAGCCGCCCCGCGCGCCTTGTGGCAGGCGAGCGAGGCGCTCGCCAACCGACCGGCTTAGTTCGTCCGCGCGTCCGCCAGCGGCAGGGCGAAGCGCAAGGGGCCGGCGATGCGGTTCCATTGATTGATCGTGCCGATCGCCACCGTGAGGAACAGCGCGTCGCTTTGGCTGAAATGTTCCAGCAGCGCGGCGTAGGCGGCGTCGGTCGCGCCTTCGGCGGCTTCCTCGGTCAGCGCCTCGGCCCAGGCGAGGGCCGCCATCTCACGCTCCGAATAGACGCCGGCTTCGCGCCACACGGGGAGCAGGTCGAGCTTCCTCTCAGGCAGCCCCAGCTTGCGGGCGGTGTTGAGGTGAAACTGTAGGCAGAAGGCGCAGCCGTTGATCTGCGACGCGCGCACCTTGACGAGTTCGGTCAGCTCTTTCTCAAGGCCGGAATTGTCGACCGCCTTGCCGAGCGCGCGCAAGGCGGCGCTCACGGCGGGGGCGGACTTGGTGAAATCCTCGTAGCTCACACGAGGTTGGGGCGCGGTCATGCTGGCTCTCCGGTTGAATTCGCTATAATGTTCGAGCACGAATATTATATTCGAGGTCTAACATTATGCACAAGCCCCTCCCCTCCCCGCGCCTGCCGGAGCCCGGCGAGGGCAAACGTGGCGAGCTGGGTCATCTCGGCTACCTCCTGCGGCAAGCCGGCGGGGCGCTGCGGGCGCGCATGGAGAGCGCACTGTCCGACCTCGGCGTCACGCCGCCGCAATTCGCTGCGTTGACGATGGTCGCAGCTTATCCGGGCCTATCGAGCGCCGATGTCGCGCGGCTTTCGCTGCTGACGCCGCCGACCGTCACCGTGATCGTCGGCAACCTCAAGCGCGCTGGAGCGCTCGCGAGCCGGCCGCATCCGGTCCACGGTCGCATCCAGCAGCTAGAAGTCACTGACCAAGGCAAGGCGCTGCTGGCGCGCTGCAAACGCCGCGTCGATGCGGTCGAAGATGAAATCGCGGCTGGCCTGACGGCGGAGGAGGAGCAGACGATCCGCCGCTGGCTGGCGGGGCTGGCGCGAGGAAGCCTCACGCCGTAGGCGGGCCGCCCCCAGAACACTCCGTCTTTTGCTTAAGCCCGACCGCTGTCGTCATCGCGAGAGATCGAAGCGTCAGCCCATTGAGGCGCCAACGGAATGACTCGCGACTTGCTGGCGAGACCTCGATCGCTGGATTGCTTCGCTCCGCTCGCAATGACGAGCCCACATAACGTCGGAACGCTCTAACCTCGCCGCTTCGTCTTGGGTTCAGCGTGGCGGTAAGCCATTTGCAATGCGGCGGCGAGTTCCGCTTCGCTCAGCGCGGCGAGCGTGCCGCAGGTCCAGCCCCGCCGGCCCCAGGCGTTGGGGATCGGCGCGAAGGCGTCGCGCGCGAGCTCGCATTTCCATTGCTGCTCGTCGGGCGCAAATTTGAAGTTCGCGGTGAGTCCGTCCGGCGCGAGCGTCGCGAAGGTCACGCGAGCCTTGAAGGCGCGCCGGTCGAAGTGCGGATATTCGCCGGCGCCCGGCAGGGCGAGCGCAAGGCGGCGGAAATCGTCGGCGTCGGCCATCGGCGGCTCCTTGCCGCAGGATGGCGCGAACGAGACGGGCGCGCAAGGCGCCGGCTACACCGACAACCGCTTCCGCACCTCGGCTTCCACCATGTCCTTGCGCTCGCCGGCGAGCACCACCGCGCCGCGGTCCATCACCGCATAGTCGTCGGCGATGTCGCGCGCCCATTCGAAATATTGCTCGACGACGAGGATCGCCATGCCGCCCTTCTGCCTGAGATAGAGGATGGCGCGGCCGATGTCCTTGATGATCGAGGGCTGAATGCCTTCGGTCGGCTCGTCGAGCACGAGCAGTTGCGGCCGCGTGACGAGCGCGCGGCCGATGGCGAGCTGCTGCTGCTGGCCGCCCGAGAGATCGCCGCCGCGCCGGCCCATCATCTCGCCGAGAACGGGAAAGAGGCTGAAGATCTCGTCGTCGATGACGCGCTTGTCGCGCGGCTGGGTCACGAAGCCGGTCATCAGATTTTCGCGTACCGTGAGCAACGGGAAGATCTCGCGCCCTTGTGGCACGTAGCCAATGCCGCGCCGGGCGCGCTCGTGCGTCCGCAAGCGAGCGATGTCGTCGCCCTGCCACCGGATCGCGCCCGAGGCGATCGGCTGCTGGCCGACGATGGCGCGCAGCAACGACGATTTGCCAACGCCGTTGCGGCCGAGCACGCAAGTGATCCGCCCGATCTCCGCCTTGAGCGAGACCGAGCGCAGCGCCTGGGCGGCGCCGTAGTACAGATTGACGGCCTCGACGCTGAGCATCCTATCGCCCCAGATAGACTTCGATCACCCGCTCGTCGGCGCTCACCTGATCGAGCGAGCCTTCCGCGAGCACGGCGCCCTCATGCAACACAGTGACCTTGACGCCGAGCTCACGCACGAAGGCCATGTCGTGCTCGACCACGACGACGGAATGGTCGCGCGCGATTTCGCGCAGCAATTCGGCGGTGACGGCGGTTTCGGCGTCGGTCATGCCGGCGACCGGCTCGTCGACCAGCAGCAGCTTGGGATCCTGCGCCAGCAGCATGCCGATCTCGAGCCATTGCTTCTGGCCGTGCGAGAGATCGCCGGCATTACGATGGCGTTGGTCGGTGAGGCGCGTCGTCGTCAGAATGCGGTCGATCGTCTCGCGTTCGCGCTGCCTTCCGCCGCCGAACAGCGTCGCGAAGACGGTGCGCGGCGCCTTGGCGGCGAGCAGAATGTTGTCGGCGACCGTATGGTTTTCGAACACGGTCGGCTTCTGAAATTTGCGGCCGACACCGAGTTCGGCGATCTCCGCTTCGTCGAGTTCGAGCAGATTGTACCGCCCATCGAAGACGACGTCGCCCGTGTCGGGCCGCGTCTTGCCGGTGATGACGTCCATCATCGTCGTCTTGCCGGCGCCGTTGGGGCCGATGATCGCCCGCATCTCGCCCGGCTCGAGAACGAGCGACAGCCCGCGCAGCGCCTTGTAGCCGTCGAAGGAGACAGCGACGCCGTCGAGGTAGAGCAACGTATTGGTCAGCTTCGGATCGTCGGGGCCGATCATGTTGCGCCTCCGCCTTCTTCGGCCGCCGCGCTTTGCTCGCGGAGCGTCGTCGGCGGCGCCTTGGTCGAACCGCCGCGCAAAGCGGCGAACCAGCCGAGAATTCCCTTCGGCAGGAACAGCGTGACGACGACGAACAGCGCGCCGAGGCCGAACAGCCAGTAATCGGGGAAGGCGCCGGTGAAATAGGTCTTGGCGAAATTGACGACCACCGCGCCGAGCGCCGCGCCGACCAAAGTGCCGCGGCCGCCGACCGCGACCCAGATCACCGCCTCGATCGAATTGCCGGGATCGAACTCGCTCGGGTTGATGATGCCGACCTGCGGCACATAGAGCGCCCCAGCGACGCCGGCGATCACCGCCGAGACGACCCAGACGAACAGCTTGTAGTTCTCGACACGATAGCCAAGGAAGCGGACGCGGCTCTCCGCGTCGCGCACGGCGATCAGCGCCTTGCCGTATTTCGACATGACGATCGCCTTGGCGATGAGAAAGGCGACGACGAGCGCGATCGCCGAGATCGAGAATAGCGCGACGCGCGTCGCGTCGGCCTGCACGTTGAAGCCGAGGATGTCCTTGAAATCGGTGAGGCCGTTGTTGCCGCCGAAGCCGAAATCGTTGCGAAAGAAGGTGAGCTTCAGCGCATAGGTGAGCGCCTGGGTGATGATCGAGAGGTAGACGCCCGTCACTCGCGAGCGGAAGGCGAACCAGCCGAAGACAAAGGCCAGCGCGCCGGGAACGAGCATCACCATCACGCTGGCGTAGGCGAAGGAATGAAAGCCCCACCAGGCGACCGGCAGTTCCTTCCAATTGAGGAACACCATGAAGTCGGGAAGGATGGGATTGGCGTAGACGCCGCGTGCGCCGATCTGGCGCATCAGATACATGCCCATCGCATAGCCGCCGAGCGCGAAGAAGGCGCCGTGGCCGAGCGAGAGAATGCCGCAATAGCCCCAGACGAGATCGAGCGCGAGCGCGAGGATCGCGTAACAGAGATATTTGCCCAGCAGCGCCACGACATAGGGCGGCAGGGCGAAGGCCGAGCCGGCGGGAACGGCGAGCGCGAGAACCGGCCCCAGCGCGGCGACGGCCAGCATCAGGATGACGAAGCCGAGACTGAGCCGATCCAGCTTGGCGAGAAAGCGCATAAGGATCATGCCTCCACCGCCCGGCCCTTGAGCGCGAACAGGCCGCGCGGGCGCTTCTGAATGAAGAGAATGATGCAGGCCAAGAGCAGGATCTTGCCGAGCACCGCGCCGATCGCCGGCTCGAGCAGCTTGTTGGCGATGCCCAGCGACAACGCGCCGAGCAACGTGCCCCAGAGATTGCCGACGCCGCCGAAGACGACGACCATGAAGCTGTCGATGATGTAGCCCTGGCCGAGATTGGGCGAGACGTTGTCGATCTGCGACAACGCGACGCCGGCGACGCCGGCGATGCCGGAGCCGAGGCCGAAGGCGAACATGTCGATACGGCCGGTCGAAATGCCCATCGCCGCGGCCATGCGACGGTTCTGCGTGACGGCGCGCATGCGCAGGCCGAACGGCGTCGCCCGCAACACCAATTGCAGCGCTACGAAAACGAGAATCGCCAGCGCAATGATCCAGAGCCGCCCCGACGTGATCGACAGGCCGCCGAGCTCGAAGGACCCTGACATGAAGGCCGGCGCACTCACCTGACGGTTGTTGGCGCCGAAGATCGTGCGTACGCCTTGCTGCAGGATCAGCGACACGCCCCAGGTCGCCAGCAGCGTCTCGAGCGGCCGGCCATAGAGATAGCGGATGACCAGCCGTTCGATCGCGATGCCGACCACACCGGCGACGAGGAAGGCGAGCGGCAAGGCGATGGCGAGCGACCACTGCGCCAGCGATGGCGGCAGCACGCTCTGCACGACGAAGGTCGTGTAGGCGCCGAGCATCACCATCTCGCCGTGCGCCATATTGATAACGCCCATCACGCCGAAGGTGATGGCGAGCCCGATCGCGGCGAGCAGCAGAACCGACCCGGCCGAGACGCCATACCAAAGGTTCTGGACGACGCCCCAGAGCGCGAGACGCGACTGGATGGAGGAGAGCGCGGCTTGCGCCGCCGCCTTCAGCGCCGGATCGCTCGTGCCTGCGACCTGCTCGATGAGGCCTTGCGCATCCTCGTCGCCGCGGTCCTTCAGCGTCGCGATTGCGGCGAGGCGATCGGTTGCGGGCGCGTTCGCGTCGAGCGTGAGGATGGCGGCGCGCGCCTGGCGCAACGCGTCGGCAGCGCGTGCATCCTTTTCCTTGGCGAGTTGCGCTTCGAGCGCCGGCAGCGCCTTGACGTCGCGCGACTTGAAGACCGCGTCCGCCGCCGCGACCCGTTTGGCCGGATCGGGGTTGGCGAGAGTCAGAGCGCCGAGCGCCGCCGCGATCGCGCTGCGCAGCGCATTGTTGATGCGCACCTTCTTCAGGGAAGCGCCGTCGACGCCGGCGAGCGTCTGGCCGCTCTTGGCCTCGACCACGTCCCCAGCTTGGGTACGATAGAGGACCCGATGGTTCGCAGTGTCGATCAGCAGGCGATTATCGCCGAGCGCTTCGAGGATTGCGGCGGCGTTGGGGGCGCCGCTGGCGGCCAATTCGCCGACCGCCCGCTCGGTGCGCGGAAACTTGTCGTCGAGAAACTTGGCCAATGTGTCGTCAAGCGCGTCGGCGCGCGCGAGGCCGGCGCAGCAAAGGCCGCAGAGAAAGGCCAACATGGCGACGAGGCGAGCGAGCGACATGGCCGGTTCTCGTTTCAGAAATGGCGCGGTCCCTGCGCCGTCCTCGGTTGTCATGCCCGGCCTTGCGCCGGGCATCCACGTCGCGCAGCAGTTCCCGACTCTCGAGCGTTTTGGCCCGCGGGCGCCGCGTGGATGGCCGGGACGAGCCCGTCCATGACGTTCAGGGGCTGGTGCTTACGTTTTGCGAACTTCGCTCAGCCGCCGCACTTGCCGGTCTTGACGTTCAGGTTGCCGCAGGAGAGCGGCTTGCGCCAATCGGCGATCAGGTCGCGCGAGCCCTCGAGATAGGGCGACCATTCCTGAGCGACGACGGTTCCCGGCGTCTGCCAGACCGTGTTGATCAGGCCGTTCTCCTGGATCTCGCCGATATAGACCGGCTTGGTGATGTGATGGTTCGGCATCATGGTGGCGATGCCGCCCGTCAGATTGGGCACCGAGACGCCGATCATCGCGTCAATCACCGCATCCGGATCGGTGGTGCCGGCCTTCTCGACCGCCTTCACCCACATGTTGAAGCCGATCACATGCGCTTCCATCGGATCGTTGAAGGTGCGCTTCGGATTCTTGGTGAAGGCGCGCCACTTCTCGATCATCGCCTTGTTCTCGGGGGTATCGATGGTCTGGAAATAGTTCCAGGCGGCGAGATGGCCGACCAGCGGCTTGGCGTCGAGACCGGCGAGCTCTTCCTCGCCGACCGAGAAGGCGACGACCGGAATGTCGGTCGCCTTGACGCCCTGATTGCCGAGCTCCTTATAGAAGGGGACGTTGGCGTCGCCGTTGATCGTCGAAACGACCGCCGTCTTCTTGCCGGCCGATCCGAAGGCCTTGATCTTGGACACTTCGGTCTGCCAGTCCGAGAAGCCGAACGGCGTGTAGTTGATCATGATGTCTTCGTCCGGCACGCCCTTCGACTTGAGGTAGGCGGCGAGGATCTTGTTGGTCGTGCGGGGATAGACGTAATCGGTGCCTTCGAGCACCCAGCGCTTCACCGAGCCGCCGTCCTCGCTCATCAGATAGTCGACCGCCGGGATCGCCTGCTGATTGGGCGCCGCGCCTGTGTAGAAGACATTGCGCTCGGATTCCTCGCCCTCGTATTGGACGGGGTAGAACAGAATGCTGTCGAGCTCCTTGAAGACCGGCAGTACCGACTTGCGCGAAACCGAGGTCCAGCAGCCGAACACCACCGCCACCTTGTCCTTGGCGATCAGCTCGCGCGCCTTCTCGGCGAACAGCGGCCAGTTGGACGCCGGATCGACAACGACCGGCTCGAGCTTCTTGCCGAGCACGCCGCCTTTCTTGTTCTGCTCGTCGATGAGCATCAGCATGACGTCCTTCAGCGTCGTCTCGCTGATCGCCATCGTGCCGGAGAGCGAATGAAGAATGCCGATCTTGATGGTGTCCTCCGCGTGCGCCGCGAAGGAACTCAACGCCAACGCGCCGCCGACCAAAGCGCCAGCCGCGCGCAGCATGAACCGTCTTGTCACTGACATTGCGCTTCCTCTCCCATGACATGCGACCGGCGAATGACGTGGGCCGCCCCAGGAGAGGCTACGCAAGCGATATGCCACCACAGACGCGGCGTATCGCGCTTTCAGGCGGATTTTGGCGCCGAATCGCGCGCCAACCGCGCATTTGTTGGGCGCCCGGCCGGCGCGCCTCTCAGCGGGGCGCGCGCTTGCTGAGGATGCGTTGCAGCGTGCGCCGGTGCATGTTGAGCTGGCGCGCGGTCTCCGAAACGTTGCGTTCGCAGGTTTCGTAGACGCGCTGGATATGCTCCCAGCGCACCCGGTCCGCCGACATCGGCTGCTCGGGATTGTCGACGCTGCCCACGCGCTCGGCGTTCAGCGCCGCAATGATCTCATCGGCGTTGACCGGCTTGGCGAGGTAGTCGAAAGCGCCCAGCTTGACCGCGACGACCGCGGTGGCGATCGCGCCGTATCCGGTCAGGATGATGGCGCGGGCGTCCGGCCGCTTCGACTTGAGGGCCCGCATCACGTCGAGACCGCTGCCGTCGCCGAGCTTCAGATCGATGACGGCGAAGGACGGCGCCTCGTCCTCGATCGCCGCGAGGCCGTCGGCGACGCTGTTGGCGAAACGCGCCGCAAAGCCGCGCCCGCCCATGGCGCGCGCCAAGCGCTCGCAGAAGGGCCGGTCGTCGTCGACGATCAGCAGCGACTTTTCGAGTTGGCCGGCGGAGCCCACTCGGCCCTCGGCGTCTGCAACGTCATGGTCTTGCATAGTCAACGTTCTAGCGCCGGTCTGCGCGCCAGTCGACCCTGTTCGAAGGCATCGCGAGTCCATACGATGGTAGCAACCGCGCCGGGCGCCGACGGCGGGCCATTGGCGATCGAGAGCCGTGCTCCCGACCGCTCGAGCAAGGCCTTAGCGATGAAAAGGCCTAGGCCCAGCCCGCCGGCGGCGCCGTCCCGGCGACGGTTCGAGCCTCGTTGCGAAATATACGGCTCGCCGAGCCGAGTGAGGACCTGGGGAGGAAAACCCGGTCCGTCGTCGGAGATGATGATGCGGACGATCGCGCCGCTCCAGGACGCTCTGAGGGTGACGCGGCTGCTAGCGAAGCTGACGGCGTTCTCGACCAGATTGGTCAACGCATACAACATCCCGGCGCCGCGGCGGCCGACCGGTTCAGGCGCCGACCCGTTCCGCAAAACCTGGATTTCGATATCGAGGAGGCGATGCGGCGCGGCGATCTCCTCGAGCAATTCACCGACCGTCGTCTCCTCGAGCGAGGCCTCCGCGATCGTCTCGGGTGACGACAGCTTGCGCAGGATCGACCGGCAGCGGCTGACTTGTTCCTCGACCAGGCTGAGGTCGTCGGCGCAATGGGCGGCGATTTGCGGTTGGGCCGCCAGCTCGTGCACGACCAACGCCACCGTCGCCAGCGGCGTGCCGAGCTCGTGCGCCGCCGCCGCGGCGAGGCCATCGAGCTCGGAGAGATGTTGCTCACGCGCCAGGACCAGTTCGGTCGCGCTCAAGGCGCTGGCGAGCTTACGCGCTTCGCGCGCGATCCGGCTGGCGTAGATCGTGACGAAAGTCGCGCCGACCGCGATCGCGATGAGCGCTCCGACTGCATAGAGCTGCGGCGTCTCAAGGACCTCCCCATTCGACCAGCGCAGTGGCGCATGCCAGAACTGGAGCGCGGTCGCGCAGACGAGCATGAAGCCCAGCAACGCACCAGTGCGGCGCAGCGGCAGCGAAGTCGCCGCGGTCGTAACGGGCGCCAGAAAGAGGATCGAGAACGGGTTGTCGAGCCCCCCGGTCAGACCCAGCAAGGCGGCGAGCTGGGCGATGTCGAAGGCGAGGACGCTCACCGCCCAGGTTTCGTTGAGGCGATGAACGAGCGAGAACCGAAGCCGCAGCAGGCCGTTCAGCGCCGCCGAGACGCCGATGCAGACAAAGCAGGCGATCAGCGGGAATTGCAGTCCCAGCGCGAAATGGGCGACCAGCACAGCCGCGGACTGACCCGCAATTGCGAGCCAGCGAAGGCCGACAAGCGTCGCAACGCGAAGGCGGCGCGCGCTTCGGCCCAATTCCTCATCGTCAAAGTCGTCCAAACCAATCCGTCCAAGATCGCGCCACACGGAGGCGCGGGCTACTGGATCTTCTCGCCCGGATATACCCCCCAGAGCGCCACCTGTTCAATGTAACCTTTGTATCCGTCGCCGAAGATCAGACACCAAGTCCCATCGCAACTGCGCACATTGGCGATGACTTCGGATTCGAGCGTCGCGGAGATGTCCCCATTGGTTCGCGGCTGCGCGTAGATCTTATAGGTCTGGCCGGTTTTGCCGACGCCGACGAGGCCGGTGCGGCGCCCTGAGAGAAGAGAATGAAGCACCCAACCCTCCGTCCCCTCGGAATCGCGCACCCTGCGCCAAGTGTCGAATTCGGCAGTGATTTCGATGGGAAGGCCGGCGCGCTCGTAGACCCATTTGGTCGCGTGGTCCTTCGAGGGGCCCTCGCGCAGATTGACGCGGTCGGTCTTGAGACTCGCGTAGCGCGGCAGCGGCAGGCCGGTCACCGGCCCCACCGGCTCGGCGAAGGCGGCTGACGAGATGGCGAGCAGGGCCGCGACGATGGCGAGCGCAGCGCGCCGCATGCCGACAATGCGAATCAAAAATCCGACGAAGTTCATTCTCGTTCCCTGCTCGGCGGCGCGGGGCCGCGCGTCCTTGTCTTTGCCTCTCCATCTGCTAGAGAGGCCGCGACGGCTCACCATCCACGGCGCGATCCGAGGGTTTCCCTAGGAATACCTTTTTGCGTGAATCGTCGTAAATGATGCGTAAAGGCCTTTGATGTTGCGCGCGAATGGGGTTGAAATCAGGCCATCGGCGTCGAGCCTCCGGGAGAGTGGGGAGAGAAGGGCCAATGTCTAGGAAGAAGCCCGTCGTCATCGTCACGCGTAGACTGCCCGACCTCGTCGAGACGCGCATGCGCGAATTGTTCGACGCGCGGCTGAACATCGAGGACAAACCGATGTCGGAGAGCGACATCGTCGAGGCGATGCGCGAAGCCGACGTCATCGTGCCGACCATCACCGACCACATCTCCGCGCAGATGATCGCGCAGGCCGGCGATCAGATGAAGCTGATCGCCAATTTCGGCAATGGCGTCGACCATATCGACGTCACATCCGCCCTCCGCCGCGGCATCACCGTCACCAACACGCCCGGCGTCCTCACCGAGGACACGGCCGATATGACGATGGCGCTGATTCTCGCCACCGCGCGCCGCATCGCCGAGGGCGCCCGCGTCATTCCCGATGGACGTTGGACCGGCTGGTCGCCGACCTGGATGCTCGGCCGCCGGCTCGGCGGCAAGCGCCTCGGCATCGTCGGCATGGGCCGCATCGGCCAGGCGCTCGCCTCGCGCGCGCGGGCCTTCGGCATGTCCATCCACTATCACAACCGCCGCCGCGTCGCGCAGCAGATCGAGGAATCCCTCGAGGCCACCTATTGGGATTCGCTCGACCAGATGCTGGCGCGCATGGACTTTGTTTCGGTCAATTGCCCACACACGCCGGCGACCTACCATCTGCTCTCGGCGCGCCGCCTCAAGCTGCTGCGTCCCGAGGCGATCATCATCAACACGGCGCGTGGCGAAGTGATCGACGAGAACGCGCTGACGCGCATGCTCGAGGCCGGCGAGATCGCCGGCGCCGGGCTCGACGTCTTCGAGCACGCGCCCGCCGTCTCGGACAAGCTGATCGCGCTCGCCGACAAAGGCCGGGTGACGCTGCTGCCGCACATGGGCTCCGCGACCTATGAAGGTCGCAACGACATGGGCGAGAAGGTCATCATCAACATCAAGACCTTCATGGACGGCCACCGCCCGCCCGACCGCGTCCTGCCGAGCATGCTCTGAGGCGCGGGGACGCCGCCTCGTTCATTGCCATCTTCCGCCCTGCCAGGGGTCGATCGGACTGCCGCTTCCGAAAGGCCGAAGTTTTACCTCGGTCTTGGGCGCTCCCTTCGCTCCAAATCGAAATTGAAGGAAGTATACCTGCCCGGGAGTCGTCCTGGCCATGTCGGGGCTAAGTTGAAGCGGCAGGCATTTGTCGAACGAGTTCAGCAACCCCGAAATAATCTGCTGGCGACTATCCTCGCTCCCTTGGTATCCATATAGAACGACGCGCGGCTTGCCGAAAATCTCGCCGTCGCTCTTTAGCGAGAAATACACAGTGACGAGCGTTCCATCCGCATCCGGGGGCTCCGCGATGCACTGGGTGAAATGGGTCCGCATGTCAGCCATGCTTGCGTCTCGCGCGCCCGGCACGGCCGCATATCCAGGCGTCGCGGCGATGAGCGACGCCGCGGCCGCAACAAGGCTATGCACAAGACGGCTGCGGGATTGATGGCGTCTACGCGTCCGAGCGCGATCAGCTTGCCTAGGCATGTCTCCACGGTCGTCTCACCTCGCGCGGCCACTGGGCAACTAACATTCCCGTTACGCGCCGGGTCCACACTCCGGGGGGAAACGCCAGCCCCGTTGTGGACATGGCCGCGTTGCGCTTATGTGCGTCAGCTTCATGGCCGCCGCTGCGAGCGGCACACTGCTGGGGATGATTGAATGGTCGTCGTCTTCGACATCGGCAACGTGCTGCTGCGGTGGAACCCCCGCAATTTGTTTCGCAGGGTCTTCGCCGACGACGCGGCGATGGAGGCGTTTCTGGCGAGCGCCGGCGCGATGGATTGGATCATCGAAACCGACCGCGCCCGCTCGTTTCAGCCGGCGCTCGATCGTCAGATCGCCGCTTATCCGCACTACGAACACGAGTTGCGCCTCTTCGACGAGCGCTGGGCCGAGACCTTGGACGGCGCGATCCACGAGAACGTCGCGCTGCTCGAACGCCTGCGCGCTCAGGGCGACAAGCTCTATGCGATCACCAATTTCTGCGACGAGAAATTCGACGTCGCCCGCCGAATCCATCCCTTCCTCGATTGGTTCGACGGGATCATCGTCTCCGGCCGCGAAGGGCTCGTGAAGCCCGATCCGCGCATCTTCGGGTTGTTCCTGGAGCGCTTCGGCTTGGCTGCGCGCGAGGTTCTGTTCGTCGACGATTCCGCCCGCAACATCGCCGCGGCGCGCGCGCTCAGCATGGAGGCAATCCACTTCGTCGATGGCGTCGATCTCGCCGCGGAGCTGAGCGCGCGCGGTTTGTTGAGATAGAGGGGCCGCTGAGGCTGTCACCGTCGCGAAAAGCGGGAGCGCGGACAACCGTTGCAGGTCTTCGATTTTTGACTCCTGGATGCTCGCTTTTCGCGAGCATGGCGCTTCCGAGCGGCCTTAGGGAAGCCCGAACCGGCAAGGCCGCTTGCCGGGTTCGATTCTCGACAGCCCAGCCCCGAAGCGGAACGCCAGTCTCCTCGCCCTTGAATTTTGGTAACACATGTGTTACCTTATGCCATGCTCGAACTGCGCTACTATCTCGCCAGTGACGGGGATAGCCCGTTCGAAACATGGTTCTCCGACCTCGACGCGGCGGCGGCCGCGAAGGTGACTGTCGCTCTGGCGCGGCTCGAACAGGGCAACCTGTCGAACGCCAAAGGAGTCGGCGAGGGCGTGCTCGAATACCGGATCGATTGGGGGCCTGGGTATCGGATTTATTTCGGGCGCGACGGCGACGTGCTGGTGGTCCTGCTGACGGGCGGGACCAAACAGCGCCAGCAAGGCGACATCGAGGCTGCCAAGGCAAATTGGACCGATTACAAACGGCGACGGCCGCGGCCGAGATAACGGAGGCGGATATGGCCCTAACCAAGAGCTTCAAGGACCTGGTGCAACGGCGCGCGGCGGCTGATGCCGCTTTCGCGGAACACCTGCTGCGAGAGGGGATCGATACAATGCTGGCCGGCGACGTTGATGCCGGCAAAGCGATCCTGCGCGACTACATCAAGGCGACGGTCGGCTTCGAAAAGCTTGGAGAGGCGACCGACACGCCCGCCAAGAGCCTCATTCGCATGTTCGGGCCGCGCGGCAATCCCCAGGCCCGCAACCTTTTCGGCGTCATTGGCTATCTGCAAAAGCAGGCCGGTGTGGAATTTCACGTCACGCAGCAATCTCGATAGAGATACATGGGCGCCGAGTTGCCGCGCTCACGCAAAAAGCGAGCACTGGTTCGACAACCCGACCGCACCGAGTTCCACCCCGTCTGCCTCGTTTGGAGCCGAGCCGCTTTCTTAAGGACCATCAGCTCCCGGAGAAGCGCCCAGGCGCCGGGCTGATGACGGAGGCCGTCCCCGCGCTGATCTGCAGGACGGCGAGGCCGCGATCGTTCGGGCCTTCGGGGCGGAAGCGGAACACGCCGTCGATGCCGTTGAACCCGGAAGTGTTCGTCAGCACGCCCTGCGAATAGGCCTGCGCGCCTTGGGTGCGGGCAAGCGCGGCGGCCAGCGACACCGCATCGTGCGACAGCGTCGCAAGGCGCAGCGGCTCGCTGTTGAACTTGGCCTTATAGCGCTGCGCGAAGGCGCTGAAGCCGGCGTTGTCGGGCGCTGCGAACCAGGCGCCCTGAAGCGCCGGCAGACGCAGCACGCGGCCGTCGTTCCAGACGCCGGTGCCGAGGATCTGCGTCTTGACGCCGGCCGAGGTCAGCGCCTGCGCGACCGCATTCATGCCGTCGGCCTGCTCGGGAATGAACAAGGCGTCGAAGCCCCCAGGCGCCGCCGTGATCTCGCCGATCGCGCTTTGTGGCTGGCCCGGCGCGTAGCGCGCGACGGTCACGATCCGCGCGCCGGCGCGCTGCGCGGCCTGCTGGAACTCGCCGATCGCGACATTGGCGTAGTCGCTCTGCGGCGCAAGCACGGCGAAATTCCGCTTGCCGCGGGAAACCGCATAGTCGACGATTCGGTCGGCGTAGCCCTCGATCAGGAACGAGAGCAGATAGACGCCCGGTGAGGCGGCGCCCTCGTCGGTGGAGAAGGCGATCACCGGACGATTGGCCGCCTTGGCGATTCGGCCGACTTCTCTTACGTCGCCGGCCAGCAGCGGGCCGAGGATGATTTGCGCCCCCGCGTTGATCTCGGCCTGCGCCGCCTGCGCCGCGCCGTCGGCCGAGCTGTGATCGTCCGTGATCATCACGGTGATGTCGTTCGGACCGGACTCTTCGATCGCGAGTTGGGCGGCGTTGCGCAACGACGCGCCGATAGGGCTCGGAGCGCCGTTCTGGGTCAGCGGCAGGATCAAGCCGACGCGGACCGGCCCCGTCCCGAGCGTCTCGCCGACCGTCGGGCCCGCCGCCGCCGTCGGTCCCGCCAGCGGCTGCGATTGCACCGGCGAGACGGGCGCCGCGCTGAAGTCTGGCGGAGGAACGGGCATGACCGAGGAGCTGGAATTGCAGCCCGCGACCCCGAGCGCGACGCATCCAACCATAAGCCCGCGCGCGTGACGCAGGACATCGCGCGTCCTCGACGTCAGAGAGGCGCTCCTGCGCATGTTGACCTCCAACCCCAGCCCCCGAAAAAAGCGAATCGCATCCGGCTCGCGTCAGTTTACCCGCTTCAAACCCGCGGCGCCGCATCGGCCCCACTTATCGCGGGGATTATGGCTTTTTCAATCCCGAGTGATAAGGAGCTTGGAGGCGCCGGGCGGCGCGCGACGAGGCTGACATGGCGACGCCCCATGGAGATGATGCAAAAATGCCACGCTGGCGCGGCTTCTCGGCGCACGGCGCGCGCGTCGAGGCCCCGACCCTCTCGCCGGGCCTCTATGTCGTTGCAACGCCGATCGGCAATCTGGCCGATATTACGCTGCGCGCGCTCGGAACGCTCGCGGCGGCCGACGTCATTCTCGCCGAGGACACCCGCGTCTCGCGCCGGCTGGTGGATCGTTATTCGATCACGACGCCGCTGACGCCGTATCACGAGCACAATGCCGCCGAAGTGCGCCCTGCCCTCCTCGCGCGCCTCGCGGCGGGTGAAGCGCTGGCGCTGATCTCGGACGCCGGCACGCCGATGATTTCCGATCCCGGCTACAAGCTCGCCGCCGAGGCGGTTGCGGCGGGCGTCGCCGTGACCAGCGTGCCGGGGCCTTCGGCGGCCTTGGCCGCGCTCACCACCGCGGCGCTGCCGACCGACCGCTTTTTCTTCGAAGGATTTCTGCCGCCGAAGACGGCCGCCCGGCGCGAGCGCATCAACGCCCTCGCCGCCATCCCGGCGACGCTCGTCTTCTACGAGGCGCCAAGCCGCCTCGCCGAAGCGCTGGCCGACCTCGCGGCCGAACTCGGCCCTCGACCTGCCGCGGTCGCCCGCGAGCTCACCAAGCTCTTCGAGGAAACCCGCCGCGCGAACCTCGCCGAGCTCGCCGCCCGTTACGCCGCCGAAGACACGCCGAAGGGCGAAATCGTCATTGTCGTCGGGCCGCCGCTCGAAGCCCCGCCGCTCGACGAGGCGGCGCTCGACAAGGCGGTGCTCGAAGCGCTCGCCTCGCTTTCCGTCAAGGACGCCGCCGCGGCGGTCGCCGCCGAGACCGGCCTGCCCCGGCGCGAAATCTATGCCCGCGCCTTGCGCCTCGCGGGATCGCGCCGCTGATGGCCGCGCGGCCGGCGGCGGCTCGACGGCGCGCGCATCTTTTCGGCCTGCGCGCGGAGACGCTGGCGGCGCTGTGGCTGAGACTGAAGGGCTATCGCCTGCTGGCGCGGCGCTTCGTGGTCGCTGGCGGAGAAATCGACATCGTCGCCCAGCGTGGCGACACGATCGCCTTCGTGGAGGTCAAGGCGCGCGGACGCCTCGACGATGCCGCGAGCGCGATTCTCGAGACGAAGCGGCGGCGCATTTCCCGCGCCGCGCGCGTCTGGCTCACCCGCAATCCCTGGGCGGCGCGCGCAACGCTGCGAGGCGACGCGGTGTTCGTCGCGCCGGGGCGCCTTCCCCGCCACCTCGGCGCGGCGTATAGGCTGGACCTCGACTGAATCTCGCCACGCTCCCGGGTCAGCAGGGCGACGATTACGAAACGCAAGAGGAACATCGCCGCCATGCCCTTGACCGTCGCCGTGCAGATGGACCCGATCGATCGCATTCGCATCGCCGGAGATTCGACCTTCGCGTTGCTGCTCGAAGCGCAGGCGCGCGGCCATGCCCTGCTCTATTACACCCCCGAGCGCCTTTGCCTGGAAGGCCCCCGCCTGCTCGTCGAGGCCCAACCGCTCCAAGTGAAGGACGTTCAGGGCGAACACGCCAAGCTCGGCGAGCCGCGACGGGTCGATCTCGCCGAGGTCGACGTGGTGTTGCTGCGCCAGGACCCCCCGTTCGATCTCGCTTACATCACGACGACGCATCTGCTCGAGCGCATCCATCCCAAGACGCTCGTCGTCAATGATCCGCGTTCGGTCCGCGACGCGCCCGAAAAGCTGTTCGTGATGGATTTTCCCGAGCTCATGCCGCCGACGCTCATTTCGCGCGACCGCGCGGCGATCGAGGCGTTTCGCGCCCAGCACGGCGAAGTCGTGATGAAGCCGCTTTATGGCGCCGGCGGCGCCGCGGTGTTCAAGGTCGCCAGGAGCGATCCGAATTTCGGCTCGCTGTTCGACCTCTTCTCCGTCACCTTCCGTGAGCCCTGGGTGATCCAGAAGTTCCTGCCCGCGGTCTCCCGCGGCGACAAGCGCATCGTCCTCGTCGACGGCGAGCCGCTCGGCGCGGTCAATCGCGTGCCGGTCGGCGACGACATCCGCTCCAACATGGTGCGCGGCGGCGCGGCGGTCGAAACGGCTCTGACGCCGCGCGAACGCGAGATTTGCGAGCGGATAGCGCCGGAGCTGAAGCGTCGCGGCCTGATCTTCGTCGGCATCGACGTGATCGACGGCTATCTCACCGAAATCAACGTGACCTCGCCGACCGGCATCCGCGCCATCAAGAAGCTGGGCGGCGCCGATCTCGCCGTGGCGATCTGGGACGTGATCGAGACCAAGCGGGCGAAAAAATAGCGCTTCAATCTCACCGGTAGCGCCAAGTGGACAACGGCGACCCCTTCTCCCCTTGCGGGAGCGGACGAATGCTACGCATTCGCCTAGGGAAGGTGGCCCGAAGGGCCGGGTGAGGGGTCGCGCCCTAGGCGCGTTCGAAAAGAGAATGGCCTTGCTCGCACGAAGCCGCGCCTTGCGGCGCCACCCCTCATCCGACGCCCCTTTGGGGCGCCACCTTCTCCCGCAAGGGGAGAAGGGACCGAACGGCGCCGCCTCGATCAAAAAAGGGCCTTTTTGGAGCTCTGCCGCAATTAGGTGTACGCGCCCGAGTCGATCGCCTCGATCACTACGAGTACGGCTTCTGTCCGCCCTTCGTTGATGAGATCAATGGCGCGCTCTCCATTCAACATTTGATGCTTGGCATGAAGCCACAGTCGCGTCTCGTCGGGCGTGTACATATCCAACAGCCGGTCAACGACATATCGCAGCTCGGCGACGCTCTTCATGCCATCCTCTAGGCCCATAGAATTGCTCGTCGCTTCCAAAGAAGAGACCGTGCGGCGCACTTGCGCCGCACGGTCCAAAACACGCGCCAGCCTAAGTGCGCTCAGCTAGCCCCGCCGACGCAGGTGTCGGCGGTCTTGGGCGTGCAGACGTCGAGGCCGGTATAGGTCGGGTCCGCCGGGGGGGCCTTACCGTCCTTGATGTCCTTGAGGAAATACATCGCCTTGTAGCCCATCTCGAACGGGCGCTGGCCAACCTGCCCAGACGAGAGACCCTTCTTCATCAGTTCGATCTGAACCGGCAGCGTATCGGCGACGACGAGCGCCAGCGCGCCGGAAGCGATCTTGTCCTTGTACTTGCTCGCCACCTTCTCATAGGCGTCGGGCAGGAACTGCGGGAAGCCGCCGGTCGGCGTGAAGGCGTCGAGGTTCGGATATTTGCCGAGGATGTCCTCCATCTGCTGCACCGCGACGCCGAAGTCGTCGTTGGTGTAAAGCGGGCAACCGTCGGCCTCCTTCCAGCCGTTCTGGCCGGTGAGGCGCGTGCCGGGCGATTCGGCGCTCTTCGCGCCGGATAGCGTGTCGCGGATGCCCTGCATGCGCTCGTTGTGGTTGGCCGCCGCGGCGCCGCCGGACTGGATGCAGATCGTGCCGCCCTTCGGCTTGATCGCCATCACGAGCTTGGCGATGTTGACGCCGATGTCGTAATTATGCGTGCCGACATAGGCGATGCGCTCGGCCTTGTCCCTAGGCAACAAATCGGAGTCCCACGTCAGGACCGGGATCTTGGCCGCAGCGGCGCCTTGCAGCGCATTGGCCATCGCCGGGGCATTGGCGGGCGAGACGGCGATGCCGTCGACCCTCTTGGTGATGAGATCGGCGACGATCTGCGCCTCCTCGTCGCCGCCGCCGTGTTCGCCGGGGCCGATATAGAGGCACTTCACCGACCCGTTCAGTTCCTTCTCCGCCTTCTTGCATCCGGCCAGCGCTTGGTCAAAGAACGGATTGTTGGTGTTCTTCGGCACCAGCGCAAAGGTATAGGGGTCGGCCGCATGCGCGGCCGGCACAGCGAACGCCAACGCGCAGGCTGCGATCGAACCCGTCAACAACGTCTTGAGCATACGCACCTCCCAGATTGCGCGAAGCCCAGGATCGGGTCATTCGCGTTTCGCTCCCCGGACTTTGCCGAGGTAGACTGCCGAGATGAGAAAGAGACCGACGAAGGTCCCCTGCCAATTCGAATCGATGCCGGCCATCAGCAGGGCGTTGCGGATGACGTAGATCAGCGCCGCGCCGACCAGCGCGCCATAGGCGCTCGCCTCGCCGCCCATCAGGTTCGCTCCGCCGATCACCGCCGCGGAAATCGCCAGCAATTCGTAGCTCGCGCCGAGCGCGTTGATCGCCGAGCCCGACCAGCCGACGTCGAGAATGGCGGCGAAGGCCGCTGCGAGGCCCGAAACGACATAGACCTGCGCTTTGACCCACTTGACCGGCACGCCGGTCAACAGCGCCGCCTGCTCGTTGCCGCCGATCGCCAGAACGTGCCGACCCCAGACCGAGAATTTGTAGACGAGCGCCAGCAGAGCCGTCAGCACGCAAAGAAACACCAAGGGATAGCTGACCTGGAAGCTGGGCCCGATATTGACCGCGCCGTTGCCGAGCGATTTGAACATCGCGCCGCCCGGACCGAAATTATAGAGCATCCGATTGCCGGACAGCACCACGGCGCAAGAGCGGGCGATCGACAGCATGCCGAGCGTGGTGACGAACGGCGAGAGCCCGACGTAGGCGATGATAATCCCGTTGACGAGCCCGACGACGCCGCCAGCGGCCAATCCGACCGCTACCGCCGCCCACCAGGGATAGCCGCCTTCGAGCGTCAGCCCGCAGGCGACCGCCGTCAGCCCCATGGTCGAACCGACCGAGAGATCGATGCCGCCGGTCGCGATCACCGCCGTCATGCCGAGCGCCATGATGCCGATGAACGAGAAATTGCGGGTGATGTTGTAGAAGTTCTCCGACGTCGCGAATGAGGCCGGTTGCCATATGCCCATCACGACGCAAATGATGATCAGCGCGACGGTGACCCATAGCGATTGGGCGCTCATGAAACGCTGCAGCGCCGAGTGCTGCTGCATGTCGAGCACGGATTCGATCGACGTCTGTGCGGTAGGCGGGGACATTTCGCGCGACATCGGGGTCAGGCCACGTGAATGGCGCCGGTGATGAGACCGGTCACCTCTTCGGGAGACGTCGACTTGATCGGCTTGTCGGCCACCTTCCGGCCGCGTCGCAACACCGCGACGCGATCGCAAACGGCGAAGACGTCGGGCATGCGGTGAGAGATGAGAATGATCGCCTGGCCGGCGTCGCGCAGGCGGCGGATGAGTTCGAGCACTTCAGCGACCTGGCGCACCGAGATCGCCGCCGTCGGCTCATCCATCAGCACGAGCTTGGCCGCCGACAAGCGGGTGCGCGCGATCGCCACCGCCTGACGCTGGCCGCCCGACATCTGGCGCACCAGATCGCGCGGCCGCGTCTCGGACTTCAATTCGCCGAACAATTCGCCTGCGCGCTTGGCCATCGCGGTGTGATCGAGCCAGCGGAGCGGGCCGAAGCCGCGTTTGATCTCGCGGCCGAGGAACACATTGGCCGCAGCGCTGAGATTATTGCAGAGGGCGAGGTCCTGATAGACGACCTCGACGCCCTTCTCGCGGGCTTCAACCGGCTTGGAGAAATGGACCGACTCGCCCTCGATGCGTATTTCCCCGCCGGTCGGCAGGAAATTGCCGGCGATCACCTTGACGAGGGTCGATTTGCCCGCGCCGTTGTCGCCCATCAAGCCGAGCGCTTCGCCGTGCTCCAGCTTCAGGTCAACATCGTTCAGAGCGTGAATCGCCCCAAAGTGTTTGGAGATTCCCTTGAGCTCGAGAGCCGGCAAATACCATCCTCCCGTCTGGCCGAGACTTTACGTGAAGCCTCGGCTCCTCCCATTTGTGTGAACTATATTCCGGCCTTTCGCTACACCTTGCAAGCCCCTTTCGCGCCGCCGACGTGATATAGAGAGCCATGAAGAATCAAACGACCCCGCTATTCTGCGTTTCATCCTGCGCCGCGCGGCGGGGTTGCGAAAACGCTCTGCGGGCAGACTGACCCAATGGATGCGACGTCTCTCGCCGCGCGCACGTCCAATCGGCGCCGCGCCAGCCCGCCGAGGATCGGGTTCGATCGCGCAAAGCTGGACGAAAGCCTCGCGGCGCTCCGGCAGCGCATCCCCGGCGACGACGACGACGCATTCCGCCGCGGCGCGGTGGAACTCTTTCGCGAGGCGCTGAACGCCGGCCGGGACGAAGCGCGCCGCGAGCTTGAAGCAAGCGGTGGCGGGCGGGCCTGCGCCTCCCGCCTCAGCGAGCTCGAAGACGAACTCATCCGCGCCATCCACGATACGGTCGTGCGCCATATCCACCCTTCCCTGGCCGACGCGGGCCCGGTGACGATCGCGGCGGTCGGCGGCTACGGCCGCGCGATGCTGGCGCCCGGCTCCGACGTCGACCTCTTGTTCCTGTTGCCGAGCTCCGGCGCGGCGGGCTGCGAAAAGATCGTCGAGACAATTCTCTACGTCTTGTGGGATCTGCGCCAGAAGGTCGGCCATTCCACCCGGACGATCGAGGAATGTCTCAAGCAGGCGCGGGCGGACATGACGATCCGCACCGCCCTGTTCGAAGCCCGTTTCCTGATGGGCGACGAGGCGCGCTTCGAGCGGATGCGGGTGCGTTTCGAGAAGGAGATCGTCGCCAAGACGCCGGCGGAATTCGTCACCGCCAAGCTCGCCGAGCGTGACGCGCGCATCAAACGCGCCGGGGAATCGCGCTACCTCGTCGAGCCCAACGTCAAGGACGGCAAAGGGGGCTTGCGCGACCTCAATACGCTGTTCTGGATCGCCAAATATGTCTACCGGGTGCGCGACCCGCGCGAGCTCGTCGCCGCGGGCCTGTTCTCCCAGCGCGAATTCCAGCTGTTCTCGCGCTGCGAGGAATTCCTCTGGACGGTGCGCTGCCACCTCCACTTCCTCACCGGCCGCGCCGAGGAGCGGCTCAGCTTCGAGGTGCAGCGCCCGCTCGCCGAGCGGCTCGGCTACGCGGCGCGCGCCGGACAGACCGACGTCGAACGCTTCATGAAGCACTACTTCCTGATCGCCAAGGACGTCGGCGATCTAACCGCCATCGTCTGCGCGGCGATGGAGGAGCGGGAGGCGAAGCCGAGCCAGGGGCTCGACCGCTTTCTCCGCCGGCTGCGCCGCCGTCCGCGCGCCGTCGCCGACGCCCGTGACTTCAAGATCGAGCACGACCGGGTCAACGTCATCCGGGACGACGCCTTCGAGCGCGACCCGATCAATCTGATCCGTCTCTACTGGGTCGCCGACCGTTCGAGCATCGACATCCACCCCGACGCGACGCGGCTCGTCACCCAGTCGCTCAAGCGCATCGACGCGGGAGTGCGCGCCAATCCGGAAGCCAACCGCCTCTTTCTGGAAATCCTGACGTCCCGCCGCTCGCCGGAGACCGCGCTGCGCCGCATGAATGAAGCCGGCGTGCTCGGCCGTTTCATTCCCGACTTCGGCCGCGTGGTCGGCATGATGCAGTTCTCGATGTATCACCACTATACGGTGGACGAGCATCTGCTGCGCACGGTCGGCGTCCTCAGCCAGATCGAAGCTGGCGTGCTGACCGAGGAGCTTCCTCTTTCCAGCGAGCTCCTGCCGAACATCGCCAACCGCACGGCGCTCTACGTCGCCGCCTTCCTGCACGACATCGCCAAGGGGCGCCCGGAGGATCACTCGATCGCCGGCGCGGAGGTGGCGCGCCGGCTTTGCCCCCGTCTTGGCCTGTCGGCCGCCGATTGCGACCGCGTCGTCTGGCTCGTCGAACAGCATCTCGTCATGTCCACCATGGCGCAGGGCCGCGACCTCGCCGACCCGCGCACCGCCGAAGCGCTGGCTTCGATCGTGCAGACGCAGGAGCGGCTGCGCATGTTGCTGGCGCTGACAGTTTGCGACATCCGCGCGGTCGGCCCGGGCGTCTGGAACGGCTGGAAGGCCCAGCTCCTCCGCACGCTCTATTGGGAAACCGAGGTCGTGCTGGGCGGCGGCCACTCGAAGATCGACCGCAAGTCGCGCGTGCTTGGGGCCCAGGAGGCGCTGCGGCGCGAATTGCCGGGGTGGTCGGACCCCGATTTCGACGCCTACGCGCAGCGCCATTACCCCGCCTATTGGCTGAAGGTCGATCTTCCCCATCGCATCGCGCACGCCAAGCTGTTCCATGCGATGGCCGCCGAGGTGCGCTCGCTGGCGACGGAGGTCGCGACCGACGCCTTTCGCGGCGTGACGGAGCTGACGCTGGTCGCGCCCGATCACCCTCGCCTGCTCTCGCTGGTCGCGGGGGTCTGCGCCGGCGCCGGCGCCAACATCGTCGACGCACAGATTTTCACCACGACCGACGGCTTCGCACTGGACACCATATCCATTTCGCGCGCCTTCGATCTCGACGAAGACGAATTGCGCCGTGGCGCGCGGATCGCTCGATCGGTCGAGCAGGCGCTGCGTGGCGAAATACGGGTCAGCGAGATCGTCTCGGCCAAGCGAGCGAGAGAAACCCGGACCCATTTCGCGATCGTCCCCGAAGTGACGATCGACAACACTTTGTCCAATCGCTACACGGTCCTCGAGGTCGCCGGGCTCGACCGGCCGGGCCTCCTCTACGAACTGACCGCGGCGCTTTCGAAGCTCAACCTCAACATCGGCTCGGCGCATATCGTCACCTTCGGCGAGAAGGCGGTCGACGCTTTTTACGTGACGGACCTGACCGGCGCGAAGATCGCCTCACCCGCCCGCCAAGCCGCGATCAAGCGGCATCTGCTCGCAATTTTCTGAGGCGGCGTCGCTTTTCCCTGACGCGCTTGATTTTTGTCGCGTCAGCGCTGATATCGGGCGCGACCGAACACGGGACCTCGACGAAATGACCGATACGACCAACGCGCAGACCCCCGACACCGCGGCGGCCCCTCAGGCGTCCGCCGAGGCCGACGGCTTCGCCGTGATCGAAAAGCTGAACGCGGAAAACGCAGAGCTGAAGGATCGCATGCTGCGTGTCCTGGCCGAGATGGAGAATCTCCGCCGGCGCACCGAGCGCGAGGTCGCCGACGCGCGCACCTATGGCGTGACGTCCTTCGCGCGCGACATGCTGACCGTCGCCGACAATCTCGCTCGCGCGCTCGATAGCTTGCCGGAAGAGGCCCGCGCGAGCGCGGAGGGCGCGCTCAAAAGCCTCGTTGAAGGCGTCGAACTGACCGCGCGCGACCTACAATCCGCGCTCGGCCGCCACGGCGTCACCAAGCTTGAGCCGAAGGGCGAGAAGTTCGACCCCAACTTCCACCAGGCCATGTTCGAAGCGCCCGACGAGACGCTGCCGGCGGGAACCGTGACCCAAGTGATGCAGAGCGGCTGGAAGATCGGCGAGCGCGTGCTGCGCCCGGCCCTGGTCGGCGTTTCCAAGGGCGGCCCGAAGGCTGCTCCGAAGGTCGAAAACGCGGACTAAGCAGCCGGAGCGCGGCGCCGATCATCGCCGCGCCTTCGCTGTGGCCTTCTCGCTCGCCCGTCGCGGCCCGGCTTGTCCCGGGCGCGACGGCGGCTGCAGCGAGAGACTTCTTCCTCTTCGCGCGAGATGGCGGCGGCCCAAACCTACCGTCGTGAAACCTTCGCGCGACGGACAAGCGCCATTGTAATCGCATCGCGATATTCCCCGTCGACACAGACGGCGTCGCGTATAATGCCTTCCCTCACAAGACCGACGCTGTCGTAAAGGGCGATCGCCCGCACATTGTCGGCATGCACGTCGAATTCGATGCGAACGAAGCCTGCGTCGAACGCCGTTTCCAGAGTCACATTGAGAAGTCGCGCCCCGAGGCCACGGCCTCGATATGCGGGAATAATCCCCAGGCCGAGAGTTCCTCGATGAGCATGCGCGGGGAAGAAATGCCGGCGGACGTCGCACCATCCAACGACCTCGCCTTCTGCCAAAGCAACGAATTGCGGGTTGCCGCATTTGACGTTGTTCAGCACGAATTCGCGGGTCTGCGCTAGCGGTGGCGCTTCCAGTAGAGTGAGATATTTCCGCTCACGCGCGACTGTGTCGAGCGCGCGATGAAAGCTCTCGATGTGTTCGGGCGCTATTGGCGTTACGCTCGCGTCCGACACGACCTGCGCTCGTTCTGAGGCTGTCATGCCTCGACTATGACCAAAATCCGGAGAGGCGCCTATAGGCACCCGGCTTCCCGTTACGCCTTCGTCATACGGCGCATCGTCAGATTAATGCGGCCGCATCGGCGGGCAGCCGCGAGGCTGCCCGCGGGATGCGTCGACGCCGTGAAAGGCGAGCCGAGCGTCAACGGCGTCGCCCGAGGCGAGGCGGAACGACTTGGTTCTGGCTTAAGCAATTGGCGCTTCCCCTTCCCCGCGCCATCGCGCGGGGCGACGGGGCCTCGGGGGTAAGCCCAATTCCCCGGGCGCCGTTCATGGAACGGCCACATTGGATCGCGACTTTTCCCCGCCGTGGAGGCGGGGATGGGCGAACCGGCGGACCCCAACTTAGCGACAGCGGCCGCCGACCAACACTTGCGCCCGCCAATCGAGCCGCGGCTCGATCATCGCCAAAACATGGTCCACATCCGCGCCGGCGTTTTTCGGATGGGATCCGACAAGCACTACCCGGAAGAGGCGCCGTCGCGGCGCGTCGCGGTCGACGCGTTCGGGATCGACGCGACGCCGGTCACCAACCGGCAGTTCCGCGCCTTTGTCGAGGCGACGGGTTACGTCACCTTCGCCGAAATCGCGCCTGATCCGAAGGACTATCCCGGCGCTTTGCCGCAGATGTTGCAGGCCGGCTCGCTGATTTTTCACCCGCCGGCAGGCCTGGTCGATCTCGGCGACTGGTCGCAGTGGTGGAAGTTCCAATTCCGCGCCAACTGGAAGAAGCCCTACGGCCCCGGATCGTCAATCCGCGGCCTGGACGATCATCCGGTCGTCCATATCGCCTACCGCGACGCCGAGGCCTATGCGCGCTGGGCGGGCAAGAACCTGCCAACCGAGGCCGAGTGGGAGTTCGCCGCGCGGGGCGGGCTCGATGAAGCGGAATTCGCCTGGGGTGAGGAACTCACGCCGGGCGGACGTCACATGGCCAACACCTGGCAGGGCGAGTTCCCCCAAGAAAACACGAAAGGTGACGGCTGGGCGCGCACTTCGCCGGTCCGAACCTATCCGCCGAACGGCTACGGGCTCTACGACATGATCGGCAATGTCTGGGAGTGGACCGCGGACTTCTGGACCTCGCGCCATCCGACGGATGCGCCGAAAGCCTGCTGCGTCCCCAGCAATCCACGCGGCGGGCTGGAGGCGGAGAGCTACGATCCGTGCCAGCCGCAGATCAGGATTCCCCGCAAGGTGATTAAAGGCGGCTCGCACCTCTGCGCGCCGAACTACTGCCGCCGATATCGCCCTGCGGCGCGGCACGCGCACCCTGTCGATACGTCGACGAGCCATGTCGGCTTCAGATGCGTCATTCGGGAGGAGGCGGCTTAGACTACCGGACGCGCTGGCGGCTGCATGGGGAGCCTCCAACCCCACAGCGCGCGTTTGTGGATGTCAACGCCGACTTCATCTAGACTTGGACGCAGGCCGCGGGAAGAAGTGGGAACTCCGCCGCCACGCTCAATCGAGATGATCATTCCGGCAGGGATCGTCTTTCTTCCAATACGCGGCGCCGGCGACGGGTCGAACCTCGCTCTCGCCGCCCGATCAGTCGCGCGTTTGCTGATGGGCCTCGGATTGCTCTTCGCATTGGCGCTCGGCTCGCCAAACGCTCGCGCACAGAGCGCGCCCGCTGGTTCGAACGACAGCACCGGCCTCGATTTTTTCCGCCCGCCAGCGAACATGTTTCAGACCCTGGGCGAATATCGGACCGCCCCGGGCAGCGGCGGGACCGTCACCACCGATATGCTCAATCTGCGTTTGGATCATTCAGTCGATCTATCGCCGCAGTGGATCCTGGCGTTCCGCACCGATCTGCCGTTGCTCGCCAAAAATCCGATCAGCGCCACCAATCCGGCCGGAGAATTCTTGTACGGCGTCGGCGACGCCGACTTCCAGGCGGCGATCATCCACAACTTTACCCAACGCTGGGCAGCCGGAGCCGGGTTGCGCCTCATCGTGCCGACAGGCGACGAGGCGCTAGGCTCGGGGAAGTGGCGACTTATGCCCATTGCGGGATTTCGCTACGCCCTGCCCGAAATCACCGCTTCGAGCTACTTCGAGCCGATCGTAAGATACGACGTCAGCGTCGCCGGCGATCCGACCAAGAAGAATATCAGCAATCTTCAGTTCGGGCCGGCGCTCAATTTCGGCCTGCCTCAACGCTGGTTCGTCACGCTCTATCCGAGCCAGGACATAAGGTGGAATTTCGGCGACGCCGTAACCGGTCAAACCGGGAAGCTATTTCTGCCGTTCGACGCCCGCGTCGGACGAAAGCTCTCCGACAACGCCACAGTCTCCTTCGAGCTCGGCGTCCCCATTATAAGAGACTATCCCGTCTACAATCTTAAGACTGAGGTCAGGCTGAATTTGACTTTCTGACCTCGCGCGCGAGGAGTGTTTCAGGCTTTCGTCACGCGGCGCAGCGTCAGGTTGATCCGCCCTCCCTCCGGGAGCAGGCGCGAGCTGCCCACCTGGATGCGATCGACGCCGTGAAAGGCGAGGCGAGCCGCGCCGCCGAGCGTCATCGCGTCGCCGGAAGCGAGCCGGAACGAGCGGGTCGGCGCGCTTCGCGTCAGCCCGCCGATGCGGAAGAGCGCCGTGTCGCCTAGCGACAGCGAGACGACCGGCGCGCCGAACTCGTCCTCATCGCGATCCTGGTGCAGCCCCATTCGGGCGGCGGCGTCATAGACATTGACGAGGCAAGCCTCCGGCGGCGGCGCGCCCGGCGCGAGCTCCTGCCAAGCCTCGATGACGCGCGCAGGCATCGGCGGCCAGGGGGCGCCCGTCTCCGGATGGGTCGGCTGATAGCGGTAGCCGCTCTCATCCGAGACCCAACCGAGTGGCCCGCAATTGCTCATCCGCACCGAGAACGCCTTGCCACTGCGCGGCATCCGTGGCTGAAACAACGGCGCGGCGGCGACGACCTCGGCAATGGCGTCGCGCAGCGCCTGTTGAGCGGTCGGATCGAGGTAAGCGGGATAGTGGATGAGCCCCGGTACGACTTCGATACCCTTCACCATCTAGGATTTCCGTTGCCTGCCTCGCGTGTCCTTGCTTATAGGGAGTTTAGCTCAGCTAATCGTCGAGCCATAAGCTCCCTGGAAGCGGACCCCAGCCTCGATCCTACGCGCTGGCGCGATTTGGGCGAGCGGAGCGGCGCCGGTCTGGGCGACAAAGCTTTCGTCTTTCCCCTGTTTGACGCGTTCATGCGGCGGAGTATCAGTCTTTCTATCTAGGCCGCTCCGGCGGCTTCCCTTTCAACCCTCTATCCCCTGCGGGCGATCATGGCCGGACATAGTCAGTTCAAAAACATCATGCACAAGAAGGGCAAGCAGGACGCGATCCGCTCCAAGCTCTTCTCCAAACTGGCGCGCGAAATCACGGTCGCCGCGAAGATGGGCCTCCCCGACCCGACGATGAACGCGCGTCTGCGCGGCGCCGTGCTGGCCGCCCGCGCCGAAAACATGCCCAAGGACAATATCGACCGGGCGATCAAAAAGGCGGCTGGCGCCGACGGCGAGAACTACGACGAAGTGCGCTACGAGGGCTACGCGCCGGGCGGCGTGGCGGTGATCGTCGAAGCGCTCACCGACAACCGCAACCGTACCGCTGGCGAAGTTCGCTCCTATTTCACCAAGGCCGGCGGGGCGCTCGCCGAAACCGGCGCAGTCTCGTTCATGTTCGACCGGATCGGCCTCATCGTGTTCGACCGCAAGGTGGCGAGCGACGACGCCATGCTCGAAGCGGCGATCGAGGCGGGCGCGGACGACGTCGTCTCCGGCCCGGAGGAACATGAGGTGATCACCTCCGTCGAAGCGCTGAGCGAAGCCCAGAAGGCGCTCGAGGCGAAATTCGGGGATTCCCGTAAGGCGGCGCTGGTCTGGCGGCCGCAAAACACCATCGCCGTCGACGACGAGGCGGGTGAAAAGATCCTGCGCCTGATCGGCGTGCTCGAAGAAAACGACGACGTCCAGAACGTCACCGCCAATTTCGAGGTCTCCGAAGCGCTCCTGGCGAAGATGCAGGGCTGACAGGAAAACGCCGCGACGGCCTTTGGCGGGCCACGCGGCGAGACGTCATGACGAGCGATATCGGGGCGCGCCGCAGCGGCGCGCCGCCGTCCTTCGCCTTTCTACCAGGCGCAGTGCAAATGGCCGTAGTAGCCGCGCCAGCAGCGGCGACCCGCCCAGTAGGCACGATTCGGATGCCAACGGCCCCAACGATCCCACCAGACATGATCGACATGCGACGACGCGATCGGCTGTTCGAGCGACGGCGACGACATTGTGAAGGCCGAAGCCGAAGTTGCCGAGATCGCGAGCATCGCGGCGCCCACCAGGGCCCCAGCCGTTGCACCCATCAGAGCGCGTGTGAGCATAAAGTCCTCCTTTGTTCCCCAACGAACCCATCGTGCACGACGGCCATGAACTCGACGTGAATAAATTGCGGCCGATTGGGCGTTGATGCTTGAGGGGGAAGGTATTCGCAACGCTGGTCCGGAGGGATCTCCGAACGGAACCTTCCCGACGCGGATTTACACTGGCATTGCTCTCGCGACGTCGCGCGAAGCACTTTTTTCAAGCTCGCCTTTCAGTCCCCCCCTCCCCCCGCCGCTTGCCCGTCACCCCGACGAGATCGCCGAGGCGGTCGAGCGCGACCCTGAGCCGGTCGGCGATGATCGCGTCGGCGCGCCAGGGGGTGGCGATTTCGGGCATCAGAATGCGGCAGTCGCGCACTCCGCCGCCCTCGATGACGATGCGTGCGATGATCGGCCAGGCGGCGACGCCGGCGCGCTCCTCGGCGTCACGCAGCTTGTCGCGCGCATGGAGCGCCGCTTCGCTGGCGGGAAGGCCGGAGCGCGGGCCGAAGCCGGTTGAGCCGACCCTTTCAAGCGCGACCGCGCGCAGGGCGTCGACCTGGGCTCGCTGGTGCAGGCGGCGCAGGGCTTCGCCGATCAGCCAGCGCAAGTCGTTGAGGCGCGGATCGTGCGGCGCCAAGGCGCGCGTCGAGCGCATCACGTCGAACGGGTCGAGCATGCGGCGCAGCCGATCGGCGCCGCGCTCGCTGCCCTGCCCGCTGTCGGCGGCCCGGGCGAGGCGTTCGGGCGTCGCATCGAGACGCTCTTCGTCGTTCTTGGTCTTCGCGCTGGCGCGCCGGGCCTTGAGTTTGGCGGTCATCGCATCAGCTCCGCGCAGAGCGTGGCGGGGGATGTGCAGAACGAGCCGACGGCGTCAGCGGTCGGTCGAAGCGGGATGGCGACGGCCGGTAAATTCATCTCGGCCGGCGGGCGCCGGTGTCCCCGCTTGAGATCGCGCAGATGCGCCGCGCAGGCGGCGACCGCCTCTTGGCGCTCAGTCTGGGTCTTGGGAGGGCGGCGGGTCTTGCTGGCCTGCATCGGCTGGGTGTCTCCTCAAAAGAGCGAGGGGAGCCGGTGGCCGCCCCGATTGTTCACTCTCTGTTCTCATATTCTGAAGATCACAATCCGATGTCAACATGTTTTCTGATTTTCACGATTGCGTTGTCTTCTGAAAAGCCGAATAAATAGCGCATGACCGTGGATTGGATCCGGGACGCCCTCCGGGAAACCGGCAAAACGCGCAGTGGCCTCGCCAAGGCGCTGGGCCGTTCGCCGTCCGCGGTCACCGACCTTCTCAACGGCTCGCGCCGCCTGCGCGCCGATGAAATCGCGGTCGCGGCCGCCTATCTCGGCGTCGAGCCGCCGCGCCTCGTCGGCGGCGGGCGCACGCCTCCCCAGCGCGACAAGGTGCCGCTCGTCGGCCACGTCGGCGCCGGCGCGATCGCCCATTTCTACGCCGACGGCCAGGGTCCGTTCGACGAAGTGCCGGCGCCGGACGCCGCGAGCGCAAGGACCGTCGCGGTGCAGATACGTGGCCATTCGCTCGGCGCGCTGTTCGACAACTGGCTTGTGTTCTATGACGACGTGCGCGATCCGCCCGGCGACGACCTCGTCGGGCGCATGTGCGTCTGCGGCCTCGCCGACGGGCGGGTGCTGATCAAGGCGCTGAAACGCAGCCAGATCATGGGGCTCTGGACGCTGCTGTCGAACACCGAGCCGCCGATCTACGACGTCGTTCTCGAATGGGCCGCGCTGGTGCGCGAGATGCGCCCGAGATAGGAAAGCCTCCCATGTCCACCCTCCCCTCAGCGCTCGACATCACGCGCGCGCTGATCGCCTTTCCCTCCGTGACGCCGGCCGACGCGGGCGCGCTGCGCTATGTCAGGGATTTGCTCGCCGCCGCGGGCTTCTCCGTCGAGATCGTCTCCTTCTCGGAGCCCGGGATGCCGCCGATCGACAACCTCTATGCGCGCTTCGGCGACGCCGCGCCCAATCTCGTTTTCGCCGGCCATACCGACGTCGTGCCGCCGGGCGACACGGCCAAATGGCGCTTCGATCCGTTCGCTGGCGCGATCGCCGACGGCCAGATCTGGGGGCGCGGCGCGAGCGATATGAAGGGCGGCGTCGCGGCCGCGCTCGCCGCGGCGCTTCGCTTCGCTTCACGCGGCGACTTCAAGGGCTCGATCAGCTTCCTCCTCACCGGCGACGAAGAGGGCCCGGCGGTCAACGGCACGGTGAAGCTGCTCGAATGGGCGCGCGAGCGCGGCGAGCGCTTCGACCATTGCCTGCTCGGCGAGCCGACCAGCAGCGCCGCGCTGGGCGACACGATCAAGAACGGCCGGCGCGGCTCGCTGACCGGACGCCTGACGATCTCGGGCACGCAGGGCCACGTCGCTTATCCGCATCTCGCCGACAATCCGATCCGCGCGCTGGCGCCGATCCTCGCCGCGCTGCAGAGCCCCCCGCTTGATGAGGGCACTCCCGACTTCGACCCCTCGAACCTCGAGATCGTCACGGTCGACGTCGGCAATCCCGCGACCAACGTCATTCCCGGCGAAGTGCGCCTCGTCTTCAACATCCGCTTCAACGATAGCTGGACGCCTCGGACGCTGAGCGCCGAAATCGAGCGGCGGGTCGCCGCGGCGGCGAACGGCGCGCGCGTGACGCTGAAGTTCGATCCCACCAATGCGGTCGCCTTCCTGACCCCGCGCGGCGCCTTCACCGATCTCGTCGCGCGCGCCATCGAGGACGTGACCGGCCGGCGGCCCCAGCTCTCCACCAAGGGCGGCACCTCGGACGCGCGCTTCATCAAGGACGCCTGCCCGGTCATCGAGATCGGCCTTGTCGGCGCGACCATGCACGGCGTCGACGAGCGCGTGGCGATCGACGACCTCGAAACCTTGTCGCGCGTTTATGAGCGCGCGATGGAGCTTTATTTTGCGGGCTTCGCCTCGCCGTAGTCGACCCGCGTGAGGTAAAGCCCACACGCTGGCGCGACTTCTCCGCAGCGGCTGCGGTCGGCCGCTTCGAGCGCGGCCTTCAAGTCGGCTGCGCGCCATTTGCCGAGGCCGACCTCGACCAGCGAGCCGACCATCGAGCGCACTTGGCGATGCAGGAACGAGAGCGCCGAGACGGCGAATTCGATCCGCTCGCCCTCCCGCGTCACGTCGAGCTGCGACAGCGTGCGCACCGGCGATTTCGCCTGGCATTGCGAATCGCGAAAGGTCGAGAAGTCGTGCCGGCCGATCAGGACGCGCGCGGCTTCGTGCATCGCCTCCGCGTCGAGTTCGCGCTTGACGCGCCAGGCGTGGCCGCGATCGAGCGCCAGCGGCGCGCGGCGATTGACGATGCGATAGATGTAATGACGCATCGTCGCGCCGCGGCGCGCGTCGAAATCGTCCGCCGCCGCCTCGGCCTGCACCACCGCGACCGACTGGGCGACGAGGTGCGCATTGAGCGCCTCGCGCAGCCGCCAGCCGTCCCAGGACCGCGCCAGATCGACATGCGCGACCTGCCCCGTCGCATGGACGCCGGCATCGGTGCGGCCGGCGCCATGGACGACCACGGTCTCGCCGGTCAGCGCGAGCACCGCCTCCTCCAGCGCCTGTTGCACCGAGGGCCCGTTCTCCTGGCGCTGCCAGCCGGAATATGCCGCGCCGTCATATTCGATCGTCAGCTTGTGGCGCGGCATCGTTCGCTCAGACGGTCAGCACGATCTTGCCGACGTGGGCCGAACTTTCCATGCGCTGATGCGCCTTGGCGGCGTCGGCGAGCGGAAGGACGAAATCGATCACCGGCTTGCAGCGGCCTTGGGCGAGCAGCGGCCAGACCTTCTCCTGCAGCGCCTCGGCGATCGCCGCCTTTTCCGCTGCGGTGCGCGGGCGCAGCGTTGAGCCCGTGTGATAGAGCCGCTTCGACATGATGACGCGCAGATCGATCTCGACCTTGGGGCCGTTCAGCGTCGCAATCTGAACGATGCGTCCATCGATCGCCGCGGCGGCGTGATTGCGCGGCGTGTAATCGCCGCCGACCATGTCGAGAATGACGTTCGCGCCGCGGCCGCCCGTCGCCGCGCGGGTCGCGGCGACGAAATCCTGGGTCTTGTAGTTGATCGCGAGGTCGGCCCCGAGCGAGAGGCAGGCGCGCGCCTTTTCGTCCGACCCCACGGTCGTGATCACATTCGCGCCGAACGCTTTGGCGAGTTGGATCGCCGTGACGCCGATGCCGGAACTGCCGCCATGGACCAGAAAGGTCTCGCCCGCTTCGAGGCGGCCGCGCTCGAACACATTGGTCCAGACGGTGAAGAACGTCTCCGGGATCGCCCCCGCCTCGATGGCGGAAAGCCCTTGCGGAATCGGCAGCGCGTTGCTTTCGTGCGCGACACAATATTCGGCATAGCCGCCGCCGGGGACGAGCGCGCACACGCGCGCGCCGAGCGGATAGCGCGCCGCGCCGGCCCCCACCGCGACGACTTCGCCGGCGATTTCGAGGCCGGGAATGTCGGACGCGCCCGGCGGCGGGGGATAGGCTCCCATCCGCTGGAAGACGTCGGGCCGGTTGACGCCGGCCGCCTCGACCTTGATGAGGATTTCGCCCTCGCGCGGGACGGGCCGTGGGAGTTCTCGAATTTGCAGAACTTCCGGTCCGCCGGGCTTGGCGATGAGGATCGCGCGCATCTGCGCCTAAGTCATGATGACCTCGTCTCGAAAAGCGCCCTTCTCGACCCGAGGCGCCGCGCTGTCAACGACGGCTCATCCTGAGGTAGTGTCTCAGTTCGAAATCTCGACGCGATCTCGCCGCAGAAAACGAAGGGTTTTCCAATGGCTGATGCCCGATGCAGTTGCGGCGCTCTCGCGCTAAGGCTTCCAGAACCATCAACATTGGTTGTCGCCTGTCATTGTCTTGACTGCCAACGAAGAACCGGCGCGCCATTTGGCGTAGGCGTCTTTTATCCCGTCGACGCCGTCGCCATTTCTGGAACTCCGAAAGAGTTCATCCGGGATGCAGCAAGCGGCGGGAAGGTCCGCACCTACTTTTGTCCAAACTGCGGGTCAACGGTCTATTGGAAGGCCGACAACCTGCCGTCGCTGATCGGCGTCGCCGTCGGCGCGCTAGCAGACCCAAAATACCCGGCCCCCGTCAGATCGGTTTTTGAGCAGTCGAAACATAATTGGGTTCAAATTGATGGCGACGTCGAACACTTTCAGCAAAGCAGCGCGGCAAAAACGTCAAACTGAGACACCTCCCGTCCTGAGGGTGCTCTTCGAGGCGAACCCCTTCGCTCTAGCGAGCGAGCGCGACCGGCGCTTTCACGCCGTCCTCGGCAGGAACCGCGCGGAACTCGGGCCGCTCCTCCAGGCCGGCGCAAAAGGCCGCGAGCCTCGGCGTGCGTGACGCCGGCGCGATGTCGGCGACCACGAGCTGGACGAAGCCGAAAGCGCAGCCGACGGTGATCTCGGCGACGCCCACGTCCCCCGCCGCGCTTGCCGGCGTCTCCGCCTCGAGCGCGTCGAGACCCGCCAGCAGTTGCCGGCGCACGCGCTCAGTTCAGGCCTCGTCCCGGTGCTCGGGCTGGCGCAACGCCCGCTCGTAATGCGCCTGCACCGCCTTCTCGCACACGGTCAGCGCAACCCCGGTCGTGCGCGCCGCCGCGAGACGGCGAGCCGGGTCGGCAGGCCAAAGGCGCCGCCGCCGGGCGTGATCGAGGCGACATAGTCGAGAATGACGCTCCACCGCCCGGTCAAGCGGAATGTCGCGCCCGCGGAGCAATGGTCAATTTCGGACACTCTCCTTTTGGTGAGGATGGAACTATGGGGCTGCTTCTTTAGGCTGAAGAGCGGCGAACCGACTTCCAGGCGCCTGAACAACCCAGCGATAGCGAACAGGAGAGCTCGAAATGAACATGTCCGGCAATACGATCTTGATTACCGGAGGAGGCGGCGGCATCGGGAGAGCGCTCGCCGAATCGTTCCATGCGCTCGACAACGCCGTCATCATCACAGGGCGGCGCCAGTCCGCGCTCGAGGAGACGACCCGGGCCAATCCTGGTATGGCCTCGCTCAGCCTCGACATCCTCGACGCCGCTGCGATCCGCCCCTTCGCCCAGCAGGTGACGGAGGAGCACCCCCGCCTCAACGTGGTCATCCACAACGCCGGCATTATGGTTCCGGAGACCGTGCTGGCGCCTGACTTCAACCTCGAGACAGCCGAGGCGACGATCGCCACCAACCTGCTCGGGCCGATCCGTCTCACTGCGGCGCTGCTGCCGCATCTGCGCCGCCAGCCGAAGGCGACGATCATGACCGTGTCATCCGGCCTCGCCTTTCTGCCGCTGGCGATGACGCCGACCTATAGCGCGACCAAGGCGGCGATCCATTCCTACTCACAGTGCCTGCGCTATCAGTTGAAAGACACCGCCATCGAGGTCATCGAGCTGGCGCCGCCTTACGTTCAGACCGAGTTGATGGGGCCGGGTCAGGCCAGCGATCCGGCCGCCATGCCGCTCAAGGACTTCATCCAGGAAACGATCGCGCTGCTCGATAAATCGCCGCAGGCGCGCGAAATCCTGGTCGAGCGCGTGAAGCCGTTGCGTTACGCGGAGGTCAACCGCAACTACGATCAGATCTTCAGCTTGCTCAACGACGGCTTCGCCGGCCGCGCCCACTGACCGCAGGGCTTCCCGATACGCGCCTCGGCCGTCAGGCCCGCGAAGCTCGTATCCCGATAACAACTTCGGCGGCCTTGAATTGCCCGCTCGACCCTGTAGCTTCACTTACCAGGAAACGTCGGCTGGAGGGGCTCTTTCCATGTCTGTCCTTCTCATTTGCGTCGTCATTTTCCTCGTGTTCATGGCCGCCGGATATGCCGGGCTGAACACGCAGAAGTTTCTTACGCCCGAGCATAAGACGGGCGAATCCAAGGGCGCCGTCGGCCAGGTGGCCGGTTTGGTAAGCCTTCTCCTGGCGCTGGTTCTGGGAACGCTGATCGGCGTCAGCTTCGCCTATTTCTCGACGCAGCGGACGAACCTCGAGACCTTCGCAGCCCAGGTCCTCCGGCTCGATCAGGCGCTCGCGCAATACGGGCCTGAGACGAAGCCGGTGCGCGACAGGATCAAAGAGGGCATTGTCAAAGGCTATGACACGTTCTGGGGCGGCGGCGACGCCGATCCGGGAGCGCTGACGGTCGAGCGGCCCCTGGCCAATGCGCAGACCATCGCGGATTATCTGGCGACGTTGCAGCCGAAGACCGACGTCCAGAAACAGGCGGTGGCGAGCGCCGGCCAATTCAACGGCCTGGTCGAGCAGTCCCGGCTCTTGATGTCGTTGCAGGTCGCGGCGGGGCCGGTGTCCTGGGTCTTGATCACGATCCTGGTCTTTTGGACCGCCGCGCTGTTCTTCGCCATCGGCCTCTACGCGCCAGCGAACACGCTCGTCCTGTCGGCGCTGACCTTCGGGGCGTTGTCGATCGCCTTCGCCATCTTCCTCATTCTCGAACTCGGCATGCCTTACACGGGCCTGTTCAAGGTCTCGCCCGCCGCGCTGGAACAGGCGATCGAGTTCATCGACAAATAGGCCGACTGGGGCCCGCAGATGCGGCCGGGTACGGGTTCCCCACATTGTAAAGGTCGGATGATTGGATAATCTGCTGTTATGAAGCCTGCCGCTCGCTCCTCGCTCGCCGCCAACGCCGCCGATCTCTTGCGCGAGCAGATCAGCAGCGGGAAGTGGCCGATCGGAGCGAAAATCCCTGTCGAAGCGAAGCTCGCGGAGATGCTCAACGTCAGCCGGGGCACTCTGCGGGAGGCGATGAAGACCTTGGCGGCGTCGGGCCTCGTCGAGGTGCGGCAAGGTCAGGGGACATTCGTACGCGCTCGGCTGGATTCGGCGGATACCGTGCGCCGCCTCAGGCACACGAGCCTTCGCGATCAGTTCGAGGTGCGGCTTGCGCTCGAGATCGCAGCGGCCCGCATCGCCGCCGTCCGGCATACGTCCGAAGACATCGACCATCTTCATGCCGTGCTCGACGCCCGGGGACATTCCCCGGCGAACGGAGACAAAGCGGCTTTCGTCGCGCGCGACTACAACTTCCATCGAGGCGTCGTGGCTGCCTCCCGTAACCCCGCGCTCATTCACCTCTACGAGTTCTTCTCCGATTCCGTGAACGAGACGATCGCTTCAACCCTGGGCGACGACATTCCCGAGCCGGACATGGCCGCGCACCGCGCGATCGTCTACGCGATCGCGACACGGGATCCCGGACAGGCGGATCGAACCATGCGCACATTCATGAAACTGATCTTTAAAGCCTTCGAGGGTCTGCTGGGCGATGTTTGACCCGAATAAGCAGCGTGGCAGCCATTCGTTCTTCGCGAGGCAGCCCAGCGCCAAAGCGCCTTGTCAGGCGATGGTCAATCGTGCACGCAAGTCTTGGGTGAATCGGCATTCGGCGTCCAACGCCGATCAGCGCTTCTAGGCGCTGCCAAAGACGACAATCAAGAGCTTCAACGTAATGATTCGACGCGTGGGCCTGCCCGCGGGCGGGACGATCGCGCCTGCACGGTGCGTACAGGGTGGTGGGGCGGCGGAATGCTGACTTGGCCCTCTCCGCGCGCGCTGCTCACCGCCTTCAGCGTCTATCTCGCCGTCATCCTCGCGCTCTATGTCGCATTCGCCTTGGACTTGCAGAATCCGTGGTGGGCGATGCTCACGGCCTACTTGGCTCAGCCTCGCCAGGCGTTCATCGGGGCCATCTGGGCGAAAGCGTTCTATCGCGCCGCCGGGACGATCATTGGCGCGGCCGCCTCGATCGTCATCGCCCCGAACCTCGCCAATGCTCCGGAGCTGATGATCCTCGCCGTGGCCGGCTGTGTCGGACTTGGCGTGTTCGGCGGACTGCTCGACCGCTCGCCACGGTTCTATCTCTTCATGCTCGCCGGCTACACCGTGGCGCTCGTCGCTTTGCCGGCCGCCACCGACCACCCCGACGGCATCTTCGACATCGCCGTCGCACGGTCGGAGGAGATCCTCGACGGTGTCTTCGCCGCCGCCATCGTCCAGAGCGTGCTGTTCCCGAGAAGCGTCGGGATCGCAATGCTCGCGCGTCTCGATGGGGTCCTCGCGGAGAAACGCAAATGGATCGCCGAGACGCTTCGCACGTCCGCGCCAGTTCCGGCGCCGCACCATCTCGCCAGTCAACTGACCGAGATCAATCTGATGGCCACCGATTGGCGCTTCGAGGCCGCTTTCTCCAGGTTTCAGCGCCACGCGCTGTGGGCGCTGGAGGAAAGGCTCATCGTCTTGCCGGCTTTGATTACGGCGGTGGAGGATCGAAATCGCGGCTCTGCGCGACGCGCGCGGCGCCTCAAACGAATTGCCGAGATCTGACATCCCGCATCGCCGCGTGGTTTGAGACGGGGGACGGAGCGAGCGCCGAAGCCAATGGCTTGGCGTTGGACGCGATCAAAGCGGCGGCGCCGGAGCTCGGGCCGGCGTCGGGCTGGTCTGACCTGCTAGCCGCGAGCCTCACCAGCCGCCTCGCGGAGCTTGTCGCGACCTGGCGCGAATGCCACCTGCTCGCCGCGGCGGTTCGCGCCCCTACGGCGCGGACGCGTGAGGCAGCGGCCCCCCTCGCTTTGCGCGCCCGGCCGCGCGCGCTCCATGTCGACAAAGGCGTCGCCCTTCTCTCGGCAATCGTCGCCGTTTTGACCATCATCGGCGCCGCGGCCTTCGTCGTTGCGATTCGATGGGAAAGCGGCACAGCCGCAATAGGCATCGCCGCCATGTGCTGCGCGCTCTTTGCAACCGCGGACGATCCGATCCCGCAGCTCAAGGATTTCTTCATCGGGACGGTAGTTTCCCTGCCGCTGCCGTTGCTCTACGCGTTCGCGATCCTTCCACGGATCGACGGGTTCGTCATGCTGGCGGCGGCGCTTTTTCCGGCCCTCGCCTTGCTGGGCCTGCTGCAAACCTATCCGAGAACGTCGCTGATGGCTCTCGGCGCGCTCGTGTCGTTCGCCGCGGGGCTTGCGTTGCAGCCGGTCTTCGCCGCCGACCTGGCAAGGCTCCTGAATGGCTACCTGGCGCTCGCTGTGGGTCCGCTCTTGGCGCTGGTCGGCCTCGGCCTGGCCAGAAGTCCTACCGGCTTCTCGCGTCGCCCGGCGTATCTTGCGCAGTGGATGGCGAGAGCTGGCCACATTGACGCGAGCGAAGCCGGAACCCAGCCAACTCGTCTGGACCAGCCGAATGCTCGATCGCATTGGCTTGCTGCTGCCTCGTCTTTCCGGAGCGAGCAAAGAGAGCGATCTCGCCAAGGCGCTGCGCGACCTGCGGCTGGGCGTGGGCGTCGTCGAGCTGAAGCGGCTCCGCGCCACGGTCGACGCGGCCACGGCCAAAGAAATCGACGCGGTGTTCACCGAACTGGCGACGCATTTCGACGCGCTGGCGCGCGGCAAGCCCGACGATATTCCAGCCGGCGCCGTCGCGCGCCTCGACGCCGCCATGGCGGGCATCCTCGCATTGCCAAACGCCGGCGACCGCTACGCCGGCGTCGGCGCGGCGATCGGCTTTCGGCGCAACCTGTTCCCGGACGCGCCGGCCTACCGCGCGGTCGGCGTGACGCCATGATCGCCGAAGTCAGCCTGTTCGGGGTCTACGTCAGCGGGGCGTTCGCCACGGCCTGCCTCGCCGGCGGCGCGACGCTCGTCGTCCGGCGGCTGCTTCACTGGGCGGGCTTCTACGGCCTCGTATGGCATCGCCATCTGGTCGATCTCGCCCTGTTCGTCATTCTCTGGGCGGCCGCCGCGACGATGACGCCCGCGCTCGCCCTCACGCTGGAAAAGGTTGGGTGATGCGCTTGACTGAGAGGCTCGCGGGAGCGGGCCGCGTAATGATCACGCTTGTCTTGGTCGCCTTCGCGGCAATCGCCGGCAAATGGCTGTGGGTCTATTATCAGGTCGAACCGTGGACGCGCGACGGCCGCATTCGCTACGACGTCGCGACCATCGCGCCCGACGTCTCAGGCCTCGTCACCGAGGTCGACGTCGGCGACAACATGCCGGTCCACAAGGGGCAACCGCTCTTCGTGATCGACCGGCCGCGCTTCGAGTTTGCGCTCCGCCAGTCGGAAGCGAGTCTCCAGTTGGGCGCCGCGGGCCTGCAGCAGGCCGAGGCGGGAGTCCAGGTCCAGACCACGCTGCTCGAGCAGGCGCGGCGGGAGGACGCGCGTAATCGTGGTCTCGGCAGTCTCGTGCCGACCGAGACGGTCGAACAGGGCGCGGCGCGCGTCGCGCAATTGCAGGCGACGCTCGCCCAGGCCGAGGCGGCCGTCAGCCAGGCGCGGGCGACGCTCGCCCAGGCGAATGCGGCGCACGACATCGCCAAGCTGAATCTGGAGCGGACCACCGTGCTGGCGCCGGTCGACGGCGTCGCGGCGAATGTCCAGCTCCGACCGGGCGTCTATCTCACCGCGGGTCATCCGGCGTTAGGCGTCGTCGACGCCACTTCGCTGCATATCGACGGCTATTTCGAAGAGACCAAGCTGGCGCACATTCGCGTCGGCGATCGCGCCACCATCGAGGTGATGGGCGATAGCCGGCCGGTGGAAGGCCATGTCGAAAGCATCGCCCCCGGGATCGAGGATCGCGAGCGGGCGCCGAGCGGCGATTTGCTGGCGAACGTCAATCCCACCTTCAATTGGGTCCGGCTGGCGCAGCGCATCCCGGTGCGCCTCCATGTCGACAAGGCGCCGTCGGACCTGCTGCTGATCGCCGGCCGCACGGCGACGGTGGTGATCCATCCGAGCGACGCCGCGGCCGACTCCCACCCTCGGGGCTGGCTGTGGTGAGACGCGGCATGTCTCGTCTCGCCAAGGCGGCGGTCCTTTGCGTGACGCCGGCCCTGGCGGGCTGCACAGTCGGTCCCGACTATCTGCTGCCCAAGGAGGCGACGGTCAACGCGCCGGCGGCGCAGGGCTCGTTCGCCGGCGTGCGAGGCAACCCCGCCGTGCAAGCGGAGGCGCTGCCGGCGGGATGGTGGCGGCTCTACCGGAGCCCCGACCTCGATCGGCTCGTCACCACGGCGCTCGCCGAGAACACCGACTTGAGGGTGGCGGACGCCAACCTCGAACGCAGCCGAGCCATGGTCGATCTCGTGAAGACCCAGCAGCAGCCGGACGTCGCCTTCGGCGGCGCGTACGAGCGCGCCCAATTTTCGGCCCAGCAATACCTGACGACGGCCAACCTGCCTCCTTACAATGTCTATGACGTCAGCCTGTCGGCGTCCTACGACCCGGATCTGTTCGGACGAATCCGGCGCGGCATCGAGGCGGCTGAGGCGGATGACGACGCCGTCGAGGCGGCCCGCGATTGGGTCCGGGTGGCCGTCGCGGCGGACGTCACCCGCGCCTATCTCGAGGTCTGCTCCGCCGGCGACGAACTCGCGGTGGCGCGCCATTCGGTCGATTTGCAGCGGCAGAGCCTCGCCCTCACGCATCAGTTGGAGACGGCCGGTCGCAAGACCAGTCTCGACGTGACGCGCTCGCAGGCGCTGGCGGACCAGCTGCAATCGACCATTCCCGCGATCGAGGCGCGGCAGCGCAACGCGCTCTATCGACTGGCGACCCTGACCGGCAAGCCGCCGGCCGAGTTCCCGGCCGCCCTCGCCAAATGCGCCGCCGCGCCGCCGCTCGACCGGCCCATCCCGGTCGGCGATGGCGCGGCGTTGTTGCGGCGGCGCCCCGATGTGCGGGAGGCCGAGCGCCAATTGGCGGCGTCCGTCGCCGAAATCGGCGTCGCCACCGCCGACCTCTACCCGCACGTGGTGCTCGGCGCCTCGGGCGGCTCGACCGGCCTCCCCGGCGACTTCTGGACCCACGCGACCAATTTCTGGTCCGTCGGGCCAGGCGTTTCATGGGAGCTGAACCAAAGCGCGCCCCGCGCCAAGATCGCGGCGGCCACGGCGACGCAGAAGATGCAGCTCGCGCATTTCGACGGCGTGGTGCTCGGCGCCTTGCGCGAGGTAGAGACGGCGCTCAACGTCTACAGCCACGATTTGCAGCAGCGCGGCAGCGTGTCGGCCGCGCGCGCGGAAGCCGCCAAGGCGGTTGCCGATGCCCGCCAGCTGGAGGTTAGCGGTCGCGGCGATCCGCTGGCCACTCTCGACGCCCAGCGCACCCTCGCCAGCGCCGAGGCCGCGCTGGCAAACATTCGGGCGCAGATCGCCCAGGATCAGGTGGCCCTCTTCCGGGCGCTGGGAGGAGGATGGGAGACGACGCCGGCAAACCAGGCGAAATCCTGATCGCTTAAAGCCGTGGAGCGAGGCCGCTTTCAGTAGGCCTCCAAGTCGACAAGGCTCCGCCGGCCCTGTTACTGATCGCGGAACGAAACGGTCACTGCCGGTGATTCATCGCAGCGAGCCGAGACCGACTTCCGCGGTGGGGAGTGGCCGTGGTGAGACGCAGCATGTCTTATCTCGCCAGGGCGGCGGCCGTTTGCATGATGCCGGCTGTGGCCGGCTGCACCGTCGGCCCCGACTATCTGCTTCCCAAGGAGGCGAAGTATAATGCGCCCGCGGCGCAGGCCGCGTTCGTCGGCGCTCAAAACAACCCTGCTGTGCAGAGGGGAGCGGCGCCGGAGGGATGGTGGCGGCTCTACCGGAGCGCCGAGCTCGATCGGCTCGTCTCCGCGGCGCTCGCCGAAAACACTGACTTGCGGGTAGCGAGCGCCAACCTCGAGCGCAGCCGCGCCATGGTCGAGCTCGTGAAGGTGCAGCAGCAGCCGGACGCGAGCTTCCAGGGCGGGATCTCGCGCACGCAATTTTCATCTGAGGAATACCTGAGCCCGCTCCGGTTCCCTCCCCTCAACATCTACCTTCTCAGCGTGTCGGCTTCCTACGATACGGATCTGTTCGGACGCATCCGGCGCGCCATCGAGGCGGCCGAGGCGGATGACGACGCCATCGAGTTCGGCCCGTGACTGGATCCGCGTGGCCGTCGCGGCTGACGTCACCGGGGCCTATCTCGAGGCGTGCTCCGCCGGCGACGAACTCGCGGTGGCGCGCCATTCCTTCGAGCTGCAGCAGCAAAGCCTTGCGCTCACCCGCCGGCTCGAAGAGGCAGGCCGCAAGACCAGTCTCGACGTGACGCGCTCCCAGGCGCTGGCGGACCAGCTGCAATCGAACATTCCCCCGTTCGAGGCGCGCCAGCGCAACGCCCTCTACCGACTGGCGACCTTGACCGGCAAGCCGCCGGCCCAATTCCCAGCCAATCTCGCCAAATGCGCCGCAGTGCCGCCCCTCAATCGGGCTATTCCAGTCGGCGACGGCGCGGCGCTGTTGCGACGGCGCCCCGATGTGCGGGAGGCCGAGCGCCAATTGGCCGCTTCGACCGCCGAAATCGGCGTGGCCACGGCCGATCTCTACCCGCGCGTCGTCCTCAATGCGTCGGCGATTTCGACCGGCAAGACGAGTGACTTCTTGACCTACCCGACCAACGGCTGGTCCTTCGGGCCGGGCGTTTCATGGGAGCTGAACCAAAACGGTCCCCGCGCAAGGATCGCCGCAGCCAACGCAGCCCAGAAAGAGCAACTCGCGCACTTCGACGGCATCGTGCTGGACGCGTTACGGGACGTGGAGACGGCGCTCAACGTCTACAGCCACGATTTGCAGCGACGCGGGAGCCTGGCGGCCTCGCGCGACGAAGCCGCCAAGGCGGTCGCGGACGCCCGACTGCTCGAGGCTGACGGCCGCGGCGACCCCTTGGCCACCCTGGACGCCGAGCGCACGCTCGCCATCGCCGAGGCCGCGCTTGCGGGCATTCGGTCGCAAATCGCCCAGGATCAGGTCGCCCTCTTCCGGGCCCTGGGAGGAGGATGGGAGGAGCCGCCGGCAAACCAGGCGAAATCCTGATGGCTCACTGTGGCGAAGACGCGCTCCTATGCTAGATGGCGCCCGGCGCTAGGCGCCGCTTCCGGCGAAAGGCGCAAAGTGCGGCTTCTCTTTCCATTTCTGCTGGTTCTCGCCACGGTATTCGAGGCCGGCGGCGACGCGATTATCCGCCTGGGCCTGCAAGCGCATGCGATCCCGGTTCGGATCGCCCTCATGCTGGCGGGCACGGCGGCGCTTTACGGCTACGGCTTGACGCTCAATCTTGGTCCCTTGGATTGGGGTCGTCTCATCGGCGCCTATGTGGCGACCTTCTTCGTGGTCGGGCAGATCATCAATCTCGTGGTCTTCCGGACTGCCCCCACCCTGCCAATCACGGTCGGCGGCCTGTTCATCGTGGCCGGCGGCGCCATCATCACGTTGTGGCGAGGCTAGCCAAGTCCTTGGTCTGCTTCGTGAAGACTGGGTTGCGCTCGCCTTGACCTTCCAGCGGCTGGAAACCCTATATTCCTTCCAGTTCACTGGAAGGAGAACGTAATGAGCGTCGATAGCGGAACGATCGTGCTGGCGGTTTCGGGGATGACCTGCGGCGGCTGCGCAAAATCGGTCACACGCGTGCTCGCCAAAGTCCCGGGTGTCGCAAAGGTTGACGTAGATTTCGAAGCCGGACGCGCCGTGGTCGTGGGCGGCGCACGGGCGGAAGACCTCGTCGCCGCGGTCCAAGGCGCTGGCTACGACGCGCGCCCAGATCAGGGGGCGGCGGAATGACCCTCGCAAATCTGCCTGCGGCGGAACGCGCGCGCGCCGTTCTGCCCATCGTCGGTATGACTTGCGCCACCTGCGCCGGCCGCGTCGAAAAGGCGCTGCGCGCGCTCCCCGGCGTCGAGGCGACCGTCAATCTCTCGAGCGAGCAGGCCGAGGTCAGCTTCGATCCGGAGCGGGTCGCGCCCGCCACGCTCGCCGAAGCGGTCGAGCGCGCGGGCTACGACGTACCGCATGAGACACGCGAACTCGCCATATCAGGAATGACCTGCGCCACCTGCGCCGGCCGGGTCGAAAAGGCGCTCGCCGCTTTGCCCGGCGTCATTCGCGCCGAGGTGAACCTCGCGACCGAGAAGGCTTCGGTCGAGGGGGTCGCCGGCGTGCTTCGCCCCGCGGATCTCATCGTCGCGGTGCAGCGCGCCGGTTACGAAGCCGAGCTCAGAACGGGCGACGCCGAACGCGACCGTCAGATCGCCGCCAAGGAAGAGCAGCGGCTCCGGCGCGAGGCCCTGGCGGTCGCCGCGGCGGTTGTCTTAAGCGCGCCGCTGCTGCTCCCCATGGTCGGGATCATGCTGCCCGGCTGGCTGCAGCTCGCGCTGGCGACCCCGGTGCAATTCCTGATCGGCGCCCGCTTCTACGTCGGCGCTTGGAAAGCGCTGCGCGCCAAGAGCGGCAATATGGATATGCTGGTCGCGCTCGGCTCTTCGACCGCCTACGCCTACAGCCTCTATCTCATGTTTGCCGGCCCGGCCCACGCGCATCTCTATTTCGAGGCGGCGGCGGTCGTCATCGCCCTCGTCATGTTCGGCAAATTGCTGGAAACACGCGCCAAGCGCTCGACGACGGCGGCCATTCGCGCGCTGCTGTCCTTGCGGCCGGAACGCGCCCGCGTCGAACGCGACGCCGACGAGATCGAAGTGCCGATCGCCGCGGTGGCGGTTGGCGACATCGTCGTCGTTCGGCCGGGCGAAAAACTCCCGGTCGACGGCGTGGTCCTCAGCGGCCGCAGCGACGTCGACGAGAGCCTGCTGACCGGCGAAAGCCTGCCGGTGGCGAAGACGCCCGGCGAGAAGGTGACGGGCGGCTCGATCAACGGCAGCGGCCTGCTGCGGGTCGAGACGAGCGCGGCGGGCGAACAATCGACGCTGGCGCGCATCATCGCTCTCGTCGAGCACGCGCAGGCCAAGAAGGCGCCGATCCAACGCCTCGTCGATCGGGTCGCAGCGATCTTCGTGCCCGTCGTGCTGGCTTTCGCGCTGGCGACATTGCTCGTCTGGTGGCTCCTCCTGGGCAACTTTTCGTTCGGCCTCATCGCGGCGGTTTCCGTGATGGTGATCGCCTGCCCCTGCGCGCTCGGCCTTGCCACGCCGACCGCGCTGATGGTCGGAGCCGGCGCGGCAGCGAAGGCCGGCATCCTGATCCGCGACGTCGAGGCGCTCGAGCGCGCTCACCGCGTCGACTTCGTGGTGTTGGACAAGACCGGCACGGTGACGGAGGGAAAGCCCTCGGTGACGGCGATCGCGCCCAACGGCGTCTCCGAGGTTGAATTGCTGACCCTGGCCGCAGCGGCGCAAAAGGGCAGCGAACACCCGCTCGCCCGCGCCGTGCTCGACAGGGCGACCGGCTTGAATCTGCCCGCTCTCGAGGCGTTCCAGAGTCGGCCGGGGCTGGGTTTGACGGCCACCGTGGCGGGGCGCCGGATCGTGATCGGCAACCGCCGTCTCGTGCGCGAGCAAGGCGTGGCCACCGACGTCTTGGAAGGAGCGGCCGCCGGCCTCGAGGAACGGGGCCAGACGGTGATGTGGATCGGCGCGCTGGAGCCGAAGCCGCAATTGCTCGGCGTCATCGCGGTCGCCGATCCGCTGAAACCCACCGCCCAAGCTGCGGTGCAGCGCCTCCAGGCGATCGGCGTCGAGACGATGCTGCTCAGCGGCGACAACGAACGGACCGCAGCGGCGATCGCGGCGCAACTCGGCATAACCCGCGTTCTGGCCGGCGTGTTGCCCGGCGACAAGGCCGCCGAGGTGCGTCGGCTTCAGGCCGAGGGCCATCGTGTCGCCATGGTCGGCGACGGCGTCAATGACGCCCCGGCGCTGGCGACGGCCGATGTCGGCATCGCCATGGGCAACGGCGCCGATGTGGCGATGCAGACCGCCGGCATCACCCTCATGCGGGGCGATCCCCTTCTGATCGGTGACGCCATCGCGATCAGCCGGGCGACCTACTCGAAAATCCGGCAGGGATTGTTCTGGGCGTTCGTCTACAATGTGATCGGGATGCCCGCCGCCGCGCTGGGTCTGCTGAGCCCGGTGATCGCTGGCGGCGCGATGGCTTTGTCGTCGGTCAGCGTGGCGTCGAATGCGCTGTTGCTGCGACGCTGGCGGCCGGCCGCAACAAGGGGCTTGAAACCATGACGTCCAATGGGTTCATCACGATTGGCGAGGCCGCGACCCGCTCCGGCGTCCCTTCGAAGGCGATTCGCTATTACGAAGAAATCGGCCTGATCGAGCGCGCCGGGCGGCTCGCGAACCAGTACCGCGCCTACGACGACAAGGACATCCAGACCCTTCGCTTCGTCAATCGCGCCCGGCGGCTCGGTTTCTCGCTCAAGGAGGTTCGCGACCTCCTGGCGCTCTACCACGATCGAAACCGCGCCAGCGCGGACGTAAAACGCTTGGCGCTCGAACACGTCGCCGAAATCGAGCGTAAGATTGCCGAACTCGCCGCGATTCGGGACACGATCGCCGATCTCGCGCACCGCTGTCACGGCGACCACCGCCCCGACTGCCCGATCCTCAACGAACTCGAAGCCTCGGAGGGCGTTGGCGGAGCGGGCGGATAAGCGTCCGCGTTGCACGTTTCATCTGCGCGACAACTCTCGGCTCGAAGGGTCGAAGGTCTTTTCCAGGCCTTTCCAGCAGTCCGCGTAGCCGTCCTGCAACGTGGGCAGGCGGGCGGCGAACTCGGTGAGCTGTTGGGGGAAGCGGGTCTCGAACATGAACGCCAGCGTGTTCGACAACTTCACGGGCTTGAGCTCGACCGTGCTGGCCTTCTCGAAGGCGCTGAGGTCGGGACCGTGCGGCAGCATGCAATTATGCAGGCTCATCCCGCCGGGCGCGAAACCCTCCTCCTTGGCGTCGTACTGGCCGTAGATCAGCCCCATGAACTCGGACATGATGTTCATGTGATACCAGGGCGGCCGGAATGAATGCTCGGCGACAAGCCAGCGCTCGGGAAAGATCACGAAATCGACGTTGGCCGTCCCCGTTTCGCCGGAGGGCGCGGTGAGCACGGTGAAGATCGAAGGATCGGGATGATCGAACAGGATCGCGCCGACCGGCGAAAACGTCCTGAGGTCGTATTTGTACGGCGCGTAGTTGCCGTGCCAGGCGACGACGTCGAGCGGCGAGTGGCCGATCTCCGTTTGGTGAAAGGCGCCGCACCACTTCACCGTAACGCGGCAGGGCGTCTCCTTCTCCTCGTAAGCGGCGACCGGCGTCTTGAAGTCGCGCGAATTGGCGAGGCAATTGGCGCCGATCGGGCCGCGCTCCGGCAGCGTGAACTTGGCGCCGTAGTTTTCGCACACGTAGCCGCGCGATGGACCCTCGATTGGCTCGACCTTGAATTTCATGCCCCGCGGTATGACGGCGATGTCGCCTGGCCCGACCTCGATCTTGCCGAGCTCGGTGAAAAACAGCAGGCGCCCGGTCTGCGGCGCGATGAGCATCTCGCCGTCGGCGTTGTAGAAATAGTCGTCGATCATCGGCGCGGTGGCGAGATAGACGTGCGCGGCCATGCCAGCCTGCGTGTAGACGTCGCCGGCGGTCGTCATGGTGCGCAGGCCGGTGAGGAACGTCAGCGGCTCCTGGGGAATCGGCGTCGGGCTCCAGCGCAACTGCCCGAGCGGCAAGCCGTGATCGACGATGTGCGGCGCCGTCTTCCAGAACGGCAGCTCGATCTTGCGGAAGCGGCCGACGTGCTTGACTGAAGGGCGCATGCGATAGAGCCAGGAGCGCTCGTTCGCGCCGCGCGGCGCGGTGAAGGGCGATCCGGAAAGCTGCTCGGCATAGAGACCGTAGGCGCAGCGCTGGGGACTGTTTTGACCCTGAGGCAGCGCGCCGGCGAGCGCTTCGGTTTCGAAGTCGTTGCCAAATCCCGGCATGTAGCGCAGCGTCATCGCGCTGTCCTCCCTGTGCGCCGCAAACGCGGACGATCGGTCGATTGCGAAATCGGCGCGATCGCGATATGCGTCGGTCATATCGTATCAAACGAAATGATTGTCAATCGCAATGGCCTCCGATCATCCCGCGCTCGATCTCGACCGTTTCCTGCCTTACCTCGTCAACGTGCTGGCCAGCCGCCTCAGCCGCGAGCTCGCCGCCGTCTACGAGGAGCGGTTCGGCATTTCGATTCCGGAATGGCGATTGATCGCCCATCTCGCGCAGAACCGGGACATATCGGTGCGCGAGATTCACGAGCGCGTCGACATGGACAAAGCCAAGATCAGTCGCGCCGCGGCGCATCTGGAGACGCTGGGCGTGCTCGAGAAGGAGATCAACGAGGGGGACCGCCGGCTGGTATCGCTGCGCCTGACGCGAAAGGGGCGCGCCCTCTTCGCTCGGATCGAGCCGCTCGCGCTAGCTTACGAACGCGACGCGCTGTCCGCTCTTTCGCCTTCGGAGCAGGCCGGCTTGCGCGCCGCCGTTAACAAATTGCTCGCCGCATCGGCCGCGCAGACGCCTCGCGAGGCTTCCACGGAAGAGAATGGAGAGCCGCGCGGCGGCCTGCGGCGGCGGCTCCGCCAGGAGGCGTAAAGCGAGGCGCGTCGAACGCCGATACCTGCGGATTTGCAGCAACCACTGCGCCGGTTGCGGAGAGGGCGGCAGCCCGTTCTCCACCAATCCCCAAGACATGTTGGAGATTTCTCCCTCTCTGAGTCATAATCCTAACTAAATGCGAGTTCGGTAATCGCTGGAAACTATCGCGCGGATGCGCGATGATCACTCCGCGCGCTGGAGATGCGTGCCGAAGGAGGGTAGCGGCGCCGATCGACCTCAATACTCTTAAACGGGGAGGCTATTCCCATGAAAACGACAATAGCGCCTCACCAACAATGTCTCAGTCGCCGCGATGTTCTCTGGGCCTCCTTGGGCGGCCTTGCCGCGGCGGGTCTCGCTCCACTTCGCGCGGCCGCCGAGGACACCGAACTCAATTATGCATTCTGGCCGTTCGGCGACGAAATCATCGCTGACAACGCCCGTGTCTTTACCCAACAATACGGCGTCAAGGTCAATCTCGAGCCGACTTCGGGCGAATACGCCGCGATTATTGAAACCAAGCTCGTCTCGGGCACGCGTCTCGACCTGTTTCGCGCGCAGCGCGGGCAGGCGTCACGCTGGTTCGCCGCCCAATGGATTCGCCCGATCGACGACATGCCGGCTCTCGACGATATCAAGGAGGAGGAGTTTCCCTCGATCGGAGCCGACGCTCTTTCCTGGCCCGACCATAAGCGCATCGGCCTGACCTATTACAATGGCGGCCCGTACTGCATGTTCCGCAACGAAAAGGTTCTCTCGAAAGGCGGCTACGAGGCGACGGCCAACCCCAGCGACTATCCGCAGACCTGGGACGACATCTACAAGCAGGCCGTCGACCTCAAGAAAAAAGGCATCGTCGACAATCCAATTCTGCCGACCTGGTTCCCTTCTTGGACCGGCACGCCATGGGCCCTGTATGCGCATTGCGCTTCGGAAGGCGACACGCTCGTCGACGACGACATGAAATCGACCTTCGGCCTCGACACGCCGATCCTCAAGGTTCTTTCCGACTGGAAGCGCTGGTGGGACGAGGACCTGGTGCCCCGCGCCATTCTGACTTGGCAGGAGCCGCAGATGGCGAGTTCGTGGATGAAGGGCTTGCACGCCTTCCACTATCAGTCTGACTACAACAGCTTCGCCTATTCCGACCCGAAGAACAGTGAATTCGCGCAATACTTCAGCATGAACCCTGTCATGCCGGGCGCAACCCACGGCACGACGCTCGTCGGCCACGCCCTCCACGTCATGAGTAACACGCCGCGCAGCGACGCCGAACTCGAGGCGGCCTTCAATCTCATGAAATCGTTCAGCTGGCGCGACAAGAACCATGAGCTGCGCATGCCCAAAGCCTGGGCCAAACTCGCCAACCTGCAGGCGCCCTTCCCGGATGTTTATGACGACCCGCAAGTCAAGCAGGCGATCATGAAATGGATGTATCCGCCGCTCGCCGAGGAGAACTACAAGTGGCTGTTCGACGGAAGGCGAAAGGCTCTTCCCGGCAAGCAGCTCAAGGCTGCTTGGCAGCAGGAATGGGAAGTCGGCATGCAGCAGATGATTGAGAGCGAACTGCTCCTCAAAGGCTCCATGACTCCGAAGGACGTCGTGGTCGCGATGAAGGATAGTTGGGAAACCCTTCGATCGAAATACGCCAAACCATGATCTATCTCCTCCCGATTTAGGAGAGCGTGATGACGACGGTGGAGCTTCAGCATCTTTCCCGTCGCTACGGCGCCTTCACCGCGGTCGATTCTCTCGACCTCGACGTCGCCGACAAGGAATTCGTCGTCGTGCTGGGACCGTCCGGCTGCGGAAAGACGACGCTCCTCAACTTGATCTCCGGCGCCGACGCGCCGACGAGCGGCCACATTCTCTTCGACGGTCGTCAGATCGAGCACGTTCCGCCGGAGAAGCGCAACGTCGCCATGGTGTTCCAAAGCATCGCACTCTATCCGCACAAGTCCGTGTATGAGAACATTGCTTTTCCGCTCCGCATGGCCGGCGTCGGTCGAGCGGACATCGAAGAGCGCGTCCGCGGCATGGGCAAATTGCTGCGCATCGGCGAATTGCTGAACCGGCGCCCGCACGAGCTTTCCGGCGGACAGCGACAGCGCGTGGCGCTCGGGCGCGCTGCGGTGCGCAACCCCCGCGTCTTCCTGTTCGACGAACCGATCTCGGCGCTCGACGCCCAGCTTCGCTCCGACATACGGATCGAAATCAAAAAGCTTCACGAGCGGCTCGACTCGACCTTCATCTACGTCACCCACGATCAGATCGAGGCGCTTTCGATGGCCGATCGGATCGCGGTGATGGATGCGGGCAAGCTGCAACAATATGGGACGCCGCACGAAGTGTTCCGTTTGCCGGCCAACATCGCCGTGGCGCGATCCGTTGGCAGTCCTGGCATGAACCTGATCACTGGCCGGTGGGTTGAGACCGCGGGGGATTTCGCGATCGAGGGGCCCGGCGTCACCGTAAAGTTCAGGGCCGGCATGAGCGTCGGCGTGAAGTCGCATGAGACAACGCTCACGCTCGGCGTAAGGCCGGAGGGACTTTCGACCGAATGCCGCGGATTGCCTCTTCTTGGGGAGGGGCGCGTCTACGCCGTTGAGCCGCTCGGCTCCGACCAGTTTGTCGACGTCGCCTATCGCGGCGGCGAAGGCGCTCAACTCCTCAAAATAAGGACCAGCCCCGAGGCGCGCTTCCGCGTCGGCGCCCCGATCTCGCTAAGCGTCTCGCCGACCGACGTCTATCTATTCGACGGCGGGGGCCAGCGCATCTTTCCAAGCGACCAAAGATGAGGAGACGCGCCGAAGCCTCACTGGCGCAATCCGACGCGCGCTTCGCCCTAGGGATCGTCGCGGGCGTGATCGCCTTCAACTCCCTCATCTTCATCTTGCCGCTCATCTACGCCGCATGGCTGAGCTTTCACGATCGCGACGTCATCCTGCGCACCCAGCAATTCGTCGGGTTCGATCACTACCGGAAGCTCCTCAGCAATCCCGAAGCGCTCGCGGCGATCCTGCGCAGTCTCGAATTCACCGCCGTGGCAGTCGTCGCCTCGGTATTCATCGGACTCGGCATGGCGCTCGTGCTCAACGAGGAGTTTCCCGGGCGCCGCGTCCTGCGCGCCGCCATCCTGCTTCCCTGGGCCGTGTCGGAGGTCGTGACCGCGACGGCCTGGGGCTTCATCGTCAATCCCACGTTCGGCGCGCTGACGAGCGTCATGCACGGGCTTGGTTTCGTGGAGGCGAACCACGCCTGGGTCAACGAGAACACCGCTCTCTATTGGGTCGCGATCGCCTTGGTCTGGCACATTACGCCGCTTGGCGCGTTTTTCTTTCTCGCGGCGCTGCAGACGGCGCCCGAGAGCCTGTATCTGGCGGCTCGCATCGACAGGGCAACCGCCTTCAATCGCTTCTTTCACATCACGCTGCCGCATCTGCGCCCAACGATGATGACGGTCCTCGTCGTCGTCACGGTGGAGGCCTTCCGCAGCTTCGACGTGCTTTTCGCGATGACGCGCGGCGGCCCGGGTGTCGCCTCGCAGACCTTTCCGATGCTGATCTTCCGCTATACGTTCGAATTCTCCCGATACGGACTTGCGGCCGCCGCAAGCTATATCCTGGTTGCGCTTGGGATGATCGTCACCACGATCTATTTCTTCGTTCTGATCCGCCGACGCCGGCTGGAGCCAATCGAAAGCGCTCCAGTCGGGGCGCCGCGAGCGGCGCTACCATGAAAAAGACCTTCGGCGAGCGCGCGCTACTGTGGAGCGGCGTAGCGCTGGTGACGGCTTGGACTCTCATCCCTCTCCTCGCGATGGCGTGGGCGTCGCTGATGCCATTCAAAGCGCTGATCGAGGGGGGGCTGTTGCAGTGGCCGAGCGGCATGAGCTTCGCCAACTACAAGGCGATCCTCGGGCTCGAAATCATCAATGAGGTGTTCGGCGGACAGCCGGCGGCGGTTGCGCGCGGCTTCCTCAACAGCGCCGTCGTCGCGACGCCGGTGGCGCTGATTGGGACCGCGATGGCGCTTCTTGCCGCCTATGCGTTCGGTCGCTTTCGCTTTCCCCTGAAAAACGCGCTCTTCTTCGCGCTACTCTCGGTGCGGATCCTGCCGCCGATCGCGATCCTCGTCCCTTATTTCGTGATCCTTTCCGCCCTTCACCTGATCGGCTCCTATGTCGGCCTGATTTTCACGTATCTCACAGCGGTCGTGCCGCTCCTGACGTGGGCATTGACGGGTTATTTCGCGAATTTGCCTGTCGAGATCGAGCGCGCCGCGCGCTTGGATGGCTGCGGACGACTGCAGGCGCTTTGGCATATCACGATCCCGATGGCGGCGCCGGGCATCGCCGCCGCCTTCGCGATCGCGTTCCTGACGGCTTGGAACGAGTTGCTGTTCGGCCTGGTTCTGACCGGCGGCACACCGAGGCAGACGCTGTCTCCCACCCTTCTCGCCTTCTCGCCAACGATGCCGAGCGGCGGGGCCACCCTCGGCATAACGCTGTTCGCGGCGGGCAGCGTGCTTTCCACGATACCGCCGCTCATCCTCGCTCTATTGGTTCAGCGCTACATCACCCGGCTCAATGTTGCGGATCCGTTGACGCTGCAAGGAGACTGAAATGACCATCGGCATCGCCGCGCACGGGCCCAATGCTGGTTTGGCTGTCTTTCTCAGCTTGCGGGCCGTCGAGCGTGTCGGCGCCGGCAGCATCGGCGGCTTCGCGGCTTTTGCGGCGATTGCAGTAGGCGGCAGCCTCATGCGCCACGAAACGCAGCGCGGCGGCGCATCGACGCTTTTCGTCGACGGCGAGATGACCGGCGCCGATCCGCCGCCCGAGGTGGCCGCAGCGACCTGCGCGGCGGTCATCTCCAGCGGGCCTGACCGGCCGGAGCCTCATCGGTTTCTCTGCGCTGACGCTCGAGCCGGCCTGGTCACGGGCCATCGTATGCCGACCACGGTCGGCGTTGACGGCATCGCGCTCAATCAGCACGTTCTCGACCTCATGCGGACGGGGGAACCGGCCGAGGCGGCCGTCAACACGGTCATCGATCGTAATCCCGAGGCTGACGCCGGCCTCATCGCGATTGACCGCAACGGACAGATCTATGCGCGCAACTCGGCCCGCGTGCTTCGTCGATCCGATGTCGCCGAAGCATGTGGGTCGCGGAGCGGCGCCGCTGTGGCCGTCCTTTGCAACGCAATCCGACCGCACAAGGTCTTGGCGGGCCTCGCCGCCGAGATCGCATTCGAAACGATGCTGGGATTCCCCAAGCCGGACGGCCACGTCACGATCAACGCGGGCGTACCGCTGATCGGCGGGAAGAAGGCGGCCATATACTGCGACGCCAATGACGTTGTGACCTCTGTCACGGCGAGCGACATCGAAGTCCTGGGCGATCGTGCGAATTGGGCGGCCGTCGATGTCGGGGCGCCGGTCTACCGCGATGGGGTGCTTATCGGTCACGCCATCTCGGACACGATAGTTACTTCTCTTGACGGCAAGATCGCTTCGATGGGCGGCAAGAAGGGCTATTCGCTCGGCTACCGCCGAATCGCTGGTTGAGCGCTTCCCTGCGATGTTCGCACAATTCGATAGGTCGGCGAGGTTCTTCGCTGGAGCGTTCCGCAGTTTCACGGAACCGTCATTGCGAGCGGAGCGAAGCAATCCAGAGATCGAGGTCTCGCCAAAAAGTCACGAGTCGTTCCGTGGGCGCTTCAATCGGCTGACGCTTCGATCTCTGGATCGCCGCGCTTCGCTCGCGATGACGAGAGCGGACCTATTCAACCTATGTCGTCATTGCGAGTTGGCACCAGCAGCGCCAAGCAGAACGATGGGTTGCTTCGTCGCTGCGCTCCTCGCACTGACGATGCTGTAATCATTCCGCGTGATCGGGATGAGCGGGCGCTGTGAATTGGAAGACGGCGCCGCGAGGCGCGTTGGCGCTCGCCCACAATCGTCCGCCATGCGCTTCGATGATCGAGCGGCAGATCGACAGCCCCATCCCCATCCCCTCCGCCTTCGTCGTGTAGAAGGCGTCGAAGACGCGCTCGAGAGACTCCGGAGGTAGTCCCGGCCCCGTATCCCGCACCGTGACCAGCAGGCCGTCGGGTTCGGTTCTCTCCGTGCCGATCAGCAGTTCGCTGCGCGTTCGCTCGGTTCCGCTCATCGCTTCGATGGCGTTGACGACCAGGTTGAGGATCACCTGTTGGAGTTGCACCCGGTCCCCTTTGATGCTCGGCAGGTCTTCTGCGAGTTGAGTCCGCACCCAGACGGCGCTTTTCTCCGCTTCGACGCGGGTCAGGGCGATCACCTCAAGGATTGCGTCGTTGATCGCCACGCCATCCCTGTGCGACGATGATTTCTTAACCAGCGCCCGAATCCGACCGATCACCTGGGTGGCTCGATTGCCGTTGTCCAGGATACGACGCAGCGCCTGATTGGCCTCATCGAGATTTGGACTTCCCGCGCCCAGCCAGCGCAGCGCCGCATGAGCATTGGTGATCGCCGCGGTGATCGGCTGGCTCACTTCGTGGGCGATCGAGGCTGTGAGTTGCCCCATCGTTGCGACGCGGTTCGCGTGAGCGAGCTCGCTCTGTGTCTCGCGATATCGGCGTTCGCTCTCGCGCGCTTCCGCTTCCGCTCGCTTGCGTTCGCTCAGATCGAGCACGAACGCGACCATCAGGTCGTGTTCGCCGTCGAACCCTGCCACCCCGACTAGGACAGGGACGCGGCTGCCGTCCTTGCGGACGTACTCCTTTTCGAAGGGCTGGATGGCGCCGGTTGTTTCGAGTTCTTCCAGCGCGAGCTTCGTGCGATCGAGGGATTCCGGAGCGGTCAACGCCATCCAGCTCACTCGGCCAGCGCGGAATTCCGCGCGATCATATTGCACGATCTTGAGGAACGCATCATTGGTCTCGAGGATCTCGCCGTTGGGCCTGGAGATGCAGATCCCGACGATGTTCGCGTCGACGAGGCGGCGGATTCTCGCTTCGCGAAGGGCGAGATCGCGGTACAAAAGGGTGTTCTTCAGTGAGATCGCGGCCTGCGACGCGAGGACCTTCAGCACGGCGACGCGCGCCGACGTGAAAGCCCCGGGCGTCAGATTGTTTTCGAGATAGAGCGCGCCGGCGACCTCCGCTTGATTCATCAATGGCAAGCAAAGAATCGAACGCGCGCGATGCTGGCGAATGTATGAATTGGCGCCGAGTGGTAGCTGGTTCCCGGCGTCGTCGAGAATGACGATCTCGCCGCTACGCAGGGTGTAGTTGAGGACCGTCTCCGGCATTGCGGTTGCAGTAACAGGCTCGTTGCCTCGGCGCACGACGACAGTCTCGTCGCTGGTCGTCGCTTCGGCTGCGATCCGCTGTTCGCCTCCGTCCTGAAGAATCAGCAGTCCTCGCTGCGCGCCGGCCTGCTCGATGGCGGTGCGCATGAGCGTGTTGATGAGTTTGCCCTGGACGATCTCGCTGGAGACGGCCTGCGACACCTTGATCACGGTCGCCAGATCGAGGTTGGCGACTGGCGTCGCGACCGTGCTCGACGCGTCGCGAGCCCGCTCCTCCGTCTTGAGGTGAGGATGCATGTCCTCGAGATGCTGGACCTTTCCGTCGGCTCCCCAGCAGAGATAGCCGTAGCGAGCGTTGCGCAAATAGAGCTCGGCGATTTGGTCGAACCCGCGCGCTCGGTAGAAGCTCGCTGCGCGTTCATAAGCAATCGCCTCGTTGTGGACGAAGCCGTTGTCCCGGGCCGAGCGAACGGCTTTCTCGTAAAGGCGCATCGCCTCTACATCGCGGTTCTCCAGGCGAGCGATCTCCGCGCCAACCAGGGCGGCGCGGTTCTCGAAATTCACCGGGCAGTTCTCAGCCCACATTTCGAGTTGCCGATGGAGGATGGCCAGAGCCGCCAGATGCGTTTGCCGCTCTTCGGGCGCCGCCGTCTCGCAGAGCGCCGCATGCGAGAGCGCGCTATAGAATTGATGTTCCGCGACTTCGAAATGCCCCAGAGACGCCCCGATAGTCCGTTGCGCTTTCTCCGCGGCGTCGATGGCCGCCGCGTAGTCGCCGGCAAGGAAGCGCGCTTGCAACTTGCGGATCCAGTACATGCCCTCGCCGCCCGCGAGATCCGGGTTGGCGGCAAAGCGACGCTCGATCCGAAGTTCGGCGAACTGCTCATCGTCGAGGCGGCCAAATATTGGCGTCAAGCCGCGGAGCATCCGAACGAGCGCGATCTGCGGGGCTATGGAGTCCTCAACGAGAGCGAACCGGATCTTTTGCCCAAACGCGAGCCCTCGCTCGGCTTCACGCTGAGTCTCGTCGAGCGGATCCCCGGCGGCGAGAAGATTTGTGTTCAGGTGGTTGCAACAGTACCCTGCAAAGGTGAGGTCGCCGATCCTGTTCGCCGCCTCGAACGCGCCACGGATCAAATCACGACCAGCTCGAACATGCTGCGTCCAAGGCATGACGACGCTGCCGAAAATCATCTGCGTCCGGGCCTGGAAGCGTGTAAGCCCGCGCCGCTCCACGAGATCGGAGCCGAGCCGGCCGAACTCGAATCCGGCCTGATAGTCGCCGAACCGCGCGCCGGCGATCAATCCAAGCACGACATAGGCGTAGCACGAGCCGTCACAATTGCCGCCCTCCAGACTGAGATTGACGACGCGGCAGATAACGAGCGACGCCAGGTTAGCGTCCGAATACCAAGCCGGCGCCGAAAGTTTGGTGAGAACATCCATCGTCGCGAGCGATGCGGGGTCGCTCATCAAAGGCAGCTCGTGCAGCGCCTCGATCGGACGACCGCCCATCGTCGACCAGATCCGGTCGTATTCACGTCGCACTTCTTCATCAGTGGGATGCGGCGACCATTCGCCACCGAGCTGTCGGAGGTAATCGAGGCTGACGGCGATCGCGCGGCTGCCCTGCTCCATGGTCGTGTAGAGATCGGCCAGCATGCAAGTGACGCCGGCGCGTTCGACCGCCGTGTCGGCGCGAGCCGACAGCGCCGTCAGTCGCCCCTCTGCTTGCGCGAAAGCACCAGTCTGGAACTCGCATTCGGCTCGGTTCAGCTCCAACACAAAGGTAAGCTCGCGCCTGCGCTCCCACGAAATCTTGGGCCAGCGACGCCGCACCGGCGACGAAATAGCTAAGCGCGGGGGCATAGGCCGTGGACGCTTTCGCGCGCTTGCCCGCAATCAGGTTGAGTTCGGCCAGTTGCTCGCGCTCGTCCCGGGAAGACATCAAGCGTGCGCCGCGGTTGAGCTGACTGACGATCTCGAAGATCGCCTCCTCCATTTTGTCGGGGGCTGTCTGCGCAACGAGCAATCGCCCGATCCGCAAATGGATCGCGGCCAGCATTTCCTGGGGGATCAGCGAGTAGGCGGCTTCCTGCACGCGATCGTGGACGAACCTGTAGGAGCCGTCGATGCGCTCGATCATTCCGTGGCGGATCGCCGGCCACAGAGCGTCGTAGACCTGGGGCTCCGGCATCTCGAGAACGATGAGAAGCATCGCGAACTCGGCGGTGTTGCCGAGGCAGGCGAACTGCTGCAACGCGCGCTGCGTTTCAATCGGCAAGCGGGCAAGCTTGCCGACCATGAGGTCCACGACGTTATCGGTGTGGCGTTTGGCGTGAATGCGATCCAAGTCCCAGGTCCAGCGCGCCTCGCCGTGATCGAATACGAGCAATCCCTCGTCGGCGAGCTCGGAAATGAATTGAAGCGCAAAGAACGGATTGCCGCTCGTCTTCTCGTGCACCAGCTTGGCCAGCGAGGCGGACGTTTCGAGTTCGGAGTGCAACGTATCCGCGATCAGTTGTCCGATGTCGTTCCGGGTGAGCGGCGCCAAAACGATGTCACGCACGCAGCCGCCGCTCTTACGGATCGCTTCGAGCCTGCGCGCGAGGGGGTGAGACGAATCGACTTCGTTGTCCCGGTAGGCGCCGACCAACATCAGATGTCGCACGTCTGGGCGGGTCAGCAGCGTTTCGAGCAAGTCGAGCGTGGCCGCGTCGAGCCATTGCAAATCGTCGAGAAAGACGACCAGCGGATGTTCGGGTCGGGCAAAGCAGCCGAAGAAGCGCCTGAACACGAGTTGGAAGCGATTCTGCGCTTGCTGCGAACTCGAGCTCTTGGACGGGCGGCTGCTCCCCCATGATGAGGTTCAACTCGGGGACGAGATCGGTCATGAGCCGCCCGTTCGGGCCGACCGCCTCCAGGAGGGCGTCGCGCGAGCTCGCTAGTTCGAGGTCACTCTTGCTGAGGAGAGCGCGCACGAGGCTCTGAAAGGCCTGCACCAGGGTGGCGAAGGGAATGTCGCGCTTGTATTGATCGAACTTCCCCGCGGCGAACAGCCCGCGCGGTGGCCACAGCGCCTTGTGCAACTCATTGACAACAGACGATTTGCCGATGCCGGAATAGCCGGAGACCAGCACCAGTTCCGGGGCGCCGCCGTTGACGATCCGATCGAACGCCGCGTGCAAGGCGTCGACTTCGCGCGCTCGCCCGTACAGCTTCTCCGGAAACAGCAGCCGGTCCGGCGTGTCGCGTTCGCCCAGCGCGAAGTCGTCGATCCGGCGATTGGCCAGCCACGCGGCAACGCAGCGCCGGAGGTCGGCCTCCAGGCCGGCCGCGCGTTGATAGCGGTCCTCCGCGGCCTTGGCGAGCAGCTTCATGATGATTGCGGAGACCGGGCCAGGGATTTCGTTCCGATGTGCAGCAGGCGCCACGGGCTCTCTCGCGATATGGCAGTGAACCCACTCCATCGGACTGGCTGCGGCGAACAGCAGGCGCCCGGTCAGCATCTGATAGAAGGTTACGCCAAGCGCGTAGAGGTCGCTGCGGGAATCAATCGAGCGGTTCATCCTGCCCGTCTGTTCGGGCGCCATATAGGCGAGCGTCCCCGCTATCAGTTCCGGGGGCTCGGGGGCCTGACGCTCCCGCGATAGTCGCGAGGCGATGCCGAAGCCGGTGAGCCGCGCCGACCCGCGCGTGCTGTCGACCAGAATATGGGCCGGTTTGAGGTCTTTATGGACCAGTCCGCACCGGTGAAGGTGGCCGACCGCCGTTGCGATGGCGATTGCGACGCCCAAGAACTCGCCGATCTCCATCGGCGCGCCGAGCAGCCGATCGAGTGGTTCACACGCGGGATCTTCGAGCACCAGTATAGTGCGGCCCTGGTCCCGCCTGAGTTCGACGGGGCGTACGGCCCAAGCGCTTTCAAGCACGTCCTTGAGGGCGAATTCGTGTGCAAGTCGATCGATGCTGGCCGGCAGCGGGTGCTCGGCGGCCAGCCGGACGGTCAGCACAGCCGTACGATCCCCGTCGGGCCCGATCCACCAGTCTCGGCAGACGACGCGACCGTCTTCCTCCCACATGACCTGAGGGCGGTCATCTCCCCCAGCGCTGGACCGCAGGGAAAAGTCCAATTGCCGGCTCCACGGGCGAGTTGGCCATTACCCAGTCGGGAGGCTAGCACATCTTGCCCTCCCGCCATACTTGGGCTGATCGCCCCTTCGCCCGCGCCCTCCTCGCTAGCGCAAGCAGGTACTTGGTCATGGCGCATCGGCTATGGCACAATGCGACGCCAGCTGGTCATAGCGATGTTTATTGACCAGGCTGATCGCGAACGGATTGCCCAGCGGAGCATGGCAATTGGAGCAATCGCTTCCGTTTGGCGAAAAAGAGGGCCTCCAGATCCTGTGGGCCGATGGCGAACGCGTCTTCTGCCGCGGATGGCGGGCGGATGGCGACGGCGGCCGTAGCCCCGCGCTCGTCGTCCTGCCCGCAGCCGAGCGGCAGGCCGCCGCCATCCTGAATCGCCTCAGCAGGGAATATGAGCTGAGAGACGACCTCGACGGCGCGTGGGCGGCGCGGCCGCTCGCGCTGGCCCGGGAAGGCGGCCGAATGGCGCTGCTGCTCGAGGATCCGGGCGGTGAGCCGCTCGAGCGGCACCTTGGCGGCCCCATGGAGACGGAACGCTTCCTGCGCCTCGCCATCGGCATCGCCGCCGCGTTGGGCAAGGCCCACCAGAGCGGCCTCGTCCACAAGGACGTCAAGCCCGCCAATATCCTCGTGAATTGCGCGGACGGACGGACCCGCCTCACGGGGTTCGGCATCGCCTCGCGTCTGCCGCGCGAGCGTCAGCCGCCCCAGCCTCCCGAGGTCATCGCCGGCACGCTCGCCTATATGGCTCCCGAACAGACCGGTCGGATGAACCGGTCGATCGATTCCCGCTGCGATCTCTATGCGCTCGGCGTCACCTTCTATCAGATGCTGACAGGCGATCTTCCGTTCCACGCCGCCGATCCGATGGAATGGGTTCATTGCCATATCGCCAGGCAGCCGATCGCGCCGGCCGAGCGGCTGAAGAGCATCCCTACGCCGATCTCTCAGATCGTCATGAAGCTCCTCGCCAAAACGGCCGAGGAGCGATACCAGACCGCCGCCGGCGTCGAGCACGATCTGCGGCGCTGCCTTGCCGAATGGGATCGCAAAGGGCGCATCGAACCCTCTGCGCTTGGCGAGCGCGACACCCCCGATCGGCTGCTGATTCCGGAGAAGCTGTACGGGAGAGCGCGCGAGGTCGAAACTCTGCTGGCCGCTTTCGATCGCGTGGTCGCGAGCGGCGGCCCGGAATTGGTTCTGGTCTCGGGCTATTCCGGCGTCGGCAAATCCTCGGTCGTCAACGAGCTTCATAAGGCGCTCGTCCCGCCGCGCGGCCTTTTCGCCGCGGGTAAATTCGACCAGTTCAAGCGCGACATTCCCTATTCGACGCTGGCGCAGGCCTTTCAAAGCCTGGTGCGATCCCTTCTCAGCAAGAGCGATGCGGAACTCGCCAACTGGCGCGAAGCCCTTCTGGCGGCGCTCGGCGCGAATGGCCGGCTCATGGTCGACCTCATCCCCGATTTGAGCCTCGTCATCGGCGACCAGCCGCCCGTACCGCAACTGTCCTCGCGGGACGCCGAGCGCCGTTTTCGACTGGTGTTTCGACGCTTCATGACGGTGTTCGCTTCGTCGACGCACCCGCTCGCGCTGTTCCTCGATGATTTGCAGTGGCTGGACGCGGCGACGCTCGATTTGCTCGAAGATCTCCTGACCCAATCGGATGTCCGAAACCTACTCCTGGTCGGCGCGTATCGGGACAACGAGGTCGGCGCCGCCCATCCGTTGCGGCGGAACTCTCGAAGCGATCCGCAAGGCCGGCGCCTGCGTCGATGAGATTTTGCTCGCGCCTCTCGAACTCCACGATGTCAACCAGCTCGTGGTCGACGCCCTGAATTGTGCGCCGGAGCGCGCGCGGCCCTTGGCGCAACTGGTGCATGAGAAGACGGGCGGAAATCCCTTCTTTGCGGTCCAGTTCATCACCGCGCTGGCCGAAGAGGGCCTCCTCGCGTTCGACCCCGGCGAGTCGGCTTGGCGATGGGACGTCGATCGCATCCGCGCCAAGAGCTACACCGACAATGTCGTCGAGTTGATGGTCGAGAAGCTGAAGCGGCTCTCCCTCCCTGCCCAGGAAGCCGTGGAACAACTCGCCTGCTTGGGCAACGCCGCCGAGATCGCCATCCTGGCCATGGCCGCCGGCGAAACGGAACAGGCGCTGCACAAGGCGCTCTGGGACGCCGTCCACGCCGGGCTCGTCCTTCGTGAGGGCGACGGCTACAAGTTCCTGCACGACCGGATCCAACAAGCGGCGTACTCCCTGATCCCTGAGACGCGCCGCGCCGACGTCCACCTGCGCATCGGTCGCACGCTGCTGGCGAGCATGTCGTCGGAGCAACTGGCCGAGCATCTGTTCGATGTGGCGAACCAATTCAGTCTGGGCGGCGCACGGCTAGTGGACGGGCAAGAAAAAGCTGAGGTGGCGATGATCCATCGGCGCGCCGGCTGCAAGGCCAAGGCGTCAGCGGCCTATGCGTCGGCGCGCGTGTATTTTTCGACCGGCGCCGCGCTGTTGGATGAAAACGACTGGAGCGGCCAGTACGAATTGACGTTCAGCCTGTGGCTCGAAGTTGCGGAGTGCGCGTTCTTGACCGGCGACTTCGGCACGGCCCAGCAGCTTATTGGGGAGCTGCTGCTGCGCGGAACGTCGACAGTCGATCTCGCCTCAGCCTACCACTTGAAGGTCCTCCTCCATACCGTGAAGTCGGAGCACGGGCAGGCGGTGGCCAGCGGGCTCACCTGCCTGCGCCAGTTCGGCATCGACATCCCGGCGCATCCAACCTCGGAACAGCTGCAGGCCGAATACGAGACCGTCTGCCAAACCCTCAATGGGCGATCGATCGAGAGCTTGATCGACCTGCCGCCCATGAGCGATGCCGAACTGCGGGCCGCACTGCAGGTGCTTTCAGCCCTGCTGGCTCCCGCCTACTTCATAGACTTCCATTTGCGGTGCTTGCTCGCATGCCGCATGGTGACAATCAGCAGTGAGCACGGGGTATGCGGCGCAGGCGCGCACGGCTTTGCCTTTCTGGGGAGCGTCCTCGGCCCGGCCTTTCAGCGTTACGGTGACGGATATCGTTTCACCAAGCTTGGATGCGATCTGGTCGAGAAGCACGGCTTCATCGCCTACAAGGCGAAGGCCCACTACGCGATGGGGATCGTCGCTTCATTCACGCATCCCGTCGCGAGCACGATCGATTTCATGCGGGCGGCCTTTCGCGCCGCGACCGAGACGGGTGATCTGACCTACGCCTGTTACTGCATGGAACGATCGGTGACGGGGCCTCTCCTACGAAATGACCCGCTTGCCGAGGTGTGGCGCGAGTCGGAGAGGGCGCTGGACTTTATCCGGAGAGCGGGGTTCCGCGACATCGCGGACATCGTCGTAAGCCAGCAGCGATTCATCGCGACGATGCAGGGCCGAACTGCGACCCTCTCGACCTTCAGCGACGCGCAATTTGACGAGGCTTCGTTCGAGGCGCAGCTGACCGGCGACCGGATGACGTTGACGGTCTGCTGGTACTGGATCTTCAAACTAAAGGCGCGGTTTCTCTCCGGCGACTACGCAGCGGCGCTCGAGGCAGGCGACAAGGCGAAGCCGCTCCTTTGGGCCTCGCGCATCCATATCCAGCTGCTTGACTACTTCTACTACGCCGCGCTTACGGTCGCTGCGCTCTTCGAAGAAGCGTCCGCAGACGATCAGGCCCGGTGGCGCGACCTGCTGATGGCGCACCGGGAGCAATTGCGCGAGTGGGCTGACGAGAAATCCTTCGACCTTCAGCGACAAGCACGCGATGGTCGTGGCGGAGATCGCCCGCCTAGAGGGCCGCGACCTCGAGGCCATGCGGCTGTACGAGGAGGCGATCCGGGCGGCGCGTGAGAATGGATTTGTCCAGAACGAGGGGTTGGCTCATGAGGTCGCAGCGCGCTTCTACTCGGAGCGCGGCTTCGAGACGATCGCCCACGCCTATCTGCGCAACGCCCGCAGTTGCTATTCACGCTGGGGGGCCGACGGCAAGGTGCGGCAACTCGACGAGATGTATCCCCATCTCACGAGCGAAGAGCCCTCGGTCGGGCCGCAGAGCACGATAGCGGCGCCGGTCGAACAGCTCGATCTCGCGACGGTGATCAAGGTTTCGCAAGCGGTCTCCAGCGAGATCGTCCTCGAGAAGCTGATCGACACGCTCATGCGCACCGCAATCGAGCAGGCGGGCGGCGAGCGCGCCGTGTTGCTGCTTGCACGCGGGGCCGCGCACTTTATCGCCGCTGAGGCCAAGGTCCGTGACGATACGGTGATCGTGGAGCTGCGCGACGAGGCCGTGACCGGGGCTGTGCTGCCCGAGCCGGTGCTCCAAACGGTCCTGCGCACCAAGGAGACCATCATTCTTGACGATGCGGCGGCGGCCTCCGCGTTCGCCGGCGACCCCTACATTCGTCAGCGCCAGTGCCGTTCCATTCTCTGTCTGCCGCTGATGAATCCGGCCAAGCTCATCGGCGTGCTCTACCTCGAGAACAATCTGGCGCCCCGCGTGTTTGCGCCGGCCCGGATCGCGGTGCTGAAGCTGCTTGCCTCCCAAGCGGCGATCGCGTTGGAAAATACGCATCTCTACCGTAATCTCGCAGAACGCGAAGCGAACATCCGGCGGCTGGTCGACGCCAACATCATCGGCGTCTTCACCTGGGATTTGGCAGGCCGGATTGTCGAAGCGAACGACGCCTTTCTCCGCATCGTGGGATACGAGCGACAGGATATCGCTGCGCGTCGTCTGACTTTGCGGGCTTTGACGCCCGGCGAATGGCGCGAACACGATGAACAACACCGGATTCCAGAGTTGAAGGCGACAGGGAGCTTGCAGCCATACGAGAGCGAGTACTTGCGCAAGGACGGCAGCCGCGTGCCCGTTCTGCTCGGTGTGGCGGCCTTTCGCGAAGGTGGCAGCGAAGGCGTCGCTTTCGTGCTCGATTTGACCGAGCGCAAGCGGACGGAAAGTGAAGCGCGCGAGAGCGAGCGACGCTATCGCGAGACTCACATCCAGCTCGCGCACGCGAACCGCGTCGCAACGATGGGTCAGCTCACGGCGTCGATCGCCCACGAAGTGAACCAGCCGATCGCTGCGACAATCATAAACGCCCGAACGGGTCTACGTTGGCTGGACGCTGAGCCGTTGAATATGGACGAGGCGCGGCAAGCGTTCAGCCGCATCGCGAGGGACGGCGCCCGGGCAGCCGCCGTCATCGATCGAATACGCCATCTGGTCAAAAAGACGACGCCGCGCGACGGGCGCGTGGAGATCGACGTGGCGATCCGCGAGGTGATCGATCTTCTTCGCAGCGAAGCGACGAAGAACGGCGTCTCGGTGCGGACGGAGCTCGCCGAGGGCTTGCCGCTTGTTTTAGGAGACCGGGTCGAACTGCAACAAGTGATCCTCAACTTGATCGTCAACGCTATCGAGGCGATGAGCGAGGTCAGTGAACGGCGGCGCGAGGTGCTGATCACGTCAGGTAAGGCTGAGTCGGGCGACGTGCTGGTCGCCGTGCGCGACTCAGGCCCAGGCCTGGCTCCCGCTGATCTCGAACGTGTCTTCGAGGCCTTTCACACGACCAAGCCCAACGGCTTGGGGATGGGGCTGTCGATCTGCCGTTCGATCATCGAATCGCACGGCGGAAAATTGTGGGCGAGCGCCAACTCGCCCAACGGCGCCGTCTTTCAATTCACTTTGCCGGCCCACCCTGACGTTGCAACGCGTCAGTGATGTCGGGGATTAGAGCACGCTGTCTTTTCGGTGAACCGGACCCCTGTCGTCATCGCGAGTCAGCCGATTGAGGCGCCTACGGATCGACTCGCGACTTGCCGGCGAGACCTCGATCGCTGGATTGCTTCGCTCCGCTAAGAAGAAACAACACGCTAAGTGGCGGCGTTGGCGTGCGAATCAGGCTCGGCTCAGGCGGCTTGCGAGATCGGCTGCAAGGTAGCGTCGTAGCCGAGATCGCGGATTTGCCGGACTAGAGCACTGCCCGGCTGTGATGAATCGAATGTGATGAGCGGGCGGATTCCCGAACGTGTGCGGATGTGAGTCGATTGAGCCTCTGATTCGGGAGGGGCTCATGGTCGGACGGCCGTATTCGGAGGAGTATCGCAAGCGGGTTGTGGCGGAGATCGCGGAGGGCAATTCACGGCGCGGCGCGGCTCGCCGTTTCAAGGTCGGAGCGTCGTCGGCGATCCGCTGGAAGAAGCAATTGGACGAGACCGGCAGCACAGCCCCGGCTGCGCGGTCGGGCAAGAGCCGCTCGCCACTGGAGCCGCACGCAGCGTGGCTGCTGGCGCTCATCAAGGCCGAGCCTGACCTGAGTTTGGCGGAACTGGCCCAGCGGATTGAGGACGAGTTGGGCCTGAAGACCTCGACCAGCGCGGTGGATCGCTTCGTCCAACGGTACGACCTCAGTTATAAAAAAAACTCTGCACGCGGCCGAGCAGGAGCGGCCGGATGTGGCCCAGGCGCGTGAAGCCTGGAAGGCGGCTCAGGCCAGCCTGGATCCCGACAAGCTGGTGTTTATCGACGAAACTGGGGCGTCCACCAAGATGGTCCGGCTGCGGGGACGATGCCCGCGCGGCGAGCGCCTGCTGGCCAAGGCGCCCTGGGGGCACTGGAAGACCACCACTTTCGTCGCCGGCCTGCGCCATAACAGCCTGATCGCGCCGTTCGTCCTGGACGGCCCCATGAACGGCGACGCCTTTCTGGTCTATGTCGAGACCTTCCTTGTCCCAACCTTGCAGCCTGGCGACATTGTGGTGATGGACAACCTGCCCGCCCACAAGGTCGACGGGGTGCGCCAGCGGATCGTCGACGCCGGAGCCGAACTGCGCTTGCTGCCGCCCTATTCGCCAGATCTGAACCCCATCGAGATGGCGTTCTCGCAGCTCAAGGCGCACCTGCGCAAGGCGGCCGAGCGAACCGTTCCCGCTCTCTGGGATCGCATCGGCCTCTGTCTCGACCAGATCACCCCACAGGCCTGCCAAAACTACTTCACCGACGCCGGATATGCCCCATCTTAGCCGGGCAGTGCTCTAGGCGATTGAGTTTGGCCTTGGGCCGGCGGCCCTCGAAATAGGCGCCGCCGAGGTCGCGGTGCGGGACGCCGTCTTTGAGCATGTGGTAGACCGCGGTGAGAAGCGAGGCGGCGACGGCGCAGACCGCTTTTTGCGGGCCGCGTCTGGCGCGCAGGCGGAAAAACTGGGCGGAGTAATAGCTCGCCTTGGCGCGCTTGGCCGCCCACGCGCACTGAACGAGCATGGTCTTCAGCCACGGCGCGCCCTTGCGCAGGCGACCGCGCCGGCGTTTGCCGGCGCTTTCGTTCTGCGCCGGGCAGAGGCCCGCCCAGGCGACGAGATGGCCGGCGGTGGCGAAGCGGCCCATGTCGGGGCCGATCTCGGAGAGGATCGTCAACGCGGATAAGCGGCTGACCCCGGGAATGGTGACGAGCAAGCCGATCAAGTCGCGAAACCCAGCTTTGCGCTCGATCCGTTGGTCGAGCCGCGCGAGGCGCTCGTCGGCCTCGCGGTCGAGCTCGCCGATGGTCGCCGCCAGCGCGTCGTACTGCTGCAAATGGAGCCGCAGCAGGAAGCGATGATGATCGGTCAGGCGGCCGTGCAGCGCGTCGTAGAGCTGCTTGGGCGAGGCCTTCAGCCGCCGGTCGGTCAAGGCGACGAGCTTGCGCGGATCGCGCTGGCCGCCGATCATCGCTTCGATCACGCGGCGCCCGTTGCCGCCCATGATGTCGCTGATCACCGAATCGAGGCGAATGTTGGCTTCCGTCAGCGTCTTCTGGATGCGTTGGACATGGCCGCACTGCTCGCGCACCAGCTGCTTACGGGTGCGCATCAACGTGCGCAGCCCGTGCAGCGGTTCGTCGGGAACGAAGCTCGCCCGGATCAAGCCGAACGCGGCGAGATCGGCGATCCAGGTCGCGTCGTTGACGTCGGTCTTGCGGCCGGGAACCGCCTTGATGTGCGCGGCGTTGGCCACGATCATCGCATAGTCGCCGTCGGCCAGTATCTTCCAAATCGGCATCCAGTAGACGCCGGTCGCCTCCATCGCGACCCGCTCGCAGCGCGCCGCGACCAGCCAGTCCTTGAGCGCGCCAAGGCCGGCCGTCGTCGTCTCGAACGTTCGACAGTCCCGGTGGGCCTTGCCGGCCGCCATCGCGCGCACGCACGCCACGACGCTGTCCTTGTGGACGTCGAGGCCGGCCACCCGTTCGTGCAGAACTTCCATCATCGCCTCCATCGCTCGCCGCGCCGGCAAGGACGCCGATGGAAGAGGAATGCTAAGAAGAAGGCTCCAGGGCGTCGCCGCCCCTACGCGCAAGACGAGATCATCACGGCGTCCCGGGTCCAACTCGCGACCGAGCTCAACGGCATCAGTGAGAAGCCGACCTCTTGCCGACGACCCGAAAATCCTACCACGATGGCAGCGCGCCGGCCCCGTTTCATTCAGCAAGATCGCCTGCAAAGGCGGTCCTAACTCGCAATGACGGCTAAGAAGAAACAACACGCTAAGTGGCGGCGTTGGCGTGCGAATCAGGCTCGGCTCAGGCGGCTTGCGAGATCGGCTGCAAGGTAGCGTCGTAGCCGAGATCGCGGATTTGCCGGACTAGGCGATTGAGTTTGGCCTTGGGCCGGCGGCCCTCGAAATAGGCGCCGCCGAGGTCGCGGTGCGGGACGCCGTCTTTGAGCATGTGGTAGACCGCGGTGAGAAGCGAGGCGGCGACGGCGCAGACCGCTTTTTGCGGGCCGCGTCTGGCGCGCAGGCGGAAAAACTGGGCGGAGTAATAGCTCGCCTTGGCGCGCTTGGCCGCCCACGCGCACTGAACGAGCATGGTCTTCAGCCACGGCGCGCCCTTGCGCAGGCGACCGCGCCGGCGTTTGCCGGCGCTTTCGTTCTGCGCCGGGCAGAGGCCCGCCCAGGCGACGAGATGGCCGGCGGTGGCGAAGCGGCCCATGTCGGGGCCGATCTCGGAGAGGATCGTCAACGCGGATAAGCGGCTGACCCCGGGAATGGTGACGAGCAAGCCGATCAAGTCGCGAAACCCAGCTTTGCGCTCGATCCGTTGGTCGAGCCGCGCGAGGCGCTCGTCGGCCTCGCGGTCGAGCTCGCCGATGGTCGCCGCCAGCGCGTCGTACTGCTGCAAATGGAGCCGCAGCAGGAAGCGATGATGATCGGTCAGGCGGCCGTGCAGCGCGTCGTAGAGCTGCTTGGGCGAGGCCTTCAGCCGCCGGTCGGTCAAGGCGACGAGCTTGCGCGGATCGCGCTGGCCGCCGATCATCGCTTCGATCACGCGGCGCCCGTTGCCGCCCATGATGTCGCTGATCACCGAATTGAGGCGAATGTTGGCTTCCGTCAGCGTCTTCTGGATGCGTTGGACATGGCCGCACTGCTCGCGCACCAGCTGCTTACGGGTGCGCATCAACGTGCGCAGCCCGTGCAGCGGTTCGTCGGGAACGAAGCTCGCCCGGATCAAGCCGAACGCGGCGAGATCGGCGATCCAGGTCGCGTCGTTGACGTCGGTCTTGCGGCCGGGAACCGCCTTGATGTGCGCGGCGTTGGCCACGATCATCGCATAGTCGCCGTCGGCCAGTATCTTCCAAATCGGCATCCAGTAGACGCCGGTCGCCTCCATCGCGACCCGCTCGCAGCGCGCCGCGACCAGCCAGTCCTTGAGCGCGCCAAGGCCGGCCGTCGTCGTCTCGAACGTTCGACAGTCCCGGTGGGTCTTGCCAGCCGCCATCGCGCGCACGCACGCCACGACGCTGTCCTTGTGGACGTCGAGGCCGGCCACCCGTTCGTGCAGAACTTCCATCATCGCCTCCATCGCTCGCCGCGCCGGCAAGGACGCCGATGGAAGAGGAATGCTAAGAAGAAGGCTCCAGGGCGTCGCCGCCCCTACGCGCAAGACGAGATCATCACGGCGTCCCGGGTCCAACTCGCGACCGAGCTCAACGGCATCAGTGAGAAGCCGACCTCTTGCCGACGACCCGAAAATCCTACCACGATGGCAGCGCGCCGGCCCCGTTTCATTCAGCAAGATCGCCTGCAAAGGCGGTCCTAACTCGCAATGACGGCTCCACGTAACTGCAGAACGCTCTAGTTCAAGTTGAGGCCAGCCAAATCGTTTCGCCAAAGTCTCCTTCCGGGCTTGCTGAGGCCATGTAGCGCCTGAGAACAAGCTGCAACTCCTGCGCGTTGGCGAAGAGGTCGTTGATTTGAGAATCGTACTTCAAGATCGCGTCGATCTTTGCGGACACGTCGACAGAAACCCTCTCCGGGTGAGTGACAGTCCATTTTGTCCTGCCAAGCGCGGCTACCACCGAGTCAGGAAATCCCGGAGGGAAACGGCCGGTGGAATAGGGAATGTCTTCGTATAGGAAGACGTTCAAATTCCGACCAAGAGCGAAGTTCCGAAAGCTCTCCGATGTGATGACGTGATCGACATGCCGCCCCACTGCCAAAGGGCACAAGATACTGTCGGGTTGGAAGTCCTCAATCCAATCCGCGAAAAGTTTGTCCAGAGCAGAAAAAATGTCGTCCTCAGGAGAGGGTCCCGAAAAGACACTCGTTCTGGTCGGGTAGAGGCAATTTCGCTCTCGGTCAGTTCGATAGATGGCGTCAAGGAGGCCGCCATGAATAACTCGAGCGCCTAACGCACTGACAGCGGCGACGTCCTCCCTTCGCCGAAAGGCAAACGGAGAAGGACCTAGGTTCCAGAGTTTGTTCAGTTCGTCAATTATAGGGGACGACAACGCTGGATGCGGATTATCCTGAGTAAACACGGTTCCCACGACAACGTCGGCGCCGTTCTCTACTGCTCGTGCGACAATTCCGCCGACGCTGAGGGCCGCGTCATCCAGATGGGGCGAGATGGCCAAGAGTTCGACGGGACTCGGTAACGCGCGCCGGCATGTGTTACCTCTCCATAAAGTCGTCGTTCTCGTCGCCGAGAATCCGAAGGCTCGGTGTCTTTGTAGAACTTGCCACGCGCGGCCTTCGGCTCAGGTGAATCCGATCCGGCTCGCTCCGGTCTCAGGGGCGGCGGCGCCGAGCTTGACGTTGATCGCAACCGGGGTTGCTGCCGATTGGGGCAGATAGACGACGGTTACGATCATTTTCGCCATGTAGGCCGCCGTCAGCAGCGTCGCCATCGCCGTGAACACTTGCGGCTCGGTCCCGGACGGGACGACGAAGGTTTGCGGCTCCCGCGCCCCCTTCAGCGGCGTTATGGAGAATTCGAGGTGCGCGGAATTCGGGCCCTCGCCGCCGACGTCCAGCTCGGTCACGGTTCCGACGAAAGTCTGTGCGTCGTCTGAATGAGGCATTTGTCCCCTTACCCTCTCTGCCGAGCTGACGGCCGGCGCTTTCCCCATGTCCTTTATCGCTTTCCGTCCTCATCAGCCAGGATCACGGGAACTCCCACGCAGAATCTCAATCAACGCCTCTCGGTTCGCGGCGCTCGCCGCAACTTCAACTTGCAACAGCCCCAATTTGTCATACCCTCCGTTTAGTCGGTCGGCTGAACCGACATTTGAGGGATACGTCCATGCTCACACGCCGCTGTTTGCTGCGAGGCGCGGCTTTCGTCGCCGTCGGCTCGGTCATCCGCCCGAGCTTCGCTGAAGATGAACCCGTTCCGATCGTCTTCGTCCACGGCGACAGCGACCACGCCGCGACCTGGCTGACGACCATCTGGCGGTTCGAGAGCAACGGCTACCCCCGTGACAGGCTCTTCGCGATCAGCTTCAGCAATCCCCAGGCGCGCACGGACGACACAGTTCCGCAAGCCAACCGGTCCTCGACGGAGGATGAGTTGCGCGAACTGACCGCCTTCGTCGACGACGTGAAAAAGAAAACCGGCGCCGCAAAAGTCGCCGTCGTCGCGCTTTCGCGCGGCGGCTATTCCGCCCGCCGCTACGTCGCCGCCAATCCGTCGAGCGTTTCGTGCGCCGTGCTCGGCGGCACGCCCAATCACGGCGTTTTCGCCGCCGACGCCGGCCTCGGCTCCGAATACAACGGTCGCGGCCCCTTCCTGACCAAGCTCAACGCCGGCGACACCGAGGTGACCGCGGGCGTGCCCTTCCTCACCTTGCGCAGCGACGGCTACGACCTCTACGCCCAGCCCGACGCCCGCTACATCGGCAATCCCGGCGCGCCGACCAATGTCACCGCCGAAGGCCCGGCGCTCAAAGGGGCGACCAACCTCCTCCTCGACCATGTCGATCACCGTGGGACCGCGCTCAGCCCGCGCGCTTTCGCCGAAATCTACAAATTCGTCGTCGGACGCGCGCCCGAGCGGATCGCGATAACGCCGGAAGCCGAAATCGTTCTCAATGGAAGGGTGACGGGCGTCGTCGACGGCGTGCCGACCAATCTCCCGGTCGCGGGAGCGAAGGTCGATATCTTCCGCGTCTCGGCGGAGACGGGCGAGCGGCAGGGCGACCCCGTTCATTCCACGACCACCGGCGCCGATGGCGTCTGGGGACCGGCGAAGCTCGATTCCACGTCAGCGCTCGAGTTCGTCGTCGCGGCGCCGGGCGCCCCGATCACCCATATCTATCGCTCGCCGCTGCCTCGCTCCTTCGCCATGCTCGACCTCCGGCCTTCCCCCGCCCCGGAGCGGGACGACGCGAGCGCTGCGGCGATCGTCACGATGAACCGCCCGCGCGGCTATTTCGGCCTGCCGCGCGATGTCGTGCTGCTCGACGGCAAGGAGCCGGCGGACGTCCCGCGCGGCGTGCCCGCAGCCTGGCACGCCAAGCTCAAGCTCGCCGACGGCAGCCCTCGTCCGATCGTCGCGGAGTTCAACCAGGAGCGAATTGTCGCGCGGCCATGGCCGCTCAAGGACAACCACATGACGATCGCGGAGCTGACGTCTTAAAGCAGAGTCTCTTACGCTGCGAAGCGACGAAGCAATCCGATCGCCCGTTCGGGGCGGCTGGGTTGCTTCACGCCTCGCGGCGTGACGCCAGAGCTTGGCGCGCTCTGCGCGCATCCAATCCTCAAGCGCCGCCACCCGTTCAGCGACCTCGCGCCGGGCGCGCGGGCGAGCGCCGCTGATGTCACGTTCGAAGTCGAAGGTCGACCACGTGGCGCAAGGAGGATGGAGCCGACGCTCTCGAAGCGTCGCATGTTACGCTCCCGCTGACGCGACAACGCCGCCAAGATCGCCCACAAGACAAGATCGCCGACAAGAATGGCGCGACGCTGCGCCAAGAGACGGTGGGCGGCGGCTACGTCAGCAACGAGGAGTTCGACGCCCTGGTGCGGCCGGACAAGATGATCTCGCCAGGTTGACCGATCGCGTCCCGAGGCGCGGTGTAGATTAAACGGGGTGACCGCACTCGCCGGCGTCGACCGGGTTGGTCAGGCGCCAGTGACGGAAGCGCTCAAACCGGCGCGAGCCGGCAGATCGGTTCACGCGGCATCAGCGCTTTTTCGCGGTTGCTCGCTTCCTGCGCGTCATGCTTAGCGAGATGCCGACGACGGTCGCCTTTTGACGCGTTGCTCCCTCTGTTCGCTTGAGAGCTTTCGCAATCTTTGCGGCGGGCTCTTTGCGAGCCATGCCCCTGAGAAGTCTGAGATCGTCTTTCGACCACGGTCGCCTGACTGGCGCCTTCTTGCTCCGAGCAATGGCCTTAGCCATCTCCGCTCCTGTTTTCTAGGTCTTTGGTACAAACGAACGCATTGCATGAATTACATTCGCTTGCAACTTTGGTGGCCGCGGCTGGACGAGAACGGTGACTGATGTCGAATTGTCAATCGGCTCCCAATATTGGCTCTGACGCCATCTCGATGATGATTTGCGGGCTTCACTCAGCGCCCAGCAATCTGGATTGCAGAAGATCGAGGTTAACGCGGCCGTACATCTGGCGAGCGCTCGCAGCGTCGCGTCGAGACGTTGCTCACCATCTGGTTCATCGCCCATTTGCCGAGGAAGTCTTCCCTGACGGCCCCACTTCGGCAGTACTCCCTCGGCCCCGTCGAGCCTCTGACCGGCGGCAAGGCAAAAGCGCTCACGGCTCGCCCGCATGCTCGCCAGCGTCTCGGCCTTCAACGCATACGTGCGAATTACAGTCGATGTGGTATGCTTGTTTATGGCGTTGCTTCCTTTCGCGGAATCAGCACTCCGAGCTCAAAGCGAGCAACCCCGCTCCTCCTTTTCAACGTTCCGCGGGACAACCCGATCGGATCATTCGATGATGACGCGCCGCCCGACCCCGCCTCGTTCCGCTCTCGAACGGCTGATCGCTATCGCCCTTGCCAGCACGCTCCTGGCCGGCGCTGCCACCGAGGCGCGGGCCGCGGACGGCATGGTGGGGGGCGAGTTCGCCCTCAAAGGCCAGGTGACCTCGACGGTCGGGCCGAACGGCGCAACCGGCCAACCCGCCAGCGTCCTGAGCTTCACGGATGAAGAGATCAAGAAGCTGCACGAAGGTCACTATTCCGTCGCGCTCCTGCTGCAGACAAGTTCCGACTGGGCCAATGCGGTCACGCTTGGCGCTGAGGACGAATTGAAGGCGCTCGACATCGAAGTCGCGGGTCTCAGCAATTCCAACTTCAGCGCCTCCGACCAGGCGCATGCGGTCGAGACTGTCCTGGCGAAAAATCCCTCCGGCATCATCATCTGGCCCATCAATCCAGATGAACTCCGGCCCGCGTTGCAAAAGGCGAGCGACGCCGGCGTCAAGCTTGCGCTGATCAGCAACATGCCGTCCGGCTTCCTTCAGGGGCGAGATTACGTCGGCCTCGTCGGCGACGATCTCTTCGCCATGGGGCAGAAGACCGCCGAGGGGCTCGCGAAGGCGATCGGCGAAGAGGGCGACATCGGCTTCCTTTATTTCGACGCCAACGCCTATGTGGTGAACCAGCGCGACGCGGCGTTCCGGACGACGATCGAGAAGGAATTCCCCAAGATCAAGATCGCGGCTGCCCAGGGCTTCTCCGATCCGTCGCGCGCCTTCCAGATCGCGAGCGCCATGATCCTGCAAAATCCGAAGCTAACGGCCATCTACGCGCCCTGGGCGGAACCCGCGGCAGGTGTGCTCCAGGCGATCCGCACCGCCCATCGCGCCGATATCGCGGTCGGCACGATGGATTTGTCGAACACGGTGGCGGTCTCGCTCGTGCAGGATGGCGCCGTGAAGGCGCTGACCATCGACGACCCCTACTCCATCGGCAAGTCGCTCGTCGCCGAGATCGGCTATGCGCTGCTCGGCAAAGCCGCACCCGCCTACATTCAGGCGCCGGCCATTGCAGTGACCAAGGAAAACATCCTGGACGCCTATTCTCAAAATTACCACGCTGCGCCGCCGCCCGAAGTCACCCAGGCGCTGGGGAAGTAAGCCCCGGCTCCTGAACACGCTCGATCGACCCCTCTCCAAAGCGAGTACGGCCAACGTCCAGATTGGCCGTACTTGAAGCAGGTATGTTTGGTCCAATGACTGATCTGCCCAGTGCCGGCCTGACGGATCGCCACACCTTTCGCTGGACCGATCTTACGGTCTATCTCGGCTTCGTGCTGGTGTTCGCCTTCTTTGCCGTGACGCTGCACGACAAAGGATTTCTCAGCAGCCAGAACGCCACCTCGATCATCTCTCAGGTGACGCCGATCGCCCTGATGGCGTTCGGTTCCGTTTTCGTCCTGACGGCCGGCGAAATCGACTTGTCGATCGGCTCGGTCGTCGCAACTGCGGCCCTGTTCACCGCACTTGGCCTCCGACATTTCGGCTTGCCGGGGGGAATCGCCTTTGGGATTTTGACCGGCGTTGGCGCGGGCCTGCTCAACGGTTTCCTGATCGTCGGCCTGCGCGTGCCGTCCTTCCTGATCACGCTCGGGACCATGCAACTGTTCAACGGCATCGCGCAATTGTCGACGCAATTGCAGGACGTGCCGATCACCAATGAAACTTACACGACCTTGTTCGGCTCGGGCAGCATCGGCCCCTTGTCGGATGCGGTGGTCTGGCTGGTGGCCGGGACCGTCGTGGCGCAGATCGCCTACCGCAACCTCGCCTTCGGCTGGCGCGTCATGGCGACCGGCAGCAACGGCGCGAGCGCGCGGGCGCTCGGCGTCAACACGCGCCGCGTGCGGATCGCTGTCATGGTGATCTCGTCCTGCACGGCTGCGCTCGCGGGCATGCTGTACGCCGGTGAAGTCCAGGGCGCGGTCTATACGCTGGGCTCGGGCGATCTCCTCACGGTGCTGGCGGGAGTCGTAATCGGCGGGACGAGCCTGTTCGGCGGCCAGGGCAGCATCCCCGGCGCGCTGATGGGCGCCATCCTGATGGCCATGATCGTCAACGGCCTCGTGCTGATGGGCGCGACCGTGCAACAGCAGATCGTCGTGCAGGGCGTCATCATCGTGATCGCCGTCGCGCTCAGCCAAAGGCAGCCTGCAGAATGAACGCCACCTCACACGCAAGGAGCGGCGAGCCGCTCCTTCGCGTCACCAACCTCGGCAAGATCTTGGGCGAGCCCGTTTCGGCCCTCGATGGCCCGACGCTCGTCGCCTACGTCACCGGTCTGCGCCGAGCCGAGGCCTGAATCGGCCTTTATGCGGACCGCGACGCCGCGGTTGGCCAGGTCGGTCGCGGCGCCCGATCACGACGCGCTTCCCGGGTCGGTGGGCAGCGTAAATTGAAATATGGCGCCTTGCGGCGCGTTCGCCGTTGCCCACAATCGTCCCGCGAGAGCTTCGATGATCGAACGGCAGATCGGCAAGCCCATCCCCAAGCCGCTGGGCTTGGTCGTGTAGAACGCCTCGAAGATGCGTTCGAGGCTCGCTGGAGCCAGCCCAGGACCGGAATCCGCCACCGCCACAAACACCCCCTTCGCCCCGGTTTCACCGGTGCTGATCAGCAATTCTCGGGGCCCTTCGCTCGTCGCGTTCATGGCCTCGATGGCGTTGAGGATCAAATTGAGGATCACCTGTTGCAGTTCGACCCGATCTCCCGGAACGAGCGGCAAGTCCTCGCCGAGGTCCGTCTGCACCACGACGCCGTTCTTCTTCGCTTCGCCGCGGGTCAGCTCGACCACCTCGCGGATCGCCGCATTGATCTCCACCCGCTCGTTGCGCCGCGGCGCCCGCTTGAGGAGAGCGCGAACCCGACCGATGACCTCGCCCGCGCGGATGCCGTCCCTTGCGATGCGGCTAAGCGCTGCCTCAACCTGGTCGAGATTCGGCGGCTCAGCGCCGAGCCAGCGCAACGCCGCCTGGGCGTTTGCAACCGTAGCGCCAATCGGCTGGTTCACTTCATGGGCGATCGACGCCGTGAGCTGTCCAATCGTCGCGACGCGGTTCGCGTGCGCGAGATGCGTGTGCGTCTCGCGGTAGCGCCGCTCGCTTTCGCGCGCTTCGGCTTCCGTCCGTTTCCTATCGGTCAGATCGAGTACGAAGGCGACGACATCAGTCCCGCTTTCGAGGCTCGCCGCCCCGATCAGTATGGGCACACGGCTGCCGTCCTTCCGGAAATATTCCTTTTCGTACGCCTGGATGATTCCGGTCCTCTTCATTTCGGCCAAGGCGCGCTCATCGCCGTCGAGCCATTCGGGCGGCGTCAGTTCCGCCCAACGTATACGGCCTGAAATTAGATCATCGCGGTCGTATCCCACCATGCGCAAAAACGCGTCGTTAGCCTCGACGAGCGGCCCCTCTGCCGAGATCGACCGGATGAAGATGCCGATGATATTGGCGTCGACGAGGCGCCGGATCTTCGCTTCACGTTCCGCCAGATTGCGGTACAAACGGCTGTTTTCCAGCGAGATCGCCGCCTGTGAGGCGAGCAGCTTCAGCACCGTGATCCGGGCCGGCGCGAAGACGCGAGGGGTCAGGTTGTTCTCGAGGTAGAGCACGCCATTCAGCCTGCCTTGGTTGATCAAGGGCAGGCAGAGCATGGAGCGGGCTTGGCGTCGGTGAATGTACGGATCGGCCGCAAACGCGGACTGAGCTGCGGCGTCGTCGAGAATGACACTCTCGCGGGTGCGCAGGACATAGTGGAGCACCGACTCCGGCAGCGCGGCGTCGGTCAGGGGCCGGTCGTGCAGCTGCACGACGACCGTGTCGCCGCCGGTGGTGGCTTCCGCCTCGATCCGCGGCTCGGCCCCTCGTGACACAATCAACAAGCCGCGCTCGGCGCCGGCATGCGCAATCGCAGTGCGCATCAGCGTGTCGAGCAGCGTCTCCAGCACGATCTCGCCCGACATGGCCTGCGACACTTTGATTACGGTCGCAAGGTCGAGGTGTTCGACCCGCGCCCCGATTGTGCTCATTGGAGCGGGCGCTTGCTCTTCCCCTTCCTCCCTGAGGTGTGGATACTTCTCGTCGAGTTGCCGCACCTTGCCATCGGCGCCCCAAGCGACATAGCCGTCGCGCGCGTTCCGCAGATACGTCTGCGCAAACTCTCGGAAGCCGCGGGACGCGTAGAATTGCGCGGCCAGTTCGTAGGCGAGCGCCTCGTTGTGGACAAAGCCGTTTGCGCGGGCCGAGCGGATGGCCTTTTCGTAGAGGTCCATGGCGTCGAGCGCACGGCCTTCGATCCGGGAGATCTCCGCACCGACCAGCGCGGCGCGGTTCTCGAAATTGTCCGGGCAATTCGCCGCCCAGATCTGGAGTTGCTTGTGATGCGCAGCGACAGCGTCCAGGCGATGCTGGCGCTCGCCGGCTGCTGCAGAATCGGAGTGGGCGGCCTGAGCCAACGCGCCGTAAAAGTGATATTCGGCAGTTTCCAACTGTGAAGCAGACGTCCACAACAGCCGTTGTGCTCTCAAGGAGGCATCGATTGCCGACGCATAGTCGCCAGCAAAGAATCGAGCCTGCAGCTTGCGGATCCAATACCAGCACTCGACAAACGCCAAATCCGGATTCTCTGAAAAATGGCGTTCGATCCGAGGCTCATCAAACTGCTCATCGTCGAAGGAACCGAATGTCCGGGTCAAGCCGCGAAGCGTCCGGATCAGCCCGAGCTGGGGGGTGATGGCGTCAATCACAAACTCGAACCGCGCCTTCTGCGCGAACGCGAGACCACGCTCGGCTTCGCGTTCCGCCTCGGCGAGCGGATCGCCCGCCGCAAGAAGGTTCGCGTTCAATTGGTCGCCACAGTAGGCGGCGTAAGTGAGGTCGCCGGCCTTACTTGCCGCCTCGAACGCGCGGCGCACCAGATCGCGGCCGGCCAGGACGTGTTTCGTCCATGGCGCAACGCCATTTCCAAAGTTCATATAGGTCCTGGCCTGGAAACGCGTCAGTCCGCATCGTTCGACTAAGTCGTAGCCGAGCTGACCAAATCGATAGACGGCTGTCCGATAGTCGCCGAAGAGCGGACCGGCGACCATCGACAACAATACGTAAGCGATGCACGAAGCGTCACAGTTGCCGCCCTCGAGGCTCAGATTGACCGCTCGGCAGGTCACCAGGGCAAGCAGGTTCGCATCCGTATAGAATGCAGGTGGCCCGATCTTGGTCAGAACGTCGAGCGTCGCGAGGGATGCCGGGTCGCTCATCAAGGGCAGCTCGATCAGAGAGTCGATCGTGCGGCTCCCGAGCTGCGACCAGATCCGCGCGTATTCGCCTCGCGCTTCCGCGTCGGTCGGGTGCGGCGACCATTCGATGCCCAGATGCCGGAGGTAGTCCAGACCGACGGCAATGGCGCGGCTGCCCTCGCCGAGGGTCGTGTACAGATCGACGCGCAAGCACGCGACTGTGGCCCGTTCCACCATATTTGCCGCGCGCCTCGACAGCGTCGCCAACCGCTGCTCGGCCTCCGCCAGAGCGCTGGTGAGGAACTCACATTCGGCTCGGTTCAGCTCGAGCGCGAAGGTGAGCTCGTGCCGGCGCTCCCACGAGTCCTCCGACAGAAGCGCCGCGCCGGCGATGAGATAAGTGAGCGCCGAGGCATAAGCGGTAGATTCCTTCGCACGCCGGCCCGCAATCAAGTTGAGCTCGGCCAGCCGGTCACGCTCGTCGCGGGAGGCGATCAAGGCGGCGCCGCGGTTGAGTTGATTGACGATTTCGAAGATCGCCTCTTCGCGTTTTTCTGCAGGGGTATGCGCCGCGAGCAGCCTTCCGATGCGGAGGTGCGCCTCGGCGCGCAACGTTTTCGGGATCAGCGAATAGGCGGCCTCCTGAACACGGTCGTGTATAAATTTGTAGGAGCCGTCGAGGCGTTCGACCAGCTCCAGGCGAACCGCGTCCCAGAGATCCGAACGAATGTCCTCGTTCGATTTCCCGAGAGCGATCGATAGCGTCGCGATCTCCGCGACGTTGCCGAGGCAGGCGAGTTGCTGCAACGCCGCCTGGGTCTCGACGGGCAAGCGGGCCAACTTGCCGATCATGAGGTCCACCACATTGTCGGTGTACCCTTTGGCCTGAAGGCGTTCGAGATCCCAGCGCCAGCGCGCCGCTTCGTGATCGAAGGCGAGCACCCCCTCTTCGGCGAGCGCGGAAATGAAATGAATGGCGAAAAACGGATTGCCGCCCGTCTTGTCATGCGCCAGTCGCGCCAGCGGAGCGGCGCCGGTTGGCGTGCAGCCCAACGTGTCCGCAAGGAGCCGCCCCAGGTCTTCACGGGCGAGGGGCCCAAGCCTAATCTCCTGCACGAACGCTCCCGCTTTGCGGATGGCGTCGAGCTTCCGCATCAGCGGATGGGCGGAATCGACTTCGTTGTCCCGATAGGCGCCGATCACGAGCAACTGCTGCACGTCCGGCTGGGTCAACATGTCGGCGAGCATGTCGAGCGTCGCCGCGTCGAGCCATTGCAGGTCGTCGAGGAACAGCGCCAGCGGATGTTCGGGCCGCGCGAAGACGCCGAGAAACTGGCGGAACGCCAGGTGGAGGCGTCCTTGCGCCTGCTGCGGCGCAAGTTCCGGGACCGGCGGCTGTTCACCGATGAGCAGCTTCAATTCGGGAACGACGTCGATCATAAGCCGCCCGTTCGGGCCCAGCGCTTCGCGGAGCGCGCCGCTCCAGCGGGCGAGTTCGGCGTCGCTCGTGCCCAGAAGCGCCCGGATCAGGCTCTGAAAGGCCTGCGCCAGCGTCGCATAGGGGATGTCGCGCTTGTACTGATCAAACTTGCCGGAAACGAAAAGGCCGCGGCGCAGCGCCAGCGCCTTGTGCAACTCATTGACGACCGCCGACTTGCCGATGCCGGAATAGCCGGAGACCAGCACCAGCTCCGGCCGGCCGTTGATTACGACGCGGTCGAAGGCGGCGAGCAAGGCGCCGATCTCGCGCTCTCGCCCATACAGTTTCTCGGGAATCAAAAGCCTGTCTGGCGTATCCTGTCGGCCCAGCGGGAACGCGTCGATCCGGCCCCGAGCCTCCCATGCCGCAAGACAGCGTCGCAGGTCGCGCTCCAGGCCGGCAGCGGTCTGGTAGCGCTCCTCTGCCGCCTTGGCGAGCAGCTTCAGGATGATGGCGGACACCACGACTGGCGCAGTCTCCAGCCGCTCGTTTGGCGGGACCGGCCTTCTGGCGATATGGCAGTGAACCCACTCCATGGGATCGGCCGCGGTGAACGGCAGTGAGCCCGTGAGCATCTGGTAGAGCGTGACGCCGAGGGCGTAGAGGTCGCTGCGGGCGTCGATCGAGCGGTTCATTCGTCCGGTCTGTTCGGGCGCCATATAGGCGAACGTGCCAGCGATCGACTCGGGCGGCGCGGGCGGCTGCCGCTCGCGCGGCAGGCGCGACGCGATGCCAAATCCGGTGAGCCTGACCTCTCCGGTGGCCCGGCTCACCAGGATATTGGTCGGCTTGATGTCCTTATGGACGAGGCCGCGTCGGTGAACCTGTGTGAGGGCTACAGCGATCGCGATAGCAAGCCGCAGAAAGGTCCCCGTCTCCATGGGCGCGCCGAGCAATCGGTCCAGCGGTTCGCCGCGCGCATCCTCCAGCACCAGCATCATCCGACCGCGCTCGCGGACGATCTCGAGCGGTCGCACCGCCCAGGCCCCGTCCAGCTCGTCCCTCAATCCGTATTCGCGCGCGAGACGATCGAGGGTGGCAGGTGTTGGATGCTCCGCGGCGGGCAGCACGGCCAGCACGACGGCGCGACGATTGTCGGCGTAGGTCTCTCTTCTGCAGAAAACGAGTTCGCCATCCTCCCACAAGACCTGGAGGCCACTCTCTCCGCCGGCGCCGAACCAAGAGGATTGATTCATCCGCGGGATCCCCCGCCAAGTCGATGTCCACCATTGGGCCGAGAGGCTCCTCTCGGCGAAGTGACCCGAGGACGTCCAAAAAAGAGTTTAGCACTCACGAGGCTGGACGACGATGCCCGTTATCGCCACATGGCAGATAGTGTCCAACGGGGGCCAAAATATCGCGACGCCTGTATACAGCTACTGCCCAGTCGGCCGATCGGATCAAAATCGTCAAATGTGCCCACCAGCGTCGCCCGACGCCGCTTCGCGGTAACCATCCGGTCGAGGCCGCAGTCACGCAGCTTCTTTGCAGAGAAGCCCCGGCCGCCATTTCCAAGGGAGCAACTCGGCGAGTTGCGTTTGCGGCGTGTCGGCGATCCTGGCGAGGGCGTCGGCGAGCCACGCTTGGGGATCGACGTCGTTGAGCTTCGCGGTCTGGATGAGCGTGTACATCAGCGCGGCCCGCTCGGCGCCGCGGTCCGAGCCAGCGAACAACCATGCCTTCCTGCCGAGCGCGAGGCCGCGCAGCGCTCGCTCGGCGGCGTTGTTGGTGAGGCAGATGCGGCCGTCATCGAGGAAGCTCGTGAACGCGGGCCAGCGCGTGAGCGTGTAGTCGATCGCCTTGGCGACATCGGCGTGGCGCGAGAGTTTGGTGCGCTCGGCGCGCATCCACATTTCGAGCCCCGTCACGAGATCGCGGCTTCGCTCTCGCCGCGCGCGCAATCGCCGTTCGGCCGGGAGGCCGTTGACGTCGCGCTCGATGTCGAAGATCGCGTCGATCCGTCGGACCGCCTCCAAGGCGATCGGCGAGATTGGCGTCGCCTTCTTGCCTCGCCGCGCGTTGGCGGCGATGTCGGCCAATTCGAAGAACTTGCGCCGCGAATGGCTCCAGCACAGCGCCTCGACGATCGGGCCAGGCTTGTGGTCGGGAAGATAGAGGCGATTGTAGCCGTCGAACGCGTCGGCCTGGAGAATGCCGCCATAGCTCGCCAAGTGTCGCTCAGGATGCTGCCGCGTTCGATCGCGCGAGGCATAGAACAGCGCGGCTGGCGGATCCCGACCGCCAAACGGCTGATCGTCGCGGACATAAACCCAGACCCGGCCCGTCGCCGTCTGGCCCTTGGCGAGGATCGGAACCGTCGTGTCGTCGCCATGGAGCCGCTCGGCCCTGAGAACATGGGCTTCGATCAGGCCGTGCAGCGGACGCAGCGCCGCGGCGCAGGCGCCGACCTGGTCGGCCAAGGTCGAGAGACGCAAGTCGACGCCTTCGCGGGCGTAGCGCTCGCTCTGGCGGTTCAGCGGCTGATGCTGGCCGAACTTCTCGAACAGGATCATCGCCAAGAGGTTCGGCCCCGCGAAGCCGCGCGGCGTCACATGGAAGGGCGCCGGCGGCTGCGAGATCGCTTCGCACTGCCGGCACGAGAAGCGTTCGCGGACCGTCTGGATCACCTTCCACTGGCGCGGGACGACTTCGAGCGTCTCCGTGACATCCTCGCCGAGCTTCGACAGTCTCAATGAGCCGCAGCACGGACAGCTCTGCGGCGCCGCGACGACGACGCGTTCACGCGGCAGATGCGCGGGGAAGGGCTGGCGCGTCGGCCGCTTCCGCTCGAAGGTTTTGACCACGCTCGACGGCGCCGATCGTTCCGCCGCCAGTTCGTCCTCGCTCGCGTCCGCCTCGGCGTCCGCCAATTGCATTTCCAATTGATCGAGCAGCCGCTCCTTGCGTTCCGAGCGCGCGCCGTAGAGCGTGCGACGCAGCTTCTCGATCTCCAGCCTCAGCCGGGCGATCAGCGCGTCGGCGTTCGACGCGATCGCTTGGCTATGATTGCGGTCCGCCTCGGCCTGCGCAGCGCGCGCTTCGCTCTCCAACCGCGCGGCCCGCTCAGCGCGGATCATCGCGTGCGCGGCGGCGAGATTGGAGGGCAGATTGTCCGGCGTGTTCGTCACATGCGAAGTGAATCACAAAAGCGCGCGGTGACAAGCAAAATCGTCAGCCGACCGCGGTCGGACGCCAGGTTTTCTGCGGCATTCGCCAATCGATGCCCGATAGGAGATAGCCGAGTTGCGCGGTCGAGATCGTCACCGTTCCGTCCGCCATCGACGGCCACAGAAACCGCCCTCGCTCCAGCCGCTTCGAGAACAGACACATTCCTTGGCCATCGTGCCAAAGGCACTTGATGAGGTCGCCGCGGCGTCCGCGAAAGACGAACAAGTGGCCGGAATGCGGATCGCGCTTCAACGTTTCCTGGACGATCAGCGCCAGACCGTCGAACCCCTTGCGCATGTCGGTGTGGCCGGTCGCCAGCCATACACGAACGCCAGCCGGGATCGGGATCATCTCTAGGCGAGCCCTGCTCGTCCGGGCCGCGACAGCGCCTTGACGACGCGCGCCAGCGCGCCGGCGTCGACATCAGCGCCGACGAAAATCCGTTCGCCGCCGACAAGTACGATCTCCATGCGGCCCGCCGTGGCCCCGGCTTCCGGCGCGATCGCGACCGGGACAAGCTCGACCGGAGCCGCGCGCTGCGAATCCGGCTCGCTTCTCGCCTGACGACGCCACGTAAAAACCAAGTTCGCGTTCACGCCATGTCGACGGGCGACCTCGGCCATCGAAGCGCCGGGCCCCAAGCTTTCCGCCACGATCTCGCGCTTCTCATGCGCCGTCCAAACCCGTCGCCGCCGTGCTCCTCGCGGGTTCAGGGCTTGATCAACCAGCTCCGACTTCATCGATAGTGCCCATTATCGTTGATGGGCACTATCCTCGTGCCGCTCCTCGCGCACTATCGCTCATAAGCTCCCGTTGCATAGGCGGCCTTCGGCGGAGGCT
>CAVZDY010000001.1:0-2300000 GCA_963774195.1 uncultured Alphaproteobacteria bacterium | reverse complement strand
TCGTCTGGCCGTCGACGGTCGCGTTGACGGCGAGCACGACCTCCTTGATTTCACCTTCCGCGACGCGCGCGACGAGGCTGGCGAGATTGAGATCGTCCGGGCCGACGCCGTCGAGCGGCGACAGTGCTCCGCCGAGCACGTGATAGCGCCCCCGCGTGGCGTTGGCGCGCTCCAGCGCCCAGAGATCGCCGACCGATTCGACCACCACCAGCGTCGCCCGGTCGCGCGTCACGTCGCAGCAGATCGTGCAAGGATCGCGCGTATCGACGGAGCCGCAGGTCGAGCACGTGATGATCCGCTCGTTGGCGACGCGCATCGCCTCGGCGAGCGGGCCGAGCAGCGGCTCGCGCTTGCGAATGAGATGCAGCGCGGCGCGGCGCGCCGAGCGCGGGCCAAGACCCGGCAGGCGCGCCAGCAACTGAATGAGCCGCTCGATCTCCGGCCCGACGACATTCGACGCCATGGGCCCTCAGAACGGCAGCTTCATGCCGGGCGGCAGCGGCAAGCCCGCCGTGAGGCTCTGCATCTTCTCGGCCGCCACGCGATCGGCCTTGGCCTTGGCGTCGTTGAAGGCGGCGAGGATCAGGTCCTCGGTCATTTCCTTGTCGTCGGGCGTCAGCAGCGAGGGATCGAGGTGGATCGCCTTCATCTCGCCCTTCCCCGTCAGCGTGACGCGAACCATGCCGCCGCCGGATTGGCCTTCGACCTCGAGGCGCGTCAGCTCCTCCTGCGCCTCCTGCAGCTTGGCCTGAACGGCCTGCGCCTTTTTCATCATTCCGAGAATGTCCATCACGAACTCCAGGGGCTAGCCAATGCGGCGAACGCTTATCGCCGCGCGCTTTAAAGATCGTCCTCGTCGAGCATGTCGACATCGGCGTCGGCATAACCGACGTCCTCGTCGGTCGGCGGCGGCGGCGCAGGCGGCGGCTCGGGCTCGGGCGAACGGACCGCGCTAATGCGGGCGCCGGGGAAAAGTTCGAGCACCTTGCGCACGACCGGGTGCTCGCCGACGCCGGTCAGGCGCTCGGCGCGGCGCGCGTCCTCCTTCTCGCGCAGCGTCTGGGCGCTCGCGCCGGCGGCGACCGACACCATCCAGCGTTCGCCGGTCCACTCCTGAAGCCGGCGCGAAAGATCCTGGGCGACTGCAGCCGAAGCGCCATCGACGAGTGAAAATTCGATTCGCCCCTGCTCGAAACGCGCCAGCCGCACATCCGCCTCGAGCGCCTGGCAGAGCCGGATGTCGCGCTTGGCGCGCGCCAAGGCGACGACGTCTTCGAAGCGGCTGAGACGCGGCGCCCCTGCGGGCGCCGGGGCGGCGGCAGGCGCGGCCGCCCGCAACGCCGAGGCGCCGCCCCCGGAGGGGGAAGGACGCGCGGGCGCGGCAGAAGCGCCGCCGGTCGGCGCGACGCGCGGCGCGGCGTCGCCGCCTTCGGCGAGGCGCCGCAACGCATCTTCCGGGGAAGGCAGATCCGCGGCATAAGCGAGCCGGATCAGCGCCATTTGCGCGGAGGCAAGCGGCCGCGGCGAGTCCTTCACGTCCTCGACGCCCTTGAGCAGAATTTGCCAGGCGCGCGTCAGGGGGCCGAGATTGAGCGTCTTCGCCAATTCGGCGCTGCGGCGCCGCTCGGTCTCGCTGATCGCCGCTTCGTCGATGCCGTTCGGCGCGAGCTTGGCGCGGGTGACGAGGTGGCAGAATTCCGCGAGTTCGATCATCAGCGCCGCCGGATCGGCGCCGTCGAGATGGAGCCGATCCATCAGTTCGAGCGCCGGCGCGACGGCGCCCGACATCGCGTGGACGAACAGTTCGATCACGTCCCCGCGGTCGGAAAGACCGAGCATCGCGCGCACGTCCGCCGCCCCGACGCGTCCGGTGGCGGCGTGCGCGATGCCCTGGTCGAGCAGCGACAGCGCGTCGCGCACCGAGCCCTCGGCGACGCGCGCGATGAGGGCGAGCGCGTCGGGCTCCGCTTCGACGCCTTCGGCGGCGCAGATCTTCTCGAGGTGGCGCACCATCACGCCGGTTTCGATCCGCTTGAGATCGAAGCGGATGCAGCGCGAGCGCACCGTGATCGGCACCTTCTCGATCTCGGTGGTCGCGAACAGAAACTTCACATGGTCCGGCGGCTCTTCGAGCGTCTTCAGCAAGCCGTTGAAGGCCTGCTTGGAGAGCATGTGCACTTCGTCGACGATATAGACCTTGGTGCGCGCCGAGACCGGCCGATAGCGCGCGTTCTCGATGATCTCGCGCACGTCGTCGATGCCGGTGTGCGAGGCGGCGTCCATCTCGATCACGTCGACGTGGCGCGATTCCATGATCGCCTGGCAGTGGACGCCGAGTTCCGGCATCTCGATGCTGGGCCGCTCGATCTTGCCCGGCAGCAGATAATTGAAGGCGCGCGCGAGGATGCGCGCGGTCGTCGTCTTGCCGACCCCGCGCACGCCGGTGAGGATATAGGCTTGATGGATGCGGTTCGCGGCGAAGGAATTGGCCAGCGTGCGCACCATCGGCTCCTGGCCGATCAGGTCCTCGAAGCGGGAAGGACGATATTTGCGCGCGAGGACGCGATAGGGCGTCGTCGCCGCCGGCGCGGCGTCCATGGGAGGCTCGGCGACGAGGCTCCCTTCAGGAGCTTGCAGTTCGTCCATTCGCCAAAAGCTCAGGTTGCGCCAGAAGCTCGGGTTGAGCGGCCCGGAGCCGCTGCGGCCCGAACGCGGGGCGCCGAGAAGGCGGCGTGGAATTGGGCGGTAGGAGGTTGGACAAAGACCCGCCCTGGCTCGTTAGGGCTGCTTCCTTCCGGACCTGACCCGGTTGGCGAGCGGTACGTCCTTCGCCAACCTCCCGCGCCCTATTTGGACTATGCGGGCGGCGGACGCAAGGGCGACAGTTTGGGGAGAATTCACAGACCATCTGTCGGGGCCGGCCGGCCCCGCTCGCCGCCGCGCCGGATTCAGAACGACGCCACGAGCGATCCAAGCGCGATCACGACGGCGAGCGCGACAAGCGCCCCGACGATGGCGACGATGAAGACATCCTTGTAGGCGTCCCGGTGGTTCGAACCGCAGACGGAAAGGAGGGTCACCACCGCCCCGTTGTGCGGCAGGCTGTCGAGGGTTCCAGCCCCGATCACCGCCACGCGGTGGAGGAGCGCCGGGTCCATGCCGATCTGCGCCGCGCGCTCGAGGTAAGTCGCGCCCAACGCGTCGAGCGCGATCGTCAAGCCCCCGGACGCCGAGCCCGTCAGCGCCGCCAGGATGTTGGTCGCGACCGCAAGGGACACGAGCGGTCCGCCGCCGATGCCGAGCACGGCGTCGCGCACCACCGCGAAGGCCGGCATCGCCGCGACAACCGCGCCGAACCCGACCAGGCTCGCGACGGTGATCGCCGGCAGTACGGAAGCGTTGGCGCCCGCGTCCATCGTCGCGCGCACGTCGGGGATGCGCCGGAAATTGAGTGCGAGCACGGTCAGGATGGCGCAGGTCAGCGCGACGACGACCGACCAGACGCCGGTGACCGCGGACGGCGACGTCCCGCCCCATTCCGGCTTCGCAAGGAAACTCAGATCGAGCCGCGGGAGTATGATCAGGGAAAGCGCCAAGTTAACCAGAATGACGACGACGATCGGCGCCGCCGCGGCGGCGATCGACGGGTTCGGTGGGGCGGTCTTGCCGTGAACGATCTCAGCTGGATCGAACTCGCGCGCCGTCGTCGCGCGCTCGCGCAGCGTCTCGTCCCCGGCGAGGGCTTCGGCCGATCTCGGCGAGCCGTCGCCGAAGCCCTCGCCCTTCGCTTTAGCGGCGGCCTCTTCGCGTTGCAGCCACCACAGGCCGAAGCCCAGCATGATCAAGGAGGCGAGCACGCCGAGCCCCGGCGCGGCGAAGGGCGTCGTGCCGAAGAAGGGCATCGGAATCGTGTTCTGGATCGACGGCGTGCCCGGCATCGCCGACATCGTGAATGTCGAGGTGCCGAGCATGATCGCCGCCGGCATCAGCCGCCGGGGGATGCTCGCTAAGCGGAAAAGGTTTTGCGCCATCGGCGCGATCACGAAAAAGGCGACGAACAGGCTGACCCCACCGTAGGTGACGATCGCGCCGCCGAGAACAACCGCGAGAATGACGCGGCCGGCGCCAAGCTTGCCGGTCACGAAGTCAGCGATCGCCGTGACCGAGCCTGAGTCCTCCATCAGCTTGCCGAATAGGGCGCCGAGCAGGAACAGCGGGAAGAACTGAGCCAGGAATCCTGCGGCGCTGCGCATGAAGGTCTGCGTCCAATGCGCGAGCAGAGGCTCGCCCGCGAACACAGCCGCAGCAACCGCCGCCAGTGGCGCGAGAAGAAGGACGCTCCAGCCCTTGAAGGCGAACCAGATCAGAAGGCCGAGGCCGACCAGGATGCCAAGAAGGCCGATGAGGTCGGCGAAGGTCATCGCTAGGCCTCCGAAAGCAAAACGTCGATATCGATCGTCGATTGCTTGCCGACGTCCTCGCCGATCGACGCCTCGGGGAGATGCGTCCGTGCGAAAGGGCATCCAAGCCGGATGCAAATTCTTGCGGGTTGGTCTGCTTTTCAGCTCAGGTCTAGCTAAAGCAGACTAGTTGAGCCGCCAAGCTCACGCAAGACCATCAGGTCGGTGTTCGGACGTGGACATCGCCGAGAACGCTCGTCGGCAGCGCGAAACCTCAGTTCTCGCTGCTATATTCGCCGCGCAGCCGGCAGACGATCTTGCGCAGGTCGAGGTGGGCCATCGGCGACTCCGGCTCGCCCGCAGACATGGGTTGCTCCAGCCGCGCGTCGGCGAACTTCATGCGCATCGGCGTCGCGATCGCCTCGCCGAAGGCGATCGCCTCGCGGTCGGCGATCGAAGAGAGGAAGGCGATCGTGCTCGATGATGAAACGCCCACCGCCGAGCGGACAATCGACTTGTCGTGCTCGTTGGCGAGGCGCATGGCGAACATGGTCGAGCATTGCGACAACACCGTCGCGTCGAGCTCCGAGGGGCGCTGGGTGACGATGCCAAGCGAAACGCCGTATTTGCGGCCCTCCTTGGCGATGCGGCCGATCGCCTGGCGCGTCGGCCCGAAGCCCTGCGATTGATCGGTGGGAATGTAGCGGTGCGCCTCCTCGCAGACCACCGCGACCTGATAGCTCCCATCGCTCCACAGCGCGATTTCGAATGCAAGGCGCGCCAGCACCGAAACGAGCGAATTGACGACCTCGTTGGGTAGGCCGGCCAATTGCACCACCGTCACCGGCGCGCCCGCCTTGGGCAGACGGAAGATGCGCGAGATCACCTTCGCCATATTGTCTTCGACGACGACCTTGCCGAACATGAAGCGATAGCGCGGATCGCGGCTCAGCGTCTCCAAGCGGTGCTTGAGCGAACGAAGGTCGGAGCGCGGGTAGCGCTGATCGAGCTTGCCGAGCCATTCGTCGATGATGCCCACCATATCGGCGACACGATAGGGAACCGGCGTGTCGGCGCTGACCCAGCCGCTGTCGGCAGCCGGCTGGCGGCGCAGCGGGCTCGCCGCGACGAGCGAGGCGGAGCTCGCCGCGAATTGCGCCTTGGCCGTCTTGATGACGTCGAACAACGCGTCGAGCTCGTCGGAATTGGGCTTGCGGCCGCTGTAGATGATGTCGGCGATCTCCTCGAACCGGAACATCCAGTAAGGAAGTTCGAGATTGTCCGAGGTGAGCACGACCGAAATATTGGGAAAGTTCCGCGCATATTCGTTGTGCGGATCGATGATGAGCGTGCGCAGCTTGGGGCGGCTGGCGAGGCACTTCTTGATCAGCATCGCCACGGCCGTCGTCTTGCCGACGCCGGTCGAGCCGATGACGGCGAAGTGGCGGGTGACCAGTTCTTCGATGCTGACCGAGGCGGGCACCTCCTGGTTCTGCGTCAACCGGCCGATCTCGACCGCCTGGACCCCGCGAAAGCTATAGATCGCCCGCAAGTCGGCGGCGCGGATGCGATGGACGATCGCCCCCAACGCCGGATAGGAGCGAATACCGCGATAGAACACGGGGGCGCCGGATTCGTCGTCGACGATCTCGCCGCTGAACTCAATTCTGAAATAGGCGATGTTGCCTTCCGTCTCGCTCCAGAGCCGATCGGCGGTCGTCAGTTCACAGACGACGCCGACGAGGCGGGATTGCTGATGAACGATGGTGATGAGGTGGCCGACCGACCAATGTTCGCCCGACGCGCCAGAGTTGATGTTGCAGGCGACGGTGCCTTCGGTCCCGTTGAGCGCGACCAGGCGGCCAAGATCGCGAGCGCCGCCAAGGTCGCGTCGTTCCAGGATGGGTTGGACCGAGGGACGGGCGGGCGACAAATCGAGCTTCATGGCGTGTCCCTGCTGGCGGCGCCGACAGTCGATTGCGAGGGCGGCAAGCGCAATTGGAGATCCGGTCCGCTCGGAGCGCTCGTCGGCGCGCCATTAAACACCGGAATTCGTCAACAAGCGGTTGTTACCGCGCCCAGAAACGTGCGCATCTGCAACGAGTCGCCCTTGTTCGAGCCGTCATTGCGAGCGAAGCGAAGCAATCCAGCAGCGCCAAGCGGCACGATGGATTGCTTCGTCGCTTGCGCTCCTCGCAATGACGATCCGACCCGATTGTAATTCGCTCTTGCGAGAACTCGCCTCGCACGGCGCCCCTTTACACCGCCGCGCGGACTTCCGGGTCGCCGCCGAGCAGGCGTGCGAATTGGCGCAGCCGGCTCTGCAGCCGCTCGCTGTTGAGCGCGGCGAGGTCGGCCGGCAGGGACAGCACGATCCGGCCCTTCTGGGCGACCATCGGCGTGCGGGGCAGCACGCCCGGCATGGCGGCCGAGACGATGTAGGCCACCCGCATCGCCGCGCCGAGGATGCGGGCGCGATCGAGTTGGCGGGCTGAAACCAGCGAGCGCGCGAGCGGGCTCACGTCGAGATCGTTCGCGACATGCCGATAGGAGGCGGCGAGCGCGAGAAAGGCGCGCGAGGGATGGTCGAGCCCGACGAAGGCCGCGTTGGCAACGAGATCGAAGGACTGCTCGCCGCGATAATCCGGATGCGCGCGCCAGGCGATATCCGACAGCAGGCAGGCCGCATGGCGCAGCCGCATCTCCTCGGGCGTCTCTTCGAGATGCGTGGTCGCGAGGAACTGGCTCGTCCACGCGAACAGCTCTTCAGCATGGCCGGGCGCGCGCGAGCGCAGGATGTTGAATTCGCGCGCGGCGCTGAGCAAGGGATCCTGCTCTTGCTCCTCGGGCGGCAGGGATTCGTAAAGCAGCCCTTCGCGCACGCCGAGCGCGGAAATGACGATCTCCTTGGGATTGGCCTGACGGATAATCTCCTCCATGACAGCGGCGCCATAGGCGAGCAGCGGCCGGCGGGCGGACGAGACGGATTCGATCGATAGCAGCGCGTCGACTTCGATGCGCTCGACCAGCTTGACGAAATCAAGCGCATCGCGCGTCGGGATGACGTAGTTGTGCATCACGTGCATCGGATAATCGCGCTGGCGCATATGCAGCCGCGCGAGCGAGCGCCACGTGCCGCCGACCGCGTAGAATGTGCGCCCGGCCAGGGTCTCGAGCGGCTTGGCCTTGACGAGCGCGTCACGCGCGATCTTCGCCGCCTTCTTCGGCGAACGCTCGGAGAGCTCCATCAGCGAGAGCCCGCCGATCGGCAGCGTGATCCCGCCGCTGATCTTGCCGCCGCCCACTTCGGTCAATTCTAGCGAGCCGCCGCCGAGGTCGCCGACAACGCCATCCGGCCGGTAAATCGAGGAGACGACGCCCAGCGCCGCCAATTGCGCCTCGCGTGGCCCGGTGAGCAACGCGATCTGGCAGCCGATGGCTTTCTCCGCCAGTTCGAGAAACTGCGGTCCGTTCGCCGCGTCGCGCACCGCCGCCGTCGCGACGGCTCGGATGTCGGTGATTCCCATCGTGCGGCAAAGCGTCTTGAAGCGTTGCAGCGACGTCAGCGCCTTGGCAACCGCATCGTCGGACAGAAAGCCCGTCGTCGCCACGCCGCGTCCGAGGCCGCACAGCACCTTTTCGTTGAAGGTCGGCGTCAAGGCGCGCGCGAGCGCCTCGTAGCAGACCAGACGAACCGAATTCGAGCCAATGTCGACGATCGCAACCGGCTGGCCGGGCAGTCGTCCTCTTGCTTCCATCGCCGACATGCGAAATTTCCCTCGCGGAGACTTCAGACGCGCGGCTGCCGGCGCGGCAGCGACTCGGGGCGCGATTCTGCGAGCGACTGTCCGCGACCGGACAGGCTCGGATGGGTCAGGAAATATTTGTGCGCGTTGAACGGCTCCTCGCCTTCCGCAGGGGTGATCCTGACGCTCGAACCGTCCGGCAAGACGCGGAAGCTCTGCTCGTTGTCCATCAGATTGGCTTCCATGATCTGATTGAGAACGTGCTCGTGCACCGTCGGGTTGCGGAGCGGCACCAGGGCTTCGACGCGGCGATCGAGGTTCCGCTGCATCAGGTCCGCCGAGGAGATATAGACGTGCGCCTTGCGGCTCGGGAGCCCGTGGCCGCCGCCGAACGCGTAGATGCGCGCGTGTTCGAGGAACCGGCCGACGATCGACTTGACGCGGATTCGCTCCGACAAACCCGGCACGCCGGGCCGAAGGCAGCAGATGCCGCGGACCACGAGGTCGATCTCGACCCCTGCCCGGCTCGCCGCATAGAGCGCGTCGATGATCTCGGGATCGACGAGCGCGTTGCACTTGCCCCAGATCGCGGCCGGCTTGCCGCTCTGCGCGAATTCGATCTCCTCCGCGATGTGTTGCAGCAGACGCTTCTTCAGCGTGAACGGCGAAATCGCCATCAATTCGAGCCCATCAGGCTCGGCGTAGCCGGTGATGAAGTTGAAGATGCGCGCAACGTCGCGCGCAATCGCCGGTTCGGCGGTGAAGAGCGAAATGTCCGTGTAGATGCGCGCGGTGACCGGGTGATAATTGCCAGTGCCGAGATGGCAATAAGTGACCAGCGAGCCGCCCTCGCGGCGCACCACCATCGACAGCTTGGCGTGTGTCTTCAATTCGATGAAGCCGTAGACGACCTGCGCGCCGGCGCGCTCGAGGTCGCGCGCCCAGCGAATGTTCGCCTCTTCGTCGAAACGCGCCTTCAGTTCGACGAGCGCGGTGACGGACTTGCCCGCCTCCGCCGCCTCGACCAGCGCGCGCACGATCGGGCTGTCGGCGGACGTGCGATAGAGTGTCTGCTTGATCGCGACGACGTTCGGATCGCGCGCCGCCTGAGCGAGGAATTGCACGACCACGTCGAACGATTCATAGGGGTGATGGACGACGAGATCCTTCTGGCGGATCGCGGCGAAGCAATCGCCGCCGTTCTCGCGCACCCGCTCGGGAAAGCGCGGCACGAAGGTCGGAAATTTGAGATCCGGCCGATCGAGACTGACGAGTTGCGACAATTCGTCGAGCGCCAGCATCCCCTCGATCAGCACCACGCCGGAAGTGACGACGTCGACGTCGCCGGTCACGAAGGTGCGCAGCGCCTCCGGCATGCTGGCGTCGATCTCGAGCCTGATCACCGAACCGCGCCGGCGGCGCTTCAGCGCGGTCTCATAGAAGCGGACGAGATCCTCGGCCTCTTCCTCGACTTCGATGTCGCTGTCGCGAATGACGCGGAAGCCGCCCTGCCCTGTGACCTTATAGCCCGGGAACAACTGGCCGATGAAGGCGAGGATGATCTGCTCGAGCGAGACGAAGCGATGCGCTCCCCCTGGCCCCGCCTCCGGCAAACGAACGAAGCGGTCGATCTTGCTCGGCACGCGCACGAGCGCGCTCATCGTGCGGTGGTCGGACAGGCTCTTCAGTTCGAGCGCGAGCGTGAAGCCGAGATTGGGAATGAAGGGGAAGGGATGCGCCGGATCGACGGCGAGCGGCGTCAGCACGGGAAAGACGTGCAGAAGGAAATAATCCTCCAGCCATTGCCGATGCGCGCCCGACAGCGTCGCGACGTCGCAGATGACGATGCCCGCGCCTTCGAGCTCCTTGCGCAATTCGCGCCAGCGCTGCTGCTGCGAGGCGACGAGTTCAGCGACGCGCAGCCCGATGCGGTCGAGCTGTTCGGCCGGCGCGAGGCCGTCCTCGGAGGTCTCCGTCATTCCCGCGAGGACCTGGCCGACGAGGCCGGCGACGCGGACCATGAAGAATTCGTCGAGATTGTTGGCGGAGATGGAGAGGAAGCGCAGCCGCTCGAGCAGAGGATTATTGCGGTTGGCCGATTCCTCGAGCACGCGGCGGTTGAACTCCAGCCACGACAATTCGCGGTTGATGAAGCGCTCCGGCGATGCGGCAGGATCCGGACCGGAAATTTCCGCAATGTCGGCCTCCGCCGCCTTCGTCGCCGCTTTCATGACCGTAACTCCCCGCCTCAAAGCTCCCGCCGCGCGTCGCGCCAATTCCGCCTCCTCTCGGGAGCGGCGGAGCGAACTCCCGCCGAATTCGGCATTCCGCGCTCCCTACCTCGTTTGATTGTGTTACAGAAAATTGTCGGCGCCAATTGTGGCCGGCATTCCGTTGCGATCGCTCCCTTTTCTACGCGTCCAGCCCAGCGTCGGCGAGGCCGGCGGCGACCTTGGCGAGCGCGAGCGGGTAGAGCCGGTGCTCTTCCAGAAGAACCCGCGCGGCAAGCGTCTCAGCCGTATCGCCTTGCAGCACCGGAACACGCGCCTGCGCGATGATCGGGCCCGCGTCCAACTCCGGCTCGACGAAGTGCACGGTGCAGCCATGCGCGGCGAGCCCCGCCGCAAGCGCGCGTTCATGCGTGTGCAGCCCGCGCAGATCCGGCAGCAGCGAGGGATGGATGTTGAGCATCCGTCCGCGCCAGCGCTCGACGAAGGGGGCGCTCAGGATGCGCATGAAGCCGGCGAGGCAGACGATATCGATCCGGTGGTCGGCCAGCCGCTCCTGCATCGCCGCCTCGAAGGCGGCGCGATCGGCGTAGGCCTTGGACGCGACGACCTCGGTCGCAATTCCCGCCTGGCGCGCGAACTCGAGTCCGCCGGCGTCGGGCTTGTTGGAGAGCACCAGCGCGATCTTCGCCGGGAAACCGCGCGCGCGCGCCGCTTCGATCAGCGCCGCCATGTTCGAGCCGCGCCCGGAAATGAGGATGGCGACGCGCGCCGGCCCGCTCACAGCTTGAGCCGTCCGCTGGTGACGACGCGCTCGCCGGCGCGGGGAATCAGGCGCCCGATTTGGGTCGGCGCGAGGCCGTTCGCCCGCAGCGCGCCCATCGCGGCCTCGGCGCGCTCGGCGGCGAGGAAGGCGACCATGCCGAAGCCGCAGTTGAAGGTGCGCAGCATCTCGGCTTCGCTGACGCCGCCGGTCGCGGCGAGCCACGAGAACACGGGCGGCGGCGCGAAGGCGTCGAGATCGAGCGCGACCGAGACGTCGTCCGGCAGCACGCGCGGCAGATTGTCGGGAAAGCCGCCGCCGGTGACATGGGCAAGCGCCAGCACGCCGTCGCTCGCTTTCAGCGTCGCCAGCAGCGGCTTCACGTAGAGCCGCGTCGGCTCGAGCAGCGCGGCGGCAAGCGAGCGCCCAGGCGCGAAGGGCGCCGGCGCGTCCCACGCAAGGCCGCTCACGGCGACGATCCGCCGGACCAGCGAAAAGCCGTTCGAATGAACGCCCGACGAAGGCAGCCCGACGACGACGACGCCCGCCTTGAGGCCGCAGCGCGGCAGCAGCGTCCCGCGCTCGGCCGCGCCGACGGCGAAGCCGGCAAGGTCGAAGTCGCCGGTCGCATAGAGCCCCGGCATCTCCGCCGTCTCGCCGCCGATCAGCGCGCAGCCGGATTCGACGCAGGCGCGCGCTATCCCGCCGACGATCGCGGCGCCGATTGCCGGATCGAGCTTGGCGGTTGCGAAATAATCTAGAAAAAACAACGGCTCCGCGCCCTGCACGACGATGTCGTTGACGCACATAGCGACGAGGTCGACGCCGATCGTGTCGAGGATGCCGCTCTCGATCGCAATCTTGACCTTGGTGCCGACGCCGTCATTGGCCGCGACGAGAACGGGATCGACGAAACCCGCCGCCTTCAAATCGAACAGGCCGCCGAAGCCGCCGATCTCGGCGTCCGCGCCCGGCCGGCGCGTCGCCCGCACGAGCGGCTTGATGCGTTCGACCATGGCGTTGCCGGCGTCGATATCGACGCCCGCGTCGGCGTAGGAGAGGCCTTTCGGCGGGGTCTGGCTCATGCCAGGGGGTTAGCCGCTCGGGGCCGGATGTGCAAGTACGTGCGGTCGCGCCGGGGCGCGGCCGCCGACCGCCTCACTGCACCGCCAATGCAAACTCCCGCCGCAGCCTCTCCAACTCGCCGTGCTGTTCGGGTGTGAGCCGGTCGGGGCCGAGGTGGATCACGACCTTGTTCAAGGCGCCGGTGAACTTGAACGGCATCTTCGCATCATAATCGTCGATCACTGGCGTTCCGGTGTCTTGGCCGACGTCGAAGCTTTCATCGAGCGTGAACTTGCCGACTGGCGACGTTCGTTCGATTCGGCTTTCGGCCACCTTCTCGCCATCGACCGCGAGCCTTCCAAGGCCGCCCTTGCCGAGGCCGCCGCCGTCGTATTCGAAATTGAACTCAATCGTGTGCTTGCCCGGCGTCAGCTTCTCGTCGGCAACAATCCGGGTCTTGTCCGCCTTCTGTTTTGGGTACCTCGCCCCGTCCTGATTGGTGTAGGCGTAAGCGAACATCGGCTTTCCATCCAGGACGAGCAAACTCCAGCCGCCGAAGCGCCCGCCCTGAGTCGCCAGCACCCCGTCCGCTCCGCCCTGGGGAATCTCCATATCGGCGGTGATGCGAAACGACTTGTTGTGGACATCCGGCGAGTTGGCCTCCGGAATGCGAACCATGCCGGGGTAGTAGGTGAAGTCTGTTTGACCCCGCAGATAATTTGGGCGGGTCGAGGGATCCATGCGGTCCGCGAAGCTGGAATCAAGTGGCAGCACGTTGTATTTGGCGGCTTCGACCCAGAACAGCGACTGCAAATCGCGAAGCTTCTCCGGATTCTCCTGCGCGAGATTCTTGGCCTGACTGTAATCGTCAGTGAGATTGTAAAGTTCCCACTGGTAGGCGTCTGGGTCCGGGGCCGCGCCAATCGTCTCCCACGGCAACCGAGCAGGGGTGGTGCTGGCGATCCAGCCATCGTGATAAATCGCGCGGTTGGCCGTCATCTCGAAATACTGAGTCGTGTGCCGCGTCGGGGCCTTCCCGTCATCGAAGGTGTAGACCATGCTGACGCCTTCGAGCGGCTTCTGTTGCGTCCCGTTCAGCAGCAAGGGCGCTTCGATGCCGGCCGCCTCCAGTATCGTTGGCACGATGTCGATCACATGGTGGAACTGTGAGCGGGTTTCGCCGCGGGCCTTGATCCGCTTCGGCCACATTACAGCCAGCCCATTCCGGGTACCGCCGAAATGCGACGCCACCTGCTTTGTCCACTGGAAGGGCGCGTCCATCGCGTGGGCCCAGCCAATCGGATAGTGGTTGTAAGTTCGATCGCTGCCAAGCTCGTCCATCATCGAGACGAGAAACTCGATCGACTCGGGCGCGAACTGGGCGGAGATTTCGTTGGTCGTCCCTTGCATCGTGCCTTCAGCGCTCGCGCCGTTGTCTCCCTCGATATAGACGACGAGCGTGTTGTCGAGTTGCCCGGACTCCTGCAAGGCGTCGACGACCCGGCCAATCTCGTGGTCGCACTGAGCGGTGGCGGCGGCGTAGACCTCCATCATTCGCGCATAGACCTTCCTCTGATCGTCGTTTAGGGAATCCCACGCTGGGATCTCCTTTGGCCGCGGAGTGAGCTGAGTGCCGGCGGGGACGACGCCGAGCCTGATCTGCCGCGCCAGCGTTTCCTCGCGCACTTTGTCCCAGCCTTGGTCAAACTGCCCTTTGAACTTGGCGATCCAGTCCTTCGGGGCATGGTGCGGCGCGTGACTGTTGCCAGGCGCGAAATACAGGAAGAAGGGCTTGCTTGGCGCAGCCGCATGCTGCGTGCGAATCCAGTTGATCGTCCGATCGGCCAGATCGTGGATCAGGATGTAATTTGGGTCGTCGGATGGCGGCAACACCGGCCTCGTGTTCTCGAACAATGCGGGATGCCACTGATCCGTGTCGCCGCCTAGAAAGCCAAAGAAATACTCGAAGCCCAGACCCCCGGCCCACTGATCAAATGGCCCCGCCGGTCCTTGCATCCACTCCGGCACCAGGTGGTGCTTGCCAAACCATGCCGTGTTGTAGCCGCTGTCGACGAGAATGTTGCCGATCGTGCCGGCGCTCTTCGGGATGATCGAGGTGTAGCCCGGATACCCCGTGGCGAACTCCGTTATGTTCCCCATGCCAACGCTCTGGTGATTGCGCCCGGTGAGAAGCGCAGCGCGCGTCGGGGAGCATAGCGCCGTCGTGTGGAACTGATTGTAGCGCAGGCCGTTCTCGGCCAAACGTTCAAGGGTGGGCGTGGGGATAGGTCCGCCGAAGGCGCTTGCTGCGCCGAAACCGACGTCGTCGGTCATGATCAGCAGGACGTTCGGCGCGCCGTCCGGAGCCCTGACCGCCTCAGGAAAGTCCGGCTTCGACTCGCTCGCCTTCCGCCCGATGACGCCGCGAAACTGCGGGTCAGGGACAGGAAGGATTTCCGAGTTGCTCGCCGGCGAGGTTTGCGCAAGAGCGGGCTTCGAAATGGATAAGGCAGCCGAAGCGGCCGCGAGCGCCGAACCGCCCAGCAATAGCTGGCGGCGGGTCGAACCATCTTTGGGCGGAATGGCCGAGGGCAGTGAAGACGAAGGGCTCCTCTCGTCGGATTTCGACATCGGTTCCTCCTGCTCTGTCTAAAATGGCCAGGCGCTCCCTCCTTGAGGTCTCACAGGCTGGGCAGACTGAACGGAGTGATTGCTGGCTGCGTCGCTAGGCGAGCCTCGATTGCTGGCTCCGCCTTCGTCTATTAGATCGACAGGGAACGACCGCTACTGACGCAACTTTACCCTCGCCGCCGCCGTCGTCAATTGACCGCAATCGCCCGCCCGATCCTCGTCACCTCAACCCCCAGCGCGCCGCCAGATGTTCATCTCCACCCCATGCGCTGGATCGAGCGGGATCGTCTCGCTGAGAGTGAGCCCGCTTTCGGCGAGCACGGTATCGGCGGGGACGCCCGCCTCGCATCGCGAGAAGACGGCCCGACCGCCCGGCAAGGTTACGCCGTGTGCGCGCGACATGTGGAATTCGGTGAAGCCGATGGCGAGGAAAAGGTCGAACACCACCTGCCCGCCCGGCGCGGCGACGAGGCCGCCCGCGGGCAACAAGCGCGCGGCGACCTCCTGCCAGGGCGTCTGCTCCGGATCCCACCACCACCCGTCGGCGCGCTGCTCGAACCCGGCGGCGCTCCTGGAGACGACGACACGTCGCTGCCCGTGCACGTTCGGCTCCGCCTCGTGGCTACGCCGCCCGAACACGATGATGTCCGCGCGGGCGAGTGCGGCCTGGTAATAGGCCCAGTCCTTTTCGTTGCGCAGCGAAAGCGGCGTCAGGCCGTCGGCGGCAGCGATCTTGTCGTCGTCGGAAACGATGGCGTAGCCGCGGATGTCGAGCGTCATGACGACCTCCCTCCAGCGCGGCGCGACAGATTTAGAACGTCGGCGCGCAATTCCTGACAGCGAACACGCATTGCTGGCCGAGCGGCAGATCGCCACCGTTCGCCGCGGTATAGGTCACCTGGGTCACTTTCGCGTTGGTCAACACGACCTTGACGTTGCACGGCCCGCTCGGCCCGAAAGGCGGGGCGCCCATATTGAGGCCGATCGCCCACGGCTCGCCGTTGGTGCGCATCTCTCCCACCGGATAGGTCCAAATCTGTGTCGAACCCACGACGTCGCGCCGCGTGGGCTGGCCCATGCAGGCAAGGATCGTCCTCTTGGGAAGACCGATCATCGAATGCTGTGCGATCTGATCGGATTCGGGCCGATCCGCGCAGCCGACCAAAGCGAACATGAGAACGCCGGACAGTCCGCCGGACATTGCGAGCCCCCACCGCACAGACTTCTCCAAATCGCAGTAACGTTGAGCGCAATTTGTGCCGTCGGGCCGCCTTTGGCAACTCGCAGGGCCGCCTCTGCGCTTCACGAGCGCGTGGGGACAAAAAAGGCCCCTCGCCGTCGCCGGAGAGGGGCCAGGTTCAGGCTTGCGTGTGAGCAGGTGCTAGCCTTGAGGGGTCGAAACTCGGAAGGTCGAGTTCGCGCTCGCGAGCCGTCAGGGCGAATCGCAGCGCAATCGCGTGAGCTGGCGGAAGAAGCGTTGACGAGATGAGAATGCGGCGCACCGACGCGGGCGTCGACGCCCTGCCGAGCGGTCATCACGGGATCTCCTGGAAGTGAAAGACGAAGCCGAAGCCGGACCAAAACCGGAACATTGAGACGGCTTCATGCCTTCCGCCGACGCTTGCGTCGGATGCGGACCCAGTGTGCCGCCAACCTCCCACGTCGCGCGTTAAGAAATACTCACGGCGAAGGCGCGACTTGTCGTCATCGCGCTTTCGTGATCGCCGGCTCGGTGATCGGCGCCAGCCGTGCGAGGCGGCGCACGGCGGACGAGGCGGCGACCTCGCTCTTGTTGGCGAAGGCCTCGTGGTTCCTCTCGATCTCGTCGAGCTCGTAGCGATAGTTCACCATCAGCCCGTGCGACTGGCGCATCGCAGTCGGCGCGAAATCGCCAAGCGGATTGAGTCGCTCGACCTTCGCGCCATTGCCCAAATGGAAGCGCGCGACTGGGTCGATCACCGATCCGGCGGCCGACCTCGCATGGAGCAGATACTGCGCGCCGAGCACGCCAAGCGGCTTCGCCACCGCGATGGCGGCAGCCGGCTTCTTGATCCAATTGGGATGGTCGAGCAGCGCCAATGCGCGGCGCGTCGGCGGCGTGAGATAAAGCGAATGGTCGTTTTCCCGCTCGGCCGCGAGCCATGCCGCGAAGCCGGGCGCGGGCGACAAGGTGACGAAGTTCTGGAGGCGCGGGAGTTCGCGTTTCAAGTCTTCGACCACCTGCTTGATGAGAAAATTGCCGAAGCTCACATGCGCCAGGCCGCGCTGCGCGTTCGATATGGAGTAGAAGACCGCGGTGGTCGCCGCCTGCGGCGGCAATTCCGCCCGCTCGGGCTCCAGCAGCGGACCGATCGCCGCAGGAATCGCGGCCGTCAGCGCCACTTCCACGAAAATCAGCGGTTCGTCGCCGAGCGCGGGATGAAAAAACGCGTAGAGCCGACGGTCGCGCGGCTCGAGGCGGCGGCGCAGGTCCTCGAAGCCCTGCATCGTGTGCACCGCCTCGTAGCGAATGATCTTTTCCAAGATGTTGGCGGGCGTCGTCCAGTCGATGCGCCGCAAGACGAGAAAGCCGCGGTTGAACCACGAGGAGAAGAGGGTCAGGAAGTCCTGATCGAAGGCCGCAAGCGCAGGATGCTCGCGCGCGAATCCGAGCAAGTCGCGCCGCATGCCGACAAGCGCTTGTGTGCCGCCAGCGGCGTGATTCAGTCGGCGGAGAAGTTCCTGGCGCCGGGGCTGCGTCTGCGCGGCGAGTTGCGCCGCCGTCGTTTCGCCGGGGTCGGCGAGGAACGCGCGAGCAGCCTCGCCCAGGCGAGCCTGATCGTAGCCGTAGCGCTCGGCGACCGCGATAAGAAACTCCCGCTTCTCGGGCTGGGCGAGCCGCTCGTAGCCGGAGAGGATCGTCTCCGCGAGCGCCGCGCCCGAGGCCTCGCCGCGGCCGGCGAGCAGCTTGACGGTAAGGCCGAGCAACGCCGGCGGGCCATGCCCTTCGGCGCGGGGCAAGCCGACGAGGGCGCGGCCGCGATCGGCCACCGACTGAAACAGCTCGGACAGGTAAGTGGCGTTGGTCGTCGCTACGCTCATGGAGGTGCTCCAGACCTTGCGCGGACCCGAAAGTATCGTCTTTTTAGGACGTTAATGGCTCGTGGCGCAAGCGCGGCCCTGTTAACGATTTCTTAATGTTTCTGACCAAAAATTAAGGAGCCGGAATGATCCGGCGTCAGTTCCGACGCGCTGACACTGGCCCCTATTGGGCCTATACGCCGCCATCAAGGCCGCAGAGCGTTCCTGCACAGGCTCACGCCATGCCGCTTTCTATCATGCCCACCGTCATGTTGGGCGCCCCTTCCGCAAAAGCGAGAGGCGCCGCACGCCGGCCCGAGCGCGAGAAATCGCACAATGCCGCGCCGGCGCACGCCGACGATCCGTTCCTCGAGGCGCCCGAGGACGAGGAGGACGGGGACCAATCGTCAGCCTCGAGCCTGTCGATCCTGGCCCACGCCCTGCAGGCCTACAGCCAGAACTGACGGCGCACCGCTAACGCCTTGTTTCCGTCATGGCCGACAATGCAACAGGATAAAAGATCGTTCGGGCAATTCGGTTCCGCACTGCCCCCTCCCTTAATCGCTTCAGATCAGGGCGCGCGACCAATCGTCGCGACCGCCCTGCCCGAGGCTTCACCGTGATCCAGACGTCGCGCTGGCCGGTTCCAGGCCCCGCTGCAGCCCGGCCCGTTCATCGGATCGCACGGCATCGGGGCTGCGAAGCGCCAAACGACTGAGCAGCGCGAACAACACGAGAAAACACGGCGCGGACACCGACGCGACGTGATTTTCGAACGGCAGCGCCGTTGACGCATTTATGCCTGCGGATGTCACAGAAAGAAGACTGATCTCGCCGAACACGACGAGCCCCGGAAGCAGCACGAGGCAATAGATGAGCCACCGTTCGCCTTCCCTCGCCTGCTCGATGATGTGATCGATCAAAAACGCGATCCCGACGATGAGGATCGTGACATCGTAGTCGTAGGCGTACGGACTGATCAATGGCGACGCCACTGCGACGAGACCGAGCTTCTGGCGCATCGGCTTGTTGCGGCAAACAAAAATCATCGCGATCAGCCAGATCGCCGCCACGCCCTGACACAAAAAGGAAATGGACGCCGGGATGCCAAGCGATCGGGCCGCCGCGTAAGCGGACACCATGCGATAGAGCGGGTACGCGCCGAGCCGCAACAGGATCCCGGACTGGCGGACGCCGCCCATGAAGGCCGGCCATACGCCTTCGTCGAGGAAATATGTCGCGCAGATCGACGACGCCGCAATCGTGACCGCCGCGAAGGCGGCGATCTTCCAGCGGCGATCGAAGACGGTCAGGGCGGCGAACACGACGGCGAGATGAGGCTTGATAACCATCAAGCCCAAGGGAATTCCGGCGACCCCGCTCGGTCTGGAGAAGGCAAGGCAAGTCAGGATGATCAAATCGCCGGACAGGAATCCGTTTTGGCCGCAGGCCAGATTGATACAAAGATATGGGAACGACAGCAGCAATATCAGCGGAAATCGGGCGCCGGCGATGCGCGACAAGCCGAGGAGATAGCCAGCCAGCGTCGACGCGATAAAGATCAAATAGGCGACCCCTTTCGGCAGCATCGCCAGAGCCGCCACGACCAAATCGAATTGCGGCGGATAGGCCCACGGCAAGAAAGCCATCTCGCCGCTGTATTCCTTCTGGTATTCGGCCAGCTTAATAAAATTGTAAGCGTCATTTATTTTATCGCGAGCAGCAAGCAATCCCGATAAGTAAAATGAGTCGAAATCGATCATTTCAAACCGGCCGCCCGACAGGCCGCCACCGGAGAAATGATATGCCTTGATAAGGCCAAGCAGGCCGAGGGTGGCGCAAACGAACAGAATATAACGCTTGCCCGATCTTTGCGGCAAAGCGGATTGTTCGAATTCTTGCAGCACCGCCATGCCTGGCCTCCAAGAGATATTAGTTCAACGCGGCCAGAGAGACGACAAATCGATTTGGCCGTCTCGCTGCAAGCAATGTCTTTTGCACGAACGATTTAACGATGAATTCAGGTTCGATTGATATTCAACGCAACGACTATTATCGCCCTGTACATTGCGCAGAGACCGAAAGTCTACAGAGACAAGGTTAACTTTGTCTATCATTTGAGGTTGGGCGGCTCGCCCCCGAACGTTCCGACCTGACCCCATCACGTCGAAAAGAGCTGCGGCCCATGACGCGGGAATCAACCCAATCGATAGCCACGAGCGCAATCCGTTTCCTGGCGGCGGGAGGAACGGCGTCGCTCGTCAATTGGCTCGTGCGGTTTCCGCTCTCCCTCGTCCTCCCGTTCCAGATTGCGGTCGCAATCGCCTATTGCGTTGGGATGACGCTCGGATTCGTCCTGTACCAAAAATGGGTGTTCCCCGGCTCGACAAGTTCGCTACGGCGTCAGATTGTGATGTTCTGCGCCGTCAATGCAGTCGGGCTTGTGACTGTCGTCGCCACCGCCGACGTCGTCAGGCAGGCGATCGTGCAGTCAGGCCTCGCACAGGCCGGCGCCGCGAGCGCGGTCGCTCATTTGACCGCCATTGCGATCGGCGCTTGCGTCAACTTCTTGGGGCACCGCGTCGGGACCTTCGGCTTGGCCCCGCTTCACGCCGAAGCGGCCCTTTAAGTCCTGACGCCGAAAATGATTGCGGCGGCCCGAGGGGAGCCGCCGCAATCGATGTCTCTAGGCTGTCGCCGTTTCGGCGCTTGGTCTAGGCGTCAGTGACGCCAGCCGCCGCCACCGCCATGCCAACCGCCGCCATGCCCGCCGCCGCCGTGCCAGCCACCGCGCCAGCCGCCACGCCCCACCCCCGCGCCAGCCGTGCCAGCCGAACGGGCCGCCCCAGCCGAGGCCGGTGCGCCAGGCATAGCCGCACCAATAATAGCCGGGACCACGCCAACCACCGGGATACCAGCAGTAGTTATAGCCGCCGTAAAGGAATTGCGCCTTTTCCACGGGCGCGACCTGATGCGCCACGTCGGCGCCGGCGCCGCCGTAGCTGAGCGCGGCCTCAGAAACGCTGGCCAGCGGCAAAGCGGCCGACGCCGTAAGCACGGCCGACAGACCGAGCGCGGCGAGAAGCTTCTTCATAACGAGCCTCCAATCCTATGCTCCACCGCCGAAACCGGCGGCTTATGGACAGTTGGGTACCCTCGACGGTCTGAACCCCACGTGAATGATCTCGCCCGAATTTCGCCCTACTTCGACCGGCCAAGGGATTTCCATTGGCGCTCGGCGTAAACTGCGCGACAGTGCCGCGCAATTTTGCGAGGTGCGGTCTCGGGGCGGCGATCGGGCGCATTCCCGCGGTGGATTCGGGTCCGATCGACGCATAGGAGGGCGGCGGCGCTTCATGACGGGTTCTCGGCTGTTCGCCAATCTGCCCAACCTCATCACCGTCGGGCGGCTCCTGATGACGCCGCTCGCGGTCTCGATGATCGTCTCGCAGCGCTTTTCCGCGGCCTTCCTGATCTTCATCCTTGCGGGAATCTCCGACGGCGTCGACGGGTTCCTCGCCAAGCGGTTCGACCTGCGCAGCGAACTCGGCTCCTATCTCGATCCGCTCGCCGACAAGGCGCTGCTGATCTCGATGTATGTCGCTTTGTCGGCGATCGGCGCCTTGTGGCCGGCGCTCGCCATCCTGGTCGTCTCGCGCGATCTGATGATCCTGTTCGCGGTGCTCGTCTCGTGGCTGCTCGACAAGCCGGTCGCGATCCGCCCGGTGTGGATTTCCAAATTCAACACTTTCGCGCAGATCGCCTTCGCCGCCCTGGTGCTCGGCGCCAAGGCCTACGGCTATGACGAATTCGCCGCCCAAGAGGTGCTCGGCTGCATCGTCGCCGCCTCGACGCTCGCCTCCGGAGGCGTCTATATCGCCCAATGGCTCGATCACATGAGCCGCTGAGACCGACATGACCAAGAGCCTCGCCGCCGTCACTTTCCTCGCGCCCGACTACAACTCCGCCATCGCATGGTTCCGCGACGCGCTCGGCTTCGCTTTGCTGGCCGATGCGCCGATGGGTCCCGACAAGCGATGGGTCGTCATGGCGCCGCCCGGCGGCGCCGGCGCTCGCATCGTCATCGCCAAGGCGAGCGACGAGCGACAAACCGCCGCCATCGGCGCGGCGACGGGCGGCCGGGTCGGCTATTTTCTCGAGACCGACGATTTCGCTCGCGACTATGCGGCCATGCGGGCGCATGACGTGCGCTTTCTCGAAGAGCCGCGCCACGAGGCCTACGGCACTGTCGCCGTCTTCGCCGACCCATGGGGCGGCAAATGGGATCTGATTCAGCCGGCCAGCGTGAATGGGGACGCGCAGTGAGCGTCGAGCGCCAGGCCCTTATCTGGTTGATCGCGCTCGCCGCCTTCTGCTTCATCCTGGAGTTGCTCGGCTCGGCGGTCACGCCCTTCGCGGCCGGCATCGTGCTCGGCTATTTGCTCGATCCCGTCGTGCGCCGGCTGCAACGCTTCGGCTTCAGCCGGCTCGCCGCTTCACTGACGATTCTCGTCTTCGCGGTCCTCGTCATCACCATTTTGCTGGTCGTCGTGGCGCCGATCCTCGGCAATCAGCTGATCGGCTTCACGCAAAGACTGCCGGGATATGTAGTGCGCCTGCAGTCGCTCGCGATCGACGAGGGATCAGCGTTGATCGAGCGGTACGGCGGCGAGTGGCGCAACTCGTTCGGCCTCGGCAACTCGCTCTCGACCGAACAGATCCAGAAATCGATCGGCGATTTCGTCGGACAGGGCGCGCAATGGCTGGTGAACGCGCTGCGTTCGCTCGCCTCTGGCGGCGCTGCGCTCGTCAGCTTTTTCTCATTGATCATCGTTACGCCGGTCGTCGCCTTCTACATCCTGGTCGACTGGAGTAAGATGATTGCGACGTTGGACAGTTGGTTGCCGCTCGACCATCGCGATTCGTTGCGCAAGATCGCCGCCGAGATCAATCACGCGCTCGCCGGCTTCATCCGCGGCCAGTCGCTGGTCTGCCTCTTCCTCGGCGTCTGGTACGGCTTGGGTCTGACGCTGATCGGTCTCGACTTCGGCTTTCTGATCGGGGTGATCGCGGGCGTGCTGAGCTTCATTCCCTATGTCGGTTCGCTGACCGCGCTGGTCCTGTCGCTCGGCGTCGGCCTCGTCCAGGGCTGGCCGAACCTGGAGCTGTTTTTCCTTGCGCTCGGCGTGGTCGGCGTCGGTCAATTCCTGGAAGGCAACGTCATCTCGCCGATGTTGGTCGGCGAGTCGATCGGGCTGCATCCGGTCTGGCTGATGTTCTCGCTGTTCGCGTTCGGCGAGCTCTTCGGCTTCACCGGTCTCATCATCGCGGTGCCGGCCGCGGCGGCGCTCGGCGTGCTGATGCGTCACCTGATCGGACTTTATCTCAAGAGCCCGCTCTATCTCGGCGCCGGCGCGAGGGAAAACCCATGAGCGGGCCGCCGCGTCAGTTGACGCTCGATTGGCCGCATGCGCCGAGCTATGCGCGCGAGGATTTCCTCGAGGCGCCCGGCAACGAGGAGGCGCTGCGCGTCCTCTCGGCTTGGCCGAATTGGGCCGCGCCGACGCTGATGCTGGTCGGCCCCGACGGCTCCGGCAAGTCGCACCTCGGCGCGATCTGGGCGCGCGATGCGGGCGCGACCGTCGTTGCGGTAGATTCGCTGGCGCGCGCCGCGCTGGTCGAACTCGCCGCTTCCGGCGCGTTGCTGATCGAAGACGCCGACCACATCGGCGCCGACGAAGCCGCATTGTTCCATCTCATGAACCTGGCGCGCGAGAGCGGCGCCTTCCTCTTGATGACCGCGCGGGCGCAGCCCGACATGTGGGGTCTCAAGACGCCCGACCTTCTCTCGCGGCTCCGCCTCGCCCCCATCGTCTCGCTCGGCTCCCCCGATCTCGAGCTCACCAAAAAGGTTCTGTTCAAATTGTTCAGCGACCGCCAGTTGGTCGTCGACCCCTCGGTGGTGGCTTACATCGCCCTTCGAATCGAGCGCTCGCTCAATGCGGCGCGCGCGATCGTCGCCGCGCTCGACCGCGAGGCGTTGGCGCGCGGCAAGGGCGTGACCCGCGCGATGGCGGCCGAATTTTTGCGCGACACGACGCCCACCGACTGAGCCGCGCCTTCACCGCGTCACATTATTGGTGTTTACCCGGAAGGCTAAGAGGGCGGCTCAGACCGCTGTTGCGGGCGCGGTCGCGCACGCAAGGCCAATAAACGAAAAATCGGAGGAGACGGATGTACAGGCCGTTCCTGTTGTCGCTGGCCGCGCTGTCAGGCGTCGGCGCAAGCGGCGTTCCCGCGGGTCCCGCAGACAAGACCGCTCAGTACGAGATCGCGACGTGGCGCTGGCAAGTCAGCACGGTTCTCGACGCGCAGCAGGCGTCGCGAAGCGTCGGCGCAAATCCGACGGATACAATCATGCGCCGTCATCAACGATTTTCCGATCTCGAGCGGACTGAAGCGGCGATAGACGACACGAGGCGCTGACCGCGATCCAGCCCTTGCGGGATGGGGCGCGCTTCTGCACAGTGGGCGCGAAGGATGATCGCCCATGAACGCGCCCCTGGAAGTCGTGAGACGCCCCTCTGTCTGCCCCCACGATTGCCCGTCGGTCTGCGCCCTCGATGTCGAGGTGATTGGCGGATCGCGTATCGGCCGCATTCACGGAGCGGCCGATCAGCGCTACACCGCGGGCGTCGTCTGCGCGAAAGTTGCGCGCTACGCCGAACGCATCCATCACGACAATCGTCTGACCCAGCCGCTGCGTCGCGTCGGGCCGAAGGGCTCGGGCGAGTTTCGGCCGATCGGCTGGGACGACGCGCTCGACCTGGTCGCCGAGAACTTCCTCGACGCGGAGCGCCGCTTCGGCGCCGAAAGCGTCTGGCCCTATTTCTACGCCGGGACGATGGGCCTCGTCATGCGCGACGGGATCGAGCGCCTGACGCACGCCAAGGGCTATTCGCGCTTCTTCGGCTCGATCTGCGTCTCGATCGCCTGGCCCGGCTATCTCGCCGGAACAGGGCGCCTCGCCGGCGTCGATCCGCGCGAAATGAGCAAGTCCGACTGCGTCGTCATCTGGGGAACCAACGCGGTCGCGACCCAGGTCAATCTGATGACCCATGCGACGCGAGCGCGCAAGGAGCGCGGCGCCAAGATCGTCGTCATCGACATCTACGAGACGGAGACGATGCGCCATGCCGATATCGCGCTGCGCCTGAAACCGGGGACGGACGGCGCGCTCGCCTGCGCGGTGATGCACGTACTCTTCCGCGACGGGCTCGCCGACCGCGAATATCTCGCCCGCTACGCCGACGCGCCGGAGGATCTCGAAGCGCATCTGAAGAGCCGCGATCCCATCTGGGCGAGCGCGATCACCGGTCTCAGCGTCGAGGCGATCGAGCAATTCGCCGCCCTCGTCGGCCGCACGAAGCGGACGTTCTTTCGGCTTGGCTACGGCTTTGCGCGCCAGCGCAACGGCGCGGCCAACATGCATGCGGCGCTGTGCATTCCCGTCGTCACGGGCGCCTGGGCACATGAGGGCGGCGGCGCCTTCCATTCCAACAGCGGCGTCTTCAAGCTCGACAAGACGCTGATCGAAGGCCTCGACGTGCGCGACCAGAGCGTCCGCCGGCTCGATCAATCCCGCATCGGCGCGGTGCTGACCGGCGAGCCCGAAGCGCTCAAAGACGGCGGCCCGGTGAAGGCGATGCTGATCCAGAACACCAATCCACTTGCCGTCGCGCCCGACCAGGAGAAAGTGCGCCGCGGCTTTGCGCGCGAGGATCTGTTCGTGTGCGTCCACGAGCAATTCCTCACCGACACGGCGCGCGCCGCCGACATCGTGCTGCCCGCCACGATGTTCCTCGAGCACGACGACCTCTACACCGGCGGCGGCCATCAATATCTGCAATTCGGCCCGAAGACGATCGAGCCGCCGGAGGGCTGCCGCTCCAACCACGAGGTGATCGCCGCGCTCGCCGAACGCGTCGGCGCGCGCCATGCCGGCTTCGCCATGAGCCCGCGCGAGATCATCGACCGGACGTTGCGCGCCTCTGGGCGCGGCTCGCTTGCCGAGTTGGAGGCGAACCGCTGGCTCGATTGCCAGCCGCCTTTCGAGCAGGCGCATTTCCTCAACGGCTTCGGCTATCCCGACGGCAAGTTCCGCCTGCGCGCCGACTGGGCGACGACGCCCTATTCGGGTGACGGCCTCAAGGGGCCCTGGCGGGAGATGCCGACCCTGCCCGACCATTGGCCGGTCAACGAGGCAAGCGACGAGGCGCATCCCTTCAAGCTCGCGACCTCGCCAGCGCGCAACTTCCTCAATTCGAGCTTCACCGAGACCCCCACCTCGCTGGCGCGCGAGCAGCGCCCGACGGCGCTGATGAACCCCGAGGACGCCGCCGGGCTCGGCCTGGCGGAGGGAGACATCGTCGAACTCGGCAACGCGCGCGGCGCCATTCGCCTGCATCTACGCGCCTCGACGGCGCTGCCCCGCGGGCTCGTCGTTTGCGAGGGCATCTGGCCGCCTTCCGCCTTTTTCGACGGACGCGGGGTCAACACGCTGATCGGCGACGACAGCGTCGCCCCTTACGGCGGCGCCGCCTTCCACGACACGAGAGTCTGGGCGCGCAAGGGATAGCTGAGGTTCCCTCGGCTTCAGCCCGAGAAGCGCTCGCCCACCATCTCCTCGCTTTTGGCCCAGAGCTCCGCTTTGGCGAGATCGCGCGCGGCGCCGACCACCTCGGCCCCATGCGCCGCGAGGGCGCGAGCGGTCTCCAACCCGAGGCCGGCGGAAACGCCAGTGACGAGGACGCGCTTGCCGTGCAGCTTCTAGCCCGAGAGCACGTCGTCCGTGGTGGACGTCGCCCCGAATGATCCTGTCATATCAATCTCCTCTATCGCCGGCCACGCCCCTCCCGCCGCAGGCCGCGGCCTGTCGCTATCGGTCGGACGTGCGCTGATGTCGTCGCTTGGTTCGGCTATTCCAGCGAGCCGATCGTGAGCACGATCTTGCCTTGGACATGGCCGGCGCGACTCGCCGCCAAGGCCTGAGCGGCTTGCGCCAGCGGAAGCGTTTCGCTCACGATGACCTTGAGCGCGCCGGCCCCTATCCGCCGGGCGATCTCGGCGAACGCCGACATGTCCCGTTTGAGGCTCATGTCCACAGTAGACAGGCGAACGCCGTAGCGAGCCGCCAGAGCCTCGCGGTCAACCTGAGTGTCTGGCGACGGCACGATTGAGGCCAGCACGCCGCCTGCGCGAACGAGGGGGATAGATCGCAACGGGACATCGCCGCCGACGAGATCGATGACCGCGTCGACCGGATCGACAACATCTTCGAAGCGCGCCACCCGATAGTCGACGACTTCGTCGGCGCCGAGCGAGCGGAGCAAGTCATGATTGCCCGCGGAACTGGTGGCGATGACATGGGCGCCAAGTTGCTTGGCGAACTGGACTGCGAATGTTCCCGTGCCTCCCGCGCCCCCTTGAACGAGGACACGACGGACGCCCCGCGTGGCTTGGTGGAACGCCTCGCGCACGGCCTCCCACGCCGTCAGCGCAGCCAGCGGAACCGCTGCGGCGACGCCCAGCGGTATGGTCTCCGGCACATGCTCGACGATCGCCGCGGGCGCCGTCACATAGTCTGCGTAACTTCCGCACTGGGCGATCAACGTGGCCCCGAAGACGCGATCGCCGACGGCAAAGCCTGTCACTCCGGAACCGATTTCGCGGATGACGCCGGCGAAGTCCATGCCAGGGGTGAACGGCATCGGAAACCCACCGGCGAAGGCGCCGAGCTTCCAATCCACCGGATTGACGCTCGTGGCGGCCAATTCGACGAGGACGCCGTCCGCAGCAGGACTCGGCCGCTCGACAACATCCTCTCGGAGGCGTTCAGGGCCTCCGTACTCGTGATAGCGCATTGCCCGCATTCGAAACTCCTATCAGTCGACGAAGCCGGCGCCCCCCACGGTGGGATGCGACCGGCTGGGCGCCTGACAAGCCTAGTGAGCGTTAGTCAGACTATGAATGATTGTCAGTCTGCCTTTCATGCGCGATAGTCTTGAACATGTCCGCCGAACCGCTTTCAGACATGCTCCAACTCCTGGACGCCAAATCCGTCCTGACGGGAACGCTGATCGCCGGCGGAGCCTGGTCGATTCGCTTTCCGGCGCCCGAACAGATCAAGTTCTGGGGCGTCGTAAAGGGACGCGGCTGGCTTCAAGCGTCCGAAGAAGGCGAGGCTGTCGAGGTTCAGGCCGGCGACGTGCTGTTGATATTACGGTCGCCGCCGATGACGCTCGCAAGCGATCTCGGCGTCGCCAGCGTCAACATCGGCGAGGTGCTCTCTCGACAAACGAGCGACGTCTGCCGGATCGGCGACGGCGACGACTTCATAATGATCGGCGGCACGGCGGTCCTCGATCCCAGCGGCTGGGGTCTGCTGTTCGACGCTTTGCCGCCGAGGATCCACATCGATGGCGGCGCGTCTCAGGCCGAGCCGCTGCGCTGGATCCTCGATCAGTTGATCCGGGAGCGCGTCAATCGCCTGCCGGGAGCCGGCGCCGCCGCAACCCAGCTCGCCCACCTCCTGTTCATCCATACACTGCGCGCGCATTTGCAGCGTCAGGGCTCGACGGCGCCGGGTTGGCTGCGTCTGGCCAGCGATCGGCGTCTTGCTCCAGCGCTCGCCCTGATGCACGAACAGCCGGGACAGGATTGGCGACTGCCTGAACTCGCAAAGGCCGCCGGCATGTCGCGCGCAACCTTCGCCCTTCATTTCAAGGCGGCGGCGGGCGTCGGGCCGCTTGGCTATCTCACCGAATGGCGCATGCGTTTGGCGGAGCGCGCGCTGCGCCAGAACGACGCCTCGATCGCTAAGCTCGCAGAATTGCTCGGCTACGCCAGCGAGAGCGCCTTCAGCCATGCGTTCAAGCGCGTCACGGGCCGCGCGCCCAAATGGGTGCGCCGCGAGGAGGCAAGCCCGGTCGCGGCGCACGACGGGCTCTGACAGTTCCGACTGCCGCCGCCACAGACCTAGCGATTCCTGGGGGGATGAGCCGATAACGGAACCCGCCGCTCTTTATTTGCCGAAACGTCCAGGCTATAGGTCGCGCTGCTTTTACGACCTGCGAGGCCTGCACGAGTGCCCACCAAGAAATCCTTAGGCCCCTCTTCCGCCGAGACGGCCGCCGATGGTTTTGATCTTTCCGTCGTCGCCGCGCTCGCCAAAATTGCGGGACAGCACGACTTAAGCGAGATCGAGGTCGAGCACGCGGGCCTGCGCGTCCGTGTCGCCCGGGAGCGCAGCGCGCTCGCCGTCGCCGCCCCCGCGGCCGTGCCTGTCGCGGCGGGCGCCGCGCCGACTGCCGCCCCTGCCGAGACCAAGGTCTCGCCCGCCGACCACGCCGGCGCCGTCAAATCGCCGATGGTCGGCACCGCCTATCTCCGGCCGAGCCCGGAGGCCAAGCCCTTCGTGGAGATCGGGTCGACCGTGAAGGCGGGCGACAAGATCCTGCTCGTCGAGGCGATGAAGACGTTCAACGAGATCGTGGCCCCCCGCGCCGGCAAGGTGACGCACATCTTCGTCGAGGATGGCTCGCCGGTCGAATTCGACCAGCCGCTCATGGTCATCGAATGATCGCGGCGCCGCAAGGAGCCGTCCGGCATGTTCGATAAGATCCTTATCGCCAATCGTGGCGAAATCGCCCTCCGCGTGCTGCGCGCCGCCAAGGAGCTCGGCATCTCGACGGTCGCGGTCTATTCGACCGCCGACAAGGAGGCGATGCACGTCAAGCTGGCGGACGAGAGCGTGTGCATCGGGCCGCCCGCGGCGCGCGACAGCTATCTCAATGTGCCGGCGCTGCTCGCCGCCTGCGAAATCACCGGCGCCGACGCGGTGCATCCCGGCTACGGGTTCCTCTCCGAGAACGCCCGTTTCGCTGAAATTCTCGCCGAGCACCAGATCGCTTTCATCGGCCCCAAGGCGGAGCACATCCGGCTGATGGGCGACAAGATCGAGGCGAAGCGCACGGCGGCGCGGCTCGGCATTCCTTGCGTGCCCGGCTCGACCGGCGCGGTGAACGAGGAGGTCGAGGCGCTGAAGATCGCCGCCGACATCGGCTATCCCGTCATCGTCAAGGCCGCGGCGGGCGGCGGCGGACGCGGCATGAAGGTCGCGGAAAACGCCGACGCTTTGCTGAACGCCATCTCTACCGCCAAGATCGAAGCGAAATCCGCCTTCGGCGACGATTCGGTCTATCTCGAGAAATATCTCGCCAAGCCGCGCCACATCGAGATCCAAGTGCTCGGCGACGGCAAGGGCCGCGCCATCCATCTCGGCGAGCGCGACTGTTCGTTGCAGCGCCGCCATCAGAAGGTGTGGGAGGAGGGCCCCTCCCCCGCTCTGAACCCGAATCAGCGCGAAGAGATCGGCGCGATCGTCGCCAAGGCGATGGCCGACCTCGGCTACGTCGGCGTCGGGACGATCGAATTTCTCTACGAGAGCGGAAAGTTCTACTTCATCGAGATGAACACCCGCATCCAGGTCGAGCATCCCGTCACGGAGATGATCACCGGGATCGACCTCGTCAACGAGCAGATCAAGATCGCCGCCGGCTCGCCGCTGACGATCGCGCAAGAGGACGTTCGGCTGCAGGGCGCGGCGATCGAATGCCGCGTCAATGCCGAGCACGCGCGCACCTTCATGCCCTCGCCCGGGCGAATCACCTATTTCCACCCGCCCGGCGGCCTCGGCGTGCGCGTCGATTCGGCGGCCTACCAGGGCTATATCATCCCGCCCTATTACGATTCGCTCGTTGGCAAGCTGATCGTCCACGGCCGCACCCGGACGGAGGCGTTGATGCGCCTGCGCCGCGCGCTCGACGAATTCATCGTCGACGGCGTCGAGACGACCCTGCCCCTGTTCCGCTCGCTGGTGCGCAACGTCGAAGTGCAGAACGGCCAGTACGACATCCACTGGCTCGAAGCCTATTTGAAGGGCGAAGTGGACGGGGTCTGAGACCGCCTAACTGCCTGGGCATCCGGTCTCGCCGCCATCGATCGTCATGCCCGGCCTTGTGCCGGGCATCCACACCGCGCAATTGGCGCGACAGTTGAGAGTTTTGGGCCGCGGCGCCGCGTGGATGGCCGGGTTGAGCGCGGGCATGACGCCCAAGGGTTGCTAAGCCCATTTCGCACTGCTTCTAGAACGCGCTGTCTTTTGGTTGAACCGGCCCGTGCCGTCATCGCGAAGCGTCAGCCGATTGAGGCGCCCACGGAACGACTCGCGACTTGCTGGCGAGGCCTCGATCGCTGGATTGCTTCGCTCCGCTAAGAAGAAACAACACGCTAAGTGGCGGCGTTGGCGTGCGAATCAGGCTCGGCTCAGGCGGCTTGCGAGATCGGCTGCAAGGTAGCGTCGTAGCCGAGATCGCGGATTTGCCGGACTAGGCGATTGAGTTTGGCCTTGGGCCGGCGGCCCTCGAAATAGGCGCCGCCGAGGTCGCGGTGCGGGACGCCGTCTTTGAGCATGTGGTAGACCGCGGTGAGAAGCGAGGCGGCGACGGCGCAGACCGCTTTTTGCGGGCCGCGTCTGGCGCGCAGGCGGAAAAACTGGGCGGAGTAATAGCTCGCCTTGGCGCGCTTGGCCGCCCACGCGCACTGAACGAGCATGGTCTTCAGCCACGGCGCGCCCTTGCGCAGGCGACCGCGCCGGCGTTTGCCGGCGCTTTCGTTCTGCGCCGGGCAGAGGCCCGCCCAGGCGACGAGATGGCCGGCGGTGGCGAAGCGGCCCATGTCGGGGCCGATCTCGGAGAGGATCGTCAACGCGGATAAGCGGCTGACCCCGGGAATGGTGACGAGCAAGCCGATCAAGTCGCGAAACCCAGCTTTGCGCTCGATCCGTTGGTCGAGCCGCGCGAGGCGCTCGTCGGCCTCGCGGTCGAGCTCGCCGATGGTCGCCGCCAGCGCGTCGTACTGCTGCAAATGGAGCCGCAGCAGGAAGCGATGATGATCGGTCAGGCGGCCGTGCAGCGCGTCGTAGAGCTGCTTGGGCGAGGCCTTCAGCCGCCGGTCGGTCAAGGCGACGAGCTTGCGCGGATCGCGCTGGCCGCCGATCATCGCTTCGATCACGCGGCGCCCGTTGCCGCCCATGATGTCGCTGATCACCGAATCGAGGCGAATGTTGGCTTCCGTCAGCGTCTTCTGGATGCGTTGGACATGGCCGCACTGCTCGCGCACCAGCTGCTTACGGGTGCGCATCAACGTGCGCAGCTCGTGCAGCGGTTCGTCGGGAACGAAGCTCGCCCGGATCAAGCCGAACGCGGCGAGATCGGCGATCCAGGTCGCGTCGTTGACGTCGGTCTTGCGGCCGGGAACCGCCTTGATGTGCGCGGCGTTGGCCACGATCATCGCATAGTCGCCGTCGGCCAGTATCTTCCAAATCGGCATCCAGTAGACGCCGGTCGCCTCCATCGCGACCCGCTCGCAGCGCGCCGCGACCAGCCAGTCCTTGAGCGCGCCAAGGCCGGCCGTCGTCGTCTCGAACGTTCGACAGTCCCGGTGGGTCTTGCCAGCCGCCATCGCGCGCACGCACGCCACGACGCTGTCCTTGTGGACGTCGAGGCCGGCCACCCGTTCGTGCAGAACTTCCATCATCGCCTCCATCGCTCGCCGCGCCGGCAAGGACGCCGATGGAAGAGGAATGCTAAGAAGAAGGCTCCAGGGCGTCGCCGCCCCTACGCGCAAGACGAGATCATCACGGCGTCCCGGGTCCAACTCGCGACCGAGCTCAACGGCATCAGTGAGAAGCCGACCTCTTGCCGACGACCCGAAAATCCTACCACGATGGCAGCGCGCCGGCCCCGTTTCATTCAGCAAGATCGCCTGCAAAGGCGGTCCTAACTCGCGATGACGGTTCCAGGTAACTGCAGAACGCGCTAACCGCTTTAACGCCGGAGAATTACGGGGCGCGCGAGGAACCGTCGCGCGCCTCGTGACCTGAGCCTGCGCAGCCCTTTTCGCGAGCCTCCGCAGATCCCACAGCACGCCATCAGGCGTCGCAAACGCTTTGCCCCGCGCGCCCTGGCCGCCCGCGAAGCGCGGCGCGGCAGGGTGCGCGTCGGGCAAGCGCCTTAGCCGAGCCGGCCGGAGGCGTGCGCCAGCATCGTGTAGACTTTGCCGGCGTCCGACAGGAGCGTCGCGCGGGACTGGGCGCCGTCGCGGTCGTTCTGACCGATCTTGGCGAGCAGGCGCTCGAACTCCTGGGTGTAGCGCGTCACCGCCTCCTGGAACTGCGGCGTGCTGCGGTACTTGCGACGGATGTCGTCGAACACCTGCTGCCCCTGGGCGGTATAGAGCCGGCGAGAGACCGCGCCCGTATCGCCGCCGCGCCAACGGTCCCACATTTCCGCTGCGGCCTCGGGGTCGACGTAGCGCGCGATGTCGAGCGAGATGCCCTCGAGAGGCGCATCGGCGCTGCGCGCTGGCGACTGGGGCGCTTCGTCACGCGAGGCCGCCGCCAGCAGGTTGGAGAGCCAGCCCGATTGGCTGCGTTCACCGTAAGTGGAAGCGGCAGGCGCGGGGGGCGCGGCGGGCGGGGGCGGCGGGGTCGGACGCGCCGTCCGCGCGGGCGGCGTCGCCTGCGGGCGCGCCGGTTCGCTCACGACCGGGGCCGGAATCAGCAGTTGGCCCTCGTCCTCACGCTGCGGGGCCGCCACGGGTCGGGTCGGCTCGGCCTTGCGCGGGGGCTCGGCTTTGCGCGGCGCGGCGGCGGCCGGCGCGCCGGGCTCGGCGACGTCGAACTCGACGCCCGACCCGACGACGACCGCCGTCAGCTCCTTGAGGGCCTTGATCTGATCCGCGACGACGCGGCGCATCGCAGTCGTCGCCTCGGCGGTCTCGGCCGGCAGCTCGAACACGCCGCGGCGCATCTCCTGGCGGGTCGCATCGAGCTGGCGCTGCACCTCGCCCGCCATCTGCTTGACCTCGACCACCGACTGGCGGAACCGGTCGGCCGTATTGTTCATCACCTCGGCGAGCTGGGTGTTGGCCTGCTCATAGGCCGCCTGCAAGGCGTGCGTGGTCTTCTCCCGCTCCTTGCCGGCGTTCTCGCGGATCATTTCGAACTGGCTGGCGACTGTGGAAGCCGCGCCCTTGGTCGAAACCGTCAGCGCCGCGCTGATCTCCTGGGCGCGCGTTTGCGCCTTGCTGAAGCTGTCCTCGAAGGAGGTCGCGAAGTGGCGCGTCACCGCTTCGAACTCCTGGCTCCTCGTTTCGACGTCGGCGAACAGCTTCTCGATGTCGCCGGACAGCTTCTCCAGGCTCATCTGGCGATGCTGCAAAGCAAGGTCGATCGCATGCTGTTTGGAGGCGAGCTCCCGCCCGGCTTCCCCCAGCGACGTCGTCGCGGTCGTCATGCGGTCGATCAGCGTCCCGGACGCGCTCTGCGCGTTGATCGACAGCCGGTCGAGCGCCGCGATCTGGGACCCCATCGCGCCGAGCGCCTGCTGCAACTCGTCGATCTTTCCGCCGAGATCGCCCTGAATGGCGTCCAGGCGCTCGCCGGCGCCGCCGACCACCCGGTCGAGCGCGGCCCCCGCTTGGCCGAGACGCTCGAGCACCTGGCTGAGCTCGCTGCGCATGCGCTCGCCGGTGGCGCTGAGCGCGCTCACCGAGGCTCCCGCGCCGCGCTCCACCGAGTCGCGCAAGGACGCGCCGGACCGCTCGACCTCGTAGGTCAGGCGCTTCATCAACTCGCCGATCGTCTCGCGCGACTGCGACTGAGCGTCCTCCGCCGCGGCGCGCAACGCCGCCGTCGAGTTCTCGACCTCGGTGTTGAGTTGCCCCGTAAGCGCGCCGAGCGAGCGCACGGAGCCCGCCGCGCCGGCGTTGATCGCGGCGAGCAGGTCTTCGCCCCGCCGCGTCATCAGCGCCACCAGGCTCGACGTCTGATGCTCGAAGGCCTGTACCGCCTGCGCGTTGAGACCGGTGATCTGGCTCGTGACTCGCTCCCCGCGCTCGGCCAGTTCGGCGAGGAATGCCGTCGCCGGCCCGTCGATGAGGTCGCGCAACTCCTGGGTGCGCATCGAGACGGCGTCCGCCATCTCGCCGCTGCGCCCGGCGAGGGTCGCATCGAGATTGGCGACGGCGGTGGAGAGCCGCGCGGTGAGCGTGTCGCGCTGCACCGCCAGCTTGGCGACGAAACCGTCGGCGCTGGAGGCGACCGACTTGTTGATCGCCTCGCCATGCGACTGGACCGCGACCTCGAGCACGCCCGCATGCTGGGCGAGCACGGAGCCGATCCGTTCGGCGTGCGTATCGACGAGCTGACCGAGGCTCGCGACATGCGTCGAGATCCGCTGGGAAAGCTCGGCCCCGTTCGTGTCGAATTGCGACGACAGCGACTGCAGGGGGGTTACGATCTCGCTGTGGAAGCGATCGACGCTGCCGCCGAGCGCGCCCGTCATGTCGTCGAGCCGGTTGGCGAGCGTCGCCGTGATCTGCGTCGAGAGGCTGGAGAGCGCCTGCGTCAGAGCATCCGCCCGGGCGCGCAGCACGTCCTCGATTTCACTCGACTTGGCGCTGATGCCGGCGGCGATTTCGCGACCGCCCTCGCTGAGCGTCTTCGCGGCCTCGATCGTCGACTTGGCGAGCCCCTCATTGAGCGCCTTGCCGCGCGCGGCAAGACCCTGGTCGATCCGCGCGAGCAGGCCGTCGAGCGTCGACGAAATCTCGCCGAGCTTCGCCGTGGCGCGCGCATCCGCCGCATGGATGTTCGAGTCGAAGAGTTCGATCGCCTCTTGATTGCGCTTGCCGATGAGCTCGATCGTCTCCTCGTTGCGCTTGCCGAAGAGCTCGATCGCCTCCTGATTGCGCTTGCCGAGGCGTTCGTCGAGCGCGCCGCCGCGCACCATGATCGTCTCTTCGAGCGCGTTGAGCTTGCCGTCGATCTGCGCCGCGAGGAGCTGGGCCTCGGCGGCGATGCGCGAAGCGACTCCCTGCGTCTCGGTTTCGAGGCGGGTGACCAGCTGGCGGCCGCCAATCGTCATGAGGTTCTCGAAGTTCGACAGGCCGTCGCGCACCGATTCCTCGACCACGCGGCCATGCGTAGCGAGCGCGAGTTCGACGACCGTGCGATGGGCGACGGCCGCGTTCTCGAATTCCGCCAGCCGGGCGTTCGACTCACGCTCGAAACGCTCCTGATGGTCGCCGAGCTTCTGGTTCAGCTCGGTCTGCCGACCGGTCAGGCTCGCCGCGAGCTGGGCGTGGCGCTGAGCGAGGCTCTGGTCGATTTCGACCTGGCGCTTGGCGAGGGTTCCGTCGAGTTCCGAATGGCCCTTGGCGAGGCTCTCTTCGAGCAGGGCGTGCCGGCCCGCTAGGCTTCCATCGAGCTCGGCCTGGCGCTTGGCGAGCGTCTCGTCGAAGTCCAGGTACCCCTTGATGAGGCTGTCCTCGAACTGAGCATGACGGGCGGCGAGCGTCTGGTCGAGCTCGGCCTGGCGCGCCCCGATCGTCTCGTCGAGGCCGGTATGGCTCCTGGAGAGGCTCTCCTCGAACTGGGCCTGGCGCATAGCAAGCGTCAGGTCGAGTTCGGCCTGGCGCGCGACGAAGGCTTCGTCCAAGCCGGAATGGGTCTTGGCGAGGCTGCCTTCGAACTGCTCGTGACGCATCGCGAGCGCCTGGTCGAGTTCGGCCTGGCGCGAGGCGAAGGCTTCGTCAAGGCCGGCATGGCTCCTGGCGAGGCTGCCCTCGAGCTGCGCGTGACGCGTCGCGAGCGCCCGGTCGAGTTCGGCCTGATGCATGGCGAAAGTGTCGTCGAGGCCAGAATGGCTCCTGACAAGGCTGCCCTCGAGCTGCGCGTGACCCGTAGCCAGCGCGCGATCGAGTTCCGCCTGATGGGCGGCGAAAACCTCGTCCAGGCCGGAATGGCTCCTGACGAGGCTGCCCTCGAGCTGCGCGTGACCCGTGGCCAGCGCGCGGTCGAGTTCGGCCTGATGCGCCGCGAAGCTTTCGTCCAGGCCGGAATGGCTCCTGGCGAGGCTGCTCTCGATGTCAGCGTGACGCGCGGCGAGCGCCCGGTCGAGTTCGGCCTGACGGGCGGCGAGAGTTCTCGTCCAGGCCGGAATGGCCCCTGACGAGACTGTCCTCGAACTGAGCGTGACGCGCCGCAAGCGACTGGTCGAGTTCGGCCTGACGGGCGGCGAGCGTCTCGTCCAGGCCGGAATGGCCCCTGACGAGACTGTCCTCGAACTGAGCGTGACGCGCCGCAAGCGACTGGTCGAGGTCCTCGTGGCGCTTGGCGAGCGCGCCGTCGAGTTCGAAATGGCCCTTGGCGAAGCTCTCCTCGAGCTGCGCGAAGCGCGCCGTGAGGCTGTGGTCGATCTCCGCCTGACGCGCGCCGAGGCCTTCGTCGAGCTCGCTGTGGCGGGCCGCAAGGGTTTCGTCGAGATCGGCGTGGCGCTTGGCGAGGCTCTCATCGAGCTCGGCCTGCCGCTTGGCGAAGCTGCCGTCGATTTCGCTCTGGCGCTTGGCGAGGCTCCAATCGAGCTCGGCGTGGTGTCGGGCGAGATTGTCGTCGAGATCGCCCAGGCGCCGGCCGAGGCTTTCTTCGAACTCGGCATGGCGTCTGACGAGGCTCTCGTCGAGGTCGCCGTGACGGCGCGACAGCGAATCGTCGAGCTCGTTCTGATGCTTGGCGAGCCGGTCGCTCAGCTCGACCTGGCGGTTCGACATAATTGCGTCGATCGCCTCGACATGGGCGCCGAAATTCTCGCCGAGGCGCACCGCATGTTCGCCGATGCGTCCGACCACGCTGTCGCCGCCGTCGCCCACGAGGGTGGCGAGCGTGTTGAGCTGATGGTCGAGCTGCTGCGTCTGGCCGGCCAGCGAACTGACCAGTGCGCCGCCGCGGGCCCCGAGCGTGTCCTCGAAGGAGGCGATGGTCGAGGCCAACGTCTCGTGCATGCTGTCGCCGCCCACGGCGATCGAAGCCACCGCCTCGCTGGCGATGGCCGAGACCTTGTCGGCGACCTGCACCGCCTGATCGCGCCACTGGCCAATCGATGTCTCGGCGACGTGCTGCAGGACGTGCTGGACCGCGTCGCCTTCACTCGCGATCGCCTGCACGGCGCGCTGCGAGGAGTCGTCGATCTGGGTTGCGATCGCGCCGGCCGATTCGTCGATGAAGCCGCGTAGCTGCGCCTGGCGAACGTCGAAATGTTCGGACCAGATCGCGCCCGCCGCGTCGAGCGCCGCCCGCGCGTCGTCGGTGCGCGCGGTGAGCGCCGCTGCAAGGGTTTCGCCAGAGGCGGCGAGCACGTCTTCGAACGTCTGGCCGCGCACCACGATGGTTTCGTGCAGCCGATCGGAGGCCTCGTTGAGGCGCGAGACCAAAATCTCGCCGTGATCGAGCACGGTCTCGGAAAGGCGGCGGCCGGTGACGTCGACGCGATTGACGAGGTCGTCGGCCCGCTCGCCGAAGTCGCGCGCCACGGTCTCGCTGGCGGTCGCGAGGCGGGTCGCCGTCGCATCGCTATGAAGGAGGATCGCCTCGACCGCGTGGGCGCTGCTCGCCTCGATGCGGCCGGCAATTTCGGCGTTGCGGCTCGTCAGCGCGCTGACCGCGGCTTCGCTCGATGCGGCGAGCTGCAAGGTGACGGTTTCGGTGGAGGTGGCGAGTTCGGCCGCCGCGGCCGCGGCGGAATTGGCGAGTTGGAGCGTGACCGTCTCAGTGGAAACCGCGAGCTGCGACGCCGCCGCTTCTGCGCTGGTCGCAAGCTGCTGGGTCGATTCGTCCGTCGAGGCGGCGAGCTGCCGCGAGGCGGTAGCGGCGGAATTCGCGAGCTGCTGGGTGGACGTCTGCGTGGCCGCTGCGAGTTCGGACGCGGCGGTCTCGGCCGATACGGCGAGTTGCCGGGTGACCGTCTCGGTGGAGACGGCGAGCTGGGACGACGCGGCCTCGGCGGACGCGGCGAGTTGCTGGACCGAGGTCTCGGTGGAGGCCGCAAGTTCGGAGGCGGCGGCCCCGGCGGAGATCGCGAGCTGCCGAGTGACCGTCTCGGTGGAGGCGGCGAGCTGCGAGGCCGCGCTTTCGACGCCGGAGGCGAGGCGCTCGGAGGCGGCGTCGGTCGACGTCGTCAGCTGCGAAGCCGCCGCTTCGGTTCTGGCGGCGAATTGCGAGGCCGCTGTCTCGCTGGAGGCGGCGAATTGCTGGGCGGTGTTCTCCGTCGCCTCGGCGAGCCGCGAGGCCACCTCGTGGCTCTGCGCCCGAATGCTCTCCATCGCGATCGCCGAACTGGCGTTGATGCGCGTGACCAACTCCTCGTTGCGGGCGCCGAGCTCGCCGATCATGGCGTCGCCGATGGAGCGGAAGCGCTGATCGACTTCGCCGACGCGGGCGACGATTTCTTCGGCGCTCTGGCCGCTGACCTCGGCGAGGCGGGCGGCGACCTCCGACCCGAGCGAGCTCAAGGAATCGTGCAACTGCGAGCTCTGAGCGGCGATCCGCTCGACGCTCCCCGTTCCGGCGCGGTCGATCGCCGCGGCGAGGTCGTCCGCGGAAATATTGAGCGCGCTGGCGACCCGCTCGCCGACGTTGGAAAGGCGTTCGCCCAGCCGTTCGGCGATCGACTCGAGGTCGGCGGCGATGCCGAGGTGGGCGTCGCCGACGACGGCGCGCACGCGCCCGCCGCTGGCGACGATCGCCTCGCGCTGGTCGGACATTTCGGCGATCAGCGAACGAATGCGGCGCTCGTTGTCGGAATAGGCGCGCTCCAGCGTCGAGACCTCGGAGCGAACCAGCGTCTCGAGCTCGGCGGCGCGCGCGAGGGCGCGTTCAATGCCGTCGCCCATCGTGGCGATCTCGCGACGGACGGCCTGGGACAGCGTCGCGACCTGCTCGGAGGCGACGCTCTCGGGCTCGGCGAGCCGCAGGGCGACCTGGGTGATCGAGCCGGCCGTCAGGCGCAGCTCCTGGAGGCGGCGGGCCAACGCGGCAAAACCGAAAAGAAGCAAAGCCGGCCCGAGCGCCGCGAGGGCGATCAAAACGGTTTCCGGGCGGAACAGGACTTCGCGCGTCGAAGAGCCCTCGCCGGGCAGGCGCAGGAAGGCGTAAGCGACGCAAAGCGCCAGCCAGAGGGCGGAAGCGGCCGCGGCGATGGCGAAAGGCGCGTTGCTCGGGCGGCGCGCCTGCAGGGCCTGAAGGATCGGACCGACCGCCGCCCGATCGTCGTTGGCCGGCGGGGTGTGAGCGCTAAAGGACGGGCGCGGCTCCTCGGGCGGCGGCGCCGGCCGGCGCGGGAAAGTCGCGGCTTGCGGCTCCGGAGCCGGCAGCGGCGGCGCCTTCGCGGGCGGAAGGCTCGCGGCCGCCGAGGGCAACGACTTGACCGGCGAAGACGTAGGCGTAGCGGAAGGCGGAGTCGGCGCCGAGGGAGTTGGCGGGGTCGCGGCGGCAGCGGGCCGGTCGTCGTCGGAGGTGAGGTTCAGAGCGTCCTCGATAGCCGACATCGCCGCGGAGACCGCGTCCTGAGCCGATTGTTTCTGCGCCATGTTTGTCCGCCTCACTCAAACACTTGCTCGGAGCTTGCGCTCTTTGCGACGCGCCTATCCCTGCGACGCCTGGGGCCTCGCGTCGTGGTTTAGGCTCGTTAACCAACCTCAGTCTACAAGCCGTGCCGCGAGATTGAAACATCCGCGGTTTTGTATCTTTCAAACGTCGTTAACGCTTCTGACACCATATTGCGGCTGGGGTTTACCCTACAGTCGCCGCGACTCCGATACATGCGCGCTTGCTGGGGATAACTCAATAATTCTGCGATTGGAGAGGATCATGTCCACTATCGCCCCCTCCCCGGCCTCTGCGGCCGCCCGCCGCGCCGAGGCCGTCGACGAGCCGGCGATCGACCTCGTCCATCTCGCCCGTCAGACCGACAACGACGCCGCTCTCGAAGATGAGTTGCTGACGCTGTTCGATCGCCAGTCGGCAAGCCTCCTCGCGCAATTGTCGCGCGCAGACGCCGCCCTCAGAGTGCGCGTCGACGCCGCCCATACGCTGCGCGGCTCGGCCCTCGCCCTCGGCGCCGGAGCCGTCGCGCGAGCCTCGCTGGCGCTCGAAACCGCGCTTCAAGCCGGAAGCCCTGGCGAAGGCGAACTTGAAGCCCTCGCGCGCGCCGTCGAGGACGCTCGGGGGGCGATCGCGCGCCTACGGGGTTGACGGCCGGGCCGTGTTTGGCGCCAATCCTGCTTTAGCCAAAGGGCGAAAACGCGCTTCCGTTGTCGGACGCCGCGCCTTATGTATTCGCGCGCACTCCCGCGCGCGAACCGTCCGGATTTACCGACACAAAGGAAGATGCTGTCCTCATGACGAAAGTGACATTCATCGACGCCTCGGGCGTGTCGCGCGAGGTCGAGGCCCAGGTCGGCGCGACGCTGATGGAGACGGCGCTGCGCAACAGCGTGCCGGGCATCGAAGCGGAATGCGGCGGCGCGTGCGCCTGCGCTACCTGCCACGTCTATGTGTCGGAAGAATGGACGGAGACCGTTGGCAAGCCATCGCAGATGGAGGAGGATATGCTCGATTTCGCCGCCGACGTGCGGCCGACTTCGCGCCTTTCCTGCCAGATCAAGATCACCGAAGCGCTTAACGGCCTGGTGGTGACCACGCCGGCCAAACAGGGGTAATCACGGCATGAGCGACATTATCCGAACGGACGCGGTCATTATTGGGGCGGGTCCGGTCGGACTGTTCGCAGTGTTCGAGTTGGGCCTGCTCGACATCAAGGCCCATGTCATCGACATTCTCCCGAAGATCGGTGGACAATGCGCCGAGCTCTATCCGGAGAAGCCGATCTACGACATTCCCGGCTTTCCGATCGTCACCGGCCAGGAGCTGGTCGATAATCTCAACCGGCAAATCCACCCCTTCGCGCCGACCTTCCACCTCGGCCAGATGGTCGAGGCCCTGGAGGCAGTCGGCACGGCCGCAGCGCCCCTGTTCCGCGTCACCACCGACGCGGGTGAGATCTTCGAGGCGAAGGTCGTGATCATCGCGGCCGGCGGCGGCTCCTTCCAGCCCAAACGGCCGCCGACGCCGGGCGTCGAGGCCTACGAAGGCAAGAGCGTCTTCTACGCCGTCCGCAAGATGGAGCATTTTCGCGGTCGCCGCGTCGTCATCGCCGGCGGCGGCGACTCGGCGCTTGACTGGGCGCTCAATCTCCACCCGGTCGCCAGCCGCGTCACCCTCGTCCACCGTCGCGACGAATTCCGCGCCGCCCCGCATTCCGTCAATGCGATGCGCGCCCTCGTCGCCGAGAAGCAGATGGACCTCACCATCGCCCAGCTCGCCGGCCTCAAGGGCGCCGGCGGCCAGCTCGCCGCCGTCACGGTGCGCGGCGCCGACCAGGCGACGTTCGATCTCGAATGCGACGACCTGCTGGCGTTCTACGGGCTCACGATGAAGCTCGGGCCGATCGCCAATTGGGGCCTCAACTTGCACGAGAATTTGATCCCGACCGACACCGAAAAATTCGAGACCAGCGCCCCCGGCATTTTCGCGATTGGCGACATCATCACTTACCCCGGCAAGCTGAAGCTGATCCTGTCCGGCTTCCATGAGGCCGCGCTCGCCGCCCAGCGCGCCCATCATTATGTCTATCCCAACAAGAAGCTGCTCTTTCAGTACACGACTTCCTCGACCAACCTGCAGCGGAAGCTCGGCGTCAGCTAAGAGCATTTTGGTCGTTCGTTGAGGCAGCGCTTTGTCACCCCCGCGAAAGCGCTACGGCATGCACACATTTTCGAACGGGCGGGCGCCTCAGTCGGCTCATCGCACCGAGTGTAGCCGGCGGAGTGTTTGCAGCAAGCCTGCCGTCATACGCGGGCTTGACCCGCGTATCCAGGACTGGACGGAGGGAGGCTAACCTGGGCGCCCGGATCAAGTCCGGGCGTGACGGCGACGGACCGATGTGTGCATGCCGTAGCGCGAAAGCGGGGGTCCAGACAACCGCCGCAGGCCTTCGCCCTTGACTCCTGGATGCCCGCTTTCGCAGGCATGACAGAGGCGCCGCCCGGACACTCCATGAAGCGGCCAGCGCGCGGCTGCTCGGGCCAAAAAGCCGGACAGGACGTTTCGTTCGTCTCAGATGGGGCGCCGCGGCACGGGCGCGACGGTGAGGGAGCGCACGCCCTGGGCGCCGTGGATCAGCACACCTTCGATGTCCGCGGTCGCCGACGGGCCGGTGTGGAAGGTCGTGTAATGTCCCTCGCGGAACTCAGGCCGGCGATAGGCGTGGTGCAGATTCACCACGATGTCCCCGGGGTCGAGCAAGACGATCAGGTGCTGCGGGAGATAGCCCAGCGCGCCGACGCCAAGAGCTGCTTCGGTCAAGCAGACGGATCCGGTCTCCGCGACAGCGAAAGACGCGCGGACGACGCCGATATCCACATCGGCCAGATCCTGCGGCCGCTTCACTTGGGATAGCGGGCGGTTGCCGGGCGCCTCCGGCGCCGCCGAGCAAACCACCTTTGCGGCGGCGAGACGCTGGCGGACGGCGTCCAGCGGATCCTCTCCTGGCAGGACTTCGAGAAAATCACCGCCCATGCTCAGCAGCGCCGCCTTGAACGCATCGAGCAGCGAGGCCGGCGCGGCGGCGTCGAACAGCGGCACTTCGGGCGACGGCCGGTCGAGCCGAGGGCGATTAGCCCGGACCGCGGCCATGATCTCGTCACGGCTGTTCATTTCGCGCTCCGGTTCCGTTTGTACCAGCTGTGGAAGCTCTCCCGCGGCGCGTGCGGGACCTCCCGGCCCCTACCCCAGGCATTCAGCCGGTTGTAGAGCGCAAAGCGCGGCAGAACGCCGAGCGCCGAGTCCGCCGCCGCGATCGCCGCGCGATACATCGCGGGATGCGACAGCAGCACGCCGGCGGCCTGCATCGAGGCCTTCTTCATCAGCGGCAGCTCGTGGTTTTCGGCCATGACCTTGCGCCAGGCCGCAATCTGCTCGTGGATATTGATCTTGACCGGACAGACGTTCGAGCAGCTGCCGTTCAATGTCGAGGAAAAGGGGAGCGCGCTGTATTTGTGCCGATTGAAGGTCGGATCGATGATGAGGCCGATCGGCCCTGAATAAGTGGCGCCGTAGCTCAGGCCGCCGCTGCGGCGATAGACCGGACACGTATTCATGCAGGCGCCGCAGCGGATGCATTTCAGCGACGTCCAGAACTCCTCCATGCCGAGGCGCTTCGAGCGGCCGTTGTCGACCAGCACGATATGCATCTCGCCGCCGTCGCGCGGGCCGCGGAAGTGCGAGGTGTACTGGGTCATCGGCGAGCCGAGGGCGCTCCTCGACAGGAGGCGGACCAAAACCGCGAGGTGCTCAAGCCCAGGGACGAGCTTTTCAATGCCGATCGAGGCGATGTGCAATTTTGGCACAGTCGCGGAGAGGTCAGCGTTGCCCTCGTTGGTGCAGACGACGAAGGTTCCTGTCTCGGCCACCGCGAAATTGCAGCCGGTCATGCCGGCGTCCGCGTCGAGGATCAGCGGCCGCGTCGCCTCGCGTTGCGATTCGGCGAGATAGTGGACGTCGCTGTTGTTGGCGTCCGTGCCAATGGTCCTGGCGAAGACCTGCGCCACGTCGGTGCGCAGCTTGTGCACGGCGGGCACGACAATATGGCTCGGGTCCTCATGGTCTAGTTGCTGGATTCGCTCGCCGAGGTCGGTCTCGATAATCTCGATTCCGACCGAGGCCATATAGCCCCGGAAGCCGCACTCCTCGGTCAGCATCGATTTGCTTTTGATCAGCGATTTGGCGCCGTGATCGCGTAAGATCCCGTGCACGGTCTTGTTGTGTTCGTCGGCGTCCCGGGCCCAATGCACATGGATCCCGTTCGCGAGGGCGTTCTGTTCAAACTGCTCGAGATATTCGTCGAGATGGGTGAGCGTATGCTCCTTGATCGCGGATGCGAGCGCGCGGAGTTCCTCCCATTCCGGGATGGCGTGCATCTGACGGTCGCGCTTGCTCCTCAGATCCCAAAGTCGTTCGTCATGCATTCTCTCGTGCTGCGTGGCGGCGATGAAGCGCTCGGCCGCTTCCGTCTGACTGACCCGATGATTGCCGTGAATTCGGGCCCCGCGCGGCTCCGGTTCGGGCGGGGCTCGCATCGGCCGGGAGGCGCCTTCCGCGTGTTCGAGTTTGCGGCCGTCCTTGACGACGCCCTCGTCCGAAGGAGCCAAGACTTCGGGGTGGAGCATTCTGCCGGAAGGCTCCGGCGGCCGGGGTGCGTCGCTCATGCCGAGGCTCCGTTCAGAACCTGCGCGATATGGATGTATTTGAGCGGCAGGTTCTCCCGTTCCGCGCATCCCTGCTGATGCATCATGCAAGAACTGTCGGCGGAGACGACGTAGTCCGCGCCGGACTGCAACTCGTCGTGAACCTTGTCATGGCCCATCTTCGCGGAGATGGCCTCCGCGAAAACCGAGAAGGTTCCGCCGAAGCCGCAGCACTCGTCGGGACGCGCGAGCGTGACGATCTCGATTCCATGCACCTTGCGCAGGAGGTCCAGCGGCTTCGAGAACGGCGCCTCACGCAGTTCCGACATGCTGTCGTGCCGAAGCCCGCGGTGCGCGTTGCAATTGCTGTGGTAAGCGACGCGGTGCGGGAACGCCGCCCATGGGAAGGCTTGGACATTCAGGATGTCGTGAAGGAATTCCACGAGTTCGAAAGTGCTCGCTCGCACCTTGCGTACGGTCTCGGTCTGCGGGATCGCGTCGAGATTGTAGCGAACGTGGTGCGCGCAACTCCCCGAGGGAACGACGACATAGTCGAAGTCCTGGAAATTCTTGACGAACAGCGCTTCGGTGGCGGCCGATTCCGCGTGACAGCCGCTGTTCGTCATGGGTTGGCCGCAGCAGGTCTGATCGAACGGATAATCGATCTTGAGGCCGAACCGCTCGAGGAGTTCGAGCGTCGCGATGCCGACCTCCGGGTGCAAGGCGTCGACATAGCAGGGGACGAAAAGTCCGATGCGCATCGGTCTCTCCATCTGGCAGAGCGATCAATGGGATCGGAGTTCGGATCGACTTGCCTTCAATACGGCTTGAGCCGACCCAATCTCGGTCGTTCATCCAGCGGCTGGCGCAGTCTCGCCACGAGTATGGGCCAAGAAAGGCGGCAGAACAATGGAGAGGAGTTCATCCTTCTTTTCAAGCCGGCGCGGTATGAGCATCTGGTAACATACGGCGAGGTAAGCGACCGCGGCCCGCTGGGCTTTCCCCGCCGCCTGCCTGAAACAACGCCGCTCGCCAGCGCCTACCGCTCACGAGCTTGCAAAGCTACGATCGAACGATAGGCTCGTCTCATGCCGAAGTTGAAAGCCCCCTGGAACGAACGCAACGGACGCTTCTCCGCCCTCAAGCTCGTCGTTTTCGTCTGCCTGTTCGCTCCAGCCGCATGGATCGCCTTTCAAGCGGCGACCGGGGCGCTCGCCCCCCAGATGGTGGTCCAGATGATCCACCGCACCGGCGACTGGACGGTGCGCTTCATCCTGCTCTCGCTCCTGGTCACGCCGATGCGCCGCCTCGCGCAATGGCCCAAGCTGATCGCGGTGCGGCGGATGGTCGGCGTCGCCGCCTTCGCCTACGCCTTCGCCCACCTGACGCTCTATGTGGTGGACCAGAAATTCAATTTTCCGCACGTCGCCTCGGAAATCGTGCTCCGCTTCTACCTGACGATCGGCTTTGTCGCCTGGCTCGGCCTTGCCGCCCTTAGCGCGACCTCGACCGACGCGATGATCCGGCGGCTCGGCGCGGCGCGCTGGAACCTGCTGCATAAGCTGATCTACGGCATCGCGGCACTCGCCATCCTCCATTTCTATATCCAGTCGAAGGCCGACGTCTTCGAGCCGGTGTTCATGATGGGATTGTACTTCATCCTCATGCTCGCCCGCCTGTTGCAAGCGCAGGGGTGGCGGACTTGGGCCATCGCCCTCGGCGCGGCGGTCGTCGCGCCGATCGCGACGGTCCTCCTCGAAGCGACGTGGTACGCGCTCGTCCGCCACATCAATTTCTGGGAGGTGCTCTCGGCCAATATCGATCCCGACGAGTTTCCGCGGCCGGGCCATCTGGTGGCGATGGCGGGGCTCGCGGTCGTGGTCGTCACCGTGGCGCGCAATTGGCGCGCGCGGAAGCCGTCAGCGGTCCTTGTCGGCGCCAAATAGGAACGGCGCGACCTCGGCGACGCCCGGCGGCTTGTCGATCGCGAAGGGCGCCGGCCGGCAGACCGCCAGAGCGGAAAGGCCGACGCGCGCCGTCAGCAAGCCGTTGAGCACGCCCTCCCCCATGCGCGCCGAAATGCGCGAGGCGATGCCGTGGCCGACGATCTGCTGGAGCAGGCTGTCGCCGACCGCCATGCCACCGGTGATCGCGATATGGGCGCCGATCGAGCGGGCCAGTTTGAAGAAGCCGAGCAGCCCCGGCCGGCCGCCGTAGAGCTCGGCGATCCGCCGCACCAGCCGGACGATCTGGGCGACGACGAAGATCACGTCGAGCAGCGCGCGCGGGCTGATGGCGGTGACGAGCGACACGCGCCGCGCCGCCGCCGCGATCTCCGCCTGGGCCTTGGCGTCGATCGGCCGGAGCAGCGCCCGTTCCGCGATGTCGATCAGATCGCGCCCATCGACGATGCCCTGGCGGGCTTCCTCGACTTCGGCACGTGCATGGGCGGTCTCAGCGCGCTTGGCGTAGAGCGCGGCAAGCCGCGCGACGAGGTTTCGCGCCGCCTCGCGATCGTCGGCCGCGCGCGCCCGGGCCAAGGCGGCGTGCAGTTCGACGATGCGGCTCTGGCGCGCCAGCGCGGCGAGCTCGCGGATCGCCAGCCCGACGACGCCGATCAGGAACAGCGCGGCGAAGACGGCGCCCAGCGCCCCGAGCGATAGGGCGCGGGCATAGAGGCTTTCGATCAGGTCGCTCGCCCAGAGACCGAGCCCGAGCGAGACGAGGCCGCCGAGGCCGGTCCAGACGAGGGTCGCCCATTTTGGGCGCCAGCGCGCCAGCATGCCGGCGCCCTGCGCGGTCTCGATCGCGCGCTCCGTCTCGTCGAGCTGCGGCTCCCGGCTCGCGTCCGGGATCGGCCCGCTCTGGGTGCGTATAGTCGCGGCGGTCTCGCCGCGGGCGCGCGCGTCGTCGACCGAGACGCGCTCGTCGTCGAGCCGGAAGGCCCGAGGTCGCGGACGGTCGCTCATGCCAGTCGATCCCCGATCAGGAATTGCAAAGCGCGGTCGAGGCGAATATGCGGCGGCGGCGCGCCGCGCGCGGTGATCGGCGGGCGAAAGCGCACGAAGCGCCAATCGTTGTCGGCCTCGGGCAGCGCGATCGCCTCGCCGTCGAAGGCCGTGTCGGGATTCTCGGGCAATTCGCCGGGGAACACCGCGGCCTCGGCGACGCCGTTGAACACCTCGCCGCCGATCCGCTCCCCCGCCTCCGGCACGCCGACGATCGCCTGGAGAATATCGCGGCCATGCCGGATCTCCGCCTCGCGGGTGGCGCGGATCGCGCTGAGGGCGATCACGTCGATCTCGGCCCCCACCCCTTGCGCGCGGTCGATCGCCTTGGCGGCGACAGCGCGCAGGATCGCCTCGAGCCGGTCGTGGCTGGTGTGATGGAGATGGTCGGCCTTGGTGGCGGCGAACAGGATGCGGTCGATGCGCGGCCGCACGATCTGGCCGAGACGCGAGGCGCGGCCGGCTCGGAACGCCTGCAGCAGCCCGCTCATCGCATGTTCGAGGTCCCGCATCGCCGCCGGGCCGGAATTGAGCGCGGTCAGCGCGTCCACCAGCACGATCTGCCGGTCGAGGCGCGCGAAATGGTCGCGGAAGAACGGCCGCGCGACGTGGGTCTTATAGGCCTCGTAGCGGCGCTCCATCATCGCCGCCAGCGATCCCGGCGCGATGCGGTCCTCTTCTCCCACCGGCAGCGGCGCGAAGGTGAGCGCGGGCGATCCTTCGAGATCGCCCGGCATCAGGAAGCGGCCTGGCGGCAAGGTCGAGAGCGCGTAGACGTCGTCGCGCGCCTTGCGCAGATAGGCGGTGAAAAGCTCCGCCGCTTTTCGCGCGGCGTCCTCGTCAGCCGTCGCGGCGGGATCGAGTTCGGCCAAAAACTCCCGCCACGGCTTGGCGAGCGGCGCGCGCGCCGGGGTCTGGCTCGCTTCGAGCGTCTCGCGCGACCATTGGGCGTAGGACTTTTCCAGCAAGGGAAGGTCGAGCAGCCACTCGCCGGGATAATCGACGATGTCGAGCGCCAGGGTTCGCGCCTTGGAGCCCCAGCCAGCGGCGCTCTCGAATTCGATCGTCAGCCGCAATTGCGAGATGCGCCGGGTCGACTGCGGCCAGCGGCGCTCGGGGCCGCTGAGCGAGGCGAGGTGCTCCTCATAGGCGAAGCGCGGCACGGCGTCGTCCGGCTGCGGTTCGAGATAGGCGCGCGCGATACGCCCTTCCGCCGCGGCGCGCAGAACCGGCAGACGGCCGCCCCCGATCAGATTGTTGACGAGTGAAGTGATGAAGACGGTCTTGCCGGCGCGCGAAAGGCCCGTCACGCCGAGCCGCAAGCCCCCGCCGGAGAGATAGTCGGCGAGCGAGCGCGCCACGACGCTCGCTTCGAAGGCCAGATCGGAAAGGATGGACAAGGGAAACCGTGGGCGCGGAGAACGCCCCTATTTAGGGCGATCCGCGCCGATTTTACAGGGTCGGCGTGCGCCCCCTCCCCAAAAGGAAGGGGCGCGTGAGGGCTTTACGCCGCGGCCACCGCGGCTTTCAGGTTCTCGTCGACCTTGTCGAGGAAGGCGGTGGTCGAGAGCCACTTCTGCTCGGGACCAACCAGCAGCGCGAGGTCCTTGGTCATGAAGCCGGCCTCGACCGTGTCGACGCAGACGCGCTCGAGCGTGGCGGAGAACTTGGCAAGCGCCTCGTTGCTGTCGAGCTTGGCGCGATGGGCGAGGCCACGCGTCCAGGCGAAGATCGAGGCGATCGAGTTGGTCGAGGTCTCGCGGCCCTTCTGATATTCGCGGTAGTGGCGCGTCACCGTGCCGTGCGCTGCTTCCGCCTCGACGGTCTGGCCGTCCGGCGTCATCAGAACGCTGGTCATCAGGCCGAGCGAGCCATAGCCCTGCGCGACCGTGTCCGACTGCACGTCGCCGTCGTAGTTCTTGCACGCCCAGACGTAGCCGCCCGACCACTTGAGCGCCGAGGCGACCATGTCGTCGATCAAGCGATGCTCGTAGGTGATGCCGAGCGCGGCGAACTTGCTCTTGAACTCGGCGTCGAAGACCTCCTGGAACAGATCCTTGAAGCGCCCGTCATAGGCCTTGAGGATGGTGTTCTTGGTCGAGAGATAGACCGGGTACTTGCGCATCAGGCCGTAGTTCAGCGAGGCGCGCGCGAAATCGCGGATCGAGTTCGTCGAGATTGTACATGCTCATCGCGACGCCGGCGCCGGGGAACTTGAACACTTCCTTCTCGATGACGGTCCCGTCCTCGCCCTCGAACTTGACCGTCAGGCGGCCCTTGCCGGGCACCTTGAAGTCGGTCGCGCGGTACTGGTCGCCGAAGGCGTGACGGCCGACCACGATCGGCTGGGTCCAGCCGGGAACGAGGCGCGGCACGTTGCTGCAGATGATCGGCTCGCGGAAGATGACGCCGCCGAGGATGTTGCGGATCGTGCCGTTCGGGCTCTTCCACATTTCCTTGAGATTGAATTCCTTAACGCGCGCTTCGTCCGGCGTGATGGTCGCGCATTTGACGCCGACGCCGCAGGCCTTGATCGCTTCCGCCGCGTCGACCGTCACCTTGTCGTTGGTCGCGTCGCGGTGCTCGACGCCGAGGTCGAAATACTGCAGGTCGACGTCGAGGTAGGGATGAATGAGCTTCTCGCGGATGAGCTGCCAAATGATTCGCGTCATCTCGTCGCCGTCGAGTTCCACGACGGGATTGCTCACTTTGATCTTTGCCATTGGCGAATTCCTAGCGTTCGCGACACTGCGCGGTCACATCGCGGCCCCTAATAGCACCGTGATTGCGATGGTCAAAGGGCCGCCTTTCGTCGCTGCGCGCTCAAGGTCGAAGCAGGGAAGCGGCCGGTGTTTGAGCCGCAGGCGCCGTCGTATGCCGGGGCCGTGAGAACAGGCTGACATGACGATCGACACGCCGGAAATGGATTTACCCATTGGCCCGCTCCGTTCGGTGGTGCGATTGCGGGCGCTTGCCGGCTGCTGCGGCCGCCGGCGAAGAATGGTTAGGCGAAGGTCGATATGTAGCGGTCGCTCCGTCAGGGAGCCACCGCTTTGGCGAAGCGTCAGACGCCGCCGATCGAATTGACCTCAAGCTCGTCGTAGCGCCTGAGTTTGTAGAAGACGACTGACCCCAGCCAGCTCAGCACGAAGATTCCGATGATCACGTAACCCAGAACGCCGAAATTGTCGTTGATGTCGCCGATCGCGCCCCAGAAGCCGCCGCCGTCGGTCAGGCCGAGTTGGTCGCCAATGAGATTGAGGGTCTCGAGCCCGCCGATCAGTACGGCGACCACCACGGAGACCGCCGTTATGGTCATGTTGTAATAGAGCTTGCGGATCGGCTTCATGAACGCCCATCCGTATGCTCCGAGCATCAGCACCCCATCTGTCGTATCGACGAGCGACATACCGGCGGTGAACAGCGCCGGGAACACCATGATCGCGCTGAACGACATGCCATTGGCCGCTTGCGTCGACGAAATGCCGAACAAAGCGACTTCGGTCGCCGTGTCGAACCCCAACCCAAAGAGAAAGCCGATCGCCAGCATGTGCCAGCTTTTGGTGACGAGCAGGAACAGCGGACGAAAGATGCGCGAGAGCAACCCACGACGGTTGAGCAGGATGTCGAAATCATCCTCCGCGAACGGCTCCCCTCGTTTGACCGCCTGGAAGGTTCGGTAGACCGAAACCAGCACCAGAATGTTGACGAAGGCGATGGCGAACAGAAACAACGCGGACGCGCTGGTGCTGATGACGCCGCCGACCGCCTTCAGCGAATCGAAGCGCGAGGTGAGTTCCGAAGCGGCGAACGCGACTCCGACCGACAGGAGCACCACGACGGCCGAGTGGCCGAGCGAGAAGAAGAATCCGACGCTGACCGGACGCTGGCCCTGCTGCATGAGTTTGCGCGTGACGTTGTCGATCGCCGCAATATGGTCGGCGTCAACCGCGTGCCGCAGGCCGAAGGTGTAGGCGAGCAGCGCCGTCCCCAACAGGACTGGCCGATCGCCCAGCGCGACAAGCGCCCACAACCAGATGAGAATATTGCCGCCGATCAGGACGGCGTAAATTGCGATCAACCGGCGGCGCAGGTCGGAGCCGCCCTCATTCAGGACGCTTGAGACAATTCCTGGCATGACACCCTCGCATGCTGTTGGGGAAAAACAGCGCGATCGCGGGTGATGCCGCAAAAGAGACAGACCACCGGTACACCTCGCCCGAGATCGGCTGCACGAGCGATGGCAGGTCTCCTGGCTCGCGGGTCAAAAACAGACGCCGATCTTCCCGGTTGCCCAGTGATCACAGGTGGCGTCGTCTCACCGCTTACAGTTGCGGGGGCAGCCACGGCATCGGCCTTGCGGCCTGCACCGTGTTCCCTTTTGATCCCCGAAGGGAACCATCGACGGAGACGCTACATGAGCGGGGTCACGCAGGCAAACCCCGTCCGTGCCGCCTCGTTGGAATTTTCTTAGACTCCGGCCCGATTTTTTCGTTGACACAGACACTTCGCGGAACCATCACAGAGGTTGCTGGTTGGAATTCGTTCCAGCCGGCGTTCTCAACTCAACCGTAGAGACATGGGCAGTACCAGCTCGAGCGAATCGGCCGCGCCGAAGGCGTTGGCTCTCTCGCTCAACCACATCGTCAACGTCCACGGGCCGGAAGCCTGTGCGCGAGGCGTTTGGCGGGCCTGACGGGCCCGACTGCCCTCTCGCCTTCCGGCTTTTGGACACAACCAAAACGGAGGCGAGCCATGAACCAGCTCTCCCTAACTGCCGGCCGTCGCTCTGCGACTGATCGTTCCGTGCGCGCTTCGACGCTGCACGACTTCGCCGATGCGCGCGCGCGTCGCCGAGCCGCCCATAAGACCGGTCCCGTTTGCCACTGGCGGCGTGACCCGGCGACCGGAGCCCTGCATTGCGTCTGGACGGCGCTGCGCGGCGCCGCGCACGAGCCCGGCTCGCCCGTCCCCTTATGACCTAACGGATTCGCAAAATGAACGACGGCCCTAGTTGGCCCGTCAGCGCGTTTTTGAGCGCCACGGCGGGCGGAAAACATTTGATCTTCAAGGGAATTCCAACGCCTCGGGCGTGAGGCGAGACGAGGGCTAGTCGGCCGTCGGCTCGCTTCCGCGCCTTCCAGGCGAAGGGGGACGAGCCATGACCATGAAAGCTACGATCACCGAGCCCGTGACCGCTGTCCTCGACGACGCGCACATCGGCCATATCCAAGGCGCCTTCGGCACCATTTTTCACGGCGACACCGCCCCGCGTGAGACCTGGAAACACCGGCTTACGACGCTGCTCGCCATTATCGGACCCGGCCTCATCGTGATGGCGGGCGACAATGACGCCGGCGCCTTCTCGACCTACAGCCAAGCCGGCCAGAACTACGGCACGACGCTGCTGTGGACGATGCTGCTGCTGATCCCGGTCCTCTACGTGAACCAGGAAATGGTGCTGCGCCTCGGCGCCGTCACCGGGGTCGGTCACGCGCGCCTGATTTTCGAACGCTTCGGCAAGTTCTGGGGCGCGTTTAGCGTCGTCGACCTGTTCCTGCTCAACGGCCTGACCATCATCACCGAATTCATCGGCATCGCGCTGGCGCTCGACTATCTCGGCCTCGACAGGAAGGTGGGGGTCGTGGCCGCCGCCGGGCTCGTCATGGCCGCGGTCAGCACCGGCGATTTCCGCCGTTTCGAGCGCTTCGCGATGGCGCTGGTGTTCGCCAGCCTGTTGCTCATTCCAATTTATTTCATGGTGCATCCGTCGATTGCCCAGGTGGCGCATGACCTTGTCGTTCCGCAGATGCCGGCCGAGGGCAAGCTGAGCGACGTGATGCTGCTCATCATCGGCCTCGTCGGCACGACGGTCGCGCCGTGGCAGCTCTTCTTCCAGCAGAGCTACATCATCGACAAGCGGATCACGCCCCGATTCATCAAATACGAGCGGGCCGATCTGTGGCTCGGCATCGCCCTGGTGATCGTCGGCGCGGTCGCGATCATCGCGTTCACCGCCGCCGCTTTTGCCGGCAAGCCCGAATTCGGCAACTTCACCGACGCGGGCGGCGTCGCGGCGGGACTCGAGAAATATGCCGGCAAGACCGCCGGCGTGATGTTCGCGATCGCGCTGATCGACGCCGCGCTCATCGGCGCGTCCGCGGTGTCGCTCTCGACGGCCTATGCGATTGGCGACGTATTCTCGGTGCGCCACTCGCTGCACCGCAATGTCACGGAGGCGAAGGGCTTCTACGCCGTCTATTTCGTGCTGATCGCAATCGCCGCAGCGATCGTGCTGACGCCGGGCTCGCCCCTCGGCTTGCTGACGACGTCGGTCCAGGTGCTCGCCGGCGTCCTGCTGCCGAGCGCGACCGTGTTCCTGCTGCTGCTCTGCAACGACAAGCCGGTGCTCGGTCCCTGGGCCAACACGCCCGGCCTGAACTATTTCACCGGCGCGGTCATCGCCGTGCTGGTGGTCCTGTCGGTCATTCTGACCGCCTCGGTGCTGTTCCCTAATTCCACTAACGACCATGTGATCCTCAGCATCCTCGGCGGCGGTGCAGTCTTCGCGGTGGTCGTCGCGGCGGCGATCATCGTCTTGAGCCGCAATGAGGCAAAGGCCGGAGAGGACGTGGTCGCGGCCGCGACAGTCTCGCGCGAGAACTGGCGGATGCCCCCGCTGGCCCAACTGGCGCCGGCGAAGCTGTCGCTGGCCGCCAAGACCTGGATGGGCGTCCTGCGTCTCTATCTCGTCGTTGCGGGCGGCATGGTCCTCTACCGCATCGTCATGCTGGCGATCGGCGGTCAGCCGGGCTGACCGCCGAGCCCCCTCCCCTTCGGGAGACTGAAGCGACATCTGCAGGGCCGGCGCTTCGCTCAGGCTGAACCCTTGCCGCGGCCGTGTCCTCGAAATTGCCAATGTGGCTGCGGTCCTGTCATGCCCGCGAAGGCGGGCATCCAGGAACCAAGGGGCGAAGGCTTGCGGCGGTTGGCTGGACCCCCGCTTTCGCGGGGGTGACACCGGGGACCGTGTCAGCCAAAAGGCAGAATGCCCTAGAAGAAGGAAGTCCGGTTGCCCCGTAGGCGCCGGCGACTTCTTGACGTCATTTCGACGCGCGCCTCGACATGGCGGCTTGACCCGGCTAAGAGCCTGACAACAACCGGGCGGCCATTTGTCACGTCGCTCTTCTTACTGTCCGAGCGTAACGGATCGGCCGCATTCGACAGTGCGCGTTTCGCGACGATCCCGAGCGCCTTAATCGAGCGCCCGATGTCAACGGCTCCGGCCATAACGAGCGAACAAACCGCGGCCGGCGTCCATCTGGCGCTCGCTGGCGGATGGACGATCGACGCGGGCTCTTTGCTCGAGCGCTGGGCCGATGCCCTTGTCTCGGCGGCGTCCGGCTCCCAGCAGGCGACGATCGACCTCTCTGAGGTCAGTCGCATGGATACGGCCGGCGCGTGGGTGATCGACCGGTCGCGTGAATCGCTCGCCGCTCGGGGCGTCGCGGCCCGCTTCGTCGGCGCCCGTCCCGAGCACGCAATTCTGTTGCAAGAGGCGCGCTTCCGCCCCGTCGAGACGCCCAAACCGCACCACAGCCACTCTTTGACGTCCCTGCTCGCCGACGTCGGCGAGAGCGTCTATGTCGCTGGCGCGGACCTCGTCGGCGGCTTGAGCTTTCTCGGGCGCCTCGTCAGCGCCGCCGCGAGCGTCATGGTGCACCCGAACCGCTGGCGGTGGACGTCGGTCGCATTCCATCTCGAGGCGTTCGGCCTGCGCAGCGCCCCGATTGTCCTGCTGATCACCTTCCTGGTCGGCGCGATCGTCGCCCAGCAGGGCATCTTCCAGCTCCAGCGCTTCAATGCGACCCCCTACGCGGTCGACCTGATCGGCCTCCTCGTCCTGCGCGAGCTCGGCGTGCTGCTGACCTCGATCATGATCGCCGGCCGCTCGGGCTCGGCGATCACCGCCGAGATCGGCGCCATGAAGATGCGGGAGGAAGTCGACGCGCTCGAAGTGATGGCGCTCGATCCGATCGAAGTGCTGATCCTGCCGCGCATCATGGCGCTGGTGTTGGCGCTGCCGCTGTTGACCTTCCTCGCCGATATGGCCGCCCTGTTCGGCGGCGCCTGCGTCGCCTGGGCCTACGGCAACATCGCGCCGCCGGTGTTCATTACGCGCCTGCACGACGCGATCGTGCTCAGCACCTTCGAATCCGGTCTCATCAAGGCGCCGTTCATGGCCTTGGTGATCGGCCTGATCGCCTCGCGCGAGGGCTTCGCCGTCGCGGGCTCGGCCGAATCGCTCGGCCGCAAGGTCACGGGCTCGGTGGTGAAGTCGATCTTCATGGTGATCGTCCTCGACGGCATCTTCGCAATGTTCTTCGCGGCGGTGCGATTTTGACGGCCCACGAGCCGAACGGGACGCTCCTCGGCGAGCCGGCGGATCAAAGCGCGCGCGAAGTCGTGATCCGTGTGCGCGACCTGCACGTCGGGTTCGGCGATCACATGGTCATGAACGGGCTCGACCTCGACATTTACCGCGGCGAGGTGCTCGGCTTCGTCGGCGCCTCTGGCGCCGGCAAGTCCGTCCTCACCCGCACGATCCTCGGCCTGCTGCCCAAGCGCGCCGGCATGATCGAGGTTTACGGGCGGGACATCGACGCGCTTTCCGTCCTGGAGCGCCGGCGCGCCGAGCAGCGGTGGGGGGTTCTCTTTCAGCAGGGCGCGCTATTTTCCAGCCTGACGGTGTTGCAAAACGTGCAAGCGCCGATGCGCGAGCATCTCGATCTATCACCGCGTTTGCGCGACGAATTGGCGATGCTCAAGCTCGACCTCGTCGGCTTGCCGCCCAATGCGGCGGGCAAGTTCCCCTCCGAGCTGTCCGGCGGCATGATCAAGCGCGCCGCGCTCGCCAGATCTTTGGCGCTCGACCCGGACCTTCTCTTCCTGGACGAACCGACTTCGGGCCTCGACCCGATCGGCGCCGGGGAATTCGACCAGTTGATCGCGACGTTGCAGCGAACGCTCGGCCTGACGGTGTTCATGGTCACGCACGACCTGGACAGCCTTTACGCGATCTGTGACCGGGTGGCCGTGCTGGGCAGCGGCAAGGTTTCGGCGATCGGGCCGATTTCCGAGCTGTTGCTGTCCGAGGACCCCTGGATCAAGGCCTATTTCCATGGCAAGCGGGGCTCCGGGCGCGAGGCGGCGCTGCGCGAAGCCACGGTGGAAAGGCGCAGGCCATGACAAAGCGGGCCCAACGCACGATATTGAACATTTCTGCCCGCCACAGGGGGGCGACGGCGGGCGAGATCTGTTATGGGACGCGCCGTCGCGGCGCAGGACGCGTGGAAACGGCGCCAGACGCCGCAAGCTGGCGAGGACGATAGGATTAATGGAGACACGAGCGAACTTCGTGTTGATCGGTGCGTTTTCTCTGGCGGTGATCGCCGGGGCGTTTCTATTCGTCCTGTGGTTTGCCGGCGAAGCGACCAATCACAATCGCAAGCCGTACGAATTTCTTTTCACCGGCTCGGTCGCCGGCCTCACCCGCGGCAGCCCGGTGCTGTTCAACGGCCTGCGGGTCGGCGACGTCACGGCGATCAACTTCGACGCCACTGACCCGCAGCGGGTCAGCGTGATGGCCGATATCTCGGATCGCGCGCCGATCAAGGCGGACACCAAGGCGCGCCTGGAGGTCCAGGGCCTGGCAGGCGCCGCCGTGATCGCGCTCAAAGGCGGCGCCCCCAACGCGCCGGCGCTCGTCGGGCGGGACGGCAAGCCCCCCGTCATCGCCGCCGAGCCTTCGGAGCTGCAGAACATCATGGAGGCGGTGCAAAGCCTGTCCGCCCGCGCCGAAGGCGTCATCGACAAGGTCGACAAGCTGCTCGACAATAACGGTCCCGCCCTGGCCGACACGATCCGGAACGTCGACACGTTCTCGAAGGCGCTCAGCGACAATTCGGCCGGCGTCAATTCCGCCCTGGCGGCGGTGTCCGACCTCGGCCGCAAGATTGGGCCGCTGGCCGACCAACTCCAGTCGTTGTCGAAACATGTCGATACGCTGATCGGAGCCGTGGATCCGGCGACGGTGCGCCAGGTCGTCGGCAATGTCGACACCTTCACAAGCGCGCTGGCGAACGAAAAATCGACGATCGACGCACTGCTGTCAGATTCGGCGGCGCTCGCCAAGCAGCTCAACAGCTCGGCCGGCAAGATCGATACGACACTCACGGACGCCGACGCGCTGATCAAGTCGGTCGATACGCGCAAGGTCCAGACATTCGTCGACGGCGCGAGCTCGCTTGGCGAGGTCATGCTCGACAACAAAGGCAATATCGACAACACGTTGAAGAACGCCTCCGAACTCTCCGCCAAGCTCAACGAATCCGCCGACAAGATCGACGGGCTGATGGCGAGCCTGCAGGGCTTTCTCGGCTCCTCCGACGTCAAGGGCCCGCTCGGCCAGGTCGGCGACGCGGCGAAGTCTGTGCGCCAGCTCGCCGACGACCTCGACGTCCGCACCAAGGATATCGCCGCCGGCCTGACGCACTTCACCTCGTCGGGACTGCGCGAATATGAGGCGCTGGCGGTCGACGGACGGCGCACCGTCAACGACCTCGACCGCGTGCTGAGAAACTTCGACCGCAATCCCAACGAGGTCCTGTTCGGCGCAAAGCCGGCCTTGCCCGAATATCACGGCGGGCAGTGATGATATTGGCGTCGCCGATCCAGGGAAGTCCGATGCGCGCCGCCGCGGCGCTCGCCGTCGCACTCTTGCTTGCGGCTTGCGCCGGGTCGCCTCCGGCCACCTTCGACCTCACGGCCGCCGATCCGCCGCCGGAGCGCGCGTTGCGGGCGCCGTTGCGCATCGCCGAGCCGCTCGCCGGCGTCGATCTCGACACCGATCGCATTCTGGTGCGCACCGGGCCCCAGGAAGTCGCGACGCTGGCTGGCGCGCGATGGTCGGAACGCTTGCCGCTGCTTGTCCAGTCGCGGCTGAACGAGACCTTCCAGAACTCCGGCTTCACGGGCGTCGCCCGCCGCGCCACGGCGGTGGCGAACTACGAACTCGACCTCGACATTCGCGCCTTTGAGCTCGACGTTCCTGCCTCCCGGGTCCGGGTCGATTTCGCAGCGAAGATCGTTGCGACGAACGGCCGGGCGATCGCTACCCAGATCTTCACCGCCGAAGAGCCGATCGCCTCGACCTCGCCGGCCGCGGTGTCCGCCGCGCTGAACAGCGCGCTCGCCACGGTGATGGCCCAGATCGTCACGTTCGTCTCGACGCGGATTTAAGCGCTTGCCGTCTTTGGATTGATACAGGCTGTTGATCGTCATGCCCGGCCTTGTGCCGGGCATCCACGCCGCGCAGCCGCCGCAACGCTCGATAGTTCTGGGCCGCGGCCGCCGCGTGGATGGCCGGGACCAGCCCAGCCAGGACGCACTACTGCTTCCATTGCAGCGCAGATGATCAGGTCGGCGGGCGCTCCACTTCGCGGCAACTCCGCCCACGCGACAAGTAAAGCCTTTTCGACGCTGCTCAGACGGTCGCCGTCCCAGACCAGCACAGCGCGGCGGGAGCGGAAACAAAACCGGCACGAATCGGCGACATTCGATTCGAATCCGCCTTTCCAGTAAAAATCGAGTCGATTCTGCAGCTTGGCGCGCCTTCCCCCGCCATGGTTACCACTTCATCGCCCTGGCGGCCGCAACGCTTGGCCCGGAATGAGCAGAAGGGAAGAAACATAGAACATAACATAGACAAATCGCGTATCGCGCGAGTCCTTCGGAAACGGTTGCGGCGCGCAAGCACTTCAAATCGCCTGTCGGCAATTATGGTTGACGCTAAGTCAACGCCCGGCCCGGCCGGCGCTCCCGATCCGGGATCGCGCGGCCAAAGCGTGGACAAAGGCGGCGCGAATCACGGCCTCGCTGATTCGCCCCGCCGCCCACAGCAGCGGGCCAATCAATCCATGACCGCAGCCTTCATTATGCAGACCATCGTCGCATGCGCCGGCGCGGCGCCGAGATTGCGGATGCGATGCGGGCGGTCGCCGCGATAGCGCAAGGTCTCGCCCGCGCGGCCGACCTGCGCCACCCCGCCGACCTCGACCTCGAGCTCGCCTTCCAGGATCGAGAGGCACTCGATCGAGCCGCGCGGATGCGCTTGCGATCCCAGCACGCCGCCCGGCTCGGCGTGGAAATCATACCATTGCAGCCAATCGACCGTGTTGAGCCAGCCGATCACGTCGAGCTTGCACAGGCCATCGTCCGAGAGCAGCACCGGCGTGCTGCCCCGGCTGACATGCTCGATGAAAGGGCCGTCCTCCCCGCCATGGAGCATCGATTCGATCGAAACGTCGAGCGCGTGGGCGAGGCGCCAGATGGTCGCGAGTGTCGGATTGGTCTCGTTGCGTTCAATCTGCGAAATGATCGACTTGGCGACGCCGGACTGGGTGGAAAGATCGGCGAGCGACAGGCCATAGCCTTTGCGCAGCTTCAGCACCGTGCGCCCGAGCTGGTTGGAGAGCGCGGCGGCGCCCGCCTCCAGCACCTTGGCCTTGTCCTTACCTTCGACGCCCATAGCGGCTATCTCTCTCGGTCCGTGATGCCGCGTTATACTCAGTATTGTCCGGAATATCGAACGATTTCGTCCGGGAAGGCGACTCAGTCCATACTCTGCCCGAAGCCGATATCGTGTCCGTCGAGATCCTGCGTTCCGGCGCACTGAATGCGGCGGAGGATTCCCAATTCGCCGCCGTTTCAGCCGCGCACGGAAGTCCGCGCTTTCGTCGGCGCCGCCGCTCCAGACCCCGCCCGCGCCGCCGCCATTCTCGCTTCGTGCTGGCGGCGCTTTCGCCTGCCGAACAAGACGCTCCACAGCGTGAGCGAGCCGATCGTCCCCCAACCCAGGACCGGGTTCGCGACGAGGTAGGCGCGGATCGGCAAGACCCAAATCAGCACGATCGAAAGCGCCGCGTCAGCGAGAAGGCCGAAGCCCCAGACCAGCGTCATGACCGTCATCACCGCCCTGAACCCGCGGTCGTCTTTCAGCGCTTCCACCCGCTGGAGCTCGGGATCGCCGGCACGCGCCAGATAGGCCCGCACCAACTCGGCCATCAGCGGCCTGCCGATCGCCGCCGAGCCGAGGAAGACGAGGCCGATCACGATCGTAACGAGCTTTTCGCGCAGCTGAAGGAACCGGGCCGAGCCGCCGCCGAGGACGGCCAGCAGCGACAGCGCCATGCCAAGCAGCACGAGCGCGGAAAGGGCGTCCACCCGCCGATTGCGCGCGAACTCGATAACGCTCCAAAGGAGCGGCGGCGCAGACGAGGCGATCAGCGCGCCCACATCACCGAAATGCGGCTGCGCCAAACTGTAGATCGAGAAGGGAAGCGCGATATTGACGAGAATGTCTCTTCCCAGTTTCAGCGCCGATGCCAGGGTCATGGCGCGCTATCTCCGCGCGCGCGGCACTCAAATCCGCCATCCACATGGAGAATCTGTCCGGTCATCTGGGAATTTTCGGGACTGACGCACCAGGCGAGCATCGCGGCGGCTTCCTCGGGCCGGCCGGGAAACGCGCCGCGCAGCGGAACCATCGCCCCCATCGCCGCCCGGCTTGCCGGATCGGACAGGATGTAGGCAGCCGCGGGCGTATCGAAGACGCCGAGCGCGATCACGTTGAGCGGGATCCCGGCGCCGGCCCATTGCGGCTGGCCCGCCGCCCTTCGGCACCAGCGCTGCAACGCAAATTTCGCGGCGCCGTACATTTCCAAAGCCGCCTGCGCCTCGTCGGGCAGCGGATCAGCATCGGGCCGGGCCCGCCCTTCCGCCGCAACCATGCTTCGCGCCGCCGCGATAGCGCCCGGCTCGTCCATGCTCAGGCAGGCTTCGACGATCGGGGCATAGGGTGGCCGCAATGCCGCGATCGACGACACCGCGACGGCGCGCGGCGCCGCGCTCGTCCCGAGGAGCGGGCGCAATCCCTCGAGCGTCGCCACGGCGCCGAAGAAGTTGAGCGAGAGGAGGGTCTCCGGCGCCCCGCCGCCGGCATTGGCGATGATCGCGTCGATGCTGCCGCCGGAAAGGCGCGTCACCCCGTCGATCAGCGCGGCGCGTCCCTCGGAAGTCGTCAAATCGGCGATCACGTCGGCGTGGTGCAGATCGCAAGCGATGATCCGGTCGCCGCCTTCCCCGAGGCGGCGGGCCGTCGCCGCTCCAATGCCGGAAGCGGCGCCGGTGACGACGTAGGTCCGCACCATCTCCAGCCTCCCAGATGTCATGCGCCCTCGGCGCGATCGCGCCGCCAGGTGAATGATCATTTACTTGGTTGCAACTCTTAGTAAATGAACATTTACTTGTCAAGCGGAACTCGGTAAGTCCTAACGAATGCCGAGCCGACGAAGCCTGTCCTCTCCGTCCAAGACCGCGCCGCGCCAGCGCGCCGGCAAGGCCGCGCGCCAAGCGTCCGAACGGCCGGACGAGCCCGGCGAGGGGCAGGTTGCCGCCTCGACGCGAGAGCGCATTCTGGAGGCGGCCGAGCGCCTATTCGCCGAACACGGCTTCGACAGCGTTTCCATGCCCGAAATCGCCGAGGCGAGCGGCATCACCGCCGGCGCCATCTACAAGCATTTCGACGGCAAGGCCGACCTGTTCTTCGAAGTCGTGCGGCGGGTCGTTCAATCGGCGCCAACGCCTGTCGCGACCGGCGAGGACGCTCCCATCGCGCCGCTGCTGTCGTCGATTGCGGCGATGTACACAACGCCGAAGCTCAAACGGCTTCGCCAGCTCGCGGTCGAAATCCACTACGCCTCGGCCAAGCACCCACGAGTTCGGGCAGCTCTTGCGGCAGTCCGTGGACCGCACGATCGCGGAATTCAGCAACGGGATCGCCGGCGCGCAACAGACGGGCGAACTCGATCCGGCGTTCGACCCGGAATTGCTGGCGAGCGCCGCGATGGCGTTCATCATGGGACTCATGCACATGGAGACGCTGCTGCCGAAGCTCGTCGGCGACTCCAGGTGGCATGACTTCGTCGAGGGCCGCGTCGCGGCGATGATTGGCGCGCGGTAGAGCGGACTGCTTTTGGTCGATGCGGCGCCGTTGTCGCCCCCGCGAAAGCGCTACGGCATGCACACATCGGTCCGTCACCGTCACGCCCGGACTTGATCCGGGCGCCCAGGTGGCGACACCTGCGATTGGCCTTTCGCCGTCCCGTCCTGGATACGCGGGTCAAGCCCGCGTATGACGGCAGGCTCGCTGCAAATACTCCGCCGGGGTTGGCGATGAGCCGACTGAGGCGCCCGCCCGTCGAAAATGTGCGCATGCCATAGCGCGAAAGCGGGGATCCAGACAACCGCGCAGGCCTTCGCCCCTTGAACTGGATGCCCGCTTTCGCGGGCATGACAGCTCCAGCCTAGCCCCTCGGCCCGTTCAGAAGGCGCCGGGAAAGGCGCCGCCGTCGATCAGAATGTTCTGGCCGGTGATGAAGCCCGCGTGAGCGCTGGCGAGGAAGGCGCATAGCGCGCCGAATTCGGCGGGCGCGCCGAAACGGTGGGCCGGGATCGTCGCCTCCCGCTCGGCGCGAGCGGCGGCGAGATCGCCGCCCATCGCCTCGGCGCGCTTCAACAGGCCGGGACGCAGCCGGTCGGTGTCGAAAGCGCCGGGCTGGATCGAATTGATCGTCACGTTGCGAGCGGCGAAGGCCCGCGCGGTCGCCGCCAGAAACGCGGTCAGGCCGGCGCGCGCGCCTGAGGAGACGTCGAGGCCCGGCAGCGGCGCCCGAACCGAGCCGGAGGTGATGTTGACGATCCGCCCGAAGCCGCGCTCCGCCATTCCCGGCGCAACCCGCTGGACCAGCGCGATCGGCGTCAGCATGTTCGATTCGACGCCGCGCAGAATGTCCTCGCGGCTCAATTGGGCGAACGGCTTCGGCGGCGGGCCGCCGTTGTTGTTGACGAGAATATCCGCATCGGGGCAGGCCGCCAGCAGGGCGTCGCGCGCTTCCGGCAGGTCAAGATCGCCCGGCGAGACGACGACCTCGGCCCCGGTCGCCTCACGAATTTCGCGCGCCGTCGCCTCCAGCCTCGCTTCGTCGCGGCCGTTGACGACGACCGTGCAGCCGGCGCGCGCCAATTCCATGGCGCAGGCCCGGCCAAGACCTCTGCTCGAAGCGCAGATGATCGCCTTGCGTCCCGCGATGCCAAGATCCATGTCGGTGCTCCTTCCCTCTCTTAGCGCCGTTTTGGTCGAATTCGCGGCTCGGCGCCAGAGGGAACGGATCAAGTTTTGGAAAAGCCGAAGGCAACGCGGCCTTAAGCGGCCTCGCCTTGCGCGACGATGAGCGCCTCGAGCGCATTCGGCGCGAGCGGCCGGCTGAAGCGGTAGCCCTGCATCTCGTCGCAATTGTTTTGGCGCAAGAAATCGACTTGTTCGTCGGTTTCGACGCCCTCGGCGACCACGCGCAAGTTGAGCTTTTGGCCCAGCGAGATCACCGCTGAGGCCACCGCCTTGTCGTGCTCGTCGTGCGGCAAACCCTCGATGAAGGAACGGTCGATCTTCAATCGCGCGACGGGAAACGTTTTGAGGGCGCTCAGGCTGGAATAGCCGGTGCCGAAATCGTCGATCGAAAGGCCGACGCCGAGATCTTGAAGCGCCCGCATGGTCGCCAGCGCCTGCTCGAGGTCCTCCATGATCAGGCTCTCGGTCAGCTCCAGCTCGAGATATTTCGCTTCAAGTCCGCTGTCGCGAAGCGCGCCGATGACGCTCGCGACCCAGTTCTTGTCCATGAACTGGCGCGCCGAGACGTTGACGCAGACGCTGATGGGGGCCATTCCGGCGTCTTGCCAGGCTTTGTTCTGCCGGCAAGCTTCGCGCAACACCCAGTCCCCGATCGGCCCGATGAGCCCGGACTCCTCGGCAAGCGGAATGAACTTGCCCGGTCCAACGAGGCCCTGCGACGGGTGGTTCCAGCGGATCAGCGCCTCGACCGCCAGAATGCGCTGGGTCCACATGTCGACGAGCGGCTGATAGTGCAGCGCGAATTCGCCCTGCTGCACGGCGCAGCGCAATTCCTCCTGCAGCAGGAATTTGTCCTGCACCTTGGCGTTCAGCTCGGGCGTATAGAATTGAAAATTGTCGCGGCCGATCTCTTTGGCGCGGTACATCGCCGCGTCGGCGTGGGCGAGCAAGGTCTCGACGTCCGTCCCGTCGTCGGGATAGTTCGCGACGCCGCAACTGCTGGTGACCTGGAGCCTATGGTCGCCAAGCTCGACCGGGGCCGCGATCGCGGCCTGCAGGCCCCGCACGATGTCCGCCACCGCGTCGACCTTCTTGGCCTGATCGACCAGCAGCACGACGAATTCGTCCCCGCCCAGGCGAACGACGGCGTCGGAGGCCCGCAGACTGCCCGTCATCCGCGCGGCGATCGCCTTCAAGAGTTCGTCGCCCGCGCTGTGGCCGAGGCTGTCGTTGATGAACTTGAAATTGTCGAGATCGATGAACGCGACCGTCGCCCACCGGCCCTTGCGGCGAGCCACGCTCATCGCCTGCGTCAGTCGATCCTTGAGGAGACTGCGATTGGGCAGCCCGGTCAAAGCGTCGTGGTTCGCCATGAAATGGATGCGATCCTCGGCGCGTTTGCGCGCGATCGCGATGCCGGCGATGTGGGTCGCGATGTCGACGAAGCGCTTCTCGGCGTCCGTCGGCTCACGCACCGTCCCGGCATAGAGCGCGAAGACGCCGAGCGGATCGCCGTCTTTGGAAAGGATCGGCGTCGACCAGCAGGAGCGCAGCCCGTGCGGCAGCGCGAGGTCGCGAATGTCGTGCCAGAGCGGGTCGGTGGCGATGTCGGAGACGACGACGGACGCGCGCCGGTACGCGGCCGTGCCGCACGAGCCCATAGTGGGACCAACCGGAACGCCGTCGATGGCGCGCGTGTAGATTTCCGGCAGGCTCGGCGCCACAACGCGGCCAAGGAGCGTTCCCTCCTCGTTGACCAGCACCACGGAACAGAACACGTCGGCAAGTTGCAATTCAACCAGCCGGACGACGCGCTCGAGAACCGCCTCCAGCTCCGCGCCCATCGCGATCATTTCCAGGATCTCAGCCTGGCGATCACGCAGGTGGTCGGCAACCTTGCGCGCGGTGATGTCGCGCCCTATCCCGATCACGCCGCAAATTTGGCCGTCTTCGTTGCGCATCGGCGCTTTGGTCGAGGAGAACCACTTGACCTCGCCCTTGGCGGTGACGACCCGCTCCTCGATATCGCTTCTCGGCTGCGCGGTGGCGAGAAGTTCCTGTTCGGTCGCGCGGAAAGCCTGCGCCGCTTCGAAAGGATGGATGTCGAAATCGGTCAGGCCGATCAACTCGTCGGACCGCCCGCGTCCGCTGTCCGACGCAATCGCCTGATTGGCGATGACGAAGCGGCCGTCGAGATCTTTCATCCAGAAATAATCGGGGGCGCCGTCGATCAGCGCCTGCAGCGAAAAGCGCTCCTTCGCGATGGCCTGCTTGTCTTGAATCTCGGTGATGTCTTCGTGAACGGACACCCAACCGCCGTCGCCCATCGGCTGGTGACGGATACGCAGCGTGCGGCCGTCATCGAGGGTGAGGCTCCATATCCTTGTTTCCTTGCCGGTGTTAATCGATCGGCTGAGGGCGAGATAATCCTCCATCGACATCGGGCACGTGCCGGCGGCGATCCGCCGCTCGACGAGCTCGCGCAGCGTCAGGCCAGGGTGCGTCTGGGTGGGGTTGAGCCGGTAAATCTCGGCGAAGGCGCTGTTGGAAACAACCAGCCGGCCGGTCCGGTCAAACACGGAAATGCCGGGAGAAATGTTGGCGATCGCGGTTTTGTAGCGCTCGGCCTGCACTTCCAGATTGGCGATGATAGGCTCACGCGCCCGCATTGCAGCTTCCTGCGTCTCGGCGACGGAGCGCAGAAGCGCGGCAAAGGCCGAATTTTGCGGCGCGGTGTCGGAGCCTCCTTTTATTTTGACGCGCATCAAGGCTCCACAACGATCTTGCGACGGTCTGGACTGGCCTAGTCGAACTTCCTATACGCTAGGCTCCCCCGCATTAACGCTGCGTAAAAGATGCATTGCTCAGTTCGCTACTCAATTTTCATAATTAATTCAGCCTTATGCGAGCATCGACCGCTGCCGTCGGCTGCGACGAAGGAGCCTCGATGACTGCCCGCCAATCGCCCCAGCGCGCCCTCAGGGTGCTCGTCGTCGGCGCTGGTCCGGCCGGCTTGATGGCGGCCGAGACGCTCGCGACGCTCGGTCATCGGGTCGAAATCTACGACGCCGCCCCCTCCCCTGCGCGCAAGTTCCTCCTCGCCGGCCGCGGCGGCCTGAACCTCACCCATTCCGAGCCGCTCGAGATCTTGTTGTCGCACTACAGCGAGGCGGCGGCGCGCCTTGCCCCCGCCATCGAGCGCTTTCCGCCGAGCGCTTTGAGAGCCTGGTGCGAAAGCCTCGGCGAGGAGACTTTCGTCGGCTCCAGCGGCCGCATCTTTCCCAAGAGTTTCAAGGCGACGCCGTTGCTGCGCGCCTGGCTCCGGCGCCTCGAGACGCTCGGAGTCGCACTCCATGCGCGCCGACGGCTGATCGGCTTGAGCGAGGGTAAAGCGCGCTTCGCCGGGCCCGAAGGCGAGGAAGAAGCCGACGCCGGCGCGATCGTCCTCGCGCTCGGCGGCGCCTCCTGGCCGCGGCTCGGCGCGGACGGCGCCTGGACGACGATGCTGCATTCGGCCGACCTGGCGCTCGCGCCGCTGCGGCCCGCCAATTGCGGCTTCGCCGTCGATTGGTCGCCGACCTTCCGCGAGCGCTTCGCCGGCCAGCCGCTGAAGGCGATTGCGCTCGCGCACGGTGAGGCGCGCGTCCGCGGCGAGGCGATGATCGACGCCAAGGGCCTCGAGGGCGGCGCCGTCTACGCGCTGTCGGCGCGACTGCGCGAGGCGATCGCCGCGGCGGGATCGACCGTGCTGACGGTGGACCTCAAGCCGGATCTGACTGTCGAGGCGCTCGCTCTGCGCCTGCAACGAAGGGCGAGCCAATCGCTGTCGACTTTTCTGCGCAAAGCCGCTGGCCTCGCGCCGGTCGCGATCGGACTGCTGCGCGAAGCTGGCGACATTCCCCAGGAGCCGGCCGCCCTCGCCGCCCGCCTCAAGGCGCTGCCGCTGCGCCTCCTCGCGCCCGCGCCGATCGCCCGCGCGATCTCGACCGCTGGCGGCGTCGAATGGAGCGAGATCGACGAAACTTACATGCTCAAGAAGCTGCCCGGCGTGTTCGTCGCGGGCGAGATGATCGATTGGGAGGCGCCGACCGGCGGCTATCTGCTGCAAGCGTGCTTCGCCACGGGCCGAGCGGCGGGCGAAGGCGCGGCGGGGTGGATTGAAGGGGCTGGGCGGCACGCCACCGACACAATGGCGGGCTAGCTTCGCAAGCGGCGAGCGCGAACAGCGCGCCGCGGCAGGGAGGTCCAACGATGATCACCTTCGTTCGAACCATCTCGATTGCGCCAGGCAAGACTCCCGAGTGCCTCGCCTTCGCGCGCAATATCGCGAAGCTGGCCGAAGATAAATTCGGCCTCGACATCCGCCTCGACATGCCCATCGGCGGAAATCCGAACCGGGTCGCCTTCGTCTCGGAGTACGCCAATCTCTCCGAATACGAATCGACCATAGTCAAATTCACCAGTGACGCCGATTACCTGAAGCTCGTCGCGGGCAACGCAGCGAACGTCATCCCCGGCTCGGTGTTCGACGAGATCTGGCGCAGCGTGTAAGTGCTTTGGCGGCGGCCGAAGAAACGACTTGAAGAAATAGCCGTCGGCCCTGTCAGGCGGCGCCGCGGTTTGCGCCGGGGCGGCTCTGATCGCCTCGCCCTGCAAGCAAGCCCGTCGATTGAGATATCTTCGTCCAACTCGTCCCAATGAAGCCCGCGCGAGCTCAAGCTGACCGCCTTCCTCTGCTCGGGAGAGGCTCGCAGAAGGCGAGGAAGCCACGCCAGCGGAACGCTCAATGTCCGGCCATCGGACAGCTCGACCCAGAAGCTGTCCGCATCGAAACGGACGCTCTTAGCGCTCACCGAAGAATTCATGGCGGGGTCTCGTTATGAATTCTTAGAGCGTTTGCCGTCATTGCGAGCGCAGCGAAGCAATCCAGTGGCGCCGACGGCACAAGCGGATACTTGGATTGCTTCGTCGCTACGCTCCTCGCAATGACGATTTGTCCTGCTCCCGGGACAACTACAATCTCAGTCGTCCATCTTCAGCGCGGCGATGAACGCCTCCTGCGGGATCTCGACCTTGCCGAACTGGCGCATCTTCTTCTTGCCGGCCTTCTGCTTCTCCAAGAGCTTGCGCTTGCGGGTGGCGTCGCCGCCGTAGCATTTGGCGGTGACGTCCTTGCGCAGCGCCCGGATCGTCTCGCGCGCGATGATCTTGCCGCCGATCGCCGCCTGGATGGGGATCTGGAACATGTGCGGCGGGATCAGTTCGCGCAGCTTCTCGACCATCGCGCGCCCGCGCGATTCGGCCCGCTCGCGGTGCACCAGCATGGAGAGCGCGTCGACCGGCTCGCCGTTGACGAGGATCGACATCTTCACCAGATCGCCGGCGCGATAGTCGGTGAGCTGGTAGTCGAACGAGGCGTAGCCCTTGGAGATCGACTTCAGCCGATCATAGAAGTCGAACACCACTTCGTTGAGCGGCAGTTCGTAGACCACCATCGCCCGCTTGCCGACATAGTTGAGATCGACCTGCGTGCCGCGCCGGTCCTGGCACAGCTTCAGGATCGCGCCGAGGTAGTCGTCCGGCGTCAGGATCGTCGCCTTGATCCAGGGCTCCTGGATCTCCTCGATGCGCACGACATCCGGCATGTCGGCGGGATTGTGCAGTTCGAGCACGCTCTTGTCGGTCAGCACGATGTGATAGATGACCGACGGCGCGGTGGCGATGAGGTCGAGATTGAACTCGCGCTCGAGCCGCTCCTGGATGATCTCGAGATGCAGCAGGCCGAGGAAGCCGCAGCGGAAGCCGAAGCCGAGCGCCGCCGAGGTCTCCATCTCGAAGGAGAAGCTGGCGTCGTTGAGGCGGAGCTTGCCCATCGCGGCGCGCAGGTCCTCGAAGTCGGCGGCGTCGACCGGGAAAAGACCGCAGAACACCACCGGCTGCGCCGGCTTGAAGCCGGGCAGCGCCTCTGAAATCGGTCGCTTGTCGTCGGTGATGGTGTCGCCGACGCGGGTGTCGGCGACCTGCTTGATCTGCGCCGTGATGTAGCCGATCTCGCCCGGCCCCAGCTCGCCGACTTCGCTCATCTTGGGGCGGAAGACGCCGACGCGATCGACTTCGTAATGCGCGTCCGTCCCCATCATGCGGATGCGCATGCCCTTCTTGAACGACCCGTCGATCACCCGCACCAGCACGACGACGCCGAGATAGGCGTCGTACCAGCTATCGACCAGCAGCGCCTTCAGCGACGCCGTTTCGTCGCCTTTCGGCGGTGGCAGGCGGGCGACGATCGCCTCCAGCACAAGGTCGATGTTGAGGCCGGTCTTGGCCGAGATCGGCACCGCCTCCGAGGCGTCGAGGCCGATCACGTCCTCGATCTGCTGCTTGATGCGATCCGGCTCGGCGGCGGGCAGGTCGATCTTGTTGAGGACGGGCACGATCTCGTGGCCCGCATCGAGCGCGTGATAGACGTTGGCGAGCGTCTGGGCCTCGACGCCCTGGCTCGCGTCGACGACGAGCAGCGAGCCTTCGCAGGCGGCGAGCGAGCGCGACACCTCATAGGCGAAGTCGACGTGGCCGGGCGTATCCATCAGGTTGAGGATATAGGTCTTGCCGTCGTTGGCCCGGTATTCGAGCCGCACCGTCTGCGCCTTGATCGTGATGCCGCGCTCGCGCTCGATGTCCATGGAATCGAGCACCTGCTCCACCATCTCGCGCTCGGCGAGCGTCCCCGTCTGCTGGATCAGGCGGTCGGCCAGCGTCGACTTGCCGTGGTCGATATGGGCGACGATGGAAAAGTTGCGGATGTTCTCGATGGGGTGGCTGGTCATGGCTTTCCGGCGAGCCCCGCCCGGGGCGCGTAAATGATGCAGGCCGCGGGCATAGCAGCGCCGCGACGGGAAAGAAACCTTAATTGGCGGGCGGCCTTGCGCGCCGCGGCCTCGACGCCGGCGGAAGCGTACCCTGGCGCTGGCCTAGAGAGGCTGGCGCCACCTCGGTCTCGCTGCGACGCCCATCGCAGCGATGTCTTTTTGTGACGCGAAGTCGGCGAGTGATCAGCTGAGCCAATCGCCCTCGCCAAACCGCCCATTTCGTGTCCCCTTAAAAAAGCGGCTGGAGCACCACCAGAACAATCCAAATAGCTTCCCGTTATGCGACGCGCGCAGCCTGAAACCTTCTTCGCCCTTTTCGTCCACCAACCAACGAGGCCAGTTCCGGGGCATCGAACTCACGGGATCGTCTGTAAACTCTAGTTTCGCGTCCAAAAGACGGACCCCTGGGCCGAACGCTGCGGCGAGATCACGGGGATCGACTTCCTCGTTTGACTGAGGATCATTAATGTCGCGAAACCGCAGAAGCATAGGCAACATATCCAAGGGAACATCGACCGCCCCGGTCTTCTTTCGCAGTTGCCGAACCTGCTGCATTGTGTGCGAAGGCGGCCCCTGCTCTACGACTCTGTAAGCGACGAAGGGCAGAGAGCCAAAATACGCGGCCTCGGGAAACAACGGGCGATTAGTCTCTGGCGAAGCCAGCATCGGCACTCCGTCGAGGGCGAACAGCACACCGCGCTCGCCGAGATCGACGGTGACCGCATATCCCCGCATCTCGCCACGAAAGTGACCTCCGGGAAGGCTATCGAACATGTCGGGCAGCGGCTGATACGCAATCTCAACCACTCCGGAGCCCGTGTGCGTCACGCCGTCGACATCGACATCCAGCGTCAGGCGATAGCGGAGGCGCTCGGTCGGAAAGATCAACGCATAGATCGCGTAGCCCCCGATGGCGATCAAAGCGCAGACCAGCAGAAACTTCACGAACGGCGCCAGACGCCGGCTGCCGCTCTTATGGGGTGCAGTTGCCTTGCTCGCCAGGGCGGGAGTCGAATTCTAGGACTGAGCCTGCGCGTTCTGTCGTCACCCGACTGCCCCATTCGTAGTTGTCCGGGCCGACCCTCGCCGCTGGCTCATTCCGCGCGAAACGCCTCACGGAGCGCTCCAATGCGCCTCGTGTCCCCTACCCCAGCCAAGACTCCGCCGTCAGGCTCAGCCAGCGCCTTCATATTTGAAGGACACTTTCACCTTGGCCCGATAGAGTTCGACCTTGCCGTCCTTGAGCTGCATATCTTGTTCCGTGACCTCGGCGACACGGAGATCCCGCAAAGATACGGCGGCTCTCTCGACTGCCGCTTTGGCGGCTTTCTCCCAAGATTCCGTGCTCGTGCCGACCAGCTCGATGACTTTATAGACGCTCTCGGCCATTTGGATCCTCCATGGCGGGCATCATCAAAGCAGCAGCAAAATAGCAGCATCTCGAACCGCTATCCAAAAATAATCCTCCCAAGAGGCGGTCATCCGCCCGGGCGCCTTTTCCGCCCCCCGCTAATGGGGCCCCTGCCAGGACTTCCGCAGGAACAAGAATAGTGGCGCGATGACCAGGGCCAGACCGACAAAGTACATCGGCCCGACAATGACCCGCAGGTTCGGGTTCCACGTCGAAAGCGGAAAGGCGATCAGCGACGAGAGCGCCGGAATCAAGAGGAAAAACATCGTCACGAAGCCATTGTCGTGATTCGTCGCAGTCAGAGCGATTTGGTAGTAGACGCGCCCGGCGGCCGCGGCCGCCAGAGTGCCGAGAATCAGCGACAGCGCCGCCTCCGACGCTTGCCCGTCGACCAGGAGCTGCGACGGCGCGCCGGAGTGCGCCATAAGCACAAGAGTCGCCGGAATCAGGAAAACCGCCGCGAAGACGAAATTCGCCGCGATCGTGGCGGATTCGTCGAACTCGCCGAACCACCGCCCGACCAGCGCGCCGCTGAGGGCGAAGAAAAGCGGGATCGGAATCGCATAGATGTAGTGATAGTGACGGGCGTTTAGGAGGAACTGGCTGAGGACCTCCTGGTTCGACGCCGCTATCTGGCTCCATGCGACGATCATCGCACCGAGGAAGGCTATTACGAAGCAGCCAAAAAAAAACAGCGCGGAAACCTGCACCGATCGCTTCGAGACGACCAGCGCCACCAGCGCCGCCCAGAACGGCGACAAATTCAGGACGGCCGCGGTGATGATGGGATGCGTCCCGCCCAGACCGATATTGTAGAGGAGAAGGCCGCAAAGGCCGATGATGAACAGGATGGCGAACTTACCGAGATGGCCGACATTGGTCAGCAGCGCGACAAAATCGCGGCGGCTTGGGGCGGCCAGCGTCAGGAGCGGAACCGAAAGCAGCAGCGCGACCTGCGTCAGAAACACGAATTCCGCCGAACTGAAGTGTCTGGCCGCGGCGGCGGAAAACGGCTCCTGGGTCGCCAACAGCACGGCGGTCACCAGCGAGTAGATGCTCCCGCGTCGATAGTCAGCGGGGCGGGCCGTCACGTTCATTCCATCCCTCCTGACGGCGAGCGCGCAGCAACGCACGGTCCCGTCTCGACGACCCGATCTGACCACTCCTCCCACTCAATCTCACACGCGGCGCGGCTCGACTCGACGTCCACCAAGCGATGGTACTTTGTAGCCATGGCCAATTCCAACCAACTCTATTTGATCAGAAGCACAATGGGAAACCTTCCCGCGCAGCCGAGGGGGCCAGGACGGTTTCGAAGGCCGCCTTGACCGGCCGCCACGAGCGCCGTCTTCGCGCCCGGGAACGCCGCAGTTAATTGCGACGGAATCGCGACTTTCCGCGGTTGCGCTGTCAAAAGTCCTATGTTAGGCAACCCGCGCCTTGGGGTCGGGGGCTTTATTTGACCCCACGCCGGGGTATTGACGGACTTAGTGAATTCACGCGAGATCGACTTCGCTGCGGCGGCGTCGCGCTCGTTCGATCAGCCTGTGAAAGAGCACGGATTTGGCCGAACAGGACACGATTGTATCGGGAGTGGCGGGGCGTTACGCGTCAGCCCTCTTCTCTTTGGCCAGGGACAATCGCGACACCGACGGCGTCGCCGCCGCGCTCGCCGCTTTCGACGCTTTGATCGCCGAAAGCCCTGACCTGCAGCGCCTCGTGCGCAGTCCCGTCTTTTCCTCGTCCGAGCAACGCAAGGCGCTCGGCGCGATTTTGGCCAGGGCTGCCATTTCCGGCATTGCCGCCAATTTCATCAACCTCGTCGCCGCGAAGCGACGGCTGTTCGCCATTCGCGACATGATCGCCGAATATGGCAAGCTCAACGACGCCTTCCGCGGCGTGACGCGCGCCCAGGTGACGAGCGCCGAGGCGCTCAATGACGCCAATATCGACGCGCTCAAGCAAACGTTGCGTGCGGTCGCCGGCAGTGAGCAGGTCGAGCTCACGACGAAGGTCGATCCCTCGATCATCGGCGGACTCGTCGTCAAGCTCGGCTCGCGCATGGTCGACGGCTCGCTGAAAACCAAACTCAACGCAATTCGCACCCGCATGAAAGAGGTCGGCTGATGGATATCCGCGCCGCTGAGATTTCCTCCATTCTCAAGAGCCAAATCGCCAACTTCGGCAACGAAGCCGAGGTCACCGAGGTGGGCCAGGTCCTGTCGGTCGGCGACGGCATTGCGCGCGCCTATGGCCTCGACAAGGTTCAGGCCGGCGAGATGGTCGAGTTCGAGAATGGCACGCGCGGCATGGCGCTCAACCTCGAGAACGACAACGTCGGCATCGTCATTTTCGGCTCTGACCGCGAGATCAAAGAGGGCCAGACCGTCAAGCGCACCGGCGCGATCGTCGACGTGCCGGTCGGCAAGGAGCTGCTCGGCCGCGTCGTCGACGCGCTCGGCAACCCGATCGACGGCAAGGGTCCGATCAACGCCACCAAGCGCGCCCGCGTCGACGTCAAGGCGCCCGGCATCATTCCGCGCCAGTCGGTGCACGAGCCGATGGCGACCGGCCTCAAGGCGATCGACGCCCTGATCCCGATCGGCCGCGGCCAGCGCGAGCTGATCATCGGCGACCGCCAGACCGGCAAGACCGCGATCGCGCTCGACACGATCCTCAACCAGAGGCCGCTGAACCAGGGCAACGACGAGAGCCAGAAGCTCTACTGCGTCTACGTCGCGGTCGGCCAGAAGCGCTCGACGGTGGCCCAGTTCGTCAAGGTGCTCGAGGAGAATGGCGCGCTCGAATATTCGATCGTCGTCGCCGCCACTGCCTCGGACGCCGCGCCGATGCAGTTCCTCGCGCCCTTCTCGGGCTGCGCGATGGGCGAATTCTTCCGCGACAACGGCATGCACGCGGTCATCATCTATGACGACCTCTCCAAGCAGGCGGTCGCCTATCGCCAGATGTCGCTGCTGCTGCGCCGCCCGCCGGGCCGCGAAGCCTACCCCGGCGACGTGTTCTATCTCCACTCCCGCCTGCTCGAGCGCGCCGCCAAGCTCAACAAGGACAACGGCTCGGGCTCGCTGACCGCCCTGCCCATCATCGAGACGCAGGCGAACGACGTCTCGGCCTACATTCCGACCAACGTGATTTCGATCACCGACGGCCAGATCTTCCTCGAGACCGACCTTTTCTACCAGGGCATCCGCCCGGCCGTGAACGTCGGCCTCTCGGTGTCGCGCGTCGGCTCCGCTGCGCAGACGAAGGCGACCAAGAAGGTCGCCGGCAAGATCAAGGGCGAGCTCGCGCAGTACCGCGAAATGGCGGCCTTCGCGCAGTTCGGCTCGGATCTCGACGCCGTCACGCAGCGTCTGCTCAACCGCGGCGCGCGTCTGACTGAGCTCTTGAAGCAATCGCAGTTCTCGCCGCTGAAGATGGAGGAGCAGGTCTGCTCCGTCTATTCGGGCGTCAACGGCTATCTCGACAAGCTGCCGGTCGACAGGGTTCGCCCCTTCGAGGACGGCCTGCTCGCCACCTTGCGCAGCAAGCACCCCGAGATCCTCGAGTCGATCCGCACGACGCGCGACCTCACGAGCGAAACCGAGGCCAAGCTGAAGGCTGCCGTGGACGCCTTCGCCGCCAATTTCGCCTGATCCAGCCTCTTTAACCGAGCCTCGCGATGCCGTCCTTAAAGGACCTGAGAAACCGGATCACCTCCGTCAAATCGACGCAGAAGATCACCAAGGCCATGCAGATGGTCGCCGTGTCCAAGCTGCGCCGCGCGCAGGCGGCGGTCGAGGCGGCGCGTCCCTACGCCGAGCGCGTGGAGACGGTGCTCGCCAATCTCGCCGGCGGCGTCGCCGCCGGCTCCGAGGCCCCGCGGCTGCTCAGCGGCAACGGATCGGAGCAGACGCATCTTCTCGTCGTCTGCACCGGCGAGCGCGGCCTTTGCGGCGCCTTCAACACTTCGATCGTCCGCCTCGCGCGCGACCGCGCCAACGCGCTGACCCGGGCGGGCAAGACCGTCAAGATCCTCTGCGTCGGCAAGAAGGGCTACGATCAGCTTCGCCGCACCCATGAGGCCGCGATCCTCGAGCTGATCGACCTGCGCAGCGTGCGCACGATCACGTACGACACCGCCTCGCCGATCTCTAAGAAGGTGATCGAGCTCTTCGAAGCGGGCGAATTCGATGTCTGCACCCTCTTCTACTCGAAGTTCAAGTCGGTGATCTCGCAGATCCCGACCGCGCAGCAGTTGATCCCGCCGGAGCTCGGCCCGAAGGACGAGCTTGCGCCGGTCTACGACTACGAGCCCGACGAAGCCGAGATTCTCACCCAGTTGCTGCCGCAGGCGGTGACGGTGCGCATCTACCGCGCGCTGCTCGAAAACGTGGCGTCGTTCTTCGGCGCGCAGATGAGCGCGATGGACAATGCGACGCGCAACGCCGGCGAGATGGTGAAGAAGTATACGCTTCGCTACAACCGCACCCGGCAGGCGATGATCACCAAGGAACTGATCGAGATTATCTCGGGCGCCGAGGCGCTCTGACCCAACCGATCGCGCGAGCGGTCTTCAGGAATTGAAGCGAGGACGTCAACAAATGGCGAAGAACACCACGGGGCGCGTCACTCAGGTCATCGGCGCTGTCGTCGACGTCCAGTTCGAGGGCGAGCTGCCGCCGATCCTCAACGCGCTCGAGACGATCAACAACGGTTCGCGCCTGGTGCTCGAGGTCGCCCAGCACCTCGGCGAGAACACCGTGCGCTGCATCGCGATGGACACCTCCGAGGGTCTGGTCCGCGGTCAGGGAGTTAGCGACACCGGCGAGCCGATCTCGGTGCCGGTCGGCGAAGGCACGCTCGGCCGCATCATGAACGTCGTCGGCGAGCCGGTCGACGAAGCCGGCCCGATCAAGATGGAAGCCCGCCGCGGCATTCATCAGCCGACGCCCGCTTATGTCGATCAGTCGACCGAAGCGCAGATTCTCGTCACCGGCATCAAGGTCGTCGACCTGCTCGCGCCCTACGCGAAGGGCGGCAAGATCGGCCTGTTCGGCGGCGCCGGCGTCGGCAAGACCGTGCTCATTCAGGAGTTGATCAACAACGTCGCCAAGACGCACGGCGGCAATTCGGTGTTCGCCGGCGTCGGCGAGCGCACCCGCGAGGGCAACGACCTTTATCACGAGTTCATCGAGTCGAAGGTCAACGCCGACCCGCATGACCCCGATCCGAGCGTGAAATCGAAGTGCGCGCTGGTGTTCGGCCAGATGAACGAGCCGCCGGGCGCGCGCATGCGCGTTGCTCTGTCCGGCCTCACCGTCGCCGAGCACTTCCGCGACCAGGGCCAGGACGTGCTGTTCTTCGTCGACAACATCTTCCGCTTCACCCAGGCGGGTTCGGAAGTCTCGGCGCTGCTCGGCCGCATTCCGTCGGCGGTCGGCTATCAGCCGACGCTGGCGACCGACATGGGCGCCTTGCAGGAGCGCATCACCACCACCACCAAGGGCTCGATCACTTCGGTGCAGGCGATTTACGTGCCCGCCGACGACTTGACCGACCCCGCGCCGGCGACCTCCTTCGCCCACTTGGACGCGACGACCGTGCTGTCGCGCTCGATTGCGGAAAAGGGCATTTACCCCGCGGTCGACCCGCTCGACTCGACCTCGCGCATGCTGCAGCCGGCGATCGTCGGCGAGGAGCACTACGGGGTTGCTCGCCGCGTGCAGCAGGTGTTGCAGCGCTATAAGGCGCTGCAGGACATCATCGCCATTCTCGGCATGGACGAGCTCTCCGAAGAGGACAAGCTCACGGTCGCGCGCGCCCGCAAGATCGAGCGCTTCCTCTCGCAGCCGTTCGACGTCGCGGCGGTGTTCACCGGCTCGCCCGGCGTGCAGGTGAAGATCGAGGACACCGTCAAGGGCTTCAAGGGCATCTGCGACGGCCTCTACGACAGCCTGCCGGAAGCCGCCTTCTACATGGTCGGCACGATCGAGCAGGCCGTCGAGAAGGCCAAGAAGCTGGCGGCGGAAGCGGCCTAATCGCCGCGCTGAAAGGGCGACCCCATGGCCAGCTTTCACTTCGAACTCGTCTCGCCGGATAAGCTCGTTTACAGCGGCCCCGCCGAGTCGGTGCTCGTGCCGGGCAGCGAGGGCGACTTCGTCGTCCTCAAGGACCACGCGCCGGCGGTCGCCGCGCTGCGGCCGGGCGTCGTCGCCTTCGAGGAAGCGGCCGGCAAGCAGGTCCGGATCTTCGTGCGCGGCGGCTTTGCCGACGTCAGCGCGGCCGGTCTGATCCTGCTCGCCGAGACCGCAATTCCCGAGGGCGAGGTCGACACCGCGCATCTCGACCAGGAAATCCGCAACGCCGAGGAAGACCTCGCCGACGCGCCCGATGAGCAGAAGCGCATCTGGCAGGAGAAGCTCGACCGGCTGCGCGAGATGAAAGGCGCAATGAAGCTCTGAGCTTCTCCGTCGAACAACGATTTGGCCGCCGCGAGCTCGGGTTCGCGGCGGTTTTGTTTTTGACACGGCACGCCCAGGCGGCGTCCTTGTGTCCGCGGTCCACCGACCCTGTCGCGTCTTGGCCGGGCTTGACCCGGCCATCCACGCGGCTCCGCTTGTTCGATCCGCTGAGCATCGCGTTCTCGACTTCAATGCACGAGCCGACCGGCGCAGAGGCCCGGCGTGGATGGCCGGGTCAAGCCCGGCCAAGACGGCAGTGGACACGCCCCTTCCCTCTCCCCACATGCGCGACAAACCCGCTATCCCTCAGTAGCCAAAGTGAAAAGGTTGCCCCACTCGTCTTGGCCGGGCTCGACCCGGCCATCCACGCAGCTCCGCTTGCACGGTCGACTGCTACGACATACAGGCGAGGCCTTGAGTTCTCGCCATCAATCGGCGAGCCGCCCGGAGCCGCGGCCCAGCGTGGGTGGCCGGGACAAGCCCGGCCATGACGTCAGTGGACACGCCCCTCCCCTCTCCCCGCATGCATGACAAACCGGCTATCCTTCGATAGCCGAAAATGCTTTAAGCTCCGCGCGAATGCTCTAGGAGGATGGCTCGTAATGGCCGATCACGCGATTCCGCATTTCCACAACGATTCGGGCGTCGCCACGATCCGCATCGGGGTCAAGCGCTTCATGTGCATGGGCGCCAAGCCCCCGTTCGACCACCCTCACATCTTCATCGACATAGGCGACGACGTCGAGGCGGTCTGCTCGTATTGCTCGACCCGCTTCGTCTACGAGGCGTCGCTCGGCTCCCACGCGATCCCTCCTGAGTGCGAATACCACGAGGCCGCCTGAGGCTGTGACGCGCCGCGCGCTCATTGCCGGCGCCGGCATCGGCGGCTTGACCGCCGCGCTCGCGCTGGCGCAGCGCGGTTTTGCGGTGGAGGTTTTCGAGCGCGCGCCAGCGTTGCTGGAATTTGGCGCGGGACTGCAACTCTCTCCCAACGCGACGCGCATCCTCGCGCGCTTAGGCGCGCTCGAACCGGTGAAGGCGTCGGCGACCGAACCGCGCGCGATCCGTCTGCTTCGCGGCCGCGACGGCGCCGAGATCGCGCGACTGCCGCTCGATGACGCCGAGCGACGTTGGGGCGCCCCCTATCTCGTCGTCCACCGCGCCGATCTGCAAAAGACGCTCGTCGACGCCGCAGCGGCAAAGCCGACCATCGCGCTGCGCCTCGGCGTCGCTGTCGCCGGCGTCGGCCTCGAAGACGACGGCGTTATCGTCGGGCTGAAGCGCGGTCCCGTAACGATGCGCGAAAGAGGCGACGTTCTCATCGGCGCCGATGGGCTTCGCTCCCTCGTGCGCGAGCGGCTCGGCCTCGGCGCCGTCCACGCCCCGGAATTCATCGGCCGGATGGCCTTCCGTGCGACGGTCGATTCGCGTGAGGTCGCGGCGCGCTGGAGCGAGCGCGAGGTCACGCTGCGCCTCGGCGCCAAGGCGCATCTCGTCCATTATCCGCTGCGGGGCGGCTCGATCGTCAATCTCGTCGCGGTGATCGAATCCAAGGGCCGAGCCGATCAGGCCGATCCCTGGGACGGCGCGGCCGACGTCGAGGCTTTGCATCGCGCATTCCACGGCTGGTCGCCGGATGCCCGCGCTTTGATCGGGGCCGCAAAGAACTGGCGCGCGTGGCCGCTGTTCGTCCGCCCGCCGCTGCCGCACTTTGCAATGGGGCGGATCGCGCTGATCGGCGACGCGGCCCATCCGATGGCGCCGTTCCTCGCCCAGGGCGCGGCGCAGGCGATCGAGGACGCCCAAGCGCTCGCCCGCCGCCTCGCCGAGACGCAAAACGTCGCCGCCGCGCTGTTCGCTTATTCGAACGGCCGCGTCGGCCGGGCGACCCGGGTGCAACGCGAGGCGCAGGCGCAGGGGCGCATCTATCACATGAGCGGCCCGCTGGCCCTGGCGCGCGACATGGCGATGCGCACGCTCGGGCCGAAGCGCCTGCTGCAGCGCTACGACTGGCTCTACGGTGGGTAAGCCTCGAGCTCAGAGGGTAGAGGGAGCGATCCCCCCACCGCTTCGGCGGAGCCGCTTTAGTTCAATCGCACGAAAAGCACGTCGGAACATGTCTTCCCCTAAGCGAACGTTGGCCACGGTGTCAGGCCATGTTAATTTTCGATTCGAATGATATGAGCTTGCGGGGGTCGATGCAAAAGATCTGGGGCATCCACATGGAGTGGGACGATGGAAAAGCGTCTCCTGATGCCAAGGACATTGCAATCGGCTGGCATGAGATGGGAGATTTACGCAAGCTTCACCCATCTCGCGAAACATACAAGGCGACATTTGCAAAAGTGTTTCCGTCGGATAAACCCGGCGCGGTTCCGGTTAAAGCGGGCGTCCTGTACAGATTCTGCAGGGAAATGGACGTTGGAGACATCGTTGCATACCCATCGAAATCGGATCGGATGATCAACATTGGCGTTGTTGAATCAGACTATATTTTCTCGCCATCACAGAATATTGAATATCCGCATCGGCGTCGCGTTGCGTGGAAGGTTCACGCTCCTCGCGCACAATTCTCGCAATCCGCGCTTTATGAGATCGGCTCGGCAATTACGTTGTTTGAGATTGCCAACAACGCAGAAGAGATCCTTGCCGCCCTGAGAGGAGCGCCGTTCACAGTTGTAGAGGTCGATGCAGCGAGCGCTGTCGAAATTGCGGTCCAAGCAGAAGAGAGTGTCGAAGATTTCGTTATAAAACGGCTGAAGAATGCCATTACTCCAGAGCAGTTCGAGCAATTTGTCGCCGAACTTCTTCGGTGCATGGGCTATTACGCTAGGGTAACCCGCTATTCAGCCGACGGCGGCGTAGATATCATCGCGCATAAAGACGAGCTTGGTTTTGAGCCCCCAATCATCAAGGTCCAATGCAAGCAGGTCCTGTCGACAATCGGCGGCCCGCCCGTTCAACAGCTCCTCGGTGCGATCCAGCCAAGCGAACACGCGCTGTTCGTCACGTTGGGCGATTACTCGTCGGACGCAATCCGTATCGAACGCGGCAAATCGAATTTGCGGCTCATCGACGGGACGGATCTCGTGCAGCTCATTTTGAATAACTACGAAAGATTTGAACCCCGCTTCAAGTCGCTGCTGCCGTTGAAACGCACCTACGCACCAAGCGTGGTGTCGTCCGAACCGCTGATCAACAACTGATTGCGGGGCTGCCTGGCCGTTGAAATCGTATATCTGAGGTCAGGCGATCCGCGGCGGGCGACCCCAATTATTTCACGCCGCCTTCCGCTCGCCTTCGCCAGTCGCCCCCGCCCGCGTCAGCGCCAGGACTGCGCCGCCCGCCAGCAGCCCCCAGAAGGCGCCGCCGATCCCGTAGAAGCCGACGCCGGAGGCCGAGACGAGGAAGGTCGCCAGCGCGGCCTCGCGCTCGGAGATGTTCGCGAGCGCGTTATGCAGCGCGCCGCCGAAAGCCGCCAGCAGCGCGAGACCCGCCACCGCCTCGACGAGAATGGGCGAACCGGAGACAAAATGCGTGACGCCGCCGGTCAGAAAGCCGAACACGATATAGGCCACGCCCGCCGTCGCCGCCGCGATCCAGCGCTTCTTCGGATCGGGCGAAGCCTCCGAGGAGGCGCACATCGCCGCGGTGATTGCGCTGAGATTGATCGCAATGCCGCCGAACGGCGCGGCAAGGAGCGTGAAGACGCCGGTCGTGGCGATCAGCGGCCCCGGCTCCGGCCGGTAGCCGTAAGCGGACAGCACCGCAATGCCCGGCAGATTCTGCGAGGCCATCGTCACGACGAACAGCGGCAACGCCAGCGACACGATCACATGGAGCGAGAAGGCCGGCGTCGTCCACACCCATTGCGGCATCAGATCCGCGCTGCCGACGCCCGCTCCGTGGCCGGTATAGGCGATCATGACGCCGGCGACGATCGCCGCCGCCGGGGTCGCATAGAGCCGCTTCCAGCGCGATACGACGAGCCAGGTAAGGATGATCGCGGCCGTCTGCGGCGGCGCTTCGATCAGCCCTTTGATCGGCGCAAGGCAGAGGCCGAACAAGATGCCGGCGAGCATGGCGTTGGCGAGCGCCGAGGGAATGGCGGCGACGAGGCGGCCGAACGGCTTGATGAGGCCCGCCGCGGTGATCAGGACGCCGACGACGAGAAAGGCCCCGACCGCCTCGGGAAATCCGCCCGCCGTCGCTCCCGTCGCGGCGAGCAAGGCGGCGCCCGGCGTCGACCAGGCCGCCGACACCGGCATGCGGTGCCACAGGCAGAGGCAGAGGCCCGCCAGTCCCATCCCGATCGACAGCGCCATCAGGCCCGAGGCCGCCTCAGCGTCGGTCGCGCCGACGGCGCCGAGGCCCTTGAGGATCACTGCGAAGGTGCTGGCGAAGCCGACAAAAGCGGTCACGAGCCCTGCCGTGAAGGGTTGGAGAAAGCTGCTCTTGCTCATGAAATCGGTCTTGGCCCGGGGAAGGAGAATCGCGTGTCGCGCGAGACCTTAGCGCGCTCGGTGAAATAGCGATGCCGATTTTTTGCCGGCGGCGCTCGCTTCGACATCCTTTTGCGGCGCCGCCGGCGCGCCCCGGCTCTCCGGCACGAAGACGGCGAGAACCGCCAGCGCCACCGCCGCGCTGATTGCGCACTCCACGAACGCGGCCGAGTAGCCCATCGCGTCGACGATGACGCCGGCGGCAAGGCCGCTGAGCGAAGCGCCGATCCCCTGCGCGGTGGTGACGGCGCCGAGCGCGAAGTTGTAGCGCCCTGCTCCGCGCGTGAGGTCCGCGACGACGAGCGGCGTCAGCACGCTCAAAATGCCGGCGCCGACGCCATCCAACAGTTGGACGCCGACCAGCCACGGAGCCGCGTCAGACATTGTGTAGAGCAGCGCGCGGATCGGCAGGATGATGAAGCCCGCCAGCAGGATCGGCCTACGTCCCCAATCCTCGGCCTTCCTGCCGACGATGAGGGCAATCGGCAGCATGACGAGTTGCGCCGCGACGATGCAGGACGACATCAAGGCCGTCGCCCAGGACGGATGGCTCTGCGCGAGCTTCTGGCCGACCAGCGGCAGGAGCGGCGCGTTGGCGAAATGGAACAGCATCAGACTGGCGCCGAAGGCGACCAGCGGCTTGTTCGAAAGGACCTGCGCCCAGCTTTCACCGCTCGGGCCATCGTCTTCGCAAGAGCCGCGGGCCCGTTCGTGATCGATCGCCGCGTCCGGGATCGCGAGCGTCGCGACGCACGCCAGCGCGGCGAAGATCGGGACGAGCAGGAACACCCCGCGCTGTCCGAACCCCCAGCCGACCGCGGCGGCGACCGCCGCAATCCCAACGTTGCCGGCATGGTCGAACGCCGCGTTCCTTCCCATGCGGCGCGACAGTTGATTTCGTAGGTAGAGGCCGAGCGTCAGAGCCGCCACGGCGGGGCCGAAGACGTCGCCGACGACGGCAAGCGCCGAATTGGCGATGAGCACCGGCCAGAAGGTCGGCAGCGCGAAGATGGCGATCGCGCCGATTGCGAGGCCGCCGAGGGAGATGACGATCACCGCGCGCTTGGCGTTGGTCGCGTCGATGGCGGCGCCGGCCGGCGTCTGCGCCGCGAGCCCGACAAACCCGCTGACCGTCGTCATCAACCCGACTTCGGATTGGCTCCAATGCTGCTGCGTGACGAGGAAGACGTTGAGATAAGGACCCAGCGCCCCGCGCACGTCGGCCAGCAGAAAATTCAGCGCGTCGAGCCAATGTGGGCGAAAGCCGGCGCTCAGCGCTCTCGGATCCGCCGCCGCCTCAGGACGCGAACTTCGACGAGGGTCGGCTCCGGAAGCGACGGCGCTCGCCATGATTTCCTCCGCCAGACGCCCTCGACGAGGGCAGTTCTGCGATCATCATGACGCCGCCGGCTACGCGGCCGGTCGACCGACGACAGAATCGCAAAATCGTTCGGCTCGCCACCGAAAGACTCGGCCACAATCAACAAACAACCGGGAAGCGATTTGGTTCTCGAGCGGGCCGAACGCCGCTCAGCCGCCATGCGAGGCGAGATAGATCTGGATCACTGCTGCGATGAGTTCGGCGACAATGAGGACGACGATCGTCGCCTCGAGGCGCGTCGCGCGGTCGGCGTCGATGATTTCCGTCAGCGCGTGGGCGGTCTCGACGACCACGTCGAGCTTGCGCTTGAGCGCGCCGGCGCGTTCTTTCAGTTCGTACTCGTCTTCGAGGCGCGCATAGAGCCGCTCGAGATCGGGACGATCCCACAGGACGTCGGGCTTCTCCTCCACCGCGACGCGGCCTGAAACGCGATGCTGGGCGAGCAGCGCCTGGCCGATGAGCCGCAGCATTGCCCGGCGCCTGAACGGTGGCTTGCCGGTTTTGGCGAGTTGGAAGGCGAACGGCTCGATAACGTCGAACACCGCATTGACCTCGCGCTCGTCGCGGGTCAACGCCACCGTCTTGGCGAGCGCGTCGGCGATGACGAGAAACCGCGGCGCCGAGAAATCCTTGATGCGGATCGGCCCCGTCGTCTCGGCCGACGCCTCGCCCTCGGGCGCGATTTCGAACACCGCCGTTTCATCGTCGCCGCGCGCGCGGGTGCCGCTGATGCGCGAGCGAAGCTTGGCGAGGGTGTCCTCCTCCTCGAGCGGCGAGAGGCCCATCATCACCGCGACGCCGAAGCGAAAGAGGGCGACCATCCCCGTCGGCCCCACCCGAAAGGCGAGCGGCAGCGAGGAGATCATGTCGGGACGCTCGAGCCCCGCGGTGTCGATCCGCTCGCCGACGATGAGGGCGCGGGTCGTCAAACGGGTCGGCGCTTCGATCTGTCGAGCGGCTTCGTTCATGGCGCGGTTCTACGCCGTTAGGTGACCTGGCGCCAGCGCAGCCGGGCCCGGGAGGCCTACACGACTGGCCGCACGCCGTCGGCGTCGATGCGCGACAGCACGCCGGTATGAATGTCGAAACGGAAGCCGTGCAGGGTCAGGCGCCCGGCGTCGACCGCCTCGGCGACCCAGGGAAAGGTCATGAGGTTGTCGAGCGACAGGCGGACCACGGCAGCCTCGGTTCGGTCCAGGCGCTCGGCTTCGTCGCGGCCCTCCGAACTCAGCGCGGGCCTCGCGATCTCCACCCAGGAGGCGACGAAGTCACGCGCCTCGAGCGGCGCCCCCAAGGCCATGGCGCGAACCCCGCCGCACAGCGCATGGCCGAGGACGACGACTTTCGAGACCTTGAGCACCCGCACGCCGAACTCGATCGCCGCGCTGGTGCCGTGATAATGCGCGTCCGGCTGATAGGGCGGCACGAGGCCGGCGATGTTGCGCAGCACGAACATCTCCCCCGGCACGGCGCCGAACACCGTCTGCGGATCGACGCGCGAATCCGAGCAGGAGATCACCATCGTCTCCGGGCTCTGCCCCCAACGCGCCAGCGCCTCATAGCGCGCGCGCTCGGCCGGCCAGATTTCTTCACGGAACCGACGATAGCCTTCAAGCAGGGTGTCCATACCGAACCTCCAATCGCCCCGCTTATGGAGCGTCACTGCGGAGGCATCAAGGCCGCGAGGATCGCAATCCAATTCACGCCGAGGCGCAGTTTGTCGCGCCGGGATGCGGCGTTTCGAGAAATACGTTTCTCGATATATTAATGTGAATCATGATTTATGCTTCGCCTTGCCGAGCATGGACAGTGCGTTCATCAAATGTCAGAATTCCACCTTCCTCAGCGGCTTGGCGCGGAAATGCCTCCTGATCGCGGTAAGAATGTGCCGCTCGAGGCCGTGCGCGGTTGCGCCGCCATTTGCGTATTATTCTGGCATTGCCTGGTCGCGTTCTTTCCGGCGCAGTCCGGTCTCTTTCCCGACAAGTGGCCGCCAGGGCTCACCATTCCCGGCCGCTTTTGGTCTTTCCTCTTCAACGGCTCCGCGGCTGTGATTCTCTTCTTCGTCTTGTCGGCCTACGTCTTGACGCGCCGCTATCTGCTGGGCGGCGACACGGCTATTGTTACGCGAGGGGTCGTGAAGCGATGGCCCCGCCTCGCCGGACCGGCGTTGCTCGCTGTATTGTTTTCCTGGCTGCTTTTCGCAATTGGAGCCTATCGATTTCACGAGGCGGGCGATCTCGTCGGCTCGCCATGGCTGTCTCTGTTCGGGTTCGGCGGCGTCTTTACGCCAAGGCTCGCCGACGCCGTGTATCAAGGCCTCTTCGCCGCGTTCTTCGCCGGGCAACATGACTATGACAGCAGTCTGTGGACGATGCGCTATGAGTTGATCGGAAGCCTTGCGGCGTTCGGCGCGGCGGTCGTCGTTCGGCCGATCCTCCTCGCCAATCGCTTGGTCGCCCTGGCCGTCCTCGCCATGATCGCCGCGCTGTGTCATTTCGTCTCGCCTTGGTACGTCGCGTTCCCGGCGGGCGTCGCCCTCGCCGCGGTCCTTCCTGCAAGACCGCAAACGCTGCAGTGGTCGATACTCATCCCCTCGCTCGCAATCACGCTCTACCTGTTCGGGGCGGCGGAGTCGGCTTACGTCGACATCTTTTCCAGCGTGATCCTGATCATGACGATCGAGTGCGCGACGCCTCGCGCGAGACGGCTGATATCCGGCCCGGTCTCGGTCTTCATCGGCCAGCTCTCATTTCCGCTCTACCTGATCCATGTCCCGATCCTCTGCTCGGTCGGCGCCGCAGCCTACCTCTGGGCCGCCGGTGGGACGCCAAGTTTCCAGGCGAGCCTTTTTGCCGCCTTCGTGACTGTCGTTGCAGCGATCTTTGCCGCGCTGCCGCTGGTCGTTTTCAATAATTGGTGGGTTCGCGTCGTTGACGACCTGACGAGGAGAGCGCTCGGCCAATCCGATGCGCGGCGTCATGCGTCCACAGCCGACGCGACCGTCAGCGCTGGAGCAACGGACTAGGTCTCGCGGTCGCCGGTCCAATGACGCAACAAAGAAGCGCCGCGGAAAACAAGGCCAGAGCGCCGACGGTGGCGCACCGGGAGGCAAAGCGAAGTGGGAAATGAAAGAGCGGTACTATGTAGCACCGATTCGAATGCAATTTTACCAACCCGACCCAACATTTAGCCCCGACGGAAGAGGTTGGGGCGCTTGAGGCGCGGATCCTTTCCCACACCTGCGATGCGCGCAATTGCGCGTTCGTTCGGCATCAGCCAAGATGGCCAGGATGTCCGAAAATTCCCAACCCTCTCGCGCAGATTTATGGCGCAGCGTTATAGCCGACGCGGCCGTTGCGGTCGTTTTCTCTCTTTTTGTCACGCTCGTACTTGCTTCGCTGTCGGCCGCGGGGGTCATAACCATGACCCTAGCGATCATTCTGCTGGTAGCGGCGTGGACCACTGGACTCGTAGGAAGTTTCGTTTGCGGCCCGATTTGGAACCCTGGGCACAAAGACCGCCTCCTGTTTTTGGTCATCCTCGCCGCAAGCCTGTCATTGATAGGTATATTTGAATACAGATCGCAACCATTGCCTTCGGTTTACGGAGCAATAAAGCTGTGGTGACCTTCTGGCGAGGTGTCTGCTAAGTACGGCGACGTTGACTTTATTGTTGGAGCTGCGTCGAGCGAGCTTGTCGTTGATGGAATCCTACTTTCGAAAAGATATTCCACTGGGTTTAAATTGATTGGTGTGTGTTTTCATCATACTATTAGCGGAGACGTACAAGACGATACCGATATTTCAAAGAGTGGAACTTACGACTTAGAAAGTCGGGACATACGGATTCTCATACCTTGGAATGATAGGTTCAAAAGAGAATTTGTGAACCGACTCGTCACGACTGCATATGAACTTTTGGCCGTTCCTCCCGGAATAACTCCCGATAAATTTTCTACAATCCGACAGGCTGTCGCCCTAGGAGCGAAGAGAGTAAAGGGCGTGTCCGGCCCTCCGTAAATCAGATATCCTTTAGTCGTACGAGCGCGGTGCGCCAAAAGGGCTGCTAGTGGTCCAAATTGACGCCGAACACGCCCGTCGACTGGTTAGCACGCGATTGCAATCCTTACGAGCCAGTTGGAGCTTCGGGTTGCTCAAGAGGGAGCTCGCGGATGCAGTTCAGATGTTTCTCAGCCAAGCGGACAAAATGAATCCCGATGCTGCGAGTCTGTGGCGAGAAAACGAGAGCGGTCATACGCCCTTCGCGCCTTCCCGTGGATATCAACGCACCCGCAAAAGCTTCCCCGCTTGGGATTTGATCCATGAGGTAGTAAAGAGGCTTGTTATTAGGACGCTGCCATTGAAGGCACCCGTTGATCGTGATCAAGTCGATTCGACAGATGCCTTTCCCGGTCTCTACGTGAACGTCATCACCGTGAACGTCGATGGTGTGCGTGTGTGGCCACGCTGGTCCAGCAGGGACGGTTCCCTCGGGAGCGGTATTGGGAACAGGAAACGTACGAACAATAGTCGCTGCTGGCTCCAATTGAAACAGTATCTCGGTCGACCGAAGCAGCAACTCGTTCTTATAGTCGGCGAACGTCTTGTATTTTGAGTGCGATTTTCCCGATTCGTAATATAATCTGTCGTCAGGCTGCACCGAGAACGGCCCTTTCGCTTCCCGCGCGACTATTGACAATTGCTCATCAATCCAACAGAGCAGTGTCTGGCTCATTAGAAAATGCTCTTCGGCCGTGCCTTGCATGGAGAGAGCGGGAAATTGCTCGCGCAGTGGTCGCGTCCACGGGCGAAGTCCGTAGAGGGTGACCCCATGCCGGGCTGCTTTGGACTGAGCACTGGGAGTGAACCCGGATGCGGACACGATTGCTCTGTGGGTCACTGACGGCATGTCTAAAAGCTTGAGACATAACTGTTCGATGTGAGCGACATCCAGCGGGTTACTCTCGTGCTTCACCTCGTAGGCTTTGAAAGCGTGAGTGATACCTCCAGACTTTGAAATCGTGACCGTAACATCGACGTCGCGTCGCTTGCTGGCCGCCGGATCGAGCACCATATCGCCTATCGTAACGTTGACGGCATCTGGATGCCATTTCAGACAGCACAAACCGACGAGGTACTGGAGGAGCATTGGCGAAAGGGGAAGCTTGGACACTTGCGAAGACCCCAGGAAAGGGCGAATTGGCCGTTTGGTCTAGGGTGCTGGAGAAGGAGGTCCGGCAGTGGGTAATGCGGAACCAAGCCGAGGGGCCGAATAGGCCCAGACGAGGGCGACCGCCCATCCGAGGAATGACCAGCCCAGCAGGATGATCAGCGCCAAGATGCTGTCGCGCTGGGGATGCAGCCGAGCGCACGCGGTCGGCACAGGGAGAAAATAGAGCGCGACCAACGTCGCAAATCCCCCTAAGACGCCGATGATAGAGGCGATATTGGCCACCGTCGCGGAGTAGACCGTAGCTTGTTCCGCTACATAGAGCATGAAAATCGACCACAGCCCGAGAAGCGCCACGAACCCCATCGGTGATGCAATTGAGCGCTGGGACATGCGGTCCTCACAATCGATTGCCCCACCAATATCACCTTGCCGCGGATGTCAAAATCGTCCCCCTGGTCGCGCCGGACCACATCTGGCCGGCTCCTCATCGGGTTGTCGCTCAATACCAGCACGAAGTCGGCGCCAAGATCGTGCAGGCGCCTAGCGCGGAGATCGCCCGACTGCTTGAATAGGAAGATGTCGTCGGGCGGCGCGCAGCGACGGACTCAACGTTCACTGCCGTTCACCGACGATCGCGATCGCCCCGTCGGAACGCGTCGGCGGCTCTGACGGCGTCACCATTCGTCCCCGAATCGACGCCGGGCTCGAAAACGGGGATCACGACCAGGTCCGGCGTTGCCGCTTCTGGCGCCGTATGATCTTGCGCGAAGCGCTATTTGATTTGCGCGCTACATCTTCCCCAGGGCCTTGCGCCCATGCGCCCTTTCGCCTACAAGCGCCCGTCCATCCGAACCGCCCGGCCGTTAGGGCTGCCGTGGCGGTTCTTTTCGCTCATTCCGACGCGAACGGACCGAAAGGTCCGGCAAACTCAATAGGGCGCCAAGCCCAGGAGAGCCAAATGCCCAAGCTGAAGACCAAGTCAGGCGCGAAAAAGCGCTTCAAAATCACGGGAACAGGCAAAGTGGTCTACGCCCACGCGGGCAAGCGCCACGGCATGATCAAGCGCACGACGAAGCAGATCCGCAATCTGCGCGGCACCAACGTGCTGTTCAAGACCGACGGCGACAACGTCAAGAAGTACTTCCTGCCGAACGGCTGATCTCGCCCACTGCCCTGAAATTCCCGGAGACGAAGCATGTCACGCGTTAAACGCGGCGTAACCGCCCACGCCAAGCACAAGAAGGTCCTGAAGGCCGCCAAGGGCTTTTTCGGCCGCCGCAAGAACACCATTCGCATCGCCAAGCAGGCGGTCGAAAAGGCGATGCAGTACTCGTATCGCGACCGCAAGAACCGCAAGCGCGAGTTCCGCGCGCTGTGGATTCAGCGCATCAACGCGGCGGTCCGCGAGCACGGCCTCACCTATAGCCGGTTCATCTCCGGCCTCGATCACCGCCGGCGTCGAAGTCGACCGCAAGGTGCTCTCCGAGCTCGCCATCACCGAGCCGGCGGCCTTTGCGGCGATCGTCGAGAAGGCCAAGGGCCACCTGCCCAAGGCGGCGTAAACCGCAACTCCCCCTCTCCCGCTGGCGGGAGAGGGCTGGGGTGAGGGGTCGGGGTCCACCGCCGCGGACTTGCCCTCCACAGCCCCTCATCCGGCGCTGCGCGCCACCTTCTCCCGCGCGCGGGAGACGGGGATCGGCGGCGCCGCTTGCTCTCGACAGGCCCGCCATGACCGACCTTTCCGCCCTGCAACAGCAAACGCTCGCCGCCATCGTCGAGGCCCGGGACGAAGCGGCGCTCGAAGCCGTCCGCGTCGCCGCGCTCGGCAAGAAGGGAACGATCTCCGCTCTGCTCGCGACCCTCGGCAAGATGTCGCCGGATGAGCGCAAGACGGCCGGGGCGGCGATCAACGCGCTGAAGGACGAGGTTGCCGAGGCGCTCGGCGCCCGCCGGACCGTCCTGAAGGCGGCGGCGCTGGAGGCTCAGCTCGCGCGCGAAGCGGTCGACGTGACGCTGCCAGTGCGCCGGGCCGGGATCGAGACCGGGCGTATCCATCCGATCAGCCAAGTGTTCGACGAGATCACCGCGATCTTCGCCGACATGGGCTTCTCGATCGCCGAAGGGCCGGACATCGAGACCGACGACTACAATTTCACCAAGCTGAATTTCCCGCCCGGGCATCCCGCGCGCGAGATGCACGATACGTTCTTCTTTGCGCCCGACGAGAAGGGCGAGCGCAAGCTGCTGCGCACCCACACAAGCCCGGTGCAGGTGCGCACCATGTTGAGCCAGAAGCCGCCGATCCGCATCATCTGCCCCGGCCGCACCTATCGCTGTGACGCCGACCAGACCCACACGCCGATGTTCCATCAGGTCGAGGGGCTCGTGATCGACAGCACGGCGACGCTGGCGAACCTCAAATGGGTGCTCGCGGAGTTCTGCAAGGCGTTCTTCGAAGTGCCGAACGTCAACATGCGCTTCCGCCCGAGCTTCTTCCCCTTCACCTCGCCCTCGGTGGAGGTCGATATTCAGTGCCGCCGTTCGGGCGGCGAGATCCGCTTTGGCGAAGGCGAGGATTGGTTGGAGATTCTCGGCTGCGGCATGGTCCACGCCAATGTGCTGAGGAACTGCGGCATCGATCCCGACGAATATCAGGGCTTCGCCTGGGGCATGGGCATCGACCGCATCGCGATGCTCAAATACGGCCTGCCCGATCTGCGCGACTTCTTCGACGCGGACCTGCGCTGGATCGACCATTACGGCTTCAAGCCGCTCGACATCCCCTCGCTGGCGGGGGGATTGAGCGGCTAAGCCGCCCGCCGCTCGCTGGGTTCGTCACAGCTTACCGAAGGCGATGCCCCTCCAGCGCCATCCGTGGGCGACGGCCGCCTGCAACGGCGTTTTCAATTCGTTCGTCGCGAAGCGGTAATTGTAGATCTCGCCGACGCCGAGGTTCTCGGTGAAGCCATAGGCCTTGCCGAATTCGATCTCGGTTTTCTGACCGCGAAAGGCGGAGGCGGCGAGCGAGAGGCTCGGAACGCCCGCCCGCCATTCCACCGACCACTCCTGATCCACGGCGCGCACCTCATGCGACGCCTCGTCGAGCCGCATCAACACCTTGAACGCCTTCTTGAGCCCGGCCTTGGCGAAGATCTCGTACCATTTGGCGTCGACAATGCGCCATTCCGCGACGAGGTCGGCGCCGCCCTCGTCCTTCGCTAGGCGAACCTGAAACGGCGCGGTGGAACGATTGACCGCCAGAAGCGCGCCGCGAACCGCGTCCACGCTTTGCGGCGGCCCCTGCGGCGCCGGCGCCTGCCCGAACAGCTTTCCGAAAAACGACATGGAATCACCTCGAACAGCTCTGAGACCGCAGCTTTGCTAAACAGTTCGGCATTCCCGCGCAAAGAGATTGCAAGGCCGCTCCCGGCCAAGTCGCGAGGGGACGCGCCGGCATGAGGACAAGCCGCCCGAAAATAATGTTCGGAATTCCCAGTCCCTTCCGCTAGAACGCGCGCGAATGCCGTCCCGCTCGCGGGTCGGATGCGCGGCCCTTTTCGTCTCTCAAGTTGCGAAAATGAAATTCACCCTCTCCTGGCTCAAAGACCACCTCGAAACGAACGCTTCGCTGAGCGACATCGTCGACGCGCTGACGCGCATCGGCCTTGAAGTCGAAGGCGTCGAGGATCCGAGCGCGAAGTACAAAGGCTTCTTCGTCGCGCGGGTGATCGAGGCCAAGCAGCATCCCAACGCCGATCGCCTGCGCGTCTGCATGGTCGACGCGGGCGCCGAGCCCATCCAGGTCGTCTGCGGCGCGCCAAATGCGCGCACCGGCATGAAGAGCGTCTTCTCGCCGGTCGGGACGTACATTCCCGGCAAGGCCATCACCCTCGCCAAGGGCGTCATCCGCGGCGTCGAGTTCGAACGGCATGCTGTGCTCGGCCGCCGAGCTCGAACTCTCGAACGACCACGACGGCATCATCGAACTGCCTGACGACGCTCCGGTCGGCCTGGCCTACGCGGCGTATGCCGGCCTCGACGATCCGGTCATCGACATCAACCTGACGCCGAACCGCCCCGACGCGACGGGCGTGGCGGGCATCGCGCGCGACCTCGCGGCGGCGGGGCTCGGAACGCTGAAGACCCCTGCTCCCAAGCCGATCGAGGGCCGCTTCGACTGTCCGACGCCGGTGAAGCTGGACTTCGCGCCGAGCGACGCGCATCTCTGCCCGGCCTTCGCGCTGCGCCTCGTGCGCGGCGTCACGAATGGCGCCTCCCCCGAATGGATTCAGAAGCGCCTGCGCGCGATCGGCCTCAGGCCCATCAACGCGCTGGTCGACATCACCAATTACATCACCTTCGATCGCGGCCGCCCGCTGCATGTGTTCGACTACGCCAAGGTGAAGGGCGCGCTGCACGTCCGCCGCGGCCGCGCTGGCGAAAGCGTGCTCGCGCTCGACGGCAAGACCTATGCGCTCGACGACAGCATGGTGGTGATCGCCGACGACAACGGCATCGAATCGATCGCCGGCGTGATGGGCGGCGAGCATTCGGGCTGCGACGAAACAACGCGCGACGTCTTGATCGAAAGCGCGCTGTGGGACGCGGCCAACATCGCCCAGACCGGGCGCAAGCTCGGCATCGTCACCGACGCGCGCTATCGCTTCGAGCGCGGCGTCGATCCCGACTTCTGCATCCCCGGCGCCGAACTCGCCACTCAAATGGTGCTCGATCTGTGCGGCGGCGAGCCGTCACGCCTCATCGTCGCCGGCACTCCCGCGAAATCGCGGCGCGAGGTCCCCTTCCCTTACAGCGAAGTCAAACGCCTCGTCGGCCTCGACATTCCCGAGAGCGAGGGACTGGCGATTCTCGACCGCCTCGGCTTCGAGGTCAAAGACGGCAAGGCGATCGTTCCCAATTGGCGCCCCGACATCGACGGCAAGGCGGACATCGTCGAACAGATCGTGCGCATCGCTGGGCTCGACCGCGTGCCGGCGACCCCGCTGCCGCGGCTGGACGAGGGCGTGCCGAAGGCGGTGCTGACGCCGCTGCAAAAGCGCACCCGCCTCGCCAAGCGCACCCTCGCGGCGCTGGGCCTGCGCGAGGCCGTCACCTGGTCGTTCATCGCCAAACCGAAGGCGACGCTGTTCGGTGGCGGCAATCCGGCGCTGGCGCTCGCCAATCCGATTGCCGCGGATCTCTCGGACATGCGGCCGAGCCTCGCGCCCGGCCTGATCGACGCGGCGGAGCGCAACTCGCGCCGCGGGCTGAAGGACGTCGCTTTGTTCGAAGTCGGGCAGATCTTCCTTGGGCCCGGCGAGAACGACCAGCGGATCGCTGCGGCGGCCGTGCGGCGCGGCATGGCGAAGACGCAGGGCGAGGGACGCCACTGGTCGGGCAGCGGTTCGGTTGACGTCTTCGACGCCAAGCGCGACGCGCTGGCTCTGCTCGCTTCGCTCGGCGTCGCCGCCGGCGCGGTGCAGATCGTTCCCGGCGGGCCGGATTTCCTTCATCCCGGCCGTTCGGCGACGCTGCAGTTCGGTCCGAAGAACGTCGCCGGCTGGTTCGGCGAATTGCACCCGAGCGCCTGCGAGGCGCTCGACGTCGAGGGGCCGATCGTCGCCCTCGAAATCATTCTCGACGCGATTCCCGCCGCCAAGCCGCGCCCGACCAAGGCCAAGCCTAAGCTGGAACGGTCCGAGCTCATGCCGGTCGAGCGCGATCTCGCCTTCGTCGTCGCGGAGAACGCGCGCGCCAGCGACATCGTCAAGGCGGCGCTCAGCGCCGATCGCGCGCTTGTCACGAGCGCCGACGTTTTTGACGTCTATCGCGGCGCGGGCGTGCCGGAAGGCCACAAATCCGTCGCGATAACGGTCTCATTACAGCCGCGCGAGCGCACATTGACGGACGCCGAGATCGAGGCCGTCGTCGCGAAGATCGTCGCCGAGGCGGCGAAGAAGACGGGCGCTGCGCTGCGTTTGTGAGGACCCACAAGTATGTATCTGGCGCTCGTATCGGCCTTTGCAATCGGTTGCGCCTTTTGGATCGCCGAGGCGCGCGCGGCGGACAACCCCGGCTGCGCCAAATACGAGGAGCCGCTCGCCTATAACGCCTGTCTCGCCCGGTCCGGGCCTCCCGCCCACAACGTGCGCGCGATCCCGGAACCTGAGGGGGACGGCAAGGCTGGTGCGCCGGCCGAACCGCAAGGCCGGCGAACCCACGGGGCCGTCGCCGCGGCGCACGACGGGCGTGGCCGCCAGCGCCTCGAATTCGACGTCGGTCCGAGCAAGCGCCGGAACTGAGCAATCAACAAAGGCCGCCGAAATGGCGGCCTTTCGCACCTCAGGGCTGCCGTTGGCCGCCGCCCTCAGCCTGGTCCGCCAGCAGGTCCCCCGCCCGGGCCGTTCATCGCACCGCCGGGCGCGTTGCCCTGCTGCATCGGGCCCCCGGCATTGCGCTACATGTTCCCGCCGCCTGACATATTGGCTTGGGGGCGCACGCCCGGCCCCGGGCCGCCGGGGCGTGGGCGCATGCCCGGCCCGCCGGGGCGCATTGGAGGCGGACGGTTCCCCATGCCAGGGGCGCGCCAGCCGTGCCAGCCCCAGCCACCGCCCCAGCCAAGGCCGCGCCGCCACGCAAAGCCGCACCGGTACCAGCCCGGGCCGCGCCAGCCACCGCCGTACCAACAGTATCTCCGACCGCCCCAGGAGAACTGAGCGTTTTCAATCGGCGCGATCGGCGCCCAACGCGGCGCGCTTGCGCCGACGCTCACCGCCGCGTGCGCCGACGCGCCCAGCACGAGCGCAGCCCCGGCCGCCACAATCGACGAGACAACAAGTTTCGCAGGCATGGATGTGATCCTTCCCTAGCCGTCCCATGTAACAATCGACGAGCGTCGATTCTGTTCCTGACCGGCTAGAGTCGGTAAAAAGGCGCCCGCTATCCTAGCGTGCGAGCGCCAGCTAGGCGACCGTCGCGTCCCGCTTCGACCCTTGATAGGATCGGCGCAGCAAGGCCAGCAGACTGCCGCCGGTCGCGGCGCCGAGGAGGTAGACGACGATCGTCAGCAACGCGAGCGGCGCGCGAACATTGAAGCCGAGAAACGACATGGTGACGGCTTCAAAGTTCTGCAGAGCGAAGACCAGCGTCGCGAGCACGAAGAGAATGATCACGCCGACATAGACCGAGCGCATGGGCTCTCCTCCTCCCGATAGGCGCGCAAGAGCTAATTTCCGGGCCAATCCCCGGCCCTGAGGCTAACGCGCCTCCGCGCCCATTCCCGATGCTTAGCTCGCTCGGAAGAAGCCGATCGTGTCATCGACAACAGCGGTCGGCCCCACCGGCGCCCTTGCAGGATTCGGCTGGTTGAGATTGCGGAAGACGATCTTGTCCTTTGAGACCTTGCGAAGAAAATCGGCAAACACGTCGATCGTCAGTTGCTCGCCGGGGCAGCGCCGGTAACCGAAGCCGAACGATGCGAAACCGGCGTAGTCGCACACCGGCATCGGCTTGCCCTCCGCAATGGCGAATACCGTACCGAACCCGCTGTTGGTGATTCCCGTCTTCCTTCCGTCGCTGACTGTCAGCGTCGTGATGTCGAACGGGCAGTGTGGCAGTCCCATCTGCTTGCACTTCGCTTCGCCGATTTCCATGCTGGTGGGCACGCTCTTGTAGCGGTCCGGATCGAAGCGTTGCGGGTCGCTCCAGAGACGCGGGTCGAAGCTCGTCGATGTGTGAGGCGTGTTCATGTAAGCGTAGCGCTCGTAAGGCAGCCCGAACTTGGCGAAGGGTGAGCCGCCGTAGAAAGACGTTCTCGCGTCCTTGATCGCCGAGACGCTGCCTCCGTTCGGAGAGATCGTGCGGAACATCTCCATCACCAGCGCATGGAGCGGCGTGTAAGGCGCCCCGGCGGGGTTGTCGAAATCCCCAGCCATGGTCTTTTCAAAAGCCGCGCGCACCGTCGAATCTCCGCCCTCCTCGTTGAGCCGCGACATGATGCCGAAGATCGAATTGCCCCATTGGCTGAGGGCTACGAAATTGTGGAAGCATTCGAAGACGACGTCCTTTTTGGCGAAATATTTGCCGTCGCCGCTATTCTTGAGCCAATAATAGGCGATCGTCCTGTCGGCGTTCGCGGTCTTCCCGTTCGAAATGTCGTCGAGCCGCTTGTCGATCCACGCCTTGAGGAAGGGCAACAAGGCGCGGACGGTCATATAATTCTCGTAGACGATCTCTTGCGTCGGATCGCGATAAGCGAGCACCGTATTGAAGCTCTCGCCGATCGTGCGGACCTGCGGCGGAATGTCGTCGCCCTTCACCCCGAGATGCAAATCCCAGTAGATGTCCCAATAATAGTCGAGGTAGTGACGCATGAACGGCGTTCCCGCGTGCTTCGGGTCGAGCAGCCGATCAAAGAAAGCGACGACCTTTTCTTGATATTTTGGGCCGTAGAGGTCGGGGGTCACGCCGCTGAAATAAATCCGCTTGCGCAGATTGTTGTCGCCGCGATTCTCGAGTCCCTCGAGAAAGACCGTCACGCCTTCCCCAGGATCTGGCTTCCAATCCTCGTAAATCAGTCCCCAAAGATCGTGGGGAAGGGCATCCTGCTTGGTGAGGGGCAGGTCGATCATCGGAAGGATCGGCCGCTCGCCCTCATAGATGCTCGACAGATAAAACGGGACGACGACGTTCTGCACATAGTCTCGGTCGAAGTGCCTCGGTATCGAGGCGCGAAACTTGGCCAGAGCCGCAGAAAGATCTGGCGGATCGGACGCCGCCGCGGCCGGGTTGGACAAGGCTCCCGCAGCGACCGCTGCGGCGCCGACGAGCAGCGCGCGCCGCTCGATCGAAAGATGTTCTGAAGATTGGATGGGCGCCTTGAGATGAAGGCGCGCCTCGGCTTGCGAATGGGCTTGCTCTTCGGACATGCGTCACTCCTCCCTGGAAGATTGACGCTCGTAGCGGCAAGGTAAGATACGAACGCCAAGCTGCTTCGCATTTCTCGCTCGTCCGCAATGTGTGAGACTACACCATCGTCGCACCCCCATCCAGTTGCGGCGGTTTCCAGCGACGTCGCTGAGCGGCGGCAGATCGCTTGCATCGCCATCACGCCTCGACTTGCGGTTGCGCTGGATAGATCTCGTCGGCTCGTTTGCGCTTAGATATCAGTCGCGCGTCGCAGCTCGGTTCTCGACCGCTCGCGCCGCCGAGCGTACTCACAAAGATTATTATGGCGCATTCGCAGAGCGGCATAAACTATTGGGGCGCGTCGTCGCTGAGGCGAGCCGAGAGGTGGCGATCTGCATCTCAGCGTGCTGGCGCTTTGAGCGCACGTGGGAGTCGCACATGATGGCAATCGACCGTCGCACGATGCTCAAGAACGCTTTGCTTGGCGCGTTCGTCACTGCAGCCGGCGTCACGGCCGTGGGCGATATCGCGGGGCCAATCGAAGCTGAAGCATTTCCCGCAGCGCCGCTAAAGACAAATGGGCGCTCCCTGATTGAGGAGGCTCAAGGTCGGCCCCGGCGCCGCTGGGTTTGCTGGTGGTCGAGAGGCCGCCGCCGATGTGGCTGGCGGTGGGTGTGACCACTGACTTGGCGCAGCGGTGTTCGCCGCTGTTCTCTTGGCGTCGCACGCCGAACCTAGGCGATGAGGCTCGCGCAACCGGCCCAGCCGCAAGGTAGAGCTTTCCCTCCATCGTCTGCAGTTTGCCCACGTCGAGAGGGATCGACGTGGGCGTGAGCGTTGCTGCTCGCTCGTCGGAGCTCTTCTTCCCAGCGCCTTGGCGGACTATGGTGCGAATCACAAATCCTCGTGCGCACGTCGAGGACTGTGATGGAGGAGAGCCCTTTGAATTCCGCTCGTTATCCAAGTCTCAACGGTAGGGTCGTGCTCGTCACGGGCGGCGCTTCCGGCATTGGCGAAGCGATGGTGCGCGCTTTCGCCGCGCAAGACGCGCGCGTCGGTTTCGTCGACTTTGACGAGGCGCGCGGGCGAGCGCTCGCGGGCGAACTCTCGGGAGCGGGCGCGACGACGCGCTTCGAACACTGCGACCTGCGCGACATCGAAGCGCTGCGCGCCGCCTTCGCGCGGATCAAGGCGGCGCTCGGCCCGGTCGGCGTCCTCGTCAACAACGCGGCGCGCGACGATCGCCATGGCTGGGAAGAGGTGACGCCGGAATATTACGACGAACGCATGGCGACGAACCTGCGCCATATGTTCTTCGCCATCCAAACCGTGGCCCCCGACATGATCGCCGCCGGCAAGGGCTCGATCATCAACTTCGGCTCCGCCTCCTGGTGGCAAGCGGTTGGCGGCCTGCCGGTCTACGCGACGGCCAAGTCGGCGGTGCACGGCATGACGCGCTCCTTCGCACGCGAGCTCGGCAAGCATCGCATTCGCGTCAACACGATCGTGCCGGGCTGGGTGATGACGGAGCGGCAAAAGACTTTGTGGGCCAAGCCCGAGGCGATCGCCGAATATCTCCCGCGGCAGTGCCTGCCCGATCTGATCGAACCCGTCTATCTCGCCAATATGGCGCTGTTCCTCGCCTCTGACGATTCGGCGATGTGCACGGCCAACAACTACATGGTCGAGGCCGGGTCGATTTGAGCCATCTGCTTCTTAGTTGACGCCGCGCCCTGTCACCCCCGCGAAAGCGCTACGGCATGCACACATCGGTCCGTCGCCGTCACGCCCGGACTTGATCCGGGCGCCCAGGTGGCGACAGCTGCGATTAGCCTTCCTCCGTCCCGTCCTGGATACGCGGGTCAAGCCCACGGCTGTCCGGTTCATGTCATCGCCAAGTGGAGTTCGAGTTGGCGCGTGTCGAGCGGGCGCGGGGGATCGTTGTGGCGGAGTCGAGCGGCGTCGCGGCGATGCATGAGATTGGCGCGCACGAGTCGAACCAGTTCGAGGAAGCCGTGCGTTGTCTTTGAGATCTCTTGCAGCGCGCGCAGCAGCAGGAAGGCGATCAGCGCGACGGCGAGTTGGGCGCGCACGGCGTTCTCGGAGCGGCCGAGGAATTTGGTGATCTTCAGCGTTTGCTTCATCACGCGGAAGAACAGCTCGATCTGCCAGCGGCGCTTGTAGAGGTCGGCGATCTCCTGGGCGGGCGCGTCGAGATCGTTGGAGAGGATGCGCAGCCGCGTGCCGGTTTCGGTCTCGACGAGGATTTCGCGCACCGCGTCCCGCATGGGATTTTTGCGATTGGCAGCCTGGCGGGCGGGCAAAAACCCGATGCGATCGCTCAACACGTCCGATCCTTCCGCCAGCGGCATGGGCTTCGCGTCGTTGAGCGGCGTGTTGACCTTGAAGCGGGTGACCAGGCGGCAGCCCGCGGCGTCGAGCCGCGCCCACCAGGAAAAATCGTAGTAGCCGAGGTCGAAAACGTAGGTCGCGCCCGCTTCGATCGGCATCGCCTTGGCGGCGGTGATGTCGTTGACGTTGGCCGCCGTCACCGCGTGATAGACGGGGCGGCCGAGGTCGGGATCGTAGATCACGTGCGCCTTGGCGCCGAAGACGTCGCTGGAGAAGCGCGCCCACCCCGCGCCGGCCCCGGCGAGCCGCAGGCTCGTCGAAGTCGATCAGCCGCACCGCGTCGCCCATCTTGCGGCGAAAGCCGCGCGGGGAGGCGGCCAGCATGTGCGCGAACAGCTTGGCGAAGACGCGCGGATCGCGGTCGCGATTGGCGTCGGCGAGCGTCGAGCGCTTGGGCGCGCTGGCGCCCGCGTGATAAAGCCTCGCCCGATGGCTCGCCATCACCGCCTCGACTTCGCGCAGCGAGGACGCCCCGCCGAACTGGGCGAACAGCAGCGCCAGGAACTGATGCCGCGTCGTGAAGCGCCGCACCGTCTCGTCGGTTCCAAATTCGGCGACCAATTTGTCGAACGTCGCCCACGGAACCAGTTTGAGCAGGTCGTGGAAGACGCTATTGGTATGGCGCACGGCGTTGATCCTTGTTTCGTGTCCTGGTAAGTCGCGAAACTCTGGACACGAGTAGAATCAATGTCGTGCGCCGCCTCAAGCAAAACCTCTGCCGGACAGCCGCGGGTCAAGCCCGCGTATGACGGCACGCTCGCTGCAAATACTCCGCCGGCTAGCATCGGTGGCGATGAGCCGACTGAGGCGCCCGCCCGTTCGAAAATGTGTGCATGCCGCAGCGCGAAAGCGGGGGTCCAGACAACCGCCGCAGGCCTTCGCCCTTGACTCCTGGATGCCCGCCTTCGCGGGCATGACAATGGCGTAGACGGGGGCTCCCCTCTCGCCGCAGCAATCGGGTGGCCGCGCCTTCGATGCGCCGATAGGTCTCGCGCTCGTTCAATCGAGACGTGGGGCCTCTCCGATGACATCCTCGCCATCCCGCTTCAGCGGCGCTTTCATCCGCCTCGCCTGGTCGAACCTGTCGGCCCAATGCTCCGAGCAGATGGCGCTCGCGGCCAGTGCGATCGTCGCGGTGCTGACGCTCGGCGCCGGCGGCGCCGAAACGGGTCTGCTGCAGACGGCGCAGACGCTGCCCTTCCTCGTGCTGTCGCTGCCGGCTGGCGTGCTCGCCGACCGCATCTCGCGCCGCGGCCTGATGGTCGGCGCCGAGGCGGCGCGCGCCCTTTCGCTGGCGCTCATTCTCGCGCTCGTCGTCAGCGGGAAGCTCAACTTCGCGCTGCTCGCCGCGCTCGGCTTTCTCGGCGCGACGGGGACGGTCGCCTACAGCGTCGCGGCGCCGGCGATGGTTCCCTTCCTCGCGCCGCGCGAATTGCTGATGTCAGCCAACCGTTGGCTCGAACTCGCGCGCAGCGGCGCCTTCGCGGCCGGCCCGGCGATCGGCGGCGCGCTGGTCGGCTGGTCGGGCGCGCCCACGGCCTTCGTCGTCGCCACCGCGCTGTCGCTCTTCGCGGTGACGATGCTGATGGGCTTGCCCGACGCCAAGGCGCAGGCCGTGGCGGCGAGGCGCCATCCGATCCGCGAACTCGGCGAAGGCCTGCGCTTCGTTGCCGGGCATGACCTGCTCCGGCCGCTGCTGATCGTCGCCGTCGTCTTCAACTTCTCCTGGTTCTTGCTCCAGGCGGTCTATGCGCCCTACGCCGTTCGCCATCTGGGGCTCGGCGCCTCAGGTCTCGGCGCGACGCTCGGCGCCTATGGCGCGGGAATGATCGTCGGCGCGCTCGGCGCCCCCGTTCTCGAGCGGTTTCTCAGCTTCGGCGCGATGATCGTCGTCGGGCCGCTCTGCGGCTTCCTCGCCTCGCTGCTGATGGCGGCGACAATCGCGGCGCCCTCCCCGTGGCTCGCTGGCCTCAGCTTCTTTCTGTTCGGCATGGGGCCGATCGTCTGGGTCATCACGACGACCACCTTGCGCCAGACGGTGACGCCCAATGCGATGCTCGGCCGCGTCTCGGCGATCATCGTCACCGCAACTCTCGGCGCGCGGCCGGCTGGCGCCGCAATCGGCGCGGCGATCAGCGCGGGGTTCGGCGTCGAGGCTTGCCCCGTCGTTTCGGCGGTCGGCTTCTTCGTTCAGCTCGCGGCCATCCTGGTGTCTGCGCCGCCCCGGCTCAGTGCGCTCCCTGCCGAGTGAGGCATCGAGGCGACCGCGCTCTGGGGGATGGAAACCGCGCGGCGAAGCGCCCTTTCGCAACCGGCGCCCGACGCTCTCATAGAGGCGCCGCGCGTCATCCTGCGACACGCCGTCGCTAGCCATCAGCAATCCGACGAGGGGATCGGCGAGTAGTTCGTCAAGAGAAAAGTCAGAGCGGAAGACCATAGCGCCCTCCTTGCTGGCGCCGCGCCCGTGACTGCCGCCGTGCGGCAGTGTGCGGATCGCAGCGCCAAGGGGTTTTTGGCGCTTAGGCCGCGCCGACCTTGCCTGCTTTGACGGGCGCCTTGGCCACCGAGATTTCGATCGGCTTCAAGCCCTCCTTCGCGAGGTTGGCGTACAGCTGACCGATCTTGGTCGTCTGAGCGACCAGGGACTCGTGCGCCGATTTCGCGTAGCTGGACTGTAAGCGGATCGCCTCTTCGAGGGTCTTTACGCTGAACATGTCTTGGACAAGGCCCACCGACGCCGTCGCCGAATCCCTGCTATAGCTGGCCAGTTCAACGGCGATCTGCTGCAAACCACCCAGAATATTGGCGGTCGCGGCAGTGGCGGCCTCGAAACGCTCCGAGCCGGTCGCCTGGATATCTTCGAAATTCTTGAACATCGACATCGTCCTTCTCCCCACTGCGGCGCCGCGAAGATCACCCCGCCGAGCCTCGCTCGACCGCGTGAGGGCGCCTGAAAAAAGTATTGCTTAGGGGCGGCAAGCCCGCGAGCCGTCAAAATTGACGGGTCAGAGGCTGATGAGGCCCAACTGAAGAGCCCGAACTGCCGTCTGGGTCTTGGTCACGCAGTCCAGCTTTTGCCGGGCGCTGTCGAGGTAGCCGCGCACAACCCGTTCGGATAGGGACAGAATCGTCGCCGTGTCCTCGATCGTCTTGCCGGTCGCCGCCCATTTCAGGCATTCGCTCTCGCGCGGAGAGAGGGGAACAAAGCGAGCGGCCGACGTTGCGCCTGCCAGCGCGAGCAATCGCTCATGCGCAGAGAGGGCGACGAGTTGCACGTCTCGCATATAGGAGCGTTTCAGCAGGCCCCAGTCGCGCTCGTCCATGTTCGACGAAACCGAAAGCAAGGCTTGGTCGCCGGTTGCGCCCCGCATCGGCGCCGAAATGGCGTGGCGGCCCACGCCGGCGCTTCGCCCCTCCGCTCGGATGCGACGAATATTCGGCGCGCTGTGGTCAAGCTCCGCCCAATCGAACGGCGCCAGGCGGTTCTTCGCCGTCAACATGACCGGATCGATTTTACAGTAACGTTGAGTTATGTAATGCTGAATGAATTCAATAGGCAGCGTTGACAAAAGAATGTCATTCGCAATTCGCATCGAGGGAATATTCGCAGCGAAATAGGTCATGGAATGGAAGCCATGACTGTCGCAAAACTGTCTCAGCGCCAACCAAAGCTCATCGATATTTGTTGCCTTTTCAATGCACTCAACCAACTCCTCCAGGCGCGAATCCTTCAATGCTATCACGGCATCTCCAGGGATTTTCCAGCCCGTAAACATTCATTGCATTGTGGCAAAATAGTATCCAGGCTTTATGACAGCGACTTTCTTTGTCGCCGCAAAAGAGGTCCGCAAAGTTGGGTTCGCGAGTCGCGACAGGCTTGGCGGCCCGGCAAGGCCGAAAGAAGCGGGCGAAATTGTTGATTTCCGCACAGCTGACGGGTTCGTTTCGCTATTCCAGATAGGGCGCGAGAACGTTTTCGATCCATTTCATGAAGGCGCGGACTCGGCGCGACAGGTTACGCCGATGCGCGACTACCAGGGAGACGACGAGCGGCTTGTGCTGAAGATCGGGTAGGATCTCTATCAACGCTCCACTCTCCAAGTAACGGCCAATGGCCAACAGCGGCGCCTGAATCAGGCCAAGACCGGCGACGCCAGCGGCTTCGTAGGTCTGCACGCTGTTAACGTGCAGCGCCCCTGGCAACTGGAGCGTCGCGTAGCTGTCGCCGTCTGGATACTCCCATCCATAGGGTTTTGCGCCAAGCGTCCTTGCAAAATGAATGGCCCGGTGTCCCTGACGCTGGAGATCTCCTAGCGATAGAGGGACGCCACGGCGCGATAGGTAGGCGGGACTAGCAGCGTTGATCATGCGTAACTTGCCCAGCGGGCGGGCAATCAGCGTCTCGTCCCCGATGGGACCAAGTCGCAACACGCAGTCAAACCCCTCTTGAACCAGATCAACTTGGCGATCCGTACTCGACACCTCCAGCTCCAACTCGGGATAAGTCGCCATGAAGGTCGGCAAGGCCGGCACAATTGTCGTGCGCGCCAGCTCGCTCGGCAGATCGACCCGCAAACGTCCGCGAAGCGCTACGCGATCGCCTGCGAACATCGAACGCAGATCATCAACATCAGCGAGCAGATCGCGGGCACGCGCATGAAATGCCCGTCCGTCTTCCGTCAACTGCACGCTACGCGTTGTCCGGTGCAGAAGCCTGACACCGATATCTTCTTCCAGCTTCCGGACCGCCGTTGAAGCCCTTCCCTTTTGGATGCCCAGGCTATCGGCTGCGTGGGTGAAGCTCCCCATTTCCGCGACCGTTACGAAAATGAGGATGGGTTCGAGATTTTGCATTTTCGTCCCCCCGGTATTGTTCGCCGTAGGAGAACAGTGGGTTCGATTCCTCGGTGTTTATCATACCTAAGGGACACAGTAAGCCTTGAAATCATGGCCCCCCGTCAGGAGAACACAAAATGTCCGAAACCATGAACCTGCATCAGGCGCCTGAAATTATGACCGCGCATCGCGCCGTGTGGGCCGGCCGGATAATGAGCGCGTTTGTCGTTATCGCTCTCGTGGCAGATGGGACTATTCAGCTTTTCGCGCCGGCACAGATTGCGAGCATGTTGCAAGAAACCGGGTTCGCGATGGACCTGACCCTTATCGTGGGTCCGATCATACTTGCCTGCGCCACCCTCTACGCCATTCCGGCCACCTCCGTCCTCGGCGCGATCCTGGTGACGGGCTTTCTGGGAGGCGCGATCTGCGCCCATGTCCGCATCGGTGAGTTCGGGTCGCAGCCGGAAATCATTTCCGTGCTTCTGGGCGCGATGACGTGGGGCGGCCTCTACGCGCGCGATGCCCGTATCCGAGCGGTTCTACCGCTCATCCGTTGACCCAACAGGGGCATTGTTCTGTCTCTAAAGATCAGGAGAAAACACATGTTTTTAGTGATGGGAATTACTGGAAAAGTGGGCGGGGCAACTGCGAAACACCTGTTGGCGCAAGGCAACAAAGTGCGCGCGCTTGTCCGCAATCGCGAAAACGCGGCTAATTGGGCGGACCAAGGCGTGGACCTGGTAGACGGCGATTGGAATGACTCAGCAGCCATCGAGCAGGCGCTCAAAGGCGTTGAAGGTGCGTTTGTAATGCTGCCGGCTGTATGGGCGCCCTCGCCTGGCTACAAGGAAGCAAAGGCCGTGATTGCGAACTATGTCGAGGCGCTCACCAAGGCAGCGCCGCCGCGAGTGGTAGCGCTCTCGTCGATGGGTGCGAACAGAACCAGCGGGCTCGGGATGATCACGGCGCTGTCGCTTCTGGAGCAAGACTTTCGCAACCTGACATCTCCGGTCACCTTTGTGCGCGCGGGCGGGTTCTTCGAAAATTTCCTTTACGGCTTGCACGTCGCCCAAGGTGGAATGCTGCCGGTCTACTACAATCCGACAAACCGGAAATCGACCATGGTCGCGACGAACGACATCGGCGCCGAGGTCGCAACCCTTTTGACCGGGCCAGCCTGGCCAGGGCATCGCGTCATCGAGCTTGGTTCGATGGTCAGCGCGGATCAAGTCGCGGAGCAACTGGGTGAAGTCCTGAAGCTCGACGTGAAAGCCTTTGCAGTCCCGCGTGCAGGGTGGGCGGAAGCGTTCGAGCAGTTCGGCATCCCGAAGGGCCACACCGGACCTGCCGAAGAAATGTTTGAGGCCGTGAACGCAGGATGGATGGACCTCGGCGTCGAGGGTACGGAGCACGTAGCGGGTACGACGTCCGCACGCGACGTCTTCGCGGCGGCCCAGAAGGCCGCGACGGCGTGAACTGCGGCGTTCACACCAAGGACGCAAGGCGCCACCGCGGCGGGGGTCCTAATGGCCCGCGCCGCGAACCGGCGCCGCGGCAAGAACAGCCGCGAGGTTCTGGCGCTTGCGGTGGAAGCGACCCTAGCCAACAGTCGCCGACATAAGACGAGCGTCATCCACTGTCCCGAATTCAGCCTGGACGTACGGCTGTCCGCGCGGCGGAAAAGCAGACCGCAAGCCGCTGATATCGGGGCTCCGCGCCGGAAAGTGCCTCACAATTGCTTCGACCGCTCCGCCAGCGCCCGCCACCAGGATTCGTCCCAGTTCCAGTTGGCGGTCGGGGATGGCGAGGGGAGCACCCAGAGCCGCGTCTCGCCGATCCGTTCCGGCTGCTCGCCGAAGCCCGCCTCGCGCCGGAGATAGCGCCGCCCGGCGGTGAGGCTCGTGAAGGCGAGGATGGTAGGCTCGACGGCGTGGATCTTCGCCCGCAGCGCGGCGCACGCGGCTTCCCCCAGCGCGGCGGTCGGCAATTGCTTGTCCATGCCGCTGACAGTTTTGGCGATGTCGGTGAGGCCGACGCCGTAGCGCAGCAATTCCAGATATTCCGCCGGCGCGAGCAGCCGTGGGGTCAGCCCGCTCGCATGCAGCGCCCGCCAGAACTTGTTCTGCGGATGCGCGTAGTACCAGCCGCGCGCCGCCGAAACCGTGCCCGCCGCCGTGCCGCAGAAGACGATCCTGAGGCCCGGCCGCAGCACGTCGGGCAGCACGTGCGCCGCCGGCTCAGATGGTTTGGTTGTAAGCGCCAACTTCCGGGTTCTCGCGCAGCACAGCGTCGACGGCGTGGAACATCTCGCGCATGCGCGCCTCCGAGACGGGGCTCTCCACCACCACCACGAGCTCCGGCTTGTTCGAGGAGGGACGCACCAGGCCCCAGGTGCCGTCCTCGACCGTGACGCGCACGCCGTTGACGGTGACGACGTCGCGGATCGCCTGCCCCGTCAAGCTCTCGCCCTTCGCCTGCATCGCCTGGAAGCGCGCGACGACGCGGTCGGCGACCTCGTATTTGACCTCGTCGGCGCAATGCGGCGACATCGTCGGCGAGCCCCAGGTCTTGGGAAGATCGCGATAGAGGTCGGCCATCGACTTCGCGGGATTGCGCTCGAGCATGTCGAGCGCCGCGATCGCCGTCACGAAGCCGTCGTCGTAGCCGCGCCCGACCGGCGCGTTGAAGAAGAAGTGGCCGGATTTCTCGAAGCCGGCGAGCGCGTTCAAATCGCGCACGCGCCGCTTGATGTGGGAATGGCCGGTCTTCCAATAGTCGACCGTGACGCCCCGCGCGATCAGCTCGGGGTCGGTCGCGAACAGGCCGGTGGACTTCACGTCGACGACGAAGGTCGCGTTGGGGTGGAGCTTAGAGAGGTCGCGCGCCAGCATCACGCCGATCTTGTCGGCGAAGATCTCGTTGCCTTCATTGTCGACGATGCCGCAGCGGTCGCCATCGCCGTCGAAGCCGAGCGCGACATCGGCGCCGCTCTCGCGCACCGCCGCCGCCATCGCGTGCAGCATGTGCAGGTCTTCGGGGTTCGGATTGTAACGCGGGAAGGTGAAGTCGAGCTCGCAGTCGAGCGGAACGACCTCGCAGCCGAGCGCTTCCAGCAACTGCGGCGCGAACGCGCCCGCCGTGCCGTTGCCGCAGGCGGCGACGACCTTCAGCTTGCGGGTGAATTTAGGCCGCGCCGTCAGCTCGGCGATGTAGCGGGCGGGAAAGTTCTCGACAAATTCGTAAGCGCCGCCTTCGCGCGGGGCGAACTCGCCCTTCAGCACGATGTCGCGCAGCCGGCCCATCTCCTCCGGACCGAAGGTTACCGGCCGCGCCGCGCCCATCTTCACGCCGGTCCAGCCGTTGTCGTTGTGCGAGGCCGTGACCATCGCGACCGCGGGAACGTCGAGCGCGAACTGCGCAAAATAGGCCATCGGCGTGATCGCGAGGCCGATGTCCCTGACTTTGACGCCCGCCGCCATGAGGCCGGCGGTCAGCGCATATTTGATCGCGCTCGAATAGGAGCGGAAGTCGTGTCCGACCACGATCTCCTTGCGAACGCCCAGCTCCTCGAGCAGCGCGCCCAGGCCCATGCCGAGCGCCTGCACGCCCATCAGGTTGATCTCGCGCTCGAAGAGCCAGCGCGCGTCATATTCGCGAAAGCCCGTCGGCTTCACCATCGGCCCGGATTCGTAGGCGTAGGTGTTGGGGCTCAGTTGAGCTTGCGGCTTAGGGAACAAAGCGGCCTCACGCGCTGGGAGAGAGTGCTCTTGCCTAGCCGATCGCCGCCGCAAGAAAAAGTCCCGCTAGCGCTGAGGCGGACGGCCTACTGCTTAAGCACCAACACGCCGTCGCGCTGCTCGACGCTGGCGAGCCGCTTGAGGAAGCTTGCGCCGAGCAATTCGATGTTCCCAGCCTCCGCCGACATCACCACGGCCTGCACGTCGATCATTTCGATGGAGCCGACGCTGACGCGGCGGAGCGTGACGGGCGCAGCCGTCGAAACGCCGTTCGCGGTCGTCATGCGCCACCGCGGCGCGGCCGGGTCCGGGTAGACGCCGAGTTGCGCGGCCGTGGCGGCGGAAATGGCGACGACGGTCGCGCCGGTGTCGACCATCATCTCGACCGGCTGTCCCTCGATCAGCACGTTCGCATGATACTGGCCGTGCGCGTCGCCGGTGATCGACGCCTCGCGAAACCCGTCGTCGGCCCGATCGGCCTCGACTGGGAGCGGCTGCGGAGCGGGCGCAGCGTTCGGCAGCGGAGTTGGGCCCGCCACGAGCGCCGCGCCGCTGGGAAGAAACGTCGGAGCGGACAGGCCGATAACGAGGGCAGCCAGGGCGAAAAACAAGGCGTTCTTCAACATCTTCGGGCTCCTGCGCAGGCTTTCGCCAAGCTCGCAGTGGGGCCGCGCGCCGCGGCAGGTCTATGGCAGCCTTCCGCCAGAAGCGCGCGAAACTCGGGGATTGGACCGGAGCTTGCCTCAGCCGCGGAAAATATTCGTAAAGCGAACCGCGCAGGCGGGGTTAACGAAGCGCAGTCTACGACCGATCGAAGGGCGTCGCGAAGCGCGGCCGCACCGCCCTCGGCTCGCCGCCCTGCCCGGCCGGCGCGCCCGCCCGGGCGGCGAAGCGTTCGAGTTCGCGGATCGACGCGGGCGAGAGGCCCCAATGGCGCGCCGCCGCGAGGATGGCGGCGATATAGTCGGGCTGGGCGACGCCCGGGCCGGCGTTGGCGCCGAAATAAACGAGCGCCCGCTTCGCGCCGCCGGCGAACGTGACCGGCTGGGCCACCTTCACGTAGAGCCCCTCGCCTACCCCCTCGTAGCGATCGAGCGCGCGCATATCGGCGAGCGCAATGTCCCACAGAACGCCCTCGACGGTTGCATTGGCGTCGCGCGCCGCGGTGAGCCAGCCCTCGCGCATGATCGCGAGCCGATGGCGCATCAGGCGGGCGAGGCCGAGCGGGCGCGAGCGGGGGCAACGGCTCGCCATCGCCGCGACGTCCATATTCGATCCATAGGCGAAGCACAGCGGCATGGGTTCAGCCGCTCAACCGTTCGACCTTGCTGACCACGCCCTTCTCGCGCAGTTGCATAAGGATCGCGTTGAGGTGCTGGATGTCGGAGACTTCCAGATCAAAACGGATCTCGCGAAAGTCGGAACCGGTCGGGTTGAGAACGACATTGTCGATATTGGCGCCTGCCTCGCCGATCGTCGCCGCGATGATGCCGAGGGCGCCCGGCTCGTTGAGGGTCGTCACCACGACCTGGGTCGGAAAGAGCTGCTTCTTCGCCTTGTCGAGATCCCAGCGCACGTCGAGCCACAACTCCGGCCTGTCGTCATAGGCGATCAGGGCCGGGGAATGGATGGGATAGATGGTGATGCCCTCCCCCGGCGTGCGAATGCCGACGATGCGCTCGCCCGGCACCGCGCCGCCCTTCGGGGCGAAGCGCACCGGCGTATCCCACTCGATGCCGCGCAGCGGCAAAGCGTCGCCGTCCTGCCCCTTGCCGGGCACGCGGAAGACCAGATTGGCGGCCTTGCCGAGACCGAACCACCCGCTTTCGCCAGGCGCGACCGCCGGCCCCGCCTTTCGCTCCTCCGTGAAGTCGGGATAGAGCGCGCGCACCACATCAGCCGAATAGAGCTCGCCGCGCCCGACGCTGATGAAGACGTCGTCGACCGAGGCGCGCGCCAAGCGCGACAGCGCGCTCTTCAGCTTGGCGTCGCTGAACTTGCGGTCGGCGCGGGCGAAGGCGCGCTCGATGATCTGCCGGCCGAGACCGCCGTACTGGGCCTTGGCCGCCTCGCGCGTGGCGCGCCGAATCGCCGCGCGCGCCCGGCCGGTCACGACGATACTTTCCCAGGCGGCGGGCGGCGTGCGGCGTTCCGAGCGCATGATCGTGACTTCGTCGCCGTTGCGCAGCGTCGAGATCAGCGGCGCGATGCGGCCGTTGATCTTCGCGCCGACCGCGGAATTGCCGACGTCGGTATGGACCGCATAGGCGAAATCGATCGCCGTCGCGCCGCGCGGCAGCGCGATCAAGCGCCCCTTGGGCGTGAAGCAGAACACCTGGTCCTGAAACAGTTCGAGCTTCGTGTGCTCGAGAAACCGCTCCGAATCGTCGCTCGCCAGCGCTTCAATCGTCTGCCGCAAGCCGCGGTAGGCGCGGCTCTCGCCGGCGTCGATCGGATCGGAGCGCCCGCGCCGATCCTTGTAAAGCGCATGCGCCGCGATGCCGTATTCGGCGATCTCGTGCATGTCGTGGGTGCGAATCTGCAGTTCCACGCGCTGACTGCCGGGGCCGATCACCGTCGTGTGGATCGAGCGATAGTCGTTCTGCTTGGGCGTCGAAATGTAGTCCTTGAAGCGCCCCGGCACGCTCGGCCAAGTCGTGTGCGCGACGCCGACGGCGGCGTAACAATCCGCGACGGTGTCGACGAGAATGCGGAAACCGTAGATGTCGGAGAGCTGCTCGAAGGAGATCGAGTTGCGCTCCATCTTGCGCCAGATCGAATAGGCCTGCTTCTGGCGCCCTTTCACCTCGACCTTGATGCCGCGCCGCACGAACTGATCGGTCAGCTCGGCGGCGATGCGTGCGATCAGCGCGCCGTTCTTGGCCTTGAGCTCGTCGAGCCGCGCCATGATCAGCTTGTAGGCGTCCGGCATCAGATAGCGGAAGGCGAGATCCTCGAGTTCGCCGCGCATGCCCTGCATGCCCATGCGGCCGGCGAGCGGAGCGTAGATGTCGAGCGTATCCTGCGCGATGCGCGTCCGCTTGGCCTCCGGCACGTAGTGGAGCGTGCGCATGTTGTGCAGCCGGTCGGCGAGCTTGATCAGAAGGACGCGCGCGTCGTCGGCGATGGCGAGCAGCAGCTTGCGGAAATTCTCGGCCTGCTGGGCGTGCTTGGAGGCGAAGTCGAGCTTGTTGAGTTTGGTCAGGCCATCGACGAGGCCGCCGATCTCGACGCCGAACATCGAATCGATTTGGTCGCGCGTGGTCGGCGTGTCCTCGATGGTGTCGTGCAGGACCGCGGAGACGATGGTCGCATCGTCGAGCTTGAGGTCGGTGAGGATCGCGGCGACTTCGAGCGGGTGCGAAAAGAACGGATCGCCCGACGCGCGCTTCTGCGCGCCATGCGCCTTCATGGCGAAGACATAGGCGCGATTGAGCAGATCTTCGTTCGTTTCCGGATTGTAGCGGCGGACGCGCTCAACCAGTTCATACTGCCGCATCATGTGGCGGGCCGAGCCTCAACTGCGTTTTGGGGGCGAAACTAGGCGTTCGTCCTGTCACTATCGAGGCCGGGAGCCGCCCGCGCAAGCGAAAGCCGCCGGTGCGACAAAAAACCCCGGAGCTTTCGCTCCGGGGCCTTTCATAACAAGATCGAATCCGCGCGATTAGAAGTCGCGGGTGATCATGAAACGGCCTTCGAGGCCGTCCGTGTTCGCATGCCACGGCAGACCGCCGTTGGCCGCCGCCGAGTAGGCCGCCGGCGTCGACTGGTGGGTCGATCTGGTAGAGCATTTCGAGCGCGAAATCGAGGTGCGCGACCGGATCCCAGTGCGCCACCGCGCCGCCGAGGATGCTCTCCTGGTTGGGCGAGATCAGGCCGGTGTTGATGCCGGTCCAGTTGATGTTGAGCGTACGAGACTTCCGGATCGATCGCGAAGTTCGGGCCGAAGTGGAACTCGCCGAGAGCGGTGAGCGACCAGGCGTCGGGAGTCGCCCAGGTGCCGTTGCCGTTCGAGAAGGCGTCGGTCACCGGCATCGCAATACCGTTGCCGTTGACGGCGCCGTTCTCACCCCACATCGCGTCGGAGACGCCCGAGTACCAGATGGCGTTCTGCGAGTAGACGCCCTGCAACTCGACGAGGTCGCCCGCGCCGAGGCTCGGCAGGTTGAACTTCACGCCGCCGTCGATCGCCCAGCCCCAGGTGTTTGACGTGCTGCCGTCGAGCACGCTCTGCTGGTAGACCTGATGCGCAACGCCAGCAATGTGCGCGCCGCCCCAGCCCTGAGCCAGATCGAGCGAGGCGACGATGTCGGGCGAACGCTGTCCGAGGACCGTCGAGTTGCCGGCGAAGAACTCGTCGCTGCCGGCGAGGGTCTGGGCCGCGGACGGGCCGGTGAGGACCGGGTCCTGGAGCGAGATCGTCGCCGAGAAGCCGCCACCGAAGGTCGCAGTGTAAGCGAGCAGCAGAGGCTCGTTATAGCCCCACTGGTCGGGGGAGAACACGTTCGCCCAGCCTTCGCCGCCGCCGAAGAACGAGAAGAACGAGTTCGCCTTACCGGCGGTGATGCCCGCCCAGGTCACGAAGCCTTTGTCGATGAAGCCGTTGCCGGCGCCGGTGTTGTCGAAGCCGCTGCCGTAGTTGAACTGGAGAGCCACGTCCGAGGTCAACACGCCATAGGCAGTGTTGGTCTTGGTGATGGTCTCGAGCTCGGCGCGGGCGGTGTAGCCGAGCGCATTTCGCGCGTTCGTCGACGTCGGGGTATAGCGCAACTGGCTACCAGTAGTGTATGCATATCCCTGGCTGAGGGTACCAGCCTCGATCTGAGCCGTCATGTACCCGGTGATCTTCAAGCAGTGGGTCCCTCGCGGCCGCGAGGCTCGCTGCAGGCCGTCGCGGCAGGCGGTCGTTCGCCGGCAGAGCCCGTCGTCGGCCCGGCGCCGCGATTTGTCGGACCTCTCAAGGACCCTGACAGACGCAAGCCAAATCCGCCCGTAAGGCCCTTTCGGGGCCTCCGGACGGCGGATCGGTTGTGGCTTAGGTTCTGGCGCTTTGGCGGTGGGCGGCGCCACGCTCCGGACGAATTTTCGGCGGCGGGGGCGCGGCCGGTGATGGCGTCTCTCGGCCTTCCAGGATTGCCGCGACGCGCTTGCCCCAGGCAGCGAGGGCGGCGCGCTTTTCCTCAGCGTAGTCGTAGCGCTGGTAGACGCCGACGATGCCGGCCCGACTCCCGGAGACGTGGTTCAGGACGGCCTCGGTGACCTCGAGACGGACGCCGAGCTTCTGCAGTCCGGTCGCGACCGTTCGACGCAAATCGTGCAGCCGCCACGGCCCGAGGACGCATTCCTCGTCCAGGGCGGCCTTGGCTTTGCCGAAGCCGTTGAAGATCCCGTTCATGCCGGGAAAGACGAGGCGCTCGCCGGCGCGCCGCGGCGTCGCCTTCAAAAGCTCCCGCGCTCGCGGCGAAAGAGGCACGACATGGGCGACGCCGTTCTTGGCGCGAGCGGCCGGAATGGTCCAGACGGCGAGATCCTCGTCGAGTTCGCTCCAAGCCATGCCCGCGACCTCGCCGCGCCGCTGGCCGGTGAGAATCAGCATCCGCACGATACGGTCGAACGCTCCGGCCCCATTGGCGGCCCGCCAGACCGTGGCGAGCTCTGGGTCCGACAGCACCCGGTCGCGCTTGGCGACGGGCGCCAAGGGGACATTCGTGAACGGATTGACGTCGAGGGCGCCGCGCTTAACCGCCCAATGGTAGCAGCTGCGGCCGTAGGCGGCCGTCCGGGCGGCCATGGCGATCTTGCCGGCCCTGGCGAGGTCGTCGAGCACGCGCACCACGCTGGCGCGGTCGAGATCGGCGGCCGGCAGGCAAAGCCGCTTCGGAAAAGCGCGCCGAATTGCGCGCACCGCCTCGAGGGCGTAGGATTGTCGACGATGGGCGAGTCGCAGGGACCCCCACTGCTCGAGCAGGACATCGAGCGTCAACGCGTCGCTGGCTTCGTTGCGCTTCGCCTCGGCCGCGGCGCGCTTGCGCTCCACGGCGGGATCGAGCCCCTTGGCGACGTCGCCCATGATCGCGCGGGTCGCCTCGCGGGCCTGGTCGAGCGAGATCGCCGCGCAGGAGCCGAGCGGGACGCGCCGCTTGACGCCGTTCCGCGTGTACTGGGCGAGATAGGTCTTGCCGCCGCCCGCCGTCACCCGGACCCCAAGCCCGCCCTGCTTGGAATCGAACGCCATCATATCGCGCCGACCGGCCGGACAAGTGAGAGACTGGATGACCCGTTCGGTGAGCTTCATCGGCGCTTCCGAGCGACTTCGTGGGGCCAGACGAGCGTCAGTTTTGCGGACCCGTAACGGACCTTGCCGAAACCGCGGGACGGTTCTGAGGCGTTCTCGCGATCGTCGACGGGGCATTCGTGTTTCTGCAACATGCTGACCTTACTGCGCTTTCGAATTTACAAGGCTCATTCCCCGGGCGCACGTGGCGAAAGCGGACCCGCTGACTTTCGTCGGCGCGCAACCTCCCGCTCGCGCGCCCGGGCCGGAGCGCGCGATGGAAAGCCGGAGAGAGTTTTTTCGATTACTTGCGGCGTCGCTCAGACCCGCAGATTTGTAGAGTTATCAATTCATTAAGGGCCCCCCGAGCGCCTGGACGGGTTGCCCGCGCACACAGTTTCGTGACCTTTCTGCAACATGCGGCTGGGAAACGCGCAATTAGGCGGAAATCCGGCATTTTCGAGTTTGAGCCGCGACCCGACGCTTGTATCTTTTCCCCTCGTGAACGGGGGCTTCCCGGTCGCGAGTTGGACGGATGGCGTTGTTTGCTGAGGACCAGCACGAAGCGCCCAAAGTCCGGAGAACGGGAAGAGGGGGCGCTTAATACCTTTGACTCGGCACGCGTTTCTGGTCGGCGACAAAAGGTTCAAGTCTTCAACCAACTCCCAAACGACAATGCATTGGAGGTTAAATATGACGCTCATGAAGAGCCTTCTGCTCGGTTCCGCGGCGACTCTCGTCGTCGTCGCCGGCGCGCAGGCCGCCGATCTTCCCACCCGGAAGGGCGCTCCCGCGGCCGAATACGTTAAGGTCTGCCACATCGACGGCATGGCTGGTTTCGTCATCCCCGGCTCCGACACCTGCTTGAAGATCACCGGGTACCTGACGGCGCAGTTCGAGGGCGGCAACCTCGAACAGGGTTTCGGCTACACCACTGGCAGCCAGCTGTTTTACGTTCCTGTGAACCCCTCGCCCAGTTCCGGTCCCGGTGGCTTCGCGGGCATCAACGCTGGCAATCCTCCAGGCCACGGGACGTCCGGTCGTTCCGACATCGGCTACACCACCCGCGCCGAATTCGAGACCATCACCAAGACCAACACCGCCTACGGCGTGTTGACCTCCGACATCGACCTCCAGTTCAACTACGGCAGCGGCTTCGATAACACGGGCGCAGGTAACGGCTTCATCAATCACGGCTATTTGAATTGGGCGGGCATCACCGCCGGTAAGGCGAACTCGTTCTTCTCGTTCTTCGGCGGCGGCGAAGGCTGGGCGAACGTGTTCTCCCCCGACCGTCAGGGCTACAACCAGCCTCTGCTGTTCGCTTACACAGCGACCTTCGGCGGCGGCTTCTCGGCGACGATCTCGGCCGAAGACCCGCTCCTCACCGGCCCGACCTCGGCCGAGACCCTCGCGGGCACCGACGAGTTCTTCTTCGGTAACTCCGCGGTCCTCGGCATGCGTGCGCCGGACATCGTCGGGTCGATCGACGTCAAGCAGGGCTGGGGCAGCGCTGCACCTCTCCGGCGTCGCGCACAACGTGCGGCAGCAGAGCCTGCTCGACGGTTCCTCGATCGACATCTGGGGATGGGCGATCGACGGCGGCCTGAAGTTCGGTCTGGACTTCGTTCGGCGCCGGCGACAACATCCAGCTGCAGGGCGTCTTTTCGAGGAACGCGATCTGGTACTCCGGCGTTTCCGACGCCATGTGGGGTGAGCAGGGCATGACGAACGGCAACGGTATCGCCATGCCGGTGACCGACGCGTTCTCGAACGGCGACGGCACCTGGGCGACCCCGGATGCCTGGTCGCTCACCGCTCTCGGCGAGTTCCACCTCGGCCCGACCTGGTCGATCGATCCGGAAATCTCGTACCTGCAGATCAACTGGAGCGGCATCACCACCGGCCTGATCTCGCCCAACCAGCAGAGCTGGATCGGCGGCGGCGTCATCCACTGGGATCCGGTGCCGCACCTCGACTTCAACATCGAGCTGCTCTACCAGACGACGCATCAGGCGACGCCCGCGGCCTACTCGGCCGCCGCCAACGGCGGTCTGCCGTGGCACGCCAACACGGACGGCCTCGAAGGCCGCTTCGAAATCACCCGCGACTTCTGATCGCGGTCTCGAACTTGGAACTCAGCCCCGGAGCGCAAGCTCCGGGGTTTTTTGTTGCGCCCGCGTGCCGGCGCTCAAGGACCGACGCATGAGGCGCGCAAGGCCAAACGTTCGCCGGATAGGGAACCGGGCGGTCTCCAGCGAGTTGCCGCCGCCCTGGCGCGAATGGGCTTGATCTCGACGGGAATATCGGCGACCCAGACCATTGATTTGACGCCGCCCCGACTGGAGCCCGCCTCGCCAATGAGCACGGCCGAACGCCAATTCCAGAACGCGATGCAGGCCCTCAACGGGCGGAACTTTCCGGAGGCCGCGCGCCTCTTCAAACAATTCCTGGAAAGCCATCCCAGGCATTTCGGCGCGCTCAACCTGATCACCGTCGTTCTGACTGCGATGGGGCGCTACGCCGACGCCGAACCCTACATCGCCCGCGCCGTGGCGGTCGACGCCACATCGGACGCCTCGTTCTACAACTACGGCGTCGTCCTCAAAGCCCTAGGAAAATCGCGGGAGGCGCTGGCGCAATTCGAGCGCGCGCTTCGCATGAATCCTCGCCATGTGAAGGCGCTGAACAATCGCGGCGTGATCTTGAATGAAGCCGGCGACCTCGAGAGCGCGCTGACCGAATTCGACAAGGCCCTCGCGCTTGATCCGAATTCCATCGAAGCGCTCTACAACAAAGGCAATGCGCTGAGCGGCGGCGGGCGGCTCGACGGGGCCCTCGCCGCCTACGACAAGGCTCTGGCGGTCGCGCCGAACTTCCCCGAAGGCCACATCAATCGCGGCCGCGTTCTTCAGCAGTCCGGGCGCCTGGACGAGGCTCTCCTGGCCTATCAACGCGCAGCCGCCCTGAGGCCGCTCTATGTGGAGGCGCTCTTGAACTGCGGGGCGGCGCTCGCCGGGCTCGAGCGTCATGCCGAGGCGGCGGCGAGCTTCGACAGAGTCATTGCAGCAAAGCCCGACCATGCCGAAGCCTACGCCAGCCGCGGCGACGCTTTGATGGCGCTAAGGCGCGCCGCCGAGGCGGCCGCCAGCTACGAACGCGCCGTCGCCTTGCAGCCGGCGCTCGCGGCCGCCCACAACAACCGCGGCAATGCGTTGAAGGCGCTGAAGCGCCTCGAAGAGGCTGTCGCGAGCTACGACGCGGCGATCGCTGCCCAACCGGATTTCGCCGAAGCCTTCAACAATCGCGGCAACACCCTTCGCGATTTGAAACGGCTCGAGGCGGCGAGCGCGAGCTATGCGGGGGCGATCGCGCTCAATCCGAAGCTGGATTTCCTGCTCGGCGAGGCTTTCCACACCCGTATGCACGCCTGCGACTGGCGCGGCTATCACGCCGATCTCGCTCGGCTCGAAGCCGGCGTCGCGTCGGGCGAGCGGGTCGTCTCCCCGTTCATCGCGCTGTCGAGCTTCGATTTCCTGCGAACGCCAATTCGCCGCCGCCAAAATCTGGGTCGAGGCGAAGCATGCCAATGTCACTGCTGCGCCTTTCGCGCCGGCCGATCCCGCCGCGCCCAAGATTTGCATCGGCTATTATTCCTCGGACCTGCGCCAGCATCCGATGTCCTTTCTCATGCAGGGCGTCTTTCGCGCGCATGACCGGGAGCGCTTCGAGACAATCGCCTTCTCCTTCGACAACCCGCCCGGCGATCCCATGAACGCAGCACTGCGCGGCGCTTTCGACGACTTTCTCGACGTCTCGAAGCTCTCCGACGAAGAGGTCGCCAAGCTGTCGCGCGAGCGGTCGATCGACATTGCGATCGACCTCGCCGGCTTCACCGCGGGCCGGCGCACAAGCATCTTCGCCCGCCGGGCCGCCCCGGTTCAGGTCAGTTTTCTCGGCTTCGCCGGGACGATGGCCGCGCCCTTCATCGACTATATCGTGGTCGACGCGACCGTCGTCGCGGCGAACATGCGGCCCTTCTTCGCCGAGAAGATCGCCGCGCTGCCCGATACCTATTATCCTACGAGCTACGCCAGCGGCTTCTTCGCGACCGAGCGGCGGTTCAGCCGCGCTGAACTCGGCTTGCCCGACGAAGGCTTCGTCTTCTGCTGCTTCAACAACAACTACAAGATCACGCCCGACGTCTTCGACGTCTGGATGCGGATCCTGCGCCGCGTCGAAGGCTCCGTCCTCTGGCTATTCGAGGACAATCCGATCGCCGCCGCCAATCTGCGCTTGGAAGCGAAATCCCGTGGGATCGATGAGCGCCGGCTGGCCTTTGCTTCGCACCTGCCGGTCGCCGCGCATCTGCAGCGGGTCGGCGCCGCCGACCTCTTTCTCGACACCTATCCTTACAACGCCCACACCACCGCCACCGACGCCCTCTGGATGGGCGTGCCCGTGGTCACTAGGATTGGGGCGACCTTTCCCGCGCGCGTCGCCGCAAGCGTCTTGCAAGCGATCGGCGCGCCGGAGCTGGTTACGACGAACGTCGAGGACTACGAGGCGCTCGCGATCGCGCTGGCGACCGACGCGGAGAGGCTCGCGGCGCTGAAGCGCAAGCTCGCCGACAATCGCGCGGCGACGCCTCTGTTCGACATCGCGTGCTACACCAAAAATCTAGAAGCCGCCTATGCGGCGATGCACGCCCGACGCGTCCAGGGCCTCGCCCCCGACGACATCGCCCTCTGATTCGCGTTCAGCGCACCTCGATCACGACGAAGGCTTGGGCGATCGGCTCTTCGTCGGTGATGGTAAGATGGATGAAGGCCTCGCGGCCGGGCGGCGTGATCTTGGCGAGCCGCTCCGCCGCCCCGCCGGTCAGGCGCATGGTCGGCTGGCCCGAGGGCAGATTGACGACGCCCATGTCGCGCCAGAATACGCCCGCCCGGATGCCCGTCCCCAACGCCTTGGCGCAGGCCTCCTTCGCGGCGAAGCGCTTGGCGTAGGAGGCCGCCCGACCGGCCCGCCGCTCCGAGCGCCGCCGTTCGACGTCGGTAAAGCAGCGCGCGATGAAGCGCTCGCCAAATCGATCGAGCGTCTCCTCGATGCGGCGGATGTCGCAGAGATCGCTGCCGATGCCGAGAATCATGGCTTTCGCGCCGCCGCCGCGCGCCCCTCGTTCATGGCGACGCGCATCTGCTGCACGCTCTCCGCCAAACCGACGAAAATCGCCTCGCCGATCAGGAAGTGGCCGATGTTGAGCTCGACGATCTCAGGCAAAGCGGCGATCCTCCGCGCCGTGTCGTAATTGAGCCCATGCCCGGCGTGGCATTCGAGGCCCAAGGCGACGGTTCGCGCCGCGGCGGCTGCGAGGCGTGCGAATTCGCGATCCGCCCGCTCGCTTTCTGCACGGTCGAGCGCGTCGCACCATGCGCCGGTATGGAGTTCGACCACCGGCGCGCCCAGCGACGCGCTCGCCTCCAGCGCTTCCGCCGAGGGCTCGACGAACATCGAGACCCTGATGCCGGCGCGCGTCAACTCGGCAACGAAGGGCTTCAGCGCGTCATGCCCGTTGACGACGTCGAGCCCGCCCTCGGTGGTGCGCTCCGTGCGCTTTTCCGGCACGAGGCAACAGGCATGGGGGCGGATTTTCAGCGCGATGTCGAGCATCTGCGGCGTGGCGGCCATTTCGAAATTGAGCGGCTTGGAAATCGCCGCCTTGAGGCGCGCCATGTCGTCGTCGTGAATGTGGCGGCGATCCTCGCGCAGATGCGCCGTAATGCCGTCCGCTCCCGCCTCGATCGCGAGCAGCGCCGCGCGAACAGGATCGGGCAGCGGCCCCGCCGCGCGCGTTGCGCACCGTCGCCACGTGATCGACGTTGACCCCCAAGCGCAGCACGGTCATGGCCAGACCCTTTCCTTTTAGGACTTTGTCGCTAACCCGCGGCTCCCCGGCTTGATCGCCGGCAGCGCGGCGAGTTCCGGCGGCAACGCGTCGGCGGGATAGGCGGGAATGTCGAGGGTTGCGAGCGAAACGCGGGGAACGCCGATGTCGGCCTTGCCGCCCGACCGGTCGATCAGGCACGCCGCGCCGACGAGGACGCCAGGATGTGCGCGAAGCGCCGCCAGGCATTCGCGCGAGGAGAGCCCAGTCGTGATGATGTCCTCGACCATCAGCACGCGTGCGCCAGGCGCGATGGAAAAGCCGCGCCGCAGCGTGAAGACGCCGTCCTCGCGCTCGACGAAGATCGCCTTGGCGCCGAGCCAGCGCGCCGTCTCGTAGCCCGGCACGATGCCCCCGACCGCGGGCGAAGCGACGACGTCGATCTGGCCGAAGGCGGCCCGCGCCTTGCGCGGCGAGCGCGCGGCACAGGCGTTCGGTGCGGGCAGGATCCTGGAAGACGAACATCTTCTGCAGGAAGACCGGCGAACGCAGGCCCGAGGAGAGAATGAAGTGGCCCTCGAGAAGCGCGCCAGCGGCGCGAAATTCGTCGAGCGCTTGTTCTGGGGAGAGATCGTGTAAGGCGTCCATGACGCCTTCATAGCAGCCGACGGCTGGCGCGCAAAAAGCTTTGTCGGCGCCTCCCGGTTGCGCGCCCGCGGCCGAGCGGCGAAGCTAGAAGAGCAACCGGAGCTTCCCTTATGCGTCCCTTCGAGACGAAGACCCTCGGCCTCGCGCCGGACGCCGTCGCGCCCGACGGGACGGCGGTGCGGCTTTTGCTGGCGCTCTCGGGCGGCAGCTTCGCCCATTTCGAACTGCCCGCCGGCGCCGTTTCGCGCGCCGTCGCCCATCGCACGGTGGAGGAAATTTGGTATTTCGTGTCAGGCAAAGGGCGATTGTGGCGGTGGACCGGGGGATCCGAGAGCGAGGTCGAGGTGGCGCCCGGGGTCTGCGTGACAATCCCGCTCGGGACTCATTTCCAGTTTCGCGCCGATGCCGAGGCTCCGCTCGCCTTCGTTGCGATCACCATGCCGCCCTGGCCGGGTGCGAATGAGGCCTTTTCGGTCTCCGGCCCCTGGCAGGCGACGGTCGACTAATTCCCCGCTTGCCTGCCTGCGCGCACGCTGCTAGCGATCATGCGTTTCCAGCCACGACGCGGCGAGCCGGTTTAGCTCAGTTGGTAGAGCAGCGGTTTTGTAAACCGTTGGTCGCGGGTTCAAGTCCTGCAACCGGCACCACTTCCCCTTCGCAGATGTTCGCCGACGTTCGTAAACGTCTGAAAAAGCCCAGCAATTGCAGGGCTTAGCGTACGCGGCCGTCTCTTTCCGTTCGTGCAGGTTCGCTTGCAGCCGGGTATTTTGCGGGTAGAATCGCGGGTATCGGACCCCTACCCGGAAGGCCTATACCCGCAATGCCGCTCACCGACATTGAAATTCGAAACGCCAAGCCGGCGTCAAAGCCGTTCAAGCTGTCCGATACCGGTTGGCTGTTCCTCCTGGTCAATCCGGGCGGCTCGAAACTCTGGCGCATTGCCTACCGGTTCGCGGGCAAAGAGAAATTGCTCTCGCTTGGGGCGTATCCCGAAATCTCCTTGAAAGAGGCCCGCGCAAGGCGCGACGAAGCCAAGGCGCTTATCGCCGCAGGCGTCGACCCGGTCGCGCACCGGCGGCAAGCCAAGGCGTCGGCTGCCGCAGCAAGCGCCAACACTTTCGGTGCGCTCGCCGACGCTCTCATTGCCAAGAAGGTGCGCGAGCAGAGGTCAGAAGCAACGATGAAAAAGGTGCGATGGCTTCTCGACACCGTGCGCCCGGCGCTCGGCTCGCGCCCCATCGCTGAAATCACGTCGCGCGAGGTCCTGTCGACACTCAAACCGGTCGAGGCGCGCGGCAAGCTGGAGACTGCGGCACGGCTTCGGTCGACGGTCGGCGAGGTTTTCCGGCTTGGCGTCGCCGAAGGGCTGTGCGAGACAGACCCGACGGCCGCGCTCAAAGGCGCGTTGGCGCAAGCGCAAGTGGAGCACCGTGCCGCTGTCGTCGAGCCCAAAGCTTTCGGCGGCCTGCTACGCGCCATCGCCGACTACAACGGCGAACCCGCTACGCGCCTCGCCATGCACCTCCTGGCCTTGACCTTCGTCCGGCCCGGCGAATTGCGCCATGCGCAATGGAGTGAATTCGACCTTGACGCCGAACAGCCGGTTTGGGCCATCCCGGCGGCGAAAATGAAAATGCGCCGCGACCACCTTATCCCGCTCGCGCCGCAAGCCGTGACATTGCTGACGCAATTGCGCGCGCTCGGCTTGCGCGGCGACTATCTGTTTCCCGGTCGCACCGCGAAGCGTTGCATGTCCGAGAATACAATCACGGCAGCGCTCCGCCGCATGGGGGTTGGAACCGCCGAGCACAGTGCGCACGGCTTCCGCTCCAGCGCGTCGACGATGCTCAACGCCAGCGGCCTCTGGAGCCCGGACGCTATCGAGGCACAATTGGCGCATATCGACAGCGACAAAGTCCGCCGGGCGTACAATCGCGCCGCCTATTGGGATGAGCGGGTCCGCATGATGCGGTGGTGGGCGGACCACCTCGATAAACTCAAGACCGGGGGAGAAGTTGTCCAGCGCGCGGAAGCGATCGGGCCCGCTCGCTGCCTCGAAGGCTTCTTGCTCGTCGAGACGCCGGAAGGGGCGCTGCGGCGGATGACGGGAGCGGAGCTTGGAGCCTTCGTTGAGCTGAACCCGTGGGTGAAGGCTTGGCGGGTGGAGGGCGGGAGCGAGCGCAGCGGAGAGGACGAAGAGGAAGCGTGAACCCTCAGTCGCGCGCCGTCTCGCCCCGGAATATTCCTGGCATGACAGATTTGGTCTCTGGCATGACAGATTTGCCGGCTCCAGCGGCTGTCACGGCGTTGGTTCCGCGATCAAACCGAGCGCTTCTGCGACGCGGCCATCCGCGTAGCGACCGAACGCGACGGCCCACTCTCGACCGCCGCGCTCGAACGTAACGACGTCGGCGGCCCTGCGATGGGGGAGATTCTCGCGCTCAGCCATTGCGGCTCCTTCGCCATGTCGGCGACCGCGATCAACGCCGCCTCGGCGCGGGTGTTCTTTGACGCGCGCGAACAGAGCGGCCTTGGCGGCCCACGGATCGCCTCCGACCTTGCCGCGTCCTTAGCCCCTTCGCGGCTCGGCGGGGACTCCTACGGCCCGCTTCTACGCGGCGGGCGCTATGTGAGTAGCCAGGATCGCGCAAGCCGCCAGCACGCCCTCCACGACGCCGCGCGAGCGGCCGAACGCGAAGGCGCCAACTGCCCCCTCGCCGGAGCGAGTGCCGACGAACTCGACAAAGGCGAGAGAGGCGCGCGAGCGTATGACGATCTCCGCGAGCAGGGGCCCGTTGACGGTCGGGCGACCACGGATCGGCATGTCAGCCACGTCGATGAGGTCGCCGCTGTCGCTGAGCAACGCCAGCGCGCCGACCGCGCCGATGCCACACCGAGCGTCAGGTTTCTTCCGAGGGAAGAAAGTACTGCGGGCCAGAGGCTTGCCGAGCATGGCGGGGAGCCGCCTCGGGGCCGCCAAGGCCCCAAAAAGGGGGCTTCCAACGCCGGGGGGTATAAGGGCGGTTGGAACACACCCGTTGGAAGTCGTCGGAAGGCCGTTGGTACCGGGGTTGGTAGGGTGGTTGGTAGGCCGTTGGAAGGCTGAATTCGGCGTTGGTAGGGCGTTGGAAGGGCGTTGGAAGGGCGGGCTACCGATCGCTCTCCGGCTCAGTTTTCGTGGCCGGGGGCGGCCCCGCGACGATCCGCGCGCGACGCCGCGACGGCGCCCCGACCAACTCCGTGTGGATGCGGTTGGCAGTGAACAGGCGCTCCATGGCGGCCTTGAGCCGCGCTTTGCTGAGGCCGCCGGCCTTCGGGCTCGTGGCGAACTCCTTCGGTGCAAAAGCGCTGGACGGCGACGCCGAAACCTCGCGCCCGGTGCGGGCGAACTCGGCGAGGGTCATGAGGAAGGTCCGGTCGTCCTTGTCGTCGGCTTCCATCTTGTCGGCGCCCGCCGCGTCGGCGAACACGAAGACGCCTTCGCGCCAGCGCAGAGCGCGCCCGCCGCCAGCGCGCCCGTAGTTGGCTTTTTTCGTCGTCAAGACGCGCGCGTCGTCGGCCTCGCGCTTGCCTCCCGTTTCGCTCGACATCTCAAGATAAAGGCGCGAGCGCACCGAATTGCTCCACGCGGTGCTGCCAGACGTGCCAGTTCCGGTTGTCATGCCAAATTGCGAGGGGTGAGAAAGCAGGACGATCGTGATGCGGAATTCGAGGGCGAGCCCGCGCAGCAGGCCGATGAACTGACGCGCGTGCGGGCGCTTGATCTCGTCGCCGCCGAACAGGTCGGCGAGGGTGTCGAGGATCAGCAAGTCCGGCCGCCGCATTTCGATCTCGGCGCGGATGGCGTCGAAGAGCCGCGTCGGGAACAAGGGGCCGTCGCGCTTCATCGGCGCGGCGAGGATCGCATCCTTGCCAGCGAGCGGGAGAATTTCGAGCTTGTCGAGGTCGGCGATCCGCACGCCTTGGACGCGCGCGATGTTCGCGAGCCGGCGGTGCAGTTCGGCCATGTCGTCCTCCGCCGAAACGAAGAGAACGCGACCCTCCATCGGATAGGTGCCCACCCACTCTGTTCCCGCCGCAGTGGCGACCGCGAGTTGCAGCGCCAGCAGCGACTTGCCGGTCCCGCCATCGCCCGACAGCATCGTGATCTCGTGCGCCGGGATCAGTTCGGGGACGTGCCAGTCGCGGGGCGGCGGCTCTTGGTCGGCGAGGGCCGCGGCGTTGACGATCGTTCAGGGTGGGGAGCGCGACAGCGTCCGCGGGCTCGCCGGGCGGCGGCGCTTCGCGAACCTCCGGCGGCTCGTCGTCCAGGTCGACATAGCCGGGAAAATTCTCAGCCATGGTGGCGCTCCTCGGGAACGACGATCCGCGGCGGCCGGCTCATGAACGGCGCCAGCCGCGAGCGCAGCGCGCGGCCGAAGCGCCGATCGGCGGCCGCGAGCGTCTGTCCGTCGAGCGCCGCGGCGGCGCGCTTCAGGTCGATGATGAAGACGCCCTTGCGACCGGCGCGAAGCCACTCGGTCGCGGTCTCGCAAACCAAGAGCGGATCGATGCGCGGCGCGAGGATGTTGTCCTCGCCGAGCGCGCCGACCGAGCCCCTCCAAAGGGCAATCGCGCCCGTGTCAGGGAGCCACGCGGCGATGTCGACGATCTCGCCGGACTGGTTGCGGCAGGAAATGATGATGGCGCGCACGGCGCCCGTCGCGTCGCGGAGATGTTTCGCGAATTCGAAGCGGCCCCCCGGAAGGAAAACGACGGCCTCGGTCTTCAACGCGTCAAAGAAGCCCTGGCCGGTGCGGATGCCGCGCTCGAAGAGATGGGCCCACAACGCATGGTCGCAGACGACCGGCTCGCAGTTGGTCAATTCCTCTTCGAAGGGCGAGAGGCGCTTCATGCCGAGCAGCTTCAGGGTGACAGCGTCGAGTCCCTGCCACGGGTCATCGGCGCTCTGCTGGCTCTGGCATTTCTGGATGGGCTCGAAGTCGACCCGCTCAGACTGCTGGTCGAACTCCTGGGGCTCGCGGTCGCCGCTGCGGCCGCGGAGCCCCATCGCCTTTTCGGCAGCCACTTAGGCGGCCTTCACGCCCTTGGGGAGGCTGTCGAGCCACGCCTGGGCGTCCGCCACGCGGATGAGCGAGCGCTTGCCGCACTTCGTGACAGTCAGCCGCCCGGCCTTGATTTCAGCAAAGGCCAGCGTGCGGCCGATGCCAGCCCACTGGCAAAATTCGGGGATGGAAAACGCCCCGCGATCATGCGTCACAAGAAGTCCCTTCAGTGCCGTCGGGTCAATCCCGACCAACGGTGAACCTCAGGGTGCGGCCTTCCCAACGCACGTTTGCAGGAAACTTCGGGAAACTATTTCTTGGGGTCGATCCTCACGAAACTGAGCGCCGCGTCGCCTGCTAGCGCCTGCGCCATCATCAGGGCCCTTGCTTCTTCGAACGCGGCGATCGCTTCGATTTCATCTCGATCGGCCCTTCGTCCGGCGCGACCCGCCAAAGCGGCTATGCGGGCCGTCCGCATTGCGATGTTGTTCGGGGAACTCGAAGGCGGACGCAACTGCGCCTGTCGAGCAAGCGCGGCAACCAGTCGCCGCAGTTCCGAGCGTTGAAAATTAAGTTCCCGGCCCAAAGTGATCAGATTCGAGAGGGTCTTTGTCGTGCCCGCGGTACCGCGGCTCTTAGCGCTGGGCTTGGGGCGTAGATGTGCGGGGAGAGTCGCGAGGAAGGCGCGCCCAAGCGCCTTCACCGACCGCCGACCGTGCGCGGCCCGATACAGATCGAACCGGCGCGCGATTTGCCGAGCCTTGGCGTGGGCCACCGGCCGAGGCCCGCGCGCCCCGGGAGGGCGCTGCGCATGCTCGTCCCGCTCGATAATTTTGATGAGCTGCGCACGGGAGAGTCCCGGCAACAGGGCGGCAATCTGCCTTAGGAGTTCGTCTTGTGCTTGATCCATATCGTGAGCCTTTTTCGCGAGCCCTCGGGGCGCGTGGAAGCGAGCGGGCTTGTCTCGGCTTATCAGCCGCCGGGCTTGTCCTCGCGCGCCTGTCCGGCCTCAGGCATGCGGCGGATTGGCGCAGCGGCTTCGTACTCGATCCGCAATCGGATGCGTTCGAAGGCGTCAAGCGTGTTGGCGCTCAACACTTCGAGGGTGCCGCGCTCGCCGTTATCGGCGAGGCTTTCGGCGCCGCGATCGCCACTACAAGCGCGCGCAACCGAATGACCGCGGCGTCGAATTCGTCGAGCTTCTGCAATGTCACGGTCTTGTGCCCCGTCTTCGTGCCACAAACCTTGTCAGCCGGCTTGCGAAGGCCCGATCGCGGCGACGCTCGATCGCTCGCCACCGCCGAGACTCGGAAGAGCCGCGCGGATCGTGTCGGCTAGGTAGGGCGGGCTCGGGTGAGCGTAATGCTTCTCGGTCACGCACGTGGCAAGGCGGGTTGGCTCGCCGTAGCAACAACCGGTGGCCAAGGCGCCGCGAACCAGAGTGCCGAAGTCCTTGGCGCAAGAGCCAACAAGGCGCGCGGCTTCGCGCCAACCCCTTTTGCTCGTTCGCCGGAGTCGGGATAGCGGGATAAATTGCGGGTACGTTTGCGGGTATTTTTCGACGACAATTATTTTTTGTCTATATATATCAAATCATTATGCCGCGCTTTTGATGCCTGCAACCACCAATTAATTTAATAACTTAGATAGATAAAAGGCGGCAGGAAAACCGCCGTCGAAATGACGGGCAATCGGCTTCGACCGCCGTTGATAACATTTGAAAAGCCGCTGCGGCCCAAATGTCTCCAGCTCACAGCTAGAGCGATAGCCTAGTGTCTGGGATTAGCTGCGCGTCCGGGATACCGGACCGAGATGCTCGGGGCATCCCGAGCGAAACGACCGCCGGGGGACATCCCGGCGGCCTGTGGGAGAGCCTTGTGGCCGGCCTCAGTATTTGAGAATTGGGGGCTTGGGCTTGTTCGTTCCCAGCGCGGCCACCGCGAAGGGCAGAACGCGCGATGTCGAGCCCAGGGTCGGCGACGGCCGCAAGCTTCGCCACGAGGCCGGGAACCAGTGCCGCCCGGCATGTGGCAACCTTCCCCCATCACGCAGTCGTGAGCCCGCGGCCAACCTGCTACAGTGCGAGCTTCTCGACGTGGACGGCGCAATGGCTCGGCGTGAACGAGAAGACCCCGGGAAAGCGGGAGGCGTGCCCAAGCTTCCGTCCCGTTCGGCTCTGCAAGAACAGGTCGCGGAACTCGTCGAGCACGTGTCGCAACTCCTCGAGCAGCAGGCGGCGATCTCAAATGTGTTGCGCGCCATCGCCCGTGCGCCTGACCAAATGGAGCCCATCTTTGACGCCATCCTCGATAGAGCCATGCGCCTGTGCGAGGCCGATGCGGCGGCGGTGCGCCTCTCCGAACCCGAGGGTCTTCGCCTGGTCGCTAAGACAGCGAGCCCCGAACTCCTCGCTCGATGGCCCCTCCCGGAAATGCTGCCCCACGACAGCTACATCGGCCGTTTGACCGCGAGCAAGGCGCCGGCCCACATTCCCGACGTCTCTGCGGATCAAGCATGGGGCGATGACCGGCTCGCCGGCAATACATATCGCTTTCGCACCGGCCTCTTCATCCCGATGCTGAAGGATAATGAGGTGATCGGCCTCATCGCCCTTGGCCGGTCGCGGGTGCGCCCGTTCACGGCCCGGCAGATCGGCTTGTTTACGGATTTCGCGGCCCAGGCGACAATCGCCCTGGAGATCACCCGTCGCGAACAGCAATACCGCGAAATCCGGACAGTGCTGGAGCATGCGAACCGCGTCGCCACGATCGGTCAACTTTCGACCTCGATCGCTCACGAGCTCAAACAACCGCTGAGCGCGCTCATGATGAATAGCGACGCCAGCCTGCGATGGCTGACGCGAGAGCCGGCTGACGTCGAACAAGTCAGGCGCTCGGTCGAGCGCACCCTTCGAGACGCCCATCGCGCCGTCGACATCATTGAAGGCGTGCGCGGCCTCGCCCGGAAAGCGACGCACAGCAAGGGGGCTTTGGATCTCAACGCTGCGATCCTCGAAGTGGTCGCCCTGACCCACAGCGAGGCGATCAAGAACGGCGTCGTCATGCGCACGAAACTCGACGACATGCCTCGCGTTCAGGGCGACAAGGTCCAATTGCAACAAGTCGTGCTGAACCTGGTCGTCAACGCCATCCAAGCGATGAGAGGCGTTGACCCTGGCGCGCGCCAATTGGAGATCCGCACCGAGACCGTCAAGCCGGACGGCGTGCGCGTCGATGTGCAGGACAGCGGACCCGGTCTGACTCGGGAGACGCTTTTGCGGCTGTTCGAACCCTTCTACACCACGAAGTCCGACGGCATGGGCATGGGACTCTCCATCTGCCGTTCGATTATCGAAGCCCACGGCGGCCGCCTCTGGGCGACTGGGTGCGAACCGGCGGGGGCCCTCTTTCGGTTCACGATCCCGACCGGTTGAGCGGCGCCGCGGGGAGCGCGCCAGTCTGCGGCGTCGTAGACGCCGCGGACGCGCGGCGTGCGACACAGGACAGAAGCTGCTGGATCGACAGCGGCGGCGCCGGCGGTGAACTGCACGACGAGCTTCTGCATATCCGAAAGGGGCGCGACCGTCAGTCACGGTTGCGTCAGTGCGGCTCTTTCAATGGAACCTTTTGCGCATCCTCACGTTTTTGGACGGCATCGTGCAAAGTTGAGGACATGCTATGTCGAAAATCCAGAGCCTGATCGCTGCCGCCGCCCTCGCCGGCGCGGCGTTGACGTTGTCAGGCGGCCCGACGTTCGCCGCGATCGTCTGTTCCGGCGACGCCTGCTGGCACACCCGCGAATCCCTCGCTTATCCGCCCGCGGCCCACATCGTCGTCCATCCCGACAATTGGCGTTGGAGAAACAACGAACATTACCGCTGGCGCGAGCACGAGGGCCACGGCTACTGGGCGGGTGACCAGTGGCGAGCCTTCTGACCTGGGCTCAACGGCGTCAAGCTGACCGCCTGCGCCTGTCGCGAAGCTGTTCGTGGCTACCGACCAGCGCGTCGACAGGCTGCGGCGGATCGTGCTGGCAGACCGCCACACAGTTTCGCCCGGATCGTTTGGCGGCGTAAAGCGCCTCGTCGGCCCTTTGGAGGGCGGCCAACACGGTGTCGCCCACGGCGATCGCGGAGCAACCGATGCTCACGGTCGCCGCGATTTCGCCGGCCGGCGTCAAAATCCTCGAGGCCTCAATGGACCGGCGAAGCTCCTCCGCGATTCGCCGGGCGGCCTCGAGATCGCAGCCGGGCAGGAGCACGGCAAATTCTTCTCCGCCCAGCCGACCGGCGGCGGCCGCGCTCAGCAGGACCTCGGCGACGCCGACGAGCACCATATCACCGACCCTATGGCCATAGGTGTCGTTGACGCGCTTGAAATAGTCGATATCGAGAACGAGAAGCGACAGGTCGCCCCGGGTGGGACGCGACGCCTCGGCCTCCGCCCGGGCGAGAAACGCCCGGCGATTGTCGAGCCCAGTCAGATCATCCGTGCGCGCCAGCCTTTCCACCGTGTCGTTGAGCCGCACCATGGCGCGGAAGGAGGTCACGAACCAACTGGCGAAGATCGCGCCGATCACGGCGGAGATCTCGACCGAGATGCCCAGCGCCTGCACGAAAGGTATTGGAGGACGGCCATAGGTCGCCGCGGCAGTCATCGCCGTCGCCATCACGACAACCACGGCGGTGATCGTAAGGGCGGCCAGAAGCGCGTCGACGCGCGTTCTGATTTGCGCCAATCTTTCGATCATTGAGCCCCCCCTGCAGCGGTCACATCGGCCCGCGCTGAACGGAATTATACGCTAGGTAAGGCCCCGGATGACCTTAAAACGCGTCTTCCCTTGCGTGATGGTTTCCAAATTCACAGCGCGTTTCTCTAGCCGACGCCGATATCGAATATTGGCAAAGTCATAGTCCGCTCGCTTGCCGGGCGGCGCGGCTTTCGTCACTTTCACGCTCGCCGGCCCGCGCGCCGAATCACCCAGGCTTCTCGATGAAGACCGCCGTTCTGATCCCCTGCCACAACGAGGCGGCGACCATCGCGCGCGTCGTCACCGACTTCCGGTCGGCGCTGCCTCACGCCGACATCTACGTCTACGACAACAACTCGACCGACGGGACGGCCGAGGCGGCGCGCGCCGCCGGCGCCAAGGCGCGCTTCGAGCCGCAAAAGGGCAAGGGCAATGTCGTGCGGCGCATGTTCGCGGACGTCGAGGCGGATGTTTACCTGCTGGTCGACGGCGACGCGACTTACGACGCCGCGAGCGCGCCGGAGATGATCCGCCGGCTGAACGAGGAAAGCCTCGACATGGTGGTCGGCAAGCGCCGCGCCGCCGGGGGCCCCGACGCCTATCGGCTCGGCCACGAATTCGGCAATCGGATGCTCACCGCCGTCGTCGCCTGGACGTTCGGCGGCCGCTTCGAGGACATGCTCTCAGGCTATCGCGTGCTGTCGCGCCGCTTCGTCAAATCCTTCCCCGCACTCGCCACCGGCTTCGAGACCGAGACCGAGCTGACGGTCCATGCGCTGTCGCTCAAGTTGCCGGTCGCGGAGGTTGAGACGCCCTATTTCGCGCGCCCGCCGGGTTCGAACTCGAAGCTGCAGACCTACCGCGACGGGGCGCGTATCCTCGCGACGATCTTCAAGCTGCTGAAGGAAGAACGGCCGCTCGCCTTCTTCTCGGCGATCGCGGCCGTTGCGGCGGCGCTGTCGATCCTGCTCGCTTTGCCGATCTTCATCACTTACGCCGAAACGGGCCTCGTGCCGCGCTTTCCCACCGCGATCGCGGCGACCGGCATCATGATCCTCGCCTTCCTCAGCCTCGCCAGCGCGTTCGTTCTCGACAGCGTCCGCCACGGACGTCTCGAGACCCGGCGGCTGGCCTATCTGAGACTTCCGGCCGCGGTGTTCGAGGGGTAGCCTCAAGCGCAGTCGTCAGCGAAAGCTTCGATCAGGGCGTCGAAAGCGGCGGCGTCCTCCCACTGGGGCGCGTGGCCAACGCTGGGGATGAACTGCACCGCCTCGCCAGAGGGTCGGCATTTTCACCTCGGCGAAGTAGGCGCCGTTGACCAGTTGCTCCTCCGCGCCATGCAGGCACGGCGCGCTGGTAGTCCTCGAGGACGAACGAGGGAACGTCGGCAAAGCCCGGCGCGAAGCAGGAGGCGACGAACGCCTCGGCTTGCTCGGGCGTCACCGTCTCCGCGAAAGCGGCGCCCATCGCCGGATTGGGCAAGAAGGCGCGATCCATCGCCGGCGGGAAGGCGAGCGGCGGCGCGCCGAAGATGGCGAAGCCGCGGGCCGATGGCAGTGCCGGGGCGGCTTCGAGGGCAATGTGGCCGCCAAGGCTCCAGCCCAGAAAGATCGCATCGTCGAGCCCCAGCGCCTCTACGGTTTCAACCAGCGTGCGCGCATGGCCGGGAATCCGGTAGGCCAAAGGATCGCTCGCATTCTCGGAGCGTCCATGGCCGAGCAGGTCGATCGCGACGGGCCGGCGCCGCTGGCCGAGCGGCCCGTCGAGCTGACGCGAAAAGGCGCGCGAAGAGCTCGAATTGCCGTGGATCAGCACGATCGGCCGCCCCGCTCCCGCGGACTTATGAAGGGCGACGACGCCGCTTGCGCTTTGAAAGACAATCGTTTCGGCCATATTCCTCCCCCAGGATGCGTTTCGTATTGGTCGGACGCCCAGCAGCCAGGTCCGGCCTAAGCAATCCCGGCGCGCGGTCTTGAAACCAACCTTGCCGCCCTTCCCTTTGTCGCAAATTTCGTGTATTGCGCCGCACAAATCGTGAAGCGCGGCGTCGCGCGGCCGTGCTTCGTCGCACTCCCGTCATATCTCGAGTCGAGGGATTGCCGGCCGTCGGTCGTGTTTCCGATCTGCGCCGCGCCAAAGCTGGATTTCCATGAACCTGAGAAACATCGCCATCATCGCCCACGTCGACCACGGCAAGACGACGCTGGTCGACCGTCTGCTGCAGCAGTCCGGAGCGTTCCGCGAGAACCAACGCGTCGCCGAGCGCGTGATGGATTCCAACGATCTCGAACGCGAGCGTGGCATCACCATTCTCGCCAAGGCGACGTCGGTCGTCTGGAAGGACGTGCGCGTCAACATCGTCGACACCCCTGGCCACGCCGATTTCGGCGGCGAGGTGGAGCGCATCCTTTCGATGGTCGACGGCGCGATCGTGCTGGTCGACGCGGCCGAAGGGCCGATGCCGCAGACCAAGTTCGTGGTCGGCAAGGCGCTGAAGATCGGCCTGAAGCCGATCGTCTGCGTCAACAAGGTCGATAAGCCCGACGCGCGCCCCAACGAGGTCGTCAACGAGTGCTTCGACCTGTTCGCAGCGCTCGACGCCACCGACGAGCAGCTCGACTTCCCCATCCTCTATGGTTCGGCCAAGCAGGGCTGGATGTCGGAATCGCCCGACGACGTCAAAGAGGACATGGCGGCCCTGTTCGACATGGTGCTGCGCCATGTCGAACCGCCCAGGGTCGGCGCCGGCGGCTTCCGCATGCTCGGCACGCTGCTTGAGGCCAATCCTTACCTCGGCCGCATCGTCACCGGCCGCGTCTTTTCCGGCTCGATCAAGACCAACTCGCCGGTCAAGGTGCTCGACCGTGAGGGCGGCCTTGTCGAACAGGGGCGCGTATCCCGCATCCTCGCTTTCCGCGGTATCGAGCGATCGCCCATCGAGGAGGCTGTGGCGGGCGACATCGTCGCTATCGCCGGCCTTGAGAAGTTCAACGTCGCCGACACCCTTTCCAGCCCCGAGGAAGTCGAGCCGCTGCACGCCCAGCCGATCGACCCGCCGACCCTGTCGATGACCTTCTCGGTCAACGACAGCCCGCTGGCGGGCACCGAGGGCGACAAAGTGACGAGCCGCGTGATCCGCGAACGCCTGTTCAAGGAGGCGGAGGGCAACGTCGCGCTGCGCGTCGACGCGGCGCCGAACTCCGACGCCTATGTCGTCTCCGGCCGCGGCGAGTTGCAGCTCGCGATCCTGATCGAGATGATGCGCCGCGAAGGCTTCGAGCTCGGCGTCTCGCGCCCCAAGGTGCTGTTCAAGCGGGACGAGAGCGGCGAAATTCTCGAACCGATCGAGGAAGTCGTGATCGACGTCGACGAGGAGCACTCGGGCGTCGTCGTGCAGAAGATGTCCGAGCGCAAGGGCGAGATGGTCGAGATGCGCCCGTCCGGCGGCGCCCGTCTGCGTCTCGTCTTCCTCGCGCCGACGCGCGGCCTGATCGGCTATCTCGGCGAACTGCTCACCGACACGCGCGGCACCGCGATCATGAACCGCCTGTTCCATAGCTGGGGCGCGTGGAAGGGCGAGATCGCCGGACGGCGCAACGGCGTGCTGATCTCGAACGAAGCCGGCGAATTGGTCGCCTATGCGATGTGGAACCTCGAAGACCGCGGCCCGATGATGATCGAGCCGGGCTGGAAGGTCTATCAGGGCATGATCGTCGGCCAGCACACGCGCGACAACGATCTCGAAGTGAACGTGCTGAAGGGCAAGAAGCTCACCAACATCCGCACCCACTCGAAGGACGAAGCGGTGCGCCTGACGCCGCCGATCCGCATGACGCTGGAAAAGGCGCTCGCCTATATCCAAGACGACGAGCTGGTCGAAGTGACACCGAAGTCGATCCGCCTACGCAAGGCCCTGCTCGACCCCAACGACCGCAAGCGCGCCGAACGCTCGAAGGCGGCGGAAGGGGCGATGTAGGATCCCCCGAGGCATCGTGGAATCGACCCGTCATTGAATGGGTCTGCGAACCGAGCGCCGTCGCGAATGCGGGGCGCCGGCTATGTGACGGTCGCGGCGACGGGCCAAACGGACTCGTCGAAATGACGTGATGGAGCAACCTCCATGGGTGCGCTTCGAAGGTCATTGATCAATCTGCTGTTGCGCAACGTCACGAAACACCGCCTCTCGTCCTGCCGGACTCCCCTGGATGTGCGCAATGCCTCCTACGCGACCGGGCTCGCAACGCCGACGGGCGTGCGTTTCGTAGACGCCTCGGTCGGCGGCGTGCCGGGCGAATGGGCCGAGGCGAAGAAGCGGGCCGCCGTCGGCACTTTGCTCTACCTGCACGGCGGCGGCTATGTCGGAATGTCGGCGCGAACCCATCGCATGATCACCGGCGCGTTCGCGCTGCGCGGCTTTCGCGTTTTCGCCGCCGACTACCGCCTCGCGCCGGAGCACAAGTTTCCCGCCGCGCTCAATGACGCGATGGCGGCGTGGCGCGCGTTGCGCGCGCAGATTGAAAGCCCGATTTGCGTCGCTGGCGATTCGGCGGGCGGCGGCCTCGCGCTCGCTCTCCTGCTGGCCTTGCGCGACCACGGCGAGCAGGGCCCTGTCGGCGCTTGTCTGTTCTCGCCGTGGACGGATCTGGCCGCCTCGGGGGCCTCGGCGAGAACCAACCGCTTTCGAGACCCGGTACTGGATTTCGACGTCGCGCACATGCTTGCGCGGGCCTACGCAGGAGAGGCCGATTTGCGGAATCCGCTTGTCTCGCCGCTCTATGGCGACATGACCGGGTTGCCGCCGATGGCGCTGTTTGTCGGGGATACGGAAATGCTGCTCGACGATTCCACACGCGTCGCCGAGCGGGCGCGCTCCGTCGGCGTCACCGTCGATCTGCGCATCTATCGAGCCATGCCGCATGTCTGGCCCGCCCTTCACATGCTATTGCCCGAAGCCAGGCAGGCCCTGGATGAAGCGGCGGCGTTCCTCCGGGCGGCCCAAGGATCGGCCGCCTCGGTTTTTGCAACAGGGCTTTGCAGCCGCCGGTTCAATACTCCTGCCGCGTCGGGCGGAACAGGATCTCGTTGACGTCCACGTCCTCCGGCTGGCTCAAGGCGAAGGCCACCATGCTGGCGAAAGAATCGGCGGGGATCGCCCATTTGGCGTAGCGTTCCCGCACGCTCTGGGCGACGTCGGCCTCGGTCACGCTGTCCGGCAGCTCCGACTCCACCGCGCCCGGCGAAATGACGGTCGTGCGGATGTTGTAAGGCTTCACCTCCTGCCGCAGGCCTTCCGAGATGACCCGGACACCGTGCTTGGTGGCGGAGTAGACGGCGCTGCCCGGCGCAACCTTGTGGCCGGCCACCGACGACACATTGATGATGTGCCCGCTCTTCTGCGCTTTCATGTAAGGCAGCGTGGCGCCGATGCCGTAGAGCACGCCCTTGAGATTGACGTCGATCATCCGATCCCAATCCTCGACCTTGCCGCGCTCGAGCGGCGAGTGCGGCATAAGGCCGGCGTTGTTGACGATCACGTCGATGCGGCCGTGCAGCTTCGCGGCGTGGTCGACCAGCCGCTTGACCTCATCGAACTTCGTCACGTCGGTCTGAACCGCCGCGCCTTCGCCAAGGGAAAGCTCCTTGGCGAGGGCCTGGAGACGATCGAGTCGGCGAGCCCCGAGCACGAGCCTGGCCCCGTCTCGCGCGAGACGGCGCACGGCGGCCTCGCCGAGGCCGCTGCTCGCCCCGGTGATGACCACCACCTTGCCTTGAATTCCTTCAGTCATCTCTCTTTGCCTCGCTCTCCTCAGTGGCCAACCATGCGCTCGAGATCCTCGGGGTAGCGGTCCCCTTCGATCGTGATGCTGGCGGCCGCGCTGTCGATCTCCTGGAGATCCGCGGGGGTGAGTTCGATCGCCGCCGCGCCGATGTTTTCTTCGACGCGGCTGAGCTTGGTCGTGCCCGGAATCGGCGCGATCCAGGGCTTCTGGGCGATCAGCCAAGCGAGCGCGATCTGCGCCGGCGTCGCGCCCTTCTGCGCCGCGATCCGTTGCAACAGAGCGACCAGCGCCTGGTTGGCCTTGCGCGCCTCGGGGGCGAAGCGCGGCAGACGGCTCCGGAAGTCGCCGCTCGCGAAGGTCGTCGTCTCGTCCATCTTGCCGGTCAGGAAGCCGCGGCCGAGCGGGCTGTAGGGGACGAGGCCGATGCCGAGCTCCTCGAGAACGGGGATCACCTCCGCCTCGGGATGCCGCCACCACAGCGAATATTCGTTCTGCAGCGCGGCGACCGGCTGGACCGCATGAGCGCGCCGAATCGTCGCGACGCCCGCCTCGGACATGCCGAAATGCTTCACCTTGCCTTCGCGGATGAGCTCCTTCACCGTGCCAGCGACGTCCTCGATCGGCACGTTGGGATCGACGCGATGCTGGTAGAAGAGGTCGATGACGTCGGTCCTCAGCCGCTTGAGCGATGCCTCGGCGACCGCCCTGATATGCTCCGGCCGGCTGTCGACCCCGCCCCGGCTCCGCGTTCCGATCTCGAAGCCGAATTTGGTGGCGATCACGACGTCGCGGCGCAGCGGCGCAAGCGCTTCGCCGACCAGTTCCTCGTTGGTGAACGGGCCATAGACCTCCGCGGTGTCAAAAAAGGTGACGCCGCGTTCGACGGCGGCGCGCAAAACCGCGATCATCTCGCTGCGGTCCGGCGGCGTTCCGTAGGCATGGCTCATGCCCATGCAGCCGAGACCAATGGCCGAAACTTCCAGACCCGTATTGCCGATTTTGCGTTTCTGCATCTTCAAATCCCCTTCGATCCTCAGCCCTGATACTGCTCGTCGCTGACCTTCTCCATCCAGTCGACCACCTTGCCGTCGAGCGCCTCTTGGATCGCGATATGGGTCATTGCGGTTGTTGGCGCCGCGCCGTGCCAATGTTTCTCGCCGGGCGGGAACCAGACAATATCGCCGGCGCGGATTTCCTCCACCGGCCCCCCTTCGCGCTGGGCTCGCCCGACACCCGCGGTGACGATCAGCGTCTGGCCGAGCGGGTGCGTATGCCAGGCTGTGCGCGCGCCCGGCTCGAACGTCACGAGCGCTCCGGCGACACGCGCAGGCTCACTCGCCCGAAACGGCGCGTCGAGACGCACCGTGCCCGTGAAATATTCGGCCGGCCCCTTGGCCGACGGCTGCAAGCCGTTCCGCTTGATCTCCATTGTCTTCTCCCCAAATCGCCGCGCGGCAAGGCCGGCGGTGCGTCGGTATTTAAGGGTCGGCGCCGCTTGCTATAAGACGGCAAGATCGGCATAAACTCATGAGGAGAACTCATGAATGCCGCGCGAGAGCTTCAACGACCTGATCGCCTTCATCGCCGTCGCAAAGGAGCGCAGCTTCACCCGGGCGGCCGCCAAGCTCGGCGTGTCGCAATCCGCCCTCAGCCACACAATCCGCGGCCTGGAGCAGCGGCTCGGACTGAGGCTGCTGAGCCGCACCACCCGCAGCGTCGCCGCGACGGAGGCGGGAGAGCGTCTGCTCCTCGCCATCGGACCCCGGTTCGATGAGATCGAGACCGAGATCGCCGCCCTCAGCGAGCTACGCGACAAGCCCGCCGGCTCGATCCGCATCACCGCGGGCGAACACGCCGCCAATTCGGTTCTGTGGCCGGCGCTGAAGAAGCTGCTGCGCGTCTACCCTGACATCAATGTCGAGATCGTCGTCGACAACGGCATGACCGACATCGTCGCGGAGCGCTACGACGCGGGCGTGCGCATCGGCGAGCAGGTGGCGAAGGACATGGTCGCGGTGCCGATCGGTCCGGCGATGCGCATGGCGGTCGTCGCCGCGCCGCAATATTTCGCTGACCGGGCGAAGCCGATCGCGCCGACCGACCTCACCGATCACCTCTGCATCAATCTCCGGCTGCCGACCTATGGCGGCATCTACGCCTGGGAATTCGAGAAGGATGGACGCGCGCTCCGAGCGCGCGTCGAAGGCCGCCTCGTCTTCAACGCCCACGCCCTCAGGCTCGATGCGGCGCTGGCGGGTATGGGGCTCGCTTACATGCCGGAGGACATGGCGCAGCCGCATCTCGCCAAGGGGCGGCTGGTGCGCGTGCTCGAGGATTGGTGCGCGCCGTTTGCGGGCTATCACCTTTACTATCCGAGACGGCGGCAATCCTCGGCGGCCTTTCGCGTGCTGGTCGACGCGCTTCGGTATCGGGACTAGCGGGCGCGACGATTTGATCGAATCGCGACGCGCTATTAAATCTCTCAAGCAACATGCGAGCCTGGTGAAAACTTCACCGCGCGCTCCAAGGGTTTTTTTGAGCTTCATTACCAGTTCATGACGCCGGCGGCGAGGCGGGCGACCGCTACGATGCTGGTCGACTCTGTCGGCGTGCATCGCGATGCGTTTAGGACACCCCGTACTTACAGAAGAAGAGCGATGACAAGCTTCGCGCCTCGGTCAGCGTCGCTCCATCCAGAGTCTGTAACCACAGATCCGAGCCTTCTCGGTCCTTAGAGAATTGTGATTAGGATTTCAGCATGTGCGGTATTGCGGTGGCGATCGGCTGGCCTGAGGCGCATACAGCGGTCGGCCGCATTCTCGCTGGACTAATGCACCGGGGCGACGTCAGCGACCCCATCGCTTCGTTGAGCGCGAACGTCGCCATGGGCACGCGGCGGCTGCGCATCGTCGATCGCGATGGCGGAACGCAGCCCAAGCTCTCGTCAAACGGACGTATTCTCGTTTCGCTCAACGGCGAGATCTACAATCACGTCGCGCTACGTCACGCGCTCGAACGTGAAGGCGTTCGCTTTCAGAGCGAATCGGACACCGAAGTGGTCGCCAATGCGCTCAGCGTTTGGGGCCCGCGGGCGCTGTCCCTGTTTGAAGGCATGTATGCCTTCGTCGCCTACGACGCGGCGGCCGGCGAATTCCTCGCCGCGCGTGATCCGTTCGGGGTCAAGCCGCTCTACGTGATCGAGCGCGAAGGCGGCTATCTGTTCTCCTCCGAAATCCGACCGCTGTTGAACGCGAGCGAGGAAGGCGCCGTGCTGCTGCTGCCGCCCGGACATCTTCTTAACCGACGCGGCGTGACGCCGTTCGCAAAATCAGCGAATCCGATCGCTCCGAGCCCCCGCGCGCTCGACGCCATCCTGCGCGAAGCCGTGCACGCGCGCGTGCCGCCGGACTGGCCGTTCGCGCTGCTCTTTAGCGGCGGCATCGACTCGACACTTGTCGCCCATTACGCGCGCGAGATTGCGCCTACCGCGCCCGGGTATTTCCTCGGCGATGATAAGGCGCCCGACTACGAATTCGCCGCCCGCTACGCTGACGCTTCCAAGCTCGATCTGCGCGTCGTCTCGATGGCCGAGCCGCGTTTTTTCAGCCGCGATCGGCTCGCCGAAGTGATTGCGACGATCGAGACGTTCGAGCCGAGCGTCGTCCGCGACGCGCTGTGCAATTATGCTCTGTTCGAGCGCATTCACGCCGATGGATTCCGCATCGCGCTGTCGGGCGAGGGAGCCGACGAACTCTTCGCCGGCTATGTGCCGCTCGAAATCGCCTACGGCGTCAACCGGGAGACCGGAGACTATGTCCGCGCTCAGACGCTCGCGAACATGAGCCGCACCAATTTGCAACGGCTCGACCGCACGTCGATGCATTTCCAAATCGAGGCGCGCGAGCCAATGCTCGACAGCCGCCTAGCCGCTTACGCTCAGGCGCTCGGGCCGGAGGATTTGGTGACGAAGGCCGGCGCCGGCGTTTCCGGCAAGCAGCCGTTGCGCGAATTGTTCGATCTCTACCCCGATCGACTGCCCGCCGACATTCGCTCGCGCCGCAAGGTGGCGCTGCATGTCGGCTCTGGGCTCGACAAGAGCCAGATCGCCTCACCCTGGATCGATTTCGCGGAAAGCACTGTCTCCGATCATGACTTCGCCGACGGATGCGCCGAATTCGCTCCGCTCAAGCCGAGCAGCAAGGAGGAAGTGCTGTATCTGCGACTGCTCTCCGAGAGCCTCGATTGGCGGCGCGTGCCGCACCTCGCGGCGCGACCGTTCCTCAAATTCCCGGCGCAGGCGCTCGGAAGCGAGGCGGCGGCAAATCTCTCGGAATACCTCGCCACGGCGTGATCGGGCTGTGACCCAATCGACCCTCGCCATCATTGCGAGCTTCGTCGCTGCGCTCCTCGCAATGACTAGGCGGCCGACCGCGCCTCTATCTGCGGAACCGATGCCGATAGTCGCTCGGCCCCGTTCCGATCCGCCGCAAGAAGGCGCGCCGCATCGTGTCGGGACTGGAGAAGCCGCAACGCGAGGCGACGCGCTGCAAGGGCGTTTCGGAATCCTCCAGCAAGCGCCGCGCGGCGTCGACGCGCGCCATCTCGACGAAATCCGCCGGCGTGACGCCCGTCTCGCTGAAAAAGACGCGGGTGAAGTTTCTGACGCTCATCGCCGCTCGGTCCGCCAGGATCCGAAGCGTCAGATCGAGCGAGAGATGGTCGAGGATCCAATTCTGCACGGCTTGTATGCGGTCCTCGCTCGCAATTTGCGCCGCCAGATGGGCGCTGAACTGCGACTGCCCCCCGGGGCGCTTGAGGAAAACCACCAGCCGGCGCGCCACTAGCAAGGCGAGTTCGCGGCCGTGGTCGTCCTCGATCAGTTTGAGCGTGAGATCGATGCCAGCCGTGACCCCCGCCGAGGTGTAGAGCCGCCCGTCCTCGACATAAATCTGATCGGGAATGATTTTCGCGGCCGGAAAGCGCTCGGCAAGCTCCGCGGCATGCTGCCAATGGGTCGTCGCCTGCAATCCGTCGAGCAGGCCCGCCGCGCCGAGGAAGAAGGCGCCTGTGCAGACTGAGCCGTATCGCCGCGTCTGCGGCGCGCGGCGCCGCAGCCAGGCGTGGAGATCCGTGCTCGTATAGGCCTGCACATAGTCGGGCGTTCCCGCAACGAGAAGCGTATCGATCGGCTGGTCTGCGTCCGCGATGGACGCGTCTGCGACGAGCGACATGCCGCCGACCCTGACCTCGCGGGCGGCGCCCGCCGAGATCAATCGCACGTCGTAAGACGCCTTGCCCAACTGTCGGTTGGCCTCGAGGAAAGCGTCCAGCGGGCCTGAGACGTCGAGTGACTGAGCGTTCGGCGGCACGACGATGGCGACGGATTTGGCCGGCGAACCCATAGCGGTCCCTCGCTTGGTCGAACGCTGCGTTACGCGGCCGGATACGCCGCGCCTTTGGCCGAATTCGTCTGATGTCCAACGTTGCGGCCACGATAGCACAGCCGTATTTTATCGCCAGTCGCAATCACGGACAGGAGTACTCACATGTACGAGCTTCACTATTTCCCGGCCAACGCCAATGCGGCGCCGCATATGGTGCTGCAGGAACTCGGCGTTCCCTACGAACTCAAACTGGTCGATCGCGCCGCTACCGCGCAAAAATCAAATGAATACTTGACGATCAACCCCAACGGCCGCATTCCGACTTTGGTAGACGGCAAGACGGCGGTCTTCGAAGCCGCCGCTATTGTCCTCCATCTCGTCGATCGCCATCCGGACAAGGGACTGGCTCCCGCGGTCGGCACGCCCGAGCGCGCCAAGTTCTACCAGTGGCTCATCTTCCTGACCAACTCGCTCCAGGAAGAGCTGATGGTCTGGCAGTACCCGGACCGCGTAGTCGGCCAGGACGCCGCGGCGCTGGCCGCCGTGAAGCGTGGCGCTGAAGCGCGCGCCAGCAACTTCCTCGACATCATCGAGAATCATCTGAAGGCGAACGGCCCACTGTTCCTCGGCGACAAGCTCAGCGCGGTCGATTTCTACCTCGTCATGCTCTCGCGCTGGGCGCGTCCGATGACGAAGCCGCCGCGTTCGCGTCCCAACATCGCCAAGCTGCTCGACAAGGTGGCGTCGCTTCCCTCGGTGCGGCGCGCCTACGAGCGCGAAGGGATTACCGACGAAATCTGCTGAACCTCTGCGTCAATGCGTCCCGGGGACGCGCTGTCCCCGGTTCCCTTGGAAAGGACCTTTGTCATGACCGACCGCAACACTCCCGACAGGATGGACCTTCCCTTCGTCGGACTGACCACCTTCGGTCGCCAGCCGGCCTGCCCCGATTGGAACAAGCTCGACGGCGCCGACGTCGCCATCCTCGGCGTGCCGATTGACACCGCGTCGAGCTACCGCGTCGGCACCCGCTTCGGGCCGCGCTCGATCCGCGAAGTCTCGATGTTTCACGGCTTCGGCCCCGAGGGCGTGTTCGATTTCGAAGACGAAGTCACCTACCTCACCGCCGAGGAGGTGAAGATCGTCGACGCCGGCGACAGCGACGTCATCTACGCCGACACCAAGCGCAGCCTCGCCAACGCCGAACAGGCGGTGCGCGCGCTGCTCGACGCAAAGGTGATGCCCTACATCCTGGGCGGCGACCACGCGATCACGATGGCGACGATCGCCGCTTACTCGAATGAGAAGCCGATGCACATCGTCCATCTCGATGCGCATTTCGACTTCATCGACGAACGCAACGGCATCACCTGGGGTCACGGCAGCCCGATGCGGCGCGCGTCCGAGATGGCGCATGTAAAGGGGATCACCACGCTCGGGCCGCACAATATGGCCGCCGTCAGCCGCAAGGACTGGGAAGCGGCGAAGCGCTACGGCTCGCATGTCGTCCCGCTGCGCAAGGTGCGCGCGCAGGGCGCCGCCGCTTCGCTCGCGCATATTCCGGACGGCGAGCGCGTCTATGTCTCGATCGACATCGACAGCTTCGATCCGGGCATTGCGCCCGGCACCGCGACGATCAGCCACGGCGGCTTCACCTATTACGAGGGCAAGGACATCTTGCGTGAGGTGGCGAAGCGGTTCGAAGTGGTTGGCGTCGATTTCGTCGAAGTCTCGCCGCCCTACGATCCCTCGGGCGTCACGGCCTTGCTCGCAGCGCGGACCAGCCTTGATTTCATCGGGTCGATCTTCCATGAGCGCGCCAAGCGGCGCGGTCGCGCCAAATAGTCACTAAGCGCCCGGAGGCGGGGCGGCGGCGCCGGCCTTCCCACCCATCGACATGGCGTTAGGAATGGAGCATATCCGCGGCCAGCTCACCAACGGGATTGAACCGACCGTGGATAATCACTCCTCCCACCTCTCCCTACCCAAGGACAAGATCCGGATTCTCCTTCTCGAAGGCGTGAATGACAGCGCCGTCGCGCTGATGAAGGCGGCCGGTTACACCAATGTCGAACGTCTGCCGAAAGCGCTTGATGGGGCCGCGCTGCTCGAAGCCGTCAAGGGCGTGCACATCATCGGCATCCGTTCGCGCACGCAGATCACCGAGGAAGTGCTCGGCGCCGCTGATCGCCTGATCGCCATCGGCTGCTTCAACGTCGGCACCAATCAGGTGGCGCTCGACGCCGCGGCCCGCATCGGCGTGCCGGTGTTCAATGCGCCGTTCTCCAACACGCGCAGCGTGGCGGAATTGGTGATCGGCGAGATCGTCATGCTGTTCCGTCGGGTCGTGCCGCGATCGGTCGGCGCGCACGCCGGCAAGTGGGACAAATCGGCCAACAACAGCCACGAGGTGCGCGGCAAGACGCTCGGCATCATCGGCTACGGCAACATCGGCTCGCAGCTCTCCTATCTCGCCGAAGCGTTTGGCATGAGAGTCATCTTCTACGACAACACCGACAAGCTGCGTCACGGCAACACGGAGCCGACCGACACGCTGCACGAGCTTCTCGCGCAGAGCGACGTCGTCAGCCTCCACGTGCCCGAGACGCCGGCGACCCACGGCATGATCGGCGCCGCCGAGATCGCGGCGATGAAGCCGGGCGCCTATCTGATCAACAACAGCCGCGGCACGGTCGTGGATCTCGACGCGCTCGCCGTCGCCTTGCGCGAGGGCAGGCTGCGCGGCGCTGCGATCGACGTCTTCCCGGTCGAGCCCGGCGCGAACGGGGAGCGCTTCACCTCGCCGCTGCAGGGCCTGGAGAACGTCATCCTGACGCCGCATGTCGGCGGTTCGACCATGGAGGCGCAGGAGCGCATCGGCGCCGAGGTCGCCCGCAAGCTCATCGACTACAGCGACGTCGGCACGACGATGGGCGCGGTCAACTTCCCGCAGGCGCAACTGCCGACCCGGCCGCTCGGCACCCGCTTCATTCAAGTCCAGCAGAACATGCCCGGCATGCTGGTGAGGCTGAACGAGGCGTTCGCGCGACATTCGATCAACATCGCCGCGCAGTATTACGAGACCCGCAACGACATCGGCTATGTCGTGCTGGACGCGGACGCCTCGCCGGCCGACAGCCAGCGCGTCCTCGCCGACATCCGGGCGCTCGAAGGCACCATCCGCGTGCGCCTGCTCTACGAAAACCGCGGTTGAGGAACGCGCGCGCCAAGCGAAGTTCCCAATGCAACTGGAATTGGCCCCGCCGCAGCGGACGGCGTGGCCGAAGGTCGCGCTGCTTTGCCTCTGCGGCATCGGCGCGGGACTGCAATTCGCCAAAACCTCGGTCGCCTACGACAGGCTGGCGTCGCATTACGGCGCCTCGCCGACGCTCGCCGGCTGGCTGATCTCGGCGACCGGCGTCGCCGGGATCGTCTTCGGTGCGGCGGCCGGGCTGCTCGTCGGCCGGATCGGCTTTCGCCTCAGCCTGCTCGGCGGTCTTGTCGCCGCCGCGCTATTCTCGCTCTTTCAAACCGCCCTGCCCCCCGCTCCCACTCTTTCTTGCGAGCCGCTTGCTCGAGGGCGGCGCGCATCTCGCCATCATCGTCGCCGCGCCGAGCTGCCTCTCCGCCTATGTCGCGCCGAGACGGCGTACGTTCGTTCTAAGCCTCTGGGCCGCCTACTTCAGCGGGGGCTTTGTCGTCGCCGGATTCGTCGGGCCGCCGATCCTCGACGCATACGGACTGAGGACGCTGTTCGCCGCCCATGCCGCCTGCATGGCGGCGCTCGCCGTCGCGGCCTTCGTATTCATCCGGCCGCCTGAGGCTTCCCCTGGCCCGGCGCGCGCGGCGCCGCTCGGCGCGATATTTCGTGAACACGTCCAGATTTACGCCAATCCGCGCATGGCGCTGCCGGCGATCTGCTTCCTTTGCTACACCGTGATGTATCTCGCGTTGCAGACGATGACCGGCGATCTGGCGCCGCCTGAGACGCGCCGCTGGCTGTTCGCCCTCATGCCGCTCGTGAGCGCCGTCACGACGCTCTTTGCGGGCGCGCTCGCGCAAAAATCGCCGTCGCCCTTCCCGGTTGCGCTCGGGGCCTTCGCGGCGACTGCCGGGGCGACGCTGCTGCTGCAAGCGGCGGTTCACTCCGACTTCGCAATCGTGCCGGCGGCGCTCCTGCGCATGGCGTTTCTGAGCATGTTGCCGGGCGCGATCTTTCCGATGGTCCCCATGCTCTCTCGGGACTCGGCGTTGCAGGCTCGCGGCTATGGGGCGGTGGCCCAGCTCGGCAATGTCGGCAACGCGCTCGGGCCGCCGCTGTTCGCTGCAAGCGTCACGGCGCTAGGCCCAATCGGCCTCGTGGCGCCGACGCTTCTCTTCTCGGCCTGCGGCTTCCTCCTTGCCGGATTGTTGGGCCGCAAGTTCGACCCTCGCCACGCGCGGGCGTAGAAAAGAGGGATCAACACTTCGCGCGGCTCGCCGCGAGGCCTTGCGCGCGCGCGGCGCGCGGCGCCATCATCGACATGGGCGGGCAGACTGCGGCTTCGGAAAGGCTAGACCCATGTCGGCGCGCCCGCCTAACGAGCTCGATCGTCCTCACAGCAGCGGCGAGCTGTTCGCCGATGGATTTATCCACGCGGCTGCGCTGATCGCAGGTCTCGTCGCCTTCTCGATCTTCTTCTCCAAGACTCCGCTGCGCGCCGGCTTCGGCGAGCGGCTGGCGATGATCGTCTACGCCGCCGCCTTCTTCGTGCTGTTCAGCTTCTCCTTCGCCTACAATCTGGCGCCGGCGTCTTGGTTGCGCTGGAAGCAGATTTTGGGACGCGGCGACCGTTCGGCGATCTTCCTGATGATCGCCGGCACCTACACCGCCCTGCTCTCGCAGGTCCACAGCAACTGGTGGGTCGTCGGGCTCGTCGGCTTCGTCTGGACGGGAGCGATCTGCGGGGCGGCTCTCAACGTTTTCGCTCCGCAGCGCGTCGAACGCGTCGGCGTCGCCCTCTACCTTGCGCTCGGCTGGTCGGCGATCGTGGCCATCAAGCCGCTCGTCCTCGCTCTGCCTGGGAACGCGCTCGCACTAACTCTGGCCGGCGGGCTTCTCTATTCGGGCGGCGTGCCGTTCTACCTCTGGCGCAGGCTCAAATTTCAAACGGCGATCTGGCACGGCTTCGTCGTCGCCGCCGCAGGCTGCCATTTCATAGGCATTTTCGAAGCGGTGACCCAGGTGGGCTAACCCCCTGGCCTCAAAAATGCTGCAAGGTCATCCTACCTTGAGGGTAATGGCTGGAGGGCGCGCTTAACGGAGGATCCGGATATGTGCGACTACTCCCTCGAGATGTACGGATCACGGCCCGCGCGTGAGGGCGAGCTATACGCCACGACGAGATTCCCGAGCGGTTCGATCGGCTTCACCGCCGCTGGCGACCCGAAGACTGTTGTGTGCCTCGAATGCGAGACGCCGATGGTCCTGACGGATATCCCGTCCGACCTGCAGACCCGCTTCGGCGTCGGCGAGCGCGCGCGGGCGACCTTCGCCCAGACGGATCGCGGCGCGTATCGCGATGGTTTGCGCCTGGCGAATGGGCGCTTCGTCTCGCTGCAAGAACTGCGGCCGGGCATCCGCGCCTATATTCCTTCGCTCGCCGAGTTGCGCGCACATGCGCTCGAGCCAGCGGCAGCCGCCGCCGAAACCATTTCGTGAGGCGTTGGCGACCGTCGGATTGGCAGCGACTGGAGCGGGCGGCGAAACGGGCTCGCACGAAGAGTTCAAGCGAAGTCCACCGCCCGCCTCTTTGACGCCGCAGTCGCGTGTTGGCATGATGGCGCTTGAATTCAAGATGTTGGAAGCGACTCATGCGACTGCTTCTCGCCCCGCTGTTGGCGGGCGCGGTGGTTTTTTCGGCGCCGGCTCTGGCGGCTGATCTGCCCACGCTCCCCTCCCTTGCCGCCGATCCCCAGACCCAGGCGCCGAACTGGAGCGGGTTCTATGTCGGCGCTGGCGTCGAGGCAGCGTTCGCGAAAGGGGCGAAGGGCGCGTTCGGCGGCGACGTCGAAATGGGCTACGACCACGTGTTCAACAACAACGTCGTGCTCGGCGCCCGGTTTACCACCGGCTTCAGCCCGCGGGTCGTGCCGGGAAGCCGCTTTCAGGGGTTCGACTTCGCCGAGACCAGCGTCAAAATGGGCTATGAGATGGGCCGGCTGACGCCCTATGTGGTCACCGGCGTCGCGCTCGCTCGACCAACCTTCACGACTGGCGGCGGCCCCAACATGAACAATTCGCTCAACGGCGTCTTCGGCGGCCCGGGCGATCTCCAGGCGGCCGGCACGGCCGGCGTCGGCTTCGACTACGCGGTCACCAACAATCTCCATGTCGGGATGGAAGCGACGATCACTCATGGCGCTGGCCCCGGCGCTTTCATCCCCTGATTTAATGCGTTAACGCCATCTACGAAGCACCCCGCCATGTGGTTGCCTTCGCCGGCGCCGCAGGTTACGTCATGGGTCTGCCTCCAAGACACGGACCCCATGCAGACCTTGAATCGACGGGCGCTGCTCGTGAGCGTGATTGCCGCCTCGGGCGCGCGCCTCATGCCTCCTGCTCTCGCGCAGCAACAGCCGGTGACCGCCCCCACAGCGCCAGCGACCCCCACGTTTTCCTACGCGGACGTCGTCAACCGCGCGCGCGACCTCGCCGCTGCGCCTTACGACGGCGCACTTCCGCAGCTTCCCGACGGCATCGGCGCCCTCGACTACGACGCTTGGCGCGACATCCGTTTCAAGTCCGACAAGCCGCTGCTTGGCCAGGCCAACTCGAATTTCCGGCTCGAACTGTTTCATCTCGGGCATCTCTATAAGCGCCCGGTCGTCGTCAACGTGCTGCGTGACGGCATTCCCGCGCCGGTTCCCTACGCCGCCAACCTCTTCGACTACGGGCGCAACAAGATTCCGAGCGGTTTGCCGATCAACACCGGCTTCGCCGGCTTTCGCCTGCGCTTTCCGCTCAACGCGCCGCGCCTGATGGACGAGGTGATCGCGTTCCTTGGCGCGAGCTACTACCGCTTTCTCGGCCGTGGCCAGCGCTACGGCCTCTCGGCGCGCGGCCTCGGCATTGGCTCGGGGGCTCACGTCAACGAGGAATTCCCCTTCTTTCGCGAGTTCTGGATCGAAACGCCCGAGCCGACAGCGGATCGAATCACGATTCACGCTCTGCTGGACGGCGAGTCGGCGACCGGCGCGTTCCGCTTCGAGCTCGCGCCTGCGGTCGAGACGACCATCGAGGTGACCGCGACCCTCTTCGCGCGGCGTACGGTCGCCAATCTCGACATGGCGCCGCTGTCTTCAATGTTCTTGCGCGGCAAGAACGACCATCGCGTCGACGACGATTTCCGAACCGAGCTCCACGATTCGGACGGGCTGCTGATTCACACCGGGGCCGGCGAATGGATCTGGCGGCCGCTCAGCAATCCCGTCGAGCCGTCGATCTCCACCTTCGTCGACAACAACATGCGCGGCTTCGGCCTCGTCCAGCGCGACCGCAGTTTCGACCACTATCAGGACCTCGAACTCGACTACGAACTGCGGCCGTCCTATTGGATCGAGCCGCATGACGGCTGGGGCGAGGGCGGCGTCCAGCTCGTGGAACTGCCGACCGACAACGAGAGCAACGACAACATCGTCGCCGCCTGGAGCCCGAAGCAGCCCTTCGAGGCCGGCCATTCGATGACCTACGGTTACCGCGTCACCGCGCTGATGGACGACTATCGGCTGACCCCCGGGGCGCGCGCCGTCAACACTTTCCGCACCCAGGCGCGCGCCCTCGGCGCCGCAGAAGCGCCGCCGCCCGGGTCGACGCGGTTCCTGATCGACTTCACCGGCGGCGACCTCAGCTACTACCTGATCGATCCGAACCTCGTCGAAGTGGTGGCGACGACCTCGGCGGGCAGCGTTCTGCGCACGTTCCTCACGCCGAATCCACACATCTCAGGGTTTCGCGCCGGCCTCGACGTTGCGATAGCTCCCGGCCAGAGCTGCGACGTGCGCGTCTTCCTGCGCGCCGCCAACAGGGCGCTGACGGAGACCTGGACCTTCCCCTGGCGGGCGTGAGGGCTCGTAGGCTCCCCACGCGCTGCGGTTCGGCCGTTGCTGCCGCAGGGGTTCGTCCGGCAGCAACGGCCGCTTCTTCAATAAGCGGCGGCTCTCATTGGGCCACCGTCATCCGCATCATCGGCAGGATCTCGTATTGAAACCCACGTCCGGAAAGGATTGCGGGATCTCCATCGCGTAGGCCCTTGACCTCCGCCTCGCTCGAGACGCGAACAACCCCGACGCCCCAGGGTCCCTTCGGATCTAACACTGGCCCAAACATGACAGCGATTCCGCGCTGGAGAAGTTCGGTCCAATAGGCGGCATGATTCTTCATGACCTCTGCTTCCTCAGCGCTCATGTCCTGCACGAAGGTCGCCCGAGGAGACAGGAGCCGACACAAAAAGAAGCGAGGATCTGAGGGAGGGGCACAGTGGCGGGCGAGCCAGCCAAGAACCCTTTCCCATCCCTCTCCATGGCCACGGCAGGAGTCCGGGCGCCCCTCGAAGCCCTTGTGCCAAAGCGTCAATCTTGTGCCGCCGTCAATCGGATCCAACAGAAAGGTGATCGTGGTGACATTGCCGCCGTCCCACTCCGCTTTCCACGTCTGCACGAGCTTTCGCCCCGGTGTGACGTCGATGAACTCGCCTTCCACGCTGAACGAGCTACCGTCAGCGCCGACGCCGCTCGCGCGCCACCGACCGCCGGGCCGCACGTCGCCGATCCACTCGGTCGTCTGGTAGGCCTCGGACGACCCCCACCAGCGCGTAATCTCGTCTCCAGTGGTCAAGGCGTTGAAGACGGCCTCCGTCGGCGCCCCGATCTCCACCGTGGCGAGAATCGTGCCTTCCGTGAGGTCGGCGACCGCACGGGCTTTGCCAGAAATGATGCTCATTTTTCCTCCAGGTGTCGTTTTAGGTTTGTCAGGCTGATCTGCCAGAAGGCTCGGTAGCCTTCGATCCATCCGACCACCTGCTGCAGCGGCGCCGGTTGGAGTTGGTAGAGCCTTTCCCGGCCCGAGCGCTGTTCCGTCACCAGCCGCGCCTGACGCAGCACGCGCAAATGCTTCGATATTGCGGGGCGGCTTTGAGCGAATTCATGCGAGAGCGCATTCACCGCGGTCGGGCCGGCGCGCAGCCGATCGAGGATGGCGCGGCGCGTCGGGTCCGCTATGGCGCGATAGACGTCGGAATCCGCGCGGGCGCGATGCATTTGAGCACCATATGGTTACCGGTTAAGAACTCGTTTGGCGACGCATTTGGTCAGCTAAGACCAAACGCGTAACCAATTAGATACCAATATATTGCACGGCGGCCAATTGTCAAAGCAAATCGGGGCTGGGCGTATGTCCGCTCGCAAGGGCGCAATCTCGGCGCGCGGAGAATTGCAGCCGGCGCGCCAAAAAGGGCGCGCGGCGCGTCTACCTGCGCGGCGCTGACGGAAACCTGGATCTTTCCCGGGCGGGCTTAAGCTCTCGCGGGCGGCCTGCTCACTCAAGGAGACGCGATTGCCGTCATTGCCGGGCTTGACCGGTCGAGCCCGGCCAACCACGTCGGGCCGTTGCGCCGCTAGTCGAACGCGCGAACAAGCGGGGCCGCGTGGGTGGCCGGGTCAAGCCCGGCCATGACGCGTAACGCGCCCTACCCTCGCAGCGCCTGATCGATGTCGCGCCAGAGATCCTCGACATCCTCGATGCCTGCCGACATGCGCAGCAGGTCGGTCGGGCACGGCGAGCCGGCGCCTTCGACCGAGGCGCGGTGCTCGATGAGCAATTCGACGCCGCCGAGCGACGTCGCGCGTTTCCACAGCTTCACCCGCGCCGCCGTCGCGATCGCGGCCACTTCGCCCGCTCGCACCCGGACCGACAGCATGCCGCCGAAGCCGCCCGCCATCTGGCGCTTGGCGACCGCATGGCCGGGGTGGCCGGGAAGGCCGGGATAGAGAACGGCGCCGACGTTCGGGTGGTTCGACAGCCGGAGCGCGAGCTCCATCGCATTGGCGCTGGCGGCGCGCACCCTGAGATCGAGCGTGCGCATGCCGCGAATGAGCAGGAATGCCTCGAACGGGCCAAGGATCAGGCCGTGGCTCGCCCGGATCTTGCGGATGCGCGCGCTGCGATCGTCCTCGCGCGCAAAGGCCAGCGCGCCGGCGAGCACGTCGGAATGGCCGTTCAGATATTTGGTCGCGGAATGCATCACGACATCCGCGCCAAGCGAAAGCGGCTTGGTGAAGACCGGCGTCGCGCAGGTCGAGTCGACGGCGAGCGCCGCTCCCGCCGCATGGGCGATCTTCGCCGCGCCGGCGATATCCGCGACGCCCCAGAGCGGATTGCTCGGCGTCTCCAGCCAGACGAGCCGTGTGCGCCCAGGCTGGACCGCGGCGCTCAGCGCCTCGAGATCCTCCGCGTCGCAGAACGACACTTCGAGCCCGAAAGCCGGAGCCTCGTTGGCGAGCCAGTTGCGCAACGCCCAATACATGACGCGCGGCGCGACGACATGGCCGGGCGCGACGCCGAGGAAGAGCGCAATCGCCGCCGACATGCCCGAGCCGAACAACATCGCCGACGCGGCGCCTTCGAGCGCCGCGACGACCTGCTCGCCCTCGCGCACGGTCGCATTGTCGGGGCGGCCGTAAACGAAGCCGCTGGAATAGCCGTTGTCGGCGTCGCGAATGAAGGTGGAGGAGACGTGCAGCGGCGGCACGACGGCGCGGGTACCCTCGTCGATCGCGCCCAAGGCCTGCGCGGCCATGGTGCGCGCGCTCCAGTCGTTCGTTCCGCTCATAGACCCAACCCCTGCAACAGGCGCGGGGCTCTTGCCCCGGCCCCAGCCGCCTCGGCCATAAAGAAGGACTTCAGCGCGGGCGTCCGATCGACCACGCGCAGCCCGGCGTCCCGCGCGAACCGCAAAGGCGCGTTGTCGTTGGAGAACAGCCGATTGAGCGCGCCCATGCCGAGGCTGGAGGAGACTACGTCGAACCGCCGCGCGCGCTGATAGGCTTCGAGCGTCGAGCGATCGCCGGGGTCGAGGCCGAGGCGCATGCGTTCGACGACCGCCTCCGCCAAAGCGGCGACGTCGCGCAGGCCGAGATTGAGACCCTGACCCGCGAGCGGATGAACAACGTGCGCCGCATCGCCGACGAGCGCGATCCGCTCGCCGACAAACTGGCGCGCAAAACGGAAGCTGAGCGGGAACGCCTGCGCCGGCGAGGCCAGGCGAATGGCGCCGAGCCGCGGCGAGAAGCGGCGCTGGAGCTGGCGCAGCAAGTCTTCGGCGTCAAGCGAGAGCAGCATCTTCGCGTCGGCGTGGCTCTCGTTCCAGACGATGCTGGACTGACGGCCCCGCAAAGGCAGAATCGCGAACGGGCCGGCCGGCAGGAAATATTGCTCCGCCCAGCCCTCGTGGTCGCACTCATGCGCCACCGTCGCAACGATGCCGGACTGGCCGGGGTCCCATCCCACCGTCTGAATATCGGCGAGCGCGCGCAGCTTCGAGCGCCCCCCGTCCGCCGCGACGACGAGACGGGCGCGCACGGCCGCGCCGCTCGCCAGATCGACGCGGGCGACGCTGCGGCCGGCTTCGAAGCCGGCGACCGCATCGGCGATCGTCTCGACGCCGAGCGCGGCGGCGGCCTCGGTGAGCGCAGTGGCGACGTCGTCGTTGAACGCCATATGCGCCAGCGGCTCGCCTTCGTCCGCCTCGAAGCTCAGCTGCTCGAGGCGCACCGCGTCGCCGACCGCGCCGTCGGCGATCGTCATGCGCAGGATCGGCTGCGCTAGCGGCTCCAACGCCTCCCAGGCGCCGATGCGTTCGAGCAGACGCCGCGGGCCTTCCGCAAGGGCTACCGCGCGCAACCGCCCGTCGCCGCGACCGGGCCGCGGATCGACCACCGCCACCGAAACGCCCCGCCCCATCCCCTGTTTGACGGCTGCGGCGAGCGAAAGACCGGCCGGTCCGCCGCCCACTACGAGAATGTCGAAAACGCGCGCGCTCGGCGCGCCGGACGGGAAGGAGGATGGCGAATTCATGTCGCCATTGTCGGGCGCCCCGCGTCGCGGCGCAAGAACGCGGCGGCGCCACGCCACATTCAAACCATCGTTTCGTCAAACCTATGATCTTCGATGCCGAGAAAACCGCGAGTCAGATCAACGCATCTCCAAGAGGAGTTCGGCAACGTGACGCATTTCGAGAGCGCGGCGGAGGAAGAGATGATCGAGAGTGCGGCTCCGGCCCCTGATTCTTCGATCGCCGCCGAAGAAGACGGCCAGGCGGAGATCTTCTCTTTCCTTTCCGATCCGCGCGCCCATGGCGCGTCGGAGCCGGTCGAGCGCATCGATACGCAGAACGCCGTGGTCTTTCTTGCCGGTGAGGACGCCTACAAGGTCCGGCGGGCGATTCGGCTGCCGTTCCTCGACTTCTCGACTCTGGAGAAGCGCCGCGCGGCCTGCGAAGCGGAAATCGAGGTCAATCGCGACAATGCGCCGCAAATCTACCTCGGCGTCGTGCCGATCACGCGGAGCGACGAGGGGCTCGCCATCGGCGGCGCGGGCGTCGTCGTCGAATGGGCGACCCATATGCGGCGATTCGACGAAAACGCGACGCTGGACCGGGTCGCCGAGCGCGGCGAGCTGACGCCCGACATCGTGCGCAAGCTCGCCCATGCCATCCGGGCCAGCCACGAGCGCGCGCCGGTCGGCGACGGCGAGCGGGCGACGCAGGCGCTCGCGACCTATCTCGATCAGAACGACGCCGTCTTCGCCGCCCGCCCCGACCTCTTCGCCGCCGACGTTGCGGAGCGCCTCGGCGGCAAAGCGTGCACGGCGCTCGACGAGTTGCGTCCGCTTCTGCTGGCGCGTGGCGAGAGCGGTTGCGTGCGGCGATGTCACGGCGACCTCCATCTGTGCAACATTGCGCTGATCGACGACGAGCCGGTTCTGTTCGACGCGATCGAATTCGATCCCGACATCGCCACCGGCGACATGCTCTACGATCTCTCCTTCACACTGATGGATCTTTGGGAGCGCGACCTGCTCGCCGAGGCCAACCTCCTTCTCTCGAGCTATCTGTCGCTAAGCGACGAAGCGCAATTTTCCGGACTTGCCGCGACGCCCCTCTTCATGAGCATCCGCGCAGCGATCCGGGCCAAAGTCGAAGCGGCGAACATCGAGCATCTCAGCGGCGCCGAACAGTCGCGCGAAAGCGAGGCGGCGCGGCGCTATTTTGCGTTCGCCGAATATTTTCTCGAGCCTGCGCCGCCCCGCCTCGTCGCGGTCGGCGGCCTTTCCGGAGCCGGCAAGAGCACGCTCGCCGCCGCCCTGGCGCCGGAGATCGGCCGCGCGCCGGGCGCGGTCGTGTTGCGCAGCGACGTCGAGCGCAAGCACCTGTTCGCGGTCGAGGAGACCAAGCGCCTTCCAGAGGAGGCCTATGGCGAATGGGCCTCGCGGGAGACCTACGCGCGCCTCGCGCACAAGGCGGCGCTCGCCCTGCAAGCGGGCCAGAGCGTGGTGCTCGACGCCGTGCATGCGCAGCCCCGCGAGCGCGAAGCGGCGGCGCGGCTGGCCGCTGAAGTCGGCGTGCCCTTCACCGGCCTCTGGTTGGAGGCGCCGCTCGCTCAGCGCCTCAAACGCGTTCGCACCCGACCCGCCGACGCATCGGACGCCAATGCCCGGGTGGTCGCTACTCAGACGGCCGCTCCGCTCGAAGAGGACGGCTGGAGCGCCATCGACGCGGCCTGCGATCTCGCCGAAGCGCTCGAGGCGGCGCGTCGTCGATTGGACTAAGCGCTCTCAGAGCGCGACGGGGCGATTGTTCGGCTTTCGCAACTGCGGCGATTGGACGCTCCCCGTTCGCGCTGAGCGGAAGCACTCGCGCACGGACGCCGAATATCGCGGTCTTCGCGCCCCGGAGAAGCGCGGAAAGCCGCGAGAAATCGGTCTCAAAGTCCACTGTCGTCGCGCGGGCTTTGTTGGCGCGCTAGGGCGTTTCTGCTATAGCGTCACCAATGCCTGACGCCCCTTCGGGCGCCGACGGAGTGACTGAATGACCTATTGCGACTTTGCCGCGTTGGAGCGCACACCTCTCGAACGCGAACCGTTCGAATACATTGTCGTTCCCGATTTCCTGAAGAGCGATCTTTTCCCCTCGGTTCTTCAGGACTATCCCGAGGTGCCCGGTCCCGGTTCGCATCCTCCGGCGGAGCTATCCATTCGCGGCCATTTCCGCAGCCTGATGGAAGAGTTGGGCGGCCCAGAGTTCCAGACGGCGATCGAGCGCAAGTTCAACATCGACCTCAGCGGTCGCCCGACGATGTATACGGTGCGCGGGTACATACGCGAGAAGGACGGCTCGATCCACACGGATTCGGAGACCAAGATCATCACCGTCCTGCTCTATATGAACGAGCGTTGGCAGGAAGACGCGGGCCGCCTGCGACTGCTGCGCGGACCTGACAATCTCGACGACTACGTGGCGGAAGTCCCGCCTTATGGCGGCACGCTTCTGGTCTTCCGGCGCTCCGAGAATTCCTGGCACGGCCACAAGCCGATCTCCGGGCAGCGACGCGCCATCCAGCTCAACTGGGTAACCTCGCAAGACGTGGTAGACAGCGAGCAACGGCGCCATCAGTTCTCGACAAAACTGAAAAAGTTCAAGAACATGTTTACGGGGAGCTCAGCCGCGTAAGCCCAACGCGGCTCGCAGCAAGTGCAACGGGAGGAACCTCAGGCGCCGCGTAAAGTCGCGGCGGCCGAGGAATAACGCAAGGGAGAGGGTCGTGACGAACAAGACACTGAGGATCGCCTGTTCGGTGATCCTGCTCGCTGGCGCCTTCGGCCTGAGCGCCGCCGGCCCGGCAAACGCGCAGAGCGTCATGAAGCAGTGCGGCGCCGAATGGAAGACCGCCAAAGCGGCGGGAACCACCAACGGCCAGACCTGGCAGGATTTCCTGAAGACCTGCCGAGCGCAGAAGGAAGGCGGCGCTGCCAACGCCCCGGCCGCTGCAGCCCCGGCGCCGGCCGCAGCCGCTGCGCCCGCGGCGGCCCCTGCCCCCGCAGCGGCGGCCCAACCGGCGCCTGCCGCGACGCCGATGGCTCAAACGGCTCCCAAGCCCGCGCCAAGGAAGACGACCGCGATGGCGACCGGAGCAGGCCAGTTCGCCAGCGAAACCGAGGCGAAGGCGAAATGCCCTAGCGACACGGTCGTCTGGGTCAACACCAAGTCGCATAAGTACCATTACACCGGCAACCGCAGCTACGGGACGACCAAGCAGGGCGCCTATATGTGCGAAGCCGACGCCACTGCCGGCGGCGACGTCGCCGCCAAGGGCGAGAAGCCGAAGTAGGGCTAAGAGACGCCCTGTCATGCCCACGAAAGCGGGCATGACAGGGGACGGCAGGCGTGAGGTTAGGACTCGTGGCCTTCGTCGTGCCGCCCTTGCGTGATGAGCCGGGCGCTGCGCTGGCCGCTGGTGTAGATCCACAGCCAGCTCAGCGCGACGCTCAGCCGGTGGCGAAGTCCGATCAGGAAATAGATGTGAGCGACGCCCCATGCCCACCAGGCGAGGCGGCCGCGCAGCTTGATCCAGCCGAAGTCGATAATGGCGGCGCGCTTGCCGATCGTCGCGAGGCTCCCGCTGTGGCGGTAGTGAAAAGCGGCTGGCGCGGGTCGTCCGGCGAGGCGGGCGCGAATCACGGACGCCACATACGCGCCTTGCTGCTTGGCCGCGGGCGCGATCCCCGGCACAGGCGCGCCCCTCGCGTCGCTGACGCTGGCCGTGTCGCCGATCACGAAGATGTCGGGATGTCCCGGCACGGTGAGATCCGGCTCGACGACGACGCGTCCCGCCCGGTCCTTAGGCGCGCCCAGCCAGTCCGCGGCGGCCGAGGCTTTCACGCCCGCCGCCCAGAGGATGGTCTTGGCGGCGAGCTTGCGCCCGCCGAAGGTGACATCACCGGCGGTGCATTCGGAAACCGCCTGACCGACCTCGACCGTGACGCCCAGCCGCTCCAGCGCCTGATGGGCGTAGAGCGCGAGATCCTCCGTAAATCCGGGCAGAATGCGGCTGCCGGCCTCGATCAGCACCACCTTTGCCTTGCGCGGGTCGATATGGCGGAAGTCGTCGCGCATCGTTTGATGCGCGAGCTCGGCGATCGTTCCGGCGAGTTCGACGCCGGTCGGGCCGCCGCCGATGACGACGATGGTCATCAACGCCTCCCGGCGCACGGGATCGGTCTCGCGCTCGGCGCGCTCGAAGGCCAGCAGGATGCGCCGGCGGATCGTCGTCGCGTCCTCGAGCGTCTTCAGGCCGGGTGCGAACTCGTCCCAGTGGTCGTGGCCGAAATAGGCGTGCGTCGCGCCGGTCGCGAGCACCAGCGTGTCGAATTTGACGACGCCGCCGTCGTCGAGCGTGACCGTGCGCGCGCCGGGGTCGACGCCCGCGACCGAAGCGAGCAGCGTCGTCACGTCCTTCTGTTTGCAGACGAGATGGCGAATCGGCCAGGCGATCTCGGACGTCGCAAGCGTGCTCGTCGCCACCTGGTACAGCAGCGGCTGAAACAAATGATGGTTGCGCCGATCGAGGATCGTGATCCGGACGGGCGCGCCGGCGAGGCGCTTAACGACCCCAAGGCCGCCAAAGCCGGCTCCAACGACGACGACATGATGCAAACTGGACGCGGACACCACGATCCTTTCCTCAACGCAAAATCTGACTCAGGAAGAGCTTGGTTCTTTCGTGCCGCGGATTGGAGAAGAACTCCGACGGCGTATTGATTTCGACGATCTCGCCCTGGTCCATAAACACCACGCGATCGGCGAAATTACGGGCGAAGCCCATTTCATGCGTGACGACGATCATCGTCATGCCGTCCTGCGCGAGCGCGGTCATCGTCTCGAGCACTTCCTTGACCATTTCGGGATCGAGCGCCGAGGTTGGCTCGTCGAACAGCATGACCTTCGGATGCATGCACAAGGCGCGCGCGATGGCGACGCGCTGCTGCTGGCCGCCCGAGAGCTGGGCGGGATATTTCTGCGCCTGCTCCGGGATCTTGACGCGCGTCAGCAGCTTCATCGCCAGCGCCTCCGCCTCCCGCTTCGGCGTCTTGCGGACCCAGATCGGCGCCAGCGCGCAGTTCTCGAGAATCGTCAGATGCGGGAAGAGGTTGAACTGCTGGAACACCATGCCGACCTCGCGCCGAACGTCTTCGATGCGCTTGAGGTCGGAGGTCAGTTCGATTCCGTCCACGCGGATGACGCCGCGCTGATGCTCCTCGAGCGCGTTCACGCAGCGGATGAGCGTCGACTTGCCCGAGCCGGAGGGGCCGCACACCACGATCCGCTCGCCGCGCCCCACGGTGAGGTCGATGTTCCGCAGCACATGGAACGAGCCGTACCATTTGTGCACGCCGGTGAATTCGATCGCCGCATTTTCCGTCATCGCCCAGCCCCTCAGCGTTTGCGCCCGGCGGCGAGACGGCGCTCCATCGCCGAGGAATAGAGCGACATCCCATAGCAGAAGACGAAATAGAACAGGCCGGCGAAAACATAGCCTGTCGCGAGGATCGTCGGACCGCTCCACGCCGTATCCTTGAAGGCGTTGTCCATAGCCTGGAGGAAATCCGTCATGCCGACGATCGCGACCAGCGTCGTATCCTTGAAGAGGCCGATGACGTTGTTGACGAGGCCGGGAATGACGCGCGTCAGCGCCTGCGGCAGCACGACGAGCCGCATCATGCTCCAATAGCCGAGGCCGAGCGCCATCGCCGCCTCGTATTGCCCCCGGTCGAGAGTTTGCAGCCCGCCGCGCACCTCCTCCGCCATGTAGGCGGCGGCGAACAACACGGTCCCGACCAGCGGCGGGACGAAACGGTCGGGCTCCCAGCCCGCCGGCAGAAACAGCGGCAGCAGATTGTTGGCCATGTAAAGCACGGCGATGAAGGGCACGCCGCGCACGAATTCGATGAAGACGACGCTCGCCGACCTGACGACAGGGAGATTCGAGCGCCGGCCGAGCGCCAGCAGGACCCCGAGCGGCAGCGAGAAGACGATGCCGACCAACGCCGTCAACAGCGAGACGAACATCCCGCCCCACAGCAGCGTGTCGACGATCGGCAGGCCGAGTTGCGGCGCGCCACGCAGCAGCACAAAGCCGAGGATCGGAAAGGCGATAAAGAACAGCGCCGAGGCGACGCCGCGGCGCGGCGCGCCGGGCCACAACAGCCAGGCGATCAGCGGCGCGCCGACGATTTCGACGACATCGACGCGCCAGCGCTCGGCCACCGGATAGGAGCCGTAGCGCAGATAGTCGAACTTGTGCGCGATGAAGGCCCAGCAGGCGCCATCCTGATGCGCGCGGCAAAGCGCGCCGTCCGGCGCCGACCAGATGGCGCGCGTCGTCGCCCAGGCGACGAGTTCAGGCAGCAGCCAGACGATGAGCGCCAGCAGCGCCAGCGTGACGACGCTCGAAGAGAGCGAGGAAAAGAGATTGGCGCGCGCCCAGGCGATCGCGCCGCGGGAAAGCAGCGGCGCCGGCAGATCAGGCTCGGAGGCGCGGCGGACATAGGCCACGGCGGCGTTCGACGAAGCGGTCATGTCAGCGCTCCTTCAGCGCGTTGCGCGCGTTGAAGAGGTTGAGCGCAGAGGCGACCGCGAGCGAGATCGCAAGATAGACTGCCATCGTGATCGCCATCACCTGTATCGCCGCATGCGTCTGGTTGAGCACCGTGCCGGCAAAGATCAGAACGAGATCCGGATAGCCGACGAACACCGCAAGCGACGAGTTCTTGATGATGTTGAGATATTGGGAGGTCAGTGGCGGAATGATCAGGCGCATCGCCTGGGGAATGACGACGAGCCGCATCGTCAGCGACGGCCGCAGCCCCAGAGCCAGCGCCGCCTCGGTCTGGCCGTGCGAAACAGCCTGAACGCCAGCGCGTACGATCTCCGCGATGAAGCCGGCGGTGTAGGTGACGAGCCCGAATACGAGCGCCGCGAACTCCGGATAGAGCTGCAAGCCGCCGGTCAGATTGAAGCCGGTGAGGCGAGCGTAGGACAGGCTGACCGGTTCGCCCGCAGCGACATAGGCCAGCGTCGGCAGCCCCACGACGACTAGCGCGGCGACCAGCGCGACGGGCGGACGACGGCCCGTCGCCTCCTGCCGGCGGCGCGCCCAGGCCGCGAAGCCGACAGCGACGGCGACGGCGAGGGCCAGCGCCGCGAGGACAAGCGCGGCGCCCGCCCCGAACTCGGGACGCGGCAGATAGAGGCCGCGATTGTTGAGAAAAAACAACCCGCTGAGGCTGACCGACTGACGCGGCCCCGGCAAGGCTTTCAGGACGGCGTTGTACCAGAACACGAGTTGCAGCAGCAGCGGCGTGTTGCGCATGAGCTCGACATAGACGAGCGCGAGGCGCGAAAAAATCCAGTTCGGCGACAGGCGGGCGACGCCGACTGCAAAGCCGAGCGGCGTCGCCAACACGACGCTGATCGCCCCGACCATCACAGTATTGAGAAGCCCGACCCAGAAGGCGCGCCCATAGGTCGAGAGCGCGGAATAGCTGATCAGCGACTGGTTGATGTTGAAGCCGGCGGTGTCGTCCCAAAAGCCGAAGCCCATCGGGATGCCGCGCGCCTGCATATTGTCGACGGCGTTGCGCCAGCCGAGCGCGATCAGCGCCGCCAGCGCGGCGACGAGCAACGCCTGATAGGCGACGCCGCGCAAGCGCGGGTCATTCGCCAAAGTCGTTCGACTGGATCTTGCGTCCGCCGCCATCCTACCATCCGCGCGCGCTGCAGTTCGACGACGCGGCGCGGGCCGGCCGCCAGTCCAAGAAAGACCTCGTTGCAAATTGCCCGGATTAGCGCAATGCGGCAACATGTCTCGGCACATGTCTTGGCGCCCGGCTCAATTGCGACCGCTCGCCGCATCGCCTTCAATCATCAGGAATTTCGCGCGCCTTGGATGCTAACCATGCCAACGATGACCGAGGCGCCGCGTCGCCTCGGGGCGGATGTCCACAGCCTTGGGGAGGCAAAACGGCTTTCATCGAAAGCCGCTGGACAAGCGAGAATCTCCTTCCTATAAACCGCCGTCCGCAGCGCCGCGCCGCTCCGGCGCCCAGGTAGCTCAGTTGGTAGAGCATGCGACTGAAAATCGCAGTGTCGGTGGTTCGATTCCGCCCCTGGGCACCATCAAAATCAACGACTTAGCTGACTTCATGACCTGCTAGTTTTCTAGCGGGACAACCCTACGGACAACATCGGCGGATTTTCGTTGTCCCCGCTTTTCGCGGGCGCCGCCCCGCGCCGGGTTGCCCAATGGCGCAATTGATAGGTGCTTCCCCACACAAGGAGATCGATTCGGCCCATAGGGAGGCACGAGTGATGACCGAACGTGAGACGCCTAGCGCCCAGGAAATTGCCACCCTGTCCTCCTCCGCCGACAAGCTTGCGCTCGAAGTGAAGCGATTGTCTCGCGACGTCCGACATCTCTTGGAGTTCTTCGCCGACGCGCCACCTGACAATGGCGGCCCAGCGCCGGCGGAAGCCCCATACGAAAAGACGCTTGCGATGACGCTGTACGACGTCCGGATAGCCGCAAGATCGATACGAGCCTGCGAGACCGATATCTCGTTCATTCGGAACGCCTTGCGGAATGCCGATCTATCGTCGGTTTTTAGGCGAGATTGACCGGGTCGGCCCGGAATGGGGGTGAGAGAGTGGAATACACAATCAAATGGCGATCCCCCCTGCGGGGCGACTTCGAGCAGAAGTCTGCGACCATGGCGGGAGCCGAGCAGTGGGCTCTCACGAGGATGCGCGAAGGAATTGAAGAGGTTTGGATCGAAGACGGGCGCGGCAACATCGTCGTCACTTACGAGCAGCTTTTGCCGAAATTGAAGAACCTATTTTGATTGAGCAGTCGAAGCCAAGCCCACAAAGAAAAAGGCCGCCGAGTCGCCCTGGCGGCCGCCCGGAGCGATGTCAGCCCGGCTCCTGCAAGCCCACGCTCATGATGTCCGCCTTGATGACGCCGAGCGCCATGGTGATGCGGTTGTCGGCCCAGTCAGGCAACCCGTTTTCGCCGGACATCCACTCGTCGAGGACCTCCCACTTTTGCCAGATCATCCACGGCATGACCGCGGGCACCACCAGCAGCGCCCGCCCCGCGGCGTCGCATCGGTCCTGGGCTTCGCTGTCCGACGCGTCGTCGCCGGGACGGTCAGGATCGGCGAGGGCCGCCCGCGCCGCGAGCCAATTGAAATAGAGGCGCTTGAACTCGTCCGCTATGGCGACCCGTTGGAGGCGCCGCTCCTCCTCCGCGCCACTGGCATCGGCGTCTTGATCCGGTCGCTTAGGCATTGGCGGCCTCGCTCCGTGAAAGGCGCGCCAAATCGCGCACAACGGTCATCGCCACGTCGTCGAAAGTGACGTAGTGGTCGTCCGCGAATGCTGTGTTCTCCTCCAGGTTCTCAAGCCCGATTGTCTCGGCGACGGCGGCGAGCTTCGCGATCACCCCCTGGACGGAGCGCGCCGGCTCAATCGCGACGCGGCGTCGCAATTCTTCCTCCGTGACGCGCGCGGCTTCGGCATGGCGGTCAAGTTCGTAATACCCCGACGCTTCTCTCGCGGCCTTGATCGCCTCGCGCCACTCGTCGTGCGCCGCCTGAATTTCCGCGCAGCGAGGAAACGCCAACAGATGATGGGGGGTCCTCGAATGTCGCTTGCGCACGACGTTAATCACGTGGCTCACGATCGCGAAGGTTTCGGGGGATTTGTAAGGCTGGCCAACAGGTTCGTCCGAAAGAAACAGGTCCTCGTCCTCCGCGCGCACGATCAAGCCTTTGGGCGGCGGCGGCAACTGCTCGGAATCTGCAAGATCGTGAAAGCAAGCGGTGGCAGCGTCGGCCGCCCTGTCGGCGGCTCGCCATTGCGCGAGCAACGCGAACAAGGCCGCGTCGGCACCGTCGGCGGTGTCCGCCGGGGATGCGAGCGCCGCCCCGGCGCCGAGCGCCAGGACGGGAACAGCGGACGCCATAAGCCCAAGCGCGCCGCGGCGGGTCTTGAGGCCTTCGGCGGGCATAGCTCCGCCGGCGGCCGAAACGGTCAGTTTCGACATGGATAGGTCCTAGATTTTGGGGGTGGAGGAAGGGAGGCCGTTAGGCCAGTTCGAGGACGCGGACGGCCGGCGCAGCGCCGCCGTTCGGCCGGCGGACAGGCTTGCGGTCAACAGGCGCGGGAGCCAGAGGCGGTTCGCCGCCGGGCGTCGCAAACGCGGCCTGGAGGACGGGATCGCGGAACAGGTGGGCGATGGAAGGGAGGGGGTTGGCTGGGGTGACGGCGGTCCGCATTGGGGTTGCTCCCTCAGGAGTGCTGTGTTACACCTGAAGAGTAATCCGTGACGCTCCGCATGTCAACACCCTGAGTGCAACGATTTACACCTGAGGCGTAATGATTACCAGCGAACAGATACGCGGCGCTCGCGCGATGCTCAGGATCGAGCAAACGGATTTGGCGGCACGTGCGCAAGTTTCCCTTGAGACCATCAAGCGGATCGAGCGCAAACCCGGGCCAATCTCGGCCCTCGCGGGGACACTTGAGGCCATCCGCAAGGCACTCGAGTTTGCCGGCGTGATCTTCGTCGAGGAGAACGGCGAGGGCCCGGGCGTGAGGCTGAGGAAGGCCCGGCCATGAGCAAATATTTCGAGCTAACCTGGTTGGAATGCATCCGCAGCAGTCGTTCTGTTCCCAAAGCTCGAGCAACGCCTCAGACTTCTGACAAGACCACACTTTGAGAGCGCAACCCTTGGCGGCGCCGGGGAGGTGGAGCCGACCGGCTGGACAATTCAGTCGTTCCGCGCAGTAGAACCTTCGCCACGACGGCAGAAACCTGGTTCTCGTATCCTCCTGCTGCCAGCTTCCCCAGCCTGTCGCGCAGCCATTCCTCGTCGTACAGGTCCCAGCCTTTGGCGGCAAAGTGCGATTTCAGTTGCCCGCGCCCCGCCTCTTTCGTGTGACCGCAGACGAGCCCCAGCCGTATCTTTGGTCGCGGGCGGCATCTTTTCTCTTCGACGAGTTGCTTCTCGAGCCGCGCGAAGACGACCTTTCGCAGATTGCCGTCCCTGAACAGTTTGAGAAAGCCTTTCTTCGCCGCAGGCGAACCATCCTTGAGCCACCCCACGCCAATGCCCGGATTGTCGAAAAAGCTCTTACACTCGATGACATGGACTTCGTTGTCGCAGCCGTTATATGCGACGATGTCGAGTTCCCATCGTGGGCTTTTGGGTTTGCCGATCGCGGCCTTGTCCTCGGCTGTCAGCTTGACCTTGAACGATTTCCACACCCAAAGGCCATCATTCCAGAGAAGCTCGCTGACGACTTGTTCAAATGAATCCATTGGTCCCCCCGCCCATTCGACGCACAGCGCCGGCCTGAAGCCTCCGCGGGGCAAGCCGCGCGGCTCAAGCAACGTGCCATCAGGGCAGCGGAAACGGTAGAAGTCCAGCGCTACTAGCTGTGGTGCCCGCGCCCGAGCGCGCTCGCGCCGGCCGCGGGCGGCTTCTTCATCACCACGAAACCGGCGCCCTCGAGATAGTCGACCAACCGCTCGGCAGTGATCCGCGCCATGAGATCATCGGCGCTCCGGACGCGTTTCCCCTGTTTGAACCGAAGCGCGTACATCAGGGCGTCGGCGAGGTCCTCGGGCGTGGCGAGCGTGAGACGATCGGCGATGGAGGTGATCTGCCTGTCCCACCTTTCCATCATCTGCGTGTAATTTTGTGCGGAAAACGTCGAATAGGTCCACGTGCACTGTGGACACCCCTGGCGGGGTTTGGCAGCTTGCCGCGTCCCTCAGAGGGACCGGGAGCATTTCAATGACCTACAAAATTGATCAGCTGGGCTATGATCTTGTCCAGAAGCGAGTAACTATCGCTCTGAACAAGCATGTCGATACCAAGAATTTCCACATCAATGTCAACATTCCCCTCGCCTCCGGGCAAGCAACGACTGAACACGATCTGGAAGAGAAGGCGAAGTTAGCGGTTAAGGCCGCTCTTGAAGAAGCCTTGAGGGCTCTCTGAGAGAAGTTGTCGACCAGTCGCGGGCCCGGCGATGCTTGGATCGGCGGGAAAGCGGCGCTTTGACGAGCGCCCCCGCCCGATGTCTGAGTGGCCGCACCTAGTCGTTCAGGCCCCTCAGCATCGTCCAGGCCGCCAGCGGCGCGCTTAGCGCAGCTAGCAGGAAGCCGAGAGGGATCAGGATAGATCGATGCTCGATTGGATACGCGGCTGGTTCTGGATGATCCTTGACACCTTGCAGGCCTACAACGGGGCCATAACGGCAGTCGCAACCATCTTCATCGGCGCGTTCACTTACGTCCTGGCGATAGTGACCAGAAAACAAGCTCGATTGACACGCGAAAGCATCGATCTCGCCCGCAGGGAGTTTGACGCCACCCATCGGCCGCGCATTGGCGTCAGGTTCTTTGAGACGTTCAGCGAGCCAACGATCACCCTCAGGTTCACCGTGGTAAATCAGGGAGAGACCAAAGCCAAAATCTTGACTATCGGCGCGAGGATCATTCAGGACGTCGCCGCTCCAACCCATGTAGTGTTCGATGACGAGGCGATCGGAGTTGAGCTCGAAAGCGGCCAGGCGGATACTCATCGCGTCGCTTCTCAATTTCCCAATCCGCATCATAACAATTGGCGAGGTTACAACCTCGGCGCGCCGCCAACATTTTGCGTGGGCCGCATCCGATATACGGACAGCTCCGGCATCGAAAGAGAGACCGGCTTTTGTCGGGTGTGGGCTTTCCAAACTGACATCTGGTACACGCCCGAATTCGAGACAGAATACGAGTATTCCTATTGAGGCGAAGGCCCAGACTATGCGCCGAATCATCTGGCCGCCGCCTTCGTTTTCATAGGGCTGCTCATTGCGCCCCCGCGATCGTCGGCGACTGGTAGGGCACCCCCAGGATGTCCATGAACCATTGCCCGCGGGGAACGAGACTTCTCGAGATTGTAGTCGAGCTTCGTGATCTGCCAGATCCCGCACGCGGCAGTGATGTCGCTTTGGACCTGTATCTGGCCGCCGAATTTGACCGCCGGATTGAAGAGCGAGCGAACGAAAATCCGCGCCTGGCGGACACACGGATAAGAGACCATGCCGGTCTGCGGCGAGATCAGCGGCGCCGAGCCCTGCCGGCCTTGGCTTGGCTGCCAAATCGCCAGCGTGTTCGTCGCGTCGATCGTCCACTCCAGGCCCGCGGCCTCGACGATCTGCCGGACCTGAGACATCCCGGTTCCATGCAGATAGGGGTTGCTGATCTTTACAGAGACGCCGTTTCCTTCGAAGCCGTACCCCATCGTCTTGGCGAGCTGGCCGATCAGCGTCGCGGCGTCGGCCGTTCCTTGCACGCTGGTCGGCGGGACCGGCTTCACCGCGTTGTAATTTCCAGGCCGGCCGGTGACCCGAAAGCAGACCTCGGGCTGGTTCTGCGCGTCAATGAAGGTATCGAAGATGTCGCCGGCAAACACGGGCGTCATCGCGCCGCCCGCTTCCCCGGCCATCAAAACGATCGTGTTCTTGGCGTATTTGCCGAAGTCGGCGCCGACTTGGCTTAACTGATTCATTTCGCTCAAGCTCATGCCGTAGATGGCGAGCTCCTCAAGAAAACTCTGCGATAGGCCGCCGCTATTGCGGATCTTCGCCGACATCCGGAGGCCGGACAGGGTCAGGGAATTGCCGCCGCCCGCGAACGACCCATTGACCAGCGAAATCGTCGCCGTGAGCAGCTTCTGGGCGAAGGCCAAGGTTAGGCTCCCGCGGTCGGAAGACGAGCGCTGGCGTCCAGCGCAAGCGCGTTGCGAGCCTCGCGCCAGCCGACGACGGACGGCTCGAGGTTCTCGTAGTCGTGGACCGCGGCAACCACGACGTCGCCAGCGACCGAGGCGACCACGACATCGGCGCATTCGAGGGCGCGATTGTTTGCGGCGAACAGCGCGTCCCGGGCTTCCGATTGAGCCAGGCCTGTTCGCGACAGATTGGCGGCGATCTCTTCGCCGGCTTCGCCCCGCTCGCTCGCATCGGCATACGCGGCGATCGCGTCAGACGCCGCGGCCGTCGCCGCCTCATAGGCCCGCTCGGCAGTCGCGCGCTCGGCGATCGCCGTTCGCAATGCATCCGGACGCTCTTCGATTGCAGACATGTCGACCTCGCTTGATGGTTGTGAGACGGATTGCCGATCGAAGGCGCGCTACATCCGCAGCAACGCGGAAAGCGTGTTCGTAGCGGAGCTGTCTAATGTGTTCGACGGCGACGTTCCGAACTCCAGCGCGGCGACGAAACCTGATCCCGCGGGGGGAGACATGACGTAGGAGGCGGCCCCCGAAAGACTGAGCGACGTATTCGTCGTTTGTGCCACGAGCGAGAATCCGAAAGCCGCGGCGGCGGTGGTCGAATTGAGACCGACGGAGGCAATGTTCGTCGATCCGAGCGTGCCGCTTCCGGCGGCGCTCGCACCATAGGCGACTGTGATTGCGTCCTCAGCGGCGCCGAGAACGAAGCTAATCTGATTCCCAGAACTCGCGCGCGCCTGACGCCATGTGTTCGTCGCGTAGGTGTACGTCGCGCCGCTGTCCGTCACATTCGCGCTAACGAGAACGCGATTGTATTCGTTCCACACATTCAGCGTCGCCGCCGAGCCGCCGGAGGCGACCCCGCCGACAAACCAAGAGACCGTGCCGCCCGAAGAGTCGGTCCCGATCGTGCCGACATAGACGCCGGCCCCAATCCCCGGCCCGTTCGTGATCGCGGCTGCGTTGACGAGAAGACCGTTCTGGCGCGTCAGCGCGAGCGAGCGTGTCGTCGAATTGGTCCACGCGGGCCCGCGCGTCAGCGTGCAAGCGCCGCCGTTGTTCCAGATGAAGAGATCGTAGAGAGAAGATGCGGCGGCCGCAGCCGGCCCCGCGTTTCCGGTCGCGCTGTTGGCGAGAACGTTGCTGATTTCCGCGCAGGCGGTTGGAACGTAGCCGGTTCCATTCCACAGCGCCTCCGACTGTCCGACATAGGGCGTGTAATAGACAGTCCCTTGCGCCGAAAAGGTCGTTTTCCCCATCACCGGGACGCCAGAGGCGAGGGTTAGCCTTCCTTGTGGAGTTGGCACACCGCCCGCCACAGCGCCCGAAACCGCCGTCTGCACGAACGCGTCCGTGGCGATCTTCGTCGAGTTGTCGCTGGCCGTCTGCGTCGGCGCGGTCGGCGCTCCGGTCAGCGCTGGGGAGTTGGACAGGACTGTCGAGCCGCCGCCCGTCGAGGTGTTGACGCCGGTCCCTCCTTGCGAAACGGAGAGAGGCGTCGTCAATCCGGTGAGGGATGCGATGTCGCTATTCGCGCCGCTCTTCGCCGCGCCGAGATTGCTCCTCGCCGTCACCGCGCTCGCAACATCGGAGAGATTGTTGGCCGCGAGCAGCTCGCCGGCGATGCCATAGTTCACAACGCCGCCGGAAAACGACACTGTGAGCGGCGCGGTCGCAGCGAATGATCCGGACGCGCCTTCGGTCAGCGGCCCGATGACGGCGCCGTTCAGGTAGACGTAGATGCCAGAAAACGTCGCCCACATATCGCCGTTCAGGGGCGACGTCGGGGCGACGCCGACGCCGATATTGAAGCCGGCCTGCGCGGCTGTCGACCCGAAAGCATTGAGCCGGCCGGTCATCGTGCAGCCGGCGGAATTGCACGGCGTGTAGCCGAGGACATCCTGTTTGGCGGCGAAATAGCTATTCCACTGCGCCGCGGTCGGCACCATGCCGGAGCGGAAGTTCGGGGCCGACTGCGCGTTGGCTCCGCCAAGAGCGGCGAGGCCGATCGAGGCTGCAAGCGCCGCGGTGGCAGTCAGCTTCTGGAATGTCGAGAGAGTCATCGGGTCACCTTAAGAAAAGTCGGCCTCGTTTGAATTGAAGGCGCCCCCGGGGCGTCGTCTTCCCCGGGGGCTGGCAGGCGGCGAGCACGGAGATACCCGCCGCCCGATCTCTCATCCCGTCGGCAGCGTCGCGTCGGCGTCGCGCGTCAGCATTTCGAATGCGCGCTGCCAGGCGACATGTTCGTCATGGAACTTCCATTCGACGGCCTCGATGCTGCCGAGACCGCCCGGGAGTTCTTTGCGGAGCAGGAACGCGTTGATTTCGTCGCGATTGGCGAGCGCGTCCGAACACACCAGGGCGCGAAGCGCGACGCGGCGGCGAATGACTTCCGCCTGGAGCTCGTCGAGGCCCGCCATGAGCTTGGCCGCGGCGTCAGAGTTTCGAACCACTTCGCGCGCGGCGACGGCGACGCGATCCCTTGCACGCCGAAGCGTTTCCTCGCGCTCCACGATGGCCGCGACGCAACTGTCCCGGGTCTGTCTCCAAAGCTCGGCCGCCTTCGCCGCCGCCTTTTCATCCTCCGCCGCCTTCGCGGCAGGGCTTTCAAGCTGCGCGACGTCGCACGGCGCGCCGGCGGCGACGCTGGCGATGAACTGCGCCGCGTAGTTGGCGGCGCTTACCGCATCCGCTTTCGCTTCGCGGATTTCGTCAAGCGCGCGGTTTGCGCTCCAATAGCGATCGCGCGCCATTTCCGCCGCGTCTTGCGCAGCCTTCAGGTCGCCCTCGGCGTTGGCGACTTCGCCGATCGCCGCCGCCAATGCGGCGCGGCTCGGATCGCGTTGAGCGGGCTTCGCCATCTCAGCGGTACCCTACATGCTTCATCGAGCGCGCCGTAAGGCCATGTTCTCTGCGGAACTGCTCCATTTGCGCGTCGGTCGCCATCTTGTCGGCGCCGTACGACTTTCCGCCCGGCGTGGGCATGCCTTTGAACGGCGCGGGGTCGTCGCCAGCCATGCCGGGGTCGGGACTGACGATCCGGACAAGCTCGCCGGCATCGTCTGCCGAAAGGCCCTTCGCCTCGCAGAAGCGCGCGATCTTTTCGGCCATGTCGTCGCCATCGGTGGCCTGCTCGCCGTCGGGCGTGGCCTTCAGCATGCCGGCCAGCTTCTGCATATCCGCCGGCTCGAGCTTGCCCTTGAGAAAGGAGAGCAACTGCTCGACGACGTCGCGGCCGACGCCGCCCTCAGCGTCGAAGGCGCCTCCACGGGCGAAGTCACGCGCGCCAATGCCGTGGCGCGGGCTGCCGCCCTTCGCATCGTACGCGCCGGCCGGGCTGAGCCGGTCGCGAGGGACGCCCTGAAGCGCCGGGGGAACCATTCGCAGGTAGGTTCGGAAATTGCGGAGTTGCAGATCGGAGAGCATGGACGACTACCTTTCAGCGTTGGCGCCAACAGGCGCGATGGGGAACAAAGAACGGCGTGTGGGGAAACCAGGCGATCGGCGCGCGGTGAAGCGTGCGAAGGCTGCGGCTCCTTCGGCGGAGATTTCGACGGGGCCGCCGCTTGCCTTCAAAGTGATCGCGAGCGCGGCCGAATTGCAGAGATCATCGTGGCCGCCGGGCCCGTGGTCGACGCGGTCCTTGCCGTTCGGCGATGTGCGACGCTCAAGCGCGGCGAACTGCGAAACGAGCTTGGGATTGTCGAGCAGACGCACGCGGCCGGACGTGAACAGCGGCAACGCGTCCAAATAGGCGGCGCTGCGATCGCGGTCGCTGTGCTCGTACTCGATCCCGACCTTGGCGAAGGCGTCGACGACCCACTCCGCCGCGTACCGATCGCCGATCGTCCTCGTAAGGTCGTAGGCCTTGAGGGTGCCGGCCATGCTCGTCGTCGCCGACGTCGGATTGAACGGCGGCTTGATCTCGACGAGGCAATCAAGAATGGCGACGTCGTCCTCGTCGTGACAAATCGAAAGCGTGAAGCTGTCGCGCGCGCCGCCGCTGGGATCGCAAGCGCTGCGATATCGAACGCCAGGTCGTGGCGGCCGCACCGTCACGCCGCGATCGACCGCGGCCTCGACGATGGCGAGCTCGAGGAAGCCTGAGACGTCGTCGCGGAAATCGCCGCCGTATTCGGCGCGAGCAGCCGCGGCGTCGCGCTCGTAGGCTCGATCGACGACGCGTTGCGGCAGCGTGGGATTGAACGTGCGACTGTCGCCTTTGGCGACGACAATCAGCCGATCACCGCCGGTGCCATAGTCCCTCTTGAACGTGCTCCAGAGCTCGCCGCGCTTCGCGTAGGGGCTGCTAATCGCGAACAGCAATCCACCCGTCGTCGCGAGCGCTGGACGCGCGGCGTCGAGGATTTCCTTGTCGGGGTTGCGGCTCGTCTCGTCGTTCCGCCAGAAGGCGATCTCGTCCGCGATGATCGCAACGGCCGTGACGCCGCGAATCGTCCTGAAGCTCGCCGGCCGGCATTCGATGTCGACGCCCGTCGTCAGCGAGATCGTGTCGGACGTCTCGCCAGCGACAAGGCGTTTCAAGGCCGCGACGCTTTCGAATGCGCCACTGATGAACTGATGCGCCTTGCCGGCCTGCCACAAGCTCGCCGAGAGGATCGGCAGCACAGCGCGTTCGCCCGGCGCGAGAGTGTCGCTGTGGTCGCACAGGGCCGCCACGTAGGCCGCCAGAACACCAGCAGCGCGCGTTCCACCGCCGCGACGTCCCTTGATGGCCCAAAGCTCATCGACGCGCTCGCCGGGCTCCTGAGGCCTTCCTGTGAGGCGTTCGAAGATCGCCCGCTCGTCGTCGTCGAGCGCTTCGCCCATCGCACCGATGAGCAGCGCGCGCCAAGCAGACCATGACTCGCCAGCGAGCACCTTGCCGAAGAGATCGAGATCGCTAAGCGCCGCGCGCATCGTGACGAGAGGTCTCATGCGCCCGGCTTCCTGTGACGGGCGATGATCTCGTCGAGTGCCGGCGCTGTGTCGCGAACGGGACGCTTCACGCCGAGGCGCGTCAACGCACGCGTCGCAGAGTTCGACAGCCTTGTCATTTGCTCGAGGTCGACGTCTTCGCCGCGAACAGCCGCGCCTTGCAGCTTCTCAGCTTGCATCGTCAATGCGGCGGCTTGGCGAACGAGCGCTTGCTCGGCTTCGCTCAGGTTCGCCGCGCCACCCGCCTCATCGGCGAAGGCAATCGCAAGGTCGCGATATCTCCTCGCGTCGACCGAACGGCCGTCGACGCCAGGCAACGCATGCAGGCCGTTCGTCAAGCGCGAGCGCAGTCGAGAGGGATGCTTTGCGAGTTGGCTGGCTTCTGGCAACGAAATGCCTCGGATGTTGTCCATAAGTTGTCCACATTGTCCGGCAAGTACATGCGGCGCGCAAGACGCTCAGTTGTTACCGTCTGATCTCACGAGGTAAAATGATTTCATGTCTCACGCGAAATCGCTCGTTATCAGGCGATAATCTATCGCGTGCTCTACCCAATCGAACGAGGCCTCGACGGCATCCCGCGAGAAAAAAGGCGTCTCCGGGAGCGTTCGTCGCCCCAATCAGCGCTTTGCAACTCCCGTTTGCGCGTTTCCGTCCTGCCACACCTGAGCAAGTGAGGTGTGGCAACGTGTGGCAGGTGTGGCGAATGCCTTGCCACACCACCACCCCCTATAGGGGTGTGGGGTGGGGCGTGGCAGATTCAGAGGCAACAAGTGAGGTGTGGCAAAATCAATCATCGGCCGGCGTCCCAACTTCGATGAATGAGCGCTTCATACGCTTGGCGTCTTCGCCCTCGACGACAATGAGCATCCCGGTCGATATCCAGGTCTTGAGCAGCCCGGCGATCTTGGCGCGGTGCGCTTTATTGGCGGCGTCGAGCTTCATGACAGAGGCGACGGCATGGCCGGCCCAATCCTTCGCCTGCGGGCTTTCGCGCCAGCGACCGGCGGCGATAGCGACCTGCACGGCGCGGAGGTCTGAGACGGTGACGCCCGCAAAGACGTCTGGCCAGGTCCAGCGGATCACGACAGCGACGCTATCGCTCGGCTGGCCCTCGCAGCCGTTGCCGAGGTCGAAGGACTCGAGGTGATACCAGTCGGCTTTGTCCGGCGCCGGCGAGAGGTTCGCCTTGCCATTCTGCACTCGGAAATAGGCTCGGCGGTTCTCGACGCCGGCGCGCGCGGCTTCGTCGTCGGTCATTCCGTTGAGTGTCCGCGCGGATCGCACCTTGGCGAGCAGGGCGGAGCCGCCGCGGCCGTCGTCGACGGTGATTTCGGCGCCGCCGGTCTTGCGGGCGTGGTGAACCAACTCGATCGCGCAGCCGGTGACGTCGGCGATTTCCGCCCAGGTCGCCGCGACAAGCTCGATCGCGGGGTTGTCATTCTCGACGACGCGGTGCGAGGCGACAAAGGGGTCGACGACCATCAAGCCAATATCGTTCGCCTTGATAGTCGCGATGACGGCCTCGACGATCGGGCGCGCGACGATCGCGCCGGCCCTGGCTTGCTCGGCAATGATGATCTTCGTTTCGCGCCCGGTGTCGACGAAGAGACGACCCTCGATCTCGGTCGGATCGATCTCGTAGTGCATGGCTGCAGCGACGATGCGCCTCTGCAACTCTTCCAACGGGTCCTCGCCGTTCCATATCCAGACGTTGGTCCGCTCGTCAGGGATGACGCCGAGCAGTGACCGGCCGCTGGCGATCGCCAGCGCTTCCGTCATGGCCAGGGTGGACTTGCCGTAGGCACCCGGCGCGACGGTCTCGGAAATGAACCGTCGGACGTAGTGGCGGCCGTACAGCCATTGGCGGCGCGGGATGGTGGCCGGCTCGAGCCATTTGAAGGGGGAAGCCTTGACGGCGGCGGGCGCGCCAGCAGCCGGGGCGCTCGGGTGCTCGCGATCGAAGCGGGCAAGGAACTGCTCGCCCGGTTCAATCGCCCCGACGACATACGCCTCATCTGCAGGCGCGGACGGCGCCATCATGGCGACCGTCTCGCGCTCGAACGTCTCAAAGTCGACGATGGGCGGGATGGTCGGCTCGCCGTCGCTATCGTCAGAAGGGGAGTGGGTCATCAAAAGCGACCTCCGTAGCGTCGAAGCGCGGCGCGAGGTCGTCTTCGTCTGACGTGATGCGCGCTTCGGCCCCCTTCTTGGTTTTGGACTTGCGCTTGCGCTTTGTGTCGAGGATCGCCTCAGCGGTGATCCGATACTCGAGTTCGGGCTCATGACGTCCGGTCGCAACCGCGACTGAGAACGGGCCTGTGATCGCGATCGGTTCGCCGACCCGCATTTCCTCGACCTGCTCAATGATGGCGGGATCGTTGATGAACATCTTCCACAAGCGCACCTCGGTTCGGTCGACGTCCTTGACCGTCGCGACGGCGAACAGCGCGCCGTCAGCCTTGCGTTTCCGGCGCACTGCGGCGCCGGCGAGAGTTCCGGAGAGGAGAATTCGCGTGCTCATTGCGCGCCCCCGCCGTTGAAGAGGCGCTCGGCAGCGGAGCGCCAGGGCCCGGCTCTTCTCTTTGTCGGCGTCGAGGCCGTAGCCCCGTTTCCACTTCGCTGGCGAGACGAGGTGAAGCGGAACGCCGCTCGCCGCGATGACGCCGCGGACCATGCCGAAGCCGCACCCGAACTTGAAGACGGATGCGACGCCTTGCCCGGGGCGCGAGGCGACGAGCTCGACGATCGCGACGTCCGGCCGCATTTGGGCGATGCGCGCCGCGAGCGTCGCGGCGTCAACGTCGCCAGCCGCGACCGGCATATCGTCGACCGACACGACGCCTTGGCCGGGGAAGTAGAAGGCCACGGCGCCGCCCAAGCCGGGATCGACGCCGAGGATGCAGGAAGACGAGATCATGACCGCGCCTCCCCGAAAGCAAGAGGCGCGACAACGGCGGCGAGCGCGAGCGATAGCCCGGTGCGCGCGAGGCGCTGGATGCGCAAGGCGTCAATGGTGTGTTGCGATTGGAAGGCGGAAGCGCTATTATGCGCGTGCAATTTCGTGAAATCCGCCTTCAAGGCCCGGTCGTCGCGAGCGATCGGGCCTTTCTTTGCCGCCACTTACGCAGCCGCCTGAGACGTCGAGGTCCGCGTCGAGGGCTTACGCGCCGCGGGGCGGCTGGCAATCCAGTTGTCGACCTCAGCCTCGTCCCACGCCCTCGCGTTCGGCGTGATCAGGAGGCCAGGCGGAAAATTCGCATGGTCAATCAACCGCTTGAGCGTCATGCGCGAATTGACTACGCCCTTAGCCACCAGATCGGGGTAACGGATCAACTTCATCGGAGACCGCCTCATGAGTGAGTGCGCAGCGCATCGCTGCGGTGCTCATGAGATACGGCTCGCTTTATCGTGTCGCTATTTGTCGTTTGTTGCTAATTTGTCGGTATTTGAATTCTCGACATATTCCAACAGCACTTCGGTGCGAGCTTTGCGGCAAGTATCCCGAGAGGCCTTGAACCTTGTTTCGAGGCGCTTTTCGGCCACGTCTTCCAGGTCGGAAGGCTTCATCTCTCCGCTCTCGATCGCGGCGCGCATTTCGAGTTTAACTCGGCTAATCTGCTCAGGTTTTCTGCCGCGCTTCCTTGGCGAAGCTTCTTTCGCGGTTGCGCCCGGTGCGCGAGGCGCGATTGACAGATCACATTGTCCGCCCGATTCGAGACAAGCGCGCAGCGTGTCGGGCACCCTGTCCCGGTCAAGCGGCCTAGCGAGCAGCCATTCTGCCGCCTCGCGCGGGCGCAGTCTAAAGCTCTTGAGACCGTTACCGCCGCTTCTTGGCTGAAACAGCCAGCCCTCGCCATTCTCGAAGGCTTCCTGCAAAGACTGGACGATGGACATCTCGATCGGAAGCGCGGCTCCGCTGATCTCCTCTGCCGTCCGAGCGGGGTCCAACAAATGGGTTTCAAGCAAGCGAACGAATTCCGGCACCTCCATTTCTTGCGCCAGCGCGACCTTCCAATATTCGCACGCGTCAAGAAACCCGTTTTGCCTCAAAATCTCATCATCAGCCCTGCCGAAGCCGACGGTGCGGTTCGCTCGTATCTCAGCTGTGGCCTTGATGAAACGCACCCTCGCGGTTCCTATTACGCTCATGCCGACACCCGATCGTTGAGGGACACAACATTCCCTGCCGGCCGGCCGTCGATGATCGCCTGAAGCTGCACGGCCCAACGCTCAAGCGCTCGCTTCTTTTCGTCGTAGTAGTTGTGTCGGTCGTACACCCTGGTAACGCCCGGCTCGGCGTGATTGAGCACTTTGCCGACAATGAGACGCTCTACCTTGAGTTTCCCGAGATGGGTTGCGCACGTGCGCCTGAAATCATGCAGCCGCCACTCCGGAAAGGTCTCGGGTGGAACATCGCCCGCCTGCTCGGCAAAGGCTCGCGCGTGCTTCAAAGCCAGAGCGTCGATCTGCCCCTTCGCCTTTCCCCAACCGCTGATCGGAACCGGTTTCGCATCTACTGCAAGCTTCCCGCGTCCGCTGCGGCCGGTCGAGAACACGTAGTCTCCGATCCTGGGGCATTCCTCGAGGATTGAGAGCGCGAGCGGCGAGAGCGGGACGAGATGCGCGCGGCTTGCCTTGGTCCGGTCCTTTTCCAAGGTCCACACGCCTTGCTTCCGGTCGATTTCGGTCCAGGTCATCCCGCCGACTTCGGTTCGGCGCTGCCCGGTCACAAGCATGAACCGGAAGGCGAGGCCGAAAACGCCGAGTTCGCAGCAAGCCGCCCAAATTGCGCGTATCTCCCAATCCTTCAGCACGCGATCGCGTTCGTTTTCCTCCGCTATGCGCTTGATCGACGCCGCTGGCGAATCATCGATCATCTCCTCGTTGACCGCCCAAAGGAAGAACGTCTTCAAGTAGGCGCTCACGCGGTTCGCGGCGATGGGATATGTCTTTGCGATCCCCTTCAGCATGTCGAGGACTTCGCGCCGCTTGATCTCCTTCAACGGCCGGTCGGCTAGGCTTGGAAAGGCGTACGTCCTCACGGCCGCCGCAACCGCCTTGGCCGTTCGCAGCTTCGAGAGCTTTTCTTCGGCGTAGGTTTCGAACGCGGCGCGAAAGGTGTCGGCGCGCATTCGCTCCAGTTCGCGCCGGCGCGCTGCTTCCTTCTCCTTCGGATCCATCCCCTGACGGACATCCTCCCGCCATTCGCGGGCAATCTCCCGGGCCCTGGCGAGCGTCATCACGGGATAGTCGCCGATCCGCCGCGGCGCCGGGTTCGTGCTGCCGGGATAACGTGTGATCAGCACGAAGGCACCCTTGTTCTCGTCCGTGCAATGATCCGTCACGCGGATGCCAAAGCCGGGAATTTGCGCGTCATAGATGACAACGCGCTTGCCCTTTTCGGCGGGCTTTATCGACTTCAAAAAGCGGTCGGTGAAATCGCGCTTCGCCACCATCGCGGACCCTCCGATCAATTGTCGCGTGGCCAACCTGGACAACACAGGGACAACAAAAATGGCTGGCAATGAGCGATATCGCCTGAGATCACACGATACAGGCATTCCGCTAAACGTCAATGATTGCTAATGTTTTTTAGTATCTGTCGAGGCTCCACGATATCCGGCGATACAACAGAAAATGCGACTGAAAATCGCAGTGTCGGTGGTTCGATTCCGCCCCTGGGCACCATCATGTTAATTTTTTTCTAGCAATTTCAATGTTATGGCACGACCTTCTCGCAGCGGCCCCACATTTCGTCCCACACCTGAAAGATCCGTCGAAACGGCCAATGTGATCTAGCGGGCCGCTGAAGGCCTCACTGCGCGCGCGCAACCGCTCGGCGCGATTTTTCAGACCGAAGCTGGCCGATATGTCGCGTTTGGCGCGCATTGCGGGCATTTTCCGCCTTCTTTCTGGCCGCGAGACACACTTCGCCTGTCCCGCCAACAGCTTGGGCAGGTGGACGATGTTGTAGACGGCCCCGGCGAAGACGAAAACGGCGCGGACCTTGTCGAGACCTCCCGCATTCAGCTGGGCGGGCCCGCCGACGCTCTTGCCCAGCCGAAGATCTCTCCGATCCGTTTGCGCGCCACTGGCTCACCGCGTAACCGGTGCTCGCGACCAACCACCGAATTGCGCACCCTGCCGAGCTTGCTCACCGCGCCATTGACGGGCCCGCTGCGAACAGACTTGTCGGCGTCGCGCGTGCGAAAGACGCGGTCACGAAAGGCCGATCATTCGATCCCCTAGTCTGCCGAGCATCGAAAGCAGTTGGCGGTTTTTGATGCGCGGCGCAAACCTATGAGAGAGCCGGCGCAGCCCTAGCTTGATTGAGCCCCTAACGCGGGCATCGACAGTTACGTTCTCGTCAAACTTGCGCGTCTGCCCGCCGGTCCCAGGGCGGGAGTTATCCCAAGCACCGACCCGACTTCGACCTCGCGAAAAAACTGTGAGCAGTGCCTGCCGAGGCATGGGAGCCAATCACCGCGATGCTTAGACTGCTCGTGTGCAAGGCCTCTTGTAGAGCTGACGCAGCTCGTAGAACGACAACTCCTTGGGGGGACTGTGTCTCCGTTCACCACAGATACCACGCTACTCGGATTCCAATCGGCGACTCCTCGTTGGCTATCGAGGCTGTCCGAAGCATGCAGAGGCGAGTATCATGGAATTGTCAACGGCGTATATTTTGATCTTAGACACGACTTGTTGTCGAGCACCGAGTGGGAGTCGTCGACTATTGGCACGATAAACTGTTCCGTGCCTGACGACCCCGACTCGCCTTTACTGATCGATGACGATCAGGATTTGCCTCCGATTTGGTTTCCATGGTTCGACTGCTACATTCGCAATGTTATTCAACAATCGGAACCGGAGGGGGACGCTGGCTCCAAGGTAATCGGCCCGTACCCTCGCCGACCCCCTAGTCGTCGTTGGCCGCTAACTGTGCGTTCGCGAAGATTTGGCAAGACCAGGCCTGAGTGCTTTGTTCGGGATGTGGACAGCATCACTATCCAAAGGATCGTCGATGAGAGAATAGGGGATGAATTTTATCATCCGCACGACGCTCGCGAACGGCACGTCTTTCTACTCGTCACAAGAGCAAATGGAGAAGAATATAATATAAATCGGCCAATGATTTATCGTGGTACGCAACGACTATTGGATTATTGTGCCAATCACGTTGATGTTATAGCTGATCGGATTCTTAGTCACTATAAGATAGATAGTATCGGTGATATTCATCGAGTATCAAAAGACGCATCCTATGCGTATCGCGCATTATCGCAAATTACGACCGTTAATACGGCGTTGGACAATACGAGGTTTAGTAAACGCGTGTGTGCCGACTCGGGGGCTCTTCTCGGGTACCTATGGGCCAAGGCGGAAGCCGAACTTAATCTCAAGCCCCTTGCGAGCGAGGCGATTCGCGCCAAAAACAGAAGCAAGGAAGGTGGGAAAAACAGCGGCGAGGCGCGGCGAAAAAAAGCCGAAGCGGGATGGGTCGCTATTGCGACAAAAATGGCGATGGCGATCCGACAAGATAGACCAGGCCTTTCTCAAGATAGGCTCGCCGAAGAAATCTCCTTTCAATGGTCGAACCAGATCGCGGCACCTGGGCATGCGAGGCTGAAGCAGCTTGTCGGAGAGATGGAGAGGTCAGGCGTCCTTCCTCGACGCTCGCGCGGTTAGATAACGAAGCCGTTCAAGCGACTAGGCGAGCCCCCTCTTCTGGTCACACGAAGGACCTAGCGGCCATGACGGGTGTCGCGTACCGCCACATTCTCGGATCGTCAACGAACGACGAGGTGATCCGATGCTCTCCACGAAGTTGCGCGACCCCGGTCACCGGCGCGCCTACCAAATCAATGAGGCGACAGCCGCATACGGCCTGTCACGTACCACCATCTACAAGCTCATCAGCAGTGGCGAGCTCCGCACAGTCAAAATCGGCGGTCGTCGACTGATCCCGGTCGATGCGATTGAAGCCTTGATTGGAGGATGCGCGCAATGACCTGCTCGCTCCTCATTCGGCGAACCGCGCTCCGCGGCACAGTCTATCCCGTGTAAAGATCCGTCGTGGCCTGCAACGTCTTTCGGCAATCTCCGAGCGGAGCAGGACCCCCGACGGCATCAGCACCCGCTGGGCCATCGCCAATGCGGTCAGCATTCGCTGACGCGAACAGAATAAGTCATATGACTTATTCATATAGTCATTGGTATTCATATAGTCATTGTTAATACAATCATTCAATCCAAAATGTCGGCCATCATTTCATGATGGCCGACATGATGAATGTAATGCAATTACATTCATCATGAAACAATGTTGTTAGACCAACAATGAAGGACATCGCGGATCTAATGATGAACGGCATTGGCGATGCGCGGATTGAGCCGCGCGGTCGCCGACGAAAAACCGGAAAAATGGGGTCCTAAACCGCCCGAATTTTCCGCCCCACTGCACGCGAGACCTCTCACGAGGTAACGTGCAGGTTCTCGGCAAGCAGTTTGGGTCAGGCGCGAAGATAGAGCGGTCTACCCAAGTGCAACGGCCGGGTTCATTTCTGAAACCTGATTGAGCAGCGAGTCCATGCACAAGCAGCGCGTGGATTGGTGCCGCTCGCTTCTAAAACATCGCAACTTAACCAAAGGATTCGAACTATGCCTATCAACGAAGTTAGCCTTCCAAAAGAGAGTTTGATCGCCGAAACCATGGTCGTCCGGCTCAGTCTCGAGCCGATGGAAGCCGTGACCGATGCAAACCCGCGCTCCGAAGCCGATCGTATTGAGGCGGCCCTCCAGGCCATCAGCGCCGTTCCAGATGACACTGTCGTCATCTTTCGAGGGCGCGCGCACAAGATTCTCAAGCCACACTACGCAAACCCGAGTCAGGGAACCCAGATGGTTGTGCGATCCGGCGCGAAATGCGCGGCCCTAATCGTTTTGGCGCCGGTGGACGAGCCGGCGCATCATATCTCGGTCCGATACGCACTGGTCTCCAATTGGAGGGAATCCAGCGGCGCGACTTAGTATGCTTTGGAGGCCTCGGGCAATCCGACCACCATTCTTGCCGGCAACAACGTATTGCCGGTCGCGATCGCGAAGCAAGACACCGGTGCGGTTTCTCGCTTCCCCTCTTCGACCCAGGAGGGGATCCAAACCGTCAACCGCGTGCTTTTCGAATTCCTCGAGGCGATCAGCCAGGAGGTCTTGCGGCACGGAGACGGCTTGTTCAGTCAAAATACCGCCCTAGCTATCCGCCGCGGTCACTTCACCGTCGTGCGAAGTCAATGGTGCTGCTATTTGCCCACCGACGACGTTCCGCGTTTTCTCCAATTCATCGCCGTGCTCTTCGGCCAGACGATCACGACCTCGGACGGCGTCGTCGATCTCGCCAGCCATCTCGGCTTGCGCTTTCGCATCTTTACCGATCGGCGGACGCAAAGGGTGACGGGCGTCCTGTTTGAAAAGCGCCACGGCAAGAACGCCGTTTTTTCGCTCGTCCTTTACGACAAGCGAAAGCGAGTGGCTCAAATGCGCCAGGGAAAAACCCTCACGGACGCGGAAAGGACGCTCGTCAGCGGGAATGTGCGTTTCGACATCACCGCGCATGGCCCGGGCATCATGGAGATCATCGCCGAGGCTCGTCGACTTCTCAAGCGACTCCGCAAAGACTCGCCAAAGCTCTTCGAAGAGTTAGGGCCAAATTTCCTCTCGGTCGCCAATCGCCTCATAGGATCTTCACCAAGACGGCCATAGCCGCCTTTCCCATGGTACGTCCGCTTCGGAGAAGCCGAGCGACCTCGCTCAACGACTACCATAGGCGCAGAGGCTTCGGAGGCGATGATTGAATTGATCGGATGACCGGAATGGGCGCGGAGCAGCCGTCTGGACTCGAAAACGTCCCGATTCCCGCCAACCTGATCATTCCGCTCGAACAATGCCCCCACTGCGATAGGTGATTAGTCCGAATCTGCACTATCAGGGGTCCTGACGGGTCACGAGGCGCCGCATCCCCGCCTCGTGCGATTTTCTGTCGGCACCACGATCGACGCCGGCAAGCGCCAACGTCCGCTTACGGAGCGGCTGAGGCCCCTGCGCCATCCGAACGCTTCTTGGCTGCGATCGCGACGAAGTAGCGCCTTTCTTTGGAGCCTGGAAGGGGCCATTTGACGACAAAGCTTGTTCCCCTCTTCCCCCGCCGCCCGGTCGCGAGGTAGTTGCGGCGGGCCAACTCCGGCTTCAACTCATGCGCCTCGTCTTTGCCGCCGGCGACCTCTTACGAAGCACTCGTCGGTCAGCCAATATTCCGTCCGGCCGCCATAGTCGGCGACATCGCCCTTCGGCGCGCTACCCGCGGGCCCAACGCGTCGCCGAGCATCATTCGTGAATTGCCCTTGGCTAACCCAAGCAACTCGCTCCATCCCTTGCGCGAGCCGGCGCGGATCGTCGCGCGCCTACGCGAAATCCGCCCCATCAACGACGCCCCGGCGCTGCATGCGGCGGACGTCGGAATCTCGGTCGACGGAGCCGCCGATGTCGCGCGCGCGGCAGCCGATCTTATCCTGCTCGAGCACGATCTGACAGTGATTCGCGAGGCGGTCGTCTTCGGGCGCAGCACGGTCCAGAACGTTTCAAAATACGTTCTGATGGGCTCGAGCTCGAATTTCGGCAACATGTTCAGCATGGCCGGAGCGGCCCTGTTCCTGAACTTCCTGCCGATGTTGCCGATTCAGATTTTCCTGAACAACCTGCTCTACGACATCTCGGAAATCGCGATTCCGTTCGACACCGTCGATCCAGAGGCCACCGCCAAGCCGGTGCGGTGGGACGTCAAGACTATCGAGCATTTCATGCTGGCTTTCGGGCCGGTGAGCTCGCTGTTCGACTTTCTCACCTTCGCCGCGATGCTGTGGCTGTTTGGCGCCGGCGAAGCCTTGTTCCAGACCGGTTGGTTCATCGAATTGATTACGACGCAGGTTCTGGTCGTCTTCGCCATCCGCACCCGGCGCCGCTTCTACCAGAGCGCGCCGCACCGGTTTCTCATCGTCATGGCGCTCGGATCGGTCGGCGTCGCTCTCGCCTTGCCGCTTCTGCCGATGGGACATTGGTTCGGCTTCGTCCGGCCGCCGCCTACGTTTTTCCTCTATCTTGTCGGCGCCACAGCGGGCTACCTCGCATTGGTCGAGGTGACGAAAGGTCTATTCTACCGCTATTTGGCGCCTCAATGACCGCTTGACGGGATTCCGCAATTGCCGATGATTTGCCCCCCTAACCCAAAGCGCTCCCCCGCGCGACGCAAGGTTTTTCAACACAATTGGTCGAGTGCCGCCACGACGCAACGACTTCATGGAGCGGCTGTGACGCTCCCTCAAGCACGAGGGCGTCTATCCCAAGGGCTACGCCGACGGCCGCGAGGCGAAGGCGGGCATCGCCGCATGGGTGGAATTCTACAACGGCCGGCGCTTGCACCAGGCGCTCGGCTACCGCACGCCGATGGCGGTATGGCCCGGCGCAACGGCGGACACGAGGGCCGTCTCGGCGGCAGACGAAGCCACTGGACGCGTGATGCAAGAAATCTGGAGCGGTCGGGTTTCCAACTGATCGGCGTCCAAAATTTCCTCGACGCCTGTTCACAGCGGAGTGTTTGATCTGGGTCAATGACCAGCGAGCCGTTGCTGGCATGCCGTAGGTGTCGCCGAACTCGTCGTTGAAGCCGGGGCCGACGATGCCTTGCGGCAATAGAGCGCTGCATATGCATGGCGCTACAGCGCCGTTCGCGACGCGAAAGATGCCCTTGAGGACGCGCTGATCCGCATCGCCCAAGAGGACGACTTTCTTTTCGTTGCACGACGTCGGCCGATCGCGACTTGAACCATGCGCACGGGGCGCGCTGTTCGACGTTTGCAGAAGCCGCGCTCCAGGACCCATACAAAAGCCTCGCGATGACAGTAAGAGGTAAGCAGGTCTACGGAGTTTGACGATGGCAAACATCGAAGTGAGAAAAGTCGAACAACAGTTGAACCGCCGGCTCCTGTTCAACGTGCGAGTGGACACGGCTGGGGGCAAGATGGAGTTTCCGATCGATATCGAGGATCAGGGATCAGCGGCTGCGAATGAAGAAGTTGTCCTTGCCAACACGCTTAGCCTCGCGGAAGAACTCACGGCGTCGATTCGACTTCTGTTACGCGGCGGAACGCATCATTAGCCGAGCCGCCTGCGACGCAAGAGTTGGGCGGCATCCAAACGGCGACATCGATGAGCGACGCTGCTGAATTGTTGTGTGCGACAGGAAAGCCGCTCAGAGTCCCCCGACTGTGAATAGCGCCCGCCAGCGTCGACGCCAGGTCCCCTTGCTGAAACGGCTTCGAAAGCGTTGGACTCCAGTCGAGAAAATGAACCGGATGCCACGGTTTTGGAGTTCGTGCGCGACCGGATAGACCGGTTCGCCCGCAACGTGTTGCCGTGCCGGCGTCGACGTACGAAGCATCGACTTAACGTCCACCCGTCGCGAACATGCCAAACCCTGGGTTACAAATTGAGCAGCGTTCAGGCTTGAACAAATTGGTGCGGAAAAGCCTGCCCTGCTCTGTTCACGGAACCAACGCTTCTGCTGTCTTCCGCAGCGAGATCAATCGCCTCGAGCACCCGGTCGGGCGCGATATGATGGATCATGTGGCCCGCGCCGGGGACCCGGATCAGTCGGCTCTGCGGAAGACGCTCATGCAGCGTTTCGGACTGCCGGCGAAAATCCGCGATCTTGTCGCCGTCGCCGGCGAGAATGACCACGGGCAACTTGAGTTCATCGTACCGCGGACTGAGTGAGGCGGCCGCCGGCGCCATGAGCGCCGTCTCGGCCGCTGCGGCGCGGATCTGGGAGGGCCGCAACGCAATTTCCATCGGAAAGTCCGCGAAGCTCCGCGAGACCAGCGAGGGCCCGAACAGCTTTCGCTTCAGCGCGGGCGCGGCCAGCCGCCCCAAGAGCGGCGAGACGGTGTGGCGCAAGACGTCGCCGACCACCGGGATCGCCGGCGGAGACCCCAATACCGTGTCAGCGCGAAGCGTCGGGAAGTAGTAGCCCGAGAGCAGAGCCAGCGCTGCGACGTCTGCCGGGAAATCGAGCGCCATCGCCACAGCCACGAGGGCGCCCCAGGAATGTCCGACGATAACAGGCTCCTGGATGCCGAGCTGCTTCAATGCGTTGTGCAGCAGGGCCGCCTGAGCGCTGGGGGTCCAGACCGTCGAGCGCGGACGCTCGCTGTAGCCAAATCCGGGCCGATCGAAGGCGATGACTCGGTAGTGCTCGGCGGCTCGTGTAAGAATACCGCTCGCCTCGATGTCCTGGATCATCGCCCCGTTGCCATGCAGCAGGACCACCGGCCGGCCCTGCCCGCGATCGACATGATGGAGGCGGACGCCGTCAACGGTTATGAACCGTCCCATCGGCGGCGAAGCATCCTCCGCACGTTTTGCCCTGAAGTGATTGAACACCGCGGTCGCGGCCAGGGCTGCGAGGGTCGTGACGGTCGTACCGAGCACCCATTCAAGCGTTTGGCCGTCGTTTTTGTGCTTTTGCAAAGTGGCCTCCATTTGACGCCGCGAGAAGACCCGCGGCGCTTCGAGGTTAGGCAGTGCGGACGGCTACCTGGACGTCTTCGCGCGCTTGGCGTGCTTGTCCTCCTTGTCCTTGTCCTTGTCCTCCTCCTCGCCGTCGTCCTCGCTCTCACCTTCGCTGGCGTCGGCATTGACGGCTGATTCGGCGATTTGGGTCAGCTTCCCGTCGGCTGCCTTCTCTTCCTGCAGCGTTTCATCGAGCAGCTTGGCGGCGCCCGCCATGCCGAGCTGAGTCGCCCAAGTCTTCAGCACGCCGTAGCGGGCGATCTCGTAGTGCTCGATCGCCTGGGCGCAGCCGATCAGCACGGCGTCGGCGGCCGGAGTTCCGCCGAAGTCTTCAAGATCTTCCTGCATTTCGTGGGTGATGCCTTGCATCGCCTCGCAGGTCTTGGCGCGCGCGGGCTTGCCGAGGATTTCGAAGACCTGCTCCAGACGCTCGACTTGCCCGGCGCTCTCTTCGCGGTGATCCTCGAAGGCCCGCTTCAGTTCCGCGGCCTTAGCCGCCTTGGCGGATATGGTCAGGGCTCGGACGGACTGCTTTTCAGCGTAATAGACGTCCTTGAGAGTTTCGTAGAACGCCTCACTCAAGACCTTTTGCTTCGTTGCCATTTGGTTCGTCGCCATGGTTTGTCCTTCGTGGTTGGGCTAGCGGGACGATGGTTCGCATCGCGAGTGCGCTCATTCGCGGCCTCTCCGGCTGTGCGAACGATCAGTTTCTCGGAATTCACATTTTGCCGTGCCGATTCCGCAATCCGACCCGGACGGCGGTCGAGCACGTCGGCGCGCCCTGCCTCGTCCAGTCCCGGAGCTTCTTCTCGTCCGCATAGGTTCTGCTACGCGGAGAGCGTGGAGATCCACACTGTTCCGTTGGCGTCGAAGCTGATTGTTTGTGCCGGGGAAGGCTCCGATGCGGCGCTGGCCACAGGGCCGGTGCTCACATCCAACCGCCGGGAGCTAATAACGTTGCAAACCTTGGAGATCGATTTTTAGGGAGCCGCTATGCGGAAGTGAAAATCTCAGCCGGATCCCATGCTGACGCGTGGTATATTCCAGCGCCGCTCCAGTTCAGCAAAAGCTGCGCCAATCGTGGTCATCCGTTTGACAGCAGGGCCGTGTCTCCCGGAGAGAGTTTCTCCGCGCGCTTACGGACACCTTCGGTGATGTTCGTCAGGGCAGCCCGGATGCGCGCGTTCTGGCGATTGTCCTTGTGAGCAACGAGCCAGATCCCGGCCTCCGGTGTCTCGGACGGCGCGGCGAGGCGCACGAGCCTCGGCTCGCGATCGGCTCGGAACCGCGCCAGACACCCGACGCCGCCACCGTCCGCAGCAGCCGTGACAGCCGCTTCATGACTGCTGGTGCGCAGAGCGACCCGAGCGCGGAACGCGAGTTGGGCGAGCCACCCGGTCCGTGCCGAATCCTGGAGGTCATCCATCTGTGTGATTAGATGGTGACCGGGGCAGCCGCTCCCGAAATCCGGTTCACCCGTCCGATCCAGATAGTCCCGACTTGCATAGAGTTCCGAAGGTCAGCCGGCCAATGCGGCGGATCACCAGATCGTGCTGCTCTGACGGCGTGAGCCTGACCGCAATATCCGCCTCTCGCATGGATAAGCTGAGTTCCCGAGCGTCAGGGATCAGCTCGACCATGAGATCGGGATGGGTCCGGTGCAATCCTGCAAGGCAGGGCGCCAAGATCTGGCTGGCGACGGTCTCGACGCAGGTGACGCGGACGATCCCCGCGAGCCGTGTGTCCCGCCCGCCCACATTGCGTTCAAGGGCCAGCGCGCCGGCTTCGAGTTGCTCCGCCTCCCTGAGGACATCCTCACCCGCCAGCGTCGCCACATAGCCATTTGGGGTGCGGTTGAGAAGTCGAACGCCGAGGCTCGATTCGAGGGAAGTGAGCCTGCGCCCCACCGTCGACTGCGCAACGTGAAGGTCCTTGGCGGCCGTCGAAAGGCTTCCGCGCCTTGCGACCGCGAGAAAAAACCGAAGATCATTCCAGTCGAGCATGGTGACCTTTCGTGCGATCGTGCATTTGCGGTTTGCCGCATTCGCCAGCTTCTGGGTTACGCTTCCGCGACGCCGGCCAACCCGCTGTCGAGTGCGCGCGCTGGCGCATTCGATTGCGTCAAACTCAGCTTGTGCATCCGTGTTCCCTGCCGTTGCTCAGCGTAGTCATGCCGGCGGTCCTCGATTTGTTGCTGCAAATGCGTTCCTTCGGATTTCGAATTGCAAGTGTGCAAAATTGGAGAGGCCGCTTCGGAAGCTGCGTGGGAACCGGGCGCCTAGCCGATCGTTACATTTTTGCAACGACCTAATCGGGAGGACCTGCCGGGCGTGATCCGCGCGTCGGCAGGAAGCAGTCCGGCTCCTCGGGAGCGTGGTTTGTGCCGCTTCTCGTCCGCTAGGCCGGCGGGCCGTGGGGAGCGCCAACGTTCGCCGGCCACCATCGGATCACAACCAACGAAGACTGAGACGTTCGTCCTAGACGAACCGTGAAGGTCCAACGCTTGCCTTAGCGATCGGCACAACGCGCCCCAGGCGGCGTTTCTCGCTGGTTGTGACCCCTTCAACCGAGGTTCACATCATGACGAAACAAACCATCGCCGCCTTCTACGACGACCGCGAATATGCCAACAACGCCGCGCTCACGCTCAGACAGGCCGGCATTCCCGACAGCGATATCACGATGTCCCCCGAGACGGCGTCGAGCGACTATGCCGCGAACGGCCGCACACCGACCGGGTTCTGGGCAACGCTGGAGAGAATGTTCGGCGGAACCGATGACCACGGGACCTATGCGGAAGGTGTCCGCCGCGGCGGAACCTTGCTCGTCGCCCACGTCGACGACGCGAGAGTCGAAGATGCGATTATCGTTCTCGAACAACACGGATCGGTCGACTTGAGCGAACGTGAAACCGCCTGGCGGAAAGATGGTTGGACCTCCGGCTCAACTGTCAAAGCCGGTGGTGTCGGCGACACGGACGCCGATCAGAATCTTTCCATGACGCCAATCCGTGAAACGGCTGCGGCAGGCCAAACATCCGCTGCCAATCCTGTCGTCGGCTCGCCTGCTTCGGGCTCCGCTTTGCGCTCTGGGACCGATGACGTTCTTGAGGTCGTCGAGGAAAGCCTCAAAGTCGGCAAGCGTGCTGTCAATCGCGGCAAGGTTCGCCTGCATAGCTACGTGGTCGAGACGCCCGTCAGCGAGGACGTGAGCCTGCGTGACGAGACCATCAGCATCGACCGCCGCCCGGTCAATCGCGCCCTCGGAGCCGACGAACTGGGAGCCGACGCCTTCAAAGATCGCACCGTCGAGATGGACGAGATCGACGAAGAGGCTGTCATCGCCAAGTCGCCCCGCGTCGTCGAGGAGATCGGCATCCGTAAGGACACGGCCGAGCGCGTTGAGACGGTCAACGAAACCGTGCGCAGCACAAAGGTCGACATTGAGGATGGCCGCAACATCGCTTCGGCCACGAACCAGGCGGTTGGCTACGCCGGCAAGCTCGCCAACGACATGGAAGTGGTCGGCTCGGATGGTGAGCACGTCGGGGTGATCGATCACGTCGACGGCGCCACGATCAAGTTGAAGCGGATGGACCCTGCCTCGGGCGGAACGCATCACCTGATTTCAACCGATTGGGTGAAGTCGGCCGACGGTAAGGTCGTGCTGAAGACCGCCGCGGCAGAAGCGAAGAGCCACTGGACAGCCGCCTGAAACCCACGAACTATCTGAGAAGGCAAAGCTCATGTCGACAGTTGCATCAACTCAAGGCAGGGCTGACCTGCCTCATGTCAGCGGTACGACACCCGCCGAGGAGGCGCGGACTGTTCTCCTAAACAACATTTCGTGGAGCGCCGTTCTGGCGGGCGTTGCTGTGGCGCTCGTCACGACCCTGCTTCTCAACCTGTTGGGGCTCGGTATCGGAGTGTCCAACCTAACGCCCTCGGCGAACGACAGTCCGGGTGCGCAAACGCTCTCCGTTGCGGCCGGCGTCTGGTATGTCGCATCCAGCTTGATCGCCGCCTTCCTCGGCGGCCACACGGCAGCTCGTTTGTCGGGTCGCGCCAAGGCTTCGACCGCGGCATGGCACGGGTTGATCGCCTGGGCCGTGACGACGCTTGTGGTCCTATACCTGCTGACCACGGCGGTTGGCGGCCTGATCGGCGGCGTCTTTAGCACCCTGACCTCAGCCGCGAGTGGCCTGGGACAAACGGCTGCCACGGCGGCAGGCGTGAGCACGTCAGGCGGATCCGACCCGTTCTCGTCGATTGCCAACCAGCTCAACATGAGCGGGAACGACACGAACGCGATGAAGACCTCGGCCACGGCTGCGGTGAAAGCGGCGGTCACGGGCGACCCGGCTCAGGCCGACCAGGCGCGTGAAAGCGCAGCCCAGGCGCTGGCGAAGGCGCAGAACATCTCGATCGAGGATGCTCGCACGAAGGTGACCCAGTATCAGCAGCAGTACCAACAGACGGTGAGTCAGGCGAAACAGAAGGCGATGCAGGCTGCCGACACTGCCGCAACGGTGGTGTCGCGCGGTTCTCTTTTCGGCTTCGTGGCCCTTCTCCTGGGAGCGTTGGCCGGCTGGTTTGGCGGACGAAGCGGCGAGGTTAGACCGGCGACCGAACCGGTCGTCGCAACTCGTCGCGCCTGAGCACGACGGCGAACCAGGGCGCCCCACGCGCCCTGGTTCCAGCAAGGGAGCCGAACGCATGAGCGACAGTCCTAAGTCGAGGAATGCGCCAGACACCAGTATTGACGTTCACGAACACGATCAGACCAAGCCTGAGATCGACCGAACCGTCCAACTGGTCGAAGAAAATCTCGATATCACGAAACGCGAGGTCGTAACCGGGACCATCCGCGTCGTCACGCGGACTGAAATGACGGACGAGATCGCAACGATCGCCTTGGATCACGGTGTCGTCGATATTGTTCGCGTGCCGATGGACCAGAGGGTTGATGAAGCGCCTGCAGTCCGAACCGAGGGCGAGACCACGATCATTCCGGTGATCGAGGAGCGCGCCGTGGTGATCAAGCAACTCTACGTGGTCGAAGAAATTCATATCCGCAGCCGCTTCGAGCAGGAGTCGCGTCGCACCTCCATCCCGCTCCGGCGTCAGGTCGCGACCGTCGAACGTCTCAACTCCGAGGGGCGCGTGACCAACCAACTTTAAACGGGAACACCCGTCATCGATGCAAGGAGAACCATGAGCGCGCTTGAAAGGGTGATTGGCCGCCTGTTTGGCGGCCGTTCGGCAGCGTCCTCGCGAATGGGCGGCGTCCGGCCGAGCATTCTCGGAGGCGGACAAATCCGTCCAATTTGTCAGGGCTGCTGCTAAGCGACAGCCAATGGCTGACGCCACCCGGATAACGATGCTGCCTGCTCACATAGAAGGAACGATCGAGGCGATCGCGCGTCAACGTGATCTATGACTTGGCTTTCACTGGGCGGCCGTTGTGATGCTTCCATCCTGCCGAATTCGGATCGTTGATGGGCCATCGTGAACCACCCCGAGCGGAACGATGGCGCCTGGCGCTGGTCGGCTGCGGCCAGTGACGAGCGAAGCGGCGTTGCTGCCGATTGAACTCAGTCCCTGACACCGTAAGCGCAATCTGCCGGATCAGCTTCCTCTGCGCCCAAGCTTGGATCGAAACGGAATAGCGTGGAGCAATATGGGCACACGATCTCACCGGCATCGCCGATATTGAGGTAGATGTGCGGGTGATCTTGCGGCGGTTTATCGCCAATGCACTTGAATTCGCGGCAGCCAATGCGCACGATCGGCGCTCCGACTTCGTTATGAAATTTCGGATAACCTTCCATCTCCAGCTCATCGCGTAGGCGCCCAATCGATGACGCAAAGTGTCGTGCATGGATCGCATCAGCGGCAGCTAAAATATTGGTATCGTTCGATCTAAGCGTCGGAAATTATCCACGCAACCTCTGGCTCTCCTTCGTCGTCCCTGGCCTGCGCCTTCGTCTTGATCAAATCCGTCCAGACGGTCTAGCCTATGGCGCCCAGTCACTCCTTGGCGTAATCGAATGCCGGCAGCATATTGAGCCCGTCCTTCGACCCGCCCGGCAGCACAACCTTTTTGTCGACGAACTTGAGACTGTCGTAAGGGACGACCACCAATTTGGCGCCCATGCCTAGAAATCCGCCGATCGATAGAACCGCGTACGGCTCCTTTCCGTCACGTGTCACAAGAAGATCGTCGATCTTCCCGATCGTTTGGTCCGCGTCGTTGAGGACGCTGTCGCCGATGACCTTGGACGCCCGATAGCCTCCCTCCACCGTCTGCACATCGACCTTGGCGAGCGCGACCGGCTGTTGAACCCCCTGTGCATAGAGATGAGCTGAGAAAGAGGCCATGCCAATCATTACGGCGCTGGCAAGCAACATTGTTTTCTTCATGACAATTCTCCGTCCTCGGGGTTCGCTGCATGGTTATTATTCGGCGCGCTATCGTTTAACGACAGCGCGCCTGCCAGACCTGCATAGGCTGACCGTTCGTTGAAGGAGAGACTCGGAATCTACTCAGCGAAGGAGCAAGCGCAGTCTCATGCCATGGGTTAGGTAGTTTCCGAGCCTGACGCCACGCCAAGTCGATAACTATCTTGCCTACAATAGAGATGTGAACGCGACTCGTCTCGGAACGCGCCGCATTCGTTTGTGGAGGATCCGACCATGGATACGAATACCCTACTAATCATTATAGTCGCGATAATTCTTTTCGGGGGGTTCGGTTGGTATGGGCGTGGGCGATGGTTCTGAAATGACCCCGTTCACCTTTTCCGGTCACTCGGCTGACACCCACTATCACCCGAACCACGTCTAACCGCTGCCGCCGCCGGCGCTGGTCGTCTCCCTTCGCCGGCGCGCTTGCCTCTGGCATGACAGCGACAGCCGATCAGAGTGCGTAGATTCCGGCGGTGTCGATGATCGCGAGCGCGCTATAATCTGCTCGGACTATTGACTTAGAAGCGCGGGCTACGATGATTTCGCTCGTCATTGGAATACTCATTACAATCGTACTCGGGGCGATATTGTTTTGGGTCATCGACAGATTTTGTCCCGATGCGCGGCTCGCAAATCTTCTCAAGCTCCTCGTCGTCTTGGTCTGTCTCGCTTCGATTGTAAGCCGCTTGCTTCCCATGCTCGGCTATCCATCGTTCTTGTGATCATGCCCGCCATTTCAACAGCGTCGTGATGGAAGCATTGGTCGGCTCGGCTTGTCCGATGCTACGTCTCGCGCGAGAGATGGGGCAGAGAGTCCCCCAATGCCCGACTTCGAGCCGCCCTTCAGCGTGCGCCATATGAGGCGCAGGACGTCTATCGGCGCGCGCACATGAGTTCGTTCCAGGCTCCGGTGGCCGTCTTGTCGCGCGACGAGATAGCCAGGCTGCCCCAGGGCATTCTTACCCTCCAGGAGTGGGCGCGCCGTCGCAGGACTTTGCCTATGACGCCCGAGGCGGCTGCGCCCCGTCCCCTGTCGCTATCAGCGCCAGTCGCGCCAGCTGCGGGAGAGACTTGGAACCTGTTCTCTTCATTATGGAGGCGCGGTGATGCTCGACGGTGCGTTGGCTGATGCCGAGGTCGGCCGCGATGTTCTTGCTGGGATGGCCGGCAAGCACTCTGTCCAACACCTCGCGCTGCCGCGGCGTGAGCTCCGCGAGATGCTTCGCGGCCGAATTTCGGCGCTCCAGCAACTTCCCCGCGTCCTGCGACAAATCGAGGGCGCGCTCGATGCTTATGGCGAGCTGCTCGCGGCCGATCGGCTTTTCGATAAAATCCAGCGCGCCCGCTTGCATCGCCTTAACCGCTATCGCCACGTCGCTGGCTCCGGTGATCATAATCGCCGGCAAGCGACGGCCGTCGTCGTGGAGGCGATGTAGCAACTCGAGCCCGCTCATTCCCGGGAGATAGGCGTCGATCAACAAGCACTGCGATGGGCCGGGGCGATAGGCTTCGAGAAACGACTCGCAGCTCGAAAAGGTTTCGACCACGCGGCCGTCGTCCTCCAGCACGACCCGCAACACCTCGCGAAGCTGGTCGTCGTCATCGACGACGAAGATCTTCGAGCGTCCAGCGCCGCTCGATATTTCAGCGGGGGTGGGCGCAATCAGCGGCTTCGCCAGGATTTTCCCGATGGCTCGGGTCAATTCTGTCAGCTTGACGGGCTTGTTGAACTGAACGCAGTCGTGGAGGGCGATGTCGCGCAGGGCCTCGGTCGAAATATCGCCGGTAAGAATGATGAAGGGAAGCTCACGGTTCAGCGCCTGCCTCAATTTCTGAGCGACTTGCAGGCCGTTCATCCCGCTCGGCAGATTGTAATCCGCAAGCACGAGATCGGGGCGCATCCCCCCACTCGCCGCCAAGTCCAGAGCGGCGCGGCCGTCCACGGCCGCGACGGCGTCATAGCCTTCTTCCCGCAAGAAGAGTTCGAGATGCTCGCGCACTTGCGGATCGTCCTCGATGATCAGGATCGTTCCCGTGCGCGCCGCGGTTCGCACGGCGGCGCCGTCTCTGCCGGGCGGGGGTTGGTCCGGCGACGACGAAGCGCCGCCCGGCGTCAGTGGGACCTCGATCCAAAACACGGAGCCCTTGCCGTGCAGCGACCGGACCCGGATCGGATGGCCTAGCAGTTCGCCAAGACTCTTGACGATCGACAGGCCCAATCCGAGGCCACGGCTCCGTTGGCGGGCGGCGTTGTCCAATTGATGATATTCTTCAAAGATCGCCTGCAGCTCCGATGCGGGGATGCCGATGCCGGTGTCCCAGATCTCGATGCGCAGCTGACCTTCGTCGCGGCGGCACCCGACGAGAACTCTCCCGTGCGGGGTATATTTCATGGCGTTCGAAAGCAGGTTGCGGATCATCTGCTCGAGCAGGCGTGGATCGCTTCGGATGGACAGCGCGCAGGGCATTATCCGCAACGCCAGACCGGCCTCCTGTGCGTGATACGTCAGTTCGTCCCTCAGGCGGTCGAACAGATCGCTGATCGGGAAGTCGACTGTTTCCGCTTTGACTGCTCCCACTTCGATCTGGTTGATGTCGAGCAGCGTGTTCAGCATGCCCGTCATGGCGCTGAGAGCTTCATCGATGCCCGCCACGAGCTGCTGAGCCTTCTCGCCGACGACCCGTTTCGCCAGGAGGCCCTGGAGCAACGCGAGTGTTTGCAAGGGTTGCCGCAGGTCGTGGCTGGCCGCCGCGAGAAAGCGTGATTTAGCGAGGCTCGCGAGTTCCGCCTGCCGCTTGGCGGCGGACAATGCGTCCGCTATACGTCGCCGCTCGGTGACGTCTTCATAGGTGATGACGACGCCTTCGGTCTTCTCATCGCTCGCGAGGTAGGGCAAGATCCGGCGTATGAACCAATGGCCGCTCTGACCCTGCACCTCCCGCTCGATCGGAGCCTGGCTCTTCAGAACCATCCGGGCCTCACCCGCCAAGTCGTCATCGTCGGCGAGCGACCTCAAGTCCGTGAGCGGGCGCCCCACATCGCTCGCGATCACATTGAAGACCGCCTTGGTCGCCGGCGTGAAGAATCGGATGTTGAAACGCGTGTCGAGGAAAATCGTCGCTACGTCGGTGCTATAGAGAACGTTCTGCAAGTCGTCCGCCGTCGCGCGCTGCCGCTCGAGCGTCTCCTGGAGCTGGCTGTTGAGGGCGTTCAGCTCCTCATTGAGTGATTGAAGCTCCTCTTTCGATGCGAGCAGCTCCTCGTTGGTCGATTGATATTCCTCATTGACGGACAACGCCTCCTCATTGATCGCCATCTGCTCCTCGCTCGACATCTCGAGATTGCGGACGGCGTTTTGAAGTTCGAGTTTCGTCGCATCGAGCTCGCGTTCGAGCTCGATGACGCGAGGAACGTCGGCATGAGGGACATCGCCGTGCGTTGCGATTTCCTGCGTCGCGCCCTCAATGAAACAGACCAACAATAGGTCTTCGCGGCCGCCGGGCGCCGGTTCGACCGCGATGCGGAATGGCGTCGGATCAACTTCGCCACGCGTCCGCCCACCCGGCGCAACGACGCGCGTGTTGTCTTGCAGCGCGCGCTGAATGGTGGTCCTCAACCTCGCGCGCACGCCCTCGCGCGCCATGGCGATCAAGTCGTGCAAGGGGCGGCCTGGCGCGATCTTGAGATAGCGATCGACCGGGCCTTGAAAGTGTAGGCATTCGAATTTCCGATTGATCAAGATCGCGGCGGGGCCATAGGTGTTCAACACCACTTTTCGGCAGAGATCGGCAAGCTCTGCTTGGCGCGATGGTGTTGGACCCAATCCGGAATGCGCGCGCATCCGCGACCCGTCGTCCGCGCCGGCAGGCAAGCCGAAAGCGCTGGGCCGCGCGTGCCCCACCCGCTGATAGAGGCGCTCGGCTTTGGAAACGGCGGCAAACCGGCGGTCGGCGGCCGCCACCGTCTCCGCATTGCCGAGAAGCAGCAGACCGCCTTCGCGCAACGCGAAATGAAAGATCGAGAGAACCTTCGCCTGAGCCTCCGGGCGCAGATGGATCAACAGGTTCCGGCATGAAATGAAGTCGAGACGCGCAAACGGCGGGTCCGCCAGCAGATCCTGCGCCGTAAACACCACGCTGGAGCGTAACTCGGGCGAGACCCTATAGGAATGATCTTCTCTGGTGAAGAATGCGGTCAATCGATCCGAGGACACCTCGGCCTCAATCGATTGCGGATAGAGGCCCTCGCGCGCGATCGCCACCACATCCGGATCGACGTCGCTGGCGAAGAGCTGCATTTTGACGTCGCGCTTGGACGCGTTGATCTGCTCCCGGAACAGCATGGCGAGGGAGTAGGTCTCCTCTCCGGAGCTGCAGCCGGCGACCCAGATCCGCAGGGGTCGCTCCAAAGCATGCTCGCGCACCAGATCGGGAATGACTTTCTTCTCCAGCACATCAAACACCGGCGCGTCGCGAAAGAAGCCCGTGACGTTGATCAGCAGGTCCTTCGCGAGCTGTTCGCGTTCGTCGGCGTCTCGGAGCAGGAGATCGAGATAAGCGTCTGCGGACCTGGTCGCCGCTATCGCCATCCTGCGCGCGACGCGGCGCTCGAGTGTGCCGCGCTTGTAAAGAGTGAAATCGTGAGCCGTTTTTGTGCGCAAGAGATCGATGATGTTCGGCAGAAGCTCTTGCACGGAATTTGGCGAGCGTAAGGCGTTCGGCGGCGGCGCAAGGGCTTCGCCCTGCACGCGCTGCACAAGCGCTTCGGCGATCTTCGCGGCCGAGGCCACCAGGTCCACCGCGCCTGTCGCGATGGCGCTACGCGGCATGCCGTCGTAGTCGGCCTCGCCGACGTCCTGTGCAATGACGAAGCCGCCGTTCGCCTTCACCGCCTTCAGCCCGAGGCTTCCGTCGGCGCCGGTCCCCGAGAGGACGACGCAGACGACGCGAGCGCCATATTCGCTCGCCAGGGAATTCAACAGGAAATCGAAAGCGAGGCGCGCTCCGTGGGGCGCTCGTGGCCTTGAAAGCCGCAGCGCCCCCTTGTCGTCGGCCGAGAGATAGACGCCTGGCGGGATGAGATATACGTGTTCGCGCGCTATCGCCATTCCGTCAGTCACTTGCAAGACGGGCATCGCCGTATGGCCCGCGAGCAATTCCACCATCAGGCTGTCGTGGCTGGGGTCGAGGTGCTGGACGACGATGAAGGCCATGCCGTTGCCCGCGGGCAAGGCGTCCAGTAGCCTCTTGCACGCGTCGAGGCCGCCAGCCGAAGCGCCGATCGCGACGATCGGGAAATCCGCACGGCTGCTTGCGGAATGGGCCTTCTCGACCCGAGGCTGTCGTCCAGCCTCGGCCTGATGAAGACGACGTCCAGGCATGCTGCCACATTTCTCTGGGATCGGGGCTCCATAGGGAACCGCGCAAGATAGGGTAGCACGATCCGCGCGTTGACACGATCATTTGGAGACGGCGCCGGGGCGCCTTGTGACGTCGGCGGCCCGGCATCCTTCCGCAGCTACGCGCATTGACGCCTTTCCGCTTCCGTCAGGCTCAACCCTTGGTACTCGCTCCGTTCGGACTCGATCGACGTTTTCGCGTCGCTCGAGCGACGGTACGGAAACGACGATCGCCAACGCTGGCCTCGAGGAGTTGAGAGCCCGTATTGGAAGGTTGTGGAACGGGCAGAGTTCCCGATCTCGGGCGGAACTCGCGGTCGAGCGGTCCGGCGAAGAAGACAAACCGCGCCGACGCCCAGACAGGGATGGCGACGGTGCTCGCACGAACTCTCGCTCGTTCAGAAAATCTGATGCGTAGATTCCGATTCTTGCCTACGTCCGCAAACGACGCTCAATTCGTCCGGTCACGAACGATAATAGGTCGCAGTGACGCGCAAAAGGCGCGCCGATCGGTCCATCGCGCAGCAGGAAGGGCTCCGTCCCGGATCAACCTGCGCCTCCGGCACAAGGCTTCGAGACATGGCGCCCATTGTTGGAGAGGCAAACGCCTGGCTCCAAATTCTTGCACCCTACCGGACTCCTAAGGTTTCACGCAGCGTTCTCGAGCTGCTGGTCACTGCGGCGCCCTTTGTGATTCTGTGGGCGTTGATGTGGGCGGCGCTCGGGGTCAGCTATTGGCTGTGTCTGCTGCTGTCGCTGCCGACCGCGTGCTTTCTCATGCGTCTCTTCATGATTCAGCACGACTGCGGCCACGGAGCTTGCTTCCGTCGACGCGCGACAAATGATTGGGTCGGCCGCGTCATCGGCGTCGTCACCCTGACGCCGTACGATTTCTGGGTGCGCGCGCACGCACTGCACCACGCGAACGCCGGCAATCTCGATCATCGTGGCAGCGGCGACATCATCACGCTGACGACCGACGAATATCTGGCGCAGACCCGCTTTCAGCGCCTCATCTATCGGCTCTACCGCAACCCGTTCATCATGTTCGGGCTGATTCCGACCTACCTACTCGTGCTGCATTATCGCCTTCCCATCGGTCTCATGCGCGCGGGCTGGCAGCCGTGGTTAAGCACGATGGGAACCAATGCCGCGATCGCCGGCGTCGTCTCTTTGCTGGTCTGGCTGATCGGATTCGGGCCGTTTCTTCTGGTGCAGGCGCCCGTGGTGGTCGTAAGCGCCTCGATCGCCGTATGGTTCTTCTACGTCCAACATCAATTCGAGGATACGCTTTGGGCGCATGATGGCGAGTGGAGCTTCCACGAAGCGGCTCTGAACGGAAGCTCCCACTATGAACTGCCGCCCGCGCTGGCGTGGTTCACGGGGAATATCGGGGTCCATCACGTGCACCATCTTTCGAGCCGCATTCCTTTCTATCGTCTTCGGGAGGTCCTTCGCGATCATCCGCAGCTTGCGAGCCTGGGTCGGCTGTCCTTCCGCCAAAGCTTGCGGTGCGCGTCGCTTGCGATTTGGGACGAGAGGCAGAGGCGGCTCATATCGTTTCGCGAACTGCGCGATGGATCGCGGGAGCCCCTAGCGTCTGCCCTCGCGGCTCCGCCGAAAGCTGCGGGGCCGCTGAGGCTCGGCGAGCCGCTCAGCCGATAGGGTTGACTTTGAAATCCCCTAGGGCGCAGCGCCGGATGAGTACATTCCGAGTTTATCGTCGGCTCCGTCCCGGGCGGCATCTGAGCCTATAAGAAAAACCAAATGACGGGGAATAGCATGAGGACGCCCGCAAGCTCAGCTCCTAAATCGACGACACTCGTCGCCTCACCCAGAATTAGCATTCCGATCGAACCGCGTCTCGCGAAGGGCGCCATGAAGGACGAACTGCTCGCTGCCATTCCCGCTTTGCGAGCCTTCGCGCGTTCCCTCACGAGGCGCTCGGATCGCGCGGACGACCTCGTTCAGGAAACCCTGCTCAAGGCCTGGGCCAACCTCGCCCACTATGAGCCCCGAACGCGCATGCTGGCTTGGCTTTTCACGATTCTGCGCAATGCCTTCTACTCGCAACAGCGGAAAGACAAGCGCGAGGTTGAAGACTCGGACGGAACAATGGCGGCCGCGCTTGCGACGCCCCCCGCTCAGAACGGCCATATGGACTTTGAGGACTTCCGAATCGCCCTTGCCCAGATCCCGGTTGAGCAGCGGGAGGCCCTGGTTCTTGTCGGAGGGTCGGGATTTTCATACCAAGAAGCTGCGGAGATCTGCGGTTGCGCGATCGGAACGATTAAGAGCCGCACCAATCGCGGCCGTGAACGGCTCTCCGAACTGCTCGGCCTCACGTTGCAGGACGAAGCGCGGGATATCCCCACGCTTACGCACCTGCGGCGCGCTCGGATCTGACCCTCAAAAGGCGCTTCTGAGCCAACAAGTGTGAGCTGGGCGGTGAGACTCCCAACCCATTGAGCGCCGATCTGCTTAAACCCCAAGTCTGACCACGATTGCGACCGCCTTTTTTTGTCGTGTCGCGACCGGACGAATCGGCGCCGTGTCGACCGGCTGCCGGTCTGTAGCGAGACGGAGTCGCGGGAAGCGCGACTCCATGGCTTTCATTCTGTCGTTCGCTTGCCAGTGGAAGTGCGTGCCGCCGTCCAAGCACCGTTCCCAAAGCTAGCTGACATTTCCTTCCGGTGTGGGTAGTTGCCGAGGCTACCGCCCCACTTAGCCGAGCCCTACGGTCGATATCAAAGGAGAAGCAAAATGTTCGCTTCATTGATAAAGACGACCGGTGTGGCGGCCCTTGCGGTTGGTCTGGCGCTCGCAGGCGCTATTGTGACCCCAGCTGACGCGGCGGTCCGCCATAGCACCGGCGGCGTCCATAGCACCAGCATCCACAGTGCAGGCATCCAACGCGGGAGCATCCATGGCGGGAATCGCGGTTACGCCGGCAGAAACTATCGTGGTCACGGTGCAGGCTATGGCGGCTATGGCTATGGTTATGGTGATGGATTTGCGTATAGCTGTCCCTCGTTCCCCCATCGCGCTAGTTGCCAGCCAGTGCTATTAATTTGAGATGCGACCGCAAACACGACACGTGGCGCGGGATCATCGTGGGGAAACCCTGATGGTTATGCGCGCGCCTTCAATTGAACCTTCGCGTGAGCGACGCATAAACCGGCCTCGTAGCTCTGAGTAGATTCCAGCTCTACGGTTGGGACTGCCTCGTGACTAGTGGTGTCTATCGGCTGATGCCTACGTCGGCGCTGTTCGACCGCAAACGGTCGGCGAATTCGCCCAGGTTCCCCACAGCGATGCGGACGGCTTCTACAGGCATTCGAGTGAGCGCACATGACAGCGACATTGACCCGCTTCAGCGCGACCCCACGGGCTCTGTCATCGAGTGGGGCGGACTTTCGCAGCTCGCGGGCGCGGCGGTGGAACTCACCGACGTTTTGAAACTTAATGTCGTCGCGGTAAGACTTGCCATTGCCGACCGGGATCAATCCTTTCAAAAATCTCGAAAACCAGGGCAAGCGCCATGAACTGCAAGGCCTGGTCTTGGGCGTCTTTGTCCTGACCAGGACGCGACAACTCTATGGCCCGCGCCTGCAGTGTCTTTCTGTAGTCTTCCGCTCGATCCCAGATGTCCTGACTCATCGTGCCCCCCAATCTTGCTGCACAGCCGCCCAGTCCCGAAAACCGACTGGACGCCGGTCTTCAATTCGAAAACGATTGGCATCCTATGATTTGTTATGGATGCCATCTAACTTTGACGAGAAGATAGCACAGAGATCAACGGAACCGTCGCGTCACTTAAAAAAATATCGAAAAACAGAAAATAAATAATACGTTCGTTCGACTGGAAAATCACCCAATCAACGCCCATATAAGTTGCGTTCCGAGTTGGGGGCAAATGCCAACGTCTTTCGAACGAGGCGTACGAATTTGTCTAACCTGACAGCAAGAGCGGCACCTGTAATTTTGGGAGGGCCACGTCATGGCCAACAGTTTTCGTTTCGGACGGAGGTTGAAGCTCCCTTCCACCGTGGAAATCAAACATGAACTCCGCATGATGATGCTGGCCGATAGCCTTGACGCCCTTGAGCGAGAGGCGGCGGCACTAAAGGCAGCCGAGGGCAAGACCCGGCAGCTTGACGCGGCCTCACATTGTTCTTGATCGTGTCGAAACGGTGCGCGCATGTCGCCCGCCGGCGAGAGCGCCGAAGCCATCGATCTCGACCAGAATCGAGATCGCACGTCGGGTGTCGCAGACCCTCAGCATTGCCGCAGAGGTCCGACGCGATGACCGCCAGCGATGGTGACGGGAACAAGCTCTATTCAAGCAATTCGACCCTACCGAGAAGTTTGGGTGAAAGGCCGCCAGTGTGAATTCTCACAGCAATGAAACCGAGCTCGCGCGACGCACGTATGCGATCCGCGTCTGGGAAGATGACGGCGGAGCGCCATCGCCCGACACGCCGGATGATCATTTCGGCCGCCGCGTCGAAGTGGATCGCTCCTGGACGGTCTATCATGTGTTTACCGGCGTCCCAGCGCGTGTCGACGGGACAGCGATGACCGACCTCAGCCGATCGGCGGCGACCGATTGCATGCTGTCTCTCAACCTTCGCAATGTCGAACGCAGGAAAGAGCGGCGCACGCCCGTCGGCAGGTACCGCAAACGCTCCTAAACCGAAGGCTCCTAAACCGAAGTGTCAATCAAAACACTGGCCTTTCCAACTCTGCCTGCAGTTTCGACGACGCGCGAAACGCCGTTCCTGATTCTTTGGCCGCAACGGCACATTTACAATCAGCGATCCACCTTTTTTGAAGATCTCCGCCCTCATGACCTGAGGTCCGGCCGGCATGCTATCGCCAAGAGGACACTTGCTTCCGGCAGGTATCGGCGCGCTGGGGCGTAAGCAATCCAGCTTCTGCGCCGCCGGATATGTGCTGCATCTGGAATATTGAAAGACCTAGCCGCTGAGGGCGCGAAGGAATTTTTCTCGCCAGACGGTAATGCTCTGCCGGCGCAGAATTTCCATCATCGTCGCCCAGCGTTCGCGTCGCTCCTCGATCGGCATTTGCAGGGCTTTCTGCAATGCTTCTGCGACGGCGTCGGGGTCATATGGGTTGGCAATCACTGCAGCGTCGAGCTCGTAGGCCGCCCCGGCGAACGGCGACAGAACAAGCACGCCCGGGTCATCCGGATTTTGCGCGGCCACGTATTCCTTGGCGACCAGGTTCATTCCATCGCGCAACGGGGTGACAAGTGCGACGCGGCTGGCGCGAAAGAAGCCGGTCAGTGAGCGATGGGTAAAGCTCCTGTTCAAATACTGGATCGGCGCCCAGTCGAGTTGTGCGTAGCGGCCGGCCACGTCGCCGGCCAGCGCGCCGAGTCTTTTTCGCAGAGCACGATATTCAGGAACGTCGCTGCGTGTTGCGGTAGCGATCTGGAGAAGACGCACGTGGTTGCGTTGCAGGGGATAGCGCTCCAGAAAGCAGGCAAAGGCTTTGAATTGGTGCTCCAGCCCCTTGCTGTAGTCGAGGCGGTCCACCCCGATGATCAACCGGCGACCTCGGAGACTTTCCTGTAGTCGACGCGTCGTTCGCGACTTCACGGCTTGCGCAGCAATGCCGGCGACGGCCTCGGGATCGATACCGACCGGAAACACGCCGACGCGAAGGTCGCGATCGAAGGCGCGAACGCGTCCGTCAGTTGAAACCTCGCCGCCGGCGCGGCGAACGATGGCATCGTGGAAGGCGGTCAAATCCTCAATTGTCTGGAAGCCGACGACATTGTAGGCGCACAGGGCCTTGAGGAGGTCGAGGTAATGCGGGAGGGTCGACAAAACGCCGAGCGAAGGAAATGGGGTATGCAGAAAAAATCCGATTCTTTGGGTAGCTCCGCCGCGGCGAAGCTCCTCAGCCATCGGGATCAAGTGATAGTCATGTACCCAAACGTTATCGCTCGGCTTTAGCAGGGGCGCGAGTTTGGCGGCGAGAAGGGAATTGACCCGTCGATAGGCGGTGTAGTCCCGGCGGGTAAAGTTGACGAGATCGAGCCGATAATGGAATAGGGGCCATAGGGCGGCGTTTGAGAAGCCGCTGTAGTAGCCGTCATGGTCGGCGCGGGTGAGATCAGCTGTGGCATAAGCGACTCCACCGGCCTCGACAACATTTGGGGCCGAATGCGCCGCGGCTCCCACCTTACCGCTCCACCCAAACCACAGGCCGCCGGCTTGGCGCAGGGCGTCGGCAAGGCCGGTCACGAGCCCACCGCTGCGCTGTGCGCCTTCTCCAGGTAAGGCAACGCGGTTGGAGACGATGACCAAGCGGGTCAAGCGAGTTCCCCTGTGGCGGTCACGGCAGCCTCTACGCGTACACCCTGCGAACCCGATGATTCTATCGCGTGTCGATCAATGTCGCGTAGAACTCAAATTCTGTCACCTCATCGCCACGCGAAGGACCACTTATGAATCGGCGTGGGGGTCCGACGCCGATCGACAAGCTAGAGCGGTTGTCGACCTGTTCGAAATCGTCGGGGATTTCCGAATCGGCGGGTTTCTGATTCAGCGTATCGGCTGGTGAGGGAGGCCAGCCGACATGGCGGGAGCTCTTTCGGTCGATCTTCGCAAGCGCGTGGTTGACGCGGTGAATGGCGGGATGTCGCGCCGTCAGGCGGCGGCGCATTTCAAGGTTGGTGTGTCGAGCGCGATCCGCTGGGTCGCCCAAGCGCTGGCGACGGGCGACGTCGCGCCGAAGCGGCAAGGCGGCGATCGTCGCTCGGCGGCGATCGAGGCGCAGGCCGACGTGATCCTTTCCCTGCTCGGCCCCGACGGCGACGCCTCCTTGGCCGAGATGCGCGCCGCCCTCGCGGCCAAGGGCCATTCCTTCAGCCTTTCGGCGTTGTCGCGCTTCTTCGCCCACCGCTGTGAGCAGGCTCGATGTCCTGCCCTGCCGCCACCATCCTCAACGAATGCAAGGGGTTGCCACGCCGATCGGCGTCCAGACCCCATATGTGGACGGCCCCCTCCTCGCAAGGGTGTTTTGGCAGCGTTTTGATCAGATCGCTTATGTCCATATGTCCGGCCTGTTGGCGCGCTCGCATATGAACGCTGGCCAAGATGGTTTCCGCGACGCGAGTTCCAGACACGCCGGCGACCTTTGCGGCCAGTGGGATCCACGGAGTATCTCGCGCCCTGGATCGATCGATCACACCATCTGCTCGTCACCTTGCAAGTTCTGGCATCGCGTAGTAATCCGCGTCCGTTCCGGTCGCGATCGGGCCGAATGTCCGAAGTGCAATTCGGCCTCGCAGCGGATTCACAGCCGGTATTTGCGCGGACTGGCCGACCTCCCCATCGCGGGCCGGACGGTCAAGCTCGTGGTTCTCGTTCGTCGCTTTCGTTGCGACGCCGCCCAGTGCGTCCGCCAAATTTTCGCCGAACGGTTCGATCCGGCCGCGATTGTCCCGTGGGCTCGCCGGACCGCCCGGCTCGATCAGATCGTGCATTGCCTCGGGCTGGCCTTGGGCGGCCGGCCGGCGGCCGCGTTCGCCGACCGACTGCGGCTGCCGGTCAGCAACGACACGCTGCTGCGCCTCGTTCGACGGCGCGCCGCACGCGGCTTCGCGCCGCCGACCGCGGTCGGCATCGACGATTGGGCCTGGCGCCGCAATCACCGCTACGGCACGCTCGTCTGCGATCTTGAGCGACGCAAGACCATCGCGCTGTTGCCGGATCGTGAGCCGGCGACGGCCGCGGCTTGGCTCGCGGCCCAGCCGCAGATCACGGTGGTCGCGCGCGATCGGGGCGGCGGCTACGCGCGAGCGGCGCAGCAGGCGCTGCCCAACGCGGTCCAGGTCGCCGATCGTTGGCATCTGATGGAGAACGCCAGCCACGCCTTCCTCGACGCCGTCGCCAAATGCATGCGCCCCATCCGCGCCGCGCTCGGCGCGGCGACGATTGATCCCGCCCTGCTGACGGCCGCCGAGCGCCTCCGATACGAGAGCTACCGACGCCGAGAGGACGCCAACGCCGTGGTCCTTGAGTTGTCGAAGGGCGGTCTTGCGATCAAAGAGATCGTGCGACGGACGGGCTTCAGTCGCGGCCTCGTCCGCAACGTGCTGCGCGGCCAGCGGGCGGACATTTTCCGCACCCGCCAAAGCGCGCTGGACCCCCATCTGCCGTGGCTCGACGAGCAATGGGCCGCGGGCGTGCGCAACGGCGCGGAGCTGTGGCGGCGGCTGAAGCGGCAGGGGTTCTCCGGATCTCTTCGTCTCGCCGAGTGGACGTCGCGGCGGCGAAAAGCCGCTCATGCCGGCGGAACCTTGCGCCGCGCGCTCTCGGCGCGCACGATCGCCCGTCTCATGACCGTCGGCCGAGATCGGCTCTCGAAGGCCGAGACCTTGACCGTCGCCGCAATCGAATCCGGCTTGCCGATGGTCGCAGAGGCGCGCGACGCCATCGCGGCCTTTCAGACCATCATCAGAACGAAGGCGGTCGCCGACCTCGATCCGTGGCTGGACCGGGCAAAATCAACGCTCGTCGCTTCCTTCGCCAACGGCGTCGTCAAGGATCGGCTGGCGGTTCGCGCCGCCATCGCGCTGCCGTGGTCGAACGGTCAGACGGAAGGCCAGATCACGAAGCTCAAGCTCGTCAAGCGCCAGATGTACGGGCGAGGAAAGCTCGATCTGCTCCAAGCCCGCGTCATCGGCTTCTCGTAGCCAAACTGCATCGAAATTGCGTCAGAGCCCGACGAATGACCCCACCCGGATTAGTGATGCCAATCACTACGCGTTGCCAATCGGCGTCGGGCCCCAAGGCCGATTCACAAGCCTGAAAGGACGGTGACCAGCAGCCGCGCGTCGCGGGCGCTCTTGAGCATCGCGAGTCGCGCATGCAACGTTATATCATTGCATTCCTAACGGGACTCATTGGACGCGTCAATGGAAAACGATCCAGGCCGAGCATCCCCACCATCACGGCCCCAACTGCGGTCACCTCGCGGTCCAGCACGGTGATCACGTCGACTACCTGCACGATGGCCACCTCCACCATCAGGACGGAAACGAGGTCGATGAGCACGTCATCGAAGTGAGCGCGCGAAACCCGAACCAGTGCACGCCGGATAATGGCCACAAGGGTCATGAGGCGGGGCACGTCCATGGGCCCGGCTGCGGGCATGAGGCGGTTCCGCACGGCGACCATGTCGATTACCTCGTCGACGGCCGCCTCCACCATCCGCACGGCGACCATTGCGATGATCACGGCCCGCTGGAGGCCGTGAAGAGTTAGGCCGCCGGAGCACTCCGCGACGTCCGCGCCAAGAAAGGGCGTTGCAGTCGCGCCGCGCGGCGGATTGTCAATGCGGCGCATCTCGGTGTTGTCATGTCGCCACCAATCTCAGACCGGACGATCCGGTGCGTCGCTCCCTGATTACATCTGCGAAGGCCTCGAGCGCCGTTCGGGCGACGATCCCTGGCTTTGGATCGAACGAGGTGTTGCCGCTGTGGGCGAAGACGGGCGACGCCATTGGCATTTCCCAGGCAATCGACGCGATAGCAAGCAATTTGCGCGAGTAATTTGCTTATGAAACCCCTGCCAGAGCGGCGTGGCCGCTTCGAACGACCTCCGCTGGATTCGCAATTTGGCGTCTACGACTCGCGAAGATCAACCTGGCTCGTATTCTTGGCAAATGAACCAACTGATGGTATTCGGTAGCGCTTGTGCGACCCTTGCCGACAATGCCGTCTCTTCCCGACCTGGCGAGCAGGATCAGAATCTTCCTTTGGTGCACACCGATCGCCGCGCTGGTCGGCGCGATCTATTCTCATCTCAGCATGGACGGCGCGCGCCGCGGGATCCTGACCGGAATCGTGATTGCGAGCATTCTGACCTCTCTTGAAGCCTCCGTTCGGGCGGAGTTGATTGGGTCGCCGCTTCGCCGATTCCCGTTCGCACTGCACGTAACCGTCAAGACGATCGTCTACGTCTCCGTAATCTTATTTGCGCTCGCGCTCGGGGCGTGGGCGTTTCCAGTGCCGAATGAACGAACGATAGAACTTCCGGACGTGCTGTTCTCGCTCGCCGCTTCGTTCGTCTTCGCCTTTACGTTCGATGTGAACCGACTGCTCGGCCAGAACGTGCTGCTGAATTTTGTCACCGGCCGTTATCACCAACCCCGACTGGAGCAGCGCGTGTTCCTATTCATCGATATGGAAGGCTCCACCGGCTTCGCCGAACGGCTCGGCGCGCTGGCCTTTCATCGCCTGCTGCATCGTTTCGTGGTCGATCTGACCGGACCGATCGTGGCGGCGCGCGGCGAAATCCATCGCTACGTCGGCGATGAGCTAATCGCGACTTGGAAGCTCAAGAAGGGGATCGCCGACGCGTGCTGCATAAGGGCCTGCTTCGCCGCAATGGATCAGTTGACGCGGCTTGCGCCGGTGTATCAACGCGAATTCGGCGCGCCCGTGACTTTCCGCGCCGGGCTGCATTGCGGCGCCGTGGTGATCGGCGAGATGGGCACGGTCAGGAAGGAGATTGTCTTTTTAGGCGATACGGTCAATACCGCGGCCCGCATTCAAGACTTGTGCCGGCAGACGGGCGACCGCATCCTCGCCTCGGCAGACTTGGTCAATCGCCTTGAACTTCCCCCTGGCGTTTCGAAGCGCTCCCTCGGCGACCTCCGGTTGCGCGGCAAGGAATGCGACGTCGCGCTCTATGCTTTGACTGGCAGGTTGGCGGGAAATCGGTCGGCGTAATTTCGCTGCCGCACGAGCGAACTCGCCAAGGTGCCGGCCCGTTGCGCACCCCTCGATCAGGGACCCAGGCGAGAACATCAGCGCGGCGACGGAGATCTGAGCCCGGTGAGCTCTGGACCTGCGGAGCATGGCAAACACTGCAAGGTCGACCGCTCCGGGGAAGTCGCCGCCCGCCGCACCATCCCGGCGCCGGACGATCTCGGCGCGCGCGATCGAGACCCGGATTGATTTCGTTAAGCTGCGCATGGGCGACGCAGGACGCTTCGTCGACAATGCCGCCGAGACAAAGGCATCGTTGTCAGCGCCGGATGCGGCGATGCGACGCTCACGGTCCCCGAGACCGTGCGCCGGGCCGTCGCTCCCGGCGGCAGACGGGGTTCCATTCGCTGAAGACGCCCACATTTCCCTAAAGTCCGCGGCGATTACCTATTCCGCTGCTTGGGACGCAGGACGCAAACGATCCTCGGCCGCGCGCTTGCTCGGCAGGATGCCTTGCAGGCGGTCGAACCACAGGTACACGACTGGGGTCGTGAACAACGTCAGCATCTGCGAGACGATCAGGCCGCCGACGATCGCAATACCCATGGGCTGGCGCAGCTCCGCGCCGGCGCCATGGCCCAGGGCCAACGGGAGCGCCCCGAGCAGCGCGGCGAACGTCGTCATCATGATCGGGCGGAAGCGCAGCAGGCAGGCCTGGCGGATCGCCTCGTGCGGCGAAAGGCCCTGGTCCCGTTCGGCGACGAGCGCGAAGTCGATCATCATGATCGCGTTCTTCTTCACAATGCCGATCAGCAGCAGGATGCCGACCATGCCCATGATCGAGAGATCCTGGCCACACAGGAGCAACGCCAGCAGCGCGCCGACGCCGGCGGACGGAAGCGTGGAGATGATCGTCAGCGGATGGATCGCGCTTTCGTACAACACTCCGAGCACGATGTAGATCGTCAGGACCGCCGCGAGGATCAGCCACGGCTCCGAACGCAGGGAATCCTGAAACGCCTGCGCCGCGCCCTGAAAGGTCCCGACGACGCTCGCGGGCATGCGCGCTTCGCTTTCGACGGCGTGGATCGCCGAGATCGCATCGCCCAGCGCCACCCCGGGCGCGAGGTTGAAGGACAGGGTGACGGCCGGAAACAGGCCCTGATGGTTGATCGTGATCGGTGAAACGCCCTGCTTGACCTTCACCAGAAGGCTCAACGGGACAAGCTGTCCGGACGTCGCCGAGCGGACGAAGAGGTGACGAAGCCCCTCTGTGCTGAGCTGGTAGCGCGGGTCGACCTCTTCGACCACATGGTATTGGTTCAACGGCGAGAACAGGGTGGCCACCTGACGCTGGCCGAAGGCGTCGTAGAGCGTGTCGTCGATCGCCTGCACGTTGACGCCGAGCCGGCTGGCGGTGGAGCGATCGATATCGAGCGTCACGCTGGTGGCCGCAGCCTGCCGGTCGGAGGTCACGTCCCGCAGTTGGGGCATGGTCTTCAGTTTCGCGTCGAGCAGGGATGACCATTTATACAGTTCGCCCACGTCGCCGTCTTGCAGCGTATATTGGTACTGCGCCGCGGAGAACCGACCGCCGACCTGAATATCCTGCTTCACCTGCATGCCCTGGATGATGCCCTCCACCGCGGCCATCTTGCCTCGCAATCGCGCGAGCACTTGGTCGGCCGGCGTGTCGCGCTGATCGAGCGGCTTCAGGTTCAGCAGGATGCGGCCTTCGCTGATGGTCGGATTCGGGCCGATCCACCAATCGACCGTGCTGATCGCCGGGTCTTTCATCGCGATTTCGGCCAGCGCATTGATGCGGCCGGACATGGCGTCGAAAGAAATATCCGGCGCGGCTCGGGCGACGCCCATGACGATGCTGGTGTCGACTTGCGGGAAGAATCCCTTCGGCACGATGACGAACAGCCAGCCGGTGAGCCCAATCGTGGCGACGAGCGTCAAAAGCGTCATCTTCTGCGAGCGCAGCGCCACGTCTAGCAGCCGGCCGTACCCGCGCGTGACGCTTTCAAACAAGCGTTCCGACCATCGATAGAGGCGGCCAGGCTTGTGCTGGTCATCATGGCGGATGAGCCAGCCGCAGAGCATGGGCGTCACGGTCAACGACACGATGCCCGACACGATCAGCGCCACGCTGATGGTGATCGCGAACTCGCGGAACAGACGCCCCACGAGTCCGCCCATCAGCAGGATCGGGATGAAGACCGCGATCAGCGACAGCGTCATCGACACGATTGTGAAGCCGACCTCGCGCGCGCCTTCCAGCGCTGCGTCGAGCGGACGCCGGCCCTCCTCCAGATGTCGCATGACGTTCTCGATGACGACGATGGCGTCGTCAACCACGAAGCCAATGGCGATCGTCAGACCCATCAGGGACAGGTTGTCCAAGCTGTAGCCAAGCGCGTACATCGCCGCGAATGTCGTAATGAGCGAAAGCGGGATTGTCAGACTGGGAATCAGCGTCGCCCAGAAATTCCTGAGGAAGACGAAGATCACCATGACGACGAGCGCGATCGTGATGAGCATCGTCAGCTGGACGTCGCTCACGGATGCGTGGATGGTCTGGGTGCGATCGCCCACCAGGTGAAGCTCCGCCGCGGGCGGCAGGGAGGCGGTCAGCGCCGGCAGCTTGTCCTTGATCGCCTGAATGGTCGCGACCACGTTGGAGCCGGGTTGCTGGGCCACATCGACGATGATGGCGCGCTGCCCCTGGAACCAAGCGGCCTCGCGGATATCTTCCGGCGCGTCTGAAACTGCGCCGACATCCTGCACCCGGATCGGCGCGCTGTTGCGGTAGGCGATGACGAGGTTTCGGTAGGCGGCGGCGTCGAGAAGTTGATCGGACGCGTTCAGCACCACGGCCTGATGGGCGCCGTTCAGCGTGCCTTTGGGTGCGTCGACGGTGGAAGCCCCGATCACCGTTCGAACGTCCTCCAGCGTCAACCCCATTTCGGCCAGTCTGTCAGGGTCGATCCGAACTCTCACCGCCGGCCGCAATTGGCCGTGGTAGTCGACAATGCCGACGCCGGGGACTTGGGAGATCGGCTGCGCGATGAAGTCCTCGGCATAGCGATCGAGCTCGGTCAACGGCATGGTGGGCGACGTCAGCGCCAGCGAGATAATGGACGCGTTGGCCGGATTGACCTTGTTGTAGGTCGGCGGGTTCGGCATGTCTTTCGGCAGCACGCCGGAAGCGGCGTTGATCTGCGTCTGAACGTCCTGGGCCGCGCCGTCGATGTTCCGGTTGAGATCGAACTGAAGCACGATCTGGGTCACGCCGAGGGAACTCGACGAGGTCATCTGGGTCACGCCGGGGATGCTGGAGAGCGACCGCTCCAGAGGCGTCGCGACCGAGCTCGCCATGGTCTCGGCGCTGGCGCCAGGCAAATTCGCAGTCACCTGGATCGTCGGGAAGTCCACTTGCGGCAGAGCCGAAACCGGCAGGCTGCGATAGGCGACCAATCCGACCAACACCACGCCGATCGCCAGGAGGCAGGTGCCGACCCGGCGATAGATGAACGGGCGCGAGATGCTCATGAGCCTTGTCCGTCCGCTTGCGAAGGATTCGCTACGACGGTCACATGGCTGCCGGGCGCCAGACGGGACTGCCCGTCGAGGACCACCTTCTGTCCAGCCGAAAGTCCCGTGCGAACCTCGGTGAAACCGTCGACGGTCGGTCCGGTCGTCACGTTTTGCGTCGCGACGGTTCCGTCCGGTTTCAGGGCGTAAACATAGAGGCCGTTCTCGCCCGTCAGGACGGCCTGTGCGGGCACGACGGTTGCGCCCTGCTCGGTGCGCACCAGCACTTTGGCGGCGACGAGCTCGCCCGGCCACAAGGTCCGATTGGCGTTGTCGAACTCGGCCTTGAGCTGGATCTGGCCCGTCGCCTGGTCGACCGAGCTGTTGATGAAGACGAGACGGCCGTCCGCGATGTGCTTGGAGCCGTCACGCGCGTCCACCGCGACCGGCAGTTCGCCGGCGCGCTGCGCGTCCGCCACCGATGCGAGCTCGTCCTGCGGAATCGAGAACAGCACCGAGATGGGGGCAATCTGCGTCACCGTGACGAGACCGGCGGCGTCGCTCACATGGACGATGGCGCCCGGATAGGCCTGCCGCAGGCCGACGCGCCCTGCGATCGGCGAGACGATGCGCGTGAAGTCCAGGTTCAGGCGGGCCGCGTCGATCGTCGCCTGGTCGGCAGCGGCGGTCGCCAGCAATGCGGCCTCCTGCGCCTTCATGGCGTCGAGATTCTGCGACGTGCCAGCGCCGGCGGTGGCGAGCTTGTCCGCCCGCACCACCTCTTGGCGGGCATTGGCGAGTTGGGCGAGATCCTTCTGGCGGTTCGCCTCCGCCTGCGCCAGGATTGCCTGATAGGGCCGCGGATCGATCTGCGCGAGCGCGTCTCCCGCGACAACCTCCTGTCCCTCCTTGAACGCGACGCTCTGAAGTTGCCCATCGACTCTGACCTTGACGTCAACGACGTTGAGCGGCGTCACCGTTCCGATCCCGGACAGCCATATCGGCATGTCGCGCGTGCTGGCGACCCCGGCGACTACCGGCACCGCTGCGGGACCCGCCGTGGAGCTCGGCGCCGCAGGCTGCGCGGTCCAAGCCCAGCGCGCCGCCTCCACTCCGCCGCCGAGCGCCAGGACTGCGATCGCCGCACGCAGCACGGCGGCGGCGATTGAGGGGCGCGTTTTGGTCTGTTCGACGACAATCCGCCGGTCGATCGTTTCGCTCACGAACCGCCTCCGATCATGTGTGTAAGGGGATTTGGCGCAGCGAAGGACGCGGTCTGCGCCGGCATCGGTCCGCCGGGCGCATCGAAGCCGCCGCCCAGCGCGCGGAACAGGCCGACGACGGCCTGGAGGCGTTGCAATCGCAATTGAAGGAGCGCGTCGCGCGTCTGATAAAGGGCCTGCTCGGTTGTGAGCACGGTAAGGTAGTCGGCGCTGCCAAGGCTGTATTGCAGCTGTGCGAGATCGGCGGCTTTGCGAGCTGCCGCCTCAGCCGTCGTCTCGATGGCCTCCTGCCTTTGCACCTGGGCGAGTGTGCTGAGCGCGTCCTCGACGTCCTGAAAGGCTGCGATCACGGTTTGCCGGTAGGTCGCCACCAGCTCGACCTGCCGCGCCCGACTGACGCGCAATTGGCCTTCCAACTGACCGCCCTGGAAGAGCGGCTGTAGCAGGCCCGCCCCGAGATCGGTCGCCGCGACCGGCGGGAAGGCCTTCGACAGGGTTCGCGCCCCTACCCCCGCGGCGCCAGTGAGCGAGATCGTCGGGAAGAAGGCCGCCCGGGCGACGCCGATGTCGAAATTGGCCGAGATCAGCCTCTCTTCGGCGGCGCGGATGTCGGGTCGCCTACCTAAGAGAGCGGCGGGAAGACCGGGCGCGATACTGGGGTTGGAGAGGGCGCCGAGGCCGTCGCCAGCGACCGCGAAGCCCTCCGGGCCCATTCCGGTCAGGACCGCTATGGCGTGCGTCGCGACATCCACTTGCTGCTGAAGCGCCGGAACGGCGGCGTCGAACGTCGCGACGGCTGTGCGCTGCTGCTCGACCTGGAGATCCGTGGCAGTGCCGGCGCCGCGCCGCACCTGAATCAGCCCCAGCACATGCCGCGCGTCGCTAGCGATCTGCCGGGCGAGACGGATCCGTTCGCGCAGCGAGAGGACCTGAAAGTAGGTATCTGCGACCGAAGCGGACAGGGTCATGGCGACCGTGTCGGCGTCGAACGCCGAAGCGGCGGCCAACGCCGCGCCCGATGCGGCGGCCGCACGGTTTTTCCCCCAAAAGTCGAGTTCGTAGGTCGCTAGCCCCACGACCTGGTGGGTCTCGCTATTCTGGGCGCCGCGACTCTGATCCTGCGTCCCGACCAGATTGATTGACGGCCATAGCGGAGCCCCGGCGACTTCCGCGGTCCCCTGGGCCTGCACCACGCGCGCGGCGGCGGCTTGGAGTGTGAAATTGCCGGAGAGGCTTTGGTCCATCAGGCGGTCGAGCTCGCCGCTGCTGAAACTGCGCCACCATCCCAAATGGACCTCGGCCCCGCGGCCATCCCTTTTGGAGGGCGTCATCCAGGCGGTTGCGTCGCCGACTGGCGGCCGCTGGTAGTCGGGGACGAGTGAACAGGCTCCGAGGCTGAACGCCACAGGCAGGACGAGTAAAACGAGGCGGCCGCGCCGCTGGGTGGGATCGATTTGCTGCACCTGCGAATTGTGCCCCACCTCGAATGGGAGCCGCTTCGTCGGAACATGAAATCGATTTTAGGATGCTGGGATCACCGCTCCTCGGAGCCGCGGGCCGTGATCATATATCCGGCGCCGCGCACCATGAGGATCAGCTTGCGAGCGTGCCCTCCATCGATTTTTTGGCGCAATCGGTAGACATGCCGATCGATGATGTTGCCGCGCGGCTCGAAATCGTAGTCCCACGCCGCTTCCAGCAGCATCGACCGAGTCACGACATGGTCGGCGTGGCGCATCAGCAGTTCGAGGAGCAGTCCTTCGCGATGCTGCAGAGCGACAGGCCGTCCGTCGCGCGTCGCCTGTCTCACCGCGGGATCGAAGCGCAGGTCGGCGACCTCAAGGACAGCGTGACGCCGCCTGCGATCGACCCGCCGCGCCAAGGCTTCCACCCGCGCGAGCAACTCGACGAACGCGTAGGGTTTCGCCAGGTAGTCGTCGCAACCGGCCTGCATCCCTTCCACGCGCTCCAGCGTGCCGGCGATCGCGCTGAGCATGAGGACAGGCGTCTCTTGCCCCCTCGCGCGCAGGCTCTTCACAAGAGCGATCCCGTCCAACCCGGGCAACCGGCGGTCCACGATCAGGACGTCGTAGATGCCCTCCAACGCCAAGGCGAGGCCGGCCTCGCCGTCCGGCGCGCGGTCGACGATGTGACCGCTTTCCGCCAGCCCGCGCATCAGATAGGACGCGCCGCGCTCGTCATCTTCAACTATCAAGAGCCGCATTGGCCGCGTCCGAGCATTGCGAATATGAACTCGATTTCATGTTGGCGCGAAGCCGCGGTTTTGAAGCGCATGGCAGATTGGCGCATGATCTTCGTGGTCCTCCGACACTTCCGTCGCGCCGGAGATTGGAACTTGGACCGCGTCGGTTGTCTCCGGCGATGGCAAAGGATGAAAGGCGAAATGGCTAGGATCCTTGTTATCGAGGATGATGTCGGAACCGCAAGCGAGATCGCGGCGGCCCTGACGGACCACGGGCACGAAGTGGCGTCCGCTGGGGTCGGACGGGAGGGATTGCTGCGCGCCGCGACGGAGGAGTTCGATGCGGTGGTGCTCGATCGCATGCTGCCCGGCGGCATGGACGGGCTGGCCGTGTTGGCGACGCTGCGGGCGACCGGAAACGAAGTGCCGGTCCTAGTGCTGAGCGCGCTTTCGGCCGTCGACGAGCGGGTGCGCGGGCTGAAGGCGGGTGGCGACGACTACCTGACGAAGCCGTTCGAGTTCCTCGAACTGACAGCGCGTCTCGACGTGTTGATGCGACGACGCGCCAGTCCGCAACGCGAAACGACGCTGCGCGTGGCCGATCTCGAAATCGACCTGCCGACCCACACCGTGACCCGCGCCGGCCAAACCATCGAATTGCTGCCCCGGGAATATCGCCTGCTGGAATATCTGATGCGCCACGCCGGCCAGGTGGTCACCCGCACCATGATGTTCGAGGAAGTCTGGCACTATCGTTACGACGAGCCGACGAACGTCATCGACGTCCATGTCAGCAAGCTTCGCCGAAAGATCGAGATTCCCGGCGCGCCGCCTCTCATCCAGACGGTGCGCGGCGCTGGATATGTCCTCCATGCGCCTCATTGACCTGCCACGGACGGGTAGTTTTCGGGTGGCGCTGCTGTTCCTGGCGCTGTTCGGAACGGCGTCGGCGGTCTTGTTCGGCTTCCTTTTTTTTACAGACCCACCAGTTCATCATCGCCAACGTCGATGGCTGGCTCGGCCGGGAGGCGCCAGAGTCGTTCCACTCGTCTTTGCCGGATATCGAGCGTCAGTTTGAGGCGCGCGCCGCGACCAATCGACGTTCGGAGCATGTATTCTCCCTCTATGGGACGGAAGGCCAACTCCTCGCGGGCGATCCATTGCCAATGCCCGTCCCTATCGCGGTCTTCGATCAACCCTTCGACTTCAAGGTTCGGACGAACGACAACCACAAGCGCTATCGCGGCATGGCGCACCAACTGCCGGGCGGCGAGATCGTTCTGATCGCGCAGGACATGCATGAAGCGCGCGAGTTCGACGAGGCCTTCATCGGCACGGTGGTGTGGGGCGGCGTTCTGACGGCCACCCTCGGCCTGTTGGGTGCCACGCTCGTCGGCGCCGGCACAGTCCGGCGGCTCGACGGCGTGGCGATGGCCATCCAGCGGATCGTGAGTGGGGATCTGTCGCGCCGCCTGCCCTCGAACGGAACCTCGGGCGATTTCGACCGCCTGGCGCACGTCGTGAACGGGATGCTCGACGACATCGAGCGGCTGATGCATGACGTGAAGGGCGTGGCCGACGGCATCGCCCACGATCTTCGCACCCCCCTTACGCGAATTCTCGCGGGGCTGGAACGGGCGCAACGACGGGCGGCTTCTCCGTCGGACTACGCCACGGCGATCGACGACGCGATCTTCGAGATCGGCGGCGTGCTGAAGACGTTTTCCGCTCTGTTGCGCATCGCCGAACTGGAAGACGGCGCCAGACGGGCAGGCTTCTCTGACGTCGATCTCCGACAGGTGGCGAACGACGTCGCCGAATTCTATGAGCCGGTAGCGGAAGAAAAAGAGATCGAGCTGCGTCTGGCTTGCCGTGGCGTCGGCCCCTACACGCTGAACGGAGACGCCAGCCTGCTGTTCGACGCTATCGCCAACCTCGTCGACAACGCGATCAAGTTCACGCCTGCGCGGGGAAGCGTCACGGTCGAGGTCACACGGGCGGGGAATTCCATCAGCGTCGGCGTCAAGGACACGGGATGTGGAATTGCCGCCCCTGAGCGTGAGGCGGTGCTGCGGCGGTTCTATCGCTCGGAGCAGAGCAGGCATGAGCCGGGAACGGGTCTTGGTCTCACCCTGGTCTCCGCCGTGGCTCGGTTGCATGACCTGATCTTGACGATCGACGACGCCTCTTTGGGGTGTTCCGTCACGCTGCGGCAGGCGCAGTTTTGACCGCGGTTAGGTTGCGTCTGGCGCCCGCGTCGACCTGGACGTCCGGATTGGGGAGCGGTTCAAGAGCGCGGAACGCCCCTGGGAAGCGCGCGAAGCTGATCCCCGACCAGACGCCCGCCTTGGCCGGATGAGGCGCCACGCGCCTCGTCAACCGTCCCGCACCGTCGGCGATCCACCACCGCGGCCAGGGGCAGGTTTTTCAACACAGTCCCCCCAAAGCTGCCTTTGGCCTTCGCCATTTCCGACGCCCATCTAAAGGCACGCGCCAAGGGGTCCGAATTGCGGCCGGGGCGTCCACACACGATCTAGAGAAAGGGGACCCGATCGGCGTCGATCAGGACCCCGGGGTGAAAAATAAGATCATCGATTAAGCTAGGGCCTGTTGAGATTCATCGCGAGTTTATGACGGCGGCGACGAGATGGACGTTAGATCGGAAGCTTTGACCGGTTTTATCGGCGCGCATTGCGATGCGTTTGAACTCCTTGAGCTTGCAAAAGAAGTTTTCGATCAAATGCCGCCACTTGTAGATCTCGGCGTCGAACGGCAAAGGCCGAGTGCGGCGAGGATGCTGAGCGATGACGACCTTGGCGCCCCGGTCGTTCAGGTCGGCGACGATGGCGTCGCTGTCGAAGGCTTTGTCGGCGATCAGCGCGCCGAATTCGATGCCGTCGATCAGCGGCGGCACGCCGACGGTGTCGAAGCGATGGCCGGGCAGCAGTTCGAAGCGCACAAGGTTGCCGAGCGCGTCCGTCAGCGCCAGGATCTTGGTGGTCATCCCGCCTTTGGAACGGCCGATGGCCTGGCTGTGAGTCCCCCTTTTGCGCCCTGGCCATGGCGATGGACCTTGACGATGGTGGCGTCGACCATGGCGTATTCCATGTCAGGTTTGTCGGAACAGGCCTCGAAAAGGCGGACGTACACGTCGGCTTTGACCCAGTCGCGGTACCGCTTGAACACGGTGTTCCACTTGCCGAAGAACGCCGGCAGATCGCGCAATGGGCTCCCCGTGCGCGCCACCCACAGCACCGCTTCGACGAACAGCCGATTGTTCGTACCGCTGCGCCCAGGATCCGTCGGCTTGCCCAGACAGTGCGGCTCCATTTTCGCCCAGTGGGCGTCAGTCAAAACGAATCGTTCCATCCGGAGCTTGAATCATGAACAAGCTCCGGACGGAATCTAGAGGCTAATCTAGAGGCTTCTGTGAGGTCCGCGGCACAATTATTGCGGGCACCAGCCAGAAGTGTGAACAGGCTCGGCGTCTTGTCCCCACCATCCTCAATGAATACAAGGGGTTGCGACGCCGATTGGCGTCGGTACCCCGCGCCGAACAACAGATTCGGAGGGAAGCGCAGCGAACCGCGGAGGGCGGGCCGGGGTCAATCGGCTTTTGCGTGAGAGGAGCCAATTTTCGAGGCCGCCTCGCGGGAAGCAGGGACTTTCCGTTGGCGCGCTGACGAGCGCTAGGGGCGCAGCTCCGCCCCTGGGCGAGGCGGCGTTGGCTGCGGCGGGCAGATGTCGTCATCCCCTTCCTTCCGCTCCCGCGTCGGCACCGCCTGGCAATGCCGCTCGCTCGCCGCGCTGCTGATTGAAGCCGACGGGCGGCACGGCGGGCGTGATATGGCGTTTGTCGCCATCTGCCCTATTCGCCGCTCTTTCGCGCCGCCCGCCAACTTCGTCCGCGTCGCCGCTCGCCCGCCGATCCCGATTCACGGCGAAGGGCCATCCAATCATCCGCTGGATTTGTTGGCGCTGCGGGATTGCTCGCTGTGCTCGCAGCGATCAGGACCGTTCGGACAAAGCAAATTGCGTTAGCCGCCCGCGGACTTCGATTGCCGCGTGGTGGCTTGCAGCCTCTCCATAAGCTCGAGAATCTTGGACTTGCGGTTTTCCGCCTCCGCAATGAGGCGCGAAACAGCGGTCAGCTTTTGCCCGAGCAGCGACAGCGCCTGGTCGCAAGAGACGACGCGCTCGCCGAGCGCGGGCCGAGCGTCCGCGATCTCGCGCAGGGTGAAGCCGAGACTCTGCGCCAGTTCGATGAACCCGAGCAGGCCGACCACCTCGGGGGGATAGTCGCGATAGCCGTTGTCGCGCCGCGCCGCCGTGGGGATCAGTCCACGCCGTTCATAGAAGCGGATGCGCGACGCGCTGAGGCCTGCCGCCTCCGCAATCTCGCCGATCTTCATTTGCGGACCTTGACCTTGAACTTAGGTTAAAGGTGTACGGAGGTCGCGCCACGAGGTCGAGGCGCGCATGCTGTCTTTCAACCTTCCCGCTCCGCTCTTCCAGGCCTTGCGCCTGCCAAACGGGCAGATCGTCCCCAATCGCATTGCCAAGGCGGCGATGGAAGAGAACCTGGCGAATGACGACCACTTGCCTGGGCCGGCTCTCTTCCGCCTTTACCGCCGCTGGGCGGAGGGCGGCGCGGGCTTCATCCTGACCGGCAACGTCATGACCGACGCCTCCGCCGTGACCGGTCCGGCCGGCGTCATCTTGGACCGCTTTCAGCCCCTTGCGCCGTTTCGTCTTTGGGCCGAGGCCGGCAAGTCGCACGGGGCCCAGATGTGGATGCAGATCAATCATCCCGGGCGGCAGGTCTACGCCGCGACGAACCCTGAGGCGGTCGCGCCGTCGGCAGTCCCGGTGCGGATCAAGGGCTTCTCGCATATCTTCGCACAGCCGCGCGCTATGACGGCCGGCGAAATCGGCGCCGTCGTCGAACGCTTCACGACGACAGCCGAGCTCGCCGAAAGGGCCGGCTTCGACGGCGTCCAGGTGCATGCGGCTCACGGCTATCTGCTGAGCCAGTTCCTGTCGCCGCTGACCAACCAGCGCACGGACGCTTGGGGAGGCTCCTTGCAAAACCGCGCGCGCCTGCTCATCGACATCGTGCGCGCGATCCGCGCTCGTGTCGCGCCCGATTTCGGCGTCGGCGTGAAGCTGAACTCCGCCGATTTCCAGAAAGGCGGCTTCGAGCCCGGCGACGCGCTCGCCGTCGTGCGCTGGCTCAACGACCTGGCGGTCGACTTCGTCGAGCTTTCCGGCGGCAGCTACGAGAGCCCGGCGATGCAGGGGACACCGCAACGCGCGAGCGCGCGGTCGCGCGAGGCCTACTTCATCGAATTCGCGCGCGACATCGTTGCCGAAGCCAAAATGCCGATCATGGTGACGGGCGGCGTGCGCCGGCGCGCTGTCGCGGAAGCGGCGGTGAGCCCGGAAGCCGGTCGCGCGGGCGTCGCGTTGGTCGGCGTCGCGCGCGCGCTGGCCTTCGATCCCGACCTTCCCAACCGATGGCGGCAAGCGGAAACGCATGTGGATGTCCCCGTCGTCCAATGGAAGAAGCAGACGTTGGCGAACGTCGCCAGCATGGCCCTCGCCAAGCTGCAGTTGCGACGGTTGGGGGCAGGCAAGGAGCCCAAGCCACGCACGTCGGCGCTTCTCGCGCTGATCGGTCAACAGCTTCGCGCCAAGCGCCGCAATGCGTCGTATCGCGCGTGGCTTGCCCGCCGCGCCGCCGACCGCTCTCACGCCACCCCCTAGCCCGCTCATGCCGCTCGATCCCCTTCTCCTGCTTATTTGCGGGGAATGGTGGCAGAGCGCCGGATAAGGGAGCTCAAGGTTCCATTCTGCAACGCGCTATAGAATAGGAGGCCGCTGAAAAACTCAGTGCGAGGCACGTCGAACTCCAGCGGCTGCCGCTCCGAGCGGATCGTGTGGGGAAGCTGCAGCGGCATCGCCCGCAGCAGCCGCTCCGGCGGGATCGACTGCGGTCGGATCCTCTCGGTCGCGTTCACCAAACGACGCGCGGCCGCTGGTAAACAGCGCGCCGCGATCAGTTCGAACAGCACGCGGCAGGGGCCAATGTCGGATAGTCGATATAGCCGCGGTAGTCTCCGCCGTAGAACGTACTTCTGTCAGGCACCGCCAACGGAGCTCCAAGCCTGATACGCGCGACCAAATCGGGATTGGCAATATAGGGGCGCCCAAAGGAAACCAGATCGGCGCTTCCGCCCTCGATGGCCGCCGATGCGGTGTCCGGCGTGTAGCAATTGTTGGCGATGTAGAGACCGCGGAAAATCTGTCTGATTCGTCCGTAGTCGAAGTGGATATCGCGCGTCAGGCCTCCGGATCCCTCGACAACGTGAATGAAGGCGACGCCAAGATCGGAGAGCTGCGCCGTGAGATACTCGAAAAGCGGCTGCGGGTTCGAATCCGACACGTCATTGGCGGGGGTTACTGGCCCCATCCGGAACCCCGTGCGCGTGAGGCCAACCTCGCCGGCAACAGCCTCAGCGATTTCGAGCGCGAAGCGCGCTCGGTTTTCAATGGAGCCGCCATACTTGTCGGTTCTCCGGTTCGCGCCGTCCTTCAAAAACTGATCGATCAGATATCCGTTCGACCCGTGGATTTCGACGCCGTCAAAGCCCGCCTCCATCGCGTTGGCGGCGCCGCGTTTGAATTGGTCGACGATAAGCGAAATCTCTCCGGTTTCGAGTGCGCGCGGCGCCGACGTCTCACGGAATTCGCCCCCCGCGACGACCTTGGATTTTGCGGCGATCGCAGATGGCGCCAACGGCGGCCGACCGCCTGGTTGGACCAGCACGTGAGAGACGCGGCCGACATGCCATAGCTGAAGAAAAATACGGCCCCCGTCGGCATGAACGGCCTCGGTCACGCGTCTCCAATTCGCGACGTGCTCCCGAGCGTAGATGCCCGCCGTGTTATCGTAGCCCTGCCCTTCCGGCGACACCTGCGCGCCCTCGGAAATGATCAGCCCAGCCGTCGCCCGCTGACGGTAATACTCCGGCGTCCATTCGGACACGACCCCACGCGACACGCGGTTGCGGGTCATTGGCGACATGACAATTCTATTTTGCAGACGAAGCTCGCCGACATTAACGGGATCAAGCAAGCTGGCCATTCGCTGTTCCTCAACGCCCTGTTGCTGCCTGGACGCTTACAGTCGGCGCGATGGCTGGGTCCATATGCGCGAGCTCAAACTCCAACAAATATGCGCAAAAGTCCTACCCGATGCAGATGGCGGGATAGTACCCGTGACTAGAATATAGAACCCGCGATTGCGCGGCAATCTTGGTGAATTGCGCTTCGGCCGATCAAAGATGAAGCAATCCGTTTATACATCTGAGATCCCCCGCACGACGGCGATCCCTTCCGAGCGTCTCTGGCAATCGGGAGCGTTCAAATCTCCCTCGAGGGTCAGCATTCGTATTTGTTGCCGACCGCAATTGCTCACCGCCACGTCCGAAGTGGATCTAAGGAGATCATTGCGATGACCAGTCTGACGCGCTTCTACAATGTCGTCGGCGGACGGTCGCGCGAAAGCGAAACTGGTCGTTGGTGCGCCTCCACCAATCCTTACACGGGACAAGACTGGGCCGAGACGCCCCACTGCGGGCCCGCGGACGTCGACGCAGCGGTCGATGCCGCGCACAAGGCGTTCACCAGAGGACCTTGGGCGACGATGAAAGCTACCGAGCGCGGCAAGCTTCTTCGCCGGCTGGGCGACCTTATCGCTCGGGACGCCGACAAACTTGCGGCGATCGAAGTCCGAGACAACGGCAAGCTGATCGCGGAGATGGCCGGCCAAGTCCGATACATACCCGAATGGTTCTACTATTTCGGCGGCCTCGCCGACAAAATCGAAGGCGGCGTTCTGCCCTTAGATAAGGCCGATATTTTCACCTATACGAAGCGCGAGCCGCTCGGCGTCGTCGCGGCGATTACGCCCTGGAACTCCCCGCTATTGCTTCTAACGTGGAAGCTCGCGCCGGCGCTTGCCGCGGGCAACACCGTCGTCATCAAGCCTTCCGAATTCACTTCCTGTTCGACTCTAGCGCTGATGGAGTTGTTCGAGGAAGCCGGCTTCCCAGACGGCGTGGTCAATACGGTGACCGGTTTCGGCGCCGAGATCGGCGGCGCACTCGTCGAACATCCGCGTGTCGCCAAAGTGGCGTTCACCGGGGGCGACGCAACAGGCGCCGCGGTCTACGCCGCTGCGGCCAAGCACATCAAGCACGTCACGCTGGAACTCGGCGGCAAGTCGCCAAACATTGTCTTCGCCGACGCCAACATCGACGATGCGGTCAAGGGCGCGATCTCGGGCATCTTTGCGGCGTCGGGGCAAACCTGCATCGCAGGCTCACGGCTGCTGGTGCAGCGATCGGTCTACGACGAGGTCGCGGCGAAGGTCGTCGCGCTCGCCAAGACGGCCCGCCTGGGCGATCCGATGGAGCGCACAACGCAGGTCGGTCCCATCACCACGCAGCCACAGCGCCAGAAAGTCCTGCAACACATCGACATCGCGCGCGCCGAAGGGGCGGAGTGCCTGCTCGGCGGCGGCGTTCCATCGGCGCCGGATTTGGCGCAGGGGTGGTTCGTCGAGCCGACGATCTTCCGCGACGTCACCAACGCCATGCGCATCGCGCGCGAGGAGGTGTTCGGCCCCGTATTGTCGATCATCCCCTTCGAGGACGACGACGAGGCCATCGAGATCGCCAACGATACGATCTACGGCCTGGCGTCTGGCGTCTGGACCTCGAACATCCGCCGGGCTTTCACCCTGGCCGATCGCATCCACGCCGGCACAGTTTGGGTGAATACTTATCGCGCGGTGAGCTTCATGGCGCCGTTCGGCGGCTACAAGATGAGCGGCATCGGCCGCGAGAGCGGCCAGTCGGCGATCGACGAATATCTGCAGACAAAATGTGTGTGGATCAATCTGGCCGAAGGCACGCCGAATCCGTTCGTTCTTCGTTAGCCGCCGCCGCATCGCTCCGCGTGACGCGCATCGCAACGAGGACGATCATTTCAATTCAAGGACTGGGCCATGCGTACCATTGCTGGCGAGCAGCATCAGGACATCCGTGAGGCGGTGCGTGCGCTTTGCGCCGATTTTCCCGACGAGTATCATCGCAAGGTGGACGAGCAACGCCGCTATCCCGCCGAGTTCGTCGACGCGCTGACGAAGGCCGGCTGGATGGCGGCGCTCATTCCGGAGGAATATGGCGGCTCCGGCCTTGGTCTGACGGAAGCTTCCGTCATCATGGAGGAGATCAACCGCGCAGGCGGCAATTCCGGCGCCTGCCACGGCCAAATGTACAATATGAACACGCTGGTCCGGCACGGCTCGGAGCAGCAGAAGAAGCTCTATTTGCCGAAAATCGCCACCGGCGAATTGCGCCTGCAGTCGATGGGCGTAACCGAGCCGACGACCGGCACCGACACGACCAAGATCAAGACCACGGCGGTCAGAAAGGGCGATCGCTACGTCGTCAACGGCCAGAAGGTCTGGATTTCGCGCATCCAGCACTCGGATTTGATGATCCTCCTCGCGCGCACAACGCCCGCGGATCAAGTGAAGAGGAAGGCCGACGGCCTTTCGATAATCCTCGTCGACATCAAGGACGCCATCGGCAAGGGCATGAGCGTGCGGCCCATCTCTAACATGGTGAACCACGAGACCAACGAACTGTTCTTCGACAATCTCGAGATTCCCGCCGAGAACCTGATCGGCGAGGAGGGCCAGGGGTTCCGGTACATTCTCACCGGCCTCAACGCTGAGCGGACGCTGATCGCCGCCGAATGCATCGGCGATGGCTACTGGTTCATCGACAAGGCGACGGCCTATTCCAATGAGCGCGTCGTCTTCGGCCGGCCGATCGGCCAGAACCAAGGCGTCCAGTTTCCGATCGCCGAGTGCTTCATCGAAGTGGAGGCGGCGAACCTGATGCGCTTCGAGGCCTGCCGCCTCTATGACGCCCAACAGCCGTGCGGCGCCGAAGCGAACATGGCGAAATATCTTGCCGCCAAGGCGTCGTGGGAGGCCGCCAACGCCTGCCTCCAATTCCACGGCGGCTTCGGCTTCGCCTGCGAGTACGACGTCGAGCGCAAGTTCCGGGAGACGCGCCTCTATCAGGTGGCGCCGATCTCGACCAACCTGATCCTGAGCTACGTCGCCGAGCACGTGCTCGGCTTGCCGAGGTCGTTCTGATGCGCCGCGCACGCCTTCCTCTCGCGGGCCTTACGATCGTCGCGATCGAACAGGCAGTCGCCGCGCCGTTCTGCTCGGGGAGGCTCGCCGACGCGGGCGCCCGCGTCATCAAGATCGAGCGACCGGAGGGAGATTTCGCCCGCGGCTACGATGACGTCGCCGCAGGCCAGAGCAGCTACTTCGTCTGGCTCAACCGCGGCAAAGAGTCTCTCGTTCTCGACCTCAGCTCCCCCACTGGAAAGGCGACGTTGCGCCAACTTCTGGCCGAAGCCGACGTCCTCGTTCAAAACCTGAAGCCCGGCGCGCTCGAACGTCTCGGCTTCGCCCCGGCTGAACTGAGGCGTACGCACCCGCGCCTCATCATTTGCTCGATAAGCGGATATGGCGAGGCCGGCCCGCTCGCCGAGCGCAAGGCCTACGACCTGCTCATTCAGGCCGAGTCCGGTCTGTGCTCGATCACGGGCAGCCCGGACGAGCCGGCGCGCGTCGGCATTTCGCTCGTGGACATCGCGACAGGCGCGACCGCCTACTCCGCCATCCTCGAAGCCCTGATCGCCCGAGGCGCCAGCGGCGACGGCGCCGACATCCGGGTGTCAATGTTCGACGTCATTGCCGATTGGCTGACCGTGCCGCTGCTGCAACACGAAGGCGGCAAGCCGCCGCGCCGGATCGGCCTCGCCCATCCCTCAATTGCACCGTACGGCGTCTTCAAGACCCGCGACGGCAAGGCCATCTTGATCTCGATCCAGAGCGACCGGGAATGGGCGAAGTTCTGCGCCGAAGTCCTGGGGAAACCGGAGGCAGCCGGAGACAAGCGCTTCGCCACGAACGTCGCGCGCGTCGACAACCGCGCCGCTACTGACGCGCTCGCTGCGGGGGCGTTCGCTGAACTCGACGAAGCGGCAGTCAAGGCGCTGCTCGACCGGGCCGACGTGGCCTTCGCCTCCGTCAACGACATGGCTGCGCTTTCGATCCATCGACATTTGCGGCGCATCACGGTCGACACACCCTCCGGGCCGGTATCCTTCCCGGCGCCGGCGCCGGTCTTCGTCGGAGAGCCGAGAACTTACGGAGCCGTGCCCGCATTGGGCGAGGACCGGCCGCTCGACGAGGACGCTAAGGCATGATGTCCAGCGAGCCGCACATCGATCACGACCTCCTGCGGTCGTGGATCGGCCGTCAATTGACCAGCTACGACATCGTCAGCGTCGACTTGGCGCGCAGGTTTCACGCCACCTTTGAGATGGCGGGCGACGAGCCCCAGGTAGGCGACGCGGCCCCGCGCCTCATCCACTTCTGTCTGGCGCAACCCGCTGTGGCGACAGCGAAGCTAGGGGAAGACGGCCACCCGATGCGGGGCGGTTTTTTGCCGCCAGCGCCTCTGCCTCGTCGCATGTGGGCGGGAGGCTACCTGACGTTCCACGGCGACCTGCGCATCGGAGAGACTGTGCAGCGCACTTCACGCGTTGCCGATGTCGCCGTCAAGGAAGGGCGAACAGGGATTCTCTGCTTCGTGACGGTCGAGCGTATCGTCTGTGCCGACAACCGCGTTCTGGTCGAGGAACGGCAGGATATCATCTACCGGAGCCTGGACGCCGGCAAACCGAGAAACGAAGCGCCGACTGCCGAGGCCGGTCGCCATCAGCGCCGGATCCAACCTTCCCCACCCCTCCTCTTCCGCTATTCGGCACTGACCTTCAACAGCCACCGTATCCACTACGATCGCCGCTATGCAGTCCAGGCGGAGGGTTATCCTGGCCTCGTTATCCACGGCCCGCTCCAAACGACGCTGCTGATGAATTTTGCCACAGAGATCGGGGGCAAGCCACCGGCACGGTTTGCGTTCCGGTCCGTCTCGCCGCTGTTCGACAATGAGCCGTTCGTGCTCAACGCCACTCAAGAGGGCGACGGGTTGAAACTATGGACGGCGCGAACGAATGGGCCGATCGCGATGAGTGCGGAGGCGGAATGGTCATGACCGAGCGTCTCGACTTCGTCGCGCCGCTCTTTGTCCCCGGCAACCGACCTGAGCGATTCAAGAACGCAGGCGCTTGCGGCGCCGACGCCGTCATCATCGATCTCGAGGACGCTGTTCCGGCTGACGCCAAGGATATCGCGCGCGCTGGTCTTCGGGCCGATTTCACCGAACTGCCCGTCCTTGTCCGCGTCAATGGCGTCGGGACATCGTGGTGCGCGGCCGATCTGGCCGTGGTGTGGCGCATGCCGTTCGCCGGCGTGATCATACCGAAGGCCGAGTTGGCGCCGGGGTTCAAAGACATCTGTCGATCAGCCGTGCGGTCTCGTCGCGCCGTTGTCGCGCTCGTCGAGACGGCATGCGGATTGACCGACGCCCGCACCATCGCCTCGCTGTCCGGCGTAGAACGCCTCGCCTTCGGATCGATCGATTTCTGCGCCGACGTCGGCTGCGCCCACAGCCGCGAAGCGTTGTTGAGCGCACGCACGGAACTGGTTCTCGCGTCACGTCTTGCCGGTAAACTTGCGCCGATCGACGGCGTGACGACGGCGATCGGCGACGCGACGCTCGTGACCGAAGACGCCCGCCATGCGCGCGAGCTTGGATTCGGCGGGAAGTTCTGCATCCACCCGAAGCAGGTGGAGCACGTGTTGGAGGGCTTCCGGCCTGGCGTCACGGAGATCGCCTGGGCGCGCAAGGTCTTGGCTAGCGGCGATGGCGCGTCGACTGTGGACGGCGCCATGGTCGACGAGCCGGTCCGCATGCGCGCCCGGGCCATTCTCAGGCGCAGCGACGCCGAGGGGCACGCCTGACGGGGTATTCAACGGGCGGCTCGCCACAACTCCCTAGCGACAGCCCCAGCGAGATCTGAAGTGACGAAACCAGTCGCGATGATAGTCCTCTTGGCACCGCGAGATCACGGCGCGACGACATTACTCGGGCCGGATTCCCAATTGCAATCCGCAAGAATGCTGGCGCTACTGGGCAGAACGCGGCGGTTAAACCAAAGCATATCTTGAATCGTCCGCCGCGCGGGGCGACAAGCGGCGACGCCCCTCACACGGCCGTGATCAGCGCCGCAAGGGCGCGGCGGTGTGCCGAAGTCAACCGCGATTGAGCTTTTTACGGTCGCCTCGGCAATGCAGCAGTACCGAGAGAGCGCGGAGCGTGAGCGCCGGCAAACAAGGACCCCGCGTCGAGGAGGAGGAATTGCTTCAGCGTGCAAACAATCAAACGATCGGACGGCGCCCCGTTTCATATTTTTCGGTGAGATCACAGGAGCTCGATCCAGGCGTCTACCCTCTACACGCTCACGATCATTTCGAGCTTCTTCTTTTGCTGTCCGGCATCCGCGTCCAACACGTCGAAGGGTCCAATCTCCCTATTGATGAGGGCGGTGTGGTGTTCTTGTCCCCGGGAGATAGACATGGCGCGACGCGAAAGATTAAAAATGAAGTCCTGGTCATAGGGTTCAATCTCTCGTTTCTTCATCCTGAGTTGCCACTTGAAGCGTCGCGGGCTTGGGACAGGTCAGCCGCGCTCGAGGCCGCGCCGGAACTCCTGCCCTTTATCGCGCAGCCAAAGGTCGAATTTCGGTGCAACTGCAAGCTCGCCGACAGGCTGCGGGAGATGGGGACCGAGTTGATGACAACGAGCGCGTCAGCCGGGCTAGGCGCGCGCGCTCGTGCCAGATCGCTGCTTTCACTGCTGTTGTTGCAGGTCGTTCAATCGTTCGAAAACCAAATCGCCGACGCTGCGCATGATCACCGCCATGCGCCGCGCTCACACTTCTTCGACGACTTGTCTGCCCTCATCGACGCAAGATTGGCCGAACCCATCACCCTCGACGACGCCGCACGCGAACTTTGCGTTTCCCCAAGCGGCCTTTCTTCGAGAGTGAGGCGGCTGACGGGGGCGTCGTTCAGCGAGATGGTCGCCAAGGCGCGGCTGAAGAAAGCATGCGATCTGCTCGTTTTCACCAACTCGCGAATTTCAGAGATCGCGTTCACCTGCGGCTTCGAAGACAACGCGTATTTTTCGCGTCGCTTCCGGCAAGTCACCGGTATGACACCGGGAGACTATCGGCATGGCGTTCGGTCAGCTGACGTCCAGCACGATCGCAGCGAGTCCGAGACTGGAGTATCCGCCGGGCCCGAGGAGACGGATCCTGCCGGCGGGAGTGATGCGTGAGCGAGGCGCGCTGCTCGCGTCGCTGAATCCGCCTTCGCGGGGATACCGAAGAGGCTGCGCAAGCAGCCCACTCCCTAGAGGCTGATGGCCGGCGCAATACGATCAACGAGAGCCGGATTGTGACAAATGGAGTTCGTCTCGACGCTGAGGCGAGTGACGAAGCAATCCGCGTCTGCACTTTGATGGTCCACGCCACGGGATTGCTTCACTTCGTTCGCGATGACAGGGTCAACGCACCTAAAGGGCGCCGATACGACGAAATGATCTCGACCCACCAGAACATGGAGTTTCCGACGACGCATTTTCACCAACCCGCGCCCGACGGCAGCATGATGCTGGTATTAGGTGTCGAGGGCGGGCCAAGGCGTCGAGTTCGGAATCTTCCCTACAGAGCTGACAACTCGGCGATGATCGCATTGGCCAAATTGGCGTTGACCTTGAAAAAATGACCATCCGTACCCGGCGGGACCGAGTTGAGATTGGCGAAGATATTGGTCTTAGCGATAATGACGTGCGGCGCTCCATCAGACGCCGACCACATCGCATTTGTCAGGGCCCGCACGTCGTGGCCGTCGACGCTCGATACTCTCCAACCGAACGACGCCCATTTGGCGTCAAGCGGTTCGATCGTCGTGACCGACGAAACAGGCCCATCCACTTGAGAATTGTTGGCGTCGACGATCACCGTAAGGTTCGAAAGCCGCTGATGCGCCGCAAACATCGCCGCCTCCCAGACTTGCCCTTCCTCCATCTCGCCGTCGCTGAGAAAGGCGACCACCCGCCGATCGGCCTTGGCCATTCGCGAGGCGAGAGCAAATCCTATCCCCCCCGAAAGTCCCTGTCCTAGCGAACCGCATGACAGGTCGATGAGCGGCGTGCGTTCCGTCGTGATCGATTCGAGGAGCGCCCCGTCATCACCGTAGGAACGAAGCGCTTCCCTGTCCAAAAGTCCGATCTCGGCAGCGACCGCATAGAACGAAATGCCGTAGTGGCCGGGCGACAGTACGAAGCGATCGTGCCCGACGCGCACAAATCCCGAGCCAAACATGGCGGCAAATGTATCGGCCGAGGAAAGCGCCTGGCCGAGATAGCCGAATCCCTGCCTCGCCACGATCTCGGTTGCGGAGCGCCTGATTGAGTTGGCAAGCCTCCTGATTTCCTCTTCCGTCATCGCGGAATTGCGGCCAGTAGCCATCGCTGTCATTTTAGACCCCTTGCTCGAGTGTTTACCGGGACCGCAGGCCTGCGCACGACGCGCTCAATGAGAGCGCCTTCCCTAAAACAGCGGCGAGCGCTTGCCCTGTTGCGGCGCGAAACTCATTCTTTCGTTAGCGTTGTGAAATCTGCGAATGCCGACCAATCCCGGTCGCTCTCGCCTCGCTCGACCGCTCGCTCCAAACGTCCAACCAACAATTGGGCGAGCGGCATATCAACGCCGCTGCGATTGCCCGCGGCCAGCGCAAGCCGCATGTCCTTGAGACCCAGCTTGAGCTGAAAACCGGCGGGGTCATATTTTCGCTCCGAGATAAGACGGCCGTAGCCTCGATATGCAGGCGAATCAAAGAGGACGCTCGTTACCACATCGAGAAGTTGCTGCGGTTGCAGTCCTTGAGCACGCCCGATCGCCGTCGCTTCACCGATCGCTTCGATCGCGCCGCCGACCATAAAGTTTCCGCAGATCTTGACGAGATTCGCGAGTTGGGGAGCGGTCCCCACATTCCAAACCCTAACCGACATCGCCTCGAGGATCGGAAGGACGAGCGACACCGTGGCGGGCTCCCCCGCTACGATCACATTCAACCGTCCCGCCGCCGCCACGTCATCCCGGCCGAATACGGGCGCACTGAGGTAGCGAATGCCGAGCTTTCGGTGCAATTCGGCGAGATCCTTGGCGAAGTCGAACGAGACCGTCGCCATGTTGATGTGCACAGTCGGCGATCCGTGCGGCGGAAGCACCCCGCCGTCCACGATGACCTCGCGGATTGCCTGGTCGTCGGACAACATTGAAATAAAGGCGTCACCCACAAACGCGTCGGCCACCGAGTTGGCGACGACCGCGCCAAGCTCAGCCACCGCTTGGAGGGGCTCGGGAGAACGAGCCCACACCGTCACTTGATGGCCGTGCTTGAGCAGGTTCGCCACCATGCCCCGGCCCATCGCGCCAAGACCAATAAAACCAACTCTCATGATCTGTAGCTCTCCACTCCAACAATAGCCCCGTAAGCCCGATATTTTCCGGCGGTCTCGTTAGACTGGGGAGTAGAGGCCTGCAGGCGTCTGTTGAACCGGAGCCGACGGCGCGTCGTCATTCTTCATGACGAACCGCCAGACGACGTTGATCATCGCCTGAACATCGAGGCCGTACTTTCTAAACAAGTACTCGCGCGTGCCCAACTCCGCAAACTCGTCCCGAAGCCCAACACGTCGAAGCGGCACTCCAAGACCAGCTTCCGACAGCGCCTCCGCCACCGCGGAGCCGAGTCCGCCGATTACGGAATGGTTCTCGGCCGTCACAACCAACTTCGCCTGAGCGGCCAGCCGCGTGATCGTCGAAGCATCGAGCGGCTTGATCGATGGCGAGCTCAGCACCGCCACCGATATATCGTGCTGCGCGAGCGTTTCGGCCGCCGTAAGCGCGCCCGGCAACATCATTCCCGAGGCGACGAGGAGCACATCCCCGCCCGGACGCACCAGATTGGCTTTGCCGATCTTCAAGCTGTGACCGGACTCGAATATTCTGGGGATCTCGCCGCGCTTGAGACGCAAATAAACAGGCCCCTCTTCGTCGGCAGCCACGCAAACGGCCTGCGCAATCTCGGTCGCGTCGGAGAGATCGAGGACCTTCATGTTCGGCAACGCGCGCATGAGTGCGATATCGTCGATCGCCTGGTGACTGGGGCCGCCCGGCGTTGATATCCCCGGCATGAAGCCGACGATCTTCACATTGACGTTCGGATAGGAAACAGCCATCGCCAGCTGGTCGTAGCACCGCCGCGTCGCGAAGACGCCGAATGTATTGACGAAAACGACATGCCCCTCGCGCGCCAGCGCGCCGGCGATGCCGACCATGTTCGCTTCCGCCATGCCAATGTTGAAGAAGCGATCTGGAAGCGCTTCCCGAAATAAATCCGTTTCGGTCTGCCGTGTAAGGTCGGCGCCGAGACAAACTATCTCCGGACGCGAGCGGGCGAGTTCGACAAGGGCGGCCCCATACGGCTTCATGACGACGTCATAGGGTGGCGGAAGGACACGGCTCAATTCGGGCATGATATGTTGTTTCCTCAACTCAAAGCTCGACGTCGAAGTATCACCTGCGTTTCGTCGCTCGCTTGCGCGGTGGATCGAGCGCAGGCGCCTGAAGTGGATCGTTTTTCGCACTCGGCCGCAGCTCGAAATCTTGAAGGTTTAAGCCGCGCGTCGGCGAAGTTGATCGAGTCCGACGGCGACCAGCAGCAGCAGGCCTTGTGCGACCATCTGGAGATAGCTGTTCACACCCAGCAGGATCATGCCGTTGTTGAGAACCCCGATGATGATGACGCCGAGCAGCGTGCCGCCAATGCGTCCTTCGCCGCCATGGAGGCTGGCACCGCCAAGCAGCACCCCAGTAAGCACGAGGAGTTCATAGCCCATACCGGCTGCGGGCATCGCTGCCGCCGTCTGACCCACGAACAGCATTGCGGCCACCCCCGCCGACGCCCCGCTCGCCGCAAAGATGAGATAAATGTGCTTGCTGATCGAGATGCCGCTAAGCCGACTCGCCGTCGCGTTCGAACCAATCGCGTAGATCGCCCTGCCCACGCGCGTATAGTTCGCGATGATCCCGCAAAAAAGGAAAATCGCGCCGGTGACCAGCAGACAATATGGCACGCCGAGGACGCGCCCCGACCCGAGCTGCGAAATCGTCTCATCGTCAACGACCGTCGTTTGGCCGTCGGTAATGACGAACGCCACGCCGCGAATAATCGATAGCGTCGCAACCGTGACGATAATCGAGTCGATGCGCAGCCAGACAACCAGCCCTGCATTCAGCAGACCGCACAACGCTCCAAGCGCGATCACACCCAAAATCGTCAAGGGCGCGGGAATGCCTGCCTGAAGGGCCATTGCGCCGAGAACGCAGTTGAGCGCAAATATGGACCCGACTGACAGATCGAGATTGCGCGAAACCAGCACTAACGTCATCACCGGCGCTATCGCGCCGATCACAGCGACTGACAGCAGCATGTTCCGGATGTTCGGCAGGGTCAGAAAGTGCGGCGACAAAACGGTGAAGATCGCCGACAGCGATAGCAGGAACAGTCCAAGCGCAAAACTCTGCACCGCGCGAGGCCCGCGCGACGCGCCGGCGAGCGCGACCGCACGAACCATAGCGCCGGCTTGGCGACTGCCGCCGTCCTCACTTCGCACGTCCATCACAGCACCTATCCCAATGCCTCTTTGATCAGCCTCGTCGCGGACAGGTTCGCCGCCCCCAACCGGGCGGCGATCCGCCCCTCGCGCAGCACAAAGGCAGCGTCACAAGCAATCGCGACCTCTTCCGCATCGGACGAGAACAGCAGGCAGCATCGATCGCCTCGCTGCACGAATTCCCGGATGTTGCGGTAGATCTCGGCCTTGGCCCCCACGTCGATTCCTCTCGTGGGTTCTTCGAGGAGCAAAATGCGCGCGCCGGCGGCGGCCCACTTCGCCAAGACGACTTTCTGCTGATTTCCGCCGCTGAGGTGTCCCACGGGCTGATCCAGTCCGCCCATGCGCACATCGAAGCGCGTCATCAAGTCTTGTGCCAATTGCCTCGCCAACCGCCGCCTGACGAATCCAAACCTAGTCAGGCGCTGCATCGAGGCGAGCAGCACATTCTCAAGGATCGAAAGTCCTAGGGCCAGCCCCTCCTGCCTACGATCCGCGGGCACGTAGCCGATGCTGCGCGCGATTGCGCGTTGCGGAGCCGAGGGCAATCCTTCGCTCTCTTCGATCAAACATCGCTTTGCCGCCGAGCGGCTGTCGAGACCGAACAAGGATTTGGCAACCGAGTTCTGTCCGGCGCCCAACAATCCGAAGAAGCCGATAGTCTGGCCCTTCGGCACGCCGAAGGTCACGCCATGGAGGTCTCTCCCATTGCCGAGAGCCTCCACCTCGACCATGTTGGCCTCGCAGTCGTCCAGCTTGTCGAAGTGACTGACGGCGAGCTCCTGGCCGAGGATTTGCGCAACGAGGCGTTCTCGCGTCGCTTCGCCCGGCCGCAACTCGGCCACTTTGCAGCCGTCGCGAAGAACCGAGATCCGGTCGGCGATCTCCATCACCTCGTCGAGACGATGCGAAATGTAGACGACCGCGACGCTCTGTTCGCGCAGCCTGCGAACGAGCTCAAGAAGCTTGGCCGCTTCAAACGGCGAAAGCGCCGCGGTTGGCTCATCGAGGAGCAGGACATTGGCGCTCCGCACCAGCGCACGCGCGATCTCGACGATCTGGCGATCGGGTATGTTGAGGTCGCGGACGATCGCATCCGGATTGATCGTAGCCCCGAGTGCGCGAAGCACGTCGACAGCGCGCTCTTTCATGCGGGAGCGATCGACGAACACGCCTTTCATCAGGGGCGCGCCGAGAAATATATTCTCCGCAACCGAGAGCGTCGGCGCGAGCTCCAATTCCTGATGCACGCACAGAATCCCGCGCGCCCGCGCCTCCATGGGGCTCGAAAGCTCGACCGTCTCTCCATCGAAGACGACCTCGCCGAGGTCTGGCCTGATCACGCCAGCCAGAATCTTCGTGAGCGTCGATTTCCCAGCGCCATTCTCGCCGACGATTGCATGAACCTCGCCGGGCTGCAGCGCGATGGTCACGCCCTTGAGCGCGCGCGTCGCCCCGAAACTCTTCTCGATGGCGACCGCCTGCAGGATCGGTTGCGCGGTCATTGGGGATAAAGCTGCCCGATATTCTCGCGCGTGACGAATTCGGCGCGCGAAGGATTGTTGCGCTCCGGCACGGACTCGCCGGACAGAATCTTTCCGCCGAGCGTCAGCAGGTCTTCGCCCCACAGCTCCGGAAAGAAACTGAATGTGCCGATAAACGAGGAATTCTCTTTCCGGATTTCCGGGAACGCGGCGGCGTCGCCGCCGGTCGAGGCAATCAACACGTCGCCTTCACGGTTCGCATTCCGGGCTGCCGCAAGAGCCGCCAAAGCCATCGCGTCGAGATGAACCCAGATAATGAATTTCTGGTCGGGGAAGCGGGTCAGCGTGTCGAAGACCAGCTGGCGAGTATTACCCGCGTCGTTCTTGCTCGAAAACTCGACAACCGGCGCCCCGGCGAACCCGGCCTGCATTTGCTCCTTCGCCGCTGCCGCGCGCTCCTGAAAAACCGGCCCGAGTTCTGGCGAGCCGATGATCATGATTACGGGCTTCACAGACGACCACTTCTTCGTCGCGTAATCGACAAGAGCGCGCCCGCCCTCGGCTCCCGACCGCCGGTTGTCGACTGCGTAGAGCGGGTAACCTGCAAGCGGCGTCTGGATCGAAAGAGTCTTTACGTTCGCTTCGGAGAAAATCTTCGCGATGGGTCCGTTTGCGGGTTGCTGCGCGTTGTATTCAATGAATAGGTCGTACTTGCTCGAAGCGACGGTGCGCGCGATCTCAACAGCGCGCGCGGCGTCGTTCCTGTTGTCCAGCCAAATCATATCGAATTGGGGGCGCTTCAGTGCGGCCTGCTTCAAGCCCTTGAGCACCGCCACGGCGAACGGGATCTCGTCCGTGACGCTCGCGTAAGCAACACGCCAGCGCTTATCGGCAGAGCGCGCTTGCGCGAACGATGGGCGGATGTGCAAAATCGGCGCAGCCACGGCCACGCCAAGGAACGTACGGCGACTGAATGCACTGCCGATCATGGCTTCCGTCCCTTGACTACGATAGGCGGTGACGAGCTGGTTGGCTGACGATCGCCAATCGTCTGACCTTGGCGGACAAGCTCTCGACGAGCCCATCCTTGGGCACCCTCCCATCCCAGAAATTCGCCACGCCTCGCATCGTTGTTGCGTAACTCGGTGGAAGCGGTTTAGCTCAGTCAGGAAAGCATCCGATAGGACTTGCTGGGCGATTACTAGGACTCCCCGTCGGGGGTGAGCGATTATCGACAATTTGGAATCCGGCGGTAGGACTGCGACGGTTCAAGCGCGCCGCGACCCGCGCCGGAGCTTGCGCAGCCTCAGCCCGTTGGAGAGAGAGACCCCAAGAACCCCGCCTGGGCTTCGAAACACTCCGGCGCATCGCGCGCTTTGACCGCTTGGCCGCTAGTCGCCTCGTCCGACACCTCGTCATTCCACGCGACGAAGTCCACGCGACGAAGCGCTCCCATGGTGCGCTGCAGGCCATCCGCGCGGAGATCTCCAAGCAATCAGATTGAGAATCCTAACCGTCGCTTCGAAAATAAACTAAACGAGCAGACGTGCTCTTAGTGAGAAAACCTAAGAGAAAACAATAATCTTACCAGAACGCTCGAGGAGCCGGCGATGTCGCTCGTCAAATTCCTTCCCACGCCGAAGTTTGATGAATACCAAGAGCACTTCAAGGATTTCTACAATATGTCGCGCCGTCCGGACGGTGTGATCCTTGTCGAGGCCCATACCAACGGCGGCCCGATCCAGCTCAGTGTCGAGAACCACCGCTCGGTGGGCCAAATGCTGAAAACGGTCGGCGCCGATCCCGAAAACGAGATCATGATTTTCACGGGCTCCGGCAAGGAATTCATGATGGATTCCGATCCCGAGGGATTCGTGCTGGAGCAGCAGGACCTTGCCCACTGGGCGTACGAATACGGCTATAAGGATGGCCGCATCAACGTGTCCTCGATGGTCAACGATCTCGAAATACCGACCATCGGCATCATCAACGGCCCCGGCTTCCATACCGAAATGTGCATCATGTGCGACATCACGCTCTGCGCCGATGACGCGGTCATCTTTGATTTGCATTACGACATCGGATCGGTGCCCGGCGACGGCATCCACAGCTGCTTCCAGGAAGTCCTCGGGGTCAAGCGAGCGGCCTATGCTCTCCTCACCGGCGAGGCGATCAACGCCAAGAAGGCGCTGGAATACGGCATGGTCAACGAGGTTTTGCCGCGGGAAAAGCTCATCGAGCGAGCCTACCAGATCGCCGACCACATCATGACGCAGCCGCGCACGACGCGTCGCATGACGGCGCAAATCGTACGCCGGCCCTGGCGCCGCCAGCTCGCCGACACCCTCGACTTTGGGTTTGCCACGCAGCTGTTCGCGCATCTGGCCAAAGACGCTCCGACCCACGGACGCAAGCACATCGCCGAAACGGTCGACTATGTGCGCAAAGGAATGCGGAACAACTTCGACTGACCCTTCGCACCGGCGAGGTCGGCTTGCTCCTTGGGCTTTGCCGGTCGGTACTCAACTCCCGGGCTCGCTGAGAGTTCTCAGCGGCTCGGGACGGGTATTGAATTGCGATCGCTGTCAAGGCGCTTGGCGTCTGGTCGAGCGCGCAGTCGCCTTGGCCGTGACGAATAATTCACTTCACCGGCATCGAGATCATACGTTGCTGACCCCCAGTCCCCGCAAGCAATAGTTGCGTCAGGGACGCTCACTCGTCGCTGTCGCCCAGAGCTTTGAAAGCCGAAGCGACGCTGCAATGAAAATGTGATGAATCCTTTACTGCGACTACGCCGCAACCTCATTCGGGCCACACTCAGGGCGTGCAGTATGCCGGACGATGCTAGGCTGGAACTGTGAGCCCACACGTTCGATTGCGCATTCCCGGCATGAAGGATCTCAAGGTCCTCTGGGAAGACGGCGAGCACTGGTTGTGCCGAGGACTGCGAGGCGATGACGCCGGCGATAGTGTGCTCGTCGTGATACCCCACGGGCAAGGCTCGGCCAATGCCCGCCTCCACGAATACAATTTGCGGGATGATCTCGATTGCGCATGGGCGGCGCGACCATTGGAGCTGCGCCGCGACGGCGAGCGCACGCTGCTTCTCATCAAGGATCCTGGCGGCGAGCCCTTGGGACGGCACATCGGGGAGCCGATGGACGTCGGAGGGTTTCTGCGCCTTTCGATCGGTGTCGCCGCGACCCTCAGCAGGGCGCACCGCAGCGGCCTCGTCCACAGAGACGTCAAACCGGGCAACATTCTTATCAACTGCGCCGACGGCGGAGTGCGACTGACCGGCTTTGGCATCGCCTCCCGCCTGCCTGCGCAGCGGCAGGCGCCTGATCCGCCCGAGGTGATCGCCGGCACCCTGGCCTACATGGCTCCCGAGCAGACCGGGCGGATGAACCGCTCGATCGACTTTCGCAGCGACCTCTACGCCCTCGGCGTGACCTTCTATCAGATGCTGCTCGGCCGCCTGCCGTTCCAAGCGGAACAGCCAATAGAGTGGATCCACTGCCATGTCGCGAGAAAGCCCGCGCCGCCCGCGGAGCGACTGAACACCATTCCGGCGCCGGTCTCCGGCATCGTCATGAAGCTTCTCGCCAAGACGCCCGACGAGCGCTATCAGACAGCCGCCGGCGTCGAGTACGATTTACGGCGCTGCCTTAGTCAACTCGAGCGCAGCGGCCGCATCGATGCATTCACGCTGGGCGAACGCGACACTCCCGACCGCCTAACGATCACCGAGACGCTGTACGGCAGAGAGCGCGAGGTCGAGTTTTTGGTCGCCGCTTTTGATCGCGTGGCCACGAGCGGGACGCCCGAGCTAGTGCTCGTCTCCGGTTATTCCGGGATCGGCAAATCGTCGGTGGTCAACGAGCTGACTTCGCTCGTTCGGCCACGAGGCTTGTTCGCATCGGGCAAGTTCGACCAGCTGAAGCGCGACATCCCCTATGCGACGCTTGTCCAGGCCTTTCAGCGGCTGATCCGCCCGCTTCTCGCCCGGAGCGATGCCGACTTGTCGCCCTGGCGCGAAGCGCTTCTCGATGCGCTGGGCCCGAACGCGCGGCTCATCGTTGACCTCATCCCGGAGCTCAAGCTCATCGTAGGCGAGCAGCCCCCAGTTCCTGAGCTCGACCCGCCACAGGCGCAAAGACGCTTCCAACTCGCACTTCGCAATTTCATCGGGGTCGTCGCGCAACCCGAGCGGCCGCTGGCGCTCTTCCTCGACGACTTGCAATGGCTAGACGCCGCGACGCTCGATCTGATCGAAGATCTGCTGACCCGTTCCGATGTGCGGCATCTGATGTTGATCGGCGCCTATCGAGACAACGAAGTCGACGCCGCTCATCCGCTCCAGCGAAAGCTCCGGGCCATCAAGTCGGCCGACGCCAAAGTGACAGAGATCATGCTTCAGCCGCTCGACGAGAATCAGGTCCGGCTGTTGATCGCGGACATTGTCTGCTCCGACGCGAAGCGCACCCTGCCGCTGGCGCGACTGGCGCATGAGAAGACCGCCGGCAATCCCTTCTTCATGCTTCAATTTCTGCGCGTTCTTGCCGACGAGGGATTGCTTACGTTCGATCACGAATTGCGACGGTGGTCCTGGGATCTCGGCCTCATACAGGCCAAGGGCTATACCGACAATGTCGTGGACCTTCTGGTCACGAAGCTCGCGCGCCTCCCGAAGGAAACCCAGCGGGCGCTGCAAACCTTGGCTTGCCTTGGGGCCACGTCCGACTTCTCGACGCTCACGAAGGTGCTGGAACTCTCGGAGGTCGAGCTCCATGTCGCGCTCTGGCCAGCGGTTCGACTCGAACTCGTGGCGCACGCGCGGGGGGCTTATAGGTTCGTTCACGACCGTGTGCAGGAGGCGGCGTATTTGCTCGTTCGCGAGGACCAGCGTGCGGCGGCTCACCTCATGATAGGGCGCCATTTGGTCGCGTGGACGCCGCCCGAGCAGCGAGAGCTCGCGATCTTCGAGATCGTCAATCAGTTGAACCGCGGCGCCGAGCTGATCGTCGCCGAGGACGAGCTCGAACAGCTTGCGGAATTCAATCTGATCGCGGCGAAGCGCGCCATAGCTTCGACCGCCTACGCTTCGGCGCTCAACTATCTCGCGGCGGGATCTGCGGCGGCGCCGAGCGAAGCATGGAAGCGACGGCACGAGCTGCTCCTCGAGCTGGAGTTAACCCGAGCCGAGTGCGAGTTTCTCACCGGAGCGCTCGTCGACGCGATCAAGCGCCTTGAGACACTATCAACGCGCACGGGGAACATTGTGGAGCAAGCCCGCATCGCGTGCCTCCACATGGATCTGTTCACGATGATCAGCGAGAGCGCCCATGCCGTGGCCGTCGGCCTCGACTACCTCAGACGAACTGGGGTCAATTGGACAGCGCACCCGACTGACGACGAGGTGAGCCAGGAATATGCGCGGATCTGGTCGCGGTTTGGCGGCGCAGTCGAGGAACTTGTCAATCTCCCCCTAATGAGCGACCCGGCGTCCCTCGCGACCCTCGAGGTGCTCGCCAAACTTGTGCCACCCGCCTTTCATATCGACGCGAACCTCATCGCGCTGGTCGCCTGCAGGGCCGTCAACCTCAGCATTGCGCATGGCAACTCCGACGCCTCATGTCCCGCCTATGTCTACGTCGGAATGACGGCCGGCCGCCGCTTCGGCGACTATCAGGCAGGATACCGGTTCGGCCGCGTTGGCTGTGACCTCGTCGAACAGCGCGGTCTAACACGCCTGCAGGCCAGAACCCTCGTCGACTTCGGCAATATCATCCTCCCGTGGACGCACCCTTTGAAGCAAGGCCGAGACTATTCCCGTCGCGCGTTCGATGCTGCGATCAAAGGGGGCGATCTCACTTACGCGGCCTACGCCTGCGACATGCTGGTCAGCAACTTCTGCGCCGCGGGTGACCTGCTGGAAGAAACCCAGCGCGAAGCGGAGTTCGGTCTCGCCTTCGCCCAGAGAACGGGCTTCAGCCACGCCAGCGACACCATCGCCTCGCAGATCGCCTTTATCCGAACTTTGCGCGGTCACACCCCAATTTTCGGCTGCTTCGATTGCGACGAGTTCGACGAGACGGCGATGGAGCGCCACTTCGCCTCCAACCCGGGCCTCATATTCGGCGAGTGCTGGTATTGGGTGCGAAAACTGCAGGCGCGCTTTCTTGCTGGCGATTACGCCGCGGCGATTAATGCGTCGCTGCAGGCGAAGCGGCTGCTTTGGACGTCGCAATCGCATCTCGAAGCTGCAGAATACCATTTCTACGGCGCCTTGTCCCGAGCAGCGTGCTGCGACTTCTCCAGTGCCGAAGACGCGCTGCTGAATCGGGAGGCGCTGGTCGCTCACCATCGCCAGGTTCAGCTATGGGCTCAAAACTGCCCTGAGAACTTCGAAAATCGCACAGCTCTGATTGAAGCGGAGATTGCCCGCCTCGAGGGGCGGGATTTGGACGCGCAAGGTCTGTACCAAAATGCCATTCGCTCGTCGCAAGCCAGCGGCTTCGCCCACAACGAAGCGGTCGCCTACGAACTGGCGGCGCGCTTCTATGCGGCGCGCGGCTTCGAGGACATCGCTCGCCTCTATCGTCGGAACGCGCGCAGCGGGTACGTCCGATGGGGAGCCGACGGAAAAGTGCGACAGCTCGAAGAGGCCTATCCTTATCTCGCTGAGGAGACCGCGCTGTCACCGACGAGCACGATCGCAACGCCGGTGGGGCAGCTCGACCTCGCGACAGTGATCAAGGTTTCGCAGGCTGTCTCCTCCGAGATCGAGCTGGAGAATCTGCTCGACATTTTGATGCGAACGGCGATCGAACAGGCCGGGGCCGAGCGAGGTCTACTGATCCTCTCATCAAACGACGAGAAACGGATCACCGTCGAGGCCTCGATTAAGGACGAATCCGTTCTGATCAATCGGGGCGGCGAGGCTGCTAATGCGGCGATGATGCCGGAGACAGTCGTTCGTTTCGTCCTGCGAACGCGGGAAAGCGTCGTTCTCAACGACGTCGCCGACGACGATTCGTTTTCGGCCGATCCCTATATCCGGCAGCGACGACCGCGTTCAATCCTTTGCCTTCCGTTGATCAACCAAGCCAAGCTTATCGGGGTTCTTTATCTCGAGAACAACATTGCGCCGCACATCTTCGCGCCGCCTCGGCTCGCGCTCCTGAAGCTGCTTGCATCGCAAGCTGCAATATCCTTAGAGAATTCCCGTCTCTATCGCGACCTCAAAGAGCGCGAGGGCAAGATCCGGCGCTTGGTCGACGCGAATATCGTCGGCATTTACATTTGGGGGAAGGACGCTCAAATCGCGGAGGCGAACGACGCATTCCTCCGCATGATCGGGTACGAACGAGCCGATCTCGTTTCCGGGCACGTTAATTGGCGGACTCTCACGCCGCCGGAATGGCTCGATCACGACGAACGCCGGATACCGTCGCTCAGGGCGTCAGGTGTCTTGCAGCCGTTCGAGAAGGAATACATCCGCAAAGATGGCGCGCGAGTGCCGGTGCTGGTCGGCGGCGCGTCATTCGGAGAAGGCAGCGACGAAGGTGTCGCTTTCGTGCTCGATCTCACCGAAAGGAGGAGCGCGGCCGATGCGCTGCGCGAAATGCAGATGCAACTGGGGCACGCGAACCGCGTCGCGACGCTGGGACAGCTTACCGCCTCGATCGCGCATGAAGTGAAACAGCCCATCTGCGCCAGCGTCACTAACGCCGAGGCCGCGTTGCGCTGGCTTGATCGGCGTAAACCACACGTCGACGAGGCGCGACAGGCGCTTGGACGTATCGTCAGGGACGGCCAACGGGCGAGCGCAGTCGTCAACCGCATTCGCGATTTGGTCAAGAAGGCGCCTCCGCGCAAGAACCGCGTTGAGATCAACGAGGCAATTCGCGAAGTCGTCGATCTCACTCACAGCGAAGCCATGAAGTGCGGCGTCTCGGTCAAGACTGAACTCAATGAAGCTTTACCGGCTGTAGACGGCGATCGGGTCGAGCTGCAGCAGGTGATCCTCAATTTGATGCTCAACGCCATTGAAGCCATGAGGGACATGCCGGAGGGTCCCTGCAATTTGCGGATCGCCACCGCCAAGACGGAAGCCGGCGACCTCCTCATCTCCGTGCTGGATTCCGGTCCAGGCCTGGCGCCCGCGGTCCGCGACAATCTGTTCCAAGCTTTCCAGACGACCAAGCCGACGGGTCTGGGGCTCGGTTTGTCGATATGTCGCTCAATCATCGAAGCCCACGAGGGCCGCCTGTGGGCGACGGACAACGCCCCGCGCGGGGCCGTCTTTCAATTCACGCTTCCAGCGAATCCCTGACATCAGCGTTCGTTCTGGCTCCCTTGGGAACAGAACGACCTCCCGCCGTTTGGGGCCAAGAGCGAGGGGCGCGCCCGACGCGGGTCGCAACCGTACAGCGGAACAGGCCCTTATCACACTGCGCAGAGAACAAAACGCGGGTCGGCGCGGCTAAGAGCGATATTCCGTCTAAATGAGCAACGAAGGAAGGCAAAACCGACTTGTTGGAGGCAGAGGAGATATCCAGTCGATTTATCTTGCCAGAATTGGAATGGCTCGTAGCGCAGCCGCCGCCCGTGGACGCGCTCGGCGTCGCGCCGAGGATGCGCCTGTCGCGCTCGTCGAAAGCCCAAGTGGACACGCCAATTGAGTTCACGGCCACCCACGAAGAGACGGCGCACGTCTTGAGCTACCCTCTTCGTAAGCTAAACTATCAATTCACTCTTGGCGGAAACCAACTTCTAGACACCGTCATCACTCCCAATCGTGTATTCTTGTTGCCTCCCGTCAATTTGCCGAGACGCGGAGTGTATCGGTCTCCGTTTCACTCTGTTCGGATATTTCTTCCTCCCGATTTGATCTCCGAATGCTACCAGTCTATGTACGGCCGGCTCGCGCCCAGTGGCGTTGAACTCTTCAATCCTCGGTTCATCGCCGATCCGGTGGTTGTCAATTTCGTTCGCGCGCTGGTCGTCGTCGACGAAAACGGGAGCGGTCCGACTTTTATCGACGCGGTCGGCCTCGCGCTGACCTCGCGCTTGATCACATTGTCGAAGGCTCGTTTGACATCTGTGGCGCCATCGTCTCACCCGCTACCGACTTGGCGATTGAAGCGTACCATCGAGTTTCTCGATGCCCATCTCCGCGAACCAATCGGTCTGGCCGATCTGAGCGCCGTCGCCGGGCTAAGCCGAATGCGTTTTGCATCGCAGTTCCGAGCCGCAGTTGGGGACCCCCCCTATACATACATAATCAAGCGCCGCATCGAGGAAGCGCAAAAGCTACTGCTTGATCCCTCTTGGACGATTGCCGCGGTCGCAAGCGAGATGGGTTTCGCCGATCAGGCACACTTTACGCGCATGTTCAAAAAAATAGTCGGCGTGACGCCTCACCGTTGGCGAATGAACGCGGCGGAGTAGCTCGGACGGCCCCGTGGGCTGAGCGAACACCGGCTGAGACTTTGTCACGTTGTCCAATCAAGTTGGCAGAGGGGCGACGGAACCCGTTATTTATGTGACCGTCGCACTGCGCCACTGGTTCATGGCTGCGGCGCCGCATGAACGGAGCGCTGCGCCGATCCGGAAGATTTGAACCGCTGCAAGGAACGGACACGGATGCGGGTCATACGTTCGAACAATCACCCCGCACCGTTAGCTCACCGACGCAAAGTCTTCAGAGCGTCCGCCCATCGGAACAATTCGTCAAGCATGACTATCGCAGCCTGCTCATGCAACTCGCTGCCGCGGAACCGACCATCGACGAGAAACTGCTGCACCATCGGAACGACGACGGCTTCGACGAGAGGAACAACTTTCAGCGTGGCGAGGATCAGCTTTTCGACCTGTACGGCGCGCATACCGCCGGAAATCCCGCCATAGCTGACGAAGCCGGCGGGCTTGTAGTTCCACTCCTTGTAGACGTAATTGAGTGCGTTTATTAACGCGGGCGGCGGCCCGTAGTTGTATTCCGGTGTGACGAACACGTAAGCGTCGGCTGCGCTGACGATCCGTGCCCAACGTTTCGTATGATTGTGTTCGTAGCTCTGTATAGAAGGATGTTTCGGTTCGTTGTACATTGGCAGGTCAATATCGGCCAGATCGACCAACTCTACGTCAAATTTGCCGTTCTGGATGGCCTGCGCTTGAAACCATTGGCCGACGACGTCTCCGACGCGGCCCGGACGAGTACTTCCAACTATAATGCTAAGCTTGGGTAACATTTGTTGTTCCTAGCTGGAGCACGTATCTCGACAACATCGACCATCGGTCGAAGTCGACAGGACGGCGGCCGATCCTCCGATAGCCGGCTTTGCCCGCCCCCCGCCGTCGCTGACGGGGCGGCGGCATTCGCCGCCCGCCGCGGGTGGGTGCTGCGAACCCGCCGGCCATAAGAGGCCACCCGTAGCGCGCCGGGGCTTGAGGCGCATTAGGCAGGATACCCCAGCGGGAGCTTCGATTGCTTAGAATTACTAGGATATTTCGACAGTTTTATGGGTTTGTGCGGGATGACTTCAAACCTCCCGCTCGTGTCAAGCGTAAGCATCCGGTGAGGCACGCGGTTTTGCGCGGGTTACGACTTCTTCCGAGTTGGCTTTTTCGCCCAGCGCTTCGCGAGCACGGCGACGTCGTCCTTTAGACGTTCGGCGTCGAAAGCGTGCGGATCGAAGTCGTCGCCCGCCCACTCGCGCATTTCGTCGTGGCGCTCATGTTTCGGATCGCCGAGGGCTTCGATCATTTCGGCGTATCCCCAGGATCCGCCGACATCCTCGGGTGGACAGCGGCCGGACGCCTCGATCAATCTGGGATAGGCGACGTTGGGTTCGGGGTTCGCCAAGCGCTCGACCTTGATCGTGTGCTCCCAACCGTCGCCGAAGTCGTAGAGATAGCGGAGCGTCTTCGTTCCCGCGTCTTCGAGGACGTCCATGAGCTTGGCTTTGCGCGCGTCGAGCGGACCGTCGAGCCAATCGGGATCCGGTAAGCCCCATCCTGTGTCGCGCGCGCGGATTTCAAAGAGATGGCTATTCGTCCAGCCCAAGGCGGCTTGCAGCGTCAAATGCAGCCTATCCAATTTGATGTCGGCGGGAACCTCGATCCGACGCTGAACTTTGGGTTCGACGTCGTCGAGCGTGACTTTGAGGCGAAAGACGGCGGCGGTCATGCCGCCAGTTTACGGCGCTCCCGATCGTTCGCCCAGTTCCACGGCAGGAGTTCGTCGAGCCGATGCACAGGATGATCGGCGATCCGCGCCAGCACGTCGGCCAGCCATGCCTGTGGGTCGACATTATTCATCTTCGCGGAGACGATAAGGCTGTAAAGGCTCGCCGCCCGCACGCCGCCGCGGTCGGAGCCGGCGAACAGCCACGACTTTCTTCCAAGGGCAATTCCCCTCAGGGCTCTTTCGGCCGCGTTGTTGCTCAGGCAAACCCGTCCGTCGTCGAGGAAACGCACAAAAGCGTCCCAGCGGTTGAGCATGTAGTCCATGGCCTTGGCGAGATCGTGATGGCGAGAGAGCTTGGCGCGTTCCCCCCGGATCCAGGAATGAAAGGCGTCGACGATCGGCGCGCTTTGTTTCGCGCGCGTCGCCATGCGAGTGTCGGCATCGAGGCCGTTGATGGCGCGCTCGATCTCGAACAGGGCGTCGATCCGCTTGACGGCCTCCAACGCGACCGGGGACAGAACGAGCGGGGTCTTGCCTTGGGACTTCCGTCGCGCGGCAGCCTCGATGTCGGCCAAGACGAAGAACTTGCGCCGCGCGTGCGCCCAGCACGCGGCTTGCGCGACCGAACCGGGCGCGCGGCTGGGTTCGTAAAGCTTGTCGTACCCGGCATAGGCGTCGGCCTGAAGAATGCCGGCATAGTTCGAGAGATGGCGCCGAGGATGTTCGCCGGATCGATCGCGAGAATAATAGAACACCGCAGCCGGCGGCGCCGGTCCGCCGAACGGATGGTCGTCGCGAACGTACACCCAACATCGACCGGTGTCGGTTTTGCCTTTGGCGAGCACCGGAACCTTGGTGTCGTCCCCATGCAAACGCTCTGCGGCCAGGACGTGTGCTTCTATCCGATCGAAGATCGGGTTCAGGACATGGACGCAGGCGCCGACCTGATCGGCTAGCGTCGACAGGCTCAGCGGCACGCCTTCGCGCGCGTAGCGCTCGGCCTGGCGGTTCAGCGGCTGGTGCTGACCAAACTTCTCGAAGACGATCATCGCCAAGAGGCTCGGGCCGGCCCAGCCGCGCGGAACGACATGGAACGGCGCGGGCGCCTGGCTTATGCTCTCGCAATCGCGGCAGGAGAACTTCTCGCGCACGTGCTGGATGACCTTCCACTGGCGCGGCACGACTTCGAGCGTCTCGGTGACGTCCTCTCCGAGTTTCGACAACCGCGAGCCGCCGCAACAGGCGCAGGTCGTCGGCGACGCGATCACCACGCGCTCGCGCGGCAGATGATCGGGAAACGGTTTGCGCGACGGCCGCTTGCGCGCGAAAGCCATCACCATCGTCGTCTTGCTTTTCGTCTCGGCTTGTTCGGCGGCCAGTTCGTCTTCGCTCGCTGTCGTGTCCAGCTCTTCGAGTTGCAGTTCGAGTTGGTCGAGAAGGCGCGCTGATCGTTCGGACCGAGATCCGAAAAGCTCCCGCCGCATCTTCTCGATCTGGAGTTGCAAATGCGCGATCAGCGCCTCGTTGCCTGACGTCTTGGCCTTCGCCGCGGCCGCTTCCGCCTCCGCCATGATCCGGCGCTCGCGCTCGACGACGAGCGCCGCTTTCAGCGCTTCGATGTCGTCGAGAAGAGGTTGCTCTTGGGCCGTCATGAGAGCGACAGAAGCACAAACCTCGCGATTTGTGGCGCCCCTAAATCGCGGGTGAGTCAAAATGTCGCGGCTCTATCCCGCGGCGCGCGGACGATGAGTCCAACGCGGATTTCGCCAATCGATTCCGTCGAGCAGATAACCAAGTTGAGCGGCCGAAATGGCAACGGCGCCGTCCGCCGGGCTTGGCCAGATAAACCGACCATGCTCTAATCGCTTCGCATACAACGACATCCCCACGCCGTCATGCCAGAGAACCTTTATCGAGGTTCCTCGCCGCCCGCGGAAGACAAAAAGATCGCCGGCGTGCGGGTCGCGGCCAAGCCCTTGCTGAACTTGGAGCGCCAACCCGTCCATGCCTCGCCGCAGGTCGGTCACGCCGCCCGCGAGCCAGACGCGCAGTCCAGAGGGAACCGAGATCATGCTCGCCGATCCAGCACGTCTAGAATCCGAGCCAAAGCGGCGGCGTCGAAATCCGGCCCCACCACGATTTTGTGCCCGCTCGCCAGCACGATCTCCATGCGACCCATGGCGCCAGCCGTTGAAACCGAGGCCGGCGTGCGCGCGATCTCATGCGCCTCGCTCGCGATAAACGCCGGCGTGAATGTCGTCGCTGTTCGCGTTGATGCCGAGGAACCGGCTTGCCGGCGCCAAGTGAACAACTGCGACGTCGAAAGCCCGTATCGCCGCGCAGTGGCCGACACGCGCCGAGATCCCTCAAAACTCTCTGCGACGATCCGCTCCTTCTCCTCCGCGCTCCAGCGCCGGCGCGAACCGGTCGTGATCACATCGAGCCGGGAAACCTTCGGCATAGGCGTATGACTAGGCATACGCCTAAGTCTTCACGCCCAGAGCATCACTCGCAAGATGGTCCTCGGCGGAGGGAAACGGTCAAGCCGTATATCGAGCGGACAGAAGAACGGCGCATCGGACGCGTTCGCGATTTGCGAAGCGGTGAGCCGCCTTCGATCGAGTTCGTAGGTGTGCGCTCGCTCGAAAGCCATGCTGCGTTGACGCGTCAGAAAGCGCGGGAAATGGCCGTCGCGCACGGACTATTGAAGGGGATGAGCGAAATCATCTAGCTCGTAGCTTGTAACGTGTTCGAATTCCCGAGCTTTGAAAGCGACCCTGACTGTCGGAGATTCAATCTTGACGTCGATCGATGCGTCTCCGTGCTTGATCAATCGCATTACCATCGCGCCAACTTCTTCTCGGCATGACAGAAGAGCCAACGTCATATGAACGATCATCAGCCTCATGCTTTCTTCCGCCGCAGAGTTTCTAGGGAACTGTTCCTTATTGGCAGTTGCGATTTCGTATTCGAGACCAGCGATCATATCTGAAATCATTTCACCAAGCGCTTTCCCGGACGAGCTCCAACTCCAGAGCAGCGCGGCGTGGGCTGCCGTTTCCCGCCAGCTCTGCGCTGGGACGACGGCGTCGACCGAGCCCCCACCTGATGATACGCGAACGGATGTGCCAGAGTTGGGAGCGCCGGAGCTCTCAGGAGTATCTACGAGTCCGTCTCTCGTAAGAGATGAGCTGGTTTCAGGGTTCCGGTACCAAGAAGACCGCGACATCGAGTTCTCCTTTGACGAATAAAGTGCGTCCGCTTAGGGCGGCGCGGCCCTTGAATTACATTTCTGCCGAATCCGCTCGCGGTGGGCGCGGCTCTACTTTTTGACCTTCGCCAACCTTGGAGTTCAACTTTCGACTTCGGCGCGCAACGACTTACTTTGCTGCCGCTATTCGCTTCGGCGCGTCCGTTATCCCGCCACCGGAGGCGACAAACAAATTCACGGTCCCAACGTATCGTTGCGCTCGAGCCTGGACGAGGTTGAGTTCGGCGAGTTGCTGGAGACGCTGAGCGTCGAGCACTTGAACGATTCCTGTGTTGCCCGCGCCGTAGCCCAGTCGAGTCAAGCGCACCGCAGAACTGGCCGAATCAAGCGCCTGTTGCTCCGTCCTAACTGCGTCTGCAGAGTTGGCGAGGCCATGGAGGTCGTCAGCGACCTGCTGGAAGGCCGCTAGGACGGTGTGCTGATATTCGCCGAACGTGGCCTGGTAGGCGTCTTGGGCCGCGCGCTGGTTGGCTGATAGCGCGCCCCCGTGGAAGATCGGCGCGGCAAGACCACCCACAAGGCTCCAGGCTGGGCCGGATGGACCTCCGGTGAGGCCTTCCTCGGCCACAGCGGCGCTCAAGGCGATATGAGGATAGAGGTCGGCGGTCGCGACCCCGACAGCGGCGCTAGCGGCATGCAGCTGTGCTTCAGCGGCGCGAATGTCGGGCCGGGCCCGCACGAGATCCGACGGCACGACCAACGGGATAGCCTGCGGCAACTTCATCGTCGCCAAACTGAAGTGAGGCGCCGCCCAGGCGCCGGGAGACCTGCCCACGAGGATCGCGAGGGCGTCCTGCGCCACGTTGACTTGCTGATGCAGAGGCGGCAGCAAGGCGCGATCCCGGTCCAGTTGGCTCTGAGCCGTTGTAACGTCGATCTGGGTGGCCACACCCTCTCCGTGGGCCGTCTGAATCAGCGTTAGGTTCTGTTGATCGGAAGCAATGACGCTTTGCACCACGTCGATCTGCGCACGGATCGAGGCGATCTGCAGCGCAGCGATCACGGTATCGCCGGCGACAGTCAACCGCGCCGCATTCAACATCTCACTCTGCATTTCCGCCTGGGCTGCGGCGAGTTCGATCTTGCGGCGAGTTCCGCCGAAGACGTCTAGGTCATAGCTGGCTTCGACCCCGGCGGTGTAGGCCGAGAACGTCGGAAACGTGAACGCCTGGGGCCCCAAAAACGATGCGCCGTATTGCCGTCTCGCAAGGCCTCCCGCTGCATCCACTTGAGGATAGAGTCCACCCTCGGTCGCCTTCACGGCCTCTGCGGCCCGGGACACGTTCGCGCGCGCAATGTCGACGGACCAATTGTTGGCGAGTGCGAGTTCCACTGTCCGATTGAGCTCCGACGACCGCAGCTGCCTCCACCAATCTGTCGGCAACGGCCTGCCCAACGCCAGAGTCTGCTGGACCTCTCCGGAGCCGGCCGCGCCGAGGGCGGCGCCCTGCTCCGACACATAGGCCTGCTCGGTCGGGCGAGAGGGAGCTGCGAAGTCAGGGCCGACTGCGAAGTCAGGGCCGACGATGCAGCCGCTAAGCGACACGCTCCCCAGAAGAGTTACGAGCAGACAACGGTCACGCTTCGCGCTCCATCGGCGCAGGATCATTTCGCTCGACCTCAAAAAAGGACGCTTTCGCAATAAAGCCGTCATGATCAATGCGCCTCCCCGGACGAGCCAGTCTTTGCCTTCCTGAGCAGAAGGACAGCCAATAGAGCGAGCCCGAGAAGGGCGCTCTGAAGAATGATAGTGTCGCTATAGGCGAGCATGTACGCCTGCCGGCGGATGACGCGGCCGACTGCGACCAGCGCCTCCTGGCGCGCGTGGCCAGAATCGCTGACCCCATGGGCCATGAAGGTGTGCGTGAGTTGGTCCAGGCGCACGCGCGTCGCGTCACCGAGAAGCGAGACCTGTCCGGTCAACACGTCGGAATGAAATTGCTCGCGCGTGGTCAGGAAGGTCTGCAGCAAGGCAATGCCAATGGCGCCTCCGAGATTGCGGGTCATGTTGAACAACGCCGCGGCGGAGCCAGCGTGGTGCCGCTCGATCCCGGCGACAGCGATAGCGGAAAGGGGCGTCATCACGATCGACTGCGCCACCGCCCGCACCAGGCTGGAGGAGATGAACTGCGGTCCGGAAAAATTGCCGGATAAGTTCGTCGCCAGGAGGCTGCCGGCGATGAACAGCACGAATCCGGCGCCCACCAGCAATCGCGGGTCCACGCGCTTCATCAACTTGGGAACCAACGGCAGAATGACGAGCTGAGGCAAACCGATCCAGATCAGCACGTTGCCGATCTGCTCGGCGTTGTACCCCTGCATGCGAGCGAGATAGAGCGGAACGACGTAGATCCAGCCGTACATCGACAGGCCGAAAAAGAAATTGGCGACCGTGCCGAGCCCGAAATTCCGCCGGCCGAGTAGCCGCAAATGCAGCAGCGGTTCCTTTCGGAGAAACTGGACCAAGATGAACGCTGACAGGGCGACGGCGGCGACGATCGACAGTCGAACGATGAAAGCCGATCCGAACCAATCGTCCTTCTCGCCTTCCTCCAGCACAGTTTCCAAAGTGCCCAAGCCGATCGCGATCGAGATGATGCCGAGCCAGTCCCCCCGACGCAGCAAATCAAGTTGGCGAGGAGAGGGATCGAGGGAGAACCACAGCATTGCGAACATCACAGCGCCCGGCAGAAGATTGACGAAAAAGATCGACTGCCAGCCGAAGGTTTCGTTGCAGAAGCCGCCGACCACCGGGCCGATCGCGGGAGCGAAGATCGCCGAGATGGAATAGATCGACAGGCCGACCGGGTGTTTCGACGGCGGCAATCGCGTCATGATGATCGAGAAGGCGAGCGGTATGAGCACCCCGCCAGCGAAGCCCTGCATTGCCCGGACGACGATCATCTGGCTGAGATTGGTGGTGAAGGCGCAGGCGACGGTGAGCGCCAGGAATAGGAAGGTGTTGGTGAGCAGATAGGTGCGCAGCGAGAAAACGCGCGCCAGCCAACCACTGAGCGGAATGACGATGATCTCGGCCACCAGATAGGCCGTGGTGATCCAGCCGCCGTCATCCACTCCGGCGCCGATGGCGCCTTGAATGTCGGCAAGCGAGGAGCTGACGATCTGAATGTTGAGGATCGCGAGGAACGCGCCCAAGGCCGCTCCAACGACGGCGATCCACGTCTTCAGCGGAACGGCGGCTTCATGGAGTTGGGAAGCGGATGGAGCCGTCTGCTGCATGAGACGACCTCCCGTCGCGGGAGCGACCGCTTGACTGGCCATGCTCAGCTCCCTTGCTTCTGTTCCGCCGCGGGCGTTTCGCTCGCCCTCGTGTCGATGGACACGTCCACCGACATGCCCGGCCGGAGTCGGCCCGCCAAAGCGTTGTCGGGCGCAAACGCGATCTTGACCGGAATGCGCTGAACGATCTTGGTGAAGTTGCCGGTGGCGTTGTCGGGCGGCAGGAGGCTGAACTCCATGCCGCTGGCCGGGGCCAGGGTCTCGACGCGGCCGCGGACATCGTCGCCTGGAAACGTGTCGACGTGGATGCGCACCGGCTGGCCGGGTCGCACGTCGGTAAGCTGGGTCTCCTTGAAATTCGCGACGACATAGACCTTCTGCAACGGCACCAGCGCCATCAGCTGGGTTCCCGCCTGGACGTACTGGCCCAAGCGAACCGTGCGGGCGGCGACCGTGCCGTCGATCGGCGCCGTTATGCCGCCATAGCTGAGGTTCAGTTCGGCCTGGCGTCTTGCGGCCTCTGCCCTCGCCAACTGCGCCTGCGCCAGTTGACGTTGGCTGGTCAGGACGTCCACTTGCTGACGGGCGTTGAGCGCCGCGGCCTGCAAGCGCTTGAGGGCGGCGGCCTTCTCCTCGACGTCGGTTGCGGCGCCGTCGGCCTGCTCTTCCGACCCGTAACCCACTTGCGCCATCTTCTTCCGGCGGCTGTCATCGCGCTGCGCGAGGCTCAGCGCGGCGCTGGCGGCGGCGACGCTGGCGTCCGCCTGACCGATTTGAGATCCTTGGGCGACGATTTGGGCGTCCAGGTTGGCGACCGACGCTTCCGCAGCGGCCACGCTCGCCGCCGCCTCATCCAGAGCGGCGCGCAAATCCCGATCGTCGATGCGAGCGAGCGTCTGACCGGCCTTAACGGTCTGATTGTCGTCCACCAACAGGGCGGCGATGTAGCCGGAAACCTTCGGCGCCACGATGGTGGAATTGGCCTTCACATAGGCGTCGTTCGTTGTTTCTATGAACCGCCCGACAGTCCAATATTGATTTCCCGCCCAGGATCCTATCCCGGCGACCGCAACAATCGCACAAGCGGCGATCGCCCGCCGGCCGAGTCTATTCCCGCGGACTTGCCTCTCGGCGTCGGCATCAGCGCGCGGCGGAGCGCCGGCGATGTTCGTCACGCGTTCAGCAATGGTAGTCATGCCCCATCCTTTCGAAGAACATCGATACGGATTTGTTCGGTCCAGCTGCGCAGCCGCAAAAGCTGCGCGTATCCCTTTGTTTATGGGCTGTGTTTTTGGGCTGGTAGATGCGACGTCTGGATCGCATCCTTCCGTTACGAGGAAGGATGAGACATGCCCGATGAAATCAGCGATCAGCGGCTGAGGCGTTGTCCCGTTGTCCCATCGCCGGCGGCAGAGGAACGAGGCAACCCGTCATTCATGCGTGCGTTGCGGTCGCATTGCGCCACGGGTTCGCGGCTGCGGCGCGAAATGGCTTCAGGACTTTTGCGTGACATGGCGTTCAACGTTGAAGGTGTTGTGGACGGCGGCATGAACCGAGCGTTGTTTTGACCCGGGGGACCTAGCGCGCTGCCGATAGTCTCCCGGCGTCACGCCGGTAACTTGCCGAAATCGACGGCTAAAATAGGCGTTGTCATCAAAGCCGCAGGCGAACGCTATTTCCGAGATTCTCGAGTCGCTGAAGACGAGGAGTTCGCGCGCTTTCTTCAACCGGGCATTGGCGACCAGCTCGTTGAACGTAAACCCCATTGTCTTTCGCACCCTTGATGAAAGGCCGCTGGGCGAAACACAAAGTTCGCGTGCGGCATCCTCTATGGTGACGGGTTCAGCCAAGTTTGCTTCGATGTACGCGGTGACGTCGCCGGAAAAGGTCGAATTCGGCGCCGGACGGTGATCATGCGCCGCATCAACAATTTTCTTCTCGAACGATTCAACGACTTCCAACAAGAGCAGCGACAATAGCGATCTCGCACGAGCGCGCGCGCCCAATGCCGCTGACGTACTGTTCGTCAACAACGCCGTCGCTATCTCTCTCAGCTTCTCCGCCAGCTCGCTGCTGCACCTAAATTCGACTTTCGACTGCGCAATAAAGGGCAGGATTTCCGGCGCCGCTTCGAGCGTGGCTGCCCGGTCCCATGCCCGCGATGCTTCGAGAGGCAACTCAGGATGAAGAAACGAAAGATTGAAGCCAATGATCAGTGTTTCATTCTTGCTGAGCAGTGTCGCGCCATGTCTCACTCCGGGAGACAAAAAAAGCAGATGACCTTCCTCAGCGCCGAGGTTCGCCGAATCGATGTGTTGGATGCGTTCACCGGACAGCAAGAGGAGAAGCTCGAAATAATCATGAGCGTGAACGGGATGGATGCCCGGGTCATCGAGCTTCGACCACACCGAAAAATATGGGAGCTGGTCGAGACCGATTTCATTGGTCCAATTGTAGCCAAGCTTCTGCATGTCTTTATTTCCTTGCGCGGCGACACAATTCGCTTGCCCTCGCTTCACACTCCTTTCTCTTTCTGCTTTTGCGAGCCCTTGAAACACTGCAAGAACTCGGCGCCGAAGCCGCACGACGCGCCCTCAATGAAGCGCTTGGGACCTAATCCACCGGGAGGGCCCGCCTCGGAGCCAAGAACGGCAATGAGCATAGAGCGCGTCGGCGCCCGCGCCTTTCAAACCCGGCATGTCGCGTTTCGCCGTATAGCCAACAAGCTGCTGCAAGTAGGCTAGATGCCGATAGCCAATCAATTATTGTTTGAGCGCATTTGATCGAGCGTGACGGCGGCCGAGGGATCGACCGGCGCCAAATATCGTTTTCATACGTTGGTTGGCGCACCACGCGGCGCCAATGACCGTCCTGCTTTTCGAGCAAGTCATGGAAGCGCGCTGTGCAGATGACGTCACATTCGACGCCATGCACATCGGCGCGTTGGTTGATCGTCATCTTCGTTTGTGCCCACGCCCGGGCGCCCGCGAGCTCTATGCTCGTTCCGCCAAGGAAATGGAGAATGCTGACGCCTCTGTTCCACCCCTCCTGCGCGACACGGATGAAGTCTTCGCCCATTCCCTGAAACCAGGTTGCTGAAATCCAGCTGTCCTTCGCCCATACGGTTGAGAACCGCTCCCAGTCGCCTGAATCACGCCAGATCGCCCAGTTGTCGATAAGATCGCGGATGGCGAGCCGGTCGATGATCTGAGTGTCCATCATACGCCCCTAGTCAAAAGTCAGGATTTGGCGCTCGCGTGCGCCGCGCACGACGGCTTGATACGAATCGACAGCTCGCTCGAGCGACGCTTCCCAAGTCTCCGGAGCCGACAGCGTTCCTTCCTCAAACCCGGAACTCAGCACTTGAAGAATCTCCGCTACGCGCTCGCCCGACAGTTCCGACGTGTCGACGCCGTGCAACGTCGTTCTGTTGTGGAAGAAGTCCCGGAGATTGAACTCCACCCGCGGTCGGCTTCCCCTTGCAATCGAGACCTGCCGCCCTCCCGGTCGTAGAGATTTCAGCATCGGTTCGAACAGATCGCCCCCGACGGCGTCGAGCGCAATGTCGACGCCGGCTCCTCTAGTAAGGGCCTCGACCGCCTGGTTGGCGTCCTCGGTAATCGTATCGACGATATCATCCGCCTCGGACGGATTTGCGCTCCGTTGCACACCGATGACGCGAGCGCCACGCCAATGGGCGATCTGCGCCGCGGCACGCCCGACGGCGCCCTCCGAACCGCTGACGAGCAACGTCTCTCCCTTTTGAATGGCTCCGACAGTCACAAGCGCCTCGAAAGCGACGATGAATGGCACGCCGCTCGCAGCGGCTTGGGCCATGGAGAGGCGGTGCGGCTTCGGGCTAAGCCACGCGCGAGGAACTGCGACAAACTCGGCGTGCGCGCCGTCTCTGCTTACGCCGAAGCCGGCTCCGCTACCCCAGACCTCCAACCCAGCATCCGGTCCAGCGGCGATCACGCCAGCGAAGTCGCGCCCAGGTGTTCGCGGCAGTGACGATTTGAACCCGCCCGCCACCGCGACGATATCGGATCGATTGATGCCCGCCGCCTCCACCTTGACCAAGACCTCGCCCGCGTGCAGCTGGGGCTTTGGAATTTCCTCCAACTTCAAAACCCACGGCTGACCGTATTCATTCAATCGCAGCGCTCTCATGCTGACATTCTCCTTCGTGTCGTTCATCTCGACGCCGATGCGTGGCCAGAGCGAAGCGCGATATGCTTGTACTCGATGGAATCGTCGATGACGGCGAGACCACGCAGGCGCCCCAGGCCACTCTGCTTGACTCCGCCTTACTCGAATTGATCGGCCATGGCTGCCAAGCGTTGATCCAGACAGTGCCGGGCTCGAGCGCCAGCGCGACACGCAGTGGGCGCCGATTGCGTAGTACGATTGCTCGTGCTGATTTTCGCATCCGGCCTCGATCGAGGCGACGCCGATGTCAGGACGCTGGCTCAGGCGCGCCGCGACCGCGCAGTTAGCTAATCCACCGCCAAAAACGACGTAGTCTAACGTTCGATTGTTGCTGTCTGACATTGACATCCTCCAATACATCGTCATGAGATGACCGTTGCGACAGCAACCAACGCCAGACACTTTGGTATCGTTATTAAAATTTAGTACGCATGCGAGCCGAACACGACAATTACTTACAATCGCATTACTTTTTTGCGGTACATAGAGAATTACCTCTGGGCAGACACGTCTTATGCGCGCGACGGGCGTAATTATTGAATGAGCGCATCCGCGCCTTGTAGAATCGCATTCGTCGAATATCGATGGCCGCAATTTTCGCACCGGCAGGCGGCTTGACGGGATTGACGCGCCCTTGTCGTCAAGCCGAGGGGCCCTCGCACGCGCAGCGCCAGACGGCTCGCGGCGTAATGGATGGGGCGCCGAGAATCAGCCCGTGGACGGTGACGATCTTGTTGAGCGAAGGATTTGAGGCCTTCGCCGCGTTCGTTCGCCCGAGGAGGTACTGCTCATGTGCGACGAAGCGTTATCGCCGATTAAGCAATACATGAACCTCAGTCGGATCGACCGAGAAATGCCGCGCGATCTGCGTGACGGCGAGCCCCGACCGAGCGAGGGACCGAAGTGACGGGCGATCGATAGGCCAACTCACCCCCTCTATGAATGATTGCCTCAGCACGCTTTCTAACCGGTCTCGATTGCGACGCATCACTAAGCCTTTCCTTGCGTTGCAGGTTCCCTTGTTTATGGGCTGTGTCTTTGGGCTGGTAGATGCGACATCTGGATCGTATCCTTCCGTTCGACGGAAGGATGAGACATGGCCGATGAAATCAGCGATCTTCGATTGTTCGCCCGCATGGTCGCCGCTGGCAGTCTGTCAGAGACCGCAAGGCGCCTGAACAGTTCCCTGCCCGCAATGAGCCGCCGGCTTGCCGCGATGGAGAGCCGGCTGGGGGCGCGACTCGTCGATCGCAGCAGCCGTCGCTTCGCCCTTACGGAGGAGGGAATCCTGCTTCACGAGCGCGCCGTCGGCATACTCGCCGAGCTCGATGAGGTTGAGGCCGAGGTGGGGGCGAGGAGCGCGGCGCCGCAGGGGCATCTACGCGTCGGGGCGCCGCTGGAGATCGGTCGACGTCGGTTCGCACCGCTGATCGCCGAGTTCTCTCAGCAATACCCTCGGGTCACGATCGAACTCGTACTCACCGACTCGCGAGCGGATGTGATCGGCGACGACCTCGACATCGGGCTGCATGTCGACGAGTTGTCGGACGGCAGCATCATTGCCAGAAAATTGCTCGCCAGCCGCCGCGTCCTTTGCGCATCACCGGAATATATTGCCGAGCACGGAGTTCCAGCCAGGCCCGAGGACTTGGGCGAGCACAACTGCATCTGCCTTGTGCGAGGCCGGCACGCCTTCGACCGATGGACGTTCGTCGACGGCAAAAAGGCGCTCGAGGTGCAAGTGCAAGGAGCGCTTTTGACCAACAACGCCGAGGTCATGCATGGCTGGATTCTTGGCGGTCGGGGACTCGGAATCAAGGCGCTCTGGGATATCGAAGACGATCTTGCGGAGGGCCGCCTCGTAGAGGTGCTCGCTCCGTTTAATCATGACGCGATCAATCTCTACGTTACCTACCCCACCCGGAGGCACTTGCCGAGCCGGGTGCGGAGCTTCATCGATTTTGTGTTCGCCGCGGTCGGCAAACATCAACATACTGGCTGAATCGTAGGGCCGCCGCGATTGCCGGCGCGCAGCCGCGCCCGCAGCTCGCTTTCCTTGGGCCGGCGCGACCGGTAGCGGATCATCGTGCGTGCGATCGGCGCCGATGATGGAGCAGGCCCGCCGTTCCGACAGGCCCATCACGGAAGAGGGGGCTTCGCCCACCGATGATATCCTGCAAACGCGGCGTCTTCACCAGGCGGGGCGCACACCGGCGGTTCGCGGGCGGCGATGGCGCCAGCGCTGAATAGGGGATTGGTCCGAATCTGCACTATCGCAGTTGCCTCAGGCCCCGGCGGGGGCTGTTAATGGCGAACGTTCGCGCGTTCCGACCGGCTCACAATGGTTCGCCCAGGCGGTCATCAGCTCGCGGCGTTTCTCGAGGACATCCGTGCGGCGATAGGCGCGCTCGACCTGGCTGCCGACCTGATGCCCCATGGCCTCCTCAATTACCGCATGAGGAAATCCGGTGACTTCCTCCGCCCACGTCCGAAACGTCGCGCGAAAACCGTGAGCCGTGATCGGACGCTTGTCGCCGACGTCGACCCATTTCTCGACCGCGACTGAATTCATGCGTCTAAGAAGCGTTAGCAGCGCCATGTTCGACAGGGGCTTCTTCGGCGCTTGGCCAGGGAATACGTAATCCGAGACTTTGATGGTCTCCATCTCGCGAGCGATCTGAACAGCGCGTGGCGGCAGGGGCACACGGAACGCTTCCTTGCGATATTTGCGGTCTTTCAGGCTGGCGAGCGGAACTCCCCATAAGGCCTGATCCAGATCCAATTCGTCCCAACGCGCCTTCAAAACGGCGTCGGTGCGGACATTGGTCAGGATCAGGAATTCGAGGGCGCGGGCGGCGGGCGCGTCGCGAGCGCGAAGATCGGCCACGAAGGCGGGAAGGCGTTCATAAGGAAGCGCCGGATGACTGCCCCGGCTGAGCTTGGCCGGCGGTCCGAAGCCCATGGCCTTCAGGTCGTCCCAGCGGGCGGGATTGTCCGACATGGCGATGCCGTGGTCGTCGCGCAGGCGAATTCGTGCATATTCAAAAACGCGTCGGATCGCGGGGTAGAGCTTACGCGCGACCTCAGGCTTGGCCGTCCAAACCGGTTTCAGCACGGCCGCTACATCCGTGGTTGTGATTTCGTTGACTGGGCGCTTGAGCAACGGCCCGCTGTAGGCCTCGCCAAGGTGCCGATCCCACTGATACTTGACTTTCGCATTTGTCGATTTCTGCTTTGCCTCCTCGATCACGAGTTTGGCGATGTCCTCGAAGGTCGGGATTGGTTTCGCCGCTTTGCGAGTTGCCGCGCGCGCGTCGACCGGGTCGACATTTTGCGCGATCAGCTTGCGCGCCTCGGCGGCGGCGATCCGTGCCTCCGCCAGCGTCACAGCGGGGTATGAACCGAGCCCCATGTCGCGGCGGACGCCGTTCAACTGGTAGCGCAACACCCACTTGCGGCGACCGCTCTCGGAGACGATCAAATGGAGTCCGTCGCCGTCGCCGTATCGTCCCGCGCCGGCCGTCTTCACTGTCCTGTCCGTCAACCGCGCCATCTCGCCAGTCCCACAGTTGGTCCCACACAATGACGCGGATTGTGGCACACAGGGAGAAACAACGGAAGACAGATGCGTTGATATTGCATTGAGTTTGCTGGCGTCTTATGGATATTCGTGGATACCCGAGGACATAGAATTGGTGCCGCCCCTGGGCACCATTCAAATCAAAGACCTAGAGAAGCCACTGGTCCTGCGATCCTGACCCCGGATAGCGCCTAGGGCAACGCCGGCTGATTTCCGTTATCCCGTCCAAACGATCGTTCGCCGAGCAGCCCCCCCCGCGGCGAGTGGGCGTTGTCGCCCAGGCAGACGCTCTGCGAGAACTCGCTACCCTCCAGACTGCCCTGACAGCAGTGCGAGAGGAAATCGAGGCCCACGGCGGAAGGCTCGGCTGGGGCCCGACCGATCAGTTGGACTAGCGCGCGTTGCGTTTTGTTCGAATTGGCGCCGTCATTGCGAGCGCAAGCGAAGCAATCCAGCAGCGCCAGGCGGAACGATGGATTGCTTCGTCGCTGCGCTCCTCGCAATGACGTCTAAGGTCCCCTCGAGCCCGATTGGCATTCCGCTAGACCTTCTCCCCAGGACTGTGGGGAGTGGCGTCCCTTATTTTGGCAAGATGCTGGGCCGAGAGCGCGTGGAACAACATGGATGAGGCCGCGCCGAAGAGTTCGCCGCGCGCCAATTGGAAAAGGCCGATTGCGGCGAACGCGAAGGCCACGCCTGATCTGCCGAGCACTTGATGCGCGCTATAGGCCTGCCAAAGGCTTTCCGCCGCGCTGCCGAACAGCCGGCCTTGGGTAGCCTGATAGACGCCGATTCCGGAAAGGCCGGCGCTCGCGGTGGCAAGCGGGGCGTCGCCGGCCGCGTGGCGCACGGAATGCTCGCGCGGAGCCTCCGGCCATACCAGCGAGAACAGGTTGAGTTCGTCGCCGAGATCCGCCATCCCGCCGAACTCGCCATCATGACGGATTAGGATGCTGCCGGTCCGCGAATTGGCGGCAACCGATGTGACGCCTGACCGCGCCTTCGTCCGGTGGACAATCGTATTGAAGAATTCGTGGTCGCCGCGGCGTGACGCCACCCTCAGCCTGACCCGTCCCGGCAGCTTATGTTCGACGTGAGCGGTCGGCAGCATCGTGGCGCCTCCCCATCGTTGCGAACGGACCCGCCGCCGGCGCCGCCACGTTGCGGGGCCCGGATCGGACCGGCGAGGGTATCAGGATTTTTGCGTCGCGTCGCATCCTTGACCCTCGAGGCCGCAAGCGGCCACCTTCCAATGGCGCGGAACGGATCAGCAGAGAGGTGCGTTAGCTATGTCGCCATACCGATCGGCTCCCGCCGAATCCGAGCACCCGGAGGAGGAAGAGCGGCGCTGGCGTCTGCGGCGCAATCGCGCGGTCGCCACCGGATTGCTGGTGCTGATGGGGGCCGTCGCGTTCGCGACCCATCGAATGGGCCCCCCGGGCTTCGTCACGCTGCTGGTGCGCTCCATGGCCGAGGCCGGGCTTGTCGGCGGCCTTGCCGATTGGTTCGCCGTCACGGCCTTGTTCCGCCGCCCGCTCGGCCTGCCGATCCCGCATACGGCGATCATTCCCAACAGCAAGGATCGGATCGGTCAGACCCTGGGCCGTTTCGTCGAGCGCAACTTCCTCACCAAAGAGACGGTGTTGCGAAAATTGCGCGAGGCGCACGCTGCACGCCGCTTCGCCGAGTGGCTGGCCGCTCCCGAGACGGCAGCCCTGGTCGCCGACTCGGCGTCTCAGGCCCTGCCCTATTTGATCCGCTCTCTCCGCATGCGCGATTTGCACGAATTCGTCGATCACCTTTGGCGCGAACAGCTGGAGCATGCCGACGTCGCCCCGGTCATGGGCCAGATCATCCGGGTGCTGACGGCGAGCGGCGAGGCGGACGACCTGTTGGATCGCATTATCCGGGTCATTGCGGACTGGCTGGAGGATCACCGCAGCGCGATCGACCTGGCCGTTCAGCAACGAAGCCGCTGGTGGATCCCGCGCGCCATCGACCGCAGGATCGCCGCGGCGATCGTGGCGGAAATCACCAGCGTCCTGAACCGACTGCGCGAGCCCCAGGGCGACCTGCGGCTGAGCTTGCGCGAGAGGCTCTCCGCTTTGGTCGACGACCTCAGCCATTCGCCCGAGTACAAAAAGCAGATCAACGAAGTTAAGAACCGCGTCATCAACCATCCCGAAGTTCAGGCGTGGCTCGCCTCGATCGGCAACGAGTTGACGACCACCCTCCTGAACGACCTCGCCACGCCCTCCTCCAAGACGCGGATCGCGCTGGAGCGAGCGATCATGATCATCGGGCAGACGCTGCTCGCCGGCGAAGCCATGCAGCGCCACATCGATTCCGCGCTCGAGCGGCTCGCGGTCTACCTCGTCTCGTGGCGCGGCGAGATCGGCTCCTTCATCGCGGAGGTCGTGCATCGCTGGGACACGCGCACGCTCGCGACCCGCCTTGAGCTCGCCGTCGGCAGCGACCTGCAATACATCCGGATGAACGGCGCGATCGTCGGCGCCTTCGCCGGCGGCGCGATCTTTCTCGTCAGCTGGCTGCTCGGCTAGACGATCGGCGTCGCCCGGCTCGCGACAATTTGCGACCTAACCGTCATCGACCTTTCGCATTCCGATCTTAGGCGTCCCGGAAAGACACACTTGGACGCGTCAGTCCCGACTGCCGCGCATGAGGATCGGCATGCGCCACTATCCACAGGTCTTTGTGGTCCATCGGACCAAGCAGCGTCTGCGCGTCAAAATTCCGGCGCTACGCCGCCAGCGGCACTATTTTGCCGCACTCCAGCGCGCCCTCTCCGAGAGGCCCGGCGTCCGCCTGGTCGAGGTCAATCCCCTCACCGCCAGCGTGCTGATCAACCACGACGGCAGTTTCGACTGCCGCGAGCTGCAACAACTTTCTGGACTTATCGTCGCCCCCGCCTCCCTCGCCGAAGCGCGGCGGATCGCGATTGCGAGCGCGCTCGGCAGGCTCGACCGCGCCGTGCGCAACCTGTTCGGCAAGGAAACCGGCCTCGTCGCTTTGATCTGGAGCCTCGCACGAGCCGCAATCCGTCGGCGATTGGCCTCACAGATCACGGCGTTGGCAGCCAGGGCCGTGTTGCAGGCCATGTTGAGTTCAGCCCGTACATACCCGTCCCTCATGCTTGAGGCCGCTTGAGGCCAGAATCCGCCGTCGCCGCCTCGCGACGCGCCTTCGCCATTTCATTGCCGATGAAGGGCAGCGTTCCGCCAGCGAGAACTGCAAGAGCATCCAGAGCGCCGATCGGCGCGACGCCAAGCAGTGATCGTACCCCTGGCAGGAACATCGCCGCGCCCTGCGCCGCAAAGGAGCCGGCGAGGATGGTCGCCAGCGCGGGATTGGCTGGCGCGCGCTCTTTCGTGAACACGCCTTGCGTCGGCGAGCGGCAGGTCAGCGCATGCAGCAGTTGCGCCGTGACGAGGCTCGCGAACGTCATGGTTTGCGTCCGCGGCGACGAGATCCCGTGCCGGAGCCCGCCCCAAGCGGCGGCGCCGAGCGCGCCTGCACTGAGGACCGCCGCCTCGCGCGCGACCACGCCGAAATCCTCGCGACCGATGATCGTCTGGCGCGGCGAGAGCGGCGGGCGCTCCATCGCATCCGGCGCGGGCGGCTCCATGGCGAGGCCGATGCCCGGCAGCACGTCGGAAATCAAATTGATCCACAGGAGTTGCAGCGGCGACAAGGCCGCCGTGAGGCCGAACCCCGTCCCCATCAGCACGAGCGCGACTTCGCTGACATTCGTGCTGACGACGTAACGGATCGACTTGCGAATGTTCGTATAGGTGGTGCGGCCTTGCTCGAAGGCCGGGACAAGGCCGCCGAGGTCGTCTGCGGCGAGAAACACGTCGGCGACTTCCCGCGCGGCAGCTCCGCCGTCCCGCCCCATGCCGATGCCGACGTCGGCGGCTCGCATGGCGGGACTGTCATTGATGCCGTCGCCCACCATCGCCACCACCGCTCCCGATTGCTGTAGCGATCGAACGATTTGGAGCTTTTGCGTCGGGCTGACGCGGCTGACGACATGCGACGTTCTCGCCATGGCGGCGAGCTCGGTCTCGTTCATCGCCTGCAGGTCGACCGCGTCCAGCATCTTGGTCACCGCCGTCCCGCTGAGGCCGATCTGCTCGCCGACGGCGCGGGCGGTGGCGTTCTGGTCTCCGGTCAGCATGATGGTGTGCATGCCCGCCCGGTGAAGCGTCTCCATCAGCGCCGGCAGGCCGGGTCTGATCGGGTCGGCCATCCCGGAAAGGCCGATCCACACCAGATCGTCGAAGCGCACATTGCTGCCGGGCGGGTCCTTCGTCCGGCGGAACGCGAAGCCGAGCACGCGCAGGCCCCGTTCCGCCATCCGGTCATTCGCGGCCTCGATTTCCGCGCGCCGCGCCGGCGTGAGGGGCTGCCGATCGCCAGCGCCGACCGCCTCCCAGGCGCAGCGCTCGATCACGTCAGTCGGGCTGCCCTTAACGGCTACAAAATAGTTGCCGCCGGCGTCATGATGCGCGCTGGCCATGAAGCGATACGCTTCGGAACGGTGCTGGATCATGATCCGGCCGCGCCGAGCGCGCAATTCGCCGACGTCAACGCCGCTGTCGAGCGCCGCCTGAACCAATGCATTTTCGGTCGGCGAACCGTTGAGGCTGACCATCCCGTCGCGCACCTCGATTTCGGTCTCGCTGCACAGGCAGCCGATCGAAAGAAGCATGGCGAGCCGCTCGTCGGCGGCGGCTCCCGCCAAAGCGCCCGCCTCGTCGCACCAGCCGCCGTTGCGAAGGCGATACTCCTTTCCGCCGATGTGCAGCATCTGGAGCGACATGCGGCCAAAGGTCAGGGTCCCGGTCTTGTCGAAGCAAACAACCTCCACCGACGCCAGCGTTTCCATCGCTTCCAGACGGCGGACCAGCACGCCTTGACGCCGCATTTCCTCGATCCCGAGGGCGAGCGTGGTGGTTGACACCATCGGCAAGCCTTCGGGGATGGCGGCCACCGCGGTTGCGAGGGCCGACCGGGCGATTTGGACCAAGGCTAGGCCGCGCCACAGGCCCAGCGTCATGATCGCTCCAGCCGTTATCAGCGTCACCCAGACCAACTTGTGCGACAGCGCGCCAAGTTCGCGCTGGATCGGCGTTTCCGGCGCTGCGGTCGCCGAGACCAGGCGCTGGATTCGACCGACCTCCGTCAACGCGCCGGTTGCGACCACTAGGGCTTGTCCGCTGCCGCCGGTAACGACGGAGCCGCGATAGATCATGTTGGTGCGGCTGCCTAACGGAGCGCCGGCTTCGCCGAGCCGAGCGGCTGATTTGACAACCGGCGAGCTTTCGCCCGTGAGCGCGGCTTCGCCGACGGTAAGATCGTTCGTCGATATCAGCCGCGCATCGGCCGGCGCGACATCGCCGCGATGGAGGGTGATGAGGTCGCCCGGCGCCAAGGTCTCGGCGGGAACCTCCTTGGCCGTTCCCGACCGCACAACCTTCGCGCTTTGAGGCGTAGCGACGCCGAGACTTTCGATGGTGCGCTCCGCGCGGCTCTCGGCCTCGTAGCCGATCACGCCATTGAGCGCCACGACGCTGGCGATGGCGATCGCCTCCATCAGCGCCCCGCTGATCAGGGACAACGCCGCGGCGCCGGCCAGCAGGACGATCGGAAAGCTTTTGAATTGTCCCGCCAGGATCGCCAGGTCCGAACGATGCTCCGGCGCAGGCAGGATATTGTGGCCGACGATGTTCAGACGGCGTCGCGCTTCGATATCCGACAAGCCTGACGCTTGCGAGGTTGAAAGATCGGTCTCGACCTCGTCGGGCGCGCATAGATGCCAGAGCGGGCGCGACGCCGCAGTTTCGTCGCTGTCGTTGGGGGGAACGATGTCGCCGCGGACGATCGCGGCAAGATAGTCGCGAATTGCCGCGAGCGAAGTCTTGGCGTCGTAGTGGATCACGATATTGCCGGTCAGGGCGCTCACGGCGACCAGGCGGACGCCGGGAGCGACCGCGAGGCCGCGCCGCACTGCGTCGCAAAGCTTCTGCGAGCCCTGCATCCCTTTCACCCGCAGGCGCGCGCGGCCGGGAACCGCCGTGTGGAGCGGCAAGACCACGCCGGGGCCAGCCTCGCTCGCCGCCCCGCCGCCCACCCAGGAGGCGTAATCTTCGTCCATGAGGCCGAACGCTCCTTCTCCCGGCCGACGTTAAGGCAGCCGGGCGGGCGAGCCTTCTACAAGGGATCGAGGGTCTAAGGCTGGTCCTGCGGTTCAACAGCTCACGACGTCGTCGCCGGTTTGGCGCCGCCGGCGGTCTCCGGCCGACGCGTCCTTCGAGGAGCGTCCACCCCTTGATCTGGCATTTCAGACCGCACCTCGGCGACCATGTCTTCGGCGCGCTCACTGAGTTCGGCAAGCGCCACGCGACCCTCGTCGTAAGCGACGATACCCGCCTTTATCACCGACTTCGCGATCGGCCGAAGCACCGGCATGAGGGCTGGCGCCAAGACATAGAGGCCCACGCCGATCGCCAATCCTGAAGCAATATTGCCGCCTTTGAGCACGTCTTCAAAAAGGGCCATTTTGCTTCTCCTTCCTCACTGGGAAAGAACTCGCCTCGCTGGGAAAGAACTCGCCACGGCAGCCGCCTGGCTTCCAAACGCGGTCAGGCAACGGCTGTTCCGTCGCGGGAGACAGACGTAAGGAATAGAGTTAGGCACGGGCGAACGCGCCGCCAAGATTCGATGCGGCATTTTTTGACGCTCGATATCGGTGTCGCTTGGCCGTAGGCCGGTCGTCGTCTGCTTCGGAAATCGCGGCGGTTCAGGAAAGGTGTCAATGCGCGCAGGCTCTCGGCGAATGTCGGAAGGATTTGCGCGCCGCCCCGCTCTGTCTCTATCCTGAGACGCCTGATCGTACGACGACGAAAACCCAAGGCATACTTGTGGTTTTTCATATGCTGCGGAGGACAATGAGCTTCGGCAGGGCGTTGAGCTGCGCGAAGACTACAATTGTCCATCATCGATGACACGCCCCTCGTGGCGCTCGACTGTCGAGCGAGCGGAGGAAACGAAATCATGGGCTACAAGCCGATCGAGTCCTACGCGGTCATCGGCGACCTGCACACCGTCGCTCTCGTCGGCATCGACGGGTCGATCGACTGGTGCTGCATGCCGCACTTCAACTCGCCGAGCGTCTTCGCGGCGATCCTCGACGACAAGAAAGGGGGCTCGTTCCGCATCGCGAGCCTATCCGCGGCGGAACACAAACAGATGTACATGCCCGACAGCAACGTCCTGGTGACGCGCTTTCTCAGCGACGAGGGCGTCGGCGAGGTCGTGGACTTCATGCCGATCCAGAACCCGCGAGAGGCGAGGAAGATTCACGAGATCGTCCGAGTGGTAAGGGCCGTGCGCGGATCGGTCCGCTTCCGCCTCGACTGCCGGCCAGCCTTCGACTTCGCCCGAAGGCCCCATCAGGTCGTTTTGGAGGGCCGGGGAGCGGTCTTCGAGGCGCGCGGCATGAAAGTCTCGCTGATCAGCCGCTTCCCCCTGGCGAGGCTTGGCGATGGCGTCGCCGCCGAGTTCACCCTCAACCCCGGCGAGACCACGACCTTCATCCTCCGCCAGGCGGAGGAGCACAGCCACAACGGCGGTCATGACGGCATCCTGCTCGAGGCGCGGCTGGTCGGCACGGAGGCCCTGACGCAGACCCTGGCCTTTTGGCGACAGTGGCTGCGGCGGTGCAACTACTCAGGCCGCTGGCGCGAGATCGTCCACCGCTCAGCATTGGTGCTCAAGCTGCTCACGTTCGCGCCGACTGGCGCGATCGTGGCGGCGCCAACCTGTGGGTTACCGGAAGAGATCGGCGGGGTGCGCAATTGGGACTACCGCTATACCTGGGTGCGCGACGCCGCTTTCACCATTTACGCTTTCCTGCGCCTGGGGCTGACGACCGAGGCGGAGCAGTTCATGGGCTGGTTGGAGCAGCGGGCCGGCGAGGGCGCCCGCAACGGCCCATTGCAGACCATGTATCGCATCGACGGCAGTCACGAGCTGCCCGAGGAGATTCTCGGCCATCTCGACGGCTATCGCGGCTCTCGCCCGGTGCGAGTCGGCAACGCCGCTGTCGACCAGCTCCAACTGGACATCTATGGCGAGCTGATGGACTCCCTCTACATGTACGATAAATACGGGACGCCGACCGCCTACGACTCCTGGCGCCACGTACGCAAGATGCTCGACTGGGTGGTGGACAACTGGGAGCGGCCTGACGACGGTATCTGGGAGGTGCGCGGCGGCCAGCGGCAGTTCGTCTACTCCAAGGTGCAATGCTGGGTGGCGCTCGACCGCGCGATCCGCTTGGCGCAAAAGCGGAGCCTGCCGCTGGATCGCCCCCGCCTGGGCGCTGTGCGTGACCGCATCTACGAGGCCATCATGACGCGCGGCTGGAACGCGGAACGGCAGAGCTTCGTGCAGCACTTCGACACCGACGCGGTGGATGCGTCCAACCTGATCATGCCGCTCGTCCTTTTCCTGTCGCCGACCGATCCCCGCATGCGCGGGACGCTGGACCGGACCATGGCCGAGCTGGTCTCCGACAGCCTGGTGCACCGCTACGAGATCGGCAAGGGCGCCGGCGATGGCCTGACCGGGAGCGAGGGCACGTTCAACATGTGTACGTTCTGGCTGGTGGAGGCGTTGTCCCGCGCAGGCCGCGCCGAGGAGGCGCGCTTCATTTTCGAAAAGATGCTGACCTATGCCAACCATCTCGGTCTTTACGCCGAGGAGACAGGTCCGTGTGGCGAGGCGCTGGGCAACTTCCCGCAGGCATTCACGCACATCGGGCTGATCAGCGCCGCGTACAATCTGGACCGTCGCCTCGGCGCAGCGCCTTGAGCGGGATCAGACCCATGAGCGCGCAAGTCAATTACCTAGGGACTTCCGTCGCCGGCTGGGTGGGCGCGCTGTCGGGAGGCGACCCACTCCAGCGCCGCCTGGCAGCCTATGCCTTGGGCGAGATCGGCCCGGCGGCGGAAGGCGAAGTCGCGCCCCTCCTCGCCTCGGCCCTCGAGGACTCCGTCGGGTTCGTACGCGTCTGGGCCGCGGCGGCCCTGGCGCAGGTCGCGCCGTCACGTGGGGAGTCCGTCGCCGTCCTCATCGCGGAGTTGGGCAACGAGCTTGCCTTCGTCCGCAGCCTGGCGGCTTGGCATCTCGGCCGTCTCGGTCCTGACCTCCCCGGGATCGACCAAGCCCTCATCCCCCTTCGACAGCTAGCGGACGACAGGGATCCCAGCGTGCAGGCGGAGGCCGCGCTGGCGCTGGGGATGCTCGAAAATAAGGGCGCCCCGCCGCCGGAGTTGGAGTTCCTGTCCCGGCAGGGGGCGGATCACCTTCCGCCCCGGCCGCAATTTCGCGGCATTGGGTAGCAAACTGCTGACGACGAAGCCGCCGAGCGCGCCGCCGCGGATTTGCGCCGCATGGCTGTTGGGATCGGGGAGGCCGGCGATTGCGCCTCAGTGGACGTGATCAGTGCAGCCACACGGCTCGACGCCGTCGTCGACCCGCCAGTGCTTTCTTTTCGAGGTCTGACCTATTCCGGGGTTGAACGTGTTGGTCGGATCGAGCGTCTGGTAGAAATCGCGCAGGGCCGGTTTGGCCCGGTAGAGGTGGCCGACGTTGTGCTCGGCTGGATACTCCGCGCCGCGAGCATCCAGCAGCTTCCACATGGCGTGTTCGATAGCTAGGCAATCCTCGCCCTTCTTCACCAGATACTCCTGGTGAAGAACGTGGCAGAAGAAATGGCCGCAGTACATTTTGAACGCGAGCTTCGCTTCGATCTCTTCAGGCAGAGTTTCGAACCAGTCGAGCGTATTCCTCGGCAACGCGATATCCAGCGCGACGATATCCTCGACCGTTTTGCGATTGACCGCCCGGTAGCGGACGATCGCCCCGCCGACCGCGAAGCGGTTGAGGAAGGCCGCGGCGCCCTCGTCATCGCTGCATTCGAAATAATTGCCGGTGGCTGAGGGAAACCTGCGGGCGAGATATTCGCGCGCCTCTTCGGCGCCGCTATTCCCCATCTTGAGAAGGAGGTGATGGGCGTAGACGTCTCTGTATTCGTTGAGGCGTTGCGACAGGTGCTCGGGCAGCCGCGAAACAATCGCCTGCAGAATATGGTCGCTTATCGCGCCGCCGAGCCCCAGCCTTTCGGTCAGTCCATCGAACCAGCTTTTGGCGGCGTAGGCCTTGGGGACGTTGTTGGCGCCGAACCTCCGCACGAACAGGAAAAGATCCTTGCCGAAACGACGGCTGGCGTCGAAGGCGCCGCGATGCATGTATTCGCCGGCGATCGGCACATTCCGGAAGTCGCGGAGAATATCGCGGCGGATGGATTCGAGCTCCGCCGGGTCATTCGAGCCGATGTAGAAGACGGTAACATCCCGATCCGCCGCAAAGGTGTCGAGCCGCACCGCGAAGACCGCCAGTTTCCCGGCCGAACCCGACGCCTCATAGTGACGGCGAGGATCGGCATTGAAGCGAGCCGGGGTCGAGGCTTCGACGTCTCGGACATGCCGATGATATTCCTGGTCCGACGCCCAGCGGCCGTCGGAATAGTCGATGTCGCTTTCGCGGATGTCGCCACGATCGAGCCGCGCCAACATCTCATCGGGATCCTCGCCCAATTCGACCCCAAGATGGTTGACGAGGCGAAGAACCCCATCGCTTCCAACTTGGGCGAACAGCGCAAATTGCGTATAGGCCGGACCGCGCCGGATCAGCGATCCGCCAGAATTGTTGCAGATTCCGCCGACGACCGACGCGCCGATGCAGGACGAGCCGATAACCGAATGCGGCTCGCGCCCGATCGACTTCAACTGCCTTTCGAGTTGTTCAAGCGTCGCCCCGGGCTGGCAGATTACCTGACGTCCGCCGCCAATGAGATGAATGTGGTTCAGCCGCAGCATATTGATGATGACGATCGGCCGATCGTAGTCGTCGCCATCGGGCGTCGAACCTCCGGTAAGGCCTGTGTTGGCCGCCTGAGAAATCACGATCACGCCCGCGTCGACGCAGGCCTTCAGCGCCCGCCATTGCTCAACGAGGCTCGCCGGTCGCACGACTGCAAGGACGGCGCCGTCGCCATAGCGGTATCCCTTGCGAAAGCGGCGAGTGGCTCGATCGCCCGTCAGCACGTAACGAGAGCCGACGATGGAGCGCAATGCGTCGATGAGGTGGTTCATGTGCAGTCTTCGCCGTAGGGCTTCAGAGTTCGATGCCGAGACGGGAGGCCGCCCCGTGGATATGCGTCTTCATCGCCTGCCGCGCGGCCGCGGCGTCCTTCGCGGCGATCGCCTCGAAAATCCCGATGTGCTCGGCGATCGTGGCCTCGATCACCGCCTCGAGTTCATGTTTGGCTCGCGCCTGTCTTATCGTCTCCCTCATGGTCTGGGAGATGAAACTCAGGAACGTCACGATGTAGTCGTTGCAAGTTGCGGCGGCGATCCTGCGGTGAAATTCGAGATCGGCGTCGATGCTCGCGGCGGACCATTTTTCGGCGCCGGTCATCGTTTCCAACGCCGTCCGTATGCCCTCGAGTTGCGCCTCCGACCGGCGCGCTGCGGCCAAGGCCGCAGCTTCGATCTCGAGGATCGTGCGCAATTCGAACAGGCTGCAAATGTTTTGCGTTTTTTGAAGATCGGAGCCGTCGATTCGGATCGTCTGCCGGTCCCTCGGCTCCAGCACGAAGGCGCCGACGCCTTGCCGCGAGTCAATGACGCCATCGGAGCGCAGGCAGGCGATCGCCTCCCGGATGACGTTTCGGCTGACGTCGAATTGGGCCGCGAGGTCGTGCTCGGTCGGGAGCCTATCCCCCGGTTTGAATTGGCCCCGATCAATCTCGCGCGAGATCAGGGCGGCAATCTTGAGGTGCAATGGCGCCGCTCGCCCAACCTGACCGAATGGGCTTCTTTTGGGCTCCGCCATCAGATCCTCCCCTTCGATTGCACTCAAAGCGCCATGGCCGGCGTCTGCGTCGACCAACCGTAACATTTGCCTGGTTGCCCTACAATAGGATTAGTGGATGAACCGAAAGGCCACAAGGGCATTGCAAAAACGGGGTACGCCCCCTGTTGCCTCGTCACGGCGCCTCTATTTCTCTGCGATGACGCAGAAAATCACCGCCTTCGCGGCGCCGATCGAGGTTGGCGGCCCGCCCCCAGAGAAGGCGCGCCCGGCCAAACGCTGACGGCGCCTCTTTCGGCGTGCGTTCGGCGCGAACGGCCACGAGTTGGAGGAAGCAGCGATGCCCGGCAGGAACGGATTCCGTGAGGCGACCCCGAGCGAGGCGCTGGATGCAAGCCAGGCTAGGCCCGCGCTCAACCGGCGCGATATGCTCTTGGGCGGCGCGACGCTGGTGGCGGCGACTTTGGCGGCCGAAACGCAGGATCAGCCTGCGCAAGCGCAAAATGCGGCCACCCTTGGCAAACCCAACATCCTCGTCATCTTCGGCGACGACATCGGCCAGACCAATCTCAGTTGCTACTCATTCGGCGTGATGGGCTACAAAACGCCCAACATCGACCGCATCGCCAGGGAAGGCATGATGTTCACGGACTATTACGCCGAGAACTCGTGCACCGCAGGCCGCTCGACCTTCATCACCGGGCAATCCTGCAAGCGCACCGGGCTCTCCAAGGTCGGCGTTCCCGGCGCAACCGTCGGCCTGCAGGACCGCGACGTCACCATCGCCCAGGCCATTAAGCCGCTCGGCTATGCGACCGGCCAATTCGGCAAGAACCATCTCGGCGACAAGGACGAATATCTGCCGACCCGGCACGGATTCGATGAGTTTTTCGGCAACCTCTATCACCTCAACGCCGAGGAAGAGCCCGAGCGCCCCTATTGGCCGAAGGACGATCCTGCTTTTCTCAAGGCGTATAATCCGCGCGGCGTTCTTCGCAGCTATGCCGACGGCAAGGTCGAGGATACCGGGCCGCTGACCGCCAAACGGATGGAGACGATCGACGAGGAGACGTCCAACGCTTGCGTGGATTGGATCAAGAAGCAGGTTCAGGCGAACACGCCGTTCTTTTGCTGGATGAATTTTACGCACATGCATTTCGAGACGCACGTGCCGCCATCGCTGCGCGGCCAAAGCGGCATGCCGGGCAACAATTACGCCGACGCCATGATCGAGCATGACGACGATGTCGGCAAACTGCTCAAATTGCTTGACGACCTCAAGATCGCTGACAACACCATCGTCATCTATACGACCGATAACGGGCCCAACCGCTTCACCTGGCCCGACGCCGCCAACTCGCCTTTCCGCAACGAAAAAGATTCAAACTACGAGGGCGCGTTTCGCGTGCCGGCGATGATCCGTTGGCCCGGCCACATCAAGTCGGGCGAAGTCGTGACGGAGGTCTTCTCTGGTCTCGATTGGTTCCCGACGTTGCTCGCCGCCGTTGGCGATACGACGATCAAGGATCGCTTGCTCAAGGGGACCAACATCGGCGACAAGACCTTCAAGGTGCATCTCGACGGCTTCAATCAGCTTCCGTATCTCACCGGCCAACAGCCCAACAGCGCGCGCGACGAATTCGCCTACTTCGACGACGACGGCGTGCTGGTCGCCTACCGCTACAAGAATTGGAAGGCCATATTCTGCGAGCAACGAGCCCGAGGAGGCCTTGCTGTCTGGCGAGAACCTCTCGTCTGTCTGCGCCTGCCAAAGATTTTCAACCTGCGCATGGACCCGTACGAACGCGCTGACATCGTCTCCGACCAATACGACAGCTGGCTAGCCGAGAACGGCTATTTGATCTTTGACGTAAGCTTGCGCGCGCAGGCTTTCCTCAAGACCTTCATCGAATATCCGCCGAGCCAGGAGCCGGCGAGCTTCTCGATCGATCAAGTCGCTCGCGACGTCGAAAACAAGATCAAAGAGAACGCCGCAAAAGCGCGCGTCCAATAGCTGTTCGCCCTGGCGGCCAGAAAACATACCGTCAGGCGCCATCCCGCGCGGAATGCCCCGAGGCCATTCAATGAGCGCCAGGGACGACGTACTCGCCTTGAAGGCGCGCATGGGCGAATCGATCATCGGCCAGGAGGCGATGATCGAACGGTTGATCCTCGGCCTCATCGCCAACGGCCATCTGCTGGTCGAAGGCCTGCCCGGTCTCGCCAAGACGCGCGCCATCAAGAGCCTCGCCCGGAATCTCGACGCTCGTCTCTCGCGCATCCAGTTCACGCCCGATCTGCTGCCCTCCGACATCACGGGCTCGGACATCTATTTCACCGAGGGCGGCAAGGGCGAATTCAAGTTCAAGCAAGGGCCGATCTTCGCCAACTTGATCCTAGCGGACGAGGTCAATCGCGCGCCTGCCAAAGTCCAGGCCGCGCTGCTCGAGGCCATGGAGGAGCGGCAGGTGACGAGCGCCGGTGTGACCCGCAAGCTGCCCGATCTTTTCCTCGTCATGGCGACGCAAAATCCGATCGAACAAGAGGGCACCTATCCGCTGCCCGAAGCCCAGTTGGATCGCTTCTTGATGCACGTCGCCGTCGGCTATCCCGACCAGGCGTCCGAGGGAAAGATCCTGCGCTTGAACCGGGCGGAGGAGACCGGCGAGGGGGAGCGGCCAGCCGGCGCCGGCGCCTGCACAAAACTCGCGCAAGACGTGATCTTCAAAGCGCGCCGCGAAGTCCACGCCGTCAACGTCTCGCAAGCGATTGAGAAATACATCGTGGCGCTCATTTTCGCGAGCCGCTACCCTGACAAGCTCGACAAGGATCTGTCGAAGTGGATCGAGTTTGGCGCGAGCCCGCGCGGGGCGATCGGCGCCGACAGGGTGGCTCGCGCCCGCGCCTGGCTCGCCGGTCGCGACTACGTGACCCCCGACGACGTGCAGGCGATCATTCACGACGTCCTTCGCCATCGCCTCATTCTTTCCTACGAGGCCCATGCGGAGGGCGTTTCCGCCGACAAGGTCATCGACAGGATCATCGAACTGGTTGCCGTCGCGTGAGGTCGAGACGATGGAGTCATCGCGGGACGCATTGCACCGATCGAAAGGCGTTCGTCGCCTCGGCGCGCCACGGCCCGCGGACACCGCCGGCGTCTACGTATCGAGCGCAGACCTTGCTGGACTGCAGCACAAAGCGCGCAACTTCAGCTTTCTGCCGCGCCAGCCCATCCACAGCATCCTCTCCGGCCGTCACGCCTCGCGCGTGCGGGGGCGCGGTCTCGCCTTCGAAGAACTTCGACAATATTCTCCCGGCGACGACATCCGGACCATGGACTGGCGCGTTACGGCGCGCACGGGCAAGCCTTTTGTGCGCGTCTACGCCGAAGAGAAGGACCGGCCGACGCTCTTCGTCGTCGATCAGCGCATCAACATGTTCTTTGGCACGCGGCGCGCGATGAAGTCGGTCGCCGCGGCGGAGGTCGCCGCGCTCGGCGCGTGGCGCGTCCTCGCGCAAGGCGATCGCGTTGGCGGCATCGTGTTCAACGACGAGCGGATCGAGGAGGTTCGGCCCCATCGCAGCAAGACGGCGGCGATGCGCTTCTTCGAGATGGTTGCGAACCAGAACGCGATGCTCAACGCCGACTCCGAGACACAACGCAATCAACGCCAGCTCGACGCCGCGCTCACGGCCGCCGCCGAGATCGTCGGCCATGATTTTCTCGTGGTGATCGCCAGCGACTTCGATGGCCACGGCCCCGGCACGCGCGACCTGTTGTTGCGGCTCGCGGCGCACAACGATGTCGTCGCCGCGTTGATCTACGACCCGTTTCTGGTCGAACTGCCCTCTTCGCTCGAACTGGTGGTCAGCGACGGCGAACTTCAGGCGGAGCTGAGGCGCGGCGCGCGCAAAAACGTCATCGACTATGCTCATGGCTACGCCAAGGACATCCTGGCCTGGGAGCGCGAGATTGGCGTGCCGGTGCTGCCGATCTCCGCGGCGGAGGATACGGCGGCGCAGATTCGCCGCCTGCTCGGAAGCCGCTCGTCGGACAATCGACGGAGGTAGCCATGGCCGAGACGGCGCCGACCCTCGATCCATCGGTTCGCGCCGCGCTTGAGAAGCTGGCCGACGTCGCGACGCCGCCGCCGGTGAGCTACGTCCCGCAGACGTGGGGATGGGCGGCGCTGGCGCTCGTCATTCTCGCGCTGGCGGCTTGGGGCTTCGCGCATTGGCTTCGCCGCTGCGACGCCAACCGCTACCGCGCGGAGGCGCTCGCCGAACTCGGCGCGATCGAGAAGCGCGTCGGCGAGGGAGACGCCGCTGCATTGGCCGCCCTGCCCCCGCTTCTCAAGCGCGTCGCGCTGGCGGCTTGGCCGCGCGCCCGCGTCGCCGCGCTCTCGCAAGAAAGCTGGGTGAGGTTCCTCAGCGAGAACGAACGCGGCGGCGCCGCAATGCCGGAGCCGCTCGCCGCCCTGCTGATCACCAGGGAATATCGGTCCTCGGCGAAGCCTGGGCCGACTGTGTCCGACGCATGCCTGCGCGCGGCGCGCCATTGGATCGAGGCGCACGATGTATCAGCTTGATTATCCCTGGCTGCTGGCGCTGCTGCCGGTCCCGATCTTGGTCTGGCGGCTGCTCCCGCCTTATCGCGAAGAGACGGCGTCGGTGCGGCTGGCCTTCTTCGCCGAGGTCGCGCACGCCGCGGGCGTGAAACCCGCGGCGGGCGCGCTGACGCCGCAAACCAATCTCGCTCAGAAGATATTGGCGCCGATCTGTTGGATGCTCGTCGTCCTCGCCCTGGCGCGGCCGCAGTTCGTCGACCCGCCGGTCCAAAAGATCGTGCCCGCGAGGGACCTGCTGCTCGCGCTCGACCTCTCGCAATCGATGGATACGCGCGACTACCGCGACCTCTCCGGCAAGCGCATCCCGCGCGTCGAAGCGGTGCGCGCCGTCGTCGATGAATTCGTGCAACGGCGCGCCGGCGATCGCATCGGACTGATCGTCTTTGGCGATGCGCCCTATCCGCTAGCGCCCTTCACGCTCGACCATGCCATTGTCCGGACGATGATCGCGACAATGGTTCCTGGCATGGCCGGCCCGCGCACCGCGCTCGGCGATGCGATCGGGCTCGGGATCAAGATGTTCAAGCCGAGCAAGGCGCCGGACAAGGTGCTGGTGCTGCTGACCGACGGCAACGACACCGCCAGCCGCATGCCGCCGGACCGCGCAGCCGATATCGCCAAGCAGCAGGGCGTCACCATCCATACAATCGGCATCGGCGACCCAGACGCGAGCGGAGAGGACAAGGCCGACGTCGACACGCTGCAGAAGATCGCGGCGGCCACCGGCGGGCGTTATTTCTTCGGCCAAGACCAAGCCCAGCTCGAGCAAATCTATGCGACGCTCGATACGATCACGCCCGCCAACCAGAAGACGCTGGGCTGGCGGCCGGTGCGCGAATTGTTCTTCGTGCCGCTCGGAGCGGCGCAAGCGCTCTTGTTCGCCTATTCCGCCGCGATCTTCCTCATCGCCTCCCGCCAACGTTGGCGCGCTCACCGCGCTGCAACGGAGGCGCGCGCATGATGGCTGACTTTCACTTCCTGCGCCCGGAATGGCTTTGGGGGCTGCTCGCCGCGATCGCGTTGTTCTGGGCGGCGAGCCGCCGCGAGGACCTCCGCGCGCGATGGGGCGCGATCATCGCGCCGCACTTGCTCGACCATCTGATCGTCGGGCGGCGCGAATATCGCCGTCTGCGACCGGCGCATCTCACGGCGGCGCTCATGGCGCTCGGCTCGATCGCCCTGGCTGGGCCGACATGGGAGCGAGAGAGGCCACCTTTCGTGCAAGACAAAGCGCCATTGGTGATTGCAATTGATCTCTCGCCGACGATGAATGCGATCGATGTCTCGCCGACCCGCCTCGAACGCGCCAAGCTGAAAGTGCGCGATCTCTTGGCGCTCCGCCAAGGCGCGAGGACGACGATCCTCGCCTACGCCGGCTCAGCGCATCTGGTCCTGCCGCTGACCGACGACGCAAGCTTGATCCAATCTTATGTCGACTCGCTTGCAACTTCGATCATGCCGGTTCCCGGCAAGGATACGGCCAAGGCTGTTGCGGCGGCCCAGGCAGCGCTCGCCGGCCAGGATACGCCCGGAACGATCCTGTTGATGACTGACGGCGTCGAAACCAGCGCCTTCGACGCCCTCAAAAATCGCAACAGCAAGAATGAGATCATGGCGCTGGCGATCGGCGCGCCGGAAGGCGGGCCGGTGAAAATCGGCAAGGACCAATTTCTCACCGACGCGTCGGGACGGCGCGTCATCGCGCGCCTCGACGTCGATGCGCTGCGAAGGCTCAAGTCGGGCGCAGGCCTCGCGCTGACGATCGTCACGTCGGATGATTCCGACGTGAAGTGGATCGCCCGGCGCGCGCAATCTCACCTCGAAAGAGAGGAGTCGGATAGCGACGCCCGCTGGAGCGAAGCGGGTTGGTGGCTGACGATCCCGATCGCCTTCCTCGCCGCATTGTGGTTTCGGCGGGGGTGGACCATCCGTTGGGTCAGCGTGGTCGCGATCGGGCTTGCAATCGCGCCGCATAATGGGGCCAGCGCCAGGGAATGGCGGCTTGCCGACATGTGGCTTACCCCCGATCAGCAAGGCCGCATCGCCTTTGATCGCGGCGACTACGCCACAGCGGCGGAGCGCTTCGCTGATCCAATGTGGCGCGGCGTCGCTCTCTATCGCGCAGGGCGCTACGACGAGGCGATCGACGCGTTCGCGCATGTCGATTCCGCCGAGAGCTTCTACAACCAGGGCAATGCTCTCGCCAAGCTCGGCAAGCTTGCGCCGGCAATTGCAAGCGACCAGGCGGCGTTGAAGCGATCTCCCGACTTCGCCGCCGCGCAGGCCAATCTCGAACTGCTGCAAAAGCTGATCCCGAAGCCGAAGCCAGGCGACGAGCACCAAGCCGAGAAGCATCAGGACCCGGAATACACCCCCGACGCCACCCAATTCGACGAAAGGGGAAAGCAGGGCGTGCTCGATCAGATCGACGCGGCCCAGCAGACCGCCGAAATGTGGATGCGCAACATCCAGACCACGCCGGCGGACCTCCTGCGGCGGAAGTTCGCGATCGAAGCACAGGCGCCGCAGCAATGAGAGCCGCGCTGCTCCCGCTCCTCCTCTTCGCGACATGCCTTGCGCAAGCCGCCGCGCAGCCGTTCGTGCGCGTCGAAATCGCGCCGTCAGGGCCCGTGCTGGTCGGCGAACAGGTTCGCGTCGGCGTCACGGTGCTGGCGCCGAACTTCTTCATGTCGCCGGCGAAATTCCCGCTGTTCAACCTTCCCGGCGCGGTCGTCACGCTGCCCGACGAGAACGCGCTGAACGGTACGGAAACGATCAATGGCGAAACCTATGCGGGGATACGGAGAAGCTACCTGATCACGCCGCAGCAGGCTGGCGAATTTGCGCTGCCGCCGGCGCAAATTGCTTTCTCCTACGCCGCCGAACCCGGCAGGCCCGCTGCATCGGGGGTGGTGACTTTGCCGCCGCAGCGATTTGTCGCGCAGCTTCCACAAGGCCAACAACCCTCCTCGGCGCCGTCATTGGTCGCTGCGGTTGCCGTCACCCAGCGGATCGACAGCGATCCCAGGACCGTGAAGGTCGGCGGCGCGCTGACCCGCACGATCGAGACTTTCGCTGCGAATACGCAGGCGATGATGATTCCGCCGCCAAGCTTCGAGGCGCCGGCCGGCGTGCGCGTCTATCGCAGCGACCCTGTCCTTACGGATGTCACGTCCGATCGCGGCGACTTTTTGGGCGGGCGACGCGTCGATCAAGTCGCCTATGTTTTCGAGCAGACTGGCTCCTATGCGCTGCCGGCGATCGATGTCCCCTGGTTCAATGCGCAGAACAAGCGACAGGAAGTCGCGAGCGCGGCCGAAATCGACGTGACGGTTGCGCAGGCCTCGCCGACGCCCAGCGATTTGGCGCCGCCGGCCGAGACCGCGCCTCCCCCGCATCGCGACTGGCGAACCGCGGCGCTCTGGCTGCTCGGTCTTGCTATCGCCGCTCTCGCGGTTTGGACGTTGCGCGGTCTTCCCAGGCGGTTGAGCGCAAGGGCGGCAGTGCGTCGTCGGGCGCGCGAAATGTCGGAGCCCGCCGCTTTTGCGAGGTTGCAACGGGCGTGCCGGGCGGGAGACGCAGCAGCCGCCTACCGCGAGTTCGGCGTCTGGGCGCGGCGCCAAGGCTTCGCCTCCATCGAGGCTTTCTGCGAGCGCGAACCTGCGCTTGCCGCCGCAACGACGGCGCTCGAGCGGCGTCTTTACGCGGCGGAGCCCTCGAACACGACCTGGAACGGCCAAGTCCTTTTCGCCGGCGCGAAGATCGTGCGCTCGTCGCAGCGCCGAGTGGAACGGCGCTCGCGACGCCGTCCGGCACGACTGCCGCCACTCAACCCACCATAGAGGCGCAAGTCGCCTGGGGCGGCGAGCTACCTCCCCTGGCGCCGCCGACGGGCCGCCGGCGGGATCTCTCCTTAATTTCCCCTGCGGCTCGCCCTCGACGGCTTGACTTAGCTTTGCTAAGGGCCGCTCCTGACTAGGAACAACCGAGGGGGGCCGGGATTGTCGGCCGACAAATCTGTCCCCCGCCAATTGCTGTTCGACTGAGCCGGCGTCCCCCGGTCCCTGTTCTCCCGCATGGGAAGAAGAAGGAAGATCAGCGCCGCGATGGCGAATGGCGTTTGCCTGGATCTCGAGGAGCGCGAATGGCGAAGACAATCTTGCCGGTGATCATGTGCGGCGGGGCGGGCACGCGGATGTGGCCGGAATCGCGCGAGACGATGCCCAAGCAGTTCATCGCGCTGATCGGCGCTTCCTCGACCTTCCAGGAGACGGTGCGGCGCGTCGCCGATCCGCTGTTCGCGCCGCCGGTCGTCGTCACCAATCGCGACTATCGCTTTCTCGTCAAGGAGCAGCTCGCCGAGATCGGCGTCGAGGCGACGATCGTCATCGAGCCGGCGCGGCGCGATTCCGGGCCGGCGATCGCCGTCGCCGCCGCACTCGCCGCGCGCAACGACCCCGAGACGGTGGTCGCCGTCTTCGCCTCCGACCATGTGATCACCGAGCGCGAGGCGTTCCTTTCCGCCTGCCGCGCCGCGGCGGCCGCCGCTGCCGCCGGCAAGATCGTCACCCTCGGCGTCACGCCCGGAGAGCCGGCGACCGGCTACGGCTACATCAAGCCGGGCGCGGCGGCCGGCGGGGCGCTGGCGATCGAGGCCTTCGTCGAGAAGCCGGACCGCGCGACCGCCGAGCGCTATGTCGCCGAGGGCTATCTCTGGAACTCCGGCAACTTCTTCTTCCGCGCCGACGTGATGGGCGATGAGATCAAGGCGTTCGAGCCCGAGATGGCGGAGGCCGCCGAGGCGGCGCTCGCCAAGGCTAAGCGCGATCTCGGCTTCCTGGTGCTCGACGGCGAAGCGTTCGCGGCGGCGCCGAAGAAGTCGATCGACTATGCGGTGATGGAGCGCACCCGCCGCGCCGCGGTGGTGCCGGCCGACCTCGGCTGGTCGGACGTCGGCAGTTGGGACGCCGTCCTCAAGCTCAGCGAGCGCGACGAAAACGGCAACGCGATCGTCGGCGAAGGCGTCGCGCTCGATTCGCGCAACGTGCTGATCCGCTCGAAGGGCGTGCTGACCGCCGCCATCGGCCTTGAGAACGTCGTCATCGTCGCGACCGAGGACGCGGTGCTGGCGCTGTCGAGCGACCAGGGCGACAAGGTGAAGCACCTCGTCGACGCGCTGAAGCGGCAGGGCCGGCGCGAGGCGACCGAGCACAAGCGCATCTACCGCCCGTGGGGCTATTACCAGTCGATCGATTCCGGCCCGCGCTATCAGGTCAAGCGGATCGTCGTCACGCCGGGCGGCCGGCTGTCGCTGCAGAAGCACCACCATCGCGCCGAACACTGGGTCGTCGTCAAAGGCGCGGCGGAGGTGACGCGCGGCGACGAGGTCAGGATGGTGCACGAGAACGAATTGATCTTCCTGCCGATCGGCGTCGTCCACCGCCTCGCCAACCCCGGCAAGATCAACCTCGAACTGATCGAGGTGCAGACCGGCTCCTATCTCGGCGAGGACGACATCGTCCGCATCGAGGACGTCTACAACCGCGAGCGGGAGTGAGGGGGATCAGCGAATCGCTGTCGGAAGATCCAGGGCCCGGCGGATCAGGTAGTCGATCGAAATTCGCCCGGGTCCCCACGCCATGATTCCAAGCGCCATCGCCGCCCAGGTGATGTGGATCGGCCATCCCTCAGGCACCGTCAGTTCCACGATCGCCGTCATGCAGAGCAGCCCAAGGGCGGCAAATCGCGTGGCGAAGCCGAGCACCAAAAGGATCGGGAAGATGATCTCGCCGCAGCCCGACAAAAACGCCATCACCGTCGGGGCCGGAAAGGGGTACGGGCCGCCGGGAAGGTGAAGCATGAACTCGTCGGTGAAGAGCGTGACCGCGGTGTCGCTCAACTGCAAAAAGCCGTCCCATTTGAGAATGCCCGAGCGCCAGAACGGAACCGCGAGCGCGACGCGCAGCACGAGCTGAACGAAGGACGGCTGCGCGATCGCACGCACCAAGAGGCTCGCTTGCTCAGCGAGAAGCGCGACAGGTCGGAGCTTTTCCCCTCCGGGGATATTCTGGGCGATGATCGACACTAGAGTTCTCCGAGAGTGGTGGCGGTGAATGCGCCGGCCTCGAGCATGCCGGCGATCGCAGGGCCCAAGTTGAACGAGGGGCACGCCTCCAGCGCCGCAGCAGCAGCTTCTCCGAGCGGCACGGCCGCGGCGAGGGACTGAAGGAATATCGCTCCGCCCGGCGGGAGGTGGCGAACCGCCACCTCCAGTTGTGGGCGCGTGATGAGCGCATCCTCGGCTTCGACAACATTGACCGGAGGCGGCGACGCGCTTGCGCGGTTTGCGGCGAATATCGTCACCGCCGCGAAGCGCGAGCGCGCGATCTGTGTCGCCGGATGCGCCTGGAAGATCACATCGGCCAGCCGATCGGCGGGAATGGCGGCGAGCGCAGTGGTCGCGAGAGGTTCTTGATCAGCCGCGTGATAGGAATCCAACCAGGCGCGCTCGACCCGCGCTACGTCGCTGAGCCACGGCATGGGTCGGGCATGTTCGTAATGGTCGATGAAATCGGGAAAGTCGCGGCCGTACTCGAACAGCAAAGGCGATCTTGGCGGCGTCTCGCGCAGGTGAAAGCGCGCCATCGCGCGAAAGAACTCGCGACCTGTGATGCGCTGAACTGCGGGATAGATCGACGCCAGGGCCTCGATCAGGCTCATCGTGACGTTGTTGCGGTAGACGTTGTACCGCTTGTCGGCCGCCTTTCCCCGGGGACCGACCACGCCGGATGGCGTCTGCAAACGAGGGTCGGTGAGACCAACCGAAAATGCCGCCGCATACGAAGTGCGGACGGGTGGCGCAGATTCAAGCCGCATGACTATGGCCCCTCATGGTGATCGAGGCGTGTCGGTCGAGGATCGCCTGCGCGGCTGCGGCCTCCGCCTTGAGGATCGGCCAATCGGGAATGTTGCTGTCCCACTCGATCAGCGTAGGGATCGGACCGAACAGGCCGATGACCATCGCATAGAGCTTCCACACGGCGTCGGCGACGGGACCATCATGGCTGTCGATGAGCAGCAGGTCGCCTTCGTCGTCCGCCTGTTCGGCGTGTCCCGCCAGGTGAATCTCGCCGACGCGAGAAAGCGGAAAGTCCGCCAAATAGTCGAGCGCAGAGAAACCGTGGTTGGTCGCAGAAACGAAGACGTTGTTGACGTCGAGCAGAAGCCCGCAGCCCGTGCGCTGAGCGATCGCCCGGATAAAATCAGTCTCGCTCAACGTCGATTCCTGAAACGCGACATAGGTCGATGGATTCTCCAGCAGGATGGGGCGGCGTATGGCCTCCTGCACTTGGTCGATATGTTCGCAAACGCGCTTGAGGGTCGCCTCGGTGTAAGGCAGCGGAAGCAGGTCGTTGAAAAACGTCATATCGTGGGTCGACCACGCGAGATGCTCGGACACGAGAGCCGGTTCGTAGCGATCAACGAGCGTCTTGAACCGCCCCAGATGCGCTCGGTCCAAAGCCTGTGGTGCGCCGATCGACATGCAGACGCCGTGCAACGACACGGGATGGTCACGCCGGATCGTCGCGAGGGCATGGTGCGGCGGGCCGCCCGCGCCCATGTAGTTTTCGGCATGCACTTCGAAGAAGCCCCGCATAGGCCCTTCAGCAAGGATCGCCGGCAGGTGCTCGTGCTTGAAGCTCGCGCCAGCGAGGCTGTCGATCGGATGCACCGGAAAGCGAGATGCCGTCAGCACGGACGGATCGATATTTGCGGGCCATTCGTTCACGACTGCGTCTCCGCTTTCCGATGCTCAGTATTTGCGCGTGTCGAGCTTAAGCTCAGACCGGCTTCAGCGAGCCGTGCTGACCGCTCGGCGTGACGATCGACGCGCACGTGCCGCCAATGACGAACTTCCACGAGTTGCCTTGGAAATCGACAGTCGAGGTGCCTTGACAGGTGGTGCCGGGACCGGCCGCACAATCGTTCTGGCCCTTCAGGGCGACGCCGTAGCACTTCTCCTTGTGAGCGGCCATTGCAGCGGCCCCTTCCGCTTTCGACAGCGGGGCGGCGGCGGCGAGCGTCGTCAGCGCGCTCGACACGGCGCTGGCGAGGACGAGCGTGCTGATGGCGGTTTTTGCAGACATGATGTTCTCCCATTGATATTCGGGGCGCCGGTGTTCGACGCACACTGGGTTTCGTGAGTTCGAGGGCGATCGTTACTGCGGATTTCGTTCACGACACCGTGAACGCACGTCTGGACCGCAAGTTCCCGGCCGGCGCTGTGAGGCCGCGGGCGGCGTAGCTCCCCCTTTGGAGCGCGGAGAGGGGGCCTCGGAATGACCCCATTCCGTCCCCAATGGGAACACGTCTTCCCTGTTAAGTTCCGTGACACTGGGCAATTGCCGGCCCAGTCGCGGCAAAGCTCCGCACGCCGGCGCCTCCCTATCGTCGAACAGGTTTCGGCTGCTGTGACCGCGATCGGCAGCAGAGGAGAGAGCCAGTGTCTATCGGACGTTCAATCCGACCCATGCTCCTTGCAGCCGCGCTCGTCCCTCCGGTGGCGTTCGGCGGCATGGGAGTGAACATGGCCGGGTTCTCCCTTCCGCCGATCCAGCGCGACGCAGCCGCCCCCTCCAAGCTCGGCGACCTCTCGGCCTACAGGGCGATTGCGGTCGAGACCAAGATTCTCGCGGAAAATGGCGATCTCTCCGGAGCCGCGATTCGGATTTCGGACCTCGAATCCTCCTGGGAAACGGCGGAAGCCGAGCTGCAATCGAGGGCCTCCATGGAATGGCATGTCCTCGACAGGGCGGTCGACCGCGCTGTGACCGTGACGAGAGCAAGTTCCCGCGACGCGGCGATACGCACGCAGGTTCTCGGCGACCTCCTCTGCGCCATCGACACGATCAGCGGAAAAGCGCCGCACCCGTCCTGCCCGATCTGCTGATTGACGCGGTCTTGCTACACGGCGCCGCCGATCTGACGCCGCACTTCGTCGGCGACCGGGTGCAACGTCTCTGAATTGGTTGGGCCGACTAGGCTGTAGCCCATCCCTTTCGCCGCCCAGGCAAAGCCGCTGACGTCGCCTTGCGACACAGGCCGCATGGGAGCGCCCTGGTCGACCGCCATCGGGCGACTCAGCATGACCAGCCGGACGCCGTGGTCGTTGTCGTACATATAGAGCGCCGCCGGGCCATGCGGCGTCGCGACGACGCGCCCACCCATGAAGCGATAACCCGAGGTTTCGAGGTTCGGAACCTCGACCCGTCGGCCGAGGCGCTGAGAAACCCAGTCGACCAGTTCGTTGCTGGCGGCGGCGCGCAATTCGACCGGGTGAAGGCGGTCCGGACTATAGACCGCGTAATTGTCGGCCGCCTCCTGAGCCAGCGAAGCGACGCCTTGCAGCGGCGGCTCGGACATGCCTCGCAGCATCCAGCCGCCGGCGCCGCCAAGGCACGGCAGCACAATCACCGCGGCGGCCGCCGCCGCCCACCAATTCGACCGGGACCGTCGCTCGCGAAGCTCCGCAAGGCGCCTGACGTTGAGCTCGGGGGGGATGGGCTCGTCGGCGATCGGCAGCAGCAGGTGTCTCAGTTGGTCGCGTTGCTTGGCGTAACCCTCGATGCGCTTTGCGATCTCCGGATGCGTCTCCAGATAGGCGACGACTTCGGCCTGCCGGCGCGGATCGAGCCGCCGGTCGACGAATGCATTAAGGTCATCTTCCGTAATCGGACCGGTGCTCATTTCACTCTCCGCAAGTGCGACCGCTGAGCCGGTTCCACTGAAAGCTCGTTGACGCTCTTTAGGAGCTTTTCGCGGGCGCGCGACAGCCGGGACATCACGGTTCCCAAGGGAATCCCCAGAACCTTTGCGGCGTCCGCATAGGAGAGATCCTCGACGCTGACGAGCAGCATGACTGCGCGCTGCTCCTGGGGCAGCGCGGCGAGGGCGCGCTGCAGATCGCGATAATGCAAGCCATCCTCCTGTGACGGCGGCGCTGGAAGGGACGCCTCCACGGACTCGAAGTCGACATCCGAGGAGCGCGCGGCTTTGCGCTTCAACTCCGTCATCGCCAGGTTGTGAAGGATGGTGAACACCCAGCTGCGAGCATCGCCGCCAGCCCGACGCTGGCTCCAATGGGCGACGGCGCGTTCGAGACAATCCTGAACCAGGTCATCGGCCGACGTACGATCGCGCAGCAGGGCGCGCGCGTATCGCCGCAGCGCTGGAATGAGCGGTTCAAGAAGCTGGGTCATATCCGTCATGATTGCGGCCATCAGCAGCTTGTTTGCAGGGGTCCGCCCTCCGGACCGGCGCGAGCCGGCGGAGGGCGGGATTGGCGTCAGCGCGCCTCGACCTGAACGACGGCGCCGGGCTGCGCCGCCGTTCCCTCGGCGATGACGAGATAGCGCTTTTCAGCTTTTTCATTGCTCTGCACGATCTGCCGGATCGGGCCCGTCGCGTTCACGATCGCCGCCCCCGCAGGGTTGCTCTTGAATGCGGAGAGCGGCTGCAGAGCGCCCCGTCCCGTGGCGGTGTCGGCCAGCGCGAGGACGTAGGGTTTCTTCGGCTCCAGACCGGTAACCGAGGCTTGGAGCACCTGAATCAAACCTTGGTCGAACAACGCGACCGTGGTCTCGGCGCTCCCCGGCTTCGCGTTCTGGTCGCGCGCAAGGGTGAGATGTGCAGTCTGCCCCGCGACGCCGAGCGGCGTCAGGTTGTCGGTTCCCGCGCCATCGGGAACCGCTTCGGGGACGTAAGCGACCGCCTGCGGAGCCTGCCCGATCGGAACGGTGGCGATCACTTTGTTGGTCATGGTGTCGATCGCGGTCATCCCGTCCGCGTTTTCAAGACCGACATAGATGCGGCTGCCGTCGCCCGATGGCCACACGCCGTGGGGGAGGTTGCCGACGGGGATGGTCGCCACCTGTTCGAAGGTATCGGTGCGAAACACCTTCACTTCGTTCAGGCCGCCGATGGTGACGTAGGCGAACGTCCCATTGGCGTTATGCACGATATTGACGTGGTTGGTGATCGGGCCGGTGTCGAGCGTCTTCAGAATATTGAAGGGGGGCCGCGCATCGAAGACCTGGGTCTTGCCGACATCCTTCAGGGTGAACCAAACCTGACTTCCGTCCGGGGTCGCCGCGAGATCAGGGCAGAAGGGGCTAGCGTGCTGAACGCGGGCGACGATCTCATGATCCGCCACTGTGACGACGTCGGTCTCCGGGTTGAAAGACGAGCAGATATAAGCGTATTTCCCGTCAGGCGAGAATATCTGCATCCCAGGCCCGTTCGGCGTCTTGATACGGGTCTTCTCCTCGAAGGTCTTGCCGTCGAGCACGTCGATATAGTCTTCACCGCGCACGGTGACCCACACTTCGCTGCCGTCCTGAGTGAAGAACGCCTCATGCGGCGCGCGCCCGACGTAGGTAGTGTGCTTGACCGAATTGGTGGCGGTGTCGATGAAGGTGACGGAATTGGAGCCGATCGAGACGACCGCGAGCGTCTTGCGATCGGGCGAGAACCCCATGCCATGCACCAGAACTTGGCCCTTGTAGAGCGGGCTGAAGACCGCGGGCTGCGGATCGCCGAGGCGAATGACGCCGAGCAGCTTGTTGCCGGCGGGATCGATGACCGACACCGTGTTCGAGAATTGCTCGGCCGCGTAGACGCGATCCCGATGGCTGACCGGGATATCCGGCGCAGAGTTGGCGTAGGGCGCCTGTCCGGCCGAGGCCGGCAGACCTCCGGCAAACATAGCGCCTGCAAATATTGCGGCAGAGCAAAACAAACGTCGCTTCATTGGGCTTGATCCTCTCTCATGGGCATATCCATCTGCATCGATGACGCAGGGATTTTTTTGGCCGGCGGCTGCGGCTGGATCTGAGTGGGCGCCGGCACGGACGGCGGCAGCGCTTTTCCGAGCGCGAGGCACATGGCGGCGATTTCCTGCTGCTGGTCGACGATGATCTCTTGCGCGATGCGCCGAAGCTGCTCGTTCTTGCCGTAGCGCAATTCAGCGAGCGCCATGTCGATGGCGCCTTGGTGGTGCGGGGTCATCATCGCTTCGAAGTCGGCATCGATGTCGCCGCTCGGCTTCACTTCCATGTCCGCCATCATCTTGGCCATGGCAGTGTCGTTTTCGGTGAGAAACGCGGCTTCTGCGGCGCTCTCGTGATGCGGCGCCATCGCGGTGGTCGCGTTGGCGCGGCGGCTTGCTGGGCGCGAGCCAGCGGCGGGTCGGCGGCAAGGTTCGCGATTGCCACGATCACCGCAAGCAGATGTACGGAATGGCGCATGAGTGTCGGTCCTAGTGTTGCGATCCTCTAGGCCGGTAGACTGAGCGCGGGGCCGTTTATTCCGCCGCTGCGATGCGTTCTGGAAGAATGAGGCGGCAGGGGCTTGGCGAGCGGCCTCAGGGGCGATATAGATAGATCAGCTAACTATCTATATGGCCATGACCTCTTCGCCTTCTCAGGACGATCTCGCTGCGGCGCGGGAACTCGCCGAGGCGCTGCGACACACGTTGCGGCGGCTCATTCGCGAATTCCGGCGCGAAACCCAGGACTTCGGCCTTCCCAAGCTGCAACTGCTGCTGCTCAGCCTCATTTGCGAGCGCCCCGGCGTCGGCGTCGCCGAACTGGCGCAGCTCGAGAATCTGCGCGGGCCGACGGTGAGCGCGCAGATCAAGGCGCTCGAAGCGGCCGGCGCGGTGACGCGAGCGGCGCCGAACGTCGAGGATCGCCGGCGCGTTGGCCTCTTTCCCACCGACAAGGGCCGCGAAACGATCGAGGCGCTGCGGCGTCACCGCACCGATTGGCTGACCCAGCGCATTGCGACGCTCTCGCCGCGATCGCGCCGGGCGCTCGAACAAGCCCTCGGCCCGCTCGGAGAACTCGCGCCATGACGCCTCACGCCACGCCCGCCGCGCCGACTGGAGAGCCGACGCGGAGCGAAATCCGCAGCGTCTTCTTCGGCTTGATGGTCGTGCTCGCGCTGGCGGCGATCGACCAGAGCATCGTCGCGACCGCCCTGCCCCGCATCGTCAGCGAGCTCGGCGGCATAGCCGACCTCTCCTGGGTGGTGACCGCCTATGTCCTCACCTCCACCGCGACGATGCCGCTCTACGGCAAGCTGAGCGACCAATACGGCCGTAAGCCCGTTCTCTACGCCTCGATCCTGATCTTCCTTATCGGCTCGGCGCTCAGCGGAGAGGCGCACAGCCTGCTGCAGCTCATCGTCTTTCGCGCGATTCAGGGCGTCGGCGCCGGCGGCCTGATGCCGCTCGCGCAGATCATCATCGGCGACCTCGTGCCGCCGGCGCAGCGCGGGCGCCGCCAGGGCGCGATCGTCGCCGTCTTCGCGGTGTGCAGCGTGCTCGGCCCCTTGCTCGGCGGCCTCATCACCGACCTTCTCTCGTGGCGCTGGATTTTCTACGTCAACCTGCCGGTCGGCGCCGTCTCGATGATCGTCATCGCCCGCGCGCTACGCCGCGTTAATGCGACCCATCGCCGTCGCATCGACTATCTCGGCGCGGCGTTGCTGATGGCCGGCACGACGGCGCTGCTGCTCGTCCTCGCGCTCGGCGGCACGGCTTGGCCTTGGAATTCGCCGCAGATCGCCGCTTCTGCCGGCGGCGCGATCGCGCTCGGCGCGCTATTCGTGTGGCATGTGCGGCGCGTCCCGGAGCCCGTGCTGCCGCTCGAGCTGTTCGGGGACCGCCTCTTTCTCATCGCCAGTCTCGTCCTGGCGCTGACCTTCATGGGGATCGGCGGCGCGAGCCTCTTCTTTCCGCTCTTCTTTCAGCTCGTCATGGGCGTTAGCGCGGCCCATTCCGGCATCCTGACGTCGCCGTTGATGGTCGGCATCGTGATTTCCTCCGTCGTCAACGGGCGCGTGCTGCTGCGCTCCGGGCGCTACAAGCGCACGCAGGTCGCCGGTCTCGCGATCGCGGTCGCCGCCTTTGCCGCGCTCGCCTGGAGCGTCGCCGCCGCGCAAGAACTCATCGTGATCGAGCCGGCGATGTTCGCGCTCGGCATCGGCCTCGGCCTCGTGACGCCCAACATGACGATCGCGGTGCAGAACGGATTGCCGACCGCCCATCGCGGCGTCGGCACCGCGACGCTCGCCTTCTTCCGCTCGCTCGGCGCCCTCGTCGGCGTCGCGGGGGCCGGCGCCATCCTCGCGATGCAACTGAAAGCCGCTGGCGGCGCGGCTGCGGCGCCGCGCGATCTGACGGCGCTGGGGGCGGCCGATGCGACGGTCGTCGCGCTCTATCGCCACGCAATCGCCCTCGTCTTCACGAGCGGCGTCTCGGTGGTCGCGCTCGCGCTGCTCGCCATTCTCTTTCTGCCTGAGCTCCCGCTGCGGGCGACGCACGCGCCGCATGAGGTCGCGCGGCGGCCCGCGGAACAAGAGGCTTAACCGGGCGCGCAAATTTCGCGTCCACGACGAATGAGTGACTGTAGGAGGGGGAAGCTATGCACTACATCGCCTTGTTTTTCGCCGGCGCGTTTCTCTGCAATTGCATTCCGCATCTCGCCGCGGGCTTGCGCGGCGAACCCTTCCCGACGCCGTTCGCAACGCCCCGCGGAATTGGCGACTCCCCGCCGCTCGTCAATTTCTTTTGGGGCGCCGCCAATCTCGTCGTCGGCTTGGCGCTGCTAACGCCCTGGATGATCGGGCTCAATTTCGAAACGCTGGCCTTCGCGCTAGGCTCCGTGCCGCTCGGCGGCCTTATGAGCCGTCATTTCGGCGAAGTGCGTGCTGGCCGCAAATAGGGAGCGTCACATCTCGGCGCGACCCTGCTCGGTTAAACGAAGCCACCCGAGTTCGAGCCGCAGCCAGCCCCGATAGGCGGCATAGTTGAGCGCCGCCTCGTAATCGGCCGGGCGACCCATATTGCGTCTAGCGAATTCGACGCCGACCAGATCGGCCTTCAGGGTTTGGCCTCCGCGAACGCCCTTGTCGACGAAGATCGACAGCATCGCCTTCGCGTAATCCTCGTCGGCCGGCAAGGTGACCATCGTCGTCTCCTGCTTAATCGGAGAGCAACTTTACGCCCTCTCTGTGGCCGGCCTTGGACCCTTTCATGCGCCTACAAAGGCATTCGCCGCAATTGCGACGCACAAGGCGATGAGCATCGCGACGGCAATGCGAAGAGCCAATTGCCCAGGCGTCGGATAGGCGTCCTCTCTCTCCGCCCTCACTCTCGAGATTTTACGCATCCCGCCGCCCTCCTGTCGCACCGGCCAGGGGTAGCGCGACGGCGCGTAAGGATTCGAGACGGATCGCGGCCTTTCGGCATCAAGCCTCGATAAGGAAATCCTTGAGGTTCAGGCGGCGGGCGGCGGCGGGCCGACATAGCGGGCGCGCGGCCGGATCAGGCGGCCGGCGGCAATTTGCTCCAAGGCGTGCGCGATCCAGCCGGCCGAGCGCGCCAGGGCGAAAAGCTGAAACGGCGCGTCGTCGGGCAATCCCAGTCCCCCCGCCGCGGCGCAGAGCGCGAAATCGACGTTCGGGCGAACGCCGGCGATCGCCAACGCAGCGGTGCGAATGGCGGCGTACTCGGGCGGCGGATCGAAGGCCGCGAGGAGCGCCCGCGCACGCGGATCGCCGTCGGGATAGAGGGGATGCGCGAAGCCTGGGATCGGCGAGCCCAAGGCGAGACGCTCGCGGATCGCCGCCTCCGCGCCGTCACGCCGCGCCTCAGCCGCCAATCCGGCGACGCGCGCCGCCATTCCCCCATGCAGCGGCCCCGACAGCGCGCTGAGGCCGGCGAGCGCCGAAGCCGCCAGCGACGCGCCCGTCGAGGCCGTCACCCTCGCCGCGAAGGTCGAGGCGTTGAGCTCATGGTCCGCCAGCAGGACGAGGCTCCGGCGGATGAAATCGGCGCCGTCCGCCGAGCAGCCCCAGGCCATGGCGATCCGCTCGTGAATCGGGCCGGAGCCAGCTCCATTGCAAACGGCGTCGGCCAGCGCGTCGAGCACGGCGGCGGCCTCGAAGAACAGCGCAGGCGGCGCGCGCCCGGCGGTCGGCGGGTCCGTCGCGGCGCGCTCGGCGAGGACCGCAAACATGCGGCTGCGCACCGGGCCTTCGGGAACCGGATTGTTTTGCGGGGGAAAGCGCGCGTCGCCGCAGGCCCAGAGCAAGCGCGCGACGTCCTCGAGCCGCGCGCTGTTCGCGAGCGCCTCGGCGTCGTGGCCGCGGTACCAGAGCTTGCCGCGCGCGATCGTGGCGATCGCCGAAGCCAACACCGGCTCACCCCAGGCGATCGCCTCCTCGGCGATCGCCGCGCTGCGGCGGCCGCGCGATTTGCGATGCGCGAGGCGCGCGACGTCGGCGGCGCGATAGAGGCTCCGGCGCGAATCCCCGTCATCCGGCTTCGCCTCGACGAGGCCGCGGCTCACATAGGCATAGAGAGTCTGCGGCTTGAGCCGCAGCCGGGTCATCGCCTCCTCGGCGGTCAGCCAATCGCTCATGGATGCATTGATTATATTGTTCAAGATTGATTCCAAGCCCCTTTAGCCCGACCTTCGAGAGGTTTCAATCGGAGAACGGCGATGTCGAATGGTTTGGAGGGCGTGATCGCGGCGGAAACCGTCTTGTCGGATGTCGATGGGATGGCCGGGCGCCTCGTCATCCGCGGCCGTATGGTCGAGGATCTGGCGAAGAACACTGGCTTTGCCGAAGTCGTGCATATGCTGCTGGAGGGATTGTTCGACGACCTCCCGCCGCCGGCGGCGCTGGAAAGCGCGCTGGGCCGCAGCCGTTCGGAGGTTTTCGCTGAGGTCTCGGCGCTCGATGCGACGCTGCTGGCGCTGGCGCCAACTGAGGCGGCGCGCGCGCTGATCGCGCGGCTCGACGACGGCGGCGACCTTGCCGCGGCGCTCCGGCTCATCGCCGCGCCCGCGGTCTTCACGCCGGCGATCTTGCGCGCCCGGCGCGGCGCGGCGCCCATCGTCCCCAATGAAAACGCCGGCCACGGCGAGGACATTCTGCGCATGCTGAGCGGCGCGCCCGCCCGGCCAGCGCGCGCCGCCGCGCTCGAGAGCTATCTCGTCACGGTGTGCGATCATGGGCTCAACGCTTCGACCTTCGCCGCGCGCATCGTCGCCTCGACGGGCGCCGGGTTGACCTCCGCCGCGCTCGCGGGTCTCAGCGCGCTGAAAGGGCCACTGCACGGCGGCGCGCCCGGGCCAGTGATCGAGATGCTCGACGCCATCGGCGAGATCGGCCATGCCCAGGCTTGGCTCGAAGCGGCGCTGGCGCGGGGCGACCGGCTGATGGGCTTCGGCCATCGCATCTATCGCGTGCGCGATCCGCGCGCCGACGCCCTGAAGCGCGCCATTCGCGCGCTCGATCCGGCGTCAGGCCGACTCGCCTACGCTGAGGCGGTGGAGCGAGCGGCGCTCGACATCCTCCGGCGGCGCAAGCCGGAGCGGTCGTTGCAGACCAATGTCGAGTTCTACACCGCCTTGCTGCTCGAGGCGCTCGGCTTCCCCCCGGACGCCTTCACCTCGGTTTTCGCGATGGGACGCATGGCCGGATGGATGGCGCATGCGCGCGAGCAGGCGCAGTCGGGGCGGCTGATCCGGCCGCAGTCGCGCTATGTCGGCCCCGAGCCGATGCGAGCGGCGTGACCCCAACCATTGCCTTTCGCGACGGTTTCCTCGCTAGATGACCCTGGGAGAATAGCAAAGTCCGAGGAACTCATGGAGGAAACCGTCATCGCGCGGCCAGCCGCAACCGTTCTCTTGGTGCGGGACGGCGCGAGCGGGCTGGAAGTCTTCATGGTGGTGCGCCACCACCAGATCGACTTCGCCTCCGGCGCGCTGGTGTTTCCCGGCGGCCGGGTCGAGCCCGAGGACTACGTGATCGCGGCCGATCCCGAGCGCTGCTTCGCCGCCGCTGGCCTCGATGCGGCCGGCCGGGCGCTGCGCGTCGCGGCGATCCGCGAGACTTTCGAAGAATGCGGCGTTCTCCTCGCGCGGCCGCGCGGCGCGAACGAGTTGATCGACGCGGAGCGCTGCGCCGCGATCCGCGCCGGGTCCGAGGGCCGCACGTTCGCCGAGTTGATCCGCGCCGAGGATTTGACGCTCGCGCTCGAACTCGCTGACGCCCTTTGCGCACTGGATCACGCCGCCGATCCTGCCCAAGCGCTTCGATACGCACTTCTACATCGCTGCCGCGCCGCGCGATCAGGTGGCCCGCCACGACGGGCATGAATCGGTCGATTCGACCTGGATCAACCCGCTGCGCGCGCTCGCGGAGGCCGAGGGCGGGACCTACACGATGGTGCTGCCGACGCGGCTCAATGCGCAAATGTTGGGGGAAAGCCACGATGTCGCCGCCGCGCTTACCGCGGCGCAGGCGCGCCGCATCGTTACCGTTGAACCGGAGGCGATGAAGAGCGAAACTGGGTTCACGCTTACCATCCCCCGCGAGGCCGGCTACGGCGATCGGACGACATTCTCGATTTAGCGGGGAAGACTGGCGCGCCGCATGCCGCCGCGCCAGTCAGCTCATTCGGTCGACATTTCAACCCCCGACGCGATCCGCGCGCCGGGCGGCCTCGCGTCAGTAACCGTAAGGGCCGCCATAGACCGGACCCGCGCCCGGGCCGACGTCCTTGCCCGTGCCCGGCTCGCCCACGCCATAGGGACCGGGGCCCGAATTGCCGTCGGACGGGCCAGGTCCCCAGCCGCCATAGCCAGCGTAGCCGGGCCCTGAGCTCCCGTAGCCGTAGCCATAGCCGGGCCCCGGGCCCCCGTAACCATAGCCGGGTCCCGGACCCCAGTAGCCGCTGACGACGGACTTGCCCGTGCCAGGCCCGCCTAGGCCGTAGGGGCCGGGGCCCGCATTGCCGTTGGTCGGGCCACGATAAGAGTAACCGTAGCCGTAGCCACCGCGGTAGCCTGGCCCCCGACGCCAGTAGCCATTTTGGGCGACGGCCTTGCCGGTGCCAGGCCCGCCCACGCCATAGGGACCGGGGCCAGAACTGTCAGCTCGAGCGGGCGTCGTAGCGACGAGCAAAGCTGCGCCCATCGCGGCGCACGACACAACGCCGATGAGAGTGTTCCGCATGTCTGCATCTCCTAAAGGCTGCGCGACGCACGCGCATATATTCAGCCTCGTTCGAAATGCCGTGCGTCGAACCATCGCTATCGGTCCGAAGCGTCCATCCAGATAGTGACGCAATTTTCGCGGTTTCGTGGAGACAATTTGATTCTTGATTTCCCGGCAAATATTGTAGTTGTCCAAGAAATCATATTTCTTTTATTTACGTTATATAAGACAACAACCTAGCGTGTTTAGCGAGATATAGACATTTCGGTAATATTTTTGTTACCGCACGCAAGATAATACATGGACGCCGACCGCTTTTCGCGGCCGACACCAATAATGCCAGTTCATGGCGCCCATTGTGGAGGCGCCGCGCCGATCAGGCCACTTTCACCTTTGGTCTGCGGCGCAAAGGATTTCGCCGCGGGCCGCCCACGCCTAGCTCGTCGCAGCCGGAACTTTCGGCGCAAGACCCTCCTCATGGCGCATGGCGATGAAAAACGACGCCTGCGCCACAACGCCGGCCAGCGCGAGCACGACGGCGGCCGACAGCGCCGGATCGCTTCCGAGGCCCGCCAGAGCGACGAGCCCAGCGCCGACCGCCATCTGCGCGAAGCCGTAGAGGCCAGAAGCCGAACCGACCGCGTGCTTGTTGACGCTGATCGCCTGAACGAGCGCCGCCGGCGCCGCACTGCCGACGCCGACGTTGTAGATCAGCATCAGCCCGACCATCGGCGCGAGGCTCAGGTGGCCCGACAGCACCAGCGCGAGCAGCGCGAAAGCCGCCGCCACGCTCAGCGCGTTGACGGAGACGAGAAAGCGCTTCAGCGAGAATCGCTGGACGAGGCGGCTGGTCAGCATGCTGCCGAACCAGACTCCGGAAACGAGGATGGCGAGATAGAGGCCAATTTCGTGTTCCGGCCGATGCAGTTGATTGACGATGATGAACGGCGCGCAGGCGACGAAGGCGTAAAGCGAGGTCGTCGCGCAGCCGCCGCCGATGGCGTAGCCGAGGAAGGCGGGCGACGCGATCAGCCGGCCATAGTTGCGCAGGAGCGCTCCGCCGTCGACCCGAGCCTTGACGCCGGTCTCCGGCAACAGGCGCCAGGCGCAGAGGGCATTGACCGCGCCGAGCGCGCAGAGCCCGACGAGAATGGCGCGCCAGCCAAAGAAGGCGGCCAAGGCGCCGCCGACCAGCGGCGCGACGCCGGGACCGACGGTCACCATCAAATTCATGAGGGCGAGCCGTTGCGTCGCCTCATGCGCCTCTGACGTGTCGCGCACGATCGCCCGCGCCAGCACGAGACCGGAGCAGCCGCCGAGCGCCTGAAACAGGCGCGCGACGATCAGCGCATCGACGCTCTGCGCCAGGAAGGCGGCAAAGCCAGAAACGGTGAAGAGAATGAGGCCGCCGATCAGCGCCGGCCGGCGGCCGAACCGATCCGCCAGCGGGCCATAAACGAGCTGCCCCACCGCCAGTCCCGCGATGTAGAGACTGATCGTCAGTTGCAGCGCGCCGGCGCTCGCCTTGAGGTCCGCCGCCGCGTTCGGCAGAGCGGGAACGAAAATGTGCATGCCGAGCGTCGCGCTCAGCGCGAACATGGCGAGCATCCATAGCGGGACGCGCCGACGGCTTCCGCCAGCGACCTCGCTAGGGGCGGAAAGATCGCCGACGTGGCGATTTATTCGCTGATGTCCCGCTCACGCTGCGCGAGAGCGCGGCACACGCGGGCGAGAACATCCGACGCAATCGCCAGTTCGTCGTCCGTGACGCCGGCCAGGGCGTCTTCGCGCACCTGCCGCGCGACGCTCTGCACCTTGGCGACAGTCTCGCGCCCGAGTTCGGTCATGACGATCGACTTGGCGCGGCGATCGCCGCCGTCCTCGCGGCGCTCGATCAAACCGCCGGTCTCGAGCGCGTCGAGCAGCCGCACCACGGACGATCCATCGAGCGTCAGCGACGCCGCGAGGTCTTCTGCCGCATTATGGCCGGCGCGCGGGCCAAATGCAGCAGCGGCAGCCACGTCGCTTCGGTCAGGCCGAAGGGGCGCATGTGCTGGTCGACGATGCGGCGCCAAAGGCGGCCGGTATAGGCGACCTGTGCGCCGAAGCCGGCGCGAATCTGACCCGTGTCGTCGGGGAGAGCATTATCCATGCAATCCCATTAGATGATATACCATCTAATTTCAAGGGCGCCGAGCGCCGCGCAGCGCCGCATTCACCGTCATCGCCCTCGCCGCCGCCCGGGCCTCGGCGATCGCGGCGCGCCGGTAATCCCATATCGGGTCGTCGGGAGGATCGAGAATCACCATCGCGGCGTTGGCCTCGAAGAGCAGCAGCCGGCCGTCGGGCGCAAGCGCGAAATCGACTCCGAAATAATCGAGACCAACGATCTCGGCAATCGCCTCCAGCGCCGCGCAGGCGCGCGCGCCAAGGGCGCGCGGCATGTCCTCGAGGTAGCGGCGCTCTTCCTCGCGATGCTCGGCCCGCGATCCCATCCCCGCGCTGAAATAGTGCACCTTCCAGTCTGGCGACGCGGCCAGATGCAGCGGAAGCCATCGCCCAGCGATCGACAAGGCGCGGTATTTGCGATGATAGCCGTCGCTTCCGCGCGCATCGAGGACGGACATGACGATAACATCCTCGCCGGGCAACTCCTCGATGGCGGCTCGCAGGTCTTCGCGCCGCTCGACCCGCACGAAGTGCCGACCGGCGTGAAAGCCCGGAGCGCGCAACAGCAACGGGAACGCCTCGGGCGGGTCGACGAGTAGCTCCGCGCGCGCCGTCAATCGCATGACCGACGTTTCGACGTCGGCAAGCGTCCCGAGCCGGCGCGCGATGTCGAGCCGTCCGGTCGCTGCGACGCGGGCGGGCGAATTGAGCAACGGCGCGTCGCTCATCGCGGCGATCTCCGCCGCGCGCGGCAAGGCGTCGGCGCAAAGGTCGGCGTCGGCGATCAGATTGAGCACCAGTGCGTGCGGGGGCAGCGGCGCGCCGACGGGAAAATGCTCGACTTCGACGACATGCGCGTCGAACAAGCCGTCGTCCAGCCAGGGCGAGATCGGCATGTTGCCGAGCCGAACCGACGCGATCAGCAGAACGGATAGGCCCGGCCCGACGCCACGTTTCGGCCGGCGCTGGCGCCCGCCCTCGTCGGCGAGCCGCCAATGCTCGAGCGCGCGTGCGTCGCCTTCTGCGTCACACAGCCGCGCGAGGCCGCGATGGGCGGGAGCGAAGCCCGGATCGGCATCGAGCGCGGCGAGATAGTGCGCACGCGCCTGATCCTTCTGGTCGTCATCGAAGAGAATGTTGCCGAGGTTGACATGCGCGATCGGCGAATCGGGCCGCAGGCGAAATGAGCGCTCATGCGCAAGTCGCGCAGCGGTGCGCCGGCCGCGCCGATAGGCGAGAAGGCCGAGACCGTTCAACGCGTCGAAGTTTTCGCCGAACTGCATCGCGCCGATATAAGCGCGCTCCGCGCCGTCGTCGTCGCCGAGCGCCAGACGTTCCTCGGCAAGCGCCAGCCAATGAGCGGCGGTAAGCGTGGCCTGGGAGGACGTCATGCCCGCCTCCCCCACTGCATCATGTCGCTGCGGACGTCGTAGGGCGCGAAGGCGAGAAGGTTCATCATTCGGGTCAAGGAGGGCGCTGAACCGAAACTGCGCCATCGGCCTTGCGCCAGGCTTGGCGCAATTGACGCCGTTGCTCGCTTTCGCAGGGCGCAAGGCAAGCTCTCGCCAACTTTGCAGAAGATTCCAACACGCCTTTCGAGGGCGTCGCCAAGCCCGGCGCGATATGCTTGTCCGAAGACGCTTATCGCTAAGTGAAGGCCAAGCTGGACCTCAAAGTCACCGATCTCGACAAGACGCAGCTCAAGAACATCGAGCCGATTCGGATTTATGCTCTGGCCGCTGGCGGCGCTCCCAAGCGCTGGACACCAGGCTGGTTCGCCGACCATTGGCTTGAACCCGCAGCTTGGATTGTCAGCGGAGCGCTCGTCGCCAGCGGCGTGGGTTGGTTGGTCTTCGGCGGCGGCAGCTGACACCGCGACTTTCGGCGATGGAACGTGGCGCGCGACGCATCAATCCACGCAGATGCCGTCGGCTGCGCAGGACGGCTGCATGTAAGGCGATCGCAATCCGGCCGAGCCGTCATTGCGTTGAGCGCAGCCACGAAGCGTTAGCCTGTCCCCTCTCCCCGCACGCGAGGAGAGGGAGAAGTCAATGCGAAAACAGCACCGGCAACGTCATGTGGGCGAGGATGTAGCGCGAGCCTGCGCCGCGCCCGAGCAACGCAAGGCCGCCCTGATCGAAGCCGCCGATCGTGAGCAGGTCGGCGGCGCGGTCCGCGGCGGCGTTGAGCAGCGCGTCCATCACGTCGACGTCTTCGACGGCGATATGTTCGAAGCGCGCCTTAATGTCGTGGGTAGCGAGGCCGGCGACGACCAGCGGCGCGAATTCGTCGCCCTCTTCGCCGGGCTTCAGAACTTCGACGACATGTCCCTCGCAGGGCCGCGCGACGACGAGGCGGGCGTCGGCGAGCGCCCGCGCGGCGGTGGGCGAACGTCGCCAGGCGAACAGCGGACGATGGCCGACGTCAGGATAAGTCCCGACGAAGGGCACGACCAGGACCGGACGACCGCTCTCCGTGATGAGCCGCTCCGGCAGCTTAGCCGGCACGGGGACGCCGTGTTCGGGCTGCCCGACCACCACGAGATCGAACGGCCGAGCGAGGTCAGTCAGGCGCTCGTTGATCGCGGCGTCGCTGCCGCGGTTGGCGTCAATGAACGTCGCCCGGTCGCCGAGCGCGGCGGTCGCCTGCTCGAAGATCGTCCGCGCCGCGTCCATCGCCGCCGTATAGCGCTCGCTGGGCCAGACCGTGACGACGCCCACCTGATAGGGCTCCGCCGTCTCGGCGAAGACCCCGGTCACATGCGCCTGCGCGCGCTCGGCCAAGCGTACGACGAGTCCGAGCCGGGCCGCGGCGCGCGGGTTCGAATCGACGTGAACGAGGATGTTGGCGAGCCTCATGCGTTGTCCTTCCCTTTGCCTGCGGCTTTTGGCGATCTTGTTGTCGCTGGCGTCGGCGGCGCCGCCGCCTACCGAATCGTAGGTCCGTTTATAGCGCCCCAGTCATCGCAATTTTTTGACGGAAAAGGCCAAATCGCGGCGATTGCGGCTAACGCCCGGACATCGTCGCGCCGCCGTCGACCACGATCGTCTGGCCGGTGACGAACGAGCCGGCGGACGAAGCGAGAAACACCGCCGCGCCTGCGATCTCGTCGGGCTCGCCGATGCGGCGAAGCGGCGTCGATGCGGTGTAAGCCCGCAGGGTCGACGGATTCTCCCACAGCGCCCTGGCAAAATCGGTGCGCACCAGGCCGGGCGCGACGCAGTTCACGCGCACGTTGTGCGGACCCCACTCGTCCGCGAGATTGCGCGCGAGCTGAAGGTCGGCGGCCTTCGAAATCGCGTAGGCGCCGAGCGCCTCCGAGCCCTTCAAGCCGGCGACCGAGGAAACGATGATGATCGAACCATCCCTGCGCTCGATCATTCCCGGCGCCGCCATCTGAATCAGCCAGTGGTTGGCGAGAACGTTGTTCTCAAGCACTTTGCGGAACTGCTCGTCGGAAATCCCCGCCATCGGGCCGTAATAAGGATTGGACGCGGCATTGCAGACGAGGACGTCGATGCGGCCGAACTGCCGCAGCGTCTCATCGACCAGCCGCTGCAAATCGCTCTTGGCCGAAATGTTGGCGGCGATCGCGATCGCCGTCCCGGCGCCGCGCTCGGCGTTGATCGCGTCAGCGACCGCGGCGCAGGCGTCCGCCTTGCGCGAGGAAATGACGACGCGGGCGCCGTGCTCGGCGAGCCGCTCGGCGATCGCCTTGCCGATGCCGCGCGAGGAGCCTGTGACGATTGCGACGCGGCCTCTAAGATCAAAAAGACTCATGCGCTCGCCCCTCCCCTGGCGAAGCCTCAGCCTGCGCGCGCGCCGGCGCGCCTGCAACAAAAAACGCGGGGAGCATGGACTTCCGTGACAATTGTCTGACATTATCTCCCGAACGATAAAGCCAGTGACTGGGAGAAGCGCCATGACCGAGGCGACTGTGGCCGCCGCACCAACGGGCCGGCTTGCCGGCAAGACAGTCCTCATCACCGGAGCCGCATCCGGCATCGGGCTGGCGACGGCGGCGCTTTTTCGGGCCGAAGGCGCGAAGCTGATCCTCACCGACCGCAATGAAGAGGGGCTCGCCAAGGCTCGGCGCGACGGCGACCTCGCTTTCGCGCAGGACGTCGTCGACGAAGCGCGCTGGTGCGAGGTCATCGATGCGGCGGTTGGCGCGTTCGGCCAGCTCGACGTTCTCGTCAACAGCGCTGGCATCGCGATCCTCGGCAATATCGAGACGGCGACGCTCGCGGATCTGCGCAAGACCAATGCGGTGAACGTCGAAGGCGTGTTCCTCGGCTGCCGCGAGGCAGTCCGCGTGATGAAGGCGAGCGGCGGCGGCTCGATCATCAATCTGTCGTCGGTCGCCGGCATCATCGGCGACGCGCAGTCGGTCGCCTATTGCGCGAGCAAGGGGGCCGTCCGCCTGCTCACCAAGTCGATCGCTTTGCACTGCGCCCGGTCCGGCTACCCGATCCGCTGCAATTCGGTGCATCCCGCATTCACGGCGACGCCGATGGTCGAGGACTTTATCGCCAAGGCGCGCGATCCGGCGCGGCTGCGCGAAGGGCTGAGCCGCGCGATTCCGGTCGGGCGGATGGGACGCGCCGAGGAGGTCGCCGCCGCGATCCTCTATCTCGCCAGCGACGAATTCTCCTTCACGACAGGCGCTGAGATCGTCGTCGACGGCGGCCTGACCGCGCAATAGCGCCTAGGGATTGGACATCGCCATCGATTTTCCCTTTATATTGGGTCATGAGCAGCGCGACGGACGCCGTCGCGCAACGAATAATCCCGGGAGGAACGATTGGCAGCCATCAACGCTGTGACCACGCTCGACGTCGCCGGGCCGATCGCGACGATCACGATCGACTCGCCGCCGGTCAACGCGCTTTCCCAGGCCGTGCGCGACGGCATCAAGCGCGCCGTCGAAGCCGCCGAGGCGGACGAGGCCGTCAAGGCGATCGTGCTGATCTGCGCCGGCCGCACCTTCATCGCGGGCGCGGACATCTCCGAATTCGGCAAGCCGCCGCGCGAGCCTCATCTTCCCACCGTACTCGAAGGGATCGAATTCGCTCGCAAGCCCATCGTCGCGGCGGTGCATGGCACGGCGCTCGGCGGCGGCTTCGAGGTGGCGCTGACGGCGCATTACCGCATCGCCGTCCCCTCGGCGAAATTCGGCCTGCCGGAAATCAAGCTTGGGCTCATCCCCGGCGCCGGCGGCACGCAGCGCCTGCCGCGTCTCGTCGGCGTCGAGAAGGCGCTCGACGTCATTCTGTCGGGCGCGCCGTTCGGCGCGAAGGACGCCAAGGACTGGGGCGTGGTCGACGAACTCGCCGCCGAGGGCGCGTTGCGGCAAAGCGCCGAGGCCTTCGCGCGCAAGCTCGTCGAGACCGGCGCGCCGCTGCGCAAGGTGCGCGACCTCGGCGAGAAGCTCGAGCCGGCGCGGGCGAACCCCGAGATCTTCGAGACTGTCCGCAAGGCCAACGCGCGCAATTTCCGCGGCTTCGAGGCCTGGGAGAAGGCGATCGAGTTGGTGCGCAACGCCGTGACGCTCCCCTTCGACGAGGGGATTCTGAAGGAGCGTGCGATGTTCCTCGCGCTGCTCGGCACGACGCAGTCGAAAGCGCAGCGCAATGTCTTCTTCGCCGAGCGGCAGGCGTCGAAGGTCCCGGATATTGCCGCCGATCAGGCGACCCGGCCGGTGCGTGACGTCGGCGTGATCGGCGCCGGCACTATGGGCGGCGGCATCGCGATGAACTTCCTCAACGCCGGAATACCGGTGACGATCGTCGAGACCAGCCAGGCCGCGCTCGACCGCGGCCTCACGATCATCCGCCGCAACTATGAGAACACCGCCAAGAAGGGCCGCCTGACCGAGGCGCAGGTCGAAGAGCGCATGGGACGGCTAACCGGCTCGCTCGACCTCGGAACGCTCGCGGCGAAGGACCTCATCATCGAGGCCGTGTTCGAAAACATGGCGATCAAGAAGGAGATTTTCGGAAAGCTCGACGCCATCGCCAAGCCCGGCGCCATCCTCGCCAGCAACACGTCCTATCTCGACGTCGACGAGATCGCCGCGACGACCGGCCGGCCGCAGGACGTGCTCGGGATGCACTTCTTTTCGCCGGCCAATGTGATGCGCCTGCTCGAGATCGTGCGCGGCGCCAAAACCGGCAGGGACGTCGTCGCGACCGCGCTCAAGCTCGCCAGCGCGATCGGCAAGATCGGCGTCGTCGTTGGGGTCTGCCACGGCTTCGTTGGCAATCGCATGCTCGCCCAACGCCAGCGCGAAGCGCAAAAGCTGATCCTCGAAGGCGCGATGCCATGGGACGTCGACCGCGTCCTCAGCGAATTCGGCTTGCCGATGGGGCCCTTCGCGATGAGCGATCTCGCCGGCCTCGACATCGGCTGGTCGAAGGAGACGAGCACGCGCTCAACGCTCCGCGAAATCCTGTGCGAAGAAGGCCGCCGCGGCCAGAAGACCAGCGCCGGCTTCTATGACTACGACGAAGCGCGCAACGCCAAGCCCTCGGCGCTGGTGGAGGGGATCATCCTCGACTTCTCGCGCGCGCAGGGCGTCAACCGCCGCGCGATATCGGACGCAGAGATCCTCGAGCGCTGCATCTACCCGATGATCAACGAGGGCGCGAAGATTCTCGATGAGGGCAAGGCGCTGCGCGCCTCCGACATCGATATCGTATGGATCAATGGCTACGGCTGGCCCGTTTATCGGGGTGGACCGATGTTCTACGCCGATACGGTGGGCCTGAAGACCGTGCTCGCCAAGATGGAGGAATTCCAGGCCGCGATGGGCGACGATTTCACGCCGGCTCCGCTGCTCGCCCGCCTCGCGCGGGAAGGCGGCGCCTTCGTGAACTCCTGACCGCCGACGCGCCTAAGCCCCAAGGAGAGTTTCCATGCGTGAAGCCGTCATTGTCTCCACCGCCCGCACGCCGATCGGCAAGGCCTATCGCGGCGCCTTCAACGACACCCAACCTCAGACGCTCGGCGGCCATGCGATCGCCGCCGCCGTCGCGCGCGCCGGCGTTTCCGGCGGCGAGATCGACGACGTCGTGATGGGCGCGGCGCTGCAACAAGGCTCGACCGGCTCGAACGTCGCGCGGCAATGCGCGCTCAGGGCCGGCCTTCCGACGACCGTCGCCGGCATGTCGGTCGATCGGCAATGCGCCTCCGGCCTGATGGCGATCGCCATCGCGGCCAAGCAGATCCTCGTAGACGGGATGCGGATCGTCGTCGGCGGCGGCCTCGAGTTCGATCTCGCTAGTGCAGAACGACAAGATGAACCTCTACCGGGCGCAGGACCCCTGGCTGCTGCAGCACCGCGACGACATCTACATGTCGATGCTGGAGACCGCCGAGATCGTCGCCGACCGCTATGAGATTTCGCGCGAGCGGCAGGACGAATACGCTCTCCAATCCCAGCAGCGGACGGCGCGGGCCCAGGCCGAGGGGCGCTTCGACGCCGAGATCGTGCCGCTGCCGAGCGTCATGAAGGTGCTGGACAAGGAGACCGGCGAGACCCGCGACAAGCCCGTCACGCTCAAGCGCGACGAAGGCAATCGTACCGACACGACGCTCGAGGGGCTCACCGCCCTGAAGCCGGTTTTCGCCGGTGGCCGGCACATGAAGACGGGCGGCTCCTACATCACCGCCGGCAACGCCTCGCAATTGTCGGACGGCGCCAACGCTTGCCTCCTCATGGAGGCGAAAGCGGCCGTCGAACGCAATCTCGAACCGCTTGGCGTCTATCGCGGCATCGCGGTCGCTGGCTGCGATCCCGATGAGATGGGCATCGGCCCCGTCTTCGCCGTGCCCAAGCTGCTGCACGCCCACGGCCTCAAGGTCGACGACATCGGCCTCTGGGAGCTCAACGAAGCCTTCGCCGTGCAAACGCTCTACTGCCGCGACCGGCTCGGCATCGACAACGACAAGCTCAACGTCAACGGCGGCGCCATCGCGGTCGGCCATCCCTACGGCATGAGCGGAGCGCGGCTCGTCGGCCATGCCCTGATCGAGGGCAAGCGACGCGGCGTCAAATATGTCGTCGTAACCATGTGCGTCGGCGGCGGCATGGGCGCTGCCGGGCTGTTCGAGGTTCTTTGACGCCAGCGGAAGCCAGCTTTGCGCGTCTGCGCGTTGATCTTGCCAAAGCACTGGGACTACGTATTGCGGGCGCGCGCCGTTTTGGGGGGCCGCGCGTCTAAGGGGGCGACACGCGGGGCAACGTTCCACCTTTCGTCACCGGCAAAGCGAGCTCCCATGACCCTTCGACCCCAATCCCTAGGCTTCACCCTGCTGATCGCCGCCCTCGCGGCACTGCCGCCGCTGTCGATCGACATGAGCCTGCCGGCGACCGGCGTCATCGGCGCCACGTTCCAGGCCCCCGCCTCGGCAACCGGGCTGACCCTGAGCCTCTTCATGCTCGGCTTCGCGCTCGCGCAGCTCGGATTCGGGCCGCTGTCGGACCGCTTCGGACGGCGCGGGCCGCTGCTCGCCGCCTGTGCGCTGTTCACGGGCTCCGGGCTCCTTTGTGCTACCGCGGGAAGCATCCACACTTTGCTGGTGTGGCGCTTCGTCGAAGGGGCCGGCGCCGGCGGAGCGACGGTGCTCGCTTTCGCGATGGTGCGCGACCTGTTCGAGGGGGTGCAGGCGCGCGCCCGCATGGCGACCATCAGCGCCGTCATGACGGCGGCGCCGATGCTCGCGCCCAGCATCGGCGCGCTGATTTTGCAGCTCGCCCCGTGGCGCACGATCTTTCTCACCCTCGCGCTCGCCGGCGGCGCGCTCGTGTTGGTCGTCGGCTTGTTCGTCACCGAGTCCCATCAGGCGCCGGACGCGAAGGCGCTCGAGCCCGGACGCCTCGCTCGGAGCTACGGCCGCGCCCTGACGCATCGCTCCTCGATCGGCCATGCCCTGCTGGGCGCCCTCAGCTTCGGCTGCCTGTTCTCCTTCGTCTCGGCCTCGCCCTTCGTTTTCATCCACGCTCTCGGCCTCAGCACCGGCTGGTTCGCCGCGCTGTTTGCGGTCTGCTCGCTCGGCATTACCGCCGGCTCGCTTCTCTGCGGACGCTTGAGCAAGCGCGACGTCGATCCGCGCCGCCTGCTGGCGGCCGGGGTGCTCGCTCAGGCCTTCTGTAGCGTCATCTTGCTGGCGCTGGCGCTGCTCGGCGCGTTTCACGTCGCCGACGCGGTCCTGCTGATCGTTCTCAGCAACGCTGCAATGGGCGTCGTCGGGCCGCTCGCGGTGCATGGCGCGATGGAGCCCTTCCCTGACATGGCGGGCGTCGCCTCGGCTGTGCGCGGCTGCCTGCAAATGCTGGGCGGCGCCGCGGCGAGCGCGCTCGTCTCTTTCCTGTTTTCCGGCACGCCGACCGCGCTACCGCTGTCAATGTCGGCCTTCGCGCTCGCCTCGTGCCTCATCTGGGCGCTAATGCTGCAAGGCGAGGCACGCCACGCGGCCCGCGCCCTTAATGCCTGAACGGGGATCGCCAACTCGAATGCCGTCGTTGCGGGCGATACCAAAGCGATCCAAATACCGCTGCGCTCCGCGATGACGGTTCTACACGACCGAGCGAGCCTGCGAAAATGCGGAGGTAGGTTTTTAGCCAGAAGCGCGCGACAATTAAGATTTAGACCGCGACGATTTCGTATTCCTTGGCGGAGCGCTCGAAAGCCTCCGTCTTGCTCTTGATGCGATAGGTCCTCGCAAGCGGGCCATCGCCGGGCAGCACCCGCACGACTTCATACGGGCCGCTTGGCTTCCAGGCCGCAGCGGCTTTCGGATCGAAGTCGACGAGTTGTCCAACCGTGAATTTATGCTGCGTCATGGTTCAAGACCTCGCAAGCCGGCGAACAAACGAAAAAGGGGCCAGGAATGACCCTGACCCCTTGCTTCGCCGGTAGAACGCAATGACGATCACTCCCTGGCGCCGGTACATCCGCGGTCGCCATGGACATGATCCGCACCTGCGTTCAAACTGCCTGAAGCTTATCCGCGGACATTTTGCCCGTGCGCCTGTCCGCGACCAACTCGAAGCTGATCTTCTGGCCTTCGCGCAGGCCACTCATGCCGGCGCGCTCAACCGCGCTGACGTGAACGAAAGCGTCCTTGCTGCCGTCGTCCGGCTGAATGAAGCCGAAGCCCTTATCCGGATTATACCATTTCACAGTGCCGATAGCCATGATGAGCCTTTCCATCTAACAGGGACGCAATTCCGCGAGGCGAAAATCGTCTGAAGTTTTCGATTTTCCGAGGGAGCGCGTCAGCGTGAGCGCTTAAAAATCGCTCAAAGAAAAAGCAGTCCGGCCGAATTTCGATTTCCTAACTTGGCCGTTTCCCGCCAAATTGTCAAGGACGTCGTTTTTTGCCCGGCCCGCGCTGTCGTCGCGGCTCGGCCTGGGCTCAAAGGCGCACCACTTCTCCCGTCCGCACGCTCTCGTCGGCTGCGAAGACGATGCGCAGCGAATTCAGCGCATCCTCGAGATGCTCGGTCAAGTCCACCTCGCCGCGAATGGCGCGGAGGAACAGCCGCTGCTCGCGCTCGCACAATTCCTGATGCCCGGGCTCTTCCTCGGTGGAAACGATCTCGTCGGGGCGCGTGAAGGCGCCGTTGGCGTCGAGCGCGGCATGATGGATGCGCATCGCGTTGGTGCGCGTGTGCGTATCGTGGCTCGCCGAGTTGGCCGCTTCCCCCGAGGATTCCTTGGCGACGATCGAGACGCAGCCCTTGGGTCCGATCATGTCCTTCACGAAGAAGGCCGTCTCGCTGACCATCGGTCCCCAGGCCGCTTCGTACCAGCCGACCGAGCCGTCGTCGAAGGTGATGTGCAGATGGCCATAGTTGTACATCGTGGGCGCGATCTCGTCGGTGAGGCGCGCGCCGACGGCGTGCACCGAGACCGGACGCGCCCGCGTCACCTGGCACATGACATCCACATAGTGCACGCCGCAATCGACGATCGGCGAGGTCGAACGCATCAGCTTCTTGTGCACGCCCCAGAACGAGCCGGACGACTGCTGGTTGAGGTTCATGCGCATGACCAGCGGCTTGCCGAGGCCGCGGCCGATCTCGACGAAGCGCGTCCAGGAGGGATGCACGCGCAGGATATAGCCGACGAGCAGAGTGCGCTTGGCGGCCTTGGCCGCCGCGACGATCCTCTCGGCGGCTTCGAGCGTCTCTGCGAGCGGCTTCTCGCAGAACACATGCGCGCCCGCTTCGAGCGCCTGCAACGCCATCGGCGCATGGAACTCGGTATAGGCGCAGATCGCGACCGCGTCCGGCTTCAGCTTCGCCAAAGCCTCGGTCAAGTCCTCGAAACGCGGCACGCCGGCGAATTCCGCGTCGAGGTCGGCGCGCTCGGCCGCGTTGTGCGTGCAGAGCCCGACGAGTTCGAAGCCGTCGATCGCCTTATACGCGTGCGCGTGGCTCAGCCCCATCGTTCCCAGCCCGACGACCAGCACGCGCTGCTTGCGGCCCAATTGTTCGCTCATTCGGCTTCCTCCTCGAATATCCCCAATACCGTCACTGCGAGGAGCACAGCGACGAAGCAATCCATCGCGCCGCTCGGCGCTGCTGGATTGCTTCGCTCAGTCGCGATGACGGCCTTGGCTCTGAAAAACGCAATCAGACGGTGCGCGTAACCTTCGCCAGATGCGGCGGCGCGTCGGGATTGCGCCCGCGCCGTCGCGCCGTGGCCTCCGCCAAACGATAGAACGCATGCAGCGCCAGGATCGGCGTCAACGCTTCGTGCCCGGCCGCAGGCGCGACCAGCGTCGGCCAGGTCGGGTGCGGCGCGACGTCGATGAGCAGCGGCGCGGCGCCGAAAGAGGCGAGACGCTCGACCGTTTCGAGAACCCCTGCGCGCGCCGCGTCGGCAGGGACGAAGGCGACGACGGGAAAACCTGGCGCAATGACGCCCGCCGGTCCATGCAGAATCTCGGCCGAGGAGAACGCCTCCGCGTGGATCGCGCAGGTCTCCTTCAGCTTCAAGGCCGCCTCGGCGGCAGTCGCGAGCGTAGCGCCGCGGCCGATGACGAACAGCGAGCGCGCCGCCGCGAGCGCTTCGACAATCGGCTCGGGCGGCGGCGCGACGCTCGCCGTGAGACGGCTCGGCAGATCGTCGAGCGCACGGACGAGCGCGCTATCTTCGGTCCAATGCGCGATCAGCGACGCGCCGGCGACGAGCGCGGCGAGCATGGTCTTGGTCGCCGCCACCGAACGCTCCTCGCCCGCTTTCAGCGCGAGCAGCGCCTGCGCCTCGTGCGCCGCGGGCGACGTCTCATCGTTGACCAGCGCGACCGTGAAGGCGCCCGCCACGCGCGCCGCCGCCTGCATGGCAACGATGTCGGGGCTGCGGCCGGATTGCGAGATGGTGAGCGCCAGCGCGTCGGCGAGCCGCAACGGCGCGCGATAGAGCGAAGCGACCGAGGGTCCGAGCGAAGCGCAAACAAGTCCGAGCCGCAATTCGACAAGATGCTTCAAATAGAGCGTCGCGTGGTCGGAGCTGCCGCGCGCGATCGTGACCACGAAATGCGGATCACGCTTGCGCAGCACGGCGGCGAGATCCGCGACGGTCTCCTTGTTGGCGGCGAGCTGGCGCGCAATCGCTTCGCCAGCGCCCGCGATTTCGGCGGCCATGAAAGTTCCGGTCATGCAGTCGATCCCGACAGAGTGAGCTCCGCCACGAAGTCGTAAGTGTCGGAGCGATAGAAAGAACGCGTGTATTCAACGCAGCGCCCGTCCTGGAGATAGGCGATGCGGTGAATGTCGAGCGCGGCCGACCCCTTCGGCACTTCGAGGCGCGACGCCTCCTCGGCGTTGAGCACCACCGCGCGCAGCCGTTGCAGGGCGCGGACCGGGCGCCACCCCTCCGCCTCCAGCGCGGCGTAGAGGGAATCGCCGACGCGCATGGGATCTGCGAGAAAGCGGATCGGCACCACCGCGCGCTCCCACGCCATCGGCACGCCGTCGGCGAGGCGCAGTCGCTCCCAGCGAAACACGCTCTCGCGCGGGCTGACGGCGAGCATCATCGCCTCCTCGGGCGTCGGCAGAAAGACGCCGCGTTCGATTTCCCTCGATGAGGCGGCCAAGCCGCGCGAACGCATGTCCTCGGTGAAACTCGTCAGGCGCGAGAGCGCCTGCTCGACATGCGGCGCAGTGCGGCGCACGAAGGTCCCGGCGCCGTGACGATGGAACAGCACGCCCTCCTCGACGAGACCAGCGATCGCGCGCCGCAAGGTCGTGCGCGAAACCTTGAGAATCTCGGAAAGCTCTCGCTCGCCGGGCAGAACGTCGGCATCCGCGAAACGTCCAGACGCGATTTCCCGCTTCAGCTCCGCGCCGACCTCCTCGAACAGCGGCCCCCGCTGAGCTCGCGCTTCGCGAAGCTCGTTCATCCCATCCTCCGGCTCCGACGCGTCGCTTGGCGGTCAAGCCCGCTTAAGACCAGCATCCCCGCGCGTCTCTGCGACTTCGCGCGGTGATCGCGCCAATCGCCGCACCCCTTAAATTCCGCGCGCTTTCGACGTAAAACAGCGTCCACTTTTTCGCCGCGCGCTATGGACAAGAGGTATACATTCAGTTAATCATCGAAAACAAGAGGTATCTAGTGGTATGCGCGGCCTGGGTGGCCACTGAGGACAGGGGGAAGCATGAGGGCGACGGGTGATGAGGCGCTGCGCGAGCACGCGCTGCTTCGCTCTCTCATCGGCGACCAGCTCCGCGCGGTGCGCTGCGTCGATGAGGCGGCGGACGCCCTCGTCTCGGCCGCTCATGCCGTCGCCGACGCGCTGCGCAAGGGCGGACGGCTGATCTATCTCGGCGCCGGCGCTTCGGGCTGCATTGCCGTTCAGGACGGCGCCGAGTTGCCGGGCACCTTCGGTCTCGACATTCGGAGCGTCGCCTTCGTCTCGCCCGGCGGCGATCCGTTTGGCGCGCTCGTCGGCGGCGCGGCCGAAGACGACGAGAACGAGGCGGCGAGCGCGATCGAGCAGCTCGCGCTCGTCGAAGACGATCTCGTGATCGCGGTCTCGGCGAGCGGCTCGACGCCTTTCACGGTCGCTGGCGCGCGTGCCGCCCAAACGCGCGGCGCCCGCGTCGTCGCGATCGCCTGTCGGGCAGGCGCCCCGCTCCTGGAACGAGCAGACGTCGCCGTTCTGCTGCCGACCGGCCCCGAGGCGGTCGACGGCTCGACGCGTCTTGGCGCCGGCACGGCGCAAAAAGCGGCGCTCGGCGTCATCTCTACGCTCGCCTGCGCCGAACTCGGCCATGTTCATCGCGGCCTGATGATCAATCTGCGGCCGGACAACGCGAAGCTTCGCGCCCGCGCAGCGGGCATCGTCGAGCGCCTCGCCGAGGTCGATCACGAGACCGCCGTAAGCGCGCTCGAAGCAACCCATTTCGACGTCAAATCCGCGGTCGTCGCGGCAGCCGGCGGCCTCGACGCCGAGGCGGCCAAAGCGCTTGTCGCCGAATGTGGCGGCGATCTTGCTAGTGCGCTATCGCGCACGGATGCGCTATCGCGCACGGATGCGCTATCGCGCACGGATGCGCTATCGCGCACGGATGCGCTATCGCGCACGGATGCGCTATCGCGCACGGATGCGCTATCGCGCACGGGTGCGCTGGAGCGGACGCAGCGTGACGCTTGAGTTTCAAAATCGGGCGTAAGGCCCGGCAGTGGAGGGAGTGAACATGAAGCGTGCGACATCCATAGTCCGAGGCGGCGCGGCGATCGCGGCGCTGGTGGCGGGCCTGACGGCGGCCCAGGCAGGACAGCTGAAGATCGAGAGCTGGCGCAACGACGACGCGGATATCTGGAACAACCAGATCATCCCCGCCTTCGAGAAGCACTATCCCGACATCAAGATCGAGTTCGCCGCTTCCGCGCCGGCCGACTACAACGCCGCCCTGAACGCGCGGCTCGATGGCGGCACCGCGGGCGACCTCATCACCTGCCGTCCGTTCGACGCGTCGCTGCAGCTCTTTCAGAAGCATCAGCTCGACGACGTGACCAGCCTCAAGGGCATGGAAAACTTCCCCGACATCGCCAAGGCCGCCTGGTCGACCGACGACGGCAAGACCGCCTTCTGCGTGCCGATGGCGTCCGTCCTCCACGGCTTCATCTACAACAAGGACGCCTTCGCCAAGATCGGCGCCGAAGAGCCGAAGACGATGGCGGAGTTCCATCGAGATCCTCGACAAGCTCAAGAAGGACGGGACCTATACGCCGATCGACCTGGGAACGGCCGACCAGTGGGAAGCCGCGACGATGGGCTTCCAGAACATCGGCCCCGATTACTGGAAGGGCGAGACCGGCCGCGCCGCGCTGATCGCCGGCAAGGAGAAGTTCACCGACCCGCAGTATGTCGCGGTGTTCAAGGAGCTTGCGTCCTGGGCGCCCTATATGGGCAATGGCTACCAGGCCCAGAAATATCCCGACAGCCAGAACTTGTTCTCGCTCGGCAAGGCGGCGATCTATCCGGCCGGCTCGTGGGACATTTCGACCTTCCGCTCCCAGGCGCAGTTCCCGATGGGCGTCTTCCCGCCGCCGCTGCCGGCGGGTGACACTGAGTGCTACATCTCCGACCACGTCGACATCGGCATGGGCCTGAATTCGGCGTCCAAGAACAAGGAAGACGCGAAGAAGTTCCTGGAGTGGCTGACGACGCCGGAGTTCGCCACGCTCTACGCCAATGCGCTGCCGGGCTTCTTCCCCCTCAGCAAGGCGCCGGTGACGGTCAAGGACGACCTTGCGGCGCAAATGCTCAGCTGGCGCAAGGACTGCAAGTCGACGATCCGCAACTCCTACCAGATCCTCAACCGCGGCACGCCGAACCTCGAGAACGAGCTCTGGAACGTCTCCGCGGAAGTGATGAACGGCAAGTTGACGCCGGAAGGCGCCAGCAAGCAGATCCAGGACGGCCTCGACAAGTGGTATCACCCGGCCAAGTAATCGGCTGACGCTCAAGCCCTCCGCCTCGGTGCGGAGGGCAGTTCGTCACTGCGAGGAGTGCAACGACGAAGCAATCCATGGTTCCGCTTGCATCGTCGGCGCCAAGGATTGCTTCGCTCCGCTCGCAATGACGGCTCCGACAAGACGCACAACGCTTTCTCCTAGACGACGCTTCTTTTTCCGGCGCACCAACCGATGACCGAACCCCTATCCCAAGTCGTCGCCTCCATGCCGCGGGGCCGGTTCATTGCGCTGATGGCGCTGTTCCTTGGGCCGGCGGTCGCGATCTATACGCTCTTCTCGATCTATCCCCTGCTCGCGACGATCAGCCTGTCGACCTATACGACCGACAACGCAGGCGCATATAGCTTCGTGGGCCTTGCCAATTTCGTCACGCTGCTGACCGACTCCGTCTGGTCGAAGCCGTTCTGGAACGCGGCCTGGAACAACCTCATCTTCTTCTGCGTGCATATGGCGGTGCAGAACCCGATCGGCATCGCTCTCGCGGGTCTGCTCAGTCTGTCCCGGCTCCGCTTCAAGGGGCTCTATCGCACGATCATTTTCCTGCCGACCATGCTCTCCGTCGTCATCATCGGCTTCAGCTGGAATCTCATCCTGTCGCCGCTGTGGGGCGTCGCCGAGGGCGCACTGAAGTCGATCGGGCTCGGAAGCTGGTTTGCGCCCTGGCTCGGCCTGCCGTCGACGGCGCTGGTGACCCTCGCCCTCATTTCGGTGTGGCAGTTCGTCGGCATTCCGATGATGCTGATCTACGCCGCGCTGCTCAACATTCCGGAGGAACTGATCGACGCCGCGCGCGTCGACGGGCTCGGCGACTTCCGCATTTTCTGGCACATCAAACTGCCGCTGGTGCTGCCCACTATCGGCCTTGTGTCGATCCTGACCTTCGTCGGCAATTTCAACGCCTTCGATCTCATCTATTCGGTCAAGGGCGCGCTCGCCGGCCCGAACTTCGCCTCCGACATTCTCGGCACCTTCTTCTATCGCACCTTCTTCGGCTTCCAGCTGCAGCTGGGCAATCCGACGATGGGCGCGGCGGTCGCGACCGTGATGTTCTTCATCATCCTCGTCGGCGTCTGCTTCTATCTCTTCGTCGTGCAGCGTCGCCTGCGCCGCTACGCTTTCTAGGGAAGAAACGATGCAGGTCAAACAGCGCGCGCAATTCCTGGGCGTTCACGCGATCCTCATCGCCTACAGCCTGCTTGCGATCGGGCCGATCCTGCTCGTGGTGATGAACTCCTTCAAGGCGCGCAGGGCAATCTTCGGCGCGCCCCTTGCTCCGCCCAATCCGACGTCATTTTCGCTGGTGGGCTATGCGAAGGTGTTCAACGCCTCGCATGTCGGAACCTATTTCACGAATTCGCTCATCGTGACGCTCGTCAGCATGGGGCTCGTCCTGTTGTTCGGCGCAATGGCCGCCTGGGCGTTGACCGAATATCGGTTTCGCGGCTCGACTGCGCTCGCGCTGTTCCTGTCGATCGGCATCATGGTGCCGATCCGCCTTGGCTCCGTCGCGATCCTCAAGATGATGCGCGAGGCCGGGCTCAACGACACGCTGACGGCGCTGATCCTGGTTTACGTCGCACAGGGCCTGCCACTCGCGATCTTCATCCTGAGCGAGTTCATCCAGCAAATCCCCAAAGACTTGCGCGACGCCGCGCGCTGCGACGGCGTGCCGGAGACCCGCATCTTCTTCGAGGTGATCGCGCCGCTGCTGCGGCCGGCGATCGCGACCGTCGCAATCTTCACCATCGTGCCGATCTGGAACGATCTCTGGTTTCCGCTCATCCTGACCTCGTCCGACTCGACCCACACGATCACGCTCGGCGTGCAACAGTTCCTCGGCGAGTACATCACCGATTGGAACTCGGTGCTGGCCGCGTTGTCGATGGCGATCCTGCCGATCGTCGCAATCTATGTGATCTTTTCGAGACAGCTCATCGCCGGGCTCACTGCCGGCGCGGTAAAATAGGACTTCGCGCCCATGGCGACTTTGAGCATCGAGAATCTCGCCAAGCACTACGGCGAGACGCGCGTCCTCAGCGAAATCGAGCTTGCGGTCGACGACGGCGAGTTCGTCGTTCTGGTCGGCCCCTCGGGCTGCGGCAAGTCGACCCTGTTGCGCATGATCGCCGGCCTCGACGCGCCGACCTCCGGCGACATCGCAATCGGCGGGCGGCTGGTCAACGAGCTCGCTCCCGCCGAGCGCAAGATCGCGATGGTATTCCAGTCCTACGCGCTCTATCCGCATATGAACGTGCGCAAGAACATGACGTTCGGCCTCAAGTTCGCCGGCGTCGAGCGCAAGGAGATGGACAAGCGGGTCGCCGAGGCGGCGCGCATGCTGCAGCTCGAAGCGCTGCTGGAGCGCCAGCCGCGCGACCTCTCAGGCGGCCAGCGCCAGCGCGTCGCGATCGGCCGCGCGATCGTGCGCGAGCCCGACGTATTCCTGTTCGACGAGCCGCTCTCCAATCTCGACGCGGCGCTGCGCGTCTCGACCCGCGTCGAGATTGCGCGACTGCATCGCCTGCTGCGCGCGACCATGATCTATGTCACCCACGACCAGATCGAGGCGATGACGCTCGCCGACCGCATCGTCGTAATGAACCAGGGACGCATCGAGCAGATCGGCAAGCCGCTCGATCTCTACTATACGCCCGCCAACCTGTTCGTCGCCGGCTTCATCGGCTCGCCGGCGATGAATTTCTTCAAGAGCAAGGTTCAGCGCGTCGTCGACGGACGCGCCCATATCGCCGGCCCGGCGATCGAGACCTTCGGCGCCCCCGCCTCGGCGGCCCTTAGAGAAGGCGCGCCGGTGACGATCGGCGTCCGGCCGGAACATCTGACGCTTGGCGACGGGCCCGGCGCCTTCGTCGCCAATGGCGCGGTCGAACTCGTCGAACGCCTCGGCGAATCCTCCTTCGCTTATGTCCGCCGCGCCGACGGAGAGATGCTGGTCGCCGAAACGCGCGGCCGCCGCACGCCGGCCGCCGGCGAAGCAATCACCCTCGGCGCCGACCTCGCCGACATCCACCTGTTCGACGAAGCCGGGCGGCGGATAGAGATCGGGTAGGCTCGCTTTTTGGTTGACACGGACCGGTGTCACCCCCGCGAAAGGGGGGGCCAGACAACTGCCGCAGGCCTTCGCCCTTTGACCCCTGTCATGCCCGCTTCCGCGGGCATGACAGGGGCGCCGCCTTGAGCGACCACTGTTGCGCTACTTCGCCGCCGTCCACGACTTGAAGTCGGCGTCCGTCGTGGTCGGAAACTTTTTCACGAAGGCCGCGATGTTCCAAATTTCCTGATCCGGCACGTTCTCGGAGCCGAAGCTCGGCATGCCCGTCATGTTGACGCCGTTCTTGATCACCCAAAAGAGCTGCGCGACGCTTCGCTCGGGCGCGACCTCCTTGAGGTCGGCGGGCCACGGCCGCATGCCTTCCGAGAACTTCTGCCAGTCGACGCCGGGAGCGCCGTGGCAGTTCTCGCAGCCCCGGGCCGCAAAAGCGCGCGCGCCATCCTGGATCGTGTTCGGATCGTCGATGGAATTCGGCGCCCGGTCGCTCGCGTGGCGGACTATGGAGGCGGCGCGCACGCTGGAGAGCGCCCAATCGACGACCGCCGGCTGCGCCGTGCTCGCGGCGACATCGTAGAACCCGCCGAAGAAGTAAACCCCTGCGCCGATGGCGCCGAGAACCGCCAGAAGGCCGATCAGCGCCAAAAGTCGCATGGGCGCGCTCCCTTGCTTTGCATCCGTAGCTTTAGAGACCACGCCAAACCGAGCGCGCTGTCAACGCTATCCGCGCGACGAAAAAGTGGATGCCGGCTTTTTGGCCTTCCTTCGACGCATGGGCGGCAAGGCGGCTGACAGAACGGCCGCTCTACCCCACGAACCCCTAGCCAGCGCGCCGTTTCTCCCGTAATGGCGCATCATGGCCACTCAGGTTCTTTTCACCCTCGGCACGCGCGGTTCTCCCCTCGCTTTGGCGCAGGCGCGGGAGACGCGCCGGCTGCTGGCGGCGGCGCAGGGCTGGGACGAAGCGGCGATCGCGCTCGCCGTCATCAAGACGACCGGGGACATGATTCAGGACCGGCCCCTCGCCGAGGCGGGCGGCAAGGGCCTCTTCACCAAGGAAATCGACGCCGCTTTGCTCGAAGGGCGGATCGACGCGGCCGTCCATTCGGCCAAGGACCTACCGACCCAGCTCCCGGAGGGGCTGACAATCGCCGGCTTTCTCGAGCGCGAGGACGTGCGCGACGCTTTCATCTCGTCGGTGGCGGACTCCTTCGTGACCCTGCCGCCGGGCGCGCGGCTCGGCGCCGCCTCTCTCCGCCGCCAGGCCCAGGCGCGTCGACTGCGGCCGGATTCTGAAGGTCGAGCTCCTCAGGGGCAATGTCGAGACGCGGTTGCGCAAGGCCGAAACCGGCGCGATCGACGCCACGCTGCTCGCCATGGCGGGGCTCAAGCGTCTCGGCCTCGCCCATCGCGCACGGGCGCCGCTCGATCTCGACGCCTTTCTGCCGGCGGTGGGTCAGGGCGCCATCGCTTTGACCGCGCGCGCCGACGACGCGCGCGCCCTCGCCACGCTCGCCGCCATCAGCCACGCCCCGACCTTGATCGCGGTGACTGCCGAGCGGGCCTTCCTCGCCGAACTCGAGGGGTCTTGCCGGACGCCGATCGCCGGCCACGCCCGGATCGTGGACGGCGCCCTGCTATTCGTCGGTCAGGTGCTGCGCGAGGACGGATCGGAGGCTTTCGACGTGCGCCTCTCCGGCTTGCCGCAGGACGCCGCTCGCCTGGGCCGGGACGCCGGCCGCGACGTCAAGGGCCGGCTGCCGCCCGGCGTGCTGCGCTCTAACTCCGACCCGAGTTAGCACCGCCCAATCCACACGGTGGCGCGGCCCGGTCGCGCCCGCTGTCGCGATCCTACGCGGCCTCTGGGTGTGATAGACGGTCCCTCGTCTCTCGTGATTCCGCGGGCCGACGAGCAAACCGTGGGTGACGCGCTCGATCCGGAGCCCAAGCCGTCTGCGGCGTTCGAGCGAGGGACATTTTGGATTTGGATGGAGAGGAACAGCGATGAAACCCGCAATTGGCATTATCGGCGTTGGCCTGATGGGTCACGGGATCGCGCGAAATATCCTGAAGCGGGGTTACACGCTGACGGCGCTGGAGCACCCCGGCAATCGTCCGCTTGACGAGCTCTTTTCCCTCGGCGCCTCGACGCGAACGACGGCGGCCGACGTGGCTCGCGCGTCCGACGTCATCATTCTCTGCGTCACCGGATCGCCTCAGGTGGAGGAAGTTCTCACCTCCGAGAATGGCGTGCTTGCGGGGTTGAAGCCCGGCGCCGTCATCATCGACTGTTCGACCGCCATTCCTGGGTCGACCCAACGGATGGCGGCCCTGGTGGAAGCCAAGGGCGGCCGCTTCATCGACGCCCCGATGACGAGAACCGCCCAGCACGCCCATGAGGGAAAGCTGAATTCTGCTCGTGGGCGGCGCAAGCGAGACGATCGAGGAAGTGCGGCCCGTTCTCCAGTGTTTCGCGGAAAACATTGCGGTGGTCGGGGCGCTTGGCGCGGGACACAAGATGAAGCTGCTGCACAACTTTGTGTCGGTCGGCTTCATGTCGCTGCTTGCCGAGGCGGCGGCCTGCGCTGAGCGAGGGGACGTCGCCCCGGAAACCTTCGTCGAAGTCCTTGCGAACGGCGGCGGCGGCGGCGTGGCCCTCGATCGGCTCAAGCCATACCTGCTGACGAAAGACGCCTCTGCGCTCCAGTTCTTCATCTCCAACGCGCTGAAGGATATCGACTATTACCGGGAAATGGCGCGGGAGACGCATTCCGCCCATGCGATCGCCGACGCTGTGGGGGCGACCTATCTCGGCGCGGTCGAGGCCGGAGCCGGACAGAAAATGGTCCCCGAACTCGCATCGTTTCTCGCGGAGCGTGGAGATAGGTAGGCGTTCCTGGATCCGCGCCGCCCCTTCTCCCCCTGCGGGTGTCAGGGAACGCGAAGCGTTCCCGGGAGGCGGCGCCCCGAAGGCTTGTGCGCCACGCCAGGACATAATGTCGCGATCACGTTGGCGAGAGCCGCCAACTGCTGCGGCGGCCGCCGCTTTTTGACCTTCGTAAATCCCTCCCTACCTCGCATGCGACAACAAACCGCGTGGGTCTGCGCCGCTCCTCCCTTTACTGGAACTTTTCCAGGGAGTACGCGATGAGGGTCCGAGCCGCGCTTACGGGCGAGCGGCAGATTCTCCGGCGAAGAGGTCGGGACAAGGTAAGGTCGAGACAATGGATTACCAGCGGCGTTTCGAGGAAGCGATCGATCAATTGAAGCGCGAAGGGCGTTATCGCATCTTCGCCGATCTCGAGCGCGACGCCGCCCGATTTCCGCTCGCCTTATGGCGCCCGCCGCATGGCAAAATTCCGCCGCGCGAGGTCACCGTCTGGTGCTCGAACGACTATCTCGGCATGGGTGGCGACCCCCACGTGATCGAGGCGAGCGTCACGGCGGCGCGAAACTTCGGCGCCGGCGCCGGCGGCACTCGCAACATCTCCGGCACCCATCATCCGATCGTCCAACTCGAGCAGGAGCTGGCCGATCTGCACGGCAAGGAGGCGGCGCTCGTCTTCACCTCCGGCTGGATCTCCAACCTCGCCGCCATTTCGACGCTCGCCGGCCTGCTGCCGAACTGCCTCATCCTCTCCGACGCGCTGAACCACAATTCGATGATCGAGGGCGTGCGCCGCTCGGGCTGCGAGAAGAAGGTCTGGCGCCACAACGACGTGAAGCACCTCGAAGAGCTGCTCGCCGCCGAGCCGGTCGAGCGGCCCAAGCTCGTCGTCTTCGAGAGCCTCTATTCGATGGACGGCGACATCGCCCCGATCGCCGAGATCGCGGCCCTCGCCAAGCGATACGGCGCGATGACCTACATCGACGAGGTGCATGCGGTCGGCATGTACGGCCCGCGCGGCGGCGGCGTCGGCGAGGCCGAAGGCTTGATGGGCGAACTCGACGTGATCGAAGGCACCCTCGCCAAAGGGTTCGGCTGCATAGGCGGCTATATCGCGGCGAGCGCGGCGGTGGTCGACGCGGTGCGCAGCTATGCGCCCCAGTTCATCTTCACCTCGACCCTGCCGCCGAGCGTCGCGGCGAGCGCGGCAACCGCCGTGCGCCACCTCAAGGCCTCCGGCGTCGAACGCGAGCGGCACCAGCACATCGCGCGCCTCGTCAAGCACGCGCTGCGCGCGGCGGGCCTGCCGGTGCTCGACAATCCCTCGCATATCGTGCCGCTGATGGTGCGCGACGCTGAGAAGTGCCGCGCCGCCAGCGAGATGCTGCTCGAGCGCCATTCGATCTACATCCAGCCGATCAACTACCCGACGGTGGCGCGCGGCGCCGAGCGGCTGCGCATCACCCCGACGCCGCGCCACACCGAGGCACAGGTCGCGGCGCTGGTCGAAGCGCTGGTCGACGTCTGGAGCGCGCTCGGCCTGCCGTTTGAGGAGGCGCGCGTCGTCCCGCTGCGCCGCCCGCAGGCGCAAGAGCCCGCGCACTGCCTGTATCCCGACATGAAGAAGGCGGCGGAATAGGCCGCAAGTTCGTCTTGCGCCTGGCGGGATTCCTTCTCCCCGCTAGCGGGGAGACGATCAGGATGAGGGCTTGGTGAGGAGCCACACGCCTGCGGCCAACCACCCAGCCCCTCACCCCACCCTCTCCCCGCGCGCGGGGAGAGGGGGTGTCTATGTCGCACAGCCAGGCGAAGCGAAGCCCTCGCCGCGAGGCCGCGCAGCGGCTGATCGTTTGCTAAATCCTCGGCGTCTCGCGAGCGCCGCATGCTGGAGCGCCCATGTCGGCCGCCTTGTCCCAAGAGCCGCATTTGAAACCCTTTCTCGCCGCGCTCGGCGGCGCCGCCCAGTCGACGCCGCCGATCTGGCTGATGCGGCAGGCGGGGCGCTACCTCCCCGAATACCGCGCTCTGCGCGCCGAGGCCGCCTCGTTCCTCGACTTCTGCTACAGCCCGAAAATGGCGACTGAGGCGACCCTGCAACCGATCCGGCGCTTCGGCTTCGACGCGGCGATCCTCTTCAGCGACATCCTCGTCACGCCCGACGCGCTCGGGCAGAGCGTCAGTTTCGAGAGCGGCGAGGGCCCGCGCCTCGCGCCGATTGAAAGCGCCGCCGATTTCGCCCGCCTGCGCGAAACGCCGAACTGGTCGCGGCTCGAGCCGGTGTTCGAGACTGTCGAACGCGTGAAATCGGCTCTGCCCGCCGACGTCGCGCTGATCGGCTTCTGCGGCGCGCCCTGGACGGTAGCGAGCTACATGATCGCCGGCCACGGCACGTCGGATCAGGCCCCGGCGCGCCTCTTTGCCTATCGCGAGCCCGCCATCTTTTCCGCGCTGATCGACCGGCTCGCCGACATCTCCGCCGACTATCTCGCCCGGCAGATTCGCGCCGGGGCGGAGGCGGTGCAGATCTTCGACTCCTGGTCGGGCGTGCTGCCCCCGGCCGAATTCGAGCGCTGGTGCGTTACGCCGATCGTCCGCATGATCACGCGCCTGCGCGCGGCTGAGCCGCAGGCCAAAATCATTGCTTTCCCTCGCGGCGCGGCGACCCAACTCGGCAAATTCGCCGCGCTCGATGGGCTCTCGGCAATTGGCCTCGACACCGCGGTCGAACCCGCCGTGGCAGCGACGATGTTGCCTGAGCGGCTCGCGCTGCAGGGTAATCTCGACCCGCTTGCGCTGCTCGCCGGCGGCGCCGGGCTCGACGAGGGGATCGACCGCGCGCTCCAGGGCTTCGCCGGACGGGCGCATATCTTCAATCTCGGCCACGGCATCCTGCCCGAGACGCCGATCGCTCACGTCGAGCGGCTCGTCCAGCGGGTGCGCGGCGCGCGTTGAGAGGAATTGATGGAAGACGCCATTCTGGAGACGCGCAAACGCGATGCGCAGGCTTGGTTCGAGTCGCTCCAGCTCAAGCTGATCGCCGCGATCGAGGCGCTGGAGGCCGAAGCGCCGCTAGGCGCGCCTGATACTGCGCCGGGTCGCTTTACGCTCGAGCCGTGGAAGCGCGTCGATCACAGCGGCGCGCCTGGCGGCGGCGGGCGGATGGCGATGCTGTGCGGCCGCCTGTTCGAGAAGATGGGCGTGCACGCTTCCGCCGTGTTCGGGACCTTCGCCCCTGAATTCGCCAAGCAGATTCACGGCGGCGACGTCGACCCGCGGTTCTGGGCGTCGGGCCTGTCGGTGATCGCCCACCCCTGGAGCCCGCATGTGCCGACCGTGCACATGAACACCCGCTTCGTCGTGACGTCGAAAGCGTGGTTCGGCGGCGGGGCCGATCTGACGCCGATGCTGGACGCCAGAAGGCGGCAGGACGATCCCGATACGGTTCTCTTCCACGACGGGCTGCGCGCAGTATGCGAGCGCCATCCAGCCGTCGCCTCCTACGATAAATACAAAGCCTGGTGCGACGAATACTTTTTCCTCAAGCATCGCGGCGAGCCGCGTGGAATTGGCGGTATTTTCTTTGATAATCTGAACAGCGCGGGCAATGAGGCCAATTCGGCCTGGGAGGCGGATTTCGCCTTCTCGCGCGACCTCGGCGAAACCTTCGTGTCGCTCTACGCCGAGATTGTGCGCCGCAATTTCGCCAAGAGCTGGACCGATGACGAGCGGGAAGAGCAGCTCGTGCGGCGCGGCCGCTATGTCGAATTCAATCTGCTCTACGATCGCGGCACGGTCTTCGGCCTCAGGACCGGCGGTAATGTCGCGTCGATCCTCTCCTCAATGCCGCCGCTCGTCCGCTGGCCTTGAGGCACAACCAAAGTCGCGGGTCGAATGGAACGAAGCGGTTCGCTGCTTCGTCCGCGACGACGACTTCGAAGGAGAACCCAACATGACCAACGCATCCCTATCGGGCGATTTCTCTATCGGCGCCCACAAGGTGCATCGTCTCGGCTTCGGGGCGATGCGGATCACTGGCCGCGGCATTTGGGGCGAGCCGGCTGACCGGGCCGAGTGCTTGCGCGTTCTACGCCGTCTGCCCGAGCTCGGCGTCAGTTTGATCGACACCGCCGATTCCTATGGTCCTGACGTCTCCGAGCAGCTAATCCGCGAGGCGCTGCACCCCTATGGCGACATCCTGGTGGCGACCAAGGGCGGCCTGACCCGCACCGGTCCCGACCAGTGGATTCCGGTCGGCCGGCCTGAATATCTCGTCCAGCAGATCGAGAAGAGCCGCCGCAATCTCGGCGTCGAGACGATCGAGCTCTGGCAGCTCCATCGCATCGACCCGAAGGTGCCGCAGGACGAGCAGTTCAGCGCGATCAAGTCACAGATCGAGGCCAAGACGATCCGCCATGTCGGCCTCAGCGAGGTCTCGGTGGCGGAGATCGAGGCGGCGTCGAAGTTCTTCCCCGTCGCGACCGTGCAGAACCGCTACAACCTCGCCGATCGCGGCAGCGAGGACGTGCTCATCCATTGCGAGAAGAAGGGGATCGGCTTCATCCCGTGGTTCCCGCTCGCAGCGGGCGATCTTGCCAAGGCAGGTGGCGCGCTCGACACGATTGCGCGCGCCCACAAGGCGACGTCGGGTCAGATCGCGCTCGCCTGGCTCCTCAAGCGCAGCCCCGTCATGCTGCCGATCCCCGGCACCGGCCAGGTCAAGCACCTCGAAGAGAACGTCGCGGCGGCGGCGATCAAGCTGACGGACCAGGAATTCGCCTCACTCGACGACGCCTGAGACGGCCCGGCGCCTCACGCTGCATTCCGCGGGCGTGAGACGGCGATTGCCTCGCGCTCCGTAACGAACTACCTCTCTCCCGAAGGTTCGCGGCCAAAGCGAGCCGCACGCCTTTGGGAGGGCGCCTATGACGAGGCCTTTGATCGTCGTCGATCCGAGCCCGCGAGCTCTCGGCGAGACATTCGACGACGCCCTCTGGGCGCGCCTGCAGGCGGCGGGCGAAGTCGTCGCGCATGAGGGCGAAGACCGCATGCCGGCGGAGCATTTCGAGGCGCTGTTGCCTCAGATGCAAGTCCTGATCGGCCAGAGCGACATGCCGAAAGCGCGGCTCGACCGGGCGCCCAACTTGCGGGCGATCGTCAATGTCGAGACCAACTTCCTGCAGAACGTCGATTACGAGACCTGTTTTACGCGCGGCATTCATGTCCTCGCGCCGAGTTCGGCCTTCGCCAAGCCGGTCGCCGAGATGGCGCTTGGGATGGCGATCGACCTCTGCCGCGGTGTCACCACGGCCGACCGCGCCATGCGCGCCGGCAAGGAGAAATGGCTGCTCGACGGCGCCGAAGGCTGCTTCTCGCTCTACGGCGCGCGCGTCGGCCTGATCGGCTTCGGCGACCTCGGCCGCGCCTTTGCGCCACTGCTCGCGCCCTTCGGCTGCACCGTGAAAGCCTTCGATCCCTGGGTCTCCGATCATTTCATGGCCGGATTCGGCGTCGAGGCGGCTTCGCTCGACGAAGTCCTTTCATCGAGCCAAGTCATCGCCGTCTTCGCCGCCGTGACGAGCGAGAACCAGGGTTTCCTCGGGCGGCGTGAATTCGACAGGATCACGCCCGGCTCGGTCTTCTTGCTGATGAGCCGCGCCGGCGTCGTCGATTTCCCTGAGTTGCTGCGTCAGGTCGAAAGCGGCCGCTTCCGCGCCGCCACCGACGTCTTCCCCGCCGAGCCCGCGCCCGCCGACGACCCGGTCCGCCGCGTCGAGGGCCTGTTGCTGTCGCCCCACCGCGCCGGAGCCATGGGCGACTCGCTGCTCGAAATCGGCCGCCAGACAGTCGCAGACGTCGAACTGATCCTGAAAGGCCTGCCGCCGCTCTCGTGCCGGCGCGCGCAGCGCGAAACGGTGGGGCGGTCAAGGAGCAAGCCGATCGAGCGGACCTAGTTCTCCATGTTCGCCGAGCCAGATTTATGACTACCGGCCGCCGGCGGAATAGCGAGGCGAACGCGGGCGGCGCGATCTCATCGAGATAGAGTCGAAGCGCAAGATCGATCAGGGCAGCGTCATCAGCGCCGCGCCGCCGCTCGTGCGTCGTTGAACGTTTGATAGAAGGCGCCGTAGTCCCCGTTCGCCTCGGCGAAGCGCAGCGGCTTGACCCGTTCGACGCAGATTTCGGCGGCGCGGGGCTCCGCCTTCAGGATCGCCAGAAGTCTCGGCAATGAAATCGGCCAGCGGCATGGCGGCGGGGTCGCTGGCCTGTCCTGGGCCCATCAATTCGGTCTGCACGTAAGGCGGGATCAGCTCGATGACTTCCACCGGCGTGTCCTTGAGCTGATAGCGCAGCGACTGCGAATACGAGTGGATCGCCGCCTTGGTCGCGCAGTAGGTCGGCGTTCCGGCCAACGGCACGAAGGCCAAGCCCGAGGACACCATCATGATCGTCGCCCTGGGCTGCGCCCTCAGGTGCGGCAGCAAAGCGGCCGTGAGCCAAATGGGCCCGAGCAGGTTCGTCCTGATCGTCGCCTCGCTGTCGGCGAGATCGGGGGCGAGCAGATTCTCGGCCCGCATGACGCCGGCGTTGTTGATCAGCACGTTGAGATTGGGAAACCGCGCCTTGACCTGTTCGGCAAAGACCGGGATCGCGTCCTGATCTTCGATGTCCAACAGGAATGACTCCATGCCTGGATTGGCGGACGTCACTTCGTCGAGCGCCTGCTGGCGCCGCCCCGCGATGATCACTGTGTTTCCCAACGCGTGGAGAGCTTCCGCGAGCGCGCGCCCGATGCCGGATCCTCCGCCGGTGATCAGAATGGTTTCGCCAGTCAGTTGCATGGTCCTCTCTCCTCTGTTGCCCGGAGCCGCGAGCGCTTCCTATCTAGGCTCGCTACGAACCAATAGAAAGTAGGCACCCGAAAGAGCTATACTTACCCGATGGAAACTAAAGGACGGGGCGAATGAACACGGCGAACAAGCCTTCCCTTGCGCGCGACCGCCGGGCGGACGAGGAAGCCTGGGATCCCCAACTGGAAGCATTCGTCCGCGAGATCATCGGGCGCGTCGCCGACAAATGGACGATGCTGACGCTCGAGGTGCTGGAAGAGCACGGACGCCTGCGCTTCACGCGCCTGGGCGACCTCATCGGCGGCGTCAGCCAGAAGATGCTCACCAAGACGCTGCGGCAGATGGAGGCGGACGGACTGGTCGTGCGGACGGTTTTCCCGGTCGTTCCGCCGCGCGTCGAGTACGAGCTGACCGAACTCGGCAAGAGCCTCAGCGCCGCGTTCTGCGAGGTCTGGCACTGGGCGGCGCGTCACCGCCACGAGGTCGATGCCGCGAGGAAGGCTTATCGAGAGCGCGCCGATGGGACGGATTAGAGCGTTTTGCTTTTTTGGCCGATGTACTGCTTTCACCCCCGCGGAAAGCGCTACGGCATGCACACATTTTCGAACGGGCGGGCGCCTCAGTCGGCTCATCGTCACCGAATGTAGCCGGGCGGAGTTTTTGCCGCGAGCCCGCTGTCATACGCGGGCTTGGCCCGCGTATCCAGCACGGGACGGAGGAAGGCTAGTCGCAGATATCGCCACCTGGGCGCCCGGATCAAGTCCGGGCGTGACGGCGACGGACCGATGTGTGCATGCCGCAGCGCGAAAGCGGGGGTCCAGACAACCCCGCAGGCCTTCGCCCTTTGGCTCCTGGATGCCCGCGTCCCCGGACATGACAGCGGCTCATCGAGGCGACGGCGGCAGGAACACCCTTGCCGCTTTGCGTCGCTTGACTCCCGCTCCTTCTCCATCCTAGCCTCTATAACGTTATAGACCGCGCCACGATGCGCGGCGGGAGGGAAGCGTGTCTCGGAAAGCGCCGACCATTCGCGATGTCGCTTTGCGCGCCGGCGTCTCGGTCGCCACCGCCTCCAATGTCGTCAACGGCAACCGCCCGGTAGGCGAGGAGAGCCGCCGCGCGGTGCTCGAAGCCGTCGCCGCGCTCGGCTATCGCCTCGACCGCGCCGCGAGTTCGCTGCGCGGCGCCGCCAGCCGTCTCGTCGGCATGGTCGTGCCCGACATCACCAATGTCTTCTTTTCCGCGCTGGTGCATGGCGTCGAGGAGCAGGCGGAACGAAGCGGCTACGACCTGGTGCTGGTTTCCTCCGGCGAGGATGTCACCGTCGAGCGCCACCGCATCGAAGCGCTCATTTCCCGACGCATCGACGGCTTGCTTGTCGTGCCGGCGCAGGACGGCTCGTACGCCGCTTTGCGCGCGGGCAGCGCGGGCCACTTCCTGCCGCCGACCGTCCTTATCGACCGCGGCGAAGCGGCGCCGGGGCTCGATGTCGTCACCGCCGATGGTTTCGCCGGCGCCTATGCCGCAACCCGCCATTTGATCGACCTCGGCCATCGCGACATCGCCGTTCTTACCCATTCGATCGGGCTCAACAACATCGCCGTCCGCATCGACGGCTACCGCCGCGCGCTCGAGGAGGCCTCGCTCGGCCATCGCGCGCGCGTCTGCGTCGGCGGCCGCGGCCTCGACACGTTGCGCGGCGCCGTCGAGGTCGAACTCAATCGCGCCGATCCGCCGACCGCGATCTTCGCTTTGACCAACGTCTCCGCCCTCGGAGCGATCAAGGCGGCGCGCAGCCTCGGCCTCGACATCCCCCGCGACGTCTCGATCGTCGGCTTCGACGATTTCGACTGGATGTTCGCGCTGCGCCCCTATCTGACGACGGTGGCCCAGCCGATCGACGGCTTCGCGGCCGAAGCCTGGCGCTTGCTCGAACGCCGCATGGCGCGCGAAGCGCCCGACGAGGGCGCGCGCGTCGAACTTCGCTGCACGCTCAAGGTCAGGGAATCCACAGCGATGGCGCCACGGAGGCTCAGAGCCGTCGCCGACCCCTGACATACGGCCAACGAAAACAAAGGGAGGACGACATGATGAAAGGGATGATCGCCGGCGCCTCCGCGCTCGCGCTTGGCTTCGCCTTCGCCGCTTCGGAACCAGCATGAGCGCCGTCGTTGCGCATATCGTAGGCGCGGCCGACGCGCCGCATCAGGGAGCGACATCATGATTCGATTCGGCATGCATTCCAGCCTGTGGACCGCGGGCTGGACGCGCGAGGGCGCGGAACTCAGCGTGCGAGAGGCGGCGCGCCACGGCCTCGAAGTCGTCGAGATCGCGCTGCTGGAACCGGACAAGGTGGACGTTCCGCACTCGCTGGAGCTCTTCCAGCGCTATGGCGTCGCGCCGACCGCCTCGCTCGGGCTGCCGCTGGAGGTCGAGGCCTCGCGCCATCCCGACGAGGCGCGCGCCTTTCTGATGCGCGCGCTCGACGTCGCGCATGCGCTCGGCTGCAATACGCTGACCGGCGTCACCTATTCGACGCTCGGCTATCGTAGCGGTTCACCGCCGACCGAGGCCGAGTACACGGCGATCGCGCGCGCGTTGAAGCCCGTCGCACAGCGGGCGGGCGAACTCGGCATGACGCTCGGCCTCGAGCCCTGCAACCGCTACGAGACGCATCTTTTGAATACGGCTGCTCAGACCCGCGCGTTCATCGAGCGGATCGACGAGCCGGCCCTGATGATCCACCTCGATAGCTATCACTGCAACATCGAGGAGAAGAACTTCGCCGTCGCCCTCGCCGACGGCGGGAGCCTGGTGCGCTATGTCCATCTCTCGGAAAGCGACCGCGGCGTGCCGGGCTCGGGCAACATCGACTGGCGCGGCGTGATGAACGCGCTGAAGCAGTCGAATTTCGACGGCGACCTCGTCCTCGAATCCTTCGTCAACATGATGCCGCAACTCGCCAGCGCGCTCTCCGTCTGGCGGCCGGTGGTGCGCGACGCGGAGCAAGTGCTGACCGTCGGCGTGCCCTTCGTGAAGAGCCTGGCGCTAGCGACGGGGGTGATCTGACGGTGACCCCTTCTCCCGCAAGCGGGAGAAGGGGTCGTCACTCGTTCGGCAAATGCCGCGCCAGCGCTTCGAGCACGGCCATGCGGACGGCGACGCCCATTTCGACTTGCTCGCGGATCAGCGACTGGGCGCCGTCGGCGACCAGCGAATCGATCTCGACGCCGCGGTTCATCGGGCCGGGGTGCATCACCAGCGCGCCGGGCTTGGCGTAGTTCAGCTTTTCCTGGTCGAGGCCGAAATAGCGGAAATATTCCTTCGTCGAGGGCACGAAGGCGCCGCTCATGCGCTCGCGCTGCAGGCGCAGCATCATCACGACGTCGGCGTCGTTCAGCCCCGCCTTCATGTCGCGGAAAACCTCGACGCCCATCGACTCGATCCCCGCCGGCAGCAGCGTCGACGGGCCGACGACCCGGACATGGGCGCCCATCGTGCCGAGCAGCAGGATGTTCGAGCGCGCGACGCGCGAATGCAGGATGTCGCCGCAGATGGCGACCGTCAGGCCTTCGATACGGCCAAGGTTGCGGCGGATGGTGAGGGCGTCGAGCAGCGCCTGGGTCGGATGCTCGTGCGCCCCGTCGCCCGCGTTGACGACGGCGCAATCGACCTTCCGGGCAAGGAGATGGACCGCGCCCGCCTGGTTGTGGCGCACCACGATGATGTCGGGCCGCATGGCGTTGAGCGTCATCGCCGTGTCGATCAGCGTCTCGCCCTTCGTCACGCTGGAATTGCCGACCGCCATGTTCATCACGTCGGCGCCGAGGCGCTTGCCGGCGATCTCGAAGGAGGACTGGGTGCGAGTCGAGGCCTCGAAGAAGAGGTTGATCTGCGTGCGCCCGCGCAAGGTGGCGCGCTTCTTCTCGACCTGGCGGGAAATCGCCACCGCCTCGTCAGCGAGATCGAGCAGCGATTCGATCTCGGGCCGGGACAGGCCTTCGATGCCGAGCAGGCAGCGGCGTTGGAATTGGGCGGCGGGCGGCGTTGACGTCATCAAGGCTGGACCCTATATGCGCGGCGCCGCAATGGCGCAAGCAGACGGCCGGCTGGGGGGTCAGAGCCGGCGGCTGAAACGCCGAATTTGACAGCCGGCGCGCCCTCAACCATTTTCCGCGCCCTGCCCGTGAGGCGGGAGCATCTGGCCCGACTGCCTTCTCTGGAAGGCGCCGAAGGACGGTTTCGCATGAAGGTTGTGATCGTCGAGTCGCCGACCAAGGTCAAGACAATCGGCAAGTATCTCGGCAAGGACTACGACGTCTACGCCTCGTTCGGCCATGTGCGCGATCTGGCCGCCAAGGACGGCTCGGTCGACCCCGAGGACGATTTCGCGATGCGCTGGGAGGTCGACGCCAAGGCGGCCAAGCGCCTGTCCGACATCGCCGTGGCGGTGAAGGGAGCCGACCGCGTCATTCTCGCCACCGACCCCGACCGCGAGGGGGAGGCGATCTCCTGGCATGTGCTCGAAATCCTCAAGGGCAAGAAGGTCCTCAAGGACCAGCGGGTCGACCGCGTCGTCTTCAACGCCGTCACCAAGGACGCGGTCGCCGAGGCGATGCGCAATCCGCGCGAAATCGACGAGGCGCTGGTCGACGCCTATCGCGCCCGCCGCGCCCTCGACTACCTCGTCGGCTTCAACCTCTCGCCGGTGCTCTGGCGCAAATTGCCGGGCGCGCGTTCGGCGGGGCGCGTCCAGTCGGTCGCGCTGCGGATCGTCTGCGACCGCGAACTCGAGATCGAGCGGTTCGTCGCGCGTGAATATTGGTCGATCGTCGCCCATCTGAAGACGCAGGCCGGAGACGCCTTCTCGGCGCGACTCGTCGGCGCCGACGGCAGAAAAATTACCCGGCTCGACATCGGCTCGGGCAAGGAGGCGGAGGATTTCGAGACCGCGCTGGAGACGGCCGCCTTCAAGGTGGCCGAGATCGAGTCGAAGCCGGTCAAGCGCCACCCCCACCCGCCCTTCACCACCTCGACCCTGCAACAGGAGGCCTCGCGCAAGCTTGGCCTCGCGCCGGCGCGCACTATGCAGATCGCCCAGCGCCTCTATGAGGGCGTCGACATCGGCGACGGCGCGGTCGGCCTCATCACCTATATGCGAACCGACGGCGTCGACCTCGCCCCCGAGGCGGTCGCCAGCGCCCGCAACGTGATCGCCAAGGATTTCGGCGACCAATATGTGCCGAAGGCGCCGCGCAAATATTCGGTCAAGGCCAAGAACGCGCAGGAAGCGCACGAGGCGATCCGGCCGACCGACCTGAGCCTGCGGCCGCGCGCGATCGCGCGCCACCTCGAGCCGGAGCAGGCCAAGCTCTACGAGCTGATCTACAATCGCACCCTCGCCTGCCAGATGGAGAGCGCCGAGCTCGAACGCACCACGGTCGACATCCTCGCCGAGGCGGGCGCCCGCAAGCTCGAATTCCGCGCGACCGGCCAGGTCACCCGCTTCCCCGGCTTCCTCGCACTCTACCAGGAAGGGCGCGACGATGAAGAGGACGAGGATTCGGCGCGCCTGCCGGCGATGAGCGCCGACGAAAGGCTGGCCAAGGAGCGCATCGACGCGAGCCAGCACTTCACCGAGCCGCCGCCGCGCTACACCGAAGCGACGCTGGTGAAGCGCATGGAGGAGCTCGGCATCGGCCGCCCCTCGACCTACGCCTCGACCCTCGCCGTCCTGCGCGACCGCGACTACGTCAGGATCGAAAAGAAGCGCTTGATCCCCGAGGACAAGGGCCGGCTCGTCACCGCCTTCCTCGAGTCGTTCTTCACCAAATATGTCGGCTACGATTTCACCGCCGACCTCGAGGAGAAGCTCGACCAGGTCTCCAACAGCGAGATCGACTGGAAGGCGCTGCTGCGCGATTTCTGGATCGACTTCTCCACCGCGCTCGGCGGCACCAAGGAGTTGCGCACCAGCCAGGTGCTAGACAGCCTCAACGAACTCCTGGGGCCGCACGTCTTCCCGGCGAAGGCGGACGGCGGCGATCCGCGCCTCTGCCCGGTCTGCGGCAAGGGGCAGTTGTCGCTCAAGCTCGGCAAGTTCGGCGCCTTCGTCGGCTGCTCGAACTATCCCGAGTGCAAATATACCCGCGTCCTCGCGCCGACCGGACAGGACGGCGCAGGCGGCGGCGAGGGAGAGCGGCCGGGCGTGCGCGCGCTCGGCATCGACCCGGCGACCAGCGACGAGATCACCCTGCGCAGCGGCCGCTTCGGCGACTATGTGCAACAGGGCGAGGGCGAGAAGCCGAAGCGCTGCTCGCTGCCGAAGGGCCTTTCGCCCGGCGACGTGACGCTGGAGACGGCGCTCGCGCTGCTGGCGCTGCCGCGCGAGGTCGCCAAGCATCCGACCAGCGGCGAGCCGATCGTCGCCGGCATCGGGCGTTACGGCTCATACGTCCAACACGGCAAGACCTACGCCAATCTCGGCAAGGACGACGACGTGCTGGAGATCGGCGGCAATCGCGCCATCGACCTGATCGTCGCCAAGGAAAGCGGTGCGGGTGGCCGCGGCCGCTTCGGCGCCGACGCCGGGCGCGCGCTCGGCGATCACCCGACCTTGGGCGGCCCGGTCACCGTCCGCCAGGGTCGGTTCGGCGCCTATGTCAATCACGGCAAGGTCAACGCGACCCTGCCGAAGGGAACCGACCCAGCTTCGCTGACGTTGGAGGGCGCAGTGGCGATGCTCGCCGCCAAGGCCTCCGGCGGGGGCGGCGGCGCGGGTGGCAGAGCGCTCGGCGACCATCCCGACGGCGGGCCAGTCAGCGTGCGCGCGGGCCGGTTCGGCGCCTATGTCAATTGGGGCAAGGTCAATGCGACCATCCCCAAATCGACCTCCCTGGACGAGATTACGCTCGAGGAGGCCCTTGCGCTGATCGCCGAGCGGGACGGAAAGCCGGCGCGCAAGACCGCCAAGCCGAAGGCGGCCAAGGCGGCCTCGACCGAGGACAAGCCGACCGCCAAAGCACCGGCGAAAAAGGCGGTCGCCAAGACGACCAAGAAGCCGGCCGCGAAAAAGGCGGCCTCAACCAAGACGAAGCGGAACGCCTGAGCCGGCGCGACTGGGGTCAAGTTGGCGCGCTGGTGGGCGTGGCGTAACATGCCGCGCTCCCGGCGCGGCTCCGGTCGCGTGCGCGAAGGCCAGTAAGGGGGAGAAACTCCATGCCCCATTCTCGCGCGGCCGGCTCCTACGCCGCCGCTAAAGGCCTGACCGAAGCCGCTTACGGCCGTTGGGCTCCCGTTTACGACCTTATTTTCGATCTGCCTTTCCATCCCGGCCGGCTGGCGGCGACGCGCGCCGCCGTTGACGCCGCGGGGCCGGAAGGGGCCATCCTGGTGGTCGGCGTCGGCACCGGCCTCGAACTGGAGCTGATGCCGCCCCAGGTCCGGGCGACCGGCGTCGACATCAGCGCGGCGATGCTGAAGGTCGCGCGCGAGCGCGTCGAGCGCAAGGCGCTGGGCCACGTCAAGAACCTGCTGGTGATGGACGCCGCGGCGCTGGAATTTCCCGATGGCCAGTTCGACGCGGCGCTCGCGCCCTATGTGATGAGCGTCGTGCCAAGCCCGGCGCGCGTGCTCGACGAGGTTTGGCGCGTCATCCGGCCCGGCGGCCAGATGATCGTCATGAACCATTTCGGCGCCGAGCGCGGCCCGCGCGCCGCGATCGAAGCGGTGATGGAGAAGTCCGCCGCCTGGCTCGGCTGGCATCCCCAGTTCCCCTATGCGGCGGTCGGCGACTGGATCGCCGCGCAGCCCGACGCCGAGCTGATCGAACGGCGCGAGCTGGCGCCATTCCGCATGTTCACCATGCTGAGGCTGCGCAAGGCGGCGCCGGCTTAGAGCGAATTGTCCCTCGCGTGAGGCGGAGCCGCCCGGTCCCTTCTCCCCTTGCGGGAGAAGGTGGCGCGCGAAGCGCGACGGATGAGGGGTGGCGCCGTGAGGCGCGGCTTGGCGTGCGGGACCCTGTCGCACCGGCGGCGACCCCTCATCCGGCCCTTCGGGCCACCTTCTCCCGCAAGGGGAGAAGGGGTCTAGCCCCTGTCCACCTTGCTCATCGGAGGGCCGCTCCGGTTGACTTTGGCCGTCAACGCCCCCATTTACATCCTGGCGGGGCGCGGAAATTGCGGCCTCCCCGCGCCCGAGCCGCCATCATTACAACGGCCGCTGTCCGATGGATCGTCCTTCCCTTCTCGCTCGAAGCGCTCCGGCGATCCGATCCGAAAGTTTCCCCTTATCTCCTTGTCTCGAATCATGAAAACCCGGCGCTCATCCGGCGCCGCCGCGCCACGCGCCGAAGCGCGGCGCTCTTCCGCCCTCCCCTCGCGCGACGAACTCATCGCCTTTATCTCCGGCGACGCTGCGCCGAACGGCGGCAAGCCGCCCGCGCGGATCACCAAGCGCGAGATCGCGCGCGCCTTCGGCGTCAAAGGCGAAGACAAAACCGCGCTGAAATTACTCCTCAAAGACCTCGAAACGGACGGCGCCGTCGTCCGCGGCCGCAAGGTCCTCAGCCGGCAGGGCCGCCTGCCGGCAATGGTGGTCGCAGAGATCGCCGAGCGCGACCGCGACGGCGAGCTCCTCGCCCGCCCGATCGACTGGAGCGAGGGGGGCGACGCACCGCGCATCCTGGTGCGCCGGCCCAAGCTCAGGCGCGACAACGCTCCGGCGCCGGGCCTCGGCGCGCGCGTGCTGATGCGAGTCGAATTCGACCCCGCCGCCGGCCCGAAGGAGCCGGCCTATAGCGGCCGCGTCGTCAAGCTCCTCGACAAGTCGCGTCTGCGCGTCCTCGGCGTCTATCGCGAACTCGAAAACGGCGCCGGCCGCGCACTGCCTGTGGAAAAACGCGGCGCTCCACAGGAAATCTTCATTCCCCAGGGCATGGGCGGCGACGCCGCCGAAGGCGATCTCGTCGCGCTCGAAATGCTGCGCGAGGGCCGCTTCGGCCTGCCCTCGGCGCGCGTCGTCGAGCGGCTCGGCGCGGTGGGCACGGAACGCGCGATCAGCCTGATCGCCCTCGCGGCCCACAACATTCCGCATGTCTTCTCCGAGGCGACACTCGTCGAGGCCGAGAAGGCGCGGCCCGCCACGATGGCGCATCGCGAGGACTGGCGCGACCTGCCCCTCGTCACCATCGATCCGCCCGACGCCAAGGACCACGACGACGCCGTCCACGCCGCGCCGGATCCCGACCCCGCAAATGCGGGCGGCTTCATCGTCACCGTGGCGATCGCCGACGTCGCCCATTACGTGCGGCCCGGCTCGGCGCTCGAGAAAGAGGCGCTTGAGCGCGGCAATTCGGTCTATTTCCCCGACCGCGTCGTGCCGATGCTGCCCGAGCGCATCTCCAACGATCTCTGCTCGCTGCGGCCGAACGAAGATAGGCCCGCGCTCGCGGTGCGGATGATCCTCGGCGTCGACGGGCGCAAGAAGCGCCACAGCTTCCATCGCGTGATGATGCGCTCGGCGGCCAAGCTCTCCTATGAGCAAGCGCAGCGCGCCGTCGACGGCCAGCCCGACGAGACGACCGCCCCGCTGCTGCAAAGCGTGCTCGAACCGCTCTACGCCGCGCACCACGTCGTCAAGATCGAGCGCGCGCAGCGCAATCCGCTCGACCTCGAACTGCCCGAGCGCAAGCTGATCCTCGACGCCGAAGGCCGTCTCGCTGGGGTGCGCTGGCCCGAGCGGCTGGACGCGCACAAGCTGATCGAGGAATTCATGATCCTCGCCAATGTGGCGGCCGCCGAAACGCTGGAGGCCGCCCATTCGCCGCTGATCTACCGCGCCCATGACGCGCCGAGCGTCGAGAAGATCGGCGAACTCAGCGAGTTCCTCGCCACCCTCGGCGTTAAGCTCGCCAAGGGCGAGCGGATGCGCCCGGCCCACTTCAATTCGATCCTGTCACGGGTGAAGGGCGAGGCGGCCGAGGCGCTGGTCAACGAGGTCGTGCTGCGGGCGCAGGCGCAGGCCGAATATACGCACGAGAATTACGGCCACTTCGGCCTCAATTTGCGCCGCTACGCCCATTTCACCTCGCCGATCCGCCGTTACGCGGACCTCATCGTCCATCGCGCGCTGATCCGGGCGCTGGGCTTCGGCCCGGGCGGGCTCGAGGACCAGGGCCTTGGGCAACTCGCCGACGTCGCCGAGCGCATTTCCGGCGCCGAGCGGCGCGCCATGGCCGCCGAGCGCGAGACGATGGACCGGCTGATCGCGGTCCATATGAGCGCCCAGATCGGCGCGCAATTCCCGGCGCGCATCGCCGGCGTGACGCGCGTGGGCCTGTTCGTGCGCCTCAGGGATACCGGGGCGGACGGCTTCATCCCCGCCGCGAGCTTAGGCGGGGAATATTTTCGCTTCGAGGAGGCGCATCGGGCGCTAGTCGGCACGCGCACCGGCGAGACCTTCCGGCTCGGCGACACGGTCGAGGTGAAACTTATCGAGGCCGCGCCCTTCGCGGGCGCGCTGCGCTTCGAAATGCTTTCCAAAGGCGGCGCGCGGGCGCCGCGGGCGAGGAAGGAGCGAAGGCGATGATCCAAGCTTTTGCCGCCGCGCCGGCGGACGCTGAACAGCGCGATCTCGGCATCGCTTTGCGCCGCGGCTTCGTCGGCCGCTGCCCGCACTGCGGCGAGGGACGCCTGTTTCGCGCTTATCTGAAGGTCGTCGACAATTGCCCGCGTTGCGGCGAGGACTATTCGCACCAGCGCGCGGACGACGCGCCGCCGTACATCACCATGCTGATCGTCGGCCATTTCATCGTCGCCGGCATTCTCGCGGTCGACGACCTCTGGCCGGACGCGCCGATGCTGTGGACCGGGGTCTTCTGGGCCGCGCTGACGGTCGCGGCGAGCTTGGCGCTGCTGCCGCGCGTCAAGGGCGCGCTCGTCGGCTATCAATGGGCGCTGCGGATGCACGGCTTCGGCGGTCGCGAGAAGGAACCGATGTGACCCTCGAGGCCGAAGCGCCAGTCGCGCCGCGTCCCCCTGCCCTTCGTCCGCGTGACGCGGCGACGCTCATTCTGATCGAACGCGGCCTCCACGGCGCGCGCGTTTTGATGGGCCGGCGGCACGACGGCCACAAATTCATGCCCGGCAAGTTCGTCTTTCCCGGCGGCGCGGTGGAGCCGGGTGACCGGCGCATGAGCGTCGCCGGCGCACTCGATCCTGTCGTCGAAGCCAAACTGCTGGCGAAGACGCGCCATGCCTCGCCCGACTTCGCCCGCGCTCTTGCGCTCGCCGCGCTGCGCGAGACCTTTGAGGAGACTGGGCTGGCGCTCGGCGTCGCCGACTGGGGCGCGCCGGAGAACCCGCCCGAGGGCGCCTGGACCCGCTTCGCCGCGACCGGCGTCTTTCCCGCGATCGACGGGCTCGATTTCCTCGCCCGCGCGATCACGCCGCCCGGCCGTCCCAGGCGTTTCGACGCCCGCTTCTTCATCGCCGACGCGTCGCTCATCGCCCATCGCGTCGATGGCGTCGTCCATGCTGAGGCGGAGCTGGTCGAACTCGTCTGGACGCCGCTCGAGAAGGCGCTGGAGCTCGACATCCCCCGAATCACCCGCACGATCCTCGGCGATCTCGCGGAGGCGACGCGTCAGGAGATGAGCCGTTTTCGGTCGCGCCCATTCTACCGCGAATTGCGCGGGAAGGCGTTGCGCGAGGAACTGTAAGAGCCTTCCGCTATCGGTCGAAGCAGCCCCGCTCCGGCCGATGTCACGTGCAACCAGGCGGCGCCACTGTCATGCCCGCGAAAGCGGGCATCCAGGAGCCAAAGGGCGAAGGCCTGCGGCGGTTGTCTGGACTCCCGCTTTCGCGGGAGTGACACCGCTACGATTCTAAGTCGGTGGCGTCGCGGGCTCCCGCAGTTTGGGCAGGCTCTTCTTCTTTCGGCGGTTGCGGCGGGACGCGACGAGGAAGGTCGGCTTCGGCGGCTCGACGAGCAACTGGCGCAGCTCTTCCTCGACGATGCGGTCAGCCTTGGTGACGCGCTGGCGCAAGTGGCGCAGTTCGAGCCAGGATTCGATCAGGAACGTCTCGATGAACCGGCCCGTCTCCTGGGCGTCCTCGAAAATGCCCCAGGCATAGGCGCCGTCGCGCCGGCGTTCGCGTCCGATCTCGTCGATCGAGTCGCGAAATGCGCCGCAATTCTCCTTGGCGACTCGATATTCAACCGTCACCAGCACCGGGCCGCGGTCGGGGTCGATCGCCCGGGCGAACGTCGGCGTGCGCCAGTGCATCGACGGAGAGAGATCAAGCCCAGCGGCGGCTTGCAGCCGCCAACGCGCAGTGAGCGGGATCGCGACAATCCCGCCGACCGCTGCGGCGAGCAAGGCGACCGACAGGCCCTCCTCGCTGGCGACCCGCCCCCAGACGGCGCTGCCGATGGTCAGCGCGCCGAAATGCACGGTCAGGAAGATCGCGAGGCCCCGCCCGCGCACCCAGTCGGGCAAGGCGACCTGCGCCGAGACAAAGAGGCAGGCCAGGACGACGATCCAGGAAGCGCCGGCGAGCAGGCTGGCGAGCAGCGCGATCCCCGGCTCTCGCGCAAAGGCGAACAGGACCAGCGCCAGCGCGCTGCCGAGCGAACCCAGGATGACCAGCCGGTTCGGCCCGAGTTCCGCCTTGAGCCAGTTCAGCGCGAAGGAGCTGACGATCGCGCCGAGGCCGACCGCGCCGAGCAGTGCGCCGTAGACCTCAGGCCCATTGTTCATCTGGGTGCGCGCGATCAGCGGCAGCAGCGCCCAATAGGCGCTGGCGAATGGAAAGAAGGCCAGCGCCCGGATCAGCGTCGCGGCGATGTAGCGGTTGTTGGCGGCGTAGCGCAGGCCCGTGCGGATGGCGCTGGTGAGGCGCTCGGCGGGCAGGCCGTCGGAGCCCGTGCGCGGCGAGCGCCACCAAACCAGCGCCGCGATGAGCGCGAGATTGCTGGCGCTGAACGCCCAATACGGCGAATAAATGCCGAGGGTCGCGATAGCGACGCCGCCAAGCGCAGGCCCGACCGCGCGGCTCATATTATAAGCGGCGCCGTTGGCGGCGACGGCGCTGGCGAGTTCCTGGGGCGGGACGAGTTGGGGCGTGATCTTCAGCCAAGCTGGCCCGATGAGGGCGCCCGCGCCGCCCAGCAGGAAGGTCGTCAGCAGCAGCGCCTTCTCCGTGGCGGCGCCCGCCGTCACCAGCGCGGCGAAGATCGCCGAGACCACCGCGATGAGGATTTCGACGACAATCAGCAACCGCCGCGCGTCGACGATGTCGGCGAGCGCGCCGGCAGGCAGCGTCAGCAGAAACATCGGCAGCGTGGTCGCGATCTGGACCATCGAGACCGCCATCGGGTCGGCGTTCAGCGTAGTCATCAACCAGCCTGAGCTGGTGTCGAAAATCGCGAGGCCGATATTGGCGATCGTGCTGGCGATCAAAATCACGGTAAAAGCGACGCTGTCGAACGGACCCCAGCGCGGCGGCGCGAAGCCAGCAGGCTCGTCCGAAGCATCGAATTCGGCGCTCAACTTGAACTCCCCGAGGCGCCTGCAATGCGGGGCCCCGACTGTCTCTCGGTTCGCCTAAATGGCGGGCCACTCCGACGCTTTCAAGTCGGGTCAAGCCAACGTGAAGCCGTTCGATGGAATAAGTTATCAAGGCGTCGGCGCGGCGGCCGGCCTGTGGCGAGGCTTATTCTACGAGAAAACCTCGACTTCCGGGGCTAGTATAGCTAATCTATCAATTTAATATCCATGCGAAATCGCCAGATCAGCCAGCCGCTGAGATCAGGCCTCCGTGTTCGAATTGACCAGGGACAGAAACTCGCCGCGCGTCATCGGCTGATCCCGGAAGCAGCCGAGCATGCGGCTGGTGACGAGGTCCGTCCCGCGTTTGCGAACGCCGCGGCACATCATGCAGTGGTGCGCAGCCTTGATCACGACGGCGACGCCGCTCGGCTGGAGCACGCTCTGGATCGTATTGGCGATCTGGGCTGTCAGCCGCTCCTGAATTTGCAGGCGCTTGGAGTAAATCTCGACGACGCGCGCGAGCTTCGAGATGCCGACGACCCGGCGATCCGGGACATAGCCGACCCAGGCGCGGCCGATGATCGGGGCCACATGGTGCTCGCAGTGGCTCTCGAACGGCACCGCGCGCAAGACGATCATTTCGTCGTAGCCCTCGACTTCCGAGAAGGTCTTGCTGAGCACCTCCTCCGGATCCTCGTCGTAGCCGCAGAAATATTCGCGGAACGCGCGGACGAGCCGCTTGGGCGTCTCCTTGAGGCCATCTCGCTCGGGATCTTCGCCGATCCAGCGCAGGATATCGCGAAACGCCCGCTCCGCCTGAGCGTCGCTCGGGACGGGCTCAAACCCGCCGAGCCGAAGACTCTCGGAGTTTTCAATGGCCGAAGCGTTGACTTTCTCGGTCATTTTACAAACTCTCGTAGCTGCCGAGGCCAAAGAAAAAAGCTCTAGCCGCACCCTTCGCCCGGCGTCAACCTGCAACCGGACGCGCCGTCGTCCGTTTTCCCTCGGCGTTCCAGCACAGCGAGGGGCCTCGCGTGACCTATTCGACCCTGATGGCGTGCCTCCGTCTCGGCGCGTCCAACACGCATCTGCTTTCCGTCGTCGGCGAATTGGCCGAGCAGTTCGAGGCCAGCGTCGTGGGCGTCGCGACGCGGCAGCCGATGCAACCGATGTTCGCCGCCCATCCGGTTCCCGAGGCGCTCGTGACGAAGGACAAGGACGACTTCGAGGATGAATGCGACGCTCTCGAAGCTGAATTTCAAAGCGCTCTCGCCGAGCGGGCGACGGAGCTGGAATGGCGAGCGCACATGACGCTCGGCCCCTTGTCGCGCTACATCGCCAACGAGGCGCGCTGCGCCGATTTGGTGATAGCGCAAGTCGACCGCGGCGGCGCGATCGATCACCCCTCGACCTACATCGACATCGCCGATCTTCTGCTGCGCGCGGGCCGGCCGGTGCTCGTCGCCCCGGCGGGCGCCTCGCATATCAGCCTCGATCGCGTCGTCGTCGGCTGGAAGGAGACGCCGGAAACGCGCCGAGCGGTCGCCGCCGCGCTGCCGCTCCTCAAAGTGGCGGGGTCCGTGACCTTGGCGCCCCTGGCGGGATTGGAGCAGCCCGGCGCAAGGCGGTATCGTCTCGACGATGTCGCCTGTTGGCTGTCACGCCACGGCGTCGCCGCGCAGACGGAAGCGCAGCGGCCCGACGAAGCACGCGGGTTGATGCAGGTCGCGGCCGACACGGGCGCGCAGTTGATCGTCGCCGGCGCCTTCAGCGAAAGCCGCCTGCGCGAATGGGCGTTCGGCGGCGCCACCCATGAGTTGCTGAAGCATTCGGGGCGCTTCGCGCTCCTGTCGCATTGATGGCCGCCTCATGAGCACCAACGCCAACCCAGTGCGAATGTCGCAGCAGGCCGCCGCTTCGCCCTGGGGCCCGTTCCGCTCCCTCCCCTTTGCGGTGGTCTGGGGCGCCGATGTCGCGGCGCTGATCGGCATCGCGATCTACGACACCGCCTCAGGCTGGCTGATGACGACGCTCAACGCCGGCCCACAGGCTGTTTCCTCCGTGCAGGTCGCGACAAATTTGTCGATGTTTCTCTTCACCTTGCCGGCGGGAGCGCTCGCCGACATCATCGATTCGCGCCGCTGCCTGATCGTCGTCTCGGCGGGCATCGCCGTGTTGATGGCGGCCTTCGGCGCGTTTGTCGTCTTTGGCCTGGCGACGCCGGCTCTGCTGGTGGCGACGACCTTCATTCTGAGCGGTGGCTGGGCGCTCGGCGCGCCGGCTTGGCTCGCGATCGTCCCGGGGCTCATCCCGCGCGCCGAGCTCGACGGCGCCGTCGCCGCCGGCAACATCGGCTACAACCTCAGCCGCGTCATCGGCCCCGCCCTCGGCGGCTTCGCGATCGTCACATTCGGACTATCGTCGCCTTTCTTGATTTTCGCCGCCGCCAATCTCGTCGCGATCGCCTGCCTCCTCTGGCGCCGACCGTCTCGTCGCCGCAAGGAGAGCCTGCCGGCCGAGCGCCTGACGAGCGCGCTGCGCATCGGCCTGCGCCACGCCGCGAGCAATCCGCCGCGGCGCGCGACGATGATCCGCGCCGCCGCCATCTATCTCTTCGTCAGCGCCTATCTTTCGCTGCTCCCCCTCATCGCGCGCTCGCAAATCGCGCAAGGTCCGCGTTTCTACGGCATCCTGCTCGGCGCGATCAGCGTCGGCGCCATCCTCGGCTCGCTCGTCATCACCCGGCTCAAGGCCCGGCTCGGCCCGGATCGCGTCGTCGCGTTCGGCTCGCTGGGAACCGCGGCCGCGCTCGTCCTCTTCGGCCTCGCCCGAGGACCTGCGCTCGCCCTCGTCGCCTGCGTGCTCGCGGGGGCGGCGTGGACCCTCGTGCTGACGAGCCTCTACGTCGCCGCTCAGGATTCGCTGCCGGACTGGGTTCGTGGACGCGGCCTGTCGATTTTCCTGACCGTGATTTTCGGCTCGATGACGATCGGCAGCCTGGTTTGGGGCGAGGTCGCGGCGGTTGCCGGAATTCCCGTCGCGCAGTATCTCGCCGCCTCTGGCGCGCTGATTGCGATTCCCCTGACTTGGCGATGGGACATCGGCGCCGCCGAGCAACTTGATGTCACGCTCGCCAAAGACTGGCGTCCCCCGACGCTGAAGCGCCCGATCGACGACGACGAAGGACCTGTGATGGTGAACGTGGACTATCGCGTCGATCCCGCAAAGCGCGACGCCTTCCTCACCGCCTTGGCGGAATTGGGGCTCGAGCGCCGGCGGGAGGGCGGCTTCGCCTGGGGCATTTTCGAGGACGGCATTGAGGAAGGACGCTTCGTGGAAAGCTATCTGATCGACTCCTGGCTCGAATTCCGCCACCTGCGCGAACGTGTCACCAATTGCGACCGGATGCTGGAGGAGCAGGTGCGCGCGCTGCTTACCGCGGAGCCGCGGGTCGATTTCCTGATCGCGCCGGAGGCGCGAACGAGGAGATGGTCGCTCGGCTACGGTCAGGCCTGAACGATGCGCGTTCTCGTCCTTTACGCGCATCCGCTCGAAACCAGTTTCGTCGCCGCCCTGCACCGCCGCGTCGTCGAGGTGCTCCGCGAGCGCGGCCATGAGGTCGATGACCTCGACCTCTACGCGGAGAAGTTCAATCCTGTCATGTCGGCCGAGATGATGCACGACTACGTCGATACGTCGAAGAATTGGACGGAGGTCGAGCCCTATGTCGAGCGGGTGTTCGCCGCTGACGCTCTCGTGCTGGTCTATCCGGTCTGGTTCGACGGACTGCCCTCGATCCTCAAAGGCTTCTTCGAGCGCGTTTTCCTGCCCGGGGTCGCCTTCAAGATCGATGAAACGAACCTGTTTCATCCGACGCTATGGAATTTCAAGCGGCTCGCGGCGGTCTGCACCTACGGCGAGCGCCGCGCCCACGTCGCCTTGAAAGGCGACCAGCCCCGCCGCTTCGTGAAGGGGAATATCGGCGGCGTGGTGGCGCCGGGCGCGCCGTTCGACTATTTGGCGCATTACGACATGAACTTCACCACAGCGGCGCGCCGGGCGCACTTCCTCCAGCGGGTGACGCGCGTCTTCCGGACGTGGTAGGCGCTGGCGGCGAGCGGCGGCGTTGGCCGGCCACGCGGAGGCGGAAATGACTTCAGAAATTCTCATCGCGCCGTCGATCCTGTCGGCCGATTTTTCAAAGCTCGGCGACGAGGTGCGCGCCGTGGCGGCGGCCGGCGCGGACTGGATCCATCTCGACGTGATGGACGGGCATTTCGTGCCCAACATCACCTTCGGCCCGCCGGTCGTCTCGGCGCTGCGGCCGCATTCGGACAAGGTGTTCGACTGCCATCTGATGATCGAGCCGGCCGACCCCTATCTCGAAGCTTTCGCCAAGGCGGGCTGCGACCGCATCACGGTCCACGCCGAGGCGTCGAAGCATCTCGACCGCTCGCTGCAGACGATCCGGAACCTCGGCAAGCAGGCGGGCGTCGCGCTCAATCCGGCGACGCCGCCGGAGGCGATCGAATATGTGATCGACCGGGTCGATCTGGTCCTGGTGATGACGGTCAATCCCGGCTTTGGCGGGCAGGCCTTCATTCCCGCCATGCTCGACAAGATCGCGCGGGTCAAGCGCATGATCGGCGACCGCAGGATCGAGATCGAGGTCGACGGCGGCATCACCCACGAAACGGCGCCGCTGGTGGTGGGCGCCGGCGCAAACGTGCTCGTCGGCGGATCGGCGATCTTCAAGGGCGACCCGGCCGCCTACGCCGGTAATATCGAGGCGATCCGCGCCGGGGCGCGTGCGGTTGGCCGATAACGGGGGGAGATCGGAATGACAGAGGCGAATGCGGTCCTGATAACAGGGGCCTCGCGGGGGATTGGCCGTGCGGCGGCGCTGCTCGCCGCGGCGCGCGGCTGGTCGGTCGGCGTCAATTACGCCAGCGATGAAAGAGCGGCGCACGAGGTCGTCGAGCTGATCGCGCGGGCCGGCGGCAAGGCGGTCGCCCTGCGCGGCGACGTGACGAACGAGGAGGAGTTGATCGGCGTTTTTGAGGGCGCGACGCGCGCGCTCGGGCCTTTGTGCGGCGTCGTCGCCAACGCGGGGATCGTCGCGCCGACCGCCAAGCTCGTCGACATGAGCGTGGAACGGATGCGGCGGGTTTTCGAGGTCAATGTGCTCGGCGCCTATCTGACCGCGCGCGAGGCGGCCCGCCGTCTCGGGAAATCGTCCGGCGGCCCCGGCGGCTCGCTCGTTCTGATCTCGTCCGCCGCGGCGCGCCTCGGCTCCCCCAACCTCTATGTCGACTACGCCGGCTCGAAGGGCGCGATCGACACGATGACGCTCGGCCTCGCCAAGGAGCTGGCGGCGGAGGAAATACGCGTCAACGCGGTCCGTCCAGGCCTGATCGACACCGACATTCACGCCAGCGGCGGCGAGCCCGACCGCGCCTTCACGCTCGGCGCGACGACGCCGATGGGACGACCCGGAACTGCCGACGAAGTCGCCGAAGCGATCGTCTGGCTGCTCAGCGACGCCTCGTCCTACGTGACCGGCGCGCTTCTCGACGTCTCGGGCGGGCGGTGATTGGCAAAGAGCCTTCGAAACGTCATCGCGAGGAGCGCAGCGACGAAGCGATCCATGCATCCGCTTGAATCGTCGGCACAATGGATTGCTTCGCTCCGCTCGCAATGACGGGGAGGCTCTAACAAAGTCTACCGAAACGCCGGGTGGACGAAGATCGCCACGCTGATCACGAGGCCGAGTAGGAAGCATATTGTCCGCGGCGGCTGCCGATCCGCGAGATAGAACGCCGAGTGCGCCAAGCGGGCGGCGATGAAGAGAACGGCGAGCCAGCCGACCGTCGCGCTCGGCCCTTCCAAGATATGCGAAACGATCACCGCCGCGGCGAAGAAGGGAAAGGCCTCGAAACTGTTGAGATGCGCGCCATAGGCGCGCGCCGGCGTTCCCTCGAGCGTCGGCGCGCTCAGCCGCGGCGTGAGCGGATTGAGCTTGGGGCCGGCGAGGGAGAAGGGAACATAGGGCAGCAAGGCTGCGACAAGGATGCACCAGAAAGCGACGGTCATGGCGGGCTCCTCAAGGCTTGGCGCGAAGGTTTTAATGGCGCCGCAAACCTGGGGATAGAGACCGCCCGCCTCACTGAGCGTCAAGTCGGCAGACGTTCCGCGTATTCCGCTCGCAGGCGGCTCCAGCTGTCCCAGAACGGCTCCGGCTCGGCGCCGGTCAGGCGGGCGACCAGAAGGCCGAGGTGCGTGTGCCAGCCAGGGCCGACCATCAGAAGGCTGGCGCGATCCGGCAGGCGGCGATGGACGACGGTAAGCAACACGTCATCGCCCTTCGGGGCTAATTCGAAAGAGACGTCGCCCCTGCTGCCCCAGGATATGGAGAGCTTGCGCGGCGGATCGACCTCATTGACCCGGCTCTGAATCCGGTGCTCCTCGGAAAAGCCTTGTGGACGCTGGCCGGGCGGGCTGGTCAGTTCGTCGTTGCGCCAGATGAGCTCGACGAGCGAGCCGACCGTCATGTCCAGCTTGCCGGCCGCCAGCCACTTCGCGCGCAATTCGCCGTCCGCGATGTAGGCCCAAACCTTCTCGATCGGGCCGGGCAGCAGACGCTGGATCATGAAGGTGGAGGGGCCGGTCAGGACGCCATACGTTTGCGGGCTCGCGACATCGTTCATAGCTCGCCTCCTGCGTTGGATGGTTTGGCGTATGTGACAGGGCATATGGCGCCGGCGCCGCGGCTTTGCGATAAAGCCCACGCCCGCGCCGCGGGTTGTCGATCAGAAAGGCGCTTCGATGAAATTCCGGCCGCTCGTTCTCGCCGTCCTTCTCGCCTCACCGCTTCCCGCACTCGGGGCCGAGAACGACGCGTCGAGCCATCCCGCTTACTGGGGAACCCCCTCGGTCGACGGCGGCAAATGCTGCGCCAACCTCGCCGAAGTGCGCGACAACATCGACCGGATCGACAATCAAATCATCGCCTTGATGGCCGAGCGGGGCAAATACGTCGCCGAGGCGGGCCGCTTCAAGGCCGACCCGGCAGCCGTGAGCGCGCCGGCCAGGGTCGAGGCGATCATCGACAAGGTCAAGGCGATCGCCCGCCAGGACGGCCTCGCCGAAAGCGTCGCCGACCGCAGCTTCCGCGCCATGATCGCCGCCTTCGAGGACTACGAGCGCGACGAATGGCGCCGCCGCAACGGCGCGGCCGCCGCGCCGGCGAAGTAGACGCCGGACAGACGAACTCCTTCTCCCCTTGCGGGAGAAGGTGGCCCGAAGGGCCGGATGAGGGGTCACCGCCGCCGCAAGCCTTTCAGCTTTGGAGCACAGACCCTTTCGCTAAGCCGCGCCCCCTGGCGCGACCCTTCATCCGTCGCGCTTCGCGCGCCACCTTCTCCCGCAAGGGGAGAAGGGGGTGACTTGCCTCAGCTCCCGGCAAAAGTGGCGCCGCAGGCCGGAATGCGGTAAATCCTCCCCAAGATTCGCATTTCCCGCTGAGGACAGGTTTTCCATTGACCGACGACAAGGACGAACGTCCCGCGCCCGGAGCCCCCTCCGACATCAGGCCTGTTTCAATCCTCGACGAAATGAAGCGCAGCTATCTCGATTACGCGATGAGCGTGATCGTCAGCCGCGCTCTGCCCGACGTCAGGGACGGCTTGAAGCCCGTGCATCGGCGCATCCTCTACGCGATGCACGAACTCAATTTCACGCCGGATCGTTCGTACAACAAGTCCGCGCGCACCGTCGGCGACGTCATCGGTAAATACCACCCGCACGGCGACATCGCCGTCTACGACGCGCTCGTCCGCCTCGCGCAGGACTTCTCCATGCGCGCGCCGTTGATCGACGGCCAGGGCAATTTCGGCTCGGTCGACGGCGACCCGCCCGCGGCGCAACGATACACCGAAGCGCGTCTCGATCGGGTCGCGCTGCCGCTGCTCGAAGACCTCGACAAGGACACGGTCGACTTCCGCCCCAACTACGACGAGAAGGAAGAGGAGCCGGTCGTCCTGCCGGCGCGCTTCCCCAACCTGCTCGTCAACGGCGCCGGCGGCATCGCCGTCGGCATGGCCACCAACATCCCGCCCCACAATCTGGGCGAGACGATCGACGGCCTGCTGGCGCTGATGGAGAAGCCGGAGATCACGCTGGAAGAGCTGATGGAGCACATTCCCGGTCCGGATTTCCCGACCGCCGGCTCCATCCTCGGCCGCACCGGCATCCGCTCGGCCTACGCGACCGGCCGCGGCTCGATCATCATGCGCGCCAAGGTCAAGGTCGAACAGCTGCGCAAGGATCGCGAAGCGCTGATCGTCACCGAGATCCCCTATCAGGTCAACAAAGCGACCTTGATCGAGAAGATCGCCGAACTGGTGCGCGAGAAGCGCATCGAGGGCATCAGCGATCTGCGAGACGAATCCGACCGCGACGGCATGCGGATCGTCATCGAGATCAAGCGCGATGCGGTCGCCGACGTGGTCCTCAATCAGCTGTGGCGCTTCACGGCCTTGCAGACGAACTTCGGCGCCAACATGATCGCGCTGAACGGCCGCAAGCCGGAGATGCTGACCCTCAAGGACATGCTGGTCGCCTTCCTCGACTTCCGCGAGGAAGTCGTCACCCGCCGCACCAAATACCTGCTCACCAAGGCGCGCGACAATGCGCATATCCAGGTCGGCCTCGCGATCGCGGTCGCCAATATCGACGAGGTGATCCGCCTGATCCGCACCTCGCCTGACACCACCGCGGCGCGCGTGGCGTTGATGGAACGCGCATGGCCGGCGCGCGACATGGCGCCGCTGGTCGCGCTGATCGCCGATCCGCGCCACACGCTCGCCGAAGACGGCACGATGCGCCTCTCGGACACGCAAGCGCGCGCCATCCTCGAGCTGCGTCTCGCCCGCCTCACCGCGCTCGGCCGCGACGAAATCGCCGAAGCGCTCAACAAGCTCGCCGTCGAGATCGCCGATTATCTCGACATCCTGGGCTCGCGCGTTCGCCTCATGGGCATCATCCGCGACGAGCTGACGGAGGTGAAGACCAAATACGCCGATCCGCGCCGCACCGAGATCCTCGACAGCGAAGCGGATATGGACGACGAGGATCTGATCCAGCGCGAGGACATGGTCGTGCTGGTCAGCCACGGCGGCTACATCAAGCGCGTGCCGCTCTCGACCTATCGCGCGCAACGGCGCGGCGGCAAGGGGCGCTCGGGCATGGCGACGCGCGACGAGGATTTCGTCGCAAGGCTGTTCGTCGCCTCGACGCACCAGCCGGTGCTCTATTTCTCCTCGCGCGGCCAAGTCTATAAGGAGAAGGTGTGGCGTCTGCCGCTTTCGGCCCCGCAGGCGCGCGGCAAGGCGCTCGTCAACCTGCTGCCGCTCGAAGAGGGCGAGCGCATCACCACCATCATGCCGTTGCCGGAGGAGGAGGCGAGCTGGGAAACGCTCGACGTGATGTTCGCGACGACGCGCGGCACCGTTCGGCGCAACAAGCTGTCCGATTTCGCTCAGGTCAATCGCGCCGGCAAGATCGCGATGAGGCTCGACGAAGGCGAGAAGATCGTCGACGTGCAAGTCTGCTCCGAGCGGGACGACGTGCTGCTGACGACTGCGCTCGGGCAATGCATCCGCTTCGCGGTCGAGGACGTTCGCGTCTTCAAGGGACGCGACTCGATGGGCGTGCGGGGCGTCAACCTCGGCGAGGCGGACAGCGTGATCTCGATGGCGATCGTGCGCGAGTTCGACGCGACGAGCGAAGAGCGCGTCGCCTACCTCAAGATGCGCCGCGCGATGGCGGGCGAACCGAGCGAAGAGACCAACGGCGACGTGGAGGGCGAGGCCGATGCGCCCGCTGGTGCGTTGTCGCCGGAGCGCTATGCGGCGATGTCGGCCGGCGAGCAGTTCATCCTGACGATTTCGGAGAACGGCTACGGCAAGCGCACGTCGTCCTTCGAATACCGGCTCACCGGGCGCGGCGGCAAAGGCATCGCGGCGATGGCGGTCAACGCCCGCAACGGCCACCTCGTCGCCTCGTTCCCCGTTGAGCACGGCGACGAGATCATGCTGGTGACCGACGGCGGCCAGCTCATCCGCTGCCCCGTCGACGGCATCCGCGTCGCCGGCCGCGCGACACAGGGCGTCATCGTGTTCGACACCGCCGAACAGGAACGCGTCGTCGCCGTCGACCGCATCTCCGAGCCCGAGCCCGAGGGCGAGGAGGAGGCGGGCGAAGGGGAGGGGTGAGCGGCACTCGATTAAGCGCGCAACCAACGGGCGTCATGGCCGGGCTCGTCCCGGCCATCCACGCGGCGCCTCAGGCACAATACTCCCAAAGGGTCGCGGCGGCGGCCCCGCGTGGATGCCCGGCACAAGGCCGGGCATGACGGTCTGGTTGCTGGTCTAGCGTGAGGCGCCGATTAAGCCGTGGAGTCGTTTGGTCAGCCCGCCTGCCGCGTCAGCGTCGCCTCGATCGCCTGGCCGCGCTTCAAGGTCTGCAGCACGACGCAATAGCGTTCGGTGAGCTTGAGCAGCGTTGCGAGTTCTTCCTCGCTCGCGTCCGTGTCGAGCGCGAAGCTGAGGCGGATGTCGGAGAAGCCGACCGGCGTGTCCTTGGCGACGCCGAGGGTGCCGCGAAAGTCGATGTCGCCCTCGGCGCTGACCCGGCCAGAGCGCAACGTGACGCCGATCGCCGTCGCCACCGCCTTGAGCGTGACGCCGGCGCAGGCGACCAGCGCCTCGAGCAGCATATCGCCCGAGCAAAGCTCAAGCCCGGTTCCGCCGGTCGCCGGATGCAGACCCGCTACCGCGAGGGCGCGCCCGGTCTCCACCTTGCAGGCGATCGAAGCTTCATCGAGCGCGCCCTCGGCGCGCAACGTGACTTTGGCCGCGCCCGGCTCGGCGCGGTATTGGTCCTTCAAGGGCGCTTGCAGGGCGCGCAATTCTTCAGCGTTCATGGCCATTCTCCCATCGATGGGGTTGGAAAGCACGGCCGGTGCGCTCGCGCAAGGCGACCCTTGCCGCCCGCCCTGAGGCGGGGTACCCAATTACCATGGCGCGCATAGCATTTTATTCGGGATCGTTCGATCCGATCACCAATGGTCACCTCGACGTCATCGCCAGCGCCGCGGCGCTCTGCGACAAGCTGACGGTTGGGGTCGGCGTCAATTCCAACAAGGTCGGCCTGTTCACCACCGACGAGCGCTTAGCGATGATTCGCGACGCCGCTGCGCCGATCCTCGCTGGGTGGGGATGCGTGCTGGACGTGATCGCCTTTTCCAGCCTCGCGATCGAGGCGGCGCGCGCCGCTGGCGCGACGATCATCGTGCGCGGCCTGCGCGACTCCACCGACTTCGATTTCGAGATGCAGATGGCCGGCATGAACCGCGCCATGGCGCCGGAGCTGCACACCGTTTTCCTGCCCGCCTCCTCCCCCGTGCGCCCGATCGCCGCAACCTTCGTGCGCCAGATCGCGGCTATGGGCGGCGACGTCTCCGCCTTCGCCCCACCCAACGTCGTCGCAGCCCTGAAGGCGAAGTTTCAGAAGCCGGATTGAGAATTCCGCCGCGCCGCTGTCACCCCCGCGAAAGCGACGCGAAAGCGGGGGTCCAGGCAACCGCCGCAGGCCTTGGCTCTTTGACTCCTGGATGCACGCTTTCCGCGGGCATGACAGGGACGCCGCCCTCGATCTAGCGACCGGCCACATTTTACAATAGGAAAAGGCGTTAGCACATCTAAGATCGGTCAATGCCCGCCTCGCTCACGCCGCTCCTTATCACCGGCTTCCTGCTCGGCTGGTCGGTCGCCTGGCCGCCGGGGCCGATCAATGCGGAGATCGCGCGGCGTTGCCTTGCGGGCGGCTTCTGGGCCGGCTTCTCGCTGCTGCTCGGGGCGTGCAGCGGCGACGCGTTGTGGGCGGTGCTGGTGTCGCTCGGCGTCGGAGCGCTCTTCGTCGCCCCGCTTGCGCGCGAGGCGATGGGCGTCGTCAGCGTCGCCCTGCTGATCGCGCTGAGCCTGCTTTTTCTGCGCGGCGCATGGCGCGCACTTTTCCAGGCCGAAGCGCCCAAGGCCCAGCCGTCCTCGTTCGATTCCAGCCGCGCCAGTTTCGCGCTCGGCGCCGCGATGGCGCTCACGAGCCCGTGGAACGTCGCCTTCTGGCTCGCTGCGATCGGGCGCCCGGAAATGGCGGGCTACGCCCCCTCTGCGCTACTGATCATGGCGGCGGCGGTGATCGCCGGCGCGCTCACCTGGGGCGTGTTGTGGTCGACTTCGGTCGTGCTGCTGCGCGGGCGCTCCGGCGCCGGCGCAGCACGCTGGTGGACCTTCGGCGTCGATCTCGCGACCGCCGCGCTGATGGCCTATTTCGCGATCCGCTCGATCGAGCGGCTCATCGCGGGCTGACGTCGACCGACCCCGAGCGTTGCAATTCGCTGGAAGCTCCCCTGCCCTCGCTCGCTTGCCTCGCGAGCGCGTTCCCTCTATGGCAGAGCCCCCATCAAGAGCAGGAACATCATGGCCGAACCGCAGCGCGCCCACGCCGCCGCGCCCCGATTGGAGGGCGCGCGCTTTCTCATCGTCGAAGCGCGTTACTACGACGCCGTCGGCGCGATGCTGCTCGACGGCGCCCGCGCCGCTTTTACCGCCGCCGGCGCGTCGTTCAATGTGATCGGCGTACCGGGCGCGCTCGAGATTCCGGGCGCGCTCGCCATCGCGCTCGACGCCGCTCAGGCTGAGGCGCGCCCTTATGACGGGGCGGTGGCGCTCGGCTGCGTCGTCCGCGGCGAGACCTTCCATTTCGAGATCGTCGCCGGCGAATCCGCGCGGGCCCTGATGGACATGTCCGTCGCCCGCAAGCTCGCGCTCGGCAACGGCATTCTGACCGTCGAGAACCTGTCCCAGGCCGAGGAGCGCGCCGATCCGAAGCGCGGCGACAAGGGCGGCGACGCCGCGCGCGCCGCGCTGAGCCTCGCCATCCTCAAACGCTCGGTCGCCCGATGAGCAAGGCCAACCGCCGCGCCGCCGCCCGACTCGCCGCCGCGCAGGCGCTCTACGAGATGGAGGTCGCCGAGAAGGGCCTCGCCGACATCCTCGCCGAATTCGAGGCGCATTGGATCGGCCAGGAGGTCGAGGGCGACCAGTACAATCCCGCGGAGGTGGAATTCTTCCGCGACATCGTCTCCGGCGTTCTTAAGGATCAGCGGGCGATCGACCGCGGGCTCGACGATGCGCTCGCCAAGGGTTGGCCGCTCAAGCGCGTCGAGGCCCTGATGCGGGCGATCCTGCGCGCCGCCTATTACGAATTGAAAGCCCGCCAGGATGTCCCTGCCCGGGTGGTCATCACCGAATATGTCGATATCGCCGCCGCCTTCTTCGGCCCCGAGGAGAGCGGCATGATCAACGCCGTGCTCGATACGCTGGCCCGGGAATGCCGGCCCGACGAATTCCAGGCCCGCGCCAATTAACGACCCGCAAAGGTTGTACCGCCAACATTAAGCAGTTGCGTCATAATCTGGTAACGCCTATCCTACAGATGGCTAACGCGATTCGGTTCGCGGATATGCAATCAGCCTGGGTGGGCGCCTTGTATAGATTCGACGGAACGGAAGCTCGCCAGGGGCTTCTGGAATGGTCGGAGCCAGTCATCTTCGACCGTTTGCGCCACGCCTACCGCCAGCGCGTCGACGATGATGCAGCGGGCCTAGTGCTTGCCCGACTCCACTGCCGAGTTTGGCGCGCGCTGATCGCCGGCGATATGGCGGCGTTCGGGAGGATGCGCGCAGCGCTGGTTATCACCCTCAGAAACAACGGCCTGGAACTCGACGATCTCGCCGAGGCGGACTTGCAGACGATGGCCGAGCTGATCGAAATCGTCATAGCGCGCTTTCAGCGCTCCGAGCGGATCGCCAGAGGCTACCATCTCGCGCTGGTGGATCTTGCGCACAGCTTGGCGCTCGCCGACCCGGCGGCCTGACCGCCCAACGCAGCGCTGGTGTCACCCCCGCGAAGGCGGTGGTCCAGACAACCGCCGCGGGCGTCGCGCTTTAATGAGCGTTCTGCTTTTTTGGATTGACGCGGCCCTCCTGGTGTCACCCCCGCGAAAGCGCGGCGGCATGCACACGTTTTCGAACGGGCGGCGCCTCAGTCGGCTCATTACCTCCGAGTGTAGCCCGGCGGAATATTTGCAGCGAGCCTGCCGTCATACACGGGCTTGACCCGCGTATCCAGGACGGGACGGAGAAAGGCTAATCGCAGATGCCGCCGCCTGGGCGCCCGGATCAAGTCCGGGCGTGACGGCGACGGACCGATGTGTGCATGCCGCAGCGCGAAGGCGGGAGTCCAGATAATCGCCGCAGGCCTTCGTCCTCTGGCTCCTGGATGCCCGCGTTCGCAGGCATGACACTGTGAGCGTCGGGTTGCGATCAAGGCTCTGGAATCGCCAACGAAATCGGGCTCCGCGCTCTCGTCGCCGCCTATCCACCGCGAAATTTTGCAGGCCCCGTTGCGCGGCCATTAACGTCTCCTTAAGACTGCCGGCGGGCGCCCCGTCGGCGCCGCGTTCCTCCTCCGCGAGGTCAGCGTCGTTTCGTGCTTTTGAGGGTAAAGCGTTGCAACAGTTTGGCGTCGTCGAGGGCCTTTCCGAGTTGTTGGAATGGTCGGAGCCTGTGATTTTTGACTGCCTGAGCGAGACCTATCGAAAATACGTCCGGGAGAAGGACGTGGTCGCCCCGCTCTCCCGCCTGCATGGACGCGCCTGGCGCGCCCTGATCGCCGGCGATATGCGGCGGTTCCGCGCCTTGCGGCGCGACCTCGCCGCGGTGCTGCAGCCGCTGGGCGTTGGTCCCACTTGCATGGCCGCAGGCGACGCCCGCGTGCTCGGCGAGCTCAACGACATCATCGCGGCGCGCTTTCAGCGCTGCGGCCGCATCGCCCAAGGCTATCGTCTCGCCCTGGTCGAGATCGCCAATCGGCTCACGCCGATCTTGCAGGCGGCGTAACGTCGCACACGGCCCGCGCAAGCGGGCCTACACGGCTGTCACGCGCGCGCCCGCTCGATCCACGTCGCCATCAGCGCTTCGAGCGTGCGCGCGTCATAAAAACCGGAGAACCGGCCCAGCGCGCCCTGCTGGGCGAAGACCACATGGAGGAAGGAGCCGGCGGGCGGCCCGATCGACCGGTCATAGCCCGAGCGGGCGATCAGTTCGCTCCAAAGATGGAGCAACGTCGAGCCGCGCACCGCCTCCTCGACCTCCTCCCGATAGGCCGGCAGAAACGGCTTGAAGAAATGATCCGGCTCGATCGGATAGAAATCCGGGAAGCTCCTGGCGAAGCGGGCGATGCCGTTACGCTCGGCGATCTCGGTAAGCAGGAACGGGCCGATCGCTCCCCAGGGTTGATCGACGTCGGCCGCCGCCTCGGCGCTGGCGAGCATCTCGTTCAGCGTCGGATCGTCGCCGGGAAGTTTAAGAACTGCATTGTTGACAACGGCTTCGCCGCGAAAAGGCGGCTGACGCGCCAGGATGATCGGCTCGTCGGCAAAATCGGGCGCGCGCAGGCACACCATGTCGGAATTGACCCAGCAGCACCCGGTCTCGCGGATCATGCGGTAACGAAACATATCGGCGAAGGTGGCGATCGACGGCTTTCCCGCAGCGACATAGCGCCGCACCAGCGTCTCATCGGGGCATATGAGGCGGGCGTCGGCGCACTCGACGCCCGGCGGCGTCGCCAGCGCCGGGTCATACGAGTAGAGGCGCAGGCGCGCGCCGAAATGCGGGAAGGACGCCAGACAGGCGTAAGTGAGCGCGTCGAGCGGCCCGTGCCAGAAGGTCGCCAGCGACGGGGCGGCGCGATCGCGCTCCGTCATAGAATGCGCCCCAGCACGTTGCGGCCTTCGTCCTCCCAATCGTCGAAGAAGGTCTCGGTGGTCAGATCGCCGCGCGAAATGAACTCCGCGTAGATGTCGAAAATCCAGCTCGCATGCACGTCGTCGAGCAGCAGATGCTTGCCGCGCCCCCTGCGCGCGATGCGCAGGCAATTGTCCATGTCGGCGCGGCACAGAGCGTCGGTATGGCCGCCGTCGACGTGAAAAATGTCGAAGTCGAGGTCGCTGCGGCGCTCGGCGAGGTAGGGCAGGACTTCGCGCGAGTTGCCGCGCCAAAAATGCACCCGGCCCGGGAACTCCGCCGCGAGAAAGGTAACGCAAGGCTCGGTGTAGGCGTGCATCGCGATATCGACGCCGTGATAGACGAGCGCGGGATTGGCGGAGAGCGCCAAGAGCGCGCTGTGGCCGGCGTTGACGCCGACTTCAAGCATCTGGCGCTTGAAGCGCGTCGCGCGCCACACATTGCGCCGCGCGGGCGTGAGGCTGGCCTCCGGCGGACGGGCGAGAAAGTCCTTTTCCTCATCCAGGTAAAAGATGTTGCCTTCCAGCGTCTCCCCGGTTTGGGCGACGAGCCGGTTTAGCGCCTCCAGGCGCCGCATGAATTGCGGCGCGTACACCTCCGACGCGTCGCGGCGATCGATGGAATAGTCGGGTATCTCGGAAGGCGGGATGGGCTTTCCGGGAAGAAGTTTACGGCCGTTGATCAAGACGGCGCCTCCAAGCGCGAAATGCGGCGCCGACTGCCGCTCGGCGAAGATCCGCGCGACTTCTTCCTGGAAAACGGCGGGAATCGCAACCCCGGCCGGGATCAACGCGGCTTGATCCGGCGACATCAGGCGATCTAAGATTTCACAGGGAAATGGCGGCTTCGCCTCCGGATTTCGTTTCGGCCTGCGGGGGCGGAACTCGAGGGGGCGAGCCGCGCCCCTCCAATGACGTGACCCCGCAGGGACAGAACGCCGGATGAGTTCGTTTCAAGCGCCTTTCGCCATCGGGGCGCTCGCCTTCCTCGCCGGCCTCATTGGCCTCAAATTGCAGTTCTGGCTGCCCGACCACCACACCGCCGACCGTTCGCGCGACATGATCGCGGCGATCAGCGGACTGCTCGGCCTGCTGCTCGCTCTGGTGCTCGGCACGCTGATCGGGGCGAGCTACAGCTTCTATGCGACGCAGAAATCCGAACTCGAGACGCTGGAGGCGCGCGCCCTGCAGTTCGACGCCGCCCTTGCCGCTTATGGACCGGACGCGCAGCCCGGCCGCGACGGGCTGCGCGTCGCCTTGCGGGAGGGATACGACACGTTTTGGGGCCCAGGCCAAGCGGATCCGAAGTCGCAGGGCATTGCGGCGGCCTTTGCCGGCATGAAGAGAATGGATCAGTTCCTGCTTTCGTTGACGCCCAAGACGGACGCGCAGAAGCAACTGCTGGGGACCGCGTCTTTCAATGCGGGCTGGATTGAACAAACGCGGCTGTTGATGTCGCTACAACTCGCCGCGCCGGTCTCCTGGCCAGTGATCGTGATCGTCGTCTCTTGGTCGCTGCTGCTCTTCTGCGGCTATGGGCTGCTCTCGAAGTTCAACCCCACCGTGGTCGCAAGCCTCGCGCTGGGGGCCTTCGCGGTCGCCAGCGCGATGTTTCTCATCATAGAATTGAACCAGCCCTACACCGGATTCTTCCGAATGTCGCCGGCGGGGTTGGTTGAGACCCTCGACGCGATGAAGCAATAGGCGTTAGACGGTGGCCGAATGTGCGCCGCGCGCCCTAAAGGTAACGCCAGAATGTCGCCGCCTTCGACGCCGACCATAAACTTTCGGAGCTAACCCGTTCATGCCAGCCGTGTGTCGCATCGAAGGTTTCGCCATCGTCTCCGCGGACGGCCACATTGCCGACCACACCGCGCATATGCCCGATATCCTCAAGAACGAGGAGGATCAGCGCTTCTTCGACGCCTCGCTCGATCGAGCCGCCATCCTCGTGCACGGCCGCCACTCGCATGAGGGGCACATGAACTCGCACGAGCGCCGGCGACTGGTTCTGACGCGCCGCGTGCCCGGAATCGCCCCCGACCCGGATTTTCCCAACGCCATGTTCTGGAACCCGGCAGGCGTGACCTTCAAGGCGGCCTGCGCGGCGCTCGGATTTGAGGGCGGTCTCGTCGCGGTGCTCGGCGGGCCCGAGGTCTACAGCCTGTTCCTGGAAATCGGCTACGACTGCTTTCACCTCTCCCGCTCGCGCAACGTCAAGCTGCCGGGCGGCCTGCCGGTGTTCGCCCATGGCCGCCACGGTGGCCCGGCGGAGGAAGCGCTGCGCCGCGCCGGCCTCGTTGCCGGCCCGGAGAAGACGCTCGACGACGCCAGCGGCGTGACGCTCGTCAACTGGAGCCGCAAGCCCGGCTAGAGCGATTGCAGTCAGGTCGAACCGTCATTGCGAGGAGCGCAGCGACGAAGCAATCCATCGTGCCGCTCGGCGCTGCTGGATTTCTTCGCTTCCGCACCGACGGCATCGGTTCGAACAAAATGCGCTAGGAGGGAAACCGCGCCATCGTGTTGCCCACGAAATCATGCGGCCCTACGTGCGTCAGCTTGCTGCGCGTATCAAGCCAGATGGTTCCTCCGATCGCCCGCCAACGGTGGCAGAACGCGTAGTCCTCGCTGAGGTAGTGCCCGGTTTTCGGGTCGATCAGACAGTCGAACAGGGCGAAGAGATTGGGGCTTGGGTTGGCTACGGCGCTGTTGTGCGCCGTCGTGTAGCGCGTTTCCGGATATTTGGCCGCCATCAACTCCAGGACGCGCCGCTTGATCAGCAGGAAGCCCGCGCCGGCGTAGAGACCCGTGACAAATCCGTTGGTGGTCTTGCGCTCTTCGCCTTCGCACGGCAACCCGACGTAGCGAAGCTGAGCGGTTTGGAGAGGTTCTCCGCCGGCGGCGCGTTGGAAAGCCGCTTGATCATAGTCGATCTGCTTCAGCGGATACATGCCGGCGACAACATCCTGATCGAAGTTCAGCATCCTCTGAATCTGATCCACGCTGAAACCTATGTCCGCGTCAATGAACATCAGATGGGTTTCTGAGGGGAGGTCGAGAAAGGACGCGACGATCGTATTTCGGCCCCGCGTGACCAGAGATTCATAGGCTATAGTTTTTATCGACACATTTAGATTCGGTATCCTGTGACAGAGTAACGTGCAGATCGATTGCATATATCGCGTGGTGACCACTCCGCCGTAGCAGGGGGTGCCAATAAAAAGACGAACTTGATTGCCTTTCATACCTGCCTCTGCCAGTTGACGCGATGCTGTGACGGCCCGGTTGGCACGATCGAGAGGTCGGCAATGCGGCCGAATTTGGACTCCCAGCCTCAGTCGGTCTTGAGCTTGAACAACGACGAGGCGGCGCTCGCCAGGGCGATTTCGTTCGCCGTAGCAAGCAGCCTTGGTCCTAGCGCCAGCATCCGCTGCTCCGCCAACCGAAACATCGGCCCTGCGATCGTGACGACTCCGATTGCAGCTTGTGGCTTCGTCTTCACCGGCGCCGCCATCGCGCTCATGCCTGGTGCGAACACTTCCACGATCATGCTGAAACCGCGCTGGCGGGCGCGCTGTAGAAATGGAGCCAAGGCGGCGAAAGTCGTCGGCGCCCGTGGGCCATAGGCTTCCGGCTTCCCTAGACCTTGCCGCGCCACCCGTTCGAGCGCCTCGTTTTCGGGCATCGTCGATAGCCACGCATGGCCGGCCGCGCTGCACGACAAAGGAACGGAAAGGCCCATATCGGGATCGTAACGCAATCCGCTTTTCGAACCCTGCGCCTTGGCCACAAAGATAAGATCGTCGCCGTCGACGACCGCCAGCCGGACCAATTCGCCGCATTCCTCGGCGAGGCTGTCCAACAGCGGCTGTACGATATCGACGATGCCCGACCGGTTGAGAAAATTCAGGCCGAGCGCGGTCAGTTTCATCGTCAGCCGATAGCGGCCCTGCGCCTCATCCTGCCGCACATAGCCGCGGAGGGTCAGCTCTGCCAACAGCCGATGCGCGGCGCTCACGGGCATGTCCTGGGATGCGGCAAGCTCGGAAAGCGAACGCCCTTCGGGCACATTGGCGAGCGTCTCCAGCAACGTCAGACTTCTCTCCAATACGCTGGCCATGGATTCCCCCTCGCTGGTCTGTCGGTAAGGCGGCTCAGGGAGCGCGGTCAATCCAAATGGATATTGGAAGCATTTTCAATTTGGAAAGTGTTTCCATTTTTGCTACACGAAGGCCAAACATCAAGGCAGGGGGGAACGATGGTTGGCGCCAGCGAAGGCATTTCGGACGGCATGGCGGTCCGCGCCGTCTCCGCCGCGACAATCGGAACGGCGCTCGAATGGTTCGACTTCACACTCTATGGCGCGGTATCGGCCACCGTTCTGCCGCAGCTTTTCTTCCCGACCATGGATTCGACCGCCGCTCTGCTCGCCGCGCTCGCCACCTTCGGCGTCGGCCTGGCGGCCCGGCCGCTCGGCGCCATTCTCTGCGGCCATCTCGGCGACAAGCTCGGACGGCGCAATCTTCTGCTCGTCACTGTCACGGTCATGGGGCTGTCCTCCGTGCTGATCGGGCTCTTGCCGACCTACGCGCAAATCGGTCCTGCGGCGCAGTTTCTTCTCGTCGGCCTAAGGATCATCCAGGGGTTTGCGCTCGGCGGCGAATCGACGGGCGCCCAGCTCATGGCGCTCGAACACGCGGCGCCTGATCGTCGCGGCTTCTATTCGGGCTTGCTCGGCGTGTGTTCGCCGCTGAGCCAGATCCTCGCCAATGCCGCTTTGTTTGCCCTATCCTCCCTGCTCTCTCCGGCCGACTTCCAATCCTATGGCTGGCGCATCCCCTTCTTGTTCAGCATCCTCCTGGTGTCAGTCGGTCTCTACGTTCGTCTCAAGGTCAGCGAGACGCCGGCGTTCGAGGCGCTGGAAGAGACGGGGACGGTCCAATCAGGAAGCCCGCTGCGCGACGCGCTCCGCGTCCACTGGCGTCCGGTGCTGCGCTGGACGCTGTTCTTCTGCGGGCCGGCGGCGATCTTCTACCTCATCGTCGTTTATTCGCTGAGCTACGTGACCCGCGAACTCGGTGTGCCCAAGCAGGAGGGGTTCGCGCTGCTGATGGGCGCCAATGTCTGCGCGATCATTGGAGCCCTGGCCGGCGGACTCCTGAGCGACCGGATCGGGCGGCGCAAGGCGCTCGCGATCGGCTCCATCGCATCGCTCTTCCTTCTGATCGTCTATTTCCCGCTGCTCGATCTCAAAAGCTTTCCTGTGATGCTGGCGGCCATGGGCGCATTTCTCGGCTTCACCCAATTCCAAAGCGGGATCCAGCCGGTGGCCTTCGCGGAGGCCTTCCCGACGAATGTGCGCTATTCCGGGTCGGCGCTCGCTTACACAGGAGCCAATCTCATTGCTGGCGGCCCCATGCCGGTGCTCGCGGCGTGGCTGGTCGGCGCCGCCAATGGTTCCCCCTGGGGCGTCGTGGCGCTCTGCCTAGGCTGGAACCTCATTTCTCTCATCATGATTTTGACCGCGCCGGAAACGCTCGGCGTGGATATGCGCCGCATTGAAGGCGTTACCTCGGGCGCGCCGTCGGGCGCACACGCCAATCTTGTTCCCAGCTCCAGAACCTAAAGGCTGATATGACCCGTTCCGTATTCGTCCTCAACGGCTCCAACCTCAACATGCTCGGCAGGCGGGAGCCCCACATCTACGGGACGACGACCCTCGCCGAGATCGAGCAAGGCTGCATGGCGCTTTCCCGCAAACTCGGCCTCGAATGCGTGTTCCGACAGACGAACTACGAAGGCCAGATGGTCGACTGGCTACAGGAGGCGTTTGAGAAGAAAGCCGCGGTCGTCATCAACCCGGCCGGCTTCTCCTTCCATTCGATCCCGGTTCTCGACGCGCTGAAGATGATCGAGACCCCATTGATCGAAGTCCATCTCAGCAACATCCACAAGCGCGAAGAGACGCATCGCCATTCGAAAGTCTCCCTCGTCGCGCACGGCGTCATCTGCGGGCTGGGGCCGCTGGGCTACCTGCTCGCCCTGAGGGCCGTCGCCGCCAGATTGGACGGCGCTGCTGGCTAGTCGGGTCGAATGGCAAAGGCCGCATCGTCATTGCAAGGAGCGTGAGCGACGAAGCAATCCATCGTTCCGCTTGGCGCCGCTGGATTGCTTCGCTCCGCTCGCAATGACGCGCAACGCGCTCTAATCCCTCGGCAAGCGCGCCCCGATGATGGCGCGCCAGAAGCCGCCGTAGGACAGTTCGAAGCCGACGACGCTGTAGTCCAGGTCGACGCTGTTGAGCACCTCATAGGCCGAGTTGCGGCAGATCGAGACGATCGCGAGGCCGTTCTTGGTGAGACGCCGCTCGGCGCCGCGCAAGAAGGCGCGGGTGATCGCGCCGTTGGGGTCGCAGAGGCTGTACTGCTCGATCGCGTTCTCGGGCATCTTGTCGATCAGCGGCGCGTTGAAGACGATGAAATCGAACTGCTGCTCCGGGATGCTCTCGAACATGTCGGATTGCACGACGTCGATCTCGAGGCCGTTCTGCGCGGCGTTGTGCTTGATCGCCTCGACCGCCAGCGGCGAGATGTCGGAGGCTTTCAGCGCAACGTTCCAGTTCGCCGCCATATAGAGCGAAATCGCGCCGCAGCCGGCCCCGATCTCCAGCACGGTCCGGATTGCGCTCGACTTCATCCCCCTGATGTTGCGCAGGAAGAACTCGGTGCTCGAATCCTGCGTCGGGTGATAGATGCCGGCGGGCGCGTCGATCGTCAGCCCGTCGATAACGAAGCGAGCCGGCTGCGCCTGGCGCTCGACCAGCGCGTTGTGCGGCTGCGCGATGTCCATCGTCGACGTGTCCACCAGCCTGGCGAGGCCCAGCGTCTCGAGAACCGACTCGCGCGCTTGTTGTTTGTTTCCGATGTCCATCTGGGGGTTCACTCTCGGTTGGCGGGCTTGCGACGCCGTGGGCGACGTCCCTCCCCGTCTTGCCGCATCCGGACGCTTATCCGAAGATCCGGAATGCGCCCCGTCGTTAGTCCCCCGGCTTTACGCCTTTGTGGAGCCGACGCTTACGGCCGGGGCAGCCGCGTGTCACGTTTCACGCCTCTGCGCGCTCTCGTGCCAATGCCTGAGCAAGAGGTGCGAGATCGCCGAAAGCAGCAGATAGATCGTAATTCCCGAGACGGAAATCAACAGGAGCGCGGCAAACATCCGCGCCACGTTGAGACGGAAGCCGGATTCGACGATCCTGTAGGCGAGCCCCGCCCCGTGCCCGGCGGTGCCGGCGGCGATCTCGGCGACGATCGCCCCGATCAAGGCGAGGCCGCCGCCGATCCTCAATCCGGCGAGAAAATAGGGCAGCGCAGAGGGAATGCGCAGCCAAGCGAGCTCCTGCCAGCCGCTTGACCCGTAAAGCTGAAAGAGATCGCGCAGATTGCGGTCGGACGAATTGAGACCGAGCGTCGTGTTGGAGAGAATTGGGAAAAAGGCGACGAGAAACGCGACGGCCAGCACCGCCATCTTGGCGCTCAGATAGATCAGCAGCAACGGCGCGATGGCGACGATCGGCGTCACCTGCATCGCCACCGCGAAAGGAAAGAACACCCGCTCGATAGGGCGCCACTGCGCGAACGCCAACGCGATTACGACGCCGCCGACAACGGCCGCAGCCAGCGCCTCGAAGGTGATCGAGAGCGTGACGAGAAGCGAAGCCGAGAGCACCCCCCAATCCTTGATCAGCGTAAGAATGACGAGGCTCGGCGTCGGCAGGATGTAGCTAGGCACGTCGTAGAAACGCACTGCCGCCTCCCAGGCGGCGAGGGCGAGAGCAAACGCCACCAGCGGCAGCAGATATTCGACGAACTCGTCGCGCGTCATTCCAGCAGGCCCTGGATCGGAAATTCGGGCTGCATCGCCATTGCATCATGCAACGCCAGCGACGTTTCCCGGCACTTCTGCGCGTAGGCGGGACTGAGACGGAAATCCAGCTCGCGCGGCAGCCCAGCGTCGACGCGGATTTCCGCGACGGCGCGGCCGGGACGCGGCGCGAACACGATGATCCGGTTCGAGAGATAAACGCTCTCGATCACCGAATGGGTGACGAAAATCACGGTCGTCCGCAGCGCGCATTTGAGCGACACCAATTCGTCGTTCAGCTTGGTGCGCGTGATCTCGTCGAGCGCGGCGAACGGCTCGTCCATCAACAGCACGGCGGGACGCGTTACGAGCGCGCGCGCGATCGAAGCGCGCATCTTCATGCCGCCCGACAGTTCTCTAGGGTAGGCCTTGGCGAAGGCCGACAGGCCCACCATGTCGAGCGCTTCCTCGACGCGGGCGCGCGCCTGCTCCTTCGACACGCCCTTGAGCCGGAGCGGCAACCACACGTTGGAGAAGACGTTCGCCCACGGCATCAATGTGGGCTCTTGGAAAACGAAGCTCAACGTCGGCCGCTCGCCGCGCCACGCGATCTCGCCGCGGGTCGGCGCCGTGAGGCCGGCGAGCAAGCGCAGCACCGTCGATTTGCCGCAGCCCGAGGGTCCGAGCAGCGACAAGAACTCGCCGTCGCGCACCTCGATGTCGACGCCGCGCAGCGCTTGCAGCTTGTTGGCGAAGACCTTGTCGACGCCGCGCAAAGTCGCCAGCGGCGCGGAGGCCGAGAGGTCCGACGGCGTCACAGCCGCGATGGGGGACTGGGTCAGCGGCATTTGAGGACGTTTAGTCGAACGGCCGCAACATGGCCCGAATATGGCGAACACAAAGGGAACACGTCAGCGTGATCGAATGCCTTTCCCACGTTCCCTAGCCCATGTTCGCCATGTCCGCCCTTGCGGCGGATTCCGTTGATTAAAAGAAAACCGTATAGGTCTCCCCGACATACGTCAAATTGCCGCGCGGCCCGGCGAGTGGATAGGCGTACACTCGCCACGCGGAGAGAAAGTTGGTAGGAGGCGCGCTCGCCTCTTCCGGCGGCCTGACGGCCTGGGCGACAGGCCCCGCCAATTGAACCAGACGAGATCGCGCCATGACGACCGACTACGTGTCCGAGGGCCTCGATGCGCCGAAGCTCGACGCCCTCTTCCCCAACATGATCGTCGGCGACACGGACGCGCTGACCTGGCCCTATTTCCGTCACGACGTCCGCCACACCTGGTACACCGACAAGCGCGATCCGCAGATCGGCTTCATCAACCGCGACGAGGCCGCGGTGCTCTACAGCAACGCGCGGCTGTTCGCCGGCCGGCGCGGAATTGAGATCGGCGCCTGGCGCGGCTGGTCGACCTGCCATCTCGTCGCGGCGGGCCTCGCCTCGCTCCATATCGTCGAGCCGAAGCTCCGCGAGGAGGAATGGCGGCGCGAGTTTTCGGCGGCCGTGGAAGGCGCCGGCGCCGGTCGCGCGATCCTCGTTCCCGGGGAAAGCCCGGCCGCCGTGCGCGAACTCGGCGAGCACGGCGCGCGCTGGTCGTTCGCCTTCATCGATGGCGACCACGACGGCGACGCGCCGACGCGCGACGCCCTCGCTTGCGAGCCGTACCTTGAGCCGGCCGCAATGGTTCTATTTCATGATCTCGTCTCGCCGCATGTCGCCGCAGGGCTGCGCGCGCTCCAGGCGCGAGGCTGGCGGGTCATGGTCTACCAGACGGCGCAGATGATGGGCGTCGCGTGGCGCGGCGACGTTCAGCCGGTCCGCCATGTCCCCGACCCGACGCAAGCCTGGAGTGTGCCGCGCCACATCGAGGGTTTGCCGATCAGTCCTGAGGCGTAAGCCTTTTGCTCAAACGAGGAGGAGACTGCCATGCCGCCGTTTTCGCTTCGAACTTTGACAGGCGCCCTTGCGCTCGGCGCCGCGTTGGGATGCGGCGCCGCCGCAGCCGACGACGCCCAGATCCAGCGCGGCAAATATCTCGTCTCGATCGCCGGATGCTCGGATTGCCACACGCCCGGCGGCATGCTCGGCAAGCCCGACATGAGCCGCTACCTCGGGGGTTCGGATACGGGTTTCTCGATTCCCAAGGCTGGCGTCTTCGTTGGCCAGAATCTGACGCCCGATCACGAGACGGGAATCGGCGACTGGAGCAGCGCCGACATCGTAAAAACCCTGCGCACCGGCAAGCGGCCGGACGGACGCACATTAAGCGGCGTCATGCCGACCTTCGCCTATCTCACCGACGAAGACGCCAATTCGATCGCGGCCTTCCTCAAGAGCGTGCCGGCGGTGAAGAACCACGTCGACGGACCGTTCAAGCCGACCGACCTCGTCCGCGTCTTCGTGTCGGTCGTGCTGCCCCCCGACGTCTACGACGCGCTGCCCCAGAAATAGGCCTCGCGTTACTTCGGCCTGAGGTCGACGCCGACGCCCTTGTTCACGAATTGCAGCGTGTAGGCTTTCTTATAGTCGGTGTCGGCCTTGACGATGCCGACCTTGACCATCGTGTCGAAGAAGCCCTTCCAGCGCTCGTCGGTCATCGCGCCGATGCCGAGCTTGAGTGTGTCGCCGGAATCGACGACGCCATGTTCCTTGAGCTTGGCGATCGAGAAGGCGAGCTGCTCCTCGGTCATCTCTGGGTTTTCTTTCTTGATCAGCTCGTTGGCTTTTTTGTTGTCGCCGTAGAGATAGTGGTACCAGCCGATCGCCGAGGCGTCGACGAAACGCTGGACGAGGTCCGGCCGCTTCGCAACGAGGTCGCGCCGCGTCTCGATGAGGGTCGAGTAGGTCGAATAGCCGTAGTCCGACAACAGGAAGACATTCGGCTTGAAGCCGCCCTGTCGCTCGACCTCGTAGGGCTCAGCCGTCAGATAGCCCTGCTGGATCGAGTGCTTGTCGGCGATGAAGGGCGCGGAATTGTAGTTGTAGGGTTTGACGTTCTCGTCGTTGAACCCGTAGGCGAGCCGCATCCACGCGTAGAAGGTGTTGAGCGCGCCGTTGCTGACGAAGGCCGTCGCCTTGGGCAGATCGGTCCAGTTGTCGAGACCGACGCCGGGATGCGACATGAAAATCTGCGGATTCTTCTGGAAATCGGCGGCGACGGCGATGGTCGGCACACCTTGCTCGACCGACAGGAAGTCGCCGATCATGTCGCCGCCCATGAAGAACTCGATCTTGCCGGCCACCAGCAACATGCCGCCGTTCGACTGCGGGCCGCCCTGCAGGATCGTCACGTCGAGCCCGTATTTCGCATAGGTGCCGTCGACGAGCGCCTGATAGTAGCCGCCCGCCTCCGCGTCGGCGAGCCAATTGGTGCCGAAGGTCACCTTGTCGAGCGCCAAGGCCGGCCCCGCACAGACGACGGCGGCGAAAACGGCGGCGCAGGCGCGCACGACAGTCCCTCGCCCGCTCCCGAATAGCCAACGAACACTGCGAACCATTCCGCCCTCGTTCCATCCCTTTTCTGAGCCGTGCAAATCCGTCCCAGATGTTGCCATGCTAACAGCATAGGTGAAGGTGAACGCGCAAGTCGACTCAGAAAATGCCAAACTTCGTCGTATAGCTGATACCGCATCGCAGAAAAACGGAACGCCAAACCGGAGCGCCGCCGAACTTGCCCCAGCCCCATGTGCAGTTCGGCCGCGCGATCTTTCATTCGAGGACCTCGCCGACATGCGCCTATGGATCAAGGACCCGCTCGCCATTCTAGCCGACGGAGCGGAGCGCGGCCTCGTCGTCGAAGGTTCTGAAATCGTTGAACTTGTCGCTCGCGGCGCCGCCGGCCCCGCCGCGCCGGTCGATGCCGTCTTCGAGGCGTCGCGCCATGTGGTGCTGCCTGGCCTCGTCAACGCGCATCATCACTTCTACCAGACGCTGACCCGCGCCCATCCTGCCGGGTTCGGCAAGGAGCTGGTGCCCTGGCTCGTCTCGCTCGAGCGCGTGTGGTCCCGCATCAAGCCGGAGCATCTCAGGATCGTCGTGCGCATGGCGCTGGTCGAGCTGATGCTGTCGGGTTGCACCACCGCCGCCGACCACCATAATCTCTTCCCCGCCGCGCTCGCCAAGGCGATCGACATCGAGGTCGCGGAAGCGCGCGCGCTGGGGATGCGCATGACAGTGACGCGCGGCTCGATGGGTCTCTCCGAAAAGGACGGCGGCCTCCAGCCCGACTCGATCGTGCAGGACTCCGACACGATTCTCGAGGACTGCGAGCGCGTGTTGAAGGCCTATCACGATCCTTCGCCGCGCGGCTTCGTGCGCGTCGCGCTCGCCCCTTGCTCGCCGCTCGCAGTGCCGCAGCGCGTCATGGTCGAAAGCGCGCGGCTCGCCGAGCGCTACGATTGCCGCCTGCATACGCATCTCTGCCAGTCGCTCGACGAGGACGTCTACGCCCAGGCGACCTTCGGCAAGCGCTCGGTCGATCTCATCGAGGAGGCGGGCTGGCTCAACCCGCGCGCCTGGGTCGCCCATGGCATTCACTTCAACGCCGACGAAATTGGCCGCCTCGGGCGCGCTGGCGTCGGCGTCTCCCATTGCGCCGCCTCGGACATGCTGTTCGGCTTCGGCGTCTGTCCGACCAAGGAACTCGAAGCGGCGGGCTCGCCGATCGGGCTCGGGGTGGACGGCTCGGCCTCCAACGATTCCTCCAACATGATGGAGGCGGTGCGGCACACGCTGATGCTCGGCCGGCTGCGCTACGGCGCCTCGGGCTTGAGCCATCTCGACGTCTTGCGATGGGCGACCGAGGGCTCGGCGCGCTGCCTCGGCCGCGACGACATCGGCCGCATTGCGGTGGGGCGGGAGGCCGACCTCGCGCTTTTCACCCTCGACGAGCCGCGCTTCAGCGGCGCCCAGGACCCAATCGCCGCACTCGTGCTGTGCGGCGCGCATCGGGCGGACCGGGTGATGATCGCCGGCGCCTGGCGCGTCGTCGATGGCGCTCCCCTCGGGATCGACCTCGCTGAGCTGATGGCCGAACATCGCGAGGCGTCGCGGGCTTATGCCTGAGGTATCGCCCCATCCGCCTTCTACGCCCCTCTCCCGAGCGCGGGAGAGGGTTGGGTGAGGGCCATTACGCCCGCCTCAACGCGAAAGGTTCACCCAACGCAATCGACAATCGGCGCAAGAATGCTGTTTCTAATTCTTTGGAATCGTAGATCCCTCCTCCGCGTCAATTTACGCTCAATTGCGTTCATTGTATTTGTTTTGCAGTACCCTCGTCCCTTCCACACCCCCATCGCGAGCACCCAACCGAAGCCATGAAAGTTTGGTCCCCCTCGGCCGACAATACTGAACGCCCCCAGGTCGGCGCCCTCCCCATCCGCTGGGATGAGGACGGCCAGCCGCAAATTCTCCTGCTCACGTCACGCGAGACGCGACGTTGGATCATCCCCAAGGGTTGGCCGATGAAGGGGCGCACGCCTTGGGAGGCGGCCGCGCAGGAGGCGCTCGAGGAAGCCGGCGTCGTCGGCCGCGCGCACAAGAAAGCGATCGGCAGCTACGTCTACTTCAAGCGGCAGAAGACGCATTTCGAGCTTTGCCGGGTCGACGTCTATGTCCTCATCTTCGCCAAGCAGCTCAAGACCTGGCGCGAGATCGGCCAACGCGAAACCAAGTGGTTCTCGCTTCGCGAGGCGGCCGAGCACGTCGAGGAACAGGGCCTCGTCGCCATAATCCGCGCGCTGCAAGCCGACGGTCTTGGCGAGATTAAGGGCGAAAAAGCGGCGGGGCCGCTCAAGTCGATGTCGCCCGTCGCATCCTAGGGCGCCGGGGCCGGATTTCGCTACATCGCCTCGCCGCCATCCACCGTCACTGTCTGGCCGACGACGTGACGCGACTTTTCGCTGCTGAGGAACAGCACGACGTCAGCGATGTCCTCGCCATCGGCGATGCGGCCGGCGGGAATACGCGCGGTCATCGCCTCGCGGTCGAGCCGGCCGGCGGCGAAGTCCGCCAGCACGCCGGGCGTCGCGACATGGCCGGGGGCGACGCCGTTGACGCGCACGCCCTTGCCCGTCCATTCGAGCGCCATGCTCTGCGTCAGCATGTCGAGCGCGGCCTTGGACGCAGAATAAAGACCGCAGCCCGGCGCGGGCCGCGCGCCGGCGATGCTGCTGACGTTGACGATCGTCGCGGCGCGCTTGGCCTCGATCGCCCATCGCGCCAGCGCCCGCGCGCAATGGAGCGGGCCGAGCAGGTTGGTGTCGAGGAAGCGGCTCGCCGCCCGCGGATCCGCGTCGAGCAGCGGGACGAGAGCGAAATAGGCGGCGTTGTTGACCAGCACGTCCACCGCGCCGAAATGCGCGACCGCTTGTTGGATCAGCCTTTCGCATTGCTCCGGAGCGGCGACGTCCGTCTGCGCCGCCAGCGCGCTCACCCGCGTCTCGCGCGCGATCTCCTCCGCGGCCTTCTCGGCGGCTTCGACGTTACGGCCAGCCACCACGACATGCGCGCCGCGCTGCGCGAATGCGCGGGCGATCGCGCGGCCGATGCCGGCGCTACCACCAGTGACGACGGCGACCTTGCCCGCGAATTCCGCGTCGAGATGGGGCTTGGGCGCCGCGGCGCCCTGCGAATTTGGGCTCATTTCATGCTCTGGAAGCGCCGCGCGGCGGCGCTGATGCGCTTGGCGGTCTCGATGTCGAGATCCGTGATCTTGTGGCCCGCGTCGTGCGTGCAGAACGAGAACGAGACCCGGTTGTAGGAATTGTGGAACTCGGGATGGTGGTTCATCACCTCGGCTTCGATCGCGATCTGAACGATGAAAGCGATTGCGTCGCGAAAGGTCGCGAACTCGAAGGCGGCCTCGATATTGCCCTTGTTGACCGACCAGCCCGGCAGCGTCTCGAGCGCGGACTGAATCTCGGATTCGCTGAGAATCTTATAGTTCGCCATTTGCGCCTCTCCCGATTTTGGCCCGCAGCGAGTGGGCCGCCGCCGCTATTTCCGTCACACGACATGGTCATCGCCAGGGCGCCGCGACGAAACGACCGACGCCGTCGCGGGGACGCCTATGCGCTCACAATAACGGCGTGGGCCCTGCTAAGTTCACGCAGCGGGCGACTTAACGATTCCCGCCGCGCAGCGCCCCCCCCCCCGGGTTCGCCCGCCCAGCGCCAAAAGCCGGGATTCGACCGATCAGAACGGAATGTCGTCGTCCATATCGCCGCCGCCGCTCGGACCGCCGCTGGTCAAAGCGGGACGCCGGTCGGTCGGCGACGAACGGCCAAAGCTCGCGCCGCGATCCTCGCCGCCGCCCGAGAAGCTGTCGCGGCCGCCTTCGCCGCCGCCGCGGGAGTCGAGCAACGTCAGTTCGCCGCGGAAGCGCTGCAGCACGACCTCGGTCGTGTATTTCTCGGCGCCGGACTGATCCGTCCACTTGCGGGTCTGCAATTGCCCCTCGATGTAGACCTTCGTCCCCTTCTTGCAATATTGCTCCGCCACCTTGCCGAGATTCTCGTTGAAGATCACGACATTGTGCCACTCGGTGCGCTCCTTGCGCTCGCCGCTGGCCTTGTCGCGCCAGGTCTCGGAGGTGGCGACCGGAAAGCTGACGACCTGATCGCCCGAGTTCAGGCGACTGACCTTGGGGTCCTTGCCGACGTTGCCGATCAGAATGACTTTGTTGACGCTACCCGCCATGTTGCTCTCCTTTTAACGCTACGCCCCTCTTCCGCAGGCCTCGCCGTCGCCAACGTAAAGAGAGAGCCCTTCGCCCAGCCGAGCGGCCATCGCCGGCTCCAAAGACAACGCGAGCGAAGGGAATTTCTCCCCACCGTACATGCCGCACGCCTATCGCGCTGCCCGCCGCGCGACTTGTCCACAAGAGGAGGCCTCAGTCCTCATTTGGCGACGGCGCTCGAACGCACTACATCTGCGAAAGGGCGCCCTTTCGAGGCGCTTTTCATTGTTCTGCATTTGTTCTAACATCCGCGCATGGCGGACGCAAGCCGCCGAGCGATTCGCGTCATCGAGAAGGCCGTCATGGCGAACGCCAGTCCTAGGAAACCCAAAGCCGATCACCCGATCGAAAAGCTGTTCGACGGGCGCGCCATCGTCGTGCGCGGCGCGCGCGAGCACAATCTCAAGAACGTCGACCTCGCGATCCCGCGCGACAAGCTGGTCGTCTTCACCGGCCTCTCCGGCTCGGGCAAGTCGTCGCTCGCTTTCGATACGATCTACGCCGAGGGCCAGCGCCGCTACGTCGAGTCGCTGTCGGCCTATGCCCGCCAATTCCTCGAGATGATGCAGAAGCCGGATGTCGACCAGATCGACGGCCTCTCGCCGGCGATCGCCATCGAGCAGAAGACGACCTCGAAGAATCCACGCTCGACGGTCGGCACCGTCACCGAAATTCACGACTACATGCGGCTGCTCTGGGCGCGCGTCGGCGTGCCCTATTCGCCCGCCACCGGCCTGCCGATCGAGAGCCAGACGGTCAGCCAGATGGTCGACCGGGTGCTAGCGCTACCCGAGCGCACCCGGCTCTATCTGCTGGCGCCGGTGGTGCGCGGCCGCAAGGGCGAATACCGCAAGGAAATCGCCGATTACATGAAGCGCGGCTTTCAGCGCCTCAAGATCGACGGCGACTTCTACGAAATCGCCGACGCGCCGGCGCTCGACAAGAAGCTCAAGCACGACATCGAGGTCGTGGTCGATCGCGTCGTGGTGCGACCCGACATGGCGAGCCGCCTAGCGGAAAGCTTCGAGACGGCGCTGGAGCTGACCGACGGCCTGGCGATCGTCGAATTCGCCGACGCCGAGGAAGGCGTCGAGCCGCGGCGCATCATCTTCTCCTCGAAATTCGCCTGCCCAGTCTCCGGCTTCACGATCCCTGAGATCGAGCCGCGGCTCTTCTCCTTCAACAACCCGTTCGGCGCCTGCCCGAAATGCGGCGGCCTCGGCTCCGAGCTCACCGTCGACGCCGGGCTCGTCGTGCCCGACGCGAAGCTCAGCCTCAAGAAAGGGGCCGTCGCGCCCTGGTCGAAGTCGAGTTCGCCCTATTACCTGCAGACGCTCGAGGCGCTGGCGAAGCACTACAAGTTCCGCCTCGATACGCCCTGGGCGAGCCTGCCGGAGAAGGCGCGGAACGTCATCCTCCGCGGCTCGGGCGGCGAGGCGGTGCGCTTCGCCTATGATGACGGCCTGCGCTCCTACGAAGTCGAGAAGCCGTTCGAGGGCGTCGTCAACAACCTCGACCGGCGCTATCGCGAGACCGAGAGCGAGACGTCGCGCGAGGAGATCGAGCGCTTCATGACGGCGACGCCGTGCGAAGCCTGCGACGGCTATCGCCTCAAGCCCGAGGCGCTCGCGGTGAAGATCGCCGGTCAGCACATCGGCCAAGTCTCGACGCTCTCCGTCAAGACGGCGATCGAATGGGCGCGCGCGCTGCCGCAGGCGCTCGACGCCCAGCGCAACGAGATCGCCCACCGCATCCTCAAGGAGATCATCGACCGGCTGACCTTCCTCAGTGACGTCGGGCTCGACTATCTCACTTTGTCGCGCTCCTCCGGAACGCTGTCGGGCGGCGAAAGCCAACGCATCCGCCTCGCCTCGCAGATCGGCTCGGGCCTGACAGGCGTCCTCTACGTGCTCGACGAGCCGTCGATCGGCCTGCATCAGCGCGACAATGCCCGCCTGCTCGATACGCTGAGGCGGCTGCGCGAGCTAGGCAACACCGTTATCGTCGTCGAACACGACGAGGACGCGATCCTCGCCGCCGACTACGTCGTCGACATTGGCCCCGGCGCGGGCGTGCATGGCGGCGAGGTCATCTCCAAGGGAACGCCGGCGGAGATCATCGCCGATCCCAATTCGCTTACCGGGCAATATCTCTCGGGCGTGCGCTTCGTCTCGATGCCGCCGCGCCGCCGCGTCGCCGATCCCGACCGTGAACTCCGCATCGTCGGCGCGCGCGGCAACAACCTGAAGAACGTCACGGCGGCGATCCCGCTCAGCGCCTTCACCTGCGTCACCGGCGTCTCCGGCGGCGGCAAGTCGACGCTGGTGATCGACACCCTCTACAAGGCGGTCGCGCGTCATCTCAACGGCGCCAGCGACCCGCCGGCGCCGCACGACGGCATCGAGGGGCTGGAACAGCTCGACAAGGTGATTGACATCGACCAGTCGCCGATCGGCCGCACGCCGCGATCGAACCCCGCCACCTACACCGGCGCCTTCACGCCGATGCGCGAATGGTTCGCGGCCCTGCCGGAGGCGAAAGCGCGCGGCTATCAGGCCGGCCGCTTCTCCTTCAACGTGAAGGGCGGGCGCTGCGAAGCCTGTCAGGGCGACGGCGTCATCAAGATCGAGATGCACTTCCTGCCCGACGTCTACGTGACCTGCGACGTCTGCAAGGGCAAGCGCTACGACCGCGAGACGCTGGAGGTGAAATACCGCGACCATTCGATCGCCGACGTGCTCGACATGACGGTGGAAGAGGCGGCCGAGCTCTTCAAAGCCGTCCCCTCCATCCGCGACAAGATGGAGACGCTGAAGCGCGTCGGCCTCGGCTATGTGAAGGTCGGCCAGCCGGCGACGACGCTCTCGGGCGGCGAGGCGCAGCGCGTCAAGCTCGCCAAGGAGCTCGCCCGCCGCTCGACCGGACGCACCCTCTACATTCTCGACGAGCCGACCACCGGCCTGCACTTCCACGACGTCGCGCAATTGCTCGACGTGCTGCATGAGCTGGTCGACCAGGGCAACACGATGGTCGTCATCGAGCACAATCTCGAAGTGGTGAAGACGGCCGACTGGATCGTCGACATGGGCCCGGAGGGCGGCGACGGCGGCGGCCAGGTGGTCGCGACCGGCACGCCCGAGCAGATCGCGCGCAACCCGAGGAGCCACACCGGGCGGTATTTGCGCGAGACACTGGAGCGGCGGCCAGCCAAGAAGGCGAAGGCGCAGGCGGCGGAGTAGGTAGGCGGAGGCCCTTTTGTTTTTTTGACATTCGAGTATCAATTTCGAATGCGAGACTTAATACTCAGCGAAATTCGGAGGATAGCCGCATCGAGGGAGGGACAGCCTCCTGGCCAGATCTTGTTCGCTAGGGAGACTGGAATAGGGGAACATCAGTGGCGCGGGAAGCTCTGGGCACGCTGGGGCGACGCGCTGGTCGAAGCCGGCTTTCAGCCGAACGATTGGACTAGGCGAACTCGACTCCGACGCTGTCTTGGCAGGCGTAATTGATGCCTGCCGGCACTTTGGGCGGCTGCCTACGTCCCACGAGACCGAACTCTTTCGGAAATCCGCCCCGTCCACTGCCGGAGCCCAAGCGATCAGGCGACACTTCGGGTCGCGTTCGAACCTCGTTGCCGCCCTCGCGCAACGGGCGCAAGATGACCCGAAATTGTCCGACATCGCCGCAATGCTGCCAAAGGTCGACGAACCGCCTTCCCCGCGTCCAAAGTTAGAGCGGGATCGCGAGGGATTTGTCTATCTGATTCGGTCGGGCGACTTTTACAAAGTGGGTCGAAGCGACGACATAGAACGTCGCATCAAGGAGATTCGAATCGCACTCCCTGACCGAGCGACTCTAGTTCACACAATCAGGACCGACGATCCGGCCGGCATTGAAGCCTATTGGCATCGGCGCTTCGAAGGCAAACGCGCAAACGGCGAATGGTTTAAGTTGGCGGCGGCGGACCTGTTGGCGTTCAAGAAACGAAAATTTCAATAGGAAGGTTCTGCGCCCCCGCAACCTTCGCCCACGGCTTCGAGATGTCTTCGAGTCACAGCGAGACGAAGCACTGAGTCATCAGAACACGAGCACGGCCGTATCTTCGATCCTCTTCCGCAGACGCGGGTGCAAGCTGCGGCGGGTCATGGCGTCGATCGGCCGGCCGAGGATCTCGGCGGCGCGGGTCATCACGTCCATCACCTCGAACAGGCCGACCTTGCCGTTCTCATGATCGAAGAATAGGTCAACATCGGAATCGTCCCGCGCCTCGCCGCGCGCGGTCGAGCCAAACAGGTACAGATGCTCGACCCCGAGCCGCTTCAAGTCGGCCGCGTGGGCGCGCAAGAGACGCATCGCTTCATCGCGTTCCATGCTGTAATTCTAGCAGACGCGGAGTGCGTTCACCATCGCCTTGCCCGCGAAAGCGGGGGTCCAGACAACCGCCGTAGGCCTTCCCCTTTAACTCCTGGATGCCCGCTTTCGCGGGCATGACACAGAAGGCGCGTTGGTCAAATCGCGGAATGCAAAAAGCGGCCTGAATTCTCCCGCAATCGCACGTTAGTTAAGCTGGACCTCTGCCGCCGCCGCAACCGCAGCACGGGAGCGCGAACATGTCGTCGTCGCCGACAACGGACGAACCCCAAGCCGAGCCCGGTCCCGGCCGCCGCGATTTTCTCTTCCTCGCGACCGCCTCGGTCGCGAGCGTCGGCGTCGCGGCGACGATTTGGCCCTTCCTCGCTCAGATGAATCCCGACGCCGCCACCCTGGCGGCGAGCGGGCCGGTGGACATCGACATCAGCCAGATTCAACCCGGTCAGCAGATCGTGACGTTATGGGCCGAGCGCCCGGTCTTTATCGTGCATCGCACGCCGCAAGCGCTGGAGAGCCTGCGCGCCGCCAATCTGGTCTCGCGCCTCGCCGACCCCAATTCGACGACGCTTCAGCAGCCGCCCTACGCCGTCAACTGGCACCGCTCGATCAACCCGGAGTTCCTCGTCCTGGTCGGCGTCTGCACGCATTTGGGCTGCATTCCCAAATATTTCCCGCAGCCCGACCCGAACAATCCGGCGCCCAACTGGCCAGGCGGCTTCTTCTGCCCATGCCACGGCTCGCGGTACGATTTGGCCGGCCGGGTTTTCCAGGGCGTGCCGGCGCCTTACAATCTCCCTGTGCCGCCGTATAATTTTCCCGATCCCAAGACGCTGCGCGTCGGCGCCAATCCGCCCGGCGCGAATTTCGACTTCGACTCAATTCTTCAGGTCTGAGCCCCGGTTTTTGACACGCTTTGCAACGCCGCCGACTTAGGCAGCCCACAACAGGGAGGAACCCATGACGACGCCGGTCGGAAGCTTCGTCTGGTACGAATATATTACGCGCGACGCCGGGGCCGCGGCGAAATTCTACGGCGACGTGGTGGGCTGGAAGTCCCGCGACGCCGGCATGGTCGATTTCCCCTATACGCTACTTGCCGCCGGCGAAGACATGGTCGGCGGCATTCTGCCGATGCCCGAGTTGGCGCGGGCGGCCGGGGCCGGCCCGTTCTGGCTCGGCTATGTCGCCGTGCCCGACGTCGACGCCTATGCGGCGAAGGTGGTTCAAGCCGGCGGCGCCATCCATCGCGCGCCTGCCGACATCCCCCAGGTCGGCCGCTTCGCCGTCGTCGCCGACCCGCACGGGGCGGCGTTCGTGCTCTTCAAGGGCGAGCCGCCGGACGATCCGCGCCCGCCGCTGGCCGGCGACGCGATGGGCAACATCGGCTGGCGGGAATTGCGCGCCGGCAATCTCGACAGCGCCTTCGCCTTCTATGCCGGCCTGTTCGGCTGGCGAAAGACGCAGGCGATGGACATGGGGGCGATGGGAACCTACCAGGTGTTCGCGATCGAGGGCGGCCAGGGCGGCGGCATGATGACCAAGCCCCCGGAGACGCCGGCGCCCTATTGGCTGCTCTATTTCAACGTCGAAGCGATCGACGCGGCGGCCGAGCGCGCCCAAAACGGCGGCGGCCAGGTCATCGCCGGTCCGCATGAGGTTCCTGGCGGCGGCTGGGTGGTCCAGGCACGCGATCCGCAGGGCGGAGCCTTTGCGCTGCTTGCGAGCAAGCGGTAGGACGGCGCAATACTCGCAGCGCACCGTCACGCCCGGACTTGATCCGGGCGCCCAGGCGGCGACACGTCCGATAAGCCTCGCTCCGTCGCGTCCTACGCGGGTCAAGCCCGCGTAGGACGGAGGCTCGCCGCACAGACCCCGCCAGCCCGGGACGGCGTAGCGCTGCGTTCCTTCACTTTCCCGCGTTTCAACGAAAAACCAGCATCCACTTTTTCGCCGCGCGCTTTATGCTCCCTCCAACGGGCGGAGGGGGAACGATGAAGGCGCGCAAACGATCGACGACGACCGTGAGTTTCGTCAGCCAGAAGGGGGGCGTCGGCAAGAGCACGCTGGCGCGGCTATTTGCGGTCGGCGTCGCGCATCGCGGGCACAGCCTGTTGCTGGCCGATTTCGATCTCGAGCAACTGACCTGCGTCGAATGGAATGCGCTGCGCCAGCGCGGCGGCGTCGAGCCGGAGATCGACGCCCGTTCGTTCAAGAGCCTCAAGAAGCTGCGCAAGAATGGAGACGTCGAATTCATCGTCGCCGACACGCGCGGCCTCGCCGACGATCTGACCACCGAGCTCGCCGAGGAAAGCGACGTGATGTTCCTGCCGACGGGCACGTCGCACGACGATCTTCGCCCGACCCTGGCGCTCGCCCGCAAGCTCGCCAAGCGCGGCGCGGAAGGCCGGATCGTCATCGTCCTGTCGAAGGTCGGCCGCTCCGAAACGCAGATCGCCAGGGCGGTCGAGGCGATCGAGGAGGCCGGTTTCGAGCTGCTCGACGAACAATGGCCGCTGCGCGACGGCTTCCAGCTCGATCTCGACGCGGGCCGAGCCGGCCGGGAGACGCGCAATCCCCATTTGCGCCAGACGGCCAAGCGCATGGAGGAGGCGCTGATGCGACGCGCCCAAGCCGCCAAGCTGCGCCCCGCGGAGGCGTAGCGCGCGGCGTCAACTCGCATCCGGGCGAAATCCGATTGACCTTACCAATGCTGGAAGGTCTAGGTGGGCGGCTCCTGCGGGACCATCGACGCCGGCCCGTCGACGATTCAAAACAGGAGCGTGTCTTGAAAGTTTCGATTCTTCTCGCTGCGGCGCTGCTCGCTCCGGCGGCTTTGCTCACGACGCCCGTCGCGCGCGCCCAGGACACGAACGGCATGCACATGAACGGCATGCCAATGTCGGGCGCTCAGGCGAAAAGCGCGTCGAGCCCGGCGGACAAGGCCTTCGCGGCTTCGATGACGCACATGATGAAGGCCATGAACGCGAAGCCGACCGGCAACCCCGACAGGGACTTCGTGCTGATGATGATGCCGCACCATCAGGGCGCGGTCGACATGGCGAAGGTCGAGTTGCAGTACGGGACCGATCCTGAACTTCGCCAGCTCGCGAGCAATATCGTCGCCGCGCAAGACAAGGAGCTTGCGCAAATGAAGGCCTGGCTCGACAAGCACGGGAAATAGAAGCGGCAGCCCAGACAACCGCTTAGGCCTAAGTCGCCTGGCGCACGTTGCGTCTAGTTCGAACCAGCGCCGTCATTGCGAGCGCAAGCGAAGCAATCCAGCGGCGCCAAGCGGAACCATGGATTGCTTCGTCGCTGCGCTCCTCGCAATGACGGTGCGATTTCAGCTTTGGCGGCAGGGGCGTCTCGGCTCCCCCGGTCGCGGGAGGAGTGGCGCCGCCGGCCCGCCGCTACGTCAGCCGACGATTTCGTTGCCGGCGAAGAACTGGGCGATCTCGACCGCCGCCGTCTCCGGCGCGTCTGAACCGTGCACCGAATTCTCGCCCATCGACAGCGCGAATTCCTTGCGGATGGTGCCCTCGGCGGCCTTCTCGGGGTTGGTCGCGCCCATCACCTCGCGGTAACGCAGGATCGCATTCTCGCCTTCCAGCACCTGCACGACGACCGGCTCCGAGGTCATCATCTCGACGAGCTCGCCGAAGAAGGGGCGCTCGCGGTGGACGCCGTAGAACTGCTCGGCCTGGGAGCGGCTCATGTGGATGCGCTTCTGGGCGATGATGCGCAGGCCGGCGGCCTCGATCCGCGCATTGACCGCACCGGTGAGGTTGCGGCGGGTGACGTCGGGCTTGAGAATGGAGAAAGTGCGTTCGAGGGCCATGGCGCTATTGAACTCGCGGGTTGCGGAGAAGGCGCCGCGCTTATAGCGACGGCCGGCAGGAGCGGCAAGGCGGGGGGATAGGAGAAACAATCCATGATCAAGGTCCGGCAGATCGGCGACGGCGAATCGCTCGAATTTGAGGCGACCGTCGAGGAGACTAACGGGACGAGCCGCCATCGGGTGACGCTGACACGCGCCGAGATGGCGCGGCTCGGCGGCGGAGCCGCGCCCGAGCGCCTCGTGCGGGCCGCCTTCGGCTTCCTGCTCGATCGCGAACCCAGGGAAGCCGTCCTCGCGCGCTTCGAGTTCAGGACGATCGCGCGTTACTTCCCCGAGTTCGAGCGCGAGTTGCCGAACTATCTCAAGACGATTGACTGACGCCGGACGCTTTTCGCCGCCTATGAGCCGTGCTTAACTCCCAGACGAAATCGAGCCGGGCCCAAGAGCGCCGGCCGGCTGGGAGGAACAGCGATGAACGTCACGCACGGCTTGCGCCGCGTCTTGCAGATCAATCCGCGCGGCGTCGCCACCATTTGCGGCGAAAGGCGGTGCAGTTGGCGCGAGACCGGCGATCGGGTGGCCCGGCTCGCCGCTGGACTGCGCGGCCTCGGCGCCGCGCCCGGCGAGCGCGTGGCGATCCTCTCGCTCAATTCCGACCGCTATCTCGAGACCTATCTCGCAACCGCCTGGGCGGGGGCCGTCATCGTGCCGCTCAACATTCGCTGGACGGCGGCGGAAAATCTCGACGCGCTGAGCGACTGCCGCGCGACGGCTCTGCTGTTCGACAAGACGTTCGCGCCGATCGCCCTCGCGCTCGGCGAGGCCCTGCCTGATCTTGCCCTGATCTACGCCGACGACGGCGAACCGCCCGCCCGGGCCGTCGCCTACGAAGCGCTGATCGCCGAGAGCGAACCGATCCCCGACGCGATGCGCCAGGGCGGCGATCTCGCTGGCGTGTTCTACACCGGCGGCACGACCGGCCGCTCGAAGGGCGTGATGCTCAGCCACGCCAATCTGATGGCGAACGCCTTCAATTCGCTCGCCGAACGCCCCGTGACGGGCGAGGCGATCTATCTGCACGCGGCGCCGATGTTCCACCTCGCCAACGCCGGCGCGATGTACACGCTGCTGCTGCGCGGCGGAACAAATGTGATGATCCCGATGTTCACGCCCGAAGGCGCGTTGGCGGTCATCGAGAAGGAGCGCGTCACCGACATTGTTCTGGTGCCGACGATGATCCAGATGATGGTCGATCATCCGCGCTTTCGCGCCTATGACGTCTCCTCATTCGCCCGCATCGGCTACGGCGCCTCGCCGATCAGCGAAGCGCTGCTGCTGCGCGCGATGGCGGCGCTGCCGAAAACGCAATTCTCGCAGGGCTACGGCATGACGGAGCTAGCGCCCGTTGCGACCATACTGCGCTGGGAGGAGCATTTCGGCGAAGGCTTCGCCAAGGGCCGGCATCGCTCGGCCGGCCGCGCCACCTTCGGCTGCGAGGTGCGCATCGTCGATCCGTTCGATCAGCCGGTTGCGCCCGGCGTCATCGGCGAGATCGCGGTGCGCGGCGACAACATGATGATGGGCTATTGGGAGCGTCCCGAGGAGACCGCCAAGGCGATCGTCGACGGCTGGATGCACACCGGCGACGGCGGCTACATGGACGAAGACGGCTTCGTCTATATCGTCGACCGCGTGAAGGACATGATCGTGACGGGCGGCGAGAACGTCTATTCGATCGAGGTCGAGAACGCGCTGGCCCAGCACCCTGCGGTCGCGCAATGCGCGGTGATCGGCATTCCCGACGAGGAATGGGGCGAAAAGGTGCATGCCTTCGTCGTGCCGCGCGCCGGCGCCTCCGTCTCCGGGGAAGAGCTGCTCGCCTTCGCCAAGACGCTGATCGCCGGCTACAAATGCCCGCGCAGCGTCGAAGTCCGCGAGACGCCGCTGCCGCTCTCTGGAGCGGGCAAGATCCTCAAGCGGGAATTGCGCAAGGCGTTCTGGGAGGACAAGGGACGGCGGGTGAATTAGCTTGGGGGCTCAGGTCACCATGCAAGTCGAAAAATGGGGCGACCCGAAATCCGCATCGCCGACGTGCGCGAATCTGCAATCTCGCGACGGGCTGGTCGTGACGAGCGGCTCGAGCGTCTGAGGGAGCTGCGCGGCCGCCTTCCCGCTGATTTCATTTTCAATCGGGACGAGGCGAGTGCCCGGCAAGTCCTGAGACAGTCGGCGACTTTGTGAACGAGGTCGCCGCCCGCCAAGTGACAGATCACCTCTAGACCCGATGTGATCGCAATTTGTGGTAGCTTGACTTGAGCGGTCGACGAATTTGGCGACGCAGCAGCAACATGGACGATCAGATTGCAGCGTTGAGTTGCTGCTCGGACCATCGCTATAGTCGGGGCGCTTCGCTCATTTTATGAAGGTGAAGCGAAGAGAGTTCATATCCATGTGACGAGGGATTAATCCCGCTATTGGAATTAGATTAACGGATTTAGCCTCGACACGGCGCGGGATCGAGCGGGAGGCTCGGGCGGCATGGGCGGGGGAGGCACGAATTCGGCGGCTCTTTTGCGAACCGCTATGGCGCTCCATCAGGCTGGTTCGCTAGAGAAGGCCCGCGCGCTTTATGAAGACGTATTACGCAGCAGCCCGAGCGATCCCGTCGCGCTGCACGGGCTCGGCATTCTCCTCTGTTCGACTGGACAAATCGAGGCTGGCGTTCGGCACATCCGGCAAGCTATCGAGGCTTCGCCGAATTTTCTCGACGCTCACTACAACCTGGGCGTGATCTTCCAGCGTCTCGGCAAATTCGGGGATGCGCTGGGGCATTTTGATCAGGCGTTGGCGATCGCGCCCACCCATTTCGGCGCCCTGATCAGCCGCGGCTCAGCGCTGCGGTCGCTCGGGCGGCGCGAGGAGGCCTTGCTCGGCCTCGACGCGGCGTTGGCGGCGCAGCCGCACAATGCGCTGATCCTGTACAACCGCGGCAACGTGCTGCTCGACCTGAGCCGCCACGACGAGGCGCTGTCGAGCTTTGACAGAGCCCTCGCGCAAAAGGCCGACTTTGCGGAGGCGCACAACAATCGCGGCGACGCGCTGCGCTTGCTCAAGCGTTACGACGAGGCGCTCGCCAGCATCGACAGGGCGCTTGCGCTCAAGCCGCAGGACGTTTTCGCCCTGAACAATCGCGCCGGGGTCTTGCTCAAGACGGGTCGCTACGAGGAGGCGATCGCCAGTTGCGACGCGGCGCTGGCGGTCAGCCCCCGCTTCGCCCCCGCCCTCGTCAATCGCGGCAAGGCTTTATTGGAAGCCGGACGCGTGGAGGAGGCGCTCGGAAGCTATGAGCGGGCGCTGACAATCCGGGCGGACGACGCCGAAGCCCTGACGGGTCGGGGCTATGCGCTGTCGACGCTCAAGCGCTTCGAAGAGGCCGTTGCGAGCTATAGCCGGGCGCTGGCGCTGGAGCCTGAATTTACCGTCGCGCTGAACAACCGTGCGCACGCCCTTCTCGATCTCGGTCGCCCGGACGAGGCGGCGCGGGACTTCGAGCGGCTCGTGAGTTTGAACCCCGGGCACGACGACGCGCTCGGCTACCTCGCCTACGCGAAGCTCATGGCTTGCGACTGGAGTTCGTACGCCCACGATCTGGACCACGTCGAAAGCGCCGTCATATCCGGCGCGCGCGCCGCCGACCCCTGGGTCTTTCTCGCCATCTCCGGCGCCGCCGCGGCGCAATTGACCTGCGCCCAAACCTACGCCCGAACCAAACATCCGGCGCCGCGCGCGCCTCTCACACCGCCGCCCACGCCACGCGCGGATGAGCAAGATCGAAAGATACGCCTCGCCTATCTCTCGGCCGATTTTCAACGGCACGCGACATCCTTCTTGATCGCCGGCCTGTTCGAGCGACACGACAAATCGCGCTTCGACATCACGGCGATTTCCTTCGGCCCTGACCGCGAGGACGATATCAGGGCGCGCCTGCGCGGCGCCTTCGATCGCTTCATCGACGTTAGGGATCAGAGCGATCGCCAGGTCGCCGAGTTGATCCAGCAACTCGGGATCGACATCGCGGTCGACCTCAAAGGCTATACGACCGACTCGCGCCCCGGCATTCTCGCCTATCGACCCGCTCCGGTGCAGGTGAACTACCTCGGCTACCCCGGAACAATGGGCGCGCCCTGGCTCGACTACCTCATCGCCGATCGCGTTCTCATCCCCCCGGAGCACGTGGGCTTCTACGCGGAGAAGGTTGTCTACCTGCCCGATGCGTACCAGCCCAACGACGACAAACGGCCCATCGGCGAAAGGACGCCGACGCGCGCCGAGATGGGCCTGCCGGAAAAGGGCTTCGTGTTCTGCTCGTTCAACAACAGCTTCAAAATCACGCCGCCGGTGTTCGACGTCTGGATGCGGCTCCTCCATCAGGTCGAGGGCAGCGCGCTCTGGCTATTGGAAGCGAACCCCGCCGCCGTCCGCAATTTGCGGCGGAGCGCGCAAGAGCGCGGCGTCGACCCGAGCCGTTTGGTGTTCGCGCCGCGCGTCGGCCCGGAGGATCATCTCGCGCGGCATCGCCTCGCCGATCTTTTCCTCGACTGTCTGCCATGCAACGCCCACACGACGGCGAGCGACGCCCTTTGGACCGGCCTGCCGGTCGTGACCTGCCTCGGCTCCAGCTTCGCCGGCAGGGTCGCGGCGAGCCTGCTCGGCGCCGTCGGCCTGCCCGAACTGATCACGGAGTCGCTCGCCGACTACGAGGCTCTGGCGTTGCGGCTCGCGCGGGATGAAAGCGCGCTTTCGGCGATCAAGGCGAGGCTGGCGCAAAACAAGCGGACGTCTCCCCTCTTCGACACAGACCGCTACCGCCGCCACGTCGAGAGCGCCTTTGAGACGATGTGGCGGCGACAGCAACGGGGCGAGCCGGCCGCGAGCTTCGCCGTCGCGCCGATGGACGACAGTTTCGCGAGCATTTGAAGCGGGGCTCTCAGGATGGCGATCCCGAGGATGATCCATCAAACGGTTAGGGACAAGCGCAGCCTCCACCCTAGCTTCGTGGCGAATGTAGCGAACCTCATATCGCTCAACCCGCAATGGCGACACGTTCTCTACGACGACAACGACGGCGCCACGTTCATATCGGACCACTATGGATCGGATATGTTAGGCTATTACAACAGGATCAACCCGACCTACGGCGTAGCGAGGGCCGATTTGTTCCGGTATCTCGCCCTCTACAAGCTGGGCGGCGTCTATCTCGACATCAAATCCACCGCCACGCGACCGCTCGACGATGTCCTAAGCCCCGACGATGAATACCTGCTGTCCCACTGGAGCAACAAGGAAGGGCACCCGCATAAAGGATGGGGCCGACACCATCCTCGTCATGGAATCGACCAGGAATATCAGCAATGGCACATCGTCGCCGCCCCGGGGCACCCTTTCCTCAAGGCGGTGATCGAACGGGTCAAGAAGAACATCGACGCCTATGACCCGATGAAGCAGGGCTTCGGCAAACGCGGCGTTCTGCAGGTCACCGGACCGATCGCCTATACGCTCGCGATTAAGAGCGCTTTGCAACACGGCCGCTTTCGTCATGTCGATATTGAAGATCTAGGATTTCAATATTCGATATTCGGCCCGCACGGAAATCATGAATCGTATTTCCCGGCCCACTACCGGCTCAGCGCGGAGCCGATCATCAGACGCGCTTACGAAGCGAACCCGCGATATGAGGGTGTCCGGCGCAATGACCCGTGCCCTTGCGGCTCGAACAAAAGGTTCAAGCACTGTCACGGCAGCCTCGTCTGAGTCTGCCGCTCCGGTCTCGTCGCGGCGCCCGTCTTGTTCAAACCCATGCCGTCATTGCGAGCGAAGCGATGCAATCCAGCGACGCCGAGCGGAACGATGGGTTGCTTCGTCGCTGCGCTCCTCGCAATGACGACACAACGAACGCTGCGCGCGACAGTTCAAGAATGCTGCGCCGGGGCGAGATGTTCGACTTCGACCGTGACGTGCGACAGCGAGTGGAAAGCCTCCAGCCGGCGCTTATAGAAGTCGGGCTCCCGAGCGTATTGCGTCGCAACGGAAATAATCGCCCCGAGATGGCCAGGGCCGAGGCGCCAAACGTGTAGATCGGCGAGCTTGTCCCCGTCGCGTTCGATCGCTTCGCGCAGGCGCCCGGTCAGGTGGCGATCGGGGTTCATGTCGAGCAGCATGGCGCCGGTGCCGCGGATGAGGCCATAGGACCAGCTTGCGATCACGCAGGCGCCGATAACGCCCGCGAGCGGATCCATCCAAAACCAGCCAAACGCGCGGGCGAGCAGCAGGCCGACAATGACAAGCACCGAGACGGCGGCGTCGGCCATCACGTGCACGACCGCCGCCCGCATGTTGTTGTCGTGATGAGCGTGCGAACCGTGATCGTGACCGTGGTGATGGTCGTGGTCGTGACCGTGGTGATGGTGGTGGCCGCCGGAGGTCAGCAACCACGCCGAGGCGATGTTGACGACAAGGCCGAGGGCTGCAATCGGGATCGCCTCGGCAAAGTCGATCGGCACCGGCCGAACGAAGCGTGTCACGGCCTCGTAACCGATCAGAAGGGCGATCAGCGCCAGGATGACGGCCGAGGTGAAGCCGGCGAGATCGCCGAGCTTGCCGGTGCCAAAAGTGAACCGCGCGTCATTGGCGTGCCGGCGGGCGTAGCTGTAGGCCAGCGCAGCCAACAACAAGGCCCCGGCATGGGTCGACATGTGCAGGCCGTCGGCGATCAGGGCGATGGAGCCGAAGAGCGCGCCGCCGACGATTTCCAACAGCATCATGGCGCCACAAAGGGCGATCACGGCCCAGGTCCGGCGCTCGGCGCGGCTGTGTCCGTCGCCAAGGAAGACATGGCTGTGGCCGGTCGCAGGCGTCACGACATGCTCGTGAGCGTGCTCGTGGTCGTGGTCATGCTCGTGGTCGTGATTTCCGTGCATCTCGACGCTCACTTCAAATAGGTGCGGACGACTTCGATCAGTTCGGCCGCGCCTTTGGCGCGCTCCGGATCGGCGTCGGTGTCGGGGTCCACGACGTGGTTGCGGATATGATCCTCCAGGACCTCTGCGCTGAGGCCATGGACGGCGCCGCGCAGAGAGGCCACCAGCATCAGCACGTCGGCGCAACCAATCTCGGCCTCGAGCGCGCGCTCGACAGCTTCCACCTGTCCTTTGATCCGGCGGATGCGGGCGATGAGCTTGGCTTTGTCTTTGATCGTGTGCGACATGGCCCCTTATAGGGAGGGGGGCTATCCCATGTCAAAAGCAATTCAGCCTCTGCCGCAGTGGACATCGCGCGGGCGGAGCAATCCAGTGCCGCCACCGATGCGGGCGGATGCATGGATCGCTTCGTCGCTGCGCTCCTCGCGATGACGGCTCGATGTCACTTCAGACGGAAGTAGGCTGTCGCGCCCGGTCTTGTCGGGCGCAGCCGCCGCGACGCTCGAGAGGGTCGAGGCTGCGGCGCCGCGCGGGTGGCCGGGACGAGCCCGGCCATGACGTCTCCTACCGGCAGGGCGCCTACCCCTCCCCGCGCTCCCGCCGCAGCTTCGCCCAATAGTCCAGGCGCTTGCGGATCTCGCGCTCGAAGCCGCGCTCGACCGGCTCGTAGAGCCGGCGGCGGCCGATGGCTTCCGGCCAATAATTCTGGCCGCTGAAGGCGTCGGGCTCGTCGTGGTCGTAGCGGTAGCCCGCGCCGTAGCCGACTTCGCGCATCAGCTTGGTCGGCGCGTTGAGGATCGTCTGCGGCGGCGTCAGCGAGCCATGCGCTTGGGCGAGCGCGCGCGCCGCCGCAAAGGCGGTGTAGAGGGCGTTCGATTTCGGCGCGGTCGCGACATAGACGACCGCTTGCGCGATGGCGAGTTCACCCTCGGGGCTGCCGAGAAAATCATAGGTGTCCTTCGCCGCATTGGCGACGACGACCGCCTGGGGGTCGGCGAGGCCGACATCCTCGACCGCCATGCGGACGACGCGCCGCGCCAGGAACAGCGGGTCTTCGCCGGCGTCGAGCATGCGCGCGAGATAATACAGCGCGGCGTCGGGGTCGGAGCCGCGCACGCTCTTATGCAGCGCCGAGATGAGGTTGTAGTGGCCTTCCTGCGCCTTATCGTAAATCGGCGCGCGGCGCTGGACCACCTGTACGAGGCCGGCGGCGTCGAAGGTCTCCCCCTCGCGCGCGGCGCGCCACACTTCCTCCACGAGCGTCAGCGCCGCGCGGCCATCGCCATCCGCCATCCGCACCAAGGCGGCGCGCGCCTCGGCGTCGAGCGGCAGCGACTTGCCGAGAAGCTGCTCGGCGCGCGCGATCAGTTTCTCGATTGCAGTCTCGTCGAGCGGGCGAAACACGAGCACCCGCGCGCGCGACAGCAGCGCCGCATTGAGTTCGAAGGACGGGTTCTCGGTCGTCGCGCCGATCAGCGTGATCGAGCCGTCCTCCATCACGGGCAGGAACGAATCCTGCTGGGCGCGATTGAAGCGATGGATCTCGTCAACGAAGAGAAGCGTCGCGCGCCCCATCGTCCGGCGCGCCCGCGCCGCGTCGAAGATCTTCTTGAGGTCGGCGACGCCCGTGTGGATCGCCGAGACCTGGACGAATTCGGCATTGGCGCGTTGGCCGATCAGGCGGGCGATGGTCGTCTTGCCGGAGCCGGGTGGGCCCCAAAAGATCATCGAGCCCAGCGTCGGCGCCTCCAACATCCGCGTCAGCGCGCCGTCGGGAGCGGTCAGATGCTCCTGCCCCGCGACCTCGTCCAGGCTACTTGGTCGCAACCGCTCAGGCAGCGGCGGCGGAGGCGCCAGAGGAGCGAACATGTCAGGGGCGCCATTCATGTTACGATTCTCCCTCCGGCAGCTACCTAAGTCCAGTACGGGAGATCCGCCTTGCTCCCAAATGACGACTCGAACAATGTGCGCACATTTGTCGCAGGGAGGCCCCCCAATTGAACGCACGCGCCAATGCCCTATCAGGGCTGTCGATCGCCCGCCCCGAGGAAGTCGGCCTGACGCGCTCCGGCTTGCAGCGCCTGACCGACGTTTTCAACCGTGAAATCGAGGCGGGGCGAGCGCCCGGCGCGTCGATGCTGATCGCGAGGCACGGCAAGATCGCCTTTCATCACAGCCTCGGCGTCCTCTCCCCAGACGGGCCGCCGATGCACGACGACGCGATCTTTCGCATCTATTCGATGACCAAGCCGATCGTCTCCGTCGCTGCGATGATGCTAGCCGAGGAAGGGCTGCTGCTGCTCGCCGATCCGCTCGAAAAATACGTACCCGCCTTCGCCAAAACCATGGTCGGCGTCGAGAACGGCGACAAGCTCGATCTGGTTCCCTTGAAGCGGTCGATCACCATCCAGGACCTGCTGCGCCACACCTCCGGCCTCACCTATGGCTTCACCGGCACATCCAAGGTGCAGCAGGCGCTGCTGGCCGGCGCGCCGATGCGCCAGGAGAAAACGACCGCCGAATTCGTCGATTCGCTCGCCGCACTGCCGCTGCGCTACCAACCGGGCGAAGTGTGGGAATACGGCCATTCGACGGAGGTGCTCGGGCGCGTCATCGAGGTGATTTCCGGCCAGCGGCTCGGCGACTTCCTCGCCGAGCGGCTTTTCACCCCGCTCGGTATGCACGACACCGCTTTCTACGTGCCGAATTCCAAGCTCGACCGTATGGCGCAGCCCGTTTCGTTCGACTTCATGAAAGCGGGCGGCATCGACCTGATCGAATCGCGCGAGCCGCCGCGCTGCGAATTTGGCGGCGGCGGTCTCGTCTCGACGCTTGGCGACTACGCGCGCTTTCTAAGCATGGTGGCCGGCGGCGGCGCCTTCGGCGGCTCGCGCATCCTAGGGTCACGCACGATCGCCTATATGGCGAGCGACCACCTCGGCCCGCAGGTCGTCAAGGGGCATCCGCTCCTTTGGCCCGGCCACGGATTTCGGCCTCGGTTTCGCGGTGCGCACGGAAGCGGGCGTCAGCCCGACGATCGGCTCGCCCGGCGAGTTCTTCTGGGGCGGCGTCGCGGGGACCTCGTTCTGGGTCTCCCCGCGCGACGCCGTCTTCGCCATCCTGATGGTGCAGGCGCCGGAGAACCGGGAATTCTTCCGGCAATTGTTCCGCAACCTCGTCAACGCGGCGATCATCTGATCGCTGCGCCTAGAGTCCATGAGGAGCCAGAAAGCGTCATGGCCGGGCTCGTCCCGGCCATTCACGCGGCGTCCGCGGCGCGAGGATGCCCGGCACAAGGCCGGGCATGACGATCGACGCGGCGTATGTCAGCCTCACCAAACGCCTGTGTTCGGCATCGACGCCCACGGCTCGGCCGGGGCCAGCGCCTCGCCCTTCTGGAGCAGCTCGATCGAGACCTCGTCCGGCGTGCGGACGAAGGCCATGCGCCCGTCGCGCGGCGGGCGGTTGATGACGATCCCCGCCCTCTGCAACTTGTCGCAGGTGGCGTAGATGTCGTCCACCTCATAGGCGAGGTGGCCGAAGTTGCGGCCGCCCGTATAGACCTCGGGGTCCCAGTTGTAGGTCAGCTCGACCAGCGGCGCCTGGTCCTTCTTGGCGCGCTCGACATCGTCAGGCGCGGCGAGGAAGACGAGGGTGTAGCGGCCCTTCTCGTTCGAGAAGCGGCGGACTTCGACCAGGCCGAACTTGTCGACGAAAAACTCGAGCGACTTGTCGAGATCGGTCACGCGAACCATCGTGTGCAGATATTGCATGGGCAGTCCTTCCGGAATTGTCTTTGGGCCGTCGGCGACGCATAAGGCCGATAAATCGCCGGGAGAGGGTTATATATGGTCGATGTGACCGAGCGCGGTCAAAAAGAGGCGCCATCCAGACGAAAGCGGCGCGCCGCTTTGGCCTCGGTCGCGGCGAGCTTCGTCCTGACACTGGTCAAATTGGTGGCGGGGCTGACGACGGGCTCGTTGGCGCTGCTCTCCGAGGCGGCCCACAACACGCTCGACATCGGCGCGAGCGCGGTGACCTATTTTGCTGTGCGCGAGGCGGACAAGCCCGCGGACGAAGAGCACCAATTCGGCCACGCCAAGATCGAGGCCGTGGCGGCGCTGGCGCAAACCGGCTTGCTCCTCGCGCTCGCGATCGGAGTCGCCGTCGAAGCGCTGCGCCGGATCGGCGGCGAACCGCAGCGGGTCGACGCCAATCTCCTGGCCTTTGCCGCCATTTTCATCTCCATCGCCGTGGATATCGTGCGTTGCCTTTCGCTGACGCGCCTCGCGCGCCAGACGGGGAGCGACGCCCTGATGGCCGACGCGCTGCATTATTCGAGCGATCTTGTCGCCTCCGCGCTGGTGCTTGCTGGCCTCGTCGCGACGCGGTGGGGCTGGCTGCACGCCGACGCCTTCGCCGCCATCGGCGTCGCGGGCTTCATCGGCGTCGCTGGATTCCGCCTCGGCCGGCGCACGATCGACGCGCTGGTCGACGCGGCCCCCAAGGGGCTCGCCCAGGAGGTGCGCGCGACCGTGGAGCGCGTGCCGGGCGTCGCCGGAATCGAGTTTTTGCGCCTCAGGCGCAGCGGCGCGCAGACGCTCGGCGAACTCGGCATCTTCGTCTCGCGTACGCTGCCGCTCGAGCGCGTGGCGGCGATCAAGGCCGAGGTCGCCCAAGCTATTGCCCGGCAATGGCCCGACGCGACGCTGACGCTCACCGCCAACCCGCTCGCGCTCGATGACGAGACGGTGCTCGAGCGCATTCAGGTGATCGCGGCGCGGCGACGGCTGTTCGTGCATCGCGTCGCGGTCCAGAATGTCGGCCCGCGCAAATCCGTGACGCTCGACCTCGAGGTCGACGGTCGCATGAGGCTCGGCGCGGCGCACGACATCGCCTCGCAACTCGAAAGCGCCATAACGGACGAACTCGGCCCGGACATCGAGGTCGAGACGCATATCGAGCCGATGGAAATGTTCGAAATCGGCGGCGCCGACGCGGAGCCAGCGTTCACGCAGCGGATCGCCGAAGCCCTGGCGCGCGCCGCCGCGCGCGACGGCGTGCTGCGCGATATCCACGACGTGCGCGTTCGCGCCGCGGCCAACGGTTTCATTGTGATCTTCCACTGCGACGCCGATCCGTCGATCACCGTCGAGGCGGCGCACGAGCACGTCGACGCGCTCGAGCGTGCGATGCGCGACGAATTTCCAACGGTCATTCGCACGGTCGGCCACGCCGAGCCGGCGCGTTGAGGTCGAGTGGAAATATTGTGATCGCACTCGCGATGCATTGACCGATTGCCGCCGCGCCCGCAATGCGTTTAATGTCTCGCTAACCTTTCGAACTGATTCGGTTTCCCCAATGACTTTCGACAACGAAGCTGCGGATTTGCGCAGCGCGCATGTAATCGTCGTCGGCAATGAAAAGGGAGGCGCGGGGAAGTCGACGATCTCGATTCACCTCGCGGTCGCGCTTCTCAAGGCGGGCCGAAAGGTCGCGTGCATCGATCTCGACACGCGTCAGCAGACGATGACGCGCTTCTTCGAGAACCGCAAATCGTGGTCGGGGAATGCGCCGTGGCCGATCGAATTGCCGCGCCATTGCGCCATGGAGCGCGGCAAATCGAGCGATGTGCGCGCTAACGAGGCGCATGAGTTCGCGCTCTTCGCCGAGGCGATCGGCGCCGTCGAGCACGACTACGAATTTGTCATCATCGACACGCCAGCGAGCGACTCCTATCTGATGCGGCTCGCCCATTCGCTCGCCGACACTTTGGTGTCGCCGCTCAACGACAGCTACATCGACATCGACGTCTTCTCGCGCGTCCATCACGATCGTTCGCAGCGCGGCGCGGTCGCCCATTACGCGGACCTGGTTCTCGAGGCGCGACGCAAACGCCGCCTCGTCGACAACGGCGTGATCGACTGGATCATGGTGCGCAACCGCATGGCCTCGATCGCGAGCAACAACTCGCGCCAGATCGGGGTGAGCATCGGCAGGCTCTCCGCCGAGCTCCGCTTCCGCGTCGCCGACGGCCTGCATGACCGCGTGATCTTCCGCGAATTGTTCCCGATCGGCCTCACCGCGCTCGATCCGATCGAGGACGCCGCCGCCAGCGCGCTCACCACGTCGCAGCAGGCGGCTCGTCGAGAGATCGACGCGCTCCTCGCCGCGCTCGATCTTCCCGCTCGCGAGCCGGGGGTGGAGCATCTGCAGTCACGCCGCATGTGGCACGCGCGCGTCTCTCACTATTACGACAACGCCGGCGCGGCGGCGCAGGCCTATAGCTGATCCCTGAGAAGGCGCGGGAGCGAACCCAAGCATGAAGCCCGCGCTTTGCCTGACGCCTGACCTTTCCTTCTTTCGGCCGGCGGTGCGGGCCGCCGCCTCGCTGATCGAGCAAAGCGACTCCGACGCTTTCGATATCTTCATCGTCTGCGAGGCGGGAGACGTCGCGCCCGGCTTCGAGGCGCTCGACCCGGATTTGCGCAAGCGCATCAACCTCGTCGTCGCCGACTTCTCGCGATTCGAGGGCGGCCTTGCGGGACGCGGGCGCTTCTCACGCGCCGTGTTTCGCCGCCTCTTCCTCGATCGCGTCTTGCCGGACGCTTATACGCGCATCGTCACGATGGATTCCGACATGCTGGCGGTGCGGCCCGGCTTGTCGCGCCTGGCGAGCGTCGATCTTCAGGGCAAGCCGATCGCCGCCGCCTACGACATGATCTGGCTGTTCGACTTCAACGAAGGCGCCTCGCTCACGCGGCAATTTCAAGCGAGCCGGCGGAAGCTCGGCCTCGACCTCGCGACGCCCTACTTCAATGCCGGCCTGATGGTGATCGACCGCGCCGCCTGGGCCGCCGCCGAGCTCGGCGAGCGAGCCGTCCGCGCGCTGCGGACGGAGCCCGAGCGCTATCCCTTCATGGAGCAGGACGTGCTCAACGCGACCCTCAAGGGCGGCTTCGCACCGCTCTCGCCGCGCTGCAACTTCATGGGCGAGTTCCTGGTGCTCGACCTCGAACAGGCGATCGCGCCGATGGTGCTCCACTTCGTCAACAGCCCGAAACCCTGGCAAGCCGGCTGGCGCGGCGAGCAGCGCTTCGCCAAACTCTACGGAAGCTGGTTCGCCGCCTCGCCCTGGCCGGAACTGGCGTCGGCGCCGCCGGCCGGCCGCGCAGCAAAGCCGCGCAAGACGCCCGCACGGCGCGCCTTCGCCGAGCGACTGATGACGTTCCTTGGTGAGCAGCGCTTCGTCGACGCTTAACAGACTCTTAACGCGACGCGGTCGCCGCAGTCGTTCGTTAGGGTTAAGTCCACTTTAACATCTCACGACGTAATTTACCCTCAGCTTGGCGCGTCTCGCGCGCCCGGCCTTCGGGCGAAAAGCCCGCGCGGCGATGTTGGGGCAATCGCCGCGCGGTCGAGTGAGGGGAAAGAAGAATGAAAGCAGTCGCTGCCGCTCTCGCCGGCATTGTGATCGCCACGACGCCCTCGCTGGCCGCCGACCTCTTTGGATCCGCGCCGCCGCCCCTCGAGGCCCCGGAGCCGCCCATGGTCGAGGTCGGCTCCAACTGGTACATCCGCGGCGACATCGGAGCCAGCCTGGACTCGCTGCCGAGCGTGACCTTCTCGAGCATCTCCGCGCCGCCGCAGGGGGGCCCCTCGACCGCGTTCTCTAGCAGCGGCAATAAGAATTGGGCGGATGACTTCAGCGCCGACATCGGCGTCGGCTATCGCGTCAACAACTATTTCCGGCTGGAGGCGATGTACGAATATCGCAACGGCTTCAGCGGTTCGAGTTCCGCGACCGTCGTCTGCCCCTATGGCGCCTATGGCGTTCAGGCACAGGACCCGGAACTCGAGCGGCGTCATTGATCAATACGGCTACCTCTACAACACGTCCAACACCTGCAACGGCGTGTTCGACCTCAAGCAGCACGACAATCTCGGCCTTGCCAACGGCTACGTGGACTTGGGCACGTGGTGGGGCGTCACGCCCTATATCGGCGGCGGCCTCGGCGTAAACGCCGCCACTACCTCGGGCAGCCTCAACTACTACGAGACGGCCAACGGGCAGGTCTACAACGCCAACCTCACACCAAGCGGCACCTTTCCCCAGATTTGGGTCAACGCCTATGGGCAGCCGGTGGCGCAACAGAGCATCGCCTTCACTACCCAGAACTGGAACCGCAGCTTTTCGACGACCAAATACAGCCTCGCCGTCGCTTTCATGGCCGGCGTCGGCATTCAGCTCACGCCCAGCGCGACGCTCGACATTGGCTATCGTTATCTCAACAACGGCGCGACCACGCTCTATGTGACCTCGCCCGCCGCCGCCACCATCAAGAGCTCGAACGTATCGCAGGAGATCAAGCTCGGCATTCGCTACATGGCGAACTGAAGCGCGCCTTGACGGGTCTGGCGGTTTCGGCTCCCCTTTTGGCGCCGATCGTCGGCGAAGGGGCGCGCCCACGCATGTTCAGTTCCTTGATGCGCTCGCGGCGCTTCGCGCCGCTGTTCTGGTGCCAGTTCTTTTCCGCCTTCAACGACAATTTCGTTCGCCAGATGCTGGCGATGCTGATCCTGTTCCGCTTCGGCGCGGCCGACGCGGGAGCGCAAGTGTCGCTGGCGGTGGCGATCTTCGTCCTGCCCTCCATCCCGCTGTCGCCGATCGGCGGCGAGATCGCCGACGCCAACGACAAGGCCGCGATCGCCCGCAAGCTCAAGCTCGCGGAAATCTTCGTGCAGGTGATCGCCGCGGCCGGATTCTATTTCTCGTCGCTCGCGCTGCTCGACGTCGCGCTTTTCGGACTCGGCTGCATTGCCACGCTATTCGGGCCGATCAAATACGGCATTCTGCCAGACCATTTGAAGCGCGACGAGCTCGTCGCCGGCAATGCGCTGGTCGAGGGCGCCACCTTCGCGGCCATTATCTGCGGCCTCGTCGTCGGCGGCTATGCGGCGGCGCATGGGCGCGAGCCCTGGACGGTCATCGCGCAGCTCCTGGTCGTCGCGGCCGCCTGCTACGCAGCCTCGCTCGCGATTCCCTCGACCGGCGTCGGCGCCCCGGGGCTCAAGGTGAACTTCAACCCCTGGCGGGCGACGCGGACGATCTTGCGCGAACTGCGGGCGGACGATCGCCAATGGGTCGGCGCGATCGCCGTCAGTTGGTTCTGGACAGTCGGCGCGATCACACTGTCGCTGGTGCCGGTCATCGTCAAATCACGCATCGGCGGCGGCGTCGATGTCGAGACGGCCGTCAATCTCGTCTTCGCCGTCGGCATCGCGGCGGGTTCGCTGCTCTCCGCCGTTCTCGCCCATGGCCGCATCAAGCTCGCTCCGGCGCCGTATCTGCTGATCGCGATGGCGGCGCTGGCGATCGATCTCGGCCTGCACACCCAGGCGATGCCGCCGGCGGGCAGCGAGGTCAGCCTCTTCACCTTCTTCCGCAGCGTGGACGGGCTGCGCATCGCGGTGGAGCTGCTCGCCTATTCCTGCGCCGCCGGCCTTTTCGTCGTGCCGATTTTCGCCGCGGTGCAGGCGTGGTCGCGTCAGGACAGGCGCGCCCGGGTCATCGGCGCGGTCAACACGCTCAATTCGCTCTACATGGTCGTCGGCTCGCTCGCGACGACGCTGCTGCTCAAGCTCACCAGCCTCAGCGAGTTCGATGGCGCTGACGCTGCTCGGCGTCGCGAATATCGTGGCTGCCGTCTATTTCTTCATCCGCCTGCCGATGAAGGACGCGGCAATTGACGTTGCGAGGCCAGTCCCTTCTCCCCGCGCGCGGGGAGAAGATTAGGATGAGGGGCCGGGTGATGAGCCGCCAGCCTGCGGCCAACCACCCTGCCCCTCACCCCGACCCTCTCCCCGCACAGGGCAGAACGCCCTATGCGGGGAGAGGGAGAAAATCTACGCCACCGCGGCGAGCGCGAGGGCGCGCGGGCTGCGGGCCGACTTCGGCAGGCAGACCATGACGAGCGTGCCTTCGCCGACCTTCGAGGTGATGCGAAGCACGCCGCCATGCAGCTCGACGAGCGAATTGGCGATCGCCAACCCGAGGCCAGAGCCCTTCATGCCATTGGCCATCGTCATGTCGGCCTGCTCGAAAGGACGGCCGAGACGCGAAATATCTTCGCTTGCGATACCGGGACCGGCATCCTCGACATAGAAATAGATCTGATCGGTGAAGGCCTGGGCGCCGATCGTCACCGCTGCGCCCTCCGGCGAGAACTTCACCGCATTGCGCAGCAGCGTCGTGAGAATGCGCTCGACCGCGGCCGGATCGGCGTCGAGCGTGTCGGCGCCGCTCGCCTCGACCTCGATGACGATGCCCTTTTCGCGTGCGGTCGGGCCAACGTCGAGCACGGCCTTCTGGACCGCCTTCTCGACCTTGAACACGCTGTGATTGAGACGGATGCGTCCGGACTCGAGCCGCGACATATCGAGAACGTCGGAGAACACGGTGAGCAGATATTGGCCGCTCGAGTGGATGTGCGCGCAATAGTCGCGATATTTCTCCGAGCCGAGCGGCCCGAACGTCTCGCCTTGCATCAGTTGCGAGAAGCCGATGATGGCGTTGAGCGGCGTGCGCAACTCGTGGCTCATATTGGCGAGGAACTCGGCCTTGGCGCGATTGGCCATCTCCGCTTGCGCCTTCTGCTCGTGATAGCGCTCGGCGAGATCGGCGAGTTGCTGCGCCTGCGCTTCGAGCGAGCGGCGCGACTGACGCAACTGGGCGACGGTGGCGAGCAGGAGCTGCTCGGACTTCATGAGCTGCTGCTCGTGCTCTTTGAGCGCGGTGATGTCGGTGCCGACCGAGACATAGCCGCCGTCGCCCGTGCGACGCTCGTTGACCTGCAGCCAGCGCCCGTCGGCGAGGTGCGCCTCATACGTCTTCGATAAGGCGCCCGGCGCGGGCTCTTCGCAATCAACCGCCGTCTCGCGATCGACCAGCGGCGCAAGTCCGAGCGCGGCGAGCTCCGAATAGGGCGCGCCGGGGCGAACCGTCTCGCTCGGCAGATTGTGCAGGCGCTGATATTTCGAATTGCAGAGCACGAGACGATTGGAAGAATCCCAAAGCACGAAGGCTTCGGAGATCGCCTCGATCGCCTCGCGCAGGCGCTGATCGGCGGTCGCCGAGCGCTCCACCTCGCGCTTGCGCTCGCTGATGTCTACGGCGATGCCGACCAGCCGGCGCGCACCTGTCGTCGCGTCTTCGACGAGTTCGGCGCGCGTGCGCAGCCACACCCAATCGCCGTCGCGATTGCGCATGCGAAATTCAAGATCGACCGAAGACGACGACGGCGCCAGCGCGCGTTCGGCGAGCGCGGCGAGCGGCTCGTCGTCGGGGTGAACCAGCGCCTGCAATTCATCGAGTCCGAGCGCGCGCGACATCGGCGCGAGGTCGAGCATCTCGAACATCGACTTCGACCACGCGACGCGTCCCCGCGCGAGATCCCAGTTCCAAACGCCGCATCGGCCGGAATTCAACGCGAGCTCGAAATCGGCGCGCGCGGCAGCCTCGGCCTCATCGCGAGCGCGCGCCGTCCGCGATTGCAACAGGCGCCAGACCATCACTCCGACGATTGCGAACGCGCTCGTCGCGAGCAGCAGCGCCGTGATGAGCGCAGAGCGGCGCCACGGCGCCAGCGCGTCGTCGACCGGCGCGATGAAGGCGATTTGCCCGGATGTCGTCGACAGGTTGCGCACCGCCGCAAACGCATCCTCGCCGTCGCGGGTCAGCACGCGCAGCGTGCCCGCCTTCTCCGCGAGGATGGTCAGCGGCTCGCCGGCGCCGAACACCGCGCTCAATGTTACGCCGCCGCCGACGTCGCCACGCTCGGGCAAGCCAGCGACAACGTACCCGTTGGCGTCGGCGAGAAGCATCCGCCCCGGCTGCAAATCAGGAGAGGCGGCGAGCACCTGGCGCAGGACGTCGAGCGGCGCCGAAGTCGGCGAAGCCATGAGCGCCTGATCGAAATTGTGCGCGAGCGCCGTCGCAGTGAGATCGAGTTCGCGCGCGGCGGCGGAAAGAGCGCGCTGGCGCTCCGCGTAGAGATGCTCGACCGTCAACGCGAACAGCGCGATGAGGAGGAGCGACGCCGCGATGGAGGGGATGAAGGGGAGCCAACGTTTGATGTTGCGCGCAACAACGCGCGCTGCGCTTGGGATCAGGGCGAAGCCTTCCGCACCGTCAGACGATGGTCGCGACTCTCCATTTGCCGCGCCCGCACGCGTCATCGTCTATCCCCTTAATCCGCTTCGATGTGAAATCGGGCGCATTCGCCGCAACGACCCGAATCATGAATGATAAGAATCTTTGTGAGAATCTTTGTCCAGACCTTAACGAATTGTTACCGAAAAATATTTCCACAGTGGCGCCGTATTCCATTTTTGCTTGGGCCAATTGGCTGCTCGACGTCTGCATCGTGTGTCTGCCCTTTTCTCCCCCGGATGGCACAGTGAACTTTGGGCGTCTCGTCTGGCGCGATCCCAGTTGCGAGCCAAGCAGACCCGCGGCCATCGACGGGCGCCTTCGTTTCATCATCGCGGCGGAGATGCGATTGGGCCTAGGGAGCCGTCTGTGAAGCGCTCGGCACGCTGTGGACTTGCGGCATCTGCGCGCTCTTCACGGTTTTGGATTTCGCCGATTCCGTCGGCATGATTTTCTCACCGTGAGGACGTTGGAGATTTCGCAAGACGCCGGCGACGGCAACGGGGCAGCCGCCTCAAACCATCGTCACGTCGCAACGGCGCACAGCGCACGAGTGCGGGTGACCCACGTCGGCCATGAGATATTCGCTTGCGCGGTCAGAATGCCTGTCACGCGCCATCGGCGCGCTCCGCGGCCTTCTTGGGCTGGACGCCATCGTCTTGTTAAGCGACGCTTCGGCAGAGCCGAGAATACACTTGCAAAAATGTTGATCGCGCGCGCTTATCCTCTTGAGCGGTGGTTCGGGGATCATCGCCGCATGACGGCGCTCAATCCCGACATTATGCCCGCCGCCGCGACTCGTGGGGTGAAGCCGTCCATGAGCTCGACGCAGTTTCGGGCGACCGCGGCCCGATCGCTCAGGCTCAATAGCCGGTTCACACTTTCACATAGTTGCTCAGCGCTATCCGGTGCACACGCATATCCGGTCTTGCCCTCCAAGACGAGTTCCGGAACGCAACCGCACCTCTCGCTTACAACGACCGGACAGCCGTAGGCCAACGCCTCATTGACCACGAGGCCCCAAGGCTCGCTGACACTCGGCAGCACGAGACAGGTCGCCCTGGCGTATTCCTCCCAGAGATCGTCCCCTTTTCGAGAGCCGGCGAAAACGACCTTGTCGCCGAGCTTCCTGCGCGCGGCGGCCGCCTCGAGCGCGGCCCTGTAGGGCCCTTCGCCAACGAGCCTGAGCGTGCAATCCGGCCGCGCGGCCAGCAGCGTCTGGAAGGCTTGGAGAAGCACGAACAGGTTCTTTTCCGGCGCGAGGCGACCGACATAGAGGATCACCGGCGCTCTGCCCTCGGCGAGAAAGGCGAGGCGCCGCTCGAGCGCACGGCTCGGGTCATAGTCGCGCGGCAGAGCCGCGGCTTGGCAGCGTGTGTACACCCGCTCGTCAGGCGCGCCGTAGGAGAGCAAATAACGCCTGCTGCGTTGGCCGTAGCAAAAATAGCCGTGACAGAATCGGAAAAACCAACGCTTGAGGTGATCTCTGAAATTGCCGCGCGGACGATCGTGATAAGTCGAATTGCAGAAAACCATCACGCGCTTCCCCGTCAGCCTGGCGGCGAGGAGTTGCACCCAATATTCGATTTTGTGATAGCCGGCGAGGACGACGAGCTCCGCCGGCGAGGTCAGCGTCGCCCAAAACAGAATCCCGGCGAGCCGCGGCGCCGAAACATCTTGGTAAGAACCCCTGACCATCAGACGGTAGGGATATTTATGATAAGCGAGATCGACCGCGCCGAGCGCGATGCGATCGTTTTCGGTCTCGGCGATTTGGAAGAAGCGCACGTCCATCCCGGCGCGCACGCTCTGGCGATGAAGGTCCGAGAAGACGGCGCCCTTATATTTCGACCAAAGAATATTATGCCAAATATCGACACGATGCGTCATTTCGGCAGGACCTCGCTGACATGGGCCGCAACTGGCGTTTCCTGGAACAGACGGGCGATCTGAGCCTCCCCCTGGCTTTGATCGTCGAGATAACGTCGTCGCGCTGCGAGCCTGTGCGCCTCGAGCAGGGCCGGCTCAGCTTGGTATCGCTTCAGCGCCGCCAAAGCGCCGGCCGTGAAATCGGCGCCTTGCGCGATGACGAACCCCGCCTCGCCGACCTGCTCGCGAATGGCGCCGCGGTCGTAAACAATGACGGGCGAGCCGGCCGCGAAGGCTTCGAAGATCACCGTCGGTTGCGCTTCGTCCAAGTTCGTTGCGAAAACGAGGACGTCGATATCGGCGAAGAAGCGCGCCTTTTCGGCGTCATAGACTGGGCCGCGATAGTCGAGACGGCCCGCGAGTTCCTCGGCGAGAGAGGCGAGAAAGGTGCGGTCGGCGTCCGCTGCGACAGGCCCGGCGAGGACGCCGCAGAGCGGCAGCCCGGCTTCGCGCGCGAGGCGCAAGACCTCCAGGAAATGATGGAGCCCCTTCTCAGCCGCCAGATTGCCGAGAAGGCCGATCGTGATCTCCCGACACACAGCCGCCTCGCCGAGAGGCGGAGCGGGAACGAAGATGGCATTGGGGAGCACGAGCGAATGGGTCTGCCGGCCGTAGCGCGCCGCAAAGTCGCCAGCCATGCCTCGAGACAGAAATATCGAGACGGCGGCCGGACCACAGACCGCAACGAACGCTCGCGTCAACAAGCGTTCGCGAACGATGTAGCTGTAGGTGTGGTGGTGAACGAAGATGCGAAAGCCGAGCAACCGCGCAGTGCCGGCAATTAGGAGCGAATAGACGAGGCCGAGGCCGCCGTCCGCCGTCAGATAACAAATCCTGTCGCCGCGGACGGCCGAGGCCGCAAGGACGCCTAGCGCGCGCGAAACCCTCGCGAGCCTCGACATGTGAAAGGTCAGAGACTTTCGCCGCGGCGGCCCGCCGATGTCGACGACGGTAAGCTGCCGCCCCGCCCTTTCGAGCGCCGAAGCGAGACGAGCAGTGATCAGTGTGAGACCGTTGATCGGCGGCGGGAACTGGCCGACGAAGACGACGCGCGACAAAGCGTTCACGCGGGGCGATGGCATCTCGGGGTCATCCTTGGCGTATTTTGCGTTCTGTTTGAACCGCCCCGTCATTGCGAGCGGAGCGAAGCAATGCACGAGCGCCGACGACGCAATCTGATGCATGGATCGCTTCGTCGCGGCGCTCCTCGCGATGACGGTTCGACGTCATCGCAACCGGCTTTGGAAATTACTCGTTCGCCAGAAAAGAGCGGGCGCTGGGACTTCGCTGGATCAGGCGTCGCAGCGCGTCGTTTACACGCGGCTCGATTTGAACCGCGACGACGGCGGAGACCACGGACGCCACGCACAGCGCCGCCAGGAAGCCGGCGAACCGGCCCAACCCTACCGTTCGCGCTCCGGCGAGAGCGGCGCCGCCGACGAAGCCATGCAGCAGATACAGCGGATAGGTCGACAACCCGACGATCCGAACCACGTTCCTGCAACCGGAGAGCGCCCGCCCAATCTGTTCACGATAGGCGATGCTGAGCCCCATGCTCGCCGTCGCGGCCACCCAGATCCCAATCATCAAGACAGGGCTTTGCGACGCGCCGAGGTCCCCGTCGTTGTCGAAGTAGTAGCTCGACGTCCAATTCAATTGGCTAATACACACCAAGACGGCGATGAGCGACACGACCGCATCCGCGCGCGAAATCTTCTGGGAGCAACCCACCCACAGAAACATGCCGACCGCAAAAAATGATCCATGCTGCGCGAGCAAGATGCTCGTGGATTTATAGAACCATGGGTTCGCGTAGAGCGCGCAGACCGTCGTCAATCCGACGCGCTCGCCTGCCGAGCAACCGAATCCATAGTAGACTGACCAATAGGCGAGCGAGATCGCTGAAAGGGCATACGCGACCAATTTGATTCCATCCGGCCTGCGGCTCGCCACCGCCGCCGCGATGTACAGATAGAACACGACCTCGAGATCCAACGTCCAAACGACATCGTCGATCTTGGGGGACGCGGGAAAGATGACAAACGACCTTGCCGCCCGCGCCATCGCCTCCTCGATGGAATAGTATTGGCAGGCGATGGCGATCGCGGCCGATATGAGGGTGCAGATCCATAGTGCCGGCGCGAGCCTGAGGAATTGTTTGTACAGGAAGTTCGAGAGTGAGCTCTCATCCCGCGCCGAATAGACGATCACGAAGCCCGATATCGTAAAGAATATCTGGACCCCGACAGCGCCGACAAAAGCGATGCCGGCTTCCTTCCCGCCGGCAGGGGCGCCGCCGGACGCAGCGGACGTCGATGCGATGAGATAGCCCGCAAATCCGCTCGGGGCGCGGACCTGAGCTCCCCAGAGATGCAACGAGGCCACGAGAGACGCCGCGACGAAGCGAAGGAAGTCGATCCCGCAAATCTGAGCGCTCTTCGTTTGAATCACGGTCGTGCACTCCGTTTGCGCGCGCGGGGGGAGAAAACAGGCGGCGGCGAAATGCGCCAAAGTGGTGTTTCGGTCCGCCGGGCGCCGCCGTAGCCCAGGAAGACATACATCAGGGCGGCGTCCAGAAGGGGTTGACTGGTCAGCGACGTTACGAAGAGCGGAAGGACGAACACGAATTTTTCGACCTTGCTCTCGGTCGAAACAATGGAGGCCGCGATATTGAGGAGGACGAGCGCGGCGCCGAACAGGCCAATCGACCCGAGCGAGGAAACGAGGTTGACGCCACTCGCCACGAGGGTGTTGTACGCGCCATACCCCAACGGATTCTCATAAAAAGCGCGAAGTCCATTCTCCACCTGGGTGGCGCGGTCCAAGTACGAATCCGTCTCCATCTTCGCGGCCAGCCCGATGGTGTCGTCATTGATTGTCAGTTGAATCCCTGCAAGCGCCAGATAGGCCGCGGGAACCAGGATCGCCAATCGGATCGCCGGATGCCGAAAGATCCGGATCATGCACACCGCGGCCGAGACCCCGACGACCGCGATCCCGATCGTCGATTGCGTCGCCATACCGCCGACGAACAACAGCGCGGCGCTCGCCCATTGCCGGGCGGTTTTCAGCTCGCGGATAGTGAGGATCGCGCTCGCATAAAAGGCTTGCGCAATTCCCGCCTCGCGAAACCAAGCCGACGCCCTTACGAGCTGGATTCCGTCGTAATCCTTGACGCCGTAGGAAAACGTCAGGGGAAAATAGATTTCGTACACGTCGTAGTGCAGCGTTTGCAGCGACGCGAGCCGCAGGCTCGGCAAACCTACGAACAACGACAATGCGACTGTCACGATCCACGAAATCGACAGAGCGATGAGAAATCTTCTCCATAGAGAAAAAAACGCATCGTGCACGTTACGATGGCTGAGGCAGAGCGCCGCCCCCACGCTACAAGACGATATCTGCAGAAAGGCGGACGCCGCGTAGAAATTCGGCACCCCGTTGAGCGCGGCGTGGATCATGAGGAAAAGCCACAGCACAATCGCGGTGCCTTGCGAGGCTGCTTCGCAGTTCAGGAGCGATCCGCCAAAGCCCAGCGTGCCGAGACTGGCCAAACCGATTGCGAATAGCGCGATCGAGCCGACGAACGACATGGCGTCGCCGGCAATCGTCGGACGCACGAAGGCCGAGGCCGCGAACAGGGCGATCGCAAGGAGGTTCTCGACCCTCGCGCGATCCTCGGCGGCGCTTCTCACGCGCGGCAGAATTCGCCCCGGCGCGACGGCGCTCGATTCCGCAGGGCGCGCGGATCGGCGCCAGACCGGCATCGTCCTGGGAGTGGTCACCCGCGTCTCAACCTCGCCCGCGCTTTCTCAGGCGACGCGCCGGGTTGCCAACCCAGATTTCCCAAGCCGGGACGTCGGAACAGCAAACGGCGCGCGCCCCGAGAACAGCGCCCTCCCCTATACGAACGCCCGGCCCGACAAACGCACCCGCCGCGACCCAGGCGCGCTCGCCGATCACAATCGGCTTGGTCAGCAATTGGAATTCCGGCCGCTCGGTGTCGTGCGTCCCGGCGCAAAGGCAGGCGTCCTGCGAGACCATGGCGTATGGCCCAAGCGAAATGCGCGCCATCGCGTAGCAATCCACGCGCGGACCCAGACATGCGAATTGGTCCATGACGAGATTTTGGGGGCGCCAGATCCTGACGCTGCCGTAGATGCGCGCGCCACGCGCGACGCGCGCGCCAAACATGATCAACAAAAGCCTACGCCACGGATGCAGAAACGGCGGCGTCCATGAAGCAAGCAGCACCCAAGCGACGCGCCACGCCGCCCTTTGCATCCGATTTGCCAGACTGAAGCTGGGCCCGCCTTCGAGCGGGCGTGACTGGCGAGCGTCCAGAGGCGCGATCGTCATCGGCTGCTAACCCTCGTAGAAGGCCTTCGGGCGCTCGCCCGCATCGTAGACATGGGAAAGGATGTCGAGGAGGTAGCGGGCGCCCGCCGCGCCAGTCAGTCGCCGCCTCGCCCATTCGGTCCGCAGCAGGCGTCGCTGCGGCCTCAATTCGTCGCTCTGGATCAGGCTCTCGACGGCCTCGGCGACCGCTTCCGGATCGAGGCGGCGAACCACGCGTCCTCGCCAGGGCGCGCCGAGGCAGACCGAGGCGCCGACACGGTCCGTCGCGACGACCGCCGCGCCTTGCAACAGCGCATCGCCGACCGCCGCGCCCCACCGGTCGTTCCGCACGAGCGACGGCGCGACGAGGATGTCCGTGCGCGCGAGCAGCGCCCGCGCCCGGTTCGTCGTCAGGGGGCCGAGATAGCGCACCGGGTTGCGTCCCCTCGTCGCGGCGGCGCGGACGGCGGGCTCCTCCGGACCCGCGCCGGCGATTTCGACATGGATGTCGCTGGGTATGCGTCGAACGGCTTCGAGAAAGAGGCTTAGCCCTCTCGCCCTCGTCAGCCGCCCGAGGAAAGTCACGCGCGGCTTGCCGACGAAGCTTTGCGCCGGCTGTTGCGCGCCTCCGACAAACTCCGCGAAAGGGAAAACCCTGTCCTGCCTGTAACCCACCGATGTGAACCAGCGCGGACCCTCGCGGCCGACCGCCAGAACGAAGTGGGCGGCGTCGCGCAAGTCGCCTTCGCGCAACCACGAATGGACGAAGCGCCCCCATCCCGCCGCCCCCTCGAGCGCGCGCGGGCCGCTCAGGAGGCCGAACCTGCGCCGCAGATTGACGGCGGTCCTCAATCCCTCTGCGATCGCTGGCGGGCCGTGGATGTCGGAGAAGACGTGAATCGCATTCGCGCTCGAAGCGGCGACGAGATCGCGCGCGGCGCCACGGTCTGGCGACAGAATGAGCTCCCCGTTCAGGCGCTCCCGCGACCAGCCCTGCTCGACTCGCTCCGCGGAAAGACCCTTGTCCGCGACATAGGTGACCTTCGACACGCGCTCGCTTTCCGCCGCCAGCGCGTTGCACAGGTCGATCTCGTGTGGCGACAGCTCCGGCGCCCAAAGATAAAATTCCACCCCATCCATTGCGGATTGCATCAGGCGCGGCGCCGATCCGACACGTCGGCGACGACGTTCAGCGACTGCGCGATCGTCCGAATGAAACGGCGCCGCATCGCGGCTGTTGTTTCCCCTGGAGGAACGGATCGCGGCGCCGCGGCGTCATAGGTCAGCGTTCGCCGAGCGGCCTTTTGCGGAGCGTCGTAGTCCACCTCGACGATCGGATGCGCCAACTCGCGCATCAGCGAGGCCATCAGCGAGCCGCGCCGCAGCGCGACGGGCGCGCCGAACTGAAACGCCCGACCGGCGATGCCCGACGCCTGATCGTAGGTCGGATGATAAACCGCCCAGACCATGCCCGCGGCGCGGTAGAGGCTGGCCATCTCCTCGAACGACAAGTGTCGGTCGACGACGACCCCGCCGAGACTGGTCAAGCGGTCAGCCGCCGCGCGACACTCGGGGGCGATGCGGCCGGCCGCGACGAAAAGTCTGCGCTCGCGCAATTCAGGACAAGCGCTCCACACCTCGCAGAAATAAGCGAAGCCCTTGATGCGGTTTTGCAGGCCGAGCGCGACGACAATCGGCCGACCGCGCGCGTAGGCAATCAATTCAGCGGCGAGCGAGGTGCCCACCTCATCATCCCGGCCCCCGAGATCGGGGCAATCCCACATCTGCGGATCGTGGACCCAATCCCAAGCAACCTGGGCAAACTGCGGCGCAACGGAGAAGGGTACGATCGAGACGACCTTCGTTCTCGGCGCGACGCCGAAAGCCCGGAACGCGAGCCGCTTGAGCCTGTATTTCAAACCCGCGCGGAAGCACTCGCCCGGCCGGAAAAGCAGTCCGCTGACGCAGCGCGCCGTCGCGCAGCTCGCTAGGACACAGAGGATGAAAGCGCGCCGGTTGGCTTCGATCATCGGGAAAAGGACGCGCCGCGCGGCGAGAGCGACGGCGAGCTTGTTGGTGAAGACGACCTCGACGCCGATCGCGGCGAGTTCGCGCGCGATGACCGCGTCATATTCGGGATGATGGCCGCCGGTCTCGGTGGAATAAACAACGACGCGCGTCAATCTCGCGCCTCCAGCGCCTCAGCGACGATGCTGTCATAGGTCCGCGCAAAGGCTGCGACGCGCCCCGGCAAAGCGGCCCTGGCGCGCTCCACTAGCGCAGCGTCGCGCGCGGGCGAATGGTCGTCCAATTGTGCCAGCGAGGGCGTCACCTCTGCGCAAGCTCCGCACGCCGCCACACGCCGATATATCTTGGCTCCTTATCGACCGGACAATCGTCCAACCTCATATACGGTTCTGGCAGCATGAAGGGCGGTTTGGTTACGTCCAGAAAGCGAAATCCCCCGGTCGGAATGTCTTTGTTGTTTTGTACGCCCGAATGATTTGAGATCATCACGTACTTTACCTTTGACTTCATTATGTTATCCAAAACCCTCTTCACATCCGAATTGCTCAAGTGTTGAAGGCAATCTTTGCAGAACAGAATATCGACAGGGGGGAGCAGGTCACTGCATAGGTCGACTACCAGAAATCGTCGCGACCGCGCCGCGCCCCCGCGGCGGCGTGATGCTCCTGCTTCGTAACCGTAGCGCTGTTGTAGTCGATCAATAAGAGGAGCGACCACATCTCCGCCCACGTAGTCACAATCATTCGGGAAACGCACCTCTTTCATCCAATTGAAATCGCCGCACGGAGCGTCCAAAAAACTTCCTGGTTTCAGAGATCTGATCAATTCCTCAAGCTGAGGTCGAAGCGTTTTGGTCGACCTCAGGGTTGATCCGTGTCCCGATGCGCTTTTGTCTCGGTTCAGATGCGGCGCGCTTTCCACCCACAACCTATCCCGGTAAATGAGAGTGAATTTCTCAGACAGCGGCGATTTAGACAAGGCGATAGTGTCGATCTTCGCCATGGCGGATCGGCGCCTCTTGTGCACGACGCGCGATAAAAGGCGTCTCAACAATCGCCATTTATCTTTTTCCGCCTGCCGCAATCGTGAGGTCATTCTTGCGACATCATCGATTATTTTGATCACGCGAACTTCCCTCGTCGCGATTTCTCGCTTGCGGCATCGGGTGGGCTTACATCGCGCTCTGCAACGAGCCGACGAACCGGCCCTACAGGGCCTGCGCCCCTCATAATGCAGCCTCGTAGGTCCTCAGCGTTTTATCGGCCATACGCGCCAACGTGTATTGCGCGACGACCCGTCGACCAGCAGCCGACAACTTCGCCCTCAAAGCATCGTTCTCGACGACCATCTCGACGGCATCAGCCAAATCATGAACGTCGTTGGGATCGAAATACGTCGCTGCATCCTGAGCGATTTCCGGAAAGCAACTCGCCCGCGCCAGGATGACGGGGCAGTCCAGCGCGAACGCTTCGATGACGGGAAAGCCGAACCCTTCGTATAGCGACGGGGCGATCAGCGCGACTGCGTGTTTGAGAAGATATCGCACCTGATGATCGTTGGGATGCAGATGTGCAATCTTGCCTATGTCGCCGCCGATGCTCTGTCGCTCCGTCGGCGAGAAAGCGCCGCCTCCGATGCACAGCAGGGCGATTTGGCAGCCGGCGGCCCACAGCTTTTTCATCGCGGCGATGACCACGCCAAAGTTCTTGTATCCGGAGCGATTGCCGATGTGCATCAGATAGCGACGCGGCCGCGGGATGGGCGCGAGCTCGCTTCTTGCTCGCTCGAGATCGATGCCGTGGTGGATGACGTCGATCTTCCCTTCCGGCACGTCGAAGATCGTAACGAGGTCGTTTTTGGTGGTATGCGAAACGCAAATGATTCGATTGGCCGCCTCGACATACGCACGCTTGGCAAGATGGGGGTTGTGAGCGAAGTAGCTCGGAAACAATTCAGGGATCATGTCGTGGACCGTAACGACCTTCGGCGTGTTCCCGCCCGCGCAGAGGTATCTCGGGTTGTAGTAGGTCGAATGGACGACGTCTGCTCGCACTGGTGGGCGAAGCGCTTCGTTGAGAACCTTGCACAACCTCCCGCTGCCGGCGAAGCGAGGAATTCGAATTCGACCCCGGCCGGCGCCGAGATGGTCCGAGAGGTAGAAGCGGAATCCGAGCGAGATCTGGGGTTCGCCCCGTTCGGCGTACCATTCGACGAGCCGCGCGAAATACTGCGATATCCCGCCCGTTCTCTGGGTGGAGAAGATCTGGTGATCGTAGTGCACTCTCATCGCGGCGCGGCCTCGACATTGGCGGCGAGACGGAAGATGCGGCGTCGCACGACCAAGATCGGGATCAGTGCAAAGCGTTTGTCGCCCACATCGAATTTCACGCAGACCTCCCAAAAAACGATGCGGCCACCGATCCGCCGCTCGCGCAATGAAAGCGGAGCGCCACCGTAGGCAGCCAGGCTCTCCGGCATGACATTCGCGGAGCGCCACCCGGCGACGCCCCAGGCGCGCCGCTCCTCGGGTCCGAACGCGCCGTGCCCCAGCCCGACCACATGGCGCCTGCGCGTCACAAGCGCGCGCGCCACGGACCGCGATTTGAATTGTTGTCAATCGCAACGCACGGCGCAGTTCGGTTTCTTTCTTTAGACTTTCCTCAAAATATAGAAGGCGCTTGTTGGGCCGATCTTTTTGAATAGCGAGTCGCGATGGTAGTGATAATTCCACAGCGTAAGACCACCCATAATATGATCCAACGCTACCAAGCCGCGGCTCGAATAAGCTGACACGCCAAATAATTTACCAAGTATTGCTGTTAGCGGAAACACGCAGAACGCACGGCGTTCGAAAACAAAACCCGCCTCGGACAATCGATTGTCGAGCCATTTAATCGGGAAGCCGCGTTCATTCTTGGTGAGGCCTATCCGCGGCTTCCGCCAATCTCCCATCGTGGAAATGGGCTCTCGCAATATGAACCGTCCATTGCGAGAGCTTACTCTTGATATCTCATTGATTACATGTGTTACATTTGGAATATGATGGAGAACGCCCAGACAAATCGTGAGGTCAACCTCCCCTGATCTACAGCGAATATCCCCTGAAACGTTCGGCTTGACGAACTGCGCGGGCTTGCCGCCGATTGTCGGCGACCACCACTTCTCGGCAGGTTCGATTGCGAAATACTCATCCGCGTTGGCGGAGATCGGCGCGACATCGTCCCCGCGTGCGCACCCCAGGGCTAATACGCGCCGATAACGCCGATCTCGAATATGTCTATACCCATGATATTCGTTTAAAGCATGATACTGGTAGACGTAGTCGCGATCTTTAAAGTATACAGTATTTATCAGATTATAATATCCATTCTCTTCGTCTGAATACCATTTTTCAATGTCATTCAAGGACATATCGTCTCCGTACACTTTATGTCCGGAAAAATAGACACTATCGTTCATGCCTGCCCCTCTTTTGCAACCGATGCGCATTCGGGATCTTGGCTACCCTCGCTTTGTTCCAACGAATGAGTAGAGCCGGCCAGGATTGCGTCTCAGAGCGCCCAAGACGGTCAGCAGCCCATAGGGCAGCATGTCCGGGATTGGCCAATGGCTCTTGGCGGCAAGGCGCCGCATGACGTTCGCTCTCGTCTCCGGAAACGTATTGATATCGCTGGCGAGCGGATTCAGGCATCGCTCGATGCTGATCCCGCCGCCTCGAATCGCGTCGAGATACTCATGCAGGAGATAGGCGTTCTCTCCGCCGTAAAGCGAGTGAAGCGAGTGCAAAGCGAGGAAGTCTTCGCGATCCTCGCGTTTCGATATGACGTGCTCGCGTGTTGCCAGAAAGCGACCGCCCGGTTTCAGCACTCGCCCGACCTCGCGCATCAGGCGCTGCAGATCGCTGGCGTGGTGAAGGACTTGCCTGCCGTGGACAAGATCGAAGGTCCCGTTTTCAAAGGGCAGGTCTTCTCCCCAGCCCTCGACGATATCGACAGCGATCCCAGTTTGGCTGGCGAGCGCGCGGATCGCCCCCGCGCCGACCAGATCACTCGGGTCCGGTTCGAGCGCGGTCACCCGCCATCCATCGCGGGCGAGCGCATAGGTGGAGATTCCCCGCCCTGCCCCGAGATCGAGGGCGGCGCCGCGCGCCGGTCCGATGAGCGCGCGAACAGCGATCCATTCGCAACAGGAAGAATACCGCTCAGCCGCCTCGCTCAAGGGGTCGTCGAAAAAGCACGCCCGAACGAGGTTCGCTCGCTGCGGTTGCGCTCTGAGCCACCGGACTGCCTCTTCCCAGGTCATGACATCTCGAGCCAATGTTGTAAGGTCCGCTGTTGCGTCGAATAACGATGTATGCGAAGCGCGTGAGGTGGCGCACGGCGCCCCTCTCGTCGTCTTGGCGGTTTATGTCTCCGAGACGCCGGCTCCGCGCGCTGCGCGAGACATCGACGCGCGCTGGCGGGTTGGCCGGATGACGGAGCTGTGTCCCATGCGTCCGTTCCAGTCACGCACGCCTTGGCCCCGAACCGGCGATCGACGCCGTCTCTCGCAACATGCGCCGCCGGAAAAGGTACAATGGTCCTGCGACGCACGTCAGATAGGAGACGGTGGTCGCGATCACGATCCCGGGCGATCCGAACGCGCGCAAGAGGACGATCTTCATCGGTATCGCTAACGCCGCGAAGGCCAATCCCGTGATCACCTGGAATCCGATCAGCTTCGCGCCGTTGAGGAACATCGCGATGGCGTTGCCGCCAACTTCAACGACTTTCCAAACTGCGAGCGCGAACAGTAGCGACGCAGGCGGCGCGACCGCCGGGCCGACCCAAAGGGCTAGGAGGCGCGGGCCCCCGGTCGCCAGAAGTAACGAAAGCACGGACGCGATCGCCACCGACGAAGCGAACGATCGTTTGAGCGTTTTTCGCGCCCACGCGCCATCGCCGCGAGCGATCGCTTCGCCGTAGGCGGGCCAGAGCGGCGACAAAGCCATTAGCAGCACGGTGCTGACCGGCGCGAACATCTGGACAGGGACGGCGTATCCTGCCACCGCAGCCGGCCCCGAGATGCGAGCGATAATGATGTTGTCCGACGCGAAGGCGAACGCGCCGGCCAGCTGGAGGACGAGAAACAACACGCCGGTCCCCATGACCGACTTCATCCCGCGCAACGACACGGCTCGCCATGCGGGCGCGAGGTCGGGGGCGAAGCGCACGAAAAAGACGACGCCGTTGAGCCAGCCGACGAGCAGTGGACTTCCCGCATAGGCCAGCACCAGCCAGGGCAGCGACGCACGCCAGTGGACCGCCGCAAGGACGGCGAAGAGCGCTGTCGCGCTGGAGAGACACTGCGACAGGCTCGACATGAAGCCGAGTTGCAGCCCCATCTGGATCTTTTGCGTCACCCCGATCGGCATGCCGAGCGCGAAGCAGGCGACCAGCGCGGCGAGCGCCGGGGCGGCCTCTCGCGTCGCCTCCGGCGTCTTGACGTTGAGCGCACTCGGCCAGTCGACCAGCGAGGAAATCACGCCGAACATGGTCAGCGCGGCAAGCGCCAGTAGCAGGAGCGCGACGAGCGCGCTCGATACATCGCCCCGGATCGCCTCGCGATCCTCCCGCCCCTTCGCCGCTGCGACGGCTGTCAGCAGGCCGTTGCCAACGCCGAGATCGGCGAAGCCGAGCATGGCGACGAGCGAGCTTATCGTCATCCAGAGGCCGTAGCGTTCTGCGCCGAGATAGCGCAGCGTCAACGGCACAGAGACGAGAGTCGTCGAAACCGACACGACCTTGGCGAGCGCCGCGGCGAGCGCGGTCAGCGCAATGCGGCGCTGACGCTCCTTGGCTCGGCCTTCGGCAGTGGCGCCATCGAAGCGGCGAAACAGCCGCGACGGATCGAGGCCGCGCGCGCGCAGCGCTGCGGAAACCATACTCACCGCTCGGCCCTCGCGCGGAAGCGCAGGGCGTGCGTCGCCCGCTCGGTCGCCGCGACGCGCTCTTCGGTCGCCCGCAGAACGGATGTCGCCGGCGCGTCATCCGGCAGATGCTGCAGGGCGCCGACCGCCTCGGCGCCGACCGCCTCGATCGCCCGATTCCCCGATTCCTCGCCCAAGGCGGCGGTCGCCGGCCGGTCATAGGCGACGAGCGGCGCGCGGTCGGCGAGATTGTCGGCGAAGACGTTGCCGAGCGGCGCGCCTGGGCGGTCGCCCGGCAGTTTGGCGAGACCTGGATAGCGGGCCGCCCAGATCGCGCTTTGGAACGGGACGGTCTCCAGGCTCTTCATCAAAGCGCCGCCGGGCTTCGTCATGTCGGCTTGCCAAGTGAGGCCGCGCGCATCGACCGAGATCGGGCCGGCGCGCCAGTGCAGGAAGAGATTGTCGCGCACGACATTCTCGCGGCCCCCGCCGACGAGAACAGGCTTGTCCACGTCCTCGAAGACATTGGCGCGGATCGTCGCGCCGGAGACCTGATCGTCGAGATAGACGCCGACGACCGGCGAAGCGGCGACCTTGTCGACGATGTCGCGGAATACATTCGAAGCGATGACCGCGCCGCGTGTCGTCCAGTTGCGCCCCGTATAGATCGCGCCGGCGTCTTCACTGTCGAGCACCAGATCGTGGAACGCGTTGCCCTCGATCCGATGGTCGTTGCCGCTGAACGTCAGCCCCGCATGCGGCCCGAAAGCAATCTCGCAGTCCTCGACGCTCGCGCCGACGCCCTGCAGACTCACGCCCGGCCGATAGGTCGGCAATTCACGGCCGAAATGGGCGATGTAGCTTCCACGCAGCACATGCCGAGATGGGATCAGGCTGACGCGGTCGCCGCCGCTGATCGAGACACCGGCGTAACCGACGTCGTCGACGACGCAGTTCTCAACGCGATTCGCCTCGCCGCCGTCGATCACGACGCCGTTCGTGCCGGTCTCGCCGACGTAGCAATCGTCGAGAACCACGTCGCGCGAATTCTCGATCGACACCGCGGTTCCGATCGTCTTCTCGAAGGCGACGTTTTCGATCCTGATGTGCTCGGCATTCTTTATCTTGAGGAGGCCAGTGGCGACCGCGACGAGGAGATTGGCTTCGGGGTCGCCCGCCTCCGGCAGAAAATCCAGCGCGCCGTCCGGCTCACGATAGTAGACGCCGCTGTGGTCGACCCCCCGCGCCACATTGACGAGCCGATAGCGCGCGCTGGGGCGCAGCGGCGCATCCGGCTTGTCGATCTCGATCGCCCCGTCGGCGCGCGCGCGCCCCTTGCGGCGCTCGAACCACCAGTTCCACCCCCAGAAACCATCGACCCACAGGTTGGTCTCATCGGCGAGCCCTGCGACCGGCCCCGGAAGCTGCACGGCGAGGGAACCGTGCGCCTGGACCGGCGCGAGCGACGGGTCGGTGAAATAGCCCTGGCTCGGCCAGCGGGCCGGCTGCAACCGCCGTCCTCCCTCGAAGACGACGAGCCGACCAGGCGCCGAGGGCGAGAAGCTGCCGATCGCTGCGAAGGGCGGCGTCGTTAACGCGAGAAGCGCCTCGTCCGGCTTGGCGCGGCGCACCCGCGCCGCCACATCGGCCGGCAGGCGCGCGCGCAGCGCATCGTTGCGACCAAGCGCCGCGCTCTCCACCTTGACGGCGCCGGTGATCGTCGTTCCCGCCGCGCCTTCGCCGCGCAGAATGAGCGGCGCGCCGTCGCGCCCGGAATCGTCCGGCCCCAAGGCGATTGGCGCGATGCGAAAGAGATGCGCCGGCAACGCAATGACGATCGTGTCATCTGGATGCTCGCGCCGGTGCGCGCGGGCCGCGCGCAAAGTGGCTTCGAAATCGACGGGCGCGGCGTTGTCGCTGATCTCGAGGCGAAACTCCGCGGGCGACGCCGCGGCCGTCACGGCGGCGAACGCAGCTGTCGCCACGGCCAATCCGGCCGCTATGGCGCTGCAGCGCGCCCGGCGCGGGCTCAACATCCGCGGGCCCACACGCTAAGGCGCCGCCTCGCCAGGCGAGGCAGTGAAGACCGCCGCTGCCCCGATCGCCCGGCGCGACGGCCCGATCGGCTCCCAGCCTACGACCAGCGCCTCGAAATATTTGAGCCCGTCGGTCTTGGCGAGGCGCTCCGCGAGTCGCAGCCGAAACGCGGAGCCCTCGTCGTCGGGGCGCATATTGTCGACGAGGCGTTCGATCGCCTCGGCTAGCGCCTCGCCGTCGGAGGGGGGAACGACGGTCGCCGCGCCGGCGACGAACCGCTCGAGTTCGCAGCCGGACGTAGCAGTGACGACGATGCGCCGTCCGCTCGCCAGCATGCCGCCGAGCTTCGAGGGCAGCACGAGATCGGCAGCGGCGGACGCCTGCGGCAGGATGTGCAGATCGGCAAGGCCGAGGAATTCGGACAGACGCGAGTAAGGCTGGAACGGCAGGAAGCGGACGTTGCGTAACGACGCGGCGCGTTTGGCAAGCGACGGCTTCGCCGGTCCCTCCCCGGCGATGACGAATTGAATGTCCTGCCGCCACGCAAGGCGTTCGGCGGCGTCGATCACGTCGTCGAAACCCTGCTTGGCGCCGATCGCGCCGGAATAGAGCACGATGCGATCCCGCGCGCCGAAGCCGAGTTCGTCGCGATAGGCGCTTGGCCGTCCCAATGGCTTGATCGCCTCGAGATCGACCCAGTTGTAAACGATCGCGATGCGATCCGCCTCGACGCCCTTATGCGCGAGGCGCTCCGCCATCGCGCCGGAAATTGTGACCACCCGATCGAAGCGACGCAGCAACCAGCCCTCGCATCGCGAGGCGGCGCGCTGTAGCCAGCCGATCGCTTTGAGGTGCCCAACCGCGAAGGCGGCGTCGACCTCAAGGTCCTGCACGTGCAGCGCCGTCTTCGCGCCGACCAGCCGCGCCGCGAGAACGCCGACCGGCGCGATCATCAGCGTCGGCTCGACGCACAGCACCACGTCGGGGCGAAAGCGCAACGCGCGCCACAGCGCCACGGGAGCCGACGTCACAGCAAAAGTCAGCGGCGCGATGAAGCGCCATATCCCGCCCATCCGCTCGCGCAGCAGCAGCGGGCAGCGCGTGACATCGGCGACGCCGATCGTTTCGCTGACATAGCGGCCATTGCGATAAGGCGGCGTGGCTTTCCAGCCGGGATAGTGCGGGATCGTCGTCACGACCGCGACCTCGTGGCCCGACCGCGCGAAATGCTCCCCGATTTCGGCGTTATAGCGGCCGACACCCGCCATCTCCGGAGCGTAGTTCATCGCATAGATCAGAATTCGCGTCACGGCGCGACGGCCTCCGACGCAAAGCGATCGAGGAACCAGGCGTAAGTCTGGCGCACGCCCTCCTCCAGGCTGACGCGAGGATGCCAGCCGAGCGCTGCGAGGCGCGCGCCGCTCATCAGCTTGCGCGGCGTCCCGTCCGGTTTCGTTGGATCGGTCGTCACGCGGCCCGAGAAGCCGACGACACGGGCGACGAGATCGGCCAGCTCACGGATCGTCGAGATCCACGCCGGAGCCGACGTTGATCGGCTTACTGTCGAAATAGATTTGCAACAGCAACGCGAGCGCATCGGCGCAGTCGTCGACATGAAGAAACTCGCGGCGCGACGCGCCGCTGCCCCAAATCGTGAACTCCGGCAAACCGAGTTGCTTGGCCTCGTGGGCCTTGCGAACGAGCGCCGGCAGCACGTGACTCGTTTCGAGATCGAAATTGTCGCCGGGCCCGTAAAGATTGGTCGGCATCGCCGCGACGTAAGCGCGGCCATATTGCTTACGATAAGCCTGACAGAGCTTAATCCCCGCGATCTTGGCGATCGCATAGGCCTCGTTGGTCGGCTCGAGCGGGCCCGTCAGCAGCGCCTCCTCCTCGATCGGCTGCGGCGCCAATCTCGGATAGATGCAGGACGAACCGAGCAGCAGCAGGCGATCGACTCCGGCGCGGTGCGCCGCCTCGATCACATTCGCCTCGATCATCAGGTTCTCATAGAGGAACTCGGCAGGCCGGGTATCGTTGGCGAGAATGCCGCCGACCTTCGCCGCGGCGAGAACGATCGCGTCCAGCCGCGCTTCGGCGAGCCACGCCTCGACCTTGCTCTGGCGGGTCAGATCGAGCTCCTCGCGGTCGACCACGACGATCTCGCACTTTTCGCGCGCGAGACGACGCACCAACGCCGAGCCGACCATGCCTTTATGCCCAGCGATCCAGATCCGCTTGCCATCGAGCGGAAACATTGCGTCAGGCATGGACGAGCCGCTTGGCCACCGACGGCTGCGGAACCGACCTCGCCATGATCTTGAGGTCCTCGCGGACCATCTCGCCGACGAGTTCGTCGAGCGTCGTCTCGTGACGCCAGCCCAGTCGCTCGCGCGCCTTCGCAGGATCGCCGATCAACAGATCGACCTCGGTCGGGCGGAAATAGCGAGGATCGACCTCCACCATGGTGCGCCCGGTCGCCATGTCGAGGCCACGCTCCTCAACGCCGCAGCCGCGCCATTCGAGCTCGACGCCGATCCGGCGGAACGCCTTTTCGACGAAGCTGCGCACGCTATGCGTCTCGCCCGTCGCCAGCACGTAATCGTCGGGTTCTGGCTGCTGCATCATCAACCACATCCCGCGCACATATTCGCGGGCGTGGCCCCAGTCGCGCTTGGCGTCGAGATTGCCGAGATAGAGAGTCTCTTGCAGACCCAGATGAATCGCCGCCACCGCGCGCGTGATCTTGCGCGTCACGAACGTCTCGCCGCGGATCGGGCTCTCGTGATTGAACAGAATCCCGTTCGAGGCGTGCATCCCATAGGCCTCGCGATAATTGACGGTGATCCAATAGGCGTAGAGCTTGGCCGCCGCGTAGGGAGAGCGCGGATAGAACGGCGTCGTCTCGTTCTGCGGAATGGCTTGAACCTTGCCGTAAAGTTCGGACGTCGAGGCTTGATAGAACCGGGTCTTGCCTTGGAGACGGAGCAGGCGGATCGCCTCCAGCAACCGCAACGCCCCCGTCCCGTCCGCGTTGGCGGTGTATTCGGCGGCCTCGAACGAGACCTGCACATGCGATTGCGCCGCGAGATTGTAGACCTCGTCGGGCTGCGTCTCCTGAACGATGCGAATCAAATTGGTCGCGTCGGTCATGTCGCCGTAGTGGAGAATGAAGCGCGGCTCGGACACATGCGGATCTTCGTAGAGGTGCTCGATGCGCCCCGTGTTGAAGCTCGACGAGCGTCGCTTGACGCCGTGCACGACATAGCCCCTGGCGAGCAGGAATTCCGCGAGATAGGCGCCGTCCTGCCCTGTGACGCCGGTGACGAGGGCGACTTTGCGTTCGTTCACGAGATCCTCGCTTTCGCCTTGGTGTCCAACATAAGGTTTCCCTGATTGGTCGCGGCGACTGCGCGCCGAAGCGTCTTCCAGCCGGCGCCGCTGTCATGCCCGCGGAGGCGGGCATCCAGGAGTCAAAGGGCGAAGGCCTGCGGCGGTTCTCTCGGCCCCCGCGTTCGCGGGGGTGACAGCCGGGCCGGCGCCAAATGCCAAGCGGCGCCTCGTCACGCCTGTGAACGTGGGCATCTCGGAGTCAAAGAGCGAAGGCCTGCGGCGGTTGTCTGGACCCCCGCTTTCGCGGGGTGACAACGGCTCCGCGGATGCACCCTCGACGGCGGCAGGCGCGGCTTCTTCACGCAACGCGCCCGCCATCCGCGCGTCCGCGCTGCCGCCTCGCTCCCCGCACTTCGCGCCAATGCTACCGCCGTCCGGGTGAATCGGCGCTCCACCGATCCCGTTTCAACTTGAATACGTTCCACGGCGGACTCGAACGTGCGGTGATTACCGCGCCGCCGAAATGCACGTTGCCGCTTACGCCCGGCGCTCTATCCGGCCGAAGCGATTTGCGTGCGCTCTAGCGAGATTATAACGTGTCCGCTGAGAATTTCTAGCATAAGTTGTACGCGCCGAGGCCCGTCCAGCCGCTGCAAGACCGCCAACGAGCCTGCGAAAGGCCCCGCCAGCAGCCGCACCTTCGCGCCGACCGCGACATCCTCCTTGCGATAGCTGAGCGCGCCGCGACCATCGCTCGATTGCAGGAGCGTTTCGACGATCCCGGGCGGCGCCGCGAGCGGGCGCTCCCCGTGGCTGACCAGGCTCTGCACGCCGATCGTGCCGTTGACGCTGCGCCAGCGCATTCGCTCGATGTCGAGGATGATGAAAATGTAGCGCGGGAAGACTGGCGCGAGCACGGTGCGAAATTGCCGGGCGTGGCGACGCGTCGCCAGTTGCAACGGGAGAAAGCAGCGATAGCCTTGATTGGCGAGATTGGCCGCGGCGACCCTCTCCTTATGCGGCAGCGTCATCGCGACGTACCAGCGCTCTCCCGGTTCGAGGCGGAAACGCCGAGTTGCGTCGCCTTCCCGTTGCGCCTCGGGCCGATCCATTTCGGGCGGAGCGGACATCAGCGTCACTGCTCCCAGTAGTCGACGCCGAGCGCGTCAATCTCGGCGATGATCCACCGCTTCCGCCCGTCAGGCAGCTTGTCGATGATCGCGCGCAGGCGCGCGCGCACCGGACGGCTTGTCTCGACGAAAGCGTCGGCGACCCGGCTCCCCGGCTCGAAAGCGGCGAAGCGCCCGAGATCGGCGAGATAGTCGGTCTCGAAACTGGTCACGCCGGAGAGAACGAGATCCGTCGCGAAAGCGAGGCGGGGTTCGACGATCCAGCCCTCGCTCGGCGCAGTCTTGTAGGACATCCGCAAATCGTCGACGGCGCGCGCAAGGCCGTCCTCGCCGCGCGACTCCACGATCGCACGACGCAGCCATGCGTTGCCGTCGAGCGGATTGCAGCGCAGACGCTGCTCGATGGATTGAAGCGCGATCTGGCGCGCCGAATCTGCCGCGGCCGCGTCGTCCGCCTCGGTCGCCGCCTCGACCATCGCCAGCGAAACGGTGACGCGCGAGCGGGTAAAGGAATTGCCGCAGTCTTCGCTCGCCTGATCGACGCCGTTTCGCTTCACGAAGTCGGCGAGATAGTCCGCATCAGGCGGTTCGCCGCCGCGCTCGATCGAGGCGGCGAGGTCGAACAGATCGGCGGCGCCGGCGAACCGGACCAGCACGCGGATCGACAACGCGAGGACGACCGCGACGCTCGCCAACAGAATCGGCGCGACGATCAACGAGACGACTGAGGCGCCCGTTCGGACGACAGGCCGGGATGGCGGCGCAGGGTCGTCACCTCGCCGCGCCGCCTCGCGTCCCGGAGTTTCGTGATTTTCGCCGCGCGCTCTCGGCATGAAGGAAAAGCGTCGCACGCGCTAGTCCTTGCCCTTGCCGTAATATTTGCCATACCGGGGGTAGTAGTAATATCTCGACCCGTAATTTTCGTAGAGCGTGACCTTATTCATATCCACCTTGTTGAACATGACGCCGATGCACTTGTCGTACATCACTGCGTCGGTCGAGAAGAGGTTCTGCACCATCTCCCGCGGCGTGCGGCCCCATTCGACGACGAAGAGGAAGGCGTCGAACAAGGAGGCGGCGGCGCGCACGTCGACGATCGGGCCCAGCGGAGGCAGGTCGACGACGATATATTCGTACCGCGCGCCGGCTTCCGCGAGCAGATTGCGCATGCCGATCGACGACAGCATCTCGCTCGGGTGCTGGACGCGCTTCTTGATCACTGCGGGAAGCATGCGAAGGCCGGAATCCGGCTCCAAAAGCAAGAGATCGTCCAGCGTCCGCTCGCCGCGGATCGCCTCGAGAATGCCCGCCTCGGCGTGCCGCGCGACGCCGTGAGTGAGACCGGGATTGCGCAGATCGGCGTCGATCAGCAGAGAGCGCGCGCCGAGATGGGCGAGCAGCGAGGCTAGGTTCTTGGCGATGGTTGACTTGCCTTCATTCGGCAACGCGGAGACGACGCCGACGATCCGCGGCCGCCGTTCGCCGAGCGCAAGGTCGATAGCCACCTTCGCCGTCCGCAGCGTCTCCGAGAAGCTCGAAAGCGGATGGTCGATCGAATAGTGTTGCAACGAATTCGAGGGACGGATCGTTCCCGCCGCTTCGTCGTCGGCGCCGCCCTTCACGGTCGCGATCGCATTGATCGCCGGCGCCATTCCCAGAAAATCCAGTCCGAGCTCGTCACGGACGTGGGCGTCGACGCGGAACACGCGATCGCGATATTCCCGTACGAAGCCGAAGCCACTGCCGACGGTCGCGCCGAACACGAGCGCAAGCGCCAGAACGAGCCCCCGCTTGGGATAGCTCGGCTTTGTCGGCGGCGTCGCCACGGTGATGACGCGCGCCTCATTGATAGGGAATGACTGCTGTTGCAGCGCCTCTTGGTAGCGTTGCATGAAGGTCTGATAGAGGTTGCGATACGTCTCGGATTCGCGCTCGAGCTCGCGCAGCTGCACCAAGCTCTCGTTGGTGCCCGCGTTCACGCCGACGAGGCCGGACATCGAAGCGTTGAGCGACTGCTCTTTGGCGCGGGCCACTTCAGCGTCGCTGCGATAGCTCTCGGCGATGCGTTGCAGCTCCTGGAAAATCAGGCGCTCGAACTGCTCCATCTCCCGCTTCAAGCTGACGACCTGAAGGTGGGTCGGGCCGAGCTTGCTTTCGAGTTCGGCCTCCGCCTTCGATGCAGTCAGATATTTCGCCCTCAGATCGTTGATAACAGGATTGGCGAGCGAATCCGGCACGGCGGCCCCGGCGCGGCCGGATTTCAGGAGAACCTGAATCTGCTCGTAGCGCGCCTCGGCGCGCGCGGTATCGGCGCGCCCGATCATCATTTGTTCGTTGAGCTCGATGAGCTGCTGGTCGGAAATCAGCCCCGGTTTCTCGCCGCCGGTGACGACGATGTTGTTCTCCGCCTTGAACTTCTGAATGGCCAGGTCAGAATCGAGCGAGTCCTGCTTGAGGCCAGCGAGCCGCGTCTGTAGCCAGCCCGCGGCGCGGCGCGTCGCGTCGAACTTGGCGTCGAGCTGTTCGGTCAGATAGGCCTCCGCAAAGGCGTTGGCGACCGCCGCCGCCTTGTGACGGTCCGGCGAGGTAAAGCTGACGGCCAGCACGTAAGTCCGATTGACCCGGCGCACTTCGAGGCTTTCACGCAAGGCGTTGACCGACGCACGCAGCGCGGCGGCCTCCTCCTCGACCTCGGACTTCTCTCTTGAAACAAGCCAACCGCCGACGTCGAACACCGTCCGCAGCAGAGCGAACCCCTGTCCGATCAGCGAGCCGCGCGCGCCCATGAACTCGGGATCGCGCGTGAGCTTCAGCGCGGCGATTACCGAAAGCGCGATCTTCTCTGATTTCAGCACTTCCACCTGACTGTCGATGGCGCCCGTATCGAACGTCAGGTCGGCGATCGACGCGGAGAGCTCGGTCTGATCTTTCTTGCTGTCGATCAGAATGTCGGTCGTCGCCGTGTACTGTGGCGTCGCGACGAGCACATAGGCGAAGCCGAGGAGCAGCGCGACGGCCGCCGACGCGGCGACGACGCGCGCCTGCCTGCGCGCGGCGGCGATCACTTGGTCGAAGTCGATCGATGGGGTGGCGCCGACTTCTGCCGGCGATTCCGAATCCTGGTTTTGATCGAGACGTTTCAGCATCGCTCGCGCCTCGCTCGGCGGCTTGTCCGGGCTTTCGCGCACTCCTTGCGGAAGGCCAGCGTCCACTTTCTCGCCACGCGCTCTAGATCGACGAACGCGAAGGACTGGTTGAGAGCCTCATCACAGAGGTCAGTCCGCCCGAGGGCGAAGCCGTCGAGCTTCCCATCGTCGTGAAGGCGGACCCTCCGGTCGAAGGCTTCGAAGTGGAGGAAGAGGTCGGGCTCGAGGAGGCGGCCGAGCTCGAGGAAGCGGCCGTCGAAGGAGTTGATTCGGCCGAGGTGGAGACGTCCGAGGTAGAGGGAGGCGCTCCACTCAGACTGGAAAGACCGGCGAATGGCGACGACGCGGCGCTGCTGGGCGTCACGCCAGTGCCCGTGACGGTGGTCGTGGTCCCGTTTGACGCGGCCGAGAAAGCGTCGACAGCGCTCACGACGCCGGACTGGGCGACCGCCAATTGGATCTGCGCCGCTAATTCTGGATTGACGACGACGAGAATGCGGGCCGCCTGCGCAAGACCGCCGCCGATCGCCGCCGCCTGCGCGCTGTTGGCGTTCTTGGCGACATTGAGCAGCGGTCCGAGCAGTGTCGGGTCGCTCAGCAACAGATTGCGCGCCATCGTCGTCATCGCTCGTCCGCCATTGGGATAAGCGGCGAGCAGGCTCTGCGGATCGGCTCGGAATTGTTCCACCGCCGACGCCGGCAGCTTTGAATAAGAGCCGCCGCTCGGCTGCGCGGCAATCGGCGCTGAGCCCGCAACCAGCACGGCGAGCGCCGCCAACGCCAGAGCGGACGCAATGCGACTGTTCCTGATCATGAGATCCTCCCGGCCAACAGCGCGCGGCGAAAAAGCGGCTACCGGCTCTTCCAGAGAAGCGGGCGAGAATTGACGAGCTTGCCGCGCGCGACGAAATGCCGGCATCGCCCGATGCTCCGCCAACCCCACGCATTCGCGCAGCCCCGTTCGTCATCGGTCGTTTCATCGACATGCGAAATTTCCGGCCGATTGGCTGCAATGGTTGAACAGATAAAGAAGCGAGGACTTCGTGCTGGCCGCGTCGCCGGTCGTCACCGCGGCGCCGCCGGTGACCGACGTGATCAGGCCGAGGAACTTCGCGATTTCGACCTGATCGGCGTTGTCGACATAGATGATGTCGTAGTCCCGCATCGGGAAAAGACGCGCAGCGAAGTAGCCGGAGGGGTCGCGGAAATTCGCCCGAAAGATGGTCGGAATGTCTTGCCAATCTTGCGGGAACGCCGACACGTCCACGCCCATCTTCTCCAAGATCGAGCGCGCCTCGATGCGATAAACGAACACCTGACCGGGGTCCGCCTGGTTGTCGAGCAGGCCGCCGACCCTGCCGACCGCTTCGCTCAAGTCCAGGCGCTCTTGCAGGAACTTGAACTCGCCGCTGGCGCCCGTCGCTCCAAAGGCCATGAAAGCCTGCTGGTACTGGTAGACGTAAAGTGTGTCGCCGGGCGTGACGAACACGTTCTCCTGCGGGTTGCTGACGAGGTTTATGAAATAGACCGTCCCCTTCAACCCGCGTCGTTGAAGGGTGACGAATTCCTCATAACCGGGATTCTTGATGCCGCCGGCGCGCGAAATCGCGTCCAGAACCCGGTCGCCGGCCGGATTGATAGAGATCTTGCCGGGCGTTAGGACGTCGCCGACGACCGTCACTTGGGTGGAGGTCTGGCTGACGATCGAGACGATGGCCTGCGGTTCGATCGCCCGCTCTTTGAGCTTGTCGTCGATCTGCGTCTGGATTTCCGGCGTCGAACGATTGAGCGCGCGGATTTGGCCGGCGTAGGGCACCGTGATGTAGCCCTTCTCGTCAACGAGTTGGTTGGGAAGCGTGACGAAATTGCCGGGTCGGCTGCCAGCGTCGACCGGAATGAAGAGACCTCCCGCCTGGGCCTCGAACACAGTCACGTCGATCGTGTCGCCGACGCCGACCTTGATTTCGGGCGCCGGCCCGTGGCCCGCGCCGAAAGTGCGAAGCAGCGAGCCTGGCCCCGGATCCTCGATCCACGGGAGAACGAATCGGCTCAGATCGACGAGCGCATAGGCGAGAATTGGCGCGCCGCTGTCGCCGGTCGCTTTGGCGAGGGCGTGCAATTCGACGTCGCGGCGGGAAGGCCCGGCATCTGGCATCATGGAGCACCCGCACAATGCGGAAAACGCCGCCCCCGCAATCGCCACGCGCCAGAACGCGCGCCTCAACGAGTTCGTCGTCGCCATTGCCCCTCTTGCAACTTATGCGTGCTTTAATTTATTGATGTACCCTATAAGTTGTACCAGGGCAAACACAAACGTTGCGCAGCGACGATGCGCGCGGCGGACTGTTGCCCCCGAACAACAGAAAGTCGGTGGAGGCGCCAACCCGTGCCTTGCGCCATTGCGGTTCCGGCCGGCACCACCATTGCCCGTCATGCCCGGCGTTGTGCCGGACAGACTGCGCAGCTTCCACGATCATCGAGCGCTTTGCCCCGCGAGCGCCGCGTGGATCGCTGGGACGAGCCTGGACGACGAAAAGTCTGCCGAGGCCCGAGATCCCCTATTCGCGGGCGCGGTCGAGCGCGGGGAGAAGTGATCCGCTGCTTCAGCCTAAGACCAGCAAGTCAGCCGCCCTTCCGCTTCGCCGCGCTCTTACCGCGCAGTCCGTCAGTAGGCCTCGAACCGGAACAACGCGACGCAAGTGGCCGCGAGGATTTTCAGATCGAGCGCCAGCGACCAATTGTCGATGTACCAGAGGTCGCGCTCGACACGCTTCTCCATCAGGGAAAGGCGCGCCGTTTCGCCGCGCAGGCCCGACACTTGCGCGGCGCCGGTCAGACCGGGCTTCACATGATGGCGGAGCGCGTAATTGTCGATGCGCGCCTTGTATTCGTCGTCGTGAGCCACCGCGTGCGGACGCGGCCCGACCAAGGACATCTCGCCCCTGACCACGTTCAGCAATTGCGGCAGTTCGTCGATGCTGGCGCGCCTGAGCAGCCGGCCGATCCGCGTCACGCGCTTGTCGCCACGCTTGGTCTGGACGATCGTGTCCCCGTCCTCCAGCACCGTCATCGTCCGGAATTTGAACATCACGAATTCCCGGTTGTCGAAGCCGCACCGCCGCTGCCGAAAGATTGCCCGCCCTGGGCTATCCAGCCGGATCGCCAGCGCGACGACTGGGAGAAGCGGAGCCAGCACGACCAGCGCCGCCGATGCGAGGACGACGTCCATCGCGCGCTTCAGCGCCCGCTCGCGCCAGTTGAGCGGCTCGCGCTGGACCTCGATGGAGAAGCACGGGAAGTCGCGCTCGTTCGCATGGCCGAGAATGCCGCGAATCCGCTGATCCGCATAAAGGCGCACCGACAGCGGAGAGGCGCGCAGCAGACGGCACAGATCGGCGAGCTCCCGGTCGCGATTCCATGGCATGATCACCGCGAATTCCGAGGCTTGCAATATCCTGGCGGTGGCGATCGCCTTGCTGACGCGCTCACGATCCAGCGCATCGAGCCCCTCCGCCGCGTCGCCGACGGAACCCTGCAAGATCACGCGGGCGACCTCGTCGATGCCGCTGCCTGTGAGATCGATCTCGCGCAGGCGCTCGAACTCGTGGGCGTCGCCGAGCGTCACGACGCGCTTCCCCCTGACAAAGCCGTGACGAACCCCCGCCCTGACAGCGAGGCCGAGCGACAGGCGGCCGAGCGGAATCGCGCAAAGCGCGATCGCGGCGTAGGCGATCATCGCGCCGCGCGAATATTCCGAGCCGATCTTGAGCAGGAACAGCACGCAGACGACGCTGAGAAGGCCAATCGTCAAAATCGCGACGGCGCGCGCGAGATTGGCCGCCGGCGCGAACAGCGACGGAAGCGCGTAGAGCCCGCCGATTTTCGCCAAAAGGCAGAATAGGGCCGCCGAGATGTCGGCGCGCAATGGATGCGCTATGCCTGAGTCCCGAGAAAGCCAGCGGGAGAAGCTTTCCCTGTCGTCATCCCCACACCAAACACTCGCCGCCTTGGAGGAAAGGCCGGCGACGCCGGAGGAAGCCGCGCCGGCTGCCGCAGAGCGCGCGTCCGCTTCCCCGGAGCCCACAGCCACGGAGCCAGTGACGACCGCCGTCATGTCCTGGCTTCAGCGGCTGTTCCTGGCGGCAGTCGCCCTCTCCGTGCTCGACTACGGCTCCGCCTCGACCGTCCAATCCTCGCTCGTGGCGATTTTCTTCGCCTTGCTGGCGGCGGTGGCGGCGCTGCGGCCGCTCGAACCGGCTTCCGTTCGCGGCTTGGCGGCGCTTGCCGTCCTCATCGTCGCCGCCCTGATCGGCTACGCCGCGCTGCAAGCGCTGCCGCTCGCGAGCGGCGACTTTGCCAACGTGGCCTGGGAGTCAGTCCGCGACCACGTCGGCCCCGTCAGCGGCACGATCTCGGTCGCCCCCGGCATGACGCTCGACGCGCTTCCCACGCTCGCGGCGCCATTTTTCGCGTTCGTCTGCGCCCTGGTCTTTTTCCAAGGCGACGCGGAGGCGCTTCGTCTCTGGCGGGCGCTGGCCTATTTCGGCGCCGGCTACGCGGCCTTTGGCATCGTGCAGGAGATGTTCTCTCCCGAGCAGCTGCTGTTCGAAACAAAGAGCTTCTACATCGGCTCGCTCACCGCCTCCTTCGTCAACCGCAACACCGCGGGAACGTTCTGCGGCCTCGCCTTCCTGCTCAATCTCGGCCTGGAGATTCACCAGCTTCGCGACATCCGGCTCTCCCGTCTCGTCAAGCGGACGCTCAATGTCCAGATCGTGTGGCCGGACAAATACGCTCTAGCGCTGACCCACGCCCTCGCTTGCCTCGCAACCGCCGTCGCGCTCTTTCTCACCCAGTCGCGCGGCGCGGTCGGAGCGACCTTCATCGCCGCGGTCGTCGCCGCCGGCTTGGCCGCGCGGGCGCCGGGCGAGGAAGCGCCGGGTCAGGCCAGCCCATGGCGACGACGCGCCATGGCCCTCGGCACCCTGCTCGTCGTCGCCGGGCTCTTTGCGCTGCTCTCCGGCCGATCGGTCTACCGCATGGAGGAGGCGGGCACGGACGACGTCCGCTGGTGCGCCTTCGCGTCGACCATCGCGGCGGTCCGCGACAATTGGCTGCTCGGCGCCGGCTTCGGGACGTTTCAGGACGTCTTCCCCGCTTATCGGGACTCCGGTTGCGCCGGCATCTCAGGCGTTTGGGAGCACGCCCACAACGTCTTCCTCGAGGGCTGGCTCGGCCTCGGCGCGCCGTTTGTGCTCGCTCTCGCCGTCGGCTATGCGGCGCTGATCGCAATCTTCGTCCGCGGGGCGCGCAGGCGTCGCCGCAACCGCTTCGCCCCCATCGTCGGCCTCGCCGCGCTCGTCCTCGCGACACTGCATTCGATGGTGGATTTCTCGCTGGAAATCCCCGGCTTCGCCGCCTATTTCGCGGCCGCGACGGCGGCCGCCGTGAGCCTCTCGCTCGGCCGCTCGCGCGGTTGAGTCAGCCTCGCGCCGCGGCGGCGGCGACGGGCCGTGGCGGCTCGAGCGCGGCGGCGACCGCGTCCTCGACGCGCTCCAGCCAGATGAATTCGAGCTGCTTGCGAGCGGCCTCGGGAATGTCGTCGTAGTCGCGCCGATTGCGCGCCGGCAACATTACCCGCTTGAGGCCCGCCCGCGCCGCGGCCGTCACCTTCTCCTTGATGCCGCCGACCGGCAGCACGAGGCCGCGCAAGGAAATCTCGCCCGTCATCGCAGTATCGCTGCGCACGGTCCGGCTGGTGAAGAGGGAAGCGAGCGCGATGTACATCGCGACGCCGGCGCTCGGCCCGTCCTTCGGCGTCGCGCCCGCTGGCACGTGAACATGCACGTCGCTCTTTTCAAACACGTCCGGGTCGACGCCGAGCGCCAACGCATGGTTCTTCACCAGCGTCATCGCTGCCTGCGCGCTCTCGCGCATCACCTCGCCGAGTTGACCGGTGAGGAGCAACGATCCCCGCCCCGGCGAACGCGCGGCCTCGACGAAGAGGATGTCGCCGCCGACCGGCGTCCAGGCGAGGCCGGTCGCGACGCCCGGCACGCTGGTGCGCATCGCGACTTCGTCTTCGAAATACGGGGCCCCGAGAATATGCGCGAGTTCGTCGGCGCGAATCGTAACGTGGTCGACGCCGCCCTCCGCGATCTTGACCGCAGCGCTGCGAACGGCCCGGCCGATCTCACGTTCGAGGTTCCGCACGCCGGCCTCGCGCGTATAGTCGCGAATGATGCGGCGCAGCGCCTCGTCGTCGATCTCGACCTGATCCGGTTTCAGGCCGTTCGCTTCCCGCTGGCGCCGCAAGAGGAAGCGCCGCGCGATCTGGAGCTTCTCGTCGTCGGTGTAGCCGGCGAGGCTGATGATCTCCATCCGGTCGCGCAAAGGCCCAGGGATCGTGTCGAGCAAATTGCCGGTGGCGATGAACACCACCTTCGACAGATCGAAGGGAACGGCGAGATAATTGTCGCGGAAGGTCGAGTTCTGCTCGGGGTCGAGCACTTCGAGCATCGCGGCCGAGGGGTCGCCCTGGATTCCGCGGCCCATCTTGTCGATCTCGTCGAGCATCATCACGCAATCGCGCGATTTCGCCTTGCGGATCGCCTGGATGATGTTGCCGGGCAGCGCCCCGACATAGGTGCGGCGGTGGCCGCGGATTTCCGCTTCATCATGCAGGCCGCCGAGGCTGACTCGCACGAAGGCGCGGCCCATCGCGCGGGCGATCGATTGGCCGAGCGAGGTCTTGCCGACGCCCGGCGGCCCGACGAAGCAGAGGATGGGCGCCTTGCCGTTCGGCGCGAGCTTGCGCACGGCGAGATATTCGACGATGCGCTGCTTGATCTTCTCGAGGCCGAAATGGTCTTCGTCGAGGATGCGCCGCGCCTCGGCGATGTCGATCGGCCGCTCCTGCGGCAATGTCCAGGGCAGATCGAGCATCCAGTCGAGATAGGTGCGGACCATGCCCGCTTCCATCGCGCCTTCCGGCATCCGCTCGTAGCGGCGCAGCTCCTTGCGGGACTGCTCCTCGATGTCGGGCGGCATGCCGGCGCGCGCGAGCTTCTCGCTCAGCTCCTGCGTCTCGGCGGTGCGCGCGTCGCCCTCCCCAAGCTCGCGCTGGATCGTCGCCATCTGCTCGCGCAGCACGGCCTCGCGCTGTCGCTTGTCGAACACCGCTCGCGTCTGCTGCCCGATTTCGTTGGTCAGGCGCAACACCTCGAGACGTTCGGCGAGCAGCTTCGTCACCTTGTCGATGCGCGCGACGAGGTCGACGGTTTCGAGCAGTTCCTGTCTCTGCTCGGCGCTGATGTCGATATAGGCGGCGACGAGGTCGGCGAGCGCGCCGGGCGAGGCGATCGTCTGGACAGTCACCACGAGCTCGCGCGGCGCCTGGGGCAGCAACTGGAGCGTCTCCAGCGCTTGCTGCTTCAAGTTACGAAAGCGCGCCTCGATCTCCGGGCCGTGCTGTTCGGGCTCTTCGATGCGCTCCACCCGCGCGACGAAAAAGGGATGCTCCCGCACGAATTCGACGACGCGAAAGCGCTGCACTGCCTGCAGCACCATATGATGGACGCCGTCGGGCGCGGTCACATAGCGCAGCACGTTGGCGATCACGCCGGTGCGATGGAGATCGAGGGCGGAAGGGTCCTCGACGGCGGAGTCGCGCTGCATGAGCACGCCAACCTGGCGTTCCTCGCGCACCGCCTGCTGCGCCGCCGCGATCGAACGCGGACGGGCGACCGTAATCGGAAACACCGTCCCCGGCATCAGGACGGTGTCGCGCACGGGCACGATGATGAGGGCGTCCGGCGGCAGCGGAGCCGCGCCGCCGGACGCGGCGTTCGCCCCCCCTTCGGCCATCGTCCGCGCTGGCTCTCGGCGAAAGTTCATCATCGAGGCTCCTCACTTCGCCTTGTGAAGCTGGATCAGCAGGCACCCGTCACTGACGGACCGCGACACCGCGTCGTAACGGCCGGGCGGCAGCGAGACGCGCCGTTCGAAAAAGCCTTGGGGAAGTTCGAGCCGATGAATGGCGGCGGTGCGCAACTGCGGCGGCATAACGCGCCGGCCGGCGATGACGAGATCGGCCCCCTGGATCACGGCTTCGACCTGTTCAGGCACGACGCCGGGCAAAGCGGCGAAGATCAGGACCTCGCTATCGGTTTCGAGGACGTCGACCGGCGGCTCCCAGGCTGGCCGAGCGGCGGGCGCCAGGGCAAAAATATCGCGGTGCATCCGCTCGGCGCGCGCAAGCATGGCGAGCGCTTCCGGCCACATCCAGCGTCTCGGATCATCTCCGGTCATGCTTCACCTCGCTCGCGTTGAAACCCTGCAAAGTCAGGTGCGAATGTTAGCTTCGATCCAGGCGGCGAAGGCGGTCATGAATTCCCTCAGGAATTTCTGCACGCTCTCGTTGGTGAGGGTCCCGTCCTCGGCGAACGCCGTCGCGATGCCGCCGAGATAGGCCTCCGGCTGCTGCATCGCTGGCATATTCAGGAACACGAGCGACTGGCGCAGATGGTGATTTGCCCCGAAGCCCCCGATCGCGCTGGGCGAATTGCTGACCACCGCCCCGGGCTTGCCGTTCCAGGCGCTCTGCCCATAGGGACGTGAAGCGACGTCAAGCGCGTTCTTCAGCGCGGCCGGGACGGAGCGATTGTACTCCGGCGTGACAAACAGAACCGCGTCGGCCGCCTTGACCCTCTTGCGAAAGTCGACCCAAGCGGCCGGCGGCGCCGCGTCATCGTCCTGATTGTAAAGCGGAAGCTGGCCGATTTCGACGATTTCGAGCTTGAGCTCGGGCGGCGCGTGAGCGATGAGCGCCTTGGCGGTCATCCGGCTGAAAGAGCCCTTGCGAAGGCTTCCGACGAAGACGGCGACGTTGCGACTAGCGGCCATGCGTTCGCTCCCTGCTTCTCCAAACAAACGAGGCGGGTCGAATGAACGTGCGGCGTCGGCGAGCCCCTGATGCGAGGCTCGCCGCGCGGCGAAGACACAGTCTAGACCGAAGCCGCCGCAATCGCTAAAATCGATTTGCGGCGCGCGACTTCGCGCCGTCGCAAATCCTTGATATGGCGTCTCTATGAAAACCCAATGATGCGCGCATCGGAATTTGCAGCATGACCGCGCACGGCCGCTGGATCAGGGCCGCCGGATTGGCGGCCGAAGACGGTTTCTCGCTGATCGAGGCCCTCGCCTCCGTGGCGGTGATGGCGGTCATCCTCGGCGCGCTCGGCCTGATCGCGGGGCAGTGGATACCGAGCTGGAGCCGCGGCCTCGCCGAAGCGCAGCTAGCCGATCAGACCAGTCTCGCCATGGAGCGCATGGCGGCCGACATTTCGGGCGCTCTCTACGTCTCGCCGGGCGGCGATTCCAAGTCGCCGATGTTCGACGGTTCGCCCTCCTCGGTCAGCTTCATCCGTTACGCCTATGGCCCCGGCGCGCGCGACGCGCTCGAAGTCGTGCGCATCTCCGAGCGGCGCGACGGCTCGGGCTACGCGATCGTGCGCGAACAGGCGCCCTTCGTTCCGAGATCGCCCGGCGTTCCGCCCGCGCCGATCGCGCTGAAAGACCCGGTCGTTTTGGAGCGCGGGTCATTGCGCCTAAACTTCGCCTACTCGGGCGAGGGCGCGGCGTCGGCGCCGAGCTGGCGCGGATCGGACAAACTGCCGCGCGCCATGCGGATCATCCTGCGCAACGCGCAGAACAATCAGATCTTCGCGGCGACGGCGTTCGCGCTTCACGTCACCGCGCCACCGCCCAAAGCCAAGCAACAGGACGATTTGGACCAGTCCAACCAAAACGGCCAGCCCGGCGCGCGCATGACCAACCAGTAGAAGAGCGATGCGGACGCGACAGCGTGTAAACGACGGCGGCGAGAGCGGATTCGTTCTGCTGGCCGTATTATGGATGATCGCGGCGCTTGCGGCGCTCGCGGCGATCTATCTCGCCTATGCCAGGGCGAGCGCTGCGGGGTCGGGCCTGCCCGGCGAACGGCTGCAAGCGGAGGCCGCGATCCGCGGCGGGCTCGAGCTCGCCGCATACCACGCGCTCGCCGCGACCGACCCCAGGCAAAAGGCGCGCGGCCATTTCGAAACGACGCTCGGCCGCGCGCGCGTCACGGTCAACTATCTCCCGGAATCGGCCCGCATCAACCTCAACGCGGCTTCGAAAGAGCTGTTGTCGGGTCTCCTCGCACAGGTCGGCGTCGGCAAGGACAAGGCCGACGACGCGGCCGCCCATATCGTCGCTTGGCGCGGCGGCGCCGATCAGCAATCGGCGCAACAGGAGGCTGCGGTCTATCAGGCGGCCAAGCTGAAATACGGACCGCGTCAAGGTCCATTCGGCAATCCGCTCGAACTCAGCCTGGTCGTCGGCCTGCCCGAGCCGGTGGTCGAACGAATGCTGCGCTATGTGACGATCTATAGTGAAGATGCAAAGGTCGACGCGCTCGACGCCGACCCGACCGTGCTGTTGGCCTTGCCGCAGGCAACGCCGGAGGCGGTTGCGCAGTTCATCAAATTGCGCTCCGCCCCCGACGCCGACCCCGCTTCCCTAAACAAGGCGCTCGGCGCCGCGGCCAACCTCACGGCGCAGACGCCGTCCAAATCGCTTCGCGCCGAAATCGTCGCGGACTTCGGCTCCGGACGCCGATACGGCGCCGAAGTCGTCTTCAGCCTGAACGACAAGGGCGACGAACCGTTCGAGGTCCTCGATTGGCGCGACGATCTGGACGGCGCGCCGCCCGCATGAGGCGGCGAGGGGCTTTCACTCCCTTCTAGCGGAAAGCAAGAGATCCCCTCTCCCCGCATAGGCGTTCGCGAGAACGCCCGTCTTCGACGGGCTATGCGGGGAGAGGGGGTATCAATGCCGGTCGCGCGGCAAAATTGGCGGGCCCGACGGCGGCGGCGGCGCGTCCGGCGACGAGTCGTCGTTGACGGTGGTCGTGTTGCTCGGCGCCGGCGGACTGGCGGCGGCGACCGCCCCGTCGCCGGAGAGGTCGTCAGCCTGAGCGGCCTGTTGCGACGGATCGGCCGGCGCTTCGCCGGGCTTCGGCAACTGCAGCGTCACCGTGTCGGTTCCTTTGCCGAGCACGATCGAGCGCGCCGCCACTTTGAGCGCGCGCCATCCGGACTGCGCATCGCCTTCGTGAATGCGCAACACCAAGCTGGTGGCGCGATCTTTCAGCAACGCGATCCGCGCCTCGACGCCGACGATCGTGCCGAGCAGCTTGAACGGCGGCGGCTCGGGCGCCGCCGGCTTCGTGTCGACCGGCGCGGGCGGCGGCGCCGCCGAGGCGACGACAGGCGGCGGCGGCCGGCGCGAAGCCGAGAACAGCGGACGATCGCGCGTCACCGAGAGTTTGTCCAATGGGAGCGACCAGAGCGGATTGCCGTCGGCCTCCGCCTGGAGCGCCGCCGGCGCCGGCGAAGCGCCATCTCCGGCCGAAGCAGCGAGCGGCGCTGCGAGCAGTGCGGCAAGCGCGAACGAAAGGCGTTTCAAAGTCCCGGCTCCCATTTCGATGACACGGTGAGGGCGACGTGCATCGGCCCGCCCTCCGCTTCTCCCGTCGCCTCCGGAGACTGAACGTCGAGCGACTCGACGAACACATACGGCATCCCCGCCTCGAGATCGTACAGCAACGGCTGCAAGCCGGGCTGCGCCAACTCGAAATTCGCGGTCAGGCGAATGAAGCCGTCCTTGTCGCTGAGGCTGTCGAGCTGCTCTTCGTCCGACTGGAGCGAACCGCCGGCTTTCGCGACGGCTTGCTCGATGCGTTGTTGCAACGCCGCGCCCGCGAGCGTCACCGTCGTGTCGCGCAGAAAGGGCGAGGCGTCGGGAGCATTGGCGGACGCGCCCGCGCCATGTCCATGCGCCTTGAGGGCGGCGAGCCGCTCGCTCAAGGCGTCGACGTCGGCGTGTTGCGCGAAAAGGCTCACCGTCGTCGTGACCGCGTAAATCGCGAGGCCGCAAACAACGATTGTATAGCCCAGCGCGGAAAGCGCCTGCCGGCGCGCGACCGCGTCTTGTAGAAGCCAAGCGATCATGGTTGCACCGCGAAAACGGGATCGGCGTGCGCCGCGATGTGGAAGCGCTCGCCGCGCTCGCCCTGGGTCTGGGTCGTCGGCGCGTCGAACGCCGCGTGCTTGAAGGACGGCGACTGTTCGATCAGCCGGATCAGGTTCGGCGCGTCTTCCGTCAGGCCGGCGAGTTGCACCTTGGCCCCCTCCACATGAAGCTCCGTGAGATAGGTGTTGTCGGGCAAGGCGCGCGAGAGCGCCTCGAGCGCGAGGACGCTCGCCGGCGAGTCGCGCTTCTTGGCGTTGATCGTCGCCACGGCCTTCTGCTGGGCGCTGCCGCCGCCGGTCAGCGCGGCTCGCCGCGTCGCGATCTCATGACGAAGCGAGTCCGACCGCGCCTCCAGATCGCCCCCGAGGAACAGCGAGGCGAGGCCGCTCAGCACCGCAGCGACCGCCGCGACGGCAAGCGCGACGGCGAGCGCGCGCCGTACGACGCCTTCTCGCTCGACAGCCGCCGGGCGCGCGCTCGCGATGACGACGCGCGCCCCGCCCGCCTCGTCGCCATTGGCGGGAGCCGCGATCGTCCACGATCGGACGTGCGCCGCCTCAAGGGCTTGCGTGAGGGCGGCGATCGAGCCGCGCGGCGCGGCCGCGACCGTCACCAGGATGCGATCGGCGCCAAGCGGTTGCGGCGCGCCGCAGCCGAACACAGCTTCGCGCGCCGACCAAGGCGTCAGACGGTCGATCTGCGCGCGAATGACTCCTGTGAGGAACTCGCCCGCCTGCCGTGGCAATTCGACCTCGCGATAGACGAAGCGTCGCGCCGCGAGCGCGACCTCGACGTCTGCGCCGGCGAGGCGCGGCGCCGCGCCCTCGACAGCGAACATGTCACCGTCGCTGAGGCGCAGCCGCGCGGCGGCGCCTTCCGGCGGCGCGACGGCAAAGTCGCCGTTGTCGCATTCGACGAGCGTCACGCGGCGGGGACGCTTCAACTCGTCCGCGACGGCGGAAAATGCGGCGGCGGCGGAAGCGAGTTCGCCGACGATCCAGCTTCGAGCGGTCGCGAAGTTCATCGTCGTGTCCTGAAATACGAAATCATTGGGCCGTCTGCGGTTGAAGGCGAATCGTGTCGATCTGCAAGGTCTCGCCGCCCGGCCCCTGCACTTGCAGCGAGAGCCGATGCGGACGCCAAAGGGTTCCCGGAGTTGCAGGCAGCGCCGTGGTCTGGAGCCGCCAACGATGGTTCTCGACGACTCCGGAACGGTCGCCGTCCCGCAATTGACCGCGATCGGGCAAACCGATCTCAATCATCCCCGCCGCCGCGGCGAGCGCGCCGCGGTGCTCGACCGCCAGCGTCGCGCGTCGACTCTGGCCGTTGAGCTCGGCGAGCGCGCCGAGCGCCGCCACGACGACGGCAAGCGCCACCAGCCCTTCGATGAGCGTGAAGCCCTGTTCGCCCAGGGGAACGGCCTTCCGTTCGCCCAGGGGAACGGCCTTCCGCTCGCCCAAGGGAACGGGAAGCTCGCGATCAGGATTTCTCGGACGCGACAATCTCGACGCCTCCCGTCAGCCAATTGACGTGGATTTGGTAGGCGGCGCCTGGACGCGTCAGGGCGATCTCGCCGCCGCATGAAAGGCCGCTCGGAAAGAAGTCGACCGTCCTGCCGGCGGCGCGGCCGTTGCATCGCTCGGCGAGCATGGCGTCGAAGCCGACGTCGGCGGGAAGCTGCAGCACCCGGGCGTCCGATCCCGAGCGCACGGTGTGCGAGGTCGCGCTGAACGCCGTCGAGACGAAGGCGTGCTGGCGGATCGCGGCGATGCGATCCGCCTTGAGCATCGCCGCGATCTCGACCGCATAGCCGCGCAGGCCCTGCGCCGTCGTCGCGCGCGGCGCCCCCGGCAGCGCGATCGCCGCCAGCAGCGCCACGATCGCGAGCACGCAAACCACCTCGATCAGCGTAAAGCCGTCCTCGCCGCGCATCGCGCGCTACTTCTCGGCGCTTGTGATCAACGTACCCCCGGAGCCGCCCGCGCCGTCAGGACCAGCCGAGCCGTAGGAATCGATCTCATAGGGACCGCGCTCGCCGGGGACCTTGTAGACGTAAGGATGACCCCACGGATCGACCGGCACCGAGCCCGTCTTGAGATAAGGGCCATTCCACGCCGACGCCGAAGCGGGACGCTCGACGAGCGCGGCGAGCCCTTCGTTCGCGCCGGGATAGCGGCTGTTATCGAGGTAATAGAGATCCATCGCGGCGACGAGGCTCTCGATCTGGATCTTGGCCGCCTTGGCCTTCGATTCGCTGAGATAGGACAGCACGCGGGGACCGACCAGGCCCATGATCAAGCCGATGATGGTGATGACGACCAGCATCTCGACCAGCGTGAACCCGGCTTCGCCGTCGCGGCGCTCGGCCCGCGAAAAGGACGCCTTGGCGTCAGTGACGTTTGACATGGGTTCCAATCCTCAGTTGACGACTTGGTTAACGGAAATCAGGGCGGTCATCACCGACACGATAAGGCCGCCGACGATCGTGCTGACGAAGATGATCGCGATCGGGCCGATGATCCCCAGCATACGGTCCATGCTTCGTTGCAGTTTGGCCTCGTAGAAGTCAGCGACGCGCCCGGCGAGCATCGGCAACTGCCCGGAATCCTCGCCGAGCCGCAGGGTCCTCACCGCCATCGGGGGCAAGGCTCGCGAGGCCGTCAGCGCTTCCGACAACCTCCCGCCCTGGCGGACCTTGTCGATCATATTTGACCACTGTGTGAACCCGCCGGCCGCGGTCATGATATCGCTGAGGATACGCAGGCTCGCCGGAAGCGGAACGCCGCTCGAAAGCAACAGGCCGAGATTTCTACAGAACAGACTTGTCCGATAATGTTCGAATGCCGGGCGGACGATCGGCAATTGCGCGAGCGCGCCGATCACGGCGCCGCGCGCAGCCGGCTGGCGCATAATCAAGACGAGCGCCAGCACGAACGCCACCGCGCCGATCGCCAGCGTCTCCGTATGCGAGCGCAAATAGTCGGAGAGCGCGAGGAAGGTGGCGAGCACCGGATCGAGCTTCGTGTTGAAGTCGCGGAACACATTCGCGAATTGCGGCAGCACGAACGTCAGGAAGAACAGCAGGACGCCACCCGCCGCCAGCAGGAGGAAGGCGGGGTAGCGCAGCGCGTCGGAGAGGCGGCGACGCATCGCCTCCGCGCGTTGCCGCTCGGCGCTCAACACTTCGAGAACGGGAGCCAGCGTGCCCGACGCCTCGCCCACTTTCACCAACGCCACATAGATCTGCGGAAACACGTCCGGCCGCTTGCCGAGCGCCTCACCGAAGCTCTCGCCGGAGAGGATGGAGGCGACGAGCGCGGCGATCGTCGGGCGCATGCGGCCGATATCGGCGTCCGTGGCGAGCATTTCGAGCGCGTCGTTGATCCGCGCGCCGGTGCGCAGCAACAGCGCGAGGTCGCCGGTGAAAATGGTGAGATCCTCGGCGCGCGGAGCCGAGAACATCGAGAAGACGCTGCCCCCTCCCCCACCTTCCTTCGCTTCGGCGGTCGTCTCGATCGGGATCAATCCGAGGTGCGTAACGCGCTGGGCGACCTCCTGGGCGCTCGGCGCGCTGACCGCGCCGCTGACGATTTCGCCGGCTTCGGTGAGCGCTTTGTAGCGGAACGTCGGCATCAGTCTTACCTCGCCATCGTCACACGCAGCACTTCGGCGACCGACGTGACGCCCGCGCGACACTTGGCGACGGCGTCCTGCATCATCGTCGTCATGCCGTTGCGGATTGCCGCTTCGTCGAGCGTGTGCCCGTCGATCTTCGGCTCGATCAAGTCGCGCGTCTCGCCGGCCACTTCCATCGCCTCGAACACGCCGACGCGGCCGCGATAGCCGAAGCCGCCGCACCGTTCGCAGCCGCCCGGCTCGTGGACGACTTCGCCGACGGCGAAGCCGCAGATCTCGTATCGCGGATCCGCCATGAGGTCGCCGCGGCCGAGCGTCCGCCGCGTCTTGCAGCGCTCGCACAACTGCCGCACGAGGCGCTGCGCCAGCACCATGCGCAACGTCGACTTGAGCAGGAAGCTTTCGACGCCAAGGTCGATCAGGCGCGGCGCGGCGGCGGCGGCCGTCTCGGTGTGCAGCGTCGTCAGCACGAGGTGGCCGGTGAGCGCGGCCTGGATCGCTATGCCGGCGGTTTCAGCGTCGCGAATTTCGCCGACCATGATGACGTCGGGGTCCTGACGCACGAAGGCGCGCATGGCGGTCGCGAAGGTGAGGCCGATCGACGGCTTGACCTGCGATTGGTTAATGCCAGCGATTTCGTACTCGATCGGGTCCTCGATCGTGAGAATTTTGCGCGCCGGCGTGTTGAGCATCGACAGCATCGTCGCCAGCGTCGTCGTCTTGCCGCTGCCGGTCGGTCCGGTGATGATGATCATGCCGTGCGGAAAATCGATCGCGCGGCGCACCTTGCGCTCGTCGGCGCTGGAGAAGCCGAGCTTGCTCACGTCGACCAGGCTGCGGTCGCGCGCCAGGAGGCGCAGCACCGCCGATTCGCCATGCTGCGTCGGCATGGTCGAGACGCGAATGTCGATATCGGCGCGCGCGACTTTCAACCGCGCGGCGCCGTCCTGCGGCAGGCGGCGCTCGGCGATGTTGAGGCCGGAAACGATCTTGATGCGCGAGATCAAGGCGTGCGGGATGATGTCGCTCGGCGCGGCGACCGCCCGCAACAGACCGTCGATGCGGAACCGCACGACGAGGGCGTCGCGGGTCGGCTCGATGTGAATGTCGCTCGCGCGCAGATCGATGGCCTTTTCGAGAAGCTCGTCGAACGCGCGCACGACCGGCGCGCCGCTCGCCAGATCGCGCAGATTCTCGACACTCTCCTCCACCGCGGCGTTGGAGGCCGTCGACCCTTCGCTCTCGGCCGCTCTCGTCTCGCCGATGCGCTGCCCGAGCGCGGTGGCGATGTCGTCGAACGAGGCGACGACGATCTCCGGCGCGTCGCCGAACTCGATGGCGACGGCGCGCAGAACCGCGAGATCGCCGGGATCCGCCATCGCCAGGCGCTGGGCGCCGTCGGCGTCCTCAAAGGGGAACACCGCCGCGTCGCGCAGGAAGCGAGCCGAAAAACCCGCGCAGAGCGCTCGCCGCTGCATCAGATCGTTCAGACTCAGCCGAGGCAGACGGTAGCGCAGCGCCACCTCGTCGGCGAGATCGTGCGCCGAGACGTCGCTAGCCTCCCAAAGCTGCCGCAGAGAAATACGCGACCGCGCTCCAGCGGTACGGGCGACCGAATCGTCCTCCCGTGCGTCGGCGCGGTTGCGGCGCAAGAAGCTCACGAGCGCGTGATGTTCGCTCTCGACGTCCAATACTGACGACAACGCGCCATTTGAAGATTTCATGACAGTGTCGTTTCAATGCTGTGACTGAAGAAATATTTGTGTTCTTGACACCACCCAGCCTTTAATGATTTTTCGCAGTCGTTTCAATGAGTGTCTTGCATTTCCCCAGGGTGGCGCCTTCGTGAATTCGTCGTCGAAATATTGCGCGGCTTGGCCGTCGGTGCCTGGTCCTCGGGTCAGTTCTCGCGCTCGCGGGATGCAGCCCGACGCTAGAGGAACGTAGCGACGAAGCGCCGACCGCAGCGGACGCGGTGCGCAACGCGAACTTCCAGCCCCGGTCTCCGACCGCGGCGAACGATCCGGCGCCGAGCGGATCGGGCTTCAAGGGATTCTCGTTCTTCGGATCCAACGCGGCGCCCGCGCGATCGCCGGGATCGGCCCCCGACGGCGGGACGATGGCCAGCGGCGCCCAGGTCGCCAGCGCTCAAGTCGAGGGCGCCAACGTCACGAGCGACGGCTTCACGCTCAATTTCGAATCGGCGCCGATCGCCAACGTGGCCAAGGCCGTGCTCGGCGATATTCTGGGAGTGAGCTACGAGATCGACCCCAGAGCGCAAGGCTCGGTCACGCTCGCGACCGGGCGGCCGATCAGCAAGAAGGACGTCCTATTCGTTCTCGAAAACGGATTGCGCGCCAACAACCTCGTCATGATCCGCGACGGCGCCGGCTATCGAATCGCCCCGCTCGGCGACGGGGCCCCCGGCTCCACCGACGTCGCGGGCAGCGACGGCACGCAGGCCGGCTACGGCATGTCTGTGATTCCCTTGCAATATGTGTCCGGCCCGACGATCGCCAAACTGCTCGAAGGTTTCGCGGCCCGCCCCGGCGCCATTCGCACCGATCCGTCGGGCCGATTGCTGATGGTCGTCGGCACCGGTCCCGAGCGTCAGTCGGCGGTGGATACGGTGCGCAGCTTCGACGTCGACTGGCTGCGCGGCCAGTCGGTCGGCATGTATCCCGTCCATAACAGCGAGCCCGATCCGATCGTCAGCGAACTGGAAAAGGTCATGGACTCCGGTGAATCCGGTCTCGGCCATGGGCTCGTGAAGTTCCAGGCCGTCGCGCGGCAGAACGCGATCCTCGTCGTCGCCGCCAAGCCCGATTTGTTGCGCGCGGCGTCGCGGTGGATCGAGCGTCTCGATTTGCCGACCGGCGCAAGCGCCGGCGTGACGGTCTATAAGGTTCACTATGGCGACGCCAAACAGATGGCCGCTTTGCTGCAGAACATCTTTTTGGGCGGCGGAGGCGCCGGCGAGGATGCCGGCGAGCAAACGGCTCCGTCCTCCGGCGCCTCCTCCTTGAGCGCGACCGAGCGACTGACCGGCGGCGCGACCAACAACGGTTCAAGCTCCAGCTCGAGCTCCAGCCCGACCTCCAACGCTAGCGCTAGCTCCGGCTCCAGCTCGAGTTCAAACTCGAAGAGCTCCTCGTCTCCGTTCGGGAGCGTCGCGACGACCGCCTTGACCAGCGCCTTCGGGTCGCAAGGCAACTCTGGCCCCGCCATTCTGCCCGGCGTCAGGATCACCCCTGATGTGAGCACCAACTCACTGCTGATCTACGCCAACGCGGAGAGCTATCGGACGATCGAGCGGGCGCTCAACCAGCTCGATCGGCCGCGCATGCAGGTCGCCATCGACGTCACCATCGCCGAAGTGACCCTCAACGACCAGCTCAACTACGGCGTTCAATATTACCTCACCAACAACGCAGGGTCGCTGATCAACTCGGCGACCGGGCAACCGACCGCCGGCATCGGCGCCAACCCCGGCTTCAATGTCTTCGTCGGCGGAGCGACCACGCCGAACGTGATCATCAACGCCCTGCACGCTTTGACCGACGTGAAGATCCTCTCGAACCCGTCGCTCGTCGTCGTCGACAACGAGAAGGCGTCCCTGGAGGTCGGCGACCAGGTGCCGATCACGACGGGCAGCGCGACGGTGCTCAGCGCCAACAACGCGGTCGTCAACACCGTCGAGTACCAGAACACCGGCATTATCCTGCACGTTCAGCCGCACGTCAGTCCCAATGACAACGTGACGCTCGCCATCGAGCAGGAAATCAGCAGCGTGCCGAACAACGGCTCCAGCACCACCAACCTCACGCCGACCATTTCGGAGCGGAAGGTCGACAGCGTCATCTCGGTCAATAGCGGGCAGACCGTCGTGCTCGCCGGCCTCGTCAGCGACACGCGCAACAAGTCACGTTCCGGCATTCCGGTGCTCGATCAGTTGCCGCTCGTGGGCGGCGCCTTCTCGACGACCGGCGTCTCCGACGCACGCACCGAGCTCGTGGTGATGATCCATCCACAGGTCATCCACAGCGGCGTCGACGCGGCTGAGGTCGCCGAACAATTGCGCGCCAAGATGCGCAGCGGCCAGATCGACTCCACCAACCTGCCGGCCGCGCTGAACGTGCTGGCCAAGCCGGCGCAGTGACGAGCCAACCATTCACGGGCGCCGAGGGGGTCCTCGGCGCGCTCCTCGCACTGTTGATGATGGCGATCGCGGTCGCCGACTGGCGCGCCCTCATCATCCCCAATGCGCTCAACGCCTGCGTCGCCGCGCTCGGCCTCGTTGAGATCGCGCTCGAGGGCGGCGCCGATTGGGCGGCGGCGATGCTGGAAGCCGGCGCGCGGGCGATCGTTGTCGCAGGGCTCCTCTACGGCTTCGCGGCGCTTTACCTTCGCCTGCGCGGTCGTCGCGGATTGGGCCTGGGCGACGTCAAGCTCGCCGGCGCCGCCGCGTTCTGGCTGGATTGGCGCGCGCTGTCGTGGTCGATCGAGCTCGCCGCTTTGTCCGGCCTCGCGCTCGCTTTCGTCATGCGCCTGCGTTTGGGGCGACGGCTCGACCCCTTCACGAAAATGCCGTTCGGCGTCGTCCTCGCGCCCTCGATCTGGCTCTGCTGGCTCGCGAGCCGCGCGGGGTATTAGGCGAGTTCCTACTGTCACCCTCGCGAAAAGCGGGGGTCCAGACAACCGCCCGCCGGCCTTCCACCTCTGGCTCCTGGATGCCCGCTTGCGCGGGCATGACAGGAAACCCGTCGTGTCCGCGCCAACGACGATTGATCAGGGCTGGGCGGGCGGGACCCAATTCTGGGCGCGTCGTTGCGCCTCGTCGAGTTCGGCTCGCGTCAACTTGCTCGCCACCGCGTCGCGCATCCCCTGCCAATATTCTCGATTGCCCGGGTCGGCGTGCGCCGCCGCGAGATTGTACCAAATCTCAGCCCTGACGGGGTCGTGGCTGAGGCCCTGACCGCGATCGTAGAGGCCGCCAAGGAGATATTGGGCGGTCGGCACGCCTTGGTCCGCGGCGAGCGTCAGCCATTTCGCGGCAGTCGCAAAATCCTGGGGAACGCCGAGACCGTTCTCGTACATGAAGCCGAGATAGGCTTGCGCCGTCGCGCGGCCCGCCTCCGCCTCCGGCAGCAGCAGCTGCGCGGCGCGAACGTAATCGCCGTGTCTGTAGGCCTGCTCGCCCGTCGACGTCAGGTCCGCAGCGCCGGCGGCGAGAGGAGCGAAACCAAGAATTGCCGCGAGCGCGGCAGGAGCCATGACCAAGCGCAACGCGAGATCGGGACGGCGCAAAGAGCGCGCGGGCGCCATGTCATTCTCCATTGTCGATCGCGCGAAAGGTCGCGCCGTCAATCGATTGTCGTCTTTATGTGTCGGGCGCGTGACGGTCGCGCCCGACCGAGGATTAGACGAAAAAAGGCCCGGCGTCATACGCCGGGCCTCGTTGCATTCGCGGGTCGCCGGCCCGCTGGCGCGGACCGACGTTTTCCCCAGTCGATTACTTCGCGGGGAAGTCGAACAGATCCCACAGATCGCCCAGCGCCGGCGAATTGACCGGAACGTAGTCGTTCTTCGCGTAGACCGGGTTCGGCAGGTTATCGCGGCTGCGGTTGGTGATGGGCGGCAGACGCCAGTTGCGCTCGATGAACTTCGAGATCGAAACGTGGTCGGTGTAGTCGTGCGAGATGTGGCCGCCCTTGCTGTACTTGGAGACAGCGATCAGCGGAATGCGGGTGCCGTCGCCGAAGAAGTCGAGCGGCTGCACGTAGCCCGAGTCCCAGTAGCCGCCGCCCTCGTCTTCGGTGACGAAGACGACGGTGTTGGCGCGAAGCGTCGGGTTGGCTTCCACTTCGTCGACGATCTTCTTCACGAAGCCTTCGAACAGGATGAGCTTCGAAGAAGCCGGATGGCCGTCGACCAGGCCCGAGGGCTTGACGTAGGACACCGCGGGAATGTCGCCGCTCTTGAGGCCGTCATAGAGCGTCGACGTGTCCTTCAGGTGAGCCTTGCGGACCGACGCACTGGTCATGATCGCCGCGTCGTACTGCGCCCAGTTGCAGATGTTGCAGTACTCGTCGGTGGCCTGCTGGTCGTACTTGTCGTCGAGATAGCGATCGAACTGGTCGCCATAGTAGGTCCACGAGACCTGCTGGTCGAGCAGCAGGTCGCCGATCGTCTTCACGCTCGACGGCGGAACGGTGAAGACGGTGTTGCTCGGGTCGGTGTCGGTGTAGGCGTTGCTGCCGTCACCGAAGAAGCCCGGGTTATAGTTGTTGACGAGATAGTAGTGACCCTTATCGCAGTTCGGCTTGACCGGATCGGGCAGCTTCTTGAGATAGGTCTCACGCTCGCCGACGCCGGGCTGCTGATTGTCGTCGCAATTGACGTAGGAGCCGCCGCCGTAGTTGGTGTTGTTCGTCGGCGCCGTCGGCGAGCTGTTGCCGCCGCCGTAGCCGTCCTCGGTGTAGAAGTTGTTGGAGCCCGGCTGCGGATTCGGATTCTCGATCTCGTTCAGCGCGTTCGAATAGCCCGGCAGCGCCGTGCCAGGAGCGGCGGGGTTGACCGGGTTATGCGCCGGGGTGGCCGCCTTGAGGTTGGCGTCCGAGAAATAAATCGCGTCGCCGGTGCCGAGCATGATGTGGTTCGCGCCGGTGCCGCCGTTGACCGACTGGTGGAAGTTGTCGCTCATGGCGTAGGTGTCGGCGAGGTGCTTGAAGTAGGGAACGTCGCCCTGCTGCACGTTGTAGAAGCCGAGCGAGGTCGATCCTTCGTACGGCGCGGCCGGCGTGTAGGCCGTCGCCGGAGCCTTGCCGTTCGAGCCGGCGCCAACCGTCTGCTCGACCCAGGCGTAGAGGCCATTCGAGCAGCCGAAGCTTTCGCCGCGCGTGGCTTTGCTGGCGTCGCAGTCGAGCTGCTGCTGCATCTGCATGAAGCGATGCACCGGGCTCGCCGCGTAGGCGTCGTAGGGCATCGGGTAGGCCGGGTTGACGTTGTTGGTCAGCTGGTAGGGCCCAGGCGGCAGCGTCGTCGCGGTCTGGCTGTCGTAGTGGACGCGCAGGTCGGCGACGCCGTTGGTCTGACCGGTGCCGCCCGTCAGCAGATACTGCTGATATTCAGGCTCGAGACCGTTCTCGATCTTCTGCTGGATCAGTTGGGTGAAGTGCGGGCCGTTCGGATAGTCGTTGCAGGTCGTGCCCGAGGTGATGCCGAAGAACTCGCAGACATACGGCGTCTTCGTGCCGCCGACGGTCGCGGTCGGCAGCGTGCTGTAAGGCTGCTGCGGCGGCGCGAGGTGATAAACGTCGTAGTCGTTCGCGCTGTACTGAACGGCCTTGTTGTAGTTCGGGCCGGGCGTGCCGTCAGCCTTGACGATGCCCTCGGAGAGGAGGTTCAGCACCTTCTCGCCAGAGTTCACCGGCTGATAGGTCGCGAAAATATGGTCGAAGCTGCGGTTCTCGCCGATGATGACGATCACGTGCTTGATCGGCGACGCGGTTTTGTTGTCGTTCGCATCGGCGAGAGCCGGCAAGATCGAATTGCCGGCGAAAATGCCGACAGCGGCGCAAGCCAGCAGCCGACGCCGCAGGCTCCCCCGTTGAATCCCCAAGTTTTGCATTTCGCAAACCCCCAAACGTTACGGGAACCCAGTTCCCGCTGGGGTAACTACGGGAGGATTTTCACGGTTTCGTGACACTCCTTCACATTGCTAGTGATACTTCATCCATCGTCGCCGCAAGCGCAGAGACTCCCGCGGTCGCAAGCGTTGTGAGGGTCACATAAGTCTGTGGAAATCTCGGATCGTTCAAACGAGTTCCGCCTACCCGCCGCGCGGAGCGAGCTTTTCCGGGGCCGATTGCCGGACCGCTTCGGGCCCGGCTGCGATCGGCTGTCGTCACTCAGAAATGAAGAAGCCGCGCTCTCCATCCGGATCGTTTTCACCCATGAACGGGAACCGGCCCGCTCTGAGCGGCCGGACCAGCACTTTGCGGGTCTCTCCCGGCTGGATGCCCTGCTCGAGCGCCGGAAACAGCATCTCGAACTCATCAGCTGTGCCCGTATCGTTGGTCACGACGACGTAGAAGGGCTTGGCGCTCGGGACGTGGATCTCCGCCGGCGTAATTTTGTGATCCTTCATCGTAATCGCATAGCTCTGGAGATCGTCAGCCTGCGCCGAGCCGACGAAAGCGAGGCCGAGAGATGCAAACGCAGCCAGTCGAAGCGTGAAGGACATGAAGGTCTCCTTTTGAACCGTCCGCGCACTGCAGCACGGCGATGCGAAACAATAACGACAAAGCCGGCGCCAGCGCCCGCTTCAATAGGAAAGCCCGGCGCGATGCGCCGGGCCCCTGGGTTGGGTTTGACGTAAGGGGTTGTCGGCCCGCTAGCGCGGGCTGACGTTTTCTTCAGTCGATTACTTCGCGGGGAAGTCGAACAGATCCCACAGATCGCCCAGCGCCGGCGAATTGACCGGAACGTAGTCGTTCTTCGCGTAGACCGGGTTCGGCAGGTTGTCGCGGCTGCGGTTGGTGATCGTCGGCAGACGCCAGTTACGCTCGATGAACTTCGAGATCGAAACGTGGTCGGTGTAGTCGTGCGAGATGTGGCCGCCCTTGCTGTACTTGGAGACAGCGATCAGCGGAATGCGGGTGCCGTCGCCGAAGAAGTCGAGCGGCTGCACGTAGCCCGAGTCCCAGTAACCGCCGCCTTCGTCTTCGGTGATGAAGACCACGGTGTTGGCGCGAAGCGTCGGGTTGGCTTCCACTTCGTCGACGATCTTCTTCACGAAGCCTTCGAACAGGATGAGCTTCGAAGAAGCCGGATGGCCGTCGACCAGGCCCGAGGGCTTGACGTAGGACACCGCGGGAATGTCGCCGCTCTTGAGGCCGTCATAGAGCGTCGACGTGTCCTTCAGGTGAGCCTTGCGGACCGACGCACTGGTCATGATCGCCGCGTCGTACTGCGCCCAGTTGCAGATGTTGCAGTACTCGTCGGTGGCCTGCTGGTCGTACTTGTCGTCGAGATAGCGATCGAACTGGTCGCCATAGTAGGTCCACGAGACCTGCTGGTCGAGCAGCAGGTCGCCGATCGTCTTCACGCTCGACGGCGGAACGGTGAAGACGGTGTTGCTCGGGTTGGTGTCGGTATAGGCGTTGCTGCCGTCGCCGAAGAAGCCCGGGTTATAGTTGTTGACGAGATAGTAGTGACCGTCCTCGCAGTTCGGCTTGACCGCGTTGGGCAGTTTCTTGAGGTACGTCTCACGCTCGCCGACGCCAGGCTGTTGGTTGTCCGCGCAGTTGACGTAGGATCCGCCGCCGTAGTTGGTGTTGTTGGTCGGCGCCGTCGGCGAGCCGCTGCCGCCGCCGTAGCCGTCCTGGGTATAGTAGTTGTTGGAGCCCGGCTGCGGATTCGGGTTCTCGATCTCGTTCAACGCGCTGGAATAGCCCGGCAGCGCCTGGGTCGGAGCAGCGGGGTTCACCGGGGCATGCGGCGGAACGGCCGCCTTGAGGTTGGGGTTCTCGAAGTAAATCGCGTCGCCCGTGCCCAGCATGATGTGGTTCGCGCCGGTGCCGCCGTTGATCGACTGATGGAAGTTGTCGCTCATGGCGTAGGTGTCGGCGAGCTGCTTGAAGTAGGGAACGTCGCCCTGCTGCACGTTGTAGAAGCCAAGCGCCGCCGAACCCTCACCGGTCGATTCCGCCGTGAAGGGCGTAGGCGGAGCCGCGCCGTTCGAGCCGGCGCCGATCGTCGTCTCGACCCAGGCGAAGAGGCCTTGCGAGCAGCCGAAGCTTTCGCCGCGCGTGGCCTTGCTGGCGTCGCAGTCGAGCTGCTGCTGCATCTGCATGAAGCGATGCACCGGGCTCGCCGTGTAGGCGTCGTAGGGCATCGGGTTCGTCGTGCTGGCGTTGTTGGTCAGCTGGTAAGGCCCAGGCGGCAGCGTCGTCGCGGTCTGGCCGTCGTAGTTGACGCGCAGGTCGGGGGTCCCGTTGGTCTGGCCGGTGCCACCGGTCAGCAGATACTGCTGATATTGACCCTCGAGGCCGTTCTCGATGCCCTGCTTCAGCAGGCTGGTGTAATTCGGACCGTTCGGAAAGTCGTTGCACGACGTGCCCGAGGTAACGCCGAAGAACTCGCAGACGTAGGGCGTCTTCGTGCCGCCGACGAGCGCGGGCGGCAGCGTGCTGTAGGGCTGCTGCGACGGCGCGAGGTGATAAACGTCGTAGTCGTTCGCGTTGTACTGGACGGCCTTGCCGTAGTTCGCGCCGGGCGAGCCGTCGGCTTTGATGATGCCCTCGGAGAGGAGGTTCAGCACCTTCTCGCCGGAGTTGACCGGCTTGTAGGTCGCGAAGATGTGATCGAAGCTGCGATTCTCGCCGATGATGACGATGACGTGCTTGATCGGCGAAGCGGTCTTGGTGTCGTTCGCATCGGCGAGCGCCGGCAAAATCGAATTGCCGGCAAAAATGCCGACGGCGGCGCAAGCCAGCAGCCGACGCTGCAGGCTCCCCCGTTGCACTCTATAACTTTGCATATCGCAAATCCCCAACTTGGGAGCGCAAGACTCCCACGCGGGATTTGTAGGCGCCGCGCCTCACGGTTTGGTGACACTTCATTATGCGTATCATGACGGTAGTTCACAACTTCGTCATGAATACGGATTTCCCGCACCGCATCCGAGACTAACATTGATTGGCGAGAGCCGGGCGAGGCGACGGAATGCAGTCCGCGCAGCGCCGCTCAAAACTTGTCACGTCACCGCAACACGAATGTCATGCCATATAAGCGTCGGCAGGGCAGGCGGCACGGCGGAAACGGCAAAAACGGCGCGACGCGCCGTGCCTCGTGGTTACATTTGCCGAACGTGTCGTCGGCCCGCCGAAGCGGGCCGACATTTCCTCGGCTCAATCAGCCCTGGTGGCCGTTGTTGCCCTGGTCGGCGTGGTCGTTGCCGTTGCCGTTGCCGTTGCCGTGACCGAAGTCGAACAGATCCCACAGATCGCCCAGCGCCGGGGAATTGACCGGCACATAGGGGTTCTTCGAGTAGGTCGGGTCCGGCAGGTTGTCGCGGCTGCGGCTGGTGATCGTCTTCAGGTTCCAGTTACGCTCGATGAACTTCGAGATCGAAACGTGGTCGCCGTAGTCGTGCGAGATGTGACCGCCCTTGCTGAACGCGGAGACCACGATCAGCGGGATGCGGGTGCCGTCGCCGAAGAAGTCGAGCGGCTGCACGTAGCCCGAGTCCCAGTAACCGCCGCCTTCGTCTTCGGTGATGAAGATCGCGGTGTTGTTCTTGAGCGTCGGATTGGCCTGCACCTCGTCGACAATCTTCTTCACGAAGCCCTCGAAGAGGATGAGCTTCGAAGAAGCCGGATGGCCGTCGACCAAGCCCGAGGGCTTGACGTAGGACACCGCGGGGAGATTGCCGGACTGGAGCGCAGTGTAGAGAGACGACGTGTCCTGCAAGTGCTGCTTGCGGAGCGTCGGGTTGGTCATGATCGCCGTGTCATACTGCGCCCAGTTGCAGATGGTGCAGTACTCGTCGGTCGCAGCCTGCTCGTACTTGTCGTCGAGATAGCGATCGAACTGGTCGCCGTAGTAGGTCCACGACACATTGCCGTTGATCAGCAGATCGCCGATCGTCTTCACGTTCGAGGGCGGCACCGTGAACACAGTGTTGGCCGGGTTGGCGTCGGTGTAGGCGTTGCTGCCGTCGCCGAAATAACCGGGGTTGTAGTTGTTGACGAGATAGTAGTGGTCGCTGTCGCAGTTCGGCTTCACCGCGTTGGGCAGCTTGCTGAGATAGGTCTCACGCTCGCCGACGCCCGGCTGCGTTTTGTCGGAGCAGTTGACGTAGGAGCCGCCGCCGTAGTTGGCGTTCGGCGCGGTCGCCGTCGGCGAGCCGCCGGCGCCGTAGCCGTCCTGGGTGTAGAGGTTGTTGGTGCCCGGCTGCGGGTTCGGGTTCTCGACCTCGCTCAGCGCGCTCGAGTAACCCGGCAGCGGTGTGCCAGGGGCGGCGGGGTTGACAGGGTTTTGCGCCGGAGTGGCCGCCTTGAAGTTCGCATCGGAGAACCAGATCGCATCGCCCGTGCCGAGCATGATGTGGTTCGCGCCGGTGCCGCCGTTGACCGACTGGTGGAAGTTGTCGCTCATGGCGTAGGTGTCGGCGAGGTACTTGAAGTACGGGACGTCGCCCTGCTGCACATTGTAGAAGCCGAGCGACGTCGATCCTTCGTACGGCGAGGACGGCGAGGTCGGCGTCTTCAAAGCCGCGCCGTTCGAGCCGGCGCCGGTGGTCTCCTCGACCCAGGCGAAGAGGCCGTTCGAGCAGCCGAAGCTTTCACCCTTCTGGGCCTTGCTCGCATCGCAGTCGAGCTGCTGCTGCATCTGCATGAAGCGATGCACCGGGCTCGCCGAGTACGAGTCGTAGGGGTAAGGGTGCGTCGAATCGACGTTGTTGGTGAGCTGGTACGGCCCGGGCGGCAACGTCGTCGCGGTCTGACCGTCGTAGTGGACGCGCAGGTCAGCCGTATTGTTGGTCTGGCCAGTGCCGCCGGTCAGCAGGTACTGCTGATATTCGGGTTCGAGACCGTTCTCGATGCCTTGGCTCACGAGGCCGGTGTAGTTCGGGCCGTTCGGATAGTCGTTGCAGGTCGTTCCCGACGTGATGCCGAAGAACTCACACACGTAGGGAGTCGACGTGCCGCCGACGGTCGCGGTCGGCAGCGCCGTGTAGGGCTGCTGCATCGGCGCGAGGTGATAGAGGTCGGTGTCGGTCGCGCTGTACTGGACGGCCTTGTTGTAGTTCGGGCCGGGCGAGCCGTCAGCCTTGACGACGCCTTCGGAGAGAAGGTTCAGCACCGTCTCGTGCTTGTTGACCGGCTGATACGTCGCGAAAATATGGTCGAAGCTGCGGTTCTCGCCGATGATGACGATCACATGCTTGATCGGCGAAGCGGTCTTGTTGTCATTCGCATTCGCGAGGGCCGGCAAGATTGAATTGCCGGCAAAAATGCCGACAGCGGCACAGGCAAGCAGCCGACGTCGCAGGCTCCCCCGTTGCGTTACAAAACTTTGCATTTAGCAAATCCCCAACGTTAAGGGAACGAACAGTTCCCACACGAGAGGCTAGGAGACGCTCCTCACGGTTCGGTGACACTTGGTTGAGCGCGAGATGACAAACATTCACGAGTTCGTAATCGTGATGATTTCAGCGAATCGAATTGTAATTATTACGCTGCCACATCATACGCGATCGCATCAGACTCCACCGACTTGCTTCTGTAAATTAAAGAACTAATTGCTAGTCGTTATGCATGCGCAAATATAAACGCTTGCGCCGTGGGGATCGCGCCCGACGGCATGTCGGGCATGCCGACATCAATGAGAAATTCGTACAGCGAGAGGGCCGCCCGCCACTGCAATATGACAGTCGTGATTCCGTCCTATAGCGGGGCGGTCCTAAAATCGCTTGAGGAGCGGAATGATGAAAAACGGAATGCGCGCCGGGTTGCTGATCGGCGCGTTGGCGATCGTTGCGGCCCATTCGGCCTTCGCCGGCGAATCCGCGCCGACCGACCGGAATGCCCTATGGAATATCGTCAACCTGAAATGCCTGCGGCACCTCACGAAGTCCGAGGCCCCGATTCCTTGCGACAGCGTCGACGTCTCCGCCGGCTGGGACCGCGGCCTCGCGCTGCTCAAGGATCGGGTTGGTCGGGCGCGCTTGCTGGCGATTCCGACCCGCATCGTGACCGGCATCGAGGATCCGAGCGTCCTCGCGCCGGAATGGTCCCATTATTTCGCCGGCGCTTGGGCGGTCCGCGATAACCTCAATTGGCGCCTCCAGCGCAAATTGCCGCCGGAGGCGGTCGCGGTCATCGTGGATTCGAAGCCCCGGCGCAACCAGGACCAGCTCAGCTTCGCGATCGATTGCCTCGACACGAGCGTCGCCGACACGCTGGCCGCCAACGCCGCTTCGATCGGCAACCAATGGAGCCAGATGAAGGTCGCTCTCAAGGGGCGGACCTACTGGGCGCGCCGGCTCGATTCGCAGGACCTCTCCGGCCCCTCGCCTTTCCAGTTGCTCGCCGACGGCGTCGACGGCGCGAAGGCTGACATGGGCTCCTGGTCGATAGCCGCGACGCAGGTGAACGTTGGCGGACATCCGAGCGTGATTCTGCTCGCCGACCGCTATGACGGGTCCGCGGGCGGTCGTGCGTCGGACCTGCAGGATTCCGCCTGCGCGATCGCCGCGCGCTAAGCGACGCGCCTCTCGCCCCGCGGCCCTGAGTGGTCGCGGGGCGCTCTTTGCCGTCATCGCGGCGATCCAGCGATCGTGGCGCTCGGCGTTGATGCGCCGAACACGTCGAGCATCAATTGAGGGATTCGACCCTACTGGCGACCGCCACGATCGCTGGATTGCTTCGCTCCGCTCGCAATGACGCTTGAGGTGGATCGACCTCAACATAGAGCGCGCTATGTCACCCGCGCAGCCATCGCGCGCTTTTGTTTCATTGAAAATTCTTAATGCGCCGGGAACAAGCCGGACATGTCGATGCGCCCATGGTCTCCGCAGTGAGGCCACGCTCTACGCGGCCACATGGAGAGACACCAACACGATTGGAAAGGCCATCATGTCCGACCATCACATCGTCGAGCCATCGCGGCTCCGAAACCGCATTCTAGCCTCCGCGGCCATAATTGCGCTCGTTGCGGCAGGAGCGATCGGCGCGGGCGCGCTGACCGAGACGCATAGCGCACACGCCGCGACGACGATGACGCCCGACACGCAGGGCCAGTTCCTTCCCTCGTTCGCGCCGCTGATCGAGCACGTCAAGCCGGCGGTCGTCTCGGTCAAGGTCAAGCTCGCCCAAACGACCAGCTGGGACGGTCAGTCCAGCAATCTGCCGCCGCAGGTCCAGCAATTCTTGCAACAGTTCGGCGGCCAGAACGGCGCCCCGGCCAATCAGCCCGCCGTCATCGGCGAAGGCTCCGGCTTCTTCGTGTCGCCAGATGGCTACATCGTCACCAACAATCACGTGGTGCAGAGCGCCAAGTCCGTCACCGTCACCATGGACAACGGCAAGGTTCTGGACGCCAAGGTGGTCGGCGTCGATCCCAAGACCGATGTTGCGTTGCTGAAGGTCGACCAGCCGGGCGACTACCCCTATGTGAGCTTCGCCAAAGAGGCGCCGAAGATCGGCGACTGGGTCGTCACGATCGGCAACCCGTACGGCCTCGGCGGCACGGTGACGGCGGGAATCATATCCGCCAAGGGCCGCGACATCGGCGATGGCCCGTATGACCGCTTCTTGCAGATCGACGCGCCGATCAACAAGGGCAATTCCGGCGGGCCGGCGTTCAACGAGCAGGGCCAGGTGGTGGGCGTGAACACGGCGATCTACTCGCCGTCCGGCGGCAGCGTCGGCATCGGCTTCGCCATCCCGTCCGGCACGGTCGAACGCGTCGTCACCGCGCTCGAGCACGGCGGCGTCGTGGAGCGCGGCCTTCTCGGCGTGGAAGTTCAGCCGGTCGGCCCTGATATGGCCGAGGCCATCGGACTGAAGACCGCCACCGGGGCGATGGTTGACAAGACGACGCCGGGAACTCCCGCGGCGAGCGCGGGCCTCAAGGCCGGCGACGTCATCACCAAAGTGAACGGCGAGGAGGTCAAGGACGCCAGCGACCTGACCCGGCAGATCGGCTTCATGAAGCCCGGCGACAGGATCGAGCTCTCGTATCTGCGCGATGGCGCGGAGAAGACGGCCGCTGTAACGCTCGCCGCGCAGCAGACCGAACGGACCGCGAGCGCCGAATCGAGCCAGAGCAAGCCCGCGCTGACGCTCGGCCTGCAACTCGCCCCGGGGAGCGAGGTGGCTGGCGCCGACCAGAAAGGCGTCGCCGTGGTCGGCGTCGATCCGAACGGCGCAGGGGCTCAGCAGGGCCTTGCCAACGGCGACGTCATCCTCGATGTCGGCGGGAAGCCTGTGGCGACGCCGCAGGACGTGAAATCTCAGATCGCCGACGCGCACGACCAGGGCAAGAAAGCTGTCCTGATGCGCGTGCAGACCGCCAACGGCGACCGCTTCGTGGCCTTCGAATTCCCGAAGGCATGAACACGGCGGTCGAAGAGACCAGATAGGCCCGAAGAGGCGAGCGGATCGCAATCCGCTCGCCTTCTCCCGCGGTTTGATCAGAGCGGCGCCGCGATCGCTTTGGTCTCGGTGTAGTGCTCCATCACTTCCTTGCCCATTTCACGGCCCCAGCCCGACTGCTTGTAACCGCCGAACGGCCAGGCGGGGTCGCCGTAGTTATGGGTGTTGATACAGACCGTGCCGGCCCGGATCCTACGAGCCATCAGGTGAGCAACTCTTAGGTTCCGCGTCCAGACGCTGGAAGAGAGGCCATATTCGGTGTCGTTGGCAAATTTCGCCACCGCGTCGAGATCAGCGTCGTCGAACGATTGGACGCACACGACCGGCCCGAAGATCTCTTCGCGCACGACTTTCATGGAGCGGTCGGTCCGGGCGAGAACCGTCGGCTCGACGAAATAGCCTTGATTGTAGAAGATCGCGCTCGCGGTCCCCGCGATAGCCACATCGAGGTCGGCGTCAGGAAAGACGATCGCCGGCGACTTTCCGCCCAGCTCCAGCGAAACGCGCTTGAGATTGCCGGCGGCCGCCTGGACGATCAGCTTGCCGACCGCGGTCGAACCGGTGAACGCCACCTTGACGTCGGGATCCTCCGCCAGCGCGGCGCCCGCGGTCTTCATCAGCGCTGCAGGCGAAGTGAAGGCCCCGTCGGCGATGCCAGCGCCGCGTCGATTTTGCGTCTCGTCTGCCTCGTCACCATCCGCTCCGTCTAGCAAGCGGAGCAGCCGCTCCCCACCTTATCCGACGGTCCCAAGAGTGGTTCCACTTCGGACAAGGGGCGATAAACCATGAAGATCGTCGTCATCGGCGGCGGCGGCCTTATCGGCTCGAAGACCGTCGCCATTCTGCGCCAGGGCGGTCACGAGGTCGTCGCCGCCTCGCCCAAGAGCGGTGTCAACACCATCACCGGCGAGGGGCTCAAGGAGGCCGTGGCCGGCGCCCAGGTGGTGATCGACCTCGCCAATTCCCCCTCATTTGAAGACAAGGCGGTGCTGGAATTCTTCGAGACCTCCGGCCGCAACCTTCTCGCGGCGGAGGTCGCAGCGGGCGTCCGGAGCCATGTCGCGCTATCGATCGTCGGAATCGACCGGACAGACAATGGCTATTTCCGCGCCAAGGTCGCCCAGGAGAAACTGATCGAAACCTCCGGCATCCCCTACACCATCATCCGCTCGACCCAGTTCCTGGAATTCCTCGACGGCATCGTCGCTTCAAGTGCGGATGGAAACATAGTGAGGATTTCGCCCGGCCTGTTCCAGCCCATCGCAGCGAACGACGTTGCCCGCATCGTCGCCGAAGTGGCGCTCGCGCCGCCCCAAAACGGCATCGTCGATATCGCTGGTCCGGAACGAGCGCCGTTCAACGAATTTGTCGCCCCCGCTATCTGAAGGCGGTCGGCGACCGGCGTGAAGTGGTGTGTGACCCCGAGGCCCAATATTTCGGCGGCCGCGTCGAGGAGCGTTCGCTCGTGCCATTGGGCGAAGCGGGCCTTGGGCGCGTCGGTCTAGACGAATGGCTCCGCCGCTCACAGGCTGGGGGCTGATCCTGCGTCCGCCACGCGGCGGCGGACGCAGGCCGGTATCTGCGAAGCAGCCAACGTCCGGCTGGGAGACGAGGCGCTGAACGAGACAATGTTCTACGGTCTCGATCAGCGCCGATAGCCTTCGGCAGCGCTCGTGCACCGACCCGACCGAGGACTTTGGAGTCAAATGCCGGGGTCAGCGCAGGCTGAACTCAGCCGTTCAGCGCATCCTTGACAGCCTTGGCCGCCGAGAAGGTCAGCTTCTTTGAAGCCGAGATCTTGATCTTCTCGCCGTTTGCCGGATTGCGGCCTTCGCGTTCCGGCGTCTCCTTGACCTTGAACTTTCCGAACCCGGGCAGCGAAACCTCTTCGCCGGTTGCAGCGCAGGCTACCAGTTCCTTGAGAAAGGCGTCGACAATCGATTTGGCTTGCGTCTTGTTCGCGTCCTGGGCCTCGGCCAGCCTCGCGACGATATCGGATGTGTTCACTAAGGGCTCCTCACAATCGTTTCGGGCCGCTCTATGGCATGGCTCCCGCGCCATGTCATCAACGCGCTGAACATGGGAAAGCGCCGTCGCCTGGGAGGTCGACGGGATGGATTGCGCGCGAGGCTAGCCGGCGCCCCCAACGCAAGGGGATCCGCTTACGCCCAGTTTCGCGCGGTAGACATGTGAAATACTAGGAGTCGCCTCCCCGCCGCCAATTGCGACGAGCCGCAGCAAAGGGGCGGACAGGCGCTGCCGCTGGAACGACCGGAACGGCCAGGAACGGAATGGCAGGTTTGGAGGGATAGCCAGCTATCGCCCAACACATGTGTTTCGATTGACCGACGACGCATCTCGCAATCGGTCGACCTTTCCATATGTGCGCCTAATGCGATCTCCCGCTACCTGGATCCGTCCTTGCGAGCGGAGCGAAGCAATCCAGCGATCGAGGCCTCGCCAGCAAGTCGCCAGGTAGTTCCGTAGGCCCCTCAATCGGCACGCGTCGGTCTCTGGATCGCCGCGCTCGCGATGGCGACAGGGGTCCGGCTCAACCAAACGACATGTGTTCTAGGCGATTTGGGCAGGCAATCGGCTGCGCTCGCGGCGGATAAGGTCGTGATAGACGCCGCCTCGACGCACCAGAGCTTCCGGCTCGCCGTCCTCTACGAGTCTGCCGCCCTGTAGCACGAGGACGCGATCGAAATTGCGCAATGTCGAAAGTCGGTGCGCGATGGCGATCACCGTGCGGTCAATCATGACGCGCTCCAGCGCCTCGCGGATCGCCTCTTCTTCGTCGCCATCCACAGCCGATGTCGCTTCATCGAGGATCAGCAATGGAGCATCTTTGAGCAAGGCCCGAGCGATGGCGATCCGCTGGCGCTGGCCGCCTGAGAGCTTCACGCCATGGTCTCCGACCACGGTATCGAGCCCCTCCGGCATGGCCTCGATAAAAGCCCCACATCGCGCGGCTCTCGCGGCCTTCCAGACTTCCTCGTCAGTCGCCTCCGGTCGACCGTAGCGGATGTTCTCGAGCAGCGTGCGATTGAGCAGGGTCGTATCCTGAGGCACGATGGCGATCGCGTTCTGCAGGCTTTCCGTGGTCGTTCGCGCAATGTCGTGATCGTCGATCAGGATACGACCGGATTGAACGGGGTAAAGGCGCTGCGCGAGCGCGACCAGCGTCGACTTGCCGCTGCCGGAGGGACCGACAAGGCCGACGCGTGCGCCCGGCGCGATGTCCATAGTGAGGTGGTCGAAAACCTGCGCCCCGCGGGGATAAGCGAACGAGACGTCTTCAAAGGTCACACGGGCGCCTTTGGGCACGAGAACCGAGGCCTCGGGATGATCTGCGAGCTCGTGCGGAGAAAGAAGCGTCGCCAGCGCCTCGGCCAAGCGCGCCATGTGCTGCGTGACGTCCACAAGCGCGACCGCAAGATCGCGCGTGGCGCTGAGCACCGACAAGCCCAGCGTGCATACAAGCACAACGTCCCCGGCGCTCGCCTCGCCGCGCTGCCACAGCGCAATCGCCCAGGCCAGCAGGATAAGGGTCATCACGACGACGACGAGCGCGTGGGTTATGCGCAACTTCTCGAGATAGCGCAGGCTCGACCGACGCGCAGTCATCTCCTTCGCGACGGTCGCATCGAAGCGGCTATGCTCTCGGGCGGTCGCGCCGAACGAACGCACGAGCGGCATATTGCCAATGACGTCGACCATTTCGCCATCGACCGTGGCGGCCTTGTTCGCGAATTCGTGATGCAGCGGCCGCCCGGCCGCCGCGAAGCGGAACATGGCCGCCATGACAATCGCAGCGACGACAACGAGCGCCACGGTCATCTTGACGCTGACCATGGCGAGGAACGCGATCGCGCCCGCCGTTGCGACACATGGCGGCAAGACGTTCCACACGAACATGTTCTCGATCTGAAACACCGCATTGGACGTGGCGGTGATGCAACTCGTCAGCATGCCGGGCAATCGGTCGGCGAAATAGCTTTGCGCATGGCCGGTGAGATGGCGGAAGAGATCCGACCTCAAGTCGCCGGTCACCTTGACGAAAGCGCTGCTCGCAACCCAGCTCGCGACGCGCCACAGCATATTGTCCGCGGCGACAAAAGCGACGAGGATCGCGAAGGGGAGCCAAGCGTTCCCGCCTCGCGCCCCACCCTGCGACAATGCGTCGACCAAGCGCTTGACGCCATATTGCGTGCTGACCGAGCAGGTCACTGCCCCAAGCACGGCCAGCAGGATGACGGCGTGCGCGAAGGCGCCGCGTCCGACATAACGCGCGAGGAACCCTAACGGCCGATCCCTGAAGCGAGAAAGATCTTGCGACAATGGCGATTGTGCCCGTTCGTTGGATGCCAAAGCGGACCTTTCAAAAAATAGCTGCCGTAACAAAGACAAAAAGCTCATCGGCAATATGGCGTTGGTACTCAACTTTGAGTGAGGACGCTTGTTCCATGCGAATTGCCCAAATTGCTCCGCTGACCGAGGCTGTGCCGCCGATTCTCTACGGGGGAACCGAGCGGGTTGTCTCGTGGCTGACCGAGGAGTTGGTCGCGCTCGGCCAAGACGTGACGCTGTTTGCCAGCGGAGACTCGGTCACCAGCGCCAAGTTGCAGCCGTTTTGGCCGCGCGCGCTGCGAACTCGAAGACAGCGTGCGCGATCCCAACGCGCTCCATATGATGATGCTCGAACACGTCTATCGGCGTTCTCACGAATTTGATCTCATGCATTTTCACCTCGACTACTACCCCTTCTCGCTCATGTCGCGACAGCCGACGCCTTTCATCACCACGCTTCACGGCCGGCTGGATCTGCCCGAGCACCAACCGACTTTCGCGACTTTTTCCTCCGTGCCCATCGTCTCGATTTCGAATGCGCAGCGCCGCCCGGTTCACAAGGCGAACTGGATCGCGACGGTGCATCACGGGCTCCCTGCCGACACCCTGCGGCCGCAATCGGTTCGGCCCTCCTATCTCGCCTTCCTCGGGCGCATCTCTCCCGAAAAACGGGTGGATCGGGCGATTGGCATTGCCCGGCGCTGCGGGATTCCTCTGAAGATCGCCGCCAAGATTGATCACGCGGACAAGGACTATTTCGACGAAGTGATCCATCCGCTGCTCGCGTCGCCTGGCGTTGAATTCATCGGGGAGATCGGCGACGACAGGAAGTCCGAGTTCCTGAGTGGCGCGCTCGCTTTGCTCGCGCCAATCGATTGGCCGGAGCCTTTCGGACTCGTCATGATTGAAGCTATGGCCTGCGGGGCCCCAGTGATCGCTTTCAATCGCGGATCCGTCCCGGAAGTCATCGAAGACGGCGTTACCGGCTTCATCGTGGAGGACGAAATGAGCGCCGTCGCCGCGGTTCGCGAAGCCGCGTCGCTGTCGCGAAGCGTGATCCGCCGACGGTTCGAGGAGCGATTTACCGCTCGGCGCATGGCCGAAGACTATATGCGCGTCTATCGCACGCATATCGAAGGCGTCCGCGCGCCGCCTCGTCTCAAGACGGTTTAGGCGCCTCGAGGGGCAAAGGCGCAGACTCCGGCTTCGTTTCCGGCATCGCCAGTGCGACAACGAAGACGGCGCAGATCGCAAGCGCCGTCAACACGTTGAAGGCTGCATGACTGCCGAACTTGTCGGTTATATAGCCGGCAAGCGTCGTGCTTATCGCGGCGCCAATGCCCACCGCGCAACCGATCGTTCCCTGCGCGAGATTGAAATGGCCGCTCTCGCTCGTCAGATCGACGATCGTGAGCGGCGTGAGCACGCCGAGCGTCGCCGCGGAGATGCCGTCGAGCACCTGGATGAGCACGAGCAGGTCCGGCTCGCTTGTCGTTGCGAACAGAAAGCCGCGGATTGCGAGCGCGCCGAAGCCGACCAATAAGAGCGGCCGGCGTCCCCAGCGATGAGCCCCTCGGCCGACCCATGGCGAAACCAGCGTCACGGTGAATTGCGGGACGACGATCGCGGCGGCGACCATGAGCGTGGCCGCATCGTGCGAGCGCAGCGTCAGCATGCTCGCCGCCAGTGGCAGCATGGCGGCGTTGGCGAGATGAAACAGGACGAGGCAGACGGCGAAGGCGACGAGCCGGCGGTTGCGAAGGATCTGGCCGAAGCCGACGGCGAGCGCTTTCGGGTGCGTCGGCGCGCCACGGGCGGCGTCGGACGCCGGACCGATCTCCTCGCGGCGGATCCACAAAAGCGCAACGATCGCAGGAACGACAAACCCGCTCGCGAGAAAAAAGACGGCGCGGTCGGATAGATAATAGCCGCAGGCGCCCATGATCGCCGCGGCGATCCCGGTGCCGGCCGAGGCGAAGGCCGCGTTGCGGCCCAACCGCTCGCTCATCCCGCCTTGTCCGACGAGGCCCAGGCTGATCGAGACCAAGGAAATCCCGAGCACGCAACTCGCCGCGGCGTGGACGATCCGCGAGAAAAGCACGACCGGGAAAATCGGCCAGGCGGCGAAGGCAAACGCGCAGGCGCCGATCGCAACGAGGGCGAGAACGGCGACGACGCGCACCGAACGCGCAGCGTCGACAAGCGCTCCCAAAGGAATCTGGCCGATCAAGCCGACGAGACCGCTCACGGTCAGAACGAGGCCGATGTCGACCTGCGTCCACTTTTGGCCCGTCAGAAATACGGCGACGAAGGCGCCGAACCCGGTCTGGATATCCGCGACAAAGAAGACGAGCCAGTCCAGGCCGCGACGGCTGCGCAGCGAGGTCGGGCGAGCGCTATTTCCACTCGAGGTTCCTGGGGCCGCGCCTTCGCCGACGCGCGCGGTTTCGACAACGGAAGGCGTCGCTCTCCTCGCCACTGTGTGGGCGCCATCAGGGCTTGGAGGCGGGCGCCGTCTGCGCCGGCGCGGTTGGAGCCGTTGAAGCTGGAGTCGGCGCGGCTTTCGCCTGAATGATGACGACCGGTTCACCGGGCTTATAGACCGGCGCGGTTTGCAACTGATCTTTAGACAAATCGGTGATGAGCTTGTCCATATGGCCGTCCGCCGGAAAATGCAGTGCGCGCCAATCGACCGCGATCTTCCGCGTGCCAACGCCGAGAAACCCGCCAAAATCGATGATGGCGGCTAGCACCTTACCGTCGCGGTCGGCGATGACGTCGACGATACGACCCAAGTCCTCGCCCTTTTCGCTTTCGACCGGTTTGGCGAGAAGCGTCTCCGCGGCGCTCCCGTTGACGACCAGCGCGGGCGTCGCGGACGTGACGCTCGATTTACTCACCTCAGGAGCGGTCGCTGCTGGTGACGGGCTGCTGGGAGCCGTGGTCTGCGCAAAGGCTCCGCGCGGCGTCGCTACGGCTGCGGCAATGAGACAGCAGGCTGTCAGGGCGCGCGATAACCTTGCTTGCATCGGGGCGAAACCTCCCTTTCGAGACCGGGAGGTCAATCTGGCGCCGCTTCGTGACGAGGGCGAGGCGGCGGCGACTAAAACTCGTCCCGGCGTCTGAAGCCGGGTAAGCCGCCCGCCCCTAGCGTCAAAAAGCCGCCGTCATCGGGTCGGGGCCGATCCGGCCGTCGGCGGCGTCGAGCCTGGCGATCGCCGCCAGATCGCCGGAGTCGAGGGTGAAGCCAAAGACATCGAAATTCTCGACGATGCGCGAAGGCGTCACCGATTTCGGAATGACGATAAGGCCACTGTCGATGTGCCACCGGATGATGACCTGAGCCGGGGTGCGGCCATGTTTGGCCGCGATGGCGGCGATCGCCGGATCCGCCAGCAGCCTGCCTTGACCGAGTGGGCTCCACGACTCCGTGGCGATGCCGCGCGCCGCGTGCGCATCGCGCAGCGCCTCCTGCTGGAAGCGCGGATGCAGCTCGATCTGGTTGAGAACGGGCGTTACGCCGGTCTCGCCGATGATCCGGTCGAGATGTTCGACCGCGAAGTTCGACACGCCGATGGAGCGGACGCGGCCGGCTTCCTTGAGTTGGATGAGCGCCCGCCAAGTGTCGACGAAGAGGCCTTTGCGGGGCGCCGGCCAGTGGATCAGATAGAGGTCGACATAATCGAGGCGGAGACGCTTGAGGCTTGCCTCGGCGGCCTTCAGCGTCTGGTCGAAACCATGATCGGCGTTCCAGACCTTGGTCGTGACGAAGATCTCCTCACGCGCAAGGCCGGCCGCGCGGATGCCCGCGCCCACGCCCTCTTCGTTTCCATAGGCGGCGGCGGTGTCGATGTGGCGATAGCCGGTCTCGAGCGCCGCCTTGACCACGGTCACAGCGACATCGTCTGGGGTTTGCCAGACGCCGAGGCCAACCTGCGGGATTGAGCGGCCGTCGCTGAAGGCGATGATGGGTTGTGAAGTCATGCGGAGTTCCTGGGACAAGATGAGATCGGCGAAGATGCGGGCATTGATAGCCCAGATCGGTCGCAAGGCGATAGGCTAGCGCCGTCAGCCTGACGCCCGTTTGATCGCTCGGTCGCCACGCGACGGACCGCTCGCCTCTTCGCGCGCCGTCTCCTCGCCTCTCTTAGGCGAGGCGCAATCCGCGTTGGCGAGCCGTTGCAAGGGGGCCGTGTCGGCAACCTGGCCGTGCGCCAGCAAGAACTCCCTTACCCCCTGCGGCGGTAGCGGGCGGCTAAAGAGATATCCCTGGCCCTGGGTGTAGCCTTCGGCCTGCAATCGCTCCGATTGCTCTTGGGTCTCCACCCCCTCAGCGGTGGTGGCCATGCGCAGCCCCCTCGCGAGGTCCGAAATGGCCCGGATGATCGCCGCGCAATCGCGGTCGCTGGTCATGTCGCGCACGAACGAGCGGTCGAGCTTGATCTTGTCGAAGGGGAATCGTCTGAGATAGCTGAGGGACGAATACCCCGTCCCAAAATCGTCCATGGCGACGCGCACCCCAAGCCCCCGCAACCGATGCAGGATGCTCAGATTGCTTTCGCTGTCTTGCAGGAGGATGGACTCGGTCACCTCGAGTTCGAGCCGACGCGCCGGCAATCCGGTCGACGCAAGAGCCCGGACGATCGACGGCACGAAATCCTTGCTCGCGAACTGAGCTGGCGAGACATTGACCGCTATGACGATGTCGTCAGGCCAAGCGACGGCCTCCGAGCAGGCTTCGCGCAGCACCCACTCCCCGATGGGAACAATGAGGCCGATCTCCTCGGCCAGCGGGATGAACTCGAGCGGAGAGGCTAACCCCCGCTCGGGATGGCGCCATCGAACCAGCGCTTCGAATCCGAGGACCGCGCCCGATCGTAGATCGATCAACGGCTGATAGTGAAGTTCGAACTGCTGGATCTGGAGCGCCGCGCGCAGTTCCACTTCGAGCTTGCGGCGCGCCTGCAGCCGCGCATCCATTTCCGGTTCGAAGAACCGATAGACGCCGCGCCCCTCGTCCTTGGCGCGGTAGAGCGCCATATCGGAGTTCTTTAGCAGGAGATCGGGATCTCCTCCGTCATTCGGCGCAAGCGCGATGCCGACGCTGACATTCGCGACGACCGCGTGTCCATCGATACGATAGGGTTTGCCCACCGCCGCCAGAAGGCGGATCGCGAATGCGCTCGCCTCCTCCGGCGACTTGACTGCGTCCTGGATGATGGCGAACTCGTCGCCTCCCAACCGCGAGACGGTATCGGTCTCGCGCGCGCATTGAATAAGCCGCTCAGACACTGCTCGCAGAAGCGCATCGCCCACAGGGTGCCCCAAGGTGTCGTTGACGCCCTTGAAATGGTCGAGATCGAGGCAGTGGACGGCAAGACCCTGATCCTCGCGCCGCATCCGCGCGAGAGCCTCATCGAGCCTCTGCCGGAACAGAACGCGATTTGCGAGACCAGTCAGGGCGTCGTGATGGGCCATATGGACGACGCTGGCCTCGGCCCTCTTGCGCTCGGTGACGTCGATGACGGCGACCAAGGCGGCCCCTCGGCTCTCGTAGGCGAGCGAACGCGAGAAGGCCGAGACCTCGAACCGGGCCCCGTCCGCAGTCAATTGCGGCCAGGTCTTCTCCGTTTGTCCCTGTCCGGCGCCCGGGGCCGCGCGGAGGAATTCGATGAACGCGGCGCGCTCCTCGGTCGGACAGAGATCGATCGCCGACATCGACAGAAACGCTTCGCGACTATAGCCGTAATGGGCGATCGCCGCATCGTTGACGGAGAGCAAGCCGAGAGTCTCGGCGTTGTGGACCCACATCGGCAGCGGGTTGCTCTCGAACAGCAATCGAAACGACGCCTCACGCCGCTTCAGATCCTCGACGCGGTCCCTCTCCCTCTCCGCTTCCAGTTCCTTCTTGCGGATGGCGTTCTGCTTGAAGACTTCGACCGCCATCGCCATCCGGTGAAGTTCATCCGCGCCTTCGCTAGGGATCGCGACATCGAGATCGCCGCGCGCAAGGGCCAGCATCGCCCGATTGAGGCCGTCGAGACGCCGCAGCAGTCCATTGGCGACGAAATGCCAGGCGATCGCTAGCGCGCTGACGATGCTGAGGCCGATCAAGCCGAGCAGAGCCGTCTGACTTTCCCGGATCGCGCTTTTCGACGCCGCCACCGCCGTGGACGATATCGCCTGCGCCAGCTTGACGAACTGTTGGACCTCAACGGCGAGTGCCGCCGTTTCCAATTGGGCGGCGCTGGCAAGGCGCCAGCCTTGCGCGCTCATCGCCAATTCTTCGCCCCGCGCCTTGAAGATGCCGTCGCTTGATTGACCAAAGTCCAGCAGCGCCTCGAGCGCCGCCTTCAGATCAGATGTTGCGCCACTGTCCTGTAGACCCTTGGCGATCTTGTTCGCGCTGTAACTGCCGGCCGTGAAGCGGTCGCGCAGCGGCGGCAACAAATCCGCGTTCGGCGTCAGCGAGACTTCGGTAAGGACGCCGACAATGAGGTTGCTGTCGTCGCGAAGGTCGGTAAGGGCCTGGAAGGTGGGAACATCGACTTCCGACAGTTTCGTGAGCAACTGGACCAGAGCGGATCGATCATCGTTCCCGCTGAAGGATTCCAGGCCGCTCGCCAGATCGAAGCCGGCATCATCGACCATCGGCGCAAGCTTCGAAATCAGAGCGTCGTGAGCTTGGACGGCGCCGCGGGCCAGCCGCTGGCGTTCGGCCGTCGCCGTGAGACGGCGCCCGATCGTCAACGATAGACGATCCGAGTCGGTCTCGATCTCGTCGACATGGCGCTTGATGCTCTCGACCAGGGGCTCGCTCGCGGAGGTCGCGCCGAGCGCGTCGAGAGTCGCGCCGATTTCCTGGCGCTTGGCCTGCAGCCGCGCCGTCGCAGCGGCCAGCGCCGCCTGATTGTTCGCCGCGATCAAGCTCGAGGAGATTGCCGACAGCTCCGCCGCCTCGCGCGCAAGAGTGAAGGCTCGATCGACGGCCGGAATGCCCTTCGACTCGATCCGCTGTAGGCTCCGGCCTATGTGGCCGTAGCTGAAGAAGGCGACGACGCTCGCTGCGAGAGTCAGGCTGGCGACTCCCACAAAGGCGCCAATGAGCTTGCCTTTGATGCCGAAGCGCACCCGCCCGCCATCCGGGCGTGTCGGGCCCTCGACGCCCGCGATCCCCGTCAATTGCTGATCCTCCGCAAGGAATTGAGCGCCTTGAATGAGCCGTCCGCTTGGATTTCGGTCAGGAAGACCGCGCTCGTTCCCTGGTTGTTTCCAGGTGCGTAGACGAGCTTCACGCCGCCGAAATCGAATTCGCCGCTATGGATCGTGTCGAGCATGGCTTGACGCGTCGGGTCGTTCGTTTTCGCAAGGGCCGCGACCACGAGCCGTCCGACGACATATCCCTCCAGCGTGACGAAGCCGGGCTCGGCGGCGGGATCGATGGACTTCAAGGCCGCCTGATAGCGCGCAACCACGGGAATGGAGACGTCCCATGGCAGCGGCACCACTTGCGAGACGATCACGCCGGCCCCGTCGGCGCCGAGTTCCTTCGCGAGGGAATTGCTGCCGACGAACGATATGGCGGCGAAGATCGCATCCATCCTCACCTGCCGGGCGAGCTTGATGAAGGTCGCGCACGGTTGGTACGGCCCGATCATGATCACCGCTTCGGGATTGCCTTTACGGATCGCGAGCAGCGCCATTTTGACAGCGGTCGTATTGCGCTCGAACGCGCCCTCGGAAACGAGTTTCATCCCGCGCTTGTCGAGCGCGCGCTGCACGCCGGTGAGCCCAGCGTGCCCGAAGGCGTCGTTCTGGTAGAGAATCGCGATGCGGCTGACGCCCCTGTCCTTGGTCAGCCGCTCGACCAAAGCCTCGGTTTCCTGGAAGTAGGACGCTCGGACATTCACGACCGCGGACTTATCGGAGCCGCGAAGAAACTCGGCTCCGGTCAGAGGCCCAATGAAGGGAATGGCGTTTTCCGCCGCGATCGGCTCCGTGGCCAGCGCCGTCGGGGTTCCGACCGCGCCAAGCAAGGCGAACACCCTGTTGTCGTTGATGAGCGCCTTCGTCGCTTCGACCGATTGCGTCGGCTCGTAGCCGTCATCGCGCGAGACAAGCTCGAGCTTGCGGCCGCCGACCCCGCCGGTTCCGTTCGCTTCGGCGAAAGCGGCCAGTATGCCCGTTCTCATGTCCTGACCGAGCGCCCCAGCGGGCCCTGCGAGCGCGGCGGCTTGGCCAAACACGATCTTGTCGCCGCTGACTCCGGGCTCCGCCGCGGCGGCCGCCGCCGACATGAGGCCGACCCCGATCCCGGTCGCGACGCACAGGCGGAGCAGCCCGCGGAAAGACAGACGCGCGGCGAAAAAGTGGCTCGGCGCCCAGTCGAAATGGACCGACAGCATGGCGACCTCCCGATAAGCGTCGCCACGCTAGACCCACATACTTTACGCGTGATTAATTTCGCCTGCCAAGCGATGCGCCGGCCATAGCCACGTTTCTGTGATCATTGACACTCTAGGGATTTGTCCATGAAATTGCCCCTACCGACGCCGCAAGGAGTCGTGATCGAAATACCCGCGCGCATCCGTACGATCTTGACTATAGTGCGTCCCAGGCCTCGTACAGGAGTCGCCATGATGCGCCGCGCAGCCTTCGTCCTTGCTGGGCTTTTTAGCGTTGCGGCGGCGCACGCCGCCGAACCGGTGCGGATCGGCATCACCACCATTCTCAGCGGTCCGTTGGCCGACCGGGGGCAGTCCGAGCAATATGGCGCGCAACTGGCGCTGGACCACATCAACCAGGCCGGCGGCGTGCTGGGAAGGCCGGTCGAGGCGTACTATGCCGACAATGCGTGCAAACCCGAAATCGGCGTGCCCGCGACGCGGCGATTGATCGAGCAGGAGCACGTTCCCGTCCTGATTGGCGCCCTCTGCACCCCAGTCACGCACGCCATCATGCCGATCGCGGCGGAAGCGAAGGTCCCGTTGGTGATCGCCACCTCGGCGGGCCAGGATTTCGTCGACGCCTCGGGCGTCGGGGGCGACGACTACGCCTTCAAGACCATTCCGTCCGAGGTGGACATCGCGCGCGGCCTGGTGCGCTGGCTGTCGTCGCACAAGGTGAAGTCTGTCGCAATCATCGCCGATTCCGGCAGCTTCCAACAGGCCAACGTCGTGGCGATATCGAAGGCGGCGCAGGACGCGGGACTGCGCATCACCGGCCAGGAAACGTTGCCGCAAGGGGCGATGGACTTCGCCGCGCCGCTGGATAGGGCGAAGGCCGCCGCGCCCGACGAACTCGTGACGATCCTCGGTCCATCCACCGCCGGGTTCTTTCGCGCGTACGAGGCCTCCGGCTGGAAGATACCCGTGACCGGCCGCATCGACTTTCCGGCCGCGCTCGGCGCGGTCTCGCCGCAGTTCCGCGACGCAGGCGGCCTCTCCGAACTGACGGGAATTGCCGTCTTCACGCCGGCATTGGACAAACCGGGCGTTCAGGATTTTGTCGCGGCGTACCGCTCGCGTTACGGATTGGAGCCGACACAGCGCTCGTTTTTCGTCTACGAGGCGACCCTAATGGTGGCGGACGCCATTCAGCGCGCAGGGAGCGACCAACCCGCCGCCATCCAGAAAGCGTTGAAGACCACCACCATGCCCTCACTGCTCGGTGGAAGCTATGCGCCCGACGATCATAATCACGCGCACACGCCGCTGCAGATTCTGGGGCTGCACGAAGGCCGCGTCGTCGTGATCGCCACGGAGTAGCGCTGGCTGTCATGCCCGCGAAAAGCGGGCATTCAGGAGCGCCACCTGGGCGCCCGGATCAAGTCCGGGCGTGACGGCGACGGACCGATGTGTGCATGCCGTAGCGCTTTTCGCGGGGGTGACAGCAGCGCCGCGTCAATCAGCCGTTTTATGCCGCTTTGGCCGGAGCGGACTCCGCTTCTTGGATAGCACGAAGATAGAGGTCGAGCAGAGATTCCTGTTCGTCACGCTCGTCTTTGTCTTGCTTTCGCAGGCGCAGGATTTCTTTCAGCACTTTTACGTCGTAACCCTCTCCCTTGGCCTCGGAGAAGACCTCTTTCTTGCCCTCATTCAGCGCCTTGAGTTCTTCCTCGATCTGTTCAATGCGCTCGATGAAGGACAGAATGCGCTCACCTGGAATTCCAACCGCCGTGTCAGTCATGTTGAGCCTCTCTTTAGCGAGCGCAAAAGCTAGGGCGGCGAAGGTTGCCGAGAGGTTAACAGACTGGTTCAAATCCCCAGCTGATTTCCTTGTCATGAGCCTTGCGCTGAGGCGGTTCAGCGAGGATCCCACTTCCGCGCGCATTCAAGCCCGGCCGGACCGCGATTGAGATTCGCTCGCGCCCCGAAACGCCTTGGCGAGCCCGTGATAGAGCCGCTCACGGCATACCAGCGCCGACACGCCGTCGGCGATGATCGCTGTGGCGACCAGCGGCAGAATCATGGCGCGGCTGTCCGTCATTTCGGCGATGATGAGCACCGCGGTCAAAGGCGACCGGATGACGCCGACGAAGTAGCCGATCATGCCGAGGAGAACCACGGCTCCGACCGGTTGCGCGGGGAACCATGTCGCCAGGACAGCGCCGATTCCAGCGCCGGCCGAAAGCGAAGGCGCAAAGATTTCCGCCGGGCGCGCCACTGAGCGTGGTCAGCAACGTGACGAACAACTTTGCTGGGCCGAACCATAGCGGCTGCCCATGTCCCTCGATGATGGTGCGGGCCGCGTCATAGCCGGTGCCCCAGGTCTTTCCCGAGCTGGCGACGCCGACGACGGCGATGAGGACGCCGCAAAAGGTCGCCCAGATGATCGGGCGCTTGCGAATTTCGGCGAACACGCGCCAGTTCGTTGATCCAAATGCGAGGATCGCACGCGAGAAGAGACCGCCGCACACGCCGCCGACGATTCCGGCGACCGGGCAAAGCACCAGCGCGCCCTTCAGCGTGACGATGTCGCGCATGGCGCCAAAGTAAAGATAGTCGCCGGCAAGCCCCAGGCTGACGAGGCCGGAGATCATCACGGCGCCCATGACGAGCACCGCAAGCCGCTGCTCATAGGCGGACGCGAGTTCCTCGATCGCGAAAGCGACGCCTGCAAGCGGGGTGTTGAAGGCGGCGGAGACGCCCGCCGCGCCACCGGCGATGACGACGGCGGATGTCAACTCAATGCGGAACCATCGGTGCATCGCCTTCATGATCGCGGCGCTGATCTGCACCGTCGGCCCCTCGCGTCCGGCCGATCCGCCAACGAGCAGGACGCAGAGCGTGAGAATGTATTTGAAACCCGCCGTCCGCAGCGAGGTCAACGAAGCCCCTGCGGTCCCTGAGTTATATGCGCCGGCGATGACCTGCGGGATTCCCGAACCACGCGCGTCGGGAACGAAGCGGCGCGTTATGAAGACGATCAGGGCGAACGCTGCGGGGGTGACGACGAGCGGCGCGAGCGGCGCCCGGCTCACGGCCCAGGCGAAAGCCCGTTGCGCCTCGTCTGCGTTTTGAGCGAACAGCAGGGCGACGAGTCCGAGCCCGACAGCGCCGATCGTCGTCGCAAGGCGGCGCCGAATCACAACGCCCACTCGATGGGCGTGCAGCAAATATCCTTTGCCGAGCCCTTGGTAAGGTCCGGGCAGCTGTAACTGACTCAATGGCGGATCCCACGCAATTCACTGCCGGAATTCGCCTCATCGCAGCCTTCCGAACGCGATGAACGTCTAGTCCAATTCCACGCGCGGTTGCAATGCGTTGCGCCCCCGCCGATCCAGCGAGCCAACGCCGGAGCCGCTACTCGCCTTGATGACCACTGCTAATCCGTACTGCAGGTAAACTCTGACTTATCGCCCCGTGGACTTGCCGGCCCGCCGGCTCGATCAGATCGTGCATCGCCTGCGCATCAGAACGGTTCAGGCTTGCAAATGATGTTCGAATTCAGCAAGTTTCAAATCCAAACCGATGGCGATCCGGCGAATGTCCGGTGGAACCGTCGGAAAGAATGACATCATAGGGAGGAACGCATGAGCCTCACCAGACGCTCCGTAAGCCTGGGGCTCGCCGCGAGTCTGGCGGCGCCCGGGTTGTTGCGCGCCGCTCGCGCCGATGGCGGTACGATCAAGATCGGCATGGTGCTGCCTGTCACAGGCCCTGCCGCCGACAGCGGCAAATACGCGCTGGCCGGCGCGAAAATTGCGCTCGATCGGGTCAACAAGGCGGGCGGCGTGCTCGGCAAACCCCTCGAGATCGTCACCGAGGACGATCAGACGACCAATCCGGGCGCCGTCCTCGCCTTCTCCAAGCTCGCGGCGCAGCCCGACATCGTCGCCTTCCTGGGCTCGATCCGCTCGACGCAAAATCACGCAATGGCGGGCGACATTCTCAAGACCGGCAAGCCCGTCTGCTTCGGCGGCACCGACCCTGCGCTGACGAAAATGGGCAATCCCTGGCTGATACGATTCCGGCCCAACGATTCCTATTCGGGTCGCGTCATCGCCTCGTACGGCGTCGAGACCTTGGGCAAGAAAAACTGGGCGATCGTCCACTCGACCGATGCGTTCGGAACCGGCGGCCTGAAGGCGCTGTCGGCCGCGCTCGACAAAGTGGGCGCCAAGGTCGCGCTCGACCAGGGCTATCCAAATCAGAGCCAGGATTTCACGCCCGCCGTGCTCGCGGTCAAAGCCTCGGGCGCCGACGTCATCGGCTCGTATTTCACTTACGACAACGACGTCGCCATCTTTGCGAGGCAGTTGCGGCAACTGGGCGTCACGATTCCCTGGGTGGGCTCCGCATCGACCATCGACGCCGGCGCGGTCAAGCTCGCCGGGGCCGCGCTTTACGGCGCCTACGGCGTCGCTGACTATGCGGTCGACGCGAGCGCCGCCTCAAAGGAATTCGCGACGCTCTACAGCGCTGTCTCCAAAGTGCCGCCGGACAATTACAGCTCCTGGACCTATGACGCGATCGGCGTGCTCGCGGTCGCGATCAACAAAGCCGGCTCGACCGACCCCGACAAAATCCGCGCCGCCATGCTCTCCATCAAGGGCTACCAGGGCGCCGAGGGCGAGTACAATTTCGACCAGTTCGGGGACGGCTTGCACGGCTACAATGTCGTGCGCAACGACAAGGGCGTCATTGTCTTCGACAAGCGTATCGAGTTTACGGACTGAGAGCCGGCGGTCGTCAAACGCGATTTCACGACAAGAACGTCGAGAGCGCCGCCGCATGGATTTCTTTCTGCAACTGCTTTTCACGGGCGTCGGCATCGGCGCCGTCTACGCCCTCGTCGCGCTCGGCTTCGTGCTGATCTTTCGCGCCACCAGCGTCGTCAATTTCGCGCAGGGCGAGTTCTCTATGGTGGCGGCCTATCTGATGGTCGTCTTCGCGGTCGATTTGGGCTGGCCTTATTGGCTTGCGTTTCTGATATCGATCGCGGGGATGGCGCTGCTCGGCGCCGTCTTCAATCTGTTCGTCTATTACCCCTTACGCAATCGCACCTATCTGCCGGTGCTGATCTCGACCATCGGCGCCTCGATCTTCCTCTCCAACACCGTGCTCGCCCTCTACGGGCCGCAGCCGCAGGTGCTGCCCGGCTGGCTCGAAACTCCGGGATTCCAAGTGGGTCCCGTCTATCTCGACAGCCAGTATCTCGTCATCATCGCCGTGACGCTCGCGCTGGTCGCGTTTCAGTATTGGCTTTTCGAGCGCACGCTGCTGGGCAAGAAACTGCAGGCGACCAGCCAGGACAAGGAGATGGCGGCGCTGCTCGGCGTTCCTGTCGCCGCGATGATCATGATCACTTTCGTCTACAGCGCCGTCCTCGGCGGAATCGCCGGCATATTGGTGGCGCCGGTGCTGTTCGTCTCGATCCAGATGGGCTCGACAATCGCGCTGAAGGCGTTCGCGGCGACGATCATCGGCGGCTTTGGCGACGTCGCCGGCGCGATCCTTGGCGGGTTCATGATCGGCATCATCGAGACCTTCGGCGCCGCTTATATCTCCGTGCCGTTCAAGGACGCCTTCGCCTTTCTCGTGCTCATTGTCTTCCTCGCCGTCCGCCCGCAGGGCATCTTCGGCGAGCGCGTGGCGGAAAAAGCATGAGAGAAATGCGCGCCTCCGTCTCCGGACACATCGTCTACGTCCTCGCCGCCGTCGCGCTCGTCGCGCTGGCGGCGTACGTCAAGACCGACGGCTATGTCGCCAACATTCTCATGCAAGCGGCGACCTACGCGATCGCGGTCTTCGGTCTGTCGATCGTGCTGGGACTTTGCGGCCAGATCAATCTCGCCCAGGCCGCGTTCTTCGCGCTCGGCGCTTATGCCGTCGGCCTCGGCACCTCGGACTATGGCCTGTCCTTTTGGCTCTGCCTCGTTGCGGGCGCGGCGATCGCGGGCGCGGCGGGCGCAGGGCTCGGCGTCTCGACGCTGCGCCTGGGCGGCCACTATCTCGCGATGGTGACAATCTCGTTTCAGCAAATCCTGACCGTCGTTCTCATCAACGCGATCCGCTTTACCCACGGACCGGACGGCGTCAGTTCAATCGGGCGGCCGCCCGGCTTCGCCTCGGGACAGGCCTATCTCGCGCTCGCCGTCGCCGCGCTCGCTGCGTCGGGTTATTTCGTCTGGCGCCTCACCGACACGCGGCTCGGGCGCGCCATGCGCGCGGTGCGCGACAACGAACTCGCCGCCCGTGCGGCGGGAATCGACGTCTTCCGGACCAAGGTGATCGCCTTTGCGCTCTGCGCGATGTTGGGCGGCTTGGGCGGCGGCCTGTTCGCCGGCGGATTTTCCTACATAAGCCCGGATCAATTCGCCTTCTCGGACTCCATCGTCCTCCTGACGATGGCGCTTCTCGGCGGCGTCGCTTCGCCAGTCGGCTCGCTGATCGGGACAGGCCTGCTCATCCTTATTCCTGAATGGCTGCGCTTCCTGAAGAGCGTGCCTGGCCTCTATCTCGGGATCTACGGTCTCTCCGTCATCCTGATCGTTATCTTCATGCCGGAGGGCATCTGGGGCTTCGTTGGGCGATTGTTTCGCAGACGCCAGCGCGCCCCCTCGGCGCCCGCCGAGCCGCTGGCGCTTCGTCCCGCCGATTCCGGCGCGCCCCTCGCGCTGGAGGTCAGAGGCCTCGCCAAGAATTTCGGCGGGCTAAAAGCGGTCGACGGCGTCGATTTCCAGGTCAAGCGCGGCGGCGTGCATGCGCTGATCGGCCCGAACGGCAGCGGCAAGACGACGACGCTCAATGTCGTGACTGGGCTCTATCGCGCCACGGCCGGCGCAATATTCGTCGACGGGGTCGATGTGACTGCCCTGCCCGCGCATAGGCGCACCGTCGCCGGCTTGGCGCGCACGTTCCAGAACATTCGCCTGTTCCGCTCGATGACGGCGCTCGAAAATGTCGTGATCGGCGCCGAGCGCGACGGCAACGGGCTCGTCGAGGGCGGACACGATGCGTTGCGGCGGCGCGCCCGCGCCGCGCTCGACTTCGTCGGGTTAGGAAACCGCGCCGACGAGACGATCCCGAGTTTCAGCTACGGCCATCAACGCCTGATCGAAATCGCTCGCGCATTGGCCGCCAACCCGACGGTGCTGTTGCTCGACGAGCCCGCCGCGGGCCTCAACTCGAGCGAGAAGAAATCGCTGCACGATCTGCTCGACCGCATCGCCGCACAAGGCCTCACCATTCTCATCATCGATCACGACATGACCTTGATCTCGGGGGTCGCAAGGCATCTGACAGTGCTCAATTTTGGTCGTCGCATCGCCAACGGCGAAACGGCCGAGGTGCTTCGGCAGCCCGACGTCGTCGCCGCCTATCTCGGAGTCTCGTGATGGCGTTGCTCGATGTAAGAGACCTCTGCGTCAACTACGGCGAAATCGAAGCGTTGCGTGGCGTCTCCTTTGCGATCGACGAAGGCGCCGTCGTGACGCTCCTCGGCTCCAACGGCGCGGGCAAGTCGACCACGCTCCGCGCGATCTCAGGGCTTGTTGCGCCACGCGCGGGTTCGATCCTGTTCGATGGGAAGCCGATTGGGGGTCTGGGCCCCGGAGCGATCGTCAGGCTCGGCGTTGCGCATGTGCCAGAAGGGCGGCGCGTTTTTCCCGGCCTGACCGTGCGCGAGAACATCATGCTCGGCGCCTCGAACGGGAACGCCTCAGGCTCGGCGATCCGACGTGAGGCCGACGCGATGTTCGATCTCTTTCCCGACATCCGGCGCTTCGCCGACGCGCTCGGCTGGACGCTTTCCGGCGGCCAGCAGCAGATGGTCGCCGTCGCACGCGGCCTGATGGCCAAGCCGCGCCTGTTGCTGCTCGACGAGCCCTCCCTGGGCCTCGCGCCGGTGATCGTGCAGGCTGTGTTCCAGATCATCGCCGAAATCCATAAGCGCGGAACCACGGTTCTCCTGGTCGAACAGAACGCCCATATGGCGTTGAAGGTCGCGAACTGGGGCTATGTGCTGGAGACCGGCAGGCTCGCGCTAGGCGGCGATCCTGCGACGCTGTGGAGCAATGAAGGCATCCGCGACGCTTATCTCGGCGGCGCGCAGACCAAGGTTTCGACATGACGATCCATATTGCCGCCGACGCGCTCACCGATTTCTGCGCGGAGGTCTTCGAGCGCGTCGGGAGTCAGCGCGAGGAGGCGCGCCAAGTCGCCGCATCGCTCGTCGACGCCAATCTCACCGGCCACGACAGCCACGGCGTCATCCGCGTGCCGCGCTATGTCGCCTGGGTCCAGTCGGGCGAACTCGTTCCCAACCAAACGATCGCGCGCCTCGTCGACACGCCGGCAATCGCCGTAATCGATGGCCGCTTCGGCTTCGGCCAGATGGTTGCGCCGCAAGCCGTGGACATCGGCGTCGAGAAGGCGAAGGCGGCGGGACTGTCGGCGGTCTCGTTGCGCAACGCCGGCCATGTCGGCCGTGTCGGCGAATGGGCGGAGCGCGCGGCGGCCGCCGGGATGATCTCGATCCATTTCGCCAACGCCGCGGGCTCCATCCTCGTCGCGCCATTCGGCGGCCTCGAGCGGCGCCTTTCGACGGCGCCGTTCTGCGTCGGCGCTCCGCGCGAGGGAGCCGCGCCGATCATTCTCGACTTCGCGACCTCGCTCGTCGCCGAGGGCAAGGTCAATGTTGCAAGCCGAGGCGGAAAGCCATTGCCGCCCGACGCGCTGATCGGCCCCGACGGCGCCCCTTCGGGCGATCCCGCGCTGCTCTATGGTCCGCTGACGCCGGAGGGCCCGCGCGATTTTGCGCGCGGCGCCGGAGCCATCCGCGCCTTCGGCGAACACAAGGGTTCGGGCCTCGCGCTGCTCTGCGAATTGCTGGGCGGCTCGCTCACCGGCAACGGCGCGACCGGGCCGGGGCGAAAATTCGCCAACGGCATGTTCTCGCTCTACGTCGACCCCAAACAGGTCGACCCCTCGAATGTCTTCGACGCGGACATGACGCGCTACCTCGACTGGTTCCGGCAGGCCAAGCCGATTCCAGGCGATGCGATCCTGACGCCCGGCGAGCCGGAGCGCATAGCCCGCGCGAAAAGGGGGGCGAGCGGCGTACCGCTGCCCGACGAAGCCTGGGCGGCGATCGTCGCGGCGGCACGTAGCGTCGGCGTGAACCGAGACGTTTCCCTCTGAGGCCCGTCGGGGCGAAGGTGACAGCGACTTGGTTGTTTACCGGGCAGCAACCTTCGTCACGGTCACAAGCCCCTGCCCCGCGTCGATCTCCACCCAGTCGTCAGTCTCGATGACGCTCAGTGGGTCGGCGTCGAGCTCGGTGATTGAGGGCACGCGGCTGACGACGGCGCCGAGGGCAACCTTCGTGCTGATGCGGTTGAAGATCATCGCCTTGGGCCCGACGCCGGCATGGCGCGCGAGATTGAAATAATGGGACCAGCCGGACGAGCCCTTGGCGCCCACGAAGACCAGCACGCGGCCGGCGAAGCTCTGGCCGTGCAGCGGATGGCGCCGCTCGGTGATGACGCCGGTGTTGAAGTCCATGCCGCCCCAGCCGGAGATCGCTTCGTGACTGACCAGCGCTTTGCCGGCCGCCGTCCCGGGCACGACGCAGCGCCCGCGCAACACGATCGTCGTCATGGCGCTTCTCCCGCCCAGCGTCCGGTGAGCGCCGCATTGATGCATTCTTCGAGCGAGCCGAACCATGCCTGCGTGCCGAGCACGATCGCCGGCAGATAGTGCGCCTGCTTGGCCGAATCGGTGGCGACGACCTTGGCGCCCTTCGGCACCGCCCGGCTGATCGCCGGGCAGGTGTCGCTGAGCAGCCGCGCACCCGCATCCTCGATGATTGCCGTGTAACCGCTGCGGTCGGCAACCTCCTTGATCGCGCGCGGGGTGTGGATCCAGAGATTGACGTTGGCGCTGATGCGTTTGCCGTCGAGCAGTCGCGCCGCCTCCCAAACCTGCTCGATCGAATCGTGCGGACAGCCGAGCATGATGAAATCGACGTTTGGATCGGACGCCCCCGAGTTCAAGCGGTCATAGGCGAGCCGGCGCTCGGCGGCGCCGTAGACGTGCGTCGCGGCCCCGCCGCGCCGCAGAACCCCCTCGCGGCTCGACGCTTCCGGGGTAACCCCGGGAATATGAAACAGTTCGACGCCGCCTGAAGATGCCGCTGAAGCGCCGAAGTGCTTCAGGCGCGGCAGGTTGGGGGTCGTCGTGACGCCGTCGAGAACGGGAATGCCGTCCTCGGCGATCTCGCCGACGTAATAGCCAAACAAGCCCCAGTCACGCATGCTCTCGACGTCGACCTCGGCGCGGAATAGCAGATCGCCAGTCCTGTTTTCGGGAACGTGCAGACCCCAATAAGGGATGCGGCCGGTCACCGCCGCCGCGCTCGTGCTCTCGCGCCCCTCGGTGTTGGTGCGCCCGCCGAGCACCGAATTGCAGTAGATGACCGCAGACGATTCCATCCAGGCGCAGTGCTCGCCGAGCGTCGGCACATTGCCGACCTGATAGGGCGTGCAGGTCGAAAGCATCTGCAGGCCGCGTCGGCCGAAATAACGCTCGCTCTCGTCGTGCAGACGGATGGCGTCCTCCGCGACGCCGAACTCGCGCGCCTCATTGCGATAGATGCCGTGAATGAGCTGGCATGCCGGCGCGTCGAAAGTCGGCGTCGCGACAACCTCGTCGCTGTCGAGATTGAAGCGCGAGAAGACGCCGTCCATGCCCTGCTCGAGCGCGACTTTGCGCACGATCGGATTGGTGACGGTGGTCACCGTGGCGACGTTGCGCGTCTCCACGAAACGTTCGGCCCCCAGCGCCTCGCCGTACCGCACCAGAAGCTCCATCGCCTTTTGACGCGCGGGACCGCGTGTGCCGTCCAGCATCGCCTTTTCGGCGTCGGTGAGGATCATCCCTTCCTCCTTGTTTTAGCCTGCGAACGCCGGCTCGGGCAATCCCCGCACGCCGGGCCGGAAGGCGATCAAGCCGCCGGAGCCGGGCGCCAGGGCAAGCTCAGCGTCGCTCAGTCCCATCGACATGCTCGTCACATAGAGAGTCTCGAGCCCTTCGCCGCCAAAGGCGCAAGACGTCGGCCGCGGGACGGGCACGGCCACCACACGGTCGATGCGGCCGTCCGGCGCGTAGCGGACGAGGCGCCCGCCCATGATCTCGGCGTTCCAAAGAAAGCCCTCGGCGTCGACCGTCGAGCCGTCTGGCCGGCCAGGATGGCCGCTCGCATCCGCGAAGACGCGCCGATTGGCGATGCGGCCTTCCCCGAGATCGAAGTCGAACGCCCAGATCGTGAAGCGGCGCGTATCAGAGAAATAGAACGTGCGATCGTCGGGGCTGAAGGCGATCGAGTTGGGGATGATGACATCGCCGAACTGCTTCTCGACCCCAAGGTCGGGTGCGATACGATAGAGGCCGCCGTCCGGGTCGAACGCCTGGGTGTTCATCGTGCCGATCCAGAGACGGCCGCCCCGGTCCACTTTGCCGTCGTTGAGGCGATTGAGGGGCTGGCCGTCCTCGGGCGCAACGAGACGCACGAGGGCGCCGGTGCTCGGCTCGAAGGCGTGCAGCGTATCGTCGAGCGCGACCGCCAAGCCGCCGGCCGCGCGCAAGACGCAGCAGCCCGCCGCCTTGCCGGGCAGATCGAAGGCGTCGCGCACTCCCGACGAAGGGTCGAGGCTATTGAGCCGCGCCCTCACCACGTCGACCCACCAGAGCCGCCGCGTTCGTGCGCACCACACCGGCGCCTCCGACAATTGCTGCGCACCGCCTGGCGCGACCACTGTGAATTCGGTCATTCGCGCCTCACGCTCCCTCGTCGTCTTCGTCGCGCGCGTTCATATAGTCGACCTGCGATAGCAGGCGATTCAGAAGCCCGAGCAACAGCGGCCGCTCCTCGGGCGCGAAGCCCGCCATCAGCCGCGCCTCGCGCTGGCGCCCGACCGCGCGCAACTTTTCGAGGAGCCGCCGGCCCGGCGCTGTAAAGCTCACCTGGTTGAGCCGTCCGGTCCCTGATTCCGCGCGCAGCAGTCCGCGTTCGCACAATAGCTTGACGCTTCGGCTCACGGCTCCTCGGTCGAGATCCGCGTCCTCCGCTATTTCGCCGATCGACCGGGGGGCTTGATGTCCGAGGCTCACCATGACCCGCCATTCGACGACGCCGAGACTCCAGACCTCGCGATAATACTTCGATGCGCCGCGCGTTAGCCGGTTGGCGATCGCGATGATGAGAACCGCGACGTAGTCATCCGCCAGGCCTCCCGCTCGCTTCGGCTCGCCCCTCGCCTTCTTGTCGTCCGCCATCTGAACTTGCGCCTCCCTCGCCGACTGGCGAGGCGAGACCTGCGCTAGCCCTACGGTTTTGGTCAAGTCGGCCCCACCAGCGTCGCGCCGCTCGACAACGTGCCGACCGAGCGCGCGTAGATCGTCAGCCATCCCGCCGGCGTCTGCTTGACGATGCGCTCGAAATGCGCGCGCCGCTCGGCCCATTCGGCGGCGTCGATGACGAGATCCACTGTGCGCGCCTCGACGTCGATCTCGATGAGGTCGCCCTCATGCACGAGGCCGAGCGGACCGCCGATCGCCGCCTCGGGACTCACTTCGCCGACGACGAGGCCCTTGTTGACGAGGCCGGACAATTGCCCGTCCGTGATGAAGGGCACCTGCGGGCCGAGGCCTGCGCCTTCGAGCGCGAACACGACGCGCGAGGCCATGCCCATGCCGGGCCCCCCTTGCAGGCCGAGGCCAGCCAGCACGACCACATCGCCCGGCTTGATCTCATTGCGGCGCACGGCCGCAACCGCCTGGTCTGGCGCGTGGAACACGCGCGCGCGGCCAGAGACTTTGAGCTCGCGATCCCAGCGCAGGCCCATCTTGATGATCGCCCCCTCCGGGGCGAGGCTGCCGCGTACGATGACGATCGCCGGCTTGTCGGACATCGGCCGGTCGAGCGGTCGAATGGTCTCGCCGTCGGCGGGAGTCGCCTCGGCTAGGTTCTCGGCCACTGTCTTTCCTGTCACCGTCAGCGCGGCGCCGTCGAGCAGCGGCTCCAGGCTCGCCATCAAGGTGCGGGCGCCGCCGGCCGCCTCGAGCTCCTCGATCGAGGCGTCGCCGTTGGGGCGCACGGCAGCAAGCACCGGCGTCGCGGCGCCCTCGCGCTCGAACAACTGGTAGACATCGACGTCGCATTGCGCCTCGACCGCAATCGCCTGCAGATGCTTGACCGCGTTGATCGAGGCGCTCGCCGCACATACGGTGCGGACGGCGTTGGCGAAAGCGGACCGCGTGAGAATCGCGCGCGGACGCGAGATCCTCCCACACCATCTCGACGATGCGCTCGCCGGAACGCCGAGCGAAATCGAACATCTTCGGGCTGTTCGCCTTCACTGGCGCGGCGCCAGGAAGTGTCATGCCGAGCGCCTCGCAGGCGATGTGCATGGAGTTGGCGGTTCCCATGCCTGCACAGACGCCGGGGCCAACGATCGCATTCTCGCTCATGCCGGTGAGATCTTCGAGCGAGGTGTTGCCGACGAGATGATAGCCCGCGTGAAGGAACACCTCCTCGATGTCGACATGCTCGCCCTTGTAAGCGCCGCTACCCTGGTAACCGCACACGACGAAGATGGTGGGGATGTTGAGCCGAGCGGCCGCCATCAACTGGCCTGGCGTGGTCTTGTCGCAAGACGCAAGGCACACCATGCCGTCGAGCTGCGCGCCCTCGACCTGCACCTCGATGTCGTTGGTGATCAGATCGCGCGACGGGAGGATGTAGGTGCCCGCGCGGCCAGGACTGTGGATGAAATCGCTCGGCGCGGTGGTGCGGATTTCGAAGGGAAGGCCGCCCGCGGCGCGCACGCCTTCCTTCACCACTTTGGCAACGCCGTCGAGGTGGCTGAAGCAGATTGCGAGCTCCGAGGACGTATTGACGATCGCAATCTTCGGCTTCGCCATGTCCTCGTCCGTGAGGCCCAGCGCGCGCCATTGCGCGCGGCGCACCGCCCAGAAGGACGTGCCGATCTCATAGTTGCTGCGAAGTTTTCTCGTCATAAGTCCTCCCCGACGCCGACGGCGCCGCGCGGTCTCGTCCCGGTCCCTGCGGAGATCCGTGCGGCCGCGTTCGCCGATCGCTTCGTCGAGCTTGATGTTGACATGTCACGATATGGGTGTCAATTTCGCCGCAACCGACAACACGAGTTGGGTGGAACCGACGGGAGGGATTGGATGGCGATGAAACGTGCGCTTCGGTTTTGTGCGGCATTGAGTTTCATGCTTGCGGCAGGACCGACCTTCGCCGACACCGTCAAGGTCGGCATCGTCGGGACTTTCTCGGGGCCCTTCGCACGCTGGGGACAGCAGTTCCAGCAGGCGATCGAGGTCTATCAGAAGCAGCACGGCAAGAGCGTCAACGGGACCGACATCGAAGTGATCTACCGCGACGACGGCGGCCCGGATCCGGTGCGCGCCAAGCAGGTCGTGCAATCACTGATCGTGCGTGACAAGGTGAACTTCCTCGGCGGCATCGTGTTCACGCCGAATGCATTGGCGGTCGCCGACCTCGTCACCGAATCGAAAGTGCCGACGGTGTTGTTCAACACGCCGACGGCTGTCGTCACGCGCAAGTCGCCTTATTTCGTGCGCGTCAGCCACACGCTTCCCGAGGTGGCCAGCCAGATCGCCAAATGGGCCGAGCAGAACAAGGTCAAGCGCGTCGTGACTGCGGTCTCCGACTATGGCGCGGGCTACGACGCCGAGGCGGCGTTCACCGATACCTTCAAGGCCGGCGGCGGCGAGGTGCTGGAATCGATCCACATTCCGCTGTCGACCACCGATTTCGCGCCGTTCTTCGAACGCGTAGCGCAGGACAAGCCCGACGCGCTGTTCATTTTCGGGCCCGGCGGCCCGCCGACCGTCGGCATGATCAACACCTGGGCGGCGCGCTTGAAGCCAGAGGGAATCCAGCTTCTCTGCACGGCCGAGACGCAGCAGATCGACTTGCCGAAGATCGGCAAGGCGGCGCTCGGCGTCGTTTCCGCGTTCCACTACACCGAGACGGTCGACAACCCGCTCAACAACGCCCTCAAGGCCGATCTCATCTCGATGTTCGGGCCGGACACGGTCCCCGATCTTGCGACAGTCGGCGCCTACGACGGCATGGATCTGATCTATCGCGCGGTCGCCAAGTTCGGCGCCGGCGTCACCGCGGACCAGGCGTTCAGCCTGTGGAAGGGCCTCGCTTTCGAGAGCCCGCGCGGTCCGATGAAAATCGACGAGAAGGAGCGCGACATGATCCAGAACATCTACTTGCGCCGCGTCGAAGAGCGCGACGGCAAGCTCGTCAACATCAACATCGCGACCTTCCCGATGGTTCGCGACCCCTGGAAGGACGCGCATCCGCAATGATGGGCGCGACGGCGAGGGCGTAAGAGGCGACGCATGGTATACGTCACGATCCTGCTCGACGGTCTGGCCTACGGAATGGTGCTGTTCATCATTTCCGTCGGCCTGACCGTGACCATGGGATTGATGCGGGTCATCAATCTCGCGCATGGCGCCTTCGCGATGATCGGCGGCTACGCCGCCGCCGCCTTGATTCAGGCCGGCGCGCCGTTCGCGGCTGCGCTCGCCCTCGCGACGCTCGGCGTCGCCGCGCTTGGCGCGCTCGCTGAGTTGCTTCTCTATCGACCCATCTACCGCAAGGGCGAGTTGTCGCAATCGCTCATGACCTTCGGCCTGACCTTCGTCGTCATCGCCGCTCTGACCTCGACGTTCGGCCCCGGCGTGCACACAATTCCAATTCCCTCTGCCCTCGACGGCATGGTGAATCTCGGGTTCCGCGACTATCCGGCTTATCGCCTCTTTCTGATCGTCGTCGGGCTCGCGTTGATGGGCATGCTGTGGCTGCTGATCGACGGGACGCTGTTCGGCGCGCGGCTGCGCGCGGCGGTCGACAATCCCCGCATGTGCCAAGCTGTCGGCGTCAACGTGCGTCTTCTGTTCACCGTCGCCTTCGCACTTGGTTGCGGACTTGCCGCCTTCGGCGCGGTCGCAGGCGCGCAGCTGATGCCGCTCGATTCGTACTACGCCCTCCGTTATCTCGTGCTGTTCCTCGTCGTGGTGGGCGTCGGCGGGCTCGGCAATTTCCGCGGATCGTTCGTCGCGGCCGTCGGCCTCGGCGTCGTCGACACCTTCTCGAAATATCTCGTGCCGAGCGCCGCTCCCTATGTGTTCTACGGGCTCGTGGTCGTGCTGCTCCTCTGGCGCCCCGACGGCCTGATGCCTGCACGGTCCGCATCATGAGCGAGAGCGAAATCATCCGTCCGGCCGGAGCGCCCGCCAGGCCCGGCCTTCCCGCGCTTGCGGGGCGGCTGCTGCCTTGGGCGGCCGTCATCGTCGTCTTCTTCGCGCTGCCGGACCGGCTGACATTGGGCGCGAACGTGTTCATCATGGCGCTGTTCGCGCTATCGCTCGATCTCGCGGTTGGCTACGCCGGCATCGTCTCGCTCGGCCACGCCGCGTTCTACGGCGTTGGCGCCTATGCGGCGGCGATCTGCGCAATTCATCTCACGCCCGACCCGATCCTCGGCCTCGTCTTCGCGACGATCGTCGCGGCGCTGTTCGGTCTCGTCACTGGCATGCTCATCCTGCACACGCGCGGCGTCACGCTGATGATGTTGACGCTGGCGATCGCTGCGTTGGCCGCCGAGACGGCCAATCAGGCGCACGTGATCACCGGCGGCGACGACGGCCTGCAGATGCCCGACCTCGCGCCGCTGCTCGGCCATTTCCATTTCGATCTGTGGGGCCGCACAGCCTATCTCTATTCGGCCACGGTTCTTCTCGTCTGGTTTCTTCTAAGCTGGCGCATCGTGCGCTCGCCGTTCGGCCGGTCGATCAGCGGCGTGCGTCAGAATGTCCGACGCATGCGAGCAATCGGCACGCCGGTGTGGGGCCGGCTCGTCGCGACCTATGCGCTGTCAGCGGGCATGGCAGGGTCAGCGGGGGCGCTCGCCGCCCAATCGACCGGGACGGTCGGACTCAACGCGATGAGCCTGCTCGCCTCCGGCACGGTGCTGATGGTGCTGGCGCTCGGCGGTATGGGACGGCTCTATGGCGCCTTCATCGGCGCGCTCGTCTACGTCGTGCTGCAGGATTTCGCCGCGGAGATGGACCCCTTCCGCTGGATGTTCGTGATCGGCGCCCTGATGATCGCGGTCGTGCTGTTCCTCGACGACGGGCTGATGGGCCTTGCGGACATCGTCAGTCGCCGTTTCTTCGGGCGCTCCCGATGACCGCTTCGTTCGCGACAGACCCGGTGCTCAGCGTGCGCGGCCTCAGCAAGACCTTCGGCTCGCTGCATGTCACGCGCTCGATCGATCTCGACCTCCGCGCGGGAGCGCGCATCGGTCTCATCGGACCGAACGGCGCGGGCAAGACCACCTTCGTCAACCTGCTGACGGGCGCCATTCCTGCGGACGCGGGATCGATCACGCTCGACGGGCGCCCCATCGAGCGGTTGTCCGCCGAGCGACGCGTGCGGCGCGGCTTGGTGCGCACCCATCAGCTCAACGCGCTTCTCACCGAGGAGACGGCGATCGACAACATCGCGATCGCCATCGCCGAACGCGACCGCAAGGCCTGGCGCATGCTACGGTACGGCGCGGCCTGGCGCGCCTGCGTCGAGGAGGCGCATCACTGGCTCCGCGAGGTCGGCCTCGATCGCTTGGCTAACGGCCGCGTTTCCGAGCTCAGCTACGGCGACCAGCGCCTGCTCGAGATCGGCATTGCGCTTTCCCTGAAGCCCCGTGTGCTGCTGCTCGACGAGCCCGCCGCCGGCGTCCCATCGGGTGAGGCGCACGCGATCCACGCGATGATCGAGCGCCTGCCCCGAGATGTCGCGGTGCTGATGATCGAGCACGACATGGAGCTCGTCTTCCGCTTCGCGCGCGAGATCGTCGTGCTGGTGGCGGGCGGCGTCTATACGCGCGGCGCGCCGGCCGATATCGCCGCCGACGAGCGGGTGCGCGCGGTCTATCTGGGACGGAGCGCGGCATGAGCGGGTTGCTCGACGTCGAGGGGTTGACCGCCGGCTACGGTTCGACCGTCGTTCTCGATAACCTTTCCTTTTCCGTGCCGGCTGGCGGATCGCTGGCGGTGCTCGGCCGCAACGGCGTCGGCAAGACGACGCTGCTGAAATCGCTGATCGGCTTCACGACCTTGCACAAGGGCGGCGTGCGGCTCGACGGCCGCGCGATAGAGCGCATCGCGCCCTATCGTCGCAACCGGCTCGGTCTCGGCTATGTGCCGCAGGAGCGCGAGATTTTCGTCTCGCTGACGGTCGAGGAAAATCTCGCGATCTCACGGCGCGCCGGCGGCTGGTCGATCGACGACGTCTACGCGCTGTTCGCCTCGCTCAAGGAGCGGCGCCGCAATCCCGGCGGCAAGCTCTCGGGCGGCGAGCAGCAGATGCTGGCGATCGGCCGCGCCCTCGTCGGAGCGCCGAAACTCCTGCTGTTCGACGAGCCGATGGAGGGCCTTGCACCCGTCATTGTGGAGTCGCTCTACGCCGCGTTGCGGGCGATCCGCGACTCGGGCCGTTCCACCATCGTGCTCGTCGAGCAGAAGGCGGAGCTCGCATTGCAGCTCACCGAGCGCGCCATCGTGCTCGATCGCGGCCGCATCGTCTATCAGGGCCCGAGCGCCGATCTGCTCGCCGACGCCGCGACGCAGGCGCGACTGCTGGCGGTCGGCGAAACCGTGCACGAAGGAGTTCGTCCGTGAAGATCGATCACCTATTCAGCGTCAAAGGCCTCAGCGCTGTCGTCACCGGCGGCGCATCGGGAATCGGCCGCGCGATCGCCGGCGCGCTCGCCGACAACGGCGCGAAGGTCGCCCTGTTCGACCTGAACGCCGAGGCGGCGCAGGCGGCGGCGGAAGAATTGTCGCGCGACGGCGCGGAGGTCTCGTGGGCCGCGGTCGACGCGACCGACGAAGCTGCGCTCAAGAAGGCCTTCGCCGATGTCGCCAGTCGCAACGGTCTCGATGTCGTCTACGCCAACGCCGGCATCAGCGGCGGCCCCGGGTTCCTGACCTTCGATCGCGAGCGCAATCCGCCTGCAGCAATCGAGGCGATCGCGCCGGATTTCTTCGATCGGGTCGTGTCCGTCAACCTCGGCTCGGTGTTCCGCACCATCCAGGCCGCGGTTCCGCATCTCAAGGCGCGCGGTGGCGGCCGGATTATCGTGACCTCGTCGATCTCCGCGACGCGCGTCGAGACGCTGGTGGGAACGCCCTACGTCGCCTCGAAGGCGGCGGTCGCGCAATTCGTGCGCCAGATCGCGCTCGAGTTGGCGCACTATTCGATCGCAGTCAACGCCATCGCCCCGGGGCCGGTCGCCACTGGCATCGCCGGCGGGCGCTTGCAGGATCCGCAAACGCAGAGCCGCTTCGCCGAGCATTGCCCGATGCATCGCATTGGGACCCCCGACGATGTCGTCGGCGCCGCCCTGTTTCTCGCTTCGCCGTCAGCTCGTTTCATCACCGGCGCGGAGATCAAGATCGACGGCGGCGTCACCCTCGGCGTCGCGGATTGAGCTTCGTCTTCCCTTGAGCAGGACCCTGGACATGAATCCGATAGCGAGCCTCGCCGAACCCGCCCGCGCCACCCCAATCATCGGAGAGTACGAAGTCGTCGTCCTCGGCGGCGGTCCGGCTGGCATCGCGGCGGCGACGGCGGCGGGACGCACCGGCCGCAAGACGCTGCTGATCGAACGCTACGGCTTTCTCGGCGGCATGGGCACGGCGGCGGGCGTCACCAATTTCTGCGGCCTCTACGCCAACGTCTACGGCGAGCACAAGCGCGTGGTCCATGGCGTCTCGTCTGAATTCCTCGATCGCATCGACAGGCTCGGCGGCCTCAACGCGCCGCATCTCTCATTCCAGAACAAGATTCAGGCGCAGGCCTACGACACCTCGGCCTACAAGGTTGCGGCGGACGAATTGCTCGCCGCCGCGGGCGTCAAACTTCTCTATCACGCGCTCGCGGTCGGCGCCCTGACGGAGGAGGGTCGCGTCAAGGCGCTGTTCCTCGAGACAAAGGAAGGGCGCGCGGCGGTGCGCAGCGAGATGTTCATCGATTGCTCCGGCGACGGCGATCTCGCGGCGTGGGCGGGCGCGCCGTTCGAAAAGGGCGACGGCCACGGCGGCATGCTCTATTCCTCAATGCTGTTCCGCATCGCCAACGTCGACCCCGAGCGCGCAGGGCGGGCCTGGGAGGTCATTCCCAAGCTGATGAACGAGGCCGAGCGGACAGGCGCCAAACAATTCCCGCGCAAGGGCGTCATCGTGCGGCCGCAGCGCGATCCGACCGAGTGGCGCGCCAACTGCACGCAGGTCAAGCGGTCCGACGGCGGCCCGCTCGACGCGCTCAACGTCGAGGAACTCACCGAGGGTGAGATCCAAGGCCGCCGCCAGGCCTGGGACGTGTTCGACTTCATCAAGGCCAACACACCAGGATTCGAGCGCGCCTACATTGTCGAACTCGGCCCGCAGCTCGGCGTGCGCGAGACCCGTCGCATCACCGGCGCCTATCAGCTCACCGAGGAGGACGTGCTCGGCTGCGCCGATTTCGACGACAGCATCGGCGTCAACGGCTGGCCGGTCGAGGCGCATGTCGCCGGCGACATCGTGATCAAGTTCCCGCCCATCCCCGAATCGCGCGGCTACTGCCAGTTGCCCTACCGCATGATCGTGCCGCAGGGGCTAAGCAATCTCTTCGTCGCCGGCCGCTGCGCCTCGATGACCCACGACGGCCAGTCGGCCGCGCGCGTCTCCGGCGGCTGCTTTGTGATGGGCGAGGCGGCGGGGACGGCGGCCGACATCGCGCTGGCTTCCGCCGCCCCGCCCGATCGCATCGACGTCGCGCTTCTCCGTTCGCGCTTGGTCGCCAACGGCGCTTATCTAGGCTAGGTGCAGCTCGCAGCCTGCCGCCGGGGCCGCCGGGGCCCCCGGGCTCCGTCGCCAAGCAGCGCGCAAATTGTTGATTATCCTCGATGTGGCCATGGAGTTCGCCCCGCGGTTGACAAGTAAATCTGGCCAACGTGACAATGCGCGCACAGGGAGCCGCGACATGGCGCAGAAAAACGACCGTGCAGGATCGACGACGCCATTGACGCTCGCCATCGACATTGGCGGAAGCCATCTCAAGGCGGGCGTGCTGACCATCTCCGGCGAAATGTCGTCGGGTCCGGTCCGCGTCGATACGCCGAAGCCCGCCAAGCCCGATGCGGTCGTCGCCTGCCTGATCGACCTTTCCCGGCAGCTCGGAGGGTTCGATCGCGTGTCGGTCGGTTTTCCCGGGGTCGTTCGCGGCGACCTTGTTCTCACGGCGCCGAACCTCGGCACGGCGGACTGGCGGCGCTTCCCGCTGGGCGCCGCGCTGGCCGCCGACTTGGGGAAGCCGGTTCGTATGCTCAACGACGCGAGCATCCAGGGGCTGGGCGTCATCGCCGGCCGCGGTCTTGAGTGCGTTTTGACGATGGGCACGGGAATGGGCTTCGCTCTTTTTCAGGACGGCCGCATCGCGCCTCATCTCGAATTGAGTCAGCATCCCATCAAGACTAACAAAACCTACGATGAGTACGTCGGCGAGTCTGCGCTCGAAGCGGTCGGCCAGAAACACTGGAACAAGCGCCTCAACAAAGTAATCGCCGTCCTCGAACGTGTGATCAATTACGACGTGCTTTACATTGGCGGTGGGAACGCCCGCTTGGCCGAGTCGCCACTGCCGGCCAATGTAAAAATTGTTTCGAATAAAGCCGGGATCACTGGCGGCGTGCGGCTCTGGGACAAACGGATGGATCACGCCTTTGACGAATCTCCGACAAGCTTTGCCGATTAGCTGCCGCCGGAGAGAAATGGATTTGCGATCTCGCTGACCGGCCGGGAAAGCGTAGAATCCGGGTGAACGGCCTTGTTGTTTTCGCGCCGAGCTCCAATCTGATTCCGTGTCGACCTTGTCCTAGCGACGCTGCTGCCACCCCCGCGAAAGCGGGGGCCCAGACAACCGCCAGTGGCCGTCGCCCTCTAACTCCTGGATGCCCCTTTCGCGGGCATGTCGGCACAAAAGCAATTCGATCTCGTGCGCAACCGGAAGGGGTGAAACGCTTCTCCAACATCGATCAGCTTGCGATCAACACGCTTCGGTTGCTGGCGAGGGATGCTCGCGAACGCGGGCGCCAATTGCAGGGAGAGAGCACATGCAACTGGGAATGATCGGGCTTGGCCGCATGGGCGCAAACATGGTCCTGAGGCTGATGAAGGCGGGCCACGAGTTGCACGTTTACAACGCCCGTGCATCAACGGTGCAGCAATGGATCGAGAAAGGCGCCAAAGGGAGCTCGGATGTGAAGGGTTTCGTGGCCGCCCTCTCGAAGCCCCGCGCGATCTGGCTCATGGTGCCGGCGGGCGCGGTCGACACGGTTGTCGCCTCGCTCAAACCCCTCCTCGAACCGGGCGACATTGTCATCGACGGTGGCAATTCCTACTACCACGACGACGTTCGCCGCTCCGGGGAGTTGAAGGACAAGCGCCTGCACTACGTCGATGTCGGCGTGAGCGGCGGCGTGTGGGGGCTGGAGCGCGGCTACTGCCTCATGATCGGCGGAGAAGCGGAGGTGGTCCGACGCCTTGACCCCATCTTCGCGGCATTGGCGCCCGGCAGCGCCGCCGCCCCGCGCACTCCCGGAGCTTCCGGAACGCCGAGCCCGGCGGAACAGGGTTACCTGCACTGCGGTCCCAGCGGCGCCGGACATTTCGTCAAGATGGTGCATAACGGCATCGAGTACGGCCTGATGGCGGCCTATGCGGAAGGGTTGAATATCATCCGGCACGCCAACGTCGGCGCGCATTCGCAAACGACAGACGCCGAAACGACGCCGCTGCGGCGCCCCGAACTCTACCGCTACGAGATCGACGTGGCGCAAGTCGCTGAAGTCTGGCGGCGCGGGAGCGTGATCGGTTCGTGGCTCCTCGACCTGACCGCGAGCGCGCTACGCAAGAGCCCTGATCTGGAGGCGTTTGCCGGCCGTGTGTCCGATTCCGGCGAGGGTCGCTGGACATTGCAAGCCGCCATCGATGAGGGCATCCCGGCGCCGGTCATCAGCGCCGCCCTCTACGCGCGCTTCACCTCGCGCGGCGAGGCCGAATACGCCGACAAGCTGCTCTCGGCCTTGCGCCTGGAGTTCGGCGGCCACGTCGAGCGGGCAACGCCGTGAGGCAGACCGGAGAATCCCACTCGGGCGTCCCAGTCGTTTTCGGGGCTAGATCGTGAGTTTGCTGACCCGCCTATTGCAGCGCCTGCTGATCGTGGGGTTGGGCGTCGTCACCGTCTGGCTCGTAGTCTTCGTCGTCTTCGAAACAGCAGACCGAAGACTGCCGTGGATTCTGGCCGTGAGCCTCACTTACGCAGTCGCGGCGTACGTTATCCTGCCGCGCGTCGTCCTGATGGGCCTGAAGCTACTCAATCGCAAACTCGTCCCTCGCTATACGATCGCTGGCGATGGTTTGCCGGCCGATCCAGTCAATCTCGTACTTGTCGGCACGCTGGAGCAGCTTCGCGTAGCCTTTGCAACCGCCGGCTGGTCGGAGGCGGACCGACTTGGCGCAGCAAGCTCCTGGGGCATGGTCCGAGCATTCGTGTTCAACTCGCCCTACCCCACAGCCCCATTCAGCACGCTCTATCTTTTCGGGCGCGGCCAAGACATCGGCTTTCAGATGGCGATTAGCGACAGCCCACGGAAGCGCCATCACATACGTTTCTGGGCTCTGAGCGTGGCGCGTGCCGACGACAGCATGGCGACGGCGGCCTTTTGGTTGAATACGGACCGCCCGCCGGACCAAGCGCGCGCTCTTTGGATTGGGGCCGGAACCAGAGATACTGGCATCTCCCTAACCCGGCTCACGTTCCAAATCACCCATGCGACCGACTCGGACACGAACGCCGAGCGCGACTACATCGTCGATGAGTTGAGGCGGAGACGGGTGATCGGAGAGGTGACTTTGCATCTCGCGGGCGAACAACTGCCCACTGAGCACGTCAACCGCTACATCACTGATGGGGAAGTCGCGTTCGCCAGCATACTCTCGGAGTCGGGCGCGAGGGCAGTCGCCTAACCGCCGGTCGGGCCTCTTTTCTTCGTATCGCACGGCGACGGTAGAGCCCGCGGCTTAGCTGTCGCGAGCCGTGGGCGAGCGGCAGCTACGACCCGCCCCGCCGCCCGGTGGAAATAATCGAGTTCGGGATTTGGACATGAATCTTTCGGACCGAGAGACCGATTCAGCTCCGGAAGCCGAGCTGTCGGATATGCCTCTTCCCACCGATCCGAAGACCGTTTTCCTCGGCGGATTGTTCGCGATCACACTCCTGGCGGCGGCCTATGTCGCCAGCGAAATCGTGTTGCCATTGGTCTTCGCCATTACCCTCAAGCTCCTTCTGCAACCTCTGGCTCGAATGTTGGAGCGCCTGCATGTTCCTAGAGTTCTCGCGGCGTTGGCGCTTATTCTCGTGTTGTCCGGGACGATTGTTGGCCTGGGCGCGGCACTTTCGGGACCCGCTGGCAATTGGGCGGCCAAACTACCCGAGGGCGTTCCTCGGCTCGAGGAACGCCTCAGTTTCCTGCGCGGCCCCATCAACACATCGCAACAGTTTCTGCGACAGATAGAGAACATCGGCGCGACCGGTAAGCAACCGGACGCCTCCGGCCCGTTGGGAGGCTCAGCGCTTCTGGCGGCCTTGTTCGCCGGCACGCGGAGCTTCGCCAGCGGCCTGTTCACGACGATCCTATTTCTGTATTTCCTGCTGGTGTCGGGCGATGCATTCCTGCGCCGCCTGGTCGAGATTCTGCCTCGCTTCAGTAGCAAGCGACAGGCAGTCGACATCGCTCAGCAGATCGAAAGCGATATCTCCGCCTACCTCCTGACGATTACCGCGATGAATGCGGCAGTCGGCGTCGCCACTGCCCTGGTCATGTGGTTCGCCGGAGTTGGCGATCCAATTCTCTGGGGAACGCTGGCGTTTTTTCTGAACTATGCGCCGATCCTCGGACCCATGTTGGGTGTCGCTATCTTTCTCCTCGCCGGCCTGTTGACGATCGACTCCCTATGGCAGTCGCTTCTCCCCGCGGGGCTGTACCTGGCGATTCATATGGTCGAGGGCGAGACGGTGACGCCCATGCTCTTGGCGAGACGGTTCACTCTCAATCCTGTCCTCGTCATATTCTCGCTCGTGTTCTGGTTCTGGATGTGGGGCATTGCCGGCGCGATCCTCTCCGTGCCGATGCTGGCCATCGCCAAGATCGTTTGCGACCGGGTTCGGCCGCTTGCGGCGTTTGGTCACTTTCTCGCTGGGTGAAGCGCAACCGCCGCTCAAAGTCGCCGGCTGCGAATAGCGCCCACCAGCGTCGACGCCAGTTCCCCTACTGAAACGGCTTCGAAAGGCGCCGACTCAACGTCCCCACGTCGCGAACATGCCGACGGCGGCGACCGCCATCGCGGCCGTGGCGACCCAGCCCAACGCCGCAAGCCGTTTGGTCAGCGTAAACTGACCCATCACTGTCTTGCGCGACGCCAGGAGCATGATCATCGCCATGATCGGAACCGCCACGACCCCATTGATCACGGCGCTCCAGAACAGCGCCTTGATCGGGTCGAGAGAGGTGTAGTTCAGTCCGGCGCCGATGATCGTCGCCACCGCGATGGCGCCATAGAATGCGGGAGCGCGCCCAGGGCGCTGAGCAAGGCCGACACGCCAGCCCAGCGCTTCCCCGACAGCGTAAGCGGCGCTGCCTGCGAGAACCGGCAGGGCGAGCAGGCCCGTTCCGACAATGCCCAGCGCAAAGACCGTAAAAGCGAAGCGGCCCGCAATCGGCCTCAGGGCTTCGGCCGCTTGCGACGAGGTCTGGATATCGGTAACGCCATGGGCGTTCAGCGTCGTCGCGGTCGTTATCATAATGAAAAGCGCGATGAGGTTGGAGATTCCCATTCCAACAAGCGTGTCGAACTGGATGCGAGCCATTTGGCGCGGCGCTTGAAGAGGCGCCTTGATAAGCGGCTTCGCTTTAGGGTCTTCTTTCTCGTCCTCGACTTCCTCAGCCGCCTGCCAGAAAAACAGATAGGGGCTGATCGTGGTCCCGAACACGGCGACGACGACCGTTAGGTAGCCTCCTGAGAATTGAATGTGCGGCACGATGAGGTTCGCGGCGACTGTGGGCCACGGCGCTCCGACGACGAACACCGTCGCGACATAGGCGAACAGCGAGATCGTCAGCCAGCGCAACACCGACGCGTAGCGCGAATAGCGCATGAAGACTTCAAGCAGCACCGTGACGATTGCGAACGCGGCCACGAGAAGCGGTTTTGGCAGGTCGACGAGAAGGCGCAACGCAGCGGCCATGGCGCCGAGGTCCGCACCGATGTTGATGATGTTGGCGAACAGCAGGAGCCCGATCAACGTGTAAACGAGCGGCGCGGGATAGTGCCGGCGCATGTTGCCCGCGAGGCCACGCCCGGTGACGCGGCCGACCTGCGCGCTGATCATCTGAATCGCGCACATCAGCGGATAGGTCAGGAGCAGCGTCCAGCCCAGAGCGTAGGCGAACTGCGCGCCCGCCTGCGCATAGGTGGCGATGCCGCTGGGGTCATCGTCCGACGCTCCGGTGATCAGGCCCGGCCCCATGATATCCGCAAGTTTTGGGCGATCAGGATGTTTGATTTCTTCCGGAACCGGGCTAGCAACTTCGCTCATTTAATGAGCCTCTACTGATCGCCGCGCGCTCTCAATAACGTCAACTGCCCGCGAAGGTTCCTTTTTCTTTTGCCTTCCAGGCCGCGGCTCATCACTCCCGACACAGCCGGGTTCTTCTCCGCCGATCGCGCTTGTTGTTCGCGGCGGCTAGTCGCCTGCCGCTTGGGCCAGGAAGAACCGGACCATCTCTGCAGATGCGTCGGGGCCTTTCGAATTTGTGAATGAACCGTTGGGGTTTCCGCCTGACCAGGCATGTCCCGCGCCTGCGATCCGCCAGACTTCAACGAACGGAACGCCATCCGGAGCAAGGAAGATTGTGCTCGTGTATTGGCGGCCGCCGGTGACGCCCTTCCTGTCCAATCGGTCGAGCACGAGTTGAGAGCACGCGGCGTCGACGACTCGGTCGGCGTTCGCGGGATGGACGGTTCGATCTCGGGCGCCATGAAACACGATTGTACGGACGCGCGGCCCTGCTTTTGGCGCCAGCTTTTCATTTGAAGACGCTTCGTCAGGCCCGCGCATGGCCGCAAAAGCCGAGACAACATCATTTGCCGACCGGTAAGCGAGGCCCGAATGAATTCCGGCGGCGGCATAGAGATCGGGATAGGTCGCGCTCATAATCGCCGCCATGGCGCCGCCAGCAGACAAGCCGGCCACAAAGACTTTGCGACGATCAAGCCCGAATGCCGAAACGATATCTCGCGTCAGGCCGGCAATAATGGAAGGCTCGCCGGCATCCCGACTTTGATCCGCCGGATTGAACCAGTTCCAGCATGACGCCGTATTGGCGGAGCGCGTCTGGTGGGGATAGGCGACCAAGAGACCATGGCGCTCGGCAATCGCGTTCATGTTGGTGCCAACTGAAAAATCGTTCGGATCCTGTTTGCAACCATGCAGCATGACAATCAGCCCGCGCGGACGATCCGGAGCCGAGGCGGGAATGTAGAGTTTGTAATCGCGCGCGCCGGCGGAACATGTGAAGGATCGCGTCAGGAATTGCGCGCCGTCCGGTATTGCCGGAGGGCTCATCGGCTTAAGCGCATGCGGTGTCGCGAATGTGCGGGATGCCGATTGGCTCTCGCGCAACGCTCGTAGAACCTCGCCGAGCGGCTGGCGCAGGCGCTGTGAGCGCTCCGCGGGCCCGGAGTTCATAGTGGCGCTTGCACTTTTCACAGACGATGGCGGCCCCTCAAGCAAGGGCTTGTCGCCTTCCGGATCGCGCTCAATCGCGCGGAGCCGCGAACGCAACGCCGGCCCATCGGCGGGACTGTTCGGGGATGCAGCATCGTCATCGGCGGTCTCGGGCCACCCTGTGACGGCGTGCAGGATGATCTTCGTCGCTTTCACGACGTCGTTCGCGCGCGTCGAGAGGGTGGCCTGCCGCATGGCCTCGGCAAAATCCATTTTCATGGCCTGTTCCTTAAGTTGCGCGCTAGCGCCCCGACTTGGCGCGTTGGGCTAACGCTGACTTAACCTCCGCGCTTGCTTGCAGCGCGCCGAGTACGGTTATGGATTCGATAGTCGCGAGGGCGAGTTCGGCCGTTACATCAGGGGCAATGCGAGCGAGCCCGACCACCCTGATGTGCAGTTTCTCACCGGCCGTCCGGATCGCTTCGAGATCGCGGCGGCTGTAGTCCCGCAACCCAAGCTCCAACGTGTGCCGGACGATCGACTTTGTGACCGTCTCGGCATGCGTTGCGAGCTGGCTACGGATTGCAGTCCGAATGAAATCGCTACGATTGGAGTAGAATCCTTCCTGGACCAGCAAGTCGATGCGGCCAAGATCTACATACCCAAGATTGATAGTGACCTTTTCGGACTCGCTCTCTTTCTTCTGTTGGTTTCCATCCATGTGGATGGCATATGGATGCCCCGTGGCTCGATTGCAATGCCCACTCGGATGAAGACGGCGAAGCGTTGGAGGCGCAAGCTGGCTGACAAGTCGTCTGTCGGGATCGCCGAGAGGCCGAGGGAACCAAAAGGGCCGCGCCGCGTTTACACTTTGATGACCCGATTTGATGACTACCTCGACCTGGCCACGCGTTGCGCTGGAAACGCGCGTCGCAGCCCCGATCCACGATATCGGTCCTTCTTGATCGACATGGCGACAACGTGGTGCGATCTCGCCCGCGAACTCCCTGACAGGGCCACGGAGGCGCTGGAACGCCTCGCAGAGACCGTCAAGATGGTGGCTGACCTGGACAGATCCGACTCGCAGGCGCCGGTCGAGGGACTTGAGCAGCGCATTATCCATTGAAGCGGCAGGCCCGCCACTTCGATGGTCCGCGACCGGCGCCGATACGAGGTCTTACCGTGTCTTCTTCCGCTTTCTCTGCTTATGACTCGCGAGGACTCCGTCTCCTTTCAGGGGCATTCGATGCTGTGCTCCCTGAGTTTGAGCGCGGCTGTCTGACCCCCTTAAGCCTCGCCGAACGGGCGGACGTAAAGCAAAAGATCGCGTCGAACCTGATGCGCGCGTATGACGATGGGGAGCGGGAGCCGATGGCGCTCAATCGCGCTGCGCTCCAGGGCCTTCCGCCGCCTTACCTGCCCCCAAAGAAAACTCGAAGAGCGCCAAGGCGTCGGCCGAGGGAAACCCGGATGCAGGCCGCATCTGCCATGGGCTTGTACGCGGGAGACTAACATGCTCGACGCCATCTACGATCCTGGAAATATCCGGGTCATCTCAGAGGCCCTTGCCGGCGCGCTGTTGGCTCTCGACGCCAGGATACGACGACGTATCGGACCGGCCGAGAAAGCAGGACTTGCCGCGCGGATCACTCAAGTCCTTCTGGACGCTTACCATAGCGGCGAGCGCAACCCGGAAACGCTGAACCGCGTCGCGCTGTCCGCCATCAAAGACCTGAACGCGCCCTGGGCTCGATAGCCCGCGAGCCGGCGGGTGAGCCGATCTGCACCGCAGCCTGTCGTCCGGCTATTCCCGCATCACGGTTTCATGGACCGCCAGGCAGTGGCGCACGAGGTTTGGCCGGGAGGAAACGCTCTGTTTCAATGGCGTTTCGATGTCGTAGAAATAGATGTTGGCGATGAAGCCGTAAATGCCGGCGTCTACGCTGGTCGGGTTTGCTCCATGGACATATCCGCCGGCTGAAACGATATCGTCGAGAACGTCGAGATCGGCGAGGCCGCGCGCATAGGCGGCGTCCGGCGCGTATCGACCGATGCCCTGGAAAAAATATCGCTGCCCATTGAATTCGCGCGCCTTGGCCAGCCCCGCTTCGGTCAGGTTCGAATGCTCGCGCAGAAGCGCGGCTTGAAACTCAGGCCAGAAGCGCTCGTCCTTCCAGCGCGAGTAGGACATGACCCAGTAGAGATCGTCGAGCAGGCGGGTCACGAGGAGGTTCAACCGGCGCTCGCGGGGGCCCAGTGCTGCATCGATCGTCAGCCGGTACTTGCTGATCAGATGGGCGATGATGGTCTCGCTGTCACCGATGACCTCGCCGTCATCGACGATGTAGGGAAGCTGGCCGCGCGGCGCCGCGGACGCATCGAAAACATGCTCATGCGTGAACGGCAGGCGGGCCAGCCGCATGAACGCGAAGACCTTCAGCCCGTAGCCGTTGTTGTCGGCCGCGCCGAAGAGCGCCGGATACGAGTAAAGAACGATCATAATCGCAAAAATCTAGCCCGGACCGGGACTAGGCGCCAGGGAAAACCGCCGCCCGCTGGAGGGGCGACCGCCGATGCCTGCGCAAAGCCTCTCCGTCAAGAAGGTCGAGACGGCGCGCGCCTTCGCCGCGGATATGAATATCGAGCGACTTCGAGGTCTTCCTCGACCGTCGCTTCGAGGAATCACTCTACCTTCGCGCCGGCCCGCGTCTCTGCTGGTTCCGGCAATTTGGCTGCAATGGCTCGGCTCGGCGGCCCCAGCGGTTCGGGCCTCCCCGGTGGCGCCAGGATGTGGAGAGGACGAGGAGCGGCGAACAAGGCGCCGGCCGCGTGGAGCACGCGCCCCATCCGGTGCAGCGCGAAGGCGCCCGCGGCCATGCTGATCCGGCCCAACGACCCCGCGCGGGGAACACGAGCCGCCGTCTGCCACGGGAGGGAAGCGGCCGCCGCGGCCGGCCGCGCTTCGAACGCAGTTTCAGGGATCGAGGCTATCGTCTGCGGCGCCAGGGCGAAGACTTGCATCGGCCTGGCGATGTTCTTGAAACACCGCTCGCCGAGATCGGCGAAGGGGAAAGCGAGCTTGCCGCGCACCTGTTCGTAAGCGGTGCGCGACATGGCCAACCCGCCGGGCTCGCAAATTGATTCCAGGCGCGCGGCGAGATTCACCGCATCGCCGAAGATATCAGACCCCAGGCTGATGACGTCGCCCATATTCACGCCGATCCGCAGCCGCACGAGCGGGTCGACTTCCAGCTCCGAGGCCCATGCGCCCATGTCTCGTTGGATCGCCGTGGCGCAGGCAACCGCGTAGACGACGCTCGCAAACTCCACCAGCAATCCATCACCGGTGGTCTTCACGACGCGGCCTCGGTAATCGGCGATCGCGGGCTTGAGGATCTCTGCCAGGATCGCCTCCAAAGCGCGTAGTGTGCCGAGTTCGTCGACGCCCATCAGACGGCTATAATCGACGACGTCGGCCGCCAGGATAGCTACGAGCCTGCGGTCGGCTGAAAGCTCGACCGAGGCATTGGTCTCTCTGATTCTCGCTCTCGTCACGCTGGTTGCCCCGTCGCTGCCGTGTGCCGCGCCAAATCTCCAGGACTTCCAAACGCGCCGACGCCGAATTCGGGGCACAGGATTCCAGCGTTTGTAGTCCCGCGATCGCATCAGTTTGCGCTGATCGCGCAACGGCGTTATGTCCGAATTGGAGAAAAGGGCTACGATTGTAATATGCTCGCGGCTTCGCGGCCCTAGGCGCCTACGTCGAACTTCGCAGAGGAAACCAAAATCCGGTTTCCTCACGGGAACGCAGGGGATTCTCGCTGGTCGCCGGACACATTGCCGGCATCGGACCGCGGGACGGCCTGCCGATACGAGCCAAGCGAATTGGGTTCCGGCGAAGCGAAACAGCGCGCGAGCGCGGTCGCAATCTCGGTGGCGAGCAGCGGCCGGGAGACGATTTCGCAGACGCCCGCAGCCATCAGCGCCTTGACGTCGATTTCGTTGGCGCACGCGACCGAAATGAGGATCGGCCGGCCGCGTATGAGCTGGCGCAGAGAGGTCGTGAGCGCGAGCGCCGACGTCGGGGGAGAGATGGGCCCGATCACAAACGCATCGAATCGCTCCGGATTTTCCAAGCACGAGGCGAGCGCATCCTCGGAGCGCCCGAAGCCGACCGGCTCGTAGCCGAGCGCCGCCAATATCTCTTCGCTGCGAAGCAACTGCTCGCGATTTTCCTCGACAATCAGTACTGTCTGTCCTTGTCCGAACGGAAGCGTCGGCGCGTCATAGGTGGGAACAGGCTCGCCGACGGCGATGCAGGCTAGCCAGACCTCGAAGCGGCTGCCGGCGTTTGGCGCGCTGCGAACATTCAGGGCTCCGTCGTGTTCGCGCACAATTTCGCGCACCGTCGCGAGACCCAAGCCGTTACCAACCGATCGGGTTGTGAAGAACGGATCGAATATTCGCTTCAACGTTGCGTCGTCCATCCCGCGCCCGGCATCGGTGACCGCAATGCATACGTAGCGTCCCGGCGCGATGTCCCCGTGACTAAATGATCGCGCCCCGCCGACCTCATGCGCTTGAACCTCGATCTCGATCTGGCCCGCGCCGTCCATGGCCTGCGAGGCGTTGATGCAAAGATTCAGGATCACCTGCTGCAACTGAGCGGGCTCCGCGGATACGATAGCCGCCTCGGCCGGCTCGGGGACGACTATCTCTATTCCCGGAGGCAGTGAGGCGCGCAACAGCGACGCCGTCTCGGCGACCAACGCGCGAACGCTCGTCGGCCTGCGGTGTGCATCGCGGCGGCGGCCGAAAGCGAGGATCTGACCGACGAGCTCACGCCCCCGTTCTCCCGCCCGCCGGATCTCTCCGAGGCTGCCAGCAGGCCGACTCCCAGCCGGGACTTGGGATTCGGCCATTTCGGCGAACCCCAGGATCGCGCCGACGATGTTATTGAAATTATGCGCGACGCCACTCGCGAGCGCGCCCACGGTCTCCATGCGCCGGCTCTGCTCCAGACGCGTCTCCAATCGCGCCCGTTCCAGCTCCATCGACTGCCTCTCGATAGCATTGAGAATCACATCGAGAGCCATGCGAAATAGGCCGAGTTCGGCGGGTCCGGCCGTGTAGTGCCGCCAGTGCAACGCATCGAAGCCCAGCATGACGCGAGCCCCGTCGCGGCCCACGTTGGTAGCGCATGTCCATCCTTTCAATCCGAGCGCGTCGCAGGCCCGCCTGCTCTCGCCCTGCGGCAACCGGCCGACGCGAGGAATGTGAACGATTCCCGCCGGCGCCGAGGTGAACAGCGCAAGCAGCGCCCAGGCCCCCTCCGGCCACCCCGGTCGACGAATGCTTTGCGTTTTGTGCCAGACGTGCGCTCGGGCCGACGGGGACGAGACGAGGAAATAGACGCGGTCGGTGGCGACACATTCGCCGATCTCTGCGAGAGCCAGATCGATCGCGGCATCCATGTCTTGCGGCGCGCTCAGGAAGCGCATCGAGACCCTCGCGATCACATGCTCGAGCCCCGCGCGCCGTTGCAACGCTCGGCCCCGGGACCGCAGGCGCAGTCCGAGATGAACCAGGCATCCGATCAGGACCACCGAAGTGACGTAGAGCAACCGCCGGAATCGCCGCGCTGTCGTCCTCGACGCGGCCTGTTGCGTCAAAACCATCGTGCGAACGGCATCGTGGTCGCGATCCTCGCCCACGGCGCGAAGAGACTTCAACGCTCCATCCGTTGAGGACAGGAGACCGTGAAGAAGACGCGCATGCGCCAACAGGGCGCCCACCGTATCAGCATCAGCCGGTGGAACAGGCGTCCTCGCCACCGCGTCCAATAGGGTCTGCACCTGCATCGCCATTGCGTCCGAAGTATCGAGCGTCAGGTGCAGCATGCCGGCCGCAAGCGCGCTTACCGCCGCGACTATCGGCTCGGTCGGATCCGTTGCAGCCAGACGAAGGCTGTACCGATTGAAATAGGTCAAGGAATTCTGCAGCAGCGCATTGTTGCTCTTGAAGGTCTCGATCAGGCCCTCTTGTCGGGAGACAGAGCCGGCGAGATCTTCGATCGCTGCCGCGACCGCTGCGTCGTCGTCGGCGCCGCGTAGCTGGGCCAGCAGCGCGTCCAACGCATCTCGCTCCTGGACCAGCGGATCGTAGTTGCGCAACAATCCGGCGCGGGCGCTGAGAACATCTCGACGAAGGTCGCTTTCCGTCGCTGAGATACCATCTAGCGCGCTCAGGGCGCGATCGAAGCGTTCGGCGTCGGAATTGAGAGCGCTGAGCGATAGCCAAGTCGTCAATAAGAGGAGCAGCAAGGCCGTCGCCGCGATCAAGATCAATTTCATTGTGACGCACCGACCAAGAGTTGGCCCCGATACTTTCCGGTGAGGGTGTTCAGGAACGCGACGACCTCGTCCACCTGTTCATCCGACAGCGTTCGATCGAGTTGCGCCTCGGCCATCCTGCGGACGGCGCCTTTGAGGGTGGGAGCGCTGCCATCATGGAAGTAGGGCGCCCTCGTTGCGACGTTGCGCAAACTCGGGACGCGAAGAATTGCGGGATCCTTCGGGGCAAGCGGACGAAATATGCCGGGGCGCTCGAAGAGATTGCCGCCGACATTGACGCCTTGATGGCAGGAAATGCATCCGAGTGATTTGAAGAGCTGGTATCCTTCGACCTCCTTGGCCGAGAGCGCCGAGGCGTTCCCGCGAAGCCAGAGATCGAACTGGCTGTCAGGGGTGAGCAGCGACCGCTCGAAGGTGGCGATGGCGTCTAGAAGGCTCGCCCGATCCGGCAGCCGCCCGTAGGCCGCAAAAAAGCGACTCCTCATTTGCGGGTCCGCGTCGAGCTTTTTGAGAACTTCGGCGACGCTCGTGTTCAAATTGACGGGATTCTCCAGCGCAGACTCGATCTGCGCCTCAAGACTGCGAAAGTTGCCTTCCCAGTTCAACCGAAAGCTGAGAGCGGCGTCGAAGACACTCAAGGTGTTGAAGGGCGTCGCTCGGCCGTTGCGATCTCCCGCGCGTAGATTGCTGCGGCCGTTGGCGCGCGTGTCGTGGCACGTCAAACATGTGAGCTTTCCGTCATGCGACAGACGAGCGTCCGCAAACAGTTGCTCGCCGAGCGACAGTTTGAGCGGATCGGCTGCGGGCGGCATCGGAATGGGAGTGATCGGCTCGCCGTCCGCCCGAAACGCTGAAATTGGGGCCGGGATGACCGGCCCCTGCGCTGTCGCCGTCCTGAAGACGAGCACAAACGTAATGATCGAGAGGAGCGCGAGCGCCGCGTAAATCCACGCCCCAGAACGGGACGCCCTGGAGACCGACCGCCACATTGCTGAAACGTCGCCGAAGGGAGCTCCGCGTCGCCCAAGCAGGTCGGGCGCCGCCACATTTCGAACTCCTCTCGGCCCAGCCCAACGGGAGAATGGTCGATCTCGCTTCAATTGCGTTGTCCAACAGGCACGCACGGAAACACCAGGACCCAGAGGTCAAGAACAGGCCCGAGTTCTCGCGCTATCTGGCGTCGCGGCTGTTGCAGGATTATTCCATTGCAGTCCAACTCGGTTACCATTGTAACAGGTCGCGTAGTCTCTGGTCCTACACGTGAATATTCGGCGCCGACGAATGCGTGGCGACTCCTACGCCTCCGCTTCAGATCGGTTCTACCGGCGCAACGAACACGTAGCCGACGCCGCGCACGGTTTGGATCAAACGCGGCGCGCTCGCGTCGGTCTCCAACTTGCGTCGCAGCCGTAACACCTGCACGTCGATGCTACGGTCGAATACATCCTCGTGTACGCGGGTGGCTTGCAGGAGGTGTTCGCGAGCGAGCGGACGTTGCGGCGCATCGAGAAAGGCAATCAGCAGCGCGTATTCTCCTTTCGTCAGCAAAACCGACATCCCATTCGGGTCGGTCAGTCGTCGCGTGTGCCGATCTATCTGCCAGCCAGCAAACCGAAAGCGCCCTCGCGCTGCTTCCCGTTGCGATGCGGCCCCGCCGACCTCTCGTCGACGCAGGACGGCGCGGATGCGCGCCAGCAGTTCGCGAAGGCTGAACGGCTTAATTACGTAATCGTCAGCCCCCAGCTCCAGCCCGACCACGCGGTCGACTTCGTCGCTCCGATGCCCAGTGGTAATGATTACAGGGACATCCGAACTCGAGCGGATTTCTCTGAGGAGGTCGAGCCCATCCTCTTGACCCAACCGCAAATCGAGGATCACGAGACTGGGTTCGCTAGAGGCGAAGTACCTCGCCACCTCTTTTCGCTGGTCGACGCTGGCGACATCGATGCCGTGCTCTTCGAGGTAACTCTCGATCATATGTCTGATGGAGACGTCGTCCTCGACGAGGAGAATCCGCGCTGGCGCGCCGTGATCCCTCAGCGGACCTTCGCCGCCGCCGCTCGGCAACTCGCCGGGCTCGCGTAAAGTAGGCTTCTCCAGGAAATTCACCATTGTCCGACCTTCACCATACGCGGTTTGGGGCCTGAACTCAGTTCGCGACTTGACCTAGTTGTCCCAGGTGGAATTGCAAGATCGCAACTTTGACAGAAATAATGCGTCTTTTTTCTGCTAGCCAAAGAAGCTCAGAGCGCGCTTATCCCCGCGATGGCCAGTAGTTCGGCATGTTCATTGCTCGCGGGAGCGCCGAATATACGAGGACAATATGGCGGCGCGCGGGACGCGGCCCGCGCTGAGGATAGCCACTTGGCGGGCGCGCTCGGGCAGGCCGGTGTACCTGGCCTCGTCGCTTACCGATCAAGGCGGTTGCGTCGGCATTCCGCCGGCACGTCGAAGGCCGCGAGAGATACGCCCGGGCGACGTGTTGCTCCTCGGCCCTCTGTGACTTCCTGCCGCCGCTCACCGCTCGAACCGCGAGCGCGGTTTGGTACTTGGCGCGAAAGCGGGCCTTCTCACGCAAGATTGCGCACGCGATCGGCCAAGGCCAGATTTGCGCCGTCATTAAAGCCCGCTAATTTTACAACCCATCACGTAGCGGAACTCCGCGTTTGGCGGCGTTCGCGCTCGGCGAGCCGGGCGCCAATGTCGTTGTCGCCCAACTCGCCCGGTCGTCAGCCCCGTTTGTGGAGGCGGCTCAGCGAACAGCCAGTTGCCGCCTCAAGTCCTCATTGAAGCAAGCCATGCGACGCGGATCAGGCGGCATAGCCGAGAATCTCCGCTGCCGCGGCCCGTCGATCGACCTTGCCGATGGGATTGCGTGGCACAGCGTCGACAGCCAACAGCCACTCCGGCGTCTTGTAATCCGCTAGCCGCTGCTTGGTGTCATGCAGAATGTCGCCGAGCGCGGCGTCACACAGGCCACTCGACAGTTGCGCGGCGTCACACAGGCCGCTCGACAGTTGCACGACGGCCGCCACCCGCTGGCCCAGCACAAGATCCGGCACGCCGAAGACCGCGGCATCATGCACCAGGGGATGGCTCAGCAGGACCCGCTCGACCTCGACCGGGGAGATGTTGGACCCGCCGCGGATGATGATGTCCTGCTTACGGCCCACGAACCACAGCTCGTCGCCCTCACCTTGCCGCATCAGGTCGCCGCTATGGTACCACCCATCGCGTGTCGCAGCGTCTATGCGGCCTGGCCCGACCCAATAGCCCACGGTCACATATGGACCACGAACGAGGAACTCACCGACCTCGCCTCGTGGCACATCGACGCCTTCGTCGTCCACCAGACGAATCTCGGCGCCCGGCGCAATCCGAGTGACAGGCCCAGGCTGTAAGCCATGGCTGTTCGAGCCGACCACCTCGGTCGCGCCCCAAACGTTGCGAAGCGGCGCGCCGAAGGTCTGCTCGAACTGCACCTGTAGCTGGATGGGACACACATCCCCTCCGCATTTGCAGTGCCGCAGCGAGCCCACCCGTCGCGGCCGATTCCGTTGACGCTCCAGCAAGGCGTCGTACATGAACGGCACGCCGAGCATCCATGTGCAGCCATGAAATTCGATTTTGTCCAGCACGGCATCCGGATCGAAGCGCTCCAGCAGGACCATGGCAGCGCCGAAGTTTACAGACGCCAGAAAGGCGAAGAGACCACTGCAATGCACCATCGGGCACGCGTTGAGCACGGTCTGCGCGGGGTTGAGATCATGGTGCGTGTACGCCGCCAGGATCGCCGATAGCGTCGCTGGTGTGTGGGTGACGAACTTAGGCTGACCGGTCGTTCCCGATGTCGCCAGCAGGATCGCTGGCGCGTCCTTGTCGGGCTCCGCGTGCATGGCCCCAATGCTGGCGCTGTCGATAAGCAGCGCCGACCAGGACATTGCGCCTATGACAAAGCGCTTCTCTGCAGCGAGGATCTCCGGCTCGATGGCCTCGACGTGAGAATAGAGTTGATCCTCGCCCAGATAGAGAGCGGGCTGCAGGCGGAGGAAGATCTCACGCAGTTCGGCCGTCTTGAGCCGCAGGTTCGTCGGGCACGCGATAGCTCCGACGCGAAAACACGCGTACAGGGCAGCCGCCATTTCCGGCCTGTTCGACATGTGGAGCACCACCCGGTCTCCCTGCCGGACACCATGGGCCAGGAACGCGCGAGATAGCTGCTCAGCCGCGGTCAGCAGATCATGATAGGTCCAAACAGTTCCATCGTAGATGAACGCAGTTCCGTTCGGACGCGTCGTCGCCTTATGCAACAAGGCATTCATTGGGGTCGTCGCCATCCTGCACTCTCTTTACCGATTGAGCGGCGGTTGTTGCCGCCTCGGGATGGAAGCAGCGGGAAATTACGGGCCTGTTTCCGCGCAGGGAAATCTGGTTACGGCGGTAAAGGTCGCGCTCACGCCATCGGACTGTGGGTGAGCGCGGCGTTGATGGCCGCACGACGTCTGCGTGCAGAGTGCGCGATTGGCCAAAGCTGCATCGGTAGCGCTATGACTGCGGGGTGACGACCGTTACGGTCGATGTTGCTGGGCCATCCGCTGAGCGGCGGATTCCGACAAGCAACCTTGGATGCGACGACCAAACAATTGGCGAGCCGGCTGCTGGAGGCTTTGCCATCCATGGAAGTCGGCGGGATACGCACGCGGACTTCTCGTGATTGAAAACGTAACGGCTGCGCCACCGAATGCTCGGGCGAATATATTTCGCGCCGAGCTGTTCGGTGGCTGTCAAGCGATGCTTGGTGAGTCAGGCCGCTTCCGGGCGCTGGACGCGTTGATTTGCCTGAGCCGGACGCCGCTCGGTTCCCGAGCCATATACCACCCGGTAGATGACTCGCAGAATTTCCGATCGCGTATCGATGCTGTGGAACTCATCAGCCATCGCTGCGGCGCGCGCGCGATAGTGCGGCGTATCAAGCACGGTTCGCACCGCCTCGCGTAGCGCCGACTGCGTCGGTTCGTTAGTCGCTAGGTTGACCCCCGCGCCTGACCAGGCGACGCGCGCATTCACATCTGCCTTGTCCTCGGTCGTCCCCGCGGCAACAAGAGGAATAGCGAAGCTCATCGCCTGATTGACGCTGCCATAGCCGCCGTTGGTCACGAGTACATCGACCTTCGGCAGCAGCCATTCAAACGGCAGATAACTGGCCACGCGCGCATTGCTGGGAATGGGGCCAGCGATTGTTTCCACCGGTCGGCCGCCCGCGGTCGCGACGACAAGCAGGTCATGTTCATTCGCGAGCGCCGCCAGCGTTGGTTCGACCAGTAGATCAAAGTTATGATTCGCCACGGTGCCTTGGGTCACCAGCACAACCTTGCGCGAACCGTCCAGATCGTCTGCCCAAGGCGGCAAGGGAGCCTGATTGGCGATGATCGGCGGCGTGCCGACGAAGTTCACGGTTCTGGGGATCTTGCGTGGGAACTCGAAGCTCGGCACTGAGAGTTGCAAGTAGGCATCGGCGAGCCCGACCATGGAATCGAACAGCGGCAGCCGCGCCGGACCGACGCCTAGCTCATGCAGCACCCGATTGAGACGCTCGACCGCGGGCCCATTGGTAAGCCGCTCGTATTTTTCCGCAATCGCTGCGTATCGGTCCAGCTCCGCCAGTGACCTTGCAGGCGGCAGGCCGAGAAAGTGCGGAGCGCCGTCTTCACGGAGCCAATGCAGGAACGATGTGCCGCATAGCGCGATCGGCGGGCGCTCGAGGGGTGGGCCTAGCAGCATCGGCAGCACCCCGAAGAACATATCGTCGCCCAGGATTACATCGGCGGGAAAGTCCTGCAGCACCTGCTGCAGGCCCATATGCTGATCAGGGATCATGTCGACGAAGATTCGTTCCATGGCGACGCGCAACCATCCATAGCCCGGAGGAAGTCTTGCCAGCTCTGGGGCGAAGGTCGCGAGGTTACGGAGGTCAGCATCTGCGCGCCCCGGGAGCGCCCGAAACTGAGCGCCAGCGCGCTCGATGCGGTCTTGGAGCCAGCTTCCTGACAACACGACCAGTTCGTGACCCTCGGCCATCAAAACATGGCCGACCGCGAGCATCGGGTTGATATGGCCGGCAGCCGGCGTCGAAGCCATAAGGATTCTCATACGGTCCTCTCCTCTCTTTGTTGAATCAAGACCGTTGCCGCCGTCGCATCCAGGACGGAGCCGCCATCGGCCTCGTACAGAGAGCAAGTTGGTGGATCGCTGTTACGCGTCGACTTCGGAGCCGCGCCGAACAGCTACGATTGTAATCGTCGCCAAACGGCGTTCGACTGCGCTCAACGATGCCCCGCAAGCGCAGTCGCTTGTGTGTCCTTTGTCGAATGAGGTGCGGGTGCGCTTGCATGAAGGGCGCCGCCAGCCGGTCGCATGCGAATGTCTGCTTCCGAGAAGCTGCGCAAAGCCAGCCCAATAAACCGGCATGGGTGCGATCTTCGGCGCCGTACGTCCGCTTCAGCGATCTATCCGATGGGCCGTCCATTGGTTGACATGTCGCTGGCCCGACTCCGCGGATTTGCAGTTGTAAAAGTGACCTAGGCCGCATCCTGTATGTCGAAGCGAGCCACCTTGCCCTCTCGAAGACGGAAAACATGTCCAACCGTCTTGTCTTTAAGCCCGTGCGTCTGCCCCTGGAGCGGTTTGCCTTCGAGATCGCGGACGGACTGCCGGACTTCTGCGATGATCGCGCCATCCGCAGTTCGATGAAAGCTCACAGGCTCGACGTGCGGACTGACCATGGTCCACTGGCGCGTCCAGTACTCGCGTACGGCTTCGCGCCCATGAACGTGGCCACCATCCATACCGTTGGCCCAGGCGACATCATCGGCGAGCACGGCCAGCACGCCGTCAATGTCCCGCGTGTTAAAGCGATCGTAAATGCGCTTGAGGAGTTCGACATCACCATCCATTGGTTCTCTCCCTGGCGTGGCGACCGCGCTGCGTCGGAAGCCATATATCTTTACATATGTACGTATGCATTATCGTGACGGTGGGTGCAAGAGGTGAACGTGATGGACCTAGATGTGCTCTCGACGCCTGGGCACCTGATCAGTCTCGCGGCGCGCGGCTTCGCCCGCCTGAGCGAAGCCCGCCTCAAGCCGCTTGGCTTCGGCGTTGGACATCTGCCAGTCCTGGTCGCGCTTCAGGATGGCCAGGCAAGCACGCAACGTGATCTCGCCCGCTTCGCCAAGATCGAGCAACCGCCGATGGCGCAGATGCTCGCCCGCATGGAGCGGGACGGGCTGATCCAGCGCGCCCCTGACCCGGCCGATGGGCGCAGCAGCCGCATCACACTGACGGAGGTCGCAGAAGCGCGCCTGCCGGACGCGGTTGCTGCCCTACTCCGGGGTAATCGTGAGGTACTGGACGGCTTCACGGACCAGGAGGCCGGGCTGCTTATTGCCCTGCTCACGCGCCTGATCGCAAACCTCGATCGGATCGCGAGCGTCGAAGCGTCGCCCGGCACGCCAATTTCTGAGAAGGGGGACGGACCGGAGTCCGTTAGAGGCTGAACCGACATCACAGAACGACCGTTTTTTCGATAAAGCGGACCTCAGGGGATCGGTTCCATCCGGCTTCAGACCGGAATGGAACGTGCACAGCGCCTCCCGAGCCGGCATCCGGCTCGGCATTCACTCGGCCCTGTGAAGCCCCGCCAGTTCTTCGTCGGTCATTGGATTGCCTGGATTTCCAATCAGTTTAGCTAGTCAGGCAGCCGGTCAGGGATTCACGATCACCCATATCGACGATGCAGACTTGAAGACCAAAAAATGAGCTGTCTGCACTAGCCGATCAATGAGCAATCGAGGAGGAGACCTTCATATGCGACCCGACATAATTGCAGGGGCCACCTTCCCCGACTATGAGCTGTCCGACCACACCGGCAAACACCGGAAGCTCTCAGAGCTGCAAGGACAGCACCCGATGGTTCTGGTGCTGAGCCGCGGAGGTTTCTGCCCCAAGGACCGCCGCCAGCACGAAGGGCTTGTTCAATTGCAACGTGAGCTCGAGGTCGGCTATTGCCGGCTGGTCACGATCAGCGCCGACAACATCACCGAGACCAACGAATACCGCAGCGGAGTGGGCGCCCACTGGCCTTTCCTGTCGGACTCGCGGCGTACCGTGCAGAAGGACCTCGACATCGCCGAATACACCGACCCGGGCCACAATCCGATGATCCCGTACACGATCGTCCTCGAACCAAGTCTTGTCATCTACAAGATCTACAATGGCTACTGGTTCTTCGGCCGCCCCACTGTGGACGAACTGCGCCAGGACCTGCGTGCTGTGACGAAGAAATGCCGGCCGGACTGGGACATCACGACGCCGGAACTCAAGGCGGCATGGCAGCAAGGCCGAAAGGAACTCTTCTACCCGTACGGGAGGACGTATGCCCAAACGATCGCTGAACAGGATTAGCGATCATCGGAGTCAATCACACTCAAGCGCTCGCGGCGATGAGGTGAATGAATTCGAGAAAGGCGCGTAGCTTGGCTGGCGCCTGCCGCCGCGAGGGATAATAGGCATACAAGGGGAAACGTTCGTCAGACCATTCTGGCAGCGACAGACATTCGTGACCGGCCAGACTCTGGCGATCGACGGAGGCGGCCTCCTGGTCTGATCGGTTCGCCGCACCCGGCCGCGCACTGCCCCGCGCTCGACGACGATCCTATGTTCCAGTCATCGAGAACGTTCATAGTGTTGGGCGCGTTCTAAGGAAACGGGTGCGGCAGCACGCTGTCCCAGACGTCAATCCAGCGTCTCGGGCAGTTCGGCCTGGTCCATTGGATGCTTGTGGAACGGCGCCGTCTCGCTGGCGCTGACGAAGACGAACGTCAGCAGGGCCGAGCCGGCGGCGATGGCCGCGGCAACCAGCAGGACAGTCGCGAAACCGAGTTCAAAGCTCAGGCGTGCGATGTCGAGCATCTGTCCCTGCGCCGATTCCGCCACCCGAGCGGCAACGCCGGCAACGTCACCGGCGACGATGCGAGAGACGACGAAGTCGGCTCCGCCGTCAGCATTCTGTAGGCCCGCTTCCAACACGGCGTGATTGAAGTGTCGTCCGGTTTCATTTGTAAGGATCGCGCCCAGTCCGGTAATTCCCGTGACGAGGCCGACGAAGCGAAGGGTGCCGCCGATACCGGAAGCCATGCCGCTCCGTTCTGGAGGGATGACGCTCATCGAGACCTTCGCGGTTTCACCATTCAAAAGGCCCGCGCCGCACCCCGTCAGCAACATGCCGATTGCGACGGCTGCGATCGGCATGTGGGCCGTGACAATGATCGCGGTGATGAGGTTGCCGGCCGCGACAACGACGAGGCCGATCGTCAGAAGCGCCCGTCCGGAGATTCTTGTCGCGAGCGCGCCAGCTATCCGGGGAAAGAAGAACAACGGAAGAGCAAAGGGCAGCATCCCGACGCCTGCCTCTGCCGGACTGAATCCGAATACGTTCTGCAAGTAGAGCGGCAAATAGGTCATCATGACCTGCGCCGCCGACGCGAAGCCGAGCATGGCGAAGCTGCTGCCGAGGAACGTGCGCTTACGGAACAACCCAAGGTCGACCATCGGGCGCCTTTGCGCCAGCTCGACGACCACATAGAGCGCGAAGAGGACCGCCGCCGCGATGAGCTTCGTGGCGGTGGGCCGGCTCGACCAGCCATCGGCGTTGGCGCCGATCAAGGCCCACACCAAGGCGAACAAGCCGGCGCCGAACAGCACCATGCCGGCGACATCGAGCTTCTGTGCGTCCGGGTCGTATGATTCGTCCACCGACGTGACAGCGAGCCCGATAAGGGCGATCCCAACCGGAACATTGACGAGAAATGCCCAGCGCCAGCCGAATGCCGACGTGATCAGCCCGCCGACCAGCGGCCCCACGGCCACGGCGACACCGATCACCGTGCCCCAGAACGCGAAGGCCTTCGACCGATCGGCGCCGCGAAAGGTATGCACCAGCACAGCCAGCGCCGCGCTGAGCTGGATCGCGGCCCCGACCCCTTGAAGAGCGCGGGCGGCATTCAGGACGATGGCTGTAGGCGCAAGTCCGCAAAGGAACGACGCTAGCGTGAATATGGCAAGGCCGACGATCAGTTGGCGGCGTCGGCCAAATCGATCGGCAAGTGCGCCAGCGGGCATCAGCAATGCGGCGAAAGTCAAAATATAGGCGCTCACCACCCACTCGATGTCAGTAAAGGCCGCGTTCAGATCGCGTGCGATCGCCGGCAAGGAGACAGCGACGATATTGGAGTCCAGCATGATCATGAAGGACACGCCGGAGGCGCAGAGGAGAACGCGAGCAGAGCGTCCGCTCACCCAGCGCGCTCGCGTCGTGCGTTCGCCCTCAGCGGGCATCGGAGGGGTCATTGCGTCATCGTTCATGTGAAAGCCTCGCAAATGGCCGCTTGTCCAGGGCGCTCCACAGTGAGCGTGGCGCCGCTCGCGAGCAGAACCTCGGACAGATGGGTCTGCCCTGCCCGGCTTTCGGCAGCCGCTGCCTCCACCAGGGGGAATGATGCCGCGCCGAGCCCAGTCAGGAGTGCGGCGCCGGACATGAAGCTTCGGTGATCCAGGGCTGTGCCAACGAACATGAATTACGCCTCCGCTCGCGGTTCCGCTTCACGGGCGGCACGCGCCTTTGGGTGCAGCCGCACGATCTCTGCATATGCTTGTACATGATGACAGCATATGCATGGAATGTCGTCAAGCCGAACGCGGAGTTCTGTCCCGGAGGGAAGCCGGACCACCTGAGACAGCGTGCACCCTCTCGGCCGAATGGCCTTCGGCGATTCTCTGCGTATGCGTGCATATAGGAGAACAGCTATTTATGCTGACAACTGAAGTCGAGAGCGAGTGCCTGAGCGTGTCTTGGAGGCCTTTCACTCGAGCAAGCCCAACGGGTTGGGGCTGGGGCTCTCGATCTGCCCTTCGATCATCGAATTGCACGGCGGACGCTTGCGGGCGAGCGCCACCAATCCGCCCCGCGGGGCCGTCTTTCAATTCACGTTGCCAGCCCATCCCGACATTGCATCGCGTCAGTGATGCCTACCGGTGACGAGCGCCCTTGCAGGTAGCTTCCGCTTTGGGTTCCGAGCGCGCACGCGACATGCACCCGTCGTCGCCTTAGCGCTTCATGATCTGCCGGATTCTCCCGGCGAGGGTGTCCATCGTCACCGGTTTGGCGATGATCTCCATGCCTGATGCAAGAAAAGAGCTGCTGGCGGCGTTCTCAGCGTAGCCGGTCATAAAGAGGACCCTTAGCGCCGGCCGCTTTTCCAGGGCAGCGTCCGCCAGTTGCCGCCCGTTGAGGCCAGGCAACCCAATGTCTGTCACGAGGAGATCGATCCTCTGAGAGGATAGCAGAATCCGAAGCGCACTCGGCCCGTCCGCGGCCTCGAGCGTCCGATAGCCCAGATCGTTTAGGACATGGACGATAAGGAGGCGAACGACAGCTTCGTCCTCCACGACAAGGATGACCTCGTTTGTCCCTCCTTCCTCGTCGTGAAAGGTCCTGTCGGTCGCGACAGCGATCTCTTTCCCGCCGTAATACCGCGGAAGAAGCAGCCGAACTGTCGTTCCCTTGCGAACCTCGCTCTCGATGTGGATCGATCCGTCGGATTGGCGCACGAAGCCGTAGACCATCGACAGGCCTAGTCCTGTTCCCTGTCCGATCGGCTTGGTCGTATAGAAGGGGTCGAATGCCCGCGCTTTGACGTCGGGCGGCATGCCGACGCCGGTGTCCGTGACGCGCAGCGACACGTACTCGCCAGCCGGAAGATTCCACAGCTTGCCCTCGTCGACGCCAAGGACGCAGTTCGCGGTCTCGATGGTCAGCGTGCCGCCGTCGGGCAAGGCGTCCCGCGCGTTGATCGACAGATTGAGCAGGGCGTTCTCGAGCTGGTGCCCGTCGCAACGAACGAGCCAGAGGTCGCGGCCGTGAACGACGTCCATCGCGATCGATTCGCCGATCGAGCGCCGCAGCAATTCTTCGACCGAGCCGATCAGCTCGTTGATGTTCACGGGACGCGGATCGACCGGCTGGCGCCGCGAAAACGCGAGCAGGCGGTGCGTCAGCGCTGCTGCGCGCTTGGCGGACTCCATCGCGCCGACGAGAAAACGGTCGACGTCGCCAATGCGCCCTTCGGTGATACGTCGCTGGACCAAGTCCAGGGCGCCGATGACGCCTTGCAGGAGATTGTTGAAGTCGTGCGCGATCCCGCCGGTCAATTGGCCGATCGCTTCCATCTTGGCGCTTTGTCGAAGCGCTTCTTCCGCCTGCATCAGCTGCGATGTTCTTTCGGCGACGCGCTGCTCCAATGTCGCGTTCGCTTCCGCCAGTGACTCCGCTGCGACCCGGCGCTCCTCCTCGGCGGCGTGACGCTCATTCACATCGCGCAGAATGGCGGTGACGAATCTCCGCTTCTCGCTCTGCCAGCACGACAACGACAGCTCCAGGTGGCTCGGCGAGCCATCCTTCCGCCGACCGATTAGTTGGACGGGCTGCCGCACCACGCGGTCGTTCAGGACGGCGCAGCGCGTGCGGGTCCATGCGTCCTCATCGGGAAAGAGGATGTCGATATTTTTTCCGCGGAGTTCGCCGTCCTCGTAGCCGAACTGTCGACGCGCGGCGGGATTGGCGAGCTGAATGACGCCGTCCGCGTCGAAGGTCACGATCACGTCGGCGGCGCTGTCGGCCACGGCGTCGTAGCGCGCGTTCTGCCGCTCCCGTAAAACCTTCTCGCGCCCCGCCGCAACCGTAACGTCGGTGACCTGGATGAGGCACGATCTCGACTTGCGGCCGACCGGGCTGACCGTGACGTCATGAATTAGCGTGCGGCCGGCGCGCGTCCTCAGCGGAAAGATCCTGGAGTGAAGGGAATGCGTCAGGAGACTCGAAACGCCCGACTCGAGCGCCGCGCCGATCGCATATCGCAATCGCTCGGGCTCGCCCTCTAGAAACACGTCTTCCAGCTTTCGTCCCAGCACGAGATCGGCCTGGAGGCCGCACATGCCCGAAAACGCGCTGTTCCATCCAACGACGCGCTGGTCGGCGTCCAGGACGATCAATCCCGTATCGATCGCGTCGAAGACGGCTCGCGGATCAAGAACCCCCTCAGTCATTGCCTTCCACGCCCGTATGGCCCGTCGTCCGCTGAATGTACTCAGCGATCAGTTGCTTAAGAGTTGCCAGGGACGGCAGGTCCATGAATAGGGCAATGTAGCCTTGGATGTCCTTTTCGCGCACGGCGAAATTGATATAGACGAACAGCACCGCGTCGCTGGCCTCAGGAGGTGGGGGAAGTGAAAACAGCTCCTCGCTGTCGCCATGCAGGATTTCCGGCAGGGATATCTTGAGAGTCCGCTGGAGCTGATTGGCGATCGTCGACAGGCAACCATTGAGGATGATGTTGCCCGTCTCCGCCAAGGCTTCCTGTTCGAGATCGATGATATCCTCGAGGGGTAGTTCGCTGCTCGTCACCGCCCGTACGAGTTCGAGACTCTTCGTTTCCGGAAAGATCAGCAGGACGCGCCCGGTCATGTCGCCTTCGAAGACCTGATGCACCGCCACGAGCTTGCTGAGATCGGAGCCGCGCAGAATCTGCACCGCGCGCTGACGCTCCACCAGGAGGACGCTGGGGACGGAGAGGATGATCTGCCGGCCCACCATTTCCCGCAGACTGACCGCCGCGCTGCTGACGCCGAGGTTGACAAGTTCGGTGAACGCATCGAGTTCGAGCTCGTCGAGCGAGGCGTCATGGTTGGACAAGCTCACGCTCCTTTTAGTTTTTGTTCGGCGCTGGCGAGAAATTGCTCCAACGCCTCGCTGGTGATGGGCTTGGGCAAAAACGTGGCGCCGAGCGCATGTGCCCTGTCCACAATCTCTTGCTGGTAATTGGCCGAAATGATCGCCACGGGCATTCCCGGCCGGAGCGCGCTGACCTCGGTAGCGAGGGTAAACCCGTCGTCTCCCGGCATATTGAAATCGAATACGGCAACGTCAGGCTGCTCGTTCCTGACCTGGGCGAGCGCCTCCTCGGCATTCGCCGCTTCGATGCGAACCCATCCCGGACGGACCGTGTTCAGCGCCTTCGCCATCGCCATGCGCGCCAGTTTGCTGTCGTCAACGAAGAGAACCTTCATACGTACTTACGCCTCCCCACGAGTGAGCTCCCCAAGTGAAAATGCTTCGGTCCGCCCGAAGGTTCCCCGACCGCCTCAGGCCGGCTCGGGAATATCGCCGATCTTACTGTATCCCGGGGCGCCGAACAGCCCTCGTCACCCGAGCATTTCCTGAAGGTCAAGGACAAGCAGCACGCGCCCGTCGCCCGTCATCGTCGCGCCGGTGACGCCCTCGACCCCCGCGAGGAGCCCGTCCAGCGGCTTGAGGATCACTTCCATGCGTTCGCCGAGCCGATCGACCTCGACGGCCCCGATCTGGCCGGCGATCGATGCGACAACGACCAGGGCGTCCGAATCGTCGGTTCGCTCTCGCGTGGCGCCCAAGCTTTGGGCGAGGTCGATCAGCGGGATCGTGCGATCTCGCAATACGAAGGCGCCGCCGGTTCCGACGCGATGGATGCGCTCGCGGGGAAGACGCAGGGTTTCGAGGACACTGTCGAGCGGTATTCCGAACGTCTGGCCCCCCGCCTCTACGGTCATGACGCTCGTGACCATCAGGCTGTACGGTAAGGTCAGCCTGAACGTGCTGCCGCGGCCAGGTTCGCTCTCCGCGCTCACCCGGCCGCCGATTCGTTCGACGGTGGCGCGTACCGCATCCATGCCGACGCCCCGTCCTGAGAGATCGGACACCGCGTCTTTCGTCGAAAAGCCGGGCATGAAGATCAGATCGAGAATCTCCGCGTCGCCCATGCCGGATAGCGCGGCGTCATTCATGACGTTGCGCTCCGCCGCCACGCGGCGGACCCGCGCGACGTCGACGCCCCGGCCGTCGTCGTCGACCTCGACGAGGACGTGCGGTCCCTGGCGATGTGCACGCAGCCCGATCGTCGCGATCGCCGGTTTTCCGGCAGCCACGCGCTCGGGCGTCGAATTCGACGCCATGATCCATCGCGTTGCGTACGATATGGAGCAACGGTTCAAACAGCATGTCGACGATCAATCGGTCCGCCTCTGTATCGTCGCCCTGGAGCACGAGGACCGCCGGCTTGGCGAGCTCGATGGCCAGCTCGCGCACAACTCGCTGGAAGCGCTCGAAAACGCTCCGAAGCGGGACGACGCGCAGGTTCAAGGCCGTCTCTTGCAGACGCGCGAGGAGACGTTCGAGCCTCGCGCGCTCGGCCTTCAGCACGGGCGCCAGAGAATTGCCGGTCTCCTCCGCCGATCTCGAGACGTGCGCGATCGCATTCTTTGCAACGATCAGTTCGCCGGTCAGCGCGACCAGCGCGTTCACGCGCTCGGCGTCGACGCGAAACGAGCGCGCCGCCGCGCCGGGCCGCGCCGCGGCCGGAGCGGGCGCCTGATGCGTTTCCAGCAATCCAGTGATGGCCTCGATCAGCGGACCGGCGTCGCCGTCGGCGAGGAAGGAAGCGACCGCGCGGTCGGCGTTCCGGGCTTCGGCGCTCCGCGAGAGATGACGCAGGACGTTGCCGGCGACCCGGCCTGCCGCGGCGACTCTCCCGGTGCGACCGGCGGGATCGCCGTCCGCGATCACGAAAAGCTGCTCCTCCAACAGGCCACGCGCCGTCGCCGTCAGGTCGGGATTCGTGGACTCGGGCTGGGCGTCTGCTGCCGGAACCGTTTGTATCGGCGTCGGGTCATGCTCGGCGAAGCGGGCGATCGCCGCATCCGCGGCGGCGTCGGGCGCGTTCGGCAATTCGCCCGAGGCCTGGATCTCGTCCAGCCACTGAACCACCTGATCGACCACGTTCAGGCAATCGCCGATGAGGGCCGGCGACGCCGAGGCGTCTCCCCTGCGCACCTCGGACAAAGCCTCTTCCGCCCGATGAACGGTGCGGGACATCGCCGCGAAGTCGACAATGCCCGCGCAGCCCTTGAGCGTGTGAAATGCGCGGAATGCGCTGTCGAGTTGCTGCTTTTCCTCCGGCGCGCCCTCGAGCGCGAGCAATTCTCGCGTCGCCTGGTCGACAAGGTCGCGCGCTTCCACCAGAAACTGCTCGAGGAATTCGTTCATTTGGATATCCCGCACAGCATCGCGACGCACGCGTTGAGCACGCCTTCGCTGATCGGCTTGACGAGATAGAAGTTGGCTCCGGCGGCGCGTGCAGCGAGGCGGTCGTGCGCGCCGGCCTCCGTGCTGGCCATGAGCGCTGGGATTCCGCTCGCGGGCAGAGACTGCCGCCGCAGCGCCGTCAGAAACGCGAAGCCGTCCATCTGCGGCATGTTCACGTCGACGATTACGAGATCCACCGGCTTTTTCAGGAGGCGCTCCAAGGCCTCCAGGCCGTTCAGCGCCTCCTCCACCTCGTACCCCGCACGCTCCAGGATGTTGCGATAGTAAAGTCGCACCAAAGCGGCGTCGTCGACCACGAGAATCCGCGATTTGGGCTCAGCCATGCGCGTCTCCCATCGGCCGCCGATAGACGATCGCATCCGCAAAACGGCACACTTCGAAAAGAGGCGAAATGCGGCTCATCGATTCGCTGTGTCCCAGACAGATGAAGCCGCCGGGCGCGAGGTTCTCATAGAGGTTCTCCGCGGCGACGCGACGGGACGCGTCATCGAAGTAGATCAGCACGTTGCGGCAGAAGATAACATCAAACAGTCCGTGCGGGCGCGTATCCCCGCGCTCTACGATATTGGCCGCGGAAAAACGGACGGAGTCACGCAAGTCGCCGAGAATTTGCCAGCGGTCCCCTTCAAGCGGCTGGAAGTAGCGATCGACGAGCCCTGGCGCGAGGCGGCTTAGGGCGCGCTTACCGAACACGCCCTCGCGGGCCAGCGCAAGCACTGCGGTGTCGATGTCGGACGCTACGATTTCGACGTCGTAGGAATCGACCAGAGGCCAATTCTCCAGCAGCCAGATCGCGATCGAATACGGCTCCTCTCCACTCGAACAAGGGATGGACCATATGCGGATGGCCTGCCCGGAAGATTTGCCGGTCAGTCGCTGCGGCAGGAGGTCCGAGGTCAGGCATCGAAGCTGATGATCCTCACGGTAGAAGTAGGTCTCGTTGACGGTGAATGCGTTGACGAACTGCTCGATTTCTCCATCCACATTGCCGCGCAGTCTCGCGAAATAGCTGGCGAACGAAGTCGAGCCCGTCGCCGCCATCCGGTCGGCGATCCGGCGGTCGACGAAATATCGACGGGATTCCGTGAAGATCATGCCGGTGCGACGATAGAGATAGTCGGCAAGCCGGCGGTATTCGGGCTCTGTGATGGAGAGACCTTCCGTCATCTCCGTCACGTGTCGAGCCGTTGGGAGGCCACCTTGACGGCGAACGCCAGAAACGGATCGTCCGGGAAGCGCGCGGCGCAGCGAGCTAGCGCGGGCAAAGCGTCTCGGTCGCCGATTTCCGCCAAAACCTCGATCGCCGCCGCGCAGACGTTCGCGGCCGCGTCGGCGTCGATCAGCGACAGCAGAAGCCGTTCCGCCTTCGCAGGATCCATTCCTCGCACAAGATCGCAGCTGAGCAGCCGAACGTCGTCGTCGGGATCGACGAGCAGAGCCTCGATGCGGGCGCCAAGCGACTCCGGCACGGCGCGCAGAACGTCCAGCGCCGCCATTCGAAGCGACGCGTCATCGGACCTCAGAAACGGAACAACCGCATCGACGCTTTCGGGCGATCCAATGCGCGCCAGGGCGGTAAAGATCGCCTCGCGCACCCGCGCATCGCTCTCGCCGCGGAGCGCTTCAGCCAAAGCGGGAACTGAATCCGGCCGGTCGGCGGCCGCCCGCGCCGCCGCCCAGCGCGCGTCTGCCGAGGGGCTGCGAAGGTCGGCCTCGCCAGCCTCGCTGACGGGAGGCGCATTTTCACGCGTGTTTCGGATGAGCGGCATGGGACGCCAGATGTAGCAGCTTGTCGGCGATTTTGTGCGCTGGCAGAATCCAGGTGGCGCCGCCGGACTTGACCAGTTCGCCCGGCATGCCCCACACGACAGCGGTCTCTTCGGCTTCCGCGATCGTGCTTCCCCCCGTCGCGCGAAGCGTCGCCATGGCGACGGCGCCGTCGTTGCCCATGCCCGTCATCAGGACGCCGACGAGTTGGCCGGGCTGAAACTGGGCCATCGCGCTTCGCACGAGGCGATCGGCGCTCGGTCGCCAGGGGTAATTGTTTGGAGTGGCCGGCGCGACGATCGCCGCGCCGCCGCGCCGCGAAACGATCACGTCGCCATCGCCCCGTCCCACGTAAGCGCAACCCGCCTCGAGCGGGAGCGGACGGTCGACCTCCGTCACTTGGAGGGCGCAGAGCCGGTCGAGGCGACGGGCCAGCGGCCCGGTGAAGCTTGCAGGCATGTGCTGAGCGATCACGATAGGCCAGGGAAAGGTAGCGGGCAGTGGCGAAAGCAGCGCCTCCAGGGCGGGCGGGCCGCCGGTGGAGGTTCCGACGACGACAACGCCCCCGCCGAGAGTTCGTTCCTGCGGCGCGCCCGGCGACTCCACTACCTTATGCTGCGACCTCGCCGCGCCGATGCGATGCTGCACGCGCTCGCGCAACCGCAAGCTCGCTTTCAATTTGGCGCTTGCGGCCGTTCGCAGTTTGGCGATCAGCTCCGGCGCGAAGACATCCATATGGAGCGATATCGCGCCTTCCGGCTTCGGAATGAAATCGACCGCGCCTAAGCGCAACGCCTCCAGTGTCGCCTGCGCGCCCTCGGTCGAGAGCGAGGACACCATCACGACCGGACAGGGCCGCTCGATCATGATGCGGTCGAGGCAGGCGAGCCCATCCATTTCGGGCATGTTGATGTCGAGCGTAACGACGTTCGGCGCGAAGGCGTCCAACTGGGTGAGCGCCTCGCGACCGTCGCGCGCAAAGCGCACCTCCATGTCGGGCTCGCCGGACAGCACCCGTTCGAAAAGCTTCCGCATCAACGCGGAATCGTCGACCACCAGAACCTTGATCACGGGGCCGCCCTGGCCTTGGGCTCGAAGGCGTCGAGCAGTTCATGTTCGGTCCGCGTGAGCAGCTCCACCGGATCGAGAACCAGCACGATCCTTGCTTGTTCCACGAGATTGATCACGCCCTGCACCAGACGGGCGATGTCGTCGGTCAGGTCCGGCGGCGGCGCGATCGCCTCGCCGGCGCAGCGCCGCACCTCGGAGACGCTGTCTACGATAAGCCCAGCGCGGCGCCGGTCCGTCCGCACCACGATGAGGCGCCGGCCGGCGCCCTCGAAGCGAGGCATGTTGAACCTGCGCCGTTGGTCCACGACGGGCAAGACCTCGCCCCGCACATTGACGACGCCTTCCAGGAAACCGGGCGTTTTCGGGATGCGGGTGATGCGGTCGGGAACGCGGGCGACTTCCTCGACCGCGTCGACCGGCAGGGCAAATTCGTCATCGCCCAACCGGAAGATGACGAACTGACGTTCGCGCGCCGCGCTCGCGGCCGGCTGCGGCGCCGATGGACTTTCGATCGAACCCAGCCGCCGCATGACGTCCTCCCGAAAGAGCTGGTCGGGCGCAAGAATCGAAATGAGACGCCGACCCTCGTCACCGCGATAGACCGCCTGCAACCGCGCCTCCCCGCCCGACCGCGCCGCGAGCAGGGCCGGAACCGGCTCCGTCAAACGCCGCTCGGCGGAGACGATCGCGCGGGCGCGATCGACAACCAAGCCGACGATCCCGCCCCGAACCATCGTCACCAGCACCTGCTCGCGTTTGTCGGTCGCGGAGACCGGCGCAAAACCAAGCAGCCCGCGCAAAGAGAGAAGCGGCAACAACTGGTCTCGATAGGCGACGACGCCGAGCGCCACCGCCTCGGTCCGCGGGATCTCGGTCACGCTCCGCGGCGCGGGCATGACCTCCCGTACGGCCGACAGCGGCAGCGCATATTCCTGGTGTGCGACATCGAAAGTGACGAGGCTTTCCGCTTCAGCGGCGTGGCGCGGCGAGCGGCGCTCGCTATGGCGCGCGACGGCGGCGAGCGCTTGGCGCTTTCGCTCACCGCGCTTGGCGAACGCACCTTCAAGAAGTGCTTGAACGTCGAGGATCTTGGCCGCGCCGCGCCCCTCGACGGGAAACGCGCCGGCGATCTTCTCACCCGGCTCCTCGGTCAGCTCGGCATGCCGGGTTTCCACGCGCTCCATGGACGCTGTAACGAGCGCTTCAATGGCGTCGACGGCGAGCGCGGCGGGCGAGGCGCCGCTGAGCACGATCGCGCGCGTTCCTTCTGTGGAGGAGGCCTCTTGGCCCAGCAAACCTCGCAAGCTGACCAGCGGCAACACGGAACCGCGCAGATTAGCGACGCCGATCAGCGCAGCCGGCGCCAAAGGCATGCGCGCGACAGCCGGCGTTCTGATGATCTCCGCCACTTGTTGCGCGGGAAGCGCGTAGAGCCGGCCGCTCGAGAGAAACGTCAGGAAGCGCTGGAAGCCGTCAGCAACGGGCGACGGCGTCGACTCAGCCATTTTGCTGCTTCAACGTTTCGGCCAGCGCGGCGATCTCCTCGATCGCGGCCGCGAGGTCATCGGCGCCCTGCGCCTGCTCGGCGGACGCCGTGGCGGCCTCGCGGGCGGCCCCGCCCGCTTCCTCGGCGGCCGTCGCGATCTGCCGCGCGGCCGCCGAGGATTCCGACACGTTCGAAAGAATTGCATCGGCGCCGCGAAGCACAGTCCCGTACGCCGTTCTCAAAACGGCGAGCTCGGCGTCGATCTTTTCGAGCGCCGAGACGACGTTCCGGTTGTTCTGAACTTCGGCCTCTCCTGCCGCGATGCTTTGCTCGAGATCGCGCTTCAACGCGGAAATCTGATCGAGGACGCTGCGCACAGAATCCTTGGCGCGATCGACGTTCTCCGCGGACTCCCGCGAGAGCTCGCGGATGTCCCCAGCGACGACCGCAAATCCCCGCCCGGCGTCGCCCGCGCGCGCGGCTTCGACCGAGCCGCTGACCGCCAGCATGCTCGTCTGAACGGCAATCAGCGCAATCGCGTCCACGATCTTTTCGATGCGCCGGCCAACGTGCTCGAGCTTCTCGATCGTCGATGCGCTCAAGCGGGTCTTGGCGAGCGCCGCGACGACGCCGTCGATCAGTTTCTCGACCGCCCGCCGCCCATCGACGAGCGCGGCCTCGATCGTCTTGACCCGTTCGTTCGCCTGTCCCGCCGTTTGTTGCGTGTGCCCGGCGCTTTTCTGGATCTGGTCGAGGGCGGCGGAGGCCTGGTGGGTGGCCGAGGCCTGCTGATGCGCGCCGCGATTGATCTGCTCGACGGCAGCCATGATCTGGCTCGCGGCGCTGCTCATCTCCTGGATCGTCGCGGAGAGCTCCTCCGACGCGGCGCCGATCTCTTCGGCGGCGCCGGCGTCCGCCTTGCCGTCGCGCAAACGCTCGGCAAGCCTCGCCAGGCTCCCCGCCGCAGCCTGGCCCTGCACGAGCGATTTCGCCTGCTGCTGAACCGCGGATTGCGCCTCGCTCGCGGCGGCCGATTGCTCCTCGGCCGCCGACGCGATCTGCTCGGCGCCCTTCTGGACTTCGCCGGCGGCGTGCTCCGTTTGAAGCGCGACGGTCATTACGTCCTGGCTGCTCTCGGCGATGCGCTGCATGTCTTCGCGCCGCGCAGCGAGCGCTTCCACGACCAACGCCGCCGCCTTCGCCTCGGCGACCGCGGTCTCCGCGGCGTCCTTGACGCTGACGGCGACGCCGCGAACGTCGGACTGGATGTCTTCTGCGAGGCTCTTCACGTTTTGCGCGTTCTTGTCGGACGTTTCCGCCAGGGCGCGAACTTCGTCGGCGACGACGGCAAAGCCGCGTCCATGGTCCCCTGCGCGCGCGGCCTCGATCGCTGCGTTGAGCGCCAAAAGATTCGTCTGGTCGGAGATGCGGCTGACCGTCTGCGTTATTTCGCTGATGTCCTTCGCGCGGCGCTCGAGTTCGGCGATGATCTCGACCGACGCTTCCTGCCGCCGCGCATTGCGCTCGATCGCGCGGGTCGACGTTATGATCTGGGCAGCAGAGTCGGCGAGCAGCGCCTGCACCGTATCGGAGCGGCGATGCGAAGCCTCCGCCTCGACCCGCATCGCTCGCAGCGCGTCGAAGATCTGCTTGATTACGCCGAGTTGCACCTGCGAGGCGCCTGCAGCTTCGTCGGCGCCGCTCGCGATCTGCGTCATCGCGCGGCCCAGCTCGTTTGCGGCCGAGGACGCTTGCGACAAGCCGCTCGCCAACTGCTCCGTGGCGGCGGCCATCCGCTCCGACAACGCGTCGTTGCTGAAGCCGCCGGCGCCATTCCGCCGGCCGGGGCGCGATTTGCTCGCGCCGACAGCCGCCGTCTCTGCCGGCGGGGTCGCGAGTTTGGGCTTGCCGGAGGCAATTTTCGACGTTTTGACCAGGGCCATAGAGAACCGCAACATCAGGCCCCGGCGAACGCCAAAGCCAAGAGAAAATAGACTAGACGAGAACGCCCAATTGTCCAAGCAAGCCGGGCGCGCCCGGCGCAGCCTACTTGGCGCGATGGGGCGAAGGCGCTGGCGCGGAGGTGGACAAGGCCCCCGTGTGGATCTCGACGCAAACGTCCATCTCGACGTAGCTGCCGCCCAAACGCCCTATTTCCGCGCATGTCTCGCGCACGGCGGCCGGCACGGTCGACCATCGTTTCGCCAGCCTGTCGCGCGCCGCCTGCTCGCCCCTCAGGCACTCATCATAGATGTTAGACTGGGCGTAATTGGGCGGAATCTCCCTCTGTTCCGCCCGGCAATTGCGCGGCAGATCGATAGTCGGCAAGGCGACCGCCGCTAGCAGAAGCAAAAGCGTCATGACGCGCTGTCCCTCGTAACCGGTGGGAAGCATCATAGGAGAGGCGGTCGACCAATCAAGCAGTCAGCTAATGGTCTCCCTTGGTCGTCTGCCGATCCGAATTGAAAACGGCCGCCCAGCTATGGCGCCGCCCAAGGCATCCGTGATGCTCACGGGCAGGCATTTGGCGAGGGCTTCGATGGCGTCCGCCGCGAAAGCCGCCTGAGCCCCGGAGTCGCCGACAAGGTGCGAATGCGTAACCCTGGGCTGGCCGAGCAGCGAGCCGTCGCGCTTGAGCGCAAAGACGATCGTAAGCTCCGAGCCCACGCTTTCGGTTGGCGTCCGGATGCACGATCTGAGCGAGCGTGAAAGCTCGGAGAGCGTATTGGCGGGTGCGCTGACGGCTGGCGCGGCGCCTGCGACAAGGATCAGCACGGCAATCGCGGCTTGCTGTCTTCGCAGCTTGGTAGGCCTGGCGTCACTCATCATCGCTCGAGCTTAGGTCGCGGGATCGCTTTGCGCTACGGCGCAATGTCGAGGCCGCGCGCTGTTCTCGGCCGACGCCACAGCTTCGTCGGCCTGCGGGGCGCGTCCGCACGGTGACGATGTCGGCACGATTGCGCTCAGACCTAAGCGCGCATTCAATTTCGCGGAACGATTGGCTGCCGCGGTCGTTCTCCCTGCGCCGGGCAAAGGGCTGCGCGACAGTGAGTTTGCGCCCGCGTCCATGAAGCGGCGGCCAATGGGTCGTCATCCCCGCCGTTGCAAAGCATCCTTCCAACGCGAGGTTTGCGCCATGTATCATCACGTCAAGAAGCTGATGTACTCCGTCAATGTGGGTGAAGCGGATCCCCGTTTCGGCAAAATGCTGCTGGAGCAGTTTGGGGGCGCAAATGGCGAGCTCGCGGCGGCGATGCAGTACTCTATTCAGGGCATCAACTGCGACGATCCCGGTCTTAAAGACATGCTGATGGATATCGGCACTGAGGAGCTGAGCCATCTGGAAGTCGTCGGCGTGCTCGCAAGAATGCACTTGGCGCCCATGAAGGGAGATCGCGCTGCGGCAGACGCCGATCCGCTTATCGCAATCGCGGGCGGTGGCGGCGTCGGTCTTGTCAACTCCGCGGGCGACGCGTGGACGGGCGACTATCTCAAGATCACCGGCGAGCCCGATGTCGATCTTCGCAGCAATATCGCTGCGGAAGCGCGAGCGAAAATCGTCTATGAGCGCCTCATCAATTTCTGCGACGACGCCGGCACCAAGGATGCGCTTCAATTCCTGATGACGCGCGAGATCACCCACATGAAGGCGTTCATGCTTGCGCTCGACAGCATGGGCAAGCCGCAGTTGGAAATCGGGTTGATCCGACCGACGCCGGGCCTCGTCGACCAGTATTTCAACGATTCGACCGGCGAGGGCGACCAAGGCGAAGAGGATATAGTCGGGCCGTGGAACGACGACAAAGCTTTCGAACGCGTCGACAGCCCAGCCTTCAACCCGCAGAAGATGAAGCTCAATGGGTCGAACAAAAAGTCGGGCGCCAACGGCGCCCACGCCAGGAAATAAGGCGTCTTGATTCGAAGCCTGCAATCCAGCGCAAGAGCAGGCTTCCCATAGCGACGTGGAGCGGGACATGGGGCGGGCTACGCCAAAGCGCGGCCCGCCCGATCGCCGCTCCACCGGATATTGCGTGTCAGAGGGCGGCAACCTCCGCCAGCGTCTCGTGCGCGGCGCGCACCACCGCCTCGGCGGTGATGTCGAACTTCTTGAAGACGTCGGCGCCTTTGCCGGAGGCGCCGAAGTCGTGCATGCCGACGAAGCGGCCTTCGGGGCCGATGTAGCGGTCCCAGCCCATCTCGACAGCCGCCTCCACCGCGACACGCGCACGGGTCGCGCCGAGAACCGCCTTCTTGTAGGCGGGGTCCTGTTTTTCGAACAGGAGGCGGCATGGCATGGAGACAACCGCCGTGGGGATGCCTTCCTTCTGGAGAACGTCCCGCGCGGCGACCGCGAGATGCAGTTCCGAGCCGGTGCTCAGGATGGTGAGCTTGCGCTCGCCGCCCTCGGCATCCAGCAGGACATAACCGCCCTTGGCCGACTTGTTCTCAGCGCCGGCTTCGCGACGGAGCAGCGGCATCGTCTGGCGGGACAGGGCGATGAGCGCCGGCTGCCGAGGCGTGCCCAAAATCAACTCCCAGCACTCGGCTGTCTCGACCGGATCGCCAGGGCGATAGACCGCGAGGTGCGGAATAGCCCGTAGCGCCGCGAGATGCTCGATCGGCTGATGGGTCGGGCCGTCCTCGCCGAGGCCGATCGAATCATGCGTCATGACGAAGATCGTCCGGATCTCCATGAGGGCCGCGAGGCGGATGGCCGGGCGGCAGTAATCCGAGAAGCACAGGAAGGTGCCGCCGTAGGGGATCAGGCCGCCGTGCAGCGCGATGCCGTTCATCGCCGCAGCCATGCCGTGCTCGCGCACGCCGTAGTGCATGTACCGGCCGTTGTATTCGCCGGGCTTGATCTCGACCATGCCCTTCGCCTTCGTGTTGTTCGAGGGCGTCAGGTCGGCGGAACCTCCCAGCAGTTCCGGGATGGCGGCAGCGAGATGGTCGAGCACGGCGCCGCTGGCCGAACGGGTCGCCATGTCCTTGCCGCTCGCAATGAATTCGGAGCGCGCCGCTGCGATCGCCTGTTTCCAGTCGGCCGGCAACTTCCCGTCGTTCCGCCGCTCGAACTCGGAGCGGAGTTCGGCCGGCGCCGCCTTGACGCGGTCGGCCCAGGCCATGCGGGCCTCACGGCCTTTTGCGCCGATCTCGCGCCACTCGCTCAACAGGGGCTCGGGGATCACGAACGGGGGCGAATCCCAGCCGAGGATTTTCCTGGCGCCGGCGATCTCCTCTTCGCCGGGGGCGTCACTGTGGGCCTTCTGGGTGCCGGCCCTGGTGGGAAAGCCGAAGCCGATGATCGTCTTGCAGGCGATCATGGACGGCTTGTCCGTCACGGCGCGGGCGGCGGTGATGGCGTCGCGGATCGCGTCGGTGTCGTGGCCGTCAATCTCCTGGACGTGCCAGCCGGAGGCGCGGAATCGCTCAACCTCGTTGTCGGAGACCGCGAGGCTGGTCGGGCCGTCGATCGAGATCGAGTTGTTGTCCCAGAAGGCGATGAGGCGGCCGAGCTTGTAGTGGCCCGCCATGGAGATCGCCTCCTGGCTGATGCCCTCCATCAGGCAGCCGTCGCCCATGAAGACGTAGGTCCAATGCTTGCACAGGTCGTCGCCGAATTTAGCGTTCAGGATGCGTTCGGCGAGGGCGAAGCCCACTGAGTTCGCGATGCCCTGCCCGAGCGGGCCCGTCGTCGTCTCGATACCGTCGGCGTGCTCGTATTCGGGGTGGCCGGCGGTCTTGCTGTCGACCTGGCGGAACCGCTTCAACTCATCGAGCGTCATATCCTTGACGCCGGTCAGGTAAAGCAGGCTGTAGAGCAGCATCGAGCCGTGACCGTTCGACAGCACGAAGCGGTCGCGGTCGAACCAATGCGGATCGGCCGCGTCAAATTGCATGAAATCCTTGTAGAGAACCGTCGCGATGTCGGCCATGCCCATGGGCGCGCCGGGATGGCCGCTCTTGGCCTGCTGGACCGCGTCCATGGAAAGAAACCGGATGCAGTCGGCCATATCCCTGAGGTGCTGGTCGCGGGGCTTGGGGACCGTCTTGATGGCCGGAGTGGGCGTGACGTCAGCCATGATCCGAGGCTCCTTTTTCGCGAGATCGACTGGGGGTTCTTAGAATGCGCATAACGGTCGCAGCGCCGCCCCCACCCCAGCCGCGCGTGCGGACCGAAAACGAAGACAGCGGCCTACAACGCATGTGGTGGGGTCGACACGAATTTCAAATCGACTTTGTTGCGATCACCAGGGTCGGCAAGACTGAACCTGCCAACGAACGATTTGTAGCGTTGAGGAGCTTAACACGCAGGCATCGACGTCAACCAGCTCCTTTCGGTTTGTCGGTTCGTGACGGGGTGTCGAGGGCGGACGTTTTAACGGCTTTCGCCGTGACGGCACGCCGTCCACGGTTGACGCGCCTGAGCGTGTCCCTAACCTCAGGCGTCATCACGCGCCGCCAAAACTCACCAGGCGTTTGACAGGCAAGACGCTCGACGCGTCAATGATTTCACTATCTCGGGGCGCGCCATGGCGCCGCTAAGGATGACGAAACCATGCTCGATATCGTGCTCGTGCTAGCTGTGTTTGGGACGCTCCTGGTCGTCGTGTCCTTGAGCCAGCCCCTAGCGGCGCGCCTGAGGTTGTCGCCGGTCGTGCTCCTTGCCGTGATCGGAGTGGCGATGGGCGCCGCCTCGGGCATTCTATTGCACACTCGGTTCTCGGACCATTTAGGCGAGTTCGTCAGGCTTTTCGCTGATCTGCCCTTGGGTTCCGAGACGTTCATCTATGTCTTCCTGCCGTTGCTCGTCTTCGAAGCGGCGCTTACGAGCGATGTGCGGCGCACCCTCGAGGACGCGGCGCCGATCCTGATGCTCGCGGTGATCGCCACACTCCTCACCGCGGCGATCGTCGGTCTTGCGCTCTGGCCATTCGCCGGCTTGTCGCTCACCGTATGCCTGTTACTCGGCGCGGTGATCGCCACGACCGATCCCGCCGCAGTCATCGCGATGTTTCGCGACGTCCGGGCGCCCGGTCGTCTGATCCGGCTCGTCGAAGGCGAGGCCCTCCTGAACGACGCAGCGGCGATCGTGCTCTATTCGGTCCTGCTCGGAATCATCGCATCGGGACACACGCCCGTCGTCGGAAGCGCAGCGATCCAATTCGTCGGTTCGTTCATCGGCGGCGCCTTGTTCGGCGCCCTTGTCGGCCGCGCGTTTCTGCAAATCATTCCATGGACGCGCGACGACCGCCTCGCCGAGGGCACGTTGACGGTCGCGCTCGCCTATCTCGTGTTCATTGCGGCGGAACGTCTTCTCCATGTCTCGGGCGTCGTGGCTGTCCTGGCGGCCGGCCTGACTGTCAACGGCTTTGGGCGAACGCGCATCGCGCCTTACAACTGGGCGTTTCTCACCGATCTCTGGGAGCAGATTGCGTTCTGGGCGCATTCGCTCGTCTTCCTGCTGGCGTCGATCCTCGTTCCTAAGTTGCTGTTCGAACTCCATCTGCGTGACTTGGCCCTGGTGGCCGTTCTGGTCGTCGCTGCGTTCGCTGCCAGACTGGCCGTGCTGTTCCTTCTTTTGCCGCTGTTGACTTTCAGCAAGCTGATGCAGCCGATCAGCACCGCATACAAGCTCGCGATTGCTTGGGGCGGGCTGAGGGGCGCACTGACATTGGTTCTGGCGCTGTCCGTCACCGAGGAGGCGACGCTGCCCGACGAGGTGCGGCGCTTCGTAGCGGTGCTCGCCACCGGCCTCGTGCTGTTCACGCTCCTCATAAACGGCACGACCCTGCGAGGCTTCATTCGATTGCTCCGGCTCGACGTCCTGTCGCCGATCGATCGGCTGTTGCGAGACCGGGTGCTGGAGGTTTCCTACGCCGAGACGAGCGAGCTCATCCGCACGACCGCTCGACAGTATGACCTCCATCCGGCAGCCGTGGACAGCGCGCTGGCGCCGTACAGCGCATGGACGGAGGCGGCCAGCTCCCGCGACGCCGGCGAGCAGATAGAGCTGACCGAGCGCGAGCGACTGGCCGTTGCTCTGGTGGCGTTGGGAAACCAGGAGCGGATGCTCGTCCTCCAAACCCTAGCCCGGCGATCGGCTTCGCTCAGCGCCCTACAAGCGCTGATGCGCAACGCCGACGCGCTGGTGGAGGGCGCTAGGCACGGCGGCAGACTCGGCTACAAACGCGCCGTTGAAGCGGCGCTTGCATTCCCCCTTTCGTTCCGGGTCGCCTATTTCCTTTACCGCCAGTTCGGAATCCGCCGCTTTCTGGAGGATCGCCTCGGCGAGCGATTCGAGACCCTGCTGGTGACGCGCCTGTTGATTGACGAACTGGCCAATGGCAACGCCAAAGGCTCGCGTTCAATCTTCGGAGAGCGCGTGGCCGCGCTGATCGATGGCATTCTCGCCGCGCGCCTCAATCAAACCCAGTCCGCGCTCGGCGCGCTTCGCCGGCAATATGTGGATCATGCGGCCGCTCTCGAGGCCAGATTCTTGCGCCAATCAGCGTTGCGCAGCGAGATCGGACGCTATCAGGCTCTGTACGAAGGGGGCCTGATCCCACCCGAGGTCTACCGAGATCTCACGAGCCGGGTCGAGGTTGCTCAGAACGCCGAGCCTTCGCCCCGCTTCGACATCGGCCTCGATACTCGGGAACTCGTCGGACGCCTCGACCTGTTCGAAGACCTCGACAGCGGGCAACTCGAGAGCGTGCAGAAGCTGCTGCGGCCGCGCTTCACGGTGCCCAAGGAGTTGATCGTGCGCAAGGGAGAGCGCGGCGACTCGATGTTCTTCATCGCCTCTGGCGCGGTCGAGGTGGTCTTGCCCGACAGCAGCATTCCCCTGAGGAGCGGAGACGTCTTCGGCGAGATGGCGTTGCTCACCGGAGCCCCGCGACAGGCCGATGTCAGAGCCCTGACGTATTGCCGGCTATTGGTGTTGCGCAAAGCCGATTTCGATCGCTTCATGCGCGAAAACCGTAGCTTGCGCCTCAAGATCAGTCAGATCGCGCAAAGGCGCGCGTTGGTGAACAGGCCTGACGCCGCGGAGGCGACTTTGTAAGAGTTGCCGCACGAGCTGTTAGAGATCGCACCCCAAAGCCGACAATCGAATGAAATCAGGCGCTCATGGCCCGAAGCGACGAGGGCCAGCAGTTCTTCGGCGGATGCCGTTGCCAACCGACCGAGGAACTCCTGGTCTTGAAACGCATCATATGGAGCCGCAATGCCCAATGAGGTCCGTGACGACCCTGCCCGCCTGGCGCTTGCGGGCGGCATGGCGTTTCTCGCCGGGGCGACCGATGTGTACGGTCTCTCCAGGCTGCATGATCTCTACGTTTCATTTATGAGCGGCAACACGACCTCGCTCGGCAAGGCTATCGGCGAGGGTGATTTTGCACGCGCCGCTACCGCAGCGGGGCTGATAGGCTTGTTCGTGGCGGGCGCCGCCGTCGGCGCCGTCTTGGCCGAGTTCGACAGGGAAACGGCGCAGCGCCGCCGTGACTGGGTGGGTCACGTTGCTGTTGGTGTTGGCCGCCCTGCTTCCAACAGTGGCGATCCCGCTAATCGTGCTAGCGATGGGTGCGCTCAACTCCGCCATTAGTCATGTTGGCGGCGCCAGCGTCAGCCTGACATATGTGACTGGAACACTTGTGAAGTTCGGCCAGGGCCTGGGCGAGTGGCTATGCGGAAAGAGCGGCGACTGGTCCTGGACGTTGCAGGCCGCCATGTGGCTTTGTCTACTTTCCGGCGCCGTTGCGGGAACGTGGCTCCAAGCACGATTGGGCGCGCCTACGGTCTGGCCTCTTCCCATCGCGGCTGGCTCACTGACGATCGCGATGCTCATCAAGACGTAGCAAGCCCGACCCGGCGTGGACAATGCCTTTAGGTTGCCTCTTCGCGATCAGCACGGTCTGTTAGGCGCGACTGCATGATGACGACAATCAGCAGGAATGCGCCGCGAATGACCGACTGCCAATAGGCGGAGAGAGAGATGAAGCCTCGGCCGTTCTCGAAGTTCAGGACGTTGAAGATCAACCCGAGCAGCATGACGCCCGCCAGGGTGGCGCCCACTGAGCCGAGGCCGCCCGTCAAGAGCGTACCGCCGACGACGACCGAGGCGATCGCGAACAATTCCCAGCCGACGCCCTCGATGGGTTGCCCAGCGCCAAATTGAGAGGCCAGGATCACCCCCGCCAGTCCAGAAAGAGCTCCGCTGACGACATAAGTGAGAAACTTGATGCGATCGACTGGCAACCCCATCAGCCGGCTCGCGTCTTCGTTGCCGCCAATCGCGAGAACCGTGCGTCCCGCGCTGGTGAAATTCAGCACGACCGAACCGATGACATAGGCGAGCGCGGCGATCAGAGCGGGGACAGGAAGGTTGAAGATGTCGCCCTGCCCGAGATCGGTGAACCCGCTATCATAGGAGACCGAGACGGATTGGTCCTGCGCGAGCAGAAGAGCCCCGCCGTTGGCGGCAAGCATGGTCGCGAGGGTCGCGATGAAGGGCAGGATGCGTAGCCTCACGATGATAAGGCCATTGAGAATGCCGATGACGAGACCCGCCGCGACGCCGCCAAGCGCCCCCGCGAGCATTCCATACGGGCTGGCAAGCGCCGCGATCACGCTGCCCAGCGCCGCAGTGGCCCCAACAGACAAATCGATGCCACCCGTCATGATGACAAAGCACATGCCCAGGGCCACCAGTGCGAACATCGAATTGTAACGCAGGACCGTGGATATATTGAAAAGCCCGAGAAAGTGGTCGTAGCGCAGCCAGCCGAATAGGATCAGCGCCGCGAGCGCGATCAACACGCCCTGGCTCGAAATGAAGGAGATGAGCGAAGACCTTTTCACGACTTAGGCCCTCCCTCGGCCTTGCAGCCAAACCGCCGCGACGATCAGGCCGGCCTTCACCAGCTTAGCGACGTCGTCAGGCACGCCGTTTGCGAGCAGTGTGTAGCGAACGAGCTGGATGATGAGCGCCCCCAGCAGGGTGCCCCAGACCGTCGCTCGCCCACCGCTAAGCAGTGTGCCCCCGACTGCCACCGCCGCGATGGCGTCGAGCTCCATGCCCAGGCCCACCAGATTGGCGTCGCTGGAGGAGTTGATCGCGATGACGACCAGACCCGCGATTCCCGAGCAAAGGCCACTGATGCAATAGACCCATCGCTTCACGCTGGCGACCGGCACGCCGGCGAGTCGGGCCGCGCGTTCGTTGCCGCCAATCGCCAGGATATGCCTGCCAAACAAGGAACTCTTCAGCACCCAAGCCGCTGCTATGACAAGCACCACCATGATCACGACCTGAACGGGTACGCCGAACCAGCGCCCGAGGCCTATCCACTGGAACGCCGGCGTCTTGAACGGCTGCAAATTGCCGTTGGTGGAGACCTGCGCGATGCCACGTCCGGCGATGAACAAGACCAGGGTGGCGATGATCGGCTGGATACGAAATCGCGTAATCAGCCAGCCGTTGAACCATCCAAAGGCTCCGGCCACAGCAACGGCGACAATCATCGCTACGGCGACGGCGACATGAATCTCCCCGATGGGATAGATCTTCCCCAAAAAAATGATCGGCGCGATGGCCCCCGAAATCGCCATTAGCGATCCTACCGAGAGGTCGATGCCGCCCGTGGCGATCACCAGCGTCATGCCGACGCCCACGATGACAATCGTCGCGACCTGCGTCAGATTGACGTAGAGGGTTTGGATCGATGCGAACTGGTTGGTGAAGGCGAAATTGAACGCGATCAAGGCGAGCAAGGCCACAAGCGTCGCGTATCGCGCCACCGTGGGCCGCCATTCGCGCCGAGGGGAAACACTCGTGTTGGCAATCTCCGCCTGGGTCATAGCGCCCGTTCTTCCTCGCTTCGATTGGCCTCGCCATGGGCCATGGCCGACATCACAGCCGCTTCGCTCGCCTCATCATGGGAAAATTCGGCTACGTTGTGCCCTTCGCGAAGCACGAAGACGCGATCCGAGCCTTCGATGATTTCCTCCAGTTCGGACGAAATCATCAGGACGCCGAGACCATCCTCGGCGAGTTGCTTGATGATCCTCTGGATCTCAGCCTTGGCGCCGACGTCGATGCCGCGCGTGGGCTCATCAAGGATTAGCAGCTTGGGACTCATCGCGAGCCACCGCGCGAGCAGGACCTTCTGTTGATTGCCGCCGGAGAGCTCGCGGATCGGCTGATCCGGGCCCGCGCACTTGACGCCAAGGTTCGTAATGAACTTCTCGACCACCGCGCGCTGCTTCGCGCTGTCGACGACGCCCGCCCGGGTGAACTGCGGCAGGAGGGCCAGCGTAAGATTTTCGGCTACCGACATGTCCGGTATGATGCCCTCCAGCTTGCGGTCCTCGGAGGCGAATCCGACGCCCCGCGCAATGGCGTCGGCGGGCTCTTGCGGAGAGAACGAGACGCCATCGATCGCAAGCCGGCCCGTGCGGATGGGGTCCGCCCCGAACACCAGACGCGCGGTCTCGGTGCGGCCCGATCCCAGCAGGCCCGCGAAACCGACGATTTCGCCGCGGCGAACGCTGAAAGAAACGTCATGAACCTTATGACCCGCGCTCAAGCGCGAGGCTTCGAGCGCGACGGCGCCGATGTGTGACCTCCGTCCGCCGAACGCCGTCGCGCTCTTGGCGACCTGCGCGACATCGCGCCCCAGCATGCTCGCGACGAGTTCGACCTTGCTGATGTCCTTCATGTCGGCGATTTTCACCGTGCGACCGTCGCGCATGATCGTGACGCGATCGCAGACGGCGTAGAGCTCATCGAGCTTATGGCTGACGAATATGACGGATACGCCGGAATTCTTCAGTTGCCGGATGACGTCGAACAGCACTTCGACTTCGCGCTCGTCGAGCGACGAAGTCGGTTCGTCCATGATCACGAGTTTGGCCTTGAAGCCGATCGCGCGCGCAATCGCCACCATCTGTTGCGTCGCCGTGCTGAAATGCATGAGCGGCCGACGTACGTCGACGTCGATTTGGAACCGGGAAAGCAACGCCTTCGCCTCCGCGTGCATCGCCGCCCAGTCGAGAAATCCGAATCTACGGCTTTCGCGGCCTAGACAGATGTTTTCGGTGATCGAGCGATACGGGACGAGATTGATTTCCTGATAGATCGTGCTGATCCCCTTGGACTGAGCATCCTGCGGGGAACTGGCCTCGAAGGCGCCGCCATCGAAGGAGATCTCGCCGGCGTCCCGCGCGACATAGCCGGTCAGGATCTTGATCATCGTCGACTTGCCGGCGCCGTTTTGGCCGATTAGCGCATGGACCTCGCCAGCCGCAACGTCGAGCGTCGCTGCGCTCAAGGCGGGAATGCCGCCGAAGGACTTGCTGATCGCGCGCATCGACAACAGCGGAAAGGCAACCGGCGCCGTGGCTGTCATTGACCCCTCGTCTCCCCTTACGCGAAACGCCCGTCATCGAGGTCACGCGCTGCTTGAATTATGTAGCGCCAGAGAAAAGAAGCAAGAGAGGCCCGGTTTCAGCTTGCGCGAATCCGGGCCTACGCGAAGGCGATCCTTCGCGCGTCAGTACGATCCAGCAATGCTCGCGGCGGCGTTGCTCGCGTCGTAGAAATTGTCCTTGTTGGTCATGACCGGCGGGATCGTCTCACCCTTGGAATAGGAGATCGCGGCGGCATAGGCAGCGGGTCCGAAGCGAGGGTTGCATTCCACGGTCGCGCCCATCTTGCCGTCGATGATCGCCTGCAGTCCGTCCTTCTCGCCGTCGATCGATACGACGATAATGTCCTTGCCCGGCTTCTTGCCGGCCGCCTCGATCGCGGCGATGGCGCCGATCGCCATCTCGTCGTTGTGAGCATAGATGACGTTGGCTTCGGGATGGGCCTGCAACAGCGCTTCCGCGACCTGGCGACCCTTGTCTCGGGCGAAATCGCCACTCTGCGACGCCACGATCTTCATGCCGGGATTGGCCGCGATCACCGCGTCGAAGCCCTTCTTGCGATCGTTCGCGGGCGAGGAGCCGGTGGAGCCTTCGATCTCGAGAATGGTCGCCTTGCCGCCGGTCGCCTTGACCAGCCATTCGCCAGCCTGCTTGCCTTCGAGCACGAAATCCGAACCAATGAACGCGACGTAATCCTTGCCGGCCTTGGCCAGATTGGCGTCCACGCTGCGGTCGATCAGGAAGAGCGGAATGCCAGCCTTCTTGGCGGCCATGACGGCCGGGATCAACGGCTTCTCTTCGCGAGGCGAAAGGAAGATGACGTCGACGCCTTGGGCGATCATGCTGTTGACGTCGGCGACCTGTTTGGCTGCCGAACCAGCGGCGTCGGTATACACGAACTGCCAGCCGAGCTTCTCCGCTTCGGCTTTCATGCTCGCGGTTTGCGCGAGGCGCCACGGATTGTTGCTCTCGGTCTGCGCGAACCCGACCTTATAGGTGGCTTTTGGCTTGAGAGGCGGAAGTCCCTGGGCCAGGGCGCTGGTGGCGAAGGCCGCGGCCGTCGCGACCGTCGACAAAAGAACGACGCGCCGATTCATGATCGTCATCAAACTCTCCTGGGTTTCCTCGGTCGCGTATGTTCCCACGCGTCCCAATTGCCAACTAAGCCGATAATGATATTATCAGTCAAGGCTAATATGTCAGCGCATCCATTGGATCGATGCGGGGCATCAAAAAACTATAAATAAGGGCGGGAATGGCCAAACGAGCTTCCTTCTGGTCGCCTGAACGGCCGCGCGACGAGGGCGAGCGCTTCGTGCAGGACGCGGACGTCTCGCCGAAATTGGCTTCGGCGCGAGGAAAGCGCCCCGCGGAAAAGGCAGATCGCCGGACAGGGGCCGTCCGCCGCAAACCAACGATGACGGATGTCGCGCGCATCGCCGGCGTATCGCAGACAAGCGTCTCGTTGATCCTGAATCGGACTATCTCCGCCCGGATTTCCGACGCGACACGCAAGCGCGTCGTCGAAACCGCGCGCGAAATCGGCTACGAGTTGCCTAGCGCGCGGCGGCCTTTTCTAGGCGCTTCGCAGCGCAACGTCATTGCCTATATCGTCGATGAAATATCGACCAGTCCGCATCCTGTCGTCAGCTTTGACGGAGCGCGGGACGCGGGCTGGGAAAGCGGATTTCTTGTGGCAGCGCATGTGACGAGATCGAACCCCGAACTGGAGGCCATGACGATCCAGTCGATCCTGCGAGATCCGAGCGTCATCGGCGTGATCTATTCGACGATTTGCACGCGGCGGGTCTCTCTCCCTTCCGAGCTTCTCGCGCTGCCCACGGTGCTGTTGAACTGTCACAGTGCGGACCGACGCAGCCACGCGATCGTCCCGGGGGAAGTCGCCGGCGCTTTCACGGCGACCCGATACCTCCTGACAAAGGGCCATAGCCGGATCGGCTTCATCAACGGCGAACCCTGGATGGAGGCGTCGGCGGATCGGCTTAAGGGCTATCGCCAAGCCCTCGCCACCGCGGATATCGCGTTTGATCCAAGTCTATTGCGCAGCGGCGACTGGTTACCGTTGCAAGGGTATCAACTCGCCTTGGAACTTCTCAGGCTGCCCAGCCCTCCGACCGCTATTTTCTGCGCCAATGATCTCATGGCCATGGGCGCGCTCGAAGCGGCGACCAAGCTGGGTCTGCATATTCCAGAGGATCTTTCGATCATGGGATATGATGACCAGGAACTGGCGCGCTATACGCATCCGCCGCTTTCAACATTGGTGCTGCCCAACTACGAAATGGGAAGGAGGGCGGCGGAGTTGCTGATTGATCTTGCATTTCACAAAAAGGCGTCGAGGCCGATGACGATCAAGTTCGACGGACCTTTGATCGAACGGCACTCTGTCGCGGCGCCCGGGGGCCGTTGACGGGCCTGGGGGCGACGCCCTGAAGCGCCATGTTCCGGACGGCGCGCTGGCGTCGCGGATCGTGGCGACGGCGGAGGAGTTCCGCCGCGCGCTCGCGGCTTCGGGCTACCTCGCGGTCTCCGTGGAGGAATGGACCCGGCTCAACAATGCGCCTCGCGTCGGGCGCGAACGCAAAGCAACGGCGAGACCTTAGATCAGCTGGCAGCCCCTCCTGTTCGACGGCGAGAGCACAAGTCCCGAGCCGCAGGCCGTGGCGCTTGCGGACGGGTTCCTCGGGCTCTTGCCGGGCCATCAATGACACGCGAGCATGGCTACTGGATCACTCGTGTCACCCCGCGGCCGCGCGGGTCGGTCGCCGCTTCCGGTGTATCGCCATTGATCTTGATGGCCTGAATGTCGCCGCTGAAACTCTGCCCCTTCAGCACATAGCCCTTGGCTTCGATCTGTTTGGCCAGTTCGCCCTCGATGGGTTTGTAAGGTTCCCAAAAGATCGTGTTCGGCGGCAGCAATTGATGGTGGAAACGCATCGCGCCCACCGCGTCAGCCAGCGGCATGTTGAAATCGTATATGTCGCTGATGACCTGAAAGATCGACGTGAAGATGCGCGATCCGCCGGGCGTGCCGATCACGAGAGACACCTTGCCGTCCTTTGTCAGGATGGTGGGGCTCATCGACGACAGCGGCCGCTTCTTCGGCTCGATCGCATTGGCGTCGCTGCCGACAACGCCAAACATGTTCGCGACGCCGGGCTTCGCCGAGAAGTCATCCATCTCGTCGTTGAGCACGATGCCGGCGCCTTCCACCACCACACCCGAACCGAAATAGCCGTTGATCGTGTAGGTGTTCGACACCGCGTTGCCCCACTTGTCGACAACCGAGAAATGCGTCGTCTCGGCCTTTTCCGGCATCGCCGTGCCGAGCCCCGGCTGCACGCTTTTCGTATCGGACGGCGCGCTCTCGTTGACTTCGGCGGCGCGCTTGGCGATGTAGGAATCGTCAGTCAATTGGGCGATCGGCACTTGGTAGAAATCGGGATCGCCGAGGTATTGCGCGCGATCGGCGAAAACCCGCTTTTCGATTTCCGCGTCCAGGTGCATGTATTGCGCCGAATTCAGCGGCACGCCCTTGAAGTCAGGTTGTAGATCCGCCTTCATCTTCAACAATTGCACCAGGCCGATGCCGCCCGAACTCGGCGGCGGCGCGGTGATGATTCGATAACCGTTCCAGTCCGCGAGAATCGGCTGTCGCCAGACGGCCCTGTATTCGTGCAGATCGCGCTTCGTGATTAACCCGTGACCGCGCATGGAGGCGGCGATCAAGTCAGCGGTCTCGCCATCGTAGAAGTCTTCCGCGCCTTCTTCCGCAATGCGCGTCAGCACGGCGGCCAGATCGGGTTGAACGAAGTTGACGCCTTGCTTGAGATTGCCGAAAAACGCCTCGAAATTGGTTTTGCCGGCAAAGTCCTTTGCGGCGGCGTCGCGGCGTTGCTGCAACTGCGCGTCAACCTCGAAGCCGTCGCGCGCGTATTTGATCGCGGGGGCGAGCACCTGCGCCCAGCGCAAGTTGCCGAACCGCCGCTGCGCTTCCCACATGCCCTCGACCGTGCCCGGAACGCCCACGGCGCGATAGCCGAACAGGCTCATACCATCGATCACCTGGCCATGATCGTCGAGATACATGGTCTTCGTCGCCGCAAGCGGCGCCCGTTCACGATAATCGAGGAAGTAAGGCTTGCCGTTCATATAGATCGTCATGAAGCCCCCGCCGCCAATATTGCCCGCCTCGGGGTAGGTCACGGCAAGCGTAAATGCGATCGCGGCGGCGGCATCGACGGCGTTGCCACCCTCCTTCAAGATTTGCTCCGCAGCGTCGGCGCTGAACTTATCGGCAACGGCCACAGCCGACGCGGTGAGAACAGCCGGCTGAGAGGTGATGGGAGTCTCGGCAAAGGCCGATTCCGATCCGAATATGCAATACGGAGGGGAGGAAAGAGTGGCTAGCGCGATAGCGATCGCGGCTAAACTCGACTTCTGGAGCGGTTTCATTAAATGTCCTTGTCCAAAACGTTGAGCGGATTTTCATTTCCATCACAACTTGGCGGCCGCCACCGTTCCGCTGCCGGAATCCTCCCATTTGGATGAGCCGACATTCGCCGGATGAACGCCGCCTAGGCCAGCACATTTGCCCGGTGGGACCCTCTTGACAAGCGCCGGCGTTGTCCTGGGTTCGCAAACGTCCGCTTCACGCCCGTAGCGGCCATTCAAACCCGTTCGTCGAACCCACGGTGCGAAAGTCGCTAAGCGAGGTAGACGCATCCGATCATCGCGAGCGCTGGAGTCGCCCACAGCCATCCCGGCCGGAACCCGCCGCGCCACAATCGCTCGGGCAATAACGCAGCGAGCAGCGCGACCGCAAAGGCTCCGATCGCCGCGGTGGCGGTCCAGCCGCACCACCACATCTCGGGCGCAAGGAAGTCGAGCACGGGGTTGCTAACAAGGTCGTCAAAGCCGTCCGCGTTCGGTCGGGCTCGACGGCTCGCGGTCGCCGCCAGAAAATCCAGTAGGCGGGCAGCAGCCGTAAGCCGATCGAAACGAAATCCTCCTTGATGTCCAGCAGCCCCAGGGCCTCGTTAACGGTCTAAAGGCGGCTTGCCGTCTACGGCGACGCAGGTTGGGTCGAAGTGTCTCATGTTCTGCTGGACGAAGCTCTGACGGGTGGCGGTCCGCCGTGCGGCCAGCGCTGTGTCACCACCTTGGTGCGCGTGAAGAAGCGAATGCTGTCCTCGCCATATTGGTTGAGGTCGCTGAAAGATGAGTCCTTCCAGCCGCCATGGCTGTAGAAGCCGACCGGCGTTGGCATCGGAACATTGACGCCCACCATGCCCACCGCGACCTCGGCAACGAAACGCTGCGCCGCGTCTCCATTGCGCGTGAAGACCGAAACCGCGTTGCCCTCGTGATGGACGTTCGGGTAGCTCAGCGCCTCCTCGAACGTCTCCGCACGAACGATCTGCAGCACCGGGCCGAAGATCTCGTCCTGGTAGCTCTTCATTGAGGGCGTGGCGTGATCGATCAGGGTCGGCCACGAGAAAAACCCCTCCTCATGGCCCGGCAAGCTCCGGCCCCGCCCGTCGATGACGAGTTCGGCGCCCTCGTCGACAGCCAGCCGGATATAGCCTTCGATCTTCTCCTTGTGTTCGGGCGTGACGACCGGACCCATTTGCGCCTCGGGATCAGCGGAGACGCCGATCCGCAGCTTGGGAATCTCCTGCAGCAGGCGCTCCCGAACCGCCTCGGCCGTCTCCCGGCCGACAGGCACGATCACCGGCATGGACATGCACCGCTCGCCGGCGGAGCCAAAGGCCCCGGCGAGGGCTGCCGTAACGACTTGGTCGAGATCAGCGTCGGGCAGGATGACGCCGTGGTTCTTTGCGCCGCCCATGCATTGCATGCGCTTGCCGTTGGCCGCGCCGCGCGCGTAGACGGACTTCGCCACAGAAGTCGAGCCGACAAAGCTCACGGCTTTGATGTCAGGATGGTCGGTGATCGCTTCGCCGACATCCTTGCCGCCATGCACGATGTTGAGAATCCCCCTGGGCACGCCGGCTTCGAGGGCGAGTTCCGCGAGCCGAACGGCGGCGGAAGGGGTGCGCTCGGACGGTTTCAGGATGATGGCGTTGCCGACGGCGATGGCCGGCCCCAGCATCCAGATTGGGATCATGGCGGGGAAGTTGAAGGGCGTAATTCCGGCGACGACCCCCAATGGTTCGCGGATCGAATAGACATTGACGCCAGGGCCGGCGCCCTGGGTGAACTCGCCCTTCTGCAAATGCGGGGCGCCGCAGACGAACTCCGCTACCTCCAAGCCGCGCTGCAGCTCGCCGTTGGAGTCGTCCAGCATCTTGCCGTGTTCGGAGGACATCAGGTGGGCGAGTTCCTGCATGTGCTCTTCGAACAGCGCCTTGAACTTGAACATTACCCGGGCCCGGCGCTGGGGGTCGATCGCGGCCCAGGCGGGTTGCGCCGCCTTGGCGGCCCCGACAGCCTCCGCCAGGATTTCGGCGTCAGCGTGCTCCAGACGGGCCTGCACTTCCCCGGTGCTCGGATCGTAGACCGGGCTGGTGACGGCGCCAGCGCGCGTGACGCTCTGGCCGTTGATGAACTGACTGACCGTGCGCATGGGATCTTCCTTCCTGTGGGCCGGCCCTAAAACAGAAAGTGCGCCATCCCCGGGAATACCTACCCGCCCGCCGATACCGTTGCGCCGAGCGAAGGCATTCGCGCCACGCTCCGGCGCACCTCTCGGTCATTGCGTCGCAGCAACTCCCGCCGCGGCGCCACGTTGGCCCGACCCGCCCGTTCGCTGTCCTGGGCGCACCGTGGAACGTGGCCTCTTGCATCTATGATGCTACGGCGGCGGCGTGATCGCCATTGCACTTAGGTGTCGCCAAAGCTTTGGTGTTCTTTGGCGCATTCCGACATAGCCTGACCTGAAGCGGCCCGGCCCCAAGTAGGGGCCAAAACGCATGCCAGACCGATGGCAGTTCTGCGCATTTTCAATCCGAAACCTGACCGTCCGCTTCCGGCCAATAACTGCTGCGTCGCGCCCATATCGATCATCCAGGCGCGACGCGGCGACGTCCCGAAAGCAGCCGTTCGATCACGGCTGCGATCCACATCAACGGTAGATGCGCGGCGTGACGGCGCGGGCGAGCGCCCAAAGGCCGGGCGCTCGCCCGTGCAGGTCGGCTACTTGCCTTCCGAGACCCATTTCAGCGTCGCCAGCCACAGGTCGTGGCCGCGATGCATGAGGCTCTCGTCGGAATCGCGGAGTTGGGCGGCATTCTTGCCCTTGCCGACTTCGTCGGTCGTCACGAGGCAGCCGCCGTCCTGCGGCTTCAGATACCACGTGTGATAGAAGCTCGGCGCTGCGCCCGGCGCATAGCCGTACCAGCCGATGCGGGCATAGGGCACAAACTCGTTGACCTTGCTCTCGAGCGGCAGGCCGAACGTCGACCAGCTAAATATGGCGCCCTCCTTGAGGATGTCGCCGTCGGCGACGCGGACATCCCTGGAATTGGGATACCACTGCGGCCACTTCGCCGCGTCGACGATGTGCCCCCAGACGAGCTCGCATGAGGCGTTGATCACCAGCGCATTGTGCGAGAACAGGTCGGCCTGCGACGGGTCGAAACCCGCTGGCCAGTGAATGTCCTTCTCGCGGTGGGCGAGGTCCTGCTGGATCGTCAACATGCTGGTCCCTGCTGGCGTAGCGGCCCGTCCTGGGGCCATCGAACCGGCGAGAACCAGGGCTGCGACTGTCGCCAGTCCCAGCGGCCGCCGAACGTTGCGATTGTTGCCGGTCATGCCGCGCCTTCCTTGCCTGCGAGCTTGGCGATTACGGTTTCGAGCGTCACGGTTCCGCGGCGGTGCTCGTCGTCGCCTTCAAAGTCCATCCAGCCCTCGTTGAAGCCGTCGACCATGCGCATGCGGGAAATGGGATGCTTGACGCCCTGCGATCGGAGGAGCTGCTCCCAGGTCTCGCGGGGGACCGGCTCCATCCGGACCTCGCGACCGAGAGCGGCCGTAAAGGCCCGGCCGATATCTGCCGCCGAATAGCGGCGCGGTCCCTCGAGTTCGACGATGCGCACGCCGGTCCAGCTCTCCTGGAGGAGCGCCGCCGCTGTGGCGCCGATGTCAGCCGTCGCCACCATGGGGATGGCGTGGTCGAGCGGTTGCAGGAAGCTGGGAACCACGCCCGCGCCCGCGGCCTCCACGTCCCAAGCGGCATTTTCCATGAACCAGGCCGCGCGGAGAAAGGCGACCGGGACCGGCGCCCCGCGGAGCATTTCCTCCGTGATTTTCGCGTTGTTGAGCAGATTGGGCTCGCTCACCTGCGCGCCGACCGTCGACAGGAATACGACCTTGGCCGGGCGGGCCGCCTTGATCGCCGCCTCGATGGCGACCGCATTGCTTCGCGCGTCCGGGAAGCCGGGTTCCGGATCAAAGTTGGGCGGCGTCATGAGGAAAACGCCGTCCGTGCCGGCGAAAGCCGCGGTCAGCGCGGCGGCGTCGCCGATCTCCGCGATCGCCACTTCGCAGCCTTTGTCGGCCCAGGCCTTGCCCTTGGCCGCGCTCCGGACCACGGCGCGGACCTTCTGGCCCGCGGCGAGCAGATCATGAGCGACGGCGGACCCGACCTTTCCGGTAATCCCTGTTACTGCATACATCTGTACCTCCTGAAGTAAGTGGATCTGAGCGCCTCTCGACCTCACCAGGGAAGGGTTCGACCGTTGCGGTCGATGAAGCGCAGTCCGGCCGCGCCGCGGCTGCGTTCGACGCTTTCCACGACGAGGGGGATGCTTTCCTCGATCGAGAGGCGGCCGGCCGATGTGCCCATTTCGGTTCGCACCCAGCCCGGCGCGACGAGAAGCAGCGCGCGCGGATCGTCGGGATGGCGAGCCGAGAAGCACTTCATCAGCATGTTGAGGGCGGCCTTGCTGGAGCTGTAGAGTTCCCAAGTGCCCGAATTACCGCTGATGCTGCCGAGTTCCGAACTCATGACGGCAATTGCGCCGCCGGTGGGCGCCAGGCCTTCTAGGAGTTCGACCGCGCGCATCGGGCCGAGCGCATTGGTCAGCATCATGTCGACAAAGTCCTGCTCGGCGACTGTCGACGGGGTTTCCTCGTTGGCCTTGCAGATGCCGGCATTGACGAAAAGCACGTCGATCCGCCGGTTGCCGAGACGCTCGCGCAGGGCGCGAACGGAAGCGGCGTCAGCGATATCGACAGTTTCGATCGCGAGGCTGTCCGGATAGCGGGCCTGGAGAGCGTCGAGATTGGGCGAGGGACCGCGCCGCGTGGCGATCACCCGCGCATCGCGCTTCAGCCACTCCTCGGCCAGCGCCAGGCCCAGCCCGCGCGACGCGCCTACGATAAGGACAGTCGATTCAGTAGCCATGTCCTTCTCCCCTGTGCTGGAAGGGCGGCATGGCTCTCGTTGGAGACCTTTCCGCCCGCTTGCAGAGAAGGGTGACACATCAATCTGCTTGAATGCAGCGCCGAAATGTCCACACAATTCGGATCAGGAATCATGAATAGCCATGCCCCAGGAATAGCGATGCCCCAGGAATAGCCATGCCCCAGGAATAGCCATGCCCTATGACAGCCGCCTCCTTTCCGGCGTGACGGTTCTGATGGCCGTCGTCGAAGCCGGCTCCATGGCCCGCGCCGCCGACGCGCTGGGCCTGACCTCGTCAGGGGTTGGCCGTGCGATAGCCCGGCTGGAAGCGCGGGTCGGCGTGCGGCTGCTCGAGCGCACCACGCGCGCCATGACTCTCACCGACGAGGGCCGACGCTTCTACGAGGAGGTGGGGCCCCTTCTCGACGGCATCGAGCAGGCCGCGATGACGGCCGCAGGGGCGGCAGGCGCCGTGCGAGGCCGCCTACGCGTCAATGTCGACCCGTTCTTCTCCCGCATCGTCCTGGCTACGCAGGTTGCGACCTTCCTTGATCGCCACCCCGACGTGCGCCTTGAATTGATTATGCGCGATCAAGTCGGCGACCTGGTCGCGGATGGCTTCGACCTCGCGCTTCGTTTCGGCGAGCCGCCGCGCGGATCGCTGATCGCCCGCAAACTGATCGAGACCCGCATCCTGACCGTAGCCTCGCCGGGCTATATCGCGCGCCACGGCCGGCCGCAGCATCCGTCAGGAGTCGCGCAGCTTCCCTGCATCGATTTCTATGATCCAGCCAATACCCGGCCGTTCGATTGGGAATTTCGCAGAGGCCGCGAGGTGTTGCCGGTCAAGCCGGCGTCGCGCCTCATGGTGTCGGATGTCGGCGCCATGCTAAGCGCCTGCGAGGCCGGCGTAGGCATCGCACAAATCATGCAACTCGGCTCGGAGCGCCTGATTGCGGAAGGTAAGCTCGTTGAACTCTTCCCGGACTGGCCGGGCGAAACGTTTCCGCTGCACGCGCTCTTTCCTTCCCGCCAGTTGAGGGCGGCCAAGGTGCGATCATTTATCGAATTCACGGTTGATCTGCTGTCGACGGCAAAAGCGGTTTGAGCTGATCGCTTGTGCGCCATCGATTGGCGCGCGGCGTTCAATCTCCGGCGGAACGCGCGGCAGCGGCGAAGCAGCGGCGCACGAACCGCGACGCGTTGCCGCCGCATCTGCCGCGCGTCGAAACGATCGTCGATCTCAACGACAAGGCCTGCCCGTGCTGCAAGAGCCCGCTTCATCGCATCGGTGAGGACGCCAGCGAGCGGCTCGACATCGTGCCGGCGCAGTTCCGGGTTCCGGTGGTGCGTCGTCCCAAAGCAGATTTACGAGCGGCAAGGCCTTCGCCTCGAGCCTATCAATTTCGCTGGCCCATTCCTATCCGTTAGGGCGGTCGGGACTGCCTGGTTTTCCGTGCAACCCCAAATGCTTTCTGAGGGCCCGGCTTCTCCAGAATTTCATGAGAAATTAAGGCCTTGCCGGCCAATTGGACCGCTTCGGCCGGTGGACCGACGATACGGCTACGCGGCGCCGCTCATTCACCAGTTGTCATAAAGCCGCGCATAGGCCTAACATAGGAAGGAGCATGCCCGAGGCTGAACAATCGCTCGTCGCCGGATCGCATCATACGGCCGACGAGATTCTGAACCATCCCGATTTCGCGACAGCTCGGGCGGCATTCGTCGACGCAATTCTCGGCCTCTACGAGAACGACGCTTTTTTGAACCGGCTTCTGGTGGAAGCGGGGCGGCACGTGATGTTCATCATGATCATCTGCCTGCACGCGCGCTACATTGAGGCGGACAAGTCGACATGGCCGACGATTGGCCGCCTCAAGAACGCGCTCATGCAATTCGGCCTTGCGAGTCCGCGTCGGATAGCCGACCTCGTGAACCGGCTCGTCGATACCGGATTTATAAAGGCGGCGTCCTCGCCGATCGACGGCAGGGTGCGAATATTGACGCCTTCTGAGCCTATGTTGGAGAGCGACGCGGATTGGTTGGTCGCCCATTATCTCCCCCTGCAAATTCTGTATCCCGAGCCGGGCTATCCTCAGATCATGCGCCGCGATCGCCCCTTCCAGCGGGCGCACCGTTCGATCGCCTATGATTTTGCCGGCCACGGCGCGCAAATTCTTGCTGGCAATCCGGATATGTTATTGTTTTTGAGCCGCGATGTCGGCGCGATGGTGCTCATGAAGCTGATCCAGATCGCCGCGCTGGAGAGCGATGAGACCTATGAGGGACTGTCCTACGCGGAAATCGGCGAAAGATTCGGCGCCACGCGAACGCATGTCCGGATCATGATGCAAGACGCGGAAAAAGCCGGTCTGGTCAGTTTGCGCGGGCGCGGCGGAAGACTGGTGCGGCTGACGCCGAGGGTGCTTCGAGCCTTCGATCGTTTTGTAGCCGACAGCATGTCTGGGCACGACCTGCTATTCAGACTCGCCGCGAAGGATTTCCCGGGAGATCGCGCGCAATCATAAGTTGCGGCGGCGGTCTGGACCCCCGCCTTCGCGCTGCCGCATGCACACATCGGTCCGTCGCCGTCACGCCCGGACTTGATCCGGGCGCCCAGAGGTGGCGACGTCTGCGATTAGCCTTCCTCCGTCCCGTCCTGGATACGCGGGTCAAGCCCGCGTATGACGGCGGGCTCGCGGCACTTGCTCCGCCGCTTACACTCGGCGGCGATGAGCCGAGTGATGCGCTCGCCTGATCGAAAATGTGTGCACGCTGCAGCGCCTTCGCGGGGGCGACAGCACCGCCGCGTCAACCAAAAAGCTCGACGACATTAAGAGCTCCGCCGTTGTCGGAGCTCGAGTTGCGCATTTCTCCTCGTCAAGCATGCTGCTGGGTGAGTTGGCTCTGCGCGGCAAGCGCCGGCTCGGTGAGCATCGTGCCGCCATGCCCGTCGCTCGCGATCGCGAAGCTCGCGGCGCTGTACTGGCCGAGCAGCGTGATGCTGGCGGTGTGGACGCCGTCGCTTAGGTTCAGCACGCCGAGCGTGTTGCTGCTGTTGGCGGTATACTCGAGCGTGGTGTCGGCGCCGTAGGCGATGTCGCCGAAATCGATCCGATCTTGATTGCCAAAACCGGCCACCGTGCCGACGAAGCTCTGCGACTGGTCGAGCTGCAATGTGCCGGTCGCGCCGCCGAAGGTGACGGCATCCTCCGAGGCCGAGGCAATCTCGAAGCTGGCGCCATTGGCGATGGTATGCGGATCGGGCTCGACAAAGCCAGTATTGGTGATTTCAAATATCGCAGTTGCCGTCGTGCCGAACAGGTCGCCGTTGGCGTCGACAGTCAGGCCGCTTCTCTGATCGCCTTCGCCGCTGACCGTGAAGTTGATGAGAGTGTCGGGGGTATTGGCATAGCTTGGCGCAGCCACGGTGCCGTTGTTGACGATTTCGAACACAGTGCCGTCACTGCTTGCTCCGCCGCCGGTTGTCGTGCCGAACAAATCGCCGTTCGCATCAACGATCAGGCTACGGGCCGGACTTTCTCCGTTGCTACCGGTGAAGCTGACCAGAACGGTGGGCGCAGTCGCGTAGCGCGGCGCGGCCACTGTGCCGTTGTTTTTGATCTCGAACACCGTGCCGTCGTCGCTCGCGCCCCCCAAGGTTGTCGTGCCGAACAGATCGCCCTTGGCGTCGGCGATCAAAGCGCCCGATGGGTTAGCACCATTGCTGTCGCCAAACCTGGCCAGGTCCGCGGGCTCGGTGGCGTAGCTCGGCGCGGCCACTGTGCCGTCGTTGACGATGTCGAACACCGTGCCGTCTTCGTTCGTCCCGCCGATCACTGTCGTACCGAGGAGATCGCCATCGGCGTCGACGAACAGGCCCGCGACCGGTTCGCTGCCATCGGCGCCCGTGAAGCTGACCAGCACGATGGGCGTAGTCGCGTAGCTCGGCGCGGACACGGTCCCGTTGTTTTTGATCTCGAACACCGTGCCGTCGCTGTCCGCGCCGCCAAGCTCCGTGGCGCCGAACAGATCGCCGTTGGCGTCGGAGACCAGGGCGCTCGGGTCGCTGCCATTGGCGCCGGTTAAGCTGGCCAGCACGGTGGGCGTAGTCGCGTAGCTCGGCGCGGAAACTGTGCCGTTGTTTTTGATCTCGAACACCGTGCCGTCGTTGCTCGCGCCGCCCAAGAGTGTCGTGCCGAGAAGATCGCCGTTGGCGTCGGAGATCAGACCGCTGATCGGGTTAATACCATCGCCGCTGGTGAAGGCGGCCAGCACGGTGGGCGTAGCGGCGTAGCTCGGCGCGGACACTGTGCCGTTGTTGAAGACTTCGAAGACAGTGCCGTCGTTGCCCACGCCGCCTGCGCTCGCTGTGCCCAGCAGGTCGCCCTCGGCGTCGACGATCATACCGGGACTCGGACTCCCGCCGTCGTTGAAGGCGACCACATTTGTCAGCACCGGTGCGTCGACCGAGAGCGTATAGTTTTCCGTCGCCGGCGCGCCGGCGTCCAAACCGCTCGTCGCCGCCGAAATCGTCAGCGTCGAGGGGCCGGCTGTCCTCCCGGTATTAAACGTCAGTGCGTTGAACTGCGCCGCGGCGCCGATCCAAGTGCCGGTGGCGGCCGTATAGGCGCCGCCGTTGAAGGTAGTCAGATTCGACGGCAGTCCGGTGATGGTGACATTGCCGAGCGTGTCGTCGCTGAAGGCCGCCGTGTCGGTCGCGCCGAGCATCACGGAAGCGCCTTCGTCAATCGATGTCGAGGTCGCGCCGCCCAACACCGGTGATGCCTGATCGACATTCAGCGCATAGGTTTCGGTCGTCGGTTCGCCGGCATTGGCGCCGGTCGTCGTCGCCGAAATCGTCAGCGTCGCCGTGCTGGGGCCGCCCGCCGTGAAGCTCAGCGCGTTGAACTGCGCCGCGCTCCCGGTCCACGTCCCGGTCGACGCGGTATAGGTCCCGCCGCTGAAGCTGTTGGCGCTCAGGTTGGTCGGCAGGCCGGTGATGGTGACGTCGCCCGGTGTGTCGTCGCCGAACGCCGCCGCCACGGACGCGCCGAGCGTCACCGTGCCGCCTTCGGCGACGGTGTCGGACGTCGCGCCGCCGAGCACCGGCGCCGCCTGGTCGACCGTGAGCGCATAGCTTTCCGTCGCCGGAGCGCCTGCGTCAGCGCCTGTGGTGGTCGCCGAGATCGACAGCGTCGACGTGCCCGCCGTCACGGCCGCGAAGGTCAGCGCGTTGAACTGCGCGGCGCTGCCGGTCCACGTCCCGCTCGCCGCGGTGTAGGTCCCGCCGTTGAAGCCGCCGGCGCTGAGATCGGTCGGCAGGCCGGTGATCGTTACATTGCCCAGCGTGTCGTCGCCGAACGCCGCCGCGTCGCTCGCGCCCAAGGTGACAACCCCGCCTTCGGTCACCGTGTCCGACGTCGCGCCGCCGAGCACCGGCGCCGCCTGGTCGACCGTGAGCGTATAACTCTCGGTCGCCGCCGCGCCCGCATCGGCTCCAGCCGTCGTCGCCGTGATCGACAGCGTCGATGTGCCCGCCGTCAAGGCCGCGAAGGTCAGCGCATCGAACTGCGCCGCGCTGCCGGTCCAGACGCCATTGGCGAAGCTGCCGCCGTTGAAATTGCTGGAGCTCGTCGGCAGGCCGGTGATGGTGACATCGCCGAGGGCCTCGCCACTGGTGGCCGCCGTGTCGGTCGCGCCGAGCGTGACCAGATTGCCCTCGGTGACGCTGGCCGAGGGTGCGCCGCCCAAGACCGGGGGAGGGCTCGGAACGAAGCCGCTATCGGTGATCTCGAACGCCGTGCCTTCGCCATTCGCCCCCCCCAACGTTGTCGTGCCGAACAGGTCGCCGTTGGCGTCGGCGGTCAGGCCGGCCTGCGGCGCATAACCGGTGGTTTGATTGAAGCTGACCAGAGTGATCGGAGCGCCGGAATAAATCGGGGCGGCGACGGAGCCCTGATTGACGATCTCGAACGCCGTGCCAAGGTCGTTTGCCCCTCCACCCGCTGTCGTTCCGAAGAGGTCGCCATTGGCGTCGACGATCAGGCCGGCTTGCGGATCATCGCCGTCGGTTTCATTGAAGCTGACCAGAGTGATGGGAGTGCTGGAGTAGATCGGGGCAGCGAGGGAGCCGGTGTTCTTGAGTTCGAATACCGTGCCGCCATTCGCCCCGCCCGTTGTCGTACCGAACAGGTCGCCGTTGGCGTCGGCGACCAAGCCGGCTTCCGGATCGGCGCCGTTGGTTCCGTTGAAGCTGACCAGCGTCGTGGGAGTGCCGGAATAGCTCGGGGCGGCGACAGTGCCCGTGTTCTTCAGCTCGAACACCGTGCCGCCGCTAAAGTCCGTGCCCTCTGTCGTGCCGAACAGGTCGCCGTTGGCGTCGGCGATCAGGCCAGCTACCGGATCGCCGTTGGTTCCATTGAAGCTGATCAGAGTGATGGGCGTGCCGGAATAGCTCGGGGCGGCGACGGCGCCGGTGTTCTGGAGCTCGAACACCGTGCCGTCGCCGTTCGCCCCGCCCTGGGATGTCGTGCCGAACAGGTCGCCGTTGGCGTCGACGATCAGGCCGGCGGACGGGTTTTGACCGTCGGCGCTGTTGAAAGCGACCAGAGTGGTAGCCGTGTTGGAATAGCTCGGGGCGGCGACGGCGCCGGTGTTCTGGAGCTCGAACACCTGGCCGTCGTTCAAATAGGTGTCGGCGTTCCCCCCGCCATTAAAAGTCGTGCCGAACAGGTCGCCGTTGGCGTCGGCGACCAGGCCGGCTGCCGGGCCTTCGTTGTTGCCGATGATGGCGACCAGATCGGTAGGGGTGCTGGAATAGCTCGGGGCTGCGACAGTGCCAGTGTTCTTGAGCTCGAACACTGAGCCGTCGGCGTTCGGTCCGCCCGCAAAAGTCGTGCCGAATAGGTCGCCGTTGGCGTCAACGAGGAAGCTGGCTTGCGAGTCATAGCCGGTGTTTGCGTTGAAGCTGATCAAAGCTTTTAGCGGCGCATTGACGGTCAAGGAGTAGGTCTCCGTCGCCGACGCGCCGGGATCGGTTCCAGCCGTCGTCGCCGAGATCGACAGCGTCGAGGTCCCCGCCGTGGCGGCGGTGAACTGCAAGGCGCTGAACTGCGCCGCGCTGCCGGTCCAAGTCCCGTTCGACGCGGTGTAGGTCCCACCATTGAAGCTGCTGGCGCTGAGATCGGTCGGCAGGCCGGTGATCGTCACATTGCCGAGCTTATCGTCGCCGAACGCCGCCGCGACCGTCGCGCCGAGCGTTACGTCGCCGCCTTCGGTCACCGTGTCCGACGTCGCGCCGCCGAGCACCGGCGCCGCCTGGTCGACCGTCAGCGTATAGCTCGCCGTCGCCGCCGCGCCGTCGTCCGTTCCAGCCGTCGTCGCCGTTATCGACAGCGCCGAAGTCCCCGTCGTCAAGGCCGCGAACGTCAGCGCGCTGAACTGCGCCGCGCTGCCGGTCCACGTGCCGCTCGACGCCGTGTAGGTCCCGCCGTTGAAGCTGCCGGCGCTGAGGTCGGTCGGCAGGCCGGTGATGGTGACGTTGCCCGGCGTGTCGTCGCCGAACGCCGCCGCGTCGGTCGCGCCGAAGGGGACTTCGCCGCCTTCGGTGACGGTGCCCGACGTCGCGCCGCTGAGGACCGGCGCAGCCTGATTGACCGTGAGCGTGTAGCTCTCGGTCGCCGGCGCGCCCGCATCGGCTCCAGCCGTCGTCGCCGAGATCGCCAGCGTCGAGGTTCCCGCCGTCAAGGCCGCGAAGGTCAGCGCGTTGAACTGCGCCGCGCTGCCGGTCCACGTGCCGCTTGACGCGGTGTAGGTCCCGCCGTTGAAGCTGCCGGCGCCGAGATCGGTCGGCAGGCCGGTGATCGTGACGGCGCCCAGCGTGTCGTCGCCGAACGCCGCCGCGGCGCTCGCGCCCAAGGTGACGGGGCCGCCTTCGGTCACGGTGTCCGACGTCGCGCCGGCGAGCTTTGGCGCCGCCTGATCGACGGTGAGCGTGTAGGTCTCCGTCGCAGGCGCGCCGGGGTCCGCGTCGCTGGTGGTTGCCGAGACCGACAGCGTCGAGGTCCCAGCGGTGGCGGTCGTGAATTTGAGCGCGTTGAATTGCTGCTCCGTGCCGGTCCACGCACCGGTGGCGGCGGTGTAGGCGCCGCCGTTGAAGCCGGATAAATCGGCCGGCAGGCCGGTGATGGTGACATTGCCGAGCACGTCGTCAGGAAATGCGAGGGAGTCGGTGGCGCCAAGCGTGACCGTGCCGCCTTCGGTCACCGTGTCCGACGTGGCGCCGCCGAGAACCGGCGCTCCTTGATCGATGGTCAGCGAATAGGAAAGGTTGGCCGCCGCGCCGGGATCGGTCCCCGTCGTTCCCGCCGAAATATCCAACGAGTAGGTCCCGGAATCTTCTGTGTAACTGAGCGCATTGAATTGGGCCGCGGTGCCAGTCCAGGTGCCGGTCGCCGCCGTATAGGCTCCACCGTTGAAGTTCGCGGGATGACCGTACAAGCCGGTGATCGTCACATTGCCCAGCGTATCGTCGCTGAACGCCGCGATATCGGTGATGCCGAGCGCGATGGCGACGCCTTCAGTCAGCGTTTGCGAAGTCGCGCCGGTAAGTACCGGCTTCGCCTGATCGACGGTGAGCGTGTAGCTCTCGGTTGCCGCTGCGCCGGCATCGGCGCCGGTCGTTGCCGCCGAAATACCCAACGTGTAGGTCCCGGCGTTAGCAGTGAAACTGAGCGCGTTGAACTGCGCCGCGGTGCCCATCCAGGTTCCGGTCGCCGCCGTATAGGCGCCGCCGTTGAAGTTCGAGGCGCTGCTCGAGAGGCCAGTGATGGTGACATTGCCCAAGGTGTCGTCGTCGAACGCGGCGGTGTCGGTCGCGCCCAATGTCACGGCGCCTTCGGTGGTGGTCTTCGAAGTCGCGCCGCCCAGTTGGGGCGCCGCCTGGTCGACCGTCAGCGTATAGCTCTCGGCCGCCGCCGCGCCGGCGTCCGCTCCCGCTGTGGTCGCCGTGATCGCCAGCGTCGAGGTTCCCGCCGTCAAGGCTGCGAAGGTCAGCGCGTTGAACTGCGCCGCGCTGCCGGTCCACGTGCCGCTCGACGCGGTGTAGGTCCCGCCGTTGAAGCTGCCGGCGCTGAGATCGATCGGCAGGCCGGTGATCGTCACATTGCCCAGCGTGTCGTCGCCGAACGCCGCCGCGTCCGTGGCGCCGAGCGTGACGGCGCCGCCCTCGGTGACGGTGTCCGACGTCGCGCCGCCGAGCACCGGCGCCGCTTGATCGACCGTCAGCGTATAGCTCGCGGTCGCCGAAGCGCCGGCGTCCGTTCCCGTGGTGGTGGCCGTGATCGCCAGCGTCGAGGTTCCCGCAGTCAGGGCCGCGAAGGTCAGCGCGTTGAACTGCGCCGCGCTGCCGGTCCACGTGCCGCTCGACGCCGTGTAGGTCCCGCCGTTGAAGCTGCTGGCGCCCAGGTCGGTCGGCAGGCCGGTGATCGTGACGGCGCCCAGCGTATCGTCGCCGAACGCCGCCGCGTCGGTGGCGCCGAGCGCCGCCGTGCCGCCTTCGGTCACCGTGTCGGACGTCGCGCCGCCGAGCACCGGCGCCGCCTGGTCGACCGTCAGCGTATAGCTCGCGGTCGTCGGAGCGCCAGCGTCCGTTCCAGCCGTCGTCTCCGTGATCGCCAGCGTCGACGTGCCCGCCGTCAAGGCGGCGAAGGTCAGCGCGTTGAACTCCGCCGCACTGCCGGTCCACGTGCCGCTCGACGCGGTGTAGGTCCCGCCGTTGAAGCTGCCGGCGCTGAGATCGGTCGGCAGGCCGGTGATGGTGACGTTGCCCAGCGTGTCGTCGCCGAACGCCGCCGCGTCGGTCGCGCCGAAGGGGACTTCGCCGCCTTCGGTCACTGTGCCCGACGTCGCGCCGCTGAGGACCGGCGCCGCCTGGTCGACCGTCAGCGTATAGCTCTCGGCCGCCGCCGCGCCGGCGTCCGCTCCCGCTGTGGTCGCCGAGATCGACAGCGTCGAGGTTCCCGCCGTCAAGGCCGCGAAGGTCAGCGCGTTGAACTGCGCCGCGCTGCCGGTCCAAGTCCCGCTTGACGCCGTGTAGGTCCCGCCGTTGAAGCTGCCGGCGCCGAGATCGGTCGGCAGGCCGGTGATCGTGACGGCGCCCAGCGTGTCGTCGCCGAACGCCGCCGCGGCGCTCGCGCCCAAGGTGACGGGGCCGCCTTCGGTGACGGTGTCCGACGTCGCGCCGGCGAGCACCGGCGCGGCCTGATCGACCGTCAGCGCGAGGATCTGCGACGTCGAGGCGCCGGTCGTTGCGTTGACGGCGGTGACCGTCAGGCTGGCGTTGGCCGCATCGGCCGCCTGCAGCGTCAGCCCGGCAAGCTGCGCGGCCGTCAGCGTGACGCTGCCGTTCGTGATCGCCAGCGCGCCGCCGGCGTTGCTCAAGGAAACGTTGGAAGGTATGCCCGAGATCGTGACGGTCGCAGCGCCACTGCCGATCGGAGCGCCGCCGATAAAGGCGAAATCACTCGCATTGAGGATCGACTTCGAGACGTTCTCGAGCGTGATCGCATCGGCCGCATCGACGGAAATTACCGTGTTCTGTCCAACCTGCTGCGCGTCCGCCAGCACGGCCGCGGCGTTGGCGAACTGGCTCGTCGAAAATTGCAGCACGTCTTTGCCGGCGATGAACCCGGTGATGACGTCCTGCCCGAAAGCCGCGGGCGAAAGACTGGCGCTGATCGGCAGCGCAACGCTGCCGCCCTCGACCAATGTCAGCGCCGCAGGCGCCGACACAGTGGGCGTCCCGGACGTCCCCACGGCGAATGTGTCTTTGCCGCTGCCGGCGGCGACGGTATCGCTCGCGCCCATGAAGACGGCGTCATTGCCATTGCCGACGGTGACGATGTCGCTGTTGCCCGCATTGACGGTCACAGCGCCATTGCCGGCGGTGATGACGCTGTTCGCGCCGGCCGTGATCGTATCGGCGCCGTTCTCGCCCCCGATATCCAACGTGAGGCCCGCCAGCGACACCGTATTGCTGATCGCGCCGACGGTGATCTTGCTGCCCGCGCCGGCGGTGATCGTGTCGTTCCCGTCGCCCGCGACGATGGTGCTGTCATCGCCGGCGGTGATCGTGTCGTTGCCGTCGGCGATCGTGACGGCCAACGTGACGCCGAACAGCGATATGGAGTCGGTGGCGCTGCCGGCGGTGATGCTGCTGCCCGCACCCGCGACGATCGTATCGGCGCCGTTCCCGGCCTTGATCGTGCTGCCGGAACCCGCGGTTATCGTGTCATTGCCATCGCCGGCGGTGATGCTGCTGTTCGCGCCGGCAGTGATCGCGTCGCCGCCGCCGGACGTTGCGATGTTCAGCGTCAAGCCGCCAAACGAAAGCGTGCTTTCACCATCATTGGTGGTGATGACGCTGTTGTCGCCGGCGGTTATCGTATCGTTGCCGCCGCCAGCTGCAATGACGCTGTCAGCTCCCGCCGAGACCGTGTCGACGCCGTTGCCTAGGGCAATCTTGTCATTGGCCTCGCCGCTCGCATTCACGACGTCGTTGCCGCCGCCAAGTGTGATCGTGTTGGCCGAGCCGGCGCTGACGGTGACCGTATCATTGCCGTCGCCCAGTTCGATGCGTGCGCCGCTCCCTCCGGTTACCGTCACTTTATCATTGCCGGCGCCGGCGGAAATCACGCTGCCCCCGCCCGCGGTGATCGTGTCGGCGCCGTTCCCGTCCGTGATAGCGCTGCTGGCGCCGGCGGTTATCGCGTCATTGCCGCCGCCGCCATTGATGGTGCTGCCCGCGCCCGCCGTGATCGTGTCGTTCCCGCCGGCAGAGCTGGCGGTAATGGTGCTGTCGGCGCCCGCGATAATCGTGTCGATACCTCCGCCGACGGTGATCTTGTCGTCGCTCTCGCCACTGGTATTCACCACGACATTGCCGCTCCCGGCGGTAACGGTGTTGCCCGATCCGCCGCTGAGCGTGATTGTATCGTTGCCGTTGCCGACCGTGATGAGATTGCCGCTCCCATCGGTGGCGAGGACGTCATCGAGACCGTTGCCGATCGTGATCGTCGAACCGGCTCCGCCGGACACGTCAACGGTGTCGGCGCCGTTGCCGACCCTGATGACGCTGTGCGTACCGGCGACGATGTCATATGTGCCGCTGGCGTTACCGATTGTGGTGTTCGTTGGCATTACACTCTCCGGCAATCACGGCTCAGAAAACGGGTTGGCGCGCTCGACCGGCAGAATGAAGCTCGAGTTGATGTTGGCTTGGCGAGCCGCGGCGCCCTGGACGAAAGGGGGGCTGGCGAGGGAGCCTGAGGAGGGACGAAAGCGCTCGGATCAGCGCAGTTCGTATCAGCTAGCCTGGAATGGCCGCCGAGGCTCTGCCCGGCAAGAAAATTCGCGCCTGCCAGATCATTCGTCTCGTCGAGGCGGAAAGACGACCCATTCGGTCCCACGGCTCCCGCGCGTTGGATCAGGGGCAGGAATCGATCGGGGCGGCGCCAGCCGATAACTGTTACTAGTCCTTCCGTGACGCCATAGTTATGGTAATCGAAGAAAACCGGGGGGACCATACGTTATCCACTGATTGGCAATCGAGTTGCTGCGAGGCTCCGCAGAACTTTGTGCGCACGATGAAAATGGAAAAAAGCGCAATCCAGCCAAACAGCCGACGCGCGCGCCGTCCCTCCCCATTCCGGAGATGTTTTGATCGAAGCCCCCAGGCAAGGAATTGCCCCTACGGAATGTCATTAAGGCAAGCCCAAGCCAGGGCAAGACCGCAAGATGGAACTTTTTGCCTCAATTTAACATTTCGTTAGCTTTTGCCGAGCACGCCGCGCCGCTTGGCCGGCGTCAGTTTGGCGTCGGCCGGAAACGCTACCGCTGTGGGAGCGTCAGTGCCTCGCTGCGCCGATCGGTTTTCACGCGCCCAGCAAGTGGCAACTCGACAGAGTTCGCTCGCGTCCTCGTAGCCGCAGCAAACCGGAGCGCGGATCGTGTCGACGATCGTGTGGGAAATGCACAAGGGATCGCGGCGATCAAGAACACAGCGCGCCGAGCGCTCGACGGCGGGGAGACGCCGCTCGGCAAACGAAAGCGGCATCACGCCACCGTCCGAGGAACTGCGCCCGCCCGTCGAACGTGGCGGTGATTTTCTTGCCCTCGCCGGCTGGAAACGAGAACAGTGGGATCGTATCGTTAGTTATGGCGGCCGTCGCGAGCGCGAACGCGCGCAGTGGTCGGCGTAAACAACCAAATCCGGCGCCAGTCCAGGCGCTTAAGCTACGACCGCCAGCCTCGGATGTGGAAAGAGGATACCTGAAGTCCTGTTGCACGATACAGATTGCCCTCCGTCGATGCGCGCGGGTCGACGCCGCAGTGGGGTAGCCTTTCGTGTGGAGGATCACCCCGGAGAGGCAACCTAGAATCGGGAGGACGACGGCATGGACCTCGATCTGGCAGGCAAACTGGCTTTCGTCAGCGGGAGCACCGCCGGCATCGGCCTGGCGATCGCCACCGCGCTGGCAAAGGAGGGCGCTCGCGTCATCATCAATGGGCCCGTGCAGTCCTCTGTAGACAGGGCGGTGACCGACGTGTCGTCGATGACTGGCAGCATCGCCGTCCGCGGTTTCGCCGGTGACCTCAGCGGCGCGGCCGCGGCGGAAGAACTCGCCCGAATTTATCCTGATGTGCAGATCCTCGTGAACAACCTCGGGATCTTCGGGCCGCAGCCGTTTGATAGTATCTCGGACGCTGACTGGTTGCGGATCTTCGAGGTGAACGTCCTCAGCGGGGTCCGTCTTGCGCGGCTGTTCCTGCCGGCTATGCGACGGGCCGACTGGGGGCGCATCATCTTCATATCGAGCGAAAGCGCAGTGCAGATTCCCGCCGAAATGATCCACTACGGCATGACCAAGACCGCTCAGCTTGCTATCGCCCGCGGCTTGGCGGAAGCGGTCGCCGGCACTGGGATCACGGTCAACAGCATTTTGCCGGGCCCGACGAAAACCCGCGGCGTCGGCGACTTCGTCGAAGCCCTAGCCAAAACGGCAGGAAAGTCAGTCGAGGCGTTCGAAAGAGAGGACTACTTTGAAAAGCTTCGCCCGACATCGCTCATCAAGCGCTTCGCCTCGCCAGAGGAGGTCGCCTCCCTTGTTGCCTACATCGCCAGCCCGTTGGCCTCAGCGACCACAGGGGCCGCTTTGCGGGTGGACGGGGGCACACTCAAGAGTGCGTTCTAGCTAGGGCAGCGGGAGTCAGACCGATCCACAGGCGACTTTATTTAGCGCGGACCGACGTCCGGGACCGTTTAGCTCGATTGGAAGAAGAGCAGGACGCCCGCCCGGAAAGGCCTTATTGTGATCGTCGTACGACATCCCTCTTGATCGTTGCCGACCTGCCAACACAGTTGCGCCGAAGCTTCAGGCCCTCGTCGGATCATCGCCTCCGGTTCAGAAGAAGAGCCTGAAGGCAACAGGGAGAAAATGATGCGGAAGCTTCTGCTCATTTGTGCGCTCGGCGGCCTGGTCAGCGGCGGGTCTCTGGCCCAAACCAAAGACACCATCATCATCGCAGTGCCGGGAACGCCGCAAGGCGTGGATCTTGACCGCCAATCGGGTCCGCAGACGTGGACGATGGCGGCGCAGGTTATCGAAATAGGCGCAGAATGGAAGCCGACCACCTATCCGTATGCGCCGACCCCAGGGGCAGATCCGACCAAGATTCCCGGGTTCACCTACCCAGACTTCCGGTCGCAGCAGATGGTTCCGACCATTGTCGAGAACTGCGATTTAAGTGCGGACAGCAAGACCGCAGTTTATCATCTGCGCAAAGGGGTGAAATCGGCGGCGGGAAATGAATTCACCGCCAAGGACGTGCTGTGGAGGGTCGAGCGCGCGCATGAGCTCAAGGCGATCGGAACGTTTTTGCAGAACGCTGCGAACGCGCCAGACCCGAAACAGTGGCAGGCAGTCGACGATCACACCGTGCGGATCAGCTCTGACAAGCCGATGCCGCTTATTTGCAAGATTCTCACCAACCTCTACTGGTATTGGTACGACAGCACTGAAGCCAAGAAGCATTCGACGCCGGACGACCCGTGGGCCACCAAATGGGCTTCGACGAGCCTCGTCGCCTTTGGGCCCTATGTGATCCGCAGCTGGGAAGCGGGCAATCGCGTGATCATGGACGCCAACCCGAACTATTGGCAGGGTCCACCGAAGATCAAGCACATCATCTATCAGGTCGTTCCGGAATTGGCGAGCCGGCTGGCGCTTCTCGAGGAGGGCAAGGTTGATTTGATCGAAGGCGTTTCGCCCGACGAGGCGGTCAGCCTCGCAGCGGCGCCCAACGTGCGCGTCGCCGCGGTTCACGGCAACCAGTCGATCTACTTGGTGATGAACAACATCAAAGCGCCGTTCGACAAGGTGCAGGTTCGCCAAGCCATCAATCATCTGATCGCGCGCGAAGAGATCGTCAAAAATATCTATCGCGGGCTGGCCGTCACCTGGGAAGGCGTAATGCCCAGCGTCTATCCGGGCTATGTGGAATTCAACACCTACACATATGACCTGGCTGAGGCCAAGCGGCTGCTTGCCGAGGCGGGCTATGCCAACGGCTTCCAGACCACACTCACCTATAGCGCGGGCGATCCCGTGCAGGAGAACATAGCCGTGTTTTTGAAGTCGACTTTGTCTCAGGTCGGTATAAACATCGATCTGCGCAAGGAAACCGTTTCGGTTCAATCCGATTTGGTTCAGTCGAAGAAAGCCGATTTTGCGCTGTGGATCGACTACCCGATCCAGCCGGACCCCAACTATTCGCTCAGGCTGTTCTATCTCACAGGCAATGCTGTCAACTACCAAAATTACAGCGACAAGGAGGTCGACCGCTTGCTCGAAGAGGGCGCTTCGATCGTCGATACGGCCCAGCGCAACTCCTTCCACCGCCCCGCCGAAGAACGCATCCATGAGGCGGCGGCGCTGGGTTGGATCGCCGAACCGTCCTATGTCAACGCTATGAGCGCCAACCTCTCAGGCTGGAAGTGGTTCACCACCCAGTACTATAAAGTTAGCGAGATGTCCTTCGACAAGTAAGACGATGCATTTGGGCCCGGCTCTCGATCATGCGACTAGGAAAGCGACATCACGCCGCCGTCCGAGGAAATGCGTCCACCGTCGGACGCGGCGGCGATTTTCTTGCTCTCACGGCTGGAAACGAGAACAGCGGAATCGTATCGTGGGTCATGGCCGGCGCCACGAGCGCGAGCGCGCATCGGGTTGGCGTAAGCAACCAAATCCCACGCGACACCAGACGCTTAAGCCACAGCCGCCGGCCTCGGAACCCCACTGTCATCACTAAGAGGGGCCAGGGACCATGCGGACCGTCAAGTACATCGGCCGGCGCCTGTTGATTCTGATCCCGCAACTGTTCCTGATCTCGATCATCACGTTCACGCTCGTCCGCATGCTGCCGGGCGATCCTGCCCGCCTGGAATTGGGCCCTCTTGCCCCAGAGGAGGGAGTGGAGCTGCTTCGCCACCAGCTCCGCCTCGACAAGCCACTGCCGCGTAAGCCTCCGCCGAAGGCCGCCTATGCAACGGGAGCTTATGAGCGATAGTGCGCGAGGAGCGGCACGAGGATAGTGCCCATCAACGATAATGGGCACTATCGATGAAGTCGGAGCTGGTTGATCAAGCCCTGAACCCGCGAGGAGCACGGCGGCGACGGGTTTGGACGGCGCATGAGAAGCGCGAGATCGTGGCGGAAAGCTTGGGGCCCGGCGCTTCGATGGCCGAGGTCGCCCGTCGACATGGCGTGAACGCGAACTTGGTTTTTACGTGGCGTCGTCAGGCGAGAAGCGAGCCGGATTCGCAGCGCGCGGCTCCGGTCGAGCTTGTCCCGGTCGCGATCGCGCCGGAAGCCGGGGCCACGGCGGGCCGCATGGAGATCGTACTTGTCGGCGGCGAACGGATTTTCGTCGGCGCTGATGTCGACGCCGGCGCGCTGGCGCGCGTCGTCAAGGCGCTGTCGCGGCCCGGACGAGCAGGGCTCGCCTAGAGATGATCCCGATCCCGGCTGGCGTTCGTGTATGGCTGGCGACCGGCCACACCGACATGCGCAAGGGGTTCGACGGTCTGGCGCTGATCGTCCAGGAAACGTTGAAGCGCGATCCGCATTCCGGCCACTTGTTCGTCTTTCGCGGACGCCGCGGCGACCTCATCAAGTGCCTTTGGCACGATGGCCAAGGAATGTGTCTGTTCTCGAAGCGGCTGGAGCGAGGGCGGTTTCTGTGGCCGTCGATGGCGGACGGAACGGTGACGATCTCGACCGCGCAACTCGGCTATCTCCTATCGGGCATCGATTGGCGAATGCCGCAGAAAACCTGGCGTCCGACCGCGGTCGGCTGACGATTTTGCTTGTCACCGCGCGCTTTTGTGATTTACTTCGCATGTGACGAACACGCCGGACAATCTGCCCTCCAATCTCGCCGCCGCGCACGCGATGATCCGCGCTGAGCGGGCCGCGCGGTTGGAGAGCGAAGCGCGCGCTGCGCAGGCCGAGGCGGACCGCAATCATAGCCAAGCGATCGCGTCGAACGCCGACGCGCTGATCGCCCGGCTGAGGCTGGAGATCGAGAAGCTGCGTCGCACGCTCTACGGCGCGCGCTCGGAACGCAAGGAGCGGCTGCTCGATCAATTGGAAATGCAATTGGCGGACGCCGAGGCGGACGCGAGCGAGGACGAACTGGCGGCGGAACGATCGGCGCCGTCGAGCGTGGTCAAAACCTTCGAGCGGAAGCGGCCGACGCGCCAGCCCTTCCCCGCGCATCTGCCGCGTGAACGCGTCGTCGTCGCGGCGCCGCAGAGCTGTCCGTGCTGCGGCTCATTGAGACTGTCGAAGCTCGGCGAGGATGTCACGGAGACGCTCGAAGTCGTCCCGCGCCAGTGGAAGGTGATCCAGACGGTCCGCGAACGCTTCTCGTGCCGGCAGTGCGAAGCGATCTCGCAGCCGCCGGCGCCCTTCCATGTGACGCCGCGCGGCTTCGCGGGGCCGAACCTCTTGGCGATGATCCTGTTCGAGAAGTTCGGCCAGCATCAGCCGCTGAACCGCCAGAGCGAGCGCTACGCCCGCGAAGGCGTCGACTTGCGTCTCTCGACCTTGGCCGACCAGGTCGGCGCCTGCGCCGCGGCGCTGCGTCCGCTGCACGGCCTGATCGAAGCCCATGTTCTCAGGGCCGAGCGGCTCCATGGCGACGACACGACGGTTCCGATCCTCGCCAAGGGCCAGACGGCGACGGGCCGGGTCTGGGTTTATGTCCGCGACGATCAGCCGTTTGGCGGTCGGGATCCGCCAGCCGCGCTGTTCTATGCCTCGCGCGATCGAACGCGGCAGCATCCTGAGCGACACTTGGCGAGCTATGGCGGCATTCTCCAGGCCGACGCGTTCGACGGCTACAATCGCCTCTATCTTCCCGACCGCAAGCCTGGCCCGATCGTCGAGGCGCTGTGCTGGAGCCATTCGCGGCGCAAGTTCTTCGAATTGGCCGACATCGCCGCCAACGCGCGGCGAGGCAAGAAGGCGACGCCAATCTCGCCGATCGCCTTGGAGGCGGTCCGACGGATCGACGCGATCTTCGACATCGAGCGCGACGTCAACGGCCTCCCGGCCGAACGGCGATTGCGCGCGCGGCGAGAGCGAAGCCGCGATCTCGTGACGGGGCTCGAAATGTGGATGCGCGCCGAGCGCACCAAACTCTCGCGCCACGCCGATGTCGCCAAGGCGATCGACTACACGCTCACGCGCTGGCCCGCGTTCACGAGCTTCCTCGATGACGGCCGCATCTGCCTCACCAACAACGCCGCCGAGCGAGCGCTGCGCGGCCTCGCGCTCGGCAGGAAGGCATGGTTGTTCGCTGGCTCGGACCGCGGCGCCGAGCGGGCCGCGCTGATGTACACGCTCATCCAGACCGCGAAGCTCAACGACGTCGATCCCCAAGCGTGGCTCGCCGACGCCCTCGCCAGGATCGCCGACACGCCGCAAACGCAACTCGCCGAGTTGCTCCCTTGGAAATGGCGGCCGGGGCTTCTCTGCAAAGAAGCTGCGTGACTGCGGCCTCGACCGGATGGTTACACTGCCGCAGCAATACATCGCCTACCTCCAACGCATTCTTCACGGTGACTTCGGCACGTCGTGGGTCAATTCGAGCTCGGTTGCACAAGATCTGCTCGTCCGCGCGCCAGCGACGCTCGAGCTCATCACTGCCGGAATGCTCATCGTGCTGGTGGTTATGGCGCCGATCGCCCTTCTCTCGGCGAGTCCGTCGCACGGTCGGCTGGCGCGGGCAACGCGGCGCATCAGTTTCGGCTATGGCCTGCTTGCCGGCGCTTTGCCGGATTTCTGGCTCGGCCTCGTCCTCATCTTCGTCTTCTTCAGCGTGCTGGGGTGGGCGCCTGGTCCGGAGGGCAGGCTCGCGATCCTCGATCTTCCGCCCGAGCGGATCACGGGTTTCTACGTTGTCGATACATTGCTCGCCGGGGATTTCGACACCTTCAAGTCAGCTCTGTCCCATCTCGCGCTGCCAGCCGTCACGCTTGCTTTCGTCTATGGCGCCCCGATCTTTAAGATGGTCAGAGCGAGCATGGAAACGGCGCTTCGCAGCGACTACACGATCTACGCCGAGGGCCTTGGCCTGCCACGACGCACGATCCTGCTGTGGGCGATGCGCAATGCGGCGCCGCCGGCGCTTGTGGTCACAGGTGTTGTTTCCGGATATCTGCTCGGCGGCGCAGTTCTGATCGAAACCGTTTTCAATCTAAACGGCATCGGCCAGTACGCCGTGCAGTCGATCACAACGGCGGACTATGCGCCGATACAGGGCTTCGTGCTGGTCGCTGCGGTCTTCACGATGCTGGTGTATCTGGTTGTCGACCTTCTCCAGTTCATGATCGATCCGCGTGTCTCGGCGAGGGTCTCTTGAGCGCGCGCAAGGTCGACGACGACAGCGGCCCGCGGAATTCGTCTGCAAGCGCGGCAAGGCATTCGACGCGCTGGGGCGCCATCGGATTGTGGTCGCGCCTCAGCCGCTTCGACCGGACGGTTTTGGTCGTCTTCGTTCTTGTTCTTGTTATAGCGGTCATAGGCCCGTATGTTGCGCCCTACCCGCCGACGTTTGCCGATCCGCTGCAGCGGCTGTCGCCTCCGCATGGCGCGCATCCTTTCGGGACGGACGAGAACGGCATCGATGTCCTGTCCCGGCTCATCGCAGCTCCTCGCACTGACGTACTCATTGCCGTCATCGCCACCACCCTCTCGGTTGCAATCGGCGCGCCGCTTGGCGTTGTCACTGGCTATTTCGAAGGAGCAGATCGACGAGCGATGCGATGGATATCGGAGGCGACACTGCGTCTTCTCGACGTTGTTCAGGCATTCCCGGTCTTCATTTTGGCTATGGTGCTGGTGGCGATTCGCGGCGCTGGACCGGTTAACGTGGTATTCGCCGTCGCTTTCGTGAATTTTCCGGTGTTCCTCCGTCTGGTGCGATCGGAAATCCTTTCCCTGCGCGAGCATCTCTACGCCGAGGCTGCGGTGGCCGTCGGCAACTCCGAACTCGGCGTCGGTTTTAAGCATCTACTTCCGAACGCCTGGCCGACAATCCTGGTTCAGGTGTCGGTCACGATAGGCTTTGCGGTGCTGCTGACCGCCGGACTGAGTTTCGTCGGCGCCGGCGTCAGCCCGCCTACGCCGGAACTCGGAGCGATGATCGCGAGCGGCGCCAAGTTCATGATCATTGGGCAGTGGTGGGTGGCGATGTTTCCGGGGCTCTTGTTGGGCCTAATCGTCTTCACCTTCGCCGTCATGGGCGACATTGTCGGCAAGCTGATGGAGCCGGGGCAAAGCGCCACACCCTTGCGTCGTCTCCCATCGAAAGACCGCCTTGCGCCTCCGGCCCACGCCGAAGCCGCGGCGCCTCCCGCACAGGGCGCGGTGCTCTCGGTCCGTGGGCTCGCCATCGAGGCCCCTGGTCGCCCTCCTATCCTCGACGGCGTGAGCTTCGATCTCATGCCCGGCGAGATTCTCGGCGTAGTCGGCCTCCCTGGTTCCGGTAAATCCGTCCTCGTTCGCGCCATCGTCCGGCTGCTCGGCCCCGGTCTGCAGCGGCGGGCGGGCCATGTCTTCTTCCGCGGCAAGGATCTGGCCGAACTCGACGAGAAGGCGCTGCGCGCCATTCGCGGCTACGAGATCCTGCCTTTGCTCCCCAACGCGAAAAGCCAGCTCAATCCCCTGGTGCGAGTTGGCGATCTCATGGTGGCGCATATTCGGGCCCACTCTCCGTCTTCCCGCCGTGAGGCGCATGCGCGCGCCGCGAGGATGCTTGGCGCGATCGGGATCGGCGACGCGGAGCACTGGCTCGCGGCCTATCCGCACGAGTTGAGCGGCGGCATGGCGCAACGCGTCTGCCTAGCGATTGCACTGATGCATCGGCCGCCGCTAATCATCGCAGACGAGCCGACGGCTGGCCTTGATGTGACCGTGCAACGACAGGTGCTCGACCTGATGATAGAGCTTTGCCGCCAAAGTGGCGCCGCCCAGGTCCTGGCGACTCGCGAGCTCGGAATCGTCGCCCACTATTGCAACCGCGTTGCGGTTCTGCACGAAGGTCTCATAGTCGAAATGGGATCGGTTCGAGATGTGCTGTTGGCCCCTCGCCACGCCGTTACCCGTAGACTGATCGCCGCTGCCGACTTGCGCGCGGTCAGCGCCGCCGCGACAACCGACACATCCTCGAAGATCGTCCGATGACAGATCCCCTGGTAGCCGTCGAAGGGCTGGTCAAGCGCTTCTACCTCAAGGGCCAAAACTATGTCGGCGCCATCAATGGGATCAGCTTTGAGATCGGCCGGGGAGAGACGCTCGGGCTCGTCGGGGAAAGCGGATCGGGCAAGACGACGGTCGGCCGGTGTCTGCTCCGCCTGATTGAGCCAACGAGCGGGCGCATTCGCTTCGAGGAACTCAAGCCCTTGCGGTCGCGCTTGCAGATGGTGTTCCAGGATCCGTTCGCCTCCTTGAACCCGCGCCGGACAGTGCGGCAGACCGTCGAGGAGCCGCTCGCCCTGCAGCGCGATGCGCCAGCCCGCGTCTGGCTCGGCATGATAACCGAGATGCTAAAGCGCGTGGGTCTCGGGCCGCAATACCTGGATCGTTTTCCGATCGAATTGACGGCAAGCGAACAGCAACGCGTAGGTATCGCGCGGGCGCTGATCACCAGCCCCAGGCTTGTCGTGCTTGATGAACCGACCTCGACGCTCGACCCCACCGTCCGTGAGGAAATCCTAGGTCTGCTGCGCTCGCTGCAAAGCAGCATGTCGGTCGCGTATCTGTTCATTTCGCACGACATCATGGCGGTGGAACGTCTGAGCCATCGCGTTGCGGTCATGTATCTCGGTCATATCGTGGAGCAAGCGCCAACGGCGGCCATAATGGCTGACCCGCGCCACCCGTACACGCGCGCCCTGATGTCAGCCGTCTTGTCGCCCGACCCGACCCGTCAGTTGCCCCGCAACCTGGTGATCGGTGAGATTCCGAGCGCGATAAATCCCCGCCGGGAATGCCCGTTCTACAGCCGCTGCCCAATCAGGTTGGATCGCTGCCTCGACGATGTGCCGGTAATGGCCGCGGTGGGTTCTGACCATGGCGCAGCCTGCCTACGTTGGCGCGACACGTCCGAAGCGCTCGCCGAGGCGGCTCCCAAATAGCGGATTGAACAGCGCGGTCTGGGAAGTCGGCTTCAAAATCGGACCAACCTGTTGCAGCGACGCAGCACTGGATTCTATGGCAGTAACGTCATAGAGTTGCGCCAGCCGAGAGGCGGCCGCGTCGAGGTCGGACTTCGCGAAGTTGGCGATGACGTGGGAGCGCCGCGAGGTAGCGCTGGCCTGAGGTTGCGGCCGACCGCTTTCGCGCGTGCTCATGCCGCTGCCGCCGCACAAACTTCGACGGCCGCTGGCCCGCGTATAGGCGACCTCGATGGCGGAAGCACCAGAGGCGCGAGTAATCTTTGAAGCCCGAGCTTGCTCCATTGGCGTGAATACGGAGTCCGGCAAATGAATGTATCCCCGTCACTTGGAGAGGGCGGGGTGAGTCGGCTCATTGTGTTGTTGAAGGAAGGCGAGCGCGTCCTCTGCCGAGGGTGGCGCGATAATGGTGAGGGCGACGGGACCGCCGTCCTGGCCGTGCTCTCCGGCTCCGAATGCCCCACGCCGGCCTTCGTTGATCAGTTGGCTCATGAATACGCACTAAGGGATGAACTGGACGGTCGGTCAGCGGCGAAGCCGCGGGCGCTTGTGCGCGAAAACGGGCAGACCATGCTGCTCCTTGAGGACCCCGGCGGCGAGCCGCTCGCCCCGCTTCTCGGCCGGCCCATGGAGATGGAAAGATTTTTGCGCTTCGCCACTGGTTTATCGGCGGCACTGCGCCACGTACACGAACGGGGCCTCATCCATAAGGACATCAAGCCGGCCAACGTGCTCGCTGATGTCGCGACTGGCCAAGTCTGGCTGACAGGCTTTGGTATTGCTGCGCGTCTCCCGCGCGAGCGTCAGTCGCCAGAACCTCCCGAGCTCGTCGCGGGGACGCTCGCCTACATGGCGCCCGAACAAACCGGACGGATGAACCGTTCGATCGATTCCCGGAGCGATCTCTATTCCCTCGGGGTCACACTGTACGAAATGCTCACTGGCGCTCTGCCCTTTGTGGCCTTGGATCCGATGGAATGGGTTTACTGCCATATTGCAAGACAGCCCGTGCCGCCCGTAGAGCGTTTGAAAGACCTGCCGCTATCTGTCTCCGCCATCGTCTCGAAGCTGCTCGCCAAGACTGCCGAGGAACGCTATCAGACAGCGGCCGGCGTCGAGCGTGATCTCCGCCACTGCCTTGATCAATGGGAACGACAGCGCCGCATTGATGAGTTTCCGCTCGGCGAGAATGACACGCCGGACCGGCTGCTGATCCCCGAGAGATTGTACGGACGAGCACGCGAGAGGGATGCGTTGCTCGCTGCTTTCGATCGCGTGTCGACAGGCGCCGGGCCGGAACTGGTGCTCGTTTCCGGCTATTCCGGGATCGGAAAATCGTCCATCGTCAACGAGCTCCATAAGGTGCTGGTTCCAACACGCGGCCATTTTGCTGCGGGCAAATTCGATCAGTACAAGCGCGACATTCCTTATGCCACATTGGCGCAAGCATTTCGGAACCTGGTCCGGCCGTTGTTGGGCAAGCGGGCGGCGGAGCTTCAGCTTTGGCGCGACAAATTCCAGCAAGCATTGGACCCGAACGGGTTGCTTATTGTCGACCTCGTCCCTGAATTGAAACTGATAATCGGCCCGCAGCCACCGGTTCCGGAACTTCCGCCACAGGACGCGCAGAAACGGTTCCAGCTGGTGTTCCGACGCTTCATCAATGTGTTCGCACGGCCGGAACACCCGCTCGCGCTGTTCCTCGACGATTTGCAATGGCTCGATGCAGCAACGCTGGATCTCCTCGAGCATCTGGTTACGCACCCGGAAGCGCAGCACTTGCTGCTGGTCGGCGCCTACCGGGACAACGAGGTCAGTCCCGCGCATCCGCTTCTGCGGACGCTGGGGGCGCTCCGTAAGGCCGGAGGGCGGGTGCAGGAGATAGTGCTGGCGCCTCTCGGTCTCGACGATATCGGCCATCTGGTAGCCGACGCCATCCATTGCGAGCCGGAGAGCGCGCGGTCCTTAGTCCAACTCGTGCACGAGAAGACCGGCGGAAACCCGTTCTTCGCGATCCAGTTCCTGACGGCGCTGGCCGAGGAGGGGCTGATCGCATTCGACCCGGTCCCGCAAGCTTGGCGATGGGACATAGGTCGCATCCGCGCCAGCAACAACACCGACAACGTGGTGGACCTTATGGCCGGGAAGCTGAGGCGGCTTTCTTACACCGCCCAGGAGGCCCTGAAACAGTTCGCCTGCCTGGGCAATGTCGCCCCGACCGCCACCCTGGCCCGGGTTCACGGGACGACAGAGGAGGCGATGCACACGGCGCTCCGGGAAGCCGTCCACGCTGGGCTCATCTTTCGCGAGGACGGCGCCTACAGGTTCCTGCACGACCGAATCCAGCAGGCGGCCTATTCACTGATCCCCGACGGGCAGCGCGCCGATCTCCACCTGCGCATTGGCCGCGCACTGCTGGCGAGCAAGACGGAGGACGAGCTCACCGAGCATCTGTTCGATGTGGCGAACCAATTCAATCGCGGCGCCGCCCGGCTAATCGACCCGAACGAGAAACCGCAAGTGGCGGCGGTCGAGCTGCGCGCCGGGCGAAAGGCAAAGGCGTCGGCCGCCTATGCGTCTGCGTGCGTATATCTTGCGTCGGGCATGACGCTGTTGGACGAAAGTGAATGGAGCGACCAGTACGAATTGATGTTCGGCCTGCACATCGAACGCGCGGAGTGCGAGTTTCTGACCGGTAACTTCGACACAGCCGAGCGACTGATTGTGGAGTTGCTGCAACGCGGGACGTCGAAAGTCGATCGGGCTGCCGTTTACCACCTGAAGATCCTGCTCCACACCGTGAAGTCGGAGAACGCGCAAGCCGTGGCCAGCGCGCTCACCGGTCTGCGCCTGTTCGGGATTGACTTTCCGCCGCATCCGACCTGGGAGCAGGTTCAGGTCGAATACGAGGCGGTCTGGCAGACCCTCAACGGGCGCCCGATCGAGAGCCTGATCGATCTGCCGCTGATGACCGATCCGGAACAGCAGGCCGCGATGCAGGTGCTCTCGACCCTGCTGGGTCCCGTATACTTTAGCGACCTTCACTTATTTTGCCTGCTCGTATGCCGCATGGTGAACGTCAGCATGCAACATGGGATTTGCGGGGCGTCTGCGCACGCCTATGGCCATTGGGGGATTGTGCTCGGCCCGGTGTTTCATCGTTATCGCGAGGGCTATCGTTCCGCCAAGCTTGCCTGTGACCTCGTCGAGAAACATGGCTTCATCGCCTACCGAGCGAAGGTCTACCGATCGATGGGGATCGCGGCCCTCTGGACACATCCGATCACAACCGCGCTCGATTTCAATCAGGCGGCCTTTCGCGCCGCAAGCGAGACAGGGGATCTAACCTACGCCTGCTACAGCGTGGACCGATCCGTCTTAATCCTTCTCCTGCGGAACGATCCGCTCGAGGCGGTGTGGCGCGAGTCGGAGCGGGGCCTGGACCTCGTCCGGAAGGCCGGGTACGGCGGCGTCGCGGACAACATCGTGAGCATGCAACGCTTCATCGCGACCATGCAGGGCCGGACCGCGATGCTCCCCCCCTTCAGCGACGCTCAGTTCGACGAGGCGGCGTTCGAGGCCCAACTGACGACAAATCGGGCCATGATGGTCTGCTTTTACTGGATCATCAAACTGAAGACGCGGTTCCTGTCAGGAGATTACGAGGAGGCGCTTGCGGCGGCCGACAAGGCAAAGGCGGTGCTTTGGATCTCAACCGCGCATATCCAGTTACTCGACTACTTTTACTATACTGCGCTGACAATGGCGGCGCTTTACGAGAACGGCGCCGCCAACGAGAAAAACAGGTGGCGCGAGCTCCTGGCGGCCCACCGGGAGCAACTGGGCGAGTGGGCCGAAAACTGTCCCTCGACCTTCGGCGATAAGCACGCGCTGGTATCGGCCGAGATCGCCCGCCTCGAAGGGCGAGACGCCGATGCAATGCGTCTATACGAGCAGGCCATTCAATCGGCCCGTAACCACGGATTCGTGCAGAACGAGGGCCTGGCCTATGAGGTAGCCGCCCGATTCTACGCTGCGCGTGGCTTCGAGACCATCGCCACCGCCTATGGCCGGAACGCCAGACATTGCTATCTGCGCTGGGGCGCAGACGCCAAGGTGCGGCAGCTTGATCGGCTCTATCCGCAGTTGGCCGCTATCGAGGGAGATCGTCCGGCGGCGGCCGTTGGCTCCCCGCTCCAGCAGCTCGATGTCGCCAGCGTCGTCAAGGCGTCTCAGGCCGTGTCCGGCGAGATCGTGTTACCCAAGCTGATCGAGCGACTGATGACGATCGGGCTCGAGAACGCCGGCGCGGATCGCGGCCTCCTGATACTGCCGGCCGAGGACGACTACTCGATCCAGGCAGAGGCCCAGGCGGTTGGCGGTCAGGTCGAGGTCGGATTGTGCCAAAAGCCGATCAGGGGGATCAGCTGCCCCGAATCTCTGGTCCGCTATGTCATCCGCACGCGTGAAAGCGTGATCCTCGATGACGCCTCCAGGCCCAACCTGTTCTCCGAGGACGACTATCTGCGCGGCCGACACGCCAAGTCGGTCCTTTGCCTCCCGCTGATTAGACAGGGGCGGCTGACGGGGCTGCTCTACCTCGAGAACACATTGACCACGCACGCGTTCCCCGCGGATCGAATCGCGATCCTGGACCTGTTGGCGGCGCAAGCGGCGATCTCGCTCGAGAATACGCGTTTGTACCATGACCTTGCGGGCCGCGAGGCTAAGATCCGGCGTTTGGTCGACTCCAACATTATTGGGATCGTCATCCGCGACAATGAAGGTTCAATTCTCGAAGCCAACGATGCGTTTCTCCGCATTGTGGGATACGACCGTGAGGATCTCGTCGCGGGCCGGGTGCGATGGACGGATCTGACAACACCGGAATCACGCGACCGCACCGCACAGGCTCTGGCTGAATGCAAAAATACCGGGACCCACAAGCCGTTCGAGAAGGAATATTTTCGCAGGGACGGTAGCCGTGTGCCTGTGCTGACCGGAGCGGCGACCTTCGAAGAAGGCGGCAACGAGGGTGTCGCTTTCGTGCTCGATCTGACCGAGCGCAAGCGAGCGGAAGCGGAACTGCGCGAGAGCGAACGGCGGTATCGCGAAATACAGGGGGAGTTCGCGCACGCCAACCGGGTCGCAACCGTGGGACAGCTGACCTCCTCGATCGCCCACGAGGTGAACCAGCCGATTGCGGCGTCGGTGATCAACGCGCAGGCCGCCCTGCGCTGGCTGAGCGCGCAGCCGCCGGATCATGACAAAGTAGGACAGGCGCTCGGTCGCATCGTGGAAAACGGCAATCGGGCAAGCGAGGTCATCAGCCGGATCCGTGAGCTGATCAAGAAATCGCCCCCGAGGAAGGACGCCGTGGCGATCAACGACGCGACCCTCGAGGTCGTCGCGCTGACCCGTGGCGAAGCGACGAAGAACGGCGTCTCGGTGCGCACGCAATTCGCTGAAGGTTTGCCCCCTATTGAGGGTGACAGAGTGCAGCTGCAACAGGTGGTCCTCAACCTGATGGTCAACGCCATCCAAGCGATGAGCGAAACGGAGGGAGCGCCCCGTGATTTGCTGGTGAGCACCGAGAAAGCCTTGGACGCCGTGCAGGTCGCGGTGCGCGAACTCGGGGCCGGGGCTGGCGTCCGCGGCGCCGGAGCGCCTATTCGAGGCCTTCTACACGACGAAGCCCACGGGGTTAGGGCTCGGGCTGTCGATCTGCCGCGCGATCATCGAAGCACATGGCGGGCGATTGTGGGCAAGCGCCAACCTACCGCGCGGCGCCGTCTTTCAATTCATCGTGCCCGCCCACCCGGACATTGCATCATGACGGGCGATCCGAGGACCAAAAGGCTTGTTGCCTCGCCCCAGGCCTGCGCACTTACGACAATCAAATCGCCGCAAGCCCGTTCGAGGCGCGTGACGGAATTCGGGGCCGCGCATTGCTTTTAGCGATGATCAGCACGACCTGGTTGGCAGCGACGCGTTTTGCGCGTCGCTCCCTCACGCCTCCCGACTTTGGCCGCGTCTTGCAGCCGGGGACGTCTGGCCCGAATGACATCGAGCGGCCTCGCCCGCGCGGCTCTCGATAATGCCCCTCTGGAACGTACTCGGCCTTGTGCTGCTCGTCGTCGAGGCAGTCGCGCATCTCTCTGATCGCTGCCGCCTGCGTCCGCGTACCTTCGATGGCGTTGGCGCACGGCGAGGCGACTACGATCCCGTCGCGCGGCGCGCCGAGATCGACACAATCAACGCCCGCGGCAGCCTTCTGCTTGTGAACCCGACGGGCATCCTTCCAGTCGGTCCCGACTTGACCTTCGACATGCCGAACGCCCGCAATCCTCGCCTTGCGGAAAGGACGACCAACCCGCCGCGGCGCGAGAGCGCGCCGGCGAAACTCTGACGTAGGCGGACGGCGCGCCCTCAGGCGTCTTGCGTGCGCCGGCGGGCCGCTCGGTCGTTGGCCCGGGACAGCCGCCAGCGGACCAGGTCGTCCGCCCCTGGCCCTTCCTCGGCGCGTAGGTCGCTTGCGCTGAGCTGTCGCCCGGTGTCCTGCTCGACGAGCGCCGACGTCACCGTAGCGCCCGTGCGCCGATTGACGAATTTGAGCGGCGGCCCGGACGCGCCCGAGACGCCCCAGCGGTCGCCCAGCTCGGCGAGCGCCATCATCACGGGCACGATCTCCCAGCCCTTCTCGGTCAGTCGGTATTCGAACCGCTCGGGATTGGTCTGGTAGCGCCGGCGCTCGACCAGGCCGTTGGCCTCGAGAAGCTTGAGCCGATCGCTCAGCGTCGCGTTGGTCACCCCCGAGGAGCGACGGAATCGTCGTACCGGATCGCCTCGATCATCGGGCTGATCCCCAGCCCCACCGCCGCCGCTTATGGCGCTTCGAAGGCCTACGTGCTGAACTTTTCGCGTTCGCTGCAGATGGAGCACCAGGGCGCCAACGTTGTCGTGCAGGCGATCCTGCCCGGGCCGGTGCGGACCGAGTTCTTCGACGTGTCGGGCGGCCCCGCGCCGTTCCCGGACCATCTGTTCATGTCGGCGGACGAACTGGCCGAGACGGCGCTGCGAGGCCTCGACCAGGGCGAGCTCATCTGTTTCCCCAACCTCCCGGACATGGCGGCCTGGACGGCGTTCGAGGATGCCCGCAAAGGCCTGGCCAAGGCGGTGATGGCGACCGGACGCCCGGCCGCACGCTACGGGCTCTGAGGCAGAACGAGGTTGTGGTCGGCGACGGCCGCAAGGCGCTATGACGGTCATCCCTAGCCCTTCGGCCGTCGATCGCCGGCGAACGTCCGTTCGTATTCCGCGCGCTCGACGCGACAGGCCGGCTCCGCCGCGAGCCGGCGGCCAAACGAGGAGTGACCTTCATCGAACTGGATGCCGCTTCCGACGGAGCGGTTCATCCTCGCGCGACCCTCAAGCCGGCTGGCTCTGCTGGGTGGTCGAAAGGGTGGTTAGCAGGCGCTGATGGAGGGTCCTGCAGGTTGCGACGACCCCTTCTGCCGCCCAGTCGAACGGCTGGCCGCGGAGATCCGTGACCGCGCCGCCGGCCTCGCTGACCAGCAGCGCGCCGGCCAGCCAATCCCCGATATCGCAACCAACCTCCCAATAGCCGTCGAGTCTGCCCGCCGCGACGTACGCCAACTGCAGCGACGCCGACGCCATCTGGCGGACGACGAACGCCTGTCTGGCTGCGGCGCCGAGCAGTTGCAGGGCTCGCGCATGGCCTTCAGGGCCGATCTGGACGAGCGGCGCGACCGCAGTGGCGAGCACGGCGCTCTCGAGCCCCACCTTGGCGGAGACCGCCAACGGCTGACCGTTCATGCTCGCGCCTTCGCCGCGGGTGGCGCTGAACATCTCCTTGGAACTCGGGTCGTAGACGAGCGCGCAAACCGTCTCACCGCCCCTGACCAGGGCCAGAGAGCTGGACCACAGCGGCAGGCCTTGCAGATAGTGGTAGGCCCCGTCGATCGGATCATAGACCCAGTAAGTCCCATCCTTCGATGACTCGGGCCTTCCGTTCTCGTCGACCCAACCGATCTCCGGATATTGCGCCTGCAAGGCCGCTCGCAGCTCGGCCTTAGCCTGCCGGCTGGCCTCTCGGACGTGTCGAACAAGGGCGGCGACGTCCGGCTCCGAGGGCGCCGGCGTGGCGGCGATCCGATCCGTGATGGCGCGCAGCAGCTTGGCGCAGGCGTGAGGGGCGACGTGGTCCATCGGGAGCTCCTGGGCTGAGCCGCTCGCACGGCGTTCTGCGGCGGTCTCGGTTGACTTGACGCCGTAAAAATATGAGCTTTCACTCATCTCTCAAACTCGCGTTCCGGAATGACCGCATCACTTCGCCATGGCCCGCTCGCGCCCAGGAAACAGGCCAGTCAGGCGCGCGCCGCCCGGACGGTCGGGCTGATCCTCGAAGGCGCGGCTCGCATTCTGGAGGAGAACGGGTTCGAGGGTTACACGACCAACGCCGTGGCCCGGCGAGCCGGCGTCAGCATCGGCTCGCTCTACCAATACTTCCCCGGCAAGGACGCGATCACGATCGCGCTCATATCCAGGGAGTCGTCAGGATTGTTCTCCGAGGTGATGGAGGCCGCGGCGCTGTCCGACTGGCGCAGCGCGCTCGAGGGCATGATCGGCGCCGCCGTGCGCCACCAGATGCGCCGTCCGAAGCTCGCGAGATTGCTCGACCTCGCGGAGAGCCGCCTGCCTCATCCGACGCGCGACGGGACGGCGATCCACACGATGCACGCGGCCGTGCGCTCGGTGCTGCTGCGAACCGGACTCGAGCTGCACGCGCGCGCAGATGTGGTGGCCTTCGATGTGATGGCGATAACGCGCGGGATCACCGACACTGCCGGCGAGCGTGGCGAGACAGACGGCGACGACCTCAAGGCCCGCGCCCTCCGCGCTGTCTACGGATACATTGGCGCCCTACCCGCCTGTTAGTCTGGACAAGCTTAACGAGTCGGCGCTGCGTGACAAATGACCGATGGTCAGTCTCATAGATTGTAAGTCGCAGTATCGGTTGGCACCTGATGGCAGCAAGCGTTATCCCTTGAGCCGCAATTGGGAGTCACCGTCGTCTCGACGCGTTCCCTTGGAATGAATGCGAGGCGCAGAACCAGCCTTGCTCGACAAAGGTCCCTCCTCGCTTTGAGAGACTCGCCTCGGCGTGTTCGTGGACGCGGCGAGCGTTGCGCAGGCGTCGAGGATCTGCATATCGGCGAAAAGCTGCTGCGCAAATACATGAACGTCCTTGGGGTGGATTCGGCTAGCGCTGTCAGCGACCATCCGAAAATCCGGCGGATGGCTAGTGCATTGCACGCAAATCCCGGCGATCGCACACTGGGCGAAACGCCTGGCGATGAGCGAACGCTCCCTGGCCCGGCTTGTCGACGCCGAGACCGGGTTGACCCTCGGGCGCTGGCGGCAGCAACTCCAGTTGCTCGTTGCGGTCCACGTCGACGTTCATCTCCCGATCGTCACTCCGGCGGCAAGGGCGCGCGAGGAGACCATGGCCATGGCGTGCTGTGGTCCAATGTGCAGGGCGTAGTTTCGCTACTGCAAAATCCGTTCGCCCATCCTCTGACTGCGCCCCGTGACGCGTCAGTCTTTGCGAGCGGCTTCATGCCTCGGGGCAGCGCGACCTCGACATGCGCCCAATCGCCGGAACAGGCCAGGACGCGGCGGGGCCTCACGAAAGAACCATCCTGAACACCCTCGCCAGTGATGTCCTCAAGGTTGACGATGTCCTCGAAGGCTCCGCCGGGCGCTAGTTTGAGCGTCAGGCGCAACAACTGGGCCGTCATCAGGCTGGCAACAACCCAGCCGCGGCCCGAATACACTTTCAGTCTCGATCGTCGAGGATCCGGATCGTCGTTGAAATCCCCCCTCGATAAGAAACCATCCCTTCTTGTAGCCGATGACCGTAGCCCCGGAAAAAATGCCACCCCGCGGATCAATCGGCGGGGGCAAGCGGCCCAGGATGCGCGCGTTCCTGTCCGGTTCGGCGCGCACGTTCAGTCCCGCAGGGTCGGGGTCGTTGCTGAAAGCGACGAAACTGCATTCGGTGATCCCGGATGGCAGCGGCGACCAGGGATAGTCGAACTGCCGTGGCTCACACTGCTTATCGACGTCTGGGTCTGTGCAGGTTCTGTCGGTCCAACCGCGCACGATCCCATTCGCCGACGCGGGTTCTCCAGTCAAGGTCTTTGCCCCCGGAAGCCGGATCTCGACTTCGAGCCAGCGCCCCGAACAACCGAAGACGCGGCTGACCGGAACCTTGTCGGGAGAATAGACAGCAACCCCGGCGGCGTCGGCGGCGAGCAGATAGACGACGTCCGGCGCGGCGTCATTCGGGGCCGCCTTCAGCGTCTCGCGATAGAGATGCGTCGTCACAGATCGGCCGTCGACCCACCCCTTGGCGCCCGCGCCTTCGATAAGAAACCAGCCATCCTTGCCGCCGAGGACGTGAATGTTCGCCCCTACAAAGCCCCTCTCCTTGTCCTCGATCCTGGGAACGTATCCGAGCACGCTCGCCGCGGCGCTCGGCGCCTCGCGCACCGCGAGCCCCTGCTCGCTGGTATCGCCACTTTCCGCGTCGAAAGCGCAAGCGGTCACGCCCTGCGGCGGAGGCTCGCCCGTCGTCGTCTGCGCGCCCGCCGGCTCGTCCGACAGCGCGACGATGACAAACAAGGCGATAATGGTCTGGCCGCACAGGCGTTCGAGCGTCGTGCTCATTGGATTCTCTCAGCGGCTTGCCTTCCCGGCAGGCGGCGGCCAGCGCCGTGGCCGCCCGCGTTGAGGGCGAAGCTACGTGGTTCCCGCGGGGTTGTCCCGCTCTTCAATCTTAGTCGATCCGCGGCTCTCGCCCGCGGCCGATGCGAGTGCGGTGGTTTCGTTTACGCTCACCTTGACCGTCATCCCCGCGAATGCGCCGCTATCACCCACAAAGCTGCCGGTGACCGGCATGACTTGCCGGATGTCGCGGCCGACCGCGACGGGGATGAGCTTGAAGCCGCCGACGCTCTGGTTCGTCGGATCGAAACTGATCCAGCCGGCCCCCGATACGAAGACCTCAACCCAGGCGTGCGTCGATCCCTCGCATGACGATCCCGCGAGGCATTGATCCGGATTGAAGAGGTAGCCCGAGACGATCCTCGCGCCGAATCCAAGGCAGCGCGCCGCCTCGACGAGCAGCACGGCGAAGTCCCGGCAGGAGCCCCAACCTCGATCAAGTGTCTGGACGGGCGACTGCGTCCCTTCGTCCTCGCGGCTCTGATATTTGATCCATCCCGAGACGCCGGCGCTGAGATCCTTGAGCAGCGCCAGCGTATCCGTCTGCTTGCCGCGGATGAACCCCCGCGCCCATTGCTCCAATCGTCCCGACGGGTCCAAATGTTGGCGGACGGTCAGGGCGCCAAGGTCCGTCCATTCGTCGTCGGAATAGCGAAAGGGATAGACGATCGCTGAGGCCGCGATGTCGAATACCGGCCAAGCCGATCCGAAGAGCTGTAGTTCCACGACGCTTTCGATGACGAGATTGTCCGTGGCGCCCTGGAACGTGGCGGTGGCCACGGAATTGCCGAAGACGTCATGCGCCCAGGTGAGGTGCGCCGATGGCGCAACCGTCAGCGCGCTTGAGATCAGGCGCAGGTCGCGGTTCTCGCGCGGGCGAAGCATCAACCGGTGCGGACCGAGATCGACCGGCGCAAGATATCGGTAAGTGGTGCGATGACGTACTTCGAGGGCGATCATCGGGTGTTCCTTTCGCCGACCGCGAGAGATATCGTCCAAACAACGCAGCGACGCAAACTTGAAGCGAATTCGACGCCTCGTCGGCGCCACAAGGTCTTTGCGCGGATCTTGATGGCTTCTACAGCGACTAAATATTCTCTGGAGTGTCTCAAGGCGACTCGCGAATGAGAATCGCCAATGTGCTTACGACTTCTGCGCATGCGCAGCCTTGTAGCGCCAGTATTTCTATCTATATCTTGTGCGTATGCGGCGCTCAATTTTGGCAGACGCTCCATTGACGGGAGAGAAAAATGGCCAAGGGACAACGGCGCGGCAATCGGGAGGCTCGGAAGCCGAAGGCGCCCAAACCGACTCTTGTGCCGCCGACTTCGCCCTTCGCCGTGAAGAACGCACCAGCCGTGACGAACGCGCCAAAACGGAACGGCTGATGTGATGGTGACGCGGAGCAAGGAGACAACGTTGGCGTTTCGTCGACCGTTTGCTTTGGCCGCGGTCGATCGTCCGTTGTCGGCGGGAACGTATCGCGTCGTTGTCGATGAGGAAGAGATACCGGGCCTCTCCTTCCTCGCCTTCAGACGAACGGCGACGATGCTGCACACTCCGGCGTTGTTGGCGTCCGGCGGTCCAAATCAAGTGTTCGTTGTCGATGCGGACGAACTCGACGCTGCGCACGCAGCCGATCACCGGGGCGCATAAGACGCCTCGCCCCCAAAGTGAGATTGAACATGCGATATCTCGGCCGAATTGCTGGCATGGGGCTTTTGACATGCGATGGCGAGACGGTCGCGCGCGCCTCATACGAGTTCGAGGGTTTCATGAGATCGACGGGGGCCGTGACAAGCTCGGGGGAGATCAGCCTGGAATCCATTGACCTCAAGACCGTCTTCGGTCGGCGCGGGGTCCAATTGCTCACCGACGAGGGCCATCTGCTCAATCTGAAGTTTTCTGAAGAGACGCTCGGTTCAACGGCTGGCGTCGCCACAGTCGAGGTGACCGGCGATCTGCCGGGCTTTTCCGCAAACTCGCGCAACTGACCGCCACCGCCAAGTTGGTCGGCAATAGGCGAGCCGACTTGATAAGGCTGAGTTTGCGGATTCGATGATGTGGCAAGGCCCCCGGCGCTGTTGGCGGCGATCCGCGCCTCGTATTGCGCAAGAAGGTCGGCCGCAGTAGCGTCCTCGTCGAAGGCGCCGGACTGGTACCGTTCGACCCAGACGCGGATCAGGTTGCGCGAGATATCGTGGCGCTTTTCCACGCCGTGGAGCGTTTCGCCAGCCAGATACTCCTGCGCGATCTGACGCTTAAATTCGATGCTGCGGGATCGATGCTTGGCCATGAGCTTTCGTCTTTCGAAAGCCCAGCCTGCCGGTCAAATGTTAAGTCCTCCTCTGTCCGCCCCGAGGGGCCCACTCCAAGGCGCCAATGAGATTTACATTCGCCAGCATCGCTCCCCGATCCGCCTATGCAATTCGAGCGGCCTCCGGGAACTGGTCGAACACCGCAATGATAGCCTTAAAGTCAATCGCTTTGAGAGACGCTCCACCAACGAGAGCTCCATCGACATCGGGAGTGGCGAAGATCTGCGCGGCATTCGTCGGTTTGACGGAGCCGCCGTACAGTAGCCGGAAGCGCGAGCTTTCTTCGCCGAAACGCGCTTTGAGCGTGTCGCGGATAAAACGATGCGCTGCAGCGATCTGAGCCACAGTTGGCGTGCGACCGGAGCCAATCGCCCATACCGGTTCATAAGCGATCGCGGTGTTGGCGCCGGTTGCCGCATCAGGAATTGAGGCCCAAATCTGCCTGCCGATCACGTCGAGTTCCCGCCCCGCGTTGCGCTCAGCTTCGGTCTCGCCAACGCAGATCAATGCCACGAGACCTGCTGCGCGGGCTGCCTCGGCTTTGGCGCGAACCAGCGCGTCGGTCTCTCCATGATCGGTCCGTCGCTCCGAGTGGCCGAGGATGACGTAGCTCGCGCCGGCATCGGCGAGCATACCCGCGGAGATGTCTCCGGTGTGAGCCCCGGAAGAGCGAGCGTGGCAGTCCTGCGCGCCGATCAACAAAGAGCTTGCTTTCGTTGCCTCCGCGATACGCGCGATCAATGTCGCGGGCGGACAAAGGAGGACCTGGCATTCGGGCGAAAGATGGTCGGCGACTAGTAGCTCTACCTCGCTGAGAGACGAGGCAAGACCATTCATTTTCCAGTTCCCGGCCACGAGCTTGCGGCGCATTTGGATCACCTCGACAACAGATGAAGCATGGCCGGGTCAGCTGTCTGGTCGGCCCTCAGAATCTATTCCTTCCGCAGGTCTTCCCCGGATCGCTTCCTATGATCGAGCATTTTCGGGACTGCGTCCGCCACCAAGAAGTCCGCGCTAGCCTCGGTCGTTTCCGGGTCCCAAATCTCCTCGGACATTTCACTGTGTTAGCCGTGCAGGCCGCAGTCCGCTACGTCTCCAGAGCGATTTCGCCCGGCGGGCGGGTCACCGCCCCAAAATCGACATCAGTTTGCGGACCGCGCTGCTGGGGGCGGCGAGAACCGGGCGCGGGATTCTGTCCTGCACGCGTTCTTCAGCCGTCGCCGTCGAGAAGTGGGCGAGCAGCACCGCGTCGCAATGCGCCAAAGCGGGCGCGGCTTCGGCGACGAGCTTGTCGTGCTCTGCGATGTCCCCCGCGAGCAGCGCCGAGCGAGCGCCAGGCACGACTAGTGTCTCGAGCTTCGCCGACGATCCACGGCGCCGCGCCATCTCACGGAACTCCTCCTCCATCGACGACACCGCCGGCGCGAAGGTGGCCAACATGCCGATCCGGGCGCCGGCTTCGAACGCCAACTCGAACATCGGCTCGTTGGGCTTCAAAACGGGGATGGGCAGAGCGCGCGCCGCCGCGTCGATGGCGTCGCCAAAAGCGGAACAGGTGAATAGGACCGCGTCGACGTCGGTCCCCGCCGCATAATCGGCCAACGATCGGATGCGCGCCGAAAGTTCCGGCGTGAGGCGGCCTGCCGCTTCGCGATCCGCCGGAAGAGAGTCGTCGAGCAGATTGGTGCGCCGTGTCTCAGGCCACAGCTTCCTGAAAGCATCCTCGACAGGAGGCGCGGCGGCTAGAACGGCGTGAACTAAAGCAATCTTGGTCATCATTCTCTCAATGGCGAGGCGCCCGACCCGTCAACGTTGGCTTGCGGTTCCGGATCGGCGTGGAAGTTGAGCTTGAACGCGGAATAAAGCTCCGCAATCTGCTCGTCGTTGAGCGGACGGGCGGTCGAACCGCGTAGCAGCAGGAAAAGCTTGGCGGTCTCCTCGAGTTCCTCGATCGCATAGACTGCGGATTCGAGGTCGAGGCTGGAGACGACGGGCCCATGGTTGGCCAACAGCAGCGAATTGTGCGCGCCGGCGAGTTGCTCGATCGCTTCGGCGAGCTTCGGGTCGCCCGGCCGGTGATAGGGCACCAGCGGCAGCTTGCCGATCTTCATGACGAAGTAAGGGGTGAGCGGCGGGATGCAACTCGCGTGATCCAGTCCGCAAAGACACGATACGGCCGCCGCATGACTTGCGTGAAGATGCACAATGGCGCCGGCGCCGCGGCGCCTTTTATAAACGGCGCGATGCAGAAACGCCTCCTTCGACGGCGGATCCCCCGAGATCAGATTGCCGTTCCAGTCGAGTTTCGACAGTCTGGCCGGATCCAATCGTCCGAGACTCGAATTTGTCGGCGTTAGCAACCAACCGTCATCCGTCCTGACGCTGATATTGCCGCTGCTGCCCGCGCTCAGTCCACGCTCGAAAAGCGAGCGCCCGAAGGCGCAGACTTCGTCCCTCAGACGATTCTCGTTCCGGCCCATCACGACAGTCCGCTCCACGCGGTCAAAAAGAAGTCGGACGCGCCGAAATTGCCGGATTTGAGGGCGAGCGCCAGCGCGCCGCCGTCGCGCGCCGTCGCGGCGGTCCAGGGGACGCCAGGGGCGATTTCGGAGCCGATCTGCAAACGTTTGACCCCGAGGGCCTTGACGACGGCGCCAGACGTCTCGCCGCCGGCGACGATCAGCCGCCGCACGCCCCGGCTTTCGACGAGACGACGTGCGATTTCGGCAAGGGTATGCTCGATGAGGGCGCTGCTCCCCCCACCCAATTCGCGCTGGATCGCCTTCACTTCCTCCGGCGCGGCGGTCGAATAAATCAGTATGGGCTCTTTTTTGAGATGATCCGACGCCCAGGCGAGCGCGCGCTCGACGACGTCGGGGCGCTGAAGCGCGGCGAGGTCGAGCCTCAAGGCCGGATGCCGCTCTTGCATCGCTGCGACCTGCATTTGCGTCGCGGCGGAGCAGCTTCCCGCGATGACGGCGCGTAGACCGCCGACTTTCGGCAGTGCATCGGCCGCAAGCCCACGGGTGACGAGGCCGGCGCGGCGAAAGTTTTCGGGCAAGCCAAGCGCAAGGCCGGACGCGCCCGTCAGCAGCTCAAGGTCAGCGCTCGCCGTTCCCAAGGTTTCGAGGTCCTCGTTGGTGATCGCATCCGCGACGGCGAGGCCGACGCCCTCCTCCCGAAGCGAGCCGATGCGCTTCCTGATCGCCTCGACGCCCTGGCGCACCGTCCCGAAATCAATCAATCCGACGCGCCGTTGCACCTGTGCGCCGAGCACGCGGACGAGGTTGGCGTCGCCCATCGGCGTCAGGGGATGATGGCGCATGCTGCTCTCGCTGAGCAATTGCGCGCCGACGAAGAGATGACCTTGGTAGATCGTGCGCCGATTGTCTGGGAAGGCGGGGCAAGCGATCGTGAAGTCGGCGCCGAGGGCGTCCATCAACGCCTCCGCCACTGGCCCGATATTGCCGTCTGCGGTCGAATCGAAAGTCGAGCAATATTTGAAATAGAATTGTCGACATCCTGCGGCGCGCAGCCACGCCAAGGCGGAGCGCGATTCCCGTACGGCCTGCTCGACCGGGCTGGTGCGCGACTTCAGAGCGACGACGACAGCTTCCGCGTCCTCGGGCGGCCGTTCGCTATGCGGATCGTCGATGATCTGCACGGTTCGCAGCCCGTGCTTCACCAACGTCCCAGCGAGATCCGTCGCGCCGGTAAAATCGTCCGCAATGCACCCTAGTAGTATGGGCATAGCCGCTCCCTATTTGACCCAGTTGGAGGCGCTCACAGGCGCCTTCGCCGCTCGCCAACAATCGAAACGCGTCGCCGCCGCAGGGGCCCCTCGTAAAGCCTTATCGTGATCCTGAACCGACCGCCGAGGCCTCCACAAATTTCGCGACGATGTTGGCCCGCAGTCCCGCCGCCCTCTCATAGCATTCTCGCGAAGCTAAAAGGTGCTGGCTGCAAAGCCGTGACAGCGAATCGCGGTCGCAATTTTCGATCGCCTCGATCATTTGCCAGTGTTCTCGCCGCGCCTGCTCGAGGTAGCCCGGATAGGTCAGGCAATAAAAGCGGATGCCATGCGTCCTGAGCGCGAATTGCTTGATCGCTTCGCTCAAATAGGCGTTGTCGGTTTTGGAAAACAGCTGCTCGTGGAACTCGACGTTCGAACGGAAGACTTCTCCGAGGTCGCCTGACGCCACAGATCGATCATGCACTGCCTGGATTCGCTTGAGGTCGTCGATGTCGGCCTGCGCCATCGGCATCGGGATCAGGCGTGCGGCATGGGTTTCGAGGAGATCCCGCAATACGTACAATTTCTGGATGTCCTCGGCGGAATAGGCGCGCACCATCGCCCCACGATTGGGCACACGCTCGACCACGCCCATCTGCTCCAGTTCGACCAGCGCCTGGCGAATGACGTGCCGTTTGACGGACAACTGCCGCATCAGTTCGTCCTCGATGAGACGCTCACGCGGATGCAACCGTCCAAGGACGATGTCTTGCTCGAGCATCAAGACGACCGAACGCAGCGCGTCGGCTTCCTTGCGGACCTCGCCGGCGCCTTCGGGTTGCCCCTCGCTGTGTCGGGGCGGAATGAAGCTTGTCATCGCTCCCCCTCAATGTTGATCAACAACCTGATCCGCCAATTCCAGTCGCAGAGCGGCTCGAGCGAAATTGTCCGCTTCCGCTTCACTTCCCATCTCTCAGCTAACCATCTCTCAGCTAACCGGACTTGGCAGAGGTTTCCCTGAGAAATGCGCATCCAGGTTCTCGAACACAAGGTTTTCCATAGCGAGGCGCGTATCCGCCGTCGCGCTGGCCCGGTGCGGCTGAAGCACCACATTGTCCAGCGTCCATAGCTGCTGCGGCACATGGGGTTCGTCAGCGAAGACGTCCAGTCCGGCGCCGCCGAGGCGCCCACTCACGAGAGCCGAGACAAGCGACGGCTCATCGACCAAGCTGCCTCGCGCCACGTTGATGAGCAGCCCCTCCGGCCCAAGAGCGTCCAGCACCGCCGAGCCGACGATGCCGGCCGATTGGGGGCCGCCCGAGGCCGCCAGGATCAGGGCGTCGCAATGACGCGCCAAATCCAAAACCGACGAAAAGAACCGATAGGGTACGTCGTCGAACGGCCTCAGATCCGTGTAGGCGATCTCGGCTTTGAAGGGCTTCAGCCGCTCGCCGATCGCCCGACCGATGCGCCCCAAGCCGACGACCCCGACGCGCATCCCCGTGACCTTGCGCCCGGGCGGCAAGGCGGCGCCGGGGCGCCATTCACCGCCGCGGACAAACCGGTCGCTCCGGCACAGACCGCGCGCGGCCGCCAACAAGAGCGCAACGGCGAGATCCGCGACATCGTCGGTCAGCAGGCCCGGCGTCGTGGTGACGTGGATGCCCCGGCTTCGCGCGCGCGAAAGGTCGACGCCGTCGGTGCCAACCCCGCGAATGGCTATGATCTCAAGCGCGGACAGCGTGTCGACGATGGCGTTGGCCGCGCCTTTGGCTCCAGACGTCGCAATCGCTCTGATCCGTGGCGCGACGGCATTGAGGAAGAAGCCGCTGGCATAAGTGCGATGGACCGTGAACGCGTCTTCGAACCTCGCCTCGGTCACGTCAGTGAAGCGGTCGAGAAGCAGCAGGTCCGGCTTTCTCGGGTCGATATTGCTCGAAGTCATGTCAATCACTCGACTGCAACGTCGACGGCGCCGAGTCCCGGCAGCTCGGCGCGCGCCCGCATAGGCGCTTCAACGAATTCCACCCCCGTCAAAGAGCCGGTGGTCACGACGGCGCCCGACCTGAGACCGCCGAGGGCGCGCGATCCCTCATTCGCCAACCAGCATATAAGACGCAGAGGATCGCCAGCCGGATTGCCGCCAACTACGTCCGCCGTCGGCGCGCCGTTGACGGTAAGAACCGCTCGCTGCAATTGCGGGTCGATGCGGCGCCAGTCCGCAATCCCAGCGCCGACCACGAGAGCGCCGTGGTTCAACTGGTCCGCGACATGGCTCGACCGCTCCTGCGAGGCCCAGGAAACGAACCGAGTGTCGGAGATCTCGATCGCCGGGTGGACCGAGCCGATGGCCGCCAAAACTTCGTCGCGAGAATATGGCTCGCTTCTCGGCGGGAGATCAGCCGCAAATCGGTAGGCGATTTCCGCCTCGACGCCGACGAGATGAAACATCTCGGCAGGAAGGCGGGCGTCCCCATGGAAAACCGACGCCTGGGCGAGGGCCGCGCAGGATGGCCGCGCATCCGGCGCCCCCGCGCCGACCTTCCAGCCTGCTATGGGCCCAAGTTTTGCGATGACCAAATTCTGGATTGCGTAAGCGTCGTCTATGTCCTTCGGACGACATTCCTCGGGCAACGAGGATAGCCATCGCCGCTCCCTTCGCGCATCGAGGAGGATGGATGCGGCTTGGCCGTGATCGATCGGTGTCATGTTGTCTTCCTGGCTCGCGCTCGACGCGACCTACGATGAGAGGAGAATGGATTGGACCTCAAACGCCGTAGCGGCCGCGCCAGCTCAATCCGCTGACGGTGTCTTTGACGGGCCTATATTCGCAGCCGACCCAGCCCTGATAATCGAGCTGGTCAATGCGGCGAAATACGTAGTCCCATGCGATTTCGCCGGTGCCCGGCTCGTTGCGGCCGGGAACGTCCGCGATCTGCATATGGGCGATGACAGGCATCAGCGCCTCCATGCGCTTGACGATGTCGCCCTGCGCGACCTGACAATGGTAGATGTCGAACTGCAGGCCCAGCCGATCGCGCCCGATCGCCTCGACGAACGCAGCGCCCTGCTCCTGGGTGCGGAGAAAGAAGCCGGGAACATCGCGCTGGTTGATCGGCTCGAGAACAAGCCGGACGTTGGAAGCCTGCGCCTGCTCGACAGCCCACGCTAGATTGGCGGCATAAACCGCCGCAGCGATGTCGTGGGAGATTCCCGCGGGTTGAATACCAGCCATCACATGCACCAGCCGGCAATCGAGCGTTTCGGCGTAATCCAGCGCCTTCTTGACGCCGTCACGAAACTCCGCCTGCCTGCCCGGCAGGCACGCGAAGCCCGAACCGTAGCCGAGGCCGGGGTCGCCCGTCGGCGTGTTGAAAAGGATTTGCCGGAGCCCACAGGCAGTCAGCCGGGCGCGGATTTCCGTCGCGCTGAATTCGTACGGCGACGCGTACTCCACCGCGTCGAACCCGGCCTTCGCCGCCGCGTCGAACCGATCGAGGAAGGGCAGCTCGGTGAAGAGCCATTTGAGATTGGCGCACAGTCGAGGCATGGCACTCTCTTCGTTTTACTTTTCGTTTCACTTTCGCTGCAGGCGTCCTCGGGACAGCTGGAACCGCGACGCCCGCCGCGATGCGGCTCAGCCGTTGAACTCCATGACGCAAAGCCCGGCATGGTGATCCGTCGTGAACACCAGCCCCTCCTTGGTGACGAAGACGTCGCACATCTGGATCACCGGTTTCCGGTTCGGATCAGCGTCCATCATCTTCGTCGGCGGGGGAGTAACCAACGCGCCGACTTCGACCGGGGCGTATTTGTCCCGGATGTCGAACACGCGCAGACCCGCGTTCTGGTAGGTCGCAAAGATGAGATCGGAGCTGACGAAGCTGCCCGGGCGGTTCTCGTGAATGTTGTGTGGGCCGAAATGCCCACCGTGCGACTTGTAGTCGGCGTCGCGCGGCGCCGGGAAGGTTGAGATGCCGATCGGGTTGCTGCGTTCGCGGATGTCGAACAGCCAGATCGGCTTGTCGCCGTCCTCCTGCTGGTCGAGCACGGCCTCGTCCACAACGACCAGGAGGTCGCGATCGGGCAACGGAAGCGCGTTGTGCGTGCCGCCGCCGTACGGAGGGGCCCAGATTTTGTGGGTGATCAGCTTCGGCTTACTCCTGTCGGCGACGTCGACGACTGCCAGGCAGCCATCTCGCCAGCTGCAATAGGCCGTGTCGCCATGAACGATCGGGTGATGGAGCCCGTAGCGGCCGTATTCGAGCGGCCAGTTCGGCGTCTCGCCGGCGGCCGCGTTCATCCCTGGCAACCAGAAACGGCCGGCCTCCTGCGGCTTGGTGGGATCGCTCATATCGATCGTGATCATGATGTAATCGGTGAAGCCGTCGAGCAGCGCCGATGCATAGGCCCAGCGTCCGCCGACATACCAGATGCGGTGCAGCCCCACCCCCTCGACCGGCATGAAGCCGATCTGGCGCGGCTCCTCGGGCTTTGAGAGGTCCCAGACGCTCATGCCCGCGGTCCAGGTGCGGTCCTTGGTGGGGGCGGCGTTGAACCCCGTCGACTTCCCCTTGTAGTAGCTCTTGTCGTCCGCGAACGCCGGCAGCGCCTTCATGTCCCGCCCATTGACGACGAGCATGAGATCATCATGGGTCTGGAGATGAATGTTCCAGGTGTCGGTCGGCGCCTGGATGTATTTCACGAAGCGCGGCGTCCTCGGATCGCGCACGTCGATCACGCTGACCCCCTTCGAATACATGTGGCCGACATACGCGTAGCCCCGGTGAACCATCAATTGGTTGCCGTCGGGGCGTCCGCCCTGATCGCTGTGGCCGATCAGGCGCATGTTTCGCGAATAGGTCGGCGTCGGAAGCTCGGTCACGTTTACCCTCCAAGATGATGTTGACGCGCTGGCGCAACGACCACTGGCGCTCAGGCCGCCGCCGCTTTGTTTTTGCCCATGATCAGCGAGACGATTTCGTGCTCGTTGGAATCTTTGGTGCGCAGTTCCGCCGCCTTCTGGCCGCGATGAAGGATCGCCAGTCGATCCGTCACCGCGATGACGTCGAGGATGTTGTGCGTAATGTAGATCACCGCGACGCCCTGGGAGGCGAGCTGACGCGTCAGGTTAAGCACCTTGCGCTGTTCGGGCACGCTGAGCGCGGCCGTCGGCTCATCGAGGATCACCAGCTTCGCCTTCCAGCGGATGGCGCGCGCGATGGCGATCGCTTGCCTCTGGCCGCCGGAAAAACTCTCGACCTCCGCGCGCAGCGACGGGATGTGGATGTCGAGATGCTCGAGAGTATTTCTGACGTCCTCTTCCATGGCGCGGTTCTTCATCACCTTGAAGAGGCCGCCGAGCGGGGCCCAGCCGAGCTCTCGCCCGATGAAGAGGTTGGCGGCCGCGTCGAGGTTCGGGATCAGCGCTAGATCCTGGAAGACGGTCTCGATGCCGAGCGAGCGAGCGACGCTCGGCGAGGTGATCGTCACCGGCTTGCCCTCGCAGTGAATGGTTCCCGACGTCGCCACGTGGACGCCGGAGATGCTCTTGATGAAGGTCGACTTGCCGGCGCCGTTGTCGCCGAGAAGGCCCAGGACTTCCCCGGCATAGATGTCGAGATCGACATTCTTCAGCGCCTGGATGCTGCCAAACTGTTTGCACAAGCCGCGAACCCTGAGGAACGGTGTGTCGCTGCGCGTGGGGATCGAATTCGAACTCGCTTCCATATTGTTTCCCGCCCTGGCTCAGGTCGAAGGGTGCTTCGCAGCTATTTCATGATCCGGATCTTGCCCCGCTGGATCGACAGCAACACGGCCCCGACAAGCACGATGCCGGTCAACACGGTTTGCACGTCCGTGGAAACGCCGAGGATGATCAGGCCGTTGGCGAGCGTGCTCATCACCAGGCTGCCGACGATCGTGCCGAGGATCGAGCCGCGGCCGCCGGTCAGCGAGGTGCCGCCGATGACGACCGCCGAGATGGCCGTCAATTCGAAGCCGGTGCCCATGGTTGGGCTGCCCGAGCCGATCTGCGCGGTGAGGATGCCGCCGCCAAGCCCGGCGAGCGCTCCCGACAGAGCGAAAACGAGGATCTTCACGAGGTTGACCGGCAGGCCGAGCATCCGCGCCTTTTCTTCATCGCCGCCGATCGCGAACGTGTAGCGGCCGAACGCGGTCTTCTGGAGAACGAAGGCGAAGATCAGGGCCAGCGCGACGACGATGAGGATCGGCACCGGGGGAATGCCCATGTTCGTGTACAATCCATAGAACGGGATCGGGACCGGCGATCCGTTGCTGATGATCAGAGTAATGCCGCGCGCCACCGACAGCATTCCGAGCGTCACCACGAACGAGGGAATGCGACCGTAGACGAAGACCCACGCGTTGATGAGACCGATCGCGAGACCGATGAACGGGGTGAGGAAGAAGGCGCCGCCGCCGATATGGACGCTAGCCATTGCCGAGAGCGTTCCGACCAGCGCCATTGTGGAGCCGACCGAGAGGTCGATGCTGCCGATCAGGATGACAAAGGTCATCCCGATCGCGACGACGCATTGTACCGCGCTGTTCTGAAGGATGATCGCGAAATTATTCCAGGTCAGGAAGAGGCTCGGCGCCACTGCGCCGAAAAAGACGATCAAGATCACAAGGGCCGCATAGGCGATATACCGCCCCACCAAATCGGACGTTTGGATTCGCAAGCCTGGCGCTATGCGGCCGATGTCGAGCCGGGCGATACTGTGTTGAGACATTTTGGCCCACCGTTGAGCTTGATTTAGTCCGGAAAGGAGCGGCGCCATCTTTGGGATGGCGCAGCGTCCAGCGCCGTCACTTCAAAGTCAGAGGAGGAACCTGCGACTTCGCGTCGGGATTGAATGTCAGCATGTATTGCTTGATGTCGAACGGCGGCTCAGAGTTCGATATATTCCGCCTTGAACTTATCAAATCCTGACGCGTCGACGCCGACGTCCTCGATGCGGGAGAATTCCGACAGCGGCTTATGGCCATGCAAATAGTCGTAGGCGATCATCGTTGCGAACCCGAGCATCACCCAGTGGCCGCCGATCGAATAGATGAAGTTCGTCTTGTCTTTGATGAGATCGAGCGCCTGCGGGTTCAGGTCCATCGAGCCGATCTTGATTTCATTGTCACGGCCGGCCTGCTTGATCGCTCGGTACGCGCCGACGCATAGGGCGTCGTTGTAGCACCAGCCCCCGTCGATGGCGCCCTTCGGGTGCGCCGAAAGCAGGTTCTGCATCGTGGCGTAGCCGTTGTCCTCGGATTGGAGAACGCCGACGTATTGCAGCAGCTTCACGCCCTTGCCCGCCGCCGCGGCGATTGCGTCCCGCATGCCCTGGGAGCGCTCTTGATTGTTCGAGTCGCCCGGCGTGCCGCCGATCGCGACGAAGTTCTTCACGCCATGGTCGATCATGAACTCCGCGATCTTGCGTCCTGCCGCGACATTGTCCGGACCGACGAAGGTTAAGTAGGGAGCGTCGGGATTGTTGGCGGGAAAGCCGGGATAGAGGTCGGTCGCGATGGCCGGAATCTTCGCTCGATCAGCCATCCGGATGATCGCCGGGGCGTTCGCCTTGGAGACCGGGACAAAGACGAGGGCGCTGACGTTGCGCGCCAGCAGCGATTGGACATCCGCGATCTGCTTGTCTTCCTTGCCTGCGGCATCAACCACGACCAGATCGACGTCGAGGATCTTGGCGACATATTGGGCGTAGTCGACGATGCGGGTCCAGGCCGGATCGTTCATGTAAGGGACCGACGCCCCGATAACGAGCTTCTTATCCTGGGCCATCGCATCGGGAGAACTTTGTATCAACAAAGCGCCAAAGGCGACGGCCATAGCAGTCAGACTGACCAAACGGCAAAAAGATCGTGACTTTCCCATGCGCTTCCTCCTTGGCCGCCTGCCGTCTTTCCCGACGGTTCGTAGCGGCCGCCTCTTGCGATGATTGACGAGTAGCCGTCCCGAAAACCATCGTCAATGGCTTTATCAATAATTTTGTTGCCAGGATTGCCCCGACTGGTCCGGAAGTGGTCGGCCTCGCCGTTATCGATGGCTGTGTGGAATCAGCGCGGGGTCAGACGCCGATCGGCAAGCTAAGCCATTGGCATCACTAATCTGGGTGCGATTATACCGTCGTGCCGATCACAATTCCGTCAGAACTTGATGGATAGTCGCCGCGCCGACGCAAACCGCCGACGCGGAAGTTGAAGACGCGCCCGCATGCAGCGGGCCGCGCGCCACCGGTCTTTCTTCTGGCGCTGGCCGTCGGACAAACTGAGATTTGCCGGCCGCCGGAGCTCGCTCAACGACGTGCATGGGTGCGAACTGAAAGACGCTGCACCTTCAGTGCGTGAGGTTGCCCAAGCGCAAAAGGACCGTCGGGGTCGTCGCGGACCGGGCGGTCGGGTCCTAACCGGCGCGATGGCGATCGTCCGCTAAAATTTGGAGGCGATCGAAGCGCTGAAGACGCCCGACGGCGCTGTCACATTGTCGAATTTAAATCGAAAGTGGCTAACATCTCGCCCAATTTCAAGCGGCGGCGGCGGCCTCGCGCCACGTGCTCATCGCCGTGGCGCGGAGGGCTCGGTGCGTTTGCCTTGTCGTGAGATGGCGTTGGACGTTGAAGGTGTTGGAGACGGGTGCGTGAGCGGAGAGAAATCTCTGGGCTGAGCCTGGGCTCTTGAAGCCCTACATCTTGCGCTCTCTTCGTCGCGTCGGCTGATGCGAGTTTTCGGCGCGATTGTTCTTCCACCCACCACGTTCATGGCGGTTAGCAATTCCAAGCTCACGGGCTGCCGCGCCGTACGATCGCAGCTCATCGGTGATCAAGGAAGCTCAGCGTGAACCGCAGATAGAGCCATATCGACTGACGAATGATTTCAGGCGGAAACCGGTAGCCGGCATAGCTGATCTGGGTCATCAACGAAGCTACCGAACCGACCGACAGACAGCAAGATCATGTCGGCGTGACAAGGCCTCGTCTCGTCTTGTCGTTCCCGGAACTCCGACAAAAGCGCCTGCTTCTCACGGGACAGGGTAGCGGACGAAGTCTACGAGCGCGACGGCGGCGAAGTGATAGGCCGCGGGCTCCGCATCGATCATGCCGCTTGGCAAGTCAACGTGCTCGACGTCAACACGCCCGACTGCTGAGGGTGCGGAGAGTTCATACTGCGTCGCGACCCCTCCTCAATCGATTTACCGCCTCAAAGAAATGATGGGTCGCGGGCAACGCCCGCCAACGAGCCGTTCGTCATCGGTTCATGGCCGCGAGCGAGACGGGCGCTTGCGTGGCCGCCTGGGAATGCTGCGCGACCATCTCCGCCACTGTCGCTCCCCAGATGCCGCTGAAACTCGAGGGGTAGACGCCCATCCAGAGCGTGACCACGGTCAGCGGGACGAACAGCGCGACTTCGCGCGGCGACAGGTCCTGGATCGCCGCCAGCGTCGCCTTGGTTAGCTCGCCGAACATGATCCATCGGTACAGATAAAGGCTGTAGGCGACGCCGAGCACCATGCCCATCGAGCCGAATAGCGCCAACCAGAAGTTGACGTGCAACGCGCCGATCAGCACGAGGAACTCGCCGACGAACCCCGACGTCGCCGGCAGGCCCATGCCGGCCATTGTGAACGCCATGAAAAAGAAAGCGTAGCGCGGCATGCGGTTGGCGAGGCCGCCGAACCTCGCGATCTCGTGGGTGTGCATTCGATCGTACAGAACACCTACGCAGAGGAAGAGTGCGGCGGAGACGACGCCGTGCGACAGCATCTCGAATATCGCACCGTCGACGCCCTGCCGGTTGAACGTGAACAGGCCGAGCGTCACGACGCCCATGTGCGCGATCGACGAGTAGGCGATGAGCTTCTTCATGTCGACCTGCGCCAGCGCGACCGCCGAGGTGTAGACGATGGCGATGACCGAGAGCGCGAAAACTAGCGGAGCGAAATAGTGCGATGCGTCGGGGAACATCGGCAGCGAGAAGCGGATGAGCCCGTATCCGCCCATCTTCAGCAGAACGCCCGCCAGAATGACAGAGCCGGCTGTCGGCGCTTCGACATGCGCATCGGGCAACCAGGTGTGGACAGGCCACATGGGGATCTTCACCGCGAATGAAGCGAAGAAACCCAGCCATAGCCACTTTTGCATGCCAACGGAAAAATGCGCAATCAGCAGCGCCGGGATATCGGTGGTGCCTGCGGTCCAGTACATTGTCATAATCGCCAGCAGCATCAGCAGCGAGCCAGTCAACGTATAGAGAAAGAACTTGAACGCGGCATAGACGCGCCGCTCGGCTCCCCATATTCCGATGATAAGGAACATCGGAATCAGGCCGGCCTCAAAGAAGAGATAGAAGAGTAGGAGATCGAGCGCGACGAAGACACCGATCATCATCGTTTCCAGGACCAGAAACGCGATCATGTATTGCTTGACGCGATCGGTGATCGAAACCCAGGAAGCGGCGATGCAGAACGGCATCAGGAAGGTCGTCAGCAGCATGAACGGCAAGGAGACGCCATCGACACCGAGTTTGTAAGTAATGGTCCGCGAGAACCAGTCGTGCTGCTCGACGAGCTGGAAGCCGACGATCGCCGGGTTGAACGACGACCACGCTGCAAGCGAGAGAACGAACGTCAAGATCGTCGTCCCCAGCGCGATCCAGCGCGCGCTTTTGAAGGTCGATTCACTCTCGCCTGGCAGCGCGCCAATGAACAGCGCGCCGGCTAACGGCAGGACGAGCACACCGGTGAGGATGCCGAATCCGAACATCAGCGCGTCCCTCCGAGCAGGAACCAGGTGACGAACGCAGCGGCGCCGATCAGCATCGCAAAGGCGTAGTGATAGACATAGCCGGTCTGCAGGCGCACAACGTTGCGGGTAACGTCGACAACGCGTGCTGAGACACCATCAGGCCCAATGCCGTCGATTATGGAGACGTCGCCGACCTGCCAGAGCTGGCGCGCCAATCTGAAGTACGGACGGACGAACAGGAACCGGTAGAGCTCGTCGAAGTACCACTTGTTCAGCAGGAACAGATACACCGGCCGGAACGTGGTGGCGAGCCAAGCAGGAATGCCTGGCGACAGCACGTAGCAGACGTACACTGTGGCCATGCCGGCTAGCGTCGCGAGAAGTGGAAGCGACGCCGCCCACTGGGGCAGGCTCTCCATCCCAGCGACCGCGTGGTTCCAGGCGGCGATCTGGACACTGTCGCGCCAAAACGCCTGCCAGCTCTCGCCGACGAACCAGGGGGCGAGAATGAAACCCGAAGCCGCCGCGCCGATCGCGAGCACCACCAACGGCCCGGTCATCACCGGCGGCGCCTCGTGGGAGTGTGCGTAAGCCTCCGCTGACATGCGTGGCCTGCCGTAGAACACGAGATACAGCTCGCGGAAGATGTAGACGCAGGTGAGATAAGTGGCGATCACTCCGGCGACATAGCCGTAGGCGCCAAATCCGCCGCCGGCCGCGTAGGCCGCGTGCAGCACTGCGTCGTGCGACTGGGCGCCGGCGAACGGCCACAGGCCGCCGAGCGAAAGCGCCCCAACCCAGAACGTCACGCAGGTAATCGGCATCTTGCGCCAAAGGCCGCCCATATTGCGGATGTCCTGCTCTTCGTGTTGCTGGGTGATCACGGCGCCAGCGCACAGAAAGAGAAGCGCCTTGAAGAAGGCGTGGCATACCAAGAGGAAGATCGCAGTCTGATAGGCGCCAGCGCCGATGCCGATCATCATGAAGCCGAGTTCGGAACAGGTCGAGTATGCAATGATCTTCTTGATGTCGAACTGCGCAATGCCGATTGTCGCCGCGAACACCGCGGTGGCGCCGCCGATCAGCGTGACGAAGCCGAGCGTAGCGGGCGCGTCATTCAGCAGGGGGCCCATCCGCGCCATCAGGAATACGCCCGCTGTGACCATCGTCGCTGCATGGATCAACGCGGAGATAGGTGTCGGCCCGGCCATCGCGTCGGGCAGCCAAGTGTGCAGGAAGATTTGCGCCGACTTGCCCATGGCGCCGATGAACAGCAGCGTCCCAATCACCTCGTGGGTCGGAATTGCGAAACCAAACAGACTGTACGTCTCGCCGACGTGCTGCGGCAGCGCGGCGAAGATCCCCTGGAACTCGACCGTGCCGAATGTCAGGAAGATCAGCGCGATGCCGATCGCGAAGCAGAGATCGCCGACGCGGTTGACAACGAACGCCTTGATGGCGGCGTCGTTGGCGTATTCGCGATCGAACCAGTAGCCGACGAGCAGGTAGCTGCAGAAGCCCACACCCTCCCAGCCGAAGAACAGCTGCAGTAGGTTGTCCGACGTCACCAGCATCAGCATGGCGAAGGTGAAGAGGCTGATGTAGCCCATGAAACGGTAGCGCGACCCCTCCGGCTCGTGCGCCATGTAGCCGACGGTGTAAATGTGGATCAGCATCGAAACGAAGCTGACCATCCCGACCATCACCGCCGAGAGCGTGTCGTAGCGAAGCGACCAGTGGACCTGGAAGCTGCCCGATTGCACCCAGTCGGCAATGGGGACGCTGGCGTATGGCGCACCCTCGAAGGCGACGTGTCCCATTACGATCAAGCCGAAGATCGCCGAGACGACCATGCCGAGGATGGCGATGAGTTCAGCCGCGCGGTCGCCGATGGCGCGGCCGAGCAGGCCGGCGATCAACGAGCCCGCGAGCGGCGCGAAGACTGTGACAGCGTAGAGCATCGCCTCAGCCCCTCGTCAGATTCACGACTTCGACTCGGATTGAGCTGCCGCTGGGCAATTGGATCGCCAAAGCAAGAGTGCAAATTTGCGAGACATGGCCAGCTTCCTTTCCTGATGGAGAGCGTGGCCCCTGCATTCCTAACTGATTAACCAAGAGCAGCCCGCCGCCCGCTTCGGTTGTTCTGGGCTTCGAGTTGATAGAATCTCACGCCTGCCGCTGCGCGTCAGACCGACAGCGCGCAGCGCCTTCTACTCAATGGGGACGACGCCTCGCCAATCGTTGCTCATATCGACGACCGTCCAACCCTTTGCATCGGTCTCATCGAGTGCTTTTCGAGTTGCCCGATGGATGACATGCGATCATAGGCCCATTCCCGCGCGGCGTCAGGTGTGGTGAACGAGCATGGCGTAGCGCGCGCCTTTGCAGTCGTCCATTTCAGCATCGCCAGATCACCGTCGGAATTGCCGAACGATGCGATAGGGCGACGGCCAATATGGTTCTGTATGACGGCGGGCTTCGCGACGTTGTCGTTGAACGATCGACTTTTTCGTCGCGCCATCGTTCCAGGAGGCTCGGGGATCGTTCCCAGAAGTGTGCAGCGGCTCCACATGCTGAGCCCACTCAACCCAATTTCGTCAGAGGTTTAGCGCGCTGACCGATCTGTCGCTGTGAGAAACCCGCCGCGAATCATGCCAGTCATATCCCGTTCGGCCCTCCCCTCAACCCTTTTGTCGCCTACTCAATGAGTCGGGGTATAGCAGTGAAAATGCGCGGGCCAGGCGACCTCAGTGGTAACCGATATCCCTGCGCGCCTTCCCGCGGAACACCCAGTACGACCAGGCAGAGTACGTCAGAATGACCGGGAGCAGGAACAACACGCGACGCTCTCGACTGTCCAAAACTTGGGGTGGGCCCTTCGGGCCGGACGGAGGCGCCCACGGGACCCGAGGGCGGCCAATTCGGGACCCACCACCGACTGTCTCAGATGGGTCGAGTTCGAGTGTCGCGGCCGAACTGCATGTGTATCGGCGCGGGGTCCTGACGCCGATCGGCACGGGGTCAAGGGCCATAAGCTCTTGAATTCCCTCCGGCGACGGTTCGCATCCAGGGGGTCAACTTTGGAATCCGGTTCACTGGCGGCGATCCAGCAGGCGGTCGTCTTCCCGTTCAATTTGCCGCCGATTCTCGGCCTCGGCAACACGGGCGGATTCCAATATGTGCTCGAGGGCTTGCAAGGTCAGTCCCCTGCGGACATCGCCGCGACCATGCGCGGCGTGCTGGTCGCGGCGAACCAGCAACCGGAGCTCGGTGGCGTGTTCAGCACTTTCGCTGCCGATACGCCGCAGGTGTACCTCGACGTCGACCGCAACAAGGCGCAGGTGCTCGGCGTCAAGATCGCAGACCTCTTCAATGCCGTGCAATCGACGATCGGTCGCTACTACGTGAACACCTTCAATGTGTTCGGTCGAGTCTGGCAGGTCAATGTCCAGGCCGACGAGCCGTTTCGAAACGAGATCGGCGACATTTTCAACGTTTACGTCCGCAATGGATCGGGATCCATGGCGCCCGTGCGCGCGCTGGCGCAGCCTGAAATCGTTCAAGGTCCGGAACTGCTGGTGCGCTACAACGGCTTTCGCGCCGCCCTGATCAACGGCGCCCCCAAACCCGGCTTCAGTTCAGGCCAGGCGCTCAACGCGATGGAGCGCGTTTCGGTCGCAACGCTTCCCGCCGGCTACGCCTATGAGTGGACCGGGACCGCGCTGCAGGAGAAGGCCGCCGCCGGCGGCACAACCATCGTGCTCGCCCTCGCGGTGCTGTTCGCCTACCTGTTTCTCGTCGCGCTCTACGAGAGCTGGAACATTCCCGTTCCAGTCTTGCTGTCGGTCGGGGTCGGCCTGTTGGGCGCCGTGGGCGCGGTGGTGCTAGTCGGTCGCAGCTTCGACGTCTATGCGCAGATCGGCCTGGTGGTGCTGATCGCGCTCGCCGCCAGAACGGCATTCTCATCGTCGAATTCGCGGTCGAACAACGACAGCACGGGAAGTCGATTCTCGATGCGGCGATCGAGGGCGCTCGATTGCGATTCCGGCCGGTGATGATGACGAGCTTCGCTTTCATCCTCGGCCTGTTGCCGCTCGTCATCGCCGTCGGCGCCGGGGCGACCAGCCGTCGCGCCATCGGCACGCCGGTCTTCGGCGGCATGCTGGCCGCGTCTGTCTTCGGCGTCTTCGTCATCCCGATGCTCTACGTCGTCTTCCAGCAACTGCGGGAGCGGGCGGGACGCCCCAAGCTGGCGCCGACGCCGGTCGATCACGCGACATCGACGGCGAGCGTCCCGGAGTCCGGCGAGTAAGACGGACGCGATTGACGCTTGGTGCAACTGAGTTTGGATCCACACTCGCCGCCTTCGTCGCCCTAGAGCGGTTCCCGTTCAGGTTGGTTCATAGCCGGCGGCCTCGAAATAGTTTGCGCATTCGCGCGGCGTGACAAGCGGAATGCATTCGGCGATTGCGCGCCACAGACCTTCGACGGTGCGTTCGGCGGCTCTGCGCAGCAGCGCCTTGAGCTTGGAGAACATCCTCTCGATCGGGTTGAAGTCGGGGCTGTAGGGCGGCAAGTAGAGCAAGGTCGCGCCGGCGGCTTCGATCATTTGGCTGATCCTCGGTCCTTTGTGGCTGGACAAATTGTCCATGACGACGATGTCGCCAGGCGACAGCGTCGGGACCAGGAATTGCTCGACATAGGCTTCGAAGACCTGGGCGTTGATCGGTCCGTCAAAGACCAGCGGCGCGACAACCCCCGCCAGCCTCAGTCCGGCCACGAAGGTCGTGGTTTTCCAATGGCCGTGGGGGACGGCGGCGCGCAGGCGTTCGCCTCGCGGAGCGCGACCGTATCTTCGCGCCATGTTCGTGGAGGCCCAGGTTTCGTCGATGAAAACCAGCTTCGCCGGATCAAGATCGAGCTGAGACGCGAACCATTGCCGACGGCGCTTCAGGATATCGGGGCGATCTTGCTCGGCCGCGTGCGCGGACTTTTTTTGAGCGTGATCCTCCTTCGGGCGAAGAAGCGCGAGAGCGCGGAGATGCTGAAGGAATGGCCCTTGGCTGCGAGGGCGGCGCGCATTTCGGCCAAGGTGGCGTCGCTGCCGGGGCCGAGCAGGGACAGGATGAAATCAGCCTGCGCCTCGATCGCCGCTGATCGACGATCGCCGCCCTGCCGCTTGGGCGCAAGGTCGCCCGTCGCCAGCGCCTGCGCAACCCAGCGGATCGCGCTCGATACCCCGACCTTGAAATGCGCCGCCGCCTGACGGCGCGACATTCCCCCATTCACCGCGTCAACCACGCGCTCGCGAAGATCCGTCGAAAGAGGTTCCCCCATGTCGGCCGGCCTCCTTCGCCAGCCAACACGGTGAATCAGAAACACGTCGATTCGGGAATCCCAAGCGATTCTAATCGGTCGAGAACCGCTCTAGCCGCAATCCAATTCGACCTCAGACGCCTCGCTCGGGCGTAGCCTTTTGAGTCAGGCTCTTAGAGATTGCCGACGAGCTGAGCAGGCGCCACGCGCATCGAGGGCGGCGGCCCGCGTTGGCTGCCCCCCGCCGCGGCCCTCGCCCTCGCAAATTTATTGCGGCCACATCGCCGGCGCGGCTCCGCGAAGGGCGCTGGTGCGGTGAAGAACGTCCGCGCCAAGGATTTGCGATGTCCGGGCAGATCGTCGACGCGACGATTGTCGCCGCGCCCCAGCCGAAGCCGAGGAGAAGCCGGCCAAGCTCGCCCATAAGGACCGCGACGCGCGCCGAACCTTGAAGCGCGCCAAGGCGCTTGCGGCGGGCGAGGACGGCAAAGCGAAAGTCGAAATCGCCATTCCTTTGTTCGGCTGCGCTAATCACGTTTCGATCGAGCGCGCTCACGGCCTGAACTGGCGTTTGGCGGTGACCAACGCGGCCGCGCGCCGTTGCCCGACGTGCTCGACAAGACGAATACGGCGAGCCCGATCTCGGCCGACACGGCCTATCGCTCGAAAGCCACCGGCAACGGCTTCTCCTCCAGGGTCCATTTCCGCCAGACCAGGGGCGCGGACGTCACGCCGTCGCGAGCCGAGGCCAATGCGGCGCGATCTGAGGTACCTCCGCTGTCGAGCCCGTTCTTCGCCGCGCAGAAGCACCGCTTCGGCCTCTTCGTGCGCGCCATCGGCGCCGCAAGCGCCAAAACCAAGATCGGCCTCGCCAACATCGTCACTAAGGCCGGCGGCTCACGGGATGTCGAGCTGCGCACTACGGGGCGCTCGGCCACCTGAAGGTTGAAATGCCAGTCGATCTGATCAGCTGATGATCAGTGGGCGTTCGCATAAGGGGTTATGCCGCCTGATCCCGCCCCTTCGCCAGCGCCAGCACACCGATGATGATGAGGCCCGTGACAATGTAGCGCACGCCCGCGCCGACGCGCATGACGTTCAGCATCGTTCCTACGAGATAAAGCAATGTGGCTGCCCCCCAGAGGCCGGCGGGGCTTGCCTGTCCGCCGGCGACAGAGGTCCCCCCGAGCACGACCACGGCGATCGACATGAGGAGATAGTCAGCTCCCATATCGAGCGTGGCGCCGCCGGAATAGGCGGAGAGCAGGATTCCAGCCACGGCCGAGAGCACGGCCGAGAGCACGTAAACGGCCGCCACGTTGCGGCGCACGGCGAGGCCGGCGAGGCGTGCGGCGCGAACGTTTTGCCCGATCGCCAGCACGGATCGGCCGAACACCGAGCGGTTGAGGACGAAGGCGACCAAGGCGGTGAGGATCATGAAGATGAGCGCGATGACCGGGGCGCCGAACACCCGGCCGGCGCTGAGCGACATCAACGCTGGCGGGGGCGCGGGGTGCGACGTCCTGGAATAGGCGATCGCCATCGACTGGAACACGAATCCCGCCGCGAGCGTGCCGATCATCGGCGGAATTCGAAGACCTTGAATCAGCCCGACATTGAACGCCCCCGCGGCGAAGCCGACTGCAATGCCCGCTGCGAGCCCGGCGGCGACCCCGGCGTCGCCGCCATTCATCTCTCCCATCGCGACAAAGCCCGCTAAGGTCATCACGCCCGGAATCGAAAGGTCGATATTGCCGGGGCCGGCCGCGATCGCCATCATCTGCCCGATTCCGACGATGGCGTAGAAGGTCGCGAACTGCAGCGCGACCGCGAGTGTCGCCAGCATGCCGCGGCCCTGCGCCGCGAGCGCGATGATCATCCAGACAACGAACGCGGCGCCGAACGACCAGATCCATGGCCGCGCGCCGAGCCAGGCCCCGATCCTGCCGCTCATGTGGCCCTCCCACGGATCAGCGTGCGGAGGCCCAGCACGACGATCAGGATGCCGCCCTGCACGCTGAGTTGCCAATCGGCCGCAATGTTGACGAAAGAGAGAAGCGACCCAGCGAGCAGCATGATCCAGACGCCGACCAACGTGCGGATCGGAGTCACGACGCCGCCCACGAACTCGCCGCCGCCGACGATCACCGCGGCGATGGAGATGAGCGTATAGGGGGCGCCGACAGATGCGTCTCCGGCGCCATCAAGGCCCGTGAGGACCAGCCCGCCAATGACGCCGCGCGTTCCCGCAAGCCCATAGAGCGCCGCCCGCCCGGCGAGCAGCGACCATCCCGCGCGGGCGACCGCGCCCGGATTGCTGCGCGAACTCCCCCTGTATTTCGCGATAGCGCCGTTCGCTCTCGCGCGCTTCGGCCTCTGCGCGCTTACGCTCCGTTAAGTCGAGCACGAACGCGACGACCCGATCGCGTTCGAACCTCGCCGCGCCGATGAGCACGGGGATCCGCGTGCCATCCTTCCGAATGTACTCTTTCTCGAACGGTTGAACGGTCCCGACCGTCTCCAACTCCGCGCGCGTCCGCGCGTCTCGGACGCGCCATTCCGAGGGCGTGATCCCGGACCGGTGAATGCGCCCGGCAGCGACATCGCCGCGGTCGTATCCCAGCATTTGGAAAAATGCATCGTTGGCCTCGAGAACCTTGCCCTCGATGTCTCCGATGAAGATCCCGATGATATTCGCGTCGAACAGTCCTCGGATTTTGGCCTCGCGTTCACGCAGCGCCTGTTCGGCCCGCTTGCGTTCTGTCAGGTCGAGCATGAAGGCGACGTGTTGCTTTTCGACGCCCTCGATGTCCGCCATGCCAACCAACACGGAGACCCGGCCCCCGTCTTTGCGGATATATTCCCTCTCGAACGGCTGGACGACGCCGGTCGTCGCAAGATCCGATCGAGCCTGCTCCGAGCGCTCGCGCCATTCGGAAGGCGTCAGATCCGCCCAGCGGATACGGCCGGAGACGAGATCATCGCGATCATATCCAATGATGCGAAGATAGGCGTCATTGGCTTCGATCATCCGACCGTCGCGTTGCCCGACACAGACCCCGATGATGTTGGCGTCGACCAGCCCCCGGATCTTGGCCTCACGTTGTTCGAGATCGCGGTACAGCCGGCTGTTCTCCAGCGCGGTCGCCGCCTGCGAGGCCAGGAGTTTCAGCACCGCGATCCGTGTCGGCGCGAAGGCGCGCGTGGTGAGGTTGTTTTCAAGGTAGAGAGCGCCAATGAGCTTCGCTTGGTTGATCAAGGGCAGGCAGAGAATCGACCGCGCCTGGCGCTGGCGGATGTAAAGATCCGCGGCGAACGAGGGGTCGTTGGCGGCCTCGTCGAGAACGACGCTGTCCCGCGTGCGCAAGACATAGTGAAGCACAGTCTCCGGCAGCGCCGATGCGGCAACGGGGGCATCGCGAAGTTCGACAAGAACGGCGCCGGTCGAGATCGTGGCTTCGGCTTCGATCCGCAGCCCCGCGTCTCGCGACAGGATCAGCAGGCCGCGTTCGCCGCCCGCGTGCTCCATAGCGGTACGCATCAGCGTGTCGACCAGCGTCTCCGGCACCATCTCGCTGGAGACCCTCTGCGACACTTTGATTACCGTCGCAAGGTCGAGGCGCTCGACCGGAGTCGCGATCGTGCTCGTCGGCCCGGGCGCAGGCTCTTCTACCCTCAGGTGCGGAAATGTCTCCTCAAGTTGACGAACCTTGCCCTCAGCGCCCCAACGCAGATAGCCGTAGCGGGCATCGCGCAAGTAGAGGTCGGCGAACCGGTCGAACCCCTGCGCCCGATAGAAGTGGGACGCGCGCTCGTAGGCGACGGCCTCATTGTGGACAAAGCCATTGTCACGCGCCGAACGGATCGCCTGCTCGTAGAGGCGCATCGCATCGCCGTTGCGGCCTTCCAGGCGCGCAATCTCCGCGCCCACGAGCGTGGCGCGGTTCTCGAAATTCTGCGGACAGTTCCCCGCCCAGATATCCAGTTGCCTGTGATGCGCCGCCAGAGCGTCTATGTGCCGCCACCGCTCGTCGGGCGGTGCGGCGTCGCAACAGGCGGCATGAGACAGCGCGCCGTAGAAGTGACAATCCACGGCAGCAAACATCAATCTTGATTGCGCGTGCCGTTGCGCCCTCGCCACTGCCAGCGTTGCTGAGGCGTAATCACAGGCGTGAAAGTACGCCTGCGCCTTCCGAACCCAGTACCAACACTCGGCAAACGCCAAGTCTGGGTTGCTCGAAAAATAGCGCTCGATTTCGGACTTCGTCGAAGTGCTCATCGTCGAAGGAGCCGAATTTCCGCGTCAGCCCGCGCAGCATCCGGATGAACCCGATCTGCGAGGCGATGACGTCAATGAGCTGCCCAAACTGCGCCTTCTGCGCAAACTCGAGTCCACGCTCGGCTTCGCGTTGCACCTCAGGAAGCGGATCGCCGGCCGTGAGCAAATTCTCGGTGAGATTGTGGCAGCTATACCCGGCGAAAATCAGATCCCCCTCGGTACTCGCGATCTGGAAGCTACGACGCAGCAACTCGCGCGCGCCCCGAACGTGTTTTGTATAGGGCGTGAGGAAAGACGCGCACTGCATGTAAGTGCGGGCTTGGTAGCGCTTCAACCCCTGTCGTTCGGCCTGCTCGTAGCCAACCTCGCCGACGCGTAAACCCGCCGCGTAATTGCCGAATCGGGCGCAGGCGGTCATGCCAAATCTGACGTACTCGTCGCTCGAACCGTCGCTTTTGCCCCGCTCGAGGCTGAGGTTCACCGCCGCGCATGTCGCAAGATCGTAAAGGTTCCGCTCCGTAAAGAACGCAGCGGGCCCGAACTTCGTCAGAACGTCCATTGTTGCGAGGGAGTCCGGATTGGTCATAAGAGGGAGCTCGCTCAGATCCTCGATCCTGCGGCTCCCGAGTCGCGACCAGATCTGGTCGTATTCCCGTCGCACGTCTTCGTCGCTCGGATGCGGCGACCAGTCGAATCCAGCATGCCGAAGATATTCAAGGCCGACGACGACGGCGCGATGACTCTGACCTAGAGTCGTGTACAGATCCAGTAGCAGGCAAGCAACTAGGGCGCGTTCGACTGTCGTTGCGGCGTGAGCCGATAGCCCGTTCAGGCGCCCCTCCGCCGTTGCCAGGGCGCCGCTAAGGAACTCGCATTCGGCCCGGTTTAGCTCCAACGCAAAGATCAGCTGGCGCCGTCGCTCCCAGCAATCCTCCGCCAACATCGCGGCGCCGGCATTGAGATAGCTGAGCGCCGAGGCGTAGGCGGAAGACCGTTTGGCGCGCTTGCCCGCGATCAGGTTGAACTCGGCGAGTTGGTCCCGTTCCTCTTGTTGGCTGATCAGATCGATGCCGCGGTTGAGATGCGTGACAATCTCGAAGATTGCCTCCTCTCTCTTCTCGGGCGACGTGTGCGTCGCGAGAAGGCGACCGATCCGGAGCTGGGCTTCGGCGCGCGATGCCTCCGGGATCATCGAGTAGGCGGCTTCCTGCACCCGGTCGTGCATAAATTTGTAAGAGCCTTCCACCCGCTCGATGAGGTCCTGTCGCACTGCCGGCTGCAATACCGCATCGAGGTGATCCTCGGGAGCCCCGAGGAGGGTCGACAGCATCGCGATCGCGGCAACGTTGCCGAGGGCAGCGAGCTGTTGCAACGCCTGCTGCGTCTGCGGCGGCAGCCGGCTTAGCTCACCGACCATGAGAGCGACGACATTGTCGGCGTAGCTCTTGGCGTGAATGCGCTCGAATTCCCATCGCCAGCGCGCCGCGTCATGATCGAAGGCGAGCAGCCCCTCTTCGGCGAGCATATGAAGAAACTAAATCACGAAGAATGGATTGCCGGCGGTTTTCTCGTGCACCAGCTTCGCCAGCGGCGCGGCGCGTTCGCGCGCGCAGTGAAGCGCGTCCGCGAGCATCTTTTCGACATGCGCGAGGGCGAGCGGAGCGAGCGTGATCTCCTCGATCCTCGCGCCTGCAGTTCTGACGGCCTCGAGCCTAGCCCTCAACGGATGTGCGGCGTCGACCTCATTGTCCCGGTAAGCTCCGATCAGCATCAGATGTCGCAGCTCCGAGCGGGTCGCCACGTCCGCGAGGAGGTCGAGCGTCGCCGCGTCGAGCCATTGCAGATCGTCGAGAAACAGCGCCAGCGGATGTTCCGGTCTGGCGAAGACGCCGATGAACCGTCGAAATACGAGCTGGAATCGGCTTTGCGCCTGCTGCGGCTCGACGTCCGGAACCGGCGGCTGCTCGCCGACAATCAGCTTCAGTTCGGGCACGAGGTCGGTCATCAGCCGCCCGTTCGTCCCCAGCGCCTCCAAGAGCGCGTCTCGCCAGCCCGCCAATTCGGCGTCGCCCCTGCCCAGCAGACGGCGCGTCAGGTTCTGGAAAGCCTGCGTCAGGGTCGAATAGGGGATATCGCGCTTGTACTGGTCAAACTTGCCAGAGGCGAACAAACCCCGCGAGGGAACGAGCTCCTTGTGCAGTTCGTTCACGACGGCGGACTTGCCGATACCGGAATAGCCGGAGACCAGCACGAGCTCCGGCGGCCCGCCCGTGACGACACGCTCGAATGCGGCGCGCAGGGTGGCGAGGTCGCGCTCTCTGCCGTAGAGCGTCTCGGGGATGAGCAGCCGGTCCGGCGTGTCGGCTTGGCCGAGCGGAAAATCATCGATGCGGCGCTGCCGCTCCCCATCTTCGAGGCAGCGCCTGAGGTCCCGCTCCAACCCGGCGGCGCTCTGGTAGCGCTCCTCGGCCGCCTTAGCGAGCAGCTTCATGACGATCTTCGAGATGGCGGCTGGGATATTGTCGACCCGCTCACTCGGCGGCGCTGGCCGCCGCGCGACGTGGCAGTGGACCCACTCCATCGGATCGGAAGCGGCGAATGGCAGCGCGCCGGCGACCATCTCATAGAAGACGACGCCGAGCGAATAGAGGTCGCTGCGCGAATCGATGGAGCGGTTCATTCGCCCGGTCTGTTCGGGCGCCATATAGGCGAGCGTGCCGGCGATCGTTTCCGGCGGCGCGAGCGCCTGGCGTTCGCGCGGCAGCCGCGTCGCGATGCCGAATCCGGTGAGCCGCGCAGCACCGTCGGCGCAGCTGACGAGGATGTTGCCGGGCTTCAGATCCTTGTGGACGAAGCCATTCTGGTGCGCTCTGCCGAGCGCCGCAACGATGGCGATCGCGAGGCGTAAGAAGACGCCGACCTCCATCGGCGCGCCCAGCAGGCGAGCCAGCGGTTCGCCGCCGGAGTCCTCGAGCACCAGCATGGCGCGACCCTCTTCGCGCACCAGGTCCAGCGGCCGCGCCGCCCAAGCGCCGTCCAGTTCGTCCTTGAGTTCATATTCATGCGTGAGCCGCTCGAGGGCGAGAGGCGCCGGTCGTTCCGCGGCGAGAAGAACGGTCAGAACAGCCTTTCGCTTTCCCTCGGCCCCAAAACGTGTTCCGCGAAGGAGGACGCGCTCGCCATCCTCGTACAAGATTTGAAAGCTCTCCTGCATCGCGCCGTACCGTGAGGAGGGGATCGCGCCCCGGACTCCGTCGTCCGCCGCGGCCGCCATTGATCAGAGCAACAACAGAAACGCCAAGTCCTATCGCTCACCTTTGTCGCGAATTGATTGCATTTAATTTTACAATCAAAAGTATATGGAATCTAGACATTTGTATAACTGCGCCAGAGCGCGGCAACTGATCTTACAGACAGTGGTTGTTAGATGATGGAGCGGCCCGCCGACCGGGAGGCAGATCTTCACAAGCCACATAAAATGCGAGCTCGGAGACCGATCAACAGAGTGTCGGTCTGATAGAGCAAGCGCGCACTCGCGCTGGGAGCATAGCCGGGATCGTCGGGACCTCGCCTTTACAGGGACTGGCGCACGCGCGACGGTTGCAGGCGATTTTCAAGATGGGCCGTAGCCGCGTCAAAACGATCTGGTCACTTCGCGCGACGCGATCTTCCACCCGTCTTCGGTTCGGACGTAGGCATCGGCGTAGTCGGTTGCGACGAGCGGCTGGGTCTCCCCGCTGTTGCGATCTAAGACGAAGACGAGTTGATTGCCGCGCCCGACCGCGCGATCGGCATCGATCACGTCGACAACGGCGTTGGCGGTGAAGTGTCGCATCACGAGGTGAGCCGGCCGCTTTTTCAACGCAGCGACGATCGCGTCACGACCGGACACCGACAGCCCGGGCCGCGCGAACGAACCGTCGGGAGCGTAAAGTTCGCCGTAAGCCTCGTACTCGCCGCGATCGCTAGTCAAGCAAGAGTCGAGCGCAAGGCGCACGCAGGCCGCCTCGATTCCGCGCCGAGCCTCGGGAGTCAAAGCGGCGGCATTGACCACTTCCTTGTCGCTCATTGATTGCCTCCAGTTGAGTCTGTCAGCGACGCTCGCGCTAACCCAGCGTAAACACCGTACGCCGGGTGCTGTCGTCGAGCGGCCACGCTCGTTCGACCTCAGCAAGCGGAACGGGTTTTGCTGCGATCTGGAACGCGGACGCCGTCGCCGCGTGAAGCAGGCCGTCAATGGCAAGGACGAGCCGATCGAGCGGAATGCTTCCGAGGCCGCTGCCCATCAGTTCGATCGCCGAGGAGCGGAGGACCGCGCTCGGCAACGTTATGTCGGCCCCGCTCACGGATCCGACCTGAACGAAGCGAATCGGCTTGGCGTCCTTCCCAGCCTTTGCCGCAGCGATCAGAAGGCGTTCCGCGCTTGGGCCCCAGAGGTAGTCGATCACGACATCGACGCCGGCGGCGAACTGCTCCCGAAAAGCGCGCTCCAGCGCCGCATCGTCCTCGACGAGCGGGATCGTCACGTCGGCCCCGAGAATTGCAACCGCCTCGAGCGCCTTGGCGTCGCGGCCCGTTGCGATGACTTTCGAGGCTCCGAGGCGTTTGGCGATCTGCACCGCCAGTCGGCCCGACGTGCCGGTCGCGCCGTTGACCAGTACGGTGTCCCCGGCCCTGAGCCTGGCGCGCTCCGTATAGGCGGCCCATGACGACATGCCGGGATTGGCGATCGCAGCGGCCGTAACATCATCGATGTCATTGGGCAGCATCAGGCAATGCGACGAAGGGACGACGGCCATTTCGGCCATGCTGCCAAAAGGGGCCTTCGGCAGGATGAAATACACGCGCCGCCCATCGTCGAGCCGTCCCACGCCATCGAGGCCGACGACGAATGGAAATCCACCCGACGAGCTGTAGTGCGTCCCCGAGGCCCGGCTCTTGACGACATGACTGATTGCGGCCGCCGAGACCGACACGATACGTTCGCCGGCCGACGCTGCAGGCTCGGCGAAGTCGCCGTAAACGGGCGGTAGCCCCGGCCCCTGCACGATTGCAGCTTTCATCGCGGGTGTTTCCTCATAAGATTTCCGCTTGAAATATGGCGACCCGCTTTCGCCGCGTGAAACAATTCGCTGGAGAGCGCGACAGGCTTAGATGTAGGCGGGTCGTCACCAGGTCCCGCTCATCCCTGGCGCACGTGCCAGGGCTCCAGTTCGAGCTGAAGCGGCAGGATGATGCGCACGACGCAGTTGTACCAGGCGACCGTGACGACCAATTCCAGACGTTGGCGATCGCCAAGGAAGCCGACGGCATCCCAAGTGGAATCCTTCACAGGGCCGCTCACGGTCATTTCTTTCGCGAGCCGAATCACGGCCCGCTCCTGTTCGGAGAAGCAATCCGCCGTCTCGAACTCCCGCAAGCGATCGAGCTGTTCGGCTCGAACGCCCACGGCCAGCGCGGCATTCCGGTGATGCTCCACTTCGTAGGCGGCGCCAGTCTCCAGGCCGACCGTCACGACAGCCAGCTCGCGGAAGGGCTTGGGGAGAGCCGTGCGCGTGCGCAGCGCGGTCGCCATACCAAGGACACCCTCGGTAAGGTCGGGCGCATTGGCCAGGGCGAGGAAGATGTGCTCAGCACGGCCGCGCACGGCGATCAACCGATCGAACAGATCGGTTCGGCCATCCGGGATGGTTTCCCGATCGACATAGGGAATGCGGGCCATGCTGATTCTGCTCCTCGATTTCGGGTTCTACTCAGGCCATCTTCAGATAGGCTTCGAGGGACGGCTCAGGCCCTCCGGGCGGCGGGCTGCTGATCTCGACGCCCTCGAAGGGCGATGTGTTGTGAAACCAGTTCAGCCGCGGAGGTAGGCCCCAGGACTTCGTCACCCGCGACGTGCCGATGAGTTCGTGGACGATCGGGCCATCGTCAGCGTCGCCGTAGTAGATTGGCGGCGGCAGTAATTCGAGGCGGTGCCCGTCAGGATCGAGCAGATAGACATAGTAGGAGTGCCCCAGGCTGTGTCGGCCGGGGCCGTACTCGACGCAGTCGCCGAGCCCTAAGCTGCCGGCGATGTCGCAGGCCCGGATGATTTCGTGGATGCCATTGACGATGTAGGCGAAGTGATGAATCGCCGGCCCGGTCCGACGAAGGACTACGACGTCGTAGGGCGACTCCTTGGCTTGCAGGAAAACGCCGACGGGTTCGCCGCCGACCACCATATAGTCGACGATCCTGAATCCGAGCGAAGTATAGAAAGCGGTGGCCTGGATGACGTCCGGCACGGTTTGCTGGTAGTGATCGAAGCGCAGGGCGCCGGCCCCCCGTAAAGCCTCGAACCGCTGATCGACGCGCTCGAAGCGGGGCATGCTCGCGCAGAGTTCAATCGGCGTGCCGCTGACGTCGGTCGCGTGCAGGGTGCGCGACTGAAACGGCGCTTCGACGAACTTCGCTTTGATGCCCCGCAATTCGAAGAAGAACTTCGCCTTGTCCAAATCCTCTTCGTTGCGCACGCGCAGTCCGGTGCGCACGCAGGCCGGCGCGCCATCTGTGCGCTTCAAGACCAGGCTGTGATGCGAGCGTTCCTCGACTCCGCGAAGATAGAGTGTGTCGCGGTCCTCGTCGCTGACCACCAGTCCGACCACCTCGGTGTAGAAATCCCGACTGCGCTGAAGATCGCGCACTGTGAAGGCTATATGACTGGCGCGCGTGATCTCGAACGGCGGCTGCGACGGGGTTTCGGGCATCGGAATCATCTTAGTACTCTCCCTTTTCCTCTTTCGGCTTGTTAGGATTCGGTTGAACGGAACTCACATCGGCATGCCGTCCGAGACCATCGAATCTGTAAAGGTCACGAACTCTCCTGCCCTCGTGACGACGACGCTGTCAGGAAATCCCTGCTCGACGGCGTAGCCGAGGTCCGCGATGCGATTGAGGAAGCTCGGCAGCCGGGCGAGACAGCAGCCTGCGACGTCGTGCAGCACGATCACTGGCCACGCGTTGCCTGCCAAGGCGGCCTCGCAGTCGGCGTCCCACCCCTCCGGGTTGACCCAATCCCTCGGCACCAGGTTCCACAGCACGCTGGTGTAACGGTTGCTCCGCAAATGCGAGAGCGCGGCCTTGCTGAAAAGGTGCGGCCCGAGCAACCCGTCATTGCCGTACGGCCGGAACAGCTTCTCGGCGCCCGCGTAGGCGCCGATCAGCCCCTGCGTTTCGTCGATCTCGGCGCGGGCGTAGGCGGCGTCGGGGCGGTCGCCGAGCGCGACCGTATGGTTCAGCGTGTGATTGCCGATCCTATGTCCCGCCTGCTGGATCGTCGGCAGCAAGGCGGCCGCGGCGGGATCGCGCAATTGCCTGCCGATCACGAAGAAGGTGGCTTGCACGCCGTGGCGAGCCAGGATGTCGAGCACCCGCTCGGTGACGCCGGGAGATGGGCCATTGTCGAAGGTCAACGTCAGCCGCCTCGGAGCGTCGCCTTCCAGCCGACCGCCCGCCATCAGCGAGCCTCGTCGACAATCGGGTTGCGCAGGACGCCGATCGCCTCGACCTCCACCTCGCAGACGTCGCCCGGCCGCATCCACAGCGGCGGCTTGCGAGCGAGGCCGACGCCAGACGGCGTGCCGGTGACGATGACGTCGCCCGGCGCGAGCGTCATCGCCTCGCTGAGCAGAGCGATCAGGGTGGCGACGTCGAAGATGAGGTCGTCGGTGGTCGCATCCTGAACGATTTCGCCGTTCAACCTCGTTTGCAGACGAAGGCCCCGGCAGCCCGGCGGCAGCGCGTCAGCCGTCACGAACACCGGCCCGAAGGCGCCCGTGCCGTCAAAGTTCTTGCCGACCGTCCATTGCGGCGTTTTCATCTGATAGTCGCGCACGGATGCGTCGTTGAAGATCGAATAGCCGGCGACGTGGTCGAGCGCGTCAGCCGCGACGATGTTACGCCCGCCGCGCCCGATCACCGCGACCAATTCGCCCTCGTAGTCGAGCTGATCGGAGACACGTGGACGAACAATTGGCGCGCCGTGCCCGATCAGGCTCGAGGCAAACCGGCCAAAGATCGTCGGGTAGCGCGGCGGCTCAAAGCCGGATTCCCGGGAGTGCTCGACGTAGTTCAACCCGACACAGAGGATCTTGCCCGGCGCCGGCAGCGGTGCCAGCAGCTCGACATTCTCGAGGTCGATTTCCGGCCCCTTGAGCAGACGGCTGGCCGCGGTCGCCAGCGCGTCGGCGCCGCCGGCGATCAGAGCCGCGAGATCGCCGGGATAGTCGCCCTCCCCCGCAAGCCAACCGTGCAGCGCGCCGCCGTCCCGCGCAGCCGCCAAGCCGTCGCGTCCATTCTGCCGATATCGGGCAAAGCGCATTCCAAGGTCCTCCTGTTTCACGCGGTCTTGGGTTCGAACGCCTGCGACGCATGGCCGATGGCGCTCGCAATCGGCGCAATTTCGGCTTGCGCGCGGTCCATCGCGCGGGCGCGTTCCTCCGGCGAGATATTGACGCCCTCGGCGACGACGAAGGTGATGTCGACCAGGCCGATCAAGCCTAGGATCTCCCTGAGATAGGGCAGCTGAAAGTCGCGGTGATTCTGTTTGCCGTTCGTGTAGTTGCCGCCGCGCGAAATCACGACGATCACCCGCTTGGCGGGATCGAGAAGACCGACGGCGCCGTCGGGCGTGTACCGGAACGTCCGGCGAGACTGGCAGACGCGGTCGAGCCAGGCCTTCAATTGGCTGGTGACCGTGTAATTATACATCGGCGACCCGATGACGACGACGTCGGCAGCCTGGAGTTCCGCGATGAGTGTGTCGGCGAGCGCCCGCTCCTGAAGTTGCAGCGGCGTCAGGTCTTCGTCCTTATTGAAGCGGACGATGTCGAGGATCTCGGCGCTGGCGTGGGCCGGCGGGTCGAGCGCGACATCGCGGCGCGTGACCGTCGCATTCGGAACGCTTTCGAGAATGCGGACGACGACCCGCTCGGTCAGTTGGCGCGAGACTGAGCGTCCCACGAGCGGGCTGGAGTCGATGTGCAGAATGTTCATGGCTGAGCAATGCTCCCGCGGCGTCGCCGGTCCAGACCACTTCGCGCTATTCCGCCCAAGGTTTCTGGCGCGTTAGGAGCAACATCGCACCCGCTGCCCTTTTCCGAGAATGCTCCTGACAGCGTTAGCTGGCTACGTGCATCGATATAACTGGTAACGATCAGGATACAATCCTCATATATAGCGTAACATTATTTGATATACTTGTTTTATACTGTATTATCTCCCCAGACCAAGGCCGATTTTGGCGTTAGGTATTTGACATTACGGTCGCCGGCCGTCATTGACTAGTGGGAAACTGTCGAATAGATTATTTCCAAATCGTGAGCAATCGATCATGGCGGCGCTGCCAAACCAGATCCTCAACCACGTCAGCATCCTGTCTCTTCGCTCGTTTGTCGCCGTCGTAGAGACCCAGAGCTTCGCTGCCGCCGCCCGGCAGCTTCGAATTGCCCCCTCGACGGTCACGAAGCACGTTCAACTGATTGAAAACGAAGCCAACGCCGCCCTAGTCCATCGCACCACTCGCCGGACGAGCGTCACGGAAGTCGGCGAGCGTTTTTACGAGCACTGTCTCGCGATCCTTGGCCACATCGACAGCGCCTCGATGATGATCGGCGCCGAGAAGCAGGTTATCGGTCACCTCAGAAGTCACGGCGCCGCCGTCGTTCGCCGCGGGGTTGCTGGGGGGTCGCCTGCACGAATTCATGAGGGCGCATCCGGCGATCTCGATCGATGTGAACGTGACCAGCGACACGCCGGACCTCATTCGGAAGCGAATTGATGTCGCCATCGCCGTGAGTGAACAAGCGCAGTCCAAGCTAACCCATTTTCGACTGGCTGGTTGCGGCGTTACCTTGTGCGCTTCGCCCGATTACATCGCGCGCCGCGGCGCTCCCCAAGAACCCGACGACTTGACGCAACATGACTGTCTGGCCGGCCGCTTTTCGGATCTGGCCGCGAACTGGAAATTCGGCCGCAAAGGCGTTTGGCAATCGATCAGTCCGCAATTCAAGCTTCTGGCCGACAACGGAGAACTGCTTCGACAGGCATGCCTCGGAGGCGCGGGCGTCAGCGTGTTCTACAATTTTCATGTTCAGGACGATTTGCACTCCGGTCGCCTCATACACGTGCTCCCCGAGTTTGAGCTCGCGCCTCGCCACGTCTTCGCAATCATTCCGCACAAGAAAATCATCCGGCCACAGGCGAAGGCCTTCATCGATTTCGTGCGCCATCTGTTGGAGGAAGCAAAGGTCGGCGGTCATGCGATAGACCATAGTGGCGCGAAGCGGCTGCTGCGCGGCCCCCGAGACTCTATGACCGAGACCGGCGTTTGCTGCGCCCGGCCAAGAAGCGCTTATGCGAGGCTCTACACTGCAAGGCGCGAGCGGTTGTGAATGTGCGCCCGCCGCCGGTCAGCCCGCACGGCAACACGTACCGCACAACGACCTCGCAACTTTGTTTGTCGAGCGCTTGCATGACGCGGCCGTCCCCCGTCGCCTCCAGCGGCGCGCATATCGCGGTGACGCCGTCGCGCCGCAATGCGCCTCGAGAGCCGGCGGCAGATTGTGAACCGGATTCCAAAGTTGACCCCCGAGTGCGAACCGTCGCCGGAGGGAATTCAAGAGCTTATGGCCCTTGACCCCGCGCCGATCGGCGTCCGGACCCCGCGCTGATACACATCCAGCAATTCGACGATGGGGCGGAAACAGAAATCCGGCGGCACGCGGCCCGCCGCCAAAAGACTGTAGATTTCACTCACTCGTCTTGCGATCAGCGAATAGCTGAACCCGTCGACGAGGATGTGATGATAGCGCTGGTGCCAGACGAAGCGATCCGGGGCCATCCGTATTAGGCTATATGAGAACAGGCGGCGATCCGTCAGCGCGCAGGGCCGCTCCATTTCCCGCGCGACGATGTCTTTCATCGCGCGCCAAGGATCCTCCTCCAGGCTGACGTCAAACATTTCCAACAAAACGCCCGGGACTATTCCGAATACTTGGCGAGGACCGTCGTCGTGTTCGACAAATTGCGCACTAAGCGCCCGCGCCTCTGTGGCGACGATATTTAACGCTCTTGAGAATAAGTCCGGATCGATAGAGCCATTGATATCTATTATTTCACCAATATTGTTACATCTCTCGCCCGATAGGGATTTTTCTTCGTACCATACCCCCGCTTGAGCCGATGAAAGGGATCGAGTTTCTTTCGAAAAGACTCCCATTTCGAGCTAACCCTGTTATATCGCAAGGAAATTATGGCACATACAATATTATTATCTTTATTTCGAATTCCGATCTTCGCTGGTCAGTCGGCAGTTACGCTAGTTCGCGGGATGGGCGCTCGGGAAGTCGCTACTTTGAGCAACCGGTGCTCACTGATGAGCATGCGCGAGCGGGGCCATGCTGCGCCAGCGCTGGCCGCCTTCCCCGGTCTATGCAGGCATCGACAGAGACGAGCGCAGCCGAAGCTCCTGACGCCGATCCGAATTTCTGCCCCTGACTGACTGATTGGCCCGCGATGAAGACGGCTAGGCGCTCAATCGAGCCCACCGCGCCAGGCACCTGCCTTCCGGCTTGATCGTTTGCGCCGAATGTGGCGTTCCCTTCGATGCGGGACCCCGATTAGATAGGCAGCAATTTCCGACTGAAGGACGGGAAGCGGGCCAACCGTATCCAACTTGAGCACGATGATTTGCGACGCCATCTGCAACGGCTGGATGAATGAAGATTTTATGCACGAGATGTGCGCGGCGGTCCGCACTGGAGACGCCGGCGGCGAGCCCGAGCGCGAATTTCGCTTGGGTCGCCGCCGAGCGCGCGCGGAGGGATCGATGCCGCCGGGCACCCCACCGACAACATCGCCGAGAGGCACGTCTGCGTCGGCGATCTGGAACGCGTCGCCGTTGATCAGGCGTAAGTGTGCGAGGAAAGTCTGCGAGCGCAGAATTCCGCACGGCGCCGAGCGATCAATTACGCGGGGGCATGCGGCCATTCGCGAAGCAGATGCGCCCGCTAACGCTGGCGACCGAGGGGATCTTGAGGCGCCTCGCAGAGCGGGACTTTAGAGGCTTGAATGAGACAGACGTGCGCGAGGCCTTCCTTGCCCCATTAATCGACACACTCGGCTACATCCGCGGCACCGACTACACAGTCCTCACCGAGGAACAGTACAAGCTAAACCCGTTCTTCCATTCCGTCGGATCCAAGAGGATCAAGCTCGACTACCGCTTGACGACGTATTGCACCGGGAGCTCCCTGAGGCGAAGGAGGGCGCCGCGCCGGCCCCCAACACGCCGACTGCCGTCACAGACGAGATGATTGGCCAGGCCTATTTCTACGCTCATCACCGCAAGGTCGATTGCCCGTTGTTCGGAGTGTCGAACGGAAGGTTCACCAACCTCTACGGCCGCGATAGTGAGAATCCGCTCGACCCAATCCTCTCGATTCCGCAGCAGGACCTCGTTGCTCGTGCAGCAGGACCTCGTTGCTCGTTATGCCGAGTTCTACGCATTGATCGGGTTCGACCAGGTGACCTTTGGCCTGAAGCGCCGCCTTCTGAAGCGGATCGAGCAGGTGCTCAGCGCCGACGTCGACCTGTCGCGTGGCTAGGAGTTCATGCGGAGCATGGCCCGCGCAAGCCGCGTCCGCGCGCCCGAAGGTGCTAGAGAACTTCCGCAAGGCCGCTGCCGTCGAAGGCCGAGAACGAGCGCGTGTTTATGGACTGGGGTCGACAACGCCCGCACTTGGGATGCGATCGACACGATCCTTCAATCCGTGTCGGTGATATGGCCAAAGCCTCGAATCGCCTAGGCGAGCGGATCGCGAAAAATACGGGTAGCAACCAACTTATGGCTTTCCATAAGCTTTTTGTGAAGCATCCTCGACGGGTCACCACCGATTACTACCTAAATCCCCTGCACCAGCGCGGAACCCTTGCAATCCGGCCGGAGCTTGCAAACGTTTCCTATACGGGCGGCCCGATCCTGACACCCATATCTCAAGTTTATGCTGAATAGGTTGAGCTCCTCGTTTTCCACCTGAACGCGCGACTGCAGTTACGATTGATGTGGGCGCTGGAAGCCCTCTTTCGCCGCTTCTGCAAGCGCCTCCTCATCAGCGTGGATATTTCGCGCGCCACGATCCTTCGCAACGTTGAGTTGCAGCGATTTATTAATTCGAAGGAGCGCAACGCCTTTCTCGGCCCGTTGCCGGCGCGAACCCTCCTGCAGGTGGTGGAAGAGGCGACCATGGCCGCTTTGGGCCGGTTTTTCACGAGCTACTACGACCAAAGCCGTCACACCTTCGGGCTCGCGGCAGCCCTGACCGAGTATCGAGCGCTCGAGCGCGCCATTCGACCGGCTAGGACACGGTATATGCCAGGTTACCAACGTTTACCCCGCGCTCCTGTTCGCGCTATCGGAGCACACATGGTCGCGAATTGAGTTCCTGGCTTGTCTCGGGAATGGTTTCGCTAAGACCTGCTTGCAGCTGGCAGCCCGTCCCGAGCCGCTGCCGCATCGAGACCCTCTTGCGCAGCTCGCGACGATTTTGATCCCGCGCAGATATGATGAAACCTAATGCGGCCTTCGATTGACGTGTCAGCCTAGTCGCAGCTCCGCTTCCGGCCAAGAAAGAACTGGCGTTTCTGTCGAATGAGAGCATGTGTGTCGATGACTACTGCGGCCGAGCGGCCGCGCGGAGAACCCTAGGCCCCGCCGATCGCAGCGATCCGGGGCTCGCATCGGTGAAGGCGCCGGATCGGCCGGCGCCCGCAACGACACAAAGAGTTCGATCATGTCCGTTAAGCTCACCGACACCCAACTCATTGTCCTGAGCGCCGCGGCGCAGCGCGAGGATCGCTGCCTGCAAAAGTTCGCCGAGAGGCTGCTCGCGGCTGGGCTCGTGAAAGAGATCAGGACCAAGCAAGGAGCGCCGGCCTGGCGACGCGACGCGGCCACCGCGCAATCCTATTCGCTGAAACTGACCGCCGCCGGATTGAAGGCGATCGCGGTCGAAGCGGATGGCGCGGAAGAGGCGGCGGCGGAACCCTTGCCGTCGGCGCCGCGCGACGGCTCGAAGTCCGCGCGGGTTGTCGGACTCCTCCGACGCGATCACGGCGCGACGCTCGCCGAGCTGGTCGCCGCGACCGCCTGGCTTCCGCATACGGCACGCGCCGCGCTCACCGGCCTGCGCAAGCGCGGCTACGCCGTGATCCTCGAACGATCCAACAAGGACGCGGAATCGATCTACCGGATCGCCATCGGCGCGCGCCTTGAAGGCGACGGTCAGCACATGGCGAGCGAAAACGATTCCCCTCGTTCGATCGCACCACCGGCGGCTGCGCCGTCGACGGCCCCCGCCGATCACTCGGCCAAGGCAGAGCGGTTGGCGAAGCCGAAGGGGGCGGCGCGCTCCGCCACGCGCAAGGCGGCGTGATGCCGGCGCGACGGCACGCAAATGGTGCCGGGGAGATTCCGCCTTGTCCGGCGCCGTCATCGGACGCGGCCGTCACCCTCGCCACAACGATCGCCGGGCTCGCCGATCTCGACGCCGATCGGCTTCGCCTGCAGTGGCGCAACCACCTGGGCGGGGCTCCTCCCGCCCATCTGCCGCGCGGGCCCCCTGCCCTCGCGCCGCTCGTCGCTCCGGGCGATGAACCCCGCGGCGCTCTATTGTTGGCTGCCTCATGAAGCCCGTCGACCGCAAGCCGAGCCTCCGCTGCGCGATCTACACCCGCGTCTCCACCGAGCATGGTCTCGAGCAGGAGTTCAACTCGCTCGACAACCAGCGCGAGGCGGCCGAGGCCTATATCAAGAGCCAGGCGCACGAAGGCTGGCGACTGCTCCGCGAGCGCTACGACGACGGCGGCTTCTCGGGCGGCTCGATGGAGCGGCCGGCGCTGCACAGGCTGCTCGCCGACGTGCGCGCGCGGCGGATCGACGTGATCGTCGTCTACAAGGTCGATCGCCTGACGCGCTCGCTCGCCGACTTCGCCAAGCTGGTCGAGCTGTTCGACGCGCATGGCGTCTCGTTCGTGTCGGTGACCCAGGCGTTCAACACCACCACCAGCATGGGACGCTTGACCCTCAACGTGCTGTTGTCGTTCGCCCAGTTCGAGCGCGAGGTGACGGGCGAACGCATCCGCGACAAGATCGCCGCCTCGAAGAAGCGCGGCATTTGGATGGGCGGGGTGGTCCCGCTTGGCTATCGGGTCGAGGACCGCGCGCTGCACGTCGTCGAAGAGCATGCGACGCTCGTTCGTGACCTCTTCCGGCGCTATCTCGAGATCGGCAGCGTCGTGCGGCTGAAGGCCGCGCTCGACGACGAGGACGTTCGGTTGCCCGTTCGCGTCGACGGGGCGGGCAACCGCAGCGGCGGCGGCCTGATCAGCCGCGGCCATCTCTACAAGATCCTGTCAAACCCGATCTATGTCGGACGGCTCGGCCATAAGGGGCAGGTGCATGAGGGTCTTCACGCGGCGATCATCGACTTGCCGACTTGGGATCGCGTCCAAGGCATCCTCGCCGACAATCGCAAAGAGACCAACGGCCGCCGCCAGAGCTCGGACGCGCTGCTCGCCGGCAAGCTGTTCGACGATCGCGACAACGCGATGAGTCCCAGCCATGCCGCCAAGGGCGGGCGGCGCTGGCGCTACTACGTCTCGCAGGCCCTGCTGCAGGGCCGCAAGCAGGACGCGGGTTCGATCGCCCGCGCGCCGGCGGCGGAGATCGAGGCGCAAGTCAGGCAAGCGATCGCGGACGTACGGCCAACCCCTGCCCGTTCGACCGCAGCATCGAGCGATGGGATTCCGTCCGCCTCCGACGATCACGCCGCCGACCTCCGCGACGCAATCGCGCGCGTCACGATCAGCCGCACGACGATCACGATCCAGCTGAGCGAGGCCGTCGGCGCCGACGGCGATCGCACGCTGACGGTTCCCTGGGCGGCGCCGTCGCCCCATCGCCGCCGCGAGATCATTCAAGGCCAGGCGACACCGGATGTTTCGATCCGGCCGATGCGGACCGAGGCGCGCATCGTCTTCGTCGACGCCCTGCGCAGGGCTCATCGCTGGCTCGACGAACTGATGACCGATCCCCAACAAAGCATCGAGTTGCTCGCCGTCCGCGAAGGCAAGACCGAGCGCTCAATCCGCATGACGCTGTCGCTCGCGTTCCTCGCGCCGGCGATCGTCACGGCGGCGATCGAGGGGCGTCTGCCGCGCGGCTTCGGCGTCGCCCGCCTCGTCGACCTGCCGATGGCATGGTCCGATCAATGGACGGCGCTGGGTCTCCGGGAGCCTGCCCGGACCTGAATACAGCCCATCCGATTCGATTGCGGGAAGCAAATCCTAAGCCGCAGGGCGCGGCGCTTGCGGCCGGGTCGCTCTCGGTGTTGCCCCGCCACCACTTACACGCGCGCCTCGTCGGCGCTCGCCATCCCCCCTTCCGGGAAACGGAATTTTGCGGCCAGAGACTTCCGGCTATTCCGGCCCGCTCGGCCCGCGAAAAACGGCTCTGGAGACGTCGCAGACCGCGACCCGCGCCGCTAACCCAATGAAATGTCGGAGGATATCTGGGACTTGGAAACCACCGCCGCTAGCGCGGACTTCCTGGTGGAGCTGAGGGGAATCGAACCCCTGACCTCTGCAGTGCGATTGCAGCGCTCTCCCATCTGAGCTACAGCCCCGTTGCGCGGCTCTTTACGTGCGCCTCACTCGCCTGTCAACGGAGAAAGCGGCGGCGGCGTGATAAGAGTCCCGGGGGGCCCGTCTGGGCATACATCAAGGAGCGCCCATGCGGGCCGTACTCGATATCGTTATTGTCGCTCTCGACCTCTACAAGCTGGTGATCATCGCCGCCGCTGTGATGTCGTGGCTGATCGCCTTCAACGTGGTGAATATCCGCAACGACTTCGTGCGGTCGATCTGGAGCACGGTGGTCGCGCTGACCGAGCCGGCGCTGCGACCGATTCGCCGCTTTCTGCCCAACACGGGCGGGGTCGACATTTCCCCGATCGTGCTGTTCCTGCTCATTCTGCTGATCGAGAACATCATCCAGCGCTACATCTACCCCTACGTCTTCTAAGAGGACGCCATTTCTGAGAGGACGCAATTGAGCGCCAGCGCGCCGACCAAGACCGCCGCCGGCCGCTTCTTCGAGGATTTCCGGGTCGGCGAGATCCTTCGCCACGCGACGCCGCGCACGCTCCGCGAGGGCGACGTCGCGCTCTATTCGGCGCTCTACGGAACCCGATTCGCGGTGCAGAGCGCCGAAACCTTCGCGACGGCGATCGGCTATCCACGCTCGCCGATCGACGATCTGCTCGCCTTTCACGTCGTCTTCGGCAAGACCGTGCCCGACGTATCGCTCAACGCGGTCGCCAACCTCGGCTACGCCGACTGTCGGTTTCTCAAGCCCGTCTACCCCGGCGACACGCTCACGGCGCAATCGGAGGTGATCGGCCTCAAGGAGAATTCGAATCGCCAGACCTGCGCGGTTTACGTGCGCTCGCAGGGCTTCAACCAGCGCGGCGAGACGGTGATCGACTATGTCCGCTGGGTGATGGTGCGCAAGCGCGACGCTGATTCGCCCGCGCCCGCCGCAGTCATCCCCGCCTTGCCGGCGTTCGTTCCGCCGGAGGGGCTCGGCGCCGCCTGCCCGCCCATTGATTCGGCGGCCTATGACGACATCCTCGCCGGCTCGCCCCATCGCTGGGGCGACTATTCCAGGGGCGAGCGAATTGATCATGTCGACGGCGTCACTGTCGAAGAGGCCGAGCACCAGATCGCGACCCGCCTCTACCAGAACACCGCCAAGGTGCATTTCAACCAGTTGAGCGAATTGCAGGGCCGCTTCGGCAAGCGCCTCATCTACGGCGGCCATGTCATCTCGCTGGCGCGGGCGCTGAGCTTCAACGGCTTCGCCAATGCGTTCCACATCGCGGCGATCAATGGCGGGCGCCATGTCGCGCCGCTGTTCGCGGGCGACACGCTGTTCGCCTGGAGCGAAGTGCTCGACGTCGCCGCGTTGCCGGGACGCGCGGACGTCGGCGCGCTGCGGCTGCGCACGATCGCCGTCAAGAACCGGCCCTGCGCCGACTTCCCCGCCCGCGAGGGCGAGGGCTACGAGCCCCATGTCGTGCTCGACCTCGATTATTGGGTCCTGCTGCCGCGTTAGCGCAGTACGCTCAAACGGCCCGCCGTTGCGAGCGCCGACGACGCAAGCGGATGCGTGGATCGCTTCGTCGCTCCGCTCCTCGCGATGACGGTTAACATTCGCGTGACGAGGCGCCACACACGCGAGCGCGATTGGCGCGAGCCGCGGCGCGGGCTAAGTTCATCAGCAGCGCGCTCCTGGCGGAGACGAGCGCTACAAGGAGGCGCCATGCGACTGCCGCGCGACGCGACGCTGATCGTCGTCGACGTTCAACAAGCGATCGACCATCCCCGCTTTCTCCCGCGCAACAATCTGGGCGCGGAAAGCGCCATCGCCGCGCTGATCGCCGTCTGGCGTGAGGAGGCGCTGCCGATCGTTCATATCCGCCACGATTCGATCGAGGCCGATTCGCCCTACGCGCCGGGTTCGCCCGGCCACGCCTTCAAGCCGCAGGCGCAGCCGCTCGGGGGCGAGATCGTCATCGGCAAGCGCGCGCATAGCGCCTTCGTCGGCACGGCGCTCGAAGCGGCGCTCGACCGCTTTGGCGCGACGACCGTGGTGTTGTGCGGCGTTCTCACCCACAATTCGCTCGAGGCGACCGCGCGCCACGCCGGCGATCTCGGCTATCGCACCTTCGTCGTCGCCGACGCGTGCTGGGCGGTCGAGGTCAGGATCGGCCATCGGATTTTTGCCGCCGACGACGTCCACGCGCTGTCGCTCGCCCATCTCGAGGGCGAATACGCGGCGGTCGTCAATTGCGTGGAGACGGTGGCGGCGGCGCGCCTGGCGCGAGCGCGCGAGCGGGCCAAGCAGCGGGGGTAGCGAGTAGCGTCGCGCGTCGGGGCGGCGTTCATCCGGGACGCCAGGCGCAACGGCCCGACGTGGGTGGCCGGGACAAGCCCGGCCATGACGGTGAGGGATAGCGCCCTCAAAACGGCTCCTTATACGGCCGCAGTTCGAGCTCCTGCGTCCAGGCGGTGCGCTGCTGGCGATGGAGCTGCCAGTAGCTTTCCGCGATCGCGTCGATGTCCAGCAAGCCGTCCGCGCCGCGGTCGGCGAGCATCTGCGGATAGGCCTTGAGCACGCGCTCGCCATGGATGGCGCCGTCGATCACGACATGCGCGACGTGGATGCCGAGCGGCCCGTATTCGCGCGCCATGCTCTGGCTGATCATCCGCAACCCCGCTTTGGCCGCGGCGAATTGCGCGAAGCCCGGCTTGCCGCGCAGGCTGGCGGATGCGCCGGTGAAGATCACCGTGCCGCGGCCGAGCGGAACGAGCCGGCGCGCCGCCTCGCGCCCGACGAGAAAGCCGGCAAAGCAGCCGACCCGCCAGAAATCCTCGAACAGCGCCGCCGGCACCTCGCGGAAATCCATCCGCCGGTTGTTGCCGGCGTTGAAGACGACGAGATCGGGCGGCGCGCGCTCGCCCGCCGCCGCAAAGGCGCGGTCGAACAGGCGGATGACGTCGTCCTCGCGGGTCGCGTCGGTTGCGACCGCTTCCGCGCTGCCGCCGGCGGCGGCGATCGAGGCGACGACGCGCTCGATCTTCTCCGCGGTGCGTCCCGCGACGAAGACATGATGGCCGTCGGCGGCGAAGCGCCGGCATAGGGCTGCGCCCAGTCCCTGCTCGGCGCCGACGCCGACGACGATCGCGGCTACTTTGCTCATCGTTGATCCTCCCGTCATTCAGGCCGGCGACGCCGCGGCGCGTCCCGGCGCTTGGGCGGCCTTGCCAATCGGCGCCGCGCAGGGTCAATGTGGCGCCTGCGCCGGCCTGCGCCAATCCCGGAGAAGCGCCCCCCATGACGGACTCGCCGCCCCTCTATCTCGAGGACCTTCACGTCGGGCAGCAATTCGCCAGCGCCTCGCATGCGCTCGACGCCGATCAGATCAAGGCCTTCGCCCGCCAATTCGACCGGCAGCCCTTCCACCTCGACGAAGAAACGGCCAAGGACACCTTCTTCGGCGGCCTCGCCGCGAGCGGCTGGCACGTCGCCGCGATCACGATGAAGCTGCTGGTCGAAGGCGCCGCGCCGATCGCCGGCGGGGTGATCGGCGCCGGCGCCGAGGTCGCCTGGCCCGCCCCGACGCGCCCTGGCGACGTGCTGCATGTCGAAAGCGAGGTCATAGAGATCACGCCCTCGCGCTCGCGGCCCAACCGCGGCATGCTCACCCTGCGCAGCGAGACGCGCAACCAGCGCGGCGAAATCGCGCAAATCACGACCGCCAAGCTCCTCGTCCATCGGCGGCCGCCCCTCTCGGCCTAGGAAGAGAGCCCATGAAGATCCTCGTTGTCGGCGCCGGCGGAACCGGCGGCTATTTCGGCGGGCGGCTGCTGCAAGCGGGCCGCGACGTCACCTTCCTGGTGCGGCCGCGCCGCGCCGCCTTGCTCGCCGAGCACGGCCTGACTATTCGCAGCCGCTGCGGCGACTTCCACCGCGCGGCGCCGCCGACCGTCACGCAGGAGAGCTTAAGCGAGCCGTTCGACCTCATCCTCCTGAGCTGCAAAGCCTACGACCTCGACAGCGCGATCGCCTCCTTCGCGCCCGCCGTCGGGCCGCGCACGGCGATCCTGCCGCTCCTCAACGGCATGCGGCATCTCGAGATTCTCGCCGAGCGGTTCGGCGCGGAGCGGGTGCTCGGCGGCCTTTGCATCATCTCCTCGACGCTCGGCGAGGACGGGACCATCCTGCATCTCAATGATCGCCATGGGCTGACGTTCGGCGAACTCGACGGCGCGCGCTCGGCGCGGATCGAAGCCATCGCCGCGGCGCTGCTCGACGCGGGCTTCGAGGGGCGGCTCAGCGAGGCGATCCGCCAGGAGATGTGGGAGAAGTGGCTGTTCCTCGCCGCCGGCGCCAGCATCACCTGCCTGATGCGCGCGGCGATCGGCGACATCGTCGCGGCAGGCGCGTCGGACCTCGTGACCGGACTTATCGACGAATGCGCCGCCATCGCAACCTCTCAGGGCTTCGCGCCGCGCCCGGCGACGCTGGCGCTGACGCGCGGGACGCTCACCGCGCCCGGCTCGATGCTGACCGCCTCGATGCTGCGCGACATGGAGAACGGCATGCCGGTCGAAGCGGACCACATTCTCGGCGATTTGCTGCGCCGCGGCGGCGAGGCGGACGGCCGCGCCTTGCTGCGCATCGCCTACGCGCATTTGAAGGCCTACGAGGCGCGGCGGGCGCGCGAGGCGGCGGCGAGAGGCTGAAACACCTGCCGATCAGGTCGCGGCCGATCGCCCCAGCAACGCGCGCCAGCGCGAGGCGCCGGCGGCCGTCGCCGCCCAGAGCATCAGGGCGAGGACGCTGATGCCGCCCCCGAGTAGACAGACCCCCTCCCATCCCGCCATCGAATAAACGCGGGTGGAGCCGAAAGCCCCGAGCGCGCTGCCGAGCGAATAGAAAACCATGTAGCCGGCAATCACCCGGCCCTGCGCGCGAGGATGTCGCGCGACGATGATGGCCTGGTTGGTGACGTGGACAGCCTGCACGGCGAGATCCAGCACGACCACCCCGATGACGAGGCCGACGATGGCGAGCGGCAACATGGCGATCAGCGCCCATGACAGGCTCAGAAGCATGAGCGCGCCGCCAGTGACCCACTCGGCCATGCCTCGGTCGGCGAGCCGCCCGGCGCCACGCGCGGCCAGGGCTCCGGCAATACCGACCAATCCGAATAGGCCGATCTGGCCGTGCGAAAGGGCGTTCGGCGGCGCTCCCAGGGGCAAAACCAGCGACGTCCAAAAAACGCTGAACGCCGCGAAGATGAAGAGCGCGAACAGAGCGCGGAGCAACAGCGTCCGGTCCCCAAGAAAAAGTTGGGGCAGCGATCGCAGGATGGCGGGATAATCGGCCGGACTACGGGGGACGTCGAGCGGAAGCGAGCGCCGCAGGACCAGCAGCATGGCCCCGAGGGCCATCGCCGACACGAGATAGAACGCCCGCCACCCCGCCAGATCGGTGAGCGCGCCGGCGATGAACCGCGCGCCCAATATCCCGATGACGACCCCGCTCGTCACCTTGCCGACAACCGCGCCTTGCAGATGCGGCGCGGCCAGCGACGCCGCAAAGGCGACGAGCGTCTGGACGACCACCGCCAGCAGGCCGACGACGAACAGGCCGGCCAGCAACACCGCTTCGTTACGAGCGGTCGCGACCACCAGCAACGCCAGGGCCGATAGCCCGATCTGGCCCATGATCAGCCGGCGGCGATCGACGACATCGCCGAGCGGCACGATGAAGATGAGCCCCAGCGCGTAGCCCAATTGGGTCAAGGTGACGATGGAGCCGAGCGAGGCCGCCTCGATCGAGAAGCTCTTCCCGATCGCGTCGAGCAGCGGTTGCGCGGCGTAGACGTTGCCGACGCTCACACCGCTTGCGACCGCGAAGACTGTCGTCGCTCCGGGCGACAACCCGCCATGGCGTCCGGCATCATCGTTCGACATGAGGTTCGCTCCGACCCATTGGCGTAGTTCGATCATAAGACCAGTTGCCGCACGCGCGATCCAGTTCTAAATTAGGACCGGATTCAACGATCGAGATTGCCGAGATGGTCAAGCGCGTCAGCCTCACCCACGCGCCATGTCCGGTCGCCCGGGCGCTGGACGTGATCGGCGACTGGTGGTCGCTCCTGGTCGTTCGCGACGCGCTCGAGGGGGTTCGTCGTTTCGGCGCGTTTCAGTCGAGCCTGGGCATCGCCAAGGGCATGCTGGCGACCCGTCTTCGCGATCTCGTCGAACGCGGCATCCTCGAAACGGCGCCGGCATCGGACGGTAGCGCCTATCTCGAATATGTTCTGACCGAGAAAGGAAAAGGCCTCCATCTCGTCGTCGCCGCGCTGCGCCAATGGGGCGAAGCTGAACTCTACCGCCCCGGCGAAGCGCGCTCCAACCTTGTCGACACGCGTGACGGACAGCCAGTCGCGCGTTTGGCCCTACAAGCCGCCGACGGCCGATCCCTCAGATGGGACGAGACGCATGTCCACAGGGTTCGCCACGGCTGAGGGGTTCGATGACGTCGGCGTCAACCTCTGTCGTACCCCAGAATACCGCCGACCAGGCGGAAGACGTGGAACTTCGTCCATATGTCCGCGGCGGCGAAGCTCGGACGCGCCTGCATGGCGCGCCAATAGCGCGCGAGCGCCGGCCGCTTGGGAATTTCTGCGCCAAGGCCGGCAAATTCCATGCGCCCGAGGAATACGGTCAAGACGGTATCGGCGATGCCATAGGCGGGCGGCGCCATCGTGGCGCGGCCGTCGCCCAGCGTCCGTTCCATCCGATCCATAATGTCCATCGCCTCGGCGCGGCGTCGTTCCGAAAGCCGCATCGCCGAGGCGGGATCGAAGATGCGGGCGCGCTCGGCGAAGATTTCGGCGCGCGCTTTATAGACCGCCGCGAGATCGGGATTTTCGGCGGCAAGCGCGAGCAGGCGGCGATGGGCGCCGCCAAGCAGCTTCGGAACCATGATCCGCGCCATGGGGTTGCGGGCGAGAATCCCGCCGAAGGTCAGTTCCTCGATCGGATAAGCGTAGTGGAGATCGAGCCAAGCCTTCGTCTCGCCGTCGAGCGGCGCCTCGCCGACGCCCAGCGCGTATTCGGCAATGTCGCGGCTCTGATCGAGGATGCGGTCCGCCAGCACCAAGGTCGGCACCGTCATGTTCGGATTGAGCCGCACATAGTCCGGCCGCTGCTGGCTCATCCTGAAATGAATATCGACGAAGACTGGCTCATAGGCGACGCCACCCTCGGCGAGCGCGAGACGCGCAATCATCGAATAATAGGAGGACGGCGTATGATAGAGCCGCGGCTTGGCGCTAGCGAGTTCGGCTGACTCCATCATGGTCGTAACTTCACCGGAGGGTAAAAGGGAGGAAGAAGCCGATTTTCTCGCTCGGGAAGTGGCGCCAAAGCCGCCCCGGCCTCTAATTTCGGTGCATCCCGAGTCATCGCATCGGTAACGGCGCGATTATCACACCTAAAGCCAAAGAGGAATCTATAACACACTCGATTTCGTTAAAATCAGAGATTGGCGTGCACGCAAGCGGAAGAGCCGGCGGCGAGCGCTTCCGAATGGCCATCTTGGGTGGAAAATTGCCGGTGCGGGATCACCTACGAATGTCCGCTTGCGCCACCGTTCGCTCGCAAGCTGCCCTCGCTCTTGCCAGCCCGACCCTCGGCGTGGCTATCTCCGCAGCGCAAGACCACGGAGGAACGCGCCTTGACGCCTTATTCGGTCGCCATCATCGGCGTCGGCAAGATCGCCCGCGATCAACATTTGCCTGTCATTGCCAAGAATCCACGCTTCCGGCTCGTCGCGGTCGTCAGCCACAGCGGCGCGCGGGTGGACGGGGTCCCGACTTTCGCAACGCCCGCGGAAGCCTACGCCGCCTTGCCCGACCTCGACGCCGTGGCGATCTGCACGCCGCCCAACATTCGCTATGCGATCGCGCGCGAGGCGCTCGACGCCGGCAAACATGTGATGCTGGAGAAGCCGCCGGCGCCCACCGTCGCCGAGATGCGCGATCTGGCGGCCCGCGCCGCCGATCGCGGCCGCGTCATTTTCGCGACCTGGCATTCGCAGTACAACGCGGCCGTCGACATGGCCAAGGAGCGGCTCGCCGGCGCCAAGCTCCGCCGCCTCGCCATCGAGTGGAAGGAGGACGTGCGACGCTGGCACCCCGGCCAGGACTGGATCTGGGACGCCGGCAATTTCGGCGTCTTCGATCCCGGCATCAATGCCCTCTCGATCCTGACCAAGATCGCGCCGGGGGCGATGTTCGTCAAAAGCGCCGCGCTTTTCTATCCCGCCAATCGCGACACGCCGATCGCGGCCTCGCTTCGCTTCTCGAGCCCGGCCGCCCAGGGCGAAGCTCCCCTGAGCGCGGAGTTCGACTGGCGCCAGGAGGGCGAGCAGAGCTGGAACATCGACATCGAGACGGTGTCGGGCGAGCAGTTCCGCCTCACCAACGGCGGCGCGAAGCTCTTCATCGACGGCGCGCTCGCGCATGAGGCGCCGATGGCCGAATATGAAGGGATCTACGACCACTTCGCCGCTTTGCTCGATGCTCGCTGGACCGCGATGGACGCCGCGCCCTTCGAGCTCGTCGCCGACGCGTTCCTGGTCGGCTCGCGCCGGACGGTCGATCCGTTCGAGTGGTGAGGATTTCGTAGGCTGAGCGACCCCTGGCGTCTTGGCCGGGCTCGACCCGGCCATCCACGCGGCGCCGCAGGTCAAAATTCAGATGCATCGCGGCAACTGCGCCGCGAGGATGGACGGAGGCCCTCATCCGGCGCTTCGCGTCCCCTTCTCCCGCAAGCGGGAGAAGGGGTTGGGGCGAGGCTTAGACCCCGCCGCCGCCGTTCGCGCGGCCGTTCGCGATGTAGGGGCCGATCAGCGAGAGGTCGGCCGGGCCGAGGCGGTCCTTGGCGGTCCAGGCCTGGTGCCAATAGGGATAGAGCAGCGTCGGCAGGCTGACTTCGTCGAGCCGGGCGCGCTCCTCGGCAGTGAGCTTCACGTCGACCGCAGCCAGGTTGTCCTTGAACTGCGCCTCGTTGCGGCCGCCGATGACGAGCGAGGTGACGCCGGGGCGCTCGAGGAGCCAGGCCAGCGCGATGCGCGCCGCCGAGACGCCATGCGCCTCGCCGATGGCGACGAGCTCGTCGACGATGTCCCACAGCTTGTTCTCGTCGGCGATCGGCGGCTCCGTCCAGCCGGCCATCTGCCGCGTGCCCTCCGGGGCGTTCTTGTTGCGGCGATGCTTGCCGGAGAGCAGGCCGCCGGCGATCGGGCTCCAGACGAGGACGCCGAGCTTCTGGTCGAGCGTGATCGGGATCAGCTCATATTCGGCCTCGCGCGCCTGCAGCGTGTAATGGATCTGCTGCGAGACGAAGGGAATGCGGCCGTCGCGGCGAGCGATCTCCAGCGCCTTCATCAGGTGCCAGCCCGAATAGTTCGAGCAGCCGACGTAGCGCACCTTGCCGGAGCGCACCAGCGTGTCGAGCGCTTCGAGCGTCTCTTCGAGCGGCGTCAGGCCGTCCCACTGGTGCACCTGATAAAGGTCGATCACGTCGGTGCGCAGGCGCTTGAGGCTGGCTTCGCAGGCCTGGATCAGATGGTAGCGCGAGAGTCCCGCGTCGTTCGGACCACGGCCCATCGGGAAGCGCGCCTTGGTGGCGATCAGCATGCCGGGCTTGCGCTTGCCGCCCATCGCCTCGCCGAGCATCTCCTCGCACTTGCCGAAGGAATAGATGTCGGCGGTGTCGATCAGATTGACGCCGGCATCGGCGACGAGGTCGATCAGCCGGCGAATCTCGTCGATCGAGGCGTTGCCGATTTTGGCGAATGGACCCTCGCCGCCGAAGGTCATGGTGCCCATCGTCAAAACGGAAACTTTCAGTCCCGAATTGCCGAGTTGTCGATACTCCATCGTTTAGCCTCCTTAACGGCGGCGGGGTTTCCTTCCCCGCCAAAGTTAGGCATACATATCGGGCGTAAAGCTAACATGCCAGTGACGACGATGAAAAATCGGGAAACGCTCCTTCAAACAGCGGTGAGACGATGAGAGCCCTCCTCTGCGCGCGCCCTGGCGAGCTGACGCTCGTCGAACGTCCCCGCCCCGAGGTGCGCCCCGGCGGCGCGCTGGTTCGCATCAAGCGGGCGGGCGTGTGCGGCACCGATCTGCACATTTTCGAGGGCACGCAGCCCTATTTCCAATATCCGCGCGTCATCGGTCACGAGCTGGCCGGCGAGATCGAGGCGGTCGGTCAGGGAAGCCGGTGGCGTCCCGGCCAGCGCGTCGCGATCATTCCCTATCTGCCCTGCGGCCGATGCGTCGCCTGTCGCCGCGGCAAGACGAATTGCTGCCAGCGGCTCGAAGTGCTCGGCGTCCATTGCGACGGCGGCATGGCCGATTGGGTCTGGGTCCCCGACGACAATCTCGCCGACGCGGAGGGCCTGAGCCTCGATGAAGCGGCGATGGCGGAATTCCTGGCGATTGGCGCTCATGGCGTGCGGCGCGGCGACGTCGCCGCCGGACAGCGCGTCGCGATCGTCGGCGCCGGGCCGATCGGCGCGGCGTGCGCGATCTTCGCCAAAGCGCGCGGCGCCGAGATCACAGTGTTCGACCGCCGAATGGATCGCCTGCGTTTCTCGCTCGAGGCGCTCGGCGCCGACCATGCGATCGAGGCCGGCGACGGCGCGCGCGACGAGGCGGCGGCGCTGACGGGGAGCGAATTCTTCGACTGCGTGTTCGACTGCACCGGCTCGGCGGCGGCGATGAACGCGGGCTTCTCGCTCGTCGCGCACGGCGGCTCTTATGTGCTGCTCAGCATCGTGCTCGGCGACATCACCTTCGCCGATCCTGAGTTCCACAAGCGCGAGACGACGCTGCTCAGCAGCCGCAATGCGACGCCGGCCGATTTCGACGAGGTCCTCGCCATGCTGCGTTCAGGGCGCATCCCGACCGCGCGGCTGAATACGCATCGCGCGTCGCTCGAAGACGCGCCGCAGCTTTTCGCGCACTGGCTGCAACCGTCGAGCGGGGTGGTCAAGGCGCTGATCGAGATCTGAGGGAGACGGCCGCTCTTTCCACCTAGCACCGTCTGACTTTTGGTTGACGCGGCGCTGGTGTCACCCCCGCGAAAACATATCGGTCCGTCGCCGTCACGCCCGGACTTGATCCGGGCGCCCAGGTGGCGATACCTGCGATTGGCCTTCCTCCGTCTCGTCCTGGATACGCGGGTCAAGCCCGCGTATGACGGGAGGCTCGCTGCAGATACTGCGCCGGCTACACTCGGTGGCGATGAGCCCACTGAGGCGCCCGCCCGTTCGAAAATGTATGCATGCGGTAGCGCGAAAGCGGGGGTCCAGACAACCGCCGCAGGCCTTCGCCCTTGACTCCTGGATGCCCGCTTTCGCGGGCATGACAGCGGCGCCGCTGCTCTTCCCGGAAGGCGGGCCTACGCAATGATAATGTGATGCGGATTGCTGGATTTCGATCGGGTCCGGCGGTCTTTCAAAAAGTCGATCAGGGCGCGCAGTTTGGGCTGCATGCGATGGCGCTCTGGGAAATAGAGTTTGAAGCCCGCCAGCGGCGGACTCCAATCGGCCAGCACCCGCACCAGCCACCCCTGCTCGATTAGCTGGTCGACATATCCGTTGACCATGTAGGTGATGCCAAGCCCGTCGAGCGCCGCCTGCACCAGCATCGTCGAATCGTTGAAGATCAAGCGTCCATTGATCGTCAGGTCGAAGCGTTCGTCCCCCTTGATGAACTCCCATCGCTCGACCAACCCGGACGGCATGAAGCGATAGCCGATGCAATTGTGCTGCAACAGATCGGTCGGATGTGCGGGCGCGCCGTATTTGGCGAGGTAGGCGGGCGACGCCAGGACATGGGCCTGGAACGGAGGTCCGACTGCGATGCCGATCATGTCCTTCTCGATGATGTCGCCGAACCGAATGCCCGCGTCGAACCGCTCCGAGACCAGATCGGGGATGCCATAGTCGATCACGGCTTCGACGTCGATGTCGGGATAAGCTTCGAGAAAGTCGGCCAATATCGGCTGCAAAATCGTGATGTGCGCGCCACGTTGGACGTTCAGACGCAGTTTCCCGCTTGGGCGCTGTGTCGCCTCTCCGACCTCGTCCTGGGCGGCGGCGAGATCGGCCATGGCGGGCGCGATCATGTCCAAATAGCGTGCGCCCGCTTCGGTCAGCGCCACGCTGCGTGTGCTGCGGCTGAGCAGGACGACGCCGAGACGGGCCTCCAGCGCGCGAATGGCCTGGCTGACGGCCGACGGCGAGATCCCGAGCCGCGCCCCGGCGGCCCTGAAGCTTCCGGTTTGCGCGACCGTCATGAAATGGGCAATACCGTCGAGGCTAATCGGCCGCGCCATTGCCGCCTCCGTCATTGTGAAGTCCGACCTTCACAGTCCTTATCGATCAATCCCGCTTTTCCGCGCAATCAAAATATCTAACTTCAGACCCACACGGGGACGGCGTCTTGGTTCGTCCCCGTGTCAGTCCAGGAAGAAGGAAACAGTCATGTCGAAGAACTCAGGCGCCCCCGTTTGGCTCATTACCGGCTGTTCGACCGGATTCGGTCGGGAACTCGCCCAGCGCGTGCTTCAGCGCGGATGGCGAGCGATCGTCACCGCGCGCGACGCGGCGCAGGTGGCCGATCTCGCAGCTTCAGCCGGCGACCGGGCGCTGGCGGTTGCGCTCGATGTCACCAAGCCCGAGCAGATCGCGGCGGCGGTGAAAGCCGCAACGGAGAAGTTCGGCCGGATCGACGCGTTGGTGAACAATGCGGGCTACGGCTACCAGAGCACGGCCGAGGAAGGCGACGAGGCCGAGATACGCGCCCAGTTCGACGCCAATGTGTTTGGTCTGTTCGCTCTGACCCGTGCGGTGCTGCCGATCATGCGCGCCCAACGCAGCGGCAACATCATCAATATCACGTCAGTTGCGGGCCTCGTGGGCTTTCCCGGTTCCGGCTACTACGCCGCGTCCAAGCACGCGGTCGAGGGTTGGTCGGATTCCCTTCGGGCGGAGGTCGAGCCGCTCGGGATTGGCGTGACCTGCGTGGAGCCGGGGCCGTTCCGCACGGATTGGGCTGGCCGTTCGCTGCGCCAGACGCCCAACACGATCGCGGACTACGCGGAGACGGCTGGCAAGCGGCTGAGCGGCACGAAGCAACTCAGTGGCACGCAGATTGGTGATCCGGGTCGCGCCGGAGACATCATGATTGCGCTCACCCAGCAACCGAAAGCGCCTCGCCATCTTGTGCTGGGAGCTTGGGGCTTCGATGCTGTGACGCAGCAACTGGAGGCTCGTCTCGAAGAAGTCCGCCGTCAGAAGGACGTGTCCCTCTCGGCTGACTTTCCCAAGGCGTAACGCAGGATCTCTTCTCCCCGCATAGCTCGGGTGTTCTGACGAACGCTTTAAGCGGGGAGAAGGCATTCGGCGAGTGGCGCGGAACGGGCTCGCGCCGCCCCGGCTGCGGGCGGCGCTGGCGAAATGATGATCGGAGCCATCGCGGACATGCTCTTGCCGCCTGCTGCGAAAGAGTCCAATGTCCCGCGCCTTCCCCGTCCGGATTCGGGAGTCACCCGTGATCGCTTCGTTATCCCAGATTTTCGTGGTTCGCGCCGCCGCCGCGGCCTTCGCTCTCGCATTGATCTTTGGCGGCGCCGCTGAGGCGCAGACGCCGCCTAAGCCCGACGGGACCGTGGACATGGCGACCGTGCTCAAGCCGGGTCCGCTGCCGGAGATCTCGCTCGGCAACCCCAAGGGCGTGACGGTGGTCGAATACGGCTCGCTGACCTGCCCGCATTGCGCGGCGTTCGATCACGAGGTCATGCCGCAGATCAAGACCAACTACATCGACACCGGCAAGGTGCACTACATCTTCCGCGAATTCTCGCGCAATCCGCTCGACGAAGCCGCCTTCATCATCGCCCGCTGCGTCGGCGAAGACAAAGTCTTCCCGACCATCGAGCTGCTGTTCGCAGAGCAGGAGAAGTGGGCTTTCGTCGACAATCCGCTCGACGCGCTCATCACCGCCGTGCGGCCGACCGGCCTGACCAAGGAAAAGGCGATGGCCTGCCTGCAGGATCAGTCCAAGGCCGATGCGATGCAGCAGATCGTCAAGACCGCGGTCGACACCGTCAAAGTGACGGGCACGCCGACTTTCGTGATCGACGGCAAGGTCTATGGCGGCGAAATCAGCTACAAGGATTTCGAGGCTATTCTGAAGCCTCTGATCAAGTAACTGTTGGAAGCGGCGGCGTCCCTCGCCGTCATGGCCGGGCTCGACCCGGCCACCCACGCCGGACCGCTGCGCTGGGGCCCGAGCGTTCCGATCGGCGGCGCCGCGTGGATGGCCGGGACAAGCCCGGCCAAGACGCTCCCCTTTCGAAGGAGCCGCTTTACGAGTGGCTTATCGCGGGGCGCATCAAGCTGATCACGGTCGCGCTCAGCGAGCTGCCGGTCAGGATCAGCGTCGCGCCGAGGACGATCAGGGCCGCCAGCGTCAGCACCGGGGGGTTCAGCCCCGCCAGAGCGAGGACGCCCAGCACGATCGCCGCAAGACCCGCCAGCAACTGGACGCCCGCCGAACCGGAGGCCATCTCGTTGGCGAGGATCGTCGCCCCGGACGCCGCCTGGGTCCCCGCCGGCTCGACGGACTGCTTGAGCTGGTGCAGGTGCCAGACCGAGTTGCTGCTCAGCACGAGGGCCGCGCCGAAGGCGACGATCGCCGCCGAAGTGAGCGTGCTGACGTTGATCCCGAGCAGAGCAAGGACGCCGAGCACGATGCCGGCCGCTCCCACCAGGAAGAGGGCCGACAGGCCGCCGCTGGCGTAGGACTGGGTCGTGGCGGTCCGCGTTTCCGCGGGGAACATGATGTGCGCGTATTCGGACACCATCGCGCCGCCCTGGATCAGCAAGGCGGCCCCGAAGACGATCGTGGCGATCGCCACCATCATATCGGCATGGACGCCGGCAAGGCCGACAATCGCCAGCACGATGGTGGCGACCCCGCCGATGGCGTCGACCAAGCCGCCGTAAGCCGCGCTGTCGCGCGTTATGCCGCCCGTATAGGTCATGGACATGGCAAAGCCCCTTCGACATCAGTGCAATAGACGCAAGGCCTCGTTACGAGAACTTCCGCGCGCCGGCCCGGTTCCGCTCGTCAGTTTGAATTGTTGTCCGTGATAGCGAGGCCTGGTTTCACCACGCCAGGAAGCGCCGCCCGGCCAGCGCGCCGACCGCGGCGACGATGAGGGTGGCGAGCGGATACCAGCTTGCGACGAACAGGGGCGAATTGTCGAAGCAATTGCTGGCGTAGATGGTCGCCGCGACGCCGGCGGCCGCGGCGCCGGCGAGCGCGCCGCTCAAGGCGGGATACTGCGGCGCGCCCGCCCGCATCACCGCGATCAAGGCCGCCAGCGGCGGGATCGACATCAGCGGGATCAGCGTCAGGCAGTGCATCGCGTTATGGCCGATGAGGCGCGTCATCCATTCCTCGCTGGGAACGAGCGCGAGTTCGACGAGGACCGCGCCGGCCAGCAGCGTGAAGGGCGCAAGGAACAGCAGCGCCAAGGCGCCGGGCCGCGCGTCGGGCCTGAGCAAGCGCGCGCACAACAACGCCGAAGGCGCGAGAAAGGTCAGGGTATCCAGAAATTTGAGGTCGAACCGCATGGTCCGCATTGCCGCCATCACGTCGTGGCGCGGGCCGATCACAGCCATGAAGACGACAAAGCTCACCGCTCCGCCGAGCGCCAGCGCCATGGCGACCCGCATGCCGAGACGAACCGGCGGCGCGATCGGGTCGGCGGCGAGTGTGTTGATGAGGTCGACAGTCTTCATTGCGTCGCGCTCCGCCATGCCGTGGCAAGCGCCTTCAGCGCCCGATGGAGCGCGACCCGCACGGCGACCTCGCTCATCGACAGGCGGGCGGCCGTCGCGGAGATCGACTGGCCGTTGAGCGAGATCGAGGTGACGATGTCGCGCTGGCGCGGCGCGAGCTTGCCGAGGACGCGCTCGATGTCGGAGCGGGCGTGCGGATCCTCCGCCTCCGGGGCGGCGAGAACGGCTTCGAAATCCTCGATCGGCTCGGCGCGCCGCACGCCGCGCCGTCGCAGCGCGTCGATGATCTTGTGGCGCGCGATCGCGCTCACCCAAGGCGCCAGCTTCTGGCCGCCGTCCCAGGTGTGCCGCTTCAGGTGGATCGCCAACAAAGTTTCCTGCACGACGTCCTCGACATCCGCATAGCCTACCCGCGCGCGCGAAAAGGCGCCGCGCGCCATGGAGCGCGCCGAGCTTCCGATCTCCTGGAGCAGCCGGCGATAGACGGCTTCGTCGCCCGCCAGGGCGGCGCGCATCATCAGCGCCCACTGCTCTTCGCCAGGAGCGGCGATCGGCTTCTCGACCATTCCTCCTTCGCCCCGTCGCGACGCATCGTTACAAGGGACCCGAGCCTTTCGCGAAGCAGCCCGGTCCGTCGTTCGAACGCCCTTAGCACGCGGCGCGGCCGACGCGAAGCGGAAGACGGCGACGCAGGGCTTCCTTCCCCCCTGCGGGGAAGGGTTATCGGCTCGCGACGCGCGCCCGTGCCGCGCGCCAGCGCTCGGCGAGCGCCGCCATGTCGGCGTCGTCGAGCGGCGTCACTTGTTGGAAGACGACCGCGTCGACGCCCTTCTCGAGATGGAAGACCTCGCCGGTGCGCCGGTAGTGCGCGCCGATCCCCTCCCCCGACAGCATTTCGCGCGAGGGCACGATCACCGTCTGCTGGTAGGCAGGATCGAGATGGGTCTGCACCGGATCGCCGACGATCATGATCGCGCAGGTCTTCAGGTTCGGATTGGGCGGCCCTTCGACCGTGTCGACGTCCGACATCTTCACGTCCGGCCGCAGCTCGGGGTCGCCGTAGAGCGGCGAGCGGCTGGCGTCGAGCTGCCACAGCTCGGCGATCAATTGGCCGCTGAAGGTGTAGCTCGAGCCGAGGCCGCAGACGCGGTGGTCGGGCGTCGCGCGGGCGTCGACCCAAGCCGTGAGCCGCCGGAGCTCGGCGAGATCGGCGCGCGGCGCATGCGGCTGGCCGGCGATGGGCGCGAACCCGCGCGGCGCGAGGACGTCGATCGCTGGCGTCAACGTCGCGGCGGCGAGCGCCGCCAGCGCCGCGGTCCCGGCGAGGCGAGAGCGCTGGAACAGCAGCAGGAGAGGCGCGCCGATCAGCGCCGTCACCGCTGGCGCGACGAGATAGAGGTGATGGACGTAAGGCGTCTGCACGCGCAGGAACAGGGGGGCGGCGACGATCGCCGCGACGACGGTGAGGCGCAGCAGCCGCTGGTCGCTGGATCGCAGGAACAAAAAGGCCGCTCCCGCAACGGCAAGCGCCAGGACGCCCATCCCGAGCCAATCGCCGATCTGTTCCAGGAAGACAGGCCAGGGCTTGCGATAGGCGGCGTAGAGCGCGGCGTAGTCGTGCGCGGCCGGGTTGGGCAGCCAATCGACTAGCACCGGGCTCAGCAACGCCAGCAGCAGCAGCGCGCCGAGCGAAGCGGCCATCGCCGCCTCGCGCCAGCGAAATGCGCCGCCCCGCCGCGCCGCGAGCCATCCGACTTCCAGCGCCAGGCCAGCCGCGACGCCGACCGCGGCGAAGGCGTACCAGCGGCGGAACAGGAACATCGCGAAGACGGCGAGCGCCAGGGCGAGCGCCACCTGGCGGACCATGCAGCGGACCCTGAGATCCTGTCCCCGGGGAAGCGCAAGCAGGCGGATCAGCCGCTCGGCGAGCCGCAACGCGCAGACATAGAGGACGAGGCCGCCGATGTCCGGCATGCCGCGCGCGGCGACCGCTAGGCCGGTGGGATAAACGGCGACCGCCGCCGCCATGGCGAAGGCGAGGGCGGCCTTGCGGCCAATCACCCGGCCCCTCACCCCAGCCCTCTCCCCGCCAGCGGGGAGAGGGAGTCCGCCGGCGCGGCGCGCCAGATCGTGCGTGAGCACAGCGAGCGCGGCGACGGCGGGCGCGGCGTAGCAGACGATCAGCGGGGCTTCGTAGGCGACGCGCGAGAGCGGCGCGCTCGCCGCCATCACCAGGCCCGGGGCGAGCGCCGGAACCCAGGAATAATCGTCTTTCATCGAGGCGACCAAGGCCGCGATCACCTGCGGCCAGCGCCCCGAATCGAGCAGCGTCGCAACGGCGATCGACACCTGCCGGTAGAACATGAAGTCGGCGAACATCAAATCCTGAGAGGCTCTGACATAGACGACCGCGTAGAGCCCGAGCGCAGCGACCAGCGCCGCGCCGAGCGCGGCGTAGCGCCATGCCGCACGCGCCACTCGCCTCCTAGACCCCATCGCGAGCCGGTAACCCAAGCCCACCGCCAACCCCAGCGAGGCGACGCCGAAGACCGCTTCGAGCCTTTCTGGCTCCGCTGACCAAAACCCCGCAGCGCAGGCGACCAGCGCGCCGAGCGCAAAGGCGGCGGCGGCGCGCGGCAGCGCCGCCGCTTCGAGCGTCGCGACGAGCCCGCCAGCCGCGACGAGCGAAAAAAGTCCGAGGACGAGCGGCGCCAGCCCCGGCGCGATGCGACTCGCCAATCCGCCGATCGAGACGGCGAGCACAACGCCGGCCCCGGCGGCCAGCGCGCGAAAAACGCGCCGCGGAGCGCCGGCGGCGGCGGGTGCGAAGGCGGACATGCGCAGAGCTTGGCGCAAGAAAGTTAAACCTTCCAAAGCGCTGCCCGGCCACAGGGGCGCGTCAAGCTTTCTCGTCCCCACCGCAAGCGCCGCGCTGTCTTGATTCTGTCATCGATATGTTGTCACAGCAGATCGGAGCGGACCGCGGCTGCACCCACGCGTCGTCCGCGGGGGCGCCGCATCCGATGAACTTCTTTCAGCGCTTTACGTTCTTGTTCTCGGCTCCGATGTTCGACGCCGACGATCTCGAGGGCCTCAGGGTCAACCAGATCATCGCCGCGATCGAGCGGATGGGCTTCCAGGTCGTCAAGGCGCGCCGGTTGGAGGACGCCGAGATCGCCGTGCAGACCGACGCGGCGATCGGCTGCATGGTGGTCGACTGGGGCAAGAAGGGCCTGGAGGGCAAGGCAGCCTCGCTGATCAGCCTGATGCGCAAGCGCGGCCTCGAAATGCCGATCGTCATTCTGGTGCGCCGCAAGCGCTTCGAGGACATTCCGGTCGAAGTGCTCGACTTCATCGACGGCTATGTGTTCCTCGCCGAGGAGACGCCGGAGTTCATCGCCAAGAATCTCGTCTCGCAACTGAAGCAATACGCCGAGACCTTGAAGACCCCGTTCTTCGGCGCCCTGGTCGACTACGCCGAGGAAGGCAACCAGCTCTGGACCTGCCCCGGCCATAACGGCGGCATCTTCTATTCGCGCAGCCCGATCGGGCGCATCTTCATGGAGCATCTCGGCGAGGCGGTGTTCCGCGACGACCTCGACAATTCGATCCTCGAGCTCGGCGATCTCCTGACCCATGAAGGCCCCGCCCTTCAGGCGCAGAAGGAGGCGGCGACGATCTTCGGCGCCGAGAAAACCTATTTCGTGCTCAACGGCACCTCGACCTCCAACAAGGTGGTGCTCACCAACCTCATCGCCGAGGACGACCTCGTGCTGTTCGACCGCAACAACCACAAGGCCGCCCACCATGGCGCGCTGCTGCTCGGCGGCGGCGTGCCGATCTTCCTGCCGACCGACCGCAACGCGTACGGCCTGATCGGGCCGATCCGCCCCGACGCCTTCGACGAGAAGGCGCTGCGCGAGCGCATCCGCGCCAACCCGCTCGTCAAGGACAAGGACGCCTGGCAGCGCGAGCGCCCGTTCCGCGTCGCGGTGATCGAGCAATGCACCTATGACGGCACGATCTACGACGCGCAGCGGATCGTCGAGCGTATCGGCCATCTCTGCGACTACATCCTGTTCGACGAGGCGTGGGCGGGCTTCATGAAGTTCCATCCGCTCTACGAGCGGCGCTTCGCGATGGGCCTCAAGAATCTCGATGCGGCTTCGCCGGGGATCGTGGCGACGCAATCGACGCACAAGCAGCTCGCGAGCTTCTCGCAAGCCTCGCAGATCCATGTGAAGGACCGCCACATCAAGGGCCAGCGCCGGCGCGTCGAGCATCGACGCTTCAACGAAGGCTTCATGCAGCACGCTTCGACCTCGCCCTTCTATCCGCTGTTCGCCTCGCTCGACGTCGGCGCGCAGATGATGAAGGGCCGCTCCGGCGAAGTGCTGTGGGACGACACGATCCGGCTCGGCGTCGAATTGCGCAAGAAGTTGCGCGCCGTGCGCCGCGAGTTCGAGGAGAAGGAGAAGGATCCGACGCGCCGTTGGTTCTTCGATCCCTTCGTGCCGGAGCGCGTCGCGATTCCCGACGTCGCCGGCTCGGGCCGCGCGCATGTCGTGCCGTGGGAAAGCGTCTCGACCGATCAGCTCGCGCGCGACGCGCGGTTCTGGGAGTTAGCGCCCGGCGAATCCTGGCACGGCTTTGCCGAGCTCGAACCGGGCTTCGCGATCACCGATCCCGCCAAGCTCACCCTGCTGACGCCCGGTTTCGACCGCAAAACCGGCGCCTACGAGGCGCACGGAATCCCCGCGCCCGTGGTGGCGCAATATCTGCGCGAGCACCGCGTCGTGCCGGAGAAGAACGATCTCAACTCGCTGCTGTTCCTGCTGACGCCGGGCGTCGAATCGAGCAAGGCGGGTACGCTCGTCTCCGCGCTCGTCGCCTTCAAGCGCCTGCACGACGACAATGCTTTGCTCGACGACGTGATGCCCGAGTTCGTCGCGCGCCGGCCGGGCCGCTATCGCGGCCGGCGCCTGCGCGATCTGTGCGGAGACATGCACGCCTTCTTCCGCGAGGCCGGCGTCAGCGCGCTGCAAAAGGCGCAGTTCGAGGCCGCGCACCTGCCTGAGATGGTGATGACGCCGCGCGAAGCGTCGCGCCAACTCGTGCGCAACAACGTCGACTATCTGCCGATCGACGCGATCGAAGGGCGCATCGCCACCACGCTCTTCGTCGTCTATCCCCCCGGCATCGCGACGATCGTGCCGGGCGAGCGGCTGTGCGCGCGGGCGCGGCCGATGGTCGAGTATCTCAAGACCTTCGAGCGCAGCGCCAACATCTTCCCTGGCTTCGAATCCGAGATACAAGGTCTCTATCGCGAGACCGACGCTTCGGGCGCGATTCGATTCTTCACCTATGTGGTGCGTGAATGACGTACGCATAAACAGGCGGAAGCGGCGACGATGGACGAAGAGACGAGCCACGCCTCCACGGGCGAGCAAATCCCAGCCCTCGAAACGGACATCAACGTCTCCGTGCGGCAATCGCGCGAAGCCGACGTGCCGGCGATGCTGGCGATCTATCTCCACCACATCCGCCACGGCGTCGACGCGCGCACCGCCGGCGGCATCGAAACGCCCGACGGCGACGACCTCAAACGGCGGCGTAAGAACATGCTGCGCGGCAAGCTGCCGCATATCGTCGCCGAGCGGGCCGGCGTCGTCATCGGCTACGCCTACGCCGTGCCGTTCCGCAAGCGGCCGGCCTATCGCTACGCGATCAAGCACTCGATCTATGTTCACCACGAACATCTGGGCCGCGGCGTCGGCCGCAAGCTGCTGGCGGCGCTGATCGACGCCTGCGCCGCCGCAGGCTACCGCCAGATGATCGGCTACATCGACGGCGCCAATCAGGCTTCGCTCAAGCTGCACGAAGCCTTCGGCTTTCGGCAGGTCGGCTTCCTCCCGCAGATCGGCTACAAATTCGGCCGCTGGACCGACTCGGTGATGGTGCAACGCTCGCTCGGCCTCGGCGCGACAGCGCCGCCGGAGGGGTGAGGCTGGCCTGACGATCCGCCGTCATTGCGAGGAGCGTGAGCGACGAAGCAATCCATGCTTCGGCATGCGTTGGCGGCGCAGATGGATTGCTTCGCTGCGCTCGCAATGACGCCGAAGGTCCAGGTTGAACTCAGCCTTCCGCCAACTTCCGCAACAAGCTCCAGCTATAGAGCCCGGTCGCGTGGCCGTCGCTGAAGGTGAAGCGCGCCGCGTAATTGCCGATCGTCTCGACGTCGATGATCGTCACGCCCGCGCGCGCCGGACTTTTGTCCGCGCTCGGGCTCGCCGCGCGCAGCCGCTCGACCGGAATCTCGGCGCTGAGACCGTCTTCGAAGGTAAGGCGCAGCAGGCTGCCCTTTTCGCGGACGCGCAGTTCGGTGGGCCAGGAGTTGTCTGTCATCGGTCTCTCACGATGTCGGCTCGCGCCACCCCTTCTCCCCTTGCGGGAGAAGGTGGCGGCGCGTCAGCGCCGTCGGATGAGGGGTTGCCGGCGGTGCATGAAAAACATGCGGCTCGAAAAAGCGCGCCTTGCGGCGCGACCCCTCATCCGACCGGCTTCGCCGGCCACCTTCCCCCGCAAGGGGGAAGGAGCTCGGCTCACTCGATCACAATGCGCGGCGCGGCGCGGGCGTTTTGGCCTTCGTAGAGCGAGGCGCGGACGCGGGTCGCGAGCTCGACATAGGCCTTGGCTTGCGGCGAATCCGGCGCGCTGGCGACGATCGGGACGCCGCCGTCGGAGGTCTCGCGGATGCGCAAGTCGAGCGGGATCTCGCCGAGGAAGGGCGTGCCCTGCACCTCGGCCTCGTGACGCGCGCCGCCGTGGGCGAAGATGTCGCTGCGGCCGCCGCAATGCGGGCACAGGAAGTAGCTCATGTTCTCGACCACGCCGAGCAGCGGCACGTTCACCTGCCGGAACATCGTAACGCCGCGCCGCGCGTCGATCAGCGAGAGATCCTGCGGCGTCGAGACGATCACGGCGCCGGCGAGCGGTACGGTCTGCGCCATCGTCAATTGCGCGTCGCCGGTGCCCGGCGGCATGTCGACCACCAGCACGTCGAGATCGCCCCATTCGACCTCGCGCAGGAACTGCGTCAGCGCCGACATCACCATCGGCCCGCGCCAGACGACCGCCGAGCCCTCTTCGACGAGGAAGCCGATCGAGATCACCTTGACGCCGTACTTTTCGATCGGCTTCAGCTTCTGGCCGCCCGCAGCAAGCTCGGGCTTGCCGGTGATGCCAAAGAGACGCGGCATCGAGGGGCCGAATACGTCGGCGTCGAGCACGCCGACGCGCAGCCCCAGCCGCGCCAGGCCGAGCGCGAGATTGCAGGCGGTGGTCGATTTGCCGACGCCGCCCTTGCCGGAGGCGACCGCGATCACCTTGTCGACGCCGGGGATCGGTCGCGCGTTCGGCGGCGGCGGGCGCGTTCCGGGAGCGCCGTGCGCATGCCCGTGGCCGTGGCCATGCGGTTGCGGCGCGGCGGACGGCCCCTCGTTCTCGGCGGTCAGGGTCACCAGCGCGGAGACGATGCCCGGAATGGCCTTGATCTTCGCCTCGGCCTCGGCGCGCATCGCGTCCAGCGCCTTGGCGTGGCGCGGATTGATCTTGATGGCGACGAAAGCCTTGCCGTCGCGCACGGTGACGCCGTCGATCGCGCCCGATTGCGGCAGCGGCGTCTTTCCGTCAGGCCCCGGCACGGCGGCGAGCGCCGCCAGGATGTCGTCCTTACCGACCATTGTCGTTCGATCCTTTGTTCTCCCGGCCTGCACTGGACCAAATCACGGGTCCGCGCAAGGCGCTCACGCAACCGCCGCCAGCGCGCCGCGGTCGCGCGCCTGCCAGAGCGCCTGAGCGCGCGCCTCGGCGCTCGCAGGATCCCGTTCCACCCCCATCGCGAACAGCGCGAGCGCGGCAGTGCCGACGACGCTCGCCTCGGCGTATTCGTCGGCGTCGTCGCCGCGCCAGACCGCCTCGAGCCGGTCGAGATCGATCGCTTCGTCCGCCGCCGCCTGCCGCGCGTCAAGAACTGCCGGCCAGCGCGTCTCCTCCGCGCGGCCCTCGGCGATCAGCAGCGCGTCGCAGGGTTTGCCCGGCCGCCGCTCCCCCTCGCCGCCGTCGCCGCGAAACACCAGCACGCGCCTTTCTCCCAGCGCCAGCGCCGCGTCGCGGTGGATCGCGACATAGCCGGGATGGAAGACGCCGTGCATCGCGGCGGCCGCGTCGAACGGATTGAGCCCGCGCACCAGCGTATGGACCGGCGAGCGCAGGCCGAGCACCGCCTTCAGGCGCATCAGTTCGGCGAGCCTGGGATTGATGCGCTCGAGCGGCAGATAGGCGAGGCGGAAGCGCCGGAGATGCGCCGCCGCCTCGTCGAAATCGGCAGCGATCGGAAAGCCGAGCCGCCGCAGCGTCTCGCCCGCATAGACGCGCCCTTCCGTGTGGCCATCGAGCCCGTGCATGAAGACGCTCCAGCCGCTGCGCGCGATCAGCGCGGCGGCGAGCAGGAACCACGGCGCCTGGCGCTTCTTGCCGGCGTAGGACGGCCAGTCGAGATCGACCGCCGGCGCCCCGGCCGGCCGCGCCAGGGTCGCCCGCGCGGCGCGGATGAAGCCGGCGATCTCTTCGCCGGTCTCCTCCTTGACCCTGAGCAGCATGAGGAACGCGCCGATCTGTTCGGGACCCGCTTCGCCAGCGAGGATCATCCGCATCGCCTCTTGCGCCTCCTCGGCGGTCAGCGAGCGCGTCAGCGTCTTGCCGCGCCCGAGAATCCTGACGAAGCGCGCGAAGGCGTGGGGAGCGTCCGACATGGTCAAATCCTTCAGGCCGCATATGGGTCGCCCGCCCGCCAAGGGCCAGAGGCGGAGCGTGGCTTTACGGCGATCCCGCAGGGCCGCTATCGTTTGCCAATGACGATGTCTAGGCCCCGCGAGGAACCGAAGGACTTTGCGCGCTTCATCCGCGAGCGCCTGCCGCTTTCGCCCGTGCCCGGCCTGCCGGACATCCTGCTGCATCGCGGAACGCCGGCGAGCGGCCTCTCTCGAGCGGGCTTCGAGGCGCCCTACTGGGCCTATTGCTGGGGCGGTGGGCTGGCCCTGGCGCGCTATGTCCTCGATCGACCGGAGACGCTCGCAAGGCGGCGGGTCCTCGATCTCGGCGCCGGCTCCGGCCTCGTCGCCATCGCCGCCGCCAAGGCGGGCGCGAGCGCGGTGAGCGTCTCCGACGCCGACCCTTGCGCGGTCGCGGCGCTGGAGCTCAACGCCGCTGCCAACGACGTCGCCTTCGACGCCATGTTCGGCGACCTCTTGGACGCCCCGCCGCCCGCCGTCGATCTCGTCCTCGTCGGCGACCTCTTCTACGAAGCGGAGCTTGCCGAGCGCGTGACCGCCTTTCTCGATCGATGCGCCGAAGCTGGGATCGAGGCGCTGATCGGCGATCCCTGGCGCGCGCCCCTGCCCCGCGAGCGATTGCGCGCCATCGCGGAATACCGGGTCGCCGACTTCGGCGACGGCTTGGCCGGCGGAGCCACGTCGAGCGCCGTCTTCGCTTTCAGGGTGAGCGCCGGCGCGGTTGAGAACGACATCGCGCCCACTTAAGAAGCACGGGCCATCAGCGATTTCCCTCGAGATGAGAAAGCGACGAACGGAATGGCCGACGTGACGCTCGACGTACGGGGGCTCAATTGCCCGCTGCCGATCTTCCGCGCCCGCAAGGCGCTGCGTGAGACGCCGATCGACGGCCTGCTCGAGGTGCTCGCGACGGATCCGCTCGCCCCGCTCGATTTCGCTTCGTTCTGCGAGACCAGCGGCAACCAGCTCGTGGAATCGAGTGCGACGGACGGCGTCTTCCGCTTCCTGATCCGCCGCGCCGCTTAATTGGGCGCCGACAATCAGTGCTTATAGATTAGGCGCACGCTCGCCCTCCTTCTGTGCAGAAGCGCGCGGGCGCTCAGAAAGAAGGCCCATTGCATCAACGCGCGGCGCCCTTGACGGCGCTTGGCATGGCGATTGCTCATTCCTCTGCCGCGGACCGCCGGCGCAACGGCGCGCGGTCTTCTAAGGAGCACGCCATGACGCCTCACTTCATTTCGCGCCGCGGATTCTTACAGGCGACCGCTGGGGGCGCGGTTGGCCTGGCCGCCGGCTTCGGCCCTATGAGCCGCGCGCTCGCCGCCGATCTCGTCGTCGGCGTTCTCTACGTCGGCGCCCGCGACGACTACGGCTGGAACCAGTCCCATGCGATCGCCGTCGCGGCCCTCAAGAAAGTGCCGGGCGTGAAAGTCGTCGAGGAGGAGAACGTCCCGGAGACGGATGCCTGCGCCAAGACGATGGAATCGATGATCAACCTGGACGGCGCGAACCTCATTCTGCCGACCTCGTTCGGCTATTACACGCCCTTCGTCGTCGACGTGGCGAAGAAGTATCCCGACGTTCAGCTGCGCCACGCGGCTCCGCTGTGGAACAAGGACAAGGACCCGAAGAACGCCGGCAGCTATTTCGGCTACCTCAACCAGGCGCACTATGTCGACGGCGTCGCCGCGGGCCTCTCGACCAAGACGAACAAGCTCGGCTTCGTCGCCGCCAAGCCGATCTCGATCGTGCTCAGCAACATCAATTCGTTCCTGCTCGGCGCCCGCAAGGTGAACCCGAAGGCGGTCGTCCAGGTGATCTTCACCGGCGACTGGTCGCTGCCGGTTCGTGAGGCGGAAGCGACCAACGCGCTCATCGACGCGGGCTGCGACGTCATTACCTGCCACGTCGACGGGCCGAAGGTCGTCATCGAGACCGCCGAGAAGCGCGGCGCGATGAGCTGCGGCCACAACGCCAGCCAGGCGCCGCTCGCGCCCAAGGGTTTCATCACCGGCGCCGAATACAAGTGGGAGACGATCTACAAGTCCTATGCGGCCGACCTCGCCGCCGGCCGGACGCCGCCCAACTTCCTCACCGGCGGCTACGAGGCGGACTACGTGCAGAACACGCCGTTCGGCGCCGGCGCGAGCGACGCCGCCCGCAAGGCCGCGCTCGCCGCGATCGAAGGCCTGAAGAAGCGCGAGCCCATCTATGTCGGTCCGCTCAAGGACAACAAGACTGGCAAGATCGTGATCGACAAGACCTACGACAATCTCGATCCCTACCTTGACAAGATGGACTACCTGCTCGACGGCGTAGTCGGTTCAATCACCTGACGCGCGACAACCTCGGCGGCGGTGATCGACGCGCCGCCGAGGCAGCCATGGAGCGCGTTTGCGCTCCGCTGCGAACTCGATGCGGGCGGCACTCCATACATCGGGAAGGAAGGACAGCGATGACTGAACGCGCAAGCGCGGCGACGCCGCTCGCTGCGTCGCCCGCTTTGCCAGCACGGCAGCCGGCGATGAGCGAATTCCTGCGGCGGCTGCGCCGGAATTCGGAATACATTGCGATTCCGTTGTTCGCGCTGATCGTCGCCGCGATCTTGTTCTCGCTGTTCCTGCTGTCGATCGGCCGTTCGCCGATGGACTTCATCGCCTACGTCTGGCGCGGCGGCTTCGGCACCGCGTTCTCGCTGCAAAACACGCTGGAACGCTCGGCGCCGCTCATCCTCACCGCGCTGGCGGTGGCGATCCCCGCGCGCATCGGCCTCATCATGATCGGCGGCGAGGGCGCGCTGGTGGTCGGCGGCTTCGCCGCCGCCGCCGTCGCGACGCCGATGATCGGCGTGGCGCCGCCGATGCTGACGCTCGCCGTCATGTTCATCGTCGCCGCTTTCGTCGGCGCGGTGTGGGTCGGCATCGCCGGCTATCTGCGCTATGCGCGCGGCGTCAACGAGACGATCTCGTCGTTGCTGCTGACCTATATCGGCATCGCGATCATGAACTTCTTCGTCGAAGGCGTGCTGCGCGACCTCAGCAATCCCAACAAGCCTTCGACCAAGCCGCTCGGCGACGCTTACATGGTTGGCAAGATGCCCGGCACGGACGTGCACTGGGGCTTCGCGGTCGGCGTGCTGTTCGCCATTCTGCTGCAAATCTTGATGTCGCGCACGACGTTCGGCTTCGCCGCGCGCATCGTCGGCGGCAATTTTCGCGCCGCGCTGGCGCAAGGGCTCAAGGTCGGCCGCATCATCATCGCCTCGACGATGATCGCGGGCGCCTGCGCCGGCGTTGCGGGCTTCTATGAAGTCGCGGCGATTCAGGGTCGCGCCAACGCTTCGCTCGCGGCGGGCTACGGCTTCACCGGCATCCTCGTCTCCTTCCTCGCGCGCCACAACCCGATCGCGATCGTGCCGGTCGCCATTCTGTTCGGCGGCCTCGTCGCCTCCGGCGGCCTCATCCAGCGCCGCATGGACCTGCCCGACGCGACCGTGCTGGTGCTGGAGGGATTGATCTTCCTGGTGCTTCTCGTGTCGGAGACGCTCTACGGGCGCTTCTCCTTCTTCCGCGACGACAAACGCTCGGAGCGCCCATGAACAGCGCGGTTGGAATCGTCCTCGTCGCCATGATCGGCGGCGCCATCCGGGTCTCGACGCCCTTCATGTTCGTCGCGCTCGGCGAGTGCCTCACCGAGAAGTCCGGCCGCGTCAATCTCGGCCAGGAAGGCACGCTGGTGCTCGGCGCGATGGTCGCCTACGCCGTCTCCTATCACAGCGGCTCGGCTTGGGTCGGCGTCATCGCCGCCGGCCTCGCCGGTTGCGTCATGGGCGGCATGCATGGCGCGATCTGCCGCCTGCCGCGCGTCAACGACGTCGCCGTCGGCATCGCCATGATGCTGTTCGGCACCGGCCTCGCCTTCTTCCTCGGCAAACCCTACATCCAGCCGAGCGCGCCCCGCCTCGGCGCCATTCCCTTCGGCGCCTTCAGCGACAACCCCAATCTGCGCAGCGCGCTCGACATCAACCCGCTGTTCTTCGTCGGCATCGCGGTCGCCATCATCATGGCCTGGGTATTCCGCAGCACCCGCTGGGGCCTCGTGGTGCGCACGGTCGGCGACAGCGCGGCTGCGGCGCTGGCGATGGGCCTCTCGGTCGATCGCGTGCGCTTCTTTGCGACGGCGGTCGGAGGCTTTCTCGCCGGCGTCGGCGGCGCCTTCCTGTCGCTTTCCTACCCCGGCTCGTGGAACGAGGGGCTCTCCTCGGGCCAGGGCCTGATGGCGGTCGCGCTGGTGATCTTCGCGCGGTGGAGCCCGCTGCGCTGCGTGCTTGCCGCGCTGCTGTTCGGCGGCGCCGGCGCGATCGGCCCCGCGCTGCAATCGGTCGGCGTGACGCAAGGCTACTACTTCTTCAACGCCGCGCCCTACATCCTCACGCTCATCATCATGATCGCAACCTCGAGCGCCACCCGCTCGACGCGCGACATGCCGAGCGAACTCAGCATGGTCAAATAGGACTAGTGTGATGAACGGACTGGGTGGACTCAACAAATCGCCGAACGGCGTCGTCATCGGCGTCGTGCAGCTCCAGTTGCCCGTCGTCGTCACCAAGGACGACCTCGCGCGGCAGACGCGCCGCATCGTCGAGATGGTCGGCAAGGCGCGGCGCAACCTGGGAACGATGGACCTCGTCGTCTTCCCCGAATATTCCCTGCACGGCCTGTCGATGGACATGAACCCCGAGATCATGTGCTCGCTCGACGGCCCCGAAGTCGCCGCCTTCAAGGCCGCCTGCCGCGAGCACAAGATCTGGGGCTGCTTCTCCATCATGGAGTTCAACCCGCACGGCAACCCGTTCAACTCCGGGCTGATCATCGACGATCACGGCCAGCTCAAGCTCTACTATCGCAAGATGCATCCCTGGATTCCGGTCGAGCCGTGGGAGCCGGGCGACATCGGCATTCCCGTCTGCGAAGGCCCGAAGGGCGCGAAGCTCGCGCTCATCATCTGCCATGACGGCATGTTCCCGGAGATGGCGCGCGAATGCGCCTACAAGGGCGCCGAGATCATGATCCGCACCGCCGGCTATACCGCGCCGATCCGCGACTCCTGGCGCTTCACCAACCAGGCCAATGCGTTCCAGAACCTGATGATCACCGCCAACGTCTGCATGTGCGGCTCCGACGGTTCCTTCGACTCGATGGGCGAAGGCATGATCGTCAATTTCGACGGCTCCGTCATTGCGCAGGGAACGACCGGCCGCGCCGACGAGATCATCACCGCCGAAGTCCGCGCCGACCTTGTCCGCGAAGCGCGCAAGCACTGGGCGGTCGAAAACAACATCTACCAGTTCGGCCATCGCGGCTACGTCGCCGTGAAGGGCGGCGCGCAGGATTGCCCCTATACCTTCATGCAGGATCTCGTCGCCGGCCGCTATCGCCTCCCCTGGGAGGACGAGGTCGTCCACACCGACGGAACGGCTTACGGCTTCCCTGCGCCGACCCGGCGCTACGGCGAGAAAAAGGCTGCGGAATAACATGGCCACGCTCGACGCCAACCCCTATCCCTGGCCGTTCGACGGCGATTGGCGCCCCGCCAACACCGCGCTCGTCATCATCGACATGCAGGTCGATTTCTGCGGCCGCGGCGGCTACGTCGACCAAATGGGCTACGACCTCTCGCTGACCCGCGCGCCGATCGAGCCGATCCGCGCGGTGCTCGGCGCGATGCGGGCGAAGGGGTACCACATCATCCACACCCGCGAGGGCCATCGGCCGGATCTTGCCGATTTGCCCGACAACAAGCGCTGGCGCTCGCGCCGCATCGGCGCCGGCATCGGCGATCCCGGCCCCTGCGGCAAGATCCTGGTGCGCGGCGAGCCCGGCTGGAACATCATCGAGGAGCTCGCGCCGATCGACGGCGAGCCGATCATCGACAAGCCCGGCAAGGGCTCGTTCTGCGCCACCGACCTCGAATTGATCCTGCGCTCGCGCGGCGTGCGTAACCTCATCCTCACCGGCATCACGACCGACGTCTGCGTCTCCACCACCATGCGCGAGGCGAACGATCGCGGCTTCGAGTGCCTCGTCCTCAGCGACTGCTGCGGCGCGACCGACGCCGGCAATCATGAAGCCGCGCTCAAGATGGTGACGATGCAGGGCGGCGTGTTCGGCGCGGTCGCCAATTCCGCGAGCCTGCTGGCGAGCCTGCCATGACGGCGCGGCGCGCCTATGTCCATCGCATCGCAACGCGCAGCCCCGACGACGTCGCCGGCCTCCAGGCGATGATCGCCGCGGGCCGCATCGATCCGAACGCGATCGTCGCCATCTTCGGCAAGACCGAGGGCAACGGCTGCGTCAACGATTTTACGCGCGGCTTCGCGGCCCGTGCGCTGAAGGACGTGCTGCGCCGACATGTCTCGCCAGAAAAAGCCGACGCCGTCTGCATCGTCATGTCCGGCGGAACGGAAGGCGCGCTCTCGCCGCACATCGTCGTCTTCGAGGCGCGCCCTGTCGAGGAGCCGGCGGAGCAAGGGGCGTTGGCGATCGGCCGCGCGCGCACCGCGCACCTGCCCTATGAGGCGCTCGGCCGCCTGGGCCAAGTCGATCTCGTCGCCGCGGGCGTCAACGCCGCGATGCGCGAGGCGGGCATTGTCGACGCGCGCGACGTTCACTTCGTTCAGATCAAATGCCCGCTGCTGACGGCCGAGCGAGTCGCCGAGGCCGAAGCGCGCGGCGCCGCGACCGCCACGCGCGACACCTTGAAATCGATGGGTCTTTCGCGCGCCGCCTCGTCGCTCGGCGTCGCCATTGCCCTTGAAGAGTTCGACCGCGCCGCCCTCGACGAGGCGGCGATCGGCCGCGACTGGTCGCTCTATTCGAATTGCGCGTCGGCTTCGGCGGGCGTCGAACTCACCGACCACGAGATCGTCGTGATCGGCTCGGCGCCGGGCTGGGCCGGCCCGCTGCGCGTCGCCCATTGCGTGATGCGCGACGCAATCGACATCGAGCCGGTGCGCTCCGCTCTCGCCGAACTCGGCCTTGGCGCGGCCGGACAACTGGCCGCCGCGGACCGCCCGCGCATGGTCGCTCTGCTCGCCAAAGCGGAGGCCGGCTCGACGGGCGCGCTGCGGGGGCATCGCCACACCATGCTCGATGATTCCGATATTTCATCGACCCGCCACGCGCGCGCCTTCGTCGCCGGCGCGCTCGCCGGCCTCGTCGGCCACGCCGAAATCTATGTATCGGGCGGCGCGGAGCATCAGGGGCCGGACGGTGGCGGCCCTGTCGCCGTCATCGCCTCGCGAGCAGGCGCGACTGAAGGAGTCTCGACATGACCAACGCCGCTGCGAAGGCAAGCGCGGGAATGCTCGCCCCGTCGTTGCAGACGATCGGCATGACGAAGACCTTTGGGCGCTTCAAGGCGCTCGACGACGTCTCCATTCGCGTTCCCGCCGGCAGCTTTCATGCGCTGCTCGGCGAGAATGGCGCCGGCAAGTCGACGCTCGTCAAATGCGTGATGGGCTTCTACACGCCCGACAGCGGCGACCTCGTGCTCAACGATCGCGAAGTAACGGTGCGCAATCCGCGCGACGCGCAGGCGCTCGGCATCGGCATGGTCTATCAGCACTTCACCTTGGTTCCGTCGTTGACCGCCGCCGAGAACCTCGTCGCGAGCCGCGCCGATGCGCCAGCCGTCATCAACTGGCGCAAGGAGCGCGAGGCGCTCGAAGCGTTCCTGTCGCGTATGCCGTTCCGCGTGCCGCTCGACCGGCCGGTCTCTTCGCTCGCCGCCGGCGAGAAGCAGAAGCTCGAAATCCTCAAGCTGCTCTATCTCGAACAGCGCTTCCTGATCCTCGACGAGCCGACGTCGGTGCTCACCCCAGGGGAAGCCGACGAGATCCTCGGCCTGCTCAAGGAGATGGCGCATCGCGGCGAGATCACCGCGCTGATGATTACCCACAAGTTCCGCGAAGTCGAAGCGTTCTGCGACGACGTCAGCGTGCTGCGCCGCGGCGCCAGGGTCGGCGGCGGCAAGGTCGGCGAGCTTTCGACGCGCGAGATGGCGGCGATGATGATCGGCGACGCCGTCGTGCGTCCCTCCGCCGCGCGCGTGAAGGCGCCCAAGAGCGAGCGGACGCTCGAAATTGCCGGGCTCTTTGTCGAGAACGACGAGGGCCGCGAGGCGGTCGCCGGCTTCGACCTCAGGGTCAATGCGGGCGAGATCGTCGGCGTGGCCGGCGTCTCCGGCAACGGACAGAGTCAGCTCGTCGAGGCGCTTTCAGGCCAGCGCAAGATCAAGCTCGGCCAGATTCTCATTCGCGACCAGAACTTCGAGCCGACGCGCGACCACTTCGCGCGCTTCCGCGTGTTCGGCCTGCCCGAGGAGCCGCTGAAGAACGCGACCGCGCCGACGATGTCGGTTGCGGAGAACATGGCGTTTCGCAGCTTCGACCGCGCGCCGATCGCCTCGTTCGGCTGGTGGCTGTCGCCCGGGCCGATGCGCGCGCGGGCGCGCGAATTGATCGCGCGCTACAACGTCAAGACCGTGTCTCCCGACGCGCCGATCCGTGATCTCTCCGGCGGCAACGTGCAGCGCGCGGTGCTGGCGCGCGAACTCTCCGAAGACGTCGACGTGCTGATCGTCGCCAATCCCTGCTTCGGCCTCGACTTCGTCTCGGTCGCCGACATTCGCGCGCAGATCGTCGACCAACGCAATCGCGGCGCCGCCGTGCTGCTGGTGTCGGAAGATCTCGACGAAATTCTCGAACTGTCAGACCGCATCGCCGTCATGTCGGAAGGCAAAGTCGCCTACCTCACCGACGCCGCCGGCGCCGACCGGACGACCATCGGGCGCCACATGGCGGGGCATTGAGGGGGTTGTGATGCTAGGGGTCACTTGCACACGCGGGCAGGACGGCGCGCCCCTTCTCCCCTTGCGGGTGTCAGGGAACGCAAAGCGTTCCCGAGAGGTGGCGGCGCGTCAGCGCCGTCGGATGAGGGGTCGGCGCGCAAGCGCCTCACGACAACGCGCCTTGCGGCGCGCCCCCTCATCCGTCGCGACTTCGTCGCGCCACCTTCCCCCGCAAGGGGGGAAGGGAGGGTTGCGGCTGTGATAAAAGTTCCCGCCCAACCTTTCGCGTTCAAGCTCCACCCCGCGCGCTGCGCGCTGGTCGTCATCGACATGCAGCGCGATTTCATCGAGCAAGGCGGCTTCGGAGAAAGTCTCGGCAACGACCTCACGCCGGTCGCCGCGATCGTGCCCACCGTCGCGGCGCTGATCGGGCTTTTCCGTTCGCGCGGCTTGCCTATCGTGCACACGCGCGAAAGCCACGCCGCCGATCTCTCCGACTGCCCGCCCGCCAAGCGCAATCGCGGCGACCCCGCGTTGCGCATCGGCGATGTCGGCCCGATGGGCCGCATCCTGGTGCGCGGCGAGCCGGGCGCCGCGATCATCCCGGAGTGCGCTCCGGCGCCGGGCGAGATCGAGATCGACAAGCCCGGCAAGGGCATGTTCTACGCGACGGAAGTCGACGCCATCCTCAAGGCGCGCGGCGTCAGCCAGCTCGTCTTCGCGGGCGTGACGACCGAAGTCTGCGTGCAGACCTCGATGCGCGAGGCGAACGACCGCGGCTACGAATGCTTGTTGATCGAGGACGCGACCGCCAGCTATTTTCCCGAATTCAAAGCGGCGACCCTCGCGATGATCCGCGCGCAAGGCGCAATCGTCGGCTGGACGACGCCGCTCGCAGCGCTTGAAGAGGCTCTGGCATGACCACACAATTCGACGCCGACGCGCTGATCGACGCATCGCTGCCGCTGCTCGGGCTGGCGCTGCCGGAAGGCGCGCGCTCCGTCGTGAAGCTGCATCTCGAAACCGCCGAACGTCTCGCCCGCCTCGTTACAGAGTTCCCGCTCGACGACGAGAGCGAGCCCGCCCCGGTCTATACGCCATGAGCGCGCCGCTCAACGCCCTCGGCGTCGCCGAGATCACCGCCGCGCTGACAAGCGGCAGCGCCAGCGCGCGCACCATCGTCGAGGCGACGCTCGCGCGCATCGCCGATGCGAACCCGAAGCTCGGCGCCTTCACCGACGTCACCGCCGAGCGCGCGCTCGCCAAGGCCGACGCCATCGACGCGCAGCGCGCTAATGGCGAAGCGCTCGGCCCGCTCGCCGGCGTTCCCTTCGCGGTGAAGAACCTGTTCGACGTCGCGGGGCTGCCCACTCGCGCCGGCTCTAAGATCAACCGCGAGCGCGCCGCCGCATCGCGCGACGCGAGCCTCGTGCGCCGCCTCGAGGCGGCCGGCGCGATCCTCGTCGGCGCGCTCAACATGGGCGAATACGCCTATGACTTCACCGGCGAGAACGCGCATGACGGCCCCTCGCGCAATCCGCACGATCTCGCCCACATGTCCGGCGGCTCGTCGGGCGGCTCGGGCTCGGCGGTCGGCGGCGGCCTCGTGCCGCTCGCGCTCGGCTCCGACACCAACGGCTCGATCCGCGTGCCCGCTTCGCTGTGCGGCGTGTTCGGCCTGAAGCCGACTTACGGGCGCCTGTCGCGCGCCGGAAGCTTCCCCTTCGTCGCCAGCTTCGATCACCTCGGCCCCTTCGCGCGCTCCGTCACCGACCTCGCGCTCGGCTATGACGCGATGCAGGGCGCCGATCCGGACGATCATGCGCAAGCCGTGCGTCCAGCCGAACCCGTGACGCCTTCGCTCGACGCTGGAATCGCGGGGCTACGCATCGCGCGGCTCGGCGGCTATTTCGCGCGCGGCGGCGAAGCGGCCGCCTTCGACGCGGTCGACCGCGTGGTCCGCGCTCTGCGCGCCGATCGCACGGTCGAATTCCCGGAATCCGACCGCGCCCGCGCCGCGGCCTATCTCATCACCATGGTCGAAGGCGCTTCGCTGCACGCAGACCGCTTGCGCGAGCGCGCCGCCGACTACGATTCCGACGTGCGCGACCGCCTGATCGCCGGCGCGATGCTGCCGGGCGCCTGGGCCGTCAAGGCGCAGAAGCTGCGCCGCTGGTACCGCGAGCGCGTGCTCGAAGTGTTCCGCGACGTCGACGTTGTTCTCGCGCCAGCGACGCCGACCCGCGCGCCGCGCTTGGGCCAGCGGACCTTCGTGCTCGACGGACAGGAAATGCTGGTGCGCCCGAACATGGGCCTCTTCACCCAACCGATCTCCTTCGTCGGCCTGCCGGTCTGCGCCGTCCCCGTCTGGACCGACGGCGAGCGCCTGCCGATCGGCGTGCAAGTCATCGCCCCGCCCTGGCGCGAGGACCTCGCGCTGCGCGTCGCGCGCGCGCTCGAACGCGAAGGCGTGGTGAAAGCGCCAATCGGCGACGCCGCATGAGCCCCTTCCCCCCTTGCGGGGGTCAGGGAACGCAAAGCGTTCCCGGGAGGTGGCCCGAAGGGCCGGATGAGGGGTCGCGCCGAAGGCGCGCTTCTCGCGACGCAACAGAACGCGCCTTCGGCGCGACCCCTCATCCGTCACGCTTTGCGTGACACCTTCTCCCGCAAGGGGAGAAGGGGAGCTTAACCTTGGAAGACACGAGAATGACGACGACTGAAAAATCTCGCTGGGCCGGCCGCAACAGCGTCAAGGACGTTGTGCGCGCCGAGGTTTGGAGCGCGCTCGAATATCACCGGGTCAGCGTCGGCCCGGTGTTCGATCGCATTCCCAATTTCGTTGGCGCCGACGCCGCGGCCAAGCGCCTCACCGAACTCGAAGAGTGGAAGCGCGCCCGCACCGTCAAGTGCAACCCCGACCCGTCGCAGATTCCGATCCGGCTGCGCGCGCTCTATGACGGCAAGCTGCTGTTCGCGCCCGTGCCCTATCTCACCAAGGGCTTCCCCTATCTCAGGATCGCCCCCGACAAGCTCGCCGCCAAGGGCGTCGAATTCGAGACGGCGGCGACCGCGCAGGGCTATCAGCAGCATGGCGAGCCGATCGGCTTCGAAGATCTCCCCATGTTCGACTTCTGCGTCGTCGGCTGCGTCGCGGTGACGCGTGCGGGCGGCCGCACCGGTAAGGGCGCCGGCTTCGCCGATCTCGAGCACGGCATCTTCCGCGAGCTCGGCAAGACGACCAAGGACACGCCGATCGCCACGACCGTCCATTCGATTCAGGTCGTCTCCGAGGCGAAGGTCGTCATGGAGCCGCACGACAATCCGCTGATCTTCATCGCCACCGAGAACGAGCTGATCCGCACCGGCGCGGAAAGTCCTGCCGAGGCCGGCGTCGACTGGGCGCGCGTGCGCGAGGACCAGTTCCGCGACATCCCCTTCCTCAACGAGCTGCGCGGCTCGATGGAAGCGCGCAAGGCGGCGCGATGATCGTCAACGACCCTGAAGTGCGCGCGGAGGTCACGGCTCTGTTCGAGCAATACGAACAGGCGCTGGTGACCAACGACGTCGCCGCGCTCGACCGCTTCTTTCGCGACGGCGCCGAGACGATCCGCTACGGCGGCGGCGAAAACCTCTACGGCATCGAGGCGATCCGCGCGTTTCGCGCAGCCCGCTCGCCGGCGGGACTCGCGCGCGGCCTGGAGCGCACCAAGATCACCACTTACGGGCGCGACTTCGCCATCGCCGCCACCTTGTTCCGGCGCGCCAACGCGCCGGGCAAGATCGGCCGCCAGATGCAGAGCTGGGCGAGACTGCCGGAGGGCTGGCGCATCGTCGCCGCCCATGTCAGCGTCATCGACGATCCAGAGGCGAAATGAAGCTCGAACACGTCGCGCTCTTTCCCCATGTCGACGGCGAGCTGGCTGTCGACATCACGATTGCGAACGGCCTGATCGCCGCGATCGAGCCCTCGCAACGCGAAGGCGGGCCGCGTTCGCTCGCCATGCCCGCGCTCGCCAATGCGCACGATCACGGGCGTGGCGTCTCGACGACGTCGTTCGGCGGCGCCGGCAAGCCGTTGGAGACCTGGCTGCTGCGCATCGGCGCGATGCCATCGGTCGACCCCTATCTCAACGCCGTCGCCGCCTTCGGCCACGCCGCGCGGGCGGGCGTCGGCTCGCTGATGATGCACCAGACGCGCGCGCAAGGACCAATGTCGCTCGTCGACGAAGCGCGCGAACTCGCCCGCGCCGCCGCCGACGTCGGCGTGCGCGTCACGCTGGCGATCGCGATGCGCGACCGCAATCCGCTGGTCTACGGCCCCTCGGAGGCGGTGCTCGGCGCCATGCCCGCCGAGGCCCGCGCGGTCGTCGAGGCGCAGTTCCTTTCCGCCCCGCAGCTGAGCCCGGCGGAGCATGTCGCGCGGGTCGAAGCCGTCGCGGCGGCGGTCGAGAGCCCGACCTTCACCGTCGAATTCGGCCCGGCCGGGGCGCAATGGTGCTCGGACGAACTGCTCGCCGCCATCGCGCAGGCGTCGGCGCAGACCGGCCGGCGCGTCCACATGCACCTCTTGGAGACCAAATATCAGCGCGCCTTCGCGGACGCCGCCTATCCCGAGGGCCTGCTGCCCCATCTCGACAAGCTCGGGCTGCTGACGGATCGCCTCGCGCTCGCCCATTGCGTCTATGCGCGCCCGGAAGAACTCGACGCGATCGCCCGCGCCGGCGCGGTGATCGTCACCAACGCCAGCTCCAACCTCCACCTGCGCTCTGGGATCGCGCCGATCGGCGAAGCGATCCGGCGTGGCTGCCGCGTCGCGATCGGCGTCGATGCTTCGGCCTTGGATGAGGACGACGACGCGCTGCGCGAGATGCGCCTCGCCCATTTCCTGCACGGCGGCTGGGGCTTCGACAGCGTGATCGAGCGCGAGCCATTCCTCGCGCAAACCGTCGCCAACGGCCGCTTCGCCAATGGCGCGCCGGGCCCGGGCGCTCTGAAGGTCGGCGCGCCGGCCGACATCCTCGTGCTCGACCTCGCCAAGCTCAATCGCGACGCGATCATGCCAGTCGCTCCGGTCGATCTGGTCTTCGCCCGCGCGACGCGCGCCCATGTCGAGCGCCTGATCGTCGCCGGCCGCGAAGTCTTCGCCGACGGCCGCCTCACCGGCGTCGACCTCGACGCGACCGACGCCGCGCTGCGCGAAGCCTACCGCGAGGGGATGCCGGGCCGCGCGCCGTTCCTCAGGGCCTGGAGCAGCCTAGAGGCCGGCGTGGCCCAATTCTGCCGCGAGCGCTTGGGTTGCTGCTGATGCCCCTCTCCCCGCTAGCGGGGAGAAGGAATCCCTGTGCCGAAGGGGCCGCGCCCCCTTCTCCCGCAATAACAACGGCCACCTCCAATTTGCGCTTTATCCCAGCCGCGGAACGTCCTATGTCGGGTTTCCCCTTCTAATGGAGGCCGTGCGCTATGCCTGAGTGGTCGCAAACCTTCACCTTCCTCGACGGCGAATGGTTCGAGGGCAACCGGCCGATCGTCGGCCCACGCACCCATGCCTTCTGGCTCGGCACCAGCGTGTTCGACGGCGCCCGCGCCTTCGAGGGCGTCATGCCCGACCTCGACAAGCATTGCGCCCGCGTCAATCGCTCGGCGAAAACCATGTGGCTGAAGCCGCTGATGAGCGAAGCCGCCATCGCGGAGCTGGCGCGCGAGGGCGTCAAGAAGTTCAAGCCGGGCGCGCATCTCTACATCCGCCCAATGTACTGGGCCGAGCACAACGGCGTCGGCTCGGTGCCGCCCGATCCGGAGACGACGCGCTTCTGCCTCTCGATCTACGAGGCGCCGCTGCCCGAACTGACCGGCGTTTCGATCACCCGCTCGCCCTACGTCAAGCCGCTGAGCGTCACGGCGCCGATCGACGCCAAGGCAGGCTGCCTCTATCCCAACAATGCGCGCGCGCTGATGGAGGCGCGCACGCGCGGCTTCGACAATTGCCTGCTCGCCGACATGCTCGGCAATGTCGCCGAACTCGCCACCGCCAATGTCTTCATGGCGCGCGACGGCGTCGTGCTGACGCCGATGGCGAACGGCTCGTTCCTCAATGGCGTGACCCGCCAGCGGGTGCTGGCGCTGCTGAAGGCCGACGGCGCCGACGTGCGCGAGGCGACGCTCTCCTTCGCCGACTTCGAGACGGCGGACGAAATCTTCGTCGTCGGCAATTACGGCAAGGTGACCCCCGTCAGGCGGATCGAGAGCCGCGACCTGCAGCCCGGCCCCGCCTTCCGCCGCACTCGCGAACTCTACTGGGATTTTGCGCATTCGCGCTAAGCGGTGTCACCCCCGCGAAAGCGGGGGTCCAGAGAGCCGCCGCAGGCTTGACAGGCGCGGCGCCGAGACCCTGGATGCCCGCTTTCGCGGGCATGACATGCCTTCTGGCGATAACAGAACCTAGCCCCCATGCCCACGCGCCTCACCATCCGCTTCGATTTCGACGGCGAGCGCCGGCTCGGTCCCGGCAAGATCGCTTTGCTCGAGGCGATCAACGAGACCGGCTCGATCTCCGCCGCCGGCCGCCGCCACGCGATGTCCTACCGGCGCGCCTGGCTGCTGGTGGAGGAACTCAACCGCATCTTCAAGACGCCCCTCGTCGCCGCCCACCCCGGCGGCGCCGGCGGCGGCGGCGCCGTTTTGACCGAAGCCGGCAAGCAAGTGGTGGCGCTCTACCGCGCGGCCGAGCGCAAGATGGTCGCGGCGGCGAAAGCGGAGATCGCGGCGATGGAGGCGGAGCTTGGCGACAACCCCGCGCCCGCAGCGAGCGAGACAAAAGCGGAATAGGGACGCAGGCGGCGGGGGCCCTTCCCCCCTCGCGGGGGTCAGGGAACGCAAAGCGTTCCCGGGAGGTGGACGCGCGACGCGCGGCCGGATGAGGGGGGCGGCTTGCCACAGGCCGCGATAGGCCTTTCTATTGGCCTTCCGCCAACTCACCAGCCAGGCCGCGCCATGACCCGCATTGTTGCCCTCATCGCGTTTGCGTCGCTGCTTCTCCTGGTCCGCCCGGAGGCCGGGCTCGCCCAGCCGCCGGAGACGAAGGTCCCCTATGCGTTGCTGATCGACGCCAATAGCGGCGCGGTGTTGTTCGCCAAGAACGCCGACGCGCCGATGTCGCCCGCCTCGACGACAAAAATCCTGACCGCCGAGATCGTCTTCCACGCGCTCACCGAAGGCCGGATCAAGCTCGACGATCCGGCGCCGATCTCGGCGCGGGCGGCGCGCGAGGGCGACGCCGAATCCGGGGGGTCGAGCATGTTCGCGCAGGCGAACTCGCAAGTGCGCATCGAGGACCTGCTGCGCGGCCTGCTCATCACCTCGGGCAACGATGCGGCGATCGCCTTGGCCGAGGACGTCGCCGGCTCGGAAGAAGCCTTCGTCGGCATGATGAACCGGCGCGCCCGCGAATTGGGGATGACCCGCTCGCATTTCGTCAACGCCTGGGGCGACGGCAATCCGGGCCAGCGGGTGACCGCGCGCGACATGGCGCGCCTCGCCGCCTATGTCATCCGCACCTACCCGCAATATTACCGCTATTGCGGCGAGACCGAATTCACCTGGAACGCCATCCACCAGCACAACCGCAACCCGCTGCTGGCCATGGGCATCGGCGCCGACGGCGTGAAAACCGGGCACCTCGCCAAGAGCGGCTTCGGCCTCGTCGGCTCCGCCGTCCAGAACGGCCGCCGCCTGATCCTGGTCATCAACGGCGCCCACTCGGAAGCCGAACGCGCCAACGAAGCGCGCCGGCTGCTGGAATGGGGGTTTGGGGCGGCGGGTGGGTAGGGCGCGGCGGGGGTCGCTGGAGTCCAGCGCGCCGCGCCGTCAGACGCCGGCGAACCAGTCATAGCCCTCGTTCTCCCAGTAGCCGCCGGGATACGTGTTGGTGACCTCGATCGCCTCGAGATTCTTGGCGCTCTTGAAGCCGAGCTTGGTGGGGATGCGGAGCCGCAGCGGCGCCCCCCATCGCGGCTCCAGCGCCTTCTCCTCGAAATCGAGCGCCAGAATGGTCTGCGATTGCAGCGCGCTCGCCATGTCGATGCTGGTCGAATAGCCATCGAAGCATTTGAAATTGACGTAGCGGGCCGAGAGGTCGGCGCCGACGCGGCGCAGGAACGCGCCCAACGGCACGCCGCTCCACTGGCCGATCTGGCTCCAGCCCTCGATGCAGATATGCCGGGTGATCTGCCCCTGCTGCGGCAGCGCCATCAGCGCCGGCGCCGTCCAGGGCCGCCGGTCGGCGACGAGGCCACTGACATTGAGCACCCAGTTGTCCGGGACCGGGCGCACCTGCCACTCCGCGTAATAGGCGTTGAAGCGGAACGGGCGGGTGATGGCGCTGGCCGGATAGGTCTGCGCCAGGCGCTGGCGGCTGAACAGCGCCGCCTGGACCCGGTCGTCGAAGCGCAGGATCGCCTCGAGCGCGCCATCGACGCCGGAGTGGGTCGAAAGGTCGCAGCCGGTCAGCATCGTCAGCCCGCCGAGCGTGAGCGCGCTCCGCAGCAGGAAGCCCCGCCGGCTCAGCCTTTCCAGTTCCGGTTTGATCTCGGCCATTGTGACGGCCGGTTTGTTGCGCTCATTGCTCATCGGCTTTCCTCGATCTCTGCGGGCGCCGTGACGATCATCGACTTCAGCGTGCGCGGATGGATCGCCACCAGCGCGACATGGACGAGGACAAAGGCGACGATGCCGAACATGATGGCGAGGTGGATGTGACGGGCGAGCGGGTAGTCGCCGAAAAATCCGACCAGCCAGCCGAACTGCACGGGCTTCCAGATGGCCAAACCGGTCATTACCTGCAGAATGATCGCGACGATCACGCCGGCGTAAAGCACGCGCTGCACGGCGTTGTAATGCCCCAGGCGATGCTTCAGGCGGAAGCGCAGCGCCGCGATCAGGTCTTGCGCTACCTCTACGGGACGCGGCGGGTTCAGGTCGCGCCGGAAATGGCCGCTGCCGAAGCCATAGGCGAGATAAGCGACGCCGTCGGCGAACAGCAGCCACATCGCGCTCAGATGCCAGGCCAGCGCGCCGCCCAGCCAGCCGCCGAGGCCGGTCCAGGCGGGGAACAGGAAGGGCAGGCTGGGCGAGGCGTTGTAGATTTCCCAGCCGCTGAAGATCATGCAGCCCATGGCGTAGACGCCAATCCAATGCATGATGCGGATCGCGACCGGATGAGCGGGACGGCCGATTTTATGTCGGTCCATATCGGTTACTCTGATTGCAGGGCAGCCCCCCTGCCCGAAAGCGCGGCGGCGCCTCACATCGGTGGCTTAACCCCGCCGACGCCGACGGCCACTGCGTTCGCCACGAGACCCGAGCCGGTCTGCGTCGCCTTGATGAAGACGTCGCTCCCCTTGGCCACCAACGCCTCGGCGCCCGGCTGAAAGGTGACGATCGGCGCGGTCGGCGGCACCAGCACGTCCTGCTGGCCGCCTTTGTAAGTGACGACAAGATGCGTGACGCCGCCCTTCGACTGCGCGGCGGCGACATCGCCATTCGTCATCGAGCTGTTCACAGCCGGCGCCGAAGTCGAAACCGCAGCGACGTTGCCGTTCGTCATGGAACTGCTGGTCTTCGCGCCCCCGGACAATGTCGTGTCGGGGATCTTATCCCAGCCGTAGTGGCCTTCACCCGTGCCGCGCATCGAGGGCGGAAAGATCACGACCTCCAACGCGACCTGCGTGCCCCCGACATCCTTGGTCGCAGTGCCGATGAAGCTGCCCTTCTCAACCTTGTCGAGACTCGACTTCTCCACTTTCAGATATGCCGTCTTGCCAGTCAGGGCGACAGTGACCGGCGTGCCGGCATAGGTATTGACGGTCACCGAATCCGCGGTGGCCGACACTATGGTCCCGCGCACGCGGTCCGGCGTCCCTGGCGCAGCGAGCGCCGCCGATGAAGCCAGGGCGGAGGCCGCAATCGCAAGGCCAAGGGTTCGCTTCGTGCTCATGTCTTCTCCTTTGGTAAAAGTCCTATGCCGGTAGGACACCCCCCCAGGCCGTTTATTCCCATCGACCCAAAAAAAACTGGCGGCCCACCGGACCCTCAGCCGCATTTGCGCTCCCTTCCACGCTCACGGCGCTATGAACCGAATGACGAAGACTTGGCCCGCGATGTTGGCGGCCATGAGCGGCGTGAAGGGGAGCGGCAGGCAGGCGTCGATCGCCTTGAGGATGGACTGGGTAAGCGCCTGCGCGCTCGAGCCGTCCGCCGGCTTCACGTAGTTGATCCTGGGCTTGCCGAAGAGCGAACCGTCGCGTTTAAAACTCAACTGGACGGTGATTTGATCGCCCGGATGGGGCGGTCGCCAGCAGGCCAAGATGGAAGGCCCGACCTCCGGCGGCAGATCGACCGGGCCGCTGCGCCGTTCATCCGTCGTTATGATGATCTGGTCCGAATAGTAGGAATAGACCAGCATCGCTCTCGCCTCGCCGCTGACGCCGAGCAGCGCCGCGAGCGCGATGAGCCCAAACGTTCCGGCGCCATTGCGCGAGGATGCGCGCTTCACCCTTCGACACTCCATCGGGCCGCCTTTCGGCTTGCCGACGCTCACCAAGACGAGCCGTCGTCATCGCGCTAGCCAGCATGGAGGCGAGCCGGACGCATGGACCTCGGCGAGGATATCACCTGGCGCTCAACGCCGCGAACGATGGGCGTCGGCGCCGACGGCGTGAAGACCAGCCACCTCGTTAAAAGCGGCGACGGCCTGGTCGGCTCCGCCGTCCAAAACGGCCAACGCCTGATCCTGGTGATCAACGGCGCCCGCTCGGGAGCCGAACGGGCGCGCGAAGGGCGCCGGATGCTCGAATGGGGCTTTGCGGCGGGTAGCGGTGGCGAGCGTCGGGCGGAACGCAGTCTCACCGGCGCCGGCCAAATGTGGCCAGAAGCGGCAGCAACTCCGGACGGTATGGCTGAACTGGCTGGCGTACACCACCTATTGCCCGAGCGTCTGCTGGCAGCCGACCAAACTCCGTCATGGCGTATGCGGTGGCCCCCTCTTAACTCGCCGTCTTGGTGCTGGCCAGAAGTGACCAACACTTGGTCCTCGGGCATCGATCGAACCAAAATGACGCTAGATATCAGGGGCAGCATTAAGAATACGAAGTTGAGTTCAAACCGATATGTCGTGTTTGAAGAACTCATTTCCAACGCCATAAACTCTTTTCTCATCCGCAAGCACGGTGACGCCTCTGCGCCCAGCATGCAGGTTAAGATAGAAGTCGATTTTTCGGCCGACGACCTGCTCGAAGATCGTGAAGCCATGGCGGTGTCGTGCAAGGACAATGGATGCGGACTTGGGGACGATCAGCTTAAGGCCTTTCTAACAAAGGATACGTCCTACAAGGACGATCTTCCTATCTCTGGTATAGGCAAGTGCAAGGGAGCGGGTCGAATCCAGTTTTTTCATCATTTCGCAGCGCTGTCGATTGATAGCACCTATCGTCAAGAATCGAGCGTCATCAGGCGCGAAATGCGCTATTCGGAACCGCAAAAGCAGATCGATTTCGATAGTTTCATTTCCAGTCCCGGGAACGAAGACGCGGTCGGCACGGCCATAAAGCTTGAGCAATTCAAGGAGACCGCGCGCGCGCACTTCCCGCACGGAGAACCCCTCAGCTGCCTATTTTCTGCGCCTATCTTGAAGAAACAGATGTTGGTGGCGTTTCTCCAAAGGCTGATAGGTCTTGATGGTCGCCTCGGTGAATTCGAAATCAAATTCCTGACACGACATTGGAAAACCGGCGAGGAGACCGGGCTATTAAAGCGTTCCGATCTTCCTGCCGTAACAAAGGAGCGCGTTGTCCAGGTCGAGGAGCGCGATCCGAAATCGGGAGAGAGCCTCCGATCGAACCGCATTTTCAAACTCTCCCACTATCAACTCGATGCTGATCAATATGATCTTCCCAAGAATGCCATAGCGTTCTGCGCAAAATCTTCGCCAGTGAAGGACATCACTGCCCATTATCTCAGAACCCGGACGGAGCAGAACAATCCGGTGGGCGGCTACCACCACATCGTCCTTATCGAAAGTGATTTCCTGGATCAGCGCGTCAATGAGCAGCGTGACGACTTCGACGACATTCCGGATGAAATTCCTACCGGCGACATGTTCTCGTCTGAAAAGATTTCGTACGCCGCAATTCATGATGTAATCGACCCAGTAATCGAGGAGATGGTGGCGCCAGCGGACTGGAACAAAGAAGAAATCCTGAAAGCAATCACCGATCAGTTTGGGATCAGCGAGGCCATGCTCGCGGACACGTCAACCCGAATCGTGTATGGAGAACCGGCACAAGCGGTTGTCGAGCGGGTTCTCAAAAAATATCAGGAAAGGGTTATCGACGAGACCGCAGAAATCTACAGCCTGAAGGAAGAGATCATCAAGGCAGAACCGGATTCAGAGGAGTTCCGGATAAAGATCAATGAGCTGTCGTGGAAATACACATCATCTCTCAAGAATTTTGATATGGCCAACTTGTCGCAGCTTATCGTTCGGCGCGCAGCGATTGTCGAAATCCTAGACCTTGCTTGCGGCAAAAATCTTACAATGCAGGCCGCGATAGAAGGGAACCGTCGCAAGGACGAGAGGATTATTCACAGCATTTTCTTTCCGATGCGCAGAGACAGTACTGACTTTGCCGATCATGACATTTGGCTATTGAGCGAGGAATATCACTACTACGATTACATCGCCTCCGATATGCCGCTGGCGAACATTGCCTGGGGCGACGATAAAAAAGTCTTTGAGAGCGACATCGATCAGAAGTTTCAGGAATTGCTCGCACGGCGGGCCGATGACAACGGCAGCAAGCGGCCGGATATCGCCTTATTCAGCAAGGAAGGGTCGGCGATTATCGTCGAGTTCAAGGCGCCTGGCGTACAGATGGACGAGCATATTGGCGACCTGACAGAGTATGCCCACCTTCTGGCTGCCAAATCTGGTGGAAAGCTCAATAAGTTCTACTGTTACCTAATCGGCGACACGGTCAACCCATTGCGGCTCGGAGGCGGATGGAAGCAGTTTCCCGTTGGAAAAGGATGGTTCCAGTCCGGCGAGTTGCGGGACCCTGACACCAGGCAGCAACTCGGAGAAACATACGCCGAGATACTGTATTTCAGTGACGTGGTTGAGCGGGCGAAAAAGCGAATTGGCGTCTATCAGAAGAAGCTCAACCTGAGCCTTCAGAGATAGGTCCGGCGCGTGGCTTTCGCGGGAGCGGGTGCGGCAGATTGTGGCGCACAAGCTCGACCATGCCAGGGTGCAGAGCGCGCGGCTGGAGCCGACGCTTCGGTTCGCCACGACGACGATTGCGCCAGTGGCGACCTACGCCCGCGTCCCCCCTCCATACCGCCGCTCCATCTCCTCCCTCACCTCCGCCTCCGGCCGAAGCCTCAGCGCGCCGAGCCAAACCTCGGCACTCTCGCCTGACCCATTCCGCGTGCGCCGCACTGGCTCGCCGTGGCTTTCGTAGCCGGGGGCCTCGACGATGCGGCCCTCGTCCGGCCCGGTGATTTCGATCTCGGAGGGCTCGGCGAACGGGTTGAAGGCGTGCGGATTGGCGGTCCGCACGATGTTTCCCATCGGCACAAGATCGCGCGCGCCCCAGGTCGCCCACCAGCGTCCCTGCCAGTCCTGCACGCCGGGCAAGGGCGCGCCGTGCTTCTCGAAAGCGCGCAGGATGTGCATCACGCCATCCGCCCAGAAGGCCGCCGGTCCGTCCGTCGCGTTGGTGAGGACGGAAAACGTCACTTCCAGGCCAGGGATCACGGCGGTGCGCGTGATGTAGCCGTGGAAGCCGCCGCCGTGGCCGAACCAGTCCCAGCCGGCGGTCGTTCCGCTGCTGGTTCCAAGCCCGTAGTAGCCTTCTACGGCCGGGCTCGGAATGCGCCATTGCCGCCGCACCATCTCGCGCCGGCTGGCGACGCTGATGACGCTGCGCTGGGCGCGCGGCGACAATTGCGCGTAGAAGCGGACGAGGTCGGCGGCCGTGCTGACGAAGCCTGCCGCCGGGGCGTCCGCATCGGTCGGCTCGTCGCCCGGGATGACCAGCCGCTGGCCGAAGATGCGCGGCGTATGACCTCTCGCCAGCGGCGCGCCCTGCGCAATCGGCGCGTCGGGCAGCGTCTCGCCGAGACCGGCGGCGGCGATGATCTCGCGTTCGATCCAGACGCGGTAGGGTTCTTGCGCGACGGCCTCGATAACTTGGCCGAGCAGCGCATAGCCGTGGTTCGAGTATTTGAAGCGGGTGTTGGGTTCGATGGCTGGCGGCATCTGCAATTCGGCCAGCAGTTCCTCGCGGCTGTGAAAGCGCCGCCTGCCCTGAAAATAGCCGGCGTCGATGCCGTCGCGCATGATGCCGGCGCTGTGGGACATGAGTTCGCTGATCGTCGTCTGCGCGACTTCAGGATGGAGCTCGGCGACATGCCGTCCGACCGGGTCGTCGAGATGAAGCTTGCCCTGTTCGCGCAGCTTCAGGATGCCCGCCGCCACGAAGCTTTTGCTGTGCGAGGCGACGCGAAACCGGTGGCGAGGCGTAAGCGTCTCGGCGTTGACGAGATCGGCAAAGCCGAATGCGCGTTCGGCGATGACTTTGTCGCGATGCGCGAGGGCGAAGACGCAGCCCGGCTGGTCGGTGGCGCGCAGCTGAAATTCGAGCCAGGCGGCGATGTAATCCAGCGCGGGTTGGAGCCAAGGTTGCATGAGGCAATTCCGAATTGGGGCGGCAACGATGCAATTCCATGAGCGGGACGTCAAATGCCGCCTTGCCGCCTCCTGCCGTCATGCCGGCCTCGTGCCGGGCATCCACGCCGCGCAGTCGCCGCTTCATCCCCATAGCTTTGTGCCGTCGGCGCCGCGTGGATGGCCGGGACGAGCCCGGCCAAGACGCGTGGTGCGGGGACCAGTGTCGCGCCCGGGAGCCCCGCTCATCAATATCTTTCTGATAATCAGAATTTATGCTATCCTCCCCTTCTCCTTTTCCTTGGCAAGCTCATGTCCCCTGCCCCCGCTCCCACGCGCCCGGCGCGCGACCGCGATCTGCGGCGCCTTCGCATCCTCGCCCAAGTCCAGGCCGGCTGGTCCTATGCGGCGATCGGGCGCGAGGAGGGGCTTTCGCGCGAGCGGGTGCGGCAGATCGTGGCGCAGGCGCTGAGCGAAGAGGGCGCGGCGACGAAGCTCGACCATGCCCGGGTGCAGATGGCGCGGTTGGAGCCGGCGTTGCGGCTCGCCGCGCAAACGGTCGCCGACGGCGATCTTGCCGGGATCGACCGGCTGCTCCGCGTGCTCGACCGGCTCGACAAATACAGCTCCGTCGAGGACGCGAGCGGGGCTTATGATGAGAACGCCCGCGAACGGCTGCTGACCAAGCTCAACACCATGGTCGAGCGCATCCGGGCCGCGCGCGAGAACGGAATCGTCGGGGCGGACGGGCGCCCGACCTGGACAAACGGGGACAGCCGGCTTGACGAGGCGGATGACGCTGATTTGGCGGAGGAAATTTCGATTTCGTCAAGCGCGCGGCTTGACGATGCTTGACGGAACTTGACGAAATTTGACGCCCGGGTTGACGCCGGCGCTCGCCGCGGCGGTCTGTCGCCGTCACGCCCGGACTTGATCCGGGCGCCACTACACCCGCCCGGGCCCGAACTGCTCCCTGCTCAATTACTCGGTCGCCGTGGCGGCCCCCGGCGGCGTGGAAGCGCCGGAGTAATCCCGTCCGCGCTTAGTGAGCGCGCCTTCGGCGCGACCCCTCATCCGGCCGCGCTGCGCGCGTCCACCTTCCCCCGCAAGGGGGGGAAGGGGGTTCAGCTCGCCTCGAGGAAGCGCTCCGCGGTCGCGAGATCCACCGAAACGATCTGGCTGACGCCGCGCTCGGCCATCGTCACGCCGAACAGGCGGTCCATGCGCGCCATGGTGATCGGGTTGTGGGTGATGGTGACGAAGCGGGTGTCGGAGCGCTTGCGCATTTCCTCGAGCAGGTCGCAGAAGCGCTCGACGTTGTAGTCGTCGAGCGGGGCGTCGACCTCGTCGAGCACGCAGATCGGCGACGGGTTGGTGAGGAACACCGCGAAGATCAGCGCCATTGCGGTGAGAGCCTGCTCGCCGCCAGAGAGCAGCGTTAGCGTCTGCGGCTTCTTGCCGGGCGGGCGGGCGAGCAGTTCGAGGCCGGCCTGCAGGGGATCGTCGGATTCGATCAGCTGCAATTCGGCCGTGCCGCCCTCGAACAGGGTCGCGAACAATTCGCCGAAGTGCTTGTTGACGACGCCGAAGGCGGCGAGCAGCCGCTCGCGGCCCTCATGGTTGAGGTTGCTGATCGCCTGCCGCAGCCGCTTGATCGCCTCGGTGAGGTCGTCGCGCTCGGCGGTCAGCTTGTCGCGGCTGGTGGTGACCTCGGTGAGCTCCTCGTCGGCGCGCAGATTGACCGCGCCGAGGCGCTCGCGCTCCTGCTTGAGGCCTTCGAGCCGGCGCGCGACAATGCCGGCATCGGGCAGCTCCGCGCCTGCGGAAAGACCCGCCAGGGCCGACAGCCCGGCGGGCTCGACCTCGAGATCGGCAGCGATGCTTCTCAGCAACGCCTCGCGTCCTTCGCGCGCGCCTTCGAGGCGCTGCTCGGAAGCCGCACGCGATTCGCGCGCCGCGCCCATCGCTTCGAGCGCCGCCCGCGCCGCCTTGTCGGCCTCGGCGAGCGCGGTCTCGGCGGCGACCCGCGCGTCGGCCGCCGCCTTGCGCTGCGTCTCGGCCTCTTCGAGCTTCGACATCAATTCGCGCCGTTGCAGCAGGAACGTGTCCGGCGCGTCGGCGAGGGTTTCCAATTCGCCCTCGGCGGCGAAGCGCCGCTCGGCGACTTCCTCGATATGCGCCTCAGCCTTGGCGCGCCGCTCGACCCAGGATTTCAGTTCGGCCGCAATAGCGCGCCGGCGCGACTTGCGCGCCTCGGCGTCGCGCGTCAGGGCCTGCGCCGCCGCGCGCGCCTCGGCGAATTCGGCCCGCTGCTGAGCGGCGAGCGCGCGGGCGCGCTCCAGGCTGAGCGCGAGTTCGTCGCTCGGCGCAAGCGCCTGCAACGCCGCCTCCGAGCGCGTCTTGCGCTCGGCCGCCTCGTCGCGCGCCGAGCGGGCGCGGGCGAGCGCGTCGTCGAGCGCAGCGATCCTGGAAAGCATCTGGGCGCGGCGCCGCTCGGTCGCGGCGAGCTTGTCGCGGCCGGCGTCGAGCGCGGCGCGGGCGGCCCTGGCACGCTGGCGCGCGGTCGTCTCGGCCTGCGCTGCTTCGCGCAACAAAGCCTGCGCGCGGGTCGCCTCGGCCCGCGCGAGTTCGACTGCCTGGCGCGCCGCTTCGGCCTCGCGCGAGAGATCGACCAGCCGATTGCGCTCGACGAGACGGCGAGCGGCCGGGGTCGGCGCATCCGGCGTCGAAACGAGGCCGTCCCAGCGCCAGAGGTCGCCTTCTTTGCTGACGAGCCGCTGTCCCGGCCGCAGCAAAGCGGCGAGGCGCGGCCCTTCCGCGCGGGCGACCACGCCAATCTGCGCAAGGCGGCGGCGCAGCGCCGGCGGCGCCTCGACCAGCGACGCCAGCGCCTCGACGCCGTCGGGCAATTCGGGGTCGCCCTCGCCGGGCACCAGCGACCAATGGGTCGGCGCGGCGACGTCGATCGAGGCCTCGAGGTCGTCGCCGAGCGCGGCGCCGAGCGCCGCCTCATAGCCGCGAGCCACATTGACGGCGTCGACCACCGGCGGCCAGGGCCCCGTCGAGCCGGAGCCGAGCAGCTTGGTCAGCGTGCGGGCCTCGGTATCGAGCCGTTGCGCCTTGCGTTCAGCCTCGGCCAGCGGACCGCGCAGCGCCGCCTCGGCCTCGCGCGCCTCGGCATGAGCCTCTTCAGCGGCGAGCGCCTCGGCTTCAGCCTGCTCCAGCGATTCGGCGAGCGCCTCGACGGCCTCGCTCTCCGCATAGAAGGCCGCTTCGTCCGCGCCCGCCTCCTGCAAAGCGGCGCGCTCGCGCTCGATCGTCGCGCATTCGCTCTCGAAGCGGGTAAGCCGGCGGCCCTCTTCGGCAAGGCCGGCGGCAAGGGCGTTGCGGCGCGCGTTGAGGTCCGAGGCGGCGGCTTGCGCCTCGACCAGCCCGGCCTCGGCGCCGGCAAGTTCGGCTTCGAGACGCGCGCGCCGCTCCTCGGCTTCGAGCTTGACGTCCTCGAAGCGCTCGGTCTCGCCCGTCAGGGTCTCGTCCTCGGCGGCGAGCCGCGCCATCACTTGCGCGGCGTCGGTGATCAGCGCCTCCTCGCGCTGGGCGTCCTGAGCGAGCTGGGCGATGCGGCGCTCGAGTTCGGCGAAGCGCTCCTTGGCGCGCTTTTCCTCGCCAGTCAGCGCGTCACGCGCCAGCACGAGGCGGTGGAGCGCGGCGCCGATACGGGCCTCTTCGTCGCGCAAGGGCGGGAGAGAGGCGGCGGCGATCGCTTGCAGACGGGCAGCTTCGCCCTGCGCGCGGGTGCGCTCGGCGACCTCGCGCACGTCGGCCTCGAGCTTGTTCTGCGCCTTGAGGAACTGCGCCTCATGCTCCCGCCAGGCGATCAGCCGGGAGAGCGCCTCGTTGCGGCGGATGTCCTGGGCGAGCGAGCGATAGCGCGTCGACTGGCGCGCCTGCTTCTTCAGGCTCTCGACCTGGCTGTCGATCTGCTTGAGGACATCCTCGACGCGGGTGAGGTTTTCCTCGGCGCCCTTGAGGCGCAGCTCCGCCTCGTGGCGGCGCGAATGGAGGCCGGAAATGCCGGCCGCCTCTTCGAGGACGAGGCGGCGCGCCTGCGGCTTGGCGCCGATGATCTCGCCGATCTGGCCCTGCCGCACCATCGCGGGCGAGCGCGCGCCGGTCGAAGCGTCGGCGAACAGGAGCTGCACGTCGCGGGCGCGCACTTCGCGCCCATTGACGCGATAGGTGGAGCCGGATTCGCGCTCGATGCGGCGCGTGACCTCGATCGTCTCGGCGTCGTTGAAGGCGGCGGGGGCGCGGCGATCCGTATTGTCGAGCACCAGGCCGACCTCGGCGATGTTGCGCGACGGCCGCTTGCCGGAGCCGGAAAAGATCACGTCGTCCATGCCGGACGCGCGCATGTTCTTGTAGGAATTCTCGCCCATCACCCAGCGCATGGCTTCGACGAGATTGGACTTGCCGCAGCCGTTCGGACCGACGACCCCGGTAAGGCCGGCCTCGATCTTGAAATCGGTCGCGTCGCAGAAGCTCTTGAAGCCGGCCAGGCGCAGCCGCTCGAATTTCATTGGGCGTCGCCCTCTCGCAATTTCGACCGCCGGCCGGCGCGTGGGGGCGAGCTGCGGCGCAATTCTCGGCTCACTGCCGAAAGACCCGAGCCCGGAGGCGGCCACAAAGCCGGCTCGCGATCAAGGCCCGCTCATTAGAAACCTGTGCGAAACGGGCTACTTCAACAAGGGCGTCAGCACCTTGTCCAATTCGCCGATCGACAGATCACCCGTCATCTTCCGCCCGTTGACGAAAAACGTCGGCGTCGAGTTGATGTCCAGCCGTGAGGCCGCCAACTCGCGACTCTTGTTCAAAGAGTCGAACAACGCCTGATTGCGCAGGCAGGTTTCGAAATCTGTCTGCGACATTCCCTCCTGTTTGACAAGCGCGAGAAGCTGCTCGCCCGGCTTGGGAACGAACGCCCAGTTTTTCTGTTGCTCAAACATCACGTCAATCAACCCGTCGCGCTTGTCGGAACCGGCGCAACGCGCCAGCATGAAGCCGGCCGCCGACAACGGATCGAGCGGAAACTCGCGCAAGATGAACTTGACCTTGCCGGTGTCGACGTAGCGTTGCTTGAGGCTCGGCCACGTCTCGGCGTGAAAAGCCGCGCAGTGACTACAGGTCACCGACGCATATTCGATGATCGTGATCTTGGCGGCGGGCGAGCCCTCGACGATGTCGGGCAGCGCCACGGGGAGCGTCAGCGGGTCGGGGGCGGCGGACGCGGCCGCCTCTTCCGCCCGGGCGGGAAAGGCGACGGCCATGGCCAAGAGCGCGACGCAGCCCGCGCCGCGGATCGCCTTGGCGGCGAAAGCGAAGATCGTCATGGTCGACCCGAAAGCGCCCCGTTTCGAAAGTGTTAACTTTTAATAGCGGGAGTCGCGCGCAGCGCCAATCGGCTTCGAGCGCTCGACAGGCGGGCGCCATTGCTGTAAGAGGCGCGCCTCAATTGAAAACAGCGCGCCGAAGCGCTCGCTGCGCCCGCTCATCTGGGTTCGGCGTCACGGCAGGAGTACCGATAAAGTGAACATCATCGAGACGCTCGAGGCCGAACAGGCCGCCAAGCTGGCCGCCACCCGCAAAATCCCCGAGTTCGCTCCCGGCGACACGGTCATCGTCAACGTGAAGGTGAGCGAAGGCGAGCGCACCCGCATTCAGGCCTATGAAGGCGTCTGCATCGCCCGCAACGGCGGCGGCATCCAGGAAAGCTTCACGGTCCGCAAGATTTCCTATGGCGAGGGCGTCGAGCGCGTCTTCCCGATCTATTCGCCGATGATCGATTCGATCAAGGTTCTGCGTCGCGGCAAGGTGCGCCGCGCGAAGCTCTATTATCTGCGTGACCGCCGCGGCAAGTCGGCCCGCATCGCCGAGCGCGTCGATACGACCCCGAAGGGCGCCGCCAAGTCCAAGGGCTGAGCCCGCGCGCGGGAGCCGTTTCCTGCGCTATCGGTAGGATCATCGCCGCCCTGGCCTGGATGCAGGCCAGGGCGGCAATATTTTGAACTGGGCAATGGCGGCGCGACGCTCGTCCCGTGCGGGACGAAGCCGCGTCTCTGACCGCGCGAAAATTGCAAAAGTCGACGCCGCGAGCTTAGCTCTAGTGCGGAAGGCGAGTTGAGCCTTACCGTCGCGAGGAGCGAGATCATGAGAACCGTCGCAGACCAGTTCGCCGAAACGCTGACGGCGTACGGCGTGAAGCGGATCTATGGAATCGTAGGCGACAGCCTCAACGGCTTGACGGACTCGATCCGCCGGCAAGGAAAAATCCAATGGATTCACGTCCGCCACGAAGAAGTGGCGGCCTTCGCCGCTGGGGCGGAAGCCCATCTTAAAGGCGATTTGGCCGTCTGCGCCGGCAGCTGCGGACCGGGCAATCTTCATCTGATCAACGGCCTGTTCGACTGTCACCGGTCTCGCGTGCCGGTTCTCGCGATCGCGGCCCATATTCCCTCGGCCGAGATCGGCTCCGGCTATTTCCAGGAAACGCATCCCGAAAATCTGTTTCGGGAATGCAGCCGCTACTGCGAGCTTGTTTCCAGTCCGCGCCAGATGCCGCGCACGCTCGAAATCGCGATTCGCGAGGCGACGGGAAAGCGAGGCGTCTCCGTCATCGTGATCCCGGGCGACGTCGCGCTGCAAGCGGCCGAACCCGCGCCGGCGCCGAAACCTCAGATCCCGTCACCACCCGTCGTCGCGCCGCCGCGCAGCGCGCTCGACAATCTCGCCTCGGCGCTCAACGCGGCGGATAAGGTGACGATCCTCTGCGGCTCCGGCTGTGCGGGCGCGCATGAAGAACTCGTCGCGCTCGGCGAGCGCCTCAAGGCGCCCATGGTGCATACGATGCGCGGCAAGGAGCATGTCGAGTGGGACAATTCGTACGACGTCGGCATGACCGGACTGATCGGCTTCTCGTCCGGCTATTACGCGATGATGGACTGCGATCTTCTGCTGGTGCTCGGCGCCGACTTCCCCTATCGGCAGTTCTATCCCTCCGATACCAAGACGCGCGTTGCGCAGATCGACCTTCGGGCGGAGCAGATCGGGCGACGCCGCGCGGTCGATTTCGCCCTCGTCGGGGACATTCGCGCGACGCTCGCCGAGCTGCTGCCGCTGCTCGACGACAAGAGCAATGACAAGCACCTCGCTCAAGCCAGGCGTCACTACGCGAAGGCGCGCACTGAACTCGACCGGCTGGCCGACGGTCGGCCCGGCGGCGGCCTGATCCATCCCCAACAGGTGGCGAAAGGCATAAGCGACCTCGCGGCGCCAGACGCCGTATTTACCTGCGACGTCGGCCTGCCGACCGTCTGGGCCGCCCGCTACCTCGCCATGAACGGACAGCGCCGGCTGCTCGGCTCGTTCTGGCACGGCTCGATGGCCAATGCGATGGCGCAGGCGATCGGCGCCCAGGCGAGCAACCCCGGCCGTCAGGTCGTCTCGCTCTCCGGCGACGGCGGCTTCACGATGCTGATGGGCGACCTCCTAAGCTTGAAGCAACTCAACCTGCCCGTGAAGGTGGTCGTCTTCAACAACGGCGCGCTCGGCTTCATCGAGCTCGAGCAGAAATCGACCGGCTTCCTCAATTTCGGCACCGATCTGCAAAATCCAAATTTTGCCGCGATGGCGGAGGCCGTCGGCATCCGCGGCATTCGCATCGAGGATCCGGCTCACGTCAACGACGGTCTCGCGGCCGCCTTCGCTCACGACGGACCCGCCGTCATCGACGCGGTGGTCAATCGAAGCGAACTCGCGATGCCGCCGACGGTCACGACGGAGATGGCCAAGGGCTTCTCGCTTTACATGGTGAAAGCTATTCTGAACGGACGCGCGGACGAGGTGATCGACCTCGCCCGCACCAATCTTTGGCGCTGAGCGCGCGCAGGGAGGCGAGAGTGGAGGGCGGCGCCGAGAAGGAAAAGAACGCCGTCCGAATGTTCGCCTTCGTCGTCCGTTGCTCGGGCGCGGCGACGGTCGCCTACGCGCTCGCCTCGCTACTCGGGCTGCCCCAGGCGGTTTGGGCGGCGATATCGGCGATCGTCGTATCTCAGGATCAATTGCAGGACACGCGAGCATCGCTCACCACACGAATCCTGGGCACTCTCTTTGGCGTCGTCGTCACTGTCGTCGTGAGCGCCCTCGGCTCCGAGATCGCCTTGCCCGCCGCCGCGCAAATGACGACGGCGATCGCCGTTACGGCGCTGGTTGCCTATTCATTTCCGAATCTTCGCGTCGCCATGTGGACGTGTCCCATCGTTCTGCTGACGACGCCGCCAGAGGTGCCGATCGCCGTGGCGGGTCTTCATAGAGGAGGCGAAGTCGTCCTCGGCGCTATGGTGGGCGGCGTGTTCCATTGGGCGGCGGAATTCGTAGTCGGACGGTTGGCGGTCGGCCCGCTCCTGCCCGAACGCGAGGAATAGCTTGATGCTTTTGATCGCGGCGCCAACGGTCGCGCTACCTTCCTCTCGCGCCGCGTGATAATCGCGTCGCAATGACCAGTCTCTTCGGCGACGACGCAACAGACGCCAAGCGGAGCGTCGTCGTCGACGTGCTCGCGCTCGTCGCTGTCGACACCGCCTACAGCTACCGCGCGCCCGCCGCGTGGAACCTCGCGCCCGGGCAATTCGTCGCCGTGCCGCTCGGAACGCGCCGGGCGATCGGCGTCGTCTGGTCGACGCGCGAGACAGGCGGCGACAACCTCAAGCCCGTCGCCGAGCCGCTGCCGTGGCCGCCGCTGCGCAAGCCGCTGCGCGATTTCATCGATTGGGTCTCGCGCTGGACCCTGGCGCCGCGCGGCATGGTGCTGCGCATGGCCGCGCGGGCGCCGGAGGCGATGGCGCCGCCGCCGCCGCGCCTCGCCTATCGCAAGACCAACAAGCCGCCGTTGCGCCTCACCCCGGCTCGCGGCCGCGTGCTCGCCGCGCTCGCCGAAAGTCCGGTGGGTCTCGCCAAGGGCGAACTCGCCGCCAAGGCCGAGTGCAGCCCCGGCGTCATCGACGGGTTGGTCGACGACGGTGCGCTCGAGGTCGTTGCGCTGCCGCCCGTGCTGGCCGCGCCGCTCAACCCCGATTTCGCCGCACGGGCGCTCGAACCCGACCAGCGCGACGCCGCCGAGGCGCTATCGCGCACCGTCCAAACGCGCGCCTTCACCGCGGTGCTGCTTGAAGGCGTCACCGGCTCGGGCAAGACGGAGGTCTATTTCGAAGCCATCGCAACCGCGTTGCGCGAGGGCCGTCAGGCGCTCGTCCTGCTGCCGGAGATCGCGCTGACCTCGCAGTTCCTCGACCGCTTCGCGGCTCGTTTCGGCGCCCGGCCGGCGGAGTGGCATTCCGGGATTACGCCGCGCCAGCGCGAGCGGCTGTGGGGCGCGACGGCGAGCGGCGAGGCGCGGGTCGTGGTCGGCGCCCGCTCGGCCCTGTTCCTGCCCTTCGCCGACCTAGGCCTCATCGTCGTCGACGAGGAGCATGAGGGCGCCTACAAGCAGGAGGACGGCGTCGTCTACCACGCCCGCGACATGGCGGTCGTGCGCGCCCGGCTGGAGAGCGCGGCGATCGTCCTCGCTTCCGCGACCCCCTCGCTTGAAACGCGCGTCAACGCGGAGCAGGGGCGCTACGCCTGGCTGCGGCTCGCCTCCCGCTTCGGCGCGCGCACGTTGCCGGACCTCAGCGCGATCGACCTCAAGCGCGAAGGACCGCCACGCGGGCGCTGGATTGCGCCCCGCCTCGTCGCCGGCGTCGAAGCGGGTCTCGCCAACGGCGAACAGTCGCTCCTGTTTCTCAACCGGCGCGGCTATGCGCCGCTGACCCTCTGCCGCGCCTGCGGCCACCGCTTCCAGTGTCCGAACTGCGCGACCTGGCTCGTCGAGCACCGGTTTCGCAAAGCGCTGGTCTGCCATCATTGCGGCCACGTCGAGAAGCGCCCGGAGGTCTGCCCCGAGTGCCAGGAGGCCGACAGCCTGACGGCCTGCGGGCCGGGCGTCGAAAGGCTGGCCGAAGAGATCGAGGCGTTGTTCCCGACGGCGCGCACCCTCGTGCTCTCCTCGGATTTTCCCGGCGGGCTCGAACGGTTGCGCGACCAGCTCGACGCGGCCGCGCGCGGCGCATACGACGTCATCATCGGCACCCAACTCGTCGCCAAGGGCCACAACTTCCCGCTGTTGACCCTGGTCGGCGTCGTCGACGCCGACGTCGGCCTCGCCAACGGCGATCCCCGGGCGGCCGAGCGCACGTTCCAGCTTCTGCGGCAGGCGACCGGACGCGCCGGACGCGGCGAAAAGCCGGGCCGCGCAATGCTCCAGACCTGGCAACCCGAACACCCCGTCATCGCCGCGCTGCTGTCAGGCGATGTCGAGCGCTTCTACGCTGAAGAGACGGAACAGCGGCGGCGCGGCGGCCTGCCGCCGTTCGGCCGTCTCGCGGCAATGATTATCTCCGGCGAGGACCGAGGGGCCGCTGAAGCCCACGCGCGGGCGCTGGCGCGCACCGCCTATGGCCTTCCGCCGGGCAAGGGCTGGCGCCTCGCGCCGATCGGCGGCGCAGCGGGGAACGACGAGATCGTCCTGCTCGGCCCAGCCGAGGCGCCGATCGCCGTCTTGCGCGGGCGGCACCGCTTCCGCCTCGCCGTCAAGGCGCCGCGCGGCGTCGACATGCAGGGCTTCCTGCGCGCCCTCCTCGCCGCGGCCCCGCCGCCGCGCGGCGGCGTTCGGGTCGCAATCGACGTCGACCCGCAGAGTTTTCTGTAACGAGATCGTTTATGCCATTGCGCATCGGGTTCGCCGCCGCGATATCCCGAAGGTGGGGGATCGACGATAATAACAGACCGCATCGGTATGAAATAGAATCTTCTAGATCGTTTGCGTACAATATGCTATCAACTTCAAATATCGACACTATTTGCCGACGCCGCACAGTGGAATAATCGACTCCCCTAATGCGCTTCGAGCCAAAAAAGGAAATCAATTGAGCCAGATCGTCACCGCCAATCGGCTTGCCGATGGCGTCGTCGTGTTCCAGGACGCCGCCGGCGACTGGGCCGAAGACTTCGCCAGCGCGGCGGTTTATGAGGACGCGGCGTCGGCGAAGGCCGCGCTCGCAAAGGCAGGCGATGCGGTCGCGCGCTCCCTCATCGTTGATCCCTACGCCATCGAGGTCGAATTGCGGAATGGGCACTACGCGCCCAAGGCGCTGCGCGAAGCCATCCGCGCCGCCGGGCCGACCATCCGCCGCGACCTCGGCAAGCAGGCGCAAGGGCTGGCGCCGATCGCCGCCCTGCACGCGCCCACGGAGATTTTCCATGTACCGCTATGACGAATTCGACGCCGCCTTCGTCGCGAACCGCGTCGCCCAGTTCCGCGATCAGGTCGAGCGCCGCCTCACCGGCGATCTGACGGAAGAGCAGTTCCGGCCACACCGGCTGATGAACGGCCTCTATCTGCAACTGCACGCCTACATGCTGCGCATCGCCGTCCCCTATGGCACGCTCAATTCGCGGCAAATGCGCAAGCTCGCCGACATCGCGCGAAAGTACGACCGCGGCTACGGCCATTTCACGACGCGCCAGAACCTTCAGTTCAATTGGCCGACGCTGAAGGACACGCCGGACATCCTCGCTGAGCTCGCCAGCGTCGAAATGCACGCGATCCAGACCTCGGGCAATTGCATCCGCAACGTCACGGCCGATCATTACGCCGGCGTCGCCGCCGACGAGGTCGCCGATCCTCGGCCTTATGCGGAAATCCTGCGTCAGTGGTCGTCGCTGCATCCCGAATTCACGTTCCTGCCGCGCAAGTTCAAAATCGCCGTCAACGGCGGCGCGCATGACCGCGCGGTGATCCAGGCGCATGACATCGGGCTGCAGATGGTGCGTAATGACAAGGGCGAGCTCGGCTTCACCGTCTATGTCGGCGGCGGCCTCGGCCGCACGCCGCTGCTCGGCCACAAGGTCCGCGAATTCCTCGCCGAGTCTGATCTGCTCGCCTATTGCGACGCGATCCTGCGCATCTACAACCTCGAGGGACGGCGCGACAATAAGTACAAGGCGCGCATCAAGATCCTGCTGCACGAGAAGGGGCTCGAGGGCTTGCGCGAGGCGATCGAAGCGGAATTCGCCGCCCACGACCGCAGCGGCCTGACGTTGCCGGCAGGCGAGGTCGAACGCATCAACACTTATTTCGCGCCCCCCTCGCTCGAGCCCAAGAAGCCGACGAGCGAGCGTGCCGAACGACGGCGCGGCAAGGACGAGAAATTCTCCCGGTTCTTCGCTTCCAACGTCGCGCCGCACCGCACGCCGGGCTACGCGATCGTCACCATCTCGCTCAAGCCGATCGGCGGCGTGCCGGGCGACGCGAGCGCCGACCAGATGGACGCGGTCGCCGACCTCGCGGAAGACTATTCACACGACGAACTGCGCGTCTCGCACGAGCAGAACCTCGTCTTGCCGCATGTCGCGCTCGACGATCTGCCGGCGGTCTATGACCGTCTCGCCTCGGTTGGCCTGGCGACGCCCAACGCCGGACTGATCAGCGACATCATCGCCTGCCCCGGCCTCGACTATTGCGCGCTGGCGACGGCGCGCTCGATCCCGATCGCCCAGCGCCTCTCCGAACGCTTCGGCGACGGCGCCCGCGCCCGCGCGATCGGCCCGATGAAGATCAAGATCTCGGGTTGCATCAACGCCTGCGGCCACCATCACGTCGGCCACATCGGCATCCTCGGCCTCGAGCGGGCGGGCGAAGAAACCTATCAGGTCACGCTCGGCGGCTCGGGCGACGAGAGCGCCTCGATCGGCCAGATCGTCGGCCCGGGCTTCAGCTCGGAGACCATCGTCGACGCGGTCGAGACGGTTGTCGAGACCTACATGGCCAAGCGCGAGGGGCCGAACGAGGACTTCCTCACCGCCTACCGACGCCTCGGCATGGCGCCGTTCAAGGAAGCTCTCTACGAGCGGAGCGCAGGAGCGGACATCTGATGAGCGCACATGACGTCAAGCTGTTCGGCGACGCCGTCGCGGCTTCGCGTCTCGAGGGCAAGTTCGCGCGCGTCAAGGCGGGTTCGCTGCTGCGGCTCGCCATCGAGGATCTGTTCCCAGGCCGTATCGCGTTGGTGTCGAGCTTCGGCGCCGATTCCGCGGTGCTGCTGCACATGATCTCCGGCGTCGACAAACGGACGCCGGTGATCTTCGTCGACACCGGCCAGCACTTCCCCGAGACCCTCGCCTATCGCGATGAACTCGTGGAGCGCCTCGGCCTCGAGAACGTGATCGTCGCCGACCCCGACCCGGCGACGCTCGCCGCCGAGGATCCGGAGAAATTCCTCTTCGCGAGCGATCCAGACCGCTGCTGCGACATTCGCAAGGTGCAACCGCTGGCGACGGCGCTGGAGGGCTACGAGGCCTGGATCACCGGCCGCAAGGGGTTCCAAAGCACGACGCGCGCCCGCGTTCCGCTATTCGAGGCGGAGGGGGAGCGCGTCAAGGTCAACCCGCTCGTCAGTTGGACCGCGAGCGACCTGCTCGCCTACATCCGCGAGGCGGAGTTGCCGCCGCACCCGCTCGTCGCTAAGGGCTATCCCTCGATTGGCTGCCTGCCCTGCACCAGCCCGGTCAAGCCCGGCGAAGACGTGCGGGCTGGACGCTGGCGCGGCAGGGGCAAGACGGAATGCGGCATCCATACGGAGCCGTTGTCGGTGGGACAGGATATTTGATGGCTTTGTGGCGTGACGGCGGCTTCGCCGAGGACAGTTGGACGTTGGTCGACGACGGGGCTGCAATTCCGGCTGCCGGGGCCATCGTCGTCTCCTTCGCGCGCTGGGGCGCCGAGCGGGACGTGCTGGCCAAGCGCGCCGAGCCGGTCGGCGTCTCGATCGCGGCAGGCAAGGAGACCCTCGCGCAATTGTCGGAGGCGGCGCAACGGCCTCTCGTCGCGCTCGATTTCGCCAAATTCGGCGACGGCCGCGCCTTTTCCTACGCCGAGCTGCTGCGCGAGCGGCACGGCTTCAAAGGGGAACTGCGCGCAATTGGCGAAGTGCTGCTCGACGAGATCCCGCTGATGCTGCGCTGCGGCTTCACGTCGTTCGAAGTGACGGATGAGCCGACCCTGCGCGCTCTGCGCGAAGGGCGCCTCTTCACTGCGGGCCTGTACTACCAGCCGAGCGTCGCCGCATCGCGCGAGGCGCCGGCTGGCACGCGGCCGTGGCTCAGACGCAAGGCGCAGTGACAGACGGAATGCTGGCGGCCGATGCAGGAGCGCGCGGCTGTGCCGCTGTCGCCCCCGCGAAAGCGGGGGCCCAGACAACCGCCGCAGGCCTTCGCCCTTCGACACCTGGATGCCCGCGAAAGAGCCTGTGAAGGATTTGAACTTCGGGGGCCCGAGGGTGAGGTTCGCGGCGCTGTGGCCAGGTTGGGCGCCTGAACTGGAAGCGCGCGCGCTCTCGAAGCGCTTGAGGCGCTCGCTCGCGGCGCGTCGGGCGCGCCGTCCGGCGTCGTGGGTCAGGCGGTTGCGGCCCTCAGCCGGTGGGCGGCGACCAGGTTGTGGGCGAGGGCGTGCCACAGGGCGATCGCTCTCGCCTTGAGGAGGCCGCGCACCGGGATGAAGCCGAAGCCGTGGTTCTTGCGGTCGGCGTTGACCCGCTCGATCTGCTTGCGCAGCGCGTAGACGGCCTTGCTTGCTTCGCTCGCCATCCGCTCGCGCCAACGCTTGACGCACTCCGGTTCTTGCGCGCGGCGGCGTTCGCGCCGCGCGCGCGATGCCGGCTTGATGTCGTCGCGCTCGACCGGCAGCGGCGCGAACACCTCGACCGGACCGGCCCGATGGTGGTCCAGCACCACGATGTCTGCCTGGGTGGCGTAACCGGTGTCGACCAACAGGCGGTCGGGCGTCCTGCCGTAGCGGCGGGCGATGTCGTCCACCATCGGCATCGCCAGGCGCCGATCGTTGCGGCGGTCGGTCATCGCGATCGAAACGATCACGCCGCTTTGCGGCGCCGCCGCGATTTGCGCATTGTAGCCGGCGCGCACCGCCCCGTCGGCAAACCGCATCGCGCGCGCCTCAGGATCGGTCAACGAAACGCTCGGCTCCTTCTTCTTGGCCTCGTCCTTGCGATGCCGCTGCGCCCGCGCCGCGCGCTCTTTGGTCAGCCGCGCCAACGCCGCACGCGCCCGCTGGGCGCGCTCCTGAACCTCGCGCGCCGCCCGCTCGCGCGCCGCCTGCCGACGACGGCTCGAAGCGGCGCCGTCGCTCTTCAACTCGTCTTTGAGCGCGGCCAGGCGTTGTTCCACTGCCGCCTCGATTTCGCTGAGCCGCGCCGCGCGCTTGAACGATCCCTTGCTCGCGCTGGCGCGCACCTTCGTGCCGTCGACCGCGATGTCGCTCAGCGAAACCAGCCCTTCCGCCAGCAAAGCCGTCACACTCTCGGTCAACAGCCGGTCGAGCGTCTCGACCAGCCCGACCCGAAAATCCGCCAGCCCGTGGTAGTTCACCGGCACCCCGCCAGCCAGCCAGCGGTAGGCGACGTCCCGTTCGGCCAGCCGCTCCAACTCGCGCGCCGAGCCCACCCCTTCGACCGTCGCATAGAGCCACAGCGCCAGCAGAACCGCCGGATCGGCCGCCGGACGCCCGGCCCGCTCACCGCGCGAGCGGATCGCCGCGTAAAGCGCCGAAAGATCAAGATCCTCGACAAACCGCCAGACGACCCGCGCCCGGTGGTCCGCCGGCAGCAATCCATCGAGATCGATCATGTCCCAACGAAGCTGAGAACGATCCGCCTTGATGACCCGCGCCTCGCCCATGATTCGCCCCCGCCCCGTCGAGGGCGAGTGAATCACGGACAGGCGCCCAAGCCAATTTGTTCACACGCTCCGCTGGGCATGACACGCGCCGCCAACGCCCTAAGACGCGGTGCTGAACACGCGATTGCGGCCGCTCTCCTTGGCGCGATAGAGCGCGTTGTCGGCGCGGGCCAGCGCGCTCTCAAGGTTCTCCTCGTGGCCGACCTCCGCGAGGCCGATGCTCGCGGTCACTTTCAAGCGCTTTCCCTGGAATAGCATCTCGCAGCGCTCGATCGCCGCGCGGAGACGATCGGCGACACGCGTCGCCCCCGCCTCGTCGACATTCGGCAGGAGCGCGTAAAACTCCTCTCCGCCGGCGCGCGCCAGAATGTCTTTGCGCCGCAGGGTGGATTGAGCGACCTCAGCCACCATCCGCAAGACGAAATCGCCTGCCGCATGGTCGTGCCGGTCGTTGACCGCCTTGAAGCTGTCGAGATCCACGAGGGCCGCCCACAGCATCTCGCCGCGAGCGCGCGCCGATTGGAGAACCTCATCGCCGAGCGCGAAGAATTTCCGTCGGTTGAAGAGGCTCGTCAGCGGATCGTGCTCCGCCGCGTCGATCAGCCGAGCCTCCAGCCGCTTGCGTTCGGTGATGTCCATCATCGCGCCCGCAACGCCCAAGAATTCGCCGCTTTGGCTGCAATAGGCCGCTTTGTGAAACGTCACGTCGCGGCGCGTGCCGTCGGCGAAGGGCGCGCTGGTTTCGTATACGTCCGTGCGGTCGGGACTGCGCGCCAGTCGACCATCGGATTGCAGATAGACGCTCGCGAGATCGGGCGGCATGATTTCCGAAGCCGTCTTACCGACCACCTCTTCGAACGGCCGGCCGAGAAAGTGGAGATAGGCCTGGTTGCAGCCGATGAAGACGCCAGCGACATCCTTGAAGAATATCGGCATCGGCACGGTGTCGATCGAGGCTTGCAGGTGTTCGTTCTGGCGCGACACGGTCGCGACGCGGGTGCGCAAGCGCGCCACCGCTAGCGCCCGGACGAAAAGGAGGCGTGGATCCTCGAGCTCCCCGGGCGCGCAGACGGCATCGGCGCCGGCTTCGAGCAGCGCGGCGGCGCGCACAGCGTCGACTTCAGCTTGAACGACGATGCGGCACCGCCCATCGTCCCCGGCGCGCGCCAAGGGCTCGCTGCAGTCTACAACGAAGACGACCGCTGCCACCAGCGGCTCGGTCGCCAGAAGCGCCTGCAAACTCACGGGCGCTGGTTCCTCGTCCAACCAAATGACGCGAACTGCGCCGCCGGCTGCAGAGCGGAGGGGTTCCCCAGTCCCAATCCGATCGTCCATATTTCCCATTCCGCTCAAGTCGATAAATCGTCGTACGCCGTCTAAAATCTCTATTACTCACGAAGATTTAATGGACCGTCAAACGGAATGGCTTGACCCAAAGTCGAAGCGCGCGGGGAGAACGAATAGGATCGGGTCGCCGAGCGATTCGATCACAGCCAATACGACAGGACCCGACCACTAACCTGCAAGTCCGCGACGATTGCGTCGCTGGTCCCCTACTCCCCGCTTTTCGCGAGCCGCAGGTTGGGGCTCGCCCTTCCCGCCTCGTCGCCGAACTCCATTGCATCGATGCGCGCTGCGCGGCGTGTGATCTTCTCGGCGGAGGTGGCGATCTGGCCGACGTCTTCCTGCGCTTGGCGGAAGTGGGTTTCGAGCTTGGCGGTTCGTTCCGCGAGCAGCCGCACGTCGTTGAGCAGCTTGCCGACTTCGCCCTGGATCACATGCGCCTGGTCGCGCATGCGCTGATCGCGCAGGATCGCCTGCGTCACCTGAATCGCCATCATCATCAGCGAGGGCGAGACGATGACGACGCGGCCGCGATGGGCCTTCTGGACGACGTCGTCGAAATGTTCGACGAGATCGGAATAGATCGATTCCGAAGGCACGAACATCAGCGCGATGTCTTGCGTCTCACCGGGCAGGAGATAGCGCTCGGCGATGTCCTTGACATGCTTGCCGACGTCGCCGCGCACCCGGTTCATCGCCGCTTTGCGCGCCTCCTCGCCGCGCGCTTCGTTGAAAAGCGTGAACGCCTCCAGCGGAAATTTGGCGTCGACCGCGAGCAGCCGCCCGTCCCCCGGCAGACGGATTACACAATCGGGGCGCGCCTTGTTGGAGAGCGTGTATTGGAACTCGTAGGCCCCCGGCGGCAGGCCGTCGCGCACGATTGTCTCCATACGCCCCTGGCCGAAGGCGCCGCGCGTCTGTTTGTTGGCGAGGATGTCCTTCAGGGAGACGACCTCCTCGCCGATGCCAGCCATGCGGGCCTGCGCGGCGTCGATCACCGCGAGGCGCTCGTTGAGCTTGTTGAGGTTGGCGCCGGTCGTTTGCGCGTGGGATTCGAGCCCAGCGCCGAGCCTAGCGCCGACATTGTCGAGGCGCTCGGCCATGACGCGCGCAAGCTCCGCCTGCCGCGAGCCGATCCATTCGCTCATCGAGGCAAACCGGCCGCTCAATTCGGCGTTGGATTGGACGACTGCGGCAAGGCGGGTTTCGAGTTCGTGCTGACGGTCCTCGGCTTCCATCGCCTCGCGCCGGCGAGCCGCGCCCGCCCCGGCGAGCGCGACGACGATCGCGAAAAACAGCAGCGCGATCGCGCCGAGCGCCCCCACGAGCGCCTGGCCGAACGTCACAGCAAAGCCGCCGGGCAGGATCAGAACTTGGTTCATGGGCCGAGCGTAGCCGATTCGCCGCCACAATGCGAACGAAAGAGGAACAGGTTTGACCCCGGGCCGAGGCGCGATTATCAGACGTCAACGCAACAAATCGCGAAACGAACGTCATGGCTTTGCGCCCCATCATCACCCTGCCCGACCCGAAGCTGCGCCTCGTCAGCAAGCCGCTGGAGCGCGTCAACGACGACGTGCGCAAACTCTTGGACGATATGCTGGAGACGATGCACGACGCCCCGGGCATCGGCCTCGCGGCGATCCAGATCGCCGAGCCGCTGCGCCTGGTCGTGATCGACCTCGCCAAGAAGGACGAGCCGCCCGAGCCGCTTTATTTCATCAATCCCGAGATCGTCTGGTCGTCCGACGAGCGCTCGGTCTACGAAGAAGGCTGCCTTTCGATCCCCGACTATTACGAGGAGGTGGAGCGACCGGCGAGCGTGCGGGCGCGTTTCATCGACCGGGAGGGCAAGCTGCAGGAGATACTCGCCGAAGGACTGCTCGCCACGGCCCTGCAACACGAGATCGACCACCTAAACGGGGTGCTCTTCATCGACTACATCTCGAAACTAAAACGCGACCGGGTCGTTAAGAAATTCGCCAAGATGGCGAAGCGGGCCGCGGAGGAGCGTCCGCTCTGACGGGCAGACAGAAAGGAGCGGTTTCGATGAAAATCGACGTGACTCCCTTTCGGGTCGGCGAGGGCGAGAAGGTCGCGCTTGCCGAGCGCCCGACCCTGGTCGACCCGTTTTACGACTCCAAATCGGACTACAAGGATATTCTCGCCAACCACGTCGACGATCTGAGCAAGCTCCAGGAGCACCTCTATCGCTCCGCGGGCTATGCGCTGCTCCTCGTGCTGCAAGGCATGGACACCGCCGGCAAGGACGGAGCGATCTCCCATGTGATGTCCGGCGTCAATCCGCAGGGTTGCAAGGTCGCCTCCTTCAAGCAGCCGACGCCGAACGAGCTGCTGCACGATTTCATCTGGCGCTGCGTGCGCGAATTGCCGGAGCGCGGCATCATCGGCGTCTTCAACCGGTCCTATTACGAGCCCGTCCTCGTCGTCCGCGTCCATCCCGAAATGCTGCGCGAAGAGGGCATCCACGACCCGGAAGGCGATCTCGACGTGGTTTGGGCCGCGCGGTACCGCTCGATCCGCGACTTCGAGCGCCACCTCCATGTCAACCGCACGCGAATCGTCAAAATCTTCCTCCACATCTCGAAGGAGGAGCAGTTGCGGCGTCTGCAGAGCCGCGTCGACACGCCGGATAAGTCCTGGAAGATCTCGCACGCCGACGTGGTGGAGCGCCAATACTGGAAGGCTTATACGAACGCCTACGAGCAGGCGCTCAGCGAGACCAGCGTCGCCAACGCTCCCTGGTGGGTGGTGCCCGCCGACGACAAGCCAAACGCTCGTCTCATCGTCTCGCAGATCGTCATCGACACTTTGAAGAGCCTCAATCTCACACCGCCGCCGATCGACGCCGACCGCAAGCACGAGCTGAAGGAAATCCGCAAGCTGCTGGAGAAGTAGCGGCCAGGCGCAATCCGATCCGTCATTGCGAGCGAAGCGAAGCAATCCAGCAGCGCCAAGCGGAGCGATGGATTGCTTCGTCGCTACGCTCCTCGCAATGACGGTTCGACCGAGTTGCAAAAAACGCCTCCTCCCGCGTGCGGAAGAAGGCGTTGCTGAAGAGGCGGGACGCCGATTGCGGCGCCCCGGCCAGGATTACGACGCGTTCAACCCGTCGAGCGCAATATTGAGCTGCAGCACGTTGACGCGCGGCTCGCCGACGAGGCCAAAGACGCGACCTTCAATATTGGCTTCGACCAGCGCCCGCACCCTGTCCTCGGGCAGGTTGCGGGCCTTGGCGACCGCGGGGACCTGCGCGAGGGCATTTTCCGGCGAGATGTGCGGATCGAGACCGGACGCCGACGTCGTCACCGCGTCCGCCGGTATTGGGGTCGCCCAACCGGCGGCCTTCTTGGCCTCGACATCCGCCTTCACGCGGTCGAGCAGCTTCTGCGAGGTCGGACCGAGGTTCGACCCGGTCGAGTTGGCGGCGTTGTAGGGCGCGTCGATCGTCTTGGTCGGATCATCGGGGTGAGCCGGATCCTGCGCCTGGGTCGCCGATGGACGGCTATGGAAATACTTGGCGCTCGCGAAGTTCTGCCCGATCAGCGCCGATCCGACGGCCTGCCCCTTGATCGAGATCAAGCTGCCGTTGGCCTGATAGGGCATCGCGAATTGGGCGATCTGAGTGATCGCCAGGGGATAGACGAGCCCCGTCAGCAGCGTGAACAACGCGAGCAGAACGACGGCGGGGCGAATTTGGCTCAGCATGGAATGCTCCTCAAGCCAGGTGCAGGAAGGCGACCAAGACGTCGATGATCTTGATGCCGATGAAGGGGGCGATGAGACCGCCGAAGCCGTAGATCGCGAGGTTCCGCCGCAGCAGAGCCGCCGCGCCAACCGGACGATAGGTGACCCCTTTCAGCGCGAGCGGGATCAACGCGACGATGATGAGCGCGTTAAAGATGACCGCCGAGAGGATCGCCGACTTGTCGGAGTGGAGCCCCATGATGTTCAGCACGCCGAGCTGGTTGTCATAGGTTCCCACGAAGATCGCGGGAATGATCGCGAAATATTTCGCGACGTCGTTAGCGATCGAGAAGGTCGTCAGCGAGCCGCGCGTCATCAGCAACTGCTTGCCGATGCCGACGATCTCGATGAGCTTGGTCGGATCGGAGTCGAGATCGACCATGTTGCCCGCTTCGCGAGCGGCCTGCGTTCCCGTCTGCATCGCGACGCCGACGTCGGCTTGGGCGAGCGCCGGCGCGTCGTTGGTGCCGTCGCCGCACATGGCGATCAGGCGACCGCCCTGCTGCTCGCGACGGATATAGGCGAGCTTGTCCTCCGGCGTCGCTTGGGCAAGGAAGTCGTCGACGCCGGCTTCCGACGCGATGGCGGCGGCGGTCAGCGGATTGTCACCCGTCACCATCACCGTCTTGATGCCCATCGCGCGCAGCTCGGCGAAGCGCGGACGGATGTCCGGCTTCACGATGTCCTTGAGATAGACGACGCCGAGCAGGCGCTTGTTATCGGAGACGGCCAGCGGCGTGCCGCCGGCGCGCGAGATGCGATCGACCGTCTGGTTGAAGTCGGTCGGCGCGGTCTCGCGCGTCAGGCCGGCCTCGGCCAGGATCGAATCGACCGCGCCTTTGCGCAGAACCCTGCCTTGCATGTCCACCCCCGACAGACGCGTATGCGCGCTGAAGGGCACGACAGTCGCGCCGGCGAGATCGACGGGCGCATCAAGGCCGTAGCGGCTTTTGGCGAGCGAGACGATCGAGCGGCCTTCCGGCGTCTCGTCGGCGAGGCTGGCGAACAGCACCGCTTCGGCGAGCTTGCGCTCGGAGACGCCCGCGACGGCGACGAACTCGTCGGCCATACGGTTGCCGAAGGTGATCGTGCCGGTCTTGTCGAGCAGCAGCGTGTCGACGTCGCCCGCCGCCTCGACGGCGCGACCCGAGGTCGCAATGACGTTGAAGCGGATCAGCCGGTCCATGCCGGCGATGCCGATCGCCGACAGGAGTCCCCCGATCGTCGTCGGGATGAGGCACACCAGCAACGCGATCAAGACCGTCACCGACAGCACCGTCCCCGAATAGGCGGCGAGCGGCCACAGCGTCACGCAGACGATCAGGAAGATCAGCGTCAGGCCGGAGAGCAGGATCGACAGCGCCAGCTCGTTCGGCGTCTTCTGACGCTCAGCGCCTTCGACGAGCGCGATCATGCGGTCGATGAAGGTCGAGCCTGCTTCCGCGGTGATGCGCACCTTGATCTGGTCGGACAGCACGGTGGTGCCGCCGGTCACCGCCGAGCGGTCGCCGCCGGCCTCGCGGATGACCGGCGCGGATTCGCCGGTGATCGCCGATTCGTTGACCGAGGCCAGGCCCTCGACGATCTCGCCGTCGCCGGGAATGACATCGCCGGTCTCGACGAGCACCACGTCGCCGATGCGCAGGTCGAGCGCATTGATGCCCGAATACGGACCGTTGAGGTTCTTGGGATCGACATAGCGCTTGGCGCGCGTTTCGCTGCGGCTCTTACGCAGGGTGTCCGCCTGCGCTTTGCCGCGGCCTTCCGCGACCGCTTCTGCGAAGTTCGCAAACAGCACCGTGAACCACAGCCAGAACGCGATCTGGCCAGAGAACAGCGGCGAGCCTTCATTCGTGACGAGGTCGCGAATGAAGAACGCCGTAACGACAACTGACACCACCTCGGTGACGAAAATCACCGGGTTGCGCGCGAGGGCGCGCGGATTGAGCTTGCGGAACGCCTCGATAGCCGCCGCGCCCAGAATCTTGGGGTCGAACAGGCCTTGGGCTTTCGCCTTTGTAGACATGGAACGCTCCAATAGGAATGAGGTCTGCCGTCAGAACGCTTTGCCGCTGAGCATCAGGAAGTGCTCGACGACGGGCCCGAGAGCGAGCGCGGGGAAGTACTGCAGCAGGTAGAGGATCACGATGACGCCGAGCAGCAGCCCGACGAACAACGGCCCCGTGGTCGGGAACGTGCCGGCCGAAGCGGGCGCCTTCTTCTTGGCCGCAAGGCCGCCGGCGAGCGCGAGGACCGGGATCGCATAAGCGAAGCGGCCGAACAGCATCGCCATGCCGAGGGTCGTGTTGAACCAGGGGGTGTTGGCGTTCAGGCCGGCGAAGGCCGAACCGTTGTTGGCATTGGCGGAGGCGTAGGCGTAGAGAATCTCCGACAGGCCGTGCGGCCCCGAATTGTTCATACTGTCTAGCGCCGTCTTCAGCAGGACGGAGGCCGACGAGAAGCCGAGAACGATGAGCGGATAGATCAGCACCGCGAACATCGCGAGCTTCATCTCACGCGACTCGATCTTCTTGCCAAGATATTCCGGCGTGCGACCGACCATCAGGCCTGCGACGAAGACGGCGATCACCGCCACGACGAGGAAGCCATAGAGCCCCGCGCCGACACCGCCCGGCCAGATGCAGCCGGCGAGGATATTGAACATCGGCACCAGACCGGCCAGCGGCGTCAGCGAATCGTGCATCGTGATGACCGCGCCGGTGCCGGTGCCCGTCGTCGCCGTGGTGTACAGAGCGTCCAACGCCTGGCCGAAGCGAAGCTCCTTGCCCTCGAGATTGCCGGCCGAGGCGTCGACGCCGAGCGCATTGACTCCGACGACGCCGGAGCTTTCCGCCGAGTAGACGACGCTCACGCCGATCACGAGCAGAATGCCCATGGTCACGAGAATGGCGCGGCCCTGCCGCAGGTCGCCGACCGCACGGCCGAAGGCGATCACCGAAGCGACCGGAATCAGCATCAGCGACCAGATCTGGATGATGTTGGTCCAGGCGTTCGGATCCTCGAAGGGATGCGCCGAATTCACGTTCATGAACCCGCCGCCGTTGGTGCCGAGCTGCTTGATCGCCTCCTGGCTCGCCATCGGACCCATCGAGATCGTCTGCTTGGCCCCTTCGAGCGTTGCGACGTCGACCGAGCCCGCCAAGGTCTGCGGCACGCCGGACGCGACGTAGGCGAGCGCGATGACGATCGAGAGCGGTAGCAGGACGTAGAGGGTGACACGCGTCAGATCGACCCAGAAGTTACCGACTGTCGTCGAAGCCGAACGCGAAAACGCGCGAACCATTGCAAAAGCAACCGAGAGACCGGTCGCCGCCGACAGGAAGTTGTGCGTCGTCAGGCCGATCATCTGCGTGAGATTACTCATCGTAGTCTCGCCGCCGTAGGCCTGCCAGTTGGTGTTGGTGATGAAGCTGATCGACGTGTTGAATGCGAGATCAGGCGGAACGGCGTCGAAGCCTTGCGGATTGAGCGGCAGCAAATTCTGCAAACGCTGAATCGCAAACAGCGACACGAACCCGGCGATCGAAAAGGCGATCAGGGCGAAGGCGTAAACGAGCCAGCTCTGCTCGCGCGTCTCGTCGACTCCGGCGATACGATAGAAGCCGCGCTCGACGGGACGAAGGATCGGAGAAAGGAAATTGGTCGTGCCCGCGTAAACACTCGCTATGAGCTTGCTCATAGGGATGGCGGTTACAAGCACGAGCGCAAGGACGATCGCGATTTGCGACCAGCCAACCAGTGTCATGGCGTCACCTTGATGTTCAAGTAACTCGATAATTCAGAATTTTTCGGGGTGTATCAGCGTGTACAGGAGGTAGATCCCGAGGCAGATCCCCACGGCGAGTCCGATAATCGGCTCGGTCATTTGCGTGATCTCCTTACAGACGATTGCAGACGGCGGCGTAGAGACCCATCAGGACGAAAAACAGGATCCCTACGACGAGATAGACGACATCGGCCATGATGCGGCGCCTCCGATATTAGCGACGGGGTTTTGCGCCACGGCTCCGTAAGCGATCAATGCGTGAATGGCCGGTGACGTATAAGGAATTAATAAGGATCGACGCGGGCTATCCTTAGCGGTGCTTACATCTCCCTTACAGCGAGCACCCAAATTGCGTATCGAATGCTTGCTTCCGCCGGCGCTAGCCTTTTCCTGTGCAACAGATAGGCAAGGAGGCTCCTTGTATCGGGAAAGTCAGCGCCGTCGCGCACGAGCCGTCTCGGTCGCCGCCACAATTCCAAGCCGCAAATCGAGGGCGGAGTTCGCTTTTGCCGTTTTGCAGGGCGCATTCGTCGCCCTGACTCTCATTTTGTTTGTCGCCTGGATGACGGGCGGACGTTAAGGAAAGCGCAAGCCCTTCCCCTTTAGCGCGGTTGCTTCTGAGGCTCCCCCTCGGGCTATAATAACGCTCGCCCCTCTTGAGGCCGCGGACTTTGGCTACAGACCGTCATTCTGAACGTCGACCCGACCCCGACGCCCTCCTCGCCTTGGCGGAGCGGGACAAGCGCGGCCGGCTTCTGGTCTTCCTCGGCGCGGCGCCCGGGGTCGGCAAGACCTACGCGATGTTGCAGCGCGCGCGCCTGCTCCGCCAGGAGGGCGTCGACGTCGTCATCGGCCTCGTCGAGACGCATTCACGCAACGATACGGAAGCCCTCACGCGCGACCTCGAAATCCTGCCGCGACGCCAGGTGCAATGGCAGGATCATACGATTGAAGAGTTCGACCTCGACGCCGCGCTGCGTCGCAAGCCGAAGCTCATCATCGTCGACGAACTCGCTCACACCAATGCGCCGGAAAGTCGCCATCCCAAGCGCTGGCAGGATGTCGAAGAGCTGCTCGACGCACGCATCGATGTGTGGACGGCGCTCAACATCCAACATCTCGAGAGCCTTGCCGACGTCGTCTCGCGCATTACGGGCGTTACCGTTCGCGAGACGGTGCCCGACATCGTTCTTCGCGACGCCGACGACATCATCCTCGTCGACATTCCATCCGAGGAGCTGATCCAGCGCCTCAAGGACGGCAAGGTCTATCTGCCGGAGACCGCCAAGCTCGCGCAGCAAAAGTTCTTCACGCTGCGCAACCTCACTGCGCTGCGCGAGATCGCACTGCGGCGCGCGGCGGCGCGCGTCGACGACCAGATGGTCGAGCATCTGCGCCAGAACGCGATCGAGGGCCCCTGGGAGACGGCGGAGCGTCTGCTGGTCTGCGTCGGCGCGGATGCGCTGTCGCACGACATCGTACGCGCCGCGAGCCGCCTCGCCACGGGTCTCAACGCAAGCTGGGTCGCGGTGACGGTCGACACGCCCAGCAGTTCGGATTCCCCCGGCGAACGGGCGAAGATCGTCGACGACGCCCTGCGATTGGCGCAAAGCCTCGGCGCCGAAGTGTCGCGGCTCGCCGGCCATGATCTGCCCGCCGAGATCCTCCTTTACGCCCAGCGCGAAAACATCACCCAGATCGTCGTCGGACGATCGAAGGCCGGCTATCTCGGACGCCTGGTCGGTCGCTCGCTATCGGACGCGTTGGTGCGCCGAGCCGCCCTCATCGCGGTGCATGTCGTCACGGCCGACAAACCCCGCGACACGCCTCCTAAGCGATGGAGCCTGCGAGCGCTGCTCGGGCGCGACACGCGGATCGGCGCGGCGGCGGCGGTCGTCTCAGTAGCGGCGGCGGTCGGCGCCGGCGAACTGCTCGATCTGTGGCTGCGCCTGCCCAACCTTTCGATGATCTTCTTGATCGCCGTGCTCTTCTGCGCAGCGCGCTACGGCGGGCGCGCGGCGATCCTGGCCGGCGTGCTCTCGTTTTTCGCTTACGACTTCTTCTTCATCGAGCCGCTTTACCAGTTCACCGTCGACGAACCGCACGAGTTCTTCGCGCTCGTCATTTTCCTTGTCGCCGCCATCCTCGTGAGCTGGCTCGCCGGGCGGGCGCGCGATCAGGAAACGCTGGCCCGGGCGAGCGCGCGGGCGACGCAATCGCTGTTCGAGCTTTCACGCAAGCTCTCCGGCGCCGTGGCGCTCGACGACATTTTGCAGGCGGCGACGGTCTATGCGCAGAAGACGCTGAGCGCTCGCTGCGTCGTCATGCTCGTGCCCGAGGAAGGCGAACTCTCGCTCAGTTCGGCCTGGCCGCCGATCGACGCGCTTGACCCTGGCGAGGAGAGCGCGGCGCACTGGGCCTTTGAGAAGAGCGAGCCAGCGGGCTGGAAGACCGGCACCCTGCCCAACGTGCGCTTTCAATTTCGCCCGCTGGTGACCTCGCGCGGCGTCGTCGGCGTCTGCGGCTTCCAACCGTCCGACCCTGCCGGGCCACTGTCACCGACGATGGAGCACGCGCTCAACCTCATTCTCGAACAAGCCGCGATCGCGATCGACCGCGCGATCCTAGTCAAGGCTTCCGTGCGCACAGTGGCTCTGGAAGAGAACGAAAAACTGCGCACCACCCTGCTCGCCTCGCTCTCGCACGATCTGCGCACACCCTTGGCGACGATTACCGGCGCGGTGACGACGGTGCGCAAGTTCGGCGACGCCATGCCGCCAGAGCAGCGCGCCGACCTCCTTGCCTCGATCGAGGAGGAATCGGGGCGGCTGACGCGGTTCATCGCCAATCTGCTTGACATGTCGCGCATCGAAGCAGGTGCGCTCCGGCCCAAAAATGATTATGTCGACGTCGCCGAACTCGTGCGCGCCTCTGTCGAGCGCGCCTCGAAGGCGTTTCCGGCGCAGACCTTCGCGACCAGCATCGCCCGCGACCTACCCTTTGTAAAAGGCGACGCCAACCTGCTTGAGCAAGTGATTTTCAATCTCCTGGACAATGCGCAGAAATATGGCGGCGGCGGCCGCGTGACCGTCCACGCGCGACGCGACGGCGCCTCCGTCCTCATCTCTGTCACCGACGAAGGGCCCGGCATCAAGACAGCCGACCTCGAACGCATCTTCGAGAAATTCTTCCGCGGCGGACGGACGGACGGGCGCCGCGCCGGCACCGGCCTCGGCCTCTCGATCAGCCGCGGCCTCGTCGAGGCGATGGGCGGCCGCATTTGGGCCGAGAGCCCAGCCGCGCGGCGGCGCGGCACCCGCGTCGCCATTTCCATGCCGGCCGCCGAGGCGCCGTCCGAACCGGCGAAGGCAGCTCAATGAACGGCCCACGTATTCTCGTCGTCGACGATGAGCCCCAGATCCTGCGTTTCCTGCGCCCGGCGCTCGAAGCTTCCGGCTACGCCGTGCTGCACGCCGCCGGCGGTCACGAAGCGCTGCGCCTGATCGCCAATGCGGCGCCAGACCTTGTCGTGCTCGATCTCGGCCTGCCCGACATGGACGGCAAGGAGGTGATCTCGGCGGCGCGACAGTTCACCGCCGCGCCGATCGTCGTGCTTTCCGCGCGCGACCGGGAGGTGGAGAAGATCGCCGCGCTTGATCTTGGAGCCGACGATTACGTCGAGAAGCCCTTCGCGATCGGCGAATTGCTCGCCCGGCTACGCGCCGCCCTTCGCCATGCGCACCGGGGCGCGGCGCCGACGACAAAGATCGATATCGACGGCCTGACGATCGACATGGAGCGGCGGCTGGTCGCGCGCGACGGCGCGGCGATCAAGCTGACGCCGCGCGAATACGACCTCTTGTGCGCCCTCGCCGGCAATGCGGGACGCGTGATGACCCACAGCCAGCTCCTCACCGCGGTGTGGGGGCCGGCGCACAAGAGCGATACGCAGTATCTGCGCGTTTTCGTCGGACAGTTGCGCAACAAGATCGAGCGCGACCCCTCGGCGCCGTCGATCATCCGCACCGAGTCGGGCATCGGTTACCGCTTCAGCGACGGGGCGTAAGCCCCGCCGCGGATCGCTTGCGTCAGGCGGCGGCGACACCGATCGGGCACGAGACGCCAGTGCCGCCGAGACCACAATAGCCGCCGGGATTCTTGGCGAGATATTGCTGGTGATAGTCCTCGGCGAAATAGAACGGCCCCGCTTCGCGGATTTCGGTGGTGATCGCCCCGAAGCCTTTGGCCTTCAGGCGGTCGGCGAACATCTCGGCCGAGCGCTTGGCCGACTGCAATTGCTCGAGGCTCGAGGTGTAGATCGCCGAGCGATACTGGGTCCCAACGTCATTGCCCTGGCGCATTCCCTGGGTCGGATCGTGGTTCTCCCAGAAGATGCGCAGCAGGTCGCCATAGCTGATCTTGGCGGGATCGTAGCCGACCAGCACGGCCTCGGTATGGCCGGTCCGCCCGCTGCAGACCTCCTCGTAAGTCGGGTTGGGCGTGAAGCCGCCGCTGTAGCCCACGGCGGTCGCGTAGACGCCCTCGCCCGCCTCCCAGAATTTGCGCTCGGCTCCCCAGAAGCAACCCATTCCGAAAATCGCGGTCTCGATTCCTTGCGGGTAAGGCCCGGCAAGCGGCCGACCGTTGACGAAATGATCGCGCGCCGTCGGGATCGGGTGGTCGCGCCCAGGCAGCACCTCGGACGGCGAAACGAGACGCGTCTTCTGCATCAAGAAACTCAGCATATCGGCTCCTCCTCAATTCACGCCTTCGTCGCGCGGGCGACGCACTTTGTTACAGCGCTGCCGGCTGGCTCGGCTGGCTGCGCGGCGTCAACGAGCCCGGCTCGAAACGCCGACCAACGGCGCGCGCGGCCGCAGGAGGTAGAAGATGACGGCGCCGAGCGCCGCCATATCGACGAAAGCCGGCGCTGAAAGGATAGCGACGAGAATCGGGTCCCACAACAGCGGATGAAGGCGCTTTTCGACGAACGGCTGCAGCAGGGGAAACTTGCTCGGGAAGGCGAAATCGAGCGCGAGGCCCATGGACGTCAGCGTCAATTGCTGCGCGGCCAGCGAGCGCGCCCCATCGATCACCGCCGCCGCGAAGGCGCCGGCGAGCAACATCAGGCCGACAAAACGGAAAACGAATCGAAACATGCGGATTCCCGGCGAGGCCGCGCGAGCCTCGGTTTCGGGCGCACAGGGAAATGGCGGATGCCGGCCTTTCACCAAGAGCGCAAGAAATTCAAGGGACCGAGACCGTCGAGCGACCAAACGCGTACGATCTAGCGCAAAGCTGCGCGTATTGTCCACGGCGGCGCTCAACCCGACTTGCGTTCTGGCCGGCCGGGATGCTATGCGCGGCGCTCGCGTCGAAAGGCGCTGAGGAGGGGTGGCCGAGCGGTCGAAGGCGCACGCCTGGAAAGTGTGTATACGGGAAACCGTATCGCGGGTTCGAATCCCGCCCCCTCCGCCAGACCTTAAGCCATTGATTTCACATGAGTGTAGCCAACGTCCGTCGTGGCGACGACACGGTGGCTTACACATGCGAGCGTCTTATCTCTGGCGGCGGGGAAGCACCTGGTTCTTCCAGAATCTCGCCGCCTTTCCATCTTCAGACAGCGTTAGGGTCCACCCCCCTACGATTGAGGCTCCCTGCTTCAACGGCGAGAGAGGCGCGGACATTCGCGCGCATTCTCGCCGGAGACGCTCAAACGGAGTTTGAGTTGGTGGCCTCTAAGTTTGCTAACCTCCCGATGAACCATGCCACCGACGACAACGAGAAGGACTTCGAGCCCCCGCCGTCGTGGGGGGAAATGGCGCGAGAGGCGGTGTTGAGCCGGCTTCGCGCAAAGATCGATGCGATCTCGCACAATTCCGACGTCCACTTTGCCAAGGCGGGATTGATGATCGCGAACGGTCGGTCGCGCAGCGAAGTCGCCGCGCGAGAGGTGCTAACGGACTGGAAGTCTCTTGCCGAGCAGCTGCGCCTGCAACTCGCTGAGCGCACCGCCGAGGCGAGGCGGTTGAACGAAGAAATGATTGGGCACCAAAGCGCAATACAATCATTACACGAGAGTTACTATTTCGAAGTCCAAGAATTACAAACTATACTCGACGAATCACACAACGAAAACTCCACGATCAGCGATCGTATGGCGAACATTAAGAAGCGCCTCGATGAAGAACGAACTGCCTACGAAGCTAAACTCGCCGAGCATACCGAAGTTTCGCTCACTTTGAACAAGCAGCAAATTAAAATAAACCAGAAGGTATTTTCGGACAAGCCGACGCTGCGCGAGGCCGGATTCGCCTACCTGGCTGAACGTGAGAAAAATAGCGCGATATCCGTCAAGGAACTTGCTTATCTTAAGCATCGCCTCAACGCATTCATCGATATTGTCGGAGATCGAGCGATCGACGAATACCGACTGCGTGATCTATCGGAATTCGCGGGCGCTTTGAGATATTTGCCCGCCAATCATTCAGTTAAACCTAAATGGAGAAACAAGACAATTTTGGACGCCATCGAGACCAACAAGAAACTTGGCTCTCAACATCGCGCTCCGGGACTTACGGCAAAGACGATTAAGGTCAACTACGTCGGAAAGATCAAAACTATATTTTCGTACATCTGCGCTGATAACGGAATATCGAACCCTTTTAGGGACTCCGCTCCCATGTTGCCGGCGGTTGATCAACAATCCGTCAAGCGCAAATCACTTCCAGCAGAAAGCGTGAATCTACTTTTCAGACACGTCGCTAAAAGCGACCGTCCTGACGAAGCCTTCCTGCCGATACTCGGCGCGCTTACAGGCGCACGCATCTCCGAACTCGTATTCCTACAATCAAAAGACATTCGCGACGTTTTTGGCCAAGGTCATTACGTCGCTGACTTAATTTCTCCGATCAAAACGGACGACGGCTTCATCCGCAGACCAACTAAAAACGACCGATCTTCGCTTCGTTACGTGGCTCTTCACGATAAATTCAAGGAGATCGGATTTATCGACTGGGCGATGAGCCGCAAGGGCTGGCTTTTCCCCGAGCTGCACGAAACGGCCGCCGGGCCTATCCAGCGTCCGGGCGATACAGCCTCGAAGCGCTTCCAGCGCATCTTCCGGCATCTTGGCATCCACCAGGCGCGCGCAGAGGTCTTTCACAGTCTGCGTCATTTTTACAAGGACTGGGTTCGAGACCAGGATATTGCGGAAAGAACGATCGATATCCAAACCGGCCACGCCATGCTGACGGTCGGCCGCTCGTACGGTTCGCATACGCTGCGCCCGGAGGAGGTTCGAAAACTGACCACTTGTCCATTGCCGCGTGGATTGGATTTCTCCGCGTACGACGATGCATGCCAGAACGGCAGCTGGCGATTCGCGGAGTTGCCCAACTCGGCGCCCCTATCGCGGGGGCGAAAACGAAAAGTCCCTAATCGAGGAAGTCGTGGCGGAGTGTCGAGTTGCCCAACAACCTAAGTTAGTGCCTTGGCGTAACGGCGTTCAACAAGCGGGAATTACCGCCGATTCTGCTCGTCGTGGGCGGTCGAAATCGCGCGGCAGCACGGCAGAGGGAGAAGGCGCATAGGCGGTCGCCGTCATCGCCTGCGAAGAGTGCCTTAGCGTATCGACTCGGCTGCGGACGATGCGGAACTCGAACGTCTCCGACCCCGAGCGCCAATTGCGCTGCGTCGCTGCGGCGCGCCCGGGAGTAAACTCGGTGATCGACCCGGACGGCCGACCGCCGAGCAGAGGGCGCCAACGAGCGACAGCAATGGCTCGGCGCCGAAACGACGGTGGGAGAGCGCGCAACCGCAGATCTCGCCCAGCATCGCGCCTCATCTGGGCGTTAGAGCGATCATGGCGGCTTGGGTTGGTCGTCGTCGGGCGCGTCATCCGCGACTGGGGCCGGGCGCCTTGCCAGCGCGTTGCCGACGTCGTTCCCGCTGTTTGCGTCTGCCGCGGGGGCGTTGTCGGGCGCGGGCGCAAGAAGGGCAGCCTGCTCGTCGTGCCAGCGCTGCGCCGCCGTCGCGAGTTGCGGCAACACTTCGGCGATCGCGTCATACGGTTGGAATCTTAGAGGCCGCCGCTGATAGCGGCCGATTTCGTTACGAATCTCCATGTGAGCAGGGCTCGGAATAGTCTCGAAATACGCGTCCAGAAATTTCGACAGATGCGGATTTATCATGTCGACGATTGCCGGGTCCCACCGGTCGCCCGGCGCAAAACGGTGCCCGTTCATCCGGCAGTAGAGAGCATGAGAAAGAGGACCGACGATTTCCCGCCGGTCAATTCGAGAGACCGGGACGCGGCGCGCGTCATATAACGATCGAACTCCGAAGGGCCCGGCAGCGGCGCTGGCGAAACTGCGGGGAGTGGTGCAGCTACCGCTTCGTGTCGGCTTAAGACCGTGCCGCGCATGGCGACCGACAGCGCGAGAACAATGTGCCAAACGCCGACGCCATCGCCCCACAACAGGTCGACGACAATGCGCCCGGGAGAGGGAGCCATGGCAAGCGCGCCAGTCCCGGGCGCTTTGGCTGGCGCTCTTTTGCGGACCGTGATGGATTTTGCTTTTGGAAGCGCACGTTTGCGACGAACGGCCGGCAACAATTTGCGTTGCTCTGGCAGAAGCCCCTTCTTCCAAAGGTGCAAACGCCAATCTTTCAGCGTCCACGGACGCATTTGCCGGACTCCGCGTTTTACGGCCGCATTACGACAGATAACGAGATAAGAACATAACGGGAACTCCAGCCTGCGGCAAGCGCGCGGTACGGACAAAGTCTCGAAAGCAAACCAATCGTGCGGACTGGCGCGCCGTTAACGTATCTTCGGTCGATTTGCGGCCTCTTCCCGATGGTGCCGCTCTTCCTCGATGCGCATTAAGGCTTCCGCCCGCGCCTTCTTGTCTCTCGCGGCACGCTCGGCACGGGCGGCGACGGCCGGCTTCGAGAAGTCGGGGCCGCGTAGATGATTGTTCCAATCTTCGAATTCGGGTCCGGGGTCACGGATCACGATCGTCGCGCCTGGGTTGCCATCGAGGATCGCCGCGATCACCTCATCGCACTGGCGGCAGCGGCGAACGAAGATCGGATCGGTCGCTCGGTCGGCGTTCGACGGTTGGGTGTCTTGCCCGATATGCCATTCAGTGTCCGGCCATTCCCGCGCGCGGCGGACGAGAATTTCGCGCGCCTCGGTGTGAAAGCTGCCATCGCTCGCAAGCAGGGCTGACGGTTCGGGCTGACCGTCGCACTGATACATCGATAGCGTATCGATACTGGATTTGGTGATGTAGGCCCGGGACGGCGCGGCAAGCTCTCCGGCCTGAAACAAACCGCGATGGCCGCCACTCACGTCTCGATTGAAGCCATTGGGACCGCGTCTAACGATGCTGGTCAATCGCAGGTCGGCGTCTCGGTGCGCAAAGGCGACGCCAAAACGATTTGCCGCCGTCTCGCCGATCGGCTCCGCGCGAATATTCGCGGGGAACTTTGCAAAGATCCGCGATGAAATACCGCGCGCTTCGACAAGCCAACGACTGGTACTGTCGCCTATGCCTTTGAGATTCTCCCACCACCCGAGCAACCGTCTTCGCGCGTGTGGCGACGCTGGGCCTGCAACGGTCGCCGCCTTTGGTCGATCGGGAACGGCGCTGCGAGGAGCCCTCCGCGGCGTCTTGACTGCGAGCGCCGCCATGCGGGCGCGGCGCAACAGGGGAGCCATCGGCACAGGCGCACCCTGGCGGCGGCTTGGGATCGGCTTTTCGATGCCGGCGAAAGTGTAAGGGTCGGCGAAGAAATCCGACACATTGCCGAAGGCCTCATGGCCTGCGCATTCGGCAAAATACTCCTTTTTCACCTCGTCGAGCTCGGCCGCGTCGGCCGCCTCGTCATCCTGCTCTGCGGCCTTGGCAATCCTCCCCCCGCGGTCGATGGAAAGTGTGGTCGCCTTCTTGGATTCGATCTTGTCGGCAAGGCGATCGATCGCAACGGCCTTGAAATGATCGATTCGATGCCGCGTCGTTGCGACGAGGGTCGCCTCTCGCCCGTGGCCTTCTAAAGTGAGATCGACAGTGCGGGCATAAGTCGCGCCTTGGCTGCTGTGGCCCGTAATGGCGAGGCTATGCTGCATCCTCGGCGCAGCGACCTCGCCGTCCTCGCGGCGGCCGACAAGCTCGGCGTAGGTCGCCTCGATTTGCTGGCCGTCCTCGAAACGGAATTTGAAGCGCGGATTCGTGGCGTCTGCTGCGTTCAGCGAAATGATGCGCGCCAGATCGTTGTTGCGGACGATGCGACCACGCAAGGGGACGTTCTCTCCGAAGATAATTTCATCGCCGACCGCGAAGGCCATGCGAACCGACTTGGCATTGTCTTTCGAGCCGCGCACGATCACGGACATTTCGTGGTCATCCTGGGCGATCTGGCCCGCGCCTTTCAAACGGGCGCGCAACATCGCGCTCACGGCGCGGGCGTTCGCATTCCATTCCGTGACGATGGCCGTGCTGTCGGTGGGGTGCTCGCGCCTCCACTGCATCACTTTGTCGACGGCGGCTTTCATCGCCGCCTCGTCGTCGTCCGCCCAAATAATCCGGCCCTTGTCGTCGTAAGCCTGCAAAGCCTGCTTGATCTTCGCCGCCGCGTCGGCGTCGTTGCCAGAATTGTTGGCGTCATCCAGCGTGATCGAGGCGGCGCGCTGCCAATCCTCATGCTGGCGGCGAACGTCGCGAAGCTCGGCGGCGCCCAAGAGCCGCTGGAGCGCCGCAAAAGGCTGACCCGCGTCAACCGCGCGGAATTGGCCCATGTCGCCCTGTAGCCGAAGCGAGGCACCCGTTTGCTTGGCGATAGTGAAGAGCTCGGCCATGTCGCGAGTTGAAACCATCCCCGCTTCGTCAAGGATGATATAGCTCTTGGCGTCAAACTTGAGTTCGCCCTGGCGATAAGCGTGCAGCAACTTGGCGAGCACAGCGCAGCTTTCCCTTTGCAGACCACAGTCCCGCCGCAAAACGTCGGTCGCCTTCCAACTGGGGGCAGTCCCGAAAACCCTGTAGCCTTGCCGTTCGACGACTTCGCGGTGCAGATTCGTGACGAAGGATTTTCCCGTTCCGGCGTACCCTTGCGTTAGCGTGAACTGATCGCCGGAGAGGGCGTGTCGCACCGCCCGCTCCTGCTCGCTGGTGATGCCTGCCGCTAGCCCATGCTTTGCCTTTAGGGCCGCATTTGCGGCGGCCAGAACCGCATCGATGCACTCTGGGTCGATCGCCGGCCCCTTCCCCCGGCCCTCCCATGCCGTTCGTAAAATCGTCTTTTCGGCGTCGATCATGGCCGACGTCGTATAGACAGGCTCGCCGCCTCGTTCGGCGAGCAAGACGAGCTCACCGGACCTTTCCAGCGCGTCGACAAGGCGAGCCGCCTCCGCGCCGTCTTCGACTTCGGTTTGCAAGGCCTCGAAAGCGGTTTGATAAAGCGTTGCGCGCGTGAATACCGCCGTCTCGCGTTGCAGGTCGGACAAGGCGTCGGTAACCAGCGAACGAAGCCGCGCCTCGCGTTCCTCGGGCGTTTCGATCGGTCTGGCGGCGTCCTGGTCACGCGCCGCCTTTTCCAACAAGAACGCAAACGATTCCCGTGTATAGCCAGCCGCTCGAAGCTCACTCTCCCATCGCACTTCGAGAGCGTGGGCGTCCGCAAAACGCTTATCGTCGCGGGTGTCGTACGCGATCAGTTGCGCCGCCAAGCGTTCTTTCGCGGTGTCGATTCCCGCCTTTTTCGCCGCCTTCTCGATCATGGCGCGCCGCTTGCTGAAAAGCTCCACAAGCCGCTGGTCGACGCCTGCCAGCCGATAGGACCGACGATTCTCCGGGTCCCGTTCGACCGCTAAGCCGAGCTTTTTCAGGGCTCCGGCCTCCGCACAACGCTTGTACGCGTTGATCGCGCCGCCATACTTCTTCAACAGAAAATTGGAGAGCGTTCCTAGACTCCCATCCTGCCGCTCGCACATCGCGAATAGAGCGCCGTGGTGATGGTCGTGAGGATCCTCAGACCGGCTTGTCGCGTGGGTGTAAATCGCCATGACCACTTTGCGCGCCGGCTCATGAACGGTACTCCCCTGCTTAGTGACTCGGGTCGCCATTAGCCCTGTGTCGAAGGCCCAACGCATAGCGTCGTCATAGCCCTCGCGCTCGGCGGCGCGGATGCCCGCGCTTCGGTCGACGTCGAAAACGGCCGCCAACGACACGCTCTTAACCGCCCCGATTTGTAGGTCAAAGCCGCCCGGATTGTGTTTGGCGCCTTTGTATCTTCGGCCTCCCAATACGACGTCTCCGGTCGCCGGGTCGACGCCTGCGACCAGGTCGCGGCAAACCGATCCAAAGGCCCTCTGTCCGGTCGCTACGCTTCGAAATGGAGAAGGACGTCGGGAAGCGATCTGAGGATCGGACTTAGCGGGATGGCGCTGCCTTTCGAGCACGAGGAAGGTTCCCGCGCCCGCATCGTTATCGCCTCCGCCGAGATATTGGACATAGTCGCGGCGTTCGCCGTTCGCGTCCAACTCGCCGACTCCCAGGCCGAGGGCGGCGGCCTTCGCTGCGTCGGTTTCCGCGTCGTAGAAATATTCAACATTCTCAATCTTTGACGCAAATCCTCGTCGAATTGTCATTGACGCCTAGCCGCATCTCACCACGTTTTCGGTGTTGCCGAATCATTTCGGAAACCACTCCAGTGGTTGGCAACGGCGCACCGCAACGCGGTCCGCGTGTTGCCACCATGTTGTCATATGTCATCGATGTTGCCAGACGTCGCCAGGAACAGAAGGTCGATCTTCTCGACGATCGCAGCTCGTTCACATTGCAGGTCGGCGACGATCCGAGCGGCCTCAGCTAAGTCCTGACGCGGTCCGAAATAGGCTTTCAAAGCGTCGGCGACGATCGACGAGGCGGAAATGCGGCGCGCAGCGGCGGCGGTCTCGACCAGGGCCCAAAGTTCCGGCGGCAATCTCACGCGCTGCTGGCGGGTGACCGCCATGAAGAAAATCCCTCAGTTGCCTCATGCCTACCGAGCGAAATCCGACGGGTTCGGGGCTCAGCGTCTCAAAAAACAGCATCGCAGATGCGTCCTGTGTCGACACTATCCTACTTTCAACGGATCGGCAACGTCTGACAATTATCGGATACGAATGGGTTCGCTCCTAAGTGGGGTGACAATTCGATTTGCAATGTATGACAACATGTGACACAATGATCGGAAAGATTATGGAAACAATCGAACAAACGGAATGAAAGCCATTGACAAGAAAATGGAGGATTTGAGGGCCGCGTTGAAAGAAGCCCGCGCCTCTTCGCCGCGCGAACCGCGAAAGCGTCATGGCGCAATTCGGCAAGCGGTCGCCGCCAATCTCGACGACCTTCTGGCGATGCGGGAGGAGGGATTTTCTGAGGCCGAGATTGCCACCATTTTCCGCGCCAAGGGATTCGTCGTCACGGCGGGAACGCTGAAGACTTATCTCAACGCTCTGCGCGTGGAGAAGAACGGCCCGCAGCGACTGCCAAGAATTGATGCAACGCCAAAGGCAAAAAAAAGGACAGCATCGGGGAGGAAGGTCGGAAGGGTCGCTGCGGCAGGGAAACCGTCGGAGAATGCGGTGCGGCTCGCGGCCGCGGACGGACCGACTATAGCAAGCAAGGCCCTTGGGCATCGCCTCGACGACGACGTCTGACAATTCCAGAAATCAGTCTTCGCAATCTGACCCGCAATGAAGAAGAGAACATAATGGCAACAAACGAAAAGACAAAGGCTCGCATCAAAGCCGGTGATTCCGCCTTGCAGAAGCGGGTCGCGCTGGTGGCCAGCGAAAAAGGCGGTGTCGGGAAGTCTGTCTTTTCGCGGACGCTGATTGATTTGCTTCGTTTCAGCGGTCATCGTGTGGCAGCCTATGACGCCGACGGCGGCATCGGAGCGACCTTGCGGGTCCTCGGTGAGCGCGACGACAACGGGGCGCTCATCCCTGCTCAAGACCCGCTCAGAGGCGTGGCCTATTACAATGGCAGGGCGGAAGACGAACGGAATTTGCTGCTCGATTCGATCGCCTCTGGCGAAGTGCTCTACGTCCATGACCTAGCGGGGGGCCTCCTCGCCGACCTGACAAGGATCGTGGACGGCGGCGAGGGCCTGACTGGCCTGCTCGACGCCTTTGAGGGCTACGGCTATCGCCTGACGGTCTTCCACGTCATTTCGCCTGACATCGGCTCGGCGCAATCGGTCGCGCGGTGGCTCGATCTCATCGGCGATCGCGCCGATCACGTCGCGGTCGTAAACCTCAAGCACGGCCGGCCGCCGGCCGATTTTCCTTATTGGTATGGGCATGACGATGCCGCGGGCGTTCGGAAGGGTGGCAAAACGCGCGAACGACTGTTGGCCGCTGGCGGCGTCGAAGTCGCTTTTCCCGGCCTGCCTTCGGGCACTTTTGCGAAACTCGACGCCGAAAATGTCCGGTTCTCGAACGCTGCGAATGCGGGCCTGTTGACGATAACCGAGCGTGCGCACGTCGCGAAATTCTTGACCGAGTTCCGCGCCGCGCTGGCCCCCGCCTTGCGCGTTCTCGGCCTTGTTGAATGAGCGGGCAAACGGAACAACGCGGCGGGGAAGCTCGCCGTCCGTTTCATTCTTGAGGGGAAAAACGCCATGGCAAAGACGGTCGCAAATGATTTCATGGCGGCGGCTCGCGCCTTCGATCTCGACGAGACCGCCCGCGACCTCGCCGCCTCGAAAGTCCAAGCCCTGGGACTTTCCTTCGACGATCCGACAACGATTCATGTCGTCGTTGGCACGGCTCTTGAGGTCGAGGGCCGGAAACTTGTCTCGACGATCAACGCGCTTCCCGCTCGGGTAAAACACGCCGCGGCAGACGCCGTGGGCCCGGTCGCCAAGGCGGCCGCCGCCAAGGTCCGCGGCGATTTGACGAATTTAGGCGCGAAAATTGGTGAACGGGTCGGCGTTTCGGTCAGGGAGGCCGTCACTGCGGAAATAAATCAGCGACAGAACGCCCTGCAACTGCGCGTAGGGGCCAACCTGCTCGTAGTGATGTCTCTGCTGGCGATTCTCGCGTTTAGTCTGGGCCTCTGGATTGGGAAGAGCAATCTGGCGTCAATTGACGAACAATGGCATGCGCTGGCAACCCGCGCGGACGCGGGCGACTGGTTCTCAATGGCAGCATCGAATCCCGATTTGGCCGCGACACTGCGCGACGCCTGCGGACCCGGGTCTCCTTCGTCGTTCGTACAAGGGGGCTCGCGCGCCTGCCGAGTGCCGCTCTGGATCGATGCGCCCGCCGCGCCGGCTGTCGCTGGCACGGTCGCGGGGGTCTACTCGTCGGCGCTCGATTGGCTTAACCGTTGGTCGCCTGTAGTGCTGGTCTGCGGCGGGTTGTTGACGGGCCTGCTGCTGCGACGAGCGTTCAAACTGGTCGTCACGACTGGTCCACTCGCCTGGCTGCTCGATCTTTGAAACTCTAGGTTCTACGCGTCGCGCCGCGATGCGAATCAGCACCGCAGTTTGGACGCCGATCCCCCCGTCTAGGGGTTCAAAATTGGGCTCTGACGCACTCTCGATGATGATTGCGGGCTTCATGCAGCGCCCCCAGCAATCAGGCTGGCAGAAGGTCGAGGTTGGCGCGGCCGTACATCTGGCGTTTCACGAGCTTGAGCTTGGTGATCTGAGCCTCAACCTGACCATTGGGCCACGGCTCGGCGCCAACTCTGGACACGCTTTCGGCAACAAAGTCCTTCGGGACGAGAGATAGATTTCCGAAATGGGCTTCGCATTGGCAGCTGATTCTCCATAAGGAACCAGCGTGAACTCCCGCACCAAACCAAAATTGCCCCCCAGATTGGTGTTGCTGCCGGCAGCGCTCGCCCCCGCTGTTAATCGGCCCGCCGGTCGGTGCATTCGCGTTGGCACGGCCACTGGCCGCAACTCTTCGCTCCGCGTTTGCTGTCAAACGCGTCTAATAGGCCGTGCATCGGGGCCTTAACCTTAATAACTACCACACTCTGGGGATTATGCGGTCGGGCCGATTATACCACTGAGGCTTCTCATCATTCCCCCCGGAAACAATGTCCAAAATCGCCAACACACACAGCGCTGCGAAGTATAAAGCAACCCCCCGGACCACGTAGTATCCGATCGTCGTTGTCAACATGATCATACTCCCATCGAAGTCGCTCGACTATGTCGTAGTAGATCTCATTATCGGCAACAATGAGGTTTCTACCAACTCTTTCGTAAGTACATCTACCATGCGGTAACAATGAGTTGTGCTTTGTCGTCGTGGCTAATCTATCGACGTGGCGCGCCACTTCAACACCCCGTTGACGATTCTCCATGGGGTGTGTTTCGGCGTGCACCGATATGATCCCATCCAAACTCGCAATGCCAAAGACTTAGCTTGACGGTCGGCGCTTGGAACCCGCGCTGATTAACACATTCACCGCGAGTCCTCGCAGTCGGGGAGAGATCAGGCGTTTCCAGTGGTGACGCAGACGACTACTTTGCGTCGATTGCGGTCGTGTAATGATGCGAACCCTTTCGACGGCCTGGCTTCGCGAACGATCTCCAGATCGGCGTGGAATCAGCCGGCTTGCATGTCGGTTTCGTGAAAATTCACGGAATTTCACGAAGCCCGGAGCCATCAATTCACGCTTGGCGAATACGACGAATGGGTCTCGTGAAAAAATGTCAACGTATTGAAATAGCACATCATTTGTTCATGAAATTGGTGATTTACGCACCGCCAATTCATCGGCATATTCACGAAATTCACCACGCACGCCGATCGGGTCAGCGCGGTGGCGATGGCGATGCGGAAGGGTCCCGGGACTGATGGCGGCGGTCATGCGTGAGTTGGTCGAAGATTTGGGGACTTATGAGAGACGGATGTGCACGGAGTGGGCACGAAAAACCCGCGCGGCCAAGCCGCACGGGTTGTGGTTCCATTCAACTTTCTCATGGGAGGCGAGGACGGCAGCGTTCACCTCGACGACGAGTTTAACGCGGGCCGCCTCTGCAACGTAAAGCGAGTATGCGGGCCCAACTGGGATGCTTTTGTCTTTGGACGCCCGCTAGCCGTCCGAACAACAACGAAGCCGCGAGTGACACGGATGCAGTGCCCGACAAGGCTGTGAAACTGCCGCTTAGTGGCGTCTGGCTGTTTCGAGTACCATGGCCATTTCGGTGCATCGCGAAGAATAATATCCGTAGCGCAGGCCGAGGGATCGGCAAGGGCAGCAGGAACGACGTAATTGCTGAGCAGTTCTAGCGCTTCCGTTGGACACTTAGGCCAAAACAAACCCAAATAACGTTCCACGGACGTCAAAGATGCATTGTTCATGTTCATCCCTTATCAGGGCTGGCGATTATGGGTGAATTTCGCGCGCTATGCGCGCGGCATTTATTTTGAGTTTCGTCTTTCGAATACGTTACATGGGTATTTAATGTATCTGTCTACGTGCGACTACATTGATGAAATTGTCCAGTTTGATGGCACCCTTAAAAGGGCAAAGATCGCACGAAGTTGGCTAGGCGTTCGGCCTCACCGCTCGTAAGGTCGCTAGGAAGGTCGAAAACGACCTCGCCGTCCGGCCGCAGCCAAAATACGTGTCTAATCAGCATATTGCGGGATGTTGCTGCCGTTCCAACGTCGAGTGCCGCCGCTAGCTTGACGACCGTTTTCGCACTCGGCTTGGAGTGTTGGCTCTCGTAACGGCCGATCATGATCTCACTGATGCCAGCGAGTTCTGCGAGCTTTTTTTGCGTCAACCCGCGTGCTTCGCGGCGCGCCCTCAGCGTTTGTGGGTCAAATTCTTTATCCATTCTCGCCCTTCCATTGCTGTGCGAACGATGGGTTTATGATGGCAACATCTTGCCAACAAAGTAAATCAAATGTTCGTGAGGCGGCATCAAATGACAGGATGTAGGCCAAACTTGCGCTGATCGCGGCGAGTTGAGCGCGTGCAGAATCTAACAATCCCTGGGCAGGGAATTCTCTCAGAAACGAAGGAATATGAGAGAACGGTGGGGCGGCTGTGTTCCGGCGTGCAAATATTGGGAGCCGATTGACACCTTTGCACGGCGCGTCGCCGGCAAAGGCTATCCGTTCGACGAAAAGGCCCATCGTGCTCTCGTTCTCGAAGAGGTTGGACGCGCCTATGATCCTGGCGGTATCGGTCGGCAGATCGCCGCGATTGCCGTGACCGGGGATCGCCGTTCCCGCCTGGCGAGAATCACTACGCCGACGCTCGTGGTGCATGGAGCCGATGACCCGCTCATCCTCCCCGCCTGCGGCGAGGATACCGCCGCCTCGATCCCGCACCGAATGCGCAATTCATGCTGATCGAGGGCATGGGGCACGAGCTGGTGCCCGGACTGTATCGGACAGTTGCTGAGGCGATAGACCGGACAGCCCGCCAAGGAGATGAGGTTATGGGAACAGGCTCGATGTCCTTGCTCTGACGCAATCTCGATGATGATTGGCCGGCTTCATGCAGCCCCCAGCAATCTGGCTTGCAGGAGGTCGAAGTCGGCGCGGCCCGTATGGGCCATAGGAGACCGGCGCGATCCCTCAGCGCTCGGCGCCTACACCCTGGATAATTGTGACCAGTTCCTGTCTTACATCCTGCCAGCGAGGCTCTGGCCCCTGCGCCGGAAACAGGCCGGACGCAATCATTGCTTCTTCGATTGCAATCTGGCGGTGTCGCTCCGGATCGTCGTGCGGCAAATAGCGCGATTTGAAATAGATTGGTGACGTCTCGGGGTCACGACGGTCGAAGGACACCGTCAGCCGCGCCAGGTCGACGCGAATATTTTCGACGACGAAGGGAATTGCTCGTTCGATGTCGTCGCAAATCATCATCTTTATACGCGGAGCTTCCAGATTGATCTCGACGAAATCGCAGGCATCTACGCCGCCCTGCAACACCTCGGCGCAGCCTACCAGGACGCGCAAGCGCTCTGGTAGGCGAGGCAAAGTAGAAGGGCGGAATCGGATATGACGGTCCCCGCGCATGCCGGCTAACCCCGAGGTCACCGCAGTTCCAGCATCGGCCCTGATTCCAGCCCTATCGCCCGTCGCGAACAGTAGCCGTCGCGATTCTTCTTGGACAGCGGCATGGTTGCCGAAGAAAGACCTGATGTCGGTCTGGATCGATTGCGGCAGATTCCGGTATTTTGGCGAGCCCGGAAATTGCATAAGCGCGAAGTGGACGAGCAAATCTTCGCGGCGCGCCTGAGAGGCCGCGGCGAAGCCGTCCTCGCCGGCGAGGTCCTCGCGCAAGGCCTCCTGCGCCCGCGACCACGGAATTCTCGCCTCCGCCAGTGCCAAAGAAAGTTCCGACGGAATCTCCGTCTGCTCAGGCATCCGTCCTAGCGACATCGAGACGTATCGCATCGCGTCGAGCATCGGCGCTAGCCGTTCGCGAAGTTCTGGACGAGAGACGACGATCCGTTCGTGGCGTGAAGGCCGAGGCAATGCGCCGGCGACGAGGATACGCGATCGGCGTCGCAACAGGACCTCTTGCTCAAGATCCTTGTCCTTGAAAACCGCGACGATGCCGGGCGCGAGCGACAACGTCTCCTGCCCTGTCGTTCGGGTGACGAATTCGCGCAGATCCTGCTGTGTGTAGTACCGCTGGAAGGTGCCGCGCGACGTCAGATACCCGTCGCCGTGCGGCTTCTGATTGGCGGTCTGTCCGTGCCCCTGGACCATGACCGCGACGCACAGGGCTCGGTTCGCAAACCCCCAGGCGGCCTTCAGCGTCTCCGCTCGTTCCCTCGGATCTTCGATCACGTTGAGGACGAATCCGAGATTGACGACGTCCGCTGGTTTGCGGTGGCCCTTGGCGGCGTGGTGGGGGTCCCAGCCGAACGCGTCGAAACCTTGCGAGACGAGGGCCTCTACGTCCTCCCCCTGCCCGCACCCATAGTCGAAAAGACTTCGCCCCGGCGTCACCACCCCAAAGCGCATCATAAGCCGCATGGGCTGGGACAGGTCGCGGCGGACGATTGCTGTCCGATGGCGCGCGACGACGTGATGTTCCTCGTCGTCGCGAAGAAGCCGCCCTCCGCGCAGGGTGAGGCCGGCGGCCGCTATCTTCGCGTTCCACGCCGCCCGGGTGCCAATCTTGTTGGCTTCTGCGAACAACCCGTAGTCTTCCGCCGCCGACGTTAGCGCCCGAAACTTCGGCGAGCGGGGGTCGTCGGGCGCCAGCAGAAGCTCCTTTCGATGAAGGATCGGCGGATTGGCCCGTTTCTGATAGTCGGTCTGGGTGACCTCGCCAGTGGTCAAATCGACCTTCGCCGATGTCAAGAGCGCCGGGAAGTCGACCTCGAACGGCTCGTAGAGCAGCAGAGAAACCGAGGACTTCTCGATCTTCGCGACATTCCAGCGCACGGACGGTGCGAGCGATTCCGCCTTCTCGACCTTTGCGGTTTCATTCCCCGCCAGTGCGATGGCGTCTCGGTGAACATACAGCGCGCCGCCGACCCTCTTCCCCACGTTTGGCGGGGAAACACCTTGCCTGGATTTTGTCGCGCTTGCCACGACACTTCACCTCGACGCCCAATATTCCCTTATCGCGGCTGCAAGATCGAAAGCTGCATCGTCATCGAGGAAAGGCGCCTGCGCGTAGATCAAGCTCGTCTGGCTAGACGGTCTCTCGTTTGCCAGCTTAGCGGCAAGGTGTCCGCTCCCAAGCAGGGTCTCTGCGCCGTTTTCGTCGAGGACAATTCGTGAGTTGAGTTGCGACGAAACGCGCAGGCAAATCTTGTTGTTCATGTTGGCCTTCACGGGCCCGGGAAGAGCGTCCTTGTCCGGTCGTTGTGTAATGAGGAACAAGTGGATTCCCGCGGCCCTGGCCTTCATCCCCAGGCGTGCGACATAGCTCTCGACCGCCTCGCGATAATCCTTGTTGTCCTTGTCCGCCATCCAGTCGCCCATCTCGTCGTGAAAGAGATAGATCCGGGGCAGTCGTTGGGCCGGAGGCACCTTTGCGTTGTAGCGGTCGATGTTCGACGTCAGCTTGGTGATGGTCGCGTAGCGGCTTTCCATCTCGTCAACGAGCATCTTCAGAGTTTCCTTCGCGTCTGCCTGCGAGGAGACCAGGCCGCCGTCGAGGTGCGGCAAGCTTTCGATCCAGGGAAAGTCGCCGCCGCTCTTCGGGTCGATCATGCGAATCCGCGCGTTGGCGGGCGAATTCGTGGCGCAGATGTCGAGAATCAAATTGCGCGTCAGGACGCCTTTGCCGCTGCCGGTCTCGCCCGCGATGAGCGTGTGCGGACCGTGTTGCGGCTGACCGCCGAATGGGCGAGCCAGGTTCAGATACAAGAGATTGCCGTCGTTCTCCCGCTCTCCGATAAGGAAGCTCGTATTCTCCTCGGGGACGGTATCCAGGAACCCGCGTCGGCTCCAGATCTCGGATAGGCCGGGGAAGTCACGTTGCTCACGGGCGACCATGACGATCACCTCGCCCTTTTCCGGCTGAACGCCGATGACGTCGAGACCGTGTGAAGTGAGCAGGACGCCCTGCTTCTTCTCGACGTCGGCGACCGTCAGCTTGTCGCTGCCCTTAAACCGCACCAACGCTGCGTTCGGGGTGAGGCGCTCACCCAAGACCTCAGCGTCCAGCCCGTAATTGCGCAACGCGACACGAAGTTTCTGCCTCGTTTCCGCCAGCCATTCCTGACCGGCGGACGTCGCTGCGGCGGATACGTGCTCGCGCATGAATTCGACCACAGGGGCTGGGAGTCCGCCTTTCTCGCCGGGGACCTCACCTGACGCGATCGGGGCAGTCGTCACGACGTCTTGCGAGGAAAGTTCTGTTTTCTCATCCGTCGGTGGTGCCTGTTCCAAGATCACCTCTGTCGTCGGAAGCGACTCCTCGGAAGAAATGTCCTGAGACTCTCCGCCGTCACTGCTCACCGGGCAAGGCAGGACTATGGTCGGCGTTGTTGCTGCGACTCCGCGCAGTTGCTGAATCAGCGTGGCGACGTCGTGCCGATCGAAAAGGAATTCCTGCTGCTCCCCGCTGCTCGCGGCGATTGGATCAGCGCGACCTTCGCGGCGATCGTGCGTAAAAACGAGCGCCACACCGCGAACTCGCAGGATTGCGCCATTCGAACGAAGAGTATTTGCCCAGGCCGACCCGTCGCGACCACCGATGGCATCGTCGAAGACACTTTGCTCGGCGACTAGGTCGGCCAGGCGCGACAGCCACGTCGGGCGATTTAGCGGATCCTTGTTCAAGGCGAGATTGTCGCGAATGTGGTCCGTCGTCGCCTTCAACTGCTGTAGCGCGTCCCTGGCCTCGGAGGTCTCGCCACTGATACCGACGAATTTACTTTCGATGACGACCAAATCCACGATCGGGCGGCCGGTTTCTTCGCTCAGGCCAATGACGAGGATGTCCGCCCGCTTTCCCGCCGGATGGGCGATCCATTCCGCGAAATCGTCGATGAGGAGCCAAGCCACCGGCTTGATGCGACGGCCGAGCGCCTTTTCTACGACCATTCGGCTGAGAACAAGGCCCACGAGTTCGTTGGCGTTTTGCTCGTTCCGCGCGGCGTGGAGCACGACCTTGCCGGAGATCTTGGCGGCCTCGTCGACAAATTTTTGCGCGATGGTTGCCTGCGCCGCCGCCTTTAGGTCCGCGATTCCCCCCAAAATTTCCGCCAACCTGTTCGTCAGGACGCGACCGTGGCGGTTCGTGGAGACGATGACGTTGTGGCGCAGGCCCGGTTTGGGAAGGAAACGGATTACGCTGACGTCGTTGTTCATCAGCAACTGTCGGTCTGCGATCGCGTCGAACGTCACGACCCAGTTGCCGACCTGGTGCGCCTTCTTGATGACTTGTCCCACGCCGGCGTCGTCGAAGACGATCTCGCGCACGGGAGCGAAATGGGCCGCGTGCTCGTCTTGCTCGTCTTGATGCAGGTCGTGGACCAGGTCGAGATAGCTTTGAACCTCTGCGGGGCGTTCGTTTGGCACCAAGAACACTTCCGTCTTTCGGGCACCGGATTCGAACGGGCGTTTGCGCGAGGAGGCTTCGCCATCCATCTTGCTGAGGTCAGCGAAGGTCTCGGTCTGAGGCTCGACCCTTCGCCATGCCAGCTTCGCGCTGCGCGCGATCACGTCATGTAGGAAGACGATGTCGACGCGACTACGCCCGTCGCTCGACTGCCCCACAGCGTCGGCGTCGAGGAAACCAACCCGCAGCCTTGACAGGAAGGATTTCGTGGCCTCTCCGGCCCGGGCGCTGTCGAGTTCGCGACTGATCGCGACATTCTGCTCGGAGTAGATGTGGCGGAGACGCTGCTGGTCGGTGTGCGTCAGTATGAGATCGCAACGAAGATCGTCCGCCTCCGTCTCAATCTTTCGGGTGAGCCGCTCCGCCAGACGCGAAGGCAACTCGCGATTGTCGGCGTTGAACAGTGAAACCGAGAAGTTAGCCCGCTCATGGGGTTGAAGCAGCAGGTACTCGTTCGCCATGTTGATCAGTTCTGTGGCGGCCTCGCGCGAATATCCATCGAAAGCGGCGTCGTTTCCTTCTCCGCCAACCGGGGGTTCAAGCAGGCTGAAATCACCGTAGGTGTCCGTTTCAATGAACGCGTTCCGGATAGGGCCCTCGGAACGAACCGCGATCGACGGATGCCAGGGCTTGTCGATGCCTTCGACGACGCTGCGGGCGAAACGACGGATGCTCGCGGCGTTCAAGCCGGAAGTCTCCAGGATGCGGCTAATCGCGTTGGCGACGCGGCGAACCTTGACGGCGGCCTCGGCAAGCCGGAACGGGTGCCAAGGCGTGACGATGGCGACTTCCGGCTTGTCGTCGGAGGTCGCCACGCCGACCAAGAGCATGGGCTCCCAGAGGTATTTACGACACTCGTCCTTTCGGGCTTCCCGCCGCAATCGATCCAAAAGCTCGCCGTAGCGGAGAGCCTGGTCGAAGAGCGCCTGCGACGCGAGCCCTTCGCCCGACGTCATCGCGCTTATCGCCGAGAGGTAGGCATCGCGAAATGTGTTGAGTCCGTCGATCAGACGGTCCCGCGCCAAGTCGGGTAGGAAGTGTGCGACCCGCTTCATGCCATCGAGGAATAGTGCGGCCGCATCCAGCGAGGGCTGGTTGGCGTCGACGAGCATCCCGTCCGGCTTGCCGTTCACGTCCTGAATGGAACCCCGGTTTTCGAGACTGATTCCTTCCTCCAGATTGCGCTCCGAATGCTGCGCGCGCGTGAAGCGACCCATGGGCAGGGGCTTGCGATCCCGGCTCTCCATGATTTCGGCGAGATTGGCGCTGTAGGACGAAGCGAGCGAATTGGCGGGCATCGACCAAACGAGTTGGCGGCTCGGCGCTCCCTTCATCGCGGTCGGCAACGGAAGCCCGTCCTCGCCGAAATCCGACTGGTCGAGAAGAAACACGTCGATCTTGAATTGGCGGGCGGAGGGGCCGCTCTTGGTTGAACTGTCTTCGTCGCTCCACTGTCCCGTCCACAGCATCCCGAAGTCGAGCACGACGCCGGAAGCTTTCAGAACGAGATCCAGTCCGCGATATCGATCACGCAAATAGGTCGCGAGTTCGCGGTTCTTGCCCTTCCAATATGACTTCTTATCCGAGCTGACCAGTCGCGCGAAAATTCGCGGAGTGTCGGGAAAAGTGTCGGCGTCTAACGCGAGATCGGCGATCGTGGCGAGCAATCCCGCGAGCAGGTCGACGTGCTCAGACGTATCGCGGAAAACGAACAATTCCCATCGTTTCAGAAGCTTCTTATCCTCGGAGATCTGTTCTCGACGGTTGAAGAAGAATGCCTTTTCCTCCTCGTCGGGTGGATTTTCCTCGTTTTGAACCGTTTGCAGAAGTTGCCGTTCGGACTTGGTGAGCAACCGCGGATGGTCACTGGTGAAGAATGCGAGGGTCGCTTCGCCCAGCGTCTGCTTGCGAGGCTTCTTCGGAGCCTTGAAGACCAACTCGACTTTGTCCCAAGACAAATTCGTGACGGCCTCCTGAGTCGGTCGCCATTCGGCACCCGGTTCGATCTCCGCATCCGTGACGAGGTCGCGCAAAATGTCGGCCTCTTTGGAAGTCAGACGACCCGACGTCTCAAGGGTCTCGATCTGCACGCCGAGCGGACCACGCTCGATTTCTTTGCCTCGATCGTCGACCAGATGCAGCGCGTCCTGCGTCTGCTTTTGCAGATCGCTCAAGATCTCGGCCCATTTTGCCGGCGCCCTCAGCCTGCCTTTTTGCCCAGCTTCGCGAAATCGGCCGGACCCGCGGGCGATGCGGAGAGCCGGAAGCAATTCGTCCAAGGCCCGTTCGATGGCGCCCATTCCGCGGAAGTTCTTGTCCAGCGCAAGAAAGAATCTCGCGATCATGCGCAGCCCGCCTACGGCGACACCCGATCGATGAATGCCGAGAGCGAAATTGGTCAGATCGTCGCGCAGACGGGGGGCGAGAGTTCGCAACTCCGGGCATTCGTCGATCCAGAGGCTCGGCGAACTCGCGAGCGTTTCGAGCGACAGCGGCGCGATTTCTCCTGCCGTGGCGCCGACCGTATCGAGATCTCGCGTCGGCGTAGCAAACACGATGCAACCTCCGCCGTCTGCCCGCGGCATGTTTCGGAAGTCGGTCGTGTTTCTGTCCGTGAGCATGTCGGCGCGGAGGGTGCCGTCGTTGAGTTCGGTGTGCACCCGGACATACGAATTGGGAATCTCGGCCTCTATCTTCCTCGCCACCAAGCAAGTCAGTTCTTTGTCCAAACCCACGATGTTGAACATCGATTTGCAGGCGGGATTTGCATCCATCGCGGCTGTAACGCGGGTTACCGAGATCTTGGCGACGAGGCCCATCTCCTCGGCGTCGGCAGCCGTCTGCCCGGCTGTCGTGGGCGGAACGCTGATGTTCATACGTCACCCTCGGATTTTCCGTAGAATGGATTTATGACGAACGCGCAATCGTCCGACAGTCTCTTGAGGAGACCGAGAATGCGCAGTCGATCTTCCAACAATCTTTGGTTCGCTTTGAAATGATCGTAGTTGGATTCAGCGAACTCGCGGCGTCCCGCCTCCGACCCGATAACGAGGCCATAGCGGCGCCACAGCCGTTCCAAGAAGGCCTCATATTCCATTGGCGCCTTCACGTTGACGAGCACCAAGGCTTCGAGCATTCCGTCCGCCGCTGCGTACCACCGACCGTTTCCGCGGCGCGCGGAGGTCAGCCCGATTTGTTCGGCATAGAATCCGACGACCCGTCCGAGATGCTGGTCATGGTTCGACAAGGCTTCGTTGGCGATTTCTTCCGCTATATCCTTGGCGGTTTTCCCCTCCGGTTCAAAACCAAAGACCCGTTTCGAAAGGTCGAACAGGGCGGCGCGCGGACTTGGCTTGGCGCAGGCCCGGTTCCATTCGTCGGACTCGACCAAGGTGGCAACCAGCTTTCTGATCGCCTTACGGCTTAGTTCTCGATGACGGGCAAAGCAGTCCTTCGAGAATTTCTGGACGTTTAGCGTTTCCGTTCCGAGCATGTCGATGGGGAACGGCGCCCGCTTTTCGCCGAGGATGTCGGCGCCCCTGTCCACGACATATTGGAGCACGCCCAAGCCGGAAAGCCGCATAAGCGGTTCGGGAATGCTGTCGTCCGGAAGCGCCTCCAAGGAGAGCAGCGCGAGCCAATCCTCCGCCAATCTTTCGTAGGCGGGATGCGTGGCGAGCGGCAGATAGCCGATCGCTTCGATGCTGATCGGAGTGTTCGGGACGTCGGGCTGCAACGCCTTCGCGAGCTTGTTCCACCGACTCTCGCTTCCCAGCAGACGCGATCTTACCAACGGCTCCAGGGCCGTACGCACCTGAGAGCGGTTGAGCATGAGATAGAGCAGTTCGCCGCCGCGGGAGAAAAAGCGACGGTCCTTGTTGACCGTGCCGTTCTTGCTCTCGCCGTAGTCGGCCGTCAGCATCTCGACACCGCGGGGAGCCAGGTGACGGGAAGTCGGACGTCTGTGGCGCTCGGATTCGACCTCGGCGCCCCGCAGCAGGACAATCGCGTTTCGAAGCGTGTTGAAACTGATGAATTGGTCGCGCAGGTAGCCGAATTGCTCCGGAAGGTCCGCCCGCCGCGAAAACCAGGAAGCCCACTGGCTGCCGTCCGCAATGCTTTGAGCGGCGGCGATCTCGTCGAGATTTCGGTCCCTGAACAGCAAGTGGCGCAGTTCCGAGCGGCCTTGCATGTTGTAGGGTTCCATTTCGTGGTGTTCGCCGACCCCTGGAAATATGGCGTCGAGATTCCGATTGGCGGCGTAGCCGGCCATCATGTTTAGCGCTTCGAGCAGAAGCAGCCACGGCGTCTGATCGTTGTAGAGACGATGTCCCCAAATTCTCTGTTCGAGCCAGATCTCGACTTTCGAAACATCGTTCGGTGGACGAAGGAGTTTGTTGCCTTCGGTCACCGTGAATTTCTCGTCCTGCTGAATGACCACTTGGCCGAGGACAGCCTCGGTGGGGTCGTCGGAAGCCATGCGGGTCAAGCTACTCATGAGCCTCTCGCGGTAATGAGGCCAATTTCGTCGGCATGCAGTCGCCCCTCCGCCGATAACGAGACAATGCGAATTCCCCCTACGCCCTCGGCGTCGACCAGATCCCGCCTGGAGAGCGCTGCGACCACCCGCAGTCGGAATTGCCGCAGCTCTTCGAAACATTGACGAGAGAAGCTTCCGGGCAGACTGCCGCCTTCGACCCTGAGAAGGTATTCGAAAAGCAATGGCTGAAGCGCATGATGCTCGATCGTGTCGCCGCCCGCCCGCACCAACATACGTACGGAATTGTGCGGCCCGTTCGCATCGAAATCGAAGTGCACCATCATCATCGGGTTCTTGCCGACCGGAACCTGGATATCCAGAACTTGTCCTATTTTGCTTTGCGCATTGGCCGCGGGCGCCGCGAACCACAAGGAAGCGCCCTCGTCACACATCATCCCCGTGTAACTGCGATTGAGACCGATCGCGAGGCGATTGCGGACGCGGGTATCCATGACGCCCTTTTGCAGACTGTTGGCAAAGGCTAGGTATTCGCCCGCATGCATGAATAGCGACAGGCGCCAGGGGTCGAGTTCGTTCTGGTTCGGCCGGTCCGTGGGCGGAAGTGTGAAGAACAGCCGGCGGCGTTGCCGTTCGATAGCCTCGCGAAAAATCTCGAAGTCGTCGCCTTCGCCTCGACGATATTGCTTGCGCACGTCCTCGAACAGCTTCGCGCCGAATACGGGATCGTCGGCCACAAACTTGTCGTGCTCAGCCTTAGGCTCTTGGTCTATCAAGATTCCGTCGATGAAGTTGTTGGTTTCTCGCCCGATGCCAAAGCCCAAAAGCACACCAAAGGCGCGATAGGTTCGGGCGTCCGTTCCCAGGTTGATCCCGAAGGCGTTGTCGTAGGAACTCGCCGCCGCGAGGTTGTTCTCCTGCACAACGCTCTTCGCATCGGCACAATTCAACAGGGCGGAACGTCGGCCGCTGACGCCGAGTAGCGTGTTGACGATGAGCAGAAGCACTTGCCGGATCGGCAGGTGCATGTCGTTGTCGGCGGCGATGCGGATGATGTCGCGCAGTCGTGGCTTGATTCCCGTGGGGCCCGATTTTCTGAGGACTTCTCTGTTTCTCAGAATAGGGCACGCCACGTTGTTGTCGCATTCCGCGCAGACCGACCAGCCCTCATGCTCAGTGATCGCACTGAGCAGCTTCTCAAACGTGTGGTCGTGGGATTGGCGGCTAAGATTCCACATGTCCAGGCGCCATCCCGCAGCCGTGGATATGTCGCCCTTCAGCATTGTCCGAATGGTTTCTTCGACCGCACGGCCCTCTGAACTTGCCTCGGCGAACGGACGCAACGCGCCGAGAAGCCGACCGTCATTTGCCGCGATGAGATGCACGGTGTCGCTGCGGCCGAATACGGAATCGAAGAGATCGCCGATAATCTTGCTCTCTTCGGCTGTACCAGCAAACTGGCTGAGGTCCTTGATGATGACCAGACGCCGTCCGGACGCCAGCGTAAGTTCGATCCGACCTCCGGTGTCCCGCCAGGACTGCTCGGTTCCCCCAAGCTTGGCGTAGGCTGTGCGGCAATGCCAGGTCTTGCCGTCGCCTGCCGTGCCAGTAAGAATGACGGATCGTGGTTCCGGCCCCGCAAGGGCTTCGACGATGTCTTCGATCCTTTCGCTGTCGACCGCTATGGGTTTCGTCGCGAATCTGGATGCGCCCTGAAGCACATGTTCGTCGTACATCGACTGCCCTGCCGGAATAGGGCCGTAGGTGGCGAGGAAATCGACGAGCGCGTTGGTTGTCATTGATCCCTCACAAATGACAGATCGCGCAGCCGGCATCGTCCGACTTCGCCTTGACGGTCCGACGAGACATGGCTTCGACGTCGTCGAGCGAGCGCCCGTCCACCCACGTGTAGTCGCGGCCACTACCGGTCTCGTAGGTCTTCGCCTTCTCATAAAGCTCGGGATGACGCTCTCGCAGACCCTGCCATTCGCCGATCTGCTGATAGAAACAGAAATAGCAGCCCGAACGGCTCCGCCACTCGTAATACTTCGGCAGCCCGAGGCCGCTGTCGTCGAGCAGACGCTGGATGTCGAGTAGCCCGAGCCCGTCGTCCTTGAACGGATAGACCGGCAAGATGTTGGGGCGTTCGGAGAGCAGAACCGGCTTGCCGCCGTTGCCGATGTAGCCTTGGCGGTTTTCGTCGGCGCGGATCGCGATGTAGGAATAGGCGGGCGTGCTGCCGATGTATTTCTCGTAGGGATGAATTTTGAGCATGCGCGTACACCAGCGCGATCGCGGGCTCGGCAGGAACCCGTTGAAATGCTCGTAGAGCACCACGTCGAAAGCCGCGCGTCCCGGCTTGGCGGGGATGTCGAGCATCTCTAGCGCCGATATGCGCGTGATATTTCGACAGAGCACATGCTCCAGACGGTCGAGGTATTCGTAGGATTCCGGCAACTCGGCGCCGGTGTCGCAGAACACATATTCGAATTTGAGGTTCGGATAGGTTTGCGCCAGGTAGATCGACATCGCGGTCGAGTCCTTGCCGCCGGACAAGGGAACGATGTGGCGACGGGAGACGTCAACGGCGGCTTCCTCCATCCGCACGGGCTTGATGGTCATCGCTTTCCTCCCGCCGCCTTCTGGGGCGCATTTTCAATCTGGGCCAGCATCGCCTGCAAGGCTTCGATCCGGTTCTGGATGATCGGTGCCAGACGGCGATCCGGACGTCCATCAGCGAGCGAGGCGTCCTCGATCCGGGTGCGGCACTCGCGAGCCAGCATCGCATATTGCCCGGCGGTCGTGTCCTGCCACTGCTCGATGCCGCGTTGCAGCAGAATCGCGCTGATCGAGCGCGCCAGGCTCTGCGGCGTGTACCGGCCGTTCACGGTGTCCCGCGCCGTGCGCAGGATCGCCTTGTCGGTCAGTCGCAAGTCGTCACGCTTCATCAAGGCATCGATGTCCAGACATGCGACCCAGGACTGGAGGCCGCCGACCGCGTCGCCGCCGTCGATCTGGAAGACGTCGCCGAGCACGCGCACTGCCTCGTCGAGATAGCCCTCGACGATGGTATCGATTTCGTTGCGGATGCGTTCGATCGCCTGGACTACGAGGGTCAGGTCGCCACGCTTGCCGTCGAAAATACGCGGCAGATCCCGCAAGAAGAAATCGGCGGGCTGGGCGACATCGATCAACGCTTGCATTAAGTCCCTCGCAGGCTTCGACAGACGAAGCGAGCGCCGGGCGCCCTCGGGGAGCGAAGCCCGCCACGTTGCGAACGCGTCATGCGCGAACCGCAAGGATTCATCGCTCGATCCGGGCCGCTCATGGGTGAACACGTATGCCAGTTCGGAAAGGTACCTGATCGTTTCCGGAGTGGCGCTGTGGACCTCGATCGTATGACGATCGGGCTCCGCGAACATGCGGCTGGCGTCAAATCCGAGGATGTCCGGCACGTAGTTTCCATTCGAGCGCAGCGACACATTGCGCGCGAAGGCGCGATATCCGGCTATGACCAATATGGGCAGGACGCCTGCCGGCAGGCCGATCGGGGGGCCTGCCAAGGGCGCGACTAGGTCGGAGAGCGCCTTCGGCGTCGCCGAAGGATTCGTGAAGAAGTTCTGGAGGGTCTCCCAGACCCGGCGCAATCCGGGATCCGTCACCTCGTTCGGGCGCACGAACCCCCACTCCCCGTTTTTCTCTCGATGGAGACCGGTTTTTTCCAGGACCGTACGATAAACTGAGGATTCGACGCTAGTGTCCCTCTCCCCGTAGCCGAGCCACGGCTTGGCCGCCGATTCCATGATCTTGGTGAGCAGGCGCACTCGCGCGGTCGCCATCTGTTTTGAGACCCGCTGGCGCATCAACTGGTCGTTGGCGATCACCGGCGTATCGGGATACCACGCATCCATCAGGTCGGAAGCGACGATGGACGCGGGGCGCTCGGAGTCGACCCGAAGTTCTTCGCCGTCGTGCAACCAGTTGGCGTCGGACGGACGGTCCGTGGTGAGCCGATGGAGGACGACCGACAATTGGCGACGGGCGACCGCCATCAATTCATCGATCTCGACGGCGACCAGGGGGTCCTCGGCGAGCAACGCTTCATCGGACCGCAGCGTTTCAAGGCACGCCAATTCCAGCGCGACGTCGACGGCGGGCAGCGGCAGCGAGGGAACCACGAAAATCGTGCGCTCGGACTCCATGTTGAGAGCGGCTTTGCGCGCCTTGGCGATGTCGGCCTCGTTCTCGGCCAACACGTAGAGAACCTGTCCCCATTCCGCTTTCGCAGGGGCCGCGGGAATTTCAGGCTGTCCAAAGGAATCTGCAAGCACGAAACTTCCGGAAAGATATCGCGACGTCCCGAAGCGCGCATTGTGCCGCGACGCGCGAACGATCGGCGCGGGGTGTTTGTCGGTCAAGAAGGCCACGGCACCGAAATTGTCGGCCCGCCGGGCTCTTTCTTCCGCAAGCCGTCCGGCGACGTCGACGTCGACGCCATGCCAGACCGAGACGTCGTCGTTGACCCGCCTGTGCAGCAGCAGCTTGCGCGAGATCAGCGCGCTGACCGCTTCGGCGGCCTTGCCCGCCCCGACGCCGCGAGAGGCGATCGCGATCTCCAACGTCTTGCGCCCGAGCTTTCGACGTTCGCCATCCGCGCCGAGTTGCAGCAGACAGGCGGCGGCCAAGGCCTCCCGCTCGACGCCATCCTCGGTCTTGCTGCGCGCGCTTTCGGTCTCGATCCACCGGCGATGGGTGCCTCCAGCGCCGACGTCCGAGCGCATGGATTCCGCAAACCCGGTGTAAAGCTCCTCGAAGCCGATCGGCTTCGTCAGATCCGCGCTGGCGAGGAACGAGAACAGGCTGCGCTCGTTCTGCCCGATGCGCGCGATCAGCCGGGGCAGAGCTTGCAATGCTCCCGCGCTGACGGGCCACGCCGCGTGGACCAGCTCCGAAACTTCGTTGGGATCGGTGGCGCCGTCGAACCATCCCGCCTCGATCGATCCCTGGACGATCGCGTTGAGACCTCGAACGTCAATTTCGACGTCAGTCGCGCCGCGCCGTTCGGCGATGCCCGCCGCGACGAGCTTGTAGAGTTCCCGGCTGTCCTCGACGAAGCGCAGTTGGTGGAAGCGCCCCTCGATCTTGCGCCACTCGTTGCGCGACGTCGGATTGAGCGCGCCGGCGTAGGCGAGCAGATTCTGGTGGAGGAGCAAGGTCAGACTGGCGGTCGGCTTCTCGGTCCTCGCCGCCCATTCCGCCAAGCGCTGGACGTTGTCGAGATTGCGCGAGCGGCCTTCGGCGACCAGGCTCTCAAGGTGGCGTCCGAATTCGTCCCAGATGATCGCGACGTGGTCGAAGCGCGCCGTTTCGGCGGAGATCCACTTCAGCACGTAGTCGAGGCTCTTGAGATTTCCGGGGGCCTCGACCTGACGGGCGATTTCGCGCGCAAGATCCGGCACGTGACCCGACAGCACCAGGACGAGGCCTTTGCTGCGGGACGACAGTCTCTCGGACAACCGCTTGTGCAGGACCCGGTCGACGCGCTTCAGATTGACCATCAAGCGCTGAACCGCGTGCTGCGACTTGGTGTCGTTGCGCACCAACAGCGCCCCGACGCCTGCCGCCAGCGACTTCCCGCTCCCGTAGGCGGCGATGACGATGGTCGGATCTCGGCCTAGGACCGCCTCGACGACCGGGAGCGACCGGCTCGTCGGATAGTAATGCGAAAGCCGCGGCGGGTTTTCGACGTCGTCCCGCAGATTGACCGCGCGAAAGAAGCTCTGACCCTGGGTCATTTTGCGACCTCGATGCGGTCGTAGTGGCGCGCCAACCAATGATGCGAAGGCTTCTCGGGGATGCGCAGGCGCCGTTCGGCGCCCAGCAGCGTGAAGGTGATGCCCTGCTTGGCGTAGAGGCGGGCAGCCTCGGCCGCGGCCGCGTCGATCATTTCGCCCGTCATGCCCAGCAACCGACCCGGACCGTTGCGGCGTGACGTCAGTTCATTGACGCCCAGCGTCTCGTCGCCTGTTCCCTGGCCGGCCAGCGCGCAAGCCGCGATGAAGACTTCGATCGGTATGCGGTCGAGCGGACGAACCTTCTCGAACCGACGCGTGTCGCGGTGATAAATCACAAGTCGCAATTCGTTCAAAGGACACACCGCACCGTTCTCGGGGTCGTCGGGTTCGGAAGGATCGCTCGAATAGCTCGCGAGCAGGCAGGCCACGTCGCGCTGCGCAGTCGTAACCGTCGGCGATTTGGTGGCATTAAGCTTTGCGTAGCGGAGGAACGCGTCGACGCCGGCCGTACGCTCGAAATTGCGCTCAGCATAATCGTTGAAGAACCAGGAAAAGACAGTCCCGTCGCGGCTTCCGAGCGCCATATGCACGAACCACCACGTCGCCGGGTATTCGAAGAAGGGATCGCGTCGCCGAACTAGCAGCCCCATTTCGGAGGGGCCGAGGTTGCGGGTGCGACCGTTGGTCTCCGCAGCCGCCAAATTGGTCGCTTCGAGCCAGTAGCCGAGGGATTTGATCATGCGGCTGCCGAGGCCGAGCGCGTCGGCCGTGTGCGTGTCGGTGTCGAATCCGTCTTCGGCGCCGAGGCGCACAAGGCCTTTGCCCAGCCAGCCGTGTCGGATTGTGAAGGTTTCGTGCCTGCCGTATTCAAATCGCTGGGCGGGCGACCGCGCGATGAGGTTGGTCATACCGCAATTTCCCGGGCGAAATCTGCCGCGGCGTCGGCGGCTATGATCGCTTCATCTCTAGTGTTCAGGATAGAAAAAGAGAAACGGAGGCTCGCGAACGCTTCGTCTGGCGTGAGTCCCATTGCGAGCAATGTTGGCGACGGCTCGGGACGACCGCTCGAACAGGCCGAACCCTGCGAGGCCATGATGCCTCGGTCATTGAGCAAGGCGAGCATGCGCATGTTTTCAACGCCATGAAATCGTACGTTCGCGGTGTTGGCGACCCTGGGTGCGTCAGCGCCGTTGAAGGCGACGCGGTTGCCGAGGCGCTCCCGCAGGCGTTTCTCGAACTCGTCCCGGAGGTCGCCCAGCCGCTCGACGATCATGGCGAAGTGGTCGCGCCGATCGGACAGCGCCTTGGCTAGTCCGGCGATGCCCGCGACATTGAGCGTTCCCGAGCGCAGGCCGTCCTCCTGGCCGCCGCCGAGCATCAACGGTTTCAGTCGAGACGCGGCGGAGCCGCGCAAGACCAGCGCCCCCGTGCCGGCCGGTCCGTGCAGCTTGTGTCCCGAGAACGCCAGCGCGTCCACGTCCATCTCGATCATGTCCAAGGGCACGCGGCCGATCGCCTGGGCGGCGTCAAGATGCACGAAGGCGGTGGGACGAACGGCCCGTAAGGTGCGAACGATGTCCGCGATCGGTTGCAGGACGCCGGTTTCGCTGTTGGCGGCCTGAACGGCGAGAACGATCTGTCCTTCGCAGGCGCGCGCTTGACAAACGACGTCGTCGAGATCGATGCGCCCGCTGGAGTCGACCTTCAGCCAGCGGATTCTGTCGTCGGCCTCGGCCAGGGGTTTCAGGACCGAAGCATGCTCGACGGGGGCGACAAGAAAAGTGGTGGACAGATCGGAGGTGAAGGAGCGGAGGACCATGTTGTTGGCCTCGGTGCCGCCCGAAACGAAGACCACGTCCTCGGACAACGCCCCATGGACCAGATCACAGACCGTGTCGCGGGCCCGCTCGACGATGTAGCGAGCCTCGGCGCCGCCCCGATGCGGGCTGGCCGGATTAGCGGCGTTCGAACGCATGACGCGCAGCATCTCGTCGATGACCGGGTCGAGGACTTTCGTCGTGGCGTTGGCGTCGAGATAGATCGGCGCGACGACGCGGACCGGCGCGGCGGAGCCAGGAATCACTCCGGCGCCACCTCCCTGATCCCACTGATTCGCCATGACCATCCCACCCGTCATGCGCCGCTTTATCCTTTTCTCTGACTGATTCCCGCATGGGATTCCCGTATGGGATTCCCGCATGGGAGCCATCATTTCGAACCTAAGAAAGTCGGCTATCACACCGGACTTTCCTCAAGCTGGTTTTCGCCTCGCCTCCGTCTCCATTTTGCGCTCCGAGCGCCTTCGGCACCGCGCGAGCCATTTCGTCGCCAATTCTTCAATGATTGCCGTCACCGGAATCCCGTCACGATTCGGTCGAATTCTCAAGTCGCTTTCTGGCGGCGCGGACCGATACGGTCGCTCATTGACGGTAGGGTTAACAGGCGGACGTCGTTTTCGGCTTGACTGGGAGGCAATGAAAAGCGTCCTCGGCCCAATCGGCATGGCTAAGTGCGATTTGGGTTCGGCCATCCCATTCGTCATTATGATTGGACGGTCCGACGTCAGGAAATGATATGAACTCGGCGGTGATAAGATGGTCCAAATCATCCGATTGAAGTGGTTGTCCACAAATTGGCTGACGATGACATTTTGAATTAACACCGCGGCGGCGCGACCGGCTAGGTTCGAACGGCGGTTCAACCTGAATTCTTCGAACGTCCCCGGTTCTGTAGAGAGCCTGAGTGTAGCGTAGTTTTGATAGCGAGTTGCTGTCGGGCTAGTCGCCCTCCGAATGGGTGAGCGTCTGACAATGGAGGGCGGCAGCCTGGCGGGTATTTGCGAGGCCTGGCGTGAGGACATAGGCGATGTGATACTTGAAGCATTGCGGGGGGAATCAAATGAATTTCGAAGACGCTATGTCGGAGGCGGCTAAGGCAGCCGACGAAGCAGTCCACATGGTCATGGCCGCCTACCAAACGGGGCACATGACCGATGAGGACGATTTGACCCCAGCCATTGTGGGAGCCCTTCAGCATGCATTTTCGCGACCGATCGCTGGCCTAAACTGGTCGGCGTCAGTTGTCAGGCACCGTAGCGGTATTGCCGCCGAGGAAAAACGCATCGGCGCCGACATGGTGATTTCACGTGACCCTGAAGACCCCAACGCAAAGCTACTCGAAAGGCGCTTTGATCCAAGCCAAAAGGCTTGAACCGCACGAATTCTTGGACAGAGACGGCCACGATGATCTTCGCGAGCAATGCGACAAGATGCTCACGGTAACCCCAGCCGCGTTCGTGTTCAACTACATGAAAGGCTCGCTGCGCTGTGGTTCGGCGACCCGGATTGCCGGCTCGTCGAACCGAAACTTGCACGCGATTTGTAGTTGGACGTCTTACAGATTTTTCTGGGAGCTGTTTCGGTGTCCCGTGGGCGACCCCCGCCTGACCAGCGCGCTGGTCAGCGATTTGCCTGTTCACGAAATTCTCTATCTCAAGGCTTCTGGGCAACTCACAGACTGACGCTGTCGGCGCTAGCACCCCCCGAATCTTCATCTTCCGATCTGGAGGAGTGCGATCGATCTTCGTCGTTAAGCGAAGACGAAGGGTGCAGAGCGTCGGCATGTCCACTGAAACGACCGCCCACTCGAAGTCGCAGGGAACTTGAAGCAAGTCAATGAACCAGCGCCACACGTTGATCCTCTTGAACCAATTTCGTCAGAAGCTTAGCGCGCCGATCGGCGTTCGAACCCCTCGCTGATTTACACCCTGGAATTCGTCGAGCTCGAACCCGGCGCCTGCTGATTTCGCGTCAGATCCGAGCACTTGGCGTCGCGCATCGCTGCCCTGAGGCAACGGCCGCACTCGCCCCGTAGGGGACGCTCGCTCCGGGGTAGCCTGCCAAGTCTGATTTTGGGCAGTTCGGAGAAGCGGTCGCTTATCATCGTTGAAGGCAAACCACCGCAACTCACCGGGAATAATCATTTCACTGGCGTTCATGGTACTGCGACGGCATGGTTGCGCTCGAACCGGGGTTAGCGATCTGAGAGGGGCTATGGGAGATTGGACGGCAGATGCGCAGGTTGCAATTGGCCTTTGCACCGAATGGGCCAGCGGTGTCCAAGTCGAACTTCCCTTCGAAATCCATCTGTTCGGCAGCGCCATCTACAAGGGTGGGGAACAGTTTGATCGTCATACCAGTGATCTGGATATCGTGGCGATATTTGCTCCTGAGCTTTGTGCCGTTGATCGGGTCCGCCAACTAATCTCGCTCCAAACTTCAAAGGCCTCGTTAGAACTCAGAATAATCCCTGCCCTGGGGCGGGCGAGCTGTATCGAGCCGGGTGTTAGCGTCGTTCCCATCACGCCTTTTGAGCTCAAAGCGAACATTCACAAGAGCGGGGCGCGGCATTTTTTCGACAGAAATTTTTTTCTCGATCTTCGGACCGGAAATGAATCGCTTGGGCTGCCTAAAGCAGCAACAGTCTCGGTCCCCGACGAGAATCGCTATGCGCTCGAATACGTTCAGAAAGTGAGAAATACCTATCTCGGCAAAGCAGCGGACCTTGGCGGCGGATTGCCCCTCTATGGGGGCGTCGATCCGATGCCTAAGGCGCTCCTGCGGTTCGCCGCACAACTGAACGCCGATGCAGCCGATGGCGAATGGTACGACACGAGGCAGGGGCTGGAACTTCTCTACGACAAATTGCGTGAGCGACGACTCGAAGATAAATTGTTCCGGGATCTATTTGATCGGGTTTCCGTTCGGCGTGGTGGCCGAGGGCTGCGGCAGCCCTTGTCGGATGTCGATCAGCTTCTGCTTGGCGAAGTGCTTTACGACATCGCCGCAGCCGTCCATGTCGAGGATGTTGTTATCTGGGAACTACGTTTCTCCAACCCGGGCGGCTTTGCTGAGACAGATGAAAAGCGGCTTCGCCAAGCCTTAGCTCAATTGCTTCCCGATGCGGTCGTGATCGACGTACGGACAGGGAGCCTGATTTTCAGCGTTCGTAGCTCGCAAAGGAGTTTTGATATTCTCCAACGCCTCCGCATCCTGCGGGCTCTCCCTCATTTCTTCGGAGTGGGGGAGGTGGATCTGCGCCTGGTCGATGGAGCTGTGGCGAACAACGATCTTAGTTTCCGGAGGCGTGATCGCGAGCAAAGGCTTTTTGACGAGCTCCTATTGTGGCGACCCGAGAACTCTTTGAAGGAACGTGCTCTAGAAAACGCGTTGGAGGTTTGGCTCAAAGCTGCAATCCAAAAGGAAGGCCTCGATGGCTCAAGTATAGTACGTGACCCTCAAATAATGGTGGACGACCCTCAATTGGCGTATGGTGGTAAGCGTATCCGACCTGATTTTGTCGTGTTCTGGCCTGGCGAGGGCAGAAATGAGTTGGTGGCGATTGAGCTCACCCAATTGAGGAGCCCGTCGGCATTCTTTCAGAAACTGGAGCGGCTGCTCGAACTCCCGTACAAGGTGCTCATGGTCGTCGTAGGAAGCCAAGATCATCTGAGGACGATACAGGACGACATCATCAGGCTCGGCCGTTTGAGCGGGAGAGTCAGGGTCGTGCCGGTCCCGAACGATAGCTAAGGCAATGGTCGGGGAGCGCTTTTTGATCGTTGTGATCCGCCGTCAACGTCAGCTCTTCCCCCAACTGCGACGTTGCCAACGCCCGGCGGCATCGATCCTTAGCGGACCTCTGGGATTGTTCCGCAACGGCAGGATCGCGCCAGAGGATGCCAGAAACCAGACCGTAAGCTGCGGGACGTGATGGCGTCAGCATCCCAAAGCATCAGCATTCCAAACCTGGTGAACGACTGGGGTGAGGAACTGGCCTACGAATAGCTCGTCAAAGGGGAGCTGTGTAAGCGCGGCTCTAGCAGGCCGTTGAAGAAGCATCCCGTTTGGCTTTGAGCACGGCCTCGTCGCCGTCGTGATAGGCGAACTCGATCTCGATGGAGCCGTCGTCGAGCAACTCGGCCGAGCCTTCGCCGCGCACTTCGTCCATTTCGTCGAAGCCTTCCCAGGTGAAGCTGTGAACAGGCTCGACGTCTTGACCCCATCATCCAAAATGAATGCAAGGGGTTGCCCTCCCGATCGGCGTCGGGCCCCAGGCCGAATGACACGCGCGCGCGTGCGGACGGCTACAAATTCGTCGGCACGTGCGTCCAGACGGACGCGGACGGCGACAAATTTTCATGACTTACGAAGGCCCGGAAAGTGGGCCGATCTCGCTGATTGGGGGAACCGGAAAATACGCGGGCATCGAAGGTTCGGGGACCTGGGCGGTGACCGACGCTCCTGGCAACACGCCGAGCCAGTTCCTATTCACTTTGGATTACAACGTAGACTGGCGATTTAAGTAGAAACATCCGGCGCCTTTCTTCGCGCCGATCGCGCGTTGAACCTCGCCACATATGCCGTAGCCTCATCGCATCAGTCATCAGTTCCGCAAGGGAGGAGATGAAGATGAAGCGCATGAACGTTCCGTCGACCGCCGCAGTCGTGGCGTTGCTCGCTGCGCTGGGCGGCATCGCCCTTGCGGCGCAGGACAAGTACGCTTTGCAGGTGCCGGGCGGCCTCGCCTTCTCCGAGTTCAGGGGATACGAAGATTGGCAAACCATCGCCGTAAGTCACAATGGACCACTGATCGCTACGATCCTCGGCAATCCCGAGATGATCGAGGCGTACAAAGCGGGCATTCCCGGCAATGGCAAGCCTTTCCCCGACGGCGCCAAGATGGCGAAGATTTATTGGACCGCGAACAAGGCAGTCGACGAACCGGGTGGGCCGCTCGTGCCGGGCCCCCTGCACGACGTGGACTTCATGGTGAAGGACAGCAAGAGGTTCGCGGATAGCGGCGGATGGGGATTTGCCGTGTTCGCGTATGAAGCCGCGTCCGACACGTTCAGGCCCGGCAACCTAGATGACAAGCCGCCGCAGGCGAACGACGCTAAGTGCGGATTCTCGTGCCACACGGCCGTGGCGGCGAAGGACTATGTTTTCACGGCCTACCCGAAGCGGTGAACGGGGACGCGACGGACGTCGCTCATCGGTCATTGGCGGAGTTTCAGAGCGAAGCGCTTGCTTTTTGGTCCGGTTAGGGGCACCGCGCTTGCGGCGTCAGCGCCTGCGCAGGCGGCCGTCGATTTCGACGTGATGCGGTGCAGTTCGTCACATCGGACTCGCGGGGCGGCCCGACATCAATACGGATCGCACCGAAGCGAGCGGCTTCCGGCGCGGCGGAGCGCGACGCCCGGCGCAACGGCGGGCATGGCCATGCGCGCCAGCGCGGCGCGTCATAATGCGATTGTTCATTTTCGTCTCTTGAGCTGCACCCGCCGCCTCGGCAGCGGGCGCGCTGCTCAAATCGCCGCGACGGCCGTCACTCACTGACCTTCCCCTGAAGTTTCATCCAGCAGCGATTAGAGCCTCGGCGGGTTGTACGCCGTGGGGCGCGGGTGGAGCAACGTGCGATCGGCGGAGCTGGTCGGGGTTGCGCAGCCGATCGCGTGGTGCGGGAAGGTTGGCCGCATGGGCTGCCGGGGTGCGATTGTATATCGGCGAAGGGTCCGAACGCCGATCGGCGCGCTAAGCTTCTAGCGAACATGGATCGAGAGGGGTCAACGTGTGGCGCCGGTTCACAGTCCCAGCCGCTGTCCCCAGCCCGAACGAGCGAACCCGCCCCGACCCAGAAAGGCGGCGACTTCGCCATTCAGGCCGCTCGGATGCGGCATCCATCGGCGACCCGGTCGGTCGGCAGGGCGGCAACTCGGACGAGGTGTTGCAGGGCCGCAGCCGGCCTTGGCCCTTGCCGCGTGGCGGGCGAAAGCTGACGTATTGAAGCATATGCGACTTCATGGTCGATAAGCAGACTGTTGCTGGATTATGCGTTTTTCTTTGTCCTTGCCTTTGCCTTTGCCTTTGCCTTTGGGTTCTTGTTGAGCCAACTGGATTCGCAACATGCATGGAGCTGCCGAGCGTAGAGTTGAGCTGCATCGAAAACACCCTGCTCGTTAACGAAGGTCGCAAGATATGCCGCATGCAGGACGGCGATCACAATGACTGCGAGCACCTTGTCATTGAACGCGTTTGAGAAGTCGACCGGGAAACGAAGCCAAAAAATTTCGGCGCAGCTGAGCGCAATGACTGCATTCAAAATAAATCCCGGAACCTTTAGACCTAGGAGATTGCGCCTAAAGCCGTAAGTCACGTTTTCGGCGAAAAGGACACTGAATTTTTTTGTATCTCGCGTGTTCTCACGCAGCCAGGTGCAGCCGCGCGCATAGAAAGAATCAGCCGCACCTGGATCGTCCTCCTCAAGCTTCCTCGACGGGCTCCCCTCGTTCAACTTCGACGACATGAAGGCGTGAATGCGGCTCTTGTCGGCGTCGTCATAGGTGTCGTCAAGATGCCTGAGCATTGTGGTGGAAGGTAAACCGCCCATCTTGGAGATAAGCGCCGGTTCAATCGCGCGGCCTCGTCGCCTTGCGACATCTGCGAAGACGACCAGCAATACCCCGAGCGCCGTCGTCGCAATCAAGTGCGGGAGGCCCAGCCCGCCCCAAGAGACAAAAATTGACGCAAAGGCTATTGCCGGCGCGCCCGCAATAACAGCTGGAAACCAGCGCGCTCGAACCATATAGAGATCGGGCATCAGCTCTATACCTCTACCTCTTCGTAGAATGGTTCAGGCGTGGCAGCCCCCCAATTTCTTGAGCTCATGTCGTGGAAGTGATGCTTCGTGCTACTTCGCGTGGAATAAACAGGATATCCGCGTCGAAGGAATGCATTGCTTACGATGCGACGGGGATAGTCTGCTTTCCCTTTGCCTACGGAGCAGAACGCCGTCCCTCGCGTGGTCGTGTCGTCCGCAAGAGGCTGTCCCAGCCAGCGATTGAGGCCGGATCGGGAAACATTGTGCCGACTGCCATGGTGCGGGACTTGAACGAACTTCGGAGGGGCAAGTTGCCCGAGCGTTTGTGCGTAGTCCGCTGCCTCCATGAGACCAATGGGACCGACGTCCGCGGTTAGCAGAACGCGGCCGGTTTCGAAGCTCGCGATCTGCACGATGCACGTCTCATTTGACGCGGACGTATTGAGATCATCGCCAAGCGTCTCCGCGCCCCATTTTTCCTGTATCCACTCTTTGAACGACTTTGCGGCATCAACAACTATCTGGCCAAACGACTTTTCCACCGATTCCTTGTATGACTGCGGTGTCTTGTCCAGCTCGTGTATCAGCGAGATATAGCGCTCGCGCGATGGTGCCAGGACGCGAAATTTGCCGATCAGCGTTCCTTGAAATGTTTCATAGATTGGCACGCCCTTTTTGGCCGCTATTTCCTCAATCTTTATCAGGTAGGGATGCAGGTCCTTCATTCTGGTAATCAGGCCGGCGAGGGTGTAATTGCCGTGGAAGTGATCTAGAACTTCTGCCGAGTAGAGCCATGGGCGGTTCATCCAAATCGCGCCGACATCGAAATGTTCCAGAACGTCGATGAGACCCATCGCGTGGTCATTGTCCGCGTGGGTCAATACCATGTGATTGATTGCGGCGTCGGAACCGTAATGGCTTTCGATGTGATCGATGATGGCCTGGGACGTGCCCGAAAAGCCGCCATCGACAACGTGGATCGTATAACCGACGTACTGATCGCCATACCGGATACAGATAGCGTCGCCATTGCCGTCCCCAACGGGGAGGAAATCAACTTCGTAGCCCATTATCGTTCCTTCCCTTACGCCGCGCGCTCAAGCGAGCGTCGCCGGTCTGCAAGATGTGAAGCGCTCCACCTGCTGACCCCATTCAACCCAGTTTGGCCAAAGGCTTAGCACGCCAATCGGCGCTTTGACCCCCGCACCGACTTACACGGCTGTTACGTTACCGTACGCGCTCGCTCAGAAATGATAATTTACACCCAATGAAGCGAGATTTCCACTGCCGGCAAATCGAAAGGTCGAGTTAGTGACCGGAGCGCCCCGGAGATAGCCGTTCGTCACCAGGGTGACCGTCGGCACTTGATAATAGACGCGCATATCGCCAAGTGAATTTTGTCCATACGCGCCCGAGTTCGGGCCCGCCACCCCCATAGCTGTCAGGTTCAAGCCAAGTTCGCTGAACGCAAGCCCTCCCGACAGAAACGGCAAGAGATTGTCTCCCACCGAATAGCCAACGCGACCAGTCAAGTCGAAACAAAATTGGCGGTAGCGCGATCGGTCGCGGTGTAATGCGTGCCAGTTGCTGTGCCTACCCAATTTGTCGAACTATCGACATCGAGGGGACGCCAGTTACCATCGCCTTGAATGCCGAGGACGAACTGGTTGAATGTAAGCGGTGCGAGCGCCCCACCTCGCGTTTCGACTTCGGCTGAGCGAGACTTGCGTTTCGATTTGTGAATGCGGTGGGCGCTAATTCCATGGATCAGACCAGGCATGATGCCGACTCTTATCAGCGCGTCGAGGTGATCACCGGTCGCCGTCGACGACGCGATTGGAGCGACGCGGAGAAGGCCCGGATCCTGACCGAGAGCGCTGATCCTGACGCGAATATTTCGGAGGTGGCGCGTCGCAATGGCGTGAGCCGAGGCTTGCTCAACATTTGGCGGCGACATGCGCGGCAGGCTTCGGCGGCGGAGGCTCCGTTCGCTCGGGTTAAACTCGTCGACGGGGTCGACGCGCCACTAGGCGCGATCCTGGACACCCGCGGTTTGGCGGGTCCGACCGAACGGATCGAGATCATGATCGCCGGCGCGACGGTGCGCGTTCCGACCGGCGCCGATGGGCAGACTCTGGAGCGCGTGCTCGCGGCGCTGAGGTCGACGCGGTGATCTCGTTCGGACGGGACGTCAGGGTATTCGTGGCGACGCAACCGATTGACTTCCGGAGGGGAGTGCATGGCCTGGTCGCGCTTGTCTCGGAAGGCCTGGCCGGGCAGCCCTACAGCGGGGACGTTTTTGTTTTCCGGGCGAAGCGCGCCGATCGTTTGAAGATCCTCGTCTTCGACGGCACGGGGATAGTGCTTGCGACCAAATGGCTGGAAGAAGGCCAGTTCGCGTGGCCGCCTATCGAAGGGGGAACGATGCGGCTGAGCGCGACGCAACTGGCGATGCTTCTCGAAGGCCTGGATGATTGGGCGAGGATGGTCGCAAGGCCTGTGAAGCGACCGACGAAAGCGTGCTGAGTCGCCTCATTTTGCTGGCGATTCAGAGCGTTTTATCATACATTTTCGACATGGCGATCCGCCCTGAAGATCTCCCCGCCGACCCAGCCGTGCTGACGGAAATGGTGCTCGCGTTTGATGGCGAGATCGAGAACCTGCGCGCAACTATCGCGACATTGCGAGGCCTGATCTTCGGCGCGCGATCGGAGCGGTCAGCGGCGGTTTTCTCCGAACAGCTCTCGCTTGATCTGGCGGCGTCCACGGCCGCGGCGCCTCCGAGCCCCGCCAACGACGATCACGACAGCGAAGAAGGCCGCACAAAGGGGAAAAGACGCCGCAAGGCCAAGCGCAACATCGGCGCTTTGCCTGCGCACCTTCCGCGTTGCGAGGAAGTGATCGAGCCGCCGTCGACGCTGTGCCCGTGCTGCTCGGCGCAGATGCATAGGATCGGCGAGGAAACGAGCGAGGCTCTGGACCGAGCGCCGACGATCGTGCGGGTGCTTCGCACGGTTCGCCCCAAATACGCATGTCGTTCCTGCGAGGGGCCGATCGTCCAGGCCAAGGCGCCGGCGCGGCTGATCGAGGGCGGCATGGTCTCCACCGCGCTGGTCAGCCATATCGCCGCGGCGAAATACGCTTGGCAGTCGACCCTCTACCGTCAAACGCAGATACTGGCCGGCTATGGCGTGACTGTCGATCGGCAAACCTTGGCGCGTTGGATGAAGCGAACGGCATGGATGGCCAAGGGTCTCTATGACCTGCAATTGAAGACCATGCACGGCTACGAGCGCCTTTTCTGCGACGAGACGCCGATGCCCGTGCTCGACCCTGGGCGGGGTCGCACCCGGGTTTGCCAGTTCTGGGCGCACGCCACGGACGATCGGGCCTGGCTCGGTCCGGCGCCGCCGGCGGTGGCCTATGTGTTCGCCGGCTCCCGGAGCAAAGCGCAGATCGCGGCGCAACTCGCCGACTTCTCGGGCGTCCTGCAAGTCGACGGCTACGCCGCCTACAAATCGCTGGCGAAGCGCGAACCGACCAAGGAGCGTATTGTTCTGGCGTTCTGTCTCGCGCATGCGAGACGTAAGTTCGTCGCCGTGTGGAAATCAACGCGCTCGCCGTTCGCCAAGCAGGTCATGGAGGCGATCGCCTCGGTCTACGCGATAGAGAAGCGCATCCGCGGCTCCAGCGCTGACCAGCGTCGCGCGCTTCGGCAAGCCGAGAGCCGACCGATCCTGGAGGCCTTGCACGCCCGTCTCCTCGCGGTTCGCGACGGGCTGTCGCGGATCTCGACGCTGACCAAGGCGATTGACTATGCGCTCGGCCATTGGACCGGATTGACGCGCTTTCTCGACGACGGCCGGCTGGAGCCGGACACCAATGCGGTCGAGCGACCCATCAGACCGATTGCTTTGGGAAGAAAAAATAGCCTGTTCAGCGGCAATGAGGGTGGCGGCGAGTCGTGGGCGATCCTCTCGACCCTCGTTAACACAGCCAAACTCAATGGCCTCGACCCGGAGACCTATCTGACCGACGTTCTGGAGCGCATGGTCTCGGGTCGCACCACCAACGATCGCCTGCATGAACTGTTGGCATGGAACTGGAAACCGGAAAGCCAGACACGGGCTGTCAAGGCGGCGGCATGACGGAAGAGGCGCCGTTTTCCTATGAAGAAGTGGACTTGATCCTGCGCGGCGAGGGCCGCGAAGATTACGTAGGCATCAGTGCGGTTGATGGGCTGATCGCCGCGGTCGTTGCGGGACCCGCCTATGTCGAGCGCAACGATTGGCTCAGACCGATTGTTGGCGCCCGAGCGCTGCTCGCCGAGCCACAGACGCCGACAAGTCGTCTCGTGCGATCCATCCTGCGTCGCCACGACGAGGTCATGGACATCCTCGCGCGTCGACCGGAGGACTATCTGCCGATGTTCATCCACGACAAGGGGCAGATCATCGCCGAGGACTGGACGGTCGGCTTCATGATGGGGGTCGGGCTGCGCGCCAAAGCGTGGACGAAGATCCTGCTCTCGCCGTTCCGGTCGACGCTGGCGCCGATCTTCTCAGTACACGAAGTCGGTCGGAAAATGATGCCGGACCTGTCCGAAGCCGAACTCGATCGGATCAAATCCAGCGCGCCCTATGTCATAGCCAACGTCGTTCCCGCGCTCTATCGACAGTGCGTCTCCTATCGCTCCGCAAGCCGCCGACTGGTGAAATCGAGAGCCAACTCCCGAAGCTAACGACGTGTGGTCGCCGCACCGGTTACGGTTGAATTGCCAATTATAGCCCGCGCAGTCCTCCCAGCCCGAACGCCCGTTTCCCGAAGTGGAGAGATCAAAGCCTGTGAAACGGCGAGGGGGCTGGACGCCGATCGGCGCGCTAAGCTTCTGACGAAATTGGATGGAGACGGGTCAAGGCGTGGCGCCTGTTCACACCTTCCATTTCACGCCGACCTACGCGTCGTGGCTCAACGCGGTCGAAGAGTTTTTGTCGACCATCACGCGGCGCAAAATCCGACGCGGCGTCTTCAAATCCGTCGCTGAACTGCAAGACGCCATCCGCCGCTACATCCAGGCGCACAACAAGGCGCAGACCCTTCGTCTGGACCACGTCGGCTCCCGCCATCTTCGAAAAGCTCGCTAAGATCCGTGAACCATCTGATTGAGTCGGTGCACTAGGAGCCGAACGTCACGCGCCCCGGCTCTCGCAGCTAGCCCGGAATTTCTCAAAGGCGGCGTTCGAGAAGAACACGCTCTTTCAGGATGCCGTTATCCGCAATTTTGAGATCATCGGCGACGGCTCGAAAATCAGATTGACGCGCCGGCCGCCGCCGGGGGCACATCCACGTCGACTTCTGTGTGGGTAAGGTGCTCGATGTCCGCGGGGATCGCCGCCATGTCGAAAAATCAAGCTGAATTGCAAAGCCCGCTATCGCGTTTCGAGACAGCCTCTAATCAATCGAAGGGATTCAAGTTCGCCTAGTAGACAAATCAATATTGTCGCTTTTCCCCATGTTGCCCGCAGACTTCCGCGGTTTCGCGGCTCTTTTTTTAATTAGGCTTCTCGCTTCCTCAAAATCATACCGCTTTGCATATTTGTCTATCACTACAGCCGCGAACTCGGAATGCTGCGTATTTCCTACGAATGCATCTAGCATATACCTCATGTGTCTTTCGAATTCATTGTACTCAAATAATTTATTTTCCAACATAGACTCAAATTGACCTAATCTAAACAGCAGCCAGTCAAAATCATCTCGAATAAGTATCTCTGCTGATTCAAAATTTGCGTCGATATCATGATCTTTTAAGGCTGACTCTAGCGAAACGACCGTTACGTTTGTCTTTGGATCCCGTGTTTTCACTTGACGCAATCGTATTTCATCTCTGTGTTTGTTTGAGTGCACAACCTGAATTGTATACCCGCGACTGCCATAATTTCTTACGATGCGATCATTCCAATCCACCATCTTGAACGCACGATCCACGACAGGGTCATTGAAAAAATCCTTTGCCTGCGAAGCAAGGTATTCCGTCCGTTTCCACCTGTCCGCAAAGTCTGCATTTTTTATCGCCGTTTCCGCATTCTTTGTCGCAGCAAGCGTCGATTGTTCTGTATATTTTAAAGTTCTTATAACAAAATAAAATCCACTTATCGTCACTACTGGCGATAACGCCATTATTATTATTTTGATCCAGTCTCGAAAAGCTTGCGCCCAGCCGTCGTTAACATAAATAAACTGACTACTGTCATGAAGCCGGGTGATTAGGTCCGTAATATGGGCCTCTAATGAGATTTAAGCGTTTCCGCGGAAAGATAGCGCAAAGCTTGGAGCGCGAGAGATGCATTTCCGACGTCAGTTGTCCACTTTTGTCAGGCCGGTGCATCCTTGCGGACTGTGTATTCCCTTAAACACGGCGGAGACAATATCAAGATAGGCGTCCCGCGCGCAAGGGCGCGGCCGGCTGTCGTGAACCGAACCCGCAAGCGGTTTCGACCTTCGGCTTCCATCCCCTGACGCAGACTTTGCGCGGCCTGCCGGCCGCCGGCTTAGGGGGAAGCCAAGGGGCGCTGGCCCTCTCTCCCCGCAAGCGAAATCGACGTGGGCGTGGCTCGCTTTGCTGCGCCCGCACCACCCGCATCGATTTCGCTTGCCCCCTCCCCTCCCCGGTCTCGCCGACGGGCAAGGTTGCAGCAGCAGCTGCGACCAGCCCCGAGGGAAGAAAGCCATGAAGGAACAACGCTTTGATGTTCATCAGCACATCACAGACCAGATCGTCGCCGCGATCGAAGCCGGAGCGGGTGAATTCCGCCTGCCGTGGCACCGGTCCGCCGGCAACATCATGCGGCCCGTCAACGTCGCATCGAAGAAGGCCTATCGCGGCGTCAACGTGCTGGCGCTCTGGGCGACAGCCGAGGAGAAGGGCTTCGCGTCCGGCACATGGGGCACTTATCGGCAATGGGCGAGACTGGCGCGCGGGTGAAGAAGGGCGAGAAGGCCGCTTACATCGTTTTCTACAAGGAGCTTGAATTCGCCGCCCAGACCGAAGGCAGCGAGCCCGGCGACAGAGAGAACGCCACGCGCCTGTTTGCACGCGCAACGCCCGTCTTCGCCACCGAACAGGTCGACGGCTAAGGACCTGCTTCGACTCCTCATCGATCGCGGATTTCGCGAGCTCTCCAGGCGATGTCCGAGTTCGCCGAGGAGGAGCAAAATGAAGCGTTTGCAAGCCCGTCGTAACAACGCCGTCGCGGCCAGCCGCCCCGCGCCAGCTCGTGATCGCGTTCGAGGCGCCGCAGTTGTGGACGATGCATGTGCCGGAGCGAAGGAGGATCGTCGTGAGCCTAGCCAATCTCCTGACGCGGGCGGCGGGCGGCGGGCCAGAGGAGGACAGCGATGACGAGCGCTGACCTCCTTCCTGCGACGGTTTTGAAGCGGAAAGCCGTCGTGTACGTCAGGCAATCGACCCAAGACGCAGGTCCAGACCAATCCCGAAAGCCAACGGCGGCAGTATGATTTGGTCGACGAAGCTCGCCGCCGCGGCTTCCGCGACGTTGAAGTCATAGACGACGACCTCGGACGCTCCGCAGGCGGGACAATGGCGCGATCCGGCGAGGTTTTTGGAGGCGTCCAACTGATTCCGCAGATTTTCCGGTTTCGCGAGACGTTGAGCCGGTTGGCGAGCGCGGGCTCTACGCAGATAGCTCTTTGACCGGGTAGTGGCCAAGGCTGCACAGCAGGTGGAATAGATTTCCGCGTTGAACTGTAGTATGGCTCTCCCGAGCTACGCGCGTTGGTCTTGTTCAGACATGACTGCGCAGCGGGGGTCGTGGGATGGGCGTTTTGAACTTCCGAGCCTTTGTTTAGATCAATGTAGGCAGTGTTCGTTTGCTCATCGGGGGCGCGTAATGAGCCTAATCTCAGTAGAACAACTGCACCATGCAGCTCCGGCTGCTCGTCCAGACATTCTGGACGCAATCGCAGCCCATGCTGACAATATTTTCCCTAAGTACGGGCTAGACCGTCTAAATCGAGTATGGGGTTTCTTCAGTGTTGCAATTGAAGAGACGGGTGGGCTACGAAGCCTTACAGAAAATATGAACTATTCGGCCGAGCAAGCGCATCGCGTCTTTCCGACCGTTTTTCCGACTGTCCAGAATGCGGTCGCGTATGCGCACAATCCGGAGGCTTTCGCCAACCGAGTGTACGGTGGGAGAATGGGAAACAACACAGAAGGCGACGGCTGGAAATATCGCGGCCAAGGCCTGATTCAAATCACTGGCCACGACAATTTCGCGTCACTTGAGCGGTTGACGGGATTGCCCTTGCTGCAAAGGCCGGAGTTGGTGATAAGCGAACCACTCTTGCTTGAGTGCGCGGCAGCGCTTTTCGTCCGTTACCCCGGCATTCTCGACTATTGTGATTCCGGTCAGTGGCATGCCGTGTGGGCATTGGTCGGCAGTGGCAGGGCGACCGGACGGATCATCAATTTGCCGGCGCACGAGTCGGCGCTGACCTGCGTGCAGTCCGCAATTTCATCCTTGGGAGAAACTCGCTCCCCCCAATTAGCGCCCCAGGCGCCGAGTTCCTCTTCACAGATCGGAGAGGCTCGGCAGGAAGCATTGGCGCCAAATCAAGACCAAGCGGCCCTCACCGCAGCGCTGACCTCCTTAGTTGGACGGCTCGAAAGCGCGATAGCACAAATCGGACGGCCGCCCTAGCCCAAACGCCGATCCATCGTCTTGGCTCAAGGTTCGTACTTTTGATCTCGCAGCCTGCCTGGATGCGGGGAGCGCGGCAGTTCCGACGATCATATTGCTTTGTATCGCTCCCGAATGGGTTACGACCATGGCATATCCCATCATAAATACCGAGGTTCTTGATACTCTCCGACGCGAGGTGTCGATTGTCCTTTTCAGTGTTCTAATCCCAGTAGGAATTCTGATAGGACGAAACCACATCCGTGCTAGCCGACGGGAAGTTGTGAAGGACCTTGAGCGGCTCTTTGCGTTCGCAACGAAGGACGGAAAGCCTCTACTCCTTCCTTCATTCGAATTAGTAAAATACAAATACGATCCGGAGGCAAATCCTAGTCGTCAAGTCGACGGAGTGGACTCGAATTCGCTCCGATACTTCGTTCTTCCCGCATTGATGTATACATTGTTGAGTTATCTCATATTCCGCTTGGCGCTTACGCCGAGATCTCAAATATCACCCGACTTCCTGCCGAGCCCATTTGCGAATCCGCTCAAGTTAGATAATGACAAGCTTGTCGAGCTTGGCGGCATGATTACGTATACGGGAATCGCCGCCTATCTGTGGACGATAAAATTTCTCGTCCGACGTATCGCGAATTACGATTTATCGCCAATTTCGTTCTTTCAAAGCACGGTCCACCTTGTTACTGCTATTTTTGTCATAGCCGCGGTTTGGCAGACTGGACTGCTTGAAGAGTCAGGCTCATTCAAGATTGCAGCGGCCTTCGCAATTGGATTCTATCCGGATTTGGTCTTACCGGTTATAATTGATCGAATTCCGTGGATGTCAGGGCGCAGGGTTCGCAACGAGAGTCGGAGATTACAAGAGGAATTGCCGCTGGATATGATTCTGGGGATAGACCCCTTTATCAAGCTAAGGCTTGCTGAGTTCGAAATAATTGACGTACAAAATCTTGCAACCATCAATCCAATACAAATATTCGTCGAGACTCCGTATCAACTATATGAAGTAATTGACTGGGTCGCACAGTCCCAACTCATTCTCGCCGTTGGTTCATCGCGCGTGGAGGCGTTGCGTCAACTTAACGTTAGGACGATTTTTGATCTCGAAAGCGGCCTAAAGAGCCCTAGTATTCGCACGTCACTATTGAAAGTACTCACGACTGATAGCGATGCAAAAGACGAGGCTAGTGCAGATGACCTAAAACTGCCAGCTGATGGCAATCCAATAGTTTGTATAACAAAACTGAATACACGGTACAATCTTGACGCAATAGTATCGTTCGTTACTGATGACTTGCACGTTAGACGACTCCGACAAATCTGGGACATCGTCAGCCTTCGCCTTGATACGCGAGGTGATTTAAGATAGGCGAGGATCGATTAGCATCGGACCAGGCCAACCTTTGTGCGGCGTGTGCCGAGTGCCGAATAAAATACGTGTCGATCGGTGCGACTGGTTAAATAACATATTTGACGCTCTGATTATCCTGGTCAGTACGAGGTCGAGGGACGCGCGTGTCGCCGAAACCCTGGTGCGAATTAGGGCCAAGTGTGTTTGTAGATCGCTTGTGTCCAGACTTGCTGTGGGCTTGAGTTTGAGGGTGCCGCCGCGCGGCGGATCGGGGAGGCGCAGCAAGCGCGCCGGCTGCCCGCGAGAAAGGTGGCGGCGACGTCTTACGCCTTTCGGGCTACACGGCCAAGACGGGTATATTCGGGTCGCCCGCAAGTACGGACTGCCTAAGATCCCCAGGTTCAGTCCCTACTCGCGTCGCCCACTCCAAGACGTTCTGCGGACGGTAATTGGCATCCGCACGCCATCGATCGAAAACGCCGGCATCGACCGTTTCGTTGATCGTCGAGGTCGTGAACTTCGTGCCAACATCCGGAGGCTTTCCAATCGGTCGAAAATATGGCTTGCTCACGTATCGGTATAGCCCGTAAGCGAAGGCGCTGTAGGAATCCGTGATCGTAGATTCGAATTGGTCAAGCGTGATCGCGGATTTAAATCGGAGGCCATGGAGCGCTGCCTTCTCCATCAGCCACTTCATTGGCGCTTGAGCCAAAATGTCATTCGGGTAGCCGCCGCCGACGTTCGCGTGAGCTCCGACAAACCAACGCTGCTCGACCTCATCGAGAGTTCTCTGGTGCAACGGCTCCTTCGAGTGATCTGCGCCGGTTTGCGTCCACAGTGTAGGCTCGAACAACGCGCGGTGCTCGTCGACTGCCAATGCGTGGAATGCAAACGTGTTGGTCAAGCGCAAGTGGGTCTCAAGAAACTGATAACGATCCACGTTGAATGGGTTAGCCGCCGAGACCGGAATGCCAAGAGCACCGACGGTATCCCAAACGCCGACAAACTTGACATCGATGGCGGCGCAGTACCGCAAGATCCAGGCGTCCTCCGCCGGGGGCTCTTGCGGTTCGCCCGGCGATCCAATTCGATTTTCAAGTAGGCCTCTAATGGTTCGCGCTGTTCGGCGGCGGTATCGACTGAAAAGCTGTTTCACGGAAAGCGGCGCGCCTGGGGTCAGGAGGCCGCATTTCGAGATAAACCCAGAGAGGCTTCTGGCTGTGTACGCCCCGCGGCTAAAGCCGAAAATGAAGATCTCGTCATCGGATTCAAAATTGTCTATCAGCCACTTATAGGCGTCGGTGATTTCATCATTGAGGCCGTAACCGTAAAGCCCGCCTCGGATTTTCGCTCCGAACTGCGTGCCTACGCCGGCGCTGTAGTAGATGATTTGGCTGGCGGCGTCGCTCTCACAGAGCGACTTCATCCGCCATACGTTTGTATCGTCGTCGACGGTGTTCCAAGTGCCGTCAAGAAAAATAGCAATCCTCTTTGGGCTTGCCATTGTGTGCGTCCGATGCTGGCCGTAATGACGGGATTACCGTAGGTCAACCTTCTCAGCGATGCATTCGCCTAGCAGTTTTTCGATACCACGATTTCGGATCCATACTAAGGCCTGTGGACGTTCATCGAATGGCGATTGCCGATCCGGCGATGTGGATCATAGCACTATTGACCTGCCCCTGAAGTATCATCCAGCAGCGATTAGAGCGGGTGGAGCAACGTGCGATCGGCGGAGTTGGCCGGGGCAGCATCACAGTTGGGTGGAGAGCAGTTTTCAAGCGCCCCAGCCAGGATGTGATTGCGAGGTGCGTGCTTCGTTCGGGCCGAGTTCGTGTTCCGGCAAAATACGCCTTCTTTCGCCCTCGATCTCGCTGCAACCTCCGCGCCCTTTAGCGCACGGTAGGCGGGCGAAATTACTTTTCTTAAGGCCCTCCGAACGCGATGTGGATCGATTGGGCTGTTATTCGGAATGCGATTTGATGGCCCATCAGGACGGCCTGGAACTACGGCGTCCGCCTCTTCCGCTCCACGTCTTTCCCCGGGTTCAATGATGGACAGCGAAGGACATTTCGTGCAAATGGTCGACACTGAAACCTACACCATTCGACGGAACGTTCGTGAAAACTCATTGAATCTTAGGCGCATAGGAGCCCGTTGGGGTTAGCTTCCGCCCCCTCCGCCATTCCTGATATATCCGCGAACTCTTCCAAGCCGCTCTTCTCTCCGTGACCCCCGCCTGCCTGCAAGCCACCCTCGATCTGATGCATGAGGTCGAGAGTGTCCCGCGTCCTGCCGACGCTGTCGTGTCGGGTTGGTTTCGGGACCGGCGCGCGATATCCGCGACAAGGATCGCGGCCATATTTCCGAATTGCTCTATGCTCTGCTGCGACATCACGCCCGGTTGGGCTGGTGGCTGGCGAGGCACGGACGCGAGGGCGTGCCACGCAACCGGCTGCTGGCCTGGCTCGCGCTCGTCGGGAGGAAGACGCGAGATTAGGTGCATCGCCTGTTCCATGGCGGGAACTTCGCGCCTGCCGTCTTGACGGATCACGAGGGCGTCCTGCTGGCGCAATTGCAGGGCTGCCCAGTGGATCATCCAGCCATGCCGGAGGCGGTGCGAGGCGAATGTCCCTCCTGGGCGGCCGCTTCTCTGCGTCGCCGTTTCGGCAATTCTTTCCCGAGTGAGATGGCCGGGCTGCTGACCGCAGCCCCGCTCGATCTGCGCATCAATCCGCTAAAGTCCACGCGCGAGGGCGTGCTGCGCTCGCTCAGGGATCTTGGCCTGCCGGCCGAGGCCTGTCGCATGGCGCCTTACGGCGTTCGCGTGAACGAGCGTCCCTCATTAGCCAGCCTGCGGATACTGAGAAACGGCGAGGTCGAGATTCAGGACGAGGGCTCGCAGCTTGTCGCCATGCTGGTTGACGCCCGGCCGGGCGAGCGCGTGGTCGACTTCTGCGCCGGAGCGGGCGGCAAGACGCTGGCGATCGCCGCACAGATGGCAAACAAGAGCCAGGTCATCGCGTGCCACGTCCTGGCCAACCGGCTGAAGCGCGCGGCCGAGCGCTTCCGGCGCGCCGGGCTGCACAATATCCAGACCAAACCTTTGACCAGCGAGAGGGATCAGTGGGTGAAGCGCCATAAAGGCGCGTTCGATCGCCTGCTGGTCGATGCGCCTTGCAGCGGCGCCGGCACTTGGCGGCGCAATCCGGATGCGCGTTGGCCGCGCGGCTTGTGAAGCCCGGTGGACGGCTCGTCTACGCCACATGTTCCATGCTGCCCGAGGAAAACGAGGAGCAGGTCGCCACCTTCCTAACCGCGCACCCGGGGTTTCATGTCGTGCCGCTACGCGTGGCGGCGCCACAGCTGACGGCTTCGGCTCATCCGGACTACTTGTCCCTGACGCCCGCGCGTCACGATACCGATGGCTTTTTTGCCGCTGTCATGCAGCGCGACGCCGCGCCGTCGCCGCAGCCAAGCCTGGAGCCCCGTCCCACCCGCGCGCCGATTTACTTTCTCAAGGGCAGATTCTTCGTGGTGAAGCGCTGCGTCCCGGCGGGGCGGCGCATCGGTCGTCGCGCGTCGGCGGCCTCGCCGCCGCCGGGCGGCTGGTGCGCCGGCACGAGCTGGTCGGGGCGCGGGCCGATCAGGTCGGCGCGGCCCATCTGCTTCAGCGCCTCGCGCAGCAGCGGCCAGTTTTCGGGGTCGTGGTAGCGCAGGAACGCCTTGTGCAACCGGCGCTGCCGCAGCCCCTTGATCGCCTCGACCTTGTCGCTCGCCCCGCGTCGCACGCCGCGCAGCGGATTGACGCCGGTATGGTACATGGCCGTAGCGGTCGCCATCGGCGACGGCAGGAACGTCTGCACCTGGTCGGCGCGGTAGCGGTTCTTCTTGAGCCAAAGCGCGAGGTTCATCATGTCCTCGTCGGTCGTGCCCGGATGCGCCGCAATGAAATACGGAATCAGGTGATATTTCTTGCCGGCCTTCTTCGCAGCCTCATCGAACATCTCCTTGAAGCGGTCATAGGTGCCGATCCCCGGCTTCATCATCTTGTCGAGCGGGCCGCGCTCGGTATGCTCGGGCGCGATCTTCAGATAGCCGCCGACGTGGTGGGTGACGAGCTCCTCGACGTATTCGGGGCTCTTCACCGCGAGGTCGTAGCGCACGCCGGAAGCGACCATCACCTTCTTGACGCCCTTCACCTCGCGCACCTTGCGATAGAGGCGGATCAGCTCGTCGTGCGAGGTGTTCAGGTTCGGGCAGATGTCGGGGAACACGCAGGACGGCCGGCGGCACAACGCTTCGACCTTCGGATCCTTGCACGCCATCCGGTACATGTTGGCGGTCGGCCCGCCGATGTCGGAGATCACGCCGGTGAAGCCCGGCGTCTTGTCGCGGATCAGCTCGATCTCGCGCAGGATCGAGCCCTCCGAACGGTTCTGGATGATGCGGCCCTCGTGCTCGGTGATCGAGCAGAACGTGCAGCCGCCGAAGCAGCCGCGCATGATGGTCACCGAGAACTTGATCATTTCCCACGCGGGGATCTTGGCGTCGCCGTAGGACGGGTGCGGCGCGCGGGCGTAGGGCAGATCGTAGACGGAGTCCATCTCAGCCGTGGTCAGCGGGATCGGCGGCGGCGTTCAGCCACAGATCGCGGTCGCCGTGGCGCTGGACGAGCGGCCGCGCATTGCCGGGATTGCTCTCCCGGTGCAGCACGCGCGAAGCGCGGGCATAGGCGTCGCGGTCCTGCTCGACCTGCTCATACGCCGGCAGCCGGATCACAGTGTCGCCGGGGTGGCGGCCTGCGCCCTCATCGGCGGAGTCGAGATCGTCAGCGTGCAGCTCTGTGTAGTGGTCCGGCACGCGACGAAACAGCGCGACGCCCCGGATGGAGTCGAGATCGTGCGGCGCCTCGCCGGCGGCCAGCCGGTTCGCCACCTCGACGACGGCGCGTTCGGCGTTGCCGTAGAGCAGCAGATCCGCCTTGGCGTCGGCCAGCACCGAGCGGCGCACCTTCTCGGACCAGTAGTCGAAATGCGCGATGCGGCGCAGCGACGCCTCGATGCCGCCGAGCACGATCGGCACGTCCTTGAACGCCTCGCGGCAGCGTTGGGCGTAGACGAGAGTGCAGCGGTCCGGCCGCGCGCCGCCCTCGCCGCCGGGCGTATAGGCGTCGTCGTGGCGCAGCCGGCGGTCCGCCGTGTAGCGGTTGACCATCGAGTCCATGTTGCCGCCGGTGACGCCGAAGAACACGGTCGGCTTGCCCAGCGCCTTGAATGGCTCAGCCGATTGCCAGTCGGGCTGCGCGATGATGCCGACCCTGAAGCCTTGAGCTTCGAGCAGCCTGCCGATGATCGCCATGCCGAAGCTCGGATGGTCGACATAGGCGTCGCCTGTCACCAGCACGATGTCGCAGGCATCCCAGCCGAGCGCCGTCATCTCGGCGCGGCTCATCGGCAAGAACGGCGCGGCCTTGCCGGCATGCGCTCGGTGGCGAGACCCGGAAATCAGGGGCCTTTGGGCGTCGGCTAGGGTGTCCATGGCGCCCACGCATAAGCCTCCGGCCCCGTGAATTCAACCGGCAGGCGAACGAGCGTCGGCGGATCGAACGGCCTTCGCCGCTTTCGCTATCTTCGCGTTGACCTACCTCGGCGGCGCCGCCGGCCACATTCCGGGTAAGCGAGCCTCCGGGATCGACAGATAGGCCTTGCCCCACGATCGGGCGGCCGGCGGCGCGGGGCGGCGATCACCGTATCCTCCATATCCGCTCTCCGCCCTTTGTCGCCGTTGAGATCTGCCCCGCCATGGCTGACATACGGCCGCTCGCGACCGGGAGCCCGCCCGGTTCCCATCTGCTCGCCGGTCTCACGCGATCAGCCGCTCCGTCATCGATTCGCGCGGGCTGTGGGGCGCGGCGGGCGCATAACCGACGCGGCCCAGCATCTGCAGGCGAGCCGGCGCGGCTGCGCCCACGGCCGCGTGCATCTCGGCCTTGAGCGACTCGATCTCGGGATAGTCGTGCAAGGATTGACTGTGCGGTTGCAGACTCAGGCCCATGGCGGTGACGGTGAGGTGCAGCCGCGTCCATTCGCGGCCGGCTTCGAACATCGATCGCCGGGAATTGTCGGGGGTGAGAACCCAGACATAGGCACGGCCGCTGTCGACCGCGCGGAGATAGTTCTCGACGCCGCTCTTGAACGGGGCGCTCGTCGTGTCGTCCAGCGCCGCTCGGCTTATCGTCCCTTCGCTGAGCTTGGCTTCGACCGCCGATCCGAGCAGAGCAGGCCCCCACGCATACGAGGCCGCCTCGGCCCGACCGATCCGCGTGATGTTGATCAGCTCTCGCCGAACTTCCGCCTGATTCATTTCAGCGACATAAGCGCGGTGCGCAATATCGCGAATCTGGCTCGCCACGGCCGGATCGACCGTGCCGTTGACATAGTCGGGTTGGATCGCGGCGGCCCTGATCTGCGCGATCTGCTCCGCGGCGACGCTGCGCGACGTGTCGAAAGGCAAACGGTTGGTGGAACGCGCCAGCACATGATCGGCGAGCGGGTCGCGATTTGCGGTCGCATCCTTGACGAAACGGACCGCCACGATTGGCCTTGCATCGAGCGCGGCCCCCGGCTCGCCCTGGGGGAACGGGGTGATTTGCAGGCTGTAGCCGCTCGCGCTCGCGCCAATCCGCAGCAGTTCGGCGAACGTGCCGAACGACACGGTGAGCTGGCGGTCCGGGGGATCGCTGACCGGCAGACGGCGCGAGAGATCCGCAAAGACGAGCAGTGCGTCGTCGCCGACCAGCCGGACGAGCCAGGGCTGCAGGTTCTGCGCATTGGGCGCAAGAATGGCGTAGCCGATGGCGCGAATTCGCGGATCGGGATAGGTCGCGGCGTCGGGCAAGGCTTGCCAAGACGCCCAAGGGTCCGATGTCGACGCCGCGGCTGCGCGCTCCACGCCGATCCATCCATTGGCGGCGATCAAGACCGTCCCAACACAGAGACCGCGCAGTACCAGACGGCGCGACATGCGGGCCGTTTCGTTGTCATGCGACGGGACATCAAGCGTCATTTTCAAGCTCCGTTTTGCCGTCGCTGCGGGCGAAGCGAAGCAATCCAGCAGCGCCAGCGGAACGATGGATTGCTTCGTCGCTGCGTTCCTCGACGATCCGACCTCATTGCAATTCGCGCTAGTCAGCGATAGGCGCCCGCTGTGCTGAGGCCTCGCGCGCGAAACAGCATCCAGCTCACAGGCATCATCGCGAAGGCCAGCGCCATCGCCAGTGCGAACACCGCGCCGAGGCCGGCCGACTCGAACACTGTGGACATCAGCAAAGGGGTCAGCATCTGACCGACGCCGATGGCCGCGATGTTGAAAGACATGAAAACGACGTTGCCTTCGGCGGGCGCTTCTTTTGCAAGCAGCGATTGGATGAGCGGGAACAGCAAGCCGTGCGCTACGCCGAGCAGGACGCCGCCGACCACGAGTACAAACAAGCCCGAAGCGAGATAGAATGCGCCCATCGATAGCGCGTACAGCGCGTAAGCTAAGATGAGCACTTCGCGCATGCCGATGCGCTCCAATACCCTTCCCATGAAGGGCGCAGTCAGCATGATCGCGATCGCGCAGCTCGCCGGCGCCAGCGAGACGAGGAATTCGGAGTCGATGCCGATGCTCCGCGCTTTCTCGGGGACGAAGGAAAGCAAAACGCCGAACAGAAACAGAAAGACCAAGAGCGTGGTCGCAAGGCAGCTGACGACGATCGGCCTGCGCAGGAACTCGCTCAGCGACGGCCGGGACTGGTTCGCCGCACGCGGAAGAATGGGAAGGTAGAGCTTCACGGCCATCGCGAGCGGAAACGCCATTGCGGCGCTCAGGAAAGTGGCTCGCCAGGAGATGAGAGACAAAACACCGGACACGATGGGCGCCACGGCAGTCGATATGCCGATCACGCCCGCGTTGCGACCGATCGCCGAATGAAGCTGGGACGGCTTGGCGGCTTCGATGAGGATGACCAGTCCGAACAGCTCCAAGGCTGCGCCCCCGCAGCCCTGGAGGATGCGAAGGAACAGCAGCACCGAAAAGCTCGGCGCTCCCATGCAGGCAAGACCAGCGACGCCATAGAGCACGAGGCAGGCGATCAGCACCGTGCGTAATGAAAGGCGATCAGCAAGAACGCCGATCACAGGCGTAAGCACGGCCATCGGCAGGATGAATAGGCTGACGAGCAGCGAGACCTCGGCGGCGTCTACGTTGAATGCCTTTGCGATGTCGGGCAGAACCGGAGAAATCGCCGATGCGCCAAACACGGCAATCGCGGTGACGGCAAGCGCAATGCTGAACGTTCGAGACAGCGCTATCGAATGGCCGCCGGCGTTCAACAACGCAGACGCGTCTTCTGCTCCTTGACCTTCCAAGGCCATCTTTCGAAACCCCATTCTTGTGAGACGTACCGATTATTGTCGGCAGCGACCGCTACGTGCTGACGCGCCCGCGCGGCGACAGCGGCGCCCCCCGCCCCGGCCGATGCGCCCCTGCATGGCGACTCGCCGAAAGCCCGATCAGGCGATCGCGCCGCCGCCGTCGACATAGACGGTGCTGCCGGTGATGTAGGGATTGGCGATGAAGGCCATGATCTGCACCGCGATATGGCTGGGCGTGCCGACCAGGCCTGCCGGCAGCCGCGCTGCGGCTCCGTCGAACATGGACTGGCGCGCATCGCCGGCGAGCGCGCCATACATCTCGGTCATGACGAGGCCGGGCGACACGCAGTTGACGCGCACCGGCGCCAGTTCGAGCGCGAGACCGCGCGTCAGCCCTTCCAGCGCGGCGTTAATTGCGCCCTGGATCGCCGCGCCCTTCTTCGGCCGGATCGAGAGGAAGCCCGAGACGAAGGTCAGTGAGCCGCCGTCGGCGATCTTCGCCGCGCGCGCGATCCGGTAGGCGCCCCAGAATTTCGAGTTCATCGACTGATAGGCGTCGGCCAGCGCCAACTCGCGGACCGCGGCGACTTTCGTCTTCGCCGCCGAGACGACGACATGATCGAACGGCGCCTCGCGGGCGAAAAACGCCTCGACGCCGGCCTCGTCGGTCGTATCGAGGCGCTGGCCGCTTGCGCCGGCGCCGAGACGAGCGACCGCAGCCGCCACCTTTTCCGCGGAACGAGACGCGACGAGAACTGACGCTCCGGCCTCCAGCGCCGCCTGCGCCGCGCCGAAGCCGATGCCCGAGGAGCCGCCGATAACGAGAACGCGTTTGCCTGATAACGTCATGCCTTGATGTCCTTGCGTTTCGATACATGCTCGCCGGCCGCCGGATCGAGCCTCGCGCTGTCCCACACGCCGATGAGGGCGACCGCGGCGATCAGCAGGAAGGCGATCCGGAAGGGAACAGCAGGCGAGGCGCCCGGCGCCGCCACGGCGCCGCCGATCCGCCAGGCGATGGTGGCCAGCGCCACGCCCAGCCCCATAGCGAGCTGGAAGGCGGCGGAGAACATCGTATTGGCCGCCGACATCGCGTGCTGCGGAATGTCTGCGAAGGCGACCGTGTTGAGCGCGGTGAACTGCATCGAGCGGGTCAGCCCGCCGACGAACAGGATGGCGCAGACCAGCGGCAGCGCCATCGTCCCATCGATCGCCGCGCAACTGGCGATCGCGGCGGCATTGAGCAGTCCGTTCACCACCAACACACGCCGGAACCCGAAGCGCCGCAGCACCGGCGTCGTCATCGGCTTCATCGCCAGATTGCCGGCGAACACCGCCATCAGCAGCGCGCCGGCCTCGAAGGCGTCATAGCCGAGGCCGAGCTGGAACATGATCGGCGCCAGAAAAGGAACCGCGCTCACCCCCATGCGGAACAACGACCCGCCCCAAATCGTCGCCGCGAAGGTCGGCGCCTGGAGCGAGGAGAGTTCGACCATCGGATAGCGGGCGCGGTTCAGGTGCCGAACGGTAAAGGCCAGCGCGATAAGACCGAGAATCGCGAGCACGGCCGCTTCGCCCCAGGCGATCGGCGTCCGGCCCAGCAGTTCGGCCGCGTCAAGCAAACAAAACAGCGCGCCGCCAGTCAGCGCAAAGCCGCCCCAATCAAAAGGCCGCCCGCGATCGCCCTTTGTATCCGGCACCAGCAGCAGCGCCACGACGAGGGCGATCAGGCCGAGCGGCAAGTTGAGATAGAAGATCCAGCGCCAGTCAGCGCGGTCGGCGAGCAGGCCGCCGAGCGGCGGGCCCAACACCGGCGCCACCAGGGCCGGCCAGGTCAAGGTTGCGATCGCCTGGATCAGCCGCTCCTTCGGCGTGACCCGCAGCACCACGAGCCGGCCGACCGGCACCATCATCGCCCCGCCGATCCCTTGGAGCACGCGCAACGCCACGAACTCGGGCAGCGTCTGCGCAAGACCACAGAGTAGCGAGGCGACGGTGAACAGCGCGATGGCCGCGGCGAACACCTTGCGCGCGCCGAAGCGGTCAGCGACCCAGCCGCTCACCGGGATGAAGACGCCAAGCGTCAGCATATAGGCGCTGACGCCGCTGTTGAGATCCGCCGGGGCGACCGCGAAGCTCTTCGCCATCTGAGGAACCGCCGGCGTGATAACGGTTGCGTCCAAGTTCTCCATGAAGAACGTGCCAGCGACAAGCAGCGCGACGGCGGCAAGGCCAGCCGATCCGGAGCGCGTCGCCGACGGGGCGGCTTCTCCTGCGCTCACGGAATAGCCTTCCGCGCCCGGTCAGATTGTAGGCTTCGCCGCCCGCCGCACATTCGGCCGACCTGCCAGTCCGGCTGGCTGGCCAGATTGCGCGGGATCACGCCGAGCCCGCCGGCCACCAGCGCGTATTTCCTTGTCTGGCTCACCTCGGCCACTCCACTCAGATCTCGCCCGCCGCGCCAAGCGAGATCGGAGATCGTCACGGCGGCGGATCGCCGACGAAAAGCTCATATCGGCCAGCCCTTTGTCAAACCAACATTCAAGCAGCAACGTCGCCGCCGCGGACCGAGACGGGCTGCCCGTATCGTTCCGGCGAAGGCCCTGTCGCCCTCGACCGAGACGCCGCTTGAGACGGATTTCCACAAAGCTTCGTCGCGCTCATTTCAATGACTTACCGCGACGACCGGGGGCGGGCCTCTCTCGAAGCAAAAATTTCCCCGTGCGGCGGAACCAAATTCCCACCACAGCGTTTTGTTAGTTAGCGCGCGCGGGAGAAGCGCGAAGTCGCCCCCGCTACCCCTTTGGACACCCGGCAGAATGACGACGCTACGTCTCCCTACGTCACGGTCGCCGGCGGCCCTACTTCCAACATCCTTCTCGGTTTCGTCCGGACAAAGACGCCCTGTTGGCAAGGCGTCGGCGACGGCTTTCGTTGTAGCAATGTCCAGAGGTCGATCATGAGCGACGCCGCGGCCCGCAGCGCCTCGGGCCCATCCCCCGCCAATTCGCGGGTGCGAAAAAGGCCTTCGCAAACAAAGACCCGTTCCCAAATGCTGCTCGAGGCGATGACGGCGTTTCGCGACGGCGATTTCTCCTGGCGGCTGCCCTCCGACTGGGACGGCGTCGAGGGCCCCATCGCCGAAGCCTTCAACCAGACGATCGCCAATGAGGACCGCATCGCGCGTGAGGTCGAGCGCCTCAGCGTCACGGTGGGGCGCGACGGCCGGCTGAAGCAGCGCATGTCCCTTCCGGGCGCCATGGGCCAGTGGGCGGCCAAGGTCGATAGCATCAACACCCTCATCGACGATCTGGTGCGACCGACGGCCGAGATCGCCCGCACGATCGGCGCGGTGGCGAAAGGCGACCTGAGCCAGCCGATGGAGCTCGAGGTCGACGGCCGCGGTCTCAAGGGCGAGTTCCTGCGTTCCGCGCGCCTCGTCAACACGATGATCGAGCAACTCTCGGTGTTCACCTCCGAGGTGACGCGCGTTGCGCGCGAAGTCGGCACCGAGGGCAAGCTCGGCGGACAGGCCCGCGTAAAAGACGTCTCTGGTGTGTGGAAGGACTTGACCAATTCGGTCAATCAAATGGCCGGCAACCTCACCGCCCAAGTGCGCAGCATCGCCGACGTCACGATCGCAGTGGCGAACGGCGACCTGTCCAAGAAAATTACCGTCGACGTGCGCGGCGAGATCCTGCAGCTCAAAGAGGCGACCAACAGCATGGTCGACCAGCTGCGCTCGTTCGCCTCGGAAGTGACGCGTGTCGCGCGCGAAGTCGGCACCGACGGGCGCCTTGGCGGTCAGGCGGTTCTGCCCGGCGTCGCGGGAACCTGGAAGGATCTCACCGACTCCGTCAACGCCATGGCGACCAATTTGACGGCGCAGGTACGCAATATCGCGACGGTTACGACGGCCGTCGCCCGCGGCGACCTGTCCCGCAAGATCACCGTCGACGCTAAAGGCGAAATCCTGGAGCTCAAGGAGACCATCAACACGATGGTCGACCAGCTCAACGGCTTCTCCTCGGAGGTGACGCGCGTCGCGCGCGAAGTCGGCACGGAGGGCAAGCTCGGCGGACAGGCGCAAGTTCCCGGGGTCGCCGGCACGTGGAAAGACCTGACCGACAACGTCAACTCGATGGCCTCGAATCTGACCGGCCAAGTTCGCAACATCGCGGACGTCGCGGCGGCAATCGCGAAGGGCGACCTTTCCTCCAAGATCACCGTCGAGGTGCAGGGCGAGATCCTCGCGCTGAAGAACACGATCAACACGATGGTCGATCAGCTCAACGGCTTCGCCGGCGAAGTGAGCCGCGTCGCGCGCGAGGTCGGCACGGAGGGCAAGCTGGGCGGACAGGCCGAGGTGCGCGGCGTCGCCGGCACGTGGAAAGACCTGACCGACAACGTCAACTTCATGGCCTCGAACCTCACCGGCCAGGTGCGCAACATCGCCGAAGTCACGACCGCGGTGGCGAACGGCGACCTCTCCAAGAAGATTACCGTCGATGTGAAGGGCGAGATCTTGGAGCTCAAGGAGACCATCAACACGATGGTCGACCAGCTCAACGGCTTCGCTTCGGAAGTGACGCGTGTCGCGCGCGAGGTCGGCACGGAGGGCAAGCTCGGCGGGCAGGCCGAGGTGCGCGGCGTCGCCGGCACGTGGAAGGACCTGACCGATTCCGTCAACGCCATGGCGACGAACCTGACGGGTCAGGTGCGAAACATCGCCGACGTGACGACCGCCGTCGCCAACGGCGACCTTTCCAAAAAAATCACCGTCGACGTGCGCGGCGAGATTCTCGAACTCAAGAACACCATCAACACCATGGTCGACCAGCTCAACGCCTTCGCCGGCGAAGTGAGCCGCGTTGCCCGCGAGGTCGGCACGGAGGGACGGCTCGGCGGCCAAGCGGACGTGCGCGGCGTCGGCGGCACCTGGAAGGACCTCACCGACAACGTCAATTCGATGGCGAACAACTTGACGAGCCAGGTCCGCAACATTGCCGAAGTGACGACCGCCGTCGCCCGCGGCGACCTCTCCAAGAAGATCACCGTCGATGTGCGCGGCGAAATTCTCGAGCTGAAAAACACGATCAACACGATGGTCGACCAGCTCAACGGCTTCGCTTCCGAAGTCACGCGCGTCGCGCGCGAGGTCGGCACGGAGGGCAAGCTTGGCGGTCAAGCGGAAGTCCGCGGGGTCGGCGGCACTTGGAAGGACTTGACCGACAACGTCAACTCGATGGCCAACAATCTCACTGGCCAGGTGCGCAACATCGCCGAAGTGGCGACTGCCATCGCGCGCGGCGACCTCTCCCGCAAGATCACCGTCGAAGTGAAGGGTGAGATTCTTGCGCTCAAGAACACCATCAACACCATGGTCGACCAGCTCAACGGCTTCGCAGGCGAGGTGAGCCGCGTCGCGCGCGAGGTCGGCACGGAGGGTAAACTCGGCGGGCAGGCCGAAGTTCCAGGCGTCGCGGGCACTTGGAAGGATCTGACCGACAACGTCAATTCGATGGCGAATAATCTCACGAGCCAGGTCCGCAACATCGCCGAGGTGACGATCGCCGTCGCCAACGGCGACCTGTCGCGCAAGATCACGGTCGACGTGCGCGGCGAGATTCTGCAGCTCAAGGAGACCATCAACACGATGGTCGAGCAACTGCGCTCGTTCGCCTCGGAGGTGACGCGCGTTGCGCGCGAAGTCGGAACCGAGGGACGGCTCGGCGGCCAGGCGCAGGTGCCAGGGGTCGGCGGCACCTGGAAGGACCTTACCGACAACGTCAACTTCATGGCGTCTAATCTCACCGGCCAGGTGCGCAACATCGCCGACGTCGCGACCGCGATTGCGCGCGGCGACCTTTCGAAAAAAATCACCGTCGACGTGCGCGGCGAAATCCTTCAACTGAAGGACACCATCAATACGATGGTGGAGCAGCTGTCCGCCTTCGCCTCGGAGGTGACGCGCGTCGCGCGCGAGGTCGGCACCGAGGGCAAGCTCGGCGGCCAGGCGGTGGTGCCAGGCGTCGCCGGCACCTGGAAGGACCTCACCGACAACGTCAATTCGATGGCGTCGAACCTCACCGGGCAGGTGCGCAACATCGCCGAGGTGACGATCGCGGTCGCCAACGGCGACCTGTCGCGCAAGATCACGGTCGACGTGCGCGGGGAGATTCTTCAACTCAAGGAAACCATCAATACGATGGTCGAGCAGCTGCGCTCGTTCGCCTCGGAAGTGACGCGCGTTGCGCGCGAAGTCGGAACTGAGGGTCGACTCGGCGTACAGGCGGTCGTGCCGGGCGTCGCCGGCACGTGGAAAGACTTGACCGACTCCGTCAACACCATGGGCGCCAATCTGACCGCTCAGGTGCGCAACATTGCTGACGTGACGACAGCAGTCGCGCGCGGCGACCTCTCCAGCAAGATCACCGTCGACGTGAAGGGCGAAATTCTCGAGCTGAAGAACACGATCAACACGATGGTCGACCAGCTCAACGGCTTCGCCTCGGAGGTGACGCGCGTCGCGCGCGAGGTCGGCACCGAAGGCAAGCTCGGCGGTCAGGCACAGGTTTCCGGCGTCGGCGGCACGTGGAAGGACCTCACCGACAACGTGAACTTCATGGCGTCCAACCTGACGGAGCAGGTGCGCGGCATTGTGAAGGTCGTCACCGCGGTCGCCAACGGCAGCCTCAGCCAACGCCTCACCGTGCAGGCCAAGGGGGAAGTCGCCGCGCTCGCGGACACAATCAACAACATGACCGACACGCTGGCGACCTTCGCCGACCAGGTCACCAATGTCGCGCGTGAAGTCGGCGTCGAGGGCCGCCTCGGCGGACAGGCGAACGTGCCCGGCGCGGCCGGCACGTGGAAGGACCTCACCGGCAACGTCAATCTGCTGGCGGCCAATCTCACCAACCAGGTTCGCGCCATCGCCGAAGTCGCGACCGCAGTGACGAAGGGCGATCTCACGCGCTCCATTCAGGTCGAGGCGCGCGGCGAAGTCGCCGAACTGAAAGACAACATCAACACGATGATCTCCAACCTGCGCGAAACGACGGAGAGCAATCGCGAACAGGATTGGCTGAAGACCAACATCGCCAAATTCACCGGCATGCTGCAGGGCCAACGCGAGCTGCGCACCGTGGGCCAGATGCTGCTGACCGAGCTTACGCCGTTAGTGCACGCCCACCAGGGCACAATTTATCATTTGACCAACTACGATGGCGAGAGCTCGTTGAACCTGCTGTCGAGTTACGCCGGCGGTGGCGTTGGGCGCGTGCCGCAAATGATCTTGCCCGGGGAAGGCCTGCTTGGCCAGTGCGCGCTGGAAAAGAAACGAATTCTCCTGACCAACGTCGCCCCTGACTTCATCAACATCGCGACGAGCCTCGGGGAAGCGCGGCGCATCAACATCATCGTGTTGCCGGTGCTATTCGAGGGTCAAACGAAGGCCGTCATCGAGCTCGCATCGCTGCAGCCGCTAAGTGTCGTCAACATCGCGTTCCTCGAGCAGCTGACACTCAACATCGGCGCCGTCTTCAACACCATCGAGGCGACGATGCGCACCGAGGGACTGCTCAAGCAGTCGCAGCAATTGACCGTCGAATTGCAGGCGCGGCAGTCGGAGTTGCAGAACACCAATGAGCAACTTGGCAGCAAGGCGCAACTCCTCGCCGAGCAGAACGCCGAAGTAGAGCGCAAGAACGTCGAGGTGGAACAGGCGCGGTTCGCGCTCGAGGAGAAGGCAGCCGAGCTGGCGCTGACCTCCAAATACAAGTCCGAGTTCCTCGCCAACATGTCTCATGAACTGCGCACGCCGCTCAACTCGATCCTAATCTTAAGTCAACAGCTGGCCGAGAACGCCGCCGGCAATCTCTCTGGTAAGCAGGTCGAGTTCTCGCGCAACATCAACTCCTCGGGCACCGACCTTCTGAATCTGATCAACGACATTCTCGACCTCTCAAAGATCGAATCGGGCACCGTGACCGTCGACGTCGAAGAGATCCCCTTCGTCGGCCTGCACGACACGATCGATCGCAATTTCCATCACGTCGCCGAAGCCAAGAACCTTCCGTTCAATGTGCGGTTCGCGGACGACCTGCCGGCCAGCATGACCAGCGACCCGAAGCGACTGCAGCAAATCCTGAAGAACCTGCTTTCGAACGCGGTGAAATTCACGACGCACGGCCATGTCGATGTGCGGGTGTTCCTGGCGACGCAGGGGTGGACGCCCAATCATCCGATCCTCAGCGTCGCGCCGCGCGTGCTGGCCTTTGCGATCGAGGACACGGGCATCGGCGTCGCGCCGGAGAAGCAGCGCCTCATCTTCGAAGCCTTCCAGCAAGCGGACGCCGGAACGTCGCGCAAATATGGCGGCACCGGCCTTGGTCTCGCGATCAGCAGGGAGCTCGCGACCCTGCTCGGCGGCGAAATCAAGCTGACCAGCGTCCACGGCCAGGGCTCAACCTTCACGCTTTACCTGCCCCTCCACTATCAGAACAGCGCCGACGCGCATGTTCGAGATGTGCGCGGCAAATCCAACCGCACAGTCACGGCCCTGCCGATCGCGCGCAACGTCGAGGTCGAGGACGACAGGAACAGCATCGAAGAAGGCGACGAGTTCTTTCTCGTCATCGAAGACGATCCGCACTACGCGCTCATCCTCCTCCGACTCGCGCGCGACAAGGGCTTCAAGGCGATCGTCGCCTCGAAGGGCGCCCTCGGCGTCTCGCTGGCGCGGCAATATCGCCCGGTCGCGATATCGCTCGACATTTTCCTGCCTGATATGCTCGGCTGGACGGTGCTCGACCAATTGAAGCTGGATCCGGCGACCCGTCACATTCCCGTGCAGATCATCTCGATGGAGGAAGAGCGCCAGCATGGTCTGGCGCGCGGCGCCTTCTCCACGCTCGTCAAGGGGCCGACGACGAGCAGCCTCGAAGCGGCGTTTGACCGCATTAAGGAGTTCACAGTCCCGCGCGCTAAACGCCTTTTGATCGTCGAGGACAACGACATCGAGCGCCAGTCCATCGGCGAACTCCTTGGCTATCACGATATCGAGATCGAGGCCGTGGGAAGCGGCTCGGAAGCGCTGACCGCTCTGTTGGCGCGCCGCTTCGACTGTATCGTGCTGGATCTCAGGCTTCCCGACATGAGCGGGTTTGAGTTCTTGGAGCGCATGCGCGAGGAGCCGCGCCTCTCCGAAATTCCCGTCGTCGTTTTCACCGGCAGGGACCTTTCCGACGCCGAGCAAGCCCGGCTGAGGGCCACGGCCAAGAGCGTTGTTCTGAAAGACGTCCGCTCGGCCGAGCGGTTGCTCGACGAGACGTCGCTGTTCCTCCACCGGGTCGTCACCGATCTGCCGCCCGAGAAGCAGGCGATGCTGGATCGGCTGCATCGCTCGACCGAGGTGTTGCGCGGCCGAAAGGTCCTCGTTGTAGACGACGACGCGCGCAACATTTTCGCGCTCACCTCGGTCCTCGAAAATCAAGACATGGAGGTGCTCAGCGCGACCAGCGGCCAGGCCGCCATCGACCTGATCCGACAGACGCCCGATCTCAGCGTCGTGCTGATGGACATCATGATGCCCGATATGGACGGCTATGAGACGATGCGAGAAATACGGCGGATACCGGAGTTCCTCACTCTGCCGATCATCGCCCTTACCGCGAGAGCGATGAAGGGCGACCGAGAGAAATGCCTCGACGCTGGCGCGAGCGACTATATCGCCAAGCCGGTCAATACCGACCAATTGCTATCGTTGATGAGGGTTTGGCTTTTCCGATGAACGACATCGCCTATCACGTCGGCATACCAACGGGCGCTTCGGCGCGCGCGGCGCATTCCAATGGAGGCGCAAGCGGAGGCGGTGAGCCGATCAACATTTTGCTCGTCGACGACGAGCCGAAGAATTTGACCGCGCTCGAGGCTATTCTGACCAACCCCGATTATCGGTTGGTGCGCGCCCAATCCGCCGACGAGGCGCTGCTGGCGCTGATCGCCGACCAGTATGCGCTGATCATCCTCGACATCCGATTGCCGGGAATGACCGGCATCGAGCTTGCCCAGATGATCAAGGAGCGAAAAAAGACCGCGCGCGTGCCGATTATTTTCCTCACCGCCTATTACGGCGAGGATCAGCACATCCTCGACGGCTATGGCGCAGGCGCGGTCGATTACCTCCACAAGCCGGTCAACGCGACGATCTTGCGTTCCAAGGTCGCTGTCTTCGCCGAATTGCATCGGAAGACGCGCGAGGCCGTTCTCACCAATCAGGCGCTGCTTGCGGAGGTGACGCATCGCCGGCGCGCCGACGAGCAGCTTCGCGAGCTCAACGAGACGCTCGAGCAACGGGTGGCCGCACGCACCGCCGAACTCTTGGAGAGCCGCGCCCGCCTGAAGCATGCGGTCGATCTCGCCAAGCTGACGTATTTCGATCTCGACTACGCTCAAGACCACATCACGACCGCCGAAAATTTCGCCAGCATCATGGGCTTCTCCCTGTCCGAAGAGGGCGGCCTCCACTCCGTCACCGCCGCGAGAAATGCGTTGCACCGGCATGTCGCCCCGGCCGACCGCGCGCGCTTCGCGAGGGAGACGGAAAGCCCCGAAGGGGGGCCCTTCCGCAAGATCGAATACCGCGTGATCGGTGACGACGCCAGGGAGCGCTGGATCGAAAGCGAATGGCACTTCGAGATGGGACCCGACGGAAGGCCGATCCGCGTCTTCGCCGCCAACATTGACATCACCGAGCGAAAGCAGTCGGAGGAGCAGCGCAAAATTCTGATGGCCGAGATCAATCACCGCAGCAAGAACTTGCTTGCAGTGGTCCAGGCGATCGTCAACCAGAGCGCGCGATACGCCGAGCCGCATGCCTTCGCTCACACCCTCTCCCTCCGGCTGCAAGGACTTTCGGCCAGTCAGGATTTGCTGAGCAGGAACAATTGGCGCGGCATTGAAATCTCAGAGCTAGTTTCTGCGCAGATCGCCCATTTCAAGGATATTGTCGGCACGCGCATCGTGGTCGAAGGCCCGCCCGCACAACTGACCGCAGCCGGCGCGCAGGCCATCGGCATGGCGCTGCATGAACTGGCCACCAACGCGGTCAAACATGGCTCGCTTGCGAGCGAGACGGGACGCGTTCGCATTTGTTGGAGCGTCGCCGGCAAGCCGGACCCGATGTTCTCCATTCACTGGACCGAGGAGGGCGGCAGCGCCGTATCGGCCCCGTCCCGCAAGGGGTTCGGCCATCTCGTCACTGGCTCCCTCGCGGAGGCCGCCCTCAATGGCAAGGTCGTGCTCGACTTCCGCGAAAGCGGCCTCACCTGGCAATTGAGCGCGCTAGCGGCGGACGCGCTAGAGGCGCGATGAGCGGTCGGCCCGCCGCTCACTTCTCCGCGGTCGGCGGCAATCTCGACCTTTGATCCGTCGGTGAGGCCGGGCGCCGCGTTGAGCACCAGTTTTTTGCCGCCGCGCAGACCGCTCTTCACCTCAACCGAGGTCCCGAGGTCGCGATAGATTTCGATCGGTTGCAGTTTGATGCGGTCGTCGCCTCGACGATCGCGACCCGCATGCCGTGCTGATCGAAGATCAAGGCGTACGTCGCGCCTCACGGCAGCGCCGGTCTTCTGCCCGACTAATACGTCATCACGCGCCGCTTCTTTAGGCGACCGGTGCGCAAACTGTCGTCGGCGCCATCAGGCGCGGAAATTGTCGAACGCGATCCTATTGCGCTTCGTTCTGCCTCATGCTTAGCTTGTCTGGGATAACAGATCAATGTCCGGTATAGTGGACATTTTAACTGTCACTCGCAGGAACCAGACCGGGCGCTGCGGGCCTTGTCACAGCAGAGGGAGGAGCCGCAAAATGAATTCTAAGACAGCACTTGGGGCGCTGGCGTTGTGCGCCCTATCGATTGGTTGGAGCGCCGACGCATACGCGCTCTCCAAATGCATCAAGGAACCTCGCAAACCGCCCTATACGATCGCCTGGGCCGACATCTATCTCGCGCCGACCTGGATGACCCAGACGACGCAGACCATGAACGAAATGACCGCCGAGCTGAAGAAAGACGGCCTGGTCAAGGACTTCACGATCCAGAACGCGAACGGGAACGTCACCCAGCAGATCCAGCAGATTCAGGCGATGATCGACGCCAACACCGACATCATCATTGTCGACGCCGGCTCTCCTACAGCGCTCGATCGCGTGGTTGCGCAGGCTTGCTCAAAGGGTATTGCGGTCATCTCCTTCGACAGCCCGATCGACACCAATAACCTGACGACGAAAATCGAAGTGAGCCCCAAGGCCTGGGGCGAGGCGACGGCTCAATGGATGATCGACAAGCTCGGCGGCAAGGGCGACATTCTCGTGCTGAATGGCCCCGCCGGCGTCGGCGTCAGCGAGGCGCGCTGGGCCGAGGCCAAGAAAGTGTTCGACAAGGCGCCTGGCATCAAGGTCCTTGCGATCTCGAACACCGAATACAACGTCGCGCCTGCCGAGCAGTCGGTCAGCAACCTGTTGTACGCGCATCCCAAGGTGGACGGGATCTGGTCGCAAGGCGGCGCTCTTTCGGCGGGCGCGGTGCTCGCATATGAGCGAGCCGGCAAGCCGGTCCCGCCGCTGACGGGCGAGATGAGCAAGCAGTTCATGAAGATGTGGGTCGACAAGAAGCTTTCGGCGATGGCCGTCGGCAACCCCAATTCCTTGGGCGCAATGGCGATCCTCGCCGGCGTGCTTGCGCAACAGGGCAAGGACGTCAAGTTTCCGATCGAGATGCCGATCCCCAAGATCACCGACGACAACGTCGCCTCGGAGCTCGAGCGGGGCAAAGATGTCCCCGACGACGGATTCATCTCTCCCCCGTACACGCGCGACTCGCTGCAGAAGCTGATTCTCGGCGAGTAATCATCGAGAGGTGAAGGTTCATGACGCTCCAAGGCAGGACGGCAATCGTGACAGGCGGGAGCAGCGGCATCGGCGCTGCTGTCGCTGAGGTGCTCGCCTCGGCGGGGGCCGCCGTGACCATCGCCTATCACAGCAACCGAGCCGGAGCGGAAGCGACGGTCAACCGCATCGCCGCCGCCGGCGGCGATGCGTTCGCAGTTCAGGCGGATGTGCGCGAGCGCGACGGCGTCCGCCAATTGTTCGCACGGCATATCGAGCGCTTCGCCTCCCTCCATATCCTCGTCAACAATGCCGGCGACATGGTGCGGCGGGTCCCCGCGGTCGAAACGGACGAGGCGTTGTGGCGCGAAGCGATCGACCTCAATCTGTCGAGCGTGTTCTTCGCTTGCCAGGAGGCCATTCCGCCGATGACCAAGCAGAATTGGGGCCGGATCATCAACATGTCGTCGGTCGGGGCGCGCACCGGCGGCGGCCCCGGCTCTATCCCCTATCACGCGGCCAAGGCGGGCGTGATCGCGCTGACCAAGGGACTGGCGCGCGAACTCGCGCCGCACCACGTGACGGTTAACGTGATCGCTCCCGGCATTATTGAGACCGCTTTTCACGAACGTCACTCCAAGGCGTCGAAAGACGCTTGGATTCGTGATCTTGTGCCGCTGCAAAGCGCTGGTCATCCCGACGACGTGGCGGGCGCGGCCGCCTTTCTCGCCTCGGACGCGGCGTCCTACATTACCGGCGCCACGCTGGACGTGAACGGCGGCATGGCGATGTACTAGGGGCTGCTGATGGAACACGGCACGGAGGGCCCCAAGGTCGATGAAGCTCGGTCTCTGTCAGCGGGCGCCGCTGACGGATCGATCGTCGTATCCGCCGTCGGCGTTACGCGCTCCTTCTTCGGCAATGTCGTTCTGAAAGACGTTTCGGTCGATCTGCGCGCCGGCTCGATCCACGCTCTGCTCGGAGAGAACGGCGCCGGCAAGTCGACGCTGATCAACGTGCTGTCAGGCGGACTGCGACCGGACAGCGGCTCGATCGTCGTGCTCGGCGAAACCCATGCGAGCCTGACGCCCGCGCTTTGCCATCATTTCGGCATCGGCGTCGTCCATCAGGAGCTCTCGCTCGCCCCACATCTCTCAGTCGCCGAGAACATCGGCCTCGGTCAATATCCGCTTCGGGGCGGCTTCATCGATTACGCTCGGCTCGCACGCGAGGCCGCCGATATTCTCGCCGACCTCGAAGCCGATTTCCCGCTGACGACGCCGGTCGGCGAACTTCCGCTCGGCTCCCAGCAGCTCGTAGAGATCGCCAAGGCCCTGTACAGCAAGCCGCGTGTCTTGATCCTCGACGAGCCCACATCTTCGCTCTCCGCCGTCGAGGTCATGCGCTTGAAGCGGGTGATGAAACGCCTGCGCAGTCAGGGGATCGCGCTGCTATTCATCTCGCACCGGCTCGACGAGGTGTTGGAGCTCTGCGATTGGGTGACCGTGCTGAAGGACGGCAGGCGTACGGCGGACCGAAGCCTCGCCGGCGTGACCGCCGAGGAGTTGGTGCGTCTGATGGTGGGTCGCGATCCAGGCGATCTCTTCCCGCCCTTCACATCGACGCCGTCCGCGGAGCCCATGCTGCGGGTCAAGGGCCTGAGTTCGCAACGGCTGCATGACGTCGGCTTTACGCTCCGGCGCGGCGAGATTCTCGGGCTCGGCGGCCTTGTCGGCCAGGGCCAGGAGCAATTGCTGCTGGCCCTGTTCGGCGCGCATCCCCATCGAGCGGAGACGATCGAGGTCGATGGACGAGCGACGCGATTGTCCAGCGTGTCGGCCGCAACGCGGCTCGGCATCGCCTACGTGCCGAGCGACCGCAAAGTCGAAGGCCTCCACCTCGCCCAATCGCTGCATTTCAATCTCATCCTGCCGACCATTCGCGCAGTCGCACGGCGCGGCGTTCGGCGCTTCGCGGCCGAACGGGAGCGGGTCGGCGCCCTGATGGAGCAATTTACGGTGCGGGGCGGCAAGCCGGCCGATCGGGCGATCCAGCTCAGCGGCGGCAATCAGCAGAAGATCGCAATCGCAAAATGGCTTCCGCTCAATCCTCGCGTGCTGCTGCTCAACGACCCGACCCGAGGCGTCGACGTCGAGACGAAGCGTGAACTTTACTTGTTGCTGCGTAGTCTGGCGGCGCAGGGGGCGAGCGTCATCCTCGCCAGTTCCGATACGCCCGAGCTCGTCGAACTCTGCAACCGCGTGATCGTGCTGGCCGACGGCCGCGTTCGCGCGCTGCTCGATCGCGAGGACATCTCGGAGGAAGCCATCGTCCGCGCCGCGGTCGGCGCGGAAACCACCCGGAGTGCGGCGGCGTGAGCGCGGGCAGTCTTTACTGGTCGATTCAGTGGCGTCGCAACGCCGGCCTCTGGGGCGTGTTCGCCGCCACCTTCATCCTGCTGGCGATCTACGCATTCATGTCTCCGGCCTTGTTGCACCTCAGCGGGATCGCACGGCTATCGCAGACCTGGTTCCCACTGGCCGCCGCTGGCATGGCGCAGACGATCGTCATCCTGACGGGCGGCGTCGATCTTGCGGCCGGCGCGGTCGTCAGCGTCGGTTGCGTACTCACCGTCACGCTGGTTGGGGAAACGCCCTGGGCGATGACAGGCGGCGTAGCCGGCGTGCTAGCGATCGGCGCGGCGATCGGCGCCGTCAACGGCCTGCTGGTGACCTTCCTGCGGCTTCCCCCGATCATCGTTACGCTTGCGACGTCGTTCATCTGGAGCGGAGTTGCGCTGCTGATCTTGCCGATTCCCGGCGGCTCGGTTCCCGAAGGCTTTTCCGATGCGCTCGCCGGCGATCTGCCGACCCCGATCCTCCTGCTCGCTGGACTCGTCGTCCTGTGGAAGCTTTGGACCCTGACGCCGCTCGGCCTCGCGAGCGCCGTTTTCGGCGGCAATCCAGCGGGCGCCTATCGCAGCGGCGTCGACGTCGATCGCGCGCGGATCGCGGCCTATGCGATCAGCGGGGCGCTCAACGTGCTCGCCGGCCTCTTTCTCGCGGCCCAGGCGGGCGCCGGTGATCCGACGATCGGCACGCCCTACACGCTGAATTCCATCACCGCGGCCGTGCTCGGCGGCGTCGCCTTCTCCGGGGGGCTGGGCGCGATGCGCGGCGCGCTCGCCGGGGCGATGCTGCTTACTGCGATGGTCAGCGTGATGTTCTTGCTCGGGGTCTCCGCCTTTTATCAATATGTCGCGCAAGGCCTCGTGATTTTGGCGGCGTTGGCCGCGCCACTGTTACGGCGATCGTGATCCGATGAGTGCGCTCACAAGCCCAGTTCTTCGCCGCGTCGTCACGACGCCGATCGTCATGCTCTATGCCCTCTGCGCACTGCTGTGGGTCGTGGCGGGGATCGCCTTCCCCGGCTTCGCCTCGCTCGGGCACTTGCGCTACGTGCTCGAACTCTCGGCGATTCTCGGCATCGTCGCAGCTGGCCAGACATTGGTCATCGTCACGGCGGGCATCGATCTATCCGCCGGCGCGATGATCACTTTTGCCGCGATATTCGGTCCGTCGATCACCTTGGCGATGGGCGACAATGGGGTCGCCTCGACGCTGGCGCTCCTCGCGCTGACGTCGGCGATCGGGGCAGCCAATGGCGCGGCGATCGCATGGCTGCGCATCCATCCGATGATCCTGACCCTCGCCTCCGCGACGATCCTCACCGGCGTCATGCTTCTGGTCAGCGGCGGCACCGCTGTCGGCGTGAGCAGCCCAGTGGTGATCTGGCTCGCCCAGGGCCATGTCTACGGCGTTTCGATCAGCATCCTCGTCTGGCTCGTCGTCGCGGCGTTGGTCGGCTTCCTGCTGCGGGGGACGGTCATCGGCGTCTGGATGTACGCGATCGGCACAAGCGCGCGAGCGAGCGAGCTTTCCGGCGTCCGCGAACGGCTTGTGCTCGTCGTCGTCTACGCGATCAGCGCGGGGCTAGCCGGCCTCACCGGCGTGTTGCTTGCCGGCGTGACGATGCAAGGCTCGATCGGCATCGGCGATCCCTATCTGCTGCTGTCGATCGCCACCGTCGTGGTGGGCGGCACGTCCATCTTGGGCGGCCACGGCGGCTACGCCGGCACGATCGCCGGCAGCATCCTTTTGACCACGGTGACGTCGATCATCACGGTGGTCGACCTCTCGGCGGGTTGGCGGAATATCGTGATGGGCGTGCTCGTGCTCGGCCTGCTCACGCTCTATTCGCGCGAAGGGCGCCGCCCGTGACGACGCCCCTCCCCACCGCGCCTCCGATCCGATCAGCCGGTGAAGACCGAGAGATTTTTGGCGCGCTCACGCAGCAGCGCCAACAAGCCGAGCCGCTTCTCGTTCGGCATGTCGGCGGGCAGAACCAAGCAGAGCGTCATCGAGACGACTCCATCAGCGCCCGCGATTGGCGCCGCCATGCACCAGGTGAACCGGTCGGCGAGGCCCGTCGTCTCGCAATAGCCCTGCTCGCGCGCCTTGGTGACGTCGGCGAGAAATTCGGCGGGACGCAACGCGCGCCCGTCGGGCAGTTCGTAATCCTCGGCCGGGATGAAGTCGCGGATTTCGGCGTCGCTCATATGGGCGACGAGCAACCGGCCCGACGCCGTCCAGGGAATCGGAACCTCGACGCCGATATCGCTCGTAATGCGGAACGGGCCCCGACCGTCGCGGCAATCGACCACGACGTACTTGCGGCCGCGCAGCGCGCAGAGCTGCGCCGTTGCGCCCGTCTCCGCGGCGAGACGATCGAGCGTTTCGGCAATGCGGCGATGGCGCGCGCTATTGTGACTGTAGGCCCAGCCGTAGAGGTGCATCGCGCGCCCGAAATAGACGCGCCCGTCCTCGCCGACATTCTCCAGGATTTCCGCCTCGACCAGCCGATTCACGATCTCGTAGATAGTCGAGCGCGGAGCGTTCAGCATACGCGCGATGTCGCCGGCGCGCATCGGCGCGCGGCGCTGCAGCAGCGCCTCAAGCAGCATGATGACGCGATCAATCCCGCGCCGGCGATCACTTTCCCGAACTGTCGCTGTCTCGCGCACGTCCTCGTGCGTCGCCGTCGTCGCCATTGTTCCTCCCCCGCCCAAGCCGCGCCGGGTGCTCCCGGGCGCAGCGCTTCGTTTTTGACGACGCGCCTTCCCCACGGGGTCCCGACGTCGTCTGGCGCGCGTCCATCGGTGAATGCGCGCTTATGTCCGCCATACCGGACATCCATGACGTATGCAAAGGGCCGGATCGAAATCACCGCCATTGCGGTCTAAGACCGCGCCAACGCGCCTGATCGAAGCGGCCGGGCCAGCCGACCATAAGGAGACAGAACAATGCCACGCGATACATTGATCCGCGGGGCCCGCATCATCGACGGCGCCGGCGCCCCATGGTACGAAGCTGACCTGCGCATCCGCGACGGCCGCATCGTCGCGGTGCGGCCCGGCCTCCCCAGGGAAGACGCTACGGTTGTCGAAGCCGCGGGCCTCTATCTCGCGCCGGGCTTCATCGACGCGCATTGCCATGACGACCTGATCATGCTGCGCGAGCCCCAGCGCGTCGAAAAGATCGCGCAGGGCGTCACGACGGTGGTGGCGGGCAATTGCAGCTTCTCGCTTTATCCGGTGACGCCCGGCTCGCGCGACCTGGTGCGCGACAATTTCGCCGCGCTGCTCGGCGACACCGGCGAAAACGAAGTGTTCGCTGATTTCGCTGGCTACCGCGAGACGGCTCACCAGCAGGGCATGGCGATCAACCTCGTCTCGCTTGTCGGCCACGGGCCGCTGCGACTCGCTGTGATGGGATATGAGCGTCGCGCCGCGACCGCCGCCGAGCGGCAGGCGATGTGCGAATTGCTTTCGACCCAGCTCGCTCAGGGAGCCGTCGGCCTCTCGCTCGGCCTGATGTACGCGCCGAGCGCCTTCGCCGACGAAGCCGAACTGACCGCGCTCGCGGAGACGGTGCGCGAGCATGGCAAGCTGCTGACAGCGCACGTCCGCAGCTATGAAGGCGGTTTGCTGGATTCGGTCGACGAATTCCTCGCCATCCTTAAGGCCTCGGGCGCGCAAGGGCTGTTGTCGCATCTCCAATCCTGCGGCAGGCCGAACTGGGGGAACATTCCCCGCGCGATCGAGCGGCTGGAGCGGGCGCGTTGCGAGGGCGTCGACGTTTCTTTCGATATGTATCCCTATCCCGCCGGCAGCACGTCGCTGTTGCAGCTCCTGCCGCCGAGCGCTCAGGAAGGCGGCCGGGCGGCGCTGCTCGCGAGGCTGCGCGACGCTCAGCAGCGTGAGGCGCTTCGCTGCGAGGTCGAGCATGGCGCTGATCCCCATAACCCGTCGAAAGTCGCGTTGATCGGCTGGGAGAGCGTGCGCCTGTCGGCGATCGACGCGAACCATTTGAAGCACCTCGAAGGGCGATCAGTCGCGGAAGCCGCGGTGCTGGAGCGGCAGACCCCGTTCGACCTCATGGCGCGTCTGGTCGACGAGGACAACGGGCGGACAGGCGTCGTTCTGTTCCAACTCGATGAGCGCGATCTTCGCACCGCCTGCACGCACCGCCTTCATCTCGCCTGCTCGGACGCCTTGCCGCGCCCAGGCTCCCGGCCGCATCCGCGCGGATTCGGGACCTTCCCGCGCTTTGCCGGTCGCCTCGTGCGGGAAGGCTGGATGCCGCTCGAAGACGCCGTTCGGCGCATGACTTCAGCGCCGGCGCAGCGTTTCGGCCTCAACGACCGCGGCGTCATCAGAGAAGGCCTCGTCGCCGATCTCGTTCTCTTCGAATCCACGATCGAAGACCGCGCGACCTTCGACGACCCGACGCAATTGAGCGTCGGCGTCACGCATCTGTGGGTCGCTGGAGAGGCGGTCCTGGTCGACCGTTCGCCGACCGGCCTGCTGCCTGGCAAAATGATCTGAACCGGAGAGCCCGCGATGCACGCTTCGATGTGGACCTACCCCTGGGACATCCTCGATATCGGCTACGACGCGACGATTGAGGATTTGCGGGATCGCGCCGGCGTCAATTGCATCAGCCTGGCGACGTCCTACCACGCCGGCCGCTTTCTTCAGCCGCGCAGCCCGCGCCGCAAAGCTTATTTCCCAGAGGACGGCACGATCTATTTCGAGCCGACGCCGCGTCGATGGGACGGGCTCGTCATTCAGCCCAAGGTCGCCGAACTCGTCGCGCAGCGCGGCGACGTGCTCGGCGAGCTTACCCGCCGCCGCGATGCCGGCGGGGTGAAAGTCTCCTGTTGGACCGTCTGCCTGCACAACACGCGCTTGGGGATGCTGCATCCTAACGCCGTGACGCGTAACGCATTCGGCGATCCGAACTATTACAATCTCTGCCCCTCGCACCCCGACGCGCGCGCCTATGTCGCGACGCTCGTCGAGGACATCACGAAGACCTATCGGCCGGATGTGGTCGAACTCGAAAGCCCGTCCTTCATGGGCTTCGCGCATGAGTTTCATCATGAAAAGGATGGGGTCGGCCTCGCTGCGGAGGACGACTTCCTGCTGTCGCTCTGCTTCTGTGACGCTTGCGTCGCGAGGGCTCAGAAGGCGGGCGTCGACGCTCGCCGGGCGCAAGAGACAGTGAAGCGATGGATCGTCGAAACCTGCGAGCGCGAAGTCCCCGCGCCGCGCTGGCCTGATTTTCCTGCTGGCGGCCTCGAAGTCTTCAAGCCGCATCCGGAGGTCTACGAATATCTGATGTGGCGCTTCGAGCCAGTGACAAGCTTGATCGCCGAGATCCGCGCGCGTGCCGACGCCAAGAGCAAGATCTATCTCATCGATCTCAAGGATGCCTGGCTCGGCGGCTGCGATCTCGGCGAGATCGCGAAGGTCTGCGACGGCGTCATCCTTTGCGCCTATTCGGCGCAGCCAAGCGACGTCGCCGCCTTGATCGGCGAGAGCCGCCGCACGATCGGCCCGGACAAATACCTCGGCGTCGGATGTCGCTTGTTCTACCCGGAGACAAGGAATGCGGCCGAGCTCGCCACACGCTGCGAGGCCGCGGTAAGAGCAAGCGCGGAAGGCGTCAATTTCTACAACTATGGTCTCGTGCCGGCAGCGCGCTTGGGCTGGGTTCGCACTGCCGTCGATGCGATAGCCGCGCGAGTGTGACGCTAACACGGCATAGCTGTCACCCCCGCGAAGGCGGGGGCCCAGACAACCGCCGCAGGCCTTCGCCCTTTGACTCCTGGATGCCCGCTTTCGCGGGCATGACAGCGACGCGAAGGGCTGGATCGATCAAAACAAAGCGAGGCGAAGTAATCGGATGCAGGCGGATGCATGGATCGCTTCGTCGCTGCGCTCCTCGCGATGACGGCACGGACGCTTTCAGTCCACGATCGCGCCGTAAGCGATTGCGCGCAATTCATGTTCCGGCAGGTCGAAGCTCGACATCGACTGGGTCATGAACACGCCCACGATCTGTTCGGCTGGGTCCACCCAATAATAGGTCTTCGCTGCGCCCGACCAACCAAACTCCCCTACCGAGCCGGAGACGCCCGTCTGCGCGACGTCGAGCGCCACGCGCGAGCCGAGACCGAAGCCGTAGCCCGGGATCGGCAGCGTATCGATCGTGAGCGGCAACAATTCCGGGGCCAAGTGGTTGGCGTGCATGAGCGCTAGCGTTTTGCGCCCGAGAATGCGGACGCCGTCGAGATCTCCTGCGTTGACCAACATCTGTGCGAAGCGCAAATAATCCGGCGCCGTGCCGAACAGCCCGTGGCCGCCGCGTTGGAAAGTCGCCGGCGCATCGACGGGGTAGCTCGACGACACGTCGACCGTCTCGTTGGCGCCATTCGCCCACAGGGCGAACGATTTCACCAATGTCACACCGGGCGCGACGATGTCCGGTCGGCCATACATAGCCGCCAGCCGACCGCGCTTGCCCTCGGGAACCTCAAAAGCCGTATCCTTCATCCCTAAGGGCTCAAACAGGCGTTCGCGCAGGAAGTCTCCAAGCGCCTGCTTGGAGATGACTTCAACCAGCCGCGCCGCGACATCGATCCCGACGCTGTAGTGCCAACGCGATCCCGGATCGAAGGCGAGCGGGAAACGCGCGAGGTCGTCGATGGCGTCAGCCAGCGAAACCCTGGGATCGACGAGCTTTCCCTCGCGATAGAGCTGGCCGATCGGCGTGCCCTCGAGAAAGCCGTAGGAAAGGCCGCTGGTGTGGGCCATGACGTCGCGAATGATCATCGGCCGCTTGGGCGCGCGCAACGTTCCATCCGCATCGAGAACCTTGACGCCCGCGAAGGCCGGAAGATAGCGCGCGATCGGGTCAATGAGGTGAAACCTGCCCTCCTCGTAGAGCGTCATGAGCGCGGTGCAGACGATCGGCTTGGTCATCGAGTAAAGGCGGAAAATTGCGTCCGCCGTCATCGGCAGGCCGGCGTCTCGGTCACGCAATCCATAGGCGCCGTCATGCACGATGGCGCCGCGCCGCGCGACAATCGTGCGCACGCCGGCAAAGACGCCACGATCGACATAGGCCTGCATCGCCAGCGCAATGCGCTCCAACCGCGCCGCGCTCATTCCCACCGATTTCGCGTCCATCCCGATTCGCCTTTCCTTTGCGCCTTTTAGAAAAAGCTACGCGGGCGGCGGCGACACGGTCAAGAACGCGCCGATCAAAAGGGATCACGGGCGCAAGATGTCGCTCTTGGGCGAGAACGCTGTTATCGATGACAGGACCAAGGGAGGGTTGCGATGTCGGAGCTTGTCGCCAAGCTGTTCGGGCTGAAGGGTGCGGTTGCACTCGTCACCGGGTCTTCCGGCGGCATCGGCTTGGGGCTTGCCGGCGGGCTTGCCGCAGCGGGCGCGCGAATCGTCGTCAATGGACGAACGCCGGAGAAAGTGGAGGCCGCCGCGCAATCGCTGCGCGCCACCGGCGCCGATGTCTTTCCCGCCGTATTCGACGTGACGGACAGCGCTCAAATCGCCGAAGCCGTGGCGCGCATCGAAGCCGAATTCGGGCCGATCGACATCCTGATCAACAACGCCGGCATCCAGCGACGAGGCGTTCTCGAGGACTATCCCGAGGAGACCTGGCGCGAACTGATGCGCGCCAATCTCGACAGCGTCTTCCTGGTTTCGCAACCCGTCGCGCGGCGCATGATCGCGCGCAAGCGCGGCAGCATCATCAACGTCGCCTCGGTGCAGAGCGAACTCGCGCGCTTCAGCATCGCGCCCTACACGGCCTCCAAGGGCGGCGTGAAGATGCTCACGAAGGGGATGGCCACCGATTGGGGGCGCCACGGCCTGCGCGTCAACGCGATCGCGCCGGGCTACTTCAAGACCGAGCTCAACAAGGCGCTGGTCGAGGACGAGAAGTTCTCCGCCTGGCTCGCCGCGCGCACGCCGATGGGCCGCTGGGGCGACGTCGACGAATTGATCGGCGCCGCCGTGTTCCTTGCCTCGGACGCTTCGAGCTACGTGAATGGCCACATTCTCTACGTCGACGGGGGGATCACGGCATGTCTGTGATGGGGGGTCGAGCCATCGTCGTGATGGGCGTCTCGGGCTCGGGTAAGACCACCGTCGGACGCCTCCTCGCCGACGCCCTCGGCGGAACCTTCGTCGACGGCGACGATCTCCACAGCGAGGAAGCGCGGGCGAAGATGACGGCTGGCGTCCCTCTAATCGATGCCGACCGGTGGCCCTGGCTCGATCGCATCGGCGCCGCTTTGGCAGAGGCCCTATCGGCGGGGCAAACCAAGGTCTTCGCCTGCTCCGCCCTTAAACGCATTTACCGCGATCGTTTGCGCGCCGCGGCCGGGCCGGCGTTGCGCTTCGTCTATCTCGAAGCCGAGCCCGAGATGATGCGCGCGCGGGTCGGGCATCGCCCCGGCCACTACATGCCGGCCTCACTGGTCGACAGCCAGTTCGCCGCGTTGGAGCCGCCGCAGGACGAAGGCGACGTCGTCACGATTCGCGCGGACGCCGATCTCGCTACGGCGATCCCACCCCTGGCGGCGCGCTTGCAGGCTCCTTGAGCGTCGCGCCGAGGGACGTGTCGCTCCGAGCTCGCGGGATCCAGATCGCCGAGTCGTCGTCGCCATGGGGAGTGGCGCGTCCTTCGAGCGCGCAGAGTCCGACCCAGGCGCAGACGATTGAGTCGAGCATGTCCTCGTACGCCTTCATCTGGACTCCTCCGGAAAAGGCCGCCGCTGGCAACTTCTCCCTAACGCCGCTGATCTCGGCCTCGAGCGAGTCGGCGATCATCGTCCATTTTTCAAAGAGACGCTCGCGCCGCTCGGCCGGCTTAAGCGAGGGCCAGTAGCGTCCGGCCCTCGCGACCTTGTACTCCAGCCGCCTCGCCGCGCCGGTGAGTTCGATCAATGCGGGATGCGGATAGACCTCGATCAGGCCGCGCGCGACCGGCTCCTCGGTCTGCAGCGGATAGCCCGCGGACGCGAAGTCGCGAGTGAACTTGTCGCTGATCTTGCCGGGGCGCTCGGCGCTCGGCGAATGGGTCGCGCAGTGGCGAGCTCCGTAATCCCTGGAAATCTTCAGGTCCGACGCGCGGCGCTTGCAAATGGGCGACCGGGCCAGCGGCATGTCGACGGCGACCAAATCGACGGCGCCGCTGCACAATTTTGATGCAGCCGCCAACAACGCCCCTGGCTCCGGCGGCGAACCGACCGGACGCGCCTCTTGGGGCGCTGCGCCCAGGAAATGCTGGTAAGAGGGCGCGAGCGCCTCGAGGCGCCATCTCCGCCCGGCTCTGACGACGAGCGCGACCCCGCTTGGTTGGGTCGCTGTCCATGCCGCGTCGATGCCGAGCACCGCTTGCGCAAATGCCAAACTCGTCTCCCCCCGCGCCTCTCCGGCGACCCGGGCGAGGCCGAACCGCGAGGCTAGGCCATATTGGAGATGCGCTCCCAGGTGCCGGGGTGGCTTCGCAGCGTGCCGGAAAACGCGCCGTCCTGCAAATGGGCGTGCAACGGCGAGCGGCCGGTGTGAAAATATTCGAGCTTGCACAGCGCAGCGACCAGCGCGCCCGGATTGTCGATCAGGTCGATGGCTTTCGCATCGGCGGCCAGTTCCCGGATGCGCGACAGCGCGAAGAACAGCAGCCGCGCGACCGCAGGCGCGGACGCGAGCAGCAAGGCCTGCAGGTCCGAGCTGGGATCTTGCCGAGCCGCGAGTTCAGCGAAACCGCTTAGCGCCGCGATTTCCCCCTCGATGGCCGACGCCCACCTCATGGCGCAGGTGTCGCCGTTGAGGATATGCGCGACTTCATGCGCCAGGATGCCAGCGACCTCGTCGCGCGAGAGGCCGCGCAGCAAGCCGTCAGTCACTGAGATGCAGGCGTTGTCCGGCCTTCCCAGGGCATAGGCGTTCATACCCTGCGCGGGCAGGAGGAACAGCTCCGGCACTCGCTTCATCCCCGCCCTGGCGCACACGCTGAGCAGGATCGCGTAAAGCTCCGGGGCGTCCGCACAGTGCAACGGCTTGGCCCCGAACGTACGAAGCACCGCCGAAGGCTGGACGTCCGTCGAGCGCAGCTTGGCGCGAATGTTGGCGAGCGACTGCTCCGCCGCGGAAGAATTCCCAGCCGCCTGCGCACACGCCATCAGCAGCCCGAGCAACCCGTCCATAACGCGGCGCGTCTCATGCGTGTGGCATTGGCCGGTCGTGCGGCGGGGCGACCGCGACGCAGGCCTTTCATGCGCGGGCCGGCGATGCTTGGCTTCCTGGCGATTCCTTTCGGGGACATCGGCAAACGACACGCCGAACGCCGCCGCAGCACAATCGGCAGCGCCATTCCCAAGAGCGAAGCGGTCGAATCCGGTTACGTCGAACACAGCTCATCCCCAACGGACACTGTTCACAAGAACACCGTCCGCGGAGACGAAGCAAGCGTCATGCCAAGCTGTCACCAACTTTTGAAAAACGCCCCGAGCTTTCTCAGGATATCATTAAGAACTGCCCCAAAAATCCGTGAATGCGGAATTTCTACGCACGAATTCAAGATAATCGCATCGAGCAAGCTCGCGCCGGCAGACTAGGCGAAATTAGTGCGGTTGCCCCTGTGAGGCCCCTTGGTCGTCCCCCTCGGAGCCGCGCTCCTCGTCGCTCCTGCGCCCCTCCACCTGGACGCTCTTGATCGACCCCGGCAGAGGCAGCTTCGGGTCTTCCATGCGAAGCATGGCGATCGTGCGGTAGACGTCGAACAGCAGCGTGAAGGTCTGCGCGTAATCCCGCGCAGCGAGGGCCCGCGCCGCCGCCGCGACGAGCGGCGCGCAATGCTCGAGCCCCTCGACCGACGCCGCATTGGCGTCGAGATAGGCCGTCAGGCGGCGCAGATTGTCGGCGCCGAGGTCGGAAACGAGCGCCGTGGCGGCGACGGTTTCCGCCGGCATGTGGCCGAACGTCCCTGGCGACGGCATTTGCGGCGCGCGCATTTGGATGCGCGCCAGAACGGGCATGATGTCCTGAAATACGGAGGCGAGCATACGTGAATCGTCGCCGGGAATATCCGCGCCTCTCGAGCTTTGGCCGAAAAACGCGCCGGCTTGGAAATGGGCCATCGTGCGATCCTCTCTCCAACGACCAACCGATCAAATGCAGAGGCGGGCAGGAACGCCCTGCCCGCCCTGGTTTTCAGCGCATTTGGCCGGCGTAGGCCTGCTGCTGGATCACCTCGCCCAAGTGCCGCGCAATTTCATGCACGTCCTGGTGGGTCAGGCGCTGCCCGATCGAGGACTGAGGCGATTGCTGGGAGGAATTTTGCTGGAAGGGACTTTGCTGGGAGCCAAAGGCCGCCTGCCCTTGCCAGCCCCCCTGCCCCATCTGCCCGAAACCGCCTTGGCCGGAACCCATCGGCCCCATCCCCCATGGGCTGTTTTGCTGCTGCATCGACTGCAGGAGTTGCGGAATGATCGGCAGAATCTGGCGAACGACTTCGCTGACATCCTGAGGCGATAAGGACCGCTGTCCGCCGAACCCTCCGCCGCCGTACGCGGCCATCTGCTGATATGGGTTCTGCTGCGCCTGCGCGATGAGTTGCGGCAAGACCGGAGCAATCTGCTGCAAAATGTTGCTGACGTCGTGCTGCGACAGTTGGCGTTGCATTCCGCCTCCCCCCCAGCCGCCAGCGAACTGGCCTCCCGACGGATTACCCGACGCGCCATAGCCCCCTTGTCCGAACGCGGCTTGGCCGAGACCATTTTGGGGGTTTTGATTTTGAAGGGATTGCGCAAGGAGATGAAGTATTGGCGTGCCGGTCGGATTTTGGAAAGCGTTCTGCTGCGAATAGTCGGAGTGCATCATGACGATCTTCCTTCATCGCGTCCGCCCCCCGTGGTTGTCGCCGCATTGTTTTCTCTTCTCCACATGAGCTGAAAAGCCAACATGAGCTGGAAAGCTAACCGGCGAGGCTCTTTGGGTACCGCCAGAAGGCGGTCGATTCAAGGCGCATGAGATTGGGGTCGACGATGAGCCTCATCCAAACGCGGCGCAGCGCGGCGCTCCCAGAGCCGCCCTCGCAACCGGAGTTTCGGTCGGACGATGAACAACTTGGAAAGTATTTGTGCAGTGCAATAATTCTCGTCTTCCGCGGAAATACACGGCAGCTATCCGTAAATTCAAATTTTGTGAACGCGCTCCATGAGACGCCGTGACCGCCTCATCGAGCGTGGGAGCAAAAAAGGAACAAGCGGCTGACGTCGCGCGTTGCCGTCGTACCCTGATTTTGGCTGAGCCGTTGGAATGCGGCTGCAAACGGGAGACAGAGCTATGGAGAAAGTGAACGAGACCTCGTCGCTCATCGCCGGAAGCAAAGTGGCCGGCACGAAGGTCTTCAACCCCCAAGGGGAACATGTCGGCGAGACTCGCGACGTCATGATCGACAAGGTGTCGGGCAAGGTCGCTTACGCCGTTATGTCGTTCGGCGGCTTTCTTGGCATCGGCGAGGACTATCGACCGCTGCCATGGTCGCTGCTGAAATACGACAGGTCGTTGGGCGGCTATGTCGTCGACCTCTCGAAGACAGACCTCGAGAAGGCTCCCGCTTATCCCGCCGACGCGCCCGCACAGTGGGGAGACCCGACCTTCGAATCGCGGCTGCACGATTACTACGGGGTCGGCCCCTACTGGATGTAGCTAGCGAATGCGTCGAGAAGGAAGCTCATGATGCCTGTACGCCGTTCCGAGCCCGGCAAGACAGGCGCCGCAAAGACGATCCGTCCGGCGGCGCCTCACCACCTCCGCGAAGAAGCGCACCCGAGAGCGCCCGACGGAGAGGCGAAGCAGCCCTACGCGACCGAACTCGACGACTACCATGGGGGAAAGGCAAACCCGCCGGAGGAAAGCGCGACCGGTGAGCCGAGAAAGTGATCGTCCGCGACGGTCTAAGCCCAGCCGAAATATTCGACGATCAGCCAGGCCACCAAGCAAAGAGCCAAACTGCCGACGAGAACCCAGAAGACCCGTGTGCCCTTCGGGCCCTGCCGCGCCGTGTCGGCGGTCACCACTTGAGGGGAACCATCTTCCCGATAGTGAGGCGGTTGGCGGATGTTGTCGCGCTCGGCTTCACTGGCCATTTCTCAACTCCTGAAAGGCGCAGCCCTACCGCTGGGACATTCGGATAACGCGACAGCGCGAGCCGATGTTCCGGCGCCCACTCGGGGAATGGGCCCGCTCGTCGACAACCGGCTGCAAATGTCCCGATTGCGGCGGGAGTGGGGAACTGCAGCGCGTCATTGCGCGTTATGCGGATCAGGCGTTTTGCGCGGAGCAGTCGTCCGCCCCATCGGGCGCGGCGGCTTTTGGGAATTGAGAGAGCGCGGCGCGCCGATCCGAGGACGCTCCCATGCCAGTCTCCGTGCGAAGCTTCTGGAAGGGTTACCTTCGGCTGGCCCTGGTGGCGATTCCCGTTCGCCTAGTCACCGCCGAGAAAACCGAGACGACGCCGAAGTTTCATCAGATCGATCGCGTCAGCGGCCAGCGAATCCACTACCAGAAGGTCGTGCCCGGCCGCGGCGAAGTCCGCAAAGAGGACATCGCAATGGGCTACGAGATCGAACCGAGCCAGTTCGTCCTGCTGGGGGACGAGGAGCTCGACGCGGTGAGGCTGGAATCGCGTCACACCATCGAGCTTTCGCAATTCGTCGACTTGCAGGACATCAACCCACTCTATTTCACGCGCCCTTACTATCTGCTGCCCGACGGCGAAGTGGCGGAAGAGGGCTACACCGTTATTCGCGATGCGCTGCGCGCCCGCAGGAAGGCGGCGATCGGCCAGTTGACGCTGCGTGGCAAGGAGAACCTCGTCGCCATCTACGCCGACGGCGACGGCCTCGTGCTCAATCTGCTCCGCTACGAAAGCGAGCTGAAGGATATCGACGAGGTCTTCTCCGACCTGCACCAGACCCGCACGCAGCCGGACATGCTGGCGATGGCCGAGCAGCTCATCGATTCGCGCAGTCAGCCGTTCGAGCCCTCCCGCTTCAAGAACCACTATGCTGAAGCGCTGCGCGATCTCGTGCAGAGCAAGTTATCGACGGGCAAGACGGTGCAGGTCGGCGAGGGCGGCGGCGGAGGCGCCAAGGTGATCGACTTCATGGAGGCGCTGAAGCGATCGCTCGCAGGCGACAAGCCGGAAACCCCAACTGCCGCTGCGCCACCGAAGCGCGCGGAGAAATCGGCGACGCCAGGGACCCGGCCGAAGCGGACGCCGCCGGCGCGCGGCAAGGGCGCCGCGAAGACGCCGGCGAAGTCCCCTGCCCGTAAGCGGCGCGGCTGATGGTTCGATCGGCGACCAATGCGAAGGCGAAGACGAAATCCCGGAGTGGCCGCAAGACCGCGCTCTATCGGGCCAAGCGGGACTTCTCGCGCACCAGCGAGCCGGAGGGCGGCGCGTCGACGAGCGCCGGCCATCTCCTAATCGTTCAGCATCATTTCGCTCGCCGCGAGCACTACGATCTGCGTTTGCAGATCGGCGAAGCGCTTGCGAGCTGGGCCGTGACGCGTGGACTTTCCGCCAATCCGCGCGACCGGCGCCTCGCAGTCCGCGTCGAGGACCATCCGCTCGATTACGCCAGATTCGAAGGAACGATCCCGAAGGGCGAGTATGGCGGCGGCTCCGTCATACTCTGGGAATCGGCGACCTACACGCCGATGAACGGCGATCCTGCCAAGGCGCGCGACAAGGGCGAGATCAAGTTCCTCGCCCATGGCGAACGCATGCGCGGCGGCTGGACGCTGGTGCGCATGGCGACCGGCGAGACCCCGGAGAAATGGCTGCTGATCAAGGAGCGCGACGAATTCGCGGAGAACGACGACAGCCTTGCCAGCCGCTTCACCGAAAGCGTCGCCTCGCATCGCAACCGCGTAGAGATCGAGCGCGGCGCGCCGCCGAAGGCGCCGAGCAAACGCCCGCGAAAGAGCGCCGCTCCGCCGACGCCGGCTTTCGCACCCCCGCAGCTCTGCGCGACCTCGCCGACGCCGCCAACGTCGCCAGGCTGGCTGATCGAGATGAAATACGATGGCTATCGCCTCGAGGCCGCCGTCGGCGCGGAAGGCGCGAAGATCTATTCGCGATCCGGCCTCGACTGGACCGACCGCTTCGGTCCGATCGCGGCGGCGGCGCGCGCGCTCGACTGTCGCAGCGCGCTGATCGACGGCGAAGGCGTCGTGCTCGATTCGTCGGGCGTCTCCGATTTCGCCGCGCTGGTCGCTGCGCTCGAGGCGGGCAACGCCAGAGCGATCGACTTCATGGCGTTCGACCTGCTGTCGCTCGACGGCCGCGACTTGCGCAAAGAGCCGCTGATCGCACGCAAGGCTAAACTCAAGGCGCTGATCGGCGCGGGATCGCCGCATATGCGCTTTGCCGAATTCGTCGCCGACAAAGGGCAAGATGTTTTCGAGGCGGCGCGTCAGGCAGGAGCGGAAGGGGTCATCGCCAAGCGCGCCGACGCGCCCTATTCGCCAGGCCGCTCGGACGCCTGGCTGAAGATCAAAGCGTCGCGGCGCGACGACGTCGTCATCATCGGCTACATGCTGTCGGAGAGGGGCAACCCATTTAGCTCGCTGCTCGCTGCGATGGAGGTCGAAGGCGGCAAGCTCACCTACGTCGGCCGCATCGGCACGGGCTATTCGGAAAAGCTGCGCGGCGAGCTCTGGAAGAGTATGCGCAACGGCGCGCGCCGCACGCCCCCCGGAATCGTCAACCCCGAGAAACTGCCGCGTGGCGCGATGTATCTCGCCGAGCCGTTTCGCGCCGAGATCCGCTTCACCGGCTGGACCGGTGACGGCCAAGTGCGACAAGCAAGATTTCTCGGCGTGCGGGAGGACCAACCAATGAGCGCTTCAAACCAAACCCGTCGGATCGACGCCGCCTCGCGCCGTGTCGTGCGGACGACCGCGCCGCGCACCCCCGAGCCGACGCCGATCACGCACGCCGACCGCGTGATCTTTCCCTCGGACGGCATTACGAAAGGCGACATCGCCGAGTATTACGCGCGCATCGCCGAACGCATGACGCCCTATCTCGAGCAAAGGCTCGTCAGCGTCATCCGCGTCCCCGACAATATCGAGACGGAGACCTTTTTTCAGCGTCACCCAACGGCGGCAATGAAGCGGGGCGTGATCCGAGTGAAAGATGAGGACAAGGTCTATATGGCGCTGGACGGCGCCGAAGGGCTGCGGACAGCGGCGCAATTCGGCGGCGTCGAATTTCACGGCTGGATGAGCCGCATCGATTTGCTCGACAATCCGGATCGATTGATCTTCGATCTCGATCCCGACCCGAGCGTCGATTTCGCCGACGTCAAAGCGGCCGCTCAGGAAATAGCGCGGCGCCTCGAAGCGATCGACGTGAAGACATGGCCGATGATCAGCGGCGGCAAGGGCTTGCATGTTGTCGCGCCGCTCGACCGCTCGCTGACGACGGAAGACGTCGAGACGTTCGCGAGCGCCTTCGCACGCGGCCTTGCGGACAAGGAGCCCGCGCGCTTCATCGCCTCGATGAGCAAGTCGCGTCGCTCCGGCCGCATTTTCATCGATTGGCTGCGAAACAAGAAGGGCTCGACGGCGATCCTGCCGTGGTCGTTGCGCGCTCGCCCCACCGCGCCGGTCGCAACGCCGCTGAACTGGGGGTCGCTGCAAAAGGCTGGCAGCGCGGCGCAATACACGATCAAGACCGCCGCGGCGCTCGAAGACCCCTGGAGCGAATTTCGCGCCTGCAGTCAAACCATCCCGAAGGCCGTGATCGACGCCGCGCGTTAAGGCGGGTTACGTCTTGTTCGAACTAGCGCCGTCATTGCGAGCGAAGCGAAGCAATCCAGCAGCGCCAGGCGGAACGATGGATTGCTTCGTCGCTGCGCTCCTCGCAATGACGATGCGACCTAATTGCAATTCGCCCTAAAGCGCGCGACGCGGATGAAGATAACGCTTCACGAGCACGGAACCGGCGCCGTCATCGCGAGCAAACTCGCGACGAAGCAATCCACACGGCCGCCCACACCTTGGGCGCATGGGATTGCTTCGCCGCTCTCGCGACGACGGCGCCGGATCACTCTAAAGTTGGAAAGCTCAACGCCCGATCATTCGACCACACGCACCACGCGGTGGCCGCGGTCGACGATCACGCGGCGATGGTCGACGACGACGTAGCTGTAGTCGTTGTAGTTCGGCACCGGATAGTAGGTGAAGTCGTCCGGCAGCGCCTCGCCGACAACGACGGGCCGATTATAAACGACGGGGGGACGGTCGGGCAGAGTTGAGCCGACGATCGCTCCGATGCCCGCGCCGATTGGTCCGCCTACGACGCCGCCGACGACAGCGCCGCCTACCGCTCCGCCGGCGTTCTGCGCGAAAGCAAGGGACGGCATCAGCGCGACGGCGAGGACTGCGCAGGATATCACTTTCATGCGTATTCTCCTGTTTCCGACACCCGAGGCGTCAGTGTGGAAACGCTCCTCTTGCGCGATTGTTCCTCGCCGCCCTGTTCAATCGCCGATGAGATGCGCCGCGATCGTGCGGCGATGCGGCGCGCGGCAATGCTCGAAGAGGTAGATTCCCTGCCAGGTTCCGAGAGCCAAGCGACCATCGATGACGGGAATAGAGAGATGCACGTTGGTAAGCGCGGCGCGAATGTGAGCGGGCATGTCGTCTGGTCCCTCCTCGTCGTGCGCGTAACGTGCGGGATCCTCCGGCGCCAGTCGCTCGAAGAAAGCTTCGAGATCGCTCCGCACCTCCGGCGACGCATTCTCCTGGATCAGCAACGACGCCGAAGTGTGACGGCAGAACAGCGTCAGAAGCCCGGTGGAAAGGCCGCTTTGCGCGACAAACCGCTCGAACTCTGGCGTTGCTTCAACAAGGCCGCGGCCTGCGGTTCGAACTTCGAAGATGTGGGTGAATTGCGGCATATCTAACCTCAGAGTTTCGGAACAATACGCGTCCTGTTTGCGTTGAACCGCAGCATCCGTCCGAAAGCGAACAGGAGCCGATTTCGATGCGCCTCCTCCTTCTCATCCTGATCATCATACTCTTGATTGGCGCGTTACCCTCCTGGCCCTATAGCGCGGGCTGGGGCTACTATCCCTCCGGCGGCTTCGGTGGGCTCCTCGTGATCCTTCTGATCCTCGTCTTGCTCGGCGTGCTGTGATCGGGGCGCAAACAGCGGGCATATTTCTCGCGGCGCAATTTAGGGCACTTGCGCGTTCAGCGGGTCGCTGATCGCTATCGCCATCGTGCGGCTTTGACGTCTGGCCATGCTCCGACAGTCATGCGCTCCCGGAACATTTGTGCATGCGGTGCGTTTTTGGCCGTGCCGACAATCCTATACGGGAGGCCCCACATGCCACGCGGCGACAAGTCGAAATACACCGACAAGCAGGAACGCAAAGCCGACCACATCGCGGAAAGCTACGAGGGCCGCGGCGTGCCGGACGAAGAAGCCGAGCGGCGCGCCTGGGCGACCGTCAACAAGGAGGACGGCGGCGGCAAGCGTGAAGGGGGCTCGGGCCGCGGCAAGACGACAGCGCGCGCTGGGGCCCAACGCAAGGCCAGCGGAGGCTCAGCGGTAAGAACCGCGGCGAGCCGTTCCGAGGCCGCAAAGAAAGCCGCCGCTACGCGCAAGCGCAACTCCGAACGCAAACAGGCTTGATTTGGATCGGGCCGGTCACGCCGGCCTATCGCATGCGTCAACGGCGCGCTCGCCCGCTGCGAAGCGCGCCGTTGTGTGTAGAGACCGACTGCGGCGGATTCGACGAGACGGCCCGAATTGGCTTCTCTCTGTCGCGTGATATGTGACCGCTGCGGGCCAAGACATGACCGTTCTCGTGACAGGCAGTTCCGGACACTTGGGCGAGGCGCTGATGCGCACGCTGCGGGAGCGCGCCGTCCCGGCGTTCGGTCTCGACAAGATCGCCGGAGAGTTCACCGACGCGGTCGGCTCGATCGCCGATCGCGTCTTTGTCCGGCGCTGCATGAAGGGCGCTCGGACGGTCCTTCACGCCGCCACGCTGCATAAGCCGCATGTCGGCACGCACGCCCACGAGGAATTTGTCGAAACCAACGTGCGCGGCGCGCTGGTGTTGCTCGAAGAGGCGGTGGCGTCCAGCGTCGAGGCGTTCGTCTTCACCAGCACCACGAGCGCGTTCGGCGACGCGCTGGTCCCTCCGCCCGGCGAACCGGCAGCGTGGATCACCGAGGATGCGCCGTCTATCCCCAAGAACATCTACGGCGTCACCAAGACCGCCGCAGAAGCTCTCTGCCAGTTGTTTCATCGCAACGAGGGATTGGCTTGCGTCGTGTTGCGCACCGCGCGCTTCTTTCCCGAGGAGGACGACAACGAGTCCGTGCGGTCGAGCTTTGAGCCAAACAATGCAAAGGCGAACGAGTATCTGTTTCGCCGCGTCGACATCGAAGACGTCGTCTCGGCGCATCTCGCCGCCGCCGAGCGCGCGCCTCGGCTCGGCTTCGGCAAGTACATCGTCAGCGCCACAACGCCCTTCACGCCGGAGGATTTGCCATTGCTGCGCGCCGACGCGCCCGCCGCCGTCCTCGCTCGCGCTCCCGAATATGCTCCGGAATACGCCCGGCGAGGCTGGCGAATGTTTCCAAGCGTCGACCGCGTCTATGTCAACGCCAAAGCGCGCCGTGATCTCGGTTGGACACCACAATGGGATTTCCGCCGCCTGATCCGCCAACTCGCGAATGACGAAGCGCCCGGCAGCGAGGTCGCCCGGCTCGTCGGGGCCAAGGGCTATCACCCCGAGCGTTTCGCGGAAGGCCCCTACCCGCTCGACGTCCGCCGATAGCGAGGCGAGCGACCTGGGCGGGTTTGAAGGTCGGCCTCCACCTTTTTCGGCGGGCCCTGTAAGGTGAAGCATCTCGCGAGCAGGCGAGGCCGCACGCCCTGCGGACAGGACCACGACGATGTCGGAAGTCATCGAAACTCTCCTCCTGCGCAACCTGCAAGAGGTCTTCGGCGAGAACGACCCCGCGCGCCGCCGCGCGGCCATTGAGGAACTCTACACCGAAGACTGCGCCGTCCTTCTTCCCCTGGACCGTTACGTCGGTCACGCGGCGCTGGATCAGGTCGCTGGCGAACTGCGAGCCAGTCATCCGAGCTTTGTCTACACGCCGCACCGCCCGCCGCAGGCGGTTCAGGACGGGGGACGCCTCTCTTGGGGCTCCGGGCCGGCCGGCGAGCCGCCCCGCTACACCGGGCTCGACGTCATCATCGTCCGCGCGAACAAGATCGCCGCCCTGTACGTCTTTCTCGATTCACCGCCTGCTTGACGCGCCAGCCAGCCGCTTCAGGGAACGCTGATTGCCCATTCGCTCGGAACTCGCGACCCTCACATCTCTCAAATCCTGGAAATCTCGGCTAAGATGACGCGAAGCGTCGAAAGGAGCGCGTTCGCATGAGAGGGTTTCTAATCCGCGCCGTGGTGGTCGCGATCGGTCTGTGGCTGGCCTCCGAGATCCTTCCCGGCGTCGAAATCCGTTCGCCGGGATCGCTGATCGCCGCCGCATTGCTGCTCGGCGTCGTCAACGCCGTGATCCGGCCGATCCTGGTGATCCTGACCTTCCCCATCACCCTGCTGACGCTCGGCCTGTTCCTGCTCGTCATCAACGGCCTGATGGTCGAGCTCGTCGCGCATCTTCTCAAGGGCTTTGTCGTGACCGGGCTCGGCTCGGCGATCCTCTGCGCGCTCATCGTCAGCATTACGAGCTGGGCGATGTCCAGCTTCATCGGACCGGAGGGGCGCATCGAGGTCGTCACGATGAACCGCTACGACCGATATCACTAACGCGCGCGGCCCGCGCGCCTCTTGAGACCTGGCGGCCCGGCGCTCCCTTTCACGTTCACGCCTCGCGGCGGCTGCGGCCTGCCAACCGAAGTCGGCGTGAAGCTCGGCGGATCGCTGGCGGGGAAGGTTTCCTCCAGCGTCTCGTCGAGCTGTGCCTCCGAGAGGCCGGGAGCGCGTTTCGACGGCTTCGTCTTGGGCTCTTTCACGACGGTCAGCTCCAGAGGCTGAAGCCGCGGAAGCCGAGATCGACCCCGCGCCGCCCGTCCCCTACGCTACGCCCAAACCGCGCACAAAAATAAGGCCGCGCCGACAATCAGCGGCGCGGCCAAAGGCGTTTGCGGCGGGACGCCCGCGCCGGGTCACACGTCGAGATTCGCCACGCTCAGCGCGTTATCCTGGATGAACTCCCGGCGCGGCTCGACGATGTCGCCCATCAGCTTGACGAATATGTCGTCGGCCTCGTCGACCTCGCGGATCTTCACCTGGAGGAGCGAGCGCGCCTCGCGGTCGAGCGTCGTCTCCCAGAGCTGGTCCTTGTTCATCTCGCCGAGGCCTTTGTAGCGCTGGAAGGTCACGCCCTTGCGGCCGGCGCCGTCGAGCGTGTTGAGCAGCTCGGAGGGGCCAGAGATCGGCGCCTCCTCGTTGCGGCGCAGGAAGACCGCCGGAGCGCGAAAGGCCTCGCGCAATGGCGCGGCATGTTCGTCGAGACGGCGCGCCTCGGCGGAGGCGAGCAGGCCCGCATCGAGCGTCACGGCCTGCCGCACCCCTCGCAATTCGCGCGTCAGCACGTAGCCGCCCGCTTCGCTGCGGCCGCGCCAGCCGCGCTCGGTCTCCTCGGAGACAGCGTTCATGCGCTCGGCGAGCTCCGCCGCGCGGGGGTCGGCCGCCGGGTCGTCCGCAGTCGCTAGCGGCCTCAAGGCGCCAGCGAGCGCCGCCTGCTCCACCGCCGCCCGGTTGTAGCGCGAGTGCAATTGCTGCAGCAGACGTCGCATCGCGCGCGCCTCTTCGACGAGCGCAGCGAGGTCCGCCCCGGCGCGCACTTCGCCTGCCGCGAGCCGCAGCGCCGCGCCTTCGAGCCCGGACGAGACGAGGAAGTCCTCGAGCGCCCGCTCGTCCTTCAGATATTGCTCGGACTGGCCGCGCTTGACCTTAAACAGCGGCGGCTGGGCGATGTACAGATAGCCGCCCTCGATGATCTGCCGCATCTGGCGGAAGAAGAACGTCAGCAGCAGCGTGCGAATGTGCGAACCGTCGACGTCAGCATCGGTCATGATGATGATCTTGTGGTAGCGCAGCTTCTCGATGTTGAAGTCGTCGCGCCCGATGCCGGCGCCGAGCGCGGTGATCAGCGTGCCGATCTGCTCGCTCGACAGCATCTTGTCGAAGCGCGCTCGCTCGACGTTGAGAATCTTGCCGCGCAGCGGCAACACCGCCTGGAACTCGCGGTTGCGACCCTGCTTGGCGGTCCCGCCTGCGGAATCGCCCTCGACGATGAAGATTTCGGATTTCGCCGGATCGCGCTCCTGGCAGTCGGCGAGCTTGCCGGGCAGGCTCGCAATGTCGAGCGCGCCCTTACGGCGGGTCAGTTCGCGCGCCTTGCGCGCCGCTTCCCGCGCCTGCGCCGCCTCCAGCACCTTGCCGACGACGACGCGGGCCTCCTGCGGATGCTCCTCGAACCACTGGCCGAGCAGATCGTTGACCAGCCCCTCGACGACCGGACGCACTTCCGACGAGACGAGCTTGTCCTTGGTCTGCGAGGAGAACTTCGGATCGGGCACCTTGACCGACAGCACGCAGGTCAGGCCTTCGCGGCAGTCGTCGCCGGTGAGGTCGACCTTCTCCTTCTTGGTCAGGCCGGAAGTGTCGGCGTACCCGGTCACCTGGCGCGTCAAGGCGCTGCGCAAGCCGATGAGATGGGTGCCGCCGTCGCGCTGGGGGATGTTGTTGGTGAAGGGCAGCACGTTCTCGTGGTAGCTGTCGTTCCACCACAACGCGACCTCGACCGTGATGCGGTCGCGCTCGCCGCGGATCGAGATCGGCTTCTCGTTCAGCGGCGTCTTGGTGCGGTCGAGATAGCGAACGAAGGCATCGAGGCCGCCTTCGTAGTGGAGTTCTTCCCGTTTCGGCTCGGCGCCGCGCAGATCGGTCAGCACGATCCGCACACCGGAATTGAGGAAGGCGAGTTCGCGCAAGCGATGCTCGATCGTCGCATAGTCGAAGTCGACCATCGTAAAGGTCTGCGGCGAGGGCGTGAAGGTCACCTCGGTGCCGCGCTTCTGGCGCGCGTCGACGATCGGCGCCGGGCCGACGATGGCGAGCCGATCGACCGGGTCGCCGTTGGCGAAATGCATCAGGTGCTCTTGCCCGTCGCGCCAGATGCGCAAGCTCAGGCGGGTGGACAGCGCGTTGACGACGGAGACGCCGACGCCGTGCAGACCGCCCGAAACCTTGTAGGAGTTCTGGTCGAATTTGCCGCCGGCATGGAGCTGGGTCATGATGACCTCGGCCGCCGAAACGCCCTCTTCCTCGTGGATGCCGGTCGGAATGCCGCGTCCGTCGTCAGTGACGGTGCAGGAGCCGTCCGCGTTCAGCGTCACCGACACCAGCTTGGCGTGGCCGGCCAGCGTCTCGTCGATGGCGTTGTCGACGACTTCGTAGACCATGTGATGGAGACCCGAGCCGTCGTCGGTGTCGCCGATATACATGCCGGGGCGCTTGCGGACCGCGTCGAGGCCCCGCAGCACCTTGATCGAGTCGGCGCCGTAAGCGTCGCTGCTGGCCTGGTCTTGCGCATCGAGTTCAAGCGTCGACTTGGGATCATCCGTCAAAGTTAAGGCCTTTTCAAACGCGTGGATTCGCCCGTCTCGTTGGGTTCGCCGTCGCGGGACCTGCCCTGCGCGGCGATTCGTGTCGGGGCGCATTATACCCTGTCCCCGTCCCAAATTGCACACTTTTCGGGGCGCAGAGCGGGCGAACGGCGTCGCAAAAGAAACGCTCGACCGACGGTTCTGTCCGACCGACAATGACGCGCCGCAACTCTGTGATTCGCGGGCGAAATTCGGCCTGCGGCGATGGAATTGGACGATCCGTGCGCGACGAAGTGAACGAACCGTTGGGGCTCGCGCGGCCTAAGCGCGAAAGCGCCGTCGTGCTGGCGGGCCGCTTAGGCCCGAGATTCGCCCTCTGGACGGCCGTCGCAGCGCTCGCCCTGCTCGGCGGCGAGTTTGCGAGGCGATCCGGCCCCGCGGCTGGCGGCGAACCGTTCGCTGTCGCCAGGATCGAAGCCGCCCCACCTCCACCCTCGCCCGCGCCTGTCGCGACAAGCGCGCCCTTGGAGACGCCGGCGAGCGTTGGAGCGCTCAACGCCGCCAGCACGGTGAAGGTGCGCAACGGCGGCAGCGCCTCCGGGCCGCAAATCATCGATGTCGCCCAGGTGCTTGGAATTCGCCTCGCGCCAGCTCCTGACCCGCGCCTCGTCGAGACCTCCCGCTACGGCGCGCTGCCGCGCGTCGGCGCTGATGGCGCCCGGCCGGCCGACGTCTATGCGCGTCCGATCGCCGTCTCAGCGCGCATGAAGCCCGGCTCTCCCAGAATCGCCCTCCTGATCGGCGGCCTCGGGCTCAGCGCCGAAGGGACGACCCAGGCGATCGCAAGCCTGCCGGCCGACGTCACGCTCGGCTTCGCGCCCTACGGCGGCGATCTCGAGCGCGAGGCGGCCGAAGCGCGCGCTGCCGGTCACGAGATCTGGCTGCAAGCCCCGATGGAGTCCTTCGCCGGTTCGGCCCATCGACCTGGCCCCCACATCCTGCTCGCCGGCGCCCCCGACGCCGAGAACCTCGAACTCGCTGCGCTGGCTAATGTCGCGATTTTCGGGCTATGTAGGGATCGTGAACTACCTCGGCGGAAAATTCACGGCGGATTCACGGGCCTTATCGCCCGTTCTCGCCGAGATCGCCTCGCGCGGCCTCGCCTATTTCGACGACGGCACCTCGCCTCGGAGCGTAGCCGGTGAAGCGGCCGCGGCGCTGAACCTGCCGACGGCGAAAGCCGACGTCGTCATCGACGCCGATCCTTCGCCGGAGGGCGTCGAGGCTGCGCTCGCCCGCCTGGAAGCGCTGGCGCGCGAGCGGGGCGGCGCCATCGGCGTCGCAACCGCACGCCCGGCGACCCTCGCGCTCATCTCGCGATGGGCGGCTCCCCTCGAAGGGCGAGGCGTCGCGCTCGCGCCACTTTCGGCGATGATGGCGCGCGGGCCCGGCCCGGCCGCGCAAGTCAATCCTTGAGATCCGACAAAGAGAGCCCTGTGACAGCAGATTTGCCCTACCGCCGCAGCGCCGGCGTCATGCTGATCAACAACAACGGCGCCGCCTTTATCGGCCGACGCAAGAAATCGCGTGAAGCCAGCCTCGTCGCCGGCCACGAATGGCAAATGCCGCAGGGCGGCATCGACGACGGCGAGGAACCGCTCGAAGCGGCGCTGCGCGAGCTCTACGAGGAGACCAACATCTCCTCGACGTCGCTCATCGCCGAAGCGCCGATCTGGCTGAGCTACGATCTTCCGGGCGAAGCGACGGGTCGATGGCGCGGGCGCTATCGTGGTCAGACGCAGAAATGGTTCCTGCTGCGGTTTCTCGGCGAGGAATCCGAGATCGACATCCATAGCCCCGCCGGCGGCGCGCACCCGCCCGAATTTGAGGCCTGGCGCTGGGAACGGCTGGAGGCCCTGCCCGAACTCGTCGTGCCCTTCAAGCGCAAGGTCTACGAAGAGGTGGTAGCCGCCTTCGCGCCGCTGGCGAAGCCGGCTTAAAGCGCAAGGCCCTCATCCGGCGCTGCGCGCCACCTTCTCCCGCAAGCGGGAGAAGGGGTTGAGCGGCCCCCTCTCCCGCTCGCGGGAGAGGGTTGGGGTGAGGGGCTGCCTGACGCGGCGCGCTGATTTTCAACCGCGCGGCGGTTCTTCCGTGTGCCCCTGGTCGGACGGGCGCTCCCGGCGGTCGGCCATGAACTGGTCGAACTCGGCGCGGTCCTTGGCGAAGCGCAGCCGCTCCAGGAATTCCTTGAACTCGCGCTGCTCGTCTTCGAGCCGCTTCAGCGTCTCCGTGCGGTAGTCGTCGAAGGCGCGGTTGCCGCTCGATGACTGGCCGAACCAGCCGCCGCCGCTATTCCGATAGCGTTCCATCCGGTCGCGCACGCGCTCAAATTTTTCCTGCATGCGGGCCATCTTGCGGTCCAAGCGCTCTTCCCACCGGTCCGAGTGGCAATCCCAGTCGCTCATTGGTCCATTCCCTGCGTACATCGGGCGGCGCCAACCGCCGTATTTGCGGCGCGCAATCAGGAAGCCGAGGATGAGAAGTCCGACCGGCCACCACCAAATGAAACCCAAGATCATCAGAACGAGAGGCATGGCGCGTCCCCTTGTGAATGTAATTAACATTTACATCAGCCGTCGTCGTTGGTCAAGACCTATCGGGACCGCGCTGGGTTCGCGTCTATCTGACCCCGAGCCCGCGCAAATAGACCAGCACTTGCGCTTCCAGCAGCTCGGCCGGCGACATCGGCAGTGACCGTTGCGCGCCGTCGCCGCGTCCGAACAGGGAGGCCGTCCCGTGCGCCATCGCCCAAATGTGGAGCGCGACCATCAAGGCCGGCGGGCGGCCGGCGGGCGGCGTCGCGGCGCACAGCTTCTCGGCGGCGTTGCGCAGCACCGTAAAGGCATGGTCGGCGGCTTCACGCAGGGCCGGATTGGCGCCGACTGGGATGCCGGCTTCGAACATCGCCGAGTAGAACGCCGGCTGCGTGCGGGCGAATTCGAGATAGGCCTTGCCGAGCCGGTCCAGCGCGGCGAATGCGTCGGGGCGGCCTTCGTCCCAGGCGCGCGCCAGCGCCGACCCGAACTGCTCGAAGCCGCGCAGCGCCACACTGGCGATCAGTTCGTCGCGATCGCGGAAATGCCGATAAGGCGCCGCTGGGCTCACGCCAGCGAAGCGCGCGGCCTCGGCAAACGTGAACCCGGCCGCGCCCTTCTTGGCGATCAGCTCCAGCGCAGCGCGGATCAGCGCCTCGCGTAAATTGCCATGATGGTAGCCGCGCGGCTCGTCGCGCTCGCCCGGCTCGTCCTTGCTCCAACTCATGTGAAAGGTCTTTACATCAGACAGGGCGGGTTCGTCGACGCCCTCTGTCTGCCCCTCGGACGAACCCGACACGCCGCGGCGGGAGCGGTCCCAACGCGCTCTCAGCGTCCCGCCTTGATCTCCGCCACCGCTTCGGCCATCACTTCCGCCATCTTGCGCCCGACGCGATGGGCGGAGATGTCGACGCCCGCGGCGGCGAAGTCATGCGCGAGAGCGGCCGCCACATCGTCGTCGCCGCGCCCGACCTGCGCCGCCACCAGCGCATCGGCGTAGGCCTCGGCCGCCTCGCCCTTTCGTCCGAGCCGCTCCGCCGCCCACAGGCCGAGCGCCTTGTTGCGCCGGGCGAGCGCCTTGAAGCGCAATTCCTCGTTCAGCGCGAAGCGCTTTTCAAAGTCTTCTCCCCGTCGGTCGAATGCATCGCTCATGCGAGCCTCCTTGTCTTCAGCCGAGGCAGGCCCGCTCCAGCTTCTGGAAAGCGCGCGCCCGGTGCGACAAGGCGAGCGAGCCGTCGACCGGAATCCCGTGCTTCTCGCTCGCCGTCATTTCGCCGAAGCTGCGATCATGGCCGTCCGGCACGAAGATCGGATCATAGCCGAAACCGGCGGTCCCGCGCGGCGGGAAAACGAGATGTCCGTCGACCCGGCCCTCGAAGGTCTCAATGTGGCCGTCCGGCCAGGCGAGCGCCAGCACGCTGATGAAATAAGCGCGCCAGGGAGCGGCCGCGTTGCGGGCGGCCAGTTCGTTCTGGATGCGCGCCATGGCGCCGGCGAAATCCTTGCTCTCGCCCGCCCAGCGCGCGGAATAGATGCCCGGCGCGTCGTCGAGAGCGACGACGCAAAGGCCGGAATCATCGGCCAGCGCTGGCAGGCCCGCGCCCGCGGCCCCTGCCCGCGCTTTGAGGACGGCGTTGGCCGTGAAGCTGTCGCCGGTCTCCTCCGGCTCGGGCAAGCCGAGCGCGCCGGCGCCGACGATCTCGACGCCGTGCGGGCCGAGGAGATCGTGGAGCTCGGCGAGCTTGCCGGCATTGTGCGTCGCGGCGACGATGCGGCCGGCGAGGCGACGGTGGACGGCGAAAGCGGGATCATTCATGGCGCGACGACCTTGTAGTATTGGCCAGCTTCCAGCGGAACTTCCCGATCGAAGCCGTTCAGGACGAGAAACTGAGCGAGCGACTTGTCCTCGAAAGGCATGCGTTGGGCGAGCGTTTGCGCTGTGTCGCCGGCCTGGGCCTGAACGGTTTGCAGGCGCAACTCGCGCGCCTGCGCCGCTTCCTCGGGCTTCAGGCGATGGAACGATTGGATGGCGGCGCGAAAGCGCGCGTCAACCGTCGGCGTCAGGCTGTGGGCGGCGAAAATCAGCCGGTAAATGCGGCTGCCGAGCCGCACCGCGCCGAGCCGAAAGCTCCATTGCTCGCCTTTCGCGACCGCCGTCGCCATCGGCAGGTCGCCGCCCGGGATCGTCTCGATCGAATTGGTCTTCACGCCATCGATCCAGCCCGAGGCGAGCGCGCTCTCGACCGTCGTCGAGTTGCTCGCCGCGATGCTGTCGAGGCGCAACGCCTGCGCGCCGCCCTCGCCGACTCCGATCAGCGCGGCCGCCTGGTTTTCGAGGGAGAAGCCGTCGGGCGCCGTGAAACCGAAGCCGAGCTTGGGGTGGAAAAAGCGGTCGCCGCGCACCAACCCCTGGCTCGGGTCGTCGCCATAGGCGATGCCCTCGATCGCCGTGAGGTAAGCGTCGCGAGCCGTCTCGCCGACGCCCGGCGGAGCGAGCTGGCGCGCCTCGGCGATCGCCTGCGCGACGCGCTCCGGCGTCGAGGGATGGGTCGCCAACATATCGGGCTTGTCGGCCGCCCCCAGACCGACAAGCGAGGCGCGAAGGGCGCTCCATCGCCCGAGCGAACCCAAAAACCGCGAAGCGGCGTAAGGGTCGAATCCGGCTTTGGCGATGACGCCGATGCCGATCTTGTCCGCCTCGAATTCCTGCTGACGCGAGAAATGCGCGATCGACAATCTCATCCGCGCTTCGACCTCCTGCCCCTCCTGCGGGCGGTCGAGCACCTGCGAGGAGACGCGGGCGAACAGCGCCGCCGTCTTCTCGAGCTCGGCACGCTGGGCGGCGTGATGCGACGTGACGTGGGCGATCTCGTGCGCCATCACCGCGGCGACCTCCGACCCGTCGTTGGCGAGGGCGAGCAGCCCGCGCGTGACGAAGATGTCGCCCGAGGGCAGCGCGAAAGCGTTGACGATGGGCGAGTCCAGGATCGTCACCCGGTAGGGCTCCTCGGGAGTCAGGCTCGCGGCGGCGAGCTTCGTCAAAGTCTCGTTGAGGTACCGCTCGGCGTTGGGCGCGCTGTATTCACCGCCGAAGGATTCGATGAGGCGCTTGCGCTCCACATTCGCCGCGCCGCCGCCGGTGGTCTGCGGCGCCGCGACGGGCGCGAGACTGACGACCTGGCCAGGCGGGGGGTCGATCGCGGCGCAACTGACCACGACCAGCGCAAGCGCGCCCGCGGCGGCGAGGCGCAGCGCGCCGCCCGGCGCCCGCGGCAAGAATGTGGGAGCCGGTTTCGCGGCGAGAGGGCGCAAAAAATCGACAATCGAGAGCCAGCCGCGGTTTCGCAAAACCGCCGCGCGCCCCACAATCCGTCGTCTCCTTCCGCCTTCCGCCATCGTCATCCGCCCGGCTTCGTTCCTTGGCTCGCCCCGGCCCTGTCGAGCCGCTCCAACATCGGCGGCTCAGTAATCTCCAACCGCGGGCCGAAGCGATCGTCCAGCACGCCTCGCACCCGAATTCTCTCCCCAGCCAAGCTCGTCAGCGACGCGCCCGCGGCTTGAAACGCGGTTTGCGACTTCCGCGCGACGACGACGGTGAAACCGCCGCGCCCGCCGAAATCGAGATAGAAGCGCGAGCGCCCGGCCCCGACCCGGCGCACCACCCCTTCGACGATCACGAAGCGCCCGTCTTGTTGCGCGAGTTCCTCGCCATCCGTCGCGTCGAGGATGGAATAATCGGGATCGTTCCAGAGGCCAAGCCCCGCGGTACGAGCATTTCCTTCCAATGCGAGCCGCTCGGGTGCGCAGCCGCGCGTTTCGAACTCCGGCCTCACTCGAGCGAAACCATGGGAAATCAGTTGGTTGGCGGCTGAGTCCTCGCCGGGAAAATCAATGTCCGCGAGGAGCCGCCCCCATCTGTCGGGCCGTGGCGAAAAAATGACGAGCGTCCCCTCGCGGCCCGCCCAGCGCGCGGTAAGGAACGAACGGGCCGCAGCCGTCGTCTCCGAATCCCCGCGCCGCGGGTCCGGCGTATCGAGCCCGGCCAGGCGGGCGAGACGCCCATCGGCCAGCCGCAACTCCAACCGATCCGTCGCCTCGACGACACTGACCACGCCCGCCCTGGCGCCGCACGCCGCGACGGCCGGGCTCGCCAGCGCGAGCGCCGAGGCCAACGCGACGGCCGCCCGCCCAAGGCGCCAAATCTGGTGATGCGCACGAGACCAATTCATGCTAGACGCGCGGTGTCGCAAAAGATCCACCGGTCTTTAGCGGCTTTGTCGCGCCGGGTCATGTCGGACGACAAGGGCCCGCGCGCCGTGGGTCCCGGTAGCTCAGCAGGATAGAGCACAGGTTTCCTAAACCTGGGGTCAGGGGTTCGATTCCCTTCCGGGACGCCATACTTTTGCAGTGGCCCTGATTTCGTTGAATAAACCGGCCCAAGCCCTCGCTTTGAGAGAGGATGAGGAAAGGGCGTTCACTTTCCGCTCCCGCGCTCCAGCTTCGCCATGCCCGTTCCGGCCATGTGTGTGCGGTCGGCGGCCTTGGTGGCCTATCTTTGACGTGCTGGCCGCCGCGTGACGTGAAGGGGGCTGCATGATGCGGGCTGGATGAGGCCTAGCAATCGCCACATTTGAGGCGCGAAACGCCTCCTGTCACCTATGGAGGCAATAGGAATGCAGATCCGCATATCGAAACTGGCGCAGGCCGTCACAGTCGCGGCACTTCTTGCCGGGGCCTACAGCCTGCCGGCGGCTGCAGCCGAGCAGTATCGTTATATCCACCACCGAATCGTCCACCGGACCCATTATCGGGTCCACAACAATGATCTAGTAGTGAGAAAGCGCGCCTATCCCGAGCCGGTCGCCGCCGCTCCCGACGCTTTCCATAATGGGCCCGCTACCATCATCACGGCGCCGGTCGCGATTGCCGGTACGATCGTCAGCTTGCCATTCCGGCTGGTCGAAGCCGTGTTTCCGGTTACGAACGATCCGCGCGTAGTGGTCGGCGGGCCAGTTTATGTCGCCGGGCAGATCGCGGAATTCCCGTTCTTCGCGGTCAACCATGCCTTCGGCGTGCAGTCGACCTATTATTATTGATCGACTCGCGCGCGGCCGTCCCGTGGCGGCCGCGCGCGACGCGTTGGGCAATTTGCCGCCTCGCCACCAGAAACCGAGTCATTCGCTCCCTCGAGTTCACGCCGGCACGTCGCCGAGCAGCGGCGAGAGTGAGTCGCCTTGCGCAACCCCGACATCCTCAATCGGGAACGCCTCGGCGCGCTCCGTCAGCTGCGCCATGTTCGCTGGCTCAACCCGGATCGCGGCCCGGAAAAGCAGCATGAACTCGTCATCTTGAACGAGGCTGCCGACGATCTCCCTCACCGCATCTTCTCTATCCTGGTGAAAAGACGCCGATGTCCGCTGATGCGACATATCGGTCCCCATTTGTGACTTCTGCTTCGAAAGTTGACCCCTTCCTCCAAAAGCGCTCACATCGAGCCTGCCGGCGCTGTTCGCGCCTGCTTTGAATGTTGGCTCATGGCAACCATCCCCTATAGTGCCGTACTTTCTCATCTTCGTCTTCGAGTGTGTCGAACTCCACCACGAAGGGCGCAGCCACGACGATGGTCAGCGCGATGAATATAAGCCAGGTCAAGCGTTTGTTTCCGGGTTTGCGGCAGGGCGATCCGGGCACGCTCGTCAGCAACAATGACGCTATTCGGGCGCCAACCAGGCCTGAATAAATTGTAACAATTGCAGCAAGGCAGCTATCGGGGCGCCCCGGGCTGGCGGGCGCCTTCATCGAGGTCGCGACGCCGACTGCAACCGCTGCTGGGGGTCAGAAGCGGGACGGGGCCGAACTGGCGGTGTGAGGGACCCTGAGGCCATCTGAGCCTTCCCCCTGAGACGTTGACGCGGCCGGGAATCATCGTCAGTCAATAGCGACGTCGCTTTGCGAGCGCTGCGACAGCAGGGGAACGATGCCGAACAGGTTCTATCGCCGCGACAGCGTCGCCATGCTTCCGGAAAACATCGCGTCGGAAAGCGCCGACCTCGTCTATCTCGGGCGCCAATCAGCTTAGGGCAAACGATGCAATGGTGTTTTCGTCGATCACGTTCTTGTTTTTCTTTCTACCGATTTTTGTCGCAGCTTATTTTCTTACTCCGACCATATGGGGCAAGAACCTCGTTACACTTCTCTTCTCGCTGGTTTTCTACGCCTGGGGAGAGCCGAGGTTCGTACTAATTCTGCTGGCGTCCATCGTATTCAATATGTTTGCCGCAGTGATTGTTGACAGATACTCTGGACAAACTCGCGGTTACGCGCTCGTGGTAGCCGTATCCGTCAATCTTCTGTTGTTAGTCTATTTCAAGTACGCAAATTTTATAACAACCAACCTTGACGCAATGTTGCGCCCGATCGGGCTCGGCGTAGCAGAGACAAATATTCAACTGCCCCTAGGCATATCCTTCTTCACCTTCCACTGCGTATCGTACATCATCGACGTGTACCGCCGGCGCTTCAAGGCCAATCGCGACCCTATCGAGGTCGCCTTGTATATTGCTCTTTTCCCGCAACTCGTGGCCGGTCCGATCGTCCGCTACAAGACGGTGGCGCGTCAACTGAGGTCGCGTTCGCACACGCTGTCTCGGGCTTCGGCGGGCGCTCGCATTTTCATTATTGGCTTGGCCCAAAAGGTGCTGATCGCCGACGTCGTCGCGCCGCTGGCGGAAGCCGTGTTCGACTATATTCCGCATCGCTCGATGGTCGAGGCCTGGACCGGATTGCTGGCCTATACGATCCAAATCTATTTCGACTTCGCCGGGTACTCGAATATGGCGATTGGACTCGGGCTGGTCCTCGGCTTCACCTTTCCACGCAATTTCCGCCTGCCGTACACCGCCCTGTCCATTACCGATTTCTGGCGGCGCTGGCACATGTCGCTGTCTTCGTGGCTACGCGATTATCTCTACATTCCGCTCGGCGGCAGCCGCGTCGGCGCTCTCAAGACCTACCGCAACTTGCTGACGATTTTCCTGCTCTGCGGCATCTGGCACGGCGCCAATTGGACCTTCCTCGTATGGGGCGCCTGGCACGGCGCTTTCCTAATCATGGAACGCTTGGGGCTCGCTGCGCTTCTGGCGCGCGTCACGGTGCCGGCCCGCTGGGCCTACACGCTGCTGGCGGTCATGGGAGGCTGGGTGCTGTTCCGCAGCAACGAGCTGTCGGATGCGCTGCAGTTCTACGCAAGTCTGATTGGTCGCGACGGGGTGAGCAATATCAGCTTCGACCTGCAGGACAAGCTGGACGCGCGGGTAATCGGGACGCTGGTCGTCGGCTGCGCTCTGGCGGTGGCCCCGCGTTGGGTCCGTCTCCCGTCGTTGGCGCTGAAGTTCAAGGCGGCGTCCGATGCGATCTCCACCTTTGGGTTGTTGCTCTTGTCGATGACCAGCGTCGCCGCAAGCACCTACAGCCCGTTCATATATTTCAGGTTCTGACTCGAGATGCTCTATCGACATCGCCGATATTTCGCCGTTCTGGCGTTGTTGCTGTTGGCGTCGCCGCTGCTCATTGAAATCGGTTGGCCGGACAACAAGGCGTTATCCCCCGACGAAGCGCGCGCGTTGGCGGCGGCCCCGAGCTTTCCCTCCGGATTCAAAGGATGGCTCAGGCTTCCGGAGCAGCTGGACGCGTATCTGCGCGATCATTTCGGCCTGCGCGACATCTTCATTCGCGCAAATGCGTTGCTGAGCCAGAATCTGCGCCAAAACGGCAACGACTCGGTCCTGATGGGCGCCAACGGAAGGATGTTCTATCGCGGCGACGATATGGTGCGGCAAAGCGCGGGCTTGGTCTTACGCGATGAGAAGGTGGCGGAAGCGGCCGACATGCTCGCGACGATGAAGTCTGCGCTTGCCGCTCGCGGCGTTCACTTCCTCGTCGCCTCGCCGCCGAATTCAGCGACGATCTACGAAGATCAACTCCCCATTTGGGCGCGCAATCGCGGACGGCGAACCGAATACGACGCCTTCCTCGACGATCTCGCCGCCCGAGGCGTTCCCGCGGTGGACATGCGGCCGGCTCTGCGCGCGGCCCGAGAGCAAGGAGAAGTCTACTATATGCACGACACGCATTGGACGCCCCGTGGCGCGCTGGCCGGCTTCAACGCCGTCGCCGAGGCCGCGGGGCGCCCAGACTGGCGGTTGAATGCGGCCTCCGCGCTCGGACCGCCCGCCACCCGCAGAGGCGGCGACCTTGCGCGCTTGCTCGGCCTTGGCGATGACATGGCGGAGGCCGACGAGGAATTGGTGCTTCCTTCCGGAAAGAAGGAGCTGTTCTCTCCCGAGCCGTTCGGAACGTATCTGGAGGAAGTCGACCGAACCGGGCCGACGATCATGATTATTGGCAACTCCTTCACTGAGGAGCTTTTCGCGCCGATGTTGCTCCAGCATGCCGCCCGTGTGGTATGGGTGTATCATCGCTTTTGCGGCTTCGACTGGAAGTGGATCGACCAATTCCGTCCGGATGACGTCTGGTGGATGCCGACAGAACGCTTCATCGTTTGCGGAGCAGGGATGCGTCCGAGAGCGTTCCCGCCCGCCGCTACAGCTCGTCAGTAGGAACCGAATCTGAGACTCGGCGCGCGCGACTTCATGCTGAACTGAAGTCCGCGGCGAGGAAATCGTCGCGGTCCTTGGCGGTCACCCGCTCAGTGACAGTCAGTCCGCCTCAGTAAATGCCGCGTCCGTTGGCCGTCGGTGCGCGCTAAAATCGGCTGTGCTATAATTCACCGGCGCGGCGGGCGGCGCCGGCGCATGTTGCGCCCCCGCCCAGCTCGAGCAGCGCCTATCCTCATCTACCCCTAGTGCGTCGAACTCCTGCGGGCAGGTCGCGGCGCCTTTCCCATCAGGACTAGCGCCGGACGTTTCGCCCCTTGCAACGGGCGCCCGACATGACCGAGCAAAGCGAGAAGCCAGCTTCGATCAACGTGCAACCGGCGACGAATGAAGACGCTTCGGCCGCCGATGACGCGAAAGGCGTGCAGCCGCCAGAGTCCCGCCCCGAGGCGCAGGAGACCCGAAAGGCGACGCCGAAGCGGAAGCTTCTGTTCGCTGCGCTCGGCGTCGCGGTCCTGGCGCTGCTCCTCGTCTTCGGCGTCCCCTGGGTCGAGGAGATGCTCACTACCGCCTCTACGGACGACGCATACGTGAATGGCCACGTGACGTTTGTCGCGCCGCGCGTCCCAGGACAGGTCGTCCGCGTTCTGGTCGACGACAACTACCGCGTGCGCAAGGGCGATCTTCTCGCCGAGTTGGACAAGGAGCCGTACCGGATTGCGGTTTCGCAGAAGCAGGCTGCGGTCGACACCGCGAAGGCGGACGAGCAAGCCGCCATTGCAGCGGCGCGCGCGATCGAAGCCGAGGCAAGGAGCCGACGCTGGAACCTGCAACTCGCCGTGCAAGACGTCGACAGCAAGGTTGCTCTTCTGCACGCGAGGATCGCGGCTATGGACAAGACCAAGGCCGTGCTGACGCTGGCGCAGGTTGAATTCGATCGAGCCCGGCAACTCGTCGCCAGCGCCGATGTGTCGCGCGAGGTGTACGACCAGCGGCAAGCGGAGCTGACGTCGGCCAACGCCGAACTCGCCCAGACCGTGGCCGAAGTCCACCAGATCCGCGTCTCGCTGGGACTGCCGGCTCAGCCAAGCGGAAACGGCGGCCTCGGCCAGGTTCCGCCCGATCTCGACGAGACCTTTTCGTCCGTCCTCGAGGCGCAGGCGGCGCTGATCCAAAGCGCGGCTCAGCTCGGCCTCGTGCACTCGTTCAACCAAGGCCCGAAAGCAATGCTCGACGAGTTCGAGAAACTCGGCGACATTGACGCCACCTTCGCCAAGTTCGTGGCCGACGCCCCCGCCGTCAAGCAGGCCGAGGCGAAACTCGAAACCGCCGACCGCGACCTCGCGCAGGCCGAACTCGATCTTCGATACTGCGATATTACGTCGGACATCGACGGTGTCGTCACGCGGCGCAACGTCAACCCGGGCAACTATGTTCAGGTCGGCCAGAACCTGATGGCGGTTCGCTCGCTCACCGAAATCTGGGTCGACGCCAACTTCAAGGAGACGCAGTTGGGCGACCTGCGCATCGGACAGCCGGTCGATCTGCACGTCGACATGTACGGCGGCGCGCACACCTTCAAAGGCCGCATCTCCGGCTTCACCATGGGAACCGGATCGACCCTGGCGTTGCTGCCGCCGGAGAACGCGACCGGCAATTTCGTCAAGGTGGTCCAGCGCTTGCCGGTCCGCATCGATCTTGTCGACTACAACGCCGATCAAGCGCCTCTGTTCATCGGCACGTCGGTCGTTCCGACAGTCTATATCAACAAGCCTCCCACCGGACCCAACGCAGGAAAGTTTCTCCAGGCCTATGCGCCGCAATCGTCGCCCTCTGCTCCGGCCGCCGGCGCTGCGGGAAACGGGCGATGACCAGCGCGGCGCTCCCGAATTCTGGATCGCGTGCGGCGGTAAATCCCTGGGTCGTCGCCGCCGTCGTCGTGGTGCCGACTTTCATGGAGGTGCTCGACACGACGATCGCGGTCGTGGCGCTGCGCTATATCGCGGGCGGCCTCTCGGCCACGGTCGATGACGGCGAATGGGTCATCACCAGCTACCTCGCGGCCAACGCGATCATCCTGCCGATCACCGGCTGGCTGATCGCGCATCTCGGCCGCCGCAACTACTTCCTGCTGTCGATCGCCGTATTCACCCTCGGCTCGGCGCTGTGCGGCATGGCGACCGGGCTCGGGCAGTTGATCCTGTTCCGCGTGATCCAGGGGCTCGCCGGCGGCGGTCTTCAGCCATCGAGCCAAGGCGTGCTGTTGGACGCCTTCCCGGTCGAGCGCCAGGGCATGGCGATGACGCTGTTCGGCCTGGCAGCGCTGATCGCGCCCGTCGTCGGCCCGACGCTTGGCGGCTGGATAACCGACAGCTACTCCTGGGGATGGGTGTTCTTGATCAACGTCCCCATCGGCATCCTCGCACTCGGCGCCTGCGCCCTCACCCTCCGGGACCCGGATTACCTCACTGCAGAGCGCATGGCGTTGCGGCGGCGACCGTTCAGCTTTGACGGCGTCGGCCTGTCGCTGCTGATCATCGTCATAGTCTCCTGGGAGGTCACGCTCAGCAAGGGCCAGGAATGGGACTGGCTGGGCGACCCGTTCTGGCGCGTCCAGACGCTGGCGCTCTTGTTCGCCGTGGGCTTGGCCTGCCTGATCGTTTGGGAGCTGCGCCATCCCAATCCGGTGGTCAATTTCCGGCCGTTGCGCGAGCGGAATTTCGCCGCCTGCTGCATCATCATCTTCGGCGCCTACGCGGTGCTGTATGCCGCCAGCACCTCGTTGCCCGCCTTGCTCCAGTCGCTGTTCGGCTACGACGCGCTAAGCGCCGGACTTGTCATGTCGCCGGCCGGCTTCTTCGCCGTCGTCGCCATGCCGATCGTCGGACGCACGCTCGGCCGTGGAACCGATGCGCGCTGGGTGATCGCCGCGGGTCTGTTGACCATGGCCGCGGGGAACTACTGGATGTCGCAGCTGAACCTGGACATCAGTCCGGGTGAGGTCGTCTGGCCGCGGGTGGTGCTGATCGTCGGGCTGGCGATGTGCTTCGCACCCGCAAACGTCGCAGCGTACCTCTACACGCCGATCGCGCTACGCGGAGCGGCGGTCGGCCTGTTGAGCCTGCTGCGCAACGAGGGCGGCAGCGTAGGGACCTCAATGGCCCAGACGATCCAGGAGCGCCGCGACCAGTTCCACAGCCTCCGTCTCGGCGAAACGCTCGATCCTTTCAATGCGGCGACGCGTTCCTTCCTCGATCAGGCTGGCGGACCGTTCCTGCAGCAGACCGGCGACCCGGTCGCCGCGCAGCAACTGGCCTTGCAGGCGCTTGCAAATCTCCGCGCGCAACAGGCGTCGGCGCTTGCCTACTTCGATGTGTTCTGGGTGCTTGCGGTCGTCACGGTCGCGCTTGTGTTCGTCGTGCTGCTGATGAAGCGCTCCGTCGCAGAGAAGGGCGCTCGGATCGGATCCGAGTAAGAACAGCACGCGCCGCTCTCCGCGTTCTTGGACGCGAGTGCGCTCTGACAGTAAGCTATTTTATTTGTCAGGGGATTATGCCCAGGCGGGCGAGTTCTGCGGTAATCTACTGAGAGCCTCGCGGATATTGTCATTTTACACTTGCGGAGTGCACGATGACCTTCGTCGCAGGCAACAACGGCAACGGATGGCGGGAAATCGCCGCCGCTTGCGGCGAAGCCATCGCCGACCTCTTGATCGAGACCTGCCCATCCATCGACGACCAAGCGCTCGACGCCGCTTTCCGCCGAGCCCGCAAGCGCTTGCGGCAAATCATGCTGGACAAAGGCGCCCAACCTCCCGACGTAGCGGCGGCGTTGGAGGCTATGGCGTCAGCCTACCGATCGCAGCTGGAGCACCTGCATTTTTTTGGTTAGAGCGTCGAATCGAAACATGGCGCCGCTTTCTGCTGTGCCAAGAAGGCACATAAGTCAGCATTGAGAGCGCACTACGATCTCGTTTTAAGACACACGTTCCGAAAGGGCACGATTTCACAGGGCCATGGGGACAATATCGCTAAAATTTAACCTTGCGTGAGATACAAACAATGTGTCACTAGAAAGATAAGGGAGGGGGGCGTGAGAATGGAAGATTGTACGCTAACTCAGGTGAGTGTTCGGCTCCCGAAGTGGTTGAAGCAGCAAGTCGAGGCGCGCGCTCAGGCGAATGCGCGCAGTATGGACGGCGAGCTGGTGGAAATTCTGCGCCAAGCGCTGGAGGCGGCCCCGGACACCACGGTCACCGTCCCGATCACTCAAGCCATGCGGGCATGGCTCGAGTATAGAGCGACCGAAGACCACGAGCCCGAAACGACCGAAGTCGCGCGCCTGATCGAACAAGAGATGCGCGCCTATCCGCTCACAATTTACGTCCACGAGAGCGAGGAAAGCGCAGCGAAGCGATTTGCTGTGAGCGTCGGATTGTTTGGCGACGATTTCTTCAGCACCGAGGATCGCGAAGAGGCGGTTGCCGTGGCGCGCCGGAAAGCCGAGGAGCTCGGCCTTCAGTCGCATGGATCGATCGTTTTCAATTCCGAAATCAGCGCGGACACCTGAATCCAACCAGCCTTGAGCGCCGCTGAGAAGCTTGACAGCCGACGGCGCCCAATTCATCGCGTCAATGCAGCGCAGCGTAGCCGGCGATACCGTCGGCTGCGCTGGGCTGCATTGGCTTGCTCCCGGCTTCATGGCTGACGGCTCTCCGCCGTGCCGATTTGCGCGCATCGGCCGGCAGGACATGGAATCTCCGCACTCTCGCCTGCCTAGACGCGCACTCTCGCCCTCACCGCGCCCGAAAAATTGATTGAGAGAACGTCGCCAACGCCAAGGAGTTGAGAGAGATGGCAATTGGACGGCGCGTAAGCTTACTGACTGCGTTTACCGTGGCTCTGCTGCCGATCGCAGCGCAGGCCGCTTCGGACAAATCCTTCGAAAAATCTTGGGACGGGACCTGGGTCGGCACACTCAACGACACCGAGCCGGTCTCCGTCACGATCGCCGGCGGCAAAGTGGTCAGCTACGCGATCCGCGGCGGCCAGCCCTACGACATCGGCTACAGCGAGGTTACCCGCAAGTCGGTCTCCTTCGGCGACCACGCCAACTACGACGTCACGATAACCAAACTGGGAGGCGCCACCGCCTCGGGGGTCGCCCACGGCCCGATGGGGCAGGGCTCCGCCAGGCTGACGAGACAGTAGGAAGCTTGCGCCGTCGCCTCGCGACGAACGCATCCGCGAAGCAATCCGCGCCCGCCCGAATGCGCGCCGGATTGCTCCGCTCCCTTTGCACCGTTCGAGTTCGGGCAAAATTTAGCAGACTCCAGCAACCGCGCTTCGCGTCTCCCGCGGAGGCGATTCAACGGACAGAACGCTCGGCGATCCCCGAGGTTCCGACAACCGAACTCGCAATCGGACGATCCGGATCAGAAAAATCGATTGGCGGGCCGCGGCAGACCGAGGTTTTCGCGCAACGTGCGGCCTTCGTATTCGCGTCGGAACAATCCGCGCCGCTGCAATTCGGGAACGACCTTGTCGACGAAATCGTCGAGCCCTTCGGGCAGGTAAGGGAACATCACGTTGAAGCCGTCGCAGCCCTCGCGAACCAGCCATTCCTCCATACCGTCAGCGATCGTCTCGGGCGTGCCGACGAAGGCGAGGCCCGCGTAACCGCCGAGCCGCTGTGCGAGCTGACGAACGGTGAGGTTTTCGCGCCTCGCCAGCGCAATCACCCGCTCGCGGCTGCTTTTGCTCGCATTCGACTCTGGGGTCTCCGGCAACGGCCCATCCGGATCGAAGCGCGAGGCGTCGTGGCCGAGCGCGATCGACAGCGAAGCGATCGCGCTCTCGGCATGGACGAGACTATCGAGCCGTGCGCGCTTCTCACGCGCCTCACCGACGCTGTCGCCGACGACGACGAAGGCGCCGGGCAGAATCTTGAGATGATCGCGATCGCGGCCGAGCGCATCCATGCGGCCTTTCACGTCGGCGTAGAAAGCGCGGCCGTCTTCGAGGTTGTTGTGGGCCGCGAACACGACCTCCGCGGTCTCCGCCGCGAGCTGGCGGCCCGACTCAGAGGCGCCGGCTTGCACGATCACGGGCCAGCCCTGGACGGGACGGGCGATGTTCAGCGGCCCGCGCACCGAAAGATACGGCCCCTTGTGGTTCAGCACGTGGAGCCTGGCGGGATCGAAGAAGATCCCGCTTTCCGTGTCGCGCACGAAGGCGTCGTCGGCCCAGGAATCCCACAGGCCGGTGACGACGTCGAAGAACTCACGCGCCCGCTGGTAGCGCTCGCCATGCTCCATGTGCTCGTCGAGCCCGAAGTTCAGGGCGGCGTCGGGGTTCGAGGTCGTCACGACGTTCCAGCCGGCGCGCCCGCCGCTGATGTGGTCGAGCGAGGCGAAGCGGCGCGCGATCAGATACGGCTGCTCGAAGGTAGTCGACGCGGTCGCGATCAACCCGAGGTGGGTGGTCGACATTGCGAGCGCCGGCAGCAGCGTGATCGGATCGAACGAAGTGACGGTGTGGCTGCGCTTCAGCGCCTCGATCGGCATGTTCAGCACGGCGAGATGGTCCGCCATGAAGAAGGCGTCGAAGCGCCCTCGCTCGAGCGTCTGCGCGAAACGCTGGAGGTGCGCGAGGTTGAAATTCGCGTCCGGGTAAGCGCCGGGATAGCGCCAGCCGGCGGTGTGGATGGTGGTCGGACGCATGAAAGCGCCCAACCGCAATTGCCGCTTCTGCGCCATGACGATCCTCGCAAATTGCTGCTATTCGACCACAATATAGATCGATTGCGCCTGGCGACAACGAGCCGTCGCGGGCGCCCGCCGTCACGTTCGTGCGATGGCGCGCCTGGCGCGTGGGAGAACGCCAGGCGCGCCCATCATTCCGCAGCGACGCTGCCGCTTCGCGGAGCCGGTTGGAGATTACGATATCGCGCCGCCGGATGGTTGGAAGGTAGGCGAGCGCCGCCCCCAAACAGCTTCTCGCGCAGCGTGCCGGCCACGTAGTGCTTGCGGTAGACGCCGCGCTTCTGCAATTCCGGCACGAGGTGTTCGACGATGTCGGCGAAGGTCTCGTGCGTCACCGCATAAGCGAGATTGAAGCCGTCGACGTCGGTTTCCTCTACCCATTGCTGCAGTTCGTCGGCGACCGTCGATGGACCGCCGACGACGAGCGGTCCAAGGCCGCCGATGCCGATCCATTCCGCGAGCTCCCGCACGGTCCAGACTTTGCCGGGATCGGCGCTGGAGAACGCGTCCACCGACGACTGCACCGCATTCGTCTTGATCTGGCGCAGCGGCTCGTCGAGCTTGTAGGCGCCAAAATCGATGCCCATCCAGCCCGAGCCGAGCGCCAGCGCGCCGTCGAGGTCGATGTATTGCTTATAGTCCTCGTACTTCGCCTTCGCCTTGGCGTCCGTCTCGTCGACGATCACCGTTTGCAGATTGAAGATCAGCACGCTGCGCGGGTCGCGTCCGGCCGCGGCGACACTCTCGCGGATCGCGGCGACGGTCTTCTTCAGCACGGTCTTCGAGGGGGTCGCGACGAAGACGCATTCCGCATGCTCGCCCGCGAAGCGCTTGCCTCGGCTCGAGGCGCCCGCCTGATAGAGAACGGGCGTGCGTTGCGGCGACGGCTCACTGAGGTGAACGCCGGGCACCTTGTAGTATTTGCCCTCATGCCCGATCGGCCGTACTTTCGTTGGATCGGTGAAGATGCGCCGCGCGCGGTCGCGCACCACAGCGTCGTCCGCCCAACTGCCTTCCCACAGCTTGTAGACGACTTCCATATATTCGTCGGCGATCTCGTAGCGATCGTCGTGCTGCGTCTGGCTGCCGAGGCCGATGTTGCGCGCGCCACTTTCGAGATAGGACGTCACGATGTTCCACCCCGCGCGGCCCTTGGTGAGGTGATCGAGCGTCGAGATGCGCCGCGCGAAGCTGTAGGGATGTTCGAAGGAGATCGATGCGGTGACGCCGAAGCCGAGATGCTCGGTCACCAGCGCCATCGCCGGCACGAGCTGCAAGGGATCGTTAACAGGAATTTGCGTCGAGACGCGCAGCGCCGTGTCGAGATCGCCTCGATAGACGTCGTAGACGCCGAGCACGTCAGCGATGAAAACGCCATCGAACTTGCCGCGCTCGAGCAGGCGCGCGAGATCGGTCCAGTATTCGAGGTCCTTGTACTGCCAGGAGCGATCGCGCGGATGCGCCCATAGGCCAGGCGATTGATGCCCGACGCAATTCATGTCGAAGGCGTTGAAGTGGATCTGCCGCGTCATGCTTCACAGTGCTCCATGTCGCGGCGGATTGACGCCGTTGAGCCAATAGTCGCCGATGGCGCGATATTTCCATCGCACCGGATCATGCACCGAATGGGTGCGCGCATTGCGCCAATGCCGGTCGAGGCCGAACTCCTGCAAGGTGGCGCGTGAGCCCGCCAGTTCGATCAGCTTGTTCGAGACATGCAGCGCCGCCTCGGTCGCGGCGGCTTTCGCCTCGGCCACCGCGATCGACGCCGCGGCGACCGTCTCGACGGTCGGATCAACCGTCGCCGCATCGACCAAACCTCCGGCGCGCGCGAGCAGCGCGTCGGAGGCGGAGACGCGGATCTTCATGTCGCCGATCTGGGCGATCGTGTAGGGGTCGTCGACGGCGCGCTCGACGCCCGAATCCTTCCAAGGGCGCGAGCGCGTGCGCACGAAGTCAATCGCATCGGCGAGCGCGCCGCGCGCAAGGCCTGCCTCGATCGCGGCGTGCATGATCTGTGCATGCGCGCCCATCGGCGTCGGACGATCGAACAGCGCGCGGAACGACAGGACGCCGATCGGATGCGCGGGGACATTGTCGAGCAGCGTCGTTCCCGAGCCGGTGACGCGCTGTCCAAAGCCCGCCCAATCGTCGACGATGGTGACACCCTCGGCGTCGCGCGGCACGAAGGCGATCGTGGAATTCTGATTTTCGTCGTTCGCCACCACCGCGATCCAATGGGCAAACAGAACGCCCGTCGAATAGAACTTCTTCCCGTTCAAGCGGTAGCTCGCGCCGTCGCGCGTGATGCGCGTCGTGTGATCGTGCGCAGTCTTCGTCCCGACCTCGGAGAGGGCGTTGCCGACCCGCTCACCCTGAAGAATGCGGGGATAGAAGAAGCTGTGCTGCTCCAGCGTTCCCTCCAATCGCAGCGCCTCGAGCATGAAGAAATGATTCTGCGGGATCTGGCCGATCGAGCCGTCGGCGGCGGCGAGGATCGCGATCACCTCGGCCAGTGCCCCCGCGCTGACTTCGGCGCCGCCGAAGGCGCGCGGGACCGTGATCGCCAGCAGCCCAGCGTCGGAAAGCAGCTCCAACTCTTCATAAGGCAGGCGACGTTCGCGATCGCGCACGACGGCGTCCTTCGCGATTTGTGCAGCGACGTCGCGCGCGACGGCGACCGCCTGCGCATCGTCGCGGATGATCTGCGCCGGCTTCACGCGTGGAGGCGGCGGCTGGAAGAGGACTTCCGCTTCGGGGCTCGTTCTGTCGAGGGCAATCGTCATAGGATTGGCTCAGCTCCAGGAGTGACGCGGCGGCGCGACGCCGTTGAGCGCATAGTTGCCAACGTGAAAATATTTCCAGCGCACAGGATCGTGCAGCGTGTGCGTGCGCGCGTTGCGCCAATGTCGGTCGAGGTTGAACTCGGCCAGCGTCGAGCGCGTGCCCGCGAGTTCATGCAGCTTGTTGGTCGCGAGAATCGCGATCTCGGTCGTCAACACCTTGGCCTCAGCGACGGCGACGGCTGTTTCAGCCACGCTCTCGTCGATCGGCTGATCGATGATGCCGTCAATCGCAAGGCCGGCCTTTTCCAGCAGCGCTTCCGCCGCATGCAGCTTGATTTCGAGATCACCGATCTGCGCGATCGTGAAGACGTCCTCGGAGCCCTTCTCCTGGCCGCTGTCGATCCACGGACGCGTGTAGCGCCGCACAAAGGCGATCGTGTCCTCGATGGCGCCGCGCGCAATGCCGGCATCCACCGCGGCCTGAATGATCTGCGACACCGAGCCGTTCGACGACGGCTTCTCGCCACCGAGATGAGACGGGATAACGCCGATCGGATCGACCTCGACATTGTCGATCAGCACGTTGCCACTCGCGGTGGTGCGCTGGCCGAAGCTCGACCAATTGTCGATGATCGTCAGTCGCTTCGCGCCACGCGGCACGATGGCGAGATAAACCTTTCCGTCAGGCCCGACCGCGCCGATGTGGATGAAGTGGGCGAACAAGGCGCCGGTCGCGTAGAACTTCTCGCCGTTGACGACATAAGCTTCGCCCCGGGGCGTCAGCTTCGTCTCGAAGGCGCCGACGTGCTTGCTCTTCGCTTCCGAAAACGCATTGCCGAGCCGATAGCCGCGCAGCACGCGCTCGAACCAGTATTGCTTCTGCGCCTCCGAGGCGGAGAAGCGGATCGCGTCAATCGCGGCGAGATGGTTCTGCGGGATCTGCCCCAGAGAAGGATCAGCCGCCGAAATCAGCGCGATGACTTTGGCGAGCGTCGCGAAGGAGACCCCTGCCCCGCCATAGGCCTTGGGAATGGTGATCCCCCACAATCCGCTCTTCGAGAAGCGGTCGAGCTCCGCCTCGGGCAGAATGCGCTCGCGGTCGCGCTTGGCCGCCTCGACGGCGAATTCCTGGGCGAGCGTCTTGGCGAGCTCGATCGCCTCGGCGTCAGACCGGATCACATGGGCGACAGGTTCGAGATCGAACGCCGGCGGCGCACGATCGGCCTGGGGAACGGCGACATTGACGGTCACGCGCATACTCCGATTAGCAAGAGGAATGAATGGTCAGATCGGCCCGAGCGAAGCGTAGTCGCCGCCGCCATAGACGAGCGGCCGCCCGGGCCGCACTTGCAGCGCCTTGACGGCGCCGATGACGATGACGTGGCTGTGCCGCTCGACGAACTCTTCGACCTCGCAGTCGACCGAGGCGAGCGCGCCTTCGAGCGTCAGAGCGCCTGTCTCGAGCGGACGCCACTCCGCCCCGGCGTAGCGTTCGGCCCCTTTGACGCCGCCGCGGCCGGCGAAACGGTCGGCGACATCGCGTTGTCGCGCCTCGAGGACGTTGACGCAGAAATGACGTCGCAACTGGATGATCGGTAGAGCCGACGCCTCCCGGTTCACGCAGACGATCATCGTCGGCGGCGCGATCGACAGCGACGTGGCGGAGGTGACGGTGAGGCCGGTGCGCTCCTCGCCGATCCCGGCCGTGATGACGCAGACGCCGCCGGCCATTTGTCGCATGGCGTCCTTCAGCGTGGGCGCCCCCGCCTGCACGGGCTGTTTCACGACCGCATTCATCTCAATCTCTCCGCGCATTCCGACTGCGAGGCATCGATGGAAGCAACTTCGCCAAGCGCGTCAGCATCCCGGCGCTTGCGGGTCGATCCGGCGCGACGAGGGCGCTGGAGAGGACCGCAAGGCCGAACCAGAGCGCTGCGGCGCGATAGGCGATGAGGGAGACCGGATGCGCGCCGCGGCACAGCGCGCGGGCGAGCCGGCAGATCTCGGAATCGCCGACAAGGCAGACGCTGGCCTCTTGGGCGCTGATGTAGTTGTAACGGATGACGTCGCCGTAGGTGATCCACCACCAGGAGCCTGAGGCGATGAGCACGAGCGCGCCGAGCGCGCGCAAGGCGACGGGAAGTCGGATCATCGGGCTCACGTCCTGAGCCCAAGCGTTTCAAGGATCTCACGCCGGAGCGCGACGATGTCGGGATCGTCGCGATGGCGCGGGTAAGCCTTGTCGATGGCAAACTCCGCCTTGATGCGCGCGGGTCTCTCGCTGAACACGACCACGTGGCCGGCGAGCAGCAGCGCCTCCTCCACATCGTGCGTCACCAGCAACGCGGTGAAGCCCCGCCGGCGCCACAGCTTCACCAGTTCTTCCTGCAGCGTCAGGCGGGTCAAGGAGTCCAGCTTGCCGAGCGGCTCGTCGAGCAACAGTAGGGCCGGATCGTTGACCAAGGCGCGCGCGAGCGACGCGCGCTGCGCCATGCCGCCCGACAATTGGTGCGGATAGGCGTTTGCGAAGTTGGTGAGCTCGGTGAGCGCGAGCGCCTCGCGGACGCGTTCGCGCTGGGCTTTGAGAACGCCCCGCGCTTCGAGGCCGGTTGCGACATTCGCCTCGACCGTCGCCCATGGAAATAGCGTCGGATCCTGGAAGACGAGGATGCGCGACGGGTCGGGGCGCGTGATCGGCGCGCCGTCCATGAGGATCGCGCCGCCGGTCGGCGCTTCGAGACCGGCGATCAGCCGCAGCAGGGTCGACTTGCCGCAGCCGGACGGGCCGAGCAACGCGACGAATTCGCCCGCTGCGATCGTCAGATCGACCTCGGCGATCGCGGGAAGGCGCGAGCCGCCGAGCTCGAACTGATGGCTGACATTGCGAATGTCGAGCGATCCGCTCGGGGTGTGATCGGTTCGCGCATCGCGCGCGACGGCGGCGACGGCGCTCACGCGATGAACCCCTTCTGCCAGGTGAGAAGGCGATCGCGAGCGCTGAACAGCAGGCGGATCACCCCCGAGCACAGCAGCGCCATGATCAGCAGCGTCGCATAGACGTTCGCATAGCCGGAATAAGCGGTCTGGAACTGAATGTACCAGCCGAGGCCGAATTTCGCGCCGAGCATCTCGGCGACGACGAGGACGGCGAAGGAATAGTAAAGGCCCATGAATAGGCCGACGAAGACGTGCGGCAATGACGCGGGCACGGCGATCCGGCGGATCAGGTACCAAGTGTCGGCGCCGAGCACGCGGCCGACGTCGTAGTAGGCCTTGTTGATCGAGGCGACGCCCGAGGCGGTGAGGATCGCGACGGGGATTCCCGACGCGAGCGCGACGATGAAGATGCTCGCGGCGAAGGTCGTCGGGAAGAAATAGAAGGTCACGGGAATCCAAGCCGTCGCGGGCACGGGGCCGATCAGCTTCAGGATCGGCATGCCCCAATAGGCAAAGCGCTTCGACCAGCCGAGCGCGACCCCGACGCCATAGCCGACGACGACGCCGCTCGTGAAACCAAGGGTCCACAGCCGCAGCGTGTAAGCGATGCAGATCAGCAGGCGCGGCCCGTCGGTGACATAGACGTTGAGCAGGCCATGTGGCGGCGAGAAGAACGGCTTCGGCAGCCAGCCGAATTTTGCCGTCGTCAGTTCCCACAAAGCGAGCCAGACGCCGACTGCGATCAACCACGGCCCGTAATGAACGAGCCGCTCGCCGACCTTCCCCAAACGATGAACGACGAAGGCGAGCAGAACGAGGAGCAACGCGACCGCCGCGGTGATCTCCGCGAACAGACGCGCCGAGCCCCAGGGAACGACGTCAGGCAGCGCGACTGTCGCCGCGGCCGCCGCGAGCCATGTCCCGGCAGCGATCAGCCCCTGTTTCCAGGCGCCTCGCCAGATCTCCGCCAGCGACGCGGCGCCAACCGGCGGCGCGAGCGTTCGAATGCCTTCGCTCATCGCCGCCTCAAGCCAGGAGGTCGACGGTTACGCGTTCGGCGAACGCCTTCGGATCGGTGGTCGGATCGAGCACTTTGACGAGCTTGAGATCCTCGGCGGTGATGCGGATCTGGTCGACAAGCGCCTGGCCGATCGGATGATCGTGGTTGGTGAGCGAGCCGAGAATGTTGGTGAGATCCGCAACGCTGAGGCCTGCCGGCTTCAGATTGTCGAAGTACCACTCGGCGACTTCGTCGGGATGATTGGCGGTATATTCGTGGACTTCGATATTCGCTTCGGCGAGGCGGCGCAGCGCGTCCTTGTTGGCCTGGAGGAAGGGGCCGTTCGCGCCCAGCACGCAGCAGGTGCGGTTCTCGTAGACGCCAGTCTGCGTGTCGGCGATCTTCACGAAGCCGAACTGCTTCTCGATCGAATAGGCCCAAGGGTCCATATGGGCGGCAAGGTCGGCCTCGCCGCGATTGACCGCCTCCCCGACGAGATCGAAGGGCACCGCCTTCCAGCTTACGTCGGTATTGGGATCAATGCCGGCCTTGGCGAGGGTGACCTGGAAAGCGACCTGCGGCGGCGCGCCGATGCCGAACGTGGCGATGGTCTTGCCCTTGACGTCGGCGATGCTTTTGATGCCGGACGACTTGCCGGCGAGCAGACGCTGGCAGCCGCCATGCGATCCGACGAACAGCTTGACGTCGAACCCCTGTTCGAGCGGCTTCAGCCAGTCGCCGATCAGCCCCGCGCCGGCGTCGGCCTTGCCCGTGGCGAGCGCCTGGATCAGCGTCTGCCCGCTGGCGCCCTGGTAGAACAAATCCACGTCGAGATTGTGCTTGCTGTAGAAGCCCTTGGCGACGCCGAAGCCGAGCGGCGAGTGGCACGCCGCCACTTCCGTCCAGGCGAGACGTATCTTCGGCGCCGGCCCGGCGATCGCCGGGGTGAAGAGACGGGAGCCCAACGCTGCGACCGAAGCCGCGACGCCGAGGCCTCCGGCCCTTCTCAGGATGGAGCGGCGGGACAATCTGGTCGTGTTCGTCGTGTCGTTCATACTGGTCCCCTGGTCAGATTAGACGATAATATTGACTGTTTTTGTATATTTATAAGACAAGCGAAAACGCCCGCGGCGCGGCCAAGACTTACAACTCCGCCGCGCGGCGGTAGGCGGGGCGATCGACGTTGGCGATCGTCTCTCCGAACGGCCCCATATTGGCGGCGACGCTGACGGCCGGTTCGGCGCGGTTGAGGGGCAGCAGCGGCATCACGAGTTCGGCGAACCGATAGGCCTCCTCGAGGTGCGGGTAGCCCGAGAGGATGAAGCTGTCGATGCCGAGCGCCATATATTCGCGCATCCGATGCGCGACGGTTTCCGGATCGCCGACCAGCGCCGTCCCTGCCCCGCCGCGCACCAGCCCGACGCCCGCCCACAGATTGGGGCTGATCTCGAGCTGGTCGCGCCGTCCGCCGTGCAGGGCGGACATGCGGCTCTGGCCGACGGAATCCATCCGCTGGAAGACGCTTTGCGCCGCCGCAACGGTCGCGTCGTCGACATGCTGGATCAGCTTGTCGGCGGCGCGCCAGGCTTCCTCGGCCGTCTCGCGGACGATCACATGGAGGCGGATGCCGAAGCTGAGTTTGCGGCCGCGCGCCTCAGCCGCCTTGCGCACCACGGCGATCTTTTCGGCGACCGCATTCGGCGGCTCGCCCCAGGTGAGATATTTGTCCACGAGCTCGGCGGCGACCGAAACGCCCGCGTCGGACGAGCCGCCGAAATAGAGCGGCGGCAACGGCTGTTGCATCGGCGGAAACAGCAGGCTCCCCAACTCGATTTTTATGTGCTTGCCGGAATAGCTGACCGTCTCGCCGCGCAGCAGCGCGGTGTAGACTTCGAGAAACTCGCGCGTGAGCGCATAGCGCTCGTCATGCGCGAGGAACAGGCCGTCGCCCCTGTTTTCGACCGGATCGCCGCCGGTGACCACGTTGATGAGGAGCCGCCCCGACGACACCCGGTCGAGCGTCGCCGTCATGCGCGCTGCGACGGTTGGCGATTGGAGGCCCGGCCGCACGGCGACCAGATAGCGCAACCGCTCGGTCTGCGGCGCCAGCGACGAGGCGATGATCCAGGAGTCTTCACAGCTCTTGCCGGTCGGCAGCAGCACGCCGTAATAGCCCAGCGAATCGGCGGCCTGGGCGATCTGCTTGAGATAGGCAAGGTCGACCGCGCGCCCGCCGAGGCTGGTCCCGAGGTATCGACCGTCCCCATGGGTGGGAATGAACCAGAAAACGTTGGCTGACTGAATCGCGGTCACAACGGGCCCTTCTGAGCGCCGCCGGCGGACGACAAGCGCGACATGGGAATGGCGCGAAGCGCCTTCAGGGCAATTCAATCAAGTTTGCGGCCATGTTCAATGAAACAGATCTAAAAGATGGATTGAGCGAATCATCGACTGAGGCGGCTCGTTAAAATATTCTTTATCACTATGGCCTGTCTGCGCGGCTCGTGGCCGTGTAAAGTTACCGCGGCGCGCGTTGTTGTCGGGACTCCCGGAACGCCAGACTAGGATAGGCTCGGAACGTTGTTCGTCGCGAGGCGCGCGACGCGGCGGAGACGGCCCGGCCGATCAAGTTCGCGGTTTCGCGACAATGAAAGATCTGCCCATGCTCGACCGAAGCCATTCCGACGCGCCGCCCCCCATCCTCGTAATCGAAGACGAGTTCGACCTGGCCGAGGAGATTCGAGCAGAGCTTCAAGCCGTCGGCTACGACGTCGAACTGGTCGCGACGCGCGAAGAAGGGCTCCAGGCGGCGCGCGCTGGCGGCCCGGCGGTTCTCGTCATGGACCGGATGCTGCATGGCGAGGACGGCCTGACCATCCTCGAGACCTTGCGCCAGGAGGGCAACGCGACCCCCGTGCTGGTGATCAGCGCGCTGTCCTCGGTCGACGACCGTATTCGCGGGCTGAAGGCGGGAGGCGACGACTATCTCGTCAAGCCTTTCGAGCTGCGCGAGCTCACCGCCCGGGTCGAGGCGCTGCTGCGCCGCGTTCCCGACCCGCGCGCCACGCGGCTGCGCGCGGGTCCGCTGGAGATGGATCTGGTGGAGCGCACTGTCCGGCGCGGCGAGCGGCGGATTGATCTGCTGCCCCGAGAGTTCAAGCTGCTCGAATATTTCATGCGCCGCCCCAATCAGATCGTCACGCGGGCGATGCTTCTCGAGGATGTGTGGAATTACAAGTTTCTGCCGCAAACCAATGTGGTCGACGTTCACATCAGCAATTTGCGCCGCAAGACCGACGCCGGCGGCGAGCCTCGCCTCATCGTCAACGTGCGGGCCGCGGGATTCAAGCTGAATGTGGACGAATGACGTCGTCCGCGAGCGCGCATTCCGCCTGGCGCTCGCCTTCGCCCTGACGATCACGGCCGCCACCGCGGGCATCTTCTTCCTGATCTATCTCGCAATTTCCGACGCGAACGTGAAGCGGCTCGGCCGCTTGCTGGAGGGCGAAGTCGCCGCCGGCGCCGACGACAGCGACGAGCGCCTGCGCCAGGAGCTCGATCTGCGGGTGACGCACGACCTGCGCCGCATCGATTATGTCGCGGTCTACGACGCGAATGGAGCGCTCAAATTCGGCAACATAGCCTCCATGCCGCCGATGCCGCTCGACGGTCGCGCCCACGAGATCGACAAAACCCTCCTGCCGGATTCGAGAACGCGCGAGGCGGCGATCTTCGTCGCCCGCAAACGACCCGATGGAAGCATTCTCCTGCTGGGGCGAAGCCTCGCGGAGATCAACGAGTTGGCGGAATCGGTGCTGCGCGTTCTCGCGCTCGCGATCGTGCCGACCATTTTGCTGATCCTCACCATCGGCGCGTTCTTCGCGCGCCGGGCCGCGCGTCGGCTCGCCAATATCCACGCCGCGATCACGCACATCATGGGCGGCGATCTCGGCAAGCGTCTACCCGTCGCGGCCGAGGGCGAGGGCGACGACATCGACCGGGTTGCGCGCGACGTCAACCTGATGCTCGACGAGATCGCGAACCTGCTCGACCAGCTCAAGAGCGTTGGCGACAACATCGCCCACGACTTGCGCACGCCGCTCGCCGTCGCGCGGGCGAAGATCGAACGTGGACTTGCACGCGACAAAACGGCCGACGATCTTCGCGCGACAATGGGCGACGCGCTCGACCATCTCGACAAGGCCGCGGCGACGATCTCCGCGCTGCTGCGGATTTCGACGCTGGAAAACAATGTCGCCCGTGAAGCGCGGTTCACCGAAATCGACCTCGCAGCGGTTTGCGGCTCCGTATTCGAATTTTACGAGCCTCTCGCGCAATCGAAGGCGGTCGCGATGACCTGCGAGGCGGCCGGCGCGGTGGTCCTGCGCGGCGACGAAGAGCTGATGCGCGAAGCCCTATCCAATTTGGTCGACAACGCCATCAAGTTCACGCCCGAGGGCGGCGCGGTTCGCATCACGGCGGCGATGCAGAACGGAAGCCCCTACGTCAGCGTGAGCGACACCGGCTGCGGCGTGTCGCCCGAGCAGAAGGCGAAGATCTTTCGACGTTTTTATCGCGTCGAGCGCGGCGGCCTTTCGTCAGGACACGGCATCGGCCTCAGCATCGCCGAGACGATCGCCCGCCTGCACGGCTTTCAGTTGAGCGTCGAAGACAACGCGCCCGGCGCCCGGTTCGAGATGCGCCGCGCGGAGGGCGCCGCGACCAAACTCGGGGCGGCAATCCGCCCCTAGACCGTCCAGCGATCTGGTGGAATCGCCGCGCGCTCTCAATTCCGTGGCTCCGCGCGTCTCTGCCGGAAAGTGCGGCAACCACTTTTCCGCGCGCGCGTTAAATTCGCGCGCGTCCACACCTAAATTCTGAAATTTAATTTAGTCGCCGCCTCATATCGCGTACACTAAGACCTCGGCGTCGTTGTGGGAGGAAAACTCGGCGGCCTAGCCACCGAACTTGGCGGCGGTCCGGCGATACTTAGCGGGAAGCGATGCTCGGAATTGTTCGAATCGCTCTAAGTCGGCCCTACACCTTCGTGGTGATGGCGATGCTTATCGTCATTTTTGGCGTCAGCGCCTGGGTTAAGACGCCCACCGACATCTTTCCCAACATCGGCATTCCCGTCGTAGCCGTCGTCTGGACCTACAACGGCCTCCCGCCGGACGACATGTCCGGCCGCGTCATCTACTATTACGAGCGCACCCTCAGCTCGCAGGTGAACGACATCGAACACATCGAGTCGCAGTCCTTGCCGGGCTACGGCGTCGTCAAAGTGTTCTTCCAGCCGACCGTCAATATCAACGCCGCCTTGGCCCAGATCACCGCGGCCTCACAGACCGTCTTGAAGCAGCTGCCGGCAGGCATCACCCCGCCCTATGTGCTTCAGTTCAATGCCTCAAGCGTGCCGGTATTGCAATTGGCCCTGTCGAGCGACACGTTGTCGCAGTCGCAGATCTTCGACGCCGGCCAGAACTTCATTCGTCCGCAATTGGCGACAGTCGCCGGCGCCGCGGTCCCCTCGCCCTACGGCGGCAAGGTGCGGCAGGTTCAGATCGACCTCGACCAGGAGAGGCTGCACGCTTACGGCGTCGCGGCGCAGGACGTCGTCGATGCGATTGCGCGGCAAAACCTCATCACGCCGATGGGCACGCAAAAGATCGGCGGCTTCGAGTATATTGTGTCGCTCAACAACTCGCCGACGCGCATCGACGAACTCAACGACCTTCCGATCAGGCAGGTCGACGGCGCGACGGTCTACGTGCGCGACGTCGCCGAGGTGCATGACGGCAGCCCGCCGCAGACCAACGTCGTGCGCGTCAACGGCTCGAACGCCGTGCTGATGACCATCCTCAAGGCGGGTTCGGTATCGACCCTCGACGTGATCAACGGCGTAAAGACCCTGCTGCCCAAGCTGCGGCAGACTTTGCCGCAAAGCCTTCATCTCGAAGCGGTCGGCGACCAATCGGCCTTCGTTAAATCGGCTGTATCGTCGGTCATGTTCGAAGGCGTCGTCGCCGCCGCGCTCACCGGCCTCATGATCCTCATCTTCCTGGGGAGCTGGCGCTCGACGCTGATCATCACCATCTCGATTCCGCTCGCCATCCTGGCCTCAGTCGCAATGTTCTCGGCGATGGGCGAGACCATCAATGTGATGACGCTCGGCGGCTTGGCGCTGGCGGTCGGCATTCTCGTCGACGACGCCACGGTGACGATCGAGAACATCAATTGGCATCTCGAGCAGGGCAAGGACATCGAGAGCGCGATCATGGACGGCGCGCGGCAGATCGTCATTCCGGCGACGGTCTCGCTGCTCTGCATCTGCATCGTGTTCGTGCCGATGTTTCAGCTCGGCGGCGTCGCCGGCTATCTGTTCCGTCCGATGGCGGAAGCGGTCATCTTCGCGCTGATAGCGTCATACGTGCTCTCGCGCACGCTCGTGAATACCCTGGCGCGCTTCCTTCTCGCCAACCAGGGGCATCATGGCGCCGGGGAACACACCCCCCGACCCGCAATCCTTTCGTTCTCTTTCTGCGCGCGTTCGAGCGCGGCTTCGAGCGAGTGCGCGGCGGCTATCACAGCCTCCTCGCGATCGCGCTCGACAAACGCTTGGTCTTCATCGGCGGCTTCCTCGTCGTCGTCGCCGCCTCGTTCTCGCTCACGCCCTATCTCGGCCAGAACTTCTTTCCGCCCGTCGAGGGCGACCAAATCAAGCTCCACGTCCGGGCGCAGACCGGCACGCGCATCGAGGAGACGGCGCGCCTGTGCGACCGCGTCGAAGCAACGATCCGCGCGACGATCCCGCCCGCGGCGCTGGACAACATCGTCGACAACATCGGCCTGCCGATCAGCGGCATCAATGCCGCCTACGGCAATTCCGGGACCATCGGCGCCAACGACGCCGATGTGCTCATCAGCCTCAAGCCGGGCTTCGAAAGCCGCAGCGACTCCTTCATCACCCAATTGCGCGAGCGTCTGCCGCAGGAATTTCCAGGCGCGACCTTCGCCTTCCTGCCTGCGGACATCGTGACGCAGATCCTCAACTTCGGCCTGCCCTCGCCGATCGACGTGCAGGTGATCGGATCGAATCTCGAAGCCAACCGCGCTTATGCGGACATCCTGCTCAGGCGCATCGCCCGTGTGAACGGCGTCGCCGACGCCAGGGTTCAGCAGACGTTCAACGCCCCGACGCTCAATGTGGTGGTGGATCGCACGCGGGCCAGCCAAGTCGGCATCAGCGAACGCGATGTCGCGACCAGCCTGCAAGACACACTCGCCGGCAGCATCCAGACCGCGCCGACCTTCTGGCTGAACCCAAAGAACGGGGTGTCCTACCCGATCGTCGCGCAATCGCCGCAATATTGGATCGACAGCCTTTCCAGCCTCGAGACGGTGCCGGCTTCGCAGGGCGACGCGAGGCAGCTTCTCGCCGGCGTCGCGACGATCAAGCGCAGCTTCAGCAACGCCGTCGTGTCGCACTACGCGGTGCAGCCGGTCATCGACATTTTCGCCTCCAACCACGAGCGCGACCTCGGCGCGGTCTCCCGCGACATCGAGGCGATCCTGAAAGCGACCGCGAAGGACGCGCCGCCAGGCTCGACCGTGGTGCTGCGTGGCCAGACGTCCACCATGACATCGGCGTTCTCGCAGCTCTTCGTCGGCCTCGCGCTGGCCATTGTGCTCATCTACCTTTTGATCGTGGTCAATTTTCAGTCCTGGCTCGATCCTTTCGTCATCGTCAGCGCCCTGCCGACGGCGCTCGCCGGCATCGTCTGGATGCTGTTCATCACGCGCACGACGCTGTCGGTGCCCGCGCTCACCGGCGCAATCATGTGCATGGGCGTGGCGACCGCGAACAGCATTCTCGTGGTGAGCTTCGCGCGCGAGCGGCTCGCCGAAGGCGCCGACGCCTTGACCGCGGCGCTCGACGCCGGCTTCACCCGCTTTCGTCCGGTGCTGATGACCGCCCTCGCGATGATTATCGGCATGGCGCCGATGGCGCTCAGCGCCGAACAGAACGCGCCGCTCGGGCGCGCCGTGATCGGCGGCCTGATCTGCTCGACCGTCGCCACCTTGTTCTTCGTGCCGGCTGTCTTCCGTCTCGTTCACGCCAGACGTGGCGACGCCGCGGACGCAGCCCCTGAGAATCAGCAAGCTCAACCGGAGCCGATATGAGCGAAGGCGCCGAACATAAAGCGGAGGAACACCCCAAGCGGCCCCGCGGCTCCGCGAAACTGCGTTTCGCGCTGCTCGTGTTGGTCCTCGCCGCCGGCAGCGCCGCGGCCTGGGGCATAGTCTCCCGTCGCAACGACGACGCGAAGCTCGCCCAATGGACCGAGGAGCGCGCAATCCCGACTGTCGCCGTCGTCGAGCCCAAGCGAGGCGGCGGGCCGCGCGAACTGGTTCTACCTGGTGATGTCGACGCCTACTACAATGCGGTCGTCCGCGCCCAGGTGAGCGGCTACGTGCAGAAATGGTATAAGGACATCGGCGCGAGCGTGAAGGCGGGCGATCTCCTCGCCACCGTTGATACGCCGGAGCTCGACCAGCGGCTGGCCGAGGGGCGCGAGCAACTGACCAAGGCGAAGGCCAACCAGACACTGGCCGCCGTCACCGCGGCGCGCTGGAAATCGCTGCTTCAGTCCGGCGCCGTCTCACGGCAGACGTCGGACGAGAAAGCCGCAGACGAGCAGGAGCGGGACGCCGAAGTCGCCGCTGCCAGCGCCAATGTCGACCGCCTCAAGGCGCTCAAGGCGTTCGCCAACATCGTCGCGCCGTTCGACGGGGTCGTCACCCAGCGCAACATCGACCTCGGCTCGCTCGTCAACGAAAGCGCCAATGCGAACTCGGGCTTGTTTGTCGTCGCCGATACGCATGAGATGCGGGTCTACGTGAGGGCGCCTCAGAGCTACGCCGCCGATCTGCGGCAGGGTATGAAGGCGACGCTGATCTTGCCGCAGTATCCAGGCCGCACCTTCGAGGCGACGATCGCGACCACGGCGCGCGCGATCGACACGCGCTCGCGCACGTTGCTGGTCGAGCTCGAAGCGAAGAACGAAGACGGAGCTTTACCGCCCGGCTCTTTCGCCGAGGTTCATTTCCAGATTCCGACAGCTCCCGACGCGCTTCGTCTGCCGGCCAGCGCGATGATCTTTCGCGGCGAGAACGTCAAAGTCGCGACCGTCGGCCCGGACAATCGCATTGCAATGAAAACGGTCGAGATCGGCAGAGACTTCGGCCCCGAGGTCGCCATTACGAGCGGGCTGTCGCCGGATGACCGCATCGTCGCCAGTCCGTCCGATTCCCTCGAGGCGGGCGACGAAGTGCGCATTCGCGACACCGCGAGCGCGATCGGCGCCGTGCCGGCGAAGCCGAACGAAGTCGCTGCCGGGAAGGCCCCTGGCCAATGAAGCTGCAGGTCGTGTTAGCCGTCTCGGCGGCCCTGCTGATGGGCGGCTGCGACATGGAGCCCAATCTGCTGCTTCCCACGGTCGCCCTCTCCCCTCGTTACAAGGAAGCGCCCTCGCCGAGCGACGTTCCGCTCGACCCGAGCGGACAATGGTGGAAAAGCTTCCGCGATCACACGCTCGACGATCTGGAGGCCCAGGTCGAGATCGCCAATCCCGATCTCGCCGCCGCGCTCGCCGCCAACGATCGGGCGCGCGCCTTTGCCTCGGCCGCCCAGGCCGGCCTCTACCCCGAGATCGACGGGGTGGGCGGGCTTTCCTACAACAGGCAGTCGAACAACCGCCCGCTGCGGTCTCCCAATCAGCCGACCTATTTCGGCGCCAATGAGATCGACGCGCAGGTCGCCTCCTACGAGGTCGATTTCTGGGGCCGCGTGCGTGACCTCATCAAGGCCGCCAACGCACAGGCTCAGGCGAGCGCCGACGCCCTCGCGCAAGCGAAGCTCGAACTGCACGCCGAACTCGCGAGCGCCTATATTCAGCTGCGCGGCGTCGACGCTGAGGCGAAGCTGCTCGCGGACACGGTCGCCAACTATCAGGCTGCGTACGATTTGACGCGCCGCCGGCTCGAGGCGCAAATCGCCCCGCCGATCGACGTCGAGCGCGCCCAGACGCAATTGGAGACCGCCAAGGCGCAGGCCTACGACCTCTATGTCCGTCGCAGTTCGCTCGAAGACGCCATCGCGGCGCTCGTCGGGCAATCCGCCTCGTCGTTCAAGATCGCGCCGACCTCCGCGCCGATCGCGACGCCGAGGCGGCCGCGCGCGACGCCCGCCGACGTCCTGCTCAGGCGTCCCGACGTCGCCGAAAGCGAGCGATTCATCGAGGCCGCCAACGCGGGCATCGGCGTCGCCCGCGCGGCTTTCTATCCGCGGTTCACCATCAGTCTGCTCGGCGGATCCCAGGACACCGGCCTCAACTTGCTCACGCCAGGCAACAGCATCTATTCGGTCGGGCCGACGATGTCGCTGCCTCTGTTCGACGGCGGGCTGAGGAAGGCCCAGCTTGAAGCCGCGAACGCCTCTTACGCGGAAGCCGTCGGAAACTATCGCTCGACGATCCTGGGCGCGATCCGGGAAGTCGAGGACAACCTCTCCGCCCTGCGCTGGCTCGCCGACGAATTGCGTTCGACCGTCACGGCGGCGGAGGCTGCTCGCAAGGCAGCCGAAATGGCGCTGGCGCTTTATCGCGACGGCGCTTCGTCCTATCTTGATGTCGTCACGGCGCAGACCGCCGCCCTCGACGCCGAGCGTCTGGTGATCGTGCTTCGCACCCGTCAGCTCGACGCCAATGTGGCGCTCATGCTCGCGCTCGGCGGGGGATGGTCGGCCAAAGCGGACGAGACCAGCCAGATGTGACGCGCGCGCGACGGGGAGGCTACCATGGAGGAAACCGGGAAGGCGTTCGTTCTGTGCGCCGACTGCGTCTATTGGCGCCACGGGCGGGACCAAGACGGAACGTGTCACAGACGCGCGCCCAACGCGAGCGCGCGAGGGGAGGATGTCGCGCACTGGCCGCAGACGCGCGGCTCCCAAGGCTGCGGCGACGGCGCCCTCAAAACCTCCGGCATAGTCGGCGTGACCTGCCGCGAATGCGCCTTCTGGCGCCGGCCGAGCCGCGGCTTCAGTCCGATAGACCGGCGCGACATGCCGGCGAACTGGTGGACGCAGGCCGGCCACTGCGCCCGCCATGCACCCACGCCCTCCTCCGAACCGGGCTGGCGCGCCTTTTGGCGCGCGACCTCGAGCGCCGACGGCTGCGGCGAAGGCGCGACCCGCTCGCCGCACGCCTCGGCCGGAGATTAAAAAATTCCTAACTTGAGGCCTCTGCCGCGGGTCGCCATGGCTATCCCGTAGTTCGGCCGAAGCATCAATCGCGGCCGCCCGAGCGTCGCCCTCGCAACGCCAGGAGCATCGCCATGACTCGCATTCTGTTCGCCGCCGTGCTGTTGGCCGCCTTCGCCGCCGGCCTGCCTGCGGCGGGGGCGTCCTCCCGTTGGAACCCCTACGCGCCGATTGGATCAGTCAATCCGGATGGCTCGATAGTGCAGGCGACCGGCCCTCGAACCGTCGCCCGCTTCGTACAAGGCAAATCGCAGTGCCTCGACTACGAGACGGACATGCCGACCTGGAGCGACTTCAGGCGTCTACCTCGGCCGTTCCTGCCAGTTCCATCCCTCGGGACACTAAGGCGTTTTGCTTTTGGTTGACGGCGCGCTGGTGTCGCCCCCGCGAAAGCGGGGGCCCAGACAACCGCCGCCGGCCTTCGCCCTTTGACCCTGGATGCCCGCGTTCGCGGGCATGACAGCGGCGACGGATAGACGTCACCGAGCGGCCGCGAGCTCTTGCCGCGCGGCGGCTCTCAGCAGGACGAGGTCCGTCGAAACCGTGGCGAGCGCGAAGCCCCGTGCCAGCGCCGTCTTCGCGCGCGCGCCGTCGATACAGAAAAGGCCGGCGAATTTGTTGTGCGCCCGGACGCGATCGACGACGTGCGACAGCGCCGCGTCAACCTCGGGGCCATGAGCATCGACCACGGCGCCGCCGCTGAGCGCGATGGAAAGGTCGGACGGACCGACGAAGACGCCGTCGATACCGGGGGTCTTAAGGATGTCGTCCAAGGCGTCGAGCGCCTGCCGCGTCTCCACCATGGCGATGGACAGGGTGATCGCATTGGCGCTGTGGAGGTAGGCCGGCCCGATATAGCCGCTAAGCGACAGCGCCGCGCGGGGCCCCCACGAGCGTCCGCCTATCGGCGGAAATTTGGTGAACTCGACAAAGCGGCGCGCATCCTCGCCGCTGTTGATCATCGGCGCGATGATCGCCGCCGCGCCGGCGTCGACAAGCCGGCTCGCCAAAGCGAACTCTCCTACCGGAGTGCGCACGATCGCGGGCTTCCCAGCCAGCGCAACGGCCATGATTCCGCGCGTCGCACCGACGAAGTCGACGCCGCCGTGCTGCATGTCGAGCGTCACCGCATCATACGTCTCGCGCGCCAGCGCATCGACGACCGCCACGTCGTTGGCGCCGATCCATGCGGTGAGCATTCCGCTTCCGGCCGCCAGGCCGTGAGCCAATTTGCCGATGACGCCGCCTTCGTCCATGCGCGTTACCCCTTTTTGCCACGAACCATTGCGTCATGCCGGCGTTGTCGTCAACGGCGCGCCCGATGCGCGGACGCCGGCCGATTGCCCCCGCGCCCGGTGACGCCCGATCCACGGAGGGAGGCGAACCCATGAAAAAGCTGCTTGTCGTCACTTTCTTGAGTGCCGCGCTGGCAGGCTCGGCGCTCGTCGTCGGAGCCCAAGCCGAGTCGGACAATGCATCCCAACAGACGGGAGAAATGCGGAATTATATGCTCGACGCGCACCTCGCCGGCATGAAGGCCGCGCTCCGGCTGACGCCCGAACAGGAGAGCAAGTGGGGGCCCTTCGAGAGCGCGGTGCGAGATGTCGCCAAGACCTTCGGCGAGGAGCGCCGCGCAATGCGCGAGGAGACGCGGGACGAATGGCCGAGCCCGATCGGACGCTTGACGATGCTGTCCGAACGGCTGGGCAAGGTTTCGGCGGGACTCAAAACCGTCGCCGATGCCGCGAAGCCTCTCTACGACAGCCTCGACGATATGCAGAAGCGCCATTTCGGCCCCCTGCTGGCTACGTTCCGCCCGCGTGAGTTGCGCAGAGGCGGAATGGAGATGGAGCGCGCGCATCATCATGGCGAGGGTGAAGGCGAGGACGAGGAAGAGTAGCGAGACCGGTCAGGCCGGCGAGAGCGCTGGGGCCTTGCGCACGAGCCTCAACGTCGCCCCCTGAAGGAGGAGTGCGGCGAACGTCGCCGCCGCGAAAGCGGCGGCGAGAAACGCGGCCGGGGTTCTATAATCCGCCCCTGGGGTCGTTTTTTTTGAGGGGAAGCCATTGCCATCAGATGACCCCTTCGACCTCCAGCGCTTCGTGACGGCGCAAGACCCGATCTTCCCTACCGCCCTCGCGGAATTGATCTCGGGCCGGAAGCGCAGCCACTGGATGTGGTTCGTGTTCCCGCAATTGCGCGGCCTCGGGGTCTCGGCGACCGCGCAATTCTTCGGCCTCGCCTCGCTCGCCGAAGCGCGCGCCTATCTCGCCCATCCGCTGCTCGGCGAGCGTTTGCGGCGCTGCACGGACGCCATGCTCGCGCTGAAGGAGGATGACCTCAACCGCATCCTCGGCTCGCCTGATGATATGAAGTTCCGTTCGTCGATGACCCTGTTCGCCCAGGCGAGCGACGACGAGCCGAGGTTTCGCGCGGCGCTCGACCGCTACTGCGGGGGGCGAATGGACGAGCGCACGCTCGCGCTTCTCGCCTCCCGCGGCGACTGAACCGACGCCTCCCGCTGCGATAGCCGAGCCGCGAGCGCCGCGGTCTGAAGGCGGATGTCGGGGACCGCGGTGATCTCCCAGAACGCAGCCTGGCTCATCGGGCCGATCGCGAACAGACGTTCCGATGGGCGCCCGTCGCAATCGACGATCGCGCAATCCGGCGCCACCTCGATCCCGATGCCAAGCGGATCCGTCCGTGCGAGGCCGGCCGCGAACAACGAGCGAACCACCGGATTGGCGTTGCGCTCGGGGCTGCTCGTCACGCCCTTGCAGGAAATGATGCGCGCGACCGAGAGCGTCTCCTCGGCGCGCCCGCCGCGGCGCCGCAGCACGACTTCGGCCCCGTCGCCGGCGGGCCGCGCCTCGAGGAGACGGCCGGCGACAATCTCGAGCCTTCCCTCTTCGACCATCGCCGCGAAGCGCGCCGCGACTTCCGGCGCCATGCGATGGCGGTGGATGTCCCACCAGGGGCGCGCGTGCTGAAGAAACCGCCCTTGGCGCTTGAGCGACATGCTGCGCCAGATCGCCTGAGTGTGCGGCCTCAGGCCGTCGACGACGCTGCGCCAATCCCCGCCCGCCGCCGCCTGATCGCGCACAAGGCGCCTGAGCCAGTGCAGCAGCGTCGCCAGATCGCCCCCGAACGGCGCCGTGTCGGTGTCGATCGCCAACGGAGTCACGTTGCGATGGCCGTGCGGCGTCAGCCCGCGGCGCGAAACCGCGACGATCCGACCGCGATGGCCGCGCTGGTCGAGCGCCAGCGCCGTGTCGACCATCGTCAGGCCGGTGCCGAGGATGAGCAGCGTCGCGTCGAGCGGCGCGCCGCCGCCGACCGGCTCCGCCCAGGGGCTGACGAACAGCGGGTCGTCGTCCACCACGCTCTCATGGCCACAGGCGAGAATGGCGAGGTCGGCTTGCAGCGGGGCCCCCGAGGCAAGCGCGATCTCGACGCCGTCAGGCGTCACCCGCGCCGCAAGCGCCTCGTCGCGCAGCAGCGTGAGACTGCCCTCGCCGAGACGCTCCCGCACGAGGCTTTCGAGATAGCGCCCATAGGCGCCGCGCGAGACGAAGCGGAACTCGGGATCGCCGTCGACCCGCGGCGCATCCGGCTGGCTCGCCAGCCAGCGGGCGAAATGGCCGTGATCGTCGGCGAAGGCGCTCATATTGGCGGCGCGCACATTCAGCAGATGGCTCGGATTCTGAGTGGCGTAGGCAAGGCCGCGGCCGATGTCGGCGCTGCGCTCGACGAGCGCGATCTGAGATTCCTTGACCCCGCAGCGCAGCAGATGGGCGGTCATGAGAGCGCCGCTGGCCCCTGCCCCAACGATGGCGATGCGATGGCGTAATGATTGCGGCATAGGCTCCGATCTCCCGAATCGAAGGGGAATCACGTCTTGATAAACTACAAAAACAATAGATATTGTTACAAATACGTCGGAAGGGGCTCCGACACGACAAGAGACCTGACGACATGAGCGTAACGCCACTCGCATCGAAAGCAACTCCGCCGGCTCTCTCCTCGCAATGGCGCGACCTCTGGACCAAGGAGGACTGGTGGGCGATCTGGCTCGGACTCGGCGTCGTCGGACTCGCCTACGTCTTATTCGCGAACGGCCTCAGCCTCAAATGGATCGCGGTGACGCCGGATAAATGGTCGAGCTTCTCCCAGCTCGGCGGACATTTTGCGGCGAACGCGCCGCGCTACCTCGCGCAGTTCGTCGCCTGGCTCGCCCTCTTCAGTCTGGCGCTCGGCGCGCTTGGCCATCGAGTGCGCGATTTCGCGACGTCTTTCGTCTTTGTCTATGTTGTCTCGGTCGCCATCTTCGCCCTCGGCCAATGGACGCAGGCGGCCACCTACAACCTCGAGCCGCCGCTGGTCGCGCTGCTGCTTGGCCTTCTCATCTCCAATCTCGTCGGGCTGCCCCGGCGGATGGACGCCGGCTTCCGGGTCGAATTCTACGTGAAGACGGGGATCGTGCTGCTCGGCGCCACGCTGCCCTTCTCGCTCATCCTGTGGGCGGGGCCGGTTGCGATCCTCCAGGCCTCGATCGTCTCGCTCGCGACCTTCTTCGTCATCTATTTCGTCGCGCGCAAATTGGGTCTCGGGCGAGAACTCGCCGCCACGCTCGGCGCGGGCGGCTCGGTCTGCGGCGTCTCGGCGACGATCGCCATCGCCGGCGCCGTCGGCGCCAAGAAGCAGGACGCGCCGATCGCGATCACCGTCGTGATCTTCTGGGCGATCGTGATGATCTTCCTCCTGCCGCTCGTCGCGCATGGGCTGCATCTGCCGACCGGCGTCGCCGGCGCCTGGATCGGCACGTCGGAATTCGCCGACGCGGCCGGCTTCGCGGCGGCTCAGGCTTACGGCGGCTACGCCGGCCAAGGCGGCGTCGAGGGCACGGCGGATCAAGCGGTCTGGGCCTTCACGCTGATGAAGGTCGTCGGACGCGATGTCTGGATCGGCGTCTGGGCGCTCGCCCTCGCCATCGTGTCGACGACGCAATGGGAGCCCGCGACGACCGGCCGCAAGCCGGACGCCGGCGAGATCTGGCGCCGCTTCCCGAAATTCGTTATCGGTTTCCTCGTCACCTCGCTGATCGTCACATTTGCCGCGCGCGGCTACGCGCTGGCGGATTTCAACAAGGCGGTCAATCCGACGCTGGTCGGGCCGATCAAGGATCTCAGGACCTGGGCCTTCATCTTCTGCTTCCTCAGCATCGGGCTGACGACCCGCGTCAAGGATCTCGCCAGCGCCGGCCCCAAGCCCTTCGCGGCGTTCACCGCAGGCGTCGTCGTCAACGTGCTGCTCGGATTTGTCCTCTCCGTCGCCGTTTTCGCCTCGTACTGGAGCCATCTGGCGCGGTGACGGAATGATCGATTGGAAGCGTCTGCTGCGGCGGCTCCGGCCAACCCCCGAGAGCCCGCTGCAGCCCTCGCCGCCGCAGTGCGGATCGTGCCGGCACTTTGAGAACGATCCGGCTTACCTGGAAGAGGCGATTCCCGGTTTCGCCAGCCTCAGTTCCGGCTCGGCCTCTGTGAGGGCCGACGACGGCCTCTGCCTGCTGCACGACCGTTTCGTCGGCCCGCGCTCGTCCTGCCGGGACCATCAGGCGACGGCGCGTTCCTCGGCCTCGACGCCGGCCTCCCGGCGCAGCCAGTCCCGGAAATAGGCGACCTTCGGCAAATTGAGCTTGGGCTGGGGCGCGACGAAGTAATAAGCGAAGTCGACCGGGCGCACCGTCTCGATCGGCCGCGTCAGACGGCCCGCCCTGAGATCGGCCGCCGCAAGGGTCGACTTGGCGAGCGCGACGCCGCGCCCGAGAATGGCCGCTTCGATCACGAGGCTCGCCTGATTGAAGCGCGGTCCGCGCTCGGCGTCCGCGCCTTCAACGCCCGCGGCGCGCAGCCACATATCCCAATTGGGGCACGAGGGATCGTTGTCAGGACTGTCGTCGTGCAGGAGCGGCAGATCGAGAAGGTCGCGCGCCGCTCGCGGCATGCGGCCCTTGATGAGGTCCGGGCTGCAGACCGGGATCACGGTTTCGGGCAGCAACTTCTCGAAAATGACATCACGATATCCGCCCGGCCCGTAGCGAACCGCAACGTCAACCCGGTCGCGGGCGAAATCCACCAAATGCACCGAGGCGGAGACGTGGACGTCGATCTCCGGATGCTGACGCTCAAACGATCCGAGCCGCGGCAGCAGCCACTTGGCGGCGAAGGACGGCGCGACGCTCACCGTAAGCGTCCCCGCCTCGCCCAGCGATTCGATCGCATCCATCGCGTCGGACAATCGCGCAAAACCCTCGCGCAGATCGCGCAGTCCGGCTGCGCCAGCGTCCGTCAGCACCAGGCCGCGCCCGTTACGCTCGAATACAGGCAGGCCTATGTGGTCCTCGAGCAGCCGCACCTGATGGCTGATCGCCGCCGGCGTGACGTTTAGCTCCGCCGCGGCCAATGTCAGACTGAGGTGGCGTGCGGCGGCCTCGAAGGCGCGCAAAGCGTTGAGCGGTGGCAAAGAACGACGCATTGGCGGACCTTAGTATATCAAATTGATAGATATAATAAATTGTGCGGACGAGCAAGCCGCGCGCGAGATAGCGCTCGATAAGGGAACCGGAGCAGGGCATAGTGATCACCTGCTTTTGCGGATCGAACCGGGAACATTCCGATGTCCACGGCCGCGCCCGGCCCCTTAAGCCTCGTTCGCTTCGTCAGCGTCGATGATATGATGCGCATCGTTCTCGACATCGGCGTCGAGCAGGTGCTCCGCCAGCTCGCCGCGTATATCGAGGAAGACTTCCATCGCTGGGAGGCGTTCGACAAATCGGCGCGGGTCGCGACCCATTCCCGCGAGGGCGTAATCGAGCTGATGCCGACGAGCGACGGCGTGCTTTATGCGTTCAAATACGTCAACGGCCACCCTAAGAACGTGCGCGAGGGCCGTCAGACGGTCACCGCCTTCGGCGTTCTGGCGGATGTCGCGACGGGCTATCCGGTGCTCATGTCGGAGATGACCCTCCTGACCGCGCTGCGCACCGCCGCCACTTCGGCGATGGCGGGCAAACGGCTTGCGCCGCAAGGCAGCCGGACGATGGCGATCATCGGCAACGGGGCGCAATGTGAGTTTCAGGCGCTCGCCTTCAAGGCGGTCTGCGGGATCGACACGATGCGGCTCTACGACATCGATCCCGCGGTGACCCGCAAAGCGGCGCGCAACCTCGCATCGAGCGGCCTGACGGTCGTCGCCTGCCAATCGAGCCAGGAAGCCATCTTGGGCGCCGAGATCATCACCACCGCGACGGCCGACAAGCAGTACGCCACGATTCTGACCGACAACATGGTCGGGCCCGGCGTGCACATCAATGCGATCGGCGGCGATAGCCCTGGGAAGACCGAGCTGCATCGCGACATTTTGCTGCGCTCGGACATCTTCGTTGAATTCCCGCCGCAGACGCGGGTGGAGGGCGAGATTCAGCAGGTCGACGACGATTATCCCGTCACCGAATTGTGGCGCGTCATCGCCGGCCTCGCGCCGGGTCGGCGCGACCGCGGCCAGATCACTTTGTTCGATAGCGTCGGCTTCGCGATCGAGGATTTTTCCGCCTTGCGCTATGTGCGCGATCAGCTCGGGGCCACCAAGCGCTTCACCGAGCTCGATCTCGTCGCCGATCCGGACGATCCCCGCGATCTATACGGCATGTTGCTGCGCGCCCAGCGGGCGTCATAGCGAAAAAGCCGGAAAACCGGCATTTCGCTCTGTTTTCAAACGTTGACTCCACATAGGTTGCGGGGCTTGGCTGCGAGAATTCCGCAGGCGTCGACGGGAGGACGTGTGGAAATGCTGGCTGAAGCTTGCCGCCGATGGCTGTATGCCGCCGCGCTCCTCGCCGCGACGCTCGACGCGCACGCCCAGATGGGTCAGTCCGGGCCGCCGGCGGTCACCGTCACCCCGGTGACGCTCACTCCCGTCACGCCGTCGAGCGAATATATCGGGCGCATCATGGCGACGGACCGGGTCACTCTAGTGGCTCGCGTCGCCGCTTTCCTCGAGACCCGCTCGTTCAAGGAAGGCGCCGAGGTCAAGAAGGGCGATCCGCTCTACCGCCTCGAGCAAGAACCCTTTCAGGCCGACGTCGAGGCCAAGCAGGCGATCGTGGACCAGTACCAGGCCCAACTCGATAACGCCGAGCTCACTTTGGCGCGCGCCAAAGCGCTGCTCAACACGCCGGCCGGCCAACAATCGACCTACGACGCGGCGCTCGCCAATCGATTGTCGATCAGGGCGCAGAGGATGTCCGCCGAGGCGCAACTCGCCCAATCCAAGATCAATCTCGGCTACACCGACATTCGCGCTCCGATCGACGGCAAGATCGGGCGCACCGCCGTAACGACCGGCAACTATGTCACCCCGGGCACGGGCGTGCTCACGACGATCGTCAGCCAGGACCCGATGTATGTCGTCTTCCCGGTCGCGACGCGCGCCGCCATGGTGCTGCGCGACGAAGCGGTGGCGAAAGGCGGCATAAGCGCTCTCGTCGTCAAAGTTCGCCTGCCGGACGGACGCCTCTACAATCAAACCGGCAAGCTCGACTTTCTCGACAACAGCGTCGCCGGCGGCACCGACACGATCATATTGCGCGCAGTCATTCCCAATCCGGTCGTTTCGAAAGGCTCTGACGATACGCCGGCGCGCCAGCTCGTGGACGGCGAGCTCATCACCGCGATCGTCGAGGATGCGCGGCCAGTCATGGCCCTCGCCGTCCCGCGTGCGGCGGTGCTCACCGATCAGGCGGGCGACTACGTGTTCGTCGTCGACGACGACAACAAAGCCGCGCAGCGCCGCGTCACGCTGGCTAATTCGTCGCCCGCGCCGCAGCTCGCCGTCGTGACGAACGGCCTCAAGGAGGGCGAGAAGGTCGTCGTCGAGGGCATTCAGCGCGTCCGGCCCGGCCAGCCCGTCGCGCCGCAGCCGGTCGCCGCGGAGCCCGGCCCGACGGCGAGCCAAGCGGAGACGAAATGATCTCCGAACTCTTCGTCCGGCGGCCCCAACTCGCCATCGTCATCGCCATCGTCATCACCCTGGCGGGCCTGATCTCGATCCTGCGCATTCCGGTCGCGCAATTTCCCAACATCGTGCCGCCCAGGGTGCAGGTGACCGCCAACTATCCCGGCGCGTCGGCGGCGGTCGTCGAAGCCTCGGTCGCCCAGCCGCTCGAGGCGCAGATCGTCGGCGTCGACAAGATGATCTACATGAAGTCGACCAGCGGCGACGACGGCAGCTACAATCTGACGGTCAGCTTCGAGCCGGGAACCGATCCCGACATCGACACCGTGGGCGTCAACAACCGCGTGCAGACGGCGCTGGCGCAATTGCCGCAAGAAGTGCAGTTGCAGGGCCTCACGGTCGTCAAGCGATCGACCGCGGTGCTGCGCTTCATGACCCTCTACAGCGAGGGCGGCCAGCTCGACCCGGTGTTCATCACCAGCTACGCGACGATCAACGTGCTCGACGAACTCTCGCGCGTGCCCGGCGTCGGGCAAGCGCTGCTGTTCGGCAAGCTCAACTATTCGATGCGCATCTGGTTCGATACGCAGCGGCTCACGAGCCTCAATCTTTCGCCGTCCGACGTCGTCAACGCCGTCCAGGCGCAGAACGTGCAGGCGCCCGTCGGGCGCATCGGCGCGCGCCCGGTGTCGAACGATCAGCAGTTCCAGATGAACGTTCAGACGCAAGGGCGCCTGACGACCCCCGAGCAGTTCGGCGGCATCGTCCTCAGGGCGGATCGCGACGGATCGGTCGTGCGCGTGCGCGACGTCGCGCGCGTCGAGATGGGCGCGCAGAATTCGGACGTCATCACCCGCCTCAACGGGCAGTCCGCCGTCGGCATGGCGCTCTATCTGACCCCCGACGCGAATGCGGTGCAGACGGCGGCGCTGGTCGACCAGACCTTGGCGAAGCTCGCCGCCCGCTTCCCGCCGAGCCTCAAGACGCACACCGTCTACGATTCGACCGTCTTCGTCAGCGACACGATCCATGAGGTGCTCAAGACGCTGGCGGAAGCTTTTGTGCTGGTCGTCGTCGTCGTCTTCCTCTTTCTCGGCAATGCGCGCGCGACGCTGGTTCCCGCCGTCGCGGTGCCGGTCAGCCTCATCGGCGCCTTCGCCGTGCTGCTGGCGATGGGCTATTCCGCCAATACCGTGTCGCTGCTCGCCATGGTGCTGGCGATCGGCATCGTCGTCGATGATGCGATCGTCGTCGTCGAGAATGTCGAGCGCGTGCTGGAAGAGGAGCCGGGCCTCTCGCCCGCCGAGGCGACGATCAAGGCGATGCGGCAGATCACCGGCCCGATCATCGCCATCACCCTGGTTCTGCTCTCGGTGTTCGTCCCGGTCGCCTTCCTTCCCGGCATTTCGGGAACCTTGTTCCGTCAGTTCGCCGTCACGATAAGCGCGGCGATGTTGATCTCGGCGATCAACGCCCTCACCCTGTCGCCGGCGCTCTGCGCCCTCGTGCTGCGCCACGAGGGACCGCGCCGCGGCGTGATGGGCGGTGTGCTGCGGGGCATCGACGCCGTGCGCGACGGCTATGCTGGAGCGGTGCGCCGGCTGGTGCGGATCTCGTTCGTTTCGATCCTGCTCGTCGCGGCGTTCGGCGTCGGCTCCTATGGTCTATCCCGCATCACGCCGACCGGATTCTTGCCGGAAGAGGATCAGGGCGCGTTCTTCCTCAACATTCAACTGCCGGACAGCGCGTCGGTCGCGCGCACCAGCGATGCGGTGCATAAGATCGAAGAGACCTTGCGCAGCTTGCCGCAGGTGCAGGACGCCTTCGCGGTGATCGGCTTCTCCCTGCTCGACGCCGCCAACGAACCGAACGCGGCCTTCGTCGTCGCCAAGCTGAAGCCGTTCGCGGACCGCCTTGGCGCGGCCAATTCAGCGCAGGCGTTGATCCGCGCGATGTTCGCGCGTTCGCAGCAGATCCGCAGCGCCCTCGTGGTGCCATTCAATCTGCCGCCGATCATTGGCCTCTCCACCAGCGGCGGGTTCGAATACCAGCTCGAAGCGCTGGAGGGCCAGGATCCCGTGAAGCTCGGCGGCGTCGTGCAGGGCGCGATCGCCGCCGCCAATCAGGACCCCCGGCTCGCGCGCGTCTTCTCCACCTTCACCGCGACCGCGCCGTCGATCTATCTCGACATCGACCGCGACAAGGCGCAGGCGCTGGGCCTGACCATCAACGACGTCTTCACTGCCCTGCAGTCGACCCTCGGCGGCTATTACGTCAACAACTTCAACCTCTACGGGCGCACCTGGCAGGTCAATATCGAGGGCGAAGCGGCCGACCGGCGCGACATTTCCGACATTTGGCGCATCTATGTGCGCAACCGGGCGGGAGAGATGGTGCCGATGAGCTCGATCGCCCAGCTTCGCTACGTGACCGGGCCGCAGGTCATCACGCGCTACAACAACTACCGCTCGGTCACCATCAACGGCAGCCCGGCTCCGGGCCAATCCTCGGGCTCGGCGCTCGCCGCGATGCAGGACGTCTCCGACCGGACGCTGCCGGAGGGCTACGCCTTCGAATGGACCGGCACCGCCTTTCAGGAGCATGAGGCGAGCGGCCAGACCGGGCCCATCCTCGCGCTGGCGGTCGTGTTCGCCTATCTCTTCCTCGTCGGGCTCTACGAGAGCTGGATGATTCCGATCCCGGTGCTGCTGTCGGTGACCGTCGGCGTGCTCGGCGCCTATGTGGGCGTGCTGGTCGCCGGCCTTGCGCTCGATCTGTACGCGCAGATCGGCCTCGTCGTGCTGATCGCGCTCGCCGCGAAGAACGGCATTCTGATCGTCGAATTCGCCAAGGAGCAGCGGGAAGCCGGCATGCCGATTCTCGACGCGGCGACGCTCGGCGCGCGCATGCGGTTCCGCGCAGTGATGATGACGTCCTTCGCCTTCATCTTCGGCCTTGCGCCGCTGGTCGTCGCTGAGGGAGCGGCGCAGATCAGCCGCCGCGACATCGGCACGTCGGTGTTCGCCGGCATGCTGGCGGCGAGCTCCATCGGCGTCTTCCTCATCCCGATGCTCTACGTCGTCTTCCAGCACATGCGCGAATGGGGCCACAAGCGCTTCGCGCGCGCCCAACCACGCCACGTCGCGCCGAGCGATTGACGCAAACGCAGGGGATTCCCTCTCCCCGCGCGCGGGGAGAGGGAGAATCGCGGCGCCGACTACACCCTGGTGGCCGCAGAACGCGCCGTTCAGTAATCCATCGGCATCTGCGGCGGAGCGGCCGTCTCCTTCCTGGGCTTCTCGGCGACCATCGCCTCGGTCATAATCAGCAGGCTCGCCACCGAGGCGGCGTCCTGCAGAGCGGTGCGCACGACCTTGGTCGGATCGATGATGCCGAGCTTATAGAGGTCGCCGTATTCGCCGGTCTGCGCGTCGTAGCCATAGGCATAGTCCTTGGCCTCGACGATCTTGCCGACCACAACCGAGCCATCGACGCCGGCGTTCTCGACGATCTGGCGCGCGGGGCCTTGGATCGCCTTGCGGACGATCTCGATGCCGGTGCGCTGATCGTCGTTGGCGTAGGCAATCCCCTCGAGCGCCTTGGCGGCGCGCAGCAGCGCAACGCCGCCCCCCGGCAGGATTCCCTCCTGGACAGCCGCGCGCGTTGCGTTGAGCGCGTCGTCGACCCGATCCTTCTTCTCCTTGACCTCGACCTCCGTCGAGCCGCCGACGCGGATCACCGCGACGCCGCCCGCGAGCTTGGCGAGACGCTCCTGCAGCTTCTCCTTGTCGTAGTCCGAGGTGGTCTCCTCGATCTGCGCCTTGATCTGCGCGACGCGGGCTTCGATGTCCTTCTTCGCGCCGGCGCCCTCGACGATCGTGGTGTTCTCCTTTTCGATGCGTACGCGCTTGGCGCGGCCGAGCATCTGGAGCGTGACGCTCTCGAGCTTGATGCCGAGGTCCTCGGCGATCATCTGGCCGCCGGTCAGGATCGCGATGTCCTCGAGCATCGCCTTGCGGCGGTCGCCGAAGCCGGGCGCCTTGACCGCCGCGACCTTCAGGCCGCCGCGCAGCTTGTTGACGACGAGAGTCGCGAGCGCTTCGCCCTCGATGTCCTCGGCGACGATGACCAGCGGCTTGCCGGTCTGCACGACCGCCTCGAGGACGGGCAGCATCGACTGGAGCGAGGAGAGCTTCTTCTCATGGATGAGGAGGTAGGCTTCCTCGAGCTCGGCGACCATCTTCTCCGCGTTGGTGATGAAGTAGGGGGATAGGTAGCCGCGGTCGAACTGCATGCCCTCGACGACATCGAGTTCGGTCTCCAGGCTCTTGGCCTCTTCGACGGTGATGACGCCCTCGTTGCCGACCTTCTTCATCGCTTCGGCGATCATCTTGCCGACCGACTTGTCGCCATTGGCGGAAATCGTGCCGACCTGGGCGATCTCGTCGGACTTGGTCACCTTGCGGCTGTTCTTTTCGAGATCGGCGCAGATCGCTTCGACGGCGAGGTCGACGCCGCGCTTGAGGTCCATCGGGTTCGCGCCAGCGGCGACGGACTTGGCGCCTTCCCGGATAATGGCGTGGGCGAGAACGGTGGCCGTCGTGGTGCCGTCGCCCGCGATGTCGGATTGCTTCGATGCGACTTCGCGCACCATCTGCGCGCCCATGTTCTCGAATTTGTCGGGAAGTTCGATGTCCTTGGCGACGGTGACGCCGTCCTTGGTGATGCGCGGCGCGCCGAAGCTCTTCTCCATGACGACGTTGCGGCCCTTAGGGCCGAGCGTCACCCTGACCGCATTGGCGAGGATGTCGACGCCGCGGAAAAGCTTCTCGCGCGCCTCCTGAGAGAATTTGACCTCTTTGGCAGACATGTCGTCTCACTCCGTAGACATGAGAGGGAAGTTGACGTCAGGCCCCTGAATTCAGGCGGCCTTGCGAGAGGACTTGGCGCCTACTTCGAGCACGCCCATGACGTCGCTCTCTTTCATGATGAGGAGTTCCTGGCCGTCGACGACGACCTCGGTTCCCGACCATTTGCCGAACAGGATGCGGTCGCCGACTTTGACGTCCAGCGCGACGAGCTTGCCACTTTCGTCGCGCGCCCCAGGGCCGACGGCGACCACTTCGCCCTCTTGAGGCTTCTCCTTGGCGGTATCAGGAATGATGATCCCGCCCTTGGTTTTCTCCTCGGCGTCGATGCGTTTGACCACCACGCGATCATGTAGTGGGCGAAACTTCATTAGTTCCTCCTCTTATTTTCAGAGTTCCAATCCGAACCCGGATGCGTAGTTGCGGGAACCATGGATTGGGTTTGGGGTTTTTTCTGGTCATGGATGGCCGAGCGGAACAATAGCACTCGGCTCTAGTGAGCGCTAACATGCTGAAACATTTGGATAATATAAAATTTTCCTCTTGCATGGCGGCGCCGCGCTCGTCACCATGGCGTGGGTTCGACGCACAGGAAGGGGAAGCCATGGCTTCACTGGAATTCCGTCGCCAGCTTGAAGGTTTCGGGCTGACCACCGCCAACATCTTCTACCGTATGCCGGACCATCCGGCGCTGCTGCAGAACTACATCTGGCAGCGGCACGACCTCCATCCGCACTTCCCGGAACTGAGGAAATTCCTCGACTTCTGGACGCGCGAACTGGACGGCGTGCTTCACTCGGTCGTGGTGGCTCATGCGGGCCTGATCCGGCCAGCCGAATATCGGGCGGTGGACGGCGAATTCCGGCTCAACTGAACGACGAGCCTGACCCCCTCAGCGTTCGAGGCTCTGAAAGGCGGCAAGCGCGCGCCGGCGCGCCTCGCCGTGCTCGACGATTGGCGGCGGATAGTCGCGCCCGCGCGCGACGACCGCCGCGGCGAGGTCGTTGGCGCTCGCCCGCCAAGGCTCGTGGATCAACCGATCCGGCAGTTTCGCAAGCTCGGGAACCCAGCGGCGCACATAGGCGCCGGAGGTGTCGAATTTGGCCCCCTGCAAGACAGGATTGAAAACTCGGAAATAGGGCGCGGCGTCCGCGCCGCAGCCGGCGACCCACTGCCAGCTCGCCGAATTGTTGGCGAGATCGGCGTCGACCAGCGTATCCCAGAACCACCGCTCGCCGACGCGCCAGTCGAGCAACAAGTCCTTGATCAGGAAGGAGGCGACGATCATGCGCGCCCGGTTGTGCATCCACCCCGTCGCCCAAAGCTCGCGCATGCCGGCGTCGACGATCGGATAGCCTGTGCGACCACGCCGCCACGCCTCCAGACGAGTCGGATCGTCGGCCCAGGGGAAGTCCGCAAATTCGGAACGCAGCGGCCGGGTCGGCAGATCGGAGAAGTGGAACAGCAAGTGGTAGGAGAATTCCCGCCAGGCGATCTCGGAGAGAAAGCTCTCGGCGCCGTCCGGACTTGATCCATTCGCCAATGCGCCATGTGTCACCGCGCGCCAGACCTGCCGCGGGCCGACCTCGCCGAAGTGCAGATGCGGCGAGAGGCGCGAGGTGCCCTCTGCGCCGGGCTGGTCGCGCCGGTCGGCGTAATCGAGCGCCGCGCCTTCCGTGAACGCCGCGAGGCGCGCTTGCGCCGCCGCTTCTCCCGGCGTCCAGGTCGCACGCAGGCCGCCGGCCCAATCCGGCGAGCGCGGCGGCAGGCGCCAGGAAGAGAGCGGCTCGCTCTCAGGAAAGGCGTCCGGGCGAGGAACGTTGCGCGGCTGAGGCGTGGGCTCGCCGAACTCCCGCGCCCTCAACGCCTTCCAGAACGGCGTGAACACCCGATAGGCTTCACCGTTCGCATTTCGCATCTCCCAGGGTTCGACGAGCAGCGCGGCATTGAAGCTGCGCGCCTCGATCCCCCGGCTCTCGAGGGCGCGCTTGATCCGGTCGCTGCGCGTGATCGCCCAGGGCTCGTAGCGCCGATTCCAATAGACTGCGTCGGCCCCAGTCTCGGCGATGAGGCGCTCGATGACGCTTTCGGCCGGTCCACGCCGCAGAACGAGCGCGCTTCCCGCCCGGCGCAGGCTCTCGTCGAGCGCCGCGAGCGAGCCCTCCAGCCACCAGCGCGAGGCGCCTCCGGGCGCCCACTCCCCGGCATCGGCGTCGTCAAGGATGAAGACGGGGATGACCGCGCCGCCTCGGGCGACGGCAGTAGAGAGGGCGGGATTGTCGCCCAGCCGCAAATCCCGCCCGAACCACAGCAAGGTGACCATCGAAACGCTCCCGCGCTCCTGTCGCCGTCACCCGTGATAACAAACGGCTTCTAGATTGTTTCCATCCGGTTCATGTCGTCGCGCCGGGAAACCATTCGACATGGCTGTCGTTGGTGCGGCCGTAGTAGACGGCCCGCCGTCCGGCGAGACTGACGAAATAACCGACGCAGCCGACCGCCGCGATGCGGTCGCAGAATTCGCGATACCCGATCTCGCTGCGCTTAATGGCGCGCACCGCCTGCTCGACTCCATCGGCTACGAACTCAGCCGCCGCCCTGGAAGGCGCATGACCGTGCGTCACCTCGTAGCTGCCGTCGGGCATGAAATAGGTCTTCGTCCCGAGCACGAGATCCGCGTGATAGCGCTCGACGTCGATTTGCATCAGCGCCTTGACCACATCGGGGAAGGCGATCCTCTCCTCGTCGGAAGCCTGGGTCATTTCGCGCACGACTTCCTTCACACGGTCGTCCATGTGTCTCTCCCTTCAGTTGGTTGCTTGCGTCCTTCGCCCGTCTTCGGCTCATTCCACCGGAATTGCCTTCAGTCCTTTTCTGCGGACGATCTCTTTCATGGCCGCCTCGATCGTCTCGCGAACGGAGGGGCCGAGGTCGCCAAAGAAATCCTGGTCATTCTGATCGGCCAGCGCGGCGAGATGCGGCGTCAATGTGCGCCCCGCCGCGGTGAGCGCGAGCCGATGCCCCCGCCCGTCGCCATCCACCGCCTCACGCGCAATCAGCGCCTTGCCGAGCAGGCGGTCCGCCAGCTTGGAGATGGCTCCGCGCGTCACGCCCAGGCGCTCGGCGAGATCGCTCGGCCTCGCTTCGCCATCGTATAATTCGCGGAGCACCACCCATTCCGCCACCGTGACGCCGTGACCTTCGACCTTGAGGGCGAAGGCGTGCGACACCTGGTTCGAGACGTAGCGGAGCCAATAGCCCAGATGGACGTCCAGTTTGCTGATCGGCTGAGGCCCGTCCGTCATTGCCCTCTCTTTTGTTGACTAGGAAACTATATCGAGAATGTTCCCTTGTCAACTATATTTCGACCAGCGCGCGCGGCTTGCCAGACTGGCCCCATCTGGACCATTTACGCCGCCATGAACCGCGTCACTCGCCGCGCCGTGCGCCAAAGCCCCCTCGCCAGCAGGACGAACTCGTGACGCGCTATGTCCTGAGGCGGGGCCTCGGCGCGGCGCCGACGCTGGCCGGCGTGCTCGTCCTCTCCTTCCTCGTCACGCATTGGCTGCCCGGCGATCCGGCGGTCCTGTTCGCCTCCAACCCGGCGGCGGACGACAGCGCGATCGCGGCGATCCACGCGAAGCTCGGCCTTGATCTGCCGCTTTGGCGGCAGTTCTTGATCTATGTCGGCGCCATCGCCCATGGCGATCTCGGCCAGTCGGTCATGACAGGCCAGCCGGTCGCCCGCGATCTCGCCCGCCTGCTGCCGGCCTCGCTCGAACTCACATTTGCCGCCCTCGCGCTCGCGATCGGGCTTGCGCTGCCGCTCGGCGTCGCGGCCGCGCTTCGCCCCGGCTCGCTCGTCGATCATCTCTGCCGTCTCGTCAGCACCGCCGGCGCGGCGCTGCCGACTTTCGTCGCCGGGCTGCTCCTGATCGCGCTGTTCTATGTCTGGTTCGGCGTCGCGCCCGAGCCGATTGGGCGGCTCGACGCTTTCGCCACAGCGCCGCCAACCGTCACCGGCTTCCTGACGTTCGACGCGTTGCTCGCCCGCGATCCCAAAACCTTCGCCATGGCGGTGGCGCATCTTGCGTTGCCCGCTCTCACCATGGCCCTGTTCGCCCTGGCGCCGCTCGCGCGCATCACCCGCGCGGCGATGATCGGCGCGCTCGGCCAGGAGTTCATCACCGCCGCGCGGGCGAACGGCCTCGCCTGGCGCACGATCGTGTTCACCTACGCGTTCCGCAACGCCATGCTGCCGATCGTGACGACGCTTGGGCTGACTTTCTCTTACATGCTCGGCGCCAATGTGCTGGTCGAGAAGGTGTTCGCCTGGCCAGGGGTCGGGTCTTACGCGCTCGACGCGCTGATCGGGCTCGACTACGCCCCTGTCCAGGGCTTCATGCTGCTGATGGCGGCGATCTTCGTCGCGGTGAACCTTCTCGCCGACATCGCCTACGCCTTCATCGATCCCCGCGCCGGGCTCGACCTCGATGCCTGAGCGCCTGGCTCTCCTTCGCCGCACGCGAACCACCCCCTTAGGGCGTTTTGCATGTTGCTTGACGCAGCACTGTTGTCACCCCCGCGAAAGCGGGGGTCCAGATAACCGCCGCAAGCCTTCGCCCTTTGCTCCCTGGATGCCCGCTTTCGCGGGCATGACACGGGGCGCCGCCTGGGGGATCCCATGAGGGGCCAGTGCGCGGCCGCTTCGACCAAAAAGCAAAACGCCCTGACACGAGCAGCGTTGGGAATGCTGGCGGCCCTGCTCCTCTGCGGCGCGCTTGGGCCATGGCTCGCGCCCTACGATCCCAACGCCAGCAACGCCGCCATCGCGTTGCAGCCGCCTTCGGCCGCGCACTGGTTCGGCGCCGACCAGCTCGGGCGCGACATCCTCTCGCGCGTCATCGTCGCGACGCGGCTCGATCTCGCCATCGCCTTCAGCGCCGTTCTCCTGTCCGGCGTCGTCGGATCAATCCTCGGCGCGGCGATCGGCTATTTCGGCGGCTTTGCCGACGGCGTGACGAGCCGCATCGTCGACGTACTGATGGCTTTCCCGCTGTTCGCGCTCGCGATGGCGAGCGTCGCCGCGCTCGGCAACAGCGTCGCCGACGTCGTTGTGGTGACGGCGATCGTCAACCTGCCCTTCTACGTCCGCCTCGCCCGCGCCGAGACGAAGATTCGCCGCCACTTTGGCTATGTCGAAGCCGCGCGCGTCGGCGGATCCAGCCACGCGCGCATCCTCTTCGTCTTCTTGTTGCCGAACATCCTGCCGCCGCTCGTCGTGCAGGCGTCGATCAATCTCGGCTGGGCGGTCCTCAATGCGGCAGGCCTCTCCTTCATTGGCCTGGGCGTGCGCGCGCCGACGCCGGAATGGGGCGTCATGGTGTCCGACGGGGCGCAGTTCATCAGCTCCGGCCAGTGGTGGGTCGCGCTGTTTCCCGGCCTCGCGCTGATGCTCGCTGTCTTCGCCTTCAACCTGCTCGGCGACGGCTTGCGGGACATGCTCGACCCCAAGAGCCGATCGTGAGCGCGCTGCTGTCGGTGACCGACCTGTCGCTCGAGTTCGAGACCCGCTCAGGCGTCGTGCGCGCGCTGGACCGCATCGGCTTCGAGGCGCGCGAAGGCGAAATTCTCGGCCTCGTCGGCGAGAGCGGCTCCGGCAAGAGCGCGACCGCCCACGCGATCCTCGGCCTTCTCGGCGCCGGGGCGCGCGTCACCTCCGGCAAGGCCGAATTCCTGGGGCGTGACCTGTTGCGGCTGAAGCCAGCGGAGCTCGACACAATCCGGGGCCGCGACGCCGCGATCGTGTTCCAGAACGCGAGCGCGGCGCTCAACCCGGTCCGCAGCGTTGGCGCGCAGATCGCCGACGTCATCGCGCGTCACGCGCCTGGGCCGGCAAGCGTCGTCCGCGAGATAGCGCTCGAAGCGCTGCGCGCCATGCGGATTGCGGATCCCGAGCGGCGCATCGGCGCCTTCCCGCATGAATTGTCGGGCGGCATGCGCCAGCGCGTCGGCATCGCCATGGCGCTCGCCTGCAAGCCGCGGCTGCTCATCGCCGACGAACCGACGACCGGCCTCGACGTCACCACGCAAGCCGTCGTGATGGACCTCATCCGCGATCAGGTCCGCGAGCGCGGCCTCAGCGTCGTACTCATCACCCACGATCTCGCTCTGGCCTGGCGCGCCTGCGACCGGATCGCGGTGATGCACGCCGGCCAGATCGTCGAGACGGCGCCGCGCGACGACTTTTTCTCCCGCCCGCGCCATCCCTACTCGGCCGCGCTGCTTCGCAGCCTCCCCGCGAGTGCCGCCAGTCTCGACGAACTCGAGGCCATTGAGGGGAGCGCGCCTGATCTGAGGCGCCTCGACCTGCCGCCGTGCCACTTCAGCGAACGCTGCGCACGCCGCGAGGACGTTTGTGACGCTGGCCCCCTGCCCCGTGAAGCGATCGCCCCCGATCACATCGTCTTATGTCGGAGGCCGCTATGAGGCCGGCGCTAGAGGCGTCCACCCTCGTCAAAACCTTCCCGGCTAAGCGCGGCCGGCTGCACGCCGTGGACGGCGTGGACCTCGCCATTGCCCCCGGCGAAGCCGTCGGACTGGTCGGCGAGTCGGGCTGCGGCAAGTCGACCCTGGCGCGCCTTCTCGCGCGGCTCATTGATTTCGACCGCGGCGAGCTGAAGCTCGACGGCGCGCCGATCGGCGAAATTTCGGTCGGACGCTTCGCCGCTTCGCCTGAGCGTTCCCGCATCCAGATGGCGTTCCAGGATCCGGCGGCGAGCCTCAACCCCCGCTTCACAGCTTTTGAGGCGATCGCGGATCCGGTGCGCGTGCTGCTGCGGCCGAAAAGCCGAGGGGCGCTCGGAGCGCGCGTCCTCGCGGCCGCCGAGCAAGTCGGCCTCCCCACCCCCTTGCTATCGCGCCTGCCGCACCAATTGTCAGGCGGCGAGAAGGCGCGCGTCGGTCTGGCGCGCGCGGTGGCGGTCGAGCCGAAGCTGCTGATCCTCGATGAGCCGACCGCGGGGCTCGACGTCTCGGTTCAAGCCATGGTGTTGAAGCTGCTGGCGAAGCTCAGACGCGAAGCGAGCGTGGCGCTGCTCTTCGTCAGCCACGATCTCCACGCCGTGCGCCTGCTGTGCGACCGGGTACTCGTGATGTACGGCGGCCAGATCGTCGAGACGGGGCCAGCCGGCGCCGTGTTCGCCGCGCCGCACCATCCCTATACGCGGGCGCTCGTCTCGGCCATCCCGCGCATCGGCGTCGTCGATAACGGCGAGCGCCTCGACGGCGAGCCGACGAGCCCGATCGACCCCAACCCACTCGCCTGCCGATTTGCCGCAGGCTGCCCGGCGGCACAGGCGCGATGCGCGAGCGAGCCGCCGTCGCTGCGGACGGTCGAGCCAGGGCGCGAGGCGAGGTGCCACTTCCTGCTGCCCGATGCGCCCTGATGCGCCGTTCCGATTACGAGGCGGGGCGAGCCAAGACCGGGCGAATTTCGACTGCCCCATTTATTGCGGCGGGGCACCGTGCAGCCCATTCGGCCGCCGCCTCGGCGTCCTCGACATCGATGATGAAGTAGCCGCCGAAATGAAGCCCGCCGTAGAGGGCGCCGTCCTGTTCTGCCGGGCGGCCATCTCGCAGCCGAACGGTCCGCGCCACGGCATTTTCCCGCAGTCCCTGCATTTCCCGAACAACGCCGGCCTTGGACAGCGACTCGCCGAACGCCTTCCAGCGTCGCCAATAGTCGCCAGACCGTTCTCCGCCGTCGCCCGCGCGCGCCGCGATGTCCTCGTCGGTCTCGAACGCTGAGATCATGAACTTCATCGTTCCGCAATGCCTCCCTGTTGCGAAGGCAAGCTAACCATCGTAACTTGTAACTTGCAAGTCACAAGTTGCGAGGTTTCATGGTCGAGACGCTTCTCAAACCGCGCTCGGCGTGCCCGATAGCGCGCTCGCTCGATCTTCTCGGCGATCGATGGACCCTGCTCCTGGCGCGCGATTTGCTCGTCGGCAAACGCCGCTTTGGCGAATTCTTGGAATCGCGCGAACGCATTACGACCAGCGTCCTCGCCGACCGCTTGGCTCGCCTCGAAGCCGCCGGCGTCGTCCGAAAAGTCGCTTACCAGACAAGGCCCGAGCGCTTCGAGTATGAGCTCGCCGAAGCCGGCCGGGCGCTCTTGCCCCTGCTCCAGGAATTTTGCCGATGGGGCAACGAGCACATAGCGGGGACCATGGCCCCGCCCGGCGATTTCATGAGCCGAACGGAGTGAGCCGGAGTCCTTAGTCCGTCACGCCCGCCTGAGCGTCCGCAACTCGAGCTGGCGGTGGAAGAGATATTCGTACCCATCGACGCTCCTTTGCATTCCGGTGTCGAGGGTCGGCTGCCAGAGGAGGATGATTGGGACATCCTCCTTGGCGAGCGCGATCATGCGCTTCACGTCGCTCTCATAGGCCGCCTTGTCGGTTTCGAAGCGGGTCTTCTCGACGAGCGCCGCCATCTCGGGGTTCTGGTAATTGCCGAAGTTCCAGCGCGTCGCGCCGCTGTAGAAGATGCGGAAAAAGTAGTCCGGGTCGGCGAGGAAGGCGATCGACGCTTCGAAATAGAAGGGGACCTGCTTGTTCTGCAGCAGCGTGCCGAGCTGGCCGGCCGGCGCCTTGTTGATCGTCACTGTCACGCCGATCTTGGCCAGCGCCTCCTGGATGAGCTGCGCGACCGGCTCGGCGATCTCGGCGTTCGACAATTCATAGGAGAAGGTCGTCGCGAAGCCCCGCGGCAGGCCCGCTTCGGCGAGCAGCGCCTTCGCTCTGTCGAGATCGGTGGCGTAGCCGAGCGGCCGCGGAAATTCGATGCTCGCCGGCTCGCCGGGGGAACCCCCGAACAGCGGGCGTCCCCGCTTGAACAAGGCCGCCGCGAACATCGCTTCGTAGGGCAACGCATAGGCGATCGCCTGACGCACCTTCACATTGTCGAACGGCTTGATTTGCGAGTTCATGCCGATGAACTGGAACGCGCCGGCCATCGGCGCGCCGACGATTTTGAGCTTCGAGTCAGCCGAGAGGCTGACGACGTCCTGCGGCGGCAAATCCTGCACAAGATCGGCGTCGCCCTTTTCCAGTGCGTTACGCCGGGTCTGAGCGGCCGGCGCGATCTGCCACAGCACGCGCTTGAAGCCGGGCAGTGGCCCGCTCTTCCAGTCCTCGAACCGCGACAGTTGATAGCTCTGGCCCGGCGTGAAGCCGTCGAGCTTGAAAGGGCCGCCGCCGGCGACGTTGGTCTTGAGCCATTCCGTCGCCCAGGGATCGGCGTCGGTCGCGTGCGCCTTGGCTAGCTTGGAATTGAAGATCGCGGGATAGGTCAGCGCGAGATTGGGCAGCGTGAAGCGGTCGGCGCGCGGCGTCGTCACCGTCAGCGTGTGCTCGTCCGCGACGACGAACTGCTCTGGGCTCGTCAGCGAGCCGGTCTTGAATTGCGCCTGGCCGATCGGGCTCGCCAGCACGCGGTCGAGCGACCATTTGACGTCCGCGGCGGTGACGGGCGAACCGTCGTGGAACGTTGCGTCGGGGCGCAGGTGGAAGGTGAGCGTCCGCCCATCGCCGGAGACCTCGTAGCGCTCGGCGAGCGAGGGCTGGATCGAAAAATAATCGTAGTAGAGCGTCCCATCGTCGCGCGTCTTGGCGCCGAAGGCGACGAGGCGGTCGTAGACGTTCCAATGCAACTGGATCGCATTGCGATTGACGCCGACGCCGATGGGATCAAAGGAATTGGGGCCGGCCTCGCTGAGCACGCGCAGGCTCTCCTGCCGCGTCTGCGCGAAGCCCCAGCGGACAGGCATTGCGGCGACGCCAGCGGCGGCTCCGAGCAGAAATTGACGACGACGCATGGCTCGCTCCTGGGAAAACGCGGAGCGCGCTTTGAAGGCGAGAAGGGCGACGAAAGCAAGCCGGTCGAGCCGCGGCGGTTTGCGCCGAAGTCCGCCCCCAGCGTCTTGGCCGGGCTTGTCCCGTCCATCCGCGCGGCGCCGCTCGCACGGGGACAAATCGGTGAGGCGCAGCGGCCCGGCGTGGATGGCCGGGACAAGCCCGGCTAAGACGGCCCCTCGCCAATCGCTTTAGAACTCCACGATCTGCCGGACCGCCTCTCCGTCCGCGAGCCGATCGAACCCCTCGTTGATCTCATCGAGCTTGAGCCGATGGGTCAGCAGTTTCTCCACCGGCAGCTTGCCCCGCTTGTAGAGGCCGAGGAAGCGGGGGATGTCGCGCGCCGGCACGCCGGAGCCGAGGTAGCTGCCCTTCAGCGTGCGCTCCTCGGCGACGAGCGAGACCGCGGGCAGCGCGAGCATAGCCTTCGGATTGGGGAGGCCCGCGGTGATCGTCACGCCGCCCCGCCGGGTGATCGCGTAGCTGAGTTCGAGCGCCTTGGTGGAGCCGGCGAATTCGAGCGCCGCCTCGACGCCGCCCCGGGTCGCCTCCTTCACCTTGGCGACGACGTCGGGATCGTCGGCGTTGAAGGCGTGGGTGGCGCCGAGGTCGCGCGCGAATTCGAGCTTGCTGTCGAGCCGGTCGATGGCGACGATCGTCTCCGCGCCGCACGCCGCCGCGCCGAGGATCGCCGCCAGCCCGACGCCGCCGAGGCCGACGACGGCAGTCGTGCCGCCCGGCCGTACGTCGCCCGTGTTGAAGACCGCGCCCGCGCCCGTCAGCACTGCGCAGCCCATCAAGGCGGCGATATGCAGCGGAGCCTCGTCGCCGACTTTCACCAGCGAGCGGCGCGAGACGGTCGCATATTCGGCGAAGCCGGAAACGCCGAGATGATGGTTCACGACTGCGCCGCCGCTGCGCAGCCGGCGCCCGCCAGTAAGCAGATCGCCCACTCCGTTGTGCTGCGCGCCCGGCTCGCAGAGCGCCGGCCGCCCCTCCATGCAGGGACTGCAATGGCCGCAGCTCGGCACGAATACGGAAACGACGCGATCGCCGGGCTTCAGATCATCGACGAAGGGGCCAACCTCCTCGACGACCCCGGCCGCTTCATGGCCGAGCGCCATCGGCAGCGGGCGCGGCCGGTCGCCGTTGATGACCGAAAGGTCGGAATGGCAGAGGCCGGCGGCGACGATGCGCACCAGCACTTCGCCGGGCCCGGGGCCATCGAGCTCGATCTCCTGCACTTTCAGCGGGCGCGAGACGGCATACGGCCGCGCAAGTCCCATCTCCTCGAGCACCGCCGCCCTGATCCGCATCCGCGTTTTCCTCTCGTTAGAAGGTGGCGATCCCGAGATCGAAGCGTCAGCCGATTGAGGCGCCAACGGAACGACTTGCGGCTTGCTGGCGAGACCGCGATCGCTGGATTGCTTCGCTCCGCTCGCAATGACGGCTAGTTCGCGATCTCGATCGCGACGGCGGTCGCCTCGCCGCCGCCGATGCAGAGCGCCGCGACGCCGCGCTTGAGGCCGCGTGCTTCGAGCGCGGCGATCAGCGTCGCGATGATGCGCGCGCCGGTCGCGCCGATCGGGTGGCCGAGCGCCGTCGCGCCGCCATTCACATTGATGCGCTCGTGCGGAATGCCGAGTTCGCGCATCGCGATCATCGCGACGACGGCGAAAGCCTCGTTGACCTCGAAGAGACCGACGTCGTCGACGCTCCAGCCGGCCCTGGCGAGAACCTTGCGGATCGCCGGCACAGGCGCCGTCGTAAACAGCGCCGGCTCCTGGGCGTGCGCGGCGGCTGCGACGATGCGCGCGACGACCTTCCCCGTGCCATTCGCGCGCGCCCAGCTCTCGCGTGAGAGCACCAAAGCGGCGGCGCCGTCGGAAATCGAGGCGGAAGTCGCGGCAGTGATCGTGCCGCCCGGCGCGAAGGCCGGCTTGAGGGAGGGGATCTTCTCGGGTTTCGCCTTGCCCGGCTGCTCGTCCTCCGCGACGAGGATCTCGCCGTGCCGCCCTTTGACGGGCACCGGCACGATCTCCGCCGCGAAGGCGCCGCTCTCGATGGCGAATTTTGCGCGGTTGAGGCTTTCGAGCGCGTAAGCCTCCTGCTCGGCGCGGCTGAACTGGTAGCTACGCGCGGTCTCCTCCGCGAAGGCGCCCATCGGCTTGCCCGGCGCATAGGCGTCCTCGAGCCCGTCCATCATCATCGAATCGATGATTTGGTCGTGGCCGATGCGCGCGCCGCCGCGGTGTTTGGCAAGAAGATAGGGCGCGCCGGTCATGCTCTCCATGCCGCCGGCCACTGCGGCGTCGATCGCGCCGGCGCCGATCGCCTCGGCGGCCATGATCACCGCCTGCATGCCCGAGCCGCACATTTTGTTGACTGTCGTCGCCTCGACTGAGAGCGGCAACCCGGCGCCGAGCGCCGCCTGGCGCGCCGGCGCCTGCCCCAGCCCGGCTGGCAACACGCAGCCCATGTAGATTTGCTCGATCGCCTGCCGCTCGACCCCGGTGCGCTCGACCGCCGCCTTGACGACGACCGAGCCGAGTTCGGTCGAGCGAACCCCCTCGAAGGCGCCCTGGAATGCGCCCATCGGGGTGCGGGCGTAGGACGCAATGACGACATTGTCGCCGGCCATGGGGGTCTCCTCCTCGGGTTCGCTTATCGAGAGTCTCCGTCGCCGGCCCCCGGGCTGTCAATCGCGGCGGCGGCGCAACCTGCGTTGACGGCGGCGCCGAGAACGCGTCATCTGAGAGAACCGACATCGGGAGGAACCACATGAAGATTGAGGGCGTAGCGGCGATCGTCACCGGCGGCGCGTCCGGCCTCGGCGCCGCGACCAGCGAGATGCTGGCGCGCAATGGAGCGAAGGTCACGATCTTCGACCTCAACGCCGACCTCGGCGAAGCGAAGGCGCGGGAGATCGGCGGCCGGTTCGCCAGCGTGAACGTCTCCGACGACGCGGCCGTCGCCTCGGCGATCGCCGAGGCCGAAGGTCTCAACGGCAAGGCGCGCATTCTCGTCAATTGCGCCGGCATTGGGCCGCCGCAAAAGACGGTCGGGCGCGAAGGCCAGCCGCATGCGCTCGACGCGTTCAAGCGGGTGATCGACGTCAATTTGATCGGAACCTTCAACGTGCTGTCGAAATTCGCCGCGACGCTGTCGCGCGCCGAGCCGCTCGGCGAAGAACGCGGCGTGATCGTCAACACCGCTTCGGTCGCCGCTTACGACGGACAAGTCGGCCAGGCCGCCTATTCCGCCTCCAAGGGCGGCATCGTCGGCATGACGCTGCCGATCGCGCGCGATCTTTCCCAGTTCGGCATTCGCGTCGTCACCATCGCGCCCGGCCTGTTCCTGACGCCGCTGCTCCAATCGTTGCCGCCGGCCGCCCAGGAATTGCTCGGCAAGCAGACGCCGTTCCCGAGCCGCCTCGGCCGCCCCGACGAATATGCCCAGCTCGTCGAAGCGGTTATTGGCAACGCCATGCTGAACGGCGAGGTGATCCGGCTCGACGGCGCCATTCGCATGGCGCCCCGCTGAGCATGCCTCCCACCGAAAGCAAGGGCCGGGGTCGATCCGGCCCGCTCGCCGGCCTGCGCATCGTCGAATTCGCCGGCATCGGCCCCGGTCCGTTCGCCGCGATGCTGCTCGCCGATATGGGAGCGGACGTCATCCGGCTCGACCGGCCGTCCGGCTCTGATCCCTATTCGCGCAACGTCATCGCGCGTGGCCGCCCGCGCGTGGCGATCGACCTGAAGGACCCCGCGGAGACGGAGCGCGTGCTCAGCCTGTTGGACAGCGCCGACGCGTTGATCGAGGGCTTTCGTCCCGGGGTGATGGAGCGCTTGGGGTTCGGGCCGGACGTCGTCCTCGCGCGCAATCCTCGCCTCGTCTATGGCCGCATGACCGGCTGGGGCCAGACTGGGCCGCTGGCGCAGGCCGCCGGCCACGACATCAATTACATCGCAGTCACCGGCGCGCTGGCGGCGATCGGCGACGAGAGCGGACCTGTGCCCCCGCTCAATCTCGTCGGCGACTATGGCGGGGGTTCGCTCTATCTCGTCGCTGGGCTGCTGGCCGCGCTCCTCTCGGCGGCGCGCACCGGCGAAGGCCAAGTGGTCGATTGCGCGATCTCAGACGGCGCCGCCTCGCTGATGGCGATGTTCTCGGAATTGTCGTCGCAAGGGCGCTGGAGCGACCGGCGCGGCGCGAATCTCCTCGACGGCGGGGCGCCGTTCTATCGCGCCTACGCCTGCGCCGACGGGCGGCATATCGCGCTCGGCCCGCTCGAGCCGCAGTTCTATGCGCAGTTCCGCAAATTCGCCGGCCTCGAAGACGATCCGGATTTCGACCGGCGGGACGACCCGGAGGTTTGGCCGAAGTTGCGGGCCAAGCTCGCGGCGCTGTTCCTCACCCGCACGCGCGAGGAATGGAGCCTGCTGCTCGAAGGGACCGACGCCTGCTTTGCTCCGGTGCTGACGCTTTCGGAAGCGCCGAACCATCCGCATCTCGCGGCGCGCGGAACCTTTGTGACCGTCGACGGCGTCACGCAGCCGGCGCCGGCGCCGCGTTTTTCCAAGACGCCGTCAGCGATCGGGCCGATCGGCGAGACGGCGACGCTCGATGAGGTGCTCGAGGCCTGGCGCCGTCCAGTCCCTTCTCCCCGCACGCGGGGAGAAGGTTAGGATGAGGGGCCTGGTGAGTAGCCGCAGGCCTGCAAATCCATGCCCCCGGCCCTCTCCACGCGCTGCGGGGAGAGGGGGAACAAGAACGCCTTAGCCCAGGTGCTTCTTGAAGAACGCCGTCGCGCGCGCCCAAGCGAGCTCGGACGCCTCGCGGTCGTGCACCGACATGCGCTGCTCGTTGACGAAGGCGTGGTCCGCGTCATAGCGGAAAAATTCGTAGTCGCGGCCGGCGTCCTTCAGGCCCTTCTCGAAGGCGTCCACCATCGGCGGGGCGATATAGTCGTCGCGATTTGCGAAGTGGCCCTGGAGGGGCACCTTCACGTCCGCCGGCTTGGCGGCCTCGGCCGGCGGCAGGCCGTAGAAGCTGACCGCGGCGGTAAGCTCGGGGATCTTCGCCGCGCCGATGACCGCGACCGCGCCGCCCATGCAGAAGCCGGTCAGGCCGACCTTGGCCCCATTGCGCTTGAGGAACTGCACCGCGCCGCGCACCGTCTGCTCGGTCGCGTCGATGAAGTTGAGCGACGACATCTCTTTACCCGCCGCGTCGGCGTCATGGTACGGCACGACCACGCCCTTGTAGAGATCGGGCGCGAGAGCGTCGAAGCCCGCGAGCGCGAAACGATCGACCAGGCCCTTGATCTGCTCCTGCAGTCCCCACCACTCCTGAATCACGACGACTCCCGGCGCATCGCCGCGCGCCGCATTGGCGAGATAGCCCTTCGCCTCGGCGCCGTCGGGCCGTTTGAATGTAACGTGGGTGCCCATATCCGATCTCCATCTCTTCGCGGCTCGGGTCGGCGCCGACGGCCGGATTGTCGCAACCGGCCACGCCGAGCCCCGCGCGAGCGCGCCCTTATAGCGTGTCTCGATTGCGTGCGCAGCGCCCGCCAACGGAGGTTTGTGCGACGCTATGCCGAGAAAATTCTCATTCCTGCGGCGCGCCGCTCTCCTGCGACGTTTGCGGCGCTTCGTCGGGCAGCGAGAGCGCCAGCACTGCGCTGTGCCCGGCGACTTCGATCTTCTCCCCCTCAAGATCGCGCTCGCCCGCTGAGGGATCGTTGGTGTCCATGAGAATCCGCGCGGGGAGTCCCGGCGGCGGCAGGCGGAAGATCAGCGCCTCGCCGGTTGGATTGAGGAACAAGGTCAGCATCTTGAGGCGATCCCCTTCGCGATCGGCCCGTCGTAGCGTCAGCACGCGCTCGTCCATGTTGTTCCAGGTCTCATTCGTCATCGGCTCGCCACGCTGATCGAACCATGCGATGTCCTGAATTCCCGGCGCCGGCTGGAACTGCCCGTGCATGAAGCGGCGCGAGCGCAGCGCGGCATGGCCGAGGCGAATTTCGATCAGGCGGGCGACGAACGCTGTCAGCGCGTCTTCGGGATGGGTCTCCGGCCGCCTCCAATCGATCCAGGAGATTTCGTTGTCCTGGCAATAGGCGTTGTTGTTGCCCTGCTGGGTGCGGCCGACCTCGTCGCCGCCAAGCAGCATCGGCGTGCCGTGCGAGAACAGCACGGTCGCCAGCATCGCCCGCCGCACCTTGGCGCGCGTTTCGACGATGGCGTGATCGTCCGTCGGCCCCTCGGCGCCCCAATTGGCGGAATTGTTGTCCTGATGGCCGTCGCGATTGTCTTCGCCATTGGCCTCGTTGTGCCGCTCGACGTAGCTCGTCGTGTCGGCCAGCGTGAAGCCGTCATGCGAGGCGACGAAATTGACCGAGGCCCAGGGTCGGCGGGCGTTGCGGTCGAAGATGTCGCTCGACCCGGCGAGGCGCGAGGCGAGATCCTGTCGCTGGCCCGCGTCGCCGCGCCAGAAGCGCCGCACCGTGTCGCGAAAGCGGTCGTTCCATTCCGCGAAACCTGGCGGATGATGGCCGAGCTGATAGCCGCCGGGCCCGATGTCCCACGGCTCTGAAATCAGCTTGACGCGCGCGAGCACCGGGTCCTGCCGCAGAGCGTCGAAGAAGCCGGAACCAGGGTCGAAGCCATAGGACTCGCGGCCGAGCGTCACGCCGAGATCGAAGCGAAAGCCGTCGACGTGGAACGAAGTGACCCAATAGCGCAGCGAATCCATCACCATCTGCAAGACACGGGGATGCGACAGGTTGAGTGTGTTGCCGGTGCCGGTGTCGTTGACGCAATGGCGCGGGGCGCCGTCGACGAGGCGGTAGTAGCTGCGGTTGTCGAGCCCGCGGAAGGCGAGCGTCGGCCCGAGTTCGCTCCCCTCCGCCGTGTGATTGTAGACGACGTCGAGGATCACCTCGATGCCGGCAGCGTGCAGACGCCGGATCGCGATCCGCATCTCGTTGGCGCCGCCGCGCGTGAGATAGCGGGGATGGATCGCGAAAAAGCCGATCGTGTTGTAGCCCCAGTAATTGCTGAGGCCCTTCTCCAACAGGTGGCGATCCTGAAGGAAAGCATGGATCGGCATCAGCTCGATGGCGGTGATGTTGAGCCGCCTCAAGCGGTCGATCACCTTTTCATTGGCGAGCGCGGCGAAGGTCCCGCGCTCATGCTGCCGAATGCCGTCGCATCGCATCGTCAGCCCGCGCAGATGCGCTTCGTAGATGACGGTGTCATGCCAGGGCACATTCGGCGGCCTGTCGTTGCCCCAGTTGAAGCTGTCGTCGCTCACCACCGCCTTGGGCATGCCCGGCGCGCTGTCGCGGCGATCGAACGACAGATCCGTGCGCGCCGAATGGAGGCGGTAGCCGAACAGAGCGTCGGACCATCTCAGCTCGCCCGCGATCGATTTCGCGTAAGGGTCGAGCAGCAGCTTGTGCGGATTGAAGCGATGGCCGTTGTTGGGATCATAAGGGCCATAGGCGCGATAGCCGTACACCTGTCCGACCTGGGCGTTGGGAAGATAGCCGTGCCAGACCTCGTCGGTGCGTTCCGGCAGTGGCGCTCGACCGATCTCGCGGCGACCGGAAGGATCGAACAGACAAAGATCGATCCGCTCGGCGTGCGCCGAGAAGACCGCGAAATTCGTGCCGAGCCCATCCCACGTCGCGCCCAGCGGATAGGGCGAACCGGCGGTTAGATGAAGAGAGTTGGATCCCATGACGCGGAAGGCCTCCCGAGGACCGACCGCCCCCGCGCGCGCCGTGGCCCCCCGTCCGGCGTCGCGTTAATGCGCATGTCTTCCCCTCTCATGCCCGCGAAAGCGGGCATCCAGGAGCCAAGGGGCGAAGGCCTGCGGCCGTTCTCTAGACCCCCGCTTTCGGCGGGGGCGACAGCAGCAGTGCGTCAGCCGTAGCTTTCGGTGACGGGCCGCCCTGTTAGTGGCGCCGCTCTTCGTCGAACGGCTCTTCGTCTTCGTCGTCAGCGCTATCCTCGCCCTCGATCTTCTCGTTGCGCAGGATGTCTTTCGCCATCTTCCAGTGCCGCTGGTCTTGTCCGTCCGGCCGGCCTTCGTCTTCCCAGATGCGATGGGCGATCTCGCGAAGACGCCGCTCCCTGAGCTCCTGCTTCGCGCTGTTGACTTCCTCGTGCATCATGTCCGCGCTCCAATTTCGCCACGGCCGCCCTCTCGGCAAATCGAGAAACGCCGGCGGACCGCCCGGAGTTCCGTATGCGCCGAGATCCGGATCAAGCGTTCGTCAGCAACGCCGCCGGCAGCGATTTGAGGATCGTCGCGACGGGAACCTCCGGCGTCTCGAAGGCGAACTCCTCATCGGTCAAAACGTCGCGCGCCATCGCGGCGGCGATCTGCGGCGGCAGTTGCAAGTTCGTTCCCTCCCAAGCCTCCGAGGGAATGACGACCCCCTCCGGCCCGAGCATATGCGCCGGCAGGCGGCACGCGACGACCACGGCGAATTCGTCGCCCCGTCGCCGGCTGAAGGCGATCAGATGGTCCGCCGCCGGCCCTTCCACGGTCAGCGGCGCGTAGCTGCCGCGCGCGAAAAGTTCCGGCCGCCGATGGCGCAAGGCGAGGCTCGCGCGGACCACGGCCTGCTTCACGCATCCGCTGCGCCAATCCCGCGCGAGATCCGCGATCGCGACTTCCTCTCCTAGGGCGTTGCGCCGCGCGTCGAAATCGACGGGGCGGCGGTTGTCCGGATCGACCAGGCTCAAGTCCCAGAATTCTGCGCCCTGATAGGTGTCGGGCACGCCAGGCGTGGTGAGCTTCAACAAGGTCTGGGTCAGCCCGTTGACGGCGCCGGCGGGCGCAATGCGATCGGCGAATCCGGCGATATCGGCGAGCAGGCCCCTCGGCTCGCCGTCGAACAGCCGCGTCGTGAAATCGCGCGCGGCGGCTTCGTAGCCTTCGTCGGGTTCCTCCCAATCGCTCGCGAGCTTGGCCTCGCGCAGCGCCTTGAGTTGCCAGCCGGCAACTCGCGCCGCGAACGCGGCCAGGCCTTCCTGATCGTCGAGGCGCAGCGTCAGCGGCCAGGCGCCGACGATCGTCTGCAACAGCACGGCGATGTCGGCGCGCGCCGGCGCGAGACCGCTCTCGAACCGGTGGCGCAGCGGCGCGCTCGTTTCGATCCATTGCCGCGTCTTATTCGCCCAGTCAGCGGCAAGCTCACTCAATACGGCCAGCCGCGCGCGCACGTCTTCGCCGCGCTTATGGTCGTGCGTCGCGGTGGCGAGCATCGTGTCGGGGAACTCGCGCAGCCGCTCGGCGCAGGACGCATGAAATTCCGCGACCGGGATCGCCAGGCGCGTCGCGTCGAACCCCACGTCGAGACGCGACAGCAGGCGGCCATAGCGATAGAAAGCGGTGTCTTCGACCGCTTTGGCGGCGAGCGGCGCGCTGAGTTGCTGAAAACGGCGGATCGCCTCGGCCTGGATCGCCTCCGCCCCCGCGACCGCCTTCCTACCGCCGAGCCAGGCGGCGAGGCGCTCGACCACGTCACGGTCGCGGCGCAGGCTAGCGCGCTTCGCCCTCGCCACGGCGGAGGCCAGCACGTCATCGGCCGGCGCGTCGCGATAGCTGCGATAGGCGTGCAGATGGACGAGAATCTCGGTCAAGGCCCGGCGGATTGCCGGCGCGCCGACATCGCGCGCGGCGAGATCGGCGACCGCCAATCGATGGAGAGCGGCGACCGTCGCGTCGAGCTGACCCGCGAAGGTTCGCTCGAGGACCTCGCGCCGGCTCCGCTCTTCCTCCTCGGGAAAATTGGGCGAGCGGCCGCTCACGCTCGCCCAGAGCCGGTTTAGCGCCGCTTCGCCGCCGGGATCGTGCAGCACGCCGGATGCTTCGTTCATGAAGTCGTAGCCCGTCGCGCCGTCGCTGCCCCAATCGGGCGACAGGCGCTCCCCGGCGGCGAGAATTTTCTCGACCACGATATAGGGCCGGCGCGGCAGGCCGTCCGGCCGCTGGTCGGCGAGCGCGTCGAGCCGCGCGCGCAACCTTCGACAATAGCCGGCGGGGTCAGCGAGGCCGTCGATGTGGTCGACCCGAAAGCCGTCGATCAGCCCCTCAGCGAAAAGGCGAAGCAGCGTCGCGTGCGTCGCTTCGAACACCTCCTCGTCCTCGACCCGCAAAGCGGCGAGTTCGTTGATGTCGAAGAAGCGCCGCCAGTTGACGGCGTCGTTGGCGCTTCGCCACCAGGCCAGCCGGTAATGCTGCGCCTCGAGCAGCGCATGCAGTCGCGCGCGCGCCTCCCGGTTCGGCGCGTTGAAGGCTTCGAGCCCGAGTTGCTCGACGGCGTGGCGGCTTTGCGGCGACAGCGGAAAGGCGTGGTCGAAATAGCGCGCGCCATATCGGTCGGCGGCGGTGTCGAAGGCGATCGAAATCTCGCCTTGCCGCAGCGCTTCGCCATAGGGCCTGCCGAGGAAGGGCAGCAACACCTTGCCGCGCATGGCTTCGTCGATCGGCTCCCAGTCGATGTCGAAATACTTGGCGTAGCGGCTCGCCTGCCCGTCGCTGAGCACGTCGTTCCACCACGCATTCTCGGCGCCGATCACCGCCATATGGTTCGGCACGATGTCGACGATGACTCCGAGACCTTGCTGGCGCAGCGCTTCGACGAGGCGGCGGTAGCCCTCCTCCCCGCCGAGCTCGGGGTTCACCTCGCTCGGGTCGACGATGTCGTAGCCGTGCGTCGAGCCGGGACGCGCCCGCAAAATGGGCGAAGCGTAGAGGTGACTGACATGCAGCGCCGCGAGATAGTCAGCCTGGCGCGCCGCGTCGCCGAAGGTGAAGCCTGCGTGGAACTGAAGGCGCATCGTCGCGCGCGGCGGACTCGCGGGCGGTTCCGGCCGCACGTCGCTTTCCGGCGCCAAGTCGCTTTCGGGTCCCAAGTCGCTCTCTCGCTCCACGTCGCTCACGGCCCCGACTCCAAGAACGCGGCGGTCGAACGGGCGGGAAGACGGCCCGCGCGGGCCGAAGAGCCGGCGCCCTCGATGCTCTCGAACAGCAGTCGCCCTTGCGGCGCTTCGACCGCCGCCGGTTCAGGCCCGAGGTTGGCGACGATCGTCAGGATCGCCGCGTCGCCCATGCGCCAGCTCGCCGTCACCCCGGCCGAGCCCGTCGCCAAGGCGCTGAGCGCGCGCGCGCCGCTGAGCCTGGGAATGATCTCCGCGCGGCGCAGCGCCAAGAGGCGCCGATAGAGCGCGTTCCGCGCTTCGCCGCGTTCAGGGTCCGGCCGCGGCTTCGAATTTTCGAAGGTCGAGGCGGCGTTGGGATCGGGGATCGCCTCCCGCCGGTGAGGATCGGCAAAGGCGGCGAATTTGGCGAACTCCTTGCGCCTGCCCTCGCGCACGGCTTCGGCCAGATCGCCAGAATGATCGGTAAAGAAGAGGAATGGCGTGCGGCTCGCAATCTCCTCGCCCATGAAGATGAGCGGCATCTGCGGCGCGAGCAGTTGCAGCGCCGTCGCCGCCTCCAGAGCCTGCGGATCGGCGAGCGCCGTCAGCCGCTCGCCGAAGGCCCGGTTGCCGACCTGATCGTGGTTTTGCAAGGCGATCACGAAGGCGGTGGGCGGCAGCCCCGCGCTCGGCTCGCCCCGCCGCCGGCCGCCGCGATGCTTCGAGGGCTGGCCCTGATAGATAAAGCCTTGCGTCAGGCCCTTGGCGAGCTTGGCCGCGGGGTCCTCGGCGTAGTCGATGTAGTAGCCTTCGGTTTCGCCAGTCAGCAGCACGTGCAGCGCATGGTGGATGTCGTCGTTCCACTGCGCGTCAAAGCCGCCGCCGAGATGGCTGACGACATTGAATTCGTTTTCGAGCACGAGATGGACATGGCGATCCGGCTCGACGTGAGCGCGAATCTGCGCGGCCAGCTCGTCGAGCCAGCCGGGCTCGCCGATCTCATGCACCGCATCGAGACGAAGGCCGTCGAAACGATATTCCATCAACCAATAGAGCGCGTTCTCGCGGAAGTACTGGCGGGCGAACGGCTGGCGGAAATCGATCGACGGTCCCCAGGGGGAAGAGCGGTCTTGCCGGAAGAGCGAGGGCGCATAGCGGCCGATAAAGTTCCCATCGGGGCCGAAGTGATTATAGACCACATCGAGGAAGACCATCATGTCGAGGCCGTGGGCGGCATCGACGAGCGCTTTCAAATCGTTAGGCGCGCCATAGGAGGCGTCGGGAGCGAAAGGCAGCACGCCGTCGTAGCCCCAATTGCGCCGCCCCGGGAAATCGGCGATCGGCATCAGCTCGATCGCCGTGACGCCGAGTTCCGCGAGGCGCGACAGCTCCCGCGCGACGCCTTGAAAGCCCCCGAACAGGCCGCAATGCAATTCGTAGAGGATCGTCTGCGGCCAAGGCCGGCCGGTCCAATTGTAGCGCCGCCACGAATAGGCCCGGGGATCGACGACGACGCTACGGTCATGAACGTCGCCGGCCTGGGCGCGCGAAGCCGGATCGGGCGCCCGCGTTCCGTCGTCGAGCACATAGGCGTAGCCCGCCCCGGCGCCGCAGCTGGCCTCCCCCTGGAACCAGCCGCTGTCCAGTTTGCGCATCGGAACGAGCGACGGCGCGCCCTCGACCTCCACCGCGACCGCGCGTTGCGCGGGCGCGTAAAGGCGGAAGCGGACGCGATCTTCGCCGATCAGGTTGGCGCCAAACGGCAGCGCGTGAGCGAATGTCACCATGGTTTCAAGATCTTCGCGGACTTGGATCCTGGCCCGCCGCTCGCGACGGCCGCCTTTACCACAACGCCAAACCGGCGTGACCGGTTCCACCGCGGGTGCGGTTTAGCGCCAGCCGGCTTCCCATGGGCGCGCACAAGAGGCAGGATCGGCGCCGCCGGCCTGACGAAACGCTGGCGAGCCCCCATATGAGCCTCGGGCTCCGCTTGGGTGGGCCGGCGCACCCTACGCCGCTGAGCGGCTTTGGAAAGCAAACACGCGTGCTGCAGGATCCCGACCCGATCGCATCGCCGGCCCGGCGCGCGCCGCGCCGCGGCTCCCGCGCGCCCGATCGCCGCGTCTTGCCGGGGAATTTCCATCCCGCCGTCGCCACTTGGTTCGCGAAGCACTTCGCCGCCCCGACGCCCGCGCAGGCCGAAGCGTGGCCGGCGATCCAATCGGGCCGCCATACGCTGATCGCGGCGCCGACCGGCTCGGGCAAGACGCTGGCGGCGTTTCTCGCCGCCATTGACGATCTCGTCCGCCAGGGGCTCGAGGGTGGGCTGAGCGACGCTACTCAAGTGGTCTACGTCTCGCCGCTCAAGGCGCTCTCCAACGACGTCCACCGCAACCTAGAGCTGCCGCTCGCCGGCATCCGCCAGGAGTTGCAGCGCGCCGGACTGCCGGACGTCGAGATCCGCTCCTGGGTGCGCACGGGCGACACGCCCGCCGCCGAGCGCGATCGCATGCGCCGACGCCCGCCGCATATTCTGGTGACGACGCCGGAATCGCTCTACGTGCTGCTCGGCTCGGAATCCGGGCGAAAGATGCTCTCAACGACCCGGTCGGTAATCGTCGACGAAATCCACGCCGTCGCGCCCAACAAGCGCGGCGCGCACCTCGCCCTCTCGCTCGAGCGCTTGGCCGCCCTCTGCGACGACCGGCTGCTGAGGATCGGCCTGTCGGCCACGCAGAAGCCGATCGAGGCGGTCGCGCGCTTCCTCGTCGGCGCCGCCATAGAGCCGCCCAGAAATCGTCGACGCCGGCCACCAGCGCCCGCGCGATCTCGCCATCGAGCTCGCGGGCGCGCCGCTCGACGCGGTGATGTCCAGCGAAGCCTGGGCGCAAATCTACGAACGGCTGGCGCAGCTCATCGAAGCGCATCGCACCACCCTCGTCTTCGTCAATACGCGCCGCATGGCCGAGCGCATCGCCGGCGAACTGTCGAAGCGCCTCGGCGAGGGCGCCGTCACCGCCCATCACGGCAGCATGGCCAAGGAACATCGCCTCGCCGCCGAGCGGCGACTGAAAGGCGGCGAACTGAAGGCGATGGTCGCGACCGCTTCGCTCGAGCTCGGGATCGACATCGGCGACGTCGACATGGTCTGCCAGATCGGCTCGCCGCGCTCGATCGCGAGCTTCCTGCAGCGCGTCGGCCGATCCGGCCATGCGGTCGGCGCGACCCCCAAGGGGCGGCTGTTCCCGCTCTCCCGAGACGACCTCGTGGAATGCGCGGCCTTGCTCGACAGCGTGCGGCGCGGCGAACTCGATCGGCTCACGATCCCGAACCAGCCGCTCGACGTCATAGCCCAACAGATCGTCGCCGAGATCTCGGCGCAGGATTGGGACGAGACGGCGCTTTATGAGCGGCTGCGGCGCGCGTGGTCGTTCCGCTCCCTGCCGCGCGCCGACTTCGACGCGGTCGTGCGCATGCTCGCGGAGGGGTTCTCGACCCGCCACGGGCGGCGCGCCGCTCTCATTCATCGCGACGCGGTCCATGGCGTTTTGCGCGCCCGGCGCGGCGCCCGCACCACCGCGCTCACCTCCGGCGGCACGATCCCCGACACCGCCGACTATCAGGTGCTGCTGGAGCCGGACAACCACGTCATCGGCAGCGTCAACGAGGACTTCGCCGTCGAAAGCCTGCAAGGCGACATCTTCCAGCTCGGCAACGCGTCCTATCGCATCCTGCGCGTCGAACGCGGAACGGTGCGGGTCGAGGACGCGCGCGGCCAACCGCCGACGCTGCCGTTCTGGCTCGGCGAGGCGCCGGGGCGGTCGGACGAACTCTCCCAATCGGCATCCCGCTTGCGTGACGAGATCGACGCGCGCCTTCGCGCCGACCCCTCGCGGCAAAGCGCGCGGGCCTGGCTGGAAGAGACGCTCGGCCTCGGCGCGCCTGCCGCCGAGCAACTCGTCGACTATCTTGCCGCGGCCGCGGCGGCGCTCGGCCGGCTGCCGACTCAGGAGCGGATCGTCTTCGAGCGGTTCTTCGACGAGGCGGGCGGGATGCAGCTCGTCATCCACTCGCCGTTCGGCAGCCGGCTCAATCGCGCTTGGGGTCTCGCGCTGCGCAAGCGCTTCTGCCGTAAGTTCAATTTCGAGCTGCAAGCGGCGGCGACCGAGGACAACATCGTGCTGTCGCTCACCACGGCGCACAGCTTCGACCTCGCCGAAGTCGCCCGCTATCTCCACTCGAAGAGCGTGCGCGCGGTGCTGATCCAGGCGATGCTCGACGCGCCGATGTTCACGACGCGCTGGCGCTGGGTCGCCGGCGTCGCGCTGGCGCTGCCGCGCTTTCGCGGCGGCAAGAAGGTCCCGCCGCAGTTCCTGCGCATGCAGGCCGAAGATCTGATCGCCGCCGTCTTTCCCGATCAGATCGCCTGTGCCGAAAATCTCGTCGGCGAGCGCGAAGTGCCCGACCATCCCCTGACCAATCAGGCGATCGACGACTGCCTCCATGAGGCGATGGACATCGACGGGCTTGAGCGGCTGCTCCAACGCATCGAGGCGGGCGAGGTCGACGTTCTCTGCCGCGACCTGACGCAGCCCTCGCCGTTGGCGCTCGAGGCGCTGTCGGCGCGCCCCTACGCCTTCCTTGACGACGCGCCGCTCGAAGAGCGCCGGACGCAGGCGGTGATGGCGCGGCGCTGGCAGGATCCCGACAGCGCGGCCGATCTCGGCCGCCTCGATGCGGACGCCATCGCGCGGGTCCGCGGCGAAGCCTGGCCCGAGCCCACCAACGCCGAGGAGTTGCACGACGCCCTGCTCTGGCTCGGCTGCCTGACTGAGGACGAGGCCGCCACGATGCCGGAGTGGCGCGACTGGCTCGCCGCTCTGGCGCGCGAGAAGCGCATCGGCCGTCTCGAAACGCCCTCGGCGACGCTGTGGATTCCGGCTGAGAGACTGACCCAGTTCCGCGCGCTATGGCCGAAGGCGCCGCTCGCGCCGGCGATCGCCCCGCCGCCGGACCATGCGGACGCGGTATGGGAGCGCGACCTTGCGCTGGTCGAAATCCTGCGCGGACGCCTCGAAGGCCTCGGGCCGACGACCGGGTCCGCGCTCGCCGCCTCGCTCGGGCTGGAGCCGGCCGCGGTCGGCGCCGCCCTGCTCGCTCTCGAAGCCGAGGGGACGATCCTGCGCGGCCGCTTCGAGCCCGGCGTCAACGACGAGCAATGGTGCGACCGGCGCCTGCTCGCCCGCATCCATCATTATACGATCCGGCGCCTGCGCGCCGAGATCGAACCCGTCGCGCCGCGCGACTTCCTGCGCTTCCTTTTCGCTTGGCAGCACGTCGCCGAGGACGCGCGTCTCGAAGGCCCGGACGCGCTTCCCCTCGCGCTCGATGCGCTCGAGGGTTTCGAGGCGCCGGCGCGCGCCTGGGAAACCGAAATTCTGCCGGCGCGCGTCGCCGACTATCAGCCCTCCTGGCTCGACGCCCAATGCCTCGCCGGTCGCACCGCCTGGGCGCGCCTCTCGCCCAGCGCGGCGACGGAGCGCGGGAGGCCGGCGAGCCCGGTCGGCTCTGCGCCGATCGCGTTGATCGACCGTCGGCGCGCCCCACTTTGGATGGCGCTAGCACCGGCCGCTGACGTCGGCCGCATGACGCCCAAGGCCCGCGCCGCCCTCGAAACCCTCGCGGCCCAAGGCGCGCTGTTCTTCGACGAACTGGCGCAGGGGGCGCATCTACTCCGCCAACAGGCGGAGGAAGCGCTGTCCGAGCTCGCGGCGCTGGGGCTTGCAACCTCCGACAGCTTCGGCGGCCTCCGGGCGTTGCTGGTGCCTTCGAGCCAGCGCAAACCGATCGCCGGCGTCAAGCGACGCGGCCGCGTGCTCGCTTTCGAGATCGAAAGCGGCGGCCGCTGGAGTTCTGGTGCGGCGGCCTCAGCCGGGCCAATTGGACGAAGCGACGCGAAGCGCCGCCGTCGAACATGCGGCGCTCGTCCTGCTGCGCCGCTATGGCGTCGTCTTCCTGCGCATGCTCGGGCGCGAAGGCGGCTGGCTGCCGCCCTGGCGCGATCTCGCGCGCGTCTATCGCCAACTCGAAGCGCGCGGGGAAATTCGCGGCGGTCGCTTCGTCGCCGGCTTTTCGGGCGAGCAATACGCCCTGCCCGAGGCGGTCGGCCTACTGCGCGAGACGCGTCGCCGTCCGGCCTCGGAGCAATGGGTGTCGCTCTCGGCGGCCGATCCGCTCAATCTCCTAGGAATTGTGACGCCCGGTCCGCGCCTCGCCGCGCTGACCGGCAACCGGGTCGTCTTCCGCGACGGCCTGCCAGTGGCGACCCTCGCAGGCGGAAAGGTCGAATTCCTCTCCGACATCGACGTCGGCCTGCGCTGGGAGGCGGAGAAGCGCCTGCTACGCTCAGCCGCACGCGGCGTCCTCGTCGACCTTGTGTAGAGCGGCGGATCCCTTGCGTCTCCGAGACCGTGCTTCCGGCTGAAATGCCCGTCACGAACGCCCCGGCGCCCTCATCGAACGAACGCGAAGGCGCGACAGGCTGGCGATTGCGCCGGCCGAGGCGAAGGCGCCCGCGACCACGAGAGCGATCGTCTCGGCATGGCCCGCGAAATGGAACGCGATCGCCGTCAGCGTCGCCCCGATCGACTGGCCTGTCAGGCGCGAGGTGGCCAGCATGCCGCCCGCGGCCCCGCTGCGCAGCAGCGGCGCCGACGACAGCATGGTGCGGTTGTTGGGCGACTGGAAGAAGCCGAAGCCGAGGCCGCAAACGGCCATCAGGCCCACGATCGCCAGCGACGACGCCGATACCGGCAAGAGGCTGAACCAAAACAGCCCCACCGCAAGCATGCCGAGGCCGGCGAAGCCGAGGATGGCGGCGGGATAGCGGTCGGCCAGCCTGCCCGCCACGAAAGCTGCGAGCCCCGCCGCAACCGGCCATGGCGTCATCAGGAGGCCGGTCTCGACCTGGCCACGATGCAGCGCGCCCTGAAAGTAGAAGGGCAAGGAGACGAAGGCCAGCGTCTGCGCGGTGAATGAGGCGATCGACGTGAGGACCGTCAGCGCGAACAGTTTGTTGCGCAGCAGGTCGATCGGCACGAGCGGCCTCGGCTGCGCGTTCGAGCGAAAGACCAAAGCGGCGCCGGCGGCGACCGCCAGGACGAGTTCCGCCGCGCCGAGCCCCGGGTTCCCTCGTCGCGTCAACGCGTCGACGCCGGTGAAGAGGAGGCCGAAGGTCAGGACGTTGAGGACCGTGCTGACGACGTCGAAACTGCCGGAACGCGGGCTGTCCGGCAGCGCGGCGCGGCCGATGAGGAAGGTGGCGATGCCAATCGGGACATTGACCCCGAACAGCCATTCCCATGGCCCCACCGAAAGAATACCCGAGGCGATCGACGGCCCGAGCGCCGCGGCGGCGGAGACGACCAAGGCGTTGGCCCCGACGCCGCGCCCGAGCAACCGCGCGGGATAGGTGAAGCGCAGCAAGGCGCCGTTCACGCTCATGACCCCGGCAGCGCCCAGCCCCTGGAGCACACGCGCGGCGATCAGTCCGGCCAGCGTATGCGACAGCGCGCAGCCGGCCGAGCCGAGCGTGAACACCACCATCCCCGTCAGGAAGACCCGGCGGTAGCCGATCCGCTCGCCGAGCGCCGCCAGCGGCAGCAGCGAAACGACGATGGCGAGTTGATAGCCGTTGACGACCCAGACGGAAGAGGCCGGCGCGGCGGAAAGCTCGCGCGCGATCGTCGGCAGCGCGACATTGGCGATGGCGCCGTCCAGCACCGCCATCGTCAGGGCGAGCCAGATCGTCAGCGCGGACCAGTAGCGCGCGGGAACCGGGAGGCCCTCGTGTTGGAGCGTCGAGGCTCCGGGAGCGCGATGCGCGCCGCCTGAGCTCTCTCGTTCAATCGACGCCGACCTCGCCTCCGCCAATGTCTCCTCCTCCTGCCAATCGATCGCCGCCGCGCGAACGCGTTGGTCGCCGGCCGGTTTGGCCTTAGCTTGCACGGAGACGTTGCCTCCGCCTTGCAAAAGTGGCCCGGCCGGTTCAATTCTTTCTGATCGGAGGGGGCGCCCGCGCTACCGATTGACGGGGCCGCAGCTTTCCCCAAGGACCAGCGCCGGCTCGAAGACAACGTTGCGGGGCGGCAGATCGTTGCCGCGATTGATGCGCTCGACGAGCAGCCGCAACGCCTCGTTCGTCATGTCCGTCACCGGATGCTCGGTGCGCGTCAGCCGCGGCTTGAGGCCGCCGATGCCGGGAATTGTGTCCGTGGAGGCGACGGAAATGTCTTCCGGGCACTTGAGGCCGAGATCGGCGATCGCGCGCATGACGCCGAGCGCCATGACGCCGTTGGCGACATAGATCGCGCTCGGCCGGTCGGGCCGTTCGAGGATTTCGCGCGCCACGGAATAGGCGACGTCCTCGCGGAACTCGCCCGATCGCACATGGCCCGGCTGCGGCGCGAGGCCGCGCGCCTGCATCGCTTGCAGAAGGCCGTCGAGGCGCCCGCGCCCGCTCGTCAGGTGGAGCGGCCCGGTAATCGTCCCGATGCGCTGATGACCAAGGTCAAGCAGGTAGTTGGCGACCTGCTTGGCGGCGGAGACGTTATCGAGCGTCACCGTGTCGCTTCTGCTGTCGTCGACGACACGCCCGAACAGGACAACGGGAATCGCGGCCCCGTCGCGCTCGAGCTGATCCCATCGCAGCGAGGAGCCGACCGGCGAGAGCAGCACGCCCTCGCACGACAGAGTGCGAATGCGCGAGAAGATCCGCCGTTCGTTGTCCGGCTTTTCGTCGCTGTTGAAGACGACGAGCGAGTAGCCCCAGGCGGAGGCTCCGGCCTCGGCGGCGCAGACAATCCTAGCGAAGAACGGGTTGGCGAGATCGGCGACGACGAGCGCAATGAGCCCGCTGCGGCCGCTCTTCAAATTCTGCGCGGCGCGGAGCGGCGCGTAGTTCATCTCCTCAATCACCGCAAGCACGCGCTTGCGCAACTGCGGACTGACATACGCCGTTTCGTTGATGACGGCGGAGACCGTCGCGGTCGACACGCCAGCGGCCCGCGCGACGTCTCTTATTGTTGCCACCGAACACCCAGCTAAACGTTTCGCCGAAACTGAGGCAAACCGACATCCGCTGTCAAGCACGTTTGTTCGACGTTTTTTTGAGTAAACCCTCTTGCCACTTACGGCCCGATGGCCGATGCTAACGAAACGTTTCGCCAGCGTTCGCTAAACTCAATGCATGGCGCGTACGGTCAAAAGGCCGGCACATACGGGAGGATCAGATGAAGCGCTCAACGATCGGATGGCTTGCCGCCGGCTGCGTTCTCGCAGCGGGCGTGGCGCAGGCCGCGGACAAGCCTCTGCTCGGCATCGTATCGATTTCCGCGACCGAGGCCAACAACGCCCGCTACATCGCCGGCGCCACCGCCGCCGCCAATGAGGACGGCTGGACGGTTTCGGTCGTCGACGCGGCCGGCAGCGCCGATCAGGCGAATGCGGGCATCCAGAATTTCGCCCAGCGCGGCGCGGCGGCCGTCGTCGACATGGTGTTCCCCTGGTCCTCGATCGGGGCCGGCCTCGACGCCGCCAAGAGCGCCAAGATTCCCGTTGTGACCTGGGGCGGCGGTCTCGGCAGCTCGGTCGCCGCCACCAATGGCTCGGGCGCGCCGGTCGCTTTGCCTGTTATCGAGCAGATGGTGAAGGATCTCGGCGAGAAGGGCGATCTGCTGGTGCTCGCCTATCGCACTGGCGAAGTCTGCCGCAACCGCGAGACGCTGCTCGACCAGGTGCTGGCCAAGCACCCCGACATCAAAGTGACCAAGAACGAGGTCCGCATCCCGGGCTATTTCGAGGACGGCGCGCAATACGCCAACGCCTGGCTCGCTTCGCATCCCGCCGGCGGCAACCTGGCGATCTGGGGCTGCTGGGACGATCCGGCGATCGGCGCGATCGGCGCCCTGCGCCAGCAGGGTCGCGACGACGTGAAGGTCTACGGCGTCAACGGCAACGCCCAAGCGATCGAGAACATCAAGAACGGCCACATGACCGCGACCGCCTGGCAAGACAGCTACACCGAAGGCTATCAGATGGTGAAGCTGCTCAAGGATATCAAAGCCAAGGGCGACGGCTGGCAGGCGAAGGCGGTCGAAGTGCCGCCGGCCCTGATCACCACCGCCAACGTGGGCGACTTTATCAAGAACCATCCCGACGCGATCGGCCAAAAGTAAGCGATCTCTCGTGTTGTACGCTGAGACGAAAGCAAACGCGGAGGCGCCGACGGCGCCTCTGCTGCAAGTCGAGGACGTGGCCAAGGCCTACGGCGGCGTGCAGGCCCTGAAGGGCGTGTCGCTGAGCGTCCGCCATGGCGAGGTTCACGGGCTCGTCGGCGCGAACGGCGCCGGCAAGTCGACGCTCATCAAAATCCTCGCCGGCCTCGCCCAGCCCGATCGGGGCCGCGTGATGATCGAGGGCTCCTCGGTCGAGATCGCGACGCCCCATCACGCGACCGAACTCGGGATGAATTTCATCCACCAGGAACTTGCGTTCGTGCCCGGCATGAACGTGCTGCAGAACATCATGCTCGGCGTCCCCAAGGCGACGCGCTTCGGCATGATCGATTGGCGTGCCATCGCGCGCGACGTCGAGCCGATCGCGCGGCGGGTCGGCATTTCCGCGCCGCTGTTCGCCAATGTGAAGGGCCTCTCGACCGCCGAGAACTGGCTCATCAGCATTTGCCGCGCGCTGGTGCGCAAGGCGCGCCTCATCGTGATGGACGAGCCGACCGCCTCGCTCTCGGCAAGCGAGAGCGAAAAATTGGCGGCCATCGTGCGCGACCTCGCACGCTCCGGCGTCGCCGTGCTCTACGTCTCGCACCGCCTCGACGAAATTCTGGATCTGCGCGGCGCCGTGACCGTGTTCCGCGACGGACAATCGGTCAAGCGCATCGAGCGCGCCGAGCTCGGCCGGCCGACGCTAGTCGAAGCGATCGTCGGCCGAGCGGTCGAATCAAGCGCCAAGGCCGCGAAGCGTGTCGACGCCAAGGATGTCGCGCTCAAGGTGCAGGGCCTCACGCGGCTGCCTCGTGTGAAGAACGTCAGCTTCGAGCTGCGCCGCGGCGAGGTGCTCGGCATCGGCGGCCTCGTCGGCGCCGGCCGCACAGAATTGATCCGGCTGATCTACGGCGCCGACAAGGTCGACGGTGGCGCGATGTGGCTGAACGGTCAGCCTTTCGCGCCCAAGAGCCCGACGCAGGCCGTCAAAGCCGGGCTCGGCCTCGTGCCCGAGGAGCGGCGCGCGCAAGGCCTCGTGCTGACGAAGAGCGTCGCCTTCAACATGCAGCTCGCCAATCTTGCCAAGATGGTGCGCCATCCCGGCTTTCCGATGATCGACTCCGGCAAGCGCGAGGCGCTCTGCAAGGACGCCGTGCGCGGCCTCCTGATCAAGACGCAGAGTATCGATACCCCGGTCGGCCGCCTCAGCGGCGGCAATCAGCAGAAGGTCGTGCTCGGTCGCTGGCTGCTGCGCGCGCCGCGCGTCCTGATGCTCGATGAGCCGACCCGCGGCGTCGACATCGGCGCGCGCGCGGAGATTCACAAGCTGATCCGCGGCTTCGCCGAGCAAGGCATGGCCGTACTGGTCGTCTCCTCCGAGCCGGAGGAGCTGCCTGATCTTTGCGATCGCGTGCTGGTGATGGCGGAGGGCGCCGTCGTGCAGGAGCTCGGCGGCGCCGCTCTGTCACGCAACGCGATCATCGAGGCCAGCTACGCCGGCGCGCCGTCCACGCCAATGAGCACACCATGACCCAAATCGCCGCATCCAACCGCCGCTTGTCGCCCGGCGCGAAAGCCCTTCTCGGCGTCTTCGCCCGTTACGGCACGATCATCGGCCTCGTTGCTATGATCGCGGCCTTCTCCGTGCTGTCGCCGCACGCCTTCCCGACGACGGGCAATTTCATCAACGTGCTCAATCAGGCGTCGCTGGCGATGATCATCGCCGCCGGCCTGACGCTCGCGGTGATCGTCGGCGAACTCGATCTGACGATCGGCTTCGCCGCGAGCCTGCACGGCATTCTCGTGACGGGACTGATCGTCGCCGATCATTTGCCGATCCCAGTCGCGATCCTGATCGTGCTGGCGGCCGGCGCGCTGATCGGCCTCATCAACGGCTTCATCGTCACCAAGATCCGCGTCAATTCGGTGATCGCGACGCTCGGCGTCGGAACGATCCTCACCGGCCTCGCCTTCGCCTATTCGGCCGGCGTGCCGATCGTCGCCGGCGTGCCGGAGGAATTCCTGCAGATTTCGCTGGGGCGCTGGCTGTACGGCATCCCCAACAACATCATCATCATGGTCTGCGTGCTCGGCGTGTTGTGGCTGCTGGTCGAACGCACCTCGCTAGGCCAGGAAATCCAGGCGGTTGGCGGCAATCCCGGCGCCGCGCGCCTCACCGGCATCGACGTCGACCGGATCAAGATCCTCGGCTTCGTCATATCGGGCGTCTGCGCGGCGCTCACCGGCGTCCTGCTCGCCTCGCGTCTCGGCAGCGGCACCGCCAGCGCCGGCGACAGCTATCTCCTGACCGCCTTCGCCGCCGTGTTTCTCGGCTCGGCGACGCTGCGCGACGGCGAGTTCCATATCATCGGCACGCTGATCGGCGCGTTGATCATCGCCTTCGGCTTCAATGGCCTCAACATCTTCGGCGCGCCGACGTTCTCGCAGTACGTGCTGCAGGGCGCGATCCTCATCGTCGCCGTCGGGCTTTCGAGCCTCGGCCGCTCCATTGCGGAAAGCTAGAACCAATGCCGTCATTGCGAGCCAAGCCAAGCAATCCAGCAGCGCCGAGCGGAACGATGGATTGCTTCGTCGCTGCGCTCCTCGCAATGACGATGCCACCTCATTGCAATATGGCCTAATTGGGGGAGAAGTTGATGACGACCTCGGACAATGCGGACTGGTCGGTCCACGTCATCGAGTATGCGCGCTCGAAGGATCAGCCGGTGGCGAGCCTCATCCAGGGCGCGTACGAGGACGGCGTGATGAACGTGCCGTTCTCCTTCATCCTTGCGCGCCGCGGCGACACGATCGCGCTTGTCGACTGCGGCTTCATGCGCGAGGCCGGCGGCGAGAAGATGGCGGTCAAATTCAATGTTCCGTATTGGATTTCGCCGTTGCGCATGCTGGCGGAGCTCGACGTCGCCCCCGAGCAGGTCAGCGACATCGTCCTCAGCCACGCCCATTTCGACCACATGGGCTCGATCTCGAAATTCCCCAATGCGCGCCTCCACCTGCAGAAGCGCGAGATGCTGAGCTGGATCGAGGCCATGGCGCTGCCGCGCCAGTTTGGCTTTCTCACGGAGGTCGTCAACCCCGATGACCTGCGCACCGCGTTCGACGCTTCGCTCGAGCACCGGCTGAACCTCATCGACGGCGACGCCGACAATGTGCTTCCCGGCATTCACGTCCGGCTCGGCGAGGGCCACACGCTCGGACAGCAGTTCATTCTGATCGAGACGGCGAAGGGCCGGCTCGTCATCTCGGGCGATTGCGTCTACTCGCGGCGCAACATCTGCGGTCACAACCACGACGGCGTCTACGTGCCGCTCGGCATGGGAATCGGCAGCGTCTGGGACCAGCTCAAGACGATCGATCGCATCAACAAGGAAATCGCCGGCGACCTCAGCCGCCTGATCATCCTGCACGACGCCGACCGCTGGAAGACGCTTCCCCTCGTCAAAGAGGTCGAAGGCTTCCGCATCCTCAAGGCGAGTTGATCCCTACGAGGTAACCATCACCTTTTGCATAGCGACTGGGCGGCGCTAAAAAGGCGCCACACCCGTCCGGGAGATTTTCATGACCTATCAGCCTGCGCCGTCCCGCTACGACGCGATGATCTACAACCGCTGCGGCCGCAGCGGGCTCAAGCTGCCGGCGATTTCGCTCGGCCTGTGGCACAATTTCGGCTTCGATTTTCCCGCCGACACGGGCCGGGCGATCTGCCGCAAGGCGTTCAATCTCGGCGTCACCCATTTCGACCTCGCCAACAACTACGGCCCGCCGCCCGGCAGCGCCGAGACCGCGTTCGGCGAGATCCTGCGTACTGACTTCCGCGACCATCGCGACGAGCTCGTCGTCTCGACCAAGGCCGGCTATCTGATGTGGCCCGGCCCCTACGGCGAATGGGGAAGCCGCAAAAATCTGCTGGCGAGCCTCGACCAGAGCCTGAAGCGCATGGGGCTCGACTATGTCGACATCTTCTATTCCCATCGCTTCGACCCCGCGACCCCGCTCGAGGAGACGATGGGCGCGCTCGATACCGCCGTGCGCCAGGGCAAGGCGCTCTATGTCGGCATTTCCTCCTACAATTCGAAGCGCACGCGAGAGGCAGCGGCGATCCTCAAGCGGCTGGGCACGCCCTGCGTGATCCACCAGCCGAGCTATTCCATGATCAACCGCTGGGTCGAAGAAGACAGCCTGCTCGATACGCTCGACGAAGAGGGCATCGGCAGCATCGCCTTCACGCCGCTCGCGCAAGGCTTGCTGACGAACAAATATCTGAAGGGCGTTCCGCAAGACAGCCGCGCCGCCGCCGGCAAGTCGCTGCTTCCTCACATGCTCAGCGAACCCAATCTCGAGCGGGTTCGCCAACTCGACGAGATCGCCAAGCGGCGCGGCCAGACGCTCGCGCAGATGGCGCTCGCCTGGGTGCTGCGCGGCGGCCGCGTCACCTCCGCTTTGATCGGCGCAAGCCGCCCCGAACAGGTGGCCGACGCCGTCGGTTCGCTGAAGAACCTCAATTTCAGCAAGGAGGAACTGGCGGAGATCGACCGCTACGCGGTCGAGGGCGGCGTCAACCTCTGGAAAAACTCAGCCGAACTCGGCTGAGGAGCGAAACCAACCCTTCTCCCGCCTTGCGGGTGTCAGGGAACGCGGAGCGTTCCCGGGAGGTGGCCCGAAGGGCCGGATGAGGGATTGCCGCCGCGCCCCGCTTTTCAGCGTTGGAGAATATGCCCTAAGCCGCGCCTGACGGCGCGACCCCTCTCCTGAAAGTCGACCCCTCCAAGGGGAACTTTCAGGCATCAAGGTGCGCGTAGCGCATGAAAACTCATCCCAAGGCGAATCCGCAGCATTCGTCCGCGTCCCAAGGCGAATGTGCAGCATTCGTCCGTGTCGCCCCTAACGGGGCGACACCTCTCCGAAACGCATCGCGTTTCCTGACACCCGCAAGGGGGGAAGGAAAGACTCAGCCCTGTGGCTTCGCCGGCATCGGCTGGACCGGCGAGCCGGGGCCGATCTTCTGCAGGTTGCCGGTGATGATCTGATCGCCCTCCGCAACACCGCCGACGACGTTGACGAGGTCGCCCTCCGACGGACCCAGCGTGACCGTCCGGATCGCCGCTTTGCCGCCCTCGCCGACGACATAGACATATTTGCCGAGTTGGCTCGATCCGATCGCGACCTGCGGAACCATCAGCGCGTCGGGTATTTCTTTGACGCGCAGGCGGACATGCACGTATTCGCCCGGCAGCAGAGAGGAGTCCGGATTGGAGATGGTCGCCCGGGCGGTGATGGTGCCGGTCGAGCGATCGACGTTGTTGTCGACGAAGGTGAGCTGGCCGCGCTGGCGGGGCTTGTCGTCGCCGGGGGTGAAGACTTCCGCCTCGACCTTGCCGGCCGCGCGCGCCTGTTCGATCTCGGCGATTTCAGTCTCGCTCGGGTTGAAGGTCACGTAGATCGGATCGAGCTGGACGAGCGTATTCAGCGCGGCCCCCGCGACGCTGATCAGAGTGCCGATCGGCGCCTGGTTGCGGCCGAGCCGGCCAACGAAGGGCGCTCGGATCTCGGCGTAGCCCAGATTGAGTTCGGTGGTGCGAATCGCCGCCTGGTCCATGGCGACCGCCGCCTCGGCCTGACGCATCGCGCTCTCGCGCTGATCGTAGGCGTCCTTGGCGACGAAGCCGCTCTTCACCAGCTCCGAGCCGCGATCGAAATTGGAGCGCGCATAGTCGAGCGAGGCCGCGTCGCGCGCCGCCTGCGCTTTTATCTGATCGAGCGCCGCCTGAAGATCGCGCGGGTCGATCTTATAGAGGAGATCGCCCTCCTTGACGTCGGCGCCGTCGGGCGCGGCCTGCGCCGTGATGTATCCGGGGACACGCGCCTGCAAAGAGATGCTGCGGATCGACTCCATCCGCGCCGGATATTCGAGATAGATCGGCAGCGCGCGCTTGACGACTGGCGTCACCGGAACCGGCATCGCCATCATCATGCCGCCGGGGGCGGCCGCCGCCGACCCGGGCGCCACGCCGGCGTTCTGGCGAACGACATAAGCGCCGACCGACACCGCAATAAGCGCCGCGGCCGATGTGAGAATGACTTTCCGAACTCGCATGGGAAGGTCCTTGTTATTCCGCTGGGCCGGGCTCTGGGGCGAGGCCGATTTCGGCATGTTCGTCCGACGCCGGCGCCGCCTCTGTCGCGACGCCGCGCCCCTCGCGCAGGCGCTCGATGAGCGCGTAGAAGACAGGAACGAAGACCAGCGTCAGCGCCGTCGCCGCCACCATGCCGCCGAACACGGTCGTGCCAATCGACTGACGGCTCGCCGCGCCGGCGCCGCTCGCGAACATCAACGGGAGGACGCCGAGGATAAACGCGAACGCCGTCATCAGGATCGGCCGCAGACGCAGGCGCGCCGCCTCTGTCGCCGCCTCGACGATGCTCAAGCCCTCTTCGCGCCGGCGCTTGGCGAACTCGATGATCAGAATCGAGTTCTTCGCCGCAAGCCCGATCAGCATGACGAAGCCGATCTGCGAATAGACGTCGATCTGCATCCCCCTGAGCCAGAGCGCCGCAAGGCCGCCGAACAGTGCGAGCGGCGCCGAGGAGAGCACCATGAACGGCATCGACCAGCTCTCGTATTGCGCGGCGAGGATGACGAAGACGAAGACGATCGCCAGCGCGAAGACGATCGCCGCGACGGACCCGGCTTTCAACTCCTGGAGGGTGACGCCCGTCCATTCGTAGCCGAAATCCTTGGGCAACGCCTCCGCCGCCGCGCGCTGCATCGCGACGACGGCTTGGCCGGAGCTGAAGCCCGGCGCGGGTCCGCCGTTGATCAACGCCGAAGCGTAGTTGTTATAGTGCGGCACCGTCTCGGGGCCGACGATCGGCCTCAGGCTGCCGAGCGTGTCGAGCGGCACCATGCCGCCGCTCGCGTTCCTGACGTAGAGACGCGAGAGGTCCGACGCGTTGGCGCGCGCGCCCTTGTCGGCCTGCAACGTCACGCGGAAGGTGTGGCCGAACAGATTGAAGTCGTTCACGTAAAGCGACCCGAGGTAGATCTGCAGGGTGTTGAACACATCCGGCAGGCTCAAACCCAAGAGCTTCGCCTTGGTGCGGTCGAGGTCGTAGTGGAACTGCGGCGTCGACGTCGAGAAGGACGTGAACATCTGCTGCGGATTGAGTTCCGGCTGTTTGCGCGCGGCGGCGATCAGCGCCTGGGTCGCGTCGTTCAGAGCAACGCTGCCGTGCCCCGCGATATCCTCGACCTCAAACTCGAAACCGCCTGTTGTGCCGAGGCCCTGGATCGACGGCGGATCGAAGCTCAGCACGAAGGCCTCGGGAATTCCGAGCAGCTTGTTGCGCACGGTTGCGACGAGCTTCGAGGCGTTTTCGTCAGGGCCGCGTTCGTCCCATGGCTTGAGAACCGCGAACTCGACCGCGGAGTTCGACTGCGCGGCGTTGGTGAGGAAGTTGAGGCCGCTGATGAAGCCGGCGATCTGAACGCCCGGCGTGTTCTGAAGAATGTCGCGCACCTTCTTGGCGACCGCGTCAGTGCGCTCCAGCGAAGAGCCGTCCGGTCCCTGGACGACGACGAGGAAATAGCCTTGGTCCTCGACCGGCACAAATGTTGAGGGAATGCGCAGCGCGACTGCGTAGGTTGCTCCGCATACCGCGATGAAGAGGCCGAGCAGAATCCAGCGATGGCGGATAAGCCCGGCCACGATGCCGGAATAGCCGTGCGAGAGTCTGTCGAAAGCGGCGTTGAACCAGCGATAGGGGGGAAAGGTCGTCGCCGGACGATGACGCAGGAACGCGGCGCTGAGCGCGGGGCTGAGCGTCAGCGAGTTGAACGCCGATATGCCGACGGAGATCGCCACGGTCAGCGCGAACTGATTGTAGAGACGGCCCGATACGCCGGGAATGAAGGCGACCGGCACGAACACCGCCATCAGCACCGCCGTGGTCGCGATGATCGGCCCGGTGACCTCGCCCATCGCCTTTCTGGCCGCCGCCAACGGCGGCAGCCCCGCCTCGAGCTGACGCTCGACGTTTTCGACCACGACGATCGCGTCGTCGACCACGAGGCCGATCGCCAGCACCATGCCGAGCAGGCTCAGCATGTTCAGCGAGAAGCCGCAAAGCTGCATCACCGCGAGCGTCGCGATCAGCGACACCGGAATGGCGATCGTCGGGATGATCGTCGTGCGCCAGTTCTGCAAGAAGACGAACACGACGAGAACGACGAGCGCCAGCGCTTCAAGCAGCGTGATGACGACCTCGCGCATCGCCGCCGAGACGAAGCGCGTCGTGTCGTAGTGCATGGCGTAGGTGATGCCGGTCGGGAACCGCTTCGACAGTTCCTGCATCTTATCCTTGACATGCTGCTCGAGATCGAGCGCGTTCGACCCCGGCGTCTGGAAGACGGCGAGCACGACGGTCGGGTCTTTGCCGAAGAACGCGCTGGAGGAATATTGCAGCGCGCCGAGTTCGACCCGCGCGACGTCGCGCAAGCGCACGACGGCGCCCTTGGCGGGATCGGCGCGCACGATGATGTTGGAGAACTCCTCGGGATTGCTGAGGCGGCCGGTGGCGTTCACCTGCATTTCGAACGGCGTGCCGGGCGGCGCCGGCGATTGGCCGATCTTGCCGGCCGCGACCTGGACGTTCTGCTCGGCAATCGCGTTCTGCACGTCGACCGCTGTGATGCCGAGATTGGCGAGCTTGTCGGGGTCGAGCCAGACGCGCATCGAATAGCGGCGCTCGCCGAAGATCTGCACGTCGCCGACGCCAGGCAGGCGCTTGAGCGGATCGACGATCTGGAGATAGGCGTAGTTGGAGAGCGCGACCGGGTCCACCGACCCGTCGGGCGAGGTCAGATTGACGATCAGAACAAAATTCGGGTTCTGCTTTTTGATCGTCACGCCGCCCTGGTTGACGATCGCCGGCAACGACGCGGCGGCTTGCGCGACGCGGTTCTGCACGTCGACCGCCGCAATATCGAGGTTGTAGCCGACATCGAAGGTCACCGTGATGGTCGAGGAGCCGTCGTTCGAGCTCGCCGACGACATGTAGGTCATGCCCTGCACGCCGTTGATCTGTTCCTCGAGCGGCGTCGTCACCGTATCGGCGACGACCTGCGCGCTCGCGCCGGGATAGTCGGCGGTGACGACGACCTGCGGCGGCGTGATGTCGGGAAATTGCGAAACAGGCAGCACGAAATAGCAAATCGAGCCGGCGAGCACCATGAGGACGGCGATCGCCGACGCGAAGATCGGCCGGTGGATGAAAAAATTCACCATGACGCGGTCACCGGCAGCCGATGCAGCATTCGCCGGCGCCGATAGGCGCCCCGCCTGCGAAGGGCAAAACGCCACGCACCAAAGGAAGGGCAAGCTCGTCACGAGAAGGGCTGGCCGCCTTGGCGACGCGCGGCGGCGCCGCCGAGTAGCTGAACTCGCCGCGACGCGCCGCAATCCTGCGCCCGACAGTCTTCATCAGCGATTTGACTGCCTGCGGCTCGACGCCGTCGGCGCGCATCGCCGCCTGAACGACCGGATCGGCAAGGAGCTCATCGAGCTCGGGATTTTCTAGCCCTAGCGTCATGACGGTGATTCCAGATCGTTCACGGTTGGCAGGACTGCGTCAAGTCGCGCGAGACTGCGACATTGACTTCGGCCTCGGCCCGGTGTTACCGATTAGTAACGGCGACTTTGTTACCGATCGGTAACGTACCGGTCAAGAGGCATGGCGAAAGAAATTTCACGCGAAGAGCCTGAGGCCACCTTTTGTGGCGCCGCAGCAACAGGCCGCACAACTCGCCCGCGCGATCGCATCATGGCGACCGCGCAAGCCATGTTCCATCGTCACGGCTTTCGCGGCGTCGGCGTCGAGGCGATCGCCGAAGCGGCCGGCACCAACAAGATGACGCTTTATCGCCATTTCGGCTCCAAGGACGATCTGATCGTCGCCTGCCTTAAGCGAGCGCTGGAAGACGTGGAGGCGGTTTGGGCGGCGATGGAAGCGGCCAACCCCGGCGATCCTTGCGGGCAGTTGCACGATTGGGTCAAGGAAGTTTCCAAATACCTAGCTTCGGACGAGCGTGGTTTCGACTTGGCGAACGCCGTCGTCGAGTTGACGGAGTGGGAGCATCCCGCGCGCTACGTCATCGAGGACTTCAAGATCCGCCAGCGCATCCGCCTGACTGAGCTTTGCCGCGCGGCGGGCGCCGCCGACCCCAACCTCCTTGCCGATACGCTGTACCTATTGAAGGAAGGCGCGCGCGTCACCCGCCGCAGCGTCGGCGCAGAAGGGCCCTGCGCGGGCTTCGCCTGCGTCTGCGAGACGATCTTCGATTCCTTTGGCGTGCGCCGCCCCGGCGAGCAAGAGACGACCGAATCCGCCGTGCCGGCGCGCTAACTCTCGGTCTCGACCCTTCGACGCGCAATGGCGGAAAGCCTCGCTAAGATTTGGCCGCCCTCTCCGATTTGCATAGTTCTTCTTAGTTTCCGCGTCTGCGCGCTCTCGTACAATTGCGCGGTCCGCGTGGATGATATTGACGGCGGCCAAGAAAAGGAGGCACGCTCGTACCCATGTCGTAGAACCCGTCTTGTGAAATGTCTTGGCGTCACAAAAATGGGAGTCGGACATGAGCTCGAGCGACACGACAAGGCACGAACGCGCGCTGGACTACGCTATCGATCTCCAGATGAGCGACGCGCTCGCACGCAATTGGTGGGCGGTCGCACTTCGAGGCCTGGTGGCGATCCTATTCGGCATCGTAACGTTCGCCTGGCCGGGCGCGACGATGCTGTCCCTGGTCTTCATCTTCGCGGCTTACGCGCTGGTGGACGGCATCTGCGACATCGTGGCCGCGGTGCGCTCCATGCGACGGCAGGAACGATGGGGCCTTCTGATTCTCGAAGGGATCGTCGATATCCTGGCCGCAGCGATCGCGGTGGCCTGGCCAGGCCTCACGATCCTCACTTTCGTGCTGGTGATCGCGGCCTGGGCGCTCATCACCGGCGTGCTGATGATGGTCGCCGCGTTTCGTCTGAACCTGGACCACGGCCGATGGTGGCTCGTCCTGGGCGGCTTGGTCTCGATCCTGTATGGCGTGCTGCTGGTCATCGCGCCGATGGTCGGCGCGGTCGTGCTGACCTGGTGGCTCGGCGCCTATGCGTTGGTGTTCGGCGTGCTGATGCTGATCCTCGCTTTCAGGCTCCGAGCCATGCATGAGACCGGCACCCATCCGGGTGCTGCGCACGCGGCGCTCTGAAAGGGTTGCGCCGCTAGAATAAACCTGGCGGCGCGAAGCCAATGTCGTGAAAACGATAATGCGCGCCGTCTGCGCGCCGCGGGCGGCGTATTGCTGCTGCCTCGCCTCCGCTTTGCGGCCGGTTGACGGGCGTCGATTGCCATTCTGCTGGTCCTCATTATCATTTGAGCCGATCGTCCTCATTGGAGTTGCGGACGCATGGCTGCCGGCGATCCCTACGACCTGCTTGGCGTGGCGCGGAACGCCTCGCAGAAGGACATTCAGAAAGCCTATCGCCGGCTCGCCAAACAGGTCCATCCCGATCTCAATCCGGGAGACAAGGACGCGCAGGGCAAATTCCAGGATCTGAACGCCGCCTATGACATCCTGGGCGACGAGGACAAGCGCGGTCGCTTCGATCGGGGCGAGATCGACACCTCCGGCGCCGAAGCGCCGCAGCGCCGATACTACCGCGACTTCGCTCAGGGGGACGAAGCTTCGCCGCACTACGAAACCGAGTCCGGCTTCCAGGATTTCAGCGACGCGGACATTTTCGCAGCCTTCTCGCGCGGCGGCCGGGGGCGCTTTCGCTTGCGCGGCGCCGATCGACGCTATCACCTCGAGGTCGATTTCCTCGATGCGGTAAACGGCGCGTCGCGCCGCGTCACGCTGCCGGACGGCTCCGCGCTCGAGGTCGTCATCCCTCCCGGCGCACGCGAGGGGCAAGTCCTGCGGCTCGCCGGCAAGGGCGAGCCGGGCCTCGAAGGCGGCGAGCCGGGCGATGCTCTGGTCGAGATCGCTGTCCGCCCCCATCCCTTCTTCAAGCGGGAGGGCGACGACATCACCCTGGAGCTGCCGATCACGCTGCCCGAGGCGGTGCTTGGCGGCAAGGTCACCGTCCCGACGCCCACCGGCGCGGTCGAGGTCACCATTCCCAAGGGATCCAACAGCGGCAAAGTGCTTCGCCTGCGGGGCAAGGGCGTTCGCCGCCGGGATGGAACGCACGGCGACGAACGTCTTACATTGCGCGTGACGCTGCCCGAGTCCCCCGACCCCGAGCTGGAAGCTTTTGCGTCGCATTGGGCGGGGCGCGACTACGATCCAAGACGGCGGATGGGGACATAGATGATCGACGACATCGAATTTTGCCACGAGCTCGGCCTCCAGCAGGCGGCGCTCGCCATCTGGATCGACGAAGGCTGGGTACGCCCAGAATTGTCGGCGCAGGGCAGGCGTTTCTCCGCCGTCGATATCGCCCGCGGCCGGCTCATTCTCGATCTTCGCGGCCCGATGGGCGTCAACGAAGAAGGCGTCGCCGTGATCCTGCATCTCGTCGATCAGATGCATGGACTGCGCAACGCTCTCAGAGAACTGGCCCCGACGAGAACGATCTCGACACAGTCCATGTAGCTGGGCCCCGCGTCGGCCGGGCTCAGGCCCGGCGCCCGCATTGCGTGGTATAGAGAGCCGATTCGGTTTGGGCCTGATTCGGGGTCGACGGTTCGGGCTTCGCCCGAAAAGACGGATCGAGAACGGAGGCTCCGATCGCCGCGTTTCGCTTTCTCCACGCCGCCGACGTCCATCTCGATTCGCCGCTGCGCTCCCTCTCGCTGCGCGACGAGGAGCTTGCCTCCCTGATCGGCAATGCGACCCGGACGGCGCTCCAGCGGATCATCGATATCTGCCTCGAGGAGCGCGTCGACGCGCTGGTGCTGGCCGGCGATCTCTACGACGGCGACCAGACCTCCATGAAAACCGCGCGTTTTCTTGCCGATCAACTCGCCCGGCTCGACGAGGCGAAGATCCCGGCGTTCGTCATTCGCGGCAATCACGACGCGCTTTCGAAAATCACCCGCGAGCTGGTGCTGCCCGAGCGGGTCAACGTGTTCGGCGGCAGAGCCGAGGCGGCGCAGATCGAGCGCGAGCCCGGCGCCTTTCCCGTCGTCATCCACGGCCTGAGCTACACCCACGCCCAGGCTCCGGAGAGCCTCGTCGTCAAATACAAGCCGCCGGTCGCCGGGGCCGTCAACATCGGCCTGATGCACACGAGCCTCGGCGGCTCGCCGGGGCACGACGTCTATGGGCCCTGCAGCGTCGAGGACCTCCACGCCTCCGGCTTCGCCTATTGGGCGCTTGGCCACATCCACAAGCGCGCCACCTATCGTGGCGCTGCGACCGTCGTCATGGCGGGTGCGCCGCAAGGCCGCGACATCAATGAAGCTGGCGCCAAGACGGCGACACTCGTCACGATCGGCGATGACGGGAGCGTTGAGATCGAAGAGCGCCTCACGAGCCACGCCGAGTTCGAGCGGGTCGAGGTGAACGTCGACGGCGTCGGCGAGTGGCGCGACCTCGCCAGCTCGATCTCGCGCGCGCTCGAGGCGGCCCGCGAGACGGCGCGCTCGGAGCATCTCGTGACCCGCCTGCGCTTGATCGGAGCGACGCCCTTGGCGTGGCGCATCCGCCGCGACATCGACGTTCTGACCGCCGAAGCCCAGCAGCGCGCGCAGGCGACCGGCAAATGCTGGGTCGAGCAGCTCGACATCGCCTGCTCGCCGCCGAAGGCGAACGGTGGAGACGGCCTCGGGCCGATCGGCGAACTCGGCCGGCTGATGGAAGAGCAGGTGCTCGGCAGCGACGCCTTCCGCGCCGACCTCAACGACTTCGCCGAGGAGCTCAGAAGAAAGCTGCCGGCGGAGTGCCGCGACGCGTTCGGCTCCGACGCCACCTCCTTCGACGACCTGCTGGCGCGGCTCGCCAGCGAGGGCGTCGAGGACATGATGGCGCGCCTGCAAACGCGCGGCAAAGGCGTCGCCTGATGCGTCTCAAGCGGCTCGATCTCACCCGCTACGGCAAGTTCACCGACCGCGCCCTCGACTTCGGCGAGGCCCAGCCCGGCGAACCGGACCTGCATATCGTCTACGGTCCCAACGAAGCGGGCAAATCGACTCTGTTCGCCGCCTGGCTCGACCTCATCTACGGCATTCCCACGCAGTCGCCCTACGGGTTTCTGCACGCCTATGCGACGATGCGCGTCGGCGCAGCGATCGAGCTGCGCGACGGGATTCGCGAATTCACTCGCATCAAGCGGCCGCAGAACAGCCTGCTCGACACCCATGAGCAGCCGCTCGCCGACAATGCGATCCTCGCCGAGCTCGGCGGCGTCGACCGGGACGCCTACCGAACGATGTTCTCGCTCGACGACGACACGCTTGAAAGGGGCGGCGAAGCCATTCTCAAGGCGCAGGGCGACCTCGGCCAGCTTCTGTTCTCCGGAAGCTCGGGCCTCGCCGATCTCTCTCGCAGCCTCGAAGAAGCGCGCCAACAGGCCGACGCCTTCTTTCGCGCGAACGCTCGCAGTGGCGAACTCCACGACCTCAACAAACTGCTCGTCGAGTTCAAACGCGAGCGCGAGCGCATCGACACGCAGGCGCCGCGGCACGCTGAATTGGTCGCGGCCGCTAAGCGCGCCAAGGCCCGCTACGACGAAGCCGCAGCGATGCGCGGCAAGCTGATCGCCCGCAAGGAGGCCATCCAACGGTTGCGCGCCATGCGCCCGCGCCTCGCCAAGCTCAACGACATTCGCGCTGAATGCGCCCCGCTCGAAGCGCTGCCGTCCGCCCCCGTCGCGTGGCGAGAGGAGGTCGCGCGATTGCGCGACGAAGAGATCAAGACCCAGACGCAGGCGCAGGCGAACAGCGAACAGAGTCAGCGCATCCGCGCAGAGTTCGAGGCGCTCGAAGTCGACGACGTCGCGCTCGGCGCGACCGGCAGGCTGGAAGCGCTTGCCGATTCCCATGCGCGGGCCGTCACCGCCGACAAGGATGTGCCCTCGCGGCGCGACGAGATGCGCGACCTCGACGCGACAATGCGGCGCCTGCTGCGACAGATCGGCCATGACGACGATCCGGAGCCGCAACGCTTCGTGCTGCCAGCCTCGACGGTCGAGCGATTGCGCAGCCTGATCGAACAGATCTCGGGTCTCGACGCCGCGAAAGAGAGAGCTGACGACGAACTCGCGGCGGCGCGCCGGCGCCTCGCCGAAGCGTCGGCCGCGCTCGAGAAGTCAGCGGCGTCGAGCGTCGACGAGACGCTTCTCATCCAACTCAAGGAAGCCGCCGACGCGCTGCGCAACAGCGATCACGCAGTTCGTCGCCGCCACGCCTCGCGGCAAGTGGAAGACGGCCGCGCGGCGCTGGCCGACGCGCACGCCAGCTTGGCCCCCTGGCGCGATGAGGCTGATGCAATCGTCGGCCTGACGGTTCCCGAACCGCATCAGATCCAGTCGTGGCGCGCGCAGCAGGAGGCGTTGCAAGCCGACATCGCCCGCCACGACGCCGAGATCGACCGCCTCGACGGCGAGATCGCGCGCTTGGGCGCGGAGCGGAGCGCCCTCGCCTGGATTGGCGGCCTCGCGAGCGACGAGGAGGCCGCCGTTCTACGCGGCGACCGCGACCGCGCTTGGAGCGAACACCGCGCGCGCCTCGACGGCGCATCGGCCGATCACTTCGATGCGCTGTTGCGTCGCGACGACGCCGTGGTCGCCGGGCGCTTCAGTCACGTCGCCAACCTCGCCAAGCTCCAAGAGATCGCGCGGGGGCTCGCGGTCGCCGAGGCGGAGCGTGCCCGCGCCGAGGAGCAACGCGACCGAGCCGTCGCCAACGCCGCGACGCTGGCGAGCGCGATCGGAGCCGCGGTCGCAGCGATTTCGCCGCTGTTGCCTGAGCGTTGGCCGCTCGCCGCATTGGCGGAGTGGCTGAAGCGGCGCGACAGCGCGCTTGAAGCCCGCCGCGCGCTGCGCCGCTCGGAAACCGATCTCGTCGAAGCCGACAAGGACGCGGAGCGGCTGCGCGCGCGTCTTGCCGCCACCCTCGCGGCGATCGAACGCCCCTGCCCCGCCGCCGACGAAGCGGCCCTGCTTGCCGCGGCCCAACGCTCGCTCGACGCCGAGGCCGAGCGCAAGCAACGCCGCCGCACGCTCGACGAGCGGCGGCGCGATGTCGAGACGCGCGAGCATGCGCTGGAAGCTGCCGACCGCAAGCGCCGGCAGTGGGAGACGAATTGGGACGATGCGCTGCGATCGACCTGGCTCAGCGCCGCTGGCCCGACGCCATCGGTTGTCGAGGTGCGGACCGTCCTCAGCCTCGCCGCCGATCTCGCGACGACTTTGAAGCAGCGCGCCGCACTCGGCGAGCGCATTGCCAAGATGGAGGCCGATCGCAGCGCCTTCGCTGTGGCGGTCGCCAACCTTGCGAATGAGGTCGGACTCTCCGGCGGGGACGAGGCCGTCGATCTCTATCGCCGCATCGCAGAGCGCGCACGGGACGCCCGCGCGGAGCGCGAGCGGAAAACGGAACTCGCCAAAGCGGTCGAGCGGCTGAATGAGGCAGCGAGCGACCTCGACGCCAAAGCGCGCGCTGTCGATCTGCGCAAGCAGGACATGACGTCGCATTTCGGCGTATCGACGGTGGACGAGGTTGCGGGCAAGCTCGAATTGCTCGCAAGGCGCGAAAAGCTCCGCAAAGAGATCGCCGAACACGGCGAAGAAATCCTCACGGCGATGGCGCTGCCGACGCTCGCCGAGGCGGAAGCAGCCCTGAGCGAAGTCGATCCGGCAGCACTCGCCGCCGAATACGAGCAGGTCGTCGCGGGCGGCGAGCACTGGGAGAACGCGTGGCGCGACGCCTATGCCGAGCACCGGGACAAGCAAGCGCAGATCGACGCGATCGGCGGCGACGGCGAGGCGGCGGCGCTCGAGGAACGACGCCGCACCGCCATGCTCGCCATCGAGGAGGGCGCGCGCCGCCACCTCAAGCTGCGCGCTGGCATCCTGGCGACCGAGCAAGCGCTGCGCCTTTACCGCGAACAGCATCGCAGTTCGATGATGGCGCGGGCCTCGGAGGCGCTGCGCACCATCAGCCGCGGCGCCTATGCGAGCCTGGCGAGCCAACCCGGCAAGGACGGCGAGATTCTGATCGCGACAGGCGCCGACGGCCGCTCCAAGAACGTGACAGACATGTCCAAGGGGACGCGCTTCCAACTCTATCTCGCCTTGCGCGCCGCCGGCTATTTCGAATTCGTGCGCAACCGGACGCCGATCCCATTCGTCGCTGACGACATCATGGAGACCTTCGACGACTTTCGCGCGGAGGAAACCTTCCGCCTCTTCGGCGACATGGCGCGGTCGGGCCAGGTCATCTACCTCACCCACCATCGCCATCTCTGCGCGATCGCGCGCGACGCCTGCCCGTCGGTGCGCATCCACGACCTTTCCGCCGCCTCGGCTTGACGTTTCGCATTTTGCCGCGGCGGCCCGAATCAATAGCCCTTGCCCGATTTGCGCGAATCAGTGACACGAAGATTCGATCCGATTCGACAATTCGCCGTGCCTTCTCATGTCTGCCGTGCAAGCGCAAAAAAGCCAGATATCCGCCGCCAACGCGATCCACGACCTCGTCGGCGCGCATGCGCGCGAGCTTTCAGCCAAGCTGCAGGCGCATCGGCTGCAATTGTTCGCGCCTTCCGCGCAAAAGCAGCTGCGCCGTTTCTCCTCGACCGAGGCGGCCAAGCTCATCGGCGTCAATGACGCCTATCTGCGCCGGCTCTCCATCGAGGGCAAAGGCCCGAAAGTCGAGGTCGGCCCAGGCGGTCGGCGCTCCTACACCGTCGAGGACATTCAGGAATTGCGCGGCGCCCTCGCCGCCAACAGCAAGGGCGATCGGCAATATCTGCCGAACCGCGCCAACGGCGAGCATCTGCAGGTCATCGCCGTCGTCAATTTCAAAGGCGGCAGCGGCAAGACCACGACGGCGGCGCATCTCGCCCAATATCTCGCGCTGCGCGGCTATCGCGTGCTGGCGCTCGATCTCGACCCGCAGGCCAGCCTCTCCGCCCTGCACGGCGTTCAGCCCGAATTCGACGTCGGCGAAAACGAAACGCTCTACGGCGCCATCCGCTACGACGATCAGCGCCGCGACCTCGACCAGATTATCCGCAAGACCTATTTCGCCAATCTCGATCTCGCGCCCGGCAATCTGGAGCTGATGGAGTTCGAGCACGAATCGCCGCGCGCTCTGCTGACCGGCGGCCAAGACCGCGAACTCTTCTTCACCCGCATGGACAGCGCGCTCGCCTCGGTCGCCGATCGCTACGACGTCGTCGTCGTCGACTGCCCGCCGCAGCTCGGCTTTCTCACCATGTCGGCGCTGTGCTCGGCGACGGCGCTGCTGGTCACCGTGCATCCGCAAATGCTCGACGTGATGTCGATGTGCCAGTTCCTGATCATGACGTCCAATCTGCTCGGCGTCGTCGGCAAGGCCGGCGGCAACATGCATTACGATTGGATGCGCTATCTCATCACGCGCTACGAGCCGGGCGATGGGCCGCAGAACCAGATGGTCTCCTTCATGCGCTCGATGTTCGGCGAGCATGTGCTGAACTATCCGATGCTTAAGAGCACCGCGATTTCCGACGCGGGGATCACCAAGCAGACGCTCTACGAGGTCAGCCGCGACCAGTTCACACGCTCGACCTATGATCGCGCCATCGAGGCGCTCGACAACGTCAATGGCGAGATCGAGCAGCTCGTTCGCAAGGCGTGGGGGAGGAGCCGATGACGCGAAAGAACCTCCTGGCCGGCTTGATGGATCCAACAACGCCGACGGTTCCTCCGCGCCCCGCACCGCTGCAAGGCCTCGGCGCCGGCGGCGCAATCGGCGCAGTCTCGCGCTCGATCGAACAGATCAAGTCGCAGGCTGTCATCGAAATCGAGCCGGCGCTGATCGACGCGTCGCTGATCAGCGATCGGCTGGGGAGCTCGCCGGAGGACCATGCGGCGCTGGTCGCCTCGATCCGCGACCACGGCCAGCAGGCGCCGATCCTGGTCCGTCCACATCCCGAGGCGCCCGACCGCTATCAGATCGCCTACGGCCGCCGCCGATTGAAGGCGATCGCCGAACTCGGCCGCAAGGTGCGCGCGATGGTGCGGCCGCTAACCGACCAAGAGCTGGTCGTGGCGCAGGGCCAGGAGAACAGCGCGCGGACCGATCTCTCCTTCATCGAAAAAGCCTTGTTCGCGGCGCGGCTCGAGGAGAGCGGCTACAGCCGCGACGTCATCATGGCGGCGCTGTCGGTCGACAAATTCGCCCTGTCGCGTTTGATCTCGAGCGCTGTGAAGGTCCCGCGCGATTTGATCGAGGCGATCGGGCCGGCGCCGAAATGCGGGCGTGACCGCTGGCTCGAACTCGCGGCGTGCTTGGAAAAGCCGGGCGCCGCGGGGGAAGCGCGCATGATCGCTGCGAGCAAGTCGTTCGGCGGCAAGGCGTCGGATCAGCGGTTCCATCTGATCTTCGCCGCCGCCGCGATCGACGCGCCGAGGCCTTCGCCCGCCTATGCTGTCAAAGCCGAAGATGGCGCCGTGATTGCGACGGTCAAGGAAGACGCTCGCGGCGTCACCGTCGCCATCGCCAGGAAGGACGCCGGCGATTTCGGGCAATATCTGGCGCACGCGCTGCCAGACCTCTACGCCGCCTTCAGGCGCACCACGAAATCCCATTCGACGCCGACAAGAAGGCGGCGCTCCGAGCATAGGCCCGCGTCGGCGCTATAGAACACGCTGTCTTCGATTGAACCGGCCCCCTGTCGCCAGCGCGAGCGAAGCGCGGCGATCCAGAGATCGAGGCGTCAGCCGATTGAGGCGCCCACGGAACGACACGCGACTTGCTGGCGAGGCCTCGATCGCTGGATTGCTTCGCTTCGCTCGCAATGACGGCGATGCCGGCTTGGACAAGCGCTGTTGGATTACAACGCCCTCGTCCTCCGCCGGAGACTGACGACCGTCCCCGCGTCCTCCGCCGCGAAGCCGCTCGGCTTGCCCTTGCTATCAAAAATTTGGCACTGCCTCAGCGTGGCGGCGTACCGGCGGAGTTTGTCGAGTTGCTTGAAGCAGTCGCAGCAAGCCCAAGCTAGGATCGACTGTGTCACGGGGTCGAAGGCCACCGTGATGAGGGACAGGTCCGGGCCCACGTCGCCGCAGGCGCAAGTCCCGTATTGGTCGATCAGCAGACGATACAAAAACGCTTCTTTGTCATCCCGCGACGTCACGTCATCGGGAAACACGACGCCAGCATCGTCCAATCGTTTGATGTGCCAATCCATTACGTCGGGCACATGCACATTGATCCATTCGTCGGGTATCGTTGTCCCATCGGCCATCGTTACTCGCCCCGTTAGAGCTGAAACGAGTTCTTGAGCGTTTGCCCCGCGCGCGCCTCTCGCGCCATTTTCGGCGCCCTAACGCTCCGCCAATGCGACCTTTATCGCCGCAGTTTTTCTCTACGAAGAACTATATCAGAAAGATAACGATTTTAAACAGTCATTCGTCGCTGCGCTAGCGTTGCGTCATGCGCACGGGTTTTTGCGCCTATTCAGGCCGTTGTTATCGCTACTCTTGCGCCCCCGTCCGCCCTGATCACCAATCCGTGATCTCGTCTGGGAGTTCCGCTCTACTGGGAAGCTACGGCAGGGCCAATCATACCCGACAGGCGCTCGAATCCCGTTCTGAAACACCGCGCGGCGACAAGTCTAATCGCCGCGCGGCTTTGCTCGGATCATACGCCCTTTACGTTCGAGGCGTTGGTTTCGAACGGCGTCGGGTCGACAAATCGGCGCAGGACGTTCCAGGTGATCCGCGAGACGTTATTGTCATAATTGTTGTGCGAAAGGCTGCCGCACCACGCGATCGATGAGGTCGCAAATAGCGCGCCGCCCGAAGGCGTTTCGCAGAAGGTCAGATCGGCTCGCACGCGCTCGTTCTGGTCGCCGCCCAGATTCACCGGTACGACGCCGAACTCCTCGTTCACCAGGGTCATCATCGACGTGTGATCGTCCGACGAAGCGAGCCGCAGAATATTCGGCGGCGAGCCGAGCGCGGTGGTGATGCAGTCGAGCTCGATGCCGGCGGCGCCGCCGCCGATCAGGCCGAAATTGCCGATGATCTCGTCGGGAACGTCGTGGAAGATGAAGGACGCTCTGGGATTGTCGGCGTCGGGGCCGCGACGATAGAACGAGCTGACGTCGAACCCTTGCGCGATGAACCCAGTGCCGCACATGACATTCGGCGCGCGCCCGAGGCGGCGCCATAGGCCGCCATATTCGCCCGAGAATGAGTGATAATACTCACCCGGCTCGGAAAACCAGGTCCGGATGCCGTCCTCGGCACGACGCAATTCGATCACCCCGGGCAATTCGGAGTGATAGGCGATCCGCCAATACCAACCGTTGCCGCCCATATACATGAGCCGGCCGCCGCGATCGATCCACGCCTTCATCGCGTCCCACATGCGGGTCGAATGATATTCCGGATGCGTGCCGGTGATCACGACGGAATAGTTGGCGAGGATGCCAAACCCGTCCTCGTGCAGATCCTCGTCGGTGATGACGTCGTAGTCGACGCCGTTGTGGTCGAGCCAATCAAAGAGGTGGGTGTCGGCGTTGTATTGGTAGAGCGCCGAACCATGCCCGCCGAGCCACGAGTGATAGCGCGGCGAGAAATTCAGATTGGGGCGCAAACGGCTCGAATAGCAGACGCCCGAACCGTCGGCGTGCGTGTCGTACAGCGAACCGCCGAGCTCGGGATGCGCGTACATGTAGAGATCGGCGTGGCCGAAGGTGAGCAGACGCCCCATTTGCCTTTCGGCGCCGCGCGCGGTGATGTGCTCGCCATGATCGGCGTAGGCCATATAGGAGGCCGTCGGCGCGAGCATCAAGACCTTCGGCCGCTTCGCGCTCGCGCTCGCCTGTCTCGGCGGCCGCACGAAGAAGGCGAGGTAGTCCTCGCGGGTGACGGTCTCGTCGCTTTCGCCTGACGTCACATGCAGCGCGTAGGGTCCGCTCTTCAAGTCGTCTGGGATCCTGACAGAAACCGAGGTCTCCCAGCCGGCGTCATAGATGTCGTCGCTATGAAAGTGGATAGCGCCGTAGTGCTCGGGCTTGCGCACCCAGCTGTGCTCCTCGCCATTCCAATTCCAACCCTTCATGCCGCGAGCGGGAAGCTGGAAGAGCCGTCCATGGCGTTGGTGCGGACCGACGTCGATCGCGCGGGTCCCCTCGATCTCCTTGGAAAAATCCCAGCGGGCGATGATGGACGTCGCGACGTGCGGCTCGATCAAGCCAGTCAGCAGCGCTTCATGCCGCAGCGTCGGCCACGCTCCGCGCAACAGGATCGGACCATCGATTTTTCCGTCGAAATGGCGCGACACTTCACCGGCGGCGTCGGGACAGCCCGCCATGAACAGCGGCGCATCGATCGCCGCGGGAGCCGCAGCGACGACAGCGTGAAACCGGCCGTGGTCGTCGGTCAGCGCGAACGGCAAGAGCGGCTTCTGGTCGATTTCGACCGCGCGCGTCGCCGGATCGATCGTAACCTTGATGGAGTACCATTGACGCTCGAGCATCGGCTTGTCGGCGGTCGCGACGGCGACCGCGCCCGCGCCGTCAGCGCAAGTGACCGTTATGCGGCTTCCCGTAACCGAGATCCGGAAACCGCTCTCCGACTCCGTGCTCCATTGCGCAAGCAACGTCTGATCGTCGCGGGCGAGCAATGTCGGCCAGACAAAAGCGAAATAGGTGAACGCCTGCTCGGCGACCGCGCCGATGGAATCGACCTTGAGATACGAGCCGGCGTCGATGCGCTGCGTCTTCGCCGCGTAGCGACCATCGGCCTCGGTAGGGATGTGCTGAAACTTGAGGCCCGGCCCCGCGGGGTTGCAATCGCCGTGAATGACCCGAACGACGCGCGCATCGAAATGACTGGCGTCCTCGACGGACAGCTTGAAAGCGATCGTCTCGCCCGGGGCGACGCTGTAGCGATCGGGATAGCCGACAATCTTGAGCATAAAGAATGGTCCTCGCGAGACAAAACGGGACGCGCCGAAACGAACGCGTCAGCGTCACCCTGCGAACGGGGTGGAGATTTCCTGACCGGTGTGAAGACGCCAGCGTCGACGAAACACTTCCCATTCCGCTTCCTCGCGGTTCGAGAAGCTCAGGCCTTCGTCGATCGCGATCGCTTCGCTTCGCTGCGGCGGCATCAACCCCAGAACCCACTTCCTGAAGGGCGTCTTGCAGACGAGGATGATCTGCCGGCCGCTCGGATCGTGGCGCATGATGTTGAGAATGCGTTGCAGGCCGGGACTATGCGCGCCGATCGGGCAGCGCCGAAATTCCTCGATGAATTGCTGATCTTTTGCAGCGTCGATCTTATACACTTGCGTCCTCCAGTCGGCCGCAGACCCGCTTTCACGCGGGTCCCGCGTTGACATCGCAAATCTGGCGATAGAGATCGCGGAATGCGCGATAGCCTTCCGCATAGGTCTCAGCCTGTGCGGGATCGGGCAAGAGCCGATCCCCGTGAGTCACGAAACGTGAAACGCCCGACCAGTCCGAGGTCAAGCCGGCGCCAACGGCGGCGGTCCACGCCGCGCCGAGGCAAGAACCGGGATGCCCGACCAAGCGTTGCACCGGCGCCTGCAGAACGTCGGCGACGATCTGCATCCAGACCCGGCTGTTCGATCCGCCGTCGGAGGCAAGAAATTTCGTTGTCTCATGCCCCATGTCGTTCAGCACTTCGATGTGATGCTTGATCGCATAGGCGAACGCCTCGAGCAGAGCGCGCCAGACATGGCCGACGCTATGACCGAGGCTCAGTCCCGCCACGACGCCGCGCGCGTCCGGATCGTGCAGCGGCGTTTTCTCGCCGAGGAAATACGGCAGGATCCTGACGCCGTCGGCGCCGGCAGGCGTCGCCTCGGCGAGCGCGTCGAGACGCTGATGGAGCGACATATTCGCCGCGCGCGCATACTCCAGTTCGCCGCCGGCGAAATTCTGGACGAACCAATTGAGCGCGGTTCCCCCCGTCGCCATGCAGCCGTTCGGCATGTAGAGGCCGGGGACAAGGTGATAGTCGAGATACATGCGGCTATCCGGCGCCGCTTTGTCCGACACGGCGAGCACGTCGATCGACCCGCCGAATTTGAGCAGTGCGTCGCCGGCCTGGACCGTGCCCGCGCCAAGCGCCGAAGCAATGTGGTCCGCGCCGCCGCCGACAACAGGCGTTCCCTCGGGAAGTCCGGTTTCGGTCGCCGCCGCCGCGCTGATGCGCCCGAGGAGCTCGTGGGACTTCGTCATGCGGGGAATCGCGCTGCGCGGGATATGCGCCAGCGCAACGAAATCGTCGGCGACAGCGTGCCGATCGAGATCGACGAAGCCGGCCTCCAGCGCCCAGTTCTGCTCGACCGCGAGCTCGCCGGTCAGCCGCCAATTGATATAGTCGTAAGAGCCGAAGACCGTCGCAATGCGCGCGAACACCTCCGGCTCGTTCTCCTCGATCCAGCGCAGTTTCGCGATGACGAGCTGCTGATTGACGCCATTGCCCGCGCGCGCGACGAACTCGCGTTCGTCGATCTCCCTGCGCAAGGCTTCGACCTGCGCGCCGCAGCGGCCGTCACTCTGCTGAATGCTCGGCCGAAGGAGCTCTCCCTGGGAGTCCAGCAGCACCACGGCCGGCAACATTCCCGCGACCCCGACCGCGCGGACCTCGCTGGCTTGAACGCCGTCACTCGCCAGCAATTCCCTGGTGATCGCGCATACGTTCGACCACCACTGATGAGGGTCCTCCTCCGACCAGCCGGGATGCGGCGAACGAAAGGTCACAGGCCGGCTCGCGATTGCGACGACCTGATCCGGCATTCGGATCAGGATGCCGATCGTCGAGGTCGTGCCAATGTCGAGTCCAAGGACCAGCGCCATTTCAGAATTGCCCTTACAGCACGCGTCTTTCGTCACGTGCGCGCGAAACTCAAGGAATTGAGACCGTGCAGCGATACGACCAAATCGCTGCACGGTCTAGCAAACGGATTGGTGAACGCCGCGCGATTAGCGAAGCGACTTGACCTTGTCCATGAACGCGGCGACCCGAGCCGGGTCGACCAGATTCTCGAACTTGCCGTCGATCTTGAACGCAGTCCCGACCACCGCGCCGTCGCACACGCCGAGCTGCCTTTCGACGTTGTCGATCCGGCAACCCGTGTTGCACAGCACGACGGTGTCGGGCACCGCGTTCTTCACCTGCGAGAGGATCTGCGTGTCAGCCTCGGCGCCGGCCGTCAGACCGGAGACGCAAAGCGCGTCGGGCCGGTTGTTGAAGACCGTGGAGCGGGCAATGTCGATGATGTTGCGATTGCCGAGGTAGGAGGCCGCCTCCGGCACGATGTTGTAGAGCATGCGCAGATCGGGCGCCAAACGCATCTTGTGCCGGATCGTCTCGCCGACGGCGGTGTTCCAAAGGCCGAAGTCGCTGGCGTAAACGCCGGTGATGATCTCGCGAATGAAGACGGCGCCGGTCGCCGCGGCGAGGTCGATCGAAGCGATCGGATCCCAGAGCACATTGACGCCGAACGGGACGGTGATCGAGCGCCGGAGCTCGCCGATGACGCGGGCCATGGCGGCCGTCGTCTCCGTCCGCACCTTGGTCAGGTACGGCAGGCTGAACTCGTTCGAGAACATCACCGCGTCGACGCCGCCGCGCTGCAGATTGGTGAGGTCCTGGAGCGCCAGCTCGACCACCTTGGACATGCCGCCCGCGCGATCGAAATGCGGATCCCCCGGCAGCGCCTGCAGGTGGCACATCGCGATGATCGGCTTCTTGACGCCGAATGTTTCCTTTAGCCAAGTCATCGTGTTCGAACTCCTTTGTTCGGTTTGCTGGCGGATCGACGTTTCATCGATCCCTTGCTGGCTTAGCGGGTCAGGCCCCGGCGTGATCGCGGCCTTCGCCGCCGCCCGTAACCACCACTGAGACTCCGGCTTCCGCCAGGCGATCGGCGAGCTCGCTCGGCGGCTCCCTGTTCGTCACGACGGTATGGATGTCCTTGAGATCGCCCACCTTGGCGAAGGCGACGCGGCCGAACTTGCTGGCGTCCAACGCGACGATCACCTTCTTGGCGCTCGCGATCATCGCCTGCTTCACCTGCGCGTCTTCCCAATTGTATTCGGTCAGCCCGCTGCGCGCGTCGAGGCCGCCTACCCCGAGGAAGAGCTTGTCGACGAACAGGCGCTTGAAGGCTTGCTGCGCAAATTCGCCCACCAAGGACTCTTCGTCCTGCCGCAGGATGCCGCCCGTCATGATCAAGCGGATGTCCTTGCTCCTGATCAGGGTGTTGACGACACGCAGGCTCGGCGTGACGACCGTCAGCCCGCGCCGTCCGACGAGTTGACGAGCAATCTCCAGCACGGTCGAGCCGACATCGAGGGCGAGACTATCGCCCTCCTCCACCATCGCAGCCGCGGCCTCGGCGATCCGTTGCTTGGCGTCGGCGGACTGCGATTGGCGCAACGTGAAAGGAGGTTCGTAGCTTCGGCCGTGACTGCTGACAGCGCCGCCGTGCACCCGCTTGAGGTGCCCTTCTTTTTCGAGATCCGAGAAGTCGCGTCGGATCGTCATCTCGGAGACGTCGAGGCTGCTCGCGAGCTCGGCGACGGTGATGAGATCCTCGGACGAGATGCGCTCGAGGATATGCGCCTTGCGCTGCTCCGCGGAGAGTAGCCTGCCGCTCATGACACACTCCTCGGCGCACTCATCGCCAGCGCGTGAATCGAGAACGTCGGCATGTTCAACGCCGCTTCGCTTTGAGTCCGGCCGTGACGACCATCACAACGAGCAGGATAAAGCCCCAGATGAAGTCCCGGAAGAATGTCCCGTCCGATACGAACAGGAGCAGCATATTGAACCCTGTGGAAAGCGCCTGGAGGATCACCAGCGCCCACAGAACCCCGATGAGCCGCCCCGCGCCGCCCGCCACCGACACGCCGCCGAGCACCGCGATCAGGATCGACTGCAGCACGTAGGAGCCGCCGTAATCCGGGTGCGCCGAATTCGTCCGCAGCAGGGTCACGAGACCGGAGACGGCCGCGATCAGGGCGCTGGTCACGTAGGTCCCGACGATCACCTTTCCAGTCGGGATGCCGGAGAACCGGGCGACTCGCGGGTTCGTGCCGATCAAGATCAGCGCTTCGCCGAAGCCGGTCCTGCGCACCAGGAGATCCACGAGGAACCAGACCACAATGAAGAGGATGAACGGGGCCGGCACGCCCAAGGGAGCCGCGTCCGCCAGATCGACCAGTTCATCGGGCAAGCCGAATACGGCGCTGCCGTGGGTGACGCCGAACGCCAGACCGGTCAGCAGCGTCATCGTCCCGAGCGTGGCCAGGATGCTGGGAACCCCGATCTCGGCAATCAGGAACCCATTGACGAGGCCCGCCGCGACGCCAACCGCCAGAGACGTCGCGGTTCCCGCCGCGAGCGCCAGCCACACGTCTCCCGTCGGGGCGATCGCCTGGATCACCAAACCCGCAAGGATGGCTGACAAATTGCCGACCGCAACGATCGACAGGTCGATGCCGCCGATCAGCAGCGCCAAGGTCATGGCGACGCTGAACATGCCGAGTTCGGAGGCCTGGATGGCCATCGAGCTGAAATTGTCGGGATCGAGGAAGCGATTCGGCATCGCGACCCCGAGGGCCACCACGAGAACGACGGCGATCGCAACCAGCGTGAGGAGGTAGGGGTCCCGACCCCGGAGCCATGCCGGCTTCATATCGCGCTCCCCTCGCTCTCATCGTCCATGCGCGAGAATGGGATCGGCGCGCGCATCTCGGCCCGCTTCACCCGATACGCCGCCAGGCTGATGCCCAGCAGCAGGGCGACGCCGACGAACACCTTTTGCCACTCGGCGGGAATGCCCAGCATGATCAGGCTGGTGGTCATGATCGTAACAAAGGTCAGTCCGAGCAAAGCGCCGCCGACACCGCCTTTGCCGCCGGTCACCGACACGCCGCCCAATACGACCGCCGCGATGACGTCGAGCTCGCTGCCGTTCAAGGCGCCGGGATTGGCGTTGCGGAAGAAGACGACCTGACACATGCCGGCGATCGCCGCCAAAACGCCCGCGGTCGCGAACACCAGAAGTTCGAGCCGCCAAACGGGCAGGCCGACGCGCTCGGCCGCGTCCCGGCTGCCGCCCAGGGCGTAGACGCCGCGCCCCGCGGTGGTGTAGCGGAGAAACAGCGCCATCAGCGCGGCGACGCCGAGAAACAGCAGGACGAGCGGGTGGAGCGACCAGCTTCGGCCGCCCTGGTCGGTCACCGTAAACAGCGAGGTCCGCGAGAACTCGGCAATGCTCGCCGGCACGTTGAAGAGATCCTGCGAGCCCATGAAGAAGAGGTTGAACCCGTAGATCAGGCTCGAGGTCGCGAGCGTGACGATCAACGCCGGCAGACGGAAGGCGGAGATGAACACGCCGTTGATGAGGCCGAGCGCGAGGCCGATGACGACGGCGAGCCCGAAGATTGCGATCAGCGGTCCGTCCCAACCCAAGGCGATGAACACCTTGACCGAGACATAAGAGCTCAGCGCGGCGATCGCCGGGAAGGAGACATCGATCCCCCCGCCGATCATGACGAGCAGGACGCCCATGCCGAGGATGCCCACCACGGTGAGGCTCCGCAGCGTGTCGAACAGGGTCGCCGCCGACAAGAAGGCAGGATTGGCGAGCCCCGTCACCAGGCACAGGACGGCCAACATGAGGCCGACGAAGACGCCGTTGTTGAATTTAGGCATGAGGGCGCCGGTCAGTGGTTGGAGCTGTCAGGGGCAGGATTTTCCGCCCCCTCGTCTTGAAACAGGCCGGCAATCTCGGCGCCGGCGGCCACGCGCGCGATGCGTCCCCCGCTCATGACGAGGACGCGGTCGCACAGGCGCAGCAATTCCTCCCCGTCGTCCGACACGAGCACGACGCCGAGCCCTTCCTCGCTCAGCCCTTCGATGATCGTGTGGATCTCATCCTTGGAGCCGACATCGACGCCGACCGATGGACCGTTCAGCACAACGACCTTGGGTTTGCGAGCCAGCGCCTTGGCGAGGACGACCCGCTGCTGGTTGCCACCCGACAGCCCGCTCACCGGCATCTCCAGACTGGCGGCTTTGATCGACAGGCGGCGGCGCCATTCGGTTTGCTCGGAGAGGCGTCGGCCCGAGTTGAGCAGCCCCCACGGACTCCGGAGGCGGTCGAGAATGCCAGCGGTGATGTTCGCGCCGACCGATCGGGGCAAGAACAGCCCTTCCGTCAGGCGATCCTCCGGCACCAGCGCGATGCCATTGCCGAGCGCGGCCGAAACCTTGTCGAGGGCGACCGCCCGCCCCTGCACGAAGAATTCGCCGCTCTCGGGCGGCAGCATGCCGTAGAGCGACAGGGCGAGCGCCGTGCGCCCGGAATCGAGCCGCCCCGTGACGCCGAGAATTTCCCCTGCGTGGAGCTTGAACGAGACGTCGCGGAAATAACCGCGCCGGCTCAAGCCGCGTGCCTCCAACACCACGTCGCCGTGTTGGCGAGGCGTTCGGACCTTGCTCTCCTCGAGGGGCCGGCCGACCATGTGACGCACGAGGTCGGCGCGGCGCGGCCGCGTCGCGCGCTCGTCATACACCTTGCCTCCGTTCCGAAGGACGACGACGTGGTCGACCACCCGCACGACCTCGTCGAGCTTGTGGCTAACAAAGAGAACCGATACGCCGCGCTGCTTCAGCTGCTCGATGATGCGGAGCAGGTTCTCAATCTCGCGCGCGGTCAGCGCAGAGGTCGGCTCGTCCATGACGATCAGCCGCGGGTCGCGCAGCAGCGCGCGCGCAATCGCGACCAACTGGCGCTGCGCGACCGACAATTGTTCGACCGTCTGATCGAGGTCGATTTCTACGCCGATCTGCTGGAGCGCGCGCGTCCCGACGTCGCGCATCTCCCGGTGGTTGACCAGCTTTCGGCGCGAGGAGACCAGCCGCGGGAACGTCAAATTCTCTTTGACGCTGAGGTTCGGAAACAGGGAGAAGTCCTGGTAGATGACGTCGATGCCGGCGTGGATGGCGTCGATCGGACGCCATTGCCGCTGGACCACGCCATCGACCAGAATATCGCCGCTGTCGGGAGCATAGATCCCCGACAGCGTCTTGATGAGAGACGACTTCCCCGAGCCGTTCTCGCCGAGCAAGCAGCAGACTTCCCCAGCCTTGATTTCAAGTTCGACATCGCTGAGCGCCTTGACGCCGTCGAAGGCCTTATTGAGACGCCGCAGCTGAAGGAAGTCGCTCACTGCCCGACCTGTCAGAAGTTGTACTTGTCGATGTTGGCCTTATCCATATCAAGCCAAGCCGCGCCGTAAACGACGTTGCCGACAAGGTGGACATGTTCGTAGCCGGGCACACCGAGATCGGCGCCCTCAGTCACCTTGGCCCCCTGGGTCACCATGAGGGCGACCTTGTCCATGGCTTCGCCAGCGAGCGCAGGGTCCCAGCAGGCGATCAGGCTGATCGTGCCGTCCTTCACGAGCGCGCCGGCATAGGACGGGATGCTGGTGCCGACGATCGCCACCTTGCCGCCGAGGCCGGCTTCTTCCACCGCCTGGCCGGCGCCGACGACGTCGAGCGCGTCCGACCCTTCGACGCCCTTCAGGTCAGGATAGGTCTTCAGCAAGTCCTTGGTGATCTGATAGGCCTTGCTGACGTCGTCGTGGCTTTCGTTCTTGGTGCCAACGAGCTGCATCTTCGGATATTTTTCCTTCTGCAGCGCGACCGCGGCGTCGACCCAGGCATTGTGAGCGGTTTGCGTCAGGCTGCCGACGAAGACCACATATTTGCCTTCGTAGTTCATCCGCTTGGCCAGCTCTTCCATGAGATGACGGCCATAGGCGGCGTTGTCGAAGGCTTCGACGTCGTAGTCGGCGTTCTTGATGCCGGGCGCTTCGTGCGTGACGACGACGATCTTGCGGTCGCGGGCCTTCTTCAGCGCGGATTCGAGCGAAGGCGCTTCGAGCGGCACGACGGCCAAGGCGGTCGGCTTCTGCGAAATCGCGTCCTCGAGGGACTGCAACTGCAGCGCGCTATCGGCCTTCGAAGGGCCGACCTGGACGGCCGCAATCCCGTTCTTCTCGCCGAACGCCTTGACCCCAACCTCCATGCGCTTGAACCAATTGAAGCCGGTCGACTTCACGACGGTGATAAACACCGGCTTGTCCGCAGCGACGACCGGAACTGCGGCGAGGATCGACAACGCGACCGCGCCAGACAAAATGCACAACCTTTTCATAAGCTTCCCTCCCAAGAGGCATGACCACCATAGGGTCGCCGACGTGTTAGATCAATAATATTTTTTGTGCAAATGAACATTTTTCGAACAGGCTTCGCGCAGCGATGCGGCCGCCCCAACGGCTTCGAGGCGGTCGTACACTCGAAATGGGCCGCATCAAGGAAAGGCGTCACGCTGCGCGCGGCGGATCGGCCGGTCACCTCCAGCCAATCCCGAGTTTTGTCAGGGAATGCGACATCGGCGCGGACGGCGTGGCGAGCCGGATCGCGCGGCGGCCGATGCACGCGGGGCTCCACGCGCTCTTCTCACAAGGTCGCGCCGATCAGATGTGTTCGCGCACCGACTGAACGATCAGCAGGCCGATCGCCCAAAGCGTCATCGCCGCGCCGAAGACCAGCAACGTGTCCGTCAGGGGCTTGGGGTAGCTCGCCTCTTGCGGCAGCTCGGGGCGGACGATCGTCGCCAGATAGATCTGCTGGCGATTGGCGTCCAAGCGAGCGGTCTCCAGCGCGGAGAGTGCAGTCTGATACGCCTTTTCGGCGAACATGCTCTCGCTTTCGAGCTGATCAAAAGCGCCGATGACGCTGGTCAGCGGCTGCGCCGAAGACGAACTCGCCGTGATCTGCGCATTGACCTTGTCGAGCTCCGCCTGAAGCGCCGCCAGTTTCTCCTTGCTGACAGTCACCGATGGCGCCGTCTCACTGAGGTTGCTGCGTTGGAGCGCCAACTCGGCGTTCAACTGCGAGATCTCGTCGGTGATCTTGGCCGCAAGCAGCATGGACGCTTCGGCCGACTTGCGGGGATCGAGGATCTTGTCGCGATCACGCAGGTCCCGCAGCTTGGCGTTGACCGTGGAGAGCCGCTCCTCCGCCGTCGCAACCTCCTTTTCGGCGAAGGAGAGCGTGTCGGCTCGCGTCCGCGCCGACATCTGGTTGACGAGATCTTCCGCCAGCGCGAGACAGTTCGTCGCAATCGCCAACGCGTCGTGCGGGTTAAAAGCCGTCACTCTGACGATGATCGTCCCGGTCGTCGTCTCGTAGTAGGCCTCGAGCATCGAGCGCCAATAACGGACGTAGCCCTCGATCGGCCGGTTCGGCGACAGACGCGACCACCAGTCGATCGCGTCATCTTGGTAGCGCGAACGCAGCGAAATCCGTTTGTCGAGCTCTTCCAGCGGTTCTCGGCTTTGCAGATATTGAACGACCGCCTGAGAATCGTTGCTCGCCTGCGTCATGCCGCCGAAACCGAGGAGGGCGGGAAAATCCACCGACCTCAGCGGCTCGACCGTGCGCACGGCGACGCGAAATTCTGCGACGTAGCGGTTCGAGGCCCAGAACGAAAGGAAGAGCCCGGCTGCGAGGGTCGGCAAAATCACGACGACGACAAAGCTGAGCAGGCGCGGACGGCGGAACCAGGGTGCGCGAGAGGTCGCGACGCCAGCGGCATATTGAGGCGACGGCGAAGGCGATAGCGCGACACCCGCACCGCTTGTGCGCGTGAGTTCGCCGCCTCGGTGAGGCTCCAGGCTCACGCCGCGCTGTTCCACAGTCTGTTCACGCATCGACCGTCCCCGTCACGCGCTCGTAGTCTCGCATCGCGGCTTGAATGGAATCGTAGAAGGCGAGCTTGCCGCCGAACAGGATGGCCCCGACATCGCAATAGGAGCGAATCGTCGCGCTGTTGTGGGAGACCATGATGATGTCGCTTCTGATCATGCGTTCGCGAAACGCCTCCGCGCATTTGGCGCGGAAGCGGGCGTCGCCGACTTCGGTCACCTCGTCAATGAGATAGACATCGAAGTCGATCGCGAGCGACACGCCGAACGCAAGCTTGGCGTGCATCCCCGAGGAATAAGTCTCGATCGGCATGTCGAAGTAGGCGCCAAGCTCTGAGAAATCGCCGACGTAATCGACGACGCGGCGAACGTTCTCGCCGTAGACGCGCGCCATGAACGTCGCATTCTGCCTGCCGGTGAGGTGAGGGTGGAATGTCCCGGTAAAGCCGAGCGGAAACGACACCCGCGCGCGACGGCGAATACGCCCACTGTCGGGCGGTTCGGCGCCGGCGATCATGCGCAGCAACGTCGATTTTCCCGCGCCGTTCAGGCCGAGAACGCCGACGTTACGGCCGGCGACGAATTCGCACGTCGCCGCCTCGAGGACCATCTTGCGGCCATCGTGGGTTCTGTAGGTCTTGGTGACGTTTTCGAGGGAAATCATCACATCCGCTGCAGGTTGCGGCGTAGCGCGAACTCGAGCGCCAGGCCGACGAGAAGCAGCGCAGCGCCCGCGGCGAGCGCGTAACGCTGATCGAGCCATTGCGGCTCGTAATTCGTGAAGAAGGCGGTCCTGAACCAGTCGATCGCGTGCAGCAGCGGGTTCCACGACAGCGCTTGCCTGACCCACAGCGGCATCATCGCCGGCACATAGAAGATGCCCGACGCAAAATAGAGGATGCGCACGACCACCTGAAATAGGTGATCCCAGACGTTGGTGAAGACGTTGATCACGGCATTGATCGTGCCGACGCCCATCGCGAGCAACCACATTGTGAGCAGTGCGGAGGCGGCGACCGCCGGCTGCGCCGGCGCGGCCTTCACGCCGACGATCAGGAATCCTGCGACGAACGCCAGGGCGACCACCAGAATGGTCGCAAATTCGAGAATGCCGCGGGCCGCCAGGACGTCGATGTGCGTGACCTGCGGCAGCTGTAGCAGCGAGCGATTGTCGCTCAGGCTGTGGCCGAGATGCTGGACGGTGTGCGCGAAGAGAAGATAGGGCACGATGCCGGTGAAATAGAAGAAGAAGAAGTTGTCTCCCAACGGCGGATGGCCGTGCATCGTGAAGGGAAACACCAGCGCCAGGACGCCGATATGAATCGCCGGCTCAGCCAGCGCCCAGAGATAGCCCAGGCGGCTGTCACCGAAACGAGTGCGCACCTCGCGCAGGATGAGAGCGCCAATCACCCTGCCCTGCGTCTTGAGGCCGTCGGCCAGTCCTCGCGGCGAGCGCGGCGGCCGCGGCGGCGCGTTTCGCTTCGCTGCTAGAATATCGAAAGCCGGCGCGATTTCCTCGTAGGCGCGCAATCGCAACACATGTTGCATGCAGCTGATGTATTCGTCGTTATCTGGCGCTCCCGCGAGGAGATCGGCGATGGTCGACAAGGCCGAGGGAATGTCGCCGCCCTGCAAGTAAGCGGTGACGGCGTGACGTCGTGCACTCGCATTGGCGGGATCGAGCGTGACGGCTCGGGCGGCCGCCTTCGCGGCCTCGTCCAATGCGCCGCGTTGGAGCAGCACGGACGAGCGGTGGACGTGGTATTCCCAATTGTCCGGCGAAGCCACAATGGCGGCGTCGATCTCGACGAGCGCGGTCTCGAAATCGCCGCTCTCGACGAGCAGCGCGCTCAGGGTGCGATGCGTGGCCGCGTCGTCGAGCCCAGACGCCACGGAGCTCTTCAAGACGCCGATCGCGTCGGCGCGGCGATCAAGCCGGCCCAGCAGATGAGCGACATAGAGCGCGCGCGACGGCTTGGCGGGGTCGAGGCGATGCGCCCGCATGGCGAGCGTGACGGCGAGCGCCGCATTGCCTAATTTCTCGGCGGCGTAGGCGAGATGATGAAAGATCTCGGGGTTCGACGGCGTCAGCTTGACCGCCCGTAGCAATTCGCCGATCGCCTCGGTGTGGCGCCCAAGTTCGTTGAGCGTCATGCCGTGGACGAAGGCGCATTCGCCGGACTGCGGCGCAAGCCTGGCCCCGACCTCGGCTTGAGCGGCCGCCGCCGCCAACTTCCCCTCGCCCGCCAGCCGGTGAGCGAATGCGAGCCGTCTGCCCGCGTCGTCGGGCGCCAATTCGACGGCCCTGGCCATCAGCTCCCCGACGATGTCGAGGCGACTGGCGGCCGTCGCGACCCATATGCCGAGATCGAGCGCCGTCAGATCGAGCGAACGCGAAGCAGATAGGCGCTCCAGCGCCTGAACAGCCATGTCGATTTCGCCGGCGTCGAACCATCGCGACGCCCGGTCCACGAGGGCGCCGGCGGCTTCGCCTGCCGGTCCGCCATCATACGTCGCTGTGTCCTGATGCATCGCGGCGGTCTCGACCCGACAGCGTCATATCTTCACGAACGCCGCACAACCCGGCAGGCCTGGACTGTCCATGACCTCGACGACGTCGACAAGCTGACACGTGTCCATCAAGATCTGAAGGCCGGCGGCGGTCGTCGGCCAGTTGATGTCGTCGTAGACGATGACGCCTCCCCGCCTGACCTTGGCGACGTAATTGACGACGTCCTGCGCCGCGCCGAAGGTCGAATGTCCGCCGTCGATATGCAGCATGTCGATCTCGTCGAAGAGGTAGTGCGCGCGATCGGATGGGGCCTCGATAACTTTCACGATCGCGTCGAGGTCGTGTGCGGCGAGGAAGGCGTGGAAGTCACGTTTCAATCGCGTGAAATCAACCGTCGTCCACCAGAAATCGTTGCCGATGTTGGTGCGGTATTGCTTGGCTCCGTCGGCCGACCACGTCTCGATTCCGGCTACGTACCCGCGCCCGTTGTCGCGCGCAGCGACCGCCATCGGAACAATCGATCGGCCGCCGTAAATGCCGATTTCGACGATGGCGTTCGGTCGATGAGCGCGCACCAGCGAATAAAGCAGCATCGCCTTGGGTGTCGAACACCAGCCCTGCAGGGCGCCCTTCGAGGCTTCGATGATTGCGCGCGAAGCGCCCGGCGTCGCGCGCAGCGCGGGACCTGGATCGAAGAAATGGGTGGCGGCCCTCGGATCCTTGCCGACCCATTTGAAGGCATTAAAAATGTGATTGGTCAGAACGACGACGGCGTTGACCAGGAAATCGCGCCGACAGCGCCCGGCGGACAGGTGGTCGCCTTCGCGCGCGGCGAGTTGGGACGAGCAATAGACGGCATGCGTCTCGAGATCGCGGCTGGCGGAAACGAGAAACGACTGGCTGCTGGCGGCGAAGACCTCGATGCAACGCTCGATCATCGCCTTGAACCGATCGAACTCGCCATCGACGTCCATCGCGTCGGAGAGACCGCACACGCCGAGCGCCATCACAGTGATTTCCGAGCCGAGCACCACCAAGGCGCGCTCCGCAGCGCCGCTCGTTGGATCGGCGTCCATGGCGCGAAGCAATCCGGGGAACCGGCCGAGACAGGCGGCAACCTTGGCGTCATGGCTCGCAAAATATTCATCTGCAGATACCAGACGAAGGGACGACGCCTGAAGAGCTCCCGAAGCGTCGATTTCGCCGTTGCGATGGCCTTCCACAGCCGCAGTCTGCGGTATGAGGGACAATTTCGCACCCACCCCGCCCTCTTCCTGGCCGAAGCGGCTGGGGACAAGCCATGTCGTGGCGTCGGACTGCGCCTCGGCGCCCTCGTCTCTTCCCCCCGCCTCGAGGCGGCGGATCCCCTGTTCCAGCCGCTCGATGGTTGCTTCACGTTGCAAGAGGAGCGCCGCTCTTTCGTGAAGCCCGGCTTCCCGCTGGCCGAGAAGCCCGTTCAGCTGCGCGATCGTCGCCTCACGCTCCCGGATCAGCTCTCCACGATCGACTGCGTCCTGTTCGCGCCGCTTCACGAGATCGTCGAGGTCGGCTATCGCGGCTTCACGCTCGCGAACGATCTCGTCGCGCGCTTCGACTTCCTCCTCGCGCCGCCTGAGGAGACCGTCAATCTCAGCCAGCGCCGCCTCTCGCTGATGAATGACGCCGTCCCGATCCTCGATCGCCGCTTCGCGTTCGCAAATGACTTCGTCCCTCTGCGCCAGCTCCGCCTCGCGTAGCCGAATCAGATCGTGCAGGCCCACAATCGTCGCCTCTCTCTCGGCGACCGTCGCTTCTCTTTCACGAATGGCGACGTCTCTGTCGTCGATCGACCGGCGTGCGAACATTTTTGACCCTGTGACGCGAACGGCAGAAGGAGAGAGCCGTTCACGCAATTGCGGGCCGCGTCAGGCACGGCTCCGCCGATGCTGATACAGAACACCCCTCCGCGGTGCAATCGCGCAGGGGGACCGCTCGGAGCGGCTTGTCGCGGCCCGCGATCGGCCCGCCCGGGTTCATCCAGGCGAGGCCGAGCGCGAGGCGCTCCGCTCCTTACTCGTGGAACGTGAAGTCGGACGACAGCGTCGAGAGCGTCGCGACATTCATGTTCTTCAGCGTCAACGAGTTGCCGTCGGCGGCGTTGATCACAACGTTGCTCCCCGAATTCGTCGCTGCGTTCAGCACCGCGTTGAAATTCGCGAACTCGCTGGTGGAAAGCGAGACCGTGTCGTGGTTCGCACCGGTGGCGTAGTTGGCGAAGTCGGTGATCGTGTCCTGACCATAGACGCCGTTGAAGACGAAGGTCTCACCCGAGCCGCCGCCGGTCATGGTGTCGTTGCCGAGGCTGTTGATGGTCAGGCCGCTCTGCGCCCCAACGATGGCGTGGCCGCCATTGTTCAGATCGTAGGTCGTCTGCATCAGGGCCCCGCTGGCGTTCTCCTCGACCTGATAGGCGTTGTAGGTCGCGCCCGTCACGTTGGTGAAGGAGTAGATCGCGTCAGCCCGAGCGCCGTTGTTGTAGTCGACCTCGACCGTGGAGTACGGCGTGCCGATCATGCCGGTGTAGACCGCCTTCTGAATTTGGTCGGCGGCGTTCACATCGACCTCCTCGGTCGTGTAGTTGGCTCCTTGAGGCGCGTCGTAGAAGGCCTTGTAGCCGGTGTAGACGCCCGCGCTGTAGTCCTCCTCGAGCGCGGTGTAGGCCTGCCCCGTGAACCCCGACATATACGCCTTCGTAAGCTGCCCGTTCGCGTCGTAGTCCTCTTCCTCATAGGTGTAGGGCTGCCCCCGAAGGTCGGTGAAGAAGAACTTGTCGCCGGTGAACTGGCCGGCGGCGTTGTAGTCGAGCTGGTACGAGGAATAGCTCGCCCCCTGCTGGACGTCAGTCACGTTGAACTGCATGTCCTCCAGCACGCCGCCGACGTAGTCGTATGCGTAAGACGAGTAGACCGCGCCGGTGACGCCGGTGAGGGCGACGCGGGTGATCTGGTCGGCGCCGTTGTAGTCGATCTCTTCGCCCATATAGGGCTGGCCGGTGAGGTCGGTGTAGAAGAAGTCGCTGCCGACTTGGTTGCCGCCGGCGTAGAGGTACTCGAACGACGAGAGGTTTCCGTTACCGGTGACCCCATCGTAGGTCGTCGAGAGGAGCTCGCCGTCGGAGCCGTAGGCGATCGCGCTGCTGGTGTAGATCTGGCCGGTGATATTGAAGGTCGAGACGAGCTTCGAGCCATCGGCGTTGGTCTGCGTCAGCGTATCGCCGTTCGCCGTGATGGTGGCGCCGGAGAGATCGATCGTGGTGACGCCGGTGAGAACTTCCGTTCCATTCGGCGTAACCAGGACAGGCGTTCCGTTGGCGTCGATCGAGACCGACACCTGCGCCGCCGTGAAGGCGCTCGCGTCGTACACGCCGGGGTCGGAGATGACCAGCGTGTAGGATCCCTGGATCTCCGCCAACGCGCTGGCGTCATCGATGGCCTGGTTCTGGGTGATCGTCAGCGTCGGCGTGCCGCCGCCGGTCAGGGTGATCGCCCTCACATAGGGGTCGGCGTTCAGGGCGTCGAGGTTCGCTACGACATTCGCCGCCGTGTCGGAGATCGCAACCGCGGTGTTCGCGTTGGTAATCTCGCCGAGCGCCGACGTATCGTCGAGGGCCTGAGCCACCGTCAGCGTCAGCGTCCCGTTGTCGGTCAGCGTGATCGACGTCACGTTCGCGTCAGCGTTCAGCGCGTCGAAGTTCGCCGCGACGTTTGCCGCCGTGTCGGAGATCGCGATCGCGTAGCTCGCGTTGGTGATCTTGCCGAGCGCCGACGTATCGTCGAGCGCCTGTGCTGCCGTCAGGGCCAGCGTCGGCGTGCCGCTATCGGTTAGCGTAATCGACGTCAGAGAGCTGTCGGCGTTCAGCGCGTCGATGTTCTCAGAGACGACGGCCGCCGTCGCCGCGTAGGCGCCGCTCGGCGGAGCGTCGGTGACGGTCGTTGTCGAGTCCACCGTCGGCGTCGTCGAGTTGGCGCTGCTCACATCGCTCAGCGTGAACGTGCTGGTCCCCGAGGTCGGCGTGAAGGTCAGCGCGGCGAGCTCGCTGGTGATCGCAGCTGCCGTCCCCGACAGCGTGTAGACCCCCGCGCCGCTCGATGTCAGGCCGTCGAAGCCGGCGCCATCCGCGAGGACGCCGCCGCCGCCGCTGATCGTGATCGTTAGCGTGTCGACCGCATTGGCGTTCTCATCGTCGATCGTCACGCCCGAGAACGGCTTGACCGCCGCCCCGAATACGGACGTCTGGCCCGCCACCGTCCCCGTGATCGTCGGCGTATAGGGCGCCGGCGCGAAGGCGATGCCGCGGATGTTCTCCCCGGCAGACGCCGTCATCACGGTCGTGAAGCTCTCGCCGGCCCCCGTCATCGAGTTCAGCGTGTCCGCGATCGCAACGACCGAGGTCACGCCGAGGTCGTTCAGCGGCTCGGTGGTCGCGTAAAGTTCGACCGTGCCGTTGGCTTCGACTTGGCCGGTCAGGCCGATCAGACCCGTATCGCCGGTGGCCGACGAGCCCGCGCCGTTATTGATGAGGTTCAAGCCGGTCGAAAGGGTATATTCAAGGTTCCACTGCCCGCCGCTGAACACCCACTTCTGCAAGCCGCCGTCGCCGACGCCGCCATTCTTCGGGTCGCCGCCGTCCGCGATGTAGAGTGTATCGGCGTTGGCGAAGAAGTAATCCTCCGGGCTCAGAAAGACGGTCCCGGTCGAGCCGTTGACGGTATTCCCGTTGGTCCCATTCAGGGTGACGGATCCGTCGATGCCCGCGAGTACGGTCGGCGTCGCCGCCGACGTCGGCATGCTCCCGTAGTCGGAGATGTTGGTGGCGCCCTGTGTGCTGTCGGCGGAGACGTAAACTTGGCCGTTGTAAATCTCGACGGTGCGCGTGTCAGTCGCGTCATTGATGCTGGTCGCGCTCGAGGCTCCGTCCTGCGCGTAGAAAACGCCCTGCGTCGTGTCGCCCTTGAGGCCTTGGCCGGAGATGTAGAACGAAGAACCGTTGACGGTGGCGACGCTGCGCGGGTTGTTCTCGTTGAACACATTGTAGAGCGCCGTAGACGTATCGACCACGCCATCCGCGTTGATGTCGGCGATGACGCGCGCCACCGCGGTATTCTGACCGCCCTGGACGCTGGTCGACTGCGCCAGCGCGGCCGTGCCGTAGACGGCGGCGCCGCCCTCGTTGAACGTGTCCGCATTCACGCCATAGCCGGCGATGACCAGCGAATGGCCGTCGGCCGAAAGCTCCAGCGTTCCCTCCGACGAAGAGCCGTATTCACTGGAAATCGCATATTCGGTGACGCCGTTCGCATTCACCGTCGTTTCCTGCGGCATCACCATCTGGCTGACGATCTGCCCGGAGGTCGTGATCTGCTCCAGCGTCATCGGCGAGGCCTGGTTGTCGCCGTAGACACCGCTGCCGTCGCTGTCGCCCGAGAGGCTGATGACCAGGTTGCCGGCGGTGAAGGCCGGGGCCGCCGTATCGACGTTGTAGGTCTGCGACTGGCTGGTGACAGCCGTCTGGCCGATGAGGTCGGTGTCCTTGGCCGTCAGCGTATTGGCGCCGTCGTCATTGCTGAAGGTGACATCGGCGCTCCAATAGCCGTTGGCGCCGACAGTCCCGGCGCCGACGACCGTCGACCCCTCGTAGATCGAGACCGTCGATCCGATCGCTTCAGGGTCCCCCGTCACCATGCCGTTGACCACGTAGGTCGCTTGATTCGTCTGCAAATTGTTGAGGCTGGTGAAGGTGATGGACGGGGCGCTCTTGAGCACCAGATCAACGCCGCCGTTGCCATCGGGAGCGAGCGCCATCGTGCTGGCGTTGTACTGAGAGGGGTCGGAGAACACGAAGGATTCGCTGCCGCCCGTCCCGCCAACCGTCACGACTTCGTTCGCCCCGCTCGAGGTGAAGCTGAGCGTCGCGCTCGTCGGGCTGATCCCCGTCACGTCGATCTTGTCGGTCGACGAGAAGCCCGAAATCACGGCCAGATCGCCCGACCCATCGGCGGCGACTGCGCCCGCGTCGAGCGTGTTGCCGCCGCCGGAAAAGACGAGCGAGCCCGAAATGGTCGCCGTCGGCGAGGTCAAATCGAGGACGCCGCCGCCGCTCAGCGTCGCGTCATCCACCGAGGCGCCGGCGCCGATGTCGAGCGCCCCGCCACCCAGCACGGTTTCGTTGCTGACCAAGCCGCCGCTAACGAACGCCGAGCCATAGATCGCATCGCCGCTCGCCGTGCCGGCCGAGATCGTCTCCAAGCCGCCCAGCGAGATCGTCGCCGCGAAGTCAGCGCCGCCGTCGACGACGAGAGCGCCGCCATTGTCGATCGTCGCCGCGGAGACGCTGCCGCCGCTCAGCACCAGGAGCGCGTCGTGGGCGGTCTCGGTATAGGCGCCCGAGGCGGTCGAGGTCGTCACCGAAGTCGTGACGGTGGGCCAGCCGCTGGCGTTGTATTCGACATATTCGTCAGCGCCGCTCGTCACGACGTCTAGCGTCGAGGCAGTGTAAGTGGAGGTGCCGGCGAAAATAAGAGTCTCCGAACCGCCGCTGCCGCTGACCGTCACCACTTCGTCGCCGCCGCTCGTGGCGAAGGAAAGCGCCGCATTGGCGCCGAACGCGGTCACATTGATTTTGTCGGTGGCGGAGAAGCCGGAGATCACCGCCAGATCGCCCTCGCCCGCGTCGCCCACCACCGCAATGTCCAGCGTATTGCCACCGCCTTCAAATGTCAGCGTGCCGGAAATATTGGCCTTCGGCGAGTTCGAGTTCGAGCGTGCCGCCGCCGCTCAGCACGGTGGCCGTCACGGCGCCATTATTGCCGCTGATCAGGAGCAGGCCGCCAGTCAACACCGTCGTGCCGGCTGCCGAGTTGCCGTTCGCCACGATGAACTCGCCGCCGCTCTCGACTGTCTCGTTGGCGAACACGCCTGCGCCGCCGCTCGAGGTCGTCACGGAGCCGTAGATGAGATCTTCGCTCGCCGAACCCGTGAGAACCTCCTCGACGCCGCCGGCGGAAATGGTCGCCGAAGCCTCGACGCCGCCGTTGACGATGAGCAAGCCGCCACTGTCGATGGTCGCGGCGGAGACGCTGCCGCCACTCGCAACGAGCAGCGTGTCGCCAGAGCTCACCGTGTATGCGCCTGAGGAGGTGGATGTCGTCACCGAGGTCGTGGAGGTGGTCGACGAGGTGAAGCCGCCGCTGGCGCTGTATTCGATATACGTTGCGCTACCGGAGGACACGACGCCAAGCGTGCTGCTGGTATAGGTCGTCGTGCCGGCGAAAATGAAGGTCTCTGTTCCACCGAGGCCGGTTATCGTCACGTCTTCATTGGCGCCGCTCGAAGCAAAGGAGAGCGTCGCGCCGGCGCCGAAAGCCGTCACATTGATATTGTCGGTGCTGGAGAAGCCAGAAATCACCGCCTGATCACCATAGCCGCCGGAGCTCGTCGTGACGACAGTAGCGATATCGAGCGTATTGCCGCCGCCCTCGAACGTCAGTGTCCCGGAAATGTTCGCCTTCGGCGAATCCAGTTCGAGCGTGCCGCCGCCGCTGAGCACGGTGTTCGTCACGGCGCCATTGGCGCCGCTGAGGAAGAATAGTCCGCCGCTCAGCACCGTCGTGTTGTTCGCCGAATTGCCGTTCAGCAGGTTGAACGCGCCGCCGCTCTCGACGGTCTCGTTGGCGAACACGCCAGCGCCGCCGCTCGAGGTCGAAATCGTGCCGTAGATGAGATCGCCGCTCGCCGAGCCGGTGAGAACATCCTCGACTCCGCCGACGGAAACGACCGCCGAAGCATCAACGCCGCCGTTAACGAGGAGCGTGCCGCCGCTGTCGATGGTCGCAGCGGAGACGCTGCCGCCGTTGAGGACAAGGAGCGTGTTGCCGGAGGTCTCAGTGTAGGCGCCCGACAGGGTGGAAGTCGTCACCGAAGTCGTGGAACCCGTCGACGAGGTCGTACCGCTGCTCGACGACGTCGAAGATCCGATTTCCAGATCCTCGCCGCCCGAGCCGTCCGACACGAGGGTCAAATTCCCGGAGAGAGTCGCTCCAGAGAACACGAAGGTCTCGACAGAGGTAGCGCCGCTCGACACAACGGCGACGGTGTTGCCACCGCTAACGGTCTGCGTGAGCGTCAGGGCAGAGGCGGTGAACGCCGACGACGTCATGTCGATCTTGTCGGACGAAGAAAAGCCGTCAATCGTCGCCGACACGCCATAGCCGGCGCTCGTGGTAGCGGCGAACTCGAGCGTATTGCCGCCGCCTGCGAAGGTCAGCGTGCCGGTCACCACGGCCTTCGGCGACTCGAGGTCGAGCAGGCCGCCGCCGCTCAGCACCGTGTTGCTCGCGTAGGCGTTTCCGTTGATGTTGAGCGAACCGCCGCTCGACACAACCGTTCCCACGGCGACAGCATTTTTCAGGAAGAGATTCAGATTGCCGCCCGCATAGACGGTCTCGTCGGTGACGACTGCGGTCCCGGCGCTCACCAACTGCGTGCCGTAGATCTGGTCGCCGGTCGCCGAAGCGAGCATGGTTTCATTGCCGCCCGCCAGGATGGTCGTCGCGGAATCGACCCCGGCGCTGACGACGAGCAGGCCGCCGCTCTCGACCGTCTCGCTGGACACCGCGCCGCCGCTGACTGTGGCGACGCCGAAAATCTGGTCCGAAGCCGCGGTTCCCGCCGACACGGTTTCGGAGCCGCCCGCGGAAATGACAGCCACGGCATCGGCGCCGCCGTTGACGACGAGCGAGCCGCCGGCGTCGACGGTCGCCGCGGAGACGCTGCCGCCGCTCACGACGAGCAGGGTATTGCCCGAGGTCACCGTAAACGCGCCCGACGCGGTAGCGGAAGTCACCGACGTTATGAGGCCGCTCGACGACGCGCCGCCGCTCGACACCGTGGCGCTATAGACGAGCTCCGCGTCGCCGCTCGCATCCGAGCTGAGGGAGAGGTTGCCGGAGATGGCCGTGCCGGCGAACACAAACTCGTCGGTGACGGCGCCGCCGCCGCTACTCGTGCTCGTGCCGCTGACGGTGACAATTTCATTGCCGCCACTCGCGGCGTAGGTGAACGTCGCGCCGGTCGCGCTGATCGCCTTCAGGTCGATCACGTCGGTCGACGTGAATCCGGTAATCGCCGCGACGTCGCCCTCCGTTCCGGCCGAGGTGGCGACCGAGGTGACCTCGAGCGTGTTGCTGGTCCCGGCGAAGGTCAGCGTGCCGGCAAGCGTCGCAGCTCCCGTCAGAAGGTCGATCGTCGCGCCGCCGCTCAGCGTCGTATTGGAGACCGTCGCGCTTTTGCTGATATTGAGAAGGCCGCCCGAGTACACCGTCTCGTTGCTCACGGCGGCTACGGAGCTGACGACGTCGAGCGTGCCGTAAATCTGGTCTCCACTGGCCGAGCCGCCGATGAGAACGCTTTCGGCGCCGCCGGCCGAAACGGTCGTCGCCGAATTGACGCCGCCGCTGCTGATTGTCGCGCTGCCGCCACTGCTCACGGTCGTGGAGACGATCGCGCCGCCCGAAGTGACGATCAGTGTCTCGCCGGAGACGACCGACAATCCGGTCGAAGTTTGGCCGGAGGTAACAGTGGAGCTGGTGGTCATCTCAATTCACTCCCGAAATCAACAAAATTTGGATTGTTCGATGAAATTCATGTCGGCGCGGCGTGCGCGCCAAAACCCGGAATGGTCTCGATCACGCGCTTCACGTGGGCTGCGGTGATCAGTCGCGTGCACTCGAACTGCCGCGGCGTGCCCGCGTGGCGCGGGCACCAGAGGAAGTCCTTGTGGTCGAAGTTGAACTTCGGATCGTTCCAGCACGAATTGCAGGTGTGCCAGTTGATCACGCGGTAAGGATTGGTGAACTCGTTGGTCGGATGCGTGAAGCCCGAGATCAGCACCGTCGGGCATCGAGCGGCCCAGGCGAGCCATGCGAGGCCACTCGACAAGCCGACGAACAGCGATGCGTGTTTGAGATAGCGCGCCCGCTCGACAAGCGGCTTGTCGCCGGTCTCGTCCTCGACGCCGTGCGGAATCTGCGTCCACATCAGACCGTGGCCATGCGCCGGCTTCTGATCGATGCAAATGACCCGGTAGCCGCGCGCCTTCAGGAAGGCGACCACTTCGCGCCAGCCGTGCGGATTGTTCCAATATTTGGCGCCGCTGGTCGCCTGGACGGCGATCACTGCATAGGGCTCGTCGATCGGCCGACTGTCGTCCGGCAGCGCGAGACGCGGCGCCTCCTCCTCGAGATCGACGCCTAGAATATAGGCCGCCGTGCGATGCAGGCCGACAAAACGAAAATCCGTCGGCTGAGCCTCGGAAGCCTCGTCGGTGAAAAAGAGCCCAAGCGAATAGGTGGCGTAAGCGCTTTCGGCGAGCTTTGTCGCCACGACCTCCTCGGGAGTGACGAAGCGTATCTCGGGATAGGAGTCCTTGAAGAGCGGTATGATATGCGCCGCCACCGCGCAGGTGACGCGACAGCCTGGATGGCGCTCGCCGAACCGGGCCGCATAGGAGAACCAAGCGATCGAATCCCCGAGCGTGCCCACAGGGAACTGGATCAGCACGTCGCGATCCGAAGCGTCGTATTCGTGACGGAGCACGAGGCGCGGCTCGGCCTGCCCCTCGTCGATCGACCACACCTCGATCGAGAAGCGGACGAACCAACGCTTGGAAGAGCGGATGAGCGCGCCTTTGTTTTCCGTCTCGAACAGGACGTTGCCTGTGTCGAGATCGCTGAGGCGCGCGCGCCAGGCTCCTTGCTCGCGTGGCGGCAGAAGGACACGGCAGCCCTGATTGAAGTCGAAGGCGATGCCTTCGGGTCCGACCTGCGTCGGCTGGCTCGTGGGCGGCGGATAGGCTCCCTTGACTGCGGCCGGCGCCGACGTCGTCGAAGTCGGCTCAAGCGCGGCGCTGGCCCCCTCAGCCGGCGCGCGGGTCAGCGAGGCGTCGTTGGAGCCGTCGCGGCCAACGCCATCGCCGGCTGCGACAATCGCATCCGTAGCAACGCCGTCGTTTTCGACATTGGCGAGAAGGTCGCCAAGAGCCGGAACATTGTCCATCAACCCAACCAACGCTAAGGCACATAAAAATTACCGTTGCGTTAGGGTGATTTTATAACGCATTTATGACGTCCAATGGATAACATACGCCCTGACGACGTTCGATACGAACGACGGGCGGGGAGAACGCGTTGATATCGTATGGATATGACGCGATCCGCGACGAAAGGCCCGTGACGCCGACTTTTCCCACGTCGCGATCACGATATGTTGCGCCACGCGGACTGCGCTCCCAGGCCGCGGCCGGGCTTGCGGATCTAACGCGATGCGAAGCCGCGCGCTCTCAAACGCCGCGGATCAATGCCGCGTCGGGGTCCGAGGTTTCCCCCTGCGAGGACTGGCGCGTGTTCGCCGCGACGTAGACGGCGGCATTGGTCGCGGCGTCGTACTGGAGCTCGGGCGCCGCCGCCGGCCGCAATGAGCGGATGCGTTCCGCGAGTTCGAGATGGTTGCCGATTTCGAAGAACTCGATCGCATCGGGATGATAGCGCGCGTATTGCAGGAACGCGTGGGTGCGCGAGGCGAGAACGCGGGCGCCCATTTCCAGCGCGATGCTCATCGGCCCGGACGACGTCTGGCCGATCTCGCGATACGGCAGCACCACGACGTCGCACACGGCCATCCCGCGCGCGAGGCCGTCGTCCGTCTGCGTTCCCATGAAGTGCACGCGCGAACCGATGTTCTTGGGGTGATTGTACAGGCGGTCGATCTGATCCGTCGCGATCGACATTGAAATGTCCGGGCCTGGGAGCGTGTCGAACACCGACCGGTCCGCGTAGGTCTCGTCCATGAGGCGCCGGACATAGTCGTTGACGGGCGCGCCCTTCTTGATCTCGTTGGGATGCAGTCCACCGAACAGCGCCAGATGGTAGTTGGCGGGCAGCAGGTGCAGCGCCTTGATCGCGGTGTCGAACCCTTTGTACTCGTTGAGAAAGCCGAACACCCCGATCACTTTGGCGTCGGGTGGCAGAGCGGCGAGGCCCGGCATCTCGCTGCGCTTCGCCTCCTCGCGAATCCGTTGCGCGTCCTCGCGCCCGAGGAACGCCAGCGGATGCTCGAAAACCTCCTTGAATCCGTTGACGTATTTCATCAACCGCATTTCGCGGCGCGTGTGAACGATGACGCTGACCGGCTTTCCCCGCTGCAAGCGTTGCAACAAGCCGTAGATGCCGCGGTTGAGCGTCTTGTTCGCGTGATTGCGGCCCAGGATGTCGAGCACGGCGAACACCTCGCCGTTCCTCAGTTCGCCGAAGACTTCGCGCCACGCGAACCCCTCGGGCAGCACGGTGTGAAACGTGACCGAAAGCGCCGGCGCGGCCGTTGCAAGGATCCGAAACCGGCGCAGGATGTCGTGGCGACTGCGGCCGAACGTCCCGTGCTCCAGCTGGATGTTGACAGCGTCGAACTCAGACAGGCGCTGCGCCCAATCGAGGATCGTCTGGTCGGCGATCGCCCGCACGTTGCGATTGGTCGAACGCATGAGAAACTGGTCGAGATCGAAAATCTCGACGTCGAAATGCTCGCCAATCTGCTTGGCGAGCGCCCGCGTGTAGCCGGCAATGCCGCAAAGGTCGTCAAAGGTGCTGACGATCGCGAGCCGCGGCTTGGCGCGACCGGACGCCCGCGATGTTTCCCCTGGAAAATCTAGCATTAGCTCGTCCTTGCCCGGAGCGCGGCGTCGCCGGAGCCGGCGACAGTCGCGCTTTGCCTTAAGCGCGCCTCGCGGCCCCGCCGTGGGTTGTCGCCACGCGAAGCCTGGCCTCCCCGTCGTGGATGAACGACGGGCCGCCGTCCTCGCCAGGGTTGCGAACCGAAGCCGCTGGCTGCTCGAGCGCGCCGATCCGAACAATGTCGGCCGCCACCCGCCGCGCGAAGACCGCGAACCAGGCGACGAGAAGCGCCCCGCATGTGAGATGGAAGATGCCTGACGGAATCGATCCGAGATCAATCCGCGCCGCTTGCGCAACGCCGACCCAGACGCCGATGAGGATCCGCCCTTCCGTCGCACCGACGCCGCCAAGGCCGATAATTTGCACGCCGTCCACGACCATTCGCATCAGCGTGTAAATGGCGTGGATCAGATAGGCGACGAACAACATCAGCGCCGCATCCCAGGTCAGGTAGGGCGACAGGCCCAACGCCAGAATCATGGCGCCGAACGACAGGACATCGCTGGCGCGGTCGATCAGAAAGCCGATCCGATGCCGCTCGATGCGTCGATGCCGCGCCAACGCGCCGTCGAACGAGTCGCCGAGCCAGTTTGCGAACAGCCCGAGATAAACGAACGGAAGGCACCAAGCGGAAAAGCGGCAGCCGATGAGCGCTGCGCCAGCGACCAGCGCGCCCGCGAACCCCAGAGCAGTCAAATGGTCGGGGACAACGTAGAGTGGCGCCCGGCCGACCAGGGCGTTGATGCAGTGTCGCTCGACCCGCCCGAGGAGCCCGAAATGCGCGCGACGCGCCGTCATACGGCCGCCCCTCGCCCCCGCGGAGTTTACAACGCCCATCTGCCCTCGCCGCCGCCGCCCTTGCGGGAGGCGCCGCAATGTTTCGTACGCACAATCCTGGCGGATGATCTCCGCGCGAAAACGCTTCGCGCATTCGCGGCAATTTCATACGCAGTCGTCTTCACCACGGTTACGTCGGCGCGGCGTCAACGAAGGCGACGATCGGGCCCGCACTTAATACACCTCGTCGCGCGCGCTTCAATTCGACTAACAATTCCGACCATTGCCGCTATCAGTGCAATGTGACGTTTATATTTCAATACCAGCCACAATGTGGGGATCACGATAGCTTGAGGTCTTTATGAGCTTTTGTATCGATTTTCACTGGAATCAGTTGCGTCAGCCGATTTCCTTACGGTAGTTCGTTCGCAAATACGAATGATATGCGGGCGTTGATTTGAGGGGGTCGGATGATAGGGCGAAGCGCCTGTTGGCGGTTGATGAGGTTAGGAGTGTGCCTCGCCGCGCTCGCCGCTCTCAACGGCTGCGCCTCGCTGCCATCGTCTGGGCCGAGCGCCGGCGACGTGGCCGCGCGCGCGGCGATCAACTCGAGCCAGCGCTATGAGATCGTGGACCTCGACGCGGCGACGGTCGCAGCAGTCAATCGCAGCGGCAGCGACAGTTTCGCATCGCATTTCGGCGATCGGGGAATGTCGGCGGAGCCGGTGATCGGCGTCGGCGACACGCTCGCAGTGACGATATGGGAAGCGAGCGCAGGCGGATTGTTTTCCGCGCCGATGATCAGCGACAAGGTGAGCGCCGGTTCGAACAGCGCGACGATCCCCGAACAAGTGGTCGGTCGCGACGGCGCGATCACCGTCCCCTACGCCGGGCGGGTGCGCGTCGCGGGGCGGACGGCGCGCGCGGTGCAAGGCGACATCGAGCGCGCCCTCGCCGGCAAGGCCATCCAGCCGCAGGCGCTGGTCAACGTGACGCGGCCGGTCAGCGATACGGTGACGGTGGGCGGCGAAGTCGCCGCCGGCGCGCGGGTGCCGCTCTCCGTCAAGGGCGACCGGCTGCTCGACGTAATCGCAACCGCCGGCGGCGTCCGCGCCCCCGTCAACGAGACCTTCGTCGAATTGTCGCGCGGTGTGACGACCTCGCGCGAGCCGCTGAGCCGCATCATCGCGGACCCGAGAGAAAACATCTATATGCGGCCGGCCGACGTGCTGACGCTGGTGCGCGATCCGCAGACCTTCATCGCCTACGGCGCGACGGGACGAAACGCCGAAATCCCGTTCGAGGCCGACGGCATCAGTCTGGCGCAAGCGCTTGCGAAGGCCGGAGGCCTCGACGACGCGCGCTCGGACCCGCAGGGCGTGTTCATCTTTCGCTTCGAGTCGCCGTCCGTCGCTCGCGCCTTGCGGCCGGATAGCCCGCTCGTCGAGAACCGTGGGTCGACAACGCCGATCGTCTATCGGCTGAACCTGCGGGATCCCAACAGCCTGTTCGTCATGCAGAACTTTCGCATCGCCAATCGTGATCTCATCTATGTGTCGAACGCGCCGTTCACGGAGGTCGAGAAGGTCATGGCGGTCCTCAATGGCGGCCTCTCGACCGGCGGCTCCGTCGCCAATGTGGCGGAGACGGTGAGGTAGCGGCCGATCCGTTAGAGCGAGTCGACGAATGCGTCGAAGGCTCGAAAGCCTTGGTCGGCGTCGCTCGGCGCGGCGACACGGGCGCGCGCGTTCTCCATCGACACCTCGACGGCGCGCAACCACCCTTCGCCGTCGATCGGCGAGATTGCCGTGAAGCGCGCTCCCGCGATCTCGCGAAAGACGGGAATATTTGAGGCGATGACGGGCGTGCCGAGGGCGAGCGCCTCCATCACCGGCAAGCCGTAACCTTCGGCGAACGACGGCATCAGGAGCGCGCGCGCGTTGCGCATCAGGCGCACGAGGCTCGGCGTGCGCAAGCCGGAAACTTCGAGCACGTGGCCGCGCAGCGCCGCGCACCGCTCCAGGAGGTCGACGATGTTCTCGTTCTCCCACCCGCGCGCGCCCACGATCACGAGCTTCGGCGCCGCGGAGCCGCGACGAGCGACCAGCTCGCGCCACACATGCAACGTCATCAGATGGTTCTTGCGCGGCTCCAGCGTGCCGCACTGAAGGAAGTACGTCGCCGCGCGCAAGCGTTCGTCCGCATGGTCGTCGTCGCGAAAGAGGGACGACAGCGGCGGCGGCGCGATCGCGATCGGCAGATCGCGACGTCCAAGCCGGTCGAGATGGTCCTCCAACGCCTGCTTGACGACACGCGTCGAAACGACGGCGCCGGCGGCGAAGCGGGCGACCCGGCGCAGACGCGTCTGATGACGCGCCAACTCGCGCTCGCGAAAGTATTCCGGCGTTTCGAGCGGCAGCAGATCGTGAACGAAGAAGACCGGCCTAACGTCGCGGCGCCCCTCCAACCAATCGAGCGCGCCCTCGCGCGCGAGCGGATATTGGCTCACATTGATATAGCGAGCGCCTCGGCTGACTGCGCGGCGCGCGCCTCGCGTGAGCATCGCGCCATGACGAAGCGCCAAGCGCAGGACGGCGCCGGGCATGGCGCGACGCTCACCTCGGATCCGCGCGGGCGCGCGGGCCGCGTCGGCCGCGCCGCAATGCAGCCAGCCTTCGACCTCGCCCAAGACGGGATCGGGGCCGGTAAACTCGGCCTCGCCGAAATGGCGATCCAACAAGTCGAGCAGTTCGAGGGCCCCCTCCCGCCGCAAGCTGAAATGTCCGAGGCCGGGAATGAAGATTGCCGCGCTCGCCGCTTTTTCGCGAGCGCTGAGAAAATGGCGCGCCAGCGCCATGTCGACGCGATCGATTCCATTGGGCGTCGCGTTGAGAAACCGACTGGCCAACCGCGTGACGTCGTAGACGATCTCAGACATGCGATCGCGAGACACACACGCGCCGTGTTCGGTTCAAGCCAACGCGGTCATTGCGAGCCAAGCGAAGCGATCTGGCCGCGAGCGCCTCGCGATGACGATTTGAGGGGACAGCCGGCAGCTCAGCGCTCCCTAAACGCCTCGGACGCGACCTTGGCGAGCGGCGAGAGCAGATAGTCGATGACCCGTCTGCTGTCGGTCTTGATCTCGGCGGAGACGGTCATGCCCGGCGTCAGCCGGACCGTCGAACCGTCGATATTCATTGCGCTCTCGTAGAGCTCGATGGTGACGGGAAAGACGAAGTTCACGGGCTGCCCGGGCGCGCTGCCGGACGGCGCATTGGCGCCATTGGCCGAGGACGTCGCATTGGCCAGCGTGCGCTTGGCCTCCTGTTCGTCGATCGCCTCAGAGGCGATCCGCACGATCTTGCCGTGCGCGACGCCGAAACGAGTGAACGGAAAGGCGTCGACCTTTACCGCAGCTTCCTGACCGACCTTGACGAAGCCGATGTCGAGATTGGCGACGAGCGCCTCGACCTGCAGGGGCCCCTCGCTGGGCGTCACCACCATCAGCTGCTGGCCGGTAGTGACGACCTGTCCGATGGTGGTCACCGCCATCTGCTGCACGATCCCGTCGATCGGCGCGTAGAGCTTCGTGCTCGAAAGCCGGGCGGTCGCCTTGGCGAGCGAATCGCGCGCCTCGTCGGCCTTGCGCGCCGCATCCTCGAGCTTATTCTCGTTGTCGGCGACAAATTGCGACAGCGTCTTGGCCTTCTCGCTTTGCAGCTCCGCGAGGGCCGCATCCGTCTCGATGAGCTGGCCCTGGTCGGACGCGAGCGCCGATTGCGAGCGCTCCAGCTCCTCCTCAGCGTCGTAAAGATTGATCTTGGTGCCGACCCTCAGATCGATCGCCTCCTGGCGCGTCTTGACGCGTTGCGTCAGCGTCTCGATCAGCGTGTTTTGGAAGGCGATGCTCATGTGAAGGCGCTCGTCCGTCGCCGACTTCTCCGCCTTCTGATGGTCGACGCTCTTCAGCGCGCTCGACAGCTGCGTCAAATCCGCGGCGAGCACCGCCTGCTCACGCAGACGAAACGAGACGGGGATCGCGTCATCCCACCTAATCTTGTCGTCGAGGTCGGTCGCAATCGCCTCGATCGAGGCGACCGCCGCATCGTCGCGCGCCGGATCGGACGATTGCGGCTGAGCGCGCAGGATCGCGCGAACAGCGTCGATCACGAACCGCCGCCGCGCCACTTCGGCAAGGCCGCCGCGCAGCGCATCCTGTGCGGCGTTCATGTCCGCGGTCGCCTCCGCCGGGTCGAGTTCGAGGAGAAGATCGCCCGCCTTCACGTGAGCCCCGCTCTCGACATGGATGGCCGCGATCTTTCCCGGGTCGAGCGGTTCGATCACCTTGGAACGCCCGGCGGTCTCGATCTTGCCCGGCGCCACGGCATGCACGTCGAGACGTCCAATGAAGGACCAGATCAGCGCCGCCGCCAGGAAGGCGCATAGTGTCAGCATCAGCGCGACGGGCGCCGGCGCGGGCGGAGTCTCGAGCAGCTCGAGGGCGGCGGGGAGGAACTCCCGATCGCGCCCTTTGACGGTGATCTGCGTGCGGGAGGGCGCCGGCTTCTCGGCCCGCGGCGGCGCGATTTGCTGGTTCATGCGTTCGCCCTCGCGTGGTCGGACTGCAAATTCCAGAGGTGCGCGTAGAGACCGTTGCGGCGCGCCAGCAGTTCGTCATGCGTGCCGACTTCGACGATCTCGCCCCTGTGCATGCCGACGATGCGCGTGCACGGCCGCACGGCCGCCAGCCGGTGGGCGATGATGATGACGGTCCGCCCGCGCACGATCGCGCGCATGTTGTCCTGGATGACCCGCTCGCTCTCATAGTCGAGCGCGGAAGTCGCTTCATCAAGGATGAGAATGCGCGGGTTGGTCGCGAGCGCGCGCGCGATGGCGATGCGCTGACGCTGACCGCCGGAAAGATTGGCGCCGCGCTCCTCGACCATCGTGTCGTAGCCCTGCGGCAATTGCGCGATGAACTCGTCGGCGCCGGCGAGCTTGGCGGCCTGCATCACCATCAGCCGCGGCATAGCCGGGTCGGCGAGAGCGATATTCTCGTGGATCGTCCGGTTGAAGAGGATATTTTCCTGCAAGACGACGCCGATCTGGCGGCGCAGCCAACCCGGATCGAGCTGCGCGACGTTGACGCCATCGAGCATCACTTCGCCCAGCTGCGGGCTGTAGAGGCGTTGGATCAGCTTGGTCAGGCTCGATTTGCCCGAGCCGGACTGCCCGACGATGCCGATCACTTCGCCCGCGCCGATCGACAGCGAGACGCCGCGCAAGGCGTCCGGCGCTTCTGGCCGATAACGCATCGTGACGTTGCGCAATTCGATCGCGCCGCGCGGCGGCGGCAGGGTCAGCAGGTTCTGCGGCTTGGGCTCGGGCGGCGCATTAAGGATGTCGCCCAATCGCGCCACCGAGACCTGAACCTGCTGGAAGTCCTGCCAGAGCTGCGACAGGCGCAAGATCGGTTGCACGACCTGGCTGGCGATCATGTTGAAGGCGATGAGCTCGCCGACCGTCATCGCGCTGTCGATCACCGATTGCGCGCCGATGAACAGAATGAGAGCGGTCGTCACCTTGCTGACATACTGAATCGAGTTCTGACCGAGCGAGCCGAGAATGCCAGCGTCGAACGAGGTTCTCACATAGGCCGCCAGCCGCTCTTCCCATTGCGCCTGCATGACCGGCTCGACGCTCGACGCCTTGAGGGTCTGCGCGCCGACGATGGACTCGACGAGAAACTGCTGGGATCGCGCCCCGCGATTGAACTTCTCGTTGATCTGCTCGCGCAGCGCCGGACGGATCAAGCTGGCGATGAGAATATAGAACGGGATCGAACCGAGCACGACGAGCGTCAGCTTGGCAGAATAGATGAACATTACGACGAAGAAGACCAGCGTGAAGACGAGGTCGAGCAACGAAGTCAGCCCCTGCCCGGTCAGGAAGCTGCGGATGGTCTCGAGTTCGCGCACGCGAGCGACGGTCTGTCCCGCGGCGCGCGTTTCGAAATAGGCCAGCGGGAGACGAAACAGGTGATGGAACAACCGGCGGCCGAGTTCGACGTCGATCCGGTTCGTCGTGTGGCTCAGCGTATAGGCGCGCAGAAACTGCAGCAGCGACTCGAACAGGCCGAGGGTGACCATACCGACGACCAGGACGACCAGCGTGGAGACGCCCTTGTGCACCAGCACCTTATCGACGACGAGCTGGAAGAAGATCGGCGTGACCAGCGCCAGCAATTGCACGAACAGCGAAGCGACCGCCACTTCGGCGAGCGGCTTGCGGTAGCGCAGGATCGACGGCAGAAACCAGCGAAAACCGAAGGTGTTGGGGTCGAAGCCGGCGCCGCCGAGGCGGCGCGTGATCAAGACGAGCTCGTCGGAGGAAAGTGCCGCCGCCTCTTCCAACGAGAGCTCCTGGGCGGCGCGACTGACCGGATCGATCAGGCGCACATGGCCCTTCGCCGAGCCGACGCCGAGGAGAGCGAAACCGCCCGCCTTCAGGCCCATGATGGCGGGAAAGGGAATCGAGCCGAGTCGCTTGGCGGATGCGTCGCGCAGAATGCGCGACTTCAACTCCAGGATGTTCGCGCCCCGCACGATGTCCTCGGCGTTGGCGAAGCGGCCGGTCAGTGCGAGTTGGTGGCGAAGCTGCGCCGGATCGGCCGCTATTCTGTAATAGCCGGCAACCAGAGCGAGCCCTGCCAAGCCCACGTCGAGCGCCTGCGCATGGGGCGGCGGCGCCGCCTCTGACCTGGAGCTGCCGTCGATCATTCGACTATCCGTTAACTTTTACGCTGGCGCGCGCCCACGTAACATTCGTGGGATCTGACGCTACGTAAGCCATGAGCGCCTGCATTTTGCAAGACGACTCTGGCGTTAATGCTGATCAACGGAGCGTTAGCTCGAACGCCGGCGCGCCAGGGCTAACCAGCCTCCCCTCGTCTTCGCGTCGATCACGCGGCGACGGGTCGGATATCGCGCCCCCTCGCCGCTCGCAAGGCGCGCCTCGCGCGAGGTAGGAATCGCAGACCGCCGCTCAAACCACTTCGTCCGGCGCGAGCGCGCAGGATCCTTGCGGATCGGTCTCGATTTGAATCGTCGGATGGCTGATCCGGAATCGATTGGCGAGCTGTCCGGCGAGCGCATGGAGAAACGGGTCCCCCGGGTGCCCGGCCGGCATGACGAGGTGACACGTCAGCGCGATCTCGGTGGTGCTCATCGGCCAGATATGAAGATCGTGGACTGATGCGACGGACGGCTGCGAAGCCAGGAACGCGCGCACATGCGCGGGATCGACGTCTCGGGGAACCGCCGCCATGGACATGCCGAGCGCATCCCGCAGCAGCCCCCAGGCGCCCCAGACGATCACGACATTGATCGCCAAACTGACCGCCGGATCGAGCCAAACCCACCCGGTCAGCTCGATCACCAGGCCCGCGGCCACGACGCCGACCGCAACCAGCCCATCCGCCGCCATATGGAGGAATGCGCCGCGCAGATTGAGGTCGTCTTTTCTGCCCGACGCAAAAAGCCACGCCGTTACGCCATTGACGACGATGCCGACGGCCGCCACGACCATCACCGTCTTGCCCGCAACTGATTGATGCGAACCGAAACGCTGAATGGCTTCCCACGAGATCGCGCCGACTGTGACGAGCAGAAACACCGAGTTGAAGAGAGCGGCGAGGATCGACGAGCCGCGCAAGCCATAGGTGAAGCGGTCCGACGGGGCGCGTTTGACCAGGGCGCTCGCTAGCCAGGCGACGGCAAGTCCGAGCACGTCGCCGAGATTGTGTCCCGCGTCCGACAGCAGCGCGACGGAGTGGCCGAGAACGCCATATGTCGCCTCGATGACGACGAACCCCAAATTGAGCGCGATGCCGACCGTGAAGGCTCCCCCGAAACTAGCAGGAGCATGCACGTGACCGCCGCCGTGATGATGGTGGTGGCCGTGATCGTGGTCGTCGTGGGAATGGTGATCGTGCGCCATTGGCCTCGCCCCCCTTGCGACCTGCCCATACATCCTCTAGCGGGCGAAATGGTCAAGCGATCAGGACCGCCGCTTTGCTGATTGGCGCGGCCGCAATCGCCCTTCAAGCCGCAGCTTGGACGGCATGGTTTTGCAAGCCTGCCCTTGTCTGATCCGGACAGACGATCTCTATCCGACAGCCGGGGCCCGAGAAAATAGCCATCCGGAAGCCGTGCAATTTTAGGATCGCCACAACGAGATTGAGGCCAAGGCCGAAGCCGGGCGTGGTTCTATTTCTTTCCGAACGGAAAAAGCGCCTCAGCACCGCCTCGCGTTCGCTTTCGGCAATGCCGGAGCCGGTGTCGCTTACGCGAACGACGTTTTCGCCGTCGCGGCGAAGGAGGTCGAGGCGGACCCGCCCGCCGGCAGGGGTAAACTTGACCGCGTTGTCCACGAGATTGGCGACCGCCTCGATCAGCAAATCCCGATCGCCATGGACCGCCAAATCCTCCGAGGCGTCGACTATGAGGTTGATGCCTTTGTCCTCTGCGATGGGCTCATAAATATCGCCGACTTCGCGCAGCAACTTGTCCAGCGCGACCGCTCCGAAGGCCGCCGACTGGCGACTATTCTCGATTTCGGCAAGGCGCAGCAACGCGGTTATGATGGTGAGCGATTGATCGATGCCGGAAATCGCCTTGTCCGCGGCTGTTTGCAGTTGCTCCAGGGTCACGGCGTGCGTTCGACCCCGCTCGAGGGTCAGCCGCGCCCGCGTCAACGGCGTTCTGAGGTCATGCGCGATATCGTTGCCGACTCCGGCAAGCGCGCGAAACATGGTCTCCATTTCATCGAGCATGCCATTGACGCTCGCCGCGAGGTTCGAAAAGGGCGCCCCGTCATCGCGGTGCGGCAGGCGTTCTTTAAGGTCGCCGGCGACGATGCGCTCGATGCGGCGGTTGACCTCCTCGACGCGCCTTCTCGCGCGAAGGCTCGCGAACGCGGCTGTGAGCAGGCAAAGCGCCACCGAGCAAACCAGACCAAGCAGGAGCGCTCGGCCGATGACATTGCCGATGTCCCTGACTTCATCGACGAGCCGCCCGATCACCAGCACCTGGCCGCCCGGCAGTTGCCGCGCGACCGCTTGAATCACGTGATCCTTTGGACCCGCCTCGCCTGTCGCCACGATTTGCACGCAATGCGCAGAGGCGTCAGCGTGGAGACCGGGAGGCATGCTCGCAATGTTCCCGGTAACGCGGCTTCCGTCGGGGCCGAACAAGGCGGCGAACTGAACGCCACGAGAATCCTGCTTCAGGTGCTCGTCGATCGCACCGATCAGGTTTTGGTCACGCAGCACGGAAAGAGCGTTGAGCTGTGTGACAATCATCTGATCGGATCGCTCAGTCAGATAGTCGTCGGTTTTCCAGTAGACGAAGCCGAACAGCGCGCAGATGATCGCCGTAAGCGCGACCGCCAGCGTCAAAGCTGAACGCAACGAAGCTAAGCCCATGTGAACCACCCTCACTATGCGTGGGCCCGTCACGGCGGAGTCCGCAGGATAAATCCGGCGCCGCGCACATTGTGGATCATCGGGGTCTCGCCCGGGCCGTCCACCTTGTGGCGCACCCTACTCATATGGACGTCGACAAGATTGGTTGCTGGCACGAATTTGTAGTTCCAAACTTCTTCGAGAAGCATGGCCCGCGTCAGCAATTGATCCGGCCGCTGCATCATATAGCCAAGCAGTCGGAATTCACGGGGAAGCAGATCAATCACGCGATCGCCGCGTCTAGCCGTCCGCTCGATCAAATCGAGCTCCAGCGTTCCCACCTGTAGCTTGGTCTCGCGCGATTCCGCCGGGCGTCGCAGCAGCGCCTCGATTCTGGCGACGAGTTCGAGCGTAGCGAACGGCTTCGTCAGATAGTCGTCGCCGCCTGCCCGCAATCCGCGCACGCGGTCGTCGACAGCGTCAAGCGCGCTCAGAACCAGCACGGGCGTGCGATCCTGATCATGTCTCAGCGTCTCGACGATCGTGAGGCCGTCCATCCCCGGCAGCAGACGATCGACGATCATGGCGTCGGGTCGCGACGAACGGGCCACGGCGAGTCCCTCGGCGCCGTTCGCGCTCCATTCCACTTCGAAGCCACGCTCGGCGAGCTCGGCGACGATCTCTTCCGCCGTTTCGCTGTCGTCCTCGATCAAGAGTATCTTTGTCATCATTGGCCACTTGCCAGTGGAGGGATCGCCTGGGCGTCGCCCGATTTCACGATCATCCGCAGAAGCGCCGTCGCCACCGTGGTCATGTGCAGCCTCCGTTTCGAACTTTGGCGGCGCTCTACGGCAAATCTAGGGGCGCAGCCGCCATGCGACAGCCCGCTGAGGCCGCCCACCCAACGAGATACGCCGCGCGTATCGAACCAACCATTAAATTGGCTGTTAGAATCACCGCCGCGTTACAGATCAAGCGTCGCGCCTCAATTAAACGTGACAGACTTCAACGGCAATTTCGCGCCTTTCTACTCGATACCCAGCGCATTCTTAGCCTCGCACTAGAATGCTAGCGAGGACCACGAGCGCTCACTTCCGTTCATCTCGTGGCGTCGTACGTTCATTCAGATCAGTGAACGCGAATTTAGTGGAAGCGGCACCCCGACTTCCTCATCTTCTGTCGTCAGCGACGTTGACGAGCGTCTTCCTGGAAACCGCGGGCCAGTCTTAGCGGGACGTATATCCTCGCTATACCACAGGAGCGTGCGACGAGAGGGCGAGTGACGAACTTTGACCACCAACTCGGCGTATCGTTGCCAGATTACCGCGTACCACGAAGTCAGCGCTCGCCGCGGCGATGCGAGCTCCAACCTGAGGGTGACGATGAGACTTTCGTTAATTGCGCCAATCATTGCCGCGCTGTTCGTCTGCACCGGCGCGATGGCCCAAATGGCCGTCCCGACTCCCACCATTGGCGGGACCACGCCACTGGGGATCGAGGCGCCGCAGGGAAGCCCCACGGGAATTCCGATGGGCGCCACAGAAGTCCAAACTCTTGGCGTTAGTCCAGGGCTCACCGGCGCAGCGCGCTCCGTTGCGGCGGAAGGCGGCGACGCGCGGTGTTCGACCGTGGGGACCGCGCCGTCTGGAATGTATGGATCGAGCTCCAGCTACGATGGCGGCGGCATGACGGCCGGCGGCGAGTTGCCGGCAACCGGTGAGACCGCGGGCACGACAATGTCGGATATGTCGACGACCGCCCTGTCGGAAATGCCGGGGACAACGATGTCGGGAATATCGTCATCGTCGAGCGTCTCGTCCACATCCGGTACGGCGACAAGCTCAGGAATGCTCGCGACGTCGGGAATGTCCGGTATGTGCGGCTCGGGCTCGAGCAGCATGGCTTCCTCGTCAACCACGCCCACAACGCCCGGCGGCGCCAATCGAGCCGGAATTCCTGAGGGGGCCGTCCAGATCGGCAATCTCGGGGTTAGTCCCGGGATTCCGGCGTCGACGTCACGCGGAGAGTTCGGCCATGCGCCCCGATGCGATGACCTCGACGAGGACGGTGAGGCGCACTGTGTCGTCTCTTTCCCCCGTTTTGCCCGCAGCCACCGGCATGACCGGGAGCACGGCCGGCGGCATGTGAAACAATTCTCCAACTGGGAGACGCCCATGAAAAAGAAATTTGCCTTAACGGTGACGGTGGGGGCTGCTGCGCTCGCCGTCGGCGGTTTCCTCTACTTCACGCGCTTTCATCCCCTGGAGACCGCCGACGCCGCGACGACGACTGCGGCTGCCCCAGCCCCGCCGCCGGCGCCAGTCGTCACCGCGCCGGTCACCCAGCACGACGTGCCGATCTATTTCACCGGCGTCGGCACCGTGATTGCGTACAACACCGATGTCGTGCGGGCCCAGATTCAAGGGCAAATCATCAGCATCAACTTCACCGAGGGCCAGCACGTGCACGCCGGCGACCTGCTCGCGCAGATCGATCCGCGCCCCTATCAAGCGATGATCGATCAGTACACGGGAAATCTTGAGCGCGATCAGGCCCAGCTTACCAACGCCCAGGCGAATCTCGTCCGCTACAGTCAACTGGGCGGCCAGGGCTGGGCGACCCCGCAATTGGTCGAGACCCAAAAGTCGCAGGTGGGCGAGCTGCAGGGAGCCATCAAAGCCGACCAGGCGCTGATCGAAGCGGCGAAGGTGCAGCTCAGCTACACGCGCTTGACGGCACCGATCGATGGCGTGGCTGGCATTCGTCAGATCGATGTCGGCAACATCATCAGCCCATCGAACGCGAACGGCCTCGTCGTCGTCACGCAGCTCGATCCCATTTCGCTGATCTTCACGCTGCCCGAGACCAGCCTGCCGCAAATCGAGGAGCAGCAGGAAAAGACCAAGCAGCCGCTCAAAGTCTTGGCTTACACCCAGGACGACACGACCCTCCTGGACACCGGCAAGCTCGGCCTCGTCAACAACGAAATCCTGCAGACCACCGGCTCAATCCAGCTCAAAGCGAATTTTCCCAACCCCTCGAAGCGGCTCTGGCCCGGCCAGCTCGTCAACGCGCGGCTGCTCGTCGACACGCGGCATAACGGACTGACCGTTCCCACAGGGGCGGTGCAGCGCGGTCCCAATGGAAGCTTCGCTTATGTCGTCAATCCCGACAACACCGTAGCGATCCGTCCGATCAAGGTCGGGCAGATCAGCGGCGGCCAGGCGCTCATCGAGTTCGGCCTCAAGGCGAACGAACAGGTCGTAGTCGACGGGCAGTACAAGCTGGAGCCGGGCGTGCATGTCGCGATCCTGCGCGGCAAGGCCGCTGAGGAAGAAGCCGCACAAGACGCACTGCAAGCCCCCATCCCGTAAAAAGGCAGGCGCCTCCCATGAATATGTCCGCACCCTTCATACAACGGCCTATTGCGACCGCTCTGCTGATGGTCGGGCTGTTGGTCGGCGGCCTGGTCGCCTATCCGCTATTGCCGGCATCCTCGCTGCCGGACGTCGACTACCCGACTCTTTCAGTCACGGCGCAGCTGCCGGGCACGGATCCGCAGACCATGGCGTCCACGGTGGCTTCGCCGCTCGAACTGCAATTCGGCGAAATCCCCGGCCTCACGCAGATGACTTCGGCGAGTGGCCTCGGCTACACCCAGATCACATTGCAATTCGACTTGAGCCGGCCCATCGACGGGGCAGTCAGCGACACGCTGGCGGCAATCGGGCAAGCCCAGGCTTATCTCCCCAAGAATATGCCGTATCCGCCGATGATCCGGAAGGTCAATCCTGCGGATACGCCGATCCTGGTGCTCGGCATCACATCGGATAGCCTTCCGCTCACCGTTGCCGACGCCTACGCGCAAAACATCTTGCTGCAAAAGATCTCGCAAATAGACGGCGTCGGCCTCGTGGGCGTCGGCGGCGAACAGCAGCCGACCGTCCGGGTTCAGGTCGATCCAGAAGCGCTGGCGGCGCGCGGCATCAACCTCGAGGACGTGCGGGCGGTGCTTGGCCAGGCCAATGTCGACCTGCCAAAAGGCACCCTCAACAGCCCGCGCCAGTCGTACACCCTGAATACCAACGACCAGCTGTTCAAACCCGACAAATACGACGATCTGATCATTGCCTACCGCAATGGATCGCCGGTTCGCATCCGCGATATTGGCCACGCGGTCAGCGCCGGAGAGAACGAGCTGATTTCCGCTTGGTACAACAAGAAGCGGGCGATCCTTCTGACGATCCAGCGCGAGCCGGGCGCCAACGTCATCGAAACGGTGAAGAAGATCAAGGCGATGATGCCTGTGCTCCAGGCCTCGATCCCGACTGCCGTCAAGATCAATGTCGTTTCCGATCGCACGCAGACGATCCGCGCAGCGGTCGATGACGTGCAGTTTACGTTGCTGCTGACGGTGGCGCTCGTCGTCATGGTCATTTTCATTTTTCTGCGCAGCTTCTGGGCGACCGTCATTCCGGCCGTCACAGTGCCATTGGCGCTCGTCGGCACCTTTGCTGTGCTCTACGAGATGAACTACAGCCTCGACAATCTCTCGCTCATGGCCTTGTCCATCGCGGTTGGCTTTGTGGTCGACGACGCGGTCGTCGAGATCGAGAACATCCAAAGGCATATCGAGGACGGGCTGTCGCCTTACGACGCGGCGATGAAGGGGTCCGGCGAGATCGGCTTCACCGTCCTGGCGATCACCTTCTCGCTCATCGCCGTCTTCATTCCGCTGTTCCTGATGAGCGGTTACGTCGGATTGCTGTTCCGCGAATTCGCGATGACGGTGAGCGTAGCGCTTCTTCTCTCACTGCTCATCTCGCGAACGCTCACGCCAATGATGTGCGCCTATCTGCTCAAGCCGGAGCGCAAGGAGCATGGATGGCTCTACCGGATGTCGGAGCGCGGCTTCGACGCCATCCTGTATGCCTATGAGGCGGGCCTCAAGGTCGTGATGCGGCATCAGTTCATCACGCTGATGGTGATGTTCGGCACAATCGCGCTGACTGGCTATCTCTACGTGGTCATCCCCAAGGGCTTCTTTCCGCAGCAGGATACCGGGTTGATCATCGGCCAGTCGGAAGCGGGGATGGATATTTCCTATCCGGCCATGCAGGAGCGCCAGCAGGCTCTGGAAGACGCGATTATGAAGGACCCGGCGGTCGACACCGTCGGCGCGGCGGTGGGCGCCGGCGGCGGCGTCTACACGCAGAACGACGGCCGCGTCTACATCCAGCTCAAACCCGCAAATGAGCGTGACCCGATCCAAAAGGTGATTGCGCGGCTGCGCACCAACCTCGGCAAGATCCAGGGCATCACGCTGTATATGCAGGCCGCGCAGGACATCACCATCGGCGCGCGCCTGAACAAGACGCAGTTTCAGTACACTCTCAACGACGCCGACGCCGGCGAACTCCAACACTGGACGAATCTGTTCCTCGCCAAGATCAGCTCGATCCCCGGCATCACCGACGTCGCCACCGACCAGCTGAGCAGCGGACCGATGCTCGACGTCACGATCAAGCGCGATGTCGCCTCGAGCTATGGCATCCTGCCCTACACGATCGACAACACGCTCGACGACGCGTTCGGCCAGCGCATCGTGTCGACCATCTATACCGAGCTGCAGCAATATCACGTCGTTCTGGAGGTCGATCCCAAGTTCCAGTATGGTCCTACTTCGCTCAATGGCATCTACGTCAAATCTTCGAGCGGCCAGCAGGTGCCGTTGTCCACCCTGGTCGGCTCCGTGACGAAGGTCGCGCCCCTCGTCGTCAATCACCAAGGCCAGTTCCCGTCGGTGACGATCTCGTTCAACCTCAAGCCCGGTGTCGCCATCGGCCAGGCGGTAAGCGCCATTCAGGCGGTCAAGAAGGAGCTCAATCCGCCGCTCTCGCTCCAGACGAGCTTCCAGGGCAACGCCCAGGCGTTCGGAGCATCGCTGTCGAGCACGCCGATCCTTATCGCCGCGGCGCTGTTCGTCATCTATCTTATCGTCGGCATGCTCTATGAGAGTCTGATCCATCCACTCACCATCATCTCGACGCTGCCTTCGGCCGGCGTCGGCGCGTTGTTGCTGTTGATGGCGGCTCACTTCGATCTGAGCGTGATCGCGATCGTCGGCCTGCTCCTGCTGATCGGCATCGTGAAGAAGAACGGCATCATGCTGGTCGACTTTGCCCAGCATGTCGAACACAACGAAGGCTTGACGCCGCAGGAAGCCATCTATCAGGCCTGCACCTTGCGCTTCCGGCCGATCCTGATGACCACGATGGCGGCGATGCTCGGCGGCGTTCCGATGATGGTGGGCACCGGCGTCGGCTCGGAAATACGCCAGCCGCTCGGCTACGCCATCGTCGGCGGCCTCGCCGTGTCGCAGATCCTGACGCTGTACACGACGCCGGTCGTCTATCTCTACCTCGACCGGCTGCAGAGGTGGCTCTTCGGGGACAAGAAGGCGGAAGTTCCCGGCGCCGTAGCGCCGGCCCCCGCCGAATGACGTCAAGGACGAAGTGATCGTCGGCCCGCCCTCGAACGCGTCGCAAAACGTAGTTCGAGGGCGGGTGTGCGATTCACTTCTGGCAGCCTACTGCTGCGCCTTGAGCCTCTGCCGGTGCGCCGCCTGTTTGGCTCGATTGCCGCAGATCGCCATGCTGCACCACCGTCGCGCATGGCCCCTCGTGTGATCGACGAACAACAGCGTGCAGGCCGCCCCCTCACAGGCTTTCACGTGCGAGAAGTCCTCGGTGCAGACGAGCCGAGCGAACGCCTCAGCGACAGGAAGCAGAAGGGCGGCTGGATCACGCCAGCGACGCGCGGTCCGAAGCTCGAATGGCCCTTGGCCTGTCGCCGGGGGACCAATCTGGCTGAAGGTTACGTCGCGCTCGAGCAGACGATTGAGCGGCTCCAGCTCCGCAAGAGCCTCTGATGTCAGCAGACGCCCTTGATGCCGGCGCACGAAGCCCCTGAACCATTCCCGTAGACTGCGCGCCTGATCGGCAATTTTGTCGAGCTCGCCCGGCAGGGCGCGCGCCCTGACCTCCCGGAGCGCCTCATCCGGCGCCATATGGGCTTGCGCGAGCCAATTCAGATAGCCCTCGCCGTCGCCGATCCATTCGATCGGCGTATCGACCGGCGTCGCGATCGAATTCAGGAAATCCAGTCCAGGCGCATCGCCGACAAAGATCGCAGGGGGAGGGTGGTCCATCGTAACTCCGGGCACGTGAAGGAGATAACTCCACTAGACACGCTTGACAAGTTACGAAAAGCATGGCTAACCCCTCTGATGTCACTAACGTAGTTATCGACGCGATCCCTCGAAAGGAGAGTGATGATGTCCTTGAACGATGTGAGTGTCGTACTCGTCCACGGCGCTTGGGCCGACGGATCGAGTTGGTCGAAGATCATCAGCAAGCTGGCGGCGGACGGCGTCAGAGCCGTGGCGGCGCCATTGCCGCTGAGCTCCTTCCAGGACGACGTGGCGGCGCTCGATCGCGCCCTGGAGCGGGCGCCGGGGCCGGTGGTCCTGGCCGGCCACGCCTATGCGGGCGCGGTGATTGCGGCGACGCGCAGCGAGAAGGTGAGGGCGTTGGTCTACATCGCCGCGCTCGCCCCAGATGAGGCCGAGACCGTCGCGGGCGTGTTCTACCGGACCGAGCCGCATCCCCAGGCCCCGAAGCTCGCGCCGGACGCGCATGGGCTGATTTACTTGCCGGAGGAGGCGTTCGCCGCCGCCTTCGCCCAGAACGCCGCCCCGGATGAACTGGCTGTGCTCGCGGCGGTCCAGCGGCCACTCTCCCCCGCCTGCATCACCGTTGCCGTCCCGCGCCCGCTCTGGAAAGACCGCCCGAGCTGGTTCCTGGTGGCGGAGCAGGACCGCATGATCGTCGGCGGCAATCAGCGGTTCATGGCCGCGCGGATGGGGTCCCGCGTGCATTCGCATGCGGTCGACCACGCGCCGATGGTAACCGCCCCGGCCGTCGTCCTCGACGTATTGCGCGAGGCGATCGGGGCGGTTCAGGGCGAGAGCGGCGCGTGACCCCTAGACTGTGCTGGTAACCTCTTCTGCCGTATTTATCAGGTTAATTACCGAACCAACGGAGACTTGATATGAGCACGATCAAGTATCAAAAAGCCGACGTGGACGGATTCGGCGTCTTCCATCGCGAGGCCGGTCAGGCGGGCGCGCCGAAGCTGCTGCTGCTGCACGGCTTCCCGACCGCCGGCCACATGTTCCGCGACCTCATCCCGCTTCTGGCCGATCGCTTCCACATCGTCGCTCCTGACCTCCCGGGCTTCGGCAATTCCGACATGCCGGGTCGCGGCCATAGCTTCGACCAGATCGCGGAAACGATCGACCGCTTCACGGAGGTCATCGGCTTCGATCGCTATGCCGTCTACGTCTTCGACTACGGCGCGCCGACCGGCTTCCGGCTTGCGGTAAAGCATCCGGAACGGATCACCGCCATCATCTCGCAGAACGGCAACGCCTATGCGGAAGGATTGAGCGAAGGCTGGAACCCGATCCAGGCCTATTGGCAAGACCCCTCCGAAAGCAACCGGGCGGCGCTGCGCGCCTTCCTGACGCCCGAGACCACAAAGTGGCAGTATACGCACGGCGCGCCCGAACCGGCGAAGGTCTCCCCGGACGGATATTCGCTGGACAATTTCTATCTCGCCCGGCCCGGCATGGCCGACGTGCAGCTCGACCTGTTCGGCGACTACAAGAGCAACGTCGCGCTCTATCCCACCTTCCAGCAATATTTCCGGAGCCACAACCCGCCCTTGCTGGCGGTGTGGGGCAAGAACGACCCGTTCTTCCTGCCGGCGGGCGCCGAGGCGTTCAAGCGCGATATCCCGAACGCGGTCATCCGCTTCTTCGATGCCGGCCATTTCGCGCTGGAGACGCACGCTGGAGAGATTGCGGCGGCCATCCGCGGCTTCCTTCCCCACTGAATTCAACGCAATCAAGGAGAGCGCTCATGACCAAGTCCGTCGCCATCGTGACAGGCGCCAGCCAGGGCATCGGCCAGGCTACGGCGGTGCGCCTCGCGCGCGATTTCTCGGCGCTGGTTCTGGTGGCGCGCAACCGCGCCAACTTGGAGCAGACGGCGGAGGCGGCGAAAGCCGCCGGCGCCGAGACGCTCGTCATCGACGCCGATCTGGGACAGCCCGACGCCGCACAAGCGGTGGTCGATCAGGCCTTGGCCGCCTTCGGGCGGATCGACGCTTTGCTCAATATCGCGGGCGCCGTGCCGCAGATCGATCTGTTCGAGATGACCGACGCGCAATGGGAGGCTGGCCTCGCGCTGAAGCTGCACGGCGCCCGGCGTCTGACGATCGCCGCCTGGCCGGCGCTCAAGGTGGCCAAAGGCTCGGTCGTGCTGATGTCGGGCAATTCCGCCTTGTTCCCGAAGGCGCCATACGCCGCCGTCGGTACAATCAACGCGGCGATCGTCGCATTGGCCAAGGCCTTCTCCGACCGCGGCATCGCCGATGGCGTGCAGGTCAACAGCGTCCTGCCAGGCCCGGTGATGACCGGCCGGCGCCGATCCTATCTCGAGCATTGGGCGCCGCTGCACAACATGACGGTGGAGGAGGCGACCGCCAATTTCCCCACGGAGGCCGGCATCGCCCGCTATGGCGAGCCCGAGGAGATCGCGGAACTGATGGCGTTCCTGGTGTCGCCCGGCGCGCGCTGGATGACCGGCTCGACCCTCCGCATGGACGGCGGCGAGGTCAAATCGATCTGAGCCGGGTCACAAGTCGAGGCGCGCCGCCTGCCAAGGCGGGCGCCAGAGACGGCGCAACGCGCCGATCCGTCCGACAAGCGCCAAAATCTCGCGCTTGTTTGCCGCGAACGAGGGTCGAGGCCCGATTGTGCCCGCAGGGAGCGCGCGATTCCGACTTGACCCAACTCCCGCTTCGCGACGTACTGCCGATGAGCGACATTCGCGACAGATAACGAATTGCACTTGCCGGAGATGATCATGTCCGATTGGTTTTCCTCCTCTTACATGGCGCGGAAGGCGCTCGCCGGCGGCAAGCCAGGGCGCACCCATCATCTCACCGAAGCCGCCCAGGGCCAGTATCAATACGTCTACGGCGCTTATGCGAAGCCCGTACTGACGATTTCGCCCGGCGACGTCGTGGTCGCCGAAACGCTCGACGCTTTCGGCGGCGTCATCAAATCCGTCGACGATCTACCGTCGCAGAAGCTCAACTTCCCGTTCGTCAACCCGCAGAACGGGCCGATTTTTGTCGAAGGCGCCGAAAAGGGCGATGTCCTCTGTGTGAAGATCGAGCGCATTGCGCCCCGCGGGCCGCAGCCCGCCGGCACTTCGGCCCTCATCCCCGAGTTCGGCGGGCTCGCGGCCAACGCGGGCACGCCGATGCTGAACAAGCCGCTGCCCGAACGCGTGATGAAATACGAGGTTACGGAACAGGGCGTGCGCTTCAACGACAAAATCATGCTGCCGTTCGAGCCCTTCATCGGCACGCTCGGCGTGAGCCCGCAGATCGAGGCGGTGCTGTCGCTGCAGCCCGACTATTGGGGCGGCAATATGGATCTGCCTGATGTCGCGCCTGGCGCGATCGCCTATTTCCCCGTGCAGACGAAAGGCGCCTATCTGTTCCTTGGCGACTGTCACGGGCGCCAGGGCGACGGCGAGCTCTGCGGCGTCGCGGTCGAGATCAATTCGACGACGACCGTCCAAGTCGATCTCATCAAGAATTGGCAGATCGGCTGGCCGCGTCTCGAGAATTCGGAATTTTTCATGACGATCGGCTCGGCGCGCCCGATGGAGGACGCCGCGCGCATCGCCTATCGCGAGCTGATCCGCTGGCTCGTCGCCGATTTCGGCTTCGACGAACTCGAGGCTTACTTCTTCCTCACGCAGGCGGGAAAGATGCGGGTCGGCAATATGGTCGATCCCAAATACACGCTCGGCGCGAGCATCCGGAAGGACTTCCTGCCTAGGGTTTGAGGAGACGAATATGGATCTGGGTCTGACGGGTCTGAAGGCGATCGTTACCGGCGGCAGCAAAGGCATCGGCCGGCGCGTTGCGGACATCCTCGCCGACGAAGGCGCCAATGTCGCGATCTGCGCACGCAAGGCAAGCGAAGTTGACGCTGCTGTCGCGGCGCTACAGGCGAAGAGCGTGATCGCCTATGGCGCGAGCGTCGACGTCGCGAATAAGACGGCGCTCGAAGGCTTCGTCGCGGATAGCGCGAAAGCGCTCGGCGGTCTCGACATTCTCGTGGCCAACGTTTCCGCGCTGGCCGTGCAAGACAACGAGGAGGCTTGGCGCCAAGCGTTCGAGATCGACATGATGCATACGGTGCGCGCTGCCAACGCCGCATTGCCGCTGCTCGAACAATCCAAGCACCCCGCCATCGTGATCATCTCGTCGGTGTCGGGTCGCGAGGTCGACTTCACCGGCCCGGCCTACGGCGCGTTCAAGGCCGCGCTGATCCACTATGCGCAGCGGCTCGCGTTTCAGCTGGCCCCGAAGGGAATCCGCGTCAACGCGGTCTCGCCTGGTAACACCTATTTCGAGGGCGGCGTGTGGGAGAACATCAAGAAGAATCTGCCCGATCTTTTTAAGGAGGCGCTCGCGCTCAACCCGACCGGCCGCATGGCGACGCCGGAGGAAATCGCGCGCGGCGTCGTGTTCCTGGCGAGCCCCGCCTCGAGCTTCACGACAGGAACCAATCTGGTGATCGACGGCGCGCTCACGCGCGGCGTTCAATTCTGACAGGCACTCGGCATCTAAGGCTGAAACCTCCTCCTCTGCCTTGGGCGGGGCCTTGGTCGATTTGATCGGGACCCCGCCCAATGAGTTAGGAGATCGCCTTCACGCTCACCAGTTCGTGTAGCCGCCATCAGCAAGCACGATCGAACCCGTCATCAGGCTTGCCGCATCCGAGGCCAGGAACATCACGACGGCGGCGATTTCATCGACTTCGCCCATTCGGGCCATCGGCGTTCCGTCGATCCATGCGTTGAACATCGCTTCGTTGTTCTTGGCGTAGGCGGTCAGCGGAGTGTTGATGTAGGTCGGCGCCACGGCGTTGACGCGCACGCCCCTCGTCGCCCATTCGGCGGCCAGGGACTTCGTCAAATGATGCACCCCCGCCTTTGAGGCGTTATATTGCGCCTGGGGTTGCGGCTTGTTGACGATGAAACCGGACATCGAGCCGATGTTGACGATCGAGCCGCGTTGCGCAGCCAGCATAGGCTTGCCGAAGGCGCGGCAGCACCAGAAGAGTCCGTTCAGGTTGACGTCGATGACGTTCAGCCAATGCTCGTCGGTGAGGTCCTCCGCAGGCGTTTCGGAACGTGCGATGCCGGCGTTGCAGACGAGGATGTCGATCCGTCCGCGCTCCTTCAAGACCTGAGCCGCGGCGGCGTCGACTTGAGCGGAGTTGGTGACGTCCATTTCGATGAAATCGGTTTTGTAACCCTTGGCCGCAAGGATCTTCTGCCCTTCCGTCGCAGCGGCCGGGTTGCGGTCGGCGATGTACACATGCGCGCCCGCCTCCGACAGGGCTTCGACACAGGCGAGGCCGATCGCCTGAGCGCCGCCGGTGACCACTGCGACGCGGCCGTCGAGGCGCAACCTTTCAAGATACATTTCAGCTCTCCTGGATCGCGAGACCGGATGGGGCGGTCGTCGAGGGATGGATGATCACTTTGTGGTAGCCCGCCCGGCCCTCGGCGAGCGCGGCGAACGCTTCGGGAGTTTCCGCGAGGCCAATGCGATGCGACACGAGCGACTCGACGTCGATGCGGCCGTCTTGCACCAAGCGGATCGCGCGCGGATAGTCGTCGCCCATACGCCGGACGAACTTGATCTTGAGCGCGCGTCGACGCAGCTCGGACGCGGACAACGTGTAATGATCGCCGTCGGGAATGCCGGCGAGAATGACGCGGCCGCCGATGCGCGCACATTTTGCCGCGTCGAGGAATCCGTCCGGACTGTTGGTGGCTTCGACGACGAGCGGCGAAGCGCCGGCGTCGCGGACCGCTTCTTCGGTCGAGGCGAAGACATTGGCGGCGCCCAGACGCGAGGCGGCGGCGCGGCGATGCGGCAGCGGATCGATCACAATGACGTCGCCCGCGCCGCCAGCCTTCAGCGTTTGCAGCACGAGGAGGCCGATCGGTCCTGCGCCCAGCAGCGTCACTTTTTCCAGCAAGCCGGGCTTCGCGAGGTCGACGGTATGGATCGCGACGCCGAGCGGCTCCAGCATCGCCGCCGCGACGGGACCGATTCCATCCGGCAGAGCGACGATTTGCGAGGCCGGAACCCAGAGGCGTTCCGCCATTGCGCCGTCGAACGGCGGCGCGCCGATGAAGCGCACGTTCGGGCAAAGATTGGGATGGCCGGCATGGCACCATTCGCAGGCGCCGCAGGACTGGTTGGGATCGACCGCCACCAGCGCGCCCTTGCCGAGGCGCAGCGCAGGGACGTCGTCGCAGAGATAGCCGCCGAATTCATGGCCGGGCACGAAGGGCGCACGGATCATCGCAGCGCCGATGCCGCCATCCTTGTAGTAGTGCAGATCGCTGCCACAGATGCCGACGGCAGCGACTTCGATCAGCGCCTCGCCTTCGCTTCCATCACGGAGCGGGGTCGAAGCGACGCGCATGTCGTGCGCTGCGTGGAGAAATGCGGCGTTGTTCATGCGGTTGTCCTCATGTCCGCGCCCGTGGGCGCATGGCCGCCCGAAGGCTCGTCGAGCAGGAACAGCGCGGTGCGCTCGTCGGTCACGAGCGTGTTGAGGTAGCGCCCGCGCAGACAGGCGCGCACGACCGCGTGCTTGCTGTCGCCCGCGGCGACGCCGATCGAATATTCCCGGTCGGCGCAATGGCGCAGTTCCAGCCCGATCGTCCTTGCCTCGAAATCGGAATCGACGATTTCTCCGTTGGCGTCGATGAAGCGGCTGAGAATATCGCCGACGGCGCCCTTGGCCTTCAGTTCCGCCTGCTCGGCTGCGGTGACGAAGCCCGACTGCAGCAGCACGGAATCCGGCGCCATGGCGCCCATGCCGAAACATATGACCGGTGCGCGGCGTCCGAGTTCGAGCACGCTGGCGATGGTCGGGTCGCGCTCCAATGCCACGCGCGTCGCCGCCTGACCGAGGATGGCGGGGACCGGCAACAGGGTCGCCGCGCCATTGGCGGAGCGCGCAAACAATTCGGCGGTGTTGTTGGTGCGGATGGAAGGCGAGCGGATGTTCATCGCGCCGTTGAGCAGCACGACCTCGACGCCCTCGTTCCAGAACGGCGGCAACCGGCGGGCGACCGCGCTCATCGTGCGGCCCCAGGAGACGCCGATCAGGGGCACAGGGCCGAGGCCGGCGATGAACTTGGCGGCCGCCTGCGCAACACTGTCGAGCAACAGGGTCGCGTCGTCGTCGCCGGTCGACGGCACGACAACGGCTTCCCTAAGGCCGAAGCGGCGCTGCAGGCGGCTCTCGAGGTTGGGGCTGCGCGATGCGCGCGGCACGATCTCGATCCGCACGATGCCTGATGTGCGCGCTTCGTCGAGCAGCCGCCGCGCCTGCCAGCGCGTCAGGCCCATTTCCTTGGCGAGATCGCCGATCGTCATGTCGAGCCCGTAGTACCGCTTCGCCGCCTGAATCATCAGCAGTTCGCGCTGCTCCGGCGCGAGGCCGCGGAAGTGGACGTCCCGCTCGAGGTTCTCATCCGCCACGCGCGGGCCCTCCGAGTTGGCGCTCGGCGAGGCGATGCAGCAACGGCGTGAGAAGCTCGGTCGCTTCCAGATAGTCGGCCAGCAATTCGCGGTAGCGCGCATGCGCCTGGGGATCCGGCGTCACCGTTACCGACGGCTGCGCGACCGCCTTCGCCGCCGCAAACAGGTTCGGCGTCAAACCCGCGCCGTTCGCGGCGCAGGCTGCGGCCCCGACGATGGTGAGGTTGGCGTTGGGCAGCAATTGCACCGGCAGGCCCATCGCGTCCACCGTCGCCTTCAACCAGACCGGATTCTTCGCATATCCTCCCGAGGAGACGACGCGGCGGCATTCCACCCCGAGATCGCCCATGCGCCGTAGAACATTCGCGGTCGCAAGCGCGACGCCTTCGACCGTCGCGCGATAGACCGCGGCGCGGTCGTGGCCGAGGGAAAGGCCTAGAAACGCGCCGCGCAGCAGCGGATCGCGATACGGCGTGCGATTGCCCATGAAATAGTCGAGCGACAGCACGCCAGTGCCGCCGACCGGCAGAGCCTCGACTTCGCGCAGCAATTCCTCGTGGCCCGCGTCGTCGAGTTGGAACATGTCGCGGGACACCCAGGAGAGCACGGAGCCCGCCGAGACCTGGCCGGCCTCGACCAGCCAATGGTCGTCGACCAGCGCGTGCGGATAGGGTCCCCAGAATCCGCCGACCGGCGAGCCGGAGGCGAGCTGGAACAATTGCACCGCCGAGGTGCCGCCTATCAGCAGCAGTTCGCCCGGCGCCATCGTGTCGGCGCCGACCATGCCGATATGCGCGTCGATGCCGCCCTGGGCCAGGATCGGCCGATTGCGCAGGCCGAGGTGCGCCGCCGCCTCCGCGGACAGGACCTCGATCGGCGCGCCGACCGGATAGATTTCGCGCGGCAGCTTGTGCCCGAGATCGGGCACACCGAACTCGGCGTAGACCTCATCGACAAAGCGGCCCGCGGCTGAATCGTAGTTCCATTTGCAGGTCGCGTTCATGCGCGAGCCGACCCAACGGCCGGTCAAGCGAAAGTTCACGTAGTCGAGGCACTCGCAGATGATTTCCGCGGCGGCGTAGACCTCGGGCTCGCGGCGGGCGAGCCACATCGCCTTGGGAACCAGCCACTCCGCCGCGTCGCCGCCGCCCGAATGGGCCATGACGGGATGCCGCGAGCGCGCGGTGCGTTCGGCCTCCTCGGCAGCGCGGCAATCCATCCACAACAACGCCGGACGCAACGGCGTGCCGTCGCGCTTGCAGACGGCGACCGTCGAAGCGGTCGTCGCGGCGCAGACGCCCTGAATCTCAGGCGAATCGAGATCGCGCATCAGCGCGCGCGTCGCCTCGCCGAGTGCGGCCCACCAGTCGGTCGGCGATTGCTCGGCCCAACTCGGCCTGGGATAGCGAGTCGCATAGCGCGCCTCGCGCTCGCCCAACATCTTCCCACGATCGAGGTCGAACACGCCGACCCGCACGCCGCCGGTGCCGAAATCAAGGCCTAGAAGGCACGCCATGGCGCGTTTCGCTCCCCTGCCCTTCAGGGCTTGAACATCACTTTCGAGAAGTGCTCGTTTCTTCCGCGGATAGTGTCGAACATGCCCGGCAGCGCGTCGAGTCCCAGTTCGTGGGTGATCATGAACTCCCACTTGAGCTTGCCGGTGACCAGCGCATCCAGCGTCACCGTCCATTCCTTGCCCGGGAAGGGCGCGCTGAACGAGTTCCACGCGCCGTGCAGAGAGATCTCCTGCCGCAGGAGATGCTGGAAGGTCTTGTTGTCGAGCGGGACTTCGCCGGTCGGAATGCCGATGAACACGACATGGCCGCCAGGCGCCGCCAGACGCGTCGCGAGATTGATGGAGGATGGCGCGCCGGCGGCCTCAATGATGAGATCGCAGAGAAGATCAGGCGGCGGCGTTTCGCTGGCGAGATAAGTGTGAGTGGCGCCCGCCTCGCGCGCCTGATCCAGCTTCTCGTTCGCCAGATCGATCGCGACCACTTCCGTGCAGCCCATCAGCTTCATCCACTGGATCGCGAACAATCCGATCGGACCGCAGCCGATGACCGCGCCGCGCTGGCCCATCGTCGGGGGCGCCTTCCAGATCGCGTGCAACGCGATCGACGCAGGGTCCGTCATCGCCACTGCGCGCGGATCCGCGTCCGTCGGCGCCTTCAGGAGGTTCTCGACCGGCACGGCGACGAACTCGGCGTAGGCGCCGTCGCGGCGGCTGCCGAAATAGTCGTAGTTGCGGCAGCGCGAAAAATTGCCGGTGGCGCATTGATCGCAGTAGCCGCACGGAATGAGCGGCGCGACGCCCACCAGATCGCCGACCTCGAAGCCTTTCACGTCGGGGCCGAGCGCTACGATGTGGCCGGAGAATTCGTGGCCGCACACCAGCGGCATGCGGTGCGCGCCTTTGGTCAGCATGCGCGGAATGTCCGAGCCGCAGACGCCGACCGCAGCGACGCGCAACAGCGCCTCGCCGGCTTTGGCTTCCGGCTTGGCGACGTCCTCCAAACGGATATCGCCCGGTTTGTGCATTACGGCGGCGCGCATGTATTCGTCCTCTGTCTCACGGGTGTTCGGGAACAAAGAAACCTCAGGCGCCGACGGCGCCGAGGCTCGAGGTAAAGGCGTCGAGCGAGACGATCGCGTCGCGGACGGTCGCAACGCTGAGCGGCGCGGCGGAGCGCCAGGTCGCCGAGTCCGGAGCGAGCGCCGCTTCGGCGACGCGCTCGATGTCGGCGCGGCTCGCCTTCGCAAGATTGAGATCCGCCAGCCGCGTCGGCAGGCCGAGCGAGCGGCAGAACTTCGCGGTCGCCTCGATCTCGGCGAGCGGGCGCCCCTCCAGCATCAACAGGCACAGCACGCCGAAGGCGACCTTCTCGCCATGGAAGAAGCCATGCGTCTCGTCGAGAACCGTCAGGCCGTCATGGATCCCGTGCGCGCCGGAGACGCCGCAGTTCTCGAAGCCGAGGCCGCTGAGCAGCGTGTTCGCCTCGATGATGTTCTCCACGGCTTGTGTCAGCGCCCCGCGCTCGACCGCGAGTTTGGCGGCAAGCGCGTCGCGCATGAGGACGTCGTGGCAAGTCTTGGCGATGGCGACGCCCGCGAGCGGAGTCGGGAATCCCGAGGCGATGAGATTGGGAGAGCCGGTGTCGAGATTGGAGCGCGCCTCGAACCAGGTGGACAGCGCATCTCCCACACCCGCGACGAGAAACCGCGCCGGCGCGGCGGCAACGACCGCGCTGTCGACGACGACGATGTCGGGACTGCGCGGCAGGAACATCGACTGCTGGTAGACGCCGTGGGCGGAGTAACGCACCGCGATGGCGCTGCAGGGCGCATCGGTCGAAGCGATGGTCGGCGCGATCGCGATCCGCGCGCCGATCTCGCACGCGGCGACCTTGGCCGTGTCGGCCGTCTTCCCGCCGCCGACCGCGAGGATGATGTCGGCGTCGAAGCGCTTGGCCGCCGCGGCGACCCGCTCGATCTCCTCGGAGCAGCATTCGCCGCCGAAGCGATCAAGGACGTGGACGAGATCGCCCTGGCTCAGAGAGGCGGCGAGTTGCGGGCCCAGTTTGTCGAGCACGAAGCCGTCGACCAGCACGAAGGCCTTTTCGCCGAGAGGGCGCAGATGCGCCGTCAGTCGCGACAACTCGCCAGCGCGCTGGATGTATTTGCCCGGGCCGCCGTAGGCTCGCCCGAACCCGCGTCCTTGCTGTGGGTTGGTCATGCGTCGCTTCTCCAACTCGCCTGTCGGCTCAGAAGCCGCTGACGACGTAGCCGCCGTCGACAGGCATGGTCATAGCGGTGACGAACAGGGCCGCCGGCGAACTGAGGAAGACCGCGGCGCCGACCAGATCCTCGACCGTGCCCCAGCGCTTCAGCGCCGCCTTCGCCGCGATCTTGCCCGCCGGCGTCGGGTCGGACCATAGCGGCTTGGTCATGTCGGTCGCGTGGTAGCCGGGCGCGATGGCGTTGACGCGTATGCCTTCGGGCCCGAAGCGGTGCGCGAGCGCGCGCGTCAGGCCGAGAATCCCAGTCTTGCTCGCGCAATATGCGGGCACGCTGTCGTCCGCGAGGTAGCTCAGCATCGAGGCGACGTTGAGGATCGAGCCCTTCGAGCGCGCCAGCAGCGGATGAGCGGCCATCGACAGGCGCATGGCGCTGTTGAGGTTGATGTCCATGACGTCGAGAAAGTCCCGCTCGTCATATTCTCTCTCCGGCTTCGCGACGCCGGCCGCATTGACGAGGACGTCGAGCGAAGGCAGACCGCCGACAAAAGCGTCGACCGCCGCGCGGTCGCGCACGTCGAGACGCTGGAACTCGATCGCCTTCGCCTCGGCGTCGGCTCGCGCCGCCTCCAGCCGTTCGGACGAGGCGCCGGTCGCGATCGTCTGCGCGCCGAGCCGCGCGAAACCCTTCGCAAGGCAAAGCCCGATGCCGCTCGTGCCGCCGGAGATCAGGACGCGCTTGCCGGCGAAAAGGTCCGGCCGGAACGTTGCGAGGACTTCATCCATGATCAGCACTCCTGAGACGAGAGAAAGAGGGGGAAGTCATCGGCTGGCGAGCCGGTCGAGATCGTCGTAGAGCGCCTGGCTGTGCGCATAGAGGCGGTCGAACACCGGCTGCATCCGTGCGTAGGTTTCCGCCCATTCGGGATCGGGCTGAATCTCGTCGACATGACGCACATAGGCGCCGATCGCCTCGTGGATGTCGGGGAAGCGGCCTGAGGCGGTGGCCGCCATGGCGGCGCAGCCAATGACGCCGCACTCCGCCTCCTTCGGCACGACGATGGGCGCCCCATAGACGCTCGCCTTGATCTTCAGCCACAGCGCGGTCTTGGCGCCGCCGCCCGAGGCGATCACGCGCTCCAGCTTGTGTCCGGCCGCGCGCTCCATGATGCGAAGGTGGCGCGCCGCCGCGAAGGCGACGCCTTCCATGACGGCGCGATGCAAATGCGCCAGCCCGTGTGCGGCGCCGAGGCCGAAGAACTGCGCACGCGCATTGCGATGCGCGCCGAGCCGCTCGCCCGTCAGATAGGGCATGAAGATCAGCGCCTCCGCGCCGGCCGGCGCCGCCGCGGCGCGCGCAACGATCTCGTCGTAGCTCAGCGCCTTTTCGTGCAAGGCGCGGCGCGCCCAGCGCATCGCGTCGCCACCGGTCTCCAGGAGAACGAACGGGCCCCAGTTTCCCTCGACCGTGGCGACGTTGCAAACCTCCGGGTCGAGCAGCGGCGCCTCGGCGATCAACGTCAGTATGCAAGAGGTGCCTGTGACGTCGGAAGCAAGCCCAGGTCGGCAAGCGCCGGAGCCGAGCAGCGCAACGGGATAGTCGGCGCCCCCGACAAGGACCGGCGTGCCCGGCTGAAGGCCGGTCTCTTCCGCCGCATCATTGGTCACGGAGCCGAGGATTTCGAGCGGCTCGCGGATTGGCGGAAGCTTCGCGGCATCGACGCCGAGGAGGTCGATCATCGTCTGCGACCAGCGCCGCGTACGTGGATTCATCAGAAAGCTGCACGAGGCGTCGCCCGTATCCATCGCCCGTTCGCCGGTGAGGCACAGGTTGATGAAGTCCTTCGGCATCAGCACGCATTCGGCGTCGCGGTAGGCGACGGCGTCATTTTCGCGCAGCCATTGCAGCTTGAACCCTGGCCACGCCGGCGTTGGCGGATTTCCGCTCTCGGCGAGGAACGCGCCGGAGCCATGCGTACGTTCGAATTCCTTCACGAGGCCGGCGGTGCGCTTGTCGTTCCATAGCGGCGCGCTGTCGCGAGTGGGCTCACCGCGCGCGTCGACCAGCACCGTGCCATGCATTTGGCCGCAGGCGGCGACAGCCGCGATCCGGTCGCGCGCGCCTTCGACAGCGGCAAGGACGTCGCGGATCGAAGCGGCGACGCCGGTCCACCAGTCGAGCGGCCGCTGCTCCGCCCATCCGAACTGCGGCACGATCTGATCGTGCTCGCGGCTGGCGATAGCGAGGATCGCGCCTGCGCCGTCGACCAGAGCGGCGCGCACGCTGCCGGTGCCGACGTCGATCGAGAGCGTGAGGTCGCGAGCCAAGCGTCGTCTCCCAACTACGTATCAGCGTCGCAGCGCGCCGGCGCCGTACTGGATCAGCATCGCAATGACGATGATGAGCCCCATGTAGACTTCCTGGTCGTAGCCGGGGACGCCGGCCAGGTTCATGATGTTGGCGATGATGCCCATCACCAGGGCGCCGAGCAGCGTGTTGATGACGCCGCCGCGTCCGCCCATGAGGCTGGCCCCGCCGATTACCACCGCCGCGATCACGTTGAGCTCGGCGCCGACGCCAACCTGCGCCGAGCCGACGCCCGTGCGGCTGGTGGAGATGATGCCCGCCACGGCGGCCAGGGCGCCCGAGATGACGTAGACCGCGAGAATGTAACGCGGAACCGCAATGCCGGAGAGCCGCACGGCTTCTTCGTTGGAGCCGATCGCCGTGATGAGCCGACCGAACTTCGTGAAGTTCAGGACGACGCCGCCGACAAGGAACACCGCGAACATCAGGATGACCGGATCGGGTAGCCCGAACATGTAGCCGGAGCCGAACGCGGCGAGCGAGTCGCCGCCATCGCCGATCGGTATGGGACGCCCGGCCGAGAAGATGAGCGAAAGGCCTCGCGCGATCGCCATCATGGCGAGCGACATCACGAAGGACGGCAATCGGAGATAGGCGACGAAGGCACCCGTCACGAGCCCGCAGGCGGCGCCGCACAGAATGACCAGCAGAACCGCGACGGGAACGCTGTAGCCCGAGAAGGCGATGAAGGAGGCGGACAGCACGCTGCCGAGCGCGGCGATGGAGCCGACCGAAAGATCGATGCCGCGCGTCAGAATCACAAACAGCATGCCGATCGCCATGATGCCGGCGCTCGAGGCAACCTGCCGCAGCACGTTGAGGATGTTCGGCCGAGTGAGGAAGCTGTCGGACCAAAGGGACGCGGCGATCACCAGCGCGACAAAGATAGCAAGGGTTCCAAACCGCTGAAGCAGTTGAGCGAAATCGAAACTGCGCTTGGCCTGAACGCCCTGTTCGCTGATCGCCGTCATGATCGTCTTTCTTCTTGGTTAGGCGCTTCCGCCCCCGAGATGGCGAGCGACAGCAGATTTTCCTCGCTGTAGTCAGGGGGCAGCAATTCTCCGCGCAGCCGCCCTTCGCCCATCACCAGCACGCGATCACAGAGGCCGAACAGTTCTTGATGCTCCGAGGAGATCACGAGCACCGCCTTGCCCGCCTCGGCGAGCCTGAGCACGAGGCTGTAAATCTCGCTCTTGGCGCCGACGTCGACGCCGCGCGTCGGCTCGTCGAGGATGATGACGTCGCCTCCCGCGTGGAACCATTTGGCCAACACGACCTTCTGCTGGTTGCCGCCCGAAAGGCTCGAGACCGGAGCCTCGATAGCCGAAGCTTTCAGGCGAAGGCTCTTGCCGAGGTCCGTCACCAACTTACGCTCGAGGCTGCCGCGCAGGAATCCGAACCGGTTCACGACGGCGGAGAGGCGGGCCATGGTCGCATTGACGCGGATCGGCGCATCAAGCACGACCCCTTGGTGTTTGCGGTCTTCCGGCACGAGGCAAATGCCGGCGTTCACTGCGTCCAGCGGTGAGCGCACTTTCGCCGCGCGGCCGTTGACGCGAATCTCGCCGCTCTCCCTCCGATCGGCGCCGAAGATCACCCGAGCAACTTCAGTGCGGCCGGAACCGACGAGGCCGCCGAGGCCGACGATCTCGCCGGCGCGCACCGAAAACGTGACGCCACGCACGAGCCGTCCTGCGCGCAGATCGCGAACGCCGAGACGTTCTTCGCCGATCGTGCGTGGGCCCTTCTCAGGAAACAGGGCCGCCATCGGCCGACCGACCATCATGCGGATCGCCGCGTCGACCGTCAGCGTCTTGGCGTCCCTCGTCCCGACGACCTCGCCGTCCTTCATCACGGTAACGCGGTCGGCGATGCGCAGCACTTCGTCGAGACGGTGCGAGATATAGACCACGCCGACGCCCTCGGAACGAAGCTTGGCGATGATCATGTGCAGGCGTTCGGCGTCCTGCGTCGAGAGCACCGCGGTCGGTTCGTCAAAGACGATGATCTTGACCTTGCGCGAAAGCGCCTTGGCGATCTCGACGACCTGCTGATGGGCGACCGCCAGGCTTCCGACCCGCCGTCCGGGGTCGATGTCGAAGCCGAGGGTACGAATGAGGTCGCGCGCGCGCCGCCGCAGCGCGCCCCATGAAATGACCTGCGACAGCTCGCCCAGGAAGATGTTCTCGGCGACCGAGAGGTCCGGCGCAAGCGCCAGTTCCTGGTGAATGATGGCGATGCCCATCGCACGCGCCGCGCGCGGATCTCTAAATTCGAACGGCTTGCCGCCGATGCGGACTTCGCCGCTGCTCGGGGTCATCTCGCCGCCGAGCACGCGCATCAGCGTCGATTTGCCCGCGCCGTTCTCGCCGATCAGCGCGTGCACCTCGCCGCTCTGGACGTCGAAATCGACGCCTCGGAGCGCCTGGACGCCGCCGAAGGACTTCGTGATGGCCGTCAGCCGGGCAAGTTCGGCCATGGCTTACTGTCTCGCTCTTTGAAACTAGGGGGCGGGCCAAAAAGGCCCGCCTCCGGCAGGGATCGCTCGTGTCCGAGGGGAGGAGCTCAGAACACGGCGTCCTTGCGATAGTACTTGTCGACGTTCTCCTGGGTGATCACGTCGGGCTTGGTGAGCAGGAGCTTGGGGAAATCGGCCGGCAGTTCGCCCTTGAGCGCCTTCAGCCCGACGTCCACCGCCGTGCGCGCGACGAGATCCGGATCGTTGAGGCCGGTTGCGCCATACTTGCCTTCCTTGATGAGGGCGAGCGCTTCCTTTTGCCCGTCGGCGGCGGCGAGAACGAGCACATCCTTCTTGCCGGAATCTTGGAGCGCCTTCAGGGCGCCGAGCACCATCGAATCGTTCTCGCCCAGAATGACGTTCGCGTCGGGGTGAGCCTGCAGCAAGTCTTCGGCCGCCTTCAGACCGTCTTCCTGCGCCCAGTTGCCCCAGCCCTGGCCGAGCACGGTGAAGCCCGCCTTGCCTTCGTTGACGAGTTGGCCTTCGATCAGGCCCTTGAAGACGCCGAGCCGGCGGTCACGGCCGACCTCGTTGCCCTGCGAGCCCGACAGCAGGATCATCTTGATCGGCTTGCCCTGCATCTTCTTGGCGAGCCACTGGCCGACGAGGAAGCCGTTCTGGTCGTTCGACGAGCGAACCTGGGTGACGATCTTCGCCTTGGTGTTGATGCTGGAGTCCATCACGACGACCTTGACGCCCGCGGCGGTGGCGGCGTCGGCGGCGGCGACGAGACCTTCGGGATCACGCGGGTTGAGGATCAGGAGCTTCACGCCCTTGGCGACCATGTCCTCGACGTCGGAGATCTGCTTGTTCATGTCGTTCTGGCCGTCGGACTGCGAAACCTCGCAGCCGGCCTTCTTGGCCTGATCGACGGCGGCGGCGACCTGGGCCGCGAAATAGGGGGCGCTCAGCGTGTACATCGCGACGCCGACCTTACAGTCGGCTGCGGCGGCGGAGCCGTATGCCGCGGCCGACATGGCGACGGCGAGCGCCAAAACGGAAATAGCTCTCCTGATCAAGGTTTCCTCCGGATTTTCTCGGTCTGGGCGTCGTTGGTCGAACCCCACGGTTTGTAGCATAGGTACACAACAGAAGGGGCGTCAAGCGGATACCGTTCCCAAAATTTCCCAAAAATGTGATTGCAATGCTCATTTGGAAATTGTCGCAGTGCAAAATGGCTCTGCCTCAGCCGCTTGTGGGTGGCACAAGCCGCTCCGCTCGCCGCTGGATGGGAAACGCTCTTGACGAATTTGTAGCAGAACTACAAACTTATCCCCCATTCGGACCGGGCGCTCCGGCCAATAAGGGACGAGAGATGAAACTGAGAGACCCGGGACTTTGCCGCGTGAATGTCGCCGCCGGGCAATTGGAGGGCGCGACGAACCGCTATGTGAAGACCTTGGGCGATCTCGAGGGCCTGTATGAGGACGCGGCCGCTTTCGACGCTCTTCTGACCCGCGAAGGGCGCGAGGCGCTGGCCTACGAAGTCACCGACTACAAGCCGTCCGCGGACGCGGGCGACATGATCATCGGCGTGACGCGGATGCGCGCCGGGCGGGTCGGCCGGGAGTTCTTCCTCACCCGCGGCCATATCCACGCACGGGCGAACCGACCCGAGATGTACTACGGGGAAAGCGGCCGCGGCGTAATGCTGCTGGAATCGCCCGAGGGCGAGAGCCGCGCCATCGAGATCGGACCGCGCACGATGTGCTACGTGCCGCCCTTCTGGATCCACCGGTCCATCAACGTCGGCGCCGAAGATCTGGTGATGACGTTCGCCTACCCCGCCGATTCCGGGCAGGACTACGCGATCATCGAAGAAGCGGGCGGCATGCGAAGCCGCGTCGTCGCCGACGCATCCGGCGGCTGGGCGGTGGTCGACAACGCTGGCTATCGCGGGCGCTCCGCGTCGCGCATCGAACGCGTTTACGCCAGCGCCTCGTGAGCCGAACGTTTCGGAGGGATGCAATGTCCGCACCTTTCGCCGTCATTGCCGCGAATGGAGATCAGGATCGATGACCGCTCTCGTCCCCGCAGCGAAGCCGACCCTCTATTTCTTCGGCGTGACGACGACGAAGAGTTCGATCATGAAAGTCTTCCCGGCGTGGGCCGATCGCCTGGGTCTCATGGACGCGGAGATCAAGGGCGTCGACTTCCCGCTCCATGCGCCCGCCGAGATGTACCGCGAGGCGGTCGAATTCCTGAAACGCGATCCGCTCTCGCTCGGCGCGCTGGTCACGACCCACAAGATCGACCTTTATGAAGCCTGTCGCGACAAGTTTGACGAGATCGACCCGCATGCGCTCTTCATGGGCGAGACGAGCTGTCTTTCCAAGCGCGAGGGGAAGCTCGTTTGCCACGCGAAAGACCCGATCTCCTCGGGCCTGGCGCTCGATGGGTTCGTCCCCAAGCGACATTTCGAGCGCACCGGCGCCGAGTTGTTCTCGATGGGAGCAGGAGGCTCGACCATCGCGCTGACCTGGCATTTTATGCAACAGAACCGCGGCGCCGACCGGCCTTCGCGCATCGTCGTCTCCGACCGCAACCCCTCGCGGCTCGACGAGATCCGGCGCATTCACGGCGAACTCAATTCGGGCGTGCCGGTCGAGTACGTGCTGTCGCCGCATCCCGGCGAGAACGACGCCGTTCTTTCGACTTTGAAACCCGGCTCGCTCGTCATCAACGCCACCGGGCTCGGCAAGGATGCGCCCGGCTCACCTGTGACGAACGGAGCCAAGTTTCCCGAGCGCGGCCTCGCCTGGGACCTCAACTATCGCGGCGATCTCGTCTTCCTCGAACAGGCAAGGGCTCAGGCGTCCCTGCGCCAGTTGCAGATCGAAGACGGCTGGACCTATTTCCTGCACGGCTGGACGCAGGTCATCGCCGAAGTCTTCCACATCGGCATTCCCGTTGACGGGCCGGTTTTCCAGGCCTTGTCGGACATTGCGATGCGCGCTTCGAAAGGTTGATTAGCGCCGTGCTGAGACAGTCGTCGTTCACAGAATTGCTCTCGCAACGCCTCGGCGGACCGCCGCGGTCGGAACTGACGCTGTACTGGCTGGGCCAGGCGGGCTTTGCGATCGAAGTCAAAGGCCGGCGGATTCTGATCGACCCCTATCTCTCGAACAGTCTCGCGCGCAAATACGAAGGCGCGCGGTTCTCGCACGAAAGAATGGCGCCGCCGCCGGTCGCCCCCGAGGAGATCGGCCCCATCGACCTCGTTCTCTGCACCCATCACCACACCGATCACATGGACGCCGCGACGCTGGCGCCGCTGACGCAGCGGTGGCCGCGCTTACGCTTTTGCGTGCCGGCGGCGTCGGCGACGCTCGCGGAACAACGCATAGGATGCGGCGAGGCGCGGCTGATCACGATGGACGCGGGCGATTGCGTCGAACCCTTTTCCGGTCTCTCAATTCACGCAACGCGCGCGGCCCACGAGACAGTCGAGCGAGATGCGCTTCAGAGATGTCGTTTCCTCGGCTATGCGCTGAAAATCTCGGGGATCACGATCTTCCACTCCGGCGACTGCGTTCCCTTCGCCGGACAGAGCGAGGAGGTTTTGGCCCTGGCACCTGATCTGGCGCTGCTTCCCGTCAACGGGCGATCCGCCGCGCTGGCGGAGGCGGGGATCCCAGGCAACTTCCATGTCGAGGAAGCCATCGAGCTTTGCCGTCGCTGCGCCATTCCCGCGATGATCGCGCATCATTACGGGCTGTTTGCCTTCAACACGGCCGATCCGGCTGCGCTGGACAGCGCACTTGCAAAGGCTCCACTCGCCGCGACGCGAGCGAGGGAGCAGGTAGCGTACACGTTGGGGCTCGGTTAGGCTTGTCGACGTTTTCCACAAGGACGTCGCAAATGGCGGCAGAAGAATCCAATTGGCCGCGCGGCGGCGCGAAGAATGTCGTCGAAGCCACCCGCGCCGCCTATTCCGATCTGCGCAAGTCGGAACGGAAGGTCGCCGACGTCGTGCTGGCGGATCCGCATCGCTTTCTGGCCGCGACGCTCGCGCAAGCGGCCGATGTCGCGCAGGTCAGTCAGCCGACGGTTATCCGGTTCTGCGTCGGAATCGGCTGCTCAGGCTTCCAGGAATTCAAGCTGCGGCTCGCGCACAGCCTAGCGCTCGGGACGCCGGCCACCCATTCCGTGCTTTCCGGCGCGGACCCGCTTGGCGCCGTGATCGAGAAGATATTCGACTACACGATCACGAGCCTGGATTGGGCGCGGCACCATCTCGACGTCAAAGCGGTGGAGCAAGCGGTCGAACTTCTGCAAGGGGCGACCGCAATCGAATTCTTCGGATTCGGCGCTTCGGGAATCGTGGCCGCCGACGCGCAGCAAAAATTCCCGCTGTTCGGCGTGCCGTGCGGCGCGCAACAGGATTCGCATCAGCAGATCATGGTCGCTTCGATGATGCGGCCCGGCGACGTCGCGGTCGCGATCTCCAACACCGGTCGGACGAGATCGGTGCTCGATATCGCACGCGCGGCCCGCGCGAGCGGGGCGAAAGTGATCGGGGTGACGGGTTCCGAATCGCCTCTCGCCGCGGAGTGCGACGTCGCACTGATCGTCGAGTTGCTCGACAATACGAACATCTACACGCCGACGATTTCGCGCATCGCCTCGTTGGTCGTGATGGACGTGCTTTCCACGGCGGTAGCGCTGCGCAAGAGCGAGGCGCATCAGGAGCGCTTCCGATTGATGAAGCGGCGTTTGAACGAATTGCGCTTCGGCGCCGGGGACGGAGCGTAGCGACCCAAGGTCGGGCGGCTCCGACCGACCGTCGAATGCCGCGACGCCTGGCGGGTAGAAGGGAATATGCGATGACTGATGCCAAGAGGCGTAGCGCCCTCACCGCTCTGAGCGAGGGCTTCGCCCCGGATCTCTTCATCACCGACCCGGAGCTCATGGCCTCGTATGCGCGCGACCGGACGGGAAACTATGTGGGGATGCCGCTCGCCGTCGCGCGACCGAGGTCTGCGGCAGAGCTCTCGGCGATCCTGGTACGGTGCGGAGCGTTGGGCGTCAGCGTCGTGCCTCAGGGCGGACTCACCGGGCTTGTCGGCGCCGGCGTCTCGGCTGCGAATGAGCCCGAGGTGGTGATCCGGTTCGACCGGATGAGCGCCGTGCGTTCGGTCGATCCGGTCGGCTATGCGATCGTCGTTGAAGCGGGCTGCGTTCTCGAGGCGGCCAAGCAAGCCGCCGCGGCCAAGGATTGTCTGCTGCCGATCACCTTCGGCTCGCAGGGGTCGTGCCGGATCGGCGGCAACGTCGCAACGAACGCCGGGGGATTTAACGTCCTTCGCTACGGCATGACCCGTGACCTCGTACTCGGCCTCGAGGTCGTCCTCGCGAATGGCCAGATTCGGGATGGGCTGCGCACTCTCAGAAAGGACAATCGAGGCTACGATCTGAAGCAGTTGTTCATCGGCTCCGAAGGAACCTTGGGCATCGTAACGGCCGCGGCCTTGAAGCTCTTTCCGCAACCCACCCAGATCGAGACGGCGTTCGTGGGCCTCCGCTCGGTTGAGGACGCCATGGATCTCTACGCCAAGGCGCGGCGCAGTTGCAGCGACCTCTTGTCGGCGTTCGAGATCATCCTCGCCGACGGCCTGAGGCTGGCGCTTGAGCATCGGTCCGACTTGTCGAGCCCCTTGAACGAGGCGTGCCCGGTCTACGTCCTGATGGAACTCTCCGCTGGAGGCGCGGTCGATCTTTCGCATGTCCTAGAGGCCTGCCTGAGCGAGGCGGGCGAGCTGTTGGTCGATGGGACGATTGCCGCGAACCGCGCGCAGGCGAGCGCGTTGTGGCTCCTCAGAGAGGCCATGGTCGAGGCGCAGAGCCGCGGCGGGGCCTACTACCGCACGGACGTTTCCGTCCCGATTTCAAGCCTGCCGGCGTTCCTCGACGCGACGCTGTCCGAGTTGGCGGCTTCGCTTCCGGAGGGACGCCCGATAACCTACGGCCACGTTGGGGATGGCAATGTCCATCTCAATGTCGTCCCGCCGCGAGATTGGTCGAATGACCAACGGCAGGGCCTGTTTCGACGCGCCGAGGATCTGATCTTCAGCATGGTCGACCGGTTCGGCGGCAGCATAAGCGCGGAGCATGGCATCGGCAGGTCGAAGAAGCGCGCTTTCCTCGAACGGGCGGACCCCGTCACACTCGAGTTGTTCCGAAGTTTGAAGAACGTCCTCGACCCGAACGCGCTCCTTAGCCCGGGACGCATCTTCGACAGCGAAAGAAACCTTCCCGGGACTTGAGCGCCGTTTCGTAGGGAGACGGGGCCGTTGGAGCCGGAAGCCGGCGCGGCCCGATCGCGCGGGTGGGCGACCTGTTCCAGCTCGGCCCGCATCGTCTCCTTTGCGGCGACGCCACCGATCCGGCGGTGCTCGCCCGCCTGATGGAAGGCGACGGTCCCGCCCGCCTGCTGCCGACGGACGAGCCTTACAACGTGGAGATCGCCAAATTGGAGAGAGGCTGCACCTTAAAGGGGCGATAGTCCAAGTCGTAGCCGAAGTAGCGTGGGCCGACGAGCTCAAGGCCGCGCGGCGTGCGCCAAGCGTCGGCGCACGGATAAGCCAAGGCCGCTACGCGGATGCCGTACCGCATCGCGTCCGCCGTCACGGGCGCGCCAGTCTCGGCTTCGAGCAGCGTGATCATGTCCGGCGTCGTGACGATCGGCTGGCCGTCGCGTTCGGCGATCAAGAATTCGTTCTGGAAGGCGATACGCAGGCGACGTCCGCGATAGTCATCGAGGCCTTCGATATCCGCCTCGCCGCGCGCGAACCCCCCGACCGTGCGGCGCAGCACGTCCTTGACGCGACCGTTGAACACGATCTCGGCGCCGAGCGCGGCGCGAATCGCTTCGACCGGATCGTCGTGGCGCGCCCGCGCCTCCCGCAAGGAGCGGCCGAGATCGGCGCAGAGGCTCAGGGTGCCGCGCACGCTCGAGGCTTTCGCCATCGCGCCGCTCATCGGATAAAAGGCGAGCAGCGCCGAGCCGCCCATGTCGACCGTCGCCGATCGCGCGAGGCGCTCGGTCCAGCGGTTGTCGATGGTTTCAAGCACGACCGAATTGCCTTTGTCGTCGCCCAGCACCATCGGCGTCGCGGCGACGCCGTGCATGCCAAAGGTCGTCATCTGCAATTCCGGGAAGGCGCGTCCCATGCCGTCGCCGTCGATCAGCGGCAGGCCCGTGCCGGCCGCGGCGACGAAGGGCGTCGTCGAATTGATGCCCCCCGCCTCGCCGCACAGCAGACCGTCGATCTTGCGCCCCATGAATTTTTCGAGCTTGCGCAGGGCGACGACGATTTCGTCGCCCTGGGGCAACTTCTCCGTCATCACGGTCGGTGCGCCCATCATGCAGACGGGGGCGATCAGCGCGTCATCCGAGAACCCTTCGACGTCGACCAGAGTGACGGGCCCATGCCGTCGGATCGCCTCCTGGGCCATCAACTTGCCGACGTAGGGATCGCCCCCGCCGCCGGTTCCGAGGATCGCGCCGCCGGTGGCGATGTCGTCGAGATCCGCAACGTCGATGGTGCGAATGATCTTGAGGCTCGTCATGACGCGCGGCGCTCCTGTGAGGCAGGAAGGTGCGAGGTGAGAGGGATGAAGGGGATATCGGGATAGCCGAACGCCTTTGGTCCAACGACCTCGAGCGCGCGCGGCGTCTTCATCAGATCGTGCGCCGGCAGGCCGATCGTCGCGATTTGCTGGCCGTAGCGCAAAGTCTCTGTCGTGATCGGCTCGCCCGTCTCGAGATGCAGGTTCATGATGAGGTCCGGCACAACAGCGACCGGACGGCCGTCCACGAACAGAACGAGGTTCTCGTTCTGAATTGCGATGCGCGCCTGGCTGCCGACGTGATCGCCGAGCCCTGCGATTTCCGCTTCGCCCATGGCGAAACCGCCCCGCAGCTCGCGCCGAACGCCCGTCACCTTGCCAGTGAACAGCAAGGTCGCGCCGGTCGCGTCGAGAAGCCGCGCGACGACGTCCTGCTGCCGCGCGCGGGCGTCGAGAATCGCACGACCGACTTCGAGCGCCTGGGTCAACGTATTCGGCACGGCCGTTCGCTTGACATAGGCGCCTTTCATCGGAGTGGTGGCGAACCCGGCCCCGGCGCCCATATCGACGGCGATGTGGCGCGCGAACCGCTCGAGCCAGTACATGTCGACGACCTTCTTGAAGACAACGACGTTGCCCTTGTCGTCGGCGATCGCGCCGGGCGACGGATCGAGGCCGTAGATGAAGAAAGTCGACATCTGCACTTCGGGAAAGGCGCGGCCCATCCCGTCGCCGTCGATCACCGGCAGTCCCGCTTTCGCGGCCGCCAGCATCGGCTCGATCGAATTCGAGCCGCCGATCTCGGCGGAGATGATCGAGGAGACCTTGACCCCTGCCGCTTCCTCGACGCCCCGCAGCGCCCGCAGACATTCCTCGCCCTGCTTGATCTTCTCGACGCCAACGACAGGCGCGCCAATGCCGCCGACCGAGCCGACATAGGCGTCGTCGTCCAGCGCTTCGAGCGGGAGCACCTCGACGGAATAGCCGGCGCGCAGAAGCTCGCGCAGACGCAACATGCCGACATAGGGATTGCCGCCACCGCCCGTGCCGAGCAGCGCCGCGCCGAGCGAGAGTGGGAGCAAGTCGCTCTCGCGGATGGGAAAGCCGTTACGCGACATGGAGATCTCCAACCACCTTCACGTGAACCCGCGTTGCGTTGCCGGGGAGATAGGCGAGCGGGACGTCTTCGACATCGACGACCTCGATCGAGCCGGGGCGTGCGCCGGCGGCGATTGCGATCGCCGTCGCCTTGTCCTCAGCGTCCTTAATCGCCTCGCCCCGGCTCATCGAGGCCAGGGAATAGACGCGGTCGATCTCGCCGGAGACCTGAGCGATCGCCGCGCCGACCGCGTTGGCGACCGCGAAGTGGTTGGGTTTGATCACGTCGAGCCCGCCGATCTTGTCCTTCACGAGGATTGAGCCGCCTCCGACGACGATCACCGGTAGCGGCTCAGGGGAAAGGCGCGAGCGCTCGACCGCGGCCTCGAGCATATCGGCGATGCGCGCCTCGGCGCCCGCGATCAAACCTGGTTCGAGATGCACGACTTTCGCCGGATCCCCGAGGACGGCTCGGCCAGCGGCTACGATGACGTCTGTCGTGGTGAGCGTGGCGCCGCCGAACACGAACGCGTCGCTGACAAGACGATACCCTACGGAGCGCGGCCCCACCGTGACGCCCTTAGGCCCGTCGACAACGAGCGATCCGCCGCCTAGGCCAAGCGAGAACACGTCGGGCATGCGGAAGTTGGTGCGCACGCCGCCCACCTCGACAGCAACAGTCGCTGGCCGTGGGAACCCCTTGTTCAGCGCGCCGACGTCCGAGGTCGTCCCACCGATGTCGACCACGATCGCGTCGGAGACTCCGGAGAGGAATGCCGCGCCGCGGATCGAATTGGTCGGGCCGCTAGCGAAGGTTAGCACCGGGAATCGCTCGGCGTAGGCGGCGTCCATCAGGGTGCCGTCGTTCTGCGTCAGATAGAAGCGAGCCTCGACGCCGCAGGCGTCGAGCGCGCTACGGAAGGCGTCGACCACCAGCCGAGCGAGATCGCAAAGGCAAGCATTCATGACCGCGGCGTTCTCGCGTTCGAGCAGGCCGATGCGGCCAATATCGCTTGACAGCGTGAAGTGGACGTCGGGCAAAGCCCTCAGCAGAATGTCGCGCGCCCGCGTCTCACATTCCGTGTTGACCGGGCTGAACACCGAGGAAATCGCGACAGCCCTAATGCCCTTGGCGCGGATATCGTCGGCGATGCCGAGGAGCTCTTTCTCGTCAAGCGCGGAGATTTCCCGACCGTCGAACTCATGGCCGCCGTGGGCCATGTAGTAGTGGTTGCCGATCGCCGCCCTTAGGTCCTCCGGCCAGTCCACCATCGGTGGAAGCGAAGCGGTCGCCGGCAGTCCGAGTCGGATCGCCGCCGTTTGAGCGAGATCGCGGCGCTGAACGACGGCGTTGGTGAAGTGCGTGGTGCCGATCATCACGACCTCGATCGCCGCAGGCTCGAGCTTCGCCTCAGCGAGCACTGCCTTCAGCGCCGCGACCACTCCCGACATCACGTCCGCGGTCGTCGCCGCCTTGACGCCGGCGACCACATTGGCGCCGTCCATGACGACGGCGTCGGTGTTGGTGCCGCCGACGTCGACGCCTATCCTGATCATCTTCCGATCTCCTGGACTGTTCGTGAGGGAGAAGTCGCATCCGTCTCCGACGGACGGAGCAGATGGCAGTTCGCACTGTGATCCGCGCCGACGCGCACAGCCCCGGGGATCGCCACGCGGCAGACGTCCATGGCGTGCGAACAGCGCGTGTGGAACGCGCAGCCCGAGGGCATATTCGCAGGGTTCGGGATTTCGCCTTCGACGATCGGTTCGTGCGGCTTGAACGCTTCCTCCTCGTCGGAAACGACAGGAACCGCCGACAGCAGCGAGCGCGTATAGGGATGAGCGGGCGATTCGAAGAGCGCGCGGGTCGGGCCCGTCTCGATCAGGCGCCCGAGGTAGAGAACGCCGACCCGGCTGACGAAGGCGCGCATCAGGGAGAGGTCGTGCGAAATGAAGATGTAGGTGAGGCCCAGCGTCCGCCTCAATTCATCGAGCAGGTCAATGATCTTCGCCTGCACCGAAACGTCGAGCGCCGACGTCGGTTCGTCCAGGACGATCAACTTGGGCTCCGCCGCCAGAGCGCGCGCGATCGCCACGCGTTGCTTTTGGCCGCCTGAGAGTTCGTGGGGGTACCGCTCGGCGAACGCGGCGGAGAGTTGCACCTGATCGAGCAGTTCGGCGACGCGACGGCGCACGACGCCGCGGCCGAGACCGCGCGCTTCGAGCGGGACTGCGATCGACCGTCCGACAGAGCGCCGCGGATTAAGCGACGAGCCCGGATTTTGGAAAACCATCTGGACCGCGCCGCTGCGGCGGCGCCAGTCCCGCTCGCCTGCGAAATCGCGCCCCTCGATCAGGATCGAACCCGCCGTCGGCGTCTCGAGACCGAGGATCATTCGCGCGATCGTCGACTTGCCCGATCCGCTCTCGCCCGCCAGGCCGAACACCTCTCCCCGCGCCAAACGAAAACTGACGTCGTTAACCGCTCGCACTTCGCCGCGCACGGCGCCAAGCAGCCCCCCGCGGACTGGAAACGCCTTTGTCAGGCCGACGACTTCGAGCAGCGCCGCACTCATGCCGTCGCCTCAAGGCGCAGGCAGGCGACAGTGTGGCCGTCGCCAACCTCGACATGAGGCGGGACTTGCTTGCACGCTTCGACGGCAAGACGACAGCGTGGAGCGAAACGGCATCCCGGCGGCGGCGCGGAATAGTCGGGCAGCGCGCCGTCGATCCCGCGCAACGCCTCGCCGCCGGACAATTTCGGGACGCAGGCCATGAGCGCGCGCGTGTAGGGATGCCGCGGCTTGGCGAACACGGCCCGAGTGGGGCCCTGCTCCACCACCGAGCCCGCGTACATCACGAACACATGGTCGGCCGACTCGCGCACTACCCCGAGATTGTGGGTGATCATGAGGAGAGCGAGGCCGCGCGCCTCGACAAGCTCGCGCAACAGTTTGAGGATCTGCGCCTGGGTCGTGACGTCGAGCGCAGTGCCCGGTTCGTCCGCGATCAGCAAGCGCGGCTCGGAGAGCAGCGCCATGGCGATCAGCACGCGCTGGCGCATGCCGCCCGAGAGCATGATCGGATAGGAGGCGGCGATGCGCTCGGGATCGGCCATGCGCACCTGGCTCAAGACCTCGGCGACGCGCACCTTACGCGCCGCTGCGCCGCGCCCACGCCCAAGCCGGCGATCGGCATATTTGAGGATCGACCCCATCTGGTCGCCGATGGTGAACACTGGATTGAGCGAGCTCGTCGGGTCCTGAAAGACCATCGACATCGCTGTGCCGCGCAGCGCCTCCCGCTCGCGCTCCCGGAGCTTGAGCAGGTCCACGCCGTCGAAGCGGATCTCGCCGTCGATCACGCGCGCCGGGGGGCTGGAGAGCAGCCCCATGATCGCACGCATCGTGACGCTCTTGCCGCAGCCGCTTTCGCCGACGAGGGCGACATGACGACGCGCGGGCACCTCCAGCGAGACCTTGCGCAGAATATGCGCACGACGCCCCTCGCTCTCGAAGTCGAGGCTCAGTGACCGAACGGCAAGCAGCGGCTCCGCGCTCATCGCACGCTCTCGACGTCGAAGAGATCACGCAGCCCGTCGCCAAGTAGGTTGAATCCGAGCGCGGCGAACAGGATCGCGGCGCCTGGAAGCAGCGCCTCCCACCAGCGCTCGGGGAGGAAGTCCGCTCCGCTCGCCACCATCGTGCCCAGATCCGGCGTCGGCGGCTGCACGCCGAGGCCGAGATACGACAACGCAGCTCCGACCAGGATCACGAAACCGAAATCGAGCGACGTCTTGACCAGGATCGCCGAGGCGCAATTCGGAAGCAATTCCCGGAACAGGATATGGAAGCGGCTCGCGCCCAGCGTGCGCGCCGCCTCGATGAATTCCTGGTGACGCAAGGTGCGCACGATCGAGTAGATGAGCCGCGTGTGCCAGGTCCACCAGAGCGCGGCGATCGCCAACATCGAATGGATCAGGTCCGGCGTCAGCACCGCGGTGACCGCCAGCGCCATCACAAGCGGGGGGATCGCCAAAGCGATGTCGTTGACGCGCATGACGACGATTTCGACCCAGCCGCCAAAATAGCCCGCGACGAGCCCAAGCACGACGCCGACCGGCACGGCGACGCCGAGCACTGTGCCGGCGAGCAGGAGCGAGACGCGATAGCCGAAGAGAATGCGGGTGAGGATGTCGCGACCGACGTTGTCCGTCCCTAGCAAGTACTGCAATGAGGGCGCGTGATGCCGCGCGCGAAAATTGACCACCGCGCCGACATGATCGGGATAGGGCGAAATCCAGGGCGCAAGCAGGGCGGCGAGCACCACGACCAACACGATCGCGAGGCCGATCACCGCGGTGGGATTGCGTCGGAAGCGCCGCCAGCCGCGGGACGCCATGGATCGCTCGCTTGCCGCCGCGCTCACGCCCGCGCTCCCTGGATGCGCACGCGGGGATCGACGAAGCCGACCAGCAGATCGATGACGAGATTGGCGGCGACGAAGAACAGCCCCGAGATCATCACCACGCCCATGACGGCATTGAGATCTTTCTGCAGGATGCTGCGCACGCCGTAGCTCGCCATGCCGGGCCATGCGAACACCAGCTCGACGACGAAGGCGTTGCCGATCAGCGAAGCGAACTCAAGCCCGAGGATGGTCATCGGCGGAACGAAAGCCGGACGAAGCATATATTTGAAGATGCGAACCCGGTCCGGTATGCCGAAGGCGCGCGCGGCCTCTACGTAATCCTGTTTGGAGACGTCGATCATCGATGCACGTGTGATACGCGCGATCTGCCCTGTCGTCGTCGCCGCGAGCGCCAGCGCGGGCAAAACGAGATGTCTGAGCGCATCGACGAAGCCCCAGACATTGCCCTTGAGAAGCGTGTCGACGAGCATGAGGCCGGTAATGTCGGCGACGGCGGAGAAGTCCGGCGTCAAGCGCCCCGTCGTCGGCAGGATGTGCAGCACGTAGCCGGCCAGCACCTGCAGCAGCAAGGCCAGCAAGAAACTCGGCGCGACCGCGCCGAATATGGTGAGCAGCCGCACCAGATTATCCTGCCACCGGTCCTTGTTCGCGGCGGCGACGACGCCGAGCGGCACACCGACGACGAAAGCAATCACGATCGTCGCCAACACGAGTTCGAAGGTCGCCGCGAAAGTCTCGCGGATATCGTCGCTAACAGGCCGCTTCGTGAGAAGCGAGAGGCCGAGGTCGCCTCGCGTCAACCCCAATGCGAACCGCTCGTATTGCTGCGCCAGCGGCAGATCGAGGCCCATCTTGAACTTCAGTTCCGCGACCTGCTCCTGGCTCGCGCGGGGTCCCAGCGCCATACGCGCGGGATCGCCGGGCATCACGCGCGCGATCACGAAGATCGTCACCGAGAGGCCCAGCAGGACGAGCAGCGACCACAGCACGCGCCGGATCAGAAAGTAGACGAATTCCAATAGGCGTCTCCCGCCTCAGGTCGCTCCAGGCTTCGCCGCGAGGTCACGCCGCGGCTCAGCCCGGAGGTTAGAGACCGCGAACCGCTACTTGCAGGTCCATTTGTATTTGTAGAAGGCGTAGTCGAACGACTGCATCGGCACGGGCGTGTAGCCGTCGAGGCACTTGTCCATCGCATGACGGACGACTTGCGTTTCGAGGAAAACATCGACCTGATCGTCGACCAGCTTCTTCTGCAAGTCCTTGTAGAGCTTGACCTGCGTCGCCTGGTCGCCGGTGGCGCGGGCGTCGTCGATCATCTTGTCGACGTCGGGATTCTGCGCCCACTCCATGGACGCCCAGGTGCCCGCCGACTTCGAATGGTACTGCGTGTAGAACATGGAGTCGGGCGAAGGATAGGTCGGGCCAAAGAACACCTCAGATATGTTTGGCGTCGTCTCCACCTTGGATGCGATCTCGGTGATGCGGTTCCAGGGTTCGCCCATCAGCGTCACCTTGAACCCCAGCGGCTCCAGATTCGACTGCATCAGCAGCGCAAGCTCCTCCTCGAACTTGGTGCCGCCGACGTAGGTCAAGGTCAGCGGGATGTCCTTCTGGCCGGCGTAGCCGCTCTTCCCGAGTTCCGTCTTGGCGGCGTCGAGGTCGAACTTCGGCGGCGGCGCATCGAGATGCGCCGCGGCGAAGGCAGGGGGGAGCGGGCCGCTGAGGTCGCCGCCCGGCACGATCGTCGAGCGAATGGTGTCGTAGTCTGTCGCGAGCGCGATCGCTTTTCGGACGTGCACGTCGTCGGTCGGCTTCGCTTTGGTGTTGAGCTTGAGATAGAAGGCGATGGAGGTTTCGCCCTTGACGACCTTGAAGCGCGGCATCTTGGCGAGGGTGTCATAGGTGTCGGGCGACTGATACTGGCTCGACATCGTCAGCTCGCCCGAAGCCGCCATCGAACGGACAGTCGCCTCGTCGTTCGTGATCAGGAAGCGAACCTCGTCGATCGCCCCCTCGCCCCAGCCGCGGTAGTAGTTGGGATCGCGCTCGATCGTCATCTCCGTGCCGCGTTGCCAGCTCTTGAGAGTATACGGCCCCGCGCTCGCGGTATGCGTGGCGAGCCACGTCTGGCCGTCGTCAGCGCCCCCGTTTGCCTTCACAAGCTTGGCGTTGAGGATTCGGATCGCCGGCACCGTCGCGAGAAACGGCGAATATGTCTTGGACAGGTTGAACTCGACCGTCAGCGGGTCCACCGCGACGACGCTGCCGGGCTTCAGGACGCCAGCAAACAGATTCGCCGGGCCCTGGTTGATCTTCAGCAGACGTTCGACGCTGAAGACGACATCCTCGGCTTGGACCGGCGTGCCGTCCTGGAACTTGGCGTCCTTGCGTAAGTGGAACGTGACTTTGGTCGCATCGGGAGAAACCTCCCATTTCTCCGCAAGCTCCGGAACCAGATTGCCCTTGGAGTCGACGTTGGCCAGCCCGTCGTAAAGGTTGGCGGACGCCATATAGTCGGTGTAGTCGGCCGGCTATGCGTAGCAGCAGGGTGGACTTGCCCATCCCCGCGGAGCCGACGATGAGAACGATCGGCTCAGGCCGACTGAGCAGCAAGGAGACCAGAGGGGAACGGGAAAACGACAACTCCGGCGCGTGAGGTTCGATTCTCATTCTGGCCAGCGTCCGCGGGAGCGAATGTCCGTCAACGGCCAAATGTCGGCCTCCTTTCCCGACTGTGAATGCTGATCGAAACAGGCGTCGTGTTCCCTGTCGTAGGCGCAGTCGGCGCGCGAGAAGGCGCCGTCGGTGCGTTTCGACTTGTCGAACCCCGGAATGGTTCGGTCCCTCCCTCGCCGACCAGCGACGCGAGAAGGGCGAGGTCGCCGCCAAGAAAAAGACAGCATCGAGATGATCATCTGAGCGAGCACCGCCACGAAAGAGTGTTCCGCCGCGTGATCGGGCTTAGCATCGGCGAACGAGCGCACGACTTCCGCCGAAATCCTTGACCAGATCCGCCTGTCGATAGCGCGCCAAAGGTGGTCACAACGTTCGCTCGCTATCGTGATCGCTGTGTGGGATCTAACGCTAGGCGCAAGGACTCGCCGAGCGCATTGAACGCCAGCGCGGTGAGCATGATCGCGATGCCGGGCGCATACATCTGGTCGGGAGCGATATCCATATAGCCGTAGGCGCGCGCCAGCATCGCGCCCCAACTCGGTTGGGGCGGCTGCACGCCGAGCCCGAGAAAGCTCAAGCTCAACTCCGCGAGCAGCGCGACAGCCAGCAACGTTGTCACCTGCACGATGGTCGGCTGGATGACATTGGGAATGATGTGCCGCCACACAATCCGCGCAGGACTGGCGCCGATGCCGCGCGCGGCCTCGACATAGAGATGGCGTTTTGCGACGAGGGTCTGCGCGCGAGCGAGGCGCGCTAGACTGGGCGAAAAGACAATCCCGACCGCTATCATCCCGTTGGTGAGACCGACGCCCAGGGCCCCTGTCACTGCGATCGCTAAGACGATGGCGGGAAATGACAACAAGGTGTCGATCAGGCGGCTGATGATTTCATCCAGCCATCCGCCGAGAACGCCCGCCGCCAGTCCAACGGGAACGCCGATCACGCAGGCGACCGCCACGGCCAGGAAGCTCGCGTAGAGTGTGGTCGGCGCGCCGTAGATCAGCCGACTGAGAACGTCACGGCCGAGATCATCGGCGCCCAGGAGGTGGGCGGCGTTTGGCGGTTGCAGCGCGTTAGCGACGTCCTGGGCGACTGGCGAATAGGGCGCCGTCAGCGGCGCGGTAGCCGCCACGACGACGAGCGCGGAAAGATAGGCGACGCTGAGCGCCGCGCGTGGGTCGTCGCGCAGCCATCGCCGGATCCAGACAAGCGAGCCGGGCTTTCGATTCGCGGCGGGCGCCGCGCCAGCGATCTCGCTCATGTCTCGCCCATCCGTGGATCGATCCAGGTACAGAGAAGGTCGATCGCCAGGTTGACCAGGATGACGACGATCACAAGCGTCAGCACGACGCCCTGCACAACAGGAAAATCGCGATTGATCGCCGCATTGACGATCAGGCTGCCCATTCCGGGAATCGCGAAAACGGCCTCGATCACCACTGTCGCGCCGAGCAATCCGTTGAACAGGAGCCCCGTCACAGTGAGCATGGTCACGCCCACATTTTTGAGACAATGCTTCCACAGGATGAGAGTTGGCGAAAGGCCCTTTGCACGAAGCGTGCGCACGAAAGGCGAGCTCAGCACCTCGATGAGCGCGCTGCGCAATTGCCGCGTCACCGAAGCGATCCCACCGGCCGCAAGGGCCACGGCCGGCAATAGTGCGTGACTGAGAGCGCGCCCGAGGTCTTGACTGACGGCGACAGCCCCGGTCGCCGGCAGCCAATGGAGTTTGAGCGCGAACACGGCGACAAGAATCATCGCGAGCCAGAATGTGGGCAACGCGACCCCCATCGATGAAATCGTGCCGATGATCAGGTCGAGCGGCCGGCGCACATGCGTAGCCGCAAGAATGCCGAGCGGAATGCCAACCGCCAGGGACAGGATCAAGGCGAGCGACGCCACCAGCAGGGTATTGGGAAAGCTCTGCAGGATTGCGGTGGTGACATCCGCCTTGGTGAAGAAGGATCGCGACAAATCGCCATGGAGAGCGTGGAAAAGCCATTGAACGTACTGGATTAGGAACGGCCGATCGAATCCGTAGGCGTGCCGAATCTCGATCACGTGCTCGGGCGTGGCGTTCTCGCCGGCAAGCATGACGGCCGGATCGCCAGGCACAAGCTGAAGCAGCCCGAATACAGCCAGAGTGGCAAGGATGACGACCGGCACAAACTGGACGAGCCGGCGGGCGAGGATGCGACCTCGTCTGCCACGCCCTTTTCCGATCATCGCGCCCAAATCGCCCTCCTGGATCCGCTACGCGATCGAGACATCCGCAAATTTCGGCTTGCCCAGCAGGTTCGGCTTGAAGTTCTTCACCTTGCGCGAGAAAGCGTCGATTTCCGGATTGAACAGCAGCGGACAGAACAGCGCGCTGTCGACCACCAGATGCTGCAACCTGGAAAAGGCCTCTTTGCGTTCTGCAATGTCGGTGCTCGCCTGAGTCGCCAAAATCGCCTCGTCGACTCCCGGAGCGCCCTCGACCCGGCCGGCGTTGTAAAAACCGTCTTTTGCGAACATGAGGGTGTAGGTGAGTGTCGGGTCCGGCCTTCCGCTCCAGCCCGAGAGGTAGATCGGGAAGCCCGTGTTCTGCGGCCCGTAGAACTGGCTGCTGGTGTCTGCGATCGAGCCAACCTTCATCTTCGGACGGATCCCGACCTTGCCGAGCATGTCGATCAACACCTCTTGGGCCTGTTGCGAGGCCTGGTCCGACCAGCCAAGCATCGGGATCTCCAGTCCACCGCCAAAGCCCGCATCGGCAAGCAGCTTGCGCGCTTTGTCGGGATCATGGGGATACGCGCTCGCCAGCGAGGCGTCGTACGCCCAGTGATGCGACGGCACCGCCATCTTCGCCACCTCGCCCAGGCCGCTCGACACCGCCTTGTTGAAGATGTCGCGATCGATGGCGTAGTTGATCGCTTGGCGTACGCGGACGTCAGTGATAGGCGCTAGCGCGAGATTAAAGTAGATCAGCGAGAAGCCAACGGTCGGCTGCGTGTCGGTCTCGAGGCTGCTGTCCCTGTCGGCGACGCTCTTCAGACGCGGCGTGAGCGCATAGACGAGATCGTTTTCCCCGGCAGCGACCGATCTCAGCCCGGTATTGAGATCCGGGATGATCGCTAGCTCCAGTTGATCGACCTTGGACGCGCCCTTGCGCCAATATGTTTCGTTGCGCTTGACCACCACCTTGCCATTGTCAGTCCAGCTCACGTAACGCCAAGCCCCGGCGCCGACAGGATTGCGGTCGAAATCGGCGCCACGAGCTTGAACCGCTGCGGGCGAAACCATCATGCCCGCGCGGTCAGACAGGATCAGCACCAGCGCCGAATTGGGCCTGTTGAGCTTGAGGACGACCTTGTTGGATGCAACCGCCTCGATAGAGACGACCGACGCAAGGTCGCCTTTGACGCTCGATTTCGCATCGGCCTTGCCGCGTTCGATATTGAACTTGACCGCCGCCGCGTCGAATGGCGTCCCGTCGTGAAAAACGACGCCCTGGCGAAGGTTGAGGACGAGGGTCTGAGGATCGGTGAACTCCCAGGATTCCGCCAAGCCGGGTTTGGCCTCCAAGGTGGCGAAGTCCCATTCGATCAGAGTGTCGTAGATCGTGTAGAGGAAAACATGGTCCGCGCCCGAAACGCCCTTTGCGGGATCGAGGGTGGAAGGATTGGTAGGCGCGGAAATCCTCAACACGCCGCTACCGGATTCGTCCGACCAACCAGGGGCGGGAATGGCCGTCGCGCCGGCTGCGGCGGCCATGAGTCCGAGAAACCCACGGCGGCGCATTTCGAGCCCGAGAAGTCCCTCGCGCTGGAAAATATCGGTCATCGGTTTCCTCCCCTGTTTCATTAGTGACGGTCGCTCTGGCCGCGCAGCGGCAGCGTTGCGGCGAAATGGCAAGCGGACCAGTGACCGGGTTCGAATTCGCGCCACTCCGGACTTTCGGTCGCGCAACGGGACTCGGCATAGCGGCAGCGCGTGTGGAAACGACAACCCGACGGCGGCGCGATCGGACTGGGTATCTCGCCCTCGAGGATGATGCGGCGGGAAGCGCCGCGCGACGACGGCGTCAGTTGCGGTTCGGCGGACAACAGGGCTTCGGTATAGGGATGCTTTGGACGCGAACACACAGCGTCGGCTGGCCCCATTTCCATGAACACGCCGAGATACATCACGGCGATCCGATCGCTGATATGGGACACCACGGCCAGATCGTGCGTGATGAAGAGATAGGTGAGGCCGAAATCCCGCTGCAGCCCGGCGAACAGGTTGAGCACTTCGGCCTGGATCGAAATATCGAGCGCGGCCACCACCTCGTCGCATACCAGCAGCGTCGGCCGCAGGGCGATGGCCCGGGCGATGTTGGCGCGCTGCTTTTGCCCGCCGGAAATCTGATGCGGATAGCGCGACGCGACGCCGGCCGACAAGCCCACGCGGTCGAGCGTTTCCAACGCGATTCGATCGCGCGTCGCAACCCCGTGCTCGCCCGCGACATCCAACGGTTCGCGCACGCTTTGCAGGATCGTCATGCGCGGATCGAGGGCGGCATGAGAATCCTGGAAGATCATCTGAAAGTGGCGGCGATGGCGCCGGAACGCGCGCGACGACAACAGATGGGGATCGACGCCGCAGTGCAGCACGCGGCCGCCGGTTGGCTTTGTCAGGCCTACCGCGGCGCGGGCGAGGGACGACTTGCCTGACCCGGATTCGCCGATGATCCCGAAGGTCTCGCCCCGTCGAACAAAAAAGTCGACGCCATCGACAGCCCTTAGCTGCTCCCGTGACAACTCGGAGGCGAAGTGAACGCGGAGGCCTTCGACGGCCAACACCGCGCCGGACCGCTCGGACTGCGGATCGGCGACCGGCTGGTCGATCGCGCTGTCGGTCACTCTCCCACCCCCGGCAATGTCAGTTCGGAATGACGGCCGCACAGTGCGCGATGATCGAAGGCGGCGTTATGCATCGTCTGCAACTCACCACACGATGGCTGCGCATCGGAGCAGCGCGGCGCGAAGCGGCAGCCGGCGGGCATCGATTTCGAGGCCGGGAACGCGGCCCGGAATTGAAGGTAACGTCGACCGCCGCGCGCTCAGGTGCGGCAGCGATCGCAAGAGGGCGGAGGTATAGGGATGGCGGGGATGCGATATGACATCATCGGCCGAGCCATCCTCGACCACCTCGCCCGCATACATCGTCATGACGCGGGTACAAGCCTCGGCGACCAGGCCGATATTGTGGGTGATCACGAGAAGCGCCATGCCCGTGCTGTCGACGATGCGCAGAAGCAATTCCAGGATCTGCGCCTGAACGGTCACGTCGAGCGCCGTGGTCGGTTCGTCGGCGATTAAGATCTGGGGTTCGCACGCCAAGGCGATCGCAATCATGACCCGCTGGCACATCCCGCCGGAGAGCTGGTGCGGATAGTCGTCGTAGCGGCGGGCCGGCAAGGGTATGCCCACGCGCGCGAGCGCGTCGATTCCGCGTTCGCGCGTTTCCTTACGTCCCATCCTGAAGTGCGCGCGGAGCGTTTCGGCGATTTGCTCGCCTACGGTGAAGACGGGATCGAGTGAGCTCATCGGCTCTTGGAAGATCATTGCGATCCGCCGCCCCCGAACCGCGCGAAGATCTCGCTCGGGTGAGCTGACAAGGTTGCGCCCTTCGAACATCACCGTGCCGGCAATGCGGACGTGACGGCGAGGCAGCAGGCCGACAAGCGCCAGACCGGTGACCGTCTTGCCGCATCCGCTCTCGCCCACGATGCCGACCCGATCGCCGGATCGCAGCGCGAACGTCACATTCCGCGTCGCCTGAAGCGGACCGAATGACACGGACAGAGAGCGCACATCGAGCAGCGGGGACGCGGTATTGCTCGACGGCGCGACTTCGGATCGCATCTCGGCGCCTATTGCTCGATCAGGGCCAGCAGTTGGCCCTCCCCAACGGAATTGTCCTCATGGACAAGCAATTGGACGATAGCGCCCGAAACCGGAGCGTTGATGGGAATCTCCATCTTCATCGACTCCAACAAGATGATCGGTTCGCCCTCTGCGACCTTCGTGCCGACCTCGACCTCGACCTTCCAAACCCTCGCCGAAATCTCCGACCTGACCTTAACCTGCGCCATTCCCAATTCCCTCCCTGCGGTGATTTATGCGTAGGAGATATGAACGGTTTCGGCGATCAAGGCCGGCTTTTCCTGGCCTTCGATCTCGACCGTGTGCTCGTAAGTCACGCGCATTCCGCCCGCGACTGGTTCCATCGATTTCAGAGTCATTTTCAGGCGGATGCGCGACCCGCATTGAACCGGAGCCAGAAATCGGACCTTGTTTGAGCCATAGTTGATCGAGCGCGAGCGGCCGTTCACCTTCACCACCGATTGGCCGAGATGCGGGATCAGCGAGAGCGTGAGATAGCCGTGGGCGATCGTCTTGCCGTCCGGCATCTCTCGCTTGGCCCGCTCGACATCGACATGAATCCACTGATGATCGCCGGTAGCGTCGGCGAACCGATCAATCCGCTCCTGATCGACCGTCAGCCAAGCGCTGGCGCCCAGCGACTTGCCGATGTGGTCGCGCATCGCTTCGACACTGGCGAATTCGAGCATCGCCGTCCCTCCCGAGTTCGCCGTCATGCCGCACTCGCGCGACCGGCAAGCGACGCGAACCCTTCGCCGGCGGAGGCCAGACGCGCGAGCAGCGGGCACGGCCGCATGGTGGCGTCACCCGTCAATTCGGCGAGCGAGTCCAATCGCGCCGCAATTTTTGCCAAGCCGATCTGGTCGGCGTAGTACATCGGGCCGCCCGTGCTCGCCGGCCAATTGTAGCCATAGAGCCAGATCACATCGATGTCGCCGGGTCGCGCCGCTATGCCTTCGTCGAGAATGCGTGCGCCCTCGTTGATCATCGGGAACAGCAGGCGCTCCAGGATTTCTTCGCGCGAAATCGCACGCCGGGTGGTGCCGAGTTTGGCGGAGCTCGCTACGATGAGCGCCTCGACCTGAGGGTCGGGCGTGCGCGTGCGGCCGTCGGCGGCGTAGGCATAGTAGCCGCGGCCGGTCTTCTGCCCCAACCTGCCGCCTTCGCACAGAGCGTCGGCGATGACGGCTTTGATGCCCCGCGCCTTGCGCAGCCGCCAGCCAATATCGAGTCCGGCCAAGTCGCTCATGGCGAACGGTCCCATCTTGAAGCCGAAATCGGTGAGCGCCTGATCCACCTCCTGCGGCAGCGATCCCTCGAGCAATAAGCGCTCGGACTGGCCGCCGCGCTTCGCCAGCATGCGATTGCCGACGAACCCGTCGCAGACGCCGACGACGACTGGGGCCTTCGCGATCCGGCGGCTGACCTCGACCGCGGTGGCCAAGACGTCGAGCGACGTTTTGGCGCCGCGCACGATCTCGACCAGGCGCATGACGTTCGCGGGGCTGAAGAAGTGCGTGCCCAGCACGTCGCCCGGACGCGCGGTGACCGCGGCAATCTCGTTGACGTCGAGTACGGAGGTATTGGTGGCGAGAACGGCGCCGCGCTTCACTACGGCGTCGAGCTGGCGGAAAATCTGTTTCTTGACATCCATTTCCTCGAACACGGCCTCGATGACCATGTCGCAATCGGCGATCGCCTGGATGTCGAGCTTGCCGTCGATGAGGGCAATGCGCCGCTTCGCTTCGTCAGCGGAAAGGCTGCCACGCTTGACCGAGAAGTCGTAGTTGCCCGCGATCCGCGCGAGACCGCGATCGAGCGCGTCCCCTGCGGCTTCGACGACGGTAACGGGGATCCCTGCATTGGCGAAGCTCATGGCGATGCCGCCCCCCATAGTCCCGGCCCCCACGACGCCGACGCGACGCACCTCGCGTCCCACGACCGCGCGCGGCAATCCCGGGATCTTCTGCGCCTCGCGTTCGGCGAAAAACAGATAGCGTTGCGCCTTCGCTTCGGCGCTCCCGGCGAGTTCGACAAACAGTTTGCGTTCGAGCGCCAGCCCCTGGTCGAACGGCAGCTCTACGGCGGCTTTGACGGCTTCGACGCAGGCTTTGGCCGCGGCGCCGTCGCGCGCCTTCTCGAGCAACGGCGCGGCGACTTTGTCGAGCAGACTAGGATCGTTCTTGGCGTCGGCGAGTTTGTCCGTGCGTTCGCTGAGGATGGGAAGCTGGCCGTGGGGCAATTTGCGCGCCCAAGTCGCGGCCGCCGCCGGATACGGCCCGTCCAGCAGCGCGTCCAACAGTCCCTGAGCGGTGGCTTGTTCCGCCGTGATCGGAGCGCCGGATACGATCGCCTCCAGCGCCGGACCCGGGCCTATGGCGCGCGGCAGGCGCTGCGTTCCGCCCGCGCCCGGCAGCATGCCCAGCTTGATCTCGGGGAGGCCCATTCTGGCCGCCGCCCAGCCCACGCGATAGTGGCACGCCAGCGCAAGTTCGAGACCGCCTCCCAACGCTACCCCATGAATGGCCGCAACAACCGGCTTGGGAAACCGTTCAATCGCGGCAATGACCTGCAAGAGATTGCGTTCGCGCGGCGGCTTCCCGAATTCGGCGAGGTCCGCGCCGGCGGAAAATGCTCGCTCGTTACCTGCTAGCACCACCGCTTCGACACCGTCGTCCCAGCGGACCTGCTCGAGCGCCTGCGCCACCCCCTCGCGTAGCTCGTGCTTCAGCGCGTTGACCGGCGCGTTCATCATGATGATTACCGCGACGTCCCCCTCGCGCGTCAGTTCGACCGAAGGATTGATCTTGGTCATGCGGATGTTTCCTCTGTCGTCATCTTTTCGTTAGTTCCGAGTTCCGTCCATCAGCTCGCCGCTAGAGCACGCTGTCTTTTGGTTGAACCGGACCCCTGCCGTCATCGCGAGCGGAGCGCGGCGATCCAGAGATCGAAGCGTCAGCCGATTGAGGCGCGCACGGAACGACTCGCGACTTGCTGGCGAGGCCTCGATCGCTGGATTGCTTCGCTCCGCTCGCAATGACGGCTCCCACGTAACTGCAGAATGCGCTAGGGACGCATGCCTGTGGCGACTGGCCCGGGCTGGCGCAGTTTTGCTGAAAGATTGGCGAATTCGCAGAGCAGCGGTCGGGTGTCGCGCGGATCGATGATTTCTTCGACCAGGAATCCCTCTGCCGAGCGAAAAGGCGAGCGCACCAGCTCGAGGCGCGTCTCGATATCCTGCCTCGCCCGTTCGGGGTCGGGCGCCGCGGCGATCTCGGCCCTGTATGCGGCCTCGATGCCCCCTTCGAACGGCATCGAGCCCCAATCGCCTGACGGCCAGGCGTAGCGGTAGCGAAATCGGGTGTGATTGATATTGGCCGCGCCAGCCACGCCGAACGCCTTGCGCAAGATGACCGTGCACCACGGCACTTGCGCCTGGTAGAGCGCGGCGAGCGCGCGCGCGCCGTAACGGACCGTTCCCGCCTTCTCCGCCTCGACGCCGACCACGAATCCCGGCACGTCAGTGAACTGCACGACTGGCAGATGGAACGTGTTGGCGAGGTCGATGAACCGCGCGACCTTTTGCGAAGCCGCCGCGGTCCATCCGCCCCCATAGATGTGAGGATCGCTGCCGATCACAGCGACCGGCCAGCCGTCGAGGCGGGCAAGACCGGTAATGACGGAGCCGCCGTACCTCGCGCCAATCTCGAAAAACGAATCCCGATCGAGAACGGCGCGAAGGATGCGCCGCGCATCGTAGACCTTGCGACGGTCCTTCGGTATGGCGCCGATCAGCCACTCTTCTCGTCGATTGAAATCGTCGGCCGGAGCGATCCGCTCCGAGAGTTCATAGACCGACTGAGGCATGAAGGAGAGGAAGCGGCGCGCTCGGGCGAATGCCTCGACCTCGGTCGGAACCACGTCGTCAACGGCGCCGGAACGTGCATGAATGTCGCCGCCGCCAAGTTCATCCTTGGTGACGGTCTGGCCGAGGCGGGCCACGACCGGTGGTCCCGCCATGAACATATGCGACGTGCCGTCGACCATGACGGCGTAGTGGCTCGTAACGAGACGCGCGGCGTTGATCCCAGCCACCGTGCCCAGACCAAGCGCGACGACCGGCACCTTGGCCATGTTGTCGACAACCCAGTTCCAGGCCGGATTGGCGGGAATGTAGGTACGGCCCATTGCTTCGAGGGATTTCACCGAGCCGCCGACGCCGTCGATCAAGCGTACGATCGGCAGGCGCAGTTCGTTGGCCATCTGCTCGGCCACGACGACCTTCTGTCCCACCGCGCCGTCGGCGGCGCCGCCGCGCACGGTAAAGTCGTCGCCGCAGAGAACCACCGGGCGTCCATCGATGGCGGCGCGACCGAAAATGAAGGTCGCCGGCGCCAAGCTGACGAGTTTGCCGGCCTCGTCATATTGGGCATTCGCGGCCAGCGTGCCGATTTCGGCGAAAGAGTTGGGATCGGCCAAGGCATCGATGCGCTCGCGCACGGTCAATCGGCCGAGCGACTTTTGGCGGGCGACTTTCTCTTCGCCGCCCATTGCATGCGCCATGCGGCGACGCTTGTTCAGTTCGTCGATTTCATCCTGCCACGACATCCGCGCTTCCTCTCCCGTGCCGGTCGCGATCAGACGATGGTGTATCCGCCATCCACCGCGACGGTTTGACCGGTGATGAAGGCCGATGCGTCGGATGCGAACAGCACGGCGAGACCCTTGAGATCCTCCGGTCCGCCGACCCGATTCATCGGCACGCTTTCGACAATCCGGTCGCCGTACTTTTCGATGATGCCTTTGGTCATCTTGCTCGGAAACACGCCGGGCGCGATTGCATTGACTGTGACCCCGTGAGGAGCCCACTCGGAGCCGAGCGCGCGGGTGAAGTTGATCATCCCGCCCTTGGTCGTGTTGTAGCCGATGGTGGCGATGCCGCCCGGTCTGGCGCCGACGAGGCCGGCGGTCGAGGCGACGTTGACGATCTTGCCGTATTTGGCGGGAAGCATTGCGCGTTTGCCGACCGCTTGGCTGACCAAGAAGGCCGCCGTGAGATTGAGGGCCACCACCTTGTCCCAGGCTTCGCGGGGATGCTCGACCGTGGGCGCGCCCCAGGTGGCGCCCGCATTGTTGACGAGGATGTCGATCTTGCCGCGGCGCCGCAGGGATTCTTCCACCATCGGATCGATCGCGTCCGGATCCGACAGGTCGCAGACAAGAGCGGTGGCGTCGACATTCCGTGCTGCGAGGTGCTGCACCGCTGCGTCGAGTTCGTCTTTCTTACGCGCGGTGATGACGAGGCTCGCGCCCATCTCACCGAGCGCTTCGCCGATCTGCAGCCCGAGGCCGCGCGAACCTCCTGTTATGAGGGCGGTTCGTCCCGTGAGATCGAAAAGTTCCTTCACGCTCATTGGCTACTCCCGTTGTGGCGGCTGCGGATCCGCTTCAGCGGGACCGCGATGGCTTGCGTTCAAGATTTTCCACAATCCGTCCGCCGTCGCGACGACGCTCGCTCCGACGTTGAAGCGTCCGGCCACGAACACCACGGAACCGGTGACGCGAATGATTTCTGCGCGTCCCTCGACGAAATCGCCGAGCATGACCGACGCCACATAGTGCATGTTGAGCTGGATCGTTGCGCAGGGACGCGGCTTGACCGCGTTGACCACCGCGCGCCCAAGCACCGAGTTCGGCGAATGTGGCCAGCATGCCGCCGTGGACGTTGCGACGAAAATTGAGATGCTTTTCCGTGACGAGGAAGCCGTTGACCCAAACGTCGCCGTCCCGTCGAGCCCAAATCGGGCCGACAAGGTCGTTGAAACCCGTCATCGGCTTGGTCGCCCAGCCCTGCTCGATCAACTTGGATTCCACTGGAGTGATTTCCGTCATTTGGAGATGGAGGGCCGTGCGCCATCGTTAGGACGCGCCGCGATTGCGGCGGCTGGCTGCTGGGGCAATTTCGGGCGTTTCCGCTCAATGGATACGGCAACGGTTCCGGTCACGCCCGTCGCGTTCAAGGTCTCGAGTTCGTGCTCGGTCGCCGACAGATATGCACGCAGCACGTCGTTGGTGTGCTGACCTAGCGTCGGGGCCGGCGCACGCATCGGGTACGGATCGGCTTCCTCCCGAAACGGCAGAGACGGCTGGGCATGATCGCCGACGAATTCGCGCGTAACGCTTTGCCAGAACCCGCGCGATCGAAGGTGCGGATCGCGCAACAGCAATTCGTGCGGCGATCGGGCCACCCCTGCGGCTACGCCATGATGTTGGAGCAATCGCATGGCCTCGTCGGCGTCCCGCGTCGTGGTCCATGCCGATATCGCGCGTTCGAGATCGTCCTCGACGTCCCGGCGGCCGGCGGCCATGCGCAAGCCGGGATCAGCGCTCAGATCGGGCCGGCCCATGACCTCGCACAGGCGCAGCCACTCGGCATCGCCGGTCACCGCGATCACGATCCAGCTATCGTCGCCGGCGCAGGGAAAGCAGCCGTGGGGCACATATTGGCGGTGCCGGTTGCCGATTCGCGGCGCCACGCGGCCGGCGGCCGACTGCTCGACGATCCATGGCGCGACCAGCGGGAACATGCATTCGACCTGGGCGAGATCGACATATTGCCCCCGGCCGGTGCGCTTGCGGTGCAGGAGCGCGATCAGAAGCGCCGCCGCGGCATTGAGTCCACCTATCGGGTCGCCATAGGCGAGATGATTGTGGGTCGGCGGCCAATCCGGGCGCCCGGTCACGCTCGGCAGCCCCGATCCCTGTTCCAAGGTCGAGCCATAGGCGCGCACGTCCCGCCAATCGCTGTCGGCGCCGAAGGCGGGCATCGACACCACGACCAGGTCAGGATTGACCTTGCACAGATCGGCGTAGGCGAGCCCGAGTTTGGGCATCACGCCGGCCGAATAATTCTCGATCACGGCGTCCGCGTCTGCCGCCAGTTGCAACAGAAGTTCTTTTCCTTCGGGGCGCGTCAGATCGAGCGCGACGCCACTCTTGTTGCGGTTCATGATGTTGAAGATCATCGACTTCTCGTAGCTGCGCAGTTCGACCGCTTCCGCAGAGAAGTCCACGCCGCGCCACCAGTCGGGATAGGCGCAGGATTCGACCTTGATGACCGTGGCGCCGAGATCGGCCATGTGCCGCGTGGCCAACGGCCCCGCCCAACCCATGGAGAGATCGACGATGCGCAAGCCATGAAGCGGCAGCGACCGTGAGTCACTCCGCGCTCCGGGAGCCGGCGGCGCCGCTGGTCGATTGGCCCTCGCATTGCGCAACAAGCCGGTATCGGCGCCGGCCAGCGGGGCGACCCCGCCGGCAGCCGGCGGAGTGCCCGTAAGATGCTGGGGAAGGACTGGGCCTTCGAATGAAGCCTCGCCAACCCTCACCGTACCGAACGCGCCGCGGGCGCGATGCACCGGACGCGCCAGCAGGTCTTCCATGTCTGGCGCCGGTACAAACGGGATCTTGCGCGTGCGGCCTTCCTCAAACCATTCGAGAGCGGTGCGCTGCGCCAGGCGCGGCAGATAGAGGCGTTCCAATTCGTCCGCGTGCTCCAGACGATTGACCGACAGCGCGAAGCGCGGATCGGCGGCCGCCTCAGGCATGTCCAACAAAGCGCAGAAGCTCCGCCACTGCTCGGGCGTCAGCACCGTCACGCCGAGCCAGCCTTCACGGCATGGGTAAATGCCCAACGGGAACGTAGGCACAAAGCGGTTCGTCCCGAGGCGGCTCTCCGGGAGATTGAGGCCCGCTGCCCTGCCAACGCCGATCTCCGACAACACGATATTCGCTTCGTGGACGCTGACCGAAAAGCGCCGTCCCGAACCGCCCTCGCTGAACAGCCCGCTGATCGCCGCGATGAAGGCCGAGAGGCCGCCCGGAACGCAGGCCTGATGCTCGGTCAGCATGATCGGCGCTTCGACTGGCCCGACCAGCTTCACGAGGCCGGCCAGCGCGCGGCATACGGAATCGGTCGCGGCGTAATCGCGATACGGGCCAGTTTCGCCAAACCAGCTGACTGCGACCGTGACCAGGCCAGGCGCCATCGCCCGCAGCACGTCATGAGCAAGCGGTCCCGACGCGGCGGAGTCGGGTTCACGCCCATCGATGAGAACGTGGCTGTTTGCGACGAGGCGCGCTATCGCGTCCACGTCGCTGGGGCTCGCCAGATCGGCGGTCACGCTGCGTTTGTTGGTGTTGAGCCAGGCGAAATAGGCGCTCTCGAAGGCGCCACCGCCGATCTCAACCAAGGGCGGGGCGGACCGGCCGGGATCGCCACCCGGCGGTTCGATCTTGACGACTTCGGCGCCGAAATCGGCGAACAGCTTGCCGCAATAAGCTGCCGACTCGCTCTCGCCCAGTTCGACCACCCGAAATCCCGTCAACGCCGTCATTCCGTTTCGTCTCCCAGGTTCACGTGCTCACACCGAACTCGATCCGCCATCAACGGCGATGGTCTGGCCGGTGATGTAGGCCGACGCATCGGAGGCCAGCAGCGCCGCGACGCCGCTGAGATCGTCGAGACGGCCCAGCCGGCCCATGGGAATACGGTCGACGATCGCCTGCTCGCTGCGGTCGATCATCGCGCGCGTCATATCGGTGGGAAAAACATCCGGCGCGAGCGCATTGACCGTAATGCCGTAGGGCGCCCATTCGGACGCCAATGCGCGCGTGAAGCTGACGACGGCGCCCTTGGTGGTCGCGTAGGCGATCGAGCCGCCGGCCCTAGGGTGGCGCCCGTGCAGCCCCGCCACCGACGAAAGGTTGATCACCCGACCGTATTTTGCGGGCAGCATCGCGACTTTCGCCACCGCCTGAGTGACGAGGTAGACAGCGGTGAGATTAAGCGCGATTAGCTGGCGCCACCGGTCCAATGGGAATTGCTCGGTGGGCGCCCCGAACGCCATGCCGGCGTTGTTGACGAGAATGTCGATGCGCCCCATTCGGTGCACCGCTTCTGTCGCTACTTCGTAAGCGGTGTCCCGTTGGGTCAGATCGCAGGCGATCCCGGTCGCCTCGACGCCCGCGGCGGCGAACTTCGCGACCGCCGTTTCGACATCGCCCCTGTTGCGGGCGACGACGACGAGCTTAGCGCCCATTTCGCCCAACGCCGCGCCAATCTGCGCGCCCAATCCGCGCGAGCCGCCGGTGATCAAAGCGACCCTGCCGGACAGGTCGAGCAGGCGTCTGACGCCGAGCGCTGGCAAATCTGATTCTCGATGCTGATCCATCACCAGGGCTCGATCTGCTGACGCTTCTTGCCGGCGCGCGGAGGCCGCGGCGCAATGCTCTTGAGCCCGCGCAGCACCCAGCGGCGCGTCTCCATCGGATCGATCACGTCGTCGATCTCGAGGACCGAAGCGGTATTGATCGCTTTGCCGTGCTCGTAGCTGCGCGCCACGCGTCGGCGGAACTCCGCTTCGCGTTCGTCGGCATCGGCGATGGCCGCCAATTCCTTGCGGTAGGCGAGACGGACCGCGCCCTCGAGCCCCATTCCGCCGAACTCGCCGGTAGGCCACGACACCGTAAAGATCGAGGCGTGATAGTGGCCGCGGGCCATCGCGATGGCGCCGAGGCCATAGCCCTTGCGCAGGACGACGGTGAAGTAAGGCACGGTCGCCGTCGCGCCGTTGACGAACATGCGGCAGGCTCGTCGGACCAGCGCCTCCCGTTCGGCCTCGGGTCCAACCATGAAGCCCGGCGTGTCGGTCAGCGAGAGAATCGGGAGATCGTGCGCATCGCAGAGCTGAATGAAACGCGCCGCCTTGTCGGACGCATCGGCGTCGATCGCGCCGCCGAGATGCACGGGATTGTTGGCGATCAGGCCGAAGGGCTGGCCCTCGATGCGCACCAGCGCGGTGACAATGCCGATCCCGAAGCTTGACCGCAGTTCGAGAACGGAATCCTCGTCGGCCAGCGTGCGGATAACCGAGCGGATGTCGTAGACGCGCAGCCGGTTCTCGGGAATCGCCGAGCGCAACAATCGCTGGTCGGCGCATTTCCAATCGGCGAGCGGTCCCTGGAAGTAGGAGAGATAGCGCTTGGCCACCGCCACCGCCTCGGCCTCGTCGCGCACCACCACGTCGATGACCCCGTTCGGAGCCTGCATGCTGACGGGGCCGACCTCCTCGGGTTCATAGACGCCCAGGCCGCCGCCTTCGATCATCGCCGGACCGCCCATGCCGATGGTGGCGGACTCGGTCGCGATGATGACGTCGCAGCAGCCCAACAAGGCGGCATTGCCCGCGAAACACCGTCCGTGAACGATGCCGATCAGCGGCACGAGGCCGGAGAGTCCGCCAAACAGGAACCAGGTGGGCAGATCACCGCCGGCGACGCCGACGTGCGCCTTGTCGGTGTCGCCGGGCCGGCCCCCGCCGCCCTCGGCGAACAGCACCAAGGGGCGGCGCAGCTCGTGGGCAAGCCGATAGAACCGGTCCTGCTTCTTATGGTTCATCGTGCCCTGGGTGCCGGCCAGCACTGTGTAATCGTAGGCGGCCACCGCGCAGGCGCCGCGATCCTCGCCGAACCGCTCGGCGTTCACCGTGCCCAGTCCGGCGATCAGCCCGTCGGTCGGGGTGGTGCGCAGCAATTCCTCCATGGGACGGCGGCTACGCTGTGCCGCGATGGTCAGGCCGCCATATTCGATGAAGCTGCCGGGATCGCAGAGGTCCTCGACATTCTGGCGCGCGGTCCGGCCGCCCTTGGCATGACGCCGGGCCACCGCGTCGGGCCGGGCCGGATCGAGAGTGAGATTGTGCCGCGCAATGACCTCGGCGAGATCCGGTCGGATCGCATTGAGGTCCGGCGCCTGGTCGGTCGCGAAAGACGCCTCCGACACGTCTTTCGGCTCGATGAACAGGACCGGCTGGCCGGCGGCCAGCACCTCGCCTTTCTTCGCCGCGATCAGGCGCACCACTCCGCCAACCGTGGCCGTGACCAGGTGCTCCATCTTCATCGACTCGAGCACAATGAGGTGTTGGCCGGATCGCACGAGATCGCCATCGGCCACCTCGATGGCGATGACGAGGCCTGTCATCGGCGCTGGTACGGCGACGGCGCCCACTGGACCGGCGACCGCCGGCCGCGCCGCGGATCGGTCGGCCGCCGGAATCGCCGCGAAAAAGGCGTCACCGCCCCGCGCAGCCGCCTTGGCCAACGCGCCAACGTGCTCGTCGAGGAAGCGCGTGCTTACCTGATTGCGCACGACATCGGGGTGATCCAGCAGCGCCGCGAGGAAACCCACATTGGTGGCGATTCCCTCGATGCGGAATTCACTCAAGGCGCGGCGCGCGCGAATGACGGCGTCCTCATATCGGGGCGAGGGGGAATGAACGATCAGCTTCGCCAGCAGGGAATCGAAACTGGGGCTTGGGCGAAAACCGCTATAGCCGTAACCGTCGACGCGGACGCCCGGGCCGGACGCCGGCTCGTAGACCGTGAGCGCGCCGCTGGAGGGCAAGGCGACGCCATCGGCGCGCATGGTCTCCATGTTGATCCGAAGTTGGATGGCGTACCCGCGAGTTGGCGTGGTTTTCCGCGCATCCAAGCCGATCTGCGCCAAGGTCTCGCCGCTTGCGATGCGCAACTGCGTCTTGACGAGATCGACGCCGGTCACCTCTTCGGTCACGGTGTGTTCGACTTGCAGGCGCGGATTGGTCTCGATGTAGACGAACCGCTCCGGCGCCTGGACGGGGACCAGGAACTCGAAAGTTGCAAGCCCGACGCAACCAGCCTCGCGCGCCATTTTCACCGCGCCATCGGCGATCGCTCTACGAGCGTCCATCGAGAGCGTCGGCGAAGGGGCGATTTCCATGATCTTCTGGTGGCGGCGCTGCACGCTGCATTCGCGCTCGCCGAGGTCGACGATCGCGCCGCCGCTGTCGCCGATCACCTGCACTTCGATGTGGCGGGCGTTCGGAACCAGTTCCTCGACATACACCTCGCCGCGGCCGAAGGCTGCCTTCGCCTCGGAAATGCAGCGCTCGTAAACCTTGTCGAGTTCAGTCAGGCTCGCCGCCATGCGCATGCCGCGCCCGCCGCCGCCCGCCACGGCCTTCACCATCACGGCGCCATCCGGGCCGAGACCCGCCAGGAACGCGCGCGCCTGATCGAGGGTGGTCGGTCCCTGCGTGCCGCGCGAAACAGCAACCCGGCAACGCTCGGCCAGACGCCGCGCCGCTACCTTGTCACCGAAAAGTTCGAGCACTGCGGGATCGGGGCCAACGAAAATCAGACCGGCGTCAAGGCAGGCGCGTCCGAAAGTGGCGTTCTCGCTGAGAAAGCCGTAGCCGGGATGCACGGCGTCGCAGCCTTCGGCGCGCGCCGCCGCGACGATTTGCGCGATGTCGAGGTAGGCCTTCGCCCCCGAGCCCTTCAAGGGCGCCGCCCGGTCGGCGCGGCCCACGTGAAGCGAGCGCGCGTCATCCTCGGAGAAGATCGCCACAGTGCGAATGCCGAGTTCCGACGCCGCACGCGCGATTCGAATTGCGATCTCGCCGCGGTTGGCAATCAGAAGCGCTTTGATCGTCATGGGCGAACCGTCTCTAAGCTGGGGGCCGCGCCAAGGCGCGTGAGGTGGCAGGCGGCGATGCGATCGGCGCCGCGCGGGGTCGGCGCCGGCGAGGTGATGCGACACTCCGGCATCACGTACTGGCAGCGGGGATGGAAATGGCAGCCCGACGGCCGATCGATCGCTCCAGCCACTTCGCCGAGCGCCATAACGTCGGGCAAGAGATGGTCGGGGTCGGGCTGCGGCGCCGACTCGATCAAGACTTGCGTATAGGGATGGGCGGGCTCGGCGAACAGGGATTCCGTCGGTCCGGCTTCCACCACGCGGCCAAGATAGATGACCGCGACGTCTGTGCTGAAATGTTCGACCAGCGCGAGATCATGGGAGATCAGCAGGTAGGTCAGGCGGAACTCGGCCTGGATATCGGACAGCAGATTGAGGATCTGTGCGCGAATGGACACGTCCAACGCCGAGACCGGCTCGTCGAGCACCATCAATCTCGGCCGCAGCGCCAAGGCGCGGGCGATCGCGATGCGCTGACGTTGCCCGCCGGAGAACTCGTATGGGAACAGGCGCGCCGCGCTGACCGGCAGGCCGACCACCTCGAGCACCTCCTCGACACGCCGCTTCACCGCTTGGCGATCGTCCCGCACATGCGCGAGGATCGGTTCGGCGACGATGGCGCCGACGCGTAGGCGCGGATTGAGGGAGGCATAGGGGTCCTGGAATACCGCCTGCACCTGTCGGCGGTAGGCATGCAGGGCCGACCGGTCCATTTCGGCAAGGTCATTGCCCTCGAATAAAACTTTGCCCGCCGTCGGTCGTTCCAGCCTGAGGATGAGCTTGGCGATGGTGGTCTTGCCGCAACCGGATTCGCCGACCAGCGCCACCGTCTTATTCTCGGGGACGCTTAGGCTGACGTCGTCGACGGCATGGACGATGCGGTCCCGGCGCGTACGAAATTGCTTGGTGACGTGATCGAGCTGTAGCATCGGTCAGCGCCGCTCCGTGAGCCAGCACGAGACGGTGTGACCGCCTCCGAGGTCGGTTACGGGTGGATAGGCCTCCTCGCAGACCGCCATCCTCTTCGGACAACGCGCGGCGAACCGACAACCCTTGGGCAAATCGAGCGGGCTGGGCGGCTGGCCGGGAATGGAAATCAATCGATCCTGCCGCTTCTGCCGACCGCGCCCGATCCGCGGAATCGCGCCGAGCAACGCCTGGGTGTACGGATGCGCAGTCGCCCGATAGATTTCCCGCACCGGACCGGTCTCGACGATGCGTCCGGCGTACATGACTGCGAACTCGAGCGCACATCGTTGCGGCCACCCCCAAATCGTGAGTGATCAGAATGATGCCTGCGCCGGTTTGGGTCTGAATGCGCCGCATCAGGTGAATGAATTGCGCCTGAATGGTCACGTCGAGCGCCGAGGTCGGCTCATCGGCGATCAGCAGCCGCGGCGTGCAAGCGATCGCCATGGCGGCGACGATGCGTTGACGCTGTCCGCCCGAGAATTGATACGGATAGTCGCCGAGGCGGCGCTCCGGCGAGGGGATCCGTACGCGATCGAGCACGCCGACCACCGCGTCGCGCAGCGCCGAGCCGCGCGCGATGCCGTGGTATTTGAACGGCCCGGCGACCTGGTCGCCGATGCTGAATACCGGATTGAGCGAGTGCATGGGGTCCTGCGCGATCAACGCGATGCGTTTGCCGCGAACGGTGCGGGCGATTTCCTGCTCGTCGAGATCGGTCAGTTCGCGCCCGTCGAGCTTGATGCTGCCCGCGACGATGCGCCCCGAGCCGGGCGGCAGAAGCCGCAACAGCGAAAGTCCGGTCGTGCTCTTGCCTGAGCCGGACTCGCCGACGATGCCCAAGGTTTCGCCTTCGTCGACATGCAGGCTGACCCCGTCAACGGCGCGCAGAACGCCGCGGCGCAAATGGAGATGCGTCTGCAGGCCTTCGACCGCCAGCAAGGGTTGTGTTGTCGTCACAGCTGCCTCAGGCGTGGGTCCAACAGGTCGCGCAGCCAGTCGCCGGTGAGATTGGCCGCAAGGCAGGTCAGCACGATTGCGATGCCCGGCATGGTGATCGGCCACCACGCCGTGGTGATGTATTCGCGCGCATCCGACAGCATCAGTCCCCAGGACACCTGGGGTTGCCGGACGCCGAGTCCGAGGAAGGACAGCCCGGCCTCGAACAGGATCACCTGGCCGACCTGCAGCGTCGCCAGCACCAGCAGAGTGTTGAGGACGTTGGGCAGCAGATGGCGGCGAAAGATGGTGAAGGTCGAAACGCCGGCAATCTGCGCGAACGCGACATAGTCGCGTTCCTTGAGCGAGAGAATCTCGCCGCGAATAATGCGCGCGTACCAGCTCCAATAGCTCAGGACGATGACAGCGATGACCGTGGAGAGGCCCGGTTGCAGCGCCGCGGCGAGAAGCAGGGCGAGCGCGACCGGCGGGATCGATAGCTGGATGTCGGCCAGGCGCATCAGCACAGCCCCCAGTCCCCCGGCGAAATATCCCGCCGCCATGCCGATCACCGCGCCGATCGCGCCGGAGAAGACGATGGCGTAGGCCGCGACGATCACCGACACCCGCGAACCCACGACGATCCGACTGAGGATGTCGCGGCCGAGATTGTCGGTGCCGAGCCAATGGCCCGCGGCGGCGCCGCTTACCCAGAAGGGCGGCCGGAACGCCTCGCCCAGATTGATCGCGTTAGGATCGTATGGCGCCAGCCAATCGCCTCCGATCGCCAGCACGACGATGACCAACAGGATCGCCAGCGACAGGACCGGAAACCGCCGGAACAGCACAAAGATGCGCGGCGCCTGAATCGCCCGGGGCGCGGAATAGCTATCGTACATCGCGAATCCTCGGATCGAGGAGCCCGTAGCAGAGGTCGACCAGGATCGACGACAGGACGAATAGGGCCGAGGCGAAGAACACGCCCGCCTGCACCACCGGAAAATCGCGCGCGAACACCGCCTCGACCACGGTTCGGCCGAGGCCCGGCCAGGCGAAGATCACCTCCACGATGAAGGCGCCGCCCAGCATCGCGGCGAAGTAGACGCCGAGCACCGTCAACAGCGAAACGGAAGCGTTGCGGAGCGCGTATTTCCAGATCAGCAGTCTCTCGGGCGTGCCAAGCGCGCGACTGAGGCGGATATAGTCGCTGTCGAGCACGTCGAGCATCGAGGATCGGACGATCCGCGTCTGCGCCGCCACGGGATACCACCCCAGCGTGATGGCCGGGAGGATGAGATGAGAGAGGCCGCCGCGTCCGAAAGCCGGCAGCCACTGCAGCCGGACTGCGAACACGAGTATCAAGACCAGCCCTATCCAGAAGGCGGGTATCGCCTGGCCCAGCAGCGCGAACGCCCGTGCGCAGCGATCGAGCCAACCGCCGCGGTACACCGCCGAGAGCACGCCGAGGGGCACGGCGCACGCCACGCTGACCAGGAGACCGGCCAGCGCCAATTCGATCGTGGCCGGCAGCCGTTCCAGGATCAGATCGAGCGCGGGCATCTGCCAGCGATACGACATGCCAAAATCGCCGCCGAGCGCGTGAGCGAGAAAGATCGGATACTGCTCCCAGACAGGCCGATCGAGACCAAGGGCTGAGCGCGTCGCCTCGACCGCCGCGGGCGGCGCATCGAGCGGCAACAGGAGCTCAGTCGGGTCGCCCGACAAATGGGCGACGACGAATATCACCAGACTCGCCCCGACAATGGTGATCAGGCCCTGCCCGAAACGCCGCAATACGAAACCGAACACGCTGCCCTCCTCCGACGCGAACGTCTGGCGCGATCATTCCGCTACGGCTTCAGTCCGATCTCCTGGAATTGGCGGCCGCCGGGCCATGGCGTGAAGTCGACCTTGCTCGACCGCCACGCCAAGGCGACCAGCGGACGGTAGGTCGTCAAGCCGCCCAGCACCTTGTCGTGCTTGATTCGCGCGATCTTCGCGATCAGCTCATCTCGCTTCTGCGTGTCCATGGTCGCCTTCATTTGCTCGACCAGGGCGTCGACTTCGGGATCCGAGGTGTAGGAATAGCTGCCCCAGCCCTTGCCGGGCTCGAAACTGTGCAAATGCCCGGTCCACGGGGTGGCGGGATCGCCGGGGATGCCGTGCGCCCACATCCAGCTCAAAACGCCGTCCATCACCGGCCGCTGCGGTCGCTCGCGGCGTCCCAGGTTGATCCAGGCGCCGTACTCCATCTCGACGACATGGCAACGGATGCCGGCGGCCGACAGGTAGGCGAACATCGCCTCGCCCACCTCCTTGATGTTGGGCTCGCGCGGCGTCGTGAGGTTGTAGCAGGGCGTGTCGAAACCGTTCGGGAACCCGGCGGCCTTCAACAGTTCGCTCGCCTTCTTCGGATCGTAGGGATAGGGCTGGAGACTCGGATCAAAGCCGTTCTCGCCCTTGCCCACCTCGGCATATCGCTCGCCCAGTCCGAACAGCACGCCCTTGATGACGGCGTCCATATCGATCGCGTAGGCGGCGGCCTGGCGGACGCGCACGTCGTCGAACGGATTGTTGGGAAGCTGAGTGGGGAAGTTGAGGAACAGATTGTTGCCGTCGACCACCGTAGCCACGGTGGTGTCCGGAATGGCCTTGACATCCGCGAGCATCGCCGGCGGCACCGCGTCGATCCAATCGACGTCGCCCGTCTTGTAGGCGGCGACGCGGGTGAGATCTTCGGGAATGAATTTGATCGCCAGATTCTTGATGGACGGGCGGTGATCCTTGTTCCAGTAGCCGTCGAAGCGGGTCAGATCGAGCTGTTCCTTCACCTTCCAATCGACGAACCGCCAGGGACCGGTGCCGACCGGCGCGCGGGCAAACCCGTCGACGCCCACCTTCTGGATGTAGGCCTTCGGCAACGCCCACACTTCGAGCATGTCGGCCAGGTAGTTCGCGTCGGGTTGCTTGAAGTGCAGCCGGAAGTGCAGATCGTCGACGATCTCGAACGATTCGACCGACGCCTGAAGGTGCGACCAGCGGCTTTGCGAAGGGTCTCTAAGCCGCTGGTATGAGAACTCGAAGTCGGACGACGTCAGCGGATCGCCGTTCTGGAACTTCACGCCGGGGCGGATGTGAACGTCGATGATGGGCTGTTCCGCCGTGCCCTCGATCTTCCACGACTCCGCCAGCCAATTCTCGATCTTCCCGTCCGGTCCGGGACGCAGAAGTTGCTCGAAGATCTGACCGATTCCGTAGAGATCGACGCCGGCTGAAAATTTGACGGGATCCAAAGTCGTCGGCTCGGCGGCGAACGCGACCGTCAAAGTGTCCTTGTCGGCCGCGGCCGCCGCGACGGGCGCGGCAACGAGGATAGCGGCCGCCACGACGGCCTTGAGGATACGGCCCATGACCTCATTCCTCCCTGGCGAGGCCCTCTTCGGGGCCCCTCCCTGAACTTGAACTCGATCCCAACACGCATGGCCTTCACTGTCAATTGGTGATTGTTGACAATTTACGTGAGCATGGATTGACTAGGAGGCGTAGACGTCAACGAGGCGAAGAGGGGATGATCGCCTTGCAAAGTAAGGATGAGGCGCACACCGGCGAAGAAGGTGGCCCCGCGCGCGGCAGCGCGCGGATGCGGCCGGCGCCTCCCCGGACGATCGCCGACCAGATTGCCGATCATCTCGGCGCCGCGATCCTGCGCGGCGAATACATCGCCGGCGAGCGCGTTCGCGAGCAGGAGCTCGCCGATTTGCATGGCGTCAGCCGCGGACCGGTGCGCGAGGCGATCCGTTCGCTCCATAAGAGCGGATTGGTCGAATTCCGTCCTCGCAGGGGCGCGGTTGCGGTGGGGGTATCGCTCGACCTCATCGCCGACTTCTTCAACGTGCGCGCGGCGTTGCTTGGGCTCGCCGCGCGATGCTTCACGCGTGCGGCGTCCGCCAAGGGCCTGCAAAAGCTGAGTTCAGAGATTGCCCAGTTGCAGGCGCTGGCGCAGGCCGACCCGCCCGATCCGGTCGAATTCTCGCTGCAAAGCGGCGCCGTCGGTCGCGTGCTCTATCAGTATTGCGGCAACGACTATCTTGCCCGCACCCTGTTCGACCAGGTTCACAGTTCGCTGTGGAACGCACTGTGGCAGGAACGGCCGTTCGATTACGTCAGCGCTGATCGGCGCCAGCGCGTGGTCGACGATTGGTCGGCGATCGCGGCCTTCGTGCGAGCCGGCGACGACGCCTCGGCCGAGACGGTCGCACGCCGCATCCTGTTCGAGGCGCGCGACCACGTGCTCGACTCGCTTAGCGCCGCGCGCGGCTTAGCGGTCGATTCCGCCAAAATCATTTCCGACGACAGAACGAAGAAACGGCCGTCCGACTAGGACGATCAAACACAGGGAGGGGATTTCTCATGCGTAGCGCTGTCATCGTCTCGACCGCCCGCACCCCGATAGGGAAGGCCTATCGCGGCGCGTTCAACGACACCCACGCCCAAGCCCTCGGCGGGCACGTGATCGCCGAGGCCGTCCGGCGCGCCGGGCTGGAACCGGGAGCGATCGAGGATGTGGTGTTCGGCGCCGCCATGCAGCAGGGAACGCAAGGCGGCAACGTAGCGCGGCAGTCGGCGCTGCGCGCGGGCCTGCCCGACACAGTTCCGGGGATGACGATCGATCGCGCCTGCTCGTCAGGGCTGATGGGTATCGCGACCGCCGCCAAGGAAGTGATCCAGGATGGGATGACCGTGACAATAGGCGGCGGCGTCGAATCGATATCGCTGGTTCAGAACGACAAGATGAACCGACACCGCGCCCAGGACCCGGTGCTCAAGGAGCGCATTCCGCAGCTCTACATGACCATGCTGGAGACCGCCGAGATCGTCGCCGACCGATACACGATCTCGCGCGAAGCGCAGGACGCTTATGCGCTCCGCTCGCAGCGCCGAACTGCTGCGGCGCAAGAGGGAGGACGCTTCGACGCCGAGATCGCGCCAATCTCGGTCACCACGGCTATCACCGACAAGGAAACCGGCACGGTGGCGCGCAAAGAGGTCCACCTGACCAAGGACGAAGGCGCCCGGCCGGAGACGACCCTAGAAGGCCTCGCCTCGCTCAAGCCGGTCTTCGCGGACGGGATGCGCGTGAAGGTTGGCCAGAACATCACCGCCGGCAATGCCTCGCAATTGTCGGATGGCGCTTCGGCCTGCGTGATCATGGAGGCGAAGGAAGCCGAACGCCGCGGCCTTCAACCGCTCGGCATCTACCGCGGCATTGCGGTGGCCGGCTGCAACCCAGACGAGATGGGCATCGGCCCCGTGTTCGCGATCCCCAAGCTGCTGAAACAGCACGGGTTGAAAGTGGACGATATCGATCTTTGGGAGCTGAACGAGGCCTTCGCCTGCCAAGTTCTCTACTGCCGGGATCGGCTTGGGATCCCCGATGAGCGCTTGAATGTGGACGGCGGCTCCATCGCCGTAGGTCATCCCTATGGGATGTCAGGAGCACGCATGACCGGCCATGCGCTCATCGAGGGCAAGCGGCGGGGCGCGCGCTACGTCGTAATCACCATGTGCGTTGGCGGCGGCATGGGCGCAGCAGGACTCTTTGAAGTCGCCTGATCGTCCGTTTTGAATTCCACGCTCGTCCCGGCGCAGTCGGAAGATGGACGTCGCGTGCGTCTGACCGTTGGGGGATTTCGTCATGCGTTTTGACAGTCGCGTCGCCATCGTCACCGGAGCCGGCCGAGGCCTCGGAAGGGCCCATGCACTGGCCCTGGCGGCGCGAGGCGCCAAGGTGGTGGTGAATGATTTCGGCGGAGAGGTCGACGGAGGCGGAGGGTCGGCGACTCCGGCTCAGCGCGTCGTCGAGGAAATCCGCGGCGCCGGCGGCGAGGCCGTGGCCAACGCCGCCTCGGTGACCGACCGGAGCGCGGTCGAAGCTATGGTCGCCGAGACGATGAGCCGCTGGGGTCGTGTCGACATCCTGGTCAACAACGCTGGGATACTGCGCGACAAGACCTTCGCCAAGATGGAACTCGACGACTTCCGCGCCGTCATCGAGGTGCACCTGATGGGCGCGGTGCACGCCACCAAGGCGGTATGGGAGATCATGCGCGGCCAACAATACGGTCGCATCGTGCTCACGACCTCGTCTTCCGGCCTGTACGGCAACTTCGGACAATCGAACTACGGCGCGGCCAAGATGGCCCTGGTTGGATTGATGAATACGCTTGGCTTGGAAGGCGCGAAATACAATGTCCGGATCAATTGCCTAGCGCCGTCCGCCGCGACGCGAATGACAGAAGGCCTCGGCGCCGATGCGGGCTCGACCGCCTTCACGCCAGAGGCCGTGAGTCCGGCGGTGCTCGTCTTGGCGTCCGAGGACGCGCCTACACGTGCCGTCGTCTGCGCCGGCGCGGGCTCTTTTGAGCGCGCTTTCGTGACCCTGACGCGCGGCGCCTATATCGGCGTCGGCGAGGAGGCGCCCGACTCGCTCCTGCAACGGTTCGCCGCAATCTCTGATCGCCGGGATGATCTTCTGCCGCAGACTGCGGCCGACCAATCTCGCCAGGAAAGTGAAAATGGGGCGGCGGCAGGAAGAAGTGTCGCTATACCGTCCGCGCCGACCCTGCCTGGTTAAGGACCAGCAGGGCTGCCGTTTGAGCCGCTCACGCTGCGGTGGTTGTCGAGGGACAGAGACTCACCAAACGCGAAATACCGTTCGCGTTCCGCTTTGTTGCAGGAGCGCGCGAGCAAGCTGGTCTCCGGCGGCGGAGAGCTGACCACTCGCGTCGAGCCAGCCATGATCGGTTGCGAAGCGTGGCGCCTCATCCGCATTGCCGCCGCCAGACAGCATCTGCGTAAACCCCAGAACGACACGCAAATGATCTGGGGCGGCTTCACCCTTATGATCGGGAGGCTCTTGCACTGTCGGCTTGAGATAGCCCTTCGAATTACCGCGCGTGGCCATCGCCATGACTCCTACTCAACAGGGACGCGAAACGAACCAGTCCGTTATCTGGAGAATGATTCGCTGGATGCAAGCGGAGCGGGCTTCGGCTATCGCGAAAGTGAGTGTTTGGCGCGGCGGTTTCTGCAAAGCCGCTGATTACCTCGATCGGATCACAATATTTCTGTCGATTCTTTGGCCGACCGATTGGAAGCTGCCGAGCGGTCGGGCGGAGCCGGCTGCAAGTGCGCCTGACCTATCTCCGCCGACGCTTCACACATCCTCGACGCCGCTGCGGTGATAGTTGGGCGAGATCGTGACATCTTTCGCGGCCCTGATTTGTTCGTCGGAACGCCTCGAGATCAGGCCGGGATTTCTTCGTTCGTCGCCTTTGGGTTCGCGCTTCTTTTCACTCCCGTACCGCTGGAGCGAGTGTGCAGTGAGCGGGCGCGAATTTGAATAGAAAGTACGAATTGGGCAAATGACTAAATGCCGAAGTCTTCAGGGAATTTCGGCCGAGAATTGTCGGGCGCAGCATCCATAGCATGCGGACGCGCCCAGCATGCCCGATTCTCGACGACGAACGCAGGGATGGACGCCAATGTTCGGAGGCCAGTCTCGTGACGGTTTGCTGAAATGGGCCGGGCTCAGCGGTGGACCCGCTGCTCGCCAGCGGCGTCCTCCCGCGCTTGGCGGGCGTGCAGGACGTTTCGACGCTGCAAGCAGACGACGGACCCCCAAGCACCATCACGGTGCTTCCCCGGTGCTTCCCACTTTCGAAAACACCGCGCTCGGGCCGTTCAGCAGGAACTCTAACAAATTGTATAGTTTATGGGAAATTGGTGGAGCCAGACGGAGGATCGTTTGGCGGTCATACGCCCTTTATAGATCAAAGACTTAGCAGACATACCATCTGAAATTGTGTACCACGAGAGTGTATCACGAGCAACCCGATGACCAACGCTCGCGACGAAGGGATTACACGAGGGGCATTGGGTAGCCCATCCGTTCGCGGGATACTCCAAATGTCGGAAAACATCTCCAAATTTTGCCCCCATTTTCGTGCGCCTGGACGCGCCGTTCCTGCCGCCATTTCCTGACTACGTCAGGATTCATGGACCTGTTAATCGAGGCGGACCCTCCCCTTTGCTCCGGATCGGCGGCTACGCGCGATGCGCTGCGCCACGAGTGAAATCGAAGAGGCAAGGTGGGCTCAAAGCGCCCAACAACGTCTACACCGAGGTGATTTCGTCCTGGGCGGCCCTAATCAGTATGGGTTGAATGGTTGGATGTCGGCCAAACGCGCCTGACTGGCGGTCCTGTGGCGGCCTTGGCGGAAGATTCGAGAATTGGGTCCCGGCCGATAGTGAGGGGCTATGCGCTCCTCACTGTCGAGATCGACTCGCCGCTGATCGAGAGATCGCCTCCCCGCGTTCCGTCGCGCGAAACTAAAAATCGAGGAAGCGCGGATCGCCGTGCGCCCAGCCCAAGTAGAGCGGTCGTTCGGCACCTGGTCGAGTCAATACCAGCTTACCCGGCTCGGCTTTGCAGCCGAACAGTGAAGCGAAATGGGCGAATGCGTCGAACCATCGGTTCGTAGGCGAAAATGAGTGCACCAGCATTGCGGCGGCGTCCGTCTTGAAGCGCTCGGCTTCGATCACCGCCGACGCGGCACGATGGAGCAGCTGGTAGTAGAGGTCATTAGGGAGGAGACCCTCATTGAGGCCGAGTGTCTTGCAAAGGTAAGTAAGCCGAATTTGCTTGCCCGGTGAGGCGTTAACCAACCACTCACCGAGAAGCTGGCCAAAAGGCTCGTCAACCTTCCCCTCTATCGTCACCGCGATGGTCCGGGACCCAACGCGAACCAGCGCGAAGAGGTCGTTTTGACTCGCGCCCAGCACGGAGCCAGGCAACTGTACCTTGTGCTCGGGCATCGCAACCAATAGCTCGGGCTCATTCCCGTCGGTCCGAAGAATGTTGGCGATTTCCACGGGGAGCCCCGCAGCGGCCTCCCAGCAATATGCGAGGGCCTTGGCGGAATACCCGGTCTCCCACTGCGTGTTTGGATCAGCCAACAGTCGTCGCCAGTCGTCAGCTCCAGTGGTGGGCAAAAAGACTCTTTTCACAGCTGTCCCCCGACCCGAAAAAGATGACATTGCAGCTTCGAGGCCCGCGACCGACCGATAAACCGGATTGTCAACGGTCTCCGAATACAACAGACTTGACCTTAGACACCGTCAAATACGATGACGGTAGAATGATTTTTCCTCGGCAACAAGCGGGCGTTTAGAGTTCGTTGCGCATTGACCTCCATGGAATTGAGTCCGCAACGAATTGTTTTCGCGTATGACTTTCGCGCCGACCATAGGGGACATACCGTGGGAGATAGTTTTGATCACGATGCAGCAAGGCGATCAGTCCTAGCCGTCGGGCCGGCAGGTGGTCGTGGATTTGTGGTAGAGATCGATGACAAGCTCCACGTCATCACTGCTGCGCATTGTCTTCCGCGCCTTCCCAGTCCCGGCCCTCCCGACACCAGCGAGCTGACGTTTTTGGATTTCCTCGGACCATTGGGCGGCGCACTGACGGTCGCGGCAGAATGCCTTTTTGTTGATCCGGTTTCCGACCTTGCGGTCTTCGGCTCGCCAGACAACCGGGCACTGTTTCACGAAGCCAACGCCTACGATGCCCTCCTGGAATCAGCGACAACATTGCCGGTCGGCGACATGCAGGAGAGCGAAGAAGCATCGCGCGCATTTCTCCTATCGCCCGGTGGCAGCTGGATGAAGTGCGAGGTGAAACACTTTGGCGGTGGACTATGGGTATCCGGCTGCACCCGGGCCATTGTGGGAGGCATGTCTGGTTCGCCCATTCTACGGCCTGACGGCGCAGTAGTGGGCGTCATCTCGTGTTCAAGCGGCCAAGACGGAGAGATTTACACAGAGGGCGGCCCCAATCCATATCTCCTTCAAGACTTGCCGGGTCGGCTAATGCGCCGAGACGGTAATGTTTTCCGACTGTAAAGGTCGCGCCTCGCAACCGGCCCAGGATGTGCATCTGCGCGAAGCGGACCTTGGCCCCGACTTTCGCCTTGTCGCGCGGCCCGCGCCGGTAGCGCGCCGACCGCGTAGTGCGCTGCCATCGCGCCCGCGCGGGTGCGGTTGATCCCCGGGTCGTTGAGCGACGCGTTGTGAACGCCGCTCGCGGCGTCTACTTCTTTTTTGACCCCTTCGAGGCGCGTCGTGAAAGCGGTGTCGGACTTCGCGTCGTTCGCGTCGGCACGCACGCACTGACAAGCGGGTCGGGTTCAACGCTTCGCCAGCGTCTCGGACAGCATCGTGGCGGCGACTCTGGTCGCGGCAACCATCGCGGTTCGATATTCCGTCGGCTCGTCGGGCAAGCATTGCTGGAGCAGGGGGGCCTCCCCCAGTGCGATTCATGGGGAATAAGGAACGACAGGGCGAAAGGTTGCGAAGCGCTCGCCATCGATCGAAGGGCCCTGGTTGCAAGCGAAGCGCCGATCGAACAAGCCGTGACCCGCTACATCGGCGCTTTGCCGTTCCTCTGCTTTGGCGTCGACGACGATCCAGGGCCGGCAAGTTTGCGTGCCATCGCGTTGCTGAGCAACTTCAATCGCCCGCCGCTCGATCCACCGTCGGCGGACTGGCTGGGACATGTTTCCGACCGCGTCCTGGTGCGCGGTTCGGGTCTTTGGAATCAGCGCCACGTCGGCGAAAGCTACGATCCACTCTTTTTGGACGCCCTCGAAGACCTAATTCAGAATTAGGTTGCAGGCCGCGATTCAATTCAACGATGACGATCTGGCGTATCTAGCGTGGACACGAGGGCATCCAAGTCGGTTTGTTCTGAGCGCCCTTGCTCGCCCGATCCCAACGAGGTGTTCTCTCCAGCGGGAGTTGCGTACGCATCGAACGCTCAAGGCGATGCGGCCTGTGCGATCCGTGACGGCCAATGGCCCGCGTGGACACCTCAAGCAAAAGTCCCAAACTCGGCTGCAAACTCTGCGTCGACAGCTTGTAGCGAAGCGGCTTTCTGGCGTGTCCCCGTCGCGCATAACTCGGGACAAGATCATGACTCGCGCTGTCTCGGAGAGCCAATTGCGCGAATGTGTCCCTCGCATCCCTCTAAAACTCCAAGAATTACTTGACGTTTTTGAGGGTGTCGCTCTGTCCTTTCGGTGTCCCGTCGAAGCACAATGCATATTGCTACACCCTACGTTGCGCCTTAGCCCAGCTATCGTGAATCTAAAGCTACCGGCAGTAGCGTCATTCTCCCTCTCGGCGTCCGTCGGGCATCAATTGACCGACGGCCGGCATTGATCGCCAGAACTAGAGCGGTTCCCGTTCAGGTTGGTTCATAGCCGGCGGCCTCGAAATAGTTTGCGCATTCGCGCGGCGTGACAAGCGGAATGCATTCGGCGATTGCGCGCCACAGACCTTCGACGGTGCGTTCGGCGGCTCTGCGCAGCAGCGCCTTGAGCTTGGAGAACATCCTCTCGATCGGGTTGAAGTCGGGGCTGTAGGGCGGCAAGTAGAGCAAGGTCGCGCCGGCGGCTTCGATCATTTGGCTGATCCTCGGTCCTTTGTGGCTGGACAAATTGTCCATGACGACGATGTCGCCAGGCGACAGCGTCGGGACCAGGAATTGCTCGACATAGGCTTCGAAGACCTGGGCGTTGATCGGTCCGTCAAAGACCAGCGGCGCGACAACCCCCGCCAGCCTCAGTCCGGCCACGAAGGTCGTGGTTTTCCAATGGCCGTGGGGGACGGCGGCGCGCAGGCGTTCGCCTCGCGGAGCGCGACCGTATCTTCGCGCCATGTTCGTGGAGGCCCAGGTTTCGTCGATGAAAACCAGCTTCGCCGGATCAAGATCGAGCTGAGACGCGAACCATTGCCGACGGCGCTTCAGGATATCGGGGCGATCTTGCTCGGCCGCGTGCGCGGACTTTTTTTGAGCGTGATCCTCCTTCGGGCGAAGAAGCGCGAGAGCGCGGAGATGCTGAAGGAATGGCCCTTGGCTGCGAGGGCGGCGCGCATTTCGGCCAAGGTGGCGTCGCTGCCGGGGCCGAGCAGGGACAGGATGAAATCAGCCTGCGCCTCGATCGCCGCTGACCGACGATCGCCGCCCTGCCGCTTGGGCGCAAGGTCGCCCGTCGCCAGCGCCTGCGCAACCCAGCGGATCGCGCTCGATACCCCGACCTTGAAATGCGCCGCCGCCTGACGGCGCGACATTCCCCCATTCACCGCGTCAACCACGCGCTCGCGAAGATCCGTCGAAAGAGGTTCCCCCATGTCGGCCGGCCTCCTTCGCCAGCCAACACGGTGAATCAGAAACACGTCGATTTGGGAATCCCAAGCGATTCTAATCGGTCGAGAACCGCTCTAAGACTCTGCGCGCGTTATTGGAAGGACCTCTCAATGGCTGACGGGCTTCAGGTCGGCGAATTTGGCCACGCTGATTGCTCCACCATTCGGTGATGACTATCCCAGGTCGATTCCGTCTCGTCGATTGCCCCGCCCCCGTTCGGAATGATTCCTCCCCCGCCCCGAACCTGCAGATTGCGTCGGCGAACACATATTGCACAGCGCTCAATCGCGCCTCGATAATTTTATCCTGCCGGCGGCGGCGTGCCGCTCGTCCTGCCAGGCGGCGGCGTGCCGCTCGGTGGAAATGTCGAGAGGTCCGAAGTGCCTCCGTTTATGCCACGAACATTTAGTTCGAGGTTGCTGATGTTTGTCATCGTAGAAATCTCGGGCCCCCCGAGGTCTTCGGCTGCACACGTGTACCACACGCCGAATTGCTTATTGCTTTGCACCGTTTGCACTGTAGCCTCAATCAAATGACATCCATTGCAAAAAGTGTGCAAAGCGCCGGCTCCTGGTCTCAAGCGACCGGCTATTACACATCTCACATCTAACAATCTGGGGCGATCTAAAATGCCGATATCTCCCCCGCCCGCCTATAAGGTCGTTTCGTTCAAGGAAGCCCTGGCGCTTCTTGGCATATGCCGACGGACCCTTCGCTACTGGGAGGCTAAGGGTGAGATGCCAAACCGCGAGAAGCGGGGCCATCGCTATTACCACAAGCTAACCGATATTTTGACGTTGCGTGACGCATTGGCGGCAAAGAAAAAGCCGGGCCAGAGCCTTGTGCAATTCTAACCGTCGCAGGCGGCGTACGATTTGCCTGCCTCCGCCGCCCGGACGACTTTTCGCGTCAACAATGAACGGCGAAGTCATGGGCACAGCGACGTCCAAGAGCCGCTTAGCTAGCGCGTTTTGCTTTGCCTTAACCTAGCGTCATCGAGAGCGACCTTTGAGCCTCGAAAAGGAGACCGGAATGCAATCGTCTCGCGTCCAATCTGTTTATCAAAAAGCTGCTTACCTATTCGGCCCCGGGTTTGCAGCGGGGGTGCTCGAGCATGCCGTTCGGCACGACAAGCTTCTGCGTCGGCTTAGGTGCGCAGTGGACTGCGGGAATAGCGCCGGGGTCAAAGACATTCAGCGACTGATCCTGTCATCTTACTCGTCGAAGCTCACGTGCTTGGTTCGTTCGACAGAAAAGACCCCCAAGCTGACGGCGGCCTGGCTCAAGGCGACGGCGAAGGAGTTGGACCCCTGGAAGGAATGCGGTGAGCCGATTGTTGCGTGGGCCCAACCCAAAGGGTCGGGTGAGGGCTGGCGTCCAGTTTGCTCATTCGGACCGAAGCGCAGCGCGTTGCAAACCCTGGTCGCCGACATTCTGTCGGCCAAGTTCGGCAACGAGCCATTCGACTACTTAGTCAAAGGTCGCGGGGCGGAAGCCGCGTCGGACGAGATCGTCCATCTCATCGACAGCGGCTACCGTTTCTTCGTCCTCGCAGACATCAAGAACTTTTTCAGGTCCGTGCAGAAAGCGTACGTGCAACAAGCGATAGGACTGCCGAAGGCAGTGACGAGTAACAGCGTCTTCATCAGCCCCAATGCTCCACTCTCCACACATGAAGATGTACACCAATACACATCCATAGAAGCGTTTGACGGAGCGGTCCGATGCGGGCTGCCCCAGGGTTCACGCGCCTCCCAGATCATTGCGAGCCTACTGCTCGGACCTGCGCTGAGGACTGTTTCCCCAGTGAAACGCATTCTCGTCCACGGCGACGACAGTGCGATTGCGGCTTGCAATGAAGAAGAGGCACATGCGTTGACCGATGCCCTGGATGGGGTCTTAAAATCCCATCCCGCCGGACCGTTCCGTCTCAAACGCTGCGAAGTTGTTCATTCCAACGATGGCTTCGACTTCCTTCAATATCGCCACCGCTATGACTGGTCTGATCAAGTTGTTCATCGCCGCCCCTCGGCGAACAGCTATCGCAAGTACTTGGCCCACGTAACCAAGCTGGTCCAAGACCTGGGCTACGAGCAATCGGTCAGACCGGTCGCTAGATACCGCTATCTGTGGATGAAGTCTTTCCGCCGCTGGAAGTGGAATAGTCTCTCCAAGCTCATGCTCTGGCAAACCACCACGCAGGCCATGATTGACGCGACGAAATGGAATGCGGCCTAGCCTATCGCAGACGGTAGCGAAGCTTGAGCTGACGACGACCGCGAGTATCGAGCCGTGAAACTGGCTCACGAGGTCTATGCTGAGAATAGGTGCGAGAGATCGACGCCCTCGAAAACAAGCTCTCGAATTATCTCATAAAGTTGGTCCGGGTTGAGCCCGCTACCGTAGTGGTCGCAGACGACCCGGTCCCCCTGACTTCAGCCGAGCGCTTGCAGCACGTCCGGGCTCGCGCCGATCGCGCGCAGCGCATCGCGAAACGTGTGGCGAAACGAATAGAAAACCTGCCGGGGTTGCTTTTCGGGGACTTCCGTTGGCAAGAACGCTTCGTTGAACCTCTTCAGCGGATACCACGCCGGATCGCCATAGCGATTGACCCGGAGACCACGGAAAACTCGTGGTTCGTCGCCCTTCCTCCGACGCTCTTCAACGAAGGACGGAAAGCCGATTCGAACGAGAACAGGGTGCAGCGTAAGCCTCCGCCGAAGGCCGCCTATGCAACGGGAGCTTATGAGCGATAGTGCGCGAGGAGCGGCACGAGGATAGTGCCCATCAACGATAATGGGCACTATCGATGAAGTCGGAGCTGGTTGATCAAGCCCTGAACCCGCGAGGAGCACGGCGGCGACGGGTTTGGACGGCGCATGAGAAGCGCGAGATCGTGGCGGAAAGCTTGGGGCCCGGCGCTTCGATGGCCGAGGTCGCCCGTCGACATGGCGTGAACGCGAACTTGGTTTTTACGTGGCGTCGTCAGGCGAGAAGCGAGCCGGATTCGCAGCGCGCGGCTCCGGTCGAGCTTGTCCCGGTCGCGATCGCGCCGGAAGCCGGGGCCACGGCGGGCCGCATGGAGATCGTACTTGTCGGCGGCGAACGGATTTTCGTCGGCGCTGATGTCGACGCCGGCGCGCTGGCGCGCGTCGTCAAGGCGCTGTCGCGGCCCGGACGAGCAGGGCTCGCCTAGAGATGATCCCGATCCCGGCTGGCGTTCGTGTATGGCTGGCGACCGGCCACACCGACATGCGCAAGGGGTTCGACGGTCTGGCGCTGATCGTCCAGGAAACGTTGAAGCGCGATCCGCATTCCGGCCACTTGTTCGTCTTTCGCGGACGCCGCGGCGACCTCATCAAGTGCCTTTGGCACGATGGCCAAGGAATGTGTCTGTTCTCGAAGCGGCTGGAGCGAGGGCGGTTTCTGTGGCCGTCGATGGCGGACGGAACGGTGACGATCTCGACCGCGCAACTCGGCTATCTCCTATCGGGCATCGATTGGCGAATGCCGCAGAAAACCTGGCGTCCGACCGCGGTCGGCTGACGATTTTGCTTGTCACCGCGCGCTTTTGTGATTCACTTCGCATGTGACGAACACGCCGGACAATCTGCCCTCCAATCTCGCCGCCGCGCACGCGATGATCCGCGCTGAGCGGGCCGCGCGGTTGGAGAGCGAAGCGCGCGCTGCGCAGGCCGAGGCGGACCGCAATCATAGCCAAGCGATCGCGTCGAACGCCGACGCGCTGATCGCCCGGCTGAGGCTGGAGATCGAGAAGCTGCGTCGCACGCTCTACGGCGCGCGCTCGGAACGCAAGGAGCGGCTGCTCGATCAATTGGAAATGCAATTGGCGGACGCCGAGGCGGACGCGAGCGAGGACGAACTGGCGGCGGAACGATCGGCGCCGTCGAGCGTGGTCAAAACCTTCGAGCGGAAGCGGCCGACGCGCCAGCCCTTCCCCGCGCATCTGCCGCGTGAACGCGTCGTCGTCGCGGCGCCGCAGAGCTGTCCGTGCTGCGGCTCATTGAGACTGTCGAAGCTCGGCGAGGATGTCACGGAGACGCTCGAAGTCGTCCCGCGCCAGTGGAAGGTGATCCAGACGGTCCGCGAACGCTTCTCGTGCCGGCAGTGCGAAGCGATCTCGCAGCCGCCGGCGCCCTTCCATGTGACGCCGCGCGGCTTCGCGGGGCCGAACCTCTTGGCGATGATCCTGTTCGAGAAGTTCGGCCAGCATCAGCCGCTGAACCGCCAGAGCGAGCGCTACGCCCGCGAAGGCGTCGACTTGCGTCTCTCGACCTTGGCCGACCAGGTCGGCGCCTGCGCCGCGGCGCTGCGTCCGCTGCACGGCCTGATCGAAGCCCATGTTCTCAGGGCCGAGCGGCTCCATGGCGACGACACGACGGTTCCGATCCTCGCCAAGGGCCAGACGGCGACGGGCCGGGTCTGGGTTTATGTCCGCGACGATCAGCCGTTTGGCGGTCGGGATCCGCCAGCCGCGCTGTTCTATGCCTCGCGCGATCGAACGCGGCAGCATCCTGAGCGACACTTGGCGAGCTATGGCGGCATTCTCCAGGCCGACGCGTTCGACGGCTACAATCGCCTCTATCTTCCCGACCGCAAGCCTGGCCCGATCGTCGAGGCGCTGTGCTGGAGCCATTCGCGGCGCAAGTTCTTCGAATTGGCCGACATCGCCGCCAACGCGCGGCGAGGCAAGAAGGCGACGCCAATCTCGCCGATCGCCTTGGAGGCGGTCCGACGGATCGACGCGATCTTCGACATCGAGCGCGACGTCAACGGCCTCCCGGCCGAACGGCGATTGCGCGCGCGGCGAGAGCGAAGCCGCGATCTCGTGACGGGGCTCGAAATGTGGATGCGCGCCGAGCGCACCAAACTCTCGCGCCACGCCGATGTCGCCAAGGCGATCGACTACACGCTCACGCGCTGGCCCGCGTTCACGAGCTTCCTCGATGACGGCCGCATCTGCCTCACCAACAACGCCGCCGAGCGAGCGCTGCGCGGCCTCGCGCTCGGCAGGAAGGCATGGTTGTTCGCTGGCTCGGACCGCGGCGCCGAGCGGGCCGCGCTGATGTACACGCTCATCCAGACCGCGAAGCTCAACGACGTCGATCCCCAAGCGTGGCTCGCCGACGCCCTCGCCAGGATCGCCGACACGCCGCAAACGCAACTCGCCGAGTTGCTCCCTTGGAAATGGCGGCCGGGGCTTCTCTGCAAAGAAGCTGCGTGACTGCGGCCTCGACCGGATGGTTACGGTGCAGCGGCACGCGGCGACGGCTTGAACGAGTCTTCAAAGTCTTGGGCGCGGGATCGACGTCATCAGTCTCTGAGGCCGCGACGTCGAGAAAGAATATGCCCTGCTCGGTTCGGCGCACGTCATCGACATGCAGTTGCAGCAGTTCGCGCGGCCGCAAACCGGTGTGGAGCGACAGGATGGGCAACCAGAATTGCCATCCTCCGGTGGCGTCGTGGCGGTACGGAACTGGTCCGCTCGCGCTGCAGCTCATATAGAATTCGCTGTGAAAAAACGCCTTGAGCTGTGACGCCGCGAACGGCAGGCGCTTTTCCGACGGGCTGAGGCTGTCACGCTTCAGCGGCTTCAGGCCGTCGGCCGGATTGACGGCGATCAACCGCTTCTTGGCGGCGAGATCGAGCATATCGCGAAAGGTTCCGAGATATTGGGCTTGCGTAATCGCGGAGAGGCCGGCTCGGCCGGCCGCTTCGCCGCGCTCGATCGCCGCGCGCAACGACAGGTTCCGGTACGATTCGCCGCGAGAGAGCTTCGTCAAATTGGCGGGCACCCGCGCGAGCTGCCCGCGCACCTCGAGGCAGGCGTCGTAGTCCAACGCGCCGACGAGGGTCGCATCGCCAACCAATTGTCGCAGGAGAGCGACGTTGGCGCGTTGTCGATCGACCGATTTCCGGCTGGTGCCATTCGCCGCCGCCTCCTCGCCCGCGATCTGCAGGAACTGCTCCGCGAGTTCGGCGAAGGTCAGCGGCGGCGGCGCGGCGGGATCGAACAACGGATCGAAGGTGCGACGACCATGGTCGTCGGCGAGGCGCGCGAGCTTGCGGAAGTCGACTTCGAGAATCCCGCGCTGAACCAGGGCGTCAAACGCCGACTCCGACATGCCGCCCTCGCCGAGGCTCCGACCGCTCTGGGCAATAAGTTTTCTCCCGACCTCGTCGACCCGCTCCGAACCGCGCGGATCGTCGAGGTTTTTCAGCATCTGGACGCCCAAGAGGATGTCGGCGCGCATTTCCTGCCGCTGCGCCTCGCTTTCCGGCGGATCGTTGACCAGCCGATCTTGGAAGCGGCGGTCGAGTTGCGCGACGTAGTCGCGAACCAGACGGATCGCCAGCGGCTCCGTGACGGCGTCGCCACATTTGCCGGCGTGAGCGCCGACATCGGGATCAGCCCGACCGGCCGCCTCGGCGCGCTCGAATTCGGCGCTCCAGCGCACGTCGTACGCCTCACGCAGCTTCTTGGCTTCGCCTTTCTGGGTGGTCTTCAGCGAGAACTGGATCACGCTCCTGCCGAGCGCCGCGCGGGCGTGCGTCGGCACGCGACGTCGGTAGTACCAGACGCCCTGACGTCGGACCAGATGATGCGAGTCAGACACCTTGTCCATGCCTCCATGCGTACCACGATTGTGTGACACCGGGGGGAATGCTAAGGCTCTGATCTACGGAGGGTTTATATTTCCCAACAGGTTAGCGTGGGGATGGTGGAGCCAGACGGAATCGAACCGACGACCTCTTCAATGCCATTGAAGCGCTCTCCCAACTGAGCTATGGCCCCACATTCTCCCAACTATTTATCGTCTGCCTCTTTGGGGGGAGGCGACGTCCCTGTGGGGCGGCTCTATAGCCGCAAAACGGAGCGGCCGACAAGAGCCGGCGAGCGATTTTTTTTCGCTCGCCGCTTCGCCCTGTGGACAGCGCTTACGGCTCCTCGTCCGGCGCGATGTCGCCGTCGATGAGCGCGCTGACGTCGTCGTCGTCCTCCTCCTCCTCTTCGAGGAAGGCGTCGTCGGCTTCCGAATCGTCCTCGACGTCGATGTCGTCGACGGCGGTTTCGGCGGCCTTCTCTTCGCCCGCCTCGACGTCGTCGAGCGAGACGAGTTCGACGCCAGCGGGTTGGACGGCATCGTCTTCTTCATCTTCCCTCTTGGCGCTCACGCGCTCAGCGCGCGCGGCGACGCCCTGGAAGATCGTGCCGCATTTGGGGCAGACGATCGGGTCCCGGTTAAGGTCGAAAAACTTGGCGCCGCAGTTCTGGCACTGGCGCTTGGATCCGAGCTCGGGTTTAGCCACGGCTTGCGTTTCCTTGGTCGTTGGCGGCTGCACTGAAAGCCTCGGTTAGTCGGCGTCGCAGCCCATGTCAATGCTTTCGGAATGGCCGGTCGACAGGGCTGTGCGGGGGTGTTACGAGCGCCTCTTCGACGCCCGTCGTGAGGCGCCGGCATCCGATTGTGAGCCAGCATGTCTTCGATCCATTCGACCGTCGCGCAGCCTTTGCGATCCGAGCGGAACGGCCCGCTGAAGGGCCGGGCGCGCCCGCCCGGCGACAAGTCGATCTCGCACCGCGCCTTCATCTTCGGCCTGCTGGCGCGCGGCGAGACGGCGATCGAGGGCCTCCTCGAGGGCGACGACGTCATGCGCACCGGCGAAGCCTGCAGGGCGCTCGGCGCCCATATCGAGCGCCTCGGCGAAGGGCGCTGGCGGGTCGAGGGCCCGGGGCTCGGCTCGCTGATCGAGCCGCGCAATGTTCTCGACTTCGGCAACGCCGGCACCGGCTCGCGCCTGATGATGGGCGTCGTGGGCGGTAACGGCGTCACCGCGACCTTCGACGGCGACGCTTCGCTGCGCAAGCGGCCGATGCGGCGCATTCTCGACCCGCTGGCGCTGATGGGCGCCGAGGTCGTCGCCCAGGCCGAAGGCGGCCGCTGCCCGATCACCTTGAAGGGCGCCAACGAACCCGCGCCGATCGTCTATCGCACGCCCGTCGCCTCGGCCCAGATCAAGTCGGCGGTGCTGCTCGCCGGCCTCAACGCCCGCGGCGAGACGACGGTCATCGAGACCGAAGCCTCGCGCGATCACACCGAGAAGATGCTCGCGCATTTCGGCGCGGAAGTGCGCGTTGCGCCCGAGGGCGAAGGCCGGCGCATTACGCTGGTCGGCCGGCCGGAACTGCGGCCTCGTCCCGTCGTCGTGCCGGCTGACCCCTCCTCGGCCGCCTTCCCCATCGTCGCGGCGCTGATTGCGCCCGGCTCCGACGTCATCGTCGAGGGCGTGATGATGAATCCGCTGCGCACCGGCCTCATCACGACGCTCATCGAAATGGGCGGCCTGATCGAGGTCCTCGATCGCCGCAACGAGGGCGGCGAGGACGTCGCGGACCTGCGCGTTCAGGCAAGCGAACTGAAAGGCGTCGACGTGCCGAAAGCGCGCGCCCCTTCGATGATCGACGAATATCCGATCCTCGCCGTCGCCGCCGCTTTCGCAACGGGCGAGACGCGAATGAACGGCTTGCACGAATTGCGCGTCAAGGAGAGCGACCGCCTCGCCGCGGTCGCCGCCGGCCTTGCCGCGGCGGGCGTCGAGCATGAGATCGTCGGCGACGACCTGCTGGTGCGCGGCGGGGAGGTGGCGGGCGGCGGCCTCGTCGCGACCCATCTCGACCATCGCATCGCGATGAGCTTCCTCGTCATGGGGATGGCGTCACGCGCGCCGATGACCGTCGACGACGCGGCGATGATCGCGACGAGCTTCCCCAATTTCCGCGCGTTGATGGAAGGGCTCGGCGCGAAATTCGCGTGAGCTGACGAATTGCTTTTTTGATCGACGCGGAGCCGCCGAGTCCCTTCTCCCGCAAGGGGAGAAGGGGTCCGCTGCTTCTCAGAACGTGCGGCGATCACAAAGCATGGCGTGGCAGTCGCAGCGTAACCAGCGCGACGGGTCTCGTCAGTGAACGCGCTGCACCGCGAAGTCCACGGCGTCGAGCAGCGCGTGTTTCCAGACCGACGAGGGGAAGAGCTCGAGCGCGTCGCGCGCCATCGCGCCGTAGTGGCGGGCGCGCTCGATCGTGTCCTCCAGCGCGCGATGCTTCTTCATCAGCGTGACCGCGGTTTCCAGGTCGCTCTCAACGATCTCGCCGCGCTCCAGCGTGCGGCGCCAGAACTCGCGCTCTTCGCTCGAGCCGCGACGGAACGACAGCACCACCGGCAGCGTGATCTTTCCCTCACGGAAGTCGTCGCCGACATTCTTGCCGAGCTTGGAGGCCGCTCCGCCGTAGTCAAGCGCGTCGTCGATCAGTTGGAACGCTACGCCGAGATTGGCGCCGTAGCCGCGGCACGCCTCGACTTCCGCCTTGCCGCGCTGGGCGAGAATCGGGCCGACTTCGCAGGCCGCGGAGAACAGCGCCGCGGTCTTGGCCCGGATCACCGCGAGATAGGCGTCTTCGGTCGTCGCCGTATCCTTGGCGGCCGAGAGCTGCATCACCTCGCCTTCGGCGATCACCGCCGCGGCGCTCGACAGCACGTCGAGACAGGCCAGCGAGCCGACCTCGACCATCATCTTGAACGCCTGGCCGAGCAGAAAGTCACCGACCAGCACGCTCGCCTCGTTGCCCCAGAGCACCCGCGCCGCCGCCTTGCCACGGCGCAGATCGCTTTCGTCGACCACGTCGTCGTGCAGCAGCGTCGCCGTGTGCATGAATTCCACGGCGGCGGCGAGCTTGATGTGGCCGTCGCCGGGATAGCCGCAGAGGCCGGAAGACGCGAGCGTCAGGATCGGCCGCAGGCGCTTGCCGCCTGAGGAAATGAGGTGGTTGGCGACCTCTGGGATCATCGCCACATCCGAGCCCGTCCGCGACAAGATCGTCTGATTGACCAGCCCCATGTCGCCCGAAACCAAGGTGATCAAACGCTCGATGAGCCTATCCGGCGACTTCTCTTCGAGCGGAACGACAATTCCCACGGACGCTTCCCTTGCCAGAGCGCAGCCTGGCGACCATAAAGACGCCCTGGCGAGCGGGCAAGGGCGGCGCCGTTGCGATAAGCTCACGAGATGGGGACTTTGCGTGGTCGAACTCGTGCGCACGAACGATCTGGTGCTGATCTCCCTGATCGAGACTCTACTCGCCGAGGCGGGCGTCGCTTTCTTCGTCGCCGATCAGCACATGAGCGCGGTCGAAGGCTCGCTCGGCTTCCTGCCCCGCCGCATTCTCGTCGACTCTGACCACCACGATCGGGCGCGCCGCCTGATGCGCGAGGCCGGGCTCGGCGGCGAGCTGCGCGATGCCTGACGCGGCGGACGCGCCGACCAGCCTCGACGCGATCTTCGACGGAAGATTGAAGCTGCGCCAATTCGTCGCCGGCCACCGCGTCGGCGCCGACGCTGTTCTGCTCGCCGCTGCAGCCGGCCCTCCGGCGCGACTCATCGTCGACGTCGGCGCCGGCGTCGGCGCGGTTGGCCTCGCGCTGTTGCAACGCTGGCCCGATTCGCGCGGCGCCCTCGTCGAACTCGACGCCGGATTCGCTGCGCTCGCGCGCGAGAACGCCGAGATGAACGGGCTCGCGGCGCGCACCCACGTCGCCGCCCTCGACGCGCTCGACGCGCGTGCGCGGCGCGAAGGCGGGCTCGTCGACGGCGAAGCCGATCTCGTCGTCACCAATCCGCCCTTCTTCGAAGCGGGCGCGGTGCGCGCCTCGCCGGATGAGCGCCGCAGCCGCGCTCACGTCGCCCCGCCGCGAGACGGCGTCTCGGCGCTGGAAGCCTGGATCGTCGCCAGCCTCGCGCTGCTCGCCCCTGGCGGACGCTTCGTAATGATCCACCGCGCCGACGCGCTCGCCGCGATCCTGGCGGCGATCGGGCGACGTCTCGGAGCGATCGCGCTGCTGCCGATCTATCCCAGGGCCGACGCATGCGCGCATCGGCTGGTGATCTCAGGCGTGAAGGGTTCGAAGGCGCCGTTGCGCGTCTGCCCGGCCCTCGTGCTGCACGAAGCTTCCGGCGCCCTCACGGCGCGCGCCGAAGCCATTCACCGCGGCGAGGCGACGATCGACTGGCCGGCTTGACGGCTTACGCATCATGCGTTGACCGCCGTGGGCGCCGTCACTAGGGTCCGGCGCGAAACGCAATTCCGGGAAACGCGAAGCATGTCTCCGGCCCATTCCGACGCCGCCCTCGATCCGCAGCGATCGTTCCAGGGCTTGATTCTCACCTTGCAGAGCTTCTGGGCGAAGCAGGGCTGCGTGATCTTGCAGCCCTACGACATGGAAGTCGGCGCCGGCACCTTCCATCCCGCGACGACGTTGCGTTCGCTCGGCCCCAAGCCGTGGAAGGCGGCCTATGTGCAGCCCTCGCGCCGCCCCAAGGACGGCCGTTACGGCGAAAATCCGAACCGGCTGCAGCACTATTACCAGTTCCAGGTGATCCTGAAGCCCTCGCCGGAAAATCTCCAGGAGCTCTATCTCGAGTCGCTCGCGGCGATCGGGGTCGACGCGTCGCTGCACGACGTGCGCTTCGTCGAGGACGATTGGGAGAGCCCGACGCTCGGCGCCTGGGGACTCGGCTGGGAATGCTGGTGCGACGGCATGGAAGTGTCGCAGTTCACTTACTTCCAGCAAGTGGCCGGCTTCGAATGCGCGCCCGTGTCGGGCGAACTGACTTACGGCCTCGAGCGCCTCGCCATGTATGTGCAAGGCGTCGACAGTCTCTACGACATCAATTTCAACGGCCGCAAGGGCGCCGAAAAGGTCGCCTATCGTGACGTGTTCCTGCAGGCCGAGCAGGAATATTCGCGCTTCAACTTCGAATTCGCCGACACTGCGAGCCTGTTCCGTCACTTCAAGGACGCCGAGGACGAATGCCGCTCCTTGCTCGAAAAGGGCGCAGCGGGCGATCGGCACCTGATGGCGCTGCCCGCTTACGACCAGTGCATCAAGGCGAGCCACGCCTTCAACCTGCTCGACGCGCGCGGCGTCATCTCCGTCACCGAGCGCCAGAGCTACATTCTTCGCGTTCGCGAACTCGCCAAGGCCTGCGGCGCCGCCTGGCTGAAGACCGAGGGCGGCGGCGCGTGACGATCGCAGCACCTCTTCCGCTCTCCCCTTGCGGGAGAGGGGTCAGGGGTGAGGGGTCGGCGCGCATGCGCCATGCCGACTGAGTAACACCTAATTTCCGGACCCTCCGATGCCCGACCTCCTGCTTGAACTGTTCAGCGAAGAAATCCCGGCGCGCATGCAGCGGCAGGCAGCCGAGGACCTCAAGCGGCTCGTGACCGACGCCCTCGTCGCCGCCGACGTCACCTACGAAGGCGCGATCGCCCATGCGACGCCGCGCCGCCTCGCGCTGCATGTCGTCGGCCTGCCCGACGTGCAGCCGCATCGGCGCGAAGAACGCAAGGGCCCGCGCGTCGGCGCGCCGGATGGCGCGATCCAGGGCTTCCTAAAGAGCGCCGGCCTCGCGCGCATCGAAGACGCCAAGATCGAAAGCGACCCGAAGAAGGGCGAGTTCTACGTCGCGGTGATCGACAAGCCGGGACGGCCGACACGCGAATTGCTGGCGGAGATCCTGCCGTCAATCGCGCGCGCCTTTCCCTGGCCGAAGTCGATGCGCTGGGGCGCGGCCTCGGCGCGACCCGACGCTCTGCGCTGGGTGCGGCCGCTGCGCTCCATTCTCTGCACCTTCGGCGGCCCGTTCGAAGCCCCCGAGGTCATTCCCTTCGCGGTCGACGGCGTCACGGCGGGAGACGTCACCTACGGTCACCGCTTCATGGCGCCGCAGGCGATCCAAGTGCGGCGCTTCGAGGACTACGTCGCCGCGCTCAACAAGGCCAAGGTCGTGCTCGACGCAGACCGGCGCAAGCAAATGATTCTCGCCGACGCACGAGAATCTCGCGCTCGCGCAAGGGCTGGAGCTCATCGAGGACGAGGGCTTGCTCGAGGAGGTCGCCGGCCTTGTCGAATGGCCGGTGGTGTTGATGGGCGAGTTCGACGCCGCGTTCCTCGAGATTCCTCCCGAAGTGATCCGCGCGACCATCCGCGCCAATCAGAAGTGCTTCGTACTGCGTGGCGACAAAGGGCGCCTCGCCAACAAGTTCATCGTCGTCTCGAACCTCGTCGCCCGCGACGGCGGCGTGGCGATCGCGGCGGGCAACGGGCGCGTGGTCCGCGCGCGCCTCGCCGATGCGCGCCACTTCTGGGCGACCGACCTCGCGCCCCTGCCCGACTATCGCGACACGGCGGAACAGCCGCTCGACCAGCGCCTGGCGAAGCTGGAGGCGCTCGGCATTGTCTTCCACGAGAAGCTCGGCACGCAGGGCGAGCGCATCGCGCGCATCGCCGCGCTCGCACGCGAACTCGCACCGCAGGTGAACGCCAACCCCAACCTCGCCGAGCGGGCGGCGCAACTCGCCAAGGCGGATCTCGTGAGCGAGATGGTCGGCGAGTTCCCCGAGTTGCAGGGCCTGATGGGCCGCTATTACGCCGCGACCCAAGGCGAAGAGCCGAGCGTCGCCGACGCGATCGAGGAGCACTACAAGCCGCAGGGGCCGAACGACCGCATCCCGACTTCGCCGGTCTCGATCGCCGTCGCGCTCGCCGACAAGCTCGACACGCTGGTCGGCTTCTGGGCGATCGAGGAGAAGCCGACCGGGAGCAAGGACCCCTACGCGCTGCGCCGCGCCGCGCTTGGGATTTTGCGCCTGCTGATCGAGAACGACCAGCGCCTGCCGCTGACGCCGCTCTTGCAGGTGAAGTTCTCGTTCTGGCCCCTGATGGAATACGCCAAGCGGATCGACGCCGATCCGGCGCTGATCGAGAAGCTCATCACCAGCGTCGGGCTGACCGAACTGTCGAAGGACATCTGGACGCGTCATCTCGGCAGCCACGGCTGGGACGAATTCCACGCCGCCTGGCAGGCCGCGCGCTGGTTCGGCGCTTCGCGGGCGCAGGATTTGCTCGCCTTCTTCGCCGACCGGCTCAAAGTCTATCTGCGCGACAAGGGCGCGCGGCACGATCTGATCGACGCCGTCTTCGCGCTGCCGGGTCAGGACGATCTCTTGCTGATTGTCCGCCGAGTCGAGGCGCTCGGGCGCCTTCTCGACATCGAAGACGGCAAGAACCTGCTCGCCGGCTATCGGCGCGCCGCCAATATCGTGCGCGCGGAGGAGAAGAAGGACGGCGCCGGCGCTTTCGCGGGCGCGCATGATCCCCGCACGCTCGCCCTGCCGGAGGAGTTCGCCCTCGCCGACATGTTGGCCGCGGCGGGCGCCGAGGCTCGCGAGCGCGTCGCGCGGGAGGATTACGAAGGCGCGATGCGCGCGCTCGCGTCGCTGCGCAAGCCGGTCGACGCGTTCTTCGTCAGCGTCACCGTCAACGTCGACACGCCGGAGCTTCGGCTCAACCGCCTGCGCCTGCTCGGCGAATTGCGCGAAGCCGTTCACACGGTGGCGGATTTTTCGAAGATCGCGGGGTGAGCCCTTCTCCCGCAAGGGGAGAAGGGAACGCGGGCGGCTGAGTTGGTCGCGACGACCCTTCCCCCCTTGCGGGGGTCAGGAAACGCGATGCGTTTCCGAGAGGTGGCGCGAAGCGCCGGATGAGGGGTCGCGCCGCAAGGCGCTCAGCCTTGGCTCACGCTCGTCGGCTTGCCATGCAAGAAATCGCCGCTCGATGTGTGAAGGAGCGCCTCGCGGCGCGACCCCTCATCCGTCGGCGCTAACGCGCCGCCACCTTCTCCCGCAAGGGGAGAAGGGAGTTCGGGCGTCGGCTTTAGGCCGCGAGGGCGAGGCGGACGGCGGAGCCGGTCGCAACGACGCGGCTGCGGCCGACGCGGTCGATGTCGGCGGACGGCGTCTCTTCGATCTCGAAACGCACGTCGACCAGCGCGTCGGCGCCATAGTCCTCCGCCTCGCGGACCAAAGCGTTCAAAACGGCGGTCCGATCGGCCTCGAGATGCGGCTCGACCACTGCGCGCCAATGCCCCACCGCTTTTACGCGACCGATGGCGTAATGCGTGCGGCCATCGGGAAGCACACTACTGAAACTGACTTGCATAGAAGACTTCGCTCGTTTGGTTGTTTGAAATCCAAATTGCCGGTCCAATCTTTCGCCCGCGTTAACGCCGAGCGACCGGGCCGTCGGGGAGACGATGATAGGCAAAGGGCGGCGCCATAGTGGCGCCGCCCCGGCAATTTAGAGGGTTAACACAACTTAACCTTCTTTGGTGTATTCCGCGTTAATCCTGCTGCGCGGGCGCTTCGCCCGCCGCTTCCGCCTTCTCGAGGTCGGCGCCGGTCTGCTGGTCGACGACCCGCATCGACAGCTTCACCTTGCCGCGATCGTCGAAGCCCATCAGCTTCACCTTCACCTTGTCGCCTTCCTTGACGACGTCGGTCGTCTTGGCGACGCGGCCCCTGGCGAGCTGCGAGATGTGCACCAGGCCGTCGCGCGAGCCGAAGAAATTGACGAAGGCGCCGAACTCCATCGTCTTGACGACGGTGCCGTCGTAGACTTGGCCGACTTCCGGATCGGAAGCGATCGACTTGATCCAGTTGATCGCCGCCTTGATCTTGGCGCCGTCGCTGGAGGCGACCTTCACCGTGCCGTCGTCCTCGATGTTGATCTTGGCGCCGGTCTTCTCGACGATCTCGCGGATCACCTTGCCGCCGGTGCCGATCACTTCGCGGATCTTGTCGGTCGGGATCTTCAGCGTCTCGATACGGGGCGCGAACTCGCCGAGTTCAGCGCGCGCGCCCGAGAGCGCCTTACCCATCTCGCCGAGGATGTGCAGACGGCCGTCCTTCGCCTGGGCGAGGGCGACCTTCATGATCTCCTCGGTAATGCCGGCGATCTTGATGTCCATCTGCAACGAGGTGACGCCCTCGGTGGTGCCGGCGACCTTGAAGTCCATGTCGCCGAGGTGATCCTCGTCGCCGAGAATGTCGGAGAGCACGGCGAAGCGCTCGTCCTCGAGGATGAGGCCCATGGCGATGCCCGCGGTCGGCCGCTTGAGCGGAACGCCGGCGTCCATCAGCGCCAGCGAGGAGCCGCAGACCGTCGCCATCGACGACGAGCCATTCGAACTCGGTGATCTCCGAGACGACGCGGACCGTGTAGGGGAACTCCGCCGCCGTCGGCAGCATCGGACGGATCGCGCGCCAGGCGAGCTTGCCGTGGCCGATCTCGCGCCGACCGGGCGCGCCCATGCGGCCCGTCTCGCCAACCGAATAGGGAGGGAAGTTGTAGTGGAGCAGGAAGCGCTCCTTATACGTCCCCTCGAGCGAGTCGACGTATTGTTCGTCTTCGCCGGTGCCGAGGGTCGCGACCACCAGGGCCTGCGTCTCGCCGCGGGTGAACAAGGCCGAGCCGTGGGTGCGCGGCAGCACGCCGACCTGGGCGAGGATCGGGCGCACCGTCGTCAGATCGCGCCCGTCGATGCGGCGGTGATGGTCGAGGATGTTCCAGCGCACGACCTTCGCCTGGGCGTTGTGAAACGCCTCGGCGACCGCCTCGGGGGAGAACTTCGCTTCGCCGTCAGCCGGCAGCAGCGCAGCCATAACCTTCTTCTTCGCCGCCTCGATGGCGGCGTAGCGCTCCTGCTTCTGCGTGATCGAATAGGCGGCGCGCAGATCGGCCTCGCCGACTTCGAGCACGGCCTTCTCAACCGCCGACTTATCAACCGTCACGAGTTCGCGCGGCTCCTTGGCGGCCTTCTCGGCGAGGTTGATGATCGCCTGGATCACCGGCTGAAACGCCGCGTGGCCGGCCATCACCGCCGTGAGCATCGTCTCCTCGGAGAGCTCCTTGGCCTCCGATTCGACCATCAGCACCGCGTCCGTCGTGCCGGCGACGACGAGGTCGAGGGTGGATTCCTTCATCTCCTCGATCGTCGGATTGACCTTGATCTCGTCCTTGATGAAACCGACGCGGGCGCCGCCAATGGGGCCCATGAAGGGGACGCCCGACAAGGTGAGCGCCGCCGAGGCGGCGATCATCGCCAGGATGTCCGGATCGTTCTCCAGGTCGTGGCTGAGCACGGTGATGATCACCTGCGTGTCGCAGCGGAAATCATCGGGGAACAGCGGACGGATCGGGCGGTCGATCAGGCGCGAGGTGAGCGTCTCGCGGTCCGACAGGCGCCCTTCGCGCTTCAGGTACCCGCCGGGAATACGGCCCGCGGCGAACGCCTTCTCCTGGTAGTGGACGGTGAGCGGGAAGAAGTCGACGCCGGGCTTGGGCGCCTTCGCCGCAACGACCGTCGCCAGAACCGTGGTCTCGCCCCAGGTCGCGAACACCGCGCCGTCGGCCTGTCGAGCGATGCGCCCGGTTTCGAGAACGAGCTTACGACCGCTGAGGGTCAATTCCTCGCGTTGTATGTCAAACATGGTTTCATCATCCTTTTCTTGGCGATTAGGATGCGAAAGCCTTCAGCCCAGACTGCCCGCTCCCCTCACGGACGGCAAGATGGCGAGGGACTGCCTTAAGCTTAGTCCCTGGCGATCCTGCCGTAGGGCGCAAGAACGCCCGTCCTTCGACGGGCTCCTCGACTCGCACGTCTCACGACGAACGATGCGCGGCTTTCGCGATCCATTCCTTGGCGACGGGCGACGGCCGAACGCCGCCGCCCCTCTGTTGTGTTTCGATTAGCGGCGAATGCCGAGCCGCTCGATCAGCGTCTTGTAACGCGCTTCGTCGTTCTTCTTGACGTAGTCGAGAAGCGTACGACGCTGCGAGACCATCTTCAGAAGGCCGCGGCGCGAATGATTATCCTTGACGTGCGACTTGAAGTGGCCGGTCAGATTGGTGATCCGCTCTGTGAGGATCGCGACCTGGACCTCGGGCGATCCCGTGTCGCCGGGCTTCAAGGAATATTCCCTGATGAGCGCGGCCTTGCGCTCGATGGTGATCGACATCGGATTATCCTTTCGTTGCGGCGGGACTTAGCTCGCCAGGAGACTCGGCCGAACCGGGATGTCGTCCAGGTCGGTCGCCGGGCAAAGCGCCCGGGTCGGCGGCTTATACAGGATTTTCCGCGGCGCGCCACAGGCTAAATGGCGCGCACGGCTCCCTCACTGACGATCCGCGGCAAAGCCTTCGCAGGTTTCGTCGAACTCCGCCAAGCCATATTCCAGGTGAGAGGCGAGCAACGGATCGCGCAGGAGATAGGCCGAGGTCGGAGCGTCCCGGCGGGCGCGCGCGTCGGCCATCGCCGACTTCCACTCCTCCACCGTAAACTCGCCACGCCCGACCCAGCTCAGGGCGACGAGCTCACACTGCTCGTCCACATCCATCGCGTCGATGTAGGCCTTGAGCTCGGCCCGGTTGGAGGCGAAAGCGTCGTCCGTGAGCACGCTGACGAATTTGTCGTCGGTCGGATTGGAGGCGTCGGCCTCCACGCCTTCATCCTCGCTTTCCAATTCGCGAGCCTTGGCGATCACATAGCACACTTTATCGGTGTTGATATCGGGCATCGTCTTGCTCCAGGTCCGCCCGCTTCCACGCGGGTGCGCCCCCGATCCCCCTCACCCTCCCTCGTTTTGCCCCCGCGCCGGCTTCACAGGCTTGCCATTGCCCGCTCGGCCGGATCCTCGAACAGATATTCCACGCCGTCGAATGAATCGACGGGGAACACGTAGAAAATGCGCAGCGTCTCGGCGCCGGTCTGGCGAATGCCGTGCTCGGCCAGGCCGGGAATGAACACCGCGGCCCCCGGCTTCACGCTGATCTCGCGGCCGTCGAGAAAGACGACGCCCTCCCCCGCGACGACGTAGTAGACCTCCGGGGGCGCGTGGCGATGGCGTTCGAGGCGATCGCCGGGAGCGAACTCGGCGACGCCGCACGTCAGGCCTTCGGTTGGGGTAAGATTCTGTGAGAAGAGCGTGCGCCACTTGACGCGGCCGCGGGCGGGATCGTCCCACCCATCAGGCGTGACCGAGGCCTCGTCGATAACAGTAGGCGCGGGCGTCGCCTGTTCTTGCGGCATGCCGATCCTCCCCTTGGACCATCTTTATTCTTGCCGGCGCGCTCGGTCCAGGCGCCAAAAGCAAGGTCAGTTCGAGGCGAGCGCCAAGCGGAACGATGGATTGCTTGGTCGCTGCGCTCTCCTCGCAATGACGATTCTGGATCGTGAACGTCGCCACTAGGGGGTTTGTTCCAAACCGTCTGACATTTCAGTCAGATAACGTTGCGCTCGATCAGCGGGCGGTTAGCGTGAATTCGCTCGAAACCGAAATCGGCGAGGTCGAGCGACACATACCGCCCTTGCGCGATCAGTTCGGCGAGCCCTCGCCCCACCGCCGGCGACTGCTGCATGCCGTGGCCGGAGAAGCCGGCAGCGAGATAGGCGTTGTCGGCGCCGGGCAGTCGGCCGACAATGGCGTTGTGATCGAAGACGTTGAGATCGTAGTGGCCCGCCCAGGCGCCCGTCGCCTTGATCGCCTCAAAGGCAGGCACGCGGTGAGCGAGCGCGGGCCAGATGATGTCGTCGAACTGGCTCCAGACGACGTCGAAATCGTCGGTGTCGGGATCGTCCTCCTCCGGCGGCGACACGCCGGCGAGGTAGGTGCGCCCCTCCGGCCGCATGTAAACGCCGGTCGTATCGACGATGAGCGGACAATTTTCGAGGCGCTCCTTGGCCTCGAAGACGAAAACGCAGCGCTTGCGCGATTTGACCGGAATGTCGACGCCGAGATCGCGCGCGAGCTTCGCCGCCCCCGAGACGCCCGCCGCGTTGACGAAGGCGCCGCAGGCGATGCGCGCGCCGCTCTTGAGCGTAACGCCCGTCACGCGCGCGCCCTGTCGTTCGACCGCGACGACCTCGTCCTCTCGATAAGCGACGCCAAGGCTGCGCGCCTTGCGGCGATAGGCCTGGGTCAAGCCGTAGCCGTCGAACCAACCTTCGCCGCGGCGACCCCAGGCGGCGAGCGCGACGCCGTCCACATTGACGAAGGGATATCGGCGCGCGACCTCCTGCGGCTCGAGCAAGACGATATCCGCCCCTTCGCGGATTTGGGTCGCGTGATTTTCCTGCAACGTCGGCGCGCCAGCCTCGGTGGCGAGATAGAGATAGCCGTTCTCGCGCAGCGGCAGATCGGGCGCCTCGCCGTCGACCGCCAGCAGCTCGGCGGCGCGGCGCAGGAACTCGACGCCATAGAGCCCGGCCCGGATATTGACCGGGGAGGAAAATTGCTGACGCACAGAACTCAGCGACAGCGCGCTCGCCGCCTTGGCGTAGGTCGAGTCTTTTTCGATGACGAGGATGCGGCCCGAAAAGCCCGGCTGGCTGGCGAGATGATAGGCAGTCGACGATCCCATCGCCGCGCCGCCGGCGATCACCACGTCATAGGTTTCCGTCATTTCGGGAGCGCTTTCTCACGAGGTCCTGGCTTGCGCATCTGGGATTTGTGCTAAAGGCTTGTCAAGGTTGGCTTCGGCCCCGGGAGAGAGAACGCCCATGACCAGATTGAACGGTAAAATCGCCATCGTCACCGGCGCCGCGCACGGCATTGGCCTCGCCTGCGCCAAGCGGTTCGTCGCGGACGGCGCGGCGGTCGCGATGGCCGATATCGACGCCGAGGCGGGCGAAGCGGCAGCCGCGGCGCTGCGCCAGGGCGGCGCAAAAGCCATCTTCGTGCCGACCGACGTCACCAAGCGGGAACCCCTCGCCGCGCTGATCGAGCGCACGATCGCCGAGCTCGGCGGGCTCGACATCATGCTCAACAACGCCGGCGTCGCCCTCAACGCGCCGCTGGTCGAGATGAGCGACGAAATCTTCGACAAGACCATGGCGACCAATCTGCGCTCGGCCTTCATCGGCACGCAGCTCGCCGCCCGCCAGATGATCGCCGCTGGGAAGGGCGGCGTCATCATCAACATGTCCTCGGTCAACGCGCTGCTGGCCATTCCGGGCCTCGCCGCCTACGCCTGCTCGAAGGGCGCGCTCAATCAGCTCACCAAGGTCGCCGCGGTCGAGTTCGCGCCGCACAACATCCGCGTCGTCGCGATCGGCCCCGGCACCATTCTCACCGAGCTTGCGCGCAATGCGGTGATGACCAACGACAGCGCGCGTCGCAAGGTGCTCGAACGCACGCCGATCGGCCGGGCCGGCGAGCCGGAAGAGGTCGCCTCGGTCGCCTCGTTCCTCGCCAGCGAGGACGCCTCGTACATCACCGGTCAGACGGTCTATCCCGACGGCGGGAGGCTGGCGCTTAACTACACCGTGCCAGTCGCCGGCTAGTCCAGCCTTTCGGGATTGCCCTGGCGGGTCGCCGGTCGTACAGCGACCCGCTCACACCGAGGAATGATGAGATGCGACCTTCCCAACGCGCCAACGACGAAATGCGCAAGGTAACCTTCGAACGTGGCGTTGCGCGCTACGCGGAAGGCTCGTGCCTGGTGCGCTTCGGGGAGACGCATGTGCTGTGCGCCGCCTCACTCGAGGACAAGCCGCCGCCGTGGCTGCGCGGACAGGGCAAGGGCTGGATCACGGCGGAATACGCCATGCTGCCGCGCGCCACCGCGACCCGCACCCGGCGCGAATCCTCGAGCGGCAAGATCTCCGGCCGCACGCACGAGATCCAGCGGCTGATCGGGCGATCCTTGCGCGCCGTCGTCGACTTGCCGAAGCTCGGCGAACGCCAGATCACGCTCGACTGCGACGTGCTGCAGGCGGACGGCGGCACCAGGACGGCCGCGATCACCGGCGCCTGGGTCGCGCTGCACGACTGCCTGAAGTGGATGACCCACCGCTCGATCCTCAAGGACAATCCGCTGAAGGACCACGTCGCCGCGGTGTCCTGCGGCGTCGTCAAGGGCGAGCCGGTGCTCGATCTCGATTACGCCGAGGATTCGACCGCGGAGACAGACGCCAATTTCGTCCTCACCGGCTCGGGTGGGCTCGTCGAGGTGCAGGGCTCGGCCGAGGGCGCGCCGTTCAGCGAAGCCGAGCTCATCAAATTGCTGGCGCTCGCACGCGGCGGCGTCGAACGGCTGATCGCGATGCAAAAGGCGGCGCTAGGCTAAGGCCCCCTGCCCTGGCCGATGTCATGCCCGCGAAAGAGCCTGTGAAGGATTTGAACTTCGGGGGCCCGAGGGTGAGGTTCGCGGCGCTGTGGCCGGGTTGGGCGCCTGAACTGGAAGCGCGCGGGCTCTCGAAGCGCTTGAGGCGCTCGCTCGCGGCGCGTCGGGCGCGCCGTCCGGCGTCGTGGGTCAGGCGGTTGCGGCCCTCAGCCGGTGGGCGGCGACCAGGTTGTGGGCGAGGGCGTGCCACAGGGCGATCGCTCTCGCCTTGAGGAGGCCGCGCACCGGGATGAAGCCGAAGCCGTGGTTCTTGCGGTCGGCGTTGACCCGCTCGATCTGCTTGCGCAGCGCGTAGACGGCCTTGCCCGCTTCGCTCGCCATCCGCTCGCGCCAACGCTTGACGCACTCCGGTTCTTGCGCCCGGCGGCGTTCGCGCCGCGCGCGCGATGCCGGCTTGATGTCGTCGCGCTCGACCGGCAGCGGCGCGAACACCTCGACCGGACCGGCCCGATGGTGGTCCAGCACCACGATGTCTGCCTGGGTGGCGTAACCGGTGTCGACCAACAGGCGGTCGGGCGTCCTGCCGTAGCGGCGGGCGATGTCGTCCACCATCGGCATCGCCAGGCGCCGATCGTTGCGGCGGTCGGTCATCGCGATCGAAACGATCACGCCGCTTTGCGGCGCCGCCGCGATTTGCGCATTGTAGCCGGCGCGCACCGCCCCGTCGGCAAACCGCATCGCGCGCGCCTCAGGATCGGTCAACGAAACGCTCGGCTCCTTCTTCTTGGCCTCGTCCTTGCGATGCCGCTGCGCCCGCGCCGCGCGCTCTTTGGTCAGCCGCGCCAACGCCGCACGCGCCCGCTGGGCGCGCTCCTGAACCTCGCGCGCCGCCCGCTCGCGCGCCGCCTGCCGACGACGGCTCGAAGCGGCGCCGTCGCTCTTCAACTCGTCTTTGAGCGCGGCCAGGCGTTGTTCCACTGCCGCCTCGATTTCGCTGAGCCGCGCCGCGCGCTTGAACGATCCCTTGCTCGCGCTGGCGCGCACCTTCGTGCCGTCGACCGCGATGTCGCTCAGCGAAACCAGCCCTTCCGCCAGCAAAGCCGTCACACTCTCGGTCAACAGCCGGTCGAGCGTCTCGACCAGCCCGACCCGAAAATCCGCCAGCCCGTGGTAGTTCACCGGCACCCCGCCAGCCAGCCACCGGTAGGCGAGGTCCCGTTCGGCCAGCCGCTCCAACTCGCGCGCCGAGCCCACCCCTTCGACCGTCGCATAGAGCCACAGCGCCAGCAGAACCGCCGGATCGGCCGCCGGACGCCCGGCCCGCTCACCGCGCGAGCGGATCGCCGCGTAAAGCGCCGAAAGATCAAGGTCCTCGACAAACCGCCAGACGACCCGCGCCCGGTGGTCCGCCGGCAGCAATCCATCGAGATCGATCATGTCCCAACGAAGCTGAGAACGATCCGCCTTGATGACCCGCGCCTCGCCCATGATTCGCCCCCGCCCCGTCGAGGACGAGTGAATCACGGACAGGCGCCCAAGCCAATTTGTTCACACGCTCGAAAGCGGGCGTCCAGGGGCGACGGCGATGACAGGTGGGTGGCGCGGCGCTCTATGACCGCTCGACCTGCGGCGGTTCTCTGGATGCCCGCTTTCGCGCGCATGACAAGCTCTTCGGCCCCGCAGCCTTCCCTCAGGCGCTCGCCAGCCGCCGCTTCGTCTTGTCGGCTACGGCGCGCGCGGACGCCGTCACGTTGAACATTTCGAGGTCGTCGAGTTCAGCCTCGGTGACCGCCGTGAGCGCGAGGTCGCGATAGGTCCGCCGCTCGGGGTCGCGCTTGATCGCGCGCCGCACCGCGCCCATGCGCCACACGATGCCGGCGATCGCCAGATGCTTGCCGATCAGCTCCAGCGCATATTTCGGGTAGAAAATCAGCGGATTTTCGATCGGCATGCCGGGGCGCCGATCCAACCGCGCCTTGCGGCGCAGGTAGCCGCCCTCGAGCGGATGAATCTTCTCGACCGTCACGCAGCCATAGAACCAGATGAGGAGAAACATCATCTTGCCGGGGCTGATGCCGATCGCGGCGGCGCGGCGCATCACGGTCGCCATGTGCTCGGGCGTGTAGTAGGTCTCCCAGGCGAGACGATAGGCGTGCTCCCACTCCGCCCTCGACATTTTTGCGTGGCCGGTCACGACATGTTCGAGGTCGTATTTGTTCATGTCGGGGTCCATCGGGACGCCCGCCTTGGTGAGCCTCTGGTGATCCTCCGATCCCGGCAATGGCGTGAGACAGAAGAACTCGAGCAGGTCGAGCGGCAGCTCGCGCTGGATGATCTTGATATCCCTGACGATGCTCTCCGGCGTATCGCCGGGAAAGCCGAGGATATAGCCGGCATAGGTGAAGCAGCCGACCGCCTTCCAGGCGAGCAGCATGACGCGATATTCGCTGATGCGGTTCTGCTTCTTCTTCGCGCCGAGCAGGCTCTCCGGATTGATGTTCTCCAGGCCGAGAAAAACCCGCTTCACGCCCGCCGCCGCGGCCTTTTCGACGAAGCGTGGGATGCGGTGGCACAGCGTGTCGACCTGGATGACGAAATTGAAGACGAGCTTCTCGTCACGCCGCATCGCTGCGAGGCGATCGAATATCGGCTCCCAGTTCTTGTTGCGCGCGAGATTGTCGTCGGTGATGAAGAAATGGCTGATGCCCTGGGCGAGATTGGCGCGAATGATCGCCTCGACGTCGTCCGCCGACCGATAGCGCGACTTGCGCCCCTGCACGTTGATGATTGTGCAGAACGAACATTGGAACGGACAGCCGCGGCCCGCGTCGAAGCTGGTGACGACCCCCGCGGTCCGCTGGATGCTCGCGGCGGGCAGCAGCGGGGTCGGCGCGCTTTCGAGCGCCGGCGGGTCGTTCATGTAGTCGTAGAGCGGCTTCAGCGCGCCCGCGTAGGCGTCGACCAGCACAGCGTCGAACCGGCCCTCCGCCTCACCCGCGAACAGCGAGATCCCGAGCGCCTGCGCTTCGCGCAGATCCGACGGCGTCTCCGGCAACATCGCCAGGCAACCGGAGACGTGAAAGCCGCCAATCGCCACCTGGACGCCCCGCGCGCGAAAGCGCCGCGCCAGATCGACGGCATGGGGAAACTGGTTCGACTGCACGCCGACGAAGCAGACGAGGCCCTGTCCACCCGCCGCGGCGATGGCGTCGGCGATGCGCTCAGGGCGGACCCGCGTATTCGTTTCGTCGATGACGACGATGTCGATGTCGACCGATTCGCCAAGAACTCCGCGCGCCCGGCACTCGCAGGCCAGGCCGTAGAGGACGGCAAGGGTGTTAGAGGGGATCGCCGAGCGAACCCATTGAATAACATAGCCCTCGTCGTCGTAATGCGAGGGTTTTATCAAGTAGAGCGTAAACCTTCCAGCCATTGGCGCGCCCCCTCATCGAGAGATTAGGCCCGCGAAGCCAGCGCAAGTCAACATGTGGGGAAGGATTGAACAGGTTTACCGCCGATCCTCACGCGGTTTGAAAAATATTGGCGTCATCAACTCGCTGATGACGCTGACGAAATCGCCAGCGGCCAGTTACTGCTCGGCTTCGACCCAGAAGCGCAGCAGATGATGCGCGATCGCCATTTTGTAAGGCGCCGCCAGGCCGTCGGGGTGGCGCTTCTCGAACATCGCCGCCACCTCGGCCCGGTCGAACCAGCGCGCGTCTTCCAGCTCGGCGTGGTCGATGGTGATCGCATGGGAGGTCGCGCGCGCGAGACAGCCGATCATCAGCGAGGACGGGAACGGCCAGGGCTGCGAGGCGACATAGGCGACCTCGCCACATTCGATCCCCGCCTCCTCCTGGATTTCGCGCCGCACCGCCTCCTCGATCGTCTCGCCGGGCTCGAGAAAGCCGGCCAGAGCCGAATACATGCCCTTGGGAAAGCGAGGCTGCCGGCCGAGCAGGCATCGTTCGCCGTCGACCGCCAGCATGATGACGACCGGATCGGTGCGCGGGAAATGCTGCGCCTTGCAGGCGTCGCACTCACGCCGCCAGCCGGCCGCCGTGGGCCGCGTAAGCGCGCCGCAATTGGCGCAATGGCCGTGGCGCGCGTGCCAATTGAGGATCGCCTTCGCCTGACCGAGGATCGCGAGGGCGTCAGGAGCGACGAGACCTTGCGCGGCGATCGAGCGCAGATCGACGATTTGCAGATCCTGCCGGCCGGGCGCGACCAAGACGCGCCGATCGAGGAAGCCGTCGCTGTGATCGGCCACTTCCTCGACCGCACTGTCGGCCAGCAACGCGGCGTAGACTGGAACCCCGCTCGCATCGGTTCCAAGCAGAGCCTCGCACCGCACCGCACCGAGCGCGGCGACTTCGTCAATCGGGAAGAACGGATCGCGCACGCCCTCGCCCGCGGGAAGAAACGGCATGTCGCGGGCGAAAATGACCGCGCGCGCGTCGGATCGTCGCCGCAAGGCCTCGAGAAAAGCGGCGTCGTCGCGCCGGTCAGCGAGCCGATCGAGCGACGCGCCGTGGAAGCCAAAGGAGAACGACCGGGCCGCGGTCTTGAAAAAGGCGTCTTTCATGCGTTTTCCCTCGGTCGCGCCGGCGTCCCTCCGGACGCTGGCCAAGCGGCGTAAAGCCAGCTTAAATCCCTGACGAATCAGCCAAGCGGCACTTTAACGGGAAAGCAAGCCTCATGGGCTTCACATTGACAAGGCGCAGCGCGATCAAATTGACGGCGGCCGGCCTCGTCGCAGGCGGCGCCTTCCGCCTTCCACGCGCCTTCGCCGACGGCGACATCGAGACGCACGGCCTTTCCTCATTCGGCGATCTCGCATTGCCGGCGGACTTCAAACACTTCGCCTATGTCAACCCGGACGCTCCGAAGGCCGGCGTGCTGTCGCTGCAGATCACCAGCACCGGCGGCAATCAGAACTTCGACACTTTCGACACGCTCAACATCTATTCGAAGAGGGGCGATGGCGCGGCGGGCATGTCGGCGACCTTCGACACCTTGATGACCGCCAACGGCCACGAGCCGGATTCGGTCTATGGGCTGCTCGCCCGGGCGGTGCGCTATTCCCCCGACAAGCTCGCCTACCGCTTCATGCTGCGGCCCGAAGCGCGCTTCTCCGACGGCTCGAAGGTGACGGCGGCGGACGTCGCCTTCTCGCTCAACGTCCTCAAGGAGAAGGCGCATCCGACCTATGCGCAACTCCTGCGCGACGTCGAGAGCGCTGCCGCCGAGGCGGACGATATCGTGCTGGTGCGCTTCATCAAGGAGCGCACGCGCGATGCTCATCTCGTCGTCGTCGGCATGCCGGTCTTCTCTCAGAACTGGTGGAAGGGGCGCGACTTCGACGCAGCGACGCTCGAAGCCCCGCTCGGCTCCGGCCCCTATCGGGCCAAGAGCTTCGAGCAGGGACGCTTCATCGAGTTCGAGCTCGACCCCAACTATTGGGGCAAGGACCTGCCGGTCAATGTCGGCGCCAACAACTTCCAACGCTTGCGCTTCGAGTACTACCGCGAGCGCCAGGTGGCCTTCGAAGCCTTCAAGGCCGGCGCGATCAACTTCCACCAGGAATACACCTCGCGCATCTGGGCCAACGGCTATGATTTCGCGGCGGTGAAGGAAGGCCGGATCAAGAAGGAAGCGGTGCACAACGGCGCGCCGACCGGCTCGCAGGGGTGGTACTTCAACACCCGCCGCGACCAGTTCAAGGATCCGCGCATTCGCGAGGCGATCGGCCTCGCCTTCGACTTCGAATGGACGAACAAGAACGTGATGTTCTCGTCCTACAAGCGCGTCGTCTCCTATTTCCAGAATACCGCGATGGAGGCAAAGGGCCCGCCTGGCCCCGGCGAACTCGCTTTGCTGGACCCGCTGCGCAGCAAGATCCCCGATTCCGTCTTCGGCGAACCCTATACGCCGCCGATCAGCGACGGCTCGGGCAGCGACCGCGCGCTGCTCAAAAAGGCCAACGAGATGCTGCTCGCGGCGGGCTGCACCCGCGAGGGCGGCGTGCTGCGCCTGCCGGGCGGCAGGCCGTTCACGATCGAGTTCCTCGATTCGTCGGACATCTTCCAGCCGCACGTCGCGCCCTTCCAGCAGAACCTGAAAAAGCTCGGCATCGACGCCCACTCGCGCATCGTCGACGCGGCGCAGTTCAAGAGCCGCACCGAGAGCTTCGACTTCGACGTCGTCGCCGCCGCTTTCGGCGGGACGGTGACCCCTGGCGCGGAACTGCGCGTGTTCCTCTCCTCCGCCTCGGCGACGATGACCGGCTCGCGCAACCTTGCCGGCGTCTCTGACCCGACCGTCGACGCTTTGGTCGAAAAGATCGTCCACGCGACGACGCGCGAGGAACTCAACACCTCCTGCCGGGCGCTCGACCGCGTGCTAAGGGCCAGCCACTACTGGGTGTCGATGTGGTACAATGACGACGCCTGGCTCGCCTATTGGGACGCCTTCTCGCGGCCGGCCCAACAGCCCAAGCTTGGGACGGGCGCGCCCGACACCTGGTGGTGGGACGCGGACAAGGCGAAGAAAATCGGGCTCTGACCCATGCTCGCCTATATTGCGCGCCGCCTTCTGCTGATGATCCCGACCATCTTCGGGATCATGCTGGTCTCCTTCGCAATTGTGCAATTCGTGCCGGGCGGCCCGGTCGAGCGCGCCATCGCGCAGTTGCAGGGCGCCGACCAGGGTTCGACCGCGGGAATCGGCGGCGGCGGCGGCCAATTCGGCGCCGGCGCGATGGCCCATGCGGGCGGCGACATTTCCTCGCGCTACCGCGGCGCGCAGGGGCTCGATCCGAAATTCATCAAGGAGCTTGAAACGCAGTACGGCTTCGACAAGCCGGCGCCCGAGCGCTTCTGGATGCTGGTGCGCGACTATTCGACCTTCAATCTCGGCAAGAGCTATTACCGCGACGCCCCGGTGGTGGACCTCATCAAGGAGAAGCTGCCGGTTTCGATGTCGCTCGGCGTCTGGATGACGCTGATCTCCTACGCGATCTCGATCCCGCTCGGCGTGCGCAAGGCGGTCAAGGACGGCTCGCGTTTCGACACCTGGACGTCGGCGCTCGTCATCTTCGGCTATGCGGTGCCGAGCTTCCTCTTCGCCATCCTGCTGGTCGTGCTGTTCTGCGGCGGCTCGTTCTGGCAGATCTTCCCGCTGCGCGGCCTCACCTCGGACAATTTCGCCGATCTCTCCTGGCCGCAGAAGATCCTCGACTATCTCTGGCACATCACGCTGCCGGTGACCGCGCTGGTGCTCGGCTCCTTCGCCACCTCGACGCTGCTGACCAAGAATTCCTTCCTCGACGAGATCAAGAAGTCCTATGTGCAGACGGCGCGCATGAAGGGCCTCACCGAGAGCCGCGTGCTCTACGGCCATGTGTTCCGCAACGCGATGCTGATCGTCATCGCCGGCTTTCCCGGCGCCTTCATCGGGGCCTTCTTCACTGGCTCGCTGCTGATCGAGCAGGTGTTCTCGCTCGACGGGCTCGGCTATCTCTCCTACGATTCCTTGATCCAGCGCGACTACCCCGTCGTCCTCGGCACGCTCTACGTCTTCGCGCTGATGGGGCTGGTGGTGAACCTAATCTCCGACCTCACCTACACCTGGATCGACCCGCGCATCGATTTCGAGACCCGCGAGGTGTGATGCGAAGCCTGATGCGATCTCCGGCAGTTCAAAGGCACGCGCCCCTCCCTTCCCCCCTTGCGGGTGTCAGGGAACGCGAAGCGTTCCCGAGAGGTGTCATCGCGTCAGCGATGACGGATGAGGGGTCGCGCCGCAGGCGCGCATATAGCGGCGAAGCTAGAGTCCGTTGCTCCTCAAACCGCCTTCAAGCAGTCAGTGCTTGCCCTGCGCGCCTTGCGGCGCGACCCCTCATCCGGCGGGCTTCGCCCGCCCCCTTCCCCCGCAAGGGGGGAAGGGGGGGCGCCGGCCGGCACGCGCTCCTGCGAGGCCTCGCATGAAGGTCGAGTCCCCGCCCCGCGAAGCGCCTGCCAAGCGGCGCTGGCTCAGCCCGATGAACCAGCGCCGGCTCGCCAATTTCCGGCGCAACCGGCGCGGCCATTGGTCGTTCTGGATCTTTCTCGTTCTGTTCGTCGTCTCGCTCGGCGCGGAGTTCGTCGCCAACGACCGGCCGCTGATCGCCTCCTACAAGGGCGAGTTGCTGTTCCCCGTCTTCGTCGACTACTCCGAGGACAAGTTCGGCGGCTTCGAGGCGACGACCGATTATCGTGATCCTACGATCGCCGACGAGATCAATGCGCATGGCTGGATGATCTGGCCGCCGATCCGCTTCGCCAACAACACCACCAAGCTCGATCCGCCGACGCCGTTCCCCTCGCCGCCGACCTGGACGCTCAGCGAGGCGCAGTGCCACGCCGCCGTTCTCGCGCAGGCGCGTGGCGACCCGAAGAAGATCCCGCCCGATGGCGGCACGTGCCGCGATCTCGAGCCGATGTGGCTCGGCACCGACGCGGACGGCCACGACGTCGTCGCGCGCCTGATCTACGGCTTCCGCATCTCGGTGCTGTTCGGCTTCATCCTCGCCGGCGTCTCCTCGGTAATCGGCGTCTTCGCCGGCGCGGTGCAGGGCTATTTCGGGGGCTGGCTCGATCTCGTGATGCAGCGGCTGATCGAAATCTGGTCGTCGCTGCCGCATCTCTACATCCTGATCATCCTGTCGGCGATCCTCGCGCCGAGCTTCCTCGTGCTGCTGACGATCCTGCTCCTGTTCTCCTGGGTGACGCTGGTGCATCTCGTGCGCGCCGAGTTCCTGCGCGCGCGCAACTTCGAATACGTCAACGCGGCGCGCGCGCTCGGGCTCTCCAACTTCAAGATCATCGTCAAACACGTGCTGCCGAATGCGATGGTGGCGACGCTCACTTTCCTGCCCTTCGTCGTCAATTCGTCGATCAGCACGCTCACGTCGCTCGACTTCCTGGGGCTCGGCATGCCGCCGGGCTCGCCCTCGCTCGGCGAACTGCTGCTGGAGGGCAAGTCGAACCTCTCCGCGCCCTGGCTCGGCCTCTCCGCCTTCGCCATCGTCGCGATCATGCTGTCGCTGCTGATCTTCATCGGCGAAGCGGTGCGCGACGCCTTCGACCCCAGAAAGACCTTCACTTGACCGACCCGCATCCCCTCCTCGAGGTCAGGGATCTCTCGGTCGCCTTTCAGCAGGGCGAGCGGCGCCAGAGCGTCGTCGAGAAGGTTTCTTTCACGCTCGAACGCGGCGGCGCGCTCGCCCTGGTCGGCGAATCGGGATCGGGCAAGTCGGTCACCGCGCAGTCAATCGTGCGCCTGCTGCCCTACCCTGCGGCGAGCCATCCGAGCGGCGAGGTCTTTTTCAAAGGCCGCGACGTGCTCAAGATGAGCGACGCGGAGTTGCGGGGGATGCGCGGCGCCGGCGTGACCATGGTGTTCCAGGAGCCGATGACCTCGCTCAACCCGCTGCACACGATCGAGCGGCAGATCGGCGAGATCATCGCGCTGCACGGTAAACGCAACGGCTCTTCGATCCGCCAGCGGGTGATCGAGCTTCTCAACGAAGTCGGCATCGTCGATCCGGCCTCGCGCCTCGGCGCCTATCCGCATCAGCTCTCCGGCGGTCAGCGCCAGCGTGTGATGATCGCGATGGCCCTCGCCAACCGGCCCGATCTCTTCATCGCCGACGAGCCGACGACGGCGCTCGACGTCACCGTGCAGGCGCAGATTCTCGCCCTGCTGAAGGACCTGCAAGGGCGGCTCGGCATGGCGATGCTGTTCATCACCCACGATCTCGGCATCGTCAGGAAAATCGCGAGCGACGTCGCGGTGATGCAGCGCGGGCGCATCGTCGAGGCGGGCAAGACGGCGGAGGTGTTCGCCAATCCGCAGCACCCCTACACGAAGATGCTGCTCGCCGCCGAGCCGAAGGGCGTCGCGCCGGCGGCCGACTCCACGGCCAAGCCGATCCTCGCCATCGATGACTTGCGCGTCTGGTTCCCGATCAAGCGCGGCTTCCTGCGCCGGACTGTCGGCCACGTCAAAGCGGTCGACGGCGTTTCGCTGACGGTGCGCGAGGGTCAGACGGTCGGCGTCGTCGGCGAATCCGGTTCGGGCAAGACGACGCTCGGCCTCGCGATCCTGCGCCTCATTCGCTCCAAGGGACCGATCGTCTATTGCGGCCGCGGCATCGACGGTCTCTCGGTCCGCCAGATGCGGCCGCTGCGCCGCGACATTCAGATCGTGTTCCAGGATCCCTTCGGCTCGCTGTCGCCGCGCCTTTCCGTGTTCGAGATCGTCGAGGAAGGGCTTATCGCCCAGAAGACCCGGCTCAACGCTGCTGAGCGGCGCGAGGCGGTCGCCCGCGCGCTCGCCGACACCGGGATCGATCCGGCGACGATGGACCGTTACCCCCATGAATTCTCGGGCGGCCAGCGGCAGCGCATCGCCATCGCGCGCGCGATGGCGCTCGACCCGAAGTTCATCGTGCTGGACGAGCCGACCTCGGCGCTCGACATGTCGGTGCAGGCGCAGATCGTCGATCTGCTGCGGGATTTGCAAAAGCGCCGTTCGCTCGCCTATCTCTTTATTTCGCACGACCTCAAAGTGGTGCGCGCGCTCGCCAGCGAGGTGATCGTCATGCGGCGCGGCAAGGTCGTCGAGAGCGGCGCGGCGCAGGATGTCTTCGCGGCGCCGCGCGAGGAATACACCAAGGCGCTCTTCGCGGCCGCCTTCGCCATCGAGGCGAGCGCGTCGGGCGTCGTCAGCCAGTAGGATATCGCCATGGGCCGGGCGCTCATCATCGTTCTCGATTCGGTCGGCTGCGGTGGGGCGGTCGACGCCGACGTCTATGGCGACAAGGGCGCGGATACGCTCGGCCATATCGCATTCGAATGCGCGCGCGGCGCCGGCGATCGCGCTGGACTTCGCTCCGGGCCGCTGCGCTTGCCGGCCCTCGACGCGCTCGGACTTGGGCACGCGATGCGCGCCTCGAGCGGCGCGAGCGCGCCCGGCTTCGGGCGCGACCCGGCCAGCGGCCAGTGGGGCTTCGGCGTCGAGACGTCGAAAGGCAAGGACACGCCCTCCGGCCATTGGGAAATTGTGGGGACGCCAGTCGACTTCGCCTGGGGATATTTTCCCGAGGCGACGCCCGCCTTTCCCGCCCAACTCATCCGAGCGCTGATCGCGGAAGCGGGCCTTCCCGGCATTCTCGGCGATCGCCACGGCTCAGGCACCAAGATCATCGAGGAACTCGGCGAGGAGCATGTCCTTACCCTCAAGCCGATCTGCTACACATCAGCCGATTCCGTGTTCCAGATTGCCGCCCACGAGCAAGCCTTTGGGCTGGAGCGGCTCTATGAGGTCTGCCGCGTTGCACGACGGTTGTGCGACCCGCTCAACATCGGGCGGGTCATCGCGCGGCCGTTCGTCGGCGCCTCCGCCCGGGATTTCACCCGCACCGCCAACCGCAAGGACTTCTCCGTTCCGCCGCTGCCCGGCAATCTTTTCGAGCGGGCGGCCGGCGCAGGGCGCGACATCGTCTCGGTCGGCAAGATCGGCGACATTTTCGCCCATCGCCACACCGGGCGCGAAATGAAGGGCCGCAACAACGGCGAGAACATCGACCTGACGCTGGCGGCGCTGCGCGAGACCGCCGACGGCGGCCTCATCTTCGTCAATCTCGTCGATTTCGACAGCGAATTCGGCCATCGACGCGACGTCGCCGGCTATGCGGCCTGCCTCGAAGCGTTCGATGCGCGCCTGCCCGAGATCATGGCCGCGATGCGACCCGACGACTTCTGCGTCATCACCGCCGATCACGGCAACGATCCGACCTGGCGCGGCTACGACCACACCCGCGAGCACGTGCCGATCCTCGCCTTCGGCGCAGGCGCCGGTCCCGGTCCGCTCGGCGCTTGCGGGACGCTCGCCGACATCGGCGCGACGGTCGCCCATCGGCTCGGGCTGCCGCGGCTGGCGCATGGCGCGAGCTGGCTGCCATGAGCTTCACCCTCGACCCCAGGCTCGCCGCCGACACGTTCGCGGCGGCCGATCTCGAACTGTCGCGCGTCCTGCTGATGAACGACAGCCGCTATCCCTGGCTGATCCTCGTCCCGCGTCGCGAGGCCTTGCGCGAGATCGTCGACCTCGACGCGGCGGAACGGGCTCTCCTGATGGAAGAGATCGCCGCCGCCTCGCGCTTCATGCGCGCCCTGCCCGGCGTCGAGAAGCTCAACGTCGGCGCGCTCGGCAATGTCGTCAGCCAGTTGCACGTCCATGTGCTCGGCCGCCACACGGGCGATCCTGCGTGGCCGGGGCCGGTGTGGGGCGCAGGCGCTCGCGTCCCTTATGCGCAGGGCGAGGCGGAGGCGCTAGTCGCGCGGGCCCGCGACGCCTTTAACCGGCGCTAGGCCGACCTGCTTAAACGCACTCGTCGAGACTCGCGTCAAGCCAGGTCAAGATACGTCAAGCTACGTCAAGCCAGGTCAAATTTTGTCAAGCTTCGTCAAGACTCCGCTTGACGGTACCCCCTGCGATATCAATAGCTTAGGCCGCCGCGCATTGACGAACGCCGCCTCCACGCGCGTGCGTTGACGCCGCGGCCTTGCTTGCACGAAAAGTAGCCTGATTTCGGCAGATCGAGAAGGAATTGTCGGCGGCGGATCGCACCGCGCCGGCGACGCAACTCCCTCGGCGAGCCCCTGGGGTGCGAATGCGCCGACGTCAATCGATCCGCGCCAAGACCTGCTCCAGGCTGGCAAGGAACCTCTGCCATCCGTGCTGCGCGCCCTGGTACGCTTGCTGCTGATCCGGTCGGAAGCCAGTCTGCTCCATGCGCAAATGGGTCCCGGCGCTCGTCGGGGTGAGAGTCCAAGTCACAACGCTTTCGAGCCCATAGGCCGCCCACGAGTAAGACAGCGTCTTGTTCGGCTCGACCTCCAGGACCTGACAATCGACGGCGCCCCAATCTGCGCGGAAGTTGAATCGATGGTCCACGACCGGCTCGAAGTCGCTCTTCATCAGCCACTCCTCGATCAGGTGGGGCTGCGTGAGGGCGCGCCAGATCTTTTCCGGGGGATAGGGCACGTCGCGCTCGATGACGACAGCGCGCGTTTCGGTCGCAACATTGGTCATTGATCCATCCTTTTGAGCAAATCTTCGAGGCGGTCGAAGCGGTTTTGCCAGAAGCCCGTCATTTGGCTCGCCCAGTCGACCAGCGGAGCCAAGGCGCCGAGCTCAGCGCTATAGTGCGTCTGGCGACCTTCGTGACGGTCGCGCACCAGCCCGGCCTGCTTCAGGAGCGCGAGGTGTTTTGAGACGGCCGGTTGCGAGACCCCCGCCTGAGCTTTCAGAGCCCCGACCGTCTGCTCGCCTTCGCGGCAAAGCCGTTCGAAGAGCGCGCGCCGAGTCGGATCGGCCAGCGTTCTGAACAGCGCGTCGTGAGCGTTCGGCATCGCGATCCATAACCCGTTGGCTATGGATTAACGCATAACCGCTGAGCTATGAATCAGTCAAGCGGCAACCTTGCGGCGCTGGGCTATCGAAGGGGCGCCTTAAGCGTCGGCGCGCCTAAAATTGGATCATGTCGATCCGCGTCAGCGTCGACTTCGGCGCGACGCCGGGCGCGTGGGTGAGATGCCAGGCGACATATTGCTCCGCATAGCGCTCGGTCGACGACATGCCGTCGACGGGAACGACGACGTTCATGCCGTGCAGCGCGGCGTCGGTCGCGGTGACGAGCACGGCGCCCTCGGAGGCAGTTCCGGTGACGATGACGCGCTTGATGCCCCGCGCCGAAAGCAATTCGCCGAGATTGGTGTTGAGGAACTTGTCAGGGCCCGACTTGACGACCGGCTCGCCGGGCCGCGGCGCGACCTCCTGCCTGATGTTCTCGGGCGTTGCTGTCGGGGTGACGCTGTAGGCGACGAACACGCCCTTGGCGCGGGCTTTGTCGAGCAGTTCCCGCACCTTCGGCAGCTCGGCGAGGCAGCGCGGCTTGGTCGTCTTGTTGCAGGGGCCGCTGTCGGCGGCGTCCGCGCCGTTGAAATCGAGCGCCAGCACCGCGTCGGTCTTGGGGTCGACGACGATGCTCTTTAGCTCGGGCGGCGGCGGGACCTTCACGTTGGCCCAGTCGTCGATGATCGTCTGGCCGAAGGCCCCGGCGCCAGCGAAAGCGACGACGGCGAAAGCGGCGAAACCTAAAAGCGTTCTCATGATGACCCCGGACGCGAGCGGCGACGAGACAGTGCCGCCACCGCGCGCCCTTGGCAATCCTTTCCAACGCAGATCGAGCCGCGAGCCCTCAGCTCGCCAACGACGCGTCAAGCTGATCCAGCAGGAAACGGGTTCCGTGCTCGCGGCCGCCGCCATCCTCGTAGCCGTTGAGGAAGGTCCCCTGCTCGGTGAGAGTCAGGCGCGTTTCTTCCCCCACCGGCTCGAGCTCCAGCGTCGCGAGCGACACGGAGATCTTGCGCTCGTCGAGATGCATTTCATAGGCGTAGACGAGCCGCCGGTCAGGTACGACGTCGAAGTACACGGCGTCGAATGTCGACACGAGCCCGCTCGCCCAGCGCCCCTGCACGCGCTCGCGGCCGCCAGCCCGGACATCCATCTCGCGCTGCAGGAGGGAATAGCCATCGCCGCCGGCGAACCAGCGCGCCTTGGCGGCCGGGTCGGTGAAGGCGCGGAACAACTGCGACGGCGCGACTTTGAAGACGCGATCAACGGTGAAGCTCCCGTGGACTGCGGGCTTCTCCTCATCGGACCGAATGCGCGCGACTTCGCGCTCCAGCTTGTCGAGCGTCGTGCGCCAGCCCTCCGTCGCCCCTTCGATCGCAGCGGCGAAAGCGGGGTCGAAGATTTCGTATTCCTGTCGCACGGTCATGCGGGCGCCGCCCGGCGCGTCCTCGAAGAGGACCAAGGTGCGCACCGCGAATTTTGCGACCCCGTCGAAGGCGACATGACCGCTGAACGACAGGCGATCGGGCGGCGCAACCTCGTCGAACACGCCGCGCGACCAGCTATCGGCGCCGTCGGGCGAGCGCATGCAGACGGCGAAGACGCCGCCCGGCCGGAAGTCGATCTCGGCGTCCGGCACTGTGAAACATTCGGGGCTGAACCAGCGCTTGATATGCTCGGCGCTGCTCCAGGCCTTGAAAACCAATGCGCGCGGCGCCGCGAAATTGCGGGAAATCACCAGCGGTCCCAAAGTCTTGCCTACGGCGTCATTCATGCTTCTCTCCCTCGCTTTTCATCTCTTCGAGATAGTTTTCGAGCCGATCGAAACGCTGCTGCCATTCGAGGCGGCGCGCGTTGATCCACTTTTGCGCCGCGGTCAGCGCCATCGGCTCGATCTGGCACGTTCTGACCCGCCCGACTTTTCTGGACGCCACCAGGCCGGCCTGCTCGAGAATTCCCAAATGCTGCATCACGGCGGGCAGCGACATCGCCAATGGCTTGGCGAGTTCGCTGACCGAGGCCGGTCCCACCGACAGCCGCTCCAGCATCGCGCGTCGGGTCGGGTCGGCGAGCGCCTGGAAGGCAAGATCAAGGGCGGCTGATTGGTTAAGCATAAGCTTAAGTATCACGACGGCAACACTTAAGCAATGACCTAACTGATTATTCCCTGGGCGGGACCATCCGTTTGTGCCGCCGCACCATCAGCGTCGTCGCGAACAGCGGCGTCAGCAGGTTGACGACCGGAATGGCGACGAAGACGGCGATCAGCAGCCCGTAGGCGAACACGGCTACGGCGCGCTCGCGACGCAGGGCTCGCGCCTCGGCGCCCGAGCGAAAGCGCATCGCCGCAAGCTCGAAATATTGCCTGCCGAGCAGATAGCCGTTGGCGGCGAGCCAAGCGACGAGGCCGACGCCGGGAACAAACAACAAGAGCAGCGCAACGATGCTGACGATGAGGGACAGCGCGCCGAAGCGCAGCGCGGTAAGCGCAGCGTCGCCGACCGGCGCGGCGCGCCCCTGCGGCCCGAGCGGGTCGATCTCCCGCTCCACATGCGCCGCGATCTCGTCGAAAAAGAAGCCGGCGACCAGCGAGGAGACCGGCGCGGCGAGGAACACAAGCCCGACGAACAGCCCAAGCCCGATCAGCAGCGAGAGCGCCAGCGCGAGCCAATGCGACTCTACTCTGACCAGCGACAGCGCCACCCGGTCGAACCCGAACCAGGCGACGACGAGAAGCGCCGCGGTCAGGCAAAGCGTCTTGACGGCAACGCTGCGGAACGGCGGCGAGGCGATGTCGGCGAGGGCGTCGAGCGAATCCTGGATCACGCGCCTACCCTCAGTTTGGTTGCCCTAGCCTACCCAGGTCACGAACGCCCCGCCAACCTCGCGCAGCACGACTTCCCTGGATTCCATGGAGAGCTGCGGCGCGTCGTAGTAGGCCGCCACGAGAATCGGGGCGCGTCCCGGCGGCCGGACGATCGCATAGTCGTTGGTTTGGCGATCGACGCTGGTCCCTGGCCTGTCGCCGGCCGTCCACCCCTCGGGAAAGGCTGCGCGAAGCCGGTTCAGCCCTGGCTTGCTCGCGACCATCCACCCCTCGAGCTTCGCACGCGAGCCGACTTTGAGAACGCTCCCCAACACGATCGCGCCGACCGACGTTGCGATCGCCCGCGGCGTGGTGGTGTCGAGATCTCCCCGAGACACGTTCGAAGCCGGCTCATAACGGTCCGACCGCGTGACCGTGTCGCCGAGGCTGCGGACAAAACGGGTCAGGCCAGCGGGGCCGCCGCTTGCTCGCATCAGCAGGATCGCCGCCGTGTTGTCGCTGACCTCCACCGCGGCCTGACAAAGGGCTTCGATCGACATCGATCCTTCACCGACATGCGCCTTGGTGATCGGCGAGGTGAAGATCAGGTCGCCCTCGCCGTAGGAAAGCGGACGGCTCAAGCTTTCCTCGCCCGCATCGACGCGCGCCAGGATGGAGGCCGCGAGCAAGCCCTTGAACGTGCTGCACATGAGGAATCGTTCGTCGGCCCGATGCGACAAAGTCCGGCCCGATCCCGTATCAATCGCGAAGACGCCAAGCCGCCCGCCGCGCCGCGTCTCGATGGCCGCAATTGGGTCCTCGGCGTTCGCGAGGGACGGCAGGCCCGCGCCTGCACAGGCGGCCAAACCCAAAACCATGCGCCGCCGCGTCACCAGCGCGCTCATCTCGACGGCAGGTTTCAAGCCTACCCCTTGCGCCGCTTGCGCCAGACGATCGTCGAGCTTGCCGCGTAATTCCAGACGACGCCGATCAGCGCGCCGGCAAGGCCGGCCGCCCACCACACGTTGTCGCGGGCGAACAGCGTCGAAGCGATGTTGATGTTGGCGAGCGCGCCGACGCTGCACAGCAGCGCGAAAATTGCGAAGCCGCCGATCAAGCCGACGCCCCGGTACCGGTTGGAGCGGTAGGTGATCTCGTTGTTGAGCAGGAAGTTGCTGGCCATCGCGACCAAGGTGGCGACCGCCTGGCTGTCGACGAAGTCCCCGACCCCGAGCGAGTGAATCAGCGTCAGCAGCACGAGAAAATGCACGCCGAGACCGACCGCGCCGACCAAGGCGAACAGGACGAAGCGGGTCGGCAGCAAGCCGCCGCTCGCGTGATGGACGACGAGCCCAAGGAAATCGAGCCCGACGAGCGGCGACAGCTTCGACTCCCCAGCCACGCGCTGGCGAAACACATAGGGCGTCTCGATAATCTGCAGGTCGCCGTGCGAGGAGAGGATCACGTCGACGAGGATCTTGAAGCCGTCGGCCGAAAGGCGCGGGGCGAGGCGGGCGACGGTCTCCCGCCGGATCATGAAGAAGCCGCTCATCGGATCGCGGACGCTGGTTCCCGCGACGCGGCGGAAGAACCAGCCGCCGAGATCGCTCAGCTTCTGGCGGGCTGGCGAGAGACCTTTGGGCGCCTTGTCGTCGGCGACGCGGGTGCCGATCGCGAGATTGCCGCGATGCGCCGCGAGCGCCTCATACATTTTCGGCAGGACCGATTCATCGTGCTGGAGATCGCCGTCGATCACCGCGACGAGATCGGCGCTCGAGGACAGCCAGCCTTCGATCACCGCCCCGGCGAGGCCGGAGCGATTGACGCGGCGAATGCAGCGGATGCGGCGGTCCGACTTGGCGAGGTCGAAGGCGATGTCGGCGGTGCCGTCGGGCGAATCGTCGTCGACGACGACCATCTCCCAAGGGAAATTCGCGAGAGCCGCCTTCAGCCGCTCGAAGAGGACCGGAACGTTAGCCGCTTCCCGATAGGTCGGCACCACCACGGAAAGGGTTGGCCGCGCCGCTGGCATCGCTGATTCAGATGTCATTCGCCCGCGCCTCTACGCGCCACCCTTGCGCGAGCGGCGACCTCAGCGCGGATACGGCAGGGCGAAGGCGCGCGTCAAGTCATGCGCTGGAATCACCGCCAGCTCGATTTCATCGACGCCGTCGCGGCGCAGCGTCACGGTCTGCGGCGGATCGAAGCGCTGGAAGTAGGGCTGCAGCGCTTCGAGCGTTTCGCTCAGCCGCCGCGCGGGGACGACGACGACGCCATCCCGACCGAGGTAGCGCGCGCTGGAATCGAGAAAGGCCATGCCGCGCGGATCGCCGGAGGCGATGAGGACGGGTTGGTCGGGACCCAGCGCAAGCCCGATCTTGCCCGCCTCCGTCCATCGCGTCGAAACCACGAAGGCGGGATGGGCGCGCAGCAGCGGCGCCTCGCTCAGCGCGCGCCAATCCAGCATCTCGAGCGTCGGATCCACCGCGCCCTTGGGCAGGCGAAAAAGCTGCGTCGCCCAGCCCGCCGAAACCTGCGCGACGCAGATGAGCGCGATCGCGCCGGTGAGCGCAACGAGGGCGATCCCCCAACGAGGCAGGCGAAGTCGCGCCGCCCACGGCTCGCCGAGCCAGGCGCCCAGCAGGGGAAAGACAAAGAACCAGCCGGGCATCGGCCAATGCGGCAAGCCGCGCGCGCCCCACAGCGGCGTCACCGTGAACACGAGGATCGGCGGCAGCGCGAGACAGACCAAAAAGAGCCGCCGCTCGTCGCGAAAGCCGCGCGACGCCGCAGCGATGAGCGCCCAGACGAGCGGGATGAAGAGCCACGGCCCGAGATAGACGAACTGGCCGGCGATCATCTCGACGACTTGGACCGGTTTCCATTCGACGCCGGCCGCTCCGCGCTGGCCCTGAAAGGCGAAGGAGACCCAGCCATGCCGCGCGTTCCAGACGAACACCGGCGTCACCAGCGCCACGGCGACCAACGCCGCGACATAGGGGGCGGGATGTGCGAACCAATGGCGCTGCCGCGGGCTGAGGACGAGAAAGGCCAGCAGGCCGACGACCGACAGCGCGGCGCTGTATTTTGACAGGCCGGCGAGGCCGAGGCAGAGGCCGACGACCAGCCAGAGCGCCCAGACGCGGCGCGGCGTCGGCGCGCCGAACAGCAATTCCGCGAGCGCCAAGGCGGCGCCGGCCAGCGCGACGAGCAGGGGGCCGTCCGGCACCACCCATTCGCCGGCCGAGGCGAAGAAGAACAGCGCGCTATTGACCGCGATGAGCGCGACGAGGCCGGCGCGCGCATCGAACAAGCGGCGCGTCAGCGCGAAGAGCAGCCATCCGGTCGCCGCAAAGAGCGCGACGAAGGGCAGACGACTCCCCACGCCCTCGCCCAACGCCAGCGCCGCAAAATGGGCGATCCACTGGTGCAGCGGGGGATGATCGAAATAGGAGAGATCGAGCCGCCGCGCGATGACGATCGTGTACGATTCGTCGAAGCCCTCTCCGAGCGTCGCTGCGAAGGCGAGACGCGCCAGCGCGAAGGCGGCGATGAGGACGAGGGCAAGGCGCGTGCCGGTCTCGGCGCTAAGGGCGCCGTTTTTCGAGATCGTCACGAGGTCGCCCGCGCCTTCTCGGCTTCGACGCCCGGGATGAACGCGTCGAAGGCGGCCCAAAATCGGTCGCGGAAGTGGTCGCGCTCCACCATCAGTTCATGCGCAGCCCCTTCAACGACGATGATCCGCCCGGCCCGCAGCCGCGAGGCGAAGCGCTCCGCCGCGCGCGTATCGGTGACGCGGTCGGCGCCGGCCGCGACCACCAGAATCGGGGTCAGCGTCCGGCGCGGGAACTCCGGGTCCTCGAATGCGCGCATCAGGCGGAAGGCGGCGTTGAGCCAGCCGACCGTCGGCCAACCGAGGCCGAGCGCGGGCTCCTCGGCCACCACGCTCGCCATCCGTGCGTAGCGCGCGGGATCCGAGGTCAGCGGATTTCCCTCGAACGGCGCCGCCGAGACGATCGCCGAACTGCCGCCGGGCGCGAAAGCGCCGCCGAGGCCGACCGCATCGAGCGCCTCCGCGAGGAAGCGCACGAGGCCGGGATTGCGCAGTCCCGCCAGAGCGATCATCGGCGACGTCATGACGACGCGCTCGAATGGGCAGCGGCCGGCGCGCGCCGAGGCGAGCACGATCGCCCCGCCCATGGAATGGCTAAGTCCGAACCAGGGCTGCGGGCAACACGGGCCGAGCACCTCGCTGACGAAGGCTTCGAGATCGCGTTCATAGAGCGAAAAATCGTCGATGTGCCCCTTGCGCGGGTTGTTCAATTGGCGCGTCGAACCGCCCTGACCGCGCCAGTCCATGACCGCGACAGCGAAACCGCGATCGAGGAGATCCTGTATCGTCTCGAAATATTTCTCGATGAATTCGGCGCGCCCGCCGAGCAACGCCACCGTTCCCCTTACCGCGACCGGCGGCGTCCATCGCGCAGTGCGGAGCCTGACGCCGTCGACCGCGCGCACAGTGGCGACGATCGCGCCCTCCGGGATCGGATTGGCGGGTGTGGCGACGAGACGCATCTTTCAACTCACAACGGGAAGCTGCTTTTATAGAGCGGCGCCGGGCGGCCCGCTAGCGCAGCACGGTCGCGCACACCCACCACTCGGGATGAGCGCGGCGAAGGCTTGTCGCCGCCTTGGCGGCCGTGTGGCGATGTTCGTAAAGCGCAAAGCAGGTCGCGCCGGAGCCCGACATACGCACGAGCCCGGCGCCGGCGGTTCGCTCCAACGCCGCGAGCGTCTCGGCGATGACGGGGGCGATGGCGATCGCGCTTTGCTGCAAGTCGTTGCGCCCATTCCGAAGCGCCGCGACGAAGCCCGAACGATCGCGGCGCTCGTCGAGGCGCATCGTCGGGACCGGCTGGCCGGATTCCCCCTTGGCGAGCCCGAGACCCGCGAAGACCGCCGGGGTTGCGACCGGCGCGCCCGGATTGGCGAGCACCGCGAACAGGGGCGGCGCGGCGAGCGGCGGGCTCAGCCGTTCGCCGAGCCCCGTCATCACGCAGGCCCTCGCGGCGAGGCAAACCGACACATCCGCGCCGACGGTGCGCGCCGCGGCCCAAAGGCGCTCGTCGTTGGCCGCGATCCCGTTCTCATGCGCCAGCGCCCGCAGCGCCGCCGCAGCGTCCGACGATCCGCCGCCGAGTCCTGCCGCAACCGGCAGGCTCTTTCGCAAGTGGAACCGCCCGAGCCTGATCCCCGGCGCCCGCTCCGCGAGCGCACGAGCGGCGCGCAAGACGAGATTGTCGTCGTTGGGACCCGCTGCGGCGCCCGTCGGTCCTTCCACCACGAGAGAGAGGCCGTCGGCCGGCTCGAAGCGCAGCCAGTCGCCGCGGCCGGTGAAGGCGACGACGCTGTCGAGCTCGTGCCAGCCGTCGGAGCGGCGCCCAACGACGTGCAGCGTGAGGTTGACCTTGGCGGGAGCCCGCCAAAGCCGGGACGACGTCGGCGCGCGCAATCCTAGCCGCCGTTCTTGGAGTCCGGCGAAGCGCCCTGCGCTGGCGCGGCGGCGGCAGGAGCCGGCTGAGCCGGCGCCGGAGCGGCGTCAGCGGCCGGCGTGGCTTTCGGCGGATCGTCCGCCAGGCCGAACTCGATCTTCTTGAGGATATTCGGCAGGTCTTCCGGCTCGGGCTGCATGTCCCGCGCGTGGTTCCACTGGAAATGCGCCTCGATCTTGCGATTCACATGCCAGTAGGCGTCGCCAAGATGGTCGTTGACGACAGGATCGGCGGGCTTGAGATCGATCGCCTTCTCAAGCTCCTCGGCCGCCTCGGTGTAGTGGCCGAGCTTGTAGTTGGCCCAGCCGAGGCTATCGACGATATAGCCGTCGCTCGGACGCAAATCGACCGCCCGGCGCAGCATCTTGAACGCCTCGTCGAGATTGACGCCCTTATCGACCCAGGAATAGCCGAGATAATTGAGCACCAAAGGCTGGTCGGGATAGAGCTCGAGCGCCTTCTTGAAATCGGCTTCCGCCTTCGGCCACTGCTTCGAGCGCTCGAAGCAGATGCCGCGGAAATAGAACAAGGTCCAGTTGCTGCGGTCCGGATGCGGCGTCAAGCTGATCGCCTTGTCATAGGAGACCACGGCCTCATCGAACTTCTTGCTCGAACGCTGCAAGCCGCCGAGCGCGCTCCAGGCGTCGACGTCGGTCGGATGAGCGGCGACGATGTCTTGCAGGTGCTTCATTCCCTCGTCGGTTTGTCCGGTCGTCTCCATTTCGAGCGCCGCCTGAATTTGCGCGCTTTCATGCATCGGCGAGGCCGCGGGCACGAGCTCGTAGGACTGAATCGCCTCGTCGTTGCGCTTGAGATCCTCGAACAGATTGGCGACCGTGACCGCCGCCAGATCGTGATCGGGGCGCAGGTACAGCGCGAGGCGCAGGTAGATGAGCGCCGCCAGTTCGTCGCCCTCGCGGTTGCCCGCCCCGCCCAGGCCATAGAGCGCCTCGGCGACGCCGTCGCGCGGATTGCGCACCACCGCCGTGAGCGACTTGCCGGCGTTGAGATCGGCGAGCGCGCTCGTAATCAGGGGATGGTGCGGGACGACTTGGTCGAAGTCGGCGTAGACTTTCTTCGCGCCATCGACGTCGTTGTGGCGCGCCAAGAAGCGCGCATAGGCGTCCGCCAGGCGCAGGGTGTTCTTGTCGGCCTCGTAAGCGGTCTTGAGCCGGCGCTGCGCTTCCGGCACGTCGCCGAGCAGATCGGCGATCAATCCGGCGTGATAGTCGCGAAACACCGCGAGGTTCGGATCGCGAATGCGGTCGAGCGTCTCGAGCGCGTGGCGCAAATCAAACGCGCCGGCGTAGCTCCAGGCGGTGATCAGCGTCGTCGTGAGATCATGCGCGCGCCCCGCTTCGCCTGTGCTCACTTGCGCGCGCGCCGCGGCGAACTGACCGGTCGCGATGGATCGGACGGCGAGCGTGAGATGCGCGAGGCTGTTGCCGGGATCGCGCTGGATCAGGCGCTCGGCCAGCGGGAAGCTTTGGTTGGCTTCGCCGTCCGCGAGCTCCGCGGCGAAGGCGCGTTCGATGAGGTCTGGATTGCGCGGGTCGGCGCGCAGCGCCTCGCGAAAATAGACCGCTGCGGCGGCAGTGTCGCGGTCGGAGCCCGCGACGAGCGCGGAAAGATAGTTGCCCGATTGCGTGTCGCCGATTTGGATGGCGGCGTTCTCGGGCTCGGCCGCCTGGGCGGCGGTCGTTCCCAAGAAAACTGCGCCGCCGGCAAGCAGCGTATGCAAGAGACGTCCGCGGACGCGGGTCAAAGGCTTGCCTGGCACGTTTGACATTCCCTTTTTGAGGTTTGACGATCGGCGCGAAAGGTGAGGTTCTACCTCGGAAATGTTCTCAGGGAAAAGTGGCGCATTCGCGCCGACCTCTCCACGAACCGCGCGGCCCGATCACATATCCGGGTAATTGGGCCCCCCGCCGCCCTCGGGCGGCGTCCAATCAATGTTCTGCGCGGGGTCTTTGATGTCGCAGGTTTTGCAGTGGACGCAGTTCTGCGCATTGATGACGAATCGCGGATCGGAGCGCTCGGCCTCGTTGGCGTAGACGACCTCGTAGACGCCCGCCGGGCAATAGAGGCGCGCCGGCTCGCCGTATTCCGGCAAATTGTCCCGAATCGGGACGGCGGGATCGCGCAAGCGCAGATGGACCGGCTGGTTCTCCTCGTGGTTGGTGTTGGAAAGGAAAACCGACGAGGCCTTGTCGAACGAGATGCGGCCGTCCGGCTTCGGATAGACAATGGGAGCGACTTCGGCGAGCGGCTTCAGCGTCGCGCTGTCCGGCTTGCCGTGCTTCATCGTGCCGAAAAGCGAGAAGCCCAACAGCTCGTTGGTCCACATGTCGAGGGCGCCGCAGGCGACGCCGACGGCGAGCCCGAGCTTCGACCACAGTGGCTTGACGTTGCGCACCTTGAAGAGATCGCGGCCGATGTCCGAGCCGCGCCAGGAGTCCTCGTAGGTCGAGAGCACGTCGTTGGCGCGACCGGCGGCAAGCGCCTCGTGCGCCTTTTCCGCCGCCAGCATGCCGGACAGGATCGCATTGTGCGAGCCCTTGATGCGGGCGAAATTGACGAAGCCGGCCGCGCAGCCGATCAGCGCGCCGCCGGGGAAGGCGAGCTTGGGCACCGACTGCCAGCCGCCCGAGGAAATCGCGCGCGCGCCATAGGCGAGGCGCTTGCCGCCCTCGAAAGTGTCGCGGACCAGCGGGTGGGTCTTGAACCGCTGGAACTCGTCGAACGGCGACAGGGTCGGATTCTGATAGTTGAGATGGACGACGAAGCCGACCGAAACCAGCCCCTCGTCGTAGTGATAGAGAAACGACCCGCCGCTCGAGCCTCGGCCGAGCGGCCATCCGAAGCTGTGCTGCACCAGGCCCGGACGGAACTTGCCCGGCGCGACCTGCCAGATCTCCTTGAGGCCAATGCCGAATTTCTGCGGGTCGCGCCCCTCGTCCAGCTTGTAGCGGGCGATGATCTCTTTGGAGAGCGAGCCGCGCGCGCCCTCGCCGAGGAGGGTATATTTGCCGCGCAGCTCCATGCCGCGGGTGAAATTCCCGGTCGGCTCGCCATCGCGGCCGATTCCCATGTCGCCCGTGGCGACGCCGACGACTTCGCCGTTGTCGCCATAGAGCGCCTCGACGGCGGCGAAACCCGGATAGATCTCGACGCCCAGCGCCTCGGCGCGCGCGGCGAGCCAGCGCGTGACGGCGCCGAGCGAGCCGATGAAGTTGCCGTGATTGCTCATCAGGCGCGGCATCGGCCAATTCGGCAGTTTGACCCCGCCCGACGGCCCGAGCAGATAGAAGTGGTCGGCCGCAACCTCGGTCTTGAGCGGGCGCTCTGGGTCCTGGCGCCAGTCCGGCAACAGCCGGTCGAGACCGATCGGATCGATCACCGCGCCGGAGAGGATATGCGCGCCGACCACGGAGCCCTTTTCGACCACGACGACCGAAATGTCGGGATTGAGTTGCTTGAGCCGGATCGCCGCGGCAAGACCGGCCGGCCCCGCGCCTACGATGACGACGTCATATTCCATCGCCTCCCGCGGGGGCAGCTCGCTTTCACTGGCCATTCTTGCTCTCGTCCTCCACAACCGCCGAAACAAGATTGCGCGCTGCGAAAAAACGCAAGCGCTAATTCAACAGGTCCAGCGGGAAAGTTGACGGCGTTTCGTCGCATCGCCGTTGCGTGCTAGAGAAAAAGGGTCTCTCTCACGTCCTCTCCATGAGCCTGTCCTCCCCATCCGGTCCACTGACTGCGCAAGAGGCCGCTGACGCGTTGCGTTGGTGGGTCGAAGCCGGCGTCGATCTTGCCATCGACGAGACGCCGCACGACCGTTTCGCCGAGAGCGCGGCGAAAGCCGCCGCCCGGCCGGCAGCCGCCGAGCCAGCGCGTCAGGCCTCGGCTGCGCTGGCGGCGTCCTCGGCGGGCCAGCCTGCTCCGCCGCGCGTCGCGCCTGGGACGGCGGCGACGCCGATCGCCGCGCCCGATGAAGCCGCCCGCTCGGCGCACGAGATCGCGGCGGCGGCGCGCGACCTCGACGAATTGCGCAACGCGCTGTCGGGCTTCGAAGGCTGCGGCCTCAAGACGACGGCGACGCAGCTCGTCTTCGCCGACGGCTCCCCGAACGCCCAAATCATGCTGGTCGGCGAAGCGCCCGGCGCCGACGAGGACCGGCTGGGCCGCCCCTTCGTCGGCCGCGCCGGGCAGTTGCTCGACCGGATGCTCGCCTCGATCGGCCTTGACCGGACCAAGGTCTATATCGCCAACGTCGTCCCCTGGCGCCCGCCCGGCAATCGCACGCCGACGCCGCAGGAAACCGCGATCTGCCTGCCTTTCATGCGCCGTCAGATCGCGCTGGTGAACCCGCGCCTCCTCGTCTTCCTCGGCGCGTCGGCGACGCAAACCCTGCTCGGAACTAAGGACGGCATCATCCGAGCCCGCGGCGTCTGGCGCGACTATGCCGGCGACGACGGCGAGACGATCAAAGCGCTGCCGATGTTCCACCCCGCCTATCTGCTGCGCCAGCCCGCCGCCAAGCGCCAGGCCTGGGCGGACCTGCGCAAGCTCGCCGCCGCGGTGGCGGAGATGGGCGGGCCGGGTTGAGATCTATAGGCCGCGCTTATCCCTTCTCCCCTTGCGGGAGAAGGTGGCCCGAAGGGCCGGATGAGGGGTAGCCGCCGCACCCAGCGTTCAAAAGGTTACAGGATGTCCCGAAGCCGCGCCTCTCGGCGCGACCCCTCATCCGTCGCGCTTCGCGCGCCACCTTCTCCCGCAAGGGGAGAAGGGGCGCTCGCGAGTGCCGCCTCATCGCCACCCCAGCGCCGGAGCGACTTGGGTCAGGATCGCCTCGATCACATGCGCGTTGTAGGCGACGCCGAGCTGATTGGGCACCGTCAGAAGCAACGTATCGGCTTCGGCGATCGCTTCGTCCTGGGCCAGTTCCTTGACGAGGGCGTCCGGCTCGGCGGCGTAGCTGCGGCCGAAGATCGCCCGTGTGTTTTCCTCGATGAAGCCGATCGTGTCGTGGCTCTCGTTGTCGCGGCCGAAATAAGCGCGGTCGCGGTCATCGACGAGCGCGAAGATGCTGCGGCTGACCGACACGCGCGGCTCGCGAGCATGGCCGGCGGCCTTCCAGGCTTCGCGGTAGGCCCTGATCTGGTTGGCCTGCTGAACATGGAAGGGAAGTCCGCCTTCATCGAACTTGAGCGTCGAGCTCTGGAGGTTCATCCCGAGCTTGGCCGCCCAGACGGCGGTGGCGTCGGAGGCGGCGCCCCACCAGATGCGCTCGCGCAGGCCCGCCGAATGGGGCTCGACGCGCAGCAGGCCGGGCGGGTTGGCGAACATCGGCCGCGGATTGGGCTGCGCAAAGCCTTCGCCGCGCAGGACGTCGAGCAAGACCTCCGCGTGACGCCGGCCCATGTCGGCGTCGCTCTGGCCTTCGGACGGGCCGTAGCCGAAATAGCGCCAGCCCTCGATGACCTGCTCGGGCGAACCCCGGCTGATGCCGAGCTGCAAGCGCCCGCCGGCGATGAGGTCCGCGGCGCCGGCGTCCTCGGCCATATAGAGCGGGTTCTCGTAGCGCATGTCGATGACCGCCGTGCCGATCTCGATGCGGCTGGTCTTCGCTCCGACCGCCGCCAGCAGCGGAAAGGGCGAGGCGAGTTGGCGGGCGAAATGGTGGATGCGGAAGTAGGCCCCATCTGCGCCCAGCTCCTCGGCCGCGACGGCCAGATCGATCGACTGAAGCAGCGCGTCTGACGCCGACCGGGTCTGCGAGTGCGACGACGGGCTCCAGTGCCCGAACGAAAGGAAACCGATTGTCTTCATAAGCGCCAACGCTCCGCTAAATCGGGGCGCACCATATGCCGTTTGGCGACAATCGGCACCTCGAATTCGCCGCGCCGAGGCGCGGCGAACGAGCGGACGAGGAGTGCGTCTCAGCCGGGCTTCTAATCCGCCGCATGCCTAGGGTTGCGATGGCTCAAGGCCCAAATGTAGGCGGCGACATCCGTCAGGTCGGCCTCGGAGAGCGGCACGCCGCCGTCCGGCGGCATGACGCCGGAATGCTCCTTGGGGTGCTCCACCCCGGCGGTGATCGTGTGGGCGATGGCCCCCAGACTGCCGTCGCCCCACAGGAACTTGCCGCTCGTCAGATCGGCGCCCATCGCGGAGCCCTTCGCGTCCGCGCCATGGCAGCCGGCGCAAGTGCCGTTGGCGACCTGCCCCTGAAAGATCTGCGCGCCGCGTTCGACCTGCGCTTGGGTCACGCCGGGCGGCGGCTGAAGCCCGGCATCGGGATGGATGCCTTCCGGCGGCAGAACTTCGCCGGAGGCCGTTTCCGCCTGTCCGCTGGGCTCCGGCGCCGCCGTAACGGCCGCGTCGGCGCTACCGGCATAGGTGACGCGCCAGATGCGCCCGCCCTTGTCGTCAGCGATGTAGAGCGCGCCGTCCGGCGCCACGGCGAGGCCGGTCGGCCGGTGCGCCGCCCGCCCGGGGTCCTTGTGCGCGCCAGCGAACCCGTCCGCGAACACCACGAACGCGCCCGTCGCCTTGCCGTCGGCTAGCGGCTGGAACACTACGTTGTAGCCGCCCTGCGGCGCCGGGGCGCGGTTCCAGGACCCGTGAAAGGCGATGAACGCCCCGCCGCGGTAGGCCCGCGGGAACTCAGCGCCGTTGTAGATCAGCATATCGTTCGGCGCCCAATGGCCCGGGAAGAACGCGACGGGCGCCTGCTTTTGCGCGCAGACGCCGACCTTCTTGCCGTCGCCGCCATATTCCGGCGCGAGCACCAGCTTCTGCTGGAAATTATCGAAGTAGCATTCCGGCCAGCCGAAATCGTCGCCCTTGTGCTCGATGACGAGTTCTTCCGCCGGCAGCTCGTGGCCTTGGTACGCCGAATAGAGCTTCGGCCAGTTTTCATAGAGCTGGTCGCGGCCATGCTGGGTCGCGTAAATGCGGCCCTGAGCGTCGAAGGAAATGCCCTCCCCGTTGCGCAGCCCCGTCACGAAGCGTTGCGCCGGGGAAAACTGCTGACCCGTCTTGTTGGCGTCGTAGAGCCACGTGCCGCCGCGGGTCTCAAGTTCGGCGCAGGGCTGAATCCCGGCCGAATTCGGAATCCGGTTCTCCGACTGGCAGGCGTTCGTCGCCGAGCCCATGTCGACATAGAGGTTGCCGGCCGCATCGATGTTGAACGGATGCATCGGATGGTCGCCCGTCATCGGCATGCCCGAAAGGATCGTCTCGGGCGCGCCCGTCGGCCCTATCTCGCCGGGCTTCAACGCGTAGCGGATGATGCGGTCGTTGACCTCGGCGTACACCCAGTTCTTGTAGAGCGCGATGCCGCTGCCGCCGCGGCTGCCCTGCGCATAGGTCGCGCCGAACCGTTGAACGACATCGGCGTGCCCGTCGCCCTTGCTGTCCTTGAGCGCGACCAGCAATCCGCCCGGCGGCGGCGTGTCGTTCTGATAGTACCGCCCGCTCCAGGTGTTGACGTAGACCACGCCGTCTGGCGCGACGACCAGATGACGGGGATGGCCGAGCTTGTCGGCGAACACGGTCGCGCAGAAGCCTGGCGGCAGCGTGATGCCGGCAGCCTTTTCTGGGCAGGCGGCGGCCGCGCCGTTGTGCGCCGTGGCTTGGCTGGTCTGCGCGAAGGATGTCGTCAGCCACAACGCGGCCGCTATGGCGCCGGCTCCGACCGTTGCAGGAAATAGAAGCCTATGGGCGATGGTGGCGCCGGACATCGCAGATCCTCCATTGGCGACAAGGTCGCATTTTGGACCTCTCACGATAGCGGGTCAGGATGGGGCCGCGCCATGACGCCGCGGCGAAGTCGGCCATAACTTGTGCGTGATGCGGCATACGCAGGAGACACCTTGTCATGCCCGCGAAAGCGGGCATCCAGAGGCAAAGGGTAATGGCCTGCGGCGGTTGTCTGGGCCCCCACTTTCGCGGGGGCGACACCAAACGCGCTACCGCATGTTGCCGGTATGGCCGAGCGAATAGCGGCCGGGCTGCGGCCAGACGGTGAGGCCATGCGGCATGCCGCCGACGGGAATCGTCTTCACCGAGCCGTCCTCGGTGTTGAAGGCGTAGACGACGCCGTCGTAGCGGCCGGAGAGCCACAGCCATTTGCCGTCGGCGCTCACATTGCCCATGTCGGGGCTGCCGCCGCCCGGCACCGTCCAGGTCGCGACGACTTTGCGGGTGGCGAAATCGAGCACCGAGACGCTGCCCTTGCCGTCCCGGACACCGCCGAGATTGTGGGTGCCGCGATTGGCGACATAGAGCAGCTTGCCGTCGCGGCTCGGATAGAGGCCGTGCGCGCCAACGCCGGTCGGGATGAAGCCTGTCTCCTTGAACTTGTCGCCGTCGACGAGAATGACGCCATCCCTGAGCATGTCGGCGACGAAATAGACCGAGCCGTCGGGGGCGACGCGAATGTCCTGCGGGATATGGCCCGGCGACAATTGCAGCATGCCGGCGAGCTTGTGATGGACGAGGTCGATTTTCGCGAGCTGGTCGTTGTACTCGCAAGTGAAGATCGCATACGAGCCGTCGAGCGAGAAATCGGCGTGGTTGATCCCCGCGCATTGCGGCGCGGCGATGTAGCCCTGCAGCGCCATGGTGTGCGGATCGCGGAACTCGAGGCGGCGCATCGCCTCGGCGACGACGATCGCCGAACGCCCATCCGGCGTGAAATACATGTTGTAGGCGTCGGGCACGTCGATCGTCTTGAAGACCTTGCCGGTCTTCGGGTCGATCGCCGCTACCGAGGCGTGGCCGCCGCGGTAGCTGATGTCGCCGGACACCCAGAGGGTCTGCAGGTCCCACGACGGCACGATATGCTGCGGGCTCAGGATCGCCTTGTAGCTGTCGACCACCTTGAACGTCTCGGGGTCGATGACGTCGACCTTCCCCGTGATGAGATTGGGCGCGTAGACGCGCGACAACGCCCCCGCCGTCGCCGGGCTGAAGTGGCCGGCCGTCGTTTCCGAATAGACGTTCTTGGCGTCGGGCAGCGCGGGCATCGTCAGATTGGCGGGCGGCAGGCCAGAAAAGTCCGACCGGCCGAGATCATAGGAGGCTCGCTGAATGAAATCCTCAGGGGTCTGGCCGACCTCGACGGCGCTGCGGCACAGCGCGGCGCATTGCTCGCCCTCGACGCAAATCATCGGAATCGTCAGCGACTGAGCGCTGTCGATCAGGGAGTCCGAACCGATGAAGGCAGCGAGCGTCGCTACGGCGAGGCCCGTCAAGAAACGCGGTATCATGAGCCCCATTCGATCTGCAGTCCCCGTTCAGGCGCGGGGTCGTCCGATCCGGCAGCATCGCGCAATGGGAATGACTAGGGGATGAACGTTACGAATAACAAAAATCACAGTAAATTTTAGCGACCGGCGACGGCGAAAATGTGGGCGCGCCGCTACCTCGAAAGGGCTACCCAGGAAGCGTCGTGAGCGACGCCGCGCTTACGGCGCTTCGCGCCAATTGTCCGCGATATAGCCGGCGGCGTCGACCGCGCGGTTCGCCTTGCCGGCGACGGCGCGGCGGCCCTCGCAGCGCCAGTCGTAGATGGTGTCGTGGCCGGTCGCGACCATCGGAATGGAGTCTGATCCCGGATGGTCGCGGCAATAGGCGTTCGCGCCGAGCAGCGAGCGATGCGGGTTCGCCCGGCCGCAATCGAGATTCGCTCCGACCCAGCAGGCCATCAACTTGCCGTCGACGCAGCGCACCACCGCCTCCTCGCGCGCCATCTCCAAGCTGATGCCGAAGGCCTTGGCGACGTTCGGTCGCAACGTAACGGGAACGGCGGACGCGACGTGGTGTCGACCGTCGGCGCAATAGGCGACGCTATCCCCGGCGAAAGCGGGCGGCGCGACTGCGGTGCACGCGAGCGCCACGAGGCCAACGAGAGCCACTAGAGCGCTCTGCTTTTTGGTTAACACAGCGCTGCTGTCAGCCCCGCGAAAGCGGGGGTACACCGCCGCCGGCCTTCGCCCTTTGGCTCCTGGATGCCCGCTTTCGCGGGCATGACAGTCGCTGCATCGCGGCCTCCCGCTCCTTCGGCGCCAGGAAAGACTGATCGCCGAAGGGCAAGGCGTCAAGTAACGGGCGGCAGTACCCCTACTCCGCCGCCGTCCGCACCGCCGGATTGTTCGGATGCTTGGTCCAGTCGCGCGGCGGCTGGGAATAAGGTTCGCCCGTGCGCGGATCGACGCCTTCCGTCTTGTGCACCAGCGTGATGCAATTCTCGACCGGGCAGACGAGGACGCAGAGATTGCAGCCGACGCACTCCGCCTCGTTGACGACGAACTTGCGCTCGCCGTTGACGGTGGCGAAGATCGCCTGGTGCGAGGTGTCCTCGCAGACGATGTGGCAGCGCCCGCACTTGATGCAGAGATCCTGATCGATCTCGGCCTTGGCGACATAGTTGAGGTTGAGATACTGCCAGTCGGTAACCCTAGGGATCGCGCTGCCGCGGAAATCCTCGATCCGCTCGTAACCCTTGGAGGCCATGAAGTTCTTCAGGCCCGAGGTCAGCTCGTCGATGATCTTGAAGCCGTAGGTCATCGCGGCCGTGCAGACCTGCACCGTGCCGGCGCCCAGCGCGATGAATTCCGCAGCGTCGCGCCACGTCGTCACGCCGCCGATCGCCGAGATCGGCAGCCCTTGCGTTTCCGGATCGCGCGCGATTTCCGAAACCATCGACAGCGCGATCGGCTTGACCGCCGGCCCGCACATGCCGCCGTGCGTGCCCTTGCCGTCGATCGCATGCGTCGGCGCCATCGCGTCGAGATCGACGCCCATCAGCGAATTGATCGTGTTGATGAGCGAGACGGCGTCGGCGCCGCCGTCCTTGGCCGCCCGCGCGGGACGGCGAATGTCGGTAATGTTCGGCGTCAGCTTGACGATGACGGGCATGCGCGTATGCGCCTTGCACCAGCGCGCGACCATTTCGATGTATTCGGGCACCTGGCCGACCGCCGAGCCCATGCCGCGCTCGGACATGCCGTGCGGGCAGCCGAAGTTCAGTTCGACGCCGTCGCACTCCGTCTCTTCGACGCGCTTGAGAATGCTGCGCCAGGAGTCTTCGTCGCAGGGCACCATCAGCGAGGCGACCACCGCGCGATCCGGCCAAGCGCGCTTGACCTCCTTGATCTCCTGGAGATTGATCTCGAGGTCGCGATCGGTGATCAGCTCGATGTTGTTGAACGCCATCAGGCGACGGTCCGGCCCATAGACCGCGCCGTAGCGCGCGCCGGAAACGTTGACGACCGGCGGCCCGGCTTCGCCCAGGGTCTTCCAGACGACGCCGCCCCAGCCGGCGCGGAAGGCGCGCTCGACATTGGTCTTGCGGTCGGTCGGCGGCGCCGAGGCGAGCCAGAAGGGGTTCGGCGACTTGATCCCGAGAAAATTGGTGCTCAGATCGACCATGTCGTCCTCCCTCAAGCTTTGTTTTGCGATTTCAGAGCGACGTCGATCGATCGCGCCGCCTGCTTGCCGTCTTCGACCGCGCTGACCGTAAGGTCGAGACCGCCCTCGATGCAATCGCCGCCCGCCCAGACTCCTGGCAGGCTGGTGCGCCGCTCGGCGTCGACCACGATGCGTCCATCCTTGGCGAGCTTGACGCCAGCCAATCCGTCCGGCGCGCTCTTCTGACCGATGGCGGAGAACACGACGTCGGCCTCGATGCGGAAAGCCTCGCCGTCGGACGTCAGCGTGCCGCCCTCTTCGCGCGTGCGTTCGAAGACGACGCCGCTCACTGCGTCGGCATGGCTTTCGATTGCATCCGGGCGCGCCCAGGGGCGGATCAGAACGCCATTGGTTTGCGCCAGCTCGCGCTCGAATTCGCTCGCCTTCATCTGGTCGAGCCCGCGCCGGTAGACCATCGTCACCGTCTCGGCGCCAAGGCGCTTCGACTGCACCGCGACGTCGACCGCCGTCATGCCGCCGCCGATGACGACGACGCGGCGGCCGACCGGCAGCTTGGTCAGATCCTCCGCCTGCCGAAGCTCGGCGATGTAATCGACGGCGTCGATCACGTTGGCGGCCGTATCTTCGCCGGCAAGACCAAGCTTGTTGGCGGCGCCGAGCCCGACGCCGAGGAACACCGCGTCGTAGTCGCGGCGCAGATCGTCGAGCGAAACGTCGCGGCCGAACGCGACGCCGTGCTGCACCGAAATGCCGCCGATCGAGAGAATGAACTCGACCTCTTTGGCCGCGAAGTCGTCGGGCGTCTTGTAGGCGGCGATGCCGTATTCGTTGAGGCCGCCGGACTTCTCGCGGCGCTCCAAAATCGTCACGTCATGGCCGGCGACCGCGAGCGCATGTGCGCAGGCGAGGCCCGCCGGCCCCGCGCCGACGATCGCGACGCGCTTGCCGGTCGGCGCCGCGCGGGTGAAAGGCGTCTTGCCGGTCGCCATCTGCGCGTCGACCGCATGGCGCTGCAACAGGCCGATGCGCACCGGCTTGCCCTCGGCCGCTTCGCGCACGCAAGCCTCTTCGCACAGCGTCTCGGTCGGGCAGACGCGCGCGCACATGCCGCCCATGATGTTGGCGTCGAGGATGGTCTCCGCGGCGCCGAGCGGGTTGTCGTTAGCGATCTGGCGGATGAACAGGGCAATGTCGATCGAGGTCGGACAGGCGTTCTGGCACGGCGCGTCGTAGCAGAAATAGCAGCGGTCAGCCTCGACCTTCGCCTCATGGGCGTCGAGCGGGGGATGCAGATCCGAGAAATTGGCGCCGAGCGTCGCGCGGTCGAGCCGCGCCGGGGCGACGTCGCCAACGCCAGACGGTTCCGAGACGGTACCCATTGCGCTCTCCCTCGGGTCGGACGGCGTGCCGCCAAAAATCCTGACCAATCGGTCAAGATGCTCGCGCGGCTCTTTCGCGATGTCAAGAGCGTCTGAGCCGCGACGGCAAGGCCGCCAACTGAGGACCCGGGTTTCTTCGTTGCTCTTTATTGGCCAGGCTGAAATCGAACGCATTTCGATGTCAACCTCGGCTACGCTTAGACTGCACATGGCCAAGTCAAGGGAGGGAACGATGCGTATGATGCTGCGCCTTCGTATCGACGCGACCAAGGGAAGCGCCGCGTTGAAGTCCGGGGCGATGCAGAAGGCGATGATGGCCTTCGCCGAAAAATTCAAACCGGAGGCGACCTACTTCACGGTCGACCGCGGCATGCGGTCAGGCTTTTACGTCTTCGACATGACCGACTCGAACCAGATGCCCGCGGCCGCCGAAACGTTGTTCGACCTCGGCTGTGAAGTCGAGCTGACGCCCTGCATGACGCCGGACGATCTCCGGGCGGGATTGGGGGACGCCGGGCTGTAGAAGGCGAGCGTCCTTCGCCCCAGCGCCGTCGCATGCGAGTGTGGCGAAGCAATCCGGTGTGGCAGAAAAGCAACTTGCCGCGCGCGGATTGGTTCGTCGCCGCTCTCCTCGCAATCCACGACCACCCTGAGTGCGAGGGCGCGGGCCGCAACACTTGCCAGCGGCGCGTCCAAACCCTTGCAATACCTCAGCAATGCAACGTGCCTGTGGACACGTCGCCTCGTTGCATTGCCCGCGCCGCTCGCGCCGTCTAAATCTCGATCGAGGCGTGCGCGGCCGAGACCGAATCGCGCCGACTGCGTCTTGCGGTCGGCGTTCCCGTCGGCATTGGGATAGGCAAATGCGGCGCCCAACCATCCATATCATCGGCGCAGGCTTCGCCGGCTTGTCGGCGGCGTGGCGGCTTTCCGAGACGCCTGCGCTCGAGGTCGTTGTGCATGAAGGCGCCGCGCAGGCGGGCGGCCGGCGACGTTCGATATTCGATGAAGCCACGACCATGACCGTCGACGCCGGCGCCGAATTCGTTCTGACGACCTGGCGCGCGACGCTCGGCTTCATCGAGGCGGTCGGCGCAAGAGCACAGTGGCGCGCGGCCCCGCAGGGCGGCGTCGCTTTCGTCGACATGGCGAGCGGCGAGCGCTGGACGACGCGGCCGGGCGCCAGCGCATGTCCCCTCTGGGCGCTCGATTCGCGCCGACGGCCGCCGCGAACGCGTGCGCGCGACTATTGGCCGGCGCTGCGCCTGCTGCGCGCGCCGCCGCGCGCCCTGCTGAAAGACTACGCGCCAAACGTGGGCCCGGCCGCCGAACGCGTCTGGCGCCCCTTCGCGCTGACAGCGCTCAACACCGACATCGACTGCGCTTCTGCGCGTCTTGCGGGAGCCGCGCTGCGCGAGATGCAATTCGGGGCCGCGCGGCCGCTTGCGCCGGTCCATGGCCTGACTCGCGATTTCGTCGAGCCCGCGCTGAAGGCGCTGCGCCGGCGCGGCGTCGTCATTCGCCTCGAGCGTCGCCTCGCCGCGCTCGACTGCCAAGGCGAACGCGTCGCGGCGCTCGAATTCGAGCACGACCGCATCGATCTCGAGCCCGGCGACGCGGCGATTCTCGCGACGCCGCCGCGCGTCGCCGCGTCGTTGGCGCCGCAACTGAGCGCGCCGACCGAATTCAACGATGCGATCATCGTCCATTTCGCGGTCTCGCCGCCCCCCGACGCTCCGCGCGTGCTCGGCGTCGTGAACGGGACGTTCCATTGGATGATCGGCGCGGAGAACCGCATCTCGGTGGTCGTCAAGAACGCCGCGGCGCTGATCGAAACGCCGCGCGAAACCATCGCCGCCAATCTCTGGCGCGACGTCGCGGCGTTGACGGGCCTGTCGGACGAAACGCCCGCCTGGCGCGTCGTCCGACAGCGGCGCGCCACCTTCGCCGCAACGCCGGAGCAGGACGCCCTGCGGCCCACGGTTGAGACGCGATGGCGCAATCTCTTCCTCGCCGGCGCCTATGTGCAGAACGGCGCGCCGGATTCACTCGAAAGCTCGGTGCGCTCCGGCTCCGCCGCGGCGGAGCGCACCCGCCAATGGGTCGAGAGCTTCTGACCTCCGGCATCGTTGCGGAGCAATCCCTGACGCTGTCATGCCCGCGAAAGCGGGCATCCAGGAGTCAAAGGCGAAGGCCTGCGGCGGTTGTCTGGACCCCCGCTTCCGCGGGGGTGACAGGCGGCAGTCGTCAACCTTCAATAATAAATCGCGCCCGGCACGCCGCCGCCGGCGCCGATGGCGTCGCCGTTGATGGCGATCGACTTGGGCGAGGCGAGGAAGGTGACGACGTCGCCGATCTCCTCCGCCGTGATCAACCGGCCGGCCAGATTGGCGTTCGCCATGCGTTTCTCGACCTCTTCGACGCTGACGCCGAGCGCTTGAGCACGCCGCTCGAAGACGCCGGGCGTCTTTTCGGTGCGCGTCAGGCCGGGATGGACGCAGACCGCGGAAATGCCCTTGGACGCGAGCTCGTCGGCGAGGTTCTTGGTCAGCGCCGCGACGCTGATGTTGCGGATCGTGCCGATGATGCTGCCGGTCGAGCGCGCCGCGAGGCCGCTCACGTTGATGATCCGCCCGCCGCCCTGATCGGCCATGGGTTTGGCGAGTTCGCGCGCGACGCGCAGATAGCCCATCACTTTGACGTTGACCTCGGCCCATAGCGCCTCGGTCGTGATCTCTTCGAGCGTCGGCGGCTTCGACTGTCCCGCCGGCTGGGCGGCGCAGTTGACGAGAATGTCGACGCGGCCGAAGGTCGCGAGCACGCCCTCGACCATCGCCTTGACGGCTGCGTCATTGCCGGTGTCGGCGACGAACGGCTTCGCGATGCGCCGCGTCACGGCGCCGATGCCCGCCGCAGCGGCGTGCAATGCATTTTCGTCGTGCGCGACCAGGGCGACATTCGCGCCTTCGCGCGCCAGCGCGGCGGCGACCGCCTTGCCGATGCCGCGGCTGGCGCCGGTGACCACGGCGACTTTGTCGGCGAGTTCGAGATCCATGACAGCTCCTCAGCGAGACGGAAAACTGCGATCCTTCCGGCGCGCCGCGGCGATGTCAAATGAAGCTCTCGATAGGAACCTCGCCCAGCGCGCGCGGCGAAAAAGTGGACGCCGGTTTTTCGCCTAGAAGCGCGCAATTCGAAGAATCTAGAGCATGCGGCGATTCCATCAAATCGCCGCATGCTCTATTGCGCGAAGGTGTTGCAGGAATCGACTTCGCCGCTCTGGAGGCCGGTCGTCAGCCACTTCGTGCGCATCGCCGACGAGCCGTGGGTGAAACTGTCGGGCACCACGTAGCCGCGCGCGGCCGATTGCAGGCGATCGTCGCCGATCGCCTGTGCGGTCGCGATCGCCTTCTCGACATCGCCGGGTTCGAGCAGTTTCCACTTCTGGTTGGCGTGGGCCGCCCAGACGCCGGCGAAACAATCGGCCATCAGTTCGACCCGCACCGACAGCGCATTGGCCTGGGTGCGGCTGGCGTTCTGTCTCACGGCGTCGACCTGATCGAGAATGCCAAGCAGGTTCTGGACGTGATGGCCGATCTCGTGCGCTATCACATAGGCGTAGGCGAAGTCCCCGCCGCCGCCGTATTTCGTCCGCATGTCGCGGAAGAACGACAAGTCGAGATAGACCTTCCGATCATCAGGACAATAGAACGGCCCCATCGACGCCTGCGCGCCGCCGCAACCCGAGTTGGTCGCGCCGTCGTAGAGGACCAGCGTCGGATTGGTGTAGCGAACCCCCTTCTGCGCCGGCAGCACCTCGGCCCAGACAGCCTCGGTCTCGCCGAGAACGTGGGAGACGAAGGTCTTCATCGGATCGTTGCCGACGGGCGACGATTGGCTCGGCGCGTAGCTGGTGTGCTGCGGCGCGTTGCGTGAGACCATCTCGGCGCCGCCGATCAGCAAGCGCGGATCGATGCCGGTGACGTAACCGATCAACGCAAGAACGATGATCGTCCCGAGACCGAGGCCGCCGCCGCCGAGCGACAGGCCGCCGCCTTGGCCGCGACGATCTTCGACGTTGGCCGATTGAGGCGTGTTCTCCCATTCCATTCGCGTGCTCCCGCGGACACGGAGAATGAAGCGATTCCTAGCAGAGGCTACGGCCGGCCGGTAGCTACAAGTTACGGCTTTCTTAAGCCTTACCACGTATGGCCTGTGGAGCGTCGCGGCGACTAGAGCGTCGCGGCGACGCCGACGCTGCGTCCTCGCGAAAGTCACGCGCCGAAAGTGATGCGCCATGCCTCCCGTCTATTCGCTGGTCGTTCCAATCTACAACGAGGAAGCCGTCCTGCCGATCCTGTTGCGGCGGCTCGACGCGCTGATGGATGCGCTCGACGCCCCGACGGAGGCGATCTTCATCGACGACGGTTCGCGCGACACCGGCCCCATCGTGCTCGAGGCCAAGGCGCGCGCCGACCGGCGCTATCGCTTCATCAAGCTCTCCCGCAACTTCGGCCATCAGATCGCGATCACCACCGGCATGGAGCACGCTTCCGGACAAGCGGTCGTGGTGATGGACGCCGACCTTCAGGACCCGCCGGAAGTCGTGCTCGAGATGATCGAGAAGTGGCGGGAAGGGTACGAGATCGTCTACGCCGAGCGCATGTCGCGCGCCGCGGAGAGCCGTTTCAAGCGCTTCACCGCCGATCTCTTCTATCGGCTGCTGGCTAAGCTCAGCGACGTCGAGATTCCGGGCAACGTCGGCGATTTTCGCCTAGTCGACCGGCGCGCGCTCGACGCCTTCCTCGCCATGCCGGAACGCGACCGCTTCGTGCGCGGCATGTTCGCATGGATCGGTTTCCGCCAGACGGTGGTGCAGTTCCATCGCCCGGCGCGCGCGGCGGGCGAGACGAAATATTCGCTCGCAAAGATGCTGCGCCTCGCCGCCAACGGCGTCGTCTCGTTCTCCGACGCGCCGCTGCGCGTCGCGCTGTGGGCGGGGCTGGCGACCTCGGGGCTCGCGATCCTCTACGGCCTCTGGGTGATTGCGCGATGGGCGATGAACGCCGATCTCGCGCGCGGCTGGAGCTCGATCGTCGTGCTCACCGCCTTCCTCGGCGGCGCCAACATGCTGATGACCGGCGTCATGGGGGTCTATGTCGGGCGGATCCACAGCGAGGTGAAACGCCGGCCGCTCTACGTGATCGACCGCACAGTCGGCTTCGAGGCCGAGGCCGAGACGCAGGGGACTGCGTTCGACGTGCGCCGAGCGCCAGCGCAGGAGCGCCGGTCGGCCGCCGGGCGGAACTGAAGGGCCGACGGCGATGGCGCTACCCGCCTCCTTCGCCCGTTCCGCCACGCGCCTCGGCGCGGGCCGCCTACCTGGCGCTATCGCGCTCGCCACGGCGATCGGACTTGCCGCCATCGGCCTGCAACTGCACTACGGCCTGCTCGGCGACGTCTCCTGGCTCATCACGGTCGATGAGAAATGGCTCGACGGCGCGACGCCCTACCTCGACGTCATTGAGATCAACCCGCCGGCCTCGCTGATGCTCTACTGGCCGGCGGTCGCGCTCGCGCGGCTCCTCGGCGTCGCGCCCGAATTCACTGTCGCCGCCTTCGGCTTCCTCGCCATCGCGGCGAGCGTCGGCGCGAGCGCGGCGATCCTCGGCCGGGCTGGGCTCGCCGGGCGCGTCGGCCCGGTCGGCTTCGGCGTCACGCTCGCCGGGCTGGCGATCCTGCCGGGCCAATCCTTCGACGAGCGCGACCAACTGGCGATCCTCTTCGGCCTGCCGTTCCTGGCGCTCGCCGCGGCGCGGGCTTCCCATCGGCCCGTCGATGCGTGGATGGCGCTCATCGCCGGGCTCGGCGGCGGCGCGATGGCGGTCGTCAAGCCGCCCTATGCGCTGGTCGCGATCGCTATCGCGCCCTATCTCGCGCGCCGCATCGGCCTGCGCGCGCTATTCGGCTGCGTCGAATTCTACGTCGCCGGGGCGATCGGGCTGGCCTATGTGGCGCTAATCGGCAAGGCGTTTCCGCACTATGTCGAAACCGTTCTCCCTCTGGGCGTCGAACTCTATGCGCCGATCCGCGAACCGCTGTTCGCGCTGCTGACCGGCCCGGGCGCGCTGATCGTCTTCGTCATCGGCGTCGCGACGGTGCGGATCGCGGAGCGGGAACTCGCTGCGCCGCTCATCGCCGTGCCGGCGCTTGGGGCCCTCGGCGCCGTCGGCGCCTTCCTCGTGCAAGGCAAGGGCTGGCTCTATCAAATCTATCCGGCGATCGCCCTGATGACCGTGGCGGCCGGGCTAGCGCTCGATCTGCGCCCCACTTCCCCGCTCCGTGCGGCGCTGGCCGCGCTCGCCGCCCTGGCGACAGCGCTCGCGGTGCTTTGGCTGGCGCGCTGGCCGCTGCCGATCGCATTCGCCGTGGCGGCGGGCGCCTATGCGCTGGCGCGCGCCTTGACCGGCGAAGGGCGCCTCGAGGCGATGGCCGTCGCGGCCGCCTTCGGCGCAGCCTGCGGCCTTTTTGCGATGGACGGGATCCGCGCGGCCGCTCTTCAGCGGGCGCTCGCCAGCCTCGGGCCGCACCCGACTGTCGCGGCGATTTCGGAGAGCCTCGCCTTCGGACATCCAATGGTGCGGGCGGTCGACGGGGTCTGGGCGCAAAGCGTGCCGAGCCTGTGGATCGCCGCGGCGGCGCGCCGCATGATCGACGAGCATCCCGGCGATCCGGCGATCGCCGCCCGCATGCAGGGCTATATCGAGACCGACCGCGACCGTCTCGTCGCCGACCTGACCAAGAACAGGCCGGACGCTTTACTGGTGGGCCGGCTCGACACGCGCTTCCACCAATGGGCCTGGAACGATCCGAAGATCGCCGCCGCCCGGGCGGACTACCGGCTTTTCCTGGAGAGTCCCGACCCGCAGTTTCCGGCCGCGCTCTATGTGCGCAAGGATCTGCTGGATCGGCGGCCCGCGTCGTCGGATCAAGCGAAATAAACCTTAAATGGACGCAGCGTCGTCAATTCCGTATGAATTCTTGATCGAATTGAAGCTGTAGGCGTCGGAAACACCCCGAGACACCGAATGAACACACCGAAGCGCCGCACCGTATCGCCGTTGGAGCGGCGCCGATAATGCTGACCAACAAAGGGAAATACGGACTGAAGGCGATGGTCCATCTCGCCGGGCTGCCGCCCGGCCAGCCGGCCCTGGTCGCCGACATCGCCGCCGTCAACAACATCCCCAAGAAGTTCCTTGACGCCATTCTCGGCGAACTGCGCACCGCCGGCCTCGTCCATTCCAAGAAAGGCCGCGGCGGCGGCTACGTCCTGGCCAAATCGCCGGTCGAGATCATGGTCGGCGAGATCGTCCGGGCGCTCGACGGGCCGCTGGCGCCGATCGCCTGCGCCAGCCGCAAGTTCTATCGCCGCTGCGAAGACTGCGCCCTCGAGAAGAACTGCACCGTGCGCCTGATGATGATCGAGGTGCGCGACGCGATCGCGCTGGTGCTCGAAAACCGCTCGCTGGCGGCGATGCGCGCGCTGGCGGAAGCGCACGACGGCGAACTGAGCTACGACATCTGAGCCGGGCGCGCGGGGGAAAGAGCGATTTCTCAGGCTGAGCAGCCTCTGGGTCGACGCAGGGCAACTGTCACCCCCGCGAACGCCAGCGAGTGTAGCCGGCGGAGTAGTTGCAGCGAGGTTGGCGTCATACGCGGGCTTGACCCGCGTATCCAGGACGGGACGGAGGAAGGCTAATCGCAGGTGTCGCCACCTGGGCTCCCGGATCAAGTCCGGGCGTGACGGCGACGGACCGATGTGTGCATGCCGCAGCGCCAAACGCGGGGTCCAGATAACCGCCGCAGGCCCTCATCCTTTGACACCTCGATGACCGCTTTTTGGCCGGCATGACAACGGCGCCTGGATGATCCCGCGGGCCGACATGCGTCCTCGCTCGGATAAAATTTGTTTTAGAGTCCTGCTTGCATCAGTCTATAAATTCCATATAGAAAACAAAATTAGATCCGCCGAACGCGGGCAGACTGAGCATGCCGGGGGCCTATGAGTTTTCGACTGATTTTGTGGGCGAGCGCGGCTGGACTCGCTCTTGCCAGCGGCGCCGAGGCGGCTGACCTTCCCTCGCGCCAGGCGGCGCCGGCCGTGGATTATGTCAGGGTCTGCACCGCCTATGGCGCGGGTTATTTCACGATCCCCGGCTCCAATACCTGCCTGAAGATCGGCGGCGCGGTGCGCGCGTCCTACACCGTGCGGCCAGCGGCGCCGAGCAACGCGATCAACCAGGCCTCGACCAACATCGCGCAAGCGCCCTATCCCCGCAGCGCCTACTACGACCACGCCCGCGCCTATCTCAACCTCGACGCCCGCAGCGAGACCGACTACGGGCCCCTCTCCGCGACGATCAGCGAGCGCATGACCTACGACGGCCTGCCCGCCACCCCCTATGGCGGCGGCAAGGCCTATCTGAACGGCGCCGCGGGGGTCTACACCTCTTATGGAACCTTCCAGGGCACGCCGTCGGCGCAGAGCTGGTTCGACGCCGCCTATGTGCAGTGGGCGGGGATCACCGCGGGCGTCAAGCATTCGTACTTCGATTTCTACGCCCACAGCTATGAGATCGAGGCGCTCACCGTCGGCGTCTCCGACCAGCCGCTGCCCCTCATCGCTTACACCCTGGCGCTCGGGAACGGCCTTTCGGCCTCGATCTCCGCGGAGGATCCGACCTTCCGCGACATCGGCGACGGAACGAGCGACATCGGTCTCAATCAGAACAACCCGAAGAACTCGACCACGGACGCCTTCCTCGCCTACGGCGGCGTGCGAGCGCCCGACATCGTCAGCAATCTGCACGCCGAGGGCTCGTGGGGCTCGGCGCAAATCGCCGGCGCGCTGCACGAGGTCAATTCGGCCCCGATCTACGGCTGCTCAAGCGCCACCGCCCTCGTGCTGCCCGCCATCGCCAATTGCGCGACCGGAACGGGCCTCAAGTACTATCTGCCGCTGGGCTACACGCCGTCCCCCGTCTGGGGCTTCGCCGTCATGGGCGGCGCGAAAATCAATCTCGACGCGCTCAACAAGGGCGACAGCGCGACGGTGCAGGTCTCCTATGACCAAGGCGCGACGGACTACCTCAACTCGGAGGCGACCGGCTACGCCGGCATGACCAGCGTCTACGACAAGGACCAGAGCGTCACGATCCCCGGCAACGACGCCTTCGTGACGCCGACCGGCCAGATCGTCCTTTCGAAGTCGGCGGGCCTGTTCGCCGGCTACCAGCACTATTGGACCCCCAGCGTGCGCTCGGACCTGTTCGGCTCGTATATGGAGGTCACCAACCCGGACTACGCCGAAAACCTGGCGTCGAGCGCCGCCAGCGCGCATATCTGGGACCTTGGCGCGAACGTGTTCTGGAACCCGATCCGCAACCTCGAATTCGGCGTCGAGGTCGTCTACACCAACCTTGCGCTCAGCGCGCCGGCGAGCACGCTCGTCACCTATACAGTAAGCGGGACCAGCAAGACCGAAGTCGTCCCCGCCGACAGCAACGACGTACGCGGCCGCTTCCGCATTCAGTATACGTTCTGATCGACACCCAAGACCTCTTCGCGCTACCTCCGGCCGTCATCCCCAGCCTTGTGCCAGGCGCCACGCCGCTCAGTTGCCGCTGACACTCGGGAGTTTTGGCCCGCGGGCGCCGCGTGGGTGGCCGGGACGAGCCGCGTCAGCCCAACAGCGGGATAGCTAGCCCCGCGCGCCTGATCGGCGTATGTTCGAGCCCTACATGCGATCGAACAAGCGCGGCCTGGACGCCGGCGCTATCGTGGAGGGTCTCATGTTCGCCGCCATTCGCCAGGCGAAAGCAAAACCCGGTATGGCTGATGAACTCGCCAACCGGATCAAGAAGGGCGCCGTCGCGATCATCAGCAACGTTCCCGGCTTCATGGGCTACTACGTCGTCTATTCCTCTGACGACACGGTGACGGCGATCAGCGTCTTCAACGATTTCGCCGGCGCCGAGGAATCCAACAAGCGCGCGATGGCCTGGATCGAGAAGAACCTAGGCCCCCTGCTCGACGGCCCCGCCAGCGCGACCGCCGGGCCGGTGATCGTGCATTCCCTCCCCTGAGCGGCCTCGTCCAGCGGAACGCGTAACGGCGCCGCAAACAGCACGTCAGGCGCCGGTTTCAAGGAGGAAACAGGCCATGACCACATACATCATGCTCGCCAATCTCACCGACGCCGGCGCCAAGAACGCCAAGGATTTGCCAGGCCGTCTCGACACCGCCAAGCGCCTCCTGAAAGAGATGGGCGGCGATTTCAAGTCCTTCTTCCTGACGATGGGCGACTATGATTTTGTCGGCGTCTACGAGGCGCCCGACGACGCGATCGCGGCGCGCTTCATGCTGCAGCTCGGCAGCCTCGGCAATATACGCACGAAGACCCTGAAGGCCTTCCCGGAGGCGGCCTATCGCGAGATCATAGCGTCGCTGCGGTGAAGGCGGAGGCATGCTTGGCGAACGTGGCTCGGCGCGGCCATGAGGCGCGCCGAGGGTTGCGCCGCAGTACCAGCGCTACGTCTCCCGCACGAACTGCAGCACATCCGCATGCAGCCGCTCCATATGCGTGAACATCAGGCCGTGCGGAGCGCCCTCGTAGACGAGGAAGCGGCAGCCAGGGATGAGCGCGGCGGACGGCTTGCCGGTAAGCTCGATCGGCGCCGATCGGTCGCGGTCGCCATGGATGAGCAGCGTCGGAACGTCGATACGCGGCATCTCCGCACGAAAATCCCGCTCCACCATTGCACGGCTGCAGGCGAGCGCGACCGGAACCGAGATTTGCAGCAGGCTCGCGCCCCAGCGCATCATCGCGGGCGAGGTTTCCGGGATGAAGAACGGCGCGAGCGCATCGTCGACCCACTTGGGATAGTCGCGCCGCCATTGCGCCCACAACGCCTCAAAGCCAGCTCGCGGCGCGCCGTTCGGATTGTCGTCGCTCTCAAGCAGCATCGGCGTCGTCGGCGCCAGGAGCGCCATCCGCGCAATACGCTCCCGACCGTGCCGGGTAAGGTAGCGCACCATCTCGCCGCCCGCCATCGAATGGCCGATTAGGGTGAGGCCGGAAAGATCGAGCGCGTCGATCAGCGCGGCGACGTCGTCGGCGAACGTGTCGTGATCGTAGCCGCGCGCGGGCTCGTCCGAGCGGCCATGGCCGCGCCGGTCGAAGCCGATGCAGCGAAAGCCTTGTTCTGCGAAGGCGGCGAACTGGTAGTCCCACATCTGGCTGCTGCAACCCAGGCCGTTGAGGAACAGCATCGGCGCGCCCTCGCCCCACTCGCGCCAATAAAGCTGCGCGCCGTCTTTTGCTGCGATGAAAGGCATCGGATTCTCCTCCATGAGGGCGCCGCTGCGCGACCCTGCGAATGGAGTTAACGCCGCCCGCCGATCGGAAGCGATGACCTCGCAGGTCATAAAGAAACGTCGCCACTTGACCTTCGAGGTCATGGCGATCGCGCGCCGTTCGCCCTAGAGCCGTCTACTTTTTGGTTGATGCGGCGCTGCTGTCACCCCCATCGCCACCGAGTGTCGCCAGCGGGGTATTTGCAGCGAGCGTGCCGTCATACTCGGGCTTGACCCGCGTATCCAGGGCGGGACGGAGGGAGGCCAATCACGGACGTCGCCGCCTGGGCGCCCGGATCAAGTCCGGGCGTGACGGCGACAGGCTGATGTGTCAATGCCGCAGAGCGCTCTGAGGTGGCGCCTATGACGGCTCACCCGCTTCCTTTCGGCGTGCTGCTTCGGCGATGGCGCGAGCGACGACGCCTGACGACGTCACCCTGTCGGAGCTCGCCCTCGAAATGCTGTTCCCGGCCGACGAGGCCACTGTCGCCATCGTCAAGGCGATGGGTGCCGAGCCCAACGCGCGGTTTTCCGCCGCGCCCCGCCTGCGTTACGGCGACGTCCGATAAATCGCCCCGCTCAGAAATGCCGGCCAGTCGCGCTCGAAGTAGGCCGGCGAGCGGTCGCGGCGACGGACCGGCCGCAGCGAGCAGACGAAGCCGTCGCCGTCGCGGCGCACGACGATCTGCCGTTCGCGGTCCTCCTTCCGCTCGGCGCGGACGCGATAGTCGTCGAGCGGGCCGAGGCGTGATTGCGGCGTCGCCTCGCCTTGCGCGTCGCACAGCGCGCGGGCGCCGCGGCTGCCGCCGCCCGCTTCGACATAGGCGTCGAGCGCCGTCAGCACTGCCTCGGAGACGAGCGCCATCTGGCGCCATTGCACGGCCTTGTCGGCTTGGTCGGGGCGGGCGAGGCGAACGCCCTCCTGGCGGATGCGGGCATTGAGCGCGCGGGCGCCTGCGAGCGCGCTCCTGACCCCCTCGCGCGTGCAGATGAAGCCGGCGTGGTCGCTCATGCGCGCCTGCACTTCGCGCTCGATTTCGCGCGGCGCGAGGCCGCCGTCTTCGCGCAGGCTGCCGAGGATCGCCGCCAGGCCAGTCTCGATCGCCTCGACCGGCGTCTCGGCGCCGCCCGGCGCGCGCCGGTTGGCGGCGATGTGCTCGGCGCAGCGCAGGCCGAACACCTGGCCGGCGTTGAGCGCCGCGCCGCCGGGGCGCGTCACGCCATGCGTGCCCGCCGCCTCACCCGCCGCATAGCAGCCCGCAAGGCTCGAGCGGCCCCAGACGTCGACCGCGACGCCGCCGTTCATGTGCTGATTGTTGACCGCAAAGGCCAAAGGCTCGCGCGCGATGTCCTTCTTGCAGCGTTTGTAAAGTTCGATCGCAAGCGGGTTCATGCGCTTGAGCCGCTCGATCGGCATGGCGAGCAGCGCCTCGTTGTTGGCGAGATAGGCGTGAACGTCCGGGTCGAGCCGATCGAGCGAGAACGGCGCGTCGCCCGGCACGGGCTCGGGGTTGCGGTTGAAATCCATCAGCACGGTGCGGCCGGCCTGCGTCTCACGGAAGATCGCGAGATCGACCAAACTTGACCCAAAGTCGAGCATCCGCGTCGCATGAAAGGGCCATTGATAGCCCTTGCGAAAGACGTTGGAGACGAGCTCCTGCGTGGTGCGATAATAGTCGGCGAGAAAATTGAACTCGCGCCCGTCCGCGTTGCGCGAAAAGATATAGGGCATCGCCTGCGCATAGGTGCCGGAGAGGTTCCAGGGAAAGCCCTCGCGCCGCGTGCCGATGCCGAACTGGCTCTCGGTGAGATTGACCGCCTCGATCCCCGCTTCGAGCGCGAGCCCGAGCGAGCCAAAGCAATGCTTGGGGTAGACGCTGTCGCGATAGAGTTCGCCAGGGCCGCCAGCGGCGAGCACCAGCGCGTCACACAGAAAGACGACGAAGCCCATCGGATTGTCGGCGTGCCGAGCGCGCGCGGCGACCGCAAGGAGACCGACGGCGCGCCGCTGTGGCTCCTCCTCGATCAGAATGCGCACCCCGACCGTGCGATTGAAGACGGGAATGCCGAGCCGCGCCGCTTCCTCGGCGAGCGCCTTCACCATCAGGCGCGAGGTGCGCGGCCCGCAACTCGTCGCACGGCCGGCTTCGTCGTGGTCGGTCTTGTAGCGCAGGGGGCCACCGAGCCGGTCCTCGGGGATCGGCAGGCCCATGAACTGCAGCGAGGCCAGCGCGCGCAGCGAGCCGACTGCTTCGACGTAGGCCGTATCCTCGTCCATCGCGCCGCCGGCGCCGAGCGCGGCGGCGAGTGCGTTGAAATCGTCGCCCCGCGCGGAATCGCAGGCGGTGTGCAGCGTCTGCTTGTCGGACCCCGAGCAGGCGGACGTGCCGCCGTAGACGAGTTGCGTCGCGACCAGCACGTCGACGCCGCGCCGCTTCATCTCGACGGCGGCGCGCAAGCCCGCCGCGCCGCTGCCGAGCACCAGCGCCTCGCAGCGATGGACGGGAATGGTCGCGTCGAGGACGCGCAGGCTCTCATGGGAGGGACGCCCCGCTGGCGGCTTCGGCATCGCGACGTCGGTCAGTGCGTCCAGAACGGACTGCGCAAGCGGCTCCACCACGCGCTTTTTCCTCCCGGCCTCCGAGTTGACGACGGCCTTTTGTTCGGCTAGCGATAATTTGTCACGTTCCAAATGACAATAGGCCGGCAGCGCCGGCGTCTCGCATTTTGCAGTGCGGCGCCGATGCGAACGACCTGACGAGAACAAGTGGAACGTTCCAAGTCTAGGGCGGGAAACAATGGCCGAGAACGGCGACAGGGAGGACAGCGGCGAGCGTGGCGAACGCGTCACGATCGTCGACGTCGCCCGTCGCGCCGGCGTCTCGAAATCCACCGTCTCCCTCGTTCTCGCCGGCAGCGCGCTCGTCGCCGAGCCGACCCGCGAGCGCGTCAACCGCGCGATGCGCGCGCTCGGCTACGTCTATCATCGCGGCGCGGCGAGCCTGCGCGCGGCCTCGTCCGACTTCGTCGGCATGGTGATCAGCGACCTCACCAACCCGTTCTTCGCCGAGCTCGCGGTCGGCATCGAGGACGCGCTCTACAATCTCGGCTTCACGCCGATCCTCGCCAACACCAACGAAGACGCCGAACGCCAAGCGCAGGTGCTGCGCTCGCTGCGCGAGCACAATGTCGCCGGCATCATCATGAGCCCGGCGCGCGGCAGCAGCGCCTGGACGCTCGCGCAGCAGTGGCCGGCTTCGATTCCCGCCGTCCTCACCATGCGTCGCATCATCGGCAGCCCCCTGCCCTACGTCGGCCCCGACAACCGCAAGGGCGCGCGCGAGGCGGTCGAGCATCTGCTGCGTCTCGGCCATCGCCGCATCGCCTTTGTCGGCGGCGACGGCGACATGTCGACCCAGCACGAGCGCGTCGACGGCTGGCGCGACGCCCTGAACGGCTCGGGCATTCCGGTCGACGAAACGCTCATTATCGAGTCGGCGCCGACTCGCGCGGGCGGCCGCGACGCGATCGAGCGCGCGCTCGCCATGGCGGCGCCGCCGACCGCTGTCGCCTGCTACAACGACATCGTCGCCATGGGCGCGACGCGGGCGCTGGCGGCGCACGGCATGACGCCCGGCCGCGACGTCGCCGTCGTCGGCTTCGACGACATCGCCGAGGCCGAACACAATGCGCCGCCGCTTACGACGGTGAGCGCCGACACCCGCGAAATGGGCAAGCGCTGCGCGGAGAGCCTGCTCGGCCTCATCCGCCGCGAGGATCCCGCCGGCCTCTCTTTCGCCGGCGTGGCGCGCCTCGTCGTGCGCGAAAGCTGCGGCGCCGGGCGACAGGAAAGGAGAGCGTCATGAGCCGACCGCTACGGTGGGGCCTGATCGGCGCCAGCACGATCGCCGCGCAACACATGATCCGCGCGATGCGCGACAACGGCGGTCACGTCGCGGCCGTGATGAGCGCCAGCGCCGAGCGCGCCAAGAGCTTCGCGGCGGCGCACGGAATTGCGCGCGCCAGCGACGATCTCGCGAGCTTCGTCGCCGATCCGGACATCGACGCGGTCTATATTTCGACCACCAACGAATTGCACCGCGACCAGCTCTTCGCCGCCGCCAAGGCAGGCAAGCCTGTGCTGTGCGAGAAGCCGCTCGCGCTGAACCTCGCCGACGCCCGCGCTATGGTCGCCGCCTGCACCGAGGCCGGTGTCGTGATGGGCACCAACCATCATCTGCGCAACGCCGCGACCCATCGCGCGATGCGCGCCGCGATCAAGGACGGACGCATCGGCAAGCCGCTGTTCGCGCGCGTCTTCCATGCGGTCTACCTGCCCGCCAATTTGCAGGGCTGGCGCATCAACGCGCCGCAGGCGGGCGGCGGCGCCGCGCTCGACATCACCGTTCACGACGCCGACACGCTGCGCTTCGTGCTCGACGACGAGCCGCAGAGCATCACTGCGATGGTCACGCGTTCGGGCATGGCCGCCGAGGGCCTCGAAGACGGCGTGATGGGCGCAATGCGCTTTGCGAGCGGCCTTCTCGCCCAGTTCCACGACGCCTTCACCACCCGCTACGCGACCACCGGCTTCGAAGTGCATGGCGAAACGGGCTCGCTGATCGGAACCGGCTGCATGACGCAGGCGCCAGCCGGCGACATCCTGCTGCGCAACGCCGATGGCGAGCAGCTTTTGCCGATCGAGCACGAGGATCTCTACGCGCGCTCGGTGCGCCTGTTCCAGGACGCGGTCTCCGGCGTGGGCGCCCCGGCGGCGACAGGCGAAGACGGCGTGCGCTCGCTCGCCGTTGCGCTGGCGACGCTGGAGGCCGCGCGCTCCGGCCGCGAAACGCCGATCGACTTCGGAAGCTGAAGCCATGGCCAAGCCCCGCGTCCTCTCCGCCGCCGAAGCGGCCCGGCTGATCCCCGACGGCGCCGTGGTCACCGTGTCGTCCTCGTCCGGCCTCGGCTGTCCGGACGCGGTGCTGGCGGCGCTCGGCCAGCGCTTCGATGGGGAAGGCCATCCGCGCGACATCACGACGCTTCACCCGATCGCGGCCGGCGACATGTGGGGCGTCAAGGGCATCGACCACATCGCCAAGGCCGGCTGCCTCGCGCGCGTGATCGCGGGCTCCTATCCCTCCGGCCCGTCCTCGGCGGAGCCGCCGCTGATCTGGAAGATGATCGGCGAGGACGCGATCCCCGCCTACAATGTGCCCTCGGGCATTCTCTTCGACATGCACCGGGAGGCGGCCGCCAAGCGTCCCGGCGTGCTGACCAAAGTCGGCATGGACACCTTCGTCGACCCCGAGCTTGAGGGCTGCGGGATGAACGCCAAGGCGCGCGCAGCGCCGATCGTTTCGCGGGTGCGCTTCGCCGACGACGACTGGCTCTTCTTCCCCGCCATCGTCCCCAACGTAGCCATCATCCGCGCGACGACGGCGGACGAACGCGGCAATCTCTCCTATGAGCACGAGGGCGGCATTCTCGGCCCGCTCGACCAGGCCCTCGCGGTTCGCAACAATGGCGGCCTCGTCATCGCGCAGGTCAAGCGGCTCGCCGCCGCCGGCAGCTTGCGCCCGCACGACGTCGTGGTGCCGGGCGTGCTGGTCGACGCGATCGTCGTCGCGCCCGACCAGTTGCAGACGACGCACACGGCCTATGAGCCGGCGATCTCCGGCGAGATTTTCCGTCCGCTTTCCTCCTTCGAGACACCGCCGTTCGGCGTCGCCAAGGTGATCGCGCGCCGCGTCGCGCAGGAGCTTCGCGACGGCGACGCGGTCAACCTCGGCTTCGGCATCTCAGCCAATGTGCCGCGCATCCTGATCGAGGAAGGGCGCCACGGCGCCGTCACTTGGGTGATCGAACAAGGCGCGGTTGGCGGCGTGCCGCTGCTCGACTTCCAGTTCGGCTGCTCCTCCAACGCTGAGGCGATCGTGCAGTCGCCGCATCAGTTCACCTACTTCCAGGGCGCCGGCTTCGACATGTCGCTGCTCTCGTTCCTGCAGATCGATCGCAGCGGCTCGATCAACGTCTCCAAGCTCGGCGCGCGGCCGCATGTCACCGCGGGCGCGGGCGGCTTCGTCGACATCACCACGCGGGCGCGCAAGATCGTCTTCTCCGGCTACTTCACCGCCGGCGCTTGCCTCGACGTCGTCGACGGCGCGCTCGCGATCGCCAAAGAGGGCAAGGTGATGAAGCTGGTCGAGGCGGTCGAGCAGGTCTCCTTCTCCGGCCCACGCGCCATCGCGCAGGGGCAGGAAATTCTCTACGTCACCGAGCGCTGCGTGATGCGCCTCGAATCCGAGGGCGTGACGGTGACCGAGATCGCGCCGGGGGTCGACTTCGAGCGCGACGTCCTCGCCCAGGCGCAGTTCCCGCTGCGGGTCGCCGACAATCTCAGGACGATGGACGCGCGACTGTTCCGGCCAGAGCCGATCGGCCTGACGCTCCGGCCGGAGGAGCCGCGATGAGCGCACACGTCTCGCTCACCTTCGAGGGACCGCTGGCGCGCCTCACGCTGACGCGCGCCGACAAGCTCAACGCGCTCGACCGCGCGATGATCGTCGCCCTCGCCGACGCCGCGCGCGCGATCGACGACAACGCCGCTGTGCGCGTCGCGATCCTCAGCGGCGAAGGTAAGGCGTTTTGCGCCGGCGGCGACATCGCCGCCTGGAGCGGCCTGCCGCCGCTCGAGATGTGGCGCGACTGGACGCGCCTTGGCCATCGCGCTTTCGAGGCGCTGGCGCGGCTGCGCGTCCCCCTGATTGCGGCGCTGACCGGCCACGCCTTCGGCGGCGGCCTGGAATTGGCCGCGGTCGCCGACATTCGCGTCGCCGAAGCCGGCGTCAAGCTCGGCCTGCCGGAGACTGGGCTTGGCATGGCTCCCGGGTGGTCGGGCACGCAGCGCCTGGTGCGCCGCTTCGGCGGCTCGGTCGTGCGGCGCATGGCGCTCGCCGGCAAGCTCTTCACGTCAGAGGAAGCGTTGGACGCCGGCCTCGTCGATGAGGTCGTCGCGCCGGGCGAAGGGCTCGCGCGCGCCGAGGCGATCGCCGCCGACATCGGCAAGCGCGGTCCGGTCGCGGTGCAGATCGTCAAAGCCATGATCAACGCCGCCGAAGGCGAAGACAAGGACGCGCCGATCGAGGGCCTCGCCGGCGCGCTCACCGCGACGACGCAGGATCTCGCCGAGGGCGTCGCAGCCTTCCGCGGCAAGCGGCCCGCGAACTTCTCGGGCCAGTGAGGGAGGCTAGAATGAACGCGCAAACCCCGATCCTGCTCGATAGCGCGCGCCTCGCCGAGGCGCTCGCCCGCTTTCCCCGCGAGCGCGCAATGTGGATCGACGGCCGCGAGGTGAAGGGGAGCGGCGAGACGATCGCGCGCTCGAGCCCGGCGCACGGCGCGCTCGTCACCAGCGTTCCACGCGGCGGCGCGAGTGACGTCGACCAGGCGGTCGGCGCGGCGCGGCGCGCCTTCGACGAAGGCTCCTGGCCGCACGCGACCGCCTCCGAGCGCTCGCGCTTGCTGCTGAAGACGGCCGATCTGATCGACCGCGACCGCGAGCTTCTCGCTTTGCTCGATACGCTCGAATCCGGCAAGCCGATCGCGCAGGCTCGCTCCGAAATCGAAGGCGCCGCCGACATCTGGCGCTATGCCGCCGCGCTCGCCCGCGATTTGCACGGCGAGAGCTACGCCTCGCTCGGGCGCGACCGCCTCGGCTTCGTGCTGCGCGAGCCGATCGGCGTCGTCTCGATCGTGACGCCGTGGAACTTCCCGCTGCTGATCGTCTCGCAGAAGCTGCCCTTCGCGCTCGCCGCCGGCTGCACCTGCGTCGTCAAGCCGAGCGAAATGACCTCGGCCTCGACGCTTCACCTCGCGGGCCTGCTTGCCGAGGCGGGGCTACCCGCCGGCGTCTGCAACGTCGTCACCGGCTACGGCCCGGAGGTCGGCGCGCCGATGACGACCGACCCGCGCGTCGACATGATCTCCTTCACCGGCTCGACGGCGGTCGGCCGCGCCGCGATGGCGGCCGCCTCCGCGACGTTGAAGAAAGTGTCGATGGAGCTCGGCGGCAAGAACCCGCAGATCATCTTCGCCGACGCCGATCTCGAGGCGGCGCTCGACGCCTGCGTATTCGGCGCCTACTTCAACGCCGGAGAGTGCTGCAACGCCGGCTCGCGGCTGCTGCTGCAACGCTCGATCGCCGGCGACTTCCTCGCTGCGCTCGCCGAGCGGGCGCGCGAGGTCAAGGTGGGCGATCCGCTCGACCCGGAAACCAAAGTCGGCGCCATCATCAGCGCCGACCACCTCGCCAAGATCGAGCGCCACGTCGCGGCGGCGCGGCAGGCGGGCGCCAATCTGCGCGTCGGCGGCGCGCGGCTCGCCGCGGAAGGTCTCTTCATGGAGACGACAATCGTCGACGCGGTCGCGCCGTCGATGACGATCGCGCGGGAAGAAGTGTTCGGCCCGGTGGTCGTCGCGCTCGAATTCGAGACCGCCGACGAAGCGGTCGCGATCGCCAACGACGCAACCTATGGCCTGTCGGCGAGCGTCTGGAGCCGCGACGTCGATACGGTGATGGGCGTCGGGCGCCGGCTGCAAGCGGGCACCGTCTGGGCCAATACTTTCATGGACGGCGCGGCGGAGTTGCCGTTCGGCGGCTACAAGCAATCCGGCCTCGGGCGCGAGCTTGGCCGCCGCGCAGTCGAGGACTACACTGAAGAGAAGACTTTCCACATTCACAACGGTCCGCGCACGAGCTGGTGGCTCCCGAGGCGCGGCGGAGCGTGAGTGGAGGCTGGGGCCGGAATCGGTTCCTGAAAAACGGCGCCGGACCGAATCCGGTGGGAGTGAAAACGCTTTGGGAAGGGGTCGACTATGAAACTTCGCACCATGTTGATGGCGAGCGCGATGGCCGCGTCGGCTGTTGGCTTCGTCGCGTCGGTGCACGCTGCCGACGTCAAGGAAGTGCAGATGCTGCACTGGTGGACGTCCGGCGGCGAGGCCGCGGCGCTCAACGTCCTCAAGCAGGATCTGGCGAAGGAAGGCTACGCTTGGAAGGACGTGCCGATCGCGGGCGGCGGCGGCGAAGGCGCGATGACGGCGCTCAAGGCGATGGTCGCGGCGGGCAATCCGCCGACCGCCTCGCAAATCCTCGGCTATTTCGCGATCGACTACGCCGAGGCCGGCAAGCTCGCCGACATCACGTCGCTCGCCAAGAAGGAAGGCTGGGACAAGGTCATTCCGACCGCCCTGCAGAAGTTCACCACCACCAACGGCAAGTGGGACGCGGTTCCCGTCAACATCCACTCGGTCAACTGGCTGTGGATCAATAAGTCGGTGATGGACAAGATCGGCGGCACCGAGCCGAAGAACTTCGACGAGTTCATCGCCCTGCTCGACAAGGCCAAGGCGGCGGGCGTCACCCCGCTCGCGCTCGGCGGCCAGCCCTGGCAGGAAGCGACGATGTTCGACTCGGTCGTCGCCTCGACGGGCGGCATCGAGTTCTACAAGAAAGCCTTCATCGATATGGACGAGAGCGCTCTCAAGTCCGACACGATGAAGAAGTCGTTCGACAACCTCGCCAAGCTGCGCGCCTACGTCGATCCGAACTACTCGGGCCGCGACTGGAACCTCGCGACCGCCATGGTGATCAAGGGCGACGCCCTCGTGCAGGTGATGGGCGACTGGGCCAAGGGCGAGTTCAAGAACGCCAACAAGGAAGCAGGCAAGGACTTCCTCTGCTATCGCTTCCCTGGCACCGACGGCTCGGTGATCTACAACACCGACATGTTCGCGATGTTCAAGGTGCCGGCGGATCGCCAAGCGGCGCAGCTCGCGCTCGCCGACGCGACGATGAGCCCGAGCTTCCAGTCGGCGTTCAACGTCGTCAAGGGCTCCGTGCCGGCGCGCATGGACGTCTCGGACGCCGCCTTCGACATCTGCGGCAAGAAGGGCATCGCCGACGTGAAGGCCGCCAATGCGGCGGGCACCTTCGTCGGCTCGATGGGTCAGAACTACGCCCAGCCGCCGGCCGTCGCCGGCGCCTATCACGACGTGGTGACGAAGTTCTTCCACGGCGAGATCAAGACCTCGGAAGCCGCGGTGGCTGAGCTCGACAAGGCGCTCAACAACGCGAAGTAAAACTAAAATCCCTCCCCCGCATTTGCCCGGGGGAGGGGCCCTCCCTTTACGCAGGTTTCCCCAGGGGACGAACAATGACTACGGCAACTGCGCCTGTCGCCAGGACCGCCGCGCGGACGCGCCGCGCGCCGCTGCGCAATCGGCTTCAAGATCTCCTGCCAAGACTGGTGCTCGCGCCGTCCTTCCTGCTCGTCCTGATCTTCGTCTACGGCTTCAATCTGTGGACGCTCTTTCTGTCCTTCACCAATTCCAAGGGCTTCGCCTCGACTAAGCTCGTCGGGCTTGCCAATTATCTCAAACTTTGGAACTGGACGTTCGAGACCGATCCGCCGTCGAACTGGTACACCGCACTCGTCAACATGGCGCTGTTCGGCGGGCTCTACGTCGTCTTCTGCCTCGTGCTCGGACTGATGCTGGCGATCCTGCTCGACCAGAAGATCCGCGGCGAGGGCATCCTGCGGCCGATCTACCTCTATCCGCTCGCGCTCTCCTTCATCGTGACCGGCACCGCCTGGAAGTTGTTCCTCGATCCGGGCATCGGGCTCGAGAAGGCTGTGCACGACTGGGGCTGGACGAGTTTCCATTTCGACTGGGTCGTCAATCCACGCATGATGATCTATTGCGTCGCCATCGCCGGCATCTGGCAGACGTCGGGCTTCGTGATGGCGATGTTCCTCGCCGGCCTGCGCGGCGTCGACGGCGAGATCATCAAGGCGGCGCAAATCGACGGCGCCTCCGCCTTCGCCACCTATCGGCGCATCATCATTCCGATCATGCGGCCCGTCTTCCTCTCGGCCTTGATCATCCTCACCCACATGGCGATCAAGTCCTACGACCTGGTGCTCTCCGTCACCGGCAAGAACCCCGGCGGGGCGGCCGAGCTGCCCTCGACCTTCATGTATTCCTACACATTCACCCGCAACCAGATGGCGGTCGGCTCGGCCAGCGCGGTCATCATGCTGATGACCATCGCGGCGATCATGGTCCCCTATCTCTATTCCGAACTCAGGGAGAAGGCCCGATGAGCGCGGCCGATGCAATCCTCTCCGGACCGAGCCGCGAGCCCGCCCGACACTCGACCGTCACGCGCGTCGTCATCTACGGACTGCTGATTGTCTTCGCGTTCGTCTATCTCATTCCGCTCGTCGTTATGGTGATGACCTCGCTGAAGCCGCTCGACGAGGTGACGGGCGGCAACATGTTCGCCCTGCCGCGCCATCTCACCTTCGAGCCCTGGATCAAAGCCTGGGGCGAAGCGCGAATCGGCGTCTCCGACGCAGCCGGGATCAACGGCTACTTCTGGAACTCGATCAAGATGGTCGTTCCCGCCGTCGCGATCTCGACGCTGCTCGGCGCGCTCAACGGCTACGTGCTGACGAAATGGCGCTTCGCCGGGCACAAGCTGGTGTTCGGCATGATGCTGTTCGCCTGCTTCATCCCGTTCCAATCGGTCATCATCCCGATGGCGGTGATCCTCGGCATGCTCGGCGACATCGGCAATCAGTTGACCGATGCGACGGGCTTCTCGTTCGGCTTTGGCAATCCGACCGTCAATCTCGTCATCGTTCACGTGGTCTACGGCCTCGGCTTCACCACGCTGTTCTTCCGCAATTATTACGAGGCGTTTCCGACCGAGCTCGTCAAAGCGGCGCAGATCGACGGCGCGAGCTTCTTCCAGATTTTCCGGCGCATCCTGCTGCCGAACTCGACGCCGATATTTATCGTCACCGTGATCTATCAGTTCACCAACATCTGGAACGACTTCCTGTTCGGCTCGACCTTCGCGGCCGGCGACCAGTCGCCGATGACGGTGGCGCTCAACAATCTCGTCAACACCTCCACCGGCGTCGTCGAATACAACGTCAACATGGCCGCGGCGATCATCGCCGCCGCGCCGACCTTGTTCGTCTACGTCGTCGGCGGCCGCTACTTCGTGCGCGGGCTGATGGCCGGCGCCGTGAAAGGATAAGCTCATGGCGTTTCTCGAAATCGACGGACTGCGCAAGCGCTTCGGCGCCTTGGAGATCCTGAAGGGCATCGACCTCAGCCTCGACAAGGGGGGCTTCCTCGTCCTCGTCGGCCCCTCGGGCTGCGGCAAATCGACGTTGCTCAATACGATCGCCGGGCTCGAGTCGATCAGCTCAGGGGAAATCCGCGTCGACGGTCACATGATCAACGATCTGCACCCCTCCAAGCGCGACATCGCGATGGTGTTCCAGTCCTACGCGCTCTACCCCAACATGACGGTGGCGCAGAACATGGCCTTCGGCATGGAAATGCGCGGCGTTCCGAAGGCCGAGCGCGAGAAGGCGGTGGCCGAGGTCGCCAAGACGCTGCAGATCGAGCACCTCCTTGCGCGCCGGCCGAGCCAGCTCTCCGGCGGCCAGCGCCAGCGCGTTGCGATGGGACGCGCGCTGGTGCGCCAGCCGCGCGTCTTCCTGTTCGACGAGCCGCTCTCCAATCTCGACGCCAAACTGCGCGTCGACATGCGCGTGGAGATCAAGCGCCTGCATCAACGCACCGGCGCGACGATCGTCTATGTCACGCACGACCAGATCGAGGCGATGACCCTGGCGACGCGCATCGCCGTGCTGAAGGACGGCGAATTGCAGCAGGTCGGCAGCCCGCACGAAGTCTATAATTCGCCCGCCAATCTGTTCGTCGCCGACTTCATGGGGTCGCCGTCGATGAACCTCCTGCAAGGCAAGGTGGCGCGCGCCAACGGCTCGACCTCGATCGTGCTCGAGCGGACCGGCGGCGCGGAGCCGATCGTCCTGCCGGCGCCCTCGAGCGCCGATCCGGCCAAGCTGCAGGACGGCGGCGCCGTGATCTTCGGCATCCGCCCCGAAGCGGTGAGCGACCTCGAGGGCATCGACCGCAATGCGCGCAACGTCGCGAGGTTCGACGCCCACGTCGAGATCGTCGAGCCGGCCGGCTCTGACACATTCGTTGTCACCAAGATCGCCGGCAAGGAAGTGACCGCGCGCATGCGCGCCGACGCAGATGTGCGCGTCGGCCAACGCCACGCCTTCGCCTTCAACCTCGACAAAGCCGTGCTGTTCGACCCGTCGACGACGCGGCGGATCTGACGATGCCGGCGGGAGGTGGCAGGGCGCGCGGCGGCGCCCCCTCATCCAAAGGCGAATGCGCAGCATTCGTCCGCGTCACGCTGCGCGTGACACCTTCCCCCGCGAGGGGGGAAGGGGGCTCCCATGACTGATCCCCGCAGCGTCGACGTTCTCATCATCGGCTCTGGCATGGGTGGGGCGACTTGTGCGGCGGGGTTGGCTTCCTCCGGCGCCGAGATCCTCATCCTCGAGCGCGGCGAGCGGCTGCGCGACAGCGCCGATGCGCGCGACGCGCGCGCTATTTTCCAGCGCGGCGTCTATCGCCCGCAAGAGAGCTGGATCGACGCCGCGGGAACGCCGTTCAATCCCGGCAACTATTATTACGTCGGCGGCAACACCAAGCTCTACGGCGCGGTGCTGATCCGCTATCGGGCCGAGGACTTTCGCCCCATCCAGCACGCCGAGGGCGTGACGCCGGGATGGCCGTTTGGCTACGACGAATTCGAACCTTGGTATGCGCGCGCCGAGGCTCTCTATCGGGTACGCGGCGCGCTCGGGCAGGATCCGACCGAGCCGCGCCATTCGACGCCCTACCCGTTCCCGCCCGTGCCGGACGAGCCGGCGATCGCCGCCGCGCGCGCCCGCATGGCCCGCGTCGGCCTCAAGCCTTTCTCCTTGCCGCTCGGCGTCGACATCGACGCGTGGCTCAAGCGCGGCAAGACCACTTGGGACGCCTATCCCGACACCGGCTTCGGCAAGATGGACGCCGAAAGCTGCGGCCTGAAGGCCGCGCTCGCCTATCCCAATGTCACGCTGCGGACCGGCGCGCATGTAGAGCGCCTGCTCGTCGACGCAGACGGCAAGCGCATCGCGGGCGTCGAATATCAAGTCGGCGGCGAAACGCGCGTCGTCCGCGCCAAGCTCGTCGTGCTTGCGGCCGGCGCGGTCAATTCGGCGGCGCTGCTGCTGCGCTCGAGCGAGCGCGGCCTCGCCAACCGCTCCGACATGGTCGGCCGCCATTTCATGAATCATAATCTGTCGGCCGTGCTGGCGCTCGACCCGCGCACGGTCAACGACTCGATCTATCAGAAGACGCTCGGGATCAACGACTTCTATCTCAACGACGGGCGCGGCGGGCCGCCGCTCGGCGACATCCAATTGCTCGGCCGGATCACGCCTCCGATCCTCAAGTCCGGCGTCAAATGGGCGCCGGAATGGTCGCTCGGCTTCGTGACCCGCCACGCCGTCGACTGGCTCGCGATGAGTGAGGACCTGCCGAACCCCGAAAGCCGCGTCACCGTCGACGGCTCGCAGATCCGCCTCGATTGGAAGCGAAGCAACTGGAAGTCGCACCTGGGGCTCGTCGCGCGGTTGCGCGAGCGGCTCCGCGCCGCCGGCTATCCGATCACCCTGTGGCATGTGTTCGACCGCCGCACGCCCTCGCACCAGTGCGGCACGGTCCGCATCGGCAATGACCCCGTAACGGCGCCGCTCGACCCCTACTGCCGCGCCTACGACCATCCCAATCTTTTCGTGGTCGACGCGTCCTTCCTGCCGACCTCGGCGGCGGTCAATCCGTCGCTGACGGTCGCCGCGCAGGCGCTCAGGGTCGCCGACCACATCGTCAAGACTGAACTCTCGGCCAAGGCCGTTTCGACAATCTGAGGGGCGCTCGGATGGGCTACGACTACGTCATCATCGGCGGTGGCCCCGCCGGCTGCGTGCTGGCGGCGCGGCTCAGCGAGGACCCGACGATCAAGGTGCTGCTGCTGGAAGCGGGCGGCGGCGACTTCGAATCCGTTGTTCAAGATGCCCGCCGGCTTCGCCAAGATGACCAAGGGCGTCGCGAGCTGGGGTTGGAGCACCGTGCCGCAGAAGCACCTCGATGGCCGGGTGATCTGGTACACCCAGGCCAAGATCATCGGCGGCGGCTCGAGCATCAACGCCCAGCTTTACACGCGAGGCAACGCTAGAGACTACGACGCCTGGGCCTCGGAAGCCGGCTGTACGGGCTGGAGCTACAAAGAGGTCCTGCCCTATTTCAAGCGCTCGGAAGACAACCAGCGGCTCGTCAACGCTTTTCACGCCTATGGCGGACCGCTCGGTGTCTCCTATCCCGTCAATCCGCCGCCGATCAGCTTCGCCTTCATCCGCGCGGCGCAGGAGGCGGGCATTCCGTTCAACGACGATTTCAACGGCGCCGTCCAGGACGGCATCGGCCATTACCAGCTCACGACGCGCAATGCGATGCGCAGCTCGGCCGTCTCGGCCTTTCTGAAGCCCGCGCAGGGACGGCCCAATCTGACCGTTCGCCTCGGCGTCCAGACCCTGAAAATCGTCGTCGAGAATGGACGCGCCGTGGGCGTCGGCGTCGCCGGCTCCGGCGGCGTCGAGACCATCCATGCCGACCGCGAGTTGATCGTCTCGTGTGGCGCGATCGGCTCGCCGCGCCTGTTGCAGCTTTCCGGCATCGGACCGGCGGACGAATTGCGCAAGGCGGGCGTGCCGGTCGTGCACGACCTGCCCGGCGTCGGCGCCAATCTGCAAGACCACCTCGACCTCTATGTGATCGCCGAGTGCACCGGCGACCACACCTACGATCGGGTCGCCCGCCTCGACCGGACGATCTGGGCCGGCCTGCAATATCTCCTCTTCAAGACCGGCCCGGTCTCCTCGACCCTCTTCGAGACGGGCGGCTTCTGGTACGCCGATAAGGCCTCCCGCTCGCCCGACATCCAGTTCCATCTCGGGCTCGGCTCGGGCATCGAGGCGGGCGTCGCGCAGATGAAGAACCCCGGCGTGACGCTCAACTCCGCCTTCCTGCGGCCGCGCTCGCGCGGCACGGTGCGGCTCGCCAGCGCCGACCCCGCCGCCGCGCCGCTGATCGACCCCAACTACTGGGCCGACCCCTACGACCGCCAATGCGCCATCCAAGGCCTGCGCCTCGCCCGCGAGATCATGCGCCAGCCGGCGCTGAAGCCCTTCGTGCTCGCCGAGCGCCTCCCCGGCGACGGGCTCAAGAGCGACGAGGATCTCACGCAATACGCCTACCGCTCATGTAAGACGGACCATCATCCCGCGGGGACCTGCGCGATGGGGAACGGCCCCGACGCAGTGACGACGCCGGACCTCAAGCTGCGGGGGCTGATGGGGCTGCGCGTGGTCGACGCCTCGGTGATGCCCTTCGTGCCCTCGTGCAACACCAATGCGCCGACCATCATGGTGGCCGAGAAAGCGGCCGACATGATCCTCGGCCGCGCGCCGCCGCCGGCCGCCGCGCTTTGACGAGCAATCGCAAAAGAAATCGCCGCCGTTCAGTGCGAACGGCGGCGAACAAGGCAGGGAAGCAACCGTGGCCTGGAGGACGAAACCGCGCGGCCTCTCAGTGGCGATATTGCTGAATGCGAGTCGTGCGCAGGCCGGCGAGGCCGAATTGGTCAATCGAGACTTGCCAGCTGAGGAACTCGTCCACAGTGAGCGTATAGCGCGAACATGCCTCTTCGAGGGAAAGAAGACCCCCGCGCACAGCGGCGACGACTTCCGCTTTGCGGCGGATGACCCAGCGCTTAGTCGAAGGAGGCGGTAGATCCGCGATCGTGAGGGGACTTCCGTCCGGACCGATCACGTACTTTACCCTCGGTCGAAGCGTTTCACTCATTTCACTCTCACACAAACGCAAGTCCAACTGGAGGTAAGACTACGGGGCGCGACTTAAGAATTGGCTAAACCGAAACCGCAGAAATTCGTAACAAAGTGTTTCAAATTGCGCTGGTTTTCTCAATTCTGCCCCGTCGCGGAAGACCTTTTGGCTTCGGCCGGGGCCAAGAGCCGGCGCCGACTTTTTCGCCATGACGCTAGATTCCGGTGCTATAAGCACCCAGATGGATGGCCGATCGGCCTCGGACAAAAACCTCATGCTGGCTCAGCCCGTTAACGAATTCGCACCGCTTCGCTCTCTCAACAGCCTCGGGCTCCCCAAGGCGCCCGCGGACACGCGCGTGGTCGTCGCAATGTCGGGCGGCGTCGACTCGAGCGTGGTCGCGGCGCTGCTCGCGCGCGAGGGCTATGACGTCATCGGCGTCACGATGCAGCTCTACGACCACGGCGCGGCGACCCACCGCAAGGGCGCCTGCTGCGCCGGCCAGGACATCCATGACGCGCGCGACGTAGCGGCGCGCCTCGGCGTTCCCCACTACGTTCTGGATTATGAGACCCGCTTTCGCGAAAAGGTGATCGAGCCTTTCGCCCGCGCCTATGTCTCGGGCGAGACGCCGATCCCCTGCGTCGCCTGCAACCAGCATATGAAGTTCGCCGATCTGTTCGAGGCCGCCAAGGACCTTGGCGCCGACGTGCTGGCGACGGGGCACTACGTGCTCGGCGACGACGATGGGCAGGGTGGCCGGGCGCTCTATCGGGCCGCCGACCCCGATCGCGACCAGAGCTATTTCCTCTTCGCGACGACCCGCGAGCAGCTTGCGATGTTGCGCTTTCCGCTCGGCGGGTTGCCGAAGCCGCAAGTGCGCGCGCTCGCGCACGAATTCGGCCTGACGGTCGCCGACAAGGCGGACAGCCAGGACATCTGCTTCGTCCCCGCCGGCCATTACAGCGAGATGATCGAACGATTGCTGCCCGGCGCTGCCGAGGCGGGCGACATCGTGCATGTCGACGGCCGGGTGCTCGGCCGTCACGCCGGCATTCTCCACTACACGATCGGCCAGCGCCGCGGGCTGGGCGTCGCCGCCGCTGAGCCGCTCTACGTCGTGGCGCTCGACGCGCGCTCGGCGCGGGTGGTGGTCGGGCCCCGCAAGGCGCTGGCGACCCCGCGCATTCGATTGCGCGACGTCAATTGGATCGGCGAGGGCGACCTCGGCGAAATCCCCGCGGAGGGCCTGCCGATTGCGGCGCGCGTGCGCTCGACGCGGCCGCCCGCCCCGGCGACCCTCTTCGCCGACGGCGAGGTGGAGTTCGACGAACCGGAAAGCGGCGTCTCGCCCGGTCAGGCTTGCGTGTTCTACGCCTCGTGCGACCCCCGAGCGCGCGTGCTGGGCGGCGGCTTCATCATGGGCGGCGACGGGCCGGCCTGACGACGCTTGATGGGGAGAGCCGCAAATGCCCGCTTTCGATGAAGAATCCGTATTTGGCGCGAAGCGCGCGAAGGCGCCGGTCCATGAGGTTGGCCAGCCGCTGGACGATCTCTCGGCGCCGGAACTTGCCGAGCGGATCGCCGCGCTGAAGCAAGAGATCGCCCGGCTCGAGGCCGCCATCGAGGCGCGCGAGGCGACGCGGCAAGCAGCGGGCGCATTCTTCAAGGGCTGACGCTCGATCTCGCCGCGGGCGAGGCTGTCGCATTTCGGAACCCGCCCACCCGCGCTCGCTCTCAATTTGAGAATGTCGGAGGGTTTTCGTTTGTTTGGTAAGCTCGCATTAACGATTACCAATTATGAATCGAACTGACCCAAGTTTCGGGTTCTGAATGGCTCCTATCCGTTCTGTTCGATGCCTCCCAAGGTTACCCCCTCAGCCGCCCTAGGGCGGCTATTTTTTTGAAGTCTAGCGGAATCGTTAGGAGTTCGTTAACCTTATCGAAAGGTAAATCGCCGCTGCACACATGTCGGCGTTAATCTTGCCTCGCACGTCCCGGAACGTCGCGCCCGAATCGGCTCGCGCGCGGCACATCCGGTTAGGAGAAGCGGATCATGCGGCGCAGCGAAAGTTTGGTGCAGGAGTGGGCGGCGGCGGAAGCAGCGGCGGCGGCCAACACGGTGTCGTTCGTCTACAAGCTGACCGCCTCGGACGCCTTCAAATCGCTGTTCAAGGAAGGAATGGGCTTGGTCGAGGAGGCCGCGGCCTATCTCGACGGTCCTGGCCGCGAGGAATCGCGTCAACTGCCCCGCGCGGTCGCCCTCGCCTACGCCACCGAAAGCATGCGCTTGACGACGCGCCTCATGCAGGTCGCCTCCTGGCTGCTGTTGCAACGCGCGGTGAACGAGGGCGAACTGACGACCGCTCAAGCGCTCTCCGACAAGCACCGGGTGCGTCTCGCCGAGCAGGACATCGCATGCTCGGCCGAGCTCTTCGAGCAACTGCCGACGACGCTGTGCCAATATGCGCTGAAATCGATCCGCCTCCAGGCGCGCGTGGCGCATCTCGACAAGTCGATGACCGCGGCCCGCGAGCGTGCGCCGGCCGCGCCGCTGAGCGCCGTCGCGTCGCAGCACGAGCGGCTCCGGCAGGCTTTTGCGAGCTAAACGGCCGCGGGGGTTGCGCGGCCGCATTTTTGGCCGCATTGCTCGGCAAGTTCCGCCCCATCAGAGATTTGCCCTGCGCCCATGGTCGCCGCCCCTTCCTGCCACCTTTACCTCATCACCCCGCCGCTGACGGCCGCAGAATTGGAAGCGTTTGCGCCCCGCTTCGCCGCGGCGCTTGCGGCGGGCGACGTCGTCAGCGCCCTCGCGCGCGTCGCTGTGGGCTCCGAGGGAGACGCGAAACGCATCGCCCAGCGCCTCGTCGAGGTCGCCTCGCCCCATAACGTCGCTCTCCTCGTCGAAAACGATATTCGCCTCGCCGCCCGCGCGGGAGCGGACGGAGCGCATGTCCAAGGCGCCGGCGACGACCTCGCCGACGCTTTGGCGAGCCTTCAGCCGGACCGCATTGTCGGCGTGGGAGGCCTTCGCGGCCGCGACGACGCGATGAGCGCCGGTGAGGCCGGCGCCGACTACGTGATGTTCGGCGAGCCCCGCCCCGACGGCTTTACCCCGCCGCTCGCCGAGACGGCCGAGCGGATCGCCTGGTGGGCTGAAATCTTCGAAACGGCGTGCGTCGGCTACGCCGAGACGCTCGAAGCGGTGGCGACGCTGCGCGAGGCGGGCGCCGATTTCGTCGCGCTCGGCGATGCCGCCTGGCGGGCCGAATTCGCCGGCCGCGGCGGTCGCTCGCGCCCAGGCGCTGATCACATAGACGGGGAGAGGCCCAGCCCGTGAATTCAATTTTGAAGGCGGGCGTCGCCGCCCTGCTCGTCGTCGCGCCGCTCAGCGCGCTCGCTCAGACGATGGTTCCAAATTTCGGCGAGCCAAGCGACCCCGCCAGCGCCGTTCCGGAGGCTTCGTCGCAGGATCAAGGCGACCTCGCCTTCGGCGCCTATCAGCGGGGCTACTATATCACCGCCTTCCGCGAGGCGATGAAGCGCATAGCCGTCAATCCGAAGGACGCCGCGGCGATGACGCTGATGGGCGAGATCTACCGCGAAGGCTACGCGGTGAAGCAGGATATGGCCGAGGCGTCGCGCTGGTATCGCCTCGCCAGCGGCCTCGGCGACCGCGAAGCGGCGTTCGCGCTCGGCGTGATGCTGCTCAACGGCGCCTCCGGAGTGCCAAAGGACCGCGCCGCCGCCAAGGCGCAATTCGAGATCGCGGCGCAAAAGGGACAGGCCGGCGCCCTCTACAATCTCGGGGTCATGGCGCTCGAGGGGGAAGGCGCGGGGAAGCCTGACTTCGCCAAGGCCGCCGATTACTTCCGTCGCGCCGCCGAAGCGGGCGACGAAAACGGCGCCTATTCCTACGGCGTGATGTTGCGCGACGGGCGCGGCGTGCCGCTCGACATTACCGAGAGCGCGCATTGGCTCAAACGCGCCGCCGACGCCGGCATCATTGCCGGCCAAGTCGAATATGCAATCATGCTGTTCAACGGCGTGGGCGTCGACAAGAACGAGGCCGCCGCGGCCAAGATCTTCCTGCGCGCGGCGGCGCGCAACAATCCGATCGCCCAGAACCGGCTCGCCCATCTCTATGTGACGGGGCGCGGCGTGCCGCGCGATATCGTCGAAGCGGCGACCTGGAACCGCTTCGCCAAGGCCGCCGGTCTCGACGACCCCGAACTCGATCAGGCGACGGCCAACCTCACTCCCGAGGAAAACGAACGGGTGAATGCTTTGATACAGCGGCAGGCGTCGTTCTGACCCGCGCCATGCTCAACGCGAAGCCGGCGGCCTGAGAAGCCAGGTCACGCGTCGTAGCGCGGGCCGCGCCGCGCTTCGGCGAGCGCCCTCGTCAGCGTCGTCGCGAATTCTGCCTTCTGGTCCGGACCGAGGAATCGGGCGATTTCCCAGCGCCGGCCACGGCTGAGCAGGGCCAGGCGCTGCGGCCCGAACTCCTCGTGATCGACGCGCTCGAGCCGAACCCAGGTCGGGTTGAAACGCCATTCGCGCCGCGCTCCACGGGCGGTCGCCCGCGCAAACAGCAGCTCGAAATAGGTGAGGTGATAATCCTCGTAGGCGCGCGCAGCGCGGGCGTTGACGCGAAAAGCGACGTAGAGCGCCGCGACGTCGAGCCCGAGGAAGCCGACGATCGGCCAGGCGCCCATCAAATAGAATGGCAGGCTGAAGAGCGCGCTCGCGACGAAGACGAGGCCTAGCAGAAGGCGCACGCCCGACGGCCCAAGCGAGCGGTAAGGGGTCAACCGGATCGCGAGAATCGGCTCATCGCCGCGGCGCGTCTCGTCCATGCGCTGTCTCATGTACGCCGCGGCTTGGCGGCTCCGCCGCGGACGAATATAAGCCGGGCATGGCGCAAGGCAAATCGGCAGTCACCGCTTCGTCGAGCCGGCGGGCGGTCAAGCCTGCCGGCCGCTCTCTCGTTGCGCGCCGCGCGCGCGCCGAAGCCGTTTTCGAGCGCCTCGCCGCGGCGATGCCCGAGCCCAAGACGGAGCTCGAATTCACCAACCCGTTCACCCTGCTCGTCGCCGTCGCCCTCTCCGCGCAGGCGACCGACGTCGGCGTCAACAAGGCGACCCGGCATTTGTTCCCGATCGCCGACACGCCGGCCAAGATGGCGGCGCTCGGCGAAGCGGGCCTCGCCGAGCGGATCAAGACGATCGGCCTCTACAGGACCAAAGCGAAGAACGTGATCGCCTTGTCCAAGGTGCTGATCGACAATTACGCCGGCAAGGTGCCGGCCGACCGCGAAGCGCTCGAAGCGCTGCCCGGCGTCGGACGCAAGACGGCGAACGTGGTGCTGAACGTGGCGTTCGGCGAGGCGACGCTCGCCGTCGACACTCATGTTTTCCGCGTCGCGAACCGCATCCCGCTGGCGCCGGGCAAGACGCCGCGCGAGGTCGAGGACGGGCTACTGGCGGTGATCCCCGAGCGATTTCTGCCGCAGGCGCACCACTGGCTGATTCTGCATGGACGCTACGTCTGCAAGGCGCTGGCGCCCGAATGCCCGCGCTGCCCGATCGCCGATCTGTGCGAATACGCGGCGAAGACGCTCTGAAGCTCAGGCAGCCTTGGAGCCGTTCGTCGCGTAGAACGTGACGCCGGCGTCGGCGAGTTGCGTCATCGATTCGGTGAAGCTCATGGCGAGCGACCCCGAATAGCCGGTGTTCCAGGGATTCTGCAAACTGACCGCGCCCGTCCACTGATTGACGCTGGTAATCTCGAACATATGGTCGGGGACCAGGTTGCCGGTCGAATTGTTCGGCGTCGACATGAGGAGTTCGTCGCCCGCCGACAAGTCCGTGCCGAGCTCGTAGAGAGTCGAGCCGAGGCTAATCGCCGAAGTGCCCGCGTTCAGGGTAGAGCTGTCGACCGATTGGCCGGTGATTTCGGTGAGCGCGCTCGCGTATCCCGCGTTTATGTCCGCATAGGAATCGCCAACGGAATGTCCGCCGGTCTGAGCGGCCGCAGTCTGCGCGTTGAGTTCGACGTAAGCCTTTTCGATCAACTCCGACCACGACGAGGCCGAGCCGTTGGCGAACTCGAGCGTCGAACCATTGCCCCAGGCATCGCCGCCCATGACCGGCAGTTCGTCGTTGACGGTGACGTAGTCGGGCTGGCCGTCGACGTAAAAGCGCACCGCGTAGGCGCCGTTGCCGTTGTTCGTGATCATCGATTCGATTGCGGAGGGATCCTGCAGCGCAGTCTCGCCCAGGGCGGCCATCAAATAGCAATCGCCGAGGTAACCTTGATTGACGTCGGTGTATTGCGGCGCTCCGCTCGACCCGTAGAGCGGCTGCGTATCGGCGACGTAGGTCGGATCGAGGTTCTGCTCGCCGATGCTGGCGAGGTTCAGGCTCGGCAGATCCGTGCCAAGAAACCACTTGCCGATCAGCTCGTTGACCTGGGTCTCGCTCGAGGAGGCGTTGAGATTTCCGAGGGCGGTCGCGGCGGAGGAGCCGCCGTTCCAGGTCGCGTTGGCCGAATTGCCGTCGATGACGTCGTCGGCGATCTGTTGGACGTAAGTCGAAGCAGTAATGCCGTTCGGCGCGTTGAGGAGCGAAGCGAGGGTCTGCAGGGTGCTGAACTTGCTCTGCGTCATGCCGCCCACCGCCGCGTCCTGCAGGATGGTCAACATCGCGTCGTAGCTGAGCGAATTGTTGACCGTCAGCCTGGAAACGTCGGCGGCAATGCCGGGGTCCTGTAGCGAGGAGACAGGGTTCGGCGTCGTCGCAGCCACGGTCGTGACGGTCGTCGAAGCGACATTCGACCAACGCTCGCCGTCATAGGCCTTGATCGAGACCGTCTCGGTTCCCTCGCCCGACCCACCGACAAATTTGAGACCGTCAAGCTCGCTGGCGGTCAGCGTGACCCATTTTCCCTCGGCGAGGTTGCGTCCGTCGAGCCTGAAGTGGCCGCCGTCGGAGCCGTCGACGAAGACGGCGTATTTGGTGATCGCGCGATGTTGGGAATCGAAGTGCGATTTTATGAAGGCGCTGCCCTTGATCGTTTCCCCATCGTCGAGCGTCAACGCGTTCAGGTTCAACTTAAACGTCATCGCCAACCCTCATCGCGGGACGCGGCCGCCTGTCTTTTCGGCGCCTACGCTAGAGGGGCTTTCTTGAAGAAAAGTTTATAATTTACAGGAACGTGGAGTGATCGCCGCCTTACGCAAACAGCCTCTTCGGGCGCCCGGCCGTCATGCCCGCGAAAGCGGGATCCAGGAGTTGAGGGCGAAGGCCTGCGACCGGCTTTCGCAGGGTGACAGCCTGGGCTCGCGTTAGTTTGGAATTGCGCCGGCTCTGTAATGGTACCGCCACCCCGGCTTGAACGGGGGACCTCTAGATCCACAATCTAGCGCTCTAACCAACTGAGCTATGGCGGCCCGAACGGCGCGGGGCGGAAACTAGTGTCAAAGCCCGACGGTTGCAAGAGCCTCGACGCTCAGCATTGAAGAATCCCCAAGTGAGACGATGCCCCCTCGGCAAGACGAAAAACCCTCGCGCCGCGCGGCGTTTTCTGCAATCGCCGCGCGCTACTAGAGCGCTTTGCTTTTTGGTCGAAGAGGCTGCGCGCCGGCCCCTCATGGGATCCCCCAGGCGGCGCCCCGTGTCATGCCCGCGAAAGCGGGCGCCCAGGGAGCGAAGGGCGAAGGCTTGCGGCGGTTATCTGGACCCCCGCTTTCGCGGGGGTGACAACAGCGCGGCGTCAAGCAAAATGCAAAACGCTCTAATTTTGGCCGCTACGCGCTCAGCGAAAGACCGGATGCCGGCTTTTCGCCCGGCGCTGTTGGCAAAATTGTCAGGCCGAAATCCGGAAGGATTTTGCGACCTGAAGCTTGATCGGCTCAGTCGTCTCCACCGCCACCTTGCGGGCGAGCTCGCTGATTTCCTTCGTCTGACCGGTCACCGCATCGAACTGCCTGCGCGCAAATTCGCCTTGCAGCGTCATATAGTCCGCGACGGTTTTGACCGCGATCGCCGACCTCATGAACTCGAAGTTGGCCTCGACATTCGCGCGCAGGGCTTCCAGCGCCCTGGTGTTGATCGCGACGACGCCGGCTTTCGCGGCGGCGTAGCTGCTCTCGATCGCGCTGGCCGCCTCATCGGCGTTGCTCTTGGCCTGGGCGTAGACGTTGCGCGTCTCGATCAGGCTCTTCTCGACCACGGAACGGAGATTGCCCTGGATCTCTTGCAGGGGCTTCTCGTCGAGCGCTTTGGCGGGCAATTCCATCACCCTGGCGGTTTCCTCCGCCACGGCGGCGACGGGCGCGATCGCGGCCTCGATCGCGTCGTCAGTCGTCGGCGCCACGGTGGCGGCGGCAGTCTTCTTAGGGCCGTTGGCCATAGTCCATACTCCCTCAGTCGTCAGCGATTGAACTTCAGAAATCGATTACTTCCCGCCAGTCGCGCTCTTCTGGATCGTCACGCCGATCTCCTTGGCCTGGGCCTGGAGATTGGTGAGTTGCGCCTTGAGATATTCGCTTTGCAACGTGAATGCCTCCTGCGGGTCCTTCGCCTGCACCAGCTTGTGGGCAAGATCGAACGCCGCATTGACGTTCTGCTCGGCGAAGCCGAACACTTGAGATCCGACTGACTTCACGTTGGTCTGGGTGGTCTCGGCGGCGCCGTCCATCGCGCCGGCGGCCTTCTGGGCCACGGCTACGAAACCTTCGAAAGCCTTGCGCGCCTGATCGACGCTGCGCTCGGCAAAATCACGCAATTCGTTTGGGATCTCGAATGTAGGCGTCGCCATGTCATCCTCACCTCTTGCGCGCGTGACCGCGCTTGTTGATTTAGTCATTATATACCGGATTTCTTGTTGCGGTGCAAGGATTTCTTGTTGCGGTGCAACATATGCCCCTGCAGCACAAATTAACTGTGCGAAATGACAGCGAAGCGCAGCAGGAACGAAATGCAAGCCAAAACCTTAAGGTTTTGGTAAGCATGACGGCGAGATCGTTAACCGAATCGGCCTGGCCTTTCGATTGACACATTTCATCAAAGAGACCCGACCGCCCCCATGGACCCCGCCGACCGCGCTGCAATGACCTCTAACGACGTCGCCGCTTTGCTGGCCGGTTCGCCGTTCGCCGATCGTCTCGCGCGCGGCGCGCCGCTCATCGTCGCCGCCGGACAGCCTTTGCGGGTGGAATTCGCCAATCCCGCGGCGCTGGCGTTGTTTGGAGCCTTGAGCCGCGAATTGATCGAGGCGATCGCCCTCAACGCCGACAGCCCGGGCGCGCGGCGCCTGCATCGGCTGGCCGAATCGCCGGCCGGCAAGCCGCCGCGACTCGAATGGCTGCGCTTTTACATCGACCGCCGGGCGATGCCGATCGGGCTTTTCTGCGGCCGCATCGCCGGGAGCGATCGACCGGACGTCCTCGTATTGACCACGCCGCATGCGGCCGTCCAAAGCGGAGGCGCCGTCGTCGCGTCCGAGCCTGTCGTAGCCGAAGCGGCGCCGCCGGAGCCCGAACCGCTGCCCGAGCGCCCCGCCCCGCGGCGTTTCCTATGGAACCTCGACGAGGAACGGCGTTTCCGCGGCCCCGACGCGGCGCTCGCGCAGGCCGTGGGCGGCAACGCGCCGAAACCGGGCGAATCGCTTGACGCTTTGCGCGCGCGGACCGGGCTTGACCCGGAAGACGCGCTCGCCGCGGCGCTCGCCGCGGCGCAGACTTTCGCCGCTTTGCGCCTCGCTTGGCCGGAAGCGAATCAATCGACCGCACGGATCGCGCTGCTGTCGGGAACGCCGGCGATCGACAAAGGCCGCCTCGCCGGGTTCCGCGGCTTCGGCATGTTCACCGGCGAGACCGTCCCCTTCGCGCGGCCGGAAGCGGAGCCGGCGAAAGTCGGAACGGCGAAGGCCGATGCGCCTCCGATGGCGGCCGAGCCGCCGGCTTCGATCGAACCGACCACGCCGACGGAACCCGTCTCGAACCAGCCGGCGCCGCCGGCGAAAATCGAGACGGCCGGCGCCGACGAGGCCCCGGCTGTGAAGGCTGAACCGCCGGCTTTGAGCGAGCCGGCTCCGGCAGAGCCCGCCCCGGCGCCGCCAGCGGCCATTTTGGCGCACCCCGAGCGCAGCGCCGAGATCGTGATGCTGAGGCATGCCGCCTCCCTGCCCGCCAGCCCGAATGTGATTCCGCTGCGGCCGGGCACGCTCGCCGGCTACGCCTTTCCCGAGGAAACGCGCCGCGTCGCCGATGATCGCGACACCGTCGAACTGACCAATGACGAGCGCGACGCCTTTCGCGAGATCGCTCGCGCGCTCGGCGCGCGACTGCCATTGCGCAGCGAGGACACGGCCGCCGCCGAGCCGCCGCGCGCCCGCGCTGCGGAGCCCGCCCCGTCCACGCACAGCAACGCCAGCGAATTGCTCGACCGCTTGCCGATCGGCGCGATGGTTCTCAGGGCGGGTGAGCCGCTCTATCTCAACCGGACGATGCTCCATCTCGCCGGATACGACAATCTCGCCGAATTCCGCGCGGCCGACGGCCTCAACCACATGTTTCGCGGCCGCGATGCTCAAACGCTGGCGGAGGAGAGTTCTGGCGGCGCGATGCCGCTCGTCGCCGCGGACGGCGAAATCGTCGCGGTCGACGCTCACGTGCAGACGATCGCCTGGGACGGCGACCCGGCGACGCTGATCGCGCTCCGTCGCGCCCGCGAAGCCGAGCATCAAGCGCAAGTGCGCGCGATCGAAAGCGAGGCGAAAGCGCATCAGAGCGCCGCGCGCGATCTCGAAGCCGCTCTGGAGGCGACGACCGACGGCGTGATCGGCCTCGACGCGGCGGGCCGCATCGTCACGATGAGCGCCGCCGCGCGAACCCTGTTCGGCTACAGCATCGACGAAGTCGCCGGCCAAAGCTTCCTCATGTTGTTCGCGCCGCAAAGCCAAAGCGAGGCGACGGCGCGGTTCGAAGCGATTAAGCAGGACGCCGGGCCCCGCCTCGGCTCAAACGAGCAAGTCGTCGGCCGCGACCGTCGCGGCCAGCCGATTGCGATGACGCTCGCGCTGTCGCGCCTGACGGCGCCGTCTTCGGCTGCGCACTATATTGCGCTCATCCGCGATCTTTCCCCGGCGAAGTCCGTCGAGCGGACGCTCGAGGCGGCGCGGGAAAAGGCCGAGCAGGCGAGCGCGCGCAAGACCGATTTCCTCGCCCGCATCAGCCACGAAGTGCGCACCCCGCTGCACGCCATTCTCGGCTTCGCCGAGGTGATGATGGAGGAGCGATTCGGGCCGATCGGCAACGACCGCTACAAAGACTACATCAAGGACATTCACGCTTCGGCCAAGCACGTGATGAGCCTGGCGAGCGATCTGCTCGACCTCTCCAAGATCGAAGCCGGCAAGCTGGATTTCGAATTCGCGCCGGTCGACGCCAACCGCGTCGTGCGGGAATGCGTTTCGCTGATGCAGCCGCAAGCCGCGCAGGAACGCATCATCGTTCGCTTGTCGCTGTTCGACAAATTGCCGAACGTGATGGCGGACGAGCGCTCGCTGCGCCAGATCTTGCTCAACCTGATGTCGAACGCGGTCAAGTTCAACGAGCCGGGTGGGCAGGTGATCGTCTCCACAGCGATCGACGAGGCCGGGCATCCCATCATTCGCGTGCGCGACACCGGCGCCGGCATGGACGAAGGCGAACTCGTCGCGGCGCTCGAGCCGTTCCGCCAGATCGGCGGCGCCCATCGCACCGGCGGAGCGGGCCTCGGACTGCCGCTCACCAAGGCGCTCGCCGAAGCCAACCACGCCGGCTTCTCGATCAAGAGCCGCAAAGAACAGGGCACGCTGGTCGAAGTCGCCTTCCCGACGACCCAGGCGGCGCAGTAGAGTGGCTCGCCGCTGTCACCCCCGCGCAAAGCGGGGGTCCAGACAACCGCCGCAGGCCTTCGCCCTTTGACTCCTGGATGCCCGCTTTCGCGGGCATGACAGGGGCAGCCCCTACGGGAGCGGAAAGCCGGGCTTAGCCAGTGGGCGCAGCGTCGAATAGGGGATCACGCAGTCGAACGCGCCCTCGGCATAGGCGCCGGCGACGTAAGGGTCGTAGGTAAGCGTCGCCGCGTCGGCGCCGAAGCTCCAGACCTTCAGATCGCCGCTCGCCTCCGTGACGCCCTTGGTGATTGTCTCGATCACGTCGGCGTCCGTCTCGTCTTGCCCCTCCCTCTCGCGCCGCTCGTCCTTCACTTGCTTGAGGCACAGCGCGAAAACCTTCTGCGCGGCGGCCTTGTCGAGCAGCTCATCGAACGTCGCCGCACGACCGGCGGCGACGTCGATATTGATGTCGGCGGTGAAGGAATTGGGATGCGCGCCGCCGGTGTCCGCGTAGCCGTCCGCGTGGGCAGAGATCAGGCGCGGCGACGCGTAGGCGAGCCGCATCGACCAGGCGTAGGCGTAGCGGTCGGCGGCCGGATCGTCCTTGTCGGGCTCTTCGATGTCGGCGGACAGTTTGTCGACAGCGGCGTTGAAGGCGCGCGCGGCTGGCGTCGAAGCGTCGACGAATTTGAGCACTTGGATGTCGATGTCCGCGCGGCCCTTGCCGCCCTTCTGCATGCGGAACACCGGCGCCAGCCGGCCGGGCGCGCCGGGGCCTGCATCCGGCGCCCCGGTCAGAAAGGCGACGCGGGCGCGCGTCTCCGTCGCGAGGCATGCCGCGAGCGCGGCGCCCTTCTGGTCGGAGCAATTGCCATCGCGCCGCTTGAGCCAGGCGAGCTGCGCCGCGATCAATTGCGGCCGCGCTTTCGGATCGGCCGCGGCCCTGAGCGACTCGAAGGCCTTGTCGAGATCGCCATCGGCCGCGAGGGCGACGGGATCGGCGCAGATCGCTTTCTCGCTCGCCGAGGCAGCGCGCTTGCAATCGAAGGCGTAAGCCGGCGCCGCGCCGAGTATCGCGAGCGCCAGCGCCAATGCGGCTCGGCGCATCATTTGGCGCGCGTCCAAGCGATCGATTTGCAAATCAGCCCGCCGAACACGCAGCCGGCCGTCACGAGATGATTGCCCGTCAGCGTCATCTTGCCGGTGTAGTTGCGGCCGTCCTCGGGATTGAACGCCGTGCCGGCCCAGTCGTTGTCGCCGTTCGGCTTCATGTCGAAGAACACCTCCTGGCCGAGCTTCGCCGGCCCACTCGTGCCCTTGAGCCAGGAGACGGCGCCGCAAACGGCGCCGCCGCAAGCTGCGAACCTCACCTTGGCCTGGCCGTCGTCGCGCGCCCATTCCCCCAAGACGTCGCCGGCCCAGGCGAGTTGCGGGCAAGCCGCCATGACGGCGATAGCCAGGATTGAACGACGCAGCATGTTTCCCCCGCCCCAAAAGTCAGGCGGGATCGTAAAAGCGGGCCGTCCGCCACGCAAGGCGCGAGCGCACGAACTGCGGAACGCACCCTGAAACCGTTTACAAGGCGCCGATGCCCCACAACGGCGTCGTTCACGGCCGCTGTGTTCCCTTCCTCAAGTGTCAGACGGGCGTCGCTTCCTTGTCATGCGACGTCCCATGGATTCACGACGGCCGCGCGAGCCTGCTGAAATTCGTCGACATCGCGCGAGACAATCGTCAGGCCGTGTTGAAGGGCTGTGGCCGCGATGAATAGATCGGGCTGGGAATAGGTGTGGCGGACCTTGCGGCCTTCCTCGACCAGCAGACGCCATTTGAACAGCACGTCCTCGCTTACGGACAGGATGCGCTGTTCGAACATCGGGCGGACTCTATGGGCAAGCCAATCATTGAGCTCGGCCCGCTTCCCTGGGTCCGCGACGAGTTCGATACCGGAGCGGATCTCCGCCAGCGTGACCGAACTGATGAATAGGAGGTCGAGCGGCTTGCTGGTGACAAACGCCACGACCTTTGGCTCCGGGCGCGGACGGCGCAGTTCGGAGATGACATTCGTATCGAGCAACCACCCGCTCATAGATGGATACCGCGCACGGGCATGGCCGCACGGGCTGGTTCAATTTCGAGATCCCGGTGAGGAGAGGCCTGGATCGCTTCGATGAGCGCCGCGCCGGTCTGCGTACCTTTGAGGCGACGAAATTCCTCGGCCGACAGGACAACAACTTCGTCGCGGCCGTGAACCGTCACGTGCTGGGGCCCCTCGCTGCGGACACGACGAACGAGTTCGCTGAAGCGAGCCTTGGCGTCCTGCAAAAGCCAGTAGCCGCGTTCGCGAGGCCGGCTGGTCTTGCGAGGGGTCTTGGCGCCCTTAGGCGCCGGCTGCTTGATTCTAGTCATACTGACTAGATTACCCCGTTCGCCCGGCCCATCGCAAGGATCACGCAGAGCACGTTCGAGTCAGACAATCAACGCGCCATCGCCGGCGCCTTTTCGAGCGTGCCGCCGTCCTTGAGCTACGCTGTGATCCCGTCGCCCGAAACCTATGGTTGCCCCGATCTTCGACGCGATGCCGGCCGCGGCCGCGCGCCGGCGGATCATCGCATAGACGTTGGCCTGGGGGCGAGGCGCCCTCACTGCCCCCAGACGGAGCTCACCGTCTTTCGCGGCGGGTCGCCGGCAAGTTCGAGCGCCCAATAGACGCCGTAGAGGGTGTGCGGATCCTTCGCGATGGCGACGCCGATTCGGGTCGCGCTCTTCATCAAGAGATTGGCGTTATGCGGCGGGGAATTCCGCCAGCCGTGCATCGCCTCGTCGAGCGAGAAATGGCCGGCGCCGAGATTTTCGGCGGCTTCGGTCATGTCGATGTGGGCGCTCGCGAGGCGGTCCGAGAACGAGCCGGCGACATCGTGCGACAGGGTGTTAGCCGCCACCATCGCGTCGGCCTGCCGCTGCGCCATGGCCGTGAGGTCGGGATCGAGCCGCACCGGCCCAAGGCCGTGGCTCGCGCGATAGGCCGTCAACGCGGCGACCGCGGCGTCGGGATCGAGCCGCGCCTCGGCGACGCGCTCAGCGAAATGCGAATCGACAGGGCCGGTCTCGACCCGCTCGGGCGCGCCGCCGCCGCAACCGGCGAGCGCAAGGCAGCAGGCGAGGGCGAGGAGGCGCAGGGAGGACGTCGACATCAGGAAATCAGGCGGCGGCGGCGGCCCAGCGCGGCTGGTAGCCGGCGGCGAGCGCGCGCAGGATCGAGGGCGGCGTCAAGGCGCGGGCGGCGCCAGCGCGCGGGCGAGGCTGCGGCGGCCCGTATCCAAAGAAGCTCCAGGGCAACAAAGCGTCCGCCCTGACCGCGAGGGCCGCGCCGTCGCGGTCGATCATCGCGCCATCGGGCAGGTTCTCGAAGCGCGTCTCGAAAACGCGCTTGCGGGCGCCCTCCAGCCGCTCACGGTGGAGCGTCTCGTCCATCTCCGCGGCGCGCGGCGCGGCGCCCTCACCGAAGGCGGCGCGAAAGGCTATCGCCTCCGCGCGCCGGCACTCGAAGCACGGACGATGACCGGCCGCGAGCGCCGTCGGCTCGTCGAGGAAGAAGAGCTCGGTATAGCCCTCGCTCCAAACCGTCCGATGGCGCCCCTTGAAGGCGCAAACGCAGGCGATCCATTGCCGGCTCGCCCAGCGGCGCCGGCCGAGCGTGCGATCGGGGCGATGGAAGCGGCCGCCGCGATTGCCCATCAGCGAGCCCCTGGCCGTCGTCGCGACGAGTCCGCCCCAGGGATCGACACGATTGGGCAACGGGCGCTCGCCGTTCATTGATTGCCCTGGTGCGGCGTGAAGGGCGCGAACAGCGGCAGCGAGAAGAGCCCCGACGGCGCCGGAGCGTCGGCCGGAGCGGGCCGCGGCGCAGGCGGCGGCGGCTCACGCGGGGTCAACGGCTCGCGCGGAGCCATCAGATCGTCCGGCGGCGGCGGCACGTCGGCCTGGGAGATCGGCTGCGACAGGGGGGTCGCTTCGCTCTGCGGATCGATGCCATAGACGTCGTCGCGGAAGTCGGCGACGCCGGGCTCGTTCGACCAGCCGGTGAGATAAACCCAGATCACCGGGACGGAATGGACGAGCTTGATGTCCTCGCGGGCCCCGGTCTTGATCTCACTGAGCAGCGCATTCTTGTTCCAGACGCCGTCCGGGCCGCCGGGCGTGCCTTCAAGCAGCCACTCGGCATAGTCGTAGACGCCCTGCACGCGGACGCAGCCGTGGCTCAGGAAGCGGTAGTCGGCGCCGAACAGCCGCTTCGAGGGCGTGTCGTGCATGTAGACCGCGAGCTTGTTTGGCATCCCGATGCGGATGGAGCCGAGCGAGTTGCCGGCGCCGGAGTCCTGGCGAAGGATGTAGTTGGCGGCCCGCTCCGTCTCCCAGTTGATCGACTTGGGATTGATCTCGACGCCCCTCCCGTCGAGGATGCGGATCTTTTCGCGCGCGAGATAGCCCGGATCCCGATGCATCCGCGGGATGATTTCCTTCTTGATGATCGACGTCGGCACCGTCCAGGTCGGATTGAGGTTGATTACCGAAATATGGGCCGCGATCTCCGGCGAGGGGTGCTCGGGGTCGCCGACGATCGCGACATAGCGATGCACGACGCGGCCATTCTCGATCGCCTCGACCGAGGTCGCGGGCAGATTGACGACGACGTAGCGCTCGCCGAACGAAAAGTTGATGGTCGACAGCCGCTGCGCGCTCGCGCGCAGTTGCATGAGACGCGTCTCGGCGGGAATCCTGATCGCCTTCAGCGTGGCGCCGGCGACGACGCCGGTCTCCTTGAGCCCCATGCGCGCCTGGAAGTGCTTGACCGCCCCCGTCAGATCGGCGTCCCAGACCTCCGCGGTCGGGCCGTCGACCGGCTCGCTGGCGTCGAGGTCGCCCTCGATCGCGAGGCGACGGCGCAGCCGGGCGACGGCGAGGCCGTGCGAGCCGGGCCGCAGCGGGGTGATATTGGTCGGCCAGCCGCCCGAGGCGGCGATCGCCGCATAGCGGTCGGCGGCCTTCACGGTGGCGACGTAGGTTCCTTGCTGGAAAGTCGGGGACGGATCGCTCGACAAAGCGGTTTCGAGCGGCGGCGGGGGCGGCGCGACCCTGTGCCTCGGCTTGGGCGGGGTCGCCACGGGAATGGGCGCGGCGGCCGGCGCAGACGCGGCGGCCGGCGCAGACGCGGCGGCCGGCTGGGCGGCCGGCTGGGCGGCGGCCGGCTGGGCAGACGCAGCAGGGGCCGGGGGCGTGGCGCCGGGAGGAGCCGGAGGGGCTGACGTGGCCGCCGGCGTCGCGGCGGGAGCCGGCGCGGCGGCCGTAGGCTGAGCCGGCGCGGGCGCCGGAGCCGCCGCGGCGGCCGGAGCGGGAGGCTGAGCCAGCGCCGGACTCGGCGCGGCCGCCGCCGCGGGCGGCGCGCTCGGGCCCGGAGCGGTGTTGTCCTGCGCCAGAGCGCAATTCATGGCCAGACCTGCAACGCCGCAGGCCAATGCAATGCGAAACGCCATTTTCGAACGCCCAGGCACGATTTCGACCGACTCGAGATTCACGGGATGATTGCCCGCATCAAGTCATGAGTTGGTTACCAAATCGCCTCCCAAGGCGGCTTTCTTGCGGCGCCCCCAGAGCCTGCCGCCATCAGGCGGGCGCGCGCACCCATCGATCGTCATGCCCGGCCTTGTGCCGGGCATTCACGTCGCGCCGACGGGGCGCCGCCTGAAACGCTTGTGCCGCGGGCCCCGCGTGGATGGCCGGGACAAGCCCGGCCAAGACGCTGCGCTACGCGGCGCCGACGAGGACGACGTGCAGTCGCCGGGGGCCATGCGCGCCGAGCAGCAGAGTCTGCTCGATGTCCGCCGAACGCGAGGGGCCGGTAATGAAATTGAGCGTCCGCGGCGCCTTGCCCGCGCCGTAGGTCGCCCGCAGCTTGCTGAAGACGCTCTCGAAGTCGCCGACGAGGTCCGACCCGAAGACGACAACGAGGTGATTGTCCGGCAGGAGATTGAGCGTCGTCGGGTTGTTGGGGCCAGAAACGAGGGCCAGCGTGCCGGTCTCCGCGACCGCCGCGAAGGCGGCGCTGACCGAATTGAGGTCGTGGCCGTCGGAAGGGCCGTGCGCAATTTCGAGCGCCGTCTCCGCCCAGGGCAGAGCGGCGAGCCGGGCATCCTCGCCCATCCGGACCGTCGCCGGCAAATTGGTCTCACGCAGGAAGCGCGCGATCTCGGCGGGCACGTCCTCCGCCCGCGCAACTTCGGCGACGCTCGTCTGAGCGCGCGCCGCCTCGGCCTTGAAGGTCGCCGCGCGATGGGCCGCGTCGCCCTGCCCGCGCTGCGGCACGACGCCGATTGGGGCCTCGGCGAGGCGGGAAGCCACAGCGGCGTGGCGCGGCCCCTCATCGCCCGTCACATGGAGCGAGCGGCGGATAGCCGCGAAAATCTCGTCACGCGCGCTCATCGCACGGCTCCACTCTTGGCGCGCCATTGGCTCTGGAACGTCGCCCCTTGCGGGGCGGTAATGTCGCGATAGCGCGTCCATCCCCCGGCAAAGGGCAGCCACGAGAAGCGCCCGCGCGCGCGCCCGGCAAGATGCAGCGCGCGCATCGCGAGATTGGACGTGAAGCGATAGAGCGCCGGGCGCTTGGCGAAGAAGGCCCAGAAGGCGAGGCCGGAGCGCACCGTCCCCGGCGACAGATGGCGCTCGAATTCGCGCTCGCGCCAATGGCGCATCATCTTCGGCAGCGGGATCCGCATCGGGCAGACCTGCTCGCAGCGCCCGCAGAAGGTCGATGCGTTCGGCAGCTGGCCGCCCTCGGCGACGCCGATCAGCGAGGGCGTCAGCACCGCGCCCATCGGGCCAGGATAGACCCAGCCGTAAGCGTGCCCGCCGACCTGGTGGTAGACGGGGCAGTGGTTCATGCAGGCGCCGCAGCGGATGCAGCGAAGCATGTCCTCGTAATCGCCCCCCAGCATCGCCGAGCGGCCGTTGTCGAGCAAAATGACGTGATATTCCTCCGGCCCGTCCGGATCGCCCGGCCGGCGCGGCCCGGTCGAGAGCGTCGTATAGACCGACATGTCCTGGCCGGTCGCCGAACGCGCCAGCACGCGCATGATCTGCGCCACATCGGAGAGCGTCGGCACGAGCTTCTCGATCGAAGCGACGACGACGTGGACCTTGGGCAGGATCTGCGTCAGGTCGCCATTGCCCTCGTTGGTGACGATGATCGACGTGCCCGTCTCGGCGACGAGGAAATTCGCGCCGGTAACGCCGATGTCGGCGGAGAGGAACTTGTCGCGCAGGATGCCGCGCGCTTCGCCCAGCAATTGCTCGGGCTGCGAAAGGTCGCGATCGGCCGGCAGGTCCCGGTGGACGCGGCGGAAGTCGGCCTCGACGTCGGCCTTGGTCACATGAATGGCGGGCGCGATGATGTGCGAGGGCGACTCGCCGCGCAGCTGAATGATGTATTCCCCGAGGTCCGTCTCGATCGCCGCGACGCCGGCGCCCTCCAGCGCGGCGTTGAGGCCGATCTCCTCGGAGATCATCGACTTGCCCTTAGTGACCGTCTTGGCGCCGCGCTCCTTGCAGAGGCCGAGCACGATCTCGACCGCCTCGGCGCTGGTTCGCGCGTAATGCACTTTGCCGCCCGATTCGGTCACCTTGCGCTCATAGGCCTCGAGATAGAGGTCGAGATGCGCGAGCGTGTGGTCCTTGATGTCGCGGGCGCTGTCGCGCAGCGCGTCGAACTCCGGCAGGCGATCGACGGCGACAGCGCGGCGGCCGATGAAGTTGCGCGCGTGCGAGAGCGCGCCTTGCAGGCGCTGGTCGTGGAGCGCTTCATGGACATTGTCCTTGAAGCGCGGCGTCGTCACGGCGATGGTCATGGCTTGGCTCCCCTCGAGGCTTCGCCGATCGGCGGATCGTCGGTCATGCCGGCCAGCACTTCGGCGACATGACGGACCTTCACCGTACGGCCCTCGCGCTGCATCTTGCCGGCGATGTTCATCAGGCAGCCGAGATCGCCGGCGAGCAGCGTGTCCGCTCCGCTCGCGGCGACATTGGCGCTCTTCTGGCGGACGATCGCGTCGGACAGTTCGCCGTATTTGACGGCGAAGGTCCCGCCAAAGCCGCAGCACACGTCCGCCTCGTTCATTTCGACGAGGCGCAGGCCCTCGACGCCGGCGAGGAGCTTGCGCGGCTGGCTCATCACCCCGAGCTCCCTTAGACCGGAGCAGGAATTGTGATAGGCGACCGCGCCGTCGTAGCGCGCGGAAACCTTGCGCACCCCCAGCCGGTCGACCAGGAAGCTGACGAGCTCGTAGCATTTGTCGGCGAAGGCGTTCGCCTTGACGGCCATGTCGGGCTCGTCGGCGAAGAGCTCGGGGTAGTGCTTGGCGAGCATGCCGGCGCAGGAGCCGCTCGGGGCGACGACCGCGTCGCAATCCTCGAAGGCCGCCATCGTCTGGCGCGCGATCGCCTGCGTCGTCGCGCGATCGCCCGAATTGAATGCGGGCTGCCCGCAGCAGGTCTGCACGGGCACGACGACCTTGCAGCCGGCCTCCTCCAGCAGCTTGACCGCGGCGAAGCCGACGCTCGGGCGCATCATATCGACCAGACAGGTCACGAACAGCCCGACGCGCAGCGCTGGCTTCACGGCTTCATCCACGGACGCATCCTCTCTCGTTCTCGGGCCCGGCGGGGAATGTGGACTACCGCGCGCCCTTGTGGCTCGCCGCGCCGCCCCCTACACTCACGCCATGATCCCGGATATCGCCACGCGTGTCTATAATCACACCTTCCGCATCGATCCCATCGTGCGGACGCTGCTCGATACCGACTTTTACAAACTTTTGATGCTCCAGATGACCTGGAAGCTCCACCGGCATCGGCGGGTGACCTTCCAGCTCATCAACCGGACCAGCGAGGTCCGGCTCGCTGACATCATCGACGAGCGGGAGCTTACCGACCAGCTCGACCATGCGCGAGGCTTGCGGCTCGCCAAGAACGAGCTGATCTGGCTCGCCGGCAACAGCTTCTACGGCACCAAGCAGATTTTCGAGCCGGAATTCATGGAATGGCTGAGCGCGTTCCAGCTCCCCGAATATGAGCTGACGCGCCGCGACGGCCAATACGAATTGCGCTTCGCCGGCCCCTGGACGGGGACGACGATGTGGGAGATCCCGGCCCTCGCCATCATCAACGAGCTCCGAGCGCGCGCCGCGATGCGGGCGATGAGCCGCTTCGACCTCGACGTCCTCTACGCGCGCGCCAAGGCGAAACTTTGGAGCAAAGTGGAGCGTCTGCGCGCGCTCGCCGCCGAGAGCCCGCTGCGCATCTCCGACTTCGGCACCCGGCGGCGCCACGGCTTCCTCTGGCAGCGCTGGTGCGTCGAGGCGATGCAGGAAGGGCTTCGCGACAGTTTCATCGGCACGTCTAACGTCAAGCACGCGATGGACACCGGCCTCGAGGCGATCGGCACCAACGCCCACGAACTGCCGATGGTCTATGCGGCGCTCGCCGAAGACGACGACGCGCTGCGCGCCGCGCCCTACGACGTTTTGCGCGACTGGTCGCGCATGTATGGCGGCAATCTCCTGGTTGTCCTGCCCGATTGCTTCGGCACGACTTCGTTCCTCGAGCACGCCCCCGACTGGGTCGCCGACTGGAAGGGCGCGCGGCCCGATTCGAAAGAGCCGATCGAAGGCGCGGAGGAGCTGATCGCCTGGTGGAAGCGGCGCGGCCGCGACCCGAGCAAGAAGCTGATGGTGCTGTCCGACGCGATGGACATCGACTCGATCGAAGAGTTGGTGCGGGCGCTGCGCGGCCGGGTCAACCTCTCGATCGGCTGGGGCACCAATCTCACCAACGACTTCAAAGGCTGCGCGCCGGCCGGCGTCGACGGCGACCTCAGGGCGATCTCGCTCGTCTGCAAGGTGACCGAGGCGGATGGCCGTCCGGCCGTCAAGCTCTCCGACAACCCCAACAAGGTCATGGGGCTGCCTGAGGAAGTCGAGCGCTACCGCCGCGTCTTCGGCCGGGCGGGCATGGCCGCCGTGCCGGTGCTGGTTTAGAACACGCAGTCTTTTGGTTGAACCCGACCCCCTGCCGTCATCGCGAGTGAAGGGCCTCGATCCAGAGATCGAGGCGTCGGCCGATTGAGGCGCCTACGGAACGACCCGCGACTTGCTGGCGAAGCCTCGATCGCTGGATTGCTTCGCTCCGCTAAGAAGAAACAACACGCTAAGTGGCGGCGTTGGCGTGCGAATCAGGCTCGGCTCAGGCGGCTTGCGAGATCGGCTGCAAGGTAGCGTCGTAGCCGAGATCGCGGATTTGCCGGACTAGGCGATTGAGTTTGGCCTTGGGCCGGCGGCCCTCGAAATAGGCGCCGCCGAGGTCGCGGTGCGGGACGCCGTCTTTGAGCATGTGGTAGACCGCGGTGAGAAGCGAGGCGGCGACGGCGCAGACCGCTTTTTGCGGGCCGCGTCTGGCGCGCAGGCGGAAAAACTGGGCGGAGTAATAGCTCGCCTTGGCGCGCTTGGCCGCCCACGCGCACTGAACGAGCATGGTCTTCAGCCACGGCGCGCCCTTGCGCAGGCGACCGCGCCGGCGTTTGCCGGCGCTTTCGTTCTGCGCCGGGCAGAGGCCCGCCCAGGCGACGAGATGGCCGGCGGTGGCGAAGCGGCCCATGTCGGGGCCGACGGCGCCTCTGGGTCAAGGTAAACTGAATTGACCAGAAACAACGGCCAGATAGATTGGCTGACAGCCGCGGCTCACAAGCGGCGCGCAGTCGAGGGGAGAAATCATGTTTCACCAGCTTTTGACCCCGGTAGGGGGCAATCTGGCGCTGTCGTTCATAACGGCCAGCCTGCCGATTGTCACAGTTCTCGTCCTCCTCGGCGTATTGCGCCGGCCTGCCTGGCAGGCCTCTCTCGCCGGCCTTGTGGTCGGCCTCGTCATCGCCATCGGCGTCTGGAGCCTGCCGGTCGGCCTCGCGATCGACGCGACGCTCAACGGCATGGTGTTCGCGCTCTGGCCGGTAATGTGGATCGTCTTCAACGCGATGCTGCTTTACAACGTCGCGGTGATCTCCGGCCGCTTCGACGCCTTCCGCCGCTGGACGCTGGATCACCTCCCCAACGATCGCCGGATCGTGCTGGTCGCGATCGGCTTCTGCTTCGGCGCGCTGCTCGAAGGCGTCGCCGGCTTCGGCACGCCGGTGGCGATCACCAGCTCGCTGCTGATTCTGGTCGGCTTCGCCCCCCTCGAGGCGATCGTCTTCGTGCTGATCTTCAACACGGCGCCGGTCGCCTTCGGCGCGCTCGGGGCGCCGGTGACCGTGCTCGGAGCGGTCACGGGGCTTCCCTCCGCCGTCCTCGGCGCGATGGTCGGCCGCCAGTTGCCGTTCATGGCGCTCATCCTCCCGTTCTATGTGATGTTCGCTTACGGCGGCGCGCGCTCGGTGCGCGCCATCTGGCCGGCCCTGCTCGTCGCCGGCGGCAGCTTCGCGATCTGTCAGTTCGTCGCGTCGAACTTCATCGACTATTCCCTCACCGACGTCCTCGCCTCGCTGGGCTCGCTCGCTGTCACCCTCAGCTTCCTCACCATCTGGAAGCCGGCTCCCGATCCGGAATTCGCGATTACGCGCCGCGAGCTTGCCGCGGGCGAAGCGAGCGCTGTCCCGAAGTGGCAGGGCTGGATCCCCTGGCTGATCGTCGCGGCGGTCGTCATCGTCTGGACCGCGCTCAGGATCTTCGTCATCGGCCAGGTCAACCTGCCGTGGCCCGGCCTCGACAAGGCGATCTCGATCACGCTCTACGACAACAAGCCCTATGCGGCGATATGGCAGTTCCAGCCGCTCGCGACCGGGACCGGCATCCTCGTCGCGGCGATCCTCACGGCGCTCGCCTGTGGCGTCGGGATCGGGGGCTTCGCCAAGTGCGCGGTTCGTACGGCGCAACAGATTTGGCTCGCCGTCGTCACCGTCTGCTTCATCGTCGGCCTCGCCTTCCTGATGAACTACTCGGGCCTCGCCTATACGCTCGGGCTCGGCGTCGCCTCGGTCGGCGGGCTGTTCGTGCTGCTGTCGCCGTTCCTCGGCTGGATCGCGGTCTTCCTCTCCGGCAGCGACACATCCGGCAACGCTTTGTTCGGCAATCTGCAGGTCGTCGCGGCGCGGCAGCTCAACCTCAACCCGGTGCTGTTCGCCGCCACCAATTCGTCGGGCGGCGTGATGGGCAAGATGATCTCACCGCAGAACATCGCGACCGGCGTCTCCGTCACCGCGCTGAAAGGTCGCGAAGGCGACGTGTTCGCGCGCACCTTCCCGCACAGCGTGATTCTGACCATCATCCTCGGCCTGCTGGTGGCGCTGCAGCAGTTCGTCATCCCCTGGATCATTCCAACCGTGGGCGGCCACTGACGCGTTCGCGTGCGCCAGGGCTTCCCCCTTGCTCGGCCAATAGGAGGCCCAAATGCCTGAGATCGCTTTCCCCCCGGTCGACCCTTCGGTCCTCGCCCGGCGCGAGGCGATCGTCGCCGGCCTCGCCGCGATCCTGCCTGCCGACGGCCTGATCGCGGATGTGGCCGGCCGGCGCGCCTTCGAGACCGACGCGCTGACCGCCTATCGGCGCCTGCCACTGGCGGTCGCCCTGCCCCGCTCGACCGAGGAGGTCGCGCGCGTTCTCAAGTTCTGCCGCGACACCGGCGTCAACGTCGTGCCGCGCGGCGCCGGCACGTCGCTTTCCGGCGGGGCGATTCCCCAGGAGGACGCAGTCGTACTCGGCCTCAGCAAAATGAGCCGCATCCTCGAGATCAACCTCGCCGACCGTTATGCCCGCGTCGAAGCGGGGGTCACCAATCTCGCCATTTCCGAGGCGGTCGGCGCGGACGGCTTCTTCTACGCGCCCGATCCCTCCTCGCAGCTCGCCTGCACGATCGGCGGCAACATCGGGATGAACTCCGGCGGCGCGCATTGCCTCAAATACGGCGTGACGACCAACAACCTCCTCGGCGTGCGCCTCGTCACGCTGGACGGCGACATCCTCGACATCGGCGGCCCCGCGCTCGACGCGCCGGGGCTCGACTGGCTCGGCCTCGTCTGCGGCTCGGAGGGCCAGCTCGGTATCGTGACTGAGGCGACCGTGCGCCTGTTGCGCGCCGCGGAGGGCGCGCGGCCGGTGCTGTTCGGCTTCGAAACAGCCGAAGACGCGAGCCAATGCGTCGCCGCGATCATCGGCGCCGGCGTCATCCCCGTCGCCATGGAGTACATGGACCGCCTCGCAATCGAAATCTGCGAGAACTTCGCGCACGCCGGCTACCCGCTCGACGTCGAGGCGATGCTGATCATCGAAGTCGAAGGCGGCGAGGACGAAATGGCCTCGCAGCTCGCCAAGATCACCGCCATCGCCCAAGCGCATCGCGTGAAGACGATCCGCGAATCCATGTCGGCGATGGAGAGCGCGCAAATCTGGAAAGGCCGTAAATCCGCCTTCGGCGCGACCGGACGCATCGCCGACTATATCTGCATGGACGGCACGGTGCCGACGAGCCGGCTGCCGGAAGCCCTGCGCCGCACCTGCGAGATCTGCGCCTCCTACGGCCTGCGCGTCGCCAATGTATTTCACGCCGGCGACGGCAACATGCATCCCCTCATCCTCTATGACGTGAACGATCCGGCGCAGCGGCAGAAGGCGGAGGACGCCGGCATGGACGTACTCAGGCTCTGCGTCGAACTCGGCGGCGCGCTCACCGGCGAGCACGGCGTCGGCATCGAGAAGCGCGACCTCATGGCGACGCAGTATTCAAGCAGCGACCTGGCGCAGCAAATGCGCGTGCGCGCCGCCTTCGATCCGCAATGGCGGCTTAATCCGGCGAAGGTATTTCCGCTGGAGGGAAGGACGGGATGAATCCTGGGGTAGAGTTGGTTCATGCGCCCGCCGACGAGGCGGAGGCGATGGAGATCGTGCGCGCCGCCGCGGCGCGCGGCGCAAAGCTCGACATCGCCGGCGGCGGGACCCGCGGCGGCCTCGGCCGGCCGGCCGCGGGCGGCGAGCGTCTGTCGACGGAGGACCTGACCGGCATCGTCTTCCACGAGCCGGCGGAAATGACGCTGCGCGCGCGCGCCGGCACGCCGCTGCGGGACGTCGAGGCGGCGCTCGCAGCGCACCGCCAGATGCTGCCGTTCGAGCCGATCGACCACCACGCGCTCTACGGCGCTGAGGGCGAGCCGACGGTCGGCGGACTGGTGGCGACCAACGCCTCCGGGCCGCGCCGCATCAGCGTTGGCGCGGCGCGCGACAGCCTGATCGGCGTGCGCATCGTGAACGGCCGCGGCGAATGCGTCATGGGCGGCGGGCGCGTTATGAAGAACGTCACCGGGCTCGATCTCGTCAAGCTCGTGTGCGGCGCGCATGGGACGCTCGGCCTCATCACCGAAGCGACGTTCAAGCTGCTGCCCAAGCCTGAATGCGAGCGAACCGTCGTCATTCGGCGGATCGAGGGCGAGCGCGCGATCGCTGCGATGACGCAAGCGCTCGGCTCGCCCTATGGCGTCAGCGGCGCGGCGGCGATCAGCCCCGGCATGGGGCGGGACTTTCCGCGCGTCTTCATTCGCATCGAGGGCTTTGAGGATTCGATCGAGGCCCGCACCGCGCGCCTCGTCACGCTGCTCGCCAAATTCGGCGCCAAGCATTCGTTGCAAGGCGAGGAGTTGGAGCGCCTGTGGCGCGCCGTGCGCGACGCGGAGTTCCTCGCGGAGCCGCGCGAACGCGCCGTATGGCGCGTGAGCCTGCAACCCTCGAAGGCCGCGGATTTTGTCGCTGCGCTCGGGGACCATGTGCTGGATCATTTCTACGACTGGGGCGGCGGTCTCGTCTGGATCGCCACCGAACCCTCCCTCGAAGCGGCGAGCGCCCTGCGCGCGGCTCTCGCTCCGCTCGGCGGCCACGCGACCCTCATGCGTGCGCCCGACGATTTGCGCGCCCGCGTCGATGTCTTCGAGCCGCCGGCGCCGGCGCTGGCCCGGCTGACGAAGAGCGTGAAGGTAAGCTTCGATCCGCACGGGCTCTTCAATCCAGGCCGGATGTACGCGGGGGTTTGACATGACCGCGCAGCATCTAAGCCTCTCCATCGTGAGCTATCGCGTTCTGCAGTTACATGGGAACGTCATTGCGAGCGGAGCGAAGCAATCCAACGGTCGAGGTCTCGCCAGAAAGTCGCGAGTTGTTCCGTGGGCGCCTCAATCGGCTGACGTTTCTCGCGATGACGACAGAGGTCCGGTTCAACCAAAAGACAGCGTGTTCTGACCGCCATGCAGACCCATTTCACCCCTGAGCAGCTCGCCGATCCCGAGATTCGACCGCTGGAGAAAATCCTGCGCTCCTGCGTGCATTGCGGCTTCTGCACCGCGACCTGCCCGACCTATCTCGTCACCGGCGACGAGCGCGAGAGCCCGCGCGGGCGCATCTATCTCATCAAGGATATGCTCGAGAGCGGACGGGCGCCGACCGACGAGGACGTCGGCCCGATCGACCATTGCCTCTCCTGCCTCGCCTGCGTGACGACCTGCCCCTCCGGCGTCGACTATCGCCGGCTGGTCGATCATGCGCGCGTGACGATCGAGACGCGTTATCGCCGTCCGCTCGCCGACCGGCTGTTACGCGACGTGCTGGCGCGGCTGCTGCCCTCGCGAAAACTGTTCGGCGCCGCGCTGCGCCTCGCCGCAATCGGCCATCCGTTCGCGCCGCTGCTCGCGCGCCTGCCCGGCCTCGGACCGCAGCTGACCGCCATGCTGGCGCTGGCGCCGAAGGCGGCGCCGCGCGCGCGCCGGGCCGGGCCTGGCGAATATCGAGCGCCGGTCGCCGGACCGACGCGCCGCCGGGTCGCTCTCCTCACCGGCTGCGCGCAGGACGCGCTGGCGCCGGAGATCAACGCCGCGACGATGCGCCTCCTCAACCGGGCCGGGATCGACGTCGTTCTGCCCCAGGGCGAGGGCTGCTGCGGCTCGCTGCTGCACCACATGGGGCGCGAGGCGCCGGCGCTCGATCAGGCGCGCGCCAACATCGACGTCTGGCTGCGCGAGATCGACGGCGCCGGCCTCGAAGCGATCATCGTCACCGCCTCTGGCTGTGGCGCGACGATCAAAGACTACGCCCACATGTTGCGCAACGACCCCGCCTACGCCGACAAAGCGGCGCGGGTCGCCGCGCTGGCGAAGGACGTCAGCGAATATCTCGCCGACCTCGATATCCCCTATGACAAGCCGCAGCGCCTCGTCGTCGCCTATCACCCCGCCTGCTCGCTGCAGCACGGCCAGAAAATCCTCGAGGCGCCCAAGGCGTTGCTGCGCCGGGCGGGCTTCCAGGTGAAAAATCCCGCCGAGGCCCACATCTGCTGCGGCTCGGCGGGAACCTACAACATCCTCCAACCCGAGATGGCCGGCGCGCTGCGCAAGCGGAAGGTCGCCAATTTGGAACGCCTGAAGCCCGACGTCATCGCCTCAGGCAACATCGGCTGCCTCACGCAGATCGCCAGCGGGACCGCGACGCCGGTGGTGCATACGGTGGAGTTGCTCGACTGGGCGAGCGGCGGGCCGAAGCCGGCGGGAATGGGGTAGAGAAGCTCGCCTCGTATTGCGCACGGCAATCCAGTGGTAGTGTCTACGTCGGGCGCCGCAGCGCGTCGCTTGACCAGCACATCACGCAGGCGCCTCACCGGGGAGGATTCCATGGCGATGGATGCAGTGGTGACTGGCGCTTCGACGGGCATCGGCCGCAGTGCGGTGAAAGTCCTGACGGGGCGCGGCTGGCGCGTCTTCGCCGCCGTGCGCAAGACCGCCGACGCCGACTCGCTCCGCCAGGAATTCGGCGATCGGGTCGAGCCACTGCTGTTCGACGTCACCGACGCAGCGGCGATTGGCGAGGCCGCGCAGGAAGTGCGCGCCAAGCTCGGCGGACGCACGCTCAAGGGCCTCGTCAACAACGCTGGCCTCGGCTTTGGCGGCCCGTTGGCGCATCAGCCAATCGACGAAATCCGCGAAGTGTTCGACGTCAACGTGCTCGGCCCGGTCAGGGTCAGCCAGGCCTTCATTCCGCTGCTAGGAGCGGACCGAGCGCTGACCGGCGGCCCGGGGCGGATTGTCAACATCACGTCCGTCGCCGGCAAGATCGCGCCGCCGTTCGTCGGCAACTACGCGATGTCGAAACACGCGCTCGAGGCCTTCACCGAATGCTTGCGCCGCGAGCTGATGATCTATGGCGTCGACGTCATCGCCATCGGCCCCGGCGCGGTCGTGACGCCGATCTGGGATAAGGTCGAGAAGGCGGACGAAACGCGCTACGCGAACACGGATTTCGCCAGCGCGCTCAAGACCTTCAAGGACCGGTTCATCGCCGACGGCCGCAAGGGCTTGCCGCCAGAGCGCATTGGCGAGGCGATCCATCTCGCGCTGACCGCGCCGAAGCCGCGCACCCGTTACGCCGTCGTGCCGAACCCATTTTTCAACTGGACTTTGCCGACCCTACTGCCCAAGCGCGTCGTCGATGCTCTGATAGCCCGGCAATTTGGACTATCTAGACGCGCGTGAGCTGCCGGGCGGAGATACCGGCGGGCGAGCGTCAGGGCGCGCTCGGAGAAATGGCCCGTCCGCGCAATTCAGACAAGGACTCGCTCAAGCCCGAACCGGCAAACCGGCGCGGGATGCGAGTTCCGAGCTGCGCTTCGGCAACGGGAACGTCCTCCTGCGATGCCGCGCGGAGAATTTCGCGGACTTCTTCCTCCAAGCTTCGGCCGCGACGGGTTGCGCGCTCGCGCAGGCGGCGTTTCACGTCTTCATCGAGGTTGCGGACGACAAGCTGCGCCAAGGGCCGGGCCCCCATGTTCCCTGATAATAGCCGGGACCCCGCCAGGCTGAAACGACCGGCTGCGTTTGCGCGTATAATTGCAGCCGCGCCTGCTCCTCGGGATCTCCCGCATGAAATCCGTCTACCGCTACCGCAAGGAACGCCGCTTCGATAAGCCGCCTGAGGCGATCTGGCAGTTCATCGCCGACACCGCGCGCATCAACGAGCTCTCCGGCTTTCCCCCCTACACCGTCGACAACCGCGCCGGGCCGGACGGGCGGGTGCGCCGCATCGCCAGCGCCAAGGTCGGCCCGCTCCCGATCCAATGGGAGGAGAGCTTTGGCGAGTGGGAGCTGAACCGGCGGGTGGTGCAGACGCGCCGTTTCCTCAGCGGCCCGTTCCGCGGCTTTCGCGCCTGGGCCGAGATGGAGCCCGACGGCGAGGGCTCACGGGTCGCGTTTTCCTCGGAAATTGAATGCATCGGCGTCCTCGGGCTGCTCGCCCGCCTCTCCGGCCAGATCGGCCGCGAGGGCGACAAGCGCCTCGCCGCGATCGAGGCGATGATCGCCGAGGGCAAGTCGGACGAGCCGCCCGGCTCCAGCGCCGAAGCGGCGACGACGCCCTCGGCCCAGCGGCGCATGGCCGCGTTGATCGCCGACCTCGAGCGCGATCCGATGAGCTTCGGCCTGGCGCCCAAGCTTGCCGACTTCCTGCTGCACGCGCCGGCGGTCTCGCTGCGCTCGATCCGGCCGTTGGCGATGGCGCGGCTGTGGGATGCGCCTCAAGACGACGCCGTGGCGCTGTTTCTCGCCGCCCAGCGCATCGGCCTCCTCTCGATGGGCTGGGAGTTGATGTGCCCGCGCTGCCGCGGTGGTTCGCGCGTTCTGCATCTGCACGAATTGCCGCACGGCGCCCATTGTTCCGCCTGCAACATCAACTTCGAGCGCAACTTCACCCGTAACGTCGAGCTGACCTTCCGGCCGGAGCCATGGCTGCGGTCGCTGCCCGACGGCCAATTCTGCCTGCTCGGCCAGGGGACGACGCCGCACGTCAAATTCCAGATCGAGGTCCCGGCGGGCGCCGAAAAGCGCTTCGCCCTCAATCTTCCCTCAGGCGACTACCGCTTCCGCACCGTCGAAGCGGGCGCCGAGGCCGACGCTGCAATTGGTGAGGACGGCGCCATTCCCTCGGCGGTGGCGGCGGGCGACGACATCATTCTCGGCGAGCGACACAGCGGCGAATTCCTCGCCCGCAACGATACGCTACGGCCGCTCTTCTTCGTGATCGAGGATCACTCCTGGGCGAAGGACGCGCTGACCGGCGAGATGGTGATCGCCATGCAGGCCTTCCGCCGCCTGTGCCCGGAGCAGTTGCTGCGCCCGGGCGACGAAGTGGAGATCGGCCGCGTCGCGATCCTCTTTACCGATCTCAAGGGCTCGACCCGCCTTTACGACGAACTCGGCGACCCCGCCGCCTATCGCCTCGTGCGCGATCACTTCGCCTTTCTCTCCGAGCGGATCGAGCGCCATGGCGGCTGTGTCGTCAAGACGGTCGGCGACGCCGTCATGGCGGCTTTCCGCGATCCCGCCGCAGCGGTGCGCGCCGCGCTCGCCATTCACGACGACACGGAAAGCTTCAATCGCGGCCGGCCCGCGCCCGGCATCGTGCTCAAGCTCGGCCTGCATCTCGGCGCCTGCATCGCCGTCACCGCCGGCGGCGTGCTCGATTATTTCGGCTCGGCGGTGAACACCGCCTCGCGCCTCGAACATCAGTGTCAAGGCGGCGAGGTCATCGTCTCGGCTGCGGTGCTCGCCGACGCCGAAGCGCGCGAGGCGCTGGGCGACCGCGCGGTCGTCGAGGACGAGGCTGTTCTACGCGGCCTCGCCGGGCCGGTGCGCTTCGCGCGTATCGGCGCCTGACTGGCGAGCCCTGAGATTGCGTTCGCCCTCGCCCCGTTCCATAGGAGCAATCGTCCGCGTGGAAATCGGAACAGGACGAACGACGCGATGAGCTTCACCGGCTTCGGCCCGCAGGCGCTGCCCTTCTTCAAGGCCCTCGCCTTTCACCAGACCAAGGAATGGTTTGAGGAAAACCGGGCGATCTACGACAACGAGGTCCGGGGGCCGTTCGGCGATCTCGTCGAGGATGTCGCCGCTGCGCTCGCCAAATCAGGTTCGCCGCTCAAGGGCGACCGCAAGACCGCGCTGTTTCGCATCCATCGCGACGTGCGCTTCGCCAAGGACAAGAGCCCCTACAAGACCCACGCGGGCGGGGTGCTGACGCGCAGCGGCGGCAAGAACGACCCCGGCCTGCTCTATTTTCATCTCGCCCCTGAGGGCTGCTTCGTCGCCGCCGGCTTCTACGACCCCGAGCCCGAGGAGTTGGCGCGGCTGCGCGCCGCCATCGTGCGGTCGCCCGCGGCGTGGACCGCGATGACCGCAGCGCTCGGCAAAGCGGGCCTCAAGCTGACCGAGGAGTATGCGATGAAGCGCGCCCCGCGCGGCTTCGAAAACGTCACGGACCCTTCGATCGCCGCCGCTTTGCGCAACAAGTCCTTCGTCTGCTCCCGGCCGATCCCAAGCGAGCGCGTCGCCACGCCCGCCCTCGTCGACGACATCTGCGCCTTCGCCGGCGAGGTGAAGCCCCTGCTCGAATGGGGCTGGAGCGCGGTGGTCGATACGCGGCAATAGCTCCAGTCTCTGGTGCTTTTTGGTTGACGCAGAGGATCCCTTCTCCCCGCTTGCGGGGAGAAGGGCAAGATGAGGGGCCGGGTGATGAGCCGCGAGCCTGCGGCCAACCACCAAGCCCCTCACCCCAACCCTCTCCCCGCGCGCGGGGAGAGGGAGAATTGCGCCGATCACACCTACTCGCATAAGGCGCCAGTCCCGCGCCGCCGTCGTTTTCGGGTGGCGCGCGGCCTCCTGACGGGCCAAAATCCCGCGAGTCAGGAGCGGACAACGACCATGCTGGACATGCCCTCACCTCTCGTCTGCCTCGGCGACGACTATCCGACGGTGAAGAAGGCGATCGAGTTCATCTCGACGCGCTGGCGCGACCAGCCGTCGATCGAGACCATCGCCGAGCACGTCGGCCTCTCGCCGTCGCACTTCCACCATGTCTTCAAGCGCTGGGCGGGACTGACCCCCAAGGCGTTCCTGCAGGCGATCACGATCGAGCGGGCGCGCGAATTGCTGCGCGATTCCGCCAGCGTGCTCGACGCGGCCTATGACGTCGGCCTCTCCGGCCCGAGCCGGCTGCACGACCTCTTCGTCACGCATGAGGCGCTCACGCCCGGCGACTACCGGCGCGAGGATCTGCGCCTCGCCTACGGCTTCCACCCCTCGCCGTTCGGCGAGGCGATCGTGGTGGCGGCGGCGCGCGGTCTCGCGGGCCTCGGCTTCGTCGACGAGGGCGGACGCGAGGCGGCGCTTGCCGACATGCGACGCCGCTGGCCCAGAGCGCTGTTCGCCGAGGACGCCCTTGCCACCGCGCCACTCGCCGCGCGCGCCTTCGATCCCTGTCTGTGGCGCCCCGAGACGCCGCTGCGAATCGTGATGATCGGCACGGACTTCGAAGTGCGCGTCTGGGAGAAGCTGCTCACCGTGCCGCTCGGCCACGCGACCACCTATTCCGACATTGCGCGAAGACTCGGCGCGCCCAAGGCGGCGCGGGCGGTCGGCGCCGCCGTCGGCCGCAACCCGATCTCCTTCGTCGTTCCCTGTCATCGCGTCATCGGCCGCTCCGGCGCGCTCACCGGCTACCACTGGGGCCTCGCGCGCAAGCAAGCGATCATCGGCTGGGAGGCTGGCCGCACGGCCGGATGATGGCTGCGGTCATACCCGCGAAAGCGAGCATCCGGGAGGACTGCGGCGGTTGTCTGGCCCCCCTTTGCAGCGAGCCTGCCGTCATACGCGGGCTTGACCCGCGTATCCAGGACGGGACGGAGGAAGGCTGATCGCAGACGCCGCCGCCTGGGCGCCCGGATCAAGTCCGGGCGTGACGGCGACGGACCGATGTGTGCGTGCCGTAGCGCTTTGGCGGCGGTGACAGTCGCCGCTGCGGCAACCGCAAAGCAAAACGCTCAAAACAAGTGGTTTTCACCCTCATCCGCCTTGATCTTTCTCCTCAGTGCGGGCTTGTTCGACCGACGCCGCAAAGCCTGAGCCGAGGGGAAAGACAGATGCCCGCAGATACGACGACTGCCTCCGGAGCCATCGGCGCGAAATCAGGCGAAGTCAGCGTCGGGCGGATCGTTCTGGCGAGCCTCGTCGGCACGACGATCGAATTCTACGACTTCTACATCTACGGCACCGCCGCGGCGCTGGTGATCGGCCAGACCTTCTTTCCCCAATCGGCGCCCGGCGCGCAGGCGCTCAACGCCTTCCTCACCTTCGGCATCGCCTTTCTCGCCCGCCCGATCGGCTCGGTCCTGTTCGGGCATTTCGGCGACCGGCTCGGACGCAAGGCGACGCTGGTCGCCTCCATGCTGACCATGGGCCTCTCGACGACGCTGATCGGCGCTCTGCCGAGCTACGCTTCGGCGGGCGCGCTCGCGCCGTGGCTGCTCTGCCTGCTCCGCTTCTGCCAAGGCGTCGGCCTCGGCGGCGAATGGGGCGGCGCCGCGCTGTTGGCGACCGAATATGCGCCGCGCGGCAAACGCGCCTGGTTCGGCATGTTCCCCCAGCTCGGGCCGCCGCTCGGCTTTCTGATAGCGAACGGTCTGTTCCTGCTGCTGCTGCTGTTCCTTGGCGAAAAGGCCTTCATCGCGTGGGCCTGGCGCGTGCCGTTCCTGCTCAGCGCAATTCTCGTCGCCATCGGCCTCTATGTGCGCGCTTCGATCGCCGAGACGCCCGCCTTCCGCGCCGCGATGGCGCGCCACGAGCGGCGCGCCATGCCCCTCGTCGACTTGCTGCGCGACCATTGGCTGCCGCTGATCCTCGGCTCACTGTCGATCGTCGTCTGCTACGCGCTGTTCTACGTCTCCACCGTGTTCGCGCTGCGCTACAGCGTCACGACGCTGCACGTCGCGCAAACCGATTTTCTCGCCATGCTGTGCGTCGCGGTGTTGTTCATGGCGGCGGCGACCCCGATTTCGGCGGCGCTCGCGGACCGTTTCGGCCGCCGCGCGGTGCTGCTCGTCTCGAGCGTGCTGGCGATGGGCGTCGGCTTTGCGATGGCGCCTCTGCTCAACGGCGGCGCCTTCGCCTCGCTCGTCTTCCTCTCGCTCGCGCTCGGCGTGATGGGCCTCACCTTCGCGCCGCTCGGCGCCTTGCTGCCCGAGCTGTTCCCGACGCGCGTGCGCTACACCGGAGCGTCGAGCGCCTATAACCTCGGCGGCATCCTCGGCGCGTCGCTGGCGCCCTATCTCGCGCAAGAGCTGCTCGAGTTCGGCGGCCTCGCCTGGGTCGGCTATTACATCGTCGCCGCCGCCGCCATCAGCTTCCTCAGCCTATTGGCGATGAAGGAGACCGGCGGCGAGGATTTGCGCGCCTGAACCGGCGCCCGCCGCTGTCATGCCCGCGAAAGCGAGCATCCAGGAGTCGTAGGGCGAAGGCCTGCGGCGGTTGTCTGGCCCCCCGCTTTCGCGCTACGGCATGCACACATTTTCGAACGGGCGGGCGCCTCAGTCGGCTCATCGTCACCGAATGTAGCCGGGCGGAGTTTTTGCCGCGAGCCCGCTGTCATACGCGGGCTTGACCCGCGTATCCAGCACGGGACGGAAGAAGGCTAATCGCAGATATCGCCACCTGGGCGCCCGGATCAAGTCCGGGCGTGACGGCGACGGACCGATGTGTGCATGCCGCAGCGCTTTCGCCGGGGGTGACAGCAGTGCTGCGTCCACCAACAATAAAACCGGCGTAGACAGAGAAAGATAAACTTTTATAAAAATACGATCTTTATTGTACGCGTATTGTCATTACGCTTGGTTACTCTCGTTTACTCCGTAATCTTACTGATCCCGGGGATCATTGACAGAAGGTTACATCAATAGGAGAGTCTGCATCACCCCACGCCCGTTGGAAAAGGCGTCATCCCGATGGTCTCGTTTGCCCAGAATGCCTGCGCCCGTGCTTTTTCCTCGATGCCGGGCCCGAGCCCGCGCGTCTTCGAACTCGGCGCTCTGTTTGGACGAATCGAACGAATTGAAGCGCGCCGCCAGCGTCGCTGGCCCGCGCCAGCCGCCGCGCCTCAGCGGCTCGATCAGGAGCTGCTCGCTGACGGCGCCGCCTTCGAAGCCGCCTGGGAGCGCGAAATCGCGGCGCTCATCGCCTTGAAGCGGCAGACGACGCCGCAGACGCTGCGCGCCGCCAGCGCGACCCGGGCCGAGACCGAACGGCTTGCCGCCCGCATCGAGGCGGCCCATTGCGGCACGCTCGACGGCCTCAAGGTCAAGGCGCGCGCCCAGCTCTGGCGACGCAACGGCGAACCCGCCGACGGCGCGCTGCGGCCCCGCATCGTGCCGCCCGGCAAGAGCGTGGCGCTCGCCGCCGAACTCGCCTGCGTCGACGACTGAGGCGAGTTCTTCCGGCGCTCAGGCTCCCGCTTCGCGCACGGAAAGGCCGTGATACATGCGCGCCGGCCAAGCCAGCGCGGTCGGCAACGCGTGCGAGACGCTGGCGACGAGCTCGGACGCCGGCGCGCTATTCCACTTGTCCTGGAATATCGGCGACAGCGCAACGCCCACGCCCACCAAATAGACGACAATGAGTACCGAGATCAGCAGACGCATGACGAGTCCCTCCAACCCGGCTAACGTGCGAGCCACGGGCTTGGTTCCAGAACGGACACTGGAGCGCCTGCGGCGCCGTTTGGTTCCGCCACCGCAAACATGCTAGCCTGTGGATCGTAACAAAATTGTGCCCGCGTATAACTTGTGCGCGCGGCGTCCCTCGTGTAGCCGCTTGTCCCTCAAGTATCCGTAGGGAGACCTTGATAGGATAGCGGACCGATGCTGCACTTTGATGAACAGAATCGTCACGAAATTAAGGACGTCGCTGCGGGAACGCTGGCGACAGTTCTTCCTGACGACACCGAAACGTTCAGCGCGCTTTCGCGGAACGGCTTCCACATCGTCGATATGAGCGGGGAGGTCTGGACGCTGCGGCGCAGCGCGTAGTCGGCCCTTGGGCGGAGGCTGCGAAAGGGTTCGCAACTCCTCGCCGCGAACCGCCAATCCTAAGCCGTTACGGTTTCCCCGGCTGAAATAAGGCGAGACGCCACGTCTGGCCGATAAGGTCTTTTCCGAAGGAATGATGAGGCGCCTCCTCCACCAATTGGAAGCCGGCCTCCTGATAAATGCGGCGGGCGGCGACGAGCACGCTGTTCGTCCACAATAGAAGCTCGCGGTAGCCAAATTCGCGCGCGCGTTCGACGCACCGTGCGACTAAGGCTCGTCCAACGCCCAGCCCGCGAGCGCTCGGCTCGACATACAACAACCTCAGCTTGGCGACGGCAGGTTCGGTCCCCGCGACAAGAAAGATCGAGCCCACAATGCCGCCTGCTCGTTCCGCCGCCCAGGCGTCCTCGCGCGAGGGATCAAACGTCGCAACGAACTGAGACAAAATCCCCGAGACCAGCCCTTCAAAGGTCCAATCCCATCCATATTCACTGTGGTAGAGAAGAGCTTGTCGATGCGTAATCCAGCCGATGTCGCCGGGCTCGAGACCTCGGTATGTGACGGCGTCCGTAGCGTTCTCGGTCGTCAGCAGCGCGGATCGGATATCGTGCATCGCGGCGACGAGACGCCGCCGCTCCGCAGTCCCTAGCGGCCGTAGCAGCGCTTCGATCTGCGATCGCGTCCCCTGGTCAAGCGCTGCAAAGGCGGCGCGACCCGCCTCGGTCAGCGTGAGCACGAGGCGTTTGTTGTGGCGCGGGTCCGGTTCCGACTGCAACAGCCGGCGTGCGCGAAAGCGTCCCACGATACGGCTGAGGTGCGCCTTCTCCATCCCGAGGGCGCGTCCGATATCAGCGGCCGTTTGCTCGCGCTGCGCCAATTCATAGAGCACCCGGGCTTCCGACAGCGTGAAGTCGCTTGCGAGCAGATGCTCGTCAAGCAAACCGATCTCGCGGGTGTAAAAGCGGTTGAAACTGCGAATTTCGCCGACGACGTCCATCGCGCTGCCTCCGGCTGGTATGTTGTCTCCGACAACACTGTCAGTGGCCAGGCGGAGAGGCAAGCTCCTTGAGGCAGAAAATAGGAACTGCACGCAGGCGTCATGCCCGCGAAAGCGGGCATCCAGAGTCAAAGGGCGCAGGTCAACGACGGTCGTCTGGACCCCCTCCAGAATCGCTTTGCCGATTTGTGTCCCGAGCGGATAATGCCGACCAATCGCTGCGAATTGTGACTAAGGCTGAATGTCCGACACTACACAATCGACCGGCATGTATCAGCCCGACGGGGCGGACGCCGATTTCACCTATTGGGCCAAGATGGCTACATGGAACCTGTGGGAAGGGGCCGCGGTCCTGGTCGGGATAAATCCAAACGTCGCCCGTGAGGAATCCAAGCTGCGCAACTCGGTCAACCGGCAAGCGCTGATAAAATACAAAGGCATACATGAGTTAGCCCACCGCGCGCTAAGCCACGGCGAATTGGGCTATCCCAGGTCGCCGCCGTCGCAATGGCTTGATTGGGCGCGGAAGCGCGATTTGCCTATCCCGACCAAACTTGAGGCCGAAGTTGCAAGGTTGCAGTTTTCAGGCGAGCCGAGTCCATCCGAGGACCGTCACGCGCGAACTGGTCAACTCAATGCGAAGATCGCGGAATTGACGGTCGCTTTGGGAAAGGCGCAATCCGCTGCCGAGCAATCCCTCGCCACGCGGGAGCGTGACAGCATGTTGAAGCTGATAATCGGGATGGCGATCCAAGGTTACCGGTACGACCCTAGAGCGAAGCGCAACGACTCGATTCGCGACATCACCAACGACCTCGAAAAGACAGGCGTCCCGCTGTCCGACGACACCATCCGCAAGTACCTCGCCGAGGGCGCCGCATCGGTCCCACCCCAGGAAATCCCGTAACGCTAGCCGAATTCGGTCTTCGGTTAGCGACTTCGGCCAAACGCCCTCGTTCACGTGATCCTCATCCGCCCGTCCTTCCCAAGACGGAGCGGAACCATGTCGGATATTGAAACCTTCCCCGAAACCGGGTTTGTTCGCCTTCGCGCGATCCTCGCGCCGCGCGGCCCTATTCCCGTTGGCAAAAGCACATGGTGGCAGGGCGTCCGCGACGGGCGCTTTCCCAAGCCGATCAAGCTCGGCCCCAAGACCACGGCGTGGCGCGTCGCGGATATTCGCGACCTGATCGATCGCTTGGGCCGCTAACGATGGCGAAGCGCCGCCATAGCGCCCGCCGCGTCCGGGCGCGTTACACCTACAACGTTCGCGAGGTCGCGAAGGTCACCGGCGCGACGCCCGGCACGGTGCGCCATTGGCTGAAGAATGGGCTTTCGCCAGTGATGGGGATTTACCCGACGATCTTTCGCGGCGTCGACATCATCGCTTTCTTCTCTCGCGTCAAACAGGCGCGCAAGCAGCCGTGCGGCCCGGGTCGTCTCTTTTGCTTTCGCTGCAAGACGCCCAAGCGGGCCGCCTTTGACGAGGTCGAATTCCTGCCGGACGCCGCGAAGCTTGGCTCGATCAAGGGCCTTTGCCCGGATTGCTCGTCGATGATGAACCGCCGCGTTTCCCGCGCGCGATTGGACGCTGTCGTCGCCGATTTGACGGTTTCAATACGACCCGAGGACTCGCGCCTAAGCGGGACGCCCATGCCCGTTTGCAATCATGACTCTGAAAGGGGGTAACAACCCATGTCCAAATACTGCCCTGAAAACGAGCGCGTGAAGCGCGACTACGCCTTCTATCTGGAGGCGGCGAACGGCAAACAAAGCGCGACGATCGACGCCGCGTTGCGCGCCATCGAGCGCTTCGAAGCGTCGACCCACTTCAAGCCGTTTCAGAAATTCCATCTCGGGCAAGCGCGGTCCTTTCGCGCGCGCCTCGCCGAGGAATTGAATGCGCAAGGCAAGCCGATGAGTGCCTCAACGATCACTTCGACGCTCAAACACCTGCGCAAGTTCTTCCTCTGGCTTTCGCGCGAGCCGGGCTTTCGCAAGGCAGTCAACGCCAACGATGCGAGCTACTTCACGCCGTCGGAGCAAGACGTGCGCATCGCCACCGCGAAACGGGAGAAACGCGTCGCCACGATCGATGAGGTCAAGCGCGTGCTTGCCCTCATGCCTCATGGCACGGTCGTCGAGCAACGCAATCGCGGCTTGTCGCCTTCGCGATCCTGACCGGAGCGCGCGATGGGGCGTTGGCGACGTTTCGGCTAAAGCATGTTGATCTGAACGCGCGTAGCGTTTTTCAGGACGGGCGCGACGTCAAGACGAAGAAGCGCAAGACGTTCACGTCGAATTTCTTCCCCGTCGGCCGCGAACCGTTGGAAATCGTCACCGCCTATGTCGCGATGTTGCGGAACGATCTCGGCTTTTCCGGCGAGGACCCGCTTTTCCCCTCGACGCGAATGGGGCGCGGCGAGGATCGGGGTTTCGTCGCCATAGGCCTGTCGCGCGCGGCGTGGCAAAGCGCCGAACCCATTCGGCAGGTGTTTCGGGCGGCCTTCACGGCGGCGGGATTGACCTACGCCAATCCGCATAGCTTCCGGAATACGCTCACGCGGCTCGGTGAGCGCATCTGCCGGACGCCGGAGGAATGGAAGGTTTGGAGCCAAAACCTCGGTCATGAAAGCGAGGCGACGACGTTCGTTGGTTATGGTCATGTGCCGATGGATAGGCACGCGGAAATCATGCGGGCGCTTGCTGCGCCGCGCCCTGCCGCGTCTTCGCTCGGCGTCGACATCGCGGCGTTGAAGGCGATCATTCAAAACATCGAAGAAATCGTCAAATAAGGTGGTGGGGCTTTCCACGGGACGTCGGCATCATTCCGTGGCCTCTTGTCCCCTGACCAAGTCCCCAACTCGGCGGTCGTCATCCGTAGCTCTTTGTTTTTCAGTGTCCTCATAGCGCAAGCGAAACTGAACGCATTGAAATCAATATCTTGCGAAGCGTACTAATGCCGATCGGCGTTCGGACGCGAGGCCAAGTCGCAGAGGAGATCGCTGCGCGCGGCCGGAGGCGATTCACTCGTAGTCGTATCCAAAAGAAGACCCTTCGCTCTTGCTGCCGTCGAACTTGAGCATAGGCGAGGCGGGCTTCGCCTCGCGGCGAACGAGCCAGCTGTTTGGACAATAGGTCATATTATGTCCGTAGAAATCGCAGTAGTCCACGTCGATACGGTATCGGCCCCCCACCTTAGCAATGAATTCGGCGACAGCGCGGTTGGGGCCGTCGTCGAACTGGCGGTAAAGCTTGTCGCGCAGGTCGGCTACGACGCCGTCCTCGACGACGATGTAGTCATTGGGCCGCAATAGGCCGTCGAAATGGTCGAGAACAGCGCTCACTGAGGCGTAGCTATGTGCACTGTCCTCGATCACCAGCCAGGGATGCGGCGCGGCGAGAATTTCATTGTTCGGGAAGGTCTCGCGCGGGCGGGTGCTATCGACCTCGTAAAAGGTCACGCCCTCGACCTCGACCGTCGGCGTCGCGCGATCGAGGCTTAGGATTTTGGTGTTCAGGCCGAGCGCGCGACACTGGTCGCGCAGCCACGCCGCGCTGCCGCCCTCCGACGCGCCAATTTCGATAATCGTCTGCGGCTTGAGAGCCTGCAGGAGGCGGAGATAGAGCGCTAGGTCGAAGGGGTTTTTCGCCAAGCGCAGCCCCTTGTAGCGCGTGCGCAGCGTGCCGTCCTGCACGCTGTCCATAAGGTGGGCCGGCAGAGCGACCGCGAAGGCGCGATCGTTGATCGAATAGGCCTTTCGCGGCGCGCTGGCTGGGACGCCGACACCGCGGCACATCATCTCATCGTCGAGCGCGCCGACGAATTGCGGCGCGTACCGCGGCGTGACAAAATTACGACCGCGGATCTGGCTGTATTCTGCGAACATGGACTCGCGCGCGGCCTCGGTGGCGTTAGTCGCGGCGCCGCCGTGGACCTGATGGAACGTCCCTTCGCCGAGGATCATCCACGGGCGCCCGCCCGAGGCGGCCACCGCCCGCTCCCAGAAATCGAGATTGGCCAAGCCGCCGCCTGGCGAGACGAAACGCTCGTCCAAACCGCCCAGTTTTTGCCAGAGGTCGCGGTCGAGGACGACGCCGTTCGACTCGGCGATGCAGCCAAACCAGCCTTCCGCCGACGACCCGGCAAGGACGGAAATGTTGAAAAGCTTATAGCCGTTCTCGCGCCAAGGCGTCGTGTCGAGCAGTCTATCCTCGATCGCCTGGTCATAGCCGGCGAAGACAGAGCGCGCCTGCATATCCGGCCCGAGGTGAAAGGCTAGAGTGCCGATGATCTTCGAGGGATCGGATTGATAGGCTTCGCGCGCCCGCGCGATCACTCCGGGTGAGGCCATGCGGGCGCCGTCGATGAACAGGCCCAGCATCCGCCCGCCGGCGGCGCTAGCGGCCGCATTGATCGCCTTGACAGGAGAAGTGGGTGCCGGATGCGTCCGCACGACGCGGAGGTTAGGCGCTATGCCTCTGAGGGCGGCTTCATCGACCGGTTGGGGCGAGCCATTGTCCACGACGATGATCTCATAGTCGAGGCCTTCTACCCCACGCTGATAATTCCGGCTTAAAGTATGAATTGTCCGTGGCAATTCGCGCGACATCGCATAGGCGCAAACGATCAAACTGAGATCCATCTCTTTGCTCCAAGTATGTCCGTCAATGTCGGGCTTTGTCACGAAGGCGAGGGGTCGCGCACGTAGGAAGGCCCGACCCTGAAACCACATACGGTGCGGCTAGGCCGGCTCGGTCAGCAAGACCGCGGCGCGAATGTTCCCTTCGGAGGGCGCGACAGCAATTTTGCGCTCGACGACTTCAATCGGCGGCTGCGCCCGCGGCGTCTCTAAAATTTGCCGGATGATCGGATTGTAGCGGTCGCTCAGGTTTCTGTTGCTGGGATTGAGCCGGCTGACCACAAGCAGCCCCGTCGGTGCCGTGTCGAGCCACGTTAGCTTGAGGTCCGGCCGCAATTCGCTAAGCGATTGCGCGAAGCGCCAGACGTCCCCGGTCCAGACCTGGGTTTGCCGGTCTCTGGCCGCCTGCAGGGGATGGTTCGGCAGCACGTCGTCAATGACGATGACGCCCGACGGGCTCATAAACCGTTCGAGATTTATGAAGTCGCGATAGACATATTCTGCGAGATGCATGCCGTCGATGAAGGCGAGATCGACCGGGGTCGTGATCGCCTCCTGAGCGGAGAAAAAGAAAAAATCGTCGCTCGTGCAGGTATAGAGGTCGAGGTCTGTCGACCAAACGTCCAATTCGGGGCCCGGGTCGACGCCGATGGCCCTGCAGCCTGCAAGCGCGAGGCTGCGGCCCTTGCGGACGCCGATCTCAAGGTAAAGCGTCGGATTCAGGACCTTGTGCATATCGGCGAGGACGTCGATATAGTTGCGCTGGCCGGAGATGGCTTCCGCCGCGCGATCACTGTTGGGCTCGACATATTGCGGGGGAGGGGTCGCACTTTTTGGCTTGGCGATTTTTTCCAGCGTTCCGGCCTTCTGGAAAACGCCGACGAGGTCGCGCCACGGGCCGCGTTCGTCATGCCAACAATGAACGAGGCGCAAGCCGCTCCAGTCCGCCAGCGCCTGATAGGCGTCGGGGTAGAAACGGTAGCAGTCGACGGGATAGCGATGGATCGGGCCGGCGGAGGGCGCGATCATGAAAATCAGCCCCTCCGGCTTGAGCACGCGGGCGATTTCGGTGAACACGCGCCAGAAGTGCGCGCAATGCTCCAGCATCTGGCCGGAAATGACGATGTCGACCGATTGGTCTGACAAGGGCAGAACGTAGGGATCGTCGAGAACAACATCGACGCCAGGCCCCGCCTGAAGATCGAGGCAAAGAAATTCGGAAGTATCGACGAAAATGTCGCGGTAGGAGCCGTTGACGCTCGTCCCGCCGATATCGACTACTCGCTTCGAGGTCGTAGGGCCGTACCAGGACAAGCACCGCTGCATGTTCTCGAGGGACGATGGATGCATCTCTGTCTCCTTATGGCGGGCAGGCCGTTCGAATTTGTTTTCAGTGTCTCGTTATACAGTTGGAGCGCCGGTGAGTTCGACAGACTACGCCGGCCAAGTCCCGCGGCGAATGTTAGACGAGGCGGTGGCCGTCGATGCGGGGCCCTCTGGCCCGGCGCTCGCGAAGCGCTGCTGATTGCGGAAAATCGCGATGGTCGCCGACCATGGCGACGCGCCAGGGGAGGCCCCGACAGAAATCGCGAATCTGCCAGCTGCGATAGTGACGGCGGTCGCGGTCGTCGAAGGTCTTGATCCAATGGCGGTGATCGAAGGGGTGGTCGCCAGGAACGATGAAGAAGGTGGCGTAGAAGGCGCCGTCCTCCCCCATCTGCCGCGCTAGCCGGGCGATGCCGGGGTTGGCCGGCAGATGCATGAAGATGGACTGCGCCAGCGCGAAATCGAAGCGCTTCAGGAACAGTGAGAATTGGAACTGCCCGTCCCAGTTCAGGTTGCTGCGCGGCAGCTTCTCCTGTAAATTCTTGCCCTTCAGTTCCACGTCGTAGCCAGCGTCCAGCTGCGTCTGGTTCATGTCGCTGCCAAGACAATTACCGGCCTCGAGAAATTCGACGAAATGGACGCCGCCACGCAGACATCTGCGCCCGACACCAGCTAACACGCTAACGCTTCGTTGAAAAGCGGTTGCGGGTTCCGATCATATGGTGTAAATCGGACTCGAAGTTAACTCCACCTACCGAAACTGAACGCATTGAAATCAATATATTGCGAAGCGTACTAATCGCCGATCGGCGTTCGGACTCCAGGCCAAGACACACTCGGCACGCACAGGGGGCAGAGATCCAGATCGACCCAGAGCCCGACGGATGCTTCTACATTCTCATGCGAGGGAAGAACGGAGGTCTTCTCTACGACGGATGGGCCTAGCACGACGTCAGGACGATGTCCGCCGCCAAGAGCGACCTACGCGCGTAAGGGGACGACCACGCCGCCCCGCCGCAACTCGTCGCATCGATCCGCCCACCAAGCCATCATGCGGACCCGTTCGTCCCAGAATTCTGCGCGAGCGTAGGCGCGACGGACGCTATCGCTATCGACATGCGCCAACTGCCGCTCGATGGCGTCGGGATTCCAGAGGCCGCTTTCGTTGAGCATCGACGAGGCCGACGCACGAAAACCGTGGCTCGTCATGTCTTCGTTCTTGAAACCCATCCTTCGCAAGGCTGCGTTCAAGGTGTTTTCGGACATGCACCGCGCCAACGTTCGCACCGAAGGAAAGAGGAAGGCGCTTCGGCCGGTCAGCTTCCTTAGCTCCCTGAGGATCGCCACCGCGCGCGGCGCGAGAGGAACGCGATGCGCCCTTCGCATCTTCATCCGTCCCGCAGGAATTTCCCAAACGGCGGCTTCTAGATCGAATTCCGCCCATTCGGCAGCACGCAATTCTCCGGGGCGAACAAACGTGAGGGCGAGCAATTCGAGGGCGCCGCGGGTTTCCGCCGTGCCTTCGTAATCCGCGATCGCTCGCAGGAGCCCGCCAAAAGCCTTGGGGGCAACGATGGCGGCGCGAGGCGTAACCGTCGGCGTCACGAGCGCGCCGCGCAAGGCCGCGGTCGGGTCACTGTCGGCGCGCGCCGTGGCTATCGCGAAACGAAAAACGTCGCCGATAGCGGTTCGCAGCTTGCGGGCGGTTTCGTGTGTGCCGCGCGCTTCGACCTCCCTGAGCACGGACAGCACGTCACGCGCGGAGATTTCAGCGATTGGCCGGGACCCGAGCGCCGGGAAGGCAAAGCTCATGAACCAATCGAATTTTCGAAGCGTTGCGGCGGCTTTTCCGTCCCGGCGCTTCTTTTCCATCAATTCGCCCGCGACGGCCGCGAATGTGTTCGCGCTCGCTTCGGCTTTGGCGATCGTTACGGCCTTCGTGGCCTTCTTGGCTTCCAGAGGGTCTTCCCCGAGCGCCAATGTCTTCCGGGCGGCGTCGCGAGCGTCGCGAGCGTCCTTCAATCCGATTTCGGGATAGACGCCAACCGCGAGGGTCTTTTGCGCCCCGCCAAAGCGATAAGCGATGCGCCAACGTTTCGCGCCGTCGGGCGTGATCCACAATTGCAGCCCGCCGCCGTCGGAAAGCTTCACGATTTTTGGGCCGGGGAGCGCGCGCTTTATGGCAAGGTCGGTAAGGGCCATGTTGGTATCACCAAGCGGCGAGAAGACCGCGTACCAACGAATCTACCAACAAATCTGTTGGACGCAAACGGACGCGGCCGGACCGCTTCGGACGAGTTTTTCGCCCTAAGTTATTGATTTTCAGGGAGTTTTGGTCGAATTCAGACGTCCAAAAACGTCAAAGTGGTGCCCAGGAAAGGACTCGAACCTTCACGGCTTGCACCGCTGGTACCTGAAACCAGTGCGTCTACCAATTCCGCCACCTGGGCACGGGGCGCTTCATAAGGGGGCGCGCGGCGCTCTGTCAATGCTTAGTCGAGCGCGCCTTTCCATTTCCCCCAGCCTTAGATACCTCTTCCCTCTCGCACGGGAGGAGCCCCAAATGTCCTACGCCAATATCCTCGTCGAGACCCACAGCCGCGTCGGCCTTATCCGGCTCAACCGGCCGCAGGCGCTCAATGCGCTGAACGCCGCGCTGATCGAAGATCTCAATCAGGCGCTCGCCGCCTTCGAGGGCGATTCGGCGATCGGCGCCATCGTGCTCACCGGCTCGGAGAAGGCCTTCGCCGCCGGCGCCGACATCAAGGAGATGCAGAGCAAGGCATTCGCTGACGTCTTCCTCGAGGACTTCATCTCCCGCTGGGAGAACCTCACGCGCACACGCAAGCCGACGATCGCGGCGGTCGCGGGCTTCGCGCTTGGCGGCGGCTGCGAACTCGCCATGATGTGCGACTTCATCATCGCCGCCGACACCGCCAAATTCGGCCAGCCGGAGATCAAGCTCGGCGTCATTCCCGGCGCTGGCGGCACGCAGCGCCTGACGCGATTCGTCGGCAAGGCGAAGGCGATGGAGATGGTGCTGACCGGCCGCATGATGGACGCAGCGGAGGCCGAGCGCGCCGGCTTGGTCTCGCGCATCGTCCCGGCCGCTTCGCTCATCGAGGACGCGCTGAAGACCGCGGCGACGATCGCCTCGTTGTCCGCGCCGGCGGTCTACGCCGCCAAGGAGAGCGTCAACCGCGCCTATGAGACGACACTCGCCGAGGGCGTGCGCTTCGAGCGGCGCATTTTCCACTCGCTGTTCGCCACCCACGACCAGAAAGAGGGGATGCGCGCCTTCGCGGAAAAGCGCGCGCCCGACTTCAAGAACCGGTGACCTCAGGCTTGGCGAGCGTGCGATCGAGGTCGAGCGTGCTGTGCACGCCGATCTCGTCGAAATGGCGCGCGATCCAGGCCTTGGCGGCCTCCCGGCCGAGGTCGCGCAGTTCGGTGAGGAAGGTCCAGCGCACATCCATCTTGCTGGCGGCGCCAAAGCCCGCCAGATCGCCATCGCCGCCGATGCGATGGACGCGCTGGCGCCGATAGCCGTTCTCGGGCAGCTTGCCGCCCTCGATGAGGCGCGCGACGAAGTCTGTCGCGCGCAATTCGGCGAGCAGGCCGGCGTTGAAGGTGATCTCGTTCATCCGGTCGGCGATCTCCTGCGCCGAATGCGGCGTGCGCTCGCGTTCGATCGGGTTGATCTGCACGATGACGGTGTCCTGGCAGGACGTCTCGTAATAGAGCGGCCAGAGCGGCGGATTGCCGGCGAAGCCGCCGTCCCAATAAGCCACGCCGTCGATCTCCACCGCCTGGAAGAGCCTGGGAAGGCAGGCGGAGGCCATCAGGTGATCGGCGGTCAGCACGTCGCGGCGGAAGGTCTCGCCACGGCCGGTTCGCACATTCGTCGCCGCCACGAACAGCGGAACCGTCCCCTCGCGGCGCAGCGCCTCGAAGTCGACCAGCTTGATCAAATGCTCGCGCAGCGGGCTGAGGTTGAGCGGGTTGAATTCGTACGGGCTGGCGAGTTGCGACAGCACGTCCCACAAAGCGCCCGCATGCGGGAAGGTGAGGCTCCAGCCTTGGAACCAGAGATCGACGATGCGCCGCTGCATCGGCGACAGCGCGCCCTCCTCGCTCACCGACAGCCAGAAGTCGTTGAGCTTGCGCTTGGCCCCGGCGCGGCCATTCTCGCGAAAGCCGTCGGCGTAGACCACGGCGTTCATCGCGCCGGCGCTGGCGCCGCTGATGCCGCCGATCTCGATCCGCTCGTCGTCGATGAGCGCGTCGATTGCGCCCCAGGTGTAGGCTCCGTGCGATCCCCCGCCCTGCAAGGCGAGATTGACGGTCTTGCGCGCCCCCGCCGCGGAGCCTTTGGGGCGGGCGCGCCTGCTCGATGCTGCGCTCACGCCGCGGTCCAGCCGCCGTCCATCGAGAGATTGGCGCCGGTGATCTGCGACGCGGCGTCCGAGCAGAGATAGACGGCGAGCGCGCCGACCTGCTCGGCCGTGATGAACTGCTTGGTCGGCTGGGCGGCGAGGACCACGTCGTTGATGACCTGTTCGCGCGTCATGCCGCGCGCCTTCATCGTGTCGGGGATCTGCGCCTCGACCAAGGGCGTCCAGACATAACCGGGCGAGATGCAATTCACCGTCACGCCGAAAGTCGCAAGCTCGAGCGCGGCCGTCTTGGTGAGGCCCGCGATGCCGTGCTTGGCGGCGACATAGGCCGACTTGAAGGGCGAGGCGACGAGCGAATGGGCCGAGGCGGTGGAGATGATCCGGCCCCACTTCTGCGCCTTCATGCCCGGCACGGCGGCGCGGATCGCATGAAAGGCGGCGGAGAGGTTGATCGCGATGATGGCGTCCCACTTCTCCGGCGGAAAGTCCTCGATCGGAGAGACGTATTGAATGCCGGCGTTGTTGACGAGAATGTCGAGCGAGCCGAACTTGGTCTGTGCGTCGGCGACCATGGCGGCGATTTCGGCCGGCTTCGTCATGTCGGCGCCGTTGTAGAACGCCTTGACGCCGAACTCCTTCTCGATGCCGGAGCGTTCGGCTTCGATCTTCGCCGGATCGCCCATGCCGTTGATCATGACGTCTGCGCCCTCCTTGGCGAGCGCACGGGCGATGGCGAGGCCGATCCCGCTGGTGGAGCCAGTGACCAGGGCGTGACGTTTGGCAAGCGACATGAGCGGTTCTCCCAACGGGATGAAGGCGCTCTGTCTATATTGCGTTGCGACAAAAATAGCGAGGCCGCCCGGGGGAGCGGACGGCCTCGCAGGGACGGAGGGACGCGGCGCGCGCCGACGCTACGCGCCCGTTAGTTTACCGACAGACCTCCTGCCACTTTCCACCTCGCGTGTCCGGCGGAAACATCCAGCAGACGCCTCCCTGCGTCGGCTCGCCCGGCCCGGCGGCGTCGGGACCGTAGGCCTTGCCGTAGACCACGGGGTGGTAATTCGAGTTGACGAAGATGTCGCCGCCAGGGTTGGAGGCGGCAGCGGGCGCGGGCGCCGGCGGCGGGGCCTGATAGGTGGGGTTGGCGGGCGGGGGCGCCTGGAAAAAGCCCCCATTATAGCCCGGCGCCTGATAGGCGGGCGGCGGCGCGCCGTAGCCTGGAGCCGGGCCCTGATCATACTGAGCTCGCGCTGACGTCGTGGCGGCGAGCAAGGCGGCGCCAATTGCGGCGCTCGACACGACTCCAATGAGAGTGTTCCTCATGATCGCACCTCCCGTAAAACGCGCGACGCCCATGCGTGCGCGATCCAACGATTGTTGCAAATCGTTCTGCTAACTCGTGACCTCGAGTTGCAAAGTCTCCCACGACCGTGGCTAAATTTCGCCAAATGGAGAATAACACAATCGTTCGTTCGGCGTATTTCCAGAGAAGATCGAAGAGAGACTCCCAATATAGAGTCTCTTTTAGTACGCTTATCTTTACGAACGCAGTCGTTACAACAATTTCGATCCGCCTGCATTCGCCGCGATTGCATGAGACGAACTTGCCGCACGCGACACGTCGTCGCGAAACGATCGCTCGGCGACGAAGCGCTGAAGGGCAGCGCGTCAGGCGCCGCGTCCGGCGAGCGCCTCCTCCAGCCGTCGGCGCCAATCGGCCGGATCGGCGGCGGGGCCGCTGAAGTCGACCCGCGCGACGAGGGCGCCAGCGGAGAGATCGAGGCCTTCCGCGTCGAGACCGACGGCGCGCCATACCCGCCGGCCGGGATCGTCGCCAGGCGCAAGACGCGACGCGAACGCGCCCTCGGCGGCGTTGATCTCCTCGAGAAGGTCGTCTTCCGCTTCGATCAGCGCCCTCGCCTCCCCTTGCGGGGAGAGGATGTCGGCGGGCGTCAATGCGCCCGCGCGGCCGAAGCCGCCGTTGTAATGGACGGTTTCGACGCGCATGCGGAAAATCGCAAAATCAGCGAAAGACGCGTAGAGCTTGGCCTTCGGGTTGCGCTGCAAATAACGCTTGCGGGCGTAGTCGTCGGGCGTCGGCAGGACGGGGCCGCCGAGGCTGACGCGGGGATGATTGAGCGGATCGCCCCGATCGGCTGGAACTCGTCAGCAGCAGCGAGGCGCGCGAATCCTCGCCGAGGTTGCGGGTGTGCTGCGCGAGCGTCGAAAAGAGGAACAGCGGCGAACCGTCGCAGTCGCTCGCGCAGCCGACCCATGTCGTGAGCGGCGCGCCGGTGTCGAGCGAGAGCGTCGCCAGAGCGCCCGTCCTCGAAATGCGCAGCAACCTCTTGGCTTGAGCGCTGGCGGCGGGCGTCGCTTCCGATGAGGGCGCGGGCATGGTTTCGTCCTTTGTGGCCGCTGCAAGGAAGCACAGCGCGGAAGTGTGGCGAGGTCAAGCGACCGTGAAGGCGGTTGAACATTCGTCAAATAGGGCTATCCTATAGCCACGATGCCTGAATTCAGCGCGAGCCCGCTGGCGACGCTGTGCCTTTGGCTTGATGGAAGCCACACTTCGGCCCCGAAGGTTCATAATGTGCGTTCCGACGGCGTAGGACGAAGCGCCGCAGCGGGGCCGCCGGCTCAGCAGAAATAGGAAACAGGAGCTTCATGCCGACGATCGCCTTGGTCGACGACGACCGGAACATCCTGACTTCGGTTTCGCTCTCGCTGGAAGCGGAGGGATACCGAGTCCAAACCTATACCGACGGAGCGAGCGCGCTCGACGGGCTCAAAGCCAGTCCACCCGATCTCGCCATCTTCGACATCAAGATGCCCCGCATGGACGGCATGGAACTGCTGCGGCGACTGCGTCAAAAATCCGATCTGCCGGTGATTTTCCTTACCTCGAAGGACGAGGAGATCGACGAATTGTTCGGCCTCAAGATGGGCGCCGACGATTTCATTCGCAAACCCTTTTCGCAACGCCTTCTGGTCGAGCGCGTCAAGGCCATTCTCCGGCGCGCCAATCCGAAAGACGCGGCCTCGCAAAAGGAGAGCGAGGCGAAAATCCTCGAGCGCGGCCGGCTCAAGATGGACCCGGAGCGCCACACCTGCACCTGGGACAACGTTCCCGTCACGCTGACGGTCACCGAATTCCTGATCTTGCAGGCGCTTGCGACGCGCCCAGGCGTCGTTAAGAGCCGCAACGCGCTGATGGACGCAGCCTATGACGACCAGGTCTATGTCGACGACCGCACGATCGACAGCCACATCAAGCGGCTGCGCAAGAAGTTCAAGGTCGTCGAACCCGATTTCGAGATGATCGAGACGCTGTATGGCGTCGGGTATCGATTCAGGGAATCGTGAGGATCCTCGCCGTTCCCCGAGAGCGGCGCCCTCACCGCTGGGGCTCATGAGTACGGAAGCGCGCACCACCCCGATTTTTACTGCGGCGGGCGCACGCTGGCGCAAATCGCGCGCGCGGCTGCGCCTGCGCATCCTGTGGCGCGCGCTCGCGGCGCCCTTCTCGTCCTCGCTGACGCGGCGCATCGTGGTTCTCAACCTCGGCGGCCTCCTCGTCCTGGTGATCGGCTTCCTGCTGCTCAACCAGTTCCGCGCCGACATCATCCAGGCTCGCACCCAGAGCTTGACGACGCAGGCCGGCATCATCTCGGCGGCGATCGCGGCCTCGGCGGAGGTCAACACCGACACGATCACCATCGATCCCGAGAAGCTGCTGCAACTGGCTCCTGGCGAGGCGCCGCCGGCTCAGAACGACGAAGACTCGATCGAATTCTCCATCAATCCCGAACGAGTTCGGGCCGGTGTTGCATCGGCTCGTGACGCCGACGCGCACCCGCGCGCGCATCTATGACCGCGACGGCCTGCTGCTGCTCGATTCGAGGACGCTGTCGGCGCGCGGAACGCTGCGCGGCGAAGCCAGCGAGCCGCCCCCGAAAGCCCTGCCGTGGTGGCGTCGCCTCTGGGCCGAGGCGCGCAGTTCGCTCGAGCCGGCCGCCAAGCAACGCATCAACGACGAATGGATCACCAACGGCAAGTCGTTGCCCGAGGTGGAGCAGGCGCTCCAGGAGACTCCGCCACGGCGGTGCGCGTCAACCCGGCCGGCGAGACGATCGTGCTGGTTTCGGTGCCGATCCGGCGCGGCTCGTCGGTGCGCGGAGCGCTGCTGCTTTCCACCCAGGGCGGCGACATCGATTCGGTGATCGCCTCGGAGCGCTGGGCGCTGCTGCGGTTCTTCCTGGTGCTCGCCGCGGTGATGCTGATGCTCTCGCTGTCGCTCGCCAACACAATCGCCGAGCCGGTGCGCAAACTGGCGGAGGCTGCCGAGCGCGTTCAGCGGGGCATCAAGTCGCGCCAGCAAATCCCCGACTTCACCAATCGCTCCGATGAGATCGGCCATCTCTCGGGCGCCCTGCGGGACATGACCCAGGCGCTATACAACCGGATGGACGCGATCGAAAGCTTCGCGGCCGACGTCGCGCACGAGCTGAAGAATCCGCTGACGTCACTGCGCAGCGCTGTCGAAACGCTGCCGCGCGTGAATTCCGGCCCTTCGCGCGAGCGCCTGCTGGCCATCATGCAGCACGACGTTCGCCGTCTCGACCGCCTCATCAGCGACATCTCCGACGCCTCGCGCCTCGACGCCGAGTTGGCTCGCGGCGAAGCCGGCCCGGTCGACATGGCCGAGTTGCTGCGCGCCGTGGTCGCCACGGTGGCCGATTCGCCGCGCAGCAACGGCGCCCGATTGCGGATGACCATCGCCAACTCGGGCGGACGAACCAAGGTCGGCGACTTCGTCGTCCTCGGTCACGGGTCTCGCCTTGGGCAGGTGATCACCAACCTGATCGACAACGCCTGCTCGTTCTCCCAGCCCGGCGGCGAGGTCAGAGTCACGTTGAACCGCGAGCGCGGCGAAGCCAAGCCGGAAGCTGGACCGCCGCGAGACAGGATTGTCGTGACGGTCGACGATGACGGCCCGGGAATTCCGCCGCACGCGCTCGAGCGCGTCTTCGAGCGTTTCTATACCGACCGGCCGGAACAAGGCTTCGGACAGAACTCCGGCCTCGGCCTGTCGATATCGCGCCAGATCGTCGAGGTGCATCGCGGCCGGATCTGGGCGATGAACCGGCCCCTGCCCGCCGTGTCGCCTCCGCCGGAGGAAAACGAGGACGGGCTGGCCAGCCACGGCGCGGGCGCGCGCTTCGTCGTCTCGCTGCCGGCGATCCTGCCGTGAACGCCATCGCCGGCTGGACGAGCCTCCACGCGACAGCGATCGTCGTCGGCGAACAGGGCCTTATCGTGCGAGGCCCGTCTGGCGCGGGCAAAAGCGCCTTTGCGCTGGCGCTGCTCGCCCGGGCGCACGAACGCGCCATCTTCGCCGCCCTGATCGGGGACGACCGTATTTTTCTTCGCGCTTCGGCCGAGCGGCTGCTGCTGCGCGGCGCGCCCGGCTTCGAGGGCTTGATCGAGCGACGCTTCGAGGGCGTCGTCGCCGTGCGCCACGAAGCCAGCGCGGTCGCGCGGCTCGTCGTCGAACTCGCAGGCAGAGATGCGGAGCCGCCGGCCCGCATGCCGGAGGAGAACGAAAGCTTTACCGAGCTGCTCGGGGTCCGTCTTCCTCGCGTGACGCTTGCCCCCTGGCACGGGCCGCTGGACCAGGCGGACACAATGCTTCACATTCTTGCGAGGTTCCGCTGAGTTGGTCAGACGTCGGTTACGACTATGGCGGATTTTGCTTGATCATTGCGCCGCACTGCACAAAAATGCGCGGCTCATACAATAGTGCGTAACTGGCGCGGCGGCGGCGCCTGAAACGATGGAAAATTGATGATCGGAATGGTCCTTGTGACCCACGGCCAGCTCGCCACTGGTTTTCGGGCCGCGCTTGAGCATGTGGTCGGGCCGCAGTCGCGTTTCGAGACTGTGACGATCGGTCCCGAGGACGACATGGAGCAGCGCCGCGCTGACATCCTGGGAGCGGTTGCGCGAGTCCAGGACGGCAGCGGCGTCGTCTTGCTGACCGACATGTTCGGCGGCACGCCCTCCAATCTCGCCATTTCGGTGATGGATGGCGGGCGCATCGAGGTCATCTGCGGCATCAATCTGCCGATGCTGATCAAGCTGGCGACGCTGCGTGAGAGCGCCGATCTCGAACACGCCGTCGTCGAAGCGCGTGACGCCGGGCGCAAATACATCACGGTCGCGAGCAAAGTGCTGTCGGGCAAATGAACGAGGGCAACGACTCATCCGACGATTTCGATTGCCCCCCGGTGGCCCCGCCGGTCGGCGCGCTCGTTCGCGATATGCGGATCGTCAATCGCAAGGGCCTTCACGCCCGCGCCACCGCCAAATTCGTCCAGTGCGTCGATCGTTATGACGCCGATATCAAGGTTACGCGCTGCGGCGAGACTGTCGGCGGCGATTCCATCATGGGCATTCTGATGCTCGGGGCAGGCGTCGGTTCGACGATTACCGTCTCCGCCATGGGCGCGGAGGCGCGCCAAGCACTCGACGCAATCGAAGCGCTGGTCGCGAGCCGGTTCGACGAAGAGGAATGACGCGCCGCTTTCCTCGCGCGCCTCACATCCGAAAATCCTCACCGAGATAGAAGCGCCGCACGTCGGGGTGCGCGACGATCTCCTCTGGCGAGCCTTCCGTCAGCACATGTCCGCTGTGGATGATGTAGGCGCGGTCGATCAGCCCGAGCGTCTCGCGCACATTGTGGTCGGTGATCAGGACGCCGATGCCGCGCCCCTTGAGATGGCGAACGAGGTCCTGAATGTCGCCGACCGCGATCGGGTCGATGCCGGCGAAAGGCTCGTCGAGCAGCATGAACGACGGCTTGCCGGCGAGCGCGCGCGCGATTTCGCAGCGCCGGCGCTCGCCGCCCGAGAGGGCGATCGAGGGCGATTTGCGCAGGCGCGCAATATCGAATTCCTCGAGCAACGAATTGAGCATTTCATCGCGCGCCTTACGGTTGGGCTCGTTGACCTCGAGCACCGCGCGAATGTTGTCCTCGACGTTGAGGCCGCGGAAAATTGACGCTTCCTGCGGCAGGTAGCCGATGCCGAGCCGGGCCCTTTGATACATCGGCAGCGTCGTCACCGGGTAGCCGTCGAGCTCGATGACCCCCTTGTCCGGCTTGACGAGGCCGGTGATCATATAAAACACCGTCGTCTTGCCGGCGCCGTTCGGCCCTAGCAGCCCCACCGCTTCACCGCGACGAACCGAGAGGCTGACGTCCTGCACGACGGCGCGCGCGCCATAGCTCTTGCCGAGGTGGTGAACCGCGAGCGACCCTTCGACCTGGGCAACCGGCTCCGGCGGCTCGACCGCGCCGATCGCCTGCGCGAACGCCTCCGCGTCGATCGGGGACCGAGCGCTCAAGGGGTCCGACTCGAGAGAGGGTTGCGGTCGCGCGCCATCAGGGGCTGACTGGGAAGAACGGGGCAAAGGAATTCTACTTCTGCGCTTTGGCGTTGTCACTGTCTCCCGAGCCGGAGCCCGGAATAAACAGTCCCCGCACGCGGTTGGCGGCCGCCCCGGTGTCGACGGTCGCCTGGCCGGTGGTCAGGTCATAGGTCAGCTTGTCGCCTTTGGTGACGTTGCCGCCGTCGCTCAGCGTGACGTTGCCGACGAGCCATACCTTGTTCTGCGCCTTGTCGAAGGCGGCGGTGTCGCCGGTCGCCACCTGCGTCTTGGAGAGAACCGTGACCGGGCCGGTCGCGTCCAGATGTCTGACGCGGCTGGAGCTGCCGCCAGGCCCTGCGGCCGGCCCCGTGTCGGCAGCCTTCGCGGCGTCGGGCTGACTGGCGTCGGGTCCCTTCTCCATGAAAATGGTCATCCCCGAGCAGGTCATTTTGGTGTCGCCCTGGATGACGACGACGTTGCCCGTGTAGACCGCCTTCTGTTCCTTGTCGAAATAGACGAGTTTGTCGGCTTCGATCGAGATCGGCGCCTTCGAATTGGTGCCCGGAAGCAGCGACGCCGGGGAAGAGGAATCGCTCGACTTGGCCGCGGTTTTCGCCTCCGATTTAGCCGCGGCCTTCGCATCCGACCTCGCGGGCGCAGCCGCCGCGGCGCAAGCCGCGCCGAGCGCGCAGGCCAGCGTCAGCGCCCTCGCGAGCCGCAAATCGAACGATATCATGGATTGGTTCCCTTCATATCGGCCACCGCGCCGTCGCGATCGTCGCTCTTGAAAACCGAGCGGACATGGCCGGCGAAGGTCAGTTCTTCGCCGTTGTTGCGGGCGATCGCCGAATCCCCCGAGATCGTCGACCCATTGGACATGACGACAGTCACAGGTTGGTCGGATTTGTAAATACCGTTTTTGAAATCGACGCTCGCTTTCTCGAGGCTGACATCATAGCTGGCGTTATGGATGCGAACATCCTGCGACACGTCGAGGGTTTGCTTGACGCTGTCATAATAGCCGATCGCGGCAGTAATGTGCACGTTCTGGTTGTCCGCCATACCGACTTCGCCGTCGAGCTCGTGCAGTTCGACGAGCGTCGGATGCGTGACGTCCTGAATCGCCTTCGCAGCGTTGACGACATAGGCCCGCCCATCCTGGCGCACGCCGGTGAGCTTGGGCTTACCCATGGTGATCTTCATCCCGTCGACCGCCAAGCTGTCGAAGGTCACCTGGCCCGGCAGGTTACGAAACGGATTGAAGAACGCCGCAACCACCAGTAAGGCGACAAAGACGACGACGCTCGCCGGCGTCGCAACTCTGAGAACGCGCACGAGGCGTGAATGGCGCCGAGCGGAGGCGAACGCGCGCAAGCGCCCTTCGTCCCCTGCCACCGAAGCAGGCAGACCAAAAGCAAAACCCCGTTTCCGCGCCGCCCCTTGCGCTTTCATTGCAGCCGCCGACATGCCGCCCCGAGTTCGTAGCGGCCCCCCGCATGGCGCCGCATCATATCAGGAAGCCCAATGATGGGAATGAATGGCGAAGTTAGGGCGCCATTCGCTTCGATTGGGACTTACGATTGCGTCGCAACTGCTTTTGCGCTTAATGCCATGTCCTGGCGCCCCTCCGGGGCCGGTAGCTCAATGGTTAGAGCCGGCCGCTCATAACGGTCTGGTTGCAGGTTCGAGTCCTGCCCGGCCCACCAGGGATTTCTTGGCGCCCCGCCCTCGGCGCGACCTCCGCGCTTACAGATTTCCCCATTAAAACGTCAATGCTCACCACTTCCTCCCAATCGCCTGCGCGGCCTCTTCCTGATAGCCCGGCGCGAGATGGCCGTAGTTCTTCAAGATCATCGGCTCAGATGTGCCAAGGAAATCCGCGATCATCCGCGTCGGAAGTCCGCGCGCCACATGCCACGACGCCGCCGTATGGCGAAGCGTGTAAGCCGTGACTCCAGCGTCAAGTCCAGCGAGCTTGCACGCTCTCGCCAAAGCCGTTTTGACGCTCTGGACAGGAGCACCGCCGTACTCGACCACTAAGACGCGACTCGTTCTCGCGTCGGCGCGCTCCCATCGACGAAGATGGCCGAGGAGCCCTGGCGCCAACCGGACGGTGGGCTGTCGCTTGTTCGTGACTGCAGCACCGTCGGCATGTCGATGGAACACGCCGTTGGCGGTATCGACCCAGGCCGCGAGCCGGTGTAGATGCCAAGGAGCAGGAAATCGGCAGAGATGGCGCAAAGGACGCTTCTCTGTCTCCGCGCCCGCTTGCACCTCGCGCGTTCGCCAACATACCCAAAGGAGCCGCGCTACCTCACCACGGGTTAGCCAGCGCTGCCTCGCTTCACCGCGTGGAGGCAGGACGACCCGCACCGTCCCGCGGCGTAACCCTTCCTTTGCGTGATGATTGATGGCTGCGGCGAGGTCTTGAAGGTCTCGGCGCGCTCCCCCGCCCGTTCCACGATTGGTGCGGCCCTTCCCCTCTCGCCACGCCGCATAGGCCCTGCACGATGTGTTCCGGCGTGCAATTTTGGACGCCGATTGACACGTGGTGCGTAGACATTCCAACGTGCGGCGCGGAAGGCCGACTTCGCGCCCAATTTCGCGAGTTGCAGACGTTTGCCGGTCTCGTGCAGTCGTGCGGCAAGCAGTGAGGAGAGCCCGTTCCCATCATCGAGACCGGAGGCTCGGAAAAATTCGACATTTCTTCATGCTGCGGATTGTGGCAACCTGTTGGTGTAAGCAGTATCGCCAAATGGTGCAGACTAGCCTGACGGGGGCGCCGGCTAGTCCGTAAAGGCTCGGTATATGGACGTGCTCCAAACCGACGGCGACAGCAGCCTCCGCGTCTTATGGGAGGACGGCGATTGCGTCGTCTGCCGAGGCTGGTGCCTGCATGCCGACGGCAATCGCCGCGCCGTACTGATCGTCCGACCCGCCTTGGAGCATCCGGCCCCAGCCACGCTCGATCGGCTGACCCACGAGTACGAATTGCGGGACGAGTTGGACGACAGCTGGGCGGCGCGGCCGCTGGCGCTCATCCGCCACCAGGGTCAGACCGCGCTGGTGCTCGAAGATCGCGGCGGCGAGCCGCTCAACCATCTGCTTGACGCCCCGGTAGAAACGGGACGCTTCCTCCACCTTGCCATCGGCATCGTCGCCGCGCTGGACCAACTCCACCAGCGCGGTCTCGTCCACAAGGACCTCAAGCCGGCCCATATCCTGCTGAATGGCGTCAACGGCCAGGTCTGGCTCACCGGGTTCGGCATCGCCTCCCGCCTGCCCAGCGAGCGACAGGCGCCGGAGCCGCCAGACACCATCGCCGGCACGCTCGCCTACATGGCCCCCGAACAAACCGGCCGCATGAACCGCTCGATCGACGCCCGCAGCGATCTCTACGCGCTGGGCGTCACGCTCTACCAGATGATCACCGGCGCGCTGCCGTTCACCGCCGCCGATCCCATGGAGTGGGTGCACTGCCATATCGCGCGCCAGCCGGCGCCGCCCGCCGAACGGCTGCCGAGCGTGCCGAAACCGGTCTCGGCCATCATCATGAAGCTGCTCGCCAAGACCGCGGAGGAGCGTTACCAGACCGCTGCCGGCGTCGAACATGATCTGCGGCGCTGCCTGGCCGACTGGGAGCGTCAGGATCGCATTGACCACTTTCCGCTGGGCCAGCGCGACACGCCCGACCGACTGCTGATCCCCGAAAAACTTTACGGGCGGGAACGCGAGATCGCGGCGTTGCTCGCCGCCTTCGACCGCATGGTCACCAGCGGAGCATCGGAACTCGTGCTGGTCTCCGGCTATTCCGGCATCGGCAAGTCCTCGGTGGTCAACGAGTTGCACAAGGTGCTGGCGCCGACGCGCGGACTGTTCGCCGGCGGCAAGTTCGACCAGTACAAGCGCGACATCCCCTATGCGACGCTCGCCCAGGCGTTCCAGGGCTTGGTGCGGTCGCTGCTGGGCAGGAGCGATGCCGAGCTGGAGCCTTGGCGCGAGGCGCTGCGGGAGGCGCTGGGCCCGAACGGCCAGCTGATGATCGACCTCATTCCCGCGCTGGAGCCACTGATCGGCCCGCAGCCACCCGTGCCGGAACTGCCGCCGCAGGACGCACAGCGCCGTTTCCAGCTGGTGTTCCGCCGCCTGCTCGGCGTGTTCGCCCGGCCGGAACATCCGCTGGCGCTGTTCCTGGACGATCTGCAATGGCTGGACGCGGCGACCCTGGACCTGCTCGGCGATCTGACGATCCAGTCGGACGTCCGGTCGCTGCTGCTGCTGGGAGCCTTCCGGGACAACGAGGTGGGCCCGACCCATCCGTTGGCGCGTAGCCTGCAGGAGATCCGGCGGGCGGGGGGCCGGGTGAGCGAGATCGTGCTGTCGCCGCTGGCGCGCACGGACGTCGGACATCTCGTCGCGGACGCGCTCCATTCCACCGTTGAGACGGCGGCCCCCCTGGCGGACCTGGTTTACGATAAGACCGGCGGCAATCCGTTCTTCACGATCCAGTTCCTGACCGCCCTGGCCGAGGAGAAGCTGCTCGTCTTCGGCCCCGAGGCAGGGCGGTGGGTCTGGGACCTGGAGCGCATCCGCGCCAAGGGCTATAGCGACAATGTCGTCGACCTGATGGTGGGCAAGCTCGCCCGCCTGCCGCCAGAGGCGCAGGAGGCCCTGCAAGGACTGGCCGCACTCGGCAACACGGCGGAATTCGCCGTGCTCGCGCTCATTCTGGGGCGATCCGTCGAGGCGATCCACGCGGGGCTCTGGGAGGCGGTGCGGGCGGGCCTGGTGCTGCGGCGGGACGAGACCTACGCCTTCCCGCACGACCGGGTTCAGGAGGCGGCCTATTCGTTGATCCCCGCGGCGGCGCGGCCCGAACGGCACCTGCGCATCGGCCGCATTCTCTCGTCCAGCCTGCCGCCCGAGCAGATCGCCGAACGGATCTTCGACATCGTCACCCAGCTCAACCGCGGCGTCGCGCTGGTCGACGCGCCTGAGGAGCGCGAACGCATCGCCGAGCTCAATCTGCGGGCCGGCGAACGCGCCAAGGCCGCCGCGGCCTATGCTGCGGCCCTGATCTACCTTGCCGCAGGGACGAGGCTGCTGGCGGACGACCGATGGGAGCGGCGCTACGAACTCGCCTTTGCGCTCGAGTTCCACCGCGCCGAGTGCGAGCTGCTGACGGCAGACCTGGCTGCGGCGGAGGAGCGGCTTACGCTGCTTGTCCGGCACGCGAGGACCCTCGTCGACACCGCCGCCGTCGCTTGCCTGCGCGTGACGCTTTTCACCATGCTGGGTCGGGGCGACCTCGCTGTCGAAGTGTGCCTCGATTACCAACGAGGCAGAGGCACTGACTGGTCGGCGCATCCCACAGATGACGAAGTCCGGCAGGAATACGCGCAGATATGGCGCCAGATTGGCGGTCGTTCGACCGAAGAATTGATCGACTTGCCGCTTATGAATGATCCGGAGATCCGCGCGACTCTCAATGTGCTGATCGAGGTCGGGACGTCTGCATTTTTGACCGATAAGAATTTGAGCTCTCTAGTGATTTGCCGGATGGTCAATATCAGCCTGGAACATGGCAACAGCGATGGATCGTGCTTCGCTTACAGCTGGCTCGGCGCAATTCTGGGGCCGCACTTTGGGGACTACGAGGCTGGATTCCGATTCGGCAGGCTCGGCTACGATCTGGTGGAGAAGCGCGGGCTGCATCGCTACCGGGCCCGTGTCTACATGTTCTTCGGGGGGCATGTCGTGCTCTGGACGAAGCACATCCAGACCGGCCGGGCGTTGCTGCGTCGCGCCTTTGATACCGCAAACAAAGCCGGCGACCTCACGTTTGCGGTATATAGCTGCCACCACCTCATCACAAATCTTCTCGCCGCCGGCGATCCGCTGAACGAGGTGCAGAGTGAAACCGAGCACGGGCTTGAATTCGCTCAGAAAGCTCGGTTCGGGCTGGCTGTTGACCATATTTCCGCCCAACTCGGTCTGGTCCGGACTCTGCGTGGCCTGACGTTCGAATTCGGCTCCTTCAATGATGAACGGTTCGACGAGAGCCGGTTCGAACATCAGTCGCAGAGCGATCCGCGTTTGGCGTCTGCCGGATGTTGGTATTGGATCCGCAAGCTGCAAGCGCGCGTCTACGCGAATGATTACGCTTCCGCGCTCGAGGCGGCATCAAGGGCGGAACAGCTTCTCTGGACGTCGCCGTCGTTCTTTGAAGTGGCCGAATACCATTTCTATGACGCGCTGGCGCGAGCGGCACAGTACGACGCGGCATCGGCGGACGAACGGCCTCAGCACCTGGAGGCATTGGCCGCTCATCACCGTCAGCTTCGGCTCTGGGCCGAGAACTGTCCAGAGAACTTCGCAAATCGCGCGGCGTTGATCGGCGCCGAGATCGCGCGCACCGAGGGCCGCGATCGGGATGCGATGGACCTTTACGAACAGGCCATCCGCTCGGCGCGCGACAACGGCTTCGTCCACAACGAGGCGATCGCCAACGAACGGGCTGCGCGCTTCTACGCGGCGCTTGGCTTCGAGACCATTTCCTATGCGTATTTTAGAAACGCCCGCTACGGCTACGCGCGCTGGGGCGCCGACGGCAAGGTAAGGCAGCTGGACCAGTCCTATCCCCGGCTTAGGGATGAGCTGCCCGCCGTCAGACCGACCGACACGATCGGGACGCCGGTCGACCATCTCGACCTTGCGACGGTGCTCAAGGTCTCGCAGGTCGTTTCGGGCGAGATCGTCCTCGACAAACTGATCGATACGCTTCTGCGTACCGCGCTTGAGCAGGCCGGCGCTGAAAGAGGCCTGCTCGTTCTGGCGCGCGGGGACGAGCCACGGCTCGAGGCCGAGGCGACAACCGACGGCGGCGCGATCGTCGTGCGGCGGCGCGATCATCCGGCGGCCAAGACCGTGCTGCCGGAGACCGTGCTTCACTATGTCCTACGCACCCGGGAAAGCGTCATTCTCGATGATGCGGCGGCTCAGCCCACGTTCGCCGCCGATCCCTACATCCGGCAACGGAAGGCGCGATCCATCCTCTGCTTGCCGTTGATCTCCCAGACAAAGCTCGTTGGCGTACTCTATCTCGAGAACAACTTGGTTTCTCATGTTTTCACGCCGGCCAGGATCGCGATCCTGCAATTTCTGGCCTCGCAAGCTGCGATTTCGCTGGAAAACGCCCGCCTCTATACTGATTTGCTCCAGAAAAATCGGGAGCGCCAAGCGGCCGAGGACGCGGTGCAGCTGAGTGAGGCGCGATGGCGCAGTCTGTTCGAAAATGTTGCGGTCGGCATTGCCTTGGTGGGAAGCGATGGGCGTTTCGCTGACGTAAATCCGGCCTTTTGTAAAATGACCGGCTATTCCATGGCGGAACTTCGGCATCTGACGCCTGGGGACATCACGTATGAGGATGACCGTGCCGCCACCGCAGGGATCCTCTCATCACAAGAAGGAGGTTTGTCCTCCGCATTCCGCATCGAGAAGCGCTACCGGCGCAAGGATGGCGGCATCCTCTGGAGCGCAACCAGCGTCGTTATGTTGCCCGTTATAGGCGGGGAGCAGCTGCTGGCCGCCGCGGTTGTGACTGACATCACAGAACGCAAGCGCGCCGAGGCCGAGATCCGCGAAAGCGAGAGACGCTACCGCAACTCCCAGGCCGAACTCGCCCATGCGAACCGCGTGGCGACCATGGGGCAGCTTACGGCCTCGATCGCCCACGAGATCAGGCAACCGCTTGCGGCAACGGCGGTCAATGCCTCGGCTGCCTTGCGGTGGCTGGGCGCCCAACCGCCCAATGTCGGTGAAGCCAACCAGGCGCTCGCTCGCATCGTCGATGGCGTGATGCGTGCCGATGAGATTATCCGCCGGATTCGCGATCTCATCAAGAAAGAGCCGTCACACAAGGAGAGCGTGGACGTTAACGAAGCCGTCCGCGACGTGATTGAACTCACACGAGGCGAAGCGACGAAGCACGGCGTATCCGTACAGAGCGTGCTTGGGGAGGGTTTGCCGCCTATCCACGCAGACCGCGTCCAGTTGCAACAAGTGATGCTCAACCTGATCGTCAACGCGGTTGAGGCAATGAGTACAACGAGCGGGGGACCACGCGCGTTGCTGATCAGCACCGCCGCCGATGAACCGGATTGCGTTGCCGTCACGGTGCGGGATTCCGGCCCAGGACTGCCAGAGGGCGAGATCGAACACGTCTTCGATCCCTTCTATACGACCAAAGCGAGCGGCTTAGGCATCGGCCTGTCGATTTGCCGCTCGATCGTGGAGAGGCACGGAGGACGACTTTCGGCGACGGCGAACGAACCTCGCGGCGCGGTGTTTCAGTTTATGATTCCCGCGTCCGGCACCAAATCTTCAGCTAAAGCGCCGATCGGGAAGGGCAGCGTAGGCGACAAAGCGGGCACACCGTCTGGCCATGGGGCTACAGCGGCAAAACCGGCGCCGCCGTCTGTGGACAGCGATTGAGTTGCCGACGCTTCCGGCCGGCTCCCGTGCAACCGCGTCCAAGAATGGCCCGCCATGCCCTCTATTGACCCCACTATGGGATCGACGCCTCATTCAGTCGAGCCAGTTGACGTCGACGTCGAGTACCCTCGCGAGGCGTTGGATCGAGGCCGGCGCGCTACTGCGGCGGCTGGTCTCGATGTCGGAGAGATCGTCCAACCGGACATCGGCTAGGTGCGCCAACTCCTCGCGTGAGAGGCCGCGCCATTCTCGACTGCTATCGACAGGTTGATCAGATAAAGGAGGGACTAATGAAGGCCGAACAACGGGCCATCTTTCTTTTCGTTGCCTTAGTGTTTGGCTCGTGGCTACTGCCAGAACCTGCGGGGGCTACAGACGAGCTGCAGCCGCAGGAGGGCGATGTGGAAGTGCGTAACTTCACTTTCCAGGACGGCGAGCACCTAGCACTGCTGAGGCTGCACTATACCGCGCTGGGCACACCACAGCGCGACGCCTCCGGTAAGATCAGCAACGCCGTTTTGCTGTTGCACGGAACTACCGGCACTGGCAAGAGCTTCCTGATGCCCACCCTCGCCGGCAACCTATTCCATCCTCGCCAGCCGCTGGATGCACAGCGTTACTACGTGGTGATGCCTGACGGCATTGGCGCGGGTGGGTCCACCAAACCCTCGGATGGGATGCGAGCCAGCTTCCCGCATTACGGCTACGTCGATCAAGTGGAGGCCCAGCATGCCATGCTGAAGGGCATGGGTATTGACCATCTAAAGCTAGTCTCTGGCATCTCCCAGGGCGGTATGCAGACTTGGCTGTGGGGTGAGCACTTCCCGGACGCGATGGATGCCCTCGCGCCAGTGGCCTCCATGCCTGTTCAGATCAGCGGCCGCAACCTGATGTGGCGCGAGATCATCATCCGCGCCATCCTCGACGATCCCGATTGGCGCGGCGGCAACTACGACGCCGCGAGGCCGCCGACACAGTGGACGCAGATCGCGGCGCCACTGTTTGCGGTCATGGTCAGCAATCCCCAGTGGCTGCAGGAGGCAGGTCCCGACCGGGCCCAGACGCTTGCCTACTATGACCAACTGGTAACGCAATGGAGTGGTCACGATGCCGATGACACGCTCTACGACATCAGAAGCTCGACCGACTACGACCCGGCACGCGAAATTGGTCGGATCAAGGCGCCCATGCTGGCTATCAACTTTGCCGACGACCAGGTGAACCCGGCGCAGTTTAGCGTGACCAGGGAGACGATTGCACGTTTGCCTTCAGGTCAGCTGGTAGTGCTGCCCGGCGGGTACGGGCATCTCGGGATTTTCCACGCCGAGCTGTGGGCTGAGCAATTAGGTTCCCTCCTGAACCACCTGCTGGCGAGGGAACCTGCCGTTAAGTGACGAGACGGCTTTTCAGGGCGATCGACGATGTGGTGTAAGTCGGCGAGGGGTCCGAACGTCGATCGGCGCGCTAAGCTTCTGGCGAAATTGGATTGAGAGGGGTCAACGTGTGGCACCGGCTCACACGCCGCTTCGTGGATCCGAACAAAGCGGGACTTCGTCCCGCAATTGGCACTCCGCCGTAAGCCTCCGCCGAAGGCCGCCTATGCAACGGGAGCTTATGAGCGATAGTGCGCGAGGAGCGGCACGAGGATAGTGCCCATCAACGATAATGGGCACTATCGATGAAGTCGGAGCTGGTTGATCAAGCCCTGAACCCGCGAGGAGCACGGCGGCGACGGGTTTGGACGGCGCATGAGAAGCGCGAGATCGTGGCGGAAAGCTTGGGGCCCGGCGCTTCGATGGCCGAGGTCGCCCGTCGACATGGCGTGAACGCGAACTTGGTTTTTACGTGGCGTCGTCAGGCGAGAAGCGAGCCGGATTTGCAGCGCGCGGCTCCGGTCGAGCTTGTCCCGGTCGCGATCGCGCCGGAAGCCGGGGCCACGGCGGGCCGCATGGAGATCGTACTTGTCGGCGGCGAACGGATTTTCGTCGGCGCTGATGTCGACGCCGGCGCGCTGGCGCGCGTCGTCAAGGCGCTGTCGCGGCCCGGACGAGCAGGGCTCGCCTAGAGATGATCCCGATCCCGGCTGGCGTTCGTGTATGGCTGGCGACCGGCCACACCGACATGCGCAAGGGGTTCGACGGTCTGGCGCTGATCGTCCAGGAAACGTTGAAGCGCGATCCGCATTCCGGCCACTTGTTCGTCTTTCGCGGACGCCGCGGCGACCTCATCAAGTGCCTTTGGCACGATGGCCAAGGAATGTGTCTGTTCTCGAAGCGGCTGGAGCGAGGGCGGTTTCTGTGGCCGTCGATGGCGGACGGAACGGTGACGATCTCGACCGCGCAACTCGGCTATCTCCTATCGGGCATCGATTGGCGAATGCCGCAGAAAACCTGGCGTCCGACCGCGGTCGGCTGACGATTTTGCTTGTCACCGCGCGCTTTTGTGATTTACTTCGCATGTGACGAACACGCCGGACAATCTGCCCTCCAATCTCGCCGCCGCGCACGCGATGATCCGCGCTGAGCGGGCCGCGCGGTTGGAGAGCGAAGCGCGCGCTGCGCAGGCCGAGGCGGACCGCAATCATAGCCAAGCGATCGCGTCGAACGCCGACGCGCTGATCGCCCGGCTGAGGCTGGAGATCGAGAAGCTGCGTCGCACGCTCTACGGCGCGCGCTCGGAACGCAAGGAGCGGCTGCTCGATCAATTGGAAATGCAATTGGCGGACGCCGAGGCGGACGCGAGCGAGGACGAACTGGCGGCGGAACGATCGGCGCCGTCGAGCGTGGTCAAAACCTTCGAGCGGAAGCGGCCGACGCGCCAGCCCTTCCCCGCGCATCTGCCGCGTGAACGCGTCGTCGTCGCGGCGCCGCAGAGCTGTCCGTGCTGCGGCTCATTGAGACTGTCGAAGCTCGGCGAGGATGTCACGGAGACGCTCGAAGTCGTCCCGCGCCAGTGGAAGGTGATCCAGACGGTCCGCGAACGCTTCTCGTGCCGGCAGTGCGAAGCGATCTCGCAGCCGCCGGCGCCCTTCCATGTGACGCCGCGCGGCTTCGCGGGGCCGAACCTCTTGGCGATGATCCTGTTCGAGAAGTTCGGCCAGCATCAGCCGCTGAACCGCCAGAGCGAGCGCTACGCCCGCGAAGGCGTCGACTTGCGTCTCTCGACCTTGGCCGACCAGGTCGGCGCCTGCGCCGCGGCGCTGCGTCCGCTGCACGGCCTGATCGAAGCCCATGTTCTCAGGGCCGAGCGGCTCCATGGCGACGACACGACGGTTCCGATCCTCGCCAAGGGCCAGACGGCGACGGGCCGGGTCTGGGTTTATGTCCGCGACGATCAGCCGTTTGGCGGTCGGGATCCGCCAGCCGCGCTGTTCTATGCCTCGCGCGATCGAACGCGGCAGCATCCTGAGCGACACTTGGCGAGCTATGGCGGCATTCTCCAGGCCGACGCGTTCGACGGCTACAATCGCCTCTATCTTCCCGACCGCAAGCCTGGCCCGATCGTCGAGGCGCTGTGCTGGAGCCATTCGCGGCGCAAGTTCTTCGAATTGGCCGACATCGCCGCCAACGCGCGGCGAGGCAAGAAGGCGACGCCAATCTCGCCGATCGCCTTGGAGGCGGTCCGACGGATCGACGCGATCTTCGACATCGAGCGCGACGTCAACGGCCTCCCGGCCGAACGGCGATTGCGCGCGCGGCGAGAGCGAAGCCGCGATCTCGTGACGGGGCTCGAAATGTGGATGCGCGCCGAGCGCACCAAACTCTCGCGCCACGCCGATGTCGCCAAGGCGATCGACTACACGCTCACGCGCTGGCCCGCGTTCACGAGCTTCCTCGATGACGGCCGCATCTGCCTCACCAACAACGCCGCCGAGCGAGCGCTGCGCGGCCTCGCGCTCGGCAGGAAGGCATGGTTGTTCGCTGGCTCGGACCGCGGCGCCGAGCGGGCCGCGCTGATGTACACGCTCATCCAGACCGCGAAGCTCAACGACGTCGATCCCCAAGCGTGGCTCGCCGACGCCCTCGCCAGGATCGCCGACACGCCGCAAACGCAACTCGCCGAGTTGCTCCCTTGGAAATGGCGGCCGGGGCTTCTCTGCAAAGAAGCTGCGTGACTGCGGCCTCGACCGGATGGTTACACTCCGCCCAACGATTTGGTTTCGCCGCGGATTTCGCCGCACGCCTGGGGAGCGGCGCCGGATCGAGAACGCAAGAAGCCCCCGCGTTGGGGCGCGGGGGCTTTGGATTTGGTTGCGGGGGCAGGATTTGAACCTGCGGCCTTCAGGTTATGAGCCTGACGAGCTACCGGGCTGCTCCACCCCGCGGCAGGGACTTGATGTGGCGTTCGATGGTTTGAAGAGGAAAGTTCCGTGCTTTGCAGGCCTGGCGGCGACCTACTCTCCCGTGTCTTGAGACAAAGTACCATTGGCGCTGAGGCGTTTGACGGCCGAGTTCGGGATGGGATCGGGTCTGATCGCCTTGCAAAAGCCACCAGGCCGGCAAAGGACGGAACGAAGCAAATGGTTTTGGCAGTTGGCGCCACCGCCTTCGTAAGAAGGCGGCAAGCGCGAAGTCGCGTCGGCCCTGACGGGCCGTTCTTCTTTCTTGCGAGAAGAAGACGCGCATTGGCAAATGAGAGCAATCAAGTCGAACGAGCGATTAGTACCGGTAAGCTGCACGCATTGCTGCGCTTCCACATCCGGCCTATCGACGTGGTGGTCTTCCACGGCTCTTCAGGGAGAACTCGTTTTGAGGCTGGTTTCCCGCTTAGATGCCTTCAGCGGTTATCCATTCCGTATATAGCTACCCTGCACTGCGGCTGGCGCCACAACAGGTCCACCAGAGATACGTTCACCCCGGTCCTCTCGTACTAGGGGCAAATCCTCTCAATTCTCCGACACCCACGGCAGATAGGGACCAAACTGTCTCACGACGTTTTGAACCCAGCTCACGTACCACTTTAATCGGCGAACAGCCGAACCCTTGGGACCTTCTCCAGCCCCAGGATGTGATGAGCCGACATCGAGGTGCCAAACACTCCCGTCGATATGGACTCTTGGGGAGTATCAGCCTGTTATCCCCGGCGTACCTTTTATCCGTTGAGCGATGGCCCACCCACGCGGGACCACCGGATCACTATGACCGACTTTCGTCTCTGCTCGACTTGTTTGTCTCGCAGTCAGGCTGGCTTATGCCATTGCACTCGACGACCGATTTCCGACCGGTCTGAGCCAACCATTGCGCGCCTCCGTTACTCTTTGGGAGGCGACCGCCCCAGTCAAACTACCCACCATGCGTTGTCCCGGACCCCGGTGAGGGGCCGCGGTTAGACATCCATCAAGTCAAGGGTGGTATTTCAAGGGTGGCTCCACCAGAGCTAGCGCCCCGGCTTCATAGCCTACCACCTATCCTACACATGACTTAACGAATGCCAACGCAAAGTTATAGTAAAGGTGCACGGGGTCTTTCCGTCTGACCGCAGGAACCCCGCATCTTCACGGGGACTTCAATTTCACTGAGCTGACGTTGGAGACAGCGGGGAAGTCATTACGCCATTCGTGCAGGTCGGAACTTACCCGACAAGGAATTTCGCTACCTTAGGACCGTTATAGTTACGGCCGCCGTTTACCGGGGCTTCAATTCAAGGCTTGCACCTCTCCTTTTAACCTTCCGGCACCGGGCAGGCGTCAGACCCTATACGTCATCTTACGATTTCGCAGAGCCCTGTGTTTTTGTTAAACAGTTGCCACCCCCTGGCCTGTGCCCCCCCAACGAGCTTGCGCTCGCCGAGGGCCTCCTTATTCCGAAGTTACGGAGGTAAATTGCCGAGTTCCTTCAACGTCATTCTCTCAAGCGCCTTGGTATGCTCTACCTGTCCACCTGTGTCGGTTTCGGGTACGGTCTCATGCAGGGGCTATTTCCTGGAACAACCAGGCCGCAGGGAAAATCCAGTAATCCCCTACGACTTTCGTCATCCGTCACCACCTGCTGGCCCACGAATATTAACGTGGTTCCCATCGACTACGCCTTTCGGCCTCGCCTTAGGGGCCGGCTAACCCTGCGAAGATTAACTTTACGCAGGAACCCTTGGACTTTCGGCGACACTGTCTTTCACAGTGTTTGTCGTTACTCATGTCAGCATTCGCACTTCCGATGCCTCCAGAAGCCCTCACGGGTCTTCCTTCATCAGCCTACGGAACGCTCCGCTACCGCTCGTCTTGCGACGAACCCAAAGCTTCGGCTCATGGCTTGAGCCCCGTTACATCTTCGGCGCAGAAACCCTTATTTAGACCAGTGAGCTGTTACGCTTTCTTTAAAGGATGGCTGCTTCTAAGCCAACCTCCTGGTTGTTTTGGGATTTCCACATCCTTTCCCACTTAGCCATGAATTGGGGGCCTTAGCTGTTGGTCTGGGTTGTTTCCCTCTCCACAATGGACGTTAGCACCCACTGTGTGGCTCCCGAGTATGGCTTCCAGGTATTCGGAGTTTGGTTAGGTTTGGTAGGGTTTTAGCCCCCCTAGCCCATCCAGTGCTCTACCCCCTGGAGCCTCGCCTCGAGGCTATACCTAAATATATTTCGCGGAGAACCAGCTATTTCCGAGTTTGGTTGGCCTTTCACCCCTAATCACAAGTCATCCGAGCCTTTTTCAACAGGCACCGGTTCGGTCCTCCAGTAGGTGTTACCCTACCTTCAACCTGCTCATGACTAGATCACTCGGTTTCGGGTCTAAAGCATCGAACTAAGTCGCCCTATTCAAACTCGCTTTCGCTGCGCCTTCGCCTATCGGCTTAAGCTTGCTCGATACTTTAAGTCGCTGACCCATAATACAAAAGGTACGCCGTCACGCTTGCGCGCTTCGACTGTTTGTAGGTATCCGGTTTCAGGAACTGTTTCACTCCCCTCGTCGGGGTGCTTTTCACCTTTCCCTCACGGTACTTGTTCGCTATCGGTCGCTGAGGAGTACTTAGGCTTGGAGGGTGGTCCCCCCATGTTCAGACAGGATTTCACGTGTCCCGCCCTACTCAAATCTTCCGCACGATCCTATCCATACGGGGCTGTCACCCGCTGCGGCCCGGCTTTCCAACCGGTTCTGGTCAATCATTGCAGAAGCATTGGCCTGGTCCGCGTTCGCTCGCCACTACTAACGGAGTCTCGTTGATGTCCTTTCCTCCGGGTACTTAGATGTTTCAGTTCCCCGGGTTCGCTTTTATTCCCCTATGGATTCAGGAAATAAATACCTTCTATTGATCTCTGCTAGTCCAAAGATCGCTTCCTCGCTTTTAACGACAAAGCCGACGCCTTCCCTCCCGAACCTCAGGGCGTGAACCCCTCCGCTCGTTCGCAAAGCCGTCTCTTCGGAGTAACAGAGATCGAAGGTGGGTTTCCCCATTCGGAAATTCTCGGATCAAAGCCTGTTCGCGGCTCCCCGAGACTTATCGCAGCGTACCACGTCCTTCATCGCCTCTCAGCGCCAAGGCATCCACCAGATACCCTTAAGACACTTGATTGCTCTCATTGCCAACGCGCGCCGTTCAGCTCCACCTCAAGGACAATCTCGCGATTGCCGCAAAGCTTCGCCAATTCGACTCGGCTGTCTACGGGCCCTCCCCTTTGTGCAAGGTTCGGGCGGCGTTGGACTTTTGAAAAGACCATTTGCTTCAAACGCATCCGGGAGCCAGCGGTCAAGCTTGGGCCCACGACTGAGATGCTCTTAGGGCCACGACGAACTCCAGATCCGCTTCTTAACGAAACGAACCCTCATCCGCCCCGGCCCCTCGACCGAATGCGTTTCCTCTTCACGATGTCAGATACTTTTTCGCACCAGCGCCTCTCTCGAGAAGCGCTGGCGAAACCTGTATACCAAAGGACGGAGACTCGAAGTCTGCAAGCTAGCGTCGGCGATCGACCGTCTGGTGGAGCCAGACGGGATCGAACCGACGACCTCATGCTTGCAAAGCACGCGCTCTCCCAACTGAGCTATGGCCCCATCTTGCGATAGAGAACACCTCGCGTCAGCTCGGCGTCGCGCTCGCTCCTGGCAAAGTCTGCGACTTTGCCAGCCCACGTCGGCCGCCCGCGAAGCCGTAGGCTTCGTTAGCCGCGCAAGTCTTCAACAAACTTGGGCGCCGAGCTGACGCGAGGAACGCGAGCCGCAGGCTCGCACTTCAATATGGTGGGCCTGGGAGGACTTGAACCTCCGACCTCACGCTTATCAAGCGCGCGCTCTAACCAACTGAGCTACAAGCCCGAGCTTTGGCGCTTCGCAACAACGTTGCAAAGCGACGAACCCGGCTCGTCCTTTGGCGAAGAAAGAGAGACGAAGGCGGCGGTGTCCCGCAAATGCGGCCTTTGACAAGGCCGCTGATTCTAAGACGCCCGATAAAGGTTTCGAAACGAGAGCCTGAAGCTCTCTCGCCGGCAAGCCGACGTCGACCCTTGATAAAGGACATATCCTTAGAAAGGAGGTGATCCAGCCGCAGGTTCCCCTACGGCTACCTTGTTACGACTTCACCCCAGTCGCTGACCCTACCGTGGTCGCCTGCCCCCTTGCGGTTGGCGAAACGCCTTCGGGTAAAACCAACTCCCATGGTGTGACGGGCGGTGTGTACAAGGCCCGGGAACGTATTCACCGCGGCGTGCTGATCCGCGATTACTAGCGATTCCAACTTCATGCACTCGAGTTGCAGAGTGCAATCCGAACTGAGACGGCTTTTTGAGATTTGCTAGGGATTGCTCCTTCGCGTCCCTCTGTCACCGCCATTGTAGCACGTGTGTAGCCCAGCCTGTAAGGGCCATGAGGACTTGACGTCATCCCCACCTTCCTCCGGCTTATCACCGGCAGTCCCTCTAGAGTGCCCAACTGAATGATGGCAACTAAAGGCGAGGGTTGCGCTCGTTGCGGGACTTAACCCAACATCTCACGACACGAGCTGACGACAGCCATGCAGCACCTGTGTTCCCGGCTCCGAAGAGAAGATCGCATCTCTGCAATCCGTCCAGGACATGTCAAAAGCTGGTAAGGTTCTGCGCGTTGCTTCGAATTAAACCACATGCTCCACCGCTTGTGCGGGCCCCCGTCAATTCCTTTGAGTTTTAATCTTGCGACCGTACTCCCCAGGCGGGATGCTTAAAGCGTTAGCTGCGCCACTGAAGAGCAAGCTCCCCAACGGCTAGCATCCATCGTTTACAGCGTGGACTACCAGGGTATCTAATCCTGTTTGCTCCCCACGCTTTCGCGTCTCAGCGTCAGTTCCGGGCCAGTGAGCCGCCTTCGCCACTGGTGTTCTTGCGAATATCTACGAATTTCACCTCTACACTCGCAGTTCCACTCACCTCTCCCGGACTCAAGATCTCCAGTATCAAAGGCAGTTCCAAGGTTGAGCCTTGGCATTTCACCCCTGACTTAAAGACCCGCCTACACGCGCTTTACGCCCAGTAATTCCGAACAACGCTAGCCCCCTTCGTATTACCGCGGCTGCTGGCACGAAGTTAGCCGGGGCTTCTTATCCAGGTACCGTCATTATCGTCCCTGGCGAAAGAGCTTTACAACCCTAAGGCCGTCATCACTCACGCGGCATGGCTGGATCAGGCTTGCGCCCATTGTCCAATATTCCCCACTGCTGCCTCCCGTAGGAGTTTGGGCCGTGTCTCAGTCCCAATGTGGCTGATCATCCTCTCAGACCAGCTACCGATCGTCGCCTTGGTGCGCCATTACCACACCAACTAGCTAATCGGACGCGGGCCAATCCTCCGGCGATAAATCTTTCGCCGCTAAGCCGTATCCGGTATTAGCTCAAGTTTCCCTGAGTTATTCCGAACCGGAGGGTATGTTCCCACGCGTTACTCACCCGTCTGCCGCTCCCCTTGCGGGGCGCTCGACTTGCATGTGTTAAGCCTGCCGCCAGCGTTCGTTCTGAGCCAGGATCAAACTCTCAAGTTGAATTGAGATTTTTGTCCTGACTGGTCACTCCGCCGAAATCATCTCGATTTCGGCAACTCTTGACGAGTTCCAAACACATCCGCTCGGCAAAACCACAAAACCTGTCCGTCTCGCGACGTTCAAGCCCGCTCTTCGCCAAGCGCGATGAATTTTGAAACGTGACCGTCAGATATCTCTTCGGACCCTAACGCCAGCCCTGCAACAGCTTTCGCCGCTACAGACCCAACCGCCAGAGCCCCGCAAGGACCCCGCCGACCACGTCTCTCTTCCTTCATATGCAATTGTCAAACAGCATGAAGGCCGAAACCTTCGGAGCCACCCGAAAACTTACCGCGACATCAGTCGTCGGCAAGTCTCGAAAAACTCAATCCCTAACCTTTACCCTTCACTGAAGAACAAAACTCCCTGCCCTTCCTTTCGGCCGGGCGGAGAATTCCGCGTTTCTGCGAAGAACCGACTTCGTTTCGACCGCCTCAGCGGCGTCGCCGTCGGTGGAGCGGGGTATAGGGGCGACCCCCAAAACTGTCAAACGCTTTTTACAATTTTTTTCTCCGGCCCTGTGGAGCAGGGGTTTCCGAGGCCTGCGTTGCGCGCGGAGTCGCCTGGAATTCCGGGCCGAAGGCGGCCGACGAGAAAATTGCGGCGCGCAACTCTTGCGGTCTGCGGCGTTCGCCTGCGACCATTGGCGAAGTTCATCAGTGAACGACGATCAATTGGAGGAACATCCGTGCCGCATTCCCCTGCCCTGGTAAGCGTCGATTGGGGCACGAGCTCGTTTCGAGCCTTCCTCGCCGCGAGCGATGGGACTGCGCTGGCCGAGGTCGCCGCCGACCGCGGTGCCCTCGGCCTCGCCAAGGGGGAGCACGAGACATTCCTCTCCACGCAAATCGGCGCATGGAAGCAGCGCTTTCCCGAACTGCCGGTCGTCATGTCCGGCATGGTCGGGGCCCGGCAAGGGTGGGTCGAGGCGCCCTATGCGCCCTGCCCCGCCGGCGCAGCGGAAATCGCCGCCGCGGCGGTGACGATCCCCTCCGCCACGCTCGGCCCTATTCTGCTAGCGCCGGGGCTCAGCGTGCTCAATTCGCGCGGCGCTCCCGACGTCGTACGCGGCGAGGAGACGCAAATTCTCGGCGCCCTCAAAGCTTCCGGAGGCCGTGACGGGCTCTATGTTCTCCCGGGCACGCACTCCAAATGGGCGCGCGTCGAAAGCGGTCGCATCCTCGGCTTCGAGACCTTCATGACCGGCGAAGTCTTTGCGGCGCTCAAGGACTACACAGTGCTCGGGCGCTTGATGGGCCCGGCGGGGCCGAACGAGCCCTCGGGCTTCGCGCTCGGCGTCGAGGCCGCCGCCTCGCTCGAGCGGCCCGGCGACCTCCTGCACGCGATCTTCATGACGCGGACCCTTGGCCTTTTCGAGCGCCTGCCGCCCGGCGAACTCGCCGAATATCTCTCGGGACTCCTGATCGGCGCCGAGATCGTCGCGGGCGCGCGCGGCGCGTCCTCCGCGGTGGTCGTCGGCTCGGCGGCGCTGACCGCCCGCTATCGCAAGGCTGGCGGGCTCATCGGGGTCGAACTCGAGCCGGCGCCCGCCAATTGCGCGACGCTCGGGCAGATCGCACTCCTCGAACAATTGCGGACGCGGTGACGTTTCACTTCCGGCCGTTGCCGACCAAAGCGGCCGTCACGCCGAGGCCGATGAAGACGCCGCCGGTCACGTAGCGCTCCCAACGCAGCACGCGGCGGTTGTGCTTGATCCATCGGCCGGCCGCCCCGGCGGCGAGCGCGTAGAGGCCATCGCTCGTGAAGCCCATTGTCGCGAACAGCAGGCCCAAGAAGGCCGCCTGGAACGCCGCCCCGCCGCGCGCGGGCTCGACGAACTGCGGCAAGAACGCGAGGAAAAAGAGGGCCGTCTTCGGATTGAGGAGATTGACGAGGAAGCCGTCACGGTAGAGCCGCCACAGGCTGCGGGTGGCCAGGCGCGTTGGCGAGCCCGGCGCAGCGGCGGGTTGCAACAGGCGCCGCACGCCGATCACGACGAGATAAGCGGCCCCTGCATATTTGACGGCTGAGAAGGCCAAGGCCGAGGAGGCGAGCAGGGCGGAAAGTCCAAGCGCCGCCGCCAGCACATGGACCAGCGTGCCCGACGTAATGCCGCAAACGGAGACGAGCCCCGCAACGCGCCCCTGCTCGACGCTGCGCGCCACGATGTAGAGAACCGCCGGGCCCGGCGTCAGCAACAGCGCGATCGCCGCCACTGCAAAGACGCCGAGCGACGTCGCGCTGGGAATCACAATCATGCCGCTCCGCCCGTCCCGATCGCCGTGCGTCCTTGTCCGAGCATCGGCGCCTCCCTTGCCGGCAAGCAGAGCGCCGAAGCAGCGCCACGTCAATGACCCTCGACCGCCGCGCGGTCTCGATCCGCCGCCGCCGGCATGGCTTGCCCTGAATCGCCCAGCCCAGCCGACTATGAGGCCGGGAATTCGAACGCCACGAAATGCTCGCCGTCCGAAGTCTTCACCTTCATCACCACCGCCTTTTTGCCCGCTTGCTTGGCGGCGGCGATCTCGCTGCGCACCTCCTCGGGCCGAGACACCGACTTGCCCGAGACCTCAAGGATGATGTCGCCATCCGTCAGGCCCTTGCTGGCCGCGACGCCGTTGGGATCGACATTGAGCATCGCGACGCCCTGGTCGCCCGCGCCGACGCGCTTCGCCGGCGCGAGCTGAACGCCGAGCAAGAGGCCGCCGCCGTCATTCGGGGGCGGTTCCACTTTTGCGGTTTGCTCGGCCTTTTGGCCGGCGAGCGTCACGTTGACGGTCTTCTCCTCGCCGTTGCGAACGAAGGTCACGTCCGCTTTGTCGCCAGGCTGCAGCGCGGCGACGCGGCGCGTAAGATCGCCCGCGTCCTTGACCGGCTCGCCGTTCAGCTTGGTGATGACGTCGCCCGACTGCATCCCTGTTTGCGCCGCCGGCGTATTGGGCTCCGTCTGATCGACCAGGGCGCCGGCCGCGGATTTGAGCCCCAATCCCTCGGCGAGGCTCGGACTGACGCTCTGGACCATCACGCCGAGAAAGCCCCGCTGGACGACGCCGCCGTGCTCCAGCGCGTCGATGACCTTCGTCGCCATCGCTGCGGGAATTGCGAAACCGAGCCCGACGCTGCCGCCCGAGGGCGAGAAGATCGCCGTATTCACGCCCACCACCTGCCCTTGCAAATTGAAAGCGGGCCCCCCCGAATTGCCCCTGTTGATCGGCGCGTCGATCTGCAAGAAGCTGTCGTAGGGACCTTCGCCGATGTCGCGGCCCTCGGCCGAGATGATGCCGGCGGTCACCGTGCCGCCGAGGCCATAGGGATTGCCGATCGCGACAACCCAGTCGCCGACCCGGGGCTCGTCGCCGGAGAAGGCGACGAATGGGTAGTCGCCCTTCTCAGTGACTTTCAGCAGCGCCAAATCGGTCTTCGGATCGGTTCCGATCACCTTGGCGTCGAGGCTCTTCCCGTCACTCGTCGTCACTGTGACGTTATCGGCATGCTCGACCACATGGTTGTTGGTGACGACATAGCCGTCGGCGGAAATAAAGAAGCCCGAGGCGAGGCCGAGCATCTGCCGCTGGCTGTGGTTGCCACCGCCGAAGTGTTTGAAGAACTTGCGCAATTCTGGCGGCAGATTGTCCTGCTGATTCTCATTCGAGGAGTCGTTGTCGTCGGTCTCCGAGTCCTCGATTTTCACCCTCACCGAGACCACGGCCGGCTTCACGCGATCGACGAGCGGCGCGAAGGAGGGTAGTTGCATTTGCAAGTCGCTGGTCGAGAGGGCGGCGGCGTTGGCGAGCGGCGGCGCAAACAACACGACCGCCCCCGACGAGAGCAGCGCCGAGATCGCGGCTGACGCCAAAAGACGGCGGCGGCGAGGAAATCCTGACATGGCGGTTCTCCATGACCGAATGCCCCCCTCTACCAACGCGAAGGGGCGCCGGTCGGTCGCATCGGGAGGCGCCCCCGGGGCAGAATCTTTTCTGCGGTTCCCGCAATGACCCGGATTGCGCTTCGTCTACCCGATCGCCATCAGGCTCGCGTTGCCGCCGGCCGCCGCCGTGTTGACGCAGACGGATTGCTCCTGAAGCAGGAAATCGAGCGGCGCGGGATCGCCCCGCCGCAGCGTCTCCAGGGAAAACGAGAACACCAGGGCGATCGGCCCGTCGCGCCGCGCGACGGCGCCCGAGAGCTCGCGCAAGACTGACCCGACGCGGTCGGTCAGCACAGCCTCGAAACGCGCGCCGACGCTGGCGGGGACGATGGAGCCGAAGAGTGCGCCGGGCAACGCCTCGAATATTTTTTCCGCCACGGAGCCCTGGAGGACGGCGCGATTCCCCGCCGCCAAGGCGCAGCCGATCTGAACGATCATCGCATCTTCGCTCGACGCGTCGCACATAACCGCGCCGCGCGGGTGCAGCGAATAGAGATTGCACTCGCCGACCGGGCCGGGAAGTTCGATTTCGGAGCCGAGCCGCGAGGCGCGCGCAAGGCGCAGGCAGATCTCCGCGAGATCGTCGCGGCCGCGCGAGGCCAGATGTTGCGCAAAAGTCTCGGCGGCGCGCGCCGGAGTCCCCTGGGGAAGGAACGGCCAATCCGCGGGCGCGCTCGCGAGCAGGCGCTTGAGATAGAGCGGCCCGCCCGCTTTCGGCCCGGTGCCGGAGAGCGCATGGCCGCCGAACGGCTGCGCGCCCACGACGGCGCCGATAATGTTGCGATTGACATAGATATTGCCCGCCGCGAGTCGGCCGCTGACGAGATCGATGGTCGAATCGATGCGCGAATGCACGCCGCCGGTCAGCGCATAGCCAGTCGCGTTGAGCGCGTCGATGAGTTGGAGCAGGCTCTCGCGCTTGTAGCGCAGCACATGCAGCACCGGGCCGAACACCTCGCCGCCGAGGTCGGCGACGGAACGGATCTCGATCAGCGTCGGCGCGATGAAGAAGCCATGCGCGCAGGCCGGACCCAGCGGTTCGGCGTGGACGGAAAAGCCGCGCCGGCGCATCTGATCGACATGAGCCGTAAGACGGGCCAGCGCCTCGGCCGAGATGACCGGACCGACGTCGGCGCTGAGACGATCGGGCGGGCCGACTTCGAGTTCGAGCGTGGCCGCCTTCAAGAGCGCGAGCGTGCGCTCGGCGATGTCCTCTTGAAGGCACAAGACGCGCAGCGCCGAGCAGCGCTGCCCCGCCGAATTGAAAGCAGAAGTCAGAACGTCGGCGACCACCTGCTCGGCCAGCGCGGAACTGTCGACGATCATTGCGTTCTGGCCGCCGGTCTCGGCGATCAAAGGGATCGGCGCGCCGTCGGGCCCGAGCCGCCGAGCGAGCGAAGCGGCGATGAGCCTCGCGACCTCGGTCGAACCGGTGAACATCACGCCGCCGATCCCTTCGTGCGCCGTGAGGGCGGCGCCCACCGTCCCGTCGCCCTGCGCCAGAATCAATGCGTCCTGAGGCACGCCCGCGGCGTGCAGCAGTCGCGTCGCCGCGGCGGCGATCAGCGGCGTCTCTTCGGCGGGCTTGGCGATGACGGCGTTGCCGGCCGCCAGCGCGGCGGCGATCTGGCCGGTAAATATGGCGATCGGGAAATTCCACGGGCTGATGCAGACGATGACGCCGAGCGGGCGGTGGGTCGCATTGTCGAAGCCGCTCACGACGCGCGCCGCATAATAGCGCAGGAAATCGACCGCCTCGCGCACGTCGGCGAGCGCGTTGGGCAGCGTCTTGCCCGCTTCGCGGCAGATCAGGCCGGCGAGCCGCTGCGCCTCGCTCTCGAAGCGGGCGGCGGCCTCGGTCAGGATGGCGGCGCGCGTATGCGCTTCGCGCGCGGCCCAGCCGGCCGCTCCGCGGGCGGCGCGCCGGAAAGCGAACTCGACGTCGCCAGGCCCCGCATCGGCGACCTCGCCGACGACGTCGCGCGTATCGGCCGGATTGAGCACGGCGCGGAAGGGCGGTCGCTCGGCGCCGGCGCGCCAATTCGTCGCAGCGCTTTGCCGCAAAGCGTCGCCGAACTCGGCGAGGCGCGCCTCGCTGCTCAGGTCCAAGCCGGCGGAATTCAGCCGCTCCGGCCCGAAGAGGTCGCGCGGCGGCGCGATCCTGGGATGCGGCGCCCCGAGCGGGACGATCGCGCGCGCCACATCGACCGGATCTTCGAGCAATGCGTCGATCGGCACGCTCGCATCCGCGATGCGATTGACGAAAGAGCTGTTGGCCCCGTTCTCGAGCAGCCGCCGCACCAGATAGGCGAGCAAGGTGTCGTGCGAGCCGACCGGGGCGTAGATGCGGCAGGGCCGGCTCATCCGCCCCGAGCCGACGATTTGATCGTAGAGCGGCTCCCCCATGCCATGCAGGCACTGGAACTCGTACTGCTCGGGATTGTAATTGCCGCCCGCCATGGCGCGGATGGTCGCGAGGGTGAGCGCATTGTGCGTCGCGAATTGGGGGAAAACGGCGTCAGGGGCGTCCAGCAGGAGCCGCGCGCAGGCGAGATAGGAGACGTCGGTGTGGATTTTCCGCGTAAAGACGGGAAAGCCTTCGAGCCCGTCGACCTGTGAGCGCTTGATCTCGCTGTCCCAATAGGCGCCCTTGACCAACCTGACCATGATGCGGCGTTTAGCCGCGCGAGCGAGATCGATGAGCCATGCAAGCGTTGCATGGGCGCGCTTCTGGTATGCCTGCACCACGAAGCCGACGCCATTCCAGCCGGCAAGGTCGGGATCGTGGCACAGCGCCTCCAGGAGATCGAGCGAAAGATCGAGCCGGTCGGCCTCCTCGGCGTCGATGTTGATCCCGACGTCGAGGCCGCGCGCCATCACCGCGAGCCGTTTCAAGCGCGGGTAGAGCTCCGCCATCACTCGGGCGCGCTTGGCGCGGCTATAGCGCGGATGCAGCGCCGAGAGCTTGATCGACAAGCCCGGCCCCTCGTAAAGGCCGCGACCGGCCGACGCCGCGCCGATCGCGCGCAAGGCCTCCTCGTAGGAATTCAGGTAGCGCTCGGCGTCCTCGGCGGTCGTCGCCGCCTCCCCGAGCATGTCGTAGGAATAGCGGTAGCCGCGCGCTTCGCGGTCTCGCGCATTGGCGAGCGCCTCCTTGATCGTCTGGCCGCAGACGAATTGCTCGCCGAGCACGCGCATCGCGGTGTCGACGCCGGCGCGGATGATCGGCGCGCCGGAACGGGCGATGAGGCGCGTCAGCGCCGCCCCGAGCCCCTTGTCGTCCGCCGGGGTGACGAGCTGGCCGGTGATGAGCAAGCCCCACGTCGCGGCGTTGACGAATGGGGAAGGCGAATGGCCGATATGGGCGCGCCACTCGCCGCCGCCGATCTTGTCGGCGATCAACGCGTCGCGCGTCGCCGCGTCCGGGACGCGCAGCAACGCCTCCGCAAGGCACATCAGCGCCACGCCCTCCTGGCTCGACAACGCATATTCGCGCATCAGACCCTGCACGAGGCCCGGAGCCGGACGCGCCCGTAGCCGCTCGATCAGTCGCCGCGCAAAGGCCCGCGCCTCATCCTTCACCGAAGCCGGCAATTCGGCCGCCTCAGCGAGCAATGGCACACATTCCGTCTCGGGGGCCCGATAGACCGCGTCGATCGCGGCGCGGCGGCCTTGGTGGGGAATCAGCTCGGCAAAGTAATTAACGAAGGGGCGGAGCGGAACACTATCGGACATACGGAGTTCCTCAATTCGCCGGCTCGGCGTCCAAGCCATGCACGGATCGCGCCGCTTCTCAATCGATTGTGAACTTTATGTGTTGCTTCTCTTCAACTATTTGCAGTTTCCGAGGGTCGCCCATGCAGCTACCGCATTCCTCCCGGATTGCTGCACTGCAATATCTCTGATAAACCCAAGTATAATTGATTTCGCCGGGTTTGGCGGGCATTTCGCTTGTGGGGCGAAAACCGAGACGTTCGAGGATGCGATGAGCACGATCTGGAAAACGAAGTGGGGCGCGCGGCGCGTTCGGAAGGACCCCCCGACGATCGAAGAAGCGTTGATCGCCGCCGAGAGTCTGACGGGCGACCTCTCCCAGCGCATCGAGATTGCGGCGTCGCTGATGGGCGTCCCGGCCGACGACGTCAAGGCGCTCGCCGCCAAGCAGGCGAACCTGTCGCGCGGTCGCGCCACGTTGGTCAACGGCCGCAGTCGGGCCGTCGTCGTCGAGTACAAGCGGCCCCGCACCATCCGGATGCCGGCGGCGGCTCCCGCGCGCCGCTAAGCTTAGCCAATTGTGCGCGTGGCGGAGCGTTAGCGCGCCGATTGGCCTTTCCCTTTCGGCGCGGTCGGGCTAGCAACGCGCGATGCTCGACCGGCCCGAAAATTCCCAGCAGTCCGACTCCAGCCGATTGCTGCTACGGCTCGCGCGCGAATTCGGCCGCGAGCATGTCAGCGGCTATGTGCTCAGCGCGATCCTGCTGGGGTTGATCGCTCTCTCCAACGTCTCCGCCGCCGCTTTGCTCAAGCCCGTTCTGAACGGGATGGTGTCGGCGGAAAAATTCGGCCATATGCGCGGACTGGCGCTCGAGGTGGTCGGGCTGTTCGTCCTCCGCGGCGCGGCGACCTACGGCTCGATGGTGACGCTGTCGCGCATCGGCAACCGCATCGTCGCCACCGCGCAGCGGCGCGTTTTCGACCGCCTGCTGAACCAGAGCGTCATCTTCTTTCAGGACCGCCATTCCAGCGAATTCATCGCGCGGCTCGCGCTCGCCGCCAACGGCGTGCGGGATGCGCTGCAACTTGTCGTCCAGGGCGCGGCGCGCGACGCCCTGGCGGTTCTCGGCCTCGTCGCCGTGATGATCGGCCGCGATCCCGTCATCGCGATCGGCGCCTTGTGCGCGCTGCCGATCCTGACCCTGCTGGTCGGCCGCATCATCCGCAAGGTCCGCCTGTTCGCCAAGCGCTCCTTCCTTGGCTCGACGCAAATCATGCAGACTATGGCCGAGACCGTGCTCGGCGTGCGCATCGTCAAAGCCTTCAACCTCGAAGGCGAAATGCGCGCGCGCATGGGCGAAGCGATCCGCAGCGTCGAGGTTTCCGCCAACCGCATCGCCGCCGGCACGGGGCTTTCGACCTTCCTCGCCAATTCGCTCGCGGGCGTCGCGATCGGCTTTGCGATCTTCTACGGTTCGTGGCGCGTCAGCGTGCTGCACGCGGACGTCGGCTCCTTCGTCTCCTTCCTCGGCGCGCTGCTGCTGGCCTACGAGCCCGCCAAACGGTTGAGCCGCTTTCCCGTCGACATCCAGAACGGCCTCGTCAGCGCGCGGATGATCTACGAAGTGCTCGATTCGCCGGAGGGAGACGCCTCGGCGCCGGCGGCGCCCAAGCTCGATGTCACCAAGGGTCGCGTCGTCCTCGAGAAGGCGGGCTTCGCCTACCGGGCGGGCGAGAAAGTGCTCGACGGGCTCGACCTCGTCGCCGAGCCGAATGCGACGACGGCGCTCGTTGGGCCGTCGGGCGGCGGCAAGTCGACTATTCTGGGCATCGTTCAGCGCTTCTTCACCTTGAGCGACGGCCGCGCGGCGATCGACGGCCAGGACATCGCGGCGGTCGACCTCGCTTCGCTGCGTAGCAAGATCGGCTTCGTCTCGCAGGACGTCTTTCTCTTTCGCGGCACCATTCGAGAGAACATCGGGCTCGGCCTGCCGGGCGCCAGCGAGGCGGAAATCGTCGCGGCGGCCAAGAAGGCGCACGCGCACGACTTTATCAAGCAATTCGCCGATGGCTACGACACCAATGTCGGCGAGCAGGGAACGCAGCTCTCAGGCGGACAGCGCCAGCGCATCGCGATCGCGCGGGCGATCCTGAAAAACGCGCCGATCCTCCTGCTCGACGAGCCGACGGCGGCGCTCGATTCCGAATCCGAACGGACGGTGCAGAAGGCGCTCGACGAACTGCGCATCGGACGCACGACGATCGTCGTCGCCCATCGCCTGCAGACGATCGTCGGCGCCGACCGCATCTTCGTCATCGAGAAAGGCCGCGCCGCCGAATCCGGCTCGCACCGCGAGTTGATCGCCCGCGGCGGCCCCTATTGCACGTTCTTTGCGGCGCAGTTCGGCGCAGCGACGCTCGAAACGCTGGGCTGACCCTAGGCATCTCGAGGCCGCTTGCTCTGCTTTCGCGTGCTCTGCTTTCGCGTGCTCTGCTTTCGCGTTCATGGCCGGGCTTGTCCCGGCCACCCACGCGGCGCCGCTTGCACCACTCTCGCAGCGTAGAGCCACCAGTAGCCCGCGGATGGTGCTGTCCACAGCGACTGGGCAATGGGCGCCGCGTGGATGGCCGGGACGAGCCCGGCCAAGACGGCCTCGGCGCGTCGTCAGAAATGCGCCAGGGACGCCGCCGAGGGCCGGGTCGTGCGGTACTGGCTGCGGGCGGCGGCGCCGATGGCGATGGCGCTGATCGCGAGCAGCGTCACCCAGGTCATCTGCGTCGAGATCTTCGGCGAGAAAGCCGAGCGTGAGATCGCAGGCGAAGGTCGCCGCGACATAGGGCGCGAGGCGCGGCGCCATGTTGCCGATCGCCCGGAATCCCATCCAAGTCGCGACCGAAGCGGCAATCGCGCCGACGATGCCGAGCTCGTACCAGATTTGGAACACGGCGACCCGCGGCGTCATCATCGGCAGCACGCCGCTCTCGACGCCGCGCACCACCGTGTCGATCCCATGGCCGGTGAAGAGCCTGATCACGTCGTGCAAGATGAGGCTCGCGGCGGCGGCCAGCGTCGGATAGGGCGCGCCCAGATTCGAAAGCTTGGCGTGAAACAGCCAATGCGACAAAGTCGGCGTCATCGCCACCACGAGCGGCGCGACCAGGATGAGGCCGCCAGCGACCCAGCTCAGATCGTTCACTGTGCGCCGAATATCCGAGACGGCGAACGAGAGCACCGCGAAGCCGACCAACAGAGCCGCCGCGGTTGCAGGCGCGCCGAGCGCGAAGGCGTAGACCAGCGCCAGCACCATCATGGCGCGCGTGTAGCCGTTGCGCCCGCGCGCCGCGAGACCGGCCATGGCAGGGAAAACCATCACCACGAGTACGACGCCGCCGACATGGATGCGGCTGGTGTCCGGCTCGATGCCCTGCTGGACGGCGAACCACAGGCCGAGAATCGTCACCATCGCCAGCACGACGCCAATCGGGAAGAGATAGAGATCCGTCGCGCGCAGGTGCTCGCGCGCCGTCGCCATCACGAACAAAGCGGCGATCGCCGTCGTCGCGATCTTGAGCAGGAGTTGCGCGCCCGAAGCAGGAAACGGCGACCACAGGACCGAGAGCACCGCCCAGGCGAACAAGCCGACCGTGACCCAGACGACGGGAGCCTTGCGCACCGCGCGGAACCGCTCGGGCACGCCCGGCGTCGGATCGAGCGCCGCGGCGACCAGCAACAACGCGACGCCGATCGGATACAGCACGAAGATGGAGCGCGTGGAGAGAATGACCGCGCTCGGCGCCGCCAAGGCGAGGACCGCGTAGCCGATCCGCGATAGCAACTGCGCGGCGTCTCCCGCCGCATCAGGACGCGCCGAACCGGAAAACTGTGTCATACGGATGGAACCTGCGTTCAATTCGCTCCTTATACTCTCGTCGCGCGCGCGCGGCTGTGCGTTTGTGGCAACAGTGACAAGCCAAAATCGTTGAGCGGGACCGCGGCCTCGCCTTGACGTGGGGGCGGCTCAGCGTGAAGAAGGAACAATCCGGCTCGGCGAAGTCCGCCTCGAAGCCGCCGAGAGCGCTGAAAAAAATGGACGTTTCGTCCCTCCCTCCCGCCTCGCAGACCACCTACGCCGCCTTCCGACAGCGAGCGCAGGGCGAGGTGCGGGCTCACTTCGCCAGGGCCGGCGCGCGCACGGAAGCCGCCCGGGCCTATGAGACAGGCGGGCTCAGATTGCGCTTTCCGCGCGCCCGCACGGAATGCGAAGCGGTGATCGTCAACACCGGCGGCGGCATGGCGGGCGGCGACCGCGCCAGGATCGAGCTGACCGTCGGCCCCGAAGCGCGCGTCGCCGCCACCACCCAATCCGCCGAGAAGATCTATCGCTGCGACGAAGAGCCGGTACGCGTCGAGACCCGCATTCAGGTGGAAGCGGGCGGCGCGCTCGCCTGGACGCCGCAGGAAACCCTACTGTTCGACCACGCGTGGCTGGAGCGCAGCCTCGAGGCCGAGGTCGCGCCCGACGCCACGCTGTTGCTGATGGAGGCGGTGGTCTTCGGCCGTTTGGCGCATGGCGAGACGCGAATTTCCGCCACACTGCGCGACCGCTGGCGCGTGAGGCGCGGCGGCCGGCTGGTCTTCGCCGACGAGACGCGGCTCGAGGACGCCGGCGCGGCGCTCGACCGGCCGGCGGTCGGCCGCGGCGCGCGCGCCATTGCCCTGATATTGTGCGTTTCGCCCAACGCCGAGGCGCAATTGCCTAAATTGCGGGCAGCGCTAGACGCGCTTGCTGAGTCTGAGGGCGAGCGGCTGGAGGCCGGGGCCAGCGCGTTCGACGGGATGCTCGTCGCGCGCGTCGCCTCGCCCTCGCCGAGCCGATTGCGCACGGCGCTGATCGGGGCCATGGGCGCGCTGCGCGGCCGCGAGGCGCCGCGCGTTTGGTCGTAATGGCGAGGTTCTTGCTCGACCGGAACCAACACAAAGGGACCGGTAGATATGAATCTGACGCCACGCGAAAAGGATAAGCTGCTCGTCGCCATGGCGGCGATGGTGGCGCGTCGGCGCCTCGAGCGCGGCGTCAAGCTCAACCACCCGGAAGCCGTCGCGCTGATCACCGATTTCGTCGTCGAGGGCGCGCGCGACGGGCGCTCGGTCGCCGAACTGATGGAGGCAGGCGCCCATGTGATCTCGGCCGACCAGGTGATGGACGGGATCGCCGCGATGATCCACGACCTTCAGGTCGAGGCGACCTTCCCGGACGGCACGAAGCTTGTGACGGTCCATAATCCGATCCGCGGCGCCGACGAGACGCTCATTCCCGGCGAGGTGCTGGCCGAGCCCGGCGAGATCGAAATGAACATCGGGCGCGAGACGATTACGCTCGAAGTCGCCAATTCCGGCGACCGGCCCATCCAGGTCGGCTCGCACTACCATTTCTTCGAAACCAATCCGGCGTTGAAGTTCGACCGCGCCAAGACCCGCGGCTACCGCCTCGACATCCCTGCCGGCACGGCCACCCGCTTCGAACCCGGCCAAAGCCGGCAAGTGCGCCTCGTCGGGCTCGCCGGCAAACGCCACGCCATCGGCTTCCGCCAGGAGGTGATGGGGGAGGTTTAGGCCCCCTCTCCCGCTCAGCGGGAGAGGGCCGGGGTGAGGGCTTGGCGTCGCCCCTCATCCGGCCCTTCGGGCCACCTTCTCCCGCGAGCGGGAGAAGGGATAACGGCGGCGCCGTCCCCTTTCTTTCGAGACCCGCAATGTCCCAACGCCCCACCTCCCTGCCCCGCGCCGCCTACGCCGACATGTTCGGCCCGACGACGGGCGACCGCCTTCGGCTCGCCGACACCGAGCTCTTCATCGAGATCGAGAAGGACTTCACCACCTATGGCGAAGAGGTGAAGTTCGGCGGCGGCAAGGTCATCCGCGACGGCATGGGCCAGAGCCAGGCCTCGCAGGCGGAAGGCGCGGTCGACACCGTCATCACCAACGCCGTCATCCTCGACCACTGGGGGATCGTCAAAGCCGACGTCGGCCTCAAGAACGGGCTGATCGCCGCCATCGGCAAGGCGGGCAATCCCGACATCCAGCCGAACGTCGACATCATCATCGGGCCGGGCACCGAGGTGATCGCGGGCGAAGGCAAGATCCTCACCGCCGGCGGCTTCGACAGCCACGTCCATTTCATCTGCCCGCAGCAGATCGAGGAGGCGCTGATGAGCGGCGTCACCTCGATGCTCGGCGGCGGCACGGGACCGGCGACCGGCACCTTCGCCACCACCTGCACGCCCGGCCCCTGGCACATCGCGCGGATGATCGAGGCGGCCGACGACTTCCCGATGAATCTCGGCTTCGCCGGCAAGGGCAACGCCAGCAAGCCCGCCGCCCTGGTCGAGCAGGTCGAGGCAGGCGCCTGCGCGCTGAAGCTGCATGAGGACTGGGGCACGACGCCGGCGGCAATCGACTGCTGCCTCTCGGTCGCCGACGATTACGACATCCAGGTGATGATCCACACCGACACGCTCAACGAATCGGGCTTCGTCGAGGACACGATCAAGGCGTTCAAGGGCCGCACCATCCACGCCTTCCACACGGAGGGCGCCGGCGGCGGCCATGCCCCCGACATCATCAAGGTCGCCGGCCTGCCCAACGTGCTGCCGTCCTCGACCAATCCGACGCGCCCCTATACGCGCAACACGCTCGACGAGCACTTGGACATGTTGATGGTGTGCCACCACCTCGACAGCGCCATCCCCGAGGACCTCGCCTTCGCCGAAAGCCGCATCCGCAAGGAGACGATCGCCGCCGAGGACATTCTGCACGATCTCGGCGCGCTCTCGATGATGTCGAGCGACAGCCAGGCGATGGGCCGCGTCGGCGAGGTGATCATCCGCACCTGGCAGACCGCCGACAAGATGAAGCGCCAGCGCGGGCCGCTCGAGGGCGACACCTCCCGCAGCGACAATTTCCGCGTCAAGCGCTATGTCGCGAAATACACCATCAACCCGGCCATCGCGCATGGCGTTTCGAAGCACATCGGCTCGATCGAAAAGGGCAAGCTCGCCGACCTCGTGCTGTGGACCCCGGCCTTCTTCGGCGTGAAGCCCGACCTCATCATCAAGGGCGGCGCGATCGCCGCCGCGCCGATGGGCGATCCCAACGCCTCGATCCCGACGCCCCAGCCGATGCACTACCGCCCGATGTTCGGCTCCTTCGGCCGCGCACGGACGGGAACGTCGCTCACCTTCGTCTCCGGCGCATCGCTCGCGAAGGGCATCGCGAGCAAGCTGAGGGTGGCGAAGACCATGGTCGCGGTCGAGAACACGCGCGGCGAGATCAGCAAAAAGTCGCTGATCCACAACGGCGCGACGCCGAACATCACGGTCGACCCGGAGACCTACGCCGTGACCGCCGACGGCGTGCTGCTGGTCTGCGAGCCGGCGGAACGGCTGCCGATGGCGCAGAGATATTTTTTGTTTTGAGGGAACGGGCCTTGGTGTCCCACCCCGTCTTGGCCGGGCTTGACCCGGTCATCCACGCGACGCCGTGACTTCAGACGGGATGCTGCTTCGCGCCCACAGCAAGCGCGCTAGCCTACGGTCAAGCTGCCCCGCGCAGTGCCGAAGGCCGTTCCGAGGCTGGACTGCGTGGATGGCCGGGTCAAGCCCGGCCAGGACGCGGGTAGTCAGGCCTCAATGGCAATGCGACGTCGCCTCCTGGATGACCGACTCAGAGGTTATCGCCGCTGCGCTCTCCGCGATCGCCTTCGCCTGCTGCGAGTCGTAGTTCGAAAAATCCTTGTTCTTCTTGGCCAAGGCGATGATGGCGCGATCGACGGCGCCGGTCGTATTCGGGCAGTTGCGCTCCGTAAGGTAGGCTGACGTCAGGCCCTGGATTTCCGCCACGCTGAACGCGTGCTTCGAATCCGGAAGGCGGCAACGGGCTATTTCCCATTTTCTCTCGGATCAATTCGATCCGCAAGAGTTCGTCCTCGCGCGCAGTGGGGTTCCCGCTAAAACCACGTCGCAATGCTGGCGAGCGAGAGGAAAGCCACTAAGCCCCACACGGCCAGGCTGACCGGGCGCGGCGGGTACATCGCGTGGAACTGCGGCAAGCGGGCCCATAGCGCATAGGCGGCGATCAGGAGCGGCAGCAGCACGACGATCGGCGCCGCCGCGATCAGGCCTTGCGACGCCGCGTCCACGGCGACGAATTCGGCGAAGCCGGCCGCCGGATGGAGGATTACGGCCGCCAGCGCGGCCCAGACCGGCATCCGGCCCCTGACCCCGCCTACCACAAGCAACAGCGCCAGCGTGATCCAGAGAAGAAGGGTCAGCAGGAACACCGCCCAGGCTTGGCTGTACCGATCCTCGCCGCCGGTCACCGGCGCTGTCGCATTGACGAGCATGGCGATGAAGAGCCCCGCGGCGACAAGCAGCAGCGCCAGCGCGCCGTAGGGGAGCGAGCGCAGCCTCGACCATTCCGGCATGATTCCCCCTTCCTGTCGCGCGCCGAGTTTACGAGCATTTTCCCACCGCGTCATGTGGGATTGTCGCGCGGGCGCCCTTGACGGCGGCCCATCGCTGGGGCCCCTTGCCGACGTGAGTTTCTCGACACGCCTCGCCCCCGCCGTCATCGCCGCATTGGCGCTCGCGACGCCGCCGGCCGTCGCGGCGGAAGCCCCGGTGACTTTCGCCGCGCCCGGCGCGCCGGCGCTGCGCGGCTATCTCACCAAGCCGGCGGGCGCTGGGCCGTTTCCGGCGGTCGCGCTGTTTCACTCCTGCCTCGGCCTGCCGGTCAACCGGCGCGCGATCGGCGAGACGATCGCCGGCTGGGGCTATGTCGCGCTGTTCGTCGACGACTTTTCGAGCCGCGGGCTGAAGGAGACCTGCACGGTCGATTTCCCTGAGGCGACTGCCGACGCCGATGGCGCCTTGGCCTTCCTCGCCAAGCAGCCTGACGTCGATCCCGCGCGCATCGCCGTCGTCGGCTTCTCGCAAGGTGCGGACACCGCGCTGGCGATCGCGGCGGGCAAGCCGCGCGTCGCGGCGGCGGCGGCCTTCTATCCCCCATGCGCCAATCGCGCGGGCGCACCCTTGCGCATCCCGACGCTGATCCTGGTCGGCGCAAAGGACGAGGTGACGCCGGCGGTCGACTGCGAAGCGCTCGCCAAGGCCCAGCCGCGCGGCGCGCCAGTCTCGCTCATCGTCCTTCCCGGCGCCGCCCACGGTTTCGACATGCCCGACTTCGCCGGCGGCAAGCACGTCCTCGGCATGTGGCTCGAATACGATCCGCACGTCGCCCAGCGCGCCTATGCCGCGCTGCGCGGGTTCTTGGCGAAGACGGTCGGGCGCTGACTCCCCTCTCCCGAACGGGAGAGGGGCCGGGGGAGAGGGGACAAGGGCGATGGTTTCCGAGCCGCACCGCTTCGCGCGCAGCCTGCGAAAGGCCTCGACCCCAGCCGAAGACACATTGTGGACGCGACTGCGGGCCTCTCGCTTTCACGGCGCCAAGTTCAAGCGGCAGGTTCCGATCGATCGCTATATCGTGGACTTCTGCTGCCAAAGCGCGCGCCTCATCGTTGAAATCGACGGCGTCCAGCACGAGTGGCAATCGCCTTACGACGAAATCGCACAAAGGCGTTGGAAAGTACGGGCTTCCAGGTCTTGCGCTTCGCGAACCAGGAAGTGCGAGAGGATCTCGAGCGCGTACTGCAGCGGATACGCAGCGCGTTGCGCCTTCCCTTCGATTGACCCTCTCCCCCGGCCTCTCTCCCGGACGGGAGAGGGGAGGTACTCCCTTGCGACGCCACACAATTGGCGCAAGGCCGGGCTCGTATTTGCTTCCGCAGGGGCAAGAGGATCGTAATGCTCAGACGCGACTTCCTTCTTGGCGCGGCCGCCTCGGCTTTTTCGGCGGTTCCGGCCGCAGCCGAGTCTCAACGCGCCTTCCGGCCGGATCTCTGGCCACCGATGACCCGTAGCGCCGACTTCGTCGCCTGGATGACGGCGAACCGCGGCGAGGACCCGGCCCAGCTCGCACGCCGCTACGAGCGCTATCAGGTTCTCCTGTCCTTCAACGACCTTTGGACGCCGGCCGACAAACGCGCATTCCTGCTGACGCCGCGCGAGGAATTCGTGCTGCCGCAGGACCGCGGCAACGCCTATGCCGGCCACTATCTCGACATCGGCTTTGGCGTCACCATCACCCCGCCGGGGACGATGGGGCGGATGACCAGCGCGCTTGGCATAAAGCCCGGCGACAAGGTGCTCGAGATCGGCACCGGCTCCGGCTACCAGTCGGCGCTGCTGAGCTATCTGACGAACCGTATCCATTCGATCGAGATCATCCCCGAACTCGCGGCGCGCTCGCGCGGCGTCTACGACCGGCTGATCGCGAAGGGCTATGGCGAATATTCAGCGATCGCGACGCGCTCCGGCGACGGTTACTACGGCTGGGAGGAGGCGGCGCCGTTCGATCGCATCATCGTCACCTGCGGCATCGACCACATTCCGCCGCCGCTGCTGAAGCAGTTGAAGCCGAACGGCGTCATGGTCATCCCCGTCGGTCCGCCTGGCGCGCAGCACATCCTCAAGGCGGTCGAGACCGTCGGCGCGGATGGGGCCGCCACCGTCGCGCGCTCCGACATCTTCGGCGGCAAGGTCATCCCCTTCGTGCCGCTCACCGGCGGACACCAGGCGCAGGCCGGAGGTTAACGAAATTTCACCGTGCGGACATCCAAGGGCAAGCCGCAGCGTGATTGAATATCGTCATCGGCGGGGTCGCGTTCGGCGGCCCGAAGAAGCGGACTGAGCCGGCGCGATCCCGAATCCCCAACAAGGAGAGGGACGATGCGCAGAGCAATCGGCGCGGTCGCGGCGACCGCCGTTCTCGGCCTAACCACCGCGGCCTTCGCCGCGGACGCGACGGGCGCTATTCAATCCATCGATCTGAAGAAGGACACGTTCACGCTGTCGAACGGCATGTCTTACACGGCGGCGAAGGGCGTTGATCTCGCCAAGTTTAAGGTCGGCGAGAAAGTCGCAGTCACCTATTCGCAGCACGGCAAGATGATGGACGCGACTGCGGTCAAGCCGGCGACCTGATCGCGACGGCGCTCGCCGAACGAAGGAGCCGCGTGGGCGACGCCCGCGGCTCTCTTTTTGTCGGGCGGCGCCGGGCTGGCGAGCGCGCGCCGAATAGGCGAAGATGAGCGCAAATCGTCAATCGGCGAGGACGTCCAATGCCCGAAGCGCGCCCCCTGCCCCACCCCATCGTCAAATTCGACGACGCCCTCGGGCGCCGCATCGTCGACACGCACATTTGGGCGGTGCGCGAGGGGCTACGCGGCGCGGCGGCCGAAGCCTTGTTCGACGGCTATTGCCAGCGTCTCGTCGCCGACGGCGTGCCGCTGTGGCGGGCGCAAACCGCGATGGAGACGCTGCATCCGCAGTGGAGCGGCTACGGCTACACCTGGCGGCGCGACCTCAACGCGATCCAGCCGATGCAGTTCGATCACCACGTCGAAGCCGACCCGATGTGGGCTCAAAGCCCTTTCTTCGAGCTCATTCGCCAAGCGAGAGCCGGTGAGGACGAGCCCTCGCTGCGGCGTCGCCTGTCTGACGGACCGGCGCAGCGCGACTTTCCCGTGCTCGAAGAATTCTTTTCGCTCGGGGCGACGGACTACCTTTGTCGTCTCTACAGCTTCGGCAAAGAGGGCGATCCCTCGCAAGGCACGGGCGTCGTCTATTCCTTCGCGAGCGATCGGAGGGGCGGCTTCGACGAGAGCGACCTCACGCTGATCAACGCCACCCTTCCCGCCCTTTCGCTGGCGTTGAAGTCCGACGCCGGCCATGTGATCGCTTCGAGCCTGCTCGGCGCCTATCTCGGCGCGGACGCTGGAAGGCGAGTGCATGCCGGCGCGGTGAAGCGCGGCTCGGTCAGCAGCATTCATGCGGCGCTGTGGTACGCCGACATTCGCGGCTTCACCGCGGCGAGCGACGCGACGCCGGGGGCGGCGATCGTTGACCTGCTCAACGACGTGTTCGAGACCCTGACCGCCCCGCTCCGCTCGCGCGGCGGCCAGGTGTTGAAATTCATCGGCGACGCGGTGCTCGCGACTTTTCCGCTCGAAGAGGGCGACGTCGCGGCGACCTGCCTGCGCGCCCTGGATGCGGCGCACGAGGCGGCGCGCGGGCTCGACGCACTCAACGCGGCGCGGGCGACCGCCGGGCTCCCCGCCGTGGGGGTCGACATCGCCTTGCACGTCGGCGAAGTGCTCTACGGCAACGTGGGCGCGATCGACCGTCTCGATTTCACCGTCATCGGGCCGGCGGTCAACGAAGTCAGCCGAATCGAGGCGCTATGCGAACCGCTCGGCCGGCGCGTCGTCGTCTCGGCCGAATTCGTGGCGGCGATGGGCGACGACGCACGCCTCGAATCGCTCGGCCGCCACGTCCTGCGCGGCGTGCGCGAGTCGAAGGCGATCTTTGCGCTGGCGGTGGGAGGCGAGGCGCAGGGGCCGTTGGGCGCCGCCTAATCAGTGTTCGACAATTCTACTGCAACTTTGACCATATCGAGATCGCTTCTCGCCTTCGCAAGCCAATCGGCGGCGTCAGTCATGGCGTAGGAGTCCATCCTGGCGCGGCCAAGAGCACGACCCCATCACGAGCAACGTCGTGGCTCAGAGAGTTAGGGTCCGTGCGCTTGTTCTCGAACACGCTTCGCCGCAAGGGAAAAATTTGGATCGCCAGAGGAAGGTCGGCCACGACCGGCCACAGGCTGATCGGCGTGAATCGCCCCGGCTCAACATCGTCCGGCACCACGACGCAAATGTCCCAATCGCTGTCCGGGAGGTGATCGCCCCGCGCTCGGCTACCGAACAAGATCACGGAGTCGGCGTTCGTCGCTCGCGCAAGCCAATTCGCAGCGATCTCGATCAACGGCTCGACATCGACTCTAATTTCAGAGCGGTCTCGCATCGTACGCTCCAACGAATGCGTCATGATAGCACATGCCTCAGACCAAAACGTCAAAGCGTGTAAGCGACGGCCCTCCTCGCGTCCCACGATTGCAGGGATCAGCCGCCGAACGCCTCGCCGATGATCGCGCCGACGTCGCGGTGGATCGCGTTGCGCGCCTCCATCGGGGCGTCGGATTGCGTGTAATAGACGGCCGCGAGCAGCGGAGCGCGTCCGGGCGGCCGCAAAATCGCGATCGTATTGGCCGTTCCGTTGTCGCCGCTGCCGGTCTTGTCGCCGACGCGCCAGGACGCGGGCACGCCCGCCCGCAGCCGCTTGTCGCCGACCTTGTCGCCGATCATCCAGGTCTCCAGTTGTCGGCGCGAAGCCTCTGAGAGAGCATCGCCGAGCAGCACGACTTCGAGATCGCGCACCATCGCGAGCGGGGTCGTCGTATCGCGTTCGTCGCCGGGAATGGAAGTGTTGAGCGTCGGCTCGTTGCGGTCGAGACGGGTGACGGGATCGCCGATCGAGCGGATGTAGCGCGTCAGCTCGGCGGGGCCGCCGATCGCCTGCAGCATGAGATTGGCCGCGGTGTTGTCGCTCCAGTCGATCGCCGCGGCGCAGATGTCGCCGAGCGCCATTGCGCCTTCCCCCGCATGGGCCTTGGTGACCGGCGCGTAGTCGAGGAGATCGGCCGGGCCGTAGGCAACGCGCCGGTCGAGCCGTTCGGCGCCCAGGTCGACCCGCGCGAGAATTGCGGCGGCCGCCAGCGCCTTGAAGGTGCTGCACATCGGAAAGCGCTCGTCCGCGCGATGCGCGAGGCGCCGACCAGTCTTCGCCTCGCTGACGCAGACGCCGAGTCTGCCGCCGACCCGCGCTTCGAGCGCGGCGATTTGGGTTGCAGCGGCTTCGAGCGGATCGGCTGCGCGCGCACGAAGCGGCGCAAGACTCGCGGCGAGGCCCGCGATGAACACGCGGCGGTTCGATTCCATCTTCAAAACAACGTGCCTCCCAGCAGGTTGTCTTGACGAACGCCTGCTCGGGGGTCAACCCGCTCGAAGCGTCAGCGCGGGTCGAGCTTCACCCCGGCTTCTGCACGGCTTGGCCGCGCCCTCGTCTCATGTTTGTCAAAGCAGCCGCCACAATACATTGTCAGGCGCAGGAGAACTTGGAATGACGGAAGCGGAAGTCGTGATCATCGGCGGCGGAGCGGCGGGCGTCGCGGCGGCGCGCCGCCTTCGCGAAGCCGGCGTCGCGGCGCTGATCGTCGAAGCTCGCGAGCGCCTCGGCGGCCGCGCGTGGACCACCGTAGCCGGCGGCTTTCCGGTCGACCTCGGCTGCGGCTGGCTTCATTCCGCCGAGCGCAATCCCTGGACGAAGATCGCCGAGGCCGAAGGCCAAATGATCGACAAGAGCTTGCCGCCCTGGGCGCGCCCCGCCGCGCAGCTAGGCCTTCCGGCGACGGAGGTGACTGCATTCCGCCAAGCGCTCGTTCGATTGCACGAACGGGTCGACGCCTATCCGCAGGACGAGCCGGACAAACCGGTGGCGGCCTTCCTCGAACCGCGCGGCCGGTGGAACGCTCTGCTCGACGCGGTCAGCACCTATTACAGCGGCGCCGAACTCGAACGCGTCTCGGCGCACGATCTGGCGAACTACGAAGACGACGGCGTGAATTGGCGGGTCGGCAGCGGCTACGGCCGTCTCATCGCCAGCTACGGGGCCGGCCTCCCGGCCGCCTTGGGCTGCAAGGCGGAGCGCATCGACCGGCGCGGCAAGCGCCTCGCCATCGAGACGAGCAAGGGGGCGATCCAAGCCGACGCGGTGATCGTGACGCTGTCGAGCGCGGTGATCGCCGAGCAGCCGGATCTGTTCTTGCCGGCGCTGCCGGAAAAGACGGAGGCGGCGGCAGGCCTGCCGCTGGGGCTCGCCGACAAGCTGTTTCTGACGCTCGCCGACCCCACTACATTCGAAAGCGAAAGCCGCGCGTTCGGCGACGCCACCCGCGCGGCGACCGCCGCATACCATTTCCGGCCATACGGCCGACCGATGATCGAGGTCTATTTCGGCGGCTCGCTGGCCGCCGAACTCGAGAAGGGCGGCGAGCGGGCGTTCTTCGACTTTGCGCTGGCCGAGCTCATCGGGCTGTTCGGGGCTGGCATCGCGCGCCGCATCGCGCCGCTGGCGCATCATGGATGGTTGCGCGATCCCTTCGCCCGCGGCTCCTATTCCTACGCCTCTCCCGGCTCGGTCGCGTGCCGCGCCGCGCTCGCCGCCCCGGTCGAAGAGCGCATCTTCTTTGCCGGCGAGGCCTGCTCGCGAAACGATTACTCAACCGCGCACGGGGCTTTTCGCACCGGCGTCGCGGCCGCCGAGCAAGCGATCGCGACTGTCAGAAGCTCTCAGACGCCCAAGCGATGATGTCAGTGGCGACGCCCGCGAAGGCCTCGCTCAACCCCTTGGCTGCGTCGGACGGGTTGGCGCTGGCGATCGGAACCACGCCGTGGAAGGTTTTCTCGGCGATGGTCTTGCCGTCGCCTGAGACGAGCTTCGCGTTGAGAACGACGTCGGCCGCCGGCTTTGGATTGGCGACGACGCTGAAATTGCGAATCTCGATCACGAGCTGATTGTCGTCGTTCCCGCCTTCCATCGGTCGGCTGACGCCGTCGAACACCTGAGCATTTTCGAACGCGTCGACGAGCTTCGCCTGGACGAGCTTGACGAGGCTGTCGCTCCACTGCGCGTCGGGAAGGAAGCTGAAGCCGCCGTCTTCGCCGCGCTCCAGGATGTGTTGACTGTCGAACATCACGACGCCGGTAGGGTCCGCGACGACGAGACGGGCGGCTACCTTCTTGAGCTGGGGAAAGCTGGTCGGCGCCGTGAGATCGTACGTCTTGGGCGGCGCGGCGGTCGAACCGCCGATCATCTTTTCGAGCCCCTTGAGGATGGAGTCGAGCCGGCCGGAATTGCGCGACAACGCCTCGGTGAACACCTGCAAATTCGCCAAGGTCGCGTGCAACGGATCGGCGTCCTCCGCCACCAGCCTATCGACCCGTTGCAGCAGTTGGCGCGTCGTCTCGCCGAGGCTCATGGCGGCCGCCGGATCGGCGATCAGCACCGGCGGCTTGCCGCCCTCGCCAGCCGGCGCCGGCGAGCCGGCTCCGCCGCCGCGAAGCGAGACGGCGCCGCCGCCGATCAGGCCTTGGCTCTCGACCCCGACCAGCGTATCGACCCGCACCGGCGTGTTCAACTCGACGGCGATCGTCGCGAGCACTTCGTTCGGATCGGCGGGGTTGAAGGCGACGCGGGTGACCTCGCCGACCCGGACGCCGTTGAAGACCACTGACGAGCCGACGCTGACCCCCGGCGCGCTGCCGGGAAAACGCACCGTGTAGATCTTGGTGGCGCCGAGCGGACCGAAGCCGTGCAGCCAGTACACCGAGGCGAATATCGCCGCGATGAAGGCCAGCAGGACCAATCCCATCAGCACGAAACGCGCTTGACGCTCCATCGGACGCCTCATCCCTGAGCCAAACTCATCGCGGAGCGCGCACGCTCGCTGCCGAAATACGCCCGCACCCAGGGATGCTGCGCCTTGTCGACCTCGGCGAGCGTCCCGACGAAAACGATCTTGCTGTCGGCAATGGCGGCCACCCGATCGCAAACGTGGCCGACGCTCTGCAAATCGTGGGTGACCATGAATACCGTCAGGCCGAGGGTGCGTCGCAGCGTGCGAACGAGCGTGTCGAATTCGTCCGCCGCGATGCTGTCGAGATCTGAGGTCGGCTCATCGAGAAACAGGATTTCCGGATCGAGCGCGAGGGCGCGCGCGAGCCCGGCGCGCTTGTTCATGCCGCCCGAGAGCTGGGCGGGATATTTGTCGGCGTCGCGCGGATCCAATCCCACCATCTCGATCTTGGCCATCGCGACTTCCCGCCGCAGGCGATCGGAAAGGTTGAGATATTCGCGCATCGGAAACTGCACGTTCTCCAACACGGAGAGCGAAGAGAACAATGCGCCTTGCTGGAACAGGGTTCCGCAGCGCCGCCCGACCGAATGGCGCTCCTCGGCGTTCGCCTGGCCGAGGTCGAAGCCGAGCACCCTGACGCTGCCCGCGCTCTTCGGGAGAAGGCCGAGCAAGGTCCGCAGCAGCACGGACTTGCCCGCTCCCGACGCGCCGACGACGCCCATCGTCTCCCCCTGACGGACGTCGAGCGAGAGGCCGTCGAGCACCTTGCGATCGTCGAAGGCGACGACGAGATCGCGGACCTGAATGGCCGATTGCTCCCGGGCGCCCTCCATCGCTACATCCCGATTCCGGAGAAGAAGACGGCGAAGAGGCCATCCAGCACGATGACGAGGAAGATGGATTTCACCACCGAGGCGGTCGTGTGGACGCCAAGCGAGACGGCGCTGCCCTGCACCCGGAAGCCTTCCGTGCAGGCCACCACGCCGATCACCAGCGCCATGAAGGGCGCCTTGATGAGGCCGACCTCGAAGTCCGACAGCGTGACCGCGTTCTGCAACCGCGTCACGAATGTCGTCAGGCTCATGCCGCCGTCGATCTGAATGACCAAAGCACCGCCGGCGATCCCGGCAACGGCGCCGAGAAACGCCAGGACCGGCAAGCCGAAAATGAGGGCGGCGACGCGCGGCAGCGCGAGAATGTCGATCGGGTCCAGGCCCATAGTGCGCAAGGCGTCGACCTCCTCACGCATTTTCATCGAGCCGAGCTCGGCGGTGAACGCGCTGCCCGAGCGCCCCGCCACCATGATCGCGACGATGAGAACCGCAAGTTCGCGCAACACAAGGACGCCGACCAGATTGGTGACATAGTCCTGCGCGCCGAATTTGCGAAAATAGAAGTACCCCTGCTGTGCGATGATCGCCCCGACAACGAAGGTGATCAGCAGAATGATGGGTATCGCCTGCCAGCTCACGCGCTCGAAATGGTGCACGGCGTCACGTAACCGCCCGGCGCGTTGAGGCCTCGAAAAGCGCTCGATCTGCGCGAAGACGAGCGCGCCCAGCATGGCGAGCATGGCGATGAGATCGTCGCCGACCGAAGCCAGCGCAGAGCCGAGGGCGATCAGCGCGCCCTTGACCGGGCCTGCCCCGGCCGGCGGCGCGGCGGCGCGCCGATTGGTGCGATCAAGGGCGGCGAGCAGGCCGCGATAGCGGTCCGGAACCGAATCGAGTCGCGCGGTCCGCCGGCGCTCCCCTGTTTCACGGACGATGCGTTCGATCAGCCAGGCGCCGAACGTGTCGAGCGCGTCGACGCGGCCGAGGTCCAATGTCACGGCCGCGGCAGGCTCTTGATCGAGCCGATCGGTCAGGCGCTCGATATGCTCGCTATTGGCGGAGGTCCAGCTACCGGAAGCGACGGCGGAGAGTTGATCGCCGCGCACCTGCCAGCTCAAAAGCGGATCGGTTTCCTGCGTTTCGCTCGGCGCAGCGGTCATGGCCCGCCCCCTTGGATCCGCCGCAGCGCTTGACCGCCACTGCTCGGCCGCCCGCCTTCTGCTGGCGGGAAGACATCCCGGGCAAGGAATAGAGTGTAGATAATCGCCATTGTGGCCCTGCCTGGCCCTCGGACCATCTCGCCGCCGCGCCGGGAGAGCGAACCGGGCGGCGACGTCGACGGTGTCAACGCGCGCGAGCCAGCTGTGCAGTAATTGTGGAAATGTCGCCGCCTTGGGCGCGGATCATCACCTGCTGGTGGCCGGCGCGCTCGCGGATCGAAAAGGTGGCTGAGAATCCGGGGCCGGTGACCGCCCCTTCGATGCGGCCGCCGCCGATCCGGCCCGAGATGTCGCCCTGGGCGTTGCGCGTGGCTTCGAACCAGCGGCCCGTGAATTCATCGCCCTGGGCCTGCACCTGCGTGCGCAAATCGAACCGAGTGGTATCGCTCGCGCAGTCGAGATTTTGCAGCAGCCCCACGCCGCCATCCTGGACCTGATACCGAGCCGAGCAGCGCAGCCGTTCGACCGAGCCGTTGGTCATCGAAACGGCTCCAGAGCCAGCCCAGGCGCCCGCATAACCCGCGAAGGGCCCGCGCGCCGGTTGCGCTTGCGCCGCCCCGGCCGCGATGACGGCCGCCAGGACTACGCCGCGGCCAAACATCTTCCCAAACAGATTGCCGACTGTTCTGGTCATGTTCGTCCCCCGTCTTAACAAGCTGCGGCGGCTGAACTGCTGCCAGGGTTTATAACGCGCGGCTGCGGCGGGGAGTTCCGGCCATTTCTTCGCCGCTCGCGCCTCGGGTCCAAGGGCCGTCGCGATGACCGAGCATTCCGCGGCGCCTCTTCTGGGCCAATGGGGCCATCGCCCTGCCCGCGAAGTGCAAAGGAGGGGCGTCAGACACGCGCAGTTCGGTCATGATTAATGAATGGTTAATTAGCTTGACTTATATACATTAAGAGTACGTACTTCGTGCGTCAGACGCGCTCTTCAGCTGCTCACCGAATGCGCCAAGACATTGAACTCGTAGAGTTATCGGCAAGCCGGAATGGCTTGCCCCTCCGGCGTATTGGGGGTTCGGGTGCGGAGTATTGTTCGCGGCGTATTGCGGAGCCTTCTGGCGGCCGCAGCGGCGGTCTTTTGGTTGGCGGCGGCCCATGCCGGCGCCTGGACGATGCCGCAGGGGACCGGCCAGGCGATTCTTTCATTTTCCAGCGGCGCCGGCGACTACGACGGCCAGACCGAGCAGGACGCCCAGCATGAGCAGCGGCTCGAGACGTCCCTTTATCTCGAATATGGCCTGGCGGACTGGCTCACCGCCGTCGCCCAGTCGGGCCTCGAGGATTACTCGATCAGCGCGCCGATCTCGAACACCTATCGCGGCCTCGACTACAGCGCCGCCGGCCTGCGCGCGCGCCTGTTTTCTTCCGAGTCGTTCGTCTGGTCGGTTCAAGGGACGGCGCTCGTTCCCGGCGCGCACGACGCCTCTCAGGCCACCCAAGCCGGCAACACGAGTTTCAATACCGATTGGCGCACGTTGGTCGGCTCGAGCTTTCGTTTGGGAAGCCTATCGGCCTTCGCCGACGCCAGCGGCGGCTATCCCACCCGCGGCGGCGGGCCTGCGAACGAATGGCGCGCCGACCTGACTCTCGGCGTTCATCTCTCCAAAAATTTGACGGTGATGGCGCAATCCTTCAACGCCTTTTCCTACGGGCCGCACTTGCCCTGCTTCTCCGACGAGCAGACCATCGTGCTGCAGCCAAGCCTCGTGTACGACTTCGACGCCTCTTGGTCGGCGCAGATCGGGGTCTACGCGACGGTGCGCGCCATCGAGGCCAGTTACGAGAATGGCGTCGTCGTCGCCCTGTGGCGGCGCTTCTGACGGAAAGGCGCGGCGCCCGTGCGCGCTCAGCGCTCGCACTCGAAGGGCATGAGGGCCTTCTCGGCGGAGAGAACCGGCTTCTCGATTTGCGCATAGACGGCGACTTGCCCGCAAAGGCCACGGTCGACGAACACCGCTTCATGGCGCACGCCGGACGGCCCGAACGCGATGTCCCTCACCTTGCGATGCGCGATCAGTTTGCTCTCGCGATCGCCGGGCGCCGTCTCAACGACCGAATAGACTTCGATGTCGAAGTCCGCGTGCGGCCAGCGGGTGTTGGCGGGCCCGTTCAACTCCACGTCGACGAGGTAACTGTCCGCCGCCTCGCGGCCGGATCCCGGCTTGGTCAGGTTGACGAAGCCGTCCGCCCTTTGAAGTTCATGCAGTTGGCCGCTTTCCGAGCCTACCAGCAGCACCCGCATGCCGGCGATCGGTTGGACCTCGGAGGCTTTTCGGGTCAGCGCCAGCGTGAACGCGCCGGCGTCAGGATCGCCGGTTTCGACCTGCGTGCGACAGGGTCCGGAGGCTTTCACGCGCACTTCCGCAGTCGCTTCCCCCGCGCCGACGGAAACGGCGCCGAGGAACTCGTTGTCGAGCGCCGCAATCGGCATGGCGGTCGATTTGCCGGCGCAGGAGAGTGCGGCCTGGATGACGCCGCGCGCACCCTTGGGCCGTGACACCCGCATCTCGAGGGTCTCTCCCTTTTGACCGGTCAATTGGTAATTCCATTCGCGCGGCCCGCCGTTCTGGAAGCGGCCGGTAACGGACGCGGTCGCGCCGATCGCAGCGGAGAGATCGAGGGGAAGAGGACATTGCGCATCGCCTGCAGGCGCGCACTCGGTTGCGTAAGCCTGCCCCGTCACAAGGCAAAGGACGAGGGCAAGGCGCCCGGAGGCAAGCCCCCGGCGAAACCCATTTCCAGCCATGAACGATTCCCCCTCCGCGAATTCTCGGTTCGTCTAGCGCCGGCCGCCGCCGAACGCGAGTGCGGCCGGCCCGCTGGACGGCGGCGGCGCTCTGTGATTGCTAGCGCCCGACCGCGCCGCCGCGCATTGGAGCTGGATGGAATGAAGTCTGGAGATCACGGGCGCTATCGTTACAGCGCGATCAAGACGCGTCCGAAATACGATTGGCCCGGCGGCAAGCGGCTTGCCGTCTACCTCGGGCTCAACCTCGAGACCTTCGCCTTCGCGGAGGGCTTCGGCGCCCAGTTGACGCCGGCGCCGCACCAGCCGGACGTGCTCAATTACGCTTGGCGCGATTGGGGCAACCGCGTCGGCGCGTGGCGCCTGCTCGATCTCTTCGACGCCGAAGGCTTCCCGGCTTCCGTGTTGTTGAACTCCGATCTCTACGACGAAGCGCCGGAACTCGTCGCGGCGTTCCGCGCGCGCGGCGACGAGATCGTCGGCCACGGCCGCACCAATTCCGAGCGCCAGGGCACGCTGCCCGAAGCCGAAGAGCGGGCGCTGATCGACGAGGCGACCGCTCGCATTCGCGCCAACGAGGGACGCGCGCCGCAGGGCTGGCTCGGTCCGTGGATCTCCGAAAGCGAGCGGACGCCCGATCTCCTGGCGGAAGCAGGCTATCGCTACGTGCTCGACTGGCCGATGGACGATCAGCCGGTCTATCTCGACACGCGGAGCGGCAAGAAATTGCTCGCTGTGCCCTACCCGCAGGAGCTCAACGACATTCCGGCGATCGTCGCGCGCCAGGGCACCGGCTCCGAATTCGCTCAGATGATCATCGACTCGTTCGACGAGATGCTCGAACTCTCCCAGGAGACGCCGCTGGTGATGGGCATCGCGCTTCACGCGTACCTCGTCGGCCATCCGCACCGCCTGCGCCCGCTGCGCCGCGCGCTGCGCCACATCGCCGCCTCGCGCGACGACATTTGGATCACCACCGCCGGCGCGATCGCTCAGCATTGCCTCGCGTTGCCGGCGGGCGTCGTACCGGGCGCCGCAGCCGGGAAGTGAGCGGCGGACGCGCTTCGCGTCCTCGCTGATGACCGCGGTCCGACGCCGAGAGCTTGCGTCGAACCGTCCCTTCATGGGAACTTGCGCCGATAGGGAGCGAAACGAATGAGCGAGGCCTTCGTCGGCGTCGATGTGGGGACCGGGAGCGCGCGCGCCGGCGTGTTCGACGAGGCGGGCCGGCTGCTCGCAAGCGCCAAGCGGCCGATCGCCATCTGGCGAGAACCCGGCGAGATTGTCGAGCAATCCTCGCAAGACATCTGGAGCGCCGCCTGCGCCGCGGTGCGCGAAGCCGTCGGCCGCGCCGGCATCCGGCCCGAGGCGGTCGCAGGCGTCGGGTTCGACGCGACATGCTCGCTCGTCATGCTCGATGCAGCGGGCCGATCGCTGCCGGTCGGGCCGAGCGGCGATCCGAGCCGCGACGTCATCGTCTGGATGGATCACCGCGCGATCGCCGAAGCCGACGAGATCAACGGCAGCGGCCACGAGGTCCTGCGCTACGTCGGCAGCGCGATCTCGCCGGAGATGGAGGCGCCGAAGCTGCTATGGCTCGCCCGCCGCCGGCCCGAGACGTTCGCCAAGGCCGGGCATTTCCTCGACCTCACCGATTTCCTGACCTACCGCGCCAGCGGCTCGCTCACGCGATCGGCCTGCACGGTGACCTGCAAGTGGACCTATCTCGCGCATGAGCGGCGCTGGTCGAGGGACTTTTTCGAGACCATCGGCCTCGGGGCGTTGAGCGACGACGACTGCCGGCGGATCGGCGGAGAGGTCGTCGACCCTGGCACGCCGCTCGCCGCGGGACTGACCGTTGAAGCGGCCGAAGCGATGGGCCTTGCGCCCGGCGTTCCCGTCGCCGCCGGGCTGATCGACGCGCACGCTGGCGCGCTCGGCACGATGGGCGCCGCCTTCGTCGCCGATCCGGCCCCCGACCCGCGCCGGCGGCTGGCGCTGATCCTTGGCACTTCGGCCTGCTGCATGGCGCTCGCCGACGAGCCCCTGTTCATTCGCGGCGTGTGGGGCCCATATTTCTCCGCCTTGACCTCGAACCAATGGCTCGCCGAGGGCGGCCAGTCGGCTTTTGGCGCGGCGATCGACCATCTGATGCGCCTGCACCCCGCCTATCCCGCCTACTTGCGCCGCGCCGACGGCTTCGAGACGATGGAGCGCGAGATCGTCGCGCGCGCTGGAAGCGCGTCGGCTGCAGCGCGCCTCGCCCGCGACCTCCATGTGCTGCCGGATTTCCTCGGCAACCGCTCGCCGCTCGCCGACCCCTCGGCCAGGGGCGGCGTCGTCGGCCTCGACCTCGGCGACGACGACGACAGCCTGCGCGCACTCTATGTCGCGGGGCTGTGCGGCCTCGCGCAGGGCCTCAGGCAAATCATCGGCGCGCTCGAAACCGGCGGCTACGACTTCGACACGCTCGTCGCCAGCGGCGGCGCGGCGCGCAGCGTATTGGTGCGCCAGATCATCGCCGACGTGACGGGAAAGCGCGTCGCCGCCCCCGAGACCAGCGAACCCGTGCTGCTCGGCGCGGCGATGCTCGGCGCGGTCGCCGCTGGACGCCATACGATGCGCGGCGCGATGGCGGCGATGTCGCGCCTTGCGAGCGTCACGACGCCCGCCGGCGGCGAAATCGCCGAATTGCACGCCAAGAAGGGGCGCGCTTTCGAAGTCTTGCAGGACGCGGAGCGGCGCATGCGGGAGGCGATGCGCTGAGGCCATGGCCGGTTCGCCGCAAACCGCCATATTGAATAGCGACCAGCCGCCGCGCCGACCGAGCGCGCCTGCGCCAATGATTGTGGGACGAAACGCCAATGAGAAGAATCGCCGAGGCTGACAACGCGCGCCTCGACGAGGCCGCGCGCGCCGGCTGGCTCTACTACGTCGCCGGCAACACGCAGGACGAGATCGCCAAGAAGCTCGGCGTCTCCCGTCAGACGGCGCAGCGCCTGGTGTCGCTGGCGATGAGCGAGCGCCTGATCAAAGTACGGCTCGATCACCCGATTGCGCGTTGCATGGAGCTTTCCTCGCTGCTGCGACAGCGCTATGATCTACATCACTGCGATGTTGCCCCGAGCGATCCGGCCTCGAATTCCTTTACGGTCGGGGTGGCGCAACTCGCAGCAGCGGAGATGGAGCGGTGGCTGCGTCGGCCCGACCCCATCGTTATCGGTATAGGAACCGGCCGCACCATGCGGGCGGTGGCCGATCAGTTGTCGCCAATGCAGTGCCCGCAGCACCGCCTCGTCGCGCTGGTCGGCACGATGAAGAACGACGGCTCGGCGTCGTTCTACGACGTGATCATCCGCGCCTCCGACACCGTGCGCGCCTCGCACTATCCAATGCCGCTGCCGGTGATCGCCCGCTCGGCGGAGGAGCGCGACCTGCTCACGAATCTTCCCTCGATTCGCAATGTGCGCGCCCTCGTCGATCAGGCGAACGCGACCTTCGTCGGCGTCGGCGCGCTCGGCGACAACTCGGCGCTGGTGAAGGACGGCTTTATCACCCCCGACGAAAACGAAGCGCTGCAACGCTCCGGCGCCGTCGGGGAGATCACCGGCTGGGCGTTCGACGCGCGCGGACGCTTGATCGCCGGCCACACCAACGACCGCGTCGCCAGCGCGCCGCTGAGCCAGCCCGCCAAGCGCCTGATGATCGGCGTCGCCATGGGTCCGGCGCGACGCACCGCCATCCGCGGCGCGCTGCTCGGCAAGCTGATCTCCGGCCTCATCACCGACGAACTGACGGCGGAACATCTGTTGCGTCGCTGACGGCGCGCGGCCGCGCCGTTCTGCACAGTCCTTATGCATTTTTGCTGCGTCGCAACATCGAATGGCGATTGACTTGCAATCGCCTGACGGCGAATATTCGCCCGCATGTAAGGCAAATGCTCACGCTTTGGGCAACGCCCCGCACTTGGAGGAAATGCTCATGTCAACTCTCGTAAAGAGTCTGCTCGGGGCTTGCGCCCTGTCCACCCTTTCGCTGTCCGCCTACGCCGAAACGACGCTGACGATCGCCACCGTCAACAACGGCGACATGATCCGGATGCAGAGGCTCACCGAAGACTTCACCAAGGCCAACCCAGACATCAAGCTCAACTGGGTGACGCTCGAAGAGAACGTCCTGCGCCAGAAGGTGACGACCGACATCGCGACCAAGGGCGGCCAGTTCGACGTCCTGACGATCGGCACCTACGAGGTTCCGATCTGGGGCAAGAAGGGCTGGCTGGCGCCGCTCGACAATCTGGGCGCCGACTATGACGCCGACGATCTGCTGCCGCCGATCCGCGCCGGCCTCACCGTCAACGATAAGCTCTACGCCGCGCCGTTCTACGGCGAGAGCTCCTTCGTCATGTACCGCAAGGATCTGATGGACAAGGCCGGGCTCACGATGCCCGAGGCGCCGACCTGGGAGTTCATCCGCCAGGCGGCCGACAAGATGACCGACAAGGCGAATGGCGTCTACGGCATCTGCCTGCGCGGCAAGGCCGGCTGGGGCGAGAACATGGCGTTCCTAACCGCGATGTCCAACTCGTTCGGCGCGCGCTGGTTCGACGAGAAGTGGAACGCGCAGTTCAATACGCCCGAATGGAAGAACACGCTCGACTATTATCTCGCGATCATGAAGGCCGACGGCCCTCCCGGCGCCTCCTCCAACGGCTTCAACGAGAACCTCGCGCTGTTCAACTCGGGCAAGTGCGGCATGTGGATCGACGCGACGGTCGCGGCGTCGTTCGTCACGGGCAAGGATTCGACGGTCGCCGACAAGGTCGGCTTTGCGCTCGCGCCCGACAACGGCCTCGGCAAGCGTGGCAACTGGCTGTGGGCGTGGTCGCTCGCCATTCCCACCGGCTCGAAGAAGGTCGCCGACGCCGAGAAGTTCGTCGCCTGGGCGACGAGCAAGCACTACACCGACCTCGTCGCCTCCAAGGAGGGTTGGGCGAACGTTCCCCCGGGCACGCGCGCGTCGCTCTATAAGAATCCGGAATATACCAAGGCGGCGCCGTTCGCGGAATTGACGTTGCAGTCGATCAACTCCGCCGATCCGCTCCATCCGACCGTCAAGCCGGTGCCCTACACCGGCGTGCAGTTCGTCGCGATCCCCGAATTCCAGGGCATCGCGACCGGCGTCGGCCAGGACTTCTCGGCCGCGCTGGCCGGCACGACGAGCGCCGACGCCGCCCTGGCCGCCGCGCAGTCGAGCACGGAAGGGGCGATGAAGAAGGCCGGCTACATCAAGTAGCCGAAGACGCGCTTGTCTCGCCGAGGATCCTCCCTCCTCGGCTCCCTCCCCGCCTGTCGGGGAGGGTCTTTTTCCCGCCGCGGCGGCCAAGTCGACTAGGAGGCGCTTATCCGCCGCGACGTCGCGATCGAAAAGGCTCAAAGGGAAAAGGCTTCGGGTCATGGCGACGCAACAAACCAAGACGGCTGGGCGGCTGCTCGTCGCGCCTTCGATCATCCTTCTCTTCCTTTGGATGATCGTGCCTCTGGTGATGACGCTGTATTTCTCGTTGCTGCACTACAGTCTGCTCGACGCCGAGAACATCTCCTTCGCCGGGTTGCAGAACTACGTCTATTTCCTCAGCGATCCGAGCTTCCTCACCGCGATCGCCAACACGCTCATTCTCGTCGGATCGGTGCTCGCCATCAGCGTCGGCGGCGGCATTCTCGTCGCGCTGCTGATGGATCAGCCGATCTTCGGCCAGGGGATCGTTCGCCTGATGGTGATCGCTCCCTTCTTCGTCATGCCGACCGTCAGCGCGCTGGTCTGGAAGAACCTGCTGATGAATCCGGTGTCCGGCCTGTTCGCCTGGATCGCCCATTCGCTCGGCTTTCCCGCGGTCGATTGGTTCACCAATTTGCCGATGTTGTCGGTGATCCTCATCGTGTCCTGGCAGTGGCTGCCGTTCGCGAGCCTGATCCTGCTCACCGCGCTGCAATCCTTCGACGAGGAGCAGAGGGAGGCGGCGACGCTGGACGGCGCTGGTCCGCTTCCGTTTTTCTTCTATCTCGTCCTGCCGCATATCGCGCGCGCGATCACCGTGGTCGTCCTCATCGAGACGATCTTTCTGCTCGGCGTCTTCGCCGAGATCTACGTGACGACGAACGGCGGGCCGGGCGACGCAACGACCAACATCGCCTTCCTCGTCTATAAGCAGGCCTTACTCGACTTCGACGTCGGCGGGGCGTCGGCGGGCGGCGTCGTTGCGGTGATTCTCGCCAATATCGTCGCGATCTTCCTGATGCGCATCGTCGGTAGGAATTTGGAGGGCTGAAGCCATGGCGCTCAGACAGTCGATGGGCAAGCGAGTTGGCTTCACTGCCGCCGCGTGGGTGGTCGGTTTCCTGATTTTCTTTCCGATTCTCTGGACCTTTCTCACCAGCTTCAAGAGCGAGGCTGACGCCTTCGCGATCCCGCCGAAGTTCCTCTTCTTTAATTGGACCCCGGAGAACTATCTCGAGGTGGAGTCGCGCTCGAACTATCTCCTGTTCGCCTACAATTCGATCGTGCTCTCCGTCGGCGCCAATATCGTCGGGCTCTTGATCGCCGTTCCCGCCGCCTGGTCGATGGCCTTCGCGCCGACCAAGCGCACCAAAGATGTCCTGATGTGGATGCTGTCGACCAAGATGATGCCGAGCGTCGGCGTGCTGGTGCCGATCTATCTCTTGTTCCGCGACTTCCACCTGCTCGACAACCGGCTCGGCATCGGCTTCGTGCTGCTGATGATGAATCTGCCGATTCTCATCTGGATGCTGTACACCTACTTCAAGGAAATCCCCGTCGACATCCTCGAGGCCGCGCGCATGGACGGCGCCTCGCTGATGAACGAGATTGTCTATGTGCTGACGCCGATGGCCGTGCCGGGCATCGCCTCGACCATGCTGCTCGCCATCATCCTGTCCTGGAACGAGGCGTTCTGGACCCTCAATCTGACGACCTCCAATGCGGCGCCGCTCACCGCCTTCATCGCCTCCTATTCGGCGCCGGAGGGTCTGTTCTGGGCGAAGCTTTCCGCCGCCTCCACCCTTGCAATCGCCCCAATCCTCATTCTCGGCTGGTTCTCGCAGCGCCAGCTGGTCCGCGGCCTCACCTTCGGCGCGGTCAAGTGAACGACGCGCAACGAAAGAGACGACAATGGGCAGCATCGAACTCGTCGACGTTCGCAAGGAATTCAGCGGCGTCAAAATCATCAACGGCGTCGACCTGAAAATCCCGGACGGCGCGTTCACGGTCTTTGTCGGTCCGTCCGGCTGCGGCAAGTCGACGCTGCTGCGGCTGATCGCCGGGCTCGAGGATATTTCCTCGGGCCACATCAAGATCGACGGCAAGGACGTCAGCACCGTCGGGCCCGCGCAACGCGGCCTCGCGATGGTGTTCCAGTCCTACGCGCTCTATCCGCACATGAGCGTGCGCGGCAACATCGCCTTCGCACTCAAGATGGCCAAGCAGTCGAGCGAGGTGATCGAGCAGAAAGTCAAGAAGGCGGCGGGGATCCTTAATCTCACCGATTATCTCGATCGCAAGCCCAGGCAATTGTCGGGCGGCCAGCGCCAGCGCGTCGCGATCGGCCGAGCGATCGTACGCGAACCCAAGGCGTTCCTGTTCGACGAGCCGCTCTCCAATCTCGACGCAGCGCTGCGCGTGCAGATGCGCCTCGAAATCGGCGACCTGCATCAGAACCTCAAGACGACGATGATCTACGTCACGCACGACCAAGTCGAGGCGATGACGATGGCGGACCAGATCGTCGTGCTCGATCGCGGCACAGTCGCGCAAGTCGGCTCGCCGCTCGAGCTCTACAACAAGCCGAATGGGCTCTTCGTCGCCCGCTTCATCGGCTCGCCGACAATGAACCTCGTCAACGGCGAATCGGCTGAGCGCCGCAGCGCCGAGACAGTTGGCATCCGCCCCGAGCACATCGACGTCTCGAAGACGGAGGGGGAGTGGCCCGGCAAGGTGCGCCTCGCCGAGCATCTCGGCTCCGACACTTTCGTCTATGTCGAAACGAGCGTCGGCTCCATGACGGTGCGCTCGGAGGGCGAAGCGCCGCTCCGACCGGGCGATGCGGTCTTCCTGTCCCCCCAGGAGAAGCATCTGCATCGCTTCGACAAGAACGGTCGCCGCATCGTCTGAAGCGGCGTCGCGCGGCCGCATCCGCGCAATCGCGAATAAAATGGTGAATGGAATGAGCATAAAACTATCCGCCGGCGCCTTGCCGAACCTTCCGGCTGGCGTCGCAGCGCCGAACTATGACCGCGCCGATCTGAGCGCGGGCATCCTCCATTTCGGCGTCGGCAATTTCCATCGCGCGCATCAGGCCGTCTATCTCGACGATCTCTTCAACGCGGGACGCGACCATGATTGGGCGTTGATCGGCGCCGGCGTGCGCGCCGCGGATGCGCTGGTGCGCGAGAAGCTCGGCGAGCAGGACTGGCTGACGACGGTCGTCGAACAAGAGGCGAATTCCGCCACGGCGCGTGTCACCGGCTCGATGATCGACTTCATCGAGCCGGGCGACGTCGCCGCGAACTCTCGACGTCATGGCGCGGCCGGAAATCCGCATCGTCTCGATGACGATCACCGAAGGCGGCTATTACATCTCGCCGGCGACCCAATCCTTCGACGCCACGCATCCCGACATTGTTTTCGACGCGCAGAACCTCGACGCGCCGAGGACCGTGTTCGGCTTGATCGTCGCCGGCCTCAAGCGTCGCCGGGCGGCCGGCGTCGCCCCGTTCACCGTGATGTCGTGCGACAACATTCCCGGCAACGGCCATGTCACCGAAAACGCCGTCGCCGGGCTTGCGGAGCTCGCCGATCCCGAACTCGCGAACTGGATCCGCCGCGAGGTCGCGTTTCCCAATTCCATGGTGGACCGCATCACGCCAGCGACGTCCGATCGCGAGCGAAGCCTGCTGCGCGACTCTTACGGGCTCGAAGACAACTGGCCAGTGTTCTGCGAAGAATTCCGGCAATGGGTTCTCGAGGACAAGTTTCCCGCCGGCCGTCCCGCCTTCGAGCACGCCGGCGTCACCTTCGCCGCCGATGTCGCGCCCTTCGAACTGATGAAGATGCGCATCCTCAACGGCGGCCACGCCGCCATCGCTTATCCCGCGGCGCTGCTCGACATCCACTTCGCCCATGAGGCGATGGAGGACGCGCAGATCAGCGCCTTCCTGGAAAAGCTGACGAAGCGCGAAATCATGCCGACCGTTCCGCCGCCGCCCGGCGTCGATCTCGAGGACTACAGGGTCTTGATCGCCGAACGCTTCGCCAATCCGAAGATCGGCGACACGATCACGCGCCTCTGTCTCGACGGCTCGAACCGGCAGCCCAAATTCATCCTGCCGACTGCTGCGGCCCGCCGCCAATCTGGCGCGTCCGTCGACGGCCTCGCGCTCGTCTCCGCTTTGTGGTGCCGCTACGCCTACGGCGAAACGGAAAGCGGCAAGCTGATCGCGCCGAACGATCCGAGCTGGGACCGCATTCAGGCGGCCGCAAAGCAGGCGCGGGCCAATCCGCAGGCATTCCTCGCGATGGACGACATTTTTGGCGCCCTCGCGCAGGACGCGGCCTATGTCGACGCCTTCTCGAAGGCGCTCTCGTCTTTGTGGACGCACGGCGTGCGCGTAACGCTCGACGCCTATCTCGCGTCCTGACGGGCGTCGCATTTTGTTCAAACCAATGCCGTCATTGCGAGCGAATGGGTTGATTCGTCGCTCCGCGCCTCGCAATGACTCATCAACGCGCTCTGTCAACGCGTCGATACACCGTCATTGCGAGCGGAGCGAAGCAATCCAGCGATCGAGGCGGTCGCTGGTAGATTCGAATGCCTTGCGGTTTGTGCCTGTTCGGCGCCGCAACGCCGATCGTCGCGATCGCTGGATCGCCACGCTTCGCTAAGAAGAAACAACACGCTAAGTGGCGGCGTTGGCGTGCGAATCAGGCTCGGCTCAGGCGGCTTGCGAGATCGGCTGCAAGGTAGCGTCGTAGCCGAGATCGCGGATTTGCCGGACTAGGCGATTGAGTTTGGCCTTGGGCCGGCGGCCCTCGAAATAGGCGCCGCCGAGGTCGCGGTGCGGGACGCCGTCTTTGAGCATGTGGTAGACCGCGGTGAGAAGCGAGGCGGCGACGGCGCAGACCGCTTTTTGCGGGCCGCGTCTGGCGCGCAGGCGGAAAAACTGGGCGGAGTAATAGCTCGCCTTGGCGCGCTTGGCCGCCCACGCGCACTGAACGAGCATGGTCTTCAGCCACGGCGCGCCCTTGCGCAGGCGACCGCGCCGGCGTTTGCCGGCGCTTTCGTTCTGCGCCGGGCAGAGGCCCGCCCAGGCGACGAGATGGCCGGCGGTGGCGAAGCGGCCCATGTCGGGGCCGATCTCGGAGAGGATCGTCAACGCGGATAAGCGGCTGACCCCGGGAATGGTGACGAGCAAGCCGATCAAGTCGCGAAACCCAGCTTTGCGCTCGATCCGTTGGTCGAGCCGCGCGAGGCGCTCGTCGGCCTCGCGGTCGAGCTCGCCGATGGTCGCCGCCAGCGCGTCGTACTGCTGCAAATGGAGCCGCAGCAGGAAGCGATGATGATCGGTCAGGCGGCCGTGCAGCGCGTCGTAGAGCTGCTTGGGCGAGGCCTTCAGCCGCCGGTCGGTCAAGGCGACGAGCTTGCGCGGATCGCGCTGGCCGCCGATCATCGCTTCGATCACGCGGCGCCCGTTGCCGCCCATGATGTCGCTGATCACCGAATCGAGGCGAATGTTGGCTTCCGTCAGCGTCTTCTGGATGCGTTGGACATGGCCGCACTGCTCGCGCACCAGCTGCTTACGGGTGCGCATCAACGTGCGCAGCTCGTGCAGCGGTTCGTCGGGAACGAAGCTCGCCCGGATCAAGCCGAACGCGGCGAGATCGGCGATCCAGGTCGCGTCGTTGACGTCGGTCTTGCGGCCGGGAACCGCCTTGATGTGCGCGGCGTTGGCCACGATCATCGCATAGTCGCCGTCGGCCAGTATCTTCCAAATCGGCATCCAGTAGACGCCGGTCGCCTCCATCGCGACCCGCTCGCAGCGCGCCGCGACCAGCCAGTCCTTGAGCGCGCCAAGGCCGGCCGTCGTCGTCTCGAACGTTCGACAGTCCCGGTGGGTCTTGCCAGCCGCCATCGCGCGCACGCACGCCACGACGCTGTCCTTGTGGACGTCGAGGCCGGCCACCCGTTCGTGCAGAACTTCCATCATCGCCTCCATCGCTCGCCGCGCCGGCAAGGACGCCGATGGAAGAGGAATGCTAAGAAGAAGGCTCCAGGGCGTCGCCGCCCCTACGCGCAAGACGAGATCATCACGGCGTCCCGGGTCCAACTCGCGACCGAGCTCAACGGCATCAGTGAGAAGCCGACCTCTTGCCGACGACCCGAAAATCCTACCACGATGGCAGCGCGCCGGCCCCGTTTCATTCAGCAAGATCGCCTGCAAAGGCGGTCCTAACTCGCGATGACGACAAAGGCCCAGATCAACCTAAAGACAATCTGCTCTAACGCGAAGTCCTGAGATGAAACTGAAAGACAAGAGCGCGCTCGTCACCGGCGGCGCACGCGGCATCGGCGAGGCGATCGCGCGCGCTTATGCCGCCGAGGGCGCGCATGTCGCGATCGCCGACGTCGAAATCGACAGAGCCCGTGCGCTCGCGGCCGACCTCGGCGGCAAGGCCATGGCCGTCGCCCTCGACGTTCGCGACATGAAGTCGATCGAGGCGGCGGTCGGCGAGGTCGTCGCGCGGCTCGGCGGCGTCGATATTCTCGTCAACAACGCCGGCATCTTCAACATGGCGCCGCTGTCTGAGATCACGGAATCGGATTTCGACCGGCAATTCGGCGTCAACGTGCGCGGCCTTGTTTTCGTGACCAAGGCGGTGGCGGCGCAAATGGAGCGCCAGGGCCGCGGCGGCAAGATCATCAATCTCTCCTCGCAAGCCGGCCGCCGGGGCGAGCCCAATATCGCCGTCTATTGCGCGACCAAAGCCGCCGTCATCAGCATGACCCAGTCGCTCGGGCTCGAGCTGATCAAGAAGGGCATCTACGTCAACGCGATCGCTCCGGGCGTCGTCGACACGCCGATGTGGGATCAGGTCGATTCGCTGTTCGCCAAATACGAACACCGGCAGATCGGCGAAAAGAAGCGCCTCGTCGGCGAGGCCGTTCCGCTCGGCCGCATGGGCGTTCCCCAGGACTACCGCGGCCCCGCGGTGTTCCTCGCCTCCTCCGACTCCGACTATGTCGTCGCCCAGACGCTCAACGTCGACGGCGGCAATTGGATGAGCTGATTTCAGAGCCGCACTTGCGGCGCCTCCGCGGGCGCCGCATGCTTCCCCCGCGAGGCTCGCGCTTCGCCACAAAAAGAGGGGGAGGCGCACTATGGCGGCGACGGATTTTTCACTGCAGGCGAAAGACGGCGCGAACCTTTTTGTGCGCCGCTGGCTCCCGGACGGAGCGTCGCCGCGCGCGATCGTGCAGATTGCGCACGGCCTCGCCGAGCATTCGGGACGCTATCGAGACTTCGCCGCCGCGCTGAACGAGGCGGGCTTCGGCGTCTACGCCAACGATCATCGCGGCCATGGTCGGACGACGCGCCCCGAGGATCTCGGCTTTTTCGCCGCCAACAACGGCTGGCGGCTCTCCCTCGACGACCTCTGGAGCCTCAATCGCTACATCGCCGAGCAGCATCCCGGCGCGCCGATCATCCTGTTCGCTCATTCCATGGGCTCATTCATGGCGCAGGCCTTCATCGCCGAACACGGCGAGGCGCTCGCCGGCGTGGTGCTCTCTGGCTCGAACGGCCGCCCGCCGGCGATCGCGGCGCTCGGGCGGCTGATTGCGCGGTTCGAACGCCTGCGCCTCGGCGCGCGGGGGCGGAGCGAGCTCATCAGATCGCTATGGTTCGGCGCCTTCAACAAGCCGTTCGAGCCGGCGCGCACCCCCTTCGACTGGCTGTCGCGCAATCCCGCGGCCGTCGACGCTTATATCGCCGATCCGCTGTGCGGCTTCAACGCGACGACGCAGCTCGCGATCGACCTGCTCGACGCGCTGCCGTCGCTGCTTACGCCAGCGGCGCTCGCGCGCATTCCCAAATCGCTGCCGATCTTCATCATGAGCGGCGAGCGCGATCCCGTCGGCGCCAATCTCCAGAGCCTGATCGACGCCTATCGCGGCGTCGGCCTCAATCCGAAGGTCCGCCTCTATCCCGACGCCCGCCATGAGCTGCTCAATGAAACCAACCGAGCGGAGGTCAAGGCGGATCTGATCCGCTGGATCGAAGGCGTCGTTGCGAAGGCCCGCCCGAACGCCGCGGCCTGACGGACATAGCCTGACGCTGTCATGCCCGCGAACGCGGGCATCCAGATCATGGCCCCGAACCGTTCCCACTTGCGCGCCAACCTGCCGCTGCCTTCACCCGTGGCCCCTGGATGCCCGCTTCCGCGGGCATGACAAGCGGCTCGTGACATCCGGGCGGCTTGCCGATAAGCGTGCGCCCCGGCGGGCGAAACGGAGCGCGAGACGATGGCGATCGAGGGTAGCGTCGGGACGAATGTGGCGACTCCTCGAGTTCTCGTTCACGCTCCCCGGCCCCGAGATCGGACTGTTTCTCGCTTTCGTTGCGATCTGGTCGGTCTATTTCACGATCTCGGAGGCGCCCGCCTCGATTCACAACGACATGGCGGAGGCCTACGCGTGGGGGCGCGAGTTCCAACTCGGCTACAATCAGCACCCGCCATTCTGGTCCTGGCTCTGCGGCGCCTGGTTCGCCATTTTTCCCCGCGCCGATTGGTCTTTCGCCATTCTCTCCAGCCTCAACGCTGGCGTCGGCCTGGTCGGTGCCTGGAAACTGATCGGCCTGTTCGCGGAGGGCGAGAAGCGCGTCGCGGCGACGGCGCTGCTGCTGCTGACGCCTTTCTACACCTTCCTGTCGCATAAATATAACGCCAATTCGATCTTCCTATCGATCTGGCCGTGGACCCTCTTCTATTTCGTCCGGTCGATCGAAGGCGGCAGGCTCGCCGACGCCGTCATGTTCGGCGTGATGATGGCTTTCGCGCTGCTGTCGAAATATTTCGCGCTCATCCTGGCGGCGAGCTGCCTCCTCGCCGCGCTCCAGCATCCCCGGCGCGCGCGCTACTTCTTCTCGGCTTCGCCCTATGTCTCGGTCGCGGTGACGGCGGCGATCTGTGCGCCGCATATCTGGTGGCTGGCGACCAGCGGCGCCCCGCCGCTGCGTTACCTCGCCCGGATTTCCGACAAGCATGTGAGCCACATCGCCGCCGCCGCCGCGGCGACCTTTTTCGGCGCCTTGGCGCAGAACGGCGTCGTCTTCGCCGTCGTCGCTTTCGTCGCGCGGCCGTCGCGCGGCGAGCTTCTCCCTCGCCTCCAGGCGCATGTCGCCGAGCCACGCTTCCGCTTTCTGGCGATCCTCGCCGCGGCGCCGCTGATCCTTGCCGTCGCAGCAGCGCTGGCGCTGCGCACCAACCTCTCGACCAACATGATGATCGGAACCTTCAGCCTCGTGCCGCTGCTGGCGATCGAAAGCTTCGGTTGGCGCCGCCCGGAGCGCCTGCGCTCCATCTCCGTCCGGCTCGTCGGCGCCCTGACGCTCGGCGCCCTCGTCGCTTCGCCGGCGATCGGCTTCGCCCAGGCATGGCTGTCGCACGACAACAACGAGACCGAGCCGCGCAAGGAACTCGCCGTGGAGGCGACGCGGCTGTGGCGCGAGGCGACGGGACGGCCGCTGCTCTACGTCGCGGGCTCGTGGGAATACGACAACGGCGTCGCGTTCTATAGCCCCGAGCGGCCACACGTCTTCGTCGACTTCTCTTTGTTTCGCAATCAATGGGTGACGCCGCAGGCGCTCGCCGAGGGCGGCCTGCTCTCCGTCTGCGTCACCGGCGACGACGTCTGCCTATCATCGACAGCGTCCTTCGTGACGCCACAAACCGTCCGTCGCGAGATCACGCTCGCCCACGACAGCTTCGGCCACCAGGGCAAGCCGGTGACCTTCGTCGTGACGATGATTCCGCCCAGACAAGGCTGACTTCGCTTGCGGCGAGAAGCCGCCCATTGCCATGCCGCGCGCGCGCGTCTATTCGGACGCCGAAGCTCGAGATTTTCTGAGGACGCGCCGCCTTGACCGACCGAGAACCGAAAGTCGACGAAGCGCTGGCGATCGAACACGGGCTGAAGCCCGAAGAATATGCCCGTTTCGTCGCGTTGATTGGACGCACGCCGACCTTCACCGAGCTCGGCATCGTCTCGGCGATGTGGAACGAACATTGTTCGTACAAATCCTCGCGCCTGCATCTGCGCAAGCTGCCGACGAAGGCGCCCTGGGTGATCCAGGGCCCGGGCGAGAACGCCGGCGTCATCGACATCGGCGACGGCGACGCGGTGGTCTTCAAGATGGAGAGCCACAACCACCCCTCCTTCATCGAGCCCTATCAGGGCGCGGCGACGGGAGTCGGCGGCATCCTGCGCGACGTCTTCACCATGGGCGCGCGGCCGGTCGCCTGCCTCAACTTCCTGCGCTTCGGCTCGCCCGATCACCCCAAGACGCGCCACCTCGTCAGCGGCGTCGTCGCCGGCATCGGCGGCTACGGCAATTCCTTCGGGGTGCCGACGGTCGGCGGCTCGGTCGGCTTCCACACGCGCTATGACGGCAACATCCTCGTCAACGCGATGGCGGTCGGCGTCGCGCGCGCCGACGCGATCTTCTACGCCAAGGCGACCGGGGTCGGAAATCCGATCGTCTATCTCGGCTCCAAGACCGGCCGGGACGGCATCCACGGCGCGACCATGGCCTCCGCCGCCTTCGAGGCGGACGCCGAGGCGAAGCGCCCCACCGTCCAGGTCGGCGACCCCTTCGCCGAGAAGCTGCTGCTCGAGGCCTGCCTCGAATTGATGGCCTCGGGGGCCGTCATCGCCATTCAGGACATGGGCGCCGCCGGTCTCACCTCTTCGGCGGTCGAGATGGGCGCCAAGGGCGACCTCGGCGTCGAACTCGACCTCGACCGCGTGCCCTGCCGCGAGACCGGCATGACCGCCTACGAGATGATGCTCTCCGAGAGCCAGGAGCGCATGCTGATGGTGCTCCACCCGGAAAAGGAGCCGGAGGCGGAGGCGATCTTCCGCAAATGGGGCCTCGATTTCGCTGTCATCGGCCAGACGACGGCAACCAAGCGCTTCGTCATCAAGCAGGGCGGCGTCGTCAAGGCCGACCTGCCGATCAAGGAGCTCGGCGACGAGGCGCCCCTCTACGACCGCCCTTGGACCCCGTCCCCGCCCTCGCCGGTGCTCGACGCGGCCGGCATCGCTGCGCCGGTCAACAACGGCGAGGCGCTGTTGAAGCTGCTGGGCTCGCCCGACCTCTCCTCGAAGCGCTGGGTCGCCGAACAATACGACACGTTGATCCTCGGCAATACGGTCGAGGGCCCCGGCGGCGATGCCGCCGTGGTGCGCCTCGGCGATGGGCCGAAGGGGCTCGCGCTGACCACCGACGCGACCGAGCGTTACTGCGAGGCGGACCCGGTCGAGGGCGGCAAGCAGGCGGTGGCGGAAGCTTGGCGCAATCTCGTCGCGGTCGGCGCGCGCCCGCTCGCGCTCACCGACAACCTCAATTTCGGCAATCCCGAGAAGCCGCACGCGATGGGCCAGTTCGTCGGCTGCCTCCAGGGCATCGGCGAGGCGGCGCGCGCGCTCGATTTCCCGATCGTCTCCGGCAACGTCTCGCTCTACAACGAGACGATGGGCGCTGGCATTCCCCCGACCCCGGCGATCGGCGGCGTCGGCCTCGTCGCGGATGTCGCCAAGGCCGCCTCCCTCGCCTTCAAGCGCGAGGGCGAGGCCGTGCTGCTGATCGGCGGCGCGCCGGGCTGGCTCGGCCGCTCGGCCTATCTCGCGACCATCGTCGGACGCGAAGAGGGCGCGCCGCCGCCGGTCGATCTCGCCGCCGAGCGCCGCAACGGAGAATTCGTCGCTTCGCTCATTCACGCGGGCCGCGTCAGCGCGGTGCACGACCTCTCCGACGGCGGCCTCGCGGTGGCCCTCGCGGAAATGGCGATGGCCGGCGGCGTCGGCGCTTCGATTGAGCCGGCCGCGGTCACGGGGCCGGCGCACGCGTTCTTCTTCGGCGAGGATCAGGCGCGCTATGTCGTGACGACGCGGCGCGAGAATGTCGCCGCGCTCATCGCCGACGCGCGCGCGTCAAGCGTTCCGGCCGCCGAAGTCGGGACGACCGGCGGCGCGACGCTCAACCTGCCGGGCGAGGCGCCGATTGCGGTGGCGAAACTCGCCGAGGCGTTCGAATCGTGGTTCCCCGACTATATGGACGGGAAGCAGAAGGAGCCGAAATAATGGCGATGGCGTTGGCTGAAATCGAAACCATGATCCGCGAGGCGCTGCCCGACGCGAAGGTCGAAGTGCGGGATCTCGCCGGCGACGGCAACCACTACGCCGCCACTGTCGTCAGCCCCTCCTTCGCCGGCAAGAGCCGCGTGCAGCAGCACCAAATCGTCTACGCCGCGCTCAAGGGCCGGATGGGCGGCGAGTTGCACGCGCTCGCGCTGACGACGGCGGCGGAGTAGGTAACGCGGAATTTGACGCGCGGTCGGCTCTGGCGCCATTCTATCGTGTCATTTCTGTCGGACGATCCGCCGGCGTCGCCGCGCGCTTTGTCCGTCGGTGGTCGGCCATGCCTGGAACGCTGATGAGCTATGTCGTCAAAGTCGGCTTCGACGAGTCCGAGCGGCGATACTTCGTGATCGATTCTGACCTTCCTGGCCTGCACATTGAAGCCGACAGCTTCGAGGAATTCGTGGAGGCCGTGCAGGACGTCGCCCCCGATTTGGTGGGAGCGCATCCTGAGGGTTGCCGACTTCGCTTCGAGCGAGAAGTCGCCCTCACCGGCTAATGGGCTCCAATCTATATCCCGCGCTTGTCCGGTTGCTGCGTGAAGCAGGCTGCACCTTCGTGCGGCAGGCCAAGGGTTCGCACGAAATCTGGCGCAGTCCGATCACGAACCGCAATTTCACGGTCCCAAGGAACACTGCGATTGTGCATACAGCCAACGCGGTGCTGAAAGACGCTGGTCTGCCGAAGGCGTTTTGACGCCCCGGTCCAACGACGTTTTGGCCTCATGGAACCGTGACGACCACCGGCATTCGGACGAGGAATCGCTCCCAAGCGATAGCGCGCAACGCGGCCATCGCAATGCTTTGCGCAGCGCTCAATCCGCCCACGCCTCCCGCAACTCCCGTTTAAGAACCTTACCGATCGCGCTACGCGGCAACGCGTCGACGAAGCGCACCGCCGCGAGCCGCTGCGTCTTGCCGAGGCGCGCATTGGCCCAGCTCCGCAGTTCCTCAGCGTCGAGCGCGGCGCCGTCTCTCAAGGCGACGAAGGCGACTGGCGTCTCACCCCATTCGGCGGAGGGAACGCCGACGACGGCTGCTTCGGCGATTTCGGAGCGCTCGGCGAGCACCGCCTCGATATCGCTCGGATAAATATTGAAGCCGCCGGAAATAATCATGTCCTTGCGACGATCGAGCAGGATGAGGAAGCCGTCCTCGTCGAAGCGGCCGACGTCGCCGGTGCGGATGAAGCGGGCGCCCGCCGCGTCGAACCACTCGGCTTCCCCAGTCTTCTCCGGCCGGTTGCGGTAGCCGTTCATCATCGCGCCCGAGCGGCCGACGATTTCGCCGGCCTTCCCAGGCGCGACCTCGCGGCCGTCCTCGTCGATGAGCCGGATCTCGTGACCTTCGGCCGGTCGGCCGACGGAATGCAGCTTATCCGGGAAGAGATGCGCCGGCAGAATGCACGATCCGCCGCCTTCAGTCATTCCGTAGACCTCGATCAGGCCGCCCGGCCATCGCTGCAAGACGTCGCGCATCAGCTCGGCGGGGAACGGCGCGCTGGTCGAGAACTTCATCTCAAAGCTCGACAGATCGAACGCGTCGAAATCGGGCAGCGCCATGATGCGGCGATATTGCACGGGAACGAGCATCGCATGCGTTGCGCGCACACGCTCGGCAAGCCCTAGGAAAGCGTGCGCCTCGAATCGACGCATCAGCGCGATCGCGCCCCCCATGGCCAACGCCGGAATCAAACTGACGAGCGTCGTGTTCGAATAGAGCGGCGTCGAGAGCAGCGTGACGGACTGCGGTCCGTAGCCGAACTGGCGCGCCCGCCGCATGTGACCCCATCGCATCCCGTGCGATTGATCGATGCCCTTCGGCGAGCCGGTGGTGCCCGAGGAATAGATCGTGTTGAAGACCCAGTGGGGCGCGACCTCGACTGTCGCCGGCCGCGCGCCGGGCGGCGCGAGCCAGTCCTCGAACCTCGCTCCCTTGGCTTCGCCGTCGAGGCTGACGCGGGGAAGTGTGGCGTCGACTTCGGCGAGAGCGGCCTCAGTCGTCGCATCGAGAAACAGAATCCGCGCCGCGCAATCGCGCGTCATCTCGGCGAGACTCTTTGACGTCGCGCTCGGCGCGAGCGGCGCGACGACGACGCCGGCCCGCAAGGCGCCGAAGAAAGTCGCGACATATTCGAAGCTGGAAGCCGCGCAGATCGCGATCGTCGCCCCCGGCGCGACGCCGCCCCGCTGCAATGCGGCCGCGACGCGGTCGATCGCGGCGTCGAACTCGAAATAGGTCAGCCGCCGCTCGCCGTCGATCACCGCCACGCGCTCGGGCGCGTCGACCGCCGTCGCGTGAATACGGTCGGCGATCCGCTCGAAGTCGGGCCACGCCGGTTGAGTTTCCCTCGGGTCACCGCTCATGGAACGGTGACCACCACCTTGCCGAGCGCCCCGCGCCCCGCAAGCAGCGCGATCGCCTCTCCGCCGCGCTCCAGCGGAAAGCGCGCCGAGATCCGCGGCTTAATCTTGCCCTGCGCGCACAGCGCGATCAGTTCGGCGTTGTTGGCGGCGTTGGCCTTGGGATCGCGGCGGGCGAAATCGCCCCAGAAGACGCCGACGATGTCGCAGCCTTTGAGCAGCGCGAGGTTGAGCGGAACTCTGGGAATGCCGGCGGGGAAGCCGATGACGAGGAAGCGCCCCTCCCAGGCGATCGCGCGCAGCGCCGCTTCCGAGTAATCGCCGCCGACGCTGTCGTAGATCACGTCCGCGCCCTTCTCGCCGCAGGCGGCTTTGAAGAGATCAGTGAGCTTCTTCGCCCCCTCCTTGTCGAACGGCCCGGAGGGATAGACGACGCCCGAATCGGCCCCCCAGCTCTTGGCGAGTTCGACCTTCTCGGGGGTCGAAGCGGCGGCGATGACCTGAGCCCCCATCGCCTTGCCGAGTTCGACTGCCGCCGAGCCGACGCCGCCGGCCGCGCCGAGGACGAGCAGGCTCTCCCCGGCTTTCAGATGCGCGCGATCCTTCAGCGCGTGATAGGTCGTGCCGTAGGTGAAGAGGAGCGCCGCCGCCTCGTCGAACGGCATCGGGTCGGGGATCGGCGCCACGCGCGTCTCATTGACCGCAAGCTTCTCCGCCATGCCGCCCGAGCCGGGCAAGGCGACCACCCGCTGGCCGACCTTCAGCCGTTTGACCTCCGCGCCGACGCTCTCGATGACGCCAGCGACCTCGCCGCCCGGCGAAAAGGGGCGCGGCGGCCGGAATTGATATTTGTCCTCGATAACGAGGGAATCCGGGAAATTGACGCCGCAGGCGGCGATGCGGATGACGACGTCGCGCGGGCCGGGCGTCGGATCGGCAATTTCTTCGACAACCAGCGTTCCGGGTCCGCCGGGGGCCTTGCTCAGCAGCGCTTTCATCCCTTGCGTCTCTCCCCTTGCCGGGCTTGCCGGTCGCCGTCGTTGCCTCGATGCTAGCGATGGTTCCAGCGAAGGCAAGCCGAGCTTGACAATTCGGCGCGGCGCTGACGTTTTTCGGCGCCTATCCGTAGAGTGCGTTGCGTTTTGGTCGACGCAGCCTCTCAAGTCGGCCGATGTCATGCCCGCGAAAGCGGGCATCCAGGAGCCAAAGGGCTAAGGCCTGCGGCGGTTGGCTGGACCCGCGCTTTCGCGGGGGTGACAGCAGCCCTCGGATCAGCCAACAGACACAAGGCGCTAGAAAGAGACCATGAACGATCCCCATCTCACCGCCCCGCTCGCCCCATTTGACGGCGAGCGGCCGGAGGCGCCGGAATGGCTTGCGCGCGCGTTGCGCCAGGAGCCCGAGCGCCGCTTCGTCACGGTCGAAGGGGCGAAGATCGAAACGCTGATCTGGGAGCCGGCCGAGAAGCCGACGAAGCCTGGCCTGATGCTGCTCCACGGCAATGGGGCGCACGCGGACTGGTGGTCGTTCCTCGCTCCCTATCTCGCCAGGGATCGCCGGGTCGTCGCCTTGTCGTGGTCGGGCATGGGCGGCTCGGATTGGCGGGAGGCTTATTCGCTGACGCAGTTCGAGCGCGAACCGATCGAGGTCGCCGCCGCGACGGGCCTCGCCGAGCACGGCCCGCCTCTCCTCGTCGCCCATTCCTTCGGCGGGCGGATCGCGCTGTCGCTCCTTGCGAACAATCCCGAGCCGTTCGGCGCGGCCGTGATCGTCGATCCGCCCGTCTTCGCGCCGGATCGCCCGACGAAGCCGGGGCCAGGCGACAGCGAGCCCAAGCCGCATCGCATCTATCCGACGCTGGCGGCGGCCTTAGCCCGGTTCCGGTTTCTCCCGGCGCAGCCCTGCGCCAATCTTTATATCGCCGATCACATAGCCCGCCTCAGCCTGCGCGAAGTCCCCGAGGGCGGCTGGACCTGGCGGTTCGACCCGTTCCTGTGGCGCAACATGAAGCGCCGGGACCCGGCGATCGACATCCGCGCCGCCCAGCGGCCGCTGGCGCTCGTTCGTGGCGGCGCCTCGCGGCTGATGCGCGCCGAAGACGCAGCATTCATGATGAGCCTGCTTCCCGAAGGCTCGCCCTTTGTGGAGATTCCAGAGGCGGACCATCATGTGATGATCGACCAGCCGCTTGCCTTCATCGCTGCGCTGGAGGCGCTGCTGACGAGCTGGCCGAAAGGGCGCCCTTGACGGTCTCTCGGCTTCCGAAGCGCTGCCTCCATGAGGCTGACGGCGCTCTCGGCTGCCGTGGTCAACGTCGGCCCGACAATTCCTTCTCGAGCCGCCGCAATCGGCTTACACTCCCTCGCAGCGACGCCGCGGCGTCAAGGCGTTCGCGCGAAGGTCGGCGTTGTCAATGCGCGGATGCCTAAGTGATTGATATCGCAAGGACGAGTGTCAAGCGAAGGCTTGACAAGCCTTGACATTAATTGACGCCACTTGACGAAAATTGACGCCACTTGACGAAATCGTGGGGAAATTTGACGTCGGGTTCGACGAGCTCGCTCGTCGCGACGAGCCCGAGCGACATGCAACCGTTGCATCGCCGCGACGCGCGTCGAACTACTCCTTGCCGGCGAAGCCGGCCGCCTCGAGGGCGAGGTGCGTCTTGTTTTGGAAGCTTGCGTCCTGGCCGTCGACCAGCAGTTCCGCAGCATCCGACACCGCGTCGCACACGGCCTCGACCCAGGGCATTTCCGCTTTGGCGAAATCGCCCAGCACGTAATTGTGCACCAGCGACTTGTCGCCGGGATGGCCGATGCCGAGCCGCACGCGCTTGTAATCGTTGCCGATATGGGCGGTGATCGAGCGCAGGCCATTGTGCCCCGCCGCGCCGCCGCCGACCTTGACCCTCACTTTGGCGGGCGCCAAGTCTAGCTCGTCGTGCATCACGGCGATCGCGCCGAGGTCGAGCTTATAGAAGCGCATCGCCTCGCCGACGCTGCGGCCGGATTCGTTCATGTAGGTCTGCGGCGCCAACAGCGCGACGCGCTGCTGACCAATCGTCCCCTCGGCGATCATGCCCTGGAAGCGCGCGCGGAAAGGGCCGAAGCGGCGTCGCTCGGCGATCCGCTCGATGGCCATGAAGCCGATGTTGTGCCGGTTCCTGGCGTGGCGATCGCCCGGATTGCCGAGGCCCGCAATGAGGATCATGACGCTTGCCAACCAAAAAAGGCTTGCCGATAAAAAAAGCCCGCCCGCCCTGGAGGGCGGACGGGCCAAAAGCCTAACGTCCGGCGCGCAGCCGGGCCGTCACTTCTTGCCGGCCGGCTTGGCGGGGGCGGCGGCCTTGGCCGGAGCCGCAGCGGCGCCCTTGGCCGGAGCGGCGGCGGGAGCAGCGGCAGCAGCGGCGGCTGGCGTTTCGTCCTGGAAGACGGTCGGCGGGACGATGGTCACGACGGCGTGGTCGGTCTTGCTGTCCGCCGGCCGGCAGCCCTCGGGCAGCATGATCGTCGAGAGGTGCACCGAATCGTGGAAGTCCATCTCGGCGAGGTCGATCGTGATCGCCTCGGGAATGGCGTCCGCCGGGGCGAACACTTCGACGCTGTGGAGGACGATGTTGACCGTGCCGCCCTTCTTGACGCCCGGCGAAATTTCGCGATTGACGACATGGACCGGGACGGCGATGCGCACCCGCGAGCCCGCCTTCAGGCGCAAGAAGTCGACATGGACCGGCCGGTCGGTGACGACGTCGAGCTGATAGTCGCGCGGCAAAACGCGCTCCTTGCGGCCATCGATGTCGAGCTCGAAGATCGTGGTGAGGAAGTGGCCGGCGTAAACGAGCTTGTTGAGGTCTTTGAAATCGACCGCAATCGGCTCTGGCTTCTCGCCACCGCCATAGATGACGCCCGGAACGCGGCCTTCGCGACGAACAGAGCGGGCGGCCCCCTTGCCTATCCCGCTGCGCGTCACGGCCGCGAGTTGCTTAATCGCTGCCATGTCGGATATCCTTTGTTGGTCGCGCCCTGCCTCCAGGGGTGTCGGAAACGGCGCGAAGCGCGCGTTATAGTGAGCGGAGGCGACAGTTTCAAGCCGCCGCCAGCGGGTTCCCGCGATGACGTTCAGTTGATCGTGACCGGCGGTGATTTCCAACCGCGGCGCGGCTAGATAGGCGGCCTTGGGTCTCGAGTCGCAGGTCGACTCCGTTGCCGGCGCCGCCGACTACCGTCGACCCCAACGCTTCCTCTGTGGACGCCAATGACGACTTCTGGGACGAACCGGCCGCTTTTGCTCGGCTCGGTGATGGCCGCGATGTTCATGATCGCGATCGAGCAGACTATCGTCTCGACGGCCATGCCGCAGATTGTCGGCCAGCTCGGCGGATTGCAGCTCTATAGCTGGGTTTTCTCGGCCTTTCTGCTGACCCAGACCGCGACCACGGTCGTCTTCGGCAAGCTCTCCGATCTCATCGGCCGCAAGAAGGTCATGCTGTTCGGCATCGCGATCTTCCTCGTCGGTTCGCTGCTTTGCGGCTTCGCCTGGTCGATGCCGTCGATGATCGTGTTCCGCCTCATCCAGGGCGTCGGGGCCGGCGCCATTCAGCCGACCGGCATGACGGTGATCGGCGACCTCTATTCGGTGCAGGAGCGCGGCAAGATCCAGGGCTATCTCGCCAGCGTCTGGGCCATCTCGGCGGTCATCGGGCCGCTGGTCGGCGCCCTGATCATTCAGCACTTCTCGTGGGCGTGGATTTTCTGGCTCAACCTGCCGATCGGCCTTCTCGCGGCGGTGGGGTTCTGGATCTTCCTGCACGAGAACATCGAGCAGGAGCGCCGGAAGATTGACCATCTGAGCGCCGGCGTCTTCACCATCGCGATCGCCGCGATCATGGCGGACATGACGGCAATGTCGACGTCGAGCGCGAGCGAGATCACCTTGATCACCGCCTTGGCGGTTGTCGCGACCGGCTTGTTCGTCTTCCAGGAGCGGCGCTCGCCCGAGCCGATGATCTCTCTCAAGCTCTGGGGTCGGCGGCCGATCGCTGTCGCCAACGTCGCGTCGCTCCTCGCCGGCATGACGATGATCGGGCTGACGACCTTTCTGCCGGTCTATGTGCAGGGCGTGATGCGCCAGAGCGCGCTGACAGCCGGCTTCGCTCTGTCGGTGATGGTGCTTGGCTGGCCCGTCGGGGCGACGCTCGCGACATTCCTGCTCCGCCCGTTCGGCGTCCGCCCGGTGCTGATGGCGGGCGGCGCGCTCATTCCGGTCGGCGCGGTCTTGTTCACCCTGCTCGGACCGGAGACGCACCCCTTCGTCGCCGGCGTCGGCTCGGTGGTCGTCGGCTTCGGCATGGGGCTTCTGAGCAACTCGTCGCTCGTGCTGATCCAGGAAATCGTGGAATGGTCGGAACGCGGCAGCGCGACGGCCTCCTTCCTCTTTGCGCGCAGCCTCGGCAGCACCTTCGGGGCCACGATCTTCGGGGCGGTGCTCAACTACGGCTTGCTTCGCTCCGGGTCGGCCGTCTCCTCCGACCAGCTCAGGAGCCTCCTCGACGGCGCGAGCCATGACATGAGCGTGGCCGGCCCGGTCCGCGCCGCGCTCGAAGGTTCGCTCCATCTGACGTTCGTGACAATGTTCGCCATCGCCGTGCTGACCGCGGTCGTCACGGCGCTCGCGCCGAAAGTCAAGCTGACCTTGCACCGCGACGCCGCCGACGCCTCTCCAGTCGAAAGCGGGCTGTAATCAGGGTAGGAAACGCGCCGTTCAGCGCCAGGACAAAGCCACCACCGCCGCGACGGCGAGCACCGACAGCATGCAGGTGTAGTAGCTGATGTAGAGCATCACCGTCTTCCAGTAGAGGATCTGGGAGAGGATGGCGCACAGGGTCCGCTGGGACTCGAGTTCGAACACCGGATCATTCGGCGCCCGAAACAAAGCGGGATCGGCGTTGCGGGCGATGAGGAACTCGACCCGCCCCTTCTTGGGGTAGCGGGGAAAGAGGCAAATGAGCAGGCACAGGAAAATCAGCATGAACGGCGCGAGCGCCACCGACAGCGGCAGATAGGTCGGGAATTTGTCGCGGAAGGCGAGCATCGGCCCCAGCATGATGGCGACGAACACGATGGCGACGTTGGCTTTGAAGTCGCTGATGCGAATCGCGTCAGAGAAACCGAGGATCAGGCTCCGATAGTAGGTCTCAGCATCTTGCGCCATCGTGCGCTTCGCTCCCAGGGCGCGCGGTAGAATTCGTTGCGGTCTTCGCCAAGAACGCGCGGCGATCGAAAACCGAGACCGCGAAGCGGCCGATCGCCGAAATTTATTCGGTATTCCCTACCGGTTGTCCAGCGGCCCGGAGGTATCGGCCGGCGGGCGCTGGAGATTGCGCCGCGCCGCGGCCTCGTAGACAGCCGCCAGTTCCGGCGTGCGATAAATGCGCGGCGCGTCGCGAAAACGCTCGCGAAAGCCCATCAGAGCCGCGCGCCACGCGTCATCGCTCTTCGCCCCGTTCTCGAGGCGCAGCAGACGCGTATTGCGGTCGAACGACTCCGGCGGGGCCCCCAAGGGAGTGAGATCGAGATCGAGCACCCAGAGGCGAAGCCGTTCCAGGAACATTGTCTCAGTCCCCGCGGGCGGCTCGTAAGCGAGATGGTCCTTGGTGGCGCGGATGGTTACAGCCACCCATTGGCGCTCCGCCTCGGAGAGGCGGGCGTTCGCGCTGGCGGCGAGCCAAGCCTCGGCCGAGCGCTCCTCATTGTCGGAGCGCATGGGGTCATAGACGCTGTCGTGCCAGGCGATGGCGCAGGCGACGAGGCGGTCGGCCTCGGGCCCAGCAAGACCCGCGCGCTCGGAATATCGCTTATGGATCCGCCATAAGCCTTCGAGATGGGCGACCCCGTGGTAGTGTCGCTCGGGCCGGCTCATCTCCTGAAACAGGCGGTCCTTCGCCTCCGGGTCGACCGGCGCCTCGTCGAGAAGGTCCTGGAGCCGCCCCCGCGCATGCTTCGCCATAGGTCCGCCCCAGATATCGAAATCGAGCGGAGCTCACCGCTCGATGAAAACAACCAGCAGCTCCGCTGCGACCACACAGGCCATGCAGATGAAGAAACTCGTGCGGAGGCACAAAGTCTTCCAGAACAGGATATGCGATAGGATCGCGCAGCGCAGCCGCAATTGCGTGATCTCGTGATCGAGATCAGCGATGAACTTGAAGTCGGCCGCCGCCGCCGTGCGCAAGACAGGAAAATTCGACCGGCCACGCTTGGGATAGCGCGGCAACAGCGCGATGAAAAGGCAAACGAAGGCCAACAGGAACGGAACGAGCACGATCGGCAGCGGCAGAAAGCCGGGCAGTTTATCGCGCGCGCCGATGACGGGGCCGAGCACGATCGACAGGAAGAAAAGGACGATGTTCGCCTTGAAGTCGCTAGCGCGAATCGCGTCGGTGTAAGAGGCGGAGAGCCCCTGATAGTACACGACCTCTTGGTGTTCTTGCGCCATCGGAATAAGCGTCGTTCTCACGGGGCCGCGGACTCAACCCCGCGCGCAGCCACCCCCAGCATGAAAGAGAACGTTTCGCCTGTCCAGGGCGCAGCGGCCCTTATCGCCTCGGCGGCGGCGCCGGCGCCGGAACGGGAGCCGCGTCGGGGGGGCAGTCAAAGCGCGTACCGCCTCGCCCCTGCGTCTGAACCCGGCAGCGAGACGGATCCTGGTCTCGAATGGCTTCATTCGATCGCGCGCCCGCCGCCGCAGCCCCCGCGTTAGGCACGTCGACCGTATAAGGGACATAGCCTCCCGGCGCCCCGAACTGAGCCGAGGCGCTCGACGCGAGCAAAGAACACGCCGATGCGAGAAAAAACGCTCTAATGGCACACCCCCTCGAGCTCGGCCCACTCAGCGTCTTTTTTCGCCGGGCGGCCCTGTTTGGCGCTGCAACGGTGGCGCCGCACGACGGAGCACATATATCCTGCTCTCACATAGGCTCGATGAAGCCAAGATCAACCTGGGTGGACGCATGAGCGAGACACGAAAGCTAGCAGCCATTCTTGCAGCCGACGTAGTCGGCTTCAGTCGGCTCGCCGGCGCGGACGAGGACGGCACGCTGGCGCGGCTGCGCGCCCTTCGCAGCGAACTCGTCGACCCGGCAATCGACACGCATCGCGGGCGTGTTGTCAAACGCACCGGCGACGGCGTCCTCGCCGAATTTCGCAGCGTCGTCGACGCTGTGCGTTGCGCAATCGAGTTGCAGAGCGCGATGGTCGAGCGCAACGCCGGACTGGACCCGGACCGACGCATCGAGTTCCGGATCGGCATCCACCTCGGCGACGTCGTCGAGGAAAGCGACGGCGACCTGATGGGCGACGGTGTCAATATCGCCGCGCGCCTCGAAGGCGTCGCCAAGCCTGGGGCGATTTGCTTGTCGGTCGACGCCTATCGACAGGTGCGCGCGCGACTCGACCGAGCGGTCATCGATCTCGGCGAGACGCGACTCAAGAATATCGCCGAGCCGGTCCACGTCTATTCGGTCGAAGTCGGCGCCCCGGCGCAAGCCAAGCCGACGCCGGCCGCGGCAAGCCCTGCGCAGCCGCCGCCACTTTCAATCGCGGTGCTGGCGTTCAACAACATGAGCGGCGACCCCGAGCAGGAATATTTCTCTGACGGGATCAGCGAAGACATCATCACCGACCTCTCCAGGCTCTCCAAGCTCCACGTCGTCGCGCGCAATTCCTCGTTCGTTTACAAGAAGTCGCCGGTTTCGGTGCCAGATGTCGCCAAGGCGCTCGGGGTTCGCTACGTCCTCGAGGGCAGCGTGCGCAAGGCCGGCAACCGGGTTCGGGTCGCGGCGCAATTGATCGATTCGACCACCGGCGGCCATGTCTGGGCGAATCGTTTCGATCGCGAGCTCACCGATATTTTCGCGATCCAGGACGAACTGACCAAGGAGATCGTCTCGGCGCTGAAATGCACGATGACGATGAGCGAGCAGAACCGCATGAGCCCTCGGCGGGGCGCCAACATCGAGGCCTACGAACTTCTCCTTCGCGGGCGTGAGCATATGGTCTCCGCGACCGCGGCCAGCCTGATCACCGCGCGCGGCCTGTTCGAACGCGCAGTCGCCATCGATTCCGGTTACGCCGCTGCGCACGCCATGGTTGCGTTCACCCATGTCATCGACTACGCCAACGGCTTCACGCGCGACCCCGACGAATCGTTGCGCCTTGGGCTCGAAACCGCCAAGCGCGCCCTGAAAATCGACGATACGGAGCCGTCCGGCTACGCTGCGCTTTGCGCTGCGCTGATGTGGAGCCGCGACCTCGACGGCGCGCGCGCCGCAGCCGAACGAGCGATCGTGCTCGCGCCCAGTTTCGCCGAGGGCTACCGGGCGCTGGCTGTGGTCCAGACCTACGCGGGCGAGCCCGAGCGCGCCCTCGCGAGCCTTGATGCGTACACGCAGCGCGATCCTTATTATCCGGACATCACGATGCAATTCATCGCCGACGCGCACTTCGCGCTCGGCGAGTACGAAGAGGCGATCAAAGTGATCGAGCAGCGGCTGGCGCGCAACCCACACTCAGAAACGGCCTACGCGCTACTCGCGTCCTGCTACGGCATGCTGGGGCAAGCGGAGGCGTGCCGCAGCGCATGGGACGAAACGCTGCGAATTCGGCCTGATTTCTCCATGGAGCGTCGCCGCCGCGTGATGCCGTTCCGCAATCCAAAGGATTTCGAGCGCCGAGTCGAAGGTCTGCACCGAAGCGGAATCGAAGTGTGAACGGGCCCGACGTGTTCACCATCGGTTAAGCCCCTGGCGCAGAAATTGCTCCAAACATCCCCGAATGGGTCGATTCGGAAGCAACCGCGCGTAGGCGCGTTGGAGCATGGAGATGACGGAGCGCGTCGGGCGCAAGAAGGTCCTTATCGTCCTGCACCAGGCGCATTCGACGCCAGGGCGGGTCGGCGCCATCCTTCAGGGGTTAGACGTCCGCCTCGACATCAGGCGTCCCTGCCTCGGCGAGGCATTGCCCTCGACGCTTCCTGACCACGACGGCGCGATCGTGTTCGGCGGCCCTATGGGCGCCAATGACGATTGCGACTGGGTCAGACGTGAAATCGACTGGCTGGCGACGCCTCTTCGCGAGGGCAAGCCTTTTCTCGGCATTTGCCTCGGCGCCCAAATGCTTGCGCGCCAGCTAGGCGCGCGCGTCTTCACCTATCCTGACCGGCGCGGCGAAGTCGGCTATACCCGAATCGCCCCCACGCCGCACGGCGACCAGCTTTGCGCCGCGCCCTTTCCACGCTCGGTCTATCAATGGCACTTCGACGGGTTCGACCTGCCGGCCGGAGCACGCCTGCTCGCCGCCGGCGGAGCAGACTTTCCCAACCAGGCCTACGCCTACGGGGCGCGGGCGATCGGGCTGCAGTTCCACCCTGAGGTGACCTACCACATGATGTGCCGCTGGACGACGCTCGGCCACGAGCGGCTCGTGCGGCCCGGCGCGCAGCCGCGCCAGCGCCATCTCGACGGATGGTTCCAGCACGACGGCATGGTGGCGAATTGGCTGACGACGTTTCTGTCGTCCTGGCTGGAAGGGACCGTGTTCCGCCCGGCGCCGCCCGCGCGCGAGGTCGAAATTGGAGCTTTGTGCGCCGCCGAATAGGCCGAAGCTGGGCGAGGGACACACCAAGGCGTGATCAGATCACCGTCTGCGGCGGATTGACGCACTCTCGAAAGAGAAGATACAGGCATTCAGCAAGCAACGCTGAACGGCCGAAGCGTTGCGGCAGGAAGCGCGTAGGTAACGGAGGGCTCATCCGGCGAATGCCGCCGCCGAGGAGCTCAGTTTGTACAGTCTGAAAACTTGTTTTTTCACCGCTTGCGCCATTGGCGCAAGCTCGGCGCCCGCCTACGCTGCCGATCTCCCCACCACCAACCCGCCGCCGCCCGCTCCGCCGACCTTGGCGGCCTGCGGGAGCGTGCAGGACTTTCTCTCCACCGCCTGCCCCCTCACCTATTCCGGCGTGACGCTCTACGGCACGATCGACATCGGCGCCGGCTACCAGACGCATGGAACGCCGTTCAACAGCGCCTCGCTCTACGGCGCGCAGGATCTCGTCCAGAAGAGCAGCAACCGCCCGATCTGGACGTTGGCGCCAAATGGATTAAGCCAGTCGAATATCGGCGTCAGAATCAACGAGCAATTTGGCGGCGGATGGTCGTTCGTCGGTTTGGCGGAGACGGGCTTCGACCCCTATTCCCTGCGGCTCGCCGACGGTCCGGAATCGCTTGCCGAAAACACCACGACGCCGTTGGCGAATCAATCGAACAGCGGCTCCTCCAGCCGAGCCGGCCAAATCTTCAATTCACAAGCCTATGTCGGCCTCAGCAACACGACCTACGGAACGCTCACGGTCGGTCGCGTCAATTCGCTGACGCTCGACGGCGTCAACGCTTATGACCCGATGGGCGGCTCCTACGCTTTCTCGCCGATCGGCTATTCGGGAATCACGGCCGGCGTCGGCGATACGGAAACCGCCCGATACAATACGGCGCTCAAATACCGCGTGGCCTACGGACAGTTCCGCGCCGCCGCGCTCTACCAATTCGGCGGCTTCGAGCAGGGCAACGCCTCAAACGGCGCCTACGAGTTCCAGGTCGGCGGCGACTTCTCCGGCTTGTCGCTCGACGCGATCTACAGCCACGTCACCGACGCCGAGTCCCTGTCTACCTACAACGGCCCCGTGCCGTTCGGCGCTCCGAGCGACGCGCTGAAAATGACGCTCTCCGACGACAGCAGCGTGATGCTGCTCGCCAAATACACATGGAATCACGTCGTCTTCTTCGGCGGTTTCGAGGACGTTCTGTTCCAAAATCCAACCGGCGATTACACCGGCGCAACGCTCAACGCGCTCGGCAACTACCCCGGCATCGTTCAGCCGAATGCCTACAACATCAACCGGTCGCTTCAGGTCTATTGGGCGGGCGCGAAATATTCGATCACTTCTGATCTCGATCTGATCGGCGCGTATTATCACTACCACCAGCTCGACTACAGCGCGAAGCCTTGCTCCAACTCCTCCGCGGCGAGCTGCGACGGCACGCTCGACGCGGTCTCCGCGATGCTGGACTGGCGCTTCGCGAAGAAGTTCGACGCTTATGCCGGCGTCATGTTCTCCGAGGTCAACAACGGCCTCGCGAACGGCTACATCGCGCACACGAACACCGATCCGACGGTCGGACTTCGCATGCGCTTCTGACGCTTCGAGCGCGCCAGAAACAATCCAAGGAGCAAAGAGCCCGCGGCGAAGACATCGCCGCGGGCTCAAGATTTAAGCCGTACGCGCTTCGCCTGTCGCCTCTCGGGCATTCGCTTCCGCGAAGCGCCGCGCCAGCACCGCACAAACGATCAGTTGGATTTGGTGGAAGAGCATCAGCGGCAGAACGGCGATGCCGACCTGAGCGAGCGGGAACAGCACGCTCGCCATAGGCACGCCGCTGGCGAGGCTCTTCTTCGAACCGCAGAACATGATCGCGATCTCGTCGGCGCGATCAAAGCCGAACCAGCGCGCGGCGGTCACCGTGACCGCCAGAACGATCGCCAGCAGCACCGCGCAGACGATCAGGAGCTTCATGAGATCGACGGCGCCGATTTTATGCCAGATGCCGCCGATCACCGCTTCGCTGAAGGCGAGATAGACCACCAGCAGGATCGATCCGCGATCGACAAAACCGAGCGCCGCCTTGTGGCGCGTCACGAAGGCGCCGATCCAGGGGCGCAGAAAGTGCCCGGCGAGAAACGGCGCCATCAGTTGCAGAACGATGGAGACGACCGCGCTGAGCGAAACCCCGCCCTTCAGATTCATCAGCAGCGCGACCAGCGCCGGCGTCAGGAAGATGCCGACGAAATTGGACAGCGAGGCGCTGCAGACCGCGGCGGCCACATTGCCACGCGCGATCGAGGTGAAAGCGATCGAGGATTGGACCGTTGAGGGCAGCAAGCACAGAAACAGCAGGCCGACGAGCAGGGAATCCGGCAAAAACGACCGGAGCGCATGCTGACACGCTTCGCCGAGTAGCGGAAACAGGACGAAAGTCGAGCACAGAACGAGCAAATGAAGCCGCCAGTGCAATGCGCCGGCCACCACCGCCTCCCGCGACAACCGCGCTCCGTGCAGGAAGAACAAGAGAGCGATCGCCAGAATCGTCAAGACGTGGACGATCTGAGCCGCCGCGCCGCTGGCCGGAAGAAAGCTCGCGAGAACAACCGCGCCGACAATCGCCAGCGTGAAATTATCCGGCTTGAAAGTCGACAACGAACGCAGCAACGCCATTTCGGCACTCCAGGGCATCAATCGGCCCGCTAAGGAACGAAAGGGCACTCGCCTGTCAATGAGCGTACGCCGTGGCGCGTCACTCCGTTCCCATGACGAGCCCTTCGATGTCGTGCTTCTGCGTGACGGGCGCGAGTTCATCGACGACGCGGCACACGAGATGTTCGCGAACGGAAGACGGCAGCGCCTCATAGTAATCGCGCGTCACCATGAGGTCGTGCAGCGCCGCATGCCCCGCGCCTGGCGCATCTGCGCCGAGCACCAGCACGGGCCGGGCGATCGGCGAAGGATGCGCAGTTCCACGATGGATCGCGAGCGCCGAGCGGCACGAGATGTCGCCCATCCCAGGGTATTTTCGCACGCCCTTCGCCGCGAATTCCGGCCAACGCTCCTTGTCCGGGAACATCTCGTGGTTCCAGGCGCGGCCGTCTTCCCACTGCGTCCCGACCGCGATCTCGAACGGCCCCATGTCGGGCGTCACGTCGACGCCGGTGAGATTGAAGGCGAGCGAAGTGACGCGCCGGTCGCGCCAGGTCTCCGGCGGCGACGGGAAGTCGCGGTGCCAGGGTTGATTCATGGCGCCTTGAAAGGGCGTGTCGAAGCCGATCTCGACGATCTGGTAGTTCGGGCCGAGCACCGCTTCGCACATCGCGGTTACCCAGGGGTGGGTGACGAGATCGACGAAGCCGCGAAAATCCTGCGGGTGAGTTTCGACATACCAGCGCCGAGGACCGCGGCCCACTGCGCCGCCGGGACGCTGGATGGCCGCCCAGAAGGCGGTCATCATGTCCTCGCGCATCTGCTCCGCCCAATCTCTGGAGAATGCGGCTTTGAGGCCGATGACGCCGTCGCGGTAGAGTGTTTCGACATCCGCGGCGACGCTCGGAGGCGACGTTTGATCCGACATGACTTTTCTCCTCCCTGCGGCTCGAGGTTTTGGAGCCGCGTCGTTCCGGCTTGCGTCTTTTAGAAGAGCGATCCCTGCTCCCCGTTCTGCGGTCGTGGCCGCGCGCGGCGGGGAGGCGCTTCGCCGGCTGTCGCGGCGACTTCGCCGTCCGCGAACTCGATGCGTAAGGCCTGATGCGCCGCGACATTGGCGGCGCGCGGCAGGGGAACGCCGCTCGCGGAACGGACCAGCGCGAAGCCGCGCGCCAGCACGCTGCGATAGCTGACGGCGCCGAGCACTTGTGAAGCCGCCGCAAGGCGCGAACGGCGTCGGCGCTGCGTCTCCTCGAACGCGCGTCGCAACCGACCCTCGATCTGCGCGAGGGCGCGAGCGCGCTCTTCGGAACGGCGATGTTCGAGGCGCGTCAAGGCGTCGAGTTCGGCGAGCAGCGGCCGCCAGCGTTTCAGCGCGGGCCTGACGCTCGCGCCGCGCCTCGCGCAGGAAGTCCGCAGCGGCCTTGCGCAGAGCCTCGCGCGGCTGCAATGCGAGCGAAGCGCCGACTCGGGCGAGGCGCTGCGCAAGACCGCGCTGACGCTCGCGAACGCCCGCAACCCGTGCGCGCGGCGACTGGCGGTCGAGACGCCGCGACAATCTCGCCACAGCGAGCTGGCGGGCGTCGAACCCTTCGCGCGAGCGCGAACGTAGGCGGGAAACTGCCGCGTCGAGTCGCTGGCGGAGCGGCGCGAGGATCGCGTCGCCGGAAAGCAGCGCCCTCGCCATCGACCGCAACTCCGCGCGCCGGCGCTCGCCGAGCCGCAAAATCGCGCCGCGCATTCGCCCCTCGAAGTCGGCGAGACTGGCCATCAGCTCGGCGCGGACGGGCACGCTCAATTCCGCCGCGGCGGTCGGCGTCGGCGCGCGGACGTCGGCTGCGTGATCGATCAGCGTCCAGTCGGTCTCGTGGCCGACCGCCGCGATCAGCGGGATCTCGCTTTCGGCCGTCGCGCGGACGACGATCTCTTCGTTGAAGCCCCAGAGGTCTTCGAGCGAGCCCCCGCCGCGCGCGACGATGATGACATCCGGCCGGGCAAGGGGACCGCCTGGCGCCAGAGCATTGAAACCGCGAATTGCCTGCGCGACCTCCGCCGCCGACGTTTCTCCCTGCACGCGCACCGGCCAGACGAGCACATGAACCGGAAAGCGGTCGGAGAGTCGGTGCAGGATGTCGCGAATCACCGCCCCGGTCGGCGACGTGACGACGCCGATCACGCGCGGCAGATAGGGCAGCAATTGCTTGCGGGCGGGGTCGAACAGGCCCTCCTCGGCCAATTTGCGTCGGCGCGCCTCCAAAAGCGCCATCAACGCGCCGACGCCGGCAGGCTCCAACGATTCGACGACGATCTGATACGCCGACTTGCCGGGAAAGGTCGTGATCTTGCCGGTGACGATGACCTCGAGCCCCTCCTCCGGCTTGACCCGCATCCTGAGGAAGGTGTTCTTCCAGATTACCGCGTCGAGACGCGCAGAGGCGTCCTTGAGGCAGAAATAGACGTGGCCGGACGAATGCGGGCCGCGATAACCCGAGATTTCGCCACGCACGCGGACATAGCCGAATCGGTCCTCGATGGCGCGCTTGAGCGCGCCCGACAATTCGCTGACCGAGAACTCGGGCGCGTTGGCGCCGGGAATGGCGATTTCGTTCATGCCGCGATTATGCCGGAGCCGGAGCGCGGGGGCCAGCGGCGACCTCTATGGCGCATGGAAGCGAAACGCGCTAACAGGCCGGTAGGAAACAGGCCGGCGCGGGAGGCCATGATCTCGCCGCCTTGTCTGGTCATAGGTCCGCCAATTCGACTGCGAGGCGATGACGAAGCGCATGAAGGAAGCACTCGGCCTTCGCGCCGCGATGGGCGCGGTCCTCGGCATCCTCATGGGTTTCATGCCCCTGAGCGCCGTACAAGCGCAGCAAAGCCCTGAATGCATGCGGCTTCGCCAGCAAATCGCCGAACTCGTCGCAGGGCGGACAGGACGGACAGTATCAAGCCGCCGCCGCGCGGCAGCGCGAGGAGCTCGACCGAACCGTCGCTTACGCGCATTCGATCGGCTGTGACCGCAGGCAGTTCCTGTTCTTTGGCTCCGCCCCGCCGCCCCAATGCGGCGAGATCAACGCGCAGATCGGCCGCATGCGGGGCAATCTGGGAGAACTGCAGGCGCGCGTAGGCGGCGGCCGCAACGAGCTGATCGCGCGTTACAATTCGCAATGCGCCAGTCCGCAACAGCCCGGCAATTTGCTCTCCGCTTTGTTTGGCGGCGGCTCCAACAACGACGTCGACACCGCTCCGCTGAATCCGGACACCGCCCCGATCGAGGAGAAGCCGCTCGACGCCAATCCTGACGAGGCGCACGCCGGCTCCAAGGCCGTCTGCGTGCGCTCGTGCGACGGCAGCTTCTTTCCGGTCTCCTATTCGGCCACGCCAAGCAAGCTGCAGAACCTCGATGACATGTGCCACGCGCTCTGTCCCAACGCCGACGTAAGCCTCTACACCTATCCGGCCTCCGGCGAGATCGAGCAGGCGGTGTCGATCAACGGCCAGCGCTACATGGACAGTCCCTCCGCGCTGAAGTTCCGCCAAAGCTACGACGCCTCCTGCTCCTGCCGGGCGCGCGGGCAAAGCTGGGCCGACGCGCTGGCGGGCGCCGAGGCCAAGCTCGGCCGCGAATTCGAAGGGCGACATCTTCGTCACGCCCGAGAAGTCGGCGGAACTATCGCGTCCGAGGTTCGATCCGAAAGCGGCCAAAGCCGCGGCGAAGGCGACTCCGGCCTCGGCCACGCCGACCGCCAACAGCGCGGATCCCGCGGTCGACAATCTCAGCCAGCAGGCCGCAACAATAAGCCGCGAGGCGTCGGGCATTGCCGGCGGCGACGCCCAGACGGGCGCGCGCTACAGCGAAGGCCAGGGCGAGACGACCGAAACCATCGGCCCCGACGGCGTCAAGCGCCGCGTGCGGATAATCGATCCAGCGCTCTGACGCGGCCGATCAGCGGCAGCAAAGCTGCGAGTTCCGGCCCCGATTCGCGCCCGGTCAGCGCGAGGCGCAGCGGATGGAACAGCGCGCGGCCCTTGTGCCCGGAAAGGGCTTTCAAGGACGCCGTCCAGGCGCCCCAAGTGTCGCGGCTCCACGGTTCTGGCGGCAGACAGGCGATCGCCTGATCGAGAAACGCCGGGTCTTCGACGACGGGCTCGATCGGCCCCTCGACCACCCGGCGCCAGTCGGCCACTTCGTCGAAACGGGCGAGATTGCCGCGCACCGCCATCCAGAACGCCTCGGCCTCGGCTCCCGCGATCCCCAGCGCCGCGAGCCGGTCGCGCACCGCCTCGAAGGAAAACTGATGCAGCGTTCGCGCCGAAATCGCGCGCAACTCCGCCTCGTCGAAACGCGCCGAGCCATGGGAAATATGCTTCAGCTCGAATGTCGCGGCGAGTTCGGCGAGCGAGGCGATCGGGCGGACCGACTCCGCGGAGCCGACGAGCACCGCAAGGGCGGCGACAGCGAGCGCTTCGACGCCGCTCTCGCGCAACGAGGCGATCGACAGCGCGCCCGTTCGTTTGGAGAGCCCCTCCCCGCTCGCGTCGGTGAGTAGGTTGTGATGGCCGAAGCTCGGCGCGGCGCCTCTCAGCGCCTCGAAAATCTGAATCTGAACCGCTGTGTTGGTGACGTGGTCATCGCCGCGGATCACGTCAGTGACGCCGAGGTCGATGTCGTCAACGACAGACGGCAACGTATAGAGGTAGGCGCCGTTCTCACGGATCAACACCGGATCGGACAGCGAACCGCAGTCGATATGGCTCGGCCCGCGCACGAGATCGTCCCAGCGCACGGTCGTCGGCTCGAGACGGAAACGCCAGTGCGGCCGGCGCCCCTGCGCCTCCAGCGCGGCGCGCTCTTCGGCGGTCAGGTGGAGCGCGGCGCGATCGTAGATCGGCGGTCGACCGAGCGCCTGTTGTCGTTTGCGCCGCCGGTCGAGCTCCTCGGCGGTCTCGTAGGCGGGATAAAGCCGGCCCGTCGCGCGCAGCTTGTCAGCCGCCGCGTCGTACAGCGCCATCCGCTCAGACTGGCGACACTGAAAGCTGGGGACAATTCCAAGCCAGGCAAGGTCCGCTTCGATCGCGTCGGCGTATTCGCGGCGCGAGCGCTCGACATCCGTGTCGTCGAAGCGCAAAATGAAGCGGCCGCCTTGCCCAAAAGTAAACAACCAATTGAGTAGCGCGGTGCGCGCGTTCCCGATATGGATCAGGCCCGTTGGGGACGGAGCGAAGCGGACGGTGGTAGGCGCTGGCATGGCGCCTTCATAGAAGCGTCGCGGGAACCCTGCAATACAAGCGTTGCGCTGAACTGGCCGCCTACGCCATAGGAGCGATATGACGATTTCCGCTTTGGCCGCCGGCGTCGCCGCCACCGGACTTGCGCTTCAGGTTTTCACGTCGGCGCTCGCAGGCTTCCGCTGTAGGCGCGATACGACGCATCTCCCACCGCCGGCCTCGGCGCCGCCGGTTTCCGTGGTTCAGCCGCTTTGTGGGGTCGAATCGTTCTCGAAAGAGACGCTCGCTTCGATCTTCGCCCTCGATTATCCCGACTATGAAGTGGTATTCTGCGTCGCCGACCCCGCCGATCCGATCGCGCCGCTGGCCCGCCGCGCGATGGCGGCGCATCCCGAAATTCCTTCCCGCCTGCTGATCGGCGATGATCGCGTCAGCGGCAATCCGAAGCTGAACAATGTCGTCAAGGGATGGAACGGGACCACCCGTCCCTGGGTCATCATCGCCGATTCGAACGTGCTGATGCCGCGCGACTACATTCAGCGCCTGCTCGCGCGCTGGCGGCCAGAGACCGGCATCGTCTGTGCGCCGCCGATCGGCGCCAAGCCCGAAGTCCTTCGCCGCCGAGGTCGAATGCGCTTTCCTCAACACCTATCAGGCGCGCTGGCAATACGCCGCTGAGACGCTCGGCTTCGGCTTCGCCCAGGGCAAGACGATGCTTTGGCGGCGTGACGTGCTGAATGGGGGCGGCGGCATCGAGGCGCTCGGCGCGGAGATCGCCGAGGACGCCGCCTCAACCAAGCTCGTTCATCGCGCCGGGCTTCGCGCGCATCTCGTCGACGGCCCGTTTCAGCAGCCGCTCGGGGCTCGCTCCTTGCGCGACATCTGGGGCCGCCAGGTCCGCTGGGCGCGCTTGCGCCGGGCGACGTTCGCCCTGCATTTCGCGCCGGAGATTTTCACCACGAGCCTTTTCTCGCTGATCGCTGCCGGCATCGCGGCGCCGGAGCTCGGCGTCGCGGCGCCGACATCGGTTCTGCTCGCGGCTGTCGTCTGGTACGGCTCGGACGCCGCTCTGGCGTGGGTCGCCGGCTGGCCGCTCGCCTGGACGTCCGTGCCCGCCTGGATCGCCCGCGACATTATGCTTCCCTGGCTTTGGGTCCAGGGCTGGAGCCGCGAACAATTCGTCTGGCGCGGCAATGTCATGTCAGTCGACGACGACGCGCTCGCGGCGGACGGGCCGACGTCGTTCCCGCCGGGCTGAGGCGGCAACCGCCTTACTGACGAACTCAAAACAAAAAACGGGCGACACGATTGTCGCCCGTTTTTTGTTTGGCCGCTGCACCGTCCCTCCGGGCCGCGCGGATGGCCGGGGAAGCCCGGCCCATCCGCGCGCTTCTGAGCATTACGCCTCTTTGAGCGCAGGATAGTCGATGTAGCCCTTCTCGCCGCCGCCGAACAAAGTCTTGGCGTCGAGTTCGTTGTACGGCGCGCCGCGGCGCAGGCGCTCGACGAGGTCGGGGTTCGCGATGAACGGCCGGCCGAAGGCGATGAGATCGGCGCGTCCGGCCGTCAGGGTCTCGACCGCCAACTCCCTGGTGTAGCCGTTGTTGGCCATGTAAGCGCCGCTAAAGGCCTTGCGCAGCGTCATGTAATCGAACGGAGCAATGTTGCGGTCGCCCTGAGTCGCGCCCTCGACGACATGGATATAGACGAGGCGCCGCTCGTTGAGCTGCGAGACGAGATGGCCGAACAGCGCCGCCGGATTGGAGTCGCTGATGTCGTTGGCTGGGCTCACCGGAGCGATGCGGATGCCGACGCGCGCGGCGGGCCAGACCTTGAGGATCGCGTCGACAACCTCGAGCGCGAAGCGCGTGCGGTTCTCGATCGAACCGCCGTAGGCGTCTTCGCGCTTGTTGGTTCCGTCGCGCAGGAATTGGTCGATCAGATAGCCGTTGGCGGCGTGGATCTCGATGCCGTCGAAGCCGGCGCGCTTGGCGTTGCTCGCCGCCTTGACGTAGTCCTCGACGACTCCAGCGATCTCGGAAAGCGCGAGCGCACGCGGCGCGGACACTTCGACGAAGCCGCTCTCGATGAACGTCCGCGACTTCGCCATGATCGCCGATGGCGCCACCGGCGCGCCGCCGTTCGGCTGCAGCGAGGCGTGCGAGATGCGGCCGACGTGCCAGAGCTGGGCGAAGATGCGCCCGCCCGCTCCGTGCAGCGCGCCCGTCACCTTGCGCCAGCCCTCGACCTGAGCCTCGCTGAAGAGGCCGGGCGTCCAGGCATAGCCCTGACCCTGCTGGCTGATCTGCGTCGCCTCGGAGATGATCAAGCCCGCGCTCGCGCGCTGGCGATAGTAGAGCGCCGCCATATCGCTGGGCGCCTCGAACTCAACCGCCCGGTTGCGCGTCAGCGGCGCCATGACGACGCGGTTCGGCAAGTCGAGATCGCCGAGACGATAGGGCTGAAACAGCGAGGAAACGTCGGACACCATCAGAACGCCTTTCGTGGTCTAATAACAAAATCAAGCGGGCAGATTGAGAACCCCAGCGACTCCCGCATCGAGGCCGAACGCCAGTCGCGATCCCGTCGCGTCCCAGCCGAGCGCGCTGACGGCGCCGTCGCCGGGCGCGCGCACGAGAATCTCCGCCGCATCGCCGAGGCGGCAGAGCAGGATGAGACCGTCGGCGTAGCCGATGGCGACGACGAGCGCGCGCGGGTGGAACGCCACCTGCGTCACGCGCGACGACCGCACACCGCACTCGCGCGGCGCCTTGCCCATCGGGCCGTCCTTGTCCTTGAACGGCCACACGACGCAGGCGTCCGCGCCTGACGTCGCGAGCCAATTGCCGTCGTGCGACCAGGCAAGCGAACGCGTCTTGGCGGGATAGCCGGTCATGCGCATGTTGCGGGAATCGGAGAGGCGCCAGCCGTGCAGCGCATTCTCCTGCATGGAGGTGACAACGAAGCGTCCATCCGGCGAAGTCGTCACGTCGAGATGCGACCCCTTCCAGTCGAGCCCCGCCGGCTCTCCCGCGACATTCGGGAACCACAACGTCACGCCATTGTAGTGAGCGAGCGCGAGGCGGTAGCCCTTGGGCAAAAAGGCCAGGCCGCGCACCGTACTGGGCGCTGTGACGCTCTTGACCGCGCCGGCGTCGTCGCGCGCGCTGACGGTGCGCCCCGCGGCCCAGGCGATCGCCTCACCGCGCGTCGCCAGCGCGTCGATCCAGCGCCCCTTCTCGTCAGCGACTTCCTTGACCGAACCGTCCGAGGCAGTGACGACAACGCGTCCGTCATCGCCGCCGGTAACGAGGCGCGAACCTTCGACGCGGGCGACGAGGATCGCGGCGCCGTCGGGATGAGCGACGACGCGCTTCTGCGCGCCCGCCTCGCCGATCAACACCACGCCGTCGGCGAGCGCCAGCGCCGGCGAGCCGGCGAGAAAGGCGACGCGCGCCACCTCAGCGCCCGCGTCGAGAGGACGCACATGCGCAGTCAGCGAAGAAGTCGGCTCGGCCATCGTCGGTCTCGGAGAATTGGCGCGCCGCGAGAGGGAAATCCCGTCTCACGTACAGAGCGCATGACAGTTGAGGGGCGAGGCCGCGCAGCGAACCGCGGCGCGGCCTGGAGCGTCACGCCGCGCACGCCGCGAAGCCGTTGCGGATCTCGTCTTCGTCGAGGTTGCGGCCGATGAACACGACCTTGGACTCGCGCTTCTCGCCCGGCTTCCATTCGCGCTGCGGCTCGCCGTCCAGCAACATGTGGACGCCCTGGAAGACGAAGCGCTTGGGATCGTCCTTGAAGGCGACGATGCCCTTGCAGCGCAGGATGTCGGGGCCGCGCAGCTGGGTGATCCGATTGATCCAGGGCATGAACTTGTCCGGATCGACGTCCCCGTCCAGCCGGGCGGAAACCGACTGCATCTCCTCGTCGTGATAGTGCTTCAAGCCGCCGTGGTGATGGTGGTGATCGCCATGGCCGTGATCGTGATGATCGTGGTCGTGGTCATGCTCGTCGGCGGTGAGGAACTCCGGCTCGATGTCGAGGATGCGGTCGAGATCGAAGGCGCGGCGCTCCAGCACTTCGTCGATCGCGACATTGCACTTTTGCGCGTGATGCAACCGGGCGTAAGGGTTGATCGCGCGGATACGGGCCTCAACCTCGCGCAGTTCGTTCGGCGTGACGAGGTCGGTCTTGTTGAGGATGATGACGTCGGCGAAGGCGATCTGGTTCTTTGCCTCGGGCGCGTCGCGCAGCCGCGCAGCGAGCCATTTCGCGTCGGCGACCGTCACCACAGCGTCGAGCCGCGCCGCCTCGCGCACCTCTTCGTCGACGAAGAAGGTCTGCGCGACAGGGGCCGGGTCGGCCAGGCCCGTCGTTTCGACGATGATCGCGTCGAACCGACCCTTGCGCTTCATCAAGCCTTCGATAATGCGGATGAGATCGCCGCGCACGGTGCAGCAGATGCACCCGTTGTTCATCTCGAACACTTCCTCGTCAGCGCCGACGACGAGCTCGTTGTCGATGCCAATCTCGCCGAACTCGTTGACGATGACCGCGTATTTGCGCCCGTGCGGCTCGGAGAGGATCCGGTTGAGCAAGGTGGTCTTGCCGGCCCCGAGGTAACCGGTCAGGACGGTGACGGGGATCTTTTCAGCAGTGGCGTCGGTCATGGAGGCGCAATTCTCCTGCGGCCCGGAGACGGGCGGAAAGGTCGAAGCCGCATATAGGGCGGTCCCCGCCGTTTTGGTAGGGGCGGCGGACCGCGACGGCGCCATGTCGCACAAAGCGGCTGGATAAGGCTGCGGCCCTCGCCCAGGTTGTGTCAAAGCCTGCGATTCAGTCCAAAGTCATCCGCTCTAGCCGCGCGTGGCCAGTTGCCCGTTGACCCGCGCAAAGAAGCCGGCGAGGTCGTCGGTCACGAAGTCGATATGCGGCGCTTCGAAGCCGAGGCGGTCCTGCGGTTCGCGATAGTCGAGCTGACCGAGCTTGGGAACAACGAGGGTCGTGGTCATGCCGCGGCCCTTAGGCACGATCAAGTTCTTGGCGATGTCCTCGAACATCGCGGCCGACGCGGGATCGACGTCGTACCGACGGAAGAACGCATCATAGGCGAGGCCGGAGGGCTTGGGCACGAGCTCCGCCGCCATGATGTCGAAAACGTCCTCGAAGACGTCGGCGAGGCCGAGCGCCTCGGCCGTGCGCAGCGCGTGGTTGCGCGAGCCGTTAGTGAAAATCAGCTTCCTGCCCGGCAGGCGCCCGATCTCCCGCGCGAGCGGCAGGTTCGGCACCAGCGCGGAGCGGTCGATGTCGTGCACAAACTCGAGAAACTCCTCGGCTTTGGCGAGCCGCTCGTCCACCAAGCCGCGCAAGGTCGTGCCGTGCCGCAGGTAATAGTATTTTTGCAGCGCTCGCGCGGACAGGCCGTCGAGCCCGGAAAGCGCAATCAGAAACAGGGTAATGCGCTGCTCGATCGCCAGCCAGACGCCGCTGTCCGCGGGGTAGAGCGTGTTGTCGAGGTCGAACACCCACGTCGAGATATGCCCGAACTTGCCGATCAGTTCGGAATCGACGATCGGCGGAGTCACGGTCACAGTCATTCTGGAACCCGATAAAATTTTCGCTCGCTCCACCCTCGCGCGCGACGGCGCCCGCTCATCGCAAGCCCATCACTATGGCATACGCCCTGCCGCTGCGGCGCCGCAACATGATTCGATTTTTAGAATATCGCGCGCTTTTGGTGCAATGCCGGCGTCCACCGCTTCGCCGCGCGCTTTCGAGGCTCGGCACGTCGCTTGCCGCCTAAGTCTCCGCGTGGCCACGAGCTGTCGCGCTGCGGGAAAAGCGCTCCAAAATGAGACAAGCCGAGATCGGAATTGCCCCGCCTTCGACGCCGAGCAGTCCCATTGCCGGACGCGTCCGTACGCGCAAGCCGCTTGCCGAACGGGCGCGATCGCGAGCGGTCCAGGACGCCGCCGCCCTTGGTTTCTCCTATCTCGCGGCGCTCGTCGACGCAGCGACGATCCTGACGGCCGCCGCGGCGTCGAGCGCGCTCTACCGCTTCGCCACGCTGGGGCGCATGCCGGAGGTGGAACCGGCCACCACGGTCGGCGTCTTCATCAGCGCGATCGTCATCGCCACGGCGATCCAGAAGGGGGATTACGGCGTCGATCGCTACGCCGAACGGGGCGGCCAGTTCATTCGCGGCTTCTCCGCGTGGAACTTCGCCTTTCTCTGCGCGCTGGCGTTCGCCTTCGCGACCCGCACGTCGAGCGACTTTTCGCGCGGCGCCGTCACCACCCTCTATGTCACGGGTTTTCTGGCGATGTTCACCGGCCGGGTTGCGCTCGTCGAGCTGGTCGGCTGGGCGCGGGGAGCACGACTGATAGCGCATCGGCGCATCGTCGTCGTCGGCTTCGAGAATGAATTGACCGAACTGGCGCCGCGGTTCAACGCCGCCGCCGACGAGATGGAAGTCGCGGCGACGTTCGCCCTGCGCGACAACCAGGCCTATCTCGCCGACGACCTCGCGCTCGCCGCAGCCGCGGCGCGGATGCTGCGCCCAGACGACATCTACATCGCGGTGCCGTGGTCCAGGACACGCGAAATCGAGGCTTGCGTCGACACCTTCCTGCGCACGCCGTCGGAGATCCATATCGGCGCGGAGGCGATGCTCGATCGTTTCAAGGAGGCGCGCGTCGTCCAGTTCGGGCCGACGGCGGGGCTCGGCCTGACGCGGCCGCCGCTGACGCGGCTGCAAAGGGCGGAGAAGCGCGCTTTGGATTTTGTTGTCGCCGCTTGCGGGCTCGTCGCGCTCGCGCCGCTGTTCGCGATCGTCGCCCTCGCGATCCGTCTGGAAGGGCCAGGGCCGATCCTGTTTCGCCAGACGCGCTACGGCTTCAACCAGGAGCCGTTCCGCATCTTCAAGTTCCGCACCATGCGGACGATGGAGGACGGCGCGAATGTCAGAGCGGCGACCCGCGGCGACCCGCGCGTGACGCGTATCGGCGCGACGTTACGGCGCTTCAGCGTCGACGAGCTGCCGCAGCTTCTCAACGTGCTCATCGGGGACATGTCGATCGTCGGCCCGCGCCCGCACGCGATGGCGCACGACCAGCTCTATCTCGACCGCATCGCCCGCTACGCCCGCCGCCACAATGTGAAGCCCGGCATCACCGGCTGGGCGCAGGTCAACGGCCACCGCGGCGAAATCCGCAACGACGCCGCCATGCAGGCGCGCGTCGACCACGATCTTTACTACGTCGACAATTGGTCGCTGTGGCTCGATTGCAAGATCGTGCTGATGACCGCCTTTTCCGGCAGCGCGCATAAGAACGCGTATTAGCCTGGTCCGGCGAGCCAGAAGGCAGGCGCTGAAGCCTAGCGCCTCAGATCCAACCGGCGAGCTCCCGACGCGCCAGCGCCTCCAACACGCGAATGCCGTCCTCGCTGTCGTTGAGGCAGGGGATCGCGACGAATTTCTCGCCACCGCCGTCCATAAAGTAGTGCATGTTCTCCCCGCCGATTTCCTCGAGCGTCTCCAGGCAGTCGGCGGCAAAGCCCGGCGTCAGCACCGCGAGCCGCTTGACGCCCTGTGCGGCAAGCGCCTTCACCGTATCGGCGGTGTAGGGCTTGATCCACTCTGCGTTGCCGAAGCGCGACTGGAACGTCATGCGCAGGCGGTCCTCCGGCAGGCCGAGCGCCTCGCGCAGCAACCGGGTCGTCTTGGCGCAGTGGCAATAATAGGGATCGCCCTTGTCGAAATATTCCTGCGGAATGCCGTGGAACGAGGCGAGCATCAACTCCGGCTCGAAGTCGAGCTTGGCGAGCGAGGCGCGGGTTGAGCGGGCGAGCGCCTCGATGTAACGCGGGTCGTCGTAATAGGGCGCAGCGACCCGCAACGTCGGCTGCCAGCGCATCTGCTTGAGGGCGTCGAACGCCTTGTCGCAGACCGTCGCCGACGTCGCGGCGCAATATTGCGGATATAGCGGCACAAGCAGAATGCGGTCGCAGCCCTTTGCCTGCAAGGCGGCGAGGCGATCGGCGATCGCCGGCTTGCCGTAGCGCATCGCCCAGTCGATCTCCAGCCGGCTCTCGCGGGACGAAGCCGACAGGGCCGCAGCGAGCTTCTCCGCCTGCGCGCGGGTGATCGTCTTCAGCGGGCTTTCGTCGCGCTCCTTGTCCCAGATCGTTTCATAGTCCTTGCCCTTCGCGCCGGGCCGCTTGGTCAGGATGATGAGGTTGAGGATCGGCCACCAGAGCCAGCGCGGCGTCTCGATGACGCGCTGGTCGGACAGGAACTCCTTGAGATAGCGGCGCATCGACCAATAGTCGGTCCCTTCGGGGGTCCCGAGATTGACCAACAGAACGCCGATCCGCCCGCTGGGCGCCGAAGGATGGTTCTTGGGGCGCGGCGAGGCGCGGAATTCCCCCGACGACAATGGCGCGTTCATGAGGTCCCCGTGGGTTCAAGACGGAGTGAAATTGGTCGCTACCCCGTTGATGCAATAGCGCAGATGGGTCGGCGGCGGGCCGTCGGGAAACACATGGCCGAGATGCGAGCCGCAGCGCGAGCAGTGGACCTCGGTGCGGACCATTCCCCAACTGCGATCGGCGGTGGTCTCGACCGAACCGGGGAGCGGATCGTTGAAGCTCGGCCAGCCGGTGCCGCTGTCGAATTTGGTCGTCGATCGGAACAGCGGCTGATCGCAACCGGCGCAGGCGAAGACGCCCGGCCGCTTCTCGGTGTTGAGCGCGCAGCTGCCGGGACGCTCGGTGCCGTGCTCGCGCATGATGACATATTGCTCCGGCGTCAACAGCGCGCGCCACTCCGCCTCGGTGTGGGTGACGGGAAAAGCGTTGTCTTTCATCAGGTTCGTCTCCTTGGCGCCGAGCGGCTCGTTGGAACGGCGCCGGCGCGGTCACTGGAGCGCGCGGCGAAACGGCGGATCCCAGATCTTCGCCAAGAGCGCGCCGCGATCAAGACCCGAAGACCCGGCGGCAGTTCGGGCAAATCGCCGCACGTCTGGAGGGGCAAAAGGGCCGCCGCCACCTTATCAGGCGTTCCCTCGCGTGGGAACGCCTCCCCTTTTACGGCCGGACAAGGCCAATTGTTACGGGGCGGCCCCCTCGCGTTCGGATCCGATAAACTGGGCGCGCGCCAGCCTCGCGAAGACGCCGCCCTCCGCGACGAGCGACCCGAACGTCCCGCTCTCGACGATCTCGCCCTTGTCGAACACCAGGATGCGGTCGGCCTTGCGGATGGTGGCGAGCCGGTGGGCGATGATGAAGGTCGTGCGCCCGCGCATTGCCTCGTCGAGCGCGCCCTGCAATTGCCGCTCGGTTGCGGCGTCGAGGGCGCTCGTCGCCTCGTCGAAGATCATGATCGGCGGGTCCTTGAGAAGCGCCCGAGCGATGGCGAGCCGCTGGCGCTCGCCGCCAGAAAGGTTGCGGCCATGCTCGCTGATGATGGTCGCGAGGCCGCGCGACTGCTCGCTGACGAATTCGCTCGCTTGGGCGCGCCGCAGCGCGTCCGCGATCTCCGCCATCGTCGCGTCCGGCTTGCCGATGCGTAAATTTTCCTCGATCGAGCGCGCGAAAATGAACGGCTCCTGGAAGACGACCCCGATGGCGCCGCGCAGCGAGGCGAGCGTCAACTCGCGGATGTCCCGCCCATCGACGGTGATGCGTCCGCGCGTCGGATCGTAGACCCGATGCAGCAGCGCGAGGGTCGTCGATTTGCCTGAGCCGGTCGCCCCGACGAGCGCGATCGTCGTGCCGGCCGGCGCGTCGAAGGTGAGGCAACGCACCGCTTCGCGCCCAGCCTCGTAAGCGAACGACACGCCCTCGAAGCGCACGTGGCCGACGACGCGGGCGACCTTCGCCGCGCCTGGCCGGTCGACGACGCTGGAAGACGTGTCGAGCACATCGAAGAACTGGGCGAGCTTTGGCGCCTGGCTAAAGAGAAAATTTACGAAGCCGACGATCTGCTCGAGCCGGCCGATCAGCATCGTCGCGAGGCCCATGAAGGTCGCGATCTCGCCGACGCTGGTGAGACCGCGCAAATCAAGCCAGACGCCGATGACAAAGATGCCGAGCAGCGCCAGCGTTGCGCTGGCGCGCGTCGCGACGCTCGCGATCGCCCACCAGGTCAGAACGGGAAATTGTGCGCTCAAGAGTCGTTCAGTCATGCGGCGCATCTCGCGCGCCTCTTCCTCAACGCGCGCGAAGCTTTGCACGACCGGCATGTTGCCGAGCACATCGGAGACCCGCTCGGCGAGATTGGCGCTGACCTCATCGGCGGCAGTCTGCATCGTCTCGGTGCGGCGGATGACGAAATTCATCACCGCGCCGAAGACGAAGACGAGAGCGATCAGGATCGCGCCGAGCCGCCAATTCTTGAACAGGGTGAGCGGCAGCAGCACGAAGAGCGCGATCATGCTGGCGCAGTGTTCGCGGAAGAACGCCAGCCAGACGCCGAACATGGCCGCCGAGCCTTCGATCATGATCTTCAGCAGCCGGCCGGAATGGGTGCTGGCGTGAAAGCCCATCGGCAGATGCAGCACATGTTCAAAGTAGGCCGCCATCACGCCGACCCGCCGCCGATGGGCGAGCCTGTCTGCGTGCAGCGCGACCAGAATGCCCGCGACGATCGAAAAGACCGCAAAGCCGCTCCAGGCCGCGAGCAAAGGCGCGACGTCGGCCCACGTCGCGGCGAGGCCAGTTTGCTGCGCGCGGGCAAGGCGGTCGATCACTCGGCCATAAAGCAGAGGCTCGGCGAATTGGGCGCTGGCAAGCGCCACATTGGCGACGACGAGCGTCGCCGCCGTCCCCTTGACCGGGTGCAATTGCTCGAGAACGCGCCCGTAGAGGCGAAAAAACGACATGAGCGACGAGACGATCTGGGAAGGCGCACAACCGGCGCGGCGGCGCGCCAACGCGATTGCTTTTAGGCGAACCCCTCCGCAAAATCACGACCTATGTCGCCGATCCGTCCCCTTTCCGCCTGGACCCGCCGCCTGGCCGGCGCAGCAGCGATCGTCGCGGCGCTCTATTTCTCCATAGCCTATGAGGCGATGCCAGCGTTTTGGCGCCATTTCGAACATCAAGGCGGACTGGCGGACAAGCCGATGATCACCCACACCACGCTGGGCATTTCCGGCGACGCGCTCAATGTCGGTCTCGTCGGCCGGCGCGATGACCTGATTTGCGCGATGCGCGTGGCGGGATGGTGGCCGGCCGACGCGGTGACCTGGCGCTCCAGCGCCAAGATCGCCAGCAGCGTCCTGCTGAGGCGCGCCTATCCGACCGCCCCCGTGAGCGATCTCTTCTATGAGGGGCGGCGGCAGGATCTCGCGTTCCAGAAGGCCTCCGGGACCAGTCCGAGCACACGCCACCATGTGCGGTTCTGGCAGGTTCTCGCCGCCGGCGAAGAGGGCGCGCCGGTCTGGCTCGGCGCGGCGACATTCGACCGCAGCGTCGGCGTCAGCCATTTCACCGGCCAGGTGACGCATCACATCGCTCCCGACATCGACAAGGAGCGCGATCGTCTGGCCGCCGATCTCGCGGCGGCCGGCGTCGTCAAGACCACATATTCCGTAAGCGGCGTCGGCCCGACCCTGCTCGCCCGCAACGGTGGCGGCGATCGCTATTTCACGGACGGCGAGATTGCGATGTCGACGCTCTCGGAGGCCTGCGCGAGGCGGCCCGAACCGCCACTCGCCCTCCCGGCCCCGCCGGCAGCGCAGGCGTCTAACGCGTTCTTTCGTTGGATCAGAGGCTTATGGCGGTTGCTGTAGCGAGCCGACGGTCAACGGCCGCCTTTGTCTTCCGCTTCGCTATCCGGCCAAGGGAATAGGAACGAATGCGCTGTCGCGTGGTACCCCGGCGGCTTGCCCATATCGGTCGGCAGTTGCGCGGAGCGTTCGTGGGCCGGATCGCGCACGATCGCGCGGCGGTAGAACCGCCACGTCGCATGGCCGAGCACGGGCATGACGATCGCCAGGCCGACGAACAACGGCAACGATCCGAGGATGAGCCCCGCGGCCACGATGAGGCCCCAGAGCGCCACCGGGCCGGGGTTCTCCCAGGCCGTGCGCAACGAAGCGTCGATCGCCGGCACGAGACCGACGTCGCGATCGAGCAGGAGCGGGAAGGAGACAACGCTGATACACAACGCCAGCGCGGCGAAGCAGAACCCGACGAAACCGCCGACGAGGATCAACCCCCATCCGCGCGACGTGGTCAGAACGTCAGCGAAAAAGTCGGCGGCCGAGGTCGGCGGGTCCGGCCCATACAGCCAGACATAGAGGCCCTCTGCGGCGGCGATCCAGATGGCGAAGATCACCGCCAAAATGAGACCAAGCACGGCGATCGCCGGCAGGGCCGGCGATCTGAGGACGGCGAAGGCGTCGCGCCAGCCGGCGTCCAAACCCGCCTCGCGGCGACGGCTCATTTCGTACAGGCCTATGGCAAGAAGCGGGCCGACGATCGCAAAGCCCGCCGCCACCGGGAAGACCAACTGCAGCAGATTGGCGAACTCCTCGAGAGAGGTCAGCACGATCCCGCCGAGCACGTAGAACACGCCGAGAAAGGCCAGATGCGAAGGCATGGCGCGAAAATCGTCGACGCCCTCCGCCAACGCGGCGAAGCAGTCATGAGCGCTGATCTTACGAACTTCCGGACGCGCCGCGAGCCCCTCCGGCCCGAAATAGACGTGAAAAGCGGACGTCATAAGCGTTCCTCCGCGTGCAGACGCCAGCGGAGTTTCGGGCGTAGCCTGGGAACGAACGGCCTACGTCACGAAAGCGCGGGCGGCGTTGACGCCAACATACGCGCTCTCGCGTCCAATGTCACAGGGAGAGGGCGTCTAACCCGAAAACACCACAGTTTTTGTGCCGTTCAGCAGCACCCGGTCCTCGAGGTGATAGGCGAGCGCCCGCGCGAGAACGCGCCGCTCGATGTCGCGCCCTTTGCGCACGAGATCTTCGGGCGTGTCGTGATGATTGATGCGCTCGACGTCCTGCTCGATGATCGGCCCTTCATCGAGATCGGAAGTGACGAAATGCGCCGTCGCGCCGATCAGCTTCACCCCGCGCGCATGCGCCTGATGATAGGGCCGCGCCCCCTTGAAGCCGGGCAGGAACGAATGGTGGATGTTGATGCAGCGGCCTTGCAGCTTCGCGGCGAGGCCGTCGGAAAGAATCTGCATGTAGCGGGCGAGCACGATGACGTCCGCCTTGGCGGAGCGGACGGTCTCCCAGATCTGGGTCTCTTGCTCCATCTTCGTCTGCTTGTCGACCGGCAGGTAATGGAACGGGATATCGTCGAAATCGATATGATCGTAGGTATCGCGGGGATAGTTGGCGATGATCGCGACGAGGTCCATCGCCAATTCGCCGCTACGCCACCGATAGAGCAGATCGACGAGGCAGTGGTCGAACCGCGACACCAGGAGCGCGACCCGTTTCTTCTCATCCTGTGGTCGGATCGACCATTTCATACCGAGCATGGCCGCAAGCGCCGAGAATTCCGCCCGCAGCGCGGCGACATCCGCCATCTCGCTCGCGCCGTTGAAGCCGACGCGCATGAAAAAGGTGCCCGTCTCGATGTCGTCGAACTGCTGCGCTTCGAGAATGTTGAAGCCGCCCTCGAACAGCGCCGTCGACACCTTGGCGACGATCCCCGGCCGATTGGCGCAGGCCAGAGTCAGGATATGGCGCGGAACGGACATGGACGGCAACTCCCCGCGGGCCCGTCGATCCGTTCTGGGCCGCTCGGGCGAACTGCTAAAGCAAACATTCTCAGAGGCGCAAGAGCGCGTAAAGCCTAGCCGAACTGGAAAATTCGGCGACGGCGTGGAATTTTTGCTTAGCCCTATTGTTAAATCATCGCCAAGAAGTGCTCCACCGTCGGCAGCATGGCCGCAACGACCCGCGTCACCCCGTCTCGCGTCGGATGCAACCCATCTGGCTGATTGAGCTTCGGATCCCCTGCGACGCCAGCGAGGAAGAAGGGGTAGAGCGCGACGCCGTAGCGCTTGGCGAGATCAGGATAGATCGCGTCGAACCGCTGCTGATAATCCGGCCCGAGGTTGGGCGCGGCGCGCATGCCGGCGATCAGCGTTGGAATATGCCGGGCGCGCGCCTTCTCCAAGATCTCGGCGAGTGATTTTTCGGTTTCGGCGGGATCGTGGCCGCGCAGCATGTCGTTGGCGCCGAGTTCGAGGATCAAGGCGTCGGTCCCCTCGGGAACGCTCCAATCGAATCGGGAGAGACCGCCCGCCGCCGTGTCGCCGGAGACCCCCGCGTTCACGATCTCAACAGCGAAGCCCTGCGCCTTCAGGGCGCCTTGCAGCGCGTCGGCAAAAGATTGACCGGGCGGCAACCCGTAACCGGCCGTGAGGCTGTCGCCCAGCGCGACGACGCGCAAAGCCCGCGCTTCGGCGGCTGGCGCGAGGGCCAGAACGACGAGCAGCGCGAGGGCCAACGCCTGGACGCGGCTCGGCAAATGCCCATATGTCGAGAGCTCTGGCCCAGGGAATGTCTTCACGATGGCGAATCCTGCGATTGAATTGCGCGACGTCGACTTGAGTCTCGGCGAGGGCGCGGCCAGGGTCCATATATTGCGAAAAATCAGCCTGACAATCGAGCGCGGCGAGGCGGTCGGCCTCGTAGGCGCGTCGGGGTCGGGCAAATCGACTCTACTGATGACGATGGCGGGCGTCGAGCGCCCGGACAGCGGGTCGGTGCGGATCGACGGCGTCGCCATCGAGGCGATGAGCGAGGATGCGCTCGCGCGTTTTCGCGGCGCACGAATTGGCATTGTCTTCCAGTCCTTTCATCTGATCCCGACGATGACCGCGCTCGAGAACGTCGCCGCGCCGCTCGAACTCGCCGGCGCCCCGGACGCCTTCGCGCGTGCCGAGGCGGAATTGGCGCTGGTCGGGCTCGCCGAGCGCAAAAGCCACTACCCGGCTCAGCTCTCGGGCGGCGAACAGCAGCGGGTCGCCCTCGCCCGCGCGCTCTCCCCAAAGCCCTCGCTGCTGATCGCCGACGAGCCGACCGGCAACCTCGATGAGACGACCGGGCGGGCGATCGTCGATCTCCTGTTCGACGCGCCGGCGCGGCGTGGCGCGACGCTGGTTCTCGTCACCCACGATCCGGCGCTGGCGGCGCGATGCGACCGCACCCTGAGGATGCGCTCCGGCGTTCTCGAGGCGCTTGCCTCGGCGACGGCATGAAGGCGTTCTCTCCGCGGCCGGCCCGCGCAGCCCTGGCGCGCTTCGCCCTGCGCGACCTGCGCGCCGGCGTCGCGGGCCTCAGGATTCTTCTCCTCTGCGTTGCGCTCGGCGTTATGGCCATTGTCGCGGTCAATTCGCTCGCGCGCTCGCTCGGCGACGGTCTCGCGCGCGACGGGCGCACGATCGTCGGCGGCGACGCATCCTTTTCGCTCATCCATCAGGAGCTCACGCCCGAGGAGCGCGCCTTTTTCGCCGCACGCGGCGACCTCTCGACGATCGCCACGCTGCGGGCCATGGCGCGCAGCGTGGCGGGCGACGCGACGCTCGTCGAGGTGAAAGCAGTCGAAGCCTCCTGGCCGCGGCTGGGCAAAGCCGAATTCGCCCCCGCGATGGCGCCGACGGCGGCGCTGGCGCGTCAGGGCGATGTTTATGGCGCGGCAGTCGAACAGGCGCTGCTCGATCGGCTCGGCCTCAAGATCGGCGACGTCTTCACGATCGGCGCGGCGCGCTTCGAAATCCGCACGACGCTGCTCTCGGAGCCCGATCGGCTCGCCGCCGGCATCGGCCTCGGCCCCCGCGCGCTCATTTCGCAGGACGCGTTGCGCGCCAGCGGGCTGATCCAGCCGGGCGCGCTGATCCGCTGGACGACCCGCGTCATCCTCGATCCGGGCGGGCCGCCGCCGAGCGACGCCGCGGTCGACGCGCTGGTGAAGCAGGCCAAGGCGGCGTTCCCCGAAGCGGGCTGGGAGGCGCGCACGCGCGCCAATGTCTCGCCCGACTTCTCGCGCGATCTCGATCGCTTCAGCGAATATCTCGCGCTCGTCGGCCTCGTCTCGCTGGTCGTTGGCGGCGTCGGGGTCGCCAACGCCGCGCACGGTTTCGTCGAGCGCAAGCGGGCGACGCTGGCGATTTTCAAGGCGCTCGGCGCGAGCGGCGCCGCGGTGGTCGCCCTCGCCCTCGCCGAATTTCTCGCCGTCGCGCTGATCGGCATCGCGGCGGGCCTCGCGCTCGGGGCCGCGACGCCCTTCGCGGTCGCATGGGCTTTTGGCGCCGTCCTGCCGCTGCCGATCGCCCCGGGGATCTTTCCCCGCGAACTCGCGCTCGGCGCGTGCTACGGCCTGCTGACTGCCTTCACTTTCGCCGTCGCCCCGCTGGGGCGCGCCCACGATCTGCCGGTCTCGCAATTGTTCCGCGCGCTCGTCGAGGCGGGGCCGGCGCGTCCTCGCCTTCGCTATCTCATCGCCGCGGCGCTCGGCGCGGCGGCGCTCGCCGTGCTCGCCATCCTCGCCAGCCCTCAGCGCACTGTCGCGATCGTGGTCGTCGTTGCGACGGCGCTCGCTTTGACGGCGCTGCGGCTCGTCGCAGCTGGCGCGATGGCGCTGGCCCGCCGTGCGCCGCGCGCGAAATCCGTGGTCTGGCGCATGGCGATTGCCAATCTTCACCGGCCGGGCGCGCTGACGCCCTCGATCGTGCTCTCGCTCGGGCTCGGCCTTGCAGTGCTGGTGGCGCTGACGCTCGTCGACATCAACCTGCGCGGGCAATTGCAGCACGCGACGCCGGGCGAGACACCGAGCTTCTACTTCCTCGACGTGCCGCGCGCCGACATCGAAGCGTTTCGCAAATTCCTCAGCCTCCAGGCCCCGCGGGCCAAGGTTGTCGAAGCGCCGATGATGCGGGGACGGATCGTCAAGCTCGGCGACGTCCTGGCGGAAAACGTCAAGGCCAAGGACAGCGTCGCCTGGGTGATGGAGGGCGATCGCGGCGTCACCTTCGCGAGCGAGCCGCCCGTGGGCTCCAAAATCGTCGCCGGCCGCTGGTGGGACGCCGACTATCAGGGCCCGCCGCTGGTCTCGCTCGAAGCGAGCGTCGCCGCAGGGCTCGGCCTCAAGATCGGCGACGCGGTGACGCTCAACGTGCTTGGGCGCAACGTCACCGCGACGATCGCCAATCTCCGGCAAGTCAATTGGCGCAGCTTCGCCATCAACTTCGTGTTCGTCTTCTCGCCCAACACCTTCACGGGCGCGCCCTACACCGAGCTCGTCACCGCGGCGCTGCCGCCCGACGCCGGACCCGGAGCCGAAAGCGCGATCATGAAGGCGTCGGCGCACGATTTTCCCGAGGTCTCGGCTGTCAGGGTTCGAGACGCGCTCGCAACCGTCGAGGCGCTGACCGCCAAGCTCGCGCTCGCGATCCGCTCCGCCTCCGGCGTCGCGCTCGCCTCCTCGGTGCTGGTGCTCGCGGGCGCGCTTGCCGCCGGCCAGCGCGAGCGCATTGTCGACGCGGTCATTCTCAAGATTCTCGGTGCGACGCGCGCGAGGCTGATCGCCACGTTTCTCCTGGAATATGTGCTGCTCGGAACAGCGACGGCGACCTTCGGCGTCGCCGCCGGCGCCGCGGCGGCCTACGTCATCGTCTCCGACGTGATGGGCTTCGATTTCGCCTTCGCCGTCGGCCCTTCGCTCGCGGCGGCGGGCGCGGGCCTCGCGTTGACCGTCATTCTCGGCATGATCGGCGCGTGGCGCATTCTGGGGCAAAAGCCGGCGGCGTTCTTGCGCGAGCTTTGAGGCGTCGTTTCAGGGCTTCGCCGGCGGCTCCTCGCGCTCGGCCTCGGCGGCGCGGCGGAACGCGGCGACGAAAGCGTCGAGTTCGGCGGGCGGCAGGTCGGAGACCGCGACGAAGCGGCGACCGTGATCCGTCCATTCGAGCAAGGAATAGCCGTCTCGCGTTGCTCCGCGCGGGGCGCTGGAAGCGCCGCCAGCGGCGGGCGCTTCGCTCAAGTCGATCTGGTGTTCGCGTCGCTGATAGACGAGCGTCGCGACCAACGTCTCGCCGACGACGTCAACCCGGCCGCCCACCAATGGAAACCCGTCCGCCTTGAGGTCGAGCACCGTCGTCGCGGTGGGCAGCTTGCCGGCGAACCACGGCTTGACGGTGTGCCGGTCCGATGAGGCGACATCGACCGGCTGGCCGACGAGGCGTCCGCGTACGAAGCTCGCGACGGCGGCGCGCTCGAGCGGGTCCTCGGTCGGACGCTCGAAGAGCCCGACCGCGCCGGCGCCAAGCGCGACGCCGACCAGCAGCGAGGCGGCGAGCGCGGCATATTGCGGGATGAAGCGCCGCGGCGGGCGCTGAGGTCTCTGCGCGGGCGCGGCCTCCACGAGGGCGAGCACGCGCGCCCGCAAGGCGTCCGGCGCTGTCGGGCGCGGCGCGCGCGTGGCGATCGCCTCGCGCAACGCGACGAGCCTTGCGTGCTCCGCCGCGAGCGCCGGCTCCGATGCGAGCCGCGCCTCGAAAGCGATCATCGCCGCTGCGTCGAGTTCGCCGTCGACGGCGGCTTGAAGCAGCAGATCGTTCCGCGGTTCGCTCATCGCGCGCCCCCCAGGCTCGCGGCAAGGCTGGCGCGGCCGCGCGCCAGCCGCGACATCACCGTGCCGATCGGCGCGCCGACCGCCGCCGCGATCTCGCGGTAACTCAACCCATTAACGTCGCGCATCACGACGACCTCGCGAAAGATATGCGGCAGCGCGCCAATCGCCGCTTCGAGCGCCGCCTCGTCGGCCGCCGCGATTAGAGCGGTTTCGGGATCCCGAGCCTCCGGCGCGGCTTTGGCCGCCGCCGCCTCGAGCGCGCTGGCGTCGTCCGTCAACACCACTGTCTTCGGACGGTTCTTGGCGAGCCACGTGAACGCCGTGTTGCGCACGATCGCCAGCAGCCAAGCCTTGCCGCGCTCCACGGGCGCGCCATCGAGGGCGGCCAAGGCGCGGATGCAGGCTTCCTGCACGACGTCCTCGGCGTCGGTCGCGCTGCCGGTGAGCCAGCGGGCGAGTCCATAGGCGTCGTCGAGATGCGGCGCGACCACATCGGCGAAACGCCTTCTGGCCAAGTCGCTCGTCACGGCTCCTCCGGACGCGTTCAGGGCGCGACGACGATCTTGCCCTTCATGTGTGGGTGCAGGCCACAGAAATAAGCGTATTCGCCGGGTTTATCGAAAGTGATGCTGAAACGATCGTTCGTGTCGAGCGCCTTCGAGCGATATTTGCCGTCGGTCGCCACGACGAGATGGGGAATATCGTCATGGTTCTCGAAAGTGACTGTCGAACCGGGTTTGACGGTCAGTTCGGCGGGGGTGAAGGCGAAATTGTCGATGCCGACTTTCGCCTCGTCCCCAGCGGCGGCGCCCGCAAGAGCAATGACAGCGGCGGCGGCGAGGAATCGGGTGATCATGGCTCGGCCCTCATGCCTGCAACGGGATGTCGGTGACGGCAAGATCGCTGGCGCCCGGACGGACGACCACCGTTCTGACGCCGAGCAGCTTTCTGAGCTCCCCGGCAGGAACGACCATCGGCCCCGGCGCCGGCGCCGTCCCCGGCGCTGGCTGGGGGAAGGCGGTCGAGCGAGCGGTGTGGAAGCTCACATTGCCCTCCACCTTCTGCATCAGTTGATGGATGTGGCCGTTGAGCACCGTGACCGAGCCGAAGCGCGCCAGCAGCGCCAGCGCCTTGGCAGAATCCTCGGTTCCCCATCCCCAGGCGGGGGCGATCGTCCACAGCGGAATGTGGGCGAAGACGACGATCGGCGTCGAAGCGCTGCGGTCGGCAAGGTCTGCGGCGAGCCAAGCGAGTTGCTCGGCGCCGAGATTGCCCATCCCGCCGGCCTTGAGATCGACGACGTTGACGAGGCCGATGAAATGGACGCCGGCCTGATCGAAGGAATACCAGCCCGCGCCCTTGGCGCTTTTGCCATAGCGCTCGAGGTAGGCTTTGCCCTGCCCTTCGTCGATCACGTCGTGCTCGCCAGGCACATAGTGGACGTCGAGCTTCGCCTGCCCGATCGCCTGATCGGCGTCATCGAATTGCTTCGCCTTCGAGAGATGGCTGATGTCCCCGGTGTGGATCATGAACGCCGGCTTGCCCGGCGCGGCCGCGATCTTGCCAATCGCCTCCTGCAACGTGCCCAGCGCGTTCGGGTTGGCGGCCTTGTCGAATCCAACGTGGCTGTCGGAGATCTGGATGAAGCTGAAGCCTTCGGGCTCGGCCGCCTGAGCCGAGCCGAGCAGGCTGGATTTTGGAATCCCGCCGGAGAGGGTCCAGATGACGCCTGTCCCGGCCCAAATCATGCACTCGAGCGCCTGGCGGCGGTCGATGCGCGCGTCTGCATGGTCCATGTTGGCTCTCCTTGCCTACCCAATCGGAAAGGAGACTCGCGCGCGCCTGCCGATATTCCCGGAGCGGGCGCATTTTCTGGAACGAGGCGGGCGGCTCGCTGGGAATTGACCGTCCCGGCCGCGGCGAGGGGAACTTTCCGGCTCGGTTAATCTTATCCTTGTCGCGAGAAAGCCTTCTTTGACGTTCTTCAATAAAAGTTCGGAGACGACCCGTTCCCTTGGCAATTGTGCCTGGCGCGCTTAAATGACGATTGGGACAGTCGGGGCCGGCATTTCCGGCCGGACCGCTGTCGATGGGAAAGCGATGAACCCAAACTTCCGTAATTTCGCCCTCTGGGTGATCATCTTCCTGCTGGTCCTCGCCCTGGTCACTCTGTTCCAGAGCCCGGCGCAGAAGACGCCGAGCAGCGACATCACCTTCAGCCAATTGCTGACGGAGGCGGACGCGGGCCATATCCGCGACGTCACGATCGCCGGCAACGACATTTCCGGTCACACCAAGGACGGGCGAGCGTTCGTCACCTACGCGCCCAACGATCCGAGCTTGGTCGACACCCTCTATAAGAAGGACGTGACGATCACCGCGCGGCCGCCGTCGGACGGCAATTCCTGGCTGCTGACCCTGCTGATCAACGGCCTGCCGCTGCTCCTCTTCCTCGGCGTGTGGATTTACATGTCCCGCCAGATGCAGGGCGGCGCCGGCAAGGCGATGGGCTTTGGCAAGTCCAAGGCCAAGCTGCTCAACGAGGCGCAGGGCCGCGTCACGTTCGAGGACGTCGCCGGCATCGACGAAGCCAAGGAAGATCTCCAGGAGATCGTCGAATTCCTGCGCGACCCGCAGAAGTTCCAGAAGCTCGGGGGCCGCATTCCGCGCGGCGTCCTGCTGGTCGGCCCTCCCGGCACCGGTAAGACGCTGACGGCGCGCGCCGTCGCCGGCGAAGCCAACGTTCCCTTCTTCACCATCTCGGGCTCCGACTTCGTCGAAATGTTCGTCGGCGTTGGCGCGAGCCGCGTGCGCGACATGTTCGAGCAGGCCAAGAAGAACGCGCCCTGCATCATCTTCATCGACGAAATCGACGCGGTCGGCCGTCATCGCGGCGCCGGCCTCGGCGGCGGCAACGACGAGCGCGAACAGACGCTCAACCAGTTGCTGGTCGAGATGGACGGCTTCGAACAGAACGAAGGCATCATCATCATCGCGGCGACGAACCGCCCCGATGTGCTCGATCCGGCGCTGCTGCGTCCCGGCCGCTTCGACCGCCAGATTGTCATCTCGAACCCCGACTTCATCGGCCGCGAGAAGATCCTGCGCGTTCACGTCCGCAAGGTCCCGCTCGCGCCGGACGTCGATCTCAAGACCGTCGCCCGCGGCACGCCCGGCTTCTCCGGCGCCGACCTGATGAATCTCGTCAACGAATCCGCGCTCCTTGCGGCGCGGCGCGGCAAGCGCGTCGTCACCCGCCAGGAGTTCGAGGACGCGCGCGACAAGATCATGATGGGCGCCGAGCGCCGCACGCTGATGATGACGGACGAGGAGAAGCGCCTCACCGCCTATCACGAGGCCGGCCACGCGCTCGTCTCGGTCAGCATGCCCGCGTCGACGCCGATCCATAAGGCGACCATCATCCCGCGCGGCCGCGCACTGGGCATGGTGCAGTCGCTGCCCGAGCGCGACCAGATCTCGCAGAGCTACGAGCAGCTCATTTCGCTGCTCGCCATGTCGATGGGCGGCCGCGTCGCGGAAGAGCTTGTGTTCGGCAAGGACAAGGTGACCTCCGGCGCCGCTGGCGACATCCAGCAGGTGACCAAGATCGCCCGCGCGATGGTGACGCGGCTCGGCTTCTCCGAGAAGCTCGGCACCGTCATGTACGGCGAAAATCAGGAGGAAGTGTTCCTCGGCTATTCGATGGGCCGCCAGCAGAACATTTCCGAGGAGACCGCCAAGACGATCGACGAGGAAGTCCGTCGCCTCATCCACGAGGCGCACGTCACGGCCACGCGCATCCTCACCGATCGGCGCGAGGATCTCGCGACGCTCGCCAACTGCCTGATGGAGTTCGAGACGCTGACCGGCGAGGAGATCGTCGGCCTGCTCAAGGGGATCCGTCCGGTCCGCGACGCCGGCGACAAGGAGCCGCCTGCGCCGCCGCGCCAAGCGGTGCCGGCCACCGGCAAGCCGCGCAGCTTCGGCCCCGACCCGGGGCTCACCCCCCAGCCGCAGACTTGAGACAACAAACGGGCGACCTTCGGGTCGCCCGTTTTGTTTGGCCGCGCTCCCCTCGCTTCCGGCCAACGCATTGACCGCCTCGCATGTCTGTTCCCGCGGCCTGGAAGGCAGCGATGGCGAACCGCGCGAATTGCACGCAATGTCGCGCAATTCCGTTTACGGCCCATCAACTAACGTCGCCGAAGGGCGGGGATTCAAGCGAAATTTTCTGGGATTTATCGCGCCGAACAGAGCGCTTTAACCGCCGCCGCCTACGCATAAACGCGTGACGTTCAGGGCTCGGCTGGTCCGGTCCTGCTCGCGGCGCGGCATGAGGCCGCGCTCTCCGTTCGACCGACGATCGACGGGCGTCACATGATCCTGTGGCGGACGCTGATCGAGGAGATCTTGCGCGATGATGGCGGTTTTTGCGTGCGTAACGCAGCAGCACAATCTCTGGCTGGTCCTCGTCGCTGCGGTCGTGTGCGTCGCCGGATCCTGGGCCGTCGTTCGGCTGTTTCACCGCGCGCGCGAGACGAGCGGCGTTCAACGCCTCGGGTGGCTCTTCCTCGCTGCGGTGGGCGCTGGCGCGGCGATCTGGTGCACCCATTTTATCGCGGTTCTCGGCTATGACCCCGGCGTTCCCGTTGACGTCGACCCAATCCTGACGGTCGCCTCGTTGCTGATGGCGGTGATCGGCTCGGCGCTCGGCTTCCTTGTCGCTATTGCCCTGCTCGGCCGATGGGCCGCGGCGATCGGCGGCGCGGTTGTCGGGCTGGCGATCTCGGCTATGCACTACATAGGGATGCTGGCCTATCGCCCGGCCGGCATCGTCTCGTGGAGTTCCAGCACCATCTTGGCCTCGATCGTTCTGGCCGTTTTGTTCTCGGCGCTGGCTCTCCACATTGCGGTTCGCCGGGGCTCGCCGCGCGCCTTTCATCTGGCGACCGGCGCGTTGGTCGTGTCGATCGTCAGCCTGCATTTCACAGGGATGGCCGCGTTTCACGTCGCGCCCGCCGCCATCACAGGAGATTTCTCAAATCCGGCGGCGTTGCATGCGCTCGCCCTCGCGGTGGCGGGCGTCGCGTTGATTATCGTCGGCGCGGGCGTTTCGAGCTACGTCATCGACGGCGAGGTCCGTGAGGAGAATTACTCGGAGCTGCGCAAACTCGCGCTATTGGACGCCCTGACCGGCCTTCCGAATCGTACGGAATTCAATATCCGCCTCGATTTTGAGCTCAAGCTCGCCGTCGAGAGCGGGACCAAGCTCGCTCTGATCGGGATCGATCTCAACCGGTTCAAGGAGATCAATGACACCAGGGGGCACAGCGTCGGCGACGAGGTCCTGAAAAAGCTCAGCCAGAGCTTGACCGGATTGCTGCAGGCGGGGGAGTTTGTCGCCCGCGTCGGAGGCGACGAGTTCACGGCGATCAAACGCCTCGACGAACGCGCGAAGCTCGACGACTTTCTCTCGCGCCTCGAAGCCGCGCTAGCGACGCCCGTGCCCATCGAAGACTTCGAGATGACCGCGGGCGGAAGCATCGGCGTCGCAATCTATCCGGACGATGCGATCACCAAAGAGGCGCTGATCGGCAACGCGGATCTCGCAATGTACCGCGCCAAGGCCAGCCTGACGCGCACGACCTGCTTCTACGAGTCGTCGATGGACGAGGCCGCTCGCGCCCGGCGAGGCCTCGCCAGGGACTTGCGCGACGCGATCAAGCACAACCAGCTCGAGGTCTACTATCAAGTCCAGACTTCGATCACGACCGGCGAGATCTGCGGCTACGAGGCCCTGCTCCGGTGGAATCACCCGGTGAGCGGCTTCATTCCACCCGCGGAGTTCATCCCGCTGGCGGAGGAGAACGGTCTCATCCTGTCGATCGGGGAATGGGTGCTGAACACGGCCTGCTGCGAGGCGGCCCGATGGGATCCGCCCTACAAGGTCGCGATCAATCTCTCGCCGCTTCAGCTGGCGCAGCCCGAGCTTCCGCGCTTGGTTCTCGAGGCGCTCGCCAAGTCGGGATTGTCGCCGAAGCGTTTGGAGCTGGAGCTCACCGAGTTCGGCGATCTTCGAGGATCGTGAGCGGTCGCTCGCCGTCCTGCGTCAGATCAGGGCCCTCGGCGTGAGTATCGCGCTCGACGACTTCGGCACCGGCTATTCCTCGCTCGACATCCTGCGCTCCTTCGCCTTCGACAAGATCAAGCTCGATCGCTCCTTCATGCAGCAAGTCGAGTCCTCGCCGCAGTCCATGGCGATCGTCCGCGCCGTCTTGGCGCTCGGAAAGAGCCTTGAAGTGACGGTCCTGGCCGAAGGGATCGAGACGAAGGAGCAGCTCAACCTGTTGGCGCAAGAAGGATGCGACGAAGCTCAGGGCTACTTTTTCGGTCGCCCCGCCCCGTTGCATAGGATCGTCGAAAGCGGCGAGATCTCGCTAGGCGAGGCAGCTCCGGCGGCCCGTGGCGTTTCGACGCCGGCAAGGGAAAACGCCGATCGAGACGGCGAGACGTTTGTCCCCGGCGCGCGGATTCGCGCCCGCTAATCGATCCGAGACTCGCGCGTCTCATCCCCCCTTCAAGGCCTGGACCACCTTCAACGCATCATCCGACGCCCAATCGACCGGGCCCGCGACGACGCCGAGTTCGCAGCCGTCCTTGTCGATCAAAAGGCTCGTCGGCAGGCCTAGCGCCTTGCCGGCGAGGCGCAGACTTCTCGAAGGCGTCGCCCGACGGGTCGGCGTAGCGGGCCAGCGACTTGACGCCGATCTCGTCGAGGAAGGCCTTGGGCCGATCGAGCCGCGCGGTGTCGACGTTGACCGCTACGACTTCGAAATCGGGCGATCCCGCCTTCGCCTGCAAGCGGTCGAGCGCCGGCATTTCGGAGCGGCAGGGCACGCACCAGGTCGCCCAGAGGTTGAGAACGACCGCCTTGCCGCGAAAATCGTCGAGCGTCAGCTTGCGCCCGTCAGCTCCGGTGAAGGTCACCTGTGTCGCCCGTTTCGGGCTCTTGTCGACCCCGAGCGCGGCGATCTCGCCGTGCGCCAGCGGCGCGAGGCGGGCGCTCCGCTCCGCCGAAGCGGCCGAGCAATCGCCCGCGACCTTGCCGGGTCCTGGGGCTTTCCCGTATAGGACGGCCGCCGCCGCAACAGCGGCCAGCGCGACGGCGCCGCCCACGATTTTGAGCCGGCGGCTCCGCTTGTCGTGTTCCCTCATGGTTCGAAGGCCTTATCAGACATGAGCAATAAGATGTGGGGCGGCCGGTTCGCGAGCGGGCCGGCGGAAATCATGGAGGAGATCAACGCCTCGATCGACTTCGACCGCAAGCTCGCCATGCAAGACATCGCAGGTTCTCAGGCTCACGTCGCCATGCTCGCCGCCCAAGGCGTGGTCACCCCGGCGGACGCCGAAGCGATCGCCGCAGGTCTTACCCAAGTCAAGGGCGAAATCGAGGCGGGAACCTTCAGCTATTCGCGGGGGCTCGAAGACATCCATATGAATGTCGAGCAGCGCCTCGCCGACATCGTCGGCCCCGCCGCCGGCCGCCTGCACACCGCCCGCTCGCGCAACGATCAGGTCGCGGTCGATTTCCGCCTTTGGGTGCGCGATACGATCGACGCGCTCGACGGCCAGATGGCCGAGTTGCAGCGCGCGCTTGCCGAGAGGGCGCTCGACGCCGCCGACATGGTGATGCCCGGCTTCACCCATCTGCAATCCGCCCAGCCGGTCACCTTCGGCCATCACCTGCTCGCCTATGTCGAGATGCTCGGGCGCGACCGCGGCCGTCTCGCCGACGCGCGCAAGCGCCTCAACGAATGCCCGCTCGGCGCCGCCGCGCTCGCCGGCACTTCGTTTCCGATCGACCGGGAGGCGACGGCGAAGGCGCTCGGCTTCGACCGGCCGACCGCCAATTCGCTCGACAGCGTCGCCGACCGCGACTTCGCTTTGGAGACGCTGAGCGCGGCGGCCATCTCAGCCACCCATCTCTCCCGCTTCGCCGACGAGATCGTTCTGTGGACGACGCCGCAGTTCGGCTTCGTGAAGCTCTCCGACGCCTTCTCCACCGGCTCCTCGATCATGCCGCAGAAGCGCAATCCGGACGCCGCCGAGCTGGTGCGCGGCAAGACCGGCCGCGTCGTCGGCTCGCTGGTCGGCCTGCTGACCGTCATGAAAGGCCTGCCCCTCGCCTATTCCAAGGACATGCAGGAAGATAAGGAAGGCGTCTTCGACGCGCTCCAAACGCTGTCGCTGTGCCTTGCGGCGATGACCGGCATGGTGCGGGACCTGACCCCCGACGCCAAGCGCATGAAGGCGGCGGCGGGCGCCGGCTATTCCACCGCGACCGATCTCGCGGACTGGCTGGTGCGGACGCTGAAAATGCCGTTCCGCGAGGCGCACCATGTCACCGGCCGCATCGTCGCCGCCGCCGCCGAGCGCGGCGTCGCACTGGAAAAGTTGAAGCTCGAAGAGATGCAGGCCGTCGAGCCGCGCATCACGCCAGAGGTGTTCGACGTACTCGGCGTCGAACGCTCGGTGATGAGCCGCACCTCCTACGGCGGCACGGCGCCGGCCAACGTGCGCCGGCAGGCGAAGGCGTGGCTGAAGCGGCTGGCGAAGGCCTGACGCGGCTCCGGCTGCGAGGAGCGCAGGGGATCGAGGCCCGTCAACGCCCGCGTCAAGCTTGCGTCAAATCTGCGCGTAGTTTCGTCAAGTTATGTCAAGCGATGTCAAGGCTTCGCTTGACGCTCACCCTTGCAATATCAATTACTTAAGCCACCGCGCCTTGACAAACGCCGCCTTCGCGGAAATGCCTTGACGCCGCGGGCTCACTGGGGCCCGAACTCATCGCAGCGAACAGGGCGAAGGATAGTTCGCATTCGGCGAGTCGGGAAGGAATTGTCAGGGGCGACCCTTTGCGGAGCGGCGGCATATCTAGCCTAATCCGCCCCCGCCTTCCCCCGCATCGCCTTCACCGCCCCGCGCCGGCTCTTTTCGTCCAGCCGTTTCGTTCGTGAGGCGCGCGTCGGCCGTGTCGCTCGTCGCGGCTTCTGCCGTTCCTGGGCCTTGACCAGCAGTTCGGCGAGGCGTTCGCGGGCGTCTTCGCGGTTGCGCGGCTGGCTGGAGAAGCGCTGGGCGAAGATGACGATGACGCCGTCCTGGGTGGCGCGCGCGCCGGCGATTTTGATTAGCCGGATCGCGACGTCGTTCGGCAGGCTCGGCGAGCGGCGCGCGTCGAAGCGCAATTCGACCGCGCTCGCCACCTTGTTGACGTTCTGCCCGCCGGGGCCCGACGAGCGAACGAAGTTTTCGACGATCTCGCTCTCGTCGATGAGGAGATCGCCGACTTGCATGGGCTTCGTCCCTACGGCGTCAGCGCCACTCGCGCACGTCGACGAAGCGCCCCGTGATGGCCGCCGCCGCCGCCATCACGGGAGAGACGAGGTGAGTGCGGCCCTTGTAGCCCTGGCGCCCCTCGAAATTGCGGTTCGAGGTCGAAGCGCAGCGCTCGCCCGGCGAGAGCTTGTCGGGGTTCATCGCGAGGCACATCGAGCAGCCCGGCTCGCGCCATTCGAAGCCGGCGGCGAGGAAAATCTTGTCGAGGCCCTCGGCCTCGGCCTGCTGTTTCACGAGGCCCGAGCCCGGCACGACCATGCCCTGGACGCTCTCGGCGACCTTGCGGCCAGCGATGATCTTCGACGCTGCGCGCAGATCTTCGATGCGGCCGTTGGTGCAGGAGCCGATGAACACCCGGTCGATCGCGATGTCGGTGATCTTTTCACCGCCAGCGAGACCCATGTACTCCAGCGCGCGCTTGATCGAGGCGCGCTTCTGCTCTGTCGCGCCGTCCTCGATGCGCGGCACATAGCCGCCGACCGAGACGACGTCCTGCGGGCTGGTGCCCCAGGAGACGATGGGGGGCAGCTTGGCCGCGTCGAGGCGCACTTCGACGTCGAAATGCGCGCCCTCGTCGGAGTGCAGCGCATCCCAATAGCGGCGCGCCTGATCCCAGAGGTCGCCCTTGGGCGTCTTCGGCCGATCCTTAAGGAAGGCGTAGGTCTTCTCGTCCGGCGCAACCATGCCGGCGCGCGCGCCGGCCTCGATCGACATGTTGCAGACCGTCATGCGGCCTTCCATCGACAAAGCGCGGATCGCTTCGCCGGCGTATTCGAGCACATGGCCGGTGCCGCCCGCCGTGCCGATCTCGCCGATGATGGCGAGGATGATGTCCTTGGCAGTGACGCCTTCGCCGAGCGCGCCATCGACGGTGACGCGCATGTTCTTGGCTTTCGCCTGGATCAGCGTCTGCGTCGCCAGCACGTGCTCGACCTCTGAGGTGCCGATGCCGTGCGCGAGGGCGCCGAAGGCGCCGTGGGTCGAGGTGTGGCTGTCGCCGCAGACGATCGTCGTGCCCGGCAGCGTAAAGCCCTGCTCAGGGCCGATGATGTGGACGATGCCTTGGCGGAGGTCGAACTCGTCGTAATATTCGATGCCGAATTCGCGCGCGTTCTGCGCGAGCTGCTCGACCTGCACGCGGCTCTCGACGTCGGCGATGCCGCCGCGACGATCGGTCGTCTGGATGTTGTGGTCGACCACGGCGAGCGTCTTCTCCGGCGCGCGCACCTTGCGGCCCGCCATACGCAAGCCCTCGAAAGCCTGCGGGCTGGTCACCTCATGGACGAGATGGCGGTCGATGTAGAGAAGCGACGAGCCCTCGGCGTTCGTCTCGATGACGTGGTCGTCCCAGATCTTGTCATAAAGCGTGCGCGGCTTGCCCATGTCTTGCTCCAGCGCCTTCCTGGCGCATTTGATTCAGAGGTCGGTTCGCGTTCTAGGCCGTTTGCGCGAAAGAAAAAAGAGGGATCGCGGGGCGCGTAGACGCAGGTTTTCTCAAGAATTCGGCGAGGCCGCCTTTAGCACGGCCCCGGCGAGTCAACATCATTGCGGCGGCATACGGGTCTCCATCGAGAAGCCCCGGGAGACGGCAACAAAAAATCCGCCTCTCGGGGCGGGTTGCGGCTGCTTTCCGTTCGAGCGCGCGCTATCCCGCCAAGGGTCGAATGGCGAGAATAATAAGCACGGCGCTGGTGCGAACGGGGTTCATGAGCGGCTTTGTGCCATGGCGCGCCGATTGTGTCCATTCTTCATGCGCGCGACGATGCGTCGCGGCGGGCCGCTATTTCGCGCCGGGCTTGATGATCTCGCGCAGGTCCCACTTCCCGTCGCCTTCGCCGCCGCTGACGTCATCGATCCGCCGACCGCCAGCCTCGCGTTTAAAGACGTAGCGCACGACGTGCTTGTCCTGCCCGCTATAGAAGGTCGCCGCGACGACGCTGTCGCTTTCGGGCGCGATCGACAGCCGCTCCACCAACGGATCCTGCGAGTCGGTGACGGGATCGAAATCGAGGATCGGCTCGTCCGTCCTCTTGGAGCGCGCATACATCGCCATCATCGCGGCGCGCAGCGACTTCGTGAAATGAGCGACCACTTTCGGGTCGTCGAACGAACCGCTGGCGTAGTCGCCCTTCGGCCCCGCATAGATCCGGTATATGCTCGTCACCACATCCGCCGCGGCCTGGTCGGCGGCCACCGCCGGCGTCGCCAGCGCAATCGCCCCCGCAAGAATGAAAACCGCCCGCTTCATGAGTTCCCCCTCACGGCAAATTGATGGCCGCGGGCCGGTCAAGTCAAGGATGCGCGGGCGCGTAGCGGATGGGGACGATGAAGGAGAGTTGGTCCGCCGAGGCGGCGTCCGGCGGCCGCGGAAACGGCGCGGCGCGCCTGACGGTCGCGATCGCCTCGTCATCCAAAACAGCGGAACCGGCGCCGTCGACCATGTGCACATCAACGAGACGGCCTTGTCGGTCGATCGTGAACGCGACCCGCGCAACGCCGAAGCGGCCCGCCGCGCGCGCGGGATAGCGCTTGAAGCGTTCGATCTGAGCGACGAGGCCGCGCTGCCAGCGCAAGGTCCGTGGCGAAAGCGTCGGCTTGGCATCGCCCGGTTCGGGCCCCACCGCTTGCGGCGCCACGGCAGGCGCGCTCGGCGGCGCGGAGGGGACAGAGACCTCCGAGGGAGGATTCGGCTGCGGGGCGACCGGCTGCGGCGACGGCGCTTCGACCGGCGTTGGCGAAGGCGTCGGAACGGGCTGCGGCGGAGGCGTCTCAGCCGGCGTCGGCGAGGGGGGCGCAACGGGCTCTTCCGCCGTTTCGTTCGGGGGCGCTTGCACGGGCGGCGGCTCAGGCGCGGCGGGCTGCGGCTGGGGATCAGCCTGCGCAACCGGTGGCGGCGGCGGTTGCTGCTCGCTTTCGGCAGCCGGACTATCCGCCTGCTCGGGACCAGGCGCGAGATCGCTCGGCGGAGCGGGCGGCGCCGCCGCTTCCGGCGCGAGGTCGACGAAGGCGACGGGGCCGCCGGCGTCCTGGTCGGCCGCTTCGAAGTCGGGCCGGAAGGCCGCCAAAGCGAGCGCATGGGCAGCCACAACGAGCAAGCCGCAAACGATCCAGCGCGCGAGCATGGCGGGCCGGCCGATCACCGGGCCCCGCCCGAATCGAGACCGACAAGCGCGAGCTTCAGATAGCCGGCGTCGCGCAGCGCATTCATCGCCTGCATCAAATCGCCATAGGCGACGCTCTTGTCGGCCCTCAGATAGACGCGCTGGTTCTTGTCGCCGCCGGTCGCCCGGTCGAGCGCTGCGCCGAGCGCCTCGCGCGGCACGGCGTCGTCGCCGATCGCCAGCGAGAGGTCCGCCTTCAGCGTGACGAACAGCGGCTTGTCGGGGCGCTTTTGCGTCTCGGCGTTGGACGCGGGCAGATCGACCGACACGTCGACCGTCGCCAGCGGCGCCGCAATCATGAAAATGATGAGCAGCACGAGAATGACGTCGATGAACGGCGTGACGTTGATCTCGTGCGTCTCGGCAAGATCGTCCTCGCCGTGATCGAGACGAACGGCCATTGCCCCTACTCCGCCGCGTAAGGCGCTTGGGCGGGGGTTACCCGCGGCGCTGCCTCGGCGGAGCGGTCGAGATCGCGGCTGGCGAGGCGGAGAATTTCGGCGGTTCCGTCGCCGTAGAGGGCGCGATAGCCGGCGATCGAGCGCGAGAACAGATTGTAGATGACAACGGCCGGAATCGCCGCGACGAGCCCCATGGCGGTCGCCAGCAGCGCCTCGGCAATGCCCGGCGCGACGACGGCGAGGTTGGTCGTGTGCTGCTTCGAGATGCCGACGAAGCTGTTCATGATGCCCCAGACCGTACCGAACAGGCCGACGAACGGCCCGATCGCCCCGGTGGTCGCCAGGACGCCGGTCCCGCGCGCAATGCCCCGGCCAGCGGCGGCTTCCAGCCGCTCCAGCCGCGAGGCGATGCGCTCCTTGATCCCGGCGACGCTCGCAAGATCGCTCGACATGTCGATTTCGCGCGCAGCGGCGAGCGCGGGCGCTTCGAGCGCCACTTGCCCCCGCAAACGCCCGATCGCTTCGGCGAGCGTCGCCGACCGCCCCAGCGCGTCGATTTGCTTGCGCAGCTCCCGTTTGGCGAGGAGGAGTCCAAGTCCCTTCGACAGCGCGACCGTCCAGGTCGCGACCGAGGCCAGCATGAGGCAGGTCATCACCGCTTTGACGACCAGCGTCGCGGTCATGAACATGCCCCAGGGCGAGAGGTCGCGCGGCTCAGGCGGCAGCGACCCCAACGCGGGCTCGGCTGGCGCCCCGGCGCGCGGCAGCGCCGGGCTCGGGCTCGCGCTCTGGGACGGGGCGGCGACGCCGGCGTTCGTCTCGGCCGGCGCCGCGCTTTGCGCCTCGGCGGCGACCGTCGCCGCGCCGAGGAGGACCATTGCGGCGACGAAGCCGGCAGCAAGCCGAGACGGTTTCGCGATCATCGTCATTCCCATAGTCGTCGTCTGAACCGTCACAACGCCTGCGACAGGCCGACGAAGAATCCGCGACGCGGCCCGTACTGCGGCGCAAACACGCCGATCCCGCTGCCATCCCGGATCACGTAGGTCGAATCAAAAAGGTTCACGATGTCGAAGCGCACCGTCAGCGGCTTGTAGCTGGGCGACCATTTGAACGCATGCGACAGGCCGAGGTTCACCTGCGCGTAGGCAGGGACCGATTCCAAATTGGCGAAGCCCGACCGCAATCCGCTGCCGAAGATCATGTCGGCGCTGAGCCGTGTGCCCATCAGCAGATAACTCGCGCCCGCCGAGCCGGTCCAGGTCTGCGAATGGTCGGTCGGGATGGCGTTGTTCGCTACATATTGATAGGTCGCCGCATCGATCAGAAACTGGTTGGAGACGAAATCCTTGGCCCATTCGTGGCCAAACGCCACATTGCCGTAGGCTTCAAAGTCGCCGAGCTTATAGTCGAATTTGGCCTCGACGCCGTCGTTCCATCCCTTCGCGTAGTTGAAGGCGGTCAGCGTATTGGCCGCGCCGAACTGGCCATCGTCGAGCAGGTCGGTCGCGGCCTTATAATAGGCGTCGAGGCCCATCGTTAGGCTGCGCCCAAATTTCTGATCGACGCCGACGTCGAATTTGTTCGATCGCTCGGGCTGTACGGCGCCGTCGAGATTGACCGACGGTTGCTGTGTCGTGCCGGCGTATTCGGCGAGGTTGGTCGGCGCGGACAGCGCCATCTCGGGCGGCGTGAATTCTCGGGCGTAGCCGGCGTGGAACGCCGTGTCCTCGAACGGCGTATAGGTCACGCTGAAGCGCGGGCTGAACTGATTGGCGTCGACGTATTCATACATCTGGTCGAAGCGCAGGCCCGCGTTGATCGTGACCTTGTTGGTGACCTTCCATTCATCCTGCACATACGCGCCGAGCAGCCAGCCCGTCTTCGAACTCGAATCCGTCGGCGTCGCGAAGGGCGCGCCGTCGACATTGCCCTGGGAATCCAAGGGAAAGACGACCGACGTATTGCTGGCCGAAGCCTCTTCGCCGCTCGCCGAGAGGCCGAAGCGCAACGTGTGCGCATCGTTGATGTGATAGGCCGCGTCGCCTTGGAGGCCGTTGAGGAAGCTGGTTCGCTCGACGGTCGAGGCGACCCCGTTGAAAATCAGATCGCCGACAGTGTCGGGGGTGAAATTTAGCGAGCTGTAGCGCGAATAAGCGGAGACCTGATAGTCGAGGTTGCCGACCGTCTGCTGCAACGCGCCGAGGGTGAAGTAGTTCTGCTCGAACTGATTCTCGTTGATCTGCGAGGAGCTGTACGATCCGGCGCCCGGGACGCTGAAGACGGGGGCCTGCCCCGGATTGTTCGGGATCTGGTAGGCGCCGTCCGTCATCCCGCTCATGACGCTGAAGCGGGCGCCGTCACCGACCAGACTCGACACATAGCCGAAGAAATTGCCCTGGTCCGTATGGTCGTGGATCGCGTTCAGGCTCGGCGTCGGGTTCTCGATGCCTTCGTTGCTGCCGAAGTAGCGGCCGCTGAAGAAGTACTGCGTGTTCCCGACCGTGCCGCCATATTCCAGACTTGGCGTGATCGTTCCTTGACTGCCGCCGTAGACACTGACGGCGCCGCCGTTGTCGAACGCGCCGCTCTTGGTCGTGAGGTCGACGATGCCGGACGTATGTAGGCCGAATTGAGCGGGTAGCGCGCCGTCGATGACGGCGATATTGCCGACAAACCCGGTGTCGAGCACCTGGCCGAAGCCGGACACGCCGTCAGGCAATAGAATCCCATTGATCCGGTATTGGACGTTGGCGTGCTCGTTGCGCAGGTGCAAGGAGCCACTAGCCGCCGAATCCTGCGACATACCAGGCGTCTGCAGCAGAACCTTGTCGAGGGGCGCGTCGTCCCCCTGCGGCAGGTTCGCGATGGTCTGCTGACCCAGATCGGAAACGTTCGTCCCAACGCGCGTCATGATCGAAGTGCGCGTCGCGTCGAGCGCGGTCGTCTTGGCGGCCAATTGCTGAGCGGCCGATGCGCCACCGCGGGATGGGGTCTGGCCGGCTTGCTGCCCGGCTCCGGCCGGTTGAGCGGCTGCGCCGGCCGGCGCGCTGCGAGCTTGGGCCGTCCGCTTGTGGGGCTTCGGCTTCGCTTGGGGCGCGGCGGCGGGCGACGGCGTCACCGTCACCTCGGGGAGAGCCGTCTGAGCCCTCGACACCCCTGCCGCCTCCGTAAGCGCCGCAACCGAAAGGCAAAGCGCCGGAATATCTCTTGCCGAAACCCGCATCATTTACCCCAGCCAATCGCCGCGCCGCCTGTTACGGCGCGAGCAAGTCCTCATGTGCGGGGCTGCTGTTATGTTATAACGTACCACGCGTCAACCCGACGAAGGAGCGAAACTGCGACCTCGCGTCGCAGCGGCCTCGACCGTCGCGGAGATCTTCGCTAAGCGTGACTATTCGCGCGACCAAGGCGCGCCTTAGAGTCGGCGCCGGGCGCCGTTCCTTGGGGGAAACGGATGAAATACCTTCTCTTGCTGGTTCCGAGCGTTGTCGCGCTGTGGCCGCCGGTCTTCAACGTCGTCAGTCCTGACCTGTTCGGCTTGCCCTTCTTCTACTGGTTCCAGCTTCTGCTGATCCCGGTCTCGGCCGTCGGGATCTATCTCTTCGACCGGCTGAGAAAGGCCTGATCGATGTTCGACCATCTCAACGTCGTCGCGACGATCGTCTTCGTCTTCCTTTTTGCGCTCGTCTCGGTGCTCGGCTTCGTCGCCTCGCGCTGGAAGGCTGGCGATCTCGACCACCTCCACGAATGGGGCCTGGGCGGACGGCGGTTCGGCCCATGGATCACCTGGTTCCTGCTGGGCGGCGACCTCTACACCGCCTACACGGTCATCGCGATCCCGGCCGTCGTCTATGCGGTCGGCGCCTACGGCTTCTTCGCCGTCCCCTATACGATCATCATCTATCCCTTCCTCTACCTGACGATGCCGCGCCTCTGGGCGGTGTCGCACAAGCACGGCTACATGACCGCCGGCGACTTCGTCCGCGGCCGCTACGGCAACAGCGGACTGGAGCTCGCCGTCGCGGTGACCGGCATTCTCGCCACCATGCCCTATATCGCGCTGCAGCTCGTCGGCATGGAGAAGGTGATCCTCGCCCTTGGCTTCTCGGGCGAGGGGCTGATGCAGCACGCGCCGATCACCCTCGCCTTCATCGTGCTCGCGCTCTACACCTATAAGAGCGGCCTGCGGGCGCCGGCGATGATCGCCTTCGTCAAAGACGCGATGATCTACGTCTTCATCATCACCGCGGTAATCGTGATCCCCTACGAGCTCGGCGGCTTCGGCAAGATCTTCGCCCTAGCGCAAGATGCGTTTGCGGCCCGGACCGCCGCCAATCCGAAGCTCGTCGCCGGCGTGACGCTCGCCCCTGGGCAAATCGCGCCCTACATCACGCTAACGCTGGGCTCGGCGATGGCGCTGTTCATGTACCCCCATGCGCTGACCGGGACGCTCGCCGCCTCGAGCGCCCGCGCCATCCGCTTCAACACGATGGCGCTCCCCGCCTACTCGCTGGCGCTCGGCTTCATCGCTTTGCTCGGCGTAATGGCGATCGCGGCCGGGCTGAAGCTCTCGGACCCGCAAGCTGCAGTGCCGCAACTCGTGTTGTGGGCGTTCCCAAGCTGGTTCGCCGGTTTCTGCTTCGCCGCGATCGCACTCGGCGCGCTCGTCCCGGCGGCGGTGATGTCGATCGGCGCAGCCAACACCTTCACCCGCAACATCTGGAAGCCGTACGTCCATCCCGGCATGACGCCGCGGGAGGAATTGGTGATCGCCAAGCTCGTATCGCTGCTGGTCAAGGTCGGCGCGCTGCTGGTGATTTTCTACCTGCCGACGTCGTATGCGCTCGATCTGCAATTGCTCGGCGGCATCTGGATGGTCCAGATATTCCCGGCGATGATCTCCGGGCTGTTCACGCGCTGGTTCAACGGCTCCGCCCTGCTGATCGGCTGGGCGACGGGGATGCTCGTGGGCACGACGCTCTCGTGGGGCGCAAAAGCGTGGACGCCGGTGCATCCGCTGAGCTGGGACCTGCCGCTAGTCGGCCATATCGACATCGGCCTCCACATCGCCGTCTACAACGGCCTGACGGCCGTGCTCGTCAACGTCGTCGTCGCGGCAGTCCTGTCGCTGCTCTGGCGCTCAAGCGCGAGCGACCAGACGGCGCCGGCGGACTACGAAGACCCGGTGATCGCCTAAGGCGAATTGCATGGGTCGGCCAGGCGCCGGCCCTTCGCAGGATCCCCAGGCGGAGCCGCCTGTCATGCCCGCGAAAGCGGGCATCCAGGGCGCAGGCCTGCGGCGGCGACTTGGGCCCCCGCTTTCGCGGGGGCGACAGCAACGCCGCGTCAACCAAAATGCAGCGTCGTCGCCTACGACTTGCTGCGCCGCTCGCGGATCATGAAGTTGTCGAAGGAATATTCGGCGACCTGCCACCACAGATACTGATCGCTGCGGAAGGCCGCGTAATTGTCAGCGATCTTCTTGAATTGCGGGTCGTCGGCGCTCAACTGCGCGTAGAGGTCGTTGGCGGTTTTGTAGCAGGCCTCCAGCGCTTCCTGGGGAAACAGTCTGAGCTGCGCGCCCCCGACGACCAGGCGCTTCAGCGCGCCAGGATTGGCGGCGTCGTATTTGGCGAGCACCGAAGCATTGGCGATCGCCGCCGCCGCGCGCAGCGCCGCCTGATAGGACTTCGGCAAGGCCTCGAACTTCGGCTTGGCGACGACGAAATGCAATTGCATCCCGCCCTTCCACCAGCCCGGATAATAATAGTTCGGCGCCGCCTTGGAGATCGGCGGATGCGAGGCGCCGGCGCCGAATTTTTCGTCGTCGTAGGGACCGACCCATTCGAAGGCGTCGAGCGAACCCGATTCCAAGGCGTCGAAGACGGATTCCTTCGGCATCGACACCGGATCGGCGCCAAGCGTCTGAAACACCTTTCCGGCGAAGCCGCCAATTCGCATCTTGAGGCCCGCGAAGTCGCTGGGGCCGCGAATCTCCTTGCGGAACCAGCCCGCCATCTGCCCACCGGTGTTGCCCGCCGGCAGCGCGATGGCCTTGCGGTCGGCAAGCGCCTCATCGATCAAATCGCCGCCGCCGCCCTCCTGCAACCAGGCCGTGTGCTGACGGGCGTTCATCCCAAACGGGGCCGAGGACGCGAAGACGAGGCTCGGGGTCTTGCTCCAGGCGTAGGCGAGCGAGGTGTGGGCGCATTCCGCGCGGCCGTCAGCGACGGCGTCGAGCGCTTCGAGGGCGGGCGCGATCTCGCCCGCCGGCGCGACATGAAGCGTGAAATGGCCGTCAGTGAGATCGGCAAGCGCATGCGCCAGCGTCTCCGAGCCGCCGTAGATCAGATCGAGCTGAGGCTGGAAGCTCGACGTCAGGCGCCATTGGACGTCAGGCGATGGATCGGCCACCGCGGGGGCCGCCAACCCGGCTCCCGCCGCGGCGACGCCGAGCCCCGTGAGGAATTGCCGACGACCTGCCGCCATCCTAAACCTCCAAGCCAATTCACCGGCGCCGCGCCGGCCAAAACCAGATATCTTTTGGATATAACACCCTTGCGAGCGAAATTGCGGCGCTCGCACGGTTTCGTCGCGGCGAACGTTTGACGGAGTTGCACTGTGTCACAGACCAGCGCGGGCGTCGTCCTCGCCGGCGGCCGCTCCACCCGCATGGGCGCCGAAAAGGCCCTGCTCCCGCTTGGCGGCCGGCCGCTGATCGCCCACGTGATCGAGCGGCTGCGGCCGCAGGTCGGCATGCTCTTCATCAATGCGAACGGTGACGCGGCGCGTTTCGCCTCGCTCGGCTGCGAGGTCATCGCGGACGCCGCTGACGCGGCCGCCGGCGCGGGCGGCCCGCTGATCGGCGTCAGCGTCGCCCTCGCCTACGCGGCGCTATGCGGATATTCGCGTCTCGCCACCGCGCCCTGCGACGCGCCGTTCGTCCCGCTCGACCTCGTCGCGCGCCTCGCGGCGGCGATGGAAGCGAGCGGCGCGCCCGCCGCTGTCGCCGAGGGCACGAGCGGCCTCGAACCGATGTTCGCGCTGTGGAGCATATCGGCGCGGGCGGCGGTCGACGAGGAATGCCGCCTCGGCCAAGCGAGCCCGCGCGCCGTCCTCGAGCGGCTCGGCGCCGCCCGCGCACAATTTCTGGAGCGCGATGATCTCTTCGCCAACATCAATCGGCCCGACGATTTGGCGGCGGCGCAGGCGCGGCTCAGGAGTTGAGCGGCCACGTCGATAACGAGCGATCGAGCGTGAAGAGCTCTTGCGGCTGCGCGACGCCGCGCAAAGCGTAGCGTCCGACCGAAACAAAAGACTTCGCATCGTTCGCCGCCGCGGTGAAGGCTCGCGAGAGCAGCACCGGCTGGTCGATCGAGCGGCACATCGCGGCGATGCGGCTCACCTCGTTGACCGCCGGCCCGATGACCGTGAAGTCGAGCCGCGCCTCGCTGCCGATGTTGCCGTAGAAGACCGCGCCGATGTGAAGTCCGAGGTACATGTCGGTGACGGGCAGGTCGACCGCGGCGCGGCGCGCGTTGAGCGCCGCGATGGCGTTCCAAGCGGAACGTGCCGCCTTGAGCGCCGCGGCGCAGGCGGCGGCGCGATCGGCGGCCGGAAAGATCGCCAACACGCCGTCGCCGATCAGCTTCAGCACGTCGCCTTCGTTATCGTGAATCGCCGAGACGACGACATCCGCGTAGTCGTTCAGCAGGGGGATAATCTGCTCCGGCGGCGCGGTGTCGGCGATCCGGGTAAAATTCTGCAGGTCGCTGAACCACAGGACAGCCTTGATGCGATCGGCGACGCCGCGGGCGATGCGGCCATCGAGAACGCGGCGGCCGGGGTCGCGCCCGAGATAGGTCTCGACCAGGGTCTGCGCCATGCGACCGAGCGAAGCGGATTTCACCGCCAACCCGACAAAAGGCGTCAGCCGCCGCAGCAGCGAAATGTCCTCGTCCGTGAAACCGCTCTCGCGGTCGGTCATCCACGAGGAATAGAAGCAGTCCATTCCGCCGATCGCGCCATCGGCCGCGAAACGGTCGACGATCGCGATATATTCGGTGATCGACGCCCTGCGGAGATCCCTGAACAGGAAGAACTTCTTCTCGGTCTCCTCGGTAAGGCGGAGGCGCAGGGCGGAATCGCCGGACTGCAGGAGATGATAGAAGGGGCTGGCGCGCCAGCGCTCCGCGGCCTCACCCTCGGTGCTGCGGCCATAGTCGGTCCCCGTCACCCCGGCGATGCCACGCTCCCAGCGGAACGCCCGGCCCTCGTAGATGGGATGCAGCGTGTCGATGAAAGCGATGACGCGGGTGAGCGGCACGCCATGCGTCGCCAGGCGCTCGCAAAAGCCGCCGATGACGTCCGTCTCGGCGCGCCCGGCGAGGCCCTCGCCAGCGATCCAAGCCATCAGCTCGGCGACTTGCGCTTCGGTCATGTTGGCGATCATAGCGCGCCCTGCGGCGGACGCGAAGCCGTTGCTTCCGCGCCGTTGACGCCGCGCAACGCCTGGACGAGGATCTCAGCCAGCCGCTCCGTCGCCGGCGCGCCGACCGCGTCGGCCCGAAGCAGCGCGAGGCCGAGCTGCGGAAGGGGCGGCAGGCCGCCTTCTTCCGGATCGAGCGCGCGGACACTCGCCGGCAGGCCGAGCGGCGTCCGCACGGAAAGCCCTAATCCGGCGGCGACCGCCGCCCAGAGCCCGGAAAGGCTCGGGCTCGTAAAAGCGAGCCGCCAAGCGACCCCGGCGCGATCCAGCGCGTCAGCGGCCGCATTACGCAACATGCACGGCGCTTCGAGCGCCGCGAGCGGCAAGGGGGAGCCGCCTGCCATCCGCGCAAGCTCGCGCGGATCGGCCGGTCCGATCCAACGCATCGGCGTCTCCATCAGGCGCTCGCCATGCGCTGGCGTCGCGGCGCCGTAGCTCCACGCGAGCGCGAGGTCGAGCCGGCCAGAGGCGACGCGCTCGATCAGCGCCGCGTTGCGCTCGATACGCGCCTCGATCCGCACCTTCGGGTGGGCGCGCGCGAAGCGGCCGAGCACCTCGGGCAAGAGCGCTTCGCCGAAATCCTCCTGCAGCCCGATTCGCACCCAGCCCTCCAGATCGAACTCCGCGCACTGCGGCGGCGGCCTCGTCGTTGAGCTCGACGAGGCGGCGCGCATAAGCAAGCAGCGTCTCGCCGGCTTCGGTCAGCGCAAGGCCGCGCCCGGCCTTGCGGAAGATCGGCGTTCCCGCCTGCGCCTCCAGCTTCTTGAGCTGGGCGCTGATCGCCGAGGTCGAGCGGCCGAGACGGTCGGCGGCTTTGGCGAAGCTGCCGAGGTCCATGCCGACGGCAAAGGTGCGCAGCACGTCGAGATCGTAGGTGACCACGCGCATCGGATCGTCCATTTTTTTGGAACTGATAGCCAAAAACTATCTGATTGTCGGGACAAACTTGCGGCGCCATGACAGGACCGTCAAGTTCGAGGCGAGCAACGCCTCGATTCAGGAGGCAGCCATGCCGCTCACTCGCATTTCGCTTCTCAAGGGCAAGTCGCCCGAATTTCTGCAGGCGATCTCCGCCAGCCTGCATCGCGCGTTGGTCGAAGCGTTCGACGTTCCCCGCGACGACCGGTTCCAAATCTTTCATCAGCATGAGCCAGGCGAATTGGTGTTCGATCGCAACTATCTCGGCGGACCGCGTTCAAGCGACTTCGTCCTTTTCGCGATCACCGCCGGCCGGCCCCGCAGCGTCGAGACGAAGAAGGCCTTCTACCGCCGCTTGGCGGCGCTGCTCGCCGAAAGCCCCGGCTTGCGGCCGCAGGACGTGATGGTGGTCATCACCACCACCAACCACGACGACTGGTCGTTCGCCAACGGCGACGCCTGGATGCTCGCCAACGGACCCGTCGCGCAGGAAGGAGCGCCACAATGATCGCCATGCAATACAGTTTCGCCCTGCCTGCCGACTACGACATGGGCGTCGTCCGGCGACGCATCGCCGAGAAGGGACCGCTTCTCGATAATTTTCCTAACCTGAAGTTCAAGGCCTATCTTTGGGCCGAGCGCGGCCTCGACGGCCCCGAGAACCTCTACGCGCCGTTCTACGTCTGGGAAAACAGCCTCGGCCTGAACGATTTCGTCTGCGGCGATGGTTTCGCCACCGTGAGCGGCGCGTTCGGCTGGCCGCAGGTCAAGACCTGGGCCGTCTGGGACGCCCGCCTGACTGATCAGGCGGCGCAGGCGCGTTTCGCGACGCGCGAAATCCAGGCGATTGAGCCGCACGCCGACCTCGCCGCGCTTCGCCGACGTGAGAGCGAGGCGGCGGCGCAAGCCATCGAAACGGGCGGCGCGCTCGCGGCGGTAGCGGGCTTCGAGCCGACCCAATGGACGCGCGTGCGCTTCCGGTTGTGGGCCGATCGGCCGCCGGTTCGGACGGAAGGCGACCAAGTCTACCGGGTCGGCCATCTCTCGCAGCCCGCGGCGAGGGGCGCCGCCAAGACCGGATCCGCGCTATAGAGCGCCGACGGCGCGCTGCGTCGTCTCGGACCGAGGAGAGTGAGTTGAGCCAAGTCGCATTTCTGGGCATGGGGGTGATGGGCTATCCGATGGCCGGTCACCTCAAAGCGAAGGGCCACGACGTCGTCGTCTACAACCGGTCGGCAGCGAAGGCGGCCAAATGGGTCGCCCAATACGGCGGCGCGAGCGCCCCGACGCCGCGCGAAGCCGCCAAGGATCGCGAGATCGTGTTCGCCTGCGTCGGCAACGACGACGATCTGCGCGCTATCACGCTCGGGCCCGACGGCGCCTTTGCCGGCATGAAGCCGGGCGCCATCTTCATCGATCACACGACCGCCTCAGCTGACGTTGCGCGCGAGCTCGCCCAAGAGGCGGCCAGCCGCGGCCTCGGCTTCATCGACGCCCCCGTCTCGGGCGGTCAAGCCGGCGCGGAGAACGGCGCGCTGACGGTGATGTGCGGCGGCGACGCGGCGACTTACGCCAAGGCGGAGCCGGTGATCGCCGCCTATGCGCGCTCCTGCCGACTGATGGGCGCGGTCGGATCCGGGCAGCTCACCAAGATGGTCAACCAGATCTGCATCGCCGGCATCGTCCAGGGCCTTGCGGAAGCGCTGCATTTCGCCAAGCAGGCCGGCCTCGACCGCGAACTCGCGATCGAGGTCATCTCCAAGGGCGCGGCGCAGTCCTGGCAGATGGAGAACCGCCACAAGACCATGATCGCCGGCAAGTTCGACTTCGGCTTTGCGGTCGACTGGATGCGCAAGGACCTCGGCATCTGCCTCGACGAGGCGCGCCACAATGGCGCCAACCTGCCGCTCGCGGCGCTGGTGGATCAATTCTATTCCGAGGTCCAGGGCATGGGCGGCGGGCGCTGGGACACCTCCAGCCTGATCGCGCGCCTGGAACGCTAAACTCAGGCTAGGGCGCTGGGGCGCGCGGCGAGAGCGTCGCGCCAGCGCCGGAGATGCCCGAACTGGTCGGGGATCGCGATGCGCGCCGGCTTGGTGAAATCGAGCGCGACGAGGCCGGTGATGTCGGCGACGGTGAAGCGGTCGCCGGCGATAAACTGGCGATCCGCCAGCACCTGGTCGATCACCGCCATCGCCTCGAGCGCATGGGTCTTGCTGGCCTCCGCCCACGGCGCGACCTGCGGCGTCTCCATCTCCCTCATCGCCGGATGCGAGTGACGGAACGCCTGCGCCACGGGAAAGAGAACGCTAAGCTCGAGCCGGCGCTGCCACATCTCGACCATCGCTCGCTCCAAAGCGGTCGTGCCGAACAGCGGCGGGTCGGGATAAAGCTCTTCGAGGTAGCGGCAGATCGCAATCGATTCGGCGATCACGGTTCCATCTTCGAGTTCGAGCGCCGGCACCCGCTGGAAGGGGTTAATCGCGGTAAACGACGGCGACCGCTGCTCCATTTTTGCAAGGTCGACTTCGACCATCGGCAGGGTAAGGCCTTTTTCGGCCAGGAAAATTCGCACGCGCCGGGCATTTGGGGCAAAGCGGCTACTGAAGAGCTTCATCAAACGGATTCCCCCCCCTTGCCCGCGGCCGATTTCACCAAGCCGCTCAAAACTGTCTCTTAACAGAAGTAGGTGAGGATATCCCGTGATTTACGGAAATTTTGTAGTCGCTCGTTAAGGATTAATCGCCATCATGACGCGGCGTCGGTTGCGTTAGTCGGGCAGTCATGAGTCAGGTTTCGGCGGAATTGATCGAAAAGAGCCGCGGCCCCGACCCCGCATCGGCCGCGCGTCGGCGCAAGATGTCGATCAAGCTGAAGCACGCGCGCCAGACCCTAACCAGCAATTCGATCGACTATTCAAGTCAATATGCCTCGCTCGCGCGTCTCTTCGCGCAGAGCGTGACGAGCGCGACGCCGGCGATGGCGTTGGTCGTCATCACGGTTGGCGTGACGGCCTGCCTCTGGGTTCCCGCCCCACGGGTCGTCTTCTGGGGCTCGTTGGTCGCCGCGGCGTTCGCCGTCCGCTACGGCCTCGGCGTCGCCTTCCGCAATGCGGCCGACGCCGAACACGGCATTGCGGGCTGGCGGCGCAAGTTCATCGCAGCGGAAACCTTCACCGGCGCCTCATGGGCGCTGATCGTCGTTCTGCTGCTGCAATCGCCCGACCCGAACGCGCGCACCTTCGCGCTGGTCGTGCTGCTGCTGGTGGCCGGGATGACGGCGATGGTCGCCTCCGCCATTCCCTTCGCCGTCGCCGGCGGCCTCGCGCCGATGACGGTCGCGATCATCTGCGTGCTCGGGCCGGCGACGCACGAGGAAGCCTTCATGATGTCGGCGCTGTGCATCGGCATCCTCATCTACTTCGTCGTGCTCGCCAACCGCCTGCACCGGACCTCGCTGGCGAGCCTCTCCTTCCAGGCGGAGAAGGACGCGCTGATCGCCGAACTCGAGCAGGCGAAACTGAACTCGGACGAGGCGCGCCGCCGCGCCGAGAGCGCCAACCTCGCCAAATCCCGCTTCCTCGCCACGATGAGCCACGAGCTGCGCACGCCGCTCAACGCCATCTTAGGGTTTTCCGAGGTGATGAAGGCGGAGCTGTTCGGCGCGCACAGCGTCAGCGCGTACAAGGACTATTCCAACGACATCCATTCGAGCGGCCAGCACCTGCTGATGCTCATCAACGAGATCCTTGACCTGTCGCGCGTCGAGGCGGGTCGCTACGAACTGAAGGAAGAATCGGTGTCGCTCGCCGGCGCCGTCGACGAGTGCCGCCACCTCCTGTCGATGCGGGCCAAGAGCCGGAACATTGCGGTCAACGATCAGCTCGACACTGATTTGCCGCGCCTCTGGGCGGACGAGCGCGCGGTGCGGCAGGTGACGCTCAATCTCCTCAGCAACGCGATCAAATTCACCCCGCAAGGCGGCACGATCACCATCAAGGTCGGCTGGACGAGTTCGGGCGGCCAATATCTTTCCATCCGCGACACCGGCCCCGGCATCGCCGAGGAGGAAATCCCGATCGTGCTCGCCTCGTTCGGCCGCGGCTCGCTCGCCCAGAAGAACGCCGACGAAGGGACCGGTCTAGGCCTGCCGATCGTCAAGGGCCTCGTCGAACTGCACGGCGGCGAGTTCCGCCTGCACTCCAAGCTGCGCGAAGGCACCGAAGTGATCGTCATCTTCCCGCCCGAGCGGGTGATGAACGCTCTGCCCCAGCTCGATCCCAACGCGCCGCCCGAAGAGACGCCCGAACAGAAAGCCCGCCAGCGCGCGCGGCGCTGGGGCCGCAGGGCGGCGGCGTAGAGCGCGCGGCGAAAAGGCGGACGCGCCGGATTTCCCCTGCATCGCCGCCGATCAATCGTCTTGCGCCGGGCATCCACGCCGCGCAGTTGCCGCCACAACCGTGAGAGGTTTGAGCCGGCGGCGCCGCGTGGATGGCCGGGACGAGCCCGGCCAAGACGCAGCGGCAAACTCGCATCTAGAGCCCCGCCGAATTTCAAAAGATCAGCGCCCTTAGCCTGACGCCTTCTGCCGATCGGAGATTTCATGCGCGAGCTGGGCGCTCAGCGCGTCCGGAATGTCGAGGCCCGACAGGACCCAAAGCGTCCCAGCGAGGTGGAGATGGACGCCGTAGCGTCCATCCGGACCGTCCAGCAGAACGACGAAGCTCAACGGCCCGCTGAAATAGCTGTGCGAGACCGCCTGCAACGCGCCGTCGTGGAACGCCGCGCTCAGCGAGGGCATCCGCCAAAGCGCCGCCGCGTCGCCCTCCTTGGCCCCGCCGACCTGGCCCTTCTGCAGCAGGGCGGCGAGGTTCTCTGGCGTCAAAAACTCCCGCAGCATCGCATCCGCGACCCCGCCGCCGACGCTGCCGACAATCCCTTGCTCAAGCCCGCCCATCTTCTTGAATTGCGGGTTTTGTTCGAGATAGGCGGCCACGATCTGACGGCTGAGCGAATGCCGCAGCGCGCTCAGATCGATCCTTTGCATGACGCCCGCTGCGTCGCCCTGAGAGGCGACCGCCGCAATCTGCGCGGCCCCGTAGAGGGCCCAACCCCAATAGGCCGCGAAGGCGATGATGAGAACAATAACGACGCCGAGGAATTTTCGCATGACCTATCCTGTTCGAATCGGACCGCCTCGGTACGAATAACGCACGGCAAAATCGCGGCGGCGTCAATAGGCGCCGTGAAAATGGAGAATGGCCCCGCACAAGCTCGCCTCGTCATCCTCGGCCGGCAGGCGTTCCGTCGCTCTCGGCAGGCGAAAGCGGCCGGGCGCCGCAGAAGGAGGCAGAGATGCCATTCGCAATTCCCTTGGTCGGCAAGATCATCGCCGACCTGGCGTCGTCCGCGACGAGCGCCAGCTCCGCGGCGACGCAGAAGACGGACACGGACACCGCCAGCACTTCGTCGAAAATCGACTTCAACCAGACTGTCGACGATGTGAGCCGCGCCGGCGCCAGCGTGGCGCCGCAGAACATTCATCCCGGCAGGGCCTGAGCGGAATCGCATTCGCCCGCGCCTTCCGCGCGGAGCGAAGGGGAGGATAGCGGGCTTGGAGATCGGCGCGCCGACGCGGCTCCATGCCCTGCTCCATTTTCATTCGATCGCAACGCTGGCGAACGCGTTCCGAGAGCATCCCTGCCCCCTACGATATTGAGTCGCGACAGCGAAATTATCACGCAGTGACAGCGTTCTATTAACCGCAGTCGGCCACACTCCGCCCATGGCGCATCGACCGGCGGGCCTGAACCGCGGTCGAAGGCATGATGCCGCTACGCCATCCCGGTCTTGGCCCGGCTCCCCCTTTCCTGTCGTCGATAGTCCCGAGGCGTTCGCGCGCCCCCAGTTTCGTAGGTCCACATGCGACTCTCAAATGTGAAAATCGGGCGAAAGCTCATCCTCTCGTTCGCCCTGCTCAACCTCGTGCTGTTGGCGTTGACCGGCATCGTCATCAAGAGTCTCGGCGCAATCGATACCGCCGTCTCGCTGAACGTGGACTCCTACGCCATTCTCGAGCGGGCCAACGACCTCGTCGCCGGCATGGCCAGCCAGGAGAGCGGCCTGCGCGGCTTCCTGCTCTCGAACGACGACGAATTTCTCGACGTCTACAAGGCCGGACGCGAGCAGGTGCTGCAGGACATCAACGAGATGAAGCGCCTGACGGCGGACAATCCCGCCCAGGTGAGGCGCATCGACCAGATCCACAACCTCGCCAACCGCTGGAGAAACGAGGTCGCGGAAGAGGAAATCCATTTGATGGGCGACGAGTTGACCCGCAAGCAGGCGCAGGGCGAGGAAGCCTCCGGCATCGGCAAGGCGCTGATGGATCAGTTGCGCGGCCAGGCGCATGATCTGGTCGCCGCCGAGCGCGATATCCTCGCCGCCCGCTCCATCACGCGCACCGCCGCCACCAATTTCGCCTATTGGTCGATGATCGGCGGCTCGCTCGGCGCGATCGCCATCGCGATCATCTTGAACTGGCTGCTCAGCGCGAGCGTGGCCAAGCCCGTCTCGGCGATGGCGAGCGCAATGAACAAGCTCGCCGACGGCGACAACAGCGTGACGATCCCCGGCGTCGGCCGCAAGGACGAGATCGGCGAAATGGCCGGCGCGGTTCGCGCCTTCAAGGACGCCGCCATCGAGAAGCTCCGGTTCGAGGACGATACGGCGCGCGCGCGGCAGCAAGCCGAAGAAGAGCGGGCGCGCAACGAAGCCGTCCGCGCGCACGAGGCGGCGCAGCAAGCCGAAGCGGTGCAGCGTCTCGGCGACGCGCTCAAGACGCTCGCCTCGGGCGATCTGACCTATCGCCTCGACGAGGGCTTCACCGAGGACTATGCGCAGATCAAGAACGACTTCAACGAAGCGATCGAGAAGCTGAAGCAGACCATGCTCACGGTCGTCTCCAGCGCCGACGCGATCCACTCCGGCAGCCAAGAGATTTCCTCCGCCTCCGACGATCTGTCGCGCCGCACCGAGCAGCAGGCGGCGAGCCTCGAAGAGACGGCGGCGGCGCTCGACGAGATCACGGCGACGGTCAAGAAGTCGGCCGAAGGGGCGATCCACGCGCGGGAAGTCGTGGTCGCGACCGACGACGACGCCAAGCGCAGCTCCGTCGTGGTGCGCCAGGCGGTCGAAGCGATGGCCGGCATCGCCAAGTCGGCGCAGAAGATCAGCCAGATCATCGGCGTGATCGACGAGATCGCGTTCCAGACCAACCTGCTCGCGCTCAACGCCGGCGTCGAGGCGGCGCGCGCGGGCGACGCGGGACGCGGCTTTGCGGTCGTCGCCTCGGAAGTGCGCGCCCTGGCGCAGCGCTCGGCGGAAGCGGCCAAGGAGATCAAGGGGCTGATCCTGGCCTCGACGGCGCAAGTCGATCAGGGCGTCAAGCTGGTCGCCGAGACGGGCCAGTCGCTCGAGCGCATCATGGCGCAGGTCGCCGAGATCAACCGCGTCGTCGGTGAAATCGCCGTGGCGGCGCAGGAGCAGGCGACCGGCCTCAACCAGATCAACACCGCCATCAACCAAATGGACCAGGTGACGCAGCAGAATGCCTCGATGGTCCAGGAATCGACCGCCGCCGGCCACGCGCTGTCGCAGGAAACCGAGCAATTGTCCGGCCTGATCGCCCAGTTCCAGGTCGGCCAGGGCGGCGGCGACGGGCTGCGCGCACAGCTGGCGAAGGCCGCGCCGCACGCCTTCCGTCAGCCGGCGAAAGCGCCGGGCGGCGGCAAGGGCGAGCCGCGCGTCGTCGCCAGCAACGCTCGGCCGGATGCGCGCAGCGCCCAGCCGGCCCGGCGCGTCCGTTCGGCGGCTGCGGCGGGTGGCGCCGTCGCCTCGGCCGACGCCGACAATTGGGAAGAATTCTGATCGTATTTCTCGCCAACGGCGGCCCGCTCCGGGCCGCGATAACAGGGGGCTTTCATGGTTGAATTCGGCAAATCGGAAGGCGCCGCGGCGCGCGAAATGCTCACGTTTCTGATCGGGACCCAGGAGTTCTGCATCGACGTCATGTCGGTGCGGGAAATCCGGGTGTGGACGCGCGCGACCCCGGTGGCGCACGCGCCGGACTTCGTCTGCGGCGTCATCAATCTGCGCGGCATCGTGCTGCCGATCATCGACTTTGCGGCGCGCCTCGGCATGCCGGCGACCGAGCCGACCACCCGGCACGCGATCCTGGTGGTGCAGATCCGCGAGCAGACCGTCGGCCTGCTGGTCGAGGGCGTGTCGGAAATCCTGACCGTCAACCAGGGCACGATCCAGCCGACGCCCGACATCGTCGAGCAGATGGCGAAAGACTTCATCAGCGGCATCGTCGCCGTCGACGGCCGCATGATCAGCCTGATCGCCCTCGACGCGATCGTGCCGTCGCTTGGACGCGAAGCGGCGTAAGCTGCCGGGCGACCTGCGAATCCGAAGCGTGCTCAGGACGCCTCCGGTCGTCCTGCCCGGTCTTGTGCCGGGCATCCACGCCCTGCAGTCGCCGCGGGCACTTGAGCGGCTTGGCCCGCCGGCGCCGCGTGGGTGGCCGGGACAACCCCGGCCAAGACGCCCGACCGCCAGCCGCTGACTCCGCTCGTCCAGCCAGCGTCAAATTTCGTCAAGCGGCGTCAAGTTCTGTCAAGCTTTGTCAAGCTTTCCCTTGACGCCCGCCCCTGCGATATCAAGCGCTTAGGCCTCCCGCGCATTGACAAATCCGCCTCTGCCCCGGACGCCTTGACGTCGCCGACCGGATCCTTGCGTTGAGGATACTGCGGCATCGGCGCCGCGAGAAGGAATTGTCGAGGGCCGGCATAGCAAACCGTCCGGTGTCATGCCCGCGCACGAGGGCATCCAGGAGTTGAGGGGCGAAGGCCTGCGGCAGTTGACTGGGCCCCCGCTTTCGCGCTACGGCGCGCACACATCGGTCCGTCGCCGTCACGCCCGGACTTGATCCGGGCGCCCAGGTGGCGTCGTCTGTGATTAGCCTTCCTCCGTCCTGTCCTGGATACGCGGGTCAAGCCCGCGTATGACGGCAAGCTCGCTGCAAATGCTCCGCCGGCTACACTCGGAGGCAATGAGCCGACTGAGGCGCCCGCCCGTTCGAAAATGTGTGCATGCCGTGGGCGAAAAGCGGGGGCGACAGCAGCGACGTCAGACCGGAAAAGCGCGGCGGCTGACGACGGCGGTCCGCCGCGCTCCGACCTCCTCGGCGCCCTCCACGAACGCCAGGAAATGCGGCGTCACCCGATGGGCCTGATAGCCGGCCTCGTTCCGGTAGGTCTCGATCAGCATCACCTGATTGTCTTGGCCCTCGGGAAGCAGCACTTCGAAACCCGCGCAGCCCGGTTCTTTGACCGAGGCTCGGCTGTTCTCCTTGCACATGGCGACGAATTTATCGACGCCTGCATAGGGCACCGTGAACGTGACGACATTGACAATCGCCGGCCCGGCTTCCTTGCCGGCAGCCCTCGCCGTCGCCGGGATCAGACCGGCCAGCAGCGGCAGGCCCGCCGCCAACGACAGCGTGCGGGTGAGGATGGCGCGCCGAGCCAGCGGCGATGCTTCGCTTGGGTTGTTGGGAGACGCCACATGTTCGGGCGCGTCGTCGTGATACGGCAAGATTCGATCCTCTCTCAGCAGGTTGTCACGAGGACCGATCTGGGTCTTTTCCGGAGGTCCTGAAAGGCCCTTTGGCACGGGATGGCGAGGATTTGATTCGGGGTCGTCGCCTTCCCCGTCACTGCTACCCTTCTGGCTAGCCGCTCGGTTGTCAGCGATTGTCGGCACGCTATCTCTTCACGTTCGTTACGCTTCGCTCTAGCGTCGTTCTAGATCGAATCACTCATGTAATTTCGCGGAGACCCCGTGGCTAATATCGCAATCTTGGTGGGCAATGCTCACTACGAAGCACTCGACGAACTCGAATGCTGTGCAGATGACGTCTACGCAATGAAGGAATTACTTGACGCAACAGGGAAATTTGATCGAATTGAAGTTATCATAGATGAGATATCGACGCGACTAAAAGATCGAATTCGGGTAACCGTTGGTGATAATAAACGGCCAGGAGAGCTATTTTTCTACTTTACGGGCCATGGCTTCCAACATGAAACGGACTTCTTCTATTGCGCCACAAATTTTGACGCCAGACGACCGAACGAGACGGGGTTGGCGAATGTTGATCTCCACACAATATTACGATCGTCAGATGCAGAACTTATCGTCAAGGTGGTAGACGCATGCAATTCCGGAACACTGCTGTTGAAATCTAGCAGCTCTTTCGGACCAACCAGCAAAGACGGATTTAAGAATCTAATACAGATTGCCTCTTGTCTGGACTCTCAAAGCTCACTTGCCGGAACACCCCTCAGCGTGTTTACCGAAAAATTCAGAGCGGCAGCGCTACGGAAGATTGAAGGGCCGGTCTATTACAACGATATCATAAGCATCCTTCGAGACGAGTTCTTGGATAACGACCACCAAACACCGCATTTTGTGTCACAATATACGGGTAGAGAGCTCTTTGTCGAAGAGGCACAACAGCTTAAAGAACTACGGTCCCGACTGTCATTGGCTTCATCGAATTCTGATTCCCAGCAATTTTCTCCATCTGCAACCAATCAAGTGACTAGTCTGGTAGAGATTTTTCAATCAGCTGAGAGAAGGTTCGCGAAGAAGGGCACCGTGCAACATTTCATTTCCGCGTTATTCCGCGGAATCATAGACTCCGTTTCAGCGACAGAATTTCTAACAGATTTGTTCGATATAGGAAGCGTTGAGCATTCTGATTTTCTAGAACAAACTGCTACTAATTTCATCATTCGCGTTCTAATAAATGAGAAACGATCCGATAAATTTGTCACAACCAACCTTCGAGATGAATATAAGCGGCGCAGCCCCTTCGACGCGTCGTTTGTTGCCGCTCGCTTGATGGGCGGTTTCGACGATATTTCCTCGCAATATGAATTGCAGCTGAATTGCGAGGTAGAGAAGGTGCAGCTAAGGATTATGTTGACGCCAAAATTTACCGCTCTGAATAGATTTATACTCGTTGTAAGCTGCGCACCCAGTCTCGAATCGTGCTATGTGATGGAGGTATTGACACAGAACTCGCTGAGAGATTGGGACACTTTTGATCCAAATGGTACGCAACTTGTTCAGCGGTGGTATAAAGTGAATTGGACGGATTCCGTCGCCTCGTTAGTTAATACCATTACCGGACAATTGCGTAGCGTCGTAGAAGAAAGCGCGCGTGCTGCTGCGCAGGCTTGAGAAAAAGAGATACAGCGTTTACGCTCTAATTAGCTCCCCCTTCACCCCCCGCCCCGCCACATACGTCTGCGCCACCGCCCGATCGTCCCCCATCGTCATCAGCACGAACAGCTCCTCGGCTAGATCCCCCTCGACCGTCTCCATGCGATGCGCCATCGCCGGCGTCGCGCGCGAATCAAGCACCACCAGGTCCGCCTCGCGCCCCGCCTCGACGCTGCCGATCCGCCCTTGCAGGCCGAGCGCGAGGGCGTTGCCGAGGGTCATCTGGTAGAAGGCTTGCAGCGCCGGCCAGGACTGGCCGTTCATCTGCAACACCTTGTAGGCCTCCGCGGCGGTTTGCAGCATCGAATAGCTGGTGCCGCCGCCGATGTCGGTGGCGAGGCCGACGCGTACGCCGGCGTCGTCGAGCCGCTTCTTGTCGAAGAGGCCGGAGCCGAGGAAGAGGTTCGAGGTCGGGCAGAAGGCGGCGACGCTTTCGCTGCGCGCCATCGCGGCGACTTCGGATTCTTCGAGGTGGATGCAATGGCCGAACACCGAGCGCGGGCCGAGAAGGTCATAGCGCTGATAGACGTCGAGATAGGTCTTGGCCCAGGGGAACTGCCGCTTGACGAAGGCGATCTCGGCGAAGTTCTCGTCGAGATGCGTCTGCAGATAGGCGCCCGGATGCTCGCGCACCAGCGCGCCCGCGGCTTCGAGCTGCGCCTCGCTCGAGGTGACGGCGAAGCGCGGCGAGATTGCGTAATCGAGCCGGCCGCGGCCGCGCCAGCGCGCGATCAGCGCCTTGGTTTCGTCATAGCCGCGCTGCGGATCGTCGGTGAGCGGCTCCGGCGCGTTGCGGTCCATCATCACCTTGCCGGCGATCATGCGCGCGCCGCGCGCTTCGCTCTCGGCGAAGAAAGCGTCGACCGACTGCGGATGGACGGTGCAATAGACCATCGCCGTCGTCGTGCCCTGGCGAAACAATTCGTCGAGGAAGAAACGCGCGACGGCTTCGCAATGGCTCGGGTCGGCGAATTTCTGCTCTTCGACAAAGGTGTATTTGTTGAGCCAGTCGAGCAGTTGCGCGCCGTACGAGCCGACGACGCGCGTCTGGGGATAATGGATGTGCGTGTCGATGAAGCCGGGCAGCACCAGCTTGCCCGAGTGGTCGTCGACGACGGCGCCGGCCGGCGCCGCAGCGAGAATGGCGCTCGCCTCGCCCACCGCGACGATCTCGCCGTTTTCGATTGAGATGGCGCCGTCCTCGATCAATTCATGCGCGCGCTCGCCCGCGAGGCGCGGATCGTCGCGAAAATTCAGGATCCGTCCGCGAATGACGCGCGCGCTGCCGCTCATGACAGGATCTCCGCCAGGCGCAGCGCCGCGATGCGGTCGATTTCGGCAAGCGCGGTCGCGACCTCCGCCGGCGTGTCATTGCCGAGCCGCCGCTCGAAAGCGGCGAGGATGTCCGCCTTCGACTTGCCCCTGACCGCCATGACGAAGGGGAAGCTGAAGCGCGCTCGATAAGCGTCGTTGAGCGCAGTGAAGCGTGCGAGTTCGTCGGGGCTCAGCCGATCGAGCCCGGCGCTCTGCTGCTCCTCGCTCGATTCCGCCGTGAGGCCCTTGGCGAGCGCGAGCTTGCCGGCGAGATCGGGATGCGCGTCGATCAGGCTCCGCTTGGCGGCGTCGCTCCCTCCCGCCATCGCGCGCGCCATCGCTTTCGCGAGGCCCGCGGCGCTATCTTCGTTCGTCGTGAGCCCCGCGTCGTAAGCCGCCTCGGCGACCCAGCGCGAATGCTCATAGACGCCGCCGAAGCGCTCGACGAACAACGTGCGCGACAGGCGCGAGGGCTGCCAGCCGCCTTGCGGGGGATGGCGGCGGATCCAGTGGCGGGCGATGTCGAGCCGGGTCGCGACCCAGACCTTATTGTGGCTGGCGACATAATCGAGGAAGCGCGCCAACGCGGCGGCGCGTCCGGGACGCCCGACCAGGCGGCAATGCAGGCCGATCGAGAGCATCTTCGGCGCCGACACGCCTTCGGCGTAGAGCGCGTCGAAGGAATCTTTCAGATAGGCGAAGAACTGGTCGCCCGAATTGAACCCCTGCGGGGTCGCAAAGCGCATGTCGTTGGCGTCGAGCGTATAGGGCGCAATGAGCTGCGGCCCCTTCGGCCCCTCGATCCAATAGGGCAGATCGTCGGCGTAAGAATCCGCGCAATAGAGAAAGCCGCCCTCTTCGCAGCCGAGTCGGATCGTATTGACCGACGAGCGGCCCTGGTAGAAGCCGAGCGGACGCGAGCCGGCGACCTCGGTGTGGATGCGGATCGCCTCGGCGATGTCGCGCGCTTCGAGGTCGGCGGGCGTGTCGCGATAGTCGATCCACTTGTAGCCGTGGGTCGCGATCTCCCAGCCCGCCTCGTTCATCGCGGCGACCGCGCCGGGGTTGCGCGCCATCGCCGTCGCGACGGCGTAGACGGTGACGGGCATCGCGCGTTCGGTGAACATCCGGTGCAGGCGCCAGAAGCCGGCGCGCGAGCCGTATTCGTAGATCGACTCCATGTTCATGTGGCGCTGGCCCGGCCAGGGCGCGGCGCCGACGATCTCGGAGAGAAAGGCTTCGGAGGCGGCGTCGCCGTGGAGAATGTTGTTCTCGCCGCCCTCTTCGTAATTGATGACGAACTGCACGGCGATTCGCGCCCCGCCCGGCCAATCCGCAAAGGGAGGCGTGCGGCCATAGCCGACCATGTCGCGCGGATAACTGGCGTCCATCAATTCCCCCGTCTCCTTCAGGCCGCCTCGGCTTGGCCGGCGGATCGCATAAGGCATCCCAAGAGTTTGCTCCAGAGCCGCATTTGCGTCAAAAGCTCTCCATTTCCCAAGTTTCGCGGGGGCGTTCATGAGCGACATCGATCTCGTCATCGCCGCGCCGCTGGCGCGCATCCGCTTGAACGCCCCGGCCCGGCGCAACGCGATCTCGCGCGCGATGTGGCTGCGGCTGCCGGAGATCTGCGCCGCGATCGAGGCGGAGCGCGAGGCGCTGGTCGTCATCGTCGAGGGCGCAGGCGGCCATTTCAGCGCCGGCGCGGACATTTCCGAATTCGCCGAGGTCTATCGCGACGCGGCGTCGGCCCACGACTATGTCGAGACGATGCAGCGCGGGCTGACGGCGCTCGCCGCGCTCGACCGGCCGACGATCGCCGCGCTGACCGGGGCCGCGATCGGCGGCGGCCTCGGCCTCGCGCTCTGCTGCGACCTGCGCTTTTGCGCGGAAGACGCGGCGTTGGCGATCACGCCCGCCAAGCTCGGCCTGCTCTACGGCTTCACCGAGACGCGCCGCTTGGTCGAGCTGGTCGGCCCCTCCCGCGCGAAAGACCTGCTGTTCAGCGGCCGGCGCGTCACGCCGGCGGAGGCGCTGGCGATGGGGCTGGTCAATCACGTCACATCAGTGGACGAATTGCACGGCCATGTCGAAACCTACGCCGCCGACCTGACGCGGCTGAGCCAACACTCGATCCGCGGCGCCAAGCGCGCGGTCGACGCCATCGCGCATGGGATGAAGGACGAAAGCCCGGCCTTCCGCGAAGCGGTCGAAACGGCGGCGCTGGGTGAGGATTTTCGCGAAGGGCGGGCAGCGTTTCAGGAGAAGCGGGCGCCGGGGTTCAGCTTTCGGGGGGCGACGACGGCGGTGGAGTAACTCTTCGCGCCACCGCGAAAAGGACCAAGCCAGCGGCGCCGCGTGGGTGGCCGGGTCAAGCCCGGCCATGACGGCAGCAGACCGGCCCCGGCCCCCGCGACTTGGCCGGGCTTGACCCGGCCATCCACACCGAGCCGACATGCTGGCAGATGGCATTTCAACGTTGCGCATGCGTATATTATCCGCATGCGCGGCGGCTGGGTCTACATCATGACGAACCGGCCAAACGGCACGCTCTACACCGGCGTGACGAACGACATCGCTCGCCGGGCTTTCGAACACCGGGCGGCGCTCATCGAAGGCTTCACCAAGCGCTATGGCCTGAAGCGCCTCGTCTATATGGAGCGCTATGAGGACATCGCGAACGCGATCCAGCGTGAGCGCAACCTGAAACATTGGCCGCGCGCCTGGAAAGTCCGGCTCATCATCGAGGTGAACCCCGGCTGGCTCGACCTCTATGACCAACTCAACGCCTGATTGTTCGCAGCCAGAGCGAGCGGCGCCGCGTGGGTGGCCGGGTCAAGCCCGGCCATGACGGTGGGGAGAGCGCACTTCGTGGCACTCTGGCGTCTTGGCCGGGCTTGACCCGGCCATCCACGCCGGGCCGATGCTCGGGCGGTTGGGCTTTTGACATCGCGGGCAAGGGCGCGACCGGCACATGACGGCACGGTCGCTCCCCCTTCCCGCTCAATCATCATGCGACAGCGGAATGTCCGACGTCGGCTCGGTATCCACCCCGCCGTCGGCGGGCAGGATCGGCGGCGCCGGGTCGCGCTCATCGTAGGTCTGCACTGGTGGCGGCAGCGCGCCCGAGGGGCCGTCGATGGCGAGGGGCGCGCCGGCGCTTGGGCGCAACGTTGCGCGGGCGACGTCCATCGGTTCTTCGATCTCGGGCGCTGGCGGCAGGCCGTCGGGGCGCGGCGGCGGGGGCAGCAGATCCGGCGGCGGCTGGGGCTTGCAATAGCGGCGCGGCCCCGTGTTGGTCGCGCCATGCATCGCCAGATCGAGATGCACGTGATTGTAGTGGAACGGGTCGGCGCCCGGCCCGAGCACGGTGGTGAAGTGCTGGCAGGCGCCGGCGTGGACTTCGTGCAGGAAGGCCGATTCCTGGCTGTCCGCCTTCTTCCAGTCGTGCACGACGCTAATCTCGCGCCCGTCCGCAAGCTTGAAGCCGGAAATGTCGATCGCATTGCCGAAGGCGTGTTCCGACAGACGCGCGCCCTCCATGTGGTCGATGCCGCGGCAACTGTAGGCGCCGAAGGAATCGAGGCCGACGACCGCTGAGCCGAAGCGCGCCTGCGCATAGGGCTGCACGACATCGGCGAGCCAGCCCTCCAATACTGGAATCATCGAGCAATCGATGACGACCGGTTTGTCGAACGGGATCGTCCCGTCGGCGAGCGCGTAGACCTTGAAGGGATGCGTCATGCCGCAGATGCTGGGCCCGTCGATCTCCCGCATCGGCACGATGGAGGCGGAGGGTTTGACGAGGCCGCGCGCGAGGCAGAGGTTTTCCGCCTGAGTGCGCCAGGCGGGGCGCTCGGCGCGCTCCATCCAGCCGCAACCCGCCAACGACAGCAGGGCGAGAAGACTAAACGCTCTTGGCAATACGCAACGCGCCATTGCGTCAAAATGCAGGCTTCCCCTAAAGAAAGGCTAAATGATTGGCCTGCCGGGCCTTCGAGGCGCCGTCATCGTCGCGCCGCAGTTTGGCGTCAGAGGGGTCGCAATGGCGGGACGTCGATTCGGGAGAGGTGAATCGTGAGGCATGTCGCGCGCCGCGTCGCGGCGAGTGTGACGGCGCTCGCCCTGCTTGCCGGGCCGACGGCCGCCCTCGCCCATCCCCATGTCTGGGTCACCGTAAGGAGCGAAATCGGCTTTTCGCCCGACGGCAAAGTGACGTCGGTGACGCACGACTGGGTGTTCGACGAAATGTATTCGTCCTTCGCCACCCAGGGCCTGGCCAAGGCGGGCCATCTCGTCAGCCGCGAGATCTTCGCCCCGCTCGCCCAGGAGAACGCCGCCAGTCTCGCCCAACTCGGCTATTTCACCACCCTCAAGATCGGCGGCAAGGCGGTCGATTTCGCGCCCGTCACGCAATATTGGATGGAGGAGCGGCCCGACCATCTCGTCGAGTTCCATGTCGTGCTGAATCTGAAGACGCCCACCCCACCCGGCCGATATATCTCGCTGCTGGTCGCCGATCCCGAATATTTCATCGACTTCGAATTCGACGACAAAGTTCCGGTCGTGCTCGCCGGCGCGCCCGAGGGGTGCTCGGCCTCGATCTCCAAGCCGAAGCCGCTGGAGGGGGAAGACAAGCAGAAGCTCGACGAATCGTTCTTCACCAATCTCGCGCCGGGAACGAATTTCGGCTTCAAAATGGCCAGCCACGTGAACATCGCCTGCCAGTGATGCGAATGTCTCCTACCCCTCGCCGTCTTCTCGCCGCATTGCTCGGCCTCCTCGCCGCGCCGCCGGCCTTCGCCCAGTTGAGCCACCGCCCCTTCGAGGTCGGCGGCGGCGAAGGCGGGGGCGGCGCGAGCGGCGGCGTCACCGGCTGGCTCATGGCCGAGCAATCGCGGCTCACGCACCTCATCGCCATGCAGGTGAAAGCGCTGCACGGCGGCCCGGCTGCCGCCTGGGCGCTCATCGGGCTCGCCTTCGTCTATGGCGTATTTCACGCCGCCGGGCCGGGACACGGCAAGGCGGTCATCGCCTCGTACATGATGGCCAACGATCGCGCCCTGCGGCGCGGGATCGCGCTGGCGTTCCTCGCCGCTTTGCTGCAGGGAGCGGTGGCGGTCGCCCTCGTCGGCATCGCCGCCCTCGTCTTCAACGCGACGTCGATCGAGATGAACGCGGCCGCCGACTGGCTGGCGCTGGCGAGCTACGCCGGCATCATCGGCATCGGCGGCTGGCTCGTCTGGACCAAGGGGCGAGCGCTCATCGAGGCGGTGCGCGGCGTGCTGGCGCAGCGCGCGGCGGTCGGGCTCGGCTCGCTTTATGCCGGCGCGCCGTGGCGGCCTGGGCTAGCGACGACCGGCGCGACGACATTCAGCGCCTACGCGCCCGGCGAAGTCACTGCGATCGAGCCGGACGAATGCGGCCATATCCACGCGCCCGATCCGAGCACGCTCGGCGACGGTTTCTCCTGGCGCGCGGCGGCGACGACCGTCGTCGCGGCGGGCTCGCGGCCCTGCTCAGGCGCCATTCTCGTGCTCGTCTTTTCGCTCGCGCAAGGGCTTTTCGCGGCCGGCGTCACCGCGACCTTCGCGATGTCGCTCGGCACGGCGATCACCACCGGCGCGCTCGCCTTCGCCGCCGTCTTCGCCAAGAAAATCGCCATGCGGCTCGCCGCGGGCGAGAATTCCCGCCTCGCGCTGGTCGCGCGGAGCTGCGAATTCGCAGCGGCGCTCTGCGTGCTCGCCTTCGGCCTCGGCTTGCTGTTCGGCGCGCAGGGCGGCGCATGATCAAGCCGCGCGATCTTCTCTTGCCCGCGAATTCCGTTTAGAAGCCGTCGAATGCCCGCAACCCCCGAAGACCTTCTCGCCTTCCTCAACTCCCTCGCGATTGCGACGGCGACCGTCGAACATCCGCCGCTCTACCGGGTCGAGGATTCGCAGGCGTTTCGCGGCGACATCTCGGGCGGGCACGCCAAGAACCTGTTCGTCAAGGACAAGAAGGGCCGCCTCTTCCTGCTGGTGCTGGAGGAGGACTCGGTCATCGATCTCAAACGGGCGCACGAGAAGATCGGCGCGCAGGGTCGCGTCTCATTCGGCTCGGCCGAGCTGCTCGAGGAAATCTGGGGCGTCAGGCCGGGGGCGGTGACGCCGTTCGGGGCGATCAACGACACGACTCAGCGGGTGACCGTCGTGCTCGACGCGGCGATGATGCGGCACGAGCGCCTCAACTTTCACCCGCTGGTCAACACCCGCACCACGGGCCTGGCGAGCGCCGACATTCTGAAGTTCCTCAGAGCGACCGGCCACGAGCCGCTGGTCGTCCCGCTCACTGAGGCGAGCGCCGACGTTGAATAATCGGAGGAGGCGCGCCATTTAGAGCGCGCGGCGCGCCGTTTGGGCGCCGGTTTGGAGGCTAAGAGTATGGCGAGCGGCAATGGCGCGGTGAAAGACGTCACCACATCTTCGTTCAAGACGGACGTGATCGCGGCCTCGGCGCGTCAGCCAGTGCTGGTCGATTTCTGGGCGCCGTGGTGCGGCCCGTGCAAGCAACTCGCCCCCGTGCTCGAGAAGGCGGTCGCCGACTCCAAGGGCAAGGTGGCGCTGGTGAAGATGAACATCGACGAGCATCCGCAGATCGCCGGCCAACTCGGCATTCAGTCGATTCCCGCGGTCATCGCCTTCGAGCGCGGCCAGCCGGTCGACGGCTTCATGGGCGCCCTGCCCGAGAGCCAGGTGCGCGGCTTCATCGAGCGCCTGGTCGGCCCGCTCGGAGCCGAGACGGAAGCCCTGCTCGTCGAGGCCGAGGCGGCCGCCGCGCAAGGCGACGCCGCTGGAGCCGCTTCGCTCTACGCGCGCATCCTCGCCGAGGACGAAACCAATCCCAAAGCTCTGGCCGGCTTGGCCAAGTTGCATCTCGAAGCGGGCGACCTCGAGCAGGCCAAGGCGGTGCTCTCGATGGCCGAGGCGCCGGCCCCCGGCAAGGAGCCGGACCCGGCGATCGCCGCCGCCTGGGCGGCCGTCCGCGTCGCCGAGCAGGCCGCGACGGTCGGCGACCTCGCGCCGCTGGAGAAGGCGGTAGCCGCCAATCCCGACGATCACCAAGCCCGCCTCGATCTGGCGCTGGCGCTCAACGCCCAGGGTAAACGCGATGAGGCGGCAGACGCGCTGCTGGCGATCATCAAGCGCGACCGCACGTGGAACGACGAAGCCGCCCGCAAGCAATTGCTGCAATTCTTCGAGGCGTGGGGCCTGATGGATCCGGCCGCCGTGACGGCGCGCCGCAAACTGTCGGCGATCCTCTTTTGAGCGGCGCAAGGCTCGCGCCGCCTTCGAGGCGATGCCTATGAAGCTCAACCGGGTATTCGATCGGCCGAGCGATTTGCCCGGCTCGATGCCTCTGTTCCCGCTGGCGGGCGCGCTGCTCCTGCCGCGCCGGCCGATCCAGCTCAACGTTTTCGAGCCGCGCTATCTCGCGATGCTTGACGACGCTTTGTCGGGCGACCGTCTGATTGGGATGATCCAGCCGAGAGACGGCGAGGACGCCGAAGAGCCAGCCCCGGAACTGTGCGGGATCGGCTGCGTCGGTCGCATCGTCCAATACGCCGAGGTGGGCGACGGGCGCTGCTATCTCACGCTGATGGGCGTGGCGCGCTTCCGGATCGCGCACGAGGAGACGACGCTGACGCCCTATCGCATCGTGCGCCCGGACTTCGGCGACTTCACCGACGATTTCGAGGAAGGCTCCGGCGAGAGCAAGGTCGATCGGACGAGCCTCGTCGAAGCGCTGCGCGTTTTCGCCGACGCGCATGACATCAAGATCGACTGGGACGACATCGGCAAGGCCTCGAACGAGACGCTGGTCAACGGCCTCGCCATGCTCAGCCCGTTCGGCGCGAAGGAAAAGCAGGCGATGCTCGAGGCGGCCGATCTCAAGTCCCGCGCCGAAATGCTGATCGCCATCTCGCAGATGGAACTGGCGCGCAGCGCCGACGCGTCGAACCATTTGCATTGAGGCGAGGCGAGCCGGAGCGCGCGGGACAAGCCAGGGCGGGCCGGGCCAAGACGCGCGACGGCCACGAAACGCGCTGTCCCCACCGTCATGGCCGGGCTTGACCCGGCCACCCACGCGGCGCCGCTCAGTCAGGCGTTGAGTTGATCATAGAGGTCGCGCCAGACGGAGTTCGTTTCGACGACGAGCCGGACCTTTGAGGCGCGCGGCCAATGCTTCATGTGCCGTTCGCGCTGTCGCCCGCTCGGCGTGGATGACCGGGTCAAGCCCGGCCGTGTCGCGAGACTGCCACGAAGCGCGCTGCCCCCAGCGTCATGGCCGGGCTTGACCCGGCCACCCGCGCGGCCCCGCTCAGTCAGGCGTTGCGTTGATCATAGAGGTCGCGCCCGGGTTCGCCGCCGCTACTTCACCAGGATCGTGAAGGTCTGGTTGATGTCGCCGCTGGTGAGAAAGCTGAGAACGGTGAGCTTGTCCGTGCCGTGGAAACCGGGAGCCGATCGATAGACGATCCGGGTCTGGCTCATCTGCGGACGACCGCAATTCGGCCCGTTGCCCGTCACCACGGCGACCGTCCCGTGTTCGACGCGCGCCGAGACGACTGGCGCGAAATTTGGCAATGCGCAGTCCCACACCGCGGCGACGCTCGCTTCTTCCCCAGCTTTGACGACGCGGTCTGGGGTCGTGCCGTCCGCATTGAGATCGGTGGCGGCGGATTTCTGATGATGAGACGCCGCGCTGTCGGCAGGCGCCGGCGTCGCCGCGACGGCGATGGCGAGGAGGCCGGCCGCGACCGCGCGGCGGGCGCTGCGGGAAATGTCTGACATTGCTGGAGAAGGAAGCGACATGGTCCGACGCGCCTCGGTTGCGAAGTTTTCTCTTGCTTCTTAAGGCGAAACTCACTCATATGCAACCATTGATTGCGTCACTACAACCATAGGTTCAGCGCCCTCAACTCGCCGGACCTTCCTGCCGCAGTCTGGCGCGAGACGCGCGCCGCATTTGGGAGCCGTCGATGCGAAAGATCCTGGTTGGCGTCGTTGTCGCCTCCGCGTGTCTCGTCGCCGCCAGCGCCTCGGCGGACGAATTCCGCCACGACAAAGCGCACGTCGCCGCCGAATTCGGCGTCGGCGGCTGGACCCCCAACTACGGCGCCAAACCCTTGGCGAGCGGGGCCATCACCGTCGTCAATAAGGAGGTGGCCGCCAACCGTCCTGACCCGGCTGGCGGCGCGGATTTCGATCGTCGCCTGCGAGCATTCGACGATTCCGCCTGTCTCTACCCGCCGGAGAGGAGCGCGTTTCGGCGCCCCTGGCCCTTCACCTGCAAGTAGGATCGGCGCGCGCCGCGGCGCTTCAAGACGAATGGGTTCGGCTCGCGGGTCCCTGAACTCGAAGGTGCTGGCGCCTGGATGGATCGGCGCATAGAATACACGGACTCGAACTTGATCTGGTTCTCTTCGATTTCGCGAGAGATAAAGAGGCCGGAACATGAAGTTTGGAACGATCGGGGCCGGCGCCGTCGCACTGGCGTTCGCACGGAAGGCCCTGGCGGCCGGCCATCAGGTCGTCTTGAGCTGCCGACACGGCCCGGAATCTCTTTCCGGCAAGGTTGCGGAGCTCGGGAACGGCGCGTCAGTCGCCACAGTCGAGAAGGCGGCAAGCCTCGAGTACGTTCTGCTCGCCGTGCCCTGGCCGAATGTCGAGAACGCCCTGCGGGGGCTACCGGCGTGGAACGGCCGGGTTCTCATAGACGCAACAAATCCGTTCAGCGAGTACAGCCCCGAACTCGTGCTGGCCGATCGCGGGGAGAGCGGCGCGAGCGAAATCGTAGCCACCTGGGCGCCGGGCGCCCGAGTCGTGAAGGCGTTCAATTCGATCGTCGCCGATCGCTTCAATGATCGACCTTCGAAGAATGGCGGCCGCCGCGTGATTTTCGTCGCGGGAGACGACGTGGAACCCAAGGCGTTCATCGAGGGACTGATCAAGGGCTTCGGATTTGAACCCGTCGATCTTGGCGGCCTCGTCGCGGGTGGCCGGCTGCAGCAAGCCGGCGGTTCACTAGCGGGCCGCGATCTCGTGGATTTCGGCTACCACTAAGTCGATTTAGGGGAGACGCCGATGCGTGGAGCGATGATCAAGGCCTTTGGCAAACCATCCGAAGTGCTCGAACTGGTCAACGCGCCAGAGCCGACGGGGCCGGCAGCCGGCGAAGTGTTGGTCGGCGTCGAGTACGCGCCGGTGAACATGAATGACCTGTATTTGATCGAGGGCCAGTTTCTGGTTCGACCTTCGCTTCCCAGCTTCGTCGGCAACGAGGGCGTCGGTCGTGTCTTGTCGGTTGGAAGCGGCGTCGAGCATCTCAAGGTCGGCGATCGGGTCCTCATCCCGCTCTATGCGTTCAGTTGGCGCGAACGGTTGGTCTTGCCTGCGGCAGATTTGTTCAGCCTCCCCGACGCGGACCCGCAACAACTGGCGATGCTCGGCATCAACCCGCCGACGGCGGCTCTCCTCCTCGACGAAGCGCCCGATCTCAGACCTGGCGACTGGGTCATTCAGAATGCGGCCAACTCCGGCGTCGGCAGGTCGCTCATCGCCATCGCCAAGTCGCGGGGTCTTAAGACGATCAATCTCGTGCGTCGCCCGGAACTTGTCCCAGAGTTGCAAGCTATCGGCGCCGATCTCGTGGTTGTGGATGAAGAGGGCGCGCTCGATCAGATCCGAGCGGCGATCGGCGATGGGCGCGTGCGACTCGCCGTCGACGGCGTTGCGGGCAAGAGCAGCGCCGTGATCGCAGGCGCGCTCAGCGCGCACGGAATCCTCGTCGTCTATGCCCGGATGGGCGGAGGGCCGGTCACGATCAATCCGTTCGACCTGGTCGCCAAGCGCATCGTCGTGAAGGGCTTTTTCATGAACTATCCCGACATCGAGCCGAAGATTCCTGCGGCGTTGCGCGAAGCAATCCCCCTCGTCGCTTCCGGCGCGATCCACGCGCCAATCGCCGCGACCTATCCTTTGCCTGCGCTGCGCGAAGCCGTCCTTCACGCCGAGCGCGGCGGAAAGGTGCTGCTCGATCTTCGCGGGGCGAACTGAACCAGAATCGAGAGCGCAGTCAAACGAGTCGCGGGCGACGACGTGACCGGAGGAATGCGAGCAGTGCAGCTCCGCTGAGGCGCGACGTGATGACCGCCGGCTCCAGCCGTGAACGGCGGTCCAGTCTGTCTTTAGGACTTCTCGGAGATGTTTCGCCACGCAAAGCAAAAGCAGCCTGGCCGCGAGGCCAGGCTGTGTACGGCGAAACTCCGACGCGGAAGCGTTCCGTGATCAGGGACCAGGCGGCGGAGGCGGAGCAGGCGGCGTGGTCTCCGTGTAGTTGCCGCCGATGCCGCCGCTAATGCCGACGGCCGTGCCGCCACCGCCACCGCTGGCGCTCGAAGTATCCGTCGAGGTCCCATGGCCGTTGGTGGTCGCCGAAGCGGACGATGCGGTGAGAGCGCCGCCGACCGTTCCCGTGGTCGTGGAACCGCCGCCGCCGCCGCCGTTGTTGCCGCCGCCGGCGTGGGACGTCGTCGTCGTCGTTCCACCGCCGAGGGTGATGGCTCCCGCGTTCCCGCTCGTCGTGCCGTTGTGAGAGGAGGTGCCGGTGGTGGTCGCGGTGCCGCCGCTGCCGCCGTGAGACGTCGACCAGCTGCCGCTGATGCCACCGCCGATGTTGACGGTCTGCGCGCTGGCGCCGGTCGCGTAGAGAAGGACCGCCGACAAAGCGGTCGTAATCAGAATTGTCTTCTTCATCATTCACTCCATTCTAGGTTGGTTGGCACTAAACGCTACGAACTCGTGAGTTACGTTGATTGAACGCTGCGTACCTTTTGTAGCCCCCCATTTTATTTACACTCGTCGTACCAGCCGCCGAGCAGTTGGTATCCTCTCCGACAGCCCGAGGCCGAAACGGTGGGGTCCGGCTCAGCCGGGGCCGCAGCGTCGGTCGGGGGAGTTTCGGCCGCGGCGTAGACCGCCTGGCCTCTGGTCGGGCAGGTCTCGTACCAGCCGCCGAGAAGCTGATATTGCCAGCGGCAACCGGGCGCGGACGGCCCGTGCGGCGGCGCACCGGGCGCCGGCGCAGCGGCGGGAACCGCGGACACGACGGAGACGTTGGTCAGCGGAGGCGCGTTGACCTCGGCGCGCGCGACAATCGGCGGTCCGTAATCCGCCGAGCACGGCGTGCCAGCGGCGAACATGGCGGCGCGCACCTGCGGGTCGATGCACATTTCCTCGCGCGCGGCGACAGCGTAGCCGAGAGTCGCCAGCGTCCGCGCGTTCATGCGCAATTGGCATTCCTGATCGACGATGGTGCCGCCGACCGACAGGCCGAAGCCGGCCGCCGCGCCTCCCGCTGAGATCGATCCGAGACAGACCTCGGATCCGGCCGCCGCCAGGGCCGGCGCGTAGATGTTCGGCACGTTGTTGATCGTCTGGTTGGCCGGATCCGTCGCCACGTTGTAGTTGACGGATTGACCCTGCGCCTGATGCTGGTTCGAGTTGGCGCCCGCATTCGAGTTCGAGCCCGAGACGGCGTTCGACCGCGACGTGTTCGTGTTGTTGTTCGTGTTCCGGTTCGAATTGTGCAGGTTGGCGTTCGAATTCGAGTTCGAGTTCGAGCCCGACAAGGCGCCGGAGTTCGAGTCGGACGCTGATTGCGCCGACGCCGGCGCCGCGCAGAACGCAAGCGCGGCGAGCGCAAGAAGGCCGCCTAGCGCCGCCGAGGTCGTTCGTTTCATGATCAATCCCCTGTCAAAAATTTTTTGGTTGGCGCTGGCCGGGCGAGACCCGTCGCTGGTTGTGAGCAGGGGGACGCGTCGGCAAAACGAATCCGACCCGCATGAGCGAGACGACGCCGAAGGCAAGGATCTGTTCACCCTTTTCATCATGTCGCTTCCCGCCCGCCGCTGCCCTTAACCGGCCCGTAACGCTAGCGTAAAACGGGTACCGCTGCGGATTATACACGTCAAGGTTGCGCTTGACGATTTCGCGGCCAAACGGCGGCCCGGCGGTCGGAAAAGCGTCGACCGGCGAGACAATGCGTCACGAAATCAATCGGTTAACTACGATGTTGCATTTCGGCGACATCATGTCGCTTTCATGGCCCGAAAGTTCGCGCAAAGGTTGTGGAGGGGCGTTTGAGCGGCCGCGGGCGTCGAATCATGCCGACGCGAGGGGCGACACCCTTGTTTCGAACAGATTTCGAGCCGGCGCGGCGGGGCGCCACGTCCCTGGGGCGCCTATGCCGGCTTGGCTGAGGCCGGAGGCGTCGGCTCGGTGATTGACGGGCGGCGCCTCCTCTTCGCGCGCGTGCGCGAAGAGGAGGGATCTCCTAGAGCACTGCCCGGCTGTGATGAATCGAATGTGATGAGCGGGCGGATTCCCGAACGTGTGCGGATGTGAGTCGATTGAGCCTCTGATTCGGGAGGGGCTCATGGTCGGACGGCCGTATTCGGAGGAGTATCGCAAGCGGGTTGTGGCGGAGATCGCGGAGGGCAATTCACGGCGCGGCGCGGCTCGCCGTTTCAAGGTCGGAGCGTCGTCGGCGATCCGCTGGAAGAAGCAATTGGACGAGACCGGCAGCACAGCCCCGGCTGCGCGGTCGGGCAAGAGCCGCTCGCCACTGGAGCCGCACGCAGCGTGGCTGCTGGCGCTCATCAAGGCCGAGCCTGACCTGAGTTTGGCGGAACTGGCCCAGCGGATTGAGGACGAGTTGGGCCTGAAGACCTCGACCAGCGCGGTGGATCGCTTCGTCCAACGGTACGACCTCAGTTATAAAAAAAACTCTGCACGCGGCCGAGCAGGAGCGGCCGGATGTGGCCCAGGCGCGTGAAGCCTGGAAGGCGGCTCAGGCCAGCCTGGATCCCGACAAGCTGGTGTTTATCGACGAAACTGGGGCGTCCACCAAGATGGTCCGGCTGCGGGGACGATGCCCGCGCGGCGAGCGCCTGCTGGCCAAGGCGCCCTGGGGGCACTGGAAGACCACCACTTTCGTCGCCGGCCTGCGCCATAACAGCCTGATCGCGCCGTTCGTCCTGGACGGCCCCATGAACGGCGACGCCTTTCTGGTCTATGTCGAGACCTTCCTTGTCCCAACCTTGCAGCCTGGCGACATTGTGGTGATGGACAACCTGCCCGCCCACAAGGTCGACGGGGTGCGCCAGCGGATCGTCGACGCCGGAGCCGAACTGCGCTTGCTGCCGCCCTATTCGCCAGATCTGAACCCCATCGAGATGGCGTTCTCGCAGCTCAAGGCGCACCTGCGCAAGGCGGCCGAGCGAACCGTTCCCGCTCTCTGGGATCGCATCGGCCTCTGTCTCGACCAGATCACCCCACAGGCCTGCCAAAACTACTTCACCGACGCCGGATATGCCCCATCTTAGCCGGGCAGTGCTCTAGAGCGTTTCGCTTTTTGGTCGAAGCGGCAGCGCACCGACCCCTCATGGGATCTCCCAGGCGGCGCCCTGTGTCATGCCCGCGAAAGCGGGCATCCAGGGAGCAAAGGGCGAAGGCTTGCGGCGGTTATCTGGACCCCCGCTTGCGCGGGGGTGACAACAGCGCTGCCTCAAGCAAAATGCAAAGCGCTCTAAGAACAAGACGCGTAGCCGCGTCAGTGCAGCATCTTGAAGGCATGCGGCGACCAGTCGTTGCGGGCGACGCCGGGAATGCACCAGAGCATGCACAACGGCTCGATGGCGCGCGCCGCCTCGACGGGGCCCATATCCTCGACGTCCCAACCGAATTCGACGAGGAGCCGCGTCGTCGTTCGCTTGGCGCCCTGATCGGCGCCGCAGATGAACATGGTCGGCTTTCCCCCGGCAAATTGCGGATCGACCATCTGCCCTGCCCCGACGGAATTGAAGGCTTTGACGAAATGCGAGCCCGGATAGGCCTTCTGGAGGCGCTCCATCAGCGAATCGGTCATGGTGGTGAAGAAGGTGAGGACGCCGTTGACGGGCGGCCCGCCGCCGACCGGGTTGGTCGCGTCGATCACCGTCTTGCCCTTGAGCGCCTGGGCGCCGATCAGCTTGAGCGCATCGAGCGCCGCCGAGCCGGCGACGGCGAGCACGATCACGTCGCCGAAGGCGGCCACCTGGGGAAAATTCATCACGCGGGCGCCGGGGTTTTTGCTCCGCCAATCGGCGAGCTTGCCCATGTCGCGCGTGCCGAGCGCGACCTCGTGTCCGTGCTTCAGGAAGCCCTCGCCCAGGGTCTGAGCGACAACGCCGGATCCGATGATGCCGATCTTCATCTGCGTCCTCCGTCTTCCCCGCGCGCTGGAAGCGCCGGTCGGAGGCGGATGTGGGAAGAGGCGGGCGCTATGGCAAGCCGGATTTCACGCCTCGGCGTCGCCCTTCGCGCGCAGCTTGCCGACGATCCCCGTCGGGGCGAAATAGACCACGAGGATGAACATCAGGCCGAGCCACAGGAGCCAGCGGTCGGGGTGGAGCAGTCCCGGCAGCAGCGGCAGGCCGAGATCGGCGGCCGCCGACGAGGCGTGGCCCATCAGCGCCTGGAGGTAGTTCTCCGCGATGACGAACAGCGCCGCCCCCGCGACGGCGCCGTAGAGCGAGCCCATGCCGCCGAGCACGACGATGACCAGCACGTCGATCTGGATCGAGAAGCTCAAGGCGGTGTCCGGCCCGATGTAGTGCAGCCAGATCGCATTGAGCGCGCCGGCGAGCGCGGCGCCGGCCGCCGAGATGCAGGTCGCCAGCGTGCGATGGAACACGATGCGATAACCCAAGGCTTCCGCGCGGAACGGGTTCTCGCGGATCGCCTGGAGGACGCGGCCGAACGGCGAATTGACGACGCGCAGCAGCGCGAGGAACAGCACGACGCAGCAGGCGAAGACGAAATAGTAGCTCAGCACGCGCCCGCTGATCGGCAAGCCGAAGATGTCGCCGTGGAAGAGCCTGAAGCCGGGCCGCAGCGCCTCGGGAACCTGAAACGAGCGCCCGTCCTCGCCGCCGGTGACATCGGAAAGCTGCGAGGCCAGCACGTTGAAAGCGTAGGCGACGGCGAGCGTGACCATGGCGAAGAAGATCGACTGCACACGCAGCGAAAAGAGGCCGATCGCCAGCGCCAGCGCCAGCGCGACGACGAGCCCGGCGACGGTTCCGAGCGCGATGACGCCCCACCCCGGGCCGAGCCCGTAGAGCGCCAGCGCCACGCCATACGAGCCGACGCCGAAGAACATCACATGCGCGAAGGAGACGATGCCGGCATAGCCGAGCAAGAGATCGTAGGAGGCGGCGAGCAGCGTGTAGACGCAGAATCTTCTCCGCCACGTTGAGCGCCTTGGCGCCGGGGAACAGAAACGGCGCCAGCGCGAGCGCCGCCGTCACCGCGATCAGCACGATCCGCAGCGCAAGGCCGCGCGGCGCGTCGCCGGAAAGGATCATCATCGTCCGCCCACCGGATAGAGGCCGCGCGGTCGCCACAAGAGCACGACGACCATCAGCAAGATGTTGGAGACGAGCGCGAGCTTGGGCGCGAGGAAGCCGGCGTAATTGGCGATGAGCGCGACCAGGATCGCGCCGGTAAAGCAGCCGCCGACCGAACCGAGCCCGCCGATGATGACGACGATGAACACCAGCACGAGCAATTCGCCGCCCATCGAGGCATGCACTTGGCCGCGATAGAGCGCCCAGAGGACGCCGCCGAGCCCCGCCAAAGCCGAGCCCGCCATGAAGACGCCGATGAACAGACGGTCGATGCGATAGCCCAGCGCCTCGACCATCTCGCGGTCCTGCACGCCGGCGCGAATCAGCAGGCCGATCTTGGTGCGATTGAGCACGAGCAACTGCCCGACGAACACAACGAGGCCGATCAGCGCGGCAAAGACGCGAAATTTCTCGACCGTCGCATCGCCGAGCAGAAACGAACCGCTCAGCGCGGCAGGCGTCGAGAGCGGAATCTGGTCCGGCCCGAACAGCGCATAGAGCAATTGCTCGACGACGATCGAGCCGCCGATCGTCACCAGGATTTGCTTGAGATGCTGGCCGTAGACGGGCGCGACGAGCAGGCGCTCGAAGACATAGCCGAAGAGGCCGCAGGCGATCGTCGCCGCCGCCAGCGCGAGCGCCAGCACGCCAAGATTGACGGCGAGCGAAGTCGATTGCGACCAGCCGATGAGGGGCAGCAGCACCAGCGTCGCCACATAGGCGCCAAGGGCGATGAAGGCGCCGTGGCCGAAGTTCAGCACGTCCATCATGCCGAAGGTCAGCGTCAGGCCGGAGGCCATGATGAAGATCATCATGCCCATTGCGAGGCCGGCGGCGGTCAGCGTCACGAAGGTCGAGAGCGAGCCGACGAAGGGAAAGGCGATCGCGGCGACGATCAGCGGCGTCAGCGCGGGGGTGAAGTCGGTTCGAGGGCGCGGCAGCGCTGCCCCGGCGTCGAGCGCGGTCATTGGTGCGAATCCAGGGAGAGGCCGAGCAGGCGGTTTTGCAGCGCCGTATCTTCGGCGAGTTCCGCCATCGCGCCGGCATGGACGATGCGGCCGTTGTCCATCACGCGAACGAGATCGCCGACCTCGCGCGCGACGCGGAAATTCTGCTCGACCATCAGAATGGTGACGCCGGTGCGCTTGATCTCCTTGAGGCAGTCGATCAGGCCGCCGATGATCGCCGGCGCGAGGCCCTTGGTCGGTTCGTCGATCAGCAGCAGGCGGCGCGGCTCGATGATGGCGCGGGCGATCGCCACCATCTGCTTCTGTCCGCCGGAGAGCGAGCCGGCGCGCGACAGCCAGAACTTCTTGAGTGCCGGGAAGAAGCCGAAGATCCATTGCAGGCGCGCGTCGTCGAGTGGCCCCTCGCGCGCCGCCAGCACGAGGTTCTCGCGCACGGTGAGGTCGGCGAAGATCGACATCGTCTCCGGCACGTAAGCGACGCCGGCGCGCGCCACCGCGCTCGGCGCTAAAGCGGCGATCGGCGTCGAGCCGAGCGTGATTTCGCCGCTCGAGGCGCGCCAGAGACCCATGACGGTGCGCAAGGTCGTCGTCTTGCCGGCGCCGTTGCGCCCGAGCAGCATTGTCGTTGCGCCCTCTGGCGCATCGAAATCGACGCCGTGCAGGATGTGATAGCGCCCGATGTGGGTGTGGACGCCGGAGAGCGAGAGGCGCACGCTCATTTCGCGGCTCCCTTCGCGACGCCGAGATAGGCCTCCTGCACGATCGGCGAGGCGATCACCGTCGCGGGCTCGCCGTCGGCGGCAAGGCGTCCGTTGTGCAACACGATGATGCGGTCGGCGAGCGAGCGCACGACGTCCATCTTGTGCTCGACGAGGAGAATGGTCTTGCTCTTGTCCTGCTTGAGGCGCGCGATGAGGTCGAGCACGACCGGCGCCTCGTCGACGCTCATGCCCGCGGTCGGCTCGTCGAACATGAAGACATGCGGCTTCAGCGCCATCATCATCGCCACCTCGAGCTTGCGCTGATCGCCGTGCGACAGCGAGGCGACGCGCTGGTCGCGCTTGGCCGCAAGGTCCACCTCCTCCAGCACCGCTTCGGCGCTGTCGATGAGATCGCGCCGCAGCCGCCACGGCCGCGTCAGCTCGTAGTGCACGCCGGCCGCGGCCTGCGTCGCGAGGCGCACGTTCTCGATCACGCTGAGGCCCGAGAAGAGATTGGTGAGCTGAAAGGCGCGCCCGATCCCGAGCCGCGCGCGCCGCGGCGCACCGTATGCGGTGACGTCGGCGCCATTGACGAAGACGGCGCCGCTCGTCGCCCGCAACTGGCCGGACATCAGATTGAAATAAGTCGTCTTGCCCGCCCCGTTCGGCCCGACGATGGCGGTGAGCTCGCCCGGCTGAAACGCGCAGCTGACCGAATCGACAGCCACATGGCCGCCGAAGCGGATGGTGAGGTTCTTGGTTTCGAGCGAGGGGGTCATGGGGTCGAAGCAACTGGAAGGTAGGGCGCCCCTTCTCCCCTTGCGGGGGTCAGGGAACGCGGAGCGTTCCCGCGAGGTGGCGCGAAGCGCCGGATGAGGGGTCGCTGACGCGCCACCCCCTTCCCCCGCAAGGGGGGAAGGGGCGCAGCTCCCGCCCTCACCGCTTGTTGCGGATCGGGATGTCCATGTCCTCGATCTTGAGCTCTTTGACGAGCTCGGGAATCGCCCAGGCGACGTTCGGGTCGACCTTGATCTTGAAGTGGTACATCGACTGCAGCGCCTGATGGTCCTCCTTGCGGAAGATCATCGTCCCCTTGGGCGTCTCGAAGGACATGCCCTCCATCGCGGAGATCAGCGCCTCCGAATCCGTCGACTTCGCCTTTTCAACCGCAGCGACCACCGCCATCGCGGCCGAGAAGCCGCCAGCGGTGAAGAAGTCCGGCGGCGCGTTGAAGCGCTTCTGATGCTCGGCGACGAGCCAGTCGTTCACCGGATTCTTGGGGATGCCATAGTAGTAATAGGCGGCGCCCTCCATCCCGGGGAAGCGCTTGTAGGCGGCGAGCGCCGGCAGAATGTTGCCGCCGGTCGAGAGTTCGATGCCATAGCGGCTGGGGTCGAGATCCTGCACCTTGCTCAGCGGATCGCCGGCGCCGGCCCACACCACCCAGATGATCTTGCGGCCCGGCTTGTCCTTGAGCGCGTCGAACAGGCGCTGCGCGACAGCAGTGAAGTCGGTCGTGTTGACGGGCGCATATTCCTCGTCGACCAGCGTCGCGCCGGTCTTGCCGAGCGCCTGCTTGAAGGCGGCGACGCCGTCGCGGCCGAAGGCGTAGTCCTGCGCCAGGGTCGCGACATAGACGCCCGGCTTGCCGATCGCCACCGCGTTGGAGATCGCGTCCTGCGAGGAATTGCGCCCGGTGCGGAAGATGTAGCGGTTCCACTTGTCGCCGGTGATCTGGTCGGCGACCGCCGGCTCGACGATGAGGATCTTCTTGTGCTCCTCGGCGACCGGCAGCATCGCGATCGCAGCAGCGGAGGAGGAGGTGCCGATGGCGATGTCGGCGTGGTCGTCCTCATAGGCCTCGGCGAGCGCGCTCTTGGCGAGGTCGGGCTTCGACTGATCGTCCTTGAGGATGATGTTGATCTTGCGGCCGTCGACCTGCATCGTGCCGTGCGTGGCGTATTCGAAGCCGAGGCGCAGGCCGGTCTCGGTCTGCTTGGCGTAGGCTTCGAGCGGGCCGGTGCGGCCGTAAATCAGCGCGACGTTGAGATCGTCCGCATGCGCCGCCGCGGCGCTGATGACGACGGCCGTCGCCGCCGCGAACACTTTGGAAAAAACGCTCATGGGCCTCCCCCCGCGCCGAATGGGCGGCCCTGCGTCCCTCGCCGAGGCGGAAATCCGCAAGACCGGAGAAGGCGCTAGCGCTAGCGGCCCTCCCTGCTTCGGGCGCGAAATAAGCACTGCGCGCCCGCACGGGCAAGAACAAAAAGGGCTCCCGTGACGCGATGCACAATGCGGTGCTAAAGTCGCGCATCGCCCTTGCGCGCCGCCGTTTCGCCCCCTATAACGCGCCTCAGCCGTTCGCGGCGATGTCGGAGTGTAGCGCAGTCTGGTAGCGCACCTCGTTCGGGACGAGGGGGTCGTAGGTTCGAATCCTATCACTCCGACCAAAATTACCCAGCAAATTCAACGAATTAAAAAGGCCGCCTCCGGGCGGCCTTTTTGCTGCTGAATGATATTCTGAATGAAACCCTCACTCTGCCGCCCCGGGGGCATCACGCCACGCCTTCAGCTTCGCGACTGCGGCTCGCTCGGAGTCCGTCAGCGCAACGGGTTCCCGCTTTCGCTTCTCTTGAGCCCTCCTGATTCCGGCCATGTAGTCGGGATGGTGGTGACCATAAACCGTCTCGAAAATCTCTATAGTTAGGCCCGCAAACTTACAGATTTCGTATGGGTCTTCGCCGGAAATGGCGAGCCACGTAATACCGGTATGCCTCAAAATGTGTCGGACGACGTGCTTTGGTGTGCCGTCGGCGCGTTTGAAAAGATGCGGATACGCTTCTTTCGCTCTTTCGACAGTCTCCGAAAATGCCTTTTTGCAGTCAGCCGGCCTGCCGGCCCACTCCACGACATACTGGTCGCCGCGAGCGTGCCAACGGCGCATGGATGCGAGGAGCCGCTCGGTGATCGGGATCGGAGGGGCTTGCTTATTTTCGGCAACCTTTTCGTCGGGCGCGGCACGGTAATAGAGAGCGTTCTCTAAATCGGCAAATGGTCGACCGGGCTCCGCGACGTAGGACGCTTGATGAATTCGAGCGCTTCGCGAGCACGTCACAATGGCGACGGCGATGAATTTCGCGACGTGCCGCGTCGTCCAGCGATTAGTCGTGTTGCCGCGTTGGACTTCTCGGTGTCGCCAAGCCGTCCGACAGAGCGCAACCGCTTCTTTGAAAGTCAGCCAGTCGACCCTTCCGCGAGGTTTCTCAGGCAACGTAAATTTCACTTGGTCGCGGAGGAATCCGGCGCGTGCATACCCATTTACCGCAGCCCGGAAATCCTCCAAGCAGCGTCTGCCATAGCTTGCGCTGCCGATTGTGTCGACGAAATCAGTGCACGAATCTTCGTCGATATCGTCGAGCGAGAGTTCGCCCCAGTAGTCGAGTAGCGCATCGAGCCGCTGAGCAAGCTCTTCGGGTCGCTTAACGGTAGCTTTCTTTCCGTATCGCTCCAGTACCTCCGCGCATGATATCTGATCAGCGCGGCGATTCTTTGCGGGCTTTTCCTCTGAACGCTTGGCTAAGAGGTGCGCTTCGAGGCGTCTCTCAGCTTCTGCACTGTCGCTCTTGCCGAGGCCAAGCTGGACCTTTTTACCGGCGTCGAGGATGCACCAGCTTTGGAAAGCCTCGTCGAACCATAATCTCGCGGGTTTTCGGGGACGCGGCATGAATCCTCGATCCAGTCCTTGACCCACTTTCGGGTCGTATAGACCTGCTTACCCGTAGGGCGCGTGGATCTCAAACGACCTTGGCCGGCAGCGTTAAGAAGCTGGCGGGCGTCGAAATTGAGCGCGAGGATATCGAGCCACATGGCCTGCTGGAGAGTCAGCAACGTGTCTTCGCCCTCAGGCAGATCAGGAGCAAGATTTATAGTTTCGACAAGGAGTTCGTAAACCACGGCGTCATCGATCCTCACGTTTAGATGTCGTTTAAATCGCTCTCATGATTCGCGTGGGTCAACAAGCCTTGCGCATGCCGTTTATTTATTGATTCGGTCAGGTCAATCTGGAATATTTTGCGGACGTGATTTTCCTTCGGTAGGGTTAAAACATCCCCCGATCGCGAATTCGTCCTCTTCGCGAATTGCCGCCTCGCGCTTTTCCGCCTCCTCGGCAGCGCGGCGCGCCTCGTCTCGCTTCCGGATCCGGTAGGATTGGTCGTCCCAAAAAACCCGTGCGGCTTCGACCTTTTTTGCGAGGTTCACAGCTTTGCGGAGCGTCTCGACGACGCGGTCGCGGCCATTGCAGCGAACGTCGGGGCGACCGACGACGTATTTTTCCGTCCGCACGACCCGCATTCCGTCTCTGTTCGCCGATACGACGCAGCGGAAAATCGGCACCTCTCCGACCCGAGTCTCCGGAACAATCGAGTGAAAAATGACTGGGATAGAATCGATCCCGTTTTGCTTCGCGATCTCTTCCACCAAAGGCATGTCGGGCGCATCATTCTTCGGCTCGATGCGCGCGTTCGGGCCGTCCAGGGTGACCCGGAGGCCTGCTTCTTTGATCCGATCGACCAGCCGCACCGTCCAATCACGGCGGTTTTGGATGTGCTGCTTGATCGAGCCGTAACGGGTTTCCGTCCTGCCTTCCTCCATCGCCTTCTTAATAAATTCCTCGTTCTCGATCGTAGAGCCATCCCACGCCTCCAAGCCGTCGGCGAGGCGTTCTTGCCAAGGACCGCGAGCGAGCTGGCGGACGACATCCTGGTCGGACGCGAATGCGTAAGATGTGTAGTTCATCAGTCACCCCTCCCAGGTCACCGTGACTAATCCGAAATGCAGCGGATTCGGATCGATCTCACGAAGCGGCTTGATCTCGTCAACGATTCTGGCGTGGATTTTGAACAACGCAGGCGCGTCCAGTACAATTCTAAACTCGCCGTCTCCTGTCGCGCCCTTGATCACCTTTTGCAGGTCTTCAATTGCGTCACGCAGCCGCAAGGCGAACCGTGCGCCGGCGCTCGGTGCTTCGCACTGCGCGTGGTATCGCTCCAACTCCATCTCAGCGGCGGCCTCGGCAGCGAGTTCGTCGTCCTCGTCGTACGTCACGTCACGCCTCCCATTCAGACTTAGGTTCTGTCATCGATCCGAATATGCAGTCCTCACACAAAAACCGTCCGTCCTCGTCGTACGCGACGCCGCGCTCGCAACAGCGTTCGCAACGCTCGCCCTCGATGCCGATGTCATCGTCGTCGCGAGTTGTCATGGCGCCCTCGGACGCCTCGCGAGACGTGCGAATCGAGTCGAGATCGACAGGGATGCGAGCCTTGTCGCGCCAACGATTCGATGTAGTCGAGTTGCGGCAGGGACGCCTCACGCATGAAAGCTAACTCCAGTTTCACTTGGATTTTCGTGCATTCAGAATCTCGGAATCGAGTTCGGCGTCTCGTCGGAATCGGAGTTGGGCGACGGATTTTCAGGCGCAGCAAACGTCTCGACGGGTTTCACTTGGGGCTTGTAACGTGCTCCAAGGCGGTAAAAGCGGCCCATTGTTCTCGCCCAGCCCTCCGCTTCGTTGATCGCAACAAGTGCCGATGTTTGCATCGGACCGGGCCTCAAGCGCGGATGATTCAAACAGTCACCGACGAGAATAATGCTGGCGCCGACCTGGTGCGGCGCCCAGCTTTCGATGATCGGCGCGTTTTTGAGATCAGACGGCTTGGGCGTCCAGCCACTCAGCAGTAGGTCATGATCGCGTGCGAGGTCAGCGCTGCGCTTTTCTCTTCGTTCGCCAGCGTTCTCAGTTGGCGAATGCCTTTCGGGGGCAAATGAGCGAACTGGGCATCATCAGCGCGCTGGGCATGACGAGCGTTGCCAAGCTCGCCGACAAGGTGCGCGATCCGGACGTCTCGCTGCCGCCCGTCGCCCGGCTCGCTCTGCTCGAAATGGCGGAACAGATCGACGTGTTCTCCGATCGCATCGAGCGTCTGGGCCAGGAAATCCATGCGAGCGTCAAGGCCGATGAGACCGCCCGGCGCTTGACGAGCATTCCTGGCGTCGGACCGCTGATCGCCGCCACTGTTCGGGCGACCGTCAACGACATTGAGGGTTTCAAAACTGGCCGCGACTTCGCCGCTTGGCTCGGCCTCACGCCGCGCCTGCTCTCCAGCGGTGGAAAAGAGAAGCTCGGGTCGATCTCCAAACAGGGCAATCGCCAACTCAGAACCCTGCTGGTTGTCGGCGCCTCGTCAATCATCAAACAAGCGAAACGCGGCGTCCCCTTGCCGGCATGGCTCACCGGGCTGATGGCTCGCAAGCCGTACAAGCTTGTCGCGGTAGCGCTTGCGAACAAGACAGCTCGGATCATCTGGGCCTTGCTTGCCAAGGGGGGCTTTTACAGAAAGCCGGAGGCGACCCTGGCGGGCGCCTAACCGACCACCAATTCTCGGCGTCGACCGCCGAGACAGGAGCAAAGGTGCAAACGGAGAGATGAACGTTTCCCTCCGCCGAGGACCATCTTGCGAGTGATGCTCTGGGCGTGAAGACTTAGGCGTATGCCTAGTCATACGCCTATGCCGAAGGTTTCCCGGCTCGATGTGATCACGACCGGTTCGCGCCGGCGCTGGAGCGCGGAGGAGAAGGAGCGGATCGTCGCAGAGAGTTTTGAGGGATCTCGGCGCGTGTCGGCCACTGCGCGGCGATACGGGCTTTCGACGTCGCAGTTGTTCACTTGGCGCCGGCAAGCCGGTTCCTCGGCATCAACGCGAACAGCGACGACATTCACGCCGGCGTTTATCGCGAGTTAGGACCGCCTTTGCAGGCGATCTTGCTGAATGAAACGGGGCCGGCGCGCTGCCATCGTGGTAGGATTTTCGGGTCGTCGGCAAGAGGTCGGCTTCTCACTGATGCCGTTGAGCTCGGTCGCGAGTTGGACCCGGGACGCCGTGATGATCTCGTCTTGCGCGTAGGGGCGGCGACGCCCTGGAGCCTTCTTCTTAGCATTCCTCTTCCATCGGCGTCCTTGCCGGCGCGGCGAGCGATGGAGGCGATGATGGAAGTTCTGCACGAACGGGTGGCCGGCCTCGACGTCCACAAGGACAGCGTCGTGGCGTGCGTGCGCGCGATGGCGGCTGGCAAGACCCACCGGGACTGTCGAACGTTCGAGACGACGACGGCCGGCCTTGGCGCGCTCAAGGACTGGCTGGTCGCGGCGCGCTGCGAGCGGGTCGCGATGGAGGCGACCGGCGTCTACTGGATGCCGATTTGGAAGATACTGGCCGACGGCGACTATGCGATGATCGTGGCCAACGCCGCGCACATCAAGGCGGTTCCCGGCCGCAAGACCGACGTCAACGACGCGACCTGGATCGCCGATCTCGCCGCGTTCGGCTTGATCCGGGCGAGCTTCGTTCCCGACGAACCGCTGCACGGGCTGCGCACGTTGATGCGCACCCGTAAGCAGCTGGTGCGCGAGCAGTGCGGCCATGTCCAACGCATCCAGAAGACGCTGACGGAAGCCAACATTCGCCTCGATTCGGTGATCAGCGACATCATGGGCGGCAACGGGCGCCGCGTGATCGAAGCGATGATCGGCGGCCAGCGCGATCCGCGCAAGCTCGTCGCCTTGACCGACCGGCGGCTGAAGGCCTCGCCCAAGCAGCTCTACGACGCGCTGCACGGCCGCCTGACCGATCATCATCGCTTCCTGCTGCGGCTCCATTTGCAGCAGTACGACGCGCTGGCGGCGACCATCGGCGAGCTCGACCGCGAGGCCGACGAGCGCCTCGCGCGGCTCGACCAACGGATCGAGCGCAAAGCTGGGTTTCGCGACTTGATCGGCTTGCTCGTCACCATTCCCGGGGTCAGCCGCTTATCCGCGTTGACGATCCTCTCCGAGATCGGCCCCGACATGGGCCGCTTCGCCACCGCCGGCCATCTCGTCGCCTGGGCGGGCCTCTGCCCGGCGCAGAACGAAAGCGCCGGCAAACGCCGGCGCGGTCGCCTGCGCAAGGGCGCGCCGTGGCTGAAGACCATGCTCGTTCAGTGCGCGTGGGCGGCCAAGCGCGCCAAGGCGAGCTATTACTCCGCCCAGTTTTTCCGCCTGCGCGCCAGACGCGGCCCGCAAAAAGCGGTCTGCGCCGTCGCCGCCTCGCTTCTCACCGCGGTCTACCACATGCTCAAAGACGGCGTCCCGCACCGCGACCTCGGCGGCGCCTATTTCGAGGGCCGCCGGCCCAAGGCCAAACTCAATCGCCTAGTCCGGCAAATCCGCGATCTCGGCTACGACGCTACCTTGCAGCCGATCTCGCAAGCCGCCTGAGCCGAGCCTGATTCGCACGCCAACGCCGCCACTTAGCGTGTTGTTTCTTCTTAGCGAGGCGCATGAGATCGCGCGCACGCCGGCCTCGGTTTCAACGGCTGGCGCCATGGGTCGCATGGAGATCGTGCTGGCGAGCGGGCACAAAATCGTGGTGGGGCCGGATTTCGACGCCGCCGCTTTGGCTCGGATTCTAGACGTGCTGGATCGGCGAGCATGATCTCGGTTCCCTCTGGACTGCGCGTCTGGCTCGCGGGCGGCGTGACCGACCTGCGGCGAGGCATGGACGGGTTGGCGCTCCAAGTTCAGCAAGGGCTTGGCCGCGACCCGCACGCCGGCGATCTTTTTGTCTTCCGCGGGCGGCGAGGAACCTCGATAAAGGTTCTCTGGCATGACGGCGTGGGGATGTCGTTGTATGCGAAGCGATTAGAGCATGGTCGGTTTATCTGGCCAAGCCCGGCGGACGGCGCCGTTGCCATTTCGGCCGCTCAACTTGGTTATCTGCTCGACGGAATCGATTGGCGAAATCCGCGTTGAACTCATCGTCCGCGCGCCGCGGGATAGAGCCGCGACATTTTGACTCACCCGCGATTTAGGGGCGCCACAAATCGCGAGGTTTGTGCTTCTGTCGCTCTCATGACGGCCCAAGAGCAACCTCTTCTCGACGACATCGAAGCGCTGAAAGCGGCGCTCGTCGTCGAGCGCGAGCGCCGGATCATGGCGGAGGCGGAAGCGGCCGCGGCGAAGGCCAAGACGTCAGGCAACGAGGCGCTGATCGCGCATTTGCAACTCCAGATCGAGAAGATGCGGCGGGAGCTTTTCGGATCTCGGTCCGAACGATCAGCGCGCCTTCTCGACCAACTCGAACTGCAACTCGAAGAGCTGGACACGACAGCGAGCGAAGACGAACTGGCCGCCGAACAAGCCGAGACGAAAAGCAAGACGACGATGGTGATGGCTTTCGCGCGCAAGCGGCCGTCGCGCAAACCGTTTCCCGATCATCTGCCGCGCGAGCGCGTGGTGATCGCGTCGCCGACGACCTGCGCCTGTTGCGGCGGCTCGCGGTTGTCGAAACTCGGAGAGGACGTCACCGAGACGCTCGAAGTCGTGCCGCGCCAGTGGAAGGTCATCCAGCACGTGCGCGAGAAGTTCTCCTGCCGCGATTGCGAGAGCATAAGCCAGGCGCCCGCGCCGTTCCATGTCGTTCCGCGCGGCTGGGCCGGCCCGAGCCTCTTGGCGATGATCGTCTTCGAGAAGTTTGGTCAGCACCAGCCGCTGAACCGCCAGGCCGAGCGCTACGCGCGCGAAGGCGTGCCGCTGAGCCTGTCGACGCTAGCCGATCAGGTCGGCGCCTGCGTCCATGTCCTGAACCCGATCTTCGATCGGATAGAAGCACACGTCCTGGCCGCAGAGCGTTTGCATGGGGACGACACCAAGGTTCCGGTGCTCGCCAAAGGCAAAACCGACACCGGTCGATGTTGGGTGTACGTTCGCGACGACCATCCGTTCGGCGGACCGGCGCCGCCGGCTGCGGTGTTCTATTATTCTCGCGATCGATCCGGCGAACATCCTCGGCGCCATCTCTCGAACTATGCCGGCATTCTTCAGGCCGACGCCTATGCCGGGTACGACAAGCTTTACGAACCCAGCCGCGCGCCCGGTTCGGTCGCGCAAGCCGCGTGCTGGGCGCACGCGCGGCGCAAGTTCTTCGTCTTGGCCGACATCGAGGCTGCCGCGCGACGGAAGTCCCAAGGCAAGACCCCGCTCGTTCTGTCCCCGGTCGCGTTGGAGGCCGTCAAGCGGATCGACGCCCTGTTCGAGATCGAGCGCGCCATCAACGGCCTCGATGCCGACACTCGCATGGCGACGCGCGCGAAACAAAGCGCGCCGATCGTCGACGCCTTTCATTCCTGGATCCGGGGGGAACGCGCCAAGCTCTCTCGCCATCACGATCTCGCCAAGGCCATGGACTACATGCTCAACCGCTGGGACGCTTTTGTGCGTTTCCTCGACGACGGACGGGTTTGCCTGAGCAACAACGCGGCCGAAAGAGCCCTGAGGGGAATTGCCCTTGGAAGAAAGTCGTGGCTGTTCGCCGGCTCCGACCGCGGCGGCGTGCGGGCGGCGAGCCTTTACAGCCTTATCGTCTCCGCGAAGATGAATAATGTCGACCCACAGGCATGGCTGGCCGACGTGCTGGCGCGGATCGCCGATCATCCTGTGCATCGGCTCGACGAACTCCTGCCGTGGAACTGGGCGAACGATCGGGAGCCCCGTAAACTGGCGGCATGACCGCCGCCGTCTTTCGCCTCAAAGTCACGCTCGACGACGTCGAACCCAAAGTTCAGCGTCGGATCGAGGTTCCCGCCGACATCAAATTGGATAGGCTGCATTTGACGCTGCAAGCCGCCTTGGGCTGGACGAATAGCCATCTCTTTGAAATCCGCGCGCGCGACACAGGATGGGGCTTACCGGATCCCGATTGGCTCGACGGTCCGCTCGACGCGCGCAAAGCCAAGCTCATGGACGTCCTCGAAGACGCGGGAACGAAGACGCTCCGCTATCTCTACGACTTCGGCGACGGTTGGGAGCACACGATCAAGGTCGAGCGCTTGGCGAACCCCGAACCCAACGTCGCCTATCCCAGATTGATCGAGGCGTCCGGCCGCTGTCCACCCGAGGATGTCGGCGGATCCTGGGGATACGCCGAAATGATCGAAGCCCTCGGCGATCCGAAACATGAGCGCCACGACGAAATGCGCGAGTGGGCGGGCGACGACTTCGATCCGCACGCTTTCGACGCCGAACGTCTAAAGGACGACGTCGCCGTGCTCGCGAAGCGCTGGGCGAAAAAGCCAACTCGGAAGAAGTCGTAACCCGCGCAAAACCGCGTGCCTCACCGGATGCTTACAGATGAACCACGACGGGCACGAACCCGATATCGGATACGCCGCCTGACTCAGTGGGTTCTTGAGCCCGTGAAAGTGATAAGGCGACCGCATATCGCGGAACTCATCATGGCCAGCGGTCGCATGCCCGCATCAAAAGGCCGGACATATGACTGCACCGCCTCGGCTGGATCAGACTTCCACAAACACCTTGCCTGTCGGGCCGTTCCACATATGAGTCAGAGCCAATATTCGGCTCTGACTCACAAGGGCCGCTTGATCGCGCCGTCGCCGGAGACTTAGCCTCACGCTCGCAACGCCAGAAGACCTCGCCCACGCCCTGGCCGGCGTTCGCGCTGCCCTTCAACCGAGGAAAGCGGTGCGCCTGCGAAGCGCGCGTCCTGCGAAACAAGCACGGCTCCGACGGCTCCAACCCTTTGACTGAGATCGGTCAAAACGCCTGGCGACAGCGTGGCGTCGAGCGCCGCGTCCTGTAGACGGTCAGAGATGGCATCGAGATTCCAATTCCCGATTCCCGTCCCTGCGTGGACCCGACCTAGTCAGCCAAAATCGCTGAATTTATTCACCAGGGCGACAAGCTGCGCCTGACGGTGCGTATCTGTCTTCGCGAAGATAGCTTTGAGATGATTGCGCGCGGTCTGGTACGTGATACTGAGTTCCTCGCCCACCGTTTCAAAACTCGCGCCGCTTGAAAGCTTGACAGCCATTTTCGCCTCGGACGCGGTGAGCCCGTACAATTGTTGCAGGAGATCGCGCGGCACAACGACTTCGACATCGGGATCTGAAATGAGGAGCATTGCGGCGGCTTGGCCAGGCCCGAAGCCTAGGGGCAACGATGGCATGGGCGCAACAAGCGCTCCGTAATGCCGTCGCGAGGATGGCCGTGAGATCATGATGGCGCCTCCTGCCGCAAAGCGCGCCGGTTCGTGCAAGGGCTTGCGCTTCCACTTAACGGCTCCCGAAATAAGAGCGTCCAGCTTCGCTTGCTCCAACGAACGGCTGGTCCGGCAAAAGCCGTCCCGATCAATGCTAAGTCCGTCGGCGGCTGCGGAGATACGTGCTGCGGCACGATTCAGGTAGATAACGCGACGATCCCGCCCGAGGAAAATCACTCCTCTCGAAAGGTGGTCGAGCACCGTATTTGCCGGCCCAACGCCAATAGGCGGCGCAAGGAATTGCTCGTGAATTTGGATCGCTCGTTGCAAATGAGGCGTCAGGACCTGAAGCAGACGAAGTTCCTCATCTGAGGGAGCGCCCGCGTGCTCCGAGCGGACGATACTCAAAAACGCAAAACGATGATCATTGAACAGACTGATGCCAAACCCCTTGAAGAGGTCGTTCGGCTTCAGGAAGTCGTTATAAAACTCGGTTTTGCGAAGATCAGCCTCTGGATACAAGGTCTCCGTCCGGTGCAGATGGCCGGTCGGAATGGTGAGCTTCCGCGGCACCCAGGGGTTGACGGTGTAGTAATGATCTTGGAGCGCTCGCAATGAAGAAGGCTCGTAGCGGTATGAACTCGAACACGTTACAGCGGATATCGCTGCGATCAGTGTGCCAGAGCACCGTTGAGGCGTCTTTGAAGTGGCCGCTAATTTGCTCCAGAAATTCGGTCCACTTCTCCGGGTTAAGTGCGGAGGCGTAGGCGGCGTCGATCAAATCGAACAGCTTCGTGGCGCCCGCATCCATCCGCGCGTCCTCGCTCTTGCGCTACGATTCTAGTCGCGAAGCGCGCGTCGTCGCGAGTTCCACCAAAACACCATGCCAATCTAATTTTAGCAAGGGCGATTTGTCGACAGGGACACTCCTCGGAGAGCGAGCATTCTAAATTAATCGGGAAACGCCCGTATTATTAGTGACGTGATTTGACTGCTGTACCTGCAAAAGACGCCATCTCTCGGAATTATTCTCCAACTGCTTATTTTTTCGGGAATGGGTCTCAATCACATCGGCAAGTCGCGGTTCGAAGTCGGTATTGACGCTTTGCATTGTAATCACAGGGGGGACTGCCGGAGCGTCGCAGGTCTAGCTTGCGGCACACGGGCGGGGCGTTCCCATCCTGTCGACCGGCGGCAAAGTCATTATGGATCAGGATGTGGTGTCTCCTGACGAGATGAGGGGGTCGGCCACCTACCAAGAAAACTACCTTCCAAACGGCTTCCAATGGTTTGCGACCGTTGGATTTTGGGCGGGCTGGGCGCTTTGGGGCTCGCTGCTCAGCGCACCCCGAGACAGTGGCAGTTCGAGCTGGCCGATAGTAACCATCCGGTCGAGGCCGCAGTCACGCAGCTTCTTTGCAGAGAAGCCCCGGCCGCCATTTCCAAGGGAGCAACTCGGCGAGTTGCGTTTGCGGCGTGTCGGCGATCCTGGCGAGGGCGTCGGCGAGCCACGCTTGGGGATCGACGTCGTTGAGCTTCGCGGTCTGGATGAGCGTGTACATCAGCGCGGCCCGCTCGGCGCCGCGGTCCGAGCCAGCGAACAACCATGCCTTCCTGCCGAGCGCGAGGCCGCGCAGCGCTCGCTCGGCGGCGTTGTTGGTGAGGCAGATGCGGCCGTCATCGAGGAAGCTCGTGAACGCGGGCCAGCGCGTGAGCGTGTAGTCGATCGCCTTGGCGACATCGGCGTGGCGCGAGAGTTTGGTGCGCTCGGCGCGCATCCACATTTCGAGCCCCGTCACGAGATCGCGGCTTCGCTCTCGCCGCGCGCGCAATCGCCGTTCGGCCGGGAGGCCGTTGACGTCGCGCTCGATGTCGAAGATCGCGTCGATCCGTCGGACCGCCTCCAAGGCGATCGGCGAGATTGGCGTCGCCTTCTTGCCTCGCCGCGCGTTGGCGGCGATGTCGGCCAATTCGAAGAACTTGCGCCGCGAATGGCTCCAGCACAGCGCCTCGACGATCGGGCCAGGCTTGCGGTCGGGAAGATAGAGGCGATTGTAGCCGTCGAACGCGTCGGCCTGGAGAATGCCGCCATAGCTCGCCAAGTGTCGCTCAGGATGCTGCCGCGTTCGATCGCGCGAGGCATAGAACAGCGCGGCTGGCGGATCCCGACCGCCAAACGGCTGATCGTCGCGGACATAAACCCAGACCCGGCCCGTCGCCGTCTGGCCCTTGGCGAGGATCGGAACCGTCGTGTCGTCGCCATGGAGCCGCTCGGCCCTGAGAACATGGGCTTCGATCAGGCCGTGCAGCGGACGCAGCGCCGCGGCGCAGGCGCCGACCTGGTCGGCCAAGGTCGAGAGACGCAAGTCGACGCCTTCGCGGGCGTAGCGCTCGCTCTGGCGGTTCAGCGGCTGATGCTGGCCGAACTTCTCGAACAGGATCATCGCCAAGAGGTTCGGCCCCGCGAAGCCGCGCGGCGTCACATGGAAGGGCGCCGGCGGCTGCGAGATCGCTTCGCACTGCCGGCACGAGAAGCGTTCGCGGACCGTCTGGATCACCTTCCACTGGCGCGGGACGACTTCGAGCGTCTCCGTGACATCCTCGCCGAGCTTCGACAGTCTCAATGAGCCGCAGCACGGACAGCTCTGCGGCGCCGCGACGACGACGCGTTCACGCGGCAGATGCGCGGGGAAGGGCTGGCGCGTCGGCCGCTTCCGCTCGAAGGTTTTGACCACGCTCGACGGCGCCGATCGTTCCGCCGCCAGTTCGTCCTCGCTCGCGTCCGCCTCGGCGTCCGCCAATTGCATTTCCAATTGATCGAGCAGCCGCTCCTTGCGTTCCGAGCGCGCGCCGTAGAGCGTGCGACGCAGCTTCTCGATCTCCAGCCTCAGCCGGGCGATCAGCGCGTCGGCGTTCGACGCGATCGCTTGGCTATGATTGCGGTCCGCCTCGGCCTGCGCAGCGCGCGCTTCGCTCTCCAACCGCGCGGCCCGCTCAGCGCGGATCATCGCGTGCGCGGCGGCGAGATTGGAGGGCAGATTGTCCGGCGTGTTCGTCACATGCGAAGTGAATCACAAAAGCGCGCGGTGACAAGCAAAATCGTCAGCCGACCGCGGTCGGACGCCAGGTTTTCTGCGGCATTCGCCAATCGATGCCCGATAGGAGATAGCCGAGTTGCGCGGTCGAGATCGTCACCGTTCCGTCCGCCATCGACGGCCACAGAAACCGCCCTCGCTCCAGCCGCTTCGAGAACAGACACATTCCTTGGCCATCGTGCCAAAGGCACTTGATGAGGTCGCCGCGGCGTCCGCGAAAGACGAACAAGTGGCCGGAATGCGGATCGCGCTTCAACGTTTCCTGGACGATCAGCGCCAGACCGTCGAACCCCTTGCGCATGTCGGTGTGGCCGGTCGCCAGCCATACACGAACGCCAGCCGGGATCGGGATCATCTCTAGGCGAGCCCTGCTCGTCCGGGCCGCGACAGCGCCTTGACGACGCGCGCCAGCGCGCCGGCGTCGACATCAGCGCCGACGAAAATCCGTTCGCCGCCGACAAGTACGATCTCCATGCGGCCCGCCGTGGCCCCGGCTTCCGGCGCGATCGCGACCGGGACAAGCTCGACCGGAGCCGCGCGCTGCGAATCCGGCTCGCTTCTCGCCTGACGACGCCACGTAAAAACCAAGTTCGCGTTCACGCCATGTCGACGGGCGACCTCGGCCATCGAAGCGCCGGGCCCCAAGCTTTCCGCCACGATCTCGCGCTTCTCATGCGCCGTCCAAACCCGTCGCCGCCGTGCTCCTCGCGGGTTCAGGGCTTGATCAACCAGCTCCGACTTCATCGATAGTGCCCATTATCGTTGATGGGCACTATCCTCGTGCCGCTCCTCGCGCGAACCTCGCAGTTTTGTTTGCCACCGGCGTCTCCCGTGAGTCAGTCGCGGAGCAGCTCGGCATCGGGAGAGAAACCGCGCGCAATCAACTGAAGGCCGTGTTCTCGAAGATTGGGGTGCACCGGCAGGGTGAACTTATCGCGCAGTTGCTAAGGCTCTGAACTCGCCAAAGCCTAGTCTCGACTTGCTTTCTGTAGAAGCGGCGAGGCCCATGGCGCCCTCCCTTGCTTCACTAGAGAGGCAAGATGTCTAACCGCCAATGGAGGACCCCGCGGCAAGCACCGGCGCTTAAAAAGACAACGACGACGCCTAAGGTATATCTTCTACCCACGCGGAAAGCACACTTATCTTCGCGTGAATGGCGGCCGCTCGATCTGCTGTACTGCTGTTTACATGCACCGAAATGCACGCGCGTTGCGGAGAGATTTCAATACTTTTAACTCCGGTTCCCATGTCTCCGCCATCAAGGCTGACTATCACAGGCGTTTCCGTCCCCTTGATAAAAAAGTGGCCATCTGGCGCATTGTAACAGGCACTTTTGTCGTGACCGCCCCAATTGTTGCCGCTATCGGAGTGTTCGGTAATCTCGTCACTGACAAAGAAGCCGGATTTGATTTCCTTCCTCGAAACCGGCGGGATGTCGATTTCGAATGGATCTCCGTTAACGCTCGCGGATAATTGGAGAATACGTTTACTGTCACGCTTTATATGCAGGACAAAACTGCTACCTGGTTCTAACGGAGCCGTAAAATCGGGGGAATCAATGATTACGCCGCCAATTATAACCGGCTTCTGCGAGAATATCCCTTTCTCGCCCTTCTTAGACTTCCATGACAAGGTCGCCAGAAATTCATCCTCTGTTAAAGCCGGCTCTTTTGCGTCAATTACGAATGCCACGTCATCAAGGCACTTCATATAGGCGGCAGCACCGATAGCGGTAAGGCCTACGTGTAGAACAGTTTCATCTTCAGATTTCGAAAAATCGAGGCCTAATTTCTGACGCAAAAAATTCGATGTGTCTTTTGAAAAATCGAAATCACCTTTCGCCGGCACGTCGATGTATGGTATAATCATCCCAGTCTTGGCGCTTGCATTCGTTTTATTGAATTGCTCTTGAGTTGAGTCGGACATTTGTATCAACCGCATCATAGAACTGCGCGCCGAGAAATCGGTGTCGAGGAACGCGGTTGGTGGACAGGCGCTTTGTTGTGCCATCGCACTGCACGAAACAAAGCTGAGTATTGAGATTGAACAAGCGAGTCTCATGAGTATTTCCTTCTCTTGAACCGCCATACACTGAGTTACACTTATCTTGGATCAGACACTCGTCGATCTCGTTTCAACAGTGATCTAGCTGAGCAGGATCACTGCTCATCTTCCAAGCGAATTCCTTCGGGGGTCATGATTTATTTGGTTTTTAGCGTTACCGCTTCACAAGTGAGATCGCTGAGCAGAGAACTTGACTCTGGAGAGCGTTCGATGTCCCTACGTCATCCGATCCCGGCATGCCGATTGGCGTTCGTTTGTTGTGGATATAGCTCACGGTTGCCTGTCCAACGGCGCTGACCAACCATTCCTCGGCTGCGCTTTTCGAGCAAAATTCGGGTGAACTGACCGCAATTGGAGTCAGTTTACCCAAGATGGGGATGATAATTCGCCATTTTCTAGACTCGATCTGCCACGCATAAGGGGCCCCATGTGACAAAGCTGTCTTGCTCACGTCGGCGCCCTCCAGCATTTCTCCGCACACAACGCAAAAGAATAATGACTTAGAACAACATCACTACTGTCCAGTAGTTGCCCGGCCGAGGTACATTCTTCAACGTGAAGTCCCATGCCGGCCAGCTCCTCCTTCACGTTGAAAAACCCACGCATGAACGGGTCGCCAATCATTCGCATGCTGTCCATGAAGGCTTTCACTTCGCGTCGGCCAGTGCGGTCGCTAACCGCGTCGGACGACGCGAAGTCGAACCAAAGCTTGGAGTCCGGATTCACCACTGCGCTAATCTGTCGGAGAAAGGCGTCGGATTCTCGCCTGGCAAAATACATGCTGCATCCCTCCCAGATGAAAAACACTGGGACGCCCGCTGGAACCCCCGCGCGCCGAATGGTCTCAGCCAGATCGTCGCGTAGGATGTCGAAGTTACTGCTTAATATCGGGTACCGGCTCTGGTCCGTTGCCGGCAATACGCTACTGCGGTCGTTCATCATGACCGGCAAATCGAGGAGGACAAATGTCGCTCCACCCAGGTCTGCCATGCGCCAAGGCCTAGAATCATAGCCACAGCCGATATTGACGACGAAGAAACGCTCATGGCGCCGACGAAACGATTGGAGTGCCTCATCGCAACTCACGATGCGCGCTCGAACGAGGTCGGCGAGTTGCGGCGTATCGAGCGAAAACTTCCTGGCCATTGCGATGCCTTGTGGCCCTGCGGCGCGCGCGGCATAGGGGTCCAGCGGGGCGCGCACAGAGCCCGTCTCCTGCTCGATTTCCGAACGCAGAGCGGCGATCAGCCTCGCCGATGTTCTCAGCTTGTGCTTTAACATGTGATGAGTGGTACTAAGTGCGCCGCCCGTGGCTCTTAGGCTATGCGAGCTTCTCGCCCAATATTGAAAATCGCTCACCGCCGCTATGTGACCGCCGTCGCTGTACATCCTAATGCGGACCTTGTAATTGATTTCGTCTCCACGCGAGAACGCGGCTGCGATGCTGTCCCAGTCTCTCTCAGGTATCGATGCTTTGAGAATTAGGTCGTCTGTGCTAGGACTAAGCCACTTTATAGTGGCTGACGCGCCCCACAAATACGCTCCAAAATCAGTAAGCTGAGGATGGAATCCAATTACAGGCGTCTCCTCGAAAAGCGTGCTTAAGGCGATGCCCCCCGTGTAATCCGCCGCGAGCAGCATAAGTGCGGCTTGTTGAGTGACATATTGGTTCGAGCTTTCAACGTTCAGCGGCAACCGCGTAACCGCTTTACCGCGCTCGATCTCCTCGATGGTCCAGTTCAAGTAGCGAAGAGCTGGAACTGAGCGGTGGAAAAGCGCGGTCGAAGGCTCAATTTCGAATCGCACTCTACGATCTGCCTCCCAAGTCTCCGGCGGGAAAATCGTCGACATCGTTGGATTTCAGCCTTTCTCAAAACCCCCAATCCAGGGGCTCCGGCTACCCAAAAGTGGCTTCGATTTACGAGGGACCTCTACGAAGGGCGTCTCGCATTCCCTATCTTCTGACGGAGTTTCAGGAGTGTCATGACCCATTTGAGTTGTTTTTGGCAGCGCCGCGCTGTCTTGCCGGCGTTCATTCGTATGGAGGATGGCGCCTATTCGGGGGCCCAAGCCGTCGGACGCGGGTTCCACGCCTGCCGTCGAGGGCATCGGGAGTGAAATGTCGAACGGCTGCTTTCCCCAACTGCGACGTTGTTCGATGCACGTCGAACGCGGTAGCGACCAATTCTTGCGCTGGCCTATGCGACCTCGCGCTGCGCATCATCGGCAGGCTCACGGGAGGCTCGGTGAGCGGGGGCCTCCTCCGCCCGGCGGGACAAACGGCGCCTGCGATGAAGCGCTATGCCGACAGCCTTGCGCGGCAGAAAGGCCTTCGACCGCCGGTCGGGTATGATACGTCGACATCGATCTGTCGCGCGTTTCTCAACGAGCATGCGGCCATGAAATCTGAGGGTGATGTCCAAAGAGCTTCGCGGACGCCAAGAGCCACGACAGCGCCTAAACGCGCGGAGCCCTTCGACGCGAAGCGAGCGGCGCCGCGCGCAAAGCGCGGTCACATCGCGACCGCGACGGCAAGTCCCACCAATCCAACGAAGAAACGCCGGACGAGAAAACGTGAGGCCGTCCTCGCCGCGTCGGGGTTCGCGCAATCGGATTCCGTGTCCCCTACGCCCCTGCAAATTCCGTACGGCAACAAGGAGGTCGCAATGAAGCTCGGCGCCCGTTATGGCGTGGGCGGGTGGTATGCTCCACCCGGAATCGATCTCTCCGCTTTTCGCGAACGTGGTTGGAGCTGAGCGGGTCACTAGACCCTATCTTCGCTTCTTGAAGATTTCGGCGGCCCATCCCAATCGCGGGTTGCGCCGGGTTGCCTGGCGCCGAGCCGCAGACATGGATTTCCGCGTTCGCGTTCTTCGGCGGCGTGCCGTCGCGCACGAATTCGCACACAATTCAACCAAGAGCGCGGGTCGCTCGCACAGTGATGAAGCCTTAGGGCGCTGCTGCCGCTTTCAGCTTGGACAAAGCGCGCACTTTCACGCGAATGCTGGCAGGTTTTGCCGCTGCTTTGATCATTTCGCCATTGGCGGGGTTGCGCACTAAAGTTCCCGCTCTGCGCGCTGGGACCTTTCGGAGAGAGATTTTCAGGAGGCCCGGCAGTGTAAACGCGCCGACGCCGCGGGGATGCACTGAACCCAGAAACAAATCCTCCAAGGTGGCGTAGACGGCTGCCGCGGTCTTGCGAGGAAGCTCGTTCTGCTCGGCAATATGCGCAATCAGCGCCGATTTGGTCAAAGTCTCCTTCACTGGACGAATTGAAGCGGCCACGCGCTTCCTTGCCTTCTTAGCAGCCACCGGCATGCTGGTTTTGGTTGTTGCCTTGGCCATAAACGTCTCCGTGCTATGCGAGTCGGCACCCTTGCAAATCGAGGCCGAGCGCTAACGAGTTTGGTATCGATTGACAATCCCGGAACCACTGCAAGCTAGCTTCCGTTTCTTCCGCGGGAGCGCCGATTCAACTGAGCCCTCTGCGTCGCCGCATGATCGAGGACATGACGATCCGCAATCTTTCGCTGGCAACCCCAACGATCCCACATCCACGCGATTTCGAAGTTCCGCCAATATTGTTGTCGCTCGCGCGACCGGCTCGGCTTAGAGGAAGTTCGCGCCTACCCCAATTCATTTGGCGTCCAAGGGCCAAGCCAGTTCGCGTCGCGGATCACGGTGAGTCGTACTGGATTGAGTGGCCAGATTCGCGACCAGCTTGTCGCCTATGAATTAAAGGGATATCGAAACATCCGCCCCCAACCTTGCGAGTTCCTTGCGTGCCGACTTCGACAACCGAGCCCACCAACGTAGTCGCCATGACGGCAGAGATCGTCTCGGCGTACGTCTCGAAAAATTCTGTGCCGCCGTCGGAGTTGCCGGCCCTGCTTCAGTCCGTCCATGAGAGCTTAGCAAAGATCGCAAGTGGCGTGGTGACGCCGGCGGAGCCGCAAGCGCCGACGCCCGCCGTGACGGTTCGGCAGTCGATCAAGCCGGATTATCTCGTCTGTCTGGACGATGGAAAGAAATTTAAGTCTCTGCGGCGGCACCTAGCGGCGCTGGGTATGACGCCCGAGCAGTATCGCGCGAAGTGGAGCTTGCCTGCCGACTATCCGATGGTGGCCGCCAATTACGCGGCTCAGCGATCCGAGCTGGCGAAAAAGATCGGGCTGGGTCAGTCCAGGAAGGGAAGCGCCGCCGTCAAGCGCAAGCGCGGGCGTCCGGCCAAGGGCGCGGCATAGTCGCCCCTGTTCGCGGGGCGCACGGTCATCCTGGAGTCGGCACTCGACAAGGCTTTGCCGCGCCGATCGGCGTCCAGACCCAACTCTGAATGACAGTCCGGCGGCTTCCGGCTTTCAAGAGCGCGCATCCGGCAGAGCCCGGCGGCTTCCGTGCGTGCCAAGTAAGCTTCCGCTGCGGTATCCCTGCGCAGGCAGAACCGCGAACTACCCCGGGATCGCGATCAGCGACGCCAGCCTTTAGCCACTCCACGGCGTTGCAGGTCGTGCCCAATCGGCGTCGCACAGTTCGTCCGCAGCATCGAGGGTCGAGAGAGCCTCGGCTTCGGTCAACATCATCCACCCCTATCACGCCGTTCCCGCATGATGATTGCCATATATGAGTTTCTATAGTTTTGAGCATAGGCCATCGCGCACTCTAATTTGGCGTCGTCTGCCTCCACCCAGGTGCCAAAATTCGGCACCGCAAAAAACTCACGCCCCTCTGGCGTCCGCGCCAACATGAAGGTACGAACGCTGCCAAACCCATCATCGTCCTCACAAATCTCAGCGGCGAGGACTTGACACAGTTGGTACTTCTTGCTGCGCAAAAGAAATTCGCGTTGCCAAGGTTGGTGACATTTGACGTACTTCATGGTCGGCAGGGGGCATGCTCTAAAACTCACAACCTATCACCCAGAAGCCGAAATATATACGCGCAGTCCAAGTAGATGAACCGGTTGCTCAAGCGCGCCGGCGGCGTGGCCGGATTAACAGGTGGTTCCCCTCCTCAGGCGAACCTCCCTAGTGCGACTCTTTGTATCGCTGTTCGGATAACGTATCGCGGGCCGATTTGATGCGTCAATACGTCGCAGCCCATTCAGGTCGCTCGCCACAATCACGCCTTCGAGACCGCCGGGCGTCGCCGACGAGCCGGAAAGGTGAGCCAATGAGCGATCAGCGATTGGACAGCCCAAGCATTCACAGTAGAATGTGAATTAGTCCGGCAGTCGTTCGGGCGCTCCGGGGAGGGGTTTCATGCGCAAGTTGCTCGCGGTCGCGTTGATCGCAATGGGAATCGCGGGCGGCGTCGCCGTCGGCTCGACCCTCACCGCCCAGACCGCCCACGCCTGCGACGGCGGCCCCTGCCAGTGCACCGGCGCCGGCTGCAACGCTACGCCGTGAGATCAGCGGGCGAGGCCGCCCCGTTCGCGTACGGGGCGTTATGGAACCGCCGACACTTCCAACGGGCCGCCTCCAGGCGGCCTTTTCGCGTCGGCTAGGTCCCAGCCCCTAGCGGCGAAGCGCGTCCCCTTGCATCAGTTGCAAGAGGCGGTCGAGAAGCTGCCGAAGATGAGCGTCGGGGCGGCAAGCTAGGCAAACGCTTGAGACCGGCAAGCCGAAGCCTGCGTCTGGGGCTCCCAAGGGCGCCCCGCTCCGAGGGCTGAGAGTCAAGATGCGGTCCACGCGCCTCCCGAAGCTCGATGCTGTCGTCGCCGAGCGGATCGTCGCGCTTACCCTGGCGGGGCCGCCCGGCGAAGCGACCCATTGGACCGGCGCGAAGATGGCGGCGGCGGTCCCCGTCAGCGTGTCGCCGGTAACTGCCCGGCGATCCCGGACGCGTGAGTTCCGACGTTATCCGTTTGCGATCAGCCGGAAAGGCCGCATAACTTCTGTGTGCTCGCCGTGCAGACGTTTCAACACGACTGTGTGAGCGCCGCTTGGCCGGAACGGAGATACAAATACGTGCTCTCGCTCATCCTGGTTATCCCAGAGGGAGGGAAAGACGCAATTCAGTGGCGCCCGATTGGAGTCGTTGCGGATGCTGGTTAGGGAAGGCGACGAGCGGAACGAGACAATAGACCTATGGCTTGCATGCTCGCTCGCCGCTGTCGCAGGGTCCCTGAACGCCGCGGCGTTCTATGCGGTTGGATTCTTCTCCGCGAACATGACCGGGAACGTCTCGAACCTGTCGGATAACCTAGCGTTGGGCCAGTGGAGAACAGCGCTATTTTACTTTGCGGTTCTGATCGCGTTCGTCTGTGGAGCGTTGTGTTCAGCGTACTTGATCAACGCAGGCCGCCGACGAACAAGGCGCATCTATGCCTACGCAATCTTGATTGAAGCGATCGTATTGACCGCTGTCGGCTGCGCGGATCTTTGGCTGGCGCGAGACTGGCGCGCCTCCATCGTCGTGCTGGGGGTGGCGTTCGCCATGGGATTCCAGAATGCGGTCGGCACGCGCATATCGGGCGCCCGAGTGCGGACGACGCATGTTTCGGGGTTGGCGACAGATATCGGGATCGAGCTTGCGGCGGCGTTCGATAACCTGCGCCGCGCCGCTGGAGAGGACGGACGCGCCCACAGCTTTGGGCGGCTGCGCCTGCAACTCTGCACCGTCCTGTCGTTTCTGACGGGCGGCGTCGTCGGCGTGATGCTGTATCGCGGTGTGGGCGGCTATTTGCTGATGCTGGCGGCCACGGCGCTTTTCGGGATCGCGATGTCGGCGATTGCGCGATCACGGCATCCGAGTCTTCAGGCGGTCGCAGCGATCGGCGAATGAGAGGGCGGCGGGCCCGCGCCCCCTCGGGTTTCCCTGGATGGGCGCGACAGCAATTACTTCTCCGGCAGACCCGCCAGCCGCAGCCCGGCCTTCACATGGTCGGTCTGCTTCAAGTACGTCTCATGGGTGCTGTACTGCCGTCGACAGGCAGCTATGGAAAATTGCCGGGCGGCGTTGCCGAACCGCGTCCGCGGCGCGTCAGCTCAGTTCGAATTGCTGTAGCAGGCGTCGCCGATCTCGATTGCCGGCTGCGCCGGGCAACCGAGATCAATGCGGAAACAGTGTGCGCGGGTTTGCTCTCAGGAGGCCTGGCTCGGCGCCTGTACAGGCGGGGTTCCGTCCTTGAAGGCGCTTTTGATCTGCGTGCGCAGTTCGGTGCTATCCTTGTGGCCGTGTACGGCCACCGCGTGCTGAACCGCAGCCTCCAAGAGTTCCGCGTCCGTATCGGCCGAAATCGCCACCGAGCAATTCATGTCGCTCTCTATCTGACGGCAGTCAATAAATCTGCGTCCCATCTGAACCTCCTGGGCTTCCTCCGTAGCCGTCGATGCGGGCAGCCAACAAGATCGCCGACGACGACAATTCCGGTGGCGATGCCAACTCGAACGTGAAGCGTTTCTTTTGCTTGTTAAGCCCCTGACCCGGCAGCGAGGGGCCGTAACATCAAAGGAAAACTCCTTCCCGCCGCGGCGGCTTTTCGCTTGTTCACTGCATAAACGCCTCGACGTGTATCTTCCCCGTCGCCAAGTTCGCGGTCCCGATCCCCCAAATCTGCCTTGAGTTAACCCAATCATACTTCGAGGCTGCGGTGGTGAGGCGTACGTTTTCAGCAAGATCAACGATCGGTTCATTCGCTCGCGGCGTCGCAACGCCCTCAATTTGCACTGCAATCCGATGGCCGTCTTCGGTTTCTACCGTGGCTCTGATGTCGAGGTCGCCGCGCCCGTCGGCACGCATCAAAAGGTAATCGACGCCCCTTACTTTGCCCCCGAGGCGGCCTTTGCCATCTCCCTCGAACGCCACATCAAATCGTGTCCCTTGCGGTGGCACTTTCTCCTTGCCGCTCAGGATCGCATCCATAGTCACGCCGTAGTCAGTCACTCCGGTAATATCGAGGTCATACTCATAAATTTTCTCGCCTCGCATTTCCTGAACCTCAGCCATCATTTCCTCCCTGGTCAGTGCTAGCTATTCACGGCGCCTATCTGCGTGAGCATCGTGAGCATGTCGAAGTAGTGCGAGGTGCTCTTGATTTTCCCGCCTTGGACCTGGACGACTTGGCAAGCCGGAATCTCGATCGGCTTGTTCGATGCCGGAATGGTGCCCGTTGGTGTCTGCAACGGTCCGGTGTGGACGCCCCTCCACACGAGTTCGAGCGCTGCGGTGTCTCCGCTTGCGAACTCGCGTACGAATGTAGCCTTGGAGTCGGGGAAGGCGTGGGCCCACCCCCGCCAGGCTTCGATGATCTCGCCGGCGCCCTGGATGCGACGGTGGGTTCCCTTCTCATCGTACACTGCGTCGTCGGCCAACCCGTCCTTCGCCTTGCTCCAGTTCTTTTCGTTGTATGCCGTGACCGAGGCCTTCGCGATTTCGATAACGTCGACCATGGCGATGCTCCCTTAGGTTATTCGATTGCTCCGGGTCTCATCTCAGGCTTGTTGTCGACCCAATCGGCGGCCATGCAGGTCGGGTCAATGCACGTATGGCGTGGGCATCTCGTTCAGCGGCGGTCACGTCGGACGCCATCGTGGTTCGCGCTCACCCTTCCGAAATTGTCTTTGTGAAACAAGGAATTGTTATCTTCACTTGACCGTATATTCGAATTCCCATTCAAGCGGTCCAGTGCTCTTCGCCGACCAGACCCCTGGATGACCGAGTCGGTTCGCCACACTGCCTGTCGCCAATGTCGAGGTGACGCCCCCGCCCGATGCGGTCCAGCCGGTGGGCTTGCCGTCTTTCATGATCATTTCGATTGTGCCGTCGCCGCCTTCATAGACCAGAAACCCCGTAGGCGCGCGCACGGCCCCTTGATTCGCAAGGAGCTTGGCCTTCGGCCCGTCCCATTCCCAGATCGTGTAGCCGGTTCTTGTGCCGCCTTTCAGCGGGCCTTCTGTGACCTTGCAAAGCTCCGTTTGAGTTGAGATCGCGTGTCCTTCGCGATCCCCGATCGGTTCCTGCGGCGCACTGCCCACTTGTTGACAGGTCTCGCGGTTCACCTCCTGAGCCTTGGCGCTCGTTATTGCCAGGGACAAGGCGAGGGCGGATAGGGAGACAATGAAATAGCAATTCATCTGAAACCTCCCGGTTTATGTCGAGCGAGATGCACTCGCGCTCCAAAGGCTTAGATTCCGTTGATTGTTACCAACCGGCCCGCGTCAACTGGGACGCAGGCCGGTTGGCAGTGCCGCCCACCATTTTGGTCAATCGCCGGTCAGCGCCTGATAGACAAGATTGCGGATGAGCGATTGATAGTGCGCTCCCTGACCCGCCGCCCCCTGCGTCATCCAGACGGCCAGCAGTTTCTCCTTCGGATCGACCCAAAACGCCGTACCCCAGATGCCGACCCAATAAAATTCCCCAGGCGAGCCGATCTTCTGATTCCGCCCCTCCTGGGTGCGAAGCATGAAACCGAGGCCATAGGTTTGGCCGATCCTTTGATCGGGCGCGAGTCCGATCGGTTCGAAGAGCTGGATCATCTGTCGGCTTAGGGCGACGTCCGGCGGCAGTTGGTCCGACGTCATGTAGGCGATGGTGCTGGGCGAAAGGACGCGAACGCCGTCCAATTGGCCGCCATTCAGCAGCATCTGTCCGAATCTCGCGTAATCCGAGGCCGTCGACACCATGCCTCCGCCGCCACTTAGAAAATTGGGCCGGGCGGTTGCATCGCCCATGGGCGGCTTTTGATGGGTCGTCTGGTCGGTCAACGGTTCGGCGACGCGGCCCGCCTTCTCCGTGGGAACGTAAAATCCCATATCGACGAGCCCGATAGGTTTGACAATTCGCTCCTCGACGTATTGGTCGAACGGCATGCCGGACACGACCTCGACTATCCGCCCCAGCACATCGAAGGACATGCTGTAATCCCACGTCGTGCCGGGTTGGTACGCGAGCGGGAGTTTGGAAATCTTGGTGACGAACTCAGCCAGCGATTGACTCGGGTCAAACAGTTTGGCGTCGAGATAGGCCTGTTTGACCAGCGACTTTCCAAATATGCCGTACGTCAGGCCTGACGTATGTCGCAGAAGATCCTGTATCGTCATCTGGCGTTGCGCCGGCTCCAGCGATAACTCCGGCGTTCCGTTTGTCTCGCTCGTTTTTTCCACGCCAACCTGAACGCCTTTGAACTCCGGCAGATACATCGAAACCGGGTCCAGAAGTTGTATTTTCCCGTCCTCAACCAGCGTCATGACAGCGACGGCGGTTATCGGCTTGGTCATCGACGCAATCCGGAAAATCGCGTCCGTGCTCATCGGCGTTTTCTTGTCTGGATCTTGAAAACCGATGGCCTCTAGGTAGGCAATTTTCCCATTGCGGGCGACTAGGAGCACGGCGCCGGGAATTGCGCCCTTGTCGACATCCGCCTGAATGACGCTCGTCACTCGCTTGAGACGCTCAGACGAAAAACCTACGTCCTCCGGGCGGTTGGTTTTGGGAAGGCCTTGCGCAAACGCTGAGAATGCGATGCTTGATACAAGCAAGGACACGCCAACGAGGGTACGGTACTTCATAGCGCACCTCCATATGTCGCCATCATTACGACGCTGAAACACACCGAACGCGGCGAAACCGTCCGGTCAGTCGCTGATAACCTCGCCGAATTGTTGCCAACTCTCGCCGTTGAAGGTGGCGAGTTGTATCTGGCGGATCGGGAAATAGTTGTCGGGCGACGTGTTGACTTTGATGCCCGGTAGCAGCATCGGCAATTCGAGGTCCTTGATGTTCGCCGCCTGTCGCATGATGTTTTCGCGCGACAGATCGCTTCCGCACTGCTTCAAAACCTGCGTCAGCATTATCGCTACGCCGTACGCATTGACCGCATTTCCGTCAGCGAGTTCAGCGGGCGTTAGGTATTTCGCCACGAATGCCGCCCATTCCTTGAAGCCCGGATCGTTCTTCCAACTCGCGTCGGTCGGGTCTTTCAGGAAATTGGCGACGATCAGGCCTTTGGACTTGTCGAGTCCCGCCGGCTTCAGGGTCCCTGTGATCGAACCCGACGCGTAGGTCATATAGCGCACTGGCGTCCAGCCGATGTCATACGCCTTGCGGATCGTTTGCGCAGCGGCCTTTGGCGTCGCGGCGATAATCAGCGTGTCCGCACCGGATTCCTGCAAGGTGACGACCTCCGAGTTCACCGTCGGCGCCGAAACCTCGTAGGAGACTTCCTTGACCAGCTTCGCGGCGTGATCCGCGCCGAGGCCGTCCCGGATTCCGATCAGATAGTCCCGCCCCAGGTCGTCGTTCTGATAGAGAATCCCGATCTTCGCGTCGGGCCTTGTTTTGAGAATATGCTTGGCGAAGACGTGCGCCTCCGTCCGATAGTTCGGAATGTTACCCATTGTCCACGGATAGTGTTGCGGGTCGCCAAACATGCTGGCACCAGTGGAGATGAACAACTGCGGCACCTTGTTGTCGTTGAGATAAGAGCGAATCGCGGCGTTGGTTGGCGTGCCCAAGCTGCCAAAAATGAAGGCGACATGTTCTTGCTCGACGAGACGGCGAGTTTGTTCGACGGTCTTTGGGGGACTGTACCCATCGTCCGCGCTGATGAGGTCGAGCTTGCGTCCGTTGATCCCGCCCATTTCGTTGATCATCTTGAAATAGGCGGCCTCCGTGCGCCCGATGACGCCATAGGCCGAGGCCGGTCCGCTGTAGGGCATGGTCTGGCCTATCTTGATCTCGCCGTCGGTAACGCCGGGCGCGTTGGCGGCCCGGACGGTCCAGACACCAGAAGCCAGATACGCGCCAATGGCCACGCTTGATTGCAGGAATAAGCGACGCGACAGCATAGCTTTCCTCCCTATTTTGTACGAAAGCGACACCTCCTAGACATCAAGTTTAATTGATGTTATTAAGCGTTCTTGGTGAATAGACGGCGGATTTCCGAAGTTTTTCTTCTATTTATGGGTACAGCCGAATTTTTTATTGTAGGTCGCTGCTCGAAGGCCAGGATAAATACGCTGGACACGTAGGTCCGGTGGGAACACGATCCGGCCAAGCCTGCTTGGAGGCGAGCATGGACGTCGGAGCTTGGCTGCGCCGGCTCGGTCTCGGCCAGTATGAGGCGGCCTTTCGTGAGAGCGAGATCGATGCCGAAGTCCTGCCGGACCTGACCGATCAACACCTCAAGGACCTCGGCGTCCCGCTCGGCCATAGGTTGAAGCTGCTGCGCGCGATCCGGGAGCTTGCCGTAGACGAGCCGCCCACCGATCGGTCGTCCGCTCCGCCAGAACCGAAGTCTCAGAATTCCGCCGAGCGCCGTCAGCTCACCGTGATGTTCTGCGACCTGGTCGGCTCGACCGCCCTGTCGGCCAGGCTCGATCCTGAGGACATGCGCGACATCGGCGCCTACCATAAGTGCTGCGCGACTCTGGTCGAGCGCAACGGCGGCTTCGTCGCCAAGTACATGGGCGACGGCGTGCTCGCCTATTTCGGCTATCCCCAGGCGCACGAAGACGACGCCGAGCGCGCCGTGCGGGCCGGACTCGCGCTGGTCGGAGCGGCGCCGACTCTCGTCACGGTGGCCGGTTCGCCACTACGCGTGCGAGTCGGGATCGCGACCTGGCTGGTCGTGGTCGGTGACCTCGTCGGATCGGGGGAGGCGCAGGAGCGCGGCGTCGTCGGCGACACGCCGAACCTTGCGGCGCGGCTGCAAGGCATCGCCGAACCGGACACGGTGGTCATCGACGAGGGCACGCGCAGGCTGCTCGGCGATCTCTTCGAACTCCAGGACCTCGGGGCGCTGGACCTCAAGGGCGTCGCGGCGCCGGCGCGGGCGTGGGCGGCGCTGCGCGCCCATCCCGTGGAGAGCCGCTTCGAGGCGCTGCACGCGGCAGGCCTGATCGCGCTCGTCGGGCGGGAGGAAGAAGTCGAATTGCTGCTGCGGCGCTGGTCGAGGGCGAAGACCGGCGAAGGCCAAGTGGTGCTGGTCTCGGGAGAGGCCGGCATCGGCAAATCGCGGCTCACGGTCGCGCTGTTGGAGCGTCTCGCTGCGGAGCCGCACACGCGCTTGCGCTACTTCTGCTCGCCGCAGCACACCGACAGCGCCCTGTATCCGATCATCGGCCAGTTGGAACGCGCCACCGGACTGGCGCACGCCGACCTCCCGCAAGCAAGGCTCAACAAGCTCGACGCGGTTCTGGTGCGGACGTCGACATCCGTCCAGGATGCGGCGCTGTTTGCCGAGATGCTGTCGCTACCGAACGACGGACGCTATCCCGCGCTCGATCTGCCGCCGCAACAACGTCGGCAGAAGACCCTTGACGCGCTTGTTTGGCAAATCGAGGCGCTGACCCGCCAGAGCCCGGTGCTGATGATCTTCGAGGACGCGCATTGGGCCGACCCGACGAGTCTGGAGGTGTTCGGTCGGGCGGTGGAGCACATCAAAACTCTTCGCGCGCTGCTGATCGTGACGTTCCGCCCGGAATTCGAGCCGCCCTGGATCGGACGTCCGCACGTGACCGCGCTCACCATCAATCGGCTGGCGGCGCGCGATATCGACACAATGATCGACCGCGTGGTCGGCAACAAGCCGCTGCCGGCGAGCATGCGTCAGGACATCATCGAGCGCACCGACGGCATTCCGCTGTTTGTGGAGGAGATGACCAAAGCGGTGCTGGAGTCGGAGGGCGAGGGAGAAGCGCGCCGGACCATTGCCGCAGTTCCGTCGCCGGCACTGTCGGTCCCCGCAAGCTTGCATGCCTCGCTCATGGCGCGGCTCGATCGGCTCGGCCCGGCCAAGGAAGTGGCGCAGATCGGCGCGGCGATTGGACGGGAGTTTTCCGAGGACCTGCTGGCGGCGGTGGTGCGCAAGCCGGAGACGGCGTTGGCGTCGGCGCTCGACCGTCTCATTCAAGCCGGTCTGCTGTTCCGCCAGGGCGTTCCGCCGCACGTGACCTATCTGTTCAAGCATGCGCTGGTGCAGGACGCGGCCTATGGCACACTGCTGCGCGAGTCGCGCCGCGCGCTTCATGCCCGCATCGCCGAAGCCCTCGAAAGCCAGTTCGCCGAACGTGTCGAGAACCAGCCGGAGATGCTGGCGCGTCACTGCACCGAGGCCGGTCAGATCGAGAAAGCCGCCGGGCTGTGGGGCAAAGCGGGACGGCGCTCGCTGGCGGGCTCGGCGCTCGTCGAAGCCTTAGAGCAGCTCACGCAGGCGCTCCGCCAGATTGGGACGCTGCCCGGCACGCCAGCGTTGCGGCGCGAGCAGACCAAGTGTCAGGTGGCGTTGGCGACCACCCTCTTTCACGTGAAGGGCTACACTTCACCCGAGACGATCGCCGCCTTCGAACGGGCCGATGCAATGTTCGAGCAGGGGGAGGCGTTGGGCGAGCGCCTCGAAGGCGAGGACGCACTGCTTCGCTTCTCGGTGCTCTATGGCCAGTGGACGGGAAATTTTTCTGGAGGAAATCTTCCAAAGGCGACCGAAATAGCAAAGCGGTTCCTCGCTCTGGCGGAACAGCAGACGCGCTCCGCACCCTTGCTGGTGGCCCACCGAATCGTGGGAGGGACCCTCTCCATTTCTGGAGAACTTCAGGCCGCCCGGTCGCATCTCGATCAAGCGGTTGCTCTTTACGCGCCCGCGGAACACAGATCGCTGGCGACCAGATTTGGCCAGGATATCGGAGTGGCGGCACTGGCTTATCGGGCAATGGTACTCTGTCGCCTCGGCTATCCTGAGGGCGCCGTTAGGGATTGTGACGAGGCATTGCGGTCGGCGCGAGACCTCGGGCAAGCCGGCACCCTGGCCTATGCTTTAGGCATAGGGGCTCTTACGGAAATATTGTGCAGCAGGTTTCTCGTATGCGAATCTCGCGTCGAGGAACTATTTGCATTGTCCGAGAAATATCGGTTGCCACTTTGGAAGGGGCTCAGCGGGTTTTTGCGGGGCTGCATCTTCGCCGCAACCGATAGGGCCGATCAGGCGACTCAGCTAATTCGCTCCAGCCTATCGGAGCTAGCGGCCAACCAGATGAGGTTATTCGCACCGGGCGGGTACGCGTGGTTGGCCCGCGCGTACGCGACATGCGGAGGAGTTGCCGAGGCACGGAAAGCCCTCTCCGATGCCATCGATGCGGTGAGCAAGACGAACGAAAGGTGCGATGAAGCCGAAATTTATCGGTTCGCGGGGGAGCTTGCGGTTTCGCTCCCCCATGCTGACCCGGAGTTGGCCGAGTCGCACTTCCAACGAAGTCTCGAAATAGCTCGCCGACAACACGCGAAGCTGTTCGAACTGCGTGCTGCGACGAGTCTTGCCCGGCTGTGGCGCGACCAGGGTAGAATGGATGACGCAATCATATTGCTCGCGCCCATTCTCGGCTGGTTTACCGAAGGGTTCGACATGCCTGACCTCCTGGAGGCCAAGGCGCTGCTGGAGGACTTGCGGTGATTTCGACGGCTACCTCTTCGTTCGGCAATAGTTTCGGCAAAGTAAACTCGGAGAAACAAGGAGGAAACGATGAGCGATGCGATCAAGTTCCTTCTTCCCGACGATAGAATTCCAAAGGCTTGGTACAACCTTGTCGCCGATCTGCCACGGCCAATGCCGCCGGTTCTCAATCCAGCAACCGGCAAACCGGTCGGTCCGGATGACCTCGCGCCACTGTTCCCGATGTCGCTCATCATGCAAGAGGTTTCGACCGAGCGTGAGATCGAGATCCCGGATGCGGTGCGCGAGGTCTACAAACTCTGGCGTCCGACGCCGCTACGGCGCGCTCGGTCGCTCGAACGACTGCTCGATACGCCTGCGCGCATCTTCTACAAAGACGAGAGCGCAGCGCCGACGGGCAGTTTCAAGCCGAACGAGGCGGTCGCCCAAGCCTTCTACAGCCGCGAGGCCGGTGCCAAGAAAATCATAACGTTGACCGGAGCCGGGCAGTGGGGTTCGGCGATAGCCTTTGCCGGAGCGCTCTTCGGCCTTGAAGTAAAAATATTCATGGTGAAGGTTAGCTTTGAGCAAAAGCCCTATCGCCGGACGTTGATGGAGACCTATGGCGCAACCTGTATCCCGAGTCCAAGTACTGAAACCGAGGCCGGACGTCGCGTTCTTGCAGAGGATCCCAATTCGCCCGGCAGTATAGCTACTGCTGCTTCAGAGATGCTTGAACTTGCCGCGAGGGACCCGGAGGCGCACCTTGGGATGGCGAGCCTGCTCAACCACCCGATTCTGCATCACACGGTGATCGGGCTTGAGGCGCTGGAGCAGATGGAAATGGCGGGTTACTGGCCGGACATCATCATTGGCTGCGTTGGGGCGGGTTCGAATTTCTTGGGTCTTTCAGGGCCTTTCCTCGGCAAGGTGCTCCGCGAGAAGAGCAACTTGCGCGCCATAGCGGCAGAGCCCTCGGCCTGTCCATCGCTGACCCGCGGTCGCTACGCCTACGACTTCCTCGATTCCGCCCACATCTCGCCGCTAGCGAAGATGTACACCTTGGGATCGAACTTTATGCCACCAGGTTTCCATGCGGGGGGCCTCCGTTATCACGGCATGGCGCCGTTGGTAAGCCATTTAAAAGAGCTTGGCCTTGTCGAAGCGGTTGCCTCGCCGCAGAAGTCCTGCTTCGAGGCCGGCGTCATGTTTGCCCGCGGCGAAGGCATCGTGCCAGGGCCCGAAGCCAATCATGCGGTACGCGTTGCCATCGACGAAGCGCTCAGGTGCAAGCAAGAGGGCAAGGCGCGCACGATCCTTTTCAACCTGTCCGGCAACGGCAGCTTCGACATGCAGGGGTACGCCGACTATTTCGCCGGCAAGCTTGAGGATAGGGTAACCGCTGTTTTCAGGCCACGTCCCTGAGGGGTTCGGGCTGCGCGTAGGCCCAGGGCAGGAGATCGTCGATCTGGCGGTTGCGGTGGCCGTTGACGATCTTGGCGAGCGTGTCGGCGAGATAGGCATGCGGATCGACGCCGCAGAGCTTGCAGGTCTCGATGAGCGAGGCGACGATCGCCCAGTTTTCGCCGCCGCCGTCAGAACCGGCGAAGAGTGCATTCTTACGATTGAGGGCGATCGGGCGAATGGAACGCTCGACGGCGTTGGAGTCGATCTCGATGCGGCCGTCGTCGAGGAAACGCGTCAGGCCCTCCCAGCGCGCGAGTGCGTAGCGGATCGCCTCGGCGAGCTTGGTCTTCTGGCTGATCAGCGCCAGCTTTTCGCGCAGCCATGGTTCGAGATCGGCGAGCAGCGGACGGGTTCTCTCTTGGCGGGCGGCGCGCCGTTCCTCGGCGCTATGGCCGCGGATTTCTTTTTCGATCGCATAGAGCGCGCCGATGCGTTCGAGCGCCTCGGCGGCGATCGGCGCGGGACCGCCGACGGCGAGTTCGTAGAAACGGCGGCGCACATGCGACCAGCAGAAGGCGAGTTGGACGGCGTGCTTCTCCGCGAGCGCGCGATATCCGGCGTAACCGTCGACCTGGAGAACGCCGGTGAAGCCGGCCAGATGCGCGATCGGCTGTTCGGCCTTCCTGTTCGGCGCATAGACGTAGGCGACCGCTGGCGGGTCCGATCCGCCCCAAGGGCGATCGTCTCTCGCATAGGCCCAGAGCTGCCCCGTCTTGGTGCGCCCGCGCCCCGGATCGAGCACCGGCGCCGTCGTTTCGTCGGCGAAGAGTTTCGTCGACGAGCGCAGATGGGCGAGAAGGCGCGCATGCACGGGTCGCAGATGCCAGGCCGCGCGGCCGACCCAGTCGGCCAGCGTCGAGCGATCGAGGCTGAACGCCCTGCCGCTCGTAAATCTGCGCCTGACGATAGAGCGGCAGGTGATCGGCGTATTTGGAGACCAGCACGTGCGCCACCGTCGCTTCGGTCGGCAGGCCGCCCTCGATCAGCCGCGCCGGCGCGGGCGATTGCACGACGACGTCCTCGCAAGCGCGGCAAGCATATTTGGGTCGACGCACGACCAGCACCCGGAACTGCGCCGGCACGACGTCGAGCTTTTCGCTGACATCCTCGCCGATCCGATGAAGCAGGCCCTTGCAGCACGGGCAGGCCTTGTCGTCGAGATCGACGATCGTTTCGATGCGCGGCAGATGCGGCGGCAACGCGCCGCGGTTCGTGCGCCGCTTCTTCGCCGCCGCCGCGCGTTCCGCCGGGGATTTGTCCTCGACCTCAGCCGCCGCGCCGGCCTCGGTCTGTTCGACCTCTTCGAGCGCGAGCAGCAATTGATCTTCCGGCAGCGTTTCGGCGCGGCGGCCGAACCGGTGACGTTGCAATTCCCTGATGATCTGGACGAGCCGCTCGCCACGGACGCGCTCGGCGATCAGCATCGCCTTGAGCGTTTCGGGATCGTCGGGGAGCGCGTCGACCGCCTGCGGCATAGCGCGAAAAGACCGCATTTTCCGCCGATTTGCGATGATTTTCCGTCGCCCTGAGTCACTATGTCGCAGCTCATCCCGCGGATGTCGGCGCCGCCGTCTCCTTCGCTGCGCGGACCCGCCGCCAATCGAGCCCTTCGAGCAACGCCGCGAGCTGCGCCGCCGACAAGCGCATCACGCCGTCCTCGATCTTCGGCCAACGGAACTCGCCGTCCTCCAGCCGTTTGGCGAACAGGCACACGCCGGTTCCGTCCCAGAACACCAGCTTCACCCGGTCGGCGCGTTTGGCGCGAAAGAGGTAAATCGCGCCGTCGAACGGATCGGCTTGCATGACCTCGCGCACCAGCGCCGCCAACGCGTGCTCACATTTGGCGATTCCTTCCGCGGCACGCTTGGTGAAAATCTCAACATATCCTAAGTACGCGTGGGCGCGCGCGTCATCTGGAACCGAGGACAAGGCTTTGGTCAGCTTCGCTTCTGCCGCGAAGAAGGACGCCGCGGGATCGGTTGCAAACAATAGTGAGCCTGCGAGCGTGTCAGCTCTTGCCGATCCAATGAGCGCATCGACATTGCCTGGGTCGACCGCCAGCACGCGATCGAAGAAGCTTCTCGCTTGCGCCACCGTATCGGGGTTATGCCCCTTGTTCAGCCAGGCCGCGCCTTGAAAATAGAAGTCCATTGAATCGGGGGTCGGGGCCCGTTCAGCCCGTTGCGCCTCGGCGGCGGCGACCTGGGCGCTCAGCGTGCCAGCCAGCCGCGCGACGATTTCGTCTTGCATATCGAAGAGATCGGCCAAGGGCTTGTCGAAACGTTCGGCCCATAGATGATTGCCCGTTTCGGCGTCGATGAGTTGGACATTGACGCGCATGCGGTTTCCGCTGCGCTGGACGCTGCCCTCCAGCACGTAGCGAATATTCAGCTCGCGTCCTATCGTCTTCAGATCAACGGTCTGGCCCTTGTAGGTGAAGGCGGTATTGCGCCCGATCACAAAGGAGCCCCGTATCCGTGAGAGGTCGGTTGTCAGGCTCTCCGTGACGCCATCGACGAAAGGCTCCTGCTCCTCCCCGCCTCCCATGTTAGCGAACGGCAAGACGAGCATCGAAAGGCGCCCCGGGCGTTGCCGGTTCGGCTCCGAGGCGGATGGAGCGGCGACGGCGCGTTTCCAGCCGGTCTTGACCGCGTAGACCCGCACCGGTCGAGCGATGTTCTTGAGGTCCTTGTCTCCGAGATACACAAAGTCCGCATTAACCTTCCCGCGCACGTGGTCGTACGCCGTACTCGAAACAAGCACCCCGCCAGGCTCGCAGATGGCCTCCAACCGCGCCGCGATGTTGACGCTTTCCCCGAGAATGTCTTCGCCCTCGATCAGCACATCGCCGAGATTGACGCCGATACGATAGACGATGCGCTTGACCTCGGGGACGTCGGCGTTGCGCTCGGCCATCAGTTCTTGGATCGCGATCGCGCTTTCGACGGCGGCGACGACCGACGGAAATTCCAGCAGCAACCCGTCGCCCATCGTCTTGACGATGCGTCCCCCGAGGCCCGCCACGATCGACAGCGCCGCGTCGCGATGTTCGCGCACCGCCCGCGCCGTCCCCGCCTCGTCCTCGCCCATAAGGCGGGAATAACCGACGACGTCGACGGCGAGGATCGCCGTGAGTTTCCGATTTTCGCTCATAATGCGCCGCGAACAGCTTCGGTCCCATTTGACCAAGATGCAAAAAGGACAGCCGTCTCGTTCGGGTCTGACGCCACCATTTTCCCATCGATCACTTCGAACTCTCGTCCGCTCTGATCGGCGTCTACGATCGCATCGAAGTCGGTGGCCGTAAGATTGAGAATGTCGTGCGCCGCGTTGCTCATGGACTATGTGTCTCCATGTTTCGAGTACGTTAGCTTGCCAAGCTGAAATTGAAAACGCGGAACTCACATCCGTTCTGATGTGCCTCTGCGAATAGCCAATTGCGTTATCGAGGCGTCGCGCGTCCTCCGACCACGCCATCCCGTGGGAATAGGCGTCGGGATAAGGGCTGACCAATAAGGATGGGGCCGATTTCGGCGCGTTCGCAGTCGGGAGGACAACAGCGCATTGCGGCCTCGTTAACCGCGAGACGCCGAAATCTGTTGCCTTTTTGTTCCAACTCCGGTAATCACTTTGCCATGATGTACGTTCGCGCCGTGTCCCTCGAATGCGCCCCGGTGGCAGTCGCCGCCGGCATGCGCATCTGCGCGCCCGTCGCCGTGGCCTGATCGCGGCCACCGGCGCCTTTCCAAAGTCATCAGCGTCTTCGTGACCGGCTCGTCGCAGCCGGCGCCACCGTTTTCGAGGAGGCCGCCATGTCGCGGCTCTGGATATTTTCCGACCTGCACCAGGACTGGGCCGACAACGCCTGGGACCCGAGCCCGCACGCGCCTACATTCGACATCGCGATCGTCGCGGGCGACCTCCACCTGCACAGCCGCGCCGACTATCGCATCGGGGCGACGCGCGTCGTCTGCAATCCAAGGGGGCATATCGAGGAAGACTCGGCGAAGACGTTCGATCCGAGCTTCACCATCGACATCCCGACGGCCTGAGGAGGCCGAAATGCAAAATGCAGCGACTGCCATCTCAAAACGGTCGGCCCAGACGCGATCCGGGCCGACGCCTTTGTTCGCGACCGCGGACGACCTCGCCGACTTCATCCGATGGGCATGGTCCGATCCCCGCGCCGCCGCCGCGGCGCTGGCCGACCGACTCGATCGCCGCCGCATCCACTATGAGGGGTCCGATTTGGCGCGCGCGCTCGATAGCTGGGCGTTCGATCCGGATGCCGGCGGCCTCGACGTGCTGGCGTGGTACGCGGCGCGACCGCATCGGGACCCAACGATAGGTCTCGGGCTCGCGGCCATCCTGGCTGGCGCCCAAACGCTGATGCGGTCGCCTGCGCCACAATTGGACCTGGAGGCCGCTGACGCGAGCGGGGCGATCTCTCCAACCGGTGCCGCTGCGGCTTGAGGACTGCGCGGTCCCCGGCGTTGGATCACGCCGAAGGCAACCGCGCGAATGGCGGAAAAAACGCCCGTCGAGGGCGGGCCCGGCGGGCGTTGGGTGAGACGAGCGGCGAGGGCGACAAGCGGGTCCTCGCCGTCGCCCCACTTGGCGATTTCGGGTCAGGCCGACGCGGCCTGACGAACGACGCTTTCGATGTCGCAGCGGCGAATGCCGATATCGCGGAGTTCGTGATCGCTCATCTGCGACAATTCGCGGACGGCCTCGCGATAACGGAGCCATGCGTCGAGCTTCTCGGTAATGGTCTTGAGCGAGGCCATCTGCCTCTTCCTTCCTGGGTAAACCGCTTGGCTTGGCGCATCCGGTCCGGACGTTCGCCTCGACCTTCGCAATGTAACGTAAGAACGCCTCCTTCGACCTGAAGGCTCGGGAATCGACAGGCAGCTATGCAGAATTGCGGGGCGGCGTTACCGAACAGCGTCTGCGGTGCGCCGGCTCAGTTCGAGTTGCTGTAGCAGGCGTAGCCGAGCAGGGCCCCGTTCGGGCTCAAGATCGCCCGCGACAACTCCATCCCGCAATTGTTCGCGTTCCGGGCGTAGCGGTCGGCGGGATCGTGGTGCATCGTTGCCGCATCGACGCGCGCGATCTCCTGTCGGCTCACCGTGGGGGCTCCGCCGTAAGCCAAGGCGGCGGAGGAGAGGGACAGAAGGGCGACGATAGCGATCAGGGTGCGGTTCATGTTCGCCTCCAAGCGATGTTGCTGTGAAGCCCATGATCCCCCTCGGCGCATAATCGATCCAATTTTTTATTTGTGTCTTATCAATCGCTCCTTGAGATTGATTGTCTTGCCGGAATCCCGGCGTGTGACGGTGACTTGAAGATCGTCAGCAACGGTGGGCGGCAGGACGAGTGGCTTATCGGCCCTTGACGGACGGCTTATTGTTCTCATTTTGTTCCTATGAGCCCGTCGTCCCTCCGCCTGCGCGACTACCCCTACGTGGTCGTGCGCTGCCGTGACTGCGCGCGGATCGGGCGATACCGGCTCGCCGTGCTGGCCGAGAAATTCGGCGCCGAGGCGGCGATGGCGGACGTGCTGGAGGCGATCTCCTCGGGGTGCCTGCGGAACCGCGAGAAGCATCCGAACCGGCGCTGTCAGGCGTACCTGCCCGATCTCGTCGACCCGCGTCCGCCGGATTTGCCTACCGCAGCCGGCAGGCGGCTCCGGCTAGTGGTCGGGGGGAAGGAATAGGGTGGCAAAAAGTGACGCTTGGTGCCCACTGCCGACCGCTGGTGTCGACCTGAGGAGACGTTCGCCGTGGTTCAAATATCAAGAATTCTGACGAAGCGACTTTTGTCCAAAAAGCGGGGACTTTTGAGAGGGCGTCGCTGAGGAGCGGTAGCGCAGCGCCTCAACCAACAGCGCGAAGGCCGGGCTTGGCTGCCGGTTCGGATAATAGAGATGATAGCCGGTCATGACCGGCGACCAGTCCGCTAGGACTCGCACAAGGCCGTGATGGTCAGGCCGGCGAGGGCGCCAGCGCCGACCTTGTCCACGAACAGAAGTCCCGCAATCACCGCGAACGCGCCGATTACGCCGCCGAGCGGCGCCGACCACGGCATGTTTCCCAATCCTTCTGCTGTAGGGAGGGGCGCGGCAAGCACAGCGACAGCACCGCGAGGCGCGGCGCTGATAAGCGGGCCGATGCCCGGATTCTTGCGCGGCGCTGGCGGATCGTCGCGAGCAACCGCGGCTCTCCGGCGACGGAGCGGCCCCCGCCGCGCACGGCAACTTCAAGGCCCAGGCGTCACAACAAAAAGTTGAAATCGTTATTTCCAAAACCAAAAGTTGACGCGGCCATCGATGCAGGATACGAATAGGCTTGTCGATATTGCTAGCTGAGCTTTGGTTATCGCGCGTTTGGCACCGCGCCCTGAACGAACCTTTCCTTCAAAATCGTCAACACCACAATCGGCAGCGCTCGTGCGTTGCCGTCATTCGATATTGCTATGAAGGGTTCATCATGACCACTGGCACAGTTAAATGGTTCAATTCCACCAAGGGCTTCGGCTTCATTCAGCCTGATGACGGCGGCGCCGACGCCTTCGTCCATATCTCTGCCGTCGAACGCGCCGGAATGCGCGAAATCGTCGAGGGCCAGAAGATCGGCTACGAAATGGAGCGCGACCGCAAGTCGGGCAAAATGTCCGCCTGCAACCTACAGGCCGCCTGATCGTTTCGCTTTCCTTTGACCACGGATGTACTGGCACTGTTGAAAGCATGGGACCAAGAGAGGTCAGGCAGAACTGCCTGACCTTTTTTTATGTCTGGCCCACCGAGGGCGTCCGACTCGCGGCGGTCGACCAGATGGCGTCGGTAGCACGGAAGGAGACAGGCTGATGACCACGGATCGCCGTCTGACTTCATGCGGAGCATCCTCATCATCACGGCCCGCACTGCGGTCACCTCGCGGTCGTGCGCGGCTACCATATCGACTACCTGCATGACGGACATCTGCACCATCAGGATGGGGACGAGGTCGATGAGCACGTTACCAATGCACGCCCCACCAGCACGGCCATAATTGCGACGACCACGGCCCGCTCGGATGGAGCCGCCGTCAACGAGATAGTCTATGTGTCACCCTGCGGAACCGCCTCGTGTCGGCAGCCGGGGCCATGGACACTGGGTTCGCGCCTGGTGGCGCGCTGAAGGACATCAAGGGCGGGGAAACCGGGGTGCACCTGCCAGAAGCCGTCCCCTGCGGCTCCGGTCGCGGCGCAATTCAAGAAAATACGCCACGCGCTGCCCCAATGCCTCTCGCTATGCTTTTTTACCACAGGCTGAGGGGCTAGCATATTTTCAAACTGAGACACTACCCGCAATCGTCGGATCAAACCAAAAGACTGAGATCCGGGGTGTACATTGGGCGCCGGCGAGCGGCTTCCGGCTTGCCTCGCCTGCGGCTTCCGACGAAGCCGCTCCATGTAACGGGATAATACCGCCCGGGTGCGCGTCTCGTTGGGCGGCGGATTTTCGTCGCCGGCTATGGTGATCGGTCAAGCCTTCTGGGTTTGCTTTCCTCGGGTGCGGCGCATGCTGTCGCCACCCAGAAGAGCCGGGCGCCGTCGAGGGGCTCAAGACCCCAGTCGACCGTGATACCGGGGGTCAGCCGCCGATGTCGAGGCGATCTTCGACCGCCGTAACTCCGGGCACCGACCAAGCGGCGCGCTCCGCAATTTCGCGTTCTCGCCACGTCTTCACCTTGCCCAAAAGCGCCACGCGATCGTCATGCACGGCGACCATGATCGAGCTTGCGTCAATCTCGGAGTTTCGTTTCAATGCGTCGAGTATATTGCTGCGCACGTCTTGCGATATGGGCTTCGGCTTCACGCAGATTTCGTTGGTAACGCCGACTACGCCCGAGAGTTTGCGAACGGCTTTTTCCGCGGCGAGGCGCTGAAAGTGCCAAGGGGTTTCACCGCTGAGCGTGACCCAGCCTCGCTCGACCCTGACCATGATCGATTCCGGAGGCACTTGCGCATCCCAATTCAATATCGCGATAGCGCGCGTGGCGATCTGGTCGTCATCTTTTTCATTGCGGTAGCGGACTTCGATGTTCTCAGCGATCGCGCGCACGCCCTTTACCTGTCTAACAGCGCGCTCAACCGCCAGCTTTTGAGGATAGCTGCTTACATGCCCGGTGAGGGTTACGACGCCGTTGGACGCCGTCACGCCGATGTCCGCGGCGTCTATGCCTGGGATGAAATTGAGTTCGTCAATGACATCCTGCCGCAACAGGTTGTCGCTCATGTCTCTCTCCTCTCCAGCCCTGCAGCCCTGCGATTGCCGATTGGGACATTGTCGCTGCGATACGGCCCTGCCTTTGATCGAGCGCAAAGCGCCGGCGTATTTCGTTGTGCATCCTTCAATCGTGCGAAATACCGTTTCGAACTCTCCTTCGGCCATTCCTACGTGGCGTCGCCCTTCGTGGCTTCCTGAGGCGATTGGCTCACCATTCGGGAGACGGGTCCACCCGAACAATGTGGTCATGGACCTCCCGGACCCCTCCGACATTTTCAACGAGCGCGTGAAGGGCGTTCCGCTCGCGCTCGTCCGTCAACAGGCCGTGCAATTCGACGACGCCTTCCTTGACGACGATGTCGACTGTGGCGGCCGGCGCCCAAAGCTGGGCCTTCATCTCCGCCTCGATGCCACGCTTAATCTCCGCGTCGGTCACAAGCGCTTCCTCATAAGGTTGGCGGACAAACTGCGCGAGGGCATGAACGAAATCCGCCCGCGCGATCATCCCGACAACTCTCTTTCCGGCGACAACCGGCAGACGCTTGACGCTTCTTTTCTCCATCAGTTCGACGGCGCTGCCGAGGGTTGCGTCTTCTTCGATCGTGGCCACGTCGGCGCTCATGATTTGGTCGACATGTTTGGCATGGGCGCGAGCATAGAGTTCGGCGGCTCTACCGGGCAGAAAAATCGAGGCGAGCCAGTGCGCCTGCGGCTTTTCCGTGCCGAGTTCGGAGCGACGCAGAAAATCGCCCTCGCTGACGATGCCGACGAGCAACCCACCTTCGTCGATGACCGGTAAGCCGCTGACGCGCGAGCGCGTCATGATGTCGAGCGCATCCGAGACGCTCGTCTGCGGCGTGACGCTGATCACCGTCTTTGTCATGACGTCCTTCACACGCATCGAAACCTCCAACCAGTCGACAATTCGCGAATCCGTCGCGGAGTCGCGTCGTCCTTGTCGCCATCAACTGTCGCGGCGTCGATCGAGCATTGACTTACGTCAAACCTCTGACGAATCGCGCCTGCGCTGAAATCGCGCTCATCCGGGCCTCGATGACTCTAGATCAAAGCATCGGCACATGCGGCGCGCGATACGGAGGGATGCCGAAGCATTCTCTCGCGCGGGACGTCGCCATCGTGATCGCCGTCAAACTGACTCTGGTTATCGCGGCCGCGACGTTTCTATTCGAACCGCAACAGCGCACTAGGGATCGACGCCGGCAGCATTGCAACGCGGTTGCTGGGCGCCTCAAGGCTTCTTTTCTTCGATCTCGTTGGGACCATATTGGGTCGCAACTTGGTTGAAGTTTATCGGCTTGAGCCGGGCGACGAGGTCTGTGTGCGGACTGCACTGGCCGTGGACGCCTGAGGGCTATTGATCTTCAACGACGGGTGAAGGCTCGACGCGGCCCATTGGGCGCCCATCATCCCGGCCACAAAGAGCAGATTGACCAAAAGCGCACAAATGAGGGCTCGGGAATTCACCTCTGCGCCGGCGATAGGCAACGTCTCGCGCGCCGCGATGGAGGAACCGGCCCCACGAGGCAGCAGCGCGATCAGACGAGCGGAAATTGCTTCGGGCTTGGGCCATGTCGATGGCGCGTTGGGGAGCGCCTCGATCAGAGAAATCAATCTCTGCTTGGCGGTTTGCTTCGGCATCCGCGCCAGTTCGGCTGCCTCCCGCCAAGGGTCGAGGTCCAGCCGCGCCAGCGCTGAGAGGACGCTGAGCAGCATTCCGTTTCTTTCCTCGCCAATTGGTGCGAATAGAAAGGTGTCGAACTCGGATCCCCGAGATAAGACCGTCGCAGTATGTTTCATATCGACCACCGGGTTGCCTCGCCCGCGCCGATCACAACGGCTGACCCACGCGTGTGGCATTTGATTCCCCTCTTGTTGACGATATCGCCCGGCCGCTCGCCGTGTCAGAACTCGGAAACTACCTACAACGGCGCCAGCAGATGAAGCGATCAGCTCTATGGATAGGGATGCTCAGCGCGCAGGCTCAGTCCCTGCGCGGCGACACGCCGGTTCGGGATCGTTTTTGGCAGAGCCGAATATCCGGTCCGCAAGCGTATTTGGCCAATTGGCTTTCCGCGAGTTGCACCACGATCATGTCGGCCAGACGGCCGCAGATTCTCGACCAGCGTGATACGCAACGTGATCGCGAGCGGACATCGTTCACCGCTCGTCAGCGGGTGCCCCCGCTGATAGGCATTCACAAACTGAGTCCTGTCGAACGCGCTGTCGCTGCTCGTCGATCCATTTCTCGATCGCGCCTTGGCCCTTTTTCTTGACCTCTTCCCGGGCCGCTGCGTCCCAGAAGCCCACGCTTTCGCGGTCCTGTGTGACCCACATGAATTCCGAACTTGGCCTGCGTCCCTTGTGCCTCTCCGGAGCCTCCGCCCTACAGCTTCACGAGCACTGCGCGGCCCATCGGCTTCAAAGGCTTCCTCGACCCAATTGAGGTAAGCCTTGCGCCTCTCAGTCGTCAGTTGAACGCGATTAGCCGGACGAGCGCGCAGGTCGTCCATGAAGGCAAAGGCGTATTCGCCGCCTTCTTTCCCGTGGCGATCCATCACCTTGACGGCGTTGCCGACCACGTCAGCGGGGCGCTCCTGGCCTTTAGGTCCGTTGAGTATTATCGTGGTCGACAATCGATTGAAGCATGGCAATCAGGCGCTTGATTTGCTCGATTCGCGTCTGTGTTGGATCAAACTCGCCAAAAGGCGGCTCCCCGAGACGAATCTCGCCGGCCTCCAGCGGCGCAAGCATGGATTGATAGCCCGCGATTTCTTGTTTGCATTTTTCGATGAATTGGTCTGGCATACCTCGTCCTCTTGCTTCCCGCTAAGAATACAGGAACGAGACGGCGGCGGCGAGCGCGCTGTCAAGGGCCGCCCATTCAAACTGAGCTTCTGCGCTCGACGTCGCCCAGGCCGCCAGCCCGAACGAGTATTCTATATCGAAAATACCCCGATGTTCGTTCAGATCGCGGAAGCTTTGGGGTTCGAAGCATTCTTCACACTGACTGCGCGCCTACGCGACTGAGACTGGCTTCGTTCTGCCGAATGACGAAGGGGTCATCCATGAAACCAGCGGACCCACGCATCCTGACGATCAATGGCGGCTCGTCGAGCATCAAGTTCGCGGTGTTCGAGACCGATAACTCGCTCCGACGGATTCTGGACGGGCGGGATTGAACGGATTGGACTACCGGAGGCCACCTTACGGGTGAAAGGCTTGACCCAGGCGGACAACTTTTCGCGATTGGTGGCGGCGCCAGATCACACAGTGGCGGTGGGCGTTCTGATGAACTGGATCGAGGCAGGCTGCGGGCGTGACGCATTGGCCGCGGTCGGACATCGCGTCGTGCATGGCGGAGCGAAATACAGCCAGCCGCAGCAAATCACCACTGAAATGGTCGAGGAGCTACGCCGGCTCAGTCCCGTCGATCCTGAGCATCTGCCCGAGGAGATCCTGCTGACCGAAGCGTTTCATCGCCGATTTCCCGATCTGCCGCAGGTGGCGTGTTTCGACACGGCTTTTCATCATGACCTGCCGCGCGTGGCCCGGCTGTTGCCGATCCCGCGCCGCTACGAGGCGCAAGGAGTACGGCGCTATGGGTTTCACGGATTGTCGTATGCGTTTCTCATGGGAGAGTTGGTCCGCTTAGCCGGGGCGGAAGCAGCACAAGGCCGGATCATCCTCGCCCACCTCGGCAACGGCGCGAGCCTGGCGGCGGTGCATGAAGGCAAATCCATCGATACGAGCATGAGTTTCACTCCGACAGCCGGAGTGCCGATGAGCACCCGCTCAGGCGATCTCGATCCCGGCTTGGTTTGGTACCTGGCGCGCACCGAGGGACTCGACGCAAAGCGCTTCAATGAGATGGTCACTCTTCAGTCCGGGCTACTCGGCCTGGCGGAGACCAGTTCCGACATGCGTGACTTGCTCGATCGTGAAGCGCAGGACGTGCGGGCGGCTGAAGCGGTCGCGCTGTTTTGCTACCAGGTCAAGAAATGGATCGGCGCATTCGCGGCGGCACTGGGCGGACTAGACACGCTGGTATTCGCGGGAGGCATCGGAGAGAACGCGCCCGTGATCCGTGACCGGATCTGCGATGGCCTGGGATTCCTTGGAATCGAACTCGAAGAAAAGCGCAACGCAGCGAATGAGGGGGTGATTTCCGCGGCGGCGAGCCGGGTCGCGGTCCGCGTCATTCGCACGGACGAAGAGCGCATGATTGCCAAGATGGTTTGCCGCGTCCTCGATCTTGGCTCGGAACATATCTGGAGAAAACCTGAAGAGCCATGAAAACCAGCACGCTGTCGCCAGAACTGCTGCACAAGATGGATGCCTATTGGCGCGCCGCCAACTATCTGTCGGTCGGCCAGATTTATCTCTACGACAATCCGCTGCTGAAGGAGCCGCTGAAGCTGTCGCACGTGAAGCCGCTGGTTGTCGGACACTGGGGCACGACGCCGGGCCAGAACTTCATCTATGTGCATCTGAACCGGGTCATCAAGAAGTATGACCTGGATATGTTCTACATCGCTGGCCCGGGTCATGGCGGCCCGGCGCTGGTGGGCAATACTTATCTCGAAGGCACCTACAGTGAGATTTATCCGGACATCAGCCAGGACGAAGCCGGGCTGAAAAAACTGTTCACGCAATTCTCGTTTCCCGGCGGGATTTCCAGCCATGTTGCGCCGACGACACCAGGGTCGATTCACGAAGGTGGCGAGCTGGGGTACTCGCTCAGCCATGCTTTCGGGGCTGCGTTCGACAATCCCGATCTGATCGTCGCTTGCGTCATCGGCGACGGCGAAGCGGAAACGGGCCCTCTGGCGACCGCATGGCAGTCCAACAAGTTTCTCAACCCAATTACCGACGGAGCCGTGCTGCCGATCCTGCACCTCAATGGCTACAAGATCAGCAACCCGACCGTGCTGGCCCGCATCGAGCATGAGGAGTTGGAGCAATTTCTACGAGGCTGCGGCTGGACGCCTTACTTTGTGGAAGGTGATGATCCGGAAGAGATGCATCAACTCATGGCCAGCTACTCTGGAAAAGGCCATCGAGGACATTCGGCAAATCCAAAGCAATGCACGCAACAAGAACGACACCACTCGGCCGCGCTGGCCAATGATCGTCCTGCAGGTCTCCCAAGGGCTGGACGGGACCGAAAGTCGTCGATGGCCTGCAAGTTGAGGGCACGTTCCGTGCGCATCAGGTGCCGCTCCTGGTCGATTCCGAACATCCCGATCATGTCAAGCAGCTTGAAAGCTGGATGAAGAGCTACAAGGCAGAAGAACTATTCGATGAGAATGGCCGCCTCATGCCGGAATTGGCCGAGCTGGCGCCCGAGGGCGACCGGCGGATGGGCGCCAATCCTCACGCCAACGGCGGCATTCTGCTGCGCGACCTGCGAATGCCGGACTTCCGCGTCCACGCGGTGAATGTGCCTTCGCCCGGGCGCCGTTGAAGGCCAAGATACGCTCGTGCTGGGTAAGTTCCTGCGTGACGTGGCCAAGCTGAATCAGGATCAGCGTAATTTTCGGATCTTCGGTCCCGATGAGACGCTCTCGAATCTCCTGGGCGCGGTCTTTGAAGTCGACCAATCGTCAGTGGGACGCCCGCGACAGTCAAGAATGATGAATTTCTTGCGCCCGCGGGACGCGTGCTGGACTCGATGCTCAGCGAGCACCAGTGCGAGGGCTGGCTCGAAGGGTATCTGCTCACCGGGCGGCACGGACTATTCAATTGCTACGAGGCGTTCATTCGCATCGTCGATTCGATGTTCAACCAGCACGCCAAGTGGCTGAAGGTCACATCGCAACTGCCTTGGCGGCGAAAGATCGCCTCGTTGAACTATCTGCTCGCTTCCCACGTCTGGCAGCAGGATCACAACGGCTTCACGCACCAGGATCCGGGCTTTCTCGACCACGTCGTCAACAAGAAGGCGGATATCGTGCGCGTTTACCTTCCGCCCGATGCCAACTGTCTGTTGTCGGTTTTTGATCACTGCCTGCGCAGCCGACACTATGTGAACGTCGTGGTTGCGGGGAAACACGCACTGCCGCAATGGCTGAGCCATGGAAGCGGCGGTCGTGCATTGCACGGAAGGAATTGGCATCTGGCAATGGGCCAGCAACGACCAGAACGCCGAGCCGGACGTGGTGATGGCCTGTTGCGGAGACACGCCAACGCTAGAAATCTTGGCTGCGGTTTCCATCCTTCGCGAACATCTGCCCGACCTCAAAATCCGGGTGATCAATGTCGTCGATCTCATGAAGCTGCAATCCAATACGGAGCACCCGCACGGGTTGAGCGATATGGATTACGATTCGCTCTTCACCAAGGACAAGCACATCATCTTTGGCTTTCATGGTTACCCGTGGTTGGTCCACCGGCTGACCTACCGCCGGACCAATCGCAATCTCCATGTGCGCGGCTACAGGGAAGAGGGCACCATCACCACGGCGTTTGATATGCGAGTCCAGAATGGACTGGACCGCTTTCATTTGGCGCAAGACGTGGTGGATCGCTTGCCGCATTTGGGCGCAAAGGGCGCCTATCTCAAGCAGATGGTCGAAGACAAGCTCATCGAGCACAAGCATTACATCGACAAGCATGGCCAAGATCTGCCGGAAATCCGGAACTGGAAGTGGGGCAACAATTAACGCCGATGCCGACGAAGAACCGGTGCGATCGCCCCACCGAGGCGTTGTTCTTCGGGGCGACGACCGCCGGAGAACGTGATGCGGCCGGTGCCGCGGCCGAACGGCTGAAGGCGAAGTTGGCCGCGACCCGCTCGCGGAGATGAAGTTCAACATGCCGGATCAATGGTTGGCGCGCTTGTTCGTCACCCTCCGCCGCCGCTATGGCTATGGGTTCAGGCCTTTCCGGTACGCGCGTCAGCGCAGCACGACGATCATGGTCAAAGCGCCGCGGCGCTTTTTGGACGCGGTAGAGTATGGCGGCAGTTTTCCGACGTGCATGCGGATCTTTGGGCGGATTTCGAGGAGACGACGAGCGCCTGCTCCGCGATCCACGTGGACACCGCCGACGCCGAGACCGCGCCCGAGCCGATCGGCGTGAGATGAGGAGGACGGCGCAACGGTCGGATGGATAGGTGAAGCTCCTGGAGCGCGCGCAATCGCGCGACGTGATCGTCTGGGAGTTTGCGACAACTCTTTCCTAAATCGTATGCGGGCTTCACCGCTTCACCCTGGTCGGCCATATTTTCAGATTAACCGTGCAGCCACGAGAAAGTCCCCGGAGTCGATTTGCATTGTCCCTCCTGGGCGAGGCCCTGCGCGCTAGCCGACCGCGAGACGGCGGAAGACGGGAACCTTCACAAAGTCCACAACGAAGGCGAATAAGGCCGCTGCGACAAGCGTGACGACGACCGCGGCGAGCGGGAGCGGCGGCCATGGCGATTCCCCCCACCGCGAGCGCCGCAGCGATCAGAATGTCGACGAATGACGATGCGGCGAGCCACAGGCTGGGGCGAGAGGACCAGAATCCGCCGACGTTCGCGAATGTTGTATGTCGTCGCTTGATTGCCGAAGACGATCACGATGAAGGCCAGCGTCCTCAACTTGTCGATGTCGAATCCGGCGAAGTGCGCGCCCACAGCCAGGGCGGACACGCACAACGCCAGCTCGCAGAGTCCCATGACGACGCCGGCGATCGTCAGATCGCCAATTCGCCAGACATTGGGCAGCGGCGAAGGCCGCACGTTGTCCGTAGTCAACGACATCCCGAGAATGTCGCCGATGATCATGATGAGAGCCATCAGCAGCGGAGTCAGGATCGCTTGCCCGGTCATGATGAGCCCGGCCGCGATAAAGAGCACTTGCACGATCTTCTTGGTGATGGAGTTGAGCGTGTAGGTCAGGATTCGCTGAAAGATGACGCGGCCTTCCTTGACGGAGCCGACAATTCCGGCGAGGCCGGGTTCCGTGAGCACCATGCCGGCGGCCGCTTTGGCGACTTCGGTCGCGGTGGAGACGGCAATCCCGATCTGCGCCTGGCGCAACGCCGGCGCATCGTTGGCGCCGTCGCCGCACATGCCGACGGTGTGCCCGCCGTTTTGATAGGCCTTGACGAGCTTGAACTTATCTTCGGGCAGCACGCCGGCGAAGATGGCGTAGTCTTCGGGATGGACCGTGTCGGGGATGGGCCCAGGTGGACAGAGAGCGCCATCGAGACCCACCGACCTCGCCACGATGGCGGCGGTCGCGGGCGCGTCGCCCGTCACCATCACAGTGCGCACGCCCAACGCGTGCAGTTCCTTGACGAGGGCCGCCGAATCCGCTCGCGGCGGGTCGCTCAATGCGATGAGACCGACCAATTTCATCGCCTGGGGCGCTCCGGCCGCAACCGCCAGGACGCGAAACCCTTGCCCCTCGAACTCCTTGGCGCTCGCTTCGGCGGTCGGCGAAGGCTCGGCGAGCGCGATCACCGCGGCATAGGCGCCCTTTACCACGCGTTGCGCCGCGCCGCCCAAATCCGCAGCGATGGCCTCGGACATTTTTGCGGCGGGGTCGAACGGCGTGAAAGCGGTCAGCTTCGGAGTATCGGCGGCGTCCTTGCCCTGGGCGGCCGACCTGATCGCGGCGTCGACTGGGTCTTGCCCGCCATCGGAGCTAGCCAACGCCGCCAACGCCAGAACGTGCGCTTCATCGAAATTGGGCATCGCACGAACTTGCGTCACGCTGAGAGCGTTCCGTGTCAACGTGCCTGTCTTGTCCGCGCACAGGACGTCCATCGTTGCCAATTCATCGACCGCGGAGAGCCTTGTCGGAAGGACGCCAAACTTGGCGAGATTGCGGGCGCCCACTGCCGCCGCGAGGGTGAAGGTCGCGGGCAGCGCGACGGGTATCGACGCAAGAACCGCAGTGAGAATGAGGGGAACGATTTCAGCGATCGGCATTTTGAGAGAGACGGCGTAGCCCGTGAGCGCGACGATGAAGGCACCGTTGAACGCCGCTAGGTTGCGAACGACCTGCAAAACCGCTTTTTGCTGTGAGCTGACGACGTGAGCGGTGAGAACGAGTTCGGCGGTTCGGCCAAATTTGGTGCGCGCTCCCGTCGCCGTGACTTCGGCCACCGCCTCCCCGCGCCTCACCAGCGCCCCCGCATAGGCTTGGCGGCCCGCGCCGGCCTCAATGGGAACGGACTCGCCCGTGAGCATGGATTGATCGAGCAGGATCTCTCCGCTTGTGATGAGCGCATCCGCAGGAACCACGCCGCCCAAGGACAACTTCACGACGTCGCCCGGCGTCAGTCCGGTGGCGGGCACAGTCTTCCATGCCCCGTCGCGGTAAACGGACGCCATCATCGCCAGTCGCGATTTCAACGCGGCGAGAGTTGCCTGCGCGTGATTCTCCTGAAAGAACCCGAGAGCGGCGTTGAAAACGAGAAGGAGGGCGATAACGGAGGCTTCGACGTATTTGCCGAGCGACAGCTCGAGCACGATGGCGGCTTCGAGCATCCAGGGAACGGGGGCCCAGAATTTTTCGAAAGCCATGCGGAGCGGATGCACGCTCGTGTCCGGCATGGCATTGGGGCCAAATTGTTCCAGGCGGCGGCGCGCTTCATCGCTGGTCAGACCTGTTGGCGCTGTCACGGTCACGTCCGCGTTCGATCTGGCGGTCGAGAGCTTTTCGTCGACGGTAGGGAACGGCATGACGGCGTCCAATCCGATTTCTGGCGGCGTCCGCCAGTTCATTGCCGTGAATGGTCAGAGGACGATCGACACATCCTTCGTCAAACTCCTAGCGGGACGAACAACGCTCCAAGAGATTTAGGGGCATTGTTGACGGGAGATGCGATAATATCGAATTCCCTAAACCTTTAAATCTGCTTCGCGCGGTCTTCGATCTTACCTCGCGTTTGACAAGTACGAGACGCCAACGTGACAATGCTTAAGGGAAAGAGAAGTTGGCGGTCGCAGGAGAGCCCGGCACAACACCCTCGGGCGATAAAACGAAATCGACGCACCCGCTGGCGATCGCGCTTTCCGGCATGTTCCGCTTTCCTGCTCGATCGATGTTCAGACGAGTCGTGTTAACTCGCGCTCCACCTAGCGCGAGCGCTCGGAAGTTATTGGGGCGCGACGCGTTTGCCGCGGCGACCATGTTTTGAAGCTTGACGATTGACGGCGAAACCGACACGCCGCTGTGGGGCTCTAAGGGAGGTCGGACAGGTCGCGGATTGGGCGCTGTTCGAATTCATGGTAGATTCCGGCTCCGTCGACCTCCTACGCGCGCGCTGTAATCTGTTTGAAATCTGCTTTAGCTATCGATTAGAGCCGGGGCGCCCGGCGGCCCCGCGAGGCGGCGCCGGCGACAAGCGGCTCTTGCGTTCCTGGCCCTTGGTGGAAGAAGGCCAGACTTAGGGCTCGCCTTCTCCCTTCACAGGTGCGGTCCGTATAGGCCAATTCCACCTGCGAGCCAAAGCACTACAAGGACTATCAGAACAAGCCCGAGGACACCACCGAGTCCCGCAGTCCCATAGCGACCGTGGGCATAATACCCACCGCCGCCGCCGAAAAGAAGAATCAGAATAACTATGATAAGGAGGGCGCTCATGCTCATGCCTCCACGTAGACCTTCAAGTTTACGGTCGTTATTGGATCGTAAACTACTTCTTCACGGCGTCACGGACAGTGTAATTCTGGCCGCCCACCGTATTTTGCACTTTCCCTGGCGACAACAGAATGCTGGAGCTGGCGAAATCCTACGCCTCCCGCGAGCGAAGGTGGACGCAGTTGACACCGCGGGCTGTCATTCACTCCTTGGCGTATTCGAAAGCCGGCAGCATGTTGAGTCCGTCCTTCGACCCGCCCGGCAGCACAATCTTTTTGTCGACGAACTGGAGGTTGTCGTAACGGACGACCACCAATTTACCGCCCACGCCTAAAAAGCCGCCGATCGAAAGGACCGCGTACGGGTCCTTTCCGTCGCGTGTCACGAGGAGATCATCAATCTTCCCGATCGTTTCGTTCGCGTCGTTGAGGACGCTGTCGCCGATGACCTTGGAGGCCCGATAGCCCCCCTCCACCGTCTGCAAATCGACCTTGGCGATCTGGACCGACTGTTTAGCGCCCTGTGCATTGAGATGAGATGCCAACGAGGCCACGCCAATCAACACAGCACTGGCAAGCAACGTGGTTTTCTTCATGACACCCTCGACCCTTGGCTTCGCCCGCCGTCAGCGAATTGCCACCGCCCCACAGAAGACGGGGCCTCAAGTTGCTCTTCATACCCCGAACGTTCGTCGAACGAGAGACTTGGAATCTACTCAGGGTACGAATTGAACGAGCCTGCTGTGAACCGGCACCACACGCTGCCCCCTCTCAATCCAATTTGGTCAGAAGCTTAGCGCGCCGATCGGCGTTCGGACCCCTCGCCGATGGGGTGGACGCCCCTCCGACGGCATCGATGTGCCAAGGTTGTGGTGCTGAGGACCGCGACAACAGGAGGGGCGTCCATGGAGAACGTTAGCATCATTGGGCTTGATCTGGCCAAGAACGTATTTCAAGCGCACGGGGCGCGCTCGGACGGATCGGTGGCGTTCCGCACGAAGATATCGCGAGCGAAGTTGCTGTCGTTCTTCGCTTCGGTCCCGAAATGCCTGGTCGCCATGGAGGCCTGCGCCAGCTCGCACCATTGGGCGCGTCAGATCAGCGCGCTGGGCCATGAGGTGCGCTTGATCGCGCCGATCTATGTGAAGCCCTTCGTGAAGCGAAACAAGAACGACGCGGCCGACGCCGAGGCGATCGCCGAAGCGGCGTCTCGGCCCACCATGCGGTTTGTCGCCGTGAAGAGCGTGGAGAAACAAGCCTCGGGGATGGCGTTCAAGACGCGCGATCTGCTTGTCCGCCAACGCACCCAAACGATCAACGCCCTGCGCGGCCATATGGCGGAATACGGCGTCGTCGCTCCCGCCGGACCGGTTCACGTCGAGCGTCTCGCCGAGGCTCTGCAAGACCCCGGCAGCGGCTTGCCGGCTCCGGTCATCGCCCTGTGCCAGGTGCTGCTTGCCCACATCGCCACGCTCGCCGAACAGATCGGGCTGCTCGAAAGAGAGCTTCGCGAGCGGGCGCGCCGCGATCAAACCGCCAAGCGATTGATGACGATCCCAGGCGTCGGCGTCATCTGCGCCGTCGCTATCGAGGCGCTTGCGCCGCCGTCGGAGAGCTTTGCCAAGGGGCGCGACTTCGCGGCGTGGCTCGGCCTCACGCCGCGGCAAAACTCGTCCGGCGGCAAGACGCGGCTGGGCGGAACGTCGAAGATGGGTCAGCGCGATCTGCGCCGCTTGCTGGTCAGCGGCGCGATGACCGTCGTTCGATGGGCTTCGCGCAAGGGCGCTCCCGAGGGGTCCTGGCTCGGGCGCATGCTGAAGAAAAAGCCCCGCCTTGTCGTCGCGGTGGCGCTGGCGAACCGCACCGCGCGGATCGCCTGGGCGCTGCTGACGAAGGGAGGGGTCTACCAAGCTTCGGACGCGGTGCGCGCGTAGGCGCCGATCGCGTTTGGAGTCGTCGAGGATGTGAGAAGGCCAATCCGAGGGTAAGGGCAAACGGTCAATGAGACGGGATCGGGAAAACCAGCGTAAATCGCAGCGCGTCGAGCGCGCCTCGCCGATTTGGACCCGATCCGCGCATCTCCATACAGGCCCGCGGCGTGTGAACTGCCGCACGATGAGGCCGGACACACGAAAGCGCCTGACCACATGCGCGAACCCGAAGAAAACCCTTGCATCCACCGGGGCGTTCTCTAATCGCGCCTCCCGTGTCAATCGTTCGTTTATTGCCGCCCCGGGTCACGGTTCTCTCCGCGGTCGGAATCATCCGCCGCAACATCTGGTTCGAAGCGCGAGCGCTGCAAGGTCCACAACGAGCTGGCGCTCCCGCCGCTCAGGCCCCAGTTACGCAGTCGCCCGCACCTTCGCCCGGTGGGCAACCACCATCTGCGCTATGCTGCGCGGATGGAGTTCATCAGTTGACTAGGCGGCGACCGCGCGCTCCGGCCCTGACCAGCGGAACGGTTCGCCTGAGCGCCACATGCTGTGCAGGATCACCGAGAGCTTTCTGGCCAGCGCCACTCGGGCCTTGCCGGGCCCCGATCGCTTGGCGATCGCCGCCGCCCAGTCCCGCAAACTTGACGCCTTTTTCACCCTCGTCAGGATCACCCCGGCCGCCTCGTACATCAGCGTTCGAGCGAGGGTGTCGCCGCACCGCGATATCCGGCCGCTTCGATCGACTTCGCCCGATTGATATTGGCGTGGCGTAAGCCCGAGGTGGGCGCCAACCGATCGTGACCGGGCAAACCGTGACGGATCTTCAACCGTGCTGACGTAGGCGAGCGCCGACAGCACGCCTATGCCGGGCACGCTCATGAGCAGGCGGGCCGCGGCGCACGAGCGCGCCATTGCGCGGATGGCCTTATCGAAAGCCGTGACCTGCGCGCGCAGTTGCCGCCAGGCGACGAGCATCGGCCTGACAATCGGCGCGACGTCAGGCCTTCCGTCAAGCAAGACCTCGACCTTCCGATCGAACGGCAATCCGCGCATGGCGCCAGGCAGCAGACCGAATGTCTTGAGCACCCCGCGAATGTGGTTCGACAGTCGGGTCGTCATGCCCACCAGTTGCGTCCTGGCGCCGAGCATTGCCCGCGCGCGGTGGCTATCGAACGACTTGACGTGAACCGACCGATACCAGCCCGTGCGAACGATTTGCGCCAGTCCCTCAGCGTCATTTTGATCCGTCTTGTTGATCTGCATCTTGAGCGCGGCGCGCGCATGTCTGGCGTCGAGGCAGACCACGTCGAACCCGAGACCGCGCAGCTCATGCACCAGCCACGGCGTCATGGCGCCGGTCTCGATCCCGATCTTAGGCGCGACGCCCGCATGCCGGCGCAAAGCGACGCCGATCGCTTCCGGCGCCGAGGCGCATTGGCCTCGCCAGATTCTCCGGCCGTCCTTGTCGACGACGCAAATCGCCGTCCACACACGATTTACAATGTGAGCGGCATGGGCCTACCGGCAGCGAGTAAGGTCCGCATCATGGCTTGTGATTGGCGGCGTCGTGTTGGGGACGTTGGGCCGGAATCGATCTCGGCGCCCGCACGGCCAATTGGTTTCACAATGAGACAGAGCGCACCAAGTTCTCGTCGGTTTTGTTTCGGCGATGGATGCCTGCAATTCCGCCGACCGTTGATCAGGCGGGACCTGACGACAAGGAAAGTAGGAAGGTTACAAGCTCCTTGGTCGCCGCGTGCGATGAGATACCAGCTGTAGCGAACTCCTCATCGGCAATCGCATCACAAAGCCGTTCGATTATGAGGAGCCCCGCGAGCTGAGCCGCCGGACTCTTCGCCGCGAAACCCGGCAAGCGTGCTGCCATCGCCGCCATCTGGGCATGGCGGGCTCGTGTGCGCGCCGCCATCACTCGAGGCTCGCTGACTGTCAACATCCGAAGCGACCGGCGGAAAACGCGGTGCGCGCGATGATGATCAATGAGCGATCGGGCATAGCGTTCGACGTCGCCTGCGGCTACGGCCCCCTGAATTCCGGCGTCTGACCAATCCTCGTAGACCGCGATGAAGATTTCGAGCTTGTCCGCGAAGTGCCGGTAGAAGGTTTGGGGGGCATAGCCGGCACGCTTGGCGATGGCGTTGCTGTGGGTTTCATCATAACCATGCTCTTCAAATTCGCGAAGGGCTGCCTCGATCAGCGCCTGTCGCCCGTCTCCTCGTTTGCGCACCACTTTTGCCATGCCGCCGTTTTGCCCTTTTCGGTCCGGGTTGACAATAAGTGATACATATATCACATTGGTCCCGAATTTGGGAGAGACAAATGTCGTCGCTTGCCGCCATCGGGGTTCAGGCCCCGTTTTCGTTCATTGAATCTGGTGGGACGACGCTTGCCATCAAGCGGCGAGGCGGGGGGCACCCCATCATCTGCCTTCATGCCACAGGCCATGGCGGACGCGATTTTGAGGGCTTCGCAGAGGCGATGAGCGGCAAGGGGTTTGAAGTGATCATGCTGGATTGGCCAGGCCAGGGCGCGAGTCCGCCCGACGCAGGGAATGTGCCAGCTAGCGCCGCGCGCTACGCACAGCTACTCAGCGCTTTGATCCCCGCGCTTGGGCTTTCGCAACGGCCCATCCTGCTTGGCAATTCGATCGGTGGCGCTGCGGCATTGTCTGTTGCTATCAAACAGCCTGAAGTCGTCAGGGGCTTGGTGCTGTGCAATCCGGGAGGGCTCGCACCCCTCAACTTTGTCGTGCGCCGAGCGATTGCCGCTATGATCTGGTTCTTTAATAGGGGAGCGCGCGGGGCGGGATGGTTCGAAGGCGCCTTTGCCCGATACTACCGCGTAGTCCTACCGACCGCCGCAGCCGCCGAACAGCGCGCACGCATCGTGGCGGCCGGGCGCGAGACCGCAACTGTGATGCGCGACGCTTGGAAGAGTTTTCGCACCCCCGGGGCGGATCTCCGAATTGGCGCGCAAAAACTCCAAGTCCCTTGCCTATTTGCTTGGGCAAAGCGGGATCGCATCGTCGCTTGGAAGGCCAGCAAACCGGCTATCGACGCCATTCCGAACGCGCAAGTCCAAATGTTCGAAGGCGGACATGCCGCGTTTCTAGAGGATCCAGATGCCTTCAATCGTGCCTTTCTAGACTTTGCGGCCCGCCTACCCTCCCACTCTTGAAGGATACGTTCTTTGTGAAGCCCAGCAGCAATATGGCCACCACCATGATCGTCATAGGCCTCTCAAAACTCATTCTTGGTCCCTACCTCTCAAAAGGTCGCAAACCCGCGAGTTTAGAGCGGTGCAGAGATCAAGACATTTGGAACGCGGTTTCGCGCGAGACACATCGGCCACTTATCGCGTGCAAATTTCTGATGCGAATGTCCGCTTTCCCCCCAATTGCGACGACCCGGAGTGAAGGAGCGAACTGGCGCTATTGAAATGGTTCAACGCGACAAAGGGCTTCGGCTTTATTCAACCTGATGGCGGCGGCCAGGATGTCTTTGTTCACATTTCGGCGGTGGAGCGCGCTGGCCTGAGAGGCCTAAACGCGGAGTGGGCTCGGCGGCCTCGGTGCCCCATCGCGCACCAGTTCACCAACTATCCTGTCGGCGGACATGAACGAATGCCCCGCCCCCTGATGGAACCGTTTAAGCAGTGGGGTCGCTCCCAGGTGGATCCCGAATCTCGAACGCGCCGTCGCCGCCAATGGCGGCCGCTCCCGCCTCGGAAGCGAAACGCGGCAAGTCGACCTGCGCGCATCGAGGCGCTCACATGCCAGTCTGTCCCGCGCCCGGCATGGGCGCCACACGCGCGTAGAAGACCCGCTTCACCAGTTCGGTCATCAGCAGGAAGGCTGCGACCACAACCAGGAGGAACGCGAAATAAGAAGCAGGCAGATGCACGAAGCCGAACCACTGGCTGATTGCTGGCAGGAAGGGCAGCGCGAGGGCCAGCGCGGTGGCGCCGAACGCAAGACCGGCCACGGCTCGATGAGGCCGGCTGGCAAACAAGCGCCGGCGCGTGCGCACGGCGAAGATCATAAGGATCTGCGTCACCAGCGATTCCACGAACCACCCGGTGCGGAAAAGAGCCTCGTCGGCGTGGAACAGCAGCAACAACACGGCGAAGGTCGCGACGTCGAACAGAGTACTGATCGGGCCGATCACGATCATGAAGCGCTCGATCAGGCGAATATCCCAATGGATAGGTCGCTCGATCGCTTCGGGGTCCACATGGTCCAACGGCAATCCGGTCTGCGCGAAATCGTAAATCAGGTTGGTCAACAGCACCTGAATTGGCAGCAGCGGGAGAAAGGGCAAAATCAGCCCGGCCAGAACCATGCTGAATATGTTGCCGAAATTGGCGCTGCTGGCCATCAGGATGTATTTGCCGGTGTTGACGATCGTACGCCGTCCCTCCATCACCCCAGCGTGCACCACGCCCAGATCCTGCTCCAGCAGGATGATGTCGGCTGCCGCCTTGGCCACGTCCGCGGCGCTGTCGACGGAGATGCCGACATCTGCCGCGTGCAACGCGGGGGCGTCGTTGATCCCGTCGCCGAGAAAGCCCACCGTCTGGCCGATGCGCTTCAGCGCCATGATCACGCGCAGCTTCTGCTGCGGCGTGACGCGACAGAACAGTCGCGCTTCGCCCAGACGCCCGATCAACGCTTCATCGGTCATTGCCGCCAGTTCCGTTCCGGTGAGCACCTTTCCGGGATCGAAGCCGAGTTCGCGACAAAGATGCCGCGCCACCAGTTCGTTGTCCCCGGTCAGAACCTTCACCGCCAATCCAGCCGCCGCGAGTTGAGCAAGCGCTGCCTTGGCAGACGCCTTCGGCGGATCGAGGAACACGGCGAAGCCGGCAAAGGTCAGTCCCTTCTCGTCGGCCAGTACGGCTTTCTCCTGATCCGGCGGTTCCGCGCGGCTGGCGATGCCAAGCAGTCGGAAACCCTGGGCGCTTAGTTGATCGAACAGCGTCCCAAGCTCCGCGCGAAGCTCATCGGTCAATATCTCGGGACCGTCCGGCACTTCCACGGAGGTGCAGATCCGGATGACATCCTCGGGTGCGCCTTTGAGGATCAGCGTGCGGACGCCGTCGCGCTCCACCAGCACGGAGACGCGCCGTCGCTCGAAGTCGAACGGCACCTCGTCGATCTTCCGCCAGAGCGAAGCGTCGATCGTGCCATGAGCGAGGATGGCATCGTCGAGCGGACTCTTCAGGCCGCTCTCGAAATGGCTGTTCAGCCACGCGAGGGTAAGAACCCGATCACTGTCCTTGCCGGTGATGTCCACGTGCCGGGTCAACGCGATGCGCGCCTCGGTCAGGGTTCCGGTCTTGTCCGTGCACAGCACGTCCATCGCGCCCAGATTGTGGATCGCCGGTAGGGTCTTCACGATCACGCGCTGATGCGAGAGCCGGACCGCGCCGCGCGCAAGCGTGATGGTCATGATCATCGGCAGGAGTTCCGGCGTCAGCCCGACCGCGAGCGCCAGCGCAAAGATCAGGGCGTCGATCCAGGGTCGATGGAACGCCATGCTCTCTGCCATCACCAGCAAGACAAGCACCAGGGTGATGCGCAGGATCAGCATGCTGAACCGGCGCAGCCCGATTTCGAAGGAGGTCGGCGGCGGCTTCGCGATCAGCGTGTCGGCGAGTTGGCCGAGCGTCGTCCGGCGCCCGGTCCGGCAGATCAATTGGACGGCGCTGCCGGCGATCACCGACGTGCCGGCGAGCGCCACGTTGCTCGCTTCGCTGATTTCGGTCGCCGGATCGCCATGCTCGGCCGCATGCTTCTGAACGGGGAAGGATTCACCGGTCAGCAGTGCCTGGTTGACGAAGAATTCGCGGCTCGACAGCAGCACTCCATCGGCCGGCACCATGTCGCCGGCAGTGAGTCGCACGATGTCGCCGGGCGCCAGTTGGACAACCGGCAGGCTGGCTTCGGCGCCGTCGCGACGCACATCCGCGCGCAGCGCCACTTGTTGACGCAGCGCATCAACGGCATTCTGCGCCTGGCTCTCCTGCGCGAAGTCAAGCAGCACGGAGAGCAACACGATGCTGGCGATGATGACGAAGCTCGCGACATCGCCCGTCGCCGCCGACAGAGCGCTCGCCAGCAACAGGATGATGACCAGCGGGTTGGCGAGGAGCCGCATGAATCGACGCCAGGCCGGCACGCGCTTGGGGGCGGCGGCATCGTTGGCCCCATACCGCAGCAGCCGCAGCGCCGCCTCCTGCGACGACAGACCGCCGTCCGTGGCGATCAGTTCCGTAAGCAGCGTCGCCGCCGGCTGTCGCCAAAACTCTGTCTCAATCATCGAGAGGCCTCCTGCCATGAATTGGTGGCCTCGTGAACGGGCTGCCCATCCGTGATCCACCCCCATTGAAATAGTCCGCCCGGTATGTCTTTGGATCAGGAGGAGGACCGCAATGCCGAGAAAGTGTGTTTCAGCACCCGAATGGAACACTTCCCAGAAATAAGCGCAAGCCACTGAAATAGCATTGGCCTCTTCTTCGAAAATGGGGTCCCGCTGCGGCGAGCATCGGGCCCAACTTGTGCTCACAATTTCAATCTTACATCATGGCGTTGGATGAGGGGCCCACTTCGGCGCTGAAACACAGTCGAGAGCAATAGTTAGCGGGGCGTGATGCCTCTCACTGGTCTTAACCTGCAGAATTGGCGCGTTACGGCCAAATCAAAGGATCATTTCATTGCCTTCATCACGTCATAAGCGATTGTTTCGTCAGGATTTGTCCGGACGCCGATCGGTGTGATAGGCAATTGAATCGATTGAGAACCGTGCTATTAACCTTCGGAGCCGATTTATAGACAATGCGCCGATGGGTATCTCGCGTTGATGACATGGCGCGGGCGGCATGTCATGGAACCGCCGAAACGATCGTGAGGAACCCTATAGTGAACACATCCGAAATCGTCGCAAGGCTGGCCGAGGCCCAAGACGCGAACAAGACGCAATCCAAATCGATTGTCGACGCCTTTCTGAAGGAACTCGTAGCCTGCGTTGCAAGCGGCGCGGAGATTTCGCTGCCCGGGTTCGGAAAGTTCAAGGTTAAGGAGACACCGGAACGCGAAGGTCGCAATCCGGCAAACGGCGAGAAGATCAAGATCTCGGCTTCAAAGAAGCTGACCTTCTCGCCGGCCAAGGCTGTCAAGGACGTGCTGAACGGCTGAGTTCGGCCCGCGCTGACTCCGACGTTCATCCATCCGTTTGACTCCAAAGTCCTCGGTCGTGGTTGGCGCAAGAGCGCTGTCGGACCGACGATCGATCGGCGCTGATCGAGATCGCAAAAGATTGTCTCGTTCAGCACCTCGTCACGCATCCGGCTGTTGGCCGCTGCGCAGATGCCGGCCTCCATGGACTGGCCGGCGCGATGAAACGCCAAGCGATTTGGGCCGCCTGGGTCCACCGCTGCGCCGAACTGAAAGTGTGGGACAGCGGCTACGTATCCAGCATGACCTCGACGCGCTCGTCTTGACGGGGACCGTTGCGTTCCGCGTGTCGATGCCAGAAGGCCGGCTCAGGTGTTCGCGGCGCGGATCACGGTGAGTCATACTGCTCTGAGGCTTTAGAGATTGATCGAGTGGCCGGAATCGCAACCACCTTGTGGCCTATGAATTAACGGGATATCGAAGCATCCGCTCCAACCTTGCGAGTTCCTTGCGTGCCGACTTCGACAACCGAGCCCACCAACGTAGTCGCCATGACGGCAGAGATCGTCTCGGCGTACGTCTCCAAAAATTCTGTTCCGCCGGCGGAATTGCCTGCCCTGCTTCAGTCCGTCCATGAGAGCTTAGCAAAGATCGCAAGTGGCGTGGTGACGCCGGCGGAGCCGCAAGCGCCGACGCCCGCCGTGACGGTTCGGCAGTCGATCAAGCCGGATCATCTCGTCTGTCTGGACGATGGAAAGAAATTTAAGTCTCTGCGGCGGCACCTCGCGACGCTGGGCATGACGCCCGAGCAATATCGCTCGAAGTGGAACTTGGCGGACGACTATCCGATGGTGGCCCCCAATTACGCGGCTCAGCGATCCGAGCTAGCGAAAAAGAACGGGCTGGGTCAATCCAGGAAAGGAGACGCTGCCGTCAAGCGTAAGCGCGGGCGGTCGGCCAAGGGCGCGGCGTAGTCGACCCTCTTCGCGGGGCGGCACTCCACGCCGCCGAGTTCGGCCCTGTGGTGTGATGCCTGCCTTCGATGGCGGAGCGGCGCCTGCCGCCTGGCGGGCTACATTCCCGACCGGGCGCGACTGGTCGATGAAATTGACGGTCAACCGCGTGACTCCGCCGCTTCGCAACGCTGCGCGGCAACAGACCCACCCTCGCCGTCTGCGCCAGTCGACACATAAGATGAGCCCGTCCCAAGGTCCTCTCTCTTGACTGCGCCCGCGGGACTTCCAACAACGGTTGAATGGGTCTCATCCTTGTCGAGACGATCGCCAAGCGTGGCTGCGCGCCCCAGGACCCGCATAGCCTCCGCCCAAAATTAGGTCGAACCCAAGTTGGTGTCGCACAGGCCACCCGCTGCATGCTGTTGCGGATGCGCGCACCGTGACGGGGATCACCGTGACGTCACGGTAACCCAGTTCGACGTCATCATGAATTATTTTGACGTCAAAATAATTCACAGTGCGTCTGATCGCCCCCGCGGCGTCAAAAGCGTCAGAAAAAAATGCCTACGATTTCTGACGCGCTGTCCTAAAAAATGACTTTTGAAGAGATAGTGTCATCGGGCGATACCATAAAAAGGCCGACTTATTCCTGGCATCGCCCGACGTAGGAAGAGATCGCTACAATCTTCTTACAGAAATGATCCCTAGCCACCGTCATTGTTGACGGAATCTGTAGTTTAAGTACATTTCCGTCAACAATTCACGCCATCGCGATCCGGCGAACGAGCCGTCGCGACAACCCCCGCGACCTCTGACGCGTCGAGATATCGGCGCTTGAGTAGGGCGTCCGCAATCGCGAAAAGCTCGGTCTTGTAATCGACCAAAAGCTGTCGAGCGCGAGCGTCACAGGCGTCGAGAATCGCGCCGACTTTGTCAGTGATCCGGCGATCATGAGTTCGCAGCGTTGTCGTCGAAAAAGACCAGGGTCCCATCCATGCCGAACTGGGCGACAAGACGCCTTGCGAACTCCGTCGCGCTCCTCAGGTCACTGGCAACACCGGCGACGGCGCCGCCGGTGTACAGGATATTCGCGGCCCTCCCGGCGAGAATGGTCGTGACGTGGTCCTCGATCTTCTCGCGATTCATAAGCGTGACGGGGCTCTCGATGAGCGCGTGCGTCTCGTCGAGATCGACATATTGCAGTCCGGTGTTGAGCACGTGCGCGGCAAGCGCGTGGGCAGACTCGTGGATGGCAACGGTTCGATAAACGTCGGCAGGGAGCTTCGGACGAGCGGCGTTGACGACGGCGGCGACGTCGGACGCACGCAGCCTGCGCTTAGCACGCCGCGCAAGGCGTCGTGCGTCGCGAGCCGCCTGCGCGATAACCGCGGGTGTCTTGCCACGGCAAGCAATCGCAGCAGCATCGAGTCCCTTCAGATCAGCGTCGGCGCCGAGATGGTGCTTGATGACTCCGGCGAGGTCGGCAATCGACGGCGTCGGGATGACGACGTGACGATCAAGACGCCCTGGGCGCAGCAGCGCCGGATCAACTTGCTCTGGCAAGTTCGTCGCGGCGACCACGATGATGTTTTTTCTCGGCTCCGCGCCGTCTAAAAACGCCAGCCATGCGTTGATTATGGTCCGGTACCAGGACTCCGAGTGCCCGTTTCCTCCGCGAGATCCGATGGAGTCGAACTCGTCGACGAACACGATGATCGGACCCGTCTCAGCTTGCTTTCTCCACTCACCGAAGAGCTTGTTTAGAGACTTGGCAACGGTGTCTCCCGTGGACGCTGTGTGCCAGTCGGAATAAGACGTCGTGATGAGCGGCACGCCGCACTCATTAGCGAGAGCCCGAGCAAGAAAAGTCTTGCCCGTCCCCGGCGCGCCGGAAAGCAAGATTCCCTTGTCGATGTCATCCCACGTCAGTTTGCCCAGCTTATAGTCGGCGATGTCCGCAGCAAGTTGGAGACCCCACTCCTTAGCGGAGCCATAGCCGGACAGGTCGCGCAGACGCGTGAGGACAGCGTCAGCCACCTTAGCAAGCGGCAGCGGCTGTTGCTTCGGCTTCTCATCGTCATCCACGCCGTCGTTTGCGCGCTTCTCGGCGATGGCACGAAGCCGAGCGATCGCGCTGGTGCCGTCGCTTGAGCTGCGCACAGACAAAACGATGTCGCGAGACGTGATGGAGCCGTTAAAGTCTGCATCAACGTCGTCTCCTGTGACAGCCCTGACCGTCCGACAGATCGCGTTGTCGGACAGCGTCTCCGGGAGCGTGACGAGACGATCGACGATCTGCGGGAACTCCATCGGCAGATTTATGAAGTCGTCGGAAACGACGACGACCGTCGCATCTGCAAGGATCGCCTTTTGGAGAGCCTCGTTATGATCGATGTCAAAAACGCCATCGACAAGTAGGACGAGGTCCTGCGCGTGGCAGCCAACACGAGTGACGTCGAAGGCGCCCTTGATGGGGCGTGGCGACACCGCATCTGTCACCAGATCTGCGATCCTATTGACGAGTTTGTGCGTGCACTTGATAGCGTGCACCCCGGTCGCAAAGGAATCTGGATCGACACCCGACTCATCGAGCAGACACGCCGCCAGGGCGAGGTCTGAGCGCATCGAGCGCTGCTGGAGGAAAGGGTGATCATCCCGAACGTGAAGGATGTCGGCGTAAAAAGTCTTGCCCATGTCGTCCTCCTGAAGATCGAGGACGGCCTATCTAACCGCGAAACGTTTATCGGGATCCAACACACACAGAGAAACAACCGGGTAATCGGCGCTTTTGTGAAGATAAGACGCCTTGCGTCCATATGCCGGCTACATTTGTAGGGTTATAACTTTTCCGCGGAAAGATTATCACTGGGTCGGAAAACGAGTTCCAGGGTCGGAAATCGATTTGGAAGGTCGGAAATCGGTTTGCGGAGGGGGTAAAAGTCGGAAAACGGTTTAAATCACGGACTGTGATTGCTCAATGATGGCGCGTTTGCCCACTATACGATGCAAAGTCGCCCGTCGGTCCCAAAATGCCCGCTATAAAAGGCATTGAATTCTATGGTCGTGTAAACGTCCTGTTGGATCCCATGCGATAAGAAGCGTGCCCCCAACCAAAGGGCACCGGCCATGAGCAACGTCATCAAAACTCGCGTCGGATATCTGCGTGACATCGTTTTCTCGCCGCCGCAGGCCGGTTTCCAAATCGCATTCTCAGTCGACGGCGCGCAACGTTTCGACGACACTCATGCAAAAGCCACAGCCAGAATTTTGACGGACCACGGCTTCGATGGCGTCGAGGTCGTTTATGTTGGGGGCGTCGAATCCGTGCTGGCAGAGGACCTTTCGGACGAGGACCTCGCGGCGATGAAAGCCTGCATCGACGCGATGCCGGAGGACTGAAATGCGATTGCGATTGTCTCCGATCGGCCCGATCCGGGTCCAGTCGATCACCATCATCGCGATCTTACACAGAGCGGGGATGTCGCTCATCAACGCTAGGCGCGCTGTTGAAGGTGCCTGGGATGGGGTGGAGTGCTGGGTCGAGTTCAAGGGAGACGCGGAGGCAATCCACCGAGAACTCGCTGCCGTCGGTTTCCGTGCGGTCACTGACGACGAATCTTTTGTCGTAGGCTCAGGGAATTATCTCGCGGATCGCGGATACGCTGACCCTGAAGAGACGCGAGTGAGATTCCTGCTGGCGAACGAGATCGAATTGGCAAAGGAACGGCGAGGGTTGTCGCAGCCAAGCCAAGACGTCAGTTCCGTTTCAATCGCGACGCTAATTCAGCAGCTTTTGAAACTGGGGAGGGACGTGACGATCTGCGTGTCGGAGGGGGGTTCAGAGCAAGGGAGGTTCGACGTCTCGTTCATTGAGGGCGGAGATTCTTGATATGAAGGCGCCCACTAAGCTCGACAATGAAGAGATGACCGCAGAGGAACTCGCGGAGATCGCGTTCATTCTTGACAGCTACGACGCTTTCCACGCACGGAAATCGGCGCGAACCAAAAACACGCCAAAGGATTCTCCGTCCTCCGATCCGAAGAATCCTGTCGGGCCGTCGTCTGCGCGATCACGCGCATGATTAGGCGCTCGGACGAATCCGAGCGCCCTTTGCGCTTACCAGAGGCCCTTCTGAGCTTCCGAAACACGACCGACGTTGACGTCGAGGTACCGAGCGATGTCCTCAAAGATATAGCCGCGGCGGCGCATCCAGCGGGCCAGACGCCCCTTTTCTTGCGTCATCGAGGACTGCCGCTTGCGCAGCGGCGGGAGGTCGTTCGGCGGCGTGAAACCGTCGTCGTCGTCGTGGATATCAAGACCGGACATGAAAGTTCACCTTTCGTTTTAATTGTCCGGCGACACAATCTGTGTGCAGAGTGCACGTGTGATCAACTGATTCACCGGACGGTTTACGGACCGACCGAGGGCGAGGGAACTGATCCTTCCCTCCGCCCGTCGGCCACCTGATGTCCGAAAAGAACGTCAAGCAATTCACGTTTAGCCGATTCGTTGGCATTGCGCGGGACAGTCGTGCGCACTTCTCCACAAGTTGCGGGTCTGATTCAGCGCTTGAGCGTTCGCCCGTAGCTCGGATTCTTGGTCTTCAACCAGTTGTGCGTCGCCCCATGCGTGTAGGGCGAATCCTTCCGCTTCGAGACGATCCCCTCTAACCCGAGGGCGGCGGCATGATTAAATACGACGCGACCGTCGCCCTCGATATGCTCGACGTAGCGCAGCCGTTCGTCGGCTCCGGAAAGGAGACGCTGTAGCCGATCCTTTCGCTCGATCAGCGGTAGGCGTCGCAAGTCCTCATCTTCCACGCTGAGAAGGTCGAAGGCGAGCAGAGCGGCGTTCCGACGTCCCGACGTCCCAAACGCGACCGGAGGCCGTGGAAGTCTGGGACGCCATCTGCGCCAGGCGCGACCGCCTCACCGTCAATCACCGCATCGTCGACAGGCAGGGCAAGGATCGCGTCGCGGATTCCTGGCAGCAGCGCAGCCCAATCTTTCCCCGATCGGCTCGATAGCCGCTCGGCGTCTCCCTGGCGGGCGGCGATGATCCTGTACCCGTCGTATTTTGATTTCGTGGATCGCGATTCGACCCTCAATCGCATGCGAGCGGGGATGATCTCGCATGCCAAGTCCGCCGGAGAGGACGACACACCCAACGTCTTCCTGTCCGAGCGAGGACGCGACAAGTTGGCTCTTTACGGACGCCAGGACAGTAACCATCCGGTCGAGGCCGCAGTCACGCAGCTTCTTTGCAGAGAAGCCCCGGCCGCCATTTCCAAGGGAGCAACTCGGCGAGTTGCGTTTGCGGCGTGTCGGCGATCCTGGCGAGGGCGTCGGCGAGCCACGCTTGGGGATCGACGTCGTTGAGCTTCGCGGTCTGGATGAGCGTGTACATCAGCGCGGCCCGCTCGGCGCCGCGGTCCGAGCCAGCGAACAACCATGCCTTCCTGCCGAGCGCGAGGCCGCGCAGCGCTCGCTCGGCGGCGTTGTTGGTGAGGCAGATGCGGCCGTCATCGAGGAAGCTCGTGAACGCGGGCCAGCGCGTGAGCGTGTAGTCGATCGCCTTGGCGACATCGGCGTGGCGCGAGAGTTTGGTGCGCTCGGCGCGCATCCACATTTCGAGCCCCGTCACGAGATCGCGGCTTCGCTCTCGCCGCGCGCGCAATCGCCGTTCGGCCGGGAGGCCGTTGACGTCGCGCTCGATGTCGAAGATCGCGTCGATCCGTCGGACCGCCTCCAAGGCGATCGGCGAGATTGGCGTCGCCTTCTTGCCTCGCCGCGCGTTGGCGGCGATGTCGGCCAATTCGAAGAACTTGCGCCGCGAATGGCTCCAGCACAGCGCCTCGACGATCGGGCCAGGCTTGCGGTCGGGAAGATAGAGGCGATTGTAGCCGTCGAACGCGTCGGCCTGGAGAATGCCGCCATAGCTCGCCAAGTGTCGCTCAGGATGCTGCCGCGTTCGATCGCGCGAGGCATAGAACAGCGCGGCTGGCGGATCCCGACCGCCAAACGGCTGATCGTCGCGGACATAAACCCAGACCCGGCCCGTCGCCGTCTGGCCCTTGGCGAGGATCGGAACCGTCGTGTCGTCGCCATGGAGCCGCTCGGCCCTGAGAACATGGGCTTCGATCAGGCCGTGCAGCGGACGCAGCGCCGCGGCGCAGGCGCCGACCTGGTCGGCCAAGGTCGAGAGACGCAAGTCGACGCCTTCGCGGGCGTAGCGCTCGCTCTGGCGGTTCAGCGGCTGATGCTGGCCGAACTTCTCGAACAGGATCATCGCCAAGAGGTTCGGCCCCGCGAAGCCGCGCGGCGTCACATGGAAGGGCGCCGGCGGCTGCGAGATCGCTTCGCACTGCCGGCACGAGAAGCGTTCGCGGACCGTCTGGATCACCTTCCACTGGCGCGGGACGACTTCGAGCGTCTCCGTGACATCCTCGCCGAGCTTCGACAGTCTCAATGAGCCGCAGCACGGACAGCTCTGCGGCGCCGCGACGACGACGCGTTCACGCGGCAGATGCGCGGGGAAGGGCTGGCGCGTCGGCCGCTTCCGCTCGAAGGTTTTGACCACGCTCGACGGCGCCGATCGTTCCGCCGCCAGTTCGTCCTCGCTCGCGTCCGCCTCGGCGTCCGCCAATTGCATTTCCAATTGATCGAGCAGCCGCTCCTTGCGTTCCGAGCGCGCGCCGTAGAGCGTGCGACGCAGCTTCTCGATCTCCAGCCTCAGCCGGGCGATCAGCGCGTCGGCGTTCGACGCGATCGCTTGGCTATGATTGCGGTCCGCCTCGGCCTGCGCAGCGCGCGCTTCGCTCTCCAACCGCGCGGCCCGCTCAGCGCGGATCATCGCGTGCGCGGCGGCGAGATTGGAGGGCAGATTGTCCGGCGTGTTCGTCACATGCGAAGTGAATCACAAAAGCGCGCGGTGACAAGCAAAATCGTCAGCCGACCGCGGTCGGACGCCAGGTTTTCTGCGGCATTCGCCAATCGATGCCCGATAGGAGATAGCCGAGTTGCGCGGTCGAGATCGTCACCGTTCCGTCCGCCATCGACGGCCACAGAAACCGCCCTCGCTCCAGCCGCTTCGAGAACAGACACATTCCTTGGCCATCGTGCCAAAGGCACTTGATGAGGTCGCCGCGGCGTCCGCGAAAGACGAACAAGTGGCCGGAATGCGGATCGCGCTTCAACGTTTCCTGGACGATCAGCGCAAGACCGTCGAACCCCTTGCGCATGTCGGTGTGGCCGGTCGCCAGCCACACACGAACGCCAGCCGGGATCGGGATCATCTTAGGCGAGTCCTGCTCGTCCGGGCCGCGACAGCGCCTTGACGACGCGCGCCAGCGCGCCGGCGTTGACATCAGCGCCGACGAGAATCCGTTCGCCGCCGGCAAGTACGATCTCCATGCGGCCTGCCGCGGCCGCGGCTTCCGGCGCGATCGCGACCGGGACAAGCTCGACCGGAACCGCGCGCTGCGAATCCGGCTCGCTTCTCGCCTGACGACGCCACGTAAAAACCAAGTTCGCGTTCACGCCATGTCGACGGGCGACCTCGGCCATCGAAGCGCCGGGCCTCAAGCTTTCCGCCACGATCTCGCGCTTCTCATGCGCCGTCCAAACCCGTCGCCGCCGTGCTCCTCGCGGGTTCAGGGCTTGATCAACCAGCTCCGACTTCATCGATAGTGCCCATTATCGTTGATGGGCACTATCCTCGTGCCGCTCCTCGCGCACTATCGCTCATAAGCTCCCGTTGCATAGGCGGCCTTCGGCGGAGGCTTACCCAGGACACCGCGCATGCGCTGCTGAACACGATCTCAATTCTCGCCCGTCTTCGGCGCATCGAGATGCTGCTGTGGGTTTTGATCGCCGTCGTCAGCGGATCGGCCTGGGCAGTCGTCTACGCGCTCAGGCACTGAACGAAACTGAATGATACTGAATGAAACACCCCGCTTTTTGGCGATTCAGGTGGTTTCAGGTGGTAGCTAAGTACCTTGAAATCATTGAAAAATCGCGCGAACTACCCTCGTTCGGGACGAGGGGGTCGTAGGTTCGAATCCTATCACTCCGACCATTTTCTTCAGGCGAACCGTTAGAGCGCGATCTTGCCTAGCGACCCTGCACACCGCTCGGACAAAGCGATATCGCTTGTCAGTCGCGCGATAGTGAGCGATATTTTTCGCTCGTGAAGACGATCATTCTCACCCATCGAGCCGCGAACGACCTTGACGCCCTGCCACAAGCGGCGCGCCACGCGGTCAGTGAAGGTCTCGCAGCGTACGCCGTCGACGGGTCGGGCGACGTCAAGTAATTGAGCGGCCGCGACGGCTACCGCCTGCGAGTCGGCGAGTACCGTGTGATCTTCGACGACGACGGCGTGACGATCCTCGCGATCTACATCGGGCGTCGACAGACCGACACCTATTCGAGGAACTGACGGTGAAGGCCCAGACCATCACCACTCCCGGCGGCGAAGAGCTTGTCGTCCTGTCGCGCGCCGACTACGACGCGCTGGTCGCCGCGGCCAACGCGCACGACGAAGACGCCGACGACGTCGCTGCCTACGACGCGCGAAAGGCCGAGTTCGCGGCTGGCGTCGCAGAACGCCTGCCGCCCGAAGTGAGCGCTGCAATGATGCGGGGCGACAGTCTGCTCAAGGCGCTTCGCAACTGGCGTGACATGACGCAGATGCACCTGGCGTTCCGCACCAATCTCGGCCAGGGCTATCTAAGCGATCTCGAGTCGGGCCGCCGCAAGGGGACTGCGGAGACGCTGACTGCGATCGCCAACGCCCTCGACGCGCCCCCGGAGTGGCTGCTGCCCTAAGCGCCCTACCTCGCCAAAACCACCCTCGTCCCCCGCGCCGGGATCGCCAGCCACGCGCAGCCTGCCGCGCCCAAGCCGCACACCGCGATGATCCATCCCATCGACCAGGGCGTGCCGTCGGCGAAGGCGCCAACGAGGCCGGCGGTCAGGATGCCCGACCCGTAGTGGATGGCGCCGACCAGCGCCGACACGGCGCCGGCGCGGTTGGGAAAGCTATCGAGCGCGCCGGCGATCGAATTGGCGATGATGAAGCCGGCGAGCCCGATATAGACGAAGAGCGGCGCGACGAGGCCCGGCAGTCCGCCAAAGCCGGTGCGCGCGTCGATCGCCACCACGATCCCCGCGATCGCCGCGCCGGTCGCGCCGACCTTGATCAAGCTCGCCGCCCCGCGCCGCGCCACGAGGCGCACGTTGACGAGGTTGCACGTCATGATGCCCAGAATGCCCAGGCCGAACACCACGCCGTAGAGCTGCGCCGGCAGGTGGTAATAGTTGATGTAGGCGAACGGCGTGCCGGAGAGATAGGCGTAGATGCCGCCGTAGAAGAAGCCGCCGGCGCCGGCGAAGCCGATCACGCGGCGATTCCGCAACAAGACGAAGTAGTTCGCGAGGGCGCGGCCGAGCGGTTCGTGGTTGCGACGCTCCGGCGGCAGCGTCTCCGGCAGCGTGAACAACGCCGCCAGCGTCATCGCGCCGATGATCATGAGCAGCCAGAAGATCGCCTGCCACGTGCCGAAGCGAATGATCTGGCCGCCGACGAAGGGCCCGAGCAGCGGCGCGATCGCCATCACCGTCATCAGCGTCGACATCATCTGCGCCGCCCGGGCGCCGGCGTAGAGGTCCCGCACCATGGCGCGGGCGAGCACGACGCTTGCGCAGGCGCCGATCGCCTGCACGACGCGCCAGGCGATGATCTCGCCGGCGTTGGTCGACAGGGCGCAGGCTGCCGACCCGATCACGAACAGGGCGAGCCCCACGGCGATCGGCATGCGGCGGCCGTAGCGGTCGCCGATCGGTCCCCAGAGCAGCTGGCCGACGCTGAAGCCGACGAGATAGCCCGACAGCGTCCAGGCCATCTCGCCTTGATCGGCGTGCAATTGCGTCGCCATGCTCGGCAGCGCGGGAAGGTAGACGTCGGTCGAAAGCGCGGCGAACGCCATCAGGACGCTGAGGATGGCGAGGAAGCGAAGCCCGATGTCGCCACGCGCGTTCGTCTCCTGAATTGCGTGGTCGAGCGCCTCCACGCCGGTTTCGTCGATCGAAACCGCGTCCGAGCAAGAATCCATTTCGGTTACAGCCCCTGCGACGGGGCCGGAAAAATTCCGCCTGCGTCGGCACAGCGACGGCGAACACTGCCGTCGTCGGGAACATAAAGGCGAATGGCTTGCCGCGGCCTTGCGGAGTTGGCATGGCTGCCATGAGCCATGCGCGAGGCCGCGGCGACGCCCCGGAACGCGCGCCCTAAGTCGCCGCCTCCACTTCCTTCTTCACCCGCCGGCGCCCGCTCATCACCTCGCCCGCGTCGCGGCGGTAGCCGAGGCAGACCGGGGCGGCGATGAGCGAGATGGCGGTGACGACGAGGAACGCGGCGGAGAAGTCGCCCGTCGTCGCGTGCGGGTGGCCGGAGATCAGCTTCGAGCTCGTCAGGGCGAGCGCGCCGGTGCAGATGCCGAACGACAGCATCAATTGCTGAAACGTCGTGTAGAAGCTGTTCGCCGAGGCGGTGCGCTCATGCGGAATGTCGTCGTAGGCCACCGTATTGTAGGCGGTGAACTGCAGCGACATCGAGAAGCCGCAGACGCCGAGCACGACGAAGATGACCCAGTGCGGCCATTCCGGTCGGAAGGCGGCGCAGATCGCATAAAGAGCGCTGGAGAGGATGGCGTTCCAGATCAGGGTCGTGCGAAAGCCGAAGCGGCGCAGGACCGGCGGCGCCGCCGCCTTCATGCCCATTGCGCCGCAGGCGGTCGCAAAGGTCAGCAGCCCGCTCTCCGCCGCCGACATGCCGAAGCTGATCTGCATCATCAGCGGCAGCAGAAAGGGCTGCGCGCCCTGGGTGATGCGCGTTAGCGAACCGGCCACCACGGAGGTGCGGAAGGTGCGGTTGCGCATCAGCGTGAGATCGAGGATCGGCGTTGTTCCCTGCAGACGCCGGGCGTAGACGACGTAGGCCGCGCCGGTCACGAGGCCGGCGGCGACGAGGCCGACCGCGACCGACGTTTCGCCCGCGCTGCGGCTCAGCGTCTCGAAACCGAACAGCAAGCAGGCCAGCGAGACGCCCGACAGCGCGAAGCCGACGACGTCGAAGCGTTGGCGGGTCAGGGCGCGCGTGTTGTCGATATAGAACCAGGCGAAGAACAGGCCGACGATGCCGATCGGGACGTTGATGTAGAAAATCCAGCGCCAATCGAGATAGGTCACGATGAGGCCGCCGACCGGCGGCCCGACGATCGGGCCGATCAGGGCCGGCACCAGCAGCCAGCTCATCGCCGAAACGAGATCCTGCTTGGCGACGGTGCGCAGCAGCACGAGGCGGCCGACCGGGATCATCATCGCCCCGCCCGTCCCCTGCACGATCCGGGCGACCACCAGCATGCTGAGGGTCGGCGCCTGGGCGCAAAGGATCGAGCCGACGACGAAGGTGACGATGGCGGCGGAGAGAACGGTCCGCGCGCCGAAGCGATCGGCGATCGCGCCGCTGGCGGGGATGAGGACCGCGAGGCTGAACAGATACGACGTCAGCGCGATGCTCATATGCGAGGGCGAAACGTCGAAATGCCGCGCCATCGTCGGCAGCGCCGTGGCGAGCACGGTCGCATCGAGCTGCTCCATGAACAGGGAGCTGGCGATGATCAAAGCGGTGGTGCGGTAATTAGGCCGATGAATCTCAGCGGCTCGGCAAGCGGCCAGTTCGGACATGGCTATAGGTTTCCCAAGGCCGCGGAAGGGCCTTGGGTCGATCAGGCGAGCAATCCTTTGTCGGACTGAGGCCTGTCACAACCGGGTCGTGCGGCGAGCGGAGTGTCATTAAAGGATCTTTGACATTTGGTTAATCCGCGAATCACATAATTGCGACTGGAACTGAAGCCGGCGCTGAGACGCCCCCTTTCCACGTCATGGCCGGGCTTGTCCCTGCCACCCACGCGGCGCCGTTGGCTCAGTCGCTCTCGCAGAGGCCGCCAATCGCCACAGTCCAGACCGCGTAATCCGGCGGCCCATCGGCCGGACGTGGATGGCCGGGTCAAGCCCGGCCAAGACGCGCGCCAGCGGCCAGTCCTCACCCCTGGCGCCGCTTCGCCTCGATGAGGTCGAGCGCGGCCGCGAAGGCGGCGTCGACGCCGAGGCGGGTGGTGTCGAGCACCACGGCGTCGGGCGCGGCGCGCAAGGGCGCTTCGGCGCGCTCCGAATCGCGCACGTCGCGCTTGGCGATGTCGGCGAGAATCGCTGCATAGTCCGCCTTCTCGCCGCGGCGCGCCAATTCGAGCGCGCGGCGCTGGGCGCGCGCGGCCGCGCTGGCGGTCACGAAGATCTTCACCTCGGCGGTCGGGCAGACGACGGTGCCGATGTCGCGGCCGTCGAGCACGGCGCCGCCGGGACGGCGCGCAAAACTGCGCTGCATCTCGATCAGCGCCGCGCGCACCTGCGGCAGGGCGGCGACGATCGAGGCGGCCTCGCCCATGTCGCGGGTGCGCAAGCGCGCCTCGTCGAAGTCGGTCAAGCTCAGGCCGCGCGCCGCTGACACGGCGGCGTCGACGTCGCGCAGGTCGCGGTCGGCGTTGAGAAGACTGGCCGCCGTCGCGCGATAGAGGAGGCCGGTGTCGAGATGCGGCAGGCCGTAGTGTTCCGCAAGGCGCCGCGCCAGCGTCCCCTTGCCCGACGCCGCCGGTCCGTCGATGGCGATGATCATTCAAACAGTCCCAATGCCGCCGCGCCTTGGGCGCTCATAAGGCGCGACAGCGGCGCTGTCGACTCCGCCTCGGCTTGTTGATGCGGGCGCGTAACCGCTTGGCCGCGCACGATTGGCTGCGTATGGTGATTCCGCGGCAGGCGCAGGCCGCAAAGGGAGACCCAGGGATGAATTTGACGGCGGCACAAAAGAAGACGATACTGGCCTCCTATCTCGGCTGGATGCTCGACGCCTTCGATTTCTTCCTGCTGACCTTCCTCATCAAGGACATCGCCAAGGAGTTCGGCGTCGACATCCCGCACGTCGCCTATGCGCTGTTCTTGACGCTGGCGATGCGCTTCGTCGGCGCGTTCATCTTCGGCCAGATCGGCGACCGCTGGGGCCGCAAGCCGGCGCTGATGCTCGACATCCTCTGCTATTCGGTGCTCGGCGCCGCCGCCGCCTTCTCGCCCAATCTGACGGTCTTCCTGGTGTTGCGCATGCTGTTCGGCATTGCGATGGGCGGCGAGTGGGGGCTCGGCTCGTCACTGGCGATGGAGTCAATCCCGCCGCGGGCGCGCGGCTTAGTCTCCGGCTTTCTCCAGAGCGGCTATCCCACCGGCTTCCTGCTCGCCTCCATCGCTTACGGCTTGCTCTATGGACGCACGTTCGGCGACTACACGATCGGCTGGCGCGCCATGTTCCTGCTGAGCGTGCTGCCGGCGCTGCTGGTGCTGTTCATCCGCAGCGGCGTGCCGGAATTGCCGGCTTTCCTCGAGGCGCAGAAGCATCAGCGGCCCGGCCTCTGGGAATCGATCCGCGCGAACTGGGGCCTCTCGATCTACGCCGTCGTGCTGATGATGTGCTTCAACCTGTTCAGCCACGGCACGCAGGACCTCTATCCGACCTTCCTGCAGAAGCAGCATGGCTTCGGCCCCGGCACGGTCAGTTGGATCAACATCGTCGCCAACCTCGGCGCGATCGCCGGCGGCCTCATCTTCGGCTTCGCCTCGGAGCGGATCGGCCGCGTCAACGCAATCACCATCGCCTGCATCCTGGCTCTGCCGGCGGTGCCGCTGTGGGCCTTTTCCTCGACGCCCTTCATGCTGGCGGTCGGCGCCTTCGTGATGCAGATCGCGGTGCAAGGCGCCTGGGGCGTCATTCCGGCCCATCTCAACGAACTGTCGCCCGGCGCGGTGCGCGCCACCCTGCCCGCCTTCGTCTATCAGGCCGGCAACTTCCTCGCCTCCTACAACGGCCCGTTCCAGGCGAAGATCGCCGAGGCGAACGGCGGCAACTACGGCTTTGCGCTGGCGCTGGTCGGCGGCGGCGTCGCGGTCGCGATCATCATCGTCATCCGCTTCAGCCCCGAACGCCGCGGCGAGACGCTGAAGGCGCACTGAGCGCTGCTCTGCTTGTCACCCCCGCCTTCGCGTTAGGCGATTCACACATCGCGTAGCCGCCATCCGCGTGCGATGGATCAGAAGTATTCCAAGCCGTGGCGAAAGGTGATCGGCCCTGGGGGCTTGGATCTGGGGTAGCCGTCCCAGCCGCCGAGTTTGGCGATGATCCAGCCGGCCCAGGCGAGCGAGTTCGGCGGGTGCGGGTTCTTTTGCAGGGCGGTTTTCCCCTCGACCTCCGGCAGCAGCGCGTGGAGGGTCTCGATCTCGGCGGGCGAGAAGGCGATCTTGGCGGGTTGCTCGGAGCGGCCGTCGCGCGCCTGGACGAGCTGCATGATGACGCAGGCGGCGCGCGCGGCGATGGCGGTCAGCTTGATCAGCCGTTCGGCGCTGTCGAGCTGGCTGTCCTCCAGTTGCAGGCCCTGTTGCTTGAGGGTGCGGAAGAGCTGTTCGATCGTCCCGCGCTGCCGGTACCAGCCGACCACGCGCCAGGCCATCGCGGCGTCCTCGACCGCGTGGGTGGTCAACAACCGCCACAGGATCGGTTCGGCGTCCGGCGGCGCGTCGACCTCGCGCACCTCGACCAGACTGACCGCGACCGTCTTCGCCAGCCGCTCGCCTTGCTTGGCCAGATACTCGGGACGCTTGAGGGTGACCCGTCCGAAGCGGGTCACGAGCTGAGCGGTGCGGGCCGGACGACCGGGGCGCGCGCGCAGCTCGATCGAGGCCGTGCCTGCCGGCTGCAGCGGCGCCGTCGAGAGCTTGCCGTCGCCCTCGGCGATCGACCGGTCCTGCAGGGCCCGGGTCAGGATATGAAACCCGGGCTCCGGCAAATGCGCCCATTTCTCGTAGATGTCGCTCTCGCGGTCGCTGATCTCCGTCACCAGCGCCGCCCGGCGCAGCGGCGCCTTGGCGGCCTGCGGCGTGCTCAGCCACCGCTCCAACTCCTTTTCGGACAACGGGCGTTGCTTGTGGGGCGTCGTCACCCGGCCATGGCGCGTCCACACCCGTCCCGCCACCAGCCCCAGAATGCCGCCCGTCTCGGCGTCCAGCCCCAGCATCGCGTGCAGCAGCACGCCGCGCCCGACCCCCTTGCCGATTTCGCCCAGGCCGCGATCATGCGCCTTCGTCGTGGCGAAGTTGATCTCGCTCGTGTCCTGGATCGCCAGCACATGCCGGCCAGCACATGCCGGCCGGCGCATGCTTCGACGACCTCCGCGCTCCAGCCCTCGATCAGCGCTTCCGCCGTCACCCGCGGGTTCGCCAGAAAGCGCGAAAATCCGACGATCCCACGCCGTCGCCCGCTGGCCAGCCGCCGCAGGCAGACGCTCTCGCGATCCACCATCTGCGCGAGCAGCAGACCCCCCTTTTTGCCAGGCGTTCGTCGCCGAACTCGCCCAGCCGCAATCCGTCCAACCCCATCGCAATTCGCCCCCGCCAACGCGCGCTAGCGAATCACGACCAGGCCGCAACCGTCAAACACCCACGCCGCCGAAACGAAGATGTGTGCATCCCCTAGCGCGAGAGCGGGGGTCCAGACAACCGCAGCAGGCCTTCGCCCCGTGACTCCTGGATGCCCGCTTTCGCGGGCATGACAGGGGCGGTCTGCCTACGCTGCATTCCTCGCGGTCGGCGCGTTCCGGCCGCGTTGCGTCATGCTTGAGGCGCGCTTTGTCGCGCCGGCAGTCTCGCCCATTTCGAAGTTGCCCACGACGCCGGCCAACTTCTCGGCCTCTTGCCGCATCGATTGAGCGGCCGCCGTCGCTTGCTCCGCCATTGCGGCGTTGCGCTGCGTCGCCTCGTCGAGTTGGCCGATCGCCTTGTTCACCGCCGCAAGCGCACCGGACTGTTCCTGCGCGCTGGTGTTCATCGCCGCGACGAGGTCGCTGATGTTGGCGACACGCCCGACGATGAACTCGAGCGATTTGCCGGTGTTGCCGACGAGCTCGACGCCCTTCTCCACTTCGCCCTTCGACGTCCTGATCAACGACTTGATCGCCTTGGCGGCTTCCGCCGAGCGAAGCGCGAGCGAGCGCACTTCGGACGCGACGACGGCAAATCCGCGCCCGGCTTCTCCGGCCCGAGCGGCTTCGACGCCGGCGTTGAGGGCGAGCAGGTTCGTTTGGAAGGCGATCTCGTCGATGACCGAAATGATCTGCTCGATCTCGTGCGACGACTTCTCGATGCGGTGCATGGCGGCCACCGCCTCGCGGACGATCTTGCCGCCGGTTTCCGCGTCCTGGCGCGCCTGCACCACGACCTTGTGCGTATCGTCGGCGTTGCTCGCCGTCCTTCGTACGGTCTCGGTGACCTGCCCGAGCGCCGCCGCGGTCTCCTCGAGGTCGCCCGCTTGACGCTCCGTGCGGCGGGAAAGGTCCTCCGACGCTGTCACGATCTCGTCGGCGCCGCCGGACACCATTTGCGCGCAGGCCTTTACCTCAGTGAGCGTGTCGCGCAGGCCGTGGACCGCCGCATTGAAGTTCCGGCGCAAGCGATCGTAGGTCGGCGAGAACTCGACCGAGATTTCCGTGTCGACGCGGTTCGACGCGAGCGCCTCGAGACCCGAGCCGAGCTGGGTCAGCTCGGTGATGTCGTTGGCGAATTTGACGACCTTGTAGACGCGCCCCTTCAAGTCGAACAGCGGGTTGTAGGTCGCCTGGATCCAGACCTCCTTGCCGCCCTTGGCGATGCGCTTGAAGGAATTCGAGGCGAACTCGCCCTCGTTCAGCCGCCGCCAAAATTCGGCGTACTCGGGCGAGGCCGCGAAGGCGGGCTCGACAAACATGCGATGATGCTTGCCGCGAATCTCTTCCTGCGTGTAGCCCATCAGCCCAAGGAAGACCGGATTGGCGTTCAGGATCTCGCCGTTCGGCGAGAATTCGATGACCGCCTGCACACGTGACAGGGCGACCAGCTTGCTCTCGAGCTCGGCCGCCTGCAGCTTTTCCTGGGTGACGTCGGTCGCGATCTTCATGATGCCGAGGCAACGGCCCTTCGCGTCGAGGATCGGATTGTAAGAGGCGCGGATCCAGACTTCGGCGCCGCTCTTGGTGATGCGCTTGTACTCGCGGGCGTCGAACACGCCGCGGCCGAGTTGCTCCCAGAACTCGCGATATTCGGCCGAGTCCGCATAGGCCTTGTCGACGAAAATTCGGTGATGCTTCCCGACGATTTCCTTCTCGTCGTATCCCATCAAGCCGCAAAAGTTCTTGTTGGCGGCAAGGATGACGCCTTGCTTGTCGAATTCGATGATGGCGGACGATTTGCTGAGTGCGTCCAGCTTAAAAGCGTTCCGCGCTCCCTTTTGAAAGTCGATCATGGCTGCCTCCCCGCGCCATATGAATTAATCACGTATATAAAATGTCCGTTAACATTGAGACGAACAGTCGGTGACGCAGCGCAAAACGCCGCGGCGCGTTGGTCTGCGAATTGGGTTTTGTTGGGACCGATGCTGTCATTGCGAGCGAAGCGAAGCAATCCAGCAGCGCCAAGCGGAACTATGGATTGCTTCGGAGCTCACGCCCCTCGCAATGACGATCCGACCTCATAGCAATTCGCTTTGGCGCGATTCACGCTTGCCCCACCCCTCTCCATCATTGCGAGCGGGCGAAACAATTGATCATCGCCGACGACGCACACAGTTACGCGGACCGTTCGCCAATAGCAGGTCCGGTCTGAAGCTCGTCTAACGCTATTGCATCAATTTGAAATTGGTGGGGCAGGTTCTGGGCGGCTGGTCGTAGCGGCGCGCGAATGGGAGACCTTCGCGCGCCGCTCGAGTTTAAGCGGACTTACTCTCCGTAAGGCGTCCAGATGTTCTTCACCTGCGTGGCGCGGCGCAGGAATTCGCGCCCCTGCGCCTCGCGCCAGTCGAGCGGCGCGGCGCTCGTCCAGGTCGCCTTGAGGTTCGCGGCCGAGGCGGCCTCGACCATCTTGGCGCCCTCGCTCGCGCCGACAAACCAGAGCGCGTCGACGCCGTCGTGCTCGGCGAGCGTCTTGGCGAGCGTGGCGCCGTCGCCGGTAACGATGTTGACGACCCCGCCGGGCACGTCCGACGTGTCGAGCACGGAATAGAAGTCCGTGGCGCTCAAGGGATGCGCGGCCGACGGGGCGACCACAACGCAATTGCCCATCGCGATCGCCGGCATGACGAGCGAGACGAAGCCGATGAGGGGCGCTTCATTGGGGCAGACGATCCCCATCACGCCCCACGGCTCGTTCATCGCCAGCGTCACGAAGCGGGTCCGCGTCGAGTGAACCGCGCCGTCGAATTTGTCGGCGAAGCCCGCGTAGTAGAAGGTGCGGCGCACCGCGGCGGCGACCTCCTCCTTCGCCTCGGCGGGCGAGGCGCCCGTCATCGCGCGCAGGCGATCGGCGAATTCAGCGGCGCGCGCTTCGAGATTCTCGGCGACGTAGTAGAGCACCTGCGCGCGGTTGTGCGCGGTCGCCGCGCCCCAGCTCGCCGCCTTGCTCGCGGCTTCCACGGCGTTGCGGATGTCCTTGCGGTTGCCGAGGCCGGCGAGACCCACCGCCGCGCCCTTACGGTCGACGACGGCGTAGCTGTAGCCGGAATCGGGGCGCGCCTGCTTGCCGCCGATATAGAGCTTGGCGGTGCGGTCGATCGCGTCGCCGCCTGCCGGCGCCTGACCCGGCAAGGCGCTCAGCACGGCAGACTGCGCCTTGCCGTTCGTCTTCGCCTTGGGAGCGTCGGCGACGAGATATTCGGCGAGCCCTTCCCGGCCGCCCTCGCGGCCGAAGCCGCTCTCGCGATAGCCGCCGAAGCCCGCAGCCGCGTCGAAGAGGTTGGTCGAGTTGATCCAGACGACGCCGGCCTTGACCCGCGCCGCGATTTCGAGCGCGCGATTGACGTTCTCCGTCCAGATCGAGGCGGAGAGGCCGTAGCTGGTGTTGTTGGCAAGCGCGATCGCTTCGTCGGGGGTGCGGAACGTCATCGCCACCAGCACCGGCCCGAAGATTTCTTCGCGCGCCAGTAGCGACGCGGGCTCGACGTCGGTGACGAGGGTCGGCGGATAGAAGCAACCCTTGCCGGGCAACGCCCCTTCGGCCCGCCAAACCTTGGCGCCCTCGCGCTCGCCTTGCTCGACGAGCCGGCGGATGCGCTCGAGTTGCACAGGGGCGACGATCGCGCCCACGTCGGTCGATTTGTCGAGCGGATCGCCGATCCTGAGATTGGCCATCCGCTTACGCAGCTTGGCCAGAAATTTCTCGGCGATCAATTCGGCCGCCAGCAGCCGCGAGCCGGCGCAGCACACCTGGCCCTGGTTGAACCAGATCGCGTCGACGACGCCCTCGACCGCGCTGTCGAGATCGGCGTCTTCGAAAACGATGAAGGGCGACTTGCCGCCGAGTTCGAGCGACAATTTCTTGCCCGATCCGGCGGTCGCCTTACGAATGGCGCGGCCGACCTCGGTCGAGCCGGTGAAGGCAATCTTGTCGACGCCTTCGTGGTCGACCAACGCGGCGCCGGTCGACCCGTCGCCGGTGACGATGTTGACGACGCCCGGCGGCAAGCCCGCCTCAATGCAGATCTCGGCGAAGGCGAGCGCGGTCAGCGGCGTGAATTCAGCCGGCTTCAGCACCACCGTATTGCCGGCCGCGAGCGCGGGCGCGATCTTCCAGGCGAGCATCAGCAGCGGGAAATTCCAGGGAATGATCTGGCCGCAGACGCCAACCGGGCGATGACCGGGAAATTCGCTCGGGATGAGCGAGGCCCAGCCCGCGTGATGGTAGAAATGCCTGGCGACGAGGGGAATGTCGATGTCGCGCAATTCGCGGATCGGCTTGCCGTTGTCGACGCTTTCCAGCACGGCAAGGAAGCGCTCGCGCTTCTGCACATGGCGCGCCAAAGCGTAAATGTAGCGCGCCCGCTCGTCGCCGCTCAGCGCCGCCCATTTCGGGAAGGCCTTGCGGGCGCTGGCGACGGCGGCGTCGATGTCCCCGGCCGTTCCTTGCGAGACGCGCGCGATCCGCTCGCCGGTCGCCGGGTTGTTGACGTCGAAGAGCGCCGCCGGCGCGAGAAAGCGTCCGCCGATGAAGTGGCCGAAGCCGTCCTTGTGGGAGGCGAGCCAGGCCCGCACGTGTTCGTCGCTCTCCGGCGAGGGGCCGTATTCCATCGTGCGCAAAATATCCGTGATCTTTCCCATCGTCCGGTCCTCACGCCATCGCGTGGCGATAATTCGCCGAGTAGCGGCCAGTCGCGTAGTGGCTGAGCTGCCGCTCGATGTCGGTCAGCAGCGAGCTTGCGCCAATGCGGAAGAGGTCGCTGCGCATCCACGGCAGGCCGAGCTCCTCCTTCATCAGGATCAGCCAATTGAGCGCATCCTTGGCGGTGCGCAAGCCGCCGGCGGGCTTGAAGCCGACGTCGAAGCCGACGAGCTCGCGGTAGTCGCGCAAGGCGCGCAACATCGTCAGGCTCACCGGTAGGGTGGCGTTGACGTCCTCCTTGCCGGTCGAGGTCTTGATGAAGTCGGCGCCGGCCTGCATCGCGACCATGCTCGCGGCGTAGACGTTGCGCAGGGTTTTCAGATCGCCCGTGGCGAGAATGGCCTTGAGATGCGCCGGCCCGCAGGCTTCGCGCATCGCCTTCACTTCGTCATAGAGCGCCGTCCATTCGCGATCGAGCACATGGGCGCGCGTGATGACGATGTCGATCTCGGCCGCCCCCTCGCTCACGGCGTATTCGATTTCAGCGAGCCGCTGCTTCAGCGGCGTCAGCCCGGCGGGAAATCCGGTCGCCACAGACGCTACGGGAATGCCGGAGCCTTGCAGCGCCTTGACCGCCGGCCCGACCATGGTCGGATAGACGCAGACGGCGCCGACGGTCGGCGGCGCATCGGTCAGGCCGAGGGCCTCGAGAAGGTCTTCGTCGAGCGGCTGGCGCGCCTTGGCGCAGAGGCGGTGCACGCGTCCCGGCGTATCGTCGCCCGCGAGGGTGGTCAGGTCGATGCAGGCGATCGCTTGGACCAGCCAGGCCGCCTGGAAGTCCTTCTTCACCGAGCGGCGCGCCATCAGCGTCGTGGTGCGGCGCTCGACGGCGCTAGCGTTGACGCCGATGCCCTCAAACCACGAGGGGTCGAGGGGTGCGCCAGCATTTCGGGGACGGTTGTGTCCGGCCGTCGGCTCTGCCGACCGCACCAAGCTGATCTCGTTCACAGCGTCCTCCCTTTCCCGACCCTTGAAATGTCAAGGGGATAACATGTCAGCATCGTCAATTATCAAAGCCGCAGCGGCGCCTGTTTGCTAATCCTCCGCGTCAGCCGCCGCAACCTCGAAAATGCGTTGCGCCAGAACGATCTCGCGCTCGAACTCGACCGAGCCGGTCATCAGCACATGGTCATCCTCGCGCCATTCGATCGTCAACACGCCGCCGGGCAGGCGGATGCCCGCCTTGCGATCGGTCAGCCCCAAGCGGGCGCCGGCGACCAGGGTCGCACAGGCGGCGGAGCCGCAGGCGAGCGTCGCGCCGACGCCGCGCTCCCAAACTCTCAGCGTGACGGCGTCGCGGGCCTCGACTTGGGCGAAGGAGATATTCGCCTTCTCAGGGAATAGCGGGTGGGTTTCGAAACGCGGCCCGACCGTCTCGAGCGGGATCGCAGCGACGTCCTTCACGAAAAAGACCGCATGCGGGTTGCCCATGTTGACGAGGCTCGCCGGCCCGTAGTCGGGACCGCCCGGCAGGTCGATCGCGACGCGGCGGGTGTCGTCGACGGCGTGCGTGATTGGAATATCGCGCCAGCCGAGGCGCGGCGCTCCCATGTCGACGCGGTAGCTCCAGGCGCCGAGCCGGTCGCACGGGATGAGCCCGGCCGCCGTCTCGATCGTCAAAGCTTCGAGGCCGGTCTCGCGGGCGAGCCGATCGGCGACGCAGCGTGTGCCGTTGCCGCAGGCGCCTGCTTCGCTGCCGTCGTTGTTATAGATGCGCACGAAGGCGAGCGTATCGGCGCGCCTCGGGTCGCCGAGCACCATCAACTGGTCGAAGTCGAGACCTTCGGCGCGGTGGATCGCCCGAGTCTCTTCAGGGGCCGGCATCGGCGCGCCGCCGCGGAGGTCGAGCACCAGGATTTTGTTGCCGGCGCCGTTCATCCGCGCAATGCGGCGTCCGGCGAGCGAGCTCGGAGCGGTGGAAATGGTCGATTCTCCCGGTCGCGTCGTCGCCTTCTCCAGCATAGGGCTTTCGTCAGAACGCCGGTCTCTTGACGGGCTATGCGGGGAGAGAAGGGTTCTATCGCGTTCCGCCATGACTGTCGATCACCCGCGCGCCGAGCCGGGTCAATGCGCCGCGCAGCGCTTCATCTTCGATTCGCTCCGCGAGCGCCGCCGCCGCGGCGCTCGCGCCAGGGCTCGGCGGCGGGACCGCGCGGCGCGGCTTCTTGAGCTCCGCCAGCGGTCCTTGCCGGAACGCCACCTTCGCGATGCAGCGCCAGCCGAGATGGGCGTTGACGCGTTCGATGATGACGGGGCTCGCGTGCTGCGCTTCCAGCGCGAAGGCGCCGTCGATGCGCAAGACGAGCGTCGCCGGCGCGCCTTCATCCGGCGCGCGCTTGGCGCCGCGCGGCGGCCATTGGATCTGGATCGGCCGGGCGTAGCGGGCGATCGACGCGCCGACGATGTCGGGCCAATCGGTCAACAGGCTCATTTCGCCGAGCCCGCGCGCGGCGAGCGTCGGCTCCACGACGCCGCCGAGCAGCGAGCCGAGTTGCGCCGCAAAGCCGCGCGTTTTGGGGCCGGCGGGTTTCGTCATCGCGCGACTGGAGTTAGTGTCGGCTGCCATGAACGACAGTCTAGCCTTTCGCGCCCCGGCTTTGAAGCCTGAGACGATCGCCCAGCGCGTGCTGGCTTGGTGGGACGTCAACCGTCGGGAGCTGCCCTGGCGGGCGCGTCCAGGGGAGACGCCCGATCCTTATAGGGTCTGGCTGTCGGAAGTCCTGCTTCAGCAGACGACCGCGGCGGCGGCGGCGCCCTACTTCCTGAGATTCGTCGCCGAATGGCCGCGCGTCGAGGCGCTGGCCGCAGCGCCGATGGAGGACGTCATGCGCGTCTTCGCCGGCCTGGGCTATTATTCTCGCGCGCGCAATCTGCACGCCTGCGCGCAGGAAGTGGCGCGGCGCGGCGGCCGCTTTCCCGGCACTGAGCAGGAGCTGCGCGCCCTGCCGGGCGTCGGCGCCTATACGGCGGCGGCGGTGGCGGCGATCGCCTTCAACGTCAAGGCGGCGCCGGTCGACGGCAATATCGCGCGCATCGTGACGCGGCTCTATGCGATCGAAAAGCCGGTCGCCTCCGCCCGGCGCCAGATTGCCGAGGTCGCGGCGACCCTCACCCCGGCCGACCGGCCGGGCGATTTCGCGCAGGCGCTGATGGACATCGGCGCGACGATCTGCCGGCCGCGCAACCCGAATTGCCCCGCCTGCCCGTTGCGAGAGGCCTGCGCGGCCTTGGCGATGGGGGAGCCTGCCGCCTTTCCCCGCAAGAACGCCGTGAAGGCGAAGCCGATCCGCTTCGGCGCTGCCTTCTTCGCGACGCGCGCCGACGGCGCCATCCTCGCCCGCCGCCGCCCGCCTAAGGGCCTTCTGGGGGCGACGCTCGAATTGCCGGGTGGGTCCTGGCGCGTCGGCGAGCCGGCGGGCGGCGCCGAGGACGCGCCGTTTCCCGCCGCCTGGCGAGCCGTTCCCGGCCTCGTCGAGCAGGTCTTCACCCATTTCACCCTGCGGCTGACGCTCTACGTGACGGACGCCGCCGCTCCGCCGCAATTCGAAGGGGCGATTTGGGTCGAGCAGGAAGACGCGGCGAACGCAGGCTTTTCGAGCGTGATGCTGAAAACGGTGAAGCACGCGCTGCGGTTCCTCGGCGACGCGTAACCTGTCATGCCCGCGAAAGCGGGCATCCAGACCACCGCCGCCGGCGGCGAAGCAATTGGCGCTCTAAGCTGGCGGGCCTTTGCCTGTCACTCTGGATGCCCGCTTTCGCGGGCATGACAACTTCGGTCGGCTTCTAGGCGTTCGGGCTATCGTAGAGATCGACCCAGTCCGGGTTGAAGCCCTCGATCAGGTCGAGCTACCAGCGCCGCTCCCATTTCTTCAGCTGCTTTTCCCGGGCGATCGCCTCGTTGACGTCCGAATAGTGTTCGTACCACACCAGTGTCTTCACGCCGTACCGGGCGGCGAATTTGGAGCCGCGACCGGTTCGGTGCTGGAGGGCGCGCGCGGCCAGGTGGTTGGTCACCCCGACATAGAGTGTTCCGTTTCGCTGGCTCGCCATGATGTAGACGGAGTATCGCCGCTCGGACATGTGGAAAATTTGCCACAGTGGCGCGTGGATTGAATAGTCTCTCGGGCGACGCCTGGACTGTCATGCCCGCGGAAGAGCGTGTGAACAAATTGGCTTGGGCGCCTGTCCGTGATTCACTCGCCCTCGACGGGGCGGGGGCGAATCATGGGCGAGGCGCGGGTCATCAAGGCGGATCGTTCTCAGCTTCGTTGGGACATGATCGATCTCGATGGATTGCTGCCGGCGGACCACCGGGCGCGGGTCGTCTGGCGGTTTGTCGAGGACCTTGATCTTTCGGCGCTTTACGCGGCGATCCGCTCGCGCGGTGAGCGGGCCGGGCGTCCGGCGGCCGATCCGGCGGTTCTGCTGGCGCTGTGGCTCTATGCGACGGTCGAAGGGGTGGGCTCGGCGCGCGAGTTGGAGCGGCTGGCCGAACGGGACGTCGCCTACCGCTGGCTGGCTGGCGGGGTGCCGGTGAACTACCACGGGCTGGCGGATTTTCGGGTCGGGCTGGTCGAGACGCTCGACCGGCTGTTGACCGAGAGTGTGACGGCTTTGCTGGCGGAAGGGCTGGTTTCGCTGAGCGACATCGCGGTCGACGGCACGAAGGTGCGCGCCAGCGCGAGCAAGGGATCGTTCAAGCGCGCGGCGCGGCTCAGCGAAATCGAGGCGGCAGTGGAACAACGCCTGGCCGCGCTCAAAGACGAGTTGAAGAGCGACGGCGCCGCTTCGAGCCGTCGTCGGCAGGCGGCGCGCGAGCGGGCGGCGCGCGAGGTTCAGGAGCGCGCCCAGCGGGCGCGTGCGGCGTTGGCGCGGCTGACCAAAGAGCGCGCGGCGCGGGCGCAGCGGCATCGCAAGGACGAGGCCAAGAAGAAGGAGCCGAGCGTTTCGTTGACCGATCCTGAGGCGCGCGCGATGCGGTTTGCCGACGGGGCGGTGCGCGCCGGCTACAATGCGCAAATCGCGGCGGCGCCGCAAAGCGGCGTGATCGTTTCGATCGCGATGACCGACCGCCGCAACGATCGGCGCCTGGCGATGCCGATGGTGGACGACATCGCCCGCCGCTACGGCAGGACGCCCGACCGCCTGTTGGTCGACACCGGTTACGCCACCCAGGCAGACATCGTGGTGCTGGACCACCATCGGGCCGGTCCGGTCGAGGTGTTCGCGCCGCTGCCGGTCGAGCGCGACGACATCAAGCCGGCATCGCGCGCGCGGCGCGAACGCCGCCGCGCGCAAGAACCGGAGTGCGTCAAGCGTTGGCGCGAGCGGATGGCGAGCGAAGCGGGCAAGGCCGTCTACGCGCTGCGCAAGCAGATCGAGCGGGTCAACGCCGACCGCAAGAACCACGGCTTCGGCTTCATCCCGGTGCGCGGCCTCCTCAAGGCGAGAGCGATCGCCCTGTGGCACGCCCTCGCCCACAACCTGGTCGCCGCCCACCGGCTGAGGGCCGCAACCGCCTGACCCACGACGCCGGACGGCGCGCCCGACGCGCCGCGAGCGAGCGCCTCAAGCGCTTCGAGAGCGCGCGCGCTTCCAGTTCAGGCGCCCAACCCGGCCACAGCGCCGCGAACCTCACCCTCGGGCCCCAAAGTTCAAATCCTTCACAGGCTCGAAAGCGGGCATCCAGATCGCCGCCGCTGGCGGGGAAGCGAAGGGTTCCCTATCTTCCCGAGCCTTCGCGGTTGTCTGGATGCCCGCTTTTCGCGGGCATGAAAGAGGCCGCTTGTCGGCTACGGCCGCGGATGAGCTTCGACCAGCGCGGCGAGCTTATCGAGCGCCATCCGCCAGCCGAGGTCGTTGTCTTCGATCGCGACGCCCGACGGCAGCCCTTCGTGGACGGCGACGAGATCGGTCCCGCCATCCGCGTCCGCGAGCGTGTAGACGCTCGTCATCTCGCCCTGGAAAGCAGGGTTGGACGTTTCGAATTCGTCCACTTCGACGACTTTTTCATTCTCGATCAACTGCGTAAAGCGGCCTTGGTAGGTATCCGTGCGCACCGTTGTTTTGCCGACCGCGTCCGCCGCTTCGTTGGTCAGGGAGATGCGGAAGGAGCCGCCTTCACGCGCTTCGAAAGCGTGAACCTCGCAGCGCATCCCGGCCGGGGCGTTCCACTGCGCGACCAGGCGGGCGTCTAAAAGCGCGCAATAGACCGAATTGCGCGGCGCGTCGATGTGGCGGAAATGGCGGCCTGTCCTCATCAGGCCAACATAGCGCTGATTTCGGCGCCTTGGCGCCGCTCGAGCGCAACTAAGGTTGAGGCGCTGCCGGTCGCCCTTTCTCGACAATCCGCCAAATCCCAGCCACAATATGACGTTGACCATATTGGCCCAGGAAAGCGCCGACATCGATGTTCACGCTTGACGACCTCGCCCGCATCATCGCCGGGCGCGCCGATGCAGGCGCGGACAAATCCTATACGAGCACGCTGCTCTCCAAGGGCCCGGCGCACTGCGGCAAGAAATTCGGCGAAGAGGCGGTCGAACTCGCGATCGCCGCCGCCGCCCAGGACGAGACGGCGGTGCGCAACGAGGCCGCCGACGTACTTTACCATCTGCTCGTCGTCCTGAAGTCGCGGGGGGTCGAGCTCTCGGAAGTGATCAATGAACTCGAGCGGCGCACCCGCCAGAGCGGACTCGAGGAGAAGGCTTCGCGACGCGCATGAACGAGATCTCCGGAATTCTCCCCGTCCCCGCTGAAGATACCGGGATTCGCATGGACAATCGCGCTTCGGATGGCCCGCCCAGCGATATCGTCTCCCCTTACCGACATTTCACGCGGGTCGAGTGGGCGCAACTGCGCGCCGACACCGAGCTGACGCTCACTGTCGGCGATCTGCGCAAGCTGCAATCGACCCACGATCCGATCTCGCTCGAGGAGGTGGAGGCGATCTACCTGCCGCTGTCGCGTCTGCTGGCGCTCTACGTTGCGGCGACGCAGGGCCTCTTCAAGGCGACGCAGCGCTTTCTCGGCGCGATCGACGGCAAGGTGCCCTACATCATCGGCGTCGCCGGTTCGGTCGCGGTGGGCAAATCGACAACCGCCCGCGTGTTGCAGGCGCTGCTGACGCGCTGGCCCAATACGCCCAAGGTCCAGCTCGTGACGACCGACGGCTTCCTGCATCCCAACGCCAAGCTGCTCCGCGACGGCCTGATGGAGCGCAAAGGTTTTCCCGAGAGCTACGACGGCACCGCGCTGATCCGTTTCCTCGGCGAGATCAAGGCGGGCGCCCGCAATGTCACCGCCCCGGTCTACTCGCATCTCGTCTACGACGTCGTGCCGGGCGAGACGATCACGGTGGATCGGCCGGACATTCTGATCGTCGAGGGGCTCAACGTGCTGCTGCCCAACCGGCTGTCGCGCGAAGGCAAGGAGATCCCGTTCGTCTCCGATTTTTTCGACTTCTCGGTGTTCCTCGACGCCAGCGACGAGTTGCTGGAGAAATGGTACATTGAGCGCTTCATGCGGCTGCGCCAGACCGCCTTCCGCGACCCGCGCAGCTATTTCAGGAAATACGCCGATATCGACGACGCCGAGGCCGAGGCGACTGCCCGCTCGATCTGGCGGCGCATCAACCTCGTCAATCTCCACGAGAACATCCTGCCGACGCGGCCGCGGGCCAGCCTCCGTCTCACCAAAGGCGCCGACCATCGCATCGAGCGAGTCGCGTTGCGCAAGCTGTGATTGGGCCGCTCGCGCCGCGGCATCGTCATTGCGAGGAGCGCAGCGACGAAGCAATCCATGGCTCCGCTCGCAATAGCGGGATCGTTCTGGCCCTGCTGGCCGCGCTCGCTTTCGCCGCGCCGGCCTTCGCCGACGATGCGCCCAAGGCCTGCGCCGGGCATGATCTCGAACCGGGCCTCGATCTTCGCGATGCGCGCCTCAAGCGCGCCGACGATCTCGTGAACGCCCAGGGCCTCCTGTGGCGCATCGAACGCCAGGGGCTGGGGCCCTCCTATCTGTTCGGCACCATCCATTCGACCGACGCAGGCGCCGTCGCGATCGCGCGTCAGGCGGCGGAATATGTCGCCTCCGCCAAGGTCGTCGCCACCGAACTCGGCGGCCCCTTCGACGAGGTCGATCAAGCCAACATGGCCGCAGCGGCGGTATCGAAGGCGATGGCGACCGATGTCGACACTTTCCCTCCCGCGCTCGTCGGGCCGAAAGCGGCCGTCGTCGACGACTATCTCGCGCGCCGCGGCTTCCCCAAGGAGATGGCGCACCACCTTCGCCTCTGGTTCCTCGCCGCCGCCGCCGCTCTGCCGACCTGCGAAGCGGAGCGCTCCCAGGCGGGGTTGCCGGAGGTCGATCAAGTGATCGCCGCCGCCGGCAAGGCGCGCGGCCTCAAAGTCGTCGGGCTGGAGACCATGGCCGAGCAACTCGACACGATGGCCAGCGCTTCACCGGAACTGGCGGCGACGACGCTGGAGGCGTCGGCTCGCGAGCCGACGCTGGACGAAGATTCCTATGCGACACTGCTTCGTCTCTATCGCGAGAAACGTCCGACCGACATGATCGCCATCGCCGACGTGCTGCCGGGTCTCACGCCGCAAGAACACGCCGCGGAAGACGAATTCGATCATCTGCTGCTGGTCGGTCGCAATGCGAGGATGGCGGAGCGCGCCGCGCCGTTGCTGGCGAACGGCGGCGCCTTCATCGCCGTCGGCGCGCTGCACCTCTCGGGCCGCAATGGCCTCGTCGAGCGCTTCCGCGCCATGGGCTATCGCGTTACGAAGGTGTGGTGAGGCATGGACGCGCTTCGTGAGGCCGCCAAACTCGCAATCAGGGCTTTGGAGGGCGCGCCGGCGACGATCGCGACGCTCGCGGATCTTCTCATCGAGACGGTCGCGGCCGGGGGATCGGTCAGCTTCATGCATCCGCTCGCCCCGGAGGCGGCCGCCGCCTTCTGGGAAAATGCGCTCGCCGCCGCGGCGCGCGGCGAACGGATCGTCCTCGGCGCCTTCGAGGGCGAGAAACTCGTCGGCACTGTCACTCTGCTGCTGGACTGCCCGCCCAACCAGCCGCATCGCGCCGAAATCGCCAAGATGATGACGCGTGTGAGCTTCCGCGGCCGCGGCGTCGGGACAGCGCTGGTGCGAACCGCCGAGCGGCTCGCGATCGAGCGGGGGCGCAGCCTGCTGACGCTCGATACGGCGGCGGAGCAAGGCGCCTCCGGCTTCTACGAGAAGCTCGGCTTCACGCTCGCAGGCGCGATCCCGGACTTTGCGCTCAAGCCGCACGGCGGCCTGACGGCGACCATGATCTATTGGAAGCGCATCGGGGAGGTGGTCTGACGCCGGCGCTCACGCATCGGCCGGCCAGCGCCGCAACACGATCGCCGCGTTGACGCCGCCGAAGCCGAAGCCGTTCGACATTGCGACGTCGATCGCCCCGCGGCGCGCGATCGGCCTGATGAGGTCGAGGCCAGTCGCCGCGGGATCGGGATTTTCCAGATTGAGCGTCGGCGGCAGGACGCCATCGCGCAGCGCCAGCGCCGAGAACACCGCTTCCAGCGCGCCGGCCGCGCCGAGCAGATGTCCGGTCGCGGATTTGGTCGAGGAGATCGGCGCTCCAGGCGCGGCGCCGAACAGGCTGCGCAGCGCGGCGAGTTCGCTCGCGTCGCCGACCGGCGTCGAGGTGGCGTGCGCATTGACGTAGCCGATCTCTCGGGGGTCGACGCCGGCCATGTCGAGCGCCAGGCGCATCGCGCGGAGCGCGCCCTCCCCGTCCTCCGGGCCGGCGGTCATGTGATAGGCGTCGGCCGCAGTGCCGTAGCCTATCAACTCGACGATTGGCCGCGCGCCACGCGCCAGCGCATGGTCGAGGCTTTCGACAACCAGCATCGCAGCGCCTTCGCCCATGACGAAGCCGTCGCGGTGGCGGTCGAACGGCCGCGACGCCTTCTCAGGCGTCGCCGCGAAGCCGGTCGACAACGACCGGGCCGCGGCGAAACCGGCGAGGCTCACGCGATCGATGCAGGCTTCCGCGCCGCCGGCCAGGACAATGTCGGCCTCGCCCGCGCGGATGAGGCGCATGGCGTCGCCGATTGCTTGGACGCTGGCCGCGCAGGCGGTTACCGGGCAGCCGAGCGGTCCGCGCAGGCCATGCTTGATCGAAACCTGCCCCGCCGCGAGATTGGCGAGGAACGAGGGAATCGTGAACGGCGACAGCCGCCGCGGCCCCTTCGTGTCGACCACGCGTGTCGCTTCGGCCATGGCGGGAAAGCCGCCGACGCCAGAGGCGACGATCGTCGCCGTGCGCTCGCGCTGCCGCGCCTCGGCGGGCGCCCAGCGTGCGGCGGCGAGCGCTTCGTCCGCTGCGACCATCGCAAACTGGATGAAGCGGTCCATCTTCTTGAGGTCCTTGGCGGCGATCGACGCCTCCGTAGCGAAGCCGCCTTCCGCATCCTCCTCGCGGGTGGGGACGAGAGCGGCGACCCCGACCGGCAGGTCGTGGGCAACCTCGTCCGGCAGGCGACGCAGCCCCGAGCGTCCTTCGATCAGGCGGCGCCAGACGCGCTCGACGCCGCAACCGAGCGGCGACACGCAACCAAGACCGGTGACAACGATGCGCTGCACGTTTCACGCCCTTTTCGATTTGCGCTCGGCAAGATTGGCCGCCTGTTCGAGCCGCATGAACGCGCGCCGCAAGGCGTCTGGCTCATCCGCTCCAAGCTCGGCTGTGATCGCGCTCTGCGCCTCGCGCCACGCATCGACAGCCGCCGAGAGGGCCGTCTCGCCGGCGGACGAGAGCGCGAGACGCTTGCCCGCGCGACCCCGGCCGCCCGAGGTTTCGATCAGGCCGCGCCGCTCCAGCAGTTGAATGTTGCGGGTGAGGGTCGTGGCGTCGAGATCGAGCGATTCGGCGAGCGTGGCGACGCTCATCCCGCTCTGCAGCCGCAACATCACCAGGATGGGGAACTGGGTCGCCTGCAGGCCAAGCGGCCGCATCCGCATCGCCAACACTCTGGTGGCTGCGCGTGAGGCCGAGCGGCTCGCCATAGCGAGGCAGAGCGCGGGGATCGCAGCGAGGAAGGCGTCGGGCGGCAACTCTTGCGCCGAGGCGCCGTTATCAGTCTCTGGCTCCATTTGCTCGAAATACTGTGTATGCAGTATTTTGGCAAGCCATCCCCGGCTTTGGGCCGTCAGGGCTCCCGAACGAGGCGTTGAAGGCTACGCGGCCTCATCGGGACAATGATCGATTGGAAGCGGCTTTCGCCGCAACAAAACTTAACCTTTTCAAGGCCGATCTCACGCGGGTGTCACTGGATTCCCCGCGGCGTCTGCGGTTATCTCGGGGCGCAAAGTCCCTATGGGAGCGACCCATGATTACGACGAAAAGCATTCTGGTTGCGGCGACGCTCGCGCTCGCCACTGTTTCCGGCGCCCTGGCTGCTGACAATTTCCAGCCCGGGCCGTTCCACCACATGTCCGCGGAAGACCGCGCGGCCATGCTCGACGCCCACATCGCGGCGCTGAAGGCCGGCTTGAAGCTGACGCCCGATCAAGAGAAGAACTGGTCGCCGGTCGAAGCGGCCATTCGCGACCTCGCCAAGGAGCGGGCCCAGCGTTTCGCCGCCTGGCGCCAGCAGCGCGAAAACAGCGACGGGCACTTCGATCTGATCGAGCGGCTGCAGCATCGCTCGGAAGGCTTGACCGCCCGCGCCGCCGATCTCCAGAAGCTGATCGGCGCGGCCAAGCCGCTCTACGACAGCCTCGACGACGGCCAGAAGCACCGCTTCGCCGCGCTGCTGCGCACCTCGTTCGGCGGCCATCATCGGCAGCAGCGCCGCGAAGGCTGAATTCCGGGACGCAGGGCGGGGTGTCACCCCCGCCTTCGCGCTAGGCGATTCACACATTTCGTAGCCGCCATCCGCGTGCGATGGATCGGAAGTATTCCAAGCCGTGGCGAAAGGTGATCGGCCCTGGGGGCTTGGATCTGGGGTAGCCGTCCCAGCCGCCGAGTTTGGCGATGATCCAGCCGGCCCAGGCGAGCGAGTTCGGCGGGTGCGGGTTCTTTTGCAGGGCGGTTTTCCCCTCGACCTCCGGCAGCAGCGCGTGGAGGGTCTCGATCTCGGCGGGCGAGAAGGCGATCTTGGCGGGTTGCTCGGAGCGGCCGTCGCGCGCCTGGACGAGCTGCATGATGACGCAGGCGGCGCGCGCGGCGATGGCGGTCAGCTTGATCAGCCGTTCGGCGCTGTCGAGCTGGCTGTCCTCCAGTTGCTGGCCCTGTTGCTTGAGGGTGCGGAAGAGCTGTTCGATCGTCCCGCGCTGCCGGTACCAGCCGACCACGCGCCAGGCCATCGCGGCGTCCTCGACCGCGTGGGTGGTCAACAACCGCCACAGGATCGGTTCGGCGTCCGGCGGCGCGTCGACCTCGCGCACCTCGACCAGACTGACCGCGACCGTCTTCGCCAGCCGCTCGCCTTGCTTGGCCAGATACTCGGGACGCTTGAGGGTGACCCGTCCGAAGCGGGTCACGAGCTGAGCGGTGCGGGCCGGACGACCGGGGCGCGCGCGCAGCTCGATCGAGGCCGTGCCTGCCGGCTGCAGCGGCGCCGTCGAGAGCTTGCCGTCGCCCTCGGCGATCGACCGGTCCTGCAGGGCCCGGGTCAGGATATGAAACCCGGGCTCCGGCAAATGCGCCCATTTCTCGTAGATGTCGCTCTCGCGGTCGCTGATCTCCGTCACCAGCGCCGCCCGGCGCAGCGGCGCCTTGGCGGCCTGCGGCGTGCTCAGCCACCGCTCCAACTCCTTTTCGGACAACGGGCGTTGCTTGTGGGGCGTCGTCACCCGGCCGTGGCGCGTCCACACCCGTCCCGCCACCAGCCCCAGAATGCCGCCCGTCTCGGCGTCCAGCCCCAGCATCGCGTGCAGCAGCACGCCGCGCCCGACGCCCTTGCCGATTTCGCCCAGGCCGCGATCATGCGCCTTCGTCGTGGCGAAGTTGATCTCGCTCGTGTCCTGGATCGCCAGCACATGCCGGCCAGCACATGCCGGCCGGCGCATGTTTCGACGACCTCCGCGCTCCAGCCCCGAAATCGCCCAGCCGCAATCCGTCCAACCCCATCGCGATTCGCCCCCGCCAATGCGCGCTAGCGAATCACGACCAGGCCGCAACCGTCAAACACCCACGCCGCCGAAACGAAGATGTGTGCATCCCCTAGAGCGAGAGCGGGGGTCCAGACAACCGCCGCAGGCCTTCGCCCTTCAACTCCTGGATGCCCGCTTTCGCGGGCATGACAGGGAGCCGGATGGATAATCCCGTAGCGCCGTTCCCGTCGATGCAAGCGGAACCATGGATTGCTTCGTCGCTGCGCTCCTCGCAATGACGGCGCTCAATCAGACGCCGTCACGCTCACAGCCGCGCGACCACCGCGAGGCGCTTGATGCGGCCCTGCTGGAAGGCGCGCAGGAAGGCCTCGTAGTCGCGGAATGACACGCAGCCGTTGGAATCGCCGTTCGGACCGAGCATGAAAGTGTGCGCCAGCAGGCCGGCGCGTCCGTAGACCCCGCCCTCGCCGACCGGCGTCAGGCGCAGCGCCTGGACGCCATGGAACAATTGTTCGCGCAGCGTCAGATCGTAGAGATGCGGCGGCGTCGCGCCGCGATCGCGCTCGCTGACGAAGCGCGGATCGTCCAGTCTGTCGCCGAGGCCGGAATGCGCCTCGAGGCGGCCGCCGTCGGGCATGTAAACGGTATGCGTCGAAATGTCGTAGACGGCAGTGTATTGGTCGTAGCCGCCCGTGGTCGATCTACCGAAGAACGAGACGCCGGAGTTGCCGGCGAGCGACGATCCCCTCGCGCCGTTCGCCGCGCCGCTCTCCGGCTCGGCATAAGCGGTGACCGCCGGGTGCGCTTGGCGGTTGATGCCGAACAGCTTCTCGAAGATGTTGCGGTCGTCCGGCGCGGGCGCCGTCGCCACGACCGATCGATTGACGACCGGCCGATTGGCCTGGGGAGCCGGAGCGCGGCGCTCGGGTTGTGCAGCGGGCGCCAATCCGGCCGGACGCGCCGGGGGCACCGGCGGTTCGGTTGCGGCGTTCTCCGCCGGCGTCGCCGGGTTCGACAAGACCGGGATATCGGGCGAGGCCGGAGCGGACTCGAGGCTCGCCACCACGGCCGGCGGCGCGTTCAACGGCGCGGGCTGGTCGTCGTGGAGGAATTCGGGGTCGACCAGCACGCCGTAAGGGTTGCCGAAGGTCGAGCGCGGCGGCGCCAGCGCGGCGGCGACGTCGAGCGGCGCCTGCGGGGCCGCGGCGGGAACGGGCGCGGGTGGCGCGGCCGGGCTAGCGTCGGCGACGGGCTCCGGCGGCGCGGGCGGCTTCGATTGCGGCGCGGGCGCGGGTCGCTCTGCGGCGGCGTCGGGCTGCCCGACAAAAGCGACCAGCGGGCCGTACGAATTGGCGCGCGGCGCGACCGGCGTCAGGGCCGTATGGCTGGTCAGCCGCGGCGCCAGGAAGTTCGGCGCCGAACCGGACCGATCGTCTGGGAGCCACATCGCCGCTCCGGCGCCAATGGCGAGAGCGACGCCCCAAGGGAGCACCCAGAGAAGTTTGCTACGACTTTCAATATCATGCTGGAACGAGACTTCACCAAAACTCGCGTCGATCGCCGTCATCTTCGCCTACGCTTACGACCCCACACATACTTATCGAGTTTAATCGCGAACCGTTTAGGCCCGATTAACTCAGTTCGCAGCTTTAGGATGGCGGAGGGGGCGAATTTGCGGCGATCCTTAAATTTTTTGAAAAGTACGTAAGCGTACTTACGGATTTGATCCAAGCCCTGCAGCCGTCATCGCGAGGAGCGCAGCGACGACGCAATCCATGTTTCCGCCGGCATCGGCGGCGCCACTGGATTGCTTCGCTACGCTCGCAATGACGATCGCAAGCGACTGGTCAACCTCGCTTTTTTCTGCTCCCTCCCTTGGGGCGCGCCTCTCCCCCACCCCAGTTGTGCGGCCCCATGTCCTCGTCGCGCGGCTTGTGCGCCCGGGTCGGCGGCAAATTTGCGGCGCGGCCGAACGGGCGCTCGCCTTGATATCCCCCGCCCGCCGCCTCAATCGCCTCCTGGCGCGCGAGCGGGTCGTCGCCGACCGCGAGTTGCACAGTCTGGAGCCGCTTGATCTCGTCGCGCAGGCGCGCCGCCTCCTCGAATTCGAGATTGCCGGCCGCCACCTTCATGCGCTTTTCGAGATCCGCGACGGTCGCCTGGAAATTGTGGCCGATTCCGGCCTCGCGCCCGGCGAGGCCCTTGTCGACCGTCACGTGGTCGCCTTCGTAGACGGAATCGAGAATGTCCTGGATGCCGCGGCGGATCGTCGCCGGGGTGATATCGTGCTCCAGGTTGTAGGCATCTTGCTTATCGCGGCGCCGGCTGGTCTCGTCGATCGCGCGTCGCATCGAGCCGGTGACGAAGTCCGCGTAGAGCACCACCCTGCCGTCGACGTTGCGCGCGGCGCGGCCGATCGTCTGCACCAGCGAGGTTTCCGAGCGCAGGAAGCCCTCCTTGTCGGCGTCGAGGATCGCCACCAGCGCGCATTCCGGGATGTCGAGGCCCTCGCGCAGCAGGTTGATGCCGACCAGCACGTCGAAGGCGCCGAGCCTGAGGTCGCGGATGATCTCGATGCGCTCGAGCGTGTCGATGTCCGAGTGCATGTAACGCACGCGCACGCCGTTCTCGTGCAGATATTCGGTCAGGTCCTCGGCCATGCGCTTGGTCAGCGTCGTCACCAGCGTGCGATAGCCCTTGAGCGCGACCGCCTTGACTTCGCTGAGCAGATCGTCGACCTGCGTGCGCGCCGAGCGAATCTCGACCGGCGGATCGATCAGGCCGGTCGGGCGGATCACCTGTTCGACGAAGACGCCGCCGGTCTGCTCCATCTCCCATTTGGCTGGAGTGGCCGAGACATAGACGCTCTGCGGCCGCATCGCGTCCCATTCCTCGAAGCGCAGCGGCCGGTTGTCCATGCAGGAAGGCAGGCGGAAGCCGTATTCCGCCAGCGTCGCCTTGCGGCGATAGTCGCCCTTGTACATCGCGCCGATCTGCGGCACCGTCACGTGGCTCTCGTCGGCGAACACCAGCGCGTCGTCGGGCAGATATTCGAACAGGGTCGGCGGCGGCTCGCCCGGCCGGCGGCCGGTGAGATAGCGCGAATAATTCTCGATGCCGGCGCAGGCGCCGGTCGCCTCGATCATTTCGAGATCGAACAAGGTGCGCTGCTCGAGCCGCTGCGCCTCCAGCAGGCGACCGTGCGTGTGCAGGAAGTCGAGCCGCGCCTTCAACTCCTCCTTGATCGCCTTGGTGGTCTGAAGCAGCGTCGGGCGCGGCGTCACATAGTGGCTGTTGGCGTAGACTTTGACGAATTCGAGGTCCTGCGTCTTCTGGCCGGTCAGCGGATCGAACTCGACGATCTGCTCGATCTCGTCGCCGAAGAAGCCGATGCGCCAGGCGCGATCCTCATAGTGCGCGGGAAACAGTTCGATCGTGTCGCCGCGCACGCGGAAGACGCCGCGCGCGAAATCGCCGAGCGAGCGCTTGTACTGCAGCGCGACGAGATCGGTGATGATCTGCCGCTGATCGACCCGGTCGCCGACTTGCAGCGAGAAGGTCATCGCGGTGTAGGTCTCGACCGAGCCGATGCCGTAGATGCAGGAGACGGAGGCGACGATCACGACGTCGTCGCGCTCCAGCACCGCGCGGGTCGCGGCGTGCCGCATGCGGTCGATCTGCTCGTTGATCGAGGATTCCTTCTCGATATAGGTGTCGGTGCGCGGCACGTAGGCTTCGGGCTGATAATAGTCGTAGTACGAGACGAAGTACTCGACCGCGTTGTCGGGAAAGAAGCTCTTGAACTCGCCGTAGAGCTGCGCCGCCAGCGTCTTGTTGGGCGCGAGAATGAGCGCCGGGCGCTGCGTCGCCTCGATCACCTTGGCCATCGTGAAGGTCTTGCCCGAGCCGGTGACGCCGAGCAGCACTTGGTCGCGCTCATGGCTTTGCACGCCAGCGACGAGCTGGCGGATCGCCTCGGGCTGATCGCCCTTGGGCTCGAATTCCGAGACGACCTTGAAGATGCGCCCGCCCTCGGACTTTTCCGGGCGCGGCGGGCGATGCGGCGCCCACGGCGGGCGGTTGCGCAGATTGGGATCGCCCTGCTCAAGCAGCGTCTTCAGCGATTCGGCGGTCGCCGCGGCGCCGGTCATGCCGCGCGGATGCGAATCGGCGACGACGTAGGCGGCTTGCGGCGCCTCCGCGACGGTCTTCGGCTTTTCGATCAGTGCAGGATTCAGCAACGCCGCGAGATGCTCGTCGAGCGGCTGAACCTCGGGCTTGGCAGCCTTGGCGCGCGTCGGGCGCACCGCGGATTTGGCGGGCTTGGACATGCCGCCAATATGGGGGGAAACCCGCGGCGAGGGAAGCCATAGGGCTGTTCAGCGCTCCGGACCTCGAGAGAGGTTCGGGGGTTCTCGGCGCCATCTTCGAAGTCGATCGTTCAACCTCCGTTCGAGTTGACGCAACCTTTATTACAATCGCCTGGATCTTCGCTCGAACTCCATCCGTTGAGGTAGACTGCGCCGTTGAGGTAGACTGCGCCGTTGTTGTCCACGCCATAGGGGGAAACGTATGGCGTCGCTCTGAACCGCCGCCACCCAGACCGCTCGTCAAGATCATGTCTCTCCCACTCATGCTTGTTGACGGCCGGGCTAATTGCCATTGGCTGAAGTACAGTCGCGCTGGCTGGATCGTACGACGTCGATGCTTCGGCTCGAGCGACAGCCTGGCGGCTTGGGGGGACGGCATTGGTCCCGCCTTGTGCCAGCGCCGCGGACGAAAGTGACAAGAGCGCAAGTATCGTGACACAGGTACGCTTCATGATCGCCTCCGGGCGATGTTGGTGCGACTCGCTGGGCAACGGGCTCGGGGCGGAGGCCGGCTCTTCCCACGCGAATCCGGGTCGGCGGCATTGCTTTCGCCGCCCACGGGAGTGCCGCCGGCTCATCTCAGGGCAGACCCCGGAGATGTTCCCCAACAATAGACCGTCATCGGAGATCAATATTTTGCGCGCTTGCGGATGCGCCTTCACTTCGCATTCGAAACATAGACCTGACGCCTATGTATAGAAATAGCGAAAGCGAACGACGGTCTCTAGGGTTTTGCGCGGACAACCATCGACCCCTGCCGCAACTATACAGTTATGACGGTTCGGTGAAAGCCCCGGAGCGGGAGAAGATTGTTGCGAAATTGGGCGCCAAGGCCGCGGACGGGCAGAAGGGTGGCGATAGCAATAAAGGTGCGGTTCATGTTCGCCTCGATGCAATGTTGCTGTGGCGTCCACGATCCTCCTTCGCCATCAATCAATCCAATTTATTATCGTTGTCTTATCAATCTCCATAGGCGATTGGCCTCGACGCGTCCCGCGCTTTCGCTAGGGGGTAGCGACTAACCCGAATCGGAGAGTATCGGATGCAGCCGCCGCTGCTGGAGATTTTCCGCGCGGTCTCGACGATCATCGCGCGAAAAGCACGCGGTTCGATTTGGCCACGGCGTTGATCTACCCCAATTCTCGGCATGGTCGCCGGAGGCTTGGAGGGAAACGGGCCGCTGGCGAACGCCGCGATAGGTAATACCCGCGGCCATACTAAATCCTTAAACGTAGATTAATTGCGAGAGGTTACAAATCTTCAGTCAATTATGATTGACCGCTTGTTGCGTTCGAGAGAAGCGTATATCGAAATCGAATCCACAACCGACAGAGATCAGGTCATGCCGCTATCTTCCGACGAAGCCGACGAAGCCATCGCTCTGACGGGCGAAATCGTTTCCGCTTTCGTCTCGTACAATTCTTTGCGATCGGCCGAATTGCCGGCGCTCATCCAGGCTGTGCATGACGGCATCGTGAAGCTCCTGACCGGCGTCGCTACGCCGGCCGCGCCTGAACCCGAGCCTCTTGTTCCGGCAGTGCCTATTCGCAAGTCGATTACGCCGGATTACTTGGTCTGCTTGGACGACGGCCTCAAGTTCAAGTCTCTGCGCCGCCACCTCTCAGTTCTCGGCATGACGCCGGAACAATATCGCTCCAAGTGGAAGCTGCCGGCGGATTATCCGATGGTCGCCGCCAATTACGCCGCGCAGCGCTCGGAACTCGCCAAGAAGATCGGGCTCGGCCAGACGCGAACAGTCGACAAGCCGAAGCCGGCGCGGGCGCGCCGAGGCGGCTGAGCGCGGCGCTAGAGCATTCTGCAGCTACGCGGAAGCGTCATTGCGAGCGGAGCGAAGCAATCCAGCGATCGAGACCTCGCCAGCAAGTCGCGAGTCGTTCCGTGCGCGCCTCAATCGGCTGACGCTTCGATCTCTGGATCGCCGCGCTACGCTCGCGATGACGACAGGGGTCCGGCTCAACCAAAAGACAGCGTGCGCTAGCCTCGGGCGGCGGCGGGTTCAGGCGCTCGATGTTTTCGAGCGCACCCCGTGCGCTGCGACGAACAGCCCACTGCTGATGATGATCGCGTTGCCGAGCAGGATCGGCGACGTCAATGTGTCGCGCCAAACCAGCCATCCCAGGATCGTGGCCCAGACGATCGACGAATATTGCAGCGGCGCCAGCACGGCGGCGCGCGTCAGCGCCAGCGCGCGGGTGATGCAGATGAAGCAAGCCATCGACACGACCCCGACAAGGAACATCAGCAGCAGATCGAACCCGGTCGGCGTCCGCCAGGAAAAGGGAATCGTCATCGCGCCGATGACGCCGGCGCCGGCGAACTGCCAGACCACCAGCGGCAGCCAGTGGGTGCGGCGAAGCTTGCGCGTGACGGTCTGACCCAGCGCAAACATCGTCGCGCCGAACAGCGCCAGCAACGAAATCGAGGAGAACATTTGCGGCGACGGCCGCAGCGCGACCGCCACGCCGACAAAGCCGATGCCGACCGCGACCCATCGAAAGCGCTCGACCTTCTCGTTGAGCAGCGGGACCGACAGAGCCGTGACGATCAGCGGCGAAGCCATATAGAACGTCATCACGTCGGCGAGCGGCATGTAACGGGTCGAATAGTAGAACGAGAACGTGTCCCCGGCCATGCAGAGGATGCGCAGCAATTGCAGCCGCGCCTGGCCGAAGTCGAGCAGATCGACGCGCAGCGCGGCGACCATCGGCCCCAGCACCACGGCGGCGCCGAGCGCGCGCAGCAACATCAATTGCCCGACGCCGTAGTCGGCGACGAGCCATTTACCGATCGCGTCGTTGAGCGCGAAGAGGAATACGCCGAGCAGATAGAGCGCGACGCCGAGGGCCGGACCGGCGAGCTTGGGGAAAGACATGCGGGCGCTGTCATAGCAAAGCCTTGACCGTTCGGCCAGATTTGGCCGCGTTCGCTTGCGCCGCGGGGGCAAAGCGAAGAGTTTGGCGCTATGCGCCCTCCCGAATCGCAGCGCCGCAGCGCCCGCATCTCCCATCTCCGCGTGCTGGCGCGGCCTGGCGCGCGCGCCAAAGGCTGGCTCGTCGCCGGGCCATTCCGAATCGCCTGCGCTCTCGGGCCGGCGGGCGTCGTGCGCGACAAGCGGGAGGGTGACGGCGGCACGCCGGCGGGCCGCTTCCCCTTGCTCTGGGGCTACTACCGGCCCGATCGGCTGCGCCGGCCGGCCGGGGGCATTCCGCTGCGGCCGCTGCGGCCGAATTCAGGATGGTGCGAAGCGCCGGCCAGTCCGCGCTACAATCGCCCGGTCACGCTTCCCGCCCGCGACTGCACCGATCGCATGTGGCGCGAGGACAGGCTCTACGACCTCGTCTTTGTGCTCGACCAGAATTTCAGCCGAAGAGCGAAGGGTCGCGGCAGTGCGATCTTCTTCCATCTCGCGCGCGAAGGCCTGACGCCCACCGCCGGCTGCATCGCCATCTCCCCCGCCGACATGCGCAAACTCGCGCCGCGCCTCGCGCGCGATGCGGTGATGCGGATTGGGTGAGCGCACGGCGAAAGCGGAGCCATCCTCGAAAGCCGTCATGCCCGGCCTTGTGCCGGGCATCCACGCCGTTCAGCCGCTGCGATACTTGAGAGTTTGAATCGCGGGCGCCGCGTGGATGGCCGGGTCGAGCCCGGCCATGACGCCCAATTTCGGCGCGCCGATTAGCGTTACGGATAGCGCGCCTTGATGTCGGCGGTGCGTTGGGCGTCGCGATCGATGATGCAAGCGAGGCGGGGGTCGCCGCCCTTGGCGCTCATGCCGGCCTCGAACGGGGCGACGTCCTGGCATTCGGCGTCGCGCCAGCCGAGCCACTGCGCTTCGGCGTCGTTGAGCGAGCGCTTCCAGCGCGTCTTCTGCCCCGACATCACGCCCGCGCGCGTGTCGATGCTCTTGATGGCGGCGTCGACGCTGGCGCTGAGGTCCTTGTCCGCCCGGTCGGCGCTCGCGCGCAGACATTCCGCGAGTTCACGGGCGCCGATCTTCTTCGAGTCGCAGGCCGCTTGCGAGGGACGCCCATCGTCGGTGGCGAAGGCGGCGGTCGCCGAGGCAAGGAGAACAGCGGCGAGAAGGACTATTCGCATGGTCGGACGATCCACGAGCAACATGACCTCCTCACGACATAGACGGGATTGGTCGCCAGCGCATCGGCAAATGCGTCCCGCGCCCCCTCACGAAGTTACGAAACCGGCGGCTTCCTGTCGCGCAGGAACTCGCCGATCCGGCCGAGCGCCTTGCGAATGTTGTCGCTGGAATTGGCGTAGGAGAGACGAAGGTAGCCTTCGCCATGGACGCCGAAATCCGGGCCGCCGAGGGTGGCGACGCCCGCCTCATCGAGCAGCGCGGCGGCGAGCGGCTTCGCCTTCCAGCCGGTCGCGCTGATGTTGGGAAAGGCGTAGAAGGCGCCCTTCGGCGTCGCGGCGCGGACGCCCGGCAGCGCGTTCAGCCCCTCGACGACGATTCTCCGCCGCGCGTCGAACTCGGCGACCATCGCGGTCACCGAATCCTGCGGGCCCGTGAGGGCGGCGAGGCCGGCGAACTGGGCCGCCGAATTGACGCAGGAGAAGGAATTGACCGCGAGCTTGCGCGCGTTCTCGTAAAGGCCCTTCGGCCAGACCGAATAGCCGAGCCGCCAGCCGGTCATCGCGTAGGTCTTCGACCAGCCGTCGAGCAGGATGAGGCGGTCGCGGATCTCCGGATAGGCCAGCAAGGTCTGATGCTGGTGATTGTCGTAGGCCATCTGGCCGTAGATTTCGTCGGAGAGGATCGCGACGTCGGGCCAGCGCGCCAGGCCCGCGACGAGCTTGTCGATCTCCTCGCGCGGCGTCACGCCGCCGGTCGGGTTGGCGGGCGAATTGAGAATGATGAGCCGCGTCTGCGGCGTGATCAGCCCCAGCGTCTCTTCGGCGGAGAAGGCGAAGCCGTTCACCTCGCGCATCGGGATCGGCACGGCGCGCGCCCCGGTGTACTCGATCATCGAGCGATAGATCGGAAAGCCGGGATCGGGATAGAGGATGTCCGCGCCGGGCTCGCCGAACATCAGGATCGCCATATACATGGTCACCTTGCCGCCCGGCACGATCATCACGAGTTCAGGCGAGACTTCGAGGCCGTAGCGGCGATGGAGATCGGCCGCCACCGCCTCGCGCAGCGGCAGAATGCCAGTCGCGGGCGTATAGCCGTGCTCGCCGTCGCGCAGCGCCTTGATCGCGGCCTCGACGATATGCGGCGGCGTTTTGAAATCGGGCTGGCCGATGCCGAGGTTGACGATGTCGCGCCCCTGGCGCTGCAGCTCCGCCGCTTTGGCAAGGACGGCGAAGGCGTTCTCCTCGCCGATGCGCGAGAAGGCGGGGACGACATGCAGCATGAGCGGGACTCCCTGGGCGTTGCGCTCTTTTGGCGCCGTAAGCGGCGGTCGGCAAGGGGCAGGCGCGCCTGCTTTGAGCATGCCCTGGAGCGATGAGGCGCGGCGCGCCCTCATCCGGCGCTTAGCGCCACCTTCCCTAGGCGAATGCGTAGCATTCGTCCGCTCCCGCAAGCGGGAGAAGGGGATCGAGCGGCGCCCACAGCGCCCCCTCTCCCGCTTGCGGGAGAGGGCCGGGGTGAGGGCCTGTTCCACAAAAAGCCGCCCTAACGCCCCTCACCGTCCCCCGAAAGCGACGCCAGCCGCTCCTCCTCCTCCGCGCTCAGCGCCGGCGTCGCCAACCGCGTCCGGCGCGTCGCGCTCCATATCCCGAGCGCGCCCAGCGCCAGCGTCAGCGGCGCGCTCAGCCACAGCAGCAACGTCTCCGGCTTGAAGGGCGGCTCGAGGAGGATGAAGTCGCCGTAGCGCGAGACGAGGAAGGCGCGCACCGCCGCGTTGCTGTCGCCCTTGCCGATGCGCTCGCGGATCAGCACGCGGATGTCGTGCGCCAGCGGCGCCTCGGAGTCGTCGATCGACTGGTTCTGGCAGACCATGCAGCGCAGCTCGGCGGAGAGGCTGCGCGCGCGGGCTTCGAGCGCCGGGTCCTTCATCACCTCGTCGGGCTCGACCGCGCCGGCCACGCCGGCGGCGAGCAGGAGGACGGCGGCGAGGGTGGCGCGGAGCGTTTTCATGGTCATTCCGCCGCGACGGCCGCGGCGGCCGATTTGGCGCGGGCCGGCGCGCCGAAGCGCAGGCGCCGGTCGGCGAGCGACACGGCGCCGCCGAACGCCATCACGCCGGCGCCGAGCCAGATCAGCGTCACCAGCGGCTTCCAGTAGAGACGCGCCGGGACGGTTCCATCGGCGGCGGGATCGCCGATCGACACATAGACCTGCCCGAGGTTCAGCGTCGCGATGCCGGCCTGCGTCGTCGCCATCTGCCGCGTCGCGAACTGCCGGCGGGCCGGCTCGATCAAAGCCACGATAACGCCGCCTGACCGGATCGACATCACCGCGACCGTCTCGCGATAATTGGGGCCGTCGCGCGTGCCGACCGTATCGACGGTGACTTCATAGGGACCGACGCTCTGCGGCGTGCCGACCCGCATCGTCGCGATCGCCTCGGCGCCGAAGCCGGTCGAGGCGAGGCCGAGCAGCACGAGTCCGGCGCCGATATGAGCGAACGCGCCGCCCCAGAACGACAGCGGCAGGCCGCGGGCGCGATTGAGCGCCAGAACGAGCGAGCCGCCGCGCCGCCAGACGCGCGAGGCGATTTCGACCAGGGTCCCAGCGACGATGAAGATCGCGAGGCCCGCGGCGACCGGCGCCAGCACCGGCCCGCCGCGCAGCGCCGCCAGCAACGCGAGGAACACGACAAAGCCGCCGCCGAAGGCGACGGCGAGGCGCTGCGCCACGCCGAGCAGATCGCCGCGCTTCCAGGCCATCGAAAAACCGAACGGCGCCACGAAGCACAGCACGAGCAGCAGTGAGCCTGCCGTGATGTTGAAGAAGGGCGCGCCGACCGTGATCTTCTCGCCGGTCACTTGTTCGAGCCCTAAGGGATAGAGGGTGCCGAAGAACACTGTCGCGCAGGCGGTCGTAAGCAGCAGATTGTTGAGCACCAGCGCGCCCTCGCGCGAGATCGGCGCGAACAGGCCGCCCTGCTTGAGCATCGGCGCGCGCCAGGCGAACAGGGCGAGCGCGCTGGCGATGAACACCGCGAGGATGGCGAGAATGAAGACGCCGCGCCGCGGATCGTTGGCGAAGGCGTGCACCGAGGTCAGCACGCCCGAGCGCACCAGGAAGGTGCCGAGCAGCGAGAAGGAGAAGGCGAGAACGGCGAGGAAGATCGTCCACACTTTCAGCGCATCGCGCTTCTCCATCACGGCGACCGAATGGACGAAGGCGGTGCCGGCGAGCCAGGGCATCAGCGAGGCGTTCTCGACCGGGTCCCAGAACCAGAAGCCGCCCCAGCCGAGCGTGTAATAGGCCCAGTAGGAGCCCCCGGCGATGCCGAGGGTCAGGAAGCACCAGGCGACGAGCGCGAACGGGCGCACGAAGCGCGCCCAGGCTGCGTCGATGCGCCCTTCGATCAGCGCCGCGGCGGCGAAGGAGAAGACGATCGAGAAGCCGACATAGCCGAGATAGAGCAGCGGCGGGTGAATCGCGAGACCGGGGTCCTGCAAGATCGGATTGAGGTCGCGCCCCTCGAAGGGCGCCGGCGATAGCCGCTCGAACGGGTTCGAGGTCAGCAGGATGAAGATGAGGAAGGCGGCGCCGATGAGCCCCTGCACCGCGAGCGCGTTGGCGCGCAGCTTCACGGGGAGGCTCCGTCCGAAGGTCGCGACGAGCGCGCCGAAGACGCCGAGGATGAAGACCCAGAGCAGCATCGAGCCTTCGTGGTTGCCCCAGATGCCGGAGAATTTGTAGATCGCCGGCACCGCGCTGTGCGAATTCTCGGCGACGTTGAGCACCGAGAAGTCCGACGTCAGATGCGCATAGGCGAGCGCGGCGAAGGAGATGGCGATCAGGGCGAATTGCCCGAGCGCGGCGCTCGAGGCGATCCCCATCAGCGCACGGTCGCCGCGCCAGGCGCCGACGAGCGGGGGAAGCGCCTGAACGAGCGCCATGGCGAGCGCGAGAATCAGAGCGTAGTGGCCGATTTCGACGATCACGGCGTCGCGCTCCCTTCCTGCCAGTGGCCCGACTTCTTCAGCGCGTCGACGACTTCGCGCGGCATGTAACGCTCGTCGTGCTTGGCGAGGATGGTCTCGGCGCGCACGAAGCCCGAGCGCTCCAGCACGCCCTCCGCGACCACGCCTTGTCCCTCGCGAAAGAGATCGGGCGGCAAGCCCTGGTAATCGACCTTGATCGTATTGGCGCCGTCGGTAATCGCAAAGTCGATCTTCTCGTCGGCCGATCTGACGACGGAGCCCGGCTCGACGAGGCCGCCGACCCTGACGCGCGCCCCGGCCTGCACGTTCTTTTGCAGGATTTCGCTCGGGCTGTAGAAAAACACGATGCTGTCGCTGAGCGCATAAAGCGCAAGGCCGGCCGCGCCGGCGAAGACGGCGAGGGCGGCTCCGATCAAAGCGAGGCGGCGGCCTTTGCGCGTCATCGTTCAGCCCCCGAGCCCGAGTTCGTGCGCCAGGAGGTCGAGTTCGCCGGCGCTGGTCGGATCGCTCCCCAGCGCCTTGCGCGCCGCGGCGAGCGCGTCGCGCGCTTTGTCGGGCTCGCGCAGCACCATGTAGGAACGGACGAGCCGGGACCAGTCCGCGATGCCGCCGCCGCTTTGCGCGAGGCGCGTCGCCAGGCTTTCCACCATGCCTTCAATCATGGCCTGCTGCTGCTCGTTCGGACCCGTTTGGCCGTCAGCCTCGGCGCCCGCGGCCGCAGGCGGCGCCGCCGGAGCCTTGTTCTGGAGCGCCGCCAAACGGGCCGACAAGGCCGGCAGCCAGGCGGCGTCCTTCGGCGCGTCGTTCATCAGCGCCTGATACATCTCGATCGCCTTCGCCTTGTCGCCGTCCTGTTCGGCGGCGAGGGCGAGGTAGAAGCGGCCGGCCGGCTGGCCCGGCTCTTGGCCGATCGCCTTGTCGAAGGCGGCGCGCGCGTCGGCCGTGACGACGCCGTTCGCCGCGCCGACCAGCGCCTCGCCGTAGCTTGCCCGCAGCGTCGGGTTCTCGCCCTTGAGGCGCAGCAGATTCTGATACGCGTTGACCGCGTCGCCGAACCGCCCGAGACGCATGTAGACGGGCGCGATCACCGCCCATCCCTTGGCGTCGTCCGGCGAAGCGACGAGATGCGATTCGATCCGCGCGATCGCCGCCTCGAGGCCCTCCGGCGTCTTGATGTCGGGAGCGCGGCTAGCCAGCGGCTGGTCGGGCATTTCGGGGCTGCCGAGGCGCGCATAGAGCCCGAGCGCGACGAGCGGGACGGCGACGAGAATGAGAACCGCTGCGGCGCGGCGCAAGGCCAAGGCCTCGCGAGGCTGGCCTGCGGCGGTCTGGGCGGCGCTCGCGGCGATGAGACGGCGCGCCGCTTCGGCGCGCGCGGCCTCCGCCTCCACCTGGGGAAGCTGGCCGCGCTCAACGTCGCGCTCGATCTCGCCGAGCTGCGCCTTGTAGAATGCGACGTCGCTTGCCGGGCCGGCGCCGGCCTTAGCGCGGAAGGCCAGCGGCCACAGCGCGCAGAGCATCGCGAGGCCCGTCATTCCGGCAAGGACGATCCACAGCGTCACATCATCCTCTCATGCGGCGCGGAAAAAACGGCCGCGTGTCGCGAGGCGCGTTCTAGAGCATCTTGGCGCTCGAAAACAGGCAATTGGATCTTACTGCGACAAAGCGTCCCAGGATTTGGAGCGTTCTGCCTTTTTGGTTGACTCATCGCGGCTACTGCCCCCGCGAATGAACCGGTCCTGGCGCCTCCCGCAATTCAAAATCGCGGCAGCCTCAGGCGCGCCCGGAGGCCGCCCAGCGGGCTCTCCTCGAGATGCAGCGCGCCGCCATAGACGGCGGCGAGGTCGTCGACGATCGAGAGGCCGAGGCCCGAGCCAGGCCGGGATTCATCGAGCTTCTGGCCGCGCACCAGCGCGGCGGCGCGCTCGTCGGGGTCGAGGCCCGGCCCGTCGTCGTCGATCCAGGCGATGAAATAGGGCCGGCCGGCGGCGTCGGGCCGCGGGTCCCGTTCGGCGTGGATGACGATGCGCTCGTGCGCCCATTTGCCGGCGTTGTCGAGCAGATTGCCGATCAGATCGGTCAAATCCTGGGCCTCGCCGCGAAAGCGCAATCCGTCCTCGGCTTCGACTGAGAAGACGAGCGCGCGGTCGCGGTAGACCTTCTCGAAGGTGCGCACCAGCCCGTCGATCACTTGCCTTACGTCGGTCGCTGCGCCGGGGGCGCTGGCGCGCGCGGCCGCGCGCGCGCGATCGAGGTAGAAGCTCACCTGGCGGCGCATCACGCCGGCCTGCTCCCTCACCTTCTCGGCGAGCGTCGGGCTGTTCGAATCGGCCTCGTTGACGATGACGCTGAGCGGGGTCTTCAGCGCATGGGCGAGGTTGCCGACCTGGGTGCGGGCGCGCTCGACGACGCCGCGGTTGACGTCGAGCAGCAGATTGACCTCGGCGGCGAGCGGGGCCACGTCCTCGGGAAATTCGCCGCTGATGCGCTCGGCTTCGCCACGGCGGACGGCGGCGAGCCCCCCTTGCAGCACCCGCAGCGGCCTGAGGCCGTAACGGACGGTAAGCGCGGTCGAGCCGACCAGCGCGACCGCCAGAACAAGGAACGTCGCGGCCAGCGCATATTCGAAACCCTCGATCTGCTGCTGAATCACATCGGCGTTGGCGGCTACCTCGACGACAAAGCGGCCCTCGTCACCAGCGTCGATTTCCCGCGCGATGACCCGCAAGGGCCGATTGTCGGGCCCGTCGACATAGCCGCGCCTGACGCCGAGACGGTCGGGCTTGTCGGTGTCGCTGAGGTTCGGCAATTGGGTGGCGAACAGCGAGCGCGACGTGCGGATTTCGGGCGGGTTGGCGTCGAGGCGGGTGATCTGCCAATACCAGCCGGAAAAGGCGAGTTCGAATTGCGGATCGATGACCGGCGAGGAGCTTGCGTGCGAATCGTCGCCGCTGATCGCCACATTGGCCACAAGAGCCTTGAGATAGACGCCCAACTGCTCGTCGAAATTCGCCTCGCTCCAGCGCGCGTTGAGCGCGGACAGGCCGAGGCCCGCGACGAACAGGACCGTCGCGCTCCAGAACGCGGCGGAAATGAACAGGCGTGAGGCGATTGACCGCGCGTTGAGCGCTTTCAACATGGGCTCGATCGGCCTTCCTGCGCAACTGGGGTGCGCGATCCCACCACGGTCGTCATTGCGGAGCGAAGCAATCCAGAGATCGAAGCGTCAGCCAACTGAGGCGCTCACGGAACAATTCGCGACTTGCTGGCCAGGCCTCGATCGCTGGATTGCTTCGCTCCGCTCGCAATGACGGTTCAACCCCCTAGCGGGCGGTCTTGCGCTTTGGCGCTGCGGGGCGCCCGAATCGCCCTCGGGCTCGACGATATAGCCGAGCCCGCGCGCAGTCTGGATCACGTCGACGCCGAGCTTCTTGCGCAGGCGGCCGACGAAGACCTCGATCGTGTTGGAATCGCGGTCGAAGTCCTGGTCGTAGAGATGATCGACGATCTCGCTGCGCGAGACGATGCGACCCGTGTGATGCATCAGATAGGACAGCAGCCGGTATTCGTGGCTCGTCAGCTTGATGGGCGCGCCGTCGACCGTCACGCGTCCGGTGCGCGAATCGAGCCGCACCGGGCCGACGACGAGTTCGCTCGAGGCATGGCCGGCGGCGCGGCGCAACAGCGCGCGCAGGCGCGCCAGCACTTCCTCCATGTGGAACGGCTTGCCGACGTAATCGTCGGCGCCGGCGTCGAAGCCCTGGACCTTGTCGCTCCAGCGGTCGCGGGCGGTGAGAATCAGCACCGGCATCGTGCGGCCGCTCTTGCGCCAGGCTTCCAGCACGGCGACGCCGTCGCGCTTCGGCAGGCCGATGTCGAGCACGATAGCGTCGTAGGGTTCGGTGTCGCCGAGGAACCAACCCTCTTCGCCGTCATAGGCGCGATCGACGGCGTAGCCCGCGACTTCGAGCGCGGTGGCGATCTGGCGGTTGAGGTCGCGGTCGTCTTCGACAACGAGAAGGCGCATAGGTCGGGTTGCCTCTTATCACATTTTCGGCATCGGCTCCCGAGCGTTGTGAGCGCCGAGGAGCTTGCCGCTCGCCGCGTTCATCACGGCGTGGACGAGCCGGCCGTCGCGGTGCAGCAACGTTATCTCATAAACGAATTCGTCGCCGAGATGGCACAGCTTAGCCGACAGCGCTTCCGCCTTGAATTGCGTCGATGCGGACTTCAGCACGACGAAAGGCTCGATAAAATGCCGCGATTTGATCTCCTCGCGGCTCTCCGCGGGAGGCAGGCACGACCGTTTCACGGCGGCAGGATGGACTTCCGGCTCGCCCGCCAGGGCGCCCGAGGAGGCCGCGGCCAGGACCGCGCCGAGCGTCAGGAGAAAAGCGATGTTCGACATCGACGTCATGTCGCAGCCTTTCTCGCGCCGCCTGAATAGGGAATGAACATAATAGAGCGGCGACTTCAAACCAACGGCGCAAACCAGCCGCGCTTGCCGCCGGGGCCGGGAACGCGATAGCCCCTGCACATGCCTTCGACGATGCGTCGCGCCCTCCAATCCATCGCCCTCTTGGCCGCGCTCTCTGGCGCCGCGCCCGCCGCCGCGGTGGTCGGCGGAGCGGACGAAGACGCCGGCTTCGCCAATGAGGTGGTGATGGTTTTGACCCGCGGCGGGGACAAGGCCGGGTTCTGCTCGGGGGTGGTGCTCGGGCCTCGGGTCGTGCTGACCGCCGCGCATTGCCTGCGCCGGCCGCAGGACATGGCGGTCTTCTTCCGCGACGACAAAGGCGCGCCCGTGCTGCTGCCGGTCAAGGCGGCGGCGAGCCATCCGCTCTACCACGCCGACGCGGTGGCGCAGCGCGTCGTTTCGATCGACCTCGCGTTGATCGAACTCGGGCGCCCTTGCCGGAGCGCTTCGCCGCGGCGCGGCTCGCCTCCGGCGACGGCCCGGGCGTCGGCGAGGCGGCGGTCGTCGCGGGATACGGCGTCACGCGCGAAGGCGAACCCAAGACGGGCGGCTCGCTGCGCAGCGCGAAGTTGCAAGTGCGCGCTCCCCTGTCGCGCATCCTTCTCTGGGCCGCGGGCTCCGAGCCGGAGGGGGCCTGCTCCGGCGATTCCGGAGGACCTCTTTTTTCCAGCGAGGGGACGGTGCTCGCCGTGGTCGCCTGGACCACGGGCTCGCACGGCGGCCGCTGCGGAGCTTTGACCCAAGGGCCGCTCGTCGCCCCGCAACGCGGCTGGATCGACGCTACGCTCGCAAGGTGGGGGCTGTAGGGGCAAGCGGATACTAGGCAGGGGGATCCCTTCTCCCCGCACGGCCCGTCGAGAGACGGGCTATGCGGGAGAGGGAGTCGTCAGCCCCCCTGCTTGCGCGCCCGCCGCGGGGGCCGGTTGGGCCAGCGCACGATATGGTCCGGCCAGGCCTCGGTCGGCACGTCGTCCTCGCTCGCGGCGACCCGTCCGCGCACCGAGACGCCCGCCTCGTGAACCGTATCGGGGGAACCGGAGACCAGCGGGTGCCACCAGGCGAGATCGCCGCCCTCGGCGAGCACCCGATACGCGCAGGTGACGGGCAGCCAGCTCAGCGAGCGCACCGTCTCGGGCGTGAGCTTCACGCAATCCGGCACTTTCCGCTGGCGGCCGGGATAGTCGGTGCAGCGGCAGGACTTGCCGTCGAGCAAGGTGCAGGCGAGATCGGTGAAGTGAATCTCGCCGGTGTCCTCGTCTTCGAGCTTGACGAGGCAGCAGCGCGCGCAGCCGTCGCAGAGGCTCTCCCATTCCTCGGCGGTCATCTCCTCCAGCGTCTTGACCCGCCAGAAGGGCTGGCCGGCTCGGGACGAGGCGTCGTCGGAGGAATTGGACATGGTGAAGATCCTCGCCGAAGGTCCTCGGCGAAAGTCGCCGAGCCGGGCGTCGTATCAAAATGGAACATGGGCGCTCGGCGCGAAGTCTTGAACCCGGTCGCATTTCGGCCCGACGCGTCGCGTTTTGTGTCGGCGACGCCGCGGCGTCAAGCCGGGTCAAGCCGTTCACATTGCGCCGGGTTGTGTTAAGCCAGGGGCGTGTGGCCGGCGCGTCCGCAGTGGAGAAGCCTTGTCGAGCTCACGGAGAATGTCCCGCTTGAGGAAGTCCGTCGCGCGGGCGTTGCTCGCGTTCGACGCGTGGGTGGATTCTTCGCTCTACGACGCAGGGCGGGGTTCGCTCCGCATTCTCCAGGCGATTGCGGCGTTATCGGAGCGCCTGCATGTCTCCGGCTTGCGCAAGCTCGCCTTCGACCTCGCCTGCGAGAGCTGCAACCTCGCCGTCGTCGGCTTGATCGTCGTGCTGACCTTCGCCCAACCCGCGTTCCGGCAGACGAGCGACGACGATTGGCTGAAGCGGGCCGACCTCGCGGTGACGTTCCTCGACCGCTACGGCGTCGAGGTCGGCCGGCGCGGCATCAAGCACGACGACGCGATCCCCTTCGATGAATTGCCCGATCATTTCATCAAGGCCGTGCTCGCCACCGAGGACCGCCGCTTCTTCGAGCATTTCGGCATCGACGTGATCGGCACGTTGCGCGCCCTCACCGTCAACGCCCACGCCGGCGGCGTCGTGCAGGGCGGCTCGTCGATCACGCAGCAACTCGCCAAGAACCTCTTCCTTAGCAACGAGCGCTCGGTCTCGCGCAAGATCAACGAAGCCTATCTCGCTCTCTGGCTCGAGCACCACCTGACGAAGAAGCAGATCCTGAGCCTCTATCTCGATCGCGCCTACATGGGCGGCGGGACGTTCGGCGTGCAGGCGGCGGCGCAATATTACTTCGGCAAATCGGCGCGCGACATCAATCTCGCCGAGGCGGCGATGCTCGCCGGCCTCTTCAAGGCGCCGACCAAATATTCGCCCAACGTCGACCTGCCCGCCGCCCGCGCGCGCGCCAACGACGTGTTGAGCAATCTCGTCGACGCCGGCTTCATGACCGAGGGACAGGTCTACGCCGCGCGGCGCAATCCCGCGACCCCGGTGACCCAAACCGGCCGATCCAGCCCCGATTGGTATCTCGATTTCGCCTACGACGAAGTGAAGGCGCTGGCCAACAACGGCAAGCTCGGCGCCGACCGCGTTCTCACGGTGCGCACCGGGCTCGACAGCAATCTGCAGACGAAGTCGGAAAGCGTCATCGAGGACATGCTGCGCGTCCACGCGCCGGCCTATAACGCGCACCAGGCCGCCGCTGTGATCGCCGACACCGACGGGCTGGTTCGCGCCATGGTGGGGGGGCGGGACTATGGCGCGAGCCAGTTCAACCGCGCCACCGAAGCGCTGCGCCAGCCGGGCTCCTCATTCAAGATTTTCGTCTATATGGCGGCGCTGCTGACGGGCAAATACCACAACAACTCGATCATCGACGCGTCGAGCATCTGCATCGGCGACTATTGCGTCCATAATTTCGAGGGCGAGAGCGCCGGCCGCCTGACGATTACCCAAGCCCTCGCGCAATCGCTGAACACGGCGGCGATCCGCCTGTCGGTCAAGATCGGCGAAGCCTATTGGCCGGCGAGCCAGCCGTATCACCTCGGCAAGATCGCCGCGCTCGGACGCTCGAAGATCGTCGAGACGGCGCGCGCGATGGGGCTGACGACGCCGCTCGTCGACACGGTTTCGCTTCCCGTCGGCGCCGACGAAGTGAAGATGATCGACATGGTCGGCGCCAATGCGACGCTCGCCAATGGGGGAAGGCGGGCGACGCCTTACACAGTCATGGAGGTCCGCAATTCGAGCGGCGCCGTGATTTACACCCACGCCGCCAACGGGCCCCCGCCCGTGCAGGTGCTCCCGGCCGACAAGGTCGCCGAGATGAACGGGATGATGACCCATGTCGTCACCGAGGGGACAGGGCGCGCGGCGCAGATCCCCGGTCTCGTCATTTCCGGCAAGACCGGCACCACCAACAATTCGACCAACGCGTGGTTCAACGGCTTCACCGGCAATTTCGTCGGCAGCGTCTGGTTCGGCAACGACGACAATTCGCCCGCCGGCAAAATGACCGGCGGCACCCTTCCGGCCGAAACCTGGCATGACATCATGGCCTATGCGCACGAAGGCATCGAGACCAAGCCTCCCTATGGCCTCGCGCCGGCGGCGCCCGCCCCGTCAGGGCAGATCGCCGCCGCGTCCGCCGCCAACAAGGGCGGCGCCGGCATCGTCGAAGCGCCGCGCCAGATCGGTCTCTCCCCGCATTCGGCGAAGATCATCATCGAGATCGGCGACATCGCGCGCACGGCGCAGAAGCGCGCCGCCAGCGAGCCGCCGTCCACCTACGCCAGCGAGGCCGGCTCGCAAATCTCCGTCGTGCGCGGCGGCGTGCTGTCGCCTTGACCCGCCACTGCTGAGAAAGCGCGAATGCTTGACTTCGCCGGATCGCGCGCCGATCAATCTGCGGCGCGCCGCCGATCGCGGCGGTCATTGGAACGGCTCGGGACGGCCCGCGTGACGACCTTAGTGAAAGCCTGTCTGGCGGCGGCGCTCGGCCTTGTGCTGGGGCTTTGGGCCAGCCGGGCGATCCTCGCCGCCGGTCCGCCGTTCGGCGTCGTCGAGATCGGGGCGTGGCGGGTCGCCGTCACCGCCGGATCGCTCGAGGCCGATCCTTATACGCGCGCCGAACTCGAGCGCAGCGGCGAGATTCCGCTGGCGCTTGGCGAGGGACTGCAACTCGTGGCGCGGGTCGACGATTCAGGCCGCCGCCTCGAACTCTCGCTGCACCTACCGCGTCGGCCCGCACACGCCCGCGGCGCGCTACTGGACGTTGAGCGTCGTCGATCGCAACGGCTTCCCGATCGAGAACGCCGCAGGGCGCTACGGCTTCCGCTCGAGCGAGATCCTGCGCGAAGGCGATGGGACGTTCTCGATCTTCGTCTCGGCGACCGCCCATTCGGGCAACTGGCTGCCGATCGGCGCGCCACGATCCTTCCTCCTCGTGCTCCGGCTCTACGATTCCCCGCTCAGCGCGACGGCGGGCGGCATCGAGAAGAGCGCGGTTCCTCTTGTCGAACGGATCAGCTGCGCATGAGGCTCGGCGAACGTCTCGTGAGCGCGGCGGCCTATCTGGCGGTCGTCCTGATCGTCGCGATCCTCGTGCATCTGATCGTGATCCTGCTCATTCCCGTCATCGCGACGCGCGACGCCTATGCGCGGCTCGCCGCGCTCGGCCCGGTCGGCGCGACGATCGCGCTGGCGCGGCCGAGCCCGAGCGAGACCCGCTTTCCTCTCGGCGATCCGGCGCTGGCGAGCGCCTTCTGCCGCTACGATTTGTCGAACGGCCCGATCCGGGTGAAGGCGCCGGTCGGCCGCGCCGGGTTCGCCTCGATTTCGTTCCATACCAAGCGCGGCGCCGTCCTCTACGCCTTGACCGACCGCGCCGCGACCCACGGCCTGATCGAGGCGGTCGTCGCGACGCCGGCGCAGATGCGCGAGTTCGTCGCGCACGACGACGAGGACAATCCCTCGCAGGACCTCAGGATCGTCTCGCCGACCAACGAGGGCTTCGTGCTGATGCGCGCCTTCAGCGAATTGCCGAGCCTTTACGACGCGGCGCAGGAACAGACGCAAGGCCTGAGCTGCCGCCCCGAGCCCATGCCGAAGTAGCGGCGAGAGGAGTGGACTTTGCCGCTCAATGCGACAATGATTCCTGCCGGGGCGGAGGTGAATTCGAGAGGCTCTCGGTGACGACGTTGCTGCTGACGCATACGGCCTGCATCGCCCACGACATGGGCGCGGGCCATCCCGAGCGGCCGGACCGGATGCGCGCGGTCGATCGGGCGCTGGAGGCGGAGGCCTTTCAGCTCTTGCTGCGCGACGAGGCGCCCCGCGCCTCGAGCGAGCACCTGACGCGCGTCCATCCCGCCGAATATGTCGCCGCCATCGAAAAGGCGGCGCCGGAACGGGGCCTCATTCAGCTCGATCCGGATACGGCGATGTGCGCGGGCACGCTGGAAGCCGCCCTGCGCGCGGCGGGCGGCGCCGTCTTCGCGGTCAATGAGGTTCTCGGCAAGCGGGTCGACAACGCCTTCGTCGCGACGCGCCCGCCCGGGCACCACGCCGAAACGGCGACGCCGATGGGCTTTTGCTTCTTCAACAACGCGGCGGTCGCCGCGCGCCACGCTCAGGCCGTTCATGGCGTCGAGCGCGTCGCCATCGTCGATTTCGACGTGCACCACGGCAACGGCACGCAGCATATTTTCTGGAGCGACGCGAGCGTGCTCTACGCGTCGACGCATCAGATGCCGCTCTACCCCGGCACCGGCGCGCGCGGCGAAACCGGCGACCACGATCAAATCGTCAACGCCCCCTTACGCGCCGGCGACGGCGGCGATGCGTTCCGAGATGCGTTCACGCAAACGATTCTCCCGCGCCTCGACGCCTATGCGCCAGATCTCATCATCATCTCCGCCGGCTTCGACGCGCATATGCGCGATCCGCTCGGCGGCCTCAATCTCGCCGAGGCGGACTTCGCCTGGGCGACGCGACGAATGATGGATATCGCGCAGCGCTGCTGCGGCGGCCGCGTCGTCTCGCTGCTCGAAGGCGGCTACGATCTCGACGGCCTCGGCCGCTCGGTCGCCGCGCATGTCGGCGCCTTGATGGGCGGCTAGGGGATCCCTTCTCCCAGCATAGGGCGTTCGTTAGAACGCCCGTCTCTCGACGAGCTATGCGGGGAGAGGGAGAGCCGCGCCGATTCGAAAGCGCCAATGCGCAGTCGCGCGACTGCCGATTTCATGAACGTGAACTTTGCTCCGGTTGCAGTTCGAGCGAAGCGCGCCATGTCAGGCCCGCGTCGAAGCAGGCGCGCTGAGCAAAATGGAGATCGATTGATGAGCGAAGACGTGCGGGTCGTGGCCCATATACTAGCGAAGGCCGGAGAGGAAAGCGCGGTCCAGCAGGCGCTGGAGGCGTGCATCGGCCCGACGCGGCAAGAGGCCGGGTGCGACATGTACGTGCTTCACCGCGATATCCAGAATCCGTCACTCTTCGTGTTCGTCGAGGAATGGGAAAGCGAGCGCGCCTTGCAGCTGCATATGCAGACGCCGCATTTCAAGACGCTCACGCAAGCGCTGGAGGGCAAGCTCGCGCAACCGCTGAGCGTGCATGTGCTGCGGGAAGTTTGAAGGCGAGAGCTTCCCGCGCCGGGGACAGATACGCGCCAGCAGGCGTCACCCCCGCGAAAAGCGGGCATCCGGGAGTCAAAGGGCGGAGGCCTGCGCCGGTTGCCTGGGCCCCCGCTTTTGCGGGCGCGACAGCAGCGCTGCGTCAATCGTATTGCAAAACGCTGACTAGAGGCGTTCTGCCGTTACGTTGAGCCGTCATTGCGAGCGGAGCGAAGCAATCCAGCGATCGAGGTCTCGCAAGCAAGTCGCGAGACGTTTCGTGGCCGCCTCAATCGGCCGACGTTTCGATCTCTGGATCGCCGCGCTTCGCTCCCGATGACGGCAGGGGACCGGTTCAACCAATAGACAGCGTGTTCTAATCGCCGCCGGCGCCCTCCCCGGCATGAACCTCGACGAGGCCGTCGATCTCGGTCAGCTTGGCGACCAGCTTTTGGAGTGATCGGCCGCCGCGCAGTTCGAGGGAAAGCGTCACGACTCCTTTCCGGGGTCGATTTCCCTGGTCCGCGCCTTCGCTCAACGTGGGCGCCTCGTCGTCAAACCCCTTTCCGTCGCCCTTGGCGGCCTGAAAGCCGGATTGTTCGCCGGGCCGTTCATTTTCGACGCGCACGCGGTTGACGGAGAATTCGTTCTGCGTGCAGACGGCGAGGATCTCTCGCAGAATGCCCCGGCCGCCCCAATAGGAGATGCGGAGGGACATGGGCGCCCAGCGCGACCTCGGGAGCCGCCGCTCGATGGCTGGAAAGAGCCCGACAATCGCGAAATGGCCTGCCACGACGGCGATCGCCAAAACCGGCAACCCGGCGCCGCAGGCCATCCCGACCGCCGCCGTAAGCCAGACGGTCGCCGCGGTGGTGAGGCCCCGGACGATGTCCTTGCGCACGAAAATGACGCCGCCGCCAATGAAGCCGATCCCGGAAACGATCTGCGCCGCGATCCGCGACGGATCGAGGACGACACGGTTTGGTTCGAGGATGTTGGTGAAGCCGTATTTCGAGACCAGGAGGATCAGCGCGGAAGAGAATCCAACCAGCGTGTAGGTGCGTAGCCCCGCGCTTTTCTGACGGATTTCGCGCTCGAGGCCGATGAGCGCGGAGAGAACGAACGCCAGGCCCAGCTCCGCGAGCTGCAGCCACGTCTGTCCCGCGGGCTCTCCCAAAAGCGTTGCGAACATGGAGCGAGGTTAGCTTCGCTCGGCGCCCTGTCAATGCGGCCCGGCTCGTCCGGCTGGCCGGCGATCGCTCAGAATCGATAGGAGAGCGCCGCGATGCCCTGCCATTGGCGGGCGAGCTGTGGGCCGTTCAGGTCCTGGTAGACCGGCACGCCCGCTTCCACCGATAGACCCACACCCGGCAGACCGAAGCGATCGCCCTCGATTTCCACGCCGCCCAGCAGGCTGAGCCGCTGACTTTGTACTTGTAGCTCGGTCTCGGATTTCCGCCTCTCCAGTCGTCAGCACCGTCCAGCAAGTCCGGAAATAGCTGCGGCGTGGTGGCCGCAGGGTCGATCTTCTATGCCGTCCAGAGCGGGCGCCCAGTACGGGTCGCGCTGTGCGCCTCGCTCAGCCCCCTCGTATTGGCCCTCCTTGTCTCCGTGGGCGCACTTGAGATGCTCCGGAGACGCGGTCTAGCCAGCAGCAAGCTCTAGCAATCGATCCCCTCGATCGCGGCGATCTCGATGCCGAAGCCGGAGAGGCCGACGTATTTGCGGGGATTGCCGGTGCGCAGGCGGATCGAGGAGACGTCGAGATCGCGCAGGATCTGGGCGCCGAGCCCGATCTCCCGCCATTGCGCTTGCCGCTCCGTATCCGAATTCGTCGCTTCCGCGCCGCTCAGATTGGTGGGAACGCCGGCGGAACCGTCGCGCAGGTAGACGAGCACGCCGCGCCCTTCCTCCTTGAAGCGCTGGAGCACCCGAGGAATCACGCCATCGCCGAAGATGTCGCCGATGATATCGGCGCGATGGAGCCGCGCCGGTACGCCGCGTCCATCGCCGATCGAACCGTGGACGAAGGCGAAATGCAGCACGGGATCGAAGGTCGTGCGATAGGCATAGCCCGTCAGCTCGCCGATCGGCGTCTTGACGGGGAAGGTCGCGACGCGCTCGACGAGCTTCTCGCGCGCCTGGCGATAGGCGATCAGGTCGGCGACCGAAATACGGGCGAGGCCGTGCTTGGCGGCGAAAGTCTCGATCTGCGGCCCGACCATCACGGTGCCGTCGTCGTTCGCGAGTTCGCAGATCACCGCGACGGGCGGCAGCCCCGCGAGCTTGCAGAGATCGACCGCCGCCTCGGTGTGGCCGGAGCGCATCAGCACGCCGCCCTCGCGCGCGATGAGCGGGAAGATGTGGCCCGGGCGGACGAAATCGCTCGCGCCGACATTGCCGTTGGCGAGCGCGCGCACGGTGTTGGCGCGCTGCTCGGCGGAGATGCCGGTCGTCATGCCATGCTTGACGTCGACGGAGACGGTGAAGGCGGTGCCGAGCGGCGCGTCGTTCATCGCCACCATCGGCGCGAGATGAAGGCGGCGCGCCTCGTCCGCGGTCAGCGGCGCGCAGACGATGCCGCAGCAGTTGCGGATGATGAACGCCATCTTCTCGGTGTTGCACAGCGAGGCGGCGACGATCAGGTCGCCCTCGTTCTCGCGGTCGTCGTCGTCGGTGACGACGACGATCTCGCCGCGCGCGATCGCCTCGATGGCCTGGTTGACTTGATGCGACATCTGCTTTCCCCACTCCGACGGAACTGCGCCGTCGAGAAAATCATTCGGCGTCACCGCGCCGCGCGTCTCGGCGAGGATGCGCTGCGCCGTCTCGCGCGAAACCCAGGCGCCCTCGTCGCGACAGATCTGCGTCACCGCGCCCGGCGAGACGCCGATGCGGCGGGCAAAAACGACGCGTTTGACGCCCTCACGCGTGAGCCAGTCGGCGAGCTTCATGGCGTCAGCATAGGGGGGCGTGTGCTTTAGCGCAATTCAAATGGGGAGCAATTTTAGTTTTACTAAATCACTTTGACCAGCATCTTGCCGAAATTGCCGCCATGCAGCAGGTCGACCAGCGCCTGCGGCGTGCTTTCGAGGCCATCACGGATGGTCTCGCGCCAGCGCAGCCGGCCCGCCGCCACATGGCCGGCGAGTTCGCCTAGCGCTTGCGGCCACAAATCCAGGTGGTCGCTGACGATGAAGCCCTCGACCTTGATCCGCCGGACCAGAAAAACGCGCATGTCCGGCAGGCTGGTCGGCGGCCCTTCGTAAGAGGCGATGAGGCCGCAAATCGCGATCCGGGAGAAATCGTTGAGGCGCCTGAGGCATTGGGCGAAGGGCTCGCCGCCGACGTTCTCGAACAGCCCATCGAGCCCGTTCGGCAGCGCTGTCTTGAGCGCGTCGGCGAAGTGCGGCGATTTGTGATCGACGCAGACGTCGTAGCCGAGTTCGCCCGTCGCATAGGCGCATTTGTCCGGGCCGCCCGCGATGCCGACCGCCCGCGCGCCGGCGATCTTGGCGAGTTGGCCGACCACGGCGCCGACCGCCCCGGTCGCCGCCGAAACGACGACCGTCTCGCCTGCTTTCGGCGCGATGATCTTGTTGAGGCCGTACCAAGCGGTGACGCCCGGCATGCCGACCACGCCGAGATAGGCTTGCAGCGGGATCTTGCTGGCGTCGACGACGTTGAGACCGCTGCCGTCGCTCAGGCCGTAAAGTTGCCAGCCGCCCATGCCGACGACGAAATCGCCAGCTTTGAAGCGAGGGTTGTTGGTGGCGATGACTTCGCCGACCGTTCCGCCGCCCATCGTCGCGCCGAGCTCCTGCGGCTTGGCGTAGGATTTGGCGTCGCTCAGCCGGCCGCGCATGTAAGGATCGAGCGAGAGGTAATGGTGGCGGACCAGAACCTCGCCCGGCCCGGGCTGGCGCAGAGGCTCCTCGATGAGGCGGAAATTGGCTGGCGAGACCTCGCCGGTCGGGCGCGAGTCGAAAACAATCCGCTGGTTGACGGTCATGGCGAGCTCCCCAAAGCCTGAGACGTGGCCATTCTACCCGACATCCGCGCCTTGTCGAAGGAGCCGCGCCCGAAGGCCGCACATTACCAATCTTTCATCTCCGCGCCATCGCAGCGTTAGCCACGCCGCGCCATCTTGCCGCCATCACGCCGCGCTTGAGACGTGGCGCACTGATTTCAAAATGGAGCCGTCTGTGTCGTTTGCCCCCCTCCAAAATCTTCGCAGGTCTTCGCTGCGCCGCGCGCTGCTCGCGGCTGTCGCGGTCTCGGCGCTCGGCGCCGCCGCGGTCAACCAGGGCGCGTTCGCGCCGAGCCACGCGGCCGCCGCCACGGCACAGACGTCCGCTGGCCCCGCCTCCTTCGCCGACATCGTCGATCGGGTGAAGACGGCGGTCGTCTCGGTCAAGGTCAAGCTCGACGACGGCGGCGACGCCGACGTCCAGGCGCAGGGCCTGCCGCAGTTTCCGCCCGGCAGCCCGTTCGACAAGTTCTTCAAGCAATTCGGCATGCCCGACGGCAACGACGACGGCAACGATGACGGCGACGGCGACACGCCGATGCGGCGCCATCATCATCTGACGATGGCCCAGGGCTCGGGCTTCTTCATTTCCTCCGACGGCTACATCGTCACCAACAACCACGTCGTCGATCACGCGACCGAGGTGACGGTGACCACCTCCGAGGGCAAGACGCTGACCGCCAAGGTGATCGGCACCGACCCGAAGAGCGACCTCGCCTTGCTGAAGGTCAACGGCGGCTCCTATCCGTTCGTCAACTTCGCCTCGCAGGCGCCGCGCGTCGGCGACTGGGTGCTCGCGGTCGGCAACCCCTTCGGCCTCGGCGGCACCGTGACGGCGGGCATCGTTTCGGCGCGCGGCCGTGACATCGGCTCGGGCCCCTACGACGACTTCCTGCAGATCGACGCGCCCGTCAATCACGGTAATTCGGGCGGCCCGACCTTCAACACCGACGGCGAGGTCGTCGGCGTCAACACCGCGATCTTCTCGCCGTCCGGCGGCAGCGTCGGCATCGGCTTTGCGATTGCGAGCGACGTCGTCAAGAACGTCGTGCAGCAGCTCAAGGAGAATGGCTCGGTCGAACGCGGCTGGCTCGGCGTCGAAATCCAGCAGGTGACGCCGGACCTCGCCGACAGCCTCGGCGTCAAGAACGCTTCCGGCGCGTTGGTCGCCAAGGAGACGCCCAATTCGCCGGCCGAAGGCGCGGGCGTGAAGGTCGGCGACGTCATTACCGCGGTGAATGGCGACCAGGTCGCCGATCCGCGCGACCTCGCCCGCAAGATCGCCGAACTCGGCCCCAAGAAGAGCGCCGAGCTGACGCTCTGGCGTAACGGCGCCCAGCAGACCGTCGACGTCAAGCTCGGCGAGATGCCGTCGGACAAGGAGGCGATGGCGGATGGCCAGGACAGCAGGCCGCACCACGACGACGCGACCGCCTTCGCCAAGCTGGGGCTTCGCCTCGAGCGGGCCCATGGCCAGGACGGCGTCTCGGTCGTCTCGGTCGATCCCGACGGCGCCGCCGCCGACCGCGGTCTCCAGGCTGGCGACGTCATTATCGAAGCCGGCGGCAAGCCGGTGACCCGGCCGAGCGACGTGTCGCAGGCGATCGACGCGGCGAAGTCGGAAGGCAGGAAGTCGGTGCTGCTGCGCGTCAAGTCGGGCGACGCAATCCGCTTCCTCGCCCTGCCGGCCCAATCGGCCTCGTAAGCCCCAGGATTGGCCTCGTACCCCCAACGCGAGGCCGATGCCGGCGCGCCAGTCCCCCGCTAAGCGCGATCCGGTAAATTGGGCGGCAGGCCACTTCCCCCGGGCCTGCCGCCATTTTTTTTTGCGCGGAAGCGGGGACACCTTATGTTGTCCTCCATGCGAATTCTCATCATCGAAGACGATCGAGACGCCGCCGCCTACCTCACGAAGGCTTTTCGCGAGGCGGGGCACAGCGTCGATCACGCCGCAGATGGCGTCCTCGGCTACGATCTCGCCCACGAGGGCCAATACGACGTCGCGATCGTCGACCGCATGCTTCCCAAGATGGATGGGCTGGCGCTGATCGGCGCCCTGCGCGCCCAGGGCGTCGAGACGCCCGTGCTCATTCTTTCCGCGCTCGGACAGGTCGATGACCGCGTCAAGGGCCTGCGCGCGGGCGGCGACGACTATCTCGCCAAGCCTTACGCCTTCTCCGAGTTGCTCGCCCGCGTCGAAGTCCTGGCGCGGCGTAGCCCGAAGGGCGCCCCGGAGGAGACGGTCTATCGTCTCGGCGACCTCGTGCTCGACCGCCTCTCGCACAAAGTGACGCGCGCTGGCGAAGAGATCATGCTGCAGCCGCGCGAGTTCCGCCTGCTGGAATATCTGATGCAGAACCCCGGCAAGGTCGTCACGCGCACCATGCTGCTCGAGCATGTCTGGGACTATCATTTCGATCCGCAGACCAATGTGATCGATGTTCACGTCTCGCGCTTGCGGGCGAAAATCGATCGCGATTTTGACGCGCCGATGCTGCATACGGTGCGCGGAGCGGGATACATGATCCGTGACGGCGCTCGCTAAACTTCTTCGCGCTACGGCGTTTCGGCTGACGTTCGCCATCCTCGGGCTGAGCGCGGTCGGGGCCGGCCTTGTGCTCGCCGGCGTCGCCTGGCAGGTGACCAAGGTCGTCGACGACGAGATGCGCCAGACGATCAACGCCGAAGCGAGCGGGCTCTCGGAGCAATATGAAATTGGCGGCATTCGCCGCCTCGGCGCCGTCATCGAGGCGCGCTCGCGCCGGCCCGGCTCCTCGCTCTATCTTCTCACCAACAGCGCCGGCGAGCCGCTCGCCGGCAATCTCGCGCAATTGCCGTCCGGCGTGCTGGACCACGCCGGCTTCGTCGACACGACTTATGAAAGCGCCGACGAATCGGCGCCCCGCCGGCGCGCGCTGGCGCGCATCTTCGTGCTTCCCGGCGGCTTCCGCCTGCTCGTCGGACACGATCTCGCCGATCGCGCGCGCATCGGCGGGGTGATGGTCCACGCGATGGCGATCTCTTTGATCATCTTCGTCGCGCTCGCCGCGCTCGGCGCCCTGTTCGTCGCGCGGCGGGTGTTGCGCCGTATCGACGCGATGAACGTTTCGGCCCGCGCGATCATGGCCGGCGATCTCACCCTGCGGCTGCCCGTCTCGGGCTCCGGGGACGAACTCGACCGGCTCGCGGCCGGCCTCAATGAAATGCTGGGGCGCATCGGCGATCTGATGGCCGGCATGCGCGAGGTCTCCGACAACATCGCGCATGATCTGCGCACGCCGTTGACACGACTGCGCAACCACGCCGAGGAGGCGCTGCGCAGCGCGTCCGACGCCGCCGCCTATCGAGCCGCGCTGGAACGCACGATCGAGGAATCGGAGGGGCTCATCAAAGTGTTCAACGCTTTGCTGCTGATCGCTAGAGCCGAGGCGGGAGCGGATCGGGCCGGCTTGGACGCCTTCGACGTCGGCGAGACGGTCGCCAGCGTCGCCGAACTCTACGAACCGCTCGCCGAGGAGCACGGGGCCGCGCTCAACGTCGAGGCCGCGCGCGGCCTCGTCATCAAAGGCAATCGCGAACTGATCGGCCAGGCGATCGCCAATCTGATCGACAATGCGGTCAAATACGGCGTGGCCGAAGCGGGCAAGCCCGAGATCGACGTCAGCGCGCGGCGCGACGGCGACATGATCACGATCGAAGTCAGCGATCGCGGCCCCGGCATTCCCGAGACCGCGCGCAACCGCGCGCTGCAGCGCTTCGTGCGTCTCGAAAGCGCCCGCTCGGCGCCCGGCTCCGGCCTCGGCCTGTCGCTCGCCGCCGCCGTGATGCACATGCACGGCGGGGCGATGCAGCTCGAGGACAACGGGCCGGGCCTCAAGGTCGCGGTGTCGCTGCCTGCCGCCGCCGCCGTGGCGCTGCCGCCGCCAGCCGCGATGGCGCCGGTATGAGCCGTGCCCTCGCCGAACGCCTCACGGACGCGCCCGTCCCCGCGGCGCCGAGCCAGGCGCGCAGCCGTCTCGACGCCCTATTGGCCGAGCCGGAAGCGGCCGACCTCGAGGCGCTTGCGGCGAAGCAGCGCGTCGGCGACCTGCTGCTCGGCCTCGCCGACCACTCGCCCTACCTCTGGTCGCTGGCGAGCGAAGATCCGCAACGGCTCGTTCGCCTGCTCCGCTCGGTGCCCGAGGCCTCGCTCGACGCGCTGCTCGCGGCGCTCGCCGGCCGGCGCGATGCGGAGGAAGAGGCGCTGATGCAGGCGCTGCGCCGCGCCAAGCGCGAGACGGCGCTGCTGGTCGCGCTCGCCGACATCGGCGGCGTCTGGGACCTCGAGGCGACGACCGAAGCGCTGACGCGTTTCGCCGACGCCGCGCTCTCCGCCGCGTTGCGCTTCGTGTTGCGGCGCGCGGCGAACGAAGGACGGCTCAACCTCGACCCCGAGGCGCCGTCGATCGAAGCGGACTCCGGCCTCGTCGTGCTCGCGCTCGGCAAGCACGGCGCGCGGGAGCTGAACTATTCGAGCGACATCGACCTGATCGTGCTCTACGACGCGAACGCGCGCTCGATCCCTCCTGGCGTCGAGCCGAGCCCGCTGTTCGTGCGGCTAGTCAAGGGCCTGGTCCGCCTCCTGCAAGAGCGCACGCCCGACGGCTACGGGTTTCGTGTCGATTTGCGCCTGCGGCCCGATCCCGGCGCGATGCCGATCGCCCTCTCGACCGCCAGCGCGACCGTCTACTACGAGACGCTGGGCCAGAACTGGGAGCGCGCCGCCATGATCAAGGCGCGGCCGGCGGCCGGCGATCTCGAGCTCGGCAAGCGCTTCCTCGCCGAGCTCGCGCCCTTCATCTGGCGCAAGTATTTCGACTATGCCGCGATCGCCGACATCCATGCGATGAAGCGCCAGATCCATGCGGCGCGCGGCCACGCCGAAGTCGTCGTGCGCGGCCACGACGTCAAGCTCGGACGCGGCGGCATTCGCGAGATCGAATTCTTCGTCCAGACGCAGCAGCTCATTTTCGGGGGCCGGCGCCCGACCATGCGCGGAGCGCGAACGCTCGACATGCTCCGGCAATTGCACGCGGAGCGCTGGGTCGGCGCGGAGGCGGTCGAAGATCTGACTTGCGCCTACGCCTTCCTGCGCCGGATCGAGCACCGCTTGCAGATGATCGCGGACGAGCAAACCCAGCGCCTGCCGATGGAGAAAGCCGCGCTGGCGCGGTTCGCCAAGTTCTGCGGCTATTCCCGGCTCGATCGCTTCGTCGCTGTGATGACCGGCCACCTCAGGCGCGTCGAGACGCACTACGCGCGTCTGTTCGAGGACGCGCCGACGCTCGGGTCGGAGGCGGGCAGCCTCGTCTTCACCGGCGTCGCCGACGATCCGGAGACGCTGACGACGCTGCGGCGCCTCGACTTCCAGCGGCCCGAGGCGGCCGCCGAGACCATCCGCGGCTGGCATTTCGGCCGGCGCCCGGCCGTGCGCGGCGCCCGCGCGCGCGAAGTGCTGACCGAGCTCATCCCCGCGCTGCTCGCCGCCTTTTCGGGCTCGGGCGATCCCGACGCGGCGCTGGCGACGTTCGACGCCGCGCTCGCCCGCATGCCGGGCGCGGTTGAGCTGCTGTCGATCCTGCGCTCGAACGGTCCGGTGCGCGAACTCTTCGGCGACCTCTTCGGCAGCGCGCCGCGCCTCGCCCAGGTCGTCGCGTTACGCCCGCATGTACTCGACGCCGCCATCGATCCCGGCCGCGTCGCGGCGATCGGCGAGAGCCTCGACGAGGCGCGCCTCGCCGCCCGCGTCGGGCAGTTTCTCGACGCCGCGACGCGTTTCGAGGCCATGCTCGACCGCGCCCGCGATTTCGCCGCCGAGGAAAGCTTCCTCATCGGCGTACGGCTGCTGTCAGGAGCGCTCGATCCCGAGCGGGCGGGGCTGGCCTATAGCGCGCTGGCGCAGAGCCTCGTCGGCGCGCTGCTGGAACGGGTCGACGCGGCTTTCGCCGAGGACCATGGGCGCATTCGCGGCGGCCGCATCGCCGTGCTCGCCATGGGCAAGCTCGGCTCGCGCGAGATGAATGCGGCCTCCGACCTCGACCTCATCATCATTTACGACTTTCCGCCTGACGCCGGCGACTCGGACGGCGCCCGGCCGCTCGGGCCGGGGCTCTACTATGCCCGGCTGATGCAGCGGCTGCTGGCCGCGCTCACCGCGCCGACGAAGGCAGGAAAGCTCTACGACGTCGATCTGCGACTTCGCCCCTCCGGCCGCCAAGGGCCGCTGGCGACGCAGTTCTCCGCCTTCAGGCTCTACCAGGCCTCGGAAGCGGAGACCTGGGAGCGCATGGCGCTGACGCGAGCGCGCGTGGTGGCGGGCGAGCCGGCGTTCGCGGCGGAGATCGAGGCCGCGATCGCGAAGGTGCTGGCGGCGCCGCGGAACTCCGGCGAGGTGGCCCGCGAGGTGCGCGCGATGCGCGAGCTCGTCGCGGCCAACAAGGGCGATCAGGACCCCTGGGACCTCAAGCTCGTCTCCGGCGGCCTGATGGATATCGAATTCATCGCGCAATACCTCGTGCTCGCCCATGCGAGCCGCCACGCCGAACTGATCGGCGCCTCGACTCGCGCGGTCATCGCGGCGGCCGGCGCGCGGGGACTGCTGGCGCCCTCCGACGCGGACACGCTCGCCGCCGCGCATCGCCTCTATACGGACGCAACCCAGATCACCCGCCTCGCCGTCGCGGGCCCCTTCGAGCCGGACCAGGCGACCCGCGGCGTCAAGCGCCGCATCGCCGCGGCCGCCGCCCTACCGGATTTCGAATCGCTCCGCGGCGCCATCGCCGCAACGCGCGACGCTGTCCGGGAGGTCTACGAAAGGGCGTTGGATGGTTAGAGCATCGATTGAGGCGGAGCCGCTGACTCCCTTCTCCCGCAAGGGGAGAAGGGAACTTGTCGCTGTCAAGCCGCGCCGGCCATCCGAGCCATGCGCTCGCGCGTCGCCTTGAGGCGCGCGATGGCGTCGTCGATTTCCCGCCGCTGACGCTCGAGATGGTCGAGCTGATCGACGACTTGGGCCGGCTGCAGCCGCTCCTCGATGTCGTTCAGTCCGGACGCGTCCCCGGTGCCGATGAGTTCGCTGATTTCGGCCAAGGTGAAACCGAGTTGCTTACCCTTGAGGATCATCTCCAGGCGCACACGCTCCTGGCCGCCGTAATAGCGCGCGCTGCCGATCCGCCGGGGACGGAGCAGGTTGCGGTCCTCGTAAAAGCGCAAGGTGCGAAGGGTCACGCCGTACTCGCGCGCCACCTCGCCAATCGTCATTTCTCCCGCACCGCCAGCGCCCTTGCGCCCGCGGCCAGCCGACAGGGATTCAGCCCCCTTCCCTAATGCCGTTTCGACCCTCATAGCTAATCCTTTCCGTAAGCGGCTTGGGGATTCGGACCAGCCCTCCCTTCCCCATGCGCCGTCAGGGAATATGACGAAACTCGCGGGAAATGCAACCCAAGGTTGTTTATTTTAGCATTACAATCACAGGAAGGAGCGGACGCCGGCCGCCTCGGCCCCACGAAACGGCGCTGCGTCAATCTTAACGGTTTGTTCACTACGTCGGCTGAAATATCCCGCAGTTGCGCCGCGATCCGCCGGCGGCGCGACAATGAGGCCTCAATGTCGGCGACGGTTTGAACAATGAACAGCGCGACGGCCTGGAACGTCAAAGGCGTGGGACGCGAGACGCGCGCATTCGCGGAGGAGGCGGCGCGCCGCGCCGGCATGAACCTCGGCGATTGGCTCGACGAGGTGGTCGCCGACAAGGCTGCCGAGCAGGGCCTCGAACCGCAGGATCTCGACCGCGACGACCGTCTCGACGCCATCGGCGAGCAAATCTCCCGCCTCGCGCGGCGCGACGGCCGTCTTGGCGAAGAGACGCGCCGCCGCGAGGGGGAGCGTCGCCGCAAGCCGGAGACGCGCGAGCCCGACCGCGAGGAGACTCGTCGCGCCGAAGAATTGCTCGAAGCCGCCATCACGCGCTTCGAAAGCCGCACCGAACGCGCCGAGGCGCGCGCCGCGCGCGCGTTCGAATCCGTCGCCCAATGGATCGAGCGCAGCGAAAGCGACCGCGGCTCGGAGCGGGCGGCCCTTAAGGCGGTCGCCGACAAGCTCGCCACCATCGACCAGCGCACCGCCCGCCAGCAATCGCTGCTGGCGGAGACGCCGCGCCGCCTCGAATCGCGAATTGACGAAGCCGAGCGCGAGCTCGACGCTCGCATGAGGGCGCTCGCGCGGCAACTCGACGACGAGCGCCGCCCCGAGCCGCCGCGTCAAGCCGCACGGCCTGCCGAACGACTTGCCGAACGACTTGCCGAACGACCTGCCGAACGACCTGCCGAACGTCCGCGCATCGATCTGCGCGAAGCCGCCTCGCAGATTGCGCGGCGCCGCAGCGCTCTCGACGCGCGCGGGAGCGTCCCCGAGGCGCCCGCGCCGAAGTCGAGCTGGCGCAACTTCGGCGTCGACGCAAAGCCGGCGGAACCGCGCCCTACGCCGGCGGCGCCGCAAGAACCCGCGATCGAATCGCTGCGCCGGGAAATCCTGGCGTTGACGCAGCGGATCGACAAATTGCGCGGCGACGAAAGCGAGCGAGGCGCGGCCCCGGCGGCCGACGTGCAGGCGCTGCGGGCCGAGGTCGCGGCGATGTCGCGCAGCCTCACCGATCTCGCCCCGCGCAATGCGGTCGTCGCACTGGAAGGCGCGATGCGCGATCTCAGCGACCGCATTGCGGCGGTGCGCGACACCGGCGTCCGCGAAACCTTGATCGCGCCGCTTGAAGCGCTGCTCGGCGAAGTGCGCGACGCGCTGCGCGCGCATGATCCGCAGGCGCCCGTCGCCGGCCTGCAACGCGAAATCCGCGCCATCGAGGCGCGGATTGACGCGCTCGCCAAAGGGGCGATCAATCCCGACGTTCTGGAGCGCATTCGCGCGCAGACCGAGGAGGTGCGCAACCTGCTCGCCGCCGCCGCGATGCGGCCGGTTCCGGTCGAGCGGCTCGAGCGCCAGATTGGCGACCTCGCCGATCGCGTCGAACGGCTGGCCTCCAATCCCTCGCCGCAGGCTGAGACGGCGCGCGCCGTCGCTCTGCTCGCCGACGCGCGGGCCCAGATCGAGCGCTCAACTCCCACCGCCGCGCTCTCGGCGATCGAGCGACGACTCGAACAGCTGGCGCAGCGCATGGACCAGGCGCTGCAAAAGCCACAGGCGCCCGACGCGGCGAAGCTCGAAGCGGCGCTGCGCGAACTCAGCGCGAAGCTCGACCGGCCGGCGGCCCTGCCCGCTCAGGACCGTCTCGCCGCGATGATCCAGGACCTGGGCGCGCGCATCGACCAGCGCGCCAGTCCCACCCTCGACATCGCTCCCCTGGAGGAAGCGCTCCGTTTGCTGGGCGAGCGGCCGATCGAGATCGACACCGCGCCGATCGAAAATCTGATGCGCGACCTCAGCGCCAAGCTCGTCGCGCCGACGACAATCGACACCCGTCCCTTCGAGGGGCTGCTGCGCGAGATCAACCAAAAGCTCGATCGGGCGCCGACCGCCGCGAGCGGCGCCGGCGAGATCGCCGGGATGATCCGCGACCTCGGCCAGCGCATCGATCAGCGGATCGGCGCCGCCTTCGATTTGCGTCCGCTCGAGGAGGCGCTGCACGCGCTGCAGGACCGGCTCGACCGAAACGGGCCGATGAGGCTCGATCCGGCGCTGATCGACCAGGCGGCCGAACTCCTGGTCGAGCGTCTCGAGCGTCGCGACCGGAGCCGGGTCGACCCGGACGCGCTGGCGACCCAGATTTCCGACATTCACGATCGCCTCGACACCCTGCAATCCGGGGCTCCTGCCAGCGCCTCGCTGGAGCGCAAGGTCAACGACCTCGTCGCCGAACTCGACGCGACCCGACGCACGCTACAGTCCCTGCCCGCTTCACGTGACGACGATCCGATCGCCGACGGGCTGGCGGACATTCGCGCCGAACAGGCGAGCGCCGATAAGCGCATGCAGACGCGGTTGACCAACCTCCAGGACATTCTGGAGCGCCTGGTTGGTCGCCTCGGCCGCATCGAAGACGAGGTTGCGCGGGTCGACGAGGCCACCCGCAGCGCCGTCAACGTAGCGGCGCCCAAGCTTGTCGCCGCGCGGCAGTCGGCTGGCGCACCGCCCGTTCAACCGCCCCCGCCCGCCGGCGCGATCGACGGCGCCGACTTTCTGCTCGAGCCGGGCTCGCCGCCCGCGCGCCCGCGCAGGCCCGAGGCCGAAGTCGCTCCGCCGAAGAGCGCCGTCAACGCCCACATCGCCGCCGCGCGCCGCGCCGCCCAGGCGGCGATGGCGGAAAGCTCCGGCAAGAAGGCAAAGCCGCCGGCGGAGCCGAAGGACTCCGGCGACCAGCCGCCCGAGGCCTTGCTCGCCCATGCGAAGACTTTTGTCTCAGGCCATCGGCGCCCACTCCTCCTTGCTGCGACGCTGATCGCGATGATCGCAGCGGTCGCCCTCGTCGAAATGCGCGCCGGCGGCCATGCGCCGTTGATGCAGAAGTCGGAACTTGAGGCGCCGGCGAAGGTCGTCGTCGCCACCGAGCCGCCCCAGACCACCCCCAGGGAAGGCGTCGACATCAGTCCGGTCGGCTCGATCCCCGGCGCAAAGAGCGCCGCCAGGCGGGCGCCCGGCGATCTCGTCGCCGCCATTCCCTCCGGGCTGCCCGCCGCGCTGCGCGAGGCGGCGACGGCCGGCGACGTCAACGCTGAATTCGAAATGGGCGCGCGCCTGCTCGATGGGCGCGGCGCCGCCAAGGACCCGCAGACGGCCGCGCAATGGCTCGAGCAGGCGGCGGCGCGCGACCTGCCGATCGCCCAATACCGGCTCGGCGCGCTCTACGAGAAGGGCGTCGGCGTCGCGCGCGATCCGCAGCTCGCCTTGTCGTGGTACGGCAAGGCGGCCGGCGCCGGCAACGCGCGCGCCATGCACAACCTCGCGGTGATGAACGCCGAGGCCGCCGCCGGCGGCAAGCCCGATTATGCGGAGGCCGCGCGATGGTTCCGCAAGGCGGGGCAGCTCGGCATTCGCGACAGCCAGTTCAATCTCGGCATTCTCTATGCGCGCGGCATGGGCGTGCCGCAGGATCTCACGCAGTCATGGATCTGGTTCTCGCTCGCCGCCCAGCAGGGGGACGTCGACGCCGCCAAGAAGCGCGACGAGGTCGCCGCCAAGATGGACGCGCAGGCGCTGGTGACCGCCGCCAAGACGCTCGCGGCGTTCCAGGTTGCGACGCCCTCGCCGGCCGCCAACGAAGAGGTCGAGCCGACCGGCGGTTGGGACGGCAAGAGCGGCGCGCCGCAGGCGACCCAGACCCAAGCTCCCGTTCCCACCCGCAACGGGACGGTTCTCTGACGGGGGCGCGCCGCCGCCAAAGGCGGCGCCTCCTTCGCGCTTTTTGCGCTTCCCGCAGTCGGATCTAAGCTAAACTCAGCGATTCGCGCTTTGAGGATCGTATGCGCGCCGGCCTTTCTCTCCGACTGATCGGCACCAGCGACCTTCACGCCAGCATCTTGGCCTACGACTATTATCGCGACCGGCCGGACGACACGGTCGGTCTCGTCAAGACGGCTTCGCTGATCGCGAGAGCTCGCGCCGAAGTCGCCAACGCGCTGCTGTTCGACAACGGCGACATCATCCAGGGCGCGCCGCTCGGCGATTACGCCGCGACGGCAATGGGACTGAAGCGCGGCGACGTCCATCCGATGATCGCGGCGATGAACGCGCTCGACTACGCCGCCTGCTCGATCGGCAATCACGACTTCAACTACGGGCTCGACTTTCTCGACCTTGCGCTCGCCGGCGCGGCCTTCCCGGCGCTGTGCTGCAACGTGCTGCGGCCGGACGGGCAGCCCTATTTCACGCCCTGGCTCGTTCTCGAACCCACCGTGCGCGACGATTCGGGCGCGGAACGGCGCCTCAAGGTCGGCGTCATCGGCTTTACGCCGCCGCAGATCGTGCAATGGGATCGGAGCTTCCTGCAAGGCCGCGTGGCGACGATCGGCGTCGCCGAAGCGGCGCGCGTCCATCTCCCAATATTGCGCGCGCAAGGCGTCGATCTCGTGGTGGCGCTTTGCCATTCCGGCATTACGCGAAAGATCGCGCCGCAGGTCGACGAGGAGAACGCAGCGCTGGCGCTCACCGAGGTTGGCGGCGTCGACGCGATGTTCCTCGGCCATCAGCACTTGGTGCTGCCGGGCGATGATTTCGCTGGAATCGCCGGCGTCGACGCCGTCGAGGGCGCCCTGCATGGCGCGCCCGCCTGCATGCCCGGCTTCTGGGGCAGCCACGTCGGCGTCATCGACCTCGCCCTGGCGGAGGCGGAGGCGGGCTGGCGCATCGCCTCGGCCAAAGTCGAGGCGCGGCCGATCTATCGCCGTGACGGCGACACGGTGATCCCCCTGACGGAGGCGGACCCCAAGGTGCTGGCGACGGCGCAGGACGCGCACCGGGCGACGCTGGCCTATGTGCGCCTGCCGGTCGGCGACCTCGCCTCCCCGCTCAATTCCTATTTCGCCGTGGTGGCGGACGACCCCTCGGTGCAAATCGTCAACGCCGCGCAGGGCTGGTATCTCGAACGCCTCGCTCCGACGCTGCCGGCGCTCGCCGGCCTGCCGATCCTCTCCGCCGCGGCGCCGTTCAAGTCAGGCGGACGCGGCGGCCCCGATTTTTACACCGACGTTCCCGCCGGGCCGATCGCCATCAAGCACGTCGCGGATCTCTATCCCTATCCCAACGCGCTGCGGGTCGTGAAAATCGCCGGCGCGGCGCTCGCGGATTGGCTCGAACGCTCCGCGGGATTGTTTCTGCGCATCGACCCCGGGTTGACGGCGGAACAGCCGCTGATCGACCCGAGCTTTCCCGCCTACAATTTCGACGTCATCGACGGCGTAACCTATGAGATCGACGTTACCGAGCCCTCCCGCTACGACGCGGACGGCGCGCTCGTCGCGCCTTCCGCGCGGCGCATCCGCAATCTCGCCTTCCGCGGCGCGCCGGTCGATCCGCGCCAGCAATTCGTCGTCGTCACCAACAGCTACCGCGCTGGCGGCGGCGGCAATTTCCCCGGCTGCGACGGCTCAACGGTTGTCTTCGAAGCGCCCGACGCCAATCGCGACGCGATGATCCGCTATATCCAGGAGATGCGGCATATCGAACCCAAACCGGGCGGCAGTTGGCGCTTCGCGCGCTGGCCCGGCCATGTCGTCGCGACCTTCCTGACCTCGCCCGCCGCGGTCCACGCGAGGGCGCCGTCGAGCGTCAAGCTCACGTCGCTCGGCGCGGCGCCCGGCGGCTTCGTCAAATACCGGGTCGAGCCGGTCTGAGAGCGAAGCGCCTTGATCGACGCGGAGCCGCCCTGTCCCTTCTCCCGCAAGGAGAGAAGGGGTTCCCCTCACAAAAAGGCCGACAGTTCCTTCGCGACGTCCTCGGGCGGACGGTCAACGTTGAGGGCCTCGACGAAATTCCCCTTCGCGTCCATCAGATAGACGATGGAGGAGTGATCCATCGAATAGCCGCCGTTCGCCTCCGCCTCGCCCTTGCGGGCATAGACGCGGTAGGTTTTCTCGACGGCGGCGATCTGTTCGGGCGAGCCCGAGAGGCCGACGATGCGCGAATCGAAGCTTGATACGTAATCGGCCATGCTGGCTGGAGTGTCGCGCGCCGGATCGACGGTGACGAACAGCGCGCGGATCGGCTTGTCCGGCATCTTGCGCAGCGCGTCGGAGATCTGCGCCAAGGTCGTCGGGCAGACATCAGGGCAATGGGTGTAGCCGAAATAGACCAGGAAGGGATGGCCCTTCATGTCGGCGTCGGTCAGCGTCTTGCCGTCACCGGTTTGAAGCGTGAAAGGCCCGCCGATCAGCGAGGTCGCGTTGCGTGCGGGCGGCATGGCGATCCAGACGCCCGAGGCGATCAGCGCCGCCAGCGCCAAGCCGATCGCCAGGGAGCGAAACGGACTACCCGGCCCGGAAAATTTGCCGCTCGCTTGGGTCAAAGTCGGTCTCCTTCAAAGGCCGAGGCTGAATAGCGCTTCGGCCGACCACCGGCAATCGATAGACACAGGCTATCGTCCGCCTCCCGCGCGGGCTAGATTGCGGCCATGGTGGTCCGCCAATTGGAATATCTTGTGGCGCTGGCGCGCGAAAAGCATTTCGGCCGCGCAGCCGACGCATGCCATGTGACGCAGCCGACGCTCTCCGCCGGCATCCGCCAGCTCGAAGAGCACCTGGGCGCGCCGATCGTCGAACGGGGCCATCGCTATGTCGGCCTGACGCCCCAAGGGCGCCTCGCACTGGAGCACGCCCACCGAATCCTCGCCGAGGCCGAGGCGATGCGTCGGGACATCGAGGAACTCGATAAGGGCCTCGCCGGCCGGCTGCGGCTCGGCGCCGTCCCGACCGCGCTGCCGATCCTCTCGCATCTGACGACGCCCTTCATCGCCCGCTATCCCAGCGTGACGGTGACGGCGCTCTCCCTCACTTCGCAGGAGATTCGGCGGCGGCTCGATGATTTCGAGCTCGACGTGGGCCTCACCTATCTCGAGAACGAACCGCTCGAGCACGTCAAGGCGAAGCCGATTTACGAGGAGGACTATGTCTTCCTCACGCCGCTTACGAGTCCGTTCGCCGACCGCGGCGCGATTTCCTGGAAGGAAGCCGCCAGCGCGCCGCTGTGCCTGCTGACGCCCGACATGCAAAACCGCCGCATCATCGACGGCGTTTTCCGCTCGGTCGGCGCGACGCCGCAGCCTTCGGTGGAGACGAACTCCATTTTCGACCTCGTTTCGCACGCCAGCGCCGGGCGCTGTTCGTCGATCGTGCCGCGGCAGTTGCTGCGCATCCTCGGCGAGCCGCGCAACACGCGCGCCCTCGAACTCGTCGAGCCGACCGCGCGGCGGACCATCGGCCTCATCATGGCGGATCGCGAGCCGCCCTCGCCCTTGGCGCGCAAGCTTTTCGCCATGGAACACGAAGCCGACCTTGAGGTTCTCGTAGCGGCGCCGCCGGTCTGGGAGGGTCGATAGAGATTTTCTATCGCCTCTTGCAAAACTTCAATTTGCCTCGGCTCGCGGCATGGGAGGATTGTTGAAATCAGGCGGCGGAACCGCCCGATGGAGACAACGAGATGACTGGCCGGATGCCCTGGGACGAAGCCCAGGCGCGCGCCATGATCGAGGAGCGGAGCGCCGAGCCCGGCGCGATGCTGCCGATCCTGCACGCTCTGCAGGAGCGCTTCGGCTATATCGACGGCGCGGCGGTTCCTCTCGTGGCCGAGGCGCTGAACCTCTCGAAGGCGGAAACCCTCGGCGTCGTCAGCTTCTATCACGACTTTCGGCGCGCGCCGGTCGACGGCGCCGTGCTGAAGCTTTGCCGCGCCGAATCCTGCCAGGCGCTCGGCTGCGAAAAGCTGGTGGCGCATCTGGCCGAGGCGCACGGCCTTGCCGTCGACGACGCCGAGCCGGGCGCCCCGCTCGTCGTCGAGACCGTCTATTGCCTCGGCAATTGCGCGCTCTCACCCGCGGCGCTGCTCGATGACGAGCCGATCGGCCGGCTCGACGCTGAAGCGATCGACGCCATCGTGGCGCGAACCCGTGGAGGCGTGCAATGACTGCGCGCGTCATGATCCCCGCCGATTCGGCCGCGATCTCGGTCGGCGCGAACCGTGTCGCGCAAGCGATCGCCGATGAGGCGGGGTCGCGCGGCGTTGCGCTCTCCATCGTCCGCACCGGCTCACGCGGGCTTTTCTGGCTCGAGCCGATGATCGAGGTCGAGACGCCGCAGGGCCGCTTCGCCTACGGGCCGATCGCGCCGGGCGACGTCGCTTCGCTGTTCGACCAGGATTTCCTCGCTAGCCGCCCGCATCCGAAGGCGCTCGGCCTCGTCGACGATATCGATTTTCTCAAGCGGCAGCAGCGACTGATCTTCTCGCGCTGTGGCGTCGTCGATCCGCTGTCGCTCGACGATTATCGCCGGCACGGCGGCCTTGTCGGGCTCGAACGGGCGCTGGCGCTGGGCCCGGCGCAGACGATCGAGGAGGTCCTCGCCTCGGGGCTGCGCGGGCGCGGCGGCGCGGGTTTCCCGACCGGCATCAAGTGGCGCACGGTCGCCGGCGCCCCGGCGGACCAAAAATACGTCGTCTGCAACGCCGATGAAGGCGACAGCGGCACCTTCGCCGACCGGATGCTGATGGAAGGCGATCCGTTCCTGCTGATCGAGGGCATGGCGATCGCGGCGCTCGCGGTCGGCGCGACGCGCGGCTATGTCTACATCCGCTCGGAATATCCGCACGCCTTCGGAACGTTCTCGGCCGCGCTGGAACGGGCGCGCGCCGCCGGCCTGCTCGGCTCGAACATGCTCGGCTCAGGCCGCGCCTTCGACATCGAGGCGCGGCTCGGAGCGGGGGCCTATATCTGCGGCGAAGAGACCTCGCTGCTCGAAAGCCTCGAAGGCAAGCGCGGCCAGGTGCGCGTCAAGCCGCCGTTGCCCGCCATCTCCGGCCTGTTCGGCAAGCCGTCCGTCATCAACAATGTGTTGAGCTTCGCCTCGACGCCCTGGATTTTCGCCAACGGCGGCAAGGCCTACGCCGAATATGGCGTCGGCCGTTCGCGCGGCTCGCAGCCCTTCCAGCTTGCCGGCAACGTCAAGCGCGGCGGCCTCGTCGAACTCGCCTTTGGAGCGACGATTCGCGAACTCGTCGAGGGTTTCGGCGGCGGCACGCGCAGCGGCCGGCCCATCCGCGCGGTGCAGATCGGCGGCCCGCTCGGCGCCTATTTTCCGCGAAGCCTGCTCGACACGCCGCTCGACTATGAAGCGATGATCGCCGCCAAGGGGATGCTCGGCCATGGCGGGATTGTCGTCTTCGACGACACGGTCGACATGGCGAAGCAGGCGCGCTTCGCCTTCGCGTTCTGCGCCGCCGAGAGCTGCGGCAAGTGCACGCCGTGCCGCATCGGCTCGACGCGCGGCGTCGAGACGGTCGACAAAATCGTGGCCGGCCGCGACCGCCTGAAAAACATCGAACTTCTGCGCGATCTTTGCGAAGTGATGACCGATGGCTCGCTGTGCGCTTTGGGCGGCCTGACGCCGCTGCCGGTGCTCAGCGCGTTGGACAATTTCGGGGAGGACTTCGCCGGAGAGGCCCCCAAGGCCGCGGCGGAATAGGAGACTTCCGATGGCGCTGTTGCAGGAATTCGATTCGGGGACGCCGATCCGCGCGGGCGAACCGACGGTGACGCTGACGATCGACGGGCGGCAAGTGAGCGTGTCGCCCGGCACGTCGGTGATGGCCGCAGCCGCGCTGATCGGCGGCGATATTCCGCGCCTCTGCGCGACCGACAGCCTCGAGCCCTTCGGCTCCTGCCGCCTCTGCCTCGTCGAGATCGAGGGACGGAAGGGAACGCCCGCGTCCTGCGCCACCCCTGCGGAAAATGGCATGGTGGTGCGCACGCAGACGCCCCGCCTCGCCAAGCTCCGGCGCGGCGTGATGGAGCTCTACATCTCCGATCATCCGCTCGACTGCCTCACCTGCAGCGCCAACGGCGACTGCGAACTGCAAACGCAGGCGGGCGTCGTCGGCCTGCGCGACGTGCGCTACGGCTATCAGGGCGAGAACCATCTCGAGGCGCCCACCGACGCCTCCAACCCCTATTTCACCTTCGAATCCTCGAAGTGCATCGTCTGCTCGCGCTGCGTGCGCGCCTGCGAGGAGGTGCAGGGCACCTTCGCGCTGACGATCCTCGGCCGTGGCTTCAACTCGAAGGTCTCGCCCGGCGGCGGCGATTTCTTCGGCTCGGAATGCGTCTCCTGCGGCGCCTGCGTGCAAGCCTGTCCGACGGCGACGCTCAACGAGAAGAGCGTCATCGCGCTCGGCGCCCCCGAGCGCTCGGTCGTCACCACCTGCGCCTATTGCGGCGTCGGCTGCGCCTTCAAGGCGGAGATGAAGGGCGAAGAGGTGGTGCGTATGGTCCCCTACAAGGCCGGCAAGGCCAATGAGGGCCATTCCTGCGTCAAAGGCCGCTTCGCCTACGGCTACGCCACGCACAAGGACCGCATCCTCAAGCCGATGATCCGCGCTTCGATCCATGACCCGTGGCGCGAGGTGAGCTGGGACGAAGCGATTGGCTACGCGGCCAGCGAGTTCAAGCGCATCCAGGCGAAATACGGCCGCGACTCGGTCGGCGCCATCACCTCCTCGCGCTGCACCAACGAGGAAGTGTTTCTCATACAGAAGCTGGTGCGCGCCGGCTTCGGCAACAACAACGTCGACACCTGCGCGCGCGTTTGCCATTCGCCGACCGGCTACGGCCTCTCCAAGACGTTCGGCACATCCGCCGGCACGCAGGATTTCAAATCGGTCGAGCAGGCCGACGTCGTTCTCGTCATCGGCGCCAATCCGACCGACGCGCATCCCGTGTTCGCCTCGCGCATGAAGAAGCGGCTGCGCGCCGGCGCCAAGCTGATCGTCGTCGATCCCCGCCAGATCGATCTCGTGCGCACGCCGCATGTCGCAGCGGCGCATCATCTCGCGCTGCGGCCGGGAACCAACGTCGCGGTCGTCAACGCGATCGCTCATGTCGTCGTCACCGAGGGGCTCGTCGACGATGCCTTTGTGCGCGAGCGTTGCGATCCCGCCAATTTCGAATCCTGGGCGCGCTTCATCGCCGAGGACCGCCATTCGCCGGAGGCGAGCGAAGCTTCGACCGGTGTGCCCGCCGCCGAGCTGCGCGCCGCCGCCCGTCTCTACGCCAAGGCCGGCAACGCAGCGATCTTTTACGGCCTCGGCGTCACCGAGCATTCGCAGGGCTCGACGACCGTGATGGCGATGGCCAACCTCGCGATGGCGACCGGCAACATCGGCCGCGACGGCGTCGGCGTGAATCCGCTGCGGGGCCAGAACAACGTGCAGGGCTCGTGCGACATGGGCTCCTTCCCGCACGAATTTTCCGGCTACCGGCACGTCTCGGACGACGCGACGCGCGATGTGTTCGAGCGCCTCTGGGGCGTCGCGCTGTCGAAGGAGCCGGGCCTGCGCATCCCCAACATGATGGATGAGGCGGTCGACGGCGCCTTCAAGGGCCTCTACGTCCAGGGTGAGGACATTGCGCAGTCCGATCCCGACACGCAGCACATCACCGCCGGCTTGGCGGCGATGGAGTGCGTGATCGTGCAGGATCTCTTCCTCAACGAGACGGCGCGCTACGCGCATGTGTTCTTCCCCGGCTCGTCGTTCCTGGAGAAGGACGGCACCTTCACCAACGCCGAACGCCGGATCAGCCGGGTGCGCAAGGCGATCGAGCCGCTCGCCGGCAAGGCCGACTGGGAGGTGACGATCGCCTTCGCCGAGGCGCTCGGCGTGTCCATGGACTACAAGCATCCGGGCGAGATCATGGATGAGATCGCGTTCGCCACGCCGACCTTCAAAGGCGTCTCCTACGCCCGTCTCGACGAGCTCGGCTCGATCCAATGGCCCTGCAACGACGCCGCCCCGACGGGCACGCCGATCATGCACGTCGATCGCTTCGTGCGCGGCAAGGGGCAGTTCATGCTGACCGAATATATCGCCACCGAAGAGCGCGCCGGGCCGCTGTTCCCGCTCCTGCTGACGACGGGCCGCATCCTCTCGCAGTACAATGTCGGCGCGCAGACGCGCCGCACCGCCAACAGCATGTGGCACGACGAGGATGTGCTTGAAATTCATCCCTTCGACGCGGAGAGCCGCGGCGTGCGCGACGGCGATCTCGTCGCGTTGCAGAGCCGGGTCGGCGAGGTCGCGCTGCATGCGAAGATCTCGGAGCGCATGCAGCCGGGCGTCGTCTATACGACCTTCCACCATCCCGGCAGCGGCGCGAACGTGGTGACGACGGACAACTCCGACTGGGCGACCAATTGCCCGGAATACAAGGTCACCGCGGTCCAGGTGCGGCGCACCAATCACTACTCCGACTGGCAGGAGCGCGATCGCGAGGATAGCGCCTTGCAGCGCCGCATCGCCGGAGGTGAAGCGCATGCCGCCGAGTGAGCTCCCCGTTGCGATCCGGGAGCCGATCCAGGCGTTCGACTACGAGCACGGCGCCGCGGGCCCGATGGGCGAACGCGCGATCGCCGTCGAAGCGCCGATCGAGATCGCCTTCGGCGGCGCCTCTTATGCGGTGATGATGGCGACGCCGGACGATCTCGAGGATTTCGTCATCGGCTTCGCGATCACCGAGGGGATCATCGAGCGCGTCGAGGATATTCGTGACGTGGAAATCAAGCCGGCGGGCGGCGGCCTCAGGGTCGACATCGCGCTGACTGGCGAGCGTCTCTCCCAGCACTTCGCCCGTTCGCGCGCGATGGCGGGGCGCACCGGATGCGGGCTCTGCGGCATCGAGGATCTCGCCCATCTGCCGAAGCCGCGCGGCCCTGTGCCGGCGAGCGCGCCGATCGCCCCGCCGGCGATTCGCGCCGCGCTCGCGGGCCTGGAGCGCGCCCAACCGCTCAACGCCGAAACGCGCGCCGTGCATGGCGCTGCATGGTCGGACCGGCAAGGCCAGGTGCTCCTCGTGCGCGAGGACGTCGGCCGTCACAACGCTCTCGACAAATTGATCGGCGCGCTCGTTCGCAGCGGCGCCGATCCGACGAGCGGCTTCATCGTCCTCACCAGCCGCTGCTCGTTCGAGATGGTGGCGAAGGCGGCGGCGTTCGGCGTGGCGACGCTCGTTTCGGTCTCGGCGCCGACGTCGCTCGCGCTCGAACGCGCGCGCGAGGCAGGCCTTACGATTATTGCGATTGCGCGCGCGGATCGCGCAACGATCTTCGGCGCCGCGACGGACAAAGGGGCGCCGACGTGAACCTCGCCAAGACCGACAAGCTCGTGCGCATGGCCAACCAGATCGGCGCCGCCTTCGGCGCGGTCCCGGAGAGCGAGGCCACGGCGAACGTGGCGCGGCATCTCCAGCTCTATTGGACACCGAAGATGATTAGTGAAATCATCGCTTTCGCCGAACTCGGGCAATACCGGCCTCAATACGGTCGCGGCCAGGGCGGTGAACGCGTTGAAAGGCGAAGGCCCGGGATAGACCGGCGACTTCGCAAAAAGCCGGCGGCTTAGCGCGCGCCGAGCCAATAGGGAGGGGACAATGCCGAGGAGTGGAATTGCCGCGTCGCGCCCGTGCGCGCGCCGACGGCTCGCGAGCGATCGGCCCGTCAGCTCTCCAGACTCCCGCTCTTGCGGCTTGCGGTTGGAGGGGTCGCGATGACGAGCGCCACCGCCACACCGAATCAACGCGGACTCCTCGATGTTCTCGACCGGGCCAACACGGTCGCGGAGCCTGGTTTCAATCGATGGATGGTTCCCCCCGCTGCGCTCTGCATCCATTTGTGCATCGGGCAGGCCTATGCGTTCAGCGTGTTCAACCTGCCGATGAGCAAGCTGATCGGCATCGACCACGCGGCGCCGAGCGACTGGAAGCTGACCGATCTCGGCTGGATTTTCTCGATCGCGATCTTCTTCCTCGGCGTCTCCGCCGCCGTGTTCGGGCGGTGGGTCGAAGAGGGCGGCCCGCGACGCGCGATGTTCGTCTCCGGCCTCTGCTGGGCCGGCGGCTTCTTCGTTTCGGCGGTGGGCGTCTATCTGCACGCGCTTTGGATCATCTATCTCGGCTACGGCGTGCTCGGCGGCGTCGGCCTCGGGCTCGGCTACATCTCGCCGGTCTCGACGCTGATCAAATGGTTTCCCGACCGCCCCGGCATGGCGACCGGAATGGCGATCATGGGCTTCGGCGGCGGCGCCTTCATCGCCTCGCCCCTTTCGGTCTGGCTCATGCAGCGGTTCTCGACGCCGGCGCACATCGGGGTCGCGGAAACCTTCCTCTGCCTCGGCGTCGTCTATCTCGCCTTCATGTGGGTCGGCGCCGCGATCGTGCGCGTGCCGCCGCCGGACTGGAAGCCGGAGGGCTACACGCCGCCGCAGGTCGCCCGGAAGCTCATCACCAAGAACGACGTCTATGTCTACGACGCGCTGAAGACGCCGCAGTTCTGGCTGATCTGGGCGGTGCTCTGCCTGAACGTCACAGCCGGCATCGGCGTGCTCGGCCAGGCCTCGGCGATGAGCCAGGAGATGTTCCCTGGCCGCGTGACGCCGGTCGCCGCCGCGGGCTTCGTCGGACTGCTCAGCCTGTTCAACATGGCCGGACGCTTCTTCTGGGCCTCCCTCTCCGACATCATCGGGCGCAAGAACACCTATTTCTGCTTCTTCGTCCTGGGGACGGTGCTCTACGCCCTCGTGCCCTGGACCGGATCGGCGGGCAGCGTGACGTTATTCGTCCTCTGCTTCCTGGTGATCCTGTCGATGTACGGCGGCGGCTTCGCGACCGTTCCGGCCTATCTCAAGGACATGTTCGGCACGCGCTACGTCGGCGCGATCCACGGCATGCTGATCACGGCGTGGTCGGTGGCGGGCGTGTTCGGGCCGGTGCTGGTGAACTACATTAGGCAATACCAGATCGACAACGGCGTGCCGAAGGCGCAGGCCTACAACACGACGATGTATATCATGGCCGCCCTGCTGGTGGTCGGCTTCTTCTGCAATCTGGCGGTCAAGGCGGTGCACCCGCGCTTCCACATGAAGACCGATGGCGACGCCAAGGACGCGCCAGCCGAGGCCGCCGTCGCCCGCAATCCGAAGGGAGCGGGAAAAGGAGCGGCCGCCGATAGCGCGAGCCGGCCCGTGACGCTGAAACTGGCGCTCGCCTGGTGCTTCATCGGCGTCCCCCTCGCCTGGGGCGTGCTGGAGACAATCGCCAGCGCGGCGACGCTGTTTCGGTAGGAGGCGCCGCCCCTGTCATGCATTTGCAGCGAGCCTGCCGTCATACGCGGGCTTGACCCGCGTATCCAGGACGGGACGGAGGAAGGCAAATCGCAGATGCCGCCACCTGGGCGCCCGGATCAAGTCCGGGCGTGACGGCGACGGACCGATGTGTGCACGCCGTGGCGCTTTCCCGGGCACGACAGCGGCACGGCGCAAACGAATCTACGGCGCGCGCACGCTTCTGAGCGCGCCGTCGCGAGGCTTGGAGGAGGTCTTGGCGGCGGCCGCCCCGCGCCCCTTGCGGGCTTCCTGATAGCCCCGCACCAGATCGCGCGTCGCGATGAGCAGGCCCTCGAAAGACGCCAGTTCGTCGCCGGACAGCTTGCCGAAGGTCTCGGCGATCAGCGCGTGCTGGACGCCAATCGCCTTTTCCGCCGCTTCCCGTCCTGGCGGCGTCAGATAGATCGCATATTGGCGCCGGTCGGCTTCAATCGAGCGGCGTTCGACGAGGCCGGCGTCTTCGAGGCGATCGAGCAGGCCAGAGATATTGCCCTTGGTCACGTAAAGGCGCTTGGCGAGATCCTGCTGACTGATCCCCTCCGCTTCAGTCAAGGTGGTCAGCACATCGCATTGGGGAACCGACAGCCCGATCTCGCGCAGCCGGTCGGAGACGGCGATCTGCAGCCGGCTCTCGAGCCGCAGGAAGCGGAACCAAACGCGCACCGCAAGATCGTGAGTATCCGTCTTTTGCATCAATCCCCATCCCCGCCCTCAGCGGGCCAAGCCCAATCTACAGACCCGCGCGAGCGTCGGCAATTTCGCCGGTTGCGGCGCGCCTAGCGCGGGTCCAGACGCCATGATATCAACTTCAGGAAATCAAATAAGCCGCGACCGGATGCAATACGGCGCGCCAAAATCATGTGGAGGGACGCGATGCTGGGGCTGATGCAGGAATGGCCTTTGCTGATCCACAAGGTCATCGATTTCGCCGCAATCCAGCACCCCAACCAAGAAGTCGTTTCGCGAACGGTCGAAGGTCCGATGCACCGCGAGACCTATCGCGACGTGCGTCAGCGCGCGCTCAAGGTCGCCCAGCGGCTCGAGCGCGACGGCGTCAAGCCGGGCGACCGGGTGGCGACGCTCGCCTGGAACAACTACCGCCACCTCGAAAGCTGGTACGGCATCACGGGCGTCGGCGCGGTCTACCATACCGTCAATCCGCGCCTCTATCCCGAGCAAATCGCCTGGATCATGAACGACGCGGAAGACCGTGTCGCGCTGATCGACCTCACCTTCGTGCCGCTCATGGAGGCGCTCGCCGACAAGCTGCCGACGGTCGAGCGCTTCGTCGTGCTGACCGACGCCGCCCATATGCCCGCCACCAAGCTGAAGGGCGCTGTCGCCTATGAGGATTGGATCGGCGAAGTCGACGGCGACTTCCGCTGGGCCGATTTCGACGAGCGTACGGCCGCCGGCCTCTGCTACACCTCGGGCACGACGGGCAATCCCAAGGGCGTGCTCTATTCCCATCGCTCCAATCTGTTGCATTCGCTGGCCTGCACCGGCGCGGACTGCATCCCGCTCAAGCCCGCCGACGTCGTGCTGCCGATCGTGCCGATGTTCCACGCCAATTCGTGGTCGCTCGCTTTCTCCTGCCCGATGCGCGGCTCCAAGGTCATCATGCCCGGGTCTCGGCTCGACGGCGCCTCGGTCTACGAACTGCTCGAAACGGAGAAGGTGACGATCACCGCCGCGGTGCCGACGGTTTGGCTGATGCTGCTCGCCTATATGCAGAAGGAGGGCAAGCGGCTGAGCACGCTGAAGCAGGTTTTGATCGGCGGCTCGGCCTGTCCGCCGGCGATGATCAAGACCTTCGAGGACGACTACGGCATCGAGGTCCGCCACGCCTGGGGCATGACGGAGATGAGCCCGATCGGCTCCACCGGATCGATCAAGCCGCAATGCGCCGATCTGCCGCGCGACGAGCTTCTGGCGCTGAAGTCCAAGCAGGGCTGGGCGCCGTTCGGCGTCGAGATGAAGATCGTCGATGACGAGGATCGGGAGTTGCCCTGGGACGGCAAGCGTTTCGGCCGCCTGAAGGTCGCCGGCTTCGCCGTCGTCCAGGCCTATTTCAAGGGCTCGGGCGGCGAGGTCATTGACGACAACGGCTTCTTCGACACCGGCGACGTCGCGACGATCGACCCCAACGGCTACATGCAGATCACCGACCGCTCCAAGGACGTCATCAAGTCCGGCGGCGAATGGATCTCCTCGATCGACATCGAGAATCTCGCCGTCGGCCATCCCGACGTCGCCGAGGCGGCGGTGATCGGCATCCGCCACCCGAAATGGGACGAGCGCCCGCTGCTGGTCGTGGTGCCCAAGGAGGGCAGAACGCCCCAGCGCGAGGACGTCCTCGCCTTCCTCGAGGGACGCATCGCCAAATGGTGGATGCCTGACGACATGCAGATGGTGACGGAAATCCCCCACACCGCGACCGGCAAGATCAACAAGCTGAAGCTGCGCGAGGCGTTCAAGGACTATCGGCTGCCGACGGCTTGATCGCGCCGGCATTGCTCGCGGACGGGCCAGCCGGGTAAAGTCCCGGCATGAAGCTCAGCAAGGAAGAAATCGAGCGCTATGCGCGCCAGATCGTGCTCCGCGGCGTCGGCGGCCCGGGGCAGAACAAACTGAAGGCGGCGCGCGTTCTCTCGATCGGCGCCGGCGGCCTCGGGGCCCCGGCGCTGCAATACCTCGCCGGCGCGGGGGTCGGCGTCATCGGCGTGATCGACGACGACGAGGTCTCGCTCTCCAACCTGCACCGTCAGGTTCTGCACGCGACAAACGACGTCGGCAGGCCGAAGGTCGACAGCGCGCGCGACGCGATAGCGCGCATCAACCCGCATGTGCGCGTCGAGACGATCGCCCGCCGGCTCGACGCCGACAACGCGCGCGCGATCGTCGCCGGCTACGACGTCGTTCTCGACGGCTCCGACAATTTCGCCACGCGTTACGCCGTGTCGGACGCCTGCTTCTATGAGCGCAAGCCGCTGGTGACGGCGGCGCTCGGCGAATTCGACGGCACGCTGACCACGCTCAAGCCCTATGAGCGCAACGACAAGGGTGCGCTCAACCCGACCTATCGCTGCCTCTTCCCGGAGGCGCCGCCGCCGGGTACGATCCCGACTTGCGCCGAAGCGGGGGTGCTCGGCGCGCTCGCCGGCGTCATGGGCTCGATGATGGCGCTGGAGGCGATCCGCGAGATCGTCGGCGGCTTCAGCGACGGCGACCGCGGCCTCGTTGGCCGCCTATTGATGGTCGACGCCCGCGCCATGCGCTTTGAGACGCTGACCTACGCCTGGGACCCCGCCAATTCGCTGAGCGGCGAGCGATGATCGGCGCGTTCTATTCGCGCCGCTCAACGGTTACCGTCCAGCCGTAAGGCCAGATGGAAACTGAGCACGGGGCGTCCACTGGACACTTCTCAAGCTCGCGGCCCCAGTTCGGTCCGGAGACGTTCAAGCGAATCCCGCTGAACTTGGTTGTCACTACTCCCGCGACAATGATGGCGAACAGCGCGCAGAACGATGCTGCGCGGAGAACTCTATAAGAAGACGTTGTTCCGAGTTCGGCGAGCAGGCAAAGGCACGCCGAGCCGAACAAGAAATAGCGCGCTCCGCCGAACGCTGAAACGAGCGCCTTTTGGTCGAGAGCGCCAAAGACCTGGACGTTGGTCACAAACAGTCCGCCCAAGACGAGATAGAGCGCTGCGCGCCGCGAGGGCGAGGTCACGGCCGCGAAGGCGATCGCCGCCGAGACGCCGAGCGCGAGCACGACGCATCCGACCAAGGCCATGAGCGAGATCAAGGCCTGCGGCGAGGTCACCACCGTCGCCACCCAGTCCGCCACGCGGACGGAAAAGACGGGGGCCACAATAGTTTGCAGGCTATCGGCGGCTAGAAAAACGTCGGGAAGCAGCTGGAATGGGCGAGGCGCGTGTAGGCCGAGAAATTGAACTGCGAATAATTGTGCAACTCCAGCCCCAGCTATCGCGGCGAAAAGGCCGGCCGCGTTCCAACTTCGTTCGTCGAGTATTCGAAGTCCGAAGAGCGGCGCGGTGACCACCGAGGGAATCCCAGAGACGCCGCACGCAGCCAGCCAACCGATTTGCAGCCAGCGTCCGAGGACAGTGGCTGGCGCCGGGCTCACGAGGACGAGCAGAGAGGAGACCCCGAAGACCCACTGGACATTCGTCGCCGTGAGCCATGTCTCATAGTTCGCAGGAAGCAGGCTGAACGCCGCGACCAAGAGGCCGGAAGCCAGCGAGCCCAGTCGAAACGCTTCCGCGAAGGCGATTACTTGGGCGACGACGACGCAAAGTATCGCGAGCGACGCATATGTGGTGATCGCAGGCGCGAGCAGCAGTGGCGTGCGAGTCGCGAAAAATACGAACAGATTCTCGACGAGTTGCACGCCGCCGACGTGCGCGAAGGAGAGACAGGCGAGCGCGTCGTGCTGAGCGCAATAGGGGTAGTATTCCCGCCCTTCCTCCGCCCAGAAGCGTGGATGAAGCAGCACTTTCGCGTGGGCGAAACAGAGCAAAACGACAAAGAGGCCGAACAGAAGAGACCATCTGTAGAGGCGGTTCGCGCCAGGGTCCCAACGCGGGTTGTGCGTCCACGTCACTCTCGTCGTCGCGCCGCCGCCGAGCGTTTCTTCCATACCTTCTCCTTCCCCTCGCGGGTCGCCCCGTCCAATTCCGCGCGAGCCTAGCCTCAACAGTTTGTTATCGTACCTGCGCTAACGACGATAGAGCCGGCGGCGCCCGGCCGCGCGCCGACGCCGGCTCGCCTGAACCGGACGTCAGTCGCATGATCGTCGGCCTCGCGTTCGTCTCCAACGCGCTGTTCAATTTCCTCGTCGCGCTGCTGGTGGCGCGTTTCCTCGGCCCGGCTGAATTCGGCCGCTTCGCCATCGCCTGGGCCGCCGCGGTCCTCGTCAACACCGCCGGCTTCGATTGGCTGCGCCTCTCGGCAGTGCGCTTCTACTCCGATCGGGTTCGCCGCGAGCAGCCGGCCGTGCGGGCGACGCTGGAGGCCTGCTTCGCCGTGATCGCGGCGATCGTGGCGCTCGCGGCGTTGACGCTGGCGCTGGCGCCGATCGATCTGCCGCTCTCCCCGGCGCTGGTCGCCATGGCGGCGGTGACGGGCGTCGCCAACGGCCTTTACGATCTGCGCACCGCGCTCGCCCGCGCCCGCTTCCTCGACCGGGCCTATCTCGCGACGGTGCTGATCAAGAACGGGTTCGGCCTCGCCCTCACGGTTGGCGGCGCGCTCGCCTTCGGCTCGGCGAAGATCGCGCTGGCCGGCGCGGCGCTCAGCATCGGCGCGGCGATGACGGCGACCTATCGCGATCTCGTCGACCCTGAAACGCATCTCGCGCTGGCCGAGCGGCGGCTTGCGCGGCGGTTTTTCGACTACGCCGCGCCCTTCATCCTCTCCTCGGTCCTGTTCCAGCTCATTCCCTTGGGCGGCCGCATCCTCGCCGGCGCTCTCTACGGCGACGTCGAGGCCGGTCAATTCTCGCTCGCCAACGACATCGGAATCAGAGCGCTGGCGGCGATCGCCTCGGCGCTCGATGTCGTCTTGTTCCAGCGCGCCGTGCGCGCCGAGGAGACGTTAGGGGTCGAAGGCGCGCGGGCCAAACTCGCCGAGAACATGGCGCTCGTGGTCGCGGTGGTCCTGCCCGCCGCGGCGGGCTTGTGGCTATGCCTGCCGAGCGTCGAGGCGTTGATCGCACCGCCCGCCTACCGGGGACCCTTCGCGGCCCATCTCGCGCCGATGCTGCCCGGCCTTTCGGCCTTCGTACTGACGATGTACGCCGTCGCGCCGATCTTTCAGATCGCCAAGCGGACCGCGCCGATGATCTTCGCGGCGCTTGCCGCGCTGGCGGCGCTGGCGATCTTGATCGCCGTCCTGCCGCGCGGCGGCGGCGCACTCTGGCTCCCTGTAGCTCAGAGCGGCGCCCTCATCGCCGGGCTCGCAGTCGCGCTTGCTTTCGCCGCCGCGTCGCGGCCGCAGTGGCCGCGGGCGCGCGATCTCCTCGGCGCGGTCGCGGCCACTGCGGCGATGGCGGCTGCGCTGCGGCCTTTGAGCGGGATGGCGCCGGGCGCGGGGCTGCTTTTGCTGCAGGCGCTCGTCGGGGCGGCGGTCTATGGAGCACTCGCCTGGCTCCTCGACCTTGCTCGCCTGCGGCGCCGGTTGCGGGCGCTGACGGCGGCAATGCGGCCGGCGGACGCTTCGCGTACGGTCAAGCTTCCTTAATTATACTTTCTCGCAATGCAATAACCATTGCTGCAGACGGGCGCAGCGGGGCGGGTTCGCTTCGCGTAAATTGGTCGCCGTTCGGCGTCCCCGCGAGTGTTCGGAGCGACGCAGCGGCGGAGTTTGTCCATGCGGCGCGTATCCAGCCCCCTTCTTTGCGGACTTTTCGCTTTTTCCTTGGCGGCGCTCGGCGCGGCGCAGGCAAAAGCTGACGCGGTCAGCGATCTCGTCATCCCCGGCATGGGGCCGCCCTTGCAACGCGCGGCGCAGCAACCGGCGCAAGACAATCTCGGCGGCGGCTTCATCGAATTTCTTGTGACGGGGCAGAGCCGCGGAGGCAGTCCAGCTCCGCAGGCCTATGTCGCGCCGAGGCCCGCCGCCCCAGCGCCCGCCTTGCGGATAGTCGCCTTGACAGCGCCGGGGCAAAGCAATCTCGAGGCCGAGCCGAGCGAGGAATTCCGCCGGCAAGAGGTGGACTATTCCGGACCGGAGAAGCCCGGAACGATCATCATCGACACGCCGCAAAAATATCTGTTTCTGGTTTTGCCCGGCGGGAGAGCTCTGCGCTACGGCGTCGGCGTCGGCCGGCCGGGCTTCGAATGGGCCGGCGTGAAGGCGGTGAGCCGCAAAGCCGAATGGCCGGGCTGGACGCCGCCGCCTGAGATGCGGCTGCGGCGTCCCGATCTCCCGGATCATATGGACGGCGGTCCGGACAACCCCCTCGGCGCTCGGGCGCTCTACCTCGGCTCCTCGATGTACCGCATCCACGGCACCAACGAGCCCTCGACGATCGGCCGGAACGTCTCGTCGGGCTGCATCCGCATGATGAACGAAGACGTCATCGACCTCTACGGCCGGGTGCGCGTCGGCGCCAAAGTGATCGTGATGTGAGATCAGGTGGAGCCGACGAGCGGCTCCGCCTCCCTTCCATCAGACGTCGTAGTCGCTCGACGAGTTAGAGCCCGAAATCGTCGTAGTCGGCCGCGTCCTGGGCGTCGTCCTGGTCCTGATCCTGATCTTGCAGCACGTCCTGAGCGTGCTGGCCGGCCGGATCGTTCTCGTAGATGTTGTTGACGACGGTCTCGCCGCCGCCCATGCCCTCGCCGCCAAAGCCGCCGCCCGAGGCGCCGAACAGGCCGCCGCTGCGATGGCCGCCGAGCAGATTCTGGAACAGATCGACCGCCGCGATGCCGCCGGCGACGCCCGCCGCGGTGGTCATCGCGTTGGAGAGGAAGCCTCCGCCACCGCCGCCGCTGGCCGGCGCCGACGAGCCCCAGGGGCCAGATTGCGGCGGAGGCGGCGGCGGCGGAGCGTAGGAACGCTGGCCGTAGCCGGGTCCCGGGCCCGGATCCGGCGCGCCGCGCTGATAGGCGCTCGCGTCGTAGCTGGAGCGCGGCGGCGGCGGCGGCGCGGAGGTCGGCGCCACCGCCGAACAAGGATTTGCCGAGACTGCCGAGGAAGCTCGTTTCCTGAGGCTGCGGGGCGGCTTGCGCGGCGCGCGCCTCGAGATCCTTGATGCGCTCCGCCGCGGCTTCCAAAGCATGTTGCTGGACCAGCGCGGTCTGCGCGAGAACATAGGGCGTGTAAGGCGCGCCGCGGACGGCGTCGCCGATGAAGGCCTCAGCTTCGGGATCGCGCGGGCCACCCGAATTGGCGCGAACGCGCTCGAAGAGGTCCGCGAGCATTTGGCGTTCTTGGGGGGTCATGGAAATCTCCGTCTTTGGGCCGGCGGGCCCGCGCCCGGGATATGGCGACGAACGCGGCCGATCCAAGGGGTCGCCGCGGATTTCCGGCCGTTTGCGGGCGCTTACGGCGCACCGGCTTTACTCGCGGCGCCTGATCGCGTAGTTCATGCGCGCAATGAGCCCCGGTCTAGCCCATTGTGGCTGGCGCCGGGGCTTCGTGTTTCAGGTTGAGAGGATCGCGCGGCGATGGCGAACGTCGTTGTAGTCGGCGCCCAATGGGGCGACGAAGGAAAAGGCAAGATCATCGACGTGCTCACCGAGGAGGCCGACATCGTCGTCCGTTTCCAGGGCGGCAACAACGCCGGCCACACGGTCGAGATCGACAAGGAAAAATTCGTGCTCCACCTGATCCCCTCCGGCATCCTTCGCGCGGGGAAAAATGTCGGTCATCGGCAACGGCGTCGTCATCGATCCGTACCCCCTGGTCGACGGAAATCGAGAGCCTCGAGCCCGGGGCGTCAAGGTGGCTCGCCTGCCTCATCGCGAAACGGCCCACTCATCCTGCCCTATCATCGCGCCCTCGACGAGCGCGCGAATTGCGCAAGGGCCGCAACAAAATCGGCACCACCAAGCGCGGCATCGGTCCGGCCTACGGCGACAAGGTCGCCCGCACCGGCCTCGCGCTGATCGATCTCGCGCGGCCGAGATCATTCTCGACAAGCTGAAGAGCCGCATCGAGGAGAACAACGCCGATCCTCGAATCGCTCGGCGGCGCGCCGGCTTTCGTTTCGCGAAGTCGAGAACGACTGCCTCGAAGCGGGCCGAAGCTCGCCCCCTACATCGCCAACACCGTGGTCTGGCTCCATCACCAACTCGAAAAACAGCAAGCGCATTCTCTTCGAGGGCGCGCAAGGCACTTTCCTCGACATCGATTTCGGCACCTACCCCTTCGTCACCTCCTCCAACACCACCGCCGGGGGTTCCTGCACCGGCCCGGCATTCCACCGCATCGCATGGACCGCGTCGTCGGCGTGATGAAGGCCTACACCACCCGCGTCGGCGAAGGCCCCCTGCCCACCGAATGCGCGGAAGTCTCCGACATGCTCCACGCCATGGGCCGCGAGTTCGGCGCCACCACGGGCCGGGCGCGCCGCTGCGGCTGGTTCGACGCCGTCATGACCCGCCAGTGCGTCAAAACCTCCGGCATCAATGGAATCGCGCTGACCAAGCTGGATATCCTCGACGGCTTCGACGAGATCAAGGTCGCCACGCGCTACCGCCTCGACGGCGTCGAGATCGACTATCTGCCCGCCTCGCAAGCGGCGCAGGCGCGCATCGAGCCGATCTACGAGACGATCGAAGGCTGGCGTGAGGCGACCGTCGGCGCGCGCTCATGGGCCGATCTTCCCGCCCAGGCGATCAAATATGTGCGTCGAATCGAGGAGCTGATTGGCGCGCCGGTCGCCCTGCTCTCGACGAGCCCAAAACGTGACGATACGATTCTTGTACACGACCCGTTTCAAGACTAACGAATGGTCGCCCGCGACGGCGACTTCAGGCGGGGTGACCGGGCTGGATCATGGCTGATTACTATTCCCTGCTTGCGAAAGCCGTCGGCAATCTGCCGAAGACGAGCCCGCCGACGGCGCGCAAGGCGATCTACGATCGTGCGCGCGCGGCGCTGATTCGCCAGTTGCGATCGCTCGGCCCGACCCTCTCGGAAGCCGATATCGCGCGCGAGGAAGCTGCGCTCGAGACGGCCGTCGCGCGTCTCGAGGAACAGTACGAAGCGCCCGAGCCTCCGGCGGCGTCTTCGGCGGCTCCCCCGCCGCCACCGCCCGCCTCGCCCCCCCGGCCTGCCGAGAATGCCGTGCGGCCGCCGATTTCGACCGCGTCGCGGCCGGCGGCGAACTTCCCGCCAAAGCCGCCGACCTTTGGACCGCCGGCCCCGCCGCCACTTCGTCCGACCCTTCAGCCCGGGCAAAACCCGTCGGCTTCGAACATCCTTCCGCCGCTGCGTCCTCCGGCGCCGCGCCCCCCTGGCGCGCCCGAGGCGACGCTGCGCTCGCCCGCCGCCGCGCCGCCGCTCGCCCGACCTCTTCCGGCTCAGCGCAGCGCCCCGGCGCCGACGCCTCCTGCGCCGCCGTCTCTTCCACCGACGCCAGCAGCGCCTCCCCAGACGCCGACGGCGCCGCCCCCGACGCCAGTCGCACAGCGCGTTCCTCCGGCGGGGGACACTTCGGCCGCTCCGCCGGTCTTCGCGTCTTCCGGGCTGATGTACGAGTTCGAGGCGGAGGCTCCACTAATCGAGCCCGGAATCGACGCCGATCGCGGGCCGCGCAACGGCGCGTCGGACGGCGATTTGCTGCGGCCGAGCGCGCCGACTCGCTTCGAAGCGCCGAGCGCCAATCCGCTGCCCTGGGTCCTGCTCGCGGTCGTCGTCGGCCTCGTGCTTTCGATCGCCGTTGCGGCCTTCCTGCTGCGTCAGAAGCCGCAGGACCTCGCGATCAAGGAGCCGGCTCCGGTGAGCGACGCTCAGCCGGAGGCCAATGCGCCCAAGATCGCCGAGCGGGTCGGCGGCGGCGACACGCCTGCGCCGACGCCAACCCCGACGCAAAGCGCGCAGGCCGCCCCCTCGCCCACGCCGGACGCCGCAGCGAGCCCGGCTCCGGCCGCCTCGCCGGCGGCGACGCCAAGCGCCGCTGCCACGCCGAACGCCGCTCCGACCGCCGCCGCCAGCGCGAACTCCGGCCCCGACTCCCGCGACCCAGCCCGCCGCGACGCCGGCGCTGCCGGTCGCAGCGCGTGCGGCCATGCTGATCGCAGTCGGCGGGGATCCGCAGAAGCCGCCGGCCGTGAGCCTCGGTTCGGTCGTCTGGACGCTGATTCCGGCGGCGCCGGGCCAGCCCGCCAGCGTCGCGGTCAAGGCCGAGACGGACATCCCCGATCTCAAGATGCACGCGATCATGACGATCCGCAAAAACACGGATGCGAGCTTGCCTGCTTCGCATACGATCGATCTCCGGGTGACGTTCGCGGACAGCGCCGAAATCAAAGGCGTCAAGGATATCCGCGTGCCGCTGATGCGCAGGGACGATCCGCCGTCGCAAGAATTCGCTTTCGGGCGTACGGGTCAAGATCAGCGACAGCTACTTCCTGGTCGGGCTCAACCGCAACGACGTCGACATCTCCCACAACATCGATCTGATGGCCAATCGCGGCTGGTTCGACTTCCCGATGCTGCTCAACGACGACCGCATCGCCAAATTGACCTTCGAGAAGGGCGCCGACGGCGACCGCATTCTCAACCAAGCCCTGGCCGCCTGGAAGTAAGGCGGGGCCCGAGAGGGGGCGCTGCGGAGAGCTTCTCCCGGCGTGGGGAAAACAGGTTGCCGCTTGGGGTTCGACGTCTATGCCGCGCGCTCCTTCCCCCCTTGCGGGGGTCAGGGAACGCGAAGCGTTCCCGGGAGGTGGCCCGACGTCAGTCGGGTCGGATGAGGGGTTGCTTCCAGTGCCGCTGGCGTCCGACGAGATTCAGCCGCCCATGCTGCATTGCCGGCCCGCGCCTCTTCCGGCGCCGCCGCCCCCTCTCCTGAAAGTCGACCCCTCCGAGGGGAACTTTCAGGCATCAAGGTGCGCGTAGCGCATGAAAACTCATCCGTCGTCGCTGACGCGACGACACCTTCTCCCGCAAGGGGAGAAGGGTTGCGGCTGGGGCTTCAGCTCAGTCCAGCCGCATCGCGACGCCGGCGGCGGCCATGTGCTGTTTGGCCTCGCGGATGGTGAACTCGCCGAAATGGAAGATCGAGGCGGCGAGGACCGCGCTTGCGTGACCCTCGACGACACCGGCGACGAGGTGGTCGAGCGTCCCGACGCCGCCCGAGGCGATCACCGGGATCGACACCGCGTCAGCGACGGCGCGAGTCAGCGCGATGTCGAAGCCGATCTTGGCGCCGTCGCGATCCATCGAGGTCAGCAGAATCTCCCCTGCGCCGAGCGCCGCCACTTCGCGCGCAAAGTCGACGGCGTCGATGCCGGTCGGGCGGCGCCCGCCGTGGGTGAAGATTTCCCAGCGGGCCGGCTCGCCCGGCCGCGAGACCTGCTTGGCGTCGATCGCGACGACGACGCACTGGCTGCCGAATTTCTCCGCCGCCGCGCGAACGATGCGGCGATCGGCGACCGCGGCGGAATTGATCGAGACCTTGTCCGCCCCGGCGAGCAGCAGGTTGCGAATGTCCTCGGTGGTGCGCACGCCGCCGCCGACCGTCAGCGGCATGAAGCAGACCTCGGCGGTGCGGCGCACCACGTCCATCAGCGTGCCGCGATTTTCGTGGGTGGCGGCGATGTCGAGGAAGCAGAGTTCGTCCGCCCCCGCCTCGTCATAGGCGATCGCGCATTGCACGGGATCGCCCGCGTCGCGCAGATCGACGAAGTTGACGCCTTTGACGACGCGCCCGTCCTTCACGTCGAGACAGGGAATGAGGCGCGCCTTAAGCATGGCCAGGTTCCCCGGCGCGCATCAGCGCCAACGCCTCGCGCGGATCGAGGCGCCCGTCGTAGAGCGCCCTGCCGCTGATCGCCCCGGCGAGGCGCGCGCAATCGGGTTCGAGCAGACGCTTGACGTCCTCGATCGAGGCGAGGCCGCCGGAAGCGATGACAGGAATATCGACCGCCTCGGCGAGCGCGACGGTGGCGGCGATGTTGAGCCCCTGCAGCACGCCGTCGCGGCTGATGTCGGTGTAGATGAGCGCAGCGACGCCGGCGTCCTCGAAGCGGCGGCCGAGATCGAGCGCGGAGATGTCGGAGGTCTTCGCCCAACCGTCGATGGCGACGCGGCCGTCGCGCGCGTCGATGCCGACCGCGATGCGGCCGGGATGGATGCGCGCGGCCTCCTGAACGAAAGCCGGATCCTCGACCGCCGCCGTGCCGATGATGACGCGGGCGACACCCTTGTCGAGCCAGCCGTTCACCGTCTTCATGTCGCGCACGCCGCCACCGAGTTGCACCTTCGTCGTCACGCTGGCGAGAATGCGCTCGACCGCCGAGGCGTTCATCGGCTTGCCGGCGAAGGCGCCGTCGAGGTCGACGACATGCAGCCATTCGAAGCCTTGGGCGGCGAAAGCGCGCCCCTGGTCGGCGGGGTCGCGGTTGAATACGGTCGCCTGCGTCATGTCGCCGCGCACGAGACGGACGCATTCGCCGCTTTTGAGATCGATTGCCGGAAAAAGGATCACGGGCGCCACTTCAGGAAATTGGCGATCAGGGCCAGGCCGAGCTTCTGGCTCTTTTCGGGGTGGAATTGCGAACCGACCAGATTGTCGCGCGCGACAATCGCGGTGATCGGACCGCCGTAGTCGGTGGTGGCGACGACGTCGGCGGGATCGGCGGGGTAGAGCTGGTAGGAATGGACGAAATAGGCGTGGAGGCCCGCTTCGCCGGTCGCGACGCCGTCCAGCACGGGATGGGCGCGCTTCGCCGTCAGCGTGTTCCAGCCCATGTGCGGGATCTTCAGGCCCGAATCCTCGGGCAGGATCGGCGCGACGTCGCCGCGGATCCAGTCGAGGCCGACGACAGTCTCATGTTCGAGGCCGCGCGAGGCCATCAACTGCATGCCGACGCAAATGCCAAGGAAGGGCCGGCCGCGGCCGCGCACCGCCTCATCGAGCGCCTGCACCATGCCCGACGCCGCGTCGAGGCCGCGCCGGCAATCGGCGAACGCCCCGACGCCCGGCAAGACGATGTGCTCGGCGGCGGCGACGACCTCGGGGCGGTTCGTCACCGCTACCTCGCGCGTCAGTCCGGCCTCGCGCGCCGCACGCTCGAAGGCCTTGTGGGCGGAGTGCAAATTGCCGGAGCCGTAATCGACGATCGCAACGCTCATCTCAGCGGCCCGCCTCCGGAAAAAGCCCGAGCACCTGCGGCGGGGGCGGGCCTTGCGGCGGCCGGCTGGTCGAGGGCGCGACCGGACGCGCGGGCCGCTCGACAAGGCTGCGTTCGACAAATGCGCGTTCGGCCGTCGAGCGGTCCGCCGCGCAAATGATGTCGGCTAGCGGCTCGCCGCGGCGATCGAGCGCGGCTTCGAGGAAGGCGCGCCCCTCGAAGCCGAGATAGACAGCGTAGATGAGGTAGAGCACGACGGCGGCGCCGCTGCCGACGACGCCCTGCCCGATCAGGAAGCCGACCAGCGCCGAGCCCAGAAGGAAGAGGGCGAGCGGACGCCAAAGCCGATGGGCCAGCATCCACAGCGGCCCGAACACCAGCGCCGCCCAGGAGAAGCCGACCTTCACCAGGCGCGCCCGTTCGAGCGCCGACGCCAGGTCGGCCTGCCCGGCGGGAGAATGCACTGCGTACGTCGCCATTCGCTTTGGCCGGCTGTCGAAGGCCGGCCTCCCAATCTGAGTATTTACAACGCGCCCTTGGTCGAAGGGATCCGCGCAGCCTGTCGCGAATCGATTGCAAGGGCGGCGCCAAGCGCCCGAGCGACGCCCTTGAAGCAAGACTCGGCGATATGATGGCTGTTGGCGCCGTAAAGCGTCTCGATATGCAGCGTAATGCCGCCATTGACGCTGAGCGCCTGGAAGAATTCGCGCACCAACTGGGTGTCGAAGGTTCCGATCTTCTCGGTGGGAAACTCGGTGCGGAAGACAAGGAAGGGCCGGCCCGAAATATCGAGCGCGACGCGCGTCAGGGTCTCGTCCATCGGCAGCAGGCAGTCGGCGTACCGGGTGACGCCGCGCTTGTCGCCAAGCGCCTCCCGCAGCGCCTGGCCCAACGCGATGCCGACGTCTTCGACCGTGTGGTGATCGTCGACGTGATGGTCGCCCTGCGCGCGAATCTTCATGTCGACCAGCGAGTGGCGGGCGAGCTGATCGAGCATGTGGTCGAAAAAGCCGACGCCCGTCGAGACGTCCGCCTTGCCCGAACCGTCAAGGTCGACCTCGACTTCGATCGCGGTCTCGTTGGTCTTGCGCGAAACGGCGGCCTTGCGCATTGCGTGCCCTTCGGTGACTAGGAATTGGGCGGCGTGATAGCAAGCCTAGCCCGGCTTGGCCATCGTTTGTGACAATTCTTCGTGCCGCCTCAATATGCAAGAGCCGCCCCGAGGGGCGGCTCTACGCCCGGCCGCCGAAGCGACCGGGGGACATTCTTTTCAACTAGCAACGGACGGTCCGGCGTCAAAAAACACGCGCGGACGCCGGCAAATTCCCCGTTAAATCCTGACCGTCTGATCCGGGTAGGAGAGCTGCTCGCGAGCGCGCCAGTCGTGCGTGACGTAGTTCAGGATCACCGAACGGCGCACGCCCTCGATCGGGCGCTTGACCCAGCCGTGCCAGGTGTTGTCCCCCGGCACGAAGATCATCGCGCCGCCCCGCTTGAAGGGCGACGCGCCATAATGACGCTCGCGATCCCAATAGATGTCGGTGCCAAGCTTCTCGTGGCCGGGGCCCTCGGAGAGATAGATCAGGCAGGTGAATCTCTTCACGCCGAGGTCGGTGTGGGGCTCGAGCCAGAAGCCGTCGATGTCCTGCGCATATTCGAGCCGCAGGAACGTGTCGTCGATCGGCGCGTCGAAAGCGTCGTGGATCAGACGGGCGATCTTCTGCGACTGCAGCGCCTCGGCGACCCCGCGCATGACAGGAAAGCGCTCGACGCCGGCCGCGTCGAAATAAACGCGCTGGTCGTTGTGCAACTCGCGCTTGCCGGAAAGGCCGTTGAGCACCGGCGCGGCGACCGGCAGTTCGGCCAGCTCCTGCGCCACGTCGGCGGGAAAGACGTTCTCGATCAGATAGTAGCGGTAAGGCGTGTCGAAGGTCTGGCGCGCCGCAATCGACGCCGCGAAGGCGTCCGCGACACGAGCGCCCTCGGGGCTGAGACCTTCGGACGTTCCGTGTTGGGCGCTTTGAACCGTCATGACCTTCACCTTACGTTTTTCGAAATTAGTCGCGCCAAGGCGCCCATTCAGTTCATGCCGAGGGCGGCGAGATACAATTCGAGGATCGTCTCCTCTTCGATCCGCTTGTCGCGATCCTGTTTGCGGATTGAGACGATCTTGCGGATGATCTTGACGTCGAAGCCGTTGCCCTTGGCCTCGGCGTAGACGTCCTTGACGTCGTCGGCGATCGCTTTCTTTTCTTCCTCGAGGCGCTCGATACGTTCGATAAAAGCCTTGAGGTGGCCGGCATTGACCTCCTCTCCGCTGGCGACGATGTCTTCGCTCATTCCGCAGTCCGTGATGTGAATAGGCAAACCGAAGGCCAAGGCATGGCCGCGCGCGGGCTCGCCGTCAAGCCGTCGCCTTGTCGCGCCGCTGAGCCGGGCCGCGGCCCGAGGTCCGACTGCCCCGGTTTTCAGGCACGCGCGTGCCCCGCGAGGCGATTAGCGGCTCAATGATTCGCGCCAGCCTGTCGGCCCAGGCTTCGGCGCTCTCCTGGTCGGCGATCAGATCCTGGCGCACTTCGATCAGCGCATTCGACAGCCCTCGAGCGGTCGCGACGGCATTGATCGTGTCGCCGAAAAGCGCGCCCTCATAGGGTTCGTTGTCGCCGATTTCGTGCGGCGCGAGGTCGTCCTCGGCCGCCAGCGCCTCCATCAGCGGCTCCGGCAGGCGCGGGTCGCTGTCCCACAGCACGCCGACTTTCCACGGCCGCGGCACGCCGCGCCAGAGCGGCGTGAAGGAATGGATCGACAGGATCGCCGGCGGCTCGCCAGTCGCCAGCATCGATTCGATGGCCGAATCGATCTGCGCCCGGTAAGGCCCCCAGAAGAGCTGGCGGCGACGGTCGATCTCGCGCGCCTCGACATGAGCGTTGCCCGGGATCAGCGCGCCGTCGGAGATGCGCATGACCAGCGTCGGGTCGTCCGCGCCGCGATTGGCGTCGATCAGCAGGCGCGAAAAAGTGGAAAGGACGGCCGGCGCCCCGAGCTGGGCGGCGAGCCGCCGCGTCAGCCAAGCAGCGCCGATGTCGTAGGCGATGTGCCGCTCGAGCGCCTCGCGCTGCAGGCCGAGCCCGCCATAGCCCGGCGGAAAGGCGTTGGCGGCGTGATCGCAAATAATGAGCGCGCCGCGGTCTGGCGCCCCCTCGATACGTTCGAACGGCTGAAACGCTTCTTGCGCTTTGACCACTTCCCGCGTCAGCATTGCGTCCATACTGCCCCCTTGCTGGAACGATGCGGCGAGAATAAGGACGGGCCTCAATTTTGTCGCGGGCTCATCCTGCGACGGCGGCGAGGTCGGATGACGGCGACAATTCCGGCGATGAAGCCGCACAACGCCTTCGGGGCGCCGTTCGCCGCCCTGGTGGCGGGCTCCATGGCGATGGGCATTTCGCCAATTTTCGTGCGCCTCGCCGACGTCGGTCCGTTCGCCAGCGCATTCTACCGCGTCGCGCTGGCGCTGCCCGCCCTTTACGCCTGGGCGCGCCTGACCGATGCGGCCGACGCCCCGCCCGCGCGACGGTTCGACCGCGCCACGATCCTCGCCGGCCTCGCCTTCGCCGGCGATCTCTTCTTCTGGCACCTCTCGATCGTTTCCACGAGCGTCGCCAACGCAACTTTCTTCGCCACCACGGCGCCGATCTGGGTCGTGCTGTTCGGCTGGCTTATCCTCGGCGAACGCGCCCAGTGGAAGACGCTGGCCGGCCTGGCCTTCTGCGTCCTCGGGGGCGGCTCGCTGCTGGCGCAGAGCTTCCATCTGAGGCCGGCGGGTGCGGTTGGCGACCTCTACGGCCTAGCGACCGGCGTGTTCTTCGGCCTCTATTTCCTCGCCGTCAAAGCGGCGCGGCGAAGCGCCACGGCGGCGCGCGTCACGCTCGAAGCGACCGTCATCACCACCGCGATCCTTCTCATCGTCGCGCTTGGCCTCGAGGGTTCGATCCTGCCGCACAGCGTGAAGGGTGTGGCGGCGCTCTTCGCCATGGCCTGGATCAGCCACGCGGGCGGCCAGGGCCTGCTGTCGGTCGCCCTCGGGCGGCTGCCGGCGGCCTTCTCCTCGCTCGTGATCTTCCTCGAGGCGATCGCCGCCGCAGCCTTCGCCTTCGTGCTGCTGGGCGAACCGGTGTCGCTCGTGCAAGCGTTAGGTGGCGTGTTGATTCTGTTCGGAATCTACGTCGCGCGGCCGGTCTGAGAAGAGCGCCGTCGACATCGCGTTTCGGTTGACAGTCGCGTCGCGGCGTCGAATATGCGCGCCGAAAGCGGGACGATCATGGGTCGCAAATTCGGATTGTCGGTTCTCGGCGCGACGCTCGCCCTTGCGGGCCTGCTAGCCGCCGCTCCGCCCGCGCGCGCCGACTTCCGCATGTGCAATCTCACAGCCAACCGCGTCAGCATCGCCCTGGCCTACACCGATGGTCAGGGCTGGGCCAGCGAAGGGTGGTGGAATCTCAAACCGCAGGATTGCGACACGCTGCTGCGGGGCGCCCTCGCCGCACAATATTATTACGTCTACGCGATGGACGAGCGCGGCGGCGAGTGGAAAGGCAAGGCCTTCATGTGCACCAGCGACCGCGAGTTCAAAATCGAGGGGCGCCAGGACTGTTTCGTACGCGGCTATGACCGCACTGGCTTTTTTGAGGTCAACACCGGCAAGGACGCCAAAAACTGGACCGTTCAGCTAACTGACCCCGCCAATCCCAACCCTTGAGTTCCGAGCCCGACGCCAAGCGCGACGGGCTCTTTTTTTGCACAAGCGCATTTTTTGGAGGCAGCTTTGGTCCGTCGTCGCCGCCGCATTAAGATTATCGCTACGCTCGGGCCCGCTTCGGCGGACCGCGAGACGTTGGCCGCCCTGTTCGAGGCAGGGGCGGACGTTTTCCGCATCAACATGAGCCACGCCTCGCACGATGCGATGCGCGAGCGGGTCGCGATGATCCGCTCCCTGGAAGAGGAATACGATCGTCCGATCGGCATTCTCGTCGACCTGCAGGGGCCGAAGCTGCGCGTCGGCGAGTTCGAGGCCGGCGGCGTCCAGTTGCGCAAGGGCGACGCCTTCACGCTCGACAGCAACAAGATCCCCGGCGATCAGGCGCGGGTCTATCTGCCGCATCCGGAGATTCTCAACTCGCTGCTGCCCGGCCATCGCGTGCTGATCGACGACGGCAAGGTGTTGTTGCGCGTGTCGCAGGTCGCGCCCGGCCGCGCCGACACGATCGTCGAGGTCGCCGGCCGCATCTCGAACAAGAAGGGCGTCAGCCTGCCCGACACGACGATCCCGACCTCCGCCATGACGGAGAAGGATCGCGCCGACCTCTTGGCCGCGCTCGAGGAAAATATCGACTGGATCGCGCTGTCGTTCGTCCAGCGCCCCGAGGACGTAATCGAGGTGAAGGAAATCGTCGCCGGGCGCGCGCTCGTGATGGCGAAGATCGAGAAGCCGCAGGCGATCGCGCGGCTCGAGCAGATCCTCGACGTCTCCGACGCGGTGATGGTGGCGCGCGGCGACCTCGGCGTCGAAATGCCGGTCGAATGCGTGCCGGGCCTGCAAAAGACCATCACCCGCCTCGCCCGCCGCCTCGGCAAACCCGTCGTCGTCGCGACCCAGATGCTGGAATCGATGATCGTCTCGCCGGTGCCGACCCGCGCCGAAGTCTCCGACGTCGCGACGGCGGTATTCGAGGGGGCCGACGCGGTGATGCTCTCCGCCGAGAGCGCCTCAGGCCAGTACCCGCACGAAGCCGTCGCGACGATGAACCGGATCGCCGAGACGGTGGAGTCCGAATCGGTCTATCCAACCGTCATCGCCGGCCAGCGCGCCGCGCCGGAACAGACGGGGCCCGACGCGATTGCCGAGGCGACGCGCGACGTCGCCGAAACGCTGCAGTTGAAAGTGATCTGCGCCTGGACCGCCTCGGGATCGACGGGCCTGCGCATCGCCCGCGAGCGGCCGCGCTCCTCGATCCTCGCGCTGACGCCGATCGTCCAGACGGCGCGCCGCCTCGCCCTCGCCTGGGGCGTCCATGCGGTGGTGACGGAAGACGCGCGCGACGAGCGCGACATGACCGACCGCGCTTGCCGCCACGCCTATATCGACGGCTTCGTCGGCGCCGGCGACCGGGTGATCATCGTCGCCGGAATTCCTTTCGGCACGCCCGGGGCGACCAACAATCTTCGCATCGCGGTGATCGGCCAGGACGGCGGATCGGCGGCCTAGCGCGTTCGGTCGTACCCGAACACCGCGTCATGGCCGGGCTTGACCCGGCCATCCACGCGGCGCCTGCGGCCCCGAACACCGCGTCATGGCCGGGCTTGTCCCGGCCATCCACGCGGCGCCTGCGGCCCCGAACTTTCATAGTGTCGCGGAAGCTGCGCCGCATCGATGCTCGGCACAAGGCCGGGCATGACGATCGACGGGCAACAGCCTCAAAGCGCCTGGCCGGCCAAGGCCGCCTTGACCCGCGCTTCGGCTTCGACGATTGGCTTCCAGTGCGGCGCGATCGCCAGCGCCCGCTGATAGGCGCGCAAGGCCTGTTCGCGCTGGTCGGCGTCTTCGAGGATCATTCCGAGCCCTGCGAGCGCGCCGAGATTGCGCGGATCGCGCGACAACGTCTGCGCGATATCGGCCACGGCGCCCTTCGCATCGCCGGCCAGATACCGGGCGGTGGCGCGCTTGTTCCAGCCTTCGGCCCAATCGGGATTGAGAGCGACGATCGCGTCGAGCAGCGACAGCGAGACCGGATAGTTGCCTTGCTCCATCGTCGCGACGGCGCGCTGCATCAAGAGGTCGCTGGTGTCGGAGCCGGATTGCAATTCCAGGCGATCCAGCACGCCAATGATCCCCTCCGTCTCGTCGCTGTCCTTGGCGGCGGCGAGCCGCGCAAAGAGGGCGTCGATCTGCTGGTGCACAGTCGGCGGTGGTGGCGGAGCCGCCGGGCGGGGCGGCGTTTGGGCGAAAGCGGGGGCGCTGAAGGCCAGCAACAGCGCGCAGGCGAACGTCGAGCGGCGCATCATCGCTCTAGCCTACTGTGCGCGCCTCTGACGGTCAAAGCGCAAACGAATACGACCGCCCAAAAGGCGGCCGCACGACTTCAAATCGAGGAGAGCGGTAGCTCAGCCCTGACGAGCCTTAAAGCGCTTCTGCGTCTTGTTGATGATGTAGACGCGGCCCTTGCGGCGAACGAGACGGTTGTCGCGGTGGCGGTTGCGGAGCGACTTCAGAGAATTGCGGACTTTCATGGGATCACCCAAAACAAAAAGCGCGGGCAAAACCCACGGCGAACGATTTCGCCGCTCCTATGCCCAATTCAGGGGCGAGGATCAAGACCTATCCGCACCGTAGTTCGGCGAGCCAGGGAAGCGGCTCCAAAGTAGCGGCGTCGTCTCGTGGATCAACGCCTCTGCGGTTCGGCTGTAGGACGAAGACATCGTCATCCGCTGCGGACGGCGGGTTGGTTCCGTGGCGGCTCGCGAGAGGAGGGAACACATGCGATCGCCTGTGCCGACGAGCGGACGGGATCTCGACATGTTCGAGAGCTTCCGCCGCGACTTTGATGACCTTCTCAGCGACTTCGGCCGACGGCTGCCGAACCCCTGGCGGCCCTCCGGCGTCACCGGCCTCGCCGCGATCGACATCAGCGAAACCAAGGACGCGATCGAGATCTCCACCGAATTGCCCGGCGTCAGCGAAAGCGACGTGAAAGTCTCGGTCGAAGGGCAGAGCATCGTCATCTCAGGCGAGAAAAAGGCGGAGACCGAGAAGAAGGACAGGGAATGGCAGGTGGTCGAGCGCAGCTACGGCGCGTTCCGCCGCGTCGTGCCGCTGTCTTTCCGCCCCGAGACGAACAAGATGAGCGCGAGCTTCGAAAAGGGCATCTTGCGCATCACCGTCCCCAAACCGGCCGAGATGGTCGCCAAGAAGGTCGATATCCCGATCGGCAAGCCGCACTGATTGTCTCCAGGGCCGTCATCGCGCCCCTGCGGCGCGTTTTTCGGAACCGCCGGCTATCGTTGGCGGTTCAGTAGCGAACAACCCGGGAGGGGGCCATGGCGACTGCCTACAAGGACATTCTGGTCTATCTCGATCCGACCAACGCGTCGCAGGACAGGCTCGCGCTGGCGGTGTCGCTGGCGCGCGAGCACGGCGCACGGTTGGTGGGGGTCGACGTCAGCGCCGACGAGGCGTTCAACGGGGCGTGGGGCGAGCGCGCGCTGCGGATCGCCCCGGAATTTGAAGAGGCGCTGAAAAACGCGGCCCTGAAGGGCCGATTCATCCCCTCCGAGCTCCGCTCAACTCTGGGCGGGGAGCAGACGCATTGCGTCGATCTGATCATCGCGCCGCGGCCGGCGGGCGAAGCGCGCCCGCTGATCCGTTCGGAAATCCCCGACGGCCCCCTGCTCGCCTCGGGCGCGCCGGTGTTGATCCTGCCGCACGACTGGAAGCCGTCGCCCGTGGGCCAGAATATCGTCATCGCCTGGAACTCCAGCCGCGAGGCGACCCACGCGGTGCACGACGCCATGCCGCTGCTGACAAAGGCGAAGAAAGTGACGATATTCGCGTTCTCGGCCCGTCCGAGCGATTTGCGCGCCGCTTCCGAATTGCTGGCCGAGCACCTCGCGCGCCACGACGTGACCGCGACCCTGTCCGACTGGACCGACACCGGCGACATTTCGGCGGTCGAAGCGCTCTTTGCCAGCCTCGATACGCAGGACGCGGACCTGATCGTCGCCGGCGCCTTCGGTCATTCCCGACTGTTCGAGAGCATGTTCGGCGGCGTCAGTCTCGATCTGCTTCGCCAGCCGACAGCGCCGATCTTCATGTCTCACTAAGGGGGCGGTGGCCGCCATGCACGCGATGACGCTCCATAAGATCGGCGCTCCGCTCGTGCTCGAAGAGCGGCCCAAACCGGTTCCAGGCCCCGGCGAGGTGCTGGTCCGCGTCCAGGCGTGCGGCGTCTGCCGCACCGACCTGCACGTCGTTGATGGCGAGCTGCCGCAAGTGCCGCTGCCGATTGTGCCGGGCCACGAGATTGTCGGCTTCGTCGAACGGCTAGGGCCCGGCGTCCAGGGCTTCGCGATCGGCCAGGAGATCGGCGTCCCCTGGCTCGGCCATGCCTGCGGCCATTGCTTCTATTGCCTGGAGGGTTACGAGAACCTCTGCGACCATCCCAGCTTCACCGGCTATACCCGTAACGGCGGCTACGCTTCGCATGCACTCGCCGAGGCTGCCTTCGCCCTCAAGCTACCGCGCGAATGCGATCCGGTCGGCTCCGCGCCGCTGCTCTGCGCCGGGCTGATCGGTTGGCGCTGCCTGAAGACGGCGGGGCCGGGGCGCCGGATCGGCCTCTACGGCTTCGGCGCCGCCGCGCATATCGTTGCGCAGATCTGCCGCTGGCAGAAGCGCGACGTCTTCGCCTTCACCCGCCCCGACGACCAAGCGGCGCAGGATTTCGCCCGTTCGCTCGGCGCGGCCTGGGCCGGCGGCTCGGACGAAGCGCCGCCGGCGGAACTCGACGCGGCAATTCTGTTCGCGCCGGTCGGCGCGCTCGTCCCGGCGGCGCTCCGCGCCGTCCGCAAGGGCGGCCGGGTCGTGTGCGGCGGCATCCACATGAGCGACATTCCGAGCTTTCCCTACAGCCTTCTGTGGGGAGAGCGGCAGATCGTCTCGGTCGCCAATCTGACCCGGCGCGACGGCGTTGAGTTCTTGGACATCGCAGGGAAAGCTGGCGTGAAGACCGAGACGCGCCGCTACGATCTTAGCGACGCCAACGACGCGCTCGCCGATCTGCGCGAGGGCCGGCTTCAGGGCGCGGCTGTGCTGACGCCTTGAGGCCTCTTCGAGCCGACCTTCAGCGCGCCGTACAACAGTGTGACGCTTCGCCACTCAACGGTCCGTTTAAGACTGCTGTCCCCGAGCCCAGGCTAACCGTCGACGCCTGCTCAGCAGAATGAGGTCACACATGTCTCCGAATGACACCGTCAAGGACGACGCGGCGAAGGGAAAGTCCGCGCGTTTCGACGTCGCGGCGATCGCCGCCACCCTTCCCCCCACGGCTTCCACGCTGCTGGTCGACCGCTATCTCGCCGACAGGCCGTCGGCCAGCGCGCGCGTTTTCCGCGTGTACCGGGCGACGCCGCCGCACTACCACGCCACCTGCGACGAGTTTCTCTACGTCCTCTCCGGTCGCGGAACGTTCTGGATGGAGGATCCGGAGACGAAGGCGGAATTCTCTGCGGGCGACCTGCTGTTCTTCGAGCGCGGCACGGTGCACGCGCTGCCGGAAATTCTCGCCGAGCCGGTCGTGTTCCTCTCCCTCGACGCGCCGCGGCGCGAGCCTACCGACATCATCTTCGTCAATCCCGAGGACGGCACGCCGGCCACCTTCATGGCGCGCAACGCTACGCCGTAAAAGCGCGCGGACGCCCTCCCTTACTTGGCTGGCCGCGCCAGGCGGACGATCTCGTCCCAGCTCGGGCAGGCGCGCTGCTCGACGGGCGTCTCGTAAGGCTGATAGTTCGACTTCTCGACGACGGTGGGCGCGAGAATGACCTCATTGACGATTGGTTCGTGCCGCAACGCGCGGAGCGCGATCGTCGTGCCGATGCAGCCCTGGAGGAAGCCATTGAAGTCGCCGCTTGCGAGAAGCTTGCCGGCCTTGATCGCATCGACCGCTTCTTTGCTGGCGGCGATGCCGACGACCTGGGCCTGCACGTCGGCGCCTTCGAGCGCCTCGATGACGCCCGCCGCCATCGCGTCATTGGCCGCCATGACCCCATCAATCTTGGGGTAGGCCTGCATGAGGTTCTCCATCACCTGGAGCGCTTGCATGCGCTGGTAATTGGCCGGCTGGCTGGTCAGCAGCTTGACGTCAGGAAACTCCTTCAAGGCGTCGTTGAAGCCTCTGACCCGGTCGACGTTGGTCGCCGAGCCGCGCACACCCTCGAGAATGACGACATTCCCCTTGCCGCCCAAGGTTTTCAGGAGATAGCGCGCGGTCTCGAGGCCGATATGGTAATCGTCGGCGCCGACGAAGGCGAGAAACTTGCCCCCGGCGCTTCGGTCGGTGATGTTGACGGCCGGAATATTGGCTTCGTTGATCTTTACGATGCCCGGCACGATCGCCTTGTAATCGACCGGGATCACGACGACCGCGTCCGGTTTGTGGACGATGACGTCATCGATCTGGCTCAGTTGTTCCGGGATCGAGTCCGGCTGCGTCGGGATATAGTGGATCGTCTTCGCGTTCATCGCTTTCGCCGCGGCGTCGGCGCCGACGCGAACGTCATGGAAATACGGGTTGGTCTGGTTTTTCGTGAAGACCCCAATCGTTTCCCCATCCGCAAAAGCGGCGCTCGAAAGGAGCATGGCCGGAAGCGTCGCAAGCAATGCTTTGAAATATTTCATGACTGTTCCCCCCTTTTATTATGTCGCGCGGTCTTGGCCGCTCAGCGCTACCCAGCGACTGCGGCAGGCCCCAGCCGTCAACGGCTAGCGGCCCGAAAGATCTTGCCGGGATTCATGATGTTGCTGGGATCGAGCGCGCGCTTGAGCGCGTGCATCGTTGCGACGGCGTCGCCAAGCTCGCGCTCGACGAACTGAATCTTCCCGTTGCCGACGCCATGCTCGCCCGTGCAGGTGCCTTCGAGCGCAATCGCGCGTTCGACCAGCCGGGTATGAAACGCCCTCGCCCGCTCGATTTCGGCGGCGTCGTTCGGATCAACCAGGATCAGCGAATGGAAATTGCCGTCGCCGACGTGACCGACGATGGGCGCGACGAGGTTACTGCGAGTAAGATCCTCGGTGGTGAGCGTCAGGCATTCGGTGAGCCGCGAGATCGGCACGCAGACGTCGGTGATGATCCCGAGCGCCCCAGGCTTGAGGCCGAGCGCCGCATAATAGGTGTTGTCGCGCGCTCGCCACAGCCGGCTTCGTTCCTCCGGCGTTGCGGCCCACTCGAAGCCGAGCCCGCCGAGATCGGTCGCGATCTCTTGCACGCTTTCTGCCTGTTCCGCCGTGCCGGCAGCGGTGCCGTGGAACTCGAAGAACAGCGTCGGGGCGTTGCGGTAGCCGAGCGCGGCGTAGGCGTTCACACCGCGCATCATGACCTCGTCGAGCAGTTCGACGCGGGCGACGGGTATGCCCGATTGAATGACGCCGATCGCGGTGTCCACCGCCGCCTTCAGGCTCGGGAAGGCGCAGACGGCCGATGAAATCGCCACCGGCTGGGGATGCAGCTTCAACGTGACCTCGGTGATTACGCCGAGCGTGCCTTCCGCGCCGACGAACAGCCGGGTGAGATCGTAGCCGGCCGACGATTTGCGGGCGCGAGTTCCGGTCCGGATGACTTGCCCGTCGGCGAGCACGACTTCGAGCGACAGAACATTGTCCTTCATCGTGCCGTAACGGACCGCCATCGTGCCGGAGGCCCTGGTCGAGGTCATGCCGCCGATCGAGGCGTCCGCGCCGGGATCGATCGGGAAGAACAGCCCGGTGTCGCGAAGTTCGGCGTTGAGCTGCTTGCGCGTGACGCCCGGCTGCACCCGCACGTCCATGTCCTCGGCGTTGATCGAGAGGACGCGGTTCATCTGCGTCATGTCGAGGCACACGCCGCCATAGAGGGCCGTCGCATTGCCTTCGAGCGACGTGCCGGCGCCGAACGGCACGACTGGGGCGCCGGTCTCCGCGCAGGCGCGCACGATCTGCTGCACCTCGGCGGTGTTGTGCGGAAACGCAACGATCTCCGGCGGATGGGGCGGATGAAAGACTTCGCTGCGGCCGTGTCCTTCAAGGACATGCGCCGCGCGCGTGGCGCGATCGCCGACGACCGTCGCGAGGCGCGCCATGAGGTGATCGATTCGCTCTGTCGTCATGGCGTTCCTCTGCACTCGCCTTTTCACCTTCGCCTCGAACGGGCGGTTCAAACCTTGGGTCACCGAGATTGGAGAAGCCGATCCGCTTCGGGCGCTGCGTTCATGGATTGATCGGCGTCGAACAGGCCTCGACTTACGCTGCGTCGCGGATGTCCAGGAACAACCGAGAATCGAGCTGCTTTCCTGCGTCCGGCGCTAATGACTGTCTCTTTCAAGCGCTCGGGCTTGGCGTCGGTCCTGACGCATCGGATTGCGCTGCAGAGGCGCTCTCTGCGCCGGTCACGACGTTCTTGCGTTGAAGCGTGCTCCCTGCCGTTCTCTCGTTTCTAGCGAGGCTAACACGCGTCGATCGATGTCGAGTACAGCGCCATTTGAATGGCTGCCATATGCGTGGCAATATAGGGGCTGACGAAAGCGGGGTGGACGACCGCTTGCGAGGCTGCGCGTGACAGCCCGCACTCGCTTCGCCGATGGGGGGCGCTCAACGGAGTGTTTTTCCATGGCAACTCCTCATCATCTCAGCCACGCCGAGCATCCGCATCACCACGGCCCCAACTGCGGTCACATCCCGGTCAGGCACGGCGACCATGTCGACTACCTGCACGACGGCCACTTGCACCATCAGGACGGGGACGAGGTCGACGAGCACGTCATCGAAGTGAGCGCGCGAAACCCGAACCAATGCACGCCGGAAAACGGCCATAAGGGTCATGCGGCCGACCACGTCCACGGGCCAGGCTGCGGGCACGAGGCGGTTCCCCACGGCGACCATGTCGACTACCTCGTCGACGGTCACCTCCATCATCCGCACGGCGATCATTGCGACGATCACGGCTCGCTCGAGGTCGTGAAGAGTTAGAAAGCGCTCGGCGCCGTCTTGACAGTCCGCCGCAAGGCGCGCCACTCCGCCGCGCCTTTCGAACAGCGGACCGTCATGCCCACTCTCTCCATTGCCGAACTGACGGAGCGTTTCCCTGATTATCGTGTCGCGCTCATCGTCGCCGAGGATCTCAGCGTCGCGGCGGGGCGCAGCGCGGCGCTGCACGCCCAGGTCGGGGCGATTGAAGCGGATTGCCGTCGCCGATGGGACGGCGTCGAGCTTTCCGCAATTCCCGGCGTCGCCGCTTGGCGCGCCGCCTACAAAGGCTTCGGCATCAAGCGGACGAGCTATCGCTCCTCAGTGGAGCGCCTGATCAAGCGGGTCGTCGGCGGCGGCGCGCTGCCGGAAGTCAACGGGCTGGTCGATCTCTACAACGCAGTCTCGCTCGACAGCGCGCTCTGCCTCGGCTGCGACGATCTCGATCTGGTCGAGGGCGACCTCGCCTTCCGCTTCTCGCGGCCCGACGACACCTTCATCGACATGGGGGCTGAAGACGGCGAGGATCCGAACGATCCGCCCAAAGAAGGCGAGGTCGTCTATGCGGATGCGCGCCACGTCCTGTGCCGGCGCTGGAACTGGCGGCAGGACGCCCGCACCGCCGTCTCGGCGCAGACCCGCCGCGCCGTGTTGACCGCGCAGTCCAACGGCTTCGGCGATGTCGAAGCCGCCGCCGTGCGCCTTGCCGCGCTCATCGCCAGCGAATGCGGCGGCCACTGCCGCATCGTCGTCGCCGATCGCGCCAAGCCGATCGTGACGTTCTGACACCTCGCGGTTCAGGCGTTCGACATCCGAGAATTCGCTGCGAGGAACGCGGCATAGCCGTCTTCGTTCATGGCGCCCGCAGCCAGCGCTAACACGGCTTCCGCCGCATCCTCTTCGCTGGCGAGGAACTGGTAGCCGTTCAGTTCGAGAAAGAGCACGCCGACGACGAAGCCGGTCCGCTTGTTCCCGTCGATAAAGGGGTGATTGCCGACCACGCCAGCGGTATAGGCGGCGGCGAGTTCGACGATGCCGGAACGCTCCCCGTAAACCCACCGATTGCGCGGGCGTGAAAGCGCGGACTCCAACAAGCCCGCGTCCCGCACGCCCGCGCCGCCTCCATGGAGCGCGAGCAGTTGCTCGTGAAGGACCGTCGCTTCGCGCTCGTCGATCCAGACGGGTTCGCTCACTTGGCGAGCGCTTGCAACGTGTTGCGATAGCGCCGCATGATCTCCCGCGCCTTCGCGATCTTCTCCTCGAAGGTGGGATCGAAGGGAGTCAGCCGGTACCCGCCGTCCGGCGCTTCCGTCAGATAAACTCGCTCGCCCTCGCCGACGTTGAGCCTCGCAATCGCCTCCTTCGGCAGGACGACGCCAAGCGAATTGCCGAGCTTGCGCAGTTTGAGTTCGATCATGAGCTTCACTCCACGTTATAACAATTGTAATAACGCTGGAGTGGGAGCGCAAGACTGGCCACCGCGCCGCGCGCTGGCTATGAGATCATTTCATGAACACTCGCCCGATTCGCATCCTCGGCGTCGACCCCGGCCTGCGCAACACGGGCTGGGGCATGATTGAAGTCGCGGGGACGCGGCTCTCCTACGTCGGCTGTGGCTCGATCCACACCGACGCGGCGACCTCGCTTGCCGAGCGGCTGGCGACGATCCAGCGCGCGCTGACCAAGCTCGTCGAGAGCGGCAGCCCCGCCGAGGCGGCGGTCGAGGAGACCTTCGTCAACCGCGATCCGCAATCGACGCTGAAGCTGGGTCAGGCGCGCGGCGTCGCGCTGGCGGCGCTGGCGCTGATGGACCTGCCGGTCGCCGAATACGCGGCGAATCTGGTCAAGAAAACGGTCGTCGGCGTCGGTCACGCCGAGAAGAACCAGGTCGCGATGATGGTGAAGATGCTGCTGCCGTCCTGCCAGATCGGCTCGCCCGACGCGGCCGACGCGCTGGCGGTCGCGATCTGCCACGCGCAACATCGCACCGCGCGCGCCAGGGGGGCGGCATGATCGGCAAGCTCAAGGGAATCGTCGATACGATCGAGGACGAGGAGCTGGTCATCGACGTCGGCGGCGTCGGCTATGTCGTCGCCGCCTCGGCGCGCACCCTGCGCGCGCTGCCCGCAATCGGTCAGGCCACGACCCTGCACATCGAGACGCAGGTCCGCGAGGACGCGATCCGGCTGTTCGGCTTCCTCACCACCGCCGAGCGCGACTGGTTCCGCCTGCTCCAAAGCGTGCAGGGCGTCGGCGCGAAGGTGGCGCTCGGCATCCTCGGCGTGCTGTCGGGCGAAGCCCTGAGCACGGCGATCGCCCGCCAGGACAAGGCGATGATGGCGCGCGCGCCGGGCGTCGGCCCGAAACTCGCCGCCCGCCTCGTGCTGGAGCTGAAGGACAAGGCGCCGGCGCTCGGGGTCGCCGATCTCGGCGGCGCCATCGCCGCGAGCGACACGTCCGGCAAGCTGCCAAAAGCGGCCGAGGACGCGGTGCTGGCGCTGGTCAACCTCGGCTATGCCCGCCCGCAAGCGAGCGCCGCCGTCGCCAAGGGCGTCGCTTCGCTGGGCGCCGAAGCGCAGACGGCGGCGCTGATCCGCGCGGGGCTGAAGGAGCTGGCGCAGTGACCAGTTTTACCCTATCGTGATCGATCAATGGACGGTAAAAGCCATGGGCGCCGTATCGACGATCTCCCCAAAGTTCCAGGTCTCAATCCCTAAGGAGCTGCGCGAAAAAATGGGCTGGCGGCCAGGGCAAAAGGTCGCGTTCATTCCGAAGGGCTCAGGTGTGCTGATGATCCCGGTGCCGACGAGGGACGAACTCGTCGGCATCGCCCGCGGGGCAAATCCTGAAGATTATCGCGACCGCAAAGATCGCTATTGATGCGCGTCGTCGACACCTCGGCGTGGATCGAATGGCTGATCGATTCGGATCTCGGCCGCAAAGTGGGCCGAGAGATGCCTGAACAGGGTGAATGGATCGTGCCGACGGTCGTACAATACGAACTAACGCGCTGGCTGACCCGGGAGGTCTCCGAGGAAGCCGCTGGCGGCGCTATCGCGTTCTCCAACGAATGTGTCGTGTCGCCTCTTGAGACGGCCGTGGCGCTGAGGGCTGCCGATCTCGCGAAAGAGCATTCACTCGCCATGGCCGACGCGATCATTTATGCGACGGCCCTCGACGCCGGTACTGACTTGCTGACCTGCGACGCGCATTTCGCCGACTTGCCGGGCGTCGTCTATCTCCCAAAGACCCGCCCATGACCGCCCCGCCCCGCCGCCTCGTCTCCGCCGAGAAGCGTCCCGAAGACGACGCCGCGCTGCGTCCGCAGGTGCTGGCCGATTTCACCGGCCAGGAGGCGGCGCGCAAGAACCTCAAGATCTTCATCGAATCGGCGAAAGCGCGCGGCGAGGCGCTCGACCACGTGCTGTTCGTCGGGCCGCCCGGCCTCGGCAAGACGACGCTGGCGCAGATCGTCGCGCGCGAGCTCGGCGTCAACTTCCGCTCGACCTCCGGCCCCGTGATCGCCAAGGCCGGCGACCTCGCCGCGCAGCTCACCAATCTCGAGCCGCACGACGTTCTCTTCATCGACGAGATCCACCGCCTCAATCCCGCGGTCGAGGAGATCCTCTATCCCGCGATGGAGGACTACCAGCTCGATCTCATCATCGGCGCCGGGCCGGCGGCGCGCTCGGTGAAGATCGACCTCGCCAAATTCACGCTGATCGGCGCCACGACGCGCGCCGGGCTGCTGACGACGCCGCTGCGCGACCGCTTTGGCATTCCGGTGCGGCTCAATTTCTACACCGTGCCGGAACTCGAAGGGATCGTCAGGCGCGGCGCGCGCGTCATCGGACTCGAGATGAGCGAAGACGGCGCCAACGAGATCGCGCGGCGGGCGCGCGGCACGCCGCGCATCGCCGGCCGGCTGCTGCGACGGGTGCGCGACTTCGCAGTCGTCGAGGGCGCCGACGTCGTCACCCGCTCGATCGCCGATGGCGCGCTGCGCCTGCTCGACGTCGACCCGATCGGCCTCGACCAGATGGACCGGCGCTATCTCGAAATGATCGCCGTCAACTTCAGCGGCGGCCCGGTCGGCGTCGAGACGATCGCCGCCGCGCTCTCCGAGCCGCGCGACGCGATCGAGGAGATCATCGAGCCCTACCTTATCCAGCAGGGCTTCGTGCAACGCACTCCGCGCGGCCGCCTGCTCACCTCGCACGCCTTCCGCCATCTCGGGCTCGCCGAGCCGCAGCGCGAGGGGCTGCAGGGCGGACTGTTCGAAGAGGACTAGCGAACGGCTTTGCGTCCCGCTGTCTTCGCGCGACAATGGGGCCGCCGAATTGGCGGATGAAAGCGATCCGACACCGTGCCCACCCTGTTCCGCCTCCTCGCCGTCGTCGCCATCCTCGCCGGTCTCGTCTATGGCGGCATGATCGCGCTGGTGGAATTTGTGCAGGTTCAACCGCGCGAAATGACTGAGATCGTCAAAATCCCCAGGGCGCCGCAATGAGCGCGCCCCGCCCGGCGACCGCGTCCCGCCTGATCCAGTCCTTCCTCGAAGCGATGGCCGCGGAGCGCGGAGCGAGCGGCAACACGATCGACGCCTATCGGCGCGACCTCGACGACTACGCCGAATTCCTTGCAGAGCGAGGCCTCGGGCCGCTCGCCGCCGCCAGCGCGGATGTGCGCGCCTTCATCGCCTCGCGCAGCGCGCAAGGCTTTGCCGCGTCCTCGCTGGCGCGCCGGCTGTCGAGCGTCCGGCAGTTCCACAAACATCTCTATGTCGAGGGTCGTCGCGGCGAGGATCCGACGCTCGCCATCGAGGGGCCGCGCCAAGCGCGCCCTCTGCCGAAAGTGCTTTCGGTCGCTGAAGTCGAAAAGCTGATCGCGGTCGCGCGCGAGGGGCTCGACGCCGCGCGGCCCCCGCGCGAGCGCCTTGCCGTTGCGCGCATCGCCTGCCTCATCGAGCTTCTCTATGCGTCGGGCCTGCGCGTCTCCGAACTCGTCGCTTTGCCGAAATCGGCGGCGCGCTCCAAGGAGTTCGCTGATCGCGGTGCGCGGCAAGGGCAACAAGGAGCGCCTCGCGCCCATCTCCGAGCCGGCGCGCGCAGCGATGAAGCGCTATCGCGAGCTCTTGGACGAGCTCGCCCCGGCGGCGGCGAGCGGACCGTGGCTGTTCCCGGCCGAAAGCGAGAGCGGCCATCTGACCCGCCAAGCCTTTGCGCGCGATTTGAAGACCGTCGCCGCGGCGGCGGGCATTTCGGCGGCGCGCGTCAGCCCGCATGTGCTACGCCACGCCTTCGCGAGCCATCTCCTGCAAAACGGCGCCGATCTGCGCGTGGTGCAGGATCTGCTTGGCCACGCCGACATTTCGACGACGCAGATCTACACCCACGTGCTCGACGAGCGCGCCAAGGCGATGGTGCGCGATCTGCACCCGCTCAACGACGAGGACGGCGGGTGAGCGATGAAGCGCCCTGGCGCGCGACGCTCGACGGCCTCGTCATCACCTGCCGCCTGACGCCGAAGGGCGGCCGCGACGCGATCGACGGGACGGCGACCTTGTCGGACGGATCGCGCGTTCTGCTCGCACGGGTGCGCGCCGCGCCGGAGGACGGCAAGGCGAACGAGGCGCTGTGCGCCCTGATCGCCGGCAAGCTCGGCGTCGCGGCGTCCAAGGTGCGGCTGGTCGCCGGGGCGAAGAGCCGGATCAAGCAGGTTGCAGTGAGCGGGCAGCCGGAGGCGCTCATCGAGGGCCTAGGCAACTGACGCGCGGCGCGTCAGTTCCCGGCGCGAAGGGCTGATTTCAATCGCTTACGATGCGGTGTTCCGCCGCGGTGGCGCCTGGGTGATAGGTTGGCGCGGCGCGCAGGGATCCGTGTGCGGAGTCGCGGCCAAAGGCTGGGGAGCCCCGAGCCTATCGCCGCGGGACAGAGGCGGAGTATGTGGAATCAGCAGAGCGCAGCCGTGACGCTTTCTGCGTCTACTTCCGCAAGTATGCACTTGAGTTAGCAAATGGTCAGCGACACAGAATTGGCCGACAAGCCTGACCGTAAAAGCTGTGAGCAAACACGTTTCGCACGTCGTTGATTAGCAAGATTGCTTTATAGGGATTCCGGTGCAAAAGCCGCATCGGGTAGGCGATACGAATCTTGGACGAAAACGTGCCGAGAATTCCGCTTTTGGATCCGTCGAATATTCTGGCTGCCTCGTCCTTATCGAGCGTGCGGAACGCTCCTTTGAGAATGAGCTCTAATCGATTTTCGAGGTAGGCGGCCCCCATAATTGCTGCCGTTCGATCGTCTCCATCTGCGAGGCCCACGAGAATATCTAACATCTCGTCTTCAGATGGGGGATTTTTAAGAGCGCGCGCGACGACGCCGAAAATAATTTGTCGCCTGTATCAGCAACCTTTTCCTTTGCCTTGAATCGCGGGGATCGCTCAACCCCGGCGGGTCTCGGTGGGCGCCCTTCCATGTTCGTTTCCCAAAAATGGCCCCGATGAAAGCGAGTTCCGACCTCGGTGACGAGGAAAGTCATGTGGCGAGAAGACTCCGCGCTGAGGCAACTGCTTTCCATGCCTTCCACACATAGGCCGAATGTGAAATCTGACGCGACTCCGAAAAGCGCGGGCGGCCGCAGAAAAAAGAGAGACTCAGATTGATGGGTTTAATTTTTCGGGCCTTGCGGCTCTGGCTCCGCCATCAAGAGAATTCCGTCGAGGGCGGCTCTAAGGGATCGGATGGCTGCAATATTCCCGACAAGATGAGCGACGATCACCCTGTCAAAAAGGACGCCTCCTTCGGACTTAGTGGAGATTTGACGGGTCGTTTCGATGGCAATTTTTCCGACCCCTCCCAGCAGCCCGTAAAACGGAGCGCCCTCGAAATAAATGAAGGGAGCATTGGCGCTTGCTATAGCGGAAATTTCGCCCGCGACGCTAGGAATACGCTCGACAACCGGCTTTTTGGGTTCGTCGGTCATGATGGGCTTCCTTGGATTTGGGAAGAAGCCCAATCTTGTTGGGTGTCTGCTGGAGAGTTGAGTCGCGCTTGCACTTATGAATGGCTTATCCGCAGGGATTAAGTTGCATCCCACCGCTCACGGAAGGGCGCGCCTCACCCCGCCGTAACCTCGGCCCAGCACTCGTCATTCTCGTAGATGCGGACGCGCTCGCAATCCTCGATGCGCGCGAGGAACCACGCCGCGATCGTCTCGGCCGTCGGGTTCTCGAGGCCGGGCACCTCGTTGAGCAATCGGTGATCGACGAGTTTCAGCAGCGGCGCGATCTCCGCGTCGATCTCGGCGAAGTCCTTTATGAAGCCGCGTTCGTCGGGCGTGCCGCGCAGGACGACTTCCATCCGGTAATTGTGACCGTGCAGGTTCCTGCACTTATGCCCTTCCGGAAGGCGGGGCAGATAGTGGGCGGATTCGAACCGGTAGGTCCGGCCGATGCGCGTCGTCAGCGCCTTGGCGTCGCGCGCGGGCTTGTCCATCATAAAGTCTCCAGCCCGCTTGTTCATGGAAACCCGATCAGCTTGTGCGTTTGCAGGCTCAAGCGCCAGCGTGGGTTTGCAAGGCAATAAGCGAGGGCGAGTTCGGTGTTGCGGGCCCTGTCCGGGCCGTCCATCGGTTGCAGGAAGAGGCGCTCGAAATCGAGATGCTCGAACCGCTCGGGCATCGCCAGCGGTTGCGGATAAATGAGCTTGAGCTCCTGCCCCGAGGTCTGCTCGAGCGGCGCGTCGGCTTTCGGACTGACGCAGATCCAGTCGACGCCGGGCGGCGCGGCGATCGTGCCGTTGGTCTCGATGGCGATCTCGAAGCCGCGACCGGCGACAGCGGCGATCAGAGCGGCGTCGATCTGAAGCAGCGGCTCGCCGCCGGTGAAGACGACGAAACGGCGGTCGCGCTTTCCGTCCCACTCCAACTCGATACGCTCGGCCAGTTCGTCCGCCGCCTTGAAGCGGCCGCCGCCGACGCCGTTGACGCCGACGAAATCCGTATCGCAGAACTGGCAGACGGCCGACGCCCGATCCTCCTCGCGGCCGCTCCACAGATTGCAGCCGGCGAAGCGGCAGAAGACGGACGTGCGCCCCGCCTGCCCGCCTTCGCCTTGCAAGGTCTTGAAGATCTCTTTGACCGAATAGGTCACCGCGTTGTCCCTGCTCGCGCCGTTTGATTCGATGTCAGGCGCCTAAGCGAGAAACGCGGTTATGCTTTGACGGTCTGGATCACATTTTCGGCGCCAAGGGCGCCGCTCTCGCCGGGCCGGCGACGACGCCGGCCCGGACGAAACCGCTCAGTAGCGATAGTGCTCGGACTTGAACGGGCCCTGCTGCGAGACGCCGAGGTACTTCGACTGCTCATCCGTCAGCTTGGTCAGCTTGACGCCGATCTTGTCGAGATGCAGCGCGGCGACCTTCTCGTCGAGGTGCTTGGGCAGCGTGTAGACCTGCTTTTCATACTGGCCGGGCTTGGTGAAGAGCTCGATCTGCGCCAGCGTCTGGTTGGTGAACGAGGCCGACATCACGAAGGAGGGATGGCCGGTCGCGTTGCCGAGGTTCACCAGGCGCCCTTCCGACAGCAGGATGATGCGCCGGCCGCTCGCGAACTCGATCTCGTCGACCTGCGGCTTGACGTTGTTCCACTTGAGATTGCGTAAGCTCGCGACCTGAATCTCCGAATCGAAGTGGCCGATGTTGCAGACGATGGCGCGATCTTTCATCTTGCGCATGTGCTCGATGGTGATCACGTCGACGTTGCCGGTCGCGGTGACGAAAATGTCGGCGCGCGGCGCGGCGTCCTCCATCGTCGTCACTTCATAGCCTTCCATCGCCGCCTGCAGCGCGCAGATCGGATCGACCTCGGAGACCATGACGCGGCAGCCGGCGTTGCGCAGCGAAGCGGCCGAGCCCTTGCCGACGTCGCCAAAGCCCGCGACCATGGCGATCTTGCCGGCCATCATCACGTCGGTGCCGCGGCGAATGCCGTCGACCAGCAACTCGCGGCAGCCGTAGAGGTTGTCGAACTTGGACTTGGTGACGCTGTCGTTGACGTTGATCGCCGGCCAGAGCAGCTTGCCCTCTTTCGCCATCACATAGAGGCGATGAACGCCCGTGGTGGTCTCCTCGGTGACGCCGCGGATCGAAGCGGCGTTCTTGGCGTACCAGCCGGGCTTGCTGGCGAGGCGGCTCTTGATCGCCGCGAACAGCACTTCCTCTTCCTCGTTCGCAGCTTTGTCGAGGAAGGCGGTGTCGCCATTTTCGGCGCGCAGGCCGAGATGGATCAGCAGGGTCGCGTCGCCGCCGTCGTCGAGGATCATGTTGGGGCAGCCGCCGTCGGCCCACTCGAAGATGCGGTGGGTGTAATCCCAGTAGTCCTTCAGGCTCTCGCCCTTGATCGCGAAGACCGGCGTGCCGGTCGCGGCGATCGCGGCGGCGGCGTGGTCCTGCGTCGAATAGATGTTGCAGGAGGCCCAGCGGACGTCGGCGCCGAGCGCCTTCAGCGTCTCGATCAGCACGGCGGTCTGGATCGTCATGTGGAGCGAGCCGGCGACGCGGGCGCCCTTGAGCGGCTGCGCGACGGCGAATTCGGCCCGCGTCGCCATCAGGCCGGGCATTTCGGTCTCGGCGATCGCAATTTCCTTGCGGCCGAAGTCGGCAAGGCCGAGATCGGCGACGGCGTAATCGTTGGACATCAGGAAAACCTCGGCGGGATTGATCGCACGGAGGCTTATCAAATCACGCGGACGGACACAATAAAGATATAAGCAAATCTTTATATGGACGCCCAACCGTCACGACCTGCCTGCCGAAAAAGGCGCGACACAATTTTACCGTCTCGCTACGATAAATTAACCGAGCGTCGATGAGGCCTTGTCTTGGGAGCGCCATCGCGTGGTATAAGCAAAAATTGAGCCGTCGAGCCCGATAAGCTCGGACATGTTGCGTGGGACGGTAAAGACGGATGGCGCTTTCGAACAAACTCGCGTTGCGGCAAAGCCAGTCGATGGTGCTGACGCCTCAGCTTTTACAGGCGATCAAGCTCCTCCAAATGCCCAACGCCGAGCTCGTCGCCTTCATCGAGGGCGAGTTGGAGCGCAATCCCCTCCTTGAGCGGGCGGAGGACTGGGGCGACGAGCCGCACAGTGAGCCGGGCCCGCCAGAGCCGGTCGTCGAGATCATCGAGCCCGGCGACTGGGCCTCGGAAGCGCTTGAAGCCGAGCCGGCTGCGCTCGCCCGTAGCCTCGGCACCGAGATCGACAACGCCTTCGACCCCGACCGGGCGGCGACGCCGCTCGAACGCGTCAAGGCGGACGAAGGCCACGGGCTCTCCGCCACATCCTGGACGGGCGTCGCCGGCCGCGGCGGCGAAGACGCGCCGGACCTCGAATCCTATGTCGCCGCGCAGGAGAGCCTCGGCGAGCACCTCACGCGCCAGGCGATGATCCTGCTCGCCGACCCGATCGACCGGTTGATCGCCGCCGCGCTGATCGACCTCGTGGACGAGGCCGGCTATTTTACCGGCGACCTCGACGAGGTCGCCGATCGCCTCGGCGCCCCGCTCGCGCGCATCGAGACGGTGCTCGCGCGCCTCCAGACGCTGGAGCCGACCGGGGCCTTCGCGCGCGACCTTGCGGAGTGCCTGGCGCTGCAACTGATCGAGCGGGACCGCTACGATCCGGCGATGCAGGCCCTCATCGAGAACCTGCCTGCGCTCGCCAAGCGGGATCTCGCGGCGCTGCGCCGTCTGTGCGGCGTCGACGACGAAGACCTCGCCGACATGATCGCGGAGATCAAGCGCCTCGATCCCAAGCCCGGCCGGTCGTTCGGCGGCGGCGTCGAGCCGCCGGCGATTCCCGACGTCTTCGTCACCGCGGGACCTGATTATTCCTGGCGCGTCGAGCTCAACAGCGACGCCTTGCCGCGCATTCTCGTCAACGAAAGCTACGCCACGCGCGTCAAGCGCGGCGCGACGCGCGACGAAGATCGGCAATATTTCTCCAGCAACCTGCAGACGGCCAACTGGCTCACCAAGAGCCTCGAGCAGCGCGCGCGCACGATCCTCAACGTCGCCACGGAAATCGTCCGGCGGCAGGATAGCTTCCTCGTCGAGGGCGTCGCCGCCTTGCGGCCGCTCAATTTGAAAGCGGTGGCGGAGGCGATCGGCGTGCACGAATCGACGGTCTCGCGCGCGACGTCCAACAAATTCATTCAGACGCCGCGCGGCCTGTTCGAGATGAAGTATTTCTTCACCACCTCGATCGCCTCGGCTTCGAACGGCGCCGGTCAGGCCCATTCGGCGGAGTCGGTCCGCTTCAAAATCAAACAGATGATCGACGCCGAAGACCCGTGCGACGTGCTGTCGGACGACGTCATCGTCGTGCGGCTCCGCAAGGCCGACATCGTCGTCGCGCGCCGAACCGTGGCCAAGTATCGCGACAGCCTTCGCATCCCCTCGTCAATCGACCGTCGACGGCTGAAGATGGCGCCGGCGCGCTCCTCCACCTCTGGCGGGAACCCCATAAACGTCTGATTGCTATAGGATTGTCGGACTTGTCGACTACCGATTTGACGACTCCGATTGACATCGCCAGCGCCTGCTTCTAACGCTAATCGTAGGTTAACATGAAGGCTACTCGCGCCGTATGGAGCCCCCAGGGGGCGTGGAATTGCAAGTCGGCAACCCTCGTTGTGTGAGCGTTTAAGTCGTCGCCGGGGGCTTCGACTTGCCGACCAGAGAGGCAAAGCGATCGATGCCGTTACGTATATCCGGCAAGAACCTCGATATCGGAGAGTCTCTTCGCCGCCATGCGCTCGACAAGGTCGAGGCGATCCTCGCGCGCTATTTTGACGGCACGGTCAGCGGCCACGTCGTCATCGCCCCGGAAGGGTCGGGGTATCGCGCGGATTGCTCCCTGCATCTGAGCTCCGGCACGAACCTCGTAGCGGAAGGCAAAGCCCACGAACCTTATGCGAGTTTCGAAACCGCGTTCGGCAAGATCGAACGCCGCCTGCGCCGGTACAAGAAGCGCCTCAAAGGACATCAAGCCGCACTGAGCCTCGTCGACGGGCGCGAGTTCCTGCAAATTGCGAACTATACGATCGAGGCTCCGGAAGAGGACCAGGAAGAACCTATCGACTATAATCCCGTCGTCGTCGCCGAAGGCTCTCAGCCCCTCAAGAGCCTGTCCGTCGCCTCCGCGGTCGCCGAACTCGATTTGAGCGGCGCGTCGTTTCTTGTGTTCCAACACGCCAGCAGCAGCCGCGTCAATGTGGTGTATCGCCGCAGCGACGGCGCCATCGGCTGGCTCGATCCGCACTAGGCGGCGAACGGGCGCGCCCTTCAAGTCGCCCGGCAACTCGGCCCTGGACCCTTATTCTCGAGTTTACTATGCCACTAAGCGACCTCCTGACGCCCGATGCGATCTTCGCGGCGCTGCGCGTCAACGGCAAGAAGCAGGCTTTGCAGGAGATGAGCGATCGGGGGGCGGAAGTCTCCGGCCTGCCCGCGCGCGAAATCTTCGAACTCGATCCTGCAGCGCGAACGGCTCGGCTCGACCGGCGTCGGCGACGGCATCGCCATCCCGCACGGCAAGCTTTCGCGGTGCGGCCGCATCTTTGGCATCTTCGCGCGGCTCGAGCGCCCCATCGACTTCGAAGCGCTCGACGGCCTGCCGGTCGACCTCATTTTCCTCCTCGTCGCGCCGGAAAGCGCCGGCGCTGACCACCTCAAGGCGCTCGCGATGATCGCGCGGGTGCTGCGCGATCCGAATCTCGCGACGCAACTGCGCTCGACACGCGACCCTTCGGCGATCTATTCCCTGCTGACGCTGACGCCGACTTCCCATGCGGCTTGAGCGAACCTATCTGTCGTAAGGTCTGAGATGAAAGCGCGCGTAACCGTCACCTTGAAGCAAGGCGTTCTCGACCCGCAAGGCAAAGCCATCGAAGGGGCGTTGAAGTCCCTCGGCGTCGCGGGCGTCGCGAGCGTTCGCCAGGGCAAGGTGTTCGACATCGACATCGACGCCGCCGACCGCGAGACCGCCAACCGCAAGCTCGTCGAGGCCTGTGAGAAGCTGCTCGCCAACACGATCGTCGAGGATTATGCGGTCGATTATGAGTAAGCCTCTCCGCGCCGCCGTCGTTCTCTTCCCTGGCTCCAATCGTGAAGGCGATGCGGCGCGCGCGCTGCATCGGGCGACCGGCGTCGCGCCGACGATCGTCTGGCACGACGACCGCGCGCTGCCGCAGGGAACCGATCTCGTCGTGCTGCCCGGCGGCTTCTCCTATGGCGACTACCTTCGCTGCGGCGCCATCGCGGGGCGCGCGCATGTCATGGACGCCGTGCGCGCCCACGCCGAGGCCGGCCGGCTTGTCCTCGGCATTTGCAACGGCTTCCAAATCCTCTGCGAGGCGGGGCTGCTGCCCGGCGTGCTGATGCGCAACGCCGGCCGGCGCTTCATCTGCAAGATGCAGCATCTGCGCGTCGAGACCAACGCGACGCCCTTCACGCGCGGCTATGCGCCCGGCCAGGTCGTCAAGGTCGCGATTGCCCACGGCGAAGGCAATTACACGATCGACGCCGCCGGGCTCGAGGAGATCGAGCGCGCCGGACGCGTCGCCTTCCGCTATTGCGACGCCGCGGGCGCGATCGGCGGCGGCGCCAATCCGAACGGCTCCATGAACGACATCGCCGGGATTTTCAGCTCCAAGTTCAACGTTCTCGGCCTGATGCCGCATCCCGAGAACCTTATCGACCCGCTGGTCGGCGGGGTCGACGGACGCGGCCTGTTCGAGGGCGTCGCCGCCGCGTGAGCGGCAGGCCTTCTTGCCTTCGCCTATCCTTCGCAATTGCCGTTTATCATCGCGGGATGAGTGATTCGATCGACCGCCTGTACGCCGCTGTGCTGGACGCGCGCGCGCTCGACCCTGCGATTTCGCGCACCGCCAAACTGTTCCGCCACGGCGTACAGAAAATGGTGAAGAAGCTGATCGAGGAGTTCGATCGAGGTCGGCCTCGAGGCGGTTCAAATGAACCGCGAGGCGGCGATCCTGGAGAGTGCCGACGTGCTCTACCATCTCGCCGTCGTCTGGGCCGAATGCGGCATCCGGCCGGCGGACGTCTTCGACGAAATCGACCGTCGCGAGCGACTGTACGGGATCGCGGAAAAGCTGCCCAAGCAGGCGGGCGCCGCCCAGGCTCGCCGGCTGTGCTCCCCAGCTTCGAGCCGCAAGGCGACGGTCTGAAGCGTTGGTACGCAAGCAGGACCCAGGCCCCACGGCGAAATTGGGGTCCTCCTTCTTCGCCGCCCTGACGCGGCCGCAACCAAGCCGCGGATTTGGCGCTTGACGAGCGAGGTCGGCGCAGCCAGATCCATACGAGTGGGGCAGCGGCGGCGGCTTTGTCGTCATCCCTCCCGCACAGCCGACGGAGACTCCATTGGAAGACAAGGCCGACGATCGCGTGGAGCCTGTTTTCAGAGAGCCGCCCGTAGCGCCCGACGGCGACCCGGCTCGGACCGCCATATCGGCGGCCCCTCAAGCGGCTCCGCACGAGTCCATCTTCTACGCCGACACAAGCGATCGCGCCGACCTGCAGAACATCGGCGAGGCGATCGCGCCGCTCGCCGAACTCCTGGCGCTCGGCGAAGCCGAAACCCCCTTCCTTGCGGGTGTCGTCGGCCCTTCCGGCTCCGGCAAGAGCTTTGCGTTGCGCCGTCTCGCCGAATCGGTTGAGGCGCTCGCCGCAGCGGCGGGAAAAACCCAGCCGACGCCCTTCCTGAGCCGTGTCCTGCTCGTCCCGATCGACGCCGCGGCGACCGGCCCGGAGCCGGCCAGCGCGCTCGCCGCCGCCGCTTTCGCCGCGCTCGAGCGCAGCCGCGACGGGCTGAACTACGCCGCCCTGGCGGACGAAGCGGCCCATGCCGGCGTCGATCCGCACCGCGCCGCGATCACGGCGGCCGAACGGCACGATGAAATCGTCAAGCGGCTCGATAGCCAACGCACGGCCCGCGACGAAGTCGAGGCGAAACGGGCGCGGCTCACCGAGGCGCTGCTCTACGACACCCCCGGCTCGCGCATCGACGCCTTCATCCGCTCGAACCGCTCGACGATCGACGCCCGTCTGCGGCGGTTCGATCTCGCCGACGGCGACGCCACCTCGAATTATCGCGACCTCGTGCGCGACCTCGACGCCGCCGGCGCCGCCACGCGCGCGACGCTCGCGCTGCGCTCGCTTTGGGCCTACGGCGGGCAGACGCGCAATCTGACGCTCGCCGTGATCGCCTTTGCCCTGGCGTTCGCTCTCAGCCAGCTCGGCGGGGATCCGGTCCTCGCTGCGATCCGAGGTCTCGGCTCGTTCGCCGCGCCGATCGCTGATTGGCTCGCCGCCCACAGCGAGTGGCTGTCGACCGCCGCCAAAGTCCTGACCCTGCTCGGCGTGCTGGCGGTGCTGCTGACGATCTGGCGCGCCTTCCAGTTTTCGGCGCTGCTGTTCCGCGGGGCGCGGCTGCTCAATTTGGACTTGCGCGAGCGCCGGCGCGAGCTCGACGCCAGCGCGGCGCGGCTGAACCAGCGCGTCGCCGCGCTGACGGCGGAAGCCGAGGCGGCCGCCCAGCACGCCGCCGCCATGGCGAGGCGCGCTGGCGGCGCGAAGCCGGCCGCACGCGCGCCCGGCCCCGCCTTCACGCGCGGCGAAGAAGCCGCAACGATCGCGGCGCGCTCCTTCTTCGTTGAACTCGGACGGCTGATGGCGACGGCTTCGGTCCCCGCGCCCCAACGCATCGTGTTCGTCATCGACAATCTCGACGGGTTGGCGGCCGGCGACGCCCTGCGGCTGGTCGCGGCCGCCAATTCGATGCTCGGCCGCGGCTGCGCCGCTGTGGTTGCGTGCGATCCCACGTCCCTGGCGAGCACGACCGACAGCGCAGAGCCGGCGCGCCAGCGCTTCGAGAAGCTTTTTCAAGTGATCCTCGACGCTCGCACGCTGGGCGTCGGCGACAGCGGAGGCTTCGCGGCGAGCCTGATCGGCGCCAAACCGATCGCCAGTCCGCCACCCCGGATCGACGCTTCGCAGTCGCGTCTGCTCGAGCCTTTGGCGGAAAGCGAGGCGGCGCTGCTGACCGCGACCGCTCCGCTCGCCGCGACGACGCCGCGCGGCGTCAAACGCTTCCTCAACGCCTATCGGCTGGCGCGCCTGTCGGACGCGCCGCGGCCGACCGTCGCTTTGATGCTTGCTGTTCGGCTCGCGGGGGGCGCGGCGGCGACGGCGATGCGTTCGGCGCTTGCCAGCGGCACGACCGATCTTCCGGATCCCGCCGGCCCCTCGGCGCTCGTGGACGCGATCCAGGCCGCCAGAGCGGCCAGTCACGGCGCGATCTCGCTCGCCGACGCCCACGCCGGCTGGATCGCCGCCCGGCGCTACGCGTTCACCGAGTAGCGGAGCGGCCGGCGCGACCCCTCATTCGGCGGCGCTAACGCGCCCACCACCTTCTCCCGCAAGGGGAGAAGGGGGAGCGCTGAGCCGACAACTTTGCGAGCCTGGAAAGTAAAGGAACCCCTTCCCCCCTTGCGGGGGTCAGGGAACGCGAAGCGTTCCCTGGAGGTGGCCGGCGGAGCCGGCCGGATGAGGGGTCGCGCCGCGAGGCGCGCTTGGGGCGAGAGCGAAAACGTCTCGCTCGGGCGGAAGCCGCGCCTGACGGCGCGACCCCTCATCCGACGGCGCTGACGCGCCGCCACCTTCTCCCGCAAGGGGAGAAGGGGTTGCGCCGCAAGGCGCGCTTCACATGAGCGCCGCCCGCGTTCGACGCGCTACGTCCCCGACGGGTTCGGCAGATCCGCGCTCGTCCAGCCGCCGCCGAGCGCCACGATCAAGGTGATGACGTCGGCGAGGCGCTGCGCGCGCGTCGTCAGCGCCGTTTCCTCGTCGGTGAGGGCCGTCGCTTCGTTGGTGACGACGGTCGTGAAGTTTTGGGTGCCGGCCATGTATTCGTTGAGCGCGATCTGCACCGCCTGGCGCGCGGCTATGACCGCCTCGTCCTGCACGCGAAGCTCGCGCGTCAGGATCGGCACCGCGGCCAATTGGTCCTCGACCTGCTGGAACCCGGTCAGCACCGTGTTCCGATAAGTGGCGACGCTCGACTGGTAGGCTGAGCGAGCCGCCTCGACCTGAGCGTCGGTCAGGCCGCCGTTGAACAGCGGCTGCGCCAGCGACAGGCCGTAGGACCAGACCGGATTGGCGGCCGACAGGGCTTTGGAGAATGGATCGCCCGAATAGCCGAAGGCGCCGCTGAGCGTGATGTCGGGATAGTAACCCGCGATCGCGACGCCGATCGCCGCATTCTGCTCTTTCATCGTGCGCTCGGCGGCGGCGATGTCCGGCCGCCGCTCGAGCAGCGTCGAAGGCAGATGCACCGGAATCGAGGGAACACCGTCGGGCAATTTGCTGCGCGGGATCGACAGGTCGGACGGCGCGCGTCCCATCAGCAGGGCAATCGCGTGCTCACTCTGCGCCCGTGTCACGGCGACAGAGATCTCCTGCGCCTGAGCGGCGAGCACCAGCGCCTGGGCGGTGATGACGTCGGACTTCGCCGCCGTGCCTGCATTGTACTGGTTTTGCGTGATCTGCAACGCGTGCTGGTATTCTTTGACGGTCCGCGTGAACAGTTCGTCGGCGGCGTCGGATTCGAGCACCTGCACATAGGCGAGCGCGAGCGCCGACTGCTCCGAAAGCGTGGCGAAGGCAAGGTCGGCGGCGTCGACCTGCGCCGCAGCGCCCTGCTCTTCGATGGCGCGCCGCACGCGCCCCCAGACGTCGGGCATCCAACTGCCGCTCAACTCCGCGGTGAGGTTGTTCGCAGCTGTCGAGCCGGCGCCCGAGCGCGTGAACGACGGATTGAAATTGAGAACCGGATAAAGGCCCGCCTTCGCCTCCGCGATGAACGCGAGCGCCTCGCGATAGTTCGCCTCGTCCGCCTTGATATTCTGGTTGGAGATCGCGACCTGCGCCTCCAGCGTGTCGAGCCGGCGATCGCGCAGGACTTTCCACCACGCCGTGCCGGCGACGTCGTCGCGCGGCGTCGCCGCCTTCCAGCCCTTGATCTCCTTGTATTGCGCGGGAACGATTGCGGCGGGACGCAGGTAGTTCGGTCCGACGGCGGCGCAGCCTGCCGCTGGCAGCGCCAGCCCCAGCGCCGCCCACAAGCCCTTTCGGCTGAATGTCATGAATTGGCTCCCGCCGTGTGGGCGGGGTTTTCCCGCAGATAGAGGCGACCCCATAGGCGACGCAGCCAGTTCCCGAAGCGATCGAGATAAAGGAAGATAATCGGGGTCGTATAGAGCGTTAAGGCCTGGCTAAAGAGCAAGCCGCCGACGATGGTTATCCCCAGGGGATGACGAAGTTCTGATCCCTCTCCCGTACCGAAGGCGAGCGGCAAGGCGCCGAACAACGCCGCGCATGTCGTCATCATGATCGGACGGAAACGCAGCAGGCACGCTTGCGTGATCGCGTCGGTTCGCGACAGCCCTTGGCGCTGCGCGTGCAACGCGAAGTCGATCATCATGATCGCGTTCTTCTTCACGATGCCGATCAAGAGAATGATGCCGATCGCCGCGATGATGGTGAAGTCCGTGTTGAACATCTTCAGCGCGATCAGCGCGCCGACGCTCGCCGACGGCAACGTCGAGAGGATGGTGAGCGGATGGATGTAGCTCTCATAGAGAATGCCGAGCACGACGTAGACGGCGACGAGGGCGGCGACGAACAGCAGCGGCATCGACGACTGGTTCTGCTGGAACGTCGCGGCGGTGCCGGCGAAGCCGCCACGAACCGTGTCCGGCATGCCAATCTCCTGCCTCGCCTTCTCGATCTCCTCGCGCGCCTCGCTCAGGGCGCGCCCCGGCGCGAGGTTGAACGAGATCGTCGCGGCGGCGAATTGGCCCTGGTGATTGACGCTGAGCGGCGTGCGGCCCGGCCCGAAATGAGTGAACGCCGCGAGCGGAACCATGGTCTCGACCGAGGTCGACACCGCGGCGCCTGAAGAAGCGCTGGAATGGCCGCTCGCGGCGAGCGAATTCGTCGCGAGATTGCGAGCCGAATCGGCAGCGATCGCCGCCGCCGTGCTGGTGGACGACGAAGTCGCCGCGGCCGCGACGAATGTGCCGGCGACGGCGTTGGTCTGCTGCGAGCCGGTCGGATTGGCGCCGGAGGTCGAAACCCAGATGTCGCGCAACGTCGAGGGATCCTGCCAGTAGCGCGGCTCGACCTCCATGACGACGTGATATTGGTTGAGCGCGTTGTAGATGGTCGACACCTGGCGCTGCCCGAAGGCGTCGTAGAGCGTGTTGTCGATCGCGCTGATCGTCAGCCCGAGCCGCATCGCCGTCGGCCGATCGATCACGAGGTCGGTTTCGAGCCCAGCCTGCTGCTGATCCGAATTGACGTCCTTGAGCACGTTGCTCTTCTGCAACGCCTCGGTCAGCCGCGGAGCCCAGCGGTAGAGGCCCGCCGTGTCGTCGGAGAGCAGCGTATATTGGTAGGTGGAGTTGCTCTGCCGCCCGCCGGTTCTCAGATCCGAAACCGTGACGAGAAACAGGCGCGCGCCCGCGACAGCCGAAAGCTTGCCGCGCAACCGCGCGACGACCTGATCGGCGGTGATTTTCCGTTGGGTATAGGGCTTGAGCGAGATGTAGACGAAGCCGGAATTCGTCTGGCGCCCGCCCGTCACGCCGACCACCGTGTTGACCGCCGGATCGTCCTGCACGATCGTCTGCAACTGGGCGAGCTTACGCTTCATCGCCTGGAACGAAATGCTCTGATCGCCCTGGATCGAGCCGATCAGCAGCCCCGTGTCCTGCACCGGGAACAGATCGTAGGTCATCGTCCGGAAGAGCTGGACGTTCAGCGCGATCATCGAGAAGAGCGCCAGCGTGACGATGCGCGGGTGACGCAACGCCATCCCTAGCGTCACGCGATAGAACGCCAGCATCGCGTCGAAGCCGCGCTCGGTGATGCGATAGAGGGCGCCATGCGCCTGCGTCACGCTCTTGGGCAGGATCACCGAGCACATCATCGGCGTCGTCGTCAGCGAGACCAGCAGTGAAATGAGCACCGCGACCGAAAGCGTCACCGCAAATTCGCGGAACAGGCGGCCGACGATGCTGCCCATCAGCAGCAACGGCAGGAAGACGGCGATCAGCGACAGGCTGATCGAGATGACGGTGAAGCCGACTTCGCGCGAGCCGAGAATCGCCGCTTCGAAGCGAGACTTGCCCTCCTCGATGTAGCGCGTGATGTTTTCCAGCACGACGATCGCGTCGTCGACCACGAAGCCGGTCGAGATGGTAAGCGCCATCAGCGAGAGATTGTCGAGGCTGTAGCCGAGCAGATACATCACCCCGAAAGAGCCGAGGATCGACACCGGCACCGCGACGCTCGGAATTGCCGCCGCGCGAACGTTCCGCAGGAACACGAAGACGACTAAGATCACCAAAGCGACAGCGGTGAGCAGCGTGCCTTCCGTATCGGCGAGCGAGCCGCGAATGGTGATCGATCGGTCGACCACGACATTGAGGTCGACGTCGCCCGGCAGCGAGGCGATCAGGCGCGGCAACTCGGCTTTGACGGCGTCGACCGTCTTGATGATGTTGGCGCCGGGCTGGCGCGAGATGACGATGCCGACCGTCGGCTTGCCGTTGGAAAGGCCGGCGTTGCGCAGGTCCTCGACCGAATCGACGACTTCGGCGACGTCCCGCAGCCGCACAGCGGCGCCGTTGCGGTAGGCGATGACGAGATCGCGATATTGATCGGCGTGGCTGGCCTGATCGTTGGCGTAGATCTGATAGTGGAAATCGTTGTCCTCGATCGCGCCCTTCGGGCTGTTGGCGTTGGCCCCGGCGAGCGCGGCGCGCACGTCCTCGAGGCCGATGCCGTAACGAAACAGCGCGCCCGGATTGAGCTCGATCCGCACCGCCGGCAGCGCGCTGCCGGCGACATCGACCTCGCCGACGCCGTCGAGCTGCGACAGCCGCTGCTGCAACACGTTGGAGGCGATGTCGTACATCTCCCCCGACGTGCGCGTGGTCGAGGTCATCGCGAGCACCATGATCGGCGCGTCGGCGGGATTGACCTTGTGATAGGTCGGATTGGAGCGCAGGCTGGTCGGCAGATCGGCGCGCGCCGCGTTGATCGCCGCCTCGACATCGCGCGCCGCGCCATCGATGTCGCGATCGAGTCCGAACTGGAGCTGGATGCGGGTCGAGCCGAGCGAACTCGTCGACGTCATTTCGTTGACGTCAGCGATCTGGCCGAGGTGGCGCTCCAGCGGCGCAGCGACCGAAGTCGCCATATTGTCCGGGTTGGCGCCCGGCATGGTCGCCTGGACCGATATGTTGGGAAAATCGACCTGCGGCAGCGGCGAAACCGGGAGCCGCCCGAAGGCGAGCAGCCCCGCCAGCGCGATGCCGATGGTCAGCAGCGTCGTCCCCACAGGCCGCCGGATGAACAGCTCGGAGAGGCGATTGTTCACGGCGCCTCCGCTGCGTAACCGGCGTTGGAAGCCCCTGCGCCGAGCCGCTCGCCGATGCGCTCGAAGAAGAGATAGATCACCGGCGTCGTGAACAAGGTCAGGACCTGACTGAAGGCGAGGCCGCCGACGATGGCGAGACCGAGCGGATGACGTAGCTCGGAGCCGACGCCAGTCCCGAGCATCAGCGGCAGCGCGCCGAACATCGCCGCCACGGTCGTCATCAGGATCGGACGCAGACGCAGCAGGCAGGCCTGGAAGATGGCTTCGCGCGGCGACTTGCCCTCCTCGCGCTGCGCGTCGAGGGCGAAGTCGATCATCATGATCGCGTTCTTCTTGACGATGCCGATCAACAGCACGATGCCGATGACGCCGATGATGTCGAGGCCGGCGCCCGCCCATTGGAGAGAGAGCAACGCGCCGATGCCCGCCGAAGGCAGCGTCGAGAGGATCGTGATGGGGTGGATGAAGCTCTCATAGAGCACGCCCAGGACGATATACATCGTCAAGATGGCGGCCAGCAGCAGGAACACCTCGTTCGACAACGAGGACTGGAAGGCCTGCGCGGCGCCCTGGAACGTGACGCCGAAGCTCTCCGGCAGTTTGACGTCCGCGAGCGCGGCGTTGATCGCGTCGACCGCGCCGCCGAGCGAAGCGCCGGGCGCGAGATTGAACGAGATCGTCGTCACCGGGAACTGCTTGAGATGCGAGATCTGCAACGGTGACGACTTCACCTGCAGCGTGCTGATGCCCGGCAATTGCACCTGAGCGCCGCTCGAGGACGCAGCCGACGGCAGATAGACCGAATTGAGCGATTTCAGCGAATGCGTCATCGCCGGATCGATGTCGAGGATGACGCGATATTGGTTCGACTGGGTGAAGACGGTCGAGATGATGCGCTGGCCGTAGGCGTCGTACAGCGCATTGTCGATCGTCGCCGGCGTGACCCCGAAGCGCGCCGCCGTCTGGCGGTCGATGTTGACCGTCACCGAGCGCCCGTTCGCCTGCAAATCGCTTGCGACGTCGGCGATCTCGGGCACCTTGGCGAGACGGGCCAGCACCTGCGGCGTCCAGGTCTGCAACGTCGCGAGATCCTGATTTTCCAGGGTGAACTGGTACTGCGTCGCGCTGACCGCCGTGTCGATCGAGAGATCCTGGACCGGCTGCATGTAAAGCGAAATGCCGGCGACTTGCGCGACCTCCTTCTGGAGGCGGCGGATGACCTCGGTCGCGCTCGCCTTGCGCTTGCCGTGCGGCTTCAAATTGATGAGGAACCGCCCGGAATTGAGCGTCACGTTGGAGCCGTCGACGCCGATGAAGGAGGAGAGGCTTTCAACATCCGGATCGGCGGAGATCACCTTGGCGAGCGCCTGTTGGTGATCGGCCATTTTGTCGAACGGAATGTCCTCAGCGGCCTGCGTGACGCCCTGAATGATGCCGGTGTCCTGCACCGGGAAGAATCCCTTGGGGATGGTCACATAGAGGTAGCCGGTGAGGACGAATGTCCCCAGCGCGACGAGCAAGGTGACGCCCTGATGGTCGAGCACCACGTTCAGCATTGACGCATAGCCGCGTTGAAGCGCCTGGAACAAACGTCCGCCTGTTTCGTGGCTGCCCGCCGAGCGCGCGTGGGTCGCCGGCCGCAGCAACTTGGCGCACAGCATCGGCACCAGCGTCAGCGACACCACCGCGGAAATGACAATGGTCGCCGCGAGCGTGATCGCAAATTCGTGGAACAGCCGCCCCACCACATCGCCCATGAAGAGCAGCGGAATGAGCACCGCGAGCAGCGAGACGGTGAGCGAAATGATCGTGAAGCCGATCTGCTCGGAGCCTTTCAGCGCGGCTTGCTTGGCTGAATCCCCCTCTTCGAGGAAGCGCGAGATATTCTCGATCACCACGATCGCGTCGTCGACGACGAAGCCGGTCGCGACCGTGAGCGCCATCAGCGAGAGATTGTCCAGGCTGAAATTCATCTGGTACATGATCGCCAGCGCGCCGACGAGCGACAGCGGCACCGACAGGCTCGGAATGATCGTCGCCGGGATGTTGCGCAGAAACAGAAAGATGACGAGCACCACGAGGCCGATGGCGAGCGACAGCTCGAATTCGACGTCGTCGACCGAAGCGCGGATCGTAACCGTACGGTCGGTCAGCGGCGTGATCGTGATCGCTTGCGGCAGGCTCGTCGTCAGCGACGGCAGCAGCGCCTTCACGCTGTCGACCACCTGAATGACGTTGGCGCCCGGCTGGCGCTGCACGTTGACGAGCAGGGCCGGCGTCTCGTTCATCCAAGCGGACAGCCGATTGTTCTCCGGCCCGATCTCGACCGTCGCGACATCGCTGAGCCGCACCGGCGCATTGTTGCGATAAGCGACGACGGAGTTGAGATAGTCCTTGGGATCGCGAATCTGGTCGTTCGCGTTGATCGAGAAGGACTGCGACGGCCCGTCAAAATTGCCCTTGGGCGTGTTGACGTTGAGGTTGCTGATCGTGGTCCGGAGATCGTCCAGGTTGACGCCATAGGCGCCGAGCGCCAGCGGATTGGCGTGAATGCGCACCGCCGGCCGCTGGCCGCCGGAGATCGACACCAGGCCGACGCCGGGCAGCTGCGAGAGCTTGGGAACCAGCCGGTTCTCGACGATGTCTTCGACGTCGGTGAGCTTGAGCGTCTTCGAGGTGACGCCGAGGGTGATGATCGGCGCGTCGGCCGGATTGACCTTGGCGTAGATCGGCGGCGCGGGCAGATCGGAAGGCAGGAGATTGCCCGCCGCGTTGATGGCCGCCTGCACCTCCTGCTCGGCGACGTCGAGGCTGATGTCGAGCGTGAAGCGCAGCGTGATGACCGAAGCGCCCGCCGAACTCTGCGACATCATCTGCCCAAGGCTCGGCATCTCGCCGAACTGACGTTCGAGCGGCGCCGTGACGGAGGAGGTCATCACCTCCGGGCTCGCGCCGGGATAGAAGGTCTGCACCTGGATGGTCGGATAGTCGACCTCCGGCAGGGCGGACATCGGCAGGAATTTATACGCCGCGACGCCGACCATCAGGATGGCGAACATCAGGAGCGACGTCGCGACCGGCCGCTCGATGAAAAGGCGCGAAGGATTCATGACCGCCGCCTATCGCGCGCCGCCGTCATGGCGCGCCATTCGCCGGACCAGCGGCCGAGCCTTGACCGTTGCGTCCCGGACCTTGACTGTCGCCCCCCTGGCCCTGACCGTCACGCCGATGCCTGTGCTGGCCCTTACCCGCGTCACCGCCAGCGCCAGCGCCGGGATTTTGCGCCGAACCGTTCGCGCTATTGCGTATGCTCACCTTGGCGCCGTCGCGCAGTCGGTCGACGCCGTCGATCACCACGTTCTCGCCGATCGCGAGCCCCGAGGCGACGACGGTGTTTTGCGCGTCCGACGGGCCGGTGGTCACCTGCCGCACCGAGACCGTCGAATCCTCGTTGACCACATAGACGAAGCTGCCGTTGGCGCCGAGCTGGATGGCGGCGTTCGGCGCGAGGACCGCGCCCTTCATGGTGTCCACCAGCAGCCGCACGTTGACGAATTGATTGGGGAACAGCACGCCGTTCGGATTGGCGAAGGTCGCGCGGAGCTTGAAGGTCCCAGTCGTGACGTCGACCTGATTGTCGAGGTTGGTCAGCGCGCCGGCGGCGATCTGCTTGACGTTCGAGCGGTCGTAGACGGTCGCGGCCAACGTCGCGCCGCCGTTGAGGCGATCGGTGATCGCCGGCAGATTGTCCTCGGGCGTCGAGAAGATGACGCTGATCGGATCGATCTGGGTGACGACGGCGATGCCGGTAGCGTCGGAGGGCTGCACATAGTTGCCGGAGTCGACCAAGCGAAGGCCGACCCGTCCGTTGACCGGCGAGACGATGTGGCAATAAGCGATATTCAGCTTGGCCGTGTCAATATTGGCCTGGTCGCTCGCCATCGCGGCTTTGTCCTGCGCGACGAGGAAGACCTGATCGTCGACCTGCTGGCGGGCGATCGAATCCTGCTTGCTCAGCGTCTCGTACCGCGCGAGGTCGGCCTGCGCCTGTTGATAGAGCGCGGTGTCCTTGGCGAGCTGCGCCTGCGCCAGGGCGAGGGCGGCTTCGTAGGGCCGCGCGTCGATCTGGATGAGGAAGTCGCCCTCCTTGACCATTTGGCCTTCCTGAAAGCCGACCTGCATGATGCGACCGGCGATCTGTGTCTTCACCGTCACGGTGGCGAAGGGCGTGACCGCGCCAAGCGAATCGATGGTGACCGGCATATCGCCCTTGAAGGCGGGAGCCGCGCGCACGGTTTGCGCCGGCGGCCCCTGGCGGCGGCTCCCTCCGTTGTCGGAAGGCCCGGTCTTTTCCAGATATTGCCAGCCGACGACCACGCCGGCGGCGAGCGCGAGCGCAAGGACCACCCGACCCCAGCGGTGTCGCTTGGGCGCGGTCGGCTGCGGAGCAGGTGTCGTCGGCGTCGGCGCCGGCCGCTCAATCTCTACCTGTTCGGGGTCCACCGTTTCATTCATTTATCGGGCCTCGCGCCAGGGCTTTGCGATTCGCACGCGCGAGCGCGTGTTTCAATTCACGCTCAGGTTACAGGTTATAAGCCTGTGACAAAATGTCCGCCAATTGATGGCGAAGGGGAGTTGCAATCTCTTTCGGCTTGCGCCATAAGCCGTCCCACGACGGAGCGACGCTTCGTCGCGGATGCGGGTGTAGCTCAGGGGTAGAGCACAACCTTGCCAAGGTTGGGGTCGAGGGTTCGAATCCCTTCGCCCGCTCCATTTTCTCTCGGAAAATTGAAAGTCGTGGTCCAGCCCTTCGGGGCGGGTCCGCTGCTTGGCGGGCCGGTAGCGGCGTCTTCTAAGCAGGTTCAGCGAACTCTCTCCGTGGATCCATAACGGATCGCGCCTGGGTCTGTTCCGATAGACACGCCTGCCGCGCTCTAGTCACGCCTTTCGCCAGCGCCGGGCGCGGATCGCACGACAGTGTGCCTGCCCTGATCGGCGGCGTAGTCCTGCTCGATCTCGCGGTTCAGGCCGTGTTGAGGGCGGTGGCAAAGTCGGCCAATGGAGGATCGGCCTTTTCCCAGTCTGGAAGGGGCGATCCGGGGATGTTTAGGGTGGAGCGATCGCCTATGCGGGCTGGCGCGGCGTGTCAGCCTTTGGGAGGCTGCTGAGCGCAATCGCCCTGATCGTTTGGGGCTCCATGCGCCATGTCGGTGTAGCCCGCCAGGTTTGCCGAGTTGTCGCGTGGCGAAATTGCGCTTCGGACCGCTAACGGCGCGGGAAGCGCCTCACTTTTGGTCTGGTCTTGGAGCCGCTATTCCTTCGCCGGTGAACCTTCAGACCCGCCCGTCTGGTCTGAAATCGCGGCTAACTCTTTGGTTCTTTGGATGGACTCCGCGAGGTCCTTCCATTTTGCAGCCAAGTCGATGAGAAAGACGCGGTCCTTCTGATCCGGCGCGCGGCGCGAGAGCGCCAAGCACTCCGCGGCCTTTTCGATGTAATCGTCCGCTGGGCTCATGAAGCCGCAACGGACTTGGCGGCAGTCGGTTCCGGCTATCTTCAAATTTGATCGAACGAATCGAGCCGTTAAATCATCGTGTTAACAAAACGTTACTTTCCGGCCGAAAACCCCGCTGTCGCGGGGCGACACGACTGCGCCAACTGAAAAACCGAGCGCTCTAAAATAGAGCGACCGGCGAGAGCGTTGGCCCATCGCCGGTCGCGTTTGTCCGATCAATCTGTACGCGCCTTCGCGTCAGTCCTTCGTGCTCGCCGCTGCGGGCGACATCTGCGTCGGCATCATGTTCACGTTTGCGTTGTGCATGATCCAGAGCGAGAGGCCCACGATCGTCGCGATCAGCAAAGTCGTGAGGATGAAGGTGACCGTGTTGTTCCGCTGCTCGGGCGCAGCCCCGAGGTGGAGGAAGAACACGAGTTGCACGACGAGCTGGACCACGGCCAGCACCGTGATCGCCGGCATCATCATGTCGTGCGGAACCGCCCCGCTCATGACGGCCGCGAAGGAGAGCGCCGTCAGGACGAGCGAGAGAATGAAGCCGACGACATAGGTCGTCATGCTGCCGTGGGCGGCGCCGTGGGACTCGCCATGCGCCGCGTGGCTGGAAGAATGCGCGCCGGCCATCAGACCGCTCCTCTCAAATAGACGACGGTGAAGACGCAGACCCACACCAGGTCGAGGAAGTGCCAGAACAGGCTGAGGCAGGCGAGGCGACGCTTGACGACGTCGTCGAGCCCGAAGTGCATCGTCTGGTGCATCATCACCGCGAGCCAGACGAGACCCGCCGTCACGTGCAGGCCGTGAGTGCCGACCAGCGTGAAATAGGCGGAGAGGAAGGCGCTGCGGTCAGGGCCGGCGCCATCCTGGATCAGGTGGGCGAACTCCTTCACCTCCATGCCGATGAAGCCGGCGCCGAGGACGAAGGTGATGACCAGCCAGTTGAGGACCTTGGCGCGGTCCCCGGTGCGCATGGCGAGCGAGGCGAGGCCGAAGGTGAAGCTGCTGACCAGCAGCAGCAGCGTTTCGCCGCCGACGTAGGGGAGGTCAAACAGCTCCTTGCCGGTCGGCCCTCCCGCGACGTTGTCGACGAGCACCCCGAAAGTCGCGAACAACGTCGCGAAGATCAGGCAGTCCGTCATCAGGTAGACCCAGAACCCAAAAAGGGTCTTGCTGCCGTCGTCGTGATGATGATGGGCGTCGTGGGCGGCCTTGGGCGACTCGACCGTCGCCAAGGGCTGAGCAGAGGTGCGAACGTTCATGATTACACCGCCTTGGCGAGGAGAGCGTGACGCTCGGCTTCGATGCGCGCGACCTCAGCGGCCGGGACCCAGTAATCGATGTCCCGGTCATAGGTGCGGCTGAGGAAGGCGCCGACCATGCCGACAAGGCCGATCGCCGCGAGCCACCAGATGTGCCAGATCAGCGCGAAGCACAGGACGAAGCCGAAGGCGCCCATGATGAAACCAACGCCCGTATTCCTGGGCATGTGGATGTCCTCGTAGTCGGTCTCCTTGCGCCAGGCCCGACCCCGCTCCTTGTCCTCCCAATGCTGCTCGAGCGAGGTGATGTGGGGGACGATGGCGAAGTTGTAGAAAGGCGCCGGCGAAGACGTCGACCATTCGAGGCTGCGCGCGTTCCACGGGTCGCCGGTCAGATCGACGTTCTTCTTGCGATCCTTGATGCTGACCGCGAGCTGGATCAGCATCGCCAGGATCCCGGCGCCGATGACCAAAGCGCCGAGCAGCGCGACGAACAGATAGGGCTGCCAGTCAGGCACGTAGAAGTGGTTCAGGCGCCGCGTCATGCCCTTCAGGCCCAGGATGTACAGCGGCGTGAAGGCGAGCCAGTAGCCGATGAGCCAGCACCAGAACGAGACCTTGCCCCAGAAATCATTCAGCTTGAAGCCGAACACCTTCGGGAACCAGAAGTTCATCCCGGCGAAGCTGCCGAAGACCACGCCGCCGATGATGACGTTGTGGAAGTGGGCGACCAGGAACAGGCTGTTGTGCAGGACGAAGTCCGCGCCCGGCACCGCCAGCAGAACGCCGGTCATGCCGCCGAACGTGAAGGTGAACATGAAGCCGACCGTCCACAGCGTCGCCGAGTGGAAGCGGACGCGGCCGCGGTACATCGTGAAGAGCCAGTTGAACAGCTTCACGCCGGTCGGGATCGAGATGATCGTCGTCATGATGCCGAAGAAGGCGTTGACGTCGGCGCCCGAGCCCATCGTGAAGAAGTGGTGCAGGTAGACGAAGAACGACAGCACGCCGATCGCCGCCGTGGCGTAGACCATCGACGTATAGCCGAACAGCGGCTTGCCGGAGAAGGTCGGGATGACCTCCGAGAACACGCCGAAGAGCGGCAGGATGAGGATGTAGACCTCGGGATGTCCCCAGACCCAGAAGAGGTTGATGTACATCATCGCATTTCCACCAGCCTCGTTGGTGAAGAAATGCATGCCGAGGTAGCGGTCGGCGGCGAGCATCGCGAAAGTCGCGGTGAGCACCGGGAAGACCGCGGCGATCAGAATGTTGGTGATCAGCGTCGCCCACACGAAGACCGGCATCTTCATCATGTCCATGCCGGGCGCGCGCATGCGCAGGATGGTGGCGATGAAGTTGACGCCGGTGAGCGTCGTGCCGACGCCCGAGAGCTGCAGCGACCAGAGGTAGTAGTCGACGCCGGTCGACGGGCTCATCCCGAGCTCGGACATCGGGGGATAAGCGACCCAACCCATCGCCGCGAAGTCGCCGATCCACATGGAGAGCATGACGAGGGCCCCGCCGAAGGCGGAGAACCAGAAGCTCAGCGAGTTCAGGAACGGAAAGGCGACGTCGCGCGCGCCGATCTGCAGCGGCATGACGATGTTCATCAGGCCGATGATAAAGGGCGTGGCTACGAAGAAGATCATGATCACGCCGTGGGCGGTGAAGACCTGATCGTAGTGATGCGGCGGCAGAAAGCCGTCGGACCCGGTCGACGCAATCGCCTGCTGCGTGCGCATCATGAGCGCGTCCGCAAAGCCGCGCAGCAGCATGACGATGCCGAGGATGAAATACATCACGCCGATCCGCTTGTGATCGACCGACGTGATCCACTCCTTCCAGAGATAGCCCCAGAGCCGGAAGTAGGTGATCAGCGCGAGGACGCCGAGGCCGCCGAGGGCGACGACGACGCCGGTGCCCATGATGATGGGCTCATGCCAAGGGACGGAGTCGAGGGTGAGCTTGCCAAACATTAGTCATTCCTCCTCGAGACCGACTCGCCGGGCGTGCAGATCGGGCCGCTGAGCGAAGCCGTCTTCGGCATCCGCGCGTTCATGAAGCTATTGACGATCCGGTCGAACAGGCCCGGCACGGCGCTCGCGTAGACCGTCGGCGGCGTCTTCTCGCTCGGCGCCTCGAGCGCCTTGAAGGTCGCTTCGTCCAAAATGGCCGGCGCGCTCTTGGCCTGCTTGATCCAGGCGTTGAACTGATCCCACGACATCGCGTGCGTGTCGAAGTTCATGTCCGAGAAGCCCGGACCGCTGAACGAGGCCGAGCGCCCGGGAAAGGTTCCCGGCTGGTCGGCGACCAGGTGGAGCTGCGTCTGCATCCCGGCCATGGTGTAAACTTGGGTGCCGAGCTCGGGAATGAAGAACGAGTTCATCATCGAGTCGGAGGTGAGCCGGAAGTTGATCGGGGCTCCGGTCGGAACGGCAAGCTCATTGACGGAGGCGACGCCGTAATCCGGGTAGATGAACAGCCACTTCCAATCGAGCGAGACGACCTCGACGTTGACCGGCGTCGCCTGCGATTCGAGCGGCTTGTAGGGGTCGAGGGAGTGCGTCGTCTTCCAGATGAGGACGGCGAGCGTCACCACGATGACGCAGGGAATCGTCCAAACCACGACCTCGATGCCGGTCGAGTGCGACCACTTGGGCGCGTAGGTCGCGTTGGTGTTCGACTCGCGATAGCGCCAAGCGAAGAAGACCGTGAGCGCCATCACCGGAATGACGACGAGCAGCATCAGGCCGACCGCGATCAGCATCAGGTTCTTCTCCTGCTCGCCGATCGGCCCCTTGGGATCGAGCAGTTCGATGCGGTCACAGCCAGCGAGCGCCAGCAGCATGAAGGGAAGGGCGATCCGGCCCGCCAACGAAGGCAGCTTACCGAGCATAGCGCGTTCTCCGCAGGTCGCAGGCCGCGAATTCCGGCCTCAAATGCATGAAGCGAAGCGGCCAAACGGCCCGTCGCCTCGCACTTTCAATGGACGTGGCGTCTCCTTCCGCGGAGACGCTCAAAATCGGTAAGGGCCGCAATCCTGCATCCTCTCGAACCGGGGCTGTTCGGGCGCCGCAGGTTCGATAGCGATCTGTATGGCTGCGGCCGTGAAACCGGGCGCGACTGATCCTACGTTCATGTATGCGTGTCAAGCAGCCAGGTTGCGCGACAAAACGCCACACTGCGGCCAGCCAGTTGTCGGGCAACTGTAGGGTTTGCGAGCTAACTATCGAACACGAAACAATATTTTTCCTTGCTGCAGTCGCTCACATTCGATGCCGCTCATGCGTGCATTGCAGCAATTTTCCTTGAGCCTCAAGATCGAGCAAACGGGACCGACTTGACGCGTATGGCTTTTTACCTAGGTCTGACCATGGTAATGTATGGCTATACGTGGCCCATGGGCGGTCGCATCCATACACCGCCGAATGTCCGTGTCGCTGCAACGGCCCATCGGATGGCGGGTCGCCCCGCCCGCCAAAGAGAGGTGAATGATGACGACGCTACCCCTGCGGACGATCGAAGACGCTCCTGATGCAGCCAAGGCGCTCCTCGCTGCGGCGGAGAAGCGCAACGGCTTCCTGCCCAACCTGTTGCGCATTCTCGCCAACGCGCCCGTCGCCCTGGAAGCCTATTTGACGGTCTCCGGCATCAACGCTCGCGCCTCGCTCTCGCTCGCCGAACGCGAGGCCGTGCAGATCACCGCCGCCGCGACGCACGGCTGCGGCTTCTGCGTCGCCGGCCACACCGCGATAGCCGCCAAGCAAGCCGATCTCGATCCGGCGACGGTGCAGGCGCTGCGCGACCTTGCGCCCTTGCCGAACTCGCGGCTCGAAGCCGTCGCCCGCTTCACCAAGGCGGTGATCGCCACGCGGGGCCGCGTCGACCCGGGCGATCTCCAGGCCTTCGAGGCGGCCGGCTTCGACGACCAGGCCGCGCTCGAGGTGGTGCTGGGGTAAGCCTCGCGACGTTGTGCAATTTCGCCAACAACCTCGGCGCCCCGCCGCTCAATCCCGAGCTCGAGCGCTATCGCTGGGGCGGCGCCAGCGCAGGTGCGGCCCCTTGAGCGGGGCCGTCCAAATGCTCGGCGCCGCTCTTTCGAGATGGCTGGAGGACAACGCCCTCAGTCTCGATACCGAGACCAAGCTGGCCGACGAAACGCTCATCCATCTCGCGGCTGAGGGAGCGCTGGGCGTCGGCGTGCCAGCCACGCACGGCGGCGCCGGCGGCGACGTCGTCGACGGCGTCGAGGCGATCGCCGCAGCGTCCGAGCTTTCGCTCGCCGCGGGCTTCGTGCTCTGGAGTCAGCGCGCCTACATCGAGTGTCTGCTGCACAGCCCGAATGTGGGGCTGCGCGACGCGCAATTGCCCGCTCTTCTGGCAGGACGCATCGCCGGCGCCGTTGGCCTCTCGAATGCGATGAAGGCCCTCGGCGGCGTGGAGGACCTCCTGGTGAAATCCCGCCGTCAGGCGGACGGTTTCATCCTGGACGGCAAACTTCCCTGGGTCACCAATCTGCGGCGCCCGAGTTTTCATGTCGCCGCCGCCGCGTCCCACGAAGATGGGCGCGGCGCATTCGTCTTGTCCCTGTCCCATCAGGACTCGGGGTGCGTCCGCTCCGCCGACTTCGACCTGATGGGACTGCGCGGCGCCAATACCGCGGCTCTGACGATCTCCGGCGTCGCGATCACGCGGCAGCGCGTCATCCACCCAGACGCGGAGGCTTGGCTAAAGGAGGTGCGGCCCTCCTTTCTCGGCTTGCAATGCGGCATGTCGATCGGGCTGGCGCGGCGCGCGCTCGCCGAAGCGCGCAACGCCCTCGGCCCGGGACGGGGCGCAGCGTTGGCGGAGCCGGTGGCCGAAGCCGCACGTGAGCTTGCGGATCAGGAATGCGCCCTTCGTGAGGGACTGCGCTCCGGCCTCTTTCGGAGCCATCCCGCGGCGCTGTTCCGCATTCGCATCGCTCTCGCCGAGATCGTCGGCCGGACGGTCGCGCTCGAACTTCAAGGCTCCGGCGGGCGCGCCTATCTAACGTCTTCCGGCGCAGGCTTCGCTCGCCGGTGGCGCGAAGCCGCCGTCATCCCGGTGATCACGCCGAGCCTTGTCCAGCTCAAGACGGTGCTCGCAGCCGCGCGAGAAGTCGGCCTGGCAGGCCGCCGTTGAAGTCGCGATTAAACGCAAGCGAAATGTAGTGCTACCTTCACTTTCCCCTGGAATCCGGAAAGAATGTCTTTCAAATGACCATACAAAGGGGAGGATGAGATGTGGCGACCGCGGCTGATCGAGAGCGCGCGCATGAAATATCTCGGCATTGTCGAGGCTCTCGAGGCGGATGTCCGGTCGGGCCGGGTTGGGCGCGGCGAGAGATTGCCGCCGCAGCGGGCGATCGCCGAGGCCCTCGACGTCGATCTGACGACGGTGACGCGCGCCTTCAACGAAGCGCGGCGGCGCGGCCTGCTCGCAGCGCAGGCGGGCCGCGGCACTTTCGTCACGGAGAAGGCGGACGGCGCGGACGCCGCCGAATACGCACACCCGCTGATCGATCTCAGCATGAACGTTCCCCCTCAGCCGGCCGAAATGCTCCGACGCATGCTGCCGCAGGGGATAGCAGGCATTCTCGGCAGCGCGCGCGGCTTGCTCACCCTGCACTATCAGGAGAGCAATGGCGCGGAGGCCGACCGTCATGCCGCCGCCAATTGGCTCGCTGAGAAACTCCACGGCGTGACCGCCGAGCGGATTGTCGTCGCCGCCGGAGCGCAGAGCGCGCTCTTCGCCATCTCAGAATTCCTGCTCGCCCGCGGCGACGTCGTCGCCGCCGGCGCGATGACCTATCCCGGGCTCAAAGCGGTCGCCGCGGAGAGGGGGATCGTGCTCGAACCCCTCGCGATGGATGAGCAGGGCATCCTGCCCGACGCCTTCGAGCGCGCCTGCCGCGAGAAGTCGCCGAAGGCGATCTATGTCATCCCGACCATCGACAACCCGACGACGGCGACGATGCCGGAGGAGCGACGCCGCCAGATCGCGGCGCTGGCCAGACAATATGGCGTCTGGATCATCGAGGACGACCCTTATGCGCCGCTCCGCCCCGATCGGATCGTCACGCTGACGGAGCTGGCCGGCGACCTCGCCTGGCATGTCGCCACGCTTTCCAAATGCGTGACCCCTGCGCTGCGGGTCGCCTATGTCGTCGCGCCAAACGCCGGTATGGCGCTTCGCCTGGCGGGCGTGCTGCGCGCGACGATCCTGATGGCGCCGCCGCTGATGTCGGCGCTCGCGACACGCTGGATCGCCGACGGCGCGCTCGACGAGATTGGCAAGGCGATCAGCGCCGAGAACGAGGAGCGACAGAAGCTCGCCGCATCGATTCTGCGCAACATTCGCTTCGCGGCCGACCCGCATGGCCATCACCTCTGGCTGCAACTGCCGGCGCACTGGCGCGCCAGCGACTTCGCCGACCATGCCGACCGCGTCGGCGTGTCGATCGTGCCGAGTTCGGCCTTCTCCGTCACCGCCCATCCCAACGAGGCGGTTCGGATTTCGCTTGGCGTCGCGCCGGACCGCGGGGCGCTGGAAGACGGCCTCACCCAAGTCGCCGCCCTCATGGCGCAGCCGTCGTTAGGCGCGAGAGCCGTGGTGTAGGCGGTCGATCCAGCCCTGCGGCGACCTGCGTCGCAAGCGCGATTAAACGCAACTTATCTGTTCAACCTTAGTATAGGGAAAATAACCTTTCGCCTTTCCGGGACAATTTGTCCGCTCGATAATTTATGTTATTCAATAGAACACAATATGTCGGAATCTTGCGTGCGGCGCATTGTCGCCTTATCGTCGGTGAAACGGCAGGGTAAGCTCCTTCCTGACCAAATCGAACGCGTCCCGCGTCGACCGGTTGTCACTTCCTGTCCGCCGAAAACCTCCTGCCGTCGTCGATTCTGCAAGGTTTTCAGCGCTCTTGGCAAGAATTCAGGAGGCGCATGTGTTCGGCCTGACAGCGCTACAACTGGCCCGGATCCAATTCGGGTTCACCCTTTCGGCTCACATCATCTTCCCTGCGATCACAATCGGGCTGGCGAGCTACCTGATGGTCCTCGAAGCCCTTTGGCTATGGCGCAAGCAGGAGGTGTTCCGCGACCTCTATCGCTTCTGGTCGCAGGTTTTCGCCGTGAACTTCGGCATGGGCGTCGTCTCCGGCCTTGTCATGGCCTATCAGTTCGGCACCAACTGGAGCTCCTTCAGCCGCTTCGCCGGCGGCGTCACCGGGCCGCTGCTCGCCTATGAGGTGCTGACCGCCTTCTTCCTCGAGGCCGGGTTTCTCGGCGTCATGCTGTTCGGCTGGAACAAGGTCGGGCCGGGCCTGCACATGTTCGCGACGACGATGGTGGCGCTCGGCACGCTGATCTCGGCGACCTGGATTCTCGCCTCGAACAGTTGGATGCAGACGCCGCAGGGCTACGAGATCCTCGACGGCCGGGTCGTACCGACCGACTGGCTGAAGGTGATCTTCAACCCGTCCTTTCCCTACCGGCTCGTGCATATGACCCTTGCGGCCTATCTCTCGACGGCCCTCTTCGTTGGCGCTTCCGGCGCGTGGCACCTGCTGCGCGGCAATCAGACGCCGGCAGCGCGCACGATGTTCTCGATGGCGATGTGGATGCTGCTGGTGGCGGCGCCCATCCAGATCGAGGCTGGCGACCAGCACGGCCTCAACACGCTCGAGCATCAGCCGGCCAAGATCGCCGCGATTGAGGGCCACTGGAGCAATGAACCGGGTGAGGCCGTGCCGCTCATCCTGTTCGGCTTGCCGGACATGAACGCCGAGACCACCCGATACGCGATCCAGGTCCCGCGTCTCGGCAGTCTGGTCCTCACCCACAGCTTCAACGGCCAGATCCCGGGCCTGAAAGAGTTCCCGCCGCAGGACCGCCCCGACTCGACGATCATATTCTGGACTTTCCGCGTGATGGCCGGGCTCGCCTTCCTGATGCTGGCGCTCGCCCTATGGGCAGCGTGGCTCCGGTGGCGCGGCGCCCTCTATGACACGCGCCTCTTCCTCCGCTTCGCGACGGTGATGGGGCCGGCCGGCCTCATCGCCCTCCTCGCCGGCTGGCTCACCACCGAGATCGGGCGGCAGCCCTGGGTGGTCTACGGCGTCATGCGAACCGAGAATGCGGTGTCGAACCATTCGGCGCTGACAATGTCCGCGACGCTGATTTTCTTCGTCGTCGTGTACGCCGCCGTGTTCGGCTCCGGCGTCAGCTACATGCTGAAGCTGGTCGCCGAGGGCCCGCAGAAGGCTGACGAGGCCGATCGTACCCGTCACGGCCAGGCGCAGCGCCCCGCCCGCCCTCTATCCGCCGCTCCCGACCATATCGATCCGGCGCTCGGCTAAGGAGACGCGACAATGGGCATCGACCTTCCCCTCCTCTGGGCCATCATCATCGGCGTCGGCCTGATGAACTATGTCATGATGGACGGCTTCGACCTCGGCATCGGCATTCTGTTCCCCTTCGTGCGCGATCGCGACGAGCGCGACGCGATGATCAACACCGTCGCGCCCGTCTGGGACGGCAACGAGACCTGGCTGGTGCTCGGCGGCGCGGCGTTGCTCGCCGCCTTTCCCGAGGCCTATTCGGTGATCCTGAGCGCGCTCTATCTGCCGCTGGTGCTGATGCTCGCCGGGCTGATCTGGCGCGGCGTCGCCTTCGAGTTCCGCTTCAAGGCCGACGAGTCGCACAAGCCCTTCTGGGACAAGGCGTTCATCTGGGGCTCCTATATTGCGGCCTTCTCCCAGGGCGTATCGCTCGGAGCCTTCATCAACGGCTTTGACGTCCAGGGCCGCGCCTATGCCGGCGGGGCGCTCGACTGGCTCACGCCGTTCAGCATTTTCACCGGGGTCGCTTTGCTGATCGGCTATGCGCTGCTCGGAGTGACCTGGCTCATCATGAAGACCGAAGGCCCGCTGCAGCAACGCCTGCGGGAAATCGGCCAGCCGATCACCATCGCCGTCCTGGCGGCGGTGGCCATCGTGAGCGTCTGGACGCCTTTCACCCATCCCGAGATCGCGGCGCGCTGGTTCTCGCTGCCCAATCTCATCTTCTTCCTGCCGGTGCCGGTGCTCGTGCTGGTCTCGGCCTGGGGGCTATTCAGGTCGCTCCGCCACCCGGAAAGTCACGCCTCTCCGTTCGGCTTGGCGCTGTTCCTGCTGTTCCTCGGCTATACGGGTTTCGCCATCAGCCTGTGGCCGAACATCATCCCGTGGGGCGTCTCGATCTGGGATGCGGCGGCGCCGCCGCAAAGCATGGGCTTTGCGCTGGTCGGCGCGCTGTTCATCATCCCGATCATCATGGTCTACAGCGCCTGGTCCTATTATGTGTTCCGCGGCAAGGTGCGGGTTGGCGAGGGTTACCACTGATGTCGCCGTCGGGCGGCGCTCTCGGTCTCTGGGCGCGGCGGCTCGGCTGGATGGCCCTCCTCTGGACGGCGAGCGTGGTCGCGCTGGCGATCGTCGCTTTCGCCTTCCGCGGGCTGATGGCGCTCGCAGGATTGACGCTCTGAGCGAGATCCGCGGACGCGGATCGGGAGCGCGTGGCGCTTATCAACTTTGCGTTTGCAGCATTGCCCGACAGCGCGAGCGCTGGAATGATCGCGGCCCCAATTCGCCGGATCTCGAATGCCCCAATCGACGACGGCGGTCCTCGCCGATGGACTGCCCCGCCGCGAGCGCCTCGAAGCGATCGCTGCAATCTCCCTGACAGTCGCAATGGCCAACCTCGACGGCGCCATCGCCAATACGGCCCTGCCGACCATCGCCGGCAATCTCGGGACCAACGGCGCGGCGGCGATCTGGGTGGTGAACGCCTATCAGGTCGCCATGCTCGCCGCGCTGCTGCCGCTCGCCTCGCTCGGCGAGATCGCCGGGCACCGCCGGGTCTATGTGGCGGGGCTGGCGCTGTTCACCGCGACCTCGCTCGCCTGCGGGCTCGCCTGGTCGCTGCCGAGCCTGATCGTCGCCCGCGCCCTGCAAGGGCTCGGCGCGGCGGCGATGATGAGCGTCAACACGGCCCTGGTCCGCTTCACCTACCCCGCCAGCATGCTGGGCCGCGGCGTCGGCTACAACGCGCTCGCGGTGGCGCTCGGCATCACCGCGGGCCCGACCGTCGCCTCACTGGTCCTATCGGTCGCCTCGTGGCACTGGCTGTTCCTCATCAACGTGCCGGTCGGCCTGCTCGCCATCTGGTTCGGCCGCAGCCTGCCCAGAACCGCCCGCGCCAAACATCCCTTCGACGCGATCGCGGCGCTGCTTTGCGCCGGATTGTTCGCGCCGCTGGCGCTCGGCGTCGGCGCGGCGACGCATGGCGAATGGCCTCTTGCAGCGGTCGAATGGGTGGTCGCGCTCGTCTGCGGCGCCGCGCTCATGCGGCGACAGGCGGGACATCCTGCGCCAATGCTCGCCGCCGATCTCTTTCGCATCCCGGTCTTCGCCCTGTCGGGCGCCACCGCGATCTGCTCCTTCGCGACGCAAGGCCTCGCCTTCGTGTCGCTGCCCTTCCTGCTGCAGACAGCGCTCGGCCGCAGCCAGGTCGAGACCGGCTTTCTGATCACGCCATGGCCGGCGGTGGTGGCGTTCATGGCGCCCATCGCGGGGCGCCTCTCTGATCGCTATCCGGCTGGCCTGCTCGGCGGAATCGGCCTCGCCATTCTCGCCGGCGGCATGGCGCTCTCGGCGCGGTTGCCCAACAACTCGACCGCGTTGCAGATCGGCGTGGCGATGGCGCTCTGCGGCGCCGGCTTCGGCTTTTTCCAGTCGCCCAACCTCAGGGCCCTGATGTCGAGCGCGCCGCGCGAGCGCAGCGGCGGCGCGAGCGGCATCGTCGCCACCGCGCGCCTCTGCGGCCAGACCGTCGGGGCGGCGTTGGTGGCGCTGTGCCTGACCGCCTCGCCGGAGAGCGGGCCGGCGCTAGCGCTCTGGCTCGGCTGCGGCTTCGCCGCCCTGGGCAGCGTGATGAGCTTCCTGCGGCTGGTCGCGGCGAGGCCGCGAAAACCGTAGCCTCACCGCACTTGCAGCGTTTCCATCAAGCGCCGGTGCGCCTCGGGGATCGGCGTCGGGCGGCCGCTCGCGCGTTCGACATAGACATGCGTGTAGCGCCCCTGCGCGCTCGCGTTCGGCGCGTCCGCCCGGAACACGGCCAGGAGATAGCGCACCGACGAGCGCCCGAGATGCTCGACCGCGACGCCGACCTCGATCGGATCGGGGAAGGCGAGGCTCGAGAAGAAGCGGCAATTGCTCTCCGCGACAAGGCCGATCACCGGGCTCGAGGCGGGGTCGAGCAGGCCGGCTTCGATCAGGATGGCATTCACCGCGGCGTCGAACAACGCGTAGTAGACGACGTTGTTGAGGTGGCCGTAGGGGTCGTTGTCGCTCCAGCGCGTCGTAAGCGGCACGAAACGCGCGAAGGCTTCGCGGCCGAGCGGCTGCTCGCGCTCCGCGGGCGGACTCAGCGGCCGCTCCCCTGGCGCAAGCGCCTCCGCCTGAAAATCGCCGCCATCGTCCCGTCGCCTTGCGCTTCCTATTTCAGCGTATAGACAAGGCGGCCGCGGGGAACAAGCGGACCTGCCCCACAACGAAACGGAGCGCGTCGTGAGCGACACCTCGAACGATCTGCCGCCCTCGTCCCGCGCCGAGGAGGCGCCGAGCGGCGTGGTGACGCGCCTCTCCGGCGTGACGCGCCGCCTGATCGCCGGCAACGCCTCGCCCTACACCTTCACCGGCACCTGCAGCTACATCGTCGGCGCCGGCGAAGTCGCCATCATCGATCCGGGGCCGGCCGACGAAGCCCATATCGGCGCCCTCCTCGCCGCCGTCGAGGGCGAGAAGATCAGCCATATCGTCGTCACGCACACGCACCGCGACCACGCCCCCGGCGCCGCCATTCTGAAAGCACGAACCGGCGCGCCGATCGTCGGCGCGCGCGCTCACGTGCCGAACCCCGACGCGGCGGCCGGCCTCGACGCCTCGCACGATCTCGCCTACGCGCCCGACCGCGCACTCGCCGACGGGGAGCGCCTCGCCGGAAGCGGCTTCACGCTCGAAGCGATCGCGACGCCCGGCCACGCCGCCAATCATCTGTGCTTCGCGCTGCTCGAGGAGAATGCGCTGTTCTCCGGCGACCACGTCATGGCGTGGTCGACCACCGTCGTCGCGCCGCCGGACGGCTCCATGGCGGACTACATGGCCTCGCTGGAGAAATTGCGCGGCCGCTCCGAGACCGTCTACTGGCCCGGCCACGGCGGGCCGGTGCGCGAGCCGCAACGCTACATCCGCGCCCTCGCCCATCATCGCCGCCAGCGCGAAGCCGCCATCCTCGGGCGGCTCGAAGCGGGCGACGCCGAGATTTCGGAGATCGTCGCCAGAGTCTACTCCGGCCTCGCGCCGACGCTGACGCGCGCGGCGGGCCTGACGACGCTCTCCCATCTCGAAGACCTCGTCGCCCGCGGCGTCGTCGCAAGCGACCGGCCGCCGTCGCTGGCCGCCCGCTTCCGCTTGGCCTGAAGCGCACCGCCCTGTCGTCCCCGCGAAGGCGCTACGGGATGCACACATTTTCGAACGGGCGGGAGCCGCAGTCGGCTCATCGCCACTGAGTGTAGTCGGCTGTTTGCGGCGAGCCTGCCGTCATACGCGGGCTTGACCCGCGTATCCAAGACGGGACGGAGTAAGGCTAATCGCAGATGTCGCCGCCTGGGCGCCCGGATCAAGTCCGGGCGTGACGGCGAGGGACCGATGTGTGCACGGGGCCCAGGGGAAGTCCGCAGGCTTTCGAGGGATCAGGACCCGTGGCCATGGATGCCCGCGTGCGCGGGCATGACATAGGCCGGGCTCGCTTTTACGTGAGCATCACAAGGGCGTTGTACCGTCTTCCGGTCGGGCTCGAATTCGGCCACTATGTATCGAGCTGCCCTGACAAAAGCGCTCCGACGCCCGGCAGCGCTGGGAAAGGAAGCGGCCAATGAACGAATCCGCCCCCCTCCGGTTTTTCGTGCCGGAGCCCGCCGTCCGCCCAGGCGACGCGCCCGATTTCTCCAATGTGAAAATCCCTGAGGCCGGCTCGGTGCGCCGGCCCGAGGTCGACGCCGACCCCGAGTCGATCCGCGACCTCGCCTATTCGATCATCCGCGTGCTCGATCGCGACGGCCAGGCGGTCGGCCCCTGGGCGGGCGCGCTCACCGACGACGAGCTTGCCGAGGGGCTTCGCCACATGATGACGCTGCGCGCCTTCGACGCGCGCATGCAGATGGCGCAGCGCCAAGGCAAGACCTCCTTCTACATGCAGCACATGGGCGAAGAGGCGGTGAGCTGCGCCTTTCGCCGCGCGCTCGCGCCCGGCGACATGAATTTCCCGACCTATCGGCAGGCTGGGCTCCTGATCGCCGGCGGCTATCCCATGGTCGACATGATGAACGAGATCTTCTCCAACGAGAACGATCCGCTCAAGGGCCGCCAGCTTCCCGTGCTCTATTCCTCCAAAGAGCATGGCTTCTTCACCGTCTCCGGCAATCTCGCCACCCAATTCGTGCAGGCGGTCGGCTGGGCGATGGCCTCGGCGATCAAGGGCGACACCCGGATCGCCGCCGGCTGGATCGGCGACGGGGCAACCGCCGAATCCGACTTCCACGCGGCTCTGGTCTTCGCCTCGACCTATCGGGCCCCGGTGGTGCTCAACATCGTCAACAACCAGTGGGCGATTTCGACCTTCCAGGGCATCGCGCGCGGCGGCTCGGGCACTTTCGCGGCGCGAGGACTGGGCTTCGGGCTGCCGGCTCTGCGCGTCGACGGCAACGACTATCTGGCCGTCTATGCCGTCGCCAAATGGGCGGTTGAGCGGGCGCGCCGCAACCTCGGGGCGACGCTGATCGAATACGTCACCTACCGGGTCGGGGCCCATTCGACGTCGGACGATCCCTCCGCCTACCGGCCGAAAGCCGAGTTGGAGGCCTGGCCGCTCGGCGATCCCGTCATCCGCCTCAAGAATCACCTGATCGCGCGCGGCCGCTGGTCCGAGGAGCGCCACAAGCAGGCCGAAGCGGAAGTGCTCGACGAGGTGATCGCCGCGCAGAAAGAGGCCGAGCGCCACGGCACGCTGCACGCCGGCGGCAAGCCCTCCGCGCGCGACCTCTTCGAGGGCGTCTATGCGCAAATGCCGCCGCATTTGCGCCGGCAGCGCCAGCAGGCGGGGGTGTGACGCCATGCCCAAGATGACGATGATCGAGGCGATCCGCAGCGCGATGGACGTGTCGATGGCGCGCGACGACAACGTCGTCGTATTCGGAGAGGACGTCGGCTATTTCGGCGGCGTGTTCCGGTGCACGATGGGCCTGCAGCAGAAATACGGCACCCGGCGTTGCTTCGACACGCCGATCAGCGAGCTCGGCATCGTCGGCACGGCGATCGGCATGGCCGCCTATGGCCTCAGGCCCTGCGTCGAGGTGCAGTTCGCCGATTACGTCTATCCCGCCTATGACCAGATCGTCTCGGAAGCGGCGCGGCTGCGCTATCGCTCGAACGAAGAGTTCACCTGCCCGATCGTCGTGCGCATGCCGACCGGCGGCGGCATCTTCGGCGGCCAGACGCACAGCCAGAGTCCGGAAGCGCTGTTCACCCATGTCGCCGGGCTCAAGGTGATCGTACCCTCCAACCCGATCGACGCCAAGGGCCTGCTGATTGCTTCGATCGAGGACCCCGATCCGGTGATCTTCCTCGAGCCGAAGCGCCTCTACAACGGGCCGTTCGACGGCCATCACGACCGGCCGGTCACGCCCTGGTCGAAGCATGCGCTCGGCGAGACGCCCGAGGGCCACTATCTCACCCCGCTCGGCAAGGCGGCGATCCGCCGCGAGGGAGCGGACGTCACCATCCTCGCCTATGGAACGATGGTCTATGTCGCGGAAGCCGCCGCCGCCGAGACGGGCCTCGACGCCGAGATCATCGACCTCAGGACCCTGCTGCCGCTCGATCTCGAGACGATCGTCGCCTCGGTGAAGAAGACCGGCCGCTGCGTTGTCGTCCACGAAGCGACGCTGACCTCCGGCTTCGGGGCCGAGCTGGCGGCGCTCGTGCAGGAGCATTGCTTCTACCATCTCGAAGCGCCGGTCGCGCGCGTCACGGGATGGGACACGCCCTATCCGCATGCGCAGGAATGGGATTATTTCCCTGGGCCCGCGAGGCTCGGCCGCGCGCTCCTCGAAACGATGGAGGCGTGAGATGGGCGAGCTGGTCATCAAGCTGCCCGATGTCGGCGAAGGCGTCGCCGAGGCCGAGCTCGTCGAATGGCAGGTCAAGGTCGGCGATCTGGTGCGCGAGGACGCAGTGCTCGGCGCCGTCATGACCGACAAGGCGACGGTCGAGATCCCCTCGCCCGCCAATGGCGAGGTGCTGTGGCTCGGCGCCGAGATCGGCGACCTCGTCGCGGTCGGCTCGCCGCTGATCCGGCTCAAAGTCGACGGCGAGGCCGCGACGGCGGCGCCCCGCGCATCGCACGCAGCCGGGCCCGCCGCTCCGCCGCGCGAGGCCCCGCAAGAGGTCCGCCCGCCGGCGCCGCCGCCTTCGGCGAAACCGGCCCCCTCGCCTGCGCCTGCCAGCAAGCCGGCCGCTCCGGCAGGCTTTCCCGGGGCGCCGCGGCCGCAGGGCGAAAAGCCGATCGCCTCGCCCGCCGTACGCCTCAGGGCCAAGGAGGCGGGCGTCGATCTGCGGCAGGTGCCGGGAAGCGGGCCGGCCGGACGCATCACCCATCAGGACCTCGAAGACTTCATCGCCCGCGGGACGTCGACCCCGCGCCCGGCCGGCTTGCAGCGCAACGTCGCCGTCGAGGACATCAAGCTCGTCGGCCTGCGCCGCAAGATCGCCGAGCGGATGGCGCTGGCGCACGCCCATATCGCTCCGATCACTTATGTCGAGGAGGTCGACGTCACCGCGCTCGAAGAGCTGCGCGCCGCCCTCAACACAGGCAAGCGCCCGGAGCAGCCGCGGCTGACGCTGCTGCCGTTCCTCATGCGGGCGATGGTGAAAGCGATCGACGATCAGCCGAACATGAACGCGCTCTACGACGACGAAGCGGGCGTGCTGCATCAGCATGGCGGCGTGCACATTGGCCTCGCCGCGCAGACGGCGGCGGGCCTCGTCGTGCCCGTCGTCAAGCACGCCGAAGCGCGCGACCTCTGGGACTGCGGCACCGAGGTCAACCGGCTCGCGGAAGCCGCCAAGAACGGCTCGGCGACGCGCGAAGACCTTTCCGGCTCGACGATCACCATCACGTCGCTCGGCCCGCTCGGCGGCGTCGCGACGACGCCGATCATCAACTATCCGGAAGTTGCGATCGTCGGCGTCAACAAGATCATGACGCGGCCAGTCTGGGACGGCGCGACGTTCATTCCGCGCAAGATGATGAATTTGTCGTCGAGCTTCGACCACCGCGTGATCGACGGCTGGAACGCCGCCGTCTTCGTGCAGCGCATCAAGGCGCTGCTCGAAACGCCGGCAATGATTTTTCTGTAGGGCGATTGAGATGCACGGGTTGGGTTCGCGCCATCCTCGGTCGTCCTGCCCGGCCTTGTGCCGGGCATCCACGCCGCGCAACCGCCGCGACGCTGGAGAGGGTTGGGCCGCGGGCGCCGCGTGGATGGCCGGGTCAAGCCCGGCCACGACGGCAAGATGGCCGATGGAGAATTTGGAGGCCTGAATGAAAGAGATCGCCTGCAAGCTGCTCGTCATCGGGTCGGGGCCCGGCGGCTACGTCTGCGCCATTCGCGCCGGACAGCTCGGGCTCGACACGGTGGTCGTCGAGCAGCATCGCCTCGGCGGCGTCTGCCTCAATGTCGGCTGCATCCCCTCGAAGGCGCTCATCCACGCCGCTGACGAATTCGAGAAGGCGCGGCTCGCGGCCGCCGGGGAGAGCCCGCTCGGCATATCGCTCAGCGCCCCCGAGATCGATCTCGCCAAGACGATCGGCTGGAAGGACGGCGTCGTCGGCCGGCTGCGCAGCGGCGTCGCGGCGCTCTTGAAGAAGAGCAACGTCAAGATCGTCGTCGGCGCGGCAAAGTTCCGCGACGGCAAGACGGTCGGCGTCGAGACGGAGACCGGGCTGCAAATCATCCGCGCCGAGCAGATCGTCATCGCGACCGGGTCGGCGCCGGTCGAACTGCCGTCGCTGCCGTTCGGCGATCGCGTGATCTCGTCGAGCGAGGCGCTGTCGCTCGACAAGGTCCCGGAGACGCTGGTGGTCGTCGGCGGCGGCTACATCGGCCTGGAGCTCGGCACGGCCTTCGCGAAGATGGGCGCGGCGGTGACCGTCGTCGAGGCGATGCCCCGCATCCTGCCGCAATACGACGCCGAGCTCACTCGCCCCGTCGCCAAGGGCCTCGCCGCGCTCGGCGTCAAGACGTTGACCGGCGCGCTCGCGAAGGGTCTCGCGCCGAAAGGCGACGCGCTGCTGGTCGAGATCGGCGACAAGGAGACGCGCCTTCCCGCCGACAAGATTCTCGTCACCGTCGGCCGCCGGCCGGTGTTGGAGGGCTGGGGGCGCGAGGAGCTGGTGCTCGACATGGACGGCAAGTTCATTCGCATCGACGAGCAGTGCCGCACCTCGATGCGCGGCGTCTATGCGATCGGCGACGTGACGGGCGAGCCGATGCTGGCCCATCGCGCAATGGCGCAAGGCGAGATGGTCGCCGAGATCGTCGCCGGCCACAAGCGAAGCTGGGACAAGCGCGCCATTCCGGCGGTGTGCTTCACCGACCCCGAGATCGTCACCGTCGGCCAGTCGCCGGAGGAGGCGCAGCACGCCGGCATTGCGACCAGGATCGGCCTGTTCCCCTTCTCGGCCAACGGCCGGGCGATGACCAAGCTCGCCGAGGACGGCTTCGTGCGCGTCGTCGCGCGCGCCGACAATCATCTGCTGCTCGGCATGCAGGCGGTCGGACGGGACGTCGCAGACCTATCGACCGCCTTTTCGCTGGCGCTCGAAATGGGCGCGCGGCTCGAAGACGTCGCCGGCACGATCCACGCTCATCCCACCATGGGCGAAGCCGTGCAGGAGGCCGCACTGCGTGCGCTGGGGCATGCGGTGCATATTTGAGACGAGGCGCGTAGCGTTTGGTTCGAACGTCATTGCGAGCGCGAGCGAAGCAATCCAGCAGCGCCGAGCGGAACGATGGATTGCTTCGTCGCTGCGCTCCTCGCAATGACGAAGCGACCTAATTGCGATTCCTTTAGTCCCCCGCCATGCTCAGCAAGCTCACGCCCGTGATCTTGCCGTCCGCGTCGAAGCCGAACATGAGGCTGGCCGCGTCGCCGCGGGGGAATACGATCTTGACGATGTAGAACGTCTGTTTCCCGCTCGAGCGTTGCAGCAGAAGCTGCGCGCCGATCGGCTGCGCGCCATATTCGTATTTGCCCAGAAACTTGGACATCCCTCTGACAGCGTCGTCGGTCAACTGCGCGCTGTACTCGGGCGTCAATTGACTCCGGTCGATCTCGCCTTTTCGCATGCGTTGAAACCAGTCCAACGCAAGACCTTCAACGCTACGCGCGTCGATCGAATTGGCGGGAGCCAAAGCGAACTCCGCGGCGCCGGCGGCGGCGCCGAACGCCACAGCGAGCCCCATCGCGACGGCCGCCAGGATTCCAATTGGGCGCATGGGCGATCAGCCGCCGCCGCCGCCGATGTGGAGCTTTTCGATCTGATCCTTCAACAACGGCACAGGATTGTCGGGATGCTGGAGGTCGGGCACGAGATCGTTCGAGGCTCCGCCGACAAAGCGAGTGATGTTCGGATATTTGATGATCGACTTGTCGAACTCGACAATGGCGGGATAGATCAGCGCGAGCACCCAGCCATTGTCCTCGCCCGCATATCTCCCCGGAGACGACGTGAGCACGCGCGCCGGCGCGGCGCCGTTGAAGATCATGTCGTATTTCTCGTAGGGGTCCATCGTCAGATTGTAGAGGGCGCCGATCGAGCCCAGATTCGCAGTCACGCCGAGCCAGGAATCTTTGGCGGTGTACAGAAACTTCCAGGCGATATGAATCCATGGCTCCTTGGGATCGCCGCCAACATCGGCTCGCGCCCCCTCGAAAACCTCGCCGTCGACATAAATCCACGACGTGCGCGCAGAATGCGGCGCCTTGCCGAGAATGTAGGCGCTGTTGTCGATGCTGTCGAAATAGATCGGTTTGTTGTCGTTGCCGACCCAATCGTGGGGCGGAGGCGTCAAGCCGACCATCCCGGCGAGCGTCGCCCAGGCATCGATATGCGACATCATCTCATCGTAGTGCGAGCCCGCGGAGATGTGTCCCGGCCACCACATGATGCCCGGCACTCGCCAGCCGCCTTCGAACGGGCTGCCTTTTTCGCCGCGGAACGGCGTCGTGCCGGCGTCCGGATAGGCGTCCAGCCAGGCGCCGTTGTCGGCAGTCACGATCACGATCGTATTGGGCGCGTCGGCGCGGATTTCGTCCATGACGCGGCCAATGTCCGCATCCAGCTCCATCAACGAATCGGAATAGTCGCCAAGATGCGACATGCCGCGGAACGCCGGCGCCGCGTTGGTCGGATTATGCATCTTGATATAGTTGACGTCCATGAAGAACGGCTTCGCCGATTTCGCGTGTTGCTTGATGTAGTCGATCGCCGAATTGGTCTGTTTGACGTCGAAGTCGGCCAAGCTGTCATATGTGATGGTCGACACCATCTTGGCTGGCTGTCCTGCGGTTCCCTCCCATTCGCCGAGATTGACGATGTCGTCATACATCCGATTGAATTCCGGATTGAACGACGGGAACCACGGGTGGAACCATTTCGAGGTGTCGTTGTACGAGTAGACGCCTGCGTAATACGCGGCGAAATTCTTCATCTCGTCAAAACCGTGCGCGATCGGATAGGAGTCCGGCTTGTCGCCGAGGTGCCATTTGCCGGAAAAGTAGGTCGAGTATCCGTTCTTCTGGAAAAACTCGGCGATCGTCGGCGTCTCCTTTCTCAAGTGGTTATCGTCGCCCGGCGCCAGCACGATCGACAATGCAGAGCGGATGGGAATGCGCCCGGTGATGAACGAAGCCCGGCCTGCGGTGCAACTCGCCTGGCCGTACCAATTGGTGAAGACGGCTCCCTCCCGGCAGATCCTGTCGACATTCGGCGTCGGGTGACCAAGCGCGGCGCCGCCAAGGGAATAGCAGCCGAAATCGTTCCAGCCGGTATCGTCCGTCATCAGCATGACGATGTTCGGCCGTTTCTCTTGCGCGTCGGCGCGGTCAGTCGCGGCGACCCCCGAGCACAACGCCAACAGCCCGGCGCCGAGCCAATATGAGATTTTCATAGGGACCTCCCAGCAGCCTGCCGCCTGGGTTGCCTTCGATAGCGTGCAACGCCGGCAAGGCGGACGCCCCCCAACGTGCGCTATAGCGCCGCGCCATGCGCGCCGACACTACCATTAGGGCGTAACCCTCTCATGGCTTCGCCGGGACGATGCCGCACAGCGATTTTGGGTGCGATCGGAAGATCAATGGCTTAACGTTTCGAAGGATGCGGCGTCGCCAAGCAGCCGCGCATTGGAGGAACGCTCTTGAACGTCAGCCCACCCGTCCCGATCGCTCCGCCTTCGCGCGACTCTGCGCCATCCTCGCGGGGACGGACGTTGGCGACGGAGACATTGGGCGAGGCGTGGCTCGCCGCTGCGGAGGCGATTCTCGCCGACGGCGCGCCAAGCACGTTCAACGGGCTGCCGCTGCTCGAGGTGGAGCTGCTGACGCTTGACGTCGCTCACCCTGACCCCGACGACGTTCTGATCGCGCGGCACGCGAGCCCCGATTGGCTCGCCTGGATGCGCGCCAATTTTCACGATTCGGCCCGCGTCGCCGAACTCGGCGGCGCGCGCAGCTATGCGAGCCGGCTGTTCGACTACGCAGGGACGGGGCGCAACCAGCTCGCCCATGTCGTCGAGACGCTGGCGCGCGATCCGGCCGCCAGCTACGCGACGATCACGACCTTCGAGCCGCTCACGGACACGACCTACATCCCCTGCGTCAGTCTGCTCGACTTCTGGCGCCGGGCCGGCCGTCTCGAACTCGTCGTCTATGCGCACAGCATCGACTTCGGCAAGAAGGGCTTCGGCAATCTCATCGAGCTCGCGGAGATCCAGCGCCACGTCGCCGCCCGCCTCGACGCGCCCACCGGCCGACTGACGATGATCGTCAAATCGGCGACGATCTACGAGACGGAAGTCTGGCTGATGCGCAAGACGCTGGCCGAGGCGCGAATGACGGTCGAGGCGTAGAGCGACTTTGTGATTGACGTGGCGCCGCCGACTCCCTTCTCCCCCTGCGGGAGAAGGAGCCTTTCAGGCAGCGACGCCCAGACGCTTGATCTCCCATTCCAGTTCGACGCCGCTATTCCCCCTGACGCGCCGGCGCACTTCCTCACCCAGCGCCTCGATGTCCGCCGCAGTGGCGGCGCCGCGGTTGATGAGGAAGTTGCAGTGCATCGTCGAAACCTCAGCGCCCCCGACGACGAGGCCGCGGCAGCCGGCGGCGTCGACCAATTGCCACGCCTTGCGGCCGGGCGGGTTCTTGAAGGTGGAGCCGCCGGTCTTCTCGCGGATCGGCTGAGAGGCTTCGCGCGCGGCGGTGATGCGCTCCATTTCGGCGCGGATCGTCTCCGGTTCGCCGCGCCGGCCCTGATAGACGGCGCGCGTGAAAATCACGTCGTCCGGCGCCTCGCTGTGGCGATAGGAGAAACCCATGGCGGGGTTGTCGAACACGCGGATCGTCCCCGAGCGATCGACTCCGCGCGCCTCGACGAGGCACTCGCGCGTCTCCCCGCCGTGCGCGCCGGCGTTCATCCTGAGCGCGCCGCCGATCGAGCCGGGCACGCCGCGATAGAAGGCAAGGCCGTCGATCCCGGCCTCGGCGGCCGCGCGCGCGACTTGCGCGTCGAGGGCCGCTGAGCCGGCGAGCACGCGCAGATCGTCCGTCGTCTCGATCGCGCCGAAGCCCTTGCCGCCAAGCCGGATGACGACGCCAGAAATGCCGCCGTCGCGCACGATGAGGTTGGAGCCGACGCCGATGACGGTGACGGTGACGCTGCGCGGCAGCGCCGCCAGGAAGACCGCCAGATCCTCTTCGTCGGCCGGCGAAAACAGCGCCTCGGCCGGCCCGCCGACACGAAACCACGTGTAGGGCGCAAGCGGGACATTCACGCTCATCCGCCCGCGCAGTTTGGGCGCAAGCGCCTGCAGCTCGGCCGCCAGCTCGGAAACGTGGACCGTCATTGCGTCAAACCCTCGATCCATTTGCTGAGGACGCGCCGGCCGGCGGCGGCGGTCGCCACGCCGTGCCGCCGCCCCTCGGCGCGCAGCGTTCGCGGGTCGAGCTTCGCGGCCGCCAGTTCGCAGGCGTGGCCGATCAGCCAGCTTTCCAGCCCGTCTGGATCCGCCTCGATATGGAATTGCAGCCCGAGCGCAAAGTCGCCCAAGCGGAACGCCTGATTGGGGCAGAGCTTCGTCGCGGCGAGCCGCTCGGCGCCGGCCGGCAGATCGAAATTGTCGCCGTGCCAGTGCAGCACGCTCGAACCTGCGATGGCCGCGAGCGGCGAGCCGAGCCCTTCCGGCGTCAGCTCGACTGGCGCATAGCCGATCTCCTTGCCAGGGCCGGGCGCGACGCGCGCGCCGAGCGCAGCCGCCATCAATTGCGCGCCGAGGCAGACCCCAAGCGTCGGCCGACGCGCCGCGAGGCGGCGGCGGATCGCCTCGATCTCATCGAGAAGACACGGATAGGCGTCGGTTTCGTAGACGCCGATCGGCGCGCCGAGCACGATCAGGAGATCGCAGGCTTCGATCGCTTCGAGCGGCAGCGACCGCGGGCCGACCTCGACATAGTGCAAGTCATAGCCGCGTTCGCCGAGCACGGAGGACCACACGCCGACGTCCTCGAACGCCACATGTCGCAGGGCGAGCGCACGCTTGCTCATGCCGGCCGATCCAGCGCCGCCAATTCGTTCGGCAGCGCATAGGCCCATTGCGTGATGTTGCCGGCGCCGAGGCAGATCACATAGTCGCCGGGCTTGGCCAGCTCGTGGATGATCGAAGCGAGCTTGTCGGCGGACGTCAGCGCGACGGCGTGGCGGTGGCCGTGCGCGTTGATCGCGGTCGCGAGCGCGTCCCTATCGACGCCCGGGATCGGCGCTTCGCCGGCGGGATAGACGTCGGCGACGATCACCGTGTCGGCGTCGTTGAAACATTGCGCGAAGGCGTCGAACAAGAATTGCAGACGGGTGTAGCGATGCGGCTGCACCACGGCGATCACCTTGCCCTCAGCAGCCGCGCGAGCCGCGCGCAGCACGGCGGCGATCTCGACGGGGTGGTGGCCGTAGTCGTCATAAATGGCGGCGCCGTTCCATTCGCCGGTACGGGTGAAGCGGCGCTTGACGCCGCCGAATGACGCGATCGCCTTGCGGATCGTCTCGACGGGCGCTTTCAATTCATGGGCGACGGCGATCGCCGCGGTCGCGTTGAGCGCATTGTGCCGCCCCGGCATCGGCAGCGCGAGATCGTCGATGAAGGTCGCGCGGCCGGTCTTGCGGTCGCGGATCAGCACGGAAAAGCGGGTCACGCCGCCCTTGAGATCGACGTCGAGCAAGCGCACGTCCGCCTGCGGATTCTCACCATAAGTGATGACGCGCCGGTCCTCGATGCGCCCGACGAGCTCCTGCACGGTCGGATGGTCGAGGCAGACCACCGCAAAGCCGTAGAACGGCAGGTTCTCGATGAAGGCGAAGAAGGCGTCCTTGATCGCGTCGAAGGTCTTGAAGTGGTCGAGGTGCTCGGGATCGATGTTGGTGACGATGGCGACGTCGGCGGGCAACTTGAGGAACGTACCGTCGCTTTCGTCGGCTTCGACCACCATCCAGTCGCCGTCGCCGAGCCGCGCATTGGTGCCATAGGCGTTGATGATGCCGCCGTTGATCACGGTCGGATCGAGATTCGCTGCATCCAGCAGGGTCGCGACCAGCGAGGTCGTCGTCGTCTTGCCATGCGTGCCGGCGATGGCGACGCATTGCTTGAGGCGCATCAGCTCGGCGAGCATTTCCGCCCGCCGGACGACGGGGATGCGCCGGACGCGGGCGACGGCGAGCTCGGGGTTGTCGCGCTTGATCGCAGTCGAGACGACGACGACCGCCGCTTCGCCGAGATTGCCCGCGTCGTGGCCGACAAAGACGCGCGCGCCCTTGTCGCGCAGCCGCTTGACGTTGGCGTTGTCGCTCGCATCCGAGCCTTGGACCTTGTAGCCGAGATTGATCAGCACCTCGGCGATGCCGGACATGCCGATCCCGCCAATGCCGACGAAATGAATGGGGCCAAGCTCGCTCGGCAACTTCATGAAGTTCTCCTCAGCGCGGCCGGCGTCGCCAGCGCATGGTTGAACCCTCGCAAATAGCCGGATTCGGCGATTTGGCCAAATGACCGCGCGCCTCAGGTCACGCAATCGGCCGCCAATTCGCCCCGTAGCCAACGGGCGAATGCGCTGAGGTTGGCCGACGATGCGCGCGACGTTGAAGTTACGAGCCAATAGGCGTCGCCCGAGGGGACGCGGAGCGGGAACGGCGCGCGCAAGCAGCCGGACCGGAGCGCGTCGATGGCGAGCGTCGGCCACGCGATCGCCACGCCCTGCCCGGCGATCGCCGCCTCCAAACACAGCGCGGCGTCGGAATAGACTGGGCCGCCGCCCAGCGGCAGGTCTGGCGCGCCGGCGCCGGCGAGCCATTGCGGCCAGCGGCGGGGCGAGCCGTGGTCGCGAATCGCGGCAAGGCCGGAGAGGTCGTCGACGTCATGGATCCGCTCGGCAAGCGCCGGGCTGCAGACGGGGAAAAGATCGAGACCGGCGAGCCTTTCCGCGCGCACGTTCGCCCACGGCCCGGCTCCGACCCGCAGGCCAGCGTCGATGTCGGAAGCGTCCAAATCGGCCAGTTCGGTCGAAGCGTCGATGCGCAGCGGAACTCCGGGATGGGCTGCGTAGAAGCGGGTGAGCCGCGGCACCAGCCACTTGGCCGCCAGCACCGGCGCGACCGAGATGGTGAGGCCGGGGTTCCGGCGCGCCTCCGCCGCGGCGACGGCGCGACCAATCTCCTGCAAGCCGCGTGTCAGCGCATCGACGAGCGGCGCGCCGACGACGGTTGGCCGGAGGCCGCGGGCGGTCCGCTCGAAGACATTCTGGCCAAGCTGCGCCTCCACCTTGCGAATGTGCTGGCTCACCGCGCCGACGGTGACGCCGAGCTCCTCGGCCGCCTTGGCGAGCCCGCCGAGCCGGCCCGCCGCCTCGACGGCGCGCAGGGCGACGAGTGGATAGCGGTTTAAGCGGTCCATATAGCGAGACTAAAGGCTCGCGGGGCGATTCTCCATACCTGCGCGGCAAGGCGAGGCCTATCTTCTAGCCATTCTCGTTTGAGGAGGCGTCAATGACGCTTTACTTTTTCTATTCGCCGATCAGCGCGCTTGCCGGTCGCCTGTGGAACGCCCCGGTGGCCCCGCCGCCGCGTGAAACGGACCCGATCGACCATCCGGCCATCGCGGCGATGACGCTGCGGGAACTCGCCGACCTGCCGCTTCGGCCGGATCCGCGGTCCATTAAGGCGGAGCCGGCGACGGCGCCATTTCCACCACGCCGGCGGACCGAAGCTCTCTGCTGACGCGCCGAAGCGTCAAACGAGCCGGCTCACCCTGCTCCGACCGCCATTCCGGACCGATCCGCGCGCGGCGCGGCTCGCAACTCCAATTGATCGAGACGCTGGCGCAACGGCCCGAGGTCGCTGTTCGGCAGCGTCTCAGCGCACCCTTCAACGACGCGGCGCGCCCGCTCGATCAGCGCCTCGGCCCAGCCGAGCGGCAGCCCGGCCGCGATCATGTCGTCATAGGCGCGCAACAGGCGAAGGCTGACCGCCGCGTCGCCGCGCGCGTAGTGGCGAATCTGCTCGAAGCCGGTGTCGAGCAGGCCCTCGTAACCGATCCACGGCATCACCAGCCGCAGCACGTGCGGCGGGCCATATAAGCGGGACTGCGGCGGCGTCCGCGCCGCCCAATAGATGAGGATCCGCGCGAGCTGGTCGATGCAATTGATCGCCGTCGTTGGATCGTTGACGGCGGGCGAAATCGCGCGCAGGGCGATGTCGGCGATCTGGATGATCCCGAACTCGACGTCCTGCTGCAGAGTGCGCGCCGGGCCGATGTCGATCGCCGACAGCAATTGCGCCTCGCGCTCAGGCGTCACCCGTCCCGCCTCGGCGACGCGCAGGATCGGCACGCCGGCGGGGACGAACTGGCCGACGCGCCGCTCGAGCACGATCCGCAGGCCCTCCGTGCGCGCCCGCTCGTGGAGGAAAGTCACGTCGACGAAGCGGATATAGCCGGATTTGCGATTGACGATCAGGCGTTCGCGCATCTCGCGCAGAGGCTCGAAGCGCTCCGGGATCTCATAGGGGCCCCGCGGTCGCGGCATCAGTTCGTCGATCACCTGCTCGACCTCGCGGGCGATGCGGTCGACGATGTTGCTGACGCTGATCGAACGCGAGATGTGATTGATGAAGAAGATCAGCCACCCGACGCAGACCAGCGCGAGCAGCATCGCGACGAACACCGTCAGCGTCGGCACGAAAGGGCGCGGCACGGAGCGCACCGCGGGCAGCGCCGCCATGCAATAGGAGAAGGTGCCGAGAAAGACGCCGAGCGTGCGCTGGGTGCTCTTGTCGCGCACGAAGCTGACGAGGATGCGCGGCGAGAATTGCGTCGAAGCAAGCGTCAGCGTCATCAAGAGGATGGCGAAGACGATCGAGACGACCGTCATGATCGAGCCGGCGATCTCGGAGAGGATGGTCAGCGCGACCGCCGGATCCTGGTTGACGGGAAAAAGCGTCGTCGGAATCCAGGCGCTGAGCCGCGGCGCATATTCCTCCGCCGAGGACAGAATCGCCCCGGTCGCGCCGAAGACGAGCGCGATGACGAACGGGCGGATGAGAAATCCGCCGCGCAGGGCGTAGAGCGCGGCGCGCAAGTAGAGATAGAGGCGCTCACGCATGACGGGGATCCGACAGAGGTCGGCCGCAATCTATCGCGGCGGGCGCGCGGTTCAATGATTTTCGGCCGGGCGCGGGAGGCGCTCGCGTCGGCTTTGGCCGGCCTTTCGCGGCCAGCAGGATTTCTAGCTAGGCGGCCAGCGCCTTCTTCGCCGCAAGTGTGAGGAAGCCAGATCTGCTGAGGCCGTTGGCTTCGGCGTGGCGGTCGATCGCCTTGAGGACGTCTTCGGGGAGGGTCACGTTGATGCGCACCGCTTTGGTGGAACGCGCGGGCGCGGCCACGAGGATCGCGACGCCGTCGCGATTGGTCGGGTCCTTCATGACGGCCTCGAGCGTCGAGGGCTCGGGGATCGGTTCGCCGTCTTGGTCGAGACCTTCGAGGTGAAACGCGAGAGCTTCCGCAGCCATGTCACGCGCTTCGTCCAGGTTGTCGCCTGCGGTCACACAGCCGGGCAAATCAGGAAACGAAACCCCGAATTCACTACCGGGCTCTTTGTGAATGAGGGCAATGTATTGGCGCATTGCGGTCAACCCAACTTAAGTCCTGCCTGCTTCTCGATGCTCCGAAGCGTCCCCAAAGGAAGGTCCTTTTTCGGATGGGGAACAGTCACGCGGCCGGGCTTGTCAGGATGCTTGAACTGAACGTGACTGCCCTTCTGAGCAACCTTCCGCCAACCGTTGGCTTCGAGAACGCGGACGAGCTCGCGGCTATTCATGAGTATAAATACACACGAGCAAGGGTTCAAGGAGTCCGCGCATCCCTACGTCCCTCGGGGAAGGGAGTTGCTCGAACTGTCCGCCCCCCGAAGCAGCCGGCGCTGCACAGGTGGCCGGGAGCAAGCCGGCTATGACAGAATGGGGCGAAGCACCTTGGATGCTAGGTCACCACGCTCGGCGCCTTGCGCCCGGTGCGCTGCTCGATCTCGGCCAGCGAGCGGGAGAGCGCGATGAGATCGGCAAGCGCGGCCTGCGCGTCCTCAGCGAGGTCGCCGCCCGGCGGCACGTAGCGCTCGATGTAGACGCGCAGGGTCGCCCCGACCGTGCCGGTGCCGGAGAGGCGGTAGACGATGCGCGAGCCGCCTTCGAACATCACGCGAACGCCCTGGCCCTTGGTGTCCGAGCCATCGACCGGATCGTGATAGGCGAAATCGTCGGCGGCCTCGACCTTGAGCGCGCCGAAGCTCTTGCCGGGCAGCGTCGGCAAAGCGGCGCGCAGGGCGTCCATCAGGCCGTTGGCGGCGGCGAGATCGATTTCGTCGTAGTCGTGGCGCGTGTAGTAGTTGCGCCCATAGGTCGCCCAATGCTCGCGCGCCAGGTCCGCGACTGCGACGCCGCGCTTGGCGAGAATGTTGAGCCACAGCAGTACCGCCCAGAGGCCGTCCTTCTCGCGCACATGGTTCGAGCCGGTGCCGGCGCTCTCCTCGCCGCAGATCGTCGCGAGGCCGGCGTCGAGCAGATTGCCGAAGAACTTCCAGCCGGTCGGGGTCTCATAGGAGCCAATGCCGAGCTTGGCGGCGACGCGGTCGGCGGCGGCGCTGGTCGGCATGGAGCGCGCGACGCCGGCGAGGCCTTTCGCATAGCCGGGCGCGAGATGCGCGTTGGCGGCGAGCATCGCGAGCGAATCGGAGGGCGTGACGAACAGGCCGCGGCCGATGATGAGATTGCGGTCGCCGTCGCCGTCCGACGCGGCGCCGAAGTCGGGCGCCTCGGGCGACATCATCAGATCGTAGAGATCCTTGGCGTAGGTGAGGTTCGGGTCGGGATGATGGCCGCCGAAATCGGGCAGCGGCGTTCCGTTGACCACCGTCCCCTTGCCTGCCCCGAGTTCGTCCTCGAGGATGGCGTGAGCGTAGGGGCCGGTGATGGCGTGCATCGCGTCGAAGCGCATGCGGAAGCCATTCGCGAACATGCCGCGGATCGCTTCGAAGTCGAACAGGCTGCGCATCAGCGCGGCATAGTTGGCGACCGGATCGACGATCTCGACGCTCGCCCCCTCGAGCTCAATTTCGCCGATCTTGTCGAGGTCGATGTCGTCGGCGTCGATCGTCCGATAGGCGGTAATCGACTTGGTGCGCGCGAAGATCGCATCGGTGACCTTCTCCGGCGCCGGACCGCCGTTGCCGATGTTGTACTTGATGCCAAAATCGCCCTCCGGGCCGCCGGGATTGTGGCTCGCCGAGAGGATGATGCCGCCATAGGCGCCGAGCGCGCGAATGAGCGCGGAGACCGCCGGCGTCGACATCAGGCCGCCCTGGCCGACGACGATGCGGCCGAAGCCGTTGGCGACCGCGATGCGGATCGCCTTCTGGATCGCCTCGCGATTATAGAAGCGGCCGTCGCCGCCGATCACCAGCGTCTTGCCGGAGAAGCCATCGAGCGAGTCGAAGATCGACTGCAGAAAGTTCTCGACATAGTTGCGCTGCTGGAAGACGGGAACCTTCTTGCGCAGGCCCGAGGTGCCGGGCTTCTGGTCGGCGTAGGGCCGAGTGGCGATGGTGCGGATCATGACGGGCGGGCCTCCCTGTTCGCACAGACTGTAGCGGGGAGAGGGCGGCGGGGGCAATCGGTGGGCCGCTATCCCCGCCGAGCCGTTTGCTTTGCCCTCACTCTCCATACCCCTCGATCACCGCATCGGCGACCGCGCGCTTCGTGACGACGCCGACGACGTCCGCCGCGCGCGGCCGCTTCGTTCCGGCGAAGACGATCGCCGCGCCGCTGCGGTGGCGCTTCAGGCGATCGAGGACGAGGCTCATGAGGTCTTCGTCGCGGCAGAGGACGTAGGGTTCGGCGAAGCGGTCGATCAGCGTGTCCGGACGATCACGGGATTCGATCCACAGGCCCGAGCGCGGCGGCACGAGGCCGACGACGTGCCCTTGCCGCGCGACGATGATCGGACGGGTGTCCCCGACTTCCTCGGCGCCGAGCGCCTGATGCAGCGTCGCGCCCGCCTCCGCGACAATGAAGTCGCGCTCCATGACGTCCTGCGCCTGCTTGACGCGATAGAGGTTCATGTGCCGGTCGGTCGGAATGCGGTGGCCGCGGTGGCGCAGCTTGATCGTGTAGATCGTGTCGTCGATCAAAGCGCGGCGCACGCCCGCCGCCACCGCGACGGCGACGATGACAGGAACGATGATCGCGTAGTCGCGCGTCATCTCGAACACCATGACGATCGCCGTCATCACGCCGCCGGTGCCAGCGCCGACCATCGCCGCCATGCCGACGATCGCCGCCGAGGGGATGGTCAGCCCGGTGTGCGGCAGGACCGCCTGCGCCAAAGCCGCGAAGGCCCCGCCGAGGGTCGCCCCGAAGAAGAGCGAGGGGGAAAAGATGCCGCCCGAGGCGCCGCAGCCGAGGCTCACGCTGGTCGCGACCATCTTAAGGATCAGCAGCAGGGCCATCAGGCCCGCTGCCGTCATGCCGCCGTTCAGGATCGGCTGGATGACGCCATAGCCGACGCCGTCGATGTAAGGATGGCCGAAAGCGCGGGTGAGGCCGACCATCATCGCGCCGATGATCGCCATGCCGATGATGTTTTGCACGTAAGGGCCGCCCGGCAGCTTGGGAAAGCCGTCCTCCATGAACACCAGCATGCGAATGAAGGCCCAGGCCGCGACGCCGACGAGCGCGCCGAGGAGGACGAAGGCGATCGCATCCATCGGCTGGAACGACTGGGCGAGCGAGAAGGAGATTTCCGGCACGACGAAAGCCGGGGCTGGCCCGATCAGCCAGCGGCCGATCGTCGTCGCCGCGCCGGTCGCGATGACCACCGGCAGGAACGTACGATTGGAGACCTCCGGCAGCAGGATCTCCACCGCGAACAGAACGCCGCCGAGCGGCGTGTTGAAGGTCGCCGCGATGCCGGCGCCGGCGCCCGCGGCCAGCAAAGTAATTCTCTGCTGGGTCGAGAGGCGGATCGCCTGCGAGAAGGCGGAACCGAGCGCGGCGCCGATCTGGATGATCGGCCCCTCGCGCCCGACAGCGGCGCCGCTGCCGATGGAGAGCGCCGAGGCGAGCGATTTGATGACCGCGACTTGCCAGCGAATCTCGCCGCGCTTGTAGAAAATGGCGTCCATCACTTCGGGCACGCCATGGCCCTTGGCCTCAGGCGCGAAGCGCAGCACGAGAAAGACGACGATCACGCCGCCGACGATCGGCGAGAAGAAGACGAGATCGCCCAAGCGGCTCGGCCCCTCGGTCACATTGGCGTCGTAACCGAACGCCAGCACGCCGTCGTAGAAGAGGTTATGGACGAGGCCGATGAGCGCGCGCAGCGCCACCGCGCCGATCGCGGTCATCACCCCGACGACGAGGGCCAGCGCGCAAAGGACAAGCAGACTGACGCGGCGCTCTTCGGCGCGAGGAAAGGGGGCAGCGGAGGCAGGCCCGACTTTGACGGGCTGCGAAGCGGTCTGCGAAGTCATGAAGGCCTACCGGCGGAGGTTGGATTTGGGGACGTGCGCCATCCGACAGGCGCTGTCAAATCGCTTTGTCGGGAGGGGGAAGCAGCTCAACGCCGCAGCGCCTCCAGCACTTTCGTCGACGGATGGCCGTCCTGCGACATGCCGTTCCTGCCCTCGAAATCGGCGATCGCCGCCTTCGTCTTGGCGCCAATGGCGCCGTTCGGTTCGCCGACATCGTAGCCGCGCTTGATCAGCAGGCTCTGCAATTCTCGCTTTTCGGCGCGCGACAGGCCGGGATCGTCTGTCGGCCAGGGCGTCTCGATTCCCGGTCCGCCGGCGAGGCGCTGCGCCAGAATGCCGATCGCCAGCGTGTAGGATTTGGCGGAATTGTAGCTGTAGATCACATCGAAATTGCGGGTAACGAGGAAAGCGGGGCCGTTCGCCCCGGCGGGCAGCAGCAGGCCGGCCTCGCCCTGCCCGAGCGGGCGCCCGTCGATACGCGCGATCCCGCGCTCAGCCCAGTACGACATCGGCTTTTTCGCCTTGCGGCCGGAAGGCCCGGCATAGCCCTCGGGAAGCTTGACCTCGAAACCCCAGGGTTCGCCCGTCGTCCAGCCGTAGTGCTTGAGGTAGTTAGCGGTCGAGCCGAGCGCGGCGGCTGAGGAATTGACGATGTCGCGCCCCGAGCCGTCGAGATCGACGGCGAGCTTGAGGAAGACCGAGGGCATGAACTGGGTCTGCCCGAACGCGCCCGCCCAGGAGCCGTTCAGCCGATCGAGCGGAATGTCGCCGCGGTCGGCGATCTGCAGCGTCGCGATCAACTGGCTCTTGAAATAGGTCGGCCGCTGCGAGCCCATGCAGGCGAGCGTCGACAGCGACTGCACCAGCGGGCGCTGACCCGCGTCCTGGCCGTAATTGGATTCGACGCCCCAGATCGCCGCCAGAACGTAACGATCGACGCCGAAGCGCGCCTCCGCCTTGGCGAGCGTCGCCGCATTCTTCGCCATCGCCGCCTTGCCATCGACGACGCGCTCGTCATCGACGAGGCTGGCCATATATTCCCAGATCGGCGTCTTGTATTCGGGCTGGCTCGTCTCGAATTCGATGACCTTCGGGTCCGGCTGCAATTCGTGGAAGGCGGCGTCCAACGTCGCCGCCGACACGCCCGCGCTCGCCGCCTCGGCGCGAATTGACGCAACACAGGATGCAAAATCGGCGCGTGCGGGTGTCGCAAAGGCGAGCGCAAGCGCCACAAGGGCAAGCGACCGGTTCATAGCCCTACCATCGGCGATTCGCTCGCTACGGGAAAGCCTCACTCTGCCAAGACGGGCTCCATCGTCAAGCCCCCGCCGCCGCCAAATCCGCCGAGGGCAGTCCCAGTTCGCCGGGCGGCTTCGAGACGCCGAAGACCTCTTCTTGGAGCCGACCGCGAACGACAGCGCGCCGACGACGACGCTACGGATACGCGCCGCGTCGACGGCGTCGTACTCCGTAAGGATACTGGCCGCGGGGGGAACATCGCCCCACGTCAGGCATTATCGGGACGTTTTGGTACCGGCGAAGGCTTTTGCTGCGGCGCGTTCGGCAGGCCTTAACCCAGCCCACGGTTGTCGCCTCGAAAACCTCCCCGGAAGGTTGCGGTCGGGCTCCGATCGGCTCATGAGTTTGTCATTCACCCGTGGGACTGATTGCTGGCCCGATTTGGTCAATCGATTCATCAAAAGGGATTGTGACATGCGCCCCTTCGCTCTCCTCCCGGCCGGGATCATGGCCGCCTTTCTCTTCTCCGCCGTCTCTGCGCAGGCTTCCTCCTTCTTCCTATTTCCGCAGCAGGCGGACCCTAACCCGGCGCCGGATGTCGAGGACGCGCGACCCCTCGCCTCCCCGATCCCGCGCCAGACGGTTGCGTTCGACGGGCCCTATGCGCCCGGAACGATCATCATCAACACCAGCGAACGCCGCCTTTATTTCGTCCTGCCCGACCATCAGGCGCTCAAGTACGGGATCGGCGTTGGCCGCCCGGGCTTCACCTGGGCGGGTGTGACGCACATCGGCTACAAGCGGGAATGGCCGGATTGGACGCCGCCGGCGCAAATGCTCCGCCGCCGTCCCGATCTGCCTCGCCACATGGCGGGCGGCATCGAAAATCCGCTCGGCGCGCGGGCGCTCTATCTCGCCGGAACGCTCTATCGCATTCACGGCTCCAACGAGCCGGATACGATCGGCCAGGCCGTATCGTCCGGCTGCATCCGCATGACCAACAACGACGTGATCGATCTCTACGGACGCGCGCACGTCGGCGCCAAGGTCGTCGTGACGCGCTGAGGTCGGCATTGTCGCGGGCGGCTTTCGCGCACGGCCGCCCGCCGCAAGCCCTGCAACCTAAGTCTGGGGGAGCTTGCTCGTCAGACCGCTTACGAACTTGTCGATCTCCAGCATCATGAGCCGGCCGAATTGCATATTTCCGTGGTGCGGATCGTTGGGCCGGCCGTATTCCTCCCGGGTGAAGCCCTTGTCGTCGATCGTGGCGGCCGGCGCCGAGACCACGGGAACTGACCTGGCGGCGAATTCCGCGCGCATGACGGCCCGGTAGGCGCGATCGACCGCGAGGGCGACCGCGGGCCGGATTTGCTTGAGCGCAGGGTGATGGCGAAACGGTCGCGGCGCTTCGATCACGAAGACCTCGGTCTTCGTGCGAACGAAAATATCGATCAGATCGAGAATGTACTGTTGGTCGTCGAGAATGACGCGCCGCAGCATTCCCGGCGAAATCGGCGTCTCTTCGACCTCGTGGCCGAGCGGGGCGAAGCTGCGCCAATCCGTCTCGCGCCAGACGCGGGCGGTATGGAGCGGGGCGCAAAGACCGTAGACGATGCGTTCGTCGCTTTGGACCGCCAGCGGCAGGCGCTCATAGTTGCGACGGAGTTCCGGCTCGGTGATTTCGGCGTAGTCGCCCTGATCGACGAAGAACGGCTCGCGTAGGAGGTGGCCGCCGCCGAGCGGACGGATGAGGATTTCCTGAAGAGGAATTCCTCCCCTCTTTCAAGATTTGCTTCTGCCCCATGAAGAGCGCGGCGGTGTGCGATTCGCCCGTGATGATGACCTTCATCGCGCTTGATTCCCGAACACCGCCAGCAGCTCTTCGTCACATTTGGCCTTTTCGCGATCGACAACGCGCGGCTTGAGGCCGGGTCCCTCCTTCGCGCGCGGCGGCGGAGGCGGCGTGTGCTCCTTGAACAACTGGGCCATGACGTGCTCGACGCCGTGTGGAGAAGCCGTCCGCATGTCGGGGTTGAAGTACATTCCCCGCATGGGCGGCGAGGAGATGATTTCGTAGGACGGAAAATAGTCGACGAAGTCGTATTTCTGCGTGAGGAAGCCGGCCGCCGCGCGCAGGACGGATTTCGAATAGACCGTCGCGACGACGACCTGGTCGTCAGTCGCCGTCGCCATCAGCGGGACCGGGCTGACAGTCAACAAGAACCGCATCTCGGGATTGATCGCGCGTGCAAGCGTAAAGAAGCTCTCCATGTCCGCGACAACGTCGGGATAGGTGAGATTCAGGAACCGATAGCGCTCGGGATCGTAAAGGCCGCCCGACACGCCCGGCGCGACCGGAAACACCGCGCCATCCGCTTTGGCCTCCCAGGTTTCCGTCAGGCCGAGGGTGAAGACGAAGACGTCGCATTGTTCCAACAGACGGGTCACCGCGCCCAAATGGCGGCGCTGGAAAAACGCGACTTCGTCAACGCTGGAAAGCGGATCCGGCTCGATCGTCGGCCGGAACGGATCGACGAAGCCGCCCCCCTTCGGCCACGCCTGGTCTTGCGGGACGAACTCTTTCGTCGCGCGCTGCAGCAACTGCAGCAACTGACGCGACGTGTACACGTTGCCGTAGCGCGCCGAATAGATGTTGTAGCCGTAGTCCTGATGGCGATCGGCCCTGAGAAAACCCGGAGCCGGCTCGACGTCGAGGTAGTTGAAGCCCTTCTGCCGCAAGGCGGCGCCGAGGTGCTGGGCAAAGCAGCTTCCGGCGCTGGCGATGCGCTTGCCGGAGATGGAGTATTTGCGCTTGTACCACTCGCCGATGTCGAGCGGGTGGACGTCCTGCACCACGCGCTTCCAGAACGCCCGGGCCGGTTGACGCCGATAGAAATTGTCGGCCGCCTTCGAGGTCGCCGCCGGGCGGTTCGCGTTCATGCCTGGTTTTCCGCTATGCTAGAAATCTGTTTGCCCCCAATGGCCCACCGATCATAGCTGCGAGGGCCTGAGAGGAACAAGCAGCTCAGCGCCCGCCGAGCTTGCCGGCCAGAAAATCCGCCGCGGCGCCGAGGAAGCCGTCCCAACCGTCGTAGTCCCGCGCAGTGTGGAACTCCAGGCTGGCGCCGCGCTGTTGCGCGACCTTTTGCAGCAGGCGCCCCTGAGCCGGGTTGTGGATGTAGGCGTTGGGCGGGCTGTTGGGCGGCAGATCCGAATCGGTGGTGTAGTAGGCCAGCACCGGCGGCCCGCCGGCATGGAGGTAGGCGATCGGCGACGCCTCGTGCTCGCGGGCGGTGAACCCTGCGTCCCACAGGTTCTGGACATCGCCGGCGCCGAAGAATTCGGCGAGGAATTTCGGCAACTGACGGGTGTGGAACTCGCTTTCGATCGTGTTCGGTTCGTAGGTCGCCTGGGCATTCGACGTCACGACGGCGGCGACGCGGGTCGATTCGCGGTCGACTGGATCGGCGGCGCTGGCATTGGCGAGATCGTCGTGAAATCCGAGCCACAGCGCCATCGCTCCGCCCGCCGAGGCGCCCATCAGCGCGATGCGATCGGGGTCGACGCCGAACTGCGCGTGGTTGTGGCGAAGCCACTTCAGCGCCCGCGCTCCGTCGAGCATCTGCGAGGGATATTGCGCTCCCGGCGCCAGGCGATAATTCGCGCAGGCGATCGCGATCCCGCGCGCAAGCAGGCGGTCGGCCAGCCTCGGGTAGCAGGGATGCTTGTCGCCGGTGATGAAGCCGCCGCCGTGGAAGATGAGCACCAGCGGCGTCGCCCCGTTGGGCGAGGACGGGGTCCAGATGTCGAATACCTGCTCCGCATCCGGGCCGTAGTGAACATTCGCGGCCGAGGCTGACCCCGGATTGGCGAGGGAGGGCTCGGTGAGCCCGACGCAGGCGCAAAGCAGCGCCCCGACCGAGGCGGCCGACGACGCCGCGAGGCGACTGAGCCGGCCACCGCGCTTAGCGAGCCCATAGCTTGGTTGTTTGGTGCCCATGCCTGATCCCCGATGGACTGCAATGTGCGGTTTAGCCGTCGCGAAGCGCCTGCAACAGAGCCGCGTTTGGTCACGTTTCCGCGAAGCGGCCCTCGTCGAGCCCGCCCGAGCCATTTGGGTCACGTTGACACTGGGACACCCCTTCGCCATTTTGGCGCCGAAATTAGCCGCCCCTCGAGCCCAAAGCGAGGCGATGTCTCTATCCTTCCCGGATTTGCGGGGCGAAGCGTGATTCCTCCTCGCCAGCAAAAGATGAACAAGGCGCCGATGCCCGGCCCGGGCCCTGCCTTGCGCCGGCGGCTCGGCTTGACGGGCTTCAAGATCAATCTCCTCACCGCCCGCTTTTTTGTCCAGCATCAGCTCCTTTCCTCCCTGTGGGCGTGGAATCATGGCCGGCGACTGATGCAAATCGCCGGACCGTCCAGACCCGTCGAGCGCGCCGGAGTCGTTCTCGTCGCGGCCTACTACGGCTACGATGGGCTGTTTGACGCCTTCCTCGAGCATCATCGCCAACTCGGGGTGAAGGAGTTCGTCTTCCTCGATCTCTCCGAGAAGGCCGACCTTGCCGGTCGCCTCGGCGAGACCGGCGGCGCGGTTTGGCGTCCCAAGGGGCCTTGGAGCCCGTCGCAGGTCAAACACGACCTGAATTTCCTGCGCGGGCGCTATGCGACAGGGCGTTGGTGCCTATCGCTCGAGACGACCGATTTCTTCGTCTTCTATCGCAGCGAAACCCGAACCGTCAGGGATTTCCTCGACTTCCTCGAATCCGAGAACCGCAAGCAGGTCTATGCGCTGGTCGTCGAGATGTACGGCGAAGGCCCTGCCGACGCGCTCGACGTCAACGATGACCAGGCGACGCGCAAGCTCCAGTATTTCGACCCCCTGGGTTATACGACGACGCCGAGTTCGGGCCTTTTCCGCAATGTGATCGTGCAGGGCGGCCTGCAGCGGCGGTCGCTCTATGCGAGACAGCCCAACAGGAGCCCCGCGCTGAACCGCATCCCGCTGGCCAAGTGGGAGCCTCTCTGCGCCTATGTCTCCGACACGCGCCTTTTGGCTCCGAGCCGGATGAACGTTCCCCATTCGCCCTGGCATTCGAGTCCAACCGCTTGCCTGATCCGGTTTGGATTGCTGCGCGACGAAGCGCATCTCGGGACCGCGGCGAACGTCGAGACGCATTCGGTGATCGACGAGGATGGCCTCGGGCGCGGGTCTTCCTTCGCCGGGGCGCTGAAGCTGCGCGGGCTCTCGTTGAAGCAGCAATTTAGCAAGGAATATGGCTCGACGCAGGACTTGGTCGACGCCGGGCTGCTCAACCCGGGCCAGTGGTTTTGAGCGGGTTTCGCGCAGGTCGCAACATGATCGGGAAAGCCACTTCGCTCGCGGCGTTCTGCCTTTTCGCATTCTCGGGCGCCGCGTCGCCGCAGGACCTGGGGGGCGGCGCCGCGGATTCCGGCGGCCGCGCCTCCCTGCGGTGGTACCTCGCCGACCTCAAGACCTCATTCCCGGAACACCAGATGTATTCGCCGGCGACGGCGCTCACCGACGCAAACTATGTCGCTGTACTGGGGGGCCTGAAAGACAAAGCGAAGGTCAACGGAATCCGGCTGCCGATTTTTCCTGGCGAGCGCGACGCTGGCCATTACTCCGGCCTCTACAAGAACGTCGCGAGTTATGCGCGGCGCCTGGGCCTTGCGATCTACGCCAGCCCGATGTCGGTCGGCATGAAGGACTATCAGGGCTGGAGCGACCGGCAATACGCCGACTGGCTCGCCAATTACATCAGCACGTTTCACCCTGATTTTCTGTCGCCGTTCAACGAGCCGGGCATCGGCGACGATCGAAATCGTCGCGATCGTCGCGGAGCTGCGGTCCCTGATCGGCGGCCAAACCGTTCTGCTCGGCCCCGACCGGCAACACGTCGGCGCCACGCTCGCCGACCTCGCCCGCAATCCCGCGGTGGCACAAAGTTTTGATATTGTCAACTCGCACAACGCGAATAAGGATACGTCGGCGACGTTCGAAAACTGGGCGAGGCTCGTTCATTCCCAGTCCAAGCCGGTATGGGCCTCCGAGGACCCCGCGAATTGGAGCGTCGGCGCGGACGCGAACCTTCCCGGAATCGAAGAAGCGGTCAAAGCGGGGGTGCAGGGTTTGGTCATCTGGTACGGCAAGCCAAGCCTTGTCGACGACGAGGGCCGGCCGACCGCCAAGGCGGTCGAGATCGCTGCGCGGCTCGGCCGTTGAGGGCGTTTCGGCGTTTAGACCCGGCTCGTTATCTCGGCTGAGCTCAGCCGTTCTGGCTTGCAGACGTGAAAAGTATTGCAAGAACTTAGACATACGGAGGACCCGTAATGCGCGCAGTTGGGATATTCGCTCTCCTATTGGCCTTGTCGCCGATCACCGTCGCGCACGCCCAGGCGCTGCGGTCGGCGTGCCACGTCGACACCCTGTGTCAGGGCGTCGAATCCGGGCAGGGACGGATCATGAAGTGCCTGAGAGCGCACAAGACCGAGCTGTCACAAACCTGCCTCGCGGCGATTGGTCGATCGGTGATGAACTGGGGCAACGGCCGTGGCGGAGCCGGCGGTCCGGGCGGGGGGCCGAATGGAGCTGGCCCGAATGGACCTGGGTCAAATGGACCTGGGCCGGGCGGCCCTGGCGGTCCCGGCGAAATGGACGACGGCGCGTCGGGTCCGCAATAGTCGCGGCGATGATCGCGCCTACCCCGGCGCGATCGTCCGTCAGGCCAGCGTCTGCTGATACACGTCGAGCGTATTGCGCAGCATGGTTTCGAGCGAGAACTTGCTCTCGACGTGGGCGCGAGCGCGCTTGATCATCGCCTCGCGAGCGGAAGCGCCCAGGGTGAGCGCATTCTGCAAAGCCTTCGCCAACGCTTCGGCCTCGCCCGGCGGCGTCCGCCAGCCGGTGCGGGCTTCCGGCGCGGTCTGCGGCGGCGCCAGCACTGTCTCCGGCACGGCGCCGAGATCCGAAACGACGACCAGCGCGCCCATCGACTGAGCCTCGACCGCCGTGCGGCCGAACGCCTCGGGCTCGGTCGAGGGCACCGCGACGACACTCGCGGCGAGAAACGCCGCCGGCATGTCGTCGCAATGGCCGACCCTCAGGACAAGGCCGTCGAGGCCGTTCTTGGCGATCAGCGCATCGAGCTCCCGCACATAGCCGTCTCGGCCCTGGGAATCGCCGGCGAACACATAGCGCACGTCGGAAACGCCGCCGGCCTTCAAGAGACGCGCCGCTTCGATCAGCGTCTTGTGACCCTTCCATCCGGTCAGCCGCGCGGCGAGCAGCACGATCCGGTCGTGCGGCGCGACGCCCCATTCCTCGCGCAAACGCTTGACGCGCGCCGGATCGATCGTCTCGGGCGTAAATTTGGAGAAGTCGGTTCCGCGATGGATCACCCTGAGGCGAGGGCGCGCATAGGGATAGAGGCGCACGATCATGTCGGCGGTGTATTCGGAATTCGCGATCACTGCGTCGCCGCGCGCCATGACGGAATTATAGAGCAGCTTGAGCGACGAGCGGCCGCTGTAGGAGCCGTGAAACGTGGTGACGAGCGGACGCTTGGCGTCGCGGCAGGCGCCCAGGGCGACCCAAGCCGGCGCGCGCGAGCGCGCATGAACGAGATCGACCCGCTCGGACCGGATGAGGCGCGCCAGCCGCCGCGCGTTCAACGCCATCGCGAACGGATTTTTCGTCGCGGCCGGAAACGGCAGGAGTACGCCGCCGACCGCCTGCAATTCGCTGACGAGACGCCCGCCCTCCGAGGCGACCAAGGCTCGCGCGCCGGCCCGCGCCAGCGCTGCCGCGACGTCGATCGTCGTCCGCTCGGCGCCGCCGGCGTCGAGCCGGGGAATGATCTGCAAAATGGTCCGCCCGGAAAGCGAGCCGCGCTCGCCGCGACCAAAGGGCGCGAGTTCGTCGCCTCTCAAGCGGCGCGCTCCCCGTCCGGGGCCCCTTCAAGGTCTTTGGTCGCTCGGTAATTCATTCGGCTGGTCGTATGTCCACGTCCCGCGACAATCGCAAACAATTCTATGTCGCCGCCAGCCCGCTTGTCACCTGCTCGGCGCCGCCGAACAAGCTCCACCCGCGAAATCCTCCACCGCGGCGATGCCGAAAAAGAGGTGATAGAGCGTGCTGGCCGGCATGACCTTGCTGATCGGCAGGTCTTCGGCGTCGAGGTGGTCGACCCAGCCGCCGTTGAGATCGGCGGGGCAATAGAGGTCGCTGAGGCGCGTCAGGATCGCCGGAACGGCGTCGGCGTGGCGCGTCTCGCCGTGGGCGGCCTCTTCGGTGAGCGCCTTCAAGGCCTCGGCGTGGGGCCAGGAACGGCTGGAGACAGCGCGGGCGCGGCCGTCCTCGCCGATCTCGTCGATCACCCGGCCGCGCGCCGCTTCGAGGCCGGCGCGGGTCGCCAGGGCGATCAAGGCGGCGACCGCCTCGCTGGGGTCGTCGCCGCCGATCGCCTGATAGCGGCGCAGCAGCCACGCCCATTCGTAGAGATGGCCGGGCTCGACGCTGCCCTCGCCCGGCCGCGGGCGAACGGCCCAGCGATCGTCGAATACCTCGCGCAGCGCGCCGCTCGAAGGATCGTAGAAGCGCGACAGCGCAAGCGCGGCGAGCTTGCGGCAACGGCCGAAGAGATCGGGCCGGCCGGTCGTCTCGTACAGCGCGATCAACGCCTCGAAGAGGTGCATATGCGGGTTCTGGCGGCGGCAATCGTCGGCGCGCGGCAGACAATCCCAATAGCCGCCATGGCGCGGATCGGCGAAGGCGTCGTCGAGAAAGGCGAGCGTCGCGTCGACCGCCGCCGCAAAGGCCGGATCGGGTTCGAGCCGCATCGCCCAGGCGAGCGCGAAGAGAACGAAGGCATGGGCGTAGAGGTCGCGCCGCGCGTCGACAATCCGCCCCGCCCGGTCGGCGGCGAACGCCCAGCCCGGCGCGCCGTCGGCCTCAAGATAAGTCGCGATCATCGACCGGGCGGCGCTGAGCGCGAGCGGTGCGCCTAAGGGATAGCGGCCGGACAGCGCCGCCGCGGCGTAAACCGAGATTTGGCGCGCCTGCACCATCACGCGGCGCGGCGCGCTCAAGAGCGGCGCGGCCGCGAAGTCGAGCTGCTCCTCGAAGACGCCGCGCTCGGCGTCGAAGCCGCGCGAGGCCCATAGCGGCAACGCCGCCTCGCGGAGCCAGCGGGCGCTGCGCGCGACGGCGGCGTGAAGCTCTTGCATAGCGCCTCAGCGGAACCGGTCGGCCGTTTCGAGATAGTCGCCGATATAGAGCCGCAAGCCCTCTTCGAGGCCGGTCAGCGGCGTCTTGAAGCCGGCGGCGCGCAGCTTCTCGGTCGAGGCGCAGGTGTAGTACTGGTACTTGCCCTTGAGATTGGCCGGCAGGTCGATGAACTCGATGCGCGGCTCCATCCCCAGTTCGCGGAAGGCGATCCGCGCCTTGTCGGCGAACGAGCGCGCGACGCCGGAGCCGACGTTGTAGAGCCCGGACGGCGCCGACGCATCCTCCAGCGCCCAGCGCGCCACATTGACGCAATCGCCGACCCAGACGAAATCGCGCAATTGCTCGCCGTCGGCGTAGTCGGGATTGTCGGAGCGGAACAGGCGCACCGCGCCACGCTCGCGAATCTGCGCGTGCAGTTGCACCGCGACCGAGCGCTGCCCTCCTTTATGATATTCGTTGGGGCCGTAGACGTTGAAGAACTTGAGCCCGGCCCAGCGCGGCGGGGTCGGCTTGCCGGTCTCGATCGCGTTCAAGACCCAGCGGTCGAAGACGTGCTTGCTCCAGCCGTACGGATTGAGCGGCCTCAAGCGCGAAAAGTAGTCGGCGTCGAACCGGTCGAGGAAGCCGGCGCCGCCATCGCCATAGGTCGCCGCCGAGGAGGCGTAGACGAACGGAATCCCGTGGCGGGCGCAGAACGTCCAGTGATCGACCGACTGACGGAAGTTGTTGCGCACGATCGCGTCGACGTCGGTCTCGGTCGTGGTCGAGATGGCGCCCATATGGACGACGCCGTCAATGTCTTCGCGATTGGCCTCGAGGAAGGCGGCGCCCGCCTCGGGCGGCACGATGTCGACGAGGCGGCGCTTGGCGATGTTGCGCCATTTGAAGTCGTCCGAGCCGAGCCAGTCGATGATGGCGACGTCGGCGCCTTCGGCGTCGAGCGAGGCGGCGATGTTCGAGCCGATGAAGCCGGCTCCCCCCGTGATCACATACATGGTCAAGCCTCGATCTCTTGGGCGGTGAAGAGGGCGCAGGCGCGTTGCGCCGCCGCGAGGAAATCGGCCGCCGCGCCGGCGAGGCCGGGCGCGATGCGGACGCCGGCAATGTCCGCCGCCGCCGCGGCGCCCATGTCGGCCTCGCTATCGCCGATGAAGACGGCCTCAGCCGGGGCAAAACCGAGATCGCGCATCGCCTGGAGCGCCATGCCGGGCGCGGGCTTGCGGCAGGCGCAGCCGTCGTCCGGCCCGTGCGGGCAATAGTAGATCGCCGCCAGGCGCAGCCCCTCGGCGGCCAGCATCGCCGCGAGCCGCGCGTGCACTCGCTCGACCGCCTCGGCGTCGAAAAACCCACGCGCGATGCCGGATTGATTGGTGACGAGCACCAACGCAAAGCCGGCGTCGCGCAGCAGCCTAAGGCCATCGACGGCGCCGGGCGCGAATTCGACCCCGTCGGGGTCTTTCAGATAGACCTTGTCGACGATGATCGTGCCGTCACGGTCGAGCAGCGCGAAGCGGCGGCAGGGCGGCATCGCCGTCACTATGCCGCCCCCGCGTTGGCGCGCGCGATCATCGAGGTCGTGCTGTGGCCGGCTTCGAGCGGCACCAACAGCACCTTGCCGCCGTTGGCCATCACGAAGTCGGCGCCGACGACGGTGGCGGTCGTGTAGTCCGCCCCCTTGATGAGATAGTCGGGCTTCAACAATTCGATCAGTTGCTGCGGCGTGTCCTCGCCGAACAGCGTCACCAGATCGACGCTGTCGATCGCCGCCATCACGATCGAGCGGGCGGTCTCGTTCTGCACCGGCCGCGTCTCCCCCTTGAGGCGGCGCACCGAGGCGTCGGTGTTGAGCGCGACGATCAGCCGGTCGCAGGCGGCGCGCGAGCGCCGCAGCAATTCGACATGGCCGGGATGCAGCAGATCGAAGCAGCCGTTGGTGAAGCCGACCTTCAGCCCATGCGCCTTCCAGTCGGCGACAATCGCCGCCGCAGCCTCGGCGTCGACGATCTTGGGGTCGCCCTGCGCGCCGGCGCCGCCGAGCGCTTTCGCGAGCTCGCGCGCCCGCACCACCGCGGTGCCGCGCTTGCCGACCGCGATGCCCGCCGCCGCATTGGCGATGCGCGCCGCCGTCGTCACCGAGCCGCCGCTGGCGAGCGCCAGCGCCAGCGCGGCGACCACCGTGTCGCCCGCACCCGAAACATCGAACACTTCCGTCGCGACTGTCGGCATATGCGCCGGCGCGCCCTCGACGTCGGCCGGGTCCCACACCGTCATCCCCTGTGCGCCGCGCGTCAGCACCACCGCCGCGACCTCGGCGCGCTCGCGCACGACCTTCGCGGCGCGCGCCGCCAAAGCGTCGTCGTGGCAATCGACCCCGGCGATCAGCGCCGCCTCCGACGCATTGGGGGTCAGCACGGTGGCGCCGGCGTAGCGAGCGACGTCGCGCGTCTTCGGATCGACGACCACCGGCACGCGTTTCGCCCGCGCGAGATCGACGATGCGGCGAATGAGCGCCGGCGCCAGCACGCCCTTGGCGTAGTCGGACAGCACCACCGCCTGCACGGTGTCCGCCACGGCTTCGAAATGCACGTAGAGCGCGTCGATCGTCTCCGGGCGGAGTGCAAGCGCCTGCTCGACGTCGAGGCGCATGATCTGCTGGCCGCCCGAGACGAAGCGGGTCTTGACCGTCGTCGGATGGCCGGCGAGCCGCACGAAGCGGCCCTCGACGCCGTCCGCCGCCACCAGCGGTCCAGCGACCAGATCGCCCTCGGCGTCGGCGCCGAGCACGCCGGCGAGGATCGCTTCGCCGCCGAGCCCGACGATGTTGCGCGCGACATTCGCCGCGCCGCCCAGCATCGCCTTGTCGGACTGAAAGTGCAGCACCGGGATCGGCGCCTCGGGCGAAACGCGCTCCACCCGGCCGTAGACGAAACGGTCGAGCATCACGTCGCCGAGCACGAACACGCGCGCGCCGCGCCACTTATCGACCCAGGATGCGTTCATGACCCCCTGCCCCTGCCGCGGTCGCCTTGGCGCTGCAGAGCGCTCAGCTCTCCGCGCCACCCGTTTGTTTGATCGCGGAAACGATCGACCGCAGCTCCTTAATCATAGCATCCTGGCGCTGCCGCTTCGATTTGCGCAGAATGAGCCTTCGCTTGAACTTCGCCAGCGCGATCTGCAGTTTGAGCGCCTTGACCGTCAGCCTGGAGTCCCGCTTCGAAAACTTGTGCTGCTCAGCCGACAGCGCGCCACGCAGCCGCTCGATTTCGACGTCGACCTTGTGCTTCTCGCTGCGCATGCGCTGCAATTCGGCATGGACGTAACGCGCCTCGACCCGAGCGGCCGACAGCGCGCGGAAAGCGCCGACGTCCTTCTGGCGCTGCACGCGGTTGAGCAGGGACCAGACGTCGACGTCCGCCTCGCCAGCCAGATGCATCTTGATGGCGGCGCGCGCTTCCTCGATGGCGCTTCGGGTCTGTTCGAGATAGCGGCGGCCGTACTTGCCGTCCGGCTCGAGATAGGTGCCTTCGCACCATTCGTTCCAGGAGTGGAGGAAGACGAACCGCTCTTCCGGGGGATAGCGCTTGTAGGTGTCGAGCAGCGCTTGCGACAGCCAATTGCGGTAGCCGTCGCCCTCGACATTGACATGCACCAGCGCGCGCGAACCGTAGCGGGCGGCGTTGTCCCACGGCAGCATCACCGTCCGGAACCGCTTGTGCGAGGGGAACGGCCGGCCCGCGTGGTACTGCGCGAAGCGCTGATAGTCGATGATCCGTCCCGTGAAGTCCTTCGGCAGCTCCGGCTTTTGCGCGGGATCGACGTCGACTTCGTGCGGCGTGACGTTGGAGGGAATCTCGTAGCTCGCGTCGAAGCCGAGGTATCGCGGCGATTCGAGCGGACCCCAATCGTCGACCATCACGAGATAGAGGCCGGGAAACCCATGCGCCTGCGCCTCGGCGCGCCACAGCTCGGTGCTGGCGAGAATGTCGGGAAACAGATGCGCCTTGTAGACCATCAGCACCGGCTTGCCGAGCACCTTGACGTAGCGCTTGTCGGCAAAGGTCTCGAACAGACCGCGGATGAACTCGCGATCGTCGAAGTCCGAATGATGCTGCTCGACGATGACTTCCTTGTCGCCGCCGTCCCAGCGGCGGCTCCAGTTTTCATTCGCCCAGATGAAGAGGAACGGCGCGTCGATGTCGGACTTGATGTAGTTCTCGATCGGCTTATAGAGCAGCTTCTGGCCGCCGAAATAGTAATAATAGAAGCAGAAGCCGTCGACGCCGTGTTTGCGCGCAAGCTCGATCTGCTCGCGCAGAACGTCGCCCGAACGCAGGTCGTAATAGCCGAGCTCGCCGGGAACCTTGGGCTGATAGTGGCCTTTGAACAGCGGCTTGGCTTTGACGACGTTATGCCATTCGCTGAACCCCATGCCATGCGCCCAATTGTTTTCGGGGATGGGATGGAATTGCGGCAGATAGAACGCGAAGGTGCGCGGAAACTCGTCATAGGCGACGGCGATCTCGTCGATCGCGCCGCTTTGCGGCGTGGCGTCGAACAGCCGCGACAACGCCGGCTCCACATCGTCGCCAAGAAAGGGTTCGCGCCGGAGATTGATCGGCGCGGCGACGGCGCTGCTGTGGTCGGAGGTGACGCGCCAAGCCGCCCCTTCCTCGGACACCTGTAGCGACCGCGCTTCGCGCCGCTCGGCGACGCCGTCCGTGAGATAGTGAACGATGGGAGGAACCCCGGCCTTCCGCACGTCCTCGTAGCGTTCGAGGTACCAGGCGCCGTCGAAGGCGGGCAGCGCGGCGACCGACTTGCGCCCGCCCGTCGTCAGATAATGCTCCAACGGGTCGATGTCAGTTCCCTCGAGGTCGGGCGTATGGAGCGCGTACCAGGCCGGATCGAACAGGCCGGACCGCTCGACGACGCGGCGAGCGTGAGCGACGTCGGCTTGCGACAGTTGCGGGTCCTTGCCGCGTGGCGGAACCGGCGGTTGTTTCGTCGCCTCAGCGACATAGCGGACCGCGTCGCTCGCGTCGTCGAGGCTGATGGCGCTGACCGCGCCGGCGAGGTTGCGCACCAGCTTCACCTGTGGCGCGTCGCTCGCAAAGTGCCCCGTGAAGGGGTTGTACTTCTGGAACTGCACGTGCCGGCCAAGCAGCACCACGCCCGGCTTCTGCAAAGCGTTGGCGAGATGCGCGGGCCCGCTGTCGACGCCGATGAAGAGGCGCGCGCGCCGGATCACCTCGGCGGTCTCGAGCACGCTGCATTTGTTGACGAGGCTGATCGTCTCGCCGTCGAGCGGCGCGATGTCCTTGCCCGCGCCAACATCGACGATCTCGAGCCCGAGATCCTTACGGATGAAGGCGGCGAGGGCGCGCCACTTGTCGTCCTGCCAATCCTTGACGTCGGAGTTCGACGTGCGATGGACGACGCAAAAGTCGCTCGGCAGATTGAGCGCGTCGACCGCCGCCTTGTGCTTTGCCTCGATATAGAGCCTCGGCTGGGCGGCGAGCGGCGGCAGTCCGGCGCCGATCGAGAACGCCGTCAGCAGTGGGCCGAAGTCCAGCCATTCATAGGCGCTGACGAAGGGATGGCCGTGCTGCTTGACCAGCGGAATCTGGCAATGCGAGCAGATGCGATAGTTCACATGCAGATCGACGATGCGGTCATAGGCTGACTGATGCTGAACGAGCTTGATCCAGTCGGTCAGGCATTCCACCGCGATCGTCTCGTCGACGTTCGGGTTGGCGTCGACCAGTTCCCGGAATTTGACGCTGACAACCCAGGAAATCCTGGCGTCGGGATGCTTCAGGCGCAGGTATCGTGCGACCGGCTCACAGGCGACGATGTCTCCCATGTGCTCGATCAATCCGACGAGGATCTTCATTCACGACTCCCGAGGCCTCCGCACGACAGCGCCGCAGCCAGCACGGCCCGCCCGCCATCCCCCTTTCCCGCATTGGAAGACGAGACAGGCGGCGCGGCGCAATAAAATGCCGCGGCACTGATATTTCCCCTACGTCGCGAGCGCGATCGTACCTAGCGGAAGCTTTTAAGGCGGGGCGACGACCGGCGCAAGTTGGGCTGCCGCGAGAGATGGGCGGTGCGTCGGCGAGAGCACCCCTTAGGCTGGACGCCCTTCAGGTGCATGGCGCCAAACGAAAATTCTCCACCGGGAATGGTTCTCGCGCCGTTTGCACCCCCTCATTATGTTGTTATCCTTGTGAAATGGGCGAGGGGCGTAACGAAAATCTACCACTGACATCGATCCGTGGCGTCGCTGCGCTATGGGTGGCCGCCGGCCACGTGGCGCCGGCAATGATCGGGATCCAGGGTCCCTTTGTGGCGGCGAGCTTCACCGCGGTGGACCTGTTCTTCATCTTGAGCGGCATGATCCTCGCGACGGTTCACGCCAATCTCGGGCTCGCCGGAATTCCCAGATTTGCGGCGAAACGAATTCTGCGCATCTACCCAATGTGCTTCGTCGCTCTGACGCTGCTTCTTTGCGTGCTCCTCTACCCGCACGTCAGCTTCAAGTGGTTTCGTCAGAGCATGGATTGGCGACTGGCCGGGTCCTACCTGCTCGTCGGCGCGTTCGTCGACCTCCGTACGGCCGGCAATCCGCCCGCTTGGTCGGCAGGGGTCGAAATGGCGTGCTACGCCGCATTTCCGTTGGCGATCTGCGCGATCCGAAGTCTCAATCTCTTCTGGCGAGCGGTCTGGCTTGCCGCGGCGGCAGCGCTGAGCTGGTGGATATGGGATGACGCCATCGCGGGCACTCTCGGGCTCGGCGCGGTCGCACGCGGCTTCGTCGGATTCGGAATCGGAATGGCGCTGTGGGCGCTCAAACAGCGCCTGGCGCTCGGATGGCGCGCCGCCACAGCGTTTGAGCTGGCGGGAGCCGGCGAACTCGTTGTCGCGGTCGCGCTCGGCTGGTACGACTTCTATACTTTCTTTTCGGCGGCGCTGCTGTTCGGCTTGCAATACGACGCCGGACCGCTTGCGCGGGTGCTGCGCAACCGTGCGCTACTGTGGCTCGGCAAAATATCCTTTTCACTGTATCTCCTGCACTATCCGCTTGCGGTCGCAGCCGACAAATTTGCGCCGATGCCTCCAGGCAACGGATGGCCGCAGGCGGCGCGATGCGCGATTTGGCTCGTCGCGCTCCTCGCTCTGTCCTCAGTGACCTACCTCTCGGTTGAGAAGCCGTTCCAGGCGCTAGCGGCCTGGCGTCCCGGCAGCTTCCGAATTCCTTATGTTCCGACAGGCCGACGACTTATTCGTCTGTTCCTGTCTCCGTAATTTGCCGTGCAGGCGCAGCGAGACGAGCCGATGGCGCTCCGGCGGCCCGCGCCGGCAGTCAGTCCCATAACGATGTAGCGTTCGAGGAAGACGCCGATCAGCGCCAGCGGCGCGATCGCCGCGGTCGACAGCGCGGCCATTGTACGAGGTCGACTACCAGTCCATGGCCGACCAGGGTGACGAACTCGCCGTCGGCGATGGCCGCCGTCACGCCGTGAATGACTTCGAAGCCCCCATAGGACTTGCGAACGTTGACAACGTCGACAGAAGCCATTCTCCTCTCCGTGATCTACCGTTTTACGCCGATAGATCGGCGGTTTTCTTTAGAGCGTAGTCCAAGCGGCGGCGAGCGTCGAAACGGTCGCCGACGCAGCATCGGGGAGGCGGCATGGCCGGCGACGACGTCCTCATCGCTTTGCGGCGAGCGAGCTTTGGCGAAAAGGAACGCGAGGCGGTCCGCTTCGGCGCCCTCTCCGCCCACACATTTCGATGCGACACGGGCATCGAGGCGGTGCGGCTGGTCAATCCGCGCGGGGAAGTCGTGGCGCTTCCCTATCTCGGCCAGATGGTCTGGAGCGCGAAATTCGACGGCGTCGAACTCGCGATGCAGAGCATGTTCGCCGCGCCCCGGCCGGCGAAGACCATCGTCGAGACCTACGGCTGTCTCGCCTATCACTGCGGAATTCTCCGCAATGGCGTGCCGAGCGCGGGCGATACCCACGCCCTGCACGGCGAGGCGCCCTGCGCTGAGATGGATGAAGCCGGGATCGCCTGCGGAACCGACTCCCGCGGCCGCTGGATCGCCCTCACCGGCGAGCGCGAATACGCGATGGGTTTCGGCGCGCATTACCGCGCGCGGCCGCGCGTCATCCTGCGCGAGGACGGGGCGAACTGCGAGATCGTGATGGAGGTCGAGAATCTATCGGCGGCGCCGATGGACCTCATGTACATGTGCCACGTCAACTTCGCCTTCGCCGAAGGGGCGCGCATCGTCCAGAACGTTCCCTTCACGCCCGAGCACGTCGTCGCGCGGATCGCAATCCCGGCGCATGTGACGCCGACCGACGATTACCGCGCGCTCATCGCCGAACTTGCGACCAATCCCGCCCGCATGGAGCGACTCGACGAACCGGCGCGCTACGACCCGGAGCAGGTGTTCTACATCAAGGGCGCCAAGTCCGCCGCCGATGGCCTCGTGCGCTATCTCATGCTGCGGCGCGAGGGCGACGCCTTCTCGATCGCCTGGGACCCGATCGCCATGCCGCACACGATCCGCTGGGTGCTGGCCAACAGCGACCAGCGCGTCGCCGCCTTCGCGATGCCGGCGACCTGCGAGCCGGAGGGCTATACGGCCGAGAAGCGCAAAGGCAACGTGCGGTCGCTCGCTGGCGGGGCCAGCGCCCGCTTCTCGACGCTCGTCGGCTACGTCGACCGGGCGCACGCCGCGGCCGCCGCCGAGAGCATCGAGGGAAATCGCCAATGATCCACAGACCGCGCATCGCCGTCGTCGGCAGCAACATGGTCGACCTCGTCACCTATGTGACGCGCATGCCGGCGCGCGGCGAGACGATCGAGGCGCCCAGTTTCGAGATCGGGCACGGCGGCAAGGGCGCCAATCAGGCGGTCGCCGCCGCCAAGCTCGGCGCGGACGTCATGATGGTCACCGCTGTCGGCGACGATATGTTCGCCGACAACACGGTCAAGAATTTCGTCGATCAGGGCATCGATACGACTTTCGTGCGCCGCGTCGCCGGCCGCTCGAGCGGCGTCGCGCCGATCATGGTCGAGCCGGATGGCGAGAACTCGATCTTCATCGTCAAAGGCGCGAACGCCGATCTTTCGCCCGCCGACGTCGAGCGGGCCGGAGAGGCGCTCAAGCGCTGCGACCTCATCCTGCTGCAGCTCGAAGTGCCGCTGGAGACCGTCTACGCGGCGATCGAGTTCGGCCGGCGGCACGGCGTGCGCACGGTGCTCAACCCCGCGCCGGCGACGCCCGAACTCGATCCCGAGAGAGTGCGCCACGTCAGCTACTTCATTCCCAACGAGACGGAGCTGGCGATTCTCACCCGCATGCCAGTGACGAGCGATGCGGAGATCGAGGCCGCGGCGCGCAGCCTCATCGAAAAGGGGATCGAGGCGGTGATCGTCACCCTGGGGGCGCGCGGCGCGCTCCTTGTCGCTCCCACAGGCGTGCGGCGCATTGCGCCCGTGCGCGTCGAGCCGGTCGATACGACTGGCGCCGGCGACGCCTTCGTCGGCGCCTTCGCGCGCTACCACGCGGCCGGCCTCGACCTCGACGCCGCGCTCGCGAAAGCCGTCCGCTACGCCGCCGACTCCGTCACCCGCCGCGGCACCCAAAAGGCCTATTCGAGCGAGGCCGAATTCGAGCGCTTCTGCCAAGCGTTGGAGGCTGGCTCATCTGCGTAAGTGCACGGGTGAAGGCGCGCGCGGCGACGGACGACGGCTCTGCCCTTCAACGTAGGCTTGCGATGAAAAAGGCGCGAACGAACGGCCAGAGCCCGCGTCGGCTCGAACGCCGATCCAGGTCGCGTCGCATTGCGCGCTTAGGCTTTGAAACTGCCGGCGCGACCACCTATGTCATTGAAACAGCAATATGATGCCTAGGAGCTCGATTGGCCGCAAGGACGGAAAGATCGAGCGGGCCGAAGCTGAGTCCGTCGCCGACCGTCAGTCCGCTTAGTCACGCCCGATCTCGGCTCCTCCGTCGGCATCGGTGACCGGAGATAGAATCGTCGTTATTCCTGTAACGACATAGCGGTCGCCCCCGTATAGTCGTCAGGGACGACGCCATCGTCCCCTCATATCACGCGGGAGGATCACATGACGACGCGGCGGCAGGTGTTAGGCGGAGGCATTTTCGGTCTCGCCGCGATTTCGGCGAACGTGATTCTGCGGCCTACCATGGGACGAGCGGCGGTCGACGACCACGTCACACATACAGATGCGGAATGGCAAAAACTGCTGACTGCGGATCAGTATGCGGTGCTTCGGCAGGAAGGCACCGAGCGGCCGTTCACGAGCCCGCTTCTGCACGAGGAGCGCCCGGGTACGTTCGCCTGCGCCGGTTGCGACTTGCCGCTTTTTTCGTCAAAAACGAAATTCGACAGCGGCACCGGATGGCCGAGCTTCTGGAAGCCAATCGACAACGCCGTGATGACGAAGGACGACAAGTCTTTTGGCATGACTCGCACAGCGGTCATGTGCCGTCGCTGCGCCGGGCATATCGGGCATGTCTTCAATGATGGGCCGCTGCCGACGGGCCTTCGCTATTGCATGAACGGCATCGCCCTGAAATTCAGCCCGGACGCCCCTTGATCATCGGCAGGATGAGGTGAAAACCATGATTCTGTTCGCCGTTTCGTATCTCGGCGGGGTCCTGACGATCCTTAGCCCCTGTATCTTGCCGGTGCTCCCCTTCGTATTCGCCCGCGCCGATCAACCCTTCGTCAAAAGCGGTTTGCCGCTGCTGCTCGGCATGGCCGTTACCTTCGCCAGCGTCGCGACGCTCGCCGCCGTCGGCGGCGGCTGGGTCGTGCAGGCCAACCAATACGGACGGCTAGCCGCGCTCGTGCTGCTGGCGTTTTTCGGCGTCACCCTGCTGCTTCCTGAACTGGCGGACCGGCTTACGGGCCCTCTGGTCGCGATCGGAGATCGGCTCTCGCAATCGGCGTCCGGCGGCGTCGGTTCCCACTCGTCCGTTGTGTCCTCCTTTCTGCTCGGCATCGCGACCGGCCTCCTTTGGGCGCCCTGCGCCGGACCCATCCTCGGCCTCGTTCTCACAGGCGCGGCCCTCCAAGGGGCGAGCGTGCAGACATCGCTATTGCTGCTCGCCTATGCGGCGGGGGCCGCGACGTCTCTTGCGCTGGCTCTGCTGATCGGCGGGCGCGTGTTCGGCGCGATGAAGACGTCGCTCGGCGCCGGCGAATGGATCAGACGCGGCCTCGGCGTCGCCGTGCTCGCCGCGGTCGCCGCCATTGGCCTCGGGCTCGACACCGGATTTCTGACCCAGGCTTCGCTCGCCAACACCGGGAGCGTCGAGCAGGCGCTGATCGATAAAGCGCATGTGGCCCGGGCGGGCGAGCCGCCGCACTCGTCCGTTGTCATGAAGAACGATTTAAACGCCATGATGGCCTCGAACGCGATGAGCGGCGCGCCCGCCATGGCGATGATGCAGGGCAAGCCCGGCGCGGCCTCCGCCAACGCCTTGCCCGTCGAAGGACAACTCCCGGCTCTTTCGGGCGTCGTCGAATGGCTGAATTCGCCGCCTTTGACGGCGGTGGGCTTGCGAGGAAAGGTCGTGCTGATCGACTTCTGGACCTATTCCTGCATCAATTGCCTGCGCGAGATTCCCTATGTCCGCGCCTGGGCCGACAAGTACAAGGACCAGGGCCTGGTGGTGATCGGCGTCCACGCGCCGGAGTTCGCGTTCGAGAGAGACGTCGACAACGTTCGCCGCGCCGCGAAGGATTTGAATGTTGACTATCCCATCGCGATCGACAACGACTATGCGCTCTGGCGCGCCTTCGACAACCAATATTGGCCGGCGCTTTACTTCGTCGACGCGCAAGGGCGCATCCGCCACCATCACTTTGGCGAGGGTCAGTACGACGAATCGGAGAAGATTATCCAGCAGCTTCTTGCCGAGGCAGGCAAAGGCTCCGTCTCCCACGATCTCGTGTCGGTCGACGCACATGGAGCGGAGGCCGCGGCCGATCTGGACGATGTAAAGTCGCCGGAAACCTATCTCGGCTACCTCCGCGCCGAGAACTTCGCGTCCCCGGGCGGCGAGATTGCTGACAAGCGTCAAACTTACGCCGCCGCCTCGTCATTGCAGCTCAATCAGTGGGCGCTTGCGGGCGACTGGACGGTCGCGGGAGACCGCGCCGTTCTCAACGATCCGAATGGCCGCATCGTTTTTCGTTTCCATGCGCGCGATCTTCACCTCGTGCTCGGACCGGGCGCTGACGGGAAACCCATTCGGTTTCGTGTGCTGATCGACGGCAAGGCGCCGGAAGGCGATCATGGCGTCGACATCGACGATCAGGGCAACGGCGTTGTGACCGAGCAGCGCCTCTATCAGTTGGTGCGCCAAGACAAGTCGGTCGCCGACCGCGACTTCGAGATCGAGTTCCTCGACCCCGGAGCGCAGGCTTTCGCCTTTACGTTTGGGTGAACGGTGGGTTGCTCCAGCGCTATCGGTAAGAGGTCGCGCAGGAAATCGGCGCGGCGGCGGGGTCCGTCTCGGCGCCGGTCAGGATCGCGCCTCGAACGATATTTGTGGCCACACGGCACCGCCCCCTTCGGCGCTGAGCCTCAGTCAGCTCTTCAATGCGCCGGAACGCTTCGCGGTCCATGCCGCCACAAAGTTTCCCGAATATGCCGCAAAATGGCGCGCCACTCAGGATAAAACTGCGAACACCTATCTTATTGAAATTCCTATATGAATTATTGCGGTGGTTGGCGACTGCCCCAGCGCTCGCGCGGCTGAGCCGCCGTTGGCGATCCGGGAGGGCGACAGCGCGGCGTCCGCGGCCTAGTTGGATCGAAACGAGCCTGAGACGAAGCCCCGCCCGGCTTTCGGGCGGGGCCTTGGCGCCGATCATCGGTGAGCACGCCCGCTGCTTCGGCGCGAACTAACCGTCTACGATCCCTGGCATTACGTGCCGGTGCTGTCGCAAGCCGGGCGCGCTTCGCAACGGCGCGCCCTTCAAGGACTGGGTCCTACCCGCCAATCTGGGTAAGCGCCCAGCCGGGGCCGTTCTCGCAGCGTATGGGGGGCGCATGGTAGCGGTCGGACATGGATAGCAGCATCTATGTCTAGACCTATGCGCAGAGCTAATTCGAACCAGTTTGTGGAGGTTAGAGCCGAGCGGCTTGAGGGCGCGCCGTTGGGGGAACGGCGGCGGTGGTCGGATGAGTTCAAGGAACGACGGTATGCCGAAACCACGGGCCGGCTGCTCTTGCCGGCATGGGCGAGCGCCTTGCGTATGGTGTGGACGCGGCAGCGTTGCCTTCGTGGGCGTCGGAGACGACGAGCTTGACGCCGCGCAGGCCGCGGCGCCTGACTTGCGCAGAAACTCGGTCCTGAAGGTATCGACCTCTGAAGGGCCGATACCCAGGCCCAAGACCTCGCGCCGGCCGTCGCCGTTGACGCCGACGGCGACAATCACGGCGACCGAGAACGAGCGGTTGTTGCGTCGCGCTGAGGCGTGTCTGCGGGATATCAGCGACGCGGGCGAGGGCATCTGCGGGTCAGGCCTCCATACATACTGCAAATGTTTACCCGGATGCCCGAACGGCGCTGCGGCCTGTTCCCGCTGTAGCGATGTCAGGCCTTTAGTCCGCAGCTTGCTCGATGAGGACCTGCATGCCCTCGTTGATGTCGCTTTCCACCGCGGACCTGACGACGTCGCTGTCGCGAAGCTCGATCCCGCGAAGGATCTCATCGTGATTTTCGATCAGGTGTCCCGAACTACCTTCCTTCTGCAGGGAAGAGTGCGGGCCGGAGAGCAGGAAATTCAGGCTCGGCCCGATGCGAAGCCACAGCGTTTCGATGATATCGACGGCCGCGTGGTTTCCCGCACAACCGTACAAGATAAAATGAAAATCCTGATTTTTGACTAGATACCGCTTGGGATCCTTTCGCTTCACCGCAGACCGCATCTCGTCTTGCAGGGCCATCAGTTCAGCGATGTCATCCTCGCCGATGTTCCTGACAGCCTCCTCGGCGATCGCTCCTTCCAGGATAAGCCGCACTTTCCGGAGTTCGTCGAGCTGCCAGCGGAGCATCAGGGGCACGACGAAGCCTCTGTTCGGCCTGAGTTCGAGCGCACGCTCAGCGATCAAATGATGGACGGCCTCGCGGATTGGCATGGGGCTGGTGCCAAGTTCGCTCGCCAGCATCCGCAAGCTAACAGTATCTCCGGGCGTAAAGCGGCCTTTCATAAGGGCTTCACGCAGCTTGCGATAGCTTTGCTCCTGGTAGGTCTGCCTTTCCACCGGCACCATCTTGAATACGGCTTGGGATCCCTCTCTTTTTGAGCCGCTCAACATCTGATTCCCTCTGCCCTCTCTTTTTGAGCCGCTCAACATCTGATTCCCTCTACCAACTCATAATGTGCGCCCTCGGCGCTTTTGCATCTCGGCCGAAGTACAATCAATGCCGAAGCGCAATGCGCTCAGACTGCGACGATGCTTTCCGCCACAAATCTTTCCAACTCGCGGCGCTTAGACTGGGCATCTTCAAGCGATATCGCCTGAAACTGGATCATCGACCCCGGACGGAGTTGCGCCAACTTCCAGAATTCGCAGCTTGGTACTGTGAATGGCACGAAAAAGCCGCCAAGCGTAATGCAGTCGTGCATTAGAATGATCGGGGTTTCCCCCGCCCAGTTGATGCCCCCGATCGGATAACCGATGTCGATGATGTTCGACGGGTGGTCACCATGCTCGATACCCTTGTTAAGGGCGATCTCGGAGTATTCGATTCCCGGGCCCTGGATACGGTAGCCCACGCGATTGCTTCTGCTTGTCAGCTTCCACTCGGCATCGAAGAATTGTTGCTTCCCCGTCTGCGACACCCAGTCGTCATTGGGCCCCAGCATCACCGAGATCGTATTTTTCCTGGCGTTGGGCATCGGCGGTATCGCGGAGCGCAGAACCTGCCGGGCGCTGCTCCCTCCGGCCTTCAGCGCGTCGTCCAGATCGATTATCTGTCCTGCGGCTAGCGCCTTTCCATCCGAGCCGCCAATCGCCGCGGTGGAGTAGGTCGCCTTGGCTCCCATGGTGGCTTCCACCCTGATTCCGCCCGCCATGGCGATGTAGCTCCGCGCGCCGGCGACCGCGCCGCCGAGGCGAAGGATCTGCCCCGGTCTGACGGCAACGCTACGCCACATTTGCAACGGCTGTTCATCCAGCTTCGCAACCATGTCTGCGCCGCAGACAGCGACCACTGTCTCTTGACGGAAAAGCAGATCGGGACCCAGGAATTGGCATTCCAGCGCCGCAGCACCCGCCTCGTTGCCGACCAGCCGGTTGGCCAGCCGGAATGACCAGTCGTCCTGCGGTCCCGACGGTGGCACGCCGTGCCGCAGCATTCCCTTTCGTCCGGGATAGTCCTGGATGGTGGTGTCCAGGCCGGGCTTGATCACCTCGATCGTCATTGGCGTCTACCGATCCGGCTTCGAATGGACTTGGCTCTCGCGGTAGCGTCTCACCGAGAAACTGCCGGGTTCGATTTCATGGACATAGCGGCCTTCGGCAACTGCGGCGCGGAGATCGTCGTATTCTTCGCGCCCGATCGAGATGAACTGAACCCGATCGGCCGCTTTCAGCAGGATAGGCGATTCTCGAAGCGCGGGCTGTCTCTGGCGGGGCTCCCACACAGGGACCGGTGTACGACCGAGCAGATTGTAGCCGCCAGGGCTGGGGATCGTGTAGATGGAGGTGGAGGTCCCTCCCACGCCGATCGCGCCGATGGGCGTCCATGTTCGTGGCGGATTGTATTTCGGCGAAAGAACCTCGCACCGCGGATCGAGGGCTCGCAAGATCGGCAGTCCGGGGAAGGATGATACGGTGACGACCCACTGCTCGCAGCCGGAGTGCCGGGTGTAGACCTCCTCGGCGCTCTCCAGACCGTTTACCCGGGCGACGAACGTTGGATCGTATTCGCGAGGGACGACCTTTGCGCAATAATCCTCGATACACGCGCGGGTCCAAGGATCTCCATAGTAAACCGGGATGCGAACGCGCCGGCTCTGGATCACCATGTCGGAAACCGGAGACAGTAACGCGTGAAGTCCGTGCAACTCTTTCACGAGGTCCGCATGGGTGAGTATCTCGAAATCGTACTGGATAAGAATGGAATTATAAGAAGGGATCAGGTCCGTGACTCCCTTTATCCGAGTTTCGTCGATCAAGGTCGCCAGGCTAAGGCTGAGGAAGTTCGCGTCTATGGAGGCGTCATCGCCAAGTTGCGCCAACACATGGCGGTCCCCGGCTGGCGAGATTTTCAGATGATCCAAAATCATGATGCTTTACCTTGCAGCGGACGATGAAGGCTACCCGCCGAACCGCGACGCGGCCCAGGAGCAGACTTTCCTCAGGCTTAAGGAACGACCCAGAGGGGCGTGAACCCTTCACGCCGTCGATGCGCAGATCTCCGGGAGCAGGGTGCGCTGTAGACGCGGGGAAATAGCGTCGAACACCGACCTTGCGATCTCCTCCGCCCCGGGCGTGTCCCCGTGGATGCAGATGGATTGCGCGACGACCGGCACATCTAGGCCAGAAATCGAGCGAGTCCTTCCGTGATCGAGCGCATCAAGAACCTTCGCGCAGGCGGCGTCCGGCTTTAACGGGGCGTGATGGCGGGAAATGATTTGATTGCCGCGGTCGTCATAGTCGAGGTCCACGTAAAATTCGCAGACGAAGGGAATTTCACGGTCGCGAAGAACATCCGCCAGCACACAATTGGACACCGCGATGACCGGGAGATCGAAACACTGAGCAACGTCCGCGATGGCATTGGCCGTACTTTGTTGCCTTTGCGCCATACCCATCAATGCCCCGTGCGGCTTGATGTGCGACAGGGACAGCCCTTCCGCCCTGAGAAAGGCGCTTAAGGCTCCCACCTGGTAGAGCACGGCGGAAGCTATCTCGTCGCGTGTCATGGTCATCTCACGCCGTCCGAAACCCTCCTTGTCCGGCAGTCCAGGATGAGCGCCGATGGCGACTCCGAAAGACTTGGCCAAGCGGACCGTTTTCCCCATGACCATCGGATCCGAGGCATGAAATCCGCATGCAACATTAATGTGCGTCACGAAGGGCATAATTCGCCTGTCGTCGCACAGTTCATAGATGCCGTACGCCTCCCCCATATCACAGTTGATTGTAACCATTATCGCTCCCAAACCCTCTTGGGCATCATTGTAATGCCGTGATCACGGCTATGTCAAAATAGTGCTGTGATCACATCGATGTCAAACGGATCTTAGTGAGGGGATTGGGCAGGCCGCCCTGCAAAGGTGTTTTACTCCCGAGCGAAAAGCGCAGCGAAAATATTAAATTGATTTAACCGATTACGAAATCGAGCCCTCCGGGCGATAAAAAGGATGTTGCGTCAGATCTGGTGAATTGATATGTGATCACACTAAGGGCTGGTCGCCGGGGACGAGAGGCAGACAGGAGGGCTGGCGTGCACGGGTTGGATCAAAAATAATGACGACGCCGGAGGAACGAGGCCCCAAGACTGGTGCGCGGAAGTTTTCGTTGGCGAATCATCGCCCGGCTGGGCGCGATGATTTCAGACGCTGCCTTTGGGCGGAGAGTTGCATCGCGCCGTTCGCAATCAGCGCCTCTATGGTGACCGCAGCACATTCATAAAACAATGCGAGAAAATCTGGGGAGAAAGATGTCTTTCGAAACAAAACCTCCGAGGACTGACAAATCCGGAGCCGGTACGGTCCGATGGTTCGGAACCCAGCATGGCCTCAACAGCCTTCGCCTTTTGGGACTTGCTGTCGGCATTGTGATCATCGCCATCGCTTTCGGCATCCGGAAACCCCAATTCTTCAATATCGCCAATCAACTCACGCTGCTTCGTTCCATGGTGCCGCTCGGCATAATCGCCCTAGCGCAGATGCTCGTGATCTTGGTGGGAGAGATCGATCTTTCGGTCGGTGCTGTTTACGGGCTTACGTCCGTCGTGCTCGGAGCCTTCTGGCTTGGCGGTGGCTGGGCGCCCTTCGCAATCCCCTTTCTTGCTGCTCTGGCGCTGGCCTTGGTCGCCGCCGGTCTTGCGGGCCTGCTCTGCGGGTTTCTTGTCGTGCGAGCGGGGCTTCCGTCCTTCATAGCGACCCTTGGCGCTCTCAATATCGCGCAGGGCATTCAACTCCTTCTCGGAAATGCGGCGACCTTTACCCCGGAGTACAACGATCCGCTGCCGCCGGGCTGGGAACGTTCCCTATTCACGGCGCTTGGCGGCTACCAGATCAATGGCAGTTTTCCGTCCGAAATCATCTGGCTGTTCGCGGCGGTCGTTGTCTTCTGGATCGTGCGGCATCGGACGATCTTCGGTTTCCGTCTGGTGGCCATGGGTGGCAATGCCGAAGCGGCGAAGGTCGCGCGGCTTCCGATCAGGAAATATAAGTACATCGTCTTCCTGATGAGCGGCCTTGCTGCCGGCATAGCGGGGATCGTAGACTTTTCCTATGTGGGCTCGGTCGGGCCGACAGACGCCGGGTCGCTCCTTTTCTCGGTCATAGCGGCCGTGGTCATCGGTGGCGCGAGCCTCAATGGCGGACGTGGCACCGTGGTCGGCACCCTGCTCGGGGTAATCCTGCTCAGCCTCCTGAATAATGGCCTTGCGCTTCTCGGCGTCGGTTCCTTCGCGCAGCTCCTGTTCATCGGCCTCGTGACCGTCGCCGCCGTCTGGATTGATATCGTCTCGCAGAAGCTCATTCGCAGGGTCGGCCAGCGGGCGGCGGAAAATGCGGGGCGAGCCAAGCCATGATTGAACTTTGTGCCTCTGGTCTCACCAAGCGTTACGGCGCCACTCAAGCTCTTTCCGGACTTAACATTCGACTGAATTCGGGTTCAGTGACCGGAATTGCTGGGCCTAACGGGGCCGGAAAATCGACGCTCATGCGGATCCTTTCCGGCGAAGAGGAGCCAGATTCGGGCGAGCTAAATCTTTTCCGCGACGGCCAGCTCGCTAGGGGCTTCAAGGTTGCGATCGTCCACCAAGAGCCTCAGGTCTGGACGAACCTCACGGTCCGCAAGAACCTCGCGGTGGGCAGGGAGAAGGAGAAAGCGGCGCATTTGTTAGCCGGCCGTAACGAGGACGCCGAGATACTGCGCCTTTTGGGCATTGAGATGTTCGCGGATTTCGAATTGGTGGATCTTCCTCTGGCCGTTCATCAACGAGTTGAAATCGCCCGCGCCATGTTGCACAAGGCGGACGTGTTCTTGTTTGATGAGCCGAACTCGGCTCTGACGGACGATGAATCCGAAGCCCTGTTCGAGCTAATGGCGAAGCTAGCGGAAGCCGGCAAGATCGTCATCCTCGTCACTCACCGACTGAATGATTTCGTGAATGCCTGCTCCAAGGTTCTCATCCTGCGAGACGGTCGCATCGTTGCCGAGTTGGGCGAAAACGAGTTGCTGACTGAGGTGGCGATCGCGGCGCAGCTGACGCTTTCGACCCAGGCGGCGCCCAGAGTTTCTGCTGTTCCGGCTGACTTCGGCGTGCTCAGCGGCCGCGACGAGGTTCTTCTGAGCCTGAAGTCAGCGTCGGACCCAAGCGGCGCCTTCCGCGAGATCGGCCTCGATATCCGAGCGGGGAAGGTGCTCGTGCTCGCCGGCGTCGAAGGTTCCGGCGCGCGCGAGCTGACCCAGGCGATTGGACGGTTTCGCCCAATGCCTCCGGCCCCTGCCGGCGGCCGGACTGTCGAATATATTGCTGCCAGCCGCAAGCATACCGTCTTTCCCAACATGTCCATCGCGGAAAATCTCGCCATTAGGCTGGACGGCCTCAGGCTGAATGGCGCGATGGGATTTCTCAGTCTCCCCGCGATCAACCGCATGGCGGGGGAGTGCGTGAAGCGTTATGAGATCAAGACCGGCGATCCAACCAACGCCATCACCTCGCTGAGTGGCGGCAACCAGCAGAAGGTTGTTCTGGGGACTGCGCTTGAAACGCAGGCCGACATCATCGTCGTTGAGGAACCGACCCGCGGCGTCGACATATCTTCGAAGCGGGAAATCTACGCCCTGCTGAAAAGTTACTGCCGTACGGGCAAATCGGTCGTGCTTTTCTGCACGGAAGTCCCCGAAATATTCGATGTGGCGGACGACGTGGTCGTGCTCTCGCGGGGAGCGATCGTAGGCCGGATATCGGTTTCGGACATCACGGATGTTTCCGAGCTAGTCGACATCATTGCTCGATTGGAAGCAAAGGAGGCGCTCGCACCTCTGCATAGCTGACGATCGTCACTTGGTAACTGACGCCGGGTGGGACGGCGTCGACTCGAACAACTCTTACGGAGAAAAGAAATGGGGACCTATTCCAGATATATCAGCGCGACCGCACTTGGCCTTGTCGCCATGACTGCCTCTTTCGCTCCTGCATGGTCCGCTGGCAATGCGCCGCAGGTGGCGGAGGGAGCAACACTGCCTTGGGGCCAATTCAAGTTGGCGCGGCGGATCGTCGAATCCCTGAAGAGCGGGAACCCGGCGAAGATTACGGTCGATGTTATGGCGACGGCAATCCCGCGAATGGGACCGGAAATGCGCGCGGGCATGGAGCGCGGATGCGCGTCGTCCGCCAGTGGGCTTTCGATGAAGTGCACTCTCGTTGGGCCGATCAACACCGACCCGAACCAGCAACTATCGCAGCTCGAGACGCTGCTTGCATCGGAAGGCGTCGATTGCCTCGTCCTGCAGACGCCCCTGCCGGGCCAATTCGTGCGCATCATCGACAAGTATATCGACCAGGGCATTCCTGTCTTTACCTTCAATATCGACGTCGACAAGTCGAAGCGGTTCGCTTTCACCGCTCTCAACGAGGAAGAGGCCGGTCGGGTCAACGGTGTCGAGACTGCGAAAATGGTCAAAGCCAAGAAGCTACGCATTGACACGGTCGCCCTGGCGAGCAGCGCGCCGGACCAGGCCTGGGCGCGTTCCCGCATGGTGGGATTCGTCAAGGGCTATGAGGAAGTCATCCCCGACGCGAAATTCTTCAACGATCCCGCCAGCGCCGTTCCCACCGGTCTCAGCTATTCCGTCAAGGAAACGCTGACGACGATGACGCCGTTCGTCACCGCCCATCCCAACGTCAACCTCATTTTCCACACGGATCAAAGCGTCGAGGGCGTTGGTGATGTCATTCGCAACCTGAAGCTCCAGGGCAAGGTGTACACCTCCGGCTTCAATGTAAGCCGCGCGATCCTGTCGTCGGTCATCGATGGCGTGACCCTGGTCACGATCGATCAGAACTACGCCGCGCAGACCAACGAAGGCGTCAATCAATGCGCGGCCTTCCTGACGAAGGGCGATCTGCCTGCCAAGCAGCTTAACTATATCAGCCCGGTTGTGATTTCCGCCGAAGGCGTCGACGGCGGACTCAAGGCTGCGGATGCGCTGAAAGGCCTTTAGACAGCCAACAGAAATCCAGATGGGAGGGTCCTTTCAAGGGCGCTCCCATCAACACCCGGCGCACCGGGTTCGGCATTGAGAGCAAGGTGGATACTCGTGACCAAATTAACCTTAACAGCTCCAATTCCGGGCGTGTTCTTTCGGCGCCCTTCGCCTGACGCCGAGTGCTTCGCCGAGGAAAACGACGTCATAGAGATCGGCAAGACCCTCGGAGTTGTAGAGGTTATGAAGGCCTTCCAGGCCATCATTGCAGAGCAGCCGGGGCGCTTCGTACGGTATCTTGTCGAGGACGACGAGATGGTCATGCCCGGCGATCCGATTTGCGAGATCGAGGTCTAATGGCATGAAGAAAATATTCATTGCCAACCGGGGCGAGATCGCGGTCCGGATCACCCGCGCTGCCCACACTCTCGAAATGAAGACCGTCCAGGCCGTGAGTGAGGCCGACGGGGACATGCTCGCTGCACGGCTGGCAGACGAAACCATCCATGTTGGCCCGGCCCGCGCCTCTAAATCCTACCTGAACAAGGCTGCGTTGATCAAAGCTGCCGTTGAATCTGGCTGCGACGCGGTTCATCCGGGCTACGGCTTCCTGTCGGAAAACGCGGAGTTTGCCGCAGACGTGGCGGCCGCAGGCCTGACGTTCATCGGCCCGAGCTTTAAAGTTATCAGCCTGATGGGCGACAAGATCGCCGCAAGACGATGCGCCGAGGCGGCGGGCGTTCCGCTCGTTCCGGGAAGCGGCGGCGCCGTCACCGCCGATGAAGCCATCGGGGTCGCTGAAAGCATCGGCTTTCCTGTAATTATAAAGGCGGCCGCGGGCGGCGGAGGACGTGGCATCAGAGTTGTCGAAAGGTCCGAGCATCTCCGGGAACAGATTTCGCTTGCGACCAGCGAAGCCAACGCGGCTTTCGGAAACGGCAACATCTACGTCGAACGTTTTGTCGAAAAAGCGCGGCACATCGAAGTGCAGGTCCTGGGCGACGGCGTCGACGTCGTGCATCTCTATGAACGGGATTGCTCAATACAGCGTCGTCGCCAGAAAGTCTGGGAAGAGGCCCCCGCCGCTATCCTGGACCAGGGGTCGCGCGAGGAAATCTGCGCGGCGGCCGTCAAGCTCGCCAGGTCCGTCAACTATGTCGGCGCCGGCACGATTGAATTTCTATTCGATGAAGCCACACGGCGCTTCTATTTCCTGGAGATGAATACGCGGATTCAGGTCGAGCATCCGGTCACGGAGATGGTGACGGGCATCGACATCGTCTGCGAGATGATCCGCATCGCCGCGGGCCAACCGCTTTCAATCAAGCAGGAGACGGTCAAGGTCAACGGCCACGCGATCGAGTGCAGGATCAATGCCGAGGATCCCGACAACCAGTTTTCTCCCAGCCCGGGCATCATCAAGGGCCTGCGAGTTGCTGACGGCTTCGGCGTGCGGTTCGACGGGACGGTCTATGACGGATACAGCATGCCGATGCATTATGACTCCCTACTCGGCAAGCTGATCGTCTGGGGCGAAAGCCGGAAGGTCGCACTCGCGAGGCTTCGCCAGGCGCTCGAGGAAATGTCGATCGACGGCGTCAAGACGACGATTCCCCTTCACCGGAAGCTGGCTCACGACGCCAATGTCGTGAGCCTCCAGATCGACACCAACTGGCTGGAGGGCTGGTTGCAGGGACGGCACGCTCGCATCTCTACGCCTGACGGCATCCCGTTAAAATCTCTGAGCCAAGATGAGACTTGCTAAGCGCGCGAACGGATTTTCGCCTGTCGCCAGCGGCCGGCCCGTTGTTCGGAGACCGATTTTCCATCGAGTGCAGTCTTAGAACGTACATCTAACTGAAATACGTGATCACATTCAGCAACCTGAGCGGGGCTTCCCGGCGCAAGCCGGACAGACGAAGCGTGCGCAAGGGGACCAAACAGTCGAGAACAACCACTGTGCGCGAGCGCCTAGCTATCCCCAAGAACGAGGACTTTATTTTGAACGGCTGTGACGACGATTTTGCCAAACGTGGCGGTCTGGCGTCACCTGAAGAGCGACCGTCAGGCCCTTCTGCGTTTTCGCCCACTTACACTAGGGAAGCCTATTTTCGAAACGCGCTGGAAGTCCTGGCGATCCGTTCGCCCAGGGTCGATGCCGGGCAACTCGGCGACGTGCTCTTGCGCCATTATGGCTTGAGGGGTTCGATCAAGGCTCTGTCGTCGGAGGTCGAGCACACGGCGGAAGTCATTCTTCCCGAAGGCGACCGACTTATCTTCAAGACGTCTTCACAACCGGCGGGCTTGGACAGCTTCCGCTTTCAGGCCGCTGCCATCGCGAGATTGGCGGACGCCTCGGGATTCGTCGTGCCTCGAATCCGGAAAACCCTTGCAGGGTCACTGATATTTGAGGACGACGGCATTTGCGGCTACCTACAGACTCGAACTCGAAGGAAAGCCGCTTCAGGACGTAGTGGTCTTGCCGGAACTTCTTTACCGCACTGGGAAGGCGCTGGCATCGCTGGACTCGGCGCTCGGCTCTTCGAGTGTGCCCGGCATGCATCGGCCTGTTCTATGGCACATCAGATGCTGGCCACAGCTTCAGGAACTAGAAGAATATCTTGTCTTGTCCCCGGTAGCCGACCACGTTCGCGACGCGATGGGCCACTACACTGATTCAATCGTGCATCGCCTGTGCGATCTGTCATGGCAGGTCACGCATAATGATCCCAGTCCCTTCAACATGCTGACCTCCAATGAAGGCATTGCCTTCATCGACTTCGGCGATGGGGGCTGGGGCCCGCGGATCCAGATCTTGCGATCGCCGCGAGCCATTTCGTTCGGGATCCCGGGTTTGCCCTGGGGGGCGCTGAGTATCTCATCGCTGGCTATTCGTCGGTCCTTTCGCTTTCGCTTGAGGAGGCGCAGCTGCTTGTGGCATTGATTCGTGCCCGACAGAGCGCACTGATACTCGTCAACTACTGGCGAGCGCACCTGTTTCCGGCGGACGCGGCTTACATCAAGAAAAACGTCGCCCGGGCCGAGTATGGCCTATCCATTCTGGCATCTCTGACGACAGCGGATGCCGAAGTAGCCGTCCTCAGCGCGATGTCTAGCTCCGTCGGCTAGTTAGCAGCGGCCGGATCGGTGGCTCGCGGTCCTGCCGTGAACCGGAAGCTCAACGCGCGAGGGGACGGGTCCTCGCCAACTAGGTTGAAACAAATGTCGACAGATCTGATGCCAAATCGCTACAGTCCCGGAGAGGCCGAGGTTCCGGAACGCGAAGCGAAGCTGATCAACAGGCGCGATAGCGTGTTGGGGTCTTCCTATCGACTTCAGTATCGCCGCCCCGTGCATTTCGTCCGCGGCGCGGGGATGTGGCTTTATGATCCGGATGGCCGGCCTTATCTGGACTTCTACAACAACGTTCCATGCCTCGGTCACTCCCACCCCGAGGTAAACGCCGCGATGTCTGAGCAGGCGGGCCTGATCAGCGCGAATACACGCTATCTCGAACCGAAGCTCGTGGACTATGCTGAACGGCTGGTGGCAACATTCCCGAGCGAGTTGAATCGCGTCGTCTTCACCTGTACGGGCAGTGAATTTAACGATCTCGCGCTGCGCGTCGCGAAGTTGGTGAGCGGAAACGACGGGGTGATCGTATCCGCTTACGCCTATCACGGCACGAGCGCTGCGACGTCCATGGTTTCGCCCAACCTCGGCGATGCCGTCAAGCTCAGCCCCTCCCTCCGCATGGTGCGGCTGCCCGGTCCGTCCGGCGTGCCGTCATCCGAGGCGGGAGCATTCTTCGACGCCGAAGTTCGCGCGGCGATCACCGATCTCAAGCGGCGCGGCATCGGCGTCGCAGCTCTGCTTATCGACAGTATTTTTTCCAGCGACGGGGTCTGGGTGGATCCGCCCGGTTTCATCGCGGGCGCCGTGGCGGCGGTGCGCGAAGCTGGCGGCTTGGTGATTGCAGACGAAGTGCAGCCGGGTTTCGGACGGACGGGAGCCCATATGTGGGGCTTCGAGCGCCACGGCGTTGTGCCGGACCTCGCGACTCTCGGAAAGCCGATGGGCAACGGCTTCCCGATCGGCGCGGTCGTCGGGCGGAGGCTGCCGATGGACCATTTCGGCGCAACGGCTCGATATTCGAATACCTTTGCCGGCAATACCGTCGGAATCGCATGCGCCAACGCGGTTCTGACGATCCTGCAGCGGGACCGTATACCCGAGCACGCGCTGTCCATGGGGAAACGTCTGAGGGCGGGGCTTGAAAGTCTCGCGGCGAAATCTCGCGGCATCGGCGAGATCAGAAACGCCGGTCTTTTCTTTGGTGTCGACATCGGCCTCCCGGGCGCCGGGCCTGCGGCGCGGCGAGCCATGGCGCTGAATGTCGTGAACCTGATGCGTGACGACGGTGTCCTCATCAGCACAACCGGAGCCAACGAGGACTCGTTGAAGATCCGTCCGCCACTGATCTGCGAGGAAGAGCATGTGGATCGCTTCCTTGTCGCCATGGAAAGCGCGGTCGCGCGCGCGGGCGATCTGGCGAGCGCGGTCTGAACTTCGGCGCCGCCGGCGACGCCAAGGACATCGATCGCGGAAAGGGCGGATTGTCGGAGCAGCCCGCCGACGTTCCCGGAGAGGAAATTACTCGAATGCAGCCGGTGAAAGTATCATGAGAACCTACAGCATTGCACTGATTCCCGGCGATGGGATTGGAAAGCCGGTTATCGACGCCACTTGGAGCGTCCTGTCCAAGGTCGCCGCCCAAAGCGGGTTTTCTCTGTCTGAAGAGACCTTTCCTTGGTCGTGCGATTACTATTTGGAGTCCGGCGAGATGATGCCGGCAACCGGTATAGACACGCTCCGGCGCTTTAATGCTATCCTGCTCGGCGCGGTTGGTTGGCCGGCTAAGGTCGCCGACTCCATTTCGCTGCACGGGCTGCTGCTGCCGATCCGCAAGGCCTTCGTGCAATACGCCAACATCCGGCCGCACCGCCTCCTTCACGGGGTGGAGGGGCCGCTCAAGGCGCAGAAGTTCGACATTCTGTGTATCCGCGAGAATACCGAAGGCGAGTATTCCGGCGCCGGCGGACGGGTGCACCAAGGCACGGATGACGAGGTGGCTGTCGAAACGTCGGTCTTCACCCGAACGGGCGTGGAGCGCATACTGCGCTTCGGCTTCGAGCAGGCGAAAGCGCGCCGCGGCAAGCTCGCTTCCGTCACCAAGTCAAATGCCCAGAAATACTCGATGGTGTTCTGGGACGAGATGACCAACCGACTTGCTGGCGAATATCCGGATGTCGAGGTGAAGAGCTATCACATCGACGCCATGGCCGCCCGCATGGTGATGGCGCCCGAAAGCCTGGACGTCGTGGTTGCCTCCAACCTTTTCGGGGACATACTGACAGACCTCGGCGCGGCGATCCAGGGCGGACTGGGCTTTGCCGCCTCGGCGAACATCAACCCTGACCGCAGCGCGCCTTCCATGTTCGAGCCGGTCCATGGCTCCGCGCCCGACATTGCCCATCTCGGCATAGCCAATCCAATCGCCGCCATATGGTCGGGCGCCATGATGCTGGATCATCTTGGCGAGAGCAACGCCGCGCGCCGCACCATGAATGCACTTGAAGACGCCACCGGCCGCGGCATCGGCACCGTCCCCGGCCAGGACAAGACCGGCGCCATCACCCAGGCCGTGCTCTCGGCGCTCGATTGATCATTTGAAGGATTGTCATGTCGGACCAGAAATATAGCGGCCTGCTGAAGCAGGCAGGACTTATAGCCGGGAAATGGAGCGATGCGGCTTCCGGCAAGACGGTGGATGTCATAGATCCGGCAACGCAAGCCGTGATTGGAACCGTGCCGGACATGGATGGCGCCGAGACGCGCGCGGCAATCGATGCCGCCCATGCCGCCTTTGGCCCGTGGAAGAAGAAGACCCATGCCGAGCGCGCTGGGCTGCTGGAAGCCTGGCACAAGCTGATCATCAACAATCTCGAAGACCTTGCGCAGATCTTGACACTGGAACAGGGCAAGCCGCTCGACGAGGCACGCGGCGAAATCCGCTATGGCGCCTCCTTCGTGAAGTGGTTTGCCGAAGAGGGCCGTCGCATCGGCGGCCACACGATCCCGTCGCCCACTCCTGACCGGCGCATCGTCGTGCTCAAGGAACCCGTCGGCGTTTGCGGCATCATCACGCCCTGGAATTTCCCGAACGCCATGATCACCCGCAAGATTGCCCCGGCGCTTGCCGCGGGCTGCACCGTGGTCATCAAGCCTTCGGAATTTACGCCCTATTCGGCCATCGCTCTCGCCGTCCTGGCGGAGCGCGCCGGCATTCCCGCCGGCGTCGTCAACATCGTCACCGGCATGCCGACCGAGATCGGCAATGAGTTGATGGCGAACGAGACGGTGCGCAAGATATCCTTCACCGGCTCCACGCGGGTAGGGTCCCTGCTGATGCGAGGTTCTGCGGATACCGTCAAGCGGCTCTCGCTCGAACTCGGCGGCAACGCTCCCTTCATCGTCTTCGACGACGCGGATCTCGACAACGCGGTCGAAGGGGTAATCGCGTCGAAGTTCCGCAATGGCGGCCAAACCTGCGTGTGTGCGAACCGCATTCTCGTGCAGGCCGGCATCTACGATGCGTTTGCCGCGAGGCTTAGCGCCCGCGTCAATGCCATGAAGGTCGGTCCCGGCACGGCTGAAGGCGTGACCATCGGGCCGATGATCAACCAAGCCGCGATCGTCAAGATCGAGCGTCATATTCAAGATGCGCTCGCCAAGGGTGCGAAGGTCGCCACCAGGCCGCGTGAATTGCCGGCCGGCCGGCAGTACACTGCCCCTGTCGTGCTCACGGAAGCCACCACTCAAATGCAGCTTGCAAGCGAGGAGACGTTCGGGCCGGTCGCGCCGCTCTTCCGCTTCAAGACGGAGGAAGAAGCCCTGGCCATCGCCAACGGTACACCCTTCGGCCTTTGCGCCTACTTCTACACAGAAAGCCTCAAGCGCGCCTGGCGCGTCGGCGAGGCGCTGGAATTCGGCATGGTAGGCCTGAACACCGGCGCGATCTCCACCGAAGTGGCGCCTTTCGGCGGAGTCAAGCAATCGGGCATCGGCCGCGAGGGCGCCCAGGCCGGCATCGAAGAATATCTAGAAATGAAGACATTCCACATAGGCGGCTTGGACTAGCAGGCTATTGAAGAAGTCTCGCGCTTGCGCCCGCGATCAAGGCGTCGGCGCGTTTCGTCCGCCGCTGGTAGGCGGGAAACGTCGCGTTCCGCCATTCCCCCTCGTCTTGCCTTCGGGAGTCGTCAGTCGGGCGCGCGGCACGCAAACCATCGTGGCGACGAAAGTGCCCAAAAGGCTACGTTCCCGATGGCCGTGACGTGCACCGACGGCGCTCTTGGGAGACTCGTCGCCCCCCCGGGACGCTCGTATCACCCACGCCCCAGCGCGGCGTCGAGTTCGGCTTCGAGACCTTTCGTTGCACTTGCCGCGAGGCACCCAAGAGATCGGGCTTGGCGTGTTGATGGCGATCGTCTTGATCTTCCGGCCCGACGGCGTGATGGGCGGTCGCGAGCTACCGTTCCCGATCCGCGGAAGAAATCGGGTGGGGCGCGTCGACGTTGTCGACATCAAGAATGACTCAATGGCCCAGTAGCCCCTGATCTATCCGAAAGCTTCTGAACAAACCGATTCGCGGTTGGCAATTGCGGGACCTTTCCGAGTTTTCGCGCGCCGAAGCTGGCCGGCCGAGGTTAGCCGGCGGCGCGCTCTCATCTCCCGGTTACACATCAGATAGTTTGTCAAGTGGCGCTGTGAGTGAGCCAGCGTATTCAGCCTTGGCGGCCAACAGCGCCAAGCGCACCCCACGACGGTGCCGAACTCTGCGGGAAATACTTCGCGGGCGACGAAAAGCGAAACGCGTCGCGCTACCCATTGCGGTGACCATATTGGCGAGCACCATCGTGGTTAGGCGGGACTGCCCAAGCGGGCTACCGAGGCATGTTCGCAGTTTTGTCAAACTGCGAACACTTATGTTATTGAAATTGCAACCGAATAACGCGTTGCTCTATTTCGCAATCCGGAAGATCCAGAGCGACAATGCCGCTAGAGACCGAAGCGGGGGTGGAAACTTGCCTATTGCGGGGTCCATCAAAGAGGACACCACCGCGCGCGGTCGGGCGCGAAAGGAGCCGGACGCCTGATTTCTAGAGCACTGCCCGGCTAAGATGGGGCATATCCGGCGTCGGTGAAGTAGTTTTGGCAGGCCTGTGGGGTGATCTGGTCGAGACAGAGGCCGATGCGATCCCAGAGAGCGGGAACGGTTCGCTCGGCCGCCTTGCGCAGGTGCGCCTTGAGCTGCGAGAACGCCATCTCGATGGGGTTCAGATCTGGCGAATAGGGCGGCAGCAAGCGCAGTTCGGCTCCGGCGTCGACGATCCGCTGGCGCACCCCGTCGACCTTGTGGGCGGGCAGGTTGTCCATCACCACAATGTCGCCAGGCTGCAAGGTTGGGACAAGGAAGGTCTCGACATAGACCAGAAAGGCGTCGCCGTTCATGGGGCCGTCCAGGACGAACGGCGCGATCAGGCTGTTATGGCGCAGGCCGGCGACGAAAGTGGTGGTCTTCCAGTGCCCCCAGGGCGCCTTGGCCAGCAGGCGCTCGCCGCGCGGGCATCGTCCCCGCAGCCGGACCATCTTGGTGGACGCCCCAGTTTCGTCGATAAACACCAGCTTGTCGGGATCCAGGCTGGCCTGAGCCGCCTTCCAGGCTTCACGCGCCTGGGCCACATCCGGCCGCTCCTGCTCGGCCGCGTGCAGAGTTTTTTTTATAACTGAGGTCGTACCGTTGGACGAAGCGATCCACCGCGCTGGTCGAGGTCTTCAGGCCCAACTCGTCCTCAATCCGCTGGGCCAGTTCCGCCAAACTCAGGTCAGGCTCGGCCTTGATGAGCGCCAGCAGCCACGCTGCGTGCGGCTCCAGTGGCGAGCGGCTCTTGCCCGACCGCGCAGCCGGGGCTGTGCTGCCGGTCTCGTCCAATTGCTTCTTCCAGCGGATCGCCGACGACGCTCCGACCTTGAAACGGCGAGCCGCGCCGCGCCGTGAATTGCCCTCCGCGATCTCCGCCACAACCCGCTTGCGATACTCCTCCGAATACGGCCGTCCGACCATGAGCCCCTCCCGAATCAGAGGCTAAATCGACTCACATCCGCACACGTTCGGGAATCCGCCCGCTCATCACATTCGATTCATCACAGCCGGGCAGTGCTCTAGACTTGACCAAGGCCAGTTACAACGATATTGTTGTAAAGATGATTCCTGCTCTCGTCCCGTTACCAAGCTCTCCCTGGTCGGCGTTGCCCCCAGGGGCTCACACCGCGAGTCTTGGAGATGTGGCGGCGGCTTTCGCAACAAATGCTTGGCGACGTGAATTGTTCGACGGTCTCGTTCGCGCCTCGGGCAAGCTGCGATTGGCCGGATGCGCGTTGATCTACCTTGACGGCAGCTATGTGACGGACAAGCCACGGCCGGGCGACTTCGATGCGTGCTGGGACCCGACGGGAGTTGATCCGACCAAGCTTGACCCTGTGTTTCTGCAATTCGCAAACGGACGCGCGGCGCAAAAAGCAGCTTTTAGGGGGGAATTCTTTCCTTCCTCTATGAGGTGCGCAGATGTCGGTCGGGCGTTTGTCGAGTTCTTCCAAATGGATCGTTTCACGGGAAAACAGAAAGGTATCATCTCTATTCCGCTCTCAGCCGATCCGTTTCTTTCGGGGAAGGTGACGCCATGATCTACACTGACAAACAATACGGCGTTTCGAAAGCGCAACTCGCGAAGTTGCGAGAAGCGCTTGTGGCCGCGAAAACACGCACTTCGGATCAGGCATGGCTCAAGCAGGCGGAAATCGATGCGCTCACGAACCAGATCGCCGATATCGAGGCCGAACTTGCGGAATACGACCTGCTTAGATCTGGCCAGGCTTCGTTCTCGAAGACCTATGCCCTTGAGGAATTGCCGCGCGTGCTGGTGCAGGCGCGAATTGCCTGCGGCATGAGTTCAGACAGACCTCGCAGAGAAACTCGGCATGAAGCCACAACAAGTGCAGCGTTACGAGGCGACTGACTATATGGGCGCAAGCCTGGCACGGCTAATCGAAGTCTCTCGTGCGCTTGGCGTGAAAGCGTCGGGAAGTTTCGAGGGGCCTAAGCATGCCGGCGGCTCTGTTTTCGTTTGGGGCGATGCTGACGATATCGTCTGGGGTCAACTTCCCTACAAAGAGATGATCAAGCGCAAGTGGTTCGATGTGCCGCGCAGCGGAAACGCGATCGAGAAAGTGAAGGAATTTTTCCTGCAAGCGGCCGGACCGCAATTCGCGACGGCTTTGCACCGCAAGAAGATGCGGAGCGGGAATGTGCCGAATGAATACGCCTTAATCGCTTGGCAGGCGCGCATTTTGGAGCGAGCGCGCACCAAGATCGACGCAGGAGAGGTCGGCGCATTCGAGTTGAATGATCGGTGGCTGCCGGAACTCGTGCGCCTGACCCAACGAAAGGACGGGCCGAAGTGTGCCCGCGATATGCTTGCCGAAAAAGGTATTGTGTTAATTGTCGAACGGCATTTGCCGGGGTCTTATCTAGACGGCGCGGCCATGCTTGGCGACGGCGGTAGACCTATTATCGGCCTCACTTTGCGCTATGATAGGCTTGATAATTTCTGGTTCGTGTTGATGCACGAACTGGGTCACGTTTTCCTGCATCTCCTCGATAGTCTTCGCTTCGACTTCTTCGATGAGGAAGGCGGGAATGAAAGCGATGCGATAGAGGCCGAGGCTGACAAATTCGCGCTTGATGCGCTGATTCCGGAAGAACTGTGGGATCAGTGTCTCTCCCGCTTCGCCCTATCGGAAGATGCCGTGAAGATAGACGCGCAGGCGATCGGAATTGATGCGAGCATCATTGCGGGCCGTATCCGCAAAGAGCGTGGGAACTATACAATCCTGAGTAATCTCGTCGGTCGAGGTCAGGTGCGCTCGCAGCTTGAGGAGACGGGCGATGATCTTGACTAGTGACATGTATGTTCCAGCGCTGCGGTGGCGGCAGGGCGAGTACCAAGCGCTCGCTCGCTTGGCCGCGGCCTCCAAGGATCGCATTGTACCCTACATCACCATTCCAGAGGTCGAGTTCGACTTCGAGCTTTGGCAGCCGAAGAAGACAGTTCAAGAGCACGTCCACCCTTTTGCCGCCCGGTTCAATGCCAAATGGGGGCAGCGGTCTGCATGGGTGGGCGTGCATCCTAGTATCTCGGAAAAGCCGATGGGCGACGGCCGAGATATCCTCACCTATGTGTTCGACGCGCTGCGCGCATTCCAGGCGAACGCAATCCCCGTCCTTTCTCTGGACGCGTCGCCTGTCACGGTGGCGGCGGTTAGGGCGATCACCGCAACCGATGACGTTGGAGCCGCCATTGCCGTCCGATTGGAAGATCTGATGAAGCCGGATGCGCGCACGCGTGTCGAGGGGCTGGCAGCGTCCCTCGGCCTGGCGCCCGATGAAGTTGATCTCGTCATTGATCTCGGCGCGCCGAACTTTGAGCCCTATGACGTCTTCGCACGTGCTTTGATCACGGCCATGCTCCGGCTTGGGAATCTGGACGCCTTCCGCAATTTCGTGGTGATCGGCACGGCGATTCCGGAGACGTTCAAGCATGTTGCCAAGGGTGCCGATCAACTGCCGCGCCACGATTGGCTGTTCTATCAAACACTCATCGGCAAGATGCCCGCTGGCAACCGCCGTCCGAATTACGGAGATTATACGATCGTCCATCCGGAATTCACGCCGGTGGACATGCGAAAGATCAAGTCGGCAGGCAAGCTCATCTATACTACAACAACTACATGGGAGGTACGCAAGGGCGGCGCTTTCCGCGACAATCCGGGGCAGATGCACGATCACTGCGCCTCGATCATAGCGTCCGGCAAGTTCAGTGGTGCCGCCTTTTCAAGCGGTGACGAATACATCGCCAAATGCGCTGCCCGAACCAAGGGGCCTAGCAATCAGCCATGGTGGAAGTTCGTTACGATCAACCACCACATTACACGTGTGCTGGATGACCTCGCCATGTGTGGCGTTGCACCATGAAGGCGCGGATCGAGTCCATGATCTCGCGTAGCGTCATGGCATCGCATAGCATCTCGTAGAGCTGCTTTCTCGGCCGCCGTATATCCTTCGGCGCATATCCAGCCCGGCCCAAGAGATCGATGACCTCATCGCGCCATAGAAGATGCGCCAGCATGACGGGATCGATCTCGGGATTGGCGACGGCATTTCGCAGAACTTGAAAGCTGATGCCGCCTCTTGGTCCTTGCTCGGCTGCGATTACGCCGCACCATTCGGGAGCGTTGGTCAAGATGCCCGCGACATGTTTTGGCGCGGCGACGATCGTCAGCTTTTGTAGCGTCTGTCGGTAGATGCCAATCTGTGTCGACAGCCGATCAAGCGTGTCCTTGGCGCTCTTGATTTCGTAGCCGTGTATACAGCCAGTGATGACGGCTACGTCAATTCGGCTCCTCGCATGGGCGAGGCCGAGTTCATCGATCACGAGCGTGTTAGGCTGTGCCTTGACATGCCGCAGGCGCTTTGCATGCAGCGCAATGCGGATATCCATATCTTTCGTTGCCGCGCGTGCGCTCATGACTTGTACCGAGTTTTTTCTCTCCCGTCGTTCTGCCTGAATTTTCAGCGCGAACCAAGTGTGAAACGGCTCCGCATGTTGACCCCGCTCAATCCAATTTTGTCAGAAGCTTAGCGCGCCGATCGGCGTTCGGCCCCCACTGATTCACAGACGCTTTTTCACACATTGTTCTTCTTAGAGCCGGCGCGGGCGATCGCTGACGCTTTCTCACACACGACTTATTCAACGCCGAAAATTTGCCCATTGTTCCTGCATCTCGACGTCACGGCGTAAGGGAAAGCATTGCGAGGAGAGCGGCGACACCCGGGGCTGCTGCGGGGATAAGCCGTCCTTCCGGCAAGCGATGAGGCGCATACGGGCGGCACTCTTCGAGAATTTGCAGTAGCGCCTTGTCCGCCGTGACCACCACATCCGTTTCCAGGAAATAGGTCATGAGCTGGGTGTCGCCTGCCGACCCAGGCGTCACACTGCGGAACCTCTGGGCAAAGGAGTGTGCCCATCGCAGCCATTGCCTCGGCAACAGGGTTTTGTCTGCCAGATAAAGCCAGAATTCGTTCCAGGCCGCGCTGTGGAGTAGCCCATCATCCAACTCTATGAAGGGCAAAATCCAATCCCGATACGGGTTGCCATGCTGGCGCAGGGCGAAGGTCATCCCTGCCAAAGTCTCAAGCCGCCAAGCTTCCACCCGGTCTCCCCGCCACCCCGGCACAGGATGGTGAAAACCCGCGAGCATGCTGTCCATGGGGGGGGCGCTCTTCCAGCCGTTGTCGAGCATTTCCTTTCGCGCGTTCTGGATCTCCGACTTCGCATCGTCGGTCAGGGTGCCTTCCAAATGTGCGATGCGCCTAGCCTCCCTCTCCGGTGATCGTTCGCAATCGACCCAGAAACCTCCGGTTTTTCTGGTCCAATGCTTTGTCAGTCGCTCAAAAAAGCGCAGGTCCGGGGCTTTACGCAGCCAGTCGGGCCGGAGGCGCCTTATTTCCTCTACGATCTCCATGCTTTCCGAATAAGCTTCGGGCATCAGCCGATGAAAACAGCGGTTCGTCATGAGACACACGCGAGCCGCACGCACCGGCGCATCCTTCAACCGCAGGGTCTCGTAGAGGACCGCGGGTGCAATCTGGACGGCATATATGCCGTTACGCGCGGCGCGGATCAAATCGCCCTGCGCCCCGTTTCCTACGACGTAGCTCCAAATGTTCGTATCGAGGAGCATCCGCCTTTCATTGCGGTCATTCGATTTATGGGTGTGAGGGAATTCGATGCTCATGTCGGTGAGGGCGTACAGGTGTATATTCTGGCAAAGCTTAAGTCGGTGTCAATTGGCGCGGGGGCCGGTGCGATCGGCACTGCAACTTCTTAATTCCATTCGCGTTGACAGGGGTCAATCCGCAACGCTTGTTCACGGAGCCAGTTTTAGCCGTCGATTGGCACAATGCTCCTTCTCAGTCGACCAGCGCCTTGAAAACCGCGTCGGCTGGGTCGCGGTAGAATTCGATATTGATCTTGGTCCACACCTCATCCGGCAGGTCGTTCAATTGGCGCCGCGCCGCGACCGGCATTAGGATTGTGACTGCGCCCTTCTCGGCGGCAAGTTCGGCGAGCCGAGCAGCCTGAGGCAGCAGTTCGATCGACCCACCGAGCGTCGCTGAGCCGACAATGATTGTTCCGCCGCGACTGTTGCGACCGAGGACGGATCCGCAAAGCGCTGCGAGCACCGGCACGCCGAGGCCACCGCCGGACTTATCGGCGTCGATCGCGCGAAGTTGCACGGTGAACTCCTGAGATCGAGGATCCCTCTCTCCAACGAGGTTTCTGGCCTGAGCATACAGGATTTGCTCGCCGACCCGCACGCTCTCGCGGAAGGCGGGCGGCGAAGGATGGTTGAGAATTCGGACGCCAGAACCAGGTTGATGCGCCGCCTCGATCCGATAGAGCCCAGGGCCGGCCTCGCCGATGCCCGGACTTATCGCCCACACCTGGCCTGGAGGCAGCGGATCGCTCTCAATCGCCTCATCGGATTGAAGCTCGGGCGTCGCCACGAAGACTTCTACGCCTTCGGGGCCGAGGGTGTAGCTGAAGTGGGTGTTTCGGAACTCGCTCTTGAAGACTCGCTTTTGCTGCTCCTTGACGCGGCGGCGGCTTTCGAGAGCCAGCTTGACGATCCACTCCAAGTCTTCATCGGGTACGGAGGACCGCGGGTTCGGGTACAGGAGCTTGGTGAGAGCGCTAACCGTTTTGCGCACCGCCTCGATATCGCGGCCGGAAAGCGCGCCACCGAAATGGATGCGTCCGTCGAGTACGTTCGCTCGGGACGAGGATCGAAGCCGCGTGAATGACTCGGAGAGGAAGTCCGAAACCAGGCCAAAGTGATCGGTCAGATGTCTCCGTGGATCGAGCTTCGGGAAATCCCAGCCCGGCGCGTACGCACGCCGTGTCGTCACGCATCTCCGGCGGCAATGGCGACAGAAGGTGGCCTACGCGTTGGGCCTGATCGAGGTCCATGTCGAGATTGCCGACCATGACGATGCCGCCGTCAGCACGGATCGAGTCCTTGCCGCGGCTGAATTCGCCAGAGGCCATGTAGCCCTTCATGATGTTGACGCCGTCCTTCGAGTCGAAGGACACGCCGGCGATCTCGTCGAAGCAGACGACGTCATACTGGCAAACGAGGCCGCGCTGTCCGCTCGCCATGTTCACGAACATCCGTGCGACCGTCGCCTTGCCCCCGGAAATGAGATGGGCGTAGGGCGAGACCTGCTGAAAGAGATGGCTCTTGCCCGTTCCGCGCGGCCCAAGTTCGACGAGGTTGTAGTTTCTTTCCACAAAAGGCGCCATGCGAAGCAGCGCGATGCGCTTGGCGCGTTCGTCGAAGGCGCTCGGCTCGAAGCCGGCGGAACGAAGGAGGAAATCGATCCAGTCAGCGGTGGTTTCGAAGCGCGTGCGTCCGGCATAGAGCGTGTCGAGGACGTCCGCCCTCGACATCTGGATGGGACGTAGCGCCATGATCCCGAACGGCCGACCATTCTTTTCTTCGGCGATCACACTGTCGAAGGCGAGCGTAATCTCGGCGTAGAAGCCGTCGATCAGGATGCGGGGGTTCTCCTCGACGATGCTGTCGGGGATCCGCACATCTCGCAACGCAAGACTCGGCAGTTCGGCGATGTAGCAGGCATTCTTGGCGTCAAGGCGGGCGCGAACCGAGTCGATGAGTCGAACCGAACCTTTCCGGTAGGCCTCGTTCTTAAAGACCTCCTCCTGTCCGGTCCGAACACAGCGGTCCTTCAGTTGCTTTTCGACGATGTCGAGACCTTCCTTGATCTCCTCATCGGTGGTCGAGGCGCAATATCGGCCGAGGAGGAATTCGACCACGTACGCGGGAACCGGATAGGACTTCGCGTAGCGACGCACCAGGTCCTTGCGCACCACGAAGCCCTCGAAAGCCTGCGCTCCGACGTGATCCAGCCGGTCCAACTCGAAACTCATACGCGTTCTCCTACGGCGGTCGTCTTGCTATCGGCGACGCCACCATGACGATCGAGCAGAACCACGTGCACGGGTTCGCCTTCATCGACTTCATCAGACATCGTGTATTTTGCCGTCGTGCCCTCGATGGTAACTGGTTCTCCAAGTCGAGTGGCCCCGTCGTTGACAACTCTCCTCACCTCGACCGAACAATCCTCCAGCTTGCCAGCTAACTCGACTTGAAGTCTCAAACGCCGCCAGGCAACGGATACGATCCGGCCGCCCGCCGAGGTCGCCTCGCCAGACCCCCCGATCGTGATATCCGGCGTCACGCATTCCTGCGGCGAAAGGCCGCCGTGAGCATAGACGTCGCCAGCGCGGAACGCCTCCGCGCCTGGCGGAACCGCAATTCGAACCATTGGGTCCCAATGCCATGGCAGCCAAGGCAATTCCGGGGCCGCGCCCTGACTGAGCACCGCGGCCCGAGACCAGTGCGTTTCCGTCACCGACGCTGGCAGATTCACCGACGCGAAGCCCCCCGGCATCAGCAACCAACCGTGATCCGTGACCACTCGAACTGTCCGCCAACCCGCGGACTTCAGTTGAAGCGCCCGATCGACCACCCGATCGATCTCCGTGCCGATCTGCCCTGCGAGGCGCAGTTGCAGCGAATGGCCATCGTGGTCGAGGTTTCCGCATTCCGTATATCCGATGGATATAGGCTTCTCTGGCGAAAGCGTAACCCCCTTGTCCAACACCTGAAATCCCGCGTGCGAGCATCGCCTTGCGCAGGACGTCGGTAGTCGCGGGCTTGCCGGAAGAGGTATCCAGCGGAAGAAAGTCCTTCACTCTTCCCGCGCCGTGGATGGCGTCGGCGACCGGCGGAGCGCGAGAGGCAGCGCGATAGAAAGGCGATGCGCGCTTCATTGTCGATGGCGGCCATGGTTGATCTTTGGGATAGCGGCAGCTCAGCGCGGAGTTTTGCCTCTAGCGACTTTCGATCGATGAAGAAGTCCGTGGTTCCTCGTGCGCGGCTCGCCGCGACATAGGCGGCGTGCCGGTCCATTTCGGGGGAGAGCAACACAAAGGCCCGCTCTGTCGTGAGCCCCTGGGCGCCGTATACCGTCGTTGAATAAGCATGCGCGAGGCGCGCGCGACCAAACAAGTCCTCGATATCGCGCGGGGTAAAGCTGAAGCGTTCGTTTCCGATGCGCGCATGGATGCGCGGCGCGTCGTCGCCGCCGCGATCGATCGCTTCGATCTCGGCCTCCGTGCCGTTGATGACCTCGCGGGATCCCGCGCGAGCGCGCATGAGGAAGCGCACCCGATCTCCCGCCGCCAACGAGAGGCTGTGCCCGTGTCCGGAGGGCGTGACGGCCTTGATGGTCACGTCGTCCCCCTTGAGGGCGCCGGCGCCGCGAAGTCGCGATCTGACCTCGGCGGCGATCGCCCGAACCTGGGAATTGGTCTGCGCAATGAGGAGACACTTCAGGTCCGGATTGTGCTGCGATGCGCCTTGCCAAGCGTCGACGAGGGCGCGGATGGTCGGAACGAGGCCCTCATGTTGGTGGACGCAGCCCCGCTCGACGTACGCCTTCAGCGCGCTTTCGGCGTCGCCCTTGCCGAGGGCGAGAATCGCGTCGCGCGCCCACGCCTCTCTTTGGCGCTGGATGGTTTCGACGGCCTGGACGGACAACGCGGCGGCGGCGAGGCGGAGGCCCGCCCCTGCCCCAACGCTTGGCAATTGATTCCGATCGCCCACGACGATCAGACGCGGTCGCGCCCCGTCGTGGCCGCCGGCCGCCGCGGCGGAGAGGATGGCATGCATTTGACGGCTTGACAGCAATCCGGCCTCATCGACGATCAGGACGGTCTTGGCGTCAAGAAATGGCGAGCCGTTGGCCGCGCTGGCGAGCCAGGAAATCCGTGGCGCGGGCGTCGATCCCGAGATCGTCGCGAAGCATATGAGCGATCTTCCAGGCGGTCGCCGCGCCGATCACCCGAAACCCAGCCGCCTCCCAGGCCTCCTTTACGGGTGCGAGCGTCGTTGTCTTGCCCGATCCGGGGGCGCCTTCAATGATCGTTACCGTTTCGCCCGCCGTGGCGGCGCGAACCGCCTCGGCTTGCTCGGCGCTGAGACGGCGGGCCGCGATCAACCGCTCGACATGGGCTGGGTCTGGCGCTCTGCCGGTGGTGCGATTGAGGCGACGCGCCATGGCGCCGATCTCGCGCTCGATCTTAAGCAACTCGGGGGTGGAAAAGACTTCGTGACCCCAGACATCGCGATCGAGCGTCACGATGGCTTGGTCGGCGAGGAGCTTATCGATCTCCTTGTCGATCCTGTCGGCTCCGTGTCCCGTCCCGACCAGCGCCGTCGCCACCGCGGCGTAGAGATGCCGGCGCTCGAACGCGCTCTCGTGGGCGGTGAGGTCTTTGGGGATCGCCAGAATGCGTTCGTCGAGCCGCTTCTCCAGGTCGGTGGCTTCGAGAGGCTGCGGCTGCGCAAGGCGAGCCGCCTCGCAGCTCAATTGCACCTCTTGCGCCGAGAACCCGAGTTCGCTGGCGCGCGCGCGCCAACGCTCGAATCGATCCTCGTCGCCCATGTCCCGCTTGGCCTTGCGCGTCGCTCTCGTGATCTCGGCGGCGAGCGCCGGGGCCTGTCCGCTGACGACGCCGGCGGCCGCCAATTCCTCCTCGATGGTCTGACGGCGCGCCGAGAAATAGGTTCTCAATTTCTCGTCGACGCCAGCGATCTCGAAGACGCCATTCTTGCCGACGTCGCCGACAACGAAGCCGAGCGCTTGAAGTTCTCTTGATAATTCAAGATGATAGGTTGCACCTAAGGCCATTTTCCAGGCATAGATAGATTTGCCGTCCAGGGCGCCGAAACGACCGGAAGCGTTGTCGGAGTTCGGGGCCAGCAATCGACCGACCGGCGTCGACGCTCGCCTTCTCCGCGAGATTCAAGACAACGGCGTGAGTGTGCAGATTCGGGTCCGCGAAAATCGCGCCGTCAGCATGTTCCGCGGGACGCGCGTCGCCGTGTAGAAACTCGGCGATTGTCAGCCGCACTTTTTCGCGGCGAACGCCGTTCTTGCCGGATCGGCAGAAGGCTGCATTGGCTTCCAGAACGTCGAGTGCGCGCGCGACAGCCTTGGCCTGAGCCTGTTCAATCTGGCCCCTTCGCCCTTCATCGGAGGTCATCCAGAGAATCGAGACGCTCTTGGGCGCCGACAGAGTGACGTCATGTCCGCCGACGCGTTCCTCTCGCCCGCCGGAGTTGGCGAGCATAGGCTTGCCGCTCCGATCGAGCGCGGCATGCAATCGCTCGAAGTCCGCGCTCTCAACCAAGCTCCCTGTCGCGAAGCCGGAAGCAAATCCGACTCGCGTCCAGCGGCCTGGAGCTTCACGACCGCCGGTATAGTAGTCGGTCTGCGATAGATAATATTGAGCCATCGTGCCCGACGCGACCGTCGCGACCATCCCCGCCTCCTTTGAAGAGGCAGGATCGGTAGGCGCGAAAACGTCTGTCCGGTTTCAATGGGAAACAAGGCGATTCAGGATCTGGCGACCTTGGGAGATGGGCCGTCGTGGTCCGTTGCGCGAATCTTGCATTGTCGGGGTACGCAGTGCGCGCGATGAATAATATGCCCGCGTTGACCGTAAGAGATGAGTTCAGCGCTGGGTCCGGGCGCGTCGCGGTGTGTCCCCAAAGTCCAATGCTGCCCCACGTCGCAGGTGTTTCGCATTGAAACCCTCGACGATTTCTAGCCCTTAAGTGTGTCGCCTCTAAACGGAGGCGATCATGGCTGCGATCCTCGCAACCCAGGTTTCAAAGCAAACTCTGCACGCATCGAAAGAGGTCGTCCTCGATCGCCTCGCTGTTGAGTTCTGCGGGGCGGATCGCGCTCGCGCTCTTCTCCGTCGCCGCCGTGCTTCATGGGAGCGATCCCATGAATGAAGCCATTCGCAGCGGCGACTTGCGAGGCCGAAAGGCGTTCGGCGCGGGAGGCGGACCGGTTGGGATCCCCACCGACTCGAACTCCCCCGCCGCTCCTCGCGTCGCCGACAACTGGCCTGATCTCGTGCCGATCGGCAGCCGGGAACTCGATGCCTTGGAGACGTTTCTGGCGCCTCTCCTCGATGAAATCTTGGGAGGCGCGCATGTTGGGAAATGAAAGCGCCAGCGCTCGCGCGCCGCCTCGAACATCGTTCGGCGATCGGCCTCAATGCAAATTTCAGTCGAAAGGAATCGAAAAATGGTTTTAGTAAAGCAGAATGTCGGCGAGGGCGCGAAGTTTGAATCGCCGTCGAGAGACGGCGAGGAACTGCGGTCCATCAAGCCTCTGGATCTCCTGCGTGACCTGCTCAACGAAAGGCAGGGGATCAAAGACCTGATCCGCGAGGTCTTCAAAGTCGTCGACGAACGCTCGCAGGACTCGGAGGGTTCGAAGAACTCGGAGGACTCGGAGGGCTGGGAACGTCGAGAACTGCTCGCGCAAGTCTGTGTTGTGGCCTCGGTCGAGGGCGAGAGAGGCGTCGAATGGCTGGCCGACATCCTGATCTCCCTGGGCGACCCCGAGGTGTTGCTGGAGTTCCGGGAGGCCTTTCAAAAGCGATGGGTGACCTACCAATCGGACGGTCTTGTGATCACAACCGATTTCGACTTTGAAAGCCCCAGGATCGCGGTCCCCCCAATGATTCGCGACGCAACTGGGCGGGTCATCGACTGCCTCATCTTTGAAAAGTTGGTGGCGCGCATTCGGATCCATGACCGCTTGAACTGCGTCCTGGTCGAATTTCGCTAGCGCCCGTACGCGGCGGCAGGCGCCGCCGCGTACATACAGGCGTCGGGGACCGAGAGTTGCGTTTTTCCGTGGCTCAAGGGACTCTACGTTCCTCGACTTGGACGCTCGGATCCAGGAGGCGCTCGGGCGAGCCTATGCCCGCCCGAGGTCACCTTCACCAGTGAGTTTGAAGAGCATTATGAGCACCAGTAAATCCAATTTCGGCCGCGCAAGGGCCTCCTCGCCGATTGCCTCGGCCGAACGGGTTTGTAGCTATGCCCGCGTGTCGACGACGAGACAGGCTGAAGGGGAGCTTTCCTTACCGGATCAGATTGCTTCAATCAGCGCTTATTGCCAGAGCCGGGGATTGAATCTCGTCGATGGGTATACCGATGCCGGCGTCACCGGCACCATCGACGATCGCCCGGAATTCCAGCGGATGATCGAGCGCGCCACGGACGATGATCACCCCTACGATGTGATTGTCGTTCACTCACTTTCGCGATTCTTCCGAAGATTCGTTTCAACTCGAGATGTACGTTCGGAAGCTCGCAAAAGTCGGCGTTCGGATCGCCTCCGTCACTCAGGAACTCGGCGACGATCCCGCGCAGGTCATGATGCGCCAGATCATCGCGATGTTTGACGAATACCAATCGAGAGAAAATGCTAAACACGTATTGCGGGCGATGAAGGAAAACGCGAAGCAGGGGTTCTATAACGGCTCGCCTCTGCCATTGGGCTACACGGTTGAAGAAATCGAAAAGCGCGGCGCGCGCATCAAGAAGAAGCTCGTCGTCGATCCCGTCGAGGCGGAGACTGTCAAACTCATTTTCAACCTCTACACCGTCGGCGACGGAAAGAGCGGACCGATCGGTGTCAAAGCCATCGCCTGCTGGCTGAACGAGCGGGGCCACCGATCTCGAACCGGCGGTCGTTTCGGATCGGGCGCAATCCACAAGATCCTCACCAACGCCGTCTACGTCGGCAGGTGGACGTTCAACAAGCGATGCTCGAAGACGCTGCGGGCAAAACCGGAGAGCGAACATGTGGTCGTCGACGTGCCGGCGATCATCGATCGGGAGCAGTTCGAAATCGTTGGAGCCACCCTGAAATCCCAAGACCCGCGCGCCGTCGCGCCGAGGGTGGTCACCGGTCCAATTTTGCTCACAGGCCTTGCCGTTTGCGCGACCTGCGGCGGAGCGATGACGCTGAGGACCGGAACGTCGAAGTCGGGACGGGTCCACAAGTACTACACCTGTTCAACCTGCGCGCGGATGGGCAAGACAGCCTGTAAGGGCCGGTCGATCCAGATGCAAAAACTGGACGCTTTGGTCACCGAACACATCGTGGATCGGCTTCTTCATCCGCAACGCCTCACGGCGATTTTGGCGTCGCTTGTCGCGCGGCGCGGGGAGCGCGCGCTCGAAGTCGATGGACGCCGAGCCGCGCTTCAGACCCAAGTCGCCGACGCGGATGAACGGCTGAGACGGCTGTACAAGATGGTCGAGGAGGGCCTAACCGATCTCGACGACGTGCTGCGAGAGCGTCTCGCCACTCTCAAACTCGATCGAGATCGGGCCAAGATTGCACTGGACCGAATCAAAGCCCAATTCGCGCTTCAATCCGACATCGATCCTGAAGCCGTCGAGCGCTTCGGACGCGTGATGCGCGAGAACGTCACCTCCGGCGACGTCCCCTTCCGGAAGAACTACATCCGGTCTGTGGTCGATAGGATTGAGGTCGACGACGAGGTTATTAGGATCATCGGGGACAAAGCGACACTAGAACAAGCCATCGCGGGTCAGGCCCTGCGACCTGACGGTGTTCGCAGACGTGTACCGAAGTGGCGCTCCCTAGGGGACTCGAACCCCTGTTTTCGCCGTGAGAGGGCGACGTCCTGGGCCACTAGACGAAGGGAGCGCAGCGACTTGGGTTCTATATCGGCGCGGGGGGCGGAAAGCAAGGCGCGTTTGGACCGGGACGCGGCGTCATTTGGCTGATGAAGCCGCGGGTCCGTAGACCTTGAGAAACATTTCGACCGCCTGATCGACGGTCGCCTCGATCGCTTCCGGCGAGGGCGTCTCGACCACGCCGAACAGCACCTGCTTGGAGAATTCGGAGCAGCTGAGATTGATGAACTGGCGCGCGGCAACCTCAGGATTGGCGACGCTCAAGGCGCCGCGTTTCGACAAGGCGTCGAGCTGCTCCGACAAACGGCGAATGCCATAGGCGGGGCCGGCTTCGTAGAAGGCGCGGCCGAGCTGGGGAAAGCGCCCCGTGGCGGCGATGACGACGCGCACCTGGGCGACGGCCTCAGGCCGCGTAATCATTTCGACGAGCCGCTGGCCGAACTCGCGAAGAAGCTCGGCGGGATCGCCCCCTTCCCTGGGGAACGCGCACATCCGCTCGGCCTGCTGCTCCTTGTCCTCGCGGATGAGCGCCTCGAAAAGCTGCTCCTTCGAATCGAAATAGGCGTAGAGCGTGCCCTTCGACACGCCGGCCGCGCGTGCGATGTCGTTCATGCTTGCGCCATCGAAGCCGGCGTTGAGAAACGCGGCGCGCGCGCCATCCATTACCTGACGCCGCTTGGCGCCACCGTCTTGCCCGTCGCGCTCGGTGATCGTCTCGGCTTCCATCGACGCTCCTGGCGGCCCGTAAAAAATTGTTGACCGAACCGTTCGGTTCAGCTTGATTTAGGACACGCCTCACGATTATGTCAACGAGAAATGACCGAACGGTTCAGTCTAACAACGAAGGTCTACTATGTCGCAGGATAAGAGCACGGCCGCGCCGATCGCGCTCGCTACGGCGCGCGATCGCCAGGCGCCGGCGCCGGCGCCAGCCGCGCGCGAATCCGCTCCCGCAGCCGAGGCCGCCGCGCCGACCGCCGCGCGTCCGCGCCGTTCGGCCCGCCGCTTCATCCTGCCGGTCGTCGTCATCGCCGGCCTCGGCTATGGCGGCTATTTCGCCTACAATTGGTTCGTCGAGGGGCGCTTCATCGTGACCACCGACGACGCCTATGTCGGCGCCGACACGTCGATCATCGCCGCCAAGATTCCCGCGCATATCGCCGAACTCGCGGTCGCCGACAACACCGCGGTCCATACGGGCGACCTTCTGGTCCGCCTCGACGACGGCGACTATCGCCTTGCGGTCGACGCCGCCCGCGCCAAGATCGCCTCGCAGGACGCGACGGTCGGGCGCATCGGGCGGCAGATCGACGCGCAAGCCGCCGTCATCGCCCAAGCCGATGCGCAGATCGGCTCCGCCGCCGCGCAGGTTCAGAGCGCCGAGGCCGACGGCCAGCGCGCCGCGCTCGAGTTCGACCGCGCCCAAAAACTCGCCGAGACGAATTTCGGCTCGCAGCAGCGTCTCGAGCAGGCGTCCGCCGACCGCGCCCGCACCGCCGCGGCGCTCACCGCCGCACACGCCGTGAAGGTCTCGACCGAAGCGGCGCTCGCCGGCGCCAAGGCCAATCTCGACGTGCTGAAAGCCCAGCAGACCGAGGCGATGCGCGTGCGCGACGAACTCGTGACCGCCGAACAGAGGGCCGAGCGCGACCTCTCCTTCACCCAGATCCACGCGCCGTTCGACGGCGTCGTCGGCAACAAGGCGGTCGAAGTCGGGCAGTACGCGCAGCCGGGAACCCGCCTGCTCGCGCTCGTTCCCCTCCAGGCCGCCTATGTCGACGCGAATTTCAAGGAAACGCAGCTCGATTCGATCCGCCCCGGACAGAAGGTCGACCTCGCGGTCAATTCCTACGGCGGGCGGGTGGTCCCTGGGGTCGTCGCCTCGATCGCGCCGGCCTCGGGCGCGCAGTTCTCGCTGCTGCCTCCCGACAACGCCACAGGCAATTTCACCAAGGTCGTGCAGCGCGTCGCGGTCCGGATCGCCGTCGCCCCAGAGGTGCTGGCGGAAGGCCGGCTGCGGCCGGGCCTCTCGGTCGTCGCCTCGGTCCACACGCGCGACGAGAGCCTGCCCAAGCCGACCCTGCTCGGGGCGCTCGGCTTCGGCGACACGACCGCCAAGCCGTGAGCGCCGCGACCATAGCGGCGCCGGCGGCCGAGCGCTTCGACACGCGCCGGCTCGCCGCCTTCATCTTCATGGTCTTCGGCATGTTCATGGCGATTCTGGACATCCAGATCGTCTCAGCCTCACTGTCGGAGATCCAGGCCGGCCTCTCCGCCTCGCAGGATGAGATCACCTGGGTCCAGACCGCCTATCTGATCGCCGAAGTGATCATGATCCCACTGTCGGGATTCTTGTCGCGCGCCTTCTCGACCCGCATCGTCTTCTTCGTCTCGGCGGCCGGCTTCACGCTGATGAGCTTCTTCTGCTCGCGCGCCACCTCAATCGACGAGATGATCATCTGGCGCGCGTTGCAGGGCTTCATCGGCGGCGGCATGATTCCGACCGTCTTCGCCTCGGCCTTCACCATCTTTCCGCGCAGCAAGCAGCCGATCGTCGCGCCGATCATCGGCCTGGTGGCGACGCTGGCGCCGACCATCGGCCCGACCATCGGCGGCTATCTGACCGATCTTTTTTCCTGGCACTGGCTGTTTCTGGTCAACATCCCGCCCGGCATCGTCGTTTCAATCGCCTCCTGGGTGTTGATCGACTTCGACGAGCCGGATCTGAAGCTCCTGAAGGATTTCGATTGGGCGGGCCTGATCGGCATGGCCGCTTTCCTCGGCGCGCTCGAATATGCGCTGGAGGAAGGCCCCTCGAAGGACTGGCTGGAGAGCCAGCCAGTGGCCTTCGCCCTCGTCATTTCGGCGATCGGCGCGATCGTCTTCTTCGGCCGCGCCTTCAGCGCGCGCCAGCCGATCGTCGATCTCACCGCTTTCCGCGACCGCAATTTTTGGGTCGGCTCGGTTCTCGCTTTCGTCCTCGGCATCGGCCTTTACGGCCTGACCTACATCTATCCGGTCTACCTGGCGACGGTCCGCGGCTATTCCTCGCTGATGATCGGTAAGACGATGTTCGTCACCGGCGTCTGCATGTTCATCATGGCGCCGATTTCCGGCCGGTTGATGGGCAAGGTCGATCCGCGCCTGATGATCGCGCTTGGCTTCGCCGGGTTCGCGGTCGGGACCTGGCAGGCTTCCTTCATCACCGTGGATTGGGATTTCTGGGAGTTGCTCGTGCCCCAGATGTTCCGCGGCTTCTCGCTGATGCTTTGCATGGTGCCGATCAACAATCTGGCGCTCGGCACCATGCCGCCGCATCGCATCAAGAACGCCTCGGGCCTCTTCAATCTGATGCGCAATCTCGGCGGCGCCTTCGGCCTCGCGCTCATCAACACGACGCTCGACAAGCGGATGGACCTGCATCTCGAGCGCCTCAGGGAATCGGTGATCTGGGGCCGCTCGGTCGCCGAGGAGGAGCTTTCCCAGATGACGGCGGCGTTGGCGGCGCGCGGCTCCGACGCCACGCTGGCGGCGACCCGCGAAATGGCGCTGATGGTGCGCCGGCAGGCCATGGTGCTGGCGCTCGCCGACGTGTTCCTGGCGCTGACGGCGATCTTCCTCGCCCTCGTCGCCCTGGCGGCCCTCATGCGTCGGCCACAACCGCTGGGCGCGGGCGCAGGAGGGCATTGAGGCTGGCGGGGGCAAGCAATTCCTATCGCTTCTCCTAGGCGCGTGTGCTACCTATTGCCACATTAACGGCCGCGTGAGCGACCACTTGCGCGCCTATGCCGCCCCTCCATATTATTGGCAGAGCGCGGCGCGCCGTCCGAATCCGGCGGCGCGGCTCCGCGTACACATGACGAGGTCTTTCCATGTCCGACTACGACCGCTTCGCCGGCGCCCGATCTGGCTTCGGCTACGCCCGGTCCGGCGCGGCCGCCATCGATCAGGGCCTGCGCTCCTATATGCTCGGTGTATACAACTACATGACGCTCGGGCTCGGGATCACCGGCGTCGTGGCCTTCGCGGCGTTCAAGCTCGCCGCCGTCGAAACTGCGACGGGCCGCGTGGCCCTGACCGAATTCGGCTACGCGATCTATCAATCGCCGCTGCGTTGGCTGATCATGCTCGCGCCGCTCGGGGTGGTGTTCTTTATGTCGGCGAGCCGCGGCAGGTCCGTCGGGGCGACACGTACGGCCTTCCTCGTCTTCTCGGCGTTGATGGGCCTGTCGATGTCGATGATCTTCCTGGTGTTCACCCACGGCTCGATCTTCCGCGTGTTCTTCATGACCGCGGCAAGCTTCGGCGCGCTGAGCCTCTACGGCTACACCACCCGGCGCAGCCTGTCGGCGATGGGCTCGTTCATGGTGATGGGCCTGTTCGGGCTGATCATCGCGAGCGTCGTCAACATCTTCCTGCACAGCACCGGCTTGCAGTGGGCGCTGTCGGTTCTCGGCATCGTCATCTTCGCCGGCCTCACCGCCTGGGACACGCAGGCGATCAAGGAAATGTACTACGCCGGCGACGGCCATGAAGTCTCGGAGAAGAAAGCGATCTACGGAGCGCTGCGGCTCTATCTCGACTTCATCAACATGTTCCAGCAGTTGCTTTTCCTCTTCGGCGACCGCCGGGGCTAAGGCGAGCCCTTCAACGAACAAAGCCCCGGCCGCGCTGCGGACCGGGGCTTTTTTTGCGCCTGCGCCGTCACCCTCGCGAAAGCGTGGGTCCAGATAACCGCCGCAGGCCTTCGCCCTTGAGTCCTGGATGCCCGCTTTCGCGGGCATGACAGGGTCGCGCGGAGAGGCCGCTACGCCTCCTTGACCAGTTCGCCCGCCAGCGCCTTGGCGATCAAGGCGCGCGTCTCGGAGATGCCGTAGAGCGCGATGAAGGAGCCGAGGCGTGGGCCGCGCTCCTCGCCGAGCAGCACCGCGTAGACCATGTTGAAGAAATCGTTCGAGACGCCCGGCCGCTCCGGCGTCGCGCCCTTGGCCTTCATGTCCTGGTAGCGCGGGATCGGCCGCGCGATGTCGTAGAGGGCGTGCTGGATCTCCTCGGCGCTCGACTGCGCCGGCAGCTCGGCGAGCTTGGCGGCGACCGCTTCGAGCGCGCCGCGCTCGACCTCGTCCGCCGCGCGATAGCGCTTCTTGGGCGCGACGAAATCGCGGAAATAGGCGACCGCGTACTGGACGAGCTTGTCGAGCCTGGGATGGCTCTCAGGCGACGCCGAGGGCGCATAGCGGCGCAGGAAGCCCCACAGCACCGCCGGATTGTCGCTGTTGGCGACGGCGGCGAGGTTGAGCAGCATCGCGAAGGACACGGTCGTCTGCGCCTCCTCGCCGTGGGCGAGCGTCTCGGGCGCCGGCGGCTCGCCGGAATGAATGTGCCAGGCCGGATTGCCGAGCCGCTCCTTCCACTCCTGGCGCGGATAGGCGTCGAGGAAGCCGAGATAGTCGTCGACGGTGCGCGGGATCACGTCGAAATAGAGCCGCTTGGCCGCCGTCGGCTTCTGGAACATGAACAGCGACAGGCTCTCGGGGCTCGCATAGGTGAGCCATTCGTCGATCGTCAGGCCGTTGCCCCTAGATTTCGAGATCTTCTGGCCCTTGTCGTCGAGGAACAGTTCGTAGTTGAAGCCGGCCGGCGCCTCGACGCCCAGCGCGCGCACAATCTGCGAGGAGAGCTTGACCGAGTCGATCAGGTCCTTGCCCGCCATTTCGTAGTCGACGCCGAGCGCGTACCAGCGCATCGCCCAGTCGGGCTTCCATTGCAGCTTGCAATGGCCGCCGGTGACCGGCGTCTCGAATTCCTCGTTGGTGTCGGGGTCGCGCCAGCGGATCGTGCCCGCCTCCGGGTCCATGCCCAGCAGCGGGACCTGCATCACGATGCGGGTGCGGGGATGAATGGGCAGGAAGGGAGAATAGGTCGCCGCGCGCTCTTCGCGCAGGCTCGGCAGCATGATCGCCTGGATTGCGTCGAAGTTGCGCAGCAGGTGGAGCAGCGCGGCGTCGAACCGGCCTGACTTGTAATATTCGGTCGAGGAGGCGAATTCGTACTCGAAGCCGAAACTGTCGAGAAAGCGGCGCAGCCGCGCGTTGTTGTTCGCGGCGAAGCTCTCATACTCGCCGAACGGGTCCGGCACTTCGGTGAGCGGCTTGCCGAGATGTTGGGCGACCATCTCGCGATTGGGGATATTGTCCGGCGTTTTGCGCAGGCCGTCCATGTCGTCGGAGAAGGCGAGCAGCCGCGTTTCGATCTTGTCGTCGGTCAGCACGCGAAAAGCATGGCGCACCATGGTGGTGCGCGCGACTTCGCCGAAGGTGCCGATGTGCGGCAGGCCCGACGGACCGTAGCCGGTCTCGAACAACACCTGACGCTGCCCGGTGCGCTCGACGCGGGCGATCAGCTTGCGCGCCTCTTCGAAAGGCCACGCCTTGGAGACCTCGGCGGCCTCGCGCCGGCCTGCTTCAGACATCGATTTCGTTCCTTACCCGTTTCGGCTGCTCGGGCCGCATGAGCCGCGCACAGTAGAAAGGCGCGGCTGCGAGTCAACCATCGACCGCGCTCACGGGAAAGCGGCGCGATCTCCGCCGCGCAAGGTTTTGATCAAACAAGGGTCGCGCCGCCCTTGTTCGACGATACAATGGGTTTTGCGCGCGGAGCGCAATGAAACGTCCTATGAAGGAGGGCGTAGACACCGACGCCGCGGCGCCATCGCGCCGCTGGCGTCGTCGGGAGGCTATTGAATGAGTTTGAAGGGCAAAATCGCGATCGTCACGGGCGGCGGCTCCGGATTTAACGCTGGAGGCCTCAAGTGAAACAGTCCTATCGCATCGCAGTCGTCCACGGCGACGGAATCGGGCCGGAAGTTTGCAAAGCGGCGCTCGAGGTGCTCGAGGCCGGCTTCGGCGCCGACCAGCCGCTTGAATTTGTCGAATACCCCGCCGGCGCGCGGCACTTCGTCGAAACAGGCAATTCGTTCCCGGAGACGAGCTTCGCGGGCTGCCGCGATTCCGACGCGATCCTGCACGGCGCTGCGGGCATTCCCGGGATCGTGCATCCCGACGGCACGGAAGCCGGCCTCGACTTTACGCTGTCGCTGCGCTTCCGGCTCGATCTCTTCGCCAATGTGCGTCCGATCAAGCTCTATCCGGGCGTTCCCTCGCCGCTGCGCAACGCCAAGGCGATCGACTACGTGATCGTGCGCGAGAACAGTGAGGGCCTCTACGCCTCCCGCGGCGCCGGGGCGCTGCTGCGCGAAGAAGTCGCGGTCGATACGCTCGTCCAGACCCGCAAGGGCGTCGAGCGGATCGTGCGTTTCTCGTTCGAACTCGCGCGCAGGCGCAACGGCGCGCCCGCAGACGGGGTCAAGCGCGTCACCTGCTGCGACAAGGCCAATGTGCTGCGCAGCTACGCCTTCTTCCGCAAGGTGTTCGACGAGGTCGCGGCGGAATATCCCGACATCGAGAGCGAGCACGTGCTGGTCGACGCGATGACGGTCCATCTCGTCAATCGCCCCGAGCATTTCGACGTTATCGTCAGCGAGAACATGTTCGGCGACATCATCTCCGACCTCGCCGCGGCGACGATCGGCGGCATGGGCATGGCGCCCTCGGCGGAGCTCGGCGCGGGGATCGGATTCTTCCAGGCTTCGCACGGCTCGGCGCCGGATATCGCCGGCAAGGGCGTCTCCAACCCCTACGGCACGATCCTCGCGGCGGTGATGATGCTGCGCCGTCTCGATGAGCAGCACGGCGACGCGCGCCTCGGCGGCGCCGCCGATCGCATCGAGCGCGCAGTCGAAGCTGCGCTTGCCGACGAGGCGCTGCGCAGCCGCGACATCGGCGGGCAGGCGACGACGAAGGCGATCGTCGAAGCGCTTCGCCAGCGCCTCGGCTGAGCCGGAAGCTTGCGCCAACGCGCTACTGTCACCCCCGCGAAAGCGGGGTCCCGACAACCGCCGCAGGCCTTCGCCCTATAACTCCTGTCATGCCCGCTTTCGCGGGCATGACAGGGACGGCCTGGATCTCGCGGCCGTTAAGCTCTTACTGCTGCAGTTCGAACGCGCCACCGATGGTCAGGCGGACCTCGTCGCGACCAGGGGCAGGTACTTCGCCACGCTAAAGCGGGGCGGCGGCTGCTTCATCGTCGGATCCGGAAGCGGAAGCGGCGTCCTTGCATTTCGGGACCTGCGGTATCCGCTCATCCTAGGCGGCATAAGCTTAAGCCCGAAAACCGTCGCGCGCGTAGTAACCTATACTTATGGGGAATGCGTCTGCTTCGCAATCATGTCCTCGACCGCTTTGGACGTGGTCGAGCTTGAGACGAAGCTTATCCTTAATGCGCAGAGACCAATCCAATTGACCTATTGTACCGTGTCTCCCTAACACCCCAAGCCCTGTTGTTGGCTTCAGATTGGAATCGGTGGCGGCGTCGTATTGGAATGCATGGGCGTCTTCGTTGGAATCCGCACTCAAAGGATGCTTGCGACATGCACCAGAAATCGCGCTCGAAGGTCATCGTCGAGTCCGGCAGCCCCTCAACGACCGGTCTCGACCGGCCAGGAACGCCACACGGGCCGTTCCGCCGTTTCATGCGTCGCTTCATTTTCTTCTTCGCTTATCATCTGTTTCTCAACCGGCGGCGCATTCGGACCAGCCGGGCGGCAGGCTTTCTCCTCCGCGTACGCCCGACGGTATTCCACCCGCGCATTTTCCTCAGCAGCGAGTATTTCGCCGAATTTATCGACAGCTTGGATCTCCGCGGGAAAAGCGTCGCGGATGTCGGCACAGGCTCCGGCATCCTGGCTCTCGCGGCTGCTCGCGCCGGCGCGGCAAGCGTTTTGGCCGTCGACATCAATCCCAATGCGGTGCTCTGCGCGCAGGAAAACGCGAAGGCGAATGGCTTTAGTGACCGCGTCACGGTCGCCCGTATGGACCTTCTCTCGGAAGTTCCGCCCTACCCCCATTTCGACGTTATTCTATCCAGCCCGCCCAAACACGCAGGCGAGCCGCGCGATCTTGCTGACTGGGGATGGCACGCCGGTCCGCAATATCGGAATGTGGCGGGCCTGTTTAGCCAAGCCCGCGAGCGGCTCAAGCCCGATGGCTGCCTTTACGTAATGGTGTCGTCGGATTCCGATCTCGACTTATTTGGCCGCTTAATCAATGAAGCTGGCTTCCACGCTCGCCTCGCAGTTGAGCGCTCCTTGTATATCGAGTCGATGCTTCTCTACGAGTTGCGCTTGTAGAGCCTAGCCATCTACCGCTCCGTCATCGACTCCTGCACCGCGGCGGCGAATTTGTCGATGCGGCGCGCGTTCGCGCCGAAATCGTGCCGGCCGACGCGCGACGTCGAGCGCAGGTCGATGCGGGTTTGCGTAGCAAGCGGGCGGATGCGGATGACGAGGTCGTCGGCGAAGCCGAACACGAGCGAACGCGCCGTCGCCTCGATCTGCGCGGCCCCGTCGACGCGCAAATTGGGCGGGTTGGCGTCGACGACCTGCCAGCCGAGCTCCTTCGCGACGCGAAGAGAAAGCTGATAGGCCTGATCCGCTTCGAGATCGACCAGGATCGGCTGCACCTCGGGATAAGCGGCGCGCTGGAACGGGGCGACGGCTGGGTTCCAAGCCGGCGCCGGACGGCCGGCGCGCGCTTCCCGCGCCTTGGTGGAAATCATGAACGAGGGCGGCGCCTCCAGATCAGTCGAGACGTCACTGAGGGCTGGCAGCCGCAGCGCCATCACGGTCAGATAGGCGGGGTCGGCGAGCAGCGCGAGCGACAGAACAAAGCCGAGCGCCGCCTGATCCGCGCCGCGCCGCCCGGTGCGCCAAATCACCACCGCAGCCGAACAGGCGAGCAGCACGGCGAGAAAGGCGAGAACGAGAGCTGCGCCGAACACCGTCAGCACGGCGGCGGGATCGGCGTGCCCGAGGCGCGACAACGCAATTGAAACGCCCGCGGTGGCGAGCGCAAACACCGCCGTCCGCCGGCTCCAGACGGCGGCGCGCGAACGTGGCTCTTCGACGATCAGACGGCGCATGTGCGCTCGCTGCCCTCACCCCGCCATCGACGAGAAAGAGACGGCGGTTGGCGCCAATTATTTCGATTGGCCCTGCGCCAGCGCGTTGCGTGCGCCGATCTGTCCGCTCTCTTCGGAGAAGGCCTTGCTGTCATCGCCAAGCTGGACCGTCGGCATGCACGTCGGGTTGCACCAATAGGACACCCGCTCGGCGCCCCGCTGCACCACCAGCACCGATCGCGTCGGCTCGACGTCGATCTGCTTCTCGTCGATTATATTGCCCTGGGCGTCGAGCGCAATCAGGTTGGTCTCGCCGTAGCTCTTGCCGGTGACGACCATCCCGACGCCGCCCTTGAGCATGGTCACGTCCGCGATCGACGGATTGCCGACGACGAGCGTCGTCGCCCCGGCGGGAAGCTTGGCGACCTTCGCCTGATCGAGCGTGATCTGGAGTGCGCCCGGCGCGCCGGCCGAAGCCGCGACTGGGGCGAACACGAGCCCGCCAAGAGCCAGCAACAGGGGTACGCGTAGCGACATGCTTCGTCCTTTTCGAACGGCGAGAGCGGCGAACGCCGCCGCGCCGTCGGAGGTCTCAGCGATTTTGGCGCGAAATTGGTGAACGAAGCCTCAACGCGGGTTGCACAGTCGCTTGCCGATGCGGCCAAAGATGACGATTGTGCCCCGACATCAGGGAGAGCAAGTTTATGGCCAATCGATTTGCCGCCGCGATGGCGCGTCTGCCGCTCATCGCCATTCTGCGGGGGCTGAAGCCCGAGGAGGCGCCGGCGATTCTCGAGGCGCTCATCACGCAGGGCTTCTCGCTGATCGAAATCCCCCTCAATTCGCCGGATCCCTTCGCCAGCGTGGCGGCGATGCGCAAATTGGCGCCGCCGGAGACATTCATCGGCGCCGGCACCGTGCTCAGCCCCGCCGACGTCGACAGGGTCGCCGACGCTGGGGGCGATCTGATCGTCATGCCGCACGCCGACGTCACGGTGATCGCGGCGGCCAAGGCGCGCGGCCTCGCCTGCACGCCCGGCGTCGCGACGCCGACCGAAGCCTTCGCCGCGCTCGCCGCCGGAGCGGACGGGCTCAAGGCGTTTCCCGCCGAGATGATTACCCCGGTCGTCGTCAAGGCTTGGCGGGCGGTGATTCCGAAGAGTGTTCCGATCCTGCCGGTCGGCGGCATCACGCCGGAGGGCATGGCCCCTTATGTCGCCGCCGGCGCGAACGGCTTCGGCCTCGGCTCGGCGCTCTACCGCCCCGGCGACAAGCCCGGCGAGGTGGAAGCACGCGCCGCTGCTTTCGTCGCGGCCTGGCGAGCGCTGGCGGGCTGAGCCGCCCCCTGTCATGCCCGCAAAAGCGGGCATGACAGGAGCCAAAGGGCGAAGGCCTGCGGCGGTTGTCTGGGCCCCGGCTTTCGCGGGGGCGACCGCAGGGTTCGCACTAAGCAGCGAAGATCGACGCGCCCTGTTCGGCGCGGCTGACGGCAGCGCGGAAGGCGCTGAAGAGCTCGCGGCCGACGCCGGCATGGGCGGCGCTGAGGTCCTTCGTCGCGGACGCACGCATCGCCCATTCCGAGGGGCCGACCAGCACGTCGAGGCGGCCGGCCGGCGCGTCGAGCCGAATGATGTCGCCGTCGCGGATTTTGGCGATCGCGCCGCCGTCCTCGGCCTCCGGCGTCACATGGAGGGCGGCCGGCACTTTGCCCGAAGCGCCGGAGAGGCGCCCGTCGGTGACGAGCGCCACCTTGTGGCCGCGATCCTGCACGACGCCGAGCGGCGGCATCAGCTTGTGCAGTTCGGGCATGCCGATCGCCTTCGGCCCTTGGAAGCGCACCACCGCGACGAAGTCGCGGAACAATTCGCCGGCGCGGAACGCTGCGTGCAGCTCCTCCTGACTGTGGAACACGCGCGCGGGCGCTTCGATCACATGCCGCTCCGGCGCGACCGCCGAAGTCTTGATGACGGCGCGGCCGAGCGGCCCCTCGAGCACGCGCAAGCCGCCCGTCGGCTGGAAGGGATTGTCGGCGCCGCGCAGCACGTTCTCGTCAGCGCTGCCTTCGGCGGCGTCGCGCCACGTCACGGCGCCGTCGTCCGTCAGCATCGGCTCGACGACGTAATCCCCGAGACCCTCGCCCCAGACGGTGCGCGCGTCTTCATGCACCAGCCCCTCGTCGATGAGTGCGCGGATCAGCAGCGGCATGCCGCCCGCCGCCTGGAAATGGTTCACGTCCGCCTTGCCGTTCGGATAGATGCGGGCGAGCAGCGGCGTGACTTCGGCAAGGTCGGCAAAATCCTCCCAGGTGAGATGGATTCCCGCCGCCGCCGCCATGGCGATCAGATGGATCGTCAGATTGGTCGAGCCGCCGGTCGCATGCAGGCCGACGACGCCGTTGACTATGGCCCGCTCGTCGATGACATGGCCGATCGGGGTGAAGCCGGAGCCGAGCGCCGTGATCTCCAGCGCGCGCTTGGCGCCCAGCGCCGTCAACGCGTCGCGTAGCGGCGTATTCGGATTGACGAAGGAGGCGCCCGGCAGGTGCAGCCCCATGATCTCCATCAGCATCTGATTGGTGTTGGCGGTGCCGTAGAAGGTGCAGGTGCCGGGGCCATGATAGGCCTTCGCCTCGGACATCAGCAGCTCCTCGCGCGTCGCCTTGCCCTCGGCGTAGAGCTGACGGATCTTCGACTTCTCATCGTTGCTGATCCCCGACGTCATTGGCCCGGCCGGCAGGAACACCGCCGGCAGATGGCCGAACGACAGCGCGCCGATGAGGAGACCCGGCACGATCTTGTCGCAGACGCCGAGATAGACCGCCGCGTCGAACATCTGGTGCGACAGCGCGACCGCCGTCGACAGCGCGATCACGTCGCGCGAGAACAGCGAGAGGTCCATGCCCGCCTCGCCCTGGGTGACGCCGTCGCACATCGCCGGCACGCCGCCCGCAACCTGCGCCGTCGCGCCCATTTCGCGCGCCGCCGCGCGCACAAGATCGGGGAATCGCTCGTAGGGCTGATGCGCCGACAGCATGTCGTTGTAGGCGGTGACGATCGCGAGATTGGGGGCGACCCCCTCGCGCAAGGCCTGCTTATCGCCGACGCCGCAGGCCGCAAAGCCGTGCGCGAAATTCGCGCAGCCAAGCGACTTGCGGGCCGGCCCCTGGGAGACCGCGTGTTCGATCCGCTCCAGGTATCGCCGACGCGCATCGCGGCTTCGATGCGCGATGCGTTCGGTGATCTCTGCGACTCGGGCGTTCAGGGTCTTGGGCATAGGGGCCTCTCTCGGTCAGGCCTGGGATTTTATTGCGCCTTCACGGCCAGTGAAAGGCGGCCGCGCGAAAATCGCCCCTGCCCCGTCTCAGCCCCTTGTTGCGCGGATCGAGTTCGAGCCGCTCGCGGACGCCTTTAGGAAGCTCGAGCGCCGCGGCGGCGAGATTTTCCCTGAGATGGGCGAGCGAAGACGTCCCCGGGATCAGCAGGATATTGGGCGCGCGGGCGAGCAACCAGGCGAGCGCGGTCTGCATTGGCGTCGCGCCGAGCTCCGCGGCGATCCCAGACAGGGCCGCCGATTGCAGCGGCGTGAAGCCGCCGAGCGGAAAGAACGGCACATAGGCGACGCCCAGGGCGGCGAGTTCGTCGATCAGCGCGTCGTCGGCGCGATGGACGATGTTGTAGTGATTCTGCACGCAAACGACGTCGGCGATCCGCCGCGCTTCGGCGACCTGCGCCGAGGTGACGTTGCTGAGACCGAGATGGCGGATCAGGCCTTGCCGCTGTAACTCCGCCAGCGCCGTGAACCGTTCCTCGATCGATCCTTCGCTCGGTTCGTGCACCTTGCCCATGACGCGCAGATTGACGACGTCGAGCGCGTCGATGCCGAGATTCCTGAGGTTGTCGTGAACGGCGCGAGCAAGCTCCTGCGGCGTCGTCGCGGGCAGCCAGGACGCGTCCGCGCCGCGGACCGCGCCCACCTTGGTGACGATCGTCAAACCATCGGAATAGGGGCTGAGCGCCTCGCGGATGATCTCATTGGTGACGTGCGGGCCATAAAAGTCGCTGGTGTCAATGTGATTGACGCCGCTCGCCACCGCCGCGCGCAGAACGGCGATCGCAGCATCGCGGTCCTTCGGCGGCCCGAAGACGCCTGGTCCGGCGAGCTGCATCGCGCCGTAGCCCATGCGGTTGACGGCGCGGCCGCCCAACGAGAAAACGCCTGCGGCTGTGATGTCGGTCATGTCGGGTCTCCCAAGCTGGTATCCGAAGGCAATATGACCGCTATGACGCCGCGCGATAATCCGGCATAATCGACACAGGCTGTACGAAATGCCGAACAATGGCGACTGACCTCAATGACCTCTCCGCCTTCGTCGCCGTGGTGCGCGCGGGCGGATTTCGCGATGGAGCCCGTGCGACAGGCGTCTCCGCCTCCAGCCTGAGCGAGGCCGTCCGCCGCTTGGAGACGAAGCTGGGAGTGCGGCTCGTCAATCGCACCACCCGCAGCATCGCCCCGACCGAGGCGGGCTCGCGCTTGCTCGAAAGGCTGACGCCGGCGCTGGGGGAAATCGAGGCCGCGCTCGACGTCGTGAACGCCTTTCGCGACCGGCCGACGGGAACGCTCAAAATCAATGTGCCGGGGACAGTCGCGCGCCTCGTCCTGCCTTCCATCATTCCGCCGTTTCTGAAGGCCTATCCGGATATCCGGCTCGAAGTCATCGTCGAGGACAGTTTTGTCGACCTGCTGGCGGCGGGCTGCGACGCTGGCGTCCGCTATGACGAGCGCCTCGAACAGGACATGATCGCCGTCCCGATCGGCCCGCGCGTGCAGCGCTTCGCGACAGCCGCCTCGCCCGCTTATCTCGACGCGCGCGGCCGGCCGGAGCATCCGCGCGACCTGCTCGATCACGCGTGCCTGCGCGGGCAGTTCCCGAGCGGCGCGAGCCCGCCGTGGGAGTTCGAGCGCGACGGCGAGGTCGTGCGGGTCGACCCTACCGGACCGCTGTTGGTGCGCCTCGGCGGGGCGGCGGATCTCGCGGTCGACGCCGCAGTCGCGGGCCTCGGCGTCATCCACCACTTCGAGGAATGGCTTCGCCCCCAACTCGACAGCGGCGCCTTGGAGCCGGTGCTGGTCCCGTGGGGGCAGAGCTTTTCGGGCCCGTTCCTCTACTATCCGGGTCGGCGCCATCTCCCGGCGCCGCTGCGGGCGTTCGTGGACTTCATCAAGGCCGAGCGCGCTTAGACCAGCTCCTCGGCCCCCTCCTCGATCTCGATTTCGGCCAGTGCCGCCTGCCCCTCGTGAAAGGTCACGATCGAATCCGGCATGCCGATCAGCACCAGGGGACAGGGGTTGCCGACGCCGCGCCGGAGACGGTCCTCGAGCTTGCGCCAGTGCGTCGTCGCCTCGCCGAACTTGTCGGCGACGAATTTGTCGGTGAAGGCTTCGCGGAACGGGACCGGATTGCGCTTGCGCAGCACCCTCAATTCGATCGCCTTGCGTTGCTTCGAGGTCGGCTCGTAGCCCCAATGCCTGAGATCGTCGATGCCCTGAATCTGCCGCTCGTCGAGAAAGCGCCGGACGAGGGCGCGCATGTTGTCGTGCAGCGAGCGCCCGCGGGTGACGATCACGCCGATCGATATCGCGCCGTCGGCGTGCAGCCGTTTGAAATTCTCGAGATCCCGATCATAGAAGGGGTCTTTGTTGTTCCACTCGATTTCGAGCGCGATGCGCGACCCGTCCGCGAAGGCGCGCACATGGTCGACCTCGTGCGACTGGCTTTCCCGGGGAATGTCGTTGATGCGCTTCTCGACGACGAAGGTCATCTTCGGCCAATTCCGCTCGGCGAGCGCGCGCCGCAGCCTCTGGGTGCCCTTGGCCTCGCCGCCGCCGCTCGCAATGATCTCCTCGATGGGGATCGTCGCCTGCATCAGAGCGGCCTCGAGCTCCCACGCGGCCTCGGAGAATTCCATCGCGAGGATCGCTCTCGCGTGGGCGACGTACCGGACTTCGAAGCCGTTTGCCGCCAACGCGTCGAACATCGCTCCCCCCTAATTCCCCCGATGGCGTTTTCGCCTATTCGGCGGCGGGCGGACGCCGGTCCGTCGCCGAATTGTGGGAGTAGGTGTTCCAGGTGGGCGCGTAGAACTCGTCGGCCTGGTTGCCCCACATCAACCAACCCGGCCGGGTGCCGCGCGCAAACATTTCGAGATACGGCCCGGGAGAGCAGGCCTCGATGATTTCATACTGCTCGTCGGGCTTGCGGCTGTGCTCGCGCTTGCGCGTCGAGAACAGGTTCACCTGCCGGCGCCCCGGAGGCAGCGTGCGGGCGTTCTTGCCGCGAACGCCGAACAGCAGGAGTTCGGTGACGTTCCGGAAGTAGAAGCCGACGCCGCGGCCATCCGACCCGCCGTCCTTGCGCACCTTGTGCCAGACGATGTTCGATTTGTACTGGAATCCCCAGGCGCGCAGCACCTCGATGCCCTCCGGCAGCAGCGCGTTCGGCACCCAGAGATAGAGATGAGCGGGCTCGTCCGCGATGCGCGACACCGGCAGCGCCTTGATGTCGTCGAGCGTCATCGTGCCATAGCGGTTCAACCGCCGATGTTCCGGCGCGACCTTGCCCGTGCTGTTCTGAAACCGCCACGGCGGATCGGCCAAGATGGTCTTGAACCTCTTGCCTTCGGCCAAGGCGAGGAGGTCGTCCGACACCGATTTCACGATCTCTGCCCCAAGCCGTTTCGCCTTTTACGGCGTTTGAAAATTTCTACCCCGGAAAAATGGAACAAACTGAGAACATTTGCAACAGCAAATGGGTTCTCCACTGCTTTGCGCAAAAAAATCGGCGCGCCGAAGCGCGCCGAGGGAGAGCGGCGAAGGCTTTGACGCGACGCTCACATCTGACCGAGCAGATGCTCCGCGCTTGAGAGGTCGGCCTTGCCCGGCGCCTCTTCGATATTGAGCAGTTTCACGACGCCGTCCTCGACCAGCATCGAATAGCGGCGCGAGCGCACGCCAAGGCCGTTGGCGGAAGCGTCGAAATCGAGGCCGATCGCCTTGGCGAAATCAGCGTTTCCATCCGCCAGGAATTCGACGTGGCCGCGGGCGCCGGTCGCTTTGGACCACTCGGAGAGAACAAAGTGGTCATTGACTGAGGTCATCGCGATCTCTGCGACGCCCTTGTCCTTGAAGGCCGCGTCGTTGGCGATGAAACCGGGCAGGTGGCTCTTGTGGCAGGTCGGCGTGAATGCGCCGGGCAAGCCGAACAGCACGATCTTCTTGCCCGCGAAGAACTCTTGCGTCGTCACCGGGCGAGGGCCGTCCTCGGTGATGAGGCGGAAGGTGGCGTTGGGCAGTCTGTCGCCAACTCTGATGGTCATCATGAAACCTCTTGGTTGGGATACAACGCGTCTAATCCGGGTGAAGCCCGGTCGCAATCTAGGATTTGGACCCTAACGACAATGTCACGTCGATCGCGCCGGAGCCGCCGGTGATGGTGGCGCGCGCGCTGACCGGCAACGCTCCGTCTGCCGGCTTGTCGTGCAGCACGATGGCGAAACAGTCCCGTCCGCCCGCGCGGGGCTCCGCCTTGGCGGAGAGCCACCAGCCCGACGGCGGCTCGAGGAAGAGATCGCGCGCCGGGCCGGGCTCGCCGGGCAAGCAAAGGCGCCAGTCGGTCGAAATCGACGCGCGCGAGATCGGCGCCGAGCGATCCCCAGGCGACCTGGCGCGGCGTCGAGGCGCGCGCCTGGCCGATGATCGAGGCGTAGGGGCTGCCGACGGTCGCGGGCAGGTTCAAGGTCAGGTCCGCCTTGGCCGGCAGGCAAAGCTTCTCGCAGACGGCGTACCCGGCTTTGAGCGCGAGCGTCACGGGTTTCGAGGGATCGATTGGCTCGACCGCGATGGGGAACACCACGTCGCTGGAATAACCGAAGGCCTCCGAGCCGTCCGGCTCCACAATGCGGGCCGGCGGGGGGAATTGCGGCTCGGCGCGCGCGAGATTGACCGAACCGGAGAAGTCGAACACCGGCGGGGCGCCCGAGTCGCCAGGGTCCCGCCAATAAGTGATCGCTCCGGGCGCGAGTCGGATTTCGAAGCCGGCCGTCTTCGGCCCGCCAGCGAGCAGGCGCGCCTCGGCTTTGGATGTGCTGGCCCAATCCGTCGAAAAAGCATCGGCCGCGTAGACGCCCGGAGCCGCTGCGCACGAAAAGAGCAGAGGGAGTAACACTCGTGAGATCATGGCCGCCATTTAAGCATTTGGCTCCGCCAGCGTCATGAAAATTCACGTGAAATAACCCGACGTCGTCAGGCTTGCCTCTTCCACCGCACCCGGCGCCCGGTTAGGATGAGGGGATGCGACGTCCATCGGGATCTTTGCCATCGCAGAGCTATGAAGGCCAATTTCTCATCGCGATGCCCAATTTGCGCGATGGGCCTTTTGCGCGATCGGTGGTCTATATGTGCGCTCATCGCGAAGACGGCGCGATGGGAATCGTGATCAATCAGCGCGCTGACGAGATCGAGTTCTCCAAGCTGCTCGTCCAGCTCGAGATCGTCGGCCAGAAGGAAGCGATCCGCCTGCCCGCGAAGGCCGAAGCGGTGAACGTGCTGCGCGGCGGCCCGGTCGATACGGGCCGAGGATTCGTGCTCCACTCCAGCGACTATCGCGCCGAGGATTCGACAGTCGCGATCGGCGACGGCGTCTGCCTGACCGCCACGCTCGACATCCTGCGCGCAATCGCCAAAGGGGCCGGGCCGAGCAAGGCCGTGCTCGCGCTCGGCTACGCCGGCTGGGCTTCGGGGCAGCTCGAGAACGAAATTCTCGCCAACGGCTGGCTGGTCGCGCCGGCGGATTCGGCGCTGATCTTCGATCCGGATTTCGGCGCGAAATACGACCGCGCCCTCGCGCTGCTCGGCGTGCACGCCGCCTGGCTGTCGTCAGAGGCCGGCCACGCGTGACGGTCCGTTAAGGCGCAGGCTTTAGCGGCGCGACCGTTCCGGGAACGACTTCGAACAGCTTCGCGCGATCGGCGAGCTCGCCGAAAGCCGCCGGGTCCGCCCCGGTGACGAAGACCTGCGCGCCGAGCCGTCCCAGGGCGTCGAACAATGCCGCCCGCCGCCGCGGGTCGAAATGCGCCGCGACTTCATCCAGCAGCGCGAAGGGCGCGAGGCCCGACATCTCGGCGACGAGCCGCGCATGCGCCAGCACGAGGCCGACCAGCAGCGCCTTTTGTTCGCCGGTCGACGATTGCGCCGCAAGCGCGCCCTTCGGCCCGTGCGAGACGATGAGATCGCCGACATGCGGGCCGATCAACGTGCGCCCCGCGGCGGCGTCCCGTCCGCGGTTGTCGCGCAGCAAGGCGCGATAGAGGTCCTCGGCGGCGAGCGCCGGATTTTGCGCCGTCAACGTCTCGACGTCGCCTTCAAGCACCAGATCGGCCCAGGGGAATGGCGACGTTTCATCGCGCTCGGCGGCGATCAACCCACCGAGGCGCCTGACGCATTCGACGCGCGCCGCCGCGACTGCGACGCCGAGCTCGGCCGCCTCGCGCTCGACCGCGTCGAGCCACGCGGCGTTGCGCGCGCCTTCTTCAAGCAGCCGGTTGCGGCTGCGCAAGGCGCGTTCGAATTGGCTGACCCGCGCGCCGTGGCTCGGATCGAGCGCCAGCACCAGGCGATCGAGAAAACGGCGCCGCTCGCTCGCCGGCCCGGTGAACAGGCTGTCCATCGACGGCGTCAGCCACACGAGGCGCAGATGGTCGGCGAAGGCGCGCGCCGAGGCGACCGGCGCGCGATCGATGCGATTGAGCCGTTCAGCCGACCCGTCCGGGGACGGCTCGAGGCCAACGCCAAGCTGGGTCGACACCCCGTCCTCCTCCACCTCGATGGAGATCGCAAAACCGCCCGTTCCGCTGGCACGCGCGCAGGTCGCAAGCTCGGCGCGACGCAGCCCGCGACCGGGGGTGAAGAGCGACAAGGCCTCGAGCAGGTTGGTCTTGCCCGCGCCGTTTTCGCCGGAGAACACGATCAGCGCGCCGTCGAGCGCGAGGTCGAGCGCCGCATAGGAACGGAAATCCCGGAGCATGAGCCGGCGCGCCATCGGGCGGCGGCGAGCAAGGGGAGAAGCGTTCGGACTCGACATGGGTCACGATGTGGCACGTCGAGCCCCGGCGCGAAAGAGGCGCGTGGCTTGTCCGCGCGGGCGTCCTGTCGCATGTTGCAGGCGGTCTAGGGCGACCGGACAGAAGGGAAGCGACAATCGTGACGGCTTTCGAAGTGTTGATGCCCGCCGAGGGCATGCCGGAAATTTCCGAGCGGATCGAACAGCGCGCGACGCTGCATCGACTCTGGCAAACGCCGGATCAAGACGCCGCGCTCGCAGAACTCGCGCCGCGCATTCGCGCGCTCGTCTCGACGTGGCACGCGGTGAAGATCGACGCGGCGCTGATGAGCCGCTTGCCCAATCTCGAGATCGTCGCCAGCTTCGGCGTCGGCTACGACAACATCGACGCCGCTTGGGCGGGCGACCACGGCATCGTCGTCACCAATACCCCGGGCGTTCTCGACGAGGACGTCGCCGACATTGCGATGGCGTTGACGCTCAACGCAGTGCGCCGCCTGCCCCAGGCGGAGCGACATTTGCGCGAAGGGCGCTGGCCGAGCGGCCCCTATCCGCTGACCGCATCGCTGCGGCAGAGGACGATGGGGATCCTCGGCCTCGGGCGCATCGGCAAACAGATCGCCAAACGCGCGCGCGCCTTCGGGCTCGACGTCGTCTATCACGGCCGCAGCGCCCAGGACGACGCGCCCTATCTTTACTATCCGACGCTGCTCGGCATGGCGAAGGCGTGCGACATTCTCGTCGTCGCCGCGCCCGGCGGCGCGGGCACCCGCCACATCGTCAACCGCGACGTGCTGAGGGCGCTCGGCCCTGAGGGCGTGCTGGTGAACGTGGCGCGCGGTTCGCTCGTCGACGAGGCGGCGCTGATCGAGGCGCTACGCCAAGGGGAGATTCTCGCGGCCGGGCTCGACGTGTTCGAGAACGAGCCGCATGTGCCCCCCGAACTGTGCGCGCTCGACAACGCCGTCGTCCTGCCGCACGTCGGCTCCGCGTCGCGCTATACGCGCCGCGCGATGGCGAATCTCGTCGTCGACAATCTCTTCTCGTGGATCGACGGCAAAGGACCGCTGACGCCGACGCCCGAGACCCCCTGGCGGCGCTGAGGCCGCGAATGAGGCGGCGCCGCGGAAGGGCGCCGCCGTCGAGCCTCAGTGCACAATCCGCGCCGGGCGCAAAGCGCCGGGACGCACGCTGTTCCATTGCATGGGGAACAGGACGATTTCGTCCTGATCGCCGCTGGCGAAGGCCATCGCCACGTCGGCTTTGCTCACGCTGAGCGAAAGCACGATCGGATCGGAATGGCTGATGCCGCGTCGCCCGGTAGCGTGCCCGCGGGCGCGCGACTCGGACAGCGTGAACGCGCCGCCGGCCGCGAGCTCGACACCATTCTGCCCGCGATAAGCGGTGAAGCATTCCGGCAGCGAGTTCATAGAACCGACGGTCGCTCTCCGACAACGCGTCGGGGCTCCAGAAGGCCCGGTAGCGCGAAAACAAGCGGGCCGAGCGCGTGCGCTCGACGACGTTGAAGCCGGTCCATTCCCGAATGACGAAAGTCCAGAACTGCTCACCGATGGTCGCCGACCGGCGCCGCATGAAGAAGTGATCCAGCGTCGCGCCGGGACGCGTCGCAGAAAGCGTGAACGTCGCCGGCTGTTCCGGCGCAAACGACTGAGGGGACGAAACTGCGCTCAACTCATACCTCGCGGTCTGAACTCGCGCCATATGTGACGCCGCAAGGTTGCTCGGGGCTGGAACATTCGACTGGCGCGATTGGGACTTTGCAAGCCTTCCGCCTGGGGGTAGGCTTCGCGCGGCTGGGAGAACGATGGAGGCGTTCCATGCGCTCGACATTGCTCAGACTCGTCCTTGGGGCCGGCCTTGCTGTCGCCGCCGTCGCTTCGGCGGCGGCGTGCACCTATCAGGAGACGACCGCCAGCAATCAGACCTCGACCGCCCAGACGGCGCAGAGTCAGCCGGCGGACCAAAACCAATCCAATTGACGTTCGAATAGAGCCGGCGAACTTTTTTGGCTCCCCGCGCGGCGCTTCCGCGCGGGGCGCTCCGTCTGCGGGGACGCTGCAAGCAGCACGAGTCCCCGCACAATCGCGCCAATGCTTCGATTTATAGCCGCCTGAGCCCTGGGGTTTCAGCGCGGTCGTCCGGCCGGCGTTTGCAAGCCAGGACCTACGAGATCGACGGAGGGCAAAGGGCAATGCACAGGCGAAGCGTGCTCAAGGGAATGGCGGCGACATTCGCTCTGCAACTTGTCTCTGCGCCCCAGTTCGCGACGAAGGCCGCGACGGCGTCGGGAGCTGGCCGGGTGCGACCCGGCGACCCTGGATGGCCGAGCCCGGAAAGTTGGGAGAAGCTCAACCGGGCCGTCAGCGGTAATCTGATCACAGTCGAAGAGCCCTTCGGCGCTTGCACGCCTGATGCAAAGGCGGCGCGCTGCTTGGACGCTCTCGCGAATATTCGAAATCCGTTCTACCTCGGCGATCAGCCAGGGGGCACGCAAGTTTCAGGCTGGCTCGACGCTTGGACGCCAGCGCCCAGCGCCTTTGCCGTCAAGGCGCAGTCGAGCGGCGATGTCGCCGCGGCGGTCAATTTCGCGCGCGACAACAATTTACGCCTCGTCGTGAAGGGCACAGGCCACAGTTATCAAGGCACTTCAACCGGCCCGGACTCGCTGTTGATCTGGACCCGCGCGATGAATCGCGTGACGCTCCACGACGCGTTTGTGCCGCAAGGCTGCGAAGGCAAAATCACGCCTTCCGCCGCCGTCACGGCGCAGGCCGGCGCCGTATGGATCGATCTTTATCATGCCGTCACGACCGAGGCGGGACGCTATGTGCAGGGGGGTGGATGCGCGGACGTCGGCGTCGCCGGCCTGATTCAAAGCGGCGGCTTTGGCAGCTTCTCGAAAGCCTTCGGCACTGCCGCAGCTGGCCTGCTGGAAGCCGAGATCGTCACCGCAGATGGCGCCGTGCGCGTTGCGAACGCCTGTACGAATGCGGATCTCTTCTGGGCCATCAAGGGGGGTGGTGGCGGCAGCTGGGGAGTGATCACGCGGCTCACTTTGCGCACGCACGAGCTGCCTGCATTCTTCGGCGGGGCCCAAGCGAAAATCAGGGCGCAATCAGACGACGCGTTCCGGCGGCTCATCGACCGTTTTTTCGGCTTTTATGTCGAAAGCCTCTTCAATCCACATTGGGGGGAGCAGATTCGAATTGCCCCGGACAACACCCTCGAGGTGTCCATGGTGTGCCAAGGGCTTGACGCCGCTCAGGCCAACGCCGTGTGGCGGCCGTTTTTCGAATGGGTCAAGGCTTCGCCGGACGACTATGCGCTGGGCCCGAAATACGGCGCTGGTTCTGTACCAGCGCAACGATTTTGGGATGTCACCGGCAACCCATATATGACCGGCGATCCTCGCCCTGGGGCGCCGGCCTATCATGGCTGGTGGCGAGGCGACCAGGACCAGGTCGGCATGTTCCTACATGGATACGAGTCGCTGTGGGTTCCCGCGTCTTTGCTTCGCGAGCCCGACCGACAACGCCTCGTCGACTCGCTCTTTGCGGCGAGCCGTCGCAAGAAAGTCGAGCTGCACTTCAACAAGGGCCTCGCCGGCGCATCCGATGAAGTCATCGCGGCGGCAAAGGACACCGCTACCAACCCTACAGTAACTGACGCTTTCGCTTTGGCGATCATCGCGGATGGTGAAGGCCCGCGCTATCCTGGACTTCCCAAACGCGCCCCCGACTTGCCCGCCGCCCGCCGCGATGCGCGCGCGATCGATATGGCCGCAGCCGACTTGGCTGGGATCGCGCCGAACGCCGGCTCCTACGTATCCGAAAGCAACTATTTCAATCCTCGCTGGCAGGACGCCTTCTGGGGCGAAAACTATCCAAGGCTTAAGGACGTAAAATCCAAATACGACCCAGACGGACTCTTCTTCGTACACCACGGCGTCGGCAGCGAACTGTGGAGCCCTGACGGGTTCTCGCGTCTATAGGCGGCGTCACGAGTGGAAATTGTGTTGGGCGCCGCGACGATGCCGAACACCGTCTCGACGGAACGGCCGGATGCGGGGAGAGCGGCAAGCCCAAAGACGCCGCAGGCGAAGGTGGCCTACCAGATGCGCCGAATCCCGCTGACGTAACACATTGTCACCCCGCATTGGGACGCCCGCAGGGACGTTTAACGGAACGAATTTTTCGTCCAGGCGTTGCGCTCAGACGGAATGGCCACGGAGAATGGCGATGGAAAAGGAACACCTTAAAGGCGCGGCCGACAAGGCCAAGGGCGCCGTGAAGGATGCGGCCGGCAAGATCACTGGCGACGAGAAGCTGCAAGCGGAAGGCAAGCTCGATAAGGCGAAGGGCTCCGCCAAACAGGCAATCGGCGACGCCAAGGACACCATGAAGGACGCTTCGAAGCACTAACGGCTCGACCCCAGCGTCTGCTTCAAACTCGCCGCCCCTTGGGCGGCGCATTTTTTCCGGGCAGCGATCAGCCCTGGCGACGCCAAGGCTTGTCGGCGATCGGGGTGACGCCGATGGCGCGCGAGATTTGATCCGCGCTCCAACCGACCTGATCGTAAGCGCCGCGCCAATAGACCAACGCGCCGCCGCCAGGGCGGGCGAGCGCCGTCAGCACCCGGCCGATGACGATGGCGTGGGAGCCGCGCTCAACGAGTTCGTCGATCTCGCATTCGAAAGCGGCGAGCGCGTCCGCGAGGATGGACACGCCGCCGGGCGTCGTGGTCCAGCGCCCCTCGCGAAAGCGGTCGGCTCCCTTGAGCGCTTTGCGGCCGGCGAAGGCGTCCGCATGTTCGGAATCGCCAGCGGCGAGGACGTTGACGCCAATGCGTTCGCCTTTGGCGAGACGGGGATACAGCGACGCCGCCCGATTGACGCAGACGATCAGCGTCGGCGGATCGGCGCACAGCGACGAGACCGACGTCGCCGTCATACCGTTGCGCTCCTCTCCTTCGCCGATGGTGACGATCGAGACGCCGCTCGCGAGCTCGCGCATCGTAACGCGGAACGCTTCCGCATCGGCGTCGGCGTCGGCCGGAGCCGCGGGCGCCGGCGCGGGTCTGATGGCGCGCAGGATCGCAGTCATCGGCGCCTCCTCGGGGGTAAGGCCGGGAAGGTCGCCGGCGGCTGGAAGATGCGCTCCTCGCCGCCGAGCGGGTCGACTTCGTCGGCTTCATCAAGCAAGCGATTGAGACCGCGCGCCCCCGCTGCGGCGTGGCGCCAGACCTGCGCGGCGACCGCTCTGATCAGATCGATGAGAACCATGCGCCCGCTCCTCATATGCCCGCGCCGTCGTCGAACGACTCTTGGCGCGGCTTCGCCTGAGTGACGTGACTGCCAGCCGGCACGCTGTGCGTCAGCCACACTCCGCCGCCCAGCCCCTGCGGCCCGAAGTGCCGGGGATAGAGCGCCGAGACGAGATCGTCGATCGCCGCGATCACCGTCTTGCGTGAGGGGAGCTTCGGCGCAGGCCCGCGATAGCGCCGCTGCTGCGACAGCGCGCGCAAATCGCTGAGGTGGGCGACGAGGCTATCGATGTCGGGCCGGTCGAAAGCGGCGGTTTCAGCGAGCGCGTTCATGCGCGATGTCCTTCACGACGAGACGAACGCCTCTACACAGTAAATTCAGTCGATCATTTTTATAGACATATACCTCGCTTTTGGCAAGAGGGTCGCGGCGCCCTCCCCGTTGCCATGTTCGCTGGGCTAGTCCTCTGATGTTGACGCTCGCCGAGCCGAGGCCTAGCCAGATCACGTAGAAGGAGCGCCCAATGTCTGAGCCCGATCCCACTGACGCCGCCATCGACAATCTCGGCATCCTCGCCCGTCGCCGCATCGAGGCCGAGATCCTCGCGCCGGTCTACGACGAGCTGAAAGCCGAGATCGGCGTCGAGCGCGCCCGCGAAATCATCCGCAAGGCGGTGCGTCGCGCGGCGATCGCGGCCGGCAAGGCCTTCGCCGACAAGACGGAGGGCGGAACGAACATCGAAGCGTTCCGCGCCATCCAGCCGCTATGGACGAAAGACGGCGCTCTGGAGATCGAGCCCTTGCAGGCGACGCCGGAGGTCTACGATTTCAACGTGCGACGCTGCCGCTACGCCGAGACCTACAAAAAGATGGGGCTGGGCGAGATCGGCGCGCTCCTCTCCTGCAATCGCGACGGCGCCTTCTGCGAGGGCTACGATTCGCGCCTGAAGCTGACCCGCACCCAGACGATCATGGAAGGCGCGAGCCACTGCGACTTCCGCTATCGCCTCGACGAATCCGAGCCTTCGACGGCGTAGGCAGGCCGAGTGGCCCCACAGTCCGGCGCGGCGCAGGGCGCGGGCGCCGCATCCCATGAGCCTCAGCGCGGCCCGCTGGATCGCGCGAGGGCCTATAGTTCCGGTTCAGGGTTTCGCGCCGCATCAGGAGCAGCTTTGAGGACGGGCGTATGCGCGTCAATGCTCTGGACTGGATCAATTTTCTCCTCGCGGACGTCCGCGGCGGGCTCGGCCCGTATGTGATCGTCTACCTGGTGACCGAGGCGCACTGGAGCCAGGCGACCGTCGGCGGCATTCTCACGATAAGCGGCCTCACCGGCATTTTGCTTCACCCTTTGGTCGGCGGCTGGATCGACCACACGCGGGCCAAGCGCGCCCTGCTCATCGGCGCCGACATTGTTCTCCCGGCCTGCGGCCTCGCCATTATTTGGGCGCCCGTGTTTCCGGTCGTATTCGCCGCCGATGTGACGATGGCGGTCTTAGGCGGCGTATTCGCGCCTGTCGTCGCCGCGATCAGCGTCGGCCTGACCAAGACAATCGATCTGCCGGCAAGATTGGGCCGCAACGCCATTTTCGACCGGGCGGGGAATGTCTTCATCGCGGCCGCTGCCGGCATTGTCGGGACCCTCTTCTCGCAAAAGGCTCCGTTTCTCCTGCTGCCGATTTTTGCGACGCTGGCGATTGTCGCGATTCTCGCGATACCGGCGAACGCGATCGATCATCACAAGGCGCGCGGGCTCGCCGCGGCAGATACGGACTCCCTCGCTCGGCCGGAAAGTTGGCGTGCGCTGATACGTTCGCGGCCGCTCGTCGTCTTCGCCACCGCCGCCGCCATTTTCAGTTTCGCCAACACTCCCCTGCTGCAACTTGTCGCCCAGAAGCTCGCGATCGCCCACCCCGGCTATGAGAGCGGGCTGACTTCTTCGGCGATCATTGTCGGTCAACTCTCAACGATACCGATGGCCACACTCGTCACCCGAGCCAATGTGATCGGCCGCCGGCCCTTGTTGCTCATCGCGTTTGCGGCCGTGCCGCTGCGCGCCCTGCTTTGCGCGGTCGGCGACGATCCCACTTGGATTCTTGGCGCGCAGTTGGTCGACGGCATGGGGCTGGGCCTGTTCGACGCTGTGCTGCCATTGGCGCTCGCGGACATGATGAGCGGCACTGGCCGTTACAGTTTCGCCAGAGGCGTTTTGAGCATGATTGGCGGCGTCGGCGGTTCCCTCGGGCAAGGCGCGGCCGGCTTCATCGTCACGGCGCTCGGATACAATTCGGCGTTTCTCGCGCTCACAGCCGTCGGGCTCATCGCCTTGCTGTTGATCGTCGTGGCTATGCCCGAGACGAGGCCTAGTCTCAAAGAGACGCTCGCTGCATAGCGCCCCGGAGCCGACCACGCCCAATTCTGCGCGCCGCTCAGGGCAAAACTGCGAACACCTAGATCATTCACACTCGTTTGCGTCGGCCGCAGCCGAAGAAATCGCGCCGTATCGTGGGGCGGATGAAGTCGGTCACCGATCAGCTTTCCCCGCTTTTGCGCCAATCCATTTCGCCGCGCGGGCGCCGCCGGGCGGCTGCGGTTCCTGGCGCCGAGGTTTGGCTGCCGTCGGCACGGCAGGCGTCGCAAGTCTGATGGGCGCTGGCGCCGTCCCGGCGCCGCGTCGTTTCGATCCTGACGCCGTGGCCGTCGCCGGCTTCGGAGGCGGTTTCGGCGTCGCGCCGGTTTTGCCGTATTGCCGTGCTGGAGTTTTCACCGCAGGCGAGCGAAGCGGCTGCGAAGCGCCGTTTGTATTCTTTTTCTTCGGGGCGCCCGCCTTGGCCTCTCCGGCAGGCGGGGTCACGGCGGCGGTCTTGTCCGAACCGCGTCGCGCGCTCTTCGCTCCGCCGCTTTCCGTGTTCTGGACCGCAGCGACGGGGGCGTCCATTTCCAGCCCGAACAGCGCGGCGACGTCATCGTCGGCGAGCACCCGGTCGCTCGTCGCGGCGGTCAGGGTCAACGGCAAGTCGGCGCCGACGGTCGCAACGAGTTCGGCGCGCTCGACGCCGCGCAGCACGAACATAAGGTCGGGATCGGAGTCGAGCCGCGCGCCGACGCCGTACAGCACCGCCGCCACATGCTTGCACATGCTGGCCCAATCTGGGCAAGAGCAGGACATCTCGATCTCGTGCGGGACCGGGAACAGGCCGTCGGCGTCGCGGCAAACGCGCGCCATCACGTTCTTCGACAACTTGCCTTGGAGAAGTTCGATCAGCGACCCGACCGAGCCCGTGCAATCCGCGCAGATCGCCCTCCACCGCGTCGACGCCGCGATCGCGATGTCGATTTTCACTGTGTAGATTTCCGAGCCGCTGACCAGCGCCTCCACCTTACCGTGCGAGATCCTGAGATCAATCACCGAGCCGTTGCGGACGTACGTCCGCCCGCGCGGCAGCCGATTCTCGAAGTCGGAATAGCGTTCAAGGTTATCGCACCAAGCCTTGCCCCAGAAGTTTTTGGCGATCTCGCGGCCCTCGATCGCGATCGGCCAGACGGCGGTCCCTTTCTTCCTGAGCTTCTCGATTTCCCTCGCCGCCTGCGCGCGTCGCTGCGCGACGGGCACGTACGGTTGGAAACCCCAATAGCTCATTGCGTCACCCCTCTTTGGTCGCGGCGTCGAGGTCGAGTTTGACCAGCGCCATCAGGTCGGCGTCGGCAAGTTCGGTCAGATTGATTTCTCCCCCGCTGGAGAGCATGTCCTCGGCCATCCGTCGCTTCGACTCGATGAGCTCGTCGATTCGTTCCTCGATCGTGCCACGGCAAACGAATTTGTGCACGAGGACGTTGCGCTTCTGCCCTATGCGAAAGGCGCGGTCAGTCGCTTGATTCTCGACCGCCGGATTCCACCAGCGGTCGAAATGCACGACATGCGAGGCCGCCGTCAGATTCAGCCCAGAGCCGCCCGCTTTCAACGACAGGACGAAAAATGGCGCGTTCTCGTCTTTCTGGAAGCTCTCGACCAGCGCCCGGCGCTTGGCCACCGCCGTGTCTCCGCTGAGCGCGAGCCCGGGGCGGCCGAAGGCGCCAGCCAGCAGGTCGCAGAGCGGTTCGACAATCTCCTTGAACTGGGTGAAGACGAGCATCTTCTCCTGGCGGCTCGCGACCGTCGCGGCGATCTCGACGAGCCTTGCGAATTTGCCGCTGTCCTCGCTCTCCCATTTTTCGCCGCCACTGAGGCCGTGCGAAGCGTGGTTGCAAATCTGTTTCAGACGCATCAGCGTCGCCAGCACGATGCCACGCCGCCCCATTTCGTCGGTGGATTGTTCGAGCCGGCGCTTAAACTCCTGCACAGTCGCCTGATAGAGCGCCGCCTGCTTGCGGCTCAGGCCACAGTAGGCCTTGACCTCGCTTTTGTCGGGAAGATCGGAGATCACGCTGCGGTCGGTTTTCAGCCGGCGCAGAATGTAAGGCGCGACGAGCTTGCGCAGCGGCGCGAAGGAGGGGGGCGAGCGATCAGCGAGCCGCTTGACGAAATTCGCGAACGCCTTCGACGAGCCGAGCAGCCCCGGGTTGAGGAAGTCGAAGATCGACCACAGATCGCGCAGATTGTTCTCGATCGGCGTGCCGGTAAGCGCGATGCGGCCCTCGGCGTCGAGCGCCTTCACCGCGCGCGTTTGCTTGGCGTCTGGGTTCTTGATCGTCTGCGCCTCGTCGATCACGGCGAGCCGCCAGCGCGTCCGGCCGATCCAGTCGAGCCGCAGCAGCGTCCCATAGCTCGTCACGATCACGTCAGTCTGCGCCAGCTCTTCGTCGGAGATCGTCTTCAGGCGCTCCGCTGGCGTGAAGGAGGGATGGGCGACGAGCACCTTTAGCGACGGCGCAAAGCGTTCGGCTTCCGCGGCCCAGTTGGCGAGCAGCGAGGCCGGCGCAACGATGAGACTCGGCCGCGATCGGCCTTCTCGCCCGCCGAGCGTCAGCAGCAGCGCCAGCACCTGGACGGTCTTGCCGAGCCCCATGTCGTCGGCCAGACAGGCGCCGAAACCGAGCCGTGCGAGGAATCCGAGCCAGCGCAGGCCGACGTCCTGGTAAGGGCGCAGCGTCGCCTTCAAGGCGTCGCCAGGATGGGCGGCCGCGAGGGCGTCGGGCTCGCGGCAAGCGGCGAGCGTCTCGGCGAGCCACGGGCCCGCGTTCACGCGCTCCCACGCGGCATCCGAGGCGGGCGCGGCCTCGCGTTCGCCGATGTCCGCCCCCGCCAGCAGGCGCATCGCTCTCCCAAACGAGACGCCCTCCTTGCGGGCGAGGCGTTCGATCTCGGCGTATCGGTCGAGTGTCGCCTTCAGATGCATTGGGTCGACCTCGACCCATTTGCCGCGCAGCATTGCGAGTCCGTCCGCCGAAACGACGAGCCTGGCGATCTCCTCGGGTGTCAGCGGCTCACCGTCGAGGGTCACCTCGACCTTAAAGTCGAGTAGCGAGGAGGCGCCCACGAGCGAGGGTGCGCTCGATCCCACCGTCGCCTCTACCGACGGGCGGCTCGGCCGGCCCGCGCGCCACGCGGCCGGCATGCGCACGATGACGCCGGCCTGCTCCAGCGTTTCGACGTCGCCGAGCAGCCGCATCGCCTCGCTCGGCGTCCAGCGAAGCGGATGAAAGATCTCGCCCGAATCGACGATTTGCTTCAGCCACGCGCAGCTTTCGCCCGCGCGTTCGACCGGCTCCAGCAGTCGCAGCAGTTCGTTCTTGGCCCCTGCGCCGGCGAATTCGCGCAGCGCCGCACTGAGGGGCGCGTGCCGAAGCGCGCCATGCGTAGCGAGCGAGGCCGCGTAAGTGGCCAGGAAGGCGAACGGGCGCTCGGCGTCCTTGCGGTTTTCGGCAAGGTTGAAATGCACCCGTCCGACGAGCCGCCAGCGGCTGTCGCGCGCGGCCAGAAAAGCGCCGATCGGGAGGCCGGTCCCGGCGCGTTCGGCGTCGAGCGCTTCCTGAAGCGAACGCCATAGCCCGACCAGACGCGCAGCATCGAGATACTCGCCGCCGGGCATAAGCGGCGCCTCCTCGATCAAGCGTGTGAGGTCGGCCGCGCCCGGCTCGCATATCCTCGGCGCCTCGACCGTCGCCGCTTCGCCGCTCGCGCAGACCGCGGCAATGAACCGCATGGCGAACGCGCGCCAGAACGCAAGCTCCGGCGGCAGGCGGCTGCCCGCTTCGGACAGGCCCAATTGCAGAAGTCCGCACCCGCCGCCACCAGCGAATGCGGCGTCCAGACGAGCGACGACGGCCTCATCAATCGGAAATTCCGAGCGCTCCCGTTCGACGCGCAATGTGCCGTGGGGCGTCAATACGGGGACGAGAGAATCGGGCATCTGGGCGATTGTAGAGAGGATGATCGACCCCTCTGTAGCACGGCCCATCGAACCCGGCTTCTTCCGAGCAAGGCGTCTTGCCAGTTCGCCGGTCGAGATGACGAGACACGCGCATCTGAATGGAGGCTATGGTCGAACGCCGCGAGGGGCAGACACGCCTGCGCCATTCCGGTCTATGTTCGCAGTTCGGTGCGCTGAACGGTGTCGGGATGGTGCCCCTGGCCGGGATCGAACCAGCACTCCTTGCGGAACTCGATTTTGAGTCGAGCGCGTCTACCAGTTCCGCCACAGGGGCCCGCGACAAGCGGTCGGCGCGATATAGAACGACGGCGGCGCGGCGGTCAACGGCAAGCCGGCGCTGACCGCGGCGAAGATGGACTTCTCCGCCCGCTCCGTCTATGCCTCCCCCAGGGCGGCGGCTTCCAGGATCGGCATGTTCAAGAGCCTCTACAAGAAGGTAATCGCGCTCTCCGAGAGCCGTCATGCGCCCTATGCGCTGGCGGCGATTGCTTTCGCCGAGAGCTCGTTTTTCCCAATTCCGCCCGACGTCATCCTCGCCCCGATGTCGCTCGCCAAGCCGCGGCTCGCGTGGCGCTACGCGTTCATTGCGACGGTCGCCTCGGTGCTCGGCGGGATTGTCGGCTATGCGATCGGCGCGCTGCTGTTCGACACGATCGGCCAATGGCTCATCCATGTCTACGGCTACGCCGACAAGATGGCCGCTCTGAAGGAAACCTATGCGCGCTGGGGCGCCCTCGTCATCCTCATCAAGGGCCTGACGCCCATTCCCTACAAGCTGGTGACGATCGTCAGCGGTCTGCTGGGTTACAATTTCCTCGCTTTCGTCGCCCTATCGGTGGTGACGCGCGGGGCGCGGTTCTTCCTGCTGGCCGGCGCGCTCAATCGGTTCGGCGATCCGCTGCGGGCCGCCCTCGAGCGACATTTCGCCGCCTTCCTGGCGATCATCGCGGCGACGATAATCGCCGGGTTCGTCATCGCGGCGCGAGTGCTCTGATGTCCGTTCTCTCCCTTCAGCCGACCAAGGACGCCAAACGCTCCGCCCTCGTGATCGGTGCGCTCGCCTTCGCAACGATCGCCGGCGCCTGGATCTTCCAGGCGTTCGGCTATGAGCCGTGCGAACTCTGCCTGAGCCAGCGCTACGCGTATTACGCCGGCGTGCCCCTCGCGGCGATTGCGTTCGCGCTGGCGGCGAGCGGCGCCGGGCAGACGCTCCTGCGCGCCCTCTTCTGGCTAATCGCGCTGATTTTCGCCGCCAATGTGGTCCTGGCGATCTACCATTCGGGCGTCGAGGCCAAGCTGTGGCAAGGGCCGACCGCCTGCACCGGCTCTCTCGACGCGGGGGGCGGGGGCAACCTGCTCGCTCAGCTCGCCAAGGTGAAGGTGGTGCGCTGTGACGAGATTCAGCTGAGAGTCTTCGGCCTCACGCTCGCCAATTGGAACATCATCATCTCGGCGGCCTTGGCGGCGCTCGCCGCGCGCGCCGGGCTGCGGCGGGGCTGAAAGCCGCCGATCTCGTCAGGCGCCCGCCGAACGCGCCAGCGCATAAGTGCCGGCAAGGTCCGGGAGCAGGCAGCCCGCCACTTTGCGCTCGGCGCAGAATTCATCCACCGCCCGCGTCGCGCCCGGCCAATGGCCGGAGCCGTAGTCGTGGATGAAGATCATGCCGCCGACGTCCATGCGCGGCCAAAAGAAGTTGAGGCCAGCGCGGATCGGCTCGTAGAGGTCGCAATCGAGCGAAACGAAAGCGAACCGATCGTCGCGCATCTCCTCGGTGATCGACTGCGGAAACGAGCCAACGACCCAGCGATTGCCCGAATAATCCCCGACCGCCGCTTTGACGGCGTCCAGGCTGACGTCCTTGAACGCGGCCTTCGCGTCCTCGCCCATCCCCGTTTCGTGCTGATCCTCGGGGAAGCCCTGAAAAGTGTCGCAGAGATAGAGTTTTCGGCGGTGCTTCTCGGCGTAGAGGCTGAGCAAGGCGCTGGAACGGCCGGCATAGACGCCGAGCTCGGCGACCGAACCCTGAACGCGCGACAGAGCGCGGTCGCAGTTGAGCGCGAAAGACCAGATGCGCGCAAAGTCGAGCCCATAACCGACATCGCCCTGCGAATAGCGCCGAAACGCCTCCGCGAACTCCGGGTGTCGGCCTGAGTTCGCAATACGCTTGCGGGTGCCACGCAATCCCGAGATCGCGGGCATACGTCGGTTCGGTCAGGTGCGAACTTGCCGGCGGCGATGTCGTCGAGAATGCGCATGAGGCTCCATACTTGGCGTGATTGCGCGATCAATCAAGTGAAACGACGGTCGACCAGCCCGTTGTTGATAACCTTCTGTCCGGCCCCCGGCTTCTTTGGAGCGCCGCGGGTTATCACCTCATTGAATCGCGTCCGCGGTAAGATCGGGGATAAATCTCCGCGCGATTTTCGTGCTGGCCGTGTCCGAGACGTGATCGCCGTAGCTGTATAAGAATCGACCGTTTTCGCTGATTGAGCATATACCGTGCGCCTCATCGCACAATAGCGGCGTCGGATCCAATACCAGCATGTCTGGATGCGCCGCCTTCAGGGCTTTTACCATCTTAAGATAGTCCGCAGTCTGCGCCAGATGATCCGCCAATCTCACGGTACAGTTCGTTTCCTCGGCGCTCGCCAACGCGCGCACGAGCCAATATTTCATCACGCGCCTCTCCATGCAATTCGTTGGATCTGGCAAGGTGGGGTTGTCGATGAGAAAGGCGACTCGTTTGCCAGCCCGCTCGAGTGTGGAGATGGTCGCATACAAGCCGTCATAGGCGCCGTTTGGATCGGCGTTCCCGTGCTCGTCGACGTAGTCCACGCCGAGCAGAACGCGACGGGCGGTCGCGATCACGACCAGACGAATCTCCGGTTTTGAGAGGACCGTCTGCACCTCGAGTTGTGCGAAAGCGGCGCATACGGAAGGGTCGTCGCCGGCGTAGCTCTCAGAACGAACGGCGCCGCTGACAGGCGCGCATCCCCCGCGCCCCATCATCATCCAGCGCTCCCCCGGTCGCGATTCCATGATGAAGCCGTGGATGACGGCTTCGGTCTTACTGTCTCCGATCATCGCGAAACGGGGCGGATCTCGAATATCTACAAAGCACTGAGCGTCTACCATCAGGTCGCTTTTGATGCCGCAATCGGCGAGGAACTCCCCGCCGGCCCCGTGAGTCGCGGTCGCAGGATCACCATACCTGCTGTACTTCTTTGGCTGCGCGTCGAGCTTTCCCAAATAAGCCAGCGCTCCGGCGGAGCCGGCGAGCAAGAGGCCAAAACAGGGGACAGCGACAGCCGCGACATTGCCTATCCGTCGCCGAACAGGGTTTTCAATCGCCACATAAGTGAGCCATGCGAGCAACGCGCTGAGAACCAGAAGCCCGACCCGCGCAGGGGCGCTCAAGGAGCCTCCGACCGCGACAGAGGCGAGGGAAAGCAGCGGCCAGTGCCAGAGATAGAGGGGATAACTGATCTTTCCGACTCCAACCATCGCCGATCGGGACAGGAGGCTGCGATTAACGACGGCCTTCGAGCCTGCAACAATGATGAGAGCGGCGCCGAAAGTGGGCAGAATCGCCCACCAGCCCGGATAGTTCTGTTCGCTCAGCCCGAAGACAGCTGCGCCACATAGGGCCGCGCCGATCAGAGACGCCAAGCTCTTCATCCGCAGCGAGAGGCGCTGCAGCATCTCCATATTGAGAGCGACAGCGCTTCCGACCATCAATTCCCAAAAGCGCGTGAAAGGGGAGAAGTACGCGGCGCCGGGATGATGGCCGACCAGGTAGACGTTCAGCGCAAACGACAGGGCGAATATGAGAACGGTCGCTGCAACAAGCGCTTCGCGCCGCTTATGCGCAATCGCCAGGATAAGCGGCCATATGATGTAGAACTGCTCCTCGACGCCAAGCGACCACAGATGAAGCAGCGGTTTGGCCTGGGCGGCTTGATCAAAGTAGCCGGTCTCACTCCAGAGGAGAAGGTTCGATACAAATCCGGCGCCCGCAAGCACGTGTTTGCCGAGTTCCACAAACTCGTCGGGGTACAGCACCGCGCGCCCCAACCCAATGACGGCGGCGAGCACGACAATCAGAGCCGGAAAAATCCGGCGAATGCGCCGAGCGTAGAATTTGGCGACGCTGAAACGGTCCCGGCGCACGTCATCCACCAGGATTCCGGTGATGAGGTAACCTGAAATGACGAAGAAAATATCGACACCGACGAAACCGCCAGGCGCTAGGGATGGAAAAGCGTGAAAAACGACAACCGATGCGACGGCGACGGCTCTCAATCCATCAATATCGGGACGATAGGCGGTAGGCGTGAACTGCGACGCGTCTCTTAACATAAATGTCCGGTTCCAGAAAGTGGGGGAATTATGGGATCGCCTACGAGGTGGGATCTTTGCCCTCGGCAAGTGACGGAAAATAACAAGCATCGCAGAGCGAAGGGACTGTGGAGTGCGAGTTCCGTCAAAGTGGTGGTCCCCTCCTCTGCCGTGCGGCTCCAAGCGAACGTTGATCAAGCGTCAACGTTGCCGCTCTATTGAAAGAGCAATTCATGAAACCAAGCATAATAGCTTCCAAAGAACCAGATCACAGCCGTTCCTGCAACCTGGGCGCACGTAGCGAATCGGAAGATGGGCCTCGATCGAGCCACGAAAAGCGCGGCCGCCAAAATCAGAGCGATCACGACGCCATACGGGAGTTGGTGAACGATCATGTCCTGGCTGAAGAGGAGCAGGAAAACGATGAGAGTTACGACGCTGCTAGCCGCCAACACCATCGCCGTCGTGAAGAGGCGCTGATCGACCTTGGTCACTTCGAACAAGCGCGATTCGCCAAATCGGATTTTCCGAGCGAAAGCGAGTAGCAGCCCGACAATCATGCCGAGCCCAATAGTCGGAACCAAACTGAAGAATTGGCGCGCGCGAATGGTCGCGAGAACCGAAAGCCCGAGACTTTCCTTTGAGAAAAAGTCGTCTTGGACCCAAATTAGGTCCATAAGTTGGGTGCCTTTGAGGGCGAAAAATTTCCCCGGTGTCATGCCTTGATAGAACGCGATCACCTTGGCGATAACCTGTGACTGGTCCAAGCCGAAATCACCGTCCCCAGTCAGTAGGAACAGGATCGGCCAGCTGCTCTTGGGCTCCACCTGAGAAACGAGGCGCTCCACCACGGCCAACCCAATCGCCAGACCGAGCATTGCCAATGGGCCTTTACGCGCTAGGCGGGTCATTTCGCCGAATGTGTGGTGCCTGCTCAGGACCGAGAGCACACAATAGGCAATGATTGTTATGCAAGAGACGACATTGGCAGAGTGATTTAGATACGCAAAAAATAGCGAGCACCCCGCGGCGGAAAGGGCGAACACACTTGTCCGACGGATGGCCTCTTCAAGCAGGAAGAAAGCCATGACAACGAGCATTCCTCCAGACACCTTTGGCCATATATAAAAAGTGTTCATTAGAAAAAACGGTGTCGTCGCCAGTAAGAGAGTCACCGCGAGAGGGCTCCTGTTGGCGATGACGCATCGACATACAAGAACGACAAGAGCGGGAATTGCGAGCGCCTGTATGGACGCGCCGTACAAATGCGCGATGTACAGACCCGCAATACTCTTAGCTACGAAAATTTTGACCAACGGCAGCGTCATGAGCCCGATAAAATCACCGGCCTGAATGATACCCCTGTCGTTTAGAGACCAGGTTCCGAGGTAGTCGGGGTGGATACTTCCGGCAGTCAAGATGGACTTGGCGGACATCATCGACAGGAGATTGTCGGTGGACCAAAACGCCGGAAAGAAAACGTAGGCGGGAAACCAAAACCCATTCTCGATCGGGATCAGCAAATAAGGCGCGACAAGTACAATCAAGAACGTCACACTGAGACCGATGAGAAACGCGCGCAACGTCTGCTCGTCTACCTCGGCTCGGCCTTGCCGGCTCTGATAGGCAAAGAACACGAACGGGCCGAATACGCTGATGAGGCCCAGGATCGCCGAAACTACGACGCTGCCGACGTACCATTGTTGCAAAAACCACACGCAACCCAAAATGGAGGGCGCAATGAGGACGATGAGGAGTTGATGAAGGATTGCGTAGCGAGCTAGCGCGATGATCGGGATGATGCTGGTCGTCGTGAGCGAGAACACAAGAATGGCAGCGAGCAATGCGCCGAGACGACCTCCCATCGCCCATGTCAATGGGCCAATCCTGAATGGCGTGCCGACGCCGACCGCGTAGTCGTCATCGACTGCCGCCGCAACGATAGTGACCGAGCCATCGCACCATCGATCGGGCAGACGGACCGTGGTTAGAAACCAACCAGGCGATGGTCCCTTAAGCAGATTCAGCCGCGCGTCGTTGGTCAAGCATCGCAAATAGATGTGCGACTGTCGGAGTTCTGCGGAGGTAGGAATCTCGTCGCCTGCATAGAGCGGAACCGCCATAAAGCGCGTGGGGGTAAACGGTAGCGTTTCAATGGTCCCGGCGCGGCGTGAATAGGAATTGTCGCGCTGATTGTATGCATTGTTCTCTTTGACTGTCATCGCCTCCAGAAATCGCCGTGGTATGAATGTCGTCTTCGAATTGGGCTGATACGAAATGAATTGATCCGTCTTGAATATCGCGTCCCCCGACAAAAGCGGACTTACGGCCTCACGCCCCTGTGATGTTATCAGCAAAGATACCACAATTAAAACAACTACATTTGCGATAATTATAAATAATACGGATTTGTTCATATTTTTGAAATCCGACATTGGCGGAAAAAGATTACGCCACCAATCAATCACTACGATCGAGACGAATGTCGATCACAAGCGGTTGACAAAATACAGTGCCTTAATACCGTAACTAGGAAGCGACATTCGCTAATTTCGATGCTCGCGTGACGACAGAACCACACGCCCCACTGAGCCGCGCCCCCGAAAGCGGCTCACCGCACATCGCCGACCCCGCCGAGGTCGCAGTAGTGCCGGCCGTTGCGGCTGATCGCATAAAACCGCAGCGGCGTGTCGTTGATCCGCGCATAGCCGAACCAGCCGACGTCACGACCGAGCTTTTGCGAGAGCCATTCTTCGCCGTTCTCTCCCGGCCGCGTTGTCCGCGCCACGCCGACGATGCGGTTCTTCGGGTCGACCGCGATCACCGTCGGCGCCGGCGCCTTGTCGCCGTCCATCCAGGTCCAGCCGCTCATCGTGGCCGGCGAGCCAGGCTCGTCGAACACGTGCGGCAGGTCGCCTGAGATGACAGTCAAATCTTGCGCCGACCCCCGGCAAGTGGTGGCGTGCATGCGCGCCAGCATGGGCGCGATGTCCTCCCCCCACCGATAGGGGAGCTGAGCGAAGATTTCCCGCTTCAGCGGCTCGGCATATTTCACGAACTCGGCGACGTCCTCCGGCGGCTGATCGATGTCCTGGAGGGCAGGCGCGTTGACCTTCAGAAGGACGGCGGTGGCCGCTTCCCAATTGCGGTCGGCGCCCTTCGCCCAAAGCCGCGTCTCGCGGTCGAAACCCATCACGGTGAGCGGCAGCAGAACGAGCAGCGCGACCATCGCGACCGCCTCCGTGACGAGTCGCGGCGCTGCGAAGCGCGCACGTAGGAGCGCGACATAGATCGCCAACGCCCCGACCCAGCCCAATACTGAGAACGAGGAGTACTTCTTGCTGCCGCCTTCGAGGACGCCGATATGAGCGCGCGCAACGCCACCGAGCAGGCCCGTCGCGACCACGATCATTAGGAGGACGAGACCGAAGACGGCAAGCGAGCCGCCGAGGCCCGGCTTCACGAGACGCGCGAGCCCGAACAGGACACCCGTCGCGAGGACGATCGCGCCGGCCACCATCGCGAAAGCGGGCGAAGCCGCATAGGTGACATATCCGCCCGGGTAAGGGTCGAAACGGGAGAATGGCGCGCCGAGGTAGGTGAGGGTGAATTCGAACACCGCGACGGCGTCGTGCGTCATGTCGCCGCCCGACTTCGTCGTCAGCGCGACGACAGCGACATGGGCGAGCGCCAGGCCGATCAAAACGAGCGTTGTCGAGGCCCGCCAGCGCAACACCACGGCCGTCGCGGCGGCTGCGAGCAAGATCACCGGCCCATTGCCGAGCGTGAACGAAGCGACGACCGCAAGCGCCAGGAGAGAGGCGAAGAAACGGCCGTCGCGAAGCTTCGGTCCCCCTTCTTGTTCGGAGGCATTGCTGACCAGAACGGCGCCAAGCACGCACAGCGTCTCCATAATCGCGTGCTGCACCTGAAAGGCGTCGATCAGCGTGTAGAGGAAGTTCGGGTTGACGAAGAGGATGACCAACGCGGAATAGAGCAAAACGCGGACGCTCAGCGGCATGCCTCGCCCCTCCCCGCGGCAGAATGCGTAGAGCGCCAGCAACGACGACGCGAACTGGAGAAGATGAGAACAAACGATCTGAACATAGTCGCGCCCGCCGAAGGCGCTTTCGTCTAGCAACTCGAGAAGGCGGGTCGTCAGAATGCGATGTTCATTGTGGGGAACCGTCAGGTAGCCGGCGAGGCTCGTCTCGCCCGCCAGCGCCCGATACATCCGCAGCTTGTCGAACATCTCGTCGTAGCTCGCCATTGCAAACAAATGGTGAGCTTCGAACCAGATCGTCGCCCCAACTAACGCAAAAGCGGCGAGCGACAGCGAAATCTTTATGTAATCAAAAAGAAAAGAGACATTCTTCTCGACGTGATCGTTAGATTGAAAGCGAAACAAGGAGCCCGACTCCGCCTACGCGAGGATGCCCATCGCGAACATCACGAAAGCCTCTGAGGAAGGTGGGAATAGACAGCACCGCAATGCGAATATCAAGCGGACGCGTGCGCCAGCCCGTCATTTAGGGAATGTGCGGCCTTCCAAAAAATGGCGCTGGCGGATGGACAGGCTCGCCCGCCCTCACACGCGCAGTCCCCTCGACTGCAGACGGAGCGAGGCGCCGCGCCAAAGCGCCTGGCCCAGCACAAATTCGGTCTCGGGTAGCCCGTCTGGCGTCCCCTCAAGCCCGTCCGTCCGCCCGGTCAAACGTGAGCCATTCGTCGAGGCAGCGGAGCTCGTCGCGGGACAGGAGGTCCATGCGATCGTCGCTGTTGATGCTTGCGGAGGCGGGCTCTTCGTCCCAGGCCTCGCTTCGTGCGCCTGGATCCCTTCCCGTTTGGCCACCGAAAAAAAACGTCTCCAAGCGGGTCACCGCTCGTCTCAACTTGGCCAAAGCGAATTGCCCCCCATTCCCCAGCGCCGCTCGCGAACCCAGCGGAAACGCGCAAACCGTCCCCCACCGCATTACGGCATGCGGCTTAACCTATGATTCCTTTACGCAATAAAAATGACACCAATTCCTTACGGCAATCTCGCGCCGTTGGCCGCCTCGACTAATCCGAGCCGAGAATATCGTGGATTGCGTCCTGTCTATCCGGTTCGGGGGCGAGAGGGAAGCTAGGGAAGCTTCGACCGGATCAAAGCGGAACCATGCGCGGCGGCCGGCCACGCCTCCGGCAGAGTGGGCGCCGCGCAGACTGCGACGCGCCCGGTCTTGACTGCGGAACGCAGGGACGACATTAGACCGAGGCAGATTGGCCCGCTCGGGCGTTGCGGCGAAGGGCTCGCCGGGATGGGCGGCCCACGGCCCCGGGTAGGGATCTTGAAGATAGGTTTTGTGCTGATCGCTCATGGAAGCGCAACCGTCGTCGAGCGGCTCATTCGGTTGCTCGTTTCCGCCGGTCATACCGTCGCCGTCCATTACGATCTCAAGTCGTCCGCCGCAGCGTTCGAACATCTCACGCGCAGCTTCGCGGGGAACGCCTCCGTTCGCTTCGCGAAGCGCGTCCGTGTCGGTTGGGGTGAATGGTCGGTCGTCCAGGCGACGCTCAATTGTCTCGACGAGATCGAGGCGGCTGGCTGGGAGCCCGACTATGTCTATCTCCTCAGCGGGCTCGACTATCCGATTCGCTCCTGCCGTCAGCTGGAGGATTTCCTCACCCGCAACCGCGGCGAGGAATTCATCGAAAGCGTCCCCGCCAATGCAGTGAAATGGGTGAAGACCGGCCCGCAAAAGGAGCGATACCAATACCGCTGGCACTTCAACTGGCGCACCCAGATGAGGCGGACCGAGATCGCGCTGAAAGTCCAGCAGATGCTCCGGATGGAGCGTCCCTTCGTGCGCGGCCTCACCCCTTACATGGGTTCGCAGTGGTGGGTGCTGACCTGGTCTACACTCCGCAAGGTCATGGCGCTCGCTCGTGAGCCGGACATCCGGTCGTTCTTTCAAACGACGCTGATTCCCGACGAGCTGTTCTTCCAAACCTTGGTGAGGGCGGTGACGAGCGACGACCGCATCATTAACTGTTCGTTGACCTTGTATCAATTCTCCGACTACGGCTACCCCGTCACTTACTACATCGACCACCTGGACTATCTGCACCGCCAGCCCTTCTTCATGGCGCGCAAGATGTCGCCGCACAGCGACGAACTGCGCGATGCACTCGACGACTACTGGACCGGCGCGAAGACGGCTCCGTCCTTCATCGACGAGGATGTCGGCATCGTCAGCTCGGAATATGAGGACTGGCGGCTCGCCTATCGCAACGGACCGCCGGGCCTTCCGGTGCCTGGACGCTCGGCAGGGCGCTGGATCGACGATCAAAAGCGTCTGACCAAGCCGTACTTCGTGCTGGTCGGAGCGTGTGCGGCGGAGCTGCGGCTGCCTTACCGGGCTTTGTCCTGGCATCCGGATTTGCTCTGCCACGGCCAGTTGTTCCACCCGGCGCGGGTCGAGCTGGCGAACGGCCTCGCCACCTTCGCAGGCTATGGCGCGGAAGAGGCGGCCTTGCGGATGGTGTCCGCGCCCAACTTCGTCGCCGACATCGTTCGCGCCGAGCCCAAGCGGATGAGCGGATATCTGCTGAAGCGAGGCCAGGGCTGGCACATGACCGAAGTCATGGTCGAGCGTCCCAACGTCCGCATGGCCTTTGTGCGCGGCGATACGTTGAACGCCTTCGTCGAGAACGTCATGGGGGCGGAGCCGCTGATGGAGGACCCGCTCGACCTGCGAGCCCTCGAGGCGATCCCGCCGAGTGCGATGGCCAACCGCTTCCGTCGCTTCATCTACGATTACGACCAATATTTGGCTTGGATCGCCAAGCAATCGGAAAAGGCGAAAAACTCCAAGCCGTGGGGATGGACGCGCACGCTGGACGTCACCCAAAGCGGCCGGACTGTGATGGAGGGCTTGGAGTCCTGGCTCGGCGTGAGCCTCGCCGGAGCGCCGCAGGGCTGCGCCGAAGCCGACATCACGGCCGAACTCGCCGAGATGGCGAAGCTGCGCGAAGTGGTGACGGACATGCTGATGCGCGGCGGCATCAACAAGGGCGTGTTCGATACGCTCCGCGCGCAATCCGAGTTGCCTGCCGTGGCGGCCTCGTTGATGTAAGAGCCTCCCGAGCGAAGCGCGGGACCCTCACCCCCCGACGCGCGACGTGCCGACGACGGACGCCCGGAGGTCGTAGGCGACGCCAGTGAAGTTCCTGACGATCGCCATGATTTCCTGGAGCTGCACGCTGTCGGCGTTGGCGACGACGACGAGGTCCTTGTCGCGAATCTGCAACGCCTGACTCTGGAAGTATCCCTCGGCGCCCCGCAGATCGATGTGATAGGCGACCGGGACAGTAGTCGTCGCGGCTCCCGGCGCGGGATCGTTTGACGGCGATAGCCGGGCGAGCGTCGCCTCGCTCTCGGAGCGCAGCAGATAGACGTCGCTGACGTTGGCCACGGCGCCGTTCGGCCCGCCCGCCCGCGCAAGCGCCTCGGCGAGGGTCACCTTCGGCGTGTCGAAATCGTATTGGTTGACCTTCAACGCCGCGCCGAGAACGCTGAAGCTCCTTGGATTGTAAGAGACGAAAATGCTGTCGCCGGGCTCGATCGTAACGTTTTCGTTGGGAAAGTTCGACGACCCGCTGGAGATTGACGCTGGCGACGCGACCGCGCCGGATCAGTTGCACGTCGCAGTCGCGAGCGGGGTATTTCGCCCCCCCGGCCGCGGCGACGACATCGAGCACCCGCTCGCCGCGAATGGTCAGCGGAATGATGCCGGGACGCTGCAAATCGCCGCCGGCGGTCGCCGCATTGGCGGCCGAGCTCAGCAGCGTGACGACGGCGTGCGCGTCCGTCGCGGCGCCCTTGAGGGCGACCTCGATCTGATGCCCGGCATGGAGCGGCGTCAGGCCGCCAACCTTCACGCTGCCGGCGAAGGGAATCACCACCGAGCCGTCGAGCTCGACGACTTGGTTGGGAATCGTGGCGGTGTGGCCGCCGACCTGCGCCGGGCCATCCGATGCGGACGCGCTCGCCCCGCCGAACAGCGGGACCGCCGCGAAATCAAAGATTGTTGTGGAAATCGTGTCGCCGGGCCTCAGAACGAGCGAGGGGCGGTAGTGCAGGCTGCCATATGACGCGGCCAGCCCGGGCGTACGCACGTCGGACAGAAGCTGCGCGATCCGCGAATCCATCTCGACGACGCGGTATGGCGGCTGGCCGGCCGCGGCATGCTGCCCTTTCTGAAACTCCGCCGCGGTGGGGGCCCCACTTGGGACTTCACTGCATCCTGCAAGGGCCGTCGACAATGTCACGGCGATCAGAACCGCAAATCTCATTCCCCAGACCCTTGCACGCTCGGCGCCTCCTCCCGCCAAAAACACGGTCGAGGCTTGGCGACGGGGAGGCACCTTAGAGACAGTACGCAACCAAATTGCAAATCGCGAGCCGCTCGCGGCGAATTGACCGTCCGCCCACGGTATTCCAACGTAACGGACCATGAGCCCTCGTTTTGTCGCGGCGCATGGTTCTGATATTCAGCCGTTCGCTCTGTCAGAAGGCGCGCGGGGTTCGGCGCCGCCCCCATCATTCTAAGGCTGATACGGATGTCCTATCCTTTCATCATTTGGACTATGCAGCGGACGGGAGGCACTTCGCTGACCAATCTTGTGATGGAAATGTCCGAGCATCCTGGCGCGGAGCACGAACCGTTCAATTGGGCGAAGAAGAAGCCGCGACAGTTCTGGCCGATCACCGAGGCCTGGAGCAGCAGCAAGGACGTCAACGCGCTGGTCGATTCGCTCACCGACGTTTTCCAGCAACAATTTCTGATCAAGCACTGCTACGAACTGCACTCGATGCCGTTCAACCTGCATGTCATGACGGCGGCGGCGAAGACGAACTATCGTCACGTCCTGCTGCTGCGGCGTGACGAATCCTCGCGGCTGATCTCCAAGTTCATCGCCGAGTTGCAGGGAACCTGGTTCAAGGACTACGCGAAGAAGATCTTCGACGAGGTGTCCCAGGGCCAGCGCAAACTGGAGCCGCTGCCGGTCGAGCGCGTCCTGGCGCACTACAACCATTGCCGTAATGCAACCGCGACGATTTGCTCGACGCTCGCCAAGCAGGGGGTCGACCACTTCGAGGTCTGCTACGAGGACCTCTACATCGGCGACCACGGGCCGCGCCTAGCCAAAACGCGCGCCCTGCTCGAATTCCTCGGCTTTGCGCCGGAGGAAATCGAAGCGAACGACGAAAAAATCAACACCACGCTTTTTCACAGCGGCCAGAACACCAGCGCCGTTGCGTCGTTCGTGCCGAATTTGAAGGAAGTCGCCGACGCGCTCGCCGCGGCTGGCTGCCCCGGCTCCGATGGCGTCGCGAGCACTGCAGTCAGTTCCCCGCCGCCCGCTGGCGTCCTGCCGCACGTCAAGATCGGCAGGGAGTTGCAGTCTCTGTCCTCGACATACGAGGCGCGTGGACCATTTCTGGAAATCGGCGTCGGGCCGAAAGAAAACGCCGTCTTGCTGTCGGAGCCCTTCCACGGCCAGGAACGCCATGCAATCGGCTACGGCGAGGCCGCCATTCACGACGACGTGGCGTTCCACGATTGCGACCCGAACGACCTCGATGGCGTCATCGCCGACGGATCGATCTCGACCGTGCTGTGGAACGCTGCGCTCGCGCACGATCAATTCTTTTGGCGCACGCTCGGAGAGATCAACCGCGTGCTGAAGCCGGGCGGCGTCCTCATCGTCGTCGCGCCGGATTTCAGCATGGCGCCGGCGAAGAACGGCATCAAGGCGTTCGGGCCGAAGGGACGGGTCATCCAAAACACGACCGTCACGCAAGCCGTGCATCCACGGCGGCCGGACTATTGGCGCGTCAGCCTGCAAGCCATGCGAAAGACGATCTTGCATGGCTTCGACATCCGCGAAATCAGGGAGATCATGATGCCCTCGCGGGTCGTCGGCGTCGGCGTCAAACCATTGCAATAGAAATCGATTTTTTCGCCGACTTTTAGGCTCGAGAACCGGCCGAAGCCATGACGGAGGAGAGCGCAATCACCCCACGCAGCGCAGCCGGCTCCGGCCCGGACGGCCGTCCGCTCGCGAGCGGACGGGCCCTGCCTGACCCCGGCGAAGCCGAGGCGGCAATCCCAGGATTCCTCGCCTCGCTCGAAGAGGAGCCACGGAACGAAGCGCTCCACTACCAGCTCGGGCGCGCGCTGCTCGCGACAGGTCGTGCTGGGGATGCGAGGGCTCCATTGCGGCTCGCCGCCAGGAACGGCGAGCTTCGGATGGAGGCGCTGCGCCTGCTTGCGCTGGCCGAATGGCGCGCCGGTCGTTTCGCCAGGGCGGCCGTGACATGGCGGCGCGTCGCCCGCGCACTTCCCGATGCGACGGATGCGCGTCTCGACTGCGCTCGTGCGTTGCTCCGAATCGGAAAGAGCGCAGAGGCGCTGCAGCAAGCGCAGGATGCCTTACGGCTAGAACCCACTCTGGCCGAAGCGCACGAGTTGCAGGGGTTGGCGCTGTTCCGCCAAAGGCGCTTCAAAGACGCCGCGGCCGCCTTCGCGCGCGGCGCCGGCGATGGGTCGGCCGACGCAATCCCGCTCTTTCTCCAGGCGCGCGCCGCCGTTCTCGCGCACGATTGGCAAGCGGCGCGCGTTGCCTGTCAGCGCGCGCTCGCGTTGGCGCCGGACGTCTATCGCGGCCACTTGCTCATGGTGCGCATCGCGCTCGCCTCGCGCAATATGATGCTCGCCCAGGCGCATCTCCAGCGCGCCATCGCGCTACGGCCGAATTCGGCTGAGAGCCGCGCGAGAATGGCCGAGGTCATGGCCCTGCGCTCGCAATTCAAGGCCGCGCTGGAGATGGCTTCGTCGGCCTGCGCCTTGGATGCCGACAATTTTGCCGCTCGGGTCGTCATAGCGCGCTGCCAGGTCGCGCTCGGCCGGCTTGCCGCGGCGCAAGACCTGGTCGACCAGCTTGAACGACAGCGGCCGAATTGGCCGGGATTGGACAAGGTTCGCGCGCTGCTTGCGCTACGCCAACGCAGCCCCGGCCCCGGTTCGTCGCCAACCGCGCCGCAGCAGGACGCCGCGCCGCCAACGGAAGAGAACGCGGAGCCCGATGTCGCGCCGCAGGCGCCGGCGTCCCACGGGTCGGCCGTTGTAACGGCCTCTTCCGAGGCCGCCACGCAGGACATCGGCGTCCCCCCGATTCGAGGCGACAGCGCCCCCAATGCCGAGACCCAGGCGCGCGGCAGCGCGGTGGAAGCCGCTTCGCCGTTTTCCAATCGTCGCCGAAGCGTCGTCGATGACCTCTTCATCATCCACGCGTTGATTCTTCGCGGCCTCAAGCTGAAGCATCGCGGCAATCCGTTTGGCGTCGCCGCGGAGCTGTTGCGGCCCATCGCCGTCATCGTCGGCCACTATTATCTTTTTTGGGTGCTTCACCGACCGATGCCCGGCAATGCGCCGATCATGGTCTTCGTGCTCGGCGGCTTTTCGGTCTGGTTCGCGTTCAGCAATACCGAGATGGGCGCCGCGCACGCAGCCAAATATGCGTCTGGCGTAATCGCCTTGAACGGAGCTACCGACATGCACCTGCGCTTCGCCGGCGCGGCCTGGCCGGTGCTGTTCAATCTCACCTTCTGCCTCATCGCCCTGATCCCGTTGAACTTTTATGGCGCGGAATTGCCCTTGCCCGATATCGTTCTGACATTCGGGGTGTTCGCGACCGCTGGCTTCATGGGCTTCGGCTTCGGGCTGCTGTTCGAGCGACTGGGATCGGCGTGGCCATCGGTCAAGATCGTCGAAAAACTGCTGACGTGGATCCTGTTTGTCTCGTCTGGTATGTATTTTTCCGTGGCGACGATGCATCCTCCCATCATTGCCGAATTGATGTTGTATAATCCCCTCATTCATCTCGTCGAATACGAACGGCACGCTTTCGACTCGGGCTACCCGATTGCGCTGGTCTCTTTGACCTATCCGCTCTGCTCGGCGCTTTTCCTCTGCTTCTTCGGACTCTTGGCGAATAAATGGCTGCCGGCGCGCGCATAGCCTCCCTCGTCTCGGTCGCGAAGGTCTTTCACGGCCGCAGCGAGACGCCGCAAGTCGTCTTCCGCCCGACCAGCGTGAGCTTTCCAACCGATCGGCCGGTCGCGATCCTCGGCCACAAGCGGGCGGGCAAATCCGCCTTGCTGAAAATACTCGCACGTAGGCTGACGCCAGATCAGGGCGCGCTGATCGGCGCGGACCGATTTTCGCCGCTGGCGAATGCAGGCGGATTGTTTCACGCCCACCTCACACCCCTCGAAAACCTGCGTGTCGTCGCGCGTCTCTACAGCGTCGACGCGGACCATCTCGCCGCCGGCGCCGCGGCGCTCTGCGACGGACCAGAGGCGCTGTTCAATTCCGACGACCCCGCGCGACGTCGGGCGCTCGAAACGGCGACCATCCTGGCTCTGCCGTTCGAATGCTACCTGATCGACGATGCGGGGTTCTTGTCATCGGACCTGCTGGCGCGCTGCTTTGCGGCGGCGGCGGCGCGCGGCTCGGGAGCGCTCTTTGCGACCCCAAACCCGCGGCTGGCGCGCCAATACGCGGAGGCTGCGCTCGTCATAGCCGACCGGACCCTATATCCTTTCGCCGACATCGAAGAAGGACTCGAGTTCTTTGACCGACAACCACGATAAGGTCAGGGCGATGGCCCCGAGGCCGAAGGCGGCGAGAGGCCTTCCGCGCGCCGGCGCGGGGCAGCGGAACGCCGAAGACGGCGGCCGGCTGACAACGCCGGTCGTCGGCGAATCCCTACGTCCGCAGCCTGACTGGATCGCGGCCCTTCCCGACCCGAACTTTTTCTTGGCGGCGCGCCGCAAACGGCGCCGATCGTTCTTCGGCCGGCTCGCGCTGTTCGTGCTCGCGCCAACCGTCGTGGCCTTGATCTATTTCTTCTTCGTCGCGACGCCGGTCAGCACCGCGGAGTTCAAGGTCACCTATCAGACTTACAAAGCGCCGACCTCGCTCGCCGGCGGCCTCGTCGAAACCTTCGCCGGGACGAGCCAATCGAACAATATCGATCTCGGCGCGATCCTCTACGAATATATCCGCTCGTCGGCTTTGCTCGAGAAGCTGGACCACGAGCTCAATCTGCGCGCGCATTACAGCAATCCTGACATCGATTATTTCTCGCGGATGAGCGCCAACGCCTCCAGCGAGACGCTGCTGCGGCACTATCGCTGGCGCGTCACCGCCTCCGAAGGTCTGGGCGGCTATGTCACCGTCAAGGTGGAGGCGTTCGACCCGCAATTCGCCGTGAAGCTGGCGCAGGCGATCGTCAAAGCCTGCGACGAAATGATGGACGGCATGACCGCCCGCGCGCGGCGCGACGTCGTGGACGCGGCCGACGCGGAAGTCACGCGCCAGGAGGCCCGCTTGCGCCAGGCCCGACAGGCGCTAACGGATTTCCAGAATCAGCACGGCGATCTCGATCCGAACCGGGGGGCCGCCCAGCTCGGCCAGATCGTCGGCACGCTCGAAAGCGAGCTCGCCAGCGAGCGGGCGCAATTGACGAACACCTCGCCGACGCTGAGCGACACGTCGCCGATCGTAATCGGCATCAAATCGCGCGTCGCCTCGCTCGAGGAGCAGTTGCAGAAAGAGCGCGCCCGCCTCGCCGGAACGGCCGTGAACGCGCCCTATTCGCAAATCCTGGACGAATATTCAGCCCTGCAGCTCGACGCCGAATTCGCTAAGACCGCCTATACCGCCGCCGAGCAGGGACTGAGCGTCGCGCGGGCGGACGCCGCGAGGACACAAAACTACCTCGTCGTCTTCGCGCCGCCGACCGAAGCCACCAGCGGCAGCCTTTCCATTCCGATCGTGTGCACTGTCTCGACCTTTTTCGGCGCGCTCCTGCTCTATGCGATGGGCAGCCTGCTGGTCGGCGCATTCCGCGATCAGGCCGGATACTGAAAATTGTCGCGACGAAGCCCGAGGGCGGCACGAGGGCGGATGACCACGACCGCGCGGCGCAAGTTGCGAGGTCCAGAGACTTTCGTTATTTGGTCGCGCCTATCTTTGCGTAACCAAGCGTCGCCGGTGTAAAAGCAATCAATTCTCTGTGACCAGGACTTCGTCATGACCTTTGATGACCTTAGTTCCTCGCAATTCTCGCTTGGAATACGCGGCAAAATTATTGAGGAATTTCACGCCCTGATCGCGGCGCATGAGGCTCGCGGACCATTTCTCGAAATCGGCGCGCCCTCGCCTGACGCCTCCCTCCTCACGGACGATCGTTTTGCCGGCGAAGAACGCTACGCGGTCGGGCCGCACGAGACCGTGGAGCAGGACGGAGTTTCCTACCGCAACGGCAATGCCAACGACCTGACGAAGCTCTTCCAGGACGGCCAGATTTCGACCGTGCTCTGGAACGGCGGAATCGCCCGCGACAAGCATTTCTGGCGGACTTTGGCCGAGGTCCGGCGGGTCCTGAAGCCGGGCGGCGTTTTTATCGTCGTCGCCCAGGCGTTCGCCCAAAAGCCGCGCTTCGGCGTCCGGGTTGTCGGGGCGCAAGGCAACGAGATCGCGAACGCGACCATCGTGGCGCGGGCGCAGGCCGCCGTCGCTGACTTTTGGCGGATCAGCCCGCAGGCCATGCGACAAATTGTCCTGGAGGATTTCGAAGTCAAAGAGGTCCGCATCGCCTATGTCGTGCCGAGAGTATTTGGCGTGGGCGTGAAGAAGGGATAGTCTTGCGTCGGTCGGCCCGCCTTTCCTTCGGCGGGCGGCCCACTATGTAACTTGCATGAACGTACGAGCGTCTGATCTGCCCTCGAGCTTGGTCGACCCCTTTGGTCGGGTCGTCAACTATGTGCGCGTCTCCGTCACCGATCGGTGCGACTTGCGTTGCGCCTATTGCATGTCGGAGGACATGAATTTCCTGTCCAAGCGCGAGGTGCTCTCCCTCGAGGAGCTCGACCGTCTGTGCTCGACGTTCGTGCGCCTCGGCACGCGCAAGCTCAGGATCACCGGCGGCGAGCCGCTCGTCCGCCGGGAGATCATGACGCTGTTCCGCAGCCTGTCACGCCATCTGGCGGCGGGAGCGCTCGACGAGCTGACACTGACGACCAACGGCTCCCAGCTTTCGCGCTACGCCTCGGAGTTGGTCGATTGCGGCGTGAAGCGCATCAACGTCTCGCTCGACACCCTCGATCGCGACAAGTACCGGTCGATCACCCGTTGGGGCGACCTCGACAAGGTGATGGCGGGAATCGACGCCGCCGACGCCGCAGGCCTGAAAATCAAGCTCAACGCCGTCGCGCTCAAAGGTTTCAACGACGAGGAAGCCCCGGAGCTGGTCGCATGGGCGCATGGGCGCGGCTTCGATCTGACCTTCATCGAAGTGATGCCGCTCGGCGAGGTGCAGAAGGAACGATTCGACCAATATCTGCCGTTGACCGAACTACGCGCCGCTTTGCAGCGCCGCTTCACGTTGACCGCCTCGACTTACGCCACCGGCGGCCCGGCGCGGTATTTTCAGGTCGGCGAGACAGGGGGCCGCCTCGGCTTCATCACGCCGTTGACCCATAATTTCTGCGAGAGCTGCAACCGGGTGCGCGTCACCTGCACGGGCAAGCTGTATCTCTGCCTCGGCCAGGAGGACTCCGCCGATCTGCGCGAGCCGATGCGCCGCTTCGCCAGCGACGACGTTCTCGTCGAGACGATCCGCGCCGCGATCCAGCGCAAGCCGAAAGGCCACGACTTCGTGATCGAGCGCGCCGGCAGCCACGCCTCGACCCCCCGCCACATGAGCGTGACAGGCGGCTGAGGAATTCACCGCCCCCGCGGACGAAGCGCCTCTGGCGGGCGGGCGCCACGCCCGTTATATGTCTGAGTTGAACGCGGGCCCTTGAAGCCCGCAAGGAAAGGTCCCCGCGCCATGCCGAACGTTCAAGAACGGATCCAGAAGGTGATTTCGGAAAACCCGGTCGTCCTGTTCATGAAGGGCACGCCGCAGTTCCCGCAGTGCGGATTTTCCGGCCAAGTCGTGCAGATCCTCGACTATCTCGGCGCGCCGGTGGTGGGCGTCAACGTGCTCGAGGACGCCGAGATCCGCCAGGGGATCAAGGAATTCGCCAACTGGCCGACCATTCCCCAGCTTTACGTGAAGGGCGAATTCGTCGGCGGCTGCGACATCATCAGGGAAATGTTCCAGTCGGGCGAACTCGGCGCCGTGTTCGCCGAAGCCGGCGTGCCGGTCAAGCAGACCGCCAAGGCTTGATCCGACTTTTCAGCCAATTCCGACGCGCCGCCGACGAGCATCGGCGGCGTATTTGCGTGGGTGGGAGTTTGCGTGTACGTTTTGCAACGATATGTGAATGTTTCCCCTGCTAAGTTCGGCTATTGAATTTCTCGATTCTTAAGCTCGAAGCAGGAAGCTGGACATGTCGCGCAAGTATTTCGGCACCGATGGCATCCGCGGTCGGGCGAATGGCAAGATCACCGCCGAACTTGCACTGAAAGTTGGCCAAGCCGCCGGGCTCGAATTTCAGCGAGGCGAACATCGCCACCGCGTGGTGATTGGCAAAGACACCCGCCTTTCCGGCTATATGATTGAATATGCGCTCGTCGCCGGCTTCACTTCGGTCGGCGTCGATGTGCTGCTGCTCGGCCCCATTCCGACGCCAGCGGTCGCGATGCTGACGCGGTCGATGCGCTGCGATCTCGGCGTGATGATCTCCGCCTCGCACAACCTCTTCGAGGATAACGGCATCAAGCTGTTCGGCCCTGACGGCTTCAAGCTCTCGGACGAGATCGAGGCGCGCATCGAGGCGCTGATGGACGGCGACCTCGCCAACCAACTGGCGAAATCGCCGGAGCTCGGCAGGGCCCGCCGCATCGACGACGTGCAGGCGCGCTATATCGAATACGCCAAGCGGACTTTGCCGCGTGAGGTCACCTTCGAGGGGCTGCGCATCGTGGTCGATTGCGCCAACGGCGCCGCTTACAAGGCCGCGCCCGACGCGCTGTGGGAGCTCGGCGCCGAAGTCATCAAGATGGGCGTCGAGCCAAACGGCCTGAACATCAACCTCAACGTCGGCTCCACCTCGCCGGAGGCGCTCGCCCAGAAAGTGCGCGAGATGCGCGCCGACGTCGGCATCGCCCTCGACGGCGACGCCGACCGCATGATCATCGTCGACGAGAAGGGGCACCTCATCGACGGGGACCAGATTCTCGCGGTGGTCGCCGAGAGCTGGCATGCGGACGGCAAGCTCTCGCGACCCGGCATCGTCGCAACCGTGATGTCCAACCTCGGCCTCGAGCGGCGCCTTGCCGGAGTCGGCCTCAGCCTCGAGCGCACGGCGGTCGGCGACCGCTATGTGTTGGAGCGCATGGTCGAAAAGGGGTTCAACGTCGGCGGCGAGCAATCCGGCCATATCATCCTGACCGACCATTCGACGACCGGCGACGGCCTGATCGCGGCGATGCAGGTGCTCGCAGTGGTGCGCAAGCAGAACCGGCCGGTTAGCGAGGTGTGCCGCCGCTTCGAGCCGTTGCCGCAGGTGCTGAAGAATGTGCGCTTCGGGGGCGGCAAGCCGCTCGAAGAGGATTCCGTCGTCAAGGCGATCGCCGCCGCCACGGAGCGGCTCGGCCGCCACGGCCGGCTCGTCATCCGCCCCTCGGGCACCGAACCCGTCATCCGCGTCATGGCGGAGGCCGACGATCGCCAGCTCGTTGACACGATCGTGAACGACGTCTGCGACGCGGTGGCCAAGGCCGCGGCCTGAAACAGCCCAACAACAGGGCGCCGGCGCCTAAAATTCGCGGTGGACGCCCCAATCAAAGGGACTGTCAAAAGCCGCGAATCGCCCTAAGCTGGGTTCGTCGTCAACAGCTAGAAAGGAGGTGATCCAGTGTCTCATTGTCCATCGCCATGCGGCGTCCAAGAAGTCCTGGAACATTGTCCGTGCGCAGGATTCCCGCGCATAGTAGACGCTAGATTTCCAGGTCTCTAGCGATCTCTGCGTGGTCGCGACAATGGAAGGGCCGTTCCGCGAGGAGCGGTCCTTCTCTTTTTGTGGCGCCCTTCTTATTGCCGTTTAGACGCCGGGAATGGCCGGGACTCGACGTTTGCCGCCGCCGGGCGACAGCCGAAAGCGGTTCCAATCTCAGCGAAAACGGCCTATTCTCACGGCAGTGACCGTGAGCGCGCTCTTCCCCGGTCATCGGTACCTGGCAAAGGTACCCTAGCAACGCACCTTGAGCAGAACGATCTGCTTGCTTGTGCCCGCTCGGTTCAGACACACGCCGGCAGAAGCGGGAGGTGATAAAATGGCGACAGGCGGCGACACCATACATTGCGCCGGCAACAGCCTCGGCCAGCACCGGCACATTTGCGCTTTCTTCAACGACCTCGACGAGCAACACAGGGTCCTTCAGTCGTTTATCAAAGAAGGCTTCGAGCAAGGAGACAAAGCCTTCCACATCGTGGACCCCGAGCTGTGGGAAGACCATCTGAGGCGGCTCGCCGAAGCCGGCATCGATGTGCAGCAGGCGCTCGGCTCCGGTCAGCTCGAGATGCAGCGCTGGCAGGATGCTTACTTGCACGACGATCGCTTTGATCAGGACGCGATGCTGGCCTTGATCGAAGATGTGCTCCAATCGGGCTCAGCGGCTGGCTATCCGCTGACACGGTTCGTGTCGCGCGCGGAATGGAAGCTGGTCGACAAGGCGGGCATAGACCATTGGCTGGAATACGAGACCCGCGTCAATTACGTGGTCGCCCGGCACGATGATCCCGTGATCTGCACCTACGACCTGTCGAAGTACAGCGCCAGCGTGGTGATGGATGTGATGCGGACGCACCCGGTTGTGCTCATCGGGGGAGTCCTGCAGGAGAATCCCTTTTTCGTTCCCCCTGAGCAGTTCCTGCTTGAACTCCGGGAGAGGCCGAGCGCCGCGCGCGCACACTGATCACGGCGAGATGCGATGGGCGTCGAGGCTGATGCTCCGCGGCTGCGGACAGCGCTGAGGGACCTAGTGGCGTTGTCCGCCGTGCCGGCCGCATGGGTCGGCAGAGAACCCCCTGCTATTGCCGCTGGGCTTGCCGATGTGCTGGTCAATTCATTGCGCCTCGGCTTCGCGTTCGTACGCCTGTGCGATCCCAACGGGGAGGCCGTGGTCGAGGTCGCGAGGGGAAGCGCATGGCCTGCATTTCGGAAATGGCTGGAGTTCCGACTCGCCGGCGACGGTCGCCTGTCACGTAGGGAGATTGTTCGCGAGCTCGGCGATGGCGCGGGGGAAGGTCGTGGCATTGTCATTCCCGTCGGCGTCAATGCCGAAGGCGGCCTGGTAGCGGCGGCGTGCGATCGCGCCGACTTTCCCGGCGAAAGCGACCAGCTGCTGCTCTCCGTGGCGGCCAATCACGCCGCGACCGCGTTTCGGATGGCGCGCCTGGTCGACGATCACCGCCGCGCGGAGGCGGCGCTACGCGAGAGCGAGCGACAGCTTCGGCAAACTCGCGACGAGCTCGAGACGAAGGTCGCGGAACGGACCGCCGAACTGCAACGCAGCGAAGCTTATTTGGCCGAAGCGCAGCGACTGAGCCACACCGGCAGTTTCGGCTGGGATATTTGCCGCGGGAAGCTTTACTGGTCGCAGGAAACATTCCGCATTTTCGAATGCGACCGCGCCGATCAACCAACTGTGGATTTCGTCCTTGCACGGACGCACCCACAGGACAGAGCCATTCTCCAGCAGATCCTCGATCGCGCCAGGCAGGACAGAAAGGAACTGGATTTTGAACATCGATTGCTGATGCCCGCCGGGCAAACCAAGTACATCCATGTCGTCGGTCATCCTGTCCTCGACAAAGCCGGCGACTTCGTCGAATTCGTGGGGACCGTGATGGATGTGACCGAACGCCGTCGCGCGGAAGAAGATCGGCAGGCGATTGCGCACGCCAATCGCATCACGACCATGGGGCAGCTGACAGCCTCGATCGCCCATGAGGTCAATCAGCCGATCGCCGCGGTGGTCGCCAACGCAGAGGCCGCTTTGCGCTGGGTCGGCATGGAGCCGCCCAACCAGCAGGAAGTCCGGCAGGCGCTCGAACGCATTGCAAGGGACGGACGCCGGGCCGGCGAGGTGATCGCAGGAATTCGTGCGCTCATCGCCAAGACGCCGCCGCACAAGGACAGGTTGGACGTCAACGGCATGATCCTCGAAGTGATCGCCATGACGCGCAGCGAAATCCACAGGCACCGGGTTGCCCTTCGGACGCAGCTCGCGCCGGACTTGCCGCTCGTTCAAGGCGATCGAGTCCAGTTGCAACAAGTGATGCTGAATCTGATCCTCAACGCCGTCGAAGCCCTCAGCGAAATTGGCGAGGAGTCGCGAGATCTGCTGATCAGGAGCGAGGACGGCCGCGGGGCGGGTCGGGTGCGCGTCGCCGTGCAGGATTCAGGCCCGGGATTGAATCCGCAGAGCAGGGACCACCTGTTCGAGGCCTTTTACACCACCAAGCCCAAGGGAAAGGGCATGGGCATGGGCCTGACCATCTGCCGTTCGATCATCGAGGCGCACGGAGGACAGCTGTGGGCCACGACAAATGAACCGCACGGGGCCGTGTTTCAGTTCACCCTGCCTCCGGAACAGGTCGAGACCAGTCCCGCCGACCGCGAGCGAAACTCTCTCGAACGGCCGGCTTACACACGTCTGGATGGCCGGCGCGGAAAGGAGCCGCGAAGCCGCGGCACGCCACCGAGCCAGAAAGCACGCGCCTCCTAAGCTTAAATGGGGGCCGAGCTCCCCCCAGCCTTCGCCCCCTCCCAGAAGCGTCGGCGCTCGGCCCCCTGACGCCCGCTCTTCGCGGGCATGGCGCGGCGATCAGGCGGCCTTGGCGGCCGCCTTGCCGTAAAAGCTCTCGCCCTTGGCGGCCATCTCCCTGAGGCCGGCGCTGGGCGAGAAGCGGTCGCCGTAGCGCCCTGCGAGTTCTTCAGCGCGCGCGACGAACGCCTTGGCGCCGACGCCGTCGATCAACGACAGCACGCCGCCGGTGAACGGCGCAAAGCCGAAGCCGAGGATCGAGCCGACGTCGGCCTCGCGCGGATCGGTAACCACCTTCTCCTCCATGCAGCGCGCCGCCTCCAGCGCCTGCGTGTAAAGGAAGCGGTCCTTCAGATCCTGGATGCTGACCGTATCCGGATCGAGCGTCTTGCCGGCGATATTGCAAAGTCCGGGCCACAGGGTCTTCGAGCCGGCGGCGGGATAGTCGTAGAACCCCTTGCCGTTCTTGCGCCCGAGCCGCTGGTGCTCGACCACCATCGCCTCGAGCAGCTTCTCCTGCGCTGGATCGACCGCGTTGGGGCCGAGATCCTTCTTGGTCGCCTGGAGAATCTTCCAGCCGAGGTCGATCGCCACCTCGTCGTTGAGGGTCAGCGGCCCGACCGGCATGCCCGCCATCTTGGCGGCATTCTCGATCATCGCCGGCGGCACGCCCTCCATCAGCATGAGGTGACCCTCGCGGATGTAGTTGCCGACGCAGCGGTTCGCGAAGAAGCCGCGGCAGTCGTTGACGACGATCGGCGTCTTTTTGATCGCGCGCACGAAGTCGATCGCGGTCGCCAGCGCCTTGCCGCCCGTCTTCGCGCCCATGATGATCTCGACCAGCATCATCTTGTCGACCGGCGAGAAGAAGTGGATGCCGATGAAATTCTCCTGATGCAGCGACGTCTCGGCGAGCGAGGTGATCGGCAGCGTCGAGGTGTTGCTGGCGAAGATCACGTCCGGCCCCAGCACCTCCTGCGCCTTGCGGGTCGCCTCGGCCTTGACGGCGCGATCCTCGAACACCGCCTCGACCACGAGATCGCAGCCCTTGAGATCGGCGTAGTCGGCGCTCGGCTTGATGCGGGCGAGCAGCGCGTCGCGGTCGGCGCTCTTGGCGCGGCCCTTGGCGATCTGGTTCGAGATCAGCTTCTCGGAGTGGGCCTTGCCCTTGTCGGCGGACTCCTGGTCGCGGTCGATCAATACCACCTCGAGCCCCGCGCTCGCCGAGACATAGGCGACGCCGGCGCCCATAAAGCCGGCGCCGAGCACGCCGATCTTGCGCAGTTTGGTCGCGGGAACGTCAGCCGGCCGGCGCGCGCCCTTGTTGAGCTCGCCCATCGAGACGAACAGCGAGCGGATCATCGCCGCCGCTTCCTTGGAGCGCAGGATCTTCGCGAAGTAGCGGCTCTCCACCGCCAGCGCGAGATCCATCGGCAGTTGCAGGCCCTCGTACACGCTGGCGAGGATCGCCTTCGCAGCGGGGTAATTGTCGTAGGTCTCGCGGCGATAGATCGCGTTGGCCGGCGGCCAGATCATCATGCCCTGCGGCGAGAAGACCTTGCCGGACGGCGCCTTGAATTTCGGATCGTCCCACGGCGCCTTGGCGTTGGGGTTGGCCTTCACCCACTCCTTCGCCCGCGCGACGATCTCGCCGAGCGGCGCGACGTCATGAACGAGGCCCATCTTCTTGGCGGCGGCGGGTTTGAGCTGCTCGCCCTTGAACAGCATCTGCAAGGCGTCCGGCGTCGCCATCAGCCGAGCGACGCGCTGCGTTCCGCCAGCGCCGGGGAAGAGGCCGACCTTGATCTCGGGCAGGCCGACGCGCGCTTTGTCGGAATCGGAAACGATCCGGTAGTGGCAGGCGAGCGCGAGTTCGAAGCCGCCGCCCATGCAGACGCCGTTGATCGCGGCGGCGAAGGGTTTGCCCGACGTTTCGAGCTTGCGATAGACGAGCGAAAGCTGGCGCGTGCGGTCATAGAAGAAGCGCATCGCCGCCTCTTCGCCCTCCGCCTTGGCGATGCGGGCATATTCGCCGCCCATCGCCTTCAGCATCGTCAGATCGGCGCCGCCGGAGAAACCTTCCTTGCCTGAAGTGATCACCACGCCCTTGATGGCGGAGTCGGCGATCGCCTTGTCGATGAGCGCGTTCATCTCCTCGATCACTTCGGGATTGAGGACGTTCATCGAACGATCGGGCATGTCCCAGGTGATCAGCGCGACGCCATCGGCGTCGGTCTCGAGACGGAAATTCTTGAGGTCCATGACGGTTGGCTCCGTTCGATCAGACGCGTTCGATGATGGTGGCGGTGCCCATGCCGCCGCCGATGCAGAGGGTGATGAGCGCGGTGCTCTTGCCGCTGCGCTCGAGTTCGTCGAGCGCCGTGCCGAGGATCATCGCGCCGGTCGCGCCGAGCGGATGGCCGAGCGCGATCGCGCCGCCGTTGACGTTGACCTTCGCCGGATCGACGTCGAAGGCCTGCAGGAAGCGCAGCACCACCGAAGCGAAGGCTTCGTTGACCTCGAAGAGATCGATGTCGGAAATGCTCATTCCCGAGCGGGCGAGCACCTTCTTCGTCACGTCGACCGGGCCGGTGAGCATGATCGCCGGCTCGGTGCCGATGTTGGCGAAGGCGCGGATGCGGCCACGCGGCTTCACGCCGAGCCTGGCGCCCGCCTCCTTCGAGCCGAGCAGCACGGCGGCGGCGCCGTCGACGATCCCTGAGGAATTGCCGGCGTGGTGGACGTGGTTGATGCGCTCGACCTCAGGATGCGCCTGGACGGCGACGGCGTCGAAGCCGCCCTGCTCGCCCATCATCACGAAGGACGGCTTCAGCGAAGCGAGCGACTGCATGTCGGTGCCCGGGCGCATGTGTTCGTCGCGATCGAGCATGGTGAGGCCATTGACGTCGCGCACCGGGGCGATCGCGTTCTTGAAGCGAGCCGCCTCCCAGGCGGCGGCCGCGCGGCGCTGCGATTCGACGGCGTAGGCGTCGACGTCGTCGCGGGAGAAACCGTATTTGGTGGCGATGAGGTCAGCCGACACGCCCTGCGGCATGAAATACGCCGGGATGGCGATGGCCGGATCGACCGGCCAGGCGCCGCCCGAGGCGCCGATGCCGACGCGGCTCATCAATTCGACGCCGCCGCCGATCGTAAGATCGTGCTGACCGGCCATGATCTGCGAGGCGGCGAAATTCACCGAGTCGAGACCGGAGGCGCAGAACCGATTGATCTGCACGCCGGGGACGGCCTGGCCGAGGCCGGCCGACAGCGCGCCCATGCGGGCGATGTCGCCGCCCGCTTCGCCGACCGGATCGACGCAGCCCATCACGACATCATCGACTTGGCCCGCTTCGAGATGGTTGCGGTCCTTGATCGCCTTCAGCGCCGTCGTGGCGAGGTGCAGCGTCGTGGCCGTATGCAACGCGCCGTCCGCCTTGCCGCGTCCGCGCGGCGTCCGCACGTGATCGTAGATATAGGCTTCAGCCATCTTGCGTCTCCTGAAAGTGTCAGATGTCCCGGTCGGCGTGTTGGTGACTGCCGACGTGGATGATGCCTTTGGACTTGAACCAGTCGTCGGTGCTCGTATTGGGCTTCGTCAGGCAGTCGCTCACCCAACGGACGCCGGATTCCGCGTCGAGCTGGAATTCCGGTGTGACGGCGTTGGGATCGTCCAGCGAGCAGATCGTCACGCTGATCCGGGAGCTTGTAACGTTGCGGTAGGTCAGCGGCGTGCCGCACGCGGCGCAAAAACCGCGCTCGACAATGTCGGAGGACCTGAAGATCCCGAGCGCTCCGCGCGTGATCTCGAACTGCGCGGCCTCCATGGGCGCGAACGCCATGTACGGCGCAGCGCCCGCCTTCTGGCACATGCGGCAATGGCAGATGCTCGCCCCCTTCGGGGAAGCGTTCAGCCGGTAGCGGACGGCGCCGCATTGACAGCCGCCGGCCAGACCTGGGCGCGCTTTGTCGGCGTCCATTGGCCTATCCTCCCTTCCGGCGCCGCCGCGGCGTCTCAGAACGCCGTCGCTGGCAACGCCATCACTGTATCGGCGCCGCTCGAAAGCCGCGCCAGGCAGGCGGCCGCTTCCGGCAAAACGCGCGCGCCGAAGAACTTGGCGAGCGTGAGCTTGGAGTCAAGCGCCTCGTTGCTGTCGCCGCTGGCCTGCCGCGCGAGAACCGCCTTGGCGATCCGCGCCCACATATAGCCGAGCGCCGTCAACCCGAAGAGATGCATATAGTCGTTAGAAGCCGCCCCGGCGTTGTCGGGGTTCTTCATGCCGTTCTGCATCAGCCACATCGTCGCCTGCTGCAATTGGCCGACCGCCGCCTTGACCGGGGCGAGATAAGGCGCGAGCGCGGCGTCTTCCTTGTTGGCGGCGAGGAAGCCGGACACGTCGCCGAAGAATGCGGTGATCGCGCGGCCGCCGTCCTTCGGCAGCTTGCGGCCGACGAGATCGAGCGCCTGCACGCCGTTGGCGCCCTCGTAGATCATCGCGATGCGGGCGTCGCGCACGAACTGCTCCATGCCCCATTCGGCGATGTAGCCGTGACCGCCGAGCACCTGCTGCGCCTTGACGGCGTTGGCAAAGCCGAGATCGGTGAAGACGCCCTTGATGACGGGCGTCAGCAGGCCGACGCGGTCGTCGGCCGCGCGCCGCGCCGCTTCGTCGGGCGAGGCCAACGCTTCGTCCTGCGAAAGCGCGACCCACAGCATCAGCGCGCGCGCCGCCTCGTTGAAGGCGCGAATCTCCAGCAGCATACGCCGCACGTCGGGATGAACCAGCAGCGGATCGGCCGGCTTCTCCGGCTCCTTCGCGCCGGTCAGCGAACGGCCCTGGAGGCGATCCTTCGCGTAGGCGGCGGCGTTCTGATAGGCGACCTCGGAAATGCTGAGGCCCTGCACGGCGACGCCGAGGCGCGCGCCGTTCATCATCACGAACATCGCGTTGAGGCCGCGATTTTCCTCGCCGACCAGCCAGCCCTGAGCGCCGTCGTAGTTGAGCACGCAGGTCGAATTGGCGTGGATGCCCATCTTGTGCTCGATCGAGCCGCAGACGACGCCGTTGCGCGCGCCGAGCGAGCCGTCCTCATTGACGAGAACCTTCGGCACGAGAAAGAGCGAAATGCCCTTGGTGCCGGCGGGCGCCCCCTCGACGCGCGCGAGCACGAGATGGATGATGTTCTCGGCGAGATCGTGCTCGCCGGCGGAAATGAAGATTTTCTGGCCGGAGATCGCAAACGAGCCGTCCGGCTGGCGAACCGCCCGCGTCTTGATGAGCCCGAGATCGGTGCCGCAATGCGGCTCGGTGAGGTTCATCGTGCCGGTCCACTGGCCGCTGGTCAGGTTCGGCAGATACTTCGCCTTCAACGCGTCGTTCGCGTGGACCTCGAGCGCCGCCGTGGCGCCGTTCGTGAGCCCCGGATACATCGCGAAGGCCTGGTTGGCGGCGATCGAATATTCGCTCAAGGCCACCGCGAGCGCATGCGGCAGGCCCTGCCCGCCGTATTCAGGATTGCCGGCGAGGCCAACCCAGCCGCCCTCGGCGAAAGCCTTATAGGCCTCCTTGAAACCCTTTGGGGTCGTGACGTTGCCCTCGGCGTCGCGCCGGCAGCCCTCCTGGTCGCCAGAATGGTTGAGCGGCTGCAGCACCTCCTCGGCAAACTTGCCGCCCTCGCGCAGCACGGCTTCGACCACGTCGAGCGGCGCCTCGCCAAACCGCGGCAGATTGCCGTAACGCTCGAATTCGAGGACGTCGCGGAGGAGAAACAACGTATCGTCGACCGGCGCTTTGTAGCTGGGCATTTCGAGGTCCGCTGGTTCTTGAGGGCCGAGCGCGCGGCGCGCGCCTCACGCGCGCCGCCTCTGATCGTTTACATATGAACAATCCGCCCGCGCCGCGCAAGCGAAAAAGCGCCGCGTCGGTGCTCAGCCCCGACGGACGCGCAGGCGTTGCAGGACCGCTTCGGGGCTCGCGTAGGCTTCCTGAAGATCGACGCTCCAATAGCGTAGCCCGTCGAGCGGGATCGGCACGCCGGTGACGGCGCAGCGCACGAACGAGCCTGGCCGCACGACGCGGAAGTCGCCGTCGAGATACTGAATCTGGGCCTCCGCGGCGGAGGGCGAACCGATATCCAATTTGTTCATAAAGGCTTCTTTCCCGGCGCCAGTGGCGCTTGCGGCGCGCCCCCACGCGCCCAACTTACGACCGGACGCACCAAAATTCCAGGGTTTGGCCTCGGCGGCGAGCTGCGACCGCTTGTCCGCCCCGGTCGGCGTCGATAGGGTCCTCGGCGCAATGCGAGGACCCATGACCTTGATGCGAAACCGGATCGCCGCCGCGCTCGCGGCAAGCGCGATCGCCCTGGCCGGCGGTCCGGCGCGAAGCGCGGGGCCGGTCCAGACCATCGTCTTCCTGCGCCACGGCGAAAAGCCCGCGCTTGGCCTCGGCCAGCTCGATTGCCGCGGCCTCAACCGCGCGCTCGCTCTTCCCAAAGTGATCGCCGGCGCTTTCGGCAAGCCGGACGCGATCATCGCGCCGGACCCTGCCGACCAGAAGCGCGACGGAGGCCAAAACTACGACTACGTGCGGCCACTGGCGACGATCGAGCCGACGGCGATCGCTTTCGGCCTCCCGGTCGAGGCGGGGATCGGCTTCGCCGACGTCGCTGCGCTGCAGGCCTCGCTCGAGGCGCCGGCGCGTCATCAGGAGCTGGTGCTGGTCGCCTGGGAGCACAAACTGATCGACGTCGTCGCACGCAACCTGCTCGCCAAGCACGGCGGCGATCCGAACGCCGTCCCGAAGTGGAGCGACGACGACTACGACAGCCTCGACGTCGTCACGATCGACTGGAACGCCGGGCGCGCGACCTTCGAACGCAAGAAGGAAGGTCTCGAGGGATTGAGCGCGACGTGCCCGTCCTGACGCTTCACGCGCCGCCGACGATCCGCCGCGTATAGCGCCCGCTGAGGCTCGTCAGGACCGTGTAACCGATGGTCCCCGACGCCTCGGCGAATTCGTCGAGGCCAATGTCCTCGCCGAGGAAGCGGGCGAAGCCGCCCGGCTGCGCTTCTTTCTCCGGCACGTCGGTGACGTCGGCGATCGAAAGATCCATCGACACGCGCCCGACCAGCGGGCAGCGCCGGCCGGCGATCGCGACTTCGGCTCCCGCTTTGCCGTCGGTCGCGCCGGCTCCGCTGGGAAGACCATCGGCGTAGCCGGCGAGCAGCGTCGCGAGCCTCGTTCGGCGGCACGCCGTCCACTGGCTGTTGTAGCCGCAGGTCTCGCCCGCCTCGATCCAGCGCGTCTGCTGGATCGCGATGTCGAGCGCGAGGACGGGGCGCACCGGATTGGGCAAGCCCGGCGTCGGATTGCCGCCATAGAGCGCATAGCCCGGGCGCGCGAGGTCGAAAGCCGGCCGGGCGGGCAGGAACAGCCCGGAGGAATTGGCGAGCGAAGCAGCGAGCTCGGGGAAAGCGGCCCGCGCCTCTTCGAAGCGGGCGATTTGCACCGCATTGAGCGGATCATCGCGCCGCTCTGCCGAAACGAAATGGCTCATCAGCAGATCGGCGTGCGGGCGCCCGCCGCAGAGCTCGACCGCCGCGCGCAAGGCGTCGTGCGAGGGAAAGCCGAGCCGATTCATGCCGGTGTCGAGATGGATCGCGCAGGGAGGCGCGGAATGGACGGCGGCAAAGGCCGCCCACCGCGCCAGCTCCTCCGCACTGCCGACCGCCGGCGCGACCCGGTGCGCCGCGTAGTCGGCGAGCGGGTCGGCGGCGCTCTGCAATCCGTTCAGCACATAGACGCGCGCGTCGGCCAGCGGCAGAGCAACGCGGGCGCGCCGGCCCTCGCTCAAGTGTGCGACGAAGAAGGTCCGGCACCCCGCGGCGTAGAGCGCCGGCGCGGCGATCTCGATGCCGAGGCCGTAGGCGTCCGCCTTGATGACGGCGGCGCATTCGCCCGGCGCGGCGCGGCGCGCGAGAAAACGCCAGTTTTCGGCAAGGGCCGAAAGGTCGATGGTCAGAACGCCAGGCGCGCCGGCGAGGGGAGACGGAATCATGAACGGCCCTTGAGGCGACTCACCCGGAGGTTTGCCGGGCGCGCGCTGTTTTGCTAGACCCTTGAGCCGAAACTGTCATCAGGCCAGCGGAACTCCTTGCGATGGATAAATTCACATCATTGACCGGCGTCGCGGCGCCGCTCGAGATCGACAATGTCGACACCGACATGATCATCCCCAAGCAATATCTGAAGACGATCAAGCGCACCGGCCTGGGCTCCGGCCTCTTCGCCGAGATGCGCTACGGGGAAGACGGATCGGCCAACCCCGACTTCGTGCTCAACAAGCCCGCCTACTCCAAGGCGCAGATCCTGGTCGCCGGCAACAATTTCGGCTGCGGCTCGTCGCGCGAGCACGCCCCCTGGGCGCTGCTCGATTTCGGCATCCGCTGCGTGATCTCGACCGACTTCGCGGACATCTTCTACAACAACTGCTTCAAGAACGGCATTCTGCCGATCAAGGTCTCGCCCGAAGACCTGGAGAAGCTGATGGACGACGCCCGACGCGGCGCCAACGCCACGCTGACGGTCGATCTGCCGGCGCAGGAGATCCGCGGCCCCGACGGCGGCGTCGTCAAGTTCGAGCTCGACGCGTTCCGCAAGCACTGCCTGCTGGAAGGCCTCGACGACATCGGCCTGACGATGGTCGAAGCGCCGGCGATCGCCGCCCACGAGAAGAAGACCGCCGGGACGCATCCCTGGCTTTAAGCGCGAAGACGGGGGCGCCCACGCCCCCGTTCAGACCTGATGTCATGCCCGCCAACGCGTGCATCCAGAGCCGCACCCGCCGGCGCGCCTCTGTCTAGGCCTTGCTGATCGGATCCAATGCGAGAAGCGTACGGTCCTGAGGCCCCTGGATGCCCGCTTGCGCGGACATGACAGACCGCGTCAGCGCTTAGCCCGACAATTTCGGCTAAAAGAACGATCGCAGGAAATGGTGGGCGATACAGGGATCGAACCTGTGGCCCCTCCCGTGTGAAGGGAGTGCTCTACCGCTGAGCTAATCGCCCCCGGCTGGGGAAGCATCCTTTAAGGCGGGGGCGCGCGCGAAGTCAAGGCGGGCGACTGCCGGAGATGGCGGCGACTCTTGTCGGCTTGACATACCAACTGGTCGGTATACGCTCAGTTGCGAAAGTCGTGAGTCATGCGCGATCCCCTGGAATCCAGAACCCGCCTGCTCGACGCCGCCATTGAGGCCATTCGCGCCAAAGGCTACGACACGACGACGGTCGACGAGGTCTGCGCCGCCGCCGGGCTCACCAAGGGGGCCTTCTTCCATCATTTCCGTAGCAAGGAAGAGCTGGCGATCGGCGCCGCCGGGCGTTGGGGCGACACCACCGGCGCCTTGTTCGAGGCGGCGCCCTATCACCTCCCCGCCGATCCGCTCGACCGCCTGCTCGCTTACGTCGACTTCCGCAGGGCGCTGCTCCGGGGCGCGCCGCAGGACTTCAGCTGCCTGCTCGGAACCATGGTGCAGGAAACCTACGCGAGCCGCCCGGCGATCCGCGACGCCTGCCGCGCCGGCATCTTCGGCCATGCGGCGACGCTGATCGACGATATCGCGGCCGCCAAGGCGCTCTATGCGCCGGATGCCAACTGGAGCGCCGAGAGTTTGGCGCTTCAAACGCAGGCCGTTCTCCAGGGCGCCTTCATCCTCGCCAAGGCCGACGACGGGTCGCGAATCGCCGCCGACTGCCTCGACCATCTCAGACGGTACATCGTCCTCCTTTTTCGCCGAGAAGAAAACGAGGGAGTGAAACCATGTCTGGAAACTTCGTCTGGTACGACGTGATGACCGACGACGTCCCCGCCGCGGAGGCGTTCTACAAGAACGTCGTCGGCTGGACGACGAGGGACGCGAGCAACGCCGACACCCCCTACACGCTCTTTTGCGTCGGCGAGGCGATGGCCGGCGGCCTGATGCCGATCCCGGCCGCCGCGCGCGCCGCCGGGGTCCGGCCCGCGTGGATGGGCTACATCGGCGTCGAGAACGTCGACGACCACGCGAAACGAGTCGTCGCGGCTGGCGGCGCCATTTACCGCCAGCCCTCTGACATCCCTGACGTAGGGCGAATTGCCGTGGCGGCGGATCCGGACGGCGCCGGCTTCATGCTGTTCTCGCCCAAGCCTGGCCAATTTCCGCCACCGGTCGTTCCGCCCAGAACGCCCGGCCATTTCGCCTGGCGAGAATTACGCGCGGGCGACCCCGAGCGGGCATTCGCCTTCTATTCCGGTCTGTTCGGCTGGACGAAGGACATGGCGGTCGACATGGGCGCGATGGGAACCTACCAGACCTTCGCCGCCGGCGGCCCGCCGATCGGCGGCATGATGAAGAAGCCGCCGGACGAGCCGGCCCATTGGCTCTACTACACCAACGTCGAGTTCGATCGACGCCGCGATCGCCCGGGTCGAACGCGCAGGCGGAACGAACCTCGCCGGCCCACATGAAGTGCCGACCGGCGAATGGATGATGAACGGACGCGACCCGCGCGGAGCCATCTTCGGCCTGCTGGCGCCGCGCCGCTGAATCGAGCCGCGGTCGGGAGGGGGGCCGGCTCCCTCTCCCGGGAGAGGGTTGGGGTGAGGGGCGCCGCCGGTCGCTCAGCCGAGCGCCGGTTCGCCCAGCAGCGCCTGCGCTTCGGCGAACAGCGCGTCGAAATGCGAGATCACCCGGTCGGGGCCGAGCTCGGCGACGGGCTTGTCGGTGTAGCCGAAGTCGACCGCCACGACCGGCGTTCCTGCCGCGCGGGCTGTATCGATGTCGGTGCGCGAATTGCCGACCATGACCGTGCGCTCCGGCCGCCCGCCGACCTTGCGGATCGTCTCCAGCAGCGGCTTCGGATCGGGCTTGCCGACGCCGAAAGTGTCCTGCCCGCAGATGAAGGCGAAGCGTTCGGCGATGCCGAGCTTGCCGAGCAGCAGATGCGAGGAGGCCTCGATCTTGTTGGTGCAGACGGCGAGCCGCCAGCCGGCCGCAGCGAAACGGTCGAGACTTTCGACGACGCCGGGGAATAGCGCGCTGTGGTCGGCGATGTGGCTGTTGTAATAGTCGAGGAAGCGGGCGAACAAAATCTCGAGCTTCGCCGCGTCGAGCGGGCGCCCGGCCTGCGCAAAGCCGCGCGAAATCAAAGCCCGGCCGCCCGCGCCGAGCAGATAGCGAGCGCTGGCGGTCGGCAGGGGCTCGATCCCCTCGCTGGTCAGCACGAAATTCAACGCGGCGATCAGGTCGGGCGCTGTCTCGGCGAGCGTGCCGTCGAGATCGAAGACGATTGTGGCGTCGGTTTGCGCTGGCGCGGGGTCGAACACGTCTGCTCCGTTAGCTGTTCCAGAAATCGGGTTCGGCCGGCGCGAGGGTCCCGCCGATGCGCACCGGCGCAACGCGGCGCGCGAGGCCGTCCGGCCCGGTCTCGACCGCGACCGCGCAAAGCGTCGCCGCGCCGAGCGCGGGCTCGAAACGTCCGGAGGGAATGCGGCGGGTGAAGCGGCGCAGCGGCTCGTCCTTCTCCATGCCGATCACCGAATCGTAGTCGCCGGTCATGCCGGCGTCGGTCATGTAGGCGGTTCCGCCGGCGAGCACGCGCAGGTCGGCGGTCGGTGTATGGGTGTGGGTGCCGACGACGAGGCTCGCGCGTCCGTCGACGAAATGCCCGAAGGCTTGCTTCTCGCTCGACGCCTCGGCGTGCAGGTCGACGATCGCCGCGTCGCAGGCGAGACCGAGCGGGCAGGCGCCGAGTTCCTCCTCGATGCGGGCGAACGGGTCGTCGAGCGCGTCCATGAACACGCGGCCCATCATGTTGACGACGAGCACCCGCGCGCCATTGGCGGCTTCGATTAGATTGGCGCCGCGGCCGGGCGTCCCCTTGGGGAAATTCGCGGGCCGGATCAGGCGCGGCTGCCGCTCGATGAACACCAGCGCCTCGCGCTGGTCGAAGGCGTGGTTGCCGAGCGTGATCGCATCGACCCCCGCGGCGAGAAACTCGTCGCACAGCGCCTCGGTGAGGCCGAACCCGCCAGCGGCGTTCTCCGCATTGACGACGACGAAGTCGAGCGACCAACGCTTGCGCAGCGCCGGCACTTCGGAGAGCACTGCCGCCCGGCCGGAGCGGCCGACCACATCGCCAACGAACAGCAGGCGCATCAGCCGGCGCCTCGCGCGTCGATCCACTCACGCTCGGTGAGGATGAAATCGAGCTGCTCGTCATGCCCCTCGGCAGGCACGGCCTCGACCTCGCAGACGGAATAGGCGACGCCGACAGCGTGGATCGGCCCCGCGGCGCGAAGGCGTTGGAGCGTGCGGTCGTAATGCCCTGCCCCATAGCCGATGCGATGACAGCGCCGGTCGAAGGCGGCGAGCGGCACGAACAGGAGGTCGGGATCGACCGCCGGCGCTTCCGGCGACGGCTCGCGGATGCCGAGCGCGCCGCGAACAGTAGGCCCGCCCGGGCGCCACAGCCGGAAGACGAGCGGTTCGCCGCCGCCGACGGTGATCGGCAGCGCGGTCGCAAAGCCGTCGGCGCTCAACGCCGCCAGCAGCGCGAAAGCGTCGGGCTCGTCGCGAAACGGCGCGAAGGCGGAAACGACGCGCGCCTTCGCCTTACGCGCGAAGGCGACGCCCATTTCGACGAGCCGGGTCGTGAGCAGATCGCGCGTGGCCGCCTCGACCGCGCTGCGGCGGGAAAGCGCGGCTTGCCGCAACTGCGACTTGGAGAGAGGTTCGAGGGCGGGGGAAAGAGCGGACATGTTCGCTATAGATTTGCCGTTTCCCGATAAGCGCGGGGCCGAGTTGGCCGTTGGACGGAGATCCCGGGCGCCTACGTAAGTAGGTGGGCGCCGTGTGCCCAAGCCCACGGGCAAGGACAGGGACAGCTCCCATAGGGATCGTACGGCCCCGAGGAATGTGGTCCTGACGAACCCCCCAGCTCCGCAGACTCCTATTTAGGCCGGGCGGAGCCAAAAGGCCAGTGGGGCGCTGCGGCTTGCACAGGCCAGCAGCTCGCGGGCCTGGCAATCAATTTCCCGTTACCAGAATTGGCGCTGTATCGTACAGTCGAGTTGAGCGCCGCCATCGACACGTCTGATCTCGGCGCTCGCGAGGAATTGCATGTTGCGATCGGGCCGATTACTTTGGTTCGTCGTAGCCCTGTTCTCCGCCAGCGCGGCCCGCGCCGGAGGAAGCGTCGATTATTATGGTGATTTGTCCGGGCAGGTCGGCGCGCTCGACATCGGCTCGCCGTCGCTGCCGCCCTGGCCGCTCGCGTCTTACTCCTTCACCCCCACGCCTGACGTCATCGGCCGGTTCTGGGGCGACGCCGGCGCGGCCCCCACATACCGAATCGACGCCAACACCGCCTTCGGCCTCCAGACCGAAGTTTACTCCAACGAGAACAGCGCCTCGACCGGCACGCGCGCGGCGGTTCCGTTCGACAGCGCCAATCTCTATCTCACGCGCATCAAGCCGCCGACGCCGCTCAATTTCGAGCGGCTGGCGCTGTTCTACGACGGTTCGTTCGGCCGGCTCGAGGCCGGCTTTGGACCAGGCGTCAGCGAACGCACGGCGGTCGTCGGGCCGCACGATTACGGCGTCGGCTCTTACGCCGGCGACTATCCCTACTTCTTCGACAAGCCGCAGGACGTCGGCTTCGACACGGTGACCGCCTACGGCAGCGCCAACACCAGTCCGAGGGTGATTTATCTATCGCCGCGCGTCTACGGCCTGGAGGGGGGCGTTTCCTACCAGCCCGACACCCGCGAAGCGGACTTCAACTTCCCCTACGGGCAAAAATCGCTCGGCATTCTGGGCCGCGGCCCGACCTCGACCGGCACTTATGAAGCCATCAGCGACGGCTTTCTCAATGTCGTAGAGGCCGGGATTGACTACGACCAGACCTTCGCAGGCTTCCGGCTGCAGGCGAGCCTCGCCGGCATCCGCGGCGATCCCGTTCCCTCGCCGACCGGAGCGCAATTCAATGGCTTGGCCTCCTATCAAGCCGGTCTCCAGCTGTCCTACGGCGACTGGAGCGCCGGCGGCGGCTTGGTGAACGCCGGATCGAGCGGCTACGCCAAGTCGCCGTTGGTCAATCAACGCGCGGAACAATACGACGTCTACGGCGGCCTGCAGTACGCGCCCGGCAAGTGGACGTTCGGCGCCGGCGCCCTCTATTCAACCGACGAAGGCGACCCGACCTTCCGCTCCAACCGCCAGCTTTTCGTCTATTCGGCCGGAGCGCGGTACCACTTCACCAGAGATGTCGACGTGGGCTTCGAACTCGATAGGGTCGAAACGCTATCGGCCGACTTCGGCGACTATCGCAGCTATCTGGGCATCGTCCAGCTTCGCTACCTCTTCGCGGGCTCCGCGCCCTGGGGCCGCTGAGGCGAAACGGGTTGCCGAGCCGCGCCCGCCTCACTATGTTGCGCCGCCTCCGCTATTGAGGCGCGACCTCAAGGGAATCCCGAACATGGCCTTCATCGCCGACGTCCTCTCTCGCGTTAAGCCTTCCGCGACCATCGCGGTGACGCAGAAGGCGCGCGATCTCAAAGCCCAGGGACGCGAGGTCATTTCGTTGTCGGTCGGCGAGCCCGACTTCGACACACCCGACAACATCAAGCAGGCCGCCATCAACGCGATCACCCGCGGCGAGACCAAGTATCCGCCGGTGCTCGGCATTCCGCCGCTCCGCGAGGCGATCGCCGCCAAGTTCAAGCGCGAGAACGGCCTCGAATACAAGGCGACCGACACGATCGTCGCCACCGGCGGCAAGCAGATCCTCTACAACGCCTTCCTCGCGACCATGAACAAGGGCGACGAGGTGATCATCCCCGCCCCCTACTGGGTCAGCTATCCCGAGATGGTGCTGATCAACGGCGGCGAGCCGGTGTTCGTGCCGACGACGCTGGAGAAGGCGTTCAAGCTGCAGCCCGAGGACCTCGAGCGGGCGATCACGCCGCGCACCAAGTGGGTGGTGCTGAACTCGCCGTCGAACCCGTCGGGCGCCGCCTATTCGCGCGACGAGATGAAGGCGCTCACCGACGTGCTGGTGCGTCATCCGCACGTCTGGGTGCTCACCGACGACATGTACGAGCACCTCGTCTACGGCGACTTCGTCTTCACGACGCCGGCGCAGGTCGAGCCGTCGCTCTATTCGCGCACGCTGACGATGAACGGCGTCTCGAAGGCCTATGCGATGACCGGCTGGCGGATCGGCTACGCCGCTGGGCCGGCGCAACTCATCAAGGCGATGGACATGGTGCAGGGCCAGCAGACCTCGGGCGCCTGCACGATCTCCCAGTGGGCCGCGGTCGAAGCGCTCAACGGGCCGCAGGACTTCATCCCCAAGAGCCGCAAAGCCTTCGAAGAGCGGCGTGATCTCGTCGTTTCGATGCTCAACCAGGCGCAGCACCTGAAGTGCCCGAAGCCGGAAGGCGCCTTCTACGTCTACCCCTCCTGCGCCGGCGCCATCGGCAAGACCGCGCCGTCGGGCAAGACGATCGCGACCGACGAAGACTTCGTCACCGAGCTGCTCGACTCCGAGGGCGTCGCGGCGGTGCATGGCTCGGCCTTCGGCCAGGGCCCCAACTTCCGCATCTCCTACGCGACCTCGCTGGACAACCTCGAGAAGGCCTGCCGGAAGATCCAGACCTTCACCGCCTCGCTACGCTGAGGGGCGAGCGAGTTCCGGCGCCGTTTGGCGTCTTGGCCGGGCCTGGCCCGGCCATCCGGCTACAAACTCTTCAGTCTCACGGCAGGTGCGCGGCGTTAATGTCGGGCACAACGCCGGGCCTCCGACCCAAGGCTGCGAAGATCGGCGGTGGCGGAGGCAACCCCTCATCCGGCCCACTGACGTCGGGCCACCTTCCCCCGCAAGGGGGGAAGGGGCGCGCCCCATCAGCCTGTCGCGCAGGCGTCACCGACCATGTGCGGCGACTTCCGCCTCGGTAGGGAGGCGGCCGTTCGGCGTGAGATTGTTCACCAGGCCAGGCAGAACCTGGGAGAGCTGAGCGAGCAATTCCTGCTCGCTCATTCCCGCCCTCGCCGCGAGTTGGCCGATCGTCTGCTGGCCCAGCGCGCCCTGGAGCTGGCCGGGCTGGATGGGCATGTTGGTTCCAGTCCCTACCCAGGAATTGACCTGCGGCGACTGGCCGGAAGCTCCGAGTTTGCTCACGAGATCCGACAAGCCGCCGAGGAGCCCGCCTCCGGCGGAGGTCGGCGGAGCGGCAGGGTCGGCGGGACTCGCCGGCGGGGCGGCGGCTTGGCCGCCTCCCAGCAAGCGGCCGAGCAACAGCGCCCCCGCGGCAATCGCGATCGGCTTGGTGAGATCGCCACCTGGAACGGAGTCCTTAAGCGCGTCATCGAAGAAGCCCATGACATCCTCCCTAGGGTTGACGCAGTCTCCTTGAGTTGACGTATTCGCGCAGCGACGTGCGCTTCGGTAAGATTACCGTCTTGTCTTTTACGCGTCCATGCCGCAACAATCGCCACCACGGAGTACGACCGGGCTCCGCACAACGACATCTTTGGGGAGCAAGCGCTATGGGTATCCTGAGCTGGCTCATTCTCGGGCTGATCGCAGGCTTCATCGGCAGCAAAATCGTCAACAAGTCCGGCTCGGGCATGATGATGGACATCGTGCTCGGCGTGGTCGGCGCCGTCGTCGGCGGCTTTATCGGCAACGCGCTCGGGATCGGCGGCGTCACCGGGCTCAATTTCTACAGTATCGTGCTCGCCATTATTGGCGCGATCGTTGTCCTGCTCATCTACCGCGCCGTCGCCGCGCGCGCCTAGGCTAGGACGCGCTCGCCTTTATCGGCGTTCCCGAGCGCCCCAGCGCGCGGCGTCGTTGTCGTCGCTCGATTTGGCTTCGACCCACGCGCCGGTGGAGCCGTCGATCAGGCGCGCGCGTTTCCAGAACGGCGCCTGCGTCTTCAAATAGTCCATCACCATTTCCGCCGCCTCGAAGGCGTCGCGGCGATGCGCCGCCGCGGCCACGACCAGCACGATCTGCTCGCCCGGCGCGATCGCGCCGTAGCGATGGACGGCGGTCAGGCCGAGCAGCGGCCAGCGCGCCTCGGCCGCGGCGACGACGCGCGCGATCTCGGCCTCGGCCATTCCGGGGTAGTGTTCGATCTCGAGCGCGGCGAGGCGGCCCCCTTCGTCGCGGCATAGGCCGACGAAGGTGACGAGCGCGCCGATGTCGCGCCGTCCGGCGCTCAGCGCCCGCGCTTCCGCCGCCGCGTCAAAATCCTCGGCCTGTACGCGTACGCCGCCCATGGCTAGCCGCCCGTCATTGGCGGAAAGAAGGCGATTTCCCGCGCGCCGGCGATTTTCGCATCGCGCCCGACATGGGCGCGGTCGATCGCGACGCGGATCACCCGGGGCTTTTCGAATGCGTGGGCGTAGCCCTCGTCGCGCCCCGACAGCCACGCGATCAAGTCTTCGACCGTTACGACGTCACCGGGCGGGTCGATCACTTCCTCGTCTTTGCCGATCCGCTCGCGCACCCAGGCGAAATACACAGCCTTCATAGGACCTCAGCGATTGCCGACATGGTCGTAGCTGGCCTTCATATAGTCCCAACCGGTGTAGAGCGTCAGGGTGGCGGCCACCCAAAGCAGAACCGTGCCGATCCAAATCGCGCCGGGCAGGATCGCCTCGCCTGCCGGGCCGGCGATCAGGAAGCCGAGCGCAACCATCTGCACCGCCGTCTTCCATTTCGCCACCGCGGTGACGGGCATCGGAACGCGCAGCTCAGCGAGATATTCACGCAGGCCCGAGACCAAAATCTCGCGGCACAGGATGACGATCGCCGCCCAAAGCGAGATGCCGCTCACCGTGCGGTCGGCGGTGAGCGCCAGCAGCACGGCGGCGACCAGCAGCTTGTCGGCGATCGGATCGAGCATGCGGCCGAGCGAGGACTGCTGCGACCAGGCGCGCGCGAGATAGCCGTCGAAGAAATCGGTAACCGCCGCGGCGACGAAAATCCCCAGCGCGCTCCAACGCGCCCACGCCTCGGTCGGCCAGAACAGGAAAGCCACGACGAGCGGAACCGCCGCCACTCGACCATAGGTCAAAAGGTTCGGCAAACTCCAGTTGCGACTGACGACGCGTGCGGGGGTATCGGCGGCCATTTGCTTGCAAAAGACATCTTGGCGCGCGCTCCGTCAATAGACGCATTCGCGTCGGCGATCGCGCCGGGTGACCGGCATTATCTGGGGATGATCAAATCTCCGACAACGACCCCGCCGCGCTATGGTCTAATGTCGCCGCGAACTCGCCGGTCAGGAGCGCCCCAATGTCCAACGTCCATGTCGTCGGCCACCCGCTGGTGCAGCACAAGCTGACCCTCATGCGGGACAAGACCGTCTCCACCAAGGGGTTCCGCCAGCTCCTCAACGAGATCGGGATGCTGCTGTGCTACGAAGTGACCCGCGACCTCCCCCTCGAGCTCGTCGAGGTCGAGACGCCGCTCGCGACGACCATGAAGCCGATGATCGCCGGCAAGAAGCTGGTCTTCGCGCCCATACTGCGCGCCGGTGTTGGCTTCCTCGACGGCATGCTCAATCTGGTGCCCAGCGCGCGCGTCGCCCATATCGGGCTCTACCGCGACCCCAACACGCTGGAGGCGGTCGAATATTACTTCAAGGCGCCGACCGACATCGCCGACCGGCTCGTCATCGTGATGGACCCGATGCTCGCCACCGCCAATTCGGCCGTCGCCGCGATCGACCGCCTGAAGGACCGCGGCGTCAAGGATCTCCGCTTCGTCTGCCTGCTCGCCGCCCCGGAAGGCGTCGCCCGCCTCTCCAACGCGCATCCCGACGTCCAGATCTGGACCGCCTCGATCGACGAGAAGCTCAACGATCACGGCTATATCGTCCCCGGCCTCGGCGACGCCGGCGACCGGATGTTCGGGACGAGGTAGCGGCGTCCCTACTCCGCGCGCTTCTGCGTCTCCACCCGGAACGAATGCGCGGGGTAGACGCCGAGGATGCGCAATTCGCGCGAGAAGAACTGCAGCTCCTCCAGCGCACGCCTGAGCGACGGGTCTTCGGGATGGCCGTCGACGTCGGCGAGGAACTGAGTGGCGGTGAATTCGCCCTCGACCATATAGCTTTCGAGCTTGGTCATATTGACGCTGTTGGTGGCGAAACCGCCGAGCGCCTTGTAGAGCGCCGCCGGGACGTTGCGTACCCGGAAGACGAAGGTCGTGACCACAGGCCCATTGTTGGCCGGCGACCAGTTCGGCGAGGTCGCGAGCACGACGAAGCGCGTCGTATTGTGCGACTCGTCCTCTACGTCGGCGGCGAGCGTCTTGAGGCCATAAATCTCGCCGGCAAGCTGCGTCGCAAGCGAGGCGCGGGTCGGATCGCGCCACTCCGCCACTTCGCGGGCCGAGCCGGCGGTGTCGCCGGCGATGACCGGCCGCAGCCCGTACTGGCGAATGATCTTGCGGCACTGCCCGAGCGCGTGAACGTGGCTGTGGACGCTGCGGAGATCGCCGAGCTTCGCCCCATCGACGCCAAGAAGCTGGAAATGGATCGGCAGGAACGTCTCGCCGACGATATGCAGACCCGAGGCCGGCAGCAGCGTGTGAATGTCGGCGACGCGGCCGGCGATCGAATTTTCGATCGGGATCATGCCGAGATCGGCCCGCCCCTCCTGCAGCGCCGCGAAGGCGTCCTCGAAAGTGGCGCAGGGCAGCGGCTCGTAGCCGGGATAGTTCTCGATGCAGGCGATATGCGAATTGGCGCCCGGCTCGCCTTGATACGCGATCGTCTTCTTCGTGCTCATGGTTCCTCGGTCACTGTGCTTCCTTGGGAGCCAGCATTTCGCGCGCGCGCCGCAAATCCTCCGGCGTGTCGACGCCGAGCGGCGCGACGTCGACCAGCGCAATGTCGATCCGCATGCCCGCTTCGAGCGCGCGCAATTGTTCGAGTTTCTCGCGGCGTTCCAGCGGCGAGGGCGGGAGCGCGACGAAGCGCTCGAGCGCCGCGCGCCGATAGGCGTAGAGCCCGATGTGGTGCAGCAGCGGTCCCTCGCCCCAGGGCGCCCGCGCCCGGGTGAAGTAGAGCGCGCGCAGCCGCCGAGGCGCGACCTCCGTCCCCACCGCCTTCACGACGTTGGGGTCGTCACGCTCTTCTTCGCGCCTGATCGGCGTCGCCAGCGTCGCGATGTCCACAGCGGGGTCGCCGAGCGGCGCCACAGCGGCGCGGACCGCTTCGCGCTCGATGGTCGGCAGGTCGCCCTGCACGTTGACGACGACGTCGTGGCGACCCTCGGGATCGAAGGCGCATAGCGCCTCAAAGATGCGGTCCGAGCCGGAAGCGTGGTCCGGCCGGGTCAACACGGCCCGCCCGCCGGCCGCCTCCACCGCTTCGACGATGCGTCGATCGTCGGTCGCCACGAGCGCCGGCCCGACGTCCGCTTCGAGCGCGCGCCGCAGCACGTGCACGATCATCGGCTCGCCGTGGATATCGGCCAGCGGCTTGTCGGGAAGGCGGGTCGAACCCATGCGGGCGGGAATGAGAACGAGAGGACGGATCATCAAAGTCTTGAGTATTCGCCCGCCAAAAAAGGCCGGCCCCGGGCGCTTATACGTGTTGCCAAGTCCGGCGCAAAGCGGGTAATTAAGCCTCTGAGCAGGAGGCGGAAAAGCCTCCGCGGACATGAGGACGACAGGGGGGCCGATTCGCGCATGGAAACGACGAACGCCAACAAGATCGCTCTGGCCGTACTCAGCACCCTATTGGGAACCATGGCGCTAGGGGTGTTTTCCAACGCCGTCTTCGCGCCCCATCGAGCGGAAAAACCCGGCTTCCAACTGCCTGGCCTTTCAAACGCCTCTGCGCCAGCGGCGCAACCCGCCGCCCCCGAAGAGCCGCTGCCCGCGCTGCTCGCCAAGGCGAACCCGACGAAGGGACAAGCTGATGCTAAGGCCTGTGAGGCCTGCCACAGCTTCGCCAAGGGCGGCTCGGCCAAGGTGGGTCCGCCGCTCTACGGCGTCGTTGGCCGTCCGATCGCCTCCGTCGCCGGCTTTGCTTATTCCGATGCGCTCAAGAAGCTCGGCGGCGACTGGACCTACGAGAAGCTCAACGATTGGGTCCACAAGCCCTCGGCGGTGGCTCCCGGCACCAAGATGTCTTACCCGGGCGAGTCGGCGGGCAACCACCGCGCCGACATCCTCGCCTATCTCCAGACGCTGTCGGACAGCCCGGTCCCGTTCCCGAAATAGGCGCCGAGGCCTCCAGGGCCGCGCGGCCTCCGGAGCGGAGCGGCGCGGCCCCATCAGGGAATTTCGAACACCGAAACCCGTTCAGTGATGCCGCGCAGCTTCTGCTGGTTTGGCGTCGGCGTGATGCCGCTTTTCTCGAGCAGGCGTGACGCTCGGTCGTAGCGCAGGACCTGGTCGGTGGCGAAGATCGACGACGACGTGGCGAGGCCCTGGACGCGCGACGCGATATTGACGGTCCGGCCGAAATAATCCTGCCTTTCGTTCAGCATGACGGCGAGGCAGGGGCCCTCGTGAATGCCGATCTTCAGGACGAGTTCGCCATCGAGGTCCCGCATCGCTTCGCGCATTCGCAGCGCCGCCGCAACCGCGCGATCGGGCGTCGGGAAGGTCGCCATGACGGCGTCGCCAATCGTCTTCACCACGGCGCCCGCCTCAGAGGCGACGATCTCCTGCAAGGCGTGAAAATGCGCGTTGACGAGATCGTAAGCGACGAGGTCGCCGACGCGGTCATAGAGTTCGGTCGAGCCCTTCAAGTCGGTGAACAGGAAGGTCAGGCTGGTGATCTTCAGCCGCTGAGCGACGTCCATCGTGTCGGTGCGATAAAGATCGCGGAAGGTCTGGTTGGTCAGAAGCCGCTTGGCCGTCAGGAACGGGCGGCGGCTTTGCAGCAAGGCGTGAAGCCGCTCGCCCGCGACCCAAACCGTCGGCAGCGTGCGCCCGTCCGTCCGGTTCTCGAACAGGACGCGTAGCGGCCCTGGGCGAATCGTCACCGTGTCCGTGGACCCCTGCTGTTTGTTGAGCAAGACCGTCAGCGTCTGGCGTTCGCGCGTCGGCTCGCCCTTCACGTCGAGGAATTGCGCCGTGTGGGTCACAGGATCGAAAACGATAAGGAACTCCGCCGGAGCCTGGAGAGAAACACTGGCTTTCTCGCCGGGCGGAAGTTCGAGCGAGTCGAGGGCGATTTCCTGAAACGCTTGCGCGAGCGTTTCGTCATCGGGCAGATCGACGCCCGAGCCCCAGAAGACCTGGCGATAATAATCAAGCGGCGGCAGGCTCTCGGGGTCATGCGCGGCGATGCGGCGCACGTTGGGGCTCACGGTGAAGGTCACTTCGACCATTTCGTCGAGCGTCGGCTCGTAGCCCGCGGCGCAGAGCGCGCAGGAATAGGTGCCCCGATTCACCGTCTTCAACGTCGAGCCGCTGTTGAGGACGCCGCCGCAGGCGGGGCAGAGCACGTTCCAGGCCTGCTCAAAAAGGCCTAGCTGTGTGGCGTGGAGGAAGCCGCCCACCGCCTCCTCATCGTCGAGGCCACGCTCGGCCCCGAACGCCAAGGCGTTGACGCGGCAGAGATCTCGGTCCTTTCCCTCGCGGACCAAAGTCTCGACGGCGGCGGCCGCGGTCGGCGTCGTTATTCGTTTGAGATTCGAGAACAGGGCTTCGATTTCGCTAGGCGATCGCATCGCGCGGCTCCCGGTCGCGTTCCCGACAGGCCCCACCTTAGCGGAAATCCATCCGCCAGCCTAGGACGGCGTTGCCCGATCGTGCGAGCGCGCTCGGCTAGACTGACGAGGCCCTTGCGCCGCGTCGCGATTGCGAGTCAACTCGCGAGAAAAGGCTATTTGGGAGGAGAGCATGGATCTCGGCGTTACGGACAAGGTTCGCCCGTTGGTGGCGGCGGTCCGCGCGATGGTGCGCGACGAAATCATCCCCAGGGAAGAGGAATACGAGGCCGAAATCGGCCGCTCCGGCGATCGCTTCCAGCCGACCGCGCGGCAGGTCGAGATCCGCGAATCCCTCAAGACGAAAGCGCGCGACAAGGGCCTGTGGAATTTCTGGCTGACCGGATCGGACAAGGGCTACGGCCTGACGACGGTCGAATACGCCTATCTCGCCGAGGAGATGGGGTGGTCGATGCTCGCCTCGGAGGCGTTCAATTGCTCGGCGCCCGACACCGGCAACATGGAGGTGATCGAACGCTTCGGCTCGGCGGAGCATAAGCAGCGCTGGCTTCCCGATCTGCTCGACGGCCGCGCGCGCTCGGCCTATCTGATGACGGAGCCCGGCGTCGCCTCCTCGGATGCGACCAACATTGCGATGGACGCGCGCCTCGAGGGCGACGAATGGGTGCTCAACGGCGAGAAATGGTGGTCCTCCGGCGCCGGCGATCCGCGCTGCTCGCTCTATATCGTGATGGCGCTGACCGATCCTGAGGCTTCGCGCCACGCGCGCCACTCGATGCTGCTGGTGCCCGCCTCGACCAAGGGCGTCGAGAAGCTCCGGGCGATGACGGTCTACGGCAACGACGACGCGCCGCACGGCCATATGCACATCCGCTTCACCGACGTGCGCGTCCCTAGGGATGCGCTGGTCCTCGGGCGCGGCCGCGGCTTCGAGATCGCGCAAGGCCGCCTCGGGCCTGGGCGCATCCACCATTGCATGCGGGCGATCGGCCAGGCGGAGCGCGCGCTCGAAGCGATGTGCCGGCGCGCCGTCGCGCGCGAAGCCTTCGGCAGGAAGCTCGCCGCGCTGGGCGCCAACCGCGACATCATCGCCGAGGCGCGCATGAGCATCGAGATGGCGCGCCTGCTCTGCCTCAAGGCCGCCTGGACGATGGATACGCAAGGCGTGCGCGCCGCCGCGCCGCTGATCTCGCAGATCAAGGTGATCGCCCCGCGCGTCGCGCTCGAAGTGATCGATCAGGCGGTGCAGATGCACGGCGGCGCCGGGGTTAGCCAGGACTTCCCGCTGGCCCGCATGTGGACCAGCGTGCGCACGCTGCGCCTCGCCGACGGGCCGGACGCGGTGCACCGGCAAGTGATCGCCAAGGCCGAGTTGAAGCGCTACGACAATTCGAGCGAGACGCGATGAGCGGCGCCGGATTTCCCGACGACACCGCCGCGCTCGACGCCTGGGCGAGCCGGCATGTCGAAGGCTATGCAGGGCCGAGCGCGGCGCAGAAATTCCCGACCGGCCAATCGAACCCGACCTATCTGATCACGACGGCGAACGCGCGCTATGTGCTCAGGCGCAAGCCGCCGGGCAAGCTGCTCAAATCGGCCCATATGGTCGAGCGCGAATATCGCGTGCTGGCGGCGCTCAAAGGCTGCGGCTTTCCGGCGCCCCTCCCCCTCGCTTTGTGCGAGGATGAAAGCATCGTCGGCTCCGTCTTCTATCTGATGAGCCATGTCGAGGGCCGCATCTTCTGGGATCCGGCGATGCCAGGATCGACGCCGCAGGAGCGCGTCGGCGTCTACGACGCGATGAACGAGGCGCTCGCCAAGCTGCACGCAATCGATGTCGCCGCAGCAGGCCTGACGGACTACGGCAAACCGGGCAATTATTTCGCGCGGCAATTGCAGCGCTGGAGCGAGCAATATCGCGCCAGCGAGACAAGCGAGATCGTCGACATGAACCGGCTGATCGACTGGCTCGGCGCGCATGTGCCGGCCGACGACGGGCGGGTCGCGCTGGTCCACGGCGACTGGCGCATCGACAACATGATCTTTGCCGCCGACGCGCCGCGGCTGCTGGCGGTGCTCGACTGGGAGTTATCGACGCTCGGACATCCCTTCGCCGATCTCGCCTATCAATGCATGCAGTGGCGACTGCCGAACGCCGGCGATTTTCGCGGCCTTGCCGGCGTCGACCGCGCCGCGCTCGGCATTCCCGACGAAGCGAGCTACGTCGCCGCTTACTGCCGGCGAGGCGGGCTCGCGCACATCCCCGACTGGAGCTTCCTGATCGCCTTCAGTTTCTTCCGCATCGCCGCGATCGCCCAGGGCGTCTACAAACGCTCGCTCGACGGCAACGCCTCCAACCCCGAGCGCGCAAAAAAGATGGGCGCCGCCGTGCCGGTGATGGCGAAGCTGGCGATGGAGGAGGTGGAGGGGACGGGATAGTCTGGCCGCCGGCCCGTCTTGGCCGGGCTTGTCCCGGCCAAGACGGCTGCCGGCGGCTTCCCAACACGGGTGGAACGCGAGACGGCCGCGGTCACAGGGCGCTAGGCTCTATCGAATCCCATCATCGATCAGCTTGACCAGTCCGCCGATCGTTTTCGGCGTCACGACGCCGGCGCCGGTGTTGAGGCTGAGGCCGGGCATCTTGTATTTCGAGCTCATCACGCACTGGACGACCGGCATGAAGCCCTGGAGATAGAGGAGCTGGTCCAGGGTCGTGGAGATGTAGCCGGACTTCAGGCCGTCGATTGTCGCCGGGGCAAGGTCGATCCCGCCGACCTCGATGTCGCCGGGCTTCTTGCCCGCCTTCTTCAGCACGTCGGCGAGGATGCTGGTGATGCCGCCGTGCTGGGTGCCGATCGCCCTCAGGTTCGGGTGCGCCTGGACATAGGCGGTGAGGACGGGCACGGCGAGCGAGACGTCGGAATTCGCCTCCTGCGTGATCTCCAGCCGATCGACCTTGAGGCCGGCCTTCTCCAGCGTGTCGGCGAGGCCTTTTTCCGACTGGCCACGCTCGGCCTGGCTGAAGACGCCGTAGACCATCGCTTCGTCGCCCGACTTCAGCTTGCCGTCGACGATCATGTTCTGCGCCGTCAGCGAGCCGCCGGCGTAGAGATCGACGCCGGCGTAGCCGAAGCCCTTCGGCCCGTACTCTTTTTGCAAAGGGGTCAGCGGCGAATTGCCGTCGGTGACGACGACGCCCTGGTCGACCGCCTGCTTGACGAGCGGCGCGAAGGCGTCCGAGCCCGGATGGCCCATGATGACGATGCAGGACGGCTTGGCGGCAAGCGCCTCCTTGAACTGCGCGATCATCGTCTCCGGCGCCCAGGCCGAGAACGCGCGTTGACCTTGTCGACGCCGAGCGCCGTCGCGGCGGCGGTGGCTCCGGTCTGGCGCGCGAGGGTCGCCCCGTCGCCGGGATTGCCGCCCATCTGCATATAGATCGTCACGCCCTTGCCGGGCGGGTCGGACGCCGCCTGGGCCGCCGTTGCGGCGATGCCAAACGCCAGCGCCGCGGCCCCGGCGAGAAGTGCAACCTTCCGCTTCATGGTCATCCTCCCTTGTCGCGGGGCTTCGCCCCTGTCACGAACCCTGCGTCGGCTGCGCAGGACGCTCCCGGACCGGCGGCTTGGCCGGGCCGGAACTGGCTTTGCCAGTGAAGCGGAGCATGAGGGCGCGCCGCCGCGCCGGCTCCTCGATGAAGAGATAGAAGATCACCGAGGCGAGGAAGACGAGCCCGCGCATGATCTGCACCGTCTCGGCGGTGGCGCCGGCGGCGACCAGCCCGGGCTCCATAAGATAAATGATGACGGCGCCGAAGACGGTGCCGACGATCGTCGCCTTGCCGCCGAAGATCGAGGTGCCCCCGATCAGCACCGAGGCGATGGCGAGCAACAGGTAGCCCTGCCCCTGATTGCCGAAATAGTTGCGGTCCTCGAGCGTCAGCATGATCGAGGCCAGCGCCGCGAGCGCGCCCATCAGGGTGAAGAGCTTGATCTTCTCGTGGTCGACGTCGACGCCGACGACGCGGGCGACATCGTTGGAATCGCCGATGAACAGGATGTGCTCGCCGAAACGGTGGCGATTGAGCACGAACCAGAGGAAGACGACGATCGCCGCCGTCCACAGCGACTGCACCGAGATTCTGGGTGTACCAGGCGTAGGTCGAGGGGTCGCCGATCGGCAGGCGGCCGACGATGAACTGATAGACGGTCGTGTCCTCGACGCCGCGCAGCGCGTAGGATTTGCCGCCCGACCAATAGGTCGCCATGCCGTTCCAGAAGAAGCCGGAGCCGAGCGTGGCGATGAACGAGGGAATGCCGACCTTGGCGACCAGCACGCCGTTGAGGAAGCCGATCAGCACCCCCGCCGCCAGCGCGGCGAGGATCGCGATCCAGCCGAGGTCGTAGACCTTGAACAGGATGGCGAAGGCGCAGCCGGAAAAGCCGATGATCGAGGGAAAGGAGAGATCGATCTCGCCCCCGCCGATGACGAAGGTAAGCCCGGCCGCGAGCAGCACCAGCGGCGGCGCCGTCGACAGCAGGGTCGAGGTGTAGATTTCCGGCCGCAGGAAGACGGTCGGCGCGGTGATCATGAACAGCCCGATGATCAGAACGGAAACGACGATGATCGGCAGGCCTTCGATGCGGGCGAGGCTGCGGAGCGGCGCGGATCTCGGCATCGCGGATCGCCCTCTCATCGTTCGTGTTGCAAGGCGATGAGATATTCGGTCAGCTCGGCGACCGTCATCTCGGAGGGGCGAATCTCGGCGACGATTTCGCCGCGATCGAGCACGACCAGCCGATCGGCGACCTCGTGCACATGGGCAAGATTGTGCTCGATGTAGATCGCGGCGCGGCCGGAGCTTTTGATGCGCCGCACGAAGTCGAGGACCTTGCGCACCTCCTTGACCGCCAGCGCCGCGGTCGGCTCGTCGAGGATGATGAGGTCCGAGTCGAAGTGCATCGCTCGCCCGATCGCGATGCCCTGCCGCTCGCCGCCGGAAAGCAGGCTCGCCGGCGAATCGACGGATACGCCCACGCCGCGAAAGCCGATCGTATTGAGGAGGATGTCCTCAGCGATCGCCTTCTCCGCCTTCACGTTGATGAAGCCGAAGCGATTGGTGATCTGGCGGCCGACGAAGAAATTGCGCCATAGCGGCTGCTTCTCGCCGAGCGACTTGTCTTGATAGACGGTCTCGATCGAGAGGTCGTGCGCCTTGCCCACCGAATAGGCGGCGAGGTCGATCTCCTTGTCGCGGACAAAGACGCGCCCGGCGCTCGGCCGAAAAACCCCGGTGATCGTCTTGATCAGCGTCGATTTGCCGGCGCCGTTGTCGCCGATCAGCCCGACGACCTCGTTGCGGCCGACCGCGAGGTTGATGTTTTTCAGCGCATGGACGGCGCCGAAATATTTCTGCACGTCGACGAGGCGGACGATGTCGGTGAAGGAAGACCTGTCGGCGACCGAGACGGACATCGGAGCAACGCTCCTTATTCGCCCTCGCCCGTGTCCGCCCGCGGGGGCGCCCGACGCTCTCTTCAAGCGCCGGCGGCGCGGCGCTTGTTATCCTGAGATGGTGAGGGAAATCCCCCCGCCAGTCAACTGCGGCGCTCGGCCCGCACCGTCATGGCGAGCAAGGCCACGGCGCGCTCAGCCCTTGTTCTTCTGGGAGATGTCGACATAGACGGCGGCGAGCAGCACGACGCCCTTGACGACCTGCTGCCAGAAAATCCCGAGGCCGTAGATGGACATGCCGTTGTTCATCACGCCCATCACGAACGCCCCGATGACGACGCCCATCACCTTGCCGACGCCGCCCGAGGCCGAGGCGCCGCCGATGAAGCAGGCGGCAATCACGTCAAGCTCGAAGGAGGCGCCGGCGCTCGGCGTCGCCGAATTCAGCCGCGCGGCGACGATGAGGCCGGCGAGCGCCGCCAGGACGCCCATATTGACGAAGGTGAGGAAGGTCAGGCGCTCGGTGCGGATGCCCGAGAGCTGCGCCGCAAGCCGGTTGCCGCCGAGCGCGTAGATGCGCCGGCCGATCGTCATGCGTGTCGTGACGAAGCCGTAGATCAGCGTGAGGACCCCCATGATCACCAGCACCTCGGGCAAGCCCTTGTAGGAGGCGAGCTGGTAGCTGAAGAAGAGGATCAGCAGGGAGAAGATCGCGGACTTGCCGATGAACAGCGCGAAAGGCTCGGTCTCCATCGCCTGCGCGCGCGAATGGCTCCAACGCCTGAGGCCGAGCGTCAACAGTATGATCACAGCGACGACGCCGATGATCAACGTCCCCCAATGGAAACGGGAATGGCCGACGAGCGACTTGAACATATCGAAGTCGCCGAGGGCGGGAATGAAGCCGGCGCTGATGTTCTGGAATGCTTTCGGAAACGGCCCGACGAACTGGCCGAGCAGCATGTTGCCGGTGAGGCCGCGGAAAATCAGCATGCCGCCCAGCGTCACGATGAATGACGGAATTCTCCTGTAGGCGACGAGATAGCCTTGCGCCGCGCCGATCAGCCCGCCGATCACCAGCGAGATCGGGACGACCAGGGTCCAATCGATCTTCACGTCGATGTCGAGCCCGGGCATATGGAACCCGACCATCATCATCGCCGCCACCGCGCCGACGAAACCAACGATCGAGCCAACCGAGAGGTCGATGTTGCCGCCGACAATGATCAGCAGCATCCCGAGGCCCATGATGACGACGTAGCTGTTCTGCAGAATGAGGTTCGTCACGTTGAGCGGCGCGAGCGACACGCCGTCGGTCATAAAGTAGAAGAACCCCATGATCACGAGCAGCGAAAACAGCAGGCCGTAGTCGCGCAGGCTGTTCTTCCAGAGGCTCGCGCGTGCTTCGGCCGCCGCGGAGCCGGGAGCCGGAATGGCCTCGTGCTTCATTGGACCGCTCCATATTGCCGCATGATCGAGGCCATGATCTTTTCCTGCGTGGCGTCCTTGGCCGGCATTTCGTCGACGAAGCGCCCTTCGTTCATCACATAGATTCGGTCGCAGATGCCTAAGAGTTCCGGCATCTCCGATGAGATCACCACGACGCCCTTACCGGACTCGGCGAGCTCGTTGACGATCGTGTAAATCTCGTATTTCGCCCCGACGTCGATGCCGCGTGTCGGTTCGTCGAGGATGAGCACTTGCGGCTGGGCGAACAGCCATTTGCTCAGCACGACCTTCTGCTGGTTGCCGCCGGAAAGATTGAGCGTGCGCTGGAAGATGCCGGACGAGCGAATCTTGAGCGTCGCGCGGTAGCGGTTGGCGACCGCGGCCTCGCGCGCATCGTCGATCACGCCCCGCCAGGCGACGCCCGGAAGGTTGGCGAGCGTCACATTGTTTTTGATGTCCTCGTTCAGGACGAGGCCGAGCGACTTGCGGTCCTCGGTGACATAAGCGATGCCGCTGGCGACCGCCTTCTGGATGGTCGAAATGTCGATCGGCGCCCCGTTCATGCGCGCCTCGCCGCGCACGTTGCGTCCATAGGCGCGGCCGAAGACGCTCATTGCGAGTTCGGTGCGTCCCGCGCCCATGAGCCCGGCGATGCCGACGATCTCACCCTTGCTGACGTGCAAATCGACACCCTTGATCACTTGGCGGCCGGCGTGCAGCGGGTGCTCGACGCGCCAGTCGCGGATCTCGAACAGTCGCTCGCCGATCTTGGGATTGCGCTGCGGATAGCGGTCCGACATCTCGCGCCCGACCATGGCCTTGATGATGCGGCCTTCGCTGATCGGCTCGACATGGCAATCGATCGTTTCGACGGTCGCCCCGTCGCGCAGCACGGTGATCGAATCGGCGACGCGCGCGATCTCGTTGAGCTTATGGGAGATGAGGATCGACGTGATCCCCTGCTTGCGAAACTCGATCAGCAGCTTGAGCAGAGCTTCGCTGTCGGCCTCGTTGAGGCTGGCGGTCGGCTCGTCGAGAATCAGAAGCTGAACTTTCTTGGCGAGCGCCTTGGCGATTTCGACGAGCTGCTGCTTGCCGATGCCGAGATTGGTGATCAGCGCGTCCGGGGATTCCCTGAGGCCGACCGTCTTCAGGAGGTCGCGGGTGCGCCGGAAGGCCTCTCCCCAGTTGATCACCCCAATCGCATTGGCCGGCTCGTTGCCGAGAAAGATGTTCTCGGCGATCGACAGCAGCGGCACCAGCGCCAGTTCCTGATGGATGATGATGATGCCGAGATGCTCGCTGTCGGCGATGCGCGCGAAGCGCTGCTCCTGGCCCTTGTAGATGATCTGGCCCTCGTAGGAGCCGTGCGGGTAGACGCCGCTCAGCACCTTCATCAGCGTCGATTTGCCGGCGCCGTTCTCGCCGCAAATCGCGTGGATCTCGCCCTCCCGGACGGCCAGATTGACGTTGCTGAGCGCTTTGACGCCTGGGAACGTCTTGGTTATCCCACGCATTTCCAGGATTGCGTTCATTCGCAAACTCGCCTGACCCCTAAGATCGCGTTGCTCTGTCGGGAAACGTCATTGCGAGGAGCAATGCGACGAAGCAATCCATGCAGCCGGTAGCGGCGCTGGATTGCTTCGCATCTTCGCAATGACGTCATTGGTTTGGGCAACACCGCGGCAGAAGGGACCTCCGCGCTCGCGCGCGAAGGCCCCGCCCGATCGCCGTCACTGGAACTGAGCGGCCTTGTAGTAGCCGGTGTCGATGAGCGCCGACTTCCAATTGGAGGCGTCGACCGCGAGCGGCTTCAAGAGATAGGACGGCACGACCTTGACGCCGTTGTTGTAGGTCTTGGTGTCGTTGATCTCAGGCTGGCCGCCCGAAATCACCGCATCGACCATGCCGGCGGCGACCGTGGCGAGATCGCGCGTGTCCTTGAAGATCGTCGAATATTGCTCGTGAGCGATGATCGACTTGACCGACGGCACCTCCGCGTCCTGCCCGGAGATGACCGGCATCGGCTGATCCTTCGAGCCGTAGCCGACGCCCTTGAGCGAGGAGATGATGCCGATGCTGAGGCCGTCATAGGGCGAGAGCACCGCGTCCACGTGCTTGCTCGTGTAGTAGGCGCTCAGGAGGTTGTCCATGCGGGACTGGGCGACGGCGGCGTCCCAGCGCAGGGTCGACACCTTGTCCATGCCCATCTGCTTGGACTGCACGACCAGCTTGCCGCTGTCGATGTAGGGCTGCAGCACCGACATCGCGCCGTTGTAGAAGAAGAAGGCGTTGTTGTCGTCAGCCGAGCCGCCGAACAGTTCGATGTTGAACGGGCCGTTCTTGCCGGCGTCGAGGCCCAGGCCGTGCGCGATGCTGGTAGCCTGGAGAACGCCGACCTGGAAGTTGTCGAACGTCGCGTAGTAGTCGACGTTCGCCGAGCCGCGGATCAGGCGGTCATAGGAAATGACCTTGATGCCGGCGTCATGCGCCTTCTGAAGCGCGTCGGACAGCGTCGTGCCGTCGATCGCCGCGATCACCAGGACTTTCTCGCCCTTGGTGATCATGTTCTCGACCTGGGCGAGCTGATTGGGGATGTCGTTGTCGGCGTATTGCAGGTCGGTCTTGTAGCCCTTGGCTTCGAGCGTCTTGACCATGTTGTCGCCGTCGGCGATCCAGCGCGCCGAGGACTTGGTCGGCATCGCAATGCCGATGACGCCCTTGTCGGCTGCGTGCGCGGCCCCGAGGGCCAACAGCCCCAGCGCGACGCCGGCGGCGAGTGATCTCAACTTCATTGTGCATCCCCTCCCTGTATCATCCGGTCATCCGGACTTGCGAATGCGGGCCATTGCGGCGACGCCCACAGCGGGCGCGCCAACCCCTTCGTCTAATCGTTTAGCTAGGTGGAAATCGCTATGACAGTCAAATGCGCAAGATAGCGCAAGCTATGCGCATTTGATATACTTGCGCCAACGATAAGGATCTGGGAGCAGGCCGTGAACGAAGAGTTCCCGTCAGTTCGATCCGGCGCGCGCGCACGAAACGCTGCGCCCAAGCCGCCCCCGCAAAGCCGGCTCAAGCTCGCCCACCTGCGCCTGATCGCGGCGATCGAGGATACGCAGACGGTGAGCGCCGCCGCCCAGGCGGTGAATATGTCGCAACCCGCCGCCTCCCGGATGATCGGCGAACTCGAGGCCCTGCTCGCCGCGCAGCTTTGCGAACGGCTTTCCCGCGGCGTGCGGCTGACGCCGCTCGGCCAGGCGCTGGCGCGGCATGCGCGCTCCGTGCTGCTTCAACTCGCCCAGGCCGAGCAGGAATTCGCCGAACTGCGCGAGGGGCGGCGCGGCCTCGTTTCCCTGGGCGCGGTCACCGCGCCGGCGATCGACCTCGCGGCCCCGGCGATGGCGCAGATCCGCTCCGAGGCGCCGGCGATCGAACTGAACATCAAGATCGACAACAGCAACGTGCTGGCCCGCGACCTCTTGGCCTCGCGTCTCGACTTTATGATCGCGCGCGTGCCGGACGATCTCGACGCGCGCCTGTTCGACAGCCTCACCATCGGCGTCGAAGCGGCGCGGCTGGTGGTTCGGCGCGGCCATCCCTTGCTCGAGCAGGGCCCGGCGCCGGTCGCCGCGCTCAACGCTTACGAATGGGTGATGCAGCCGCGCGGCGCCCCGATTCGGCGCACGATCGACTCCTTGTTCCAGGCGGCCAATGCGGCGCCGCCCGGCCGCTTGGTGAACACGACTTCGCTCTTCCTGACGATGATGCTGGTCGCACGCTCGGACGCGATTGCGCCCCTTTCGGTGGAGGCGGCGAATTTCGCCTGCCAGGAGGGCGCGCCGGGGGCGCTGGCGCTGCTGCCGACGACTTTCGCCATCGTCGTGCAGCCCTACAGCCTGATTGCGCTGCGCGACCGCCCGCTCTCGCCAGCCGCCCAGACGGTCTACGACATCATCCGCGCACAGGCGCTGACGCGCGGGCTCGCCGCCTGAGCCTTATTGACCGGATTGCGATTTCTCGATCACCGTGGCGCAGAAATCATCGAGATGGGCGGCCACGCGGCGCACATCGAACAGGCGGCGCACCCGCTCCATGCCCTCGCTGGCGAGGCGATCGCGCAGGGCTTCGTCGCCGATCAGCGTCTGAAGCGCGTCGGCGATCGCTCCCGGATCGACGCGGTGCAAGAACAGCGCCGCCTGGCCGCTGATTTCGCGCAGGCCCCCGGAGCCGGAGGAAACGACTGCCGCCCCGCCCGCATGGGCCTCGAGGCAGGTCCGCCCGAACGGCTCGCGCCACATCGACGGCACCAGCGCAATCGCCGCGCTCTCATTGAGCGCCTTGACCTCGGAAAACGGCCGATCGACCAGAAGCTGGGCGCGATCGCCGAACGGCGCCAGAGCCGAGCAGAGGTCGCCAAAGTAATTGGGGTAGCGATCGGACTCGGAGACCACGAAAGCCGCCCGCCAGCCGGGATTGCCAGGCAGAACCTGGCGCATCGCCAGCGCCGCCTCGAGCAGGCCCTTTTCGGGCGTCGCGCGGCCGACCGCGACGATCAATTTGTCGCGTTCGCGCGCCGGGCTCCACACTCCAAGGTCGATCCCGTTGGGAACGACGCGGCGCGGCGTCTCGACCTCAGGCCAGTCGCGCTCGAACTGTTCGAGCACCGCCTCGCTGACGAAGGTGAGCCCCGCCAGCGAATTGAGCTGGCGCGCGTGCCGCCATTGCGAGATCGGCTTCACCCATTTGGCGCGCCGGGGCGGGCGCAAAAAATTGTGCTTCTGCAGGATGATCGGCGTTCGCGTCAGGGCGCGCACGCCCGAAGCGGAGGGCAGATGCTGCTGCACCACGATGGCGGAGGGCTGAAGCCCACGGGCGAGGCCGGCGATGAAACGCGAGCGTCTAAGCGTGTTGGCGAGGCCGTAGGCGGGCAGATTGTGGATCGCCGCCGCCGGCAGGGCCGGCTGGCCCGTCTCGGCGACGATCTCGACGCGAAACCGGCTATGCGCCGCCACTTCGCAAACGAAGAGATCGATCGAAGTCGCCGCAGCGAGGGAATAACACATCCCCCGCGGCAGAACCTGGAGGATCGGCCCCCCCGACAATACGCTCGTCGTCGCGTTCACTGACTTTTCGCTCGCCGCTCGAGAACCCCCGCCGCCCCAAGAGCCCTTAAGGCAACCGCCCGGCGCGGGCAAATCGACGACAATTTTCTCCAGTGGCTCTCCCCCTTCTCGCCTATTCCAGATTGGTGTGCCGGGCCCGCATGGCCTCGGCGCTCTCGCCGAAACGCGGCCGCAACTTGAGAATCGCCAGCTCGAAAAAGATCATCTGCGCAGTCTCGAACAGCGAGCCCATCGGCAGCACCGACAAGCTCGCCCCGCGATCGTCCGCCATCGTCTGGGCGGGAATCACGGTCACGATGTCGACCCGGCCCGCGAGATCGCCCTGCGGCTGGGCAGTGACCAGCGCCGTCCGGGCGCCCGCCTTGCGGGCAATGTCGATCAGCACATGCGCCGTCGCCAGATAGCCGGGGCCGGCGGAGGCGATCAGCAGGTCGCCCGGCCCGACCGGCGGCGTCGTCATGTCGCCCCACACAGCGACGTCCCGGCCCATGTGGAAGAGCCGCATCGCGAAGCCGCGCATCTGCAACCCCTCGCGGCCACAGCCGAACACGACGATTGTCTTGGCGCCGACGATCGCCTCGATCAGCGCGTCCGCCGCGTTGTCAGGCATTTGCGCAAAGACCCGGCTAAGGTCGTTCAGGGCCCCTTTCGACAGTTCCGACAATGTCTCGCTCATGCTTCCTCCTTACGGCTCAGTTCACCCCGATTTTCGTTCGACGATCGGGCTTTCGACCTTGATGGGCTCGGGACGGCGCTGCTGCGCTTGACCAGGAGCGACGCCGTCGTCTGTGAGACGCGCGCTTCGCTAAAGCGTTCTGCTTTTCGGTTGACGCTGCGCTCTGCCCCGCCCGAGAAAGCGCTGCGGCATGCACACATCGGTCCGTCGCCGTCACGCCCGGACTTGATCCGGGCGCCCAGGTGGCGACATCTGCGATTGGCCTTCCTCCGTCCCGTCCTGGATACGCGGGTCAAGCCCGCGTATGACGGCAGGCTCGCTGCAAGTACGCCGCCGGCTACACTCGTTGGCGATGAGCCGGCTGAGGCTCCGGCCCGGTCGAAAATGTGTGCATGCCGTACCGCGATAGCGGGGGTCCAGACAACCGCCGCAGGCCTTCGCCCTTGACTCCTGGATGCCCGCTTTCGCGGGCATGACAGCGGCGCCGGGTCCTCCGGCTCACCGTGGCGCGCCTCGCTCATTCGGATCCTCCCGCCGTGCTCGTTGCGCATATTATCAGCACAATAACACTGACCGGGCGGGATTTGAACGACAGCGCGCGCTGATGGTCTCCTCGGAACTCGACGAAATCGCCGAGGGCGCGCGACGGGAAAGGATGCTGGTCCAACCGCGCCGCGCCTGGCCCCACGCGCCAGGGCTACTGGGAGACCGGCTACTCGGCTGCCTTCGGCGGCGTCACGCCGTTCCACTGCGCGACGATGTCCGACAGCATGGGCACATAGTCCTCGCCGTGGCCGCCGCCGAGCGCGAGGGCGAAGGTGTTGCGCACCGCGGCGCCGACAGGGTTGGCGGCGCCCAGCGCCTGCGCGAAGGAAGCCAGGTAGGTGACGTCCTTATGGGCGTTGGAGATGGTGAAGCGATGCGCGTTGCGGTCGCGCTCCAGCACGTATTTGAAGAAGGTCTGGTAGAAACCGCAATCCATCCGCCCGCCACGGATCACGCTATCGAACACCTCGGCCGACAGGCCCGCCTTGGCGCCGATCATCAGCGCTTCAGAATAGAGGGCGGCGTAGCCCATCGACAGAAAATTGTTCAGCAGCTTCATCGTGTGGCCCGTTCCGATCGGGCCGGTCGAAATGACGCGGCCCGCGAAGGCCTCGAGAATGGGACGGGCGCGCGCGACGTTATCGGCGTCGCCGCCGACCATGACGTCGAGCGTGCCTTCCCAGGCGTCTTTCGGGGTGCGTCCCAACGGCGCGTCGATCAGGCCGATCCCCTTTGGCGCAAGAGACGTCGCCAGGCGCGTCGTCGCCGAGGGTTCCGAGGTCGAACAGTCGACGATCAGCAACGGCTTGCCCGCCGCCGCCAGGCCATCCTCGCCGTGGACGATCGCCTCGACCTGCGGCGACCCTGTAACGCACAACACGACCACGTCGCTGGCGAGCGCGAGTTCACGCGCGGTGGCCGCTTCGGCCGCGCCACGCGACTTGAGATCCTCGACCGCCTCCCGTCGGCGATGGCCAAGCACCGTCAGCGGCCAACCCTTTTCCAGAATGTTCTTGGCCATGCCGTGGCCCATGAACCCAACGCCGACGAACCCGACTTTTTCCTTCATGATGGCATTGCTCCCGTTCCGCGCCTCGGCGCTCGAGGCGCCGGCCCCGGTCGCGCGCGAGGGTCGCAAATTTCGCGACGCGGCGCAAACCTCCCACAGGGGCCGCGGCATGATCGAATGCCGCATTCGAAATTCCGGCCTCGCATACGACCGGAATCCTAGGGACTGCTCGAACGTCCGAGCTGAAGCTTGGCGGCGGCGACGTCAGTGCGCGCGGATCTCGCCGGTTCGCGCCTGCTGCGCGCCGGCGGCCGGAAGCACGGCGGTCGGCGCGCCGCGATAGACCTTCGCCATCGTGAGGGCGTCGATAAAACCTTCGCCCCGCCGAACGAAGTCGCGGTGCACGCCTTCGACCTCGAAACCGAAGCGCTTGTAGAGTCTGATGGCGTGCTCGTTGTCCGCGAACACCGTCATCTGCACGCGGCGCAAGCCGATCGTGACGCTCGCGATCGCCGTCAGCATATGCAACAGCTTCGCGCCGATGCCTTGCGCTTGATAGGCGTCGTGGACGCCGAGGAGAATCCAGCCGGAGTGGGAAAGGCCGTCGCCCATCACAAAGAGGCCGCCGAAGCCGACCGTCTTGTCGCCGGTCACCGCCACTACCTCGGCCCGGTTCCTGCAGGCGATATTGGCGAGCCAGGCCTGCAACTCCTCGGAAGAGCTGAATGGCCCGCGGGCGGAGGCGTACCGCAGGAAGCGCTCCTGATTGAACAATTCGAAGAGGTCGGCGTCGTCGCGCCGCTCGCGCAGCCGGAAGCGCAACGCTTCGGGAGGAATGATCTTGTTTGCCATAGGCATTCCCTAGGGGTAGCGGCGCCGCGCGCCGACTTCAGTAAGCGGGATGAGAACAACGCAAGCTTGCACTGGCCTTGTGCCCCCTGCGGGCCTTCCCTGGGGCGGCGATGCTGCTCGGTTCCGTCTTTCCACGGGAACAAGCTTCCAATGAGAGGCCCACGAAAAGCCGAGGAGCGTCATGATCGGGCGCGCGATTCGAGGCGTGGGGATCCAGCGATCGCGACACTCGGCGTTGATGCGCCCGCAATGACGCTCAAGGCGGACAGACCTGATGACAGAGCGCGCTAACCGCGTGCTCTTAAAGATGCTGCTTAGCCTGCGATTCGGTGAGGAACGTCAGCTCCTGAATGCCGACGTCGACGACGACATCGGCGTTCATGCGGACATTCACGTTCTTCATGAGCGCCTTGGTCATCTTGCCGACATCGAAGGCCTCGAGGTGAGCGAAGTCGATCGACTCGTCATCGTAAATGTACCGGAACGCCTCGTCGACGATGAAGGCCTCGGGGGGAACCGGGCTCTTCTTGGCGGCTTCCGTGTCGACGACATAGGAGAGCTGCACGACGATATAGCCCTTCACCGCGCCGTCGCGAATCTTCGGAATGCTGATCTCTTTCGTCTTCCGGGATTCACGCCCGGCAGTCGAGGCGACCGGCGGTTTGGCGGCCGATTCGCGGAAATGGCTGACCGTGTAGCTCGCCGCGAGGGTCACCAGGCAAGCCCAGAAACCGACAAGGATGATCTTGATCATTCTTCCTCGTCCAACACCAAGTTGGGAGAATAGGTGCCGTCCGACTGGCTTTCGCGAATCGCCCGCGCGATGATTTCAGCCACCGCTTTGGCGGCGTCGAGCTGAGTGCGCAGCAAACGGCTGTTGGTCTCGAGCTTCCCCTGCAAGTCGATCAAAGCGTCGCGCAGGACGGGACCGATCGGATTGCCTTCGATGGCCGGCGCGAGCCGCTTGAGCTCCAACAGCGCCTGGCTCTTGCGCATGTTATGGGCGTGATAGTCGACGCGGCCGCGACCGGCGATGTCGTTGTTCTCCTCGTCCAGCGTCTTACGGAGGCGATCGACAGCCGAAAGGATCATCGCCATCGGGCCGACCGAGGCGTTCGCATTCCCGCCGCCGAGGGTGAAACTGCGAAAGATCGAGCGGCTCATGAGCGCTTATGTTCCGCTGAGAGGTAGGAGCCCTGGTCGACGACGGCGCCGCTCGGCAGCGATACCGAATTCGAGCTCATCTGCGCCGCGTCGTGCGCCTGCTCCGAAGCGGGGCGCGCGGGTCGCTCCAGCGAGGCGCCCGCCGACAGGGGATGGGCGGCGAACAATCGGCGAGCAATGCCCAGCGTGCCGGACTTGGCGATTTGATGCGCCAGCTGATCGGCCATCATCGATTTCCACATGTCGCCGGCCAGACCCTGACCAAAGGTCGCGGTGGCGTCCTTCGGCATCATCTCTTTTACGAAGCTGCCGAGCATCATCGCTTCGAACTCGACCTCCGCCTTGGCCTCCTTCTTGCCCGCGGCGTCGACAGGATCGGTAAGGGCCGAGCGGGCGTTCGCTAGGCCGCCCATCGCCGACGCGCTTGCGGGCGCAGTCTGCGACAGCGTCTCAGCGAAGCCGCCGCCCTGCCCCGCAGCCGCGGCAAGAGCGTTGAGGCGCTGCGCCGCCACCGCGGCGCGCGCCGGATCGGCCGCCTTGGCCACTTCGAGGACGACGTCCGAGGGAGGATCGAGTGCCATGTCACCGCTGTGGAAGTTTGAATTGAGAGGAGCTTCCGCTCCGAGGCTTACGCCGAGCTTGAGTTGGCGTTGCGAAGGGAGGCGTCGATCAGATCCGCGAGCTCCTTGCGCTGCTGCTGATCGCGATGGCGCGCCTCGAGGTCTGAAAGCGCTCGGTCGGCGAGCTTGGCCCGCGCGCCCTGCTCCAGGGCCCGCTTCGCTTGTGCGGCGCATTCGGCGTTGGCCGCCGCGATCTTCACCTCGAGCGATCGGATGTGGCGCACCGCCGCGGCCGCCAACCCGCCATAGGCGAGCGTATCGCCCTCCATCGCCGCCAACATCGCGCGGTGATCCTCGACGAGCTTGTCCCGCTCCCGCTCGAGCGCCGAGAGGCGCCACACCGCAAGATCATGCATTTGCTTGTAGAGACGCTCGATCTTCGCGAGCGATTCGAGACGGTTCTTCATCGCTAACCCGACAAGAGCCACGCGCCGAAGGCCGCCAGGAACTCGCCGAGCAGCGAACGGGTGGTGAAGTAGAGCAATATGAGGCCGCCGGCGATGACGAAGGGCGTTATGATGTAGAAGATCGAGATCTGCGGCGCGAGCCGCGCGATCAGACTCATCGCAAAGTTCACGACGACCGCGTAGACGAAGAAAGGCGAGCAGACCCGCAGGGCGATCCGGAACGTGTCGCCGAGAATATCGACGAGATGTCGCAGCGAATAGCCGGCGTCGAAATCCGCTCCGAGCGGGATCGCATGATACGAGGCGGCGAGGCCCCTCAACACCTCCCAGTGCATATCCGTCACAAAAATCATGACCGTCGCGGACATCGTCACGAGCTGCGCGAGCGGTTGCAGGGCCTCGCCGGGCTCCACCTCGACGCCGAATGGATTGGCCATGCCGAGCATGGTCGACGCGCCTACCGACATCGCTTCGAGCGCGAGGTAGAACATCCGGCCGAGCAGCCCGATCAGCCCGCCGACAAGCGCCTCGATCACGATTAGCCGCACCAGCGGAATCGGATCGTCGCTGACGATTTTCAGCGCCGCCTGATCGAGCAGGATCGGCGCGAGCGACAAGGTCGTCGCCACGGCGACGAACAGCCTGACCTGCACCGGGATCGGCGCGCTCGACACGCCCGGCATCAGCATCAGACAGGCGCCGATGCGGCAGAACAGAATGAAGGTGGCGAGGACGAGATTGGCGTTGATTCCGCCTGGCCCCGAGAACAGATCGACTCCGGCGTGCACTAGGAGATCGTTCCCAACGACTTGATCTCGAACCCGCGCGCAATCTCGAGTTGCGACAGGATGGGCAGCGTCGGAAACATGCGCTCGATGATCATCCGCACATAGGGCCGCGTCTCCGCCGTGGTGACGAGGGCGAACGACCGCTTCTCCTCCAATCGCTTGCGGATCGCGGTGGAGGCTTCGGCGGCGAACTGCTCCATCTGTCGCGGGTCGATATCGAATTCAACCACGTCACCCTTGGCGTCGCGCTTGATGCTCTGGTGGAATACGAGATCCCAGCGATTGCCGAGGCGCAGCACGTTGAGCGCACCGTTGTCCTGAACGTCGCCGCAAATCTGCTGCGAAATCCGGACGCGCACATGCTCCGCGATCTGCTCCGGCCGGCGCACATGCGGCGCAATTTCGGCGATCGCTTCGAGAATGAGATGCAGATTGCGGATCGAGATGCGCTCGGAGAGCAGCAGCTTGAGCACCGCCTGCAGCCCTGAGAAGGAGATCTGCGAGGGGCAAAGATCGTCGATCAGGCGTTTGTATTCCGGCTCGAGACGGTCCAGCAGGCCGCGCATGTCCTTATAGGAGAGAAGCTGCGCGAGGTTGTTGTTGATCACTTCGCTGAGATGGGTCAGCAGCACCGACACCGGATCGATCGGCTTGAAGCCCTCGCGCTTGACCTCGTTGACGTAGGCCTGGGGAATCGACATCGCCTTCATGCCGAAGGCGGGCTCGCGAACCTCGTCGCCTGGCACGTTGGGGCGCCGACCATCGCCGACGATGACGAGAACGTCGCTGACGCGCAGCTCCTGCGTCGCGACGACCGTGCCGTGGACACGGATCTGATAGCACTTGCTCGGGGTCTTGATGTCGTCGGTCAGCTTGATCTCCGGCACCACGAAACCATACTGGCGCGCAAACTTGCGGCGCATTTTCGCGACGCGCGACGCGATCTCATTGTGCGAGGCGAGCAAGGCGGCCGTCAGCTCCTTGCTGAAGCACAATTCGATTTCGGCCGACTTCAGTTGCTCCTTGATCGAAGAGCGGGCTTCCGCGCGAACCTTCTCGTCCTGCCGGGTCTTCTCGGCCGCGGCGACCGCCTTTTCGCGCGCGATTCGGTTGGGGATCGAAACGCCGGCGAAGGCAAGGATTCCGCCGAGCCCCGCGAACGGAATGAACGGAAGCCCAGGCATCACGCCGAGCAGCATCATCAGCAACGCCGCCATGAACAGCGCGTGGGGGTAGTGGCTGAGCTGATCGATAATCGCCTTGTTGGCCGAGCCGCGCGTACCGCCCTTGGCGACCAGCATGCCGGCGGCGAGCGAAATGACCAGCGCGGGGATCTGCGACACGAGGCCTTCGCCGACCGAGAGCTTCGTGAAGACGTCGGCGGCGCTCGCCAAGGTGAGCCCGTGCCGGGTGGTGCCGATCACGATGCCGCCGAAGATGTTGACGCCGAGAATAATGAGGCCGGCGATCGCGTCGCCACGAACGAATTTCGACGCGCCGTCCATCGAGCCGAAGAAGGTGCTCTCTTCCTCGAGTTCGCGGCGGCGCTGTTGAGCGACCTTTTCGTCGATGAGGCCGGCCGACAGATCCGCGTCGATCGCCATCTGCTTGCCGGGGATCGCGTCGAGGGTAAAGCGGGCGCCGACTTCCGCGATACGCGTCGCGCCCTTCGTGATGACGAGAAAATTGATCGTCACCAAGATGAGAAAGACGATAATGCCGATGACGAAGTCGCCGCTCATGAGGAGGTTGGCGAAGCCGGCGATAATATGCCCCGCCGCGCTGGGGCCGTCCGAGCCTTGCGACAGAATCAATCGCGTCGCCGAAATGCTGAGCGCGAGGCGCAGGATGGTCGCCACCAGCAGGACGGTGGGAAAAGACGAAAATTCGAGCGGCTTCTGGATCCAGAGCGCGACCATCAGGATCAGCACCGCGAGCGCGATCGAGAACGCCAGGCCGACGTCGATCAACATCGCCGGAACCGGCAGGAAGAACAAGCACAAAATCAGCACGATGCCGACGGCGAAGCCGACATCCTTGCCGCCTCGCGCTCCGTTCGGTTCGGCAGCCGCCGCCGCTAGTGACATTACGTCCTCTCCGCTTTACGTCGGCCGGACACTGACGGCTCAAGCTTGCGCGAGTCTTCCCAGAACGGCGCGGACGGACTTTGCGCCACAAGCGCGCCGACGCGAACCGGCTCGAGCGGCGTTCGAGCGCGCGGCAAAGGCGTGAACGCCGGCTCTCGCTGAGAGCGAGGACTTTGGCGCGTGGCCTGCGAGTTTAGCGAATCGCCATTGGGAGCAGGACAAATCGAGGGCGCGCGGCGATGCGACCAAGTCGCCGCGCGCTCTAGAGAGCTTTCTGCAGTTACGTGGACCGTCTTTGCGAGCGGAGCGAAGCAATCCAGCGATCGAGATCTCGCCAGCAAGTCGCGAGTCGATCCGTAGGCGCCTCAATGGGCTGACGCTTCGATCTCTGGATCGCCGCGCTTCGCTCGCGATGACGGCAGGGGTCCGGTTCAACCAAAAGACAGAGCGTTCTAGTTGTCGCCGAATCCGTGCTCGATGCGAGCGTAAATGGTCTCGGTGAAGAGGTAGAACTGACCGCCGATGAACGACGCGGTCAAGCTGACGACGGCGAAGACCACGAGGATCTTCGGGACGAAGGTCAAGGTCATTTCCTGGATCTGCGTCAAGGCCTGCAACAGGGCGATGACAATGCCGACGGCCATCGCGGCCCCGACTGCGGGGCCGGCGCCGATGATGACCATCCAGATGGCGGCCTGGATGATGTCGAGCGCGTCGCCCTCGCTCATTGCACGTTGGCGCCGTTGGCGAAGGGAATGGTGTCGCCGTTGGTGAGCGTCGCCGTCGCAGCGCCCGTGGCGGAAACGTTGACGGACTCCACTTGGCCGGAAGAGGTGCCGTCGGACGAGGTCATGCCCGACCCGACTGCCAGCTCGGCCTGCGTCAAGGACGACTCGGTCAGCATCGAGGCGAGCGTGGTGTTGGTCTGAACCGCCTGCCCGACCTGGGAGACCGTCGCGAGCTGGCTCACCATAGCGCTCGGATCCATCGGCTGCGAGGGATCCTGGTTCTGCAACTCCGCCATTAGCAGGGTCAGAAAATCGTTGTAGCTGAGACTGTTGGTCGCGGCGGCCGCCGACGAAGAGGCCGCCGTCGAGTTGGTCGTAGAATTGGTGCCGTTGACACCAGAGGTAGGGGGGACGGCTGTCATGGTGGTTCCTCAGGCTGCATGCTGCGGAGAAGACGGCGGCGCGGCGGCCATTTCGGCGGCTTCGAGCGGGAACATGCCGCGCAGCGTCTTCAGGGCCTCGAAATTACGCGAACGCTCGATTTGCATGGCGACGGTTTTCAAACCGGCGAGCACCGCTGGGTTCTGAAAGACCTGCAACGCTCCTTCGAGCAGCCGGCGTGACAAGGTCAGCGCCGTCTCGGCCGAGCTCGGATCCATCAGCGCAACCTGCACCGCAAAATAGACTTGGCGCAGTGGGGTCGTCGCCTGGTCGACCTGCATGACGTGATTTTCGAGAAGAAACGTCACGTCATTCAGGAGTTCGATCGTCGCCTTCCGGTCTGTCCGTATGACGGCTCCGTTTATGTAAAGCTTTTCGCCGGCGCGAAGAGTAATATTCATAAAATCCTCATTTCAGTCCGTCCCGGATGATCTCGTTGATCGCGATCATCGGGGTCAGGTCAGTCGCCTGGCCCGTACGCACGCGGTCGATTTCCTTGTTCATCCAGATACCGATGGAAATGAGCCCGCCCCGCAATTCGGCCGGCAGCTCGTTATCCGGGTTGTTCAGATCGTCGAGAAAGATCGCCCACAGGCGGCCGAGGTAGTAGAGCGCCTCGATCACCTCGCGCGACCCCGGTCCTTTGGTGCGCCCGACTCGCAATAGATCGATCACCCGATCCATCGCCTGGCGCTCGTGCGCCCGCATGACCTGCGGCGAATCCTCGATGACCTCGTTGTAAGAGAATTCGTACATCGGCCAATCCGTGGTTAGACAGGAAGATATTGAGCGAGGCTCAACTTCTGAATCTGAGAGGTCAGCTGGTACGCAGTCTCGAGCTGCGTCGACAGCTGCGTGAGCTGCGTAGCGACTTCAGTCGTGTTGACGTTGTCGAGATTGCCGACTTGCGTCTGCAGGATCGTCATCTGCGAGGACATCGAGCTGCTGGCGTTGGTCACCTGAGTGAGCGCCGACCCGACGTTCGCTGCCTGCGACGTGATCGAACTGACGCCCTGCGTGATCAACGACAGCGCCTGCGTCGCGAGCGTCTGCTGAGCGGACGAACTCAGGCCGGCGTTGCCGAACTCGGCCAGCATCGTGTAGCCCTCGGTGAGCTGCTGAAAGCCGGACTGGTTGATGTTGGTCGAAGCGGAGACGGTCATGCCGGGAGCGACCTCCGCGGTCGTGTTGGTGCTCGACGCGTTGGAGAAGTAGGTCGACCAGTTCGACGGGGAGCCCGACATGCTGAACAGGTCGGCGAACGGACCGCTCAGAAAGCTCTGCAGGTCGCTAGAGGAGAGGTCCGAGGCCGTCGAGGCGCCAGCGCTGCTGAGCGCGGACTGGAACGCACTCTGGACCGCCGTCTGCGCCGCGGAGGGCGGAGTCGAATAGTAGTTGTCCATCGGCGGTGTGCCGCTATTTTCGCCGCCGAAGACGTAAGTGCCGGCCGACGACGTATTGGCAGACGCGATCAGCGACTGAAGGGCGGTGGAGCCCATCGACTGCAGGGTGGTGTTCTCGTCGGTCGAGGAGGACATCCATGTCACCAGGTCGGTCTCCACGCTCTGCGCGTTCGCCAAGATCGAACCGCTCGACGCAGGCGCGCCCGACACGAGCGTACCGAGCACGTCCTGGGCAGTCGTGAGGTTCGTCGAGACGACGCCATTGCTGGAGGTCAGCGTCTGCAACTGCTCGAGCTCGCTCTTGAGCGACAACTCATAGCCGGATTCTGCGCCCAGTTGCAGACCGATGTCGGCGTATTGACCCGTCGAGAGTTCGACGCCGTCGCTGGCCAGAGTTGATTGAGCGTTCGAAATCGACGACGTCATCGAACTCAGGAGATAGCTCGAGGAAATGTTATTCATAGCCATTGTCGTCAACCCCGATTAGGTCGCGTTGATCAGCGTGGAGAACATGGTGTTGACTGTCGTGAGCAGCTTCGACGTGGTCGTGTATGTGTTCTCGATGTTCAGCATGTTGGTCAGCTCGGTGTCGAGGTTGACACCGGTGGCGTTGCTGAGCGCCGAACTCGCCTGACTGACCAGCGAATTCTGGAAGCTGAGCGCGTTGCTCGCCGTCTGGTTTTGACCCTGCAGCCAGCCGACGGAGGACTGCGCGTAGCTGGTGAGCGAACTCGACGTGCCGAGGCCAGCTGACGAACTAAACGTCTGCGTCGCTGAGAGCGACGAGATCATGTTCTGGATATAGCCGGTGTAGCCCGTGTCGCCACTGGTGTTGTAGGTGTAATTAATGCCGTTCTGCAACAAGCTGACGTTGCCGTTTTGCGCCGGATCGACCAACGGGTTGACCTCGATGGTCTCGGAGAGCCCGGTCGTGGACGTGGGCATCCCCGTGCCTCCGGCGGAGGTGAAGAGCCCGGGCAACATCGGACTGGAACCCGACGGACCCGTCTCCGCAAAGGCGCTGATGACGCCGTTCGCGATCTGGTCGAGCTGGGCCTGATATTGCGGCGCCACGGTGTCGCGCAGCGACGCATCGCCGGCCAGGGCCCCGGACTGGATCGCCATCGGCGCCGACGGCCCGGTAATGGCGACGCCGTTCACCGTCACCGGGTTGCCGCTATCGCCGGCGACCAAGGTCGGCGTGGCCGTGAAGGAGAGCGGGCTGACGACGCCGCTCTGATAGAGATTGACGCCGCTATCGGTGAAGACCGACACCGACCCGTTCGGGTTCGAAACCGTCGTGATGCCGACCTGCTGCGACAGCTGGGTCAGGATGGTGTCGCGGGTATTTTCCGCCGAGCTGGCGCTCTGACCCGACGACTGGTCGGAGACCACCGAAGCGTCCGCCTGAGCGAACTGATTGAGCAGCGAGTTGATCGTGCTGACGGACGACGCCATGCTGGAGTTGGCCTGCTCGCGGACCTGCTGCACCGCGGAGGCGCCAGAGTTCAACGATTGCGCGAGCGAGGTGGCCGCCGTCACGACCGCCTGCTGCACCGATGTGCTGTTCGGCGTCGCCTCCAAGGTGGTCAGCTCGCTCTCCAGATTGGCCAGCAGGGCGGCCGGAGAATCGCCGTTCTGGTTGGCGCCCGAGGTCGAGGTCGCCGTCGCGCTGTCGTTGACCGTCTGCGCGAGGATGGTTAGGCCGCTGGCGATCGCCTGCTGGGCGGCCGCTGACGACGTCGACGAGTTGACCTGGTCGAGCAATGCGCTGTTCGCCTCGTTGGTGACCGAGGCGACCGTGGCGCCGCCGTAGGACGTCGTGACGACATTCGCAACCTGGCGGTTGTATCCAGTCGTGTTGGCGTTGGCGATGTTGCTCGAGATGACGGTCGTCTGCGCGGCGGTCGCAGCCAGCGCCGAGCTGATGATGTTGTAAGTGGAGGAAAGGCTCATCGCGGCCCCCTTAAGCCAGCCCTAGGATCAGGACTTCAGATTGTTGAGAACGTCGAGAACGGTCACGCCGGCCTGGAAGGCCTTGGAGTTCGCCTGATAGGCGCTTTGCGCCTCGATCATGTTGGTGAGTTCCGTCGCGAGATCGACCGTCGAGCTCTCGAGCGAGGACGACTGGATCGTACCGAAGCCGTTCGCGCCCGCGGTTCCGACGCGGATGTTGCCTGTGGCCTCGTTGGTCGTGTACGCGTTGCCGCTCACCGGAGTCAGGTTGTCCTCGCTGGGCACGGTGGCGAGCGGGATGTCGTATCCCGCGCTGCTCGCGCCGTTGCTGTATTGGAAGTCGAGCGCTCCGTTGGTGCCGATCGTGACGCCGCTCAGCGTGCCCGCCGCATTGCCGTTGACGTTCGACGCGTTGACCCCGAAGGCCGCGGACAACTGGGTCGTCCCGGCGAGATTGAGGGTCATCGGCTGCCCATTGGGGACGGGAATGGTCACCGTCGTCCCCGACACGGTCGTCGTGACCCCACCTACGGTGTTCGCCACGACCCCGGGCGGGGTGGAGGTGGAGCTGGCGAGCTGGCCGTTGCTCGAATTGAAATTGAGGGTCGTCGACGCCAACAGTGAGCCGGCGGTGTATGGGAATCCGCCTGAGGTGGCGCCGGCAGCGTTGTAGGCGTCCATCTCCCATTTGCCGTTGCCGAGGTTGGTGTAGTAGACGTTGACCGACTCCGTGCCGCCGAGATTGTTGTATGTATTGAGCGTCGTTTCGCTGGTGTAGGTGGCCGACGCATTGTTCGCGGACGGCAAATTCGCCGCGGTGGTCACTGCGGTCGCCGTAGAGTCGAGATTGACCGAGAGCGTGCCGCCGGTCGTCGGCGACGCCTGCTCGCCCGAGGTGGTGACGTTGACCATCGTCAGGCCGGACAACGAGTTTGACGAGCTGGCGGTCTGGCCGTTCTGCGTGTTGTAACCCATCAGGTAGTAGCCCGCCGAATTGACGAGATTCCCGCTACTGTTGGGCACGAAGGAGCCATTGCGCGTCAGAAAGAGATTGCCGCTCGCGTCGGAGACGACAAAGTAGCCGTCGCCCTGGACCGCAAGGTCGGTCGTCGTCGACGTGCCGACGTCGTTGCCTTGCTGCGTATTGAGTGCGAGCGTGCTCGTGCTGACGCCACCGCTGGCGGCGCCGGCGCCGACCTGATCGACGACCGTCGCGAATTCCGTTTCATTGGCTTTGTAGCCGGTCGTGTTCGCATTGGCGACGTTCTGCGCGATCGTCGACAACCAGTTCGAGTTGCCCAGCATGCCGGAGACGGACGTATTCAGGATGCTCATCGGTCAAATCCTTTCGGAATATATTCACTTAGCGGTCATGACCCTTGCGCGGAGCTTATTTACCCGTCGCTCAGTTGACCGAACGCACCAAACTGCCGACGAGCAGGTTCCAGCCGTCGACCAATACGAAGAACAAGACCTTCACCGGCAGCGAGATCACCGACGGCGGCAGCATCATCATGCCCATCGACATCGTCAGCGCCGCGACGATCAGGTCGATGACCAGGAAGGGCAAGACGATCAGGAAGCCGATCTCGAAGCCGCGACGCAGCTCCGAGATCATGAAGGCCGGAATCAGGATTCGGATGTCGACCGTCGAGCGGTCATTGTTGACCTGGAATCGGCCCTTCGAGAGGTCCTCGAAGAGCGCCATGTCCTTCTCACGCACCTGCGCAAGCATGAAATCGCGGAACGGCTGCACGATCGCCGGGTAAGCTTGCTCCTGGCTGATGGTGTTGTCCATCAGCGGCCGCAGTCCGTTTTGCCAGGCCTTGTCGAAGGTCGGCGCCATGACGAAGAAGGTCATGAACAACGACAGGCTGATCAGCACCAGATTGGCCGGCGTCGACTGCAAGCCAAGTCCGGAGCGCAGAAAGGACAGCGCGACGGTGAAGCGCGTGAAGCTCGTCACCATGATCAGAAGACCGGGCGCAACCGACAGAACCGTCAGGATCGCCATCATCTGAATGATGCGCGCCGTCACCGTCGCGCCGCCGCTCGGAATGAGCGTGCCGAGATCCGCGGTCTGAGCGCTTGCCGCCGAAGCCGCGACGAGAACCACGAACGCTGCGATCGCCAAGCGTTTCATTGCACCACCAACGTACGGATGATCAGTTCGGCGACCTTGCCGCCAGAGCGAATCTTGGCGCGCTCGGCGAGATCCTGCCGAATGCCCTGCATGCCGATCGGCCCCTCCATCTGCGCGAGCGTCGCGGTGCGCAGATAGGCGAGTTCGTCCGCGGCTATCTCGCCGGCGACGGCCTCCGGACGCGGCAGCGCCTTCGTGTCGTAGACGATCGAGGCTTCGAGGCGAACCCAGACGTCGCTCGAGCCGCCGAGGTTGGTGACGATCGGCGGCAGATCGAAAAATCCGGTGGGCGCCGAATCGTGCGCAGCGGCGCCCACCGCTGCCAGGCCGGCTTGGTCCTTTTGGGCCCCGTCCTTGGACGGCAGCGGCAGCGGGAGCGCAAACAGCGCCCCCATCCCCGATGCGATCACAGTGACCACCGCCGCAGCGATGATCGTTTGCTTCATCGACGGGCCCGCGGGTGCGGAGGCGGCTACGGTGCTCATGTCAGGTAATCCCAAGCGCCTAGAAGGGCAGCCAGTGGTCGGTCAGTTGCTGACCCCAGTTGGGCTGCTGAATCTCGGACAACCGGCCCGATCCGCCGTAGGAGATGCGCGCCTCGGCGATGCGGTCGTAGGAGATCGTGTTGTTTCGCGAGATGTCGTCGGGGTGGACGATGCCGCCGATCCTGAGATCGCGCATCTCGTAGTTGACCCGCACTTCCTGCGACCCGCTGATGACGAGATTGCCGTTCGGCAGCACTTCGGTGACGACCGCCGCGACCGAGACCTGGATCTGCTCTTGCCGATCGATGTTGCCCTGGCCCTGGGCGGTCGACGACGAATTCACGCCGGCGGTCAACGTCGAGGGCTGGGTTTGCGAATTGCCGGTGCTGACGCCCCATTGGACGTTGAAATTCGAATTGGCGGTCTTCGAACGATCGGTCGTATTGTCGAAGTTCGCCTTGTCGTTGATCGAGATGACGACGGTGAGGATGTCGCCAACCTGCGTCACCCGCTGGTCGGAGTAGAGATTGACCGGCTGCGCTGGGGTCCGCCAGCGCGGGTCGAACGCGCTCGCCGAGGCGTCGGCGAGGGCGCGCTGGTTGGCGGCGACGAGTCCGCTGCCAACCGGAGTCAGGCTCGGCTCGCGCATGTAGTCCGGCGGCAGGGTCGAGCAGCCGGCGAGCGACGACGCGACCAACGCGACGGCAAAGGGTTTTGAACGTGCGCGCATCACGACTTCTTTTCGTCGGTTGGCGAGGTCGAGCCTGACAGGATGCCCGTCAGCTCGCCGGCCTTGGCCGGGTCCATTTCGTCGAGGATGGCGCCCGCCGCGTTCGGCTTGAGCTTGGCCAGAATGGCCGCCGCGATCGATGTGTCCACGGTGGCCATCTGCGCCGCGGCGGCCTGCGGATCCATCTTGGCGTAGATTGCGACCACGTCGTCGCTCGCGGCGCTCATCATGGCCTCGCGCTTGGCGACCCACTCGCGCGCCTCCGCCTCTTTGGCGTCGAGATCGGCGATTCGCTGTTTCAGTTGCCCTTCCAGCTCGCTCAGCTTCTTGCTCTGCCAGGCGATGCGCGCTTCCGCCGCGACGGGCGCGGCATTGTCGCAGTAGCGTGAAACGCTGTCGCGGTTGTCGGCCGCAGGGGCCGCCGACTTCGGCTTCGCGTCGTTCTGCGCATGCGCGCCGCCCGCGGACATCCCCGCGATGAGGATGATCGCGCCGAGGCTGGCGAGGCGGTTGACGGAGAGGGTCATTGCGGTGCGCTGGGGATCGAGGAAGCGAAGCTGGTTGGAAGACTGAAGGCCGCGCCTTGCGCCGGGCTGACCCGGCTATTGCACGACGAGATCGGCTTGGAGGGCGCCGGCGGTCTTGATCGCCTGGAGGATCGCAATGACGCCGCTCGGCTTGATGCCTATGCGATTGAGACCGTTGACGAGCGTGCGCAGGCTCGAGCCATTGACGATGGCGACCTGACCGCCCGGCTGCTCGACGTCGATCTGCGTACGCGGCAGAACCACGGTCGTGCCCTTCGACAGCGGGTTTGGCTGCGAGGCGACGGGCGTTTCATTGATCCGAACCGAAAGCGTGCCGTAGGTCACGCCGACCGTCGAGATTTGCACGTCCTGCCCGATCACCACGGTGCCGGTGCGCGAATCGACCACGACGCGCGCAGGCGTGTCGGGCTCGACCCCCAATTCGCCGATCTCCGCCATGTAGCGTGTCGCGCTGATCGTGGTGGGACGGAACAGCTCCACGGCATGACCATCCATCTCGAATGCGGAGCGCCGCCCAAATCGCTGCTGCGAATAGGCGTTGATCGCGTCGACGATGCGCACCGCGGTGTTGTAGTCGGGATTCGTCAACTCGAGCGTCAGCCGCAGCGGATCCGGCGGCGACGGGATCGGCCGTTCGATGATCGCCCCGTTCGAAATATGGCCAGCCGTCGGCACGCCTTGGCTGAGCGTCTCCGCCTGGCCGGCAACGTCGAACCCGGTGACCGAAACGGCGCCCTGGGCGCTCGCGTAGGCTGTTCCGTCGGCTCCCGTCAGTTGCGTCATCAGAAGCGTGCCGCCCAACAGCGACGGCGCGTCGCCGAGCGCGGAAACGGTAACGTCGATGCGCGAACCGAGGGCGAGGCCGATCGGCATTTCAGCGGTGACGATCACCGCGGCCAGATTACGATTGCGGAGGGTCGCGCCGCGGACATTGACGCCCAAATGGTCCAGCATCGACTGGAGCGCTTGTTGGGTGAACGGCGAGTTCTGCATCGTGTCGCCGGTGCCCTGGAGGCCGACCACAAGCCCGTAGCCGATCAACTGATTGTCCTGCGCGCCGCGCAGCGAGGTAATGTCCTTGATGCGCACCGCGGCCAGCGCGTGGCCAGCGAGCGCGCAAATGAGAAGAGTGAGGATCAAACGTTTCATCAGCCGCTCACGCGCACTGTGCCGTCCGCTTGGACGGCGCCAAAAACCGTGACGCCGCTGTCGCTGTTGCGCACCTTGATGACTTCGCCCTCCTTGCCGTCCTGGAGGGCCGCGCCGAAGGTCGAGATTGTCAGCCCACCCTCGACGTAGACGAGCTGGACCTGCGCGCCGATCGAGACGAGTCGCGGCCTGTCGAGACCGTCGAGCGGAATCGGCGCGCCCGGCAGCAGGGTGCGATGCGACATCTTCCCCACCACCGCCGCCCGGGTCTCGGCGATCGGGTAAGCTCCTCTCGGCGTCGTCGCAGGCAGGTCCGTCAGCATGTCGTCACGAATGAGGTCGCCGGGATAGATGACCGACTTCGGGGTCGGCGCGGCGGCGTCCTGCGCGAGCGCGCAGGCGTCCGGCGCCAGCCAGACCCCCAGCGACGCAAACAGGACGACGATCGCACTCGCGCGCATGACGCGCCTCCTCACTTCATGTTCGAGATGGTGCCGGCCATCTGGTCGGCTGCCTGAATGACTTTCGAATTCATCTCGTAGGCGCGCTGCGCGGCGATCAGATTGGTGATCTCCGACACGGGATCGACGTTCGAGGATTCGAGGTAGCCCTGCTGGATGATGCCGTAAGCGGTGTCGCCGGGCACGCCGACCTGTGGCTGGCCGGAAGCCGCGGTCGCCTGGAACAGGTTGCCGCCGAGCGCCTGCAAACCCGCCTCGTTGACGAAATTGGCGATCGTGAGCTGGCCGAGCGTCTGCGGCGCCGTCTGATTGGGAATGGTCGCCGACACCAGACCGGTCTGGTTGATGGTGACGCTGGTGGCGTTCGCCGGAATGAGGATCGGCGGCGTCACGGTGAAGCCGTCGCCGGTCACCAACTGTCCCTGCGCGTTGGTGTTGAACGCGCCGTCACGCGTATAGACCGTTTCGCCGGCAGGGGTCGTGACCTGGAACCAGCCGCGCCCGTTGATCGCGAGATCGAGCTGATTGCCGGTGTTGGTCAACGCGCCCTGGATATCCAGCGAGCGGATGGCCGCGGTGCGCACGCCGAGGCCGATTTGCGCGCCTTCGGGAACCGTCGAGTTGGTGCCGCGCGTGCTGACGCCCATAACACGCTCGGTCTGGTAGATCAGGTCGGTGAATTCGGCGCGCGAACGCTTGAAGCCGGTCGTGTTGAGGTTCGAGATGTTGTTGGCGATGACCTCGAGGTTCTGCTCCTGGGCGTTCATGCCCGTAGCGGCGATCGCGAGCGCTTTCATGCTGGTGACTTCCTATTGATTGGCCGGGTCAGATGGTCATGCGCGAGATTTCTTGGTACGCGCTGACCGCCTTGTCGCGCATCGAGACCGCCTGCTGCAGCGTGCGCTGCGCCGACATCACCGCATCGACGACCTTCATCGGCGCCATATTGCCCTGCAGCCCCTGGATGGACGCCGCTTCGCCGTTCTGAATGGTGTTGATGCCGTCTTTGATCGTCTGCGTCAGCGTCTCCCCGAACGAAGGGCCCGAGGCGCCCTTCGCCGGCGCGGCGCCGCCGACCCCGCGTGGCGAGTCGATCTCGAGGCTCCCGCTGATCGCGGATACTGCGTCAATCGCCATTCCCTATCGCGCGCCGATCCCGGTAGAACCGGTCGCTGCGCGCCCCCTGTTAAAGTGATGAACCAAAATGAATTCGAGCCACCGCCGTCGGCGTCACGCGTCCTTCAGCAGGCTGACTGTTTGATTTTGTAGATCGGCCGATTGCTTGGCGACCTGCAGGTTCGCCTCGTAGCTGCGATTGGCCTCGCGCATATCTGCGAGCTCCGTCAGAATCTCGACGTTCGGCAGCTTGACGAAGCCGTCCGCGTCCGCCGCCGGATTGCCGGGATCGCGTTCGACCTTGAACGGCGTCTGATCGAGGCCGATGCTCTTGACTTGCACCAAGTTGAGGCCGGAGACGCGGTCGAGCTCGTCGCCGAACGTGATTGTCTGCCGCGTATAAGGATCGCCTCCCGGCGTCGTCGACGTCGACTGTGCGTTCGCGACGTTCTCGGAGATGATGCGCAGGCGGAGCGATTGAGCTTCGAGGCCCGCTCCGGCGATTTTCAGCGAAGATTGCAGAGGATCAGGCATGGTCGCTCACTTCAAGACCGACATCATCATTTGATGAAGCACGCGCTTGAGGTTCGTGCCCATCGTGTAGTCGCGATTCACGTCGCCGAGCTTGATCATCTCGTTCTCGAGCCGCACCGTATTGCCGGACATCGTCTCATCGGAGGGCTCGGTCTCGACGACGTGCGCCGCGGTCAGCTCTTGATCGGTCGGCGCCATGTGCATCGGATTTGTCGTCGTCATCGACACCTGCGTGGCGTCGAGCACCGAAGCGAACGGCTGCAAATCGGTGGCGCGATAGCCGGGCGTATTCGCGTTGGCGACGTTGCCGGCGATCAGCGTCTGACGAGTCGACAGCCAGTCGGAGCGCTGCGCGGCGAGCTTGAAGACGTAAGGTTCAGACACGCTTCGGAATCCCGTTCGTGAACATGCTACGAGCCTAGGCGACCGGGCTTGCACCAGGCTTGCGCCAAGTGTGACCGGCCAGGTGCTCGATCCGCTCGAACGCGTCGCCGCGCGAGCGGCCGAGCGGCTGCAGCCGGGCTTCTGCGATCGCGCTCAACAAGCGCCGGCTCTTCTCGGCGTCGTCGAGCGGCTCGTCGTCGAACAGGATCTTGGCGACCTGCACCGCGGCCCGCTTGCGCCCGATCATCAAGCTGAAGAAGGCGCAGACCGCGGCGTTGCGGAACTCCATGTCGAGCCGCACCGTCGGCGCCGACTCCCATTGGACGTCGTAGGCCGCCGACAGGGCGTAACGCAGGGTGCCGCTGCGAAAAAACAGCTCGCTGGACGAATTGACGAGATCAGCGATGTTCGCCGCCTGCTCGCTGCGAATCAACATGGCGAGCTCGGACAGGTCAGCAAGTCGCAACTCCGTCGCGACGTCGACCATAGCGTTGGCGATGATTTCCTCATGGGCGAGGTGACGAGGATCGGCATGGCGCGTCATCATGTCGTCATCTGTTCCTTGTCAGGGGCCAGGAGGTCTTCCTCTCCTGGACCAAATGGACGATCTCAGCGACCGCTCGATAGAATTCGGGAGGAATCGAACTGTCTACGATGACCGCGCCATAGAGCGCGCGAGCCAGCGGCTTGTCCTCGATGATCGGAATGTCGTTTTGTTCCGCGATCTCACGGATTTTGAGCGCGACGAGATCGATGCCCTTGGCGAGCACGATCGGAGCGCCGCCCTCGGAACGAACGTAACGCATCGCCACCGCATAGTGAGTCGGATTAACCACCACCATCGTCGCTTTCTGCACCGAGGCGAGCATTCGACGGCGCGCTCGATCCAAGCGCAGCGACCGCATGCGCGCTTTGATCAGACGATCGCCCTCGGCCTGTTTGATCTCCTCCTTCAGCTCCTGCCGGCTCATGCGCTGGTCGCGGCGCCAATGGATGCGCGCCCAGGTGATGTCGGCCGTGGCGATGACGAGCGTCGCCACCATCACCGCCGCGGCGACGTTGACGCACACCTTGAGAATCCGCTGCGGCAGGTCAGCGACGTCGAGGAACATCGCCGAGGTCAAAAGGTATTTCTGGCCGCTGAGAATGCCGGCGACGATCGCGATGACCGCGCCGACCTTCACCGTGCTCTTGAGGAATTCGGTCCAGCCGCGGGGCCCGAACATCCGGGCCAAGCCGGCTCGGGGCGAAATTCTCGAGAGATCGGGCATGATGCGGTCCACGACGATTCGCGGCGCATTCTGCGCGACCGAAGCGACGATCCCCGCGACCATCAGCAACGCGATGGTCGGCAGCAGGAATTGCGCGGCGGCGATCAGCAGGATCCCCGCCAACGCCACGACGTCGCTGCTCTGCTCGAGTCTCCATCCCCCCGGATCGTCGAGGAAATGGATCAGCGTGCCGACGAATTCGGCGGCGCGCGGCGGAACCACGAACACGAAGGCGATCAGAATCGCGGTGAGCGAGGCTAGAACCGAGACCTCGCGCGACACCGGCACGTTGCCGCGCTCGATTGCGTCCTGAAGCCTCTTGTCTGTGGCTTCTTCTGTTTTGCTGTCTGAATCTTCGTCTGCCATTCTCGCGTCCGGCGTAAATTATTAGGCCGCGTCCGCGCCTTCGGGCGGAGCAATCTCGATTTCGTTTCTCTGCGCCATCCTGAGCACCAGATCGACGATCTGCTTGCGCGCCTTGGCGACCTCGCGCGGCGGCGCGTTCGCGGCGTTCGAAAGTTCGCCTTCGACCAGGCGACGCGAGCGCGACGCCATCGCGGAGAGCACCGAGTCGCGGAACTGCGCGTCGGTTCCCCTGAGCGCCAGCACGACGACCTCGGTCGCCACCTTGTCGAACACATTGGACCGGGCGCGCTGCGAGAGGCGTGGCAAGTCGTCGAACGAGAACAGCATCTTCATCACGATGCGCGCCTCCTTGGGGCGCGTCGCGACGAGCGACTTGACCACCTCGCGCGCCTCGAGCGGTTCGAGGTTGTTGATGATCTCCGCGATGCGCGTGTGGTTGTCGAGCCCGGAGGCGCGCGCGGCGAGCATCGCGATGTCGGCCCGCACCGCCTCTTCGATGACGCGCTGCGTCTCCTCCGACACCTTCGGCCGAGTGATCATGGCGCAAAGCACTTCGTTGCGCGTGTCACGTGGCAAGCGGGCGATGATCTGCGCGGCCAGCGCGGATTCGAGTTTCGAGAGAATGTAGGTCGCCGTGGACGAATGCTCGCCGACGAGATAGTCGGTGAGCACCGCTTCCGAAACCGCGGCCAGGTCCGTCCAAACGTTGGCGCCCGGCCCGAACACGTCCTCCATGATGTTGGCGACCTGTTCGGGCGGCATTGCGCCGGTCAGCATTTCGCGCGCGTGCCCGACGTCGCCAAGGAGTTTCGCGCCGGCGGAAAATTCCGCCGTGAATTCCTCCACCAGCGATTCCAGCTCAGCGACGGACACCGTGCCGAGCTGCGCCGCCGCTCGCGTGACCTCGCGCAGCTCGTGCGGTTCGAGATGCTTCAGGAGCAGCGCCGCCGGCGGCTTGCCCATGGCGAGCAGAATGGCCGCCGCCTTCTGGGCGCCGCCGAACTCGCGCTCCCCATCGAGCAATTCGTCGGGATCGATAGTCATGACGCCTCAGTCTTCAGGTAGCGCGCTCGTCGCGCGGAGTGGTGACAATTTCGGTCAGCGAGACGCCGTAGCGCGCGCTTTCCTCGTCGACCACGACGACCTCGCCGCGGGCGACGACCCTTCCGTTCACCACGATGTTGACGGGGTCGCCGACCTTCTGGTCGAGCGAAACCACGGCGCCGCGCCCAAGCTTCATTAAGCTGGCGACCGGCATCGTCGTCGTGCCGAGCACCACTTGCACGGTCACCGGAATGGAGAGGATCGCGTCGTACCTCGGCGCGCTCGCCGGATTCTGCTGCGGATGCGGCGCGTTCGGCGCTTCATATTCGTTCGCGTCGCCCGGCGTGTCGAATTCGTCTTCCATGGTCGAAACTCTCTTTGCTCGATGGCTTCAGTTGACCGGCGACAATTCGGCGTCATCTTCCTGAACGATCGCCTCTTCGACTTTGAGGGAATATCGTCCGTCGGCTTCGCCAAGCTTGCACCAGAAGATCTTGTGGCCGACGCATTCGAGCCGAACGCGGCCCATTCCCACCCCTTGCAGGGGCAGCACCTTGCCGACCTCGAATTCGGCGACGTCGCCGAGCGTCATTTCGACCTCCTCGAGAACCGCCGTGACCTTGAGCGGCGCCTTGGTGACGCCGGCCTTGAGCTCGCGGATCCAGCGCGGGTCCGACGTTGGCGCTTCGCTTCCCGGGTCGATCGTCAGATCCTTGCGCACCGGCAGCAGGAGCGATTGTGGAAAGAGCAGGGTGATCTGCGTGGGACCGCCCTCAATCTCGATCGTCATCCGCGCCGCGATCGCCGGCATGTCGCGCCGGCCTAGCGTGTAAATGTCGCCCAGCACCTCCAATCGCTGGTAAGCGAAGGCAAGGCCGCGGTTCTGCGCAAAGCCCTTCGTCAGCGCTTTGGTCAGGTGCCGCGTGAACTCCCCGATCAGCGCGGTTTCGACGTTCGTCATCGACCGTCGCGCACGCGGCCCCGCCGCTCCCTGGCCGTCGCCGCCGAAGACCGCGCCAACGATCGTATCGGCGATCCGCTCGTCGAAGACCATCAGCATGCGCGCCTCATAGGCGGCGCAGTTCAGGACAGCGGCGACCAGACCCTGGGATTCTCGGAGGAATTCGAAAACCTGCGTCGGCCGCAACTCGTCGACCAAGCCGGAGGCGTTGGCTTGGCAGAACAGGGCAAGCGCATCCGGGACGCCGAGCGAGAACTGCTCGAGCGCATAGCCGAGACCGGGCATCCGCTCGATGGCGAGTGTTCCGCTCTCCGGGGACACCCCCTGCGGCCAAGCCGCTGGCGCGACGCTGCTGTGGTGCTCTTCGATAGGCATGGATTAGGCCGCTTCCTTGACCGGCGATTCCGATGCGGGGCTGGGGCCTGCGATCGTCTCGTTCTCCACCGTGTCGATGGTCGGGCGCTCTTTCGACGGGATGGTCTTGCGGCCGAACTCGACGGCCACTTGCGGCATCGCGCCGTTCATGAAGGCGAGCAGGCTCTGCTTGACGAGCGTGAACAGGCGAAGCTGCTTCTGGCGCACCGCTTTGATCTTGGCTGCGACGGGCGCGACGATCCCGTAGGAGATGAAGATGCCGCCGAACGTGCCGACCAGCGCCGCGCCGATCAGGCCGCCGAGCACCTCGGGCGACTGGTCGAGTGCGCCCATCGCGTGAATGATGCCGAGCACCGCGGCGACGATGCCGAGCGCCGGCAGGCCGTCGGCGACCGCCGTGAGCGCGTGGACTGGCTTGTAGCGATCGTGCGCCAGGGTCTCGAGCTCCTCGTCGATCAGCGCCTCGATTTCGTGCGTCTTGGCATTGCCGATGATGATCAGGCGGCCGTAGTCGCAGATGAAAGTGAGCAGGTCGCCATTGGCGAGCAGCCGCGGATAGTTCTTGAACACTTCCGATTCGGTTGGATTGTCGAAGTGCCCCTCGACCTCGCCGCGCGACTTGCTGCGCAACTCGCGCATCAACGCGTGCATCGCGCTCAAGACGTCGAGGAAGTCGCGCGGCTTCGGCACCTTGTCCATGACGGCCTCGCCAATCGCCCTGCCGCAGTCCTTGATGGTCGCGAATGGATTGGCGACGATAAAGATGCCCAGCGCCGCGCCGCCGATGATGAGGAGTTCGAAAGGCTGAAACAGCACTTCGAGATGGCCGCCGAGCGCGCCATATCCGCCCAGCACGCTGCCAAAGGCAATGATGAGTCCGATTATAAAATTCACGTGCCTTCTCCCGTCGCTCAGCGGGGGAAACGTGCAGTGGTAATCTTACGTGAGGCTGTTTCCTGCGACGTCAGCTTCATGCAAGGCGGCGGGCCAATGGTGCCCCTCGGCGAGCCACCGGGCGCGCCACTAGGGGTCTCGGAATGCAGAACGGACTTTACGTCTCCTTGTCGGGGCAGGTGTCGCTGGAGCGCCGGCTGGAGACGATCGCCAACAATGTCGCCAACATGAACACTGTCGGCTTTCGCGCGGACGGGGTGTCGTTCGGGACCGAGCTCGCCAAAGCCGGCGACCACAACATCGCTTACGTCTCGCCCGGCCAGACCTACATCTCCCGGCAGTCGGGCTCCGAGATCAAGACGGAAAATCCGCTCGACGTCGCCGTCCAGGGCGACGGTTGGTTCGGCATCACCACCCGCAACGGCCTGGCCTACACGCGGGACGGCCGCATGCGCGTCTCCGAGACCGGGGCTCTCGAAACGCTGACTGGCAACGCCGTCCTCGACGCGGGCGGAGCGCCGATCATGCTCGATCCGAACGGGGGGGCGCCGACGATCTCCGGCGACGGCATGATCTCGCAAAGCGGCCGGCAGGTCGGCGCGATCGGCCTCTACGAGATCGACGACGCCGCGAATCTCACGCGCACCGAGAATTCCGGCGTCATTCCCGACAAGCCGGCGACGCCCATCCTCGACTTCACCAAGAACGGCGTGCTCCAGGGCTACATCGAAGGCTCCAACGTCAACCCGATCGAGGAAATGTCGAGGCTCATCGAGGTGACGAGAAACTTCGACAGCGTCAACGCACAGGTTTCACAGACGGAAGCGTCCATGCAGGACGCCATCAAGTCGCTCGCCGGCTGAACGCGGCGAGTCATCAATATTGAGAACGGGGTCGCGGCATGAACGTTAGCATCGGAACGCCCAGCCAGCGCTTCAACGCGCTCGATCGGTTGGAAGGCAAGCTCGCCTGGGCCGCGAAATCCCTGCCCCGCTCGCGGGTGAGCGGCGTCGTGACGGAGATTGCGATGTCGCACTACCGCGTCGCCGGGCTGTCGCGCTTCCTTCGTCTGGGCGAATGCGTCACCGTCGACGTAGGCGATCGCGAGCAGCTTGGCGAAGTCGTGCGGATCGAGGACGGCGCCGTCACGCTGAAGCCGTTCGACGCGCGCTGCGACGCTGCAATCGGCGCGCGCGCCTACCGGGCCGACACGCTGTCTCTGCGTCCCCGTCCGGAATGGAAGGGCCGCGTCATCGACGCGCTCGGCCGGCCGATCGACGGCGAAGGCGACTTGCCGCAGGGCGACCGGGCGATGCCGCTCGACGCCGACCCGCCGCCAGCGCTGCGGCGCTCGCGCGTGAAAAAGCCGATCCGCTCCGGCATTCGCGTCATCGACTTCTTCACGCCGCTCTGCGCCGGCCAGCGCATCGGCATCTTCGCGGGCTCCGGCGTCGGCAAATCGACGCTGCTGGCGATGCTCGCCCGCGCGCCGGACTTCGACACCGTCGTCATCGCGCTCGTCGGCGAACGCGGCCGAGAGGTGCGCGAATTCCTCGATGACACGCTCGCCGCCAATCGGAAGTCGGCGGTCGCGGTGGTCTCCACCGGCGACGAAAGCCCGATGATGCGCCGCCTCGCGCCGACGCACGGCGATGACCGTCGCCGAGTATTTCCGCGACCGTGGCGAGTCGGTGCTGCTGATCGTCGATTCGGTGACGCGCTTCGCCCATGCGGCGCGCGACGTCGCGCTTGGCGGCGGGCGAGCCGGCGGTGGCGCGCGGCTATGCGCCGAGCGTGTTCAGCGACCTGCCCCGCCTGCTCGAACGCGCCGGACCCGGCGTCGAAGGCTCGGGCTCGATCACCGGCGTCTTCTCCGTGCTGGTCGACGGCGACGATCACAACGATCCGGTCGCCGACAGCATCCGCGGCACGCTCGACGGCCATATCGTGCTCGATCGCGCCATCGCCGACCAGGGCCGCTATCCCGCCGTCAATATCCTGTCGTCGATCTCGCGCATCAACCCGCCGAATTGCACGCCCGAGCAGCGCAAGCTCGTCGCCAAGCTGCGCTCGCTCATCGCGCGCTACGAGGAGACGCGCGACCTGCGCCTGATGGGCGGCTTCACGCCGGGCGCCGATCCGCTCCTCGATCAGGCCGTCAAGTCGGTGCCGCGCATCTACGAGGCGATGACGCAGTCGCTGTCCTCCCCGCCCTGTCAGGACCCCTTCATCGAACTCGCGGCTGCATTGCGCAACGACGGCAGGTCCGACGAGCAAGCCGCGGCCTGATGCGCGAACGACTGAAGGAAGGCACGATCTATGAACTTGCTTGGTTTCACGGGGACGAAGCCGCTTGGCGATGTCGCGCTGGTCGGAGCGGGCGTCGCCATGGCCGCGGGCTCGCTCATTTTCGCGAGCTATATGCTGATCAACGCGGATAGCGGCCCCAGGATCAACGGCATGCAGTATCTCGCGATCTTCGACAAACCGCGTGGGGCGCATCCGATGGTGCTCGATGCGCCTCCGCCGGCCCCCAAGGCCGCGGCGCCCGTCGCTCACGCTTCACCCGTGCCCGCGGCCGCCGCTGCGCCGACGCCTATCGTCTCGTCGTCTCCCGCCCCCACCGTTGCGGACGTCGCGCCGCGGGTTGCTGGCGAAGGCCTCGATATGGCTCCGACCGGTTCGATCGCGCGTAGCGCTGCGACCGCCCCCAGCGTGTCCGGTGGCTTTCGAATCCTCTCCGTCGAGCCGGGCGTCGCCTGGTTGACCAACGGCGCCGAAATCCGTGCGATCCGGACCGGCGACGTGGCGCCGGGCCTCGGACGGGTCGCCTCGATCGAGAAGCGCGACGGACGCTGGACGCTGATCGGCGATTCCGGCTCGCCGGTGCTGACCGAGGCGCCCCAGAGCCGAGGCGCCGATCTCTTCTCGCGTCGGATGATTTTTGGGGTCGGAGATTGATTAGTTCGGGCCGCCCTTGCGTAAGGCATCCTGGGCCCGATCGATGAGCATATTGGCGATCGCGACGCGCCGGTTGGCGATCTCCGGCGAGGCGTCGCGGCGCCGGTCGGGATGATTCTCCCACATAAAGCGTCGCCGCGCCCACTTCAGCTCTTGGAGCGTCATCGCGCGCGCGAGGCCCAACTCCGCGGCGATCGCCTCCGCGTTATCGCTCAACGGGGGGCATGGTCCTGCAGCCGGCGCTTCCTCAGGATCGGCAATCCAGTCGAACGCCCGATCCCATTGGTCGGCCGAATCGGCCGTCCCTTGGCGGCCGACATCGGTCGGCGGGGCGAATGTCGCAAAGGCGGCCGTGGGAGAATGGGGCGCGGATCCGTCCGCGCCGTGTTCGGAGCGCTCGAACTCGTCGAGAACGCTTTCGAACGCCGTTCTCTCGAAGCGTCTAGCCGTCGCACCGGTTTTCGCCGCCGGACCTCGCGCGTCGCGGGAGGCGCTTGCGCCCTTGCCTAAGGGCCCTGCGAGGATATCCTCGAAATTCACGCCAGCCACCCGTACTCGAGACGACCAGCGGAGGGTTAGCTCAGCAATTCTTAAGGAGGGCTTGCGCATCATTGGATGCGCCGGCGCGTCGGAGTGGAGATTCCGGCTTCGAGACGGGCTCGGTCGCCGGGCGATCGCTCGGCCCGACCAGACGGCAGACAAGGAAGAGACGATGAAGCAGGTGCTCGTTGTAGACGACTCGCCCGTTATCCGAAAAATCGCGCGGCGCATCCTCGAAAGTATGCATCTGAACACGCTGGAGGCGGCCGACGGCCGTCAGGGGCTGACGTCCTGCTCGTTCGAAATGCCCGACGCCATCTTCCTCGACGGGGCGATGCCCGTCCTTGACGGCTATGAATTCCTCAAGGAACTGCGCGCCATGCCAGGCGGCGATAGGCCCAAGGTCGTGTTCTGCACCAGCGAACACGACGTCGCGCAGATCGCCCGCGCGATGCACGCCGGGGCCGACGATTTCATCATGAAACCGTTCGACCGCGAGCACGTCAAAGCGAAGTTCGAGAGCATCGGCATCTATTAGAGCTTGTTGGCGGCGAAGCCGGCTTTCGCAACGAAATCGCAGAGCTCAAGACTTCGTCATTGCGAGGAGCGCAGCGACGAAGCAATCCATTGTTCCGCTTGGCGCTGCTGGATTGCTTCGCTTGCGCTCGCAATGACGGCGCTGGTTCGAACAAGCTGCTGGGCGCGCCGATTGCAACGAACGACGCCCCCACGCTTCTCGTAACGGCTATTCCGAAACCGGCGCGTCGTCCGGGACGGGGGGCGCCTCGCCGCCCTCTTCGGGATTGCCCGTGGCGTGGAAGCCATAGGGGGAGCGCAATCGGCGGCGACGGCCGCGGGCGGGGAAGCGGCCCTGCCCTTCCGGCGCCGCGGCGTCGACATGAGGTTCAGCCTCCGTCGGAGGAGCGCTCGCCTCAACGCTAACGTTGGTCTCGACGACCGGCTCCGGCTGCGGTTCGCTCTCCTGAGGTCCGGCGACGCGGGGAGCGGCCGTAATGAAAGAAGGCAGACCCGGCGCGGCTGATTCGGTGCCATTCTGGGCTTCACGCCCATAAGAACGGAACTCACGCGGCGGCCTGCCGTCGCGTGCCTGCTGCCCCTGATAGGGACGTTCAGGTCGCGGACCGCGCTCCTGATTGCGGTTGCCCTGGCGATCCTGTCGCCCCTGCTGATAGGCGCCTCGATCTTGACGCTCGCCGCCCTCCCCCGGACCGCGGTCCATGTAGGGCTGCTGGCTGGCGGGAGGCGCTCCTGGATTGCCCTGCTGCGGATAGGGCTGCTGCGGAGGCTGAGGATTATAAGGAGGGGGAGCGCGTTCGGGCGGCGAAGCGAAGCGATCGGACAGGCCGCCGAAATCGTCGTCGTCGTCGTATTCGAAAGATTCGGCTTCGCCAGGGGGACGCTGTCCGCCGCCCTGCACCTGCATCTGGGCGGCCTGGGCCGCCGCAATCAGCCGAAAGTAGTGCTCCGCGTGCTGAAGATAATTCTCGGCCGCGACGGGGTCGCCGCCAGTGTGGGCGTCGCGAGCGAGCTGCAAGTACTTCTCTGCGACATGGTGAGCGTTGCCACGGATCTTTACGTCGGGGCCGTTGGACTCGTAGGAGCGCGTCAGCGGATTGGGACCACGCCGGTTGTTGGACGGACGTCCCCGCATCCGCTTATTCTGACCAGGTCTCATCGTATGTCCTTTGACTTGGCTTTATTTTCAGTGCTTTGGGGCAATAGCGGCAATCTCTCCGCTCGCGGCAAGCGCGACGTAACGAAACCTGCGCCGGTCAATCTCGGGCATCGGCGGATTTGGGTTCTCGCAGGGGCGCCCTGCCTCTTCTCGCCGCGTCCGCGCCCCGATCGCCCCATGATCGGTCGCCCGGCGATACTCGAAAAACGGAGTTTGGCCTCGCAGTCCGTGCCCGGCGCGAACCTTGTGGGTTGCGTCCGCAGTTCGGCGCGCTCTGGAAACCGGGCGTCGCTCGAACACCTGCCAAGCGACGAATCTAGCTATAGTGTAGCCATTTTCTGACGCCTCGCCAAGAGGCAACTTCGAAAATCGCTGCGGATCACGCAGGTTTGACCCGCCTATCCAACAACTCCTCCGGGCGCGAGAAGTTCCTATGCGCCCGGAAACTCTACTGCGGCGGAGCTCGATAAAACGGCGCCAGAAGAACTGCGGTCAGTTGTCGATCTTTACGCCGACCCCTTCCGCCGGCTCGCGGTAGCCTTTCGGCGGATCCGTCAGCCAATCGCGGTCCGGCTCGCCGCTCAGCTCGGTCGGCGCTTTCTTCTGCAGCCCGACCCAAGTCAGGGGATTCCAGTCGATCGACGGCAGATGATTTCGCGATGTGCAGCTCTCCCCCGGTCCCTTGACGCAGGAACGCTCCTCGCTCGGCCCCTCCCCGGCGGTCGCGTCCACGGTCACCTTGCTGTCGGGTGACGATGTCGGCGCCGGCCGCATGTTGATCGGAACAAACCTGTAGTCCTCCCGCTCCGCCTTGTCTTTCTTGCGCTTCTCGACGTCCGGATCGCGCGGCCACGCGGCGTTCCCCTGAACGTTGCCGCCGCCCGGCGCCGGCAAAGCCGTGCTGGGGGGCAAGACGAGCTTGGCGTGGTCCCGGTACTCGATCGGAGCCTGTTCCTTGCCGCCAAAGCCGATAATGGAGCCGATGCCGACCCACAGCGGCGCCGCGCCGTCGTCTGCCGCCTTCGCGGGGGCGCCCGCGAAGCCGAGCCAAAGCGCGCAAGCCGCACATGCCGCAACGGCGCGTCGCGCTTCTCCTCGAGTCAGAGACTGCATGCCTGAATGACCCCTTTTCCCTTCGTCATATCCGGCGCCGCACGGGCGGCGGTCGACGATGTCTGTCTCTGGTTTACGGCGCAATCCGGCGATTCGATGACCGTCGCCGCTGCAAACAATATTCTAACCATGTACCACGGAAAATGAGCCGTGGGGACTCTGCTCATGGCTGCCCGTTGGAAGAGCCGCTTCGGCCGGAGAAAAACAGCCCGTCGAGGATCAGCAAAACGACGCCGAGGTTGATCGCCGCGTCAGCGCCGTTGAAGACGAAGAAATGTCGCCCGCCGAGATGCAGGTCGAGAAAGTCCGCGACTGCGCCGTAGGCGAACCGATCGTACCCGTTGCCGAGCGCGCCGCCGATGATCGCGCCGAGGCCGAGGCCGGTAAGGGCGGTGCGGGCGCGCCACAGCCAGACGGCCAGGAAAGCCGTGACAGTGGCGGTGACGGCGAGCAGCAGCCAGCGGCCAGCCGCCGTATCCTGAGCGAACAGGCTGAAGGAGACGCCGGGGTTCCAACGCAGGGTGAAGTTGAGGAACGGCCCGAGCGCGAAAGGCGCTCCCCCCTGCGCATCGAAGTAGCGCACGACCCCGTATTTCGTCGCCTGGTCCAGCGCCAGCGCGGCGAGAATCGCCGCGCCGCCGAGCGCTCGCGCCCGCATCAGGCGGGCCGCGCCGCAAGCTCGCGCAGAGCGGCGGCGTCGCGCGGCGTCACGTCGGGATATTCCGGGTCGGCCGTCGCGGGATCGAAGTAGCGCCACGAGCGGGCGCATTTGATCCCTTGCGCGCGTTCGACGACGACGGCAACCCCGGGCGTGTCGGCGAGGCGGAACGCGTCCTCCGGCGCCGGCGCCGCCGTTTCGATATCGATCGAAGAGGTGATGCAGACCTCGGCGAAATCGACGCCTTCGAGCGCCCCCGCGAGCGCAGGGTCGCTGATGTAGACGCGCGGGCTCGCTTCGAGCGACGAGCCGATTTGCTTGTCGGCGCGCGCGATTTCGATCGCCCCGGTCACCACCGAGCGCACCCGGCGCACCAGCTCCCATTTGGCGGCGAGCGCGTCGTCGCGCCACGCCTGGGGAAGGCTGGGGAACTGCTCCAGATGCACCGACTTGGCGTTCGGATCGCGCGAACTCCAAGCCTCCTCGCCGGTGAAGACCAGGATCGGCGCGAGCCACAGCGTGACAGCGCGGAAGATGTGCTCGATCGTCTCCAGCGCGCCGCGCCGCTTCACGCTCGACGTCGGATCGCAGTAGAGCGCGTCCTTGCGGATGTCGAAGTAGAAGGCGGAGAGGTCAGCGTTCATGAACGCCGACAAGGCCGCGATCACGCGCGCATAGTCGAAGGCGGCGTAGGCTTCGCGCACTTTCTCGTCGAGTTCGGCGAGGCGATGCAGCATCAGCCGCTCGATCTCGCCCATCCCTTCGAAGCCGACCGCGTTGCCGGGCTCATAATGAGCGAGCGTGCCGAGCATCCAGCGAATCGTGTTGCGCAACTTGCGATAGTTGTCGGACACCGTCTTCAGGATTTCCGGGCCGATGCGCTGATCGTCGGCGTAGTCGACGCTCGCCACCCACAGCCGGAGGATGTCGGCACCCGAGGCCTTGATCACGTCCTGCGGGAAGGTCTGATTGCCGAGCGACTTCGACATCTTCCGGCCCTTCTCGTCGAGCGTGAAGCCGTGCGTCAGCACGACGTCGAAGGGCGCGCGGCCGCGCGTGCCGCAGCTCTCGAGCAGCGAGGACTGGAACCAACCGCGATGCTGGTCGGAGCCTTCGAGATACATCACCTCGTCGGCGCCGCCGTCGACCGCGCGCTTGATGCCGGCGAGGCCTGGGAAATGCTTGGCGTCTTCGAGGACGTAAGAGTGAGTGGACCCGGAGTTCGAACCAGACGTCGAGCACATCGTCAATTTTCTCGTAGTCCGCCGCATCATAGTCGGGGGCAAGGAAGCGCGCTGCGGCCCCTTCGTGGTACCAAGCATCGGCACCCTCGGCCTCAAAGGCCATCGCGATGCGCTCATTGACGCGCTCATCGAGCAGGACATCGTGCGTGCCCCTCTTCACGAAGAGGGCGATCGGGACACCCCAAGCCCGTTGTCGGCTCATTACCCAGTCAGGCTTGGCCGCCACCATTCCACGAATTCGATTCTCGCCGGAAGGGGGAGCCCATCGTGTTTGAACGATCGCGCGCATCGCGATTTCTCGCAACGTGCTCGGATAATCGACGTTGTCGCCTTGGACTATATTCATTAGTCGCCTGCCAAATGGCAGCGTCGGTTCACCGATGGGTTTGTCCATTGCGATGAACCATTGTGGAGTGTTGCGGAAGATGACAGGTTTCTTCGACCTCCACGAGTGAGGATACTGATGCTTCACTTTGCCACAAGCCAGGAGGGCGCCTTCTTTCTGAAGTGCACTCATTACTACTGTATTGGCGTCGCCTACCGCACCACTGCTCGTCAGAACGCGGTGACCCTCAAAACCTGGTGCCTCAGAAGTATATACCCCGTCCTCATCCACTGTGTACGGAATATGATTGCTAATTCCGGCGCTCCTTAGGCGCTGATACGTCTCTACTGACGTCCACACCTCGAAGTCCTCTCGCCCGTGTCCTGGAGCAGTATGCACGAATCCAGTACCAGACTCGTCTGTGACGTGTTCGCCATGCAGCAATGGGACCTTGAATTCATAACCGGTTAGCTTGTGAAAGGGGTGCTTCGCAATTATTCCCTGCAAACGAACGCCTTCAAATTCTCTTATAATCTTGATAACGTGCGCGTCGATGGCGTTCGCAAAGTCGTTAAGCAACAACTTTGCGACAATAACTAATTCCTTTCCGGACCACAATACTGTCTTATTCTTCCGCGCGATGATTTTTGTCTGTTGGTCAGCGTATTCTGATTCGGACACGCCGCTTACAATGGCGTGGTTCTTTTCGCTGGCCGTAAGACTACCAACCGTTAACGGAAGCGCTCTCAGATCTTGCCGACGACTTGCTTCGACAAGCACATATTCCGTTGTCAAATTGAACGCGACGGCCCGATTACCCGGAATCGTCCACGGGGTGGTAGTCCAAATTACTATTTTTGCGCCCTTAAGACCCTTGACGAGCTCAGCCTCGGCGATGAGAGGATCGTCGGGATCCAAGGGCGTTCGGTCGCCATCGCTTGTAATCGCCCAAAAGTCCCCGAGGCTATCCTGACAGATGGGGTATTCGGGGACCTCGACGATTGGGAACCCTACATACACCGTGTCGCTGGTATGCTCCTCGTATTCGATCTCCGCCTCGGCGAGCGCCGTCTTTTCGACGACGCTCCACATCACCGGCTTGGATCCGCGATAGAGCAGGCCATTGGCGACGAACTTGAAGATCTCGCGGGCGATCTGCGCCTCGGCGGGATAGCTCATCGTCAGATAGGGATGCTCCCAATCGCCGACGATGCCGAGCCGCTTGAACTCCTCGCGCTGCACGTCGATCCAGTGCTCGGCATAGGCGCGGCACTCGCGGCGGAAGGCGATGATCGCCTCCGGGTCGGAGAAGTCGGGCTTGGTCTTGCCCTTCTTGCGATAATGCTCCTCCTCGACGCGCCACTCGATCGGCAGGCCATGGCAATCCCAGCCGGGCACGTAATTGGAATCCTTGCCCGACATCTGATGCGAGCGGACGACAACGTCCTTCAGGATCTTATTGAGGGCGTGGCCGATGTGGATGTTGCCGTTGGCGTAGGGCGGGCCGTCGTGCAGCACGAACTTCGGGCGCCCCTTGCCGGCTTCGCGCAGCGCCGCATAGAGGCCTTCGCCCGCCCAGCGCGCCAGAATCTCGGGCTCCTTCTGCGGCAGCCCCGCGCGCATGGGAAAGTCGGTCTTCGGCAGGAACAGGGTCTGCGAATAGTCGGGTCCTGAAGCGGGCGCGTCGGTCATGGAGTCGTGCCGGAAGCAAGAGAAGGCTCGGCGGGAGCCGCGAGCCGTTCCGATTAGATGATTTAGGCCGAATCGCCAAATGCCCGCTCGGCCAGCGCGGCCCGGGCGCGCTCGATGTCGCGCGCCATTTCGAGCTTGAGCGCCTCGAGCGAGGGAAATTTGAGTTCTTCCCGCAAGCGCGCGACGAATTCGACTTCCATTTCCTGGCCGTAAATGTCGCCGGCGAAATCGAACAGATGCACTTCGAGCAGCGCCGCGCCGTTATCGACCGTGGGCCGGACGCCGAAGCTTGCGACGCCGCCGTAGCAGCGTCCGGCGACATGGGCGCGCACCGCGTAGACGCCGAAGGCGAGCCGATTGGTCGGCTCGAGCGCGATATTGGCGGTCGGCACGCCGAGCGTGCGGCCGAGTTTCTGACCCGCGCACACCGTTCCGACGACCCGGTAATCGCGGCCGAGACCGCGGGCCGCGGCAGCGACGTCGCCTTGTTCGAGCGCGCGGCGAATGCCGGAGGAGGAGACGACTTTCAATTCGTCGCCCTCGCGGGCCTCGACCTTATCGAGGATCTCGACCTGAAAACCGTAGCGCTCGCCGGCCCGCGCCAGGAATTCTGGCGTGCCCGAGCGCGCTTTGCCAAAGTGAAAATCCCAGCCGACGACGACCGCGCCGACGTTGAGCCGTTCAACCAGCACCTTTTCGACGAACTCGGCCGCGGTGAGCCCGGCGAGCGAAGCGTCGAAGGTCAGGAACACCGCCCCGTTGACGCCAAGGCCCTGCAAGGCGCGCGCCTTGACGGCGAAGGGGGTCAGCCGGAACACCACCGGCCGGCCGGCGAAGAAATCGGCGGGGTGCGGCTCGAAGGTGAGCACTGCGCTCGGCAGACCGCACTCAGCGGCGAGCGCGCGGGTCCGGCCGATCACCGCGGCGTGGCCGAGATGCACCCCGTCGAAATTGCCGATTGCATAGACCGCTTTCTCAAGACCGGCCGGGCAAGCCGGCGGATCGACCGCGAGCGCGAACGAGGAATTGGTCGAAGCCTGTGTCAAAACTACATCCGTCGGGAAGCCCCGAGCCTCGGGGCGCGGGGACCCTGCCTCGCCAGCCCCGCAGGGTCAAGCGGACGCCGCCGTCTCCCTAGGCCTCGGCGGCACGCTGAGAACGCCTTCGCCGTCGAGCACGAGCTGGGCGTCCACCCGACACTCGCAAAGGAGGCGCGCGCGGCGCCCCTTTTCGACCAGCTCCATCACCTCGACGCTCACCTCGACCACGTCGCCGATCTTGACCGGCCCACGAAAGTTGAGCGTCTGCGAGACATAGATCGCGCCGGGTCCGGGCAGGCGCATCCCGATCACCGCCGAAATCAGGCTTGCGGTGCAGAGCCCATGGACGATGCGCTCGCCGAACCGCGTCTTGCGCGCGAAATGCTCGCTCAAATGAATCGGATTGTGGTCGCCGGAGAGTTCGGCGAAGCGAATCACGTCCTCGATGCCGACGCTCTTGCGCAGCGTTTCCCGCATCCCGACCGCAAGGTCTTCGAAATAGAGGATCTGGAAGGGAAGCTCGCCCATGGCCGGATAGGTCCCCGCATTCGCTCAGCGCCGCATCGCAAGGCACTATGCCTGCGATGCGAGCGGCGGACCATTCGCCTTTAGGCGGAGCTTACGGCGCGAGCGCGTAGGCGGCGGCGATCGGGCGAAGTTTTTCGCGGGCAAACAGGCTGTGCAAGGGGTCCGTGATGGCGGCCGCGCCTTCGCCATGCAGGTCGTCGCGGTGGATGCCGCTGGTGACGAACAGCGAGTTCGAACCCCTGGCCGGCCGCGCCTGCCACGTCGGTGCGCATCGCGTCGCCGATCGCCAGCACGCGCGAGCGCTCCACCGGCGCGCCGCGAGCGGCCGCCGCCGCCGCAAGCGCCGCCTTATAAATCGGCGCATGCGGCTTGCCGGCATAGACGGCCTCGCCGCCGAGGTCCTCGTAAGCCTGCGCCAGCGCGCCGGCGCAGTAAACGAGCTCCTTGCCGCGATGGACGATGAGGTCGGGATTGGCGCAGACGAAGGGCAGGCGGCGGGCCGCAAAGGCGCCGAGCCGCTCCGCATAGTGGTCGGGGGTCTCGACTTCGTCGTCGAACAGCCCGGTGCAGAGGATGTAGCTCGCGTCCTCGGCGGGAACGAGCCGGGGCCGCGCGCCGCTGAGCTGGGCGGCAGCGTCGAGCAGCGAGAGATCCCGCTCCGGGCCGATATGGTGGACAGGCGCATCGCCGCGCTCGGCGATGAGGCCGATGGTGACGTCTCCCGACGTGACGACCGCGTCGAACGCGTCGGGCGACACGCCGAGGCCGATCACCTGCTCGCGGATCGGCGGGCTCGGCCGCGGCGCGTTGCTGACGAGCACGACAGCGCCGCCGCGCTTGCGGAAGGCGACCAGCGCGTCGGACGCCGGGCGAAAGGACTGCCTGCCGTTGTGCAGCACGCCCCAGATGTCGCACAGGAGGACGTCGTAACGGTCGGCGATGGCGCCGAGCCCGTCGATGACGGGGACGCGCGGTTCCGCAAAAGCTGTGGTCATGGCCCGAGGGGGCTAGGTCGCCGGCGGGGCGGTGTCAAGCGAAAGCCTTGCCGAAGGCCCGCCGGCGGTGTCTCGAAATGGGACGCTTCTTGGAGGCGGGCCTCGCGATCCCGTTCCGCTTGACGCATTCCCGTTCCGCCGCGACAACCTCGGCAATGCTGGAGGGAACCCCATGACCGCCGCCGACCGGCCGCCCACGATCACGTTCGATGACTTTCTTCGCGTCGATGTCCGCGTCGGCACGATCGTCGCGGCGGAGCCTTTTCCTGAGGCGCGCAAGCCCGCCACCAAGCTGACGATCGACTTCGGTCCGCAGATCGGCGTCAAGAAATCCTCGGCGCAGATCACGCGCCACTACCGGCCGGAAACGTTGGTCGGCCGGCAAGTCGCCGCCGTGGTTAATTTCCCGCCGCGGCAGATCGGCCCCTTCATGTCGGAGGTGTTGACCCTCGGTTTTCCCGACGCGGAAGGTGAAGTCGTGCTGATCGGGCCCGACCAGAGGACGCCGAACGGCGGTCGCCTTTTCTGAGCGGCGATCCACACCGCTTGACGGGATTGCGACACGTTCCTAACTATCATGTCAGTAGACGTTATCGCCTTTTCCACTTCGAGGAACCCATGTCCGCCACATCCAAGGTCACCGACGCCAATTTCGAGACTGACGTCATCCAGTCGAGCGAACCCGTCGTAGTCGACTTCTGGGCGGAATGGTGCGGACCTTGCCGCATGATCGCCCCTGCCCTCGAAGAGATCGCCACCGAGATGAAGGGCAAGGTGAAGATCGCCAAGTTCAACGTCGACGAGAACCCCAAGATCGCTTCCCAGCTCGGCATCCGTTCGATCCCGACGCTGATGGTGTTCAAGGACGGCAAGCGCGTCGCCACCAAGACGGGCGCCGGCCCCAAGAGCGAGCTCTCGCGCTGGATCACCGCTTCGGTTTGAGGTAGCGCGCGCTGTTGTCACCCCCGCGAAAGCGCTACGGCACGCACACATCGGTCGGTCGCCGTCACGCCCGGACTTGATCCGGGCGCCCAGGTGGCGACATCTGCGATTAGCCTTCCTCGGTCCCGTCCTGGATACGCGGGTCAAGCCCGCGTATGACGGCAGGCTCGCGTAAATGCTCCGCCGGCTACACTCGTTGGCGATGAGCCGACTGAGGAGCCCGCCGGTTCTGCCGTAGCGCGGAAGCGGGGGTCCAGATCAACCGCCGCAGGCCTTCGCCCTTTGACTCCTGGGCGCCCGCATTCGCGGCTCTAAGTCGGAATCCGCAAGCTTGCCCTGAGCCCGCCGAGCGGGCTCGTCGAGAGGACGATGTCGCCGCCATGCGAACGCGCGATGTCCCGCGCGATGGCCAGGCCGAGCCCGCTGCCGCCCTCGTCCTGATTGCGCGCCTCGTCCAGGCGCAGGAACGGTCGAAACACCTCCTCGCGCATTACCACTGGAATTCCCGGCCCATCGTCGTCGACGTGGACGGTCACAAAGCGTTGCTCGCGCGAGGCGCGCACTTTTACAGTCTCCGCGTGGCGTTGCGCGTTGACGATCAGGTTGTTGAGGCAGCGCTTGATGGCGAGCGGACGCACCTTCACAGTCAGCTCGCCCTTCGTTTCGAGGCCGAGTTGCGCGCCATGCCGCTCCGCATCGGAGCGCAGATCGTCCAGGATCTCGCGCAAGTCCCCCTGCGCCGTGGGTTCGCCCGCGTCGCCGCGCGCGAAGGCAAGATAGGCTTCGAGCATGCTCTGCATCTCGTCGACGTCTTTCTGCAGCGGCTCGATTTCCGCGGATTCGTCCATCACGGCAAGCGACAGCTTGAAGCGCGTGAGAATGGTCCTCAGATCATGGCTGACCCCGTTGAGCATTGCCGTGCGCTGCTCGGAGGCCCGCTCGATGCGCCGCCTCATTTCGATGAAGGCGTAGCCGGCCTGCCGGACCTCGCGGGCGCCGCGCGGGTAGAAGTCGACGTCGCGCCCTTTGCCGAAGTCCTCCGCCGCCTCGGCCAACCGCAGAATTGGCCGGATTTGATTGCGCAGGAAGAGAATCGCGACGGACACCAGTACGATCGACGCGCCCAGCATCCAGAGAATGAAGATGTGGACGTTCGGCTCGTAGGCGAGATTGCGCCGCGTCACGAACCGCAGCACGCGATCGCCGAGATCGACCCGGATCTCCATCAGTCCAGAGCGGCCGACCGTGTCGATCCAGAAGGGCAGCTTCACCTGCTGGCCAACCTCCTCGGGCAACGCGCGGGTCAGCGGGTCGAGGGAACTGAAGAACGTCTTCGGCATCCTCGGCGGCAGCGGGCCGACCGGCAGCGTCTCGACGTCCATACGGAAACGTTCGGCCGCGATCTGACGCAGGCGCTTGTCGTCGCCTTGGGGCGGGATTGCCTCATAGAGGTCAACCATCGCGCCGACGTCGCGCGCCACCGCCGCGGAGAGCCGATGGGTGACGAGGTCCCAATGGCGCTGCATGAAGACATAGGCGACCGCCGTCTGCAGCAGCACCATGGGCACGATGACGATCAGCAGCGAGCGGGCGTACAACCCCTTGGGCAAGAGGTCGGCGAGCCAACGCGTCACGATGCGCCACAGGAGCCGGAACCGGGTGAGCGTCCGCAACGCGGAAGTTTGCGCCAGGACGCTCATCCGTCGGCGACGAGCCGGTAGCCGGACCCGCGCGCCGTCTGCAAATAGACCGGATTGGCGGGATCGATCTCGATTTTGCGGCGCAGTCGATTGATCTGCACGTCGACCGTGCGCTCCTGCGCGGCGGCGCCCATTCCCGCCAGCGCTTCCCGCGTCACGCTCGCGCCGGCGTTGGAGCAGAGCAGGCGCAGGATCTCGCGCTCGCGTTCGGTCAGGCGGACGATTTCGCTGCCGTTGCGCAATTCGCCGCGTTCGATCGAAAAGCAAAAGGGCCCAAAACGAACCGCGGCATCCTCTCCTTTGACCGGGAGCGCGCGCACCCGCCGCAGCACCGAACCGATGCGAAGCAGCAGTTCGCGGGGCTCGAAGGGCTTGGCGACGTAGTCGTCGACGCCGATTTCGAGACCGAGCACACGGTCCGCCGCCTCCGAGCGCGCCGTCAGCATGACGATCGGGACCTGCGAGTCCTGACGCAGCTTGGCGGCGAAGGTGAAGCCGTTCTCGCCCGGCATCATCACGTCGAGCACGATGATGTCGAAAGCGAGGCTTTCGAGAAAGCCGCGCGCCTCGTCGGCGGAAGCGGCGACGGTCACCCGGTGACCGTGCTTGCTGAGGTAGATAGACAAAAGATCGCGCAGACGCCGATCGTCGTCGACGACCAGCACGTGGACCGCGTCGTCGTGAGGCGGCGCGAGTTCAATCTGATTCAATCCCTCCTCCGACCGCTGTCGTCGATCAGCTCGATGACCCGCTCCCGTTCGCCAACGTCCACCATCGCCAGAAGGAACGCGGCGGCGTGCTCCTTGCTTTCGGGCCCGAGCCGCTCCATCGCGCCGGCGAAGCGCTGCGTCTGCACTTGCGCCAGACGACGCGCCAGAATGTCACCTTCCTCGGTGGCGTACAATTGGCGGTGCCGCCGATCGACCGCGCCAGCCCTGGCGTCGATGAAGTCCTTCGCGATCAACTCCTTGAGAACCCGGTTCAGGCTTTGCTTGGTGATCTTGAGGATGTCGAGCAGTTCGGCGATGGTCAAGCCGGGATGACGGCTGACGAAATGCAGCACGCGATGGTGCGCGCGCCCGAAGCCGTAGGCTTCGAGAAGCCGATCCGCATCGCCGACGAATTCGCGATAGGCGAAATAGAACAGCTCGATGAGATCGTACATTGGGGCGCTCCCGCCATCGAGGGGGGAACGCGCTTCAGCCTGGGCGCCCATGCAATTAGGTCAGCATTGTTGACATATTAGAGCGTCCCTGCTACGCGGTGGTGACGCAAGAGCGACCGCGCTATTTAATCCGGGCGCGGGCAAAAGCAAAACCGCCCCTTCGCAGACCCGAGGAGTACGCCATGGCGGCCCCGACTTTCGACAACCGAGATGGATGGATCTGGTTTGACGGCCAGCTCGTCCCATGGCGCGACGCCAATATTCATGTCCTGACACACGGACTGCACTACGCCAGCGCCGTCTTCGAAGGCGAACGCGCCTATGGCGGCGCGATCTTCAAATCGACCCAGCACTCGGAGCGCCTGAAGGAATCGGCGCGCATCCTCGATTTCGAGATCCCCTGGAGCGTGGCCGACATCGACGCCGCCAAGGCGCTCGTCCTCGCCAAGAACGAATTCGTCGACGCCTATATCCGCCCGATCGCCTGGCGCGGCTCGGAAATGATGGGCGTTTCGGCGCAGAACAACACGATTCATCTCGCCATCGCCGCCTGGGTTTGGCCGAGCTATTTCGACCCCGCGCAGCGCATGAAGGGCATTCGGCTCGACATCGCGGAATATCGCCGCCCCGACCCCGCGACGGCGCCGTCGCGCTCGAAGGCCGCCGGCCTTTATATGATCTGCACGGTCTCCAAGCACCGCGCCGAGCGGCGCGGCTACGCCGACGCGCTGATGCTCGACTGGCAGGGCCGCGTCGCCGAATGCACTGGCGCCAACGTCTTTTTCGTCAAGGACGGCGTGATCCATACGCCGACGGCCGATTGTTTCCTCGCCGGCATCACCCGCCAGACGGTGATCGATCTCGCTCGCAAGCGCGGGGTCGAGGTTGTCGAGCGGCGGATCATGCCCGATGAGCTTTCGAGCTTCAGCGAATGCTTCATCACGGGCACCGCGGCGGAGGTCACGCCGGTCGGCGAGATCGGCCCGGACAAATACACCCCCGGCGCCCTGACCGCCGCGCTGATCGACGACTACACTGCCGAAGTGCAGCCGAAGTCGAAAGCGGCGTAAAGGTAGGATTTGCCGCCCCCCCGAAAGCGGGGGCCCAGATTCGTTGCTGTCCTCTGCGATCACTCCGGACCGTCATCGCGCGGAGCGCAGCGACGAAGCGATCCATGCATCCGCTTGCATCGTCGGCGCGATGGATTGCTTCGCTGCGCTCGCAATGACGGGCCGGTTCAGACCAACCGCGAGATGCTCTAGAGCGTTTTGCTTTTGGGGCGAAGCGGCTGCGCACCGGCCCCTCATGGGATCCCCCAGGCGGCGCCCCGTGTCATGCTCGCGAAAGAGCCTGTGAAGGATTTGAACTTTGGGGCCCGAGGGTGAGGTTCGCGGCGCTGTGGCCGGGTTGGGCGCCTGAACTGGAAGCGCGCGCGCTCTCGAAGCGCTTGAGGCGCTCGCTCGCGGCGCGTCGGGCGCGCCGTCCGGCGTCGTGGGTCAGGCGGTTGCGGCCCTCAGCCGGTGGGCGGCGACCAGGTTGTGGGCGAGGGCGTGCCACAGGGCGATCGCTCTCGCCTTGAGGAGGCCGCGCACCGGGATGAAGCCGAAGCCGTGGTTCTTGCGGTCGGCGTTGACCCGCTCGATCTGCTTGCGCAGCGCGTAGACGGCCTTGCCCGCTTCGCTCGCCATCCGCTCGCGCCAACGCTTGACGCACTCCGGTTCTTGCGCGCGGCGGCGTTCGCGCCGCGCGCGCGATGCCGGCTTGATGTCGTCGCGCTCGACCGGCAGCGGCGCGAACACCTCGACCGGACCGGCCCGATGGTGGTCCAGCACCACGATGTCTGCCTGGGTGGCGTAACCGGTGTCGACCAACAGGCGGTCGGGCGTCCTGCCGTAGCGGCGGGCGATGTCGTCCACCATCGGCATCGCCAGGCGCCGATCGTTGCGGCGGTCGGTCATCGCGATCGAAACGATCACGCCGCTTTGCGGCGCCGCCGCGATTTGCGCATTGTAGCCGGCGCGCACCGCCCCGTCGGCAAACCGCATCGCGCGCGCCTCAGGATCGGTCAACGAAACGCTCGGCTCCTTCTTCTTGGCCTCGTCCTTGCGATGCCGCTGCGCCCGCGCCGCGCGCTCTTTGGTCAGCCGCGCCAACGCCGCACGCGCCCGCTGGGCGCGCTCCTGAACCTCGCGCGCCGCCCGCTCGCGCGCCGCCTGCCGACGACGGCTCGAAGCGGCGCCGTCGCTCTTCAACTCGTCTTTGAGCGCGGCCAGGCGTTGTTCCACTGCCGCCTCGATTTCGCTGAGCCGCGCCGCGCGCTTGAACGATCCCTTGCTCGCGCTGGCGCGCACCTTCGTGCCGTCGACCGCGATGTCGCTCAGCGAAACCAGCCCTTCCGCCAGCAAAGCCGTCACACTCTCGGTCAACAGCCGGTCGAGCGTCTCGACCAGCCCGACCCGAAAATCCGCCAGCCCGTGGTAGTTCACCGGCACCCCGCCAGCCAGCCAGCGGTAGGCGACGTCCCGTTCGGCCAGCCGCTCCAACTCGCGCGCCGAGCCCACCCCTTCGACCGTCGCATAGAGCCACAGCGCCAGCAGAACCGCCGGATCGGCCGCCGGACGCCCGGCCCGCTCACCGCGCGAGCGGATCGCCGCGTAAAGCGCCGAAAGATCAAGGTCCTCGACAAACCGCCAGACGACCCGCGCCCGGTGGTCCGCCGGCAGCAATCCATCGAGATCGATCATGTCCCAACGAAGCTGAGAACGATCCGCCTTGATGACCCGCGCCTCGCCCATGATTCGCCCCCGCCCCGTCGAGGACGAGTGAATCACGGACAGGCGCCCAAGCCAATTTGTTCACACGCTCGAAAGCGGGCATCCAGGGAGCAAAGGGCGAAGGCTTGCGGCGGTTATCTGGACCCCCGCTTTCGCGGGGGTGACAAGAGCGCTGCCTCAAGCACCATGCAAAACGCTCTAACTTGCCGCGCTGACGAAGTTGTCGAGCACCAGCTTGCGGCCGGCGTGGTCGAAGTCCACCGTCAGCTTGGAGCCGTCGACGACGGCGACGCTGCCGGGGCCGAATTTCACGTGAAAAACGCGATCGCCCTTGGCGAAGGCCGCCGGAGCGGTCGAGCGGGTCAGCACCTGGCCTTCGATCACCCGCGGCCGTGAGGCGCTCTGTTGCCGGGACGCGCTTTCCTGAGCGCGCCGCCAGCCCGGCGTCTCGTAGCGTGACGCGAAGGCCGGCTCGCGGTCGAAGCGCGAGACGGAATAGGCGGGCGCGCCGGAGCCCTCGACAACCTCGACATGCGCCTCGGGAAGTTCGTCGACGAAGCGCGACGGCAGCGAGGTCTGCCACAGGCCGCGGACCTGTCGATTGGCGGCGAAGTAGATTTTCACGATCCGCCGCGCGCGCGTGACGCCGACATAGGCGAGCCGGCGCTCCTCCTCGAGCCCGGCGCGGCCGTTTTCGTCGAGCGAGCGCTGATGCGGGAACAGGCCCTCCTCCCAGCCCGGCAGGAACACCATGTCGAATTCGAGGCCTTTGGCCGCGTGCAGCGTCATGATCGAGACGCGCGCGCCGCCGTCGGCGCTTTCGACGTCCATCACCAGCGAGACGTGCTCGAGGAAGGCGCCGAGCGTCGGGAAGTCGCCCATCGAGCGCACGAATTCCTTCAGGTTCTCGAGCCGTCCGGCCGCGTCGGCGGTCCGTTCGGCCTTCCACATGTCGATGAGCCCGCTCTCCTCCAGAATCGTCTGGGCGAGCTCCTCGTGCGGCGCGCGGTCGACCTGTGCGGACCAGCGATCGAAGTCCGCCAGAAGATCGCGCAGGAGCTGGCGCGGCCGCGCCTTGAGCTCCTCGCTTTCGGTCAGCACACGCGCCGCGCGCGTCAGCGGCACGTTCGCGCTGCGCCGATAGGCGTGCAGCAGGTTGAGCGTCGCCTCGCCGAGGCCGCGCCGCGGCGTATTGAAGATGCGCTCGAAGGCGAGATCGTCGTCCGGCTGGACGACGACGCGCAGGTAGGCCAGCGCGTCCCGGATTTCCGCCCGTTCGTAGAACCGTGGGCCGCCGATCACCTTGTAGGGAATGGCGAGTTCGATGAAGCGCTCCTCGAACTCGCGCATCTGGAACGAGGCGCGCACCAGAATAGCGATTTCGTCAAGCGACACGCCGGCGCGCTGCGCCGCCTCGATCTCGTCGCCGACGACGCGCGCCTCCTCCTTGCTGTCCCAGAGACCGCTGACAGTCGGCTTTTCCCCGAGGTCGGCGCTCGTATAGAGGGTCTTGCCGAGGCGGTTGGCGTTGTGGGCGATCAGTCCGGAGGCGACCGCGAGGATATGGCCGCCGGAGCGATAGTTGCGCTCGAGGCGAACCACCTGCGCGCCGGGAAAGTCGTGCTCGAAGCGCAGAATGTTATCGACCTCCGCGCCGCGCCAGCCGTAGATCGACTGATCGTCGTCGCCGACGCAGCAGAGATTGCGGTGGCCCTGGGCGAGCAGGCGCAGCCACAAATACTGCACCACATTGGTGTCCTGGTATTCGTCGACCAGGATGTAGCGCCAGCGTCGCTGATATTGCGCAAGGATTTCCGGCTGTTCGCGGAACAGGCGCAGGCTTTCGAGCAGCAGATCGCCGAAGTCGACCGCGTTGACGCTTTTCAGGCGCTCCTGATAGGCGCGGTAGAGTTCCGCGCCGCGCCCATTGGCGAAGGCGGCCGATTCGCCCGCCGGCACATGCGCCGGGTCGAGCCCGCGGTTCTTCCAGGCGTCGATCTGGCCCGCCAGCGCCCGCGCCGGCCAGCGCTTTTCGTCGATGTTCTCGGCTTGCAGGATCTGCTTGAGCAGACGCATCTGGTCGTCTGTGTCGAGAATCGTAAAGTTCGGCTTGAGGCCGACGAGCTCCGCGTCGCGCCGCAGCACCTTGACGCCGATCGAATGGAACGTGCCCATCCACGGCATGCCTTCGACGATGCCGGTCAGCGCGCCGACGCGCTCGCGCATTTCGCGCGCCGCCTTGTTGGTGAAGGTGACGGCGAGGATTTCATGCGCCCTTGCGCGACCCGTCGCGATGATGTGAGCGATGCGCGTCGTCAGCACGCGCGTCTTGCCGACGCCCGCGCCAGCGAGCACCAGCACCGGCCCGTCGAGCGCTTCAACGGCGCGACGCTGCTCCTCGTTGAGTCCGGTCAGGTAGCGAGGCGCGAGATGCGCGGCGGCGCGCTCCGAAAGGCTTCTCTTTTCGGAGGGCGGGACCGGTTCGGAAGACTCCGGATATTGAACGGACAAGGGTGACGTCTCGCGGCGCATGAGGAATCATGCGTCGGCGCGCGCTGCGATGCAAGGCGTGGATATTTAACCGATTTTCTCCGCTCAATTCCAGTGGTTGATCTGGATGACGGCGGGGGTGAGAATCGCGGCGAAAAGGCCTGGCAGAAAGAAGAGAATCATCGGCACGGTAAGGGTGGGCGGCAGCGAGGCGGCCTTCTTCTCCGCCTTGTTCATGCGCTGGTCGCGGCTCTCTTGGCTCAGCACGCGCAACGCAGCGCCGAGCGGCGTGCCGTAACGCTCCGACTGGATCAGCACGGTGGTCAGCGAGCGAATCGATTCGAGGCCGGTGCGGACGTTGAGCTGCTCGAAAGCCGTGCGGCGGTCTTGCAGATACGACATGCCCGCGGCGAGCAGCGTCAGTTCCTCCGCCATCTCGATGCTTTCGACCGCGACCTCGGTGCTGACCTTGCGCACCGAATGCTCGATCGACATGCCGGATTCCGCGCAGATCAGCAGCAAGTCGAGCGTGTTGGGATAGGCGCGCTCGAGCGACTTCTGACGCTTGGTGGTCGCGTTGCGCAGATAAATCTCCGGCGCCTTGACGCCCAGATACATCGCCAGCATCACGAAACAGATCCGCATCGGCAGCGGCTGGGTCCATTTCGCGATCACGAAGATGTAGAGCCCCGTCAGCAGCGCAAACAGGATCGGCGCGACGAACCGGAAAACGAGGAACGCATATTCCGCCCCTGCCCCGCGGAACCCGGCCATCGCCAGGGTCTCTTTCGCCTTTTCGGTGCCGAGCCAGCTCGTCAAACTGAGCGAGTCGACGATGCTCTTCAACATCGTGCTCGGCTTGGCGCGCAGGCGGGTCCTGTTCTGGTTCTGATTGTGGCTGACGGCGAGGCGCTCGCGCTCGCGTTGGCGCATGCGTTCGCGCTCCGAGCCGACCGCCTTGATGCGGCGCGACAGGTTGTCGCCCTGCAGCAGCGGCACCACCACCATGACCAGCGTTGCGGCGCAGCCGAACGCGGCGAGCAGCAAAGCGATGAAATGCGCGTCGCCCAGTTTCGCCAGAGCCGTGTCCAACATCGCAGCCGCCTTTAGAAATCGAAGTTGATCATCTTCTTCATCATCGCGGCGCCGATGCTCATCCAGAGAATGGCGATCGCCGCGACGATGCGGCCATGCTGGGTCAACCAAAGGAGGCTGATGTATTTCGGCGATGAGAGATAGAGCAGTCCGGTGACGACGAAGGGCACCGCGCCGATGATCGCCGCCGAGGCCTTCGCCTCCATCGCCATCGCGCTGATCTTGCCTTTCATTTTCTTGCGCTCGCGCAGCGTGCGCGACAGATTGCCGATCGCTTCCGAGAGGTTGCCGCCCGCCTTGTTCTGGATGCCGATCACGATCGAGAAGAAGTTCGTTTCGCTCACCGGAACGCGCTGAGACATCTTTTCGACTGCCTCAGGAAGCGGCATGCCGACCGCCTGCGACTCGACGATCTTGCGAAATTCCGATCGAACGGGCTCCGGCGTTTCATTGGCGATGATGCGCAGGGTGTCGCCGAGCGGCAGGCCCGCCTTGACGCCGCGCACGATGATGTCGAGCGCATTCGGAAAGATATCGACGAATTTCTTGATGCGACGCGCCCGCAGACGCGACAGCGTCAGATTCGGCAGGCCGAGCCCAGCCATCACGAGGACGAGCCCCGCCATCAGCGGGCTCCCCGACTTGAGGAGGGTGAGGCCGCCGAGCACGACCGCGACGCCCGCGAAAATGAGCATGAACTGCTGGGTCGTGAGCGTGAGCCCGGCCTGCTCGATGCGGGTCTTCAGATTCGCGCCGGGCCGTCGCGACTTCTTCTCGAGGTCGCGGACGTTATCGGCGATCTGCTTGCGCTTGGCGGCCCGGTCGATCGTCGCCGCGTCCGCCCTGGTGTCGGTCTTCTTGACGGCGGCTCGGCGTTTCTCCGCGCGGGAATCGCCGCCAGCGAAAGCGAACGCCAGCCCGCCGAAGGCGAGAATGACGCATCCCGCCGCCAGAACCACATTGTTGACCATCGCTGCGCGTCCCTGAACTCTGCTAACGCTTACGCCGTTTCGGTCACCTCCGAGGCGTCGAGCGCCGCGGCGAGCCGCTGCTCTTCGCCGAAGTAGCGCGCCCGATCCCAGAAGCGGGGCCGCCCAATGCCGGTCGAGCGATGCCGACCTTTGAGCTTGCCTTGCGCGTCCTCGCCCAGGATGTCGTAGACGAAGAGGTCCTGGGTGATGATCACGTCGCCCTCCATGCCCAGCACCTCGGTGATGTGCGTGATGCGCCGCGAGCCGTCGCGCAGACGCGCGGCCTGGACGATGACGTCGATGGACGAGATGATCATCTCGCGAATCGTTTTCGAAGGCAGCGCGTAACCACCCATTGTGATCATCGATTCGATGCGGCTCAGCGCCTCGCGCGGCGAATTGGCGTGCAGCGTCCCCATCGAGCCGTCGTGGCCAGTGTTCATCGCCTGCAACAAGTCGAAGGCTTCCGGGCCGCGCACCTCGCCGACGATGATGCGTTCGGGCCGCATGCGCAGGCAGTTCTTGACGAGGTCGCGCATCGTGATCTGGCCGACGCCCTCGAGATTGGGCGGGCGGGTTTCCAGGCGCACCACATGCGGCTGCTGCAATTGCAGTTCGGCGGCGTCTTCGCAGGTGATGACCCGCTCGTCCTGCTCGATGTAATTGGTGAGACAGTTGAGCAGCGTCGTCTTGCCGGAGCCCGTGCCGCCGGAGATGAGGATGTTGCAGCGGACGCGGCCGATGATCTTGAGAATCTCCGCGCCGGCCGGCGAAATGGAGCCGAAGCGCGTGAGCTGATCGAGCGTCAGCTTGTCTTTCTTGAACTTGCGGATCGTCAGGGCGGCGCCGTCGATCGCCAGCGGCGGCGCGATCACGTTGACGCGCGAGCCGTCGAGCAGGCGCGCGTCGCAGATGGGTGACGCCTCATCGACGCGCCGTCCGACCTGACTGACGATGCGCTGGCAGACGTTCATCAATTGCGCCGCGTCGCGGAACCGCACGTTGGTGAGCTGGATCTTGCCGCCGACCTCGATGAAGCAGCGCGACGGCCCGTTGACCATGATGTCGGAGATGTCGTCGCGGGCCAGCAGCGGCTCGAGCGGCCCGAAGCCGAGCACGTCGTTGCAGATGTCGTCGAGCAGATCCTCCTGCTCGGCGATCGACAGCACGAGATTCTTGATCGTCACGATCTCGTGGACGATGTCGCGAATCTCTTCGCGCGCGCTTTCCGGATCGAGCTTGGCGAGCGCGGCCAGATCGATCGCTTCGATCAGCGCGCCGAAGATCATCGACTTCGTCTGGAAGTAGCTCTCCGAGCGCCGATCGGCCAGCGGTTCCGGCTGCGGTTCGATCGGCGCGGCGGGCCTCGCCGGCTCTATCCGCGGCGCAACGGCGCTCGTCGCCTGGGACGGCGCAGGCACGCTCAAACCCGGATTCGAACGCTTACCGAACATGCTCTCATTCCCTACGCGTCGATACCCCTTCTCTCCGCTTTGCGGGGAGAAGAGATCCTCTGCGTCGCCCGACGAAATCGACGCGCGACGGTCACGCTTTCTTGCCCACCAGTTTCATCAGCAGCGGATCGAGGAGGCTGCGCTTGGCCTTGCGCGCCTCGCTGCGCCCGGCGATGCCATTGGCGAGTTCGCCGAACAGCTCCGCGATTTTGCCCTTCGGCTCGATCTCGGCGATCATCTGTCCGTTGTTGGCCGCCGAACCGAACAATTTGGCGTCATAGGGGATCACGCAAAACGGCTCCGTCTCCACGGTCTTGGCGAAGTCTGCGACGGAGATTTCGGGCCGCTTGGGCACGCCGACGCCGTTGATCACCAGCCGCGGCGGGTGATCGTTGGGGCGCGAGCCGCGGATGTTGTCGATGATGTTCTTGGCGTTGCGCAGATTGGCGAGATCGGGCGCCGCGACGACGACGACCTCGTCGGCGGCGATCAGCATGCGCCGCGTCCAGCCGTTCCAGGCATGCGGCACGTCGAGCACAATCCACGGCGTCGAGCCGCGCAACGTGTCGACGACCGCATCGAAGGCGGTGTCGGAGAAGTCGTAAAGGCGCTCCAGCGTCGCCGGCGCCGCCAGCAGGTGAAGGTTGTCGCCGCACTTGGAGAGCAGTCGGTCGATCAGCGTCGTATCGACGCGCTCAGGCGCGAACACCGCCTCCGCCACACCTTGCGGCGGGTCTTGATTGTAGTCGAGCCCCGCCGTGCCGAAACCGAGGTCGAGATCGGCGATGATCGTCGCCATGTCGAGACCGGCGGCGAGCGCCCAGGAGAGGTTGTGCGCGACGGTCGACGCGCCGACGCCGCCCTTGGCGCCGATCACCGAAATCACGCGGCCGAGCGGCTTTGCGCCCGGCGCGCGGAACAGATTCGAGATCGCCTGGACGAATTCGACGGGGGTGACGGGCACGACGAGATATTCGCTCACGCCGCGGGCCATCAGTTGGCGGTAGAGGACGATGTCGTTGAGCTTGCCGACCACGATCACCTTCGTTCCGGCGTCGCAGGAATGGGAAAGCTCGTCGAGCTGCTCGAGCAGCGCCTCGCGATTGGCGGACGCTTCGAGGATGATGACGTTGGGCGTCGGCGCGTTGCGATAGGCCTCCACCGCGGCGGCGGCGCCGCCCATGTTCTGCTTCACATGAGTCTTGCTCATGCGCCGGTCGGCGACGGCCGCCTGGACGATCGCGGCCGTTTCGGACGTCTCGCAAAACGCTTGGATCGAGACGCGCGGGACCGGGTCGATCTGCGGGATCGGCTGCCGCGAAGGGGCTGTCGACTCCGCCTGTTCGGCTGCTTGAAAGCGCATCGCTCAGCTCCCCGATCCGACTGAGCCGATCGGCGTCAGCTTGGTCTGCCATTGCGTGCCGGGGTCCTGGCCGTTGCGCACGTCGCCGATCGCTCTCATGCGCATCGCAACGTCAGGCGAGTCGAGGGCGCGAGCCTGCTCGAGATCGCGGGGATCGGCGACCTGGGCGGCGAGCATGGATTGGGTCGCGCAGCCGAAGTTCTCGTAGCCCTCGTTCTTCCAGCCTTCGATCGACGAGCCGGAGGCGAGATCGCTCGGCCATTGGCCGCAGGCGGTCGGGACGGCCGCCTTCAGGCCCTGGAAGACCAGGCGCACAGGCGCGACGTGAAGCGCTTCGGCGACCGGATACGAGCCCACGCCGACATAGCCGCGCAGGCCCGTCGAGGCGAGGGCGCGGCGGATCTCGTCGACGACGCGCTCATCGCGCCCGTATCGTCCCGCCGGCGTCAGGATGGCGATGCGACCCGTGCCGAGGGCGCGATAGCGCTCGGCGAAAGCGCGGATGTCGGCGCGGGTCCGTTGGTCGAGGCTTTGGCCGACGGGAAAGACGTCGAGCGTCGTCGGCGCGTCGGCGAGCAGGATCGGATGCTCCGCGTGGTAGTCGCCGATCAAGGCCGGGTCGTTGGAGGCGTAGTCGACGCAGCCGCTAAGCGCCCCTGCCGCCAGGCACGCCAAAAGCGACGCCCAGCGATGAAATTGTCTCGCCATCCGGGAAGTCTCGTTCATGGTCGCCTCGGTCAGTCCGTGATGAATCCGACCTTGCCGGAATAAGCGGGCATCGGCTGCAAGGCGCCGGCGCTCGAATAGATGCGATTGACGCGACCGAGCAGCCACGTCTGCGGATCGCTCGCCTCGGCGAAATTGCCGTCGGGGCGCACAACGTCGCCCGGATTGACGGCGTGCACGATGTAAGGCGTCACGACGATCAGCAACTCCGTCTCGTTGCGCTGGTAGTCGCGCGAACGGAACAGCGCGCCGAGCACCGGCAGGTTCATCAAGCCCGGCACGCCGTTGATCGCCTGCTGGGTTTGCGTCGAGATGAGGCCGGCGGTGACGATCGAGCCGCCCGAGGGCACTTCGACCGTCGTCTCGTTGCGCCGGGTGCGAAAGCCCGGGATCGAAGTGTTGTCGATGGTCTGCTGCACCGAAGTGTCGATGTCGGTCACTTCCGTCCCGACGTGCAATTGGATACGGCCCGACGAGAGGACGACCGGTGTGAAGTTGAGCGTCACGCCATAGGGCTGCTGGACGATCGAGAGCTGGCAAAGACCGTTGCTCGGGCAAACCTCGCCGGCCGGAATGGGAATCGTGCCGCCGGCGAGAAACTTGGCGCTCTCGCCCGAGACGGCGGTGACCGTCGGCTCGGCGAGCGTGCGGGCGACGCCTTCGCGCTCGAAGGCCTGGAGTTGCGCGGTGAGGGTATTGGCGCCGCTGCCCCAGTTCAGCGTGCCCTGCGTCGAGCTCAAGGTCCCGTTGATGGTGAAGGGATTGCTGACTGTAAAATTGCCGGCGCCGGACGTGCCCGACAGATTGACGCCGAGCTGCTTGAGGATCTCGCGGCGAATCTCACTGACGGTGACGTGCAGGCTCACTTCGTCGAGGCCGCGGATGATCAGCGAATTGATAACGCCTCCGCCTCCTTGGGGGGCGGCTGAAGTAACCGAGCGTTCCGCGCTGGCGTGGTTCGACGAGCTGGCCGACGTGGTCTCGGTTAGGGAATCGCCGCCAAAGTGGCCGAGATAGCCTTGAGCGATGTCCACGGCCTTCGCCGCTTCGCCAGCGGACGCGACTGAGCCGGTAAGAATGATCGATTCGGATACAGTACGAACAGTGATCTCATTGCCCGGGATCGCGGCGTCCAGCAGTTCCTTGAGGCTTCCGACGTCGCGCCCGACCGAAATGTTCAGCACGGCGATTTTTCGGCCGTCCGCCGCCAGAGCGAAAATCGTCGTTTGTCCCGGCGCAAGCGTCGAGATGAACATGCGCCGCGCCGAGCGAACAATCGCATTGGCGATCCTGGGTTCGCCGACGAAGATTTCGGCAGCGTCCTCAGGCAGATCGACGATCACCGATCGCCCGACGCCAAGCTGCAAGCTGCGCACCGCGCCCTCGGACAGGGACAGCGAAGACTTTGCCGCGCCGTCGCCCGCCAGCGCCGGCACGGTTGGCGCCGCGGCGAGGAAGGCGATCAGCAGCGCGCCAATCGAGAGCGCCGAGCGGGGCGCGAGGCGGCGCTTCTTGGTCTTCCCAACCTTCATATCGAATCCTGCCATCATCCGCTTGCCGTCCTCACCGCGTCGCCGTCTGCGGCTCGCCGTAGCGCACGATCGTCAGATTGTTGCCCCCGCTGGAGCTGTTGACGTCGCCAACCGTTTCCGTCGGCCCGGAGCTGTCGGCGAGGCTGCGCAGCACCAGGTGGAGGTTCGCATTGGCGGTCTGCTGGGCGAGAATGACCATTTCCGCCTGGGTGGGATCGAGCTCGAGGGTCGCATTCGCGCCGATGACGACCTTCTTGCCGTTCTCTTCCTGAATGTTCTGTCCGATCGCGAGAACGCGGACATTGGCGAGGATGGTGCGCGCTCCGACCACCGGGACGCCGCGGGCCTTGGTCGCTTCATCGTCATGGTAGAGCGTGATCACGTCGACGCGGTCGTTCGGCAGGATGAAGCCGCCGGCATAGGCGTCGCCGCCGTTGTCGACCTTGATCGCGACCGCCCGCATGCCGGCCGGCAGCATCGCCGACATGAATCCGTTCGCGCCCTTGACGAGCTTGTCGCGGCGCATCGGCTCGCCGCGCATGAAGGGGTCGCGCGTCATCGAGCCTTTGATGTCTTCCATCACGTTAGGCCCGCTCGACTTGACGATCATGTTTTCGGAGATGGCCTGCTTCGGCCAGACCTGCCAGGCGACGGAGCCATCGCCGATCGACGAGCCGAGCGGCAGGTCCTGCGCGGCGACCAATACGTCGTCGGTCTCGATCTTGGGCGCGGCTTGCACGACGTGTGGGGCCGGCGGCGGCGCTTGCGGCGTGTTAAAAAGGACGTAAGCCGCGCCGAAGGCGACGAAAGTGGCGCCAAGCACCGCGATCTGCACCTTGTTCATGGAACTCGAGCCCTTTTCGCGCTCACTGACGCAACGCGAGGGCAATAAGAGCAGGCAATCGTCAAATTACGGTTAATCACCCGTATCCAAGTGGTGATCGGATTCTTAACCGCGCGGTGCCCGCGCCATGCTCAAAGTCCGGCGACGGCGCGCCAGATTTGCGTATGCGGGTAAAGCATCATTCCCGCCGCCGCCAGCGCGATGCCGTAGGGTACGCCAGTTTTGCTGTCGTGCAGCCGAGCGATCCACTGGTGACGGGAAAGCCACAACGGCAACACGAGCCGCCGCCCGAAGAGAATGAAGAGGGTCAATACGCCCCCGTAGATCGCCGCCGTCATGCCGAAGTCGAGCATCATTCCCCAGCCGAGCCAAAGCGATGTCGCCGCCGCGAGCTTGGCGTCGCCGCCGCCGATGACGCCCAAAGCGAACAGCGCGAACATCGCCGCGAGCACGGCCGCCGCGCAGGACACATTCACCAGGATCGCGCCCGGCGGCACGCCGGCGGCCAGAGCCACGATGAAATAACCGATCGCCAACGCGGCGCAGATCCGGTTCGGGATCGTCATCGTCACGAGGTCCATCGACGCCGCCAGCGCCAGGATGCCGGGAAAGAGGACGATCGCCGCAGGAGCCAGAACCATTGCCGTCATGATTGCCGAGCCAAGGAAATGCGGCTGAAGACTAGCGGCAAATCATTGCTTCCGAGTTACCTCGAGCTTTCGCGACGACCATGCCGAGCGCTCTATGAGGACGAGGCGAGATCGAGCCAGCAGCGGCCTTGTCGGTCCTCGACCTCGATGAGCCAGAGATCCGGATCGAAGCGGATCTCGCGCACGATCCGCGCCTCGACCGCGGCCGGCTCGACCCATTCCTCACGATGCGCGCGCGTCCATTGGCGCTCGACGCCGCGCTCGCCGACTTCCGATTGCGGCGCCGGCTCGTAGAGCGCGGCGGTTCCATCGAGACGATCCACCTTCACGAAGATCGCGCCCGCTTCGGGTGAACCGCGGCGGCGAAGCGCAGCGAAAGCGCCCTCCACCGCAACGCGGCGCAGGTAGGCGGCGACCCAGATGTCCGAGCGAAGACGCATCACCTAGCGTCCGGCGGCGGCGACGACCAGATGCCGCAGCAGCCGCGGCGTGACTTCGCCGGAGACCGGCAGGCCGTGGGCCCGCTCGAATTCGCGCAGCGCGGCGTGCGTGGCGGAGTTGGCGACGCCATCCGGTCGAAGCTGATAGCCGAGCTTGATCAGAGCGTTCTGCGCGGCGAGAACCGACTTCTGGCCCTCCCTGCCGCTGTCCTCGCGCAAGATGTCGCCGATCGCGTCGGAGCGGCGCGGCGGCGGCGGCTCCGACGCGCCGAGACTGGTGGGACGCTCGGGCGGCAGGACGGGGGCAGACGCTGTTTCCTCCGCTTTGCCCTGCGTCGCCGCGGAAGCCGCGGCGGCCGGCGGCGGTGATGGAGCCGAACTGGCCGGAGCCGCGACCGACGTAACGGGATGAGGGGCGAAGAACGGCGCGGGATGGCGCTGGTGCTGCAACGTCAAGGCGTTGACGACGATCCCGGTCAGCACCGCCGTCAGGGCTGCGCCGGCATAGCCCGGCAAGGGAAAGGCGCGCAGACGGCGGAACACCACGGCGAGCACGCTCGGCTTCGCTGGCCGGGCCGACCGACGAAGGACCGAATCGTTACGCATCCGCGCTAAGGCCTCAGGCAATCTTTTTCTCCTGCGCGGCGAACTCGGACGCGCGGGGCGCGCCGCGATGACCAAAATGGGATGCGGTCTCGAGAATCGCAACCGCATTGCGGCCCGGTCTCTCTTCCGGCCGGCAGACCAAGGGCAGGCGCGCCGTCACCCGGGTGCCGACGCCGGCGACGCTTTCGAGCGACAAGGCGCCGCCATGCAGCCCGACCAGGCCCCGCACCAGCGACAAGCCGAGACCGGCCCCCTCGAAGCTGCGGTCATAGTCCGCCCGGACCTGAAAGAACGGGTCGCCCAGACGGGGCAGGAATTCCGCCGGGATGCCGACCCCGGTGTCGGTGACATAGAGATGCATGCTGTCGCCGACGACATCGGCGCCGACGATCACCCGGCCACCCGCCTCGGTGAATTTCACCGCATTGGACAGAAGATTGATCAAAATCTGGCGGCAGGCCTGCTTGTCGGCGACGAGGTCGCGCGACCCGTCCATGGGCGCGCAGACCAACTCGACCTTCCCGGTCTCCGCCCGCAACCGCAGCATGTCGCAGCAATCGGCGATCAGACGTTCGATGTCGAAGGGTTCGGGCGCGAGGCGGAACTTGCCGGCGGCGATCTTCGAGGTGTCGAGAAGCACGTTCACCATCGAGAACAGATGCTCGGCCGAGGCATGGATGATCTCGGCGTATTCCATCTGCTTGGCGGATTCGCGCGGCCTGAGCTCCGGATCGCGCAGCATTTCGGAAAAACCGAGAATGGCGTTGAGCGGCGTCCGCAATTCATGGCTGACATTGGCGAGCAGGCGATCCTTCCAGGCGTTGGCGAGCTCCGCCTCGGCGCGAGCCGCTTCGAGCCGCTGTTCGGTCGTCTTGGCGTCGGTCACGTTGCGCACCACGGAAATCGCCGCGGCGCCGTCGCCCGTTTTGTGACTGGGCGCATCCGAACCGAAACGGTGAACGCGGATCTCCGCCCAGGCGAACACGGGCTCCTCGAAGCCGGCGGCCGAATGACGGCTCTCGCCAGTGCGAAGCCGCACGGTGGCGGTCATCGCGCCGTCGCGCTGGGCGGCTGCGTCGATCGTGTGGAGATAGGCGGGGCGGTCAGCGACGTGGATGCGGTTGAGCAGACCGCGGCCGAGGAGTGCCTCCTGAGGCAGGCCGAACAGCCGCTCGCCGTCGCCAATCGCCGAGATGACGCCGCCAGCCGCGTCGTGCCGCAGCACGAGATCCCCGATCGCGTCCGAAAGCGCCTGATAATGCTTGGCGTTGGAAACCTCGAGGCGACGCCGCGCTCGCCCCATTCGCCGGCCGCCGAAAAACAGCAACGCCGCATAAGCGCCGACCGGAACGGCGAGAGCCGCCGCGGCAGCCGCGTCGAACGGCTTGAACGGGCCGATCCATCCGGCGCTTTCGAGCCCGACCAGCCCCAGCGAGATCGTAAGCGCCAGCAAACTGGAGAAGCGCAACATCGCCGAGGAGCCGAAGAGGGCGGCCTCGAGCGGCAACAGCATCAGCCATCCCAAGCCCGCTTCCAGCGACAAGCGCGCGCCGAGGGTGACGATCAGGGCCAAGCCGACCAGGCTCGAGAGCGAGATGAATTGCGCGCCGAGGAGGTCGCCCGACCGCGTAAGATGCGCAATCGCCGCTGCTGGGGCGATGAACCAAACCACCGCCGCGACGCGCCAAATCGCGTCGGCGCCTGCCGCGCCGAGATAATGCGGAATAAAGAGCCAGGCGACGGCGATCGCGACGAATTGCGCAAAGATGAACGTCTCGTGGCGCGCACGTTCGAGTTTGCAGACGCGGGCGTCTGGATGTACGAACTCTTTGAGATGCTTGCGCACGATGACACTGAGACTTCGGTGCACGAACCTTCGGCCTCCGCGACCACGACCATGGGTCAATTCGACCATTGGAACGATCACAGCCCCCGCTTAAATGAAACCTAAAGCGCCGCCCGCGCCGCCGTGGGGGAGGCGATTTCCAGGCGCACAACCGACTCTGCCTTTCGATATGGTTACCGAAGCGTTGCGAAGCGGCTCGTTGCGGCGCGGTTAATTCGAGCGATCGAATCCGCCGCTTTCCGCGCACGGGAACGCAACCCGCCCGCGCTAAAGTTCGACCGTCGCCAATCGGGCGGCGGAAATCATGCGTAGCGCCTCCATGGGTTTCCTTCTTCGAACCTGCTTCTGGCTCGGCCTCACCTTTCACGCGATGTCCTGGGGCGATGCGCGGCTTTCCGACGTCGTGCCGCCTGGGACGGCGCAAACCCTTGCCTCCAGCCTCGTTTCCGCGAGCGCCGACAGCGATGCGGCGGGCGTCATCGCGCGAACGATGCTGCGGGGCGCGCTCGAACCGCAGCCCGCCGCCGAAGCGAAGCCGCGAAACCGTGTCGCCGAGCCGGCCCCGAAGGCCAAGCGCGCCCCGGTCGACACGCTCTCGGCGGCCGACCGGGTTCCTCCTTGGCGTGGCGCGTCCCTGCGCGGGACCCTCTGAGGGGCCCACGGCCGCTCTTGTTTCCGACGTCCCGGTTGGCCTGAGGCGCGTCAGGCCCTATATCAAGGTCGCCATTTCACGATCTGCGAGCGCGACGCTGACCTCGATCGACACTATCCGTGACGATTTCGCCTTCCTCGACGAGTGGGAGGACCGCTACCGCTATGTCATCGAGCTCGGCCGCACGCTGGAGCCGTTGCCCGAAGACGCCCACAATGACACGAACAAAGTGCGTGGCTGCGTCAGCCAGGTCTGGCTCGAGCGTCAGACGCGGCAGGACGATCGCGGACGCACGATCCTCCATTTTCGCGGCGACAGCGATTCGCATCTGGTGCGCGGGCTGGTCGCCATCGCGATTGCGCTCTTTTCCGACCGGACGCCCGAGGAAATTCTCGCGACCAGCGCGACGGCGACCTTCCGCGAACTCGGCCTCGAACAGCATTTGACGCCCCAGCGCTCCAATGGCGTCAGGGCGATGATCGAGCGCATCCGCGCCGACGCCTTCGCGCCCGCCTGACCGCTCAGCTGCCGGGCGGCGTCCCTTCTCCGCCGACGCTCTTCAGATATTCGGCGATCGCGTCGCGGTAGGAGTTCGGGAAGCTCGCCGGTGCTGCGCACGACGATCGCCATCAGGCCATTGAACATCTCGCCTCGCGGGGTCGCCCCCGTCCGGAGCGCTTCGGCGATCTGATCCTTCGTCCAATTCTTCAACCCCGCCGAGGTGATGTCGGGGGCGAAGCCGCCCCCATCGGGGTTGTGACCGCCGGTCAACCAGCGATGGGCGACGATGCCGCCGAGGACATCGCGCGGCGAATGGCATTCGGCGCAATGCCCGGGGCCTTCGACGAGGTAACGGCCAAGTTTCCACGTCGCGTCGCGGCCGGGCGCGTCGGGTAGCGGGTGGATGCCGACATAGAGCCGCTTCCAAAGGCCGATCGAGCGACGAATCGAATAGGGGAGCAACGGCGCTGCCGGCGGCGCGCTTCCCGACACCGCCGGCAGCGTACGGATGAATGCGAAAAGGTCGCGCACGTCGGTCGGCGTCATGCGCCGATACGACGTATAGGGAAAGACCGGATAGTAATGCTCGCCCGTGGGTGAGACGCCGAGCAGCACGGCCCGCGCGAAGTCTTGCGCACTCCAGCCGCCGAGACCGTCGGTCACGTCGGGGGAGATGTTCGGCGGATAGAAGACGCCGAAGGCGGTCTTGATCGCGCGGCCGCCGCCGAGCCGGAGCAAATCGGATTGGCCGGGCGACATATGGCACGACCCGCAGCCGGAAGCGAAAAACACGATCCGCCCCGCCGCCGCATCTCCAGGCGCGGCCACAGCCGCGGCGACCGCGCGGTCGAGACGCCGCGGCGCGGACGCGTACCACCCCGCCGCCAGCAGCCCGGCGGCGACCGCCAACGCTACGACGACAAACAACGCGTTTTTCATGGATGTCGCCGTCCCGCTTCGCTTCCCCCGGCGCGGACCTGAATCGCGCTGACGCACGACACCAGAACAGGACCGCCGGCCCCGCATCGTTGTACGCGCTCGCACAATCTTGCGGAAAACGCCCGCTCACCTCGTGTCTCTAAGCACAGCAACGGAACGCAGTGAAGTCAATCGGAATAGGGGAGACACGCCCGCGTGACCCAGAGCGACATATCAGCGAAACAAGGAACCCAATATGATGATCGAGGGCGGGGTAACCGATTGATGGAGACCTACATGAATCAATTTGCCTCTCGACGCGGAGCGATCGCCCTGGTCGCCTCGGCGGGCCTCTTTGCTGCCCTGGCGCCCACAATGGCCGTGGCCGCGCCCGTTAGTTTCACGGTTCCGCTGACCGGCGCGGAGCAGTCCCCGCCGGTGACGACAAGCGGCTCGGGCGCCGCCGAGATCACTTATGACCCGGCGACCCGCGTCGTCACTTGGTCGGTTCGATACAGCGGCCTCTCCGGCCCAGCGACGATGGCGCATTTCCATGGGCCGGCCGCCGCCGGCGCCAACGCCTCGGTGACGGTTTGGTTGAGTAAGCAGGGAGCCGAGGTTGCGAGCCCGATCCGCGGCGAAGCGACGCTCAGCGCCGACCAAGCTGAGCAATTTGCAGCCGGCCAGTGGTACATCAACATCCATACGAAGAACCACCCGGCCGGCGAAATTCGCGGCCAAGTGGTCCCGCCGAAGAGCTGATTGAGCGGCCGCCAGTCGAAAGGCTGGCGGCTTTTCCAGGGCGGCGGATGAGAGAGCGCCGCTGTATTGCCGCTGTATTAAAGAAATCGGACGACCGCCGCCGCCACGGCGACGCTACAGGCGAGGATGATCGCCGCGAGCGCCGGGCTACGCATCGTCGGCGCGCGCGTTCCAATCGGCAAGCGCTTCACCCCCGTCACCATCGGCCGCACGAGGTTCTGACCTTTGACGGCCGCGTAGAGCGCGATCGCGATAATATGGAACGTGATCGCCGTCAGCAGCGCGTTCCACAGCCATTGGTCGTGAGCCGCTTCGACGATATTCGCGAGCCAAGCCGGGACGCTTTCCGTCAGCGGCCCCTCGTCGGCGATGTCATTGCCGACGTAGACGCCGCTCAGCGCCTGCCCGGCAAGGAGCGCGAGCAGCGCGACGACCATCCAGCCCCCTGCCGCATTGTGTCCCAATTGCCTGTCAGGCTCGCGCCGGAAGAGCCGCGCGATGTGGCCTAGGGCGTGCCGCGGCGCGGTTAGAAGCGCGGAGAAACGTGCGGTCTCGCTGCCGACGACGCCCCACGTCAGCCGAAACAGCAGAGCGGCCAGCAACGCGTAGCCGGCGCGAGCATGCCAATCCATCCAGTTCAGCCGGACGGTCGCATAGGCGGCCCCGACCAGAACGACGACGAGCCAATGAAAGACGCGCGTCGGGACGTCCCATACGCCGACGACGCGCTCGCCAAAGTTCTCGCTCATCGCCACCTGTCGCTACGCCGCCTCGAGCGTGCGGCGATCTGCCAAAAGCGCCGCACGCTTACCATTACTTGAGTTCGCGCTCTCCTGGCGAATTTTTCGCCGCGCCCTAAGCGCCCGCGCTCTTGATCGCCTGATAGACCGCGAAGGGCGTCGCCGGCATGTCGATGTGGTCGACGCGATAGCCGCGCCACAGGGCGTCACCGATGGCGTTCATAACGGCGGGGGTCGAGGCGATCGAGCCCGCCTCCCCGGCTCCCTTCAGGCCCAGAGGATTGGTGGTCGAGGGGATGTTGCGCGTTTCGAGGTCGAAGCTCGGCAGATTGTCGGCGCGGGGCACGCCATAATCCATCAGGCTCGCGGTCACCAACTGGCCGTTCGGGTCGTAGACGGCCTGCTCCATCAACGCCTGGCCTGCCCCCTGAGCGACGCCGCCGTGTACTTGTCCGGCGAGCAGGAGCGGGTTGAGGGTGAAGCCGAAGTCGTCGACGCTGGAGTAGCGCACGATGCGCGTCGCGCCGGTCTCAGGATCGATTTCGACCTCGCAGATATGCGCGCCGTTGGGATAGGTCGCATCGGGCGGATCGAACGAGTCGGTCGCGGTCAACGTCTGCGCGGAGGCGCGTGGCGAGGAGGCCAGGTCGGCATAGGAAATTGCGCGATCGGTCCCGGCGACGCGGACGCCGCCCTCAGCGATTTCGAGGTCGGCAACCGCCGCCTCGAGCTCATCGGCCGCCAATTCCTTGAGGGAAGCGGCGAGCGCTTCCGAGGCGCGCGCCGTCATCACCGCGCCGATCGGGATGGAGCGCGACCCGCCGGTGCCTGCGCCGGTGGCGACGCGATCCGTATCGCCCTGCACGACCTTCACCCGGTCGAGCTGCACGTCGAGATGCTGCGCGACGACCTGCGCATAGGCGGTCTCGTGCCCCTGCCCGTTCGATTGGGTGCCGATCAGCAGCGTGAAGTCGCCGTTCTTGTCGAGGGTCAGCGAGCCGCGCTCGCCGTCGCCCCAGGCGGTGCATTCGATGTAAGTCGAAATGCCGATGCCGCGAATGAAGCCGCGCCGACGCGCTTCGGCGGCGCGATCCTCGAAGCCGGCGACATCCGCTTTGGCGAGACAGGCGCGCAGCGCGCCCTCGAAGTCGCCCACGTCGTAGTCGCGGTCGGTCTGCGTGTGATAGGGCATCTCCGAGGATTTCACGAGATTGCGCGCGCGAATTTCCTCGGGCGCAAGGCCAGCGACACGCGCGCAGCGATCGACCAACCGCTCCAGCACATAGGCGGCCTCCGGCCGACCGGCGCCGCGATAAGCGTCGACCGGAACGGTGTGGGTGTAGACCCCGCGCACTCGCGCATAGAGCGTGTCGATGCGGTAAGGCCCGCTCGCCATCGAGGCGCCGAGCCAGGGAATGTACGGCGCGAATTGGGAGAGATAGCCGCCGAGATTGCCGAGAATGTCGACCCGCAGCGCGAGGAAGCGTCCCTCCGCGTCGAGCGCCATCTCGGCCGTCGTCACATTGTCGCGCCCATGCGCGTCGCCGATGAAATGCTCGCTGCGGTCCGCCTGCCAGCGCACCGCCTCGCGCAGCCGCCGCGCCGCCTCGAGCAGCAGGGGATATTCGCGATAGACGAAGGTCTTGGTTCCGAAGCCGCCGCCGACGTCCTTGGTCACGACGCGCAGCTTATCGGGCGGGATTTTCAGAATCTTCGCGGCGATCGTGTCGCGCTGACCGTGGACGCCCTGGCTGCCGACATATAGCGTCAATCGATCGGCTTCGGCGTCGTATTCGGCGAGCGCTCCCCGCGTCTCCATATAGTTGGAGACTACGCGCGGATTGACGATTTTGACCGTTGCGACCTTGGCGGCGCCCGCGAAAGCGGCGTCGGTCGCCGCCTTATCGCCGATATGCGCATCATAGGCGAGATTGCCGGGCGCGCCGGAGAACACTTGCGGCGCTCCCGGGCGAACCGCCTCTTCGAGATCGGCGATCGCGGGTCGTTCGTCCCAGGCGACTGCAATTTGCTCTACGGCGTCCTGCGCCTGAAGCGGCGTCTCGGCGACCACCATCGCGACGATGTCGCCGACGTGCGCGACCTCGTGCTCCGCCATGACTGGGTACGGTTTGAGCGGGGTGAGCGACCCGTCGGAATTGTTGACCGGCGCGAGACAGGGCAGGCCGCCGAGGGCGGCGAAGTCCGCCGCGACATAGACGCCTCGCACGCCAGGCAAGGCGCGCGCGGCTTCGACGTCCTCGATGCGGAACTCGGCGTGCGCATAGGGGCTGCGCAAGAACGCCGCATGGAGGGCGCCGTCGCTGGTGATATCAGAGGTATAGACGCCGAGACCGCTCACCAGGCGAATATCCTCGACGCGTTTGACGCTTTGGCCCATGCCGAACTTGATAGTGCGCATTCGCTTGTCTTCCTCCGATCCGGCCAGGAAGTTGGATCTTCCTGGCTCTCGCCATGGTAGGCCGCCTATTCCGGCGCCTGCTCCATTCCGGCCACAATAATTGCTCGCCGAAGTCCGATTTGGTCAACACTGCGTTAATCCTCGCGCGCGAAACTGAGCGAAATTGGCGCTATTTCGGATCGCTCCATGAACGCGCACGAAGACAGCAGTCCCGAGAATGGAAACGGCGCGGCCGCGGCGAAGCCCGACGCCGCCAGCGAGAAGGCGGCCCATCCCGGCGAAACGCTAGGCTCCGCCCAAAACCTGAACGAGTCTGGGGCCGACGCGCCCGAGATCGAGCCTGCGCACCTCAATCTCATCCCTTATCTTGCGTCTTCGCAGGCCGAAGCCAAGGGTCCAACAGGGCCGAGCATGACGCGCTGGCTCTCCCCCGTCGCCGCGGGCCTCGCGCTCGTCGCCGCCGTGACGGCCGTTGGATTTTACGACCATGCGCGCCAAGCGGGTGTCATCGCCGCGAAGGCGCAGGAGAGCGTCGATCTGGCCCAAAGCGTCAAGTCGCTCAAGGAGCGTCTCGACGCAATCGAGGCCACGCGTTCGCGCGACGAAACCGCCGATTTCCGGAAGATCGCCGCCGAAATCAAGGCGCAGCGCGACGCGGCGCACGACCTCCCCGGCGCGCTCGCTCAATTGACGGCGCGCGTCGACCGGGTCGATCATGATCAGAACGCGCGACTCGACAAGCTCGCCGACCGCATCGAGCATGATTCGAGCGCGCGCATGGCCGACCTCGCGGCGCGAATCGACAAATTGGAGAAGCGGCCTGCCCCGGTCGTCGCCGCGATCACGCCGCCTGCCGCCCCGACGCCCGCCCCGAAACCCGTCGCCGCCTCCTCGCCGACGCCAACGCCGTTGGCGAAGCCTGAGACGCTCGTCTCGAACGAGACGACCGGCTCGATCGACAAGTCGCACCAGACGCTGCGCAACTATTGGCTGCTCGAGGTTCAGGGCAACTATGCGCTGGTCGGCGGGCGCGACGGCCCGCAGCAGGTCACGGCGGGCGATTTCCTGCCGGGGGCCGGCCGGGTGCTCCGCATCGAACGCCGCGGGCGCGACTGGGTGCTGGTGACGAGCGGCGGCCAGATCGCGAGCGACGACCCGCCCCGGTTCTGAGAGGGCTCGGCCGCTTCTGTCATGCCCGCGAAAGCGGGCATCCAGGAGTCAAAGGCGAAGGCCTGCGGCGGTTGACTGGACCCGCGCTTTCGCGCTGCGGCATGCACACATCGGTCCGTCGCCGTCACGCCCGGACTTGATCCGGGCGCCCAGGTGGCGACATCTGCGATTAGCCTTCCTGCGTCCCGTCCTGGATACGCGGGTCAAGCCCGCGTATGACGGTAGGCTCGTTGCACTCACTCCGCCGCTTACGCTCGGCGGCGATGAGCCGAGTGATCCGCCCGGCCGTTCGAAAAAGTGTGCATACCCTCGCGCGAAAGCGGGGGTGACAGCGCTGCGGCGTCAATCAAAAGCAGAACGCTTCACGCCTCGGACTTCGAGCCGACGCGGCGCACGCGCACGACCACGTCGACCCGGGCGATCTCGTAGCCCTCAGGGGCGCCCGGAAGGCGATCGATCGCGACTTGACCGCCGGGAATATCGATCAGCGCGCTCGTCTCCTCGATCATGAAATGGTGATGCGCCGACGGATTGGTGTCGAAATAGGTCCGCGGGCCGTCGATCGCAATTTCGTTGAGCAGACCGGCGGTCGTGAACTGGTGCAAGGTGTTGTAGACGGTCGCCAGGGAAACCGGCACCTTGGCCGCCCTCGCTTCCTCGAACAGGATCTCGGCCGTTACGTGACGGTCCCCTTTGCCGAACAGCAGCCATCCGAGCGCGACGCGCTGACGGGTCGGGCGCAAGTTGGCCTGGCGCAATTTGGCGCGCAGCTTATGAACCGGGCAGCCATCCATGAAACCGCTTGGTGGGCGCGGTCGGGCTGTCACGGCGACGGTGACGGGGGACACTTCGGACGGCCTCTCTTTTTGCTCGGTCATTATGCGTCTCGACGGCGAACATATCCCCATATCATAACGAATCGCCGCCGTCAGCCGACCCCGCGTGTCCGCTACCAAAGGACCGGACGCTAATGCTTTCGGGACGCGCGCGGCTGTGTTACGAAGCCGCACAAAATAGTCGTTCGCGGCTGCGCCCGCGCCCGAAAAGCCAAGGAATCAAAGCGAGCATGTCGGAACAACGGCGCTCTCAATTCGCCTACGAAGATCTCTTGGCCTGCGGTCGCGGCGAGCTGTTCGGCGCGGGAAACGCCCAGTTGCCGCTACCCCCCATGCTGATGTTCGACCGGATCGCCAACATCAGCGAGACGGGCGGCGCGCACGGCAAAGGCGCCGTGCTCGCGGAACTCGAGATCAAGCCGGATCTGTGGTTCTTCGGCTGCCACTTCAAAGGCGACCCGGTGATGCCGGGTTGCCTCGGGCTCGACGCCTTGTGGCAGCTCACGGGCTTCTTCCTTGGCTGGCTCGGCCTTCAGGGCCGCGGCCGCGCGCTCGGGGTCGGCGAAGTCAAGTTCATCGACCAGGTGCTCCCGTCGATCAAGAAGGTGATCTACGGCGTCGACATGAAGCGCGTCTTCAGGGGCAAATTGGTGCTCGGCATCGCCGATGGCTGGCTCGAGGCCGACGGCAAGCGGATCTACGAGGTCAAGGACATGCGGGTCGGCCTTTTCGGCGCCGCAAAGCCGAGCGAAGCCTAGTCCCAGCCCCTATATTCGAGCCGAAGAAAAGTGTTTGGAGCAAGCGGATGAGGCGGGTCGTCGTCACCGGCATGGGGATCGTGTCCTCAATCGGCAACAACACGCAGGAGGTTCTGTCGAGCCTCCACTCCGGACGGTCGGGGGTTTCGCGCGCCGAAAAATACGCCGAGCTCGGTTTCCGCAGCCAGGTGCAGGGCGCCCCGACTCTGAACCCCGAAGAGATTCTCGACCGTCGCGCCATGCGCTTCCACGGCGGCGGCACCGCCTGGAATCACGTCGCGATGGATCAGGCGATCCTGGACAGCGGCTTGGAGCCGGGCGAGGTCTCGAACGAACGCACCGGCATGGTCATGGGTTCGGGCGGTCCCTCGACTCGGGCGATCGTCGAAGCCGCCGACGTCGCGCGCGCCAAGGGTCCGAAGCGGGTCGGTCCCTATGCGGTGCCGAAGTCGATGTGCTCGACCGCCTCGGCGACGCTCTCGACCTGGTTCAAGATCAAGGGCCTCGCCTATTCGATCTCGTCCGCCTGCGCGACCTCCAACCACTGCATCGGCGCCGCGGCCGAGCAGATCCTGCTGGGCAAGCAGGACGTGATGTTCGCTGGGGGATGCGAAGACCTCGATTGGAGCCTGTCGGTGCTGTTCGACGCGATGGGCGCGATGTCCTCGGCCTATAACGAGACGCCCGAACGCGCCTCGCGGCCGTACGACAAGAATCGCGACGGCTTCGTCATTTCGGCCGGGGCCGGCGTGCTGGTGCTCGAAGAGTACGAACGCGCGAAGGCGCGCGGCGCGCGCATCTACGGCGAGGTCGCCGGCTATGGCGCAACCTCCGACGGCGCCGACATGGTGGCGCCGTCCGGCGAAGGCGCAGCGCGCTGCATGCGGCAAGCGCTCGCGAGCGTGAAGGCGCCAATCGACTACATCAATCCGCACGCGACATCGACGCCGGTCGGCGATCTCAAGGAGATCGAGGCGCTGCGCGAAGTTTTCGGCTCAGGCGAGAAATGCCCGCCGATCGCCGCCACCAAGGCGCTTACCGGACATTCGCAGGGCGCGACCGGCGTTCACGAAGCGATCTACAGCCTGCTCATGATGCAGAACGGCTTCATCTGCGCGAGCGCCCATATCGACGAGATCGATCCGGCAGTCGCCGACATGCCGATCTTGCGCAAACGGCGCGACGATGTACAATTGCGCGCCGTCCTTTCCAATTCCTTCGGCTTCGGCGGGGCGAACGCCACGCTGGTGTTCAAACACGTCGACGCCTAATCGCGTTTCGCGCTCCTGGCGAAAAAGCGGCATCCACTTTTTCGCCACGCGCTTTAACGGATACGTGCGCTCCAACGAGAAAGAAGTAGCGGCAGGATGAATTCTGGCTTGATGAGCGGCAAGCGCGGTCTCGTGATGGGCGTCGCGAACGATCATTCGATCGCCTGGGGCATCGCTCAGGCGCTCGCCGCGCAGGGGGCCGAACTCGCCTTCACCTATCAAGGCGAGGCGCTTGGCAAACGCGTGCTGCCGCTCGCCGAGAGCCTCGGCTCCAAACTCGCGCTTCCCTGCGACGTCGAAGACCTGCGATCGGTCGACGCGACCTTCTCGGCGCTCGACGAGGCTTGGGGAAATCTCGACTTCATCGTTCATTGCATCGGTTTCTCCGACCGCAACGAGCTCAAGGGCCGCTACGCCGACACGACGCGCGAGAACTTCGTGCGCACGATGGTCATCTCGGCCTTTTCCTTCACCGAGGTCGCCAAGCGCGCCGCGGAGCGCATGCGGAACGGCGGCGCGATGCTGACGCTCACTTTCGGCGGCGCGACGCGCGTGATGCCGAACTACAACGTCATGGGGGTCGCCAAGGCGGCGCTCGAATCGAGCGTGCGCTACCTCGCCGCCGATTTCGGCCCCGCCGGCATTCGCGTCAACGCGATCTCGGCCGGACCGATCCGCACCCTTGCCGGCGCGGGCATCGCCGACGCGCGCTTCATGTTCAATTTCCAGCGCAGTCATGCTCCGCTTCGGCGCACCGTGACGATTGAAGATGTCGGCGGCTCGGCGCTCTATCTCTTGTCCGATCTCTCGGCGGGCGTGACCGGCGAGGTGCATTTCGTCGACTCTGGCTACAACGTCATTTCGATGCCCCGTCCCGAGGACATCAAAAACGGCGGTTGACTGTTCTCCCTGACAAATATGGTTTATTTTTTCTCAAGAGGTGACCGTTAAGCTTCCCGCGCAACGCAAGCGTGAGAGGAGTCATGACGACGTCCGCTGCGAACTCCAAACTCGTCGACCTCGCGCGCAGGAGAGCGTTTTCGCGTTTGATCGTCCTACTGCTCGCCGCGGCGCCCGCTGCCGCGCTTGCGGTTCCGCTGCCGCCCGAACGGCCCGGTCGCGCGCCGGCAGTCAGGTCAGCGCCCCGGCGGGCCGAGGACCCGTTCCATAAATTCGTCGACGAACTCTGGCCGCTCGCCAAGGCGAGGGGGGTCTCGCGGAGGACTTTCGACGCAGCGTTCAAAGGCGTCACCTTCGATCCGAAGATCATCGCCTACACCAAAGCGCAGCCCGAGTTCGTCAAGCCCATCTGGCAGTATCTCGAGACGGCGGTGTCGAGCGCGCGCATCCAGCGCGGCCGCGCCAAGGCGGCGATGGTGCACGCCTGGCTCGCCAAGGCGAAGGCGACTTACGGCGTCGATGAATCCGTCATCATGGGCATCTGGGGCATGGAGACCGAATTCGGCGCCTTCGCGGGCTCCAACAATGTCATCCGCGCGCTGGCCAGCCTCGCCTTCGTTCATTTCCGCGGCGACTATTTCCGCGACGAATTGCTCGCCGCGCTCAAGATTCTCGAGGAGGGCGACATCGGCCCGAGTCAGATGCGCGGCTCTTGGGCCGGCGCGATGGGTCAGACCCAGTTCATGCCGTCCAGCTTCAACGAATATGCGGTCGATTTCGAGGGGCATGGCCGTCGCGACATCTGGAACAGCGCGCCCGACGCGATCGGTTCGACCGCCAATTACCTGGCCAAACACGGATGGACCGCTGGATTGGCCTGGGGGTTCGAGGTCCGGCTGCCCCAGGACTTCAAGCTGACGGACGCCAATTCCACCCGTCCCGCGCCGTTCTCGTCGTTCGCCAACCGCGGCGTCGTTCGCGCCGACGGCGGCGAACTGCCGCGTTCCGGCGAAGCCCAATTGCTGATCCCGGCGGGGGTCAACGGCCCCCTCTTCCTCGTCACGGCCAATTTCCAGACGATAAAGAGCTACAACAATTCAACCGCTTATGCGCTCGGCGTCGCGCTGCTGGGCGACGCGGTCTTAAAGGGCGTCGTCTTGCAGGCGCCTTGGCCGGTTCACGATCCGATGCTGAGCGAGGACGACGTGCGCGACTTGCAGAACTCGACTGCACAAATTGGGCTATGATGTCGGCGCCGTGGATGGCCGGATGGGCAACTCCCTGCGGGCGGCCGTGCGCGCCTATCAGGAAGCGATTGGCGCGCCGCCAGACGGCTATCCGACGCTCGCACTGCTCCAGAAGATGCGTGAGCGGGGCTGAGCAGAGCCAACACGGGCGGTTCGGAATGGGACCTCTAGTCGGCACATTTCGCTTGGCCCGTCTGGCGCGGCTCGCGGCGGTCGTACTGTGCTGCGTTTCGCTTGGCGGTCCCGCGGTCGAGGCTGAAGACGGCGGCTTCGGCGGTTTCCTGCAGCACCTCTTCGGCATCGATGCGCCGAAGCCCTCCAAATCCGCCGCGCCGGCGGCCCCGCGTCGTCCCAAGAAGCGCGTGCGCGACTTCGTGCCGGCGACGACGACGCGTCAGCCGGGAACGCCGGGCGGCGCGCCGGTCCAGCCGACCTTCTTCATCGACGTCCTCGGCGACAGCCTTGGGGGGTACGCAGCGGGAGGGCTTGCCGAGGCGTTCACCGACAGGCCGGAGGCCTCCGTCGGCAACAAGGCGCGCGACGCCTCCGGTCTGGTCCGCGACGACTATTACGACTGGCCGAAAGCGGCGCGCGACCTTGCGGCAGGCAAAGACCACATCGACATCGTCGTCATCATGGTCGGCGTCAACGATCTCCAGCCGATGCGCGACGGCTCCGACACGCTCGACACGCTGAGCGATCAATGGCGGACGCATTACGGACAGCGGGTGGAGGCGATGGTCGCCCCATTCGCCGCGGCGCATATTCCCGTCGCCTGGGTCGGCCTGCCGCCGATGCGCAGCGACCGGTTCAACGCCGACATCATCAAGCTCAACGAAATCGACAAGGAGCACGCGGAAAAGGCGGGGGCGAAATATATCGACATCTGGGACGCTTTCGCCGACCAGAACGGTCAATTCGACGCCTTCGGTCCCAACGTCGACGGCCAGAACGTGAAGCTGCGCGGCCTCGACGGCATCCATTTCACCAAGGCCGGTTCGCGGAAGGTCGCCCACTTCCTCGAAGCGGACATCAGGCGGGTGATGGACAAGGGCAGGGCGCAGAACGAGACCGCCACGTTACCGCCCGACATCGAGCAGGCCGCCGGCGACATCAACGCCCAAATCCGCCGCGAGATGGGCGCGCCTGACAAGTCGCCGCCCAACTCGACCGCGCCGCCGAAGCCGCTAGCGGGACCGATCCTGTCGCTAACGGCCCGGCCCACGTCGCCGGGCGGCGTACTCGCGGCGCGCGAAACCATTCCTTCGGTTGAGCCTGGACCCATCGCGCGGGTCCTGCGGTACGGCGAACCCGTTGAGCCGCGCGCCGGCCGCGCGGACGATTTTTCCTGGCCGCGGCTGTAGGACGCGGCAAAAGCGCGGAACGCTCCTGGCCATCCTTGTTCGAGAAGCGGCCTCGTGATAGGCGACCCCCCGAAGAACACCCCGAGGGGCGAGGAGAAGACGGAAATGGTGGACCAGAACAGCAATGGCGCGGCCGAGCCTGGCGCGACGGCCCCGCGGTTTTCCGTCATGGCGCAATATGTCAAGGATTTCTCGTTCGAGAATCCCAATGCGCCGCGCTCGCTGGCTCCGCAACAGGGCCCGAACATCAACCTGCAGGTCAACGTCAACGCCCGCCAGATCGCGGCGACGGATTATGAAGTGAGCCTGCTGCTCGAAGGCGGCGCCGGGGAGGGCCCCTCCGCCCTGTTCAAGTTCGAGCTCAACTATTCCGGCGTGTTCCGCGTCGAGAACATTCCGGCCGAGCAGGTCCAGCCGCTGGTGATGATCGAAGGGCCGCGCCTGCTGTTCCCCTTCGCCCGGCAGATCGTCGCGGAAGCGGTGCGCGGCGGCGGCTACCCCGCTCTCTACGTCGATCCGATCGACTTCCACGGCCTCTACATGCAGCGCATGGCAGGCGCTTCGGCGAACGCGCCGAGCATTCAGGCCTGAGCCTCCATCGGCTCCTCTGAAGCGTAACGACCCCAGATCGCCGCGTCTCCGAACGTGGCGATCAAGGCCCGATGGGCGGCGTATTCGTCCTCGCTGAGCCGAGGAGCCAGCGGGGTAGGCCGCTCGCGACGAATCGCCGTGACAACTCCCGCGCCAGCCCGTTCGATTTCTGCGGACGCGAAGACAAGCGAACGCTGCCGGCCGCCCAGCAACTCCGCATAGACCTCGACCAGAATCTCGGAATCCAGCAACGCGCCGTGCTTGACGCGGCGAGAGCGGTCGATGCGATAGCGGTCGCACAGCGCGTCGAGATTGGCGGGCGCGCCGGGATGCTTGCGGCGGGCGAGGGCGAGCGTATCGACCACGCGCTCGGGGCCGATCGCCGGAAAACCCAGCGTGGCGAGTTCCGCGTCGATGAACCGCATGTCGAACTCGGCGTTGTGCGCCACCAGCCGCGCGTCGCCGATGAAGGCGAGAAATTCGTCGACGACAGCCGCGAACACCGGCTTATCGCGCAACAGCTCCGCCGTATGGCCGTGGATGCGGACCGCATCCTCAGGCACATCCCGCTCAGGATTGATCAGGACGTGAAACACCGAGCCGGTCGCGATCTGATTGATGACCTCGACGGCCCCGATCTCGACCAAGCGATGCCCCTGCGCCGGATCGAGCCCAGTCGTTTCGGTGTCGAATACGATCTCACGCAATCGTTCGTCTCCCCGGCAGTGCGGCGATCGCGCGCAGCACGCCAGCAGCCTGCGCGCGCGTCTTTTCCAACTTCGAGCTCGCATCGATGACGAAATGGGCCCGGCGCCGCTTCTCGGCATCCGGCATTTGGCGCGCCAGGATCGCATCGAGCTTGGCTTCGCTCATCCCCGGACGCGACAGGGCGCGGGCGCGTTGCGCGGCCTTGCCGGCGCTGACGACGAGCACGAGATCGACGTTTCTGTCGCCCCCGGTCTCGAAGAGTAGCGGCACGTCGACGATGACCGTTCGCCGGCCTTCTGCCTTGGCGCGATCGAGAAATGCCTGGCGCAGCCGCGCGACTTCGGGATGGACGATCGCCTCGAGCCGCTTCAGCGCCTCTGGGTCGCCGAGCGTCGCCTGAGCGAGCTTGTCGCGATTGACCTCGCCGTTCTCGACAACGCCGGGGAAGGCCGCCTCGACGGAGGCGTTCCCCGGCGAGCGATAGAACGCGCGCACCGCGGCGTCCGCGTCGAACACGGGCGCGCCGAGAGCGGCGAACATCGCGGCGACGGTGGTCTTGCCCATCGCGATGGAGCCCGTGAGTCCGGCGACGATCACCCGCGTTGTCCCTCCGCCGCAAGGATATCCGCCTCGACCAGCGCGCGCAGCTCCGCGGTCACGATCGGCCGCGCGCCGAACCAGCGCGCAAAGCCGGGCGCAGCCTGATGGAGAAGCATCCCGAGACCGCCTACGGCGCGTAGGTCTCGGCGGCGCGCCCTTTCGATCAACGGCGTCGCCAGCGGAACGTAAACGATGTCGGCCACGACGGCCGCTTCGCCGAGAGGCGCGAGGTCGATCTCGAGCGGCGGCTGGCCGTGCATGCCGAGGGTCGTCGTGTTGACGAGCAGATCCGCCTCGGCAAGCGCCATCGGCAAATCACGCCAGGCGGCGGCGCTGATCGGCGCCGAGAAATGCGACGCCAGCGCTTCGGCGCGCGCCAACGTCCGGTTGACGACGACAATTCGTTCGACGCCGCGCGACAGCAAGCCATAGACGACGCCGCGCGCCGCGCCGCCGGCGCCGAGGATGACGGCGCTGCGCGTCGTCTTACCCCAATCCGGCGCCTCCGCGTCGAGACTGCCGAGAAAGCCGGCAACATCGGTATTGTCGCCGCACAGCGCGCCGTCTTCGCGCCAGAGCGTATTGACCGCGCCAGTCGCCTGTGCGGCGGGCGAGAGCCGGTCGCAGGCGGCAAAAGCGGCCCCCTTGTGCGGCACAGTGACGTTTGCGCCGACAAGTGTATCCGTCCCGATCGAGGCGGCGAAGCGGGCGAAATCCTCCGCCGGAACGGCGAAGCGCTCATAGGCGCCCTCGAGGCCAAGCGTGCGCAGCCAATAGGTGTAAATCAACGGCGAGCGCGAATGGGCGATCGGCCAACCGCAAACGCCAGCGCGCCGACCTTCGGACACCTCGCTCATAGCGCCAACGCACCTTCGCGGCGAAGACAAGCGAGGAGCTTCAGCATCGGCAGGCCGAGAATTGTCGTATGGTCGCCTTCGACCGCCTCGAACAGATGCACGCCAACCCCTTCGAGCTGATAGACGCCGACGCTCGCGAGAACTTGCGTACCGGCGATTTCGAGATAGCGCGCGATCGCGTGCCCGTCGAGCGCCCGCATCGTCAGTTCGGCGCTGTCCTCTCCTTCGCCGACGATGCGCCCGTCACGCGCCAGCGCAAAGGCCGAGGTGAGGCGATGCCGCCGGCCGCTCATTGCGGCGAGCGTCTCTGCCCCAGCCTCCAGCGTCGCTGATTTATGGAAGAGCCGCCCTTCGAGGCTCAGCGTCTGATCGGCGCCGAGACACAGCGCGCCCGCCCGGCGCGCGCTGACGTCGAGCGCCTTGGCGCGCGCCAGGGTGAGCGCGAGCTGCTCGACCGGGCCGCCGCTGGCGAAATATTTCTCTTCGACGGCGCGTTCGTCGATCTCAGCCGCCTCCATGTCGAAGACGAGGCCAGCGCTCGCCAGCAACTGCCGACGGCTGGCGCTTTTCGAGGCGAGGACCAACGGCTCGCGGCCGATCCAAAGGGGGGAAGGAGACGACATGTTCAGGCCTGGGCGATGAATTTGAGGCTGTGCTCGCGATAAAGATCGATGATCGCCGCCGCAGTCTCTTCGATGGAACGGCGGGTGACGTCGATGGCCGGCCAATTGCGTTCCCCGAAGAGGCGCCGCGAGCCGGCGATCTCCTGAGCGACCGCGATGCGGTCAACATAGTCCGTCTGCGGATCGGCGTTCAGCGCGAGCACCCTGTGTTGGCGGATCTGAATGATCCGCTCCGCCGAGGCGACCAGCCCGACGATCAACGGCCGGCGCAGATGAATCAGCCCGGGCGGCAGCGTCGCGCCGGGAACGATCGGCACATTGGCGGCCTTATAGCCGCGATTGGCGAGATAGATGCTCGTCGGCGTCTTCGATGTGCGGCTGACGCCGACCAGCACGATATCGGCCTGCTCGAGATGCTCGGGCATTTGGCCGTCGTCGCACATCATGGTGAAATTGAGCGCGTCGATCCGCTTGAAATATTCCGCATTGAGCATGTGCTGCGCGCCGGCGCGTGGGGTCGACGTCTGGCCGAGATAGGACTGAAAAAGGCCGAGGATCGGCCCCAGCACGGAAAGGCACGGCGAGCCGGACGCTTCGCATGCAGCCTCGAGACGCCGCGACAGATCCGGGTCGACGAGCGTGAAGAGGACGATGCCAGGCGCATTGTCGATCTCGGTGATGACGCGATCGAGCTGCGTGCGGGTGCGAACCAGCGGATAGACATGCTCGATCGACGCGATGCCCTGATATTGCGCGGCCGCCGCGCGCGACGCTGCGATCAGCGTCTCGCCGGTCGAATCCGACACCAGATGTAGATGAAAGTAGCTACGGCCCATCCGCTCGCCTCCAACGGGCGACCTGTATAGCCGCCCGAAGGGGCTGTGGACAGGCGTGGAGAACCTCGCCGCTTGGTCGGACCCTGACGTCCCGGGCGGCTTTTCAGGGATAATCATCCCCAGCCGAGTTTTCGGGACAGGAATCGATCCGCCAGAAATGTGACCGGGAATTGTGGGGAAACGGCCGGGCGGATTCACAGCCCGGCGCCGCGCGTAAGGGCCGAGTTTCTTAATGCCGCATTAACTTGTCCACAGATCGCCTGACGACACGCGCAAGCGACTGCGGAGCTCCCGATCGCGCGGTCGGATCTGGGGACGCAAATGAATTACTGCAATCCAAAGCCTTAAAAGAGAATTAAAAAGATATCCTTTTCTAAATTGGTTTTTTTGGAGCGAGCCCTGCGACGTTCTCGCCTTTGATCTCGGCCGGCGAGCATGGCATGGTCCGGCCTTCGCTCAGGCATTTCCTGCGCCATCACCCCAATGGACCGCTCGCGATGGAATCGATCGACCTCTGGCTTAAGGCGCTGCACCTGATCGCCGTGATCGCCTGGATGGCGGGCCTGCTCTATCTGCCGAGGCTCTTCGTGTATCACGCGGACGCCGCCGTCGGGTCCGAGGTCTCCAACACGTTCAAGGTGATGGAGAAGCGCCTGCTGCGCTTGATCATCAATCCAGCGATGATCGCCGTCTGGATCACCGGGCCGCTGCTCGCCTACCGCATGGGCTATTTCGAGTCGGGCTGGCTGCACGCCAAAATGGGCCTGGTGGTTATTCTCTCGGGGGTGCACGGCTATTTCGCCGGACGGGTGCGCGCCTTCGCCCAGGACCGCAACAACCGGTCGGCCAAATTTTACCGCATCCTCAACGAGGTCCCGACCGTCATCCTGATCTTGGTCGTTTTCCTGGTGGTGATGAAGCCGTTCTGACCGGTCGACGAAATTTTCGTTAAAAAGGGCGTTGAAAGAATCGCCAAAGGCGACTAAGCAGGGGTTCTCACCTTCAGCGGACGCTCCCCTCGGCAAGCGGATCGATTACGATCCATTTTTGGCTTCGCCAGCCGAGGCGAGCAGCGGCTTTCGTCTCCGCGCTCTCCGCTTTTCACCCCGTCGCCGACGCGCGAAGCGCGCGTCTCTTTCAAGGACGTCCCAATGCGGGAAATCAAGCTCAAGGACCTCAAGAAGAATTCGCCCACCGAACTTCTCGCTTTCGCCGAAGAAAACGAGGTCGAGAACGCCTCCATCATGCGCAAGCAGGAGCTGATGTTCGCGATCCTCAAGCAGCTCGCGGCGCGTGAGGTCGAAATCATCGGTGAGGGCGTGATCGAGATCCTCCAGGATGGCTTCGGCTTCCTGCGCTCGGCGGACGCCAATTATCTTGCCGGTCCTGACGACATTTACGTGTCCCCTTCCCAGATCCGCCGTCTCGGACTGCGTACCGGCGACACGGTGGAAGGCGTGATTCGCAGCCCGAAGGAGGGCGAGCGCTATTTCGCGTTGCTCAAGTGCAACGGGATCAATTTCGAGGACCCGGAAAAGACCCGGCACAAGGTTCATTTCGACAATCTGACGCCGCTCTATCCCGATGAGCGGCTCCGTCTGGAGGTCGAGGATCCGACCCGCAAGGATATGTCGCCGCGCGTCATCGACATCGTCGCGCCGATCGGCAAGGGGCAGCGCGCCCTGATCGTCGCGCCGCCGCGAACCGGTAAGACTGTCCTGCTGCAGAACATCGCGCAGTCCGTCACCGCCAATCATCCGGAATGCTTCCTCATCGTGCTGCTGATCGACGAGCGCCCGGAAGAAGTGACCGACATGCAGCGCTCGGTGAAGGGCGAGGTCGTCTCCTCCACCTTCGACGAGCCGGCGGTTCGCCACGTTCAAGTCGCGGAAATGGTGATCGAGAAGGCCAAGCGCCTCGTCGAGCATGGCCGCGACGTCGTGATCCTGCTCGATTCGATTACGCGCTTGGGCCGCGCCTACAACACCGTCGTGCCGTCGTCCGGCAAGGTGCTGACGGGTGGCGTCGACGCCAACGCCTTGCAGCGGCCGAAGCGCTTCTTCGGCGCGGCGCGCAACATCGAGGAAGGCGGCTCGCTGACGATTATCGCGACGGCGCTGATCGACACCGGCTCGCGCATGGACGAAGTGATCTTCGAAGAGTTCAAGGGCACCGGCAACTCAGAAATCATCCTCGACCGCAAGGTTGCCGACAAGCGCACCTTCCCGGCGATGGACATCACGCGCTCGGGCACCCGCAAGGAGGAGCTGCTCGTGCCGCCGGACATCCTCAAGAAGATGTATGTCCTGCGCCGCATCCTCAACCCGATGGGTACGGTGGACGCGATCGAATTCCTGCTCGGAAAATTGCGCGAGACCAAGACCAACGCCAATTTCTTCGAATCGATGAACACCTGAGCAATTCCCTCTCCCCGCAGCGCGGTGAGGGGGTTAGGGTGAGGGGCGAGGCGAGCCGCCGGACCAATTCCTTGGGGTCGCCATCCGGTCTGAACGCAATAGAGGATTCCTTTGTCCGAGCCGGCCGCCGAATCGCTTGCGCAGCTGCGCGTCGACATCGATCGCATCGACGCCTCGATGCATGCCTTGCTCATGGAGCGCGGCCGCATCATCGATCGGCTGATCGCGATCAAGGCGCGCCAGGGTGGAGGCTGCGCCTTTCGCCCGGCGCGCGAAGCGGCGATGATGAAGGCGATCGCCGAACGTCACGAGGGTCTGCTGCCGCTCGACACGGTCGAGAGCATCTGGCGCGTCATCATCGCAACTTTCACCTATGTCCAAGCGCCCTATGGCGTGCATGTCGACGTCTCCAGCGGCGACGCGGCGATGCGCGACTCCGCCCGTTTCCACTTCGGCTTCACCGTTCCCTGCGTGCCGCATATGAGCGCGACGGGGGTGATCGGCGCAGTGGAGGAGGCGGTTGGCGATCTCGGCATGTTCGCGCTGGACGGCGGCGCGGCGGCGGGCGCCTGGTGGATGCGTCTCGCCGATCCGGCTGCGCCCAAGATCATCGCCCGCTTGCCGTTCGTCGAGCGGCCCGACCATCCCGCCGGGTTGCCGGTATTCGTCGTGGCCAAGCCGCTCCCGGACGGCGGCGCGCGCGACGTCGTGCTCGAGGCGGTGACGCTCGATCGATGGCGCGGCGAATGCCCGCAGGCGATCGCTGCGATCGGCGGCGAGATCATCGGCAATGCGGCGAATGGTATGGGGCTGTCGCTGCTGATCGCGCGGCCGGGCGAATTGCCTGACGGAGCCGGGGGCGAGGCCTTGGCGGCGGCCGGAGCGAGCGACGTGCGCAGCGTCGAAATCGGATCGCACGCCGCGCGCTTCGACGGATCGAATTTGCGCGCGCGCCGGGCTTAGGGATCAAGAGGAAACGATGTCCAAGAGCGAGACTATGCGACCGCAACCGCGCGCCGAGATCATGGCGATCGACGCCTATGTGCCCGGCAAAAGCAGCGTCGCGGGCCTCGCCAAGGTCTACAAGCTCTCGTCCAACGAATCGCCGCTCGGACCGTCGCCGCGCGCCATTGAAGCCTTTCGCGCCAACGCCGACCAACTCGCCCTCTATCCCGATGGTTCGTCGCGGGCGCTGCGCGAGGCGATCGGCCGCCGTTATGGGCTCGACGCGGACCAGATCGTTTGCGGCAATGGTTCGGACGAGCTGCTGTCCCTGCTGGCGCATGTCTATCTGAGGCCGGGGGACGAGGGACTCTTTAGCCAGTACGGCTTCCTCGAATATCCGATCGCCATCAAGGCGGCTGGCGGCGTTCCTGTCGTGGCGGAAGAGACGGATCACACCACCAGCGTCGACGCGATGCTGGCGAAGGTGAGCGTGCGCACCAAGATCGTCTTTCTCGCCAATCCGAACAATCCGACCGGGACCTACATCCCTTTCTCCGAGGTCAAGCGTCTGCATGCGGGCCTGCCCAAGGACGCGCTGCTGGTGCTCGATGCGGCCTACGCCGAATATGTCGGACGCAATGACTATGCTGCCGGCATCGAGCTCGTCGCGACGTCGGAAAACGTCGTGATGACGCGCACTTTCTCGAAAATTCACGGCCTCGCCAATCTGCGCATCGGCTGGGCCTATGCGCCCGCGGCGATTATCGACGCGCTCAACCGCGTTCGCGCTCCCTTCAACCTCAATGGCGCGGCGATCGCGGCCGGCGTCGCCGCCATGGCGGACACGGCGCATGTCGACGCCGCCGTGGCCCACAATGACAAGTGGCTGCCCTGGCTCGTCGAGCAGATTTCCGCGCTCGGCATCAAGGTGACCCCAAGCGTTGGCAACTTCCTTCTGCTGCACTTCTCGGGCGCGCGGGGAGGCGCTGCGGCGGCGGACAAGTTCCTCAGCGCTCGCGGCTTGGTGTTGCGCGCCGTCGGAGCTTATGGGTTGCCTGATTGCCTGCGGCTGACCGTCGGCGGCGAAGAGGCCAATCGGGCGGTCGTCGCCGCCCTGGCGGAGTTCATGAAGGGCGAGCGTCGTGTCGGATAGGTTGGGGCCTGCGCTTGCCGATCCGCTGTTCGGGCGGCTCGCGATCATCGGCGTCGGACTGATCGGCTCCTCAATTGCGCGCGCCGTTCGCCGCAGGAACGTTGCGGCTTCGATCGCCATTGCGGACACCTCGCCCGAGGCTCGTGAGCGCGCCGTCGCCCTTCAGCTGGGCGACACAGTCTTCGCCACTGCGGCCGAGGCCGCGGCGGGGGCCGACATCGTCATTCTCTGCGTTCCCGTCGGGGCTTACGAGAGCGTCGCGCGGGAGATCGCCGCCGCGCTGAAGCCGGGGGCAATCGTTTCCGACGTCGGCTCGGTCAAAGGCGCTGTCGTTGCCGCGGTGGGGCCGCATCTGCCGGAGACGGCGCATCTCGTCCCGGCCCATCCGGTGGCGGGCACCGAGCAGTCGGGGCCGGACGCCGGCTTTGCGACGTTGTTCGTCAATCGCTGGTGTATTCTGACGCCGCCCCACGGCGCCGATGCGGTTGCGGTCGATCGGGTGAGGGCGCTGTGGGAGGCGATCGGCTCGAATGTCGAGGTGATGACCGCCGCGCACCACGATCTGGTGCTGGGTATCACCAGCCATGTTCCGCATTTGATCGCCTACAACATTGTCGGCACAGCCTATGATCTCGAGGAGGCGACCCGCTCCGAGGTGATCAAATTCTCCGCTGGCGGTTTCCGCGATTTCACCCGCATCGCCGCCTCCGATCCGACGATGTGGCGCGACGTGTTCCTCAACAACAAGGACGCGGTGCTGGAGGCGCTCGGCCGCTTCACCGAGGATCTCGCGGCCTTGCAGCGAATGATCCGCCGGGGTGACGGCGACGGGCTGTTCGCTCTGTTTACGCGGACGCGCGCGATCCGTCGCGGCATCGTTGAACAGGGGCAGGAGACCGCCGCGCCCGATTTCGGCCGCCGGGCGAGTGAGAACACCGACTCCGAGACTTGAGACGATGACGCGCCGAACGGCCGATAGCCCGCAAGACCTCTGGGTGTTCGGATACGGCTCGCTGATGTGGAAGCCTGGCTTCGTCTTCGTCGATCGGCACAAGGCGCTGCTGCGCGGCTGGCGGCGGAGACTCTGCGTCTATTCGCATGTCTATCGCGGCACGGTGGAGCGTCCAGGGCTGGTGCTCGGGCTCGACTGCGGCGGCGCCTGCCACGGCGTCGGGTTCCGCGTCGATGCGGCGCTGCATGAGGCGACGGTGCGCTATTTGCGCGAGCGTGAGCTCGTGACGGCCGTCTACATCGAGCGCACTTTGCCGATCGAGCTCGCCGACGGCAGACATGTTCAGGCGCTGGCGTATGTCGCCGACCGCGCCCACGGCCAATACGCCCCGCCGATGGAGCGCGGCGCCTTGCTGAAGCTGGTGCGCCAGGGCATCGGAAAGTCCGGCGAGAACGACGAATATGTGCTCAACACCCGCGACCATCTGCGCGAACTCGGCATCGTCGACAACGAGCTCGAGTGGCTGAGCGCTCAGCTCCGCGCGGCGTAGGGAACGGCGGCTGCAAGGTCTTCCAGGGCAGCGCGCCGCTCGGCCGACGATGTCGCCAGCAGATGCAGATGGAACTCGACCCGTTCGCCAGCCGGCGCCGACGAGCGAAAGCGCGCGATCACCGGTTCGGGAAAGACGCCAGTATCCGCAAGCGCCAAAGCCCGGCGCCGGCCGTTCGCAGCGACAGCGACGGCGATCAGCACCGCGTCGCAATAGGCGGGGCACGCCGAGCCATCATAGACCGAAACGATGTAGCGGCGTCCCGATGCGCCGCGCCAGGAGGAAAAGCGCGGCGATAGCGTATCGCCGCGCAGCGATGCGAGCGGCTCGCTGTCGGCTTCGGCGACCAAAACGGCGGGCGACGGCGCGGGTTCAGGCCAGGGCTCCGGGTCGAGCGATCCGTCGGGGCCGGGCGAAACGACGTCGAGGAGCGCTTCCATCGAGGATGGTCCCATGCTGTGCGGCGTGGGAACAGAAGTAGAACAGAAACGAACGCTTCGTCAAGCCTCGCGCGGGCGGGCGACGACTCTCGGTTCGTCGACCGTGGCCGCGCCCGCGGCCAGGATTGGCGCGAGCGACGGATTGGCGGCGACGGCCTCCGCATTGAGCCGGGCGCAGGCGCTCTCCATCGTCGTCTCCAGCCGCTCGGCGAAGGCCTCGCGCGTCAGGCCCGGCGCGATCGGCGGCAGATATTCGATCACCGCGACGCCGGGGCGGCGGGTGAAGCCGCGTCGCCCCCAGAAAAGCCCGGTATTCAACGCGACCGGCAGACAGGGGGCCTCGGTGGCGGCGTAGAGAGCGGCGACACCCTGCTTGTAACGCGGCGGCGCGCCCGGCGGCCGGCGGGTGCCTTCGGGGTAGATGATCGTCTGGCGACCGCCGCGAATCACAGTTCCGGCTTGGGCGATGATCTGCGCGAGCGCATTGCGGCCGCGGCTGCGATCGATCGCGATCTGACGCGCCGCGACGAGATAGAGACCGAAGAAGGGGATGTAGACGAGCTGCTTCTTCAGCACGATCGCAAAGTCAGGCGCGTGCTCGAGCAGCGCGAAGGTCTCGAGGAAGGATTGGTGCTTCGAGGCGAGGATGTAGCCGCCCTTGGGAATGTTCTCGAGGCCGCGGAATTCGACGCGCAGGCCGCAGATCGCCTCGAGCAGCCAGACGGAGATCTTTCCCCATAGGCGGGCGAGCGCGAAGACGCCGTGACGGCCGAACAGAACCATCGGCAGGCCGATGATCATCAGCACGATCAGATTGACGTAAAAGGCGAGATTGAAGACGAGCGAGCGCAACCTGATCATGGCGGTCCGTCAAAAGGGATGCGGGCAGCGCTTATAGCAGGCCTCGCAATTGCCTGAATACGATTTGCCGGGAAAGGAAGCCGGTGAGCCCCGCAATCGCAAGGCAGACGAGAAAAATCGCGAAATAGCCGAAGGCGCCGAGCCGGAAGGCGCCGAACAGCGAGCTGATCTCCTCCCCGCCCGTCGACCGCGTGCTCCAGCTGGAGATGAGCGCGCCAAGAGCGAAGAACATCGTTGCAGCGGCGCCGCCGATCCCGGCCCCTTTGAGGCCGAGCCGCAGGAAATGGCCCTGGAATTGCCGCGCGACATAGGAATCCGCCGCCCCGACGAAATGCAGCACCTCGATGATCTCGCGCGCGCCCGCCATCGCGCCGCGCGTCGCAAAGCCGATCGCCGTCGCCATTGCGACGATCATCAACGCGAAGAGAGCGGCGGCGAAGACGACGACGGCGTTCGCCATCGTGTCGAGTCGCGACAGCCAGAGGCGGTGGTCATCGAGGCTCGCGTCCGGCGCGCCGGCGGCGAGCGCGTCACGCAACGGCTGCAAGTCGTCGCGGTGCGCGCTCTGCATATGGACGATGACGAGACGCGGAACCGGCAATTGCCCGAGATCGAAGCCCTCGCCGAGCCAGGGGGCGAGCAGTTTCTCTGATTCAGCTTTGCTGTAGGGGTGAACGTCGGCGACGCCAGGCGCCTTCGTGGCGACGTCGGCGGCGGTCGCGACGGCCGCCTCTACGTCCTCGCCGGGTCGCGGCTTCACCTGGATCGTCACGTCGCGGGATACATCGGAGCGCCAGCCCTCGGAGGCCTCGGCGACGAGGATCGCGCCGCCGGCGGTTAGGCAGGCCAGAAAAGTCATGATCGCGATCACGACGATCAGCGCGCGACCGGCGATCGAATTGGGCGGCACGAGCGGCATGTCCCGCTTGAGCTGCGAATCCTGGGGAACTCCCGGCAAGGACGTATCCGTCACGGCTCTTCGCCCTCGAAGATGCGCAATTGCCCGTCGCCGACGACAAGGCGGCGAGCGTAGCCGAATTGATCCATCAACGTCAGATCGTGGGTCGCGATGACGACTGCAGTGCCGGATTTGTGTAATTCGACGAACAGCCGCAGCAGCCGGCGCGCCAGCGACGGATCGACGTTGCCGGTCGGTTCGTCCGCCAGCAGCAGCTCGGGACGCACGATCAGCGCGCGGGCGATCGCCGCGCGCTGCTTCTCGCCGCCCGAGAGGACCGGCGGCAAGGCGTTCATCCGATCGCCGAGGCCGACCCAGCGCAACAGTTCGACCACCTCCGCCCGATAGCCGCCCTCGTCGCGCCCCATGACGCGCAGCGGCAGGGCGACGTTTTCATAGGTCGTGAGATGATCGAGCAGGCGGAAATCCTGGAATACGACGCCGATGCGCCGCCTGAGTGCGGTGATCGCGTCCTTGTCGAGCGAGGCGGCGTCCTCGCCGAAGATGCGAATCGTGCCCCGCGTCGGCCGCAGCGACAACAGCATCAGCTTCAGCATCGTCGTCTTGCCCGCGCCGGAGGGCCCGGTCAGGAACTGAAAGGTCTGCGGGGCGATCTCAAAGTTGAGGTCGCGCACGACCTCGGGTCCGATGCCGTAGCGCAGGCCGACATTCTCAAAGCGTAGCAACGACAAGCCTCTGCGGATGTGCGCTTAACGCCGCCTTAACCATGAACGCAACCAAATGCCAATCCTTACAAGCGCCGTTGGGGCGGGCTGATTTGCTGATGTTCGTCGTTTGCAGAACCTGCGCCAGTTCATACCACATTCCCGACGAGATCATCGGGGAGGGGGGACGCAATTTTCGCTGCTCGCAATGCGGCGAAACCTGGCGTCTCAACTGGCGCGAGACCCTCACCGCTGCTGTCGTCTCGACGCGCGGCGGGGCGCGCCTTGAACGGGCGCCGCCGCGCGCTCCGTCCGCTCGCCCAAGCCGCCTGTCGAACCTTGCGCGCAGGCTCGCCGCGCCGCTCGCAGTGGTTGGCGCGCTTGCGGCGGCGATGACCGCCATTGGCGCTCGGCAGGCGATCGTCGCCGCGGCGCCGCTCACCGTCGGCGCCTATGCGGCGATCGGCCTTCCCGTCAATCTCAAGGGGTTGGCGATCGAGGACGTGCGGGCGCGGCTCGAGCAGAGCGGGGGCGCCACGACGCTGGTCGTCGAAGGGGCCGTCGCCAACCTGCGTGAGAAACAGACGCGCGCGCCGGCGTTGCGGATCGCGCTACGCGGGGCCGACGCGCGTGAACTCTATGTCTGGACGACGCGCGCGCCCAAGGATGTGCTGGGGCCGCGTGAGCGCGTTTCTTTCGCGGCCCGCCTTGCCGCGCCGCCGGAAGGGGCGAAAGACGCGCTGGTGAAATTCTTCGCGCCGGGGGATAAGATTGCCGTGAACCCGGAGGGATCATGAGCGGCGAGCGTCAAGTCGAGGTGTTGTTCAACGAAGCGGTGATTGCCGAGCGGACGATGGAGCTCGCCAAGGAGGTCGCGGCGACGGAGCCAAAGGACCTTCTGGTCGTGGCGATCCTCAAAGGGTCGTTCATGTTCGCGGCCGATCTCCTGCGCGCGATGCATCGGGTCGGCCTGGAGCCGCACGTCGAATTCTTCCACCTCTCGAGCTACCGCGAGGCAACCGTTTCCTCGGGCACGGTCACGATCCTGCGCGACATCGAATCCTCGGTGAAGGATCGCGACGTTGTCCTGATCGACGACATCCTCGAATCAGGCCGCACGCTGGCCTTCGCCAAGGACCTGTTGGCGGCGCGCGGCGCGCGGCGCGTGCTGGTCTGCACGCTGCTCGAGAAGCGCGGCAAGCGCGAGGTGCCGGTCCAGGCCGATTTCGTCGGTTTCGACTGCCCGGACCTGTTCGTCGTCGGCTATGGCATGGACGTCGCCCATTCCTATCGCGAACTGCCGTTCATCGGGCACGTCGTCACCAAGGACGAGTTGAAGTGACGATGACGTCGGCCGGCAGCTTCGAGAGCGTCTACCAGAGCTTCGCCGAAATCGGCGGACCCGCGCATGGCGTCGAGCGCGCGAAGGCGTTGCGCGCGGAACTTGCGGCGCGCGGCCTGGCCGGTTTCGTCACGCCTCGCGCCGACGAGCATCAGAACGAATATGTGCCGGCGAGCGCCGAGCGGCTGCTGTGGCTGACCGGCTTCTCCGGCTCGGCCGGTCTCGCCATCGTCCTTCAAGACAAAGCGGCGTTGTTCGTCGACGGGCGCTACACCGTCCAGGCGCCGGCGCAAGTGGATGGCTCGGTGTTCACGGTTCGCCATGTCGTCGACGAGCCGCCGTCGGCGTGGTTGGAGGCCAACCTCAGGTCCGGCGCGCGGGTCGGCTATGATCCCTGGCTGCACACGCCCGACATGGTGGAGCGCCTGAGCAAGGCTTGCCGGGCCGCTGGCGGCGAGCTCGTCGCCCTTGAAACGAACCCGATCGACGCCATCTGGCTCGATCGGCCAGCGCCGCCGATCGGCGCCGTCAGCGAGCGCCGCCCGCGCCTCGCCGGGGAAAGCGCCGCCGCGAAGATCGCGCGCGCCCGCGCTGCGCTTGGCGCGAACGAGGGGCTCGTCATCAGCGACGCGCACAATGTCGCCTGGCTGTTCAACCTTCGCGGCTCCGACGTCGCCCATACGCCCTTGCCGCTGAGCTTCGCCTATCTGCCGCGCGAGGGGCGGCCGACTTTGTTCATCGACGCGCGCAAACTGTCGAACGCGGTCCGCGCGAAGCTCGCGGAGCTCGCCGATATCGAGGAGCCGGGTCGGCTGGTCGGGTTCGTCGGCGATCTCGGCGCCAAGGGGAAGCGCGTCGCCTTCGACGCCGCGACGGCGCCGGCTCGTCTTAGCCAGGCGCTCGAGGCGGCGGGCGGCGCCGCGACCGTAGGGCCCGATCCGATCACGCTGATGAAGGCCGCCAAGAACAAGGCGGAGCTGGCCGGTGCGCGCGCTGCGCATATTCGCGATGGCGCGGCGATGGCCAATTTCCTCGCCTGGTTCGACCGTGAAGCGCCGAAGGGCAAGCTGACCGAGATCGCCGCCGCGGCGGCGTTGGAGACGTTCCGCCGCGACACCGGCGCGCTCAAGGACGTTTCGTTCCCGTCAATTTCGGCCGCCGGGCCGCACGCCGCGATCCCGCACTATCGGGTCAGCGAGGGGTCGGACCTCAAGATCGGCCGCGGCATTTTCCTCATCGACAGCGGCGCGCAATACGAGGACGGCACCACCGACATCACCCGCACGATGGTGGTCGGCCGGCCGAGCGCGGAGATGCGGGACCGCTTCACCCGCGTCCTCAAAGGCCATATCGCCATCGCGCGGGCGGTTTTCCCGCCTGGGACGAGCGGGGCGCAGATCGACGCGCTGGCGCGTCAGGCGCTATGGCGCGCCGGCCTCGACTTCGATCACGGCACGGGCCACGGCGTCGGCGCCTATCTCTCGGTCCATGAAGGACCGCAGCGCATCGCCAAAACAGGGACGACAGCGCTTACGCCGGGCATGATCATTTCGAACGAGCCGGGCTATTACGCGCCGGAGAAGTTCGGCATCCGCATCGAGAACCTCGTCGTCGTCGAGGAGCGGCCGATTCCGGGCGGCGAGCGCAAGATGCTGGGCTTCGAGACGATCTCCTTTGCGCCGATCGACCAACGCCTGATCGAGTCGAAGCTGTTGGATAAGGACGAGTTGGGGTGGCTGAACGCCTATCACGCCCAGACGCGACAGCTCCTGCTGCCGCTCGTCGAGCCGGAGACGCGCGCGTGGCTGAGGGAGGCGACGCGGCGGGTGGGGTGACTTGACTGGAAATCGTTCAATGCGCATATATTTGCGCAAAAATATGAGCGTCCGTGGCGACTCCAGAAACAAATCGCAGCAAGATCGTTGCTCGTTTGATGCGGGAGGGGTGGATCTCGGAACCCGGAGCCAAGCACGACAAGTTCGCTCACCCCGACCGGCCTGGCGTGAAAATCATGGTTCCGCGCCATAACGTCGTCACCGTCGGGGTCGCTCGCAGCATCGCCAAAGCGGCGGGCTGGTGAGAGGGATTCGATATGAAGCGGTATTTTGCGCTCTTGGACGGCGCGCCCGGCGCTTATGGCGTCGCATTTCCCGATTGCCCGGGCTGCACGGCGATGGGAGCCGACGACAACGAGGCTTACGCTAATGCCGTCGAAGCCCTCGCGGAGTGGATTCACGACGCCGCCTCTGCCGGCCAAGCGCCCGAACCGCGCTCAATCGAAGCCTTGCGCAGTGATCCCGACGTAGAAGCTGCGATCGCCGAGGGAGCGATTTTGCTCGCCGTGCCGTTGGTGATCGAATCCGGCCGGTCGGTGAAAGCCAATATTTCGATCGATCAAGGACTGCTCGATGCGATCGACGCTGCGGCCAAACGCAGCGGCGTCACTCGCTCTGCATTCCTGGCCAGCGCCGCGCGAGAGAAGATCGCGGCGTCTGGATGACAGATTCGATACGCCCCCAGGGGCTCTAGCCCCTCAGCTTCCTCGCATGCGCGATGAGCCCCGCCGTCGAGGCGTCGAGCGCGCTCAAGTCCGACTTCGGATCTGCAACGATCGGCGCGAGGCGGCTGGCGAGCTCCTTGCCTAGCTCGACGCCCCACTGGTCGAACGGGTTGATGTCCCAGATCGCCGCCTCGACGAACACCTTGTGCTCGTAGAGCGCGATGAGGCGGCCGAGCATGCGTGGCGTGAGCTTGGCGTAGAGGAAGGTCGAGGACGGCCGGCTGCCCGGGAAGGTCTTGTGCGGGGCGAGCCGCTTGGCCTCCTCGGCGCTCGCGCCCTGGCGGGCCGTGATGGCCTCAGCCTCCGCCGAAGTGCGCCCGCGCATCAGCGCTTCGCCTTGCGCGAAGCAATTGGCGAGCAGCAGCTCATGGTGGTGCGGATCGGCGTTGGTCGGCGTCGCCGCGACGAGGAAATCGAGCGGAACGATCTCCGTGCCCTGGTGCAGCAACTGGAAGAAAGCGTGCTGGCCGTTGGTGCCGGGCTCGCCCCAGATCACCGCGCCGCTCTCTTCATCGACCGGCGAGCCGTCGCGGCGCACGCTCTTGCCGTTGCTCTCCATCTGCAATTGCTGGAGGTAGGCGGAGAAGCGCGAAAGGCGCTGGTCGTAGGGAATTACCGCGTGCGAGGGGTAACCGAGCACGTTGCGGTTCCAGACGCTGAGCAGCCCCATCAGCACCGGGATGTTCTGCTCGAGGGGCGCCGAACGGAAATGGCGGTCGACGTCGAAACCGCCGTGCAGGAATTCGAGGAACGCTTCGGCGCCGATGGCGATGGCGAGCGGCAGGCCGATGCTGGACCAGACCGAATAGCGCCCGCCGACCCAATCCCAGAAGCCGAACACCCGCGTCGCCTCGACGCCGAATTCCGCGACCTTGTCGAGCTGCGTCGAGACGGCGGCGAAATGGTCGGGGACCGCGCCTTCGCCGAGGGCGTTGACGATCCAGGCCCGCGCGCTACGGGCGTTGGTCATCGTCTCTTGCGTCGTGAAGGTCTTGGAGGAAACGATGAAGAGCGTGCGGGCCGGGTCGAGCCCGTGCAGCGTATCGCCGATGTCGGCGCCGTCGACGTTGGAGACGAAATGCATGCGCAGGTTCGCCGCGCCGTAGGGTGCGAGCGCCTTCGTCGCCATCGCCGGGCCGAGATCGGAGCCGCCGATGCCGATGTTGACGACGTCGGTCATGGGCTGGCCGAGCGCCCCGCGCAGCCGTCCGTCGCGCACGTCGGTGGCGAACGCGAGCATTCGCGCGCGCTCGCGCTCGACCTCGGGCATGACGTTCTCACCGTCGACGAGCACCGGCTCGCCGGAGAAATTCCTGAGGGCGCTGTGGAGCGCCGCGCGTCTCTCGGTGGAATTGACGAGATCGCCGCGGAACATGGCGTCGCGCTTCGCCTGGACCTCGGCGGCGCGGGCGAGCCGGAAGAGCAAATCGCGCGCCGCGACGTCGATCCGCTGCTTGGAATAGTCGTAGAGCAGATCGTCGAGAACGGCGTGGAAGCGCTGAAAGCGCTGGGGGTCGGTGGAAAATTCGGCGCTAGCGGAACGGGCGAGGGCGGCGTCGCGCTGAGCGGCGAACTCCGAAGACAGAGCGGATAGCGCGGTCTGCGTCATGGACCTTTCCCTTTCTCCCTTGGGGCTCTATGCGTGCTTGCCCCGGTGAAAGTGTGCTTCATATGCCCCCTCAATTGCAATTGCGAGACATTCGCCTCACCCTCGGCGGTGCGCCGCTGCTCGAGGGCGCGGAACTGACGATTTCGCCGGGCGACCGCATCGCCCTCGTCGGCCGCAACGGCTCGGGAAAGTCGACCTTGTTGAGGATCGCGGCCGGCGAAACCGTCGCTGACGGCGGAACGCGTTTCGCCCAGCCAAACGCGCGGCTGCGCTACCTTCCGCAGGAGCCCGATCTTTCCGGCTATGCGACGACGCTCGACTACGTACTGAGCGGGCTCGGCGAAGAAGACAATCCCTATCGCGCGCGGGCGCTGATGGACGATCTCGGCGTTGATCCCCAGGCGGACCCGCAGAGCCTTTCCGGCGGCGAAGCGCGCCGCGCGGCGATCGCCCGGCTGCTCGCCTCCGACCCTGACATCATGCTGCTCGACGAGCCGACCAACCATCTCGATCTCGTCGCGATCGAATGGCTGGAAAAGGAGCTCAAGCAATCGCGCGCCGCTTTCGCGGTCATCAGCCACGACCGGCGCCTGCTCGCCGATCTCACGCGGGGGACCGTCTGGCTCGATCGCGGCCGCACGCGCCGGCTCGATCAAGGCTTCGGCGCTTTCGAAGCTTGGCGCGACGCTGTGCTCGAGGAGGAGGAGATCGCGCGCCACAAGCTCGATCGCAAGATCGTCGAGGAAGAGCATTGGATGCGCTACGGCGTCACGGCGCGCCGCAAACGCAACATGCGTCGCGTCGGCGAACTGGCGTCGCTGCGTACGGAACGGCGCGAAGCGACCCGCGCGCAAGGCGTCGCGACGATGGTCGCGCAGGACGCCAAAGCCTCCGGCGCGCTGGTGATCGAGGCCGAAGGCGTCTCGAAGGCGTTTGGCGAGCGGCCGATCATCCGCGACCTTTCGCTGCGCGTGATGCGCGGCGACCGCATCGGCATCGTTGGAGCCAACGGCGCCGGCAAGACGACGCTGGTCAATCTCTTGACCGGCGCGCTCGCGCCCGATGACGGAATCGTGCGGCTCGGGGCCAATGTGACGATGGCGACGCTCGATCAGCGCCGCGCCTCCTTGCAGCCGACCACGACCCTGGTCGACGCGCTCACCGGCGGCGGCAGCGACTACGTCGCGGTCAACAACGAGCGCAAGCATGTGATCGGCTATATGAAGGACTTCCTGTTCGGACCCGAACAGGCGCGCACGCCGATCGGCAAGCTCTCGGGCGGCGAGCGCGGACGCCTGATGCTGGCGCGCGCGCTGGCGCTGCCCTCCAATCTGATGGTGCTGGACGAGCCGACCAACGATCTCGACATCGAGACGCTGGACCTGCTTCAGGAACTGCTCGGCGAGTATCCCGGCACGATCATTCTGGTCAGCCACGACCGTGATTTCCTCGATCGCGTCGCGACTTCGGTGATCGTCAGCGAGGGGGAGGGGCGGTGGCGCGAATATGCCGGCGGCTATTCCGACATGGTCGCGCAGCGCGGCTACGGCCTCTCCGGCCCGGTCGCCCCCGAGCCGTCGAAGGCAGAGAAGGCGGCATCGCGCGAGGCCTCGCGCCCGGCGGCAAAGCGCAAACTGTCGTTCAACGAGAAGCGCGCGCTGGAGACCCTGCCGGCCCGCATGGAGACCCTGCGCGCCGAGCTCGCCAAGCTCGAAGCCGTGCTCGGCGACGCCGACCTGCACCGTCGCGACCCCGCGGCCTTCGACCGTGCGACCGGTAACTACGCTGACAAGCGGGACGAACTCGACCGGGCCGAGAACGAATGGCTCGAACTCGAGATTTTGCGGGAGGAAATCGAGGGTTAGAGCTTGCCGCAGTTGACCTAAAGCGTGCCCGATCGTCATGCCCGGCCTTGCGCCGGGCATCCACGCCGCTCAGCCGTCGTGTCATTCCGAGAGTTTTTGCCTGCGGCGCCGCGTGGGTGGCCGGGACGAGCCCGGCCATGACGCCCGCGCCCATTCCACCAAACAGCAGCGCGCGCGACAAGGGCCGCGAAAGCCACGGAATAGAGAGCGTGCCGGGATTTCAGCAAATCGCTGTACGCGCTCCCGACTTGACCTGCGGCTTGACCGGAGTCCCAATGGGGAATCATTGCCGGAGGCAGCCATGGCGCGAAAAGTGCTGGTGCTCGTCGGCTCCAAGAAGGGCGCTTTCATTCTTGAAAGCGACGAAGGGCGGAAATCCTGGGAGCTGAGGGGCCCATTTTGTGAGACGTGGCCGATGAACCATGTCATCGGCGACGCGGCGAGCGGTGTCATCTACGGCGCTGGCGGCAACGAATGGTTCGGCCCCGCGGTCTGGAAATCGACCGATTTGGGCGCGACCTGGAGCCATTCTAGCCGGGGCTTGGCTTATCCAAAGGGCGAGACGCCGGTCAAAACCGTTTGGAGCCTCGCGGCGGGACATGGGCGCCTCTATGCCGGCGTCGAGCCGGCCGGCCTCTTCGTGAGCGAAGACGGCGGTGGCGGCTTCACCCTCGTCGAGGGCCTGTACAAAGACCCGACGCGGCCGGAATGGCAGCCCGGCGGAGCGGGGCTGATCCTGCACTCCTTGGCGCTCGATCCCTCAGACGAGCGACGCATGTGGGTCGGCATTTCGGCGGCGGGCGTCTTCTACACCGAAGACGGCGGCGAGACTTGGCGGCCACGCAACAAGGGCACCCGCGTCGACTTCCTGCCCGACGAGCAGCGATATCCCGAGTTCGGCCAATGCGTGCATTGCCTTGTCATGGCGGCGGGCAGGCCGAACCGCCTCTACCAGCAGAACCATTGCGGCATGTATCGCAGCGACGACGGCGGCGAATCCTGGGTCAGCGTCGAGGCGGGCCTGCCTTCGAGCTTCGGTTTTCCTGCCGCCGCGCATCCGCGTGACCCGGACGGGCTCTTCCTCTTTCCCCTGAACGGCGCCGACAAGGGCCGCTTTCCCCCGGACGCCAGCGCGGCAGTGTGGCGCACTCGGGACGGCGGCGCGCATTGGGAGGCCAAGCAGAAGGGGTTGCCGACGGAGCGCGCCTATTTCGGCGTGTTGCGGCAGGCGATGGCGACCGATGCCCTGGAGCCCGCCGGCGTCTATTTCGGCGCCAGCTCCGGCGCGCTCTTTGCGAGCGCCGACGAGGGCGAGACCTGGACGCGCATCGCCGAGAACCTGCCGATGATCTCGTCGGTCGAAACGCTTGTGGTCGAGGCCTGATATGATAGCGACCGATTTTGCTTCTCCCGCCCGGCCGGCGCTCGTTCGGCTTCCCACGGCGTTGGCCGCTTTGTTTCCTGAGGCGGACCGCTTGCTGGCGATGCGCGTCGCTACGGTCGACGACTTGATGGAGGCGCTTAATCAGCGTTGGCCGGGAATGCGGGATCGCCTGTGCGATTCTTCGCCGGCGATCCGCCGCCACATCAACGTGTTCGTCAATGGCGAGCGAGCGACCCTCGCAACGCGCGTCCCCGCCGGCGCCGACGTCTTCATCCTGACTGCGATCAGCGGCGGGTAGGGGGTTACCAGCATCGCTGTCATGCCCGCGAAAGAGCGTGTGAACAAATTGGCTTGGGCGCCTGTCCGTGATTCACTCGCCCTCGACGGGGCGGGGGCGAATCATGGGCGAGGCGCGGGTCATCAAGGCGGATCGTTCTCAGCTTCGTTGGGACATGATCGATCTCGATGGATTGCTGCCGGCGGACCACCGGGCGCGGGTCGTCTGGCGGTTTGTCGAGGACCTTGATCTTTCGGCGCTTTACGCGGCGATCCGCTCGCGCGGTGAGCGGGCCGGGCGTCCGGCGGCCGATCCGGCGGTTCTGCTGGCGCTGTGGCTCTATGCGACGGTCGAAGGGGTGGGCTCGGCGCGCGAGTTGGAGCGGCTGGCCGAACGGGACGTCGCCTACCGCTGGCTGGCTGGCGGGGTGCCGGTGAACTACCACGGGCTGGCGGATTTTCGGGTCGGGCTGGTCGAGACGCTCGACCGGCTGTTGACCGAGAGTGTGACGGCTTTGCTGGCGGAAGGGCTGGTTTCGCTGAGCGACATCGCGGTCGACGGCACGAAGGTGCGCGCCAGCGCGAGCAAGGGATCGTTCAAGCGCGCGGCGCGGCTCAGCGAAATCGAGGCGGCAGTGGAACAACGCCTGGCCGCGCTCAAAGACGAGTTGAAGAGCGACGGCGCCGCTTCGAGCCGTCGTCGGCAGGCGGCGCGCGAGCGGGCGGCGCGCGAGGTTCAGGAGCGCGCCCAGCGGGCGCGTGCGGCGTTGGCGCGGCTGACCAAAGAGCGCGCGGCGCGGGCGCAGCGGCATCGCAAGGACGAGGCCAAGAAGAAGGAGCCGAGCGTTTCGTTGACCGATCCTGAGGCGCGCGCGATGCGGTTTGCCGACGGGGCGGTGCGCGCCGGCTACAATGCGCAAATCGCGGCGGCGCCGCAAAGCGGCGTGATCGTTTCGATCGCGATGACCGACCGCCGCAACGATCGGCGCCTGGCGATGCCGATGGTGGACGACATCGCCCGCCGCTACGGCAGGACGCCCGACCGCCTGTTGGTCGACACCGGTTACGCCACCCAGGCAGACATCGTGGTGCTGGACCACCATCGGGCCGGTCCGGTCGAGGTGTTCGCGCCGCTGCCGGTCGAGCGCGACGACATCAAGCCGGCATCGCGCGCGCGGCGCGAACGCCGCCGCGCGCAAGAACCGGAGTGCGTCAAGCGTTGGCGCGAGCGGATGGCGAGCGAAGCGGGCAAGGCCGTCTACGCGCTGCGCAAGCAGATCGAGCGGGTCAACGCCGACCGCAAGAACCACGGCTTCGGCTTCATCCCGGTGCGCGGCCTCCTCAAGGCGAGAGCGATCGCCCTGTGGCACGCCCTCGCCCACAACCTGGTCGCCGCCCACCGGCTGAGGGCCGCAACCGCCTGACCCACGACGCCGGACGGCGCGCCCGACGCGCCGCGAGCGAGCGCCTCAAGCGCTTCGAGAGCGCGCGCGCTTCCAGTTCAGGCGCCCAACCCGGCCACAGCGCCGCGAACCTCACCCTCGGGCCCCAAAGTTCAAATCCTTCACAGGCTCGAAAGCGGGCATCCAGGTCAAAGGACGAAGGCCGGCGGCGGTTGTCTGGACCCCCGCTTTTCGCGGGGGTGACGCCATGCGCGCCCTACGCCGCCAGCGCGGTCTCCACGAGACGCGCCCAGTAGGACATGCCGTAGGGCAAAGCGGCGTCGTTGAAGTCGTAGCCGGGGTGATGCAATCCCGCCGTGTCGCCATTGCCGATAAAGATGAAGGCGCCGGGGCGAGCCTCGAGCATGTAGGAGAAGTCTTCCGCCCCCATCACCGGCGGGATCTCGGTCAACACCTTGTCGGTTCCGACGACGTCGCGGGCGACGGAAGCGGCGAAATCGGTCTGGCCAGGATGATTGCGCGTCGAAGGATAGCCGCGGTCGTAGTCGACCGTCGCAGTGACGCCGCAGGCGGCGGCGACGCCGGCGACGATTTCCCGCATGCGGCGCTCGGCGAGGTCGCGCGTCTCGGGCTGTAGCGTGCGGGTCGTGCCGAGGATCTCGACGCTCTGCGGCACGATGTTGAAGGCCGTGCCGGCGTGAAAGCTCGTGACCGAGACGACGCAAGAATCGAGCGGGTCCACATTGCGCGAAACGATCGCTTGGAGCGCCGTCACGATCTGCGCGCCGGCGATGATCGGATCGACGCATTGGTGCGGGATCGCGGCATGGCCGCCGCGGCCTTCGAGGCGGATGGTGAAGGCGTCGGCCGCCGCGAGCAGCGGCCCCTTGCGCAGCGCGAACATGCCGAGCGGCATTTTCGGAATGTTGTGCATTCCGTAGACTTCCTCGATCGCGAAGGTCTCCATCAGGCCGTCGTCGATCATCGCCTTCGCGCCGGCGCCGCCTTCCTCGGCGGGTTGAAAGATCAGCACCGCATTGCCGGCGAAATCGCGCGTCTCAGCGAGATAGCGGGCCGCGCCCAGCAACATCGCGGTGTGGCCGTCGTGGCCGCAGGCGTGCATCTTGCCGGGCACGGTCGAGCGATAGGGGAGGTTGGTGGTTTCTTCGATCGGCAGTGCGTCCATGTCGGCGCGAAGCGCGATCGTGCGCTTGCCCTCGCCCTTGTGGCCCCTGATGACGGCGACGACGCCAGTCTTGCCGAGACCGGTTCTCACTTCGTCGCAGCCGAATTCGCGCAAGCGTTCGGCGACGAAATTCGAGGTGCGCGGGAGGTCGTAGAGGAGCTCCGGATTGCGGTGAATCTCGCGCCGCCACTGCTGCGCGTCGGGGACGATGGCTTGAATGGCGGAATGGATTGACATCGGCGTTTTCTCCCTAGGAAACATGAAGAAAACGCGAGCCTTATGAGGCTGTCAACCGCCCCGGCGCTTGCGATGCAGCAGGAACACCGCCTGTTCGCCGAAGAGGTTCCACGTCCAGGTCGGCAAGGTCACCTGAAGCGGATTGCCGTTCCGATCCAGCGCCACGCTGCGGTCGATCGTCGCACCGATCTCCTGCGCCAGCGCGACGAAATCCGCAATGGTGCAGAAGTGGATGTTCGGCGTGTCGTACCAGGAATAAGCGAGATTCTGGGTGACCGGCATGCGGCCGCGGAAGGCGAGCTGCGCACGAACGCGCCAATGACCGAAGTTTGGCACCGAGACGATCGCCCGCTTGCCGATCCGCAGCATGTGCTCCAGCACGACGCGCGGCCGGCGGGTCGCCTGCAGGGTCTGCGAGAGGATCACGTAGTCGAAGGCGTCGTCGGGATAGTCGACGAGGTCGGTGTCGGCGTCGCCCTGGATGACCGACAGGCCCTTGGCGACGCATTGGTTGACGCCGCTCTGCGAGAGTTCGATGCCTCGCCCGTCCACGGCGCGCGTCTCGCGCAAAAGGGCGAGCAATTCGCCGTCGCTGCAGCCGACGTCGAGCGCGCGCGAGCCCGGCTCGACCATCCCGGCCACGACCAGGAAATCGACGCGGGGAGCGGCTGTCTGGGTCACGGGGGCGCGGGAGCGGTCCATCACGCTATGCCTCGTTCTCTGGCCGCCGCGTCGATGAAGCCGCGCGTTGTCGCGAAGAGTTCTGGCACGTCGAGCAGGAAGGCGTCATGGCCGCGATCCGTCTCGATCTCGACGAAGGATACCGAGGCTCCGCCCGCGTTGAGCGCCCGCACCAGCGCGCGCGAATCGCTCGTCGGGAACAGCCAATCGGAGGTAAAGGAGGCGACGCAAAACCGCGTGCGCGAGCCGCGGAAAGCGTTGACCAGCGAACCGCCGTAGTCCGCCGCGAGGTCGAAATAATCCATCGCGCGGGTCATGTAGAGATACGCGTTCGGGTCGAACCGCTCGACGAAGATCGTGCCCTGGTGGCGCAGGTAGGATTCGACCTGGAAGTCCGCGTCGAACGAAAAGGTGCGGGCGGCACGATCCTGCAGGTTACGGCCGAAGCGACGGTGCAGCGCGCTGTCCGAGAGGTAGGTGATGTGCGCCGCCATGCGGGCCACCGCGAGGCCCTTGGAGGGGCGCGCGCCTTCGGCGAGATAGCGTCCGCCGCGCCAATCGGGATCGGCCATGATCGCCTGCCGCCCCACTTCGTGGAAGGCGATGTTCTGCGAGGAATGGCGCGTCGCGGTGGCGATCGGCAGAGCGGTGAACACGCGATCGGGATAGAGCGCGGCCCATTGCAGCACCTGCATGCCGCCCATCGAGCCGCCAGCGACGCAGAACAAGGTCTCGATGCCGAGCGCGTCGATCAGCATCGCCTGAGCGCGCACCATGTCGCGGATCGTCACGACGGGGAATTCAAGGCCGTAGGGTTCGCCGGTCGTCGGATTGATCGAAGCAGGCCCGATGCTGCCCATGCAGCCGCCGATCACATTGGCGCAGATGACGAAGAAGCGGTTCGTGTCGAGCGGCCGGTCGGGACCGACCATGGTCTGCCACCAGCCGTCGCGGCCGGTGACGGGATGACGGTTGGCGACGTGCTGATCGCCGGTGAGGGCGTGGCAGACGAGAATGGCGTTGCTTTTGGCGGCGTTAAGCGCGCCATAGGTCTGATAGGCGATCGTCAGCGGCGCGAGATCGACGCCGGCGTCCATCGCGAGCGGGCGATCCGACCCGAGGCGCAGCGTGAGGCTGTGCGGATCGTCCGCTTCGCTCGATGCGAGCGGCTTCGTCAAGGCGCTGGCTTCACCCAAGAGGGAGGTATCCCGTTTAGACCGCTCTCGCAGAGAGAGTTCGGTTTGGAGAACATTTCGTTTGATATAACGGAAACGCGCGGGGCGCAAGTTGCGCTTGGCGCAGCGCCTGGACGCGCCGGGCGCGTTAACAGCGCGTTGAGCGTCCCGCAAGGTTTGTCCTAGGAGTAACCGCTTCCGCAAGGCGGCGCCGCTAGCTTCGAGCGACCCAAACGGGCGTGGCATCAACATGAGCGACTTCATCACACAGGACGGTTTGGAGCCGTTCGACCCCTATTGGACGGACGACGTCCCCGAGCCCCGCCGCCCAGCGCGGGGCTGGCTGATGCGCGCGGCGTTCGGTTTGGCGGCGGCGGCCGGGCTGGTCGGCGCCGCATATATCATTTCGACGAAGCCCGACGCGCCCGCCTCGGATAAGGCGATAGGAGCGCCTGACCTCGTCGAAGCGCTCGACCCGAAGCTTCCTCCGCTCTTCACGGTTGACGTTGGGGAGGGCGCGCGCGGCCTCTACGAGGCGCATATCGTCGTCGCGACCGGCGATCGTCGCGACGTCTACAGTCTCGGGGACTTCAGGACCGACGCGCCGGCGCTACGCGTCGAACTCTGGAAGCGGGCGAAGCCTTCGTCCTGGGGAAGCCTGTTTGTCGAAATGGCCGAGGCGACGGCGGCGTTCGGAGCCGTGATCGAACGGTTGGAGGTCTCGCGAAATCTCGCGACGGCTCAGGGTCCGGTCGAATGGGCCGAGCTGACGCTCGCAGGCGGGGGTCGAAATTGCGTCGGCTTCCGCCTTCTCGGGCGGGGCGACGCGGGACTCCGCGGCCTTGCCTGCGGGGCGACGGGGACGAAGATCGACGCCGCCGAACTGGGATGCCTGATCGACCGCCTGACGCTGACGCAATCCGGCCGGGAGGCCGGACTCGAGTCTCTTTTGAAAGGGAGCGGCTCGCGCAGGCAGGCCTGCCGCATGCCGGTCGAGTAAAGCGTCGGCGCTTTAGTGGCGCGGCCCCTCACCCCAACCCTCTCCCGCAAGCGGGAGAGGGGGCATTACGGCGCCGCTTGATCCCTCCTCCCGCTTAGCGGGAGCGGACGAATGCTACGCATTTGCCTAGGGAAGGTGGCGCGAAGCGCCGGATGAGGGCGGCCCCGCAGCGTCAGCCGTGACCGCGCTCCAATTCGGCGACGATGGCGTCGCCCATTTCCTGCGTCGAGACGAGTCGGCAGCCCTCGGAGCGGATGTCGGGTGTGCGAAGTCCGCTGGCCAGCACGCGCGCAATCGCCGCGTCGAGCTTGTCCGCCGCCTCGCCGAGGCCGAAGGAATAGCGCAGCGCCATGCCGAACGAGCCGATCATCGCGATCGGATTGGCGAGTCCCTTGCCCGCGATATCCGGCGCCGAGCCGTGCACCGGCTCGTAGAGCGCCTTGCGCTTGCCCGTCCGGGCGTCGACGTCGCCGAGCGATGCCGACGGCAGCATGCCGAGCGAGCCGGTCAGCATCGAGGCGACGTCCGACAGCATGTCGCCGAACAGATTGTCGGTGACGATGACGTCGAACTGCTTGGGCCAGCGCACGAGCTGCATGCCAAGCGCGTCGGCCAGCTGGTGCTCGAACTTCACGTCGGGGAATTCGCGCTTGTGGAGCGCGGTCATCACCTCGTCCCACAGCACGCCCGACTTCATGACGTTGCGCTTGTCCGACGAGGTCACCTTGTTGCCGCGCTTGCGCGCGAGGTCGAAGGCGACGCGGCCGATGCGCTCGATCTCATAGGTGTCGTAGACCTGGGTGTCGATGCCGCGCCGCTGGCCGTTGCCGAGATCGATGATCTGCTTCGGTTCGCCGAAATAGACGCCGCCGGTGAGCTCGCGCACGATCATGATGTCGAGACCCTCGACCACTTCGCGCTTGAGCGAGGAAGCATCCGCCAGCGCGGCGTAGCAAATGGCCGGGCGCAGATTGGCGTAGAGGCCGAGGTCCTTGCGCAGCCGCAGCAGGCCCGCCTCCGGACGGACCTCGTACGGCACGCTGTCCCACTTCGGCCCGCCGACCGCTGCGAGAAGCACGGCGTCAGCCGCGTCGGCGAGCTTCATGTCGGCGTCGCTGATCGCCTGGCCGTGCGCGTCATAGGCGCTGCCGCCGACGAGACCCTTCTCTGTCTCGAAATGCGCAATGCCCGCGCGCGAGAAATAGCCGGTCACCTTTTCGACTTCGGCCATGACTTCAGGGCCGATGCCGTCGCCGGGAAGAAGGAAGAGCTTGTAGGTCGCCATGGGTGTTCGCCACTTTTGTGCGCGTGATGGCCGGGCTCGTCCCGACCATGACGCAGAAGGGGCCGCTCGCCCCGAATGGCGGGTTTGCTAAACGATTTCGGGGCCAGCGAAAAGCGGCATTCGCTGGGAAATGTTCGCAGTTGCCGCCGCCTTGCATCGGGATGCGAAAGGGGGCGTCTTTGCGGCGCGCCTGCGGGCGCGACGGCGTCAAATCGCCGTCGGTTTCATCGCGCCGGGTTGCGCTCTAGAATGCGTCTTGCGATGAAATTTGGGGCAGGGCTGGCGGGCTTGTGACGACGATTACCAATGCGACAGCGGACGCTTTCGTTAAACGGCCCACGGCCGGCGTCCGATTCTTTCTGGTGCACGGAACCGACGAAGGGCTGATCCACGAGCGGGTGAAGGCGCTTGTCGGCGCCGCGCTCGGCGGCGACCGGGATCCGCTGCGGCTCAGCCGGCTCGATGGCGACGCGATCGCGCGCGATCCGGGCGCGCTCGCCGACGAAGCCTACGCCATTTCGATGTTCGGCGGCTCCCGCGCGCTCTGGATCGAGGCGCAGGCGCGCGACATTACGCCGGCGCTCGAGCCGTTGCTTGCGCGTCCGCCGGCGGACTGTGTGGTGATCGTTGAAGCGGGATCGCTGAAGAAGGGGACGGCGCTGCGCACCGCATTTGAAAAGGCGGAGGTCGCCGCGTCGATCGAGTGTTATCCCGACGATAAGCGCTCGCTCGGGCCGCTGATCGAAGCGGAGGCGCGGGCGGCCGGTCTCGCGATCGCTCCAGAGGCGCGGGATTATCTGGTCGGCCTGCTTGGGTCTGACCGCATGACCACGCGTGGCGAGATCGCCAAGCTGATGCTGTTCGCGCGGGATAAGTCGCGCATCGAGGTCGAAGACGTCGAGGCGGTCGTCGCCGACGCGGCGCCCTCGAGCCTTGACGCTCTGATCGACGCGGCGCTGCTCGGCGATATGGCGGCGGTCGAGACGACGGGAGGCCGATTTTTCGCGGAGGGCGGCGACGCAGGGTTTTTGGTGATTCGCCTCATCGCCCGGCTGACGTTGTTGCATCGGCTGCGGCTCGAGATGGAGCGGGGGCGCAGCTTCGACGCGGCGATGCAGACGCAATATGTGCGTCTTTCCCCTTCGGCGCGCGGGGCCCTCGCCAAACAGGCCGAGCGCTGGACTTTGGCGATGCTCGCCAAGCGCCTGCCGGCGACCGCGGCGCTCAGCGCCCGAGTACGTCGCGACCCCCGCTTGGGCGATATCCTCGCCACGCGGGCGCTGTGGTCGCTGGCATCGAGCGTGCGCCGCGGCTGAGTGGCGCCATCGCCGTCTTGGCCGGGCTTGACCCGGCCATCCACGCCGGACCGCTACGCCAGGCATCCGGCGCTTTCAAAAAGCGGCGCCGCGTGGGTGGCCGGGTCAAGCCCGGCCAAGACGAAGCGGTAGCGTCGCGCTTAAGGCTCTTCGAATTGCCCGGCCGGCTGACATAGGCGGCGGCAGAAGTCGTCGAGCTGCTCGAAATTGCGGAAGGCGAGGCGCATTTCGCCATTGTCGCCGGCATGGCGGATCGAAACCTTGGCGCCCAGCGCGAGGCTCAGCTTCTCCTCGAGAGCGCGCGTATCGGCGTCGACGGGCTTCGGCGCCTTGGGGGCGCGCTGCGTCTGTCCGGCGCGCTCGCCGAGCCGCTCGATGTCGCGAACGGTCAGGCCCTCGGCGACGATCCGATCGGCGACGGCGTCGGGATCGGCGACCGCCAGCAGCGCGCGCGCATGGCCTGCGGAGATCGCGCCGGACGCCAGCAGCTCCCGGCAATGGGGCGGCAGCTGCGTCAGCCGCATCGTGTTGGCGATATGGCTGCGGCTCTTGCCGACGATGCGCGCGATGTCCGCATGGACGTAGCCGTGGTCGGCGACGAGCTTGGCGTAGCCGTCCGCTTCCTCAAGGGCGTTGAGGTCGGCGCGCTGGACGTTCTCGACGATGGCGAGTTCGAGCGCATCGCGGTCGCTCGCCTCGACGACGATGATCGGAATCTCATGCAGCCCGGCGCGCTGCGCCGCACGCCAGCGCCGCTCGCCGGCGATGATCTCGAAGGCGTCCGCGACGCGCGGGATCGGCCGCACCAGCACCGGCTGGATGACGCCGCGCTCGCGGATCGAGGCGGCAAGTTCGTCGAGTTCCTCGTCGCCGAACGCCTTACGGGGATTGCGGGGATTGGGGTGCAAAAATTCGATTGGCGCCTTGCGGACGCCTCCGCGCGGTTGCTGCGCGGATGTCTCCTCGGCGGCGTCGCCGAGCAATGCGGCGAGGCCGCGCCCGAGGCGGGGACGATGATCGGCGTGGCGGGCGGCGTCTTCAGCCATCACAGCTCCTCGTAGAGTGGCCTGCTATTCGTTGGGTCTGTCATTGCAAGGAGCGCAGCGACGACGCAACCCATTAGCCGGGCATCGCGGCGCCTGGATTGCTCTCTGGACTCGCAATGACGGCGAAAATGTTCGAACGGACGCGCGTTACGCGGCGCGCCAGCGTCCTTCGCGTTGAATGACCTCGGAGGCCAGTTTCAGATAGGCTTGGCTGCCGGAGCACTTGAGGTCGTAGAGCAGCACTGGCTTGCCGTGCGACGGCGCCTCGGAGACGCGGACGTTGCGCGGGATCACCGTGTCGTAGACCTTCTCGCCCATGAAGGCGCGCACGTCGGCGACGACCTGGCTGGCGAGCGAGTTGCGCGGGTCGAACATCGTCAGGACGATGCCATGGATGGTTAGCGAAGGGTTAAGCGAGCGGCGCACCTGGTCGACCGTCTTGAGCAACTGCGATAGGCCTTCGAGCGCGAAGAACTCGCATTGCAACGGCACGACCACCGAATCGGCTGCGGCGAGCGCATTGATGGTCAGCAGGTTGAGCGAGGGCGGGCAGTCGATCAGGACGTAGGTGATCGCCTCGTCGTTGCCCTCGGCGAAGAACGTCTTGATCGCATTCTTGAGTTTATGAGTGCGGTCGGCCTCGCCGGAAATCTCCAGTTCGACGCCCAGCAGATCCATGGTCGAAGGGGCGATGAAGAGGCGCGGCACCGCGGTCGGGGTGACGATCTGTTTGAGCGAGCGCTCGCCGACGAGGAGGTCGTAGGTCGAGGAGGTGCGCGACTTGCGGTCGATCCCGAGGCCGGTGGAGGCGTTGCCCTGCGGGTCGAGGTCGACGATCAGCACCCGCTCGCCGATCGCGGCGAGGGCGGTGCCGAGATTGATGGCGGTTGTTGTCTTGCCGACGCCACCCTTCTGGTTGGCGAGTACGAGCACGCGCGGCGAAAGAACGTCCGTGGCTTTCACGCTGGGCTGGTCGACTTCGGGCGAAACGGCGTCGGTCATGTCTGAGCCTTTCAAGCGGCGCGAACCTTAAGGATTGCGGCCCCTGGATCAAGCTTGCTGGGGACGAGGTCGATCTTGAAATCTTGCGCTGCGGCAGCGGATTCAAGCTGGGCTTCGGCGGAACGTCCGCGCGGGAAGACGCCGACCGCGCCTCGAGTTAGCCACACCTTGGCGAAATCGAGCACCCGCGGCAAGGGGGCGAAGGCCCGCGCCGTGACGGCGTCCACAGGCGAGAGGCTATTCGGGTCGATCGACTCGATGCGGACGGCGTGAATCTGCGCCGGAGCGCCGGTGGCGCGAGCCACCTCGCGCAGGAAGGCGCATTTGCGCTGATCGCTTTCGAGGCAGTGGACGAGGGCGCCGGGAATCCCGGCGAGCTGGATCGCTAGCACCATGCCAGGAAAACCCGCGCCCGAACCCATGTCGACCCAGCGCCGCGCGTCGGGCGCGAGGGCGAGCAACTGGGCGCTGTCTGCGATGTGACGCGTCCAGACTTCGGCGAAGCTGGCCTCGGAAATAAGGTTGGTGATCTTCCGCCATCGCGCGAGCAGGTCGACATAGATGGCGAGACGGGCCTCGGTCTCGGGCGGGATGGGTGTGAGGGCGAGCGCCCGGGAACGGTCGTCGGTCATCGCGGGTGTTTCACGTGAAACAGGGGGAGGGGGAACGCGCGGCCTGCCGCATAGACGGCGGTCATGGCCGGGCTTGACCCGGCCATCGATTTAGAACGTTGCGCGGTCACGCTCCCTTTCGGATGCTGCGTGGATGGCCGGGTCAAGCCCGGCCATGACGAGGTTAGCGATGGCAGGCCGCCCTTGTGTAGCGTGCAAGCCGTGATTCTAGTGGGGCCAGGTGCATGGGGAGATGCGGTCAGCATTGGCGGACATGTTTCACGTGAAACAGGGGGAGGGGGAACGCGCGGCCTGCCGCATAGACGGTCGTCATGGCCGGGCTTGACCCGGCCATCGATTTAGAACGTTGCGCGATCACGCGCCCTTTCGGATGCTGCGTGGATGGCCGGGTCAAGCCCGGCCATGACGAGGTTAGCGATGGCAGGCCGCCCTTGTGTAGCGTGCAGGCCGTGATTCTAGTGGGGCCAGGTGCATGGGGGGATGCGATCAGCATTGGCGGACATGTTTCACGTGAAACGGGCGTCGCGATACCCCCTCTCCCCGCTTGCGGGGAGAAGGGATCCTTCGCGACCTGGGCAACCACGCACAAATGGGTTGGTCAATCGGACCTCGTGCTGTTTCACGTGAAACAGGTGGGTCGACCGCGTTCGCAGCCCGCGTCCCAAAGTCCAGGCCGCTCATGCCTCGACCGGGCTAGCCCGGACCTGCCGTCGGCGCGCGTGGGCTGCGATCAGCGCGAGGGCGGCGGGCGTCGCGCCCTCGATCCGTCCTGCTTGGCCGAGGTTCGTCGGGCGAGCGGCGATGAACTTGGCCTTCAGTTCGTTCGAGAGGCCGGAAAGGCTCCCGTAGTCGAGGTCTGCCGGGATCGTCGCCGTCTCGCTGCGCCGGTAGCGCGCGATGTCTTCCTCCTGGCGGTCGAGATAGACAGCATATTTGGCGTCGGCTTCGAGACGGCGCGCCAAGGCGGGTTCGATACCGGCGAGCTCCGGCCACACGCGGGCGAGAACGTCGAGCGTCAGATGCGGCTGAGCGGCGAGCTCGAACGCGGAGCGGCGCACGCCGTCCTGGTTGACCGCAATGCCAGCCGCGGCGAGTGCGGTGGGCGAGCCGCTTGCGGATTTCATCATGGCGCGGGCCGCCTCCAATCGGGCGGAGAGGTCGCGGTGCATCGCCGCCCGCTCGACGCCGACGCAGCCGAAGGCGACGCCCTTGGCGGTCAGCCGCTCGTCCGCATTGTCGGCGCGCAGCGACAGGCGGTATTCGGCGCGAGAGGTGAAGATGCGATAGGGCTCGCTGACGCCCTTCGTCACGAGGTCGTCGATCATCACCCCGAGATAGGATTCCGCCCGATCGAAGATGGCCGGCGCGGCTCCGCCGGCTAGGCGCGCGGCGTTGAGGCCGGCGACGAGGCCTTGCGCGCCGGCCTCCTCGTAGCCGGTCGTGCCGTTGATCTGGCCGGCGAGGAACAGGCCGGGCGCACGCCACGAGGCGAGGCTCGGATCGAGTTCGCGCGGATCGATGTAGTCATATTCGATCGCATAGCCGGGGCGCAGGACGCGCACCTGCTCGAGCCCCGGAATGGTGGCGAGAAATGCCTCCTGTACGTCGGCGGGCAGGGAGGTCGAAATGCCGTTGGGGTAGATCGTCGTGTCGTCGAGCCCTTCCGGCTCGAGGAAGATCTGGTGACTGTCGCGATCGGCGAAGCGAATCACCTTGTCCTCGATCGAGGGGCAGTAGCGCGGGCCCCGCCCGGAGATGGCCCCGGAATAGACGGCTGTGCGATGCGCATTGGCGCGCACGAGTTCATGACCCTTAGCGGTCGTCCGGGTGATGTGGCAGACGACCTGCGGCGTGGTGATGCTCCGCGTCATCGCCGAGAACGGCTCCGGCGGGTCGTCGCCCGGCTGCACTTCGAGTCCGGACCAATTGATGGTCGTCCCATCGAGACGCGGCGGCGTTCCGGTCTTGAGACGGCCGAGCGCGAAGCCGACCGCGTCGAGCGAGCGGGCAAGGTCGTTCGATGGCGGATCGCCGACGCGCCCTGCTGGCGTGCGCTGCTCGCCGAGATGGATCACCCCGCGCAGGAATGTGCCGGTCGTGATGACAACTGCGCGGCAGGAAAGGCGCCGGCCGTCGGCGAGGTCAAGTCCGGCGATGGCGCCGTTATCGAGAACGAGGCCGCTCGCCTCAGCTTCCACCACTTCGAGATTGGCGGTTTCGCGAATCAACGCCCGCATGGCGAGGCGGTAGAGCTTACGGTCGGCCTGGGCGCGGGGACCCTGAACGGCTGGGCCTTTGCGACGATTGAGGACGCGGAACTGAATGCCAGCGGCGTCGGCGGCGCGCGCCATCAGCCCGTCGAGCGCGTCGATCTCGCGGACAAGGTGCCCTTTGCCGAGCCCGCCGATCGCCGGGTTGCACGACATAACGCCGATGGTGTCGCGCTTCTGAGTGACGAGGGCGGTGCGGGCGCCGTAGCGCGCCGCGGCCGCCGCCGCCTCACAGCCGGCGTGTCCGCCGCCAATTACAATGACGTCGTAGTCGCTCATCCCAGTCCCGATGTGTTTCACGTGAAACAGGCGCCTGGCCGCTTGGACCGTCGGCGCTGCAATTCTACTTCATTTGCCGACGCATAGCCGCGAAAATATGTCGCCCAGCACCTCTTCGACATCGATCCGGCCCGCGATGCGCTCCAGCGCCCGTGCCGCCAGCCGCAAGTCCTCGGCGACCAATTCGAGCTCCTCGGCGCTCGGATCGAGCGCGCGCTCTAAAGCGTCGAGCGCGTCGGCGAAGGCGAGGCGGTGCCGCTCCTGCGCGACGAGGGAAGGCTCGCGCCCGCCCATTTGCTCTTCCGCGACATCGGCGATCGCGTCAAGCAGTTGCGGCAGGCCTTCGCCGGTCAGCGCGGAAATCGGAATCGCTCCGACCGGGAGGTCTGCCTTCTCATCGGGTGGCGCGCGGTCCGCCTTGGTTAGGACTAAGAGAGTCGGACCCGTGACGGTAGATTTGACCGACGGGCGCGGCTCATCGCTAAGCCAGAGGGTCAGGTCCGCTTCCTCGGCGCGGCGGCGGGCGCGGGCGACTCCCTCACGCTCGATCGGATCCTCCGTCTCGCGGATGCCGGCGGTGTCCACCAGCGTGACGGGTAAGCCGCGCAAGTCGAGCGGAATCTCGACGAGGTCGCGGGTCGTTCCTGGGATGGCGGAGACGATCGACACGTCGCGGCGGGCGAGGGCGTTCATCAGCGTCGACTTGCCGACATTGGGCGCGCCGGCGATGACGACGTTAAAGCCCTCGCGCAACCGGGCGGCCGCCGCCGCGCCGGCGAGCGCGCCGCGCAGGCGGTTCGCTGCCTGCGCGGCCAACGCGCGCGCCGAATCGAGCGACAGGGCGTCGGCATCCTCGACGTCGGAGAAGTCGATTTGCGCCTCGAGAACCGCCATCGCCTCGACGAGCTTGGCGCGGATCGCTTCGCTCTCGCGACTGAGCGCCCCACCGGCGATGCGCTGGGCCTGGCGGCGCTGCGCCGCCGTTTCCGCTTCGACAAGGTCAGCGAGGCCTTCGACCTCGGAGAGGTCGAGCTTGCCGTTCTCGAAGGCCCGCCAGGCGAATTCGCCCGGCTCGGCGGGTCTGAGGCCAGGTATCTTTCCGAGCGCGGCGAGCGTGCCGGCGACGACCGCGCGCCCGCCCGTCACTTGCAGTTCCGCCATATCTTCGCCGGTAAAGCTGCGGGGAGCCGCAAAGCGGAGAAACAGCGCCCGATCGAGGGTCTCGCCCGTCGCGGGATCGCGCAGCGCCCGCAATGTCGCGACGCGGTCGGCAAACGGTGCGCCGGGCGCGAGGGATTCGAGCGCTCGGTCGCAGGACGGACCGGAGATGCGAATCACGGCGATCGCCGCTCTTCCGCTGCCCGAAGCCGGCGCGAAAATTGTGTCGCGAGGTGCGTTTGGGGACCGGGGTTGGTGCATGGCGGACGGGACTCGGGGGCGGGGAAGGACCGCGACATCGGTAGCGGGCGCGGCCTATATAATGCAGAGCACGCCTCGCGTCGTCGGCGATCGCAAGACGCGAAAGCTGGCGCTCGACCGTGACAACGTGGAGGAAACGTTATGCTGGTCGACGGACGATGGAGCGCGGACTGGCATCCGCTGCAAGCGAGCGACGCCAAGGGCCGTTTCGTCAGGCAGATCTCGAATTTCCGCAACTGGGTGACGCCGGACGGCGCGCCGGGGCCGACAGGGGAGGGCGGCTTTGCCGCCGAGGCGGGCCGCTACCACCTCTATGTCGCGCTCGGCTGCCCGTGGGCGTCGCGCACGCTGATAGCCCGGAACCTGAAGAAACTGGGCGAGGCGATCTCCATCACCATCGCCGAGCCGATCATGACGGCGGAGGGGTGGCGCTTCGGCGATCTCCTTGGAGCCGACCGCGACACGGTCAACGGCGCGACCTATTTGCACGAGATCTACACGCGCGCCGATCCGCACTACACCGGCCGGGCGACCGTGCCGGTGCTGTGGGACAAACGCCGCAAGACGATCGTCAACAACGAATTGGCCGATATCCTGCGCATGTTCAATTCCGGTTTCGGCCGCCTCGCCGATCCGTCGCTCGATCTTTATCCTGCCGATCTGGCTGAAGAGATCGATGCGCTGAACGCGCGCCTCTACGCCGGGCTCAACAACGGCGTCTATCGGGCCGGCTTCGCCACGACTCAAGAGGCTTATGAGGAGGCGTTCGGCGGCGTCTTCGCCATGCTCGACGAACTCGATGGGCGACTCGACGTTGGGCCTTACCTCTTCGGCGAGCGCTTCACCGAGACCGACATTCGCGCTTTCGTCTCGCTCGTCCGTTTCGACGTCGCGTACAACGGCATTTTCAAATGCAACAAGCGCCGGATCGTCGACTATCCCCGGCTGCAAGCCTACCTGTTACGCGTGCTCACGCTGCCCGGCGTGCGTGAGACGGTGTCGCTCGGGCATATCAAGCGCGGCTACTATTCGATCAGATCGCTCAACCCCAACGGCATCACGCCGCTCGGGCCGGAGGTTCCAGGGCTGACCGATCGGTGAGTACTTGCTGTGCGTGGGGCGGCAAGCGGCGCATTGTGCTCACGTCTTGGCCGGGCTTGACCCGGCCACCCACGCCGTGCCGTTGCCCTTCCGGCTGAGATCACGATAAGCGGCGCCGCTTGGATGGCCGGGTCAAGCCCGGCCAAGACGGCGAGCGGCGTCGCCCAGGTCTCCTCCGACAATTTCTTTCCGATTCGCCAAACGCGAACTATCCTTAGCCTCGTTCACCCGGCGGCGGCGCGGCCTCTGTGTCAAGACGATCGCTCGAAGGCGGCGTTGGTCAAAGCGTGGTGGGCTAAGTGATTGATATTCCGGGCGGGAGCGTCAAGCTTAGCCTTGACAAAGCTTGACAAAGCTTGACAAAACTTGACGCTGCTTGACGAAATGGCGCGACAACTTGACGGGAGCCTTGACGACGTTCCCCCCTTCGCGCGGAGGCCTCGCCCTCACTTATAAGGCGGCGTGCACACGACGTATTGGTCGGTGGTCGTCTCGGTGTCGCCCTGCTTCTCCCGCTGGAAGTAGAGATAGCAGATGCTCAGCGCGCCGGAGCGGTAGTCGACCCGAAATACGCCGCCCTCCTGCTCGTGGCGCGTCGCGATGAGGCCGTAATCGCCTGGCTCCTGTTTGGTCGCGCCTTCGCCGCTGCGGTAGCAATTGGTGATGCCGAAGGCGCCGGGCTCGATGTCGGTCTTCCCAGGGTTGTGGGCGTATTGGCAGGCGATGACTTCGCCGGTCAGCTTGTCCAAGCGATAGACCAGCGACAGATTGATCTGCGGCGCGGCCAGGAATTCGTATTGCGGCGAAGCCGCCGCCACCCCGGCGCCCACCGCCATGAACGCCGCCACCATCGAAAGCACGCGTCGCATCATTGGATCTCCCGCGAATCACTCGCGGGAGTTTAGAGCGTGCAGCGATTTGGCGGAATCGCCGCACGCTCTCTATTCTTGATTTCGCGCGCTTTTTGGCGAAAAACCGGCATCCACTTTTTCGCCGCGCGCTTTAGCACTGTGACTGACCGACCCTCAGGTCAGTCGTTGAGGACGTCCTTGGATTCGACTGTTGAATCCGCCTTCAGCCGATACACCAGCGGCACGCCGGTCGCGAGCTCCATCGTTGGAATCGTTTCCGGCGTCAGGCGGTCGAGCACCATCACCAGGGCGCGCAGGCTGTTGCCATGCGCGGCGACGATGACGCGCCGGCCGTTGAGGACTGCCGGGAGAATGTTCTGGCAGTAGTAGGGAAGCGTGCGGGCGACAGTGTCCTTAAGGCTCTCGCCGCCGGGCGGCGGGACATCGTAGCTGCGCCGCCAGAGGTGCACCTGCTCCTCGCCCCACTTCTTGCGCGCGTCGTCCTTGTTGAGACCGGAGAGCTCGCCGTAGTCGCGCTCGTTGAGCGCTTGGTCGCGGGTTTCCGGCAGGCCGGTCTGGCCGAGCTCGGCGAGAGCCAACTTGAGCGTATTCTGTGCGCGGGTCAGCGCTGACGTGAACGCGAAATCGAAGGCGAGGCCGCGCGCCTTGAGCCGGCGCCCCGCCGCTTTGGCCTCCTCGACGCCGAGCGGCGTCAGGTCCGGGTCTTTCCAACCCGTGAAAAGGTTCTTCAGGTTCCAGTCGCTTTGCCCGTGGCGCACCAGAACGAGCAGACGGTCGGATTGCGGCATGAATTCAAGTCTCCGGCGGAAGCGGTGGGGCGTAAAAAGCATGGTCGGCGCATCGCGACAATGGGAAATAGTGGGCGGACTGAGGGTGCGCGACCGGCGCAAGGCCCGGCTGGAGTGCGAGCGACTGGCGACGAGCGACACGACGGACGCCGACCGGCCGATAGACTTGCTTGGTCGCCTCGACGATATGAACGCCGGCGAAGGGTAGACCCAAGGCTGAGCCAAGGCGCTCAATCGCCGGCGCGGAATTGACGAAGAAGCGCCGCCGGAACGGCGGGGCGTAAAGCGCCTCGCCCCAGAACAGCGGGGAAAACAGCGCCTCGCGCATCAGATCGCGCAATTGCCCCTTTGAGTAGGGCTGGCCCTGGCCGAAGGGTGTGCCGTCGACGCGAGCCCATACGCCGCGCCGGGACGGCGCGACGACGATCAGCCGGCCGCCCGGGTTGAGGATGCGCCAGACCTCATCGAGCACGGCGCTCGGATGCTCGGCCGTCTCCAGGGCGTGCACGATCAGGACCCGGTCGATCGAGGAGTCGGGCAGCGGCAGCATCTCCAGCTCGATCAGCGCTGAGGCGGAACGCCCGCTGGCCGGCCAATTCACGACGCCTTGCTCAGCGGGCATAAAGGCCAGCACCCGTTGCGCCTCGTCGCGGAAGCGCTCGAGATAAGGGCCGCCGTAGCCAAGGCCGAGAATGGAAAGCTTGGCGCAGTTGTCCCAGCGGGTTCTGAGCGCGCGGCCGATCAGTCCGCGCGAAACGTCGCCGAGCGGCGAGGCATAGAAGGCCAGGAGATCATTGACGTCGAGCGGCATGGTTGATTAGGCCTAGGGCGCGCGGCGAAAAGGTGGATGCCGGTTTTTCGCCACAACCGTGCGAAAATCTACAAGAAATCTAGATCGCACGGCGATTCGCGTGAACCGCCGCACGGTCTGGCGGCACGGAAAGCGAATTTGAACCACTCCGCGGCGCGGCGCAATCCACGCGCCCGCCGCGGCGCCAGTCACGAAAGGTTTCCCATGAGCACGCACGTTCATCAGTTCCTTTGCCTCCAAGACAATTACGGCGTCCTCATCCACGATTCCGGCTCGGGCGCGACGGCCGCGATCGACGCGCCCGACGCGGATGCGGTGATCGCCGCCGCGGCCTCGCAAGGCTGGGAGTTGACTGACCTCCTCATCACGCACCATCACGCCGATCACACCCAGGGCATCCCCGGCCTTCGCGCCCGCTTTCCCGGCCTTCGCGTCGTCGGCCCCGCCAAGGAGGCCGCGCGTATCGGCGCGCTCGACATTCTGGTCAATGAAGGCGACTACGCGCGCGTCGGCGGGCTCGAGGCCAAGGTGATCGAGACCCCCGGCCACACCGCTGGGCACATCACGTATTGGTTCGAAGAGGACGAGATCGCCTTCGCCGGCGACACTTTGTTCGCGCTGGGCTGCGGGCGCGTCTTCGAAACGCCTTACCCCGTGATGTGGGATTCGCTCGTCAAATTGGCGGCGCTGCCCGGCGAGACGACGGTCTATTGCGGCCACGAATATACTGAATCCAATGCGCGCTTCGCGCTGACCATCGAACCGGACAATGCGGTGCTGAAGAACCGGGTCGAGGAGATCAAGGCGTTGCGAGCGGCTGGTAAGCCGACCGTTCCGACCACCATCGCGATCGAACTCGCCACCAATCCGTTTCTTCGCGCGGAATGGCCGAGCGTCCAAGCGGCTGTCGGCATGGCAGGCGGCGACGCCGGCGCGGTCTTCTCGGAGATCCGCACCCGGAAGGATCGTTTCTGATACCTTATTGCCGAAACGTTAAGCTTAATGTTTCGTTAGCTATTTCGCCGGCATTGTTATTCTTCTCTATGGACTCCGCGCAATCTGGTTGACTGGCCGCGGGGTCCAGATTTTCTGAGTATTGTGCGCTCTCGGCGAAAACGCCGCGCGCTTCAATGGGGCTGAACGGGGGAAGGGTGTGCGCGACACCGAAACGTCATCCGCTTGCGACGCGCCGCGGCGCGCCGCCGACGTCGCCGAACCGACCCTGGAAGAGGCTCGCGAAATCGATCCGCGCGCGGTCCTCAACTCCCTCAGCGCCGTCGTCTATGACTGGGACATGGTAAGCGACCGTCTGACCTGGGGCGCCAATGTCGGGGAGACGCTGGCCGCCTTCCCCGCGGCCTCGATCGCCAGCGGCGCCGCATTTTCTGAACTGGTGACGAGCGAATCCGAATCGTCGCGCTTCCAGGCAATTAAGAATTCTCCGGCGGCAGACGAGGGCCAAGGCGCGCCGTACCGCGTCGCCTACCGACTGGCGCGCCCGGACGGCAAGACATGCGCCGTCGAGGATGTCGGACGCTGGTTCGCTGACGGCGAAGGCCGGCCCGCTCGCGCGCATGGCGTTTTGAGGATCCTGCACCGCAACGAAGGGCTTGGCTCGCCCGGCGAGGGCGCTCGCGGCGCCGCGAATGCGCTGGCTGATCGGCGGGCTTTCAACGACGAACTCGAGGCGCGCTTCGCCGCCGTTCGGCCCGGCGAGGGCGGATTCGCGGTGTTGATGGTCGGCATCGAAGACTTGGGCGAGCTCAACCGGCGCCACGGCTACGACGTCGCAGACGAGGTGATCGCCGCCGTCGGGCGACGGCTCGGCGCCAACGTGCGCGCGATCGACGACGTCTCGCACTATGCCGGCGGCAAGTTCGCAGTTCTGCTCTCGACCAGCAATCCCGAGCAATTGGCGATCGCGGCGACACGCCTGGCGCGACGGATCACCGCGGAGCTGTTTCTGACGGCGATCGGAGCCGTCAGGGCGTCGGTCCGCATCGGCTCGGCTCTCGCGCCGCGCCACGGCCGGAACGCCTGTCGGTTGCTGCAACGCGCGGAAGAGGCCTACGAACAGGCCGCCAGCGAAGAGAGCCGATACGCGCTCTATACGCCAGGCCAAGCGCTGAGCGAGGCCCAGCGGCGCGAGGCGGCGATCGCCGACGAGATCGTCGCCGCACTGAATCAGCGCCGGGTGGTTGTCGCCTATCAGCCGGTCGTCGCGACCCGGTCGGGGGCGGTTGCCTTCTATGAAGCGCTGCTGAGGGTGCGCCAGGAGGACGGCGTGATCGTCGGTCCCGAGATCCTTTTGCCGGTCGCGGAGAAGGTCGGCCTCATCACGCAACTCGATCAGCGCGTCTTCGAGCTCGCGCTCGACCGCCTGTCCGTGGAGCCGGACCTCAATATTTCCGTCAATATTTCCGTCGCCACCCTGCGCTCGCCCGAATGGCTCGACGGCATGAAGGCGGCGCTCAGCCTTCGCCCTGGCGTCGCCGAGCGGCTGATCGTGGAAATCGTCGAGACGCTCGCAGTCGAGCCGATCGACGAGGCCATGCGCGTCATCGCGCGGATGAAGGCGTTCGGCGTCACGATCGCGATGGACGACTTCGGCGCCGGTCATACGTCGTTCCGCAACCTTCGCCGGCTGGGGGTCGACATCGTCAAGATCGATGGGGCCTTCGTGCAGAACGTCGCGTGCTCGCTGGACGATCGCTTTTTCGTGCGCACGCTGGCGCAGCTTGCGCGCCACCTGGGGATAAAGACCGTCGCGGAATGGGTCGAGGACGCCGAGGCTCGGCGCCTGCTCGCCGAATGGGACATCGACTATCTCCAGGGTCACCTGGTGGGGCGGCCGATGCTCTATGAGCCTGCAAGAGCGCGCGGCGAAGCAGCGGAAGCGGGCTGAAGGTCTGCGCCGCGTCCCGCCCGTAGGCGGCGGCGCGGACGCTCGAGCTCGCGGACGGTTGAGCCGCTCAGTTCTTTTCGGTGAGGCTGTCGAGCCGCCGGCGCATCTCCATCAACTGGTTGCGCAACTCGTCGATGTCGGCGTTTTGTGGCGCGGGCTCGGGCTTCTTGGGTTCAGCGGGAGGCGCTGCGCTCGCGGCGAACGGAGAAAACAACCCGAGCGCCTGATTGAACGCCGCGAGGTTCTTGCGCGTCATTTCTTGCAACGCGTTGAACGACGAGGGGGAGAAAGGGCCTTGGCCGAAAACGCGGGTCGCGGCTTCGCGAATCGCCTGCTTCTCGCCGTTGAACTGATCAATCGAATATTCGAGATAGCTTGGCAGCAGCGTCTGAACGCTGTCGCCATAGAAACGGATCAATTGCCGCAAAAATGTAATCGGCAGGAGCGACTGACCTTCGATACCTTCCTGTTCGAAGATGATTTGGGTCAAGACGGAGCGGGTTATTTCTTCATTCGTCTTGGCGTCGTAGACGACGAAATCTTCGCCAGTCTTCACCATCTTCGCCAGGTCCGCCAGGGTCACATAGGCGCTGGAGGCCGTATTATAGAGACGCCGGTTTGCATATTTTTTGATTGTGATCGGCGTGGCGGGATTCGACATCGTGTGGGGTCTCGACTCTGCGCGGCGTAGCCCGAACGCGCATAAGATAGGCTTTTTTTTGCGGCGCCGGAACATTTTTTTGCACGGCAAAATTCCTCCACAGTCGAATGTTCAACCTTGCGCTGCGGGGCGCAAATCGACGTCCGCCGGTCGCGCTCCACACTGGCGTAGCAAGCCGGCGTTCGTGTAAAAGGATGGCGAAAAGGACGCCAGTGTCTATATTTTCGGCGTATCCGCCGCTTTGAGGAGCCTCCCATGTCCGCACAGGAAATCGTCATCGCAAGCGCGAAGAGAACCGCCGTAGGCTCGTTCAACGGTTCGTTCGCCAATACGCCCGCCCACGAACTCGGAGCGACGGCGATCAAGGCGGCGCTTGAAGCGGCGCATGTGGATGCGGCCGAGGTCGATGAGGTGATTCTCGGCCAGATCCTTGCCGCCGGCCAGGGGCAGAACCCGGCTCGCCAGGCGGCGATGAAGGCCGGCATTCCCCAGGACAAGACCGCGTTCGGCATCAACCAGGTGTGCGGCAGCGGCTTGCGCGCGGTCGCGCTCGGTTTGCAGCAGATCGTCAACGGCGACGCCGCGATCATCGTCGCTGGCGGGCAGGAGTCGATGTCGCTCGCGCCGCACGTCGCGCATCTGCGCGCCGGCGTGAAAATGGGCGACATGAAGTTCGTCGACACCATGCTCAAGGACGGCCTGATCGACGCCTTCCACGGCTACCACATGGGCAACACGGCCGAGAACGTCGCCGCCAAGTGGCAGATCACGCGCGAGGACCAGGACCGTTTCGCGACCGCCTCGCAGAACAAGGCCGAGGCGGCGCAAAAGGCGGGCAAGTTCAAGGACGAGATCGTTCCCTTCACGGTCTCGACCCGCAAGGGCGACATCGTCGTCGCCGACGACGAGTTCATTCGCCCGGGCACGACTTATGACGCGCTCGCCAAGCTGAAGGCGGCCTTCTCCAAGGACGGCACGGTCACCGCAGGCAACGCCTCGGGGATCAACGACGGCGCCGCCGTGCTGGTTGTGATGACCGCCGCTGAAGCCAAGCGCCGTAACCTGACGCCGCTGGCGCGCATCGCCTCCTGGGCGACTGCGGGCGTCGATCCCGCCATCATGGGCTCGGGGCCGATCCCGGCCTCGCGCAAGGCGCTGACGCGCGCCGGCTGGGCGGTCAAGGACCTCGATCTCGTCGAGGCGAACGAGGCCTTCGCCGCGCAGGCGCTCGCCGTCAACAAGGACATGGGTTGGGATCCGGCGATCGTGAACGTCAATGGCGGCGCGATCGCAATCGGCCACCCGATCGGCGCGTCCGGCGCGCGTGTGCTCGTGACGTTGCTGCACGAAATGAAGCGGCGCGACGCGAAGAAGGGCCTGGCCACGCTGTGCATCGGCGGCGGCATGGGGATTGCGTTGACCGTCGAGCGCTGAGTGCGCTGCTTCGGGTCGAGTAACGGGCTGCGCCGCTCGTAGAGGCGGCGCAGTGGGAGATGCGTTTTAGAGGGAGGGAGCCATGCGGAGAGTCGCAGTCGTTACGGGCGGAACGCGCGGGATCGGGGCCGCCATCTCCAAGGCGCTAGCCGGCGCCGGCTACGGCGTCGCCGCGACCTACCATGGCAATGAAGAGGCGGCGGCCAAGTTCAAGGCCGAAACGGGCGTCAACGTCTACAAATGGGACGTCGGCAGCTTCGATGCGTGTTCGGCCGGCTTGGCGCAGGTCGCGCAGGAGCTTGGGCCAGTCGACGTGCTCGTCAACAATGCCGGAATCACGCGGGACGCCGCGTTTCACAAGATGACGTCGGAGCAGTGGTGCGCCGTCATCAACACCAATCTCAATTCGCTCTTCAACATGTGCCGCCCCGTGATCGAGGGCATGCGCGAGCGGAGCTTCGGCCGCATCATCAATATTTCGTCGATCAACGGCCAGAAGGGCCAAATGGGCCAGACGAATTATTCCGCCGCCAAAGCCGGCGACATCGGTTTCACCAAGGCGCTCGCGCAGGAGAACGCCAGCAAGGGGATCACGGTCAACGCCATTTGCCCCGGCTATGTCGCAACCGACATGGTGATGGCGGTGCCGGCGGAGATCCTCGAGAAGTCGATTCTGCCGCAAATCCCGGCGCGGAGGCTCGGCCAGCCCGAGGAGATTGCGCGCTGCGTCCTCTTCCTCGCCTCGGATGAGGCCGGCTTCATCACCGGCTCGACGCTCACCGCCAACGGCGGCCAGTACATGACCTGACGCACGGCGGGCGCCGCGGGGACCGCGCGCCCGAGCCAATCACTCGATCGGCTTGCAGCTCTTCGTCCGGCGATCGACGATGAAGTCGGCCGGCCATGAGCGGGGGCTGCAAAAGGCAGTCGATCCGCTGAAACGGCAGTCGTTGTGCGCGTCAGCAGTGTCTCCAAACTGAACGACAAGATGATTGGCGTCACCGACGACGCGGATCGTGCAGCGTTGTGAATCCGGCGTGATCGGCTGGTCCTCATCCTTAGCCGTCAGCAGGAGGCCGACGTCGCTGGGGACAGGGGTAAAGTCCTTGAGCGAGTAGAAACATCCATTCTCGCCCTCCTGCGCGGCCGACGCGGTCGTCGACGCCTCCAGCGTCGTCACCGATCCTTTGGCCAGCTCGAGGGTCAGCGATTGACCGAAGCTCCAGCCTTCCTTCCGCTGCTTGGTTGCGCAGCGAAACGTCCCGTTCGCATCGGCCAATGGGTCTCGCGTTTCAGTCAACGAGAAGGCGAGCGGCGCGCCGGCGCCGGCGCGCCATTCGCCGCTCCAGCGTCCTTCCGCGAACTTGCCCTCAAACGCGCCAGTCTTGCGAGCGTCGACGCTCTCGTCGAGCCGGAAGCCGCCGTCGGCGTCGATTTGCCCCGCGAGTTGGAGTTGTTTGCCGACCGCAACATAGAGATACCAGCCGCTCAACCGATCGCCCGTTCGATCCACCACGGCTAGGACCGCGGACTTGCCGATCTCACCGAAAAGATAGACCGGGCGGGCTTGCAGCGCCGCCGGCAACAGCAGTGCGATGAGGAAAGCGACCATCGTGGGAAGCTTCACGGCCATTCCATCGAAAGCGGGTGTGAGCGAGGGCGCTTATCCTTTCGGCTTCTCCATGAAGGCCATGAAGGCCGAGCGGGCTTCCGGCGACCGCAGGCGCTTTTGAAAGACGCGCATTTCTTCGTCCATCTGGGCGAGCAGCGGGGCCGGATCGCCACGTAGCAGGCGGCGTGTCGCGAGCAGCGCTTCTCGCGGCTTGGCTGCCAGCGCTTGCGCCTTGGCCAGCGCGTGTGCAACGAGCGCGTCCGGCTCGACGACCTCATTGACGAGGCCGAGTTCGCGCGCCTTCGCCGCATCGAACGGTTCGCCCAGCAGCAGCGCTTCCGCCGCTCTCGCCATCCCGAAGCGCAGCGGCGCCAGCAACGATGCCCCCGCCTCGGGCACGATGCCGAGATTGACGAAGGGCATCAGGAAGCGCGCGCTCGGCGCCGCGTAGACGAGATCGCAGTGGAAGCACAAGGTCGTGCCGATGCCGACTGCGACTCCCTCGATCGCGGCGACCAGCGGCTTGTCGAATTTCGCGAGCGTATAGATGAAGCGCGAGCCGGCGGGGGCGGCGTTGTTCGCCGAGGCGGCCATCGCGGCGGAGAGGAAATCGCCGATGTCGTTGCCGGCGGTGAACACGCCCTGCGAGCCGGTCAACAGCACGGCGCCGATTCGGTCGTCGGCGCTCGCCTCCTGCAAGGCGCCCGTCAGCCGCTCGTACATCGCGCTCGTCAGAGCATTCTTTTTCTCGGGACGCGCGAGCGTGACCCGGCAGACGGCGCCCTCCCGAACGATCTCAACAAATTCGTTCATGCGGTTTCCCCCAATATGATTTCGTAATTCGCGAGCGCACGCGCGCCCGACAAAATCGAACGCGCCAAACCGGGCGCGGCGGTCGCCAGTTTCTCGGCGAAAAAGCGGGCAAGACCAATGCGGCCGTGCTGCGAATCGTCGCCAGCGGCGGCGAGATCCTGGGCGGCGAGTCCCGCTTTAGCGAGACAGGCGCCGCCGAGCGCAAGGCCGAAGAGGCGCAGATAGGCCGTCGCGCCGGCGAGCGCCGCAGCCGGATCGGCGCCGAGCGCGTCGCGCATTGCGGCGCTCGCGTTTTCGAGCGCGTCGATCGCCTCGCCGAGCAGAGCTGCAGTTGCGCCGAAGCCGGCATCGCCGCGTTCGGCGACCTCGGCGACGATGGCGCGCATCGCGCCGACCTCATTGGCGACGACCGCCCCGCCGGAAAGCGGCAGCTTGCGCTGCACGAGGTCGATGGCCTGGATGCCGTTCGTTCCCTCGTAGATGGCGGCGATCCGGGAGTCGCGCAGGAGCTGCGCCGCGCCCGTCTCCTCAATGTAGCCCATGCCGCCGTGCGCCTGCACGCCGAGCGAAGCGACCTCGTCGCCGATGTCGGTCGAGAAGGCTTTGGCGATCGGCGTCAGCAGCGCCGCCCGCTCTGCCGCCGCGGCGCGCTCCTCGGCGCTCTTGGCGTGCAGCGATCGATCGATCGCGATCGCCGTCAAATGGCAGACGCCGCGCGCCGCTTGCACCAGCGCCTTCATCGTCAGCAGCGTCCGATGGACGTCGGGATGCTCGATGATCGGGCTCATGCCCGCGCCACCATTGCTGCGGCCTTGGCGGCGCTCCCTCGCGTAGGCGAGGGCGCGTTGCAACGCCTTCTCGCCGATCGCGACGCCCTGCATGGCGACGCCGAGCCGGGCGCTGTTCATCATGACGAACATGGCGGCGAGGCCGCGATTTTCTTCGCCGACCAGCCAGCCGGTCGCGCCGCCGCTATCGCCGTAGACCAGGACGCAGGTCGGCGAGGCGTGAATGCCGAGCTTGTGCTCGATGCTGGCGCAGCGCACGTCATTGCGCTCGCCGAGCGAGCCGTCCGGCTTGACAAGGAACTTCGGAACGAGGAACAGCGACAATCCGCGCGTGCCGGCCGGCGCGTCGGGCAGACGAGCCAGCACGAGATGCACGATGTTGTCGGCCATGTCGTGCTCGCCGTAGGTGATGAAGATCTTTTGGCCGAAGACGCGATAGGTCCCGTCGGCGGCGCGCTCCGCGCGGGTTCTGACCGCGTTGAGGTCGGAGCCGGCCTGCGGCTCCGTCAGATTCATGGTCCCCGTCCATTCGCCGCTGACGAGTTTGCGCAGGTAGGCAGCGCGCAGTTCGTCGCTCGCATAGGCGTTGAGCGCGCCGATCGCGCCTTCGGTCAGGAGCGGGCAAAGCGCGAAGCCCATCGACGCGCCGGTCCAGATCTCGCCGCAGGCGAAATTGACGCTGTGAGGCAAAGCCATGCCCCCGTCGTCGAGCGCCGCGGTGACGCCGGACCAGCCGGCTTCGGCCCATTGCCGGAAAACATCGCGAAAGCCCGGCGGCGACGTCACTGCGCCGTTCTCGTAGCGGGCGCCGATTTCATCGCCTGTTCGGTCGAGCGGCGCAATCTGCTCGGTCGCGAATCGACCGGCCTCGGAAATGACTGAAATGACCGTTTCGGGGTCGAGTTCGCCGAACAGGCCGGCGGCGATCGCGTCATCGAGGCCGGCGACATGTTTCAAGGAGAAAAGAATGTCGGCGACGGGCGATCGGTAGGTCATGGCGTTTCCTCGAAGCCGGCATCGGCGGCGCTTTGCCGCGCGGCTCTGGTCGGCTAGCTTGGCGCGCCGCGAGGCGCCCGGCAAGCGGGCCGAAAGTTTATGTATAAACCAAGTGCCGCGCAAGGCGGCGAGGCAGCATGTCATCTCATTCCCATCGCGCGACTCGAATCGCGCCGGCCGACCCGCAATCGATCGCCGCTGCGGCTGCCTCCATTCGTGAGGGCGGCCTCGTTGCGACGCCGACCGAGACGGTCTACGGCCTGGCGGGCGACGCGACGTCCGAAAGCGCCGTCGCGGCGATCTACGCCGCCAAGGGAAGGCCGGCCTTCAATCCGCTGATCGCCCACTTCGCGACGGCCGACGAGGCCGAGCGGGAGGCTGTCTTCAACGAAGCGGCGAAGGCTCTGGCGCGCGCTTTCTGGCCGGGGCCGCTCACCATCATCGCTCCGACAAGACCGGGGTGTCGCGTCAGCCTGCTTGCGCGGGCAGGGCTCGATACGGTTGCCCTGCGGGTTCCCTCGCACCCGGTCGCGCTTGCGTTGATCGCCGCGGCGGGGGTTCCCGTCGCCGCCCCATCGGCCAATCGTTCCGGCCGGGTCAGCCCAACCCGAGCGGACCATGTCGCGGCCGACCTCGATGGCCGCGTAGACTGGATCCTCGACGACGGGCCGACGGCCCTCGGACTCGAATCGACGATCGTCGCCTGCCTCGAGGGCGCGCCGCGGCTGCTCCGCCCAGGGGCGATCGCGCGCGAGAGCATTGAGACTGTGCTCGGCATTGCGCCCGAAGGGGAGGGGTCGGGCGGGGAGCCAGCGGCGCCGCTGGCGCCGGGGCTGCTGACGTCGCACTACGCGCCGCGCGCGGCGCTTCGCTTACGAGCGACCGACGCACAATCCGGCGACGCCGTGCTCGATTTTGGCGGCGCGCTCGTCAAATGCCGGGCGGATCGACGCCTGGACCTTTCCGCGAGCGGCGATCTCGTCGAAGCGGCGGCCAATTTGTTCGCGCACCTGCGCGCGCTTGACGCGACCGGCGCGAAGCTGATCGCGGTCGCACCGATTCCCGAAAGGGGCCTCGGGGTCGCAATCAACGATCGCCTGCGTCGCGCCGCCGCCCCGAGGGACGGGGCCGCCGCGTCGCACTCGCCCTGAGGGTCGGCCCGCGCCTTTTTCCTTCGTGGGCTTGCTATTATGCAGGCGCGTGAAGACTCTTCGTTTCGAAACGACGACGGACCCCCCTCGACAATGAACGCGGGCTTGAACTGGGATGAGTTCCGGCTGGTCAAGGCGATCGCCGATGCGCGCTCCCTGGTGGGTGCAGCGGAGGCGCTCGGGGTCAACCATTCGACCATCTTCCGCCGACTCGCTGCGGTGGAGACGGCGGTCGGCGCGCGGCTGTTCGAGCGTTCCCGCGCCGGATATCAACCGACCAGCGCCGGCGAGGAAATGATCGCGCTCGCCGCCACAATGGCGGATTCGATCGACGAGTTCGAACGGCGCGTCGCCGGCCGGGACGTCACGCCGACCGGCGAATTGCGCGTCACCACGGTAGATTTCGATTGCGGTCGCGTTGCTGCCGCCAGTGCTGGCGCGCTGCCGCAGCGTCGCTCCCGGCATCCAAATCGAGCTGATCGTCGCGGCGCAGACACTGAATTTGTCGCGGCGCGATGCGGACGTCGCGATCCGCGCCACCAACGAGCCGCCGGAATCCCTCGTCGGCCGGCGCATCTGCACGATGCGCTGGGCCATCTACGGCGTGCAGCGCTTGGTCGGGGAATTCGGCCCAAGGCTCGTTTCCGACGCGCCTTGGCTCGGTTTCTGCGGCGGAAACGCTCCTGCGCGGGCGAGGCGATGGCTCGAGGAGGCGGTCGAGCCGCGCCGTCAGGCGTGCCGCATCGAGTTGGTGCTCGCTATGGCGGAGGCGGCGGTTGCGGGGGTCGGAGCCGCCATTCTTCCATGTTTTATCGGCGACGCCCGCCCCGGGTTGGTGCGCGTCGGATCGCCGCTGGCCGAACTCGACGTCGACCTTTGGATCCTCACGCACGCGGATCTGCGCCATTCCGCGCGGGTGCGCGCCTTCATGGAAGTCGCCGCCGCCGAGCTCGTGAAGATGCGCAAGCTGCTCGAGGGCGAAGCCGGCGCGAGCCGGTCGGCCTGATCGAGCGCGCGCATCAGGCTTTCGCGACGCTCGCCGCGGTTTGCCCGAACAGCAGCTTCCTCGCTTCGTCGGTCATGACGTTCTGATCGGTGAACGCTTCGGCCTTGGCGTAGGCGCGTTCCGTTGCCGGGCGATGGCGAATGGCTTGGAACCATCGGCGAAGATTCGGGAAGTCGTCGAGGTTCTGCTGCTGGCGCTTCCAGGGGACGACCCAGGGATAGGCCGCCATGTCGGCGATGCTGTAGTCCTCGCCAGCCAGGAAGGCGTTGTCGGCGAGGCGACGATCCATCACGCCGTAGAGCCGGTTGGTCTCATTGACGTAGCGCGTGATCGCGTAGGGGATTTTTTCCGGCGCATAGGTCGCGAAGTGGTGGTTCTGACCCGCCATCGGGCCGAGTCCGGCCATTTGCCAGAAGAGCCACTCCATCACCGTCTTGCGGCCGCGCAGATCAGCGGGAAGGAATTTGCCGGTCTTCTCGCCGAGATACACCAGAATGGCGCCTGATTCGAACACGCTTACCGGCTCGCCGCCGTCGGCGGGATTCCGATCGATGATCGCCGGCATCCGGTTGTTGGGCGAGAAGGCGAGGAAGTCGGGTTTGAACTGATCGCCGGTGCGGATGTTGACGGGATTGATGGCGTAGTCGAGCCCGGCCTCCTCCAGGAACATCGTAATTTTGTGGCCGTTGGGGGTCGGCCAGTAATAGAGCTCGATCATATCGCCTGCTTCCGAGACTTCGCTTGTCGACGCCGGATCACTCGGCTTCCTGCGCCGCTTCAAGCGCGGCCAGCGCGGGGTTCTCGACGCGCCTCGTGCGAGTGCGCATCGTCACGATCTCCTCGCCGGCGGTCGGATGGACAGCCATGGTCGCATCGAGGTCCGCCTTCGTCGCCCTCATCTTGATGGCGATAGCGAGCATCTGGATCATTTCGCCAGCCTCGTGACCGAGGATGTGGGCGCCGAGGACGCGATCCGTGGCCGCGTCGACGACCAACTTCATGATCGTGCGGTCCTGGCTGCCGGAGAGCGTCGCCTTCATCGGACGGAAGTTGGCCTTGTAGATGTCGACCATCGCGTAGCGATGCATGGCCTCGTTCTCGGTGAGCCCGACCGTGCCGATCTCCGGCGTCGTAAACACGCCGGTCGCGACATTCTCGTGATCGACGACGGCGGTCTTGCCGCCGAACAGGCGATCGGCCAGCAGATGCCCCTCGCGGATCGCGACCGGCGTGAGGTTGATGCGGTTCGTCACGTCGCCGACCGCGTGAATGGACGCGATGTTGGTGGTCGAGCCGGCGTCGACGATGACCGCGCCGGCCTCGTTGAGCGCGACGCCCGCCGTCTCGAGCCCAAGGCCTTTCGTGTTGGGCGCGCGGCCGATGGCGATCAGCACCTGATCGACGTCGACGCTCTCGCCGTCGGAGAGTTGGACATGAAGGCCGTCGCCGCGCTTCTCAATGCGGGTCGGCAAGCATTCGAACCGCAGCGTGACGCCGGCCCGAATGAGCTCATCGCGCAGCCCCTCGCGCATGTCCTCGTCAAACGAACGCAGCACGTTGCCAGCGCGCATCACCTCGGTGACATCCGAGCCGAGTTTCGCGAACAGCGAGGCGAACTCGACCGCGATATAGCCGCCGCCGACCACCAGAAGCCGTTTCGGGAATGCCTTTAGGTCGAAGACTTCGTTGGACGAGATCGCATGTTCGAGGCCGACGACCGAAGTCGGCGGGATCGGATGGCCGCCCGTGGCGACGAGGATGTGCCGCGCGCTCAACGTCCGGCCGTCCGCCAGCTTGACCGATTGGGGGCCGGTGACGACGGCGCGCTGCTCGACGGTCTCGACGTCGGCCTTGTCCAGGTTCGCGCGATAGATCGCCGACAAGCGCGAGATCTCGCGTTCCTTGGCGGCGACCAAAGTCGGCCAATCGAAATGCGTCGGGCCGACGCTCCAGCCGTATCCTTCCGCATCGGCGAAGTCGTCGGCGAAGCGGCTGGCGTAGACCAGCAGCTTCTTGGGCACGCAGCCGCGGATGACGCAGGTGCCGCCGATGCGAAACTCTTCGGCGACCATCACCTTGGCGCTGTGTTGGGCGGCGATGCGCGCCGCCCGAACTCCGCCCGATCCGGCTCCGATCACGAAGAGATCCACATCGAACGCCATACCCTGAACCTTTCTTTCACGCAGCCGGGGCGCCAGGGGCGCTTCTTAGAACGAATAGCCCTTCTTCTTCATCTCCTCGCGCGCGCGCGTGAGAATGTCGGTCGAAAGCTTTTCGCGCCAGGCGCGCGCTATTTGGCCGACGTCGCCGAGCACCGCGGGTTGGACTTCGAGGAACTTCTTGCCGCTCGGGCCTTCGAAGAAGGCAGCGGTGTCCTTGAGCTCCTGCTCGCTCATGCGGCTCGCGAGCGCTTTGGCCGAGTCGGCCAGGACGGGCTCCTCCGTCTTGACGAATTCCGGCTCGATGGTGAGCAGCGCCTGATGGAGCGGATCCTTCAGTTCCGGCCGAGTTGCGGTGATGTTGTGCTCGAGCTGGCCCAGCAGCCCCGGCACGACCTGATCGAGCGTCGGCTTCATGCCGATGTCGACGAAGATCTTGTTGGCGTAGTCGATGGCGGCGGCGGACGGCGGCGGCGGGTCGTCAGCGCGCGCTCCGGCGCTGGCGAGGGCCAGCAGGGCGAGCGCGCCGAATGAGGCTTTCAGGATCGACGAAGACACGATGTTTACACTCCCTAGTTTGGCGGTCAGTCGATTGCGCCAAGGATGGTCACCCCCTGCGGCCCGGCGAGAATTGCCGCGCTGGCCATGCCGAGGAACAGCCCGTGATCGACGACCCCGGGAATGAAGGCGAGCGCGCTCGCCAACGCTTCCGGGTCGCGCAGCGCTCCAAACGCGCAATCGAAGATGTAATGGCCGCCGTCGGTGACGAAGGTCTGCCCCTGGCGCTCGCGCAGCGTGATCGCCCCGGAGAGGCCAAGCTCGGCGCAGGCGCGTTCGATGTGGCGGCGCGTCGCGCCGAGGCCGAATGGAACCACTTCGACCGGCAGCGGAAAGGCGCCGAGCGTCGCGACGGATTTCGAGGCGTCGGCGACCACCAGCATCCGATGCGAGGCCGCTGCGACGATCTTCTCACGCAGCAGCGCGCCGCCGCCGCCTTTGATCAAGCGCAGCGAGGTATCGATTTCGTCGGCGCCGTCGATGGTGAGATCGAGCTCGGGCGTCTCATCGAGCGTCGTCAGCGGCACCCCCAGCGCCGCCGCCTGGCGCGCGGTCGCCTCGGAGGTCGGCGTGCCGACCACGGCGAGGCCCTGCTGCACCGCCGCTCCCAGCAGGTCGACGAAATGCTTGGCCGTCGAGCCGGTGCCCAGGCCGAGCCGCATCCCCGAGCGCACGAAGGTCATCGCGCGCTCGGCCGCTTGGCGCTTGAAGATATCGCTGTCTGACACGGCCGACTCCGCTCTTAACACGGGGCGCATGCGTAAATCGGACCCACGAACCCTGCCCACTCGGTCCCTCGCCGACCCCGGCGCATTCTGGGCGACGGCGTAGCGATTCGGCGGCGGAAAGGCAACTCGGACGTGGCCAATGCGGCGCCGCCCGCGAGGCCGGCGCGGGCTAGTTCAGCGGCCCGCCGCTGCGACGACGTCCTCGAAAGTGCGCAGCCCCGCCTTTGGCGAGCCGACCAGCACCGCCATGTTCCCGGGCGCGTGCTGGTTTTTCCACATCTTGGTGTGGGCGAGCGGAATCTTGTCCCAGGGGAAGACTTCCGACATGCACGGATCGATGCGCCGGTCGATGACGAAACTATTGGCCGCCGCCGCTTGTTTGAGATTGGCGAAATGGGAGCCCTGAATGCGCTTCTGGCGCATCCAGACGAAGCGGGCGTCGAAGGTGAGGTTGAAGCCGGTGGTGCCGGCGCAGAACACCACCATGCCGCCGCGCTTGACGACGAAACAGGAGACGGGGAAGGTCTGCTCGCCGGGATGCTCGAACACGGTGTCGACGTCGCGCTTGCCGGTGATGTTCCAGATCGCTTTGCCGAATTTGCGCGCGCCGGCCATATAGGTCGCATATTCCGGCGAGTTGACCCTCGGCAGTTGGCCCCAGCAGTCGAAGTCCTTGCGGTTGATGACGCCTTTGGCGCCGAGCGACATCACATAGTCGCGCTTCGATTCGTCGGAGATGACGCCGATCGCGTTGGCGCCGGCGGCCGCGCAAAGCTGGACGCCGAACACGCCGAGGCCGCCCGAAGCGCCCCACACGAGGACGTTGTCGCCCGGCTTCAGGCGATGCGGCTCGTGACCGAACAACATGCGATAGGCGGTGGCGAGCGTCAGCGTGTAAGAGGCGCTCGCTTCCCAGCTGAGATGTTTCGGGCGCGCCATCAACTGGCGATCCTGCACCCGGCAGAATTGCGCGAACGAGCCGTCCGGCGTCTCGTAGCCCCAGATGCGCTGCGAAGCCGAGAACATCGGATCGCCGCCGTTGCATTCCTCGTCGTCGCCGTCGTCCTGGTTGCAATGGACCACGATCTCGTCGCCGACCTTCCAGCGCTTCACCTTCGAGCCGACCGCCCAGACGACGCCCGAAGCGTCCGAGCCGGCGATGTGATAGGGGTTCTTGTGGACGTCGAGCACCGACATCGGCTCGCCGAGGGCGGCCCAAACGCCGTTGTAGTTGACGCCCGCGGCCATCACGAACACCAGCACGTCATGGCTGTCGAGCGGCCAGGTCGGCACCACCTCGACTTGCATGGACTCCTCGGGGGGGCCGTGGCGCTCCTTGCGCACTGTCCACGCATACATCGAAGCCGGCACATGGCCGAGGGGAGGAATTTCGCCGATCTCGTAGAGGTCCTTCTTGCGCGCTGAATCGGCGTCGGAAAGTCCCTCCGCCGCGCTTCCCGCTGGCCGAGTGCTCATGACGTTCCTCGTTGAGGCGGTTTTGTTTTCAACGATTTTTGCACCGCACCATTCGAGCATGGCGCGCGGCCTTGGGAAAATCAACCTATCTTTCGGACCGGCCTTGGATCGTGAGCCGCGCACGCGGGCCATTCACCTCGCGCAAAGGAATTGCCCCTACATTGCCCGGTTGGACCCGGTTCGGCGAGCGAGGAGCGCTTTATGGCCGCCATGGCCCCGTTCTTCAGGATTATCAACGGGCTTGACGGGTTCGAGCTCACCTGTTTCTGGCTCACCGCGTTCGTTGTGTTCCTCCTCGTCGGGTTCGTGCTCGACTACCTGATGGGCCGGCAGGGCTTCGGACCCTATGTCAATGCGGCGCTGGCGTTGATCGGCGCCTTCGCCGGCCTCTATGCGCGCTACAACTGCTTCGTCGCTTATGCCGGTTATGAGCCTTATCTGACTTTGACGCTGTTGTTGGCCGCGCCTGTGCTGCTCATCGTCATGCTCAGCTTCCTGAGGACGCGGATCTTTTAGCCCCCTGAACCAGCGCCGTCATTGCGAGCGCAAGCGAAGCAATCCGGCAGGACTAAGCGGAACGATGGATTGCTTCGTCGCTGCGCTCCTCGCAATGACGATCCGACCTAGTCGCAGGCCGCTCGTTAGCCTTCCGTTCCATGCTCGGTCTTCGCCCAGTAGAAGGGCCGGACCGCGAGATCGAGGAGGGCGGCCCAACTCGCCGCCGAGATCAGCAAATAGTAGAGGGGCAAGGAAGCGAGAACAAAACCATGCGCAAGCCCCCGCCGACGCCCTGCGACGACGGCGGGCGCGACGATCGTCAGCAGCCCCGTCACCATCAGGGTGTAGATCGCGACGTCGCCCGCGACCCGCCATGGGCTTGCACTCGCCAGCGCGCCGCAGGAGGCGCGCAGCAACGCCTCGGCGGTGAGGACGGGACCGAACAATCCGCCGAAGACCGCACCGTCGATCATCGCCATCGCCGCGGCCGCTCGCGTCGCCCCCAGTTCGCGGACGACCCGGGCGGGGCGGCGCGAATGGACGATAAGGGTCTGCATCCAGCCTTTTTGCCAACGCACGCGCTGTCGGAACCAGACGGAGAAGCGGGTCGGCGCCTCCTCCTTGGTGTCGGAACGCAGCGCGCCGACGCGCGCGCCAGATCGTGCGAGCCGAATGCCCAGATCGGCGTCCTCGGTGACGTTCCAAGCGTCCCAGCCGCCGACCTTGCGCAGCGTTCGCGCGCGGAAATGGTTGGAGGTGCCCCCGAGCGCGATCGGCAGGTCGAGCGCGGCGAGGCCGGGATTGATCAGATCGAACAGCGCTGCATATTCGAGCGCGAACATGTGGGAGAGCCAAGCCGCGCCGCTGTTTTCGACGGTCAGCCGCGCCTGGAGGCAATCGAGGCCGGGGTCGGCCGCAAAGCGCGCCGCCGCCAATCGGAGCTGGTCGGGATCAGGGACGTCCTCCGCGTCATAGACGACGAGGAATTCGCCTCGGACGGCCGGCAGCGCGATATTGAGGGCGCGCGGCTTGGTGCGGGGTTGGCCGGGCGGGGCGACAATGATCTCGTAGGGCGGCGGCAAATTGAGGGCCCGAATCGCGGCGAGCGTCGCGGCGTCGTCCGCCTCCGCCACCAGCTTGATGTCGAGCTTGGCCCTGGAGCGCCTCGAACGCTGCGACGAGCCTGGCGACCATGTTCGCTTCGCGATAGAGCGGCGCGACGATCGAATAGACCGGCAGCGCCTCGTCCGCCTGGAATTCGTCCGCGCCGTCGCTCGCCGCCGCCGCCACGGCGAGGTTCCGCATCACGATCCACGCGGCGAAGGTCGCCCACAGGCATGTTGAAACGACGGCCTCGAACCATCCGGGCGCAGCGGGCCCCAAAGCGAGAGCGACGCAGATCATCGCCGTCGGGGCGGCCCACGACGGCGCGCCGTAGGCGCAGAGCGAAGGATCGCGCCGCCTGAGATCGTCGGCTGCCGTCAGGGCGATTTTGGCGCCCGCGCGCAGGCGGATCAGTTCGCTGAGACGGCGTGGCGAAGTCACGGCGAGCCCGGCAAGCGAGCGGCCCTCAGTGGCCGCGGCGATGAGAAAGCGGATCGAGGCTCCGCGCGGCGCGACGACCGCGCGGACGCCGGATTCGTTCGGCCGAAGAGGCGCAATGCCGCTCGCGATCGCCTTGGCCGGGTCGAGCGAAGCCTCAAACCCGACCTTGCTGTCGAAGAAGGGTAGACGCAGATAGCGCGCCAGCGCCTTGTAATAGGCGTCCTCCGCCAGCATCCCTTCGGCGATCAGGGCTGCTTCGGCGCTTGCGCCGGACTGAGATGCGCTTTGCGCTGCTTGCAGCAGAACGCCCGGTCCTACCCCCTGAGCGCCGAGGAAAGCGATCTCGGGCGGAATTTCGCCTCGGTCCAGCGGGGTGCGCGCACGTTCGCGGCGCTCTCGGGCGGCTGCGCGCACATCCAGGTATCGCGCTGCTGCGTCGCTCGTTTCAGCGACTTGCTTGAACAACTCGGGCACGCTACGAACTCGAACTAACAGGCGGCGCGCAAGCCTTGGGTGCGCGTCGTTCCCCCGGGCCCAGCTGCGGACTCTAACGGTCCGTTCCTACTTAATCGCGTTAATCGTAATTCAGGGCGCTAACGACAGTTAAATACGTTAATACGATTTTGTCATGGGAATTCTGCGCGTGACCCGCAAAATCGCGCCGGCGCTGGCTGCGCTCTTCGTCCTGACCGGCGTCGCGGCAGCTTCGCCGAACGGTGCGCCGAGCTTTTGGGATCCCGGCTTGCACTCCGAACGGCCGGATCTGTCTGCCCTGCGGGCAATTCGATTTCTCACCGACGACGACTACCCGCCGCTCAATTTCGCCTTGGCGGACGGCGCGCTGGCGGGCTTCAACGTCGACATCGCGCGGGCGATCTGCGAGGAGTTGCACATCGGCTGTACTATCCAGGAGCGGCGGTGGGATACGCTGATCAACTCTTTGGAGACCGGCAAGGGCGACGCAGTGATTGCGTCGATTGCGACGAGCCCCTCGGTCCGCGAGCAGATCGACTTCACGCAGCCTTACTATCTGACGCCTGCGCGGTTCGCGACACGCAAGGCCTCCCCTTTGGTCGACCCTACGCCGGGGAACTTGGTCGGCAAGACGGTCGGGGTCGTCGCCGGCTCCGCGCACGCATCCTATCTGTCGGCGTTCTTTCCTGGAGCGCTCGCCAAGACCTTTCCGAATTTCGCAGCCGTGCACGACGCGCTGAAGAGCGGCGCGATCGATGCCGCTTTCGCCGACGGCCTGTCGCTCGCGGTCTGGCTCGCCGGAGAATCCTCTGGCGACTGTTGCGAATTCAGGGGCGGCCCGTACACCGAGAGCCGCTTCTTCGGCGAGGGCGTCGGCATCGCCGTGCGCAAGGAGGACGCGGACTTGCGCCGCGCGATCGATTGGGCGCTGGCCCGGCTCGCTGCGCGCGGCGTCTACGCCGAAATCTACCTGAAGTATTTTCCGATCGGCTTTTATTGACCGCCGGTCAGCCCTTCGGCGCGTGCGGCTCGATGTGCCCGCCGAAGCCCTTGCGCATGGCTGAGAGGATCTTCTCGGCGAAGGTGTGGCCCTGCCGGGAGCGGAAGCGGGCATAGAGCGCCGCCGACAGCACCTCGGCCGGCACAGCTTCGTCGATCGCCGCCATCAGCGTCCAGCGGCCTTCGCCCGAATCCTCGACGTAGCCCGAATAAGAATCGAGCCGCTCTTCCCCGGCGAGGGCGCTGGCGGTCAGATCGAGCAGCCAGGAGGTGACGACGCTGCCGCGCCGCCAGACCTCGGCGATGTCGGCGACATTGAGGGTGAAGCGATGCTCCGGATCGACCCCGGAAGAATCGGCGTTGCGCAGGATGTCGAAACCCTCCGCATAGGCCTGCATCAGGCCGTATTCGATTCCGTTGTGAATCATTTTCACGAAATGGCCGGCGCCGCAGGGCCCAGCGTGCAGATAGCCCTCTTCGACGCGCCGATCGCGTCCGTTGCGGCCAGGGGTAGCGGGAATGTCGCCGCGGCCGGGCGCGAGCGCCTTGAAGATCGGATCGAGCCGTTGCACCGGCTCGGCGGCGCCGCCGATCATCATGCAATAGCCGCGCTCGAGGCCCCAGACGCCGCCGCTGGTGCCGACGTCGACATAGTCTAGGCCGTCGGCGGCGAGTTCCGCGCCGCGCCGAATGTCGTCGCGCCAGAAGCTGTTGCCGCCGTCGATCACGACGTCGCCCTTCGAGAGCAACGGGCGGAGGGCCTGGATGGTCGATTCGGTCGGGGCCCCGGCGGGCACCATGACCCAAACGGCGCGCGGCAGCGTCAATTTCGCGACGAAGTCGGCGAGCGACCCGGCCGCCTGCGCGCCTTCGGCGACCAGCGCCTGGCCCGCCGCCGGATCGCGGTCGTAAACAACGCAGGTGTGGCCTGCACGCATGAGGCGGCGCACAATATTGGCGCCCATCCGGCCCAAGCCGATCATACCAAGTTGCATACGAGGCTTCCCTGATTAGGAACGGCCAAGTCAGTCCTTGGCGCGTTCGACGTAGCTGCCGTCTTCCGTCTGGATGACGACCCGAGTTCCAGTCGAAATATGCGGCGGCACCATGACGCGCGCGCCATTGGACAGCTTGGCCGGCTTGTAGGACGACGACGCGGTCTGGCCCTTCATCGCCGGCTCTGTCTCGACGATTTCGAGCGTAACGCGCGGCGGCAACTGAATTGCGACGGGCGTCTCGTTGAAGAGCGACAGAATGACCTTCATGCCCTCCTGCAGCCACTGCGCCTGATCGCCGATCACGTCGCCCGACACCTGGAGCTGCTCGAAGGTGTCGTTGTTCATGAAGTGGTGGCCGTCGCCGTCGGAATAAAGGAAGTCAAAGTTCTTGTCCTCGACGAAGGCCCGCTCGACCTGCTCAGTGGTCTTGAAGCGGTCGGTCACCTTCACGCCGTCCGAGAGGCGCCGCATGTCGATCTGGGTCGTCGGCGTGCCCTTGCCGGGATGGAAGCTTTCGGCCGAAAGGACGACACAGAGCTGGCCGTCCTCCCGCTCAATGATGTTGCCCTTGCGAATCGAGCTGGCGATGACTCTCACGTGCCTATTCCCTAGAATTGCGCGCGCGAAAACCCGCGGCGACGACTTTATCCTCAAGCCTTGGCTTGCGCGAATGCGGCGCGCAACATACCCATTTTGCCGCCAAAGACCAGACACGATCGAACGAATCGCACCTTGATAGCCGCTTCCCCGTTCTGGAGTAAGAGCCGCCACGCCGACCGCCGCCCCCGGCTGCTGGCGCGTTTGCGCATCTTGAGCGCGCTGCGGAGGTGGTTCGGGGGGCAAGGCTTTCTCGAGGTCGAGCCGGCCTGCCTCCAGGCTTCGCCCGGCAACGAGGCCCATCTGCACGGGTTTGCGACGGCGATGATCGGTTCGGACGGCCACGCCCGATCGGCTTTTCTTCATACCTCGCCGGAATTCGCCATGAAGAAGCTGCTTGCCGCTGGCGAGCAGCGGATCTTCGCGCTCGCCCGCGTGTTTCGCAATCGCGAGCGCGGCGCGCTCCACTCGCCCGAATTCACCATGCTCGAATGGTATCGAACCGGCGAGCCACTGGAGGCGCTGATGGCGGACTGCGCTGCAATCGTCGCGCTGGCGGCGCGAGAGGCCGGGGCCGAGCGCTTCGCCTTCCGGGGCCGCGTCGCCGACCCCCACGCCGAGCCGGAGCGACTCACGGTGCGCGACGCCTTCATTCGCTATGCCGGGATCGACCTCTTCGAGTCCTTGGGGCAAGAGGGGAAGGGCGAGCCGAACCGGGATCGCCTCGCCGGGCAGGCGGCCGCCCTCGGGATGCGGGTCGCCGCCGACGATAGCTGGTCGGACGTGTTCAGCCGTATCCTGAGCGAGAAGGTCGAACCGCGCCTCGGCCTTGGCCGGCCGACTTTCCTGACTGAATATCCCTCCTGCGAGGCGGCGCTCGCCCGCGTCCATCCCGGCGAGCCGCGTGTCGCGGAGCGCTTCGAACTCTATGTCTGCGGCGTCGAGATCGCCAACGCCTTCGGCGAGTTGACCGACCCGGCCGAGCAACGTCGCCGCTTCGAGGAGGAGATGGCCGTCAAACAGCGCGTCTATGGCGAGGCCTATCCGATCGACGAGGACTTTCTCGCCGCCCTCGCCGAAATGCCCGAGGCGAGCGGCGCGGCGCTCGGCTTCGACCGGCTGGCGATGCTGGCTTGCGGCGCCGAGCGCGTCGAGGACGTGCAATGGACCCCCGTGTTCGATCCTGCCGGAGAGACGCGGTGAGCGGCCGCCCCGGCCTCTTGGATCAGGCGCGCGCCGAACTCACGCGCGTCTACGGCTTCCCAGGCTTTCGCGCCGGGCAGGAGGAGATCGTCGCCGCCGTTCTGTCAGGCGAGGACGTTCTCGCCGTCATGCCGACGGGAAGCGGCAAGTCGCTGTGCTTTCAACTGCCGGGGCTGGTGCGGGGCGGGCTCACCTTGGTCGTCTCGCCCCTGATCGCGTTGATGCGCGATCAGGTCGCCCAGCTTGGCGAACTCGGCATTCCGGCCGCCGCGCTCAACTCGGCGACCGAGGGAAGCGAGCGGCAACGTATCATGCGCGGCCTTCGCGACGGCTCGCTGCGTCTTCTTTATGTCGCGCCCGAGCGCCTGCTGCGCGAGGATACGCTCGCGCTGCTGAAGGACGCCAACGTCGGGCTTCTCGCCATCGACGAAGCCCATTGCGTCTCGCAATGGGGCCACGACTTCCGTCCGGAGTATCGTCGGCTGCGCGAAGTGGTCGAGGCGCTCGGCGGGGTCCAGACCATCGCCGTGACGGCGACGGCGGACGGGCCGACGCGTGAAGACGTCGCGGAGCGCCTCTTCGTGCGGCGCCCGCGGGTCTTCGTCCGTTCGTTCGACCGGCCGAACCTGTTCCTCGCGATGCGTCCCAAGGCCAATGCGACGCGCCAGCTCGGCGAAAAGCTCGACGGGCGCCGGGGCGAGAGCGGCGTCATCTATTGCGCCTCGCGGCGGCGCGTCGAGGAGCTCGCGCAGGAACTCTCCGCCGCCGGCTGGCGCGCGCTGCCCTATCACGCCGGCTTCGATCACGAGACGCGCTCGCGCAACCAGGACGTCTTCTTGCAGGAGGACGGCGTCGTGATGTGCGCGACGGTCGCCTTTGGCATGGGCGTCGACAAGCCCGACGTGCGCTTCGTATTCCACGCCGACATGCCCTCGTCGATCGAGGCCTATTATCAGGAGATCGGCCGCGCGGGCCGCGACGGGCTGCCCGCCGACACCTTCACGCTCTACGGCGCGGGCGACATCGAATTGCGCCGCCGCCAGATCCTGGAAGGCGGCGCGCCGGACGAGCGCAAGCGCATCGAGATGGCCAAGCTCGACGATCTCGTGACGCTCTGCGAGACCGCCCGATGCCGCCGGCAGGTGCTGCTCGGGATGTTTGGCGAGGAGGCGCCGGCCTGCGGCCATTGCGACGTCTGCAACGGCGCAGTGCGCGTCATCGACGGCAGCCTCGAGGCGCAGAAGGCGTTGTCGGCGGTGCTGCGCACGTCGGGACGGTTCTTCTTCGGCCACCTCGCCAACATCCTGTCCGGCAAGGCCAGCGAGGCCATCACGCGTCATGGGCACGATCAGCTCAAGACCTTCGGCGTCGGCCAGGATCGCGCCCCGGCGGAATGGCGCGGCGTGCTGCGGCAGCTGTTGTCCGCCAAGCTGATCGACCATGATCGCGCCGATCGAGATCGACTTACCGTCACGGAAGAGGGCCGCCGCGTGCTGCGGGGCGAGGAGCCGTTCGCGCTGCGCGAGGACGTCGTTGGCAAGAAGCCGCGCCGCGAGAAGCGGCTGGCGCCGACGCCTGACGAGGCGGACGGCGATCTGCTAGCGGCCCTTAAGGCGCTACGCGGGGCGATGGCCCGCGCACAAAAGCAGCCCGCCTATGTCATTTTTCCCGATCGGACGCTGATCGAAATGGCCAAAGCGCGGCCGGCGACGCTCGATGACCTCGGCGCGGTCCACGGCGTCGGCGCCGCCAAACTGCAGAAATACGGCGGGGCTTTCCTCGCCGTGATCCGAGATCATCCCCATGCCTGAACTGCCCGAAGTCGAAACTGTCCGACGCGGCCTCGAGCCCGCGCTGGTCGGCTCGCGCCTGCTCGACGTCGAGACGCGCCGCGCGGACCTCAGCGATTCCCTTTCCCGAGCGCTTCGCCGAGCGCCTGAAAGGCCGCCGGATCGACGCTTTGACGCGGCGGGCCAAATACCTGCTGGCGGCGCTCGACGATGGGGAGAGCCTCGTCATGCACCTGGGCATGTCCGGCTCGTTCCGCGTCGAACGGGACGGCGAGACGGTCATGCCGCCATTTCACAACGAGCGCCCGAAACTCGCCGCGCACGATCATGTGGTGTTCACGCTCGATAGCGGCGCGCGGATCACCTACAACGACCCGCGCCGCTTCGGCTCGATGATGTTGACGCCGACGGCGCTGCTTGCCGAACATCCCGCGTTCCGCGATCTTGGCGTCGAACCGCTCTCGCAGGAGTTTGACGCCGCGCGCCTCGCGGCCATTCTCGAAGGCGCGCGCACGCCGCTCAAGAGCGCGTTGCTCGACCAGACGCGGATTGCCGGCCTCGGCAACATCTATGTCTGCGAGGCGTTGCATCGCGCTGGCTTGTCGCCGAAGCGCGAAGCCGGCGGGGTGAAGGGGAAAGGACGCGCCGCGAGCCTCGGCGCGCTCGCGCAGGCGATCCGCGAAGTGCTCGAGGAGGCGGTGGAGGCGGGCGGCTCGACGCTGCGCGATCACCGGCGCACCGACGGCAAGCTTGGCTATTTCCAGCATTCCTTCGCCGTCTACGACCGCGAGGGCGCCGCCTGTCCGAAGCCGCGCTGTCAGGGCACGATCACGCGGATCGTGCAGGGCGGCCGGTCGACGTTCTACTGTCCGACCTGCCAGAAATAACGAATTTTCGACCGGCTCAAAGCGCGGGTTGCCGCGCAACTGCGCTGCGATCCGTTGCGTCAGGCCGACGACCGCGGGCTAGCCAAGCCGCTGCGCGATCTCGCCGCCAACGCGCGAGGCAGTCAGGATCACCAAGATTGCGGCCAGAAGGGCCGCCGAGGGACTCCTCCCGCCGCTTGCAACGAAGACGCCCACCCTCGAGCCCAAATTGTTAGAGGTTCGCTTCACCTCTCAAGCGCCTAAGGCGTGATCACGCTGGCGAAGGCCAAGCCGAGAATGACCCCGAGGGCGCATCCCACTATGAGAAAGGAGCGCACCACCTGCTCAGTCTTGCTGAGCCTCCCGAGATTTTCGCCCTCGTCATCGTAAACGGCTTGATTCTCGTCCATGGAGCGCGCTCCTGTTCCCGTCCCAGGAAGATAACGCCCGGTCGCTCGCCAAGTTCCGCGAAAATCGACTACCCGCCGAGAGCGTCGCTCGGCGCTGCGGGCAACGATGCCCTACGCGCCCAGTGCGTCAACCATCGTCGCCCGAATTCCAGCTCCGGCCAGATCAGAGTGAGCGGCATGACGACCTCGAAGGGCGCCTCTCAGCTGGAGCGCGCCCCGGCCATCGCCTCGTCGGATGGAACGGATTGGTCGCCGCACAGCACCTCGATGACGACGTCGCTTCCCTCGCGCAGGTCGCCTTCCGCTTCCGCCACGGCGACCTCGTAAGCGGCGGAGCGCGTCGCGTAGATCATGCTCGTCCGCCCCTCGCGCCTCAGCGCCCATTCGCCGCCGGCTGGCTCCACTTTGTAGGCGACCGTCGCCATGGGGCCTCCCATCTCTCAGCGCGCCCGCGCTTCGCCGCCACCCTCTGGGTTGGCTTCCCGTTTGGCGAGCGCGGTCAGCGTGTCGTCGGCCGCATATTCCTCGTCGAGCGTCTGCTTGAGAATGGACGCCACGTCGTCGAGCCCGAGGTCTTCGGCCCATTCGCGCATCGATCCGTAGCGGGTGATCTCGTAGTGCTCGACCGCCTGACAGGCGAAAATGATGGCGGCGTCCGCCGCCGGGGATTTGCCGAACTTCTCGACGACCTCGTCGCCTTCCCTAAGGATGCCCTTCATCGCCTCGCAGGGAGTCGATTGCGTCTTGACGTCGATTGCGCGGAAAGCTTCCTCGAGACGCTCGACGTGCCCGTTCGTCTGGTCGCGGTGCTGCGTCAGAGCTTGCTTGAGATCAGCGCTCCCGGCGGCTTCGATCATCTTCGGCAGCGCCTTGATGATCGCGTTCTCCGCGAAATACATGTCCTTCAGTCCATAAACGAGCAAGTCCTTGAGGGGGGTGTCCGGCATCTCGCCTCTCCGTGTCTGGAAGGGCCCGGCTTGGGCCGGCGTCTGCCCGGGGAAACAAACAGTCCAGGGAAAAGTTCCTGCCGCGATGGCTCCAGGAGCTTCGGTCCGGGGGGGCGTCCATCCCGCTTCGCCGCCGTCCTCGCGCCCGATCAGGCGCGCATATTCCTCCTCGGCGATTCCATAGGTCGGTCCCGCGCGGCGGCGGAGCTTGTTGCGGTCGAGCACTTCGATGCGCGCGCGCCGGGCCCTGACGGCGCCCTCGCTCTCAAGCATATGGATGGCGAGCGTCACGCCGGCCCGACGCACGGCGAGCGCGCGCGAGATATCGGAATGAACTACCGGCAGGCGCGGGCCGACGCGGTCGGCGCACATCAAGAGCCAGCGCGCAAGACGCAATTCCAGCCGCTCCGTGGCGTGGGCCACCGCCGACGACGCGGCCTGGAGCCCCAGAATGTGCTGGAAGCGAAGAAAGACGTCTTCGGCCCTTCGTTCACCTCGGATGACGTTCCGCAGGAATTCGGCCTCGACCACCAGGGCGCAACAGGCCATCTGCACGGTGAGCGTATACGGGCAGCGCACTGCCAGCACCGCCGGCGGGGCAGCGAAGCCTTCGCGTCCGATTACATAGGCCTCGGCGGCCGACCGCGTCTGATCGAGCGTCGCTGAGATCATGCCCGAACAGGGGAAGTAAACGGCTTGCAGTCCTTCGCCGGCACGGCAAAGCAAGTCGCCGCGGGCCAAGGAAACGAGCGCCATACGTGGACGCAACGCCTCCACCACGCCGTCGGGCAACTGGGCCACAAGACCATTTGCGCCCGCGATGAAACTGCTGGTCAGGGGCTCGCCCTGAGACAATTCTTGCATCATGCCCTTTTTCTCGCTGGCTGGGCCGGACGAGGAACAGTCGGAGGCAAGAGGCCGTACTCAGCGCCGTCTGACGCAAGCGAGGCGCGGGCCGAAGCCCGCGCCTCCCCAGGGAACCGGGGCGGGCGGGCCCATCGCACAGCCCGCGCCAGCTCCGCCACCCGGCGGCGCCGCTCAGTGGTCGTAGCGTGATCGCCGGCGATCACGTTCGTCATCATCGCGCTCACGCGGGCGAAATTCGCTCTCGCGCTCCTCCCAGACGCGTCGCGAGGCCTGCGAGTGGCGTTCCGGATCGCCGTACCATCCGCCATGGCCGCGTCCACGCATCTCGTAGCCTCTCTCATAACCGCCATGGCGTTCGTCCTCGCTGAAACGCCCGCCGCGATAGCGCTCATCCTCGCTGAAGCGCGCGCCGCGATAGCGTTCGCCTTCAGCGAAGCGGCCCCGATCGCCGTTGCCTCGCCGTTCGTCGTCCTCGCGCTCTTCCCAGCCGCGCCGTGACGCCTGGGAATGGCCCTCGGGATCGCCGTACCAGCCGCTTTCGCCGTGATGGCTGCTGCGCCAGCCGCGCCGCGAGGCCTCGCTATGGCCTTCCGGATCGCCGAACCAGCCGCCGCGACCGCGTCCTCTCGCCTCATCCTCGCCTCGATAGCGCTCGTCTTCGTCATAGCGGCTACGGGCGCGACGCTCGTCGCGGTCCTCGTCCTCGTACCGGCCGCGCGACATGCGGTCATACCCGCGCCCACCGCCCCGTTCATCCTCGGGCAGGAAGCGGCCCTGTTCGTCGCGGTCACGGTAGTTCTGGTATCTTTGCATCTCTTGCTCCCTTCGAGCTTGCCGCCTCATCGGTCGAACCGAAAGGCTGCGCGGCGCCAGCGCGCCGATCGCCTCGCTGCCGAGCTCGTCGCCCACTCTTTCCAGGCGACGCCTATGCGCCTCGTGCCGTTCCCTCATCTCGTCGATCAGCCCCGGTGAGGCCTTCTTTGCCGCTTCGAAACGTTCGGGGACGTCTCCGAGACGATCCTCCATCGACCGAAGGGCCGCATATTCGGCCGCCAAAACTTCCAGCTTGGCCTGGGCGGGGTCCTGATCCGGCTGACTAAGCAAGTCGGCCAGCACCAGATTGATGATGTCGTGACGAATGACCAACTCGGCGAGCGCGGTTTCCTCGACGCCGCCAGAGACCATCGCGGGGAACAGAAGCTCGACCTCGAGGTCGTCGTAGGGGATCCAAGATTTGGCGAATTCTCTCACGATCGTCGTGATGTCTTCATCCTGATTGCGTTTATCGAGTGCGGCTTCGAGCGTCTGGCGCTGCGATCGCATCTGTTGAACGAATTCGTTCTCGTTCGCGCCGGAAGCCTTGGATCTGTCCTTCGCCTGCGATTGCTTATCGTCGGGCTTCTGCTGTTGAGCGTCCCGGGTTGGCTTCTCCCCGTCCTTCGCCATACCGCTCTCCCGTGTTCGCTTTTGACCGAGCAACGCGGGCCGGAGGGCGCGGTTCCGTAAAAACCTGAACTGTGCAGATCCGTACGAGGGGGAAGACGACCTTACTGCGATAAATCTTGGCCGCCGTCGCGGGATGCGCGCTGCTCCGCCGGGCCGCTCGCGGAGTTGAGGTTGTGGGCCGTATTGATCAGGGCGAGATGGGAGAAGGCCTGCGGGAAATTGCCGAGCAGACGCCGGGTGACCGGATCATATTCCTCCGCCATCAACCCGAGGTCGTTAGTCAGCGCCAGCAGCCGCTCGAACAGCGCTTGCGCCTCCTGCCAGCGCCCGGCGAGGACATAATTGTCCGCGAGCCAAAAGCTGCAGGCGAGAAAGGCTCCTTCCCCGCCGGGCAAACCGTCGGTTCCCTGGTCTGTATCGTAGCGGAGCACCAGTCCGTTGCGCACGAGTTTGCGCTCGACCGCGGCGAGCGTGCCCAGAACGCGCGGATCGTTCGCCGGGAGGAAACCGACCAGGGGAATCAGCAGAAGACTGGCGTCCAGGGCCTCAGCGCCGAAGGACTGCACGAACGTGTTCTGCAGGGGGTCGTAGCCGCGCTCGCACACCTGCCGATGAATGGCGTCGCGTATGTTGCGCCAGCGCTCCAACGGGCCTTCGAGGCCGAAGTCCTCGATCGAGCGGACGGCGCGGTCGAAGGCGACCCAGGCCATGACCTTGGAGTGGGTGAAGTGCCTGCGGCCGCCCCGGACTTCCCAGATCCCGTCGTCGGGATCCGGCCAGATGTTTTCGAGATGGCTGACCAGCGCGACTTCGAGCGCCCAGCTCTCGTCGCCGGTGACGAGGCTAGCCTTCCGCGCCACGTAAAAGGCGTCCAGCAATTCGCCGTAGACGTCGAGCTGAAGTTGGCCGACCGCGGCGTTGCCCACCCGGACCGGGGCGGAGCCTTCGTAGCCGGGCAGCCAGGATACTTCGCGTTCGTCGAGCCGCCGCTCGCCGGCCACGCCGTACATGATCTGCAAGTCGTCGGGCGAGCCGGCGGCTGCTCTGAGCAGCCACTGATGCCAGTTTCTTGCTTCGTCGTAGAAGCCCGACTCGGTCAGCGCGTAGAGCGTGAAGGTCGCGTCGCGGAGCCAGCAGTAGCGATAGTCCCAGTTGCGCGGGCCGCCGAGCCGCTCGGGCAGCGAGGTCGTGCCCGCCGCGACGATGCCGCCCGTCTCCCAATGCGCGAGCGCCTTCAGGGTGAGAAGCGAGCGCAGCACGGAATCGGCCCATCGGCCCGAACGGTCGAAGGGCGCGCTCCACTTGGACCAGAAGGCCTGCACCTCCTCGAGAGTACTGACGACGTCGACCGGCTTCGGCGCCTGGCGGTAGGAGGCGGACCAGGTGAGGACGAAGCTGACTTCTTGACCGGCGTCGACGCTGAAGTCTGCGACCGTTCGATAGTGCTCGCCTTCGCAGGGAACCGCCGCGTCGAGCAGGAGCCGGTCAGGCCCGGAGACCAATTGCAGCCGTCCGTCGTCCTCCCGTGTGACCCAGGGCGTCACCGAGCCGTAGTCGAACCGCACCACCAGCTCCATGTGCATGTCCACATGGCCGCGCAGCCCGCGCACCAGCCGCACGAGGTTGGCGCATCCATCGCGTCGGCTCATGAAGTCGATCAGCGTGACGGCGCCCCGGTCGTTCTCGAACCGCGTTTCCAGGATCAACGTATCGCCGCGATAGCCTCGCGCCACGCTGATTGCGCCGTCGGCCGGACCGATGAGCCAACGCCCGTGGTCCGAGGAGCCGAGCAAGGCGGATAGACACGCGCTGCTGTCGAAGCGCGGCAGGCAAAGCCAATCGATCGACCCGTCGCGCCCGACCAGCGCGATCGTCTCGCAATTGCCGATGACGGCGTAGTCCTCAATCGGTCCCGGCATTTTCCGTCTCGCAAGCAAGCCTTGATGCGGCCTTCACGGCGTCAGGCCGCGGGCGTCGAAGTAAGCGCGCAGGGCTTCGATCGACGCCGTTTCGTCGGCTGCCGCGACGTAGTCGTCGGGGCGCAAAAGGTAGAGCGCGTTGGGGGCCAGTCCCGCCTCGCCATAGGCGTGCGTCCAAGCGAAGACGTGTAGCGGCAGCGCCCGCTCGCGGCACCAAGCGACGAACTCAGCGCTCGCGACGCCGTAAACATGCGCCTGCCAAGCGCGAGAGCCTAAGGTCTGGAAGGTGTCGCCGCCGGCGACTTTGACCCAAGGCAGGCGATCGCCGCCATGGATACGCCCCGCCTTGCCCGAGCTCAGCGGGCCGCCGCGATAGTTGACGCCAATCTGGGAGATTGTCCAGAACAGCCACTCGCGCCACGCTTCGATGCGTCCCAAGGCGGAGAGCGCGACCGGCGCGACATTGAGGCGAACTGCGTTGGCGAGCGGCCCTTCCGCCGTCACGAAGGTGAACAGCCGGTCGGTGGTCGCCACGAGCCGGCGCGCGAAGGCGATGCGCTCCGCTTCGAAGCTGTCCAGCAACGCCTCCGGCGCCTTGCCGTCGAGCGTCGCTTTCAGCTTCCAGGCCAGATTGATCGCGTCGCCGATCCCGGTGTTCATACCCTGGCCGCCGACCGGGCTATGGATGTGGGCGGCGTCGCCGAGCAGGAAGGATCGTCCCGAGCGAAATCGCTCGGCGACCCGGTGATGCACGTGATACGTCGAGAACCAGTTGATCGTCCCGACGTTCAACTGGAGCTTCTCCATCGCGCGCCTGCTCACGTTGGCGAAGCTGAGGCTCTCCGCGCGCTCGGCCGCCTCGCCGCGCACCGTGCCGATCAGCCGAACGCGGCGATCGGGCGCGAGCGGAAAGATCGCCAGGAAGTCCGCCTCGTCGAGGTCGACGACGAGTTCGCCGTTCACCGCGGGGCCAGAGGCTTCGACGTCCGCGACATAGAACAGATGGGGGTAGGTCCCGCCGCTGAAGCCGACGCCGAGAATGTCGCGCAGGCGCGAGTGCGCGCCATCGCAGCCCGCAATGTATTGCGCTTCGCACAGCTCCTCGTTTCCGTCGGGCCGCCGCAGCGTCGCGACGACGCCCGCGCTGTCTTGCGCGCAGTCGATGAGTTCGGTCTGTCTCTCCACTTCGAGGCCCGCCGCGGCGAGGCGATCGGCGAGCAGCCGCTCATGTTCGTCTTGCGGGAAAATTCGCAACGAGGGATAGGGCGTGAACGTGCTGCCCACCTCCTCGAAGGGGACGCGCGCCACCGGTTGTCCACGCTTCCAGAAGTTGACCGCCGCCACCTTATGGGCGCTTTCGGCCACGGCATCGGCGAAATCCAACTGGCGGTACAGCTCAAGGGTGCGCGCCTGCACCGCCAAAGCACGCGAGGTCGTCCCCGGACCCTCGGCCTCATCCACGATTCGCACGCTGACGCCCTGCTTCAAGAGCCAAAGCGCCAGGACGAGACCGGTTGGCCCGGCCCCTACGACCAGGACGTCGCAACGCTTCCCGACATTCGGCCGAACCGCCATCGCCGTTCGCCTCCTGCGCGCCCTTAGGGCGCCTGCTCGCGCCGTTCATGCGCTTCCGCGAGGATAGCGCCAAGCGCTCGGCGTGTCATGCCGGCGACATCCGTCCTTTCGCGGTAATCTCGCTTGGGCCAAGCCACCTTGGGCCAAGCCACGTCCCAGGGGCGCAGCCACGCAACATCGATGTCCGCCGCTCTACGAGGCATTGAATCGCATCCTTGTCTTCGGGCGTCCATGAGGAGGGTTAGGGTCCGCCTGTCGGGGGCGGAACCGGCACTTCTGGCGGGCCCGACGGGGGCGCTTCGTTGGGTTGCGGCGGCGGCGCCCTCTCGGGTTCAGGCGTCGGCACGCCCGTCGGGGCGTCGGGCGGCGGCGATTCGGGTGGGCTTTGCGGCCGCACGACGTCCGGAGCCGGGGGAGGCGAGGGCTGTTGCGGCTGGTTCAAGGCTTCGCCCTCTCAGGCTGCGCAGGGAAATCCGCGCGCGGGATCGCCGCCACACGGACAATTCTGCCAACGCCGCCGCGCAGGCATTTGTTCCTTCGCAACGGAGCAACTTACCGATTTGATCGGGGGAACTTTCGGCTAGCCCACGCGTTCGCTGGGCGGGCTTCCCTATCCAGGAGCTAAACCATGCGTATCATTCCTATGAGCGTCCTCGCGGCGCTCGCTCTGGCCGGCGCCGCCTTCGCTCAAAACGCGACAGAGCCGACGCAGCCCGCGAACTCGCCCCAGCTTGTGCCGTCCGCGGGGCCGAATTTCATCTCCTTGGACTCCACCGACATGCTGAGTTCGAACGTCGTCGGTCTCGACGTGCGCAATGATCAGAATGCGAACATCGGCAAGATTTCAGGATGTCGCCTTCGACAATTCGAAGGCGCTGAAGGGCTATATCGTGTCGGTCGGCGGCTTCCTCGGCATTGGCACGCATTACGTAGCGGTGCAGCCGGACTCGGTGATGATTCGCTACGACGCCAATGCGAAGACGTGGCGCGCCACGATGAACGCCACCAAGGACGAGCTGAAGGCCGCCCCCGAGTTCAAATACGGCGGCCAATGGAGCGCCAGCCGAAGCTGATCGGCGCGGCCCGGGACGGCCACATCCGCCCCATAGCGCCGCGTCGCGGATGGCAAATTTAACTTTACCGTCACGGCCTTAGCGGAAACACTTCAGTCATCACGTTTTCGCGAATTCGTGGCGATGTCGTCGTTTTCCGCTTGCATCTGCTGCGCCGCAGCATATGTAGACCCCGCGGCGCTTCGGCGTCGTATGCCCTCCTTGGGCGTTTCCTCCCTAAACTCAGGCCGCCCCTCCAGGCGGCCTTTTTTTTGCCCGCGCCGCGCTGATGGCGTCACGTCAGTTGCGGAAAAGTGGGGGCTTGGGCTTGAGGGCCGAATTCGATCGCCGTCATCGCGAAGAGCGCAGCGACGAAGCGATCCATGGTCCCGCTTGCACGTCGGCGCGCTGGCTCGCGCCGAGCGGTTCGGATGAAACGAAAAGATGCGATGGCGGAGGTTTGGAGCGGGCGAAGGGAATCGAACCCTCGTATGAAGCTTGGGAAGCTTCCGTTCTACCATTGAACTACGCCCGCATCGTCCCGTGCAGGGATATGCGCAAATCCTTATAGCGCGCCGCCAGCGTGATGGACAAGCGGCTCAGTTCGTTTGTTCACGCTTCAATGAAGTCGCGAAAGTGCTTCGACAGCTTGAGCCCCTGGCCCTGGTAGTTCGAGGTCGCGTTCTCGCCGTAGAGCTCATCGGCGGCGTCCGCCAGCGCCTCGAAGACGAGGCGGCCGACTGGCTGGCCATCCTCGAGCAGAAACGGCACGTCGCGGCTGCGTACCTCGAGCACGGCGCGCGCCGAGGGCGTTCCGTCTTCGCCCTGGCCGAAGCCGGGATCGAAGAAGCCGGCGTAGTGAACGCGGAACTCGCCGATGGCGGGATCGATCGGCGCCATTTCGGCGGCGAGGTCCGAGGGGATCTGCATCTTCTCGCGCGAGGCGAGAATATAGAACTCGTCGGGATCGAGGATAAGACGGCCGTCGCGCCGCGCGCGCAGCGGCTCCCAAAAATCCTCGGCGGCGTAGCCGCCCGGCCGGTCGACGTCGATCACGTCGCCATTCTTGATCGCCCGGTAGCCGACGATCTCGCCAGGCAGGCCACTGAGGCCGACATGAACGACGAGGCCGTCGCGCAACGCGAGCTCGCCATCGACCAGCAGGCGGTCGGCGTGGCGCGCACGCAGCGCTTCGGCGTCAAGCGCGACGGCGGCGCCGTCGCCCTCGTGATGGCGAAGTCGGAGCTGATTGAGGCGCGAGCCCTCGCGCACGCGCACGCTGAAGCTGCGCGGCGAAATCTCCGCCCATAGGGCGCCACGATAGCCTGCAGGCGCCGCGTCGAACGCGTCGGAACCGTCGACGATCAGCCGGGTGAAGATGTCGAGCCGGCCGGTCGAGCTCTTCGGGTTGGCTGCGGCCGAGACGCCGGCGGGCAAAGCGAGGCTTTCGATCAGCGGTGCGACGTAGACGATGCCCTTCTCGAGCACGGCGCCTTCGCCTTCTAGCGAGATGCGCTCAGGATTGAGGCTCTGCAGGCCGTCGACGACGCTGCGGCCGCGGCCAGGCAGGAAGCTCGCGCGGACGCGAAACGCCTCGCGCCCAAGCCGAAGATCGAGGCTCGCCGGCTGGAATTGGGTCGCCTCGATCGGTTTGCCGGCGCGAATGTAGCCGCCCTTAGCCATTGTCTTGATGGTCTGGCGGGCCAACAGCCCGAATGGCGCCTCGAAGGGGGCGTCGCGCGTGGAGAGGAGCGGTTTGGCGGTCGTCATGAGAGCCTCGAGGCGATCGGCCTTGTTAGCCGCTCTTGAACTTGACGCCAAGTCGCGCGCGGGTCTATGCCTGTGGTCCGTGGTCATTTGAGCCGATCGGCTTGCCGCCACGTTAAACAACGGGCTAAAAGATCGGGGCCTCATACCCAACGCGCCCTGTTCTCGGCCCATCGCCCGTTTTGCCTGGGCGGCCAAGGAGCGCGTTATGACCAGTCCCCGCAAGAACCGAGATTTCAGCACATTGCGTCCCGCCACCCAGCTCGTGCACGGCGGGTCGGCGCGCTCGCAGTTCGAGGAGACCTCGGAGGCGCTGTTCCTCACCCAGGGCTATCTCTACGACACGATGGAGCAGGCCGAGGCGCGCTTCAAAGGCGACGCGCCGGGCTTTATCTATTCGCGCTTCGCCAACCCCACCGTCTCGATGTTCGAAAAGCGCATGGCGCTGCTCGAAGGCGCCGAGGCGGCGCGCGCGACCGCGAGCGGCATGGCGGCGGTTACGGCCGCGCTGATGGGGCAGGTGAAAGCTGGCGATCACGTCGTCGCCGCCAAGGCGTTGTTCGGCTCTTGTCTTTACGTCGTCGAGGAACTGCTGCCGCGCTTCGGCGTCACCTCGACGCTGGTCGACGGCAAGGACCTTTTGGCCTGGCGCGCGGCGATGCGTCCCAACACCAAGACCGCGTTCTTGGAGAGCCCGACCAATCCGACGCTGGAGGTGGTGGACATCGCCGGCGTCGCGAAGATCGTCCATGAGGCGGGGGCGACGCTGGTGGTCGATAACGTGTTCGCTTCGCCGATGTTGCAGCGGCCGCTCAAGCTCGGCGCCGATTGCGTCGTCTATTCCGCCACCAAGCATATCGACGGCCAGGGGCGCACGCTCGGCGGCGTCATTCTCGCCTCCGAAGCCTTCATCAACGAGCACATCCATAATTTCCTACGTCAGACCGGGCCGTCGCTGTCGCCCTTCAACGCCTGGGTGATGCTCAAGTCGCTGGAGACGCTGCCGGTGCGCGTCGCCCAGCAGGACCGCTCGGCGGCAAAGATCGCCGATTTCCTCGCCGGGCATCCGGGCGTCGCGCGCGTCATCTATCCCGGCCGCGCCGATCATCCGCAGCGCGCGGTCATCGAGCGGCAGATGGCGAGCGGCGGAACATTGCTTGCGTTTGACGTCAGAGGCGGCAAGCAGCAAGCCTTCTCGGTCGCCAACGCCTTGTCGATCATCGCCATTTCCAACAATCTCGGCGACGCCAAGTCGCTCATCACGCATCCCGAGACGACGACGCATCAGCGCCTGAAGCCCGAGCAACGCGCTGCGCTGGGCATCGGGCCAGGCCTGCTCAGGCTCTCGGTCGGCCTCGAGGATGCAGAGGATCTGATCGAGGACCTCGCGCAGGCGCTGACGGCGCTCGAGTCGCGCAAGGCGGCGGAATAGCTTGGTCCAGGCAGGCGGCGGAGCCACTTGGACATCCGCCGCTCCGGCCTCGTTGTATGCAAGGGAGCAGACGGTGACGACGCAGAGCGCGGCAAGCTACAAGATCGGCGACGCAACCGTCCGGCGCTTTACCGAGACTGTGCTGACAACACTGCCGTCGTCATTCCTGTATCCAGAATTGGACGAAGCCGGCCTCGACGATTATGAGCGCTGGCTGCTGCTCGGAAAGCCGGAGGAAAGCCGCAACGCCGTGCATCTGAGCGTTCATTCCTGGCTAGTCGAGGTCGAGGGCCGGATAGTCCTGATCGATACCGGTATTGGCAATGGCAAGGACCGCCCGTTCAGCAAGCTCTTCCATCAGCTCCAGACGCCGTTCCTGGAGCAACTCGAAGCCGCAGGGTTCGCGTGTGAGAAAGTGGACACTGTGCTGTCGACCCATCTCCACGTCGATCATGTCGGTTGGAATACGCGGCTAGCAGGCGGGCGCTGGGTCCCGACCTTTCCCAACGCGACCTATGTCTTTCCGGAGGTCGAGCGCGACTTCTTTTCAACGCCGGCCGCGGCGAACCGACGTGTGGTCTTTGAAGACAGCGTGCTGCCAGTGATTGACGCGGGGCAAGCCGAGACCATCGGGGCGGAAGGGGGAAAATACCTCGACATCTTTTCATTCTATCCGACGCCTGGACATAGCGCCGGCCATATGTCGATCTCGCTGAGCTCGGGCGACGAAGAGGCGTTGTTTTCAGGCGACGTGATGCACAACCCGATTCAGGTCCATCGACCGGATCTCGGCTCGGTCTTCTGCGCCGATCCGTCGCTTGCCCGAAGCTCTCGTCGCTGGCTGCTGGACTACGCGGCCGAGCGAGGGCCGACGGTGTTCACGGCGCATTTCCCTGAAACGTCGGCCGGCAAAGTCGCGCGCGAGGGCGAGCGCTTCGTCTGGCGATACGTTTGAGCGGAGACCGCGACCCTCGCGCCGTCTCGGCCCGTCACTCGCCTGACGCCTCGGGCTCCTCGCGGAGCGGGCGCGATCCGCGGGCATAATCGGCGCGCTTTTCGACATACATCGCCGCGTCGGCCCGGCGCGCGGTAGCCTCGAGGCGCTCGCCGGCGCGGCTGGTCGCCGCGCCGATCGCCAGGCTCAGCGCCGAGCCTGAATAGTACTGGTTGTTGAGCGCGACGAGTTCGGTGATCGCGGCAACCATGGTTTCGCCCTCCCGCTCGTCCTTGGCCGGCATCAACACTGCGAATTCGTCGCCGCCGATGCGGGCGACGCGACAGGGGGCCTCGACCACTTTGCTCAGCACTTCGCCCGCGCGGCGCAGCAATTCGTCGCCGGCGGCGTGGCCGAACTGATCGTTCGCCACCTTGAGGCCGTTGACGTCGATGATGAGGATCGTCACCGGCCAGGGCCCCTTCCGCTCCAGGCGATTGAGTTCGTCCACGAAGAAGGAGCGGTTGTGGAGCTTGGTCAGAACGTCGTGGGTGCCGAGATATTCGAGATAGGCCTCCGCTTTCTTGCGGGCGGTGATGTCGGTCAGCGCGACCTGGACAAACGACCAGTCCTTCTCGCGGCCGGGGAAAACCGAGAATTGGAGGTGGAGGTGGAGAGGCGAGCCGTCGAGGGCGTAGTTCACCACTTCCCGCTGGTGGAGCAGCCTGCCGTCCCAAAGGTCGATCAACTGCTCGCGGAACGGCTGCGTCATCGCCTCGCCGAAGACATCAGGCAATCGGCGCAGCAGCGTCGGCTTGTCGGGCGCGCCGAACAGGCGCAGCGTGAAGCTGTTGACGTCGATCACCCGGATCTCGCTCATGCACCGCGTGACGAATTCGGGGTGCACGTCGGTGAAGACGCGAAAGTCCTCGATGCCGCGCTCGCGCAGTTCTTCCAGCAATTGCCTGACCTTGCTGAAATCCTCGACCCAAAGGGAAACGGGCGAGTGTTCGAACAGGCCGCGCGAATAGTCCTCGCTGAGCGCGAGCAGGCGGCGGGCGCTTTCCCGTTCGCTGACGTCCTCGACTGCGACGATAACCCGCGCCCAGTTCGTTTCGTAGCCGGGCAGCAGGACGCCCTTGACCTGGATGTCCATCCGGCGGCCGCCGAGCGAATAGTTCACGCCATTGCTCGCAAAGCCGCCCTTGCCCTCCCAAAGCTGAAGCAGCTCTTCGGCGAGATTGGTCAGCATGTCGTCGCGAAAGACGCGCTCGATATGGCTGACGAGATGTGCGAGGTCGTCCGCTTCGAACAGCGACAGCGTGCGCTGGTTGACGCGAAGGATTCGCATCGCGGCGGCGCAACTCCGCAGCCGCTCGGGATTCTGAGCGAAATAGGCGCGCAGATCAGCAATTCCAGCCCCGCGCCACGCGTCGAACAAGGCCTTGACGCCGCTGTAATCCTCGACCCAGAGCGAAACCGGGGCGAACTCGAACATCATCGCCTCGTCGCCGGACCGGAGTCCCAAAGGCCCATCGTCGTGAGAAGCATGCATGGCGCCGGTCCCAATTGAGGTCCTTCGAAGCAGCTCGAAAATGTTACCGTCCTGATGTTTAATGACGACCTTACGCAGGGAGGTCCCCATGACGGTGGACGGAATGGCGACGCGGCCAAGCCGCTACGGCCACGCTGAAACGCTGCGGCGCCTCGAGGCGGCGATCGGCGCACGCGGCATGACGATCTTCGCCCACGTCGACCACGCCGCCGGCGCGCGAGATGCAGGGCTCGAACTGCGGCCGACCGATCTCGTCATCTTCGGTTCGGCTGCGGCGGGAACGCCGCTGATGGTGGCCGCACAGACGATTGGCATCGACTTGCCGCTGAAAATGCTGGTCTGGCAGGATGTGGAGGGGCGAACATTCCTCGCCTACAACGATCCGCTGTGGCTGGTTCGCCGTCACGCACTCCCCGCCGACGCCGAAGCGATCGCGCGGAGGATGCAGGGCGGGCTGGCGGCGATCGCCGACGAAGCGGCCGGTGGTGGAGAATAAAAGTTTAGGAGGACCCGATGAAGTTCACCCCCTATCTTTATTTCCGTGGCGATTGCGAGAATGCGCTCAAATTCTACGCCGCCTGCGGGCTCGGCGAAATCCGCGATCTGCGCCGCTATCAGGGAACGCCGATGGCGCAGCGCGAGGGCTGGGCCGACAAGGTCCTGCACGCTTTATTCGAGGGACCGGAGCTGCGGCTCTACGCCTCCGACGGAGACGATTCGGAACCGATGAAGGGCTGCGCGCTTCTGATCGAGAACGATGATCCGGACGCCGCCGAGCGACTCTTCGCCGTCCTCTCGGCCGGCGGCCGCGTCACCGTTCCCTTCGCCAAGCAGTTCTGGGGCGACCACTACGGCAACTTCACCGACAAGTTCGGCGTGCAATGGGCGATGAACAGCCGCGCCAAGGCGTGAGCGCGCTGGCGCCGGTTACGCCGGCGCCAAATTCGCTTCAGCGCTTTCGCGGGCTCGATTCGCCTCCACCGCGTCGAGGGCGACGTGAAGCGCTTCCTTCACATTTTTTCCTGACACAGCGGACAATTCGAGCGGGGCCGGGCGCTTGCCGCTCTCGGGCGGCGGTGGTCCGTAGCTGCGAATCGCGCGCTTGAGGCGCTCGCGTTGCTTCTTCAGCGTCTCCTCGTCGACCGCGTCGACCTTGGAGAGCGCGACGATCTCGGTCTTTTCGGCGATCCCGGCGCCGTAGGCCTCGAGCTCCCGCCGGATGGTGCGATAGGCGGCCCCCGCATTCTCGCCGGTGGCGTCGACGAGATGGATGATCGCCCCGCAGCGTTCGACATGGCCGAGGAACCGGTCGCCGAGGCCCAGGCCCTCATGGGCGCCTTCGATCAGGCCGGGGATGTCGGCCAGCACGAAATCGCGATCGTCAACTCGCACCACTCCGAGGCCCGGGTGCAAGGTGGTGAAAGGATAGTCGGCGATCTTCGGCCGCGCAGCCGAGACCGCGGCGAGCAAGGTCGATTTGCCGGCGTTGGGCAAGCCGACCAGGCCGACGTCGGCGATCAGCTTGAGGCGCAGAATGATCGTTCGCTCGATCCCCGTCTGGCCAGGATTGGCGCGGCGCGGCGCGCGATTGGTCGAGGTGGTGAAATGGGCGTTGCCGAAGCCGCCGTTGCCGCCCTTGGCGATGACGATCGTCTCGCCGGGGGTCTTGAGGTCGGCGATCAGCGTCTCGCCGTCCTCTTCGAACACCTGCGTTCCTTCCGGCACCTTGAGGACGACCTCGGCTCCCCGGCCGCCGGCGCGGTTCTTGCCCATGCCGTGCATGCCGGTCTTGGCTTTGAAGTGCTGCTGATAGCGGAAGTCGATCAGCGTATTGAGGCCGCTCGCGCATTCGATGACGACGTCGCCGCCGCGTCCGCCGTCGCCGCCGTCCGGTCCGCCGAATTCGATGAACTTCTCGCGACGGAACGAAACGCAGCCGGCGCCGCCGTCGCCGGAGCGGACGAAGACGCGGGCTTGATCAAGAAATTTCATGCGCGCTTTCCTGGTTGAGCGACGCCACCTGTGCGCTAAGCTGCCGGCGGAGTTGCCAAGCGTCGCGCGTCAGGCGGAACCGGTCGCACGAAACGAGACCGCCGCGCGCCGGCGCGCCCTGCAAGCCGTTGCTCACGAATCCGAAGCCGGCCTTTTCCACCACGCGCCGCGACATCGGGTTCTCCACCCTGACGCTCGCCTCGATTTCGATCGCGTTGGTCATCGTAAAGCCGGCCTCCACCATCGCCTCGACCGCCTCGCTCGCTAGGCCCTTGCCCCAAGCCTCGGGGGCGAGGGCGTAGCCCAACGTCAGCCGGTCCTGCGCGCGGCCCTCCAGGCTGATTGCGCCGATCACATCCCGCTTGCCGCGAATCGAGGTCATGACGAGAGAGAGATCGCTCCCGCTCGCGTTGCCCTCGCGCGCGGCGAAGATGAACCGCTCGGCCGTCCCCGGGGGATAAGGATGGGGAATGCGCGCGGTATATTGCGCGACCTCCCAACGGCTGCAGTAGCGCTCAATCGCGGGTGCGTCCGAAGCTTTGGGCCAGCGGAGCCAGAGCCGCGGCGTCTCCAGGCGGAAGACATCGTCTCGGGCAAGATCGAGAAACATTTGCACTCCGGACAAGCGGGGCCTTGCGACCCCAAAACGACGAAGGAGATGCGGCGACGCATCCCCTTGCTAAGCGCTTCGCTTACCGGACTATTTGGAAGGGATTTTGACCTTCCTATCTCGGAGACTTGCTCGAGACCGTCCGCGGGGGCTGTCGCCGCGGCGGGGGTCTCGTCTCAGTCCCCGCCGCTTATTCGGCTGCGTCTTGGGTAATCACCGTTACGTATTGGCGGCCGTTGCCTTTCTTTTCGAACGCCACGGCGCCCGGGGCAGTGGCAAACAAGGTATGGTCGGTACCGATCCCGACGTTGCGGCCGGGATGAAATTTGGTCCCACGTTGACGAACAATAATCATGCCACTGCGGACCTGCTCGCCGCCGAACTTCTTCACGCCAAGGCGGCGACCGTCGGAATCGCGACCGTTGCGCGACGAACCGCCAGCTTTCTTATGAGCCATCTCACTCGCTCCAAAATCTTACGCGGCGCGCTAGGGAAGCGCGGAATTGCCACGTGTATAATTCAAAATCGGGTCTGAGGGAATCAGAATTCCCTCACTGTGGCGCGGGGCCGGCGCGTCTTCAGGCGGCGCCCGTGAGGATCTGCGTGATCTTGACGATCGTCAAATCCTGCTTGTGGCCGTGCTTGCGGCGCGAATTCTTGCGGCGGCGCTTCTTGAACGCGATGACCTTGGGGCCGCGGGTCTGCTCGACGATCTCGCCCACCACTTTGGCGCCGGCGACATGCGGCGCGCCGATCTGGCTCGTCTCGCCGTCGAACAGCGCGAGGACTTCCTCGAAGTTCACCTGCGCCCCGGCCTCGCCTTCGAGCGCCATGACGGTAATCGTATTGTCGGCGGCGACTTTGTACTGCTTGCCGCCGGTCTTGATGACTGCGAACATCGTTTTCTCCGTGTTCTCTCTGGCTCTACGCGGGATCGCGCGGCCAGCTTTTTTGCAGTGGATCCTGCCGGTTTTGCTCATGCTAGGCGCGGAACGCGCCAAAGCAAAAGCGCGGCCGAAGCCGCGCATGAGCAAGGGTGCCTATAGTCGCGAGGAGCGGCGGAGTCAACTTTTCTTCAAGGTCCGACGCCATAGACGACGATGGGGCGCGGGCCGCGCCAGGGCCGCGGCGGACGCAGCTCGATGATCTCGGGCCTCGGAGGCGGCGGCAGAGCGTCGAACGGGAGCGGCGGCGCATAAAAATTCGGCGCCGAGTCGACGTTGACGAACAGCGGCGCCGCTTGGGGCGCGCCGACCGCCGGCGGTAAGCCGTAGTCGCCCAAGCCGTAGTCGCCCGAGCCGTAGTCACCGAAGCCGAAGTCGCCGCAACAGAGCCCGCCTCGCCTGTGACCGTCGAACCGATGGTCGAAACGGTGACCGAAGGCCTCGATGCGTCCCGCCGCGGCGCCTCGGCCGGGTTCAAGCACCGGTCGGCGCGAGCCGAATTGCGATCCGTGTGAAGCTCGGGGACTTGCCTCGGCGGCTGGGGCGCTCAGCGCGAGCAGGACGCCAACGAAGGCCGCGCCGGCCGCGGCCAACTTGATGCGTGAAGCCGTCATTGTCGCTTCCCTGAGGTCGGCCTCCTCAAGGGTTAACCTTACAGGGCGGCGTCGATCGCGAGAAGCGGAGTTGAGCGAGCGATCGAGCGAATCGCCGCTCGCTCTGGCGCTATTCCGGCTTAGGCGTGAGGAAGTAGGGCTCGACGGCCCCGGAAAGCTTGATGGTCAGCAGATTGCCCTTGCGGTCGCGCGTCTTGCCGACAGGCGCGCGAATCCAATTCTCGCTGACGCAATATTCTTCGACGTCGGTGCGTTCCTGCCCTTTGAAACGAATGCCGACGCCGCGCGCCAGGGCAGATTCGTCGTAATGGGGGCTGGCGGGATCGACGCTCAGGTGATCGGGCGGCTGGTCGGTCAATGTAGCTTCGCGGCGCATGGGCGCCACGCCCGAATCAGACGGCGAGCGCTTTGACGCGCTTGGTCAGGCGCGAAATCTTCCGCGACGCGGCGTTGCGGTGAATGATGCCCTTCTGCGCGGCGCGGGCGAGGCGGGGTTCGGCGTCGCGGAGCGCGACTTCGGCGGCGGCCGGGTCCTTGGACGCGAGCGCCTCTTCAACCTTACGCACATAGGTGCGCATCTGGCTGCGACGCGACTTGTTGACCGCTGTGCGGCGGGCGATCTTGCGGACGGCTTTCTGGGCCGACTTCGTATTGGCCATGAACTCGCTTCCTTAACTGCGCAATCGCTCATCTCTGGCGCTTGCGCTCAAACCCGTTGGGGCCGGGTTGCAGCCCAGCCGATTGGGCCGGGCTTATAAGCGTTTCCGCCGCGCTCCGTCAACCGCCGAACAGGCCGTGCGCCGCAGATTCGAACCAGATGCGCAGCGGCGCGTCCGGCAGGCTCGCGAGGCGTACCGCCATCGCGCAGCTCATGAGCACGATGAGGGGTCTGGCGAGGCGCGCGCCCGCTCGCAGCGCCGAATGGGCGCCCACTCGCGCGCCGAGAAAGCAGCCGAGACCCATCGCCAACCCGGGCGCGACGGCGATATGGCCGCCGAGGGCGTAGATCGCCAGCGCGCCGCCGTTGCTGCCGAAGTTCGCGATGCGGGCGCCGGCGATCGCGCGAATCAGGCCAAAGCCGGCCAAAGCGAGAAAGCCGATCATATAGAAGGAGCCGGAGCCGGGCCCGAAGACGCCGTCATAGAAGCCGATCGCCGGCGCGAGGGTCAGCGCATAGACGCGCGGGCTGATGCGGGCGCGGCTGAGACTTTCGCCTATTGGCGGGGCGAAGGCGAAATAGAGCGCCACCGCGACGAGCACGAAGGGCAAAGCGGCGGCGAGCCCGTCGCGCGGCGCATAGGGCAGGGCGAGGGCGCCGAGCAGGGAGCCGATCATCGCGGCGATCGCCGGCTCGGCCATCACTTTGGGGTCGATCTTGCCGGCGCGCACGAAGGCGAGCGTCGCCGAGGCGGTGCCGAAGGTGCCGGCGAGCTTATTGGTGGCCACGACCGCGACCGGATCGAGGCCGGTGAGCGCCAGCGCTGGCAGGGTCAGCAGTCCGCCGCCGCCCGCGATAGCGTCGACAAAGCCGGAGGCGAAGCCGACGAGCGTGAGCAACGCGAGAAGCGGAAGGTGCATTTGCGGCGCCTGCTGCGGGCAGTGGACGAGCAGACGCAAGTCTTCGCCAAAAGCGCGCGAATCTCGGGATTCGAGACTGCGCGGCGCACCGTCTCGCTGCGGAACGGCTCCGCCGGCGGGCTGCTAACCCGCCGGCTGGCTGAAGGCAAGCGGCGAGGACGTCGCCGGCGAGGGCGCAGTGGTGGCCGCGGCCGGGGGACGCTTCGTCTTTTCGCCGGTCTGGAGATCGCGCCAAGTGTCGCTCTGTGCGATCATGCTGCGGATCGCCTGGACATTGGCGGTGGCGGCTGCAGCGGACATGTCGCGCCGGCTGATGACCTCGGCTTCGGGGAATTTGCCTTCGAGGGCGAGCACCAGCGCCAGGTTCTGCCGCGTGCGCGAGTTGGCGTGGGGGCTGGCGGTCGCCTCCCGCAGCGTCTCCTCGGCGAGCGGCAGTTCCTTCGTCAGAGCATAGGACAGCCCGAGATTGGTCAGCACGGACGGCTCGCCGGGCGCGATCTTCAACGCGTCGCGATAGAACTGGCGCGCGGCGTCGTGGTCGCCGAGCCGATCGTCGACCGAGCCCTGCACGGACATGATCGTCCAGTCCGGCCGTTCGGGCGTGTAGGCGCGCGCAAGGACATCCTTGGCCTGATCGAATCTGCCGTCGTCGGCCAGCGCCTTGCCATAGGCGCCGAGCACTTCGAAGTCTTTCGGGGCCTTGACCGCGGCCGCCTGCGTCACCGCCACGGCTTCGTCGTAGCGGGTCAGCGCGCGCAACGCCCTGGCGTAGTTGATCGAGGCGACCTTCTCGCCAGGATTGGCGTCGTATCGCTTGCCCCAATTCTCCGCGTAGGCGCGGAGATCCACCTCGTTCGCCGGCAGAGGCCGCTGATCGATTGAAGCCGTCATGCCGCCGAAGCCCGCCAAAGTGCTGCACCCGGCCAGCGAGGCGGCGGCGGCGCCGGCGAGCAGAAGGGCGGCGACGCGAAGTCCGCGCGGGAATGGACGTAGAAGGGAATTGAACCGCAGGTTGGGGCCCATCGCGATGGCCTCCCAGAAAATAAATTCGCCTAACCCTAATGGATCATTAATGGATAACGGGTGGTTAACGAGCCACTTTGGGACTCGGCGACCGGTCGGTCCGCGGATATGATCCCCCCTCCATCCCAACTGAAGGGAATCGAGAGACTTGTCCGCCCGTTTCGCTCCGCCCGCCTCCGCCGCCGTCCCCATCTGGTTCGTCGATCCGCACAATTGGGACGACGTGCGGGCAACGATCGGCGATGGCGCCGTTCGCTTCGCGGAGAGCTGCGGCTTCAAGCCGAAAGCCGGGCGCATGCAGATGCTTCCCGGCGCCGACGGCCAGCTCGCCGGAGTTCTTTTCGGCGTCGCGGCCGACGGCGCCAAGGGCTGCGATCCAATGGCGACCGGCAAGCTCGCGACGACGCTGCCGGAGGGGATCTATCGTTTCGCCAATGCGGCGCGCGAGCCGGAGCTCGCCGCGCTCGCCTTTCTTCTCGCCTCCTACCGATTCGAGCGCTATCGCGCCGATCCTTCGCCGCGGCCCCAACTGGCGCCGCCGGAGGGGGTCGAGGCCGCGCGCGTCGAGCGTATCGCCGATGCGATCGAATTTGGACGCGATCTCGTCAACACGCCCGCCAATGATCTCGGGCCGGCGGCGCTCGAGGCCGCCGCGGCGCGGCTTGCCGAGCAATTCGGCGCGCGGTTCGAGTTCGAACTCGGGGGGAAGCGCTCATCGAGCGCAATTTGCCGCTGATTCATGCAGTTGGGCGCGCGGCCGCCGAGGAGCCGCGCCTGGTCGATTTGAGCTGGGGTGCCGCCGACGCGCCCAAAGTGACGCTCGTCGGCAAGGGCGTCGCCTTCGACACCGGCGGCCTCGACATCAAGTCGTCGAGCGGCATGCTGCTGATGAAGAAAGACATGGGCGGCGCCGCCGCCGCGCTCAGCCTCGCGCGCCTGATCATGGAATTGGGGCTCGGTCTGCGGCTGCGGGTGTTGCTGCCGATCGTCGAAAACGCGATTTCGGGGCCGGCGATGCGGCCGGGCGACATCTTGCGCAGCCGCAAGGGGCTCACGGTCGAAGTGACCAACACCGACGCGGAGGGGCGTCTCATCCTCGCCGACGCGCTGGCGCTGGCCGACGAAGAGACTCCCGACCTCCTCTTCGATTTCGCCACCCTGACCGGCGCGGCGCGGGTCGCCCTCGGCCCGGATCTGCCGCCCTTCTACACCGACGACGACGCTCTTGCGGGGGAGATCGGCGCCAGCGGGTTGCGCGTGAACGACCCCGTTTGGCGCCTGCCGCTGTGGCGTCCCTACGATGCGATGCTCGACAGCAAAGCCGCCGACCTCGACAACGCGCCGAGCGGCGGCTTCGCCGGCTCGATCACGGCCGCGCTGTTCCTCGCCCGCTTCGTCTCGGCCGCAAAGGCCTGGGCGCATTTCGATATTTACGCCTGGAACCCCAAGGCCCGCGCCCACGGTCCGCAGGGAGGCGAGGTGCAGGCCGCGCGCGCCGTGTTCGACCTTCTGGAGGCGCGCTACCGGCGTTAGATCGTCATTGCGAGGAGCGCAGCGACGAAGCAATCCATCATTCCGCTTGGCGCTGCTGGATTGCTTCGCTTCGCTCGCAATGACGGGAGTAGTCCGTAGAATCGGGGTGCGCTTCTTCGCTTTGCGTGTTTCGATGGCGGCTCAGCGCCTCGCTGGCGGGTCGATGAGGTCGGTGAATTCGACGACCGAGGCGCGATCGGCGCCGATCGCGACAAGGCCGTGGCCGGCGTCGGTCCAGGCGGCGACGCTGAGACCCTCGCGTCTGCGCGTCTTCGGCTCGGTGGGGGAGGGCGCGTCGAGCGGCTCGATCAACAGTCCGACCCGCTTTCCCAGCGCATTTTCATAGACGACGAAAGCGGCGCTCGCGATCGTCCCCGGCGCAATGCGTCCGCCGATCAACTTGAACGTGCTGGAGCGCACCTCAGGCGCGACGATCCCGCGGCTGAATTGCGGCGTGAGCCATTTGGTCAGCGCCTCCGGATCGGCGGTCCGGAATTCAAGCGGGGTGAGGGCTGTCGGCGTCGCGAAGGCCCGGTAGGCGGCGAGACCTGCAGCGATCATCTTGTCGCGCGGCCAGGAAGGATCCCCCAGCGGGCCGACAAACAGCAGCGCCGCGGTCAGAGCGAAGACCGCCATAAGGGCGCGCGCGAAGCGCTTGCGCGCCGCCGTCTTCGCTTGCCTGACCGTCCGCGGCGGCGGGGTCGTCGCCCTCGCGTGGGGCGTCGTCAGCAGGGGCTTGGGCTCGGTCTTCGGCTCCCCGATTCGCCCTGGCGCGCTCGGGCGCCAATCCCGCGGCGGGGCTGCGATTCGGGTCGGCTGGTTCTCGTTGGAGTTGCGTCCGAGGTCGATCGCGCCGGGGGTGGAGGCGGGCGCCCCATAGGCGGCCCGGATCGCCGAATTCTGCGATTCCCAGTGCAAGACTTCCCGCCTCAGTTCGGGATCGTCGCGCAGCCGGGACTCGAACGCGCGCCGCTCCGCGGGCGTCAGGCAATTGTCGACATAGGCGAAGGTCTCCGCCGCCTCGAGGCCGCTCGTCACTTGACGATCCTGAGATGCCCGGCGCGCAGCCATTGCGATCGGTCGAGCGTGTTGCGTTCCGGCGCGCCCATGTGGGCGGCCAGGCGCTCGCGGGCCCGCGCGAGCCGCTCGACGACCGCGGCGAGGGGGATGTCGAGCGCTTGTGCGGCCTCGCAATGGGAAAATCCCGCGAGCACGACGAGAAGCAGCGTTTCGCGCAGGTCGAGCGGCAAGGCGCGCACGCCCGCGGTCACAGATGTGGCGGCACGGGTGAAGGCGTGTGGCAGGCCCTCCGGCCAACCCGCTTCGGCGTCGTCCGCGCCGACCCGCCTGACGTGGCGGCGATAGAGACGGACGAATTGCGCGAAGGCGCGCACCCGCGCCGCGCGACTGTCGCCCGGGCAGTCTTCGATCAGCGTCAAGGAGGCCTGGCGAAACAGCTTGTCGACCAGAGCGGCGGCGGACAGATCGTCGCACACCAAACGGTCGTCGCGGACCAGGGCGCGGCCGAAACGGCGCATCGCGCCCGCGTCGTCACACCATTCAAGGCTCGATGGCACGGTCGCAGAATCCGTTAGCGCTGATTAGCCTTAACAAGTTTATTCCGAACGTTTGGGGCATCCAAGGGGCAGTGTGACCAATTTCACACCTTTTGTGAGCCTCCGAACCCCTTCCCATGCGACGCCGGCGACGGTAAGGGAAACGCTTTGGCAGGCCCCGGCAGGAGGGGTACACCCATGAACGAGGTCTCGATGGCGCAGGAAGGCTCGAGCATATCTGGCGAAGGCGTCATGCGCGGGATGCGAGGCGTCGTTCTCGGCGTCGCCAATAATCGTTCGATCGCTTGGGGCATCGCGAAAGCCGCCCGGGCGGCCGGCGCGGAACTCGCCTTTACCTATCAAGGCGAAGCGCTGGAGAAACGGGTGCGGCCGCTGGCGCAGGAGCTGGGGGCCCATATCCTCGGCCATTGCGACGTCACCGACGGCTCCTCGATCGACGCGGTGTTCAAGGAGGCCGAGACCCTGTGGGGCGGCCTCGATTTCGTTGTCCATTGCATCGCCTTCGCCGATAAGGATGAGTTGACCGGCCGCTACGTCGACACGACCGAAGCTAACTTCACCAAGTCGCTTGCCATCTCCTGCTACTCCTTCACCGCCATCGCTCAGCGGGCCGAGAAGTTGATGAAGAACGGCGGCTCGCTGCTGACGTTGACCTACTACGGCGCCGAAAAATGGATGCCCCACTACAATGTGATGGGCGTCGCCAAGGCCGCCCTCGAGGCGAGCGTGCGCTATCTCGCCGCTGACCTCGGGGAGCAGGCGATCCGCGTCAACGCGATTTCGGCGGGTCCGATCAAGACGTTAGCGGCGTCGGGGATCGGCGATTTCCGCTACATCCTGCGCTGGAACGAATCGAACGCGCCGCTGCGCCGCTCGGTGACGATCGAGGAGGTCGGCGAGACGGCGGTCTATCTGCTGTCGCCGATGTCGCGCGGCGTGACGGGCGAGGTCTTGCACGTCGACGCCGGCTATCACGTGGTCGGCATGAAGAATCCCGCGGCGCCCGACATTTCGATCGTCAAGGAATAGCGCGGGTCGTCACGCCAGCTCGCCTCCTTCGTCACTGGGGGCGGCTGGAAAGGCGGATGACACGCCAATTGACGGCGGCGCCGAGCAGCAGCAGCGCCGAGGTCGCCAGGAACACCGCGCGCATGCCGATATGGCCGCCGATGAACCCGCCGATCAGCGGGCCGCCGACTTGGCCCGCGAATTGGGCGGAGATCGAATAGCCCAGCGCCATCCCGGCGAAATGATCGGGCGTGTTGTGGCGAATGACCGAGGCGACGCACGGCAGCAGGCCGCCGAGCGCGAGCCCCATCAGAAAGCGTAAGCCGACGAGCTGCCAGCCCGAGGTCACGAAGGCCTGCGGGACGAGCAGCAGCGCCGCGACGACGAGAGCAATGACGATCACCCTCGCGTGGCCGATCCGATCGGCGAGCTTGCCGAGGCGCGAGGCTGAGAGAATGCTCCCCAGCGCCGCGGCCGACATCACCAGGCCCGCCACGAAGGTCACGCGCCGGGGGTCGTCGACCAGCGCGCCGACGTACACCGTGATGATCGGCTCAATCGACATATTGGCGAACACCAGCAGGAAGCCGGTCGCCAGCATCGCGACGACCGCCGTCTTATGTGGGATTTGCGACCAGCCGCCCTTGGCGCGCGCCTTCGCCGTCTCGGCCGGGCGCGGCGCCTCCTTGATGAGAAAGACCGTCGCGAGAAAAGCAACGAAGATCAGCGCGCCCGCGCACCAGAAGGTCGCGCGGACGCCGATCAGCGGCGGCAGCGAGCCGCCGACGAGCGGACCGATGAGATTGCCCGCCATGACGCCCGAGGAGAGGACGCCGAGCGCCCAGGCCGAGCGGTCGCGCGGCGTTTGTACGGCGACGAGGATGGTCGCTCCGGAGGAGTAGCCGCCCGCGACGCCGGCCAGCAGCCGCAGCCCGACGAGTTGCCAGATGTTGGCGGAAAACCCGATCAGCGACATGGTGATCGCCATGCCGAGGCTCGCGCGCACGAGCATGAGCTTGCGACCGTAGCGGTCGCCGAGATGGCCCCAAAGCGGCGCGACGAGCCCGGCGGTGAGGAACGTCGCGCTATAGGCGACGCCCGACCATTGGACGATGGCCGCGTGGCCGCGGACGCCGAGCTGCTCCACATAAAGCGGCAGGAACGGCAGCATCAGCGTCATCGCGAGGATCGTCGAGACCGAGCCGAAGAAGCAGACGACGAGGTTGCGTCGCCAAGGATCGTTGTCGGGAGGCATGGGGGATCGTCGAACCAAAACGGGCAGCGCCTTGGTACACGAATTCCCCTGCGGACAAAGGCGAGCGGCGGCCGCGTTCACGCAATCGTCATTCGCTCCGGTTCGCCTGTCCGGCCTCGATCACGAATGCGCGGCGTGCACCAGCGCCGGGTGCTCGCGATACGTGGCCGGGAACAGCCGTTTCAACGATTCGATCTTCGGCAGGTCGTTGAAGACGATGTAGGGCTGGGTCGGGTTCTGGAACAAATAGTCCTGATGATAGTCCTCGGCGGAATAGAACGTCTGGCCGGGCTCGACCTTGGTGACGATCGGCGCGCCGTAGATATGGGCCGCATCGAGTTGGGCGATATAGGCCTGGGCGATTTTCGCCTGCTCTTCGTCGACCGGAAAGACGGCCGAGCGGTATTGCGTTCCCTCGTCCGGCCCCTGCCGGTTGAGCTCGGTCGGGTCGTGCGCCACCGAGAAGTAGATTTGCAAGATGCGCCCGTAGCTGATCTCGCTCGGGTCGAAGGTGATGCGGACAGACTCGGCGTGGCCGGTGTCGCCGCGGCTCGTCATTTCGTAGTGCGCGGTGGCGGCGCCGCCGCCGTCGTAGCCGGAGACCGCGCTCGAGACGCCCTTGACGTGCTGGAAGACCCCCTGGACGCCCCAGAAACAACCGCCCGCGACGATCGCCGTCTGCTTGCCGCCGCCTGCGGGAATGTCGAGCGCCGGCGGCGGAACGACGCGCGGGGCTTCGTCCGCCCGCGCCGATGCGCCGAGCCATCCCGCTGAGAGAAGACCGATCACGGACGCCGCCGCGGCGCCGAGCAAGGTAAGTCGGAAGGGCAGGGTCATAGTCGTTTCTCCCATTGAGGCCGGCGCCGGCGAGGAAGGCGCTCGTGTCATCTTACGCGCCGATAAGCGCGTTCGTTTCAGGGCGAACTCGAAAATGACCAGCGCGCTTGGCGGGCGAGGCCGGCCCGAAGTCCGTCCCGCCCGCGCCGCGCCGGCTGGCTTTCGCTCAGCTCACCTTGGCCGCGTCGCCGCCGGTCACGGCAAATTCGGCCCCGGTCACGAGCGCGGCGGCGTCGGAGGCAAGGAAGACCGCCACCGGCGAGACGTCCTCCGGCTGAAGCCAGCCGACGCCGAGCGGCGCCGTGGGCGCTCGGGCGTCCCAGGCTTCTTGCGCGGTCGGATTGGCGGTCGGCGTTCGGTTGGATTGGGCGATAGCGGCGCGGAAGCGCTGCTCGTTATAGGTGAGCGGCGTGCCGATCAGCCCCGGCAGGATAGCGTTCGAGGTGACGTTGTACTTGCCGAGCTCGAGCGCCGCCGATTTCATCAGGCCGATGATGCCCCATTTCGACGCGGAATAGCTGGCGCCGCCCAGGGTTCCCATCTTGCCCTGCATCGACGAGAGAAGGATCAACCGGCCATAGTTGCGAGCGGCCATCTTGGGCGCGAAGGCGCGGACGGTGTTGGCGGTTCCGGTCAGGTTGTTCTCGATCTGGTCGCCCCAATCCGCGTCGTCCATCTCGAGCAGCGGCTTCCAGCCCTGGATGGCGGCGTTCGCCACGACGATGTCGACCTTGCCGTGGTCTCTGACCACCTGGTCGGCGATGCGGCGCAGCGCCGCCATGTCGCGAATGTCCGCTTGGACCGCCGTTCCACGCCGCCCGAAGGCGTTGATCTGCGAGACAGTTTCGGCGAGCTCCGCAGCGGTCGCGGGGATCGCGTCCGCCGTCGGGCTGATTGGGCCGGCAATGTCGATCGCGACGACATCGGCTCCGTTCGCCGCATATTCGACCGCGATCGCGCGGCCAATCCCGCGCGCGGCGCCGGTGACCACCGCGACCTTGCCGCTCAGCGCCGTGCCTCGGCCGGGCTTGATCGGTCCCGCCGTCTTCGCGGCCGGCGGCTGGGGGTAGGGGCCGCTGACAGGCTCGGCGACCGGACGACGCGCGGGCGTATCCGCCGCAGCCTGCGTCTGCGCTTGCGCCATGGCGCCGGTCGCGCCCAGCGTCGCCGCCATCGCGACGCCGCCGCCGATCATCAGTGAGCGCCGAAGCGCGTCTGGTTCGCTTGCATCTCGATTCGTCATTTGCGTTAGCTCCATTCGGGAATAGCGCTAGACGTAACAGAGGTCGCGCGGCAGACCATCGCCCGCAGCGGCAAAAGGCATTTGTCGAAACGGGTGTGGCGGGGCCGGGCGGGACGGAGGCTCGCGAGGCCGTCCCCGACCGTTCGCGCTAGCACGGCGGAAATAGTGCGGCTAACCGATTGAAAGTACGGGTAGTCCGCATTGACGAATGTTTTACCGGGGAACTAGGTTCGGCCACCTCAATTAAGATCTATTTAATGTCGCCGGGACCCCCGCTGGGGGTCGTCGGTCATTGTCAGTTGCGAAGTCAGGCGAAGAGAATTTTATGGCGGATAGTCCGACGGCCGGCGCGGCCGATAAGGTTGCAGCCGAAGCGCCAAAGGCCGAGGGCTCACAGACGCGAGCGGCGCCAGACCCCGGAAAGACCCCTCCAGCCGACACAGCCGAATCCAAAGATGAAGCCGCACGGCGCAAGCGCCGGCCCTTCGTCTCGATCATCGGCGTGTTGGTCGTCGGCGGACTCGCCGCCGCAGGCGGCTATTATTGGTACACGTCGCGCGGGCTCGAGGACACCGACGACGCCTTCACCGACGGGCGCGCGGTCGACGTCGCGCCGCAGGTTTCGGGCATCGTCGCCTCGCTCGACGTCACCGACAACCAGTTTGTCCACAAAGGTCAGCCGCTCATTCATATCGAGCCGCGCCAATACAAATATTCGCGCGATCAGGCGCAAGGCGCGCTCAACTCCGCCGAGGCCCAATATCAGGGGCAGCTCCTCGGGGCGGAGGTCGCTCGTAAAAATTTCCCTGCGATGTTGGAGCAGGCGCGGGCGCAGCTCGCCAACACCAAAGCCGTTCAGCAAAAGGCGAGGGCCGACGACGAACGCCAGACCAGCCTGCCCAAGATGGCGACGACCCAGCAGGAGATCGACGCCGCAACGGCCGCGCTCGCTCAGGCGGACGCGCAGGTGATGCTGTCGGACGCGCAGGTGCAGGAAAATTCGCCGGTCCCGCAACGCATCGGTGAGGCCGACCAACTCGCCGGCCAATTGAAGGGCGCAGTGGAGGGGGCCAAAGCCCGCCTCGACCAAGCCGATCTCAATCTCGAACGGACGGTGGTCGTCGCGCCGCAGGACGGTTGGATTACCAAGCGCAATGTCGAAGTCGGCAATTATGTCACGCCCGGCCAGCAGATCTTCTCGATCGTTTCGCCGGAGGTGTGGGTCACCGCCAACTTCAAGGAGAACCAACTCGACCACATGCGTCCCGGCCAGCCGGTGAAGATCGGCGTCGACGCCTATCCCCAGCTTGATTTGCGCGGCCACGTCGACAGCATTCAGCGCGGCTCCGGATCGAAGTTCACCGCCTTCCCGCCGGAAAACGCAACGGGCAATTTCGTCAAAATCGTTCAGCGCGTCCCCGTCAAGATCGTCATCGACAGCGGTCTCGACCCGAACCTTCCCATGCCGCTCGGAATCTCGGTCGATCCGACGGTCGACGAAAGATGAGTTCTGACGCGCCGAGCCTGGAGTGGCGCCCGCGCTTCAATCCATGGTTGATCGCAGTCTCGGTGACGCTCGCCGCGTTCATGGAGATTCTCGATACGACGATCGTCAATGTCGCGCTGCCTCATATCGCCGGCACGATGTCGGCGAGCAGCGACGAGGCGACCTGGACGCTTACGTCCTATCTCGTCGCCAACGGCATCGTCCTGACGATCTCGGGCTGGCTCAGCGACACGCTCGGTCGCAAGCGCTATTTTCTCATCTGCCTCGGTATGTTCACGGTCTGCTCGTTTCTGTGCGGCGTCGCCACGAGCCTCGGCCAGCTGATCATCTTCCGCCTCATGCAAGGCTTCTTCGGCGGCGGCTTGCAGCCGAACCAGCAGTCGATCATCCTCGATTCGTTCCCGCCGGCCAAGCGCGGCGCGGCGTTCGGCGTGGCGGCGATCGCAACCGTGGTGGCGCCGATCCTGGGGCCGACGCTCGGCGGCATCATCACCGACAATTCGAGCTGGCGCTGGATCTTCTTCATCAACGTGCCGGTCGGCCTGCTCGCGGTGATCCTCAACTCCATTCTCGTCGAGGACCCGCCGTGGGAGAAGAACAAGCGCGCGCGCGGCGTCGACTACATCGGCCTCTCGCTCATCACGATCGGCCTCGGGTCCCTGCAACTCGTGATGGATCGCGGCGAGGACGATGACTGGTTCAGCTCCCCCTTCATCGTCACCATGGGGGTGATCGCCTTTCTCGCCCTCTTCGGCGCGATTCTGTGGCTGCTCGTCGCCAAGCGGCCGATCGTCCGTCTCGATGTCTTCAAGGACAGGAACTTCACCGGCGGTTGCCTGATGATCGGCGCTATGGGCGGAATTCTCTACGGCAGCGCGGTGATCATTCCGCGGTTCGCCCAGGAGATTCTCGGCTATACCGCGACCTGGTCGGGTCTCATCCTCTCGCCGGGCGGCGTGGCCGTCATCCTGCTCATCCCGATCGTCGGGCGGCTGATGAGGGTCGTGCAGACGCGCCTCCTCGTCGCGACGGGTTTCCTCATAATGGGATGCGCGCTGATCTTCTCGAGCGGGCTGGCGCCGAACATCGACTTCAAGACCATGGCGTTGATGCGCATCTCGCAGACGATCGGGCTCGCCTTCCTCTTCGTGCCGATCAGCACGATCACCTACCTCACGCTGCCGCGTGACCTACGGGGCGACGGCGCGGCGCTGTTCTCGATGTTCCGCAATGTCTCGGGCTCGATCGGCGTCTCGCTCTCGACGGCGCTCGTCGAGCAGCGATCCCAGGTTCGGCAGTCCTATCTCTCGCAGTGGATCTCGCCTTTTCACCAACCCTACGAGGCGCTGGTGGCCCGCTATCAGCGCACGCTCGCGTCGATGGGTCATGCGGCGGGCGCGCATTCGCTCGCGGTCGGCGAGGTCTATCGGCAATTTGAGATGCAGGTTTCGATCCTAGCTTATTCCGATGTTTTTTTCCTGTTGGCGATCGTCGCCTTCGCGGTCGTGCCGCTCTGTTTTCTGCTAACTGCAAAAACCGGCGGAGGCGCGCCCGGCGCGGCGCATTAGGGACAACGTAATGACGAAGAAGCGTTTTGCGGCGGTTTCGGCGGCCGCGCTTGGCCTCGCCGCATGCAATGTCGGCCCGAATTTTGCGCCGCCCGTTTCGGGTCTGCCGAACGCTCCGTTCGCTCAAGTTGGGACGACGTCGTCGAAAGACGCGCAGCAGAGCGTGGCGACGTCGGCGCCTCTCGACCCGAAGTGGTGGCGGGCGTTTTCCGACCCCGAGCTGACCAGCCTCGAGCAGCGCGTCACGCTCGCCAATCTCGATCTCATGACGGCGACGCTGCGCATTGCGGAAAGCCGCTTCCAGCGCGGCTCCGTTGCATCGGCCGAACTGCCGAGCCTCGACGGCACGGCCAAATATCAGCGCGAGCAGTACAGCCAGAACGGCCTTGCGAGCCTGCTGACCCAATTGTCGCCGCCCGGTACGCCGACGCAAGCGATCGCGCCGCTGAACGAATACACCCCCGGCTTCGACGCGTCGTGGGAGCTCGACCTCTGGGGCCGGGTGCGCCGGCAGGTCGAGGCCGCCGACGCGCAGATCGAGGCCGCCGAGGACGATCGGCGCGCGACGATGGTCTCCCTGCTCGCCGAGGTCGCGCGCGACTACATCCAGCTGCGCGGCTCGCAGGCCTTGCTCGCCAACGCCAAAGAGAATCTGAAGGTAGAACAGGATCTCCTCGAGCTGACGCGCACGCGCCAGGAGAAGGGGCTCACCACGGGGCTCGACGTCGAAAACGCCGCTGCTCAGGTCGAGGCGGTGCGGGCGATGATCCCTGGCTTCGAGCAGCAGGAGAGCGAGCGGATCAATGCGCTGAGCTTCCTGCTCGACATGCCGCCGAACGGCCTCAGGGCGGAGCTCGCGCGCGCCAAGGCGACGCCGCCCGCTCCGGCGCGCGTGCCCGTCGGCGTTCCCTCAGAACTTGCGCGTCGACGTCCCGATATCCGCCGCGCCGAAGCGGTGCTGCATGCGCAGACCGCTGACACCGGCGTCGCCGTCGCCTCCTTCTATCCGACCGTTCAATTGAACGGCTCGCTGGTGCTCGAACTCGCTGACCGTCGACAAGCTGTGGCGAGGAAGCTCGGTGCAATACATGGTCGGCCCGAGCGTGACGTTGCCGATCTTCGAGGGCGGCAAGCTGAAATCGACGCTCGAGCTCGCCAAGGCCGAGCAGCAGGAGGCAGCGATCGCTTACCGCAAGACGGTGCTGCAAGCCTGGCACGACGTCGTCAACGCGCTTGTCGCCTACCGCGCCGACCAGCAGAAGCGCGCCCATCTCGCGGAGCAGATTTCGCATTCGCAAGAGGCGCTGACGCTCGCCCGCGCGCGCTACAACGACGGCGTCGCCGACTTCACCACCGTGCTCGACACCTCCCGCACGGTTCTGCAGGCCCAACAGCAATATATCCAGAGCACGGTCGGCGTCTCGGCGGATGTGGCGCAGCTCTACAAGGCGCTCGGCGGCGGTTGGGAGGCGGCCTATCCCGAGCGCGCGGCTGGAGAAGCCCTCGCGCAGGCGGCGAAGTAGAGCGTTTTGTCTAAGGCCCGTCATTGCGAGCGGAGCGAAGCAATCCAGCAGCGCCAAGCGGAACGATGGATTGCTTCGTCGCTGCGCTCCTCGCAATGACGGGATCGGCGGGATTTAGCGTCGACGCCCGTCACTCGGCATTGGCGGTCTCTGGCTTCCACCAGAGGCCGGGCGTCGCGAGCTCGACAAGCGCGCCGTCGGGGTCCTGGAAATAGAGGCTGACGCCGCCGCGCGGCCAGCGATATTCGCCCGTGATCGCGATATTGCGCTCCGCAAGCCGAGCGCGCCAGGTTTCGAGGTCTTCCGCCACGATCGAGAGCGCGAGGTGCAGGCGCCCGCCACCGCCGTGACCGGGAATGCGGCCGCGTCGGTCGACGAAGTCCTGCTCGGTCGCGCCGGCTTGAAAGACCAGCAGCACGCTGCGGCCGACATCGAACGCCACGAGACGGGGACTGTCGACGAGTGTCTTCGCGCCGAGGAGATCGCGGTAGAAGGCGGTGGTCTGCTTCAGATCACGCGCATAGAGCGAGGTCTCCAGCAGGCCGCCGAGCGCCGGGGCGGGCCGTTCGGCTTCCCGTACCTGCGCCATAACCGTCTCCCTTATCGACGCACGTCGACGCGGGGCTCGGGCGACGCGCCGAACAGCGCGCGCAGGCTGTCCAACAGGCCGCCGCGTTGGCGCACCTCGCCGAGCGTCATGAGATATTCGTCGGCCCAGTGCTTGATGTCGTGCTCGAGCAGATATTCGAGCATCGACGCATGTCGCGCCCGCCGCTCTTCGCGCGGCATTTCGAGCGCACGCTTGAGCGCCGCGGCGACCCCCTCGATCTCGTGCGGATTGACGATCAACGCCTCGTCGAGCTTGGCGGCGGCGCCGGCGAATTCGGAGAGGATGAGAACGCCGGGGTCCTCCGGATCTTGCGCCGCCAGAAACTCCTTGGCGACGAGGTTCATGCCGTCGCGCAGCGGCGTCGCCATGGCGACGTCGGCGGCGCGATACATTCCAGCGAGCGCGGTGCGCGAATAGGAGCGGTTGATGTAGCGGATCGGTGTCCACGCCGCGTCGCCGAAGCGGCCGTTGATGCGGCCGATGAGGCTCGTCACTTCCGCTTCGATCTCGCCGTATTCCTTGATGTCGGCGCGGCTCTTGGGCGTGATCTGCAGGAAGGTCAGGCGCCCGCGCCATTCGGGATTGTGCTCGAGAAAGCTCTCGAAGGCGCGGATGCGCTGCGGGATTCCCTTGGAATAGTCGAGGCGATCGACGCCCAGCACCAGCCGATGTCCGCTGAGGCTCTCCTTCACCCGCGCGACCAGGGGCGAGCGGACGGCGTTGCGCGCGAGCCGATGATAGACAGCGGTCTCGATGCCGACGGCGAAGACGCCGAGCCGCACCTGCCGGCCGTCGACCTCGTAGGTATCGTTCCGGCCCTCGCGCGCGCCCTGCAAAACGAGGTACTGCGCGTAGTTGTCACGGTCGTTGTCGGTCTGGAACCCGACGAGATCGTAATGCGAGAGGCTGCCTAGAATTTCTTTGTGATATGGCAACGTCTGAAGGATGTCGGGCGGCGCGCATGGGATATGCAGGAAGAAGCCGATCGGATTCTTGTGGCCGCGCGCCCGCAGTTCGCGCCCGAGCGGCATCAGGTGGTAGTCGTGGACCCAGAGGATGTCGTCCTCGCGGATCATGTCGCTCAATTTGTCGGCGAAAATCGAATTGACGCGCAAATAGCCGGTCGCGTCGGCGCGGGAATATTCCTGCAGATCGACGCGATAGTGCAAGATCGGCCAGAGCACGCGATTGGCGAGCCCGTTGTAATATTCCTGGAAGTCGTTCTCCGAGAGATCGATCAGCGCGTAGGCGATCTTGTTGACCTCGACGGTGCGCGGCTCCTCATCCGGCTTCTCCTCGATGCGGCCACTCCAGCCGAACCAAAGACCGTTTCGGTTTTTCAACGCGGCCTTGACCGCGACCGCCAATCCGCCTGCCACCGGAGTCCGTGAGGTGTCCGGCACGGCCACACGATTGGAGACTATGACGATGCGCGAGCCCATGCATCCTCCCAACTCGACGAAAGTCTCGTCGCTGTGTTGATTATCCCTGCCATCGAGTAAGTCTGCGGCAGGTTGCCCCAGAGTTCCCCAGTGTCGGGGTGAATGTCTTCAGAGAGAAGACCGTAGGCGTTGCGCCCGGCGAGAATTGCTTGGAACACCTCGCGCGCCTCGGCTTTGCGACCGATCTGACATAGCGCGTCGAGGTACCAGAAGCTGCAGGCCAGGAACGCGGTTTCCGGCATGCCGAAATCGTCGGCGGCGATGTAACGCATCACGCGGCCGTTGCGGATCAGGTCGCGGCCGATCACGTCGCAGGTCGCAATGAAGCGCGGATCGCTCGGCGGCAGCAGTCCGAGTTCCGAGATCAGCAGCACGCTGGCGTCGAAGTCGGGGTGGCCGAGCGCGCCGGTGAAGGCGCCTCGCTTTTCGTCCCATGCCTCGGCGAGAATTCGCATGCGGATCGCGTGCGCGTGCTCCTCCCAGTAGCGCACGCGGTCGGCGAGGCCGAGCCGCCGCGCGATCTGGCTGAGGCGGTCGCAAGCGACCCAGCACATCGTCGCCGAATAAGTATGCGCGTGCGCGCGGCCGCGGAATTCCCAAAGGCCGGCGTCGGGATCGAAAGCGCGCAGCCGCGCATGTTCGCCGAGGGGCTCGAGCAGGCGGAACAGCGACTCGTCGCCCATCTTCGGCAAGCGCTCGTCGACGAACATCTGCGTCGCGGCGAGGACGACGCTGCCGTAGACGTCGTTCTGCACTTGAACCGAGGCCTGATTGCCGACCCGAACCGGCCCCTGGCCGAGAAAGCCCTGAAGATCAGGCGCGATGCGCTCTTCCAGAGACGAGAACGGAACGATGCCGTGCACGGGCTGAATATGCGCCGCATCGGTCGCGATGGTCGTGATGTAGTTGATGTAGGCTTCCATCGTCTGCGTCGCGCCGAGGCGATTGAGCGCGTCGACGACGAAATAGGCGTCCCGCATCCAGCAGAAGCGATAGTCCCAGTTGCGCGTCGAGGACGGCGCTTCGGGAATTGACGTCGTGTGTGCGGCGACGATCGCTCCCGTCTCCTCGAAGCTGCAGAGCTTCAAAGTGATCGCGGCGCGCACGACAGCGGACTGCCACTCGAAGGGCACCGCGAGATGGCGCACGAAGCCGAGCCAGTGGTCACGCGTGCGCTCGAGAAATTCCTTTCCCGTCGCGTCGATCCCGCTGCGAAACGGATCGTCCTGGCCGAAAATCAAGGTGATCGGCTGGGTGAGCGCGAACGTCACTTCCTCGCAGATGTAGGACAGCGGACCGTCGCTGGTGAGGCGCATGACTTCGTCGCCGCCGATGTAGCGGATGTGATTGGAGGCGACGACGAATTCCTTAGCGGGCTTGCCGTAGTGGTGCGTCGGCCGCACGCGGATGGCGATGCGGGGCAACCCAGAAATCGGCTCGATGCGGCGGATGATCTGAGGCGGCCGGAAGGTGCGCTCGTAGCGGTCGAAGCGCGGCGCGAAATCGGTGATGCGCACCGAAGCGCCGCGGGTGTCCGTGAGCACGGTTTCGAGGATCGCCGTGTTGCGCACATAACGGGACGTGCTGCTGGCGAATTCCGCCATCACGACGTCGCAAAATCCCTTCTCCTCGTCGCCCGCCAGCAGCCGGGAGAACACGGGGTCCGAATCGAAGCGGGGAAAGCACCACCAGACGATGCGGGCGCGATTGTCGATGAGTGCGGCGACGCGACAGTTGCCGATGAGTGCAAGATCGAGACTTTGTTCGCGTGTCTGTCGGGTCGACTTCAATCCGCCCTCCTGTCGGCAAACGCCGTGAGCCACGCCCGCACCGCGGTCGGGTCGGTGAATACGCCCCGCGCCCCGGGCCGCCAGCGACCCACGGCGTAGGCGACGCCGCCGTGCGCGGCGACGGCTGCGAAACCTGCTTCATCGGTGGCGTCGTCGCCCACGAATATGGGGACGCGGCCGCTGAAAGGCTCATGCTCCAGGAAGGTCGCCACAGCCCAGCCCTTGTCGAAGCCGGGCGTCTTCAATTCGAAGGCGCAATGGGCGTCGAAGATCTCGAACCCGCTGTCCGGCTCGCTTTCGATCAGGCGCTCCAAAATCCTGCGAATTTGGGGCCCGGCCTCAGGCGCGGCGCGATAATGCACGGCGAGGGTGTAGGTCTTTTGTTCGATGAAGATCCCGGGAAATGCGCGCAGCGATTCCGCGAGGAGATCGGTCAGCGATTCCGGCAACGCATGCGCATTGGGCGAGGGGTGCGGCTCCTCGGTCGGATCGAGCCGTATCTCGGCGCCATGCACTCCGCTCGCGCGCAGGCGCAAGGGCGAAAAAATCCGGTCCAGGTCGTCGATCGGGCGTCCACTGACCAGGGCGACGGCGCCGCCGAGTTTTCGATCGACGCGCTGCAAGACATTCAACAGGGGGTTGGGGAGTGAAACGGCGCTCGGTCGCTCAGCGATGTCGAGCAGCGTTCCGTCGACGTCGAGGAACAGGGCTGTAGCGGTCGTCAGGGCGGCCTCGGCCGCTCGGACGCCGCATTCCCCCGCCCCGGCGTCCCCGACTGCTTCCGCATCGTCGGGTCGGCCGTCGTTCTGTACGATCATACACAACTTCTCCACGTCCGCCGCCCGGCTGAGACGGCGGACTAACGTCGCGCCATAACCTTCAACGCTCGAAGGCGCGTTTTCGTTCCCTCGGAACACTTCAGGGGTCCCTGGGAACACTTCTGCGTTCCCTAGGGACACTTCGCGGCGAGGGCGTGGCGCCGACGCAAAAATGTCCGTTGCGGAACTTCGGTAGCCGAAACGCGTTCCCTGGCATGATCCGGCGACGGCGCCGACTGTAGAGAGGCCAATCATGAGCAGCACCAAAGACAAGGTCAAAGGCGTGGCGAACGAGGCGATCGGCAAAGCCAAAGAGGCGGCCGGCAAAGCGCTCGACGATCGTGAGATGCAGGCCGAAGGCAAACTGCAGCACGCCAAAGGGGAAGCCCAGCACGCCGCCGGAAGAGCCAAGGATGCGGTGAAAAAGGCGATCGACGGCGACTGACGCCCACGCTGCGGCCCGCGCCCGGCGCCGACGGCGTCACGGCCGCGGGGTCCGCGATATCTCGCGCTCGATCTGCGCATCGATGATGGCGCCGATCAGCACAGCGCTGGCCGAAAGCCACACCCAGGTCAGGAAAATCGCGACGGTCGCGAGCGATCCATAGACCGCCTGGTAGTTGGCAAGGCGCGACACATACCAGGCAAATCCTTCCGATGACGCGCCCCACAGCGCCGCCGCGACGAGGGCCCCCGGCCATAGCGGCGCTGACGGCTCGCGGCTCCGGCTTGGCCCGATGCGGTAGAGGACGGCGATCGAGGTCGCGACGAGAACCAGGAAGATCGGCCAGCGCAGCCAGGTCACCGCGATCGCGATCGGCCCGCCCAATTGCGGTGCGATCCGGGCGACCAAGTCGGGCTCGGCGGCGACGAAGAGAATGGCGATGACCGTCACAATCGCGCCGCTGATCGTCATCGACAACGCGACTGCATTGAGGCGAAACAAGGATCTCTTCTCAGTTTCGCCGTAAATCGCGTTGAGGCCGTCGAAAATGGCCTTTACGGCGGCCGTGGCGCTCCAAGTCGCGACCGCGAAGCCGGCGACCAGTCCAAATGACAGCGAGCGGCCAGAGACGGAAGCGATCCGCTGCGCCTGATCGACGACGAGTTCGCGCGCAGCATCGGGAAAAAACGAGATCAACGGCCCCAGTTGGGACACAACGGCCTTGGCATCGGCGAGCAGCCCATAAATCGAGACGAACACCGTGATCGCGGGCGCGAGCGCCAGAACGCCGTAGAACGCGATGGCGGCGGCCAGAGAGAACAGGCGGGCGTCATTGGCGACGGCGATCGAACGGGAGACGATTTTTTCATTGCCGCCAGGTCGGTTCGACGCGCCGCCGCGACCGGCTCGCGAGAATCACGAGTTCGTTCGGCGATGAATGCGGCCAATGCGCTCGTCGCTGCGAGCGCGAGCAAACGACGGGCGATCCACATGAGGCGGCTTCCCTAAGACGTACGCGGCATCAACAATCGCCGGCATCGGGAGGTTCCCGTCCGAGCCCTCCGCGCCGCGGCGGGACGGAACTCTCCCGACCGCTCGGGCGTTACGGCCTGCGCACGGCTGCGTGCGGGCGGGCCAGGCCGGCCAACGAGGAGGACGCTATGAACGAACACCAGACCGACATAGGAAATGGCAAAGCCATGGGCGAGGCCGGAAAGCAAGCGTCGGAACGCGTCAATGAGATTGGCGTCGCGGTCGGACAAGACGCCGAGGCGTTTCGCAACTCGGTGGCCCGCAGCGCCTCGGACCTGATGGATAGCGTCAACGCCCGGCTGCGGTCGATCGGGGTCGATCCGGACGCTCTCGGCAACGTCGCACGCGATCAAGCCGGGGAGCTTCAGAAGTACGTCGAAGGCGAGATTCGTCATCGGCCTCTGCGCGCCGTCGGCGTTGCGCTCGCGCTCGGAGCGGTGGTCGGCTTTCTGAGCGCGCGCTGACCATGCTGCGCTATCTGGCACTTGCCGCCGCCGGCGAAGCGCGGGCGGCGTTTCGGCGCGGGGCGATCGTCGCGGCGCTCTTCGCCGTCGCCGCGATCGTCGTGATCCTCGCCGTCGGCTTTTTCGCGCTCGCAGCGCGAGACTGGCTCGCGTTCTCGGCGGGACTGACACTGATCCAGGCAAATCTGGCGGTCGCGTTCGGCCTCCTTGTCATTGCGGCGATTCTGGTCGGGTTCGGCGCCTATGAGCGCCAGCGCCGCATTGATCGGACGCCGCTCGCCGCCAGCGCGATTTTGGCTGCCCCGGTCGCCGCCGGGGCGTTGGGCAAGCGGTTCAGCGTTGGCACGGTCATCGCCGCCGCGGCGATCGTCGCCGGGGCCTATCTCGGGCGTCAGGCGGGCCGGCGTTCTTGACCGCAGAATAAATTTTGCGACGCTCGAAACCAAATCGCCGCCGGTGCGTTTTCTAGACGTCGTGATCATGGACGCGGGTCGGAGATCGCGCTGTTCGTGGAAAGGTCGCAAGATGGGAAACCTTCTCTATTACGCGATCGTGTTTTTGATCATCGCCGTCGTCGCCGCGTTCTTTGGCTTCGGCGGGGTGGCAGGAACGGCCATGTCGGGCGCGCAGATTCTGTTCTGGGTGGCGATCGTCCTGTTCATCGTCTCCGCAATCGCTGGAGTGGTCCGGCGAGTTTGAAGCGTCTTTGGCGCGTGTTTGACCCCCCGTTGACTTTCCCCGACGTCGATAAGACGTCGGGGTTTTTGTTTGTCTCGCAAGCCGTTCAGGCTTTCCAGGCAATGGTCGCCTAGACTTGGGCCGGTCGGGCGCTCGGGCGTGGGGCTTCAATCACCTCGGACGAGATCGGCGGCGGGCCGCCCTGAAAGCGCCAGCGCATGATGACGCCGGGCTCGAGCGGCTCGGCCGTCGCTGCGAGTTGCCGGGCCAGACCCGTCATCAGCTGTTCCTCGGGCTTGTCATCAGCCAGCTTTCCGTCGGTCGAGACGCTGACCGCGAGCTGACGGCGCTCCCGCTCGACAATCAGAATTCGCACGCGATGCGCGTCCGCGGCCTTCAGGCCCGCCATCACCGCCTCCACCAGGGCCAGTCCCATCGGAATCGCGCGGTCGATCATCAGCGCCGTCGTAATTTCCGCATCGAGTTCGAGCGTCGGCCCTTCCTCGCGGAAGGCGTGCGCTAGATTGCTCGCAAGCTCCTCGACGAAGGGACGAACGCGCACGTCGCGCATGCGCCCCTCTGCGAACGCTCTGCGGTAGGCGATCGCCAAGACCTGCACCCGCGCCTCCATCGCGGCGATCGCGTCGCAGTCCGCCGAGACGCCGTCGAGGCGACGCGTCAGCGCGAGATAGCTCTGAATGATCTGCAGGCTGTTCTTGACCCGATGGTGCAATTCGCGGAGCAGAAACTCGTTTTCCGCCAGCGAACGCTTCAGCGAATCCTCGCGGATCGTCGACTCGCGGGCCATTTCATTGAAGGTGGCGGCGAAGTCGCGCAATTCGGAGGGCATTCCGACGTCCATCGGCGCGAAGGCCTTGGCCGTCTGGCCGCGTCGCCGCGCGAGTATCGCAGCCTTGATGCCCTCGATCCAGCGGAGCACCTCGGACTGGATCGCCCAGGAATAAGCGGCATAGAGGATCGCCAGGGTCGCGAGCGGGGCCAGCGACAGAACAAGAAACCGAAACCACGCCATCTGTCGGGCCGAAGTATCGAACCGCCGCAAGATGTAATATTGCGGGGCGAGCACGGTCTGGGTGGCGTAGCTCGCAATCGAGCCGGATCCAGACGGCGCTTCGGCCAGAGCGTAAGCGCCGCTGATCGTCTCGGCGCGCGGCAACCAACCCTCATCCGCCGGATCGACTCCGTCCCCGACGATGACCTTTTGACCGCGCTCCATCAATGCGACGGCGTCGTTCTTGCCGGGCTGGGGCTGGAAAAGCACGTCGAGCAGATTGGCGTCGATCAGCGCGGTAGCCGTCCATTTCTCCGCGGCGGCCGACGGCGAACTGGCCTGCACGGCGACCTGCCTTCCCTTGGCGGCGAAGACGCCAAGAGCGATCTGCTGTCCCTGAGCGGACGCGACGTGGGGGCGCCCGCTGAGCTGCGCGCTCGCCCTGCCGACGGCGCCGACCAGATCAGGATCGAGCCCGCCGGCGCAGGTCCGCCCGTCACCGAGCCGAACCTCGATCGCCCGATAGCCGTCGTCGATCTTGGCGATGTCGTCGAGCAAGCGCGAGCAGTCGCCGACATGGGCGTTGGCGGCGGCCGCGGCGGCGTTGAGGGTGCGAACGACTCCTCCCAGCCAGTATTCGGCGTGCAACACGTAGTCGCCGGTCGACTGCCGCCAATCGCGTTTGACGTCGTTCGACAACGTTTCGTCTGCTGCGGCCGCCAACACCACGGTGAGGACGGCGACCGGAACGACGACAAACCCCATAAGCACGAGAAGCCGCGTCTTGACGCTGGCGAAAGGCGCAAGGAGTCTCATACCGGCGATACCGAATTGCCTCCGCGTTTCACCACCGCCTCAACGTTCCGATCCGCCGCGTAGTCGTGCGGTCCGGTAATGCCCAGAAGCTCCGCAAGCTTGGCGCGCGCTCGGTTGACTCGGCTTTTGATCGTGCCCACCGCCACGCCGCAGATGGCGGCGGTCTCTTCGTAGGAGAGGCCTGAGGCGCCCACCATGATGAGAACTTCGCGCTGCTCCTCGGGGAGCTTCGCCAATGCGTTGCGAAAATCGGCAAGATCGATCGCCGCTTCCTGCGAGCCAGGCACCGAAAGCCGTTCCTCGATCAGTCCGTCCGTGTCCTGAAGCTCACGCCCCTGCCGACGATAGCTCGAAAAATAGGTGTTGCGCAAAATCGTGAACAACCAGGCCCTGAGATTGCTCCCAAGCGTGAAGCTCGAGGCATGACTCCATGCCTTCAGTAAGGTGTCCTGCACGAGATCGTCGACCGGTTGCATTGAGCCGCATAGAGAGGCGGCGAAGGCTCGCAGTCCCGGTATTTCTGCGATCAGTTGGTCCCGGAAAGTTGCCGACGGATCGCAACGCGGAGAAGGTTTTTCATTCGTCACGCCCGCCGCCTTTCCGCTCCTGCGCTTCGAGTTCTCCCAGCAGAACGAGAAATCGATCGGGTATCGGCTCTCTGGCGATGTCGTCGTAATGAGCCTTTAGCGATCGTCCGATCGCGTCTTGCACGGCTTCGCTGAGCTGGACTTCCGAGCAATCGGGTCCGTCACCTTCCGCGCCGGCATTCTGCCCCTCTGTTTCGCCCGGACGTGCATTCATTTGCGCCTCAAGACTGTCGAGTTCGGCCACTATAAAGTCGTATCAGGCGTAGAGCCTGGTTGCGCTCTTGGCGGCGCTCGAATCAGATTTAAAACGCTTTTTGAGCCCAAAGGGTTCCCGTGAATACGAAAAATAAAACACTTGCCAAAACGCTCGGCCCCCGCTGCTTTATATATCCCTAAACGGAGTCGCAGATGTCGATCGCCCGAGAAATTACGCCGCAACTGCCGTCGCTTCGCCGTTTTGCCCGCCTCATAGCCGGGTCCCAGGCGAGCGGCGACGCGCATGTCGTCGCGACGTTGGAGGCGCTTATCGCCGATCCCGACGCGTTTCCACGCGACGTGCCCTGCCGGCAGGCGTTGTATCAGGTGTTTCTCAAGCTCTGGAGCTCCGCCGATCCGGAGGCGACACACGCTGCGCCTTCCCGTTCGCCGGCCGCCGAGCGCAATCTTGGCGCGATTACGCCTCTGCCGCGCCAGGCGTTCCTGCTGCGGACCGTAGAGGGTTTCACCCTCGAGGAAGTCGCCTCGATCCTCGGCTCGCCCGCCGAGGCCGTCGAGCGGCTGCTGGATCAAGCCGGCCGCGAGATCGCCGAGCAGGTTGCGACCGAGGTGCTCATCATCGAGGACGAGCCGATCATTGCACTCGACATCGAAGCGATGGTGCAGGATCTCGGCCACACCGTGACCGGCGTCGCGCGCACGCGCAAGGAAGCGATCGAGAGCGTCCAGCAGCGCAAACCTGGGCTCGTCCTTGCCGATATCCACCTCGCCGACGGCAGCTCGGGTCTCGACGCCGTCAACGACATTCTCGAACTCGATCAATCTTCCGGTGATCTTCATTACGGCTTATCCGGAGCGCCTGCTCACGGGCGAGAGGCCGGAACCGGCCTTTCTCGTCACCAAGCCGTTCCAAGCGGACACCGTGCGGGCCACAATCAGCCAAGCGCTGTTTTTCGATCGGCGCGCCGAGCGACAGATACTGCATTAGGCGAACTCCCGAGCCGGCGCCGTTCAGGGCGCGCCCAGGGGCGCTTGGGCGATCGCGATCGCGATCGCGATCGTGTGGGACGCGTTGGGGCTGAAACTGACCGCGCTCGTCGGCTTGACGGATCGCGCGAGTGCTTTGCGCTCTTCCCGCTGCGCACTGTCGTGCGACCTGGCGGCGCAAACGGGCCGTTCTTCGGCCGCGGCCAGATCGAAATCCGAAGCGAAGTCGGGGTTGGTCGAGCGGAAACTCGTCACCGCAGGCTGGTCGCGGAGGGATAGTTTCGCGCTTTGCAGCGGCTGCGCGCAACGCTCGTGGCCAGTGCTTGCCTGCATGGCCGTGACCCATCCGAGCGCCAACGCGGCGACAAGGCCAGCACGCCAATAAGGAATTACCCAGTCTTCGTTCATGGCCCGCCTCCGTGTCGCGGAGCTCCGCTGGGCTCCCGGATAATGGCCAGGGAAAATCGCGACTTTCCGCGCTAGCGCAGCAGCCTCGCCGACAACGGCGGGGCGCTGAGGAGGCTTCGAGCGCATCCCTCTTGTCGGCAACGTCCGGGCTTCAAACTTGTTCCTGCAGCCCAACGCCCTATGCGACTCGAACAGCGCGAGGAGTTCGCCCGCTTGGCGCAGTGGTCGAGTCCTGCGGCGTTCACGGTCATCGGCTTGACGACATTCGGTGAAGATAGTGAAATAATGCGGTTGTTACGATCTCGGCGAACCTAAACATTGCAAAGCTCGCGGCATACTGGAGCTTTGCGGACGAAATACGCAAATCCGATTTGTTTTTTGCGGTCAGACAGGTGCCGGAGTCATCGTGAGCGCAAGCCCCGGGGCCGCCGCGCCGCCGCCCGACGCGACGAGCATGGTTCTCTATATCGATGACGGACCCATCATCGCGCGATTGGCCGAGCGGGTTCTGGCGAGGCACGGCTATCTCGTTGAGCATGCGGCCGGTTGGGAGGCGGGATTGGCGCGGGTCGAACGGGGCGGCGTCGACGCGATCATCGTCGACCTCGACCTCGGCGGCGCTACGGGAATGGAGCTGCTCGCCGCCTTGGGGGAGCGGCACGAGGCGCCGCCCGTGATCTACGTCACGGCTTCGTCAGAGCTTTCCGTCGCCGTCGAGGCGCTGAAAGCCGGCGCGACCGATTACGTGCGGAAGACCGGCGGCGCCGACTTCGAATATCTCCTGCTGGCGGCGCTCGTCCAGTCGATCCACAAGGCGCGCTTCGCTCATGAAAAGCAGCGCGCCGAGCGCGAGGTGCGCGAGGCGAGGGACCGCGCGGTCGCCTTGCTGGACGAGGTCAATCACCGGATCGCCAATAGCCTCGCGCTGGTGGTCTCGCTCGTTCGCATGCAGGCGTCGGCCGTGCAGGATCCCTCGGCCAAGACCGTGCTGGCGGAGACGCAGGCGCGCATAACGGCGATCGCCAGTTTGCATCGCTCGCTCTACACGTCGGAGGACGTGCGCAACGTCGATCTCGCGCCTTACCTCAGCTCGCTGGTCGACGAGTTGTGCCAGTCGATCGCCTCCGATCCTCAGCATGTCGCCATAAAGTTTGTGGCGCCGCATGTCCGCATCCAGACGGACAAGGCCATCTCGATCGGCATGATCCTGACCGAACTGATCACCAACGCCGTCAAATATGCTTACCCTGGCGGCGGAGGGGAGGTGCGCGCGAGGCTTACGCCCGAACCCGAGGGCGGGATGACGCTCAGCGTCGACGACGACGGTGTCGGCTTTCAGAACGGCGCCGTAAAGGGCGCTGGCCTCGGGGGGCGCATCGTTACCGCGATGGCGCGCGCGCTGGACACCGACCTCGTCTATGTCTCGGACGGCCCCGGCGCGCACGCCCGGCTCCGCTTGAAAGCCGAACTGTTCGCTTGAGATTTTCTCGGCGCCCGGGTCGGCAGACTCAACCGCAGCCTCGGACAGGCGGGGGCAAGGAGGATTGACCGCAAAACGCATGTCGTGATCCTTTGCTCCGGCAAAGAGCCGAGAACGCCATGCCTGCGCCCCGCCCGCCTGCCTTCGACACGTTGAGCCTCCACGCCGGGCAGCGTCCCGACCCAGCGACAGGGGCGCGCGCGCCGCCGATCTACGAGACGACGTCCTATGTCTTCCGCGATGCGGACCAGGCCGCGGCGCTGTTCAATCTGGAAATCCCCGGCCACCTCTATACCCGCATCTCGAACCCGACGACCGCGGTGCTGGAGGAGCGAGTCGCCGCGCTCGAGGGCGGGGTCGGCGCGGTCGCGACCGCGAGCGGCATGGCGGCGCTGCATCTGGCGGTCGCGACGTTGGCCGGGGCGGGCGACCACATCATCGCTTCCGCCTCGCTATATGGCGGCACGATCAATCTTCTGACGCAGACGCTGCCGCGCTTCGGCGTCCGCACGACGCTGGTCAAGCCGCGCGACCTCGACGGCTTCGCTGCTGCGATCCGCCCGGAGACGCGGCTGGTGATCGGCGAGACGATCGGCAACCCCGGCCTCGAGGTGCTCGATATTCCCGCCGTCGCGCGGATTGCGCATGACGCAGGCCTGCCGCTCCTCATCGACAACACTTTCGCGACGCCCTACCTCAGCCGGCCAATCGAGCAGGGCGCAGACGTCGTCATGCATTCGCTGACGAAGTGGATCGGCGGCCATGGCCTGGTCATCGGCGGCGCCCTCGTCGACGGCGGCCGCTTCGATTGGTTCGCCTCAGGGCGGCATGCGACGATGATCGAGCCCTGCGCGGCCTATCACGGCCTCGTCTTCGCCGAACATTTCGGCCCTGCCGCCTTCGTCATGCGGGCCCGCACCGACGGCCTGCGCGATTTCGGCGCCTGCCTTTCGCCGCACAATGCGGCGCGCCTGCTGACCGGGGTCGAGACGTTGTCGCTGCGTATGCAGCGCCACATGGAGAACACGCACGCCGTGCTAGAGGCGCTCGGCACCAATGAGGCGGTGACTTGGATCGCGCATCCGTCGCTGCCGAGTCACCCGGACCATGTGCTGGCGGCGCGCCTGATGCCGCGCGGCGCCGGTTCGATCGTCAGCTTCGGGGTGAGGGGCGGGCGGACCGCCGGTCGCAAATTCATCGAGGCGCTCAGATTGGCGAGCCACCTCGCCAATGTCGGAGACGCGAAAACCCTCGTCATCCATCCCGCCAGCACGACTCACCGGCAGATGACCGCCCAACAGCTCGCCGCCGCCGGCGTCGGCGAAGACATGGTGCGGCTGTCGGTCGGCCTCGAGGGAGCCGAGGATATCGTCGCCGACCTCGAACAGGCGCTGCGGGCGTCGCAGAAGGCTTGAGGCGCGCGATGGAGCTTGAAGTCGATCGCCGCTCGGTCTTCGCCGCCGCCGGGGGATCGCCTTGCGACGGCTTGCCTCTCGTCATTTTTCTGCATGGGGCGGGGATGGACCACAGCGTCTGGGCGCTGCAAAGCCGATGGTTTGCGCACCACGGCTGGCGCGCGCTCGCAGTCGATCTTCCCGGTCACGGTCGCTCGGAGGGCCCGCCGCTGGCGGATATCGGCGCCCTCGCGGAATGGACCGCTCGCTTGATTGCGGCGGCCGGGGCCGATCGCGCCGCGCTGGTCGGCCACAGCATGGGCGCGCTCGTCGCCCTGGAGACGGCGGCGCGGCAGCCCGCGCGGGTCGCGCGCCTCGCCCTGATCGGGATTTCCGAGAGGATGCCGGTCCACCCCGATCTGCTCGCCGCGGCGAAGGCCAATTCACCCCTGGCCGTCGACATGGTGAGCCTGTGGGGCCTCGGCGCGGCGGCGGCGCTCGGTGGAAACCCCGCGCCCGGGCTCTGGATGTTGGCGGGCGCCGCGCGCCTTCTGGAGGCTGCGCCTCCGGGTGTTCTCCACGCCGACCTCGCCGCCTGCGACGCCTATCGGGGCGCGGCTGAGGCGGCAGCGAAAACCCTCTGTCCGACGACGCTGATCTTGGGCGAGCGTGACCTCATGACGCCGCTCATAGGCGGCAACGCGCTCGCCGCGAATATTCCCGGAGTACAGACCGTCGTCATATCCGGCGCCGGTCACATGCTGATGATCGAACGGCCGGATTCCGTTCTGGCGGCTCTCCAGGCCGCGCTCGCGGCGACTTGAGGCGCGAAGCCGAGAAATTAAGACTTCTGTAACCATTGCGCGGAATAACCCTGCGGTAGGACTTAGCAACCGCCGGCGGCGGTCGGCCGAGGCGAATCAGCCGCCCGGGAGGCTAATTTTGAGCACGACGACCTCCACCTATCTCTCGGTTTCGCAGAATCTGAGCCGATATCAGAACATGGTGGCCAGTGAGGCGACGGTCAAAACGGCGACCCAGTATTACCAAGACAACATTGGCAGCGTCACGTCGATCAGCCAGTTCGTCGGCAACTATCGCCTGCTTTCCTATGCGCTCGACGCTTACGGGCTCGGCGATCAGGCCAACAACACGGCCCTGGTCACGCAGGTGCTGGAAGGGGGCGTGAGCAGTTCGAAGGCCCTCGCCAACACGCTAAGCAACCCGAACTGGGCCAAGTTCGCCGCCGCTTACAATTTCGCCGGCTCGGGCGCCTCATCGATTTCCACGTCCAGCGCCGTCCAGACCACGACGACCAACTACGTCGAGGAGCAACTGGAGACTCAGGAGGGCCAGCAAGACCCCGGGGTCCAGCTCGCGCTTTATTTCCAACGCGTCGCGCCGACAATCACCAACCCGCTGAGCATCTTGGGCGACACCAATCTGACGGATGTCGTGCAGACGATCTTCAACCTGCCGCCCAATACCGCCGCGACCAATGTTAACGCCGAGGCGTCTGAAATTAACCAGCTCATGCCGATGTCCGAATTGCAGAACCCCACAGAGGTGGCGCAGCTCACCGAGCGGTTCACGGCGGTGTACGATCTCGACTACGGAGCGGGCGGGAAGGACGCGGGCTCCCCGCTCATCGTCAATTCGGACGGCGTTAACAAATCGACAGGCAATGCTGCGTCGACGATCCTCTCCGGCGTCATCAGCGGCGACAGCAGCTTCGTAGGATCGTCGACGACGGCCTCGCTCAACAGCGCCCTGCTTGCCAGCGTTCAGAACCTTTCGCTCGGCGGCTAGGCCGGGCAATTCTCCCGACAAGGTTCGAGCAAGCGTCGCGCGGTTCTCTGCCGCAGGGCCCGGCGGGCGGGCCGCCATCCGGATAAATTGCCTTGGAAGACTCCAACCCGGCGCCGATCTCTTCGTCCGTGCAGGGGCTCACCGCGTCGCTGCCCGATCTCCCGCCCAAGTCGCTCTATAGTCAGGGCGTCGCGCTATGGGGCGCCGGGCGGCGACAGGAGGCGATCGCGCTGCTCGATGAGGCGATGCGCCGAAACCCGGAATTCCCCGAAGCGCTGTGCATGAGCGCCTTCGTGCTCGGCGAACTCGGCAAGCCGGAGGCCGCGCTGCAATTCTATCGCCGCGCCCTCGGCTTCAAGGTCGATGATCTCATCGCCTGGTCGAACGTAGGCAAGCTTCTATTTGATGCCGGTCGCTATGCGGAGGCGCTCGACGCCTTCAACGCCGCTCTTACGCTCGAGGCTTCCAACGCCGACCTCTGGAACAGCCGCTCCGGCGCGCTGCGCAAGCTCGGCCGCCTCACCGAATCCGCCGAGTCGGCGCGTGAGGCGCTGCGCCTGCGCGCCGACTTCGCGGAGGCTGCGGTCAATTTCGGCAATGCGCTGCTGAAGCTCAATCGTTGGGAGGAGGCTCATGAGGCATACCGTCTCGCAGTCGCTTGCAAGCCCAATTTCGCCCTCGCGCTGTGCGGCGTCGCGCTGACGCTGGAGGGGCTGGGGCGGGTCGGCGAGGCGCGCGACGCTTACGAGGCAGCCGAGCGTCTGGGCAATCGTGAGGCGATCGGCAATAAGGGTTGCCTCGACCTTATGCTCGGCGATTTCGAGCGCGGATGGGCCGGCTACGAGGCGCGATGGGTTGCGGGCAAGTCGCTCGCCGAGGCGCTCGGCGACCGCTTTCCGACCTGGCGCGACTCCGGCAAGGCCGGCGAGCGTGTGCTGGTGCTGAACGATCACGGGCTCGGCGACACAATTCAGTTTTGCCGCTACCTGCCGATGATCGCAGCGGCGGACGCCGTGCCGACCTTCGTCGGCCCCGCTCCCATGCTGCGGCTTCTTTCCTCGCTGTCCGGCCACCTGCGCCTTCTCGAGAAGGTTGATCCCGCCGAGACCTACGACGCGCAGATCGCCATCAGCAGTCTGCCATGGGCTTTCGGGACGCGGCTCGAGAGCGTCCCGGCTGCGGTTCCCTATCTCAGGGCGGAGCCGGAGCGGGTCGAGAAATGGGCGGCTCGCATCGGCGAAAGCGGATTCAAGGTGGGGATTGTCTGGCAAGGCAATCCCAATCCCGAGGCCGACATGGCCCGGTCAATTCCGCTCGCCGCGTTCGCGCCGCTGGCGGCGACGCGCGGCGTGCAACTCATCTCGCTGCAGAAGGGTTTTGGGGTCGAGCAGATCGGAACTCTGCCGGCGGGCATGCGTGTCGAGACGCTGGGCGACGAATTCGATGCCGGGCCGGACGCGTTCCTCGACACAGCGGCGGCGATGATGCATCTCGATCTCGTCGTCACCTGCGATACGTCAATCGCCCATCTTGCCGGCGCGCTCGGGCGCCCGGTGTGGGTGGCGCTGAAGAAATACGCGGAATGGCGTTGGCTACGCGATCGCGACGATTCGCCTTGGTATCCCTCGATGCGGCTCTTTCGCCAGCCAACGCGGGGCGATTGGACCGGCGTGTTCGCTGAAATGGCGGAGCGCCTCGCCGCAGAGGTGCGGGCGCACGCCGGCGGCCGGGTGCTCGCCATTCCCGGCGCGGTTGGCGAACTCGTCGACAAGATCACCATTCTCGAAATTAAGGCGCGCCGCATCGCCGATGCCGACAAGTTGAACAACGTGCGCCGCGAGCTGGCCTTGTTGGAAAATCAGCTGAGCGAGGCCGATCTGTCGGGAACGGAGCTCGCGGCCAAGAGGGCGGAACTCTCAGCCGTCAACGAACTGTTGTGGGACGTCGAGGACGAGATTCGCGTCTGCGAAAAGAATGCGGACTTCGCCGAAGGATTCATCGCGCTCGCCCGCGCGGTCTATACGACCAACGATCGCCGCGCCGCGATCAAGCGCGAGATCAACCGGATGTTCAACTCGGCGATCGTCGAAGAGAAGGCCTACGCCTGACGACGGACCGCCGCTCAGTCGGGCACGGCGTAGTAGCGTCCGCGCAGCGCCGCGCGGTCGCTGGGTTTCACTGATACGGGGCCGGCATCCGGGGTGAAGCGCACGCCGACGACGGCGCCTCTCCGCCACACCAACGCGACCGGGTCGATGTGGCCCGTCTCGTCGTCATGCACGTGGAACTGGGCGGGAAGCTCCGCGCCTCGCGGCAGGGCCAGCCGCAGGCCGGTCGTCGAGCGATCGTGAATGAGGCAATCGCACAAGAACTTATTCGCCTGATCGAGGATCTTGCCGGAGCGCAGGCGGGTGCGTCGGCGTCCGGAGCCGCGATGGTCCGGGCGTCCGTTAACGGCCGCTTGCGGCTGCGGGTCCGATTCGACGACCGAATAGCTGACTTGCCCGCGACGGGCGAGCTTGCGGAGATAGTCGGGGTCGTCGCGCCGATCTGGAGCGCGAACGCCTTCGAAACTGTCTGTCATATTGCGAATCGCCGCGATTCCAGAATGTTCATGGCGGGTCATGCCTGCCCGGAAGCAGGTCCCGGCCAGAGCCTAGGGGGCGGGCGGTTGCCAAATCGTTGCGCGGACGTTTGCTGACCGACGGAAAGAGAGTCGGGCCGCGCGCCGCCGTTTTACCGTAAGCAAACGGTTAATAGAACCCTAACTTTTCCGCAGCGGAATTAACAGCTTGTTAACCATAAGCCGTGTACGTTTTTGGCACAGCAGAGGGGTGACCGAACGGACAATTCGGCGATGATGGTGCGGGCGGAAAGAAGTGTAGTGGGGCGTAACAATAACAACAAAGCGTCCATATTACAATAGTCTTTATTTCTGTCTATTCGCGCTGATGTTTCGTCGGCGATGTACTTGCGTAAAAATCGCGTGCTGCACGTAGTATCGATTTGACGCGTACATAACGATTTATGAAACGGGGCATACGCAATGTACATTATCGTGGACGAACGCAACATTGTTGCGGGTGGTTATGCGTCCAGTTTCGATCGCGAGGGGGTTACGACAGCCGGAATCGATCCCAAAGAATTCCGGGACTGGATCGGCAAGGTCAGCGACGTCGACGTGAAAGCGGTCGAAGCTTTTCTCATCGGTGACTGCACCAATCGCGAAGTTCTCCCTCGGCTCATTCGTGAGCGTTCCACCGCTCCGGTCCTTTGCCTGAACGACCGCCAATCCCTCGACGAAACGCTGGAGCTGTTCGCCGCCGGCGTGGACGACGTTCTTCGCAAGCCCGTTCACGTGCGCGAAATTCTCGCTCGCGTCGGCGCCATCCATCGCCGTTCGCTCGGCGAGAAGGGGCATGTGACGATCGGCGACCTGCGCGTCTACCTCGACGGGCGCGAGCCCGAAGTGAAGGGCGTGCCGCTTCCGCTGCCCCGGCGCGAATGCCGCATTCTCGAATATCTGGTGCGCAACCGCGGCCGGCGCGTCACCAAGACGCAGATCTTCAATGCGGTGTACGGCCTGTTCGACGAGAACGTCGACGAGAACGTCGTCGAGAGCCACATCAGCAAGCTGCGCAAGAAGCTCAAGTACCGGCTCGGCTACGACCCGATCGACTCCAAGCGCTACCTCGGCTATTGCATCGAAAAGCGCTGAAGACAGCAGCCCCGTTCCAAGCGAAAAGAGCGCGCCCGAGGGCGCGCTCTTTTGTTTTTGCCAGATACCAAACGAGCTGAAGGAGCGCGCCCGAAGGCGCGCTCCCATTTTCCTTAGCCGTTGAACAGCTTGAGGATCAGCTGCGAGTTCTGGTTGGCGATCGACAGCGCCTGGATGCCGAGCTGCTCCTGCGTCTGGAGAGCCTGCAGCTGCGTCGAAGCGGTGTTCATGTTCGCGTCGACGAGGCCGGCGACGCCGTCCTGGTAGTTGGTCGACAACTGCGTGTTGAGGCTCATGGCGTTGTTGACGCGATCCAGCGTGGAGCCGATCGTCGCCGCGTAGTTCGTGACGCTGTTGAGCGCCGTCTCGACGGAGGCCAGTGCGGACGTGATGTTGGCCGCGGTGGTCGTGGAGCTGGTGCCGACGTTGAGCGCGGTGAGGTCGGAGGTCGCGGCGCCGTTGACGACCGCGCCCGTGCCGGCATACGCGCCAAGCATGCCGCCAGCGCCGCCGACGGCGAGGGTCGACAGGCTGATCGTGGTGATCGTGCCGCCGGTCGCCGTGGCGTTGAAGCCGGAGACGAAGTTCATCGTCGCCGAGCCGGTGTTCGTCGTCGTCGAGCCGTCGAGGAGGTTAATGCCGTCGAACGTGGCGCTGGTGACGGCGTCCTTGAGCTGCATGCCCAGCGAAGCGAGTGACGTATTGACATTGCCGAGGTTGGAGCCGGGCTGCTCCGCCTGGGTCAGCGTGGTCTGGATCGAGTTGATCGTGCTGATGACCGACTCGATCGACTGATTGGCGGTCGAGAGCACCGACTGGCTCTGCGTCAACGCCGAATTCGCCGCAGTGACCATGCCGTTGTCCGAGGTCAGCTGGGTGGCGATCGACCAGTAGGAAGCGTTTTGCGACGCGTTCTGGACCGAGAGGCCGGTCGAGACCTGGTTCTGGACGTTGTTCAGGTTGTTCTGCGTCTGCTGCAAGGACTGCAGCGCGCTGAGGGCCGAGGGATTGGTGAGAAGATAGCTCATAAGGGTGCTCCTGTCCGTGAAAATCACGAGAATTATTGTGACATTTCGGATTTGCACCGAGACGACGAAGCGGCCTTATGCCTTTAGGCCCCGTACTCCGAGCCTAATCATCGTGTGATTCCAGAACCGACAGCCTTACGGCGAGCTGCCCTGGTTGCCGCGAACTTGCCGTACAGCGATTAAAAATAGGTAAAGCCTCCTCGCCCGAATTGCGCCAGCCCGACTCGATTTGACACACGCTTTTGCGAGGCCCGGCGCGAATTACGCAATGTCCGCGCAAGCTCCGACGGCAAGAGTGCGATTCATGAGCGTGGAGCCCCTGTCAGCGGGCGCTTCGCCTCTTCGACGTGGCGGAGCGCGGATCCCTCGGAAATGAACAACGTATTGGCGCACCTCGAGCGACTCTGGGCAAATCTCTTGACCCTGGGCCCAAGGCGTTTGGCGGCGCTCGGGGCGATCGGCCTGATCGTTTTCGCCGCGACGGGCCTCGCGGGCTATTATCTCAGCCGCCCATCGATGGAGGCCCTTTATACCGGCCTCGACCGCGACGACGTCGTCAGCATCGGCTCGACGCTCCGCGAGGCCGGCATCGCCTTCGACGTAACGGCGGACGGCGCTTCAGTGACGGTGCCGGTTGGGCAGGCCGCGCTGGCGCGCATGACCCTGGCGGAAAAGGGGCTGCCGCACAGCGGCAGCGTCGGCAACGAACTCTACGACAAGCTCGGCTCTCTCGGCCTTACCTCCTTCATGCAGCAGGTGACCCGCGTTCGCGCGATCGAAGGCGAGCTCGCCCGAACGATTCAGATGATGCACGGCATCAAAGCCGCCCGCGTCCATGTGGTGTTGGCCGACGAGGGCTCGTTCCGACGCGAGCGCCAGCCGCCCTCGGCCTCCGTGATCGTTCGCACCGACGGGGGCGACGACCGCATGATCGGCCAAGCGATTCGTCATCTCGTCGCTTCCGCGATTCCCGACATGAAGCCGGATGAGGTGACCGTCCTCAACGTCGACGGCCGCTTGCTCGCGAGCGGGTCTGATTCGCTGGAGAAGTCGCCCGACAACCTGCTCGGCCTCGAGAAGGAAGTTACGCAGGACATTCGCCAGAAAATAACCACCACGCTCGCGCCCTACTTGAGCCTGCAGAACTTCCAGGTCAGCGTCGCGGCGCGCCTGAATGCGGACAAGACGCAGACCAACGAGACCATCTACAACCCCGACCAGCGCGCGGAGCGGTCGGTGCGGGTGGTTAAGGAGCACTCGAATTCGCAGAATCAGGACGGCACGCCGCCGACCGGCGTGAACGCCAACCTGCCACGCACCAACAATCAGCCGACCGCGACCAAGCAGTCGAATGACGCGAGCGACAAGCGCGAAGAGCTGACCAACTACGAGATCTCCTCCAAGCAGGTCACGACCGAGAGCGCCGGCTATACGATCCAGGGGCTGTCGGTCGCGGTGCTGGTCAACCGTTCGGCGCTGTTGCGCGCTCTCGGCGACAAAGCGACGCCGGACGCCATGGACAAGCAGTTGAAGGATATCGAAGGGCTCGTGTCGACCGCGGCCGGTCTGCAAAAGGATCGCGGCGACACCGTGAAGGTCGCCGTCGTCGACTTCGTCGACGCGGACCGCGACCTCGCCCCGATCGAGCCGCCGTCCTTTATAGAGCTCGCCTTGCGGCAGTCCGGCTCCTACGCCACCGCTGGCGCCGTGGTGCTCGCCGCCGTGCTGCTGATTTGGTTCGGCCTGAGGCCGGCGACGAAGGCGCTGCTGTCGCTGCCTGCCGAACAGACACAGGAGGCGTTTGAAGCCCTCCCGGGCCTCGGCGAAATGGCGACCGCGCTTCCCGCGCTCGACGGCGCCGGGCCTGGCGGGGACAACTTCCTGCTCGAGGCGAGGGACGAACGCGACGAGTTTCTCGAATCGTTGTTGGCGCGCAAGGACAAGAGTCCGCAGCGGCATCTCCAGAAGCTCGTCGAGTTTGATGAAGACGTCGCGACCGCGATCCTCAGGCAATGGATTCGTCAAGGAGCGAGCACATGAAATCGGTGCCGATTGTCCAATTTCTCGATCACGCTGGGCGCACTCAGCGCTCCGAATCGCTCGAACCTCGTCGCGAGACCCCGGCGTTCAAGCCGCGGATGATTCGCCCGGCTCAGGAACCTGCGCCGCGTCCCGCGCCGGCGATGGCGCGGGTGGTGCGCGAGGCGGCGAGCGGCGTGCGATCGCCGCAGCCGCGTGAAGAACGCCGCGAGCGGCCCAACTTCGAACGGGCGTGGACGGCGCAGGACAATCCTCCCCCGCGGGAAGAGCCGCCGGCGGTCGACGTCGAGAAGCTCGTCGCCGAGGCCTATGAGCGCGGCCTGCGCGAGGGCGCGGCGGCGGCGCGCGCCGAGGACACGGAGAAGTTGGCGCGCGAGGAGGAGGCGTTGCAGCAGCGCGCCCACGAGAGCCAAGTCGACTTTCAGGTCAACGAATATGCGCGGCTCGCCGATTCGATCTCGACCGGGCTCGCGGAAATGGAGGATCGAATCGCAGCGAGCGTGGCCCGCATTCTCGCTCCCTTGCTGTCGGCCGAAATGACCAAGCACATCGTTGACGATCTGTGCGACGACATCGCGCGCCTGTGCTCCGGCCGCGCGCCCGGAATCGTGAAGATTCGCGGGCCCAAGCGGTTGCTCAAGGCGCTGCGCGAGCGCGTCGCCGAGCTTCCGGTGGAGTTCGAGTTCGTCCAGGAGGAAGCCGTCGAGGTGACGGTCGAGGCGCAGCATACGCTCATCCGGTCGCAACTTCGTCCCTGGGAGGACCTGATCTCCTCCTTCATCATCTGAGACGTTGCGATGGCTGACCATCCCCCCGAGATCATCATCATCAAACGCCGCGTTGTCCACGAGGAGGAGCATCACGGCGGCGCGTGGAAAATCGCGTTCGCCGACTTCATGACGGCGATGATGGCGTTCTTTCTGGTGCTGTGGATCGTCACCGCGACCGACAAGGACAGCAAGCTCGTCATCGCGCGCTACTTCAACCCGGTGAAGATGGAGCAGTCCGCCAAGACGCCGAAGAACATCCGCGTCGAGGGACCCTCGCCGTCGCTCAACGCACCGCAGAAGCAAGATCCGCACGCCAAGGATTTAGTGGACGCGCCGAGCGACGCCCCGGACGGCGGCAACCCGCCGCCCCCCGCGACGGGCGACAAGACCAAGCTTGGGTCGGGCGTGACGCAGACGAACGACCCTGCGAATCCGAAGCCGTCGATGACGGAAGGCGTTCTCTTCGCCGATCCTTATCGCAATCTCGACGCCATCGCCGGACCGGGAGCGCCCGACCTCCATGTCGTCGCGCAGGCGGACAAACCGAAAGATCCCGACGCCGCCGCCGATCAGGAGGCGTTCCACGATCCATTCCGGCAGATTGGCCGCGAAGTCCCGTCCGACGCGTTGACCGCCGCCGAGAAGCCTGCGCCCAAGCCGGGCTCGGCGCCGACTGCGCCGGCGACGCCGTCCGGCTCGCAGCCTCGGCCTGACGCTTCCTCCCAGGCGGAGGAGAAAACCATGACCCCGCCGCCGGGCGACGCCAAGCCTACGCCGGTCGCGGCAAAACCCGCCGCGGCGACGCCGCCAGCCGAGGCCAAGCCGGCGACGCCGCCGGCCGCGACCGCCAACCCGGCGCAGCCCGACGCGCAGAAGGCCTCGGCGGCCGCGCGGTTGGAGAAGGAGCTGCAGTCGCAGATCGCCGGGCCCGGCTCACCGCGTGTGGGGCCGGCGATCGACGTCAAGGCGACCAGCGAGGGTCTCCTCATCAGTCTGACCGACAATCTGAATTACAGCATGTTTCCGGTCGGTTCCGCCGAGCCGCAGCGCCAGGTGATTGTGGCGATGGACGCGATCGCGCGGCTCGTGAAAGATCGCACGGGCCCAATCGTCGTGCGCGGTCACACCGACGCGCGCCCATATCGATCGGCGACCTACGACAATTGGCGCCTCTCCTCGGCGCGGGCGCAGATGGCGTACTACATGCTGACTTCGCGCCGGAATTCCCGAAAGCCGGTTTGACCGGATCGAAGGGGATGCCGACCACCACCTGCGCGACCGCGCGCATCCGCTGGCCGCCGAAAATCGCCGCATCGAGATCCTTCTCAAGGAGCCGACGCCATGAACCTCCGCCTGCTCGCGGCGGCGCTGCTTCTGCTCGCACTGGGTTGTGGATCGCTCCCCGCGCGCGCCCAGTCGATCGCGGCGATGACCAACGATTTGCAGGCGCTGCAAGCGAAGGTCGCCGCCGGCGACAGGGCGGCTTACGACGCGCAGTCGGAGAGCCTGAAGGCGATCAGCGCCGCCATCGCGGCGGCGAAGCCGGAGACCTGGAAAGACAAGAACGAGACCGACGCGGCGGTGGGCTATCTCTTGAGCGGCGGCCGCCCGAGCGACATCGTTCGTCTGCTGCAAAGCGGCGCGGTGCCGGAGAGCGAGCGGCCGTTGATGCGCGGGGCGCTCGCTTACATCGTCGGCGACGATCAACAGGCGCGCTCGCTGCTCGACGACGTCGACCCTCGGTCGCTCGACCTTCGAATCGCCGGCCAGATCGCATTCGCCAAGTCCGTGTTGGCCTCGCCCAAGGATCCGAAAAAGGCGATCGAACTGCTCGATCTCGCGCGTCTCCTCGCGCCAGGCGGGCTCGTCGAGGAGGCCGCGCTTAGACGCGAGATCGCGTTCACCGCCGATCAGCGCGACATCGATCGTTTCCCGATGCTTTGCCGGCAATATGCGGCGCGGTTCGGTCACTCGGTCTATGCGGACCGTTTCCTCGCCGGGGTGGCCAACGCGGCATTGAGGGCCGACCTGATTCGCGATTTGCCGAGCTTTCAAAAATTCCACAGCTTCGTCTCGACGCTCAGCCCGGTGGAGCGCGGGCGCTTCCTTCTCACGGTCGCGCGCGAGGAGACGATCGACGGGCAATTCGCCGTCGCCGGCGTCGCGTCGGGCGAAGCGCTTCAGGAGGCGCCAAGCGACAGCGTCGCGGAGGCGCGCGGCCGGCTCTATGAAGCGAGCGCGCGGATCATGACGCCGGAGTTCGACAGCGGTCTTGCCGAATTGCAAAGCGTAGCGGCAGCCAAGCTCGCCCCCGAGGACCAGGCCTTGCTGAGCGCCGTACGCAGCGTCGCGGCGCGTCTGCGCCAGCCGACGCCGGAGCAAGCGAACCCGCCTCCTGACATCTCGTCAGGAAACGATCCGGTCGCCGCTACGATCGCCCTCGCTGAAGACGTATTGAAACGCACCGCGGCCGAAGCCGACGCGGGCGGAAAGGCAAGCCCATGAGCGTACCCTCGCTTTCGACCGCCGCCAGCCCGCCGCCGGCCCCCACCAATCAGCCGCACGATGCTGCGGCCAAGTTTGGCGGCGGCGCGGCTTTTTCCGCTTTGTTGAGCACGTTCGCCGGAGAAACGCCGCACACGGGCGCATCATCCTCGTCCGGCAACGGAGAGACGGCCGCGAATGGTCAACCCTCTGGGCAGGATGAGCCCGGTTCGAATCCTTCCCAAAGCCTCGAAGCGGATCTGGTGGGATTGGTTCTGGGCGCGCTCCCGACCGGGGAGAATTCGGCTCAGGAATCGTCCGGCCCTGCCGGCTCCAAGAAACACGCGACGGCGGATGATGAGACGGGCCAGACGCCCGACGCTTCGGCGGTTCCGCCGATCGCCCCGCTTTGGTTGGCGCCGGCGGAGTTCAAGACCCCGGCGAATCCGACCGCCACGGCGGCGGCGACTCAGGCGATCTCAACCGCGCTCGCGAGCGTCGGCGCGACGACCGCCAACGCGGGCAATTCGAGCCTCGCGGCGCTAGCCTCCGCGGCGGCGAGGTCGGCGAAGCCGATCTTTGAAAACGCGGGCGCGCTCACGTCGCCTCAAGAGGCCGCGTCGGAGGCGGCTGCGACTCCGATCAGCTTCACCGTCCTGCAGAACCGGACCCATCTCGGCGTCGACGGAGCCGACCAGACGCTCGCCAAGGATCCGTTTCTGCGCGCGCAGGCGGCCCAGACCGCCGATACTCGCGGGGGGGCGGGGGCGACTCAAACCAGGGCCTCCGCGGCCCCGGCGACCCAGCCCGTGGCGACCGGCCAAGGCGCGACTCGGTCCACCGGGGTCCCCCAAGCGTCGACCCAATCTGTGGCGGTCGCGCAAGGCGCGGCGCGGTCCACCGGAATCCCCCAATCGACGCCCCCGTCTGTGGCCGCCGCCCAGCCGAGCCCCCAGCCCGTCTCGACCGTGCCTTCCGCAAGCCAGCCTGTCGCGGCCGCCACCGCAGGACTTGCCGCTACCGCAGGACTTGCCGCCGCGGCGGGAGTCGCCGCGACAGCGGGATCCGCCTCGGCCGCCGCGACGACGTCGGGCTCGAGCGCCGCGGCTCCGGTCGGCGCGCGGGGCGGTGCGTCGTCGGACGCTCGTTCGAGCGCCAGTCGTCCCGCCGCGGTCCAGGTTCATGCGACGCCGGCGGCTCATGCAACCGACGCCGCGGCGCCTCGCGTTTCGGCGTCCGCCGCGACCCACAACGAGAGCGGCGCCGAGAAGCGATCGGGCCGGGGCAATCCGGGCAATAGCGTCGCTTCGACGGCATCTGCCGCGCTGCAGTCGAACGCGTCGTCCGCCGCACAAAGCGTGGTCGCGCCGCTTGCCTCGAGCGTGATAGCCGGCGCCTCAGCGGCGGCGAGCGTCGGCCCGATCGCGCTCGGCCGCCTGGCGGAAACGCTTGCGAACCAAGCGGTCGGCCTCAGTCAGGCGGCGCAAGCAGCGTCGGCGGCGCCGGGCACAGCGAGCGTCGCCGGGTCGCAGCCGGTCAAGGAACTCGAAATCCAACTCGATCCTGCCGAGCTCGGCGCCGTGTCGGTGAAGATGCGATTGAGCGACGGCAAGCTCTCCGTCGTCATGCAGGTCTCCAAGCCCAGCACGCTGGAAGCGGTCGAGGGCGATCGCGATGCGATCGCCGCGCGCCTCGGCTCGGCCGTCCAGTCGCTCGAAAGCCTGGTCATCAAGCCGGCCGCGACGAATGGCGGGACGGCGGCCGATGGGGCGCCGGCTTCAGGTCAGAATTCCGAGGGAAGGAACAATGCACAAAGCGACGCTCGCAGCAGCGGCGGCAACTCGCAGAGCGGTCAACAATCGCCTCGCCGCGACGATTTGTCGGCTCGTTCGAGCCAGCCTTCCTACGAGCCCGTGGCTGGCCGCGGCTTTGGCGATATGGTCGTCTAATCCGGCGCTCGCGGAGGCGGCGCGACCCGAGCTTTGCGAACAGCAGATGGCTCGGGCCGCCCGGGAGCACGACATCCCCCTCAATATCCTCTATTCCGTCGGCCTCACCGAGACGGGCCAGCGTGGAACGCTGCGCCCCTACGACATGAACGTCGACGGGCGTCCGGTGCATTCCGATACGCTGGACGAGGCGCTGCAGCGCTTCGCTGCGGAGCGCGCACGCGGCGCCAAGTTGATCGACATCGGCTGCATGCAGATCAACCAACGCTGGCACGGCTCACACTTCAGCTCGCTGAGCGAAATGTTCGATCCCGAACACAACGTCGAATACGCCGCGAATTTCCTCAAGACGCTCAAGGCCCAGGAGGGTAATTGGACGTTCGCGGTGGCGCGCTACAACGCCGGCCCCGACAATCCCAAGGCGCAGAAAGTGTACGTTTGCGCAGTCATCACGCACATGGTGGCGAGCGGCATGGGCCAGTGGACGCCGAACGCGCGGGCGTTCTGCCAGTAGGCAGCGTCCGCACGCGGCGGGTCGGCTATCCGATCAGGCCGCCGCCGGCTTTGCTTCGAGCGTGACCGTATCGGCGACGAGAGCGATCGTGACCTCCATGCCGCATTCGCGCGCCACGAGGCCGGTGAAGAACGGCTGGATCGTGTGCGCGTCGATCGCGCCGCTTTCGGGGCGTCCGGCGATGAGATCGGCGACGCCGTGGGCGACGCGCAGGTTCGGCCCCTTGGCTTCGATCCGGATTGTGAGCGTCTCGTCCTGGCCGGTCAGATCGACGGTGACGACGCCGCCGCGCGGAATCGCCGCCATGGCGATCAGGCCGAGATTGAGCAGCAGCTTGACCTTGTTCTTGGGCGCGAACTGACGCGCCGGTTTCCAGATCAGCGATGTGCGTTCATTGGCGATCAGGCCACGCGTCACGGATTCCGCGTCCCCCGTGTCGACCGTGGCCCCGACCGAACCGGCCGCGCCGAAGGCCAGGCGGCAGAATTGCAGCCGCGCTGAAGCCGAACCCGCGCTCTTCTTGATCAGTTGGATCGCAACCTCGCGCATGTCAGGGTCTTTTTCGTCCTCGAGGACCTCGAGGCCGTTGACGATCGCCCCGACCGGGCTGATCACGTCATGGCAAACACGCGAGCACAGCAGCGCGGCGAGGTCCATCGATGCGAGGGCGACAATTGTCATAAGGCGAATCCTGTGGTCTTAGCCGCGCGAGGCGCGGCGAATCACGCGTCCCGTTCCGTGCGAGCGTATCGGATTCGCGCTAGGGCCGCGACAGCGTCGTTGACACAGAAAAGGACAATCCGCCTATGATCTCCTGGGGAAACGCGCGGCCTTTCGATCTCGCCCGCGATCCGCCCGATGCGTTGGCGGAAACCTTTGCTCACATCGCTCTTGCCGCCGGTCCCGCGGTGATGGAGGAATATGCCCGGGATACGGCGGCGCGCGCCAAGAGCGACGGATCTCCGGTGACCATGGCCGACGAGCGGGCCGAGGCGATCATCCGAGACGCGTTGCGGCGCTCGACGACGCCGGTTCCGATCGTCGCCGAGGAGGCGACGGCGGCCGGGGAGGCGATCGCGATCGGCGAGCGCTTCGTCCTCGTCGATCCGCTCGACGGCACCCGCGAGTTCATCGCCCGCAACGGCGAATTCACCATCAACATCGGCCTGATCGAGAATGGCGCGCCGATCGCCGGCGCTGTCTACGCGCCGGCGATCGGGCGTTTGTGGTTCGGCGGCGGAAGGCAGTCGTTCGTCTGCGCGGCGTCACAAGGATGCGATCTCCCCGCTCGCGCCGAATGGGCGCCCATCAAGGCGCGTCCGGCGCCGCCGGCGCTGGTGGCCCTCGCCAGCCGCTCGCACGGCGACCCCGCCACGGAGGCGTTTCTCGCGCGATTGCCGATCGGCGATCGGCGATCGGCGGGCTCCTCTTTGAAATTTTGCGTGATCGCCGAGGGGCAGGGTGACGTCTATCCCCGTTTCGCGCCGACCATGGAATGGGACACGGCCGCAGGCGACGCCGTGCTGCGGGCGGCGGGGGGCGTTGTGGTCGCCGCCGAAGGCGGCCCGCTCGCCTATGGCAAGATCGGCTGCCAGCTTCGCAACGGCGGGTTTGTCGCCTATGGGGACCCCGCACTGTCGCGGCGCACAACATATCGTTAATGTAACCTTAATTGCCTTGACTCTATCCTTAGGGCTTAGGCCGTTCGTCTGCGCCTTCCATCTTCGGAGGGCGTCGGCCGAGCGTCGCCGTTTTGCGTGGCTAGTTGGAGGTGCGCGATGTCGAGTTTGACGCGACGGGACATGCTAGGCGGAGCTGTGGCGGCAGGCGCCGTAGTGGCGCTCTCCAGCCCGGCTCGCGCTGATGCGCCGCCGCCGTTCCAGCTCAATGAGATCATCGACAGCGGACACCACTTTTTCGGCGCCGTTTCGCGCGGCTTGGCGGAAGTGGTTCAGGAGGCGGGACGCCGCTGGGGCCTGCCGAACGGCTACGTCCTCGGCCAGGAGGCCTCGGCCGCGTTTGTCGGCGGTCTGCGCTATGGCGATGGCAAGCTCTATACCCGCAATGCGGGCGACGAGCGGATTTACTGGCAAGGCCCGTCCGTCGGCTTCGACGCCGGCGCGGACGGCGACCGCACCATGATGCTGGTCTACAGTCTGCCCGCGGTCAGGGCGATTTTTCAGCGCTTCGGGGGCATCGACGGCTCCGCTTATTTCGTCGGCGGATTCGGGTTCACCGCCCTCGGGGCCGACAACGTGATCGTCGTGCCTATCCGCTCCGGCGTCGGCGCTCGGCTGGGCGTCAACGTCAGTTATCTCAAATTCACCCCGCGCGCGACTTGGAACCCTTTCTAATCCAGGCATTCGCCACCATGTCTGGCGTCTAAGCGGGACTTTGCCTGCTAGGCGGCGCCATGCGAAGATGCGCGCGTTTTCGCGCCTCGGGACGAAAAAGTTGATCGAGCAGGCGATTTTCTCTTGCGTCGGCTTTCTCGTCGCCGCGCTGCTTGCGCTGGCGGCGACGCCGGCGATCACGCGTCGCGCCCGACGGCTGGCCGAGGCGCGGGCGCGGCTCCAGGCCCCTCTCACCGAGGGGCAGGCGATCGCCGAACGGGATGCGTTGCGCGCGCAACATGCCGTCGAGCAGCTGCGCCTCGAACAGCGTCTGGCGGCGGTGCAGGAGACATCGGCGCTTCGGCTCATCGAGATCGGCCGCCTGGCGAACCGATTGGTCGCCCTTGAGGAAGACATGGCTGACTTTGCGGCGCTCAGCGGCGAAGCGCGCGACCTGCGCAGCCAGCTCGGCGCAGCGCAAGTGGGGCTAAACGACCTGACCGGTCAGCGCGATTCAGTCAAGGCGGAGTTGAGCGCGAGCGAGGCGCGGGGCCGCGACACGGAGACGCTCGCCGACGAGCAGCGCGCCAGAATCGCGACCTTGGAGATGCGCGCCGCGACGCTCGAGGTCAGGCTCGCCGACGCCGAGCGTACCGTCGCGGCGTCGGCAAAGTCGGCCAACACGGAGTTCGTGCGTCTTTCCCACGGTTTCGACGAACGCAAGCAGATGGCGAGCCGCCTCGAGGCGGATCTCGAGACTGCGACGCGGCAGAGCGCCAGACTTGCCACCGACCTTGCCGCCGCTCGCGACCGCCTCGACGAGATCGAGACGCAGCTTGCGCGCAGCGAGGCAGCGCGCGAGGAGGCCGTGCTGCAGATTGGCCGGCAATCCGCTCGTGTCGCCGAGCGCGACGCGGCCATGCGCGCCCTCGACGAGGAAAAGCGCGCTCACGAGGAGCAACTGCGGACGATGACAGCCGCCGCCGCGGGCTCCAATCGCGCGGGGCTCGAAGCCGAGCTCGCCGAGCAGGGCCGCGAGATCGAGCGCTTGCGAGCGAAGCTCGCGGCGCCCCGGGCCGGCGGCAAGACGGCGGGCGATCAGGCGCTGCGCGAGGCGATTGCGCGTCTGGGACGCGATGTCCTGCGCCTCAACGGCAAAGCGATCCCCACCAAGATTGAAGCCGCCGTCGTCGGCTTCGAGCGCCGGTCGGCCCCGGCGCACTCCCCTGATGAGGCGGAGCCGCTTCATCCGGCCCCGGCGGGAAAGGTCCTGCAGGGGCAGCCCATGGCGCCCGAACGCTGATCGTTTCGGCGACGCCGTTACAGCTAGGAAATGTCGATGCCGCGGAGATCCGCGCAGCGAAACTACGCCAATGACTTGAGAGACGAAACAATGGCAGAACCGCTTGAAGACGCCCGCGAAGCCCAGGACAAGCGGGTCGCGCTGATCATTGCGATCCTCGCCCTGTTCCTCGCCTTGTCCGAAGCCGGCGGCAAGAAGGCCGAGCATCGGTCGACCGAGCAGAACATCGAGTTGTCCGATCTCTACAACTTCTACCAGGCCAAGAAGATGCGCCAGACGGTCTACGAGACCGCCGCTGAGACGCTTCAAGCCGAACGGGCCGCCGTCGCCGATCCGAAGGCGCAGGAGACGGTCGACAAGCAGATCGCCGATTGGAAGGGCACGGTCGCACGGTTCGACAAGGACCCGAAACATCCCGAGGACAGCCTCGACGCGATTCAGGATCGCGCCAAGGCGGTGGGCGAGAAGCGCGAGTTCTCCAACCGCAAGCTCGAGCATTTTGAATACGCGAGCGGCGCGTTGCAGATCGCGATCGTGCTCGCCTCGGCGGCGATCATCACGGGAATCGGGGCGCTCGTCTGGCTCGCCGTCGGCCTCGGCGTGATCGGCGTCGTGCTGATGGCGTTCGGCTATTTCGCGCCGACCGTGCTCAGCTTTTTTGGATAGGGCGTTCGACGGTTCCATGGAATTGGTCGGCGGCCCCTAAACACAGCGTCCTCGCCGAGTTGAACGACAAGGTTGGGCATGACGATCGATCGGGGGCAAGGTCCAGTAGTCAAAATCTGACACTTGGCGGCCCGCTGCGAATTTTGGGGCTCACATGGGGAGGAGCAATTCCGATGTCGAACGTCAGCACCTGCCTTTGGTATGCCAGAGATGCGGAGTTGGCCGTCCGCTTCTATGTCTCTCTGGTGCCCGGCTCCAGTCTCAAGCACATTCAGCGCTCGCCCGCGACTTGGCCCGGCGGCGAGGCGGGTGACGTGATCCTGGCGAGCTTCACCCTTGGGGGGCAGAACTTCCAAGCGTTGAACGGCGGCGCGCCAGCCAACTACGGCACAGCCGCCTCGATTTCGGTGACGTGCGCCGACCAAGCGGAGGTGGATCGGCTGTGGGCGGCGCTCACCGCCGATGGCGGCTCGGAAATCATGTGCGGCTGGCTGCGCGACAAGTGGGGCGTGCCTTGGCAAATCGTGCCCGAGGCCCTTCCACGTCTCCTGGCCGACCCTGACCCGAACGTGTCGGCACGTGTCTTCGCCGCCATGACCAAGATGATTAAGCTGGACATTGCCGCTTTGGAGCGTGCGGCCGGCGGATGAGGCAGGTCCATCTGCGTTGAAAGCTAGCCGCACGCTCCAGACTAGCCGTCGCCACGTCCGCGCGCAGGCTGGGCGGCGTCTGAACTCAAAGCGAAAGCGCGGCGGCGGCGTAGCGCGGCCGGCGTGAGGTCGGTCTCTTTGAGCCAGTTCCTTGGCGCAGCGGCCGAGCCGAGCACTTGCGGCCGGCTCGGCGTCGCCGCCGCATGGGGGTCGAGCACCGTACGCTGCCGGCGACTTTGCGGTCGCGCCGCGTCGCCGATCATCGCCGCGACGAGCATCTCGGCCGCCGAGGGATTCAGCGCATCCTTGAAGCGGGCGAGCGCGCCGATGCGGCGGTAATCCGCGCCGTCCTGCAAATCGCGCGAGGTCAGGATGCGAACCGTGACGTCCGCCGGCGCGCCGAGTGCGGCGAGGGCGACGGCCAGCGGCTCGCCGGAAGGATCGCTCGCCATCCGCTTGGCGAGTCCCACCGGGCATTCCAGCGCCTCGGCGAGCGCTTCGGCGAAACGCTCTGGCTCGGCGTCGAGCGCGAACCGCTCGAGGCGCTCGATCGCCTCGGGGGAGCCGCGCAGGCTCGCCGGCGCCCGCCAGCCGCCGAGCGCGGCGCGCTGGGCGGCGGTCATTATCGCGGCGCGCTGGCCCGAATCGGCCTCCAGGAATAGCGCCGCCTGTTCGAGACCCGCGCCGCGCTCCATCAGCGCCTGAGCCAGCCGCCGATCGCCGGCCGCCTCGACGCCTTGCCGGGCGCGCCGCGCGAGCTTGGCGAACAGATGGGAATTGAATGGCGCGCGTCGGTTGCGCGCCAGCGCAAGCAGCACCTCGACCTCGCTGTGCTCGCTCAGCGAGGCGACGATTTCCGCATCGAGGTCGCTGCGTCGCGCGACAGAGCGCGCGCGAGCCGCGTCGCCTTCCGCCGCCTCGACCAAAATCGAGCGCGGCAATGTGGCGGCGCGCCGCAGGACATATAGCGCCGCCTCGCCGCCGAGCGAGACGAGCGTGGTGAGAACTTCGCCGGCCTCGGCGCAGAGCGCGAGTTTGCGCGCGACGGCATAGCGCGTCGCTTCGTCTACGTTGCGCAGACTCTCGCTCAGCGCGGCGGCGAATTCCGCGCGCCGGCCGTGTAGGGGGGTGGCGAGGAAATAGTCGGTCGCCACGCGCAACCAGAGCAGTCGATCGGCCAGGCGCGCACTGTGCGCCAGTCCGTCGAGGAACGGGAGATCGGCGGGCAAGAGGTCCGAAGCCAAAACGCGCTCCGTTGCAAGCGAGATACAGGTGGAAACTACTGGGATGTTGTTGACCGAGTGTTAACCTTCGCCTCGCGTAATGCCGCCTAGGCGCGACGCGGAGGGGGCGAGCGCCGCTGGGTATGGCGATGGGCGAGCTACTCCTGTTCCGGCCCGTAGGGGCCCAAGAACGCAAGCGTGAGCCGGCGCGCGGCGAGCCCGCGCGGATCCTTTTTTTCACCGGCGTGCGCTATCAGCGCGCCGAGCCGGCGCCGCCGCCGCTCGAAGGCGATTTCGAGCGCTTCGCCCTCCGACGGCGTCGGCGGCGGCCGTCGCCGCCGCAAGCGGCGCGGGTAAAGCGGAATCGCCGATCCCGTCCGCCGATTCGCCTTGTCAATCCAGGATCCGTCATGTAGCCACGATGGCGGGACACCTCTCCCCAACGAGAGGCGCCCATCTGAAAGGATGGACCAACATGACGAACACGCCCGCCGCGCGGCCTCATGACGCGCGTTTTTCTTCCGGCCCCTGCGCCAAACGGCCCGGCTGGACCCTCGAAGCCCTCAAAGACGCCCCGCTCGGCCGCTCGCATCGCGCCAAGCTCGGCAAAGCCAAGCTCAAGCAATCGATCGACCTGACGCGCGAAATTCTCGGCGTTCCCGGGGATTATCGCATAGGCATTACTCCCGGCTCCGACACCGGCGCGGTCGAAATGGCCTTGTGGTCGCTGCTTGGCGAGCGCCCGGTCGACGTGCTCGCCTGGGAGAGCTTCGGCGAAGGGTGGGTGACCGACATCGTCAAGCAGCTCAAGCTGAAGGACGTGCGCACCTTCAACGCGCCTTACGGCGAGCTGCCCGACCTCGCTCAGGTCAATTTCGACAACGACGTCGTCTTCGCCTGGAACGGCACGACGTCTGGCGTGCGCGTGCCTGACGCCGCCTGGATCGCCGCCGGCCGCAAAGGCCTGACGATCTGCGACGCGACCTCCGCCGCTTTCGCGCAGGAGCTCGATTGGGCCAAGCTCGACGTGACGACCTTCTCCTGGCAGAAGGTCCTCGGCGGCGAGGCGGCGCATGGCATGATTATTTTGAGCCCCCGCGCGGTCGAGCGGCTCGAGACCTATAAGCCCGCTTGGCCGTTGCCGAAGGTCTTCCGCATGACCAAGGGCGGCAAGCTGATCGAAGGCATCTTCGAAGGCGAGACGATCAATACGCCCTCGATGCTTTGCGTCGAGGATTACATCGACGCGCTATTGTGGGCGAAGTCGATCGGCGGACTGCCGGCGCTGTTTGCGCGGGCCGACGGCAACACGCAGGCGCTCACCGATTGGGTCGCCAAGACACCGTGGGTGGATTTCCTCGCGAAGGTCCCGGCGACCCGCTCGAACACCAGCGTCTGCCTGAAAGTCGTCGATCCGGCGATCGCCGCTTTGCCGGCCGACGCGCAGGCCGCTTTCGCCAAGGGGCTCGCCAGCCTGCTCGAGAAAGAGAAGGTCGCCTACGACATCGGCGCCTATCGCGACGCGCCTCCGGGCTTGCGCGTTTGGTGCGGCGCGACCGTCGAGCGCAGCGACATCGAGGCGCTGACGCTGTGGCTCGACTACGCTTTCGCCCAGGAAAAGGCCAAGCTCGCCAAATCGGCGTAACTCGCTTTTTTCCTTCCGCTTCTCCAGGGGAAGCGTTGCCTTCCCCGGCGAACACTCGAATGCTGGGGCGAGGAAGCGAATCCTCGCCCACACTCTCGCAACGTTCAAGTTTCCAACGGCGCCCGCTGGCGCCGATGCTCAATCTCGGCGCCTCGCGCCACCTTCTGACGGCGAAGGAATTGGATCGTTAAAACTTCGCAAGGGCGGAAGGGCTTCAAGGAATTTCCCAATGGCTCCTCGCGTTCTCATTTCCGATAAATTGTCGCCTGCCGCCGTCGCCATCTTCCAGGAGCGCGGCGTCGAGGTCGACGTCAAACCCGGCCTCGATAAAGATGAACTCGCCAAGATCATCGGCGATTACGACGGTCTGGCGATCCGCTCGGCGACCAAGGTGACCGCTAAGCTGCTCGAGCGCGCCAAGCGCCTCAAGGTGATCGGCCGCGCCGGCATCGGCGTCGACAATGTCGATGTTCCAGCCGCGACCGCGCGCGGCGTCATCGTCATGAACACCCCCTTCGGCAATTCGATCACCACCGCCGAGCATGCCATCGCGCTGATGTTCGCGCTGGCGCGTCAGCTCCCCGCGGCCGACACCTCGACCCAGGCCGGCAAGTGGGAGAAGAACCGCTTCATGGGCGTCGAACTGACCGCCAAGACGCTCGGCGTGATCGGTTGCGGCAATATAGGCGCGATCGTCGTCGCGCGCGGCATCGGCCTCAAGATGCGCGTCATCGCCTTCGATCCGTTCCTGAGCGTCGAACGCGCCGCCGAGCTCGGCGTCGAGAAGGTCGAACTCGACGATCTGCTCAAGCGCGCCGACTTCATCACTTTGCACACGCCGCTGACCGCACAGACGAAGAACATTCTCTCCGAGGAGAACATCGCCAAGACGAAGAAGGGCGTGCGCATCATCAATTGCGCGCGCGGCGGGCTCGTCGACGAGGCCGCGTTGCGCGCGGCGCTCGACAGCGGCCATGTCGCCGGCGCGGCCTTTGATGTTTTCATCGAGGAGCCGGCGACGACCAATCCGCTGTTCGGCCATCCCAACGTTGTCGCGACGCCGCATCTCGGCGCCGCGACCAACGAGGCGCAGGAGAACGTCGCGCTGCAAGTCGCCGAGCAGATGTCCGACTATCTCTTGCGCGGTGCGATCGCCAATGCGGTGAACTTCCCCTCGATCACCGCCGAAGAGGCGCCGGTCCTCAAGCCCTATATCGCGCTCGCCGAGGGGCTCGGCTCCTTCGCCGGCCAGCTCACCGAGGACCCGATCGCCAAGATAACGATCACCTATGAGGGCGCCGTCGCCGGCCTCAAGATCAAGGCGCTCACCTCGGCCGCGATCGCCGGTCTGCTGAGGCCGTCGCTCGAGGAGGTCAACGTCGTCTCCGCGCCCTCGGTCGCCGCGCAGCGCGGCATCGTGATCGAAGAGGCGACGCGCGCGGCGCAGAGCGACTACGAGAGCTTCATCACGTTGTCGGTTACGACGGAGAAGCTGGAGCGCTCGATCGGCGGAACCGTCTTCCATGACGGCAAGCCGCGCATCCTGTCGGTCAAGGGCATCAAGGTCGACGCTGAGTTTACGCCGTCGATGATCTACGTCACCAACGAGGATCGGCCCGGCTTCATCGGCCGCTTCGCCAGCCTGCTTGGCGACGCGGGCGTCAACATCGCCACCTTCGCGCTCGGCCGCGACCGCGAGGGCGGCTCGGCAATCGCGCTGGTGTCGATCGACGGCCCGGCGCCGGAGAGCGTGCTGGCCAAAGTCGCCGAGATTCCAGGGGTCAAGCAGGCTACGGCGCTGCGGTTCTGAGAAGCCAAGGTGTCGCCCGCGCGAAAGCGGGGGCCCAGATCGCCGCCGCGCGCGTTTTCAGGGACGCGTCCCCCGGGATGCCGCTTGTTCGACCAGCAACCCGGAACCGCCGTCAAAGCGGGCCGCGCGCCCGATAGGCCGATGGGCTCATGCCGAATACGGCGCGGAAGCGATTGTTGAAGGTCGAAAGATCGCCAAAGCCGGCTTCGAAGGCGATCGAGGCGATGGTCTCGCGCGATGCGGCGATGCGTTCGGCCGCGCGGCGCATCCTTGCGTTAAGGAGCGCCTGATAGGGCGTCACGCCGGCGACGCGACGGAATACTCTAAGGAAATGATATTTGCTCATCCGCGCCACGCCGGCCAGCGTCGCGAGGTCGAGCGGCTCGCCGGCGCGCTCTTCGATCGCGCGCAGAGCTGCGGCGACCCGCCGCCTCTCCCCAGGATTGGCGCGTGGCGGCTCTGCCGGATGTCCCGAGACCGCGCCGACGACCCGCTCGGCCAGACGAAACGTCGTCTCTTCGGCGCGCAACGTCGAACCCTCGCGGGCCACCGCAGCAGCCGCGGCGACGACTGCCGTCGTGGCGCCGCTGCCGGCGGCGTTTGCGTTGAAGCGATAGCGGTTCGAGCCCGCCGCGCTGGCGGCGATCTCGGCGAAAACCTCGGGCGCAAAATTGAAGGCGACGCAGCGATCGCCGACGCCGTGATCGTGGCTGCAGCGAAAGCAGCGGCCGTGGTTGCCGAGCAACACCGCGCCTGGAAGCAGAAAGGCCTCGCCAACCTCGCCTCGATAAGCGAAGCAACCCGAAAGCACCGCGGCGATCGAGAAGCCTTCGTGCCGTTCCTCGAACGGCGGGTCGGAAGGACCCGCCTCGCAAAGAAATTCGCTGACGCTCCAGCCTTTGCCCGAGGCGATCGGCCGCACGCGCTGCGCGGCGCCCAGGGCGGCTTCGCGTGTGGCGCGGTTGCGGACTGGAGGCATGCGGCAAAATAGCAATTTTCCCCAAGCCTCGAAAGGAGGCCTCGGCGCATGCTTCAGGCGCTTCAACCTCAGGGAGGATCGTCATGCTCGAACACGTCTCGATCGGCGTCAGCGACATCGCCGCCGCCAAGCGCTTCTACGACGCGACGCTGCAACCGCTCGGCTATCGCTGCCTCATGCCCACCGACGGCGCGCTCGGCTATGGCGGGGAAAGCCCAATGTTTTGGTTGCTCGCCGCGCAGCGCCCCGTCTCCGCAGACCCGGAGTCGGGGCTGCATTTCTGCTTCGTCGCCCCCACGCGCAAAAGCGTTGAAGACTTTCACAAGGCCGCGCTCGCCGCCGGCGGCCGCGACAATGGGGCTCCAGGCCTGCGCGACGAATACGGACCAAACTATTTCGCCTCCTTCGTCATCGATCCCTGGGGCTATCGGCTCGAAGCCTATTGCAGCAAGGAGGGGTGAGCGATGGCCTTCGTCGTCAGGGAAATCGTCACCCGCGCGGGGCCCGGCGCAGCGTGGGACGCGATCCGCGACGTCGGTGCGCTGCATACGCGCCTCGTTCCCGGCTTCGTCGTCGATACGCGTCTCGAGCCGGGCGCCCGCGTCGTCACCTTCGCTAACGGCATGGTCGTGCGCGAGCGGATCATCGCGCTCGACGACGGAGCGCGGCGGCTCGTCTGGTCCGCCGAAGGCGGCCGTGCGACGCATTACCACGCGGCTGTTCAAGTCCACGACGATCCCGTCGGCGCGCGCATCGTCTGGACGGCCGACTTCCTCCCCGATTCCGCTACGGACTTCATCGCCGCCGCCATGGAGGCCGGCATGGCGGCGATGAAGTCGACCCTCGATCGATTGGCTTCGCCCGCCGCGGCGACGCCAACGAGGATCGCACGGCTGTGGCGCGGCGTCACAAAGCCGGAGGACGCCGACGCCTATGAGGCGATGCTGAAGCCCGAACTGCTTCCGGGGATCAGCCGCGCGCCGGGCTATCAGGGAAGCTATCTGCTCAGGCGGGCGAAGGGCGACGAGGTCCAGTTCGTAACGATAATGCTGTGGGAGTTGCTCGACTCACTCTGCGCCGTCGCCGGAGCCAATTACGAGGCGGCGGTGATCCCCGAGGAGCGCCGCCGTTACCTCGCGCGTTTCGACGCCACCGCCTCCCACTACGAAATCGCGGCGACGCATGGCCTCTGGGGCGGCTAGGGCGCGCGCGAGTTCCAAAGTTCGTGCTATACCGGCGCCCTCGGGAAGTGAGCCCGCAATCCGTGGGTCGTCATTGCGAGGAGCGTAGCGACGAAGCAATCCATGCCTCCGCTTGCACCGCGGCGCCATGGATTGCTTCGCTGCGCTCGCAATGACGCGTCGAGTATAGAGGGAACTTCGCCTGATGGCCGCCGACCTCCCACTTGCCCCTGCGACTCCCCCCGTCGAGCCGACCCGGATCGATCCGCGCTTGCTCGAAATCCTGGTCTGCCCGCTGACGCGCGCGACGCTGAGCTATGACGCCGAGCGCCAGGAGCTGATCTCCCGCGCCGCCAAGCTTGCCTATCCCATCCGCGACGGAATTCCGATCATGCTGCCGGAGGAGGCGCGGCGGCTGGACGAGTGACGGCCGGGCTCAACGCTTGGCGGCGAAAAATTCCCGCAGCATCGCCGCCGCTTCGCTCTCGCGGATGCCGCCGTAGATTTCCGGTGCGTGGAGGCAGGTCGGCTGCGAGAAGAAACGCGGTCCGTGGTCGACCGCGCCGCCCTTGGGATCCGAGGCGGCGAAGTAGAGGCGGCGCAGCCGGGCGTGGCTGATCCCCCCGGCGCACATCGCGCAGGGCTCGAGCGTCACGTAGAGGTCGCAGTCGACGAGACGCGCCGAGCCGAGGGCGCGGGCCGCCTCCCGAATGACCAGCATTTCCGCATGGGCGGTCGGGTCGGCGTCCTCGCGGGTGCGGTTTCCGGCGCTCGCGATCACCTCGCCGCCCCGCGTCAGCGCGGCGCCGATCGGCACTTCGCCCCGCCGCTCGGCCTCGCGCGCCTCGGCGAAGGCGACGCTCATCGGATCGTTTGGCATCGCGCCTCCTAGCGCCACGGCGCTGTTGTCACCCCCGCGAAAGCGGGGGTCCAGCCAACTGCCGCAGGCCTTCTCCCTTTGCCCCCTGGACGCCCGCTTTCGCGGGCATGACAGCCGCTCCGGCTAGATGATTCCATAGGCTATCAGGGACAAAGGAAAGGCCGGTTCAATCATATCCCCGCATGCTCTAGCAATGCGCGACAGGGGCGCGCCAAGCTGCTAGACCATGTCGGAATCGCCGCATTCGTCAATTGTCGCCGCTGGCGACAGAACCGGCGTCCCGATTTCGCCGCGCGTCTAAGACACGCCTTTAAGCAAAGCAAGACGAGACATGACTGAAACACCCGAAGGCGCCGCGACGTCTCAGCCCGCCCGTGAGGGCCAGCGCATCGCCAAGGTGATGGCGCGCGCCGGCCTCTGCTCGCGCCGCGACGCCGAGGCGTGGATTCTCGAAGGGCGCGTCACCGTCAACGGCCAGACCCTCGATAGCCCCGCCTTCAACGTGACCGCGGAGGACGATATCCGTGTCGACGGCGAGCGCCTCAAGGAAGCCGAGCGGACCCGCCTCTTCCTCTTCCACAAGCCGCGCGGCCTGGTGACGACCGCGCGCGACCCGGAGGGGCGGCCGACCATCTTCGACGCGCTGCCCGAGGACCTGCCGCGCGTCGTCGCGGTCGGCCGGCTCGACATCAACACCGAGGGTCTGCTGCTGGTCACCAACGACGGCGGCCTCGCGCGCGTCCTCGAACTGCCCGCGACCGGCTGGCTGCGGCGCTACCGGGTGCGCGCGCATGGCGCGATCGACCAGGAGCGGCTCGACGCGCTGCGGCAGGGCGTGACGATCGAGGGCGTTCATTACGCCGGCATCGAGGCGCGGCTCGAGCGCGAGCAGGGCTCCAACGTGTGGCTGATGATGGGCCTGCGCGAGGGCAAGAACCGCGAGATCAAGCGCGTGCTCGAGCATCTCGGCCTGTCGGTCAACCGCCTGATCCGCGTCTCCTTCGGGCCATTCGAACTCGGCGACCTCGGCGAGGGTGAGGTAGAGGAAATCCGCACGCGGGTGCTGCGCGATCAACTTGGGAACAAGCTTGCGAAAGAGGCGGGCGTCAATTTCGACGCCGAGATCATCGACCGCGTTGCTCCGCCAAAGGCCGAGCGTCCGGCGCCGCGGGGCGAGCGCGCGGAGCGGACGCCGCGGCCCGACCGGAAGCGGCCAGAGCGAGAGGGCTTCTCGGACCGCAGGCCAGTTCACGCGGAAAGGCGCGAACCCGAGCCCGCCCACATCCCGCGCAAACGCAAGCACGTCACCGCTCTGCGCGCCGAGGCGGAGGCCGAGGAAACGACGGGTCCGCGCCGTCGCATCGAGCGTGGCGCGACCAGCGACCGCAAGGGCCGTGAGATCAAGGTCGAACGGATCATGACGGCCGGGCGGCCCGAGCGCCCGGCGCGCAGCGAGGGTCGGCGTTTCGCAAAGAGCGGCGCTGCCAGCGAGGGCCGCGCGCCGGCGCGCGAGCGGCAACCGTTTGGCGATCGTTCGCCCCGGACCGAAGGACGGTTTTCGAGCCGGGGCGAGGGGCGTTCCTTTGAGGGCCGTGCGCCGTCCCGCGAAGGCAAGCCGTTCGGCGATCGTCCGCCGAGGGGCGAAGGGCGGCCTTCAGGCCGTGGCGAGGGGCGAACCTTCGAGAGTCGCGGCGCTGCCGGCGAAGGTCGCGCGCCCTCGCGCGAGCGGAAATCGTTTGGCGATCGTCCGCCGAGGAGCGAAGGGGGGCATTCGAGCCGAAACGAGGGACGTTCTTTCGAGGGCCGCACGCCGTCCCGCGAAGGCAAGTCGTTCGGCGATCGTCCGCCGAGGGGCGAAGGGCGGCCTTCAGGCCGTGGCGAGGGGCGAACCTTCGAGAGTTCGCGGCGCTGCCGGCGAAGGTCGCGCGCCCTCGCGCGAGCGGAAATCGTTTGGCGATCGTCCGTCGAGGAGCGAAGGGGGGCATTCGAGCCGAAACGAGGGACGTTCGTTCGAGGGCCGCGCGCCTGCCCGCGAAGGCAAGCCGTTCGGCAAGCGCCCGCCCTCCGGCGAAGGACGCTTTTCGCCGCGCGGCGAAGGCAGGCCAAGCGAAAAACGTAGCTTTTCCTCCGAGGGGCGCCCTGCCTCGCGGGGCGGCGGCAAGCCGTTCGCCGCACGCTCGCAAGCAGGCGAGGGCCGGGCGCCGTCGCGCCCAGGCGGCAAACCGCCGGGCAAACGTCCTTCGGGCGGAGGGGGCGCTCCGAGCGGCAAGCGACCGCCGCGGCGTAGCTAAACAATGCGCATCGTCGGCGGCCGGCTCAAAGGGCGTGCGCTGCATGCCCCAGCCTCCCGCGCGATCCGCCCAACCTCGGAGCGGCTCCGCGAGTCCATTTTCGACATCCTGCTGCACCGCCATGAGGGCGCGGTGGAAGGGGCGCGCGTCGTCGACCTCTTCGCTGGCTCGGGGGCGCTCGGCGTTGAAGCGCTGTCGCGCGGCGCCGACTTCGCGCTGTTCGTCGACAATGGCTCGGAGGCGCGCGCTCTGCTGCGCGAAAACATCGAGGCGCTGGCGCTCGGCGGCGTGACGCGCATCTGGCGCGCCGATGCGACGAAGCTCGGCAAGGCGCCGGCCGGGCCGCCTTTCACGCTCGCTTTTCTTGATCCGCCCTATGATAAGGGCCTTGCTTCCCCAGCTCTCGCCGGGCTCGTCGCTGGCGGCTGGCTCGCCCCCGGGGCGCTCGTCGTCGTCGAAGAGGCGGCCAAGGCCGCGATCGATCCGCCCGCGGAGCTCACCCTCGTCGACGAGCGGGTCTACGGGGATACGCGCATCGTCTTCCTAACGGCTTGACGGAGGCGGCGCTCGGCAGGGGCCGACTGGCGGCCGGCGCAAAGGCGTCCTATATGTCGCTTTTATGCCAGCGTGATTTTCTCCAGCCGGTCGAACGCGATGACACCTCCGCCTTCAGGTAGTTTTATCGAAACCCGCGAATCCTCGGCCTCCGAGCCGACGGAGGCCGGCCCTGGCGTCGTCGATTTTCGTCTCGACAACGGCTTGACGGTGGTCGTGATCCCCGACCATCGGGCACCCGTCGTGACCCATATGGTCTGGTATCGCAACGGTTCGGCCGACGATCCGCCGGGCAAGTCGGGCATCGCGCATTTCCTCGAACATCTGATGTTCAAGGGCACCGAGGCCCATCCGCAGGGCGAATTCTCGCTGCGCATCGCCGAGATCGGCGGCCAGGAGAACGCCTTCACCAGCAACGACTACACCGCCTATTTCCAGCGCACCGCCAAGGAGCACCTCGGCGCGATGATGGAGTTCGAGGCGGACCGCATGACGGGCCTCGTGCTCACCGACGAGATCGTCGCGCCCGAGCGCGACGTCGTGCTGGAGGAGCGGCGCATGCATTGCGACGCCGACCCGGGCTCGCAGCTCAACGAAGCGGTGCAGGCGGCGCTGTTCACCCATCACCCCTACGGCACGCCCATCATCGGCTGGGGTCATGAGATCGAAACGCTCGATCGCCATGACGCGCTCGCCTATTACGCCCGGTTCTATACGCCGGAGAACGCGGTCCTGATCGTCGCCGGCGACACGGACGCCGAGGAGGTCCGTCGCCTCGCCGAGCAGCACTACGGCAAGATTCGCCCGCGCGGCGCGGCGCCGGAGCGCCATCGCCAGCGCGAGCCCGAGCCGGTCGCGCGGCGCCTCGTCGTCGTCAACGACGAGAAGGTCCAGCAGCCGAGCTGGCAGCGATGCTATCTCACGCCGTCGCACCACACGGCGGCGCCGGGCGAATCCGAAGTGCTCGAAGTGCTCGCCCATCTCCTGGGCGGCGGCCAGACGAGCACGCTCTATCGCAAGCTCGTACTCGAAGAGAAGCTCGCCGTCGCGGTCGGCGCCTATTACATGGGCTCGGCGCTCGACCAGACGCGCTTCTATCTCTACGGCATGCCCGCCCCGGGAGTCGCTCTGCCGACCCTCGACGCCGCGGTCGACCGGGTTTTGGCGGCCTTCCTCGCCGACGGTGTCGACGCCGACGCGCTCGAACGCGCCAAGACGCGCCTCGTCGCCGACGCGATCTACGCGCAGGACAATCAGGCGATGCTGGCGCGCTGGTACGGCGCCGCCTTGACGACCGGCCAGACGATCCGCGACGTGCAGGAATGGCCGGGCCGCATCGAGGCGGTCAGCGCTGAGGAGGTCATCGCCGCTGGTCGGAAATGGCTCGAGAAGCGCCGCGCCGTCACCGGCTACCTGCTGCCGCCAGACAAAGAGGCGGCCTGACGGCCGAAGCCGATTGCAACATCGAAAGCAAGCGCTGGACGCCGAGACGCTGAAATCGAGGGAACGCTCATGAACAGGCCCTTCACTCCCGCCGGGCAAGGCGCGGTCAACGTGCGCGAACTCGTCACGCCACGTGGCGTGCGCGCTTGGCTGGTCGAGGACTACGCGGTGCCGCTGGTGTCGCTCGAATTCGCCTTCCGCGGCGGCGCGGCGCAGGATCCGCAGGGAAAGGCGGGCGCGGCGACGATGCTCGCCGGCCTGCTCGACGAGGGCGCCGGCGATCTCGACGATCAGGCCTTCCATCAGGCGCTCGACGAGAAGGCGATCGAGATCTCGTTCCACAACGAGCGCGATCATCTCGGCGGCCGGATGCGCACTCTGGCGCGCCATCTCGATCGCGCCTCCGAATTGCTGCGCCTTTGCGTCAACGCGCCGCGCGTCGACGAAGCCCCGTTCGAGCGCGTGCGAGAGCAGATGAACGCGCAGTTGCGGCATGAGGCGAGCGACCCTGGTGCGATCGCCAGCCGGTCGTGGCGCGCGCGGGTCTTCGCCGGCCATCCCTATGGCCTGCCGTCGAACGGCGACCTCGACAGCCTCGCCGCCATCGAGCGCGGCGAGCTGAAAGGCTTGGCGCGCGAGTTGATCACGCGCGGCGCGCTTTATGTCGCCGTCGTCGGCGCGATCGACGAGGCGCGGGCGGCGCGGCTGATCGACGAGGTCTTCGCCGATTTGCCGGCGAGCGGCGCGCTGAAGCCGATCGCCGCCGCGCCCTTCGCCGGGCTCGGCGCGGCGGACGTCATCGACCTCGACGTGCCGCAATCGACCATCCGCTTCGGCCGTCCGGCGATCCCGCGCGAAGACGCCGACTACATCCCAGCCGTCGTGCTCGCCCACGTGCTGGGCGGCGGCACCGGCCTTTCCTCGCGCCTTTTCCGCGAGGTGAGGGAGAAGCGCGGCCTCGCCTATTCGGTCTCCGCTTCGCTCACGACCTACGATCGCGCGAGCTATCTCTATGGCGGCACGACCACCAAGAACGAGCGCGCCCGTGAATCGCTCGACGTCATCCAGCAGCAGATCCTCGATCTCGCGCACGGCGGTCTCACCGAGGAGGAGCTGGAGAAGGGCAAGAAATATCTGATCGGGTCTTACCCGCTGCGTTTCGACACCTCGGCGAAGATCGCCGGCCAGCTCGTGCATATTCAGCTCGAGGGCCGTGATCCGAGCTGGCTCATCGAGCGCAACCGCCTGATCGCCGCCGTGACGATGGCCGATGCCCGCCGCGCCGCCGATCGCGTCTTCGGCGACGGCGCCCTCAGCGTCGTGATGGTGGGGCGGCCCGCGAAGGCGTAGAACCCAACCGCGACGCTGCGCCGCCCTTTGTGCGTCCTGGCCGGGCTCGTCCCGGCCATCCACGCGGCGCCCGCGGCGCACAGCTTCCGAGTGTTGCGGCAACTGCGGGGCGTGGATGCCTGGCACTTAGGCAGCACAAGGCCGGGCATGACCGCTAGAGGCGGAGAAGGCTTTCTGCGCACAGGCGTTCCGGGCTAAACTCGAATCGCGGGATTCGCCCGCCTAGCGTCAAGCGAATCCCCCCATGCCCGTCCGTCGCCTCGATCCGCTGCTCGTCGACCGCATCGCCGCCGGCGAGGTGATCGAACGGCCGGCGGCGGCGATCAAGGAGTTGGTCGAGAACGCGCTCGACGCGGGCGCGAGCCGCATCGAGGTCGCGATCGAAGCGGGCGGCCGCTCGCTGATCCGGGTCAGCGACGACGGCTGCGGCATGGACGCGGACGATCTCGCGCTCTCGGTCGAGCGCCATGCGACCTCGAAAATCCCCGACGGGGACCTCACCGCCATCGCTACGCTCGGGTTTCGCGGCGAGGCGTTGCCCTCGATCGCCTCCGTCTCGCGGCTCGAAATCCGCACGCGGGCGCGCGGCGCTGACGCCGCCTTCGAAATGCGCGTCGAAGACGGCGCGCGCGGCGGGCTGCGGCCCTCTTCGCATCCCCAGGGCACGCGTGTCGAAGCGCGCGACCTCTTCGCCGCTACGCCGGCGCGGCTCAAATTTCTGAAGTCCGATCGCGCCGAGGCGCAGGCCTGCGCCGACGTTGTGCGGCGCCTCGCCCTCGCCAATCCCGACGTGCGCTTCGCTCTCGCGACCGACATCGGCTCGGGCTTCGATTGGCCGGCCTGCGGCGCCGGGGAGGCGGGCGAGCGCGAGCGGCTGCGCCAGGCGCTCGGCGAGGATTTCATCGTTAATGCGTTGCGGCTCGAGGCCGAGCGCGAAGGCGTGCGCCTCACCGCCTATGTCGGCTTGCCGACGCTCAACAAGCCGAACGCGCTGTCGCAATATTTCTTCGTCAACGGCCGCGCCGCGCGCGACAAGCTGCTCGCCGGCTCCCTGCGCGCGGCCTATATGGATTATCTGCCGCGCGAGCGCCACGCCGCCGCTTTCCTGTCGGTCGACTGCGATCCGCGCGAAGTCGACGTCAATGTGCATCCGGCCAAGGCGGAAGTGCGCTTTCGCGACGGCGGCCTGGTGCGCGGCCTCATCGTCGGCGCCGTTCGTAACGCCCTCGAAGGCGCGCTGCACCGCGCGACGTCGACTGGAGGCGCCGAGACGCTCGCCGCTTTGCGCGCGCCGCAATGGAGCGGCGTCGAGCGGCCCTCGCGCCCCTGGGATTGGCGCGCCTCGCCCGCCGCGCCGCCCCGGCCGGCGGCCTTCGCCGCGCCCGTGCAGCCCTGGCTCGCCGATTTCGCGCCCGCCGCCAACGCCAGCGCCGCCGTTGCGCCGGCCGAGAGCATCGACCTTGCCGCGCCGCTCGGCGCCGCCCGCGCGCAGGTGCATGACGCCTACATCATCGCCCAGACGCAGGACGGCGTCGTGATCGTCGACCAGCACGCCGCGCATGAGCGCATTGTCTACGAGAAGCTGAAGCGAGAGCGCGAGAAGACCGGCGTCGCGCGCCAAATCATGCTGGCCCCCGTCGTCGTCGATCTCGACCCGGGCGCGGCGGCCGCGCTCGTTGAACACGCAGCCGATCTCGAAGCGCTCGGCCTCGTCGTCGAAAGCTTCGGGCCCGGCGCCGTGCTGCTCAGGGAAGCGCCCGTGCTGCTGAACGGCGCCGACATGACGGCGCTCATCCGCGATCTCGCCGAGGATCTGGCCGCCGAAGACGGCGCGCTGGCGCTGGAGCGAAGACTCGACCATCGCCTGGCGACCATCGCCTGCCACCATTCGGTGCGCTCGGGACGCAAGCTGAAGCCCGAGGAGATGAACGCGCTGCTGCGCGAAATGGAGGCGACGCCCGGCGCCGGCCAATGCAACCACGGCCGGCCGACTTATGTCGAGCTGAAGCTGGCGGATATCGAGCGGCTGTTCGGGCGGCGGTAGTTTTGTCCCCAGTTTGGGCGCCACTTTTCCACTGGCAGTGAGATCAGTTGTCCACCGGACGACGGCGGCCGGCGAAGGAGCCGCGCCGAGCCTCGGCGGACCCGACCATTGATTGCATGGAGGGCGATTCTGCGCGAGAGGAACACCAAGCAAACAATGGGCGAACAATGCCCTCAGGCTCTAACTCCTGGCACGTCCCTTGGCCTGCGCCACGCACAATGCCTTGACGCCGTCCCCGTGACGCGGCTTGGTGCAACCTCCCGCAATGCTTGGAAATTCCGAGGCTCCCATGTCCGATTGGCCGCAATCTCTCATCCTCGTCGGCGCGGGAAAGATGGGCGAGGCGATGCTCCGGGGCTGGCTCGCCGCCGGTTTCGAGCCGAGCCGCATCGCCATTCTGGAGCCGAAGCCGTCGCCCGGGATCATCGAGCTGAGCGAGCGGCGCGGCATTCCCCTCAATCCCGCGCTCGACGCGCTCTCGCCGCCCGAGGCGCTGTTCCTGGCCATCAAGCCGCAGACGCTCGAAGCCGCCGCGCCTGATCTTGCGCCGCTGGCGGGGCACGGGACGCTCGTCGTCTCCATCCTCGCGGGCAAGCGGATCGTCGATCTCAGGGCGCGCCTGCCGCACGCGGGCGCCTTCGTCAGGGTGATGTCGAACACCCCCGCCGCCGTCGGCCGCGGCGCTTCGGCCGGCGCGGCGACGCCCGCGACGAGCGAGCGCCAGCGCGCCTTCACGCAGAGCCTGATGGAGGCGGTCGGCGCTTTCGAATGGCTCGCCGACGAGGCGCTGATCGATGCGGTCACGGCGCTCTCCGGCTCCGGGCCGGCCTATGTGTTCGCCCTCGTCGAGGCGATGGCGGCGGCCGGCGAGTTGGTTGGCCTGCCCGCCGATCTGGCGATGAAGCTCGCACGCGCCACCGTCGAGGGCGCCGGCGAACTGCTACATCGCGAGCCGGATGTGCCGGCTGGCAAGCTGCGCGAAAACGTCACCTCGCCCGGAGGCACCACCGCCGCCGCTCTCACCGTGCTGCGCGCGCAGGACGGCCTCGCCGCGCTGATGACGCGCGCGGTCGCCGCCGCGCACAAGCGCGCGGGCGAACTCGCGGGCTAAGAGCGCCACTCTTCCGACGCTACGCGGTTCCCAGGGGAACCGTGGCTGAGGCCGCTCCGTTCTATCCGGCAAGAACGGACAGGAGCGCCTGATGACCAAACCCGACCTCGCCCGCCGAACTCTTCTTTTCGCCGCAGCGGCGGCCGGCGCGAGCCTCAGCGGCGTCGCAGCCGCCGCCCCGGCCGAAATCCGTACAGACAACGGTCCGCACGACCTCAACGGTCAGCCGATGCCCGAGCCGAGCGCCGAAAAGTCCGCCGGCCCGGTCCGGCCCGGGCGCGGCTGCTCGCTAACCGGCAAAGTGGCGGTGGTGACCGGGGCCGCGCGCGGCATCGGCCGCGCCATTGCGGTCGAGTTCGCCGCCAACGGCGCCGACATCGTTGCGGTCGACATCGCCGGGCCGGTTTCGCCCGCTTCGAGCGCCAAGCCGGCGACCCAGAGCGACCTCGACGAGACCGTTCGGCAAGTCCGCGAGTTCGGCCGGCGGGGCGAAGCCTTCAAAGCCGACATCAGGAACATTGCGGCGCTGCGCACGATCGCCGACCGCGTCGACCAGGATTACGGGAAGATCGACATCGTGGTCGCCGACGCCGCGATCCAGGGTTGGAAGCCGTTGCTCGAGATGAACGACGCCGACTGGGGCGACGTTATCGAGAACAACCTCAACGGAACCGCCAACACGATACGGGCCTTCGCGCCGAAGATGGCGGCGCGCGGTAAGGGCCGGATCATCGTGCTGTCCTCGATGCAGGGCAAGCATGGCACCAAGGACGCCTCGGCCTATTCGGCCTCGAAATGGGGCATCATCGGCCTCATGAAGTCCGCCGCCATGGAGCTCGGGCAGTACAATATCACCGTCAACGCGGTGCTGCCCGGGCTCGTCGACACCGAACTCACCCGCTACGACAAGCGTCTCAGCGAGAGCATCGGCGAGACCGGCCGCACGGCGCCGCAGAACCCGACGCCGCAGGAAGCCTGGGACATTCGCGCGCCGACGGAACCGCTCAAGATCGGTTGGCTGCAGCCCGACGACATCTCGCCCGCCGCGGTCTTCCTCGCCTCGGACGCCGCCAATATGGTCACCGGCGCGAATTACGAGGTCACCGGCGGCGACAGCGCCACGGACGTGTGAACGGTTCTTCAGGCCGCCAACCGCAGCCCGCCGTCGCAGACGAGCACGTGGCCGGTCATGAAGTCGTCGGCGATCAGGAAGGCGATTGCGCGGGCGATATCGTCGGGCGCCCCGACGCGGCCAACCGGCGTGCGGCGGGCAAAATCCGCAAAGGCGCCGTTGCGCTGCTCTTCGTCCATGAAGCCCCACCAGGCGGTGTCGACGACGCCGGGGGAGACGGCGTTGACGCGCAAGGGGCGCAATTCGGCGGCGAGGATCGGCGCGACGACGCTGAGCGCGCCGTTGGCGGCGGCGAGGCCGACCGTACCGGGGGCGGCCATCTGCGCCGAGACGGCGGCGATGAAGGTGATCGATCCGTCCTTGCGGATGGTCGGCAGGGCGGCCTGGGCGCAGGAAAGATGAGGAAACACCTTTTCGTCGAAGCCGCGCCGCACCTCGTTGAGATCGAGCGCCGCGAAGGGGCCGAAGCCGCGGCCGCTGCCGAGCGCCAGCACCAAATGGTCGAACGAGCCGAGGCGCGCAAAGAATTCGCGCGCCTGGGTGGCGTCCGATGCGTCGAGCGCCACGACCTCGGCCTGATCGGCGAGGACCTGGCGCGCCGCTGCAAGGCGCTCCGGATTGCGGCCGGCGGCGGTGACTTTGAATCCGTCGGCGGCGAGACGGCGGGCGGCGGCAAGGCCGATGCCCGAGGTTCCCCCGATGACGACGACGTGTTGGTTGGTCTTTGACATATCAACTTGCTCCTTGAGCCCACGGTGAAGGGTGAATGGTTCGCTGAGGGAAAGCCCCCCGGCCCTCGCCTGCGAGCCGAAGAGGGGGCGGAGTCGGTTGCGGGGATCCGCTTCGCGCCACTCTCGGTCGTCATGCCCGGCCTTGTGCCGGGCATCCACGCCGCCCAGCTACCGCGACGCTCGATAGTTTTGGGCTGTGGCGCCGCGTGGATGGCCGGGACAAGCCCGGCCATGACGGCCAAGGGTTGCTCGGGTCTGCAAGATCGCCTATTGCCCGCGCCGCTCAGTCGGGCGCGGGCGACAGGCCGGTCAGCGCGAAGCTCAACGCGCGCAGTTTCTCGCGCGCCCTCGCCTCATAGGCTTGCGAATTGGCGCGCGCCTCTTCCAGCACGTTGAAATAGAGGCCGCTGCGGCCGTCGAGTGCGGGCGAGGTCGCGAGATTGAGGATCGCCTCTGCGCCCGTCTCGACCTTGTTCCAAGGCGTCGCGCCCGCTTCGCGCACCATGGTCGTCGCCATATAGGTCGCGGGATGCAGGCAATTGACGGTGACGCCGGTTCCCTTGAGCCGCTCGGCGAGGTCGACGGTGAACAGGATCTGCGCGAGCTTGCTCTGCGTATAGGCGCGGCCGCCGGAATAGCCGCGGGTCAGCATCACGTCGTCGAAGTCGATCGCCTGCTGGCCCGCCGACGAGACGTTGACGATGCGCGAGGGAGCGCTCGCCTCGAGGAGCGGCAGCAGCCGCATCGTCAGCGCGAAGCCGGCGAGATAGTTGACGGCGAACCGCAGTTCGTGGGCCGCCGCATTGGTCTGCCGGACACTGTTCGAGCCGCCCGATCCGATGCCGGCGTTGTTGATCAGCAGATCGAGGCGTTTCGTTCTGCGGCCCACTGCCTCCGCGAGGCGACGCACTTCGTCGAGGTCGGCAAGATCGGCGGCGAGGAAATGCGCGCGTCCGCCGGCAGCCTCAATTTCGGCGACGGTTTCGCCGCCGCGCGGTTCGTCGCGTCCGTGGACGAACACCTCCGCCCCCTCCGCGCCGAGCCGTATTGCGACCATCCGGCCGACGCCGTCCGTCGAGCCCGTGACCAGCGCGACCTTGCCCGAGAGATTCGCCATGTCCGCCTCCTTGTCTGCGCTGAGGTTCGCGCTTTCGAGGGCTGTCAAACAGTCCCTATTTTATCCTGGTATTGATACTGCTATCATCGCACCCATGACCCCTTTGACCGTCGTCTCCGATGCGATGCGCAAGCGCGAGCTGGGCGCGTTCCTGCGGTCGCGCCGCGAGCGCCTGACGCCAGCGGAGGTCGGCCTGCCGGCGGGCGCTCGCCGTCGCACGCCCGGCCTGAGGCGCGAAGAGGTGGCGCTGATCGCGGGCGTCGGCGGAACCTGGTACACGTGGCTCGAGCAGGGGCGCGACGTGAAGCCGTCCGCAGAGGTGCTCGCCGCGCTCGCCGAGGCTCTGCGGCTCGACGCGGCGGAGCGCCATCACCTTTACATTCTCGCTGGACGCGCGCCCGCGAGCGTGCGGCCTTCAGGCCCCGAGCGCGTCGAGGCGGCGTTGCGCCATACGCTGGCGAGCCTGACGATCCAGCCCGCCTATGTGATAGGCCGCCGCTGGGACGTGCTGGCTTGGAATCGCGCTGCCGCGGCCATATTCGGCGACTATGGCGCGCTCGAGGGCGACGCGCGCAACATCATGCATCTGCTCTTCACCGACCTCGACCATCGCAGGATGCTGGTCGATTGGGAGGATCTGGCCGAGTTCGCGCTCGGCCGCTTCCGCGCGGAAAGCGCGAAATAAATCGGCGATCCCGACTTCGAGCGGCTGATCGCAAAGCTCGACGCGGCAAGCCAGCAATTTCGCGCCTGGTGGCCGGCGCGCGACGTCATCCGCCAGCTCTCGGGCCTCAAGGCGATCCGCCATCCCATCGCCGGCGCGATGACCTTCGAGCACATGAGCTTCTCGATCGACGACGGCACGGACATGAAGCTCGTCGTCTATACGCCGCTCGCGGCCGACAACACAGTCGCGAAAATGACGGAGTTGCTGGACGCTACGTCCCAAAGGCGACAGCGGACCGAAGAAGGAGAGCGATCCGTCCACGCCCTCGCTACGCAGGACGAGCGGGCGGTTTAATCTCGATTGATTTGGCGGCGGCGCGCCGACGCGCTAAACTTTGCTCCAACGGCGATAGGAGGTTCGCATGGCGGAGAAGAAGGAAGTCAAGGCCGCGGACGCGCCGGCCGAGCCTCGAGAGCGAATTATCGACGCCTTGATGGCCCTCGCGGCCGAGCGTCGCTTCGATGAGATCTCGATCCGCGACATCTGCGAACGGGCGAATGTCTCGCTCGCCGATTTTCGCGGCGCCTATCCCTCGAAAGGCGCGGTGCTGGGCGGCTTCACGCGGCGGATCGACCGCATCGTCCTCTCCGCCGACAACTCGGAAGTCGCCGGGGACGCGGCGCGCGAGCGCCTGTTTGAAGTCTTGATGCGGCGGCTCGACGCGCTTGCGCCCTATCGTGAGGCGCTGCGGAACATTGTCGATTGGCTGCGCCGCGATCCTGTTTCGGCGTTGGCGATGAACCAGTCGGCGATCAATTCGATGCGCTTCATGCTGGAGTCCGCGGGCATCGACAGCTCGGGGATCGCCGGAGCGATCAAATTGCAGGGTGTCGCCCTCGCCTGGGCGCGCATTCTCGGGGTGTGGCTCGACGACAACGAGCCCGAACTCGCCAAAACCATGGCTGCGCTCGATCGCGAGCTCGACCGCGGCGAGCGGGCTGTCGCCAGCGTCGACCGCCTCGACCGGATTGCGGCGCCGTTCCGCGCCGCCGCACTCGCCGCATTCACCAATCGCGGGCGTGTCCGCGAGGCATTCCGGCGCCGGCCGCGCGAGCGGGCTGATGCATCGCGCGACGCCAGCGCCTTGTGACCGGGGAGGGGTGCGGATAATTTGACGCATTCCCGTAACGAGACGCCAAACATGGCTTGGGACGACGATGGATTGTACGCCGATCGATACAAATTGAGTCGTCCCCGTTAGCCCGCGTTGAGCTGTCTGGTCGTCTTCTCTCACCCGACATATCGTCTGGTCAGGAGAGATGGCGCGATGCAGACCGCTCCCAAGTTTCCCGCTTTCGCTCCCCGTCGGTTCGCTGCGCCTGATCCGCGCGCCGACGGGCGCCGTCGTCTCGTGCGGCTCGACAGCGACAACGTCCACATCGCGCGCACCGTGGCGGGCGTGAACATGAGCGTCACCGTCGCCACCAGCGCGTATCGGGGCGTCGGCCTGCGGGTCGTCGGGATGCGGGACGAAGGGTTTCTTTACGAAATTCGCCTGATCCACACCGATCCGGATCTTTGCGTCGCCTTGGCGCAAGCCGACGATGACCTCGACGTGCAAGCGGAATGGCGCTTATGGGCGCGCGTCTTGGGCCTGCCAGCGTTGGTCGAGCGCTTCGAAGGCCGTGACGAGCCGGATCGCCCGCTCATGGGACGCGTCGCCCTGGGCGCGCCCTCGCCGCGTCGCCGCGGCAAGACCATCACCGCGCGCCGCGCCCGCTTCCTCACGCGCCGGAAGGTCGGCCGGCCCGAACTCTGCGTCCCCGTCACGGCGACGCGGGAGATGTTCGGCGGGTTCGACTTCGAGCGCTAAGCGCCTTTTTCTCTTCTCCCGCATGCGGGAGAGGGCGGGGTGAGGAAGGGACTCAACGATTGTCTCTGGCGGTGCGAGCGGCGTCGCGATACGCCTAGCGGCGACACTTTCTTCACACCCGCCGAGCCCAGCCCGATGCGAACCGACGTCTTCGCCGCCATGGTGGCGTTCTGCTTCGTCTCCGGCGTGACGCCGGGCCCCAACAATTTGATGCTGATGACGTCGGGCGTGAACTTCGGCTTCCGCCGGACGACGCCGCATCTGCTGGGCGTGGTGCTCGGCTTCTGCCTGATGGTCGCCCTCGTCGGCCTCGGGCTCGACGTCCTCTTCGGCCGATTTCCCGCCCTCCTGCCGGCGATGCGCTATCTCGGCGCGGCCTATATGCTCTGGCTCGCCTGGAAGATCGCCCACGCGGGCCCGGTCAAGGAAGGGCAGACGCGCGGCGCGCCGCTCGGCTTCTTTGGCGCGGCGGGCCTTTCAATGGATCAATCCCAAGGCCTGGGTGATGGCGGTGAGCGCGCTGACGGCCTATGCGGTCGTCGACGATTACCGGCTGAACGTCGCGCTGGTGGCGCTGTGCTATCTGGCGGTCGGCCTGCCCGCCAGCGGCGCCTGGGCGCTGCTCGGCGCGGCGATGCGCCGCGCGCTGACCGACCCGGGGATCGCCAAACTGTTCAATCTGACGATGGCGCTGCTGCTCCTCGCCTCGATTGTGCCGGTGCTGGTGGAGTAGGGCCACGCTCCCCCGCGGGTCCCGGCGCCGTCTTGGCCGGGCTTGTCCCGGCCATCTACGTCGGGCCGTTGTGCAGTCGTCAGGCGCTCCATTCAGCGGCGCCGCGTGGGTGGCCGGGTCGAGCCCGGCCATGACGCGTGAGGCTGCTGCTTCGACTAAGAGCGCAACTCGCTCACCGGAACGGCGGCTCGTCGAAGCTGCGCAGCTTGCGCGAATGGAGCGAGGCGCGCTGGGTTTGCAGCAGCTCCAGCGCCGCGATGCCGATCTGCAAATGCTCGCCGATCGCGCGTTCGTAGAAGGCGTTGGCGGCGCCGGGCAGCTTGATCTCGCCGTGCAGCGGCTTGTCGGAGACGCATAGCAGCGTGCCGTAGGGCACGCGCATGCGGAAGCCCTGGGTGGCGATGGTCGCCAATTCCATGTCGACCGCGATGGCGCGCGAGAGGTTGATGCGGCGGCGCTCCTGCGTCCAGCGCAGCTCCCAATTGCGGTCGTCGTTGGTGACGACGGTGCCGGTGCGCAGCCGCCGCTTCAGCGCTTCGCCGCGGTCGCCGGTCACGCCCGCGACCGCCTCCTGCAGCGCGACCTGCACTTCGGCGAGCGCCGGGATCGGCATGTCGAGCGGCACGGCGTCGTCGAGGATGTGGTCCTGCCGGACATAGCCGTGCGCGAGCACGTAGTCGCCGATGACCTGCGATTGCCGCAGGCCGGCGCAATGGCCGACCATCAGCCAGCAATGCGGGCGCAGCACGGCGATGTGGTCGGTGATGTTCTTGGCGTTGGCCGGGCCGACGCCGATGTTGACCAGGCTGACGCCCCGCCCGTCGGTGCGCACGACGTGATAGGCCGGCATCTGGAAGCGATGCCAGACGACCGCCGCCGCCTTCGCTTCCGCCTGCTCAGGCGAGAGGCTGGAATCGAGCACGATATTGCCGGGCAGGACGAGCTTCTTGACCGCGCCCTTGCGCAGTTGCTCGAGGCCCCAGCGCACGAATTGATCGACATAGCGATGATAGTTGGTCAGCAGCACCCAAGGCTGCATCGCCCGCCAGTCCGAGCCGGTGTAATGCACCAGCCGGCGCAGCGAGTAGTCGATCCGCGCGGCGTCGAACAGCGCGAGCGGCCGCTCGTAGCCGGGCCGGATTTCGTAGGCGCCGTCGGCCACTTCGTCGCCGACTTCCGCCAGCGAGGGGACGGGAAAGAAGCGCGCCAGCTCCGAGGCGGTGGCGCCGCCGCGGCCGAGTTCGTCGCCGCTCTCGAACACGTAGGGGTAGGGGATTTCCTGCTCGCCGACGCCGACTTCGATTTCGGCGCCGAACTCCTCCACCAGCGGCTCGAGTTGCTCGAGCAGATAGGGGCGGAAATCCTCGGGCTGGGTGACGGTCGTCGAATAGACGCCCGCCTCGGTGAACTTGGCGAAGGCGCGGGCGCTGGACGGCGGCACGCCGTCCGGCTGATAGGTGACGCGCAGTTCGGGGTAGCGGAACGTCGCCCGCACCTCTTCGGTCGGCGTCGTTCCGTCGCGCAAGAACCGCTCGACCGCCGCACGAAGTGAAGCGGTCGCCTGCGAATAGAGCGCGGCCAGCCGGTCGATGGCTTCCGTCGCCGTCGCAACGCGTTGAAAGCTACCGGCCAGGCCGCCCTCCTTCATTTGATCCTCCCTATTATCGCGTCTTTGTGACGCTTTAAGACTTGGCTGCGATGCAAGCGATCTCGACGGTGAATTGCGGCGCTGCGAGCTTGGCTTCGACGGTCGCGCGGGCTGGCGTCGCGCCTTTGGCGACCCACCCGTCCCACACCGCGTTCATCTCGGCGAATGAGCCCATGTCGGTGAGGTAGATCGTCGTCGAGAGAAGCTGGGTCTTGTCCGAGCCCGCCTCGGCGAGGAGGCGGTCGATCGTCTCCAGGATGTCCTTGGTCTGTTCGGTGACGCTCTTGCCCGCCGCGTTGTTGGCGACTTGCCCGGCCAGATAGACCGTGTCGCCGTGCACGACCGCCTGCGACATGCGGGGGCCGACGCCGTATCGTTGAATGCTCATAAAACGCCTCTTTCTCGCTAAAGCGTCAGCCCAAGGTCGCGCGCGGGACTTCGCCGAGGAAGTCGCGCTTGCCGATCTCGACTCCGGCGTAGCGCAGGATGTCGTAGGCCGTGGTGAGATGGAAGTAGTAGTTGGGCAAGCAGAAATGCAGGAGATAGTCGGCCCCGTTCATTTTCAGCGTGTTCTTGCCGACGGGGAGCGTGATCTCGCGGTCATAGTTCGCTTCGATCGCCTTGGGGTCGACGCCCGCGATGAAATCGAGCGTCGCCTGCACGCGCGCCTTCAGTTCGTCGAGGCTGACCTCCTTGTCCTCGAAGCGGGGCGCTTCGACGTTGGCGAGGCGCGCCGAGCCATTCTTGGCGTGGTCGCAGGCGATCTGCACCTGACGGGTGAAGGCGAACATGTCGGGCCGCAGCCGGGCCGACAGTATGACGCTCGGGTCGACCTTCTTGGCCTCGGCATGCGCCGCGACTTTATCGAGGATCGCGGCGAGCGCTTTCAGCGTCTGCTGGAAAACGGGGACGGAGGATTGATAAATCGAAAAGGACATTGCCGGCGCTTTCCTTTGGCCTTGGCGAATGAGAAGGCGCGCAACTTGCACGGAATGGGGGGGCACTTCAACGGGCGCGAAGGTCGGCGGTGTCTCAGTTTGAATTTCCGCTTTCGACCCAAAGCTAACACTCGCGCCTTCGGCCAAAAATGGGCCGGGTTGACCGGAAGCAAACCGTCCGCTTCGGAACCGCGCCTTCTTCGAAAGCGTCAGCCGTTCTCAAACTACGTGCCGAGACACACGCCGGCTTCAGCTTCCACGCTGAGCCGGGCTGCAACGCGCCTCGCTGTCGCTTCACGCTGGGCGGTGATGCCGGCCACGGCGCCTCGCGCCTTATCGAGGATCGCGGCTGGCGCAGTCTCGGGCGTGCCGCTGTTGAAGGGCGGTTCGGGCGCGTAGACCATATAAAGCTGGATCGACTGCGCCACTTCGACTCCGCGCAACTCAGCGGCGAGCCGCAATGCCCCGTCGATCCCGGCTGTCACCCCGGCGGCGAACACGCAGATTCCGTCGACCACGACGCGCTCGTTGACGGGGATGGCGCCGAAGAACGGCAGCAGGTGGAACGAGGCCCAATGCGTTGTCGCGCGACGTCCCTTGAGCAGCCCCGCCGCCCCACAAAGCAGCGCGCCGGTGCAAACGGAGAAGACCGCCCGCGCGCCTGAGGCCTGCCGCCGGATCCAGCCGAGCACGGCCTCGTCCTCCATCAGAGCCTCCTGGCCGAATCCGCCGGGGACATGGAGCACGTCGAGCGCGGGCGCCTCGGCGAGGCCAGCGTCAGCCATTAGCCGCAGTCCCTTGACGTCGCGCACCACGCCCGCGGTCTTGCCATACAGGCGATAGGTCGAGTTCGGGATACGCGAGAGAACCTCAAACGGTCCCGTGAGGTCGATCTGGTCCATTCCGTCGAACACCAGAGACCCGATCTGGAGATGCGTGTCGTTCGGTATCATGGGGCGCCTCCTTCATGCGGCCGCGCTGGACAGCGCCACTCTGCCATGGTATTTGTTGGCGGTAATGCCAAACAGTCCACAAATCCCGCCAAATTCCCAGGCGCAATCGGCCGCGAGAGCGATCGAAATGGTCGCGTTCCAGGCGGTGCAGTTGCTAGACGTCACGGGCCCGCTGCAGGTCTTCGCGACCGCCAACGAGACGCTCGCCAAGGCGGGTGGGTCGCCGCCGTACACTGTCCGCATTGTCGCCCGCCAGGCGCGAAGCGTGATTGCATCGGCTGGCATCGCGTTGGCGGCGGACGATCTGCCGCCGCTCGACACCCCTGTCGACACCCTAATCATCGCGGGCGGCCCCGGCGTAAAGTCGGCCGCCGCGGAGGGAGAGCTCGTCAATTGGGTCGGGGCCCGCGCCCAGACGGCCCGACGGACCGCGTCGGTATGCACGGGAGCCTATCTGCTTGCGGCGGCCGGCATCCTCGATGGACGTCGCGTGGCGACGCACTGGTCGTTCTGCGACGATCTAGCGCGAAGCTTTCCCGCCGTGCGCGTCGAGGCCGATCCGATTTTTGTGCGTGATGGCTCGGTTTGGACGTCCGCGGGCGTGACCGCCGGGATCGACCTCGCGTTGGCGCTGGTGGAGGAGGACCTCGGGCGGGACGTCGCGTTGGCCGTGGCGCGATATCTGGTGGTGTTCCTCAAGCGGCCGGGCGGCCAGGCGCAGTTCAGCGCCGCCCTGTCAGTGCAGTCGGGAGAGGAGCCGTTCGGCCCGGTCCACGCCTGGATCGACGCCAATCTCAGCCGCGATCTCTCGCTTTCGGTCCTTGCCGCGCAGGCTGGAATGAGCGAGCGCAGCTTCAGCCGGCGCTACCTCGAGGCGACCGGGCTGACGCCAGCGCGGGCGGTGGACGGGCTGCGGGTGGAGGCGGCGCGCCGACTTCTCTCGGACACCAAGGTCCCCATCAAGCGCATCGCGCGGCAATGCGGCTTTGGAACGGAAGAGACGATGCGGCGCAGCTTCCTGCGCCGGCTATCGACGAGCCCGCAGGACTACCGCGCTCGCTTCAGCATGTAGCGAACGAGCTGGCGCGTGGCGCGGAAGGTGGGGTCTTTGGCAACTCCGCATCCCCGCGCCGTCCTAAATGGGCTTTGTCGGACGCGCCGAGCTAATATCGCTTTCCGCCGTCGCGCAGCTACGCGCCGCGGCGACCCGGGCGGCAACAGGCAGTTACCCGCGTCGAGCTCGTTCAATCCGTTCGAAAGGCGCAATCAAATGGAACTGTTTCCAGTCTACACGATCAACTCCGCGCCGGAAGCCTCGAAGCCCGCGTTGCGCGATCTGCACGCGGCGTTCGGAATCATTCCCAACATCGCCGGCGCCATGGCGACATCGCCGGTGCTGATCAACAGCCTCGTCGGTCTGTTCGGCCGGGTCCATCGCGGCAGCTTCACTGAGGCTCAGATCCAGACCCTGCTACTCACCAACGCGGTGACGAACGCCTGCGCCTGGGCCGTCGCGTTCCATACCACGCTGGCGCTGAAGGAGGGGCTGGATCCGGCCGAAGTCGACGCGATCCGCGCCGGCCGCTCGCCAAAAGACAGTAAGCTCGGCGCGCTCTCGACTCTGGCGAGGACGTTGATCGAAAAGCGTGGGCGGATCGACGATCAGGACCGCGAGCGTTTTCTTGCCGCCGGCTTCGGCAAGGATCATTTGCTCGAAGTCATCGCGGTGATCGCGGCCTCGACGATCACAAACTATACTGGCAACGTCACGAACCCGCCGCTGGAGGCGTCGTTCCAGGCGCATGCCTGGAACGACTGAACGACGACGTTTCGCGGTAAAGGCTATGCGCGGCAGCTCTGGGGATCTGGCGCCGCCGCTACCTCGGCGGCGGCTGGCCCTCGCTCTGCGACATTGATGGGTCGATGCGCGCCCAGCTCGGCGCCGAGCGCGTCCAGATGACGCCGGACGGCCTCGTCCCTTCGCGGTCGTCGAGCGATCCGACGCGCACGATGATCTGATGCGGGCGCGGCACGGCTTCGCTGAACAAGGGCGTGCCGCAAGCCGGACAGAAGGTGCGGCGCATCGCCGTTCCGCTGTCGGCGGTCGAGGCGAAGACGGCGGTCGGGCCAGTGACGGTCACCGCCTCTTTGGGGAAGATGGCGTTGACGCTTCCAGCTCCGCCGCTGAGGTACTGGCACACGCGGCACCAGCATTGCCGGACCGCCTGCGGCCTATCGGCGGCGATCTCGAATCGCACTTTGCCGCAAAGACATCCTCCGCTCATCGGCATGGATCGCTCCTCCCTCTGGCCGTCGTTGCGAGTTGGGACCGCCGCGGCTGTTTTAGCTTAAACGCACGAGGCCTTGGAGCGGAAGCGCGGCGATTCGAGCAATCGCCGCGCCCGGGAGCGAACTCAGGCCAGGTTCAGTTCCTTGAAGAAGTCGTTCCCCTTGTCGTCGACGACGATGAAGGCGGGGAAATCCTCGACCTCGATGCGCCAGATCGCTTCCATGCCGAGCTCGGGATATTCGAGCACCTCGACCTTCTTGATGCAGTCCTGCGCGAGGCGGGCGGCGGGACCGCCGATCGAGCCGAGATAGAAGCCGCCGTGCTTGGCGCAGGCTTCGCGCACGTCGCGCGAGCGGTTGCCCTTGGCGAGCATCACCATCGAGCCGCCCGCCGCCTGGAACTGGTCGACATAGGAATCCATGCGGCCGGCGGTCGTCGGGCCGAACGAGCCCGAGGCGTAGCCTGCCGGGGTCTTGGCCGGGCCGGCGTAATAGACGGGATGGTTCTTGAAATAATCGGGCATCGGCTCGCCGCGTTCGAGCCGCTCGCGAATTTTCAGGTGCGCCAAGTCGCGGGCGACGATCATCGGGCCGGTCAGCGACAGCCGGGTACGGACCGGGTGCTTGCTCAATTCGGCGAGGATGTCCTGCATCGGCCGCTTGAGGTCGATGCGCACCACCGCGCCGCCGAGGGTCGCCTCGTCGACATGGGGCAGGAAGCGCGCGGGATCGTGCTCCAGCTCCTCAAGGAAGACGCCGTCCTTGGTGATCTTGCCGAGCGCCTGGCGGTCGGCCGAGCACGAGACGCCGAGGCCGATCGGCAGCGAGGCGCCGTGACGGGGCAGGCGGATGACGCGCACGTCATGGCAGAAGTACTTGCCGCCGAACTGCGCGCCGACGCCGAGCTGCTGCGTCAGCTTATGTATCTCCTCCTCCATCGCGAGATCGCGGAAGGCGCGCCCGTCGGCGCCGCCGCTGGTCGGCAGGGCGTCGAGATAGTGGGTCGAAGCGAGTTTGACGGTCTTCATCGTCTGTTCGGCGCTCGTGCCGCCGATGACGATCGCGAGATGGTAGGGAGGGCAGGCAGCCGTGCCGAGGGTGAGGATCTTTTCCTTGAGGAAGGCGATCATCCGGTCGTGTGACAGGATCGACGGCGTCGCCTGGTAGAGAAAGCTCTTGTTGGCCGAGCCGCCGCCCTTGGCGATGAAGAGGAACTTGTAGGCGTCCTCGCCTTCGGCGGCGATTTCGATCTGGGCGGGTAGGTTGTCGCCGGTGTTCTTCTCCTCGAACATCGAGAGCGGCGCGACCTGGCTGTAGCGGAGGTTCTTCTTGGCGTAGGCCTCGCCGATGCCGTCCGCGATCGCCTTTTCGTCGTCGCCTTCGGTCCAGACCAGCCGGCCCTTCTTGGCGCTGACGATCGCGGTGCCGGTGTCCTGGCACATCGGCAGCACGCCGCCGGCGGCGATATTGGCGTTCTTCAGCAGGTCATAGGCGACGAATTTGTCGTTGGCGGTCGCCTCCGGGTCGTCGAGGATTTTCGCGAGCTGCGCGAGATGACCGGGGCGAAGGAGGTGATTGATGTCGATCATCGCCTGTTCGGCAAGCAGTCGGATCGCCTCGCGCTCGACGACGAGAACATCGCGGCCGAGCGCCTTTTCGACGCGTACGCCCTCGGAGCTCAGCTTGCGGTACCGAGTCTCGTCGGGGCCGAGTTGGAAGAGAGAGTGATAGACATGGCTCATCGGGCGCAGCTCGCTGGCTGGTTGGGTCGCGGTTGGGTTTAGTCCCCCGCGCGGCGCATTCCAAGCGCGTCAGCGTACGCTCTGGCATTCCAGCAGCGCGATGAAACCTTGCAGCGCCGGCGAGGCCGGCGCGCGCCAGACGAGATGGGTGCGATTGCGGGCGATCTCCTCAGGCAGCGCGTGGATCGCGACAGCCTCGAGGCCCGGCAGGCTTGCCAGCACCGTCCTCGGGATCAGCGCGATGCCAGCGCCCGCGGCGACGCAGGCGGCGATAGCGTGATAGGATGCGAATTCGAGCACACGGGCCGGCGTAACGCCTTGGCGCACCAGCCATTCTTCCAGGCGGCGGCGATAGGAGCAGCCCTGCGCGAAGGCGATCACCGTCTTGCGGCCAAGTTCTGCGGCTCCCTCCGGCGTCGCCGCCGAGGCAGGCGCGACAAGCGCCAACTCCTCCTCGAAAGCGACGAGCCGCTCCAAATTCGGCGCCTCGAAGGGCTCGGAGACCAGCGCCGCCTCGATCTCGAAGCGATGCACGCGTTCGATCAGCGCCGCCGTCGGCGCGGTCGACAGTTCGACGCTGACGTCGGGATAGAGCGCGTGATAGCGGGCGAGGATCGGCGGCAGCCGGACGCCCGCTGTGCTTTCGAGCGAGCCGAGACGGAAGCGGCCGCGCGGCCGCCCGTCGCGCATCGCCGCGCACGCCTCGTCGGCGAGACCAAGGAGGCGCTCGGCGTAGCCGAGCAGTTTCTGCCCCTCGTCCGTCAGGCTGAGGCCGCGCCCTTGGCGGCGGAACAGCGCCACGCCGAGCCGCTCCTCCAGTTGGCGGATGCGGGTGGTGACGTTCGACTGGACGCGATGGAGCCGGGCGGCGGCTCGCACGACCCCTCCCTCGGCGACGACGGCGCGAAAGATCTCGAGCGAATCGAGGTCAATAGTTCTCATAGAGAGAATTGTAGTTCTGGATAATTCATTTGTCAGCATCGAAGAGACCAGATTGAGTTCCGTCATGTCTTCCTCCTCCGCTGTTCGCTCGCCGGCCCCATCCGCCGCCGCCGTCTGTCTCGCCGCCGCGCTCGCGCTAGCGGTCGCGATGGGCGTCGGCCGCTTCGCCTTCACGCCGATGCTGCCGCTGATGCTGCGGGACGGCAGCCTCGCGGCGGACGCCGGCTCCTGGCTCGCCGCCGCCAACTATCTCGGCTACCTCGCCGGCGCGATGACGGCGCATCGGCTTGGCCTCGCGCCGGCGAGGATGGTCGCGCTCGGCCTTGTCGGCACGGTCGTCTCGACCGCGGCGATGGGGCTGGTTGAAAACGTGCCGGCCTGGCTGGCGCTTCGCGCCTTTGGCGGGGCGCTGAGCGGCTGGACGCTGGTCGGGGCGAGCGCCTGGGCGATGTTCGAGTTGGCGCGGCTCGGCCGGCCGCATCTCGCCGGCGTCGCCTATGCCGGCGTAGGCGCGGGGATCGCGCTCGCCGGTCTGTTCTGCCTCGTGGCGTCGGGTCCAGGTGTCCATTCCCCGGCGCTGTGGCGCGAACTCGGAGCGCTGTCGCTCGTGGCTGCGGCTGCGCCGCTGGCGCTGGTGCGAGGCGGGCCTGGCCTGAGAGCGGCGGCGCCACAGCGCGCCGCCTCCGGCGCGGGCGGCCTCAAGGTGATGACCCTCTGCTACGCGGCCTTCGGCTTCGGTTACATTTTGCCCGCGACCTTCCTGCCCGCCATGGCGCGCCAGGTGATCGACGACCCGCGCCTGTTCGGGCTCGTCTGGCCGGCGTTCGGCATCGCAACCGCGGCTTCGACATTGGTCGCCATGACGCGCTGGGCGCAGGCGAACCGTCTGCGGTGCTGGGCGCTCTGCCACGTGGCGATGGCGGCTGGCGCGCTGTTGCCGAGCTTGTGGCTGTCCCCGGCGACGCTCGCCGCGGCGACCTTGCTGATCGGCGGCTCCTTCATGGTCGTCACGGTGCTCGGCATGCAGGAGGCGCGCGCCCGGGCGCCGCACCAGGCGACGGCCGTCATCGGGCGGATGACGGCGGCCTTCGCGGTCGGCCAGCTCGCCGGACCGCTGACCGTCGCTTTCGCCCCGCCCGGCGCACTCGATGTGGCGTTGCAGGTCGCCGCCGCGATGCTCGCGGTGTCAGCGGCGGCGTTGTGGCGCCTCGCGAGGCGCGATTCCGGCTGAGCGGCCTTTCCCTTGCGCCAGCCTTACAAATTAGACACTGAGTAACGGGAAATATCGTAGCGCTCAGAATGGCCCGCCCATGTCATCCCTGGTCATCAAAACGCCCCGCATGATCCTCCGGCCTTGGCGGGATGAGGACTACGCCTCCTATGCCGCGATGAACGCTGATCCGGAAGTCCGCCGCTACTGGCCCGCCACGCTCAGCAGGGAAGAAAGCGACGCGCAGGCGGCGGGGCTCCAGAAACACATAGAAGAGCATGGCTTTGGCTTCTGGGCCGCCGAGGCGCCGGGCGTTGCTCGTTTCATCGGCTTTGTCGGATTGCAGTATGCCGGGCCTGACCTGCCGTTCGCACCGGCGGTCGAGGCAGGTTGGCGTCTTGCTCGAGAGTATTGGGGACGGGGCTATGCGACAGAAGGCGCACGGGCCGCGCTCGCGGACGGCTTCGGGAGGCTCGGACTGGAGGAAATCGTCTCCTACGCGGTCGCCGTCAATGCGCCCTCACGGCGCGTCATGGAGCGGATCGGCATGAGGCATGATCCCGCCGCCGACTTCGATCACAAAGACCGCAGCCCGAACGATCCTCTCCGCCGCCATGTCGTTTATCGCAAGAGAAAGGACGAACAATAGCACCGGCGCGGCGTTCGTGCGCGCCCGCGAATGCTTGATTTACGTCCTGTCCGCCATCGCGGCGATGCCGTCCGCCACCGCCAGGGTGCGGCGCGCCATCTGCGCGTGCAAGAGCTCAACCATGCGGCCGTTGAGTTGGATCGCGCCTTTGCCGGCGTTCTCCGGCAAGGCGAAGGCATCGATGATCGCCCGCGCGGATTCGACCTCCGCGTCGGTCGGCGCGAAAGTCGCGTTACAGACGTCGAGCTGGCTCGGATGGATCAGCGTCTTGCCGTCGAGCCCCATGTCGCGGCCCTGCTCGCACTCGGCCTTGAAGCCGATGGGGTCGTTGAAGTCGTTGTAGACGCCGTCGATGATGTCGCAGCCATGCGCGCGGGCCGCCGCGATGCAGGTCGCCAGCCAGCTCAGCATGGCGGGGCGGCCCGGCGTCAACCGGGCGCGCGTCTCCTTGGCAAGGTCATTGAGGCCCATCACCAGAACTTCGAGCCGCGCCTCCGGGTCGGCCGCCGTCGCGGCGATCGAACCGGCGCTCAGGATCGCCATCGGCGTCTCCATCATCGCCCAGAGCCGTGTCGTCGTCGGTGCGTTCGCCTCGCGCAGCGCGCGGGCGGCGACCATGATCGCGCCGGGGCCGTCCACCTTGGGCAGCAGGATCGCGTCCGGCGCCGCTGCGACGGCGGCGGCGAGATCCTCCGCGCCCCAGGGTGTATCAACCCCGTTGACACGGATGACGATTTCGCGCCCGCCGAACCCGCCGGCCCGCACAGCCTCGACCGCCAGCCCGCGCGCCGCCGCCTTGGCTTCCGGCGCCACGGAATCTTCAAGGTCGATGATGATCGCGTCGGCGGGAAGACTTCGGGCTTTGGCGAGCGCCTTGGGGTTGGATCCCGGCATATAGAGCACGCTGCGACGCGGGCGAGCGACCATGACAATCTCCTGACGGACGCTTCACCTTAGATTGTGCGCCGCACGCAGGCTAGGGCCGGGGCGCGCGACCCTCGCGCCGCGCTCGAACGAAGGGCTGCTTAGCGTGACGTCGTCAGCCAATGCGCCAGCCGGCGTGTCGCTTCGGCGACCTCCTCCGGGGCGCGGGCGAAGCACAGTCTGAGATAGCCCTCGCCGCCCAGTCCGAAGGCCGATCCGGGCGCGGCGCCAACTCCTGCTTCGTCGATCAGGCGCATCGCGAGGGCGCGCGAGTCGGGTTCACCGTCGACCGCGCAGAAGAGATAGAACGCCGCTTGCGGCGTCGCAAAGCGCACGCGGCCGGTTGCTCCAAGGCCGTGGGTGATGATGTCCCGCGCTTGCCGCATCCGCGCGATCTGTCCGCTAAGGAAGGCCTCGCCCTCCTCGATCGCGGCGACCGCGGCCCGCTGGGCGAAGACGGGGACCCCCGACGTCGTGAATTGGACCAGGTTCTCGATCGTCGCGCCGAGTTCGGGCGGCGCCTCGAGCCAGCCGATCCGCCACCCCGTCATCGCCCAGTTCTTCGACAGCGTCTGGACGAACAGGATCTTGTCGTCGGGCTGCATGATGTCGTGGAACGACGGCGCGCGTTCGCCTTCGTAGGTGAGCCGGCCATAGATCTCGTCGGCGATGATCCAGAGGCCGTGCCGCCGGGCGAGCGCGAGAACCGCTTCGATTTCTTCCCGCGTTGCGACGAAGCCGGTCGGATTGGCCGGCGTATTGACGAAGATGGTCCGCGTCGCCGGCGTCACCGCGCTGGCGAGGCGCTCGACGTCGAGACGCCAGCGATCCGCGCCCCTCTCCAGCGGCACGAAGACGGCGCGGCCTCCCGTCAAAGAGACGGCGCCGGCGAAATTCGGCCAGGCGGGGGAAGGGATCAGCGCCTCCTCACCGGGGCCGATCGTGAGGCGGGCGGCAATATCGAGCGCGTGCATGCCGCCGATCGTCACGAAGAAGCGCTCGGGCGAAAATTCGCGGCCGGGCCCTCCATAGACGCGCGTCATGTAGCGCGCGATCAACTCGCGCAATTCGGGAATTCCGCGTTGGTAGGTGTAGAAAGTCTCGCCGCGGTCGAGCGAGGCCTTCGCCGCCTCGGCGATGAACGATGGGGTTGGCGCGTCGCCTTCGCCGACCCAGAGCGGGATGAGGCCCTGCCGGTTGCGTCCGTAATTGAACACCTCGACGATGCCGCTCTGGGGAACGGCGCGCATGGCCGGTTGGATCGCCTCGAGCCAATCAAACTCGGGCGACGCGGCTCGAAGGGATGTGAAGTCCATGGCCGCGTCATGAACGCCCGCGCGCCGGCCCGCAAGAGGAAAAGCGCAAAATTCGCGTCGCGTTTTCGCCCGCGGGTTCAGCGCTCGACGAGCGCGTCGCGGATCTGGGTGAGCAACACGACTTCATCCTTCGGCGGGAGCGGCGCGGCCGGAGCCGCCGGAGCTGGGTGCTTCATCGTGTTGATCGCCTTGACGACCAGGAAGAGGACGGCGGCGATGATGAGGAAATTGACGAGAACGGTGACGAAATTGCCGTAGGCAAAGACCGGGCCCTGCTTCCTGGCGTCGGTCAGATTGCCGGCCGTCACGGCGTGCGACAGGCCGAAGAAATAGTTGGAGAAATCGGCGCCGCCCAACGCGCCGATGATCGGCATGATGATGTCGTTCACCAGGGAATCGACGATCCTGCTGAAGGCTGCGCCGATGATCACGCCGATGGCGAGATCGACGACATTGCCACGCATCGCGAACTCGCGGAATTCCTTGAGCATGCCTCCCTCCCTTTGCGCCCTATGAGCCGTTCCCGTCGTTGCGAGCGGCGCGATGCAATTCGGCGCGGACGATGCAAGCGGATCGATGGATTGCTCCGTCGCCGCGCTCCTCGCAATGACGGTCAGACGTCGTTGGTGACGGCTCTAGCTTATGCGCAAATGACGATAAGGAAAGCGCAGGCGCCGCTTTGCGCGCTCAATCCTGCTCTGCCGATTGCTTCTTCAGACCGTCGAGGCGCGCTTTGAGATAGGCGGCGCGGGCCTGGGCCATCCGCGAAGCGCAAAACGCGTAGTTCGCCTCCTGGACGTAGTCGTGGCAAACGTCGGCGCGCCGCGCCGCCATGTCGCCGTCCTCACGGGTGATCGCGTCGGCGTCAGGCTGACCCTTGAGCTTCGCCTGGACGGCGCGAAGCGTGCGATCGGCCGCGTTGTCGGCGTGCAGGCGCTGTCGCCCGATCGTTTTGACGTCGCTGTGCAGCGTCGACGGATCGGGGCCCCAGAGGCCCGCCGGCGTCGCTTGGCAGTCGGCGGCCTGGAACACGCAGGCGCGATCTTGCGGCGGGGCCAGCACCGCCCCGTCCAAAAGGTCGAAGGTGAACGTGCAAGCCGGGATCTCCGCCTCGTAGCGGGCGAGTCCGTCCGGCTTGCCGAGGCTCTTGGTCTCGATCGGCGCGTCGCCGACGATGTCGATCATGCATTTGCGCGAGGGGTCGGAGATGACCTCGCCGGCGAGGCTCAGCTTCTCGATGCGCAGAACCTTGTCGCGGTCGGAAAGAAGGATCTGGCCTTGCCTTCCGTTGAGGCGCAACGGTTTATCCGCGACCGCGCGCGGCGAGGAGGCGAGGCCGGAATTGTTCGCCTTGTCGGTCTTGTCGCTCCTCGCAGCATCGCCTTTTTGGCCGCCGCTCTTCTGCGCGTCGGCTTTGGGGGCGGCTGGCGCGGGCGCAGAGCTTTCCCCGCCGCTCGGCGCGCCGGGCAAGGTAAGTTGGGCCTGGGCCGAAGCGCACCCCATCACCAGCGCCGCCAACGCCGAAAGCCAGATCCGCATCATCAGGAAACATTAAGATCTGGCGATCGGAATGAAAAGAGCAAGCGCTCCGACGGCTTCTCCGCGGCCAAAGATTTCTGGCCTTTGACGGGCGCAACGACGCCTTGCGCGGTCATAGGCCCCAACTTATATACCGGCCACCTGTGCAGCGTTGGGGCAAAAGGTCTCGCCTGCGGATTTAAACCGTGCGTCGGGGACCGAAGCGCGGCGCCGCGGCCAGTTGCTGGCCGCGCGGCGTGCGCTTTCGAGGCTAGGCCGCTTCGGGGCCTTGCGGTCTCGCGAAAGAATGAGGGAATGAGACAATGGCTAAAGTAATCGGGATCGACCTCGGCACCACCAATTCGTGCGTCGCGGTCATGGATGGCGCCACTCCCAGGGTCATCGAGAATTCGGAGGGCGCGCGCACCACGCCGTCGATCGTCGCTTTCACCGACGATGGCGAGCGCCTCGTCGGCCAGCCCGCCAAGCGCCAGGCGGTCACCAATCCGGAGCGGACCTTCTTCGCCATCAAGCGCCTCATCGGCCGGTCCTTCGACGACCCGATGACGAAGAAGGACATGGGCCTCGTCCCCTACAAGATCATCAAGGCTCCCAACGGGGACGCCTGGGTCACCGCGGACGGCAAGCAATATTCCCCCTCGCAGATTTCCGCCTTCGTCCTGCAGAAGATGAAGGAGACGGCCGAGGCGCATCTCGGTTCGCCCGTCACGCAGGCCGTCATCACCGTTCCTGCCTATTTCAATGACGCTCAGCGTCAGGCGACCAAGGACGCCGGCAAGATCGCCGGCCTCGAAGTGCTGCGCATCATCAACGAGCCGACGGCGGCCGCGCTCGCCTACGGCCTCGACAAGCGCAAGGCCGGCACGATCGCGGTCTACGACCTCGGCGGCGGCACCTTCGACGTCTCGATCCTCGAGATCGGCGACGGCGTGTTCGAGGTGAAGTCGACCAACGGCGACACCTTCCTCGGCGGCGAAGACTTCGACATGCGCCTCGTCGAGTATCTCGCGGCCGAATTCAAAAAAGAGCAGGGCATCGACCTCACCAAGGACAAGCTCGCGCTGCAGCGGCTCAAGGAGGCGGCCGAGAAGGCCAAGATCGAGCTCTCCTCGGCCGCCCAGACCGAGATCAATCTGCCCTACATCACCGCCGATGCTTCGGGGCCGAAGCATCTCGCGCTCAAGCTGACGCGCGCCAAGTTCGAGGCGCTGGTCGACGACCTCATCCAGCGCACGGTGGAGCCGTGCAAGAAGGCGCTCAAGGATGCCGGGCTGTCGGCCGGCCAGATCGACGAGGTGATCCTGGTCGGCGGCATGACGCGCATGCCCAAGGTGCAGGAGATCGTCAAACAGTTCTTCGGCAAGGAGCCGCACAAGGGCGTCAACCCTGACGAAGTGGTCGCCATCGGCGCCGCGGTTCAGGCCGGCGTTCTGCAGGGCGACGTCAAGGACGTGCTGTTGCTCGACGTGACCCCGCTGTCGCTCGGCATCGAAACGCTCGGCGGCGTCTTCACGCGCCTCATCGAGCGGAACACGACGATCCCGACCAAGAAGAGCCAGGTGTTCTCGACCGCCGAGGACAGTCAGACCGCAGTGACGATCCGCGTCTTCCAGGGCGAGCGCGAAATGGCCGCCGACAACAAGGCGCTCGGCCAGTTCGACCTCGTCGGCATTCCCTCCGCGCCGCGCGGGGTGCCGCAGATCGAAGTGACCTTCGACATCGACGCGAACGGCATCGTGAACGTCACGGCGAAGGACAAGGCGACCAACAAAGAGCAGCAGATCCGCATCCAGGCCTCGGGTGGTCTCAGCGACGACGACATCAACCGGATGGTCAAGGACGCCGAGGCGCACGCCGCCGACGACAAGAAGCGGCGTGAGGCGGTCGACGCCAAGAACCACGGCGAGTCGCTTGCCCATGACGCCGAGAAGGCGCTCAAGGAATACGGCGACAAGGTCTCGCAGGCTGACCGCAGTGCGGTCGAGACGGCTGTGGCGGCTCTGCGTGACGTGTTGCAGGGCGAAGACCTCGAGGCGATCAAGGCTCGCACCAATGATTTGATGCAGGCCCAGATGAAGCTGGGCGAGGCCATGTACAAGGCGCAGCAGGCGGCCGGTCCCGGCGGGGAAGGCGGCGAGGCTGGCCAGGCGAAGGACGACGTCATCGACGCTGAGTTCCGGGAAGTCGACGACGACAAGAAGAAGTCGGCCTAACGATCTGAAGACCGGGCGCGTCGCGAGGCGCGCCCGGTTTCGTTGGCCGAGTTGCGGACCCTGGCCTCGCGCGCCGGGCAAAGTTTGCAGTCTATGGGCGATTGACGCCGCGGCCCAAGCTCTTCATAGGTGGTCAGCGCGGACGCCTCGAGAAAACACTGGGTTGCTGTAAACGTGGGCAAGCGCGATTTTTATGAAACCTTGGGGGTCGCCCGCAGCGCGACGGACGCGGAGCTGAAATCGGCGTTCCGCAAAGCAGCGATGCAATGCCATCCCGACCGCAATCCCGGCGACAAGCAGGCCGAGGCGCGGTTCAAGGAGCTCAACGAGGCCTACCAGCACCTCTCGGACGGCCAGAAGCGCGCGGCTTACGATCGCTACGGCCATGCCGCCTTCGAACAGGGCGGCGGCGGTATGAACGACGGCTTCGCCTCGTCCATGTCCGATATTTTCGACGACCTTTTCGGCGACATTATGGGCCGCCGCGGCGGTCGCGGCGCCGGCAAGGAGCGCGGCGCGGACCTGCGCTACAACCTCGAGATTACACTCGAGGAAGCCTACCACGGCAAGACTGCGACGATAAAACTGCCGACCTCGGTCGCGTGTGAGCCCTGTGCGGGCACTGGCGCCAAGGCGGGCTCGAAGCCGACCACCTGCAAGACCTGCGCTGGCCACGGGCGCGTGCGGGCCCAGCAGGGCTTCTTCGCCATCGAGCGCACTTGCCCGACCTGCGGCGGGCGCGGCCAGACGATCGACAATCCCTGCGACAAGTGCGGCGGCTCGGGCCGCGTGACGCGCGAGCGCACGCTGTCGGTCAATATGCCGGCGGGCGTCGAGGATGGCACGCGCATTCGCCTCTCCGGCGAAGGCGAGGCGGGCCTGCGCGGCGGCGCGCCGGGCGACCTCTACATCTTCCTGTCGCTGACGCCGCATCCCTTCTTCCAGCGCGACGGGGCGGACCTTTATTGCCGCGTGCCGATCTCAATGGTTCAGGCGGCGCTCGGCGGCGAGTTCACGGTCCACACGCTTGACGGCGGCGATGCGAAAGTGCGCATCCCCGAGGGCGCGCAGTCGGGCCACCAGATGCGGCTGCGGGGCAAGGGCATGCCGATCCTGCGCTCGCGCGACTTCGGCGATCTCTTCATTCAGGCCAATGTCGAAACGCCGCAGAACCTGACGCGCCGCCAGCGCGAGCTGCTGGCCGAGTTCGAAGCCGAGTCCTCGCAGAAGACGCAGCCCGAGAGCACCGGCTTCTTCGCGAAGATGAAAGAGTTCTTCGGGGCTTAATTTCGACTCCTGGGGCGGTCATCGTCCGGCCCTTTCGTCAGGGCATGGCGTCCTCGCGCGGCCGATGCCGCAAACGCTTTCGGAGCGAGAATGGGTCACACTTCCTCGAAAACTTCCGAACATGGCCGGCGCGCCGGCGGCTTGTTCGGCGACGAGCGGCGCTTCCTGAAGACACTGTTCGAGAGCCCTCGCCTGACCGGCGCCGTCGCTCCCTCGGGCCGTTTCCTCGCCCGGGCGATGGCGAAGCCGATCGATCCCGCCGGCAAGGGTTTGATCGTGGAACTCGGGCCGGGAACCGGCCCGGTGACCAGCGCGTTGCTTGAGCGCGGCGTCAAGCGCGACCGGCTCGTGCTCGTCGAATACGACGCCGGCTTCTGCCGGTTGCTGTCGCAGCGCTTCGCGCCCGTCCACGTCATCCAGGGCGACGCCTACGATCTGCCGCGCACCCTCGCTTCGCTCGCCGGCGAGCCGGTCGCCGCGGTCGTCTCCAGCCTGCCGCTGCTCAACCAGCCGCCGGCTCTGCGCGCCAAGCTGATCGCGGACGCGTTCGACCTCATGGGGGCCGACGGGCTGTTCGTCCAATTTACCTATGGGCTCGTCTCGCCGATCGCGCGCGAGGTCTGCGCCGGGCGCTACTCCGCCCATTGCACCGCGCCGATCTGGCGCAATCTGCCGCCGGCGCGGGTCTGGACCTATCGAGCCAATCCGAACGGCGCCTTTGTCGAGCCGCTGGTCGCGCGACTGGCCAGCCGCTTTGCGTCCCCGAAGGGACCCCCGCGATGAGCCCGACGCGTCCCATTCCTGTCCGCGAACGCCTGATCGTCGCCCTCGACGCGCCTGACCCGGCGGCGGCGGAACGTCTCGTCTCCGACCTCGGCGACAGTGTCCTTTTCTACAAGGTCGGCATGGAGCTCGTCTATGGCGGCGGCCTTGGCCTCGCCGCCGAATTGGCGGCGGCGGGCAAAAAGGTGTTCGTCGACCTCAAGCTGCACGACATCCCCAACACGGTCGAGCGGGCGGCGGCGCAAATCGCCCGGCTCGGCGCCGATTTCCTGACCATTCACGCCTATCCCCAGACGATGCGGGCGGCGGTGGCGGGCGCGAAGGGCTCCAGCCTGAAATTGCTCGCGGTCTCGGTGCTCACGTCGAGCGACGATGCCGACCTCGCCGAAGCGGGCTACGCCTTTGGCGTGCGGGACCTCGTCCGGCGTCGCGCCAAGCAGGCGAGCGAAGCCGGCGTCGACGGCCTCGTCGCCAGCCCGTCGGAAGCCGCCATGCTGCGGCAGGCGGTCGGCAATTCGCTCTTTCTCGTGACCCCCGGCATCCGCCCCGCCGGCGCCGCCGCCGGCGACCAGAAGCGGGTGGCGACGCCGGGTTCGGCGATTGCCGACGGGGCCGACTATCTCGTCGTCGGGCGTCCCATCACGCAGGCGGCGGACCCGCGCGCCACGGCCGAGCAAATCGTCGCCGAGATCGCCGCCGCGGTTTGACGCTTGCCATATGGAGGGCGGGCGCTAGTCTCGCTGCCGACAAATTGGGTGGGAGTTGGAAATGCCAAAGGGTTACGTCATCGCGCGCGTCGACATCACCAATCCGGAGGCCTACGCGCGCTACGCGGCCGGGGCCACCGAGGCGCAGAAGAAATATGGCGCGCGGGTTCTGGCGCGGGGCGGGCGTCACGAGGCGCTTGAAGGACAGGCTCGCGGGCGCAATGTGGTGCTCGAATTCGAGAGCGTCGAGGCGGCGCGCACCTATTACACCTCCCAGGAATACCAAGCCGCCAAGGCCGAGCGCGAAGGCGCGGCGCAGATCGAGATCGTGCTCGTCGAAGGGGTGTGACCATGGCCAAGGGCTATTGGATCGCGCATGTCGACGTTGCTGACCCCGAAGCCTACGAGGCTTATCGGCGCGCCAACGCCGAGGCTTTTGCTAAATATGGCGCGCGCTTTCTGGTGCGCGGCGGCGCGAGCGAGCAGAAAGAGGGCGCGCTGCGGGCGCGTCACGTCGTGATCGAGTTCAAGGACTATGCGACGGCGCTTGCGTGCTTCGAGTCCGAGGAGTACCGCCGCGCCAAGGCGCTTCGTGAGCCGGTCTCGCAGGCGGACCTCATCGTGATCGAGGGGTATGACGGGCCTCAGCCGGCCTGACTGGAAATATCGAGGAAATGTAATGGCTGAAGATATGCGGCTGGCCGTCACCGGCGCCGCCGGACGCATGGGCCGGATGCTGATCAAGATGATCGTCGAGACGCCGGGCGTCGCCCTCGCGGCGGCGATCGAGCGCGCCGGTTCGCCGGCGCTCGGCGAGGACGCCGGGGTTCTTGCGGGCGTCGGCGCGATCGGGGTGAAGATCTCGGACGATCCGCTCGCTGCGATGCTCGGCTCCGAGGGCGTCGTCGATTTTTCCGCGCCCGCCGCGACGATCGAGATCGCCGCGCTCGCGGCGCAGGCGCGCATTGCGCATGTCATCGGCACGACGGGTCTCACGGACGACGATCTGAAGCGTCTCCAGGCCGCCGCCAGGCATGCGCCGATCGTGCGCTCCGGCAATATGAGTCTCGGGGTCAATCTGCTCGCCAAGCTGGTGCGGGACGCTGCGCGCGCGCTCCCCGACTACGACATCGAAGTTTTCGAAATGCACCACCGCATGAAGGTCGATGCGCCGTCGGGCACCGCGCTTCTGCTCGGCGAAGCGGCGGCGGAGGGACGGGACATCGACCTTGCCGCGCAATCGGAGCGCGGCCGCGACGGCATCACGGGTGCGCGGAAGCGCGGCGCGATCGGCTTCGCCTCGCTGCGGGGCGGCTCGGTGATCGGCGAGCACAGCGTCATCATCGCCGGCGACGGCGAGCGCATCGTCCTCTCGCACCACGCCGAAGACCGCGGCCTTTTCGCCCGTGGCGCCGTCAAGGCGGCGCTGTGGGCGCGCGGCCGCAAGCCGGGGCTCTATTCAATGGCCGACGTGCTGGGGCTGGCGAAGGACTGACGCCGAGACTGGGGAGGCCCTCAGACCGAAGAGCAGGGCCGCAATCGAGCCGCTAGTGGTATAATGCTTTCGCTTCGGCCAAAGCCGCTTGGCCGCGGAGGTCCGCGATGCTGTTCCGCCAGTTGTTCGACGCGACGTCCGGCACCTACAGCTATCTCCTCGCCAGCCGCCGCGGCGGCGAGGCGCTGATCATCGATCCGGTGCTCGAAAAGGTCGACCGCTACATCACGCTCTTGAACGATCTCGATTTGCGGCTGGTGAAGGCGATCGACACGCACCTGCACGCCGATCATGTGACCGGCCTCGGCGCGCTGCGCGACCGCACGCGCTGCATCACCGTGATGGGCGAGGCGACCAGCGCCGACGTCGTATCGATGCGCGTCGCCGAGGGGGACGCAATCGACATTGAGGGCGTCACGCTCGACGTCCTCTACACGCCCGGCCACACCGACGATTCCTATAGTTTCGTGATGCCCGACCGCGTTTTCTCGGGCGATACGCTGTTGATCCGCGGCACCGGGCGCACCGACTTCCAGAACGGCGATCCGCGCGCGCAATATGATTCGATCTTCGGCAAACTGCTCAAGCTGCCGGAGGAAACGCTGCTTTACCCCGCCCACGACTACAAGGGCGACACGGTGTCGACGATCGGCGAGGAGCGCGCGCGCAACCCGCGTCTGCAGGTGCGTTCGATCGACGAATATGTCGAGTTGATGCGCAATCTGAAGCTGCCCAATCCGAAAATGATGGACGTCGCCGTGCCGGCAAATCGCCACATCGGCATCGCACAGGACCGCGCCGACCATATCGGCCTGACGACGGAGCAGGCTCGAGCGACGCTTGCCGGCGGCGGGGCGCTGCTGGTCGATCTGCGCGAAAGCACGGAGCGTGCGCGACACGGCGCGATCGACGCTTCAGTGCATTCACCCTATCGCGAACTTGCGGATGCGCTCGCCGACGGGGGGCTCCTCAATACGCTCGCCCACGCCACCGGCAAGCGGCTGGTGTTCATCTGCGCTTACGGCGAACGTTCGGCGATGGCGGTCGAAGCCGCGCGGAGCGCGGGGTTCGCCGACGCGGTCCATGTGATCGGCGGCTTCAATGCTTGGCGGCGCGCTGGGGCTAGGTAGTCGTTTTCCGTCAGTAGGCGCCGGTCGCCTGCCGTCATGGACGAGCGACGTCAGTTGCTTCCGCTCTGCGCAGGCGTCTGCTTGGGAGCCGAAAGGCTCGCGATGAGCTGCACCATGTCGGCGTTGCCTTGCGTTTGCGCCACGCTGGTGGCGGTGGCGCCGGCATTGTCCTTCAAGCTCAAGTCGGCGCCGCGCTCGGCGAGCATCTTGACGAAATCCGAGTGGCCGACGAGCGAGGCCATCATCGCCGCCGTCTGTCCGTTGGCGTTGCGCGCGTTCACGTCGCAGCGAGCGGCCAGCAGCTTTGCAATTTCCAATTCGCCCTTGAAGGCCGTGCCCATCAGGGCGGTATTCCCCTTGGAATCCGCGGCGCAGGGGTCGGCGTGCAGTGAGAGCAGCAGGTCGACGGCCGGGCGCTGGCCGTCGTATGCGGCGATGATCAGGGCGGTGTAGCCCTGGCTGTCGCGCATGTCGATCGGAACGCCGTCCTTGATCATCCCTGCGAGCAGATCGGCGCGCCCCTCGCGGGCGGCGGCGAAGTAGAGCTCCTTGTAGTGGTCGGGCAAGGGGTTGGCGGCGTGCGCCAGCATCGGAACCGTGAGCGCGAAGGCGACGCCCGCTGCGACGCGCTTGAACTTGTCGGAGAGTTTCATCGAACGCCTCGAACTTGGAAGGGGACGGGCGCGCCGAATGGGCGCGCCCGCGGCTCATGAGATCGCGCTTATTGCGCAGCGAGCTTCTTGACGTCGGCGAGGTCGACGTTGATGGCCTTGGCGACGCGCGTGCCGTAGTCCACGTCGGCGCGATAGAAGTGGCTGGCCATCGTCTCGCGAAATCTTGACGCTCTCAATCTGGCTGAGGTCCGCGACAAGATTCTTGATCAGGTGATCCTGCTCCGTCTTGTCGAGGCTCCGATAGAACTCGCCTGCCTGGCGAAAGTTGTCCTGCTTGTCGATCGGCTTCTGCTGGGTCAGGCCCGATACCGCGTACTGGCTGTAGCGGTAGTTCGTCTGCTGGACGGGGTTGGTGGCCGAATCCGTCGGATCGTAGTTGACGTCGCCCTTTTGCCTCGCGGCCTGCATGGCGCCGTCAATGTTATTGTTGGCGACCTGGACGAGCGGACGATTGACCGGGAGCTGCATGTAGTTGGCGCCGATGCGGTAGCGCTGCGTATCCGCGTAAGCGAACAGGCGGCCCTGCAGCATCTTATCGGGCGACGGCTCGATGCCGGGCACCAGTTCGCACGGGCAGAAGGCCGACTGTTCCGTGTAGTCGAAGAAGTTGTCAGGCACCTTGTTCAAGGTCATCGTGCCGACCTTCACCTCCGGCACGCCTTCCCAGACCTTGGTGTCGTCGAAGCCGTCATAGGGAAGCTGAGCGACCTGTTCCGGCGTCAGGAGCTGCACCATCAGATCCCACTTCGGGAAGTTGCCGGAGCGGATGTTGGCGTAGAGATCGCGCGTCGCATAGCTGGTGTCGGCCGCCTTCATTTCCTCGAGCGTCATACCGTGGACACCCTGCTGCGACTTCCAGTGGAATTTCGCGAAGACGGTCTTGCCATCCTTGTTGACCAAGCGGAACGCATGCACGCCCCAGCCGTCCATGGTCCGGTAGCTCTTCGGCATGCCGATGGTGTCGGTGTAGAGCATCGTCAATTCGTGCGTCGACTCGGGAACGTTCGAGAAGAAGTCGAACGCGCGGGCGGGGTCCTGCACGTTGGTGACCGGCGACGGCTTGTTGGCGTGCACGAAGTCCGGGAACTTGATCGCATCGCGGATGAAGAAGATCGGCTCGTTGATGCCGACGATGTCCCAGTTGCCCTGGTCGGTGTAGAACTTGACCGCGAAGCCGCGCGGATCGCGCGCCGCCTCAGGCGAGCCGCGGAAATTCATGACCGTCGAGAAGCGGACGAAAACCGGCGTTTCCTTGCCGGGGGCGCCGAGGACGGAGGCGGTCGTATATTTCGAGAAGTCCGTGCTGGCGACGAAGACGCCCTGGGCGCCGATGCCGCGCGCGTGAACGACGCGCTCGGGAATGCGCTCGCGATCGAAGCGCGCGAGCTTCTCGATCAGGCTGTAGTCTTCCAGCAGCACCGGGCCGTCAGAGCCGGCGGTCTTCGAGTTCTGGTTGTCGCCGATCGGCGCGCCGGTGTCGCGGGTCATGCCGGGAGCGGTCTGGGCAAGAGCGGCGGCCCCGGTCATCGCAAGGATTGCAAGAGCCGCCGCAGATGTTTTCAAATTCATGATCAAGCATCCTCGTCGTGTGGATCACGAAGGAAGGCTAGATTTAGAATTCGTTGGTCGTGGAGAGAAACGAATAAATCGATAGACGCTGATCGACGCATTCGATCAGGAACACGCAGACGTGATTACGTCGGCCTCGCCAGTCCTTCTTCCACGCATATTTGTCGAAGAGTCTAGCGCGAGACGGGCGAAACCATCGGCGCGCGGACTGTTGCGCCGCCAGGCGACTGCGACAACACGTCGCACGTCTTCGTCTCCGAGCGGCCGAACGACGACGTTGGTTCCCGTGATGACGCCGCGTTCGATCGCCAGTTGCGGCGCCAACGCGACCCCATAGCCGGCGTCGACGAGTTGGATCAGCGTATGGATGGATGCACCCCATGGAGCCTTCGGCCGGTGGTCCGGGCGCCCGCAGGCCTTGAGCGCCTGGTCGCGCAGACAATGGCCGTCCTGCATCAGCACGAGCCGGTCATGCGGCAGGTCGGAAGGATCGATCCGCTCGGCCTGGGCGAGTGGATCGTCTGCCCGCAAGGCCACGAGGATGGGATCGTCGAAGAGGGTGGCGTATTCGAATTCGCCGCATTCATAGGGCAGCGCCAGCACCACGCAGTCGCGGATGCCGCTGGACAGTCCCGCGCAGCCGTCCTGGCTGATTTCCTCGTGCACCTGAAGCTCCAGTTCGGGATGGAGCTGGCGGATTCCAGTCAGAATGGGGGAGAGAAGAAAGGGCGCGATGGTCGGAATGACGCTCAGCTGCAGGACGCCGGAAAGCGACGCAACGTCGAGAAGCGCAATTTCTCTGGCCCGCAGCAGAAGGTCTTGCGCGCGTCGCACGACTCCGACGCCCGCCGGCGTAAAGACGACGACCCTTCGCGTGCGCTCGACCAGATTCATGCCGAGCACCGATTCGAGCTCCTTCAAGCCGGCCGACAGCGTGGACTGCGTCACATTGCAGGCCTCCGCGGCGCGACTGAAATGTTGGTGCTCGTAGAGAGCGACGAGATATCCCAATTGTCTCAGCGAAGGCAGCGCCACGACGCCTCTACTTTCAGACCCGTAAATGCGCCCCCTCCGTAGTTGCAGGCGAGATTCGTCGCGCCTGTCTTCGGGCGTGTTTGCCGTCCGATTGTCTCCTCCCTCGGGATGACGGGGAAGTTCGACAAATGCAATGGGCCTAAGGCGCCATCGTCGCGGCGCCGAGGTGTAAGCTCGCTTCTTGATCGCGATGCTCGGCGTCGAAGCCGGCGCCGAAGCGATAGAGGCCGGGCGCGATGACCCAGCGCCGCTGCTTTTCGTCGAAGCGGGCGAATAGGCGCGGATCGATTGCCGTCGTCACGCGCGTCTCTTCGCCGGGCTTGAGGCTCAGCCGAGTCCATCCCGCGAGCCGCATGGGGAGTTCCGCGCCGTCCGAGCCGGTAAGATAGACCTGCGGCGTCGTCGCGCCTTCCCGATCGCCGGTGTTGCGGACTGTGAAGCTCGCGGTGACGGCGCCGTCGATCGTCGTGACGGAAAAGTCCCGTAGCGCGAAGCGCGTATAGGAGAGGCCGAAGCCGAAGGGGAAAAGCGGGCTCTCACGCCGTGCGGCGAACCACTTGTAGCCGACCAGCGCACCCTCGTCATAGTCGGCCGGGATGATCTCGCCGTACCGCCCGCCGCGCCCGACTGGACCGGGCGGCGCGGCCTTCGGATCGCCCGGCAGGCGCGGGTGGGGAAGCTGCGACTCGTCGGCGGGAAAGGTGACGGGCAGCCGGCCCGACGGGTTGACCACGCCGAACAGGATGTCGGCGATCGCTTCGCCGCCCTTCTGGCCGGAATACCAAGCCTCCAGTACCGCCGACGTCCCCGCGAGCCAGGGCATCCGCACGGCGCCCCCCGTCTCGAGCGCGCCCACGGTGCGCGGATTGGCGCGCGTAACCGCTTCGATCAGGCGATCCTGCGCATTGGGGAGCGAGAGATCCGCCGCGTCGGCGGTTTCCGTCATCCATCGGTCGACGAAGACGATTGCGACATCGGCGCCGGCGGCGAGCCGCGCCGCCCGCTCGGGATCGGTCCCGTCGTCGAAGACGACTTGCGCTAGAGGAGCCTGGCGACGGATCGCCTCCAGCGGCGACGATGGATCGAATAGCAGCGCGCCCTGCTTGTCTTGCGTCGGAACGAGCGCGGCGACGCCGCCGCGGGGGAAGACTTGCGACGATCCGCCGCCCGACAGCACCCCCTTGTCGGCGTTCGCGCCGATGACGACGATCCGTCGCACGTCTTTCGAGAGAGGCAGCAGGCCGTCGTTCTTCAGCAGCACGACGCCTTCGCGGGCGACGTCGAGCGCGACTTGGTCGCTGGAATTGGAATCGGTCGGCTGCGCCCGCGGCGGGTCGTCGTAGAGCCCGTTGGCGAAGATCGAGGTCAGGATGCGTCGCGCCATGTCGTCGAGCCTCGCCTGCGGGACCGCGCCGTTGCGAACGGCGAGCGCCAGCGGCGCCTCGAAGAAATTCTCGGTGTCGAGTTGTTCTCCCGACTCTTGGTCGAGGCCCGCCATCGCGGCGCGCACGGTCGAATGGACGGCGCCCCAATCCGACATCACGAAGCCGGAATAGCGCCAATCGCCTTTGAGGACTTGATTGAGCAGCCAGTCGTTCTCGCAGGCGTAAGCGCCGTTGACCTGATTGTAGGCGCACATCACGGCGCCGGGGTCGCCCGTCTCGATCGCGATCTCGAAGGCGAGCAGATCGGATTCGCGCGCCGCGGCGGGGTCGATGCGCACGTTGAGCACAACGCGATCGGTCTCCTGGGAGTTCAGCGCGAAATGCTTGACGGTCGAGATGAGATGGCGGCTTTGCGCGCCCGCCACCGCGCTGCCCGCCATCACGCCGGAGAGCAACGGATCCTCGGAAAAATACTCGAAGCCGCGGCCGCCGCGCGGATCGCGGATCAGGTTCACGGCCCCGCCGAGCAGCACGGAAAATCCCTTGGCCCGCGCTTCGGCGCCGACCGCCTCACCCTGGCGACGCGCGAGCGCGGGATCGAAGCTCGAAGCGAGCGCGAGATTGGAGGGCATCGCCGTCGCGGTGTCGCCGGGCCGGATATGGCCGGGATTGGCGACGCCGAGTTCGGCGTCGGTTTCCTGGAGGGCGGGAATGCCGAGACGGGGAACGCTTGGCACATAGCCGGCCGAGCCGACCGCCCCCGTCGGCTTGCCGGCGCCGCCCCAGGGCGCACCGAGGCCGCCATGAACGAGGCGCAGTTTCTCCGATTGCGTCATCTCGGCAAGCGCCAGTTCCGCGCGCTTTGCGGGAGGCAACGAGCGATCGTCCCATGGATGCGACGGTCCCGCCGCCGCAGCGGCGAGAGCGGGCAAGGCGACGGCGAGGCCCAAGAGGAGGACTCGCAGAAGGGGGCGATGGTTGCGAGCCATGGGCGAGGCGAATGCTGCCAGATCAGGTCGTAAGAGCGGTTGCGATCTGATGCTCGCGCAAGCTCGCGGCATTATTGCGTCAAGCCGAGCCGCCGCTCCGGCGGCCTTCAGATCACTTTTTCGATGTCGCCGGGCTTCCAACTGCCATCGATTGCCTGCGCGGTCGGTACGTAAAGTCTGAGGATCGCGAAAAAGCCTCTGCCGGGCGCCGTGGCGACCCAATTGCCTTCTTTGCCTGCGGGCGCTTTCGGAGCGATGTACACATCCATCCCGCCGTCGGCGTTTTTCGCCGGCTTGTCCAACTTGCCAAGCGACGGGAATGGCTGGCCGTTATCGAGACCGGAAGCGTTCTCCGCCTCGTAGAGAGTAACCGACCAGAACAGTTCGGCGGGGATGTCCTTCGGCAGGTTCACCTTGTAGCTGTGGTCGCCGACGAGCGGGCTGCCGTCGGCGTCCTCGAAAGCAATCATGTAGAATGCGCCTTTGCCCGGCGTCATCGACACCATTCCGGGGCTGATCGAGTAGTAATTCGTAAAGAACCAGACGCGCGCCGCCAGCGCGCGATAGTCGCCGCCCGTCTTCAAGAAGCTCAGGTCAACGGCAGGGTTCGGCCACCGCGACCGCATGTTATTGACAGGGTTGAGCCACTTGCGATCCGCGTAGACGCGGAAATCGGCGCCGTCGACGCCACTCTCGAGGCCGATAACCCGGCTCATCTTGTAGGCCGTCCTGGCCGCGGCATCCAAAATGCCGCGCGTCCTGTCGTCCGGCTTGAACGGCCGGTCAGGCGCAATGCCGATACCCGCGAGCATGCCGAGCCAGTCCGGGTCGGCAAGGTTCGTCCCCTCGGCGTCGAGCAGCTGTTTGAGTTGCTCAAACGCGGCGATGCTGTTGCGCGGAAGCATGTCCAACGATTTGCCAGAGGCGTCAGGGAAGCTCATCGGCTTCGCGGACGTCTTCTGGTCAAACGGATAGATGCGCGAGCGCTTCATCACCTCGACGGCCGGCGTCGTATTTTTGGGGTCCTGATAGAAGGATCGCAGGAATATGAAGACGCTATTGGTGCCGGAGCGATAGACATAGAAGCCCCTTGGCGTCTCGCCGGTGTAATCGGGGGGCAGCATCAGAATTTTGCCGCCATTGCCGCCGTCCGGTCCAGGGAGCCCGACATCGCCGAAGAACTGGCCGCCATCGACTGGCATGGGACGCTGCCAAAAATCGAGGAGAATGCCTTGCAGCTTCGCCGGCGCGGACAGCGCGAAAGACTTGTCGATCAAGGCGTCGGGCGGAGCCGTAAAGGCGCGTCGCGAATACCGATCTCGTTCGCGCGACTGGCGTAGCCAAGCGCAGGAATTCGCTGACGCGCCGGCGCGTTTATCCGCTCGAAATGCGTCTGCAATTTGGACGGATTCGGCGTCGCGCGGTTGGCCGCGCTCGCTGCAATGTCTCAAGCCGGTCGCGTCACGCCTTACTGCGCGGGCGCATCGGGATGGAGGAGATCGCCGGTGCAATTGCGTCGGCCCGAGGCGATGCAGTTGTCGATCTCGTTGTGATGCTGGAGCGCGTTGAAGAGCCAGTAGCCGCCGAGCGCCAGCACGAGGACGAACAGCAGGGCGATCACGGCGCCGCGCTGGTTGCCCTCGGGCTCCCCCGGGTCTTGATCCGATTGTGACATTTCAACGTCCCGATTGGTTCGGCGGCCGGGCGTCGAAGGCGCCTTCCACCTTGGCGACAATGTCGCCGATAATGCCGTTGATGGCGAAATCCTTTGGTGTGTAAACCCCCGCGACCCCTTCGGCGCGCAGCCGCTCGGCGTCCTCAGGCGGAATGATGCCGCCGACGACGACCGGTAGGTGCGAAAGCCCCGCCTGTCGCAGCAAGGCGAGCACCTCGCGCGTCATGGCGACATGCGAGCCTGAGAGGATCGACAGGCCGACACAGTCGACGCCCGCTTTGGCGCGCTCGACGATTTCCTGCGGCGTCAGCCTGATGCCGTCGTAGACGACCTCGATGCCGGCGTCGGCGGCGCGCACGGCGATCTGCTCGGCGCCGTTGGAATGCCCGTCGAGGCCCGGCTTGCCGACCAGCAGTTTCAAGCGATGGCCGAGCTTGAGCGACACGCGCTCGACCTCGCCGCGCAGCGGATCGAGGTCGGCCGAACTCTTGGCGGGCTCGTCCGGAAACGCCGGTCGGCGCGCGATATTCGCCGAATTCGGCGCGTAGCGCCGCGCCCCATTCGCCTGTGGTGGCGCCCGCCTTTGCGGCCTCGATCGAGGCCGGCATGATGTTGGCGCCGCTCTTTGCGGCGGCGCGCAGATCTGCGAGCGCAGCCGCGACGCGCACCTCGTCGCGCTGAGCGCGCCAAGCCTGAAGCCGCGCGATCTGCTCGGCCTCGACCTCGGGCGAAGCCGCCATGATGACGCTCTCGCCCGCCATCAAGGGCGAAGGCTCGCTCGACGTGAAGCAATTGACGCCGACGACGCGTTGTTCGCCGCGTTCGATTGATTCGAGACGCCGCGTGTTCGACTCGACGAGCTTGCGCTTCATCTCGCCAGATTCGATCGCCGCGATCGCGCCGCCCATCGCGTCGATCGCGGCGAGCTCGGCCATCGCCTCGCGTTTGAGCGCGGCGACGCGCTCCTCGATGACGGCGCTGCCGTCGAACAAGTCTTCGTATTCCAGCAGATCGGTCTCGAAGGCCATGATCTGCTGCAATCGCAGCGACCACTGCTGGTCGAACGGGCGCGGCAGGCCGAGCGCCTCGTTCCAGGCCGGCAATTGCACCGCGCGGGCGCGCGCCTTCTTCGAGAGCACGACCGACAACATCTCGATGAGGATGCGGTAGGCGTTGTTCTCCGGCTGCTGTTCGGTGAGGCCCAGCGAATTGACCTGCACGCCATAGCGAAACCGGCGCTTGGCGGGATCGGCGACGCCGTAGCGCTCGCGCGTGATCTTGTCCCAGAGCTCCGTGAAGGCGCGCATCTTCGCCAGTTCGGTGACGAAGCGCATGCCCGCGTTGACGAAGAAGGAGAGGCCGCCGACGACATTGGCGAAGCCCTCCACGTCGACCTCGCCGGAATCGCGCACGCGATCGAGCACCGCGACCGCGGTCGCCAGCGCGTAGCTCAGCTCCTGGACCGGCGTCGCCCCGGCCTCCTGCAAATGATAGGAGCAGACATTCATCGGGTTCCACTTCGGCGCCTCGCGCGCGCAGAACAGGATGAGGTCCTTGGTGAGGCGCAGCGACGGCGCGGGCGGAAAAACGTAAGAGCCGCGCGAGAGGTATTCCTTGATGATGTCGTTCTGCGTCGTGCCGGCGAGCGCAGCGCGCGGCGCGCCCTGTTCATCGGCGATGGCGATATAGAGCGCCATCAGCCAGGGCGCCGTCGCGTTGATTGTCATCGACGTGTTCATCGAGGCGAGCGGGATGCCGTCGAACAACGCGCGCATGTCGCCGATATGCGAGATCGCGACGCCGACCTTGCCGACTTCGCCGCGCGCGAGCGGATGATCGCTGTCGTAGCCCGTCTGGGTCGGCAGATCGAAGGCGATGGAGAGCCCCGTCTGGCCCTTGGCGAGATTGGCGCGATAGAGACGGTTGGATTCGAGCGCGGTCGAATGGCCGGCGTAGGTGCGGAAAATCCAGGGTTTGTCTGCCGTCTCTGATCGTCCGGTCGCCTGCATCCGCGCGCTCTCTCTTCACGGGGTTTTGTGCACAGCAACAATTACAGAAAAGTAAGAGATGGGCTAGATGTGCGGGAAAGACAGGGCGCTAGCGGGCGGCAGCGAAATATAAGCCCCCGTCCTGCAACAATCTTTCCGCTTGCAAGGCCTGACGCGCCTTGTCCGGCCAGTGTTACTCGTTTCGCTATCCACGACGCCCAAAGTGGGTTGTCATCGAAACTTGAGGAACTGGTCCCGTGACAATCGATCCCGTGACGATCGCCAGAGCCCAATTCGGCTTTACTATTGGCTTTCACATCCTATGGCCGTCTCTAACCATCGGCCTCTCCACATTCGTCGTTCTCTTCGAAGCGCTATGGTTGACGACGGGCAAGCCCGTCTATCGGCAACTGATGGATTTCTGGATGCGGCTCTTCGCGCTCGCATTCGGAGTCGGCGTCGTAACCGGCGTCGTGCTCGCCTATCAGATCGGCACCAATTGGAGCAACTACGCCGACATGGTCGGCGGCGTGCTCGGTCCGCTCCTGACGGCGGAGACGCTGACCGCCTTCTTCCTGGAGGCCGGATTCATAGGCGTCATGCTGTTCGGCCTCGAGCGGGTAGGACCCAGAATCCATTTCTTCGCCTCCTCGATGGTCGCGCTCGGCACGATCATCAGCACCTTCTGGATCCTTGTCGCCAACAGCTGGATGCAGACGCCCGCCGGTACGATCCTCGACCCCAGCCACCACTTCGTCGTGGTGGATTGGATGAAGACGATCTTCAATCCGTCGATGCCCTACCGCATTGCGCATATGGTCTGTGCAAGCTTCCTCACCGCGACCTTCGTCGTGGCCGGGGTGTCGGCTTGGTATCTCCTGCGTGGGCGCAGCCTCGACTTCGCCCGTGCGGGATTTTCCACCGCTTTGTGGGCGGCGCTGATCCTGGCGCCGGTGCAAATTGCGCTCGGCGACATGCACGGGCTCAACACGCGCGAGCACCAGCCGGCGAAGCTCGCCGCCATCGAAGCCCGTTGGAACACGCGCAGCGAAGTCCCGCTGACCCTCTTTGCGATTCCCGACCAAGCGGCTGCGACCAACCACTTCAACATCGAGGTCCCCTACCTTGGCAGCATCATTCTCACCCATAGCTTGCACGGAACGATCGAGGGCCTGAAGGACTTCCCAGCCGATCAGCGTCCCTATGTGCTGCCGATTTTCTTCGCGTTCCGCATCATGGCGGGCCTCGGCTTCGCGATGGTCGGCGTCGCCTTGTCCGGGCTCCTGCTTCGTCGGAAGGGACGCCTCTTTACGACGCGCTGGTTCCACAAGGTGGCGGTCGCCATGACGCCAGCCGGTTTCATCGCGGTGCTCGCCGGGTGGACCGTCACCGAGGAAGGACGCCAGCCTTGGACCGTCTATGGCCTGTTGCGCACGGCGCATTCCGCGTCGCCGTTGACAACGCCGGAGGTCGCGACCTCGATGGCGGTGTTCGTCGTCCTCTACAGCCTCCTTCTGGTCGCGGTCTGCTACTACGCCGCACGGATCATCGCCAAAGGTCCCGACGCGGCTCCGCATCACGAAATCACTGATGAAACCCGCCCGGGTTGGGACGCTAGCGCCCAGCCGGCCGAATAGGAGGCGCAAATTATGCAAAACACTCTCTTAATTGTCATCGGATTGGTCGCGGCTGCCGGCGTCCTGAACTACGTGATCGCAGACGGGTTCGATCTCGGCGTCGGCATCCTGTTCCCCTTCGCTCGGGATGAGAAAGAGCGCGACCTCATGATGAACTCGATCACGCCGTTCTGGGATGGCAACGAGACGTGGTTGGTGTTGGGTGGGGCGCTGCTGTACGGCGCCTTTCCCAAGGCCTACGCCACCTTGCTGCCGGCGCTCTATCTGCCGGTCATGCTGATGCTATTCTCACTGATCCTACGCGGCGTCGCCTTCGAGTTCAGGCCCAAGGCGAGCCGGTCTCGCACGGTGTGGTCGTGGGTCTTCGCGCTCGGTTCGCTCGTCGCGGCCTGCGCGCAAGGTCTGATGCTGGGCGCCTTCGTTCAGGGCTTCCCGCTGACGAACGGCGCGTATGCGGGCGGCTCGCTCGGCTTTCTGTCCCCCGCTAGCCTGTTCTGCGGGATTGGACTGGCTCTCGGCGATGCGCTGCTCGGCGCGACGTGGCTGGTGCTCAAGACCCATGGGCCGTTGCAGATGGCGGCGCGGCGGTGGTCTCGCGTCCTCGTGCTCGGCGTCGGCGCCGCCGCGGCGGTCGTCACCGTCGGCACGCCGTTCTTCAGCGAGCGCATCGCCGAACGCTGGCTCAGCTGGCCGCATCTGATCCTGCTTGCGCCGCTGCCGCTGCTCGCAGTCGTGACGGCGATCACGCTGTGGCGATCGGTGACGACGCATCGGGAAGCGACGGCGTTCCAATGCGCGCTCGGGCTCTTCGCGCTGTGCTATCTCGGCCTCGGCCTCAGCTGCTGGCCCTATGTGGTTCCGGGGTCCGCCGCGGACGCTGGTTTGACCTTGGCTCAGGCCGCGGCGCCGCCCAGCGCGCTCCACTTCGACGCGATCATTCTCGCGATTGTCCTGCCGCTGGTCCTCGCCTATTCGGCGTTCAACTATTGGGCCTTCCGCGGCAAGGCGGCCCAGGCGAGCTACCATTGAAACCGAACACCGCTCGCCGCTGGATATGGTTCGCCGCCCTCTATGGGGCGGCGATCCTCGCCTTCTCAGTGGTGGCGGGATCGTTGTCAGGAATCGTCGAACTCTTCGTCCACGGGACGTAGGCGCAGAGCCCGCGGCCCAGGCGGCGGTTCCTGGCCTTCCTCGTCGGACTGGGCGGGGCGCCGCGGCGCTTCGTCCGTCCAATCGGGATCCCAGTACGGCGGCTTGCCAAAGCGCTTTTGCGCGAAGTCCAGGAAGGCCCGCACCTTCGGGGGAACCATGCGGTGCGGCGGATAGATCCCGAAAATTCCGCTCGGCCGACGCGAGATCGTCGCCGACCATTCCGGCAGCACCTGCCGAAGCCGGCCGGAGCGGAGATCCTCGCCGATCAGCCAAGTCGGCAGGAGTACGATCCCGACCCCGGCGAGCGCCGCGGATCGAAGCGCTTCCGAATCGTCGGAGCGGAAGGCTCCCGTCACCGGCGTCTCCTCCCAATGCTCGCTTGCGTCCGCGTTCTTGCGGAAAAACCAGTGGTCGGTCGGCTGCAGCGTGTAGACGAGGCAATTGTGCTGGATCAGATCGGACGGCTCGGCGATCTCGGGCGCGCTCCTGAGGTAGTCCGGGCTGGCGCAGGCGATGCGGCGGTGTGGCGCGAGCTTGCGCGCGATCAAGGAGGAATCGATTTGCGGACCGATGCGGATCGCAAGATCCGCCCCGACCGCCAACAGATCGACCCGCACGTCGGTGAACGAAACGTCGAGGCGAACATCAGGATAGGTCGCAAGAAACTCGGGCAGGAAGGGCATGATGTGCTGGCGGGCGAAGGCGCTCGGAACGTGGAGGCGTATTAGGCCCTGCGGTCGGCCCTCCGTGGCGGATGCGGCGTCGCGCGCCTCTTCGAGGCTCCTGAGCAGTGCGCGCGCGTGCTCGTAAAAGGTCGCCCCGGGCTCGGTCAGGTGGACGCGGCGCGTGCTGCGATGAAACAGCGCGACGCCAAGGTCCTCCTCGAGGCTGGCGATGGCTCGCGATACTGTCGAGGTCTTGGCGTTCGTTTCGGCTGAAGCTTTTGAAAAACTGCCGAGCTCCACCGCCCGCACGAACAGTTTCATTGCGCCGAGATAATCCACCTTTCGCCTCCGCGTCGCGCCTTCGTGCGCGTTCGGTCTCCGCTAGGTCCAATCCTGCAACAATCCTTTGCCGCAGCGGGGATTTCGGACCTCGCCGATATCCAAGAAGACATGCGGGCCACCAATGCCCCACGTCCGAAAGCCCTTATAACCGTGCGCCCCGAATACGCCACGTCTTTCGACCTTTGCCCGGTTCCATGGGCGCCGCGCTGGCGCGGCTGCAACAGCGGCTGATCCGAGGGAAGGTTTGAGGCGTTGGGCGGGCATCGTTTCGCGAGAGAAAGGAACTGGTCGCATGAAAAAGCCCCGCGTGATCGGCCTCGCCGGTTGGAGCGGCGCCGGAAAGACGACGCTGATCAAACGGCTCATTCCCGTTCTCGTCGGCCGCGGCGTCGCGGTCTCCACCATCAAGCATGCCCATCATGCGTTCGACGTCGACAAGCCTGGCAAGGATTCCTACGAACACCGGACCGCTGGCGCGTCGGAGGTGCTGGTTGCTTCCGACCTGCGCTGGGCCCTGATGCACGAGCTCAGGGGCGCGCCGGAGCCCGATCTGCTGGAACTGCTGAGTAAGCTCGCGCCCGTCGATCTCGTGATCGTCGAAGGCTTCAAGCGGTCTGGGCTGGTCAAGATCGAAGTTCACCGCCCATCTGTCGGCAAGCCGCTCATCTATCCCGATGAGCCGAGCGTCGTCGCCGTCGCAAGCGATGTCGCGATCCCGCTACCGCCGACCATGGCCGCTCTCGCGTTGGACGACGTCGCCGCGATTGCGGACTTCGCGTTGGCGCGAGCCATGACGGTCGCCGCCTAGCGCATTGCGCGGCTCGCAACAATCATTCCTGCCGCGGGCGATTTCGGCGTCCGAACGGAAGACCTAACTTAGGGCCAACACCCAACTTCTTATTTGGAAGGTTGAAATGGCCCACAAAGCGAAGATCAAACCCTATAAGGGACCCGCTGGAGGCTGGGGAGCTCTCGAAGCCGTCGAGACGCATCTCTGCCGTCAAAAGGCGTTCATCCGCGGTAACAAGACTCTCCTTTCCATGAATCAGCCCGAGGGCTTCGACTGTCCAGGCTGCGGCTGGCCTGATCCCAAGCACACGAGCTCCTTCGAATATTGCGAGAACGGCGCGAAGGCGGTCGCCTGGGAGGTCACCAAGAAGCGCGTCACGCCCGCCTTCTTCGCGCAGCACACGGTGACCGAACTTCTCGAGTGGAGCGATTTCCAGCTCGAGGACGAGGGGCGCCTCACCCATCCCCTCATCTACGACGCCGCGACCGACAAATACGTCGCCATCGGTTGGCAAGAGGCGTTCAACATCATCGGAGCCGAGCTGCGCAAGCTGCCCGACCCCAACATGGCCGAATTCTACACGTCCGGCCGCGCCTCCAACGAGTCGTCGTTCCTGTTCCAGGTATTCGCCCGCGCGTTCGGGACGAACAACTTCCCCGACTGCTCGAACATGTGCCACGAGTTCGACCAGCGTCGGCCTGCCGGATTCGCTCGGCGTCGCGAAGGGAACCGTGCTGCTCGAAGATTTCGAGCACGCCGACGCGATCTTCATCTTCGGGCAGAACCCCGGCACCAACAGCCCGCGCATGCTCAACGACCTGCGCGCCGCCTCGCGACGGGGCGCGGCGATCGTGAGCTTCAATCCGATCCGCGAGCGAGCGCTGGAGCGCTTCGTCTCGCCGCAGGAGCCGGCGGAGATGATCAGCTTGGTCGCGACGCCGATCAGCTCACAATACCATCAGGTTCGAATCGGCGGCGACATGGCGGCGATCAAGGGCATCATGAAATGCGTGATCGACGCGGACGATGAAGCCCAGGCCGCGGGCCGCCCGCGCATCCTCGACGTGGCGTTCATTCGCAACCATACCCATGGCTTCGAAGCGCTGGCCGACTCGATCCGCCGAACCTCGTGGGACGATATCGTTCGCTGTTCCGGGCTGACGCGCGACGCCATCGGGCAGGCGGCGGCGGTCTATATGCAGGCGAAGGCGGTGATCGGCGTTTGGGGCATGGGCATCACCCAGCACAAGACCGGCGTCGCCAACGTGCAGCACATCGTCAATTTGTTGCTCCTGCGCGGCAATATGGGTCGGCCCGGCGCCGGCGCCTGTCCGGTGCGCGGCCATTCCAACGTTCAGGGCAACCGCACCGTCGGCATCACCGAGAGGCCCAAGCCGGAATTCCTCGACCGCATGAAAGAGGTCTTCCGCTTCGAGCCGCCGCGCGAGTGGGGGCACGACGTGGTCGAGGCGATCGAGGCGATGGAGCACGGTCACTCGAAAGCCTTCCTCGGCCTTGGCGGCAATTTCGTTCTCGCCGCGCCCGACACCGAGCGGACCGCCCGCGCGATGCGCGGCCTGGATCTGACGGTCCAGATCGCCACCAAACTGAACCGCGGGCATCTCGTCCATGGGCGGACAGCGCTGCTGCTGCCGTGTCTCGGCCGCACCGAAATCGACATTCAGGCGGGCGGCCCCCAGTCGCTCACGGTCGAGGACTCGATGTCGTGCGTCCATGCCTCCGTGGGCATGAACACGCCGGCGAGCCAGTACCTGAAGTCGGAGGTGGCGATTGTCGCGGGCATCGCGAAAGCGACGCTGCCGCCCAACCCCGCGCTCGATTGGGATGCAATGACCGCCGACTACGACCTCATCCGCGACAAGATGGAGGGCGTGTTCCCCGATCTGTTCCCCGACTACAACGCGCGCATTCGCAAGCCCGGCGGGTTCCGCCTCTATTCGCCCGTCGACGAGCGAAGCTGGAAGACGGCGACCGGCAAGGCGAATTTCATCGTCTGCGAGCGGATGACGGAGAACGACATGCCGGCCGAACGGGACGGCGTTCTGGAACTGATGACCATCCGCAGCCACGATCAATACAACACCACGATCTACGGCCTCGACGATCGCTATCGCGGCGTGTTCGGACAGCGAATGGTCGTGTTCCTCAACAAGAAGGACCGGGAGCGGCTCGGTCTCGAAGAGGGCGGCCTGATCGAAATGCAAACCGTGAGCGAGGACGGCGCCGACCGCCGCGTCGCCGGGTTCAAGGTGATTGACTACAACATCCCCGAGGGCTGCTGCGCGGCCTATTATCCGGAGACCAATCCCCTGGTTCCGCTCGGGCGCAAGGCCGATCGCAGCAATACGCCGACTTCGAAGTCGATCCCGGTGAAACTCGCGGCCTGCGCCTGACAGGCGCGATCGCAACGCTCCCTCTCCCCGCCAGCGATGCGAGCGGGGAGAGGGTGGGGGCGAGGGGCTTGGCGGTTCGCTGCGGCTCCTCGCTGAGCCCCCAATCCTGATCTTTCCCTTGCATAGAGCGTTCGCCCGTTTTTCGACGGACAAAGGGTTTCGCTCGTCAAGCCCTCGTCGAGCCGACGTCAAAACTGCGCATAATTTCGTCAAGCAATGTCAAGAAATGTCAAGTTTCGTCAAGGCTTACCCTGACAATGGTCCCTGCAATATCAGCGCCTTAAGGCCGATACGCCTTGACGAAAGGCGTCTCCGCGCGAATGCCTTGACGTAGCCGGACCTGTTCTTCGCCCGAGGATACTTCGGTATCGGCGCATCGAGAAGGAAATGTCGCGTTCGAGGGGGCCCCGGCTCGTCCCCTCACCTGTGCTTGCGCGTCGCCAGCAGCGCGGGCTGGAAGACCACCGCCGCGGCGAGCGTCGTCACCAGCGCGAGCGCCATCAGCTTGCCCATGCTCGAGGTGCCGGGATGGCGCGACAGCCAGAGGCTGCCGAATGCGGTCGCGGTCGCCATCGCGCTGAAGAGCACGGCGCGCGTCAGGCTCAACTGCAAGAAGTTGGTTTCGCCGGAGCGCCAGGCCATCACGTAGTAAATCTTGAAGGCGACGCCAACGCCGAGCAGCAGCGGCAGCGCGATGATGTTGGCGAAGTTTAGCTGGAGATTGATCAGCACCGAGATTTCCAGCGTCGCGACGATCGCGACCAGCAGCGGAACGAGCGTCAGCGCCACGTCGAGCGGGCGGCGCAGCACGACGAACAGCAGCACGGTGATCGACAGGATCGACCAGAGACCGGCCTGCCAGAAGGCGGTGACGATGGTCTTGGCCGCGTCGAGCACGAAGATCGGCGCGCCGGACGCCTCCGGCGCGACGGCGAGCACCGCGTCGGCGAAGCGCCGCATCGTCGCGTTGTTGTTCGAATCGCCACTGGGGGCGACCTCGATGCGGGCCTCGCCGTCGGTCGCGATCCACTCCGCCTTGAGCGATTGCGGCAGGCTGTCGAGGGTGACCGTCTCGGCCTGGAGCAGGCTGCGCACGGTGTCGAGCGTCGTGATCAGCGGCTTGACGATGGCGTCGCGGAGAATCGCGCGCTTCGCCGCCGGGCCGTGGGCCAAACCGGCGAGCAGACCGCCGAGTCTGCGCGCTTCTTCGGCCGCCCGGTCGCTCGCTTCGCCGGACGCCTCGCCAAGGGCTCGCGCCGTGGTCTCGATGGCCGCTGTGTCGTCGGCGTCGCTCGGCGCAGGCTTGACCTCAGGATTGAGCGTGTTCTGCAAAAAGAAGCCGGCATCCTGAATGACGGCGAGTTTGTCGTCCTGATCGGTCGGGATGAAGCTCTGCAACGTGCGGGTCTGGGCGACCTCGGGAACGCGCGCGATCTTCGCCGCCAGCGCGGTCGCTTGAGCGAGATCCGGGGTCAGGACTTCGATCGTGTTCGGCGTGTCGTTGGGATCGCGCATCAGGTCGAGCAGCGTCGACACCGACTCCGTCTTCGCGCTGCGCAGGTTCAGGGGGTTGAAGTCGAACTGCAGCTTCAGCAGCAGCGGCGCGCCGATGACGATCGCCCCCAATGTCGCGCCGACGATCCAAAGACTGTGGCGGGTGAGGAAGCGGTCGACCGGCGCGAGCGACGCAAAGCCGATCTCCTCGGTTTCGCCTGGCGGTTTGAGGACCGCGATCAAGGCCGGCAGGAGGGTGATGCTCGTCGCGAAGGCGATCAGCATGCCCGTCCCGGCGATGAGGCCGAGTTCCGAAATGCCGCTGTAGGCGGTGGGAAGGAAGGAATAGAAACCGGCCGCCGTCGACCCCGCCGCCAGCAAGAGCGGCCCGCCGACGACCTTGGCGGCGTGGTGCAGCGCCTTGGCGATGTCGGGCTCGTCGCGACGCGAGTCGCGGTAGCGGACGCTGAACTGGATGCCGAAGTCGACCCCGAGGCCGACGAAGAGGACGGCGAAGGCGACCGAGATGAGATTGAGCGCGTGGACCATGGCGAGGCCGATCGCGGCAGTGATCGCCAGACCGACGACGAGATTGACCAGAACCGCGACGACGAGCCGCCCGCGCCTCAGCGCCAGCCAGAGGATCAGAAGAACCGCGCAGGCCGTGACCGCGCCGTTCACCCCGGCGCCGTCGGCAAGGGTGCCGAATTCCTCGTCTGACATCGGGATCGGGCCGGTCAGACGCACTCGCACGCCGTGGTCCGGCGTCAGCCCGAGCGAACTGACCGTTGCGCGGATGGCGTCGGTCGACCGCTGCCCGGGTTGCAGCGCGCTGAAATCGAGCTTTGGCTGAATAAAGAGAAATTGTCGGAGTTCGCTCGGCTCGGGCGCGCGGCCGCTGATCAGCGGTCGCCACGAGAAAGCGGGGTCGGCGCCCGCGTTCGCCCGTTCGATGGCCTCGGAGATCAGCGTCATCGGGCGCTGGAAGTCGGCGAGCTTCGCCTCGCCCAAGCGAACGCCCTGGGCCGCCTGCGACAGCGCCGTCATGACGCCGCGCAGGCTCGGGTCGGCGGCGAGGGCGCCGAGGAAGGGCTGCGCGCGGATCAGCGCTTGGGTGTCCCGATTAACTTCCGCCGGCGTCTCGAACAGAAGCGCGTTGCGCGCGAAGAACGGATCGCCGGCGGGCCACCGCACCGAGCGGAACAGGTCGGTCTGCGGGGCGAGGCGTTCGGACAAGGCCTTGGCGGCCGCCTCCACTCCCTCGGGGGTCGCGCCGTCGATCACGGCGACGATCAGGTCGGTGCGCTGCGGAAACGCCTTGGCGAGCTTGATCTCCTGCTGGCGCCACGGCAGGTTCGCCGACAGGAGCTTGTCCGAGTCGGTCGTGATGGCGAAGTTCTCGGCGAGATAATATCCCGAGGCCACCGCGAGAATTAGAAAACCAGCGATGACGACGAACCAACGCCGGGCGCTGAACGCGGCGATCCGCGCGATCGCTGCGGCAATCATCTGGAGCTCGTCATTGCGTCTCGACGGGTGGTCATTGGGAAGCGGTCTTTTGGACGCCCCCGGCGGTTCCGGTCAAGAGCCAGCGTCGTGGCCGAATAAGGGCCGCTGTGGCGAAAATGCAACAAGGCTCCATCGCGGATTGAAAAATCGAGCAAATCGCGCGTCTCGGCGCGCGGCGAAGACGTTGGCCGCTGTGACGGTGGACCGCTATGGCCTACGGCATATCGCCACAATGTCGCTTGATTGGATTGCTCGTGAACGCGCCCGGGGATACATGTCGTTGTGGGGCTGGACGAATCCCGAATCACAACGGCGAAACCAGCGCCTTGCGCTCGCAGGGCGGTTTTACTGTTGCAATTTTGCAATCTCATCAGCTCGGTCGGTGGTCGATGGCGTCGCGCTCAATACAACTATTACTAGGGCTGGCGACGCTCAGTCTTACGCTTCTGGCTGGCTGCGCCAGCGGTCCGCGCGATCCGATGGCGCAGATCAACGATCCCAACGAAGCCGTCAATCGCAAGATGCTGGCCGTGAATCAGGCCGTCTTCGGCCCGGTTGCGAGCGCTTACCACGGGACGCCGTCGCTCCTGCGTCAGGGGCTCGGCAACGTCAGCTCGAACCTGAACGAGCCTCGCATCTTCGCCAACGACCTCTTGCAGGCGCGTTTCGCCGCCGGCGCGACGACCTTTGGGCGCTTCATCCTCAATTCCACCTTTGGCGTCGCCGGTTTGTTTGACATCGCCAGCGCGAACGGCTTGCCCAAGCAGACCGGCGACTTCGGCGAGACCATGTCCGTGTGGGGCGTCGGCGACGGCCCCTATTTCGTGTCGCCGCTGCTCGGGCCGTCCACCACCCGCGACACCTTCGGCTTCGTGGTGGACCAGGTCGCCGACCCGGTCGGCGTGGCGCTCAGCATCACCTGGGGCTTGCCGGCGAGCTTGGGCGTCGGCAGCATGGATTTCGTCAGCGAGGTCGATCGCCTCAAGCAGGCGCAGGACAGCTCGATCGATTTCTACAGCTTCTTGCGTTCGGCCTATTATCAGAACCGGCGCGCCCAATTGCGGGAGGCGGCGGGCCTGCCATTGAGCGTCGAGAGCCCCGCGGACATCGTCGACGGCGACGCGCCTCCCCCGCCGGCTCCGAAGGCGAAGCCGAAGCCGAAGAAGCTGCACAAGCCCGCGGCGGCGCCGGCTTCCGCTTCAGCGCCGGCGCAATAGAGCTAGCCAACTTTCGCGGGATCATACGGCCCGCGCCCTGTCATGCCCGCGAAAGCGGGCATCCAGGACTCAAGGGCGAAGTCCTGCGGCGGTCCTCTGGACCCCCGCTTTTGCGCTGCGGCATGCACACGTCGGTCCGTCGCCGTCACGCCCGGGCTTGATCCGGGCGCCCAGGCGGCGACATCTGCGATCAGCCTTCCTCCGTCCCGTCCTTGGATACGCGGGTCAAGCCCGCGTATGACGGCAGGCTCGCTGCAAATACTTCGCCGGCTCCGAAGGCGAAGCCGAAGAAGCTGCACAAGCCCGCGGCGGCGCCGGCTTCGGCATCAGCGCCGGCGCAGTAGAGCTAGCGAACTTTCAGGGGATCATTCGGCCCGCGCCCTGTCATGCCCGCGCAAGCGGGCATCCAGGAGTCAAGGGCGAAGTCCTGCGGCGGTTGTCTGGACCCCCGCTTTCGCGCTGCGGCATGCACACATCGGTCCGTCGCCGTCACGCCCGGACTTGATCCGGGCGCCCAGGCGGCGACGTCTGCGTTAGCCTTCCTCCGCCCCGTCCTTGGATACGCGGGTCAAGCCCGCGTATGACGGCAGGCTCGCTGCAAATACTTCGCCGGCTACCCCTTGGTGGCGATGAGCCGACTGAGGCGCCGGCCCGTTCGAAAACGTGTGCATGCCGCAGCGATTTCGCCGCGGATGACAGGCGCTGATCGGAGGCGTCAGCCGCCGAGCAATTGCTGGGTGCGCTGGCGCAGTTCTTGAGCCAGGCCCTGGGCCCCGCCGGAAGCCGCCAGGATCGAAGCAAACTCGGCGCGGCGGGTCGCAAGCTCGCTCACCGTTCCGTTGGCGTAGATGTCGAGAATGCGGGAGCCGCGGACGAGATAGTCGATCTCGGTCGAACCCAGCGTCGTTTTGACGATTTGATCGCCGTCGCGGTTTTCCACTTTCGGCTGGACCGTGTACGCTTGGCCCGAATAGTCGCCGAGCTGGTTTGCATAGTCCGCGATGACGAACTTGCCGAACGCGTCGATCGTCTGGGCTCGCTCGGCGGCGGAGAATTTGGTCCATGCGGGGCCGACCGCGATCCGGGTCATCCCGGCGATGTCGAAAGCGCTCATGATCGCCGCCGAAATGCGCTTGGCGCGTTCCGCGACGCCGAGGCCTTTCGCCGCGGTGACCGCGGGCAGCAGGCTTGCGTAGTAGGTTTCAATGCGTTGCGCGGCCGGATCCATCGCGAGCGCCGGGGCAAGCCCGCCGGACGCCGCCAGGGCGATCGCGCCGAGCGCCCCGAGAGCAAAGTGTCGGCGGTTGAGGTGGTGCTGCATACCGTTTCTTCCTTTCATGACGAACGTTCGTGGGCGGGCTAGTCCCGCCGGGTTTTCCACTCCGGTTGAATTCGGCTGTCGCCCGACCGTTGGCGCGTCGTCCCCAGAATAGGCGCTATGATCCGCCGCTCGCGGCCGCCGTCGATCAGAGCGGGCGCGCCGGCGGGGCGTCACGGAAAAAACGTGAGAGGCCTGCTCGGCAGGCTTATGTCGCAGGAGCGTGATGAAAACAATCGTCGCTTGAGTCGCGCCAGCCCAGCGCTACGGGAATAGCCCACTGGTTGGCCGCATTGCTTGGGGTTTGCACATTGGCGCAGCTGACGCTAATGGTTTTTCGAGTAATCGTCGGATGGGCGAGGCGTTGCGACGGGCGTCGTATGATTTGGCTCGGCCTGCTTGCGCGACGGCGAAGAAATCCTAATTCTCCACTGAGGCAAAGTCTATCGCCGCGCGCGCGTTGAGCTCGGCGGGGTGACGTTTTCGGCGCAGCGTCGCGCGGGGGACTTGACGGCGGACCAATCGGGAAGATGTTGGAGGCGCTGTCGATGCGCAGCGGAGTAAGTGAGGCGGCGATTCGGCGGCGTGCGGGACGGGGGGTATGAAAGACTCCGATAGCAGGCGGGACTTTTTCGCCGCGCGGGACGAATCGTCGGGCGCCGCAGCAGGCGCGCAGATGGATTTGTCGGCGATCTCGCCGACGCTCGTCACCGGCGCGAGCGGATTTCTCGGTTCGGCGGTCGCCGCCGCCCTGCGCGCGAGCGGGGTTTCGCCGCGCGTTCTGGTTCGTTCGACGAGTCCGCGAACCAATCTCGACCCGGCCGACACTCTGATCGAAGGCAATCTCAACGATCGCGCCTCACTGGCGAGAGCGCTGACGGGCGTGCGCACCCTTTTTCACGTCGCGGCGGACTACCGTCTCTGGGCGAGAGATCCGGAGGAGATCGTCCGCAACAATGTCGAGGGCACGCGCCTCGTGATGGAGGAGGCGCTGCGCGCGGGCGTCGAGCGCATCGTCTACACGAGCAGCGTCGCGACCTTGAAGCTCGTCGAGCGCGGCTATGCGACCGAGGAGCATCCGCTCGACGAAAAAGAGGCGATCGGCGCCTACAAGCGGAGCAAGGTCGCAGCCGAGCGTCTCGTCGAGACGATGATCCGCCGTGATGGACTGCCCGCGGTCATCGTCAATCCTTCGACGCCGATCGGGCCGCGTGACGTGAAGCCGACGCCGACTGGGCGGATCATTGTCGAGGCGGCGCGGGGGCGGATGCCGGCTTTCGTCGATACGGGGCTCAATCTCGCGCATGTCGACGACGTCGCGGCGGGCCATATCGCGGCCATGCTGCGCGGCCGGATCGGCGAGCGTTACATTCTCGGCGGCGAGAACGTGCTGCTCGCCGACATGCTGGCCGATATTGCGTCCATCGTCGGCCGCCGGCCGCCGCGCTTCCGCTTGTCGCGGACGGCGATTTTTCCGCTCGCCTATGCGGCCGAGTTCGTCGCGCGGATCACCGGCGTCGAGCCCTTCGTGACGGTCGATGGCCTGCGCATGGCGCGCTATTATATGTTCTTCGACGATTCCAAGGCCCGGCGCGAACTCGGCTATCACTCGCGGCGCCACCGGGAAGCGCTCGTCGACGCGATCGCCTGGTTTCGCGCCAACGGACGTTTGCCATGATCGTTGCGGCGCTATCTTTCGTTCCGCTCGTCGTCTGGGCCTATCTCCTGCTGGGCCGGGGCGGGTTCTGGCTTTGCCGCGAGCGTGACGCCTCCGCAGCAAAGGCGAGCGGCGGCCCGAGCGTTTGGCCGAGCGTCGTTGCGGTCGTGCCGGCGCGCGACGAGGCGGATGTGATCGCCGAGAGCGTCGGGTCGCTGCTGGCCCAGGACTATCCCGGCGCGTTTTCGGTCGTGCTGATCGACGACCAGAGTTCCGACGGCACGGCCGAGGTCGCGCTCGCCGCGGCGAAAGCGGCGGGGGCGCAAGAGCGCTTGCGCGTTGTCGCCGGGAGCGGGCCGCCCAAGGGCTGGACCGGCAAGCTCGCGGCGATGCGGCGCGGCCTCGCCGAGGTCGACGCGCTCGCCGAGCCGCCGGAATTCGTGCTGTTCACCGACGCCGACATTGCCTACGAGCCGCATGTGCTGCGCCGCGTCGCCGCAATCGCCAGCGCCCGCCGCGCGGTTCTCACCTCGTTGATGGTGAAACTGCGTTGCGAAAGCCTCGCCGAGCGCTGGCTGGCGCCGGCCTTCGTCTTTTTCTTTCAAATGCTCTATCCTTTCGCCTGGGTGAACAACCCCAAGCGCAAAATCGCGGCGGCGGCGGGCGGCTGCATGCTGGTGCGGCGAGAGGCGCTTGGGCGTGCGGGAGGTCTCGAGGCGGTGCGCAGCGCTCTGATCGACGATTGCGCGTTGGGCGCGCTGATGAAAGGGCAGGGGCCGATCTGGCTCGGCCTCACCGAGGACGCGCTGAGCCTGCGCGCCTATGAGACCTTCGGCGATTTCTCGCGCATGGTGTCGCGTTCGGCGTACGCCGAATTGCGCTATTCGGCGGTGCGCCTCGTCGGCGTCGTCGTCGGCATGGCGCTTGTCTATCTCGCCCCGCCGCTGTTCGCACTCGCCGCAAGCGGCGTCGCGCAAGTCATGGGCGCGCTGACGTGGGCGATGATGGCGGTCAGCCTCGCGCCGATGTCGCGGCTCTACGGACGCCCGGCGGTCAGCGGCTTTTTCCTGCCAGCGATCGCGGCGGCCTATGTCGTCTTCACCGTGCAGTCGGCGGTGCAGTTTTGGCGCGGACGGGGCGGTTACTGGAAGGGCCGCTTTCAGGCTCCGATGGGAGAGGCGGGCGGCGCATGAGCAATGCGACGGAGACGCTCTCCGGCAAAACCCATCGCGACGAGAACTTTCCCGTCGCCTCCTGGCTGATGAGCGCTGAGCACCGCGCGCCCATTCTCACCTTTTATCGGTTCGTGCGGGCGGCCGACGACGTCGCCGATCATCCGACGCTCACGCCGGACCGGAAGCTCGCGCTGCTCGACGAACTCGCCGAATCGCTCTGCGGGCGCGGCGCGCCCGATCCCTTCGCCGATCCGCTGCGCATCGCGCTTGCCGAAAGAGGCTTGAGCCCGCGTCACGCGCTCGATCTCATCGACGCCTTTCGCCTCGACGCGCGCAAGAACCGCTACGCGAATTGGGGCGAGCTGATCGACTATTGCCGGCTTTCGGCGATGCCGGTCGGCCGCTTCGTTCTCGACGTCCATGGCGAGAGCGAGGCGCTGTGGCCAGCCTCCGATGCGATCTGCGCCGCGCTGCAGGTGATCAATCATCTCCAGGATTGCGCTGAGGACTATCGCAAGCTCGACCGCGTCTATTTGCCGCAGGATATCCTCGCCGCGCACGGCGCGTCGGTCGCGATGCTGGACGCCCCGCGCGCGTCGCCGGCGCTGCGCGCCGCACTCGGCGATCTCGCCGTGCGCACGTCCAAATTGACGCGCCAGGGCGCGACGCTCGCGCCGCGCATCGTCGATTTCCGCCTCGCGCTCGAAATCGCCGCGATCGAGAATCTGGCGCGACGGCTCGCTCGCGACCTCGAAAGCCGCGACCCGCTCAGCGAGCGCGTCCATCTCGGCAAGGCCGGCTTCGCCCTGGTGGGCGGGGCCGGCGTGCTGCGCGGTCTCTTCGGCTGGCTGCTGCGCGCGATTCGCTCCCCTTCGGAGGCCCGGGCATGAGCGTGGCGACACAGGAAGCCCAGGCGGCGCCGGCGTCGGGCAGCTCGTTCTACATGGCGATGCGCATTCTGCCGAGCGAGCAGCGCGACGCCATGTTCGCGCTGTACGCCTTCTGCCGCGCGGTCGACGACATCGCCGACGAACGCAGCGCGCTGACCTCATCGCAACGGATGGCGCAGCTCGAACGTTGGCGCGCCGACATCGCCGATATCTACGCGGGGCGCGGCCCGGCGAATCTCGCCGGTCTCGCCGCGGCCGTCGGTCGTTATGGCCTGAAGCGCGAAGACCTCGACGCCGTGATCGACGGCATGGCGATGGACGCGGAGCAGGACATCCGGGCGCCCGACTGGCAGACGCTCGACCTCTATTGCGATCGCGTCGCGAGCGCGGTCGGGCGGTCGTCGGTGCGCATCTTCGGTCTCCCCGGAGAAGCCGGCGAGGCGCTCGCCCATCACCTCGGCCGCGCGCTCCAACTCACCAACATTCTGCGCGACATCGATGAGGACGCCGGGATCGGGCGCCTCTACCTGCCGCGCGAGGCGCTCGACGCCGCGGGCGTCGCCACCGACGATCCGCTCGTCGCGGCGGCCGATCCGCGGCTGAACGCCGCTTGCCTCGAGGTTGGCCAGCGCGCCCGTTGGCATTTCGATGAGACCGAGCCTCTGATGGCGAAGGGGCCGCGCCAGGCGGTGAAGGCGCCGCGCATGATGGCGGCGGTCTATCGCTCGATTCTCGATCGGATGCTGGCGGAGGGCTTCGCGCCGCCGCGACGGCGCGCCAAGGCGAGCCGGCTGCGCATTCTCGGCGCGTTCCTTCGATACGGCCTATTATGAACGTGGGCACAGTGCATGTCGTCGGGGCTGGCGTCGCCGGCTTGAGCGCCGCCGTGCGCTTGATCGACGCCGGCGCGAAGGTCGTCGTGCACGAGGCGGCCCGCGCCGCGGGCGGGCGGTGCCGCTCCTATTTCGACCAGTCGCTCGACCTCGTCATCGACAACGGCAATCACCTGCTGCTTTCCGGCAACGCCGCCGCGCTCGACTATCTCGGCCGCGTCGGCGGCCTCACGGCGCTGCAAGTCCCGTCCGCTCCAGAGTTCGATTTCGCCGATCTTGCTAGCGGCGAGCGCTGGCGCATTCGGCCCAATCTGGGGCGGATTCCCTGGTGGCTGTTCGACCGCAGCCGCCGCGCGCCCGGAACCGCGCTGCGCGAATATTTCGCTCCGCTCAGCACATTTTTCGCGCCTGCAACAGCGACGCTCGGCGAGACGATGTCCTGCAAGGGGCCGCTCTACGATCGGCTGTGGCGGCCCCTTTTGCTCGCCGGGCTGAACACCGAGCCGCCGGAGGGTTCGGCGGCGCTGGCCGCCGCGATGCTGCGCGAGACGCTAGGGGCGGGCGGCAGGGCGTGTCGCCCGCTGATCGCCGCACAAGGATTGTCGCGCGCTTTCGTCGACCCAGCCCTCGCGTTCCTCGAGGCGCGCGGGACGGCGGTGCGATTTGGGCGGCGCCTGCGCGGTGTGGCTTTCGCCGACTCGCGCGCGGCTGCGCTCGAATTCGAGGGTGAGACGCTAGCGCTCGGCCGCGACGACGCGGTCGTGATGGCCGTGCCGCCCTGGAGCGCGAGCGAGCTGCTCCCCGACATCTCGGCGCCGGACGAATTCCGGGCGATCGTGAACGCGCATTTTCGCATCGCCCCGCCGCCCGGACAGCCGGCGATTCTCGGCGTCGTCAACAGCCTGACGGAGTGGCTGTTCGCCTATCCCGACCGGCTGTCGACGACGATCAGCGGCGCCGACCGCTTGCTCGAACGTTCGCGTGAGGACCTCGCCGCCGAGTTCCTGGCGCGAAGTCGCGGCGCTGACCGGGCTGCCCGCGGCCCTGCCGCCCTGGCAAATTGTTAAGGAAAAGCGGGCAACCTTCGCTGCGACGCCGGCGCAGAACGCCAAACGTCCGCCTTCCCGCACCCGCTGGGAGAATGTGGCGCTCGCCGGCGACTGGACGCAGACAGGTCTGCCTGCGACACTCGAAGGTGCGGTGCGTTCCGGCTATACAGCGGCCTCAATGTTCACTGGGAAGGGCGCCGATTCGCCAAAATCCCGCTACCGTTTGGGTGTCTCGCCATGAACGTCGCTTTCGACCGCGCCCCGAACGGGACCTCCCTCGAGGCGCTCGAACGACACATCACAAACGCCACGCAAGCGCTGCTTGAGCTCCAGCAGCCGGACGGCCATTGGTGCTTCGAGCTCGAAGCCGACGCGACGATCCCGGCCGAATACGTCCTCTTTCGCCACTTCCGCGGCGAGAAGCCAAATCTCGAATTAGAGCGTCTGATTGCCGTCTATTTGCGCCGGATTCAGGGCGATCACGGCGGTTGGCCGCTCTTTCACGCCGGAGCGTTCGACATGAGCGCGAGCGTGAAGGCCTATTTCGGGCTGAAGATGATCGGCGACGATCCCGACGCTCCGCATATGAAGCGCGCGCGGGAGGCGATCCTGGCGCGCGGCGGCGCGGCGAAGAGCAACGTCTTCACCCGCGCCTTGCTCGCGATGTACGGCGCCATGCCCTGGCGCGGCGTCCCGACGATGCCGGTCGAGATCATGCTGCTGCCGCGGTGGTTTCCGTTCCACCTCGACAAGGTCTCCTATTGGGCGCGCACGGTGCTCGTGCCGCTGCTGGTGCTCCAGGCGCTGAAGCCGCTGCCTGTCAATGCGCGCGGCGTCACGATCGAGGAGCTCTTCACAACGCCGCCCGAGATCGTGTGCGAGTGGCCGACTGGCGCCCACGCGCCCCCCGGCTGGGTGAAGTTCTTCGGCGTCGTCGACAAAGTGCTCAAAGTCGCCGAACCGTTCTTTCCCAAGTGGACGCGACGGCGCGCCATCAAGGCGGCCGTCGCCTTCGTGACCGAGCGCCTCAATGGCGAGGACGGTCTGGGCGCGATTTATCCCGCGATGGCGAACGCCGTGCTGATGTACGACGCGCTCGGCTATCCCTCTGACCATCCCGACCTCGTCATTGCGCGTCAGTCGATCGAGAAGCTGCTCGTCGTCGGCAAGGACGAAGCCTATTGCCAGCCCTGCCTGTCGCCGGTCTGGGACACCGCGCTGATGACCCATGCGCTGCTCGAGGCGGACGATCCGGCGAGCACCACCGCGGCGATTGCCGGGTTGGATTGGCTAGGGCCGCGTCAGGTGCTCGACGTGAAGGGCGATTGGGCGATTCGCCGCCCGGACGTTCGGCCCGGCGGCTGGGCGTTCCAATACAACAACCCGCATTATCCCGACCTCGACGACACCGCGGTCGTCGCGATGGCGATGGACCGCGCCGATCGTCTCAGTTCTGCGCCGAACGAGGGGCCGCGCACGCAGGCGGTCGCCCGCGCGCGCGAATGGGTGGAAGGGTTGCAGAGCCGCAACGGCGGCTGGGCGGCGTTCGACGCCGACAACACCCACTATTACCTCAACTACATCCCCTTCGCCGATCATGGCGCGCTGCTCGATCCGCCCACCGCCGACGTCACCGCGCGTTGCGTCTCGATGCTCGCCCAGCTCGGCGAGACGGGCGAGATCATGAACCGGGGCGTTCAGGCGCTCATCGCCGACCAGGAGAAGGACGGCAGCTGGTTCGGCCGTTGGGGCATGAATTACATCTACGGAACCTGGTCGGCTCTCTGCGCGCTCGCCGCGGCCGGGCAAGACCCGCAATCCGAGGCCGTGCGGAAAGCGGTCGATTGGCTCATCGCCATCCAAAATCCGGACGGCGGGTGGGGCGAGGCCGGGGACAGCTATAAGCTCGACTACAAGGGCTACCAGAAGTCGCCGAGCACGCCGTCGCAGACCGCCTGGGCGCTGCTCGGTCTCATGGCGGCGGGCGAAGCCGATCATCCGGCCGTGGCGCGGGGCGTCGCCAATCTCGCGGGCTCGCAGGGCGAAGATGGGCTGTGGAGCGAAGCGTTCTACACCGCGACGGGATTTCCCCGCGTCTTCTATCTACGCTATCACGGTTATGCCAAATTTTTTCCATTGTGGGCGCTTGCCCGCTATCGCAATCTGAAGCGGGGCAATAGTCGCGCCGCAATGTTTGGTATGTGAACGCACTTGAAGCACAGCGCGCACTCTTCTCGATTGTTGTTCGTCAGCGGCCTCAAACGCGAGGCCCAGATCGCGCACGCCCCCGATTCCCTTGCGATATGTGGCGGCGCCGCCACATTGCGCCGGCGCCTCGCGGAGGCGATCGGCAAACACCGGCTGACGATCAGCTTCGGCATCTGCGGCGCGCTCGATCCGAGCCTGCGCAGCGGCGACATCATCATCGGGACGCATGTCGTCACCGACGGCGATGTCGTGATGGCGGATGAAGAGGTGACGTGGGCGCTGGCGGCCCGCCTGAAGGCCGCCGGCGAACGCGTCAAGATCGGCGCCGTCGTCGGCGTCGACGCGCCGGTGTTGACGCGCGCGGCAAAGGCCGAGTTGCGAAAGGCGACCAAAGGCGCTTCGGTCGACATGGAGAGCCAGATCGCAGCGCGCTTCGCGGCCGAGCGCAAGGCGCCGTTCGCAATTCTGCGCGTCGTGTCCGATCCGGCGGCGCGCGACCTGCCGCCGCTCGTGATGAATGCGGTGAAGGCCGACGGCAGCGTCGATTACGGCGTCGTCGCCTACGGCGTGATGACGTCCCCCAGGCAGACGCGGGGGCTGATTCATGGGGCGCGCGACAGCTCCGCCGCTTTCGCGGCGCTCCGCCGCGCCCGGCGACTCCCGGACCTTTTCGGCGGCCTCGGCCTCGCGCATATCTGACGATTTCGGGCGTTCGGCTGTTCGACGCATCGGCCCGCGCGAACCAAGGCGTCATCGCCGGGCTTGACCCGGCCACCCACGGTGCGCCGCGCTCCATGCAGACGAGGCGCTTTTGGTCATGGCGCTTGGTGAATGCCCCATCCGCCAGCGTGTCGGCTCGGCGTGGATGGCCGGGTCAAGCCTGGCCAAGACGCGAGACTGCGACGAACCGCCCGCGGCCCAAACGGCTGCGCCGCGAGAATGCTCGGCACAAGGCCTGCCGGCGCTTGTCACGCCCCCGCGCAGACGCGGGGGCTGGTCATAGGGAGCAATACTAAATTGCGCGGCCTTACGCTGCGTCCACCGACTTGCGCGCCTTCTCGGCGGCCTCGGCCTGGCGCATCTCTGACAGTTTTCGGGCGTTCGGCTGTTCGACGGATCGGCCCGCGCAAACAAAGGCGTCATGGCCGGGCTTGACCCGGCCACCCACGCTGCGCCGCTTGCTCTGGCCGCAAACAGTCAGGGGCCGGTGCGCTGCCGCTTCGACCAAAAAGCGAAACGCTCTAGCGTGTCGGCTCGGCGTGGATGGCCGGGTCAAGCCCGGCCAAGACGTGAGACCGAGATGAACGGCCCGCGGCCCAAACATCTCGTGGCGGCTGCGCCGCGAGAATGCTCGGCACAAGGCCTGCCGGCGCTTTTCACGCCCCCGCGCATGGGCGGGGGCGGTCATAGGGAGCAATACTAAATTGCGCGGCCTTAGGCAGCGTCCACCGACTTGCGCGCCTTCTCGGCGGCCTCGGCCTGGCGCATTTCGGACAGCTTCTGCGTCACGTTCTTCTGGAAGACGTATTCGGCCGGACGCTGCTTATCGAGCGGGATTTCGGGGGCCATCGGGCCCTCGGTCTTCACGCCGCGCAGCGCGACGCCGAGCGCCTTCCAGGGTTTGGCGACGGTGTCATTGACGGCGGTCGCCTCGAAGCCGCTGTGGACCATGCAATTGGCGCACTTCTCGTAATTGCCGGTGCCGTAGCTGTCCCAGTCGGTCTCCTCCATCAGTTCCTTGAACGTGGAGGTATAGCCTTCGCCGAGCAGGTAGCAGGGGCGCTGCCAGCCGAACACGGTGCGCGTCGGGTTGCCCCAAGGCGTGCAGTGATAGGTCTGGTTGCCGGCGAGGAAGTCGAGGAACATGCCCGACTGGTTGAAGGCCCACTTGCGGGCGCCATTGCCACGCTTGAAAACGTCGCGGAACAATTGCTTCGTCGCCGCGCGGGTCAGGAAGTGCTGCTGGTCCGGCGCGCGCTCGTAGGCGTAGCCGGGCGAGACCGTGATGCCGTCGACGCCGAGCTCGGTCACCGTGTCGAAGAAGGCGGCGATGCGGGCCGAGTCCGCGTCGTTGAAGAAGGTGCAGTTGATCGTGACGCGGAAGCCCTTGGACTTGGCAAGCTTCAGCGCGGCGACGGCCTTGTCGTAGACGCCCTGCTGACAGACCGACTTGTCGTGCATCTCCTTGTCGCCGTCGAGATGGATCGACCAGGTGAAATAGGGGCTCGGCTTGTACTGATCGATTTTCTTCTCGAGCAGCAGCGCGTTGGTGCACACGATCGCGAACTTTTTGCGCGCGATGACGCCCTCGACGATCTTCGGCAGCTCCTTATGGAGCAGCGGTTCGCCGCCCGCCATCACGACGACCGGGGCGCCGCATTCGTCGACCGACCCGAGCGCGTCCTCGACCGAAATGCGCCGGTTGAGGATGGCGTCCGGATAATCGATCTTGCCGCAGCCGGCGCAAGCGAGATTGCAGCGGAACAAGGGTTCGAGCATCAGGACGAGCGGGTAGCGTTTGCGCCCAATCAGGTGCTGGCGGACGATGTAGGCGCCGACCCTGACGACTTGTCTGAGAGGAATACCCAAGCGACGCTCCTTTTAATTTGAACCGGCCCGACGCGCTCATCGGCGGCGGGCGAGGCGCTTCGGACTGCCGGTCCTCAGGAAGCGAGGCCTTCCGGCAAGCGGAAGCTGACGTGTTCCTTCAACCCATCTAGGTTCGAGACTTCGCAGGACTCGATGCGCTTTAGCGCCTCGATCACGTCGTCGACCAGAACTTCGGGCGCCGATGCGCCTGCCGTCACGCCGACCACCTTGGCGTTTGCGAACCATTCCGGCCGAACATCACCCCCGTCAGCGACGAGGTAGCTCGGCAAGCCGGCCTCCTCGCCAATTTCGCGCAGACGATTCGAATTCGAACTGTTCGGCGCACCCACAACGATAATCACGTCGCACACGCGCGACAAGTCTCGCACCGCCGTCTGACGGTTCTGCGTAGCATAGCAGATATCCCGAATCTCGGGACCTTCAACGTCGGTGAACTTCCGGTGCAGAGCCGCGATGATCCCGCGCGTGTCGTCAACGCTCAGCGTCGTCTGGGTGACGTAGGCGATCGGCGTGTCCAGGGGAATCTGCAATTGTTCGACGTCCTCCTCGCCTTCGACGAGGTGGATTTCACCATCGATCTGGCCGAGCGTGCCTTCGACTTCGGGATGGCCGGCATGGCCGATGAAGACGAGGACGCGCCCCTGGCCGACGTAGCGGCGCCCTTGATTGTGGACCTTGGTGACGAGAGGGCAGGTCGCGTCGATGATCGGCAGCTCCCGCAGTTTCGCCTCTTCCTCGACCCTGCGGGCGACGCCGTGCGCGCTGAAGATCGTCACCGCCCCGGCCGGAACCTCGCTCAGCTCGTCGACGAAACGGGCGCCCTTGCCTTTCAAGGATTCGACGACATGGCGGTTATGGACGATCTCGTGACGCACATAGACCGGCGCGCCGTATTTTTTCAGCGCAAGCTCGACGATCTCGATCGCGCGGACCACCCCAGCGCAAAATCCTCGTGGCTGGGCAAGGATGATCTTCATTTCGCTTGGTCCTAACGTAGGTAAGGGTGCAGAGCGACCCCGCGCGAATAGCCGGAGCCGCCGCCTATAGTACGCCGCCACGGGTTAGACAAGAACTCGCCGCGATGAGGCTCGGTTTCTCTTATTCGACTGAACAAAATCGGCGTAACCACCAAGCGCGGCGCCGGAAATCCGTAATGCGTCGCGCGCCTTAGGCGACAAAAGCGCCGCCAATTCTTCCTCGTATCGATAGTCCGGAACCGCGTCGCGAAATCCTCCAGCGGTGGCGGGATGGAGATAGATCTCCGACTGTCCCTCAGGCAGCCGCGCGATGAGGCCGGCGACCCGATCCTCGGTCATGGCGCCGCTCCACGCGAGGCCGAAGACACGGTCCGCAACGGTGATTCCGGCCGCTTGCGCCCGGGCGCGCATCAGGGCCGCCAGCGGCGCGATGATCCCCGAAAGCATCGAGGGCCAGGTCGGCTCGACGTTGGCGAGCAAAGCGCGCGGTTCGGCGGGCACGCGCAGCGCCGTCATGCCGTAATCGCCGCCAATCGCGAGGATTTCATTAGTGAGCCAGGGATGGAGATGATAGTGCTGATGTGTATTGACGTGGTCGAGTGGAAGTCCGGTCGCCCGGAAAGCCTCGAATTGGGCTCGTATCTCGCGCTGGATTTGGCGCCGGACGCTGGGGCTGAATGCGACCGCGGACCCGTAGCTGACGCGATCGGTGCGCAGGCGGCCGGCGGCGTCCACCAAAGCGGGAATGTCGGCCGCCGGCGTTATCGCATCGCCTTCGACCAGCACGAGATGCAGACCGACGCGCAGCGTCGGCAGGCGGCGCGCTCGAGCGACGGCGTCCGAGGCGACGGGGGCGGCGACCATCAGGCTCGCCGCGCTCAGCACGCCGTGGCGGTGTGCGCGCTCGACCGCTTCGTTGACCTCGGGCGCAAGACCGAAATCATCGGCATTGACGACTAGGCGCTTCAAACGATCACATCTTCTCGTTGGCGAAGAAATTGGAAGAACTCGACGCCCTCGCGCAGGCGGCGCTTCATCATTTCGGAGCTGCGGAGGGACTTCATGGGCATGACGCTGGGTCATTCCTGGGTTAGTCGGCCATTCGCCTCCATGCGGTAACTCCGGCCCCGCCAGGTCAGGTCCGTGCCGAAAAAGCTCCAGACGAAAACGGCGAAGGACAAAAGGTCGCGCACCGGCACGAGCCAATATGTCAGCCACGTCAATTTGTAATCGCGTGTCGTTAAACGCAAGAGCACAATGCGGATTACAATTGCGATTAAGGCTAACGCCGCCGCCAAGCGTGGGGCGCCTGTCGCGGCGGCGGCGGCCGCCCAAGGCAGGGGGTGGGTGAGGATTGAGCCGGCGTAGCCCAGAGGGTCGATGGCGCGAATGGTCCGCGCCCATCGCATTTCGTGGCTCCAAAGGTCGGCGAAGGACGTTTCGGCGCAGCTATGGGCCACCAGCATCGGCGCGGCCTCGACCTTCAGGCCGGCCGCGCGCACCGCGTCGCCCATGGCGTAATCGTCCGCCAAATGATCGGCGAACGCCTCGAAGCCGCCGATCTTGGCCAGCGTCTCGCGGTTCAGGGCAATCGTCGAGCCGAAGCATGGCCGGGCGAGACCGCTTCGCAGCCCAACCGCCACGTTGGGCAGGAAATGCGTGTTGACGGCCAGGGCCGACAGCTTCGACCAGAAGCCCGTCGCGCCGACGCCATTGTAAAAACACGTGACGGCGCCGACGCCGGGCTGCGCCAGGGTCGCCGTGACCGTCTTGAGATAGTCCCGGTCGACCCCGATGTCGCTGTCCGCGAGGACGATGCAATCATGGCGCGCGTGCCGCGCCATGTTGATCAGATTGGCGACCTTGAGATTGGCGCCCTGCCGGGCGCCGTCGACGACAAGCTCGATGTCTGCGCGCGGAAACGACGCCTTGAGGCGCTCGACGACGCCAATCGCCGCGTCCTTGGGATGTTGGACGCCGCAGATGATCTGCACCGGGGCGTCGTAGTCCTGGCCGCACAGCGAAGCGAGATCGTCATAGAGATTCGGCTCGTCGCCGTGCAGCGGTTTGAGAACCGTAACCGCCGGCGACGCCGCTGTCGGCAGGCGCCGGCCAGCAGGAATCAAGAAGGCGGCGCAGAAAAGATAGAGGCAGCCCCCCGCCGCAACGACAAGGAAGGCAGCCGAAATCACGGTTTTCCACCTTGGGCGCCGGCCGGGACGGTTTGCAGCGCCCGGCCTTCGAGGATTTGCCAACCGATCAGGCTGGGAATGCCGAATACGAGATCAGGCACGCGTTTGATCAACGACATAGCGATTGCGACGTCGGCCGGCACGCCGAAAATCGCGCAGAGGGCGATTAGCCCGCCTTCCTGTGCGCCTAGCGCCCCCGGGATCGCGAAAGCGGCGCCGCGGATGGCCTGCATCAGGCTTTCGATCACCAGCGCCTCGGCATAGCTGGCGGGGTACCCCATGAAGGAAAGCACCGCCCAGACCTCGCAGGCGCCGATCAGCCAGACCAACGCGTGGATAAAGAAGGAGACTGCGAAGCCGCGCCGATTCGCATAGATGGCGGCAAGGCGGCTATAAAGCGCCTCGATCGCGCCGAAGGAGAGCCATTCCCGATCGCCCAGCAGGCGCTTGAGCGCCCCGGTCACGAAGCGCTGCCCGATCGGACGCTGCACGAGATAGAACCCGCCGAGGGCGGGGATGGCGGCGGCGACGACGATCGCGAGAGGCCCTCGGATCGAATCCTCGCTGCGCAGCGAGGCGAGGGTCGCCAAGCCGAGAATGGCGTACAAGAATTGAGTGACCGCCGCGACGAGCACGTCCACGATGACGCTCGCCGCGGCGAGCGATGTCGGCGCGCCGCGTAAGGTCAGGGCGCGCGCGCCAATCACCTCGCCGCCGATTTGCGTCGTCGGCAACAGGGCGCCGCCCCCATCGCGCACAAACCGAATCAGGACGCAGGTCATCACGGATGGGCGCCACCCCTTGGGAAAGAGGAAATACCAGCCGAGCCCGGCGCTGCTGAGCGCGACCCCTCGCAGCGCCACGACGACCAGGACGCCCCACCCAGCCGCCGCGACGGCGGTGAACACCGGCCCGGCCCCGGTCCAAAGGATCAGGCCGAGGACGGCGCAAGCGGCGAGCGCCCAGGCAAGCTTGCCGATCTTTCCCATGCTTAAGACTTGCCCATGCTTGAAGTGTGGCCGGCTGATTGTCCGCGGCCCTTGCGAGCAATGTCGAGGTCGTCAGCGCGCGGAACCTAGCCGCCCGCGCACGCTTTCGCCATGCAATTGTCAGATTGGCGGTCTGGTCGACTTTTTGTGGGCGTATTTCGTTGCTGTCAAACGCTCTTTTGGGAGTCCAGCTCTTCGAAAAATGCGAGGGAAAGCCGCACGTCCTGCTCGGTCAACCCGTGGCTGGCGGGCAGGGTCTCGTGCCGGACGTCGGCGCCGGCCTCCCTCAGCGTCTGCGCCAGGCGGGCCGCATTGTCGACCGGCGCAATCGGATCCATCGCGCCCGAGAGGATGAGCGCCCGCTTTCCCGCCAGGTCGGCGGGCGGGGGGTCACGCAGCGGCGTCATGGCGCGGATCAGAATGGCGGCCCCGAGAGCTTCCGGCCGCAGCAGAAGAAGCGCGGCGGCGATATTGGCGCCGTTCGAGAAGCCGATCGCGACCGGCGCGCTCAATTGGTAGGCGCGCCGCGCCTCGGCGACGAAGTCGGCCAGTTCTCCGGCGCGCAGCCGGACGTCGTCCTCGTCGAACACCCCCTCGCGCAGCCGGCGGAAGAAGCGGGGCATGCCGTTCTCGAGCACCTTGCCTCGGGGCGACAGCAGCGCCGACCCCGGAGCGATCGCGCGGCCGAGCGGCAGCAGGTCGTTCTCGTCGCCGCCGGTCCCGTGCAAGAGCAGAACGGGCGGCGCTCCGGCGTCCGAACCCGGCTCGAAAGCATGGACAAACGAAAGGGCGGCCGTCACAGCGGGCTCCGCGGGCAGGTGGTCAGTCGAGCTTCGGCAACGCTTGTTCGATGGCGCTTCGGCGGCTCTCGAGGAAAGGCGGCAGCTTCAGCGCTTGTCCGAGCGTCGCGATGGGCTCGTCGACCGGGAAGCCCGGCGGATCGGTGGCGATCTCGAAGAGCACGTGGCCCGGCTCGCGGAAATAGACGGAGCGGAAGTAGTTCCGATCCTTCTGCTCGGTCGTGAGGATGCGGTGATGCTCCGAGAGCTTGCGCACCATGTCGGTCTGATCCGCGTCGTCGGCGGCGCGGAAGGCGATGTGGTGCACTGACCCGGCGCCCTGGAAGCCGCGCGGGAAGCCGCCCACGGCGTGGATGTCGACGACGGCCCCCGCCTTGGCTCCCGGCGCCCGGTAGCGCCGGGTCGCCCCTTCCGTCGGTCCCGCCTCGAAGGCGAGCACGTCGGTGAGAATGTCTCCGGTCGGCTCGCCGTTCTCCAGCAGGAGCGTGACGCCGTGGAAGCCGCGGATGGCGTATTCGGGCGGGATGTCGCCGGCGCTCCAGGCCGGCTCCGTCTCGGCGCCGGCCTGCGCGACGAGCGCCAGATGCGCGCCGTCGGGATCGGTGAAGGTCAGGACGCTCTCGCCGAAGCGCTTGATGAGCGCCTGATGGGCGATGCCCTTGTCGATGAAGCGATGGGTCCAATAGCCGATCGCCCCTTCAGGCACGCGAAAGGCCGTTTCTTGTGTCTCGCCGACCCCTAAACGGCCGGTCGGAACCCCTTCCCAGGGAAAGAAGGTGAGGATCGTGCCGGGTCCCCCCGCCTCGTCGCCATAATAGAGGTGGTAGGTTCCGGGGTCGTCGAAGTTGACCGTCTTTTTGACGAGCCGCAGGCCGAGCGTGCGGACATAGAAATCAAGGTTCCGACGCGCAGGGCCGGCGATCGCCGTGACATGGTGAATGCCTCTGGACTGCATCGCGGCGCCTCGCCTGACCGAAATCTATCGCGAGACTATCGGAAATAGTTGCCGGCGTCTTGCTCCGCCGGCGCCTATTTTTGCAATGACGTCTTTGCTTCGATGCGAACAGTACGGTTCGAAACGCCTATCGCTTCAAATGCTTATCGAAGAAGGCGGCGATCTCGCCGAAGACCTCGGCGGTTTCGGGAGCCGTGTCGTCGAAGAGGTAATGGGCGTGCGCCTGCCCCTCGTAGACGTGAAGGTCCGCTTCGACCCCCGCCTGGCGCAACTTGCGATGCACGCGCACCGTGTTGCTGAGCAGAAGGTCGCGGGTGCCGCTGGTCAGGATGGTGGGTGGAAAGCCGCTGAAATCCCCATAGATGGGCGACAGCATCGGATCGGCGAGATCGTGGCCGTTGGCGTAGAACAAGGTCGCCGCGTCGCACAGTCCGTCGCGCGAGACCAGCACGTTGTCCAACGTTTCGTTGGTGTAGAACGTGTCGCCGACCTTGGTCGTATCCGCCATCGGCGTGCCCGAGGCGAGGGCGGCGGGCAGAGGGATCCCCTCGGCCTTGGCGCGAAGCGCCAGCGCGAGGGTCAGAGCGCCGCCCGCCGAGGTGCCGAGCACCGCCATTTTGGCTGGGTCGGTCGTTTTCGAGACCGCCTTCCAGACCGTCATTGCGTCGTCGATTGCGCCAGGGAAAAAGGCCTCCGGAGGCATGCGGTAGTCGACCGAAATCACCCGGACGCGCCCGAACCCGGCCATCAGCGCCGCTTCCGTGACTCCGGCCTCGCCTGGGTTCATCACATAGCAGCCGCCGTGCAGATGGATGAGCAGCCGGTCGCGGTTCTCGGGCGCGATCTCGTTCGGCGTGACGATAAAGGCGCGAACCCCGTCGATCGTCGACTTCTCATAGGAGACCTGGCGCCGTTGACAGATCGCCGGGAGATTGGCGATCCCAAGAGCGGCGCCGGCGTCGACGATCGTTTTCCATTCGGCGTTGGTCTTGGGGCGGAGCTTCGAGGACGGGCGTGGCGGCGCGGCGATGATCGCGCGCATTTGCGCGCTGACGTCGGAAGGGGCCGGCACGACCCGCGCGGGGAGCTCCAGGCCATCGGCAAATTGGCCGCTGGCGCCCAGGGGCGATGTTTTGGCGATCGGGCGCGAGTCCACGCAAACCTCTTCCGAATGCGGTTCCAACTTTCGGCGCCGCAGGGCGGCGCCAGCGTGCGTTTAGCCGCGATCCGCTCGGAGGCGTTTGCGCAGCGCGCCGAATGAGATCAGGCGCTGCGCATCCTCATCCCACAGCGCGTAATTCACGCAACGCAAGCTCTGCCATAGCGTCAGGCGGCTGACCTTGCCGAGTTCGGGATGGTCATGCAGCACCTCTCGCAGGCGATAGAACGGAATACGGCTTGAGAGGTGATGCACATGATGAATGCCAATATTGGCGCTGAACCAGCGCAAGGGAAACGGCAGATCGTAGTGCGAGGAGCCGTGCAGCGCCGCCTCCGGCAGCGTCCAATGGGGCTCGCGCGCCCAGCGCGTGTCCTCGAACTGATGCTGAACGTAGAACAGCCAGACCCCGATCGTCGCCGCGACCATGAAAATTGGCCCGTGGATCATCAGGAACGCCCGTGGCCCAACCAGCCACATCAGCAAAGCGACGACGACGGCGATCGCTGCGTTGGTCGACATCGTGGAAACCCACGGCTTCCAGCCGGCGCCGCGCATGAGGCCGAGCGGAGCGCGATGCTGGAGAAGGAAAACGTAGGTGGGCCCGATGCCGAACATGATCAGGGGATGGCGATAGAGGCGATAAGCGAAGCGTTTGGGCCAGCCGAGGCCGAGGTATTCCTGGACGGTCAGGGTCTCGATGTCGCCCAGGCCGCGGCGGTCCAGATTGCCGGCGGTCGCGTGATGGCTCGCGTGGGTGCGCTTCCAGTAGTCGTAGGGAGTCAGCGTGACGACGCCGACCACGCGCCCGACCCAGTCGTTAATCGCCCGGCTGCGGAAGAACGAGCCATGGCCGCAATCGTGCTGGATGAGGAAGAGCCGCACCAGAAATCCCGCCGCAGGCAGCGCCAATGCGGAACTCAGCCAATAGCTCACGTGCATCAGCGCCCACATGGCCACCCATAGGGCGCAGAGGGGCGCGATGGTGACGGCGATCTCCACTAGGCTCGACGTGAGCTTTGGGTCGCGATAGCGAGCGAGGATACCGGGGAGCCGCTGCGCCTCCGGTAGGATGTGTGGGGTTTGAAGAAGGTTGTGGTCCATGGCGCGCCGAGTGGCCCGATCAATGCGGCATTTGGGTGGCGCTGTCCAGCGATGTCCGCGAGCCACTCCCTGTCCCCGGGCCAGCGCGCCGGGTTAACGCCCCATTAACGGCCTAGGCTTAATACTAACTTAATTCGACCGGCGCCAGCCGGGTTGGAGGATTGATGAAACACGTTGCGGTGCTGATGGGCGGCTGGTCAGCCGAGCGCCCCGTGTCGCTGAACTCGGGGCGCGGTTGCGCCAACGCCCTCGAAGCGAAGGGCTATCGCGTCTCGCGCGTCGACGTCGGTCGCGACATCGCCGACGTTCTGGCCAAGTTGCGGCCGGACGTGGCGTTCAACGCGCTGCATGGGCCCGCCGGCGAAGACGGCGCCATCCAGGGCATGCTCGAGGTCCTCCGCATTCCCTATACGCACTCCGGCGTCCTCGCCTCGGCGCTGGCGATGCAGAAAGACCTCGCCAAGGTCGTGCTGCAGGCGGCGGGCGTTCCGGTCGCGCCGGGCCTCACCGTGGACCGTCATGACGCGGCGCGTCGACATGCGATGGAGCCGCCCTATGTGCTCAAGCCGATCGCCGAGGGCTCGTCGTTCGGCGTCGTCATCGTCAAGGAGGATCGCGCGCATCCGCCGCAGGAAGTCGGCCGCGAAGACTGGCCTTATGGCGACCGCCTGATCGCCGAGCGCTACGTCGCCGGCAAGGAGCTGACCTGCGCCGTGATCGGCGACCGCGTGCTCGACATCATCGAGGTCCAGCCGGTGTCGGAGGCTTTCTACGGCTACGACGCGAAATATGCGAAGGGCGGCTCTGTTCACGTCCTTCCGGCGAAAATTAAACCAAAAATTTACCATGAGGTCCAAGAGTTGGCCCTACGGGCCCATCGTGCGCTCGGCTGCCGGGGGGTGAGTCGTGCGGATTTTCGGTGGGACGAAACGAAGGGGGAATCCGGCGAACTGGTCTGTTTGGAGGTGAACACGCAGCCAGGAATGACGGAGACTTCGTTGGTGCCGGAAATGGCCGCGTACGCGGGCCTTTCCTTTGGTGATTTGGTGGAGTGGATGGTGGAGGACGCTTCGTGCGATCGTTGAGCGAAACGCTCGGGTTCCGGCCTACGCCGCAGCCGGCGTTCGCCCTCGCGCGCCCCGCCGCTTCGGCTCCGCGGGTTCTGCTGCGGGGCGAGCGCGCGGTGCGCGGCCTGACGCGGTGGCGCGTGCTGTTCGAGCGGCCGGCGCCGCGCGGACTCGGCCTTTGCCTCGCCAGCGGCCTCCTCATCGGCTCGCTGTACTTCGGCGCCAAGCTCGGCGGCGAATATCAGGCGTTCGTCGCGGCTGAAGGCGGCGTCGGCGACGTCGTCGCGCGCGCGCTCGGCTTTGGCATCGACGTCGTCACCATCTCCGGCGAAGCGCAGCTCACCGAAGCCGAGATCCTGAAGCTCGCTGGCGTCACTCCTAGGGAATCCGTTCCGTTCTTCGACGCCGCGCAGGCCCGCAAGAACCTGGAGGCGCTCCCGCTGATCAAGCAGGCAAGCGTGCGCAAGCTCTATCCCGACCGTCTCGTCATCGACATCGTCGAGCGGACGCCGGTCGCGCTCTGGCAGCAGGATGGCGACGTGCGCACGATCGCTGCGGACGGCGCCGTCATCTCGGAAATGCGCGACCAGCGCTTCGATTCGCTCCCCTTCGTCGTCGGCGAAGGCGCGAACGAGCGCCTCAACGAATATGTCGCGCTGCTCAACGCTGCGCAGGAACTGCGCCCGAAGATCGTCGCCGGCGTGCTGATCGGCGAGCGGCGCTGGAATCTGAAAATGAATTCTGGGCTCGAAGTCAAACTGCCGGAGAACGATCCGCAGTCCGCGATGGCGGAGCTGGTTTCGCTCCAGCGCCAGTCGCGCATCCTCGATCGGGATCTGCTGAATATCGACCTGCGCGTGCCGGGCAAGATTTTCGCCCGGCTGTCAGAGGAAGCCGCGGCCGCTCGCGCCGCAGCCGAGCCGCATTCGAAGAAGGCGGCGCCGCTATGAGCTTCAAACCGCTGACGCCGCGCCTGCGGCAGATCCCCTCGCGCAAGACCGCGGTGCTCTCCGTCCTCGACGTCGGCGCCTCCAAGGTCGTGAGCCTGATCGCCCGGCTGACGCCGATGGAGCGGTCCGACGCGTTGCGCGAGCGCACCCATCGGTGCAAAGTGCTGGGCATCGGCCATCAGCGCTCGCGCGGCGTCAAGGCTGGCGCGATCGTCGATCTCGACGCTGCCGAAAATGCGATCCGTCTCGCGATCGACGCGGCCGAACGCATGGCGGGCGTCGAGGTGGACAGCGTCGTCGTCAATATGTCGGGCGGCCGTCTCACTTCGCATCTTTACGAGGCCAAAGTTCAGCTGCGCGGCAAGCAGGTCGGCGAGCACGACGTTCATCGGGTGCTCGAAGCGGCGACCGCCGCCGGCTCCTATACTGGCCGAGCCGTGTTGCACGCCGTGCCGACCGGCTTCTGGCTGGACAGGACGCGCGGCGTGCGCGACCCCAAGGGGATGATCGGCGACGAGCTCGGCGCCGAGATGCACGTCGCCTCGTGTGACGCGGCCGCGGCGCGCAACTTGATGCTGGCGATCGAGCGCTGCCATCTGCGTATCGCCGCCATGGTGGCGACGCCCTATGCGGCGGGTCTGTCGACGTTGGTCGATGACGAAGTCGAAATGGGCGCCGCGCTGATCGATTTCGGCGGCGGTTCGACGACCGTCGGCGTCTATGTGGGCGGTCGGCTCGTGCACGTCGATTCGATCGCGGTCGGCGGCAACCACATCACGATGGACGTCGCGCGCGGCCTTTCGGTGAGCCTGGCCGATGCGGAGCGCCTGAAGACGCTTTACGGCGCCTGCATCTCGTCGCCCTCCGACGACCGGGACTCGATCGCCGTCCATCGGGTCGGCGACGACATGGACCATGCGAGCCACCTACCCAAGTCGGAGCTGGTGCGCATCATCCGGCCGCGCGTCGAGGAGATCCTCGAGCTTGTGCGCGATCGCCTGAAGGCGGCGGGCCACGCCGCCCATGCGGGGCGACGGCTCGTGCTGACGGGCGGCGGCTGCCAATTGACGGGGCTGCCGGAACTCGCGCGCACGATCATCTCGAGCCAGGCGCGCATCGGCCGCCCGCTCGGCGTCGAGGGCCTGCCGGAATCGGCCGAAAAGTCCGGCCTTCGCCGCCGCCGTCGGCTTGATGGTCTACCCGCAAGTGGCCGGCATCGAGCACTTCGAGCCGCGCCGCGGGCATCCTCCCTCCGGTCTGGCCGACGATGGTTACGTCGCCCGCGTTGGACGTTGGTTGAAAGAGAGTTTTTGAGGCGAGGCGACGCGCGCCCCGCTCCGAAGTCGAAGAATTCCACGCACACGAACCAGACGCCGGCGGGTGTCTAGAGATGAGGCCAGCTATGTCGATCAATCTGAAGGCTCCTGAGCTCCGGGAGTTGAAGCCCCGCATCATCGTGTGCGGCGTCGGCGGCGCCGGGGGCAACGCGGTCAACAACATGATCGTGTCTGGATTATCCGGCGTCGATTTCGTCGTCGCGAACACTGACGCGCAGGCGCTCACCTCCTCGCGCGCCGAGCGGATCATCCAGATGGGTCTGCAGGTGACGGAGGGCCTCGGCGCCGGTTCGAAGCCTGAAGTGGGGCGCGCCGCCGCGGAAGAGGCGATCGAGGAAATCCGCGATCATCTCGCTGGCGCCCATATGGCCTTCGTCACCGCCGGCATGGGCGGCGGCACGGGAACCGGGGCCGCGCCGGTGATCGCCCGTGTCGCGCGCGAGATGGGCATCCTCACTGTCGGCGTCGTCACCAAGCCGTTCCAGTTCGAGGGCGGCCGGCGCATGAAGCTCGCCGAAGGCGGCATCAACGAATTGCACAAGTCGGTCGACACGCTGATCGTCATCCCGAACCAGAACCTGTTCCGGGTGGCGAACGAGCGCACGACCTTCGCCGACGCTTTCGCGATGGCCGATCAGGTCCTCTATTCCGGCGTCGCCTGCATCACCGACCTGATGGTCAAGGAAGGCCTGATCAACCTCGACTTCGCCGATGTCCGCTCGATCATGAGCGAGATGGGCAAGGCGATGATGGGCACGGGCGAGGCGACCGGCGAGCGTCGCGCGGTGACGGCGGCGGAAGCCGCGATCGCCAACCCACTGCTCGACGAGACCTCGATGAAGGGCGCGCGCGGCCTGTTGATTTCGATCACCGGCGGCAACGACCTCACCCTCTATGAAGTCGACGAAGCGGCGAGCCGCATTCGCCAGGAGGTCGACGAGGAGGCCAACATCATTCTCGGCGCGACGTTCGATTCGGCGCTCGACGGCGTCGTTCGCGTGTCGGTCGTCGCGACCGGCATCGACCACATCGGGATCGAGCGAATCGAGCCGACGCCGGCGCCGCCTCGCGCCGCCGAGCCGCCGGTCCGGACGCGCCCGGTCGCCTCGCGCCCCTTCCCGACGCCGATCGCGCCGGAAGCCGCCCCCGAGCCGGTCTACCAGGCTCCGATGGCGGCCGCGCCCGCTCCGGCCGCGCTCCAGGCTCCTGATGACGTCGAGGTCCGTCCGGCGGCCCCTCGCAGCGTTCCCGTCTATCATGAGCCCCCTGCGATGCGTCATGAAGAAGAGATGATCGAGGAGGAGTTCATTCCCCCGGCGCCCGAGCAGCCGAGCTTCCGGCCGCGCATGCCGCAGATCGAGGAACTGCCGCCGATCGCTCAGAACCAGCTGCGCGTGCAGCGCGGCGAGGCGGCGCAGGTCCATCCGGCGGAGACGCGCCGCCGCTCGCTGCTCGAGAAGCTCGCCGCCTTCGGCATCAGCCGCCACGAGGATCCGGCGCCCGCAGCGCCGGCGCCGCGGGCGATTGCCCCGCCGCACGCCGCGCAGAGGGCCCAGGCTCCCGCCGCTTATGCGGAATATGGCCGTCCGCAGCCGCGTCCCGTCCCCGCGCGTCCCGCTCAGGGCTCGCTCGATCCGCACGGTCGGCCCGCGCCGCGCGGCGCCCACGCGGAGGACGATCAGTTGGAGATTCCGGCCTTTTTGCGTCGCCAATCCAACCAGTGATTCGAGTGGTTTCTCTTCGACGACGACCGCCGCGGCCACGCGGCGGTCGTTTTTGCGTTGTGGCGTCCACATCAGGAAAGGTTGCTAACCAATTGTTGCAACGTCAAAAGGTATGGTTGCTAAAGCGTGTAATGAATATACACGAAAGGTGATTTGGCCCGGCGCAGAGAGGCGCCTATGGTCGTTTTCGGGCACGGATGGGGCTAAGGGCGCGAAATTGCGACTGAATTTATCTCCAGCCGGCACAAACGGGACGGGTCGATAGATGAAATTGGGTTACCAAACGACGCTGCGCGACCGCGTGGAAATTAGCGGTCTCGGCGTCCACTCGGGAGCGCCCGCTCGCCTCATCCTTCATCCTGCCGATGTCGACACTGGCATCGTCATTCTCCGCACCGGCTTGCCGAATGCGCGGGAGCGCCTGATCGAAGCCAAATGGTCGAATGTGACGCAGACGTCGCTCTGCACGGTGATCGGCGACTCGACTGGCGCCGCCGTATCAACGGTCGAGCATGTGATGGCGGCGCTCGCGGGCCTGCATGTCGACAATGCGCTCGTCGAAATCGACGGCGCGGAGATGCCGATCATGGACGGCTCGGCTGTCCAGTTCGTCGATGCGATCGACACGGTCGGCCTCGCTCAACAATCCCGCCCGCGCCGCTACATTCGCGTGCTTCGCCCGGTGCACGTCGAATCGGGCCGCTCCTATTCGGAGCTTCGCCCCGCTAGCCGCGGCTTCCGTCTCGACATGGAAATCGATTTCGACACCAGCGCGATCGGCCGTCAACGCCGCGTGTTCGACCTTTCTCCCGAAGTCTTTCGCAAAGAGATCGCCCGCGCCCGCACCTTCGGTTTCGTTTCCGACGTCAAGAAGCTGTGGCAGGCCGGTTTTGCGCTCGGCTCCTCTCTCGAAAATTCGGTCGCGCTCGACGGCGAGGCTATTCTCAACCCCGAGGGTCTGCGCTTCAGCGATGAGTTCGTGCGCCACAAGGCGCTGGACGCCGTCGGCGATCTGTCGCTGGCCGGCGCGCCCATCATCGGCTGCTATCGCGCTTACCGCCCTGGCCACACCACCAACGCCATGACGCTGTCGGCGCTTTTCGCCGATCGCCAAGCCTACGAGATCGTCGAAGGCGCGCCGCGCAAGATCTATTCGGCGGGAGCCGGAGCGGTGGGGCGCGTGGCGACCGTTTTCGCCGCGAACGCGGATTGAAGGCGGCGCGCGCTGGAAAGCGAGGCCGGATGGCGTCCCCAGTCAAAGTCCTCGTTGGCAAAGCAAGCGAGGGTGGTGCGGGTGGCGCATAGCCGCAGATTAAGGTAAAGAGCGCCATCGCACAATCGCCCTCGGCGAGCGCAACCTTGTTTGAGATCAACGAATGACCCTTGCCGCTTTGACTTCCCGCGCGTTCGTTTCTCGTTCTCGTGCGTCGCGGCTGGTCCTGCGGAGCGCGTTGATCCTGTGCGCCGCTCTCCCGGTCGCCTCATGCTCCTACTTCGAGGACTTCAACCCTTTCGCGGGTGAGAAGTACAAGATGGTGATCGAGCCGGACGTTCCGGCGAGCAAGGTATACGACCAGGGTCTCGCCCAACTCGCGAACGGCTCGGCGTCCGAGGCGGCCAAGAAGTTCACCGATCTCGGCAGCCAGTTCCCCGATTCGGATTGGGCGCGCAAGGGTCTGCTGATGACGACCTATGCGCAGTTTCAGGCCGCCGACTACGACAGCGCCGAGGGGACGGCGGAGCGTTACATCAAGCTCTATCCGAAGTCGCAGGAAGCCTCCTACGCGCTCTATCTCGAGGCGAGCTCCTATTACAATCAGATCCCTGACGTGTCGCGCGACCAGGATCGCGCCGCCAAGGCGCTCGCCGCCTTCCAGAGGATTCTGCAGGAGTACCCGAATTCGGAATATGTCAGCGACGCCAAGTTCAAGATCGACGTGACGCGGGACCAGCTCGCCGGCAAGGAAATGTCGATCGGGCGCTTCTATCTCGACCGTCGCAACTACACCGCCGCGATCAACCGTTTCCGGGCCGTGCTGACCTCCTACCAGACGACGCGCCATTCCGAAGAGGCCCTCTATCGCTTGACCGAGGCCTACCTCGGCCTCGGCATCACCGACGAGGCGCAGACGGCGGCGGCGGTGCTCGGGCACAACTTCCCCGACGGGCAGTGGTACAAGGACGCCTTTAATCTCTTGAAGGGCAACAAATTGGAGCCCAGGGAAAACCAGCAGTCCTGGATTTCCAAGTTGTATCATACCGTCGTTCCGTCCTGACGGCCGGGGGGGCCGAGACCCATGCTCGCCCGGCTTTCGATCCGCGACATCGTGCTGATCGATCAGTTGGACCTCGAGTTTTCGAACGGCCTGACGATCCTCACCGGCGAGACCGGCGCCGGAAAATCCATCCTGCTCGATTCGTTGTCGCTGGCGCTCGGGGCGCGCGGCGACGGCGGTCTCGTGCGACAAGGCCAGGCGCAGGGGCAGGTCACCGCGACGTTCGACCTGCCGCCGGCGCATCGCGCCTTCCAGCGCCTCGCCGAGCAGGACATCGCCGCCGACGGCGAGCTCATCTTTCGCCGCGTGCAGATGGCGGATGGCCGCACGCGCGCCTTCATCAATGACCAGAGCGTAAGCGCGCAGACCTTGCGCGCGGTCGCCGCCGACCTCGTCGAAATCCATGGCCAGCACGCCGAGCGCGCGCTGCTCGACGCTTCGACGCATCGCGAACTGGTCGACGCTTATGGGGGCCATCAGGCGGCGGCGAAGGCGACGCGCGCGGCCCATGCGGCGCTGCGCGAAGCGGAAACGCAGCTCAGCGCCGAGCGGGCCCGTGTCGCGGCGGCGCGTGAGGCGGCTGACTTTGCCCGTCACGCCCATGAGGAGCTCACCCGCCTCGATCCGAAGCCGGGCGAGGAGGAGGCGCTCGCCGCGGAGCGCGCCCGGATGATGCAGGGCGAGAAGGTCGCCGCCGACATCCGCGACGCGCACGACAATCTCTCAGGCGACGCCGCCGTCCTGCCGGTGCTGTCCGCGATCGCACGGCGACTGCAACGCCGCATGCCGCAGGCCCCGGCCCTGATCGAACCGAGCGTGCTCGCGCTCGACGAGGCGATGGCGGCGCTGGAGGCGGCGACGCAGGCCGTGGAGAATGCGCTCGCCGCCTGCGATTTCAATCCGCGCGACCTCGAGCGCTGCGAGGAGCGATTGTTCGCCCTGCGCGGCATGGCCCGCAAATATGCGACGCCGGTCGATGGTCTGGCCGCGTTGGCGCAGAAATACGCCGATGAACTGGCCGATCTCAGCGCCGGCGAGGAGCGCATCGTCGCGCTCGAGGCGAAAGCGAGCGCCGCTTCGGCGGCCTATGGCGGTGCTGCGACCAAGCTGTCGCAGGCGCGCGAGCGCGCCGCGCGCGAATTGGAGCGCTCGGTCAACGCCGAACTGCCCGCGCTGAAGCTGGAGCGCGCGCGCTTCACCGTCGAACTCCTCCGCGACGATCGGCTGGTCTCGTCGGATGGCTATGATCGCGCCGAGTTCTGCGTGCAGACCAATCCGGGTTCGCGCCCCGGTCCGCTGATGAAAGTCGCCTCGGGCGGCGAACTCGCCCGCTTCCTGCTCGCGCTCAAAGTGTCGCTCGCCGAGCGCGACACCTCGCCGACCCTCGTCTTCGACGAGATCGACACCGGCGTCGGCGGCGCGGTGGCGGACGCAATCGGCCAGCGCATGGCGCGCCTCGCCGCCAAGGCGCAGGTGCTCGCGGTGACGCATGCGCCGCAGGTCGCGGCGCGCTCGCACCGGCACCTGAAGATCATGAAGAGCGAGGTCGGCAAAGGCGAGCGGGTGGCGACCAAGGTGCTGCCGCTCGATCCGTTGGCAAGACGTGAAGAAATTGCGCGTATGCTCGCCGGCGCCGAAATTACCGTCGCGGCGCGCTTGGCGGCCGAAAGCTTGATCGAGAAGGCCGGATAGCGACGCAGCGGGCGGGGACGGCGGCCATTGCAGGGATTTTGGCTTGCCCGGCTTCCGGCGCCAGCCTATCAAACGCGTTTGGTGTCGGCGAGGCGGCCATGAGCCGGGATGAGTTGAGGCAAGTCGGGGACGAGCGGCGCCGTGAGCGCCTTGCGGCCGCGCTGCGCGAAAATCTGAAGCGCCGCAAGGCGCAGCAGCGCGGGCGAGCCGGCAAGCTAGAGCCTCCGAGCGACGAGCAGGCGGCGGAAAGCGCAAACAAGAACCCGGGCGCCTAGAGCCCCGCGGCGCATGGTCGAGAAGCGGGCGAATCGGAAGGAACGAGGCATGGATCGCATACAAATCCGAGGCGGCGCGAAGCTCCAGGGCGTGATTCCGATCTCGGGCGCCAAGAACGCTGCGCTGCCCCTCATGATCGCGTCGCTCCTTACCGATCAGACGCTGACGCTGGAAAATCTGCCGCGCCTGGCGGATGTGAGCCAGCTCGCGCGCATTCTCGGCAATCATGGCGTCGATTTCTCCGTCGACGGCAAGCGTCTCGGCGAAGAGTCGACGGCCGGCCAGACCGCCCACCTGCGCGCCAAGACCATCGTCGACGCGACCGCGCCTTACGATCTCGTCTCGCGCATGCGGGCGAGCTTCTGGGTTATCGCGCCGCTGCTGGCGCGGACCGGCGAGGCGCGCGTCTCGCTGCCCGGCGGCTGCGCGATCGGCACTCGCCCAGTGGACTTCCTGCTGATGGCGCTCCAGTGCCTCGGCGCCGACATCACGATCGACGCCGGCTATGTCGTCGCCAAGGCGCCGAAGGGCCTGACCGGCGGCGAGATCGTCTTTCCCAAGGTCACCGTCGGCGGCACCCACACCGCGCTGATGGCGGCGGCGACGGCTGAGGGCTCGACGCTGGTGCGCAACGCCGCCTGCGAGCCGGAGGTGAAGGATCTCGCCGACTGCCTCAACAAGATGGGCGCGCGCATCCACGGCGCCGGCACGCCGACCATCGAAATCACCGGCGTCGGCCGCCTCAACGGCGCGCATCACCGCGTCCTGCCCGACCGCATCGAAGCCGGCACCTATGCGACCGCCGTCGCGATGACGGGCGGCGACATCCTCCTCGAAGGCATTCAGCCCGATCTCCTGCAAGAGGCGCTCGACGCGCTGAGCAGCGCCGGCGCTCGCGTCTCCAGCGACAATCGCGGCGTGCGGGTGATGCGCAACGGCGCGGGCATCGGCGCGGTCGATATCTCCACCGCGCCATTCCCCGGTTTTCCCACCGATTTGCAGGCGCAGTTCATGGCGTTGATGACGCGCGCCCGCGGGTCCTCGCGGATCACCGAGACGATCTTCGAGAACCGCTTCATGCACGTCCAGGAGCTCGCGCGCCTCGGCGCGCGCATCCGCCTCGAAGGCGACACGGCGGTCGTCGAAGGCGTCGATCGTTTGATCGGCGCGCCGGTCATGGCGACGGATTTGCGCGCCTCGGTGTCGCTCGTCATCGCCGCCTTGGCGGCGGAAGGGCAGACGACAGTCAATCGCGTCTATCACCTTGATCGCGGCTTCGAACGCCTCGAGCACAAGCTCGCGGCCTGCGGCGCCGACATCGAACGCGTCCCGGGATAGGAACTCATGACCGCAGCTCCGACCCTGCTCAAGCTGGTCGCGCTCGATCGCGAAGGTCTCGGCGTCATTTCGGCGCACGCGCAGGATTCCTGCCTGCGGCGGTCGGGCATGGCCTACCTGCCCAAGCAGAAGCGCTTTCTTATCAGCGCGATGCGGTTCGATTGGGCGGCGGCCAAAGAGGGCCTCTCGGAGCGGGTCGGCTCGGTGCTGCGCTTCGACCGGGTTCTCCAAGTCTCGCATCTCGGCCTCGCCGACCGTGACGACAACGCGACGCTGAACTTGCTGGCCGTCACGTTCGAAACGACCGATCCGCCCTCCGGCATGGTGCTGCTCGCTTTTGCCGACGGCGCCATCGTCCGCCTCGAGGTCGAATGCCTGGAAGCCGACTTGCGCGACATCGGCCCGCGCCGTCCCGCGCATGAATGTCCGGGGCATGCGTTGACGAGCGCGGAATCCTACTGACCGAATTCACGGAGTTCACGATGGCGATCACCCTCGACATGGGCGCGGCGGACTTCGAGCCGCGCTTCCGCGCGCTGCTCGAGGCCAAGCGCGAATCCTCGGTCGACGTCGACGCTGCGGTGGCCGCGATCATCGCCGACGTGCGGGCGCGCGGCGACGAGGCCCTCGCGGAATACACGCTGCGGTTCGATCGCGTCGATCTCAGCCGCACCGGGTTTCGAATCGCCGCCGAAGAGATCGACGCTGCGGTCGCCGCTTGCGATCGCGAGGCACTGCGCGCGTTGGAGTTCGCGCATGAGCGAGTGCTCGCCTATCATCAGCGCCAGACTCCGGCCGACGTCGCCTTCGTCGATGGGCTCGGCGTCGAACTCGGCTGGCGATGGCGCCCGGTCGAGTCGGTCGGGCTTTACGTACCGGGCGGCGCGGCGAGCTACCCCTCGTCTGTCATCATGAACGCGGCCCCCGCGAAGGTCGCGGGTTGCCCGCGTATCGCGATGGTGGTGCCGACGCCGGACGGCAACCTCAACCCGCTGGTGCTCGCCGCGGCGAAGATCGCCGGCGTGACCGAGATCTACCGCCTCGGCGGCGCCCAGGCGGTCGCCGCGCTAGCTTATGGAACTGAGAGCGTCGCGCCGGTGGCGAAGATCGTCGGTCCCGGCAACGCCTATGTCGCCGCGGCAAAGCGGCGCGTCTTCGGCGTCGTCGGCATCGACATGATCGCCGGGCCGTCGGAGGTCGTGGTGCTCGCCGATCGAAGCGCCGATCCGCGCTTCGTCGCCGCCGATCTGCTTGCCCAGGCCGAGCACGACGAGGCGGCGCAATCGATCCTCGTCACCGACGACGCCAGCTTCGCGAGCGCCGTGAGCGAGGCCGTCGAAGCGCAGCTTGCCGAATTGCCGCGCGCCAAGATCGCTGGCGCGAGCTGGCGCGACTACGGCGCGATCATTCTCGCGCCGACCCTCGCCGCGGCGGCGCCGCTGGTCGATCGCCTGGCGCCGGAGCATCTCGAGATCATCGCGCGCGACGCGGACGACCTCAGCCGTTCGATCAACAACGCCGGCGCGATCTTCCTCGGCGCGCATACGCCCGAGGCGATCGGCGACTATGTCGGCGGCTCCAATCACGTGCTGCCGACCTCGCGTTCGGCGCGCTTTTCGTCGGGGCTCGGCGTGCTCGATTTCCTCAAGCGGACTTCCATCCTCAAGTGCGACGCCAAGTCGCTGGCCGCGCTGGGGCCGGCGGCCGTTACGCTTGGCGAGGCCGAGGGGCTCCAGGCGCATGCGCGTTCCGTCGCCATGCGCCTCGCGGAGGGCTGAGCGGCATGAGCGACGGCGAGCCGGGATCGCGCAATCGCCTCGTCGCCGTGACGCTCGACGCAGCCTCGATTCCGCGCGGCGCCGCTGGTCGCGATCACGAACGCGACGTCGCGATCTTCGACCTCATCGAAGAAAACAGTTTCGGCGTGCCCGGCCGGGACGAGGGACCCTATCGCCTGACGATTTCGCAGTCCGAATCGCGGCTCAACTTCGAACTGCGTTCCGAGGCGGGCGCCGTCGTCACGGAGTTCTCCGTTTCGATGACGCCGTTCCGGCCGCTGCTGAAGGACTATTTCCTGGTTTGCGAGACCTACTATTCGGCGATCCGGACGGCGCCTCCGCGCCAGATCGAGGCGATCGACCGCGAACGCTCGGCGCTCCACAACGAAGGCGCCGCGCTCGTTGCGTCGCGTTTCGCCGGCAAGGTCGATATTGACGAAGGGACGTCGCGCCGTCTTTTCACCCTGCTGTCGGCGCTACACTGGAAGCTATGAAGCGAACGGCCGAAGAGCGGGCCTCGTTCATTCGCGCGAACACGCGGCTTCTGGCGCCGCCGTTGGCGCCGCAGATGCGCCTGCGTCTCGCCGACGAAGCGGTCGAGCTGTGGCAAAAGACCGAGGAGGAGCTCGGCGAAATGGGGCTGCCGCCGCCGTTCTGGGCCTTCGCCTGGGCGGGCGGGCAGGCGCTCGCCCGCTATGTCGAGGACAATCCTTATCTCGTCGCCGGTCGGCGCGTGCTCGACTTCGCCTCCGGCTCCGGCCTTGTCGCAATCGCCGCGTCGATGGCGGGCGCGGCGGAGATCGAGGCGAGCGACATCGACGAATTCGCTCAGGTCGCGATCGCGCTGAACGCGGCCGAGAACGGCGCCGCGGTGACGGTGCTGGCCGAGGACGTCGTCGGGTCCGATCGCGGCTGGGACGTGATTCTCGCTGGCGACGTGTCCTACCAGAAGGACATGGCGGAGGCCGTGACAGCGTGGCTCGAAGGCCTCGCCGCCCGTGGCGCGCTCGTGCTGATCGGCGATCCCCGTCGCAGCTATCTCGCGCTCGATCGGCTCGAATGCGTCAGCGAATACAGCGTGCCGGTGACGCGGGCGCTGGAAGATTTAGAGATCAAGCGCACCGGCGTTTTCAGATTTCGGGCCTCGCAAGCCCAATGACCGGCGCGTCTTTTCGCGACCGCCTCGCCGGGGACGGAACTTGCCGCAGTGAAAGCCGTTGTGCCTGCTGACGGACACTACCGGCGCAGCCCCGTCGAATTGAGCCGGCGCCCGGTGTAGCCCAGAGGGTCACATGGACAAGCCGGATCTCACCAATGGCATCCCCGAAAGCGATCTTGGCGACGGAGCGATGCTCGTCGGGAAGGTCGGCGAAGAAGCGGTGCTGATCGCCCGCAAGGGCGCGGACGTTTTCGCCATCGGCGCGAGCTGCACCCATTACGGCGGGCCGCTCGGCGAGGGGCTTATGGTGGATGACACGGTGCGTTGTCCCTGGCACCACGCCTGCTTCAGCCTGCGCACCGGCGAGGCGCTCGCCGCCCCCGCGCTGAACGCGACCTCGTCCTGGCGGATCGAGCGCCGCGACGGCCGAATCCTGGTTCGCGAAAAGATAACCGAGGGCGGCCGCCCCATGCCGGCAAGACAGCGGCCAGCGGCCGGCTCGCCCAGTTCCATCGTGATCATTGGCGGTGGCGGCGCCGGCTACGCGGCCGCCGAAATGCTGCGCCGCGAAGGCTATGGCGGCGGGGTGACGATCGTCAGCGACGACGCCTCGGCGCCTTACGACCGTCCGAACCTGTCGAAGGACTATCTCGCGGGCGCGGCGCCGGAAGACTGGATTCCGCTGCGGCCACCCGAGTTCTACACGCAAAACGATATCGACTTGCGGCTCGGCGTGAAGGCGACCGCCATTGACGTCGGCGGGCGCGCTGTCGTCCTCGGCAGCGGCGAGCGGCTCGGCTTCGACAAGCTCCTTCTCGCCACCGGCGCCGAGCCGGTCCGGCTCGACGCGCCCGGCGCGGAATTGCCGCACGTGCGTACGCTTCGCTCGCTCGCAGACTCCAGGGACCTGATCGCGCGCGCCGCCAAGGGCGCCCACGCCGTCATTGTCGGCGCGAGCTTCATCGGGCTCGAAGCTGCCGCCGCGCTGCGTCAGCGCGAGGTTGAGGTCCACGTCGTCGCGCCCGAGGTGCGGCCGATGGAGCGCGTTCTTGGTCCGGCGCTGGGCGAGTTCCTGCGTTCGTTGCACGAGTTGCATGGCGTCGGGTTCCACCTCGGCCACACCGTCGCAGCGATCGAAGCGAGCCGGGTGCGGCTTGACGACGGCACGACGATCGACGCTCAGCTGGTGGTGCTCGGCCTCGGCGTGCGCCCGCGCCTCGACCTCGCTCGACAGGCCGGTCTTACGGTCGATGGCGGCGTCCTCGTTGACGAATATCTCGAAACCAGCTCGCCCGGCATCTTCGCCGCCGGCGACATCGCTTGCTGGCCGGACGCTTACAGTGGCGAGCGGCTGCGCATCGAGCATTGGGTCGTGGCCGAGCGACAGGGCCAGACTGCGGCGCGCAACATGCTGGGGCGTCGCGAGCGCTACGCCGTCCCGCCGTTCTTCTGGACGCAGCATTACGACGTATCGATCGATTACGTCGGCCATGCCGCCACCTGGGACGACATCGCCCAGGACGGCGATGTGCAGGCGTGTGACGTGGCGCTGCGCTTCCGCAAGGCGGGCCGCACGTTGGCTGTCGCGACGATCTTCCGCCCGCAGGACAGCCTGTCAGCCGAACTCGCTATGGAGAGGAAGGACGCGTTCTGAGCGCGGCCTCCCCTCGCTCACCGGCCTCTGGGCGTCATGGGCGGGCTTGTCCCGGCCACCCACGCGGCGCCCGCGGGCCAAGACCTTCGAGATTTGCCGCAACTGCGCGGCGTGGCTGCCCGGCGCAAGGCCGGGCATGACGGACTGGTGGTGGACGGCGGCTTTGGCGCCGCTCAAGCCGCAGCGTGCACTTCCTCCATGCGCACCCCGTAGCCCCATAGCCGCCGGATGTGGCGCACCGTCTCGTCGCGGCTGTGGGCGTCGAGCCGCACGCCGTCGCGCACATTGTGCTGCAGGATGAGTTCCCGGTTGCCGAGCAGATCGACGTCCGCGACCTGGATGTCCGGTTCGCTGGCGCCGACGTCGTAGCTCTCGGCGAGGATCTCCCGCACCCGCCGGTAGCCTTCCGCGTCGTGGATCGCCTCGACAAGGTAGTGCGGATCGTCGGACTTGTCGGACAGCGCGAACAGCTTGAAGCGACGGATGAGGTGAGGGCTGAGGAACTGCCGCACGAAGGATTTGTCGCGGAAGTTTGCCCAAACGTCTTTCAGCACGCCGCGCCAGTCGGCCCGGCCGGCGAGATCCGGGAACCATTCCTGGTCCTCGGCGGTCGGCGCGACGCAGATGCGCTGAATGTCCTGCATCATCGCGAAGCCGAGCGCATAAGGGTTGACGCCGCTAAAGCGCGGGTCGTCGTATTCGGGCTGGAAGACGACGTTCGAATGGCTGTGCAGGATTTCCAGCAACGCGCCTTCCGAGATCAGGCCTTTCTCGAACAGCCGGTTGACGATGTAATAATGGACGAAGGTCGCGCAGCCTTCGTTCATTAGTTTGGTCTGTCGCTGCGGATAGAAATACTGGGCGATGTTGCGCACGATGCGCAGCAGCTCACGTTGCCAATCCTGCAGAATGGGGCTGTGTTTTTCGAGGAAATACAGCAGGTTCTCTTCCGGCAACCGCAGCCGTTGCTTGCGCTCGCGCACCTCCGTGTCGCTCAGATCCGACTCATGCGCGTTGTGGGCGGTCGGCACCGTGCGCCAGAGGTCGCTGTAGCTGCGCGCCTGTTCCTCCAGGCGCTCCCGCCGGCGCTTCTCATATTCGCCGAGCTTCAACTTGGTCGCGCGCCGATAGCGGAAGACGCCCTGGTTCATCAGAGCGTGCGCGGCGTCGAGCGTCGCCTCGACCGCGGCAACGCCGTGGCGCTCCTCGCATTCCAGCATATAGCGCTTGGCGAAATCGAGATAGTCGAGAATGCTGCTCGAATCGGTCCACTGCTGGAACAGATAGTTGTTCTTGAAGAAGTGGTTATGGCCGAACGCCGCGTGCGCGAGCACCAGCGTCTGCATCGCCATCGTATTCTCTTCCATGTAGTAGCTGATGCATGGATCGGAGTTGATGACGATTTCATAGGCCAGCGCCTGGTAGCCCTTGCGGTAGAGCGCCTCGTCGCGGACGAAGCGCTTGCCGAACGACCAGTGCGGGTACATCAGCGGCATGCCGACGGAGCAATAAGCGTCGAGCATCTGCTCGGCCGAAATCACCTCGATCTGGTTGGGGAAGACCTCGAGGCCGAGATCGTTGAGAGCGATGTCCTCGACCGCCTCGTAGGCGCGCATCAGGGTTGGGAAGTTCCACTCGGCGCCTTCATAGAGATGGTCGCCGGCGCCTAATTTGCGGGCATCGAGTGCCGAAAAATCCATCACGTCACGCCTTTGCGGCTCTGTTTCGCGAAGAGTTCACGGAACACCGGATAGATGTCCCCTCGTCCCGCGACCTGCTTCATGGCGAAGTTCTTGGCGCTGAGGAGCTCCGAGTAGCCCCGCCACAATTCCTTGCCTCCCATGGAGAATCCTCTCGCGCCTTCTTCGAGGGATTCCGCGATCTCGATATAGGCGTAGTACTGGCTTATCGGGAGGATCGCTTCGCTCAACAATTCGACGCAGCCGGCGGTGTCGCCGCTCGAATTGTCGCCGTCGGACGCCTGTGCGCAGTAAACGTTCCAGTCGGCGATCGGGTACCGCTGCTGGCGAATTTCGATCATTTTTTCTAGCGCGGTGCTGACGACAGTGCCGCCCGAACTCGCGGCCATAGAAGAACTCCTGCTCGTCGACCTCGCCGGCCTCGTGGGTGTGGCGAATGAACACGACTTCCACGCGGTCGTATTTCCGTTTGAGAAACAGGTGGAGCAGGATGAAGAACCGCTTGGCGAGGTCCTTTTCGCGCTCGCCCATCGAGGCGGAGACGTCCATCAGGCAGAACATGACCGCCTTGGCGCGCGGCGTTGTAACCGGCGCGAAGCGGTTATAGCGGACGTCGATCGGGTCGATGTAGGGGATCGCGCGATGACGTCGCTTGAGCCTTTCGATGTCGGCGGCGATCTCGTCGCGCCGTTCGCCGTCGACCGGATCCAGCCAGTCCTTGCCCTGTTGCAGCGCAGCGAGTTCCTGCTCGAGGCGCTCAATGTCGTCCACCCTGGGGCGTCGCAGCGCCAAGCGGCGGCTCATGCTGGTGCGCATCGTGCGCAGCACGTTGAGATTGGGCGTCGTTCCGTCGGTCGAATAGCCGGCGCGCCGATGGTCCGAGACCAACACGTCGGTCAACGAGGATTTGACGAGATCAGGCAGTTCGAGACCGTCGAACAGAATATCGAGAAACTCGTTTTCGGACAGGGCGAAGGTGAATGCGTCCTCGCCCGCTCCGGAATTCGAGGCGTCCTTGCCCGAGCCGCCAGCTCCGCCGCCTGGAGGCTTCTGGATCTGGTCGCCGGCGACGAATTTCTTGTTGCCGGGGAACACACGCTCCCTATTCCCGCCCTTGTCGGAGAACACGAAGTGGGGCTCGCCGATGCCCTCCGTGGGAATGGAAACCGACCCGCCCTTCGCGGCGTCCGCAATCGAGCGATCGCGGACGGCCTTGTCGACGGCTTGCTTGATCTGCGCGCGGGCGCGCCGAAGAAAGCGTTGTCGATTGCCGAGACTCTTGTCGCGCGGATTGAGTCGGCGATCGATTAGCTGGGGCATTCGCTTATCTCTTTCTCCGTCACCCGGCTTTGTTGACGCGCATGTACCACTCAACCAGCCGACGGACCTGCCTTTCCGTGTACCCGCGCGCCATCATGCGGGCGAGGAAATCGGCGTGCTGCTGCTCGGTCTTGGAGTCCTGCTTGGCGCCGAAGCTGATGATCGGCAGCAACTCCTCGACTTGGCTGAACATTCGCTTTTCGATCACCTCCCGAATCTTCTCGTAGCTGGTCCAGGAGGGATTCTTGCCCTGGTTGTTCGCCCGGGCGCGAAGCGCGAATTTGACGACCTCGTTGCGGAAATCCTTGGGATTGGCGATCCCCGCCGGCTTTTCCGTCTTGGAGAGCTCGGCGTCGAGAATCTGGCGGTCGAACACCTGGCCGGTGTCGGCGTCCTTAAAGTCCTGTTCCTCGATCCACGCGTCCGCATAGGCGATATAGCGATCGAACAGATTCTGACCGTATTCGCTGTAGGATTCGATATAGGCCTTCTGGATCTCGCGACCGATGAACTCTGCGTAACGCGGCGCCAGGACGGATTTTACGAATTCGAGGTAACGCTCCTCGGTCTCCTTGGGATACTGCTCGCGCTTGATCGCCTGCTCGAGCACGTACATCAAATGGACAGGGTCGGCGGCGATTTCCTCGCTGTCGTAGTTGAAGGTCTCCGACAGCACCTTGAAGGCGAACCGGGTCGAAATGCCGGACATGCCCTCCGCCACCCCGGCGGCCTCGCGATATTCCTGAATCGACTTGGCCTTCGGGTCGGTGTCCTTGAGGTTGTCGCCGTTATAGACCCGCATCTTGGAATAAAGCGGCGAGTTCTGATGCTCCTTGATGCGCGAGAGGACGCAGAAGCGGGCGAGGATTTCCAGCACTTCCGGAGCGCAGGGCGCGGCGGAGAGTTCGCTGGTCTCCAGCAGCTTGGCGTAGATCTGGGCCTCTTCGCTGACGCGCAGGCAATAGGGCACCTTCACGACGCAGATACGGTCGAGGAACGCCTCGTTGTTCTTGTTGTTCTTGAATTGCTCCCATTCCGATTCGTTGGAATGGGCGAGGATGACGCCCTGGAACGGCAGCGCGCCGAGATTTTCGGTGCCGGCGTAGTTGCCCTCCTGAGTCGCCGTCAGCAGCGGGTGGAGCACCTTGATCGGCGCCTTGAACATCTCGACGAATTCGAGCAGCCCCTGCGTCGTCCGGTTGAGGCCGCCCGAATAGCTGTAGGCGTCGGGATCGTGCTGCGAGTAGTGCTCGAGCTTGCGGATGTCGACCTTGCCGACGAGGGCCGAGATATCCTGGTTGTTTTCGTCGCCGGGCTCCGTCTTCGCTACGCCAATTTGACGCAGCTTGGACGGATACATCTTGACGACGGAGAATTTCGAGACATCGCCGTCGAATTCGTCGAGCCGCTTGGCCGCCCAAGGCGAGCAAATCCCGGTAAGGCGGCGCGCGGGGATGTTGTACTGCCGCTGCAGGAAGGCGCCCATCGAACTCGGGGCGGAACAAGCCGAGCGGCGATTCGAACACCGGGCTGATCTCCTCGCCGGCGGCGAGCGCGTAGATCGGCTGGGTCTCCATCAATTGCTTCAGGCGCTCGGCGAGCGAGGACTTACCACCGCCGACAGGACCCAGCAGATAGAGAATCTGCTTGCGCTCTTCGAGGCCTTGGGCGGCGTGCTGGAAATAGCTCACGACCCGCTGGATCGTCTCCTCCATGCCGAAGAAACCGGTCATTGAGGGGTAGATCTTGATGGTTCGGTTGAGAAAGATTCGGCCCAGCCGCCGATCTTTGCTGGTGTCGAAAATCGTCGGCTCGCCGATCGCTGCGATCATGCGCTCCGCCGCGGTCGCATAGAAGCTCGGATCGTTGCGGCACCCTTCGAGATAGTCGCCAAGGCTCATGACCTCGCGGCGCTCACGCGAGTATGCGGAGGAGAACAGCCCGAAGACTTCTGCGCCCTTGTTCGGCGCGGCGGAAAGGACATCTGCACCGATCGAATGCGTATATGCGTGGACCGCTTGTGTATTCATCGCGGACTCCCAGAGGGATTGTCGTTACCTTCTCCTGGTCGCAGTCGAGTGTGGAGATAATTGGTTAAAATGGCGTTGCGACTGTGCCGGAATGGGACGCTGCATAAACGGCGCCATTGAAGCCTGGAGGGATTCCCTCACAGGCGCAAGCTCCAAATTCTCACCCCTCGTCGTCGGCCAACTTAACATTTCTGCGGCCTTCCCGGACTGGAGAGAGCGTCCGAAGGCGCTCTTGCCAAAAACCCAGAGAGACAACACTTTACACTCCAAATGTGCCACAAAAGTGGGCGCCGCTGGAATCGGCCTTTGGTTTAGGAACGCTGCAACGTGAGGTTCGTTCACGCGCTTACGATCTTTTATTGCGCTTGGCCCCAGGTTGGCCTTGCGCTGGATCAGACCGCGTCCACGCCGCCCGGGGGGTTTGCTAGGGAGATCGCGATGGTCAACGTCTCACAGCCGGAACATGTTGAAGAAGCGGAGGATTTTTTGAGCAAGATCCTTCCGCAGGTGACAGCCGCCAATCCCAAGTACCGCTCCGGCAACTCGGCCGATCTGACCCGCTGGCTGACGAAGGGCGTACGCTTTTCGGCGAGCGCCAAGACTTCCCGGCATTAAGACTCCCGGCATTGAAGTGGCGATGAGCGAGGAGGCGGCCGTTTTTCGCGACGGCGCTCAGGCCGAGGTCAACACGCATCAGGTGGCGTTCGCCATCCAGGACGTTCACGTTCTCGAGTACGAATATCCCGCCGACACGACGGAGGCTGGCGAAAAGGCTGTCGGCGTCATGTTCAAGTGCGATTCTGGGCAGTGCATCCGCTCGACCTGGAACGGCCACGAGGCGAACAAGGCGGAGGCGGATCTCTACATCTACGACCCGCAGCAACGGGCGCAGATCCTGCGCGCCTTCCGCATTCTCATCGACGCAGCGCACGGCAAGACGTAGCGGCTTTTGTTGGCGCGGGCGTTGCTCGTGAGCGCCGAGCCGGCCTTCTTACGAAAAATCAATAACAGGACCACCGCACAGCCACATTCGCCGCCCAACTTTCGCCGCGAGCCGGTCTCGGCGAAGGGGCAGCTGCGCTCATGACGTCAAAAGGTGCGGCGGTGGACGCCAGATGGATCGAGGCGCGGCTGATGGAGGATTCTCGCGTCGGCGCGTGCCTCGTCGTCAAAAACGGCGACGCGAATGTAGCCTTGTTTCTTGTTCCCTCGCCGACCGGCGCAGCTTGGTTCGCAAGGGCGGCTCCGGCTGATGTAACCGATCTGGTGCGTCAGCGCTGCGCCGGCGCGCCCGAGGAGGCGATGCCAAAGCGGCGAGTCGTGCTGTCGCCCGCCTAGGCGCGCTCACGCCCCTCGCGCAATTGCTGCTGCTCAGAACGTGACGCGGGCCGTCATCAGCCACTCGTGATTGTAGGTCGGGGTCAGGACCGGCGTGAGGGTTTGCGGCGGCGTGAGCGCCACTTGATAGCCGGCGCCGACAATCAGCTTCGCGCGCCCGCCGAGTTGGAAGCGGCCAAGCACGATGCCCGGCGTGACGAACAGCTGGTTCTTGCCTGATCGCAGACCGCCATCCCAATAGGTGTCGTTGAATTCGAGTTCCGGCCAGAAGTAGGTGGCGAAATGGTATTGGAGGACGACGTTGGTGGCGTAAGCGGTCCCAAGCGTCAATTCGTTCGCGGTCGGAAAGGTGACGCCGAAAGTCGCCTGAATGTCGAAATCGCCGAAGCCAATGCCGCCGGCGATCGTCGGGGTGATCAGATAGGCGTTGTTGGTGAACGCCGTGTCGCCGGTCGGCGCCGAAGCCGACAGGAAGAGCGTCAGGATGTAGTTGCCCTGGCTTTCGTTGGCGCTCAACAGGCGCTGTTTGAGGAGAACGAATTGCCAGTCGGCGAAACCCGAGACGGGTTTGACGATCGAGCGCTCTTCATAGGCGGGAACGCCGATGATCACTTCGTTGGTCGTTGTCGGGATCAGCTCGAGGCCTTTGCCGCCGCCGAAATTGTCGATGTTGGCGCCGTTGCCGAGGGTCTGGAAGAATTGATCGTAGCGCACTTAGAACAGCAGGTTCTTCCCGGCAGATGTCAGTTACACCCTCGACCTCGCGAGGGAACTCGATGCGCTGGCCAAAGCGTTTGGGGCGACGACGCGACGAATACGCTCCACGCTACCAGCGGCGGCGCCAGGAGCCTCCCCATCCACTAGGTCCCCAGCCTCTTCCCCATCGCGGGCCGCCTCCCAACAATCGGAGGACGAGCAGTAGAATGATCGCTCCGATCGCAGCGTTGGCAATTTGAGCGACTATGCCGACGCCCAGGGCGATATGAAGTCGGGGTAGGAGCCATTCGCCGACAAGAGCGCCGACGATGCCGACTGCAAGGTCGCCGACAAGGCCGAAGCCGCCGCCCCGTACGACCTGGCCGGCAAACCACCCGGCGACGATACCGACGATGAGGATTGTTAGAATGCCATCGTTTGAGAGGGTCATGGCTTCCTCGAATCAGTGACTGCCGAACTTATTCGCGGCGCCGATGCTCCGCCCGATTGAATAAACCTTGGAACGCTCTGATTGGTTCCCAAGAGGAGCTGGCACGGTCAGCAAATTCAATTGCTTAAGCCAGGGTTATCCGAACCGCTGCTCCATGGTCTCATAGAGTTTCGCCCACGCCGGCGGCGGCCGCACTTAGGAATCGGCCGACTGAACTCCCTTCCGGTGACCGACATCCCCCATCTCCTCATGTTCGGTAATGTGTCGGCCAGGGCCGCCTCAACCAGGAGCGCCATCTCCCTAAGCGAGATCCTTCCGAAGACGCGCCCTTTCGAAGACCCGCGCAATTCGCGAGAGGGAATCGGCAAGACGCGAAAGTGCAAGTTCGCTGCGTCGCATCGCCGCAAGCGCTGCGGCGCTGGGTTCAACGATCTTTCAGCGGCGCGATCTGCCCAACAAATGCGCTTGTCGGGGAAGCTAGGGGTGTGTTATTAAATTAATTAGTCGCATAAATAATTAGAAGGCCCTGGCCGCATGGAGGAGACGAGAACGAGAGGAAGCGTCCGCCGCGCAATGCGCGCCGCATCCCCAAGCATCTCTTCAAACTCGAGGCCTGCGGAACAGCTGTTCAACAATTGAGGGGAAATGCAGATGCGTAAGTCGATCCGCGCCGCCGTTGTGTCCGGTGGCCTTGCTGTTCTCGCCTGTCCTCTTCCTGCTCTTGCCGAGGACGGCGTCAAGATCGGCCTCATCGAGCCGCTGACGGGATCTGTGGCGTACAATGGCCACGAGGTTATCGACGGCTCCAAGGTGGCGGTCAGGGAAATCAACGCAAAGGGAGGCGTACTCGGAAAGCCTCTCTCCCTCGTCATCGAGGACGACCAGTGCAAGCCGGCCAACTCTGTAAACGCAGTCGAGAAGCTCATCGAGAAAGATCAGGTTGCGGCGTTGATCGGGGCGTTTTGCAGTTCGGCGACTGCGGCCATCATGCCAGTCGCCGCCAGGTACAAGATTCCGCTGCTGACCGGCGTCTCCTCTGCGGCGGCCCTGACCGAGCAGGGCAATCCCTATTTCTTCCGCGCTGCGGAGACCGATGCGCTCCTGGCGGACGCCTTCGCGCGGATCTTGGCCGACAATCTCAAACTCAAGACCGTCGCCTATGTCGGCGTCAACGACGATTGGGGGCGCGGCGGCGTCGCTGGCTTCGAGAAGAGCCTGTCGGCGCTCGGCGTCAAGACCGTCATGACCGAATATTTCGATCACGGGACGACGGACTTCCTTACCCTGGCGACCAAGCTTCGTGCGGCGAATGTCGACGGCATCTTTGTCGCCGCCGAAACCCAGGACGGCTCCACCCTCATGAAGCAATTCCGCCAGATGGGCGTGACGACCAAGGTGTTCGGCGTGGGATCGTGGGCCACTGCCGACTTCATCAGCCTGACCGGCCCGGCGGCGGAGGGTCTCTACGCGGCAGTTCCCTATGTGGCGACCGAGGACACCCCGCTTAGCGCTGCCTTCGTCAAGGCCTACGAAGACGCTTTCGGCTCCAAGCCCGGCAAATACGGCGCGGCCGGCTACAACACCGTGCACATCATGGCGGAGGCGATCGCGCGCGCCGGCTCGACCGATCCCGAAGCGATCCGCCAGGCGCTGGCCAAGACGCACTATGAAGCGCCCAACGGCGTCTACCAGTTCACGGACAAGGGGCAGGCGTATGGCTTCAACGCCGTGCTCGTGCAGATTCATAACGGCGCGCCGGTGGTGGTCGCATCGTCGCCCGTTCAGGCTCACTGAGTTTCTCTGAGCGAAGCAGAGGAAGTCCGATGGAGCTGTTCCTCCAATTTGTCGCCAACGGATTGGTCATCGGCGTCTTCTACGCGCTTTCAGCGCTCGGTCTGACGTTGATTCTCGGTCTGATGCGGGTCGTCAATTTCGCTCATGGCGAGTTCTACATGCTGGGCGGCGTGCTGGGCGCGTTCTTGACGACGCGCCTCGGGCTGGACTTCTTCAGCGCGCTCGCGCTCGTCGTCGTCGTCATGGGCGCATTCGGCTATCTCGTCGATCGCTTTCTGATCGAGCGCGTGCGCAACCAAGGCGAAGAGGCGGGAATTCTGCTGACGATCGGGCTCTCCATCTTTTTGGCGAACCTCACACTGCTGATCGCTGGGCCGGCGCCGATGAAGGTTACGGCGCTGGTCGCCGACGATCCCGTCTTCCTGGGGCCGGTCGTGCTGACCAAGATGCGACTTGTGGCCGTCGCCATCAGCGCCGCCCTCATGCTCTGCGCCCATCTCTTGATCCGCAGGACCAAGCTTGGCTCGGCCATGCGAGCGACGTTCCAGGACCCAATGGCGGCCAAACTTGCGGGAATCCAGACCGGCCGCATCTACGGAGCCACGTTCGCGCTCGGCTCGGTCCTGGCCGCCGCAGCGGGAATGCTGCTCGGGTCCATCTACTCGGCGCAGGCCTCCGTCGGCGGCGTGGTCAGCCTCAAGGCGTTCGTAGTGGTGATCGTTGGAGGAATGGGAAGCTTCTCCGGGGCCATTGTCGCCGGCCTCGTTCTCGGCGTCGCGGAGGCGCTCTGGGGCGGCTACGTCGCGACAGGAACGGTCGACGTCATTGGCTTCGTCATCGTCATCGCGGTGTTGGTGGCAAGACCGCAGGGCCTGTTTTCGCTACGTTCCGAGAGGGCCTGACGATGAAGTTGGAACGGAACGTTCTCCTGATTGCGCTGGGGCTCGCAGTCTGCGTGCCGCTCGTCGTGTCCAGCCAATATGCGCTTCACCTCGCGGTCATGACGCTGTTCTACGCGATCTTGGCGACGAGCCTGAATCTCGTGGTGGGGTATGTCGGCGAGTTCTCGCTCGGCCACACTGCGTTTCTGGGCATCGGCGCCTATACGGCTGCGCTGCTTTCGATCCGTTTCGGCGTGCCCATGTGGGCGACGATCCCGCTTGCGGGATTGGTGTCGGCGGCGTTCGGTTGCCTCATCGGCGTCATCACCTTGCGCCTGCAAGGACCCTATTTCGTTATCGTGACCTTGGCCTTCGCCGAGACGCTACGCCTGATCGCGGGCAACTGGGTCGATCTCACCAACGGGCCGATGGGCCTTGTCGGCGTCGGTCAGCCGGCAATGCTTTCAGCAGTGTCGCCAATCGATGGCAAGCGAATCTATTTCCTCATAGCGCTGGCGATCGCCGCGGTCGCTCTCTACGCGTGCTATCGCTTCGTCTATTCGAATGCGGGCCGGGCCGCCGTGGCCGTCCGGGAGAACCGCTACGTCGCGCAGTCGGTCGGGGTCAGTCCTTTCGCAACGGCGTTGGTCGCCTTCGTGCTCAGCGCCGCACTGGCCGGTTTGGGCGGGGGCTTCTACGCTCATTACATCTCCTATGTCGGCCCTGAAGTTTTCTCCTTCGCCTTCACAGCGTCGATGATCATCATGGTGCTGATCGGCGGCAAGGGGACACTGCTTGGGCCACTGCTAGGAGCCTGTCTCGTTACGATCCTTCAGGAAATCCTTGCGCGAAGCGCAGGAACTCCGCCTGACCTTGTTCGGTCTCATCGTCATCGCCGTGGTGCTGTTCATGCCGAGGGGTCTGCTAGGCCTGATGAATGTCCGCACGACCACTCGCGCTGAGCGTGCGAAGTCCGTGGTCGCGTCGGAGGAGGCGGCATGAGCGAGCGCGCGTTGGAACAGCCGCTTCTCCGCGCTGCAAACTTGTCGATCACGTTTGGCGGGGTAACCGCGGTGTCCGATCTCAGCTTCGACATCGCGGCGGGCGAGATCGTCGGCCTCGTCGGCCCGAACGGCGCCGGCAAGACCACCTGCTTCAATATGCTGACGGGCTTCTATCGTCCAACGGCGGGCGCCGTCAGTTTTCTCGGCCACGACATCACAAATCACAAGCCTTACGCCATTGCGCGCTTGGGGCTGGTGCGCAGCTTTCAGAAGACCAACGTCATGAAGGGGCTGACGGTGTTCGACAACGTGCTGACGGGCCGCTATTTGGCGGCGCGGCAGTCGCTGTTCGACACGTTCTTTCCGCGCCGCCACGTGCGCGAGAGCGAGAAGGCGGCGCGCGACAGCGCAGCGGAGATCGTCGACATGATTGGGCTTGGGGCGAGGTCAAACGCTCCGGCCCATCTGCTTTCGTGCGGCGAACTGCGTTTGCTGGAAGTTGCGGTCGCGATCGCCGCAGCGCCGACGCTGCTGATGCTCGACGAGCCGGCGGCCGGTCTCAACAGCCAGGAGGCCACCGCGTTCGGCGAAGTCTTGAAGCGCCTGGTCGGCTCCCATGTGCGCGCGCTGCTGCTGGTCGAGCACAACATGAGCTTGGTCATGGGTGTTTCGGACCGCGTGATCGTCATGAATTTCGGGAAAAAGCTGGCCGAAGGCGCGCCCGCGGAGATCACCGCCAACCCGGCGGTCATCGAAGCCTATCTTGGACGGGGCGTGCAATGACGATGGCCGCGTCCAGCATGGCGCCTGAGGCGGGCGTGAAGCCAGCGCTGATGGTGCAGGACATCGTCGTCGCTTATGGCGGCGCGGTGGCGCTCCACGGCGTTTCGCTCGAGGTGAGGGCGGGGGAGACCGTCGCCTTGATCGGCCCGAACGGCGCCGGCAAGAGCACATTGTTGCGCGCCGTCTCGGGGCTGTTGCCGTGTCGAACAGGCGCCATCGCCTGGGAAGGGCGGACGATCAGCAATCAACAGCCGGCTCGCATCGTCGCCGCCGGCATCGCGCATTGCCCGGAGGAGCGGCACGTCTGGTCGAGCATGACTGTGCGCGAAAACATCGCCTTGGGCGCCTATCTCTGCCGTTCCCGCGCGGAAGTCGCGCAGCGGATGGAGCTCGCGTTTCACCGCTTTCCCAAGCTGCGTGAACGCGCCAACCAACTCGCGGGCACGCTGAGCGGCGGCGAGCAACAAATGCTCGCGATCGCCCGAGCCCTAATGTCGGAGCCGCGGCTGTTGATGCTCGACGAACCGAGCCTCGGCCTCAGTCCGAAGATGGCCGAGGAGGTCCTCGACGTCATTCGCGGCATCAACGCGCATGGCGTGACGGTTCTGCTGGTCGAACAGAACATTCACAACGCGCTTGCGGTCGCTTCGCGCGCCTACGTCCTCGAGACCGGCCGCGTCGTCGCTTCGAGCCTCGCCAGCGAGCTCAAAGGCAATGCGGATCTGGTCAAAGCCTATCTCGGCGGATGAACTCGAGCGCGCGGACCATCAGCGAAAAAGGCTCTATCGAGCCGTTTGAAATCGGCATGGCGGAGATTGGATCTTCCGCCTGGGTAAAAGGTTAGGGGGATGCAATGAACGGCGGGAAGAAATCGCTGGCGCTTCGCGTCGGCGTCATCGGGGGCGGGATCGGCGGCGTAGCCCTCGCTCGCGCGCTGCGATTGCATGACGTCGACGTCCATCTGTTCGAGCGCGCCGGACAGTTCGGCGAGGTCGGCGCCGGGGTCCAGATGACGCCGAACGCGGTGAAGGTGCTCAACGCGCTTGGGCTCGCAGACGATCTGCGGCGCGTCGGCTTTCTCCCGGAAGCAATGGTCGGGCGCAACTGGGAGACTGCGCAGGAGATCTTCCGCACGCCGCTGAAGGAAAATTGTCCGCGCGTCTACGGCGCAGATTTTTATCACGTCCATCGGGCCGATCTCCACGCCATCCTCTCTGACGGCCTTCCTGCTGAGGCGGTCACCTTCAACGCCACATGCACGGGCGTCAGGACAGAGGGCGATAGAGCGGTCGCGACGTTCCAGGACGGGTCCACATTCGAGGCCGATCTCATCGTCGGTGCGGATGGGATTCATTCGGCAGTGCGGGAATCGGTCTGGGGCGCGGGGGAGGCCAAGTTCACAGGACATATGTGTTGGCGCGCGCTCGTCCCGGTTGAACGCCATCCCTTGCCCTTCGTCAGCCCGGACGCATCCTTCTGGATGGGGCCGAAAGCCCATGTCGTCACCTACTACGTCAAAGGCGGCTCGGCCGTGAACATCGTCGCCGTCGCCGAGACGGAGGAATGGGTCAAGGAATCCTGGACCGAGTCGAGCACGCTTGACGAACTCCTCGCCGCTTACCAGGGCTGGCACACGAATCTCATTCGCCTGTTCGAGCGGACGGATCCGGCGCAGACGTTCAAGTGGGGACTGTTCGACCGCGATCCGATGACAAAATGGTCCCGCGGGCGCGCGACGCTGCTCGGCGACGCGGCGCATCCGATGCTGCCGTTCCTATCCCAAGGCGCGGCCATGGCGATCGAGGACGCCTATGTGCTGGGGCGCGCGCTGACGCGTTGTGCTGGCGATTTGGACGCCGCCTTGGCCGCCTATGAGGGCGAGCGCCTTCCACGCACGAGCCGCGTCCAGTTGGAGGCCAGGGAACGCGGACGAACCTATCACCTCGCTACGCCCGAGGAGCAGCGCCAGCGCGACCTCGAAATGATGCGGCGGCAGAAAGAGGATCCGAGCGCCGTCGGCATCAAGGCGGAGTGGGTCTACTCCTACAACGCGACGACGGCGCTGGGGCCGGACGCTTCGGTCGCCTGAATCGAGTTGCAATCAGTTCCCGTCGTCATTGCGAGGAGCGTGAGCTCCGAAGCAATCCACAGTTCCGCTTGGCGCTGCTGGATTGCTTCGCTTGCGCTCGCAACGACGGCGCTGGTTCGAACACACCGCAACGCGCTTTAAGCGACCAAAGCCGCAAACGTCATGCGAACCGGACCCTGTCGTCATCGCGAGCGGAGCGCGGCGATCCAGAGATCGAAGCGTCAGCCGATTGAGGCGCCCACGGAACGGCTTGGCGACTTACTAGCGACCGCCTCGATCGCTGGATTGCTTCGCTCCGCTCGCAATGACGGCGCTCGCAATGACGGCGGTCGAAGTGGCGAGCCGCTAAAGGATCAGGGGCCTATGCCCCTGGTGGCGAATTCGACGATTTCGTCGATCATTTCGTCCGCCGCGGGAATGCTGTACTTCCCATGGCTCATCTGATCCAGGCGGTGCGCGCCCGAGAGAATGTAAAGGTAGATGCCGATCACTTCGGTGAAGCGGATATAAACCTTGCGCTCGCTGAGCGCCGGGCGCAGCCGGCACAGCGCCTCGACATAGGCTCCGACCGGAATGTCGTAGACTTCCTGACGCAGCTGGTAGGAGAGTTCGTCAGGCTCGCCATGAAGCCTTGCCTGGAGGCGCAGGTAATGTTTGCCGGACGGTGTCGATTGCAAACGGAACACGGGGATGAGGTAGGCGCGGATCACATCGCTCACCGAATGTTGAGCCCGCGCCGTCACTTCCTCGAGGAGCGCCAAGCGCTCGCGGCTTAGCTGTTCGCCGCGTCGCAAATAGACCTGCCTGAACAGCTCTTTCTTCGAACCGAAGTAGTAGTTGACCATCGCCTGCGTAACGCCGGCCGCCGCCGTTATGTCGCGCAAGCTGGTCCCAGAATATCCGGTCATTGCAAAGGATGCTTCCGCAGCATCGAGAATTTCGTCCCGATTCTGAGGGTTTCCCTCGGGCCGGCCAGGTCCGCTTCTCTTTCCGGCGACGGCGGTGACGCGCTCGGTCTCTGTCAACGCCAATGTCCTCTGACGATTCGTCTGGGGCCAGCCTTAGCACGGTCCGGCGCATTATGCGCGAGCGATAGCGTGGCGGACTTGACTTATTTAATTAGCCGTTTAATTTATTTCGGAGCAAGCCGCAGGGGAGGGATCGCAATGAATCCGAGAGGCGACAGTCAGACTTACAGCGCAGCCGGATTCGGCGACCGCGTCCCGCGCGGAGTGCGGCCTGCGGTGCTGGTTGTCGACTTTACCTTCGGCTTCACCGATCCGGCCTATCCGACGGCGGCCGATATGTCGGCGGAGATCGCTGCTACCCGCACGCTTTTGGAGGCGGCCCGCGATCGCGAAATTCCGGTCATTTTCACGACGATCGCCTTTGATCCCGCGCAGTTGCGGTCGTCGGCTTGGCTTCGCAAGGCCAAGGGCATGGCGGCGCTGCTTTCGGGGACTCGGCTGGTCGAAGTCGACGACCGCCTCGCGCCGCGGCCGGACGAGCCTATCGTCACCAAGCATGGCGCGTCGGCCTTCTTCGGCACGGATCTGGCCGCGATGCTCACCGCACTGCACGCCGACACCGTGATTGTCACCGGGGCGACGACGAGCGGCTGCGTTCGCGCGAGCGTGGTCGACGCCGTCCAAAGCGGCTTCAACGTCCTGGTTCCCAGGGAATGCGTGGCGGACCGCGCAGCGGCGCCGCACGAGGCCAACCTCTTCGACATCGACCAGAAATATGGGGACGTCGTCAGTCTCCAGGACGCGCTCGATTACCTCGCCGCCTTTCCCCGCGCGGAGGCCAGCGGCGCGTAGAGCGCAGTCTCGCGTCGCGATCGACAGCATAAGCAGGAGAATAAGATGCACCGCGTCGGTTTGATTGTGCCAAGCTCGAATACGACGATGGAGACGGAGATTCCCGCGCTCCTGAGGCGTCATCCGGCGTCGAACGAAGAAGGCTTCACGTTCCATTCGAGCCGCGCGCGTCTCCATACTGTCGACGTCGAATCTTTGCGCTGCATGGTGGAAGACGGCGGCCGATGCGCAGCGGAGGTCGGCGACGCAGACGTTGGCGTCGTCGCTTACGCCTGCCTCGTTGCTTTGATGTCGCTCGGGGCGTCGGCGCACAAATCCGTCGAGACCAAGCTCGCCGCCACCGTTCGCGAGAGCATCGGCGAGGACGTTCCGATCGTTTCCAGCGCCGGGGCGCTGGTGCGGACCATGAAAGCGCTGGGCTTGAAGAAGGTTGGCGTCGTCGCGCCCTACATGCCGGAGCTGACGAAGCTGGTGGTCGGCTACATCGAGGCTGACGGCTTTATCGTCGTCGACAGCGTGAGCTTGGCGGTTCCCAACAATCTCGCAGTCGGCCGCCTCGACCCAATGAAGCTGCCGGAACATGTGGCCCGGCTGGACCTCTCCGGCGCGGATGGACTGATCCTTTCCGCTTGCGTGCAGATGCCCTCGCTTCCTGCGGTCGAGAGGGTCCAGGACAAGATCGGCCTGCCGGTGATCACCGCGGCCACCTGCACGGCCCGCGAGATTCTGACCTCGCTCGGATTGGATCCGGTGGTCCCAGGGGGCGGAGCGGCGCTCGCGAAGATTTCGGCGCGCGCGGAGGCGTTGGCATGAGCGTCGCGATCTCCGGCAAGTCGGTTTTTCTCGAGGCCAATGGTCTTCGTCACCATGTCCTGACCTACGGCAATCCGGCGGCGCGCCCGCTGATCATCCTGCCGGGCATCACCAGTCCGGCCGCCACCGCGGATTTCCTGGCGGTTCGAATCGCTGCTCTGGGCTTCTCTGTCTACGCGCTCGACATCCGCGGCCGTGGCCAAACCGATGTGGCGCCGTCCGGCGCCTATCGGTTGCAGGACTATGCCGCTGATGTGGACGCTGTCGTCGCCGGCCTGGGGCGGCGCAAGCCGATCGTGCTTGGCCATTCGATGGGCGCTCGGATCGCGACAGCCTATGTGACGACATACGCGCCGCTCGATCACGGCCTCCTCGTCATCGTCGATCCGCCGGTTTGCGGGCCGGGACGTGGCGCCTATCCGACCAACTGGGCGAGTTTCATGTCTCAGCTCTCGGAGGCGAAGGCAGGCACGACGGTTGAAGCGGTTCGGCGTTTCTATCCCAAATGGCCTGAACGCGAGCTGCAACTGCGGCTGGAGGTTCTGCCGAGCTGCGACGAGACCGCGGTGCGCGAGTCGCACGCAGGCTTCGAGACCGAGGATTTCTTTGCGTACTGGGAGAAGGTTTCGGCTCCGGCCGTCCTGATCTATGGCGCGGAGAGCCCCGTTGTCACGTCTCAAGGGGCCGCTGACCTGAGGAGCGCGAATTCGGCGATCCCGAGCTACGCCGTGGCTAGCGCTGGGCACATGATCCCGTGGGACAATCAAGAGGGCTTCTTCGACGTCCTCACCCCCATTCTCAATCAACATCTTTGACGGCGGCTGGAAAACCGGAGGCAACTATGGAATTGAGCGCACTGACTGAGATTTGCCTGCACCAACTCACTTTGAGCGGGGTGCGGGAAGGCGAGAAGGTCGTCGTGCTGTCGCAAGGCGCCGACCGGCTAGATTACGCGGACGCCTTCCTGGCGGCCGGGCTGCGGCTCGGCGCGCGCATGTATCATATGCGCTTGCCTGCCCCGATGCCGAGCTCGGGCTCATGGGTTGTCGGGGAATCCGGTCTTGCTGCGAATCCCTCGGCGGTGGAAGCGCTCAAAGACGCGGATATGGTCGTCGATCTGATCTTCCTTCTGTTCTCTGAGGAGCAGATGGCGATCCAGCGCTCGGGGACGCGCATCTTGACCGCGGTCGAGCCCGCTCCGCTGTTGGCGCGTCTGCTGCCGACGAAGGAACTGCGCGAGCGCGTCGAGATCGGCGCCGAGATCCTCTCGAAGGCCAAGGTGATGCGGATCACCTCGCCGCACGGGACGGACGTGACCTACAGGCTCGGCGTCTATCCGACGATCAGTGAATATGGCTACACGGACTCGCCCGGCCGATGGGACCATTGGCCGGCCGCCTTCGTGTTCACTGGCGCCGCCGACGACGGCGTCGACGGACAGATTGTCGTCGCGCCCGGCGACGTGCTCTTGCCGTTCAACAGCTACGCCCGCGATCCGATCACCTACACGATCGAAAAGGGCATCATCCGCGACATCCGGGGCGGCCTCGACGCCGAGCTTGTCAAGTCGTACATGGAAAGCTTCCGCGACCCGAAGGGCTACGGCATGAGCCATGTCGGCTGGGGACTGGATCATCGCGCGCAATGGCACGGCCTCACCCAGTTTCCCGGCGGCATGGGTATGGAGCTGCGCTCGTTCTACGGCAATGTGATGTTCTCGACCGGCCCCAACAATGAACTGGGCGGCCCCAACGACACCGCGTGCCACCTCGACATTCCGATGCGGAATTGCTCGCTGTTCCTCGACGACGAGCCGATCGTCATGAACGGCAAGATCGTCGTCAAGGAAATGCAGGCCCGCTAAAGCGGTCTGCTTTTTGGTTGACACGGCGCTGCTGTCACCCCCGCGAAAGCGGGTGTCCAGGCAACCGCCCCAGGCCTTCGCCCTTTGGCTCCTGCATGCCCGCTTTCGCGGGCATGACAGTGGCGCCAGTTGAAGCTCCCGTGAAAGCGTCTTGCGGGGACTAGCGATGGGCGGTTCGACCCAAAAGCATTGAACTCCAGAGCCGATTGCAGCGATGGTTTCCTCACCACGGCGCGCGAAGCGACCAAGAGCCAGCCGTGATTGCGCGGCTGCTGCGAGACCGCGCGTGGGTCTCGCTTCGGGAGCGGATGCGGCGTCGATCAATTTCGATTGGATCGCCGCATGGCCGGCCAAAGCCAGCGTGGCGTTGTGGTGACTGAGGCGCCTACCGCCGGGCAAAAGAGAAAACGTGCGGGCCGACCGGAAGGCCCGACCACGTCTCGTGAGGACATCCTAGACGCGGCGGAGGTTTTCTTCGCCGACCTTGGATTTGCAGGCACAACGCTGCGGCATGTCGCTAACAAGACCGGCATCGCCTCGGCGTTAATAGGCTATTACTTCGGCAACAAGGAAAACCTGTTTCGTGAGGTCTTCTTGCGGAAGGGGTCGGAGATCGCGGCGGCGAGGCAGGCCGCGCTTAGCCGGCTTTTGGCGGCCGACCGCCCTCCGCGCGTCGAAGATCTCGTCCGGTCCTTCCTTGCGCCCTCGCTGAGACTCAGAGACACCTTCCAGGGCCGCGCGTTTCTACGCCTTCATTCCCGGCTCCACATGGAGCCAGAAGCCCTATCGTACGAGTTGCGACGCCAAGTCTATGACGGGACCACCCGCGCCTACGCCAAGGCGTTCTTGGCTGCGCTGCCGCATCTGAGCGAAGAAGTCGTCTACCTCCGCATGTCTCTGATGATCGGCTCCTATCTTTACACGTTTTCAGACACCAACCGGCTCGACGAACTCATTCCCGATCCAGATAGCCGGAGCCGCGCCTTGTACGATCTCGAAGAAATCGTCGCCTACACGACGGCCGGAATGCGAGCTCCCGAGGTTCCGAAGATCGTTTCTCGAGGCGTGGCGTAGCGAGAGCGGGTGGCGACCGCGGCAGTCAGCACCCTAGGCAGTTACCGTGAGCGACGACCTCTTTGCGGCAATGAGCAGAGGTCGATTCGGTGACTTGAGTTCGCAATTCTATCCCGAGTGGCGTCAGTAGGTTCGCTCGTCGGCGACGATGCCGCTCCGTTGCAGAACGGCCCGCAGGCAGGCGCGGGGGTGATTCTCCATACACTGCCAATCGGGATATCTGAGGTCCGAGTCGGGCATTGGATCGATCAATCTGCAGGCGGCCGACAGCGCGGTGGCTTGCCAGGCGATCCGATGCGCCGCCCAGACGTTTCCCTCGTCGTTGCGGCGGTTCAGATATTCCCGCTACGATTTGCCCCGACCGCGGTCAGTTCGCTTCCGGCTGGCGCTGAAGCCGATTCCAATAGGCGGCGTAGCGAGCGATCGCGGAAATAATAGACCCCATGGACTTCCGTCGCCCGCGGCGCCGCGAGAGGCATGTGACCCACCAAAGTGCGCCGTGGCGGGCGTCACGCAGGCTCCAGGCCTTGCAAGCCTTTGAAATAAAAAGGAAAATTGTGGTGCTGCAAGAGAGGATTGAACTCTGCCAGGGGAAAATAAAATGTAGCAATTACAACTGGTTGCGACAATTCGCGGCGACGAGTTTGTAACATTGGAACGAGCTGAAAATTGGGTTGTGCCCATGGCCAATGGGTTTTGCCCACTGGCACACCGCCTTTGCCGCGCCGCGCCACAGAAGGTCGCGACCGCGCTGACTGCGAGCGTCTACTTTGGAGACGACGGGCGGCCTCTCGCCGCGAACCTCGCCAATCAACCGCTGAGCTGTTTTCCGAAGCTCGCGATAGCGCCACGGCGGCCGTTGTACAGGTTGGGTCAGTCTGCGGCTCTGATTCCGTAGCAGACGCTCCGGCGGGATCGACGGCCGTCGACCTTGTCGTAAAGCGCCGCGAACTCCGCCAATCCAGCTCTTCGAGCGCCGCGTTCACTGGGCGAGGCATCGCACGCAGTGGATGCGCGGCACGGACGCGCGCTTCCACGTCGACTAGGAAAACAGCGTCCCGCCTCGCGCGATTCCTCGCGCCCCCAGAGAATCACGCGGGATATCCAAACTCCACAAAATTTGTGGTAGACTACTTCAGCAGCCCGCTAGGGTGATGTAAAGTCGCTTCAATGGGCGAGGGGACGCTAGCGTAAAATAGCGTGCACAAGGGCGGGGCGGCGGCTTAAGTCGATGAAGAATCTTCTTCAGCCGGCCATCGGCTGGTTCATGCTGTCGGAAGCTGATCGTGCCTCGGCCAATCGCTACCTGTCATCCCTCTCATCGGACGGAACGAGGGACGAGCTGGGCTTCGCGCCGATCCACTTCGCGTTCGCCGACCGCTTCTTTCCGGGAACCTCGGTCCAGCACGCGGAGCTTCGGTACGTCTTTTTCGTCGCATGGGCGTACCAGGAGCTATTGGCGCGGACTGCCGGTCAGCAATTCTCGGTCGATAACCTCTTCGAAATCGAGCGCCGCTTCTCCCTCCGGCTAATGAAGACGGCGGATGTTCTCGACAACTCGGGCATCTCAGGCTGGACGAAGTACCGAGCAGGCGAACGACCCCTCGTCCGAGCGAGCACCATCTACTGGACCGCGCTTCGATCATGGCGGATGGCCAGCCCGGTGTATGATCTTAACGGGTCTCCTACAGAGGTGCAGCTTCGAAGCAGTTGGCCGCATCTCGCCATCAGGAGCGATGGCGACGATGGGAAATCGTCCGTTGCCGTCTTGTTCGAAGGCCTGCCCGAAGCTCCGCCCGGCTGGCAGAACAAGACGGGCAAGCTGGAGTTCACTCTGAGGCGTGGTGAGGCAGAGTACCTTCGTCGCAAGTGGAAGTCTGCAGGCGACGGCGGGACTCAGCCGCTGCTTAGCCGGCTGGCCGAGGGCGGCGTCAGCACGGAGTCGCTTTGGTCCTCCGAGGTCCGCCGCGTCGCGACGCATGCGGAGCGCCAAGCGCTCGTGCTCGCCGAGCGCGCGGCTTCGCTCGCCTGCATCGCCCGCGCGGCCCACTCCGCGCTAATCGAGGCGAAGCGCAACGAAGATCGGGGCCTCAGCGATAACCGTCACGCCGTTGCATTGCCGGTGCTTCGAGATCAACATAGCGAAACAGCGCTCCAGCTCGACGTCAGCGCCCTCCGAACAGAGACCCGCATCGACGAAAAACTTGTCCGTTTCATCGAGGTGGTGATGCGCTGGCTCCGCGATCGGGGATCGCTCGAGGCGATCGCCAAGGATCTGACTGGCCGCGAGCGCGATCTGAAAGAGCACCGCGCCTTTCTCCTCAACGAGAAGCGTCGCCGAGATTGGCGGAAAGCTATCGCCACTCCCCTCGACTACCGCTGGCCCGTCGTCCGCGACATGATCGAGCGCGTCCGGGAGGCTTCATGACCTTCAGGCGAGACGAGCGCATTTCAATATTTGGCGCGCTGAGGCCAGGTGGCGACCAGGCGGTCGCGCGAGCGATCGTGACCACCTACTCGCTCGACCTCGTGGCGATGCTCGGGCTCGTGCTGGCACTGGGCGGCGATGCAGAGGCCGAGTTCGAGAGCTCCCCGCTCGGCCTCGTGAAGGCCTTCGAACGGATGCGGGGAAAGCTGGTTGTCCTCCATCAGCTCGGGCGCGTGGTCGCACCCACAAGCATCGGTCAGTCCTGCCTCTTCTCGACGCCATGGTCCGCGCGATCCCCTCGGACGAGCGTCAGGCGAGTTGGCATCCCAAGGTCGCGCTGGTCAGGTACTGCGGCGTCAGGAATACCGAGTGGCGTTTCTGGATCGGGAGCCGCAACCTGACGGGATCGACCGACCTCGATGCCGGCCTCCTGCTGGTCTCGACGAAGGACAAGTCGGCGAGAGCCATTCCCGACATCGCAGCTCTTGCCGAAGGCCTTCTCGAGGAGGCGCGGCTTCAGGGCGCCGAGGTGGAGGAACTCCGGTCTGCTCGCTGGAGGGTGCCCGCCGGTGTTTCCGTCCGCAACGTCCTGTGGCGCCGCCATGGACAGTCCAAGTCTTTCGTCCCCAACTCTATGATCGCCCGAGCCGAGAGGGGCTGTGCGGTAAGCCCGTTCATCGATCACGCCGGGCTCGACGAAGTGCTCAAGGCCGGCGCGGCTGAGATCACGCTACTCACAACCGAGGTGGCGGGAATCGACTGTGCGCCGCACCGGAATGTGAAGTTTCGGGTCGACACGCCGCCAGAGCCGGAGGCTCCGGTCTCCGTCGAACAGCAACAGGAGGAGGCAAACGGGGAGTTCATCGAGCCTCCGTCGACCGGCATCCACGCTAAGCTGCTTGCTGTTTCGAAGAGCGATCGGACGGCGATGCTGCTCGGAAGTGCCAACCTCACGAAGCGCGGGCTGATTGGGCCGAACGCCGAAGCGGTCATCCTGTTAGACGTAGCTGACCGAGCGTTGGCGGATTCCCTGTACGACTTCGTTGACGCCGGTCTCGAACTCGACAGGACGGTTCAGGATGCTGCAGCAGCCGAGGAGAAGCGAGCGAAGCGCGAACTGGACGACTTGATCAGCCGTTTCCTCGAGATTCCGATGAAACTCCGTTCCGATCAGGATGGGCTGCACCTCCAGCTTGGCGCGCTCGGCGACGACGTCCTGAGGTTGGCGCGCTTCGAGGCCTCGGCGTTTCTGGAAGACGAGGCATGGGCTCCGATCGAGGACGGGGCGAAGTCGGTCCGCTTGCTCCCGCATCCGCCCGCGCTCAGCGAACAGACCACCTTGGTGACGTTCCGGGCGCGCAGCACAAGTGAGCCCGAAGTCTGCCGCACCTGGGTTCAAGCTGTGGAGATCGACTGGCTGGACGTCGAGCGCAGGGACAGGGCTTTGCTCGCACGGTACGTCGGCGCGAACCGCTTCCGCGACTGGCTCAGGTCGCTGCTCGACGGTATCGACGGAACCGGGGGGCAGCGATGGACGGATTCCTGGAAGGGCGAAGGGCGCCAAAATCCTGCGGGTCAGCTCGCCAAGATCTTCACGCTTGAGACAATGCTCGCCAGCTGGGCGCGGGACCACAAGGCATTCGAAGGCCGTGTCACCGGGATGATGGCCATGCTCGGATTCATTCGAGGAGGTATTTACGACCATTCCCGATGAGCAGGAGCGCGCGGCCGCACTTCAGGATCTCAAAGAGGTGAGGCCGTTCCTCCAGGCGGTCGATGACGCGATTGGTAAGCCGGCGTGACTAAGCTCGCGGAGTTCCAGCGGCGGACCGTCGAGGTCGCGCTTGAGCGACTTGAGGGGCAGAGCCCGCGGCGCTTTCTCGTCGCCGACGAGGTCGGCCTCGGGAAGACGATCATCGCACGTTCGGTGGCCGAAGGTCTCCGAAGCAAGCGACACAGGTTGAATGTCGTCTATCTGTGTCCGAGCCTTGAGATCGTCGGCCAGAACCGGCTGAAGTTCGTCTCGCTCACGGGCATTGACGAAAAGGACTACGCGACCGGCGAGGATCGGCTCACGCTGGTGCCGGCGTCACTGCCTGACGAGGGGAACGGATACCGCATCTTCTCATTCACTCCGGAAACGAGCCTTCCAGGCTGGAAGCCCGGACCGAGGACCGGACGTAAGGCAGAGCGGGCGCTGATTCGAAGGCTTCTCGACCGGTACGACGATCTCAGACCGATTGTGCTCCGCAAGGACCGCGAACACGCGAACGGCAACCAGTGCCTGTTTGATGAGCGCGCTGCAAATCTCAAAGGTTACACCTTCGCCGGAATAGAACAGGCGCTTCGCGACGTGTTTACCTGTCCCACCGGCAACATCGAGAAGGCGGTCGTGGAATGGGTGCAACGCCGTTACGTCGACATCGGTGAGTTCATCGGTCGGTTCCGCTCGGTCCTGGCGCTCGCCGCATTGCGGTCGCAAGCAATTCGCCCCGACCTCGTTGTGCTAGACGAGTTCCATCGGTACGCGGACCTGATCCTCCCCAAGTACGAGGATACCCGCGACCCGCTGAAGATCGAGCGCGCCCGTGTGCATCGACTTCTCGTCGATGCCCTATTGGGTGGTGACGTACCGCCGGCGGTACTCCTGCTATCCGCCACCCCTTACCGGTTGAGGCGGCTAACCGGGGAGGAGATGCATCCGGTCGAGCACTACAAGGCGCTCGTGGACCTCTCGGGCTTCCTCGCGGGCGATCCCACCTGTCGCGACCGAGTCGAAGGCGCTATGCGCGACTACCATGACGCCCTGCGCACGCCGGGCTCGCTCGAAGATGTCAGGAAGAGCGTCCGGGCAGCGAAGGTACGCCTCGAGGATTTGCTGAGCCCTCTCATGGCGCGCACCGAGCGGGCTCTTGTTCACAAGGAAGATCTTTTCAAGCGCGAAATGCCGGAGGTCGAGGTCGAGGCGGCAGACCTCAGACTGTTTCGGCATCTGGCAGAGAGCTGCGGCAGCCAGTTCGCTGGTTGGGCGCCGCAGATGTGGAGCTCGATCCCCTATCCTGCCCAGACGCTCCACGGCTATGCGGTGTGGAAGTCGATCTGTGTGGCCAAAGCACCGCCGTTCGAGGCTGGCTCGGGACGCGGAAAACTCGCGCATCCGCAACTGCGTTCGCTTACCGAGATGATTGGCGGCGCGGCGGAGCTTAGCCTTCCGTGGCAACCGCCTACAATAGGCTGGTGGCGGCTCGAGGGTCCGTGGTCGTCGAACAAACCGCATCACGGGAAGTCGCTGCTGTTCAGCAAGTGGAGAGGTGCGCCGACATCTATTTCCGCCCTGCTGTCGATCGGCCTCATGGGTGGAATCAAGCCGCCCGGCACCAAAGCCCCTCCGCCGCTCCTCCGTCCAGGCGGAACGGAATGTGGCGCTTTGGTCGCACTGTTCATGCCTTGGCCGCACCTCGCTCACGCGATCGAGCCCATGAAGGAGACCAACCGGACACTTGCCAGCGTGAAGTCCGATGCAGAGCGCCAACTCGAAGTCGTTCCTCGCGCTGCATCGGGTTTCAATCACTGGAGAGGAAAAGAGGCCGACGTGGATAGTGGCGTGTGGCATCGAGCGCCACATCTCGAAGCTCAGTTTCAGCCGTATCGCGAGTATCGCGCTCTCGGTGCGTGGAAGCTCGAAGGCGCGTGACTGGAAGTCCATCGACGCGGTCTCGGCGATCTCGCGCTCGGAACTGGCCGCTCTCGCCAGCCATCTGCTCTCCGCCCCCGGCTCGATCATCGCCCGCTGTGCGCGAAGACACGACATTCCGCAGGGAGAGAGATGGCAGGCGCTACGAGTCTTCGGGTTCGGTTGGGACCGCCTACGCGGGTATCTGGGGCACCGAGCGTTCGCCGATCTCATTCTCCGGTCATCCAAGCGCACGCGGTATCCCGACGCAATGTGCGACGCGATGCTGAAGGGTGGCTTCGAGGCCGTGCTCGACGAGCAGATGGCGCTACTCGGACAGCTTGGTGACGCGAGCGGGCTGGCTATTCTCGAGCAGCTGTCGAACTGCCTACTCGACCGCCCGAGCCTTGTTCAGTTTAGACGCGGAACGAGCAGCAAGCTGCGGATTCCCGTCCAGGCGATCATGCCTTTCGCAGGCGGAGAGCAACGCAAGGCAGGCAAGAAGAAGGGCGGCCGGCTGCGAAGCGATACCCTGCGCCGGGCCTTCAACTCCCCGTTCTGGCCACACGTCCTATGCACGACATCGGTGGGACAGGAAGACTCGATTTTCATCAATGGTGCCGCCGCATCGTTCATTGGGACCTTCCGAGCGACCCTGTCGATTTCGAACAGCGAGAGGGGCGGATCGCCCGTTACGCAAGCCTAGCCGTACGGCAGTCCCTGGCGAAGTATCGCGACGAGGCACTCGCCAAATCGGGGAAAGGCAGTCCCTTTTTGAAGCTGCTTAGCATCACCGGCGACCATCCATCGGGAGGAACCGGGCTCGAGCGCTGGTGGCTCCCCGAAGACGGCCGTCCCGTTAGCGTGAGCTTCGATTGGCGGTTCAGTCTGCGGTCCACGCGCAAGGAACGGATGCTTCAGGATTTATTGTATTATCGGCTCGCCCTGGGGCAGCCCGACCCAGACGCGTTCCGGGCGATGCTGGCTCGAGTCGGCGCCAAACCCGAAGATGCGCGTAGCCTCGCGATAGACCTCGCCGCCATCTCCCGGTTTCAGAAAGTAGCGGATGTAGCGCCTTCAGCGAATGCGCCGGCTCAACCCGATGACGAACTTGGTTGCGTCGCCTGATCAGCGCCGTCGCCCGCTGAGGTTAAAGATACCAATGACTTAGCGTGCCGACCGGCCTCGGGGCCCCCGTGTTTATACGCGGGTACGTCAAGTATGATGTATTTCGGCGCGGGTCCGGATGCCCATCGGCGCGGTTCAACAACCCAAATTCCTGATTTTGTTGGGGGCGCTTTTGGAGGGAGGGGCTTCCGAAGCCAAGTCACAACGGCCCATTGCGACCCGGTACGGGCGCCGGGAACAGGATGGGGCGCACCGCCCGCACCCCACGAGGGCTTGGCTGCAATTCCCATCGGGATCGACAGCGCGGGTCGCAGCGTCCCTCGCGCCGACAATGGGGAGAAAATCGTAAACGATTCCACATTTATTAATAAATTTGCTTTACAGCCCCAAATTTATTGGATAATAACCAACCTGCAAGGACCATTTATGGCTAAGTAACGGGAGGGTTAGAAATGAACATCAACTTCGGCCACGCAAAGCTCGTCTCAGTCCGCGGTACGGTCGCCGACCTCTACAAACAGGCACTCGACCATTGCATCGCGAACAGATTAACCCGCTCTTTCGTCGAATGGGCGAGCAGATGGGGCGCGGAGTCCTTCTCGACCTCGATGCTGATGCGGGAGTTCCTGCGTTTCACCGCGAGGCACCCATCGACGCGAGCAAGGGCGAAGACTATGCGCGGGTTGAGGACTTGAGCGCATCACCCAGCGGGCGAAAGACCCCAAGCATGTGCAAGAGATCGCAGACTACATGCGTGCCTGCGTCTCGGACGGCAGCCCGATTGTACTTCCGGGGGTAGTGCTGAACTGCGACGAGTCGGGCGTGGGGGTGTTCGTGCTGGAGGGCGACAACAAGCGGCAAGTCGGGGCCATCTGTGTCAGCGAGGACATGTTGTTGCGGCTGATTGACGGGATGCACCGCAAGTTCGCGGCCATCGAGGTGCTCAGCCCGAAAAAGGCGAGCGACCGCCTGACCTCCGAGGCGGAAAAGACAATCAAGAACCTCCTAGTCCCGGCGATGGTGACCTTCGAAGAAGACTATGGCCAGTTGCGCGACGACTTTGCTGTCATTGCGAAGGCCAAGGAGATCGCAGCGGGCGTGCAGATCGCGTTCCGACGGAACTTGATCAACGATTTCACCGCCGATCTGCTCAAGGCGACGCCGTTCCTGCACTACCACACTTCGCTCGCCGCGACCCAGACTGGACCCAAGAGCGCCCATGCGTGGACGTTCTCGGTGGTTGGGCGGGCGGTGAGGCGCACGGTAACCGGCAGGCGTTCGACCGACGAGGCGGCGCTTTCAGCGGCGCTGGAGAAAGCGCGTGCGGAGCCGCCAGTGGCCGAGGGTGACCTCCCGTTCGACGCTTTCGCCAAGGCGTGGTGGTCGGCCGTGCAGGACGCGGTGCCGGTCTATTCCGAGATGGCGAGCATCCCGCGGGCTCCGGCGAACTACATGGCCGATCTGCGTGCCAAGGCAGAGGGGGAGAACCTCATCCTGCTCAACATCGGCGGCCTCGAGATCTTCGCCATCCTTGGCTACGACCTGTGGAAGAATGGGTGGCGCACGCAAGCCGCCATCGACCAGCGGGCCGCCTTTATCAAGACCTATGATTGGAGCGGCTCCAACCCGATCTGGCTCACGAACCTCATCCCCTTCCAAGGGGCCTCCGTGACGCAAAAGGATGCGGCGGTCAGTGACGCCTGCTCGAAGATCATCTCCGCCTGCCCACAAGGCGGAGAAGCGCCCTCCACTCAAAGCGGTGGCGTGATCGACGTCGCACCAGATCAGCTAGGCTGGAAGCTCTTTTTCGAGAGCCCTCGGCCTAGCCGCATCCGCCCCGTCTCGCGGGACAATGGTTTCATTCCCCGCGTGGCCTATCATCGAGAGCCCAAGCTGTTAATCAGCGACGGGTTCCGACGCCGATCGGCACTATAAGTCTGGCGGGAGATCGGACACGACGCGGCGCTGATTTACAGCATTTCTCGTCCATCGTCCCCCCATATGATCCCGCGCGATCGGAGCAAGCGTCAGGAAAGGACGGTGCGCTCGATCCGTAGCGGCTCATGGTCAACAGACACGATCCAGTCGGTCGGCCTTTCCTCAAGCACTTCGAATTGTCCGTAGTGTGCCTGACGATGATGATTTGGGCACAGCACCATAATGTTTCGCTCGCCCAATGAACCGGTGATCAGCATGGACACCGGCTGGACATGGTGAGCCTCCGCATAAGGCGAACCATCCCGCTTCAAGAAAGCGTGGTGATGCACCCCCTTCGCCTCGCAAAGCTGACACCTGTGCCCGCGCGCCGCCTTCACCCGATCGCCCACTGGCCCGCGCTCGATGACCCGGCTCAGTCGCTCACGGACCTGCGGATCGAGGTTTGCGGCCTGCCGCTCTATATCGGCGACGCCTTCGGCGTCACCCGCCAATCGAGTGGCGTTCACGTTGATCAGGTCGGCTCGGCTCTTTTCGAGGATCGTCCCGAACGCCGCTTGGGAGAGCGGGATGGTAGCGGACTGTATCGGGTTTCGGACACGGTCAAAGTCTGCACCATCAGGCAGCGTCAGAGCCGGCACCGGATGGTCCACCAGGTTCTCAAGTACCCCCTCAAGTCGCGCTCTCCAAACGATGGCAGTCGCGTCGGCCGGATCAGTGTAGAAACGCGCGTCGTCGTCGGGTATTTGACGCGCGCTCTCGACCACGTCCACGATAGCATAGACGCCTTGGGATGTGCCTTTCGATGACGTGTCCCTCCTGCCGCATTCAGCCGCATCACGCCAAGGTCGCCTGCTTGGACCTCGTTCCTGTGGTGGCCACGGACCGTATACAGCAAGTCAGGCGCGCCCGATCGAAGCCGCGCCTCCGCGTCCATCGCGTGCGGTTGCACACGAAAATCCAGTATCCTGTGGGCGGGAGTTTACGGCTATCGCGCACAGCGACCGGCGGCAGCTTCGGAATAGGCGTGCCCAGGGGGCCATCGAAGCCGCGGATGATCGCCTCAAGTCTCTCTCGGCTAAGAGCCCCGACATTGCCAAGCGGCTTGTAGCCCTTGATCCACGGTCGACCCATCTCTGACAGAACGTGCGAGATGTTTTGCATCCGCTGTTCCGCTGTCGATCTGCCCTTCAAAGGACCTGCGAGAAGTGCGCGGCTCATGGCCGCTTTGCTGTAGGGTTTCCCCGCGAGTTCGAGCGCCATCATCTGAAGATAGGCCGCCACGGCCGCTTCTAGCTCGGCATCGCTCCATAGGTCCTGAACCATAGTCCCCCCAATGTGCCCTGAGGCGATCTTGTGCTCCTTCGCCGTTTCCGCCTGGACGGGCGACCGGCTCCTGATCGAGAGCCGGCGCTACCGCAAATTGCATTTAGGCGCGCCGTGTGTGGGGCGGGTGGAGGAGCAAGTTTTCGGCGTCCCCTCGCTCTACTCTCCCCTCGCGAGCAGCCGCCAGATTGTCGCGTCGGCATCTCGCAGGGACAGGCCCAGCTGGCGCGTCGCGTCTTCCATGAGCGCCAAGGCCACTATGTCGCTCACGAGGCCCCTGGAGCCGTCGGGGCTGATCGCCCAGGTAACCCATTGCCGGATGCGCAGGTCCGGTTTGGTCGTGTCCGCCCCGAACAACATGCGCAGATACTGGAAGCCCGACAAGCCGAAGCCGGCTATGCGGAGCGTCTTGTAGTCGGAGGGATGCGCGGCGGCGGCCCACTTCTGAAGCCGCTGGAACTGCTCGGCGTCAATTCCCGTTCCGGCTATCGAGACCGCCCAGCGCGCCACCGCGGCGAGAATTTGAGCCCGCTGCTCGAAGTTGGTGTCCAACGTCCGCCGCATAAACTCGTTGGGTGTGCGGTACTGGGAGATTTCCTTGTCGAGGTCCTCCACGGTCTTGACCGTAGGGTGCCGCAATTCGAAACGGTCGAGACGAGGCACGACGAATTTGTCGTAGTTCCGGTTGAGAGACAAAACGCAGTCGATCACTCTGACCGCAGGAGGCCGCTTCCACGCCAGGTCTGTCGAAGGCTTAATCGCGGGCCTTAACTCCTCCAGCGCCGCGACAACTCGGTCAAGGTCGGTCATGGTCGTTTGGTTCCCCCGGCACGGCTAACACACATGCCACGCTCGGACAATAATGCGAGGTGCGCGTAGAGTGACGCACAAATTCCTTGCAGCGGCACAGGTGAGCGCCGCGCAGGTTAATGCGCAAAACCAATTGCCAAGAGGGTGACGAGCGTTAGACCAAACGCGGTCGCCACCATCCACCGAAGAACTGAGACCGCGGACTTTAGTTCGGCCATGTCTTTTAGGAGGAGGTAGAAGCCGCCCCTAGGCTCGACGACGTCTAATTTGTCATCGCCTGAAGCGGTTGCGTTGCTCTGAGATATGCGGAGACATGCCCGTGCGCCTTGACCACCATGCTCCAGTTCAAAGGGTGCAACAGCTGCTTTGAGTGCCTTTTCCTCGGGTATATCGATCGCCAGAAGCTTGAAGACTACTTGATGAGGCGGTGACGGAGGCGTTGTGTTTTGGAAACGCTGGAGGGATCGTCTCCGGGCTGGGGATGGCGAATTGTGGGCGCGGACCCAGTCGGTCACCGAAATTTGGAGCGGGGTCTAAGAGGAGCGGGGTCTAAGAGAGGGGTATGCCGTCTCCATTCCTCGCTCTCTGCCTAGTGGTCAAAACCTGAGTGCGACAGGAGAAGCTCATGATCTCCAGTGGATTAAAGCTCCACCGAGGTAGCTCCGCGCGCGGACGCTTGATCCGCAAGCTGAAGGAATTGCGGCAAGAACGGAAACGGCGGATGCACAGGCGGCTGCGCGAACAGCATGGATGGCTGGCTCGCTGCGCGGGCACTACGCCTACTATGGCGTAACCGGCAAACAGCTACGGCCTGCGCCGCTTCCTGACCCAGGCTGTCAGAGCCTGGCACGGAGCGATTAGGCGGCGCGGACAAAAGCGCCGGATGTCGTGGGATCGGCTCAATGCTCTTTTGCGCGCCAACCCATTGCCGCCGCCGAGGCTCGTTCACGTTTGGCGAGGTCGAGTGGCTCGATAAGGGGTTACTCATCAGAAGAGCCGGATGCGGGAAAGCTGCAAGTCTGGATCTGTGGGGGAGGCGGCGGGCGACCGCCGCCTCTACCCGACCGCTTGGTACCCAACGCGACCAGCCGAAGTCGACCCTTTGCGGACCTTCATCGCCGACGCCGGAACGAACCGAACGGGCCGGAAGCCGGATGGCGGCCTTCGAGCTTCAAGTTCACGAAGCGGACATCGTTGGAAAACTCAGAATTCATCACCTGCCCGATTTTCATCTCTGTAATGGCGAAGGCGCATAAATATCGGTGCCAATCGTCGATGCGAATGCACGCTCGGTATCGAATTGCGCTCGACATGAAATAAGGAACCGGGAGGCCATGAACACTTGACCAGTATTTTCACTCTCTACCATCTCTTCGGTGAAAACAACCGGCGAGACCGCGTCGGCGAATTTTCCAAGAGCCCTAAACTTTCCGTGGCGCGGATGGCAGAAGAGCACCACCTGCGGCGACATCGGATATACTAGGTAAGTGCCCCGCGAAAGGATGCCAGCGCGGAGCCACTGACGATTGTCGCCGGTCCGGAACGCCATTGGGTTATCGGACGTGATGAACGGCGTAGCGGTGTCGTTGCGCGCAAATACCCAGACTGAGCGCCGAAATCGCCGTGCCAGAAGTTCGATCTGGTCAAAGATTCCACATAAATTCGGTATGTAACTCTCGTTCCTCTTTGGGTGTCAGCGGCACACCACGTTCGTGCGCCACTAGTGCAGAAAGGATTTCGCGGGTGTCCAGGGTGCGCAGGAACTGAATGGCCAGGAATTGAGCGACGATCCCACGATTCAGCCGGGGAATCGGCACCACGTCCAGCGGCGCCATGTTGGGCAGCCATTCGAGCCACTGGTCGGTAATCTTGGCAACCTCACCCTCGATCACCGATAGCTGCTTCTCCGTCGCCAGCGGATCCTGACCCTCCGTTTCATATTGGGTGAGTCGATAAAATTGCGTCTCCGCAGCGATCCGTCCCGGCATAGTGTCAAACATCCGGTCGGACGTCTTATCCCAGACCCATAGGCGGCCTCTCGCGTCCGCAAAGCGGCGAAGATGGAATTGCGGCACATAATGGTGGAGTTTGGGGGCGTTCATGCGGAGGGGATCATCTATCCGGGAAATAGGCAAATAAACCAACACCATCCGCTATGCGGTGACTAAAAAATATCGAAATTCGGGCTCCGGTAGGGACTGCAAATCGTCTGGGATCACGTTCGACGTCATGGGTACGACGAAGTCGAAATCGAAAATCTCAATGTGGGCGACCTCCCCGCCTCCGCAGTCGTGGATGCCACTGCTCATGGGCTTCGCGTCGGCAGCGATGTTCAAACCCGCGGCAATGATCTCCACGGTATAGAAACCACCACTGGCTACCTTTCCGCGGCGCGCGCGCGAACTGTCGCGCGGCATCGTATCTCTCGGTGAGCGCGTCGCCCACGTTGTCGTAGGCGAGCGTCTCAATACCTATTTTGAGCAGCATTCTGCAGAGCAATGCAGGATATCGTGTTTCAGCGATCACCCGAAGCTGCGTGATCCGACCCTTTAAGATGCTCGACTCGATCTCGTCGGTGGCCGGCTCCATTCCGATGGTTCCGGGGACGGGTCGAGCTTCAAGCAGTCCTCTGTAATGAGGCAACGTTGCCCATTTCCTCTTCTTCGTGATCACTCCATTCATCAGACGAATCAGATTGAGAGGATAATCAGCGGTCGCGAACCCTTCGACCTTTGAGCCGAAATATTGATTGCATGAGTCGCACACAACGCCGGGTGGGAGGACGCACCAATCTCCGCCTAAAACTCGGGAATGATGTGCTCGACCCTGCGTCCGCCTGTGGCTTCCTGACTGCAGAAGATGCACCGCACGGGGCCGCACTCCCTCTATGCCGAAGCTTCGAACCCGTTTGGCCTGAGCAGGTTTAGAGCAAGGACAGTTGCTCCGGACGATCAAGGCGGAGGACACCGACAAGGAGCCATTGGTCCGGTCGACGAGAGTGCGTGCCCATCACAAACGCCATTCCTTTGCCGGGGTAATCTTCACCGAAGGTCTTTTCCAGGCTCGTCAGCGCGTCGCTGGCGCTCATCGTCTGTTGGCGCCGGTAAAATGTTGCCGCCGTCTCCCAGTCGTCGCAGGTCGCTTTGTGCACCTTACCGTCTGTATCGGTCCAGTCGAAGTGGAATGCATAAGGACACGGATCGAGGGCGATCAGGTCCACGTCGGGATCGAGAAATGACTTTTGGCGAGCGGCGTCCTCGTAGGCGCGGCGTTCCTCGGCGATCTGCTGTGGCGTCTTGGCCTTCCACCGAAAGCGGACGCCGGCCGGGCGTATGAGGGTAAGGCTCATGCCCTTTGCCGCGGCTTCCGCCGTCGAGCCGGTGAGGATCGGTTCTAGGAACGATGCGCGTTTCCCCGATGGCATTATGTTGCCGACTTGAATCGTGTCCTCCTGGACCCGCCGGCTTTCCTTGCGGCGATCGTCCGGGCCCGGTGCGATCCAGTCGTATTCAATCCATTGCCAGCGCTTGAATTGGTCCTTCAACCGTCGGAAGTGGATGGGGTATTGGCGCCGCCATTTGCCATCGGCTGTCACGCCGGCGCAGCAGACCGTCTCGCCGTGCCGCTGGCCTACATGCGGGAGCGCCTTGACGAGGATGAGAACTCGGTCACGCCCGCGTTTCTGCAACGGGGTCGGGATGTCCGCCGGTTTTGCAATGTCGACCGAGTCCATGTTTCACGCCTAAGTGGCGAACAGCGACATCTACCATACCGGATATGGTCTTAGCGACAATACCCCGATGGCATGTCGTGTGGTCGCGCTCGTAGCACATGAGGCAAGCACCGCCCTCGGCGACGTAACGCACGGCGTTCTGCAGATCGGCTTGCGCGAGTTCGGATTCCATATGCCTGCTGAACACGCGCGTAAATTGAACGAGGTTTCCCGCCCGAGCCGCCTCCCGCCCCTCCTTGGGATCGCCCAGCCCGCGCAAGTGGACGTACTCGATCCCCGCGTGAGCGAGCGCCTGCGACAGCGCTTTCTTCGGCGAAGCCCTTTCGCCGTGAAATCGGCAGTTCGCGGACGTCGATGAGGCGACTGATGCCCGCCTGTTGGAGCGTCGCGATGAAATCGGTGAGGTCGGCCGACTCGTAGCCGATCGTAGCTAAGGTGGTGCGGTTGGTCGCCATCGAACGTGGTTTGGGACCTCGGCGACTCGGTGTCAACGGCGGAACGAAGATGCGCGACCGTTTCGGCCCGGCTTAGTGATAGACAGCTTTCGGGAAGCTTCGACTAGCTCTGGTCTGACCGCGATGGGCGTATTCCGATCTTACGTTTGATCGGTGCTTAGGTCCCCTTTCCCCCCCACAGCGGCCCCTTCGAGGCGGGTACCAATAGTTTGATTTGGACCACTAGCCCGCTCATGGTGCCAGTGGATCTCTGCTGACCTTCGGCCTTGGCCTCGAAGGTAACAATTTTGAAAGCCCGCGCTCTTTGGCGCTTCAAAGGGTGCCCGCGCGAATCCCGACATCAGCCGCGATAAACCCGAAGTGGTCAGGGCCGAACCTCACGATCCGTGGAGCGATCACTCGCTTAGTCTTACGTGGCCGGCCATTTGTCTCCGGTGGGTTTAAAAACGGTTGATTTTTCTGCGCCTTTCACGAGAGCCCCAATTTCCGGTTGAGCCTAAACCAAGAGCAATGCTTCGCGGCACACGGCTAGGGGCGGCCTGGAACCGAGAAAACCCGCGTCGCACGCAGCCACCGTCGGCGCGGTGCGGGCACGAGTTGCCCGAGAAGAGCGTATTCAGAGCCGCTAAGACGGCGGCAAACTGCGTCTTCGTGGCTGTTGTCCAAATCGGCGCGGTCCTTGTCAGCAGCGTGGTCCGCGCTTCCTCTTGAAAGAGGACGTACTCGTTCGCCGGATCGACGAATTCACCCATCCGCACTTCGAGTGGCAAGGATATGTGTGGAGAACATATTTGCTTGTTTTTGAGCCGCAATGGTGAATCGCTTGCAAATGTTTCAATGTGATCGCATACTATCAATATGAAATCATTTGCAACGTCTCTCGTGGTTCCATAGAGAACGTTTCTAGGTGATCTAACCTACACGTATTTCGCTACCCGCAGGTCGTCATGCTTATCGTCATCGCATATATTCAAGTCTCTACAACGAAACAAAGTCACAACGGGTCCAGCCTGGATCGTCAACGTCTAGCGATTCAGGAATTTGCCCAGTGCAGGAACCTCAAGATCCATAAATTCTTCTGGGACGACGAATCGGCCAGGAATGAGGAAGACGGGAGCGAGCGGCCAGAGTTTCTGAAAGCGACCGAACTCTCGCTAAAGAAAGAATGGCCAATCATCGTCCTCGACGAAAGCCGCTTTACTCGCACCGAAGAGACCTACGACCGCTTCGTGAAAGCCGGCGGCAAGCTCTACACCGTCAAAGGCTTCGGCGCCGACGAAGCTGAGATGCGCGCCCGGATCAAGCATGCGGAGCATGATGGCAAGGTCCGCAGCAGGGCCACCAGGAAGGGCCAGGAGCGCTACAGGGCGGAGGGAGGCGTATTTGGTAGCCCGGAGCTCGGAAAGGCGCGGGAGGCGTCCGTAGAAGCCCGCAAGAAGCTTGCGAAGGCGCGGGCGAGGGAATTCTCTCGCCAATACGAGAGGGCCAAGAAGGCTGGCTTCGGCGAGCCCAAAGATGCAGCGCGATTTTTCAACGAGAATGGCTATCTCACAGCGCAGGGCCGCACGTGGACAGCCGCCAATGTCCGGCGGATGATTTCAGCAGCTCGATCGCGAAAGCGGTCAGCAACTCTGGGAGATGCAGGATGCTTCCGCGGTTGCTGTGAAGCCTTCCGAGCAACAGGTCCGGCTGACCAGCGACGAGATCGAGGCGGTCCGGAAACTCATTGCGCTGCAGGGGTACGATGAAGAAACGGCGGCCCGCCGGTTGGCCAATGCTGCGAAGCCAATGCCGGTCGAAAAGCGAAGCAAGCTCGTGGCCTATGCCATGAATATCGGCCTGATCTGACAATCGTCGGCGTGCGTCTGGATTGCCGTGGCAAATCACAGATATTCGATCCCCGGTCGCGGCGGGACCCTCCGGCGAATTGATGCTTGAGTTGCAGAAGCTTCCGACAGTCCCTAAAGCGTGGACCGCGCCAAGAGGAAGTCCTAGAAAAAGTCGCTTGCGCTCGAGGGCCACCCATTGGCGGTTGAGCGCCTGCGAACTCATCCTTGCCATCGGCGGGCTCAAGTCTAAGTCGGCCATGCGCGACCAGCTGCCTTCAGGCCGCGATAGTGCCGCTGCTGATAGCCGCCGAAATCGACGCTTGGCTTGTTTATGGCAACGAGGCCAAGGATCATGAACAGGCTCGACGTCTTAACCCCACCATCCTCAATGAATGCAAGGGGTTGCCACGCCGATCAGCGTCGGGACCCCTCGCCGCAAAACAATCAGCGGTTGAAAATGCGGAGGCGGCGGGGAATCGACTTATACCCGGTTAAGGGTAACCCGCCTCTGTGGACGGTAGTCGATCGAGTACTTCGCGGTTGCGGATCGTATGCGGCTGGCCACGCGTCATCAACGGGCCAGTTGGATGCGGGGGAGGGAACTCGATCGTCATCGGCTGAGAAGACAGAGGAGGCGATTTCGGGAACGGTTTTCTGACAAGGCCCGCAATTTGACCCTCAGTGGCCGCCGGTCGAATGGCGCGCGTCCTTGCCGGACGACTCGAAGCAGCGAAGCGCGCTTGTCGCCGTTCAACGTCCTGGAGCAGGCGCGCGGCTTCGTCAGGCCTCGAGAGCGTCTGGGACGTCGATGGGAGTTAGCTTCTGCGCCGCCACTATCGCGCAAAGGCGATCGACAAGAGGACGACGAGCTGCAGACCAAACGCCGTCGCCACCATCCAACGAAGGACGATGGCGATTGTCTTCGTTTCGGCAATGTCATCCCGGACCAGGGAGAAGTCCCTCGTTAGTTGCGCAACGTCCGACTTGAAGTCGGCGACGCCGCTCTTGAGCTCGGCGTGCCGGGTCATAGCAGCATGGTCGTCTCCCGAGGCGACGCCCGCTTGCGGGAGGCCCAGGTTCGTCCGCCATCGGCAGCGGGCGCCGTCCATTTCGTAGAGCGCGACAGCCGCCTTGACGGCCTTGTCCTCGGGGATGTCGGCCGACCGCAGGACTTTGAAGACTTCGGAATCGAACCAGCTCATGAAACGTCCTTTCGGTATCGAACTGCCAGAATGGATTGCTGCGTTCGGCTCAGCTCGCCCTGGGCCGTCTGACCATTGCAGATGATGATCTCCATTCGCTCGCGCGCTTCCTGCGGCCGGGGACCGGCAACGCGAGCGCGGAGCTCAAGGCGGCCTCGTAGGCGTCCGATTGGGCGCGGAGCCAATCCGCCATCGCGTTCCAGTTCGAGGGATCGGAGGTCTCAAATCCGACGCGCTTCGCGGCGGTCACGGCATCCTCCTCGATGGCGAGCGCTACGCCAAACTGCGCCTCAAACGCCTCTCGGTAGGGCGCGAGCCGCTTGATCACGTGTGCGATCGTGACGCCATGGCGGCCACGAACAAAGATGCGGACGCCGCGGTCCTGGACCTGCTGCCCGACGACTATGTCCTTCAGCCCCGTTCGCCAGCGGCAATGCTCTCCGACCTGCCTCGAGCGGGCGGCCTCGTCGTTGTAGCGCGCGAGGAAATGGCTCCAGAAGGCGCAGAAGGGATTCGGCGTCGACGTTGCCGCGGCGCCCTTCAGGGCGATCCGCCTGAGCGCGCGGTCCGACGCCGTTGGAGATTCCAGCACATCGAATGCGGTCGCGATCGGCGACGCGCCGATCCGCAACGCCCGGAGCCGAACGGCGAAGAAGGCGAACGACGAGGATGTGTTGGCGTTCAGCCAGCGGATCGCGGAGAGATAGGGCTCCTTGAAGCTCGCGGCGATCCAGATCACGGTGCTGGCGCCGAGGCCCGCCTGATAGGCGACGATCTGGCCGAGATGCAAAGGATCTGCTGGCTCGAGCTGGCTCTCGATCAGCACGACCGACCCATCCCGCAGGTTTTGCGCCAAGAGATCGGCGACGAGGCCGTCGACTTGAGCCTCGGCGCCTAGCGCCAGCAGTGGAACGCCAATCGCCTCGGCCAATTTGTCGATGTTGGCGGCGAGCCAGGGCGTAAATCGTTGGGATTCGTGCGGCCAGACGACACGCAGCGGCACGTCTTCCAACTCGGCAACGAGAGCGTCGTCGACCGTAGCCGGAAGGCGCGGCGTCGGAGGCTGTTCGCTGCGGGCGGCATACCTCGGTTGTTGTTTGGTGCGTTTCACCCGCGCTCCCCCTCGCGAACAAGTAACGGCATCACTGCCAAACGGTGATCGACGCCTGACGTCGGCTTGCCGCGTCGCCGGCGAGCGCTTGGCGAAATGGTATAGGCGCTCGCATTGTTACAAACAATAATAGAAATACCTTATGCGTGAGCGCTATATAACAGATAGTTGCTCAATGACAATATAGAGTAACGCAATACTGACTGACTATTGGAAAGGAATATTCGGAATGCCCGCAACCCGCCCCGGCATGCCTTACGCCAACGCGGCCTTGGCAAAATTTCTCGACAGGCGCATCGACGCCCTCAAAGGCGTGAAGACTTAGCGCGAGATTGCCGCGGAAATCGGCTACGACAAGCCAAACATCGTCTCCATGTTCAAGCGTGGCGAGACGAAAGTCCCGCTGGAGAAAATTCCGGCGCTCGCGAAAGCGCTCGGCGCGGACGCCGCGCATCTGTTCCGAACTCGGCTTCGAGCTTTACTGGCCGGACCTCCATGGCGTGATCGAGGAGGTGTTCGGCCGCCAATTGGCCACGAAGAACGAGGCCGAGATTTTCCTGAAAAAGTGGCGCATCGCGACGGGCGACGCGGACCCCGTCGCCGACGCCAAAATTGAAGCGGCGGTCGATGAGATGTTCGCGGAGATCACGCTGATTGTTAGAGGAGCGTGATTCCGAGAGGCGGCCGGTGCGATCAGCTGCGCTCGCTTCGGTCTAAATCGGCGCGGGGTCCGAGCGCTGATCGACGCGCTAAATCTCTTGCGAAATTGCGTTGTGTGGGGTCTATGTGGAACCGCTTCACAATAACAACAGCAACGTAATATCATGGCCACGGCATCTACATTGCGGATTGCGGTCCGAAACTTCAACTCTTCGCGCGACAGCCGGACCGCCCGCGGCTCGGGCGGCCGCGGCGCGACAGTGATCCGCATTGGCAGTGGAACCAATCGTCTCCCTCTCATGAGACGATACAGTGTGGCCCTACTTACGCTTCCGGATCCGAGCCTCGTAGGCGGTGAGTATCGTGGAGGCCAGCGCGATGCCTCTTTCAACGAAGTTGGATTGACCGGGCTGCACCTGCGCTAGCAGGGCGCGGCCGATCAGATCAGGGTTAAATCCCGAAATCGATCACCTTTTGGAGCGTCTCGTTGAGCGTCGCTGATGATGGCTCTTGCAGCGCTGGTTCCGTTCGTGAGGGGCTTCGGTCAGCTTTTCCGGAGAAGAGGTCCGGAATTCTAGGTGCAGTTGCTGGAGCCGGACCGGGTGGCGGGTCGAGCGCCGGGGTACCGCGTCCAGTCGTCAAGAGTTCACGCGGCACCTCCCTGACGCGAGCCAGGATTGTTTGCCCGAACTCTAACTGAAACCATCGGAGTTCCTCGCCGTTGCCTCCGGAGGCAGAGGAATCAAACTTCGGTTTGAGCCGGCCGATGCCGTCTAGCACAAGACGGCCATCCGCGTTAGCGATCGCGTCAATGGCGCTCCGGGCTGGCTTCCATGACCGCAGATCGGGATATCGGAACGAAGAGCCGCTTTCATTCCTCGCGACCGCTGCCAGCCGAGAGGCCTCGGACTCGATGTACTGGCGGTCTTGAACGGGCGCGTTGCATTCGATCGACGAGCATGCCCCTATGATGGCGCCAGCCATCGTTCCGATAGAATCGGTGTCTGAGCCGAGGCTGTTTGCAACGAGTTCCATGGCTGCAAACGGCTGGGAGAGGTCGGATCGAGCGGCAAGGAAGTTCGCGAGCAGCGACGTCTTCGTGCCCGAGCCCCGCGATTCCGGTTTCCGCGCATCAAGCCGGTCGATCGCCAGGTCGTACCCCTTGGCGAGATCAAGCTCTCGGATCTCGCTTAGGGAGCGAAGATCGGCGATCAGCTCGTCGACTGCCTGCCCGAGAGCGTTCTCGACCGTGTCGCCAATCCGGTCGGTCCAAGGTCCGAGCCAGAACAGACGGAGATCTCCGTCGGCATGGATCACCTCGGGCAGCGAACGAAGTGAGGAGGTGATCTCCATGCAGTCTTCTAGGGTTGGCGGAGCTCCGTAGTCCAAAGCTCGGGCCAAAGATGCCGCGTGAAAACACGCACCGACTATTCCCCTGGGGTGGCCATGGGTGCAGATCGCGTTGCGTATCACGTCGCGGAAAATCCGGCCGTGATTTTTCAGGTCGGTGGCTGCCCAGACGTGCGGCTGAATTCGCATCGCCGCGCCGTTGCCGCCACCTTTAATATAGGAAGCTCGTTTGCTTTCGAAGAAGTTTGCGTACCAAGTGGCGGACGTCCGAGCCAAGTTCGAGGCGGCTTCACGCGAAGCAATTCCTTGACCTAGCCCATAGTTTGCCCAAGCGGGAAGTTCGACCTTTGCGAAGGCTGCAACGTCGAAGGAACCATCCGCGCGGATCGCCCTGGAGGTCGACAGACGCAGTTGGGTGTCGTCGGAGTAGGTGCCAGCGGGCAATACAACGGTGGTACCTGTCGCGCCGCCGATCTTTCGACGCCATTCGATGGTGCGCGTCACATTTGGGAAGCCAGAACGATACTGCAGACGGCCCTCATCGGCTAATTCAGTAATAAATCCGAGCGCATCGCCATATGCGGCCCATACTGCGGATAAGCGGGTCTGGGACTGGCGGCTAAAGGTCATGGGGCCCTTGATTGAATTTTTCTGGCGCAACTAGCACTTCGACGTCTCGGTGGAACGTGGCCTTCAGGAATCCGATAATCTCGGATTGATCACGCTGCTCTCTAGCGTAGATGCGTTGTAGATGGTCTGTCGAGACGGCTGAGGGATAAAGAACCTCGGCTTGAAAGCAGGTTGGGTGGGACGCCGGCAATTCGGGCGATCGGCGGACAGTGTTGGTGCCCCAGCGGACGACTTCATCCGCGTATAGCGCTTCAAGGCCCGCAGTGCCCCGCCCTCGCCTTACGGACGTGTAAATGTTGTTCGTGGTGGCGAACTCGACGCCAGCGTGTGTAAGAATGATCGGATCGAACGACAGAATGCACCAGAATATCGGCTCGTCGCGATGCCAAGAGGTGGAGCTTGTGTTGTAAAACTGTGTATTTATGTTGGATAATGAAAGACTGACGTGGTCCAAATACGCGGCATCCTTCCTGAAAATGGCATTGGGCTTAAAGAGATATTCCACCATGGGATCGCCTTCCAGGCGCGTCCGGGATTGAAGCTGTTTCGTGTAGAGCGTCCCCAGACAGCCGTGGCTGGAGGTGAAGTGGACCACCTCTTTGATCCGCCGCGCCGCAATTCTGTCGGCCAAGGTCATACCTGGACCTCCAAGAAAAGAGCGGGGTCAATGATGTCGAGTGCAGCTAGAGCCTCTCCGGGCTTTGCTCCAAAATATACGCTCGTTCTGGCGCGGCCGACGCCCATCGCGAGTAGACGACGCAGAGTTTCGTAGCGGTCGTCGTCGGGAGCGTCGCCATAGGACGCGTGCGACTGGGCCAGGCCGATCATGAATACATGATCGAACTCTAACCCCTTGGCGCTGTGCAGCGTGCACAGCCCGATGTTCGCGCCATCCTCTGGCCAGTCGTTTGCCCCCTGCAGTTCGCAATAGTTGTGGCCAGCTTGCGTTAGGGCTCCGCGGATCTCGTCGAACCATCCACCACCCTTGAGGTGTAGGAAGCCGACGGTTTCGTTCTCCAGATCAATCGTCGCCAGCCTCTCCATCACATGGGAGAGTTGGCCGTGGAATCGCCCGTTTAGGAAAATTGGTAACTCACCGTGCCGGGCGCATGCGTGGGGGTCGGGCAGGCTGCCGTCGTCGTCCATCGCAATTCCTTGGGCTATCGCCGCAGCCAAGGCCGCGATCTCGCGGGTGTTCCTATAGTTACGCGATAGCTTGAAGCTTCGGTTAGGGGGGATAAGGAAGCCGGCTTCGGCCCAGGGCGCCCCCCTCGGATAGATCCGTTGAGCTGAATTGGTGACAATAGTGATCGTGGCGTCCGGTGCGGCGTGTCTGAGAATCGCCCGAAGCTGGTTCGCGGACAGGTCCTGTGCCTCATCGACAACGATTACGTCGTATCTGGCATCCGGCTGCGTTTCGGCCATCGAGAGGGCCAAGTCGTTAAAATCGCGATAGCCGTACTGCTCTTTCCATCTCAGAAGCGGGCGGATGACCTCATCGAGCAGCCTATGCCGCACTAGACGGCCCATCGGTGGAGAGGCACCGCGACCCGTGCGCTGCGCACCCACGTAGTCTTCGAGCGTATCTGCCGTGAATCTGCCAAGTACGTAGTTGACTTCGTCGATGACGAAAGCGCTGTCCCTTGGAAACTGATTGGCGAGGGAGCGGATCTGGTTGTTTATCGCTTCGATCTGTACCGGGCCTTGCCATTCCAAGGTCGTGTAAGCCCACTTGTCAAAGGTCATAATGTAGAAGCGTGCGTCGTCGGCGTAGTCCGCGAGTTCTCCCTCCGCGACGGCAGCGATATAACCGCGGAGCGAGTTGTTGTACGTGAGTACGAGCACATTCGCGGGAAGACGACCTTCGCTGCGCAGCTGGTTGACGGTAGCACCAGTAACGGCACGCAACGCAGTCAAAGCTGTCGAGGTCTTCCCGCTGCCGGCGGCGCCGCGAATGAGAGACACGCCTTGCTGGATCCGACGCACGATGCCAATCTGCTCTGGAGTCGGCGGTTGTCTCCGCAATACCCGCATATATTGCCCCCCTCGCGCGCCGGAACTGACTAGACAGCGTCGCCCGTCGAAACGATCTAGCTTCTGCACGCCTATCATCGTCGCCTCCGCAATCCCGCGGAGCCTGACCTCATATGTCCCAGCCGCGACGCTTTGTCCTTTGTCGATTGTAAGCTGTCAAGAAGAGTAGCGCTGAACGCGCCTTGCGGCCGGCCGGTCTTCGGCCGAGGAACGTCCGAAAAGGCTGATTCCGACCGCTCCAGCTGTCTGACTGGGGAGATTCGAGTCGCTAACCGCGAGTCGTCGGCTTGGTAGATGCCTCCATTCTTCAGGGTGGGCTGTGAACAGGCGTCGCGGATTGAGGCCAACAACGTAAATGCAATCGGGACGTTGCGGCGCTGGCCGACACTCGGGTCCCACGCCGATTAGTCACGCCCGTCAACGACGTCGACCGGGGGCGACGTGTTATCGCTTTCAATGAGACATCTCGATTGCCGTGGCGGTTTCGAGATGCGGATTCGGAAATCGGAGCGGGATCCGCCTGACGGTCATTTGCGGTGCCGCCAGCTACGCGGCCGCGATGCTCATTCAGCCTTGAGCAGCTCTGTTGGGAGGAGACGAAGTCCTAGAAGACGGGCAAGAAGCGCCAGAGCCATCCATCCGTTGTTCAACAGACTCCAGCTCATCCTTGCCACCCGCGAGCGACGTGGCCTGTCGCGCGCGACCCTCGTCCCAGTTTGGACCATTGTGGACAGACGCTAAGCTGCTCCTACCTCGTAGAAGGGAAGCTTGCGAACGACTTGCGCTTGTGCCTGCAGCGAAACATCGCCGTACCGCTCGCCCGCGGTTCTTGGCGCGTGGCCTTGGATAGCGTCGACCACACGCATCTCGAGACCGAGGTTTCGCGCGACCGTCTTCATCCTATGTCGCCAGCCATGATTAGGATCTACTTCGACAGAGATGACGTTCAGCGATCGAACCCAGACAGCAAGTCTCTGGGCGACTTGTTTAGCGGGGTGGGTCGAGCCGTTCCGCTTGCTCTTTCCGTCAAAAAATAAGGGACCATCATCTGAGCTGCGGACAAAGGCGTCAAAACCTAGCTGAATCAATTGCGGGTGCAGCGGCACATCCCGAAAGAGGCCGGTTTTGGTCGAGCCGGCGTCAGGGGTAATCCGGATGTGAGGCACCGCGTCGTCGAGCCGCACGTCGGCCTTTCGAAGCTGCGCTATCTCCGCGACGCGAGCCCCGGTGAAGGCGCACAGCCACGGAATCCAGCGTTTCGCGGCGGCGGTGTAGACGCTTTCGGTCGTCCGCGGGTTGCTTCGTTCTGGGGCCGCATAAGTGACAGAGGCCTTCAGGATGGCGACGGCTTCCTCGTCGGTTAGGCCCCGCTCACGACTTTGTACCTTCGCGCGAACACGCACCTTCACCGACGCTGCAGCGTTCTGAGGAGGGAGCCTCCCCAAATCGATGCCCCATTGCAGAATTGCTTTGAGCGCGGTGAGATGAGCGTCGCGCACGGTTTTAGGGGCGAGGGAAAGAAGAAGGTCATCCCGCCAGCGTATGACATCTTGGCGCGTCAGCCGCCGTGCATCATCGTGCTTCAGGAATTCGGTCAGCGCAGCAATGCATGGCTTCCAGCGACGTTCCGTTGCTGCCCCCTTTCCAGAACGGCGCAACTCGCTCACGAAACCTGTGAACAAGTCGTTCAGTGAGACGGCCTCGGCCTCGAGGTCATGGGGTGGCGGCTCGGTAAGCGGAGGAAATGACGGAGTCCCGCCGTAATAACCGGCATCGCGCTCGCAGGAGCGGCGATACGCCTCGAGTTCGACGCCTGCGATAAGCCGCGATAGCGCCCGCCATCGGGCTGTCCCGTGAACTTCGTCGATCGCTCCGCGTGCTCGAAACGCTTCGATGGAAACGCCGACTACGGCGTCGATCTCGTCATCGGTCGCCTCGCCGCTTGCGAACTCGTCGGAGCGCTTTTTCGTACCCCGGACCAAAGATCCGATTCATGCTGGCTACGGTGACGCGGGGATAGTCGAAAGGCCGGTGAGCGATTTCGAACTCATCGAGCGCCTCGACCGGCCTCGGTGGGAGGGGAATATCTCGAGCGGCACTGTCGCGCTCGAGCGTTTCTTCGTAGTGCAGGTGGGCGAGCTCGTTGTCAGTCAGGGGCCGCGGCCGAGGGGGTGATGCGTTTCCATGCACAGCGATCCGCGCTGCGGCCAGGGTGTCCTGGAGTTGGCCGACTGCGCCAGGTAATTTGCGAAGGGCCACCCGCCGATCGGGGCCGAGGCCGAGACGAAGTTCGGTCTTGCCGGCTGCTTTGCGGAGATCGGCGGGTACGACGACGCGGGCAAAGTACCGACCGTTGCGATTGAGAAGGTGCCGAATTTCACCCGCCAAAATGCCGCCCCTTGTAACGAGGATTGTAACGGCAAAATGGACAGAATTCGGCTGTTTTGCAAAGGGTTTTTGCGAAAACAAAGGCTTAGATGGTGCTGCAAGAGAGGATTGAACTCTCGACCTCTCCCTTACCAAGGGAGTGCTCTACCACTGAGCTACTGCAGCGTCGCGTGCGGCGGAGCCGGCGAACGGGGGGCTTTTGCCATAGGCCGACGCTCAACGCAAGAACGTGAAGCGCGATCGTGGACGCGAAATGTCCTTATGCGGCGCCGACGCGAAGCAGATCGTGGAAATGCACGATGCCGACCACCCCGCCGTCTTCGATCACCAGCAGCGCCGATATCTTGTGGCTGATGATCTCGAGCGCTTCGGCGACCAGCGCATCGGGCGGTATGGTGCGCGGCGAGCGCGTCATCACCTCTTCGACCGGGGTGTCGACGATGAGGTTCGAGCGCAGGTGCCGGCGCAGATCGCCGTCGGTGATGATGCCGGCGAGGGCGCCGTTTTCGTCGAACACTCCGACGCAGCCGAAGCCCTTGGAGGTCATCTCGACGATCGCGTCGGCCATTCGCGCGCCGACTTGAATGCGCGGCACCCGTTCGCCCTGGTGCATCACCTCGCGCACATGGGCGAGTTTCGCGCCGAGCTTGCCGCCGGGATGGAAGACGCGAAAATCGCGGGCGGTGAATCCTTTGCCCTCGAGCAGCGCGATCGCCAGCGCGTCGCCGATCACGAGCTGCATGGTCGTCGAGGTGGTCGGAGCAAGGCCGTTCGGGCAGGCCTCCGGCGCGGTCGGCAGGCAGAGGATGATGTCGGCTTCGCGGCCGAGGGCGCTGTCGGCGTTGGCGGTGATCGCGATGAGCGGAATGGCGAAGCGCTTCGCGTAGGTGATGATTGCGGCGAGTTCGGCCGTCTCGCCGGACCACGAGATGGCGAGCACCACGTCGCTCGTCTGCACCATGCCAAGGTCGCCGTGGCTGGCCTCCGCGGCGTGGACGAAACTGGCGGGCTGCCCGGTCGAGGCGAGCGTCGCGGCGATCTTGCGCCCGATGAGGCCGGACTTGCCGACCCCGGTGACGATCACGCGGCCTTGCGCCCCGGAGATCGTTGCGACGGCGCGCACGAAGGCGGCGCCGAGATTGGCTTCGCCGGGTTGACGGAGCGCCTCTTCCAGCGCCGCAAGCCCCTGTTGTTCGGCGCAAATCGCCCGCACGGCCGAGGCGACCGCGTCGAATCTGTTTTGGATCATGACGGGCTCATAACACACGCGACGCGCGCGATGCAGCCCCCTGCTGCGCGATGCGCCCGCCACGATCATCGGCCGACGCCAGTTTGCGGCAAGCTTCCTTAAGACAGAATTAACCATAGAAATTTACCCATCGGCATAGGCGCGGCGGGCGAATGCGCGCGCGAAAGGAGTGATGTTTGCGGTCGCGCCTCAGCGAGCTTGGGCGGATTCGGCCCGTCGCCGTTGGCGCGCTGGCGTTCGTTTGGGCGGCCGCCGCCACGCCGGGGCTGGCGCAGCAAGCCCCCGTTGATTCGCTGGGACTGCGCGGCGACGATCCCCCTGCGCTCGCAATGGACGCCGCAACGCCCGACGCCGCGACGCCCGACGCCGCCGGGCCCCCGGCGCCGCCAACGTCGCCCGATTTCGCGCCGCCCGCGCCCACGATTACGCCGCCGCCGACCGACGCCGGCCCTTCCACGCCAACGAAGAAGCCCCCGGCCAAGAAAGCGGCGACCGCTCCGCTGACGCTGGGCGTCTATCCGAACGCCCAGCGGCTCGGGCTGCGCGGCGGGCCGCCCGAACTCGCCGACGGGCAGACGCCGCCGCCAACTGTCGCCGCGCTCCCGCCGCCGCCCCAGCCGCGAAAGAAGCCGCCGGTCGACGACAAGCCATTCGATCCGGTCGGAATCGACGCCGGCGGTCTCAAGCTGACGCCCTATGTCGAAGAGGACGTCGGTTGGTCCTCCAATCCGGGCTTCACGGCGGCCGCGCAGAAGGGTTCGGCCTTCGAGACGACCGAAGGCGGGCTCGCTCTGCAGTCCGATTGGTCGACCAATGACCTGCACGGCTCGTTCAAAGGCGGCTACACCGATTATTTCGGCGCTCCCGAATTCAACGCGCCCTACGGGTCCGGCACGCTCGACGGACGGCTGGACGTCACGCGCGACCTCTCCCTCGACGCCGAGGGACGTTTCAACATCGCCACGCAGACGCTCACCTCGCTCGGCCTGAATTCCACGTCGGCGTCGACCAGCAACCCGCTGGTGGAGACCTACGGCGTGACGGTCGGCGGCGCGCAAAAGTTCGGTCTCTTCACCCTCGGGCTGCACGGCTCGGTCGACCGGACCGCCTACGAGGACGCGACGCTTGCCGACGGCGTCTTCTTTCCCCTTTCGACCGACGACTACAACGACTACGGGGTGACGGCGCGCGCCTCCTACGAGCTGAGCCCGACGATTTCGCCGTTCGTAGAGACCGAGATTGACACGCGTCGCTACGACGACGGGGTGGATTACACCGGCTACGCCCGCAATTCGGACGGCGTCATCGCGCGGGCCGGCGCCAGCATCGCCTTGGCCCAAGAGCTCACCGGCGAGGCGAGCGTTGGATACGGCGCGCGCAATTACCAGGACGCGCGTCTGCCTGACGTGCGCACGCCGCTGTTTGACGCCTCGCTCGCATGGACGGCGACGCCGCTGACGACGGTGACCGGCAAGGCCTCGACCGCCCTCGCCGATTCGATCACGCCGGGCGCCTCCGGCACGGTGCAGCGCGCCTATACGATCGGCGTCGACCATTCGCTGACGCGCGCGCTGACGCTCGGCGCGTCGGCGGGCTATTCCACTGATGACTATGTCGGCATTTCGCTGCGCGATTGGACGGCCACCTTCGGCGCGCACGCCGAATATCACCTCTCGCGCGACGTGGTTCTCAAGGCGAGCGCGACGCGGCAGCGATACGAATCGAACGCGCCGAACTCGAACTATGTGGCCGACATCTTCCTGCTCGGCGTGCGCTTGCAGCGGTGAAGGGCCTGTCGGCCCCCGTCGCCGAAATTCAGAATTGCGCTTCTCCGACCGTGTCGGCCGCCACGGCCCCGCGCGCGCCGAGGGGTTTATCGCTTTCGGCAGTGGAATCCTCGACAGTCTGCCGTTCGCTCTCGGCGTTGAGCTGAGCGCCGAACAGGATCACGACGGAGGACATCCACATCCACATCATCATGCCGATGCCTGCGCCCAGCGAACCGTATGTCGCATCGTAATTGGCAAAATCGGCGAGATACCAAGAAAGCAAAGCGGAGCCCACGAGCCAGGCCACCGCGGCGAAAATGCTGCCGATGGTCAGCCACTGCCAGCGCGCCTCGCGTCGACTCGGGGCGTAGCGAAAGAGCGCGGCCAGTCCCCCAATGACGAGAACCAGCAGAATCGGCCACCGGGCAAGGCGCAGCAGCGTGTCGGTGACGTTTCCGAGGCCGAGGAAGCTCAGCAAGACCGGCAGCACGACGACGGCGCCGATCGCCAAGAGAATCGCGGCGATGCCCGCGATCGTGAAGGCGAGAGAAACGAGGTTGAGGATGACGAAGCTGCGCTTCTCTTTCTCGTCGTAGGCGACGTTGAGCGCGTCGATCATCGCCTTGGCGCCGGCGTTCGCGCTCCAAAGCGCCACCGCGAGGCCGACGATGAAGCCGACGCCCAACTTGGCTCCGCTGTGGCCGGCGAGGCGGCTCACTTCGTCACGAACGACGTCGAGCGCTCCGCCCGGCAGAATTCCCGACGCGGTGGAAAGCTGGTCGTTGATGGTCGTCGGATTCGCAAAGAGGCCGTAGAGCGACACGATCGCCGTCATCGCCGGGAAGAGCGCGAGCAGTCCGTAAAAGACGACGCCGGCCGCGACGGCAAGCAGTCGATTGTCGTTCAAACCTTGGTAGCTGCGCCAGAGGATATCCTTCCAGCCCTTGGCAGGGATCTGCCACGGCGCCCTGGCGGATCGGCCGCGGCCTAGCTCGGCCGCGCGAGCGCGTTGCGCCGGCGGCGAGCCGTCGTTGCGCCGTCGGCCAAAGGCGCCGGACGAGCGATCGCGTACGCCCGTGAGGCTGTATTGCCCCTGCCGGCCGAGCATGAAACCGGCCAGCGCAGCCAGACCGAGATAAGCCCATCGCGGCGCAAACATCGATGCGTCTCCGGAACGCAACGACAACGCTGCGAGGGGGAGAAAGTTGCTTGTCTGCGATGGACTTGGCCGGCTTCTTGCCGATTCGTTTGCTTGGCCGGCGGCCCCGCGATGGCGCGGAGCCTGCCGTCACGCAAGCCGTCTTCAGGCCAGCAGTTTGCCAATCTCCTGCCGCAGCGGGCCGGCGAGATCTTCCCGCTGGAGCCCAAAGGCGAGATTGGCGGTCAGGAAGCCGAGCTTGGAGCCGCAGTCGTAGGTCCGGCCGTCGAAACGCACGCCGTGGAAACCCTGTCCCTTGGCGAGCTCGATCATGCCGTCGGTCAACTGGAATTCGTTACCCGTGCCCTTCGGAATCGACCCCAAGATGGAGAAGATTTCCGGCTGGAGAATGTAGCGGCCCGAGATGATGAGGTTCGAGGGGGCCTGCCCACGCGGCGGCTTCTCGACCATGCCTTTGATCTCGAACGTATGCCCGAAGTCCTTGCCGACCGCGACGACGCCGTATTGATGCGTCTCGGTAGGGGAAACCTCTTCGACCGCGATGATGTTGCCGCCGTGCTTGACGTAGGCCTCGACGCATTGGGCGAGGCAACGGCTCTGGCGGTCGCCCGCGGCCGTGATCATGTCCGGCAGCAGCAGCGCGAATGGCTCGTTGCCGACCATCTCGCGCGCGCACCAGACCGCATGACCGAGACCGAGCGGCGCCTGCTGGCGCGTGAAGCTGGTCGAGCCCTCCGGCAGCAGGTCGGCCGCCAAAGCGGCGAGCTCCTTCTCCTTGCCGCGCTTGCGCAGCGTGTCGTCGAGCTCGTAGGCGATGTCGAAGTGGTCCTCGATGACGCCCTTGTTGCGGCCGGTGACGAAAATGAACTGTTCCACACCCGCCGCGCGCGCCTCATCGACGACGTGCTGCAGGATCGGGCGATCGACGACGGTCAGCATCTCCTTGGGGATCGCTTTGGTGGCGGGCAGGAATCGGGTTCCAAGTCCCGCGACCGGCAGGATCGCCTTTCGGATCGGTTTATTCATTCGCAAACCTCTTGGGCGGACTCTCCACCAACGCTGGCGGACGGATCCGGTTGCGCGTAATTGCCCTCGACACGTTTCGTTGATTGAAACAACTTTATAAAGATGGCAAGAGCCGGCCGGTAATGCGAGGCGAAGATGGCGGTTTTGGTTACCGGCGGAGCCGGGTACATTGGCGGACACATGACCCTCGGCCTGCTCGACGCGGGCGAGAACGTCGTCGTTCTGGACAATCTCTCCACGGGATTCGCCTGGGCGGTGCCGGCGGCGGCGAAGCTCGTCGTCGGCGACTTCGGCGACGCCGAGCTCGTCTCGCGCCTGATCGCCGAGCACGAAATCGACGCAATCGCGCATTTCGCGGCTAAGATCGTGGTGCCGGAATCGGTCGCCGACCCGCTCGGCTACTATCTCAACAACACCGCCAAGGCGCTGAGCCTGATCCAATGCGCGGTCAAGGGCGGGGTGAAGAAATTCATCTTTTCCTCCACTGCGGCGGTCTACGGCGAGACTTCGGCCGAGCCGGTCGGCGAGGATGCGGCGCTCGCGCCGATTTCGCCCTATGGCCGCTCAAAGCTGATGGTCGAATGGATGCTGCAGGACGCCTCGCGAGCGCACGACCTGCGCCATGTCGTGCTGCGCTATTTCAACGTCGCCGGAGCCGATCCCAAAGGCCGGCTCGGCCAGTCGACGCCGAATGCTACCCATCTGGTCAAGCGCGGCGTCCAGACGGCGCTCGGGCGTCACGCCAGCATGGACATTTTCGGCGAGGACTATGAGACGCGCGACGGAACTTGCGTGCGCGACTATATCCAGGTCTCCGACCTGATCGACGCCCACCTCGCCGCGCTTACCTATCTCCGGGATGGCGGCGACAGCGTGACCTGCAACTGCGGCTATGGCCACGGCGCGACTGTCAAAGAGGTGATCGAAGTCGTCAAACGCGTCTCCGGGGTCGATTTCAAGGTGAACCACGCCCCCCGCCGCCTGGGCGACCCGGCCGCCATCGTCGCCAAAGCCGAGCGCGTTCGCGAGGTGCTGGGCTGGAAGCCGAGCCGCGACAATCTCGACGACATCGTTCGTCAGGCGCTCGACTGGGAACGCCGCTTGCACAACCGTCAGGCATGACGCGCATTTCGCGTCAGACGCCCAAGGTTCGAGCTTTACAAGGAAGGCGACACAGTCTTTCCTAGCGAGAACCACACTTTGGGAGAGAATCGCATGCGGGCGGGCGGTCGGCGTCTATGAGCGAGGATTGCATCCTTGTGACCGAGCGCCTGGGCAAGTCGTTTGGCGAGTTCGCCGCGGTGAGCGACGTCAGCCTGAAGATCCGGCGCGGCTCGATCCATGCGTTGATCGGGCCGAACGGAGCGGGCAAGACAACCTGCTTCAATATGCTCACAAAATTCGTCAAACCGACGTCTGGGCGCATCGTCTTTAATGGGCGCGACATCACCGGCGTCCGTCCGGCCGACGTCGCGCGCCTCGGTCTCGTGCGCTCGTTCCAGATTTCGGCGGTGTTTCCCCACCTCACCGCGCTGGAGAACGTCCGCATCGCGCTGCAACGAAAGCGCGGCGACTCGTTCGATTTCTGGCGCACCAAGAAAGTGCTGAGGCCGCTCAACGAGCGCGCGATGGAGCTTTTGGAGGCGGTCGGCCTCGCCGACTGGGCCCATTCGATTGCGGTCGAGATCTCCTATGGCCGCAAGCGCGCCCTCGAGATCGCGACGACCCTCGCGCTCGATCCGGAAATGCTGTTGCTCGACGAACCGATGGCCGGCATGGGGCATGAGGACATCGACCGCATCGCCGCCCTCATCCGCCGCGTTTCCGCCAATCGCACCATTCTGATGGTCGAGCACAATCTTCAGGTGGTCGCCAATCTCTCGGATCGGATCACCGTGCTGACGCGGGGGCGTGTGCTGGCCGAGGGCGATTACCACACGGTCTCGGAGAATCCCGAGGTGAAGCAGGCTTATCTCGGGGTCGGCCATGGGTGAGGTCGTGGACATCGCCAAGCGCGGACGCGCGGCGCACAACGAGCAGCCGCTGCTCGCCGTTTCGGGCCTGCAAGCCTGGTACGGCGAATCGCACATTTTGCACGGCGTCGACTTCGACGTCCGCCCCGGCGAGGTCGTGACCCTGCTGGGCCGCAACGGCGCCGGCAAGACGACGACGCTCAAGTCGATCATGGGCATCGTCGGCAAGCGCAAGGGCTCGGCGAAGTTCGGCGGCGCCGAAACGGTCGGCCTTTCCGCCGATCGCATCGCGCGGCTCGGCGTCGCGATCTGCCCGGAGGAGCGGGGCATCTTCGCTAGCCTCAGTGTGCGCGAAAATCTGATGCTGCCGCCGCGGATCGCGAGCTCCGGCGGACTGACGCTCGAGCGCATCTTCGCGCTCTTCCCCAATCTCGCCGAGCGCTTGGGCAGCGGCGGCGGCAAGCTCTCGGGCGGCGAGCAGCAAATGCTGGCGATCGCCCGCATTTTGCGCACCGGCGCGCGGTTCCTGATGCTCGACGAGCCGACCGAGGGTCTGGCGCCGGTGATCATTCAGCAGATCGGCCGCACCATCGCCGAGCTGAAGCGCGAGGGCTTCACCATCCTGCTCGTCGAGCAGAACTTCCGCTTCGCCGCGACCGTCGCCGATCGCTACTTCGTCATGGAGCATGGCCGGATCATCGACGCCTTCGCCAATTCCGAGCTCGCCGCCAACATGGGCAAGCTGCATGACTATCTCGGCGTTTGATGGCGGGCAGGGCGCGCGCGCCGGGCTTGCGGCAAAAGGGCGGTTGAAATGAATGTCTTCGGCCACGTCATTTCGGCCCCGCAGCTTTACGGGCAATTGCTGATCGGCCTCATCAACGGCTCGTTCTACGCGCTGCTCAGTCTCGGCCTCGCCGTGATCTTCGGCATGTTGAACATCGTCAATTTCGCCCATGGCGCCTTCTACATGCTCGGCGCCTTCGCCGCTTATTTCCTGCTGCACGGCCTCGGGCTGAACTATTGGTGGGCGCTGATCGGCTCGCCGCTGATCGTCGGCGCCTTCGGCGCGCTGCTCGAGCGTACGCTGCTCTACCGCCTGCGTGGGCTCGATCCGCTCTACGGCCTGCTGCTCACCTTCGGCATCGCGCTGGTGATCCAGGGCGTCTTCCAGAATTTCTACGGAGCGTCGGGCATGCCCTACGCCATCCCGCCGCAGCTCGCAGGCGCGCGGAACCTCGGCTTCATGTTCCTGCCGAACTACCGGGCGTGGGTCATCGTCTTCTCCGCCGTCGTGTGCTTCGCCACATGGTTCACCATCGAGAAGACGAAGCTCGGCGCCTATCTGCGCGCCGCGACCGAGAATCCGACGCTGGTGCGCGCCTTCGGCGTCAACGTGCCGCGCATGATTACGCTGACCTACGGATTCGGCGTCGGGCTGGCGGCGCTCGCGGGCGTGCTCGCCGCGCCGATCAATCAGGTACGCCCCGGCATGGGCGCGGACATTATCGCGGTCGTCTTCGCGGTCGTGGTGATCGGCGGCATGGGCTCGATCCTCGGGTCGATCATCACCGGCTTCGTGCTCGGCGTCGTCGAGGGGTTGACCAAGGTCTTCTATCCGGAAGCCTCGAACACCGTCGTCTTCGTCATCATGGCGATCGTCCTTCTCATCAAACCGGCGGGCCTCTTTGGAAAAGTCGCATAAGATGAGCAGCAATCCGGTCGCCGCGCCCACAAAAGCGCTCCCTGTCGAAGGCCGTGAATTCGGCTTCGTCTTCCTGATCCTGCTGGCGGCGCTCGCCGCGGCGCCCTTCGTCGCCTATCCCTTCTTCGTCATGCAGGCGCTATGCTTTGCGCTGTTCGCCTGCGCGTTCAATCTGCTGATCGGCTATGTCGGGCTGCTGTCGTTCGGCCATGCGATGTTCCTGGGCCTCGCGAGCTACGTCAGCGCGCATGCCGCCAAAGTGTGGGGGCTCGACCCGGTCCTCGCGATTCTCGCCGGCGTCGCGAGCTCCGCCGTCCTCGGGCTCGTCGCGGGCGCCCTCGCGATCCGCAGCCAGGGCATCTATTTCGCGATGATCACCGTCGCGCTGTCGCAGATGGTTTATTTCTTCTGCGTCGAGGCGCCCTTCACGCATGGCGAGGACGGCATCCAGGCCGTCCCGCAGGGCCATGCGTTCGGCTTCATCGACCTCTCGCAGCCGATGCTCCTCTACGCCTTCACCGCGGTGGTGTTCCTGCTGGGTTTCCTCGGCGTCTATCGGACGATCAATTCGCCGTTCGGCGAAATCCTGAAGGCCATTCGCGAGAATGAGCCGCGCGCCGTTTCGCTCGGCTATCGTGTCGCGCGCTATAAGCTCGCCGCCTTCGTTCTCTCCGCCGCGCTCGCTGGGCTCGCCGGCGCAACCAAGGCGATCGTCGTGCAGAACGCCTCGCTGACCGACGTCGGCTTCGCGATGTCGGGCGAGGTGATCTTGATGACGTTGCTCGGCGGTATGGGCACGCTCTACGGCCCGGTCGTCGGCGCGCTCGTGGTCGTGTCGATGCAGAACTATCTCGCCCAGTATGGCCAGTGGGTCACCGTCATTCAGGGCGCGGTGTTCATCGCCTGCGTGCTGGTGTTTCGCCGGGGCATCGTCGGCGAGATCGGCAAGGTGCTCAAATGGTCGATCTGAGCGGCGGCTGCGTCACGCGCTTTTGAAGCGCGCTTCCTGAGAAATAGTGGCGGTATTCAGCCAGGGCCGCGCGAGTCGCGTCCTGCGGTCGCCGTCGGCGCAGTCCGCGACGCCGCACCATCGGGCGGCGCCCGCCGCCATTGCAATCAAAAGGAAGCTCATGAAACCCCGAAGCCTCGCCTTGTTGGCTCTTGCCGCAGCGCTCGCCGCCCCGGGCATGGCGCTCGCGCAATCGCAGCCGGACGATTATCGCCGCGTTCCGGCGAAGACGCTCGCCGTGCCGACCGACGTCAGCCCGGAGATGCAAGCGCTCATCGCGCGCCCGCTGAACCCCGACTGGAGCGATCTGTGGAAGACCGGCGAGGAAGCGCGCGCCTACGCCGACAAGCAGGCCGCCGGCGTCGTCAAGACGATCCCTGACCTGATGGGCCGGATGCATGTGAAGATGGAGGCCTCCACCATCGACGGCGTGAAGGTGCATGTGATCACGCCGGATGTCATCGCGCCGGAGAACGGCAACCGCGTGCTGGTTCATGTGCACGGTGGTTGCTACGTCCTGTTCCCCGGCGAGTTCGGCACGACCGAAGCGATCATGATGGCCGGGTTCGGTCACGTTAAAGTGATCGCCGTGGATTATCGTATGCCGCCGGAGGCCTATTTCCCCGCCGCGCTCGACGACGCCATGACGGTCTACAAGTCCGTCATCAAGACGACCGATCCCAAGAACGTCGGCATCTTCGGCACCTCGGCAGGCGGCGCCCTGACGCTCGAAATGGTGCTGAAGGCCAAGCAGGACGGCGTCGCGCTCCCCGGCGCCATTTCCGCCGGCACGCCGATGTCGGATGTCACCAAGACCGGCGACAGCTTCTACACCAATGAGAAGGTGGACAACGTCCTGGTCTCGCCCAACGGTTTCTGCCACGCCGCGACGCTGATCTATGCGCATGGCCATGACCTGCACGACCCGCTGTTGTCGCCCGTCTATGGCGACATGCACGGCTTCCCGCCCACCATCCTGACTACGGGCACCCGCGACCTGCTGCTCAGCAACACGGTGCGCGTGCACCGCAAGCTGCGCGAAGCCGGCGTCGACGCCGCCCTCAATGTGTTCGAGGCGGAGTTGCACGCGCAGTACCAGGCAGATGATCGCGCGCCGGAGACCAAGGAGGCGTTCGGCGAGATCGCGCAGTTCTTCAACGCGCATCTCGGGAAGTAGCCGAAGCCTCGGCGGCCAGTGTCGCAGCGCGACTGTCGCCCCCGCGAAGGCGGGGGCAGACAACCGCGGCAGGCCTTCGTCTTTTGACTCCTGGGCGGCCCGCTTTCGCGGGCATGACAGGGCTCGCCTGGCGCGGGAACGACGCTGCCGCTCCTACTTCCGAGCCGACAGCGCCAGCTTGCGCAGATCGAACTCGAGGTCACCCGCCTGCTCGGGCGTCAGTGGCAGCGCGGCGTCGAGGATGCGGCGCGCGGCCATATGGTCGCCGCCGCGATTGACCGTCTCCACCGCGGCGAGGCTCGCGCCGCGAAAGCCGAACGCTGCGAAGGCGCGCGACTTCGGGTCGCCGCGCAGTTCCCAGCGGTCGACGCCATGGGCGAGGCCGGCGATTTGCAGCTTGAGGTCGCCCTGGTCGCTCCAGAACCACGGCACGGCCGCGTAGGTCTCCGGCTTGCCGGCGAGCCGCCGCGCGACGGTGCGGCCCTGATCGGTCGCGTTCTGCACCGATTCCAGCCGGATCGGCTGGCCGAGCGAGGCATGCGGGAACAGAGCGCAGTCGCCGATCGCGGAGACGGCGGGGTCGGAGGCGATGAGCCTCTCGTCGACGACGACGCCGTTCGCACAGGCGAGGCCCGCTTCGCGCGCCAGCCGATCCTCAGCCAGCACGCCGACGCCGACGATCACGACGTCGGCGGGAAGCGACGCGCCGTCCGACAAGACCACCGCGGCCGCCTTGCCGTCCGATCCTTCGATCGCCGTCACGCCGGCGCTGAAGCGGAATCTGGCGCCGAACGCCTCATGCGCCTGATGGAAGAAGGTGGAGGTCAGCGGCGAGACGGCGCGCCCCAGCGGACGCTCGGCGATCTCGACCACCGTGACGTCGCCGCCAAGGGCGAGCGCGGTGGCCGCGATTTCGAGGCCGATGAAGCCGGCGCCGACCACCACCACCCGCACGCCCGCGCCGAGCCGTTCGCGTATGGCTAAGGCGTCGGCGATGTTCCGCAGGCCAAGCACCCCGTCGAGATCGGCGCCGGGAACTTCGAAGGCGCGCGGCCGGGCGCCCGTCGCCAGGACCAAATGATCGAACCCGGTTGATTCGCCGGAAGCGAGTTCGATGCGCCGGGCGGCAAGATCGATTCGGGTCGCCTCAACGCCGAGCCGCAGATCGATGTCGTGGTCGCGATAGAACTGTTCGGCGCGCAGCGGCAGGCCGTCGCGGCCCATCGCCCCCTTGAGAAACGCCTTCGACAGCGGCGGGCGCTGGTAGGGCAGTTCCCTTTCGCCCGAGAGCAGGACGATAGGGTCGCAATAGCCTTCCTCACGCAGGCTCGCTGCAGCCTGAACGCCCGCGTGACCGGCTCCGACGATGACGATAGGAAGGCGCGACATGCCGACCGCGTAACATGAAACCTGAATTACCGATACCGGCGGCCCGCGCTTACAGCAATTGCCGCCGCAGCGTGCGGCCAAAGCCTTGCGCCGCGAGGCTGTAAGCCGACGCGTAGACGAACAGGACGGCGACGCCAGTCAGCATGATGTCGAGTTCGTTCCTCAGCACGGGCAGGCGGCGCACGAATTGGTCGATCCCACCGAACAGGGGCGGGGCCACGAAGCCCGCGACGCCTGCACAAAATATCGTGATGGCGACGTTTTCGATCAGCTTGGCGTCGGGCCGCATCAGGCCGCGGCGCAGACTGAGGAGGATGAGGAGGCCGAAATTGACCCAGGCCCCAGCCGCCGTTGCCAGGGCGAGGCCGACCGCGCCGTGGCTCTGGTAGAGCCCGACCTTGAGCGCGAGATTGATGACGAGGCCGCCGAAGAAGCACAGCATCGGCGTCGTCGTATCGCCGCGCGACTGGAAGCCCGCCACGGCGGAGCGAATCAGCACCATCGGCACGAGGCCGAGCCCATAAGCCGCGAGCACCGCGGCCGAACGCACGGCGGCGACGGCGTCGAAGCGTTCGCGCAGGAAGGCGCCGCGTACGACCTCGTCGGGCAGGACGAGAAAGGCGACGAGAAAGGGCGCCGCGAGGGCGAGCGAGAGGGCGATCGCACGGTTCTGCGCGCTCGCCGCGCCGGCCGCGTCGCCCAGGGCGAGCCGCCGGCTCATTTCTGGCAGCAGCACGGTTCCCGCCGCGACGCCGATCACTCCCAGGGGAAGCTGAAAAAGCCGGTCGGCATAGTAGATCGAGGAGACGGCTCCGGTCGGCAGCGCCGAGGCGAGGATCGTGTCGGCGAGGATGGCGATCTGCTGGCCAGCCGACCCGACGACCGCCGGCCCGAGCGCGCCGAAGAAGCGCCGCACGTCGGCGTCGAAGGTCGGGGTCGCCAGGCGCTCCAGCACGCCGCGCCGGCGCGCCTCCGCCATCAGCAGCGCGAGTTGGGCGACGCCGGAGACGACGACGCCCCAGCTCGCCGCCAGGCCTGCGTTGGGAAAGAGGAAGGCGAGCGCGAGAAACAGCATCACGGAGAGATTGAGGAGGACGGGCGCGAAGGCGCCGGCGCTGAAATAGCCGTGCGCGTTCAGCGTCCCCGTATGCAGCGTCGCCAGGGTGATGAAGGCGAGATAGGGGAAGGTGATGCGCGTCATGCTGACGGCGAAAGCAAATTTTTGCGGGTCCTTCTCGAAGCCGGGCGCAATGATCTCGACCAGTTGCGGCGTGAACGCGAAGGCGAAAATTAGCAGCGCAATTTGGGAGATCAGCAGCAGCGTGAAGATGCGGCTCGAAAAAGTCTTGGCGCGCTCCTCGCCCTCCGCGACCAGCACGCGCGAATAGGTCGGCACATAAGCGGAACTGAACGCGCCCTCGCCGAAGATGGCGCGAAATTGGTTCGGCAGGCGGAGCGCCACGAAATACGCGTCGGCCAAGGGGCCTGCGCCGAGAATCGCGGCGATCATCAGATCGCGCGCGAAGCCGGTGAGACGCGACAGTGCGGTGAAGCCGCCGACGGAGAGAAAGTTGCGGTACATGCGTTGGCTTTGAGACACCCGTCGGTAAGCGTCGAATCGCAGACTTAAGGGCTTTATCCCGAATATTGTGTTTCGCGTAGGCGCATTTCGCGCCCGGCGAAGTCGAGAGTGCGCCTTTCGTCGTTGCGGCGGCATTGGCGCCGCCCCGGCGGTCGGGTAAAGAACCTCGCCGTAACACTCGACGGATGGGATAGTCGGTCGGGCGCATCAGCTGGCGATCGAGTTCAAAGGACGCGCGGATGGAAGAAGCAGATGCGGGGCAGGAAGGCGAAGCGGCCGCCGCGCCGCCCGTCGCGTCGCTGGATCTCGGTAACGTCAGGGGTTTTCAGGTCATCCCCGGGGGAGGCGACGCCGCGACCGACGCGATGGACGAAGAGGCGCGTCAAGCCGAGCTCGCCAAAGAGCTGACGGCGCGCGCGGCCCGCTTCGTCGAGGCGGTTGACGAAGCGATCGTCCTCGCGAGCGACGGCACGATCCGCTGGCTCGGCGATCCCGTCGCCAAGCTCGTCGCCGGCGAGGAGACATTGACGCCGCGCGGGGTGATCCTCGCCGACGACGCTCTGTCGCCGGAAGGCCGCGAAGCGGCGAGCCACCGGGTCGCGCTTTGGCTGGCGGCGCATATTCGCAAGGCCCTCGGACCGTTGCTGGCGCTCGTCGAACCCGAATCCGTGCCCGAAGGGGTTCGCGAGATCGCGCTCAAGCTTTCCCAGTCGCTCGGCATCCTCGAGCGCGAGCGCGTCAAGTCCCAGGTCAAGGCGCTCGACCAAAATGCGCGCGGCGCGCTGCGCAAGCTCGGCGTGCGTTTCGGCGCCACTTACGTTTATGTTCCGGCGTTGCTCAAGCCGGGCGCGCGCGCCTTGTGCGCCCAGCTTTGGGCGCTGTCGCGCGGCGAGGCGGACAAGGAGGCGGTGGCCGAGAAGCTGCTGCACTTCGCCGCCTCGGGGCGCACCTCGTTCGCGGTCGACGGTCCTGCGTCCCAGGAGCTCTATCGCGTCGCCGGTTTCCGCCTCTGCGGCGAGCGAGCGGTGCGCGTGGATATCGTAGAGCGGCTGACCGATCTCATCCGCGCTGCTTTGCCCCGGCACGCCGCCGAGCCGGCGTCTGAGGGCGAACCGAGCGCCGTCGGTTTCGTCGTCACCAATCAGATGACCTCGCTAACCGGCTGCTCGGGCGAGCATTTCGCCTCGATCCTCCGCTCGCTGGGCTTCGCCAGCCATCAGGTGAAGAAGTCGGCCTATATGGCCGCGCTGAAAGCCGCCCAGCCACCTGCGCCCGCCTCGGTCGAACCGGCGGCGCCCGTCGTGCAAACGCCCGAGGCTTCGGCGGAGGAGGCCGCGGCCGCCGACGAGACGGAGGTCGTCGCTGACGCGAGCCAAGAGACGCCCGCGAGCCAAGAGACGCCCACGAGCCAAGAGACGCCCACGAGCCAAGAGACGTTTGAGAGCCAAGAGACGTTTGAGGGTTCAGAGACTCCCGCGAACGAGGATGATGGGTCGGCGAGCGCGGCTTCGGACGCCCTGACGCTGGATGCGGCCGAGCCGGCGCCTGCCGAAGAGCCGGAGGAGCCGACGCTCGCAGCCGAAACGGTCGAGCCTGAGATCGTCGAAAGCGAAACGACGAGCGTCGAGGCGGCGTCGAGCGTCGAGGAGCCTCCCGCGGCGACCTCCGAGGTGGAGCCCGCCGCCTCTAACGAGGAATTGGCGCCGACCGCCGACGCTGTGCCGGCTCCCGAGACCGAAGCGGCCGCAGCCGCAGACGACGAACTGATTGAAATCTGGCGTCCGGCGCCGCGCCGTCCGCGCCAGGCCGGCAGGGATCACCGCCGCCCGCACCGCCAAGGTCAGCCCGCGTCCGCCGAAGAGCGGCAGTCGCAGGACGGTCAGCCGCGCAAGCCCTGGCGCGATCGCCCGCGTCATCATGGTCACCAGGGGCAGCCTTCCGGGCAGGAGGGCGCTCGCGCTGCCGAGGCGCAGGGCCAGGCCGGCGCGCCGCATCAAGCGGCCGAGCCGAACCGCGAAGGCCGCCGGCAACAGTGGCGGCGGGATGGCGGCAAAGGCTCGCGTTTCGAGGAGAAGCGGAACGGGGACGCCGGCGCCGACAAGCCGCGCGAGCCACGGGAACAGCGGGAGCCGCGGGAGCAGAAAGGGCGTCAGCATCAAGAGTCCCGCAAGCCGAGCGTAAACCTGGATTCGCCGTTCGCGAAGCTGCTCGATCTCAAGCCGCTTCTGAAGTCGCGCGACGGCGGCAAATAGGCCGCCGTTCTCCGGGCGTTGAAAGCCGAGCGATCGAGACCGTGACGCGGCCGCAGCAATTGCCGCACGTTCTGCGCGCGGCCGATTGATCCGTGCGGCCGGCAGATGGTATTGTTGTTAGGAAAAATGACCTATTAAGCTCGCTTCATAGGCGAAATCCCGGGCGCGCGCCGGCCCCGGGGGAGCGATCGGGCAAGGGACCACTCTCCATGACTTATGTCGTCGTCGATAACTGCATCAAATGCAAATACATGGACTGCGTGGAAGTCTGTCCGGTCGACTGTTTCTACGAAGGCGAAAACATGCTCGTCATTCACCCTGACGAGTGCATCGACTGCGGCGTGTGCGAGCCGGAGTGTCCTGCCGAGGCGATCAAGCCCGACACCGAGCCGAACCTCGAGTCCTGGCTGCGCCTGAACGCCGAATACGCCAAGGCGTGGCCGAACATAACCGTCAAGCGAGACGCGCCCGCCGACGCCAAGGAATTCGACGGCAAGCCGGGCAAGCGCGAAGCCTATTTCTCGGCGAATCCTGGTAAGGGCGACTAACCCGATTTTTGGATGGACTTCGCTTTTCGGTAAAGTGTTGTCCGCGGGTTAACGGTGCGGAGCCGTGCGCTTTGATTCGTAGGGAATTTTGTGCTAAAGGGTTTATTAACGGGCCTTTTGGGCCCCTAGCACCACCCTTCCAAGCCTTGAAGCGCTGACATCGAGGCGAATAGCGTTAACAATCGGGAGAATTGTGGCTGGCGTCGCTACATTCGCCGCCCACAGATCCACTTGCGTGGAGTACCGTGGCCATGACGGCTCAGAAGAAGGCGAACAAGAAGTCGTCCCGTTCCGTTGCCAAAAAGAGCAAGCCGGCCGCCGGCGCTACGTCGCTCCGTAAGCGCAAGCCATCTGTCGCCTCGCGCTCTTCGCGAGCCGTTGTGAAGAGCAAAACGAGGCCAGCGAAGGCGAAGTCGGCCAAACGCGCCAGCGCGCGACGGCCCGGAGCCTCCGCCAAGACGACGACCAAGGCGCCGAAGAGCGCGACGACGAAATCACGGGCGGCGCGCGCCTCGGCGCGAACTGCTCCTGCGACTGCAACGAAACCAGCAAAACCGGTGGATACGAAATTGCAATCAAGCGAAGATCAAGCCCGAGAGGCGGCAAAGGCGAAGGCGGCGAGCGCCGGCGAGACCAAAGGGGCCCCCACGGCGCCCGCTAAGGCGAGCGCGCCGCCTCCGGCCAAGCGTTCGCCGGTCGCTCCCAAGGCTGGCAAGCCCGAGGCCGCGGAGCGCGACGACGAGGCTTCGGCCGCCAAGCCCGCCAAGGCGGCCAGTCCGCGCCACGGCTTCAAGCTGAACGAATTCGTCGTGTATCCCGCGCATGGCGTTGGGCAGATCGTCGCCATCGAGGATCAGGAAGTCGCCGGTTTCAAGCTGGAGCTCTTCGTGATCAATTTCGCGAAGGACAAGATGACGTTGCGCGTCCCGACCTCCAAGGTCGTCGGCGTCGGCATGCGCAAGCTTTCCGAGCCGGACGCCGCCAAGAAGTCGCTCGACATCTTGACCGGCCGCGCGCGCGTCAAGCGGACGATGTGGTCGCGCCGCGCTCAGGAATACGAAGCGAAGATCAATTCGGGCGACATCAATGCGATCGCGGAAGTCGTGCGCGATCTCTATCGGTCGGACGCTCAGCCGGAGCAGTCCTATTCCGAGCGCCAGCTCTACGAAGCCGCGTTGGACCGCATGATGCGGGAGATCGCGGCCGTGCAGAAGCTCAGCGAAATGGACGCCCTCAAGGTGATCGAGGCGCAACTGAAGAAGGCGCAGCGCCGCCCGGCCAAAGGCGAGGCCGGCGATGGCGACGACGGCGCGATCGAGGAAGCCGCCTAATCCACGCGGCGGCGGGGACCTCCCAGGCTCCCGCCGCGAAATCCTCCGCCGGGAACGGCGCTCCGCGGCGGGATCGTCCATTTTTTCCACGACATAACGGGATCGCTCGAACGCTGGCCGTCGGCGAACCGAACGTGCGACAATTCGCCTATATTGCCGCGCGCTTTCGATTCCTAGCGCGCTCGCGGCGAAAAATCCGCCCCGGGCCGCTCTCTTGGGAGGCGAGGGGTGACGTCCGCCATTCTCGTGGTCGATCAGGGAACGACCTCGACCAGGTCCATTCTCTTTGACGAGCGCACGCAACCGATCGTCGTCGCACAACAGGCCTTTCGCCAAGTCTATCCGCATCCGGGCTGGGTCGAACACGATCCCGCTGACCTCTGGCGCACCACCGAGGCGACGATGCGCGAGGCGCTGGCGGCGGCGGCCGAGCGCAACCTCACGATCGCGGCGGTCGGCCTCGCGAACCAGCGGGAAACGACGCTCGTCTGGAGCCGGACGGACGGCGAACCGATCGCCCCCGCTATCGTCTGGCAGGACCGGCGGACCGCCGGTCATTGCGCCCGGCTCAAAAGCGCGGGGGAGGAAGCGCGAGTGGGCGCGCTGACGGGCCTGGTGCTCGACCCCTACTTCTCGGCAACCAAGATCGCCTGGCTGCTCGACCATGTCCCCGGCGCGCGCGAGCGGGCGCGGGCAGGAGAACTCGCATTCGGCACGGTCGATTCCTTTCTGCTATGGCGGCTGACCGACGGAGCGGTGCATGCGACCGACGCCACCAATGCTTCGCGCACCTTGCTCTTCAATATCGACACGGGCGCCTGGGACGACGGCCTCCTCGCGCTCTTCGACATTCCCGCCTCGATGATGCCCGACGTACGCGACACGGCGGGGCACTTCGAAGTCATTGCGGCGGGTCGGCCGGGCGCTGGCCTGCCGATCCTTGCGATGGCGGGCGACCAGCAGGCGGCGCTGATCGGACAGGCCTGCGTGCGGCCCGGCATGATCAAGGCGACCTACGGGACGGGCGGCTTTGTGCTGCTCAACACGGGCGGCGAAATCGCGCGGTCGCGCAATGGTCTGCTCAGCACCGTCGCTTATCAGTTCGATGGCGTGCGTCACTATGCGTTGGAAGGGTCGATCTTCGCAGCCGGCGCCGCGGTGCAGTGGCTACGGGATGGGCTCGGCGTCATCGCCTCCTCGGCGGAGGCCAGCCAATTGGCTGGAGAATCCGATCCCGAGCAACCGGTCTATCTTGTTCCCGCCTTCGCTGGGCTCGGCGCTCCCTATTGGGACAGCGAGGCGCGCGCATCGATCGTCGGCCTCACCCGAGGCGCGACGCGAAAGGAGATTGCGCGCGCGGCGCTGGAGAGCGTCGGCTATCAGTCGCGCGACCTGATGGCGGCGATGAGCGCCGACTTCGCGACCGTGCCGGGCGGCGCCTCGCTGCCGCCGGCCGTGCGGGTCGACGGCGGCATGTGCGCCAGCGATTGGACGCTTCAGTTTCTGGCCGACATGCTGGAGGCGCCGGTCGAACGGCCGACCAACCTCGAGACGACCGCGCTCGGCGCGGCGTTCCTCGCGGGGTGGCGAGCTGACCTGTTCGACGGGCCGGACCGCTTCGGCGAGAGTTGGCGGCTCGACCGCGCCTTCCACCCGGCGATGCCGGAGGCGACGCGCGCCGCCAAACTCGCCGGCTGGCGCGACGCGGTCGGCCGCACGCTTTCTCGAACGCTTTGAGTTGCTTCATCGGCGCCCCCGCTTCGCAGGGGCGCCTTGAGGCGCGCTAGGCGCCTTTTTTCAGAACTCTTCCCAGTCGCTCGCGGCCGCGGCGCGACCGCCGCCAGCGGCGGCGACCGCCTTGGCCCGCGGCGCAGGCGCAGACGGACGCGACGGCGCTTTGGCCGGCGCGCGGAAAGCGTGCGGGGCGGCCTTGCGCAATTCGGGGCGCAGCGTCGCCTCGCCGTCGGCCGCATGGCCGACGCGGAACTGGCCGATCAATTGCGACAGCTTGCCGGTCTCCTCCGACAGCGAATGCCCGGCCGCCGTCGATTCCTCGACCATCGCCGCGTTCTGCTGCGTGACGAGGTTCATCTGCTCGATCGCCGCGTTGATCTCCTGCAGCGCGGTCGATTGCTCCTGCGAGCCCGCCGCGATCTCGGCGACCACCCCGTTGATCTCCGCCACCTGCGTCATGATGCGCTCGAGCGAGCGGCCGGTCTCGGCGACCAGCGTGACGCCGGCGTCGACCTGGCTCGTCGAGTCGGAGATCAGCCCCTTGATCTCCTTGGCCGCTTCCGCGGAACGCTGCGCCAAAGCGCGCACCTCGGAGGCGACGACCGCGAAGCCCTTGCCGGCGTCGCCGGCGCGGGCGGCCTCGACCCCGGCGTTGAGCGCCAGCAGGTTGGTCTGGAAGGCGATCTCGTCGATCACGCCGATGATCTGGCTGATCTGCTGCGAGGACTTGGCGATCGCGCTCATCGCGTCGACCGCCTCGCGCACGACGACGGCGCTCTTCTTGGCGTTTTCGTCGGCGGCCCGGACCACCCCGCGGGCGTGGCCGGCCCCTTCGGCCGCCTTCTTGACCGTCTCGGTCACCTGGCCGAGCGTCGCGGCGGTCTCTTCGAGACTGGCCGCCTGCTGCTCGGTGCGGCGCGAGAGATCATCGGAGGCGATCGAAATCTCCTGCGTGCCGGACTGGATCGCGCCGGTGCTGGCGACGACCGAGAGGATCGTCGCCTTTAGCCGGTCGATCGCCTCGTTGAAGTCATCGCGGATCTGCGCGTAGGCGGGCGAAAAGCCGTCGCCGAGGCGCGCCGTCAGATCGCCGTTGGCCAGCGACTTGAGGCCGTCGCCGAGGCGGCGCACCACGACAGCCTGCTCCTCGGCCGCCTTGGCCCGCTCAGCGGCGGCCCGCTCGCGCTCCACTTCGCTCTGGCTGCGGTTGGCGAGCGCCTCGGCCTCGAGCCGTTCGCGCTCCATCGCGTTCTGCTTGAAGATTTCGACCGCGCGCGCCATCGCGCCGACTTCGTCGTTGGTCGTGATGGTCGGCAACGGGACGTCGCTCTCGCCGGCGGCCAAGCGCGTCATTGCTCCGCTCAACGCGTTGAGCCGGTTCGACAGGCGGAACATCACGAGCGCGCCGAAGCCGCCGATCGCGACGAGGAAGACCAGCGCCGTCGCCGCAGTCCACGCGGTTCTCGACCAGATCGCCGCGTCGACGTCGTCGACATACATGCCGGTGCCGATCGTCCATTGCCAGGGCGCGAACAGCTTGACGTAGGACAGCTTGGGCGATGCCTGATCCATCGGCGCGCCCGGCTTGGGATATTGATAGCCGACGAAGCCCTCGCCCTTCTCGAGCGCGGTCTGCGTCATATCGAAATCGTAGGTCTTGCCCGTCGCATCCTTCAGCTTCGATCCGTCCGAGCCTTCGAGATCTGGCCGCGCGCCGACGACGAGGATGGTTGTGTTCTTGTCGAAGACGAAGAGGTAGTCGGTTCCGTTGTATCGCATCGCGCGCAGGCTGGCCTTGGCGCGTTCCTGCGCGTCCGCTTCCGAAAGCTTGCCGCTCTTGAATTCGTTATATTGCTGTTCCACCGCTTTGGTGGCGACCTCGATGACAGTCCGCATTTCGTCGCGCCGGCCGACATAGATGTCGCGCGCGTCGATCCAAGCGAGCGTGCCGACCATCGCGACGAGCGCGAGGCCGAATAAGGCGATAATTCCCAGCAGCCGCCCGCGGATGGAACCGAACAAGCCGTGCGATGGGGTTTTGACCCCGGACGTCATCATGATCAAACAACTCCCCTCTAACGGATCGACGGGGCCGATCCGCTTGCAACAGAGCCAATTTGTCTGCGAAGAGTTGCGGTACGATTAACCGATATTATACTATAATTGTCCGTCAATTACGAACGGTTGTACAATATCGGGTCGGACCTTGTGAGCGTCGGACTGAAAGTCCACTGCGGTTCTGGCAAATGAGCCGGCGCATTGTTCGCGCCGGCTTCGTTTTTCGCCGGGGCCCCACTTTCTGCACGGGCAGAAACTGGTGGGGCGCCTCCATTTTCAGAACTCTTCCCAGTCGCTCGCCGCCGCGGCGCGGCCGCCGCCAGCGGCGACCGCCTTGGCCCGCGGCGCAGGCGCAGACGGACGCGGCGGCGCTTTGGCGGGCGGGCGGAAAGCGTGCGGGGCGGCCTTCCGCAATTCGCGGCGCAGCGTCGCCTCGCCGTCGGCCGCATGGCCGACGCGGAACTGGCCGATCAATTGCGACAGCTTGCCGGTCTCCTCCGACAGCGAATGCCCGGCCGCCGTCGATTCCTCGACCATCGCCGCGTTCTGCTGCGTGACGAGGTTCATCTGCTCGATCGCCGCGTTGATCTCCTGCAGCGCGGTCGATTGCTCCTGCGAGCCCGCCGCGATCTCGGCGACCACCCCGTTGATCTCCGCCACCTGCGTCATGATGCGCTCGAGCGAGCGGCCAGTCTCGGCGACCAGCGTGACGCCAGCGTCGACCTGGCTCGTCGAGTCGGAGATCAGCCCCTTGATCTCCTTGGCGGCTTCCGCGGAACGCTGCGCCAGCGCGCGTACTTCCGAGGCGACGACCGCGAAGCCCTTGCCGGCGTCGCCGGCGCGGGCGGCCTCGACCCCGGCGTTGAGCGCCAGCAGGTTGGTCTGGAAGGCGATCTCGTCGATCACGCCGATGATCTGGCTGATCTGCTGCGAAGACTTGGCGATCGCGCTCATCGCGTCGACCGCTTCGCGCACGACGACGGCGCTCTTCTTGGCGTTTTCGTCAGCCGCGCGCACCACCTCGCGGGCGTGCCCGGCGCCCTCGGCCGCCTTCTTGACCGTCTCGGTCACCTGGCCGAGCGTCGCGGCGGTCTCTTCGAGACTGGCCGCCTGCTGCTCGGTGCGGCGCGAGAGATCATCGGAGGCGATCGAAATTTCCTGCGTGCCGGACTGGATCGCGCCGGTGCTGGCGACGACCGAGAGGATCGTCGCCTTCAGCCGGTCGATCGCCTCGTTGAAGTCGTCGCGGATCTGCGCGTAGGCGGGCGAAAAGCCGTCGCCGAGGCGCGCCGTCAGATCGCCGTTGGCCAGCGACTTGAGGCCGTCGCCGAGGCGGCGCACCACGACAGCCTGCTCCTCGGCCGCCTTGGCCCGCTCAGCGGCGGCCCGCTCGCGCTCCACTTCGCTCTGGCTGCGGTTGGCGAGCGCCTCGGCCTCGAGCCGTTCGCGCTCCATCGCGTTCTGCTTGAAGATTTCGACCGCGCGCGCCATCGCGCCGACTTCGTCGTTGGTCGTGATGGTCGGCAACGGGACGTCGCTCTCGCCCGAGGCGAGCCGCGTCATCGCCGCGCTCAGCGCGTTGAGCCGGTTCGACAAGCGGAACATCACGAGCGCGCCGAAGCCGCCGATCGCGACGAGGAAGACGAATGCTGTCGCCGCCGTCCACAAAGTTCTCGACCAGATGATCGCGTCGACGTCGTCGACATACATGCCGGTGCCGACAGTCCAACCCCAGGGCGCGAACAGCTTGACATAGGACAGCTTGGGCGACGGCTGGTCGAGCGGCGCGCCGGGCTTGGCGTATTCATAATCGACGTAGCCCTCGTTCTTTTCGGCCGCGAGCTTCGTCATCTCGACGCTGAAGTACTTGCCGTTAGGGTCCTTCTGCTTCGATCCGTCCAAACCTTCCTGGTCGGGACGCGGGCCGAGCACCAGGGTGACAGTGTTCTTATCGAGCACGAAAATGTAGTCGGTCCCGTTGTATCGCATCGCGCGAACGCTGGCCTTGGCCCGGTCCTGCGCCTCCGCCTCGGTGATCTTGCCGCTCTTGAATTCATTGTAGTGCTGTTCGATCGCCTTATGGGCGACCTCGACGACGGTCCGCAGTTCGTCGCGCCGTCCCGCGTACATGTCGCGCGAGTCGATCCAGGTGAGCGTGGCGACCATCGCGACGAGCACGAGGGCGAATAAGACGATAATTCCCAGCAGCCGCCCGCGGATGGAACCGAACAAGCCGTGCGATGGGGTTGTGACCCCTGATGTAGTCATATTTAGCAACTCCCCCCAAACCGATCGGCGGCGGCCGACCCATGTGCAGCGGAGCGAAGTTGTCCACAAAGAGTTGCCGCACAATTAATCAATCGGATGGAATTAGTAACGCTAAGCCAGTGAAATAGCGGAATATATGTGTAGTAAGGGGCCGCGCAATCTGCGGCGCGTAGAGCAGATGGCAGAACGTCCATCGCCATGCGCGCCGCCCTTAGCTACGGTGCTGTCGTCGCGCTATCCGATATTATACGGCAATAATATGTGGTAATTTGGCCGCTCATCCTCACCGGGGAGAATGGCGCAAGCACTTCAGGTTATTTCTTCTGCGACTTTACATGTGCGATGTAGCCGCGCACGTCCCTCGCGGGTTCTGCGTAGGCTTCGCCGAGCGCCCGTTCCATCGCCGCGATGAAGGCCCTCGCCCAATCGGGCAGGGGATAGTCGATCGCAGCGAGGAACTCGAGCGTCGCGGCAAGTCGAATGTCGGCGATAGAGGGGTGTTCGCCGCCGATGAAGGGCTTTCCATTCATGTAGAAGAGATGGAATACCTCGAGCGGCTCGGCGATCGCATCCGTCGCGGCCTTCTGCGCCGCCTCCTTCGCGTCCGCCGCAGCGTCGCTCGCGCCGACCTCTCCGGGATATTGCGGGAAGCCGAGGTCAGGATAGGTCGCACGCGCGACATAGGGGTACAGCGTGCCGCTGAGGTAGAACATCGAACTGTCGACCATTGCGCGCGGCGCCGGCGCCGTCGGATAGAATTGATCGAGGCCGTGCTTGTTGCAGAGATATTGCATGATCGCGCAGCTTTCCCAGACAACGCCGCGCGGCAGGTCAGGCGCCTCCAGCATCGGCGTCAAATGCGCCGGATTTCTCGCCAGGAATGCCTCGCTGCGGGTTTTTCCCCATGCGTCGTCTTCGGTGAAGTCGAGATTCGCGGCCCGCAAAAAGACACGCGCCGCCATGTTGTTCACGCTCGGCTTCAGGATGTGCAGTTTCATCGCGGACATCACTTCCTCCCCTTGGCGCTGTCGCTCCCGGCCCACTTCGAGGCGGGAACGCAGCGATCGTTCTACGCGTGATTCCAGGAGACGCCCGTTACAGTCGACGACGACGGACCCGACGTCTCGCGGCGGCGATCAGCATGATCTTTGACGACCCGCCTCGCAAGGTCTGCCTCAACCCTGGAGAATGGGCCGTCCTCGGCAAGGAACGAAATGTCGCGCCGTCGCCCGAGCGATCCCGTTTTCGCCCGGGTTCGATTGAGGGCCGACCTACGCCCCGGGCAGGTTGAAGACGCGCGTCGAGACGAAATATCCGCCCTCGACAACCCCGAAGGCGATCGGCGCGCCCAAGCAGGCGGCGTAGGCGGGACCCTCGAGCGGCGCGTCGGCGCCGCGCAACAGCAGCTTTTGGCCGCGCCGAAGGATCCCTGCGCCGTGACGATCGAGGGCGAGCCGGGGCAATTCGGCGAGGCCGGCTTCGATCGGCAGCAGCGCTGCGGCCCCAGCGGCGGGATCGTCGCGCAGCGCGTCGAGCGAAGCGCCGTGGTCCGCGAAGAACGGTCCGACCCGCGTGCGCCGGAGCAGCACAACATGGCCGTGGCAGCCGAGCGCCCGGCCGAGGTCGCGGGCGAGCGCGCGCACATAGGCGCCTTTGCCGCATTCGGCTTCGAAGCGCGCTTCGTCGCGCTCGGCGTGGACGAGCGTCAGCCGATGGACGACGATCTGGCGCGGCGCGATCTCGAACGTCTCGCCGCCGCGCGCCAGATCGTAGGCGCGTTCGCCGGCGATGCGAATGGCCGAGAAGGTCGGCGGGGTCTGCGTAATGACGCCGATGAAGGCGGCAAGGGCGGCTTCGATCTCGGTGACGGTCGGCCGGCGGTCGGACCGCGCGACGATCTGGCCCTCCGCGTCGTCGGTGTCTGTTTCCTCACCCCAGCGGACGGTGAACTGATAGGCCTTCGTCCCGTCCTGGACGATCGGAACGGTCTTGGTCGCCTCGCCGAAGGCGATCGGCAGCACCCCGGAAGCGAGCGGGTCGAGCGTGCCGGCGTGGCCGACTTTCTTGGCGTTGAAAAGATATTTCAGATGGGCGACGGCCTGGGTCGAGGTCACGCCGAGGGGCTTGTCGAGATTGATCCAGCCGTTGACCTCATTGCGCGGCGCGCGGCGCGTCTGAGGTTGGCGCCCCTTGCCGCGACGGGGGCTGGCGGCTTGAATTTCGGCGTCGTCGCTCACTTCTCGTTTTCCTCTTCGTCGTGACGCAAGTCGCGCGCGACCTCTGGCGATTTCAATAGCGCGTCGATCTTGGCTTGCGCGGCGAAGCTCTGGTCGAGCGCGAAGCGCAATTCGGGCGCGTATTTCAGGTTGACCCGCTGGGCGACGAGCGTTCGCAACGCTTTTTTGTGCGCATTGAGCGCGACGACCGTCGCTTCGGCGTTTTTCCCGCCCAGCGGCATGACGGCGATCATCGCCATCTTGAGGTCGGGCGACATTTTCACTGTGGGAATCGTCACGACCTGGCGGTTCAGCACCGGATCGACGATTTCGCCGCGTTGGAGAATGTCCGCCATTGCGTGGCGAATGAACTCGCCGACCCGCTCGAGACGATGCGACGGGCCGGCATGCTTGGCGTCAGATCGAGACATGTCACACAGCCTGAATAGCGCGACGGGGCCCGGCGAGGACGCCGAACCCGGCCGCGCGATGCGAAATCGGTAGAATGCGGCCCCCATGTCGTACGCTAATCCGCCGCGCGCACGCCTCCGCGAAGGCGAGCGGCCGAGCGATTGACGGCGCGGGGCGAGCCCCTGACAGGGGGGCTCGCCCTCGACCGGGACAAGCGTCAGAGGGTCCGGCGGATTTCCTCGACGTTATAGCATTCGATCACGTCGCCGGCGCGCATGTCCTGATAGTTCTCGAACGCCATGCCGCACTCCTGGCCGGCCTGGACGATCGTGACTTCGTCTTTGAAGCGCTTGAGCGTCGAGAGCTTGCCCTCGTGCACCACGACGTTGTCGCGGATGAGCCGCACGTGAGCCCCGCGCTGGACGACGCCTTCGGTGACGCGGCAACCCGCGACGTTGCCGACCTTCGAGATCGAGAACACTTCGAGGATTTGGGCGTTGCCGAGCATCGTCTCGCGCAGCGTCGGCGCCAACATGCCCGACATCGCCGCCTTCACGTCATCCACCAGGTTGTAGATGATGTTGTAGTAGCGAATTTCGATGCCGTGCTGTTCGGCGAGGTCGCGCGCTTCCTTGTGCGCGCGGACGTTGAAGCCGACGATGACCGCCTTCGACGCCTCGGCCAGCGTGACGTCGGATTCGGTGACGCCGCCCACGCCGCTGTGGATGACGCGCGCCGCAACTTCCTCGTTGCCCAGCTTCTCCAGCGCGGCGTTGATCGCTTCGACCGAGCCCTGCACGTCGCCCTTGAGGACGATCGGCATCTCCTTGCGGCCTGCGGCCTTGAGGTTGCTCATCATGTCGTGGAGCGAGGTGCGCACCACGCCGCCGCCGCGGACGGCGGCCTTTTCGCGCTTCTGACGCTCGCGATATTCGGTGATTTCGCGGGCGCGCCCTTCGCTTTCGACGACCGCGACGCGGTCGCCGGCTTCCGGCGCGCCAGAGAAACCGAGCACCTCGACAGGCATCGAAGGCGTAGCGTTGTCGACGTTCTCGCCCTTGTCGTTGATGAGCGCCCGCACGCGACCCCATTCGGCGCCGGCGACGACGATCGAACCGACTTTGAGCGTGCCTCGCTGGACGAGGACGGTCGCCACGGGGCCGCGGCCGCGATCGAGGCGAGCCTCGATGACGGTGCCTTCGGCGTTGCGGTCCGGATCCGACGCGAGATCGAGCAGTTCGGCCTGCAAGGCGATCGCCTCGAGCAGCTTGTCGAGGTTGATCTGCTTGGTGGCCGAAACCTCGACCGCCAGCGTTTCGCCGCCAAACGCTTCAACCTGCACGTCGTATTGCAGCAGCTCCTGCGTCACGCGCTGCGGATTGGCGTCCGGCTTGTCGACCTTGTTGATCGCCACGATGATCGGGGCGTGCGCCGCCTGGGCGTGGCGGATCGCCTCGATCGTCTGCGGCATCACGCCGTCGTCCGCAGCGACCACCAGTACGACGATGTCGGTCACCTTCGCACCGCGCGCGCGCATCTGCGTGAAGGCGGCGTGGCCGGGCGTGTCGATGAAGGTGATCTTCTCGCCGCCAGGCGCGGTGACCTGATAGGCGCCGATATGCTGCGTAATGCCGCCGGCCTCTCCCGCCACGACATTGGCGTGGCGGATCGCGTCGAGCAGCGAGGTCTTGCCGTGGTCGACGTGACCCATGATGGTGACGATCGCCGGCCGGGGAACCGGATTGCCGAGATCGTCGGGGCTGTCGAACAGACCCTCTTCGACGTCGGATTCGGCGACGCGCTTGACGGTGTGCCCCATATCCTCGGCGACCAACTGCGCAGTGTCAGCGTCGAGCGAGTCCGTCAAGGTGACCATGCGGCCCTGACGCATCAAGAATTTGATGACGTCGACGGCCCGCTCGGACATGCGGTTGGCGAGTTCCTGGATCGTGATCGCCTCGGGGATGACGATTTCGCGCGCGATCTTCTCCTTCGTCTCCTGGACGCCGTGGCCCTTGAGGCGCTGGGTGCGGCGGCGGAACGCCGCGACCGAGCGTGTGCGCTCCTCCTCGCTCGAGGTGGCGGTGGTGACGGTGAGGCGGCCGCGATTGCGCTGCTCGCCGCCGCGCGTCGGGCGGGGCGTCGGCAGCATGACCTTGGGCGCCGGCGTCAACACCGCGGCGGGGCGGCGCACGACGCGCTTATTGGCGCCATCGTCGGCGGGCGTTGCCGGTCTGGCGGCGGCTGGCGTCGCGGGTTTGGCGGCGGTGGGCGCTGCAGGAGCGGCCGTAGCCGCGGCGGCCGGCGCCACCGGCGGCTTGCGGCCGAGCGAAGTCGCCGGCGTGGTCGCCGGCTCGCCGCCGGCGAGGCGGCGGCGCGCCTCATCCTCGGTCTGCCGCTTGAAGGTGGCTTCCTGCTGGCGGCGCTGCTCTTCTTCCCGCTTGCGCGCTTCGGCGGCTTCGCGCTCGGCTTTTTCGCGCGCTTCGCGTTCGCGCCGCGCTGCGGCGTCCGCCTCCTGGCGGCGGCGATCCTCTTCTTCACGAGCGCGTGCGTCGACGAGCGCGCGGGTGCGCGCCTCGCGCTGTTCATCAGTCAGCGTGCGAAGAACGACGCCGGTCTTGGGCGGCGCGACGGGTGCGGACGTCGTCGGCCCGCGTGGCGCAGCCGGCGTCGGTCCACGAGGCGCAGCCGGCGCCGGCCCGCGGGACTGGGCTGGGCTCGGCCCTCGCGGAGCCGCTGCTGGCGCCGCCTCGACAGGCGCGGGCGTCTGAACGCTCGGCGCCGCCGGCGCTTCGCCGGGACCGTGAACGCGGCGTTTCACCTTCTCGACGACCACGGCCTTGCTGCGGCCGTGCGAGAAGCTCTGCCGAACCGTCCCCTGCTCGACGGGACGCTTCAGGTGCAAGGTCGGCTTCTGCGCCGATCCGCCCAAAGTCTTGTCGCCGCTGTTGTTCGTTTCACTCATGCGTTTTTCCAGTGACCCGGGCTATTCGATCGATCCATTCGGCGCTTTGTCGCTCGCGCCACTCGAGCTCGCATCGATCGCGGCCCTCGGCGCAGCCTCGCTCGCCCGATATTGGTTCAGGCGAGCCACCTTGGCGAGGAAGGCCTCACTGGCCTCGCCCGCATTGAGCGCTGCATGTATCACATTTGTCCTTCCCAATGCCAAATCCAATTGGCGTGACAGGAAGAGATTTATTCTTGTTACGGTTTCCGCCGTTTCGGCTTGGCGTCCCCGAAGCAGGCGGCCCAATTTGGCCGCCCCGTCGACCGCGCCGTCCGCCGCATGGATCAGGGCGACGACGCGGCCCGCGGCGATTGCGGCCTCGACCTTCGTCGCGCCCGCCACCACCAGCCCCGCCTTGTTGACGATCGACAAAAACTGAAGCGCGTCCCGCTCCAGCAGCCGATCGACGGTCTCCGCGAGGTCGGCGGGCGCCGTCGCCTTGGTGCGGAAGCCTCTGGAGAAGGCCTGTTTGGCGGCCGCCTGACGCACGGTCGCGAAGTCGAGTTTCGTCCACACGCCCCGCCCGGGGAGCTTGCGCCGGATATCCGGCGCGACCTCCCCCGAGCCGGAGAGCGCAAATCGCAGCATCGTCTCCGGCGGCCCTTTCTCGCCGGTGACCGCGCAAGTGCGCTCGGAGCCGGACTCCTCTGTGTCTTCGCCCTTGCGCAACCGCGCCGTCTCCCGGCTCTCAGGCCTGCGATTCCGCCGCGGCGTCGGTCTCGTCCGCGCTTGCCTGCTCCGGCTCGTCGACCCAGCCGGCCTTCACGCGCGCCGACATGATCATCGTGTCGGCCTGTTCGCGCGAAACTTCGAATTCGCTGAGATAACCGACGAATTTCTTTTCGCCGTGATCGCCCCGCTCGGTCCAGCCGACAAGGTCGTCGCTAGCGCATCCCGCAAGATCGTCGACCGTCTTGACCCCGTTCTGGCCGAGCTTGACCAGCATCGGCGTGGTGACGCCATCGATCTCCTTGAGATCGTCGGCAACGCCGAGCGCCTTGCGGGCCTCGTCGTGCTCGGCTTCGATGCGGGCGAGATGGCCCTGCGCGCGCTGCTGGATCTCTTCGGCGGTCTCTGCGTCGAAGCCTTCGATCGAAGCGAGTTCGTTCGTTTCGACGTAGGCGATTTCTTCGACCGTGCGGAAGCCCTCGGAGGCGAGCAACTGGGCGACCGTCTCGTCGACGTCGAGCGCATTCATGAACGCGTTCGTGCGCTCGACGAATTCCTTCTGGCGCCGCTCGGATTCCTCGGCCTCGGTCAGGATGTCGATGTCCCAGCCCGTCAGTTGCGAGGCGAGGCGGACGTTCTGGCCGCGGCGGCCGATGGCGAGCGAGAGCTGATCGTCGGGCACCACGACCTCGATGCGGGTGGAGTCCTCGTCGAGGACGACCTTCATCACCTCGGCCGGCTGAAGCGCATTGACGATGAACGTCGCGGCGTCAGGCGACCAGGGGATGATGTCGATCTTCTCGCCTTGCTGCTCGTTGACGACCGCCTGGACGCGCGAGCCGCGCATGCCGACGCAGGCGCCGACCGGATCGATCGAGGAATCGTTGGAGACGACGGCGATCTTGGCGCGCGAGCCCGGATCGCGGGCGACCGACTTCACCTCGACGATGCCGTCGTAAATCTCCGGCACTTCCTGGGCGAACAGCTTGGCGGTGAACTGCGGATGCGTGCGCGACAAGAAGATCTGCGGTCCGCGCGCCTCGCGGCGCACGTCGTAGACAAAGGCGCGAATGCGATCGCCGGGGCGGAACATCTCGCGCGGGATCAGTTCGTCGCGCCGCACAACCGCTTCGCCGGCGCCTGCCCCGCCGAGATCAACCACCACATTGCCGTATTCGACCCGCTTGACTTGGCCGTTGATGATCTCGCCGATACGGTCCTTATAGACATCGTACTGCTTGTCGCGCTCGGCCTCGCGGATCTTCTGCACCAGCACCTGCTTGGAGGCCTGGGCGGGAATGCGGCCGTAGTCGAAGGGCGGCAGCAATTCGGCGATCCAGTCGCCGATCTGCGCGGACGGATTCTTCCTGTGCGCCTCGCCCAAGGTGATCTGCGTCGCGTCGTTGTCGATCTTGTCGACAACCAGCAGTAGGCGGGAGAAGCGGATCTCGCCGGTCTTCGGGTTGATCTCGGCGCGCACCTCCGTCTCCTGGCCGTAGCGCGAACGCGCAGCCTTTTGCATCGCGTCCTCCATCGAGGCGAGCACGATCGAACGGTCGATCGACTTCTCGCGCGCGACGGCGTCGACAATCTGCAAGAGTTCGAGTCTGTTGGCGCTGACGGCCATCGTCTTCTCCTTCGGTCTGGCCCTGGCGATTCTGGCGCCGGAGTCGCAGCGTTGGCTTCAGGTCTCTTTCTTGGTCCGCTTCGGCTTGGCCGGGCCGCTCGGCTTGGCCGCAGCCTCGCCGCGCGCCGCTTTGGCTTGTTCCTTGGCTTGCTTCTGCAGGGCCTTCTCGCGCCGCAGCGTGGCGCGGATCAGCTCCTCTGTGAGCACCAACCGCGCTTCGCCAATGTCGGCGATCCGCAGTTCGACGGTGGATTCGTCGCCGCCTTCGCCGGGAAGGCGAAGCGTCATGGTCGGCGCTTCGCCGGTTGCCTGAACCGCCCCGATCAGCCCGCGAAAGCGCTTGCGCCCATTGAAGGGGATCGCCATTTCGACTTTGGCCTCATGGCCGATGGCGCGCTCGAAGTCGGAAACGCGCACGAGCGGCCGATCGATGCCGGGCGAGGAAATCTCGAGCCGGTATGCCTGGCTCATCGGTTCGTCGAGATCGAAGATCGGCGATAGCGCGTCGCTTGCGCGCTCGCAATCGTCGATCGTCATCGTGCCGTCCGGCCGCTCGGCCATGATCTGGATGGTCGCGCTCTGCGCGGCCGACACTTTGACGCGCACGACGCGCAAGCCGAGGTCGCGGAGCACCGGCGCCGCGGTTTGCGCGATACGCTGCGCGAGGCCGTATTCGGCGATCAGGCGCAACTCGTCGAGCCCATCGTTGGGCCCGCTATGGGACACAGGCGCGAGGTCCATCGTTCCTTGCGGTAATGAAGCAATAAAAAAGAGCGGGTCCCGGTCGGGGCCCACTCTCAAACAATCCCCTCACCGTTACCGATCAGGAGCTATGAGATAGCTTTCCGGACTGCGTATAGGCGAGGTCTCTCCCAAATGCAATAGAAATTCCGAACGAGGCGCTGGGCTCCGCGCGGCAGGGGGGCGCCCGGAGCGGATCGGGCGTGCTCCTTGCGCTCGCGACGCTGCGGCCATAAATCGGGGCCTGCCGCCGAGCCGCGACAGGGAAATTAAGATCATGAACGAGAGAACGGGCGATCGCCTGCCGGGGTGGCACGCGACGACGATCCTGATGGTGCGCAAGGGCGGTCGAGTGGTGATCGGCGGCGACGGTCAAGTCAGCGTCGGCGACACCGTGATGAAGGGCAATGCGCGCAAGGTGCGCCGGCTCGCCAAGGGCGAAGTGATCGCCGGCTTTGCCGGTTCGACCGCCGATGCGCTGACGCTGTTCGAGCGGCTCGAAGCCAAGCTCGAGCAATACCCCGGCCAATTGCCGCGCGCCTGCGTCGAACTCGGCAAGGACTGGCGGACGGACCGCTATCTGCGCCGGCTCGAGGCGATGCTGCTGGTCGCCGACAAGGGAACCGGTTTCGTGATCACCGGCGCCGGCGATGTGCTGGAGCCCGAGGGCGACAGCAACGGCTCGGCGACCGCCATTGGCTCGGGTGGCAATTACGCGCTGGCCGCGGCGCGCGCACTGCTGCCGACCGACTTCGGCACCGAAGAGATCGTGCGCCGCGCGATGGCCATCGCGGCGAGCATCTGCGTCTACACCAATACGAATCTTGTTCTCGAGAGCTTGTGATCTCATGACCGATTTCTCGCCGCGCGAGATCGTTTCCGAACTCGACCGCTATATCGTCGGGCAAAACGCGGCCAAGCGCGCGGTGGCGATTGCGCTGCGCAACCGCTGGCGCCGCCTGCGTCTCGTCTCGCCGATGCGCGAGGAGGTGATGCCCAAGAACATCCTGATGATCGGGCCGACCGGCTGCGGCAAGACCGAGATCGCCCGCCGCCTCGCCAGGCTCGCCGGCGCGCCGTTCTTCAAGGTCGAGGCGACGAAGTTCACCGAGGTCGGCTATGTCGGGCGCGACGTCGAGCAGATCGTGCGCGATCTGCTCGAAGTGGGCATCGCGCTCGTCAAACAGAAGAAGCGCAAGGATATCGAGGCCAAAGCCGAGCTCGCCGCTGAAGAGCGCATGCTCGACGCTCTGGTCGGCGCCACATCTTCCGCTTCGACCCGCGAGGCTTTCCGCCGCAAGCTGCGCGCCGGCGAATTGAACGATAAGGAAGTCGAGATCGAACTGCCGCAGAGCGGCGGCGGCATGCCGATGTTCGAATTGCCGAACATGCCCGGCGCCTCGGTCGGCGCGATTAACCTTTCCGACATCTTCGGCAAGGGCTTCGGCCAGCGCCTCAAGGCCAAGCGGATGACGGTCGTCGATGCCCACGAGCCGCTGGTCGGCGCCGAAGCCGAAAAGCTGCTCGATCAGGATCAGGTCGTGCGCGAAGCGATCCACGAAGTGGAGAGCAATGGCATCGTCTTCCTTGACGAGATCGACAAAATCTGCGCCCGCGAGGGACGCGGCGGGGCGGACGTGTCGCGCGAGGGCGTGCAGCGCGATCTGCTGCCGCTCATCGAGGGCACGACGGTCACCACCAAGCACGGCGCGGTGAAGACCGACCACATCCTGTTCATCGCGTCCGGCGCGTTCCATGTCTCGCGGCCGTCCGACCTGCTGCCGGAATTGCAGGGCCGGTTGCCGATCCGCGTCGAATTGTCGTCGCTGACCGAGGATGACTTCAAGCGGATCCTTACCGAGACCGAGGCGAGCCTCATCAAGCAATATGTGGCGCTGCTGGCCGCCGAGGGCGTCACGCTCAGCTTCGCCGACGACGCCATCGCGGCGATCGCCCGGGTCGCCGCCAAGGTCAACGCCAGCGTCGAGAATATCGGCGCCCGGCGCCTTCAGACCGTGATGGAGCGGGTGCTCGACGACGTGAGCTTCACCGCGCCGGACCGGACGGGCGAGGCGATCGTCATCGACGCGCCCTATGTCGAGTCGCATGTCGGCGATCTCGCCGAAAACGCCGACCTCAGCCGCTTCATTCTTTAGAGCCTTTGCCCTCCTGGCCCGTTGGGCCAGCTTCTCCCGCAAGCGAAGGGATGTATTGCGGCGCCGGCAGCCCCTCGCCCGCTTGCGGGAGAGGGGTCGGGGCGAGGGCGCTTGAACAAACTGCGGGACGCTCTAGCGACAGGGCGGAGCGCTCGACTCTACCGGCCAACTCAATCCATGAGGTGGGCGGGGTATCGATCGCCCTGCACGTTGATATTCGAGAGGGCCTCCTCGATCGTCTCCAGATCCTCTGGAGTGAGCTCGACGTTCGCGGCGCCGAGATTTTCCTCGAGCCGGTGCAGCTTGGTGGTGCCGGGTATCGGCGCGATCCAGGGGCGCTGAGCGAGCAACCAGGCGAGCGCGATTTGTGCGGGCGTCGCGCCCTTGTCGGAGGCGATCTGGCCGAGCACATCCACAAGAGCTTGGTTCGCCTTCAACGCCGCCGGCGCGAAACGCGGCACGATGCTACGGAAATCCTTCTCGCCGAATGAGGCGTTCTGGTCGATCTTGCCCGTCAGGAAGCCTTTGCCGAGCGGGCTAAAGGGCACGAGTCCAATGCCAAGCTCCTCGAGTGCGGGCAAGATGTCCTTCTCGGGTTCGCGCCACCACAGCGAATATTCGCTTTGCAGCGCGGCGACAGGCTGGACGGCGTGGGCGCGGCGGATCGATTGCACGCCTGCTTCGGAAAGGCCGAAATGACGGACCTTCCCGGCCTGGATCAGCTCCTTCACCGTGCCAGCCACATCCTCCATCGGCACATTCGGATCGACCCGGTGCTGGTAGAAGAGATCGATCACGTCGGTGCGCAGGCGCTTCAGCGCCTCGTCAGCCACCTGCCGGATGCGCTCGGGACGGCTGTCGACCGACTTGGATGCGTCGCCGTCGCGGAAGCCGAATTTGGTCGCGATCACCACCTGATCGCGGATCGGCTCCAATGCCTCGCCGAGCAGTTCCTCGTTGAGGAATGGGCCGTAGGCTTCGGCGGTGTCGAAGAAGGTTACGCCGTGCTCGTGAGCGGCCCGGATGAGCTTGATTCCGTCACGGCGGTCGGTCGCGGGCCCGTAGCCGTAGCTCAGCCCCATGCAGCCAAAGCCGATCGCCGAGACCTCCAGGCCGCCGATACCCAATTTGCGCTTTTGCATTGTTCAGCCTCCGTCTTATGGGGCAGCGAGCCATCACGCTGAGCGAGATGGCGAACTTGCCGGCGCCGGCAACGTAGCGCAGGTCATAATGTGCGATTAGATGGATAATCACGCATGATGTTATGAACCAAGATCATGAATTCCAGCGGCAGGAGCGCGCGGCGATTCGACGGAATTGCCGCACGCCAAGCCGGCGCCTTGCGATAACGTCCCCAAGATTTGTAAGCTTCAGATCGAGGAGTTGAGCATGACGACGCCGCTCGTGTTGACGTTCATCGGCCGCGATCGACCCGGTCTGGTCAGCGCCATCTCGCAACGGGTGGCCGCGGCCGGCGGCACCTGGCTCGAAAGCCGGCTGGCGCGCCTCGCCGGCGAATTTGCGGGGATTTTGCTCGTCGGCGTGCCGGAGGCCAATGTCGCGGCCTTCTCCGCCGCGCTGCGTGATCTCGAAGCGGGCGGATTGCGCGTAACAGTGGAGCGAAGCTCCGGCGCCGCTCCGTCGTCCGTCGAGCGGATCGTCGAACTTGCCCTCGTCGGCAACGAGCGGCCCGGCATCGTCCGCGACGTCACGCAGGCCCTGACGGAGCTTGGCGTCAACATCGAGGAGTTCATGAGCGGCCTCGAGGCCGCCCCCTTCACCGGGACCGAGATGTTTCGCGCCTCGGCGCGGCTGCGCATCCCCGACGCAGTCAGCGGCGAGGAGCTGCGCAAGACCCTCGAACGCCTCGCCGGCGAGATGATGGTCGACCTGACCGTCACCGAGGGCAAGGCGAAGGACTGAAGCGTTTGTCACGCCCGCGGGCATGACAACTTGGCGCCCCTACTTCGGATACGGAATGCGCAATCCCGCTTCGCGCATGCGGCGGAAGATGTCGAAATTCATTTCGCTGCGCACCCGCTCCGCCAGCACGATGTCGTCCACGAAGCAGGTGACCTGGAATTTGAGCGACCAATCGCCGAAATCGTTGAACAGGACCACCGGCGCGGGAAACGACAGCACGGACTCCTGCGCCTTGGCGGCGGCGATCAGGAGCCCCCGCACCAGCTCGAGATCGCTCTCATAGGCGATGTTCACGTTGATCATGATGCGCCCGGTCCGGTCGGCGTGCATCCAGTTCTTCACCGCGCCGCCCACCAGCGTCGCGTTCGGAACGATCAGCGTGCCGCGGTCGAAGGTTTCGATCTCGGTGGCGCGCGCGTTGATGCGTCTGACGTAGCCCTGCTCGGCGCCGACCACCACCCAATCGCCGACCCTGATGCCACGTTCCCAAAGCAGAATGAGCCCCGACACGAAATTGTTCGCGATCGACTGCAAGCCGAAGCCGATACCGACCGAGAGCGCGCCGGCGACGATCGCCACCCGCTGGTAGTCGAGCCCGAGCTGCGAGCCGCTCAGCATCAGCGCGGTGAGTACGCCGACGTAGCCGACGATCGTGCGGATCGAGTTTCTGACGCCCGAGTCGAGCCGGGTGCGCGGCAGATAGCGCTCGCTGAGCCAGTTCTGCGTCGCGCGGGTCGCCACCATGGCGACCACGAGCACGATTGCCGCGACGAACAGCGAGGAGACCGACAGCGTGACGCCGCCGATTTTCAGCCCGAAATAGGCGGCCTGAATGGTCGAGGTGAAGTCCTGCGACACGCTCCATGGCCCGAGCATGAGCGCGACGCCGCCGACGACGATCGCCAGCCGCGTAAAGCCCTGAACCAGCACGACGGCTTGCTCGAGCGTGTCGCGCTTGAGGCCGATCGCCGTCATGAGGCCGCGGCCGAACGGCGCGGTTGGGCGCAGCACCTCCTCGGCGCCCTGCTGCACGATGGTGTCGATCACATAGAGCGCCGCCGCGATGATCGCGACGTACATGGTCTCCCTGACGAGGAAGGTCGCGAAGGCGATGTAACCGGTTACCGCCGCCGCGAGAATGACGATGACGAGCGCCCAGAGAAGCGCCCGAATTGGCGCGAGAGGCTCGCGCGGCGGACCGCCGGGAGTTGCAGCCGCGGTCTGCGCGCCGAGCCGCAGAGTGCGCGCCATCAAAATCGCGACGAGAGCCGAGCCGACGGCGCGCGCCGCCACCGCGAGATTGAGCGAGCCGACGGCGTCGACGACCGGCTCGAACAGCTTTTCCGCCGCCATGATTACCGCGACCAACAGCCACAGGCGGTACAAGAGCCCGGCGACCCGATCCGGCACTTCGAGCAGGCGCCAATCCGGCCGGCGCGGCGCAAGCACGCCGCGTCCGAGCGCGCTGCTCACCACGATGAGCCGGAGCCCGTCGAGCAGCGCGTCGAGCGTGCCCTGCATGCGCGGGTCGGAAATGTCGAAGGCGTCGAGCGCGTAGACCAGCGCCGAAAGCGCGAGCAGCGGCAGCAGCGCGAGGACGACGACCGTCCAGGCGGCGGCGAGCGCGCGCCACAGACGGCTCGGCCGGACCCCGCCGGTGTCGCGTGCGACAATCCGCCGCGTCAGCCATTGCAGCGGCGCCCACAAGGCGACGAGCGCCAGGGCGACGGCCAGGAGACCGGTGACCTGGGCGAGCGTCACGCGAGCGGCCGCGCTCTGCAGCCAGGCGCCCACATTGTGCCCGGCGACGGCGACGTCGGCCGGCGCTTCTCGCGCGACTTCGATCCAGAGCAGCGGGCTGAGCACGCTCGAGGACTGCGCGAAGGTATGGCGGGCGAAGAGGTCGCGGCGCGCGGCGACGATCAGCGTGTTGTCGTCCTCGACCTGCAGGAGTAGCGCACGAGCCGAACGAACGTCCGCGTCGAGCGCGTCGTGCTTCTGGCGCTCGGCGGTGATCTCGGCGTTCGCGGAGTCGCTGAGGGTGGCGTCCTTGGATTTCGGGGTCAGCTCAACGAGCCGCTTCTCCGAAGCTTGGAGGCGCGGGGCGAGGTCGGCGATCACAGCCTGTATTTGAAGGGTGAGCGGAATGCTCTCCGAGCGCAGCCGCTCGAGGGCCGCCACCGTGAGATTGTCGGCCTTGAGCGCGGTCTCGACCTCGGCGAGCACAGCGCGGGCGTTCGCCAGCGTTTGGCGCGTCGTATCGTCGCCCGCATGCGCCGGCGCGGCGAGCGCGACTAGCGACGCCAGGAGGACCAGGCGAAGGGCGCGAAGAATAGGCAAACGACTCCCCCGTTATGATTTGGCTGCGCCTCGTTGCATCGGACCATGGCCGGGCTGTGGCCGCAATGGGCGCCGACTCCATTCACCTTGGCGCGGGAAAGGGGCTGCGCACCGCGCCGGCCTTTGTTAAAGGGAGCCGCGAATTTGAGGAAAACGTCTTGAACCTGACCCCGTCTGCCCAGCCGGCCGAGGCCCTCGGACACGACGCGCGCCAGCTCGGCGCGGGCGTGCAAGCGCTCGCGCATTTCCTCGCCGCCGGCTTTTCCCGCATCGAACCGGCGATCCTCCAGCCGGCGTCGGTCTTTCTCGACATGTCGGGCGAAGACATTCGCGGCCGCCTTTACCTGACGACCGACGATTCGGGCGCGGAGCTCTGCCTGCGTCCAGACTACACCGTGCCGGTCTGCCTCGCCTATCTCGCTTCGCCCGACGCTGGCCAGCCGGCTCAGTACGCCTATCTCGGCCCTGTTTTTCGCGCCCGGGCCGGACAGAGCGGCGAAATGACGCAGACGGGCCTCGAAAGCTACGGCCGTATCGACACCGAGGCCGCCGACGCGGAAATCCTGGCGCTGTCCCTGGAGGCGGCGGAGCGGGCGGGCGCTGGGCCGTTGAAGGTTCGGCTCGGCGACGCCCGACTGTTCGATAGCGCGCTCGCCGCGCTGGGGCTGCCGGAGATCTGGCTCAGGCGGGTGCGCCGCGGCCTCGCGCGCGGCCGTACGCTGGAGACGATCTTCGACGGCAACGGGCGGGGCGCCATCGCCCAGCCGGGCGTGCTCGCCGCGCTGGAAAGCGCCGACCACGCGGGCGCCAAGGCGCTCGTCGAAGACCTGCTGGCGATCGCCGGCATCGCCGCTGTCGGCGGCCGCAGCGCGGGGGAAATCGCCGACCGCTTCCTCGAGCAGGCCGCCGCCCGATCTGAGGCGCGGGTCAGCGCGGAGCAGCAGGAGGTCCTGCGGCGCTTCCTGGCGATCAAGGGCGATCCCGACGACGCCTCCGGCCAGCTTCGCGCGCTCGCCGCCGACGCCGGTCTCGATTTCAATGGCGCGCTCGATTCCTTCGACCAGCGCGCCGGCTTCCTCGCCGCGCGCGGCATGCCGATCGAGGACTTCGTCTTCTCGGCCGCCTTCGTGCGCGACCTCGATTATTACACCGGCTTCGTCTTCGAGGCAGTCGATGCGGCGCGGCCGGACGCTCCGCCGGCGATCGGCGGCGGCCGCTATGACGGCCTCGCGCGCCGCCTCGGGGCACCGAAGGACGTGCCCGCGGTCGGCGCCGCCGTCTGGATCGACCGTTTGCCGAGCGCAGGAGTGAGCGCATGAACTACGAGGCTGACGCGCCGCTCGTCCTCGCCGTGCCCTCGAAGGGCCGGCTGCAGGAAAACGCCACCGCCTTTTTCGCGCGGGCCGGCCTTGAATTCGTCCAGGGGCGGGGCGCGCGCGACTATCGCGGCGCGATCGCCGACCTGCCCGGCGTCGAGGTCGCCTTTCTCTCGGCGTCCGAGATCGTTGGCCAGCTTGCCGCCGGCGCCGCCCACTTCGGCGTCACGGGTGAAGATCTGGTGCGCGAGAACGTGCCGGAGGCCGACAAGCGCCTTGCCCTGCTGGCGCCGCTCGGCTTCGGGCGGGCGAATGTCGTCGTCGCGGCGCCCCAGGCCTGGATCGACGTCCGCACCATGTCCGATCTGGAGGACGTCGCGGCGAACTACCGCGCCCGGCGCGGCGAGCGCATGCGGGTGGCGACCAAATACGTCAATCTGACCCGCCGCTTTTTCGCCCAGCACGGGGTGACGGACTATCGCATCGTCGAGAGCCTCGGCGCGACGGAAGGGGCGCCGGCCGCCGGCGCGGCGGAGCTTATCGTCGACATCACCACGACCGGAGCGACGCTCGCCGCCAACGCCCTGAAAACGCTCGACGATGGCACGATCCTGCGCTCGCAGGCGACGCTCGTCGCCTCGCCGCAGGCGGCTTGGACGCCGACGGCGCGCGCGGCGGCGCGGGCGATCCTGATGCGGGTCGCCGCGACCGAGAGCGCCCGCAAGGCGCGCGAGATTCGCGCCCGGCTGCCGACGCCCGTTCACGTCGTGGTCGAAAAGGCCTGCGCGATTTTCGAGGCGACGCCGGCTTTCGGCGAGGAGGCGGACCCGCAGGGCTTCGTCACGCTGCACTGCGCCCGCTCCAAAGCCGCCGATCTCGCGGATTGGCTGCTCGCGCAAGGCGCTGAACGGGTCAGCGTCGTCGCCCTCGAACAGGTGTTCGACGCCCGCAACCCGCTCTATGAAGCGCTCGAGGCTCGCATCGGGGCTTAACGTTCGGCCGCCTAGGATCGCGGCCGGATTCGATTCGCAGGATCTTGCGGCAGGACGGTGAGCTCCCGCCGCCGGGTCTTGCTTTGGCCTCATTTTCCCGCTTTTTCCGACGTCCCGTTCACCTTTGGCGCGAGATGCGCTAGACGACGCAGGCTCTAGCCGGGGATTCACGGAACTTGCGCTACATTTCAACGCGCGGCGAAGCGCCGCCGCTTGGCTTTTCCGACGCGATGCTCGCCGGGCTCGCCCGAGACGGCGGCCTCTATACGCCTGTGACGACGCCGCGCGTGGCGCCGGAGGCGATTCGCGCGCTGGCCGGCCTTTCCTACGCGCAAGCGGCAACCCACGTCGTTCGTCCGTTTGTCGGCGACGAAATCGACGCCGCCGCTCTCCTTGCGCTCGCCGAGGACGCCTACGCCGGATTCCGCCATCCCGCTGCCGCGCCGCTGACGCAACTCGGCGACAATCTCTTTCTGCTCGAACTGTTTCACGGCCCGACGCTGGCGTTCAAGGACTTCGCCATGCAGTGGCTCGGCCGGTTGATGAACCGCGCCCTGAAGGAGCGGGGAACCCGCGCCACCATTCTCGGCGCGACTTCCGGCGACACCGGCGCGGCGGCGATCGATGCGTTCGGCGGCCAGTCGCAGACGGACGTCTTCATCCTCTATCCGCACGGCCGCGTCTCCGAGGTGCAGCGCCGCCAGATGACTACCGTCGACCAGCCGAACGTTCACGCGATTGCGATCGAAGGCACGTTCGACGACTGCCAGGCGATCGTGAAGGCGCTGTTCAACAATCTGGCCTTCCGCGACGAACTGAGACTGTCGGGCGTCAATTCGATCAACTGGGCGCGCATTCTCGCGCAGATCGTGTATTATTTCACCAGCGCGGTCGTGCTCGGCGCGCCGGACCGACCCGTCTCCTTCGCCGTGCCGACCGGCAATTTCGGCGACGTGCTCGCCGGCTACTACGCCAAGCGGATGGGACTTCCGATCGACCGCCTGACGATCGCCACCAACGAGAACGACATTCTCGCTCGCGCCTTGGCGAGTGGCGTCTACAAGCCGCTCGGCGTCAAGGCGACGCAATCGCCGTCGATGGATATCCAAATCTCCTCGAACTTCGAGCGCCTGCTGTTCGAGGCTTACGACCGCGACGCCAGCGCGGTGCGCGCCCTGATGGGCAGCCTTACGCAGTCCGGCGAATTCACCATCGCCCCCGGCCCGCTCGAGGCCATTCGCCGCGACTTCGACGCCTTCCGGGTCGACGAGGAAACCTGCGCCGCCGAGATCGGCCGCGTCTACCGCGAAAGCGGGGTGGTGATCGATCCGCACAGCGCGGTCGCCGTCAGTGCGGCGCGGCGCGCTTTGCAACGCGATCCGGCGACGCCGTCGATCGCGCTCGCGACCGCGCATCCGGCGAAGTTCCCGGACGCGGTGGCGCGAGCGATCGGCAAGCGCCCTGAATTGCCGCCGCATCTGAGCGACATCGGATCGCGCGAGGAGCGCTTCAGCGTGCTCCCCAACGACGCCGCCTCGGTGGCGCGTTTCGTGCGCGAACGCGCGAGGGCGCTGACGTGAGCGTCGAGATCACCACTCTCTCTTCCGGGCTCCGGATCGTCACCGACGCCGCGGCGCATTTGCGTACGGCTTCCCTCGGGGTGTTCGTCTCCGCCGGTTCGCGCAACGAAAGCGACCAGGAGCATGGCCTGTCGCATTTGCTCGAGCACATGGCGTTCAAGGGCACGCGCCGGCGCAATGCGCGCGAGATCGCCGAGGCGATCGAAAACGCCGGCGGCGACCTCAACGCCGAGACCGGCGTCGAGCAGACCGCTTATTTCGCGCGCGTGCTCGGCGAAGACGTCGACCTGGCGCTCGACGTGCTCGCCGACATCCTGACCGAAAGCCAATTCGATCCGGACGAACTCGGCCGCGAGAAGAATGTCATCATCCAGGAGATCGGCGCGGTCGAAGACACGCCTGATGATCTCGTGTTCGACTACTTCACCGCCGCGGCGTGGCCCGGGCAGCCGATCGGACGGCCGATCCTCGGCACGCGCGAAGGGGTCAGCGCGTTCAATCGCGACGCCATCGACGCTTATCTGCGCCGCCACTATCGCACCGGCGCGACCGTCGTCGCGGCGGCTGGGGCGGTCGACCACGACCGTCTCGTCGCGCGCGCCGACGCGCTGCTCAAGGGACTGGGTGGCGAGAGCGCCGAGCCGCCGAAGGCCGCCGCCTATCGTGGCGGCGACATTCTGGTCAAAAAGAAGCTCGAGCAAACCCATCTCGTCGTGGGCTTCGAAGGGCGGGCGATCCAAGCGTCCGACCACGATGCGGCGCATGTGTTCGCGGCGGCGACCGGCGGCGGCATGTCGTCGCGGCTGTTCCAGGAGGTTCGCGAAAAGCGCGGCTTGGCCTACTCCATCTATGCCTTCCATTGGGCTTATTCGGATTCGGGGCTGTTCGGATTTTATGCCGGCGCGGCGGCGAAGGACGTTGGCGAACTCGCGCGGGCGGCGCTCGATTGCCTTGCGGAAGCCTCCGTGCGGCTCGACGAGGATGAGATCCGCAGAGCCAAGGCGCAGTTGAAGGTCTCGACGCTGACGGCTCTCGAATCGCCCAGCGCGCGCGCGCATCAACTCGCGCGCCAGACCTCCGTTTACGGACGCCCGCTGTCGCTCGAGGACATGCTGGCGCGGATCGATGCGATCACGGTCGAAGACGTGCGCCGCGTCGGCGCGGCGATGTTGATGTCGCCGCCGACCGTCGCCGCGATCGGCGGCGTCGGCAAGGCCCTCGATTCAGCGAGCGTCGCCGCGCGGCTCGGAGGAGCATGACCCGTCATGGCGCTCTTCCGCCTCACTCGGCCGCTCGATCCCGAACCGCTGGTGCGCGGCGTCGGCGTCTATCTGCGGCCGGCTGTCGGCGGCGACTATCTCGCGTGGGCTCGTCTGCGCGAACAGAGTCGGGCGTTTCTCACTCCCTGGGAGCCTACCTGGCCCGACGACGATCTGACCAGGGCCGCATTCCGGCGCCGGTTGCGCCGTCAGTCGGAGGAGATGGCGCGCGACGAGGCCTACGCCTTCCTCATATTCGACGCGAATTCCGACGAACTGCTCGGCGGGCTGACGCTCGGCGGCATCCGCCGCGGCGTCGCTCAGGCGGCTACGCTCGGGTACTGGATGGGGGCTCCGCATGCCGGCAAGGGGCATATGACGCGCGCAGTCGCCGCCGTAGTCAGGTTCGGCTTCGCGAACTTGCGGCTGCACCGCGTCGAGGCGGCCTGCATACCCGACAACACGCCCTCGCTTGCGCTGCTCGAGCGCAACGGCTTTCGCCGCGAAGGCTTGGCGCGCGCGTATCTGAAGATCAACGACGCGTGGCGCGATCACGTCCTGCTCGCCGTCATCGAAGGCGAGGCCACGCGACTTGATTGAGACGATCTCGCGCGTTTGGAAAGTCCTCGCTGACCGGCGCGGCCCCGGTCGGCTGGCGGCCCTTCTCTGCTGGATGCTCATCGGCTGTCAGGCGGCCTCCGCCGTTCAGTCGGTGCGCGTGCCGCCCGACGCCGACGCGATCGACCTCTCCTCCGCCGTCGAGCACTACAGCGCGCAAGGCGACCGCATTCAGGTCTCGACCGCGCCGGGCGCCGACGGCATCGTGCGGCGCATCGAGGTCAGCGCCCTCGAGGCGGGCGCTCAGCCGGCCTGGATCGTGTTCGCGCTGACCAACGATTCCGACGAGCAGCTCACCCGCCTCGTCGTCGCGCCGCATTACCGCTTCGTCGGCTCCGGCGTCGTCTGGCCGGACCTCGGCTCCACGCGCATCGCCACCATCACCGCCAGTCAGGGGAGTCCGCCCGAGCGCCAGGACCAGCTCGACGCCGACGTGTTCAGCGTGACGCTCGACCCGGGCGCGACGGTGACCTATGTCGCCGAGCTGCGAACCCCCTCGTTGCCGCAGATTCTATCTCTGGGAGCCCGACGCCTACAAGGACAAGGGCACGAGCCTCACGCTCTACCAGGGCATTCTGATCGGCATCGCCGGCCTGCTGGCGCTGTTCCTGACGATCGTCTTCGTGGTGCGCGGCGCGCTCGTCTTCCCTGCGGCGGCGGCGCTCGCCTGGTCGGTGTTCGCCTATGTCTGCATCGACTTCGGCTTCTGGCGGAAGATTTTCGGCTTCGAGGACGAAGCCGAGCGGATCTGGCGCGCCGGCGTCGAAGCGACGATGGGCGCGACCCTGATCGTCTTCCTGTTCGCCTATCTCAACCTGCGCCGCTGGCATGTGCGCTTTCTGCACATCGGGCTGGTCTGGCTCCTGGTGATGGCCGCGGTCGTCGGCCTCTCGGTCTATAATGCGCCGGTCGCCGCCGGGGTTGCGCGCATATCGATCGCCACCGTCGCCGCCATCGGCTTCATCCTGATCCTGAGCATGGCCGCGCGCGGCTCGGACCGCGCGGTGATGCTCATCCCGACCTGGTTCCTGCTGCTGGTCTGGGTCGCCGCTGCAGGGGCGGCCGCGCTCGGCGTGCTGACCAACGACCTCGCCGCGCCGGGCCTCATCGGCGGCCTGGTGCTGATCGTGATGCTGATCGGCTTCACGATCATGCAAAACGCCTTCTCCGAGCCCGGCGTGCGCGCCGGCAGCCTCGACGCGGAGCGGCGCGCCCTGGCGATGACCGGCTGCGGCGACGCCATCTTCGATTGGAACGTGGGCGCCGATCAGGTCTATGTCAGCGCCGAGATCGAGAACCAGCTTGGTCTCAGGCGCGGCGCGCTGGAGGGCCCAGCCGCCGCCTGGCTCGACACGCTTCATCCGCTCGATCGAGACCGTTATTCGGCCGCGCTCGACGGCGTGCTTCATCAGCGCTCGGGGCGGATCAGCCACGACATCCGCCTGCGCGGCGCCGACAGCCGCTATCACAGCTTCGTCCTGAAGGCGCGGCCCGTGGTCAACGTCGAGGGCGAGGTGGTGCGGATCATCGGCGCGCTCTCCGACGTCACCGAGATCAAGGCGGCGGAAGAGCGGATTCTGCACGATGCGATCCACGACAATCTGACCGGCCTGCCGAACCGCGAGTTGTTGTTCGACCGCCTGGGCTCGGCGCTCGTCCAAACCCAGCGCCCCGGGGCGCCGACCTTCGCGGCGCTGACGATCGACGTCGACCGGTTCAAGGAGATCAACGACGCGCTCGGCATGGCGTTCGGAGATTCGGCGCTGCTCACCGTCGCGCGGCGGCTCGGCCGCGAGCTGAGGCCGGGCGACACGCTCGCGCGGATCGGCGGCGACCAGTTCGGCGTGATCCTCATGCTCGACGACGGGGAAGCGGAGATACCCGTCTTCATCGAATCCTTGCGCGAAATGATGGCGTCGCCGATCAGCTTCGGCGACCGCGAGGTCAACCTCACGGTTTCGATCGGCGTCGCCGTCTACGATCCAAGCCTGCATCGCAAAGCGGCGGACCTCGTCTCCGACGCGGAAATGGCGCTGGCCCACGCCAAGAAGACAGGCGGCGATCGCGCCGAGATCTTCTCGGCCGAAATGCGCTCCGAACGCTCCGACCGCCTGTCGCTCGCACAGGATCTGCGGCACGCGCTCGATCGCGGCGAGATCACGATCATGTTCCAGCCGGTCGTTCGCCTCGAGGACCGCACCGTCGCCGGCTTTGAAGCGCTGTTGCGTTGGCGTCATCCGCGCCTCGGCCTGCTCGGCCCCGACGATTTCTTTCCTGTAGCCGATTCGAGCGAAGTGCTGGGCGAGATCGGCGTCTTCGCGATCGAGACCACCGCGCGCGAACTCGCCGCCTGGCAGAAGGCGCTCGAGGTGTCGCCGCCGATTTTCGCCACCATCAACGTCTCGTCGCGCCAGATCATCGGTCACGATCTGTTGAGCGACCTCAGGACCGCGCTCAATCGCCACTACGTGTTGCGTGGCACGCTGAAGCTCGAATTGAACGAAAACTTGGTGATGGAGAACCCGGAATACGCCGTTCAGCTGCTGCGGCGGATCCGGGAGCTCGGCGCAGGGCTGGCGCTCGGCGATTTCGGCGCGGGCTATACGTCGTTGAGCCATCTCCAGCGCTATCGCTTCGACACGCTGAAGATCGATTCCTCGCTCGTCAGGCCCAGCGGGCCGGGCGGCCGGCCGGCGATCCTGCGCTCCGTGGTGACGATGGCGCATGATCTCGGCATGGACGTCATCACCGAGGGCGCCGAATCCGAATCGGATGCCGTCGAGCTCTCGCAGATCGGCTGCGAATTCGCGCAAGGCTACGCTTTCGGCGAGCCGATGACCGCCGCCGCCGCGCGCAAGCTGATGGGCGCGGCGACTGTGTAAACTTGGCCTTTGTAAGCTTGGCCTGTGTAAACCGGGGAGAACTCGTGTCTCGCCTTGCCAAGACGCAGCTTAGCGACAAACTCGAAACGGGATGAAGTTCACCACCGCCTTCCTCGACGAAATCCGCGCCCGCGTCCCGGTTTCTCAGGTTGCCGGCGCGCGCGTGCGGCTGCGCAAGGAAGGGCGCGAGTGGCGAGGCTTGTCGCCGTTCAACGCCGAGCGGACGCCCTCGTTCTTCGTCAACGATCAGAAGGGCTTTTACCACGATTTTTCCTCGGGCAAGCACGGCGACATCTTCTCCTTCCTGACCGAGACAGAGGGGCTGAGCTTTCCCGAGGCGGTCGAACGCCTAGCGGGCATGGCGGGCGTGCCGATGCCGGCCCGCAGTCCCGAGGGGGAGGAGCGCGAGCGCAAGCGCGCTAGCCTGCACGACGTCCTCGCGCTCGCCCAGCAGCTCTTCGAGGAGACGCTGCATGCGCCGATCGGCGCAAAGGCGCGAGGCTATCTCGCTGATCGGCGGCTCGATCCGGCGACGCAACGCCAGTTCGGCCTCGGCTTTTCGGCGCCCGACCGCTACGCTTTGCGCGACGCGCTGGCGGCGCGCGGGGTCGATGCGCAGCAGATGATCGACGCCGGCCTGCTGACGCATGGCGAGGGCATCGCGGTGCCCTACGACCGCTTTCGCGACAGGGTCATGTTCCCGATCCACGATCGTTCGGGACGGGTCGTCGCCTTCGGCGGGCGGGCGATGGAGCCGGGCGCGAAGGCGAAATACCTCAACTCGCCTGAGGGCGAGCTGTTTCATAAGGGCAGCCTGCTCTTCAACCACCATCGCGCCCGCAAGGCCGCCCACGATACGGAACAGCTAGTCGTCGTCGAGGGTTATGTCGACGTGATCGCAATGACCCAGGTGGGCTTTCCCCAGGCGGTCGCTCCGTTAGGCACGGCTCTGACGGCCGATCAATGCGGCCTTCTCTGGACGATGGCCAGCGAGCCCATTCTCTGCTTCGACGGCGACAACGCGGGCCACAAAGCGGCGTTTCGCGCCATCGACGTCGCCCTGCCGCTGATTGGCGCCGGCAAGAGCCTGCGCTTCGCGATGATGCCGGAGGGGCAGGACCCGGACGACCTTGCCCGCTCGGGCGGCGCGCCGGCGATCGCCGAGGTGCTGGGCCGGGCGCAGCCGATGGCTGAGATGCTGTTCCTCAAGGAGACTGAGGGCCAGACCTTCGAGACGCCGGAAAAGCGCGCCGCGCTCGAAAAACGCCTGCGGGAGCGGGTCGCCCTCATCACTGATGAGACGCTGCGCCGCCACTACGCCGCAGACATGCAGCAGCGGCTGGCCAACCTCTTCGGCGTCGGCGAGCGCGCCCCGGCGCGACGAAATTTCGAACCTGCCGCGCGCGGCGGCCGCGGGCGCGGCTCTTTTAATCCGGGTCCTCGGACCGGCATAGCCAGCGCGCCGTTGCAGGCGCCCCGTCATCTCGCGCAGCGGCCCAAGGAGGCCCCGCGCGAAATCGCGATCCTCGCGGTTTTGTTGGGCCATCCCGCGCTGCTCGAGCAGCATTTCGAAGAGATTGCGGCGCTGGAGTTCGCCGCGCCGGCGCTGGCCGCCTTCCGCGACCGCCTGCTGGTTCTGCCGCCGGAAGCCTATGAGGCGACCGACGCGCTCGCCCGAGCGCTTGAAATGGCAGGCCTAGCCGAAGAGCGGGACCGCATTTTGCGCGCCGCGGCGGCGATGCCCAATTGGTGGTGTCTCAGGGCCGAGGCGGTCACATCTGACGCGGGGCATGTTCTTCGGCAGACCATGGCCTTGCAACGCAGTTCGGGGGCGCTAAATAGGGAGCTGAAGCTGGCGGAGCAAGCGCTCGCCTCGGATCCGACCGAACAAAATCTTGCGAGATTGCTGGATATTAAGACCCACTTGACGGAACTAGCGAACGCTGAAGCGGCCATCGAGGGGTTTGGCGACTCCTCGGGGCGACGAATGGCGTCGCTATGACCGTACGCGTTCTGGGTTAACGCGGAGTTAGGCATAAGGGCGGAATTTGAGGCGGCGATTCGGCCGGCCGGGCGGCGCGGGGACATCTTGCGGCGTTGAAGTGTGAGCGGCCGGAGACGGTCGATGAGCGTAACTTTCCGCGCTTGGGCGCGGGTGTGATGGAGGCGCCGATATGGCAAGGAACGACGAGGCGAAGGCCGAAGGCGAAGCGGCGGTTGTAGAAGCCGCAGACGGCCCGTTGCTCGATCTGACCGACGCCGCCGTCAAGCGGATGATCAAGATCGCCAAGAAGCGCGGCTGGGTCACGCAGGACGAGCTGAACGCGGTGCTCCCGTCCGAGGAAATTTCTTCCGACCAGATCGAAGACATGAACGCGATGCTCAGCGAGATGGGCATCAATGTCGTCGACAGCGAGGATGCCGAAGAGGCCGAGAAGGAGCCCGCTGAGGCCGACGACGACGAACCCGAAGGCGGCGAAGTCGTCGAGACCTCTCGCTCCACCGCGGTCGCCACCCGCACCTCCGAGCCGGTCGAGCGCACGGACGATCCCGTGCGCATGTATCTGCGCGAGATGGGTTCGGTCGAATTGCTGTCGCGCGAGGGCGAGATCGCCATCGCCAAGCGCATCGAAGCCGGACGCGAGGCGATGATCGCGGGCCTCTGCGAGAGCCCGCTGACCTTCCAGGCGATCATCATCTGGCGCGACGAGCTGAACGAGGCCAAGATCCTCCTGCGCGACATCATCGACCTCGAGGCGACCTACGCCGGCCCGGACGGCAAGCGCACGCCCAAGATCGATATGACGGAACCGGGCGCCGCGGAGGCGCTCGCCGCGCAGATCCGCGAGCGCGTCGCGCCCTCGACCGCGCCGCAGACGCCGCCGCAGGGCTTCGACGGCGAGCAGATGGCCCCGGCCGAGGGTTTCGACGACGAGGACGATCTCGAAAACTCAGTCTCGCTCTCGGCCATGGAGGCCGAGCTCAAGCCGAAGGTCTTGGAGACCTTCGACCGCATCGCCGAGGCCTATAAGAAGCTGCGCCGGCTGCAGGATCAGAACGTCGAGAACCGGCTGAAGAACGAGACGCTGTCGCCCGCCCAGGAGCGCAAGTACAAGGCGCTCAAGAAGGACATCGTCGCGGACGTCAAGTCGCTCGCCCTCAACCAGAATCGCATCGACGCGCTGGTCGAGCAGCTCTACGACATCAACAAGCGGTTGATCAGCCTCGACGTCAGGCTGATGCGGCTCGCCGAGTCGCATCGGGTCTCGCGCGAGGACTTCCTCAAGAACTACCAGAATTCGGAGCTCGATCCGAAGTGGGTGCTGCGCGTCTCCAAGCTCGGCACCCGCGGCTGGAAGGAATTCATCGCCGAGGACAAGGACCACATCAAGGAGATCCGCTCGGAGATCCATGCGCTGGCGACCGAGACCGGCCTCGAGATCCAGGAATTCCGCAAGCTCGTGCAGATGGTGCAGAAGGGCGAGCGCGAAGCCCGTCAGGCCAAGAAGGAGATGGTCGAGGCGAACCTGCGTCTCGTCATCTCGATCGCCAAGAAGTACACCAACCGCGGCTTGCAGTTCCTCGACCTCATCCAGGAAGGCAACATCGGCCTGATGAAGGCGGTCGACAAGTTCGAGTATCGCCGCGGTTACAAGTTCTCGACCTACGCGACCTGGTGGATTCGTCAGGCGATCACTCGCAGCATCGCAGATCAGGCAAGAACCATCCGCATTCCGGTGCACATGATCGAGACGATCAACAAGATCGTCCGCACCTCGCGCCAGATGCTGCACGAGATCGGCCGCGAGCCGACGCCCGAGGAACTCTCGGAAAAGCTCGCCATGCCGCTCGAAAAGGTGCGCAAGGTGCTGAAGATCGCCAAGGAGCCGATCAGCCTGGAGACGCCGATCGGCGACGAGGAGGACAGCCACCTCGGCGACTTCATCGAGGACAAGAACGCGGTGCTGCCGATCGACGCGGCGATCCAGTCGAACCTGCGCGAGACGACGACCCGCGTCCTCGCCTCGCTCACGCCGCGCGAGGAGCGCGTGCTGCGCATGCGCTTCGGCATCGGCATGAACACCGACCACACGCTCGAAGAAGTCGGCCAGCAGTTCTCGGTGACCCGCGAACGCATCCGTCAGATCGAAGCCAAGGCGCTGCGCAAACTGAAGCACCCGAGCCGGTCGAGGAAGCTCAGGAGCTTCCTCGACAACTGACCCGCCTTCTCCCTCTCCCGCACGCGGGAGAGGGCCGGGGTGAGGGTGTCCGCCTGACGGCACAAGTCCTGAGGACGATCGTGATGCGCTACGCCGTCGTCATTGAGAAGGCGGGCGCCAACTATTCCCGCTACGTCCCTGATCTACCCGGCTGCGTGGCGACGGGAGACAGCGTCGAGTCTGTCGAACGCGAGTTGCAGGCGGCAATCCGCTTTCACATCGACGGTTTGACCGAGGATGGAATTCCTGTTCCGTGCCAACCGCGATCGCAGAAATTCCTTCTCCCCTTGCGGGTGTCAGGAAATGCGATGCGCTTCCGAGAGGCGGCCCGAACGGCCGGATGAGGGGTTCGCGCCACAGGGCGCGTTCGGAGAGAGAATAGCTTCGCACGAAGCCGCGCCTAACGGCGCCACCCCTCATCCGACGCCCCTCTGGGGCGCCACCTTCTCCCGCAAGGGGAGAAGGGATTGGCGGCTCACCTCAATCGAAATACCATTCGCCTAGGAGTGGCTCACCCCCTCAACCCCGGCGCCTCCTGGCCCGTGCGGGCCACATATTCCGTGTAGCCGCCCGCGTATTTGTGGACGCCGTCGGGCGTCAGCTCCAGCACGCGATTCGACAAAGCCGCGAGGAAGCGGCGGTCGTGCGAGACGAAAAGCATAGAGCCTTCGAATTGCGCGAGCGCCGTGATCAGCATCTCCTTGGTGGCGAGATCGAGATGGTTGGTGGGCTCGTCGAGCACCAGGAAGTTCGGCGGGTCGTAGAGCATCATCGCCATCACGAGCCGCGCCTTCTCGCCGCCTGAGAGGACGCGGCATTTCTTCTCGATGTCGTCGCCGGAGAAGCCGAAGCAGCCGGCCAGCGAGCGCAGCGAGCCTTGCCCCGCTTTGGGAAAGGCGTCTTCGAGCGTCTCAAAAATGGTGCGCTCGCCGCTCAGCACATCCATCGCATGCTGCGCGAAATAGCCCATCTTGACGCTGGCGCCGATCGCGACGCCGCCCGTGTCTGGCTCAGCGGTTCCCGCCACCAGCTTCAGCAGCGTCGATTTGCCGGCGCCGTTGACGCCCATCACCGCCCAGCGCTCGCGGCGGCGCACCTGGAAGTCCAGCGCGTCGTAGATGCTGCGCGAGCCGTAGCGCTTGGAGACGCTCTTCAGGCTCGCCACGTCCTCGCCGGAGCGCGGGGCGGGCTGAAACTCGAACGCGATCGACTGGCGGCGGCGCGGCGGCTCGACCCGCTCGATCTTGTCCAGCTTCTTGACGCGGCTCTGCACCTGCGCGGCGTGCGAGGCGCGCGCCTTGAAGCGCTCGATGAACTTGATCTCCTTGGCGAGCATCGCCTGCTGGCGTTCGAACTGCGCCTGCTGCTGCTTTTCGGACTGCGCGCGCTGCTGCTCGTAGAATTCGTAGTCGCCGGAGTAGCTCGTCAGCGCGCCGCCGTCGATCTCGATGATCTTGTTGGCGACGCGGTTCATGAACTCGCGGTCGTGCGAGGTCATCAGCAGTGCGCCGTCGTAGCCTTTGAGGAACTGCTCGAGCCAGATCAGGCTCTCGAGGTCGAGATGGTTGCTCGGCTCGTCCAGCAGCATCACGTCGGGGCGCATCAGCAGGATGCGGGCGAGGGCGACGCGCATCTTCCAGCCGCCCGAGAGCTTGCCGACGTCGCCGTCCATCATCTCCTCGGTGAAGCTGAGGCCGGCGAGCACTTCGCGCGCGTTGCCTTCGAGCGCGTAGCCGCCGAGTTCCTCGAAGCGCGCCTGCACCTCGCCGTAACGCTCGATGATGGCGTCCATCTCGTCGGCTTGGGAAGGGTCGGCCATCGCCGCTTCGAGCTCCGCGAGCTCGGCGGCGACTTCGCTGACCGGGCCGGCGCCGTCCATCGTTTCGGCGACAGCGCTGCGTCCCGCCATCTCGCCGACATCCTGGCTGAAGTAGCCGATGGTGACGCCGCGATCGGTTGCGACCTGGCCCTCGTCCGGCTGCTCCCGCCCGGTCATCATCCGGAAGAGGGTGGTCTTGCCGGCGCCGTTGGGGCCGACGAGGCCGATCTTCTCGCCCTTCTGAAGCGCCGCCGAGGCCTCGATGAAGAGGATCTGGTGGCCGTTCTGCTTACCGATGTTTTCGAGACGGATCATGCGCGCGCGAGGCTCAAGCTAGTTGCGCCACAGCGACGTGGCCGAAAGGAAAAGACGGGTTGGCTGACGCCGGGAGGAGGGGAAGCGCCTACTCCTCGAACCGCTCGCTCGTGCCGAACGATTTCCGCGGCGCGACCGCAGGGTCCGGCGGCTGGAGCGGCTTGCCGGCGTCGCGGAAGCGGTTGACGATGGGGTAGCGCCGGTCGCGGCCGAAGTTCTTAGGCCCGATCTTCACCCCCGGCGCGGACTGGCGGCGCTTGTATTCGGCGAGATAGAGCAGCCGCTCGACCCTGCGCACCGTCTCGAGGTCGAACCCTTCCGCCACGATGTCGGCGACGCGCATCTCTTGCTCGACGAGGCGCAGCAGGATCCCGTCGAGGACGGGGTAGGGCGGCAGCGAGTCTTCGTCCTTCTGGTCCTCGCGCAGCTCCGCCGAGGGCGGGCGGGTGATGATCGAGGGCGGGATCACTTCGCCGTCCGGCCCCTTGGCGCCCTTGGGCTTCCAGCGATTGCGCAGCTCGCAGAGGCGGAAGACCTCCATCTTGTAGAGATCCTTGATCGGATTGAAGCCGCCGTTCATGTCGCCGTAGAGCGTCGCGTAGCCGACCGACATCTCCGACTTGTTGCCCGTCGTGACGACCATCGCGCCGAACTTGTTGGAGATCGACATCAGGATGAGGCCGCGCGCGCGGCTCTGGATGTTCTCCTCGGTGATGTCGCGCGCTCGCCCATGAAACAGCGGCGCCAGCGCGCGCTCGACGCCCTCGACCGGTTCGGCAATCGGCACGACGTCGTAGCGGATGCCCAGCGCCTTGGCGCAGGCCTCAGCGTCGCGCAGCGATTCCTTGGAGGTGAAGCGATAAGGCAGCATCACCGCATGGACGCGCTCGGCGCCGAGCGCGTCGACCGCCATCGCCGCGCAGAGCGCGGAGTCGATGCCGCCGGAGAGGCCGAGCACCACGCCGGGGAAGCGGTTGTTGTCGACATAGTCGCGCAGCCCCAGCACGCAGGCCGCGTAGTCACCCTCGTCGCCCTGCTCGAGCAGTTCGCGCGGGCCCTCCGCGCAGCGCCACCCCTTCGGGCCGCGCTCCCACACGGTGCGCGCGACGCAGGGCTTGAAGCCGGGCAATTGGAAAGCGAGCGAGCGGTCCGGATTGAGGCCGAACGAGCCGCCTTCGAACACGAGTTCGTCCTGTCCGCCGACCTTGTTGAGGTAGATCAGCGGCAGGCCGCTTTCGAGCACGCGCGAGACGGCGACGTTCTGGCGCACGGCGAGCTTGTCGCGCTCATAGGGCGAGGCGTTGGGGACGAGCAGGATCTCGCCGCCTGTCTCGAGAATGCATTCGACCGGCTCTTGGCCCCAGATGTCCTCGCAGATCGGCACGCCGATGCGCACGCCGCGAAAGACGATCGGCCCCGGCGCGGGGCCGGGCCGGAACACGCGCTTCTCGTCGAAGACGCCGTAGTTCGGCAGATCGACCTTGAATCGCACCGCCTCGATCCGGCCGCCGTCGAGCAACGCCGCGGCGTTATAGAGCGAGCCGTCTTCGAGCCAGGGCAGGCCGACGAGGACCGCCGGGCCGCCGTCGCCGGTGTCGCGCGCGAGCGCTTCGCAAGCGGCGCGGCAGGCCTCCTGGAAGGCGGGCTTCAGCACCAGATCCTCGGGCGGATAGCCGGCGAGATAGAGCTCCGGCGCAAGAACGATGTCGGCCCCGAACGCCGCCGCCTCCGCCCGCGCCTCACGCAGGCGAGCAAGATTGGCGTCGATATCCCCGACGATCGAGGGGATTTGGGCGAGGGCGATGACGAGGCGGTCGGCGGGAGCGGGCATGGCTTGGCTTTAGCGCGGCGAACCCCGGCCGCGCAACGAGTTAGACGAATAAGTCCGCGTCGCGCATTGTAACTTGACCGGCGCGGTGATTGTATTACCCTGTTCGGCTTAAGTAATACCGAGACTTCCATGGCGACCACCGTCACCGTCAAAGGGCAGGTCACATTGCCGAAGAGCGTGCGCGACGCCGCCGGCATCCGCCCCGGCGATCGCGTGGTCGTCCGCGTCCGGGCGGAGGGCGGTGTCGTTATTGAACGGGTCGAGGACGATGGCGACGCCGACGCCTATTTGCGCGCGCTCGAGGATGTCAGCCGCAGACGTCCGATCAAGGACATGACGACAGACGAAATCATGGCGCTGACCCGGGGCGAAGATTGACGTTCGTAGATACGAACGTCTTGATCGACGTCGTCACGAACAATCCGGACTGGGCGTCGTGGTCCCGCCGGGCGCTGAGCGCGGCGCACGTGCGCGGTCCGTTGATGATCAATGCAATCGTTTACGCGGAGTTCGCCGTCGGGTTCGCCAGGGCGAGCGAGTGAGACGCGGAATTGGCTCCATTCGATCTGACGATGGTTGAGATCCCGCGGCAAGTTGCGTTCCGCGCCGCTCAGGCTTTCCGCGAATACCGCCTGTCGGGCGGCGGACGCACGGCCATCCTCCCGGATTTTTTCATCGGCGCCCACGCAAGCACGCTGCGAGCGCCGCTGCTGACGCGCGACGCTCGGCGGTATCGCACTTATTTTCCCGCGCTCCGCCTGCTCGCCCCTGAGGCGCAGTAGGCCGCCGCGCCTCGTTGTCCCCCGAAGCCTATTCCGCCGCCTGCACGTTGCGCGCCGGCTGGGCGAGGCGCTCGGCCTTGAGCAGCTCGGCCACCAGGAAGGCCACCTCGATCGCCTGTTCGGCGTTGAGGCGCGGATCGCAGTAGGTGTGGTAGCGGTCGCGCAGGTCGCTTTCCGAGATCGCGCGCGCGCCACCGGTGCATTCGGTGACGTTCTTGCCCGTCATCTCCAAATGGACGCCGCCGGCGTAGGTGCCCTCGGCGCGATGGACGGTGAAGAAGGAGCGGATCTCGGAGGTGATGCGGTCGGTCGGCCGCGTCTTATAGCCGGTCGCGGTCTTGATCGTGTTGCCGTGCATCGCGTCGCAGACCCAGAGCACCTTGCGCCCTTCGCGCTGAACCGCGCGGATCAGCGACGGCAGGCTGGCTTCGATCTTGTCGGCGCCGAAGCGGCAGATTAGCGTCAGGCGGCCGGGTTCCTGCGCCGGATCGAGCGCGTCGATCAGGCGGATCAGGTCGTCGGGCTGCAGGCTCGGGCCGCATTTGAGGCCGATCGGATTGCGCACGCCGCGGCAATATTCGACATGCGCGCCGCCGAGCTGGCGGGTGCGGTCGCCGATCCAGATCATGTGGCCGGAGGTCGCGTAGTAATCGCCCGAGGTCGAGTCGAGCCGCGTCATCGCCTGTTCGTAACCGAGCAGCAGCGCCTCGTGCGAGGTGTAGAAGTCGGTCGCGCGCAGTTCGGGATGCGCCTCGGCGTCGAGGCCGATCGCGCGCATGAAGCCGAGCGTCTCGGTGATGCGGTCGGCGACCCCCTGGTAGCGCTCGGACTGCGGGCTGTCCTTGACGAAACCCAGCATCCAGCGATGCGCGTTTTCGAGGTTCGCGTAGCCGCCGGTGGCGAAGGCGCGCAGCAGGTTCAGCGTCGCCGCCGACTGGCGGTAGGCCTCGAGCTGGCGGCGCGGGTCAGGCGTGCGCCCCTCGGCGGTGAACTCGATGTCGTTGATGATGTCGCCGCGATAGGCCGGCAGCGTCACGCCGCCGACCGTCTCGTTGTCGGAGGAACGCGGCTTGGCGAACTGCCCGGCGACGCGGCCAACCTTGATGATCGGCGAGGCCGCCGCGAAGGTCATCACCACCGCCATCTGCAGGAAGACGCGGAAGAAATCCCGGATGTTGTCAGCCGAATGTTCGGCGAAGCTCTCGGCGCAGTCGCCGCCTTGCAGCAGGAAGGCTTCGCCCGCCTCCGCTTTGCCGAGCGCGGCCTTGAGCTTGCGCGCTTCGCCCGCAAAAACCAGGGGGGGATAGCCCGCGAGCTGCCGCTCGACATCAGCGAGCGCCGCCGCGTCGGGATAGAACGGCGACTGCTCGATCGGCTTGCCTCTCCAGCTCTCGGGACTCCAGCGGCTCTGCGCCATGACTACGCCTCGACTGCAATCTGAGGGGTGGCGAAAGCGCCGCTCCTCGCAAAGAAGCGACGTCTATACAGGAAGCTGTCGCCGATGGCGATATGCGGATTCGCCGCGCTCGCGGCTCCTTCCCCAAGGCGGCAGGCGTCTTGCACTCACGGCGCCGAGGGTGACAATGGCGCTCTTCACTGGAGCGCCACTGCCATGCCTCATCTCTTCAGCGAGCTTCAGCTCCGCGACCTGACGATCCCCAATCGGATCGGCGTCTCGCCCATGTGCCAATATTCCTGCGTCGACGGCTACGCGAACGACTGGCATTTCGCGCATCTCACGGCGCGGGCGGTCGGCGGGGCCGGGATCGTCTTCACCGAAGCGGCCGCCGTCACGGCCGACGGGCGGATTTCGCCGCAAGACCTCGGGATCTGGAGCGAAAAGCATTTCGAGCCGCTCGAGCGCATCGTCCGCTTCATCGACGGCCAAGGGGCGATCGCCGGCATCCAACTCGCGCACGCCGGGCGCAAAGCCAGCATCTATCGCCCTTGGTCGGGCAGGGGCGGCGTGCCGGCGGCGGAGGGCGGCTGGACGCCGATCGCGCCGAGCGCAATTTCCTTTGCGCATGACTATCCAATGCCCGAGGCGATGAGCCTCAAGGCCATCGAGGCGACCAAACGCGCCTTCGCGCTCGCCGCCGAACGCGCTTACGCCGCCGGTTTCCGCGTGATCGAGGTCCACGCCGCGCACGGTTACCTCGTCCATCAATTCCTTTCGCCGCTGAGCAATCAACGCGCCGACGCCTACGGCGGCTCGTTCGACAACCGCATTCGCTTCCTGGTTGAGACGGTCGAACAGGTCCGCAAGGCGCTGCCCGACCGCTGCCCGGTCATTGTGCGCGTTTCCGCCACCGATTGGACCGAGGGCGGGTGGAATATCGACGAGACGGTCGAACTCGCGCGCCGGCTCAAAGGCCTCGGCGTCGATTTGATCGACTGCTCGACGGGCGGCAACGTCGAGCGGGCCGCGATCCCGGTTGGGGCGGGCTATCAGGTTCCCTTCGCCGCGCGCATCCGGCGCGAAGCGGAGATCATGACCGCCGCAGTCGGCATGATCACGGATCCGGCGCAGGCCGATCAGATCGTGCGCAACGGCGAGGCGGACTTGGTTCTGCTTGCCCGCGAACTGCTGCGCGAGCCCTATTGGCCGCTGCGCGCAGCCGCGGAGCTCGGCCAGACCGTGGCGTGGCCAGCGCAATATCTCCGCGCCGGTCCACACGGAGCGCCCGAGCGCATGCCCGCGCACGAGATCGATTGATCCGCCTAGCGCTGGCATCGGTCGTCATGCCCGGCCTTGTGCCGGGCATCCACGCCGCGCAGCCTCAGCGATCCTTGAGAGTCCAGGATCGCGGGCGCCGCGTGGATGGCCGGGACGAGCCCGGCCATGACGTTCGTTTGTTGCCTATCGGCGCGCCACGCTCGCCTCGCTCTCTTCCGTCTCGTGCGGCGGCTCCCAGCCGAAAACGGTTCGCCCGCCGTATTCGTGCGAGCGCCGCTGTTCCTCCGCGATGAATTCCGGCAGGCTCGGCCCGTTTGCCTCGCGCTCGAGCATGCGCGCCTGTTGGTCGAGCCGGCGGATCGCCTCCAGGCGCTCGTCGTTGCCGAGCTTGGCCTGGGTGATCGCGGTCTTCAGCACCGAAATGGTGTTGTCGTAGACCTTGGTCGGGACGGGATAGGGGTGCCGGTCCTTGCCGCCGTGCGCCAGCGAGAAGCGGGCGGGATCGGTGAAGCGGCAGGGCGCGCCGTGCACCACTTCCGCCACCATGGCGAGCGAGCGCACCGTGCGCGGGCCGACGCCAGGCGATAGCAACAGATCGGCGAAATCGCTCGGGCCTCGATCCGCGGCGGCGGCCAGCGCGCCATGCAGACGTCTGAGAATGACGTCCTTCGGGCGGACGTCGTGATGCGTCGGCATCACGAGATGCGGCAGCAGGGGCGCCTCAGGCTCTGGCGGGGCCGCGTCGCGCTGTTCCAGCGTCGCGACCTCGCGCACGATCCGGTCGGGCCCGAGGTCGCGCAGCAGCGTGATCTGGCCGCGGCGAGAGGCGTCGGCGCGTCGATCGGTGAGGTTGACGATCTTGCCCTGGTTCCTGCCGTCGATCGCCGTATGCGGCGCGTCGACGAAATCCTTCAGCCCTTCAGAGAGCCAGTGGTAGCGCCGCGCCATTCGGCTGTCGCCGTTCATGCCCTGCTGCACGACCGCCCATTGGCCGTCGTCGGCGACGATGAAGCCGTGCAAGTAAAGATCGAAGCCGTCCTGCACCGCGGCGCTGTCGACCTTGGCGACGAGCCGGCTCGCCTGCGCGAGGCCGGCGCCGTCGAAGCCGACACGCTCGCCGATGGCGACGAGTTCGCCCGGCGTCAGGCGCGATTGGGCGCCGCGGCCGCCGCAGACATGGAGGCCGAGTTCGCCCGCCCTAGGGGCGAGCCCGCGCTTCAGCGCGCCAATGACGCTGGTGGTGATCCCGGAGGAATGCCAGTCCATCCCCATGACGGCGCCGAAGGACTGGAACCAGAAGGGATGCGCGAGGCGGCGCAAAAATTCGTCGCGCCCGTAGTGATGGACGATCGCCTCGGCGATGATCGCGCCGAGCTTGGCCATCCGTTGGCCGAGCCAGGCTGGCACGCGGCCGTTGTGAAGCGGCAGATCAGCGCTGCCCGCGCGCCTCGCCATCGAGCCCTCCGGAAACGCGATCGAGCGAGGTGTTTAGCACAAAGGGGGAACGGCGCGCCACAAGTTCAGCCCGGTCGACCCGCCGCTCGACTGCGGATAGACGAAGCGGATGGCGCCTCTGGTCGGCTGCGTCCGCGAGCCGAACCGCCCGAGCCTGAGTTGGAGAAAAGAATGACCGTCGACTACCAGATCCACAATCTCGGCGATTTCCGGCTGCAACGCGGGGCGACGCTTCGCGGCGCCAAGCTCGCTTACAAGACGTTCGGCGTGTTGAACGCGGACAAGAGCAACGCCATTGTCTATCCCACCTGCTATGGGGGCGTGCACAACGACAATGAGTGGCTGATCGGGGAGGGCATGGGCCTCGACCCGCGCAAATACTTCATCATCGTCCCGAACATGCTGGCCAACGGTCTCTCGTCGTCGCCGAGCAACACGCCGGAGCCCTACGATCGGTCGCGCTTCCCCGAGGTGACGGTCTACGACAACGTGCGGGCGCAACACAAATTGGTGACCGAGAATTTTGGGATCAAGCATCTGCGCATGGTGCTCGGCTGGTCGATGGGCGGGCTGCAGACCTTCCATTGGGGCGCCATCTACCCCGACATGATGGATTTGCTGTTGCCCTTCTGCGGCTCGGCGAAGTGCTCGCGGCACAACTTTGTCTTCCTCGAAGGCGTCAAGGCGGCGCTGACGGCGGACGCCGCCTTCAACGACGGATGGTACCAGGAGAAGCCGAGGCGCGGCCTCAGGGCGATGGCGCGCGTCTATGCGGGCTGGGGCTTTTCGCAGACCTTCTACCGCCAGAAGCTCGATCTCGAGCGGTTGGGCTATTCCTCGCTGGAGGATTTCCTCGTGACCTTCTGGGAGGGTTCCTTCCTGGCCAAGGACGCGAACGATCTGCTCTCCATGCTCTGGACGTGGCAGTACGGCGACATCAGCGACAACGAGATCTACCAGGGCGATTTCGACAAGGCGCTCGGCGCCATCAAGGCGAAGACCTATGTCATGCCTGGTGAGACCGACCTCTATTTCCCGCCCGAGGACAGCGCCCATGAAGTGGCGCACATGCCGAATGCGACGCTGATCACGATCCCCTCCGTGTGGGGCCATTTCGCCGGCGGTCCCGGCACCAATCCCGAGGACGTCGCGTTCCTCGACGCGAAGCTCAAGGAATTGCTCGCTTCGTAACGCCCCGCGGCTGTCATGCCCGCGAAAGCGGGCATCCAGGAGTCAAAGGCGAAGGCCTGCGGCGGTTATCTGGACCCCCGCTTTCTTTGCGGGGGTGACAGCAGCGCTAACAAAAAAGCAGAACGCTGTCGTACGTTTCGGAGCTCGAAGTGCCGACAAAACGTCGAAAAAACGTCGGTATGGACGTGCCCTATTGGCGCGCGTAAAACGGTGGAGCAAGACTTGATAAGGGCCGACAACGTGAAAAAATTCGCCGAACCGGTTGTTTCTTCGGCCCATCTGGCGGCCGGAGCGATGCCGGCGCTTTCCGAATTCGAATTCGGGGCGATCATGCTCTCCCATGCGTTCGAACGCTGGATGGTGCGCTGCATGAGCGCCGCCGGCGTGCCCGATCTTTCGCCGGTCGACGTGCTCGTCTTGCACACGGTTTTTCATCGCGACCGGCCGAAGCGCATGGCCGACATTTGCCTCGTTCTCAACATCGAGGACACGCATGTGGTGAGCTACGCCATCAAGAAGCTCATGCGGCAGAAACTCGTGTCGAGCCGGCGGCACGGCAAGGAAAAGCTCATCTCGATTACGGAGGTGGGTGCGGCCGCCTGCCGGCGCTACCACGACATTCGCGAGGCGCTTCTGGTGCGCTCCGTCGCAGCCCTGGGGCTCGACCAGGAGGCCGTCGCGACGATCGCGTCGCAGATGCGGGTCCTGTCGGGACACTACGACCAGGCCGCGCGCGCCGCCGCGTCGCTCTGATTGCCCAAAAATCCGGCTGAGGCGCCCGCAAAGGCGGCAACCGTGCTAGTTGATTATTTCTTGACGATTTAACGACGTTTTGCCAATGATATTGTGGTGGACGCAGGCGCCGGCCTGCCCGATCAAGGATGTTTGATTGGGGTTACGGCAAAGGCGTCGAGATGATCTGGGGCCGTGCTGCGGCCGGGAGGGACTGTGGTGCTACGCCGACTTGCTTTGTCACTTGCGCTCGCAACGAGCGCGTTCGCCGTCATGGCTCCTATGGGCGCCCAGGCTGCTGGCACCCTCGTCTGGGGCATGCCGGCTGAAACGGACTCGCTCGACCCGCATGCGACGGGCGGCTGGAGCACCTATCAGGTCACCTACCAGATCTTCGAAGGCTTGGTGAAAGAGGATCTCACCAAGGCGAATGAAGCGACGCCGCCGATCGTTCCGGGTCTCGCCAAGTCCTGGGAGATTTCCGACGACGGTCTCACCTACACTTTCCACCTCAGGGAAGGCGTCAAGTTCCATGACGGAACGCCGTTCGACGCCGCCGCCGTGAAGTTCAATTTCGACCGCTTCTGGAACGAAAGCTCCCCGGACTTCTACAAGAAGGCCAAGGCCTACGTCATCGCCTACACCAAGTGGATCAAGAGCGTCGACGTGGTCGACCCGATGACGGTCAAGATCACGCTCACGGCGCCCAATTATCAGTGGCTCCGCCAGGGTCTGCAGAGCTACGGCCAGCCGCTGATGGTCAGCCCGGCCTCGGTCAAGAAGTACGGCAACGACGGCGTCGCGCTGCACCCGATCGGCACCGGCCCGTTCAAGTTCGTCGAGCGCGATCAGGGCGTGAAGACCGTGCTCGAGCGCAACGACGATTATTGGGGCGCGAAGGCCAAGCTCGATCGCGTGATCTTCCGTCCGCTGCAGGATCCGGCGACCCGCGTGAACGCGCTCGAAAACGGCGAAGTGCAGATGATCACGACGCCGCCGTGGGACGAGATCGACCGTCTGACGGGCGAGGGCTTCGTCCTCTCGACCAACAAGAACGCGCCCTACATCAACTACATCCACCTGAACTTCAAAAACCCTGCGTTGCAGGACGTGCGGGTGCGCAAAGCCATCAACATGGCGATCGACCGCGCGGGGATCACCAAGGAGATCATGCACGACACCGGCCGCCCGGAATACGGCATGCTCTCGCCGGGCACCGACGCTTACGATCCCAACTTCAAGGCCTATCCCTACGATCCGGAAGGCGCCAAGAAGCTGCTCGCCGAAGCCGGCGTGAAGGATCTCAAGCTCGTCTTCGAGCTGCCGCAGTACGGCACCGGCGAACTCGTCGAGACCTGGATCCAGCGCGACCTCAAGAAGGTCGGCATCGACGTCGAGCTGCGCAAATACGAGTGGGTGACCTATCTCGGCAAATGGGCCGCCGGCATGTCGCCTGACGTCGCGATGAACGAGATCGGTTGGGGCATGTCGACCCCCGCCTGGACGGGCGTCGTCACGCGCTGCGACTCGGCGCCGCCCGGCGGCATCAACTCCGGCTACTACTGCAACAAGGAGGTCGACAAGCTGCTCGACCAGGCGACCGCGACGCGCGACCCGGCTGCGGCGCGCGCGCTGTACCAGAAGGTCAACCAGATCGTGATGGACGACGCCGCCTATGTGCCGCTGGATGACGATCTCGAGCCCGTCCTGCTGTCGCCCAAGGTGAAGGGCTTCGTGAATCCGCCGGAAGACTGGTTCGACCTCTCGACCGTTTCGGTCGAGTAAGGTTGGGGCGGCCGCGTTGGCGAATTTCCTCCTCCGACGGATCATCGGCGTTGTTCCGGTGATCGCCGGCGTGTCGATTGTGATCTTTCTCCTGGTGCATCTCGCGCCAGGAGACGCCGCGACCGCGCTGCTCGGCCCGCAGGCGAGCGAGGCCGCCAAGCAGGAGCTGCGGCACGCGCTCGGCCTCGATCAGTCGTTGCCGCTTCAGTACTTCGCGTGGCTGAGTCGTACGCTCAGCGGCGACTTCGGGGTTTCGATCGCGACGCACCTGCCGGTTCTCGCCCTCGTCTTGCCCCGCTTTGAAAACACGCTGATCCTCATCGCCGGCAGCATGCTGATCGCGACCGTCTTCGGCTATACCGTCGGCCTTGTTTCGGCGCTGCGCGCCAATTCGCTGCTCGATCGTCTGATTACATCAGTGACGCTGCTCGCCGGCAGCGCGCCGCCGTTCTGGCTCGGCCTGCTCCTCGTGCTGTTTTTCGCAATCCAATTGCGCTGGCTGCCCGTCTCGGGGATGTCGGACATCACCGGAGACGGCGGCGTGACCGATGTGCTGCGCCATCTCGTCTTGCCCGCCGTCACGACGGCGATGGGCCCCGCCGCGGTCATCACCCGCATCGTCCGCACGAGCCTGATCGACGCGCTTGGCCGGCCGCATGTCCGCGTCGCTCGCGCCAAGGGGCTGAAGCGCAGCGAATTGCTGCGGCGCCATGTCATCCTCAACGCGCTGCCGCCCGTGATCACCATCACCGGCCTGCAACTCGGCTATCTCCTCGGCGGCGCGCTGCTGACGGAGGTCGTCTTTGCTTGGCCCGGGCTCGGCTCGCTGCTCTACGACAGCATCACGGCGCGCGATCTGCCGGTGATCCAGGCGACCACGCTGCTGATCGCCCTCGCATTCGTGGTCGCCAACATCGTGGTCGATCTGATCAACGCCAAGCTCGATCCGAGGCTACGAGAAGCATGAGCGGCGCCAAAACCTCCGCCAGCGTCGTCGAGACCGACAGCTCCGTCGCTGCCTCCGACGCGGGGCGGGCGCCTTCGAGCGCCCGCTTCTGGCGATTGAAATCCTTCGCCCGCAACCGCTCGGCTGTGGCTTCGGCAGCAGTGCTGCTCGTCGTCGTGGGCGCCGTGATTTTCGCGCCGCTCATCTCAGGCTTCAGCCCGGACGACGCCGACAATCTCGCCCGCTATGCTCCCATTGGCGCCGGCGGACATTGGCTCGGCACGGACCAGCAGGGTCGCGACATGTTCGCCCGCCTGCTCTACGGCGGACGGGTGTCGCTGCTGGTGGGGGCCGTTCCGACCCTCATCGCCGGCGTGATCGGCCTCGCGCTCGGGCTGCTGGCGGGATACGTCCGCGGCCTTGTCGATCAGATCATCATGCGCTGCCTCGACGTCGTCTTCGCTTTTCCGATGGTGTTGCTCGCGATCGCCATCGCCGGCGCGATGCAGCCGGGCGTTCTCACCGAGATCGCCGCCATCACGGTGATCCTGGTGCCCTATTTCGCCCGTCTGGCGCGCACCGCGACCGAGGGCGTCGTGCCGATGCCCTTCGTCGAGGCCGCGCGCGCCGCGGGGGGAACGCCTACGGCGATCATGTTGCGCTACATTCTTCCGGCCGTCTTCAGCCCCGTGCTGGTCTACGCCACGACCCTGATCGGGCTGATGATCGTCGTCGGCTCGGGCCTCAGCTTCCTCGGCCTTGGCGTCCAGCCGCCGACGGCGGACTGGGGCGCCATGGTCGCCGAGGGCCGCGTGGTGCTGCGCCGCGCCTCGCATGTCACCATCATTCCCGGAATTGCCATCTTGATCGTGTCGCTCGCTTTCAATTTCCTTGGCGACGGTATCCGTGACGCCCTCGATCCCAGGACGATCCGCCGATGAGCCAGGGCGCCGACGCCGGCCTGATCGTCGAAAACCTCCGCACCCGCTTCGGCACGGAGCGCGCCGGCGCCACCGTGGTCGATGGGGTCAGCTTCGCGCTTAGGCCAGGCCGCACGATCGCGCTGGTCGGCGAATCCGGCTGCGGCAAGTCGGCGACCGCTCTTTCGCTGATGCGGCTGATCGATCCGCCGGGGCGCATCCTCTCGGGGCGCGTCCTGCTCGATGGGCAGGACCTCCTCGCCGCGACCGAGCGCGAGATGGAGCAAGTGCGCGGCTCGAAGATCGGCATGATCTTCCAGGATCCGCTGACCTCGCTCAATCCTGCGCTGACGATCGGCCGGCAGATCGCCGAGACGATCCTCGCGCACCAGCCGATTTCGCGCGCCGCCGCGGAGCAGCGGGCGATCGAACTCCTCAAGCATGTCGGCGTGAACGACGCGGCGCGTCGCGCCCACGATTTCCCGCATCATTTCAGCGGCGGCATGCGCCAGCGCGTCCTGATCGCGGCGGCGATCAGCTGCCGGCCCAAGGTCATCATCGCGGACGAACCGACGACCGCGCTCGACGTCACCGTCCAGGCGAAGATTCTCCGCCTGCTGCGCGATCTTCAGCTGGAGATGCAGGCGGCCCTGCTGCTCATCACGCATGATCTCGGCGTCGTCGCCGCGATGGCGGACGAGGTGATCGTCATGTATGCGGGCCGCATCGTCGAACGCGCCGACGTCGACGCGCTGTTCCACAATCCCAAGCACCCCTACACCAAAGCGCTGCTCGCCTGCGCGACCGGCATCGAGGATGACCGCAGCGTGCCGCTCGAACCGATCGGCGGCAGCGCGCCGGATCTGCGCCGGCCGCCGCTGGGCTGCCGCTTCGCGCCGCGCTGCCCCGCCGCGCAGGACGTCTGTCGCACGCAGGACCCAATGCTGCGCGCGGTAGCCGGCGCTCACGAAGCCGCCTGCCTCCTCGTCGAACAGGAGCCGGCCTATGCCTGAGCCCCTGCTGCAAGTCGAAGGCATCGTGAAGTCCTTCGCCGCTCGCGGATCGGGCGCGGCGCGCGTCAAAGCCGTCTCCGATGTCGGCTTCACGCTTCAACGCGGCGAGACGCTGGGCCTCGTTGGCGAAAGCGGCTGCGGCAAGTCCACCTTGTCGCGTCTCATCCTTTCGCTGCTCGACCCCGATTCCGGGCAGGTTCGCATCGAAGGGGTCGATTTCAGCCACGCGCCCGATCGCCAGAAGCGGGAGCTCAGGCGACGCATCCAGATCGTCTTCCAGGACGCGCTGTCCTCGCTCAACCCGCGCATGACGGTCGGCGCCAACATCGCCGAGCCGATGCGGTTGCAGGGCATCGGCACGGCGGCGAGCCGCCGCGAGGAGGCCCGCCGCCTGCTCGGCCTCGTCGGGTTGCGCGAGGAGCATGAAGAGCGCTACCCGCACGAATTTTCCGGCGGCCAGGCTCAGCGCATCGCCATCGCGCGCGCGCTCATCCTCAAGCCCGACATCATCGTCTTCGACGAGGCCGTCTCCGCGCTCGACGTGTCGATCCGGGCGCAGATCCTGCGGCTGATCCAGGACATCCAGCAGCAGTTCGGGCTCTCCTATATCTTCGTGTCGCACGACCTCGGCGTCATCAAGCGCATCTGCGATCGCGTCGCGGTGATGTATCTCGGCCAGATCGTCGAGATCGGGCCGGCCGACGTCGTCTGCCGAACCCCGCGGCACCCCTACACCGAGGCCCTGCTGCGGGCGATCCCGATCGCCGATCCCCGCCGCATGCGGGTCGAAAACCTCGGTCTCATCGAGGGCGACACCGGCGGGGCGCCCAAGCCTGACGCCTGTCCGTTCGAGCCGCGCTGCCCGAAGCGCTTTGCGCCTTGCAGCGGTGCACGCCCCGCGCTGACCGACGTCGCATCCGACCATAAAGCGGCCTGTTATCTCGACGGCCGGGAACACCAAGGTGGAACACCATGAGCGCGTCGCCGAAAATCGTCGTAACCGGGTTCGAGCCCTTCGCCCACGGAACTGAAAACCCGACTTTGGACGTGCTCGCGCAACTGCGCGCCGCCAATGACATCGTGGGCGATCTCACCACCGTGCAGCTTCCGGTCGACGCCAAGCGGATCGCGGCGATCACCAGCGCCAAGCTCGACGAGCTGAAGCCCGACATCTGGATCAGCCTCGGCCTCGCGGCTGGGCTCGCCGTGGTGGCGGTCGAGCGGATCGCCGCCAATGTCATGGATTTTCCGATCCCCGACAATGTCGGCAACCAATACGGCGGCCAGCCCGTCTTCGAGACGGGGCCCGCCGCTTATCTCGCGACCCTGCCGGTCAAGAGCATTGCGACCACGCTGCGCGCCGGCGGCATTCCGGCCAAGATCTCGAATTCGCCGTCGACCTACCTCTGCAACCAGATGATGTACACGGTGCTGCACCTGATCGCCGAGAAGGGCCTCAAGACGCGCGCCGGCTTCATCCACATTCCCGCCCATCCTTCGTATGTCGCCAAGCAGGAATACCCCTTCGTCGAAATGCCCTCGATGAGCGTCGACCTCGTGACGGCCGCCGTGAAGAAGGCGATCGCCACGACCGCGACGGTCGATCAGGACCACCGGGAGCCGTCGTTCAACTATTGAGGCGAGGTTTGCGCGCAGGCGGGCGGCGACGCTGGCCTGCGCGGGTTCTTTGGCCTCGGTCGCCAGCCTTGGTTTCGCCGCTCCGAAGCGCCGCCGCGTAACGCCTTAGAGCCGTCTGCTTTTTGCTTGACGCTGTCACCCCCGCGAAGGCGGGGGTCCAGATAGCCGCCGCAGGCCTTCGCCCTTTGCCCTGGATGCCCACTTTCGCGGGCATGACAAAGGCGCCGTGGACGCAAAGCCGTACGCCACCGCGATAGGGCAAGGCCGATCGCCTATCCGCGACATTCTCGTCGGGAACAGCCAAGGACAAGGCCGCGCTAACCGGATTATTACGTCGGTGTGCTTTCCTAAGCGTAAGTCGTCAAATGCGCGTAAGAGCCGACATGCAAAAATATGCAATCAATATTGACGATAAACGCTCACGTGCGATTGAGAATTGGCTTTTTCAACGCGCTCTCGCCCTGGATTCGGTCGTAGTCATCATCTACGCAGTTGTAACTATAGTGTTGATTGTTTCGACTAAACCATACGTATACCCTCTTGACGATGCGGCTCAAAGAGCTTCGCCGTGAAATACACTGCGCACCGAATGAGCCGCACCGTCGTTATCGGCAAGCACGGCCCGTTGACGGTTGAGCAAGCGCGGGCCGAGGCGAAGCGGCTGCTGGGCGTTATCGCGGGCGGCGGCGACCCTGCGGCCGACAAGGCGGCCAAGCGCGGGGCGACGACGCTGGCGGACGTGGCTGCGGACTGGCTAGGCTTCAACCCGGCGGACCCCAAGACAAAGCCGAAGGCCAGCGACCGGCGCAAGAAGTCGACGCAACAGGAATACGCTCGTGTCCTTCGGCTTCATGCGCTACCTAAGCTCGGAAGCCGGGCGCTCGCCGAAGTGACGGTTATGGACGTTCGTCGCGCGGCGGCCGCGCTCGAAGACAGGCCGGCCCAGCGCAACGCCTTATTGCGCGTGCTTGCAGCCCTGTTTTCTTTCGCGCAAAAGCACGACCATGTCCCCGACGGCCATAACCCCGCCAAAGCCTCGAAGGTCGATCGTTCGCGTGAGGAAGGCCGGAGCCATTTCCTAAGCCGTGACGAACTAGCGCGGCTCGCTGACGCGTTGGGAGAAGCCGAGACGGTCGGGCTCGCCGTTGACGGAGGAAGCGCTGGCGAGCGACGCATCAAATTTGACGAATACACCGTCGCCGCGTTCCGGCTGCTGCTTTTGACGGGTTGCCGCCTGCGTGAAGTGCTCAACCTTCGGTGGGTCAACGTGGACTTAGAGCGGGGAGTCATCAATCTGCCGACTGCTAAGCGAGGGGCTCGCGCTGTGGTCCTCAACCGCGCAGCGGTGGACATTCTCACCGGCCTTACGCGCCTCGGCGAACTCGTCATAGCTGGTGACGCGCTCGACAAGCCGCGGGCGGACCTCAAAAAGCCTTGGGGCCGGCTTCGGGCAGCGGCAGGCCTCGAAGGCGTTAGACTTCATGATTTGCGCCACACCGTCGGCGCTACGGCGGCGAGCGCAGGCCTTGGCCTGCAATTGACTGGGCGTTTGTTGGGCCATCGCTCAGCCGCGGCGACAGTACGCTACGCGCATATCGCGGATGACGCGCATCGCCGCGCCGCCGAGCTTGTTGGGGGTGTTATCGGGGAGGCTTTGAGGCTTCCGGTTCCGAAGGTGGATTGAGGCGACGGCTGATGCGTCATCACGCACTTGTGAAGTCGAAAACGTATCGCGTCGACATGGGCGCGCGCCGGCAGCTCCGAATCCTCTGAGTTGCCTGAATTTCCTGGCGTTCCGGAAGCATCGCAGTATTGTGTGTTGTTGCGCGTTGTTGTTTGTTGGTGTTTTGTAGCAATCCGTAGACAACCGCGCGGTTGTCCTAGATTACCATGGTCTCGTATCGGTTTTTAATTCGTGCGCCGCCCGCGATATCGGTGCTTCGTGACGCGTATTCACTTTCATGATCGCTATGGGTATTAGCGTTCGTCATTATGGTGATGGAGCGTTGCCAATGGAAAATCATAGTCTTCCGAAATTGGATTGGATTCGGACCGCACAGGCGGCCGAAATGCTGGGTGTGTCTCCGTCGACCCTGGCGAAATGGCGATTGAACGGCGAGGGCCCCGCGTTCTCAAAGGCCGGACACCATCTGTTCTACAGTATCGCCGGCATCAACGACTGGCTGGCCAGCCGACTTGTCAAAAGCACGGCGCAATATGAGACGCTCGCCGTTATCGGGCGCCGCAAGCGAAAGAAATCTGAAGCCACCGCCGCCGCTTTCGAGATTCCCCCGTTCGCACCGCCCGCCTCAGCGCCTGGCACTAAGCGCAGCGACGGCCGCGGCATCGGTGCGGGCGCTGCGTCATGAACCACGCGAGCCAAAATCCCGACCGCTCGCACGTTAAGCGGGCACTGAATGAAGCCGCAGACTGGGCGCTTGGGGGCGATAAACAAGCGCGCCAGCGGCTTATCCTGGCCCTCATTTGCTTGGCGTCGGCCGGCGATATCGAAGACGCCGAATTCGTACGCAATGTCCGCGAGAGCGTCGGTCGCTTCGGATGCCGCAATATGTTTACCGCGGCAGATTTCGACGCTCCACGTGCCGCGTGGGTTGCGTTCAAGAAGGCGAATCTCAAACGGTCTTTTGCTCGGTGCCTGGACGACGCGGAGGAAGCCGAGCGTCTCTCGCCGATTGCCACCGTACTTGCCGTCGACAGCCTTGACGATGGCCTGGGCAAGACGTTGGCAAACACGCTCAACACCTACCGAAGACGCGGCCCGGCCCGCGCGGCCGGACTTTTTTTGCTGGCCCGTCATTCGCTCGATCAAGGTAGGACGGGGCTCGCCTCGGCACTATCCACCCATGATCGCGCATTGATTGTAGAGGTCGCCGGCGTGATGGAAGCCGCCGCGCTCGCCGCTGTCGAAGAGGCGATTCTTCGCGAGAGAGTTAGAGACACGACAAGTGCGATGGTCGCCACATTCCGCCCGGACTCGTCGGAGCTTCACTAGTCACGCAATCTTCGGAAAAGACCTCGGCGACGGCGGCGACCGTCCCGAGGCTGTAATACCTAGGAACACAGTGGATGTACGTGAATGCACGGCGCATATGAAACAACAACCCGTCAAAGCGATCTCGACGCACGATTTGACGCGGCTTGTAACTCCCTTGTTTGGTCGCGCATCATCGCCAACGGCTACCCAATGCCGCTTGTGCTCGGCGGCAAGACGAAGGCCACGACGGAAAAAGGTTGGCAGACCAAGACCGGGCCGGGCCAATACGTTCCGGGCAACAATATCGGCCTTCGTTGCGGCGAGTCGGTTGGTGACGCTATCCTTGTTGCCATTGACGTTGACGTGACCGACGAAGCGGTCGCGGCGACGCTGCGCAAGCTTCCTATCTTCGACGGCCTACCGGTTCGCTACGGCAACCGGCCGAAGTTCCTTGCGCTGTGCCGAATGCCGGCCGCGCCGTTCAAAAACCCGGAGTGGACCAAGGCCAAGCACCGGCCGTTCAGAGTCCAAATCATAGCCGCCGGGGGCTATTTCGCGACGTTCGGCTGGAACCCAGACGCCAATGAAAAGCGTGGCGGCTTCTACGAATGGGAAGGCGGCGGCCCGACGACGATTCCAGCTGAGAGCTTGCGGCTCTTAGACTCTGCTTCCGTGCTCGCTGCGCTCGACAAGGGTTTCGCCGAGCACGGCTATCTGCGCAAGAGTGTCGCGAAGGGCTTCAAGTCGCAAATTCTGCCGTTCGTCGGACCGTCCGAGGTCGAGCCGTTGCGGCGCTGGGCGCGGGACTGCGCTATGCGCGCCATCGCCAAAATCGAGTTTATGCCCCCCAAGTCTGGTCGTGGGACCGAAGCGTTTAAGCTCGGCTCGGCCATTGCCCTCGCCGGAGACGCCGCCCTGAACGAAGAAGTCGCCACCCGATTGCTGGCGTTGGACGACGGGTACAAGCACGCGCGAGAGTTTGGGCGCGGACTAGAAGCTGAGCTCGACTTCGACCTGAATGCCAGCTGGCGTTATCTGACCGCGCGCCGCTCGCTCGGCGACCTCGCTGCGCAAGCGAGGGCCAGCGCTGCTATTTCCGGCGAGGCGTTTCCAGCCAGCGAACCGAGTCAAGGAACCGCTTTAGGGACGGAGGCGCAGAAGGCCCGCGAAGCTTCCATTGGGGCGGGCGTGGAACGCGAAGAAACGCCCGCCGCCGCCACGGCGCAGGAAACCGCGCACTCCGGGCGGTTGCTTCATGAGTTGACAGGGCTCGCGAGCGACGCCGCAGCTAAGGCGACGGCCGGAGGGGGCGGCGAGCCCAACACGGGGCCGGCAACGCGCCTCGTTCGTCGCCTCGCGGCTCTAGTTGATATAGGCGCTCTTAGACTCGCCGAGATTCAACACATGCTTTGGAGCCTTGCTAACGCAGCCAATCTGACGGCCGATGACGTTAAGCCCTGGAACATCGATTTGGAGGATGCAAGGGCCGCTTGGTTGGAATTCAAGGCGAAGAGCGGTGAACGGTCCTATGCAGATTGCTTGCGCAGCGCCGAGCTAGTCCGACGCGTCGGCAGCGCCGACCGCATGGGCAACGGCGTGATGAAGTTTGATAGCTTTAACGGGTCCGAGACGGCAGTTGTCAGCGAAGTCGTCCGCGACCTTATCGGAAAGGACGGCGACCCAGAGGACCTCATGACCGTCGCCAGCAATATCTATCTTTATGGCAGCGGGCAGGGGACCTGGGCGATCGTCCCCGAACACAAGGTTGAGGCGGCTATCGAGCTTTGCCATGGCTTGCCCTACGAGACTTCCGACGGCACCAAACAGTACGTCGTGACGCAGGCCAAGAAGACGCACATTCTGAAGCGAATTGAGAGAGCCTTCGCGCGCGACGATGCGTTTGAGCAAACGCCTCCCGGCATCATGCTTGCCGACGGTTTCTTGTCGGTTGAGCGAAGCGGAGCGGCGAAGATTGAGCCTAAGCGCCGCGAATTGCATTGCCGCGCTGCGCTCCCCACTTCTTGGAACGCGATTCAGGCCGCGAAGGAAAGCAAACATTTCCTCGCGGCCCTTGACCGTACCTTCGCGGGGGACGCGTCACGCGGGGTAAAAATCCGAGCCCTGCAAGAGACTGCGGCCGTCGCCATTTTCGGCTTGCATCATCGCTTGCGGCGACGGGCAATTGTTTGGCTCATCGGCGCGGCCGGTGCTGGAAAGAGCGTTTTTATTCAGTTGCTCAGGCGCGTTATCCCCGAGGAGTACGCTCGCCGAGTGGACCCTGAACGCTTTGCCGACAAGTTCTATAGCGTACGGCTCATCGGCGTGCGTTTGGCTTTCAATACCTACATGGTGGTTGATAGGCCGATTCCGCAAGACGTGCTGAAAGCCGCTGTAGACCTAGAGCCGATCGACTACGAAATTAAGTATGGGAAAGGTGGCGAATTCACGCCCCAAGCGCAATGGGTTGTCGCATCAAACAAGCCGCTGTAGCGCGACAATCTGGATGGGAAGCGCGCGACAATCAGGATGGCTTTTCAGCGGTCGCGACGGGAGGATGATTGTCGCGGCGCGACAATAACGCAAGCGCTATTTCGCGACGCGTAGTTTGATTGTCGTGGAGCGACAATCAGGACGATCCTTTGATTGTCGCGTGGATTGGTGGACGTCCCGCGCCTCGGGCATTTTCGACAGCTTCTTTTCGTCGATAGCTGTCGACGTTCATTTCGAGGATCGTGGCGTGATGAACCAGTCGGTCGATGGCGGCGAGGGTCATAGCTTGATCTGGAAAAATCTTGCCCCATGCCCCAAAGGGTTGATTGGCGGTGATGAGCATCGAGCGTCGTTCGTACCGCGCGCTGATCAGTTCGAACAGAACGCTCGTCTCCGCCTGATCCTTGGTGACATAGGCGAGGTCGTCGAGAATCAGCAGATGATATTTGTCGAGCTTGGCGATCGCCGTTTCGAGCACGAGATCCCGGCGCGCGATCTGGAGCTTCTGCACGAGATCGGTTGTTCTGGTGAACAGCACGCGCCAGCCCTTTTCGATCAGGGCAAGTCCAAGCGCCGCCGCCAGGTGGGACTTTCCGCCGCCGGGCGGACCGAAGCACAAGAGATTAGCGCCCTTATCGAGCCAAGCGTCGCCGGCGGCGAGCGCCTGCACTTGGGCCTTGGAGATCATTGGCACGGCGGCGAAGTCGAACGCGTCCAGGGTCTTTCCTGCCGGCAATCGCGCTTCCTCAAGATGACGTTCGAAGCGCCGTCGGCTTCGCTCCACCATCTCCTGTTCGGTAAGCGCAGCCAGGAACCGGGCGGCGGGCCAACCCTCCTTGTCGGCGGTCTCCGCCAAGGCGGCCCAGATGAGTTTGATGCCGGGCAGGCGCAGTTCGCCAAGCAGTAAGTCGACGCGAGCGGCGTCGATTTTATCGGTCGCTTTCATGCGGCTTCTCCCATCGTCGCGGCGATCTCGTCGTAAATGGCGAGGGCCGGGAGGGTGACGACGACCACAGGCAAGGCCAGGTCCCTGGGTCGGAAGCGTTCGATCAGGGTCTTGAGGTCCGGAAGCACGCCCTCGTCGAGATCGGTCTGAAGCGCCAAAGCGAGTTCGGCCTCACAGACACGCTCGTGCGCGAGCGCCAGAAGGCCGACCATGGCGCGGCAGGCCGGCCTCTCGCCAAGTCCAGCGAGCAACGCGTCGAACGTCAGGGCGTAGGCGCGCCGAGGGAACAACTGGTCGCGATAGACCAGATTGAGCAGCGCCATTGGCTTGCGGCGCAGGGAATGGATGACATGCCGATAGTCAATGACATGGCCATGTTTGCCGTTGGCCTGGGCTCGCCCGCGCCGCAATGTGACGATGGGCGTCGAGCCCTGGAAGCATTCGAGCCGATCGTCATAGAGACGCACGCGCAGCCGGTGACCGATAAGCTGCGAGGGAACGGAGTAGAACACCTTGCGCAACGTGAAGGCGCTGGATGTCGTGATATCGACGTTGACCTCCTCGTAGTCGACGGTCTTGCGGATCGGTAGATCTTTCAGCGCCAGCCGCTCCTGGTCGATGCGCTTGGCGTTGCGCGCGTTGCCGCGGCCAACGATCTCGTCGACGAAGCCCCGCCAGGCGGAAAGATTGTCGAAGTCGCGCGAGGCGCGCAGCAACAGGGCGTCGCCGAGCGCTCTTTTGAGATGGCCGTGCGCGCTCTCGATCGAGCCGTTTTCGTGCGACACGCCGGGATTGTTGCGGGTCGGCGTCATGCCGTAATGGGCGCAGAACGCTTCGTAGCGTGTCGTCAAATCCTCCTTGGCGTCGGCGCCCAGGTTGCGGAAGGCGGCCGACAGGCTGTCGCTGCGGTGTTGCTCGGGAACGCCGCCCAGCGACCACAGGGCGTTTTGCAACCCCTCAGCCAGCGCCACAAAGCTTTCGCCGCCGAGCACGACCTGGGCATGTTCGAAGCCCGAAAAGGGCAGCCGGAAGTGATAGAGGCGATGATCGAGAAGCTCGCCGGCGATGGTGACGCCAAGATCGTTCACCTCGGTGAAGTCCGACAATCCCATCCGGCCCGGCGGATGCTCCTGGCGGAAGATCACTTCCCGATCCGGGCCATTTACCGCCCGCCACACCCTGATGCGCCGCTCAAGCGTCCGCCGCGTTCCCGAGCCCAGTTCCGGATGCCGGCGGCACAGTTCTTCAAAGACAGCGACCGGCCGCAGCCCAGGCGCGGCCTTCAACATCGGGACCACTTCATTGTCCCAGATGTCAGCGAATGGGTCGGCTCGGCGCCTTTCCCGGGGCGCCTTCTTCTGGGTTGGAAGTCGGAGGTTCTTTTCGAACCGGTAAGCGGCGGCGGTGCTGAATCCGGCTTTCGCGGCGGCGATGGCCGCCGAATGGGTGCGACGCAAGTTCATGAAAAGCCTCATCTGACGATCGGTGACATGTCGGCCGGGCAACGAATTGGACCTCTCGAAAGAGAAAACCGACCATTGATCCAACCGCCGCTACCGCCAGACGGGACCCTTCGGGGCTCGCCGCCGCTGTTGGGGTAACTCCGGTCGGGCTACGCCCTCCCTTCGTCACCCCAACAGCGGCGCATTCTCATCCTGATTGTCGCCGCGGTTCTCGGGAACTGGCGCTGATGACGGCACGGGGAGACGGCTTCTCGTCATCCGCTTCCCCAATTCAATCGCGCCCGGCAACGCCGACCCGGACCTTGTCGAGAACATTATCCGCGACGACCTCGCCTTCTTCATTCGGTGGGCGCTTGAAGGGGCGCAGTGGATGGCGGCCAACGGCTGGAATTGGTCCAACGACGTTTGGGAGGCGGGCCAAGGCGAGGCCTCCGATATGACCGCTGAAAGCAACCCCGTCGCCGATTTCGTCCGCAATCGTATTGCACTCGCCGGGCCGGAGGCGGAGCGCGTCAGCAGCAGTGACATTTACTCCGCATTCACGGCGCACGCCGCGCACAGGTTTCCAGGCCTAAAGCGCATCCCGCATGCCCCCGAAGCGATTCGCGAGATTGTCGCGACCGTAAAGGCCCTTGGGGGCGATCCGGAACTTTGTAGGAGCAATGGAAAGCGGTACTGGCGCGGCTTCGCCATCCTTCCGCCGTAGGGGATCAATTCAGGATTTCCGGCTGCGGCTCGCAGAAGAGCAATAAGATTGGCGTTTGGGAGTTGGACAAGGCGGAAGCTTTGCGAGGCGCTCTCGATTCGGTTTGTCCAGGAGTTTTCGATTGCGGCAATGCGGGGGTGCGTCACAGGAACCGTAGGAGGGTTGAGTATGCTGGCTGTATAGGGGAATCTGGCATGCGGCATTCTCGGCCGACGGCGCAAACCCACTCGGCGCGGACTATGCCCCAGAATTCGCCAACCCAAGGTCGGCGTCTTGGGCTGCGAGCGCGGCCACCTTGTCCGCCCTCGCCTTCTTGGCCTTGAGCAGGTCAAGATAGGCATCGAGGCTGGCGATCACCCGGTCTTGATAATCGAGCTGGCGAAACATGGCGTCAGCTCCGTTCGATCCGGTAAAGCGCGAAGGGCAGCGGCACGAAATCGACCGGGATGTTCTGTTCGGCCAGCATCTTCTGGCTCACGAAGCGCGCCGGAGCGATGACCAGATGACGTGCATCCGGGGCCGTCGCCGCGAATTGCTTGGCGCGGGCGAGCGTGAGCGCGGCTTCCGGCGATTTGAGCCAATCGAGATCGGGCTTATAGATAAGCCAGACGTACTGACCGGCGGCCCCGCCGAGGTAGAAGTCAACCTGTCGCACCTTGGCGGGATCGAGGGCGTGGCTTGTCGCCATGTGGAACAGGGCCGCGCCAAGCCCGTCATAAGATGGCTTGATACATCATTCGAGAACCCGGGGCGTGATTTGCCTCGAATGCGACAAGCTCCTGATAATTCCTCGATAGACGAGACAACGACCGGGCGGCTGTGCTTTTCGATCGCCGGCGGCTCAGCACGCGTTAGTCAATCAATCGCCGAAATTATGTGTCGCCGTCCTTGGCGGGTTCAGATTGCATCGTTCCCCCCGACGTTTTGATGCGTCGGGGCCATTTTGTCCGCCTTGACCAAAACTGCAAGGAGCCACTGCGCGGCAGGCGCAGCGTCACGTTTTTGGCTTATGCTCGGCACTTACCCCGGCACCATTGTAAGCAATTGCTTAGTATGGGAGTTTTAGCAAGGCAGTGCCGGGCAGTGCCGCTGAAGCGATAACTCCTACTGAGATGGCCGCCGGACGGGAAATGCCGAAAGGGCCGATACCTCGCGCAGGCGGACCCGAAGGCGAGCTGGGTTGACGGTCGTCAACCACGGCGCTGGCGCTGGCATCTGCGGTCGGGACTGGCAGCGCTCGGGCTTCCGGCTACACCCTGCATCCGGCCGCTCCCCAATCAACTAATCTGCGGCGTGAGCCAACCCCTCGAAGGTTGAAATCCGGCCACCGCGTCTAACAGGCGTCTAATGGATGTCCCGGAGCCCTTTTTTCGATGGGCTGCTCAGAGCCAAAAATGCGAGCAAAATCAAGATGGTGCCGCAAGAGGGATTCGAACCCCCGACCCCCTCATTACGAATGAGGTGCTCTACCAGCTGAGCTATTGCGGCATGCGCGGCCGCGACGCGGAATCGCTTCGCTCCGGCGAATGGCCTGTCTCTTATCGAGATCGCCGTTGCTTGGCAAGAACGCTGCGAAGGGAAATCGTGAGTGTTCTCACTCGCGGGCGAACAGGCGGAAGCCTTTGCGTTCGCCGCTCTCCTGCGGGCCGGGGTCGTCCGGCGCGCTGGTCGGCAGCATAACGACCGATCCGCTGCGCGACGCTTCGGGCTTCGGCGCCGCGGCGCCGTCGGGCGCCGGGGGGGCTGGCGTCGGGGCAAGCGCGGCGATCGGCGGGGGCGGCGGAGCCGTGTCGGGCGGCGTGCTCGCGGCCGGCGGGGCGGGGGCGGGCGCTGGCTCGGCGACGGTCAGCCGCTCCTCGGGCGTGCGCCAGACGAAGGCGTCGAGCGTTCCCGCGGGCGAGACAGGGGCCCAGCGGTCGCTGATCACACCGTCCGCCACCCAGGCGCGGTCGCGTGGAGCGCGCGCCGCGCGGGCGAGCCATTCGCGCGCTGCACCGCCGGCGCCGGCCGCATCTTCGATGTCGGCCATCAAGAGGCAGACGCGCGCGGTCGGGCGGGCGCCCGGCGCAAGCAGCGGCGCAATGGCGCCGCGCGCGGCGTCGAGGTCGCGCGCGTCGAGCGCTGCCCGGCCGACGGTGATGAAGCTCTCCGGATCGGTCGGGGCGAGGCGGACGAGCGCCTTGGCGCGCTGGAGGCGGTCGGTCGCCGAATCGCCCCGGCGCATCCTCAGATAAACCGTGGCGAGGTCGGGGTGCGGCGTCTGCTTATAGGCAGCCTCGACGATCTTAGCGGCGCGGCGATAGTCGCCATTCGCCCCATAAAGCCGGCCCGCCAGCGCGGCCGCCGGCACGAGCCCGGAGGCGAGGGCAGTGGCCTCCTGGGCGAGGGCGAGCGCCTTGGCGGGATCGCGATCGGCGAGCTCCTGCGCAATCGCCGTCTTGAGCACGGCGCGCCAGCGGTTGGCGGTCGGCTTGTCGATCAGCTTCGCTGAGGCGTTGGTTTCGACGATTGCGAGCGCCCCCTCCCAGTCGTCGTGCGCGGCGCGGTCGTCGAGCACCGCCTGCGCCGCCCAGGGCAAGGCGGCGTGCTTGTGGGCGCGCGCGGCATATTCCAGCGCGGCGCCATGGTCGCCACCGCGGCGTGCTTCGATATGCAGGCCGCGTAGGCCGAGCGCATGGGTCTGCGTATGGTCGAGCATGTCCTTGAAGGCGGCGGCGGCGCCGGCGCGATCGCCAGCGAGCTGGGCGGCCTGGGCGCGGAGCAGCTTGGCCAGCGGCGCGTCGCCGAGATGCTTGCGCGCTTCCGCAGCGTCGCGGTTCGCCGCGCGCATGTCGCCCGAGCCGACCGCGATCATGCCGCGCGTCAGGGCGGCGAGGCCCTTTTCGCGTTTGCGCGCCCGCGCCGCCAGCGAGACGAGCGAGGGGATACGGAAGACGAAGCGAATGACGCCCCAGGCGATCGCGATAACGATCGCCAGCGCCAGGACGAGGCCGAGCGCCAGCATCAGCGAGACGTCGTATTCGACGCCGCGCCAAGTCAGCGCGACTTGGCCGGGGTTCTCGGCAAGCCACGCCAAGCCGTAGCCCGCGAGGGCGAGCGCGACGAGAAACAGCAGCAGGCGAATCATGACGTCTCCGCTTCAGACAACCCCGGCGTCGGACTACCCTGCCAACGCCTCCTGCAGCTCACGGCTTGGCGGCGGCGAGCCGATCGACCGCCGTCGCGCGCAGCGCCAGCGCCGCCTCGCCCGCCTTTTGGCGCGCCTCGGCCGCCGCGGCCCAATCCGCCGCGTCGCGCTGCGCCGCCTCGGGCAGGCGATGATAGGCGGCAAGGGCCGCCGCAATATCGCCGTGCGCGAGCGCCGCCGTGATGCGGGAAGTCAAGGATTCCGGATCGGCGGCGGCAGGATCGCCAACTTTGTGCACCCTGACGAGCTTGCTCATGTGATCGAGCAGCCGATCCATCACGCCGCCCTGCTCGGGGGGCGCGGCGGCGGCCGCGACGGCTGCTGCGCGCTTGAGGAAATCGGCGCGCAGCGAGGCTGGCGTCGGCGCGCCGGTATCGGCGAAGGGCTTCAGCGCCGCGAGCTTTGCGCCATCCGCGCCGAGGCGGTTCAGCGCCGCCCATTCCTGCGCATAGGAGGCGCCCGCGTCGAGCCGCTCGACCAGCGCGATCGCGAGGATCGCCGCCGCGGCAGGGCCGCCCGCGGCCTCTTCCGAGGGGGCGACTCGGGTTTCGCTCTTGGGCGCAGCGAGCGCCGCCTCGACCTTCGCCAGCCGGTCGGTGACCGCGCCGAGATCGGCGACGGCGGGCTTCACGCCGGAAACATCGCTTTCGAGCTTGGCGAGGCGCGCATCGACGGCGCCCGTGTCGGTCTGGGTTCCGGTCGCCGGGCCTTCGCTGTGCGTCGGCGCCGCGCCAGCCTGGGCGGCGAGCGCCAGCGCCTTGGCCGCGTCGGCGCGGGCGGCGCGCGCATCTGCCTCGGCGTTCTGAGCGCCGTCGTTCTTCGCCGCGCTTTCGAGCCCGGCGACGCGCTTGGCGAGCGCGTCGAGCGCGTCGGCCTTCGCGGCGCCGGCCTCGTTGGCCTCGAGCGCCCGCAGGCGCTTGTCGACAGCGGCGGCGGCGGCGTGATCGGCGTTGGCCTGTTGCTCCAGCGCCGCGAGCCGCGCCATCGCGGGCTCGAATTCGGCGGCGCGCGGATCGAGGTACCAGGCCGCAGCAAAGGCGGCGACGCCGCCGACGAGCGCGCCGGCCAGCGCGGCGAGGAAGGGGCGGGCGGCGCTCGGCCGCGGTTGCGGCGCAGCGGCGGGCTCCGGCTCCGGCGAGGCCTCCGGGACAGGCTCAGGCTCCGGCGCCTCGGGCGGCGCGGCGCCGGCGGAATGAATTTCGGTCGCCTCGCCTTCGATCACTCCCGGATCGTGGCGCGGCTCGCGGCTCGGCAGCGGGCCGGGCGTCGGCGAGACGATCTCGGGTTCGGATTTCGGGCTCGTTTCGTCGGCCATAGACCTGCTCACGGTTGCGCGCTCTCTATAGGCGAGCCGCCCACGGTTGGAAATACGAGCCGTGGTCGCAGCCGCGTTAACGCCTGAGCGCCTGTTCGAGCGCCGCCAGGAGATGCGTCTCATCCGGCGCCTCCGCGCAAACAATATGGCTCCAACCCACCTCACGCAGCGGTTCGGCGACATCAGCGGAAAAGCAGACATGCGCGATTGCGGCGAAGTGTTCGGCAAGGCCGGCTCGGGCCGCCAAGGAGACCGCGAGCGCGGCCGAGCGGCGTGAATAGTGCAGAGCGGCGGCGCAGCGCGCCAGTTCAGCGGCCTCCTCCTTGCTCCAGCCCTCGCGCGCCCCGGCGGCATAGGTTTCGAGCACGCTTGTCTGTGCGCCGATTGCGGCAAGGGCGCCCTCCAGCGCGTCCTTCCGATCCCGCCCGGCGAGATAGAGGACGCGCGCTTGCGGGGCGAGCCGCGCCTTCAGCGCCGCCGACAGGGCGGCGACGTCGGGCGCGGGGGCCAGCGCAGGCGAGAGCCCGGCGTCGGCGGCCGCCCGGGCGGCGCGCTGGCCGACGAGATAGAGCGGCAGGCCGGCGATCGCCGTGCGGGCGGCTGGCGCGAGATGGAGGATCGCGTTGGCGCTGGTGGCGACGGCGGCGTCGAATGGCCCGGTCGGGGCTGCGTCGCCGGTCGCGACGATGTTGAGGACCGGCGCAGCGGCGACATCGAAGCCGCGTGAACGGAGCGAGGCCGCGCTGCGCTCGGCGTCTTCGGGAGATCGAAAGAGGGCGACGCTCCGGCCCATGGTCATGCGGCTCCTTTGCGATCCGGTTCTCACTATGCGCTGTGCAGCGCGCGGCCAAGCGTATAGAGACGGGATCCCCCGCGCGAGAGACCGCGCCGCCTAGCGCGTTCGGCGTTTTGTGCGCGATACTCCCTCTCCCCGCGGAGGGCGTTCGTTAGAACGCCCGTCTCTCGACGGGCTACGCGGGGGGAAGGGAACCCCTGCGTCAGCCTAAAGGCAACGCGCAATAGGAAGCCCATTCGACGATGTTGGTGCTGGGAATCGAAACGACCTGCGACGAGACCGCCGCCGCGGTGGTGCGCCTGCGCCCGGACGGCTCGGGCGAGATCCTGGCCGACGAGGTGAATAGCCAGATCGCCGCCCACTCGCCCTATGGCGGCGTCGTGCCGGAGATTGCCGCGCGCGCCCATGTCGAAATCATCGACGTGCTGGTCGATCGCGCGCTCCGCCGCGCCAATGCGCGTCCGCAGGATCTCGGCGGCGTCGCCGCCGCCGCCGGCCCCGGTCTGATCGGCGGCGTGATGGTCGGGCTAATGACGGGCAAGGGGATCGCGCTGGCGGCGGGCAAGCCCTTCCTCGCCGTCAATCATCTCGAAGCGCACGCGCTGGTCGCCCGCCTCGGTGGCCGGCTCGCCTTTCCCTATCTGCTGCTGCTCGCTTCCGGCGGCCATACTCAGATTCTGGCGGTCAAAGGCGTCGGCGATTATGACCGGCTCGGCGCGACGATGGACGACGCCATCGGCGAGGCGTTCGACAAGACGGCAAAGCTGCTCGGCCTGCCTTATCCCGGCGGCCCCGCGGTCGAGGCAGCGGCGCGCGAGGGCGATCCGGCGCGCTTTGCGCTGCCGCGCCCGCTGCTCGGCCGCCCCACCGCCGATTTCTCCCTGTCCGGCCTGAAGACCGCGACGCGGCTTGCCGCCCAATCCGTCGCCCCGCTGCGCCAGCGCGACGTCGCCGACCTCTGCGCCTCTTTCCAGGCGGCGGTCGTCGACGTCATCGAGGACCGCATGCGGGTCGGGCTCAAGCTGTTTCGCGAGCGAGTTGGCCCGGCTCAGGGCGTCGTCGTCGCCGGGGGCGTCGCCGCCAACGGCGCGATCCGGGAGGCCATGACGCGTTTTTGCACGCAGGCGGGCCTGCCGCTGGTCGCTCCGCCGCAGAAGCTTTGCACCGACAATGGCGCCATGATCGCCTGGGCGGGGATCGAGCGGCTGCGCAAAGGCCTCGTCGACAATCTCGCCGCCCCGGCTCGCCCCCGCTGGCCGCTCGACCCAAAGGTCGAGCGCTCGCCCAACGGCAAGGCGTGAGCGGTCGATGCAATCGACCGCGTCGTAGCCTTACTGTTGCTGCTGCGACGGCGCGCCATTATGCTGGGCGGCCGCCGCGGCGGCGTCCTGCCTCTTCTTTTCGTCGGCCTGGTTCGCCATGTGACGGCCGACGATGCAGCCGCCGATCGCGCCGGCGACCGCGTGATGGCCGGCGTAGTGCCCGGCGACGCCGCCGACCAGGGCGCCCTTGAGGCAACCCTTGGCCTCGGCCGGACCGGCCAAGATCGCGGGGGCGAGGGCCGCCGCGAGGATCGCTGCGGCGGCGAGGGGGGCTCTCGACATCATGATGCTCCTTCCCGATTCGTCTGTGGAACGCTTTATGCTGGCATTTGGCGACGATCTACGCGGGGCGCAAGCGACGTCTTCGTCAGCGCCGATTGCAATCTTGCGGTCGGGCGCCTATAAGGGCATTTCCCCTGGAAATTGTCGCATTGAGGCTGGCCCTCGCCCCTAAAGACCGGCGAGCGCGCGCCGCCGAACGTTAAGGAGTTCCCGTCATGAGCGAAGCGCCGTTGATGCCAAAGGCCACCGCGGTCTGGCTGGTCGAGAACACGTCGCTGACGTTCGATCAGATCGCGGAATTCTGCAAGCTGCATCCGCTCGAGGTCAAAGGGATCGCCGATGGCGAGGTCGCCACCGGCATCAAGGGCTACGATCCGATCTCGACCGGCCAGCTCAGCCGCGAAGAGATCGCCGCGGCGGAGCGAAATCCTTCGAAGCGCCTGCAACTCGCGACGAGCAAGGTGCGCGTGCCGGAATTCAAGAAGCCGCGCGGCGCCCGCTACACCCCGCTGTCGCGTCGGCAGGATCGGCCAAACGCGATCCTTTGGCTGTTGCGCAACCATGCCGAGCTGAAGGACGCGCAGATCATGCGCCTCGTCGGCACAACCAAGCACACGCTCGAATCCATCCGTGAGCGCAGCCACTGGAATTCGGCCAATTTGCAGCCGATGGATCCGGTGACGCTCGGCCTGTGCTCGCAGATCGACCTCGACTTCGAAGTCAATCGCGCCGCCAAGGATCGTCCGAAGGTCGAGGAGGACCGCGGCCAGACCCTCGTCTCGGCCGAGATCACCACCGCCAAGCCGGCGCCAGTGAGCGAAGCCGACGTCTTCGGCTCGTCCGCGCCGCGCGGGAAGCCGGCCGAAGAGAAGATCGACGTCGATGCGGTGTTCGGCAAGCTGAAGGAACTCAAGAGCACGGACTGAGCCCTTAACGACATTTGCCTGCGTCCCTCGTCGTCATGGCCGGGCTTGTCCCGGCCACCCACGCCGGGACGACGCGCCGGCGATCGTCGAGAGGGGTTTCCCGGCTTCCGGCTCGCCTTTTGGCACGATCGCTTCGGGAGTGACGGCGACAGCGGCGCCGCGTGGATGGCCGGGACAAGCCCGGCCAAGACGGACTCGCGGAGGCCTATGCACCGAACCCTCTCGCCATCGCCGCCGCGCAGAGCGGCAGGCCGGCGAACAGCGTGACCTCGGCCCAGAGCGCCTTGCGAACGAAGCGCAAGGCCGCTTCGTCGGGGCGGAACGTCGGGTCGGCGCGCACTGCGCGTCGCCAGGCGAGATAGCGTAGCGTAGGAGCGATCGAGAGGGCGCCGACGGCGGCGAACAGCGCCATCTTCGACCAGAAGAAGGCGTTCGCCATATAGTACTCGGGCCCTTTGGCGCCGAACATCACCCGCGATGCGCCGACCGCCAAAACGACGGCCGCCATCACGCCATACCAAGCATCGATCCGCGCCAGGCGGAGAATTCGTTTGCCGTCGATTTCGCTCGCGGTCAGCGCCACTTCAAAGGCAAGGATCGCCGCGAGCGTGAAGACGGCGAGGTGATGAAGGCTGGCGAGGGCCCAATCGAGCAGCATGGTTCGACCCTTTCCTTATTGGCGATCATTGCGCCGGCGAGGGTAGGCCGAGCACCGCGCTCGCTGGCTCCGCGTGGGCCGTCACCGGCGCCGGGCCGAGCGACTTCCTGAACCAAAGCGCGTAGATCGACGGCAGCAGGAACAAGGTGAGGAAGGTCGCGACCGACAGGCCGCCCATGATCGTCAGCGCCATCGGCCCCCAGAAGGCGCTTTCCGAGAGCGGGATCATCGCGAAGATCGCCGCCGCCGCCGTCAGCGCCACCGGCCGGGCGCGGCGCATCGTCGCGAAGACGATCGCCTCGCGCCGGGAGAGGCCGCGTTCGCGCACGTCCGTCTCGATCTGGTCGACCAGGATCACGGTGTTGCGCATGTCCATGCCGGCGAGGGCGATGAGGCCGAGCAGGGCGACGAAACCGAACGGACGATGCGCGAGGCTCAGCGCGATCGAGGCGCCGACAATGCCGAGCGGCGCCGTGAAGAACACGATCGCCAGCCGCGAGAAGCTCTGCATCTGGATCATCAGCAGCGTCAGCATCGCAATGATCATGATCGGGAAGAGGGCGAAGATGGAGGCGTTGCCCTTCTGCGCTTCCTCGATCGCGCCGCCCATCTCGATGCGATAGCCGGGCCCGAGACTGTCGCGGATCGGCGCGATCGCCTTCCACAGCGCGGTCGAGACGTCGGGCGGCTGCGCGCCGTTGACGACGTCGGCGACGTCAGTGATCACCATCTCGCGGTTCTTGCGCCAGATGATCGGCTCTTCGATCGTGCGCACGACATGGGCGACTTGGCCGACCGGGACGGCGACGCCGTTGTGCGAGAGAATCGTCACATCGTCGATCCGGTCGAGCGCGGCGCGTTCGCTCGGCGCGGCGCGCGCGACGACATCGACGCGTTCTTCGCCGGCGCGGATCGTCGTCACCGTCACGCCGCTGACGAAAGTCTGCAGTGTGCGCGCGATGTCCTGCGGCGTCAGGCCGAGCGCGCGGGCGCGCGCCTGATCGACCTCGAGCCGCAGCGAAGGCATCTTCTCGCCCCAGTTGAGGTGGGGATCGATGACGCGCGGATCGTCGCGCATGGCGTCGCGCACGCGGGTCGCAATGGCGCGCACGGCGTCCGGGTCGGGGCCGATGACGCGGAACTGCACGGGGAAGCCGACCGGCGGTCCGAAGTTAAATCGATCGAGCCGCACCCGAGCGGCGTTCAGCGCGCCGTTGGCGACCGCCGCCTCGACGCGCGCCTTCACCCGCTCGCGCGCTTCGACGTTCTTGGCGACGATGACGATCTGCGCGAAGGATTCGTTCGGCTGCACCGGCTGCAAGCCGAGCCAGAAGCGCGGCGAGCTCTTGCCGATGTAGGTCGTATAGGAATCGATATCGGCGTCGGCCTTGAGCAGGCCCTCGGCCTCGGCTGCGACCTTCTGCGTCGCCTGGATCGCGCTGCCCTCAGCGAGGCGCATTTCGAGGAAGAGTTCTGGCCGCTCGGAAATCGGGAAGAACTGCTGCTGGACTTTGCTGAACTGCGTCAGCCCGAGGCCGAGCAGCAGCATTGCGCCGACGATGATGACGAGCGGCCGCGCGACGCAGAATTCGAGCGCGCGGCGGAAGGCGCGGTAAAACGCGGTCGAATAGATCGCGTCTTCGTCGCGCGAATGCGCGCCGAGCGAAGCGGGTAGCAGCTTGTAGCCGAGGAACGGCGTGAACAGCACCGCGACGAGCCAGGAAGCGACGAGCGCGATGCCGACCACCCAGAAGATGCCGCCGGTGTATTCGCCAACGGTCGAATTGGCGAGGCCGATCGGCAGGAAGCCGGCGGCGGTGACCAAGGTGCCGGTCAGCATCGGAAAGGCGGTCGAAGTCCAGGCGAACGAGGCGGCGCGTTCGCGATCCCATCCCTGCTCCAGCTTCACGACGATCATCTCGACCGCGATGATCGCGTCGTCGACCAGCAGGCCGAGCGCGATGATGAGCGCGCCGAGCGTAACGCGTTGCAGATCGAGGCCGATGAAGGTCATGACGACGAAGACGATCGCCAGCACCAGCGGCACGGAGGTCGCGACCACGATGCCAGACCGCAGGCCGAGGGTGAGAAAGCTCACGCCGAGCACGATCGCCAGCGCCTCGAGGAACGAGCGGGTGAATTCGAACACCGCGGCGTCGACGACCTTGGGCTGGTCGGCGACGCGGCCGATCGTGATTCCCTGCGGCAGCTCGGTTTCGAAGTCGGCGATCGCCGCGTCGAGGCGCTTGCCGAGTTCGAGAATATTGCCGCCCTTCTGCATGACGACGCCGATTTCGAGCGCCGGCTTGCCCTCAGCGCGCACGAGATAGGACGGCGGGTCCTCATAGCCGTGCGAAACCTTGGCGATGTCGCCGAGGCGGAACGTCTGGCCGTTGGCGAACACCGGCGTTTCCGCCACTGCGTCGACGCCCTGCAAGGCGCCGCTGACGCGCAGCGGCACGCGTTGCGCTTCGGTCTGGAATTCGCCGGCCGGCGTCAGCGCGTTCTGCTTGGCGAGCGAATCGAACATCGCTTGCAGGGGAACGCCGAGGGTCGCGAGCTTGGCGGTGTTCGCCTCGACGAAGATGCGCTCGCCTTGTTCGCCGTATAGATCGACCTTGGTGACGTCGGGCACGCGCTGCAGCCGCTTGCGCAGCGCCTCGGCGACTTGCTTGAGCTGAGCGTAGGAGGCGCCGTCGCCGGTGATCGTAAAGAGCACCGAATCGATGTCGCCGAGCTCGTCGTTGATCGTCGGGCCGTCGAGATCGGGAGGCAGATCGGCCTTTAGATCGGCCATCTTCTTGCGCAATTCGAGGAACAGCATCGGCACGTCGCGCGGCGGCGTCGAGTCGCGGAACTGAAACGAGATCGCCGCGAAGCCGGGCTTGGAATAGGTGTCGATCTTGTCGACCCAAGGCAGCTCCTGCAGCTTCTTCTCGATGCGGTCGGCGATCTGGTTCTGCATCTCCGCCGTGGTCGCGCCGGGCCAGACCGCACTGACGATGGCGTTCTTGATGGTGAAGTCCGGGTCCTCGGCGCGGCCAAGGCGCTGATAGGCGAGGGCGCCGCCGAGCGCGATGGCGAGGATCAGGAACGCGATCAGCTGGGGATGGCGGATCCCCCAGAGCGACGGGTTGAAGTTACTCATCACAGCCCCGCAAGGGTCTCGACGACGCGCACTTTCTCTTTCAGATCGAGCTTGTGGACGCCGAGCGCGACGATCTCGGCCCCCTCGGCGACGCCGCCTGTGACGAAGGCGGATTCGGAATCGGTTCCGGCGATGGAGATCTGCGCCTCGCTCAACGCTCCGCTCGCGCGATCGACTGTGAAGACGCGCGGGCCGTCGCCGCGATCGAACACCGCCCCGACCGGCACGCGCGCCATCGGCGCGCCGTCCGCCGCCAGAACGACGGTGACGCTCATGCCGAGCCGGGCGCTCTGCGGCGCATCGACCAGGCTGAAACGGGCGGGATAGGTCCGGGTCGCCGTATCGGCGCTGGGCGAGAGTTCGCGCAGGCGCGCCTCAACCGAAACGCCCGGCAGGGCCCAGAAATCGACGCGCGCCGGATGGTTGCGCACCCGCTCGATCAGAGTTTCCGGCACAGAGATGGCCGCCTCGCGCTCGGCGGTATGCGCGAGCCGGATGACTGGCGCGCCGGCGGCGACGACCTGGCCCGGCTCGGCGGCGACGAGGCTGACGACGCCGTCGGCGTCGGCTTGCAGCGTGGTGTAGTCGAGCGCATTGCTGGCCAGCGTAACGGCTCGGTCGGCGCGTATGACGGCGTTGCGCGCCTGGTCGGCGGTGGCGTGAATCCGGTCGAATTCCGCATTCGCCGCCCAACCCTGGCGCGACAGCGTCTGCATCCGTCCTTCTTCCGCGACGGCTTGGTCGAGCGCCGCCTGCGCCGAGCGTCGTTCGGCTTCGGCCTGTTCGAGCTGGAGGCGGAAGTCGGTTTCGTCGAGGCGCGCGAGCGGCTCGCCCCGTTTGACCTCCGCGCCGGCGTCGACGAATTGCTCGGCGATCTTGCCGGCGACGCGGAAGCCGAGATCGCTTTCGATCCGCGCTTTGACGACGCCGGGCAAGGCTTCCTCGCGCTCGCGCGGGGCATAGTGAATTTGCGCGACGAGCACTGGCCGCGCGGGAGCCTCTTTGTTCGCCTGCCTCGGCGACGCATCGCAGCCGGCGAGGCCGAAAGCGAGCAGCGCGGTAAGCAGCGGGAGCGTTTTCACGACGCAGCCTCCTCAGCGCGCGGGTTGGCGAGCGCCCGCAGTGCAAACGCGACGACCTGCTCGGTGCGCGCGGGCATTTCCGATTCGGGGCATTCGGCGATCAGCGTCGGGTGATAGATGACGGCGCAGGCGAGCAAGGTCTGCATGCCGAGCAGCACCGGATCGCCGGGGCCGAATTCTCCCGTCGCCTGTCCCTCGGCGACGAGTTGGGCCGCGAGCGTCGCGCAGCCCTCATGGAACGTCTCGATCGCCGGCCATTTTTCGCGAAGCGCGACGTCCACGATCTCATGCACGCGGGACTGATTGGTCATCTGGTCGCGCATGCGCTGATTGAGCGTCAGCAGCATCGCCCTGATACGGGCGGACGGCGCGCCGGCGCCGCTAGCCGCGGCCCTTGCTGCATCGATCAGGTTGCCGAGCTGGTTGATGCAGACCGCCTCCGCCAGCGCCTGCTTGGAGGGATAGAAGCGGTAGACGTTGGCGCTCGACATGCCGAGCCGCTGCGCGATGTCGGCGATCGTGGCGCGCGCTCCGAGCTCGCGAAAGAGATCCCAGGCGACGGCCAGGATCTCGTTGCGCATGTCTTCGCGGCTGCGGCGGTTGGGAGCGTTCATGACGGCTGACGCCTGAAGTCTGTCGACTGACGATTTTTGGTTTTTATCAGTATTTACTCATGCCGTCAAACCGGCCCAAACGGCTCGCGAGGCGCGCTGTGCGATCAATTCTGGCCGACTACGGAAGTGCGGAGCCCGCCTGGGCCACCGCTGTCATGCCCGCGGAAAAGCGGGCATCCAGGAGCCAAAGGGCGACGGCCTGCGGCGGTTGACTGGACCCCCGCTTTCGCGAGGGTGACAATAGCAGGGGCAACTAAAGGGCAGGCGTAGCCGCGACAGGGGCCGCGCCTTCCAAAGATAAGCGATCAAACGCCGGCGCCGCGGACGGCGCTCACCAGCCGTTTAGGATGAAAACCCGGCACCAGCGGCCGATGGCGAGGGCGGCGGCGTAGGCGAAGCCGTCAGCGCCGCCGAAAATATGACGGCGGATGATATAATATTTGAAGAATTGGAACGGCAGTTCAATGAAGGCGCGCACCGGCAAGCGCAGTGTCCGCGCCTTGCGCTCCGATTTCTGCAATTCGTAATAGCCGATCGTCTTGGTGACGATGTGGGCGAAGTCGCGATAACTCTTGTGCAGAACTTCGGCGCGCAGCTCGACGACGTCGGTTGTGGGCGGCACCTCGTCGTGTGTCAACGAATTGCGGAAGCGCGTCGAGCTTCGGTTATAGAGGCGCACATAGGTATGGTAATGTGCGAAGGGCGCCGGCGTGTCGCGACGCGGATAGACGATCCGCACCCGCATCCGAAAGGACCGGCCCGGCGGCGGCGAGCCGGCTGAAAAAAACGCTTTCAACTCCGACCGAAGCGCGCCCGACAGCCATTCGTCCGCGTCGAGATTGAGGATCCAGTCGTTCCGCGCCTGATCTTCGGCAAAGCGCTTTTGCGGCCCATAGCCTTGCCAGGGATTGTGAATCACCTTGGCTCCAAGCCGCTCGGCCAGCGCGACCGTTCCGTCGGTAGAGCCCGAATCGATTACCAGAACCTCGTCAGCGATTCCTTCGACCGAACGAATCGTGCGCTCGATCCGGTCCGCTTCATTAAGCGTGATGATCGTGCAGGTAACGCGGGGAAGGGCGTCTCCAAGCCGCAAAGGGTCTTCCTAGGTCTGGTTGGTTCGTTCATAGGAGCAGACGCTAAGATCTCCCCCCACCTGACGCACATTCATCTCTATGATGGATAAATGATTTTCACGTTAACTGCTGGCTCGAACGGTACTGTTGGCCTCTGAAGCGGATTTCTTGCCTGCCGTTGGCTCGATGTCAACGGGAAGACTGGCCGGCGCCGGCGCCCATCGGGCGGAAACGCCCGGCGGCGCTCATCGACGAAGGCGCACATGCTTTCGACGATGGCGGTCTTCACACGCTCCCGCTTGTCGCCGTTCGCCGCCGCGGGGGCGAGCGGCTGGAAGACGAAACCGAACGGGCCGCCTGCTCTCGCGCCTCGCTCGAGCCAATAGGCGTCGTAACTCGAGAACTTGGATTTGTCCTGCAGGCGCCGCAGCACGTGATTCGCGTCCGAGACGGCGTGCACTCCCTCGATCGCGAGCGCCTGCGCCATCGCGCGGGCGGCGAGCAAGACCGCATCCTTCGGCCGCAGGCCGTGAAGGTCCCGGGTCGCGTCGATCACCTCGCGCTTATGCGCCGTCAGCGGTCCCTGAAGACCGCCGATGACCATCGCGAGCCGCCCCTCCAGCGTGCAGAAGCAAATCGACAGGCGGCACAATTTTGGTCCGTCGGGGCCTTGGGCGAGGAATATGGACAGTTCGCCCTCGCGCTGCATGATCGCCGTCACCGAGGCGACGACGAAAATCTGATATTGGCGCTCCCGCCGCTCCTTCAGCGCGATCACCGGAATCGCCTCTTCCGAACAGATGCGCCGCGCGAAATCAGGATCGAAGAGCGCTTCGAACCAGCGATAGTGCTCGAGCAGGAGCGCCAGCCTGTGGCGGGGCCAATAGTCGCGGTGGACATAGTTGCGGACTGGCTTGGCGAGCACGCGCGCGACCGGCGGTGGGGCCCCGACGCTGCGGTGAAAATCATGAATGAATCGGCTCCAGCGGGCCGAGGCCGCCGGAGCGAGCAGCGAGCGCAAAAGATACAGCCGCCGAGCCTTGTCTTGGAGCGGGTGTTTCACATCGAGGGCCTTGGCGTGAGACGGGACAACCGGATTCGCCTCGCCCGGAGCTATAGCGAGACTGCAGCGTGAGGAAAATTGCGCCGCCCGGCGTGACGTTGGTGCGAGGCGCTAGGCGCTCGTCTCGGCGACGGGCTCCGGCGCGCCGATCACGTCTGGATCGAACTGTGTCTGGTGCAACAGGAAATAGACCCCGCGCTGAGCCATGAGCTCCTCATGGCGGCCGGTCTCCTTCACCAGACCGTCCTCGAACACGCAAATCTTGTCGGCGTTGACGATCGTGCTGAGCCGATGGGCGATCACGACCGTGGTGCGGCCGGCGCAGAGCGTGCGCAGCGCGTCCTGCACGGCGCGCTCGGATTCGGAATTCAGCGCCGAGGTCGCTTCGTCGAGCAGGATGATCGGCGCGTTCCTGAGGAAGGCGCGCGCGATTGCGATGCGCTGGCGTTGGCCTCCCGAGAGCTGCATGCCATGTTCGCCGACGGGGCTGTTGTAGCCGCCCTCGAAACCAAGGATGAATTCGTGGGCGTGCGCGGCCTTGGCCGCTTCGACGATCTCCTCATGGCTCGCGCCCGAACGGCCCAAGGCGATGTTCTCGGCGATCGACCCCTTGAAGAGAAAGGTTTCCTGGCTGACGTAAGCGATTTGCCGCCGCAGCGACGCGCGCGTCGCCTTGTCGATCTCCTGGCCGTCGATGGCGATCGAACCGGCGTCGGGTTCATAGAAGCGGAGGATCATGTTCATGGCGGTGGTCTTGCCGCCGCCCGAACGGCCGACCAGCGCCGTCGTTTGACCGGGCTCCGCGACGATGGCGAGCCCGCGCAGGACGGGTTCGCCCTTGCGGTAGGCGAACTCGACGTTGCGGAATTCGATGCGGCCCTCCTCGACTTGCAGGTCCGGTTCGTCGCCGCTGTCGCGCTCTTCACCCGGCTCGTCGAGGAATTCGTAGAGGATACCGACGCCGATCAGCGCCGCCGAGAGGTCGATATGCAAGCGCGCGACGCGCTTGGCGGGCTCGAACGCCAGCATCAGAGCGGTGATGAAGGCGAAGAAGCTGCCGGGCGCTTGCCCACCCTCGATGACCCGGAGCCCGCCGTAAACGACGATAATGGCGATGGCGAAGCCGCCGAGCGATTCGGTGAGCGGGCTCGACCGGGCGCCGATCATCGACACTTTGTTGGCGGCGCGCTCGAAGCTGGCGATCGCCGCGTCCTGCCGCTCCGCCATATGGGGTTCGAGGGTGAAGGCCTTGACGACCCGCATGCCCTGCACCGTCTCCTGCAACGATTCGAGGATGATAGCGAAGCCGTAGAACTCGTTGAGCATCACCTTCTTCACGCGGCCGCCGAGCCGGCGGATGCCGATGACGACGCCGGGCGTCACGACGAGCGCCATCGACGACATCAGCGGGTCTTGCGCAATCATCACCGAGGCGAGGCCGATGAGCGTGAGCACGTCGCGCGACAGCGAGGTGATGAGAAGGTTGAGCGTACTGCTCGCCGACTGCGAGATAAACGCCTGACGGGCGATGAATTCGGTGGAATGCCGGGCGTTGTAGAAGGTGATGTTCATCGCCAACATCTTGCGGAAGATGCGGCTTTGCACGTCGGCGACAATGCTGTTGGCGACTCTCGCCAGCACGACGGTCTGGCCGTAGGTCGAAAAGCCCTTGACCGCATAGATCGTCACGATGGCGCCGCTGATCATCCAGACGGACGAGAGCTTCTTGGCGACGAATATCTGGTTGATGACGTCCTTGATGATCCAGGCCGAGAGGGTCGTCGTGGCGGCGACGACGGCCGTGGCCGCCATCGCGAAGGCGTAGCCTCGCCAATGCTTGACGCCCTGATCGAAGAGCAGGCGAACGATGAGGGCGATCGCGTCGGAGCCCTTGGCGTTCTTGGTCCGCGCCAGGCGAGAGAGGAAGGCAGGCATGGGCATTTACAGCGCGTTCCGTCGCTCGAGATCAGGACAAGTTCGGCGTCCATCGTCGCATACGACGTCGGAGACGCGCATAGGCCGGCGAGCCGCTACCGCAATCCTGAAAAGGCGATACGGCAAAATGCGCCCACTGGCAATTCGAGGGCGACGTCCACTTGGCCGCACGCCGCCGCCGGAAATTTGGCTAGCTGCGTAAGCCGTTGATTGCTTTAACTTTATATCCAGCCCCTTTCACCGCTATGGAGAGGACGCGCTCGACCGCATGTTCCAGCGCCCCATCCGTCTTGCCCTGATCGGGCTCAAACTGGTCGCTGAGCGCGAGATTGCGAAGCGAAGCGAGCGCCTTCGGACGAACCCAGAACATCGTTCCGGCGAAGAAGTCGGGCTCGACGCGCGTGGGATCCGTGCCGAGCCTTTCGAGCAACCAGGCGACGCGCTCCCGGTTCTTGCGCCAGTAGAAATCGGCGATCTCCGCGCCGGCGACGCGGAAGGCCTCCGGGCCGAGCAGCCCGAGGTGCGGGTCCCGCTCGAAGCGCTCGATCGCCCCGGCCATCGTTTTCTCCGCGCACAGGAGGTCGAACAGCAGGCGGCGGCGCCAGATTTCCCCGTAGGGATTGCGCTTCAACCCATGCAGCGACTTCTTGCCGTGGATCTTGCAGACGCAGTCGTAACCGTCGAGGGCTCCTTCTTCGAGCAGGAGGAGAAACGGCCGAACGTCTCGTCCGCGGTTGTCGACGACGCGGATCGTGGCTGAGGGAAAGTCGGCGCGGACCGCGTCGATCAGTTCGTCCCGGTCCACGACGGTGGTGACGATCAGATCGAAGGCGAGCGGCAGGCTCTGCAGCACGGTGCGGATTTCCGGCCACAGGTCGGCGTAGAACAGGTGCAGCACGACGGCGACCCTGGCCTTGGCGGCCGGTCGCTCGCCGCGATAAGCGGGAAGGGCGACTCCGTTCGGACCCCAACCGAGAATCAGTTCGGGGCGCCGCCGGATCGCGGCGCTATCAAGCGGCGTGCCGAGCTTCTCCAAATATTTGGTCGCGGAAATCAGCACGCGCCGGAACCGCTTGGGCCCGCCGATCTGGACGGTGAAATTCGGATAGCTGAGGACGTTCTTCCGCTTGATCCAAAGCGCCCGGGCGCGGGCGCCGAGCGAGGCGGTTAGACCCATCCTGGCGGTCTTGACGCCCGCAGCGGAAAAGCGGAACGGGTCGGAGCGCAGCTTCGGCAGCAGCACGAACTCGGTCCCGGCGACGTTGAGAAGATAGCAGGCCGTCTCGCCGTCGCTTTGCCGACACGCGATCGTCAGGACGGGAATGATGTCCTCGTCGGCGTCCGGAACGACCGAATAGGTGTAAAGCGAATTGACCAGGGCGCAGACGCCTGCTCGCTGCGGGCGGGTCGCCTCGGCGCCCTCCGCCGAGGCGACCCGCGCGGGTTCCCACGGGGCGCTCACAGATAGCGAAACCAGGGCTTCAAGCGGCGGGACTCCTTCGCCGGGAGGTAATTGAAGGTCTGGACCGTCAGATTGGGATTATAAAATGGATCGTTCTCGACCATCCCAAGCCACCTATCGCGAAAATTTGCGCACTCCCGCGCGAACCGCTCGATCTTCTCGGGCGTGTTGTCCGCGCCACGCGAGACCAACTCATGGTGCACGAGTTCGGCGAACGGCGTCCATACGTTGCGATAGCCCTTGGACTGTACTTTGAGGCAGAAGTCGACGTCGTTGAAGGCGACGGCGAACGCTTCCGCGTTCAGTCCATTCACCTCCTGATAGACCGACTTGCGGACGACGAGGCACGCCCCGGTCACCGAGGAGACCTGGCGAGCGAGCAGCGCCTGGCCGAAATATCCTGGCGAATCCTTCTCCTCGAACAAGAACGAATGCCCCGCGATTCCGCCGAGCCCGACGACGACGCCGCCATGTTGGATTCGTCCGTCAGGATAGTAAAGCTTGGCGCCGACTGCGCCGACGTCGCGACGGATCGCGTTGGCGACCATTTCGGTCAGCCAATCCGGGCTGATGATTTCGATGTCGTTGTTGAGCAGGGCGAGAATGGAACCTTTGGCGACCGCCGCCGCCATGTTGTTCATCGCGGAGAAGTTGAACGGGCCCGAATAGGGCAGGACCGTCACGCGCGGATCCCGCTTGAGCCGCTCGAAGAGGGAGCGGGTCGCCGGCTCCTTGCTGTCGTGGTCGACGATCAAGAGCTCGAGGTTCGGATAGTCGGTCTTGTTTAGAACGCCATCGGCGCAGATGGCCGTCAGATCGGCGTGGTCCCTCGTCGGGACGATCACCGAGACGAGCGGCTTCGGCTCCGGAATTTTTCGCACTATCCGGGAGCAACTGCTTGCGTTGGGCGCGGCGGCGACGACAGCGCCCTCGCCCTCCCGGTCGAGGAGTTCCTGGACCGCCCGGCGCGCCGCCTGGGTGCACTGTTCGAGCCGCGATTCAGAAAAGCTCGGCGCCTGAGCGCCCTGGCGCCAGTGGTAGAGGATCGCGGGTATATGGCGGATGCGATCGCTCGACGAGGCCGCCCAGGCGCGCAGGACGAGATCGTAGTCCTGGCTGCCTTCGAAGCCGAGACGAAAGCCGCCGATCCGCTCGATCAGGCTGCGGCGGTAGACGCCGAGATGGCTGACCATGTTCTGACCGAGCAGCAATTCGGGATTGAAGTCCGGCTTGAAGTACGGGCTGTTGCGCGCGCCGTTCTCGGAGATCTTGTCCTCGTCGGAGTAGATCACGTCGACATCTGGGTGGTCGTTGATCTCGACCGCGACCTCATAGAGCGCGGTTTCCTCGAGAATGTCGTCGTGATCCATCAAGGCGACGAACTCGCCGGCGGCGAGCGTCAGCGCCGAATTGCTGGCGGCGCAAATGTTGCCGTTCTTCTCGCGATGAATGACCTTGATGCGCTCGTCCGCGGCGGCGAGCTTGTCGAGCGTGCGCGCCACCTCGGGATTGGTCGAGGCGTCATTGGCGATGCACAGCTCCCAGTTCTCGTAGGACTGGTCGAGCACCGACTCGATCGCCTGCCGCAGGAACGCGATGGGCGGATTGTAGACGGGCATGATGACCGAGATCAGCGGCTTCGCTGCGAGGTCGGCGATATGCCGACGGATCGCGGCGCGGTCGAGCCCGGTCAATTCGTCGCCGAACGGGACGCGCGCCTCGCGCCAGCCCGACTTCTCATAGTGCAGCAGCGGATTGACGCCCGCCTCGGCGACATGGGGGTTGTTGGCGAGATAGCCGCGCGTGGAGAAGAAGGGACCCGGGTCGCGGCCCTCGCGCGCGCCGTGCGCATAGTAGTGCCAGGCCGCCTTGATCTCTCCAGCGCCGATGTCGGCGTAGGTCGAAGCGTACCAGTCCTTGTCGAAGAACAAGGAATTCTTGATCCTCGCGATATTGGCCTTGTCCGGCCGGAAGCGGGCGCGCAGTTTTCCCCACAGCTTGGCGAGGCGGTTGCGCTTGCCGCGCAGCTGCGCCGTCCGGCGCATGAGACCAAGGACGACATCGAAAGACTTCTTCCGGATCGCCATCTCGGCTTGCGCTTCGATGGTCTTCAGGCGGCGCGCAAGCTCACGCCGTCGCTTGCGCGCGGCGAGGCCGGTGAGAACGCTGCGGCGGCGAATCGCGGCGAGGCGTTTGATTTCCTCACGCGCCCGCGCCAACTCGCGCGCGAGCTGCGTCTCACTGCTCCCCGCGCTCGACGCGAGCCCGCGTTCGAGAACGAAGGCTTCCTCCGCTTCGTTGAGGCGCATGTCAGCGCGTTCGTCCGAGTCGGTCATTCAGCCCCCAAATTCCTGCCGCGCCCGCGCATGGAAGCCCGGCCCGCCGGTCGCCTCTTGCGAAGCTGCCCTCTCCATTCGCTCACAGGCTCCTGAGGTACTGCCCGTAAGCGCTCTTGGCGAGCGTCGCCGCCGCTTTCTCAAGTTCGGCGGCGGAAATCCAATTCTGCTTGAACGCGATCTCCTCCAGACAGGCGATGCGGAAGCCCTGACGTTTCTCGAGCGTGCGGACGAACTCGGCGGCTTCGAGCAGGGAGTCGGGCGTGCCGGTGTCGAGCCAGGCGAAGCCGCGGCCCATCTTCTCGACCACGAGGTCGCCGCGCTCGAGATAGAGCCGGTTGAGGTCGGTGATCTCGAGCTCGCCACGCGCCGACGGCTCGAGCGAGGCGGCGAACTCGGGCGCCCGAGAATCGTAGAAGTAGAGGCCGGTCACCGCCCAGGAGGAGCGTGGCTTAGCCGGCTTTTCCTCGATCGACAGCGCGCGCCCCTCGGCGTCGAACTCGACGACGCCATAACGCTCGGGGTCCTGCACGTGATAGGCGAAGACTGTCGCGCCGCGCTTCCTCGTGCTCGCGGCGCGGAACATGTCGGAGACGCCGTGGCCGTAGAAGAGATTGTCGCCGAGGATGAGGGCGGAGTCCTGCCCGGCGACGAAATCGGCGCCGATGATATAGGCCTGGGCCAGCCCGTCGGGGCGCGGCTGCTCGGCGTAGGACAGCGAAATCCCCCACTGCGAGCCATCGCCCAGCAGGCGCTTGAAGTTCGGCAGATCGTGGGGCGTCGAAATGATGAGGATCTCGCGCACGTCGGCCAGCATCAGCGTCGACAGCGGATAGTAGATCATCGGCTTGTCGTAGACCGGCAACAGCTGCTTCGACATCGCGAGCGTCATCGGATGCAGACGCGTCCCGCTACCCCCCGCCAGAATGATCCCCCGCATCGACACCTCTCCCGCTGTGTTAATGTCCCGCCGCCAGGCGCTCGACGCACGCGGCGAGCGAAGCGCGCCAGTGCGGCGGACGAATCGCGTAGACGGCTTGCAGCTTTTCGGTATTGAGACGCGAATTCGCCGGACGGCGCGCCGGCGTCGGATAGTCCGCGGTCGCGATCCGCTCGACCCGCACGGGCGAGCGCCCGAAACGTTGCGCCTCGGCGAAGATCGCTTCGGCGAAGTCGGCCCACGTCGCTTCGCCGGACCCGACGAGATTGAAGACGCCGCACATTTGTGGATCGCCAGGGGCATCGACCAGGCGGCGCGCGACGGCGATCACCGCGTCGGCGATATCGTGCGCGCTGGTCGGGGAGCCCAACTGGTCGGCGACGACACGGATCGTATCGCGCGTCTCGCCGAGCCGCAGCATGGTCTTCACGAAATTGGCGCCGAAGGGCGAATAGACCCAGGCCGTCCGCAGCACGACGTGCCGGGGATTGGCGGCGGCGACGGCAACCTCGCCGGCGAGCTTGGAGCGACCGTAGGCGTTGATCGGCGCGAGCGGATCGTCCTCGCGATAGGGGCGCGTCGAGGTCCCGTCGAATACGTAGTCGGTCGAGAGCTGGATGACCGCCTTGCCGCGCTCGGCGGCGGCCCGCGCGATCACGCCGGCGGCTTCGCCGTTGACGGCCATAGCGGTTTCGATCTCGGATTCGGCCTTGTCGACCGCCGTATACGCCGCAGCGTTGACGACCACGTCGGCCGAGGAGGCGCCGATCGCCTCAGCGAACCGCTGGGGTTGAAGCAGGTCATAGTCGGGCCGGCCAAGCGCCTCGATGCGGATGCCGGCGGCGGCTCCCCGCTCGATGAGCGCGCGCGCGACTTGCCCCTGGGAGCCGGTGACGAGAATGCGCATCACGGCGCCCTAATCGAAGAGGGGCGTGCACTCCGCAAGGCGCGGGTGCTGCCGATCTTTGTCGGAGAGGATGGCGCGCCCGGCCTCAACGGACCAAGCGATACCCAGCGCCGGGTCGTCGAACGCGAGACCGTGGTCATGGGCGGGCGAGTAGTAGTTCGTCACCTTGTAGAGCACTTCGGTGTCCGGCTCGAGCGTGCAGAAGCCGTGGGCAAAGCCGATCGGCACGAGAAGCTGGCGCCAGTTCTCCTGGGAAAGCTCGACCGCGACATGCCGGCCGAAGGTCGGCGAAGAACGGCGAATGTCCACCGCGACGTCGAGGATGCGGCCGTGCGTGACGCGCACCAGCTTGTCCTGCGCGAAGGGCGCCGATTGGAAATGGAGGCCGCGGACGGTGCCGACTTCGGCCGAGCGGGAATGATTGTCCTGCACGAATTCGAGGTCGACCCCGGCCTCGGCCGCCGCTCGCCGACTGTATGTCTCGGAGAAAAAGCCGCGATGGTCGCCGAATCTCTTCGTCGTGATGATCTTGACGTCGGGGATGGCGGTGTTTTCCACGAGCACGTCGAATGCCTCTCCCTGCCTGAATGCCTGCGACCGGGAAACAATCAGACGGCGACGCCGAGACGTTCGCCGCGATAGGCGCCGGAGCGGATCGCCTCCCACCATGCGCGATTGGTCAGATACCATTCGACGGTTTTGCGCAAGCCGTCCTCGAACGTAACGCTCGGCCGCCAGCCGAGCTCCCGCTCGATTTTGGAGCTGTCGATCGCATAGCGCAAATCGTGGCCGGGCCGGTCATGCACGAAGGCGATCAAATCCCGCCGACTTCCCTTGACGGGATGGGGCGCGAGTTGGTCGACGAGATCGCAAATCGCCTCCACGACCTCAATGTTGCGGCGCTCGCTGCGGCCGCCGATGTTGTAGCATTCGCCGGGAACTCCCTGCTGAGCGACCAGCAGCAGCGCCTCCGCGTGATCCTCGACGAATAGCCAGTCGCGCACGTTTTCACCCTTGCCGTAAACCGGCAGCGGCTTGCCCTCGAGCGCGTTGAGCACAATCAGCGGGATGAGCTTTTCCGGGAAATGGTAGGGCCCGTAGTTGTTCGAGCAATTGGTGATGAGGACCGGCAGGCCGTAGGTATGATGCCAGGCGCGCGCGAGATGGTCGGAGCCCGCCTTCGAGGCCGAATAGGGCGAGTTGGGCGCGTAAGGCGTGTCCTCGCGGAAAAGCCCCTCGGGGCCAAGGGCTCCGAAGACTTCGTCGGTCGAAATATGATGAAAGCGAAACGACGCTTTCGCGGTGTCGCTCAACGTCCGCCAGTACTCCAGCGACGCCTGCAGCATCGTATAAGTGCCGACCAGATTGGTCTGGACGAAGGCGCCGGGACCGTCGATCGAGCGGTCGACGTGGCTCTCGGCCGCAAGATGCATCACAATGTCCGGGCGGAAATCTTGCAGGGCGCGGCGCACCGCCGCCGCATCGCAGATGTCGCCGCGCACGAAGCGATAGTTGGGGCTGCCGCTGACCGGCTCCAGCGAGCTCAGATTGCCGGCGTAAGTGAGCTTGTCGAACACCAGCACCTGGTGCGGCGTCTGTGATAGCGCCAAGCGCACCACCGCCGAACCTATGAAGCCGGCGCCGCCGGTTACAAGGATACGCTTCTGAGCTCCGATCATGAGCCCCTCTTTCGCCCGAAACAATACGTCGTGTCAAACGGCGTCACCCCCGGCCGTAACGCCGAGTTAGTCGGCGGCGCGCCTAAGGTTAGGCAACGAAATCCGCGGCCTCGTCGTAAACAAAATTGTTCACAAACTGTTGCACGCCGGTCAAATAAGCCGCCAGTCGTTAGGTGTTGTTAACGTTCATTCGTAGACTTACGGTTCGTCAACGAATTGAGGGAGAGCGTTGGAATGGCCTTGGTGTTTAAGTCATTGCTGGTGGCTGCGTTGGTCGCAACGTTGTCCGGCTGCGCGCCTATGCGGCCCTGCCCGCCAGGATGGCATCTGGGTCCGTATGGTCAACGCTGCTGGCCGAATTGAGTCCGCGACGCCCGCCAACGCGTGAAGGATTGAACGTGGGCCCCGGCCAATCGCCGGGGCTTTTCAATTCCCATTTAGCAACGAGCGCCAAGGCCGCCTCTGTGGCGGCGGACATCGTCCGTCTCCAAAACGTCGCACTGGCCGGCTATGGCCGTGGCCTGTGCGATGATGCGCCGTTCGAAGCGCCGCAAGGCGCGTTCTCGAGGCCAACTCCGTAGGGGGAGCGCTTGTCATTCCGACCGATTTTCCTTAAGGACCCGATGCGCCAGCTGTTACGGTCTTGCACGATGAGAGGCCGCCGCGGCAGGGGCGTTTCAGTAGCATTTTGATTGCCAAATTCATTGCCATCGGCGCGCTCTCAGCGTCCGTGGTCCCGCATTGGGCCGCCTCGTTCGCTGTCGAGATGCGACCGTCCATAAGGGGATCCACGCCGTGCCTCGGATGACGAAATTTGCCTCGCCAGCTCGGGACGCGTTGCGGGCGCTCGATACCCCTTTCGGCCGGCTGACCGTATTCGAGGGCGACGGCGCCGCTGTAAATCGCGCGCTCGGCAGATACGACGAGCAGGCCGAAAGCGAGCTGAGTTTCTTGCGCGCTATGAGCGGCGAGGGGGCGGTCGTGGTCGACGTCGGCGCCCATATCGGTGCGCACACGCTCGCTCTTTCCCGCTTCGTCGGAGCCGACGGCCAGATCGTCGCGATCGAACGCGCGCCGGAATCGTTCCAGGTCTTGGCGCGCAACGTCGAGGCGAACGGGCTGGCGAACGTGCGCGTCTCGGCCGAGGCGACGAGCGTGGACGATCTGGCGCTGGCGGATTGTGCGTTGATCAAGATCGACGCGGATGGGGCGGAGGACGTTGTCCTGCGCGGCGCCCAGCGAACCGTTCAACGCGTCGCGCCGCTCATCTACGCGGAGTGCGGCTCCCTCGCGGGAGGCCTCAGGACGTTGGCCGCGCTCAAGGAACTCGGGTATCGCGCGTTGGCGCATGTCGTCGCCCCTCGGGACGGCGCGAATCCCGGCGAGCGTGAGGTCGCGCTCGTCGGGATCGCTGACGCGCATGGCGAACGTATCGAGCGCTATCAGCTTCGCCCCAGCGAATCGTTGCTCGAAATCGAGAGCGCCGACGATCTCGCCCTCGCGCTGCTTCGACCTGCCAGCCAAGTCGAGCGAGGGGACGTCGCCTCGGCGCCGGCAGTCCAGGAACTGCGCGATAAGCTCGAACGCGCCGAGACGGCCCTAGCGGAGGCGCAGCGCCTCGTCCACGAGCGCTCGCAGGAATTGAGCCGGCTCAGAGGGCAACTCGAGCTGACGCATGAAGCGCTGACGGAGACGCAGCGCCTGGCCATCGACCGCGCCAAGGAAATCGAGGCCCTGAATCGCCGGATCGACGGCGACGAAAAGGTCTCGATGGAGCGCCAGACGATTCTGGAGGCGATGCAGCTCCGGGCCGATCTGAATGTTTCTGGGAAAGAAGCCCTGGACGTCAGCGACGGCGGTCCGTCCGACGTCGCGACCCGGAACGACGTGGTTCAATGCTACAGAAGGATTCTCCGCCGCGAGGCGGAAAGCGAGAAGGACGTGGAGGCGCATCTCAAGGGCGCGCCATCGCTGCGCGATCTCGTGCGCAAACTGGTCCATTCGGTCGAAGCGGATACCGCCGCCACGGCTGGACCGCTGGCTTGGCGCTCGGTGGATCAGCGCGAATATCTGGCGGCCAACTTCACGAATGAGACGCGATACGCGTGCTTCGTCCACCATTACGACTATCTAAGTGAGACTGTTTCGAACGCGGCGCTGAAGATGCTGTTGCGCAACGGCGTCACTGTGTACGAGAGCTGCCCCGCCGCGGTCAGTTATTCGGTCCGATTGGTGAGCCCGTTCCGCGGCGCCTATGAGGGCGAGCTGTCGCTGCAATTCCTCGCCGACGACCAATCGATGTTCGTGACGGCGTTTTCCATTGTTCCCGGGCCTGTCGTCGGCCTTGAAGACGAGCGCGTGATCCTGGTGACGCGAATGCAGGGTCAGTCCCGTTCGCCGACGGCCATTCGTCTCGCGGCGAAGGAAAATAGCGACGTCGCGCCGCAGGCGATCCTGTTTGCCGCGCTGCAGGGAATCGCGCGAGCGATCGGCGTCGAACGGATCGCCGGCGTCCAGGCGACCAATCTCGTCGCCTATGAGGCGGACAAGGCGGCCATTCTCGAGAAAGCCTACGATGAGTTTTATGCGTCGGTGGGCGCGAGCGGGCCGCACAACGGATTCTACGTTTGGTCCGCCTCCACCCCGGAAAAGCCGCTCAGTCAGGTCAAGCCGGGGCATCGCCTGCGCACCAAGGCGAAACGCGCGTTCAAAGCGATGGTCGCCAAACGGGTCAGCCTGGCCTGGCCGGTTCTGGTCGACCCCGACTACGAATTCCTCGATCTTGGCGCCCGTAACATCCAAGTCGCCGTTCTCAGGGACCGCGCCAGCGCCTTGCGCGTCGAACTCGCGCGATTTGCCGGGCTCACATCGGCGAGCCTCTACGACTCGATCAATCGCGTTCTGGCCCGCCTGGTCTCGCGGCGTACGCGCACGCTCAAATGGTCGCGCTTCGCGATGAGCCGGAGCGCCTTCGAGCGCCGGCTCGTCAAATCAGGCTTGTTCGACGAAAGCTGGTATCTCACGCAATACAAGGACGTCGCTTCGTCGGGGCTCGATCCGCTGGAGCATTTTTTCAGCTACGGCGCGGCGGAGGGACGGGACCCGAACGCCTTCTTCAGCACCAAGGAATATCTTGCGGAGAACCCGGACGCCGCCAAGTCCGGCCTCAACGCGCTCGTTCATTATTGTCTCTACGGAGCTGCGCGCAAGGCGCCCAGCGCGCACCGGCTGAGGCCGGTCGAATCGACGCTGACGGCGCCGGCCCCCCCGCCGGCCTCCGGCGAGCGGGAGGTCGCGCCGTCCTAGAGCGTGACGTCGATGCGAGGCTGTCATCCTGTATAGTCGCGTCGACGAACACCTGCCGCGTAAGGGACACGCCGTGCCGAAGCCGCTTCGCTATCTCGAGCAGCTCGATCGGGAACTTCTGGCTCTCGACGACGATGCGATGTTGCTGGAGGAACTCGATGGCTTCATCGCGGGCATCCTCGTCTGCCCCGAATTGATCGAACCGACGGAATGGCTGTCGGTGGTCTGGGGACCCGAGGAGGGAGACGAACCCGTCTTCGACAGCCTCGATCATCTGAACCGCGTGCTCGATCTCGTAAGGGCGCACTACAACGATGTTGCGCAGACACTGTTCGAGCGTCCCGATCGCTACTCCCCGTTGTTCATGATCGACAAGCAGGGTAACGAGATCCTCTGGGAGATTTGGATCGTCGGCTTCGAGAAGGCAGTCAAGCTGCGGCCGGAGGCCTGGCGGAAGCTTCTGGCCGCGGACCACGAAGCGGCGCAGGCCCTATCTGGCCTTCTCACGCTCGCCGACGTCGACCGCCGCGACCCGCGCTTCACGCCTGAAGAGCTCGATGCTCTGACCGCCGCGGCTCCGGACCAGATCGCCCCGTGGGTTGTCACGCTCAATGAATGGCGCCTGGCCAATTACGCGCCGCCGCAGCGCCTCGAGCCGCCGAAATCGTTCTCCCCGCCCCCCGCCGATAAGATCGGACGCAACGATCCATGCCATTGCGGCTCAGGCAAGAAATATAAGAAGTGCTGCGGTCTCAACTGACGGACCGCCGCAACCCGCCGACTAGAGCGTTCTGCAGTTACATGGAACCGTCATTGCGAGCGGAGCGAAGCAATCCAGCGATCGCGGCCTCCGCAGCAAGTTGCGGGTCGTTCCGTAAGCGTCTCAATCGGCTGACGCTTCGAACCCTGGATCGCCGCGCTCCGCTCGCGATGCCGACAAGGGTCCGGTTCAGCCAAAAGACAGGGTGTTCTAAGGTTCAGAGCTTCATCCGCTTGAAGACGCGCTCCGGGATGTGGGTGATGATCAGCATGATGAGCCGCCAGAATCCCGGGAGGTAGACGACGTCGCGCCCGCGCGCGACGGCGCCCACGATGCCCTTGGCGACTCCGTCCGGCTGCGCCCACAGCAAGCCCTTCTTGGCGATGTCGGCGGTCATCGGCGTATCGACGAAGCCGGGCTTGATCGTCACGACCGCGACGCCGGAGCGCGCAAGGCGGTTGCGCAAGCCCTCAAGGAACACGTCGACCATTCCCTTGGCCGCGCCATAGACGTAATTGCTTTGCCGGCCGCGGTCGCCGGCGACCGAGCCGATCACGGCGATCGCGCCGCGGCCCTTCGCCTCCAAGCGATTTGCCGCTAGCGTGGCGAGCGAGATCACGCTCAGCGCATTGGTGCGAATCTCGGCGATCGCCCGTTCGACCGAGGCCTCGCACGCTTTCTGGTCGGGCAGCGAGCCATGCGCGATCAGCACGACGTCGAGCCCGCCGAGGGCGGCCTCCGCTTCATCGAGCAAGGCCTCGTGGCGCGCGAAATCGTCGAGATCGGCGGCGGCGGCGCCGAGCTTCTGATCGCCGCTCTTGCGCACCGTGAGGTCCTCGACGAGCGCGCCCAGCTTGTGGGGATTGCGGCCGACGAGAAAGACGCTGTCGCCTTGCGCGATCCACCGCCGCGCGCAGGCGGTCGCGATCGCCGACGTCGCCCCGAAGATTGCGATCTTGCTCATGTCTTTGGTTGCTCCGTGACGCGGCGCCAGAACCCGGATGAGAATTGCGGGTCGATGTAAGCCGCGAACGCCTCCCACGCTGGGAATCCCGCGCGGAACATCGCCGCCGGCATGCGCGCGTCCTTGCCGGGGTAGAGCGCGCCGCCCGCCTCGCGCACGATGGCGTCGAGCCGCTCGAACAATTTCGCTGTGGTCGCGCCCTGATTGGCGAAATCGAGCGCGAGCGTCGCGCCGGGGCGCGGAAAGGAGAGCATCCCAGGGGAAGGCTGCTCGCCAAAGGTCTTCAGCACCGCAAGGAATGAACCGAGGCCGCTGTCGGCGATCTCAGCCAGCATCGCGGCGACGCCTTCAGCGGCCTCGTTGCGCGGCAGCACGCATTGATACTGATAAAAGCCGCGCGCGCCGTACAGGCGATTCCAGTTCTGGATCGCGTCGAGCGGATAAAAATAGGGGACGTAATGCGTCAGCGTCCGCCCACGCGGCAGCGAGCGATTGTAATAGAGGAGATTGAAGGCGCGCAGCGACAGACGGTTGATCAGCGACACCGGAGGGTCCACCGGGAAGCTCTTGCGCTTCTCGCGCCAAGCCGGGAGGGCTTGCTGCGGCGGAGCATGGCGGCCGAGGTAGAGAATGCCGCGGCCGCGCTTCGAGGTGCAGTCGATCCAGGCGACGGTGTACGGCCAGTCGCGTTCGGCCTCGGCGTTCATCGTCCAGAATTCATCGAGGCTGCGAAAGCGCAGCGCCTCGGTGACCATGAACGGGTTGCTGATCGGAATCAGCTGGAGCTCCACCCACGTGACAAGGCCAGTGAGGCCGAGCCCGCCGACGGTGGCGGCGAACCATTCCGGCTCGCGATCGGGCCCGCAGACGATGCGTTCGCCATTCGAGCGCACCAGCTCCAACGCCCTTACATGATGGCCGAAGCTGCCCTCGACGTGATGGTTCTTACCGTGCACGTCGTTGGCGACCGCCCCGCCGACGGTCGCAAAGCGCGTCCCCGGCGTCACCGGCAGGAACCAGCCCTGCGGGACGACGAGGTCGAGTACCGCCGCCAGTTGCACGCCGGCTTCGCAAACGAGCCGGCCGGTCGCGCGGTCGAAGGCGATGAAATGGTCGAGCCGGAGCGTGCGCAGCACCGCTCCGCCGTCGTTGAGGCAGACATCGCCATAGCTGCGGCCGGAGCCGTAGGCGATGCAGCGCGCGCCGCCAACCTCGGGCAGCGCGGAAAACCGATCGCCGATCTCGACGATGCGCGAGGGATTGGCGTTCGGCAGGCGGTTCCAGGACGGAACGGGCGAGTTCATGCCGGCGTTCCGGCGGGCCGGCGCGTCGCTGCGCGCGAAGGTGATGAATTTGTGGGCGGCGAAGTTGACGAAGACCGGCAGCATGATCGCGATGCCGCGCGCCGCCGCTTTCGCGTAGAAGTCGGGCGCGAAGCGCTCGAACAGCAAGTGGAGTTCGTAGGCGGCGCCGAGCACGACGGGAAAGGCGATCAGGTTGAACAGGAAGAACCAGCCGATCTCGTGATGGAGCGGCTTGGCGGAGGCGGGAAAGACGAACAGCCGATTGAGCGTGAACGCAGTCGCGAAGCCGACGAGATAAGCCAGGCACACCGCCGCCTCGTAGGGGAACGAGCGCTCGAAAGCGAAGCCGCTGGCGAAATTCGCCAACGCGGCAAAGCCGCCGGCGACAAGGAACTTGCCGAACTGGCCGGTCAGATACAAAGAGACGAGGCGCTGCAAGCTCGTGTCCATCGGTTGCGTCGCGTGGTTCTACCGGCCGGGCCGCTACCTGACAACCGAGCGCGGCAAGCCGATCGCCATCCACTGACCCCATTCGCTTCCGTGGTCGGCGGCGACGAGCAGCAGGGGACGCGTCGCCTTGTCGGGCGGCAATGTCAGAACGAGCGCGCTCCACTCGGTCCGGACCGCGGGCTTGAACCTCACATAGACCTCGCCAGTTTCCGCATCCTTGACGACGATCGATTGGCCGCCTGTGGCGGGGCCGGAAACGAACGGCAGTGCGAAGACCATATCCGGAGCCGTGAAGGGGCCGATCGTGACCTCGCCCTGGTTGGCGTCTGCGCCGGACCACGAGCCGAACGCCGGACCGTCGAACGGCGGCGCCCCCGCGGAGACGTGGTAGCCATTCGGCGTCCATCCGCCGGAGAACACGACCTTTCCGTCGATCGGTTCACCGAGAGCCGAAAGCTTCGCTTGATCCGGACGCGCCCCGACGGTCTCCACAAGCGGCGTCGTCCGGGCGCCGAAGAGGCAGACGGCTTCCCCGCCGCCCACCACGGCGTAAGCGCGCAGCGGCTCGCCGCCGGGTACGTTGGCGAAGCCGCGCCAGCCGACGTCACGGCTTCGCACCTCCGGTACGGCGGCGCGTACGTCCCGCCGCCTGCCGCCGCCGGAAGCAAAGCCGACGATCGCGTCGTGGGAATCGACGAACAGCACCCGGCGAACCAAACTCTTGCGCCGCCGGTCCCAGGCCCAGCCGCTAGCAGTGACGCCGTCGCTCTCGGCAATGGTTTCGGCGCTGTCGAAGGCCCCGCGGCAGGCGCCATCGTCCTCTCTTGGAAACACTGCGGAGATGGGCTCGCCGCGCATTTGCCCCTCCGGCCAGGCGAAGATCGAGAGACCTTGCTCTTTGATGAAGGCCGCCTCACGCCGCGGGATGTCCGGATCGGGATAGGCGAATTGCATCGCCTCGTTGGGCTCGATCCCGCTCAAGAATGCGTCACTCGCCAAAGCGAGGTTGAGGTAGTGCTGGCGAGCAAAGAAGCGCTCGGCGAAATGCGCGTTAATGGCCCCGACGGCGACGGCGGCCCCGATCGCCCCAAACGCGATTTTCGCGGCGAGGCGAGCAGGCGCCGCGCCGGCGAAGGAGGCGAGGTAGATGATCTCCGCCGACCAGAAGACTGCGGCAGGGGTGAAATATCGGCTCGACAGCGCTTGATTGAGCCCGAAGAAAGCGCGCCCGAAGGCGGTCGCGACTGCGGTGAGCGCGATGAAGATCATGATGCCCGTCAATGTCGCGCGCGCCGGCTCCTTGTCTTTCCCCAGAAGGAGCCGCGCCGTCGCGAACCCCGCCACAGCTACGCCGCCGAGCCCCATCAGCGCCGCGGCGTAATGCCCGAACGCGCCGAGGACGCCGCCGAGATAAACGAGCGCGTACACAACGAAATCAACGGGGTGGTGAAGCGCGAAACCTGGCGGTGAATGGGACGGCACGGGATGAAAAGAATAGAAATAGGCGGCCAGGAGGGCCGCCGTGAGCGCGACGACGCCGACCGCTAGCGCCGGGCGCGCGCGCAGGGCCAGGGCGACGAAGATCATCGCGATTCCGCCCGTCACGCCGTTCGACATCGTATAGGTGGCGACGATCAGCATCGCGGCGGCGCCGAGCGCGTAGCCCACGAAGGAGGCGCCGGCCTTCTGCCGTTCGATCGCTAGGGCGAGCAGCCAGAGCGCGAGGGTCACCGCCGCGTAGACCCCGACGAACTGAACCTGGAAGCCCCAGGTCATGTTCTCGGCCTGGGCGAAGGAGAACAGCAAGATCGTTACGATCGAGAGGACGATAGCGAAGAGCGGTCCCCGCGTCAGTCGCCACGCGATGACGCCGAAGAGGGCCGCATGAAGGGCCTGAACGACGAAGATCGCCCCGATGTTGATGACGTTGAAGCCCCGCCCCAGCACAAAATCGGCGAGAAAGATCAGCCGCGGAAACGCAATGCGATGCTCGTTGTGTTGCGCGAACAGGTCACCGAGGCCGAACTCGCCCTTGAGGAAGCGATGGTAGTCGATGACGGTCGCCCACTGATCCCAATAGAACAGGGGATGAAAATAAGCGATCGCGAGATAGAGGGTCGACGCCAAGATGGCGACTGCCGCCGCGGCGCTGAGAACGGCCGTCGCGAGCAGCGGAAGCGATTGGAGTTCGGGAAGTTGGAGTCTCCGGCCGAAAGTCGAAATCGCTCCCATCGCCCCCTCGTCGCGAATACGCGGCAAGACTGATAAAGGCTACGGGCGATCAGTGCAAACACGAGCGAGTGCGAATTCTGATTCTGTGTTTGAGCGTCCACCCTGCGCGCGGAGCGGACGCGTCGCAGAGATGGCGCTTTGCCTCTGTCGTCGCAATTATGGGCGATTCCCTTCCACCGGCTCGCCGTGGCGTGTCGACCCGCCCTTGCGCCCGGACCCCTCCCGATTGGCCGTCGATTTAGAGAAGGCTCCCGTCGAGCAGCGCCTGGCATTGCGCGCCCCGAAGGCGGACTTGCCACATTAGCTGGGCGCTGCCGGCGAAATGAATAGGAAGGTCGTATTCCTCCGATTTGGCGCATTGCGCGACCTGCTGTCGCCAATCCACGAGGTCATGATGGCGCGGCAGATCGGGAACCGCGCGGACGACGCCGAGCGCCAGCACGGCCAAGAGCAGGGCCCTCATCAAGGGCTTGGATTCCGCCGCCAACCATATGAGGATCCAGCCAAGCAGGATAAACCCATAGAAGAAATAACGCGGGCCCGCGGTAAACGGATCAATCACGCTGAGCGGGTAGCGGAAGAGAACGACGACTGTCACGCACACCCATGACAACGCAAGGATCGCGAGAGGTCTGTCGAGCCGGCGCTTCGCAAGGAACGCCGCAATGGCGATCAGCAGAGCGACGGCCCAGCCGATCACAACCATGACGTCTTCTGATCCGCTCCACGCCCCGACAAATAAGCCCAGGAACTTCTCGACGAACAGCGGAATGGTCGATTTTCCGACCGGCGCCGGGGGACCAGAGTGAAAATGCAAAATGGCCGCTTGAGCGCCTCCGACCAGCACGGCCACGCCGGCGCAGATGGTTTCAGATCGGCGTCTTTCGATCGCGGCACGTAAGACGAATAGGCAGGAGAGCGGAATGATGATCGGTGACGACAGGCCGCCGACGATAAGAAAGAACAAGCGGAGCGCCTGCTTTCCTTTGTCCGTGTCCCAAACCAAGGCGAGGACAATCCAAAGCCCGGCCCGCCAAAACGCGTATTCTGAAACCGCGAACACCTCGGAATTGGTGGGGACGGCGATCGCAAACAAAGCACAGAGCGGCCGCCATCGAAGATGGGTCGGCGCAAAGGCGACCGAGGCTGTGACGCAGCAGGTGAACGCGACAGTGAGCGCCGCCGCGATTTCTGGCGCCCAAAGGAAAGAGAGCTTGTAGGCGCTCAGAGTGATGAGCTTGGAAGCGAGGACCAGATAGCCGGCCACGGGCTCGAAGAGACTCCAGGCTCCGCGATCGGCGAAAGCCTTCAAATTATACGTGCCGTCCTCGACCCAAATGTAGGGATGAAGAAATTGATCCGGGCGTCGATAGAATAGAACCAGCAGCGTGGTCGCAACGAGCAGTGAAGCCTTCGAGAGGCGGCTCCACACCCTCGTGGGATGGGTCGCTATGCCTTCCCGCGCGACATATTCGACCGCCGCCATTCCGCGCCCCCCGAACATCAGCTCGCGCCGCGGCTGATGGTCCGCGTTGATGGCTTGCACCATTTCTTTCGCTATCCGAGCGCCTTCCGGAATACCACCGTTTTGTTGGTAATGAAACCCAGCACCGGCGCCAGCGATCGTGGCGCCGTCGACGCGGGCGTTGGCGGCCCCTAGGGCGCCACACGCCACCGAACTCAGGAGTGGCTTTGGCTGGATAGCCTCGGCGATGGCCTTGCCGGAGGCCTTACTTCGTGCCGAACACCGGCTCTCGCCGCGGCTGGTGGTCCGTGCCGATGGCTTGCGCCATCTCTTTGGCCAGCCGAGCGCCTTCCGAAATGCCGCGGTCTTCTGGGTAATAGAAGCAGGTGTCGGCGATTTGCAGGCCGGCGATGGGGGTGCGGATCGGCGGCAGTTTGGCGGCGAAACCGGGTTCGCACAGCGGCTGGGCGTAGCGCAGCCGGCCGACATGTGCGGCGAGGCGGTCGCCGTCGGTCAACGCGGGGTTGATGCGCTTCATGTAGCCGAAGCTCTCGTCGATGAAGGCGGCGTCGGGCGCCGACCACTTCGGATTGTCGGTCGGCATGTAATAGGGGACGAAGACGATCGTCTCCGGCGTCGGCCGCAGATTCGAGAATTCGATCAGGCCGGGGATCGCCATCGTCTCGTCGACGATGTTGAGCCAGAAGTGCGGCGTCACCGAGCGCTTCAGCTTGTGGACGACGCAAACGACGCCAATGTTGCGAATCGAATCGTAGGCTTTTTTTGCCGCGTCCGGCAGGTCGGGAACGAGCCGGCTGACGAACGGCGTCGGCACGGTCGAGATCACCGCGTCGGCGGGAAAGAGCTTGCCGCCCGCCTCGACGCCGGTCACGCGGCCATGCTCGCTCGCCACCTTGCTCGCCGGGGTTGCGAGATGAATGCGGCCGCCGCGCCTAGTGATCGATTGGACGAGCGCTTCGACCAGGGTCTCCGAGCCGCCCTCGATATAGCCGAGCTCCTCCTGGAACAGCGAGCGCCGCGAGGTGCCGACGCGCTTGATGCGGGTCGCGATCCAGGCGGCGGAGACGTCGTCGGCGTATTGATAGAACTTCAGCGCCAGCAGGCGGCGCCACAAGAGGTCGTAGACGCGCTTGCCGGAGCCGCGCTCGATCCAGTCGCGCGTCGAGACGGTTTCGAGGTCGTCGAAACTGCGCCGCCGCGTCGTCAGGAACATCTGCAGGCCGGTGCGAAACTTCGAGATCGGATCGAGCTTCGGGAAGGCCAGCAGCGAGAGCGGGTCGCCCCAGCGATGCAGCTCGCCGTCGATCCAATAGGCCATCGACGTGCCGCGCCAGCGCATCTTGTCGCCGATGCCGAGCTCTTCCATCAGCGAGAAGGTCGCGGCGTCGGCCTTGCAGACGAAGTGGTAGAAGCGCTCGAGCGACAGGCCGGCGAAATCGAAATGCGCCGCCATGCCGCCGGCCTGCGAATCGGCCTCCACGACGTCGACCTCATGGCCGAGGCTCAGCGCGTAGTGGGCGGCCGCCAGCCCCATGGCGCCGGCCCCGATGACGACGGTCTTCACCATCCCGATGCTCCCGCGAGGCGACTAAAAATCTAGAACGATGCCGGCGTAGCGCCGGTCGAGATAGGTCTCCTCGAACGCCTGCTTCAGCGGCGTCTCGGCGACGCCGAAGATCGTCGGCCAATCGATCACCGGGAACACTTCCGGGATCACCAGCGCCTCGAGCTGATTGACCGTGAAGGGCGGGTTGCGGTCGAACTTCGCGTAGAGCCACAGCAGCGCGTAGAAGGCGCCGTAGGGGATCGTCACGATGTGGGCCTTGGCGCCGGTGATCTGTTTGATCAGCCGGATGATCTCGATGTAGTCGATCTCCGTGCGGCCGCTGATGTCACAGGTTCCGGTCGTGCGGCGCTCGATCGCCGCGGCGATGATGGCGGCGAAATCGCCGGCGTAGAGCGGCTGGCGGCGGAACTTGCCGTTCCCCGGCACCGGGAAGACCGGGGCGCGGTCCATGAAGCGCCTGAGCCAGCCGAGGTGCTTGCGGTCGAACCAACCGAACATCAGCGTCGGCCGCAGCACGACATGGGGGATCTCCACCGTGTCGATCAGCCGCTCCTGCGCTGTCTTGCTCTCGACGTAGAAGTCCTGCGCCTCGGAATTGACCACCGACGAGGAGATATGGACGAAGTAGGGCACGTTATGAGCGCGCATCGCCTCGACGATCCGCGCCGTCGCCGTCACGTTGTTGGCGACGAACTCGGCGCGGTCGAGCCCGCCGATCTGCGCCTGGTTGACGACGACCGCCTCGGCGCCGGCGAAGGCGTCCATCCAGGGGCCCGCGACGCTCAAGTCCGCCTCGATCACCTCGATCTCGGGGTGCAGGGCGCGCAGCCGCGCGGTGTTGGTCGGATGCTTGTCGATGCCGACGACGCGGTAGCCGCGCGCGACGAGACGCGGAACGAGGTTCTGGCCGACGAGGCCGGCCGCCCCGGTGACGATGATGGTTTTCATGGAACCCTGATTCGAGGCGAAGCGGTTCTGACGCGCATCAGACCGCCGCAATGAGGAACGCGACGGCGACAACTCCGCCGAGGGCGAGGCTGATGCGGTCCTTGAGCGCGAAGATGACTGGATCGTCGGTCATTTGGCCGCGGTGCGCCAGCAGCCAGACGCGTGACGTCCACAGAAACACCGTCGCCGGCGCGAACCACAGCCATTCGGGATGCGCGTATTGCGCGTGCACGAACACTTCCTGGGTGAGATAGAGCACCAGGATGACGATCGAGGCGATCGAGGCGCCGACGCCGAACGCCATCGTCACGTCGTTGTCCTCGACGTGATAGCCGCGCCCGTGCACCATGCCGTCGTCCGAATGGCCCGCGCCGGAGGCCGCCGCGCGCAGCAACTCGGTGTGCCGCTTGGCGATGGCGAGCGAGAAGAAGAAGAACATCGAGAAGGTGAGCAGCCAGGGCGCCCAGATCTGGCCCGCCGCCGTCATGCCGAGCGCGAGGCGAAGCGTGAACAGCGTTGCGATCACCGTTACGTCGAGCATCGGCGCGCGCTTCAGCCCGAACGAATAGGCGAGCGTCAGCATGAGATAGGCGAAAAGGCAGAGGCCGACGCCGGTCGAAAGCCAGAAGCCGAGGCCGAGCAGCACGGGAATGCCGATCGCGGCGGCGGCGAGCCCTTGCTCCACCGGCAGCGCGCCGCTCGCAAAGGGCCGCTTCGACTTGGTCCAATGCCGCCGATCGGCCGCCAAATCCGCGATGTCGTTGAGCATGTAGGTGAGCGAGGCCAGCGCGCACAGCAGGATCATCGCCGCGATGGCGGCGAGTGCGTCGCGCGCCGTCAGCAGGTGGACGCCGAGCACGACCGGGACCATCACCATGGCGTTCTTCGCCCATTGGTGCGGCCGCGCCGCCTTTCGCCAAGCGCGCCATCCCCCGCTTTGCGGCGCGAAGACGCGTTCGATCGGAACGCCCGCGGCCTCGATATGGCTGGTCAGGCCGGCGTCGGAGGAGACGACGACCGCGCCCGCCGCCGCGCGCCAGACGGGCAGATCGGCGCTGCAGTCGCCGGCGTAGACGAAGCCGTCGGGGAAGGCCTCCCGCAGGCGCTCCGCCTTGTGCGGCCCTTTCAGATTGTGGCCGTCCTCGCTCGCATGGACGGAGGCGAAGAGGTCGAGCCGCCGCGCCACATGTTCGGCGATCGAACGGTCGGCGGCGGTGGCGAGGTGGATCGCGCGGCCGTGCGCCGCCTCTGTCTTGAGATAGTCGACCAGCGGCTCGTTGAGCGGCAGGGTCGCGCAATCGAGCCCGGCGATGGCGGAAAGGCGCTGCTTGAAGGCGGCGACGCCGTCGGCGGCGAGTCGCGCCGTCGCCTGCGCCGCCTCGATCGGCCGGCTGAACACCGCGGCGGCGAAGCATTCGTAGAGCGTGTCGGTGCGCAACAGCGTGCCATCGAGGTCGACGACCAGCGGCAACGTGCGCACTTCCCCCCCCGCGACGCGCCCGTCGCGCAGCTCGACGTCCATCGAATGCTCCCCCGGTGGCGGCTGGGGCGCCGCTGGCCTCGCCCAGCGAGGTTCTTGCCGTGCGTGGTCGCCGTTTGTCAAACCTTCGTGCGCGACGACGCACCGCCAAGGCGCGCCGCGGCGGCGGTCAGAGGCGACCCCCCGCGGCTCGAGCCGGCGTTCAGGACCGGAGCGAATCCGGTTTACAGGGGGGCCTTGCCGAGCGGCAACCCGTTGACCTTCATACCGCCGTCCGGTCCGAGTTCGCCGACCCAGGTCAGGACGCCGTCCCCGTCGGTCCTGGCGAGCCCTTTGGCCATCGCCAAAGCGGGGATGAGTTTGCGCTCCGTGTCGGGGCCGAGGTCCTTCAGCGCCGCCATCGTACTGTCGAAGTTGCGCATATGGATGGTGAACGAGCCGGTCGGCCGACCGTTTTTGTAGATCACGCGTCCCTCGACGGCGAGATCGAGATGCGGCGCGACGATATGCGACAGCGGGACGTCGATCGTCACCGGGCCGCCGCCGGTCAGCTTCGCCCACACCTTGGCGCGGTCATCGGGCGAGAGCGGCGGCGCGTCGCCCGCGAAGTGCAAATCAGCGATCGCTTCTGCCCGCGCCGCCGCGACGTCGAAGCCGCTCGCTTTGACCGTGAGATCGAGCGAAGTCGGGGCGAAGTCCCGGAAGGGCGCGGGAACGAGGTCGGGCGGCAGCGCCAGGCCGTTGAAGGCGATGTGCTCCTCGACGGCGCCGGATCCCGTCGCGTCGGCGCCGAAGCCGAACTTGGCCGAGTCGAGCGTGATCGCGCCGTTGGGCGTCTGCACCGCCACCTTGTCGAGCGCGAACGCTTCGTTGAGTTTGAGCGGGCTGGCGGCGACGGCGGCGATGAGCGGCTTCAAGGCCGCTTCATTGGCGGCGAGGTCGGGGCGTTTGGGATGCGCCGCGAGGAACGCCCACAGATCGAGGGCGGCGTGCGACTTGAAGCCGTCGAGGTTCGCATCGAGGCTGAGCTTGTCGAGGTGCGCGGTGACGGTATTGGTCTTCGGGTCGGCCGCCGCTGCGTCGGCCTTCGGGGGCGCTACGAAGGAAGCGCGGACATCGGTGGCGCTCTTTTGCAGGACCGACGACACCAGTCCGCCCGCGGCGGCGCTTCCCGAGACGGCGAATCGCCAAGGTCCGGCTTCGAGGGTTTGCTCGGCCCCCGTATCAACTTGGGCGTGGAGCGTTGCTTTGTCGCCGCTGCCCGTGGCGCTGCGGAACCAGGCAATCGCTGGATCGACGACGAACTCGCCCTTGTCGCCCGTCAGCGCAAGGGTGAAGGAGCCGTGCGGCCCGTGGCTGGAAATAGCGGGAATTCCCGCGCTATCGATACGCCAGGCGCCGTCATCCTGCTCAATCAGCTTGTAGGTGAATGTCGCCGGATCATAGGCGAAGCCGGCCGCCTGCAACGGCGCGGTCAGAGCCGCGAGATCGAACGAGACGAGGTAGTCCGCGCCCTCAGGGGTGACCTTGAAGGCTTGCGTCGCGCCAAGGTAAGTGGCGAGGAAAGCATTGATCTTTTGCGCGCCTTCAGGCGTCGCCGGCAAGTCTTTGGCCGTCGCAGCGGCGACGTTCAGCGCGCAGAGCGCGGCGCCGGCGAGGCAGGCGGAGCGAAAGGAACGAAAGGGCATGGAGGTCCTTCGAGTTGCAGAGCGCGGGCGCGCCCGCACGGGACTGTACCGGAAATCCCGCGCTGCGTCGCGCCGGAGGGCGCGGCCGCGCGGGATTAACCTTACAAACCCCACTCTGCGGCTGGGTGAAGCTTACGCGGCCGGCAATGCCGGGGCCGCTTGCTTGCCGGGGAGTTGCGCCAGCGCGACGCCAGATTTGACCGCGGCCTGCACTTTTTCGAAGGCGCGCACCTCGATCTGCCGCACGCGTTCGCGCGAGACGCCGAACTCGGCCGAGAGCTCCTCGAGCGTAACCGGCTCTTCCGCGAGCCGCCGCGCCTCGAAAATCCGCCGCTCGCGCGGGTTGAGCACCCTGAGCGCGGTCTTCAGCGCGTCGAGGCGAACGTCGCTCTCCTCGCGTTCGGCGAGCACAGTCTCCTGGCTGGCGCTCTCGTCGACCAGCCAATCCTGCCACTCGCCTTCGCCCTCTTCGCGCAGGGGCGCGTTGAGCGAGGCGTCGCCGCCGAGGCGGCGGTTCATATCGACGACGTCCTGCGCGGCGACGCCGAGGCGCTTGGCGATCGTGGCGACCTGATCTTCGCGCAGGTCGCCTTCGTCTAGGGCAGAAATGCGGCTCTTGGCTTTGCGCAGGTTGAAGAAGAGTTTTTTCTGGCTCGCGGTGGTGCCCATCTTGACGAGCGACCATGAACGCAAAATATATTCCTGTATCGAGGCGCGGATCCACCACATCGCATAGGTCGCGAGCTTGAAGCCTTTATCAGGCTCGAAGCGGCGGACGGCCTGCATAAGACCGACATTACCCTCGGAGATGACTTCGCCGATGGGAAGGCCATAGCCGCGGTAGCCCATGGCGATCTTCGCCACGAGGCGCAGGTGCGAGGTGACCAGCTTGTGCGCGGCCTCGCGGTCGCCGTGCTCGCGCCACCGCTTGGCGAGCATGTATTCCTCTTGCGGCTCCAGCATCGGGAACCGCTTGATCTCTGAGAGATAGCGCGTGAGGCCGGATTCTCCGGCGATAACTGGCAAGGCGGCGGCCATGAGGTCCTCCTTTCGGCGCGTCGCGTGGCGACGACGTCCGGCGGCCAACGATGCGCCGCAGTGCACAATATAGCGCGGCTTCCCGTGGCTGAAAGAGGGCAAAACTCGCTCAGCGCCTTGGCACGCGAATGACAATTTGGTAATGCCGCATTAACCTTTAGTATGCGGGGGGATACCTTCCTAAGCCCTTAACGCATTGAGAAGACGAGAAAAATCTTCGGGCGGCTCGCTTTCAAACGACAGCGGCTCGCTGGTGATTGGATGTTCGAAGCCGAGCGTCGCGGCGTGGAGCGCCTGGCGGCCGAGCGTTTCGAGGGCGGCGCGCGCCTCGGCGGAGAGGTGCGCCGCTTTGGTCTTGAATCCCGCGCCATAAACCGAATCGCCCAGCAGCGGATGGCCGATGTGCGCGAGATGGACGCGGATCTGGTGGGTTCGTCCGGTTTCCAGGCGGCAGGCGATCAGGCTCGCCGGCCCGAGCGTCTCGAGCACGCGCCAATGCGTCGCCGCCTCGCGCCCGGATTCGACCACCGCGATCTTCTCGCGATTGCGTGGGCTGCGGCCGAGCGGCGCGTCGACGGTTCCCGCGCGCATCTCCAGGGCGCCCCATACAAGGGCGCGATACTCCCTGACCAGCGAACCCGTCCGGCCATGATCGGCGAAAAGTAATGAAAGGCCCTGGTGGGCGGCGTCGGTCTTGGCGACCGCGATGAGGCCGGAGGTATCCTTGTCAAGCCGATGGACGATGCCGGGCCGCTTCACGCCGCCGATGCCGGAAAGGCTCGCGCCGCAATGGCGGATCAGAGCGTTGACAAGTGTGCCGGAGGCGTGACCGGGCGCGGGATGGACGACGAGGCCGGCTGGCTTGTCGAGAACGAGCAGGTGCTCGTCCTCGAAAACGATGTCGAGCGGCGTGTCCTCGCCGACGAGGTCCGATTCTTCCGCCGGGGGCGCGATGACGGCGACTTGCGCGCCAGGCGCGAGTTTCCTAGCGGGATCGCGCGCTTCGACGCCGTCCACCGTCACGAGGCCGGTTTCGATCAGCGCCTTGAGCCGAGTTCGTGACAGCGCGAAGCGCCGCTCGGCCGAGGCGGCGCCGAGAAATCGATCGAGCCTTTCGCCGGCGGCCTCCGGCGCCACCTCAAAGTCGAGCCGTCCTTCAACGACGACCAGCGGAGCCCGCGGGGCGGGCCGAGGTTCAGGCGCCGGGGGCGGCGCATCATCGACGCCGCCGCGCGCCGCGCGGGTCTTTGCTTTGGAGTTCACAGGCGCTCCTGGGTCGACCGATCCTGACGCCTGCGCGATCGCGCGGCTGGCTCCGTCGCCGGCGGCGCGACGAGCGGGCCGAGCGCGGCGACGATCGCCTCGACGTCCGGACGGCGCCCCGGGCGATAGGCGTCGAGGGCTCGGCGCATCGCCGCGAGGTGGTTCGGCGTCGTGCCGCAGCAGCCCCCGACGATGCGCGCGCCGGCGTCGACCGCCAAAGCGGCGTAGGCCCCCATCAGCTCGGGCGAGCCGGAATAGTGAATATGCGCGCCATGCCATTGCGGCACGCCCGCATTGGCCTTGGCGATGACAGTTGCGCCGGGGCGCGCCTCCGTCATTCCGAGAATCGAAACCAGAAGATCGGCGGCGCCCACGCCGCAATTGGCGCCGAAGGCGAGCGGCGGCGTCGCGAACCCGGCGGCGAAACCGGCGAACGCCGAGGGCGCAAGGCCCATCATCGTCTTGCCCGCGGTGTCGAAGCTCGCCGTGACCGTATAGGGCATGTCGAGGCGGGAGGCGGCGAGCGCGGCGGCGCGGATTTCCTCGGCGGCGGACATGGTTTCGATCCAGACGACGTCGGCGCCGCCCTCCCGCAGGCCTTCGATCTGCTCAGCGAAGACGTCGGCGGCCTCGTCCTCGCTCAGCGGACCGAGCGGGGCGATGAGGTCCCCGGTTGGGCCGACGGAGCCGGCGATGATGATCGGCCGGCCGGTCGCGGTGGCTGCCGCGCGGGCGTTTTCGGCCGCGAGCCGATTGAGTTCGCGCACCCGGCCCTCCAGTCCGTGCAAGGCGAGCCGCCTGCGGTTGCCCCCGAAACTGTTGGTGAGAAGGATGTCCGCCCCGGCTTCGGCGAAACTGCGGTGCAGAGCCCGGATGGCGTCCGGGCGCGTGGCGTTCCACAGCTCCGGATTATCCCCCGACGTCAGGCCCGCCTCGAATAGATTCGTGCCGGTCGCGCCGTCCGCCAATAACGGACGACCTTCGTCGAGGAGAGTTTGCAGCATGAAGTCCCCTTTGCCGCCGGCCGGGCGGCACCCAAAAGACTTAGGCGTGGCGGGCGTGCAAGGCAAGGACGGGCGATTGGAAGGCTGCAGCGGCCGCCCTCGCTTTATTCGCCAGCATGAAGAGGTAATCCTTTGGGCGCGGGCGGTGGCTGGCGGCCAGCGGCCGGACGGCGAAGATTTGCCGCGGATGGTTGCTACTGTCGATGGCGCGACCAATGACGTCGACGCTCTGGACAATGGAGGCCAATGCGATTGGTTGATGTAAGACAAAATGTTAGTGCCCTATGGGCAAGTCTTCGCGTGCGCGCTCACTCGACGACCGAGCACTAACCGGGTCCCCTCGGGGTTTTATAGGCTGCGCATTTTCTGTGATGCCCAGCGAGGAAGGTTGTGCGCTTCCCGCCGACAAGGGCGTACACCCGACGAACAAACGGCGCGACCGCCATTCAGGCAGATTTAAGACGCGCCTTGATTTGACCCCTATGTTCCGGTATTCGTTAAGACATCGATTATCGGCCGATGACTTGGTCTCGTATCTCTTGATACGCGCCGACGAACCTTCCTACATCGATATTCGCGCCGATGCGGCGTCCCATTAGCGTGTCGTATCTCTCTCAATTACGGATCTCTCCGATGGCTACTGGTACGGTGAAGTGGTTCAACGCCACCAAGGGGTATGGGTTCATTCAACCTGACGACGGCGGCAAAGACGTCTTCGTCCACATAAGTGCGGTCGAACGGGCGGGCCTGCGGGATCTCGCGGAAGGGCAAAAGATCTCTTACGAGATTGTCGCCGATAAGCGAACTGGGAAATCTTCCGCCGGCAATCTGACCGTCAGCTGATTTTCCGCCGCCACAAAACAACCTGCCGGCAAAGCCCCGGCGACAACCCCGGGGCTTTTGCGTATTCTCCTCTCTACGAAAGGGCGCGCCGCGCCCTGAGGGGGAGGACGAGCGATGGTTGGCGCGGCCCGCGACGGTGAAACCTTTCTAGGCCTGGATATCGGTACTTCGTCGATCAAGGCGCTGTTGATCGACGGGGTGCAGCGGATCCTTGCCGACATATCGGTTCCGCTGGCTCTGTCTCGCCCGCAACCGCTCTGGAGCGAGCAGAACCCTTGGGACTGGGCGGAGGGCGTCGAGGCTGCGGTCGCCGCCGCGCGCCGCCACGCTCCCGAGGCGTTCGCGCGGCTGGGCGGCGTCGGTCTTTCCGGCCAGATGCATGGGGCGACGTTTCTCGACGCCGCCGGCGCGCCGCTGCGGCCCGCAATCCTTTGGAATGACGGACGCTCCTTCGCCGAATGCGCCGAACTGGAGCGCCGCGTTCCCGATTTTCGCCGCCGCGCCGGCAACATTGCGATGCCAGGCTTTACGGCGCCCAAGGCGCTGTGGGTCGCCAGGCACGAGCCGGAGATTTTCGCGCGAACCGCGCGCATCCTGCTGCCCAAGGATTTCGTCCGCCTGCGGCTGTCGGGGGAAGCGGTCTCCGACATGTCCGACGCTTCCGGCACGCTCTGGCTCGACATCGAGCGCCGTCGCTGGGACGACGAACTGCTCGCCGCAACCGGGCTCAGCCAAGCCCATATGCCCGCGCTGGTCGAGGGGTCGGCGGTCTCCGCCTATCTTTCGCCCGCCGTCGCCAGCGCCTGGGGCCTTGCCGGCCGGCGTATCCCGATCGCCGGCGGGGCCGGAGACAACGCCGCCTCGGCGGTCGGCGTCGGGGCGACCGCGGCGGGGCAAGGCTTCGTTTCGCTCGGCACCTCCGGCGTCGTCTTCTCGGTCACGGACAAGTTCATCAGTCTGCCCGAGCGAACGCTGCACGCCTTCTGCCATGCGGTCCCGGGGCGCTGGCACGGCATGGCGGTGATGCTTTCGGCCGCGTCCGCTCTGTCCTGGGTCGCCGGCGCGATCGGACGCGCGGGCGACATCGCCGGCTGCGTCGAAGCCGCCGAAGCATTCGCCCGCTTGCCGCAGGCGGCGGCGAGCGCCCCCTTGTTCCTGCCCTACCTCAGCGGCGAGCGCACGCCGCACAATGACGCGGAAGCGACCGGCACGTTCGCCGGCCTGCGGGCCGAGCACGGCGCCGACGCGCTTGTCTACGCCGTGCTCGAAGGGGTCGCGTTCGCTTTCGCCGATGGGGTCGACGTGCTGACCGAGGCGCAGGCGCGGCCGAATGTCGCAATGTTGGTCGGCGGCGGCGCGCGCTCCGCCTATTGGGGCCAGATGATCGCCGACGTCACCGGCCTGACGATCGATCTGGCGATCGGAGCAGAAGCCGGCGCGGCGCTCGGCGCGGCGCGGCTCGGCATGCTGGCGGCTGGAGTCGGCGACGAAGCGCAGATTTGCAGCCGCCCACCCATTCAGCGCCAATTCGTTCCCGATGCCGCGCGCGCTGCGGTCCATGCGCCTCGTCTGAAACGGTTTCGCGCTCTCTACGCTGCGGAGAAAACGAGTCGTCAGGCCGTCTAAAGAGGGCCGGGCGCCCATTTGATTAACTCAACTTGGAACGGCGACTTAACCGTTCGTTGAATTTCGAAGCTCTAGCCTTGGCGCTCCATCGTTGTGGAGCGTTGTCTTGAGTATTGATATCCCCTCCGTCCTGCAGTGGTTCGGGGCCGAAGGTCTCGAACGGCTGCGGCTCACGTTTGGGCCGACCGCCGCCTATGGCGCGCCGGCCCTGACCGGGGCAATGCTCTTTTCGATTCTGTATTACGTGCAGCGCCGCCGTGAGCGCGGCCGTCCGGTCAGCGCGCGCGGTTTTCTACGCACCATCTTCGCCGCTCGCATCGTGTTGGCCAAATCGTCCCTGGTCGACATGCGTTTGTGGGTCCTCAACGCGCTCGTGCTCGCCTCGGGCTACGGCTGCCTCGCCGTCGGCAATGTCTTCTGCCGCGACCTCGTCGTCGCCGGCCTGACTAATGTGCTCGGGCCGCATGCGCCGAGCGCCTGGCCGGCCTGGGCGGTGCTGTCGACGGCGACCTTGTTCGAACTGCTTGCCTATGAGCTCGCCTATTGGTTCGCGCATTATCTCTTCCACCGCATCCCCGCCTTGTGGGAATTCCACAAGGTGCATCATTCCGCCGAGGTGATGACGCCCCTCACCGAACTCAGGGAGCACCCGGTCGAGATCCTCGCCTTCATGAACATGATCGCCATCGCGACGGGAACCGTGTTCGGGGTGATGACCTACGCGTTCGGGCCGGGCGTGCACCCCTTCACCCTGCTCAACGGCAACATCGTGCTGATGGAATTCCTCGTCACCTACGGCCATCTGCGCCATAGCCACATGTGGATCCCCTTCACCGGTCTCGTCGGCAAGCTGCTGCAGAGCCCGGCGCATCACCAAATCCATCACTCCACCCATCCCAAGCATTGGGATAAGAACCTCGGCTTCGCGCTCGCCATGTGGGATTGGGTGTTCGGCACGCTCTATGTGCCCAGCAAGGAGCCCGAGGTCGTGCAGTTCGGCGTCGCCCCCGACGAAGGCGATTTCAGCAGCGTGACCCGGAGTTTCACGACGCCCTTCGTGCGGCTCGGCGAGCGCGTGGCGAAGGCGGCGCATCCGCTGGCCCCGAGCCCGGAGGTCGCGCCGGAGGTTCAGCGCTCGCACGGTTGATGCCGGCATCGATTTTTGCGTCGCGCCCTGACAGCATTGTCTTGCGCCGAGCGCGCGCGTCCGCTCTAAAATCCCGCCCGAATCACCGGGATTGGAGACCTCCATGCGGGCCGAACGCGCCGCGCGTCGCAAAGGGCTGTTGCTCGTTCTCGCGGCGACGGTCCTTTGGAGTCTGGCGGGCTATTTCGCCCGGCTGATCGGCCATCTCGACGTCGGAACCGTGCTGTTCGGGCGAGCCGGTTTCGGCTGCCTGTGCATTACGGCCTGGGCGATTCTCGAGCAGCGGCGCGGGGTGCTCGGGCCGCGGTTCGGCTTTGGGCCGCTCTCGCCGCTGATCGTGCTGCTCTCGGCGACGGCGATCTCGTCCTACATCGCAGCGGTGATGTCGACGACGGTGGCGGACGTGCTGGTGATCTACGCCACGCTGCCCTTCGTCGCCGCCGGCCTGTCGTTCCTCATCAACAAGGAGCGCGTCTCGCGCCGCACGCTGGTCTCGGCGTCGGTCGCGACCGTCGGCGTCGTCATCATGGTGGCGAGCGGGCTTGGCTCCGGGCGGCTGCTCGGTCAGGCCCTGTCGATGCTGATGACGGTGACCTTCGCGCTGATGGTCGTGCTGCAACGGCGCGAGCCCGCCATGTCGATGTCCTCGATCAACGCCGCCGCCGCCTTCCTCGCGGCGATCTTCGGCTACACGATGTCCGCGCATCCCGTGCTCGATCTGCACGATCTCGTCGTCCTTTTTCTGTTCGGCCTCACGACGGTCTGCGTCGCCTTCGTCATGTTCATGGAAGGGGCCAAATTCGTGCCGTCGGCCGAGGCGGGTCTCGTCAGCATGCTCGACGTGGCGCTGGGACCGCTCTGGGTCTTTCTCGCTTTCGGCGAGAACCCGGGGCGGTGGACGCTGGTTGGCGGCGCCTTCGTCATCGGCGCCGTCGTCTGGCGGGTGATCCCCGAGATCGTCGGCTGGGCGCCCGCCAAGGAGGTGACGAGCGCCTCATTGCCTTTGTAAGATTGAGTTTTCTAGGAGGAGACAACCGTGGAAAAATACGCGCTGGTGACAGGAGCCGGACGGGGCATCGGCAAATCGGCGGCGGTGGCGCTGGCAAAAGCCGGCTGGAACGTCGCGCTGACGGGCCGCGGCGCCGACGCGCTCGAGGCCGTCGCCAAGGAGATCGAGGCGCTGGGCCGTCGCGCCCTGGCGAAGAGCTGCGACGTCGGCGACCCGAATTCGGTCAAGGCGCTGTTCGCCGACGTGGAGCAAGCCTTCGGCCGGCTCGACCTCCTCTTCAACAACGCCGGGGCGGGCGCGCCGGCTATTCCGATTGACGAACTCACCTATGAGCAGTGGAAGGCGGTGGTCGACGTCAATCTGAACGGCTCGTTCCTCTGCGCGCAGGGCGCGATGGCGATCATGAAGCGCCAGACGCCGCGCGGCGGGCGCATCATCAACAACGGTTCAATTTCCGCCTATGCGCCCCGCCCGTTCAGCGCGCCCTACACCGCGACCAAGCACGCCATCACCGGCCTCACCAAGTCGATCGCGCTCGACGGGCGCGCCTACGACGTCGCCTGCGGCCAGATCGACATCGGCAATGCGCTCACCGAGATGGCCTACAAGATGACCGAGGGGGTTCCCCAGGCGGACGGACGCATCGCCGTTGAGCCGACGATCGACCCGGCGGAGGTCGGCGCTGCGGTCGTTCACATGGCGAGCCTGCCGCTCTCCACCAACATCCTGTCGATGACGATCATGGCGACGAAAATGCCCTTCGTCGGCCGGGGCTGACACTTAGCGCCTTCTGTCATGCCCGCGAAAGAGCGTGTGAACAAATTGGCTTGGGCGCCTGTCCGTGATTCACTCGTCCTCGACGGGGCGGGGGCGAATTCATGGGCGAGGCGCGGGTCATCAAGGCGGATCGTTCTCAGCTTCGTTGGGACATGATCGATCTCGATGGATTGCTGCCGGCGGACCACCGGGCGCGGGTCGTCTGGCGGTTTGTCGAGGACCTTGATCTTTCGGCGCTTTACGCGGCGATCCGCTCGCGCGGTGAGCGGGCCGGGCGTCCGGCGGCCGATCCGGCGGTTCTGCTGGCGCTGTGGCTCTATGCGACGGTCGAAGGGGTGGGCTCGGCGCGCGAGTTGGAGCGGCTGGCCGAACGGGACGTCGCCTACCGCTGGCTGGCTGGCGGGGTGCCGGTGAACTACCACGGGCTGGCGGATTTTCGGGTCGGGCTGGTCGAGACGCTCGACCGGCTGTTGACCGAGAGTGTGACGGCTTTGCTGGCGGAAGGGCTGGTTTCGCTGAGCGACATCGCGGTCGACGGCACGAAGGTGCGCGCCAGCGCGAGCAAGGGATCGTTCAAGCGCGCGGCGCGGCTCAGCGAAATCGAGGCGGCAGTGGAACAACGCCTGGCCGCGCTCAAAGACGAGTTGAAGAGCGACGGCGCCGCTTCGAGCCGTCGTCGGCAGGCGGCGCGCGAGCGGGCGGCGCGCGAGGTTCAGGAGCGCGCCCAGCGGGCGCGTGCGGCGTTGGCGCGGCTGACCAAAGAGCGCGCGGCGCGGGCGCAGCGGCATCGCAAGGACGAGGCCAAGAAGAAGGAGCCGAGCGTTTCGTTGACCGATCCTGAGGCGCGCGCGATGCGGTTTGCCGACGGGGCGGTGCGCGCCGGCTACAATGCGCAAATCGCGGCGGCGCCGCAAAGCGGCGTGATCGTTTCGATCGCGATGACCGACCGCCGCAACGATCGGCGCCTGGCGATGCCGATGGTGGACGACATCGCCCGCCGCTACGGCAGGACGCCCGACCGCCTGTTGGTCGACACCGGTTACGCCACCCAGGCAGACATCGTGGTGCTGGACCACCATCGGGCCGGTCCGGTCGAGGTGTTCGCGCCGCTGCCGGTCGAGCGCGACGACATCAAGCCGGCATCGCGCGCGCGGCGCGAACGCCGCCGCGCGCAAGAACCGGAGTGCGTCAAGCGTTGGCGCGAGCGGATGGCGAGCGAAGCGGGCAAGGCCGTCTACGCGCTGCGCAAGCAGATCGAGCGGGTCAACGCCGACCGCAAGAACCACGGCTTCGGCTTCATCCCGGTGCGCGGCCTCCTCAAGGCGAGAGCGATCGCCCTGTGGCACGCCCTCGCCCACAACCTGGTCGCCGCCCACCGGCTGAGGGCCGCAACCGCCTGACCCACGACGCCGGACGGCGCGCCCGACGCGCCGCGAGCGAGCGCCTCAAGCGCTTCGAGAGCGCGCGCGCTTCCAGTTCAGGCGCCCAACCCGGCCACAGCGCCGCGAACCTCACCCTCGGGCCCCAAAGTTCAAATCCTTCACAGGCTCGAAAGCGGGCATCCAGATCGCCGCCGCTGGCGGCGATCGTTAAGGCGCTCCTTTGCCCATCCTAAAGCGCGGAGCCTTCGTCCTTCAACTCCTGGATGCCCGCGTGCGCGGGCATGACAGTCTGAGGGTTGAAGCGCTCGATCAGCTCGAGCTTCCAGCGGCGCTTCCCACTTCTTCTTTTCCCGAACGACGGCTTCGTTGACGTCAATAGTGTTCGCACTATTGTTGCGGCGACCCACGTATAGTAATATTTAAAAGTGAACCATAATAGATGTATTGGTTCACTACAGAAATCACATAATCTTATCAAGGGAGGAATACATGAGAGCAATTCCGCCGGTCTTCCTCGTTCTCGCGCTGATTGGCGCAAACTCGGCAGCTCTGGCCGACATGAAGCTGCCTGAAATCAAGAAGCAGCCGAGCGCACAAGCTGTGCTCGACGAGCACCTCGACGCCCTGAACAAATGCGACTGGAATCGGCTTGTCGCGCAGTATCCTGATGACGCTCAAATCAACTTGCCCGGGGGAACGATTGCAAAGGGGCGCGCGGGGATTGGCGATCTCTTTGCAGGCTTGTGCAAAGACCCGAAGGACGGTGGTCTGAAAGGGATTCACTTCGAACCCGTCGTGAGCGTCACCATCGGGGATACGCTGGTTAGCGAATGGGTGGCGACGGCGCCGTTCCTGGCTGAACCCTACAAGGGTTCTGACGCCTACATCACCAAGGACGGTCTGATGCAGGCGATGGTCACGACCTTTGATGGCGGCGCCCTGAAAATGAAAAAGTAATCTTCGAGGGGGCGCGCACGCAGGCGCGCCCTTTTTCGCAGCGGCGCGTCACTCAAGTGCGGCTACGAGCGGCTCGAAGGGTGTGACGGCTTTCCTTGCGTTTCTGCATCGAACTCTACAGCTATTCTGGCACATGTCCTGGGGAGGACCCAGCAATGTTCATGCGCCAACTCAGCTACCTCATCGCGCTTGATAAGCACCGACACTTCGGGCGCGCGGCGGAGAGCTGCCATGTCTCCCAGCCGGCGCTCTCGGCCGGAATCAGCGAGCTCGAGCGGGAGCTCGGCATCACCATCATAAAGCGCGACAGAAGCTTTCGGGGCATTACGCCCGAGGGCGAACGGGTGATTGTCTGGGCTCGGCGAATGCTCGATTCCTTGGAGGGTCTGCGCCAAGAAGCGGAGCTGGTGCGAACCATTCCGGGCGGCCATCTCTCGATCGGCGTCGTGCCTTCCGCGGTTCATCCCGCTACTCTGCTGAGCGCGGAATATCGGCGCCTCATATCGGGCCTCACCCTCACTGTTCAGTCGCTCAGCACGCAAGAGATACTGCAGCGGATGAAGGAACAGGACCTCCATCTCGGCCTCGTCTACGACGACGCGGTCACCGATGATACGCATGACATCCTACCGCTTTTCACGGAACGCTATGTTCTTGTCGCCGGCGAGCAAGTCTCGCTGCCTCGCGAACTCAGTTGGCGAGACCTCGCCGAAATGCCGCTTTGCCTGTTGAGCCAGGATATGGAGAACCGGCGAATGTTGGACCAGGTCTTCACGCAAAACGGCGTCAAACCCGAGGTCGTGGTCGAATCCAATGCTATCCGAATTTTGGTTGCCGAAGCTCTGAGCGGGCGCGCCTTCAGCATCATGCCGCTGAGCGCTTTGCCGACCCCATACGCGGGAAGGGGGCTGCGCATCCACACCATCGCTCCGGAACATCGCGCCGATGTCAGCCTGGCGAGGCTGAAAAGGGAGCAACAACCGCCCGTCTCAGACGCCGCATGGCGGCTAGCCGCCAATTTCGACCTCCAGGAGAAGCTCGACCGGCCGTTGGCCGGGATCGCGTGATAAGCGCCCCTTATCATCTCGTGCGGACAAACGATTGGATCGTGAAGGCCAGGTCGTGAACTTTGGGGGCAACAGAGACGCGGAATTCTCCGCTCCTTGACCCCCAAAGGAGATCGGCATGGCCAACCTCGAAAAGCTCGGGCATGGGCTGACGCACAACATCGTCAAATTCTCGGCAATCATCGGCGCAGCTCTACTTCCGCTGATGGCGATGACCCCCGCCGCTAACGCCGACACCAGGTACACGCCGTCGTTCGAAAGACACTACCATGACGCGTGGGCGCAATGGCGGCCGCGCCAAGCGACGCCCAGCTTCGAGCACTATGGAACGGACGCGAACGGCACCGTCTGGCTCAACGGGTGGAGCTCGAGCACCAATCCGCATGATTGCAATAGCGGTTGCGTCAACTCGAACTGATATATGAGCGGTCGCCTTGCGGTCCGCCTTCCAAGCAGGCGGCTTCTCCGCCCGGAAGGCGAGGCGCGAGAGACTCCTTCGATCGCCGCCTTACGCCTCACTCCGGCGCGGCGACGAGCGGCTCGAAGGGTTTGGCGATGGCGCCCCGCGCGAGATCGTGGTCGAACATCGCGAGGCCGGCTTCCTCATTGCCGTTCGGATGGACGAGGATGATCGACCCCACAGCCGGCTTCTGCCCCACCGCCAGCCACGCGTCGGCGCCAAGCGAGATGAGGTGATGCCGCCGCACCGCCTGCATGAGCGGCGACGACGATATGAGGCCGGGGAAGCGGAAGAACAGCGACGGCGTCTGGCCGTTGGCGATCAGCAGGCGTTCCGTATCGAGAATCTCCGAGTCGGGATCGACGCCCTCGGTCAGCAGAAAATTGTGCTCGTAGGGAGCGTGGGGCCGATAGGGGTGGTGAAAGGTGTGGTTGACCCAAAGGATGTCGAGGGCCCCGCTCGCCTGCCGGTCGAGCAGCCAGCGATAGTCCTCGAAGTGATGCAGCAGCCAGAGGCCGGAGATCGAGAGGGAAACCGGCGTATGCGGCCCCTGGGCGGCGACCTTGTCGAGGAAGGTGCGGTCAAGCGGATGGCGGCTTGGGCAGAGATCGCCGGTCACGAAGGCGCCCGGGGCCGCGCCATGGGTGAGCCCAGCGTTTTGCAGAAAGCCGCGATGGACGAGGCCGGGCGCCTCGGCCAATTCGGTTATCGCCCGCATCATCCGCGTCCCGGCGAGCGTGTCCTCGCTCGTGTCGGCGCAAGTCCAGCACGCGGCGCGCTCCAGGCGCGTCGTCAACTTCTGCGGGTCGGCGAGCAGCAGCAACGGCGTTCCTGCGATCGTCATCGTGCGGATCGCGACGCTCTCGCGCCCGTCGGCGGCATGGCAGCTTCGCAGCACTGACGAATAGTCCGCGACGGTATCGAGGCTCGCGAGCGTCTCGGACAGTTTCGGTGAATAGAGGCAGGGCGCCGCTTGCGCGTCCTCGGCGGCGTGCGCGCCCGCGCTCGTCCCGAGGGCGAGGAGAAGGGCGAAGGCGATGCGCGTCAAATGGCGTGGCAAAGCGGCTCCGGGAGGTTCAGTCGCGACAGACATCTCGCGATTGATTGCGATTTTCGCAAGGCACGGGCTGCACGGAGCTTGCCAAATGGCATCATCTGACTAAAGTCAGATATATGGAGCCCAGCGCCGTCGACCAAGTCCGTCGTTTCAACCGCCTCGTGACGCGCCGGGTTGGCGCGCTTGAGGACAGCTACCTCAGCCGGGGCCGTCCGCTCGGCGAAGCGCGGCTCCTCTTCGAGGCTGGCCTCGACGGCGCCGACCTCAGCGATCTTCGCGCCGCCTTGGGTCTCGACTCCGGCTATATGAGCCGCCTTTTGCGCTCGCTGACGACCCAGGGCTTGATCGAGGTCGTCCGGCAGGAGGGCGACGCGCGCCGGCGGCAGGTTCGGCTGACGGGCGCGGGCCGGGCGGAATTTTCGGCCTATGACAAGCTTTCCAACGACCTCGCGCAATCCATGCTCGCGCCGCTGAACGCGCCCGAGCGCGAGCGTCTGCTCGCCGCCATGAACGAGGTCGAGCGGCTCATCCAGGCGGGCGCAGTCGAAGTGCGGCACGAGCCGGCCGCCTCTGCGGACGCCCGCCAATGCCTCGCCGAATATTTTCGCGAGCTGGCGGCTCGCTTCGAGGCCGGATTCGATCCCGCCAAGGGCAACGAAGTCAGCGCGGCGGAGATGACGCCGCCGGCCGGGTGGTTCTTCCTCGCGCGGACCGAAGGGAAGCCCGCCGGATGCGGCGCGCTGCTGCGCATCGACGAGACGACCGGCGAGATCAAGCGCATGTGGACCGCGCCCTTCGCGCGCGGCCGCGGCGTCGCGCAACGCATCATCGCGGCCATCGAGGCGACGGCCCGCGCCGAAGGCATGACGCTGCTGCGCCTCGACACGAACAAGGCGCTCAAGGAGGCGCATGCACTCTATCGCAAGCTCGGCTTCGAGGAGACCGAACGCTACAGCGCCAATCCCTACGCGCATCACTGGTTTCGCAAGCGCCTGTGAGGGCTCACGGCGGCGCCTTGCTGCGGCAACGCGCGATCAGCGCGTCGAGCCGCGACAGAAACAGCTTCAACGTTGCCGATGTGTTCGCCTTGTTGAAGCCGATCACCAGATCGATCGTCGGCGGCTCGCCCGCAAGCGGACGGCTGGTGACCGACCAGGGAAGGAAGTTCTTCGCGTAAGCCGGCAGCAAAGCGACGCCGCGCGCGGAAGCGACGAGCGACATCGCCATGGCGAGATTGTCGAGCTTGTGCGCCGGCCGCAGATCGACCTTCGAGCGCTTCAGATAGTCGGCGATGACCGCCTGGAGCGTCGGCGCGGTCTCCGAAATGCCGAGGTAGGTCTCGCCTTCGAGGTCGCTGATCGCAATCTCCTTGTGCGCGGCCAGACGATGATCGCTCGGCATGACGACGACGAGCAGCTCCTGCGTCACGCGCCGATATTCCAGCGCCGGCATCTCGGGCTCGGGGCGCAAGAAGGCGAGGTCGAGCTTGCCGCGGGTCAGCGCCTCGGCAAGCGGCCGCGAATAATCGCTGGTGACGGTCGCCTCGATGTCGGGCAGGACATCCCGCAGCGTGTGCATCGCCTCTGGCAGCCAGTCCATCTCCTGTCCGGTTAGGAAGCCGAGAGCGAACACGGGCTTCGCCGGCCGCGCCGCGCGCCGGGCCGCCTCGATCGCGGCCTCCGTCTCCTGGAGCGCCGCGCGCGCATGGGCAAGAAACGCCTTGCCCGCCGCCGTCAGCTCGACGCCGCGGACGCTGCGCGTGAAAAGCTCGGCGCCCACCTCGTATTCGAGATCACGGATCTGCCGGCTCAGCGACGGCTGCGCTGTATGGAGTCGCTGCTCGGCGGCCAGCGTCAGACTGCCGGCGTCGGCGACGGCGACGAAGTAGCGAAGATGCCGCAGCTCCATAGTGGTCGGTCCATGCCCAGAAGGTATGCTGAAGAGCTTACAAAGTCTTTTTCTGATGCGCTACGCCGGCGTATTCCCCATGCCATTGAAGTCTGGCGCTCAAGTCGCCAATGAGGGAAGGGAAAGCATCATGACCAGCCTTTCGGGAAAGACCGCTCTCGTCACCGGCGCCTCGCGGGGCATCGGCCGCGCCGTCGCCCTCGCCCTCGCGCAGGAGGGCGCCCAGGTGATCGTCCACTACAGCCGCGCCGTCGCTGAGGCTGAGGCCGTCGTCAAGGAAATCCGCGCCGCAGGCGGACGCGCCGAGATGGTCGCGGCCGACCTCGGGTCGCCCGAGGCGCCGCATGCGCTCGCCCGGCAGGTGCGCGCCATCGTCGGCGATCGGCTCGATATCGTCGTCGCCAACGCCGGCGTCTCGAAGGCGGCGCCGATCGAGGAGACGACGGTGGAGGATTTCGACCGGCTGTTCGCGGTGAACGTGCGCGCGCCGTTCTTCCTCGTGCAGCAATTGTTGCCGATTTTGGGCGAGGGGAGCAGCGTCGTGCTCGTCTCTTCGCTGGCCGCGCGCGCCGCGGTCGGCGACGCCTTGGCGGCTTACGCGGCCACCAAGGGCGCGGTCGATACGCTGGTGAAGCATCTCGCTCAGACCCTTGGCGCGCGCGGCGTTCGCGTCAACGCCGTCGCCCCCGGCGTCGTCGAGACCGACATGTCGAGCTTCGCCAAGACGGAGGTCGGCCGCGATTTCACCCTCGCCATGCAGGCCCTCAAGCGGGTCGCGCAGCCCGACGACATCGCCGGAGCGGTCGCCTTCCTCGCCTCGGACGCGGCCCGCTGGGTCACCGGCGACACGCTCCGCGTCGACGGCGGCTCCAAGCTCTGAGTCGACGCCGACCGGTTCATTCCGCCTTCGGTCGTCATGCCGGGCCTTGTGCCGGGCGCCCACGCGGTGCAGTTGCCGCGACACTCGGTAGGCATGGCCGGAGGGCGCCGCGTGGGCGGCCGGGACGAGCCCGGCCATGACGGCCACGGTGTGATCGGCGCCGCGTTTGTCCATTGTTCTACAACAGTAAATTGGTCGTCGCGCGGGCCGTCGCGAACGGGCGCGGCAGGGCCCACCTTGATTAGGCGACCCAATCTCTATATGGCCAGCGGCCACAGGTCCCCGCGAGACGCTACTTCATGGCCAATCCGTTGCCCCTTCACCTCAGGCGCCTTGAAGCGGAAGCAATTCACATAATGCGCGAGGTTGTATCCGAATTTAGCAATCCTGTCATGCTGTATTCGATCGGCAAGGACTCCAGCGCGATGCTGCACGTCGCGATGAAGGCCTTCTATCCAGCGCTGCCGCCGTTTCCGCTGCTGCATGTCGACACGACCTGGAAGTTTCGCGAAATGATCGCCTTCCGCGATCAGACCGCCGAGCGGCTGGGGCTCGATCTCCTGGTCCACACCAACAAGGAAGGCGTCGCCCGCGGCGTATCGCCGATCGTTTCCGGCAGCCAGGTCCACACCCAGGTGATGAAGACCGAGGCGCTGCGCCAGGCGCTCGACAAGCATCGCTTCGACGCGGCGTTCGGCGGCGCGCGGCGCGACGAGGAGAAGAGCCGCGCCAAGGAGCGCATCTTCTCGCACCGCTCCGCCTCGCATAGCTGGGACCCCCGCAATCAGCGCCCCGAGCTCTGGCGCCTCTACAACACCCGCATTCGCGACGGGGAGTCGATGCGCGTCTTTCCGATCTCGAATTGGACCGAGCTCGACGTCTGGGAATACATCCGCGCCGAAAACATTCCGGTCGTTCCGCTCTATTTCGCCAAGAAGCGTCCGGTGGTCGAGCGGGACGGCGCGCTGATCATGGTCGACGACGACCGCCTGCCGCTTCGCCCCGGCGAGACGCCTGAGATGCGCATGGTGCGCTTCCGCACCCTCGGCTGCTACCCGCTGACCGGCGCCATCGAGTCGGAGGCGGATACGCTCGATGCGATCATCGAGGAAATGCGCGCTTCGACGACCTCGGAACGCCAAGGCCGCCTGATCGATTCGGACGAATCCGGCTCGATGGAGAAGAAGAAGCGCGAGGGGTATTTCTGATGACCGCGACGTTGCGCGAAGGCGCTCTGCCGACCCTGCGCATGCTGACGTGCGGTTCGGTCGACGACGGCAAGTCGACGCTGATCGGCCGCCTGCTCTACGAGCAGAAGCTTATCTTCGACGATCATCTCTCTGCGCTCGAGCGCGATTCCAAGAAGCACGGCACAACTGGCGCCGACATCGATTTCGCGCTGCTCGTCGACGGGCTCGAGGCCGAGCGCGAGCAGGGCATCACGATCGACGTCGCCTATCGCTATTTCGCGACGCCGCGCCGCTCGTTCATCGTCGCCGACACGCCCGGCCACGAGCAATACACCCGCAACATGGCGACCGGCGCCTCCAACGCCGATCTGGCGATCCTGCTGGTCGACGCGCGCAAGGGGCTGCTCACCCAGACGCACCGCCACGCGATCATCGTCTCGCTGCTCGGCATTCGCCACGTCGTGCTTGCCGTCAACAAGATCGATCTCGTCGATTACGACGAAGCGACGTTCCGGCGCATCGTCGCCGACTTCGAGAGCTTTGCCGCGCCGCTGAATTTTCAGTCGATCGTCGCGATCCCGATCTCCGCCCGAGAGGGCGACAACGTCTCCGCCCCGAGCGCGCGCACGTCCTGGTACAAGGGGCCGGCGCTGATCGACCATCTCGAACGGGTCGAAGTCGATGAGGACCGGCGCGGCGCGCCGTTCCGACTGCCGGTGCAATGGGTGAACCGGCCGCATCTCGATTTCCGCGGCTTCGCCGGCACGATTCCGAGCGGCGCAATCCGCAAGGGCGACCCGATTGTCGTCGCCAACTCGGGCCGCCAGAGCGTCGTCACGCAGATTCTCTCCGCCGGCCGCGAGACCGACGAGGCGCAAGCCGGCGAGGCCGTCACGCTGACGCTGCGCGACGAGGTCGACATCGCGCGCGGCGACGTGCTGGCGCGGCCCGACAGCCGGCCGGAGGTGGCGGACCAGTTCACCGCGCATCTCATCTGGATGAGCGCCGAGCCGCTGCTGCCCGGCCGCTCCTACCTCCTGAAGATCGGCACGCGCACGACGCCCGCCTCGGTGACGGAGCTCAAGCACCGCATCGACGTCAATACGCTCGACAAGCTCGCCGCCAAGACGCTCGAGCTCAACGAGGTCGGCCTCTGCAACATCGCGGCGACCATGCCGGTCGCCTATGACGCCTACGCCGACAACCGCGACACGGGCGCCTTCATCCTGATCGACCGCGTCACCAACGAGACGGCGGCGGCGGGCATGATCGCGCATGGCTTGCGGCGCGCCACCAACATCCATCACCAGGATCTGACCGTGACGCGCGAAGCGCGCGCGGCGATCAAGCATCAGCGTCCGGCGTTGCTGTGGTTCACCGGCCTGTCCGGCGCCGGCAAATCGACCATTGCCAACCTCGTCGAAGCCAAGCTCGTCGCGCGCGGCGCGCATACGGCGCTGCTCGACGGCGACAATGTGCGTCACGGGCTCAACAAGGACCTCGGCTTCACCGCGGCCGACCGGGTGGAGAACATCCGCCGCATCGCCGAGGTCGCGCGTCTGATGACCGACGCCGGCCTGATCGTGCTGACCTCTTTCATCTCGCCGTTCCGCGCCGAGCGGCAGCTTGCGCGGGAACTCGCCGCGCCCGGCGAATTCATCGAGATCTACGTCGACACGGCGCTGGAGACGGCGATCGCGCGCGATCCCAAGGGCCTCTACAAGCGGGCGCTCGCCGGCGAGATCAAGAACTTCACCGGCGTCGACCAGCCCTACGAGGCCCCGGAGGCGGCGGAGATCGTGCTCCATACCGCCGATGCGACGGCCGAAGCGCTTGCCGAACGGGTCCTGGCGGAACTCGCCGCGCGCGGGCATATCGACCGGCTCTGACGCTTAGGCTGAGCCCTGACACGCCGTCTCTCCGCGCATGGGGAGATGGCGGCGCGAGCGATGTCGCCCCGACAAAAAAAGAGGCAATGCGCTAGCCTCGCGGCCATTGCGTAAAATGGGAAAACGCGCTTCGATGCCGGCCATGCGGATCGACGCGCGCCCGAGGTCGCGCGCGCAAGCTCTCCGCGCCGGATTGCTAGGGGAATTTGCATGAAAGCCATCGCCTTCGCCGGCCTCGCGCTGGCCGCTTTGCTCCTGGGATCGACCGCCGTTTCGGCGAAGACGCTCGTCTACTGCTCCGAGGGCAGTCCGGAGAATTTCCAGCCGGCGCTGAACACGACCGGCACCAGCTTCGACGCCGCCCGGCCGGTCTATAGCCGCCTGACCGAATTCAAGCGCGGCACCACCGAGATCGTGCCCGGCCTCGCCGAGAGCTGGGAGGTCGCCGACGGCGGCAAGACCATAACCTTCCATCTGCGCAAGGGCGTGAAGTTCCATTCGGTGAAGGACTTCAAGCCGACGCGCGACTTCAATGCCGACGACGTGCTCTTCTCCTTCAACCGGCAATGGAAGACGGACAACCCCTATTACAACGTATCCGGCGGCAAGTACGACTATTTCAACGACATGGACATGCCGGCGCTGCTCGATTCGATCGAGAAGAAGGACGACTACACCGTCGTCTTCAAGCTGAAGACGCCGAATGTCGCGATCCTCGCCAATCTCGCGATGGACTTCGCCGCCATCGACTCGAAGGAATACGCCGACTTCCTCATCAAGAAGGGAACGCCTGAACAGTTCGACCAGATCCCCGTTGGCACCGGGCCGTTCTCCTTCGTCGCCTATCAGAAGGATTCCGTCATTCGCTACCGGGCGAACAAGGATTTCTATGGCGAGAAGCCGCTGGTCGACGATTTGATCTACGCCATCACGCCCGATCCGACAGCGCGCTACGCCAAGCTCAAGGCCGGCGAATGCCACATCAACGCCTATCCGCGCCCGGCCGACCTCGAGGAGATGGAGAAGGATCCGTCGTTGAAGGTCATCAACATGCCGGGCCTCAACGTCGCCTACTGGGCCTTCAACGCGATGAAGCCGCCGTTCGACAAGAAGGAGGTGCGGCAGGCGCTCAGCTTGGCGATCGATCGCGACTCGATCCTCAAGGAGGTCTATCTCGGCGCCGGCGAGAAGGCGAACACGCTCATCCCGAGCACGATGTGGGCCTATGACAGCGCCATTCCGCAGACGCCCTACGATCCGGAGAAGGCCAAGCAGATGCTCGCCGCCGCGGGCGTGAAGACGCCGCTCGACATCGACCTCTGGTACATGCCGGTGTCGCGTCCCTACAATCCCAACGGCAAGCGCATGGCCGAAATGATGCAGGCCGACCTCGCCAAGATCGGCGTCAACGCCAAGCTCGTCACCTACGAATGGGGCGAATATCGCAAGCGCATGGCGAACGGCGAGCAGATCACTGGCCAGTACGGCTGGACGGGCGACAACGGCGATCCCGACAACTTCTTCTTCCTGCGCGGCTGCCCCGGCGGCAAGCCGGGCGGCAGCAACCCGACCAAATGGTGCAACGCCGAGTTCGACGACCTCCTGGCGAAGGCGCGTCTCGTGTCCGACCAGGCCGAACGCGCCAAGCTCTACCATCGGATGCAGGAGATCGAGCACGACGAGGCGCCGGAATTGCTGATCGCCCATTCGATCGTCTACGAGGCGACCCGCGCGAACGTCACCGGCTACAAGCAGAGCCCGCTTGGCACCCATACCTTCGAAGGCGTCGACGTCCAGTAGGCCCTGCACGCAGGTGGCGCACCTGTCATGCCCGCGAAGCGGGCATCCAGGAGCCGAAGGGAGAAGGCTTGCGGCGGTGACCTGGACCCCCGCTTTCGCGGGGGTGACAGCAGATAGGGCGGCAGCGGAGCGCCCTTGAACTTGGGATTGGTATGCTCGGCTATTTCCTGCGTCGTCTGGCGCTCACGATTCCCACCTTCTTCGCGTTGATGTTCGTCACCTTCGCCGCCATCCGCCTCGTCCCTGGCGATCCGGTCGAGGTCAGGACCGGCGAACATGGCATGAGCCCGGAACGCTTGGCGTTCTTCCGTCATCAACTTGGTCTCGATCAGCCGGTCTGGAGGCAATTCCTCGACTATGTCTGGCATGTTCTGCACGGCGACTTCGGCGTCTCCCTCGCCACGCAGCAGAAGGTGCTGACCGAATTCCTCACCCTCTTCCCCGCCACGGTGGAGCTCTCGATCTGCGCGATGCTGTTCGCGATCCTGCTCGGCGTTCCCGCCGGCGCGATCGCGGCGGTCAAGCGCGGCGGCTTGTTCGATCAGGCGCTGATGGCGATCTCCCTATTCGGCTATTCGATGCCGATCTTCTGGTGGGGGTTGCTGCTGATCATGTTCGTGTCGGTCCAGCTCGGCCTCACCCCCGTCTCCGGCCGCATCGATCTCATCAACTATGACTTCGACCAGCCGACCGGCTTCATGCTGATCGACGCGCTGCTGTCTGACCAGCCCGGTGCCTTCCTCGACGCGCTGCGCCATCTCATCCTGCCCGCGATTGTGCTCGGGACCGTACCGCTCGGCGTGATCGCCCGGATGACGCGCTCCTCGATGCTCGAAGTGCTGAGCGAGGATTATGTCCGCACCGCGCGGGCGAAGGGCCTGTCGCCGTTCCGCGTCATCGGCGTGCACGCCTTGCGCAACGCGCTGCTGCCGGTCGTGACGGTGATCGGCCTTTCCATATCGAGCCTGCTTGCCGGCGCGGTGCTGACCGAGACGATCTTCTCCTGGCCGGGCGTCGGCAAATGGCTCATCGAATTGATCAGCCGGCGCGACTATCCCGCGCTGCAGGGCGGCGTGATGCTCATCTCCGCGGTGGTGATCGGCGTCAATCTGCTGGTCGATCTCGTCTATGGCGCAATCAACCCGCGGATCCGCCATGGCCGCTGACGCCGCTGTCACCGTTGCGCGCGGCGAGGCGGAAGCCGTCCTCGCGCAGCCCTCGCCGCTCGCCGCCTTCTGGGCCGCGTTCCGCGAGAACCGCGGCGCCGTCCTCGGGCTCACGGTCGTCGGCCTGATCGTCGCCATGGCGCTCGGCGCCGAGCTGATCGCGCCGCATTCGCCGATCGAGCAGTTCCGCGATGCGGTCCGTGCGCCGCCTGTATGGCATGCCGGCGGAAGCTGGCGCTTTCCTCTCGGCACGGACGGTGACGGCCACGACATGCTGTCGCGCTTGATCTATGGCGCGCGCATCTCGCTGTTCATCGGCTTCTCGGTGATGAGCGTGTCTTTCGTGCTGGGTGTGCTGCTCGGCCTCGTCAGCGCGATGGCGGGACCGGTCGCCGACGTCCTCATCACGCGCGTGATGGATCTGGTGATGGCGGTGCCGAGCCTCGTGCTCGCCATTCTCGTCGTCGCCATTCTTGGCCCGAGCCTCACCAACACGATCCTCGCGGTGACCATCGTCTATATGCCGCGCTACGTCCGCCTGGTGCGCGCCTCGGCGCTCGGTGAACTCGGCAAGGACTATGTCACCGCCGCGCGCGTCGCGGGCGTCGGGCCGGTGCGGCTGATGTTTTCCACTGTTCTGCCGAACTGCCTCGCTCCGCTCATCGTCCAGGCGGCGCTCGGCGTGTCGGACGCGATCCTCGAAGCGGCCGGCCTCGGCTTCCTCGGGCTCGGCGCGCAGCCGCCAACGCCGGAATGGGGCGCGATGCTCGCCGACGCGCGCGAGTTCATCCGCTCCGATCCCTGGATCGTCGCGCTGCCGGGCCTCGCGATCCTCATTACGGTCGTCGCGATCAATCTGATGGGCGATGGCCTGCGCGACGCGCTCGACCCGAAGATGCGGAGGAGCTGAGCGTGCCGCTGCTCGAAGTCCGCAATCTCTCGGTCTCGTTCGCCACAAGTCACGGCGCCTTCGCCGCGGTCGACGGGGTCGACGTGACGGTCGATCGCGACGAGGTGCTGGCGATCGTCGGCGAATTGGGCTCTGGCAAGTCGGTCGCGATGCTCGCCGTGATGGGCCTGTTGCCGGCGACGGCGCGCGTCACCGCCGACCGCATGACCTTCGATGGCGCCGACCTCCTGACCATGCGGCCCAGGGATCGCCGGAGCATTGCGGGACGCGATCTCGCCATGATCTTCCAGGAGCCGATGTCCTCGCTCAATCCGAGCTTCACGGTCGGATTCCAGATCGGCGAGGCGCTGAAGACGCATCTCGGGCTTGATCGGCGCAAGCGGGCTAAGCGGGTGATCGAGTTGCTCGAGGAGGTCGGCATTTCCGACCCGGCGCGACGCGTCTCGGCGTTTCCGCATCAGCTCTCCGGCGGCATGAGCCAGCGCGTGATGATCGCCATGGCGCTCGCCTGCCGGCCAAAGCTCCTGATCGCCGACGAACCGACGACCGCGCTCGATGTCACGATCCAGGCCCAGATCCTCGACCTCCTGATGTCGCTGCGCAAACAAAACGGCATGGGGCTGGTGCTGATCACCCATGACATGGGCGTCGTCGCGGAGACGGCCGACCGCGTCATCGTCCAATATGCCGGCCAGCAGGTCGAAGAGAACGGCACGCGCGAATTGTTCGCCGATCCGCATCATCCCTATACAGCGGCGTTGCTGGCCGCCTTGCCGGAGCGCGCGACGCAGCGGCGCCTGCCGGCGATTCCGGGCGTGGTGCCGGGCCAGTTCGACCGGCCGCAAGGGTGCCTGTTCGAGCCGCGCTGCGCTTTCGCCTTCGCCGCCTGTCGCGCCGCGCCGCCGCCGGTCGCCTCGAAGGCGCTCGGCCGCGCGCGCTGCTATACGCCGCTGCTGCGCGGCGCGCCGACCGCCCCTGCGGCGAAGAGCGAGGCCTCCATATGACGCCGGTGCTCGAGGCACGCGCTTTGTCACGCACCTATACGTTGTCGCGCGGCCTATTTCGGCGCACGGCGACTTTGCGCGCGCTGTCAAACGTCTCGTTTTCCCTCTTTCCCGGCCGAACCCTCGCGGTCGTCGGGGAGTCCGGTTCCGGCAAGTCGACTCTCGCACGGCTGCTGACGCTGATCGAGCCGCCGACTGCGGGCGCGCTTGTTATCGAGGGCGAGGACGTCGCCGCGGCGGACGCGGCGCGGCGCAAGCGGCTGCGCCAAGACGTTCAGATGGTGTTCCAGAATCCTTACGGCTCGCTCAATCCGCGCCAGAAGATCGGCCGCGCACTTGAGGAGCCGCTGCTCGTCAACACGCCCATGAGCGCCGGCGAGCGCGAGGCCGCCGTTCGCGCGATGATGGCGAAGGTCGGCCTCAGGCCGGAATTCTTTCATCGCTATCCGCACATGTTCTCCGGCGGCCAGCGTCAGCGCATTGCCATCGCCCGCGCGCTGGTGCTGCGGCCGAAAATTCTTGTACTGGACGAGCCTGTCTCCGCGCTCGACGTCTCGATCCGCGCGCAGGTGCTCAATCTGCTCGCCGAATTGCAGGAGGCCTTCACGCTCGCCTATGTCTTCGTGTCGCATGACCTCGCGGTCGTGCGGCACATCGCTGACGAGGTGATGGTGATCTATCTCGGCCACGCCGTCGAAACGGGGCCGCGCGAAGCGATCTTCGCTCGCCCGCAACATCCCTATACCCGCGCGCTGTTGTCGGCGACGCCGGTCGCCGATCCGACCGCCAGGCGCGAGCGCATCATTCTGAAGGGCGAGCCGCCGTCCCCCATCGCGCCGCCCGCCGGCTGCGCGTTTCATCCGCGCTGCCCGCTGGCGTTTGACCGCTGCCGCGTGGAGGAGCCGAAGCTCGAGCCCAAACATGGTCGCGATGTCGCCTGCTGGGCGGTTGCGCCCTGACGACGAGCGGGACGGTCGGCGCCGCCTAGCGAAAGGTTGCGCAGGCGGGCGTTTAATCTGCTTGCCGAGTTGCAGGAGGCCTTTACGCTCGCCTATGTTTTAGTGTCGCACGATCTCGCTGTCGTGAGGCGCATTGCTGACGAGGTTACGGTGATCAATCTCTGGAAGCTGGGGCGCGAAGTCGCCTGCTGGGCGGTTGCGCCGTGACGACGCGCGAGACCTACGACTACATCATCGTCGGCGCGGGCTCGGCCGGCTGCCTGCTCGCCAACCGGCTCTCGGCCGACCCCCGCAATCGCGTGCTGCTCGTCGAGGCCGGCGGTCGCGACAATTGGATCTGGCTGCACATCCCGGTCGGCTATCTCTACGCCATCGGCAATCCACGCGCCGACTGGTGCTTCAAGACGGCGAGCGAGCCCGGCTTGAACGGCCGTTCGATCGCCTATCCCCGCGGGCGGGTCATCGGCGGGTGCTCGGCCATCAACGGCATGATCTACATGCGCGGCCAGGCCGCCGACTATGACGGCTGGCGCCAGCTCGGGCTCGATGGCTGGGGCTGGGACGACGTGTTGCCGTTCTTCCGCAAGCACGAGGACCATCATGGCGGCGCCAGCGAAATGCACGGCGCAGGCGGCGAATGGCGGGTCGAGCGGCCGCGCGTCGCCTGGGCGATCCTCGACGCGGTGCGCGAGGCGGCCGCGGAGGTCGGCATCCCCAAAGTGAACGACTTCAACCAGGGCGACAACGAAGGCTCCGACTATTTCGAGGTCAACCAGCGCGTCGGCCGCCGCTGGAGCGCCGCGCGCGGCTTCTTGAAGCCGGCGCTCAATCGGCCGAACCTGCGCCTCGTCACCGGAGCCCACGCCGAGCGCCTGATTTTCGAGGGGCGGCGGGCGGTCGGGCTGCGCTACGCGCACGGCGGCGCCGTCGTCGAGGCGCGCGCCCAGGGCGAGATCGTGCTCGCCGCCGGGTCGATCGGCACGCCGCATCTGCTCGAACTCTCGGGCGTCGGGCGCCCGGACGTCGTCGCTGGGCTCGGGCGCGAGGTCGTCCACGCGCTGCCCGGCGTCGGCGAGAACCTACAGGACCATCTGCAACTGCGCACCATCTTCCGCATCTCCGGCGCCCGGACGCTCAACGCCGACCATCGCTCGCTGTGGCGGCGCGCCGGGATGGCGCTCGACTATGCGGTGAGGCGGCGCGGGCCCATGACGATGGCGCCCTCGCAGCTCGGCATCTTCGCCAAGACCTCGCCGGACTTCGCGACCGCCAATGTCGAATTCCACGTCCAGCCGCTTTCCCTGGAGAAATTCGGCGACCCGCTGCACCCGTTTCCCGCAATGACCCTCAGCGTGTGCAACTTGCGGCCGACGAGTTGCGGCGCGACCCACGCCGCGAGCCCGGATGCGCGGGCGGCGCCGATCATCCAGCCGAATTATCTTTCGTCGCAACAAGACCTTCGCGTGGCGGCGGACTCGATCCGGCTTTCCCGCCGCATCGCCGGGGCGTACGCGCTGGCGCGCTACCGGCCGGAGGAGCTGCGACCGGGAGTTGCAGCGCAGAGCGAAGCGGAGCTCGAGGCGGCGGCGGGGGCGATCGGCACGACGATCTTCCACCCGGTCGGCACGGCCAAGATGGGCCGCGACGACGATCCCGCGGCGGTCGTCGACGCGCGGCTCAGCGTGCGCGGCCTCGCCGGTTTACGCGTCGCCGACGCCTCGGTGATGCCGCGCATCACCTCTGGCAACACCAATTCGCCGACTTTGATGATCGCCGAGAAGGCCGCGGCGATGATCCTGGCCGACGCGAGGCGATGACATGCCCGCCAGCCGGCCGACAGTTCTGTCTGACGGCCGGCAATCCGAGACCGCGCGCGGGGTCCGGCGGCTGCTGCGGGCGCGCGGCTATTCCACCGTGACGGAACTGCCGCTGCTGCACGGCCGGCGCGCCGACGTGGTGGCGCTCAGCGCCGACGGCGCCCTGTTGATCGTCGAGATCAAGTCCTCGGTCGCCGATTTCCGCGCCGACCGCAAATGGCGGGACTACGCGGCCCATTGCGACCGTCTCTATTTCGCCATCCCCTCTGACATGCCGGCCGAGATCATGCCTGAGGAGACGGGGCTGATCGTCGCCGACGCTTACGGGGCCGAGATCCTGCGCGAAGCGCCGCCCCGCGCGATGGCTCCCGCGACCCGCCGGGCCGTGCTGCTCCGTTTCGCCCAGGCGGCGGCGGATCGGTTGCACCGGCTGGCCGATCCGAGCTTGGTCGGCGAGTTTTAGCCCGCGGCGCGAGCGCTGGTGTTCGCTTCTAATTCGACGGCCGCGCCGGGTCGTCCGACTTGTCGCCTTTGGCCGTCTGGGCGGGCGGCGCGCAGGCTTCGCCCAGCAAGGGCTTCGCGCCGTCGCTGTCGGCTAAGGTCGGCGGGGCGTCGGCCGGTTCGGCCAAGCTGACCGCAGTGCGGCCGCCGTGAGCGAGGCCGCAGAAGTCCCGCAGGGGGATCGCGACGCTGGCCGGGCGGCGCGAGGTCTCGGCTTCGGCTCGAAATTGAGCGGCGCGGGCTTGGTCGGCACCGGGGTCGAGGGCGAGCAGCAATTCCGAGCGCTGCGCCGCCGCCGCCGACCCGTCCTCCGTCTCGCTGGGCTGGAAGGTCGTCAGCATGGAGCGGCCGCTGCGCCGGGAGGAGAAGGCGCTGTCGGTCGTCTCCAGGCCGACTGGCGCTGCGGGTGCGCTGTTGGCTGCGACGAGCGAGGCGGCGCCGGACTGCGCCCCGATTGGGTCTTCGCCCATGCCCGTCGGGGCTTGTCGGTCAATAACCGGCGCGGCCCCCTCGACGCTGGTCGTAGCGAGGCGCGAGGCGGCGAGTTCCTCTGGCGTGAGCCAGCGCACCTGCCGCGACGGCGTCGCCAGGGTCAGCGACATCACCGGTTCGCCGACGCCCATCCCCGAGAGATATTCGGCGACGATGTCGACCACGTTCTGGTCGGCGGCGCGCTTGATCGTCGAGGTCGATCGATCGACGACGAGCTTGCGGGAGACCTCCCATTTGAACCAGGCGACGCCGAAATAGCGCACCTTGTAGGCGCGTTTGACCGTCTCCTGGCGCAGCACCTGGGTGAGTTGATGCACGCCGACGAAGGACAGCGGGCTCACATAGCGCTCGGCGCCGCCCGCGAGCACGAGCACGCAGGCCGAGGCGCAATAGGCCCCGGCGGTTTCCGCTTCGCCCCGCGCTTCCCCACAGGCGGAAACGCTCGCGGGGCAGGGGGCGATCTTGGTGTGCACGACGGCGACGGCGAGGTGTTTGGCGCGGATCAATCGCCCCATCTCCATCGCGTCCTCGACCGAGCCGCCGGCGGAATTGATGAAGATCGGCAGAGGCTGCCCATTGAGCGCGCCGACGACGCGATCGAGCGCCTCGGCGGATCCCCTGACGATTTTGCCTTCCGCCGAAATCCACTCCGGGCAGTTGGGCTCGCAGGCCGGGCCGTTGCTCATCACGCGCACGAAGCGCATCGGCGCCAGCGACGAGGGGGTCGCGTGCGGCGTCGCGGCCGGTTTTTCGGCCGCTTCGACGGGAGCCTGGAGGGCGAGCGTCGCCCACACTGCGGCCGCCAGCAGGCCGGCCGCATGACCAAAGGCTCGACGCGCGGAGGCGCGAATGTGGCGAGCTTGGGACATGATGGCATTATCGCGGCGAACGTTCGACCTGTCGAGCCTTTTTCCGCTGGTTTCCCTCGCGCGCTCAGCGTGCTAACCAACCGTGCATGACTACTCGCATCGACCGTACATTCGCCGCCCTCCGCGCCCAGAACCGAGCGGCCCTCGTCACCTTCGTCATGGCCGGCGATCCGGACTTTGAGACCTCGCTGGCGATCCTCAAGGCGCTGCCCAAGGCCGGCGCCGATGTGATCGAGGTCGGGATGCCTTTTACCGATCCGATGGCGGACGGCCCGGCGATCCAGGCGGCCGGCCTGCGCGCGTTGAAGAGCGGTCAGACGTTGCGCAAGACCCTGGCGTTGGTGCGTAATTTTCGCGCCGAGAACGCCGACACGCCCATCGTTCTGATGGGCTATTACAATCCGATCTATGTTCACGGCGTCGACCCCTTCCTCAGCGAAGCGCGCGAGGCCGGCGTCGACGGGCTGATTGTCGTCGACCTGCCGCCCGAGGAGGACGAGGAATTGTGTCTGCCGGCGTTGAAGGCCGGCCTCAATTTCATTCGGCTCGCCACGCCGACGACGGACGACAAGCGTTTGCCCACCGTGCTCGCCAACACCTCGGGCTTCGTTTATTACGTATCGATCACCGGCATTACCGGCGCCGCCGCGCCGGAGGCGGCGAAGGTCGGCGAGGCGGTCGCCCGCATCAAGCGGCATACTGAGCTTCCCGTCGCGGTCGGCTTCGGCGTGAAGGACGCCGCCAGCGCGGCGGGGATCGCCGCGACGGCGGACGGCGTCGTCGTCGGTTCTGCCCTGGTCGAGGCGCTGCGCGCTTCGCTCATCGAGGGCAAGGCGGGGGCGGGAACGGTCGGCGCCGTGTCGCGGTTGGTCGAAGAGCTGGCCGCGGGCGTCCGCGGCGCTGCCCGTCCGGCTCGGTCGTGAGGATAGCGCGATGAATTGGATTTCGAACGTCGTCCCGCCAAAAATTCGCTCGCTGCTGCGGCGCGACACCCCCGAAAATCTGTGGGTGAAGTGTCCGGAGAGCGGTCAGCTCGTTTTCCACAAGGATCTCGAAGCCAATCTTATGGTGGTGCCGGGGTCCGGCTATCACATGGCGATCGCGCCCAAGGCGCGGCTTGCGGCGCTGTTCGACGGCGGCCTCTACGAAGAATTGCAGCCGCCGGAGACAATCGCCGACCCGCTCAAGTTCCGCGACGTTAAGCGCTACGCCGACCGCTTGAAGGAGCATCGGCTGAAGACCGGATCGAGCGATGCGATCACGCTCGCGGTCGGGCGCGTCGAGGGGCTCGAGGCGACGGTGGCGGTGCACGACTTCGCCTTTCAGGGCGGCACGCTCGGCATCGCCGCCGGCGAGTCGATCGTCGCCGGCATGACCGAGGCGCTCGAGCGGCGCTCGCCCTTCATCATCTTCACCGCCTCGGGCGGCGCGCGCATGCAGGAGGGCATGTTCTCGCTGATGCAGATGCCGCGCACTACGGTGGCGGTGCAGCGGCTGCGTGCGGCGAAACTGCCCTATATCGTCGTGCTCACCAATCCGACCACCGGCGGCGTCACCGCGTCTTACGCGATGCTCGGCGACGTCCACATTGCCGAACCCGGCGCCGTGATCGGCTTCGCCGGCGCGCGCGTCATCGAGCAGACAGTGCGCGAGCGCCTGCCGGAGGGCTTTCAGCGCGCCGAATTCCTCGAGAAGCACGGCATGGTCGACATGGTCGTGCCGCGTCCCGAAATGCGCTCCACGCTGGCCCGTTTGTGCAAGATGCTGATGAACGTGCCCGGCGAGACGGCAGCGGCGTGAGCGGCCGGCTCGGGAGCGTCAAATGATCCCCACCGACGCGATCACAGCGCGCTTCGCGCCCTTGCATCCGAGGCGGATTGACCTTTCGCTGGGACGCATCGAGCGGCTCTTGCGCGATCTCGGCTCGCCGCAAAAGAGCCTGCCGCCTGTCATTCATGTCGCCGGGACGAACGGCAAGGGCTCGACAGTCGCCTTCACGCGCGCGGTGCTCGAGGCGGCGGGCAAGCGCGTCCACGTCTACACCTCCCCGCATCTCGTGCGCTTCAACGAGCGCTTCCGACTTGCCGGCGAGCTGGTCGACGACGAAGGTCTTGCTGCGGCGCTCGACCGCTGCGAGGCTGTCAATGCAGGCCAGTCGATCTCGGTGTTCGAGATTACGACGGCGGCGGCGTTCTTAATGTTCAGCCAGACGCCAGCCGACGTGCTGCTGCTTGAGGTCGGACTCGGCGGCCGTTACGACGCCACCAACGTGATCGAGGCGCCGGCGGCGACCGTCATCACGCCGGTGTCGATCGATCATCCGGAATTCTTGGGTTCGACGGTCGACAAGATCGCCTATGAAAAAGCGGGCATCTTGCGGCGCGGCGCGCCGGCGATCGTCGCCGAGCAGGAGGACGAGGCGCTAGCGGTGATCGAGCGCGAAGCGCTGCGCGTCGGCGCGCCGCGCATTGTCGCCGGGCGCGACTTCTTCGTGCGTGAGGAGAACGGGCGGCTGATCTTCGAGGATCGCGACGGCCTGCTCGATCTGCCGCTGCCGCGGCTCGTCGGGCGCCATCAGCACGGCAACGCCGCGACCGCGATCGCCGCCCTGCGGGCGGTCGATCCTTCGCTGCCCAACGAGGCGTTCGAGCGAGGATTGCTCGAAGCGGATTGGCCGGCGCGGCTGCAGCGCATGCGCCTGGGTCCGCTGGTTGCGCTCGCGCCTGCCCATTCGGAGGTGTGGCTCGACGGCGCGCACAATGACGCGGGGGGCCGCGTCCTCGCCGCGGCGATGGCCGATTTCGAGGATCAGTCGCCGCGGCCGCTGGTGATGATCTGCGGAACCCTGACGACCAAAGACACCGCCGCTTTCCTCAGCCACTTCCGCGGCCTCGCGCAGGAGACGCTCGCGGTGCCGATCGCGGAGGAGCATGCCGGCCGCTCGGCCGACGACGTCGCGTCAATCGCGCGCGAAGTCGGTCTCAACACGGCCGCCTGCGACAGCGTTGCCTCGGCGCTGCGGTTTCTCGCCGCGCGCCAGTGGCCGGTCCCGCCGCGCATCCTCATCGCTGGTTCGCTCTATCTCGCCGGCGAGGTGCTGGGCGCCAACGACTCGCTCCCGCGCTAGTCCGGATTTTCCAGAAGGCGCATCCACTGCGTCATGGCCGGGCTTGTCCCGGCCATCCATGCCCCTTCGTCGGGCGGTTGCCTACCGTCTGAACGCATGATCAAGCGGCGTCGCGTGGTTGGCCGGGACAAGCCCGGCCATGACGCTCAGGGCCGGCGCCTCAATTGTCGCGATGCGAAGGATCCTTGGCGCCGACGGTCGGCGTCTGGCCATGCAGCAGGTTGACGGCGGCGATGAGTTGCGTGTCCTGCGTCGGGTCGGGCGGCACATAGGCCTCGGAGCCGGTCTTCTCGTCGTCGCCATTCTTGAGGTGGCCGGCGAGCGAGGCTTCGCCGCGGCTGTCAACCTTGCCCTTGAGGTCGTCGGGGATGTTTTCCCTGACCTTGATGTCGGGCTCGATGCCCTTGGCCTGGATGGAGCGGCCGGATGGCGTGTAATAGCGCGCCGTCGTCAACTTGAGCGCGCCGTTGTCGGCGAGCGGCAGAACCGTCTGAACCGAGCCTTTGCCGAACGAGCGGGTGCCGATCAGGGTCGCGCGCTTGAGATCCTGCAAGGCGCCGGAGACGATTTCCGACGCGGAGGCGGAGCCGCCATTGATCAGCACCACCAGCGGCTTGCCCTGGGACAAATCCCCGCCGGCGCGGGCGTTGTACTGCTGCGCCTGATCGGCTGAGCGCCCGCGCGTCGAGACGATCTCGCCGTGATCGACGAAGGCGTTGACCACCTCGATCGACTGGGTAAGCAGGCCGCCGGGGTTGTTCCTGAGGTCCAGGATATAGCCTTTGAGCTTGTCGCCCGGATCGTAGCGGAATTTGGCCAGCGCCTTCTGAACGCCGTCAAAGGTCTGCTGGTTGAACTGAGTGATCCTGATATAGCCGATGTCGCCCGCTTCGACGCGCGAGCGCACGGGCAGCACCTTGATGATCTCGCGGACGATCGTGAACTCGCGCGCGTCCTTGGCGCTGCCGCGCAACACCTTCAGGCGGACCGACGACTTCGCCGGACCGCGCATCTTGTCGACCGCCTCCTTCAGGCTGAGGCCCTTGACCGGCGTGTCGTCGATGCCCGTGATCACGTCGCCCGACATCATGCCGGCGCGCGCCGCCGGCGTGTCGTCGATCGGGCTGACGACGCGCACCAGGCCGTCCTCCTCCATGACCTCGAGCCCAAGGCCGCCGAACTCCTCGCCCTTCATCGTGGTCTGGAAGTCGCCCAGCGCCTTGGCGTCGAGGTAGCTGGAATGCGGGTCGAGCGAGGCGAGCATGCCGTTGATCGCGCCGACGACCAATTTGTCGTCGTCGGGCTTGTCAACGTAGGCTTCTCTCACCTTTTCGAAGACGTGGGTGAACAGCGACAGTTCATCCGCGGTGGAGGTGGCGGCAGGCGCCGATCCACCGCCGCTATAGGCAGCGATGGCGGCGCCGAGAGCGACGCCAAACGCCAGATATGAGATCCCCCGCGGCATGCCGGCGATATCCCTGATCGAAGTCTTCAGTTGGGCTTGGACCCGTCAGTCGATGGCGCCGGAGCCTTCGGCGCGTCGGTGGGCGCCGCCGTTGCTGGCGGCGCGGCAGCGGGCGCTGCTGCGGCTGGAGCCGACGCGCCGGCGGCGTCCGTCGGGGCCACCGCGGCGTGCTTGACGCCGTGCAGAAGGTCGACCGCAGCGATCAACTGCTTGTCGTTCTTCGGGTCCGGCGGAACATAGGCCTGCGAGCCGCTCTTCTCGTCGTCGCCGTTCTTCAGATGGCCCTTGAGCGAGGCTTCGCCCTTGGTGTCGTCTTTGCCCTTGAGATCGTCCGGAACGTCCTCGAGGACCTGGATGTCCGGGTCGATGCCCTTGGCCTGGATTGAGCGCCCGGAGGGCGTGTAGTAGCGCGCCGTGGTCAGTCGCAGCGCACCCTCCTGGCCGAGCGGCATGATGGTCTGCACCGAACCCTTGCCGAACGAACGAGTGCCGATCAGGGTCGCGCGCTTGTGATCCTGCAGTGCGCCGGAAACGATCTCCGAGGCCGAGGCCGAACCGCCGTTGATCAGCACGACCATCGGCTTGCCGTCGGAGAGATCGCCGCCCGGCCGCGCGTTGAAGCGCTGCGCGTCGTCGGGGTTGCGTCCCCGGGTCGAAACGATCTCGCCCTTGTCCACAAAGTCGTTGACCACGTCGATCGACTGATCGAGCAACCCGCCCGGGTTGTTGCGCAAATCGAGGATGTAGCCCTTGAATTTGTCGGCGGGAATCTCGGTCTTGAGCTTCTCCATCGCCTCCTTCAGGCCGTCCGCGGTCTGTTCGGTGAACTGGGTGATGCGGATGTAGCCGATGTCGTCGCCCTCGACATGCGAGCGGACCGACTGAACCTTGATGACGTCGCGGACTATGCTGATTTCCTTGATGTCCTTGGTCGCGCCCCGGGCGACCTTGAGCTTGACCGCCGAATTGATCGGGCCGCGCATCTTGTCGACCGCCTGGTCGAGCGTCAGGCCCTGCGTCGGTTCGCCGTCGATCGCGACGATCACATCATTGGCGAGGATGCCCGCTTTGGCCGCGGGCGTGTCGTCGATCGGGCTGACGACCTTGATGAGGCCGTCCTCCTCGGTCACCTCGATGCCGAGGCCGCCGAACTCGCCTTTGGTCTGCACCTGCATCTCACGGTACGCCTTGGCGTCCATGTAGCTCGAGTGCGGATCGAGCGAGCTCAACATGCCGTTGATGGCCGCCTCGACCAACTTGCTCTCGTCGGGCTTGTCGACGTAATCGTTTCGAATCTTGTCGAAAACGTCGCCGAAGAGGTTGAGCTGACGATAGGTGTCAGCCGCGGCCGCGTAAGCGCTCTGGCTGAACGCGGAAAGCGCCGACGGGCCCAAACCGGCGCCGGCGGCGCCCAGTGCGATCCCTAACGCCAAATAGGAAACCTTGCGTATCATCCACGCGCCTTTTCGATGTCTGACTTCGCCCACCACGGCCCCGGATCGATCGCGGCTCCGTCCTTCCTCAACTCGATATAGAGAACGGGCTCGGTGGCGCCAATAGCGGCTGCCGCTGCGGTCCTTGTTGATCCGTCGCCCATGACGGCGACGGGCTCCCCAGCCAGAAGGAACTGACCGGCCGTTACGCTAATCCTATCCATCCCCGCCAGCGTCACAGTGTAGCCTCCGCCGGCGTTGATGATCAAGAGTTGTCCATAGCTTCGATATCGGCCCGAGAATTCGACCGAGCCGTCAACTGGCGAGGACACCGTCGCGCCAGGCGGCGTCGCCATCGAGACGCCTTTTTCTGGAATGCCGGAGAGGTCGATCGCCCCAAACGTCTTGAGGATAGCGCCGGCGGACGGGAGCGGCAATAATCCTTTGGAGTCGATGAAGGCAACCGCTGGTTTAAGTCGCGCCGGATCCGCGCTCCGCGCGGCGGCGGCTCTCGCCGTGACGTCGGCCGCCGCCGCCTGATCGGCGCTCGTCGCGGCGTTGGCCGCGGCCTCGGCGCGGGCGATCAAATCTTTGAGAGTGGCGGCTTGGGCGGCGAGGTCCTCGTCGCGCTGTCTCTGCGCCGCCAGCGCCTGTTCGGCGGTCGACAAGGACTGCTGGCGCGCGTCGATGAGCGCCGCCAGACGGGTCTTCTCGTTGGCGAGATCCGCCGACTTTGCGCCAAGATCATCGCGCTCCTTGCCGATCGAGACGCGCAGCGCCGCCAATTGATCGAGGTCTTTGCGCAGCGCCTCCGTCTCCGACTTCAACTCGCGCACCGTCGAGCCGAGCACCATCGCCGCGCGGATCGCTTCGCTCATGTCCTGCGGGCGCACCAAAATGGCCGGCGGCGGGTTGGCGCCCATGCGCTGGAGGACCCCGAGCACATCCGCGATGACGGCGCGGCGGTTGTCGAGCGACTTGGCGAGCGCGTCGGCGTTCGCATTGAGGCTGGCGAGCCGTTCGTTCGCCGCGGCGATCTGTCGCTCCGAATCCTGCACCTTGGCGGTGGTGTCGATCAGGGCCGCGGTCAGGCGGGCCTTGTCGGCGCGAATTGTTTCGATGTCGGCCTCGATGCGGCGGCGCTGTTCGTCCGAGGCGCGCATCGTGTCCTCGACGCCGCGCAGCCGGGTCTGTTGGTCGGTGGTATCGGCAGGTTTGGGAGCGGCGCCATTGGGAGAAACGGCGCCATTGGGAGAAACGGCGCCGTTGGGATCAGCGCAGGCGATCCCGCACGTCACCGCCAGGATGACGCCCAGCGCCAGCGCCCGGCTGGCTCCTGCGGGCATTCGCATTCGATATCGGTCCGCCATCGCCGAGCGCGTTTCACCGGAAGGCGAATCCCTGCGGTTTACCGGCGATGATAGGGGTGGCCGCCTAGAATGGAAAGCGCCCGATAGAGTTGCTCGCTCGCCATTGCGCGCACGAGCTGGTGCGGCCACGTCATGGCGCCGAAGCTCAGAATTGTGCGCGCCTCGGCGCGCAACGCCGGGTCTAGCCCGTCCGGGCCACCGATCACGACGGCGTAGGCCGGCGCGGCGCCGTCGCGCGCCTTGCCGATTTCCGCCGCCCATTGCACGCTCGTCATCGCGGCGCCCCGCTCGTCGAGCAGGGCGAGCCAAGCCCCCTTCGGCGCCGCGGCGAGGATCGCGCGCGCCTCCTCCGCCTGACGATCCTGCGCGCGCGTGGCGCGGCCCTCGTCGAGTTCACGCAATTCAACTTCGGAGATTCCCTGCGAGCGGGCGAGATCGCTCATCCGCTTGAAATAGCGCTCGAACAATTCGCGTTCGGGGCCAGATTTCAATCGGCCGACGCCGATCAGCGTCAGGCGCACCCCGTGCCTAGCTCCGCATCGCAGCCGGCGTCTCGCCCGGACGGTCGGCGCTCCACACCTTCTCAAGATTGTAGAACTGGCGCACGTCCGGCTTGAAGATGTGGACGATGGCGTCGCTCGCGTCGAGCAGCACCCACTCGCAATTGGGCATTCCTTCGACTCGCGGCGCCGGATAGCCCGCCTCGCGACACGCCTTGATCAGGTGGTCCGCGATGGCCCCGACATGGACGCTCGAACGTCCGCTGGCGATGATCATGACATCGGCCAGCGTCGACTTGCCCGCGATATCGATCGTGACAACGTCCTCGGCCTTCGAATTTTCCAAACTGCCGAGGATTGCTCGGTGCAGCGCATCGTCCTTGGCGGCGGCCGGGCTTGCGGCGGCGGGGGACGGGCTTGCGACGCTCTTGCGGCGGCGCGCCGTAGGCTTGTCGGACGTCAGGCTCAGAGTCGCGGTCCTTTCGTTTGATTCGGCGGCCTCTACTGACCAAACATGATCTGTCCAGGGGAGGTTTTCAAGACGTCGCGAGCGGCGTTCGTCGCGGCGGCGGGGTCGCGCTCGCGCAGCGCGGTCGAAGAGAGAGCCGATCGCGGCCCGTGCAGGAACAGGAACGCCGGCGCCCGCGCCAGCGCGAAGCGGGTCGCCGCCGATTCCGGCCAGCGATAGCGCGACAGCGCTGCGCCGGCGGGGCTTGCCAGCGCGCGCAAGGTCGAGCCCGGGCGGTCGACGACGAGGATAGGGACCAGCGTGGCGATGTCCCGCCAGCGTTTCCAGCGGTGAAACTGCCTGAGGTTGTCGGCGCCCATGATCCAGACGAAATGGGCCCGCGGGGCACGTCGCTTCAGCCACAGGATCGTCTGGTAAGTGTAGCGCGACCCGATTTCGGCTTCGAAACCGGTGATGGAGATGCGCGGGTCGCGCGTCAGCTGGCGCGCCGCCGCGAGGCGAACCTGCATCTCGGCCAGCGCGGCGACGTCCTTGAGAGGGTTGCCAGGGGTCGCGAGCCACCAGAGACGATCGAGGCGGAGGCGTTGCAGCGCTAGCTGCGAAATCAACCGGTGGCCGCCATGCGGGGGATTGAACGAGCCGCCGAGCAGACCGATCGTCTGTTCGTCCCCGAACGGCGGCAGGCGAGGGATCATCGCGCCGCCTGTTCGGCGAGCAATTGGGCCTGCCGCTCGGCGGTCAGCGCATCGACAATCTCGTCGAGCCCCTCGCCCTCCATCATTTTATCGAGCGAGTAGAGCGTCAGGTTGACGCGATGGTCAGTCACGCGCCCTTGCGGGAAATTGTAGGTGCGGATGCGCTGCGAGCGATCGCCGGAGCCGACTTGGGAGCGGCGCTCCTGCGCCCGCTCGTCGCTCGCGCGCTGATTCTGTGCATCCAGGATGCGCGAGCGCAGCAGCGCCATCGCCTTGGCGCGATTGCGGTGCTGCGAGCGCTCCTCCTGCATCGCGACGACGACGCCGGTCGGAATGTGGGTGATGCGGATCGCCGACTCGGTCTTGTTGACGTGCTGGCCGCCGGCGCCGCTGGAGCGCATCGTGTCGACCTTCAGATCGGTCTCGTTGATGACGAGGTCGATCTCCTGGGCCTCCGGCAGCACGGCGACGGTCGCCGCCGAGGTGTGGATGCGGCCTTGGGTCTCCGTCGCGGGGACGCGCTGGACGCGATGGACGCCGCTCTCGAATTTGAGGCGGGCGAAGGCGCCGCGGCCCGCGACTTCGGCGACGATTTCCTTATAGCCGCCCGCCGTCCCCTCGCTGACCGAGAGGACGTCGACCTTCCAGCCGCGCACCTCGGAATATTTGACGTACATGCGGAAGAGGTCGCCGGCGAACAGCGCCGCCTCGTCGCCGCCGGTGCCCGCTCGGACTTCGAGGATGACGTTGCCCTCGTCGGCGGCGTCCTTCGGCAGTAGGGCGATGCGAATTTGCTGCGCCATCGCCTCGGCGTCCTCCCCGGCGCGCTCGCGCTCGGCGCGCGCCATATCGCGGATTTCCTGATCGAGACCCGCGTCCTCGAGCATGAGGTCGAGATCGGTCCGCTCATGCTCCTTGGCGCGCCAAGCCTTGATCGCCGTGACGACGGGATCGAGCTCGGCGAGTTCGCGGGACAGCGAGGCGTATTCGGCGCCGGCGACCCCCTCGGTCAGGCGCGCGCCGATCTCCTCGAAGCGGCGCAGGATGATGTCAAAATTGCTGGTGGCTGGCATGGCTGACGCAAACGATCCGGGACGAAGCGGCGATACGCGGAAATTGCCGCATGGTCTAGAGACGGACGCCGAGGCGGTCCGCCAGTGCTTGCAGCGGGGTCCGTAGCGATCCGTACCCAACGCCCGCAGCCAGCATGGCCTCGACCTCCTTCGTCACGGCTTGGGCGTCGAGCGAAAGGATCATCGCCTTAACCGGGCCGATGGCGGTCGCCGCCATGGAGAAATGGCGATAGCCGACCGCGATCAGCGCCATCACCTCGAGCGGCCGGCCGCCCATCTCGCCGCACAGCGTGACAGGCGCGTTATGTCGGACGCCGGCCTCGGCGATCGACTTCAGTGCGCGCAGGAAGCCTGGTGAGAGCGTGTCGAAGCGGTCGGCGACGCGCTTGTTGTCGCGGTCCACCGCGTAGAGATACTGCATCAGGTCATTCGAGCCGACCGAGAGGAAATCCGCCGTCGCGGCGATTTCGTCGATCTGCCAGAGCAGCGCCGGCACCTCGACCATCAGCCCGAACTTGATCTCCCGCGGCGGCGAGCGACCGAAACGTACGGCGAATTCGATCTCGGCTTTCAAGTGGTCGCGCGCGGCGGTGAATTCGACCACGGACGAGACCATCGGAATCATAATGCGCAGGTCCCGCCCGGCGGCCGCGCGCAGCATCGCGCGCAACTGGGTACGCAACAGCGCCGGCCGGTCGAGGCCGATCCGGATCGCGCGCCAGCCGAGGGCCGGGTTCTCTTCCTCCAGGCCCTTCATATAGGGCAGCACCTTGTCGCCGCCGATGTCGAGGGTACGGAAAGTGACGGGCCGCTCGCCGGCCGCGTCGAGCACGGAGCGGTAAAGCGCTTCCTGCGCGCCGAGCCGCGGGAAGCGCGAGGCGAGCATGAACTGCAACTCGGTGCGGAACAGGCCGATCGATTGCGCGCCGGCCTCGGCGAGGTGCGGCAGGTCGATCAGCAGCCCGGCGTTCATGTGCAGGCCGATAGCGACCCCGTCGGTCGTCACGGAGGGGAAGTCGCGCAGCGCGCGATACTGGTCCTGCCGGCGAGCGCGCAGGCGCGCCTTCTCGGCATAGGAGGATTCGACGTCCGGCGGCGGGCGAAGCTGCACTTCGCCGGCAAGGCCGTCGACGATGATCGCGTCGCCCTGGTCGGCGATTTCCGAGATATTGGCGATGTCGCTGACGACGGGGATCGAGAGGGCGCGCGCGACGATCGCGATGTGGCTCGAGGCGCCGGCCTCTTCGAGGACGACGCCGCGCAGCCGTGAGCGGTCGTAGTCGAGCAGCGCGGCCGGGCTCATCGAGCGCGCGACGAGGATGGCGTTCTCCGGCAGCTCCTCCGGCAGCAAAACGAGGCTCTGTCCGGCAAGCTGATGCAACAGCCGGTTGGCGATGTCGGTGAGGTCGTGCAGCCGGTCGCGCAAATAGGGATCGGTCTGGCGTTGCAGCTTGGCGCGCGCGTCGTTCTGCACCCGCTCGACCGCCGCCTCGGCGGTGAGGCCGCTGGCGACCGCCTCGCGCAGCCGGCGCAGCCAGCCGCGGTCGTGGGCGATCATGCGAAACGCCTCCAGCACCTCGCGGTGCTCGCCGTTGACGCCGTCGTCGCTGCGGTCGATCAATTCGTCGACCGAGGCGCGCATCGCTCCGATCGCGGTCTCGAGCCGGTTGAGCTCGGAAGAGACGTCGTCCGCGACGATCTTGGAGACGGTCACGCGCGGCTGATGCAGCACGACATGGCCGAGGCCGAGGCCTTCGGCGATCGCCGCGCCGATCAACGATATCGAGCGACGAATCGCGATCGGGGCGCCCTGTCCGGCGATCGACTGCAATTCGCCTGAGGCGATCATTTCGGCGAGCAGCATCGCCGTCGTCTGCAACGCCTCGATTTCCTCCTCGGAATAGGTGCGCCGCGCACGGTTCTGCACGACGAGCACGCCGAGGGTCGCGCCGCTGCGCAGCACGGGCACGCCGAGGAAGGATTGATAGATTTCTTCGCCCGTCTCCGGCTTGTAGGAAAAGGCGGGGTGGTTTTGGGCGTCGGACAGCGCGAGCGGCTCGGCGGTGGCGGCGATCAGGCCGACGAGGCCTTCGCCGGGGCGCATGGTCGTCAAATGCACCGCCTCGCGATTGAGGCCCTCCGTCGCATAAAGCTCGAGGGGCCCGTCGGCCCGCGAGACATAGAGCGAGCAGACCTCCGCGACCATGTTGGAGGCGATCAGAACGACGATGCGGTCCAGGCGCGCTTGAGCAGTGACCGGTTCCGCCATCACTTCGCGGAGCCGTCGCAGCAACAGTCGCGGTCCGCCGGGCGCGCGCATCCAAGATTCCCTAATCTATCTCATGCGAAACGCATGACTGGTCGCGCTGCCGCACGTTGCGCCTCATTGGTTCCGTCTAGGCGTCGGCGCTCCTCGCTCCAATCGAGGGATATAGCCAATGACTTGCCTAGGCGGCAAGGCCGACCGGCGAGTTGGCCGGGCGGAGAGGTCAGGGGGTATGCAGCAGGGCCGCGGTGGTCGCCGCGCCGGCGGCCCGCTTGGCGAGAACTTCGTCGAGCCAGTCCGGCCGCATCTCCGGGACCGAGGACAGCAGGAGCTCGGTGTAGGGATGGTAAGGCGGCTGGAAGACCGTCGCCGTGTCGCCCCCCGCCACCACTCGCCCCTTGAGCATCACCGCGACCTTGTTGGCGATTCGCTTCACCGTGCCGAGGTCGTGGGTAATGAAGAGGTAGGCGACGCCGAGCTCGTCCTGAAGCCTCTTCAGGAGGCGGAGAATCTCCTCCCCGACGAGTTGATCCAGCGCGGAGGTGACCTCGTCGCAAATAATCAGGTCCGGCTCGGCGGCGAGCGCGCGGGCGATCGAGACGCGCTGCTTCTGGCCGCCCGACAATTCGCTCGTCTTACGCGAGATGAAGCTCTCCGGGAGATCCATCTGGCGCAGCAGTTCGAGCACGCGGACGCGCACCTCGGCCCGGCTTCGCTTGAAATAGAAGGCGACCGGCCGGCCGATCACGTCGAGCAGGGTCTGCTGCGGATTCAGCGCGACGTCGGGCATCTGGTAGATCATTTGCACGCGGCGGAGCTGGTCGCGCGCGCGATCCTTCAAGCGGGGCGGCAGGCTAACCCCATTGAAGCGGACATCCCCGGCGATGCGCGGCAGGAGGCCCGTCACCACGCGGGCGAGGGTGGATTTGCCCGAGCCCGACTCGCCGACCACCGCCACGGTGTCGCCGCGGCGCACTTCGAGGCTCACGTCGTCGATGACCTTAGGCTTGCCGGGGTAGTTGGCGCTGACATGGTCGATGGCGAGGATCGGCGCCGCCCCCGCGACGTTGGCGTCGACGAATTTGTGACCGGCGACGCGCTCCCTCACCAGGCGGCGGGTGTAGTCCTCCTTGGGGTCTTGCAGGATTTGTCGGGCTTCGCCGAACTCGACCATCTTGCCGCGCTTGAGCACCATGATGCTGTCGGCAATCTGCGCGACGACCGCGAGGTCGTGCGTGATGTAGAGCGCCGCGGTGCCGTGCTCGCGGATGAGCTTGCGGAACGCGGCGAGGCACTCGACCTGGGTCGTCACGTCGAGCGCGGTCGTCGGCTCGTCGAAGATGAGGATGTCGGGCTTGGCGACCATCGCCATCGCGGCCATTACGCGCTGTAGCTGACCGCCTGAGACCTGGTGGGGATAGCGCGAACCGATCGTCTCCGGGCTCGGCAGATCGAGCTGCTTGAAGAGGCTGATCGCCTCGGCGCGCGCCTCAGACCGCGTCAATACGCTGTGACGCACCGAAGCCTCGCAGACCTGCTCCATCAGCGTGTGGGCCGGATTGAACGAGGCCGCGGCGCTCTGCGCGATATAGGCGATGCGTGGCCCGCGCAGGGCCCGTCGCTCGTCCTGACTGATCGAGCGGATGTCCTTGTCGCCGAAGACGATGTTGCCGCCGACGATGTGGCAGTCGCGCCGCGTGTAGCCCATCGAGGCGAGGCCGATGGTCGACTTTCCCGCTCCCGATTCGCCGATCAGGCCGATCACCTCGCCGCGCCGCAGCGTGAGCGACACGTCGTCGACCAGCACGGGGCCTTCGCCCGCGTCGGTGCGCACGGCGATCCGCATGTCGCGAATGTCGAGCATGACGGAATCGTCGCGAGATCGCGGACTTTCCTTGGATTGCACGCTCATGCGCCTTCTCCCTGGCCTCTGGAGTGGACGGAGAGAATCCAATCGACGACAAAATTTACGCCGATCGAAAGGATCGCGATCGCCGCAGCGGGGTATAGCGGCGCGACGCCGCCGAGGCTGATCATGTCGCGCAGGTCCTTGACCATGCCGCCCCAATCCGCAGCAGGCGGTTGCACGCCGAGACCGAGAAAGCTCAGCGTCGCGATGAAGAGGAACGTGAAGCAGAAACGAAGGCCGAATTCGGCCGTCAACGGCGGCACCGAATTGGGCAGGATTTCGCGCGTGATGATCCACAACCAACCCTCGCCGCGCAATCGCGCCGCTTCGACGAATTCGAGACTGACTACGTTCATCGCCACGGCGCGCGCCAGGCGGAACACCTTGGGCGAATCGAGGATGGCGATGGTCAAGATGAGCGCCGGATACGAGCTCCCCGCCACCGACAGGATGACCATCGCGAAAATGAGCGTCGGCATCGAGAGCAGCAGGTCGACCAGGCGGGCGAGCGCCATGTCAATCCAGCCGCCGGCGACCGCGGCGCCGAAACCGGAGATGATCCCGATCGCGAAGGAGAGCATCGTGATGACGAGCGAGAGGCCAATCGACAGGCGGGCGCCGAAGATCAGGCGGCTCAAGATGTCGCGGCCCAGATTATCGAGACCCAGCCAGTGATGGATGTCGGGGTCGGCATAGGCGTCGCCGATGACGTCGGCCTGGCCATAGGGCGCGATGAGAGGCGCGAAAATCGCGACGAAAAGATTGATCGCGATGATCGCCAGACCGATCTGCGCCCAGACGTTGAGTTTGTGCCCGTACAAACGGATCCTGAACTTCCCTCCCGCCCGATGCGGCCGCGTTTCGACGCCTCCGCCGGCGCTCGTCTTCTGACCTTGCGCTTCCGTCATCGCGGTTGCCTCAGTCGTGGATTGGAGAGTATGGCCAGAACGTCGGCGATCAGGTTGAACAAAATGAACGTCGCCGCGAAGATCAGCCCGCACGCCTGCACGACTGGGACGTCATGCTTGGAGGTTTCGTCCACCATCAATTGGCCGAGGCCAGGGTAGACGAAGACGGTTTCGACGACGACGACGCCGACGATGAGATAGGCCAAATCCAAGGCGATCACCGAGATGATGGGGGCGAGCGCGTTCGGAAGAGCGTGGCGCACCACGATGCGCGACTTGGTCAAGCCCTTCAAGGTCGCCATCTCGATGTAGGGGCTGGCCATCACCGCGAGCACCGAAGCGCGCGTCATGCGCATCATATGCGCGACGATGACAAGGACCAGTGTCAGCATCGGCAGAAATGAGTACCAAAGGCGGTCGCCCAACCCCATGTCGGGGGAGACGTTGGCGAGCGAGGGAAACCAGCCGAGATCCACCGCGACATATTTGATGAGTATGTAGGCGAGGAAGAACTCGGGCACGGAAATCGTCATCAAGGTGATGAGGTTGATCAGTCTGTCGAACCATCCCCCTTGCCAGATGGCGGCCACAACCCCGAGGCCGACCGCCAGAGGCACCGAGACGATCGCCGCATAGGCGGCGAGGAACATCGTATTGGCGAAGCGGGGCGCGATCTCCGTCAGCACGTCGCGGCCGTTGGCGAGCGAGTGACCGAAGTCGCCGTGCAGCGCGCCGAACAGCCATGCGGCGAAGCGGACGATCGCCGGCTTATCGAGCCCGAGCTCCAAGCGGAGCGCAGCGAGGCTTTCCGGCGTCGCGCTGTTCTGCAGGATCGACGAGGCGAGATCGCCCGGCATCATCTCCGTGCCGGCGAAGATCAGGATGGACGCGCCGAACAACGTCAGGATGCCCAAGCCGAAACGCTGGGTCACGAGCTTCAACACAACGTTTGCCCCTTCGTTCGCCGTTGCGCGTCTCGGCGCGCGCTCAACCCGTTCGCAACTCCTACGACGCTCTCGCGGCCGCGTCTCCGCCGACCCCCGAAAATATCACGCAAGGACCGCGCCCGGACCAAGATCGCGCTTGGCCAAAGGCGCGAGCGCGCCCGCCCCGAAGAGCGAGCGCGCCATTCGGCCATCAGGCCTTAAGCCAGGCCTTATCGAGGATCATGCCGTTGTCCATGTCGAAGCCGCCGTGCGGCGTATGGCCGCCGACCTTTTCGTTATGGGCGTCGAGCCAGTCGCGGAAGACGGGGATGATCGCGCCGCCGTCCTGCTGCAGCATCGCCTGCATTTCCCAGATGTAGGGCTTGCGCTTTGCTTCGTCGGTCTCGCTGCGCGCGTCGGCGAGCAGCTTCTCGAACTTGTCGTTCTTCCAGTGGGTCTCGTTCCAGGGCGCGCCAGCGGAGAAGGCGTCCGCCAGCATCTGGGTCGCCGCGGCGCGGCCGCCCCAGTAGCTGCCGACGAAGGCGCCCTTGAGCCAGACATTGTCCCAGAAGCCGTCGGCCGGCTCCTTCTTGAGGTCGACCTTGATGCCCGCCTTGGCGGCGCTCGCCTGGAACAGCGCGCCCTCGTCGACCGCGCCGTTGAAGGCGGCGTCGGAGACCTGGAGAACGATCTTCGGATCGGTGAGCCCCGACTTCTTGAAATGGAACGCGGCGCGTTCGGGGTCGTGCTTACGCTGCGGCAGCTCGCTGTTGAAGTAAGGATCGGTCGGCGGGATCGGATGGTCGTTGCCGAGCGTGCCATAGCCGCTGAATAGCGCCTTCAGGATCTGCTCGCGATCAGTCGAGTATTTCAGCGCGAGGCGAAGGTCGGGATTGTCGAAGGGGGCCTTGTCGGTCTCCATCGCGAGCACGGAGTGCCAGCCGCCCGCTGCGCGCACGATCTGCACCTTGGGCGACTTGGAGAGCATCGCCACGGCCTTGTGGTCGACGCGGTTGATGGCGTCGAGCTGACCGGAGATGAGGGCGTTGATGCGCGCCGAGCCGTCGTTGATGACGGTGATCTCGACCCCGTCGAGATGGCCACGCCCGTCCTTCCAGTAGTCGCGCGCCTTCTTCATCGTGATCCGCACGCCGGGGTCGTATTTCTCGAGCGCGTAGGGACCGGTGCCGACGGGGTTCGCCCAATCCTTGAACCCGTTCGGCACCATCAGGACGTGGTAGTCGGTGAAGGAGTAGGGCAGGTCCGCGTTGGCCGCCGCGAGCGAAATCTGGATCTGATATTTGTCCAGCTTCTTGATGTCGGTAATCGGCTTGAGCGAAGCGGCGCCGCCGGACTTGCTCTCGCCGCGATGCAGATTGAGCGAATAGAGCGCGTCGTCGGCGGTGAATTCCTGGCCGTTGGAGAACTTGATCCCCTTGCGCAGGTTAAAGATCCAGTCCTTCGCTCCATTGGTTGGCTCGAAGCTTTCGGCCAGCTCGGGCTTCGGCTTGCCGTCCTCGCCCCATTCGATGAGGCCGTTGAACACTCCGTGGCTCGCGTCGATCATGACCGAGTCGTTGTAGGACGTGATGTCAAAACTGTCGGTCGTGCTGCCGCCGCCGAGGCCGAGCCGCAGTACGCCCCCTTTCCGGGGAGTGTCGGCGGCGAAGGCGTCCGCACTTGCGAGCATGCCCGAAATCACCGCCGTGGAAGCGCCGAGGGCTGCGGCCCTGCCCATGAACTCGCGGCGGGACATCCGGCCGGCCTGCAGCTTCGTCTTGAGGTCGATCAACTCGCTCATCGCCAACTCCTCCCCAGATAGAACGCTCCTTGGACGGCGGCCCCGAGGCAGTCCAGGCGGTTTCGATGATTATCATCAGTTTAGTGCGCTCGCGATGTCAATCGCCGAGGGGCCCCGGAATTGCGCCCAATTCGACTCTCGTCAGGCCTCCCTGCATATGCTGAGCGGCCGTAGTCGCTTATAAAACAACACAAATCTGCATATTTCCGCCTCCGCGCGAGGAGTCGGCGCGGGGCGGCCGGCGTCGTGCATATCTCGCGACGGCATGGCGAGAACGCAATTTCATTACGCGTTATTCCTGGGAAGGCCAGCCTTGGCAGTGGTTTGGCTCGCGTTGACTTGCTCAATTGCCGCGATTAGGGGTTGCCGCACGCCGTTTCGGCGACCGCGCCCATTCCAGGAGAGGGGTTTCCGCCGCCATGAAGATCCTTGTGCCCGTGAAGCGGGTTGTCGACTACAACGTGAAAATTCGCCTGAAGGGCGACGGCTCCGGCGTCGATCTGACGAACGTGAAGATGTCGATGAACCCGTTCGACGAGATCGCCGTCGAGGAGGCGCTGCGGCAGAAGGAAGCCGGCAAGGCGACCGAAGTGGTGGTGGTCTCGATCGGTCCTGCGCAGGCGGCCGAGACGCTGCGCACGGCGCTGGCGATGGGCGCCGACCGCGGCGTCCTGATCAAGACCGACGCGCTCGTCGAGCCGCTGGCGGTCGCCAAGCTCCTGAAGGGCGTCGTCGAGGCGGAGAGCCCGGGCCTCGTGATCCTCGGCAAGCAGGCGATCGACGACGACAGCAATCAGACCGGCCAGATGCTGGCGGCGCTGCTCGGCTGGGGGCAGGGAACTTTCGCCTCGAAGGTCGTGATCGAGGGCGACAAGGCGGCCGTGACGCGCGAAGTCGACGGCGGCCTGCAGACGGTCGACCTGAAGCTGCCGGCGATCGTCACCAGCGATCTGCGCCTCAACGAGCCGCGCTACGCCTCGCTGCCGAACATCATGAAGGCCAAGAAGAAGCCGATCGACGAGAAGACGCCCGCCGATTTCGGCGTCGATGTGACGCCGCGGCTGAAGGTGCTGAAGACCGCCGAGCCGAGCGGACGCAAGGCGGGCGTGAAGGTGAAGACGGTGGCGGAACTCGTCGCCAAGCTGCATGACGAAGCGGGAGTGATCTGACCATGGCGACCCTTCTCCTGGCGGAAGTCACAAACGGGCGCCTCAACGAACTGACGGCGCGCGGGCTGACGGCAGCGCTGGCGCTCGGCGAGCCGGTGGACGTGCTCATCGCCGGCCGCAATGTCGGCGAGGCGGCTGCCGAGGCGGCCAAGCTTTCCGGCGTCGCCAAGGTGCGCGTCGCCGACGACGCGCTCTACGAGCACGGCCTCGCTGAGCCGCTGGCGGCGCTCATCGTCTCGCTCGCGGGCGACTATGCGGCGATCTTCGCCGGCTCCAGCGCGGCTGCGAAGAACGTGCTGCCGCGCGTGGCGGCGCTGCTCGACGTCATGCAGCTCTCCGACATCACCAAGGTGGTCGGGCCGAAGACCTTCGAGCGGCCGATCTACGCCGGCAACGCGATCCAGACGGTGGAATCGACCGACGCCAAGATCATCGCCACGGTGCGCACCGCCTCCTTCGCTGCGACCGGCGCCGGTTCCGCGGCGGCGCCGATCGAGCCGGTCGCAGCGGCGGCCAATCCCGGCGTCTCCAGCTTCGCCGGCGAAGCGCTCGCCAAGTCGGACCGTCCCGAACTCACCTCGGCCAGGATTATCATCTCCGGCGGCCGGGCGATGCAGAAGGCGGAGAACTTCAAGACCTACATCGAGCCGGTCGCCGACAAGCTCGGCGCGGCGATGGGCGCTTCGCGCGCGGCGGTCGACGCCGGCTACGCGCCGAACGACTGGCAGGTCGGCCAGACCGGCAAGGTGGTCGCCCCCGAGCTTTACATTGCTGTGGGCATCTCCGGCGCCATCCAGCATCTCGCCGGCATGAAGGACTCGAAGGTGATCGTCGCGATCAACAAGGACGAGGAAGCGCCGATCTTCCAGGTCGCCGACTACGGCCTCGTCGCCGATCTCTTCACCGCGCTGCCCGAACTCGCCGCGGAACTCGGCAAGATCGGCAAATGACAAAGCGTCGCGCCGGTCCGCTCTGGACCTGGCGCGTCGCTAAGCTATGATCGTAGGGCGCGCTGCGTCCTCGCAGTTGGATCACACGATGGCACTCTCGATCGACAAAGTCGGCGTAATCGGCGCCGGCCAGATGGGCTCCGGCATCGCGCTGGTCTGCGCTCAGGCCGGATTGAGCGTGTCGCTGAACGATGTCGCCGAAGAGCGGGTGAAGGCGGCGCTCGCCACGATCAACGGCTTTCTGTCGCGCCAGATCGCCAAGGGGCAACTCGACGAAGCCGCGCGTCAGACGACGTTGGATCGGATCGGCGTCGCCTCCTACGACGAACTTTCCGAGTGCGATCTCGTCATCGAAGCGGCGTCCGAGAACGAGGAGGTGAAGCGCAAAATCTTCACCAACCTGCGCTCCTTCCTCAAGCCCGACACGATCGTCGCCTCGAACACGTCGTCGATCTCGATCACCCGCCTCGCTTCGGTGACCGCCAATCCCGAGCGCTTCATCGGCATCCATTTCATGAACCCGGTGCCCCGCATGCAGCTCGTCGAGCTGATCCGCGGCATCGCGACGACCGACGACACGTACGAGGCCGCCAAGGCCTTTGTCGCCCGCCTTGGCAAGACGGCGACGATGTCGGAGGACTTTCCGGCCTTCATCGTCAACCGCATCCTGCTGCCGATGATCAACGAGGCGATCTATACGCTCTACGAGGGCGTCGGCTCGGTCGAATTGATCGACACGGCGATGCGCCTCGGCGCCAACCATCCAATGGGTCCGCTGCAGCTCGCCGATTTCATCGGCCTCGACACCTGCCTCTCCGTCATGCAGGTGCTGCACGAGGGTCTCGCGGACTCGAAATACCGGCCCTGTCCGCTGCTGGTGAAATACGTCGAGGCGGGCTGGCTCGGCCGCAAGACGCAGCGCGGCTTCTACGACTACCGCGGCGAACATCCCGTCCCGACGCGCTGACTCTCTCATGAACGCCCGCCTCGCCATTGTCCTGCGACGTCGCTCCCGCCGAAAGGCGCGGGGACGGGTGATGACGTTCGAGACGGCGTAGAGGCAAAGCCCTCCCAAATCCCTTCTCGATTGCTCGTGCAGCCCTGCCCACCATCCGGTCGGCGGGGTTTTTCGTTTCTAACGGAGACCCTTCGATGCCTTCGGAACTCTTGATCGCGATGCGGCCCGCGACGGCGGAAGACGCCAAAATGATCCGTGCGCTCGTGCGTTCGGCGTATGCGAAATGGGTCCCCGTCATCGGGCGCGAGCCGCTGCCGATGACAGCCGACTACGAGAAAGCCGTTCAAGAACATCAGTTCGATCTGGCGTTTGTCGGCGCTCGCCTGGTCGGCCTGATCGAGACGATGCTGCGCGACGATCACCTTTGGATTGAAAACGTGGCCGTCCGTCCAGAAGAGCAGGGCAAAGGTCTTGGCCGCAAACTGCTCGCCCACGCCGAGCGCAAGGCGATCGAGGCGGGGCGTTTCGAGAGCAAGCTGCTGACGAACGCCGAGTTCAAGGCCAATATCGCGCTCTACGAGAAGTGCGGGTACGCCACGCTGAGGCGCGAGCCCTTCATGGGCGGGACGACCGTCTATATGGGCAAGCGGCTGGCCGTTCTCGAAACGCGGACGTGAAGCAGCTTCTCCAGGCGACTTGTGTCATGCCCGCGAAAGCGGGCATCCAGGAATTGAAGCGCGAAGGCCTGCGGCGGTTGTCTGGATCCCCGCTTTCGCGGGGATGACAGCACCGTGCGTCAAGCAAAAAGCGAAACGGGCCTACTTTCCGTTCCGCGCGACAAGGTCGGGCCGGCGCTCGCCGGTGATCCGCTCGGCCTCTTGCCGGCGCCATTTCTCGATCGCCTTGTGATCGCCTGACAGCAAGACGTCGGGGATCGAGCGGCCTTCCCATTCGCGCGGGCGCGTATAATGGGGATATTCGAGCAGGCCCGCTTCAAAACTCTCTTGCTCGCCCGATTCGACTTTGCCCATCACGCCCGGGATCAGGCGCACGCAGGCGTCGAGCACGGCGAGGGCGGCGATCTCGCCGCCGGAGAGGATGTAGTCGCCGATCGACACTTCGATCAGGCCGCGCGCCGCAATGACGCGCTCGTCGACGCCTTCGAAGCGCGGGCAGACGATAACGAGGCCGGGTCCCGCCGCCCATTGGCGGGCTTGCGCTTGGGCGAGGGGCGCGCCGCGCGGGCTCATGATGAGACGGGGACGCGGGTCCTCCGCCGGCGCCGCCGCGTCGAGGCTTGCCGCCAGCACGTCGGCGCGCATCACCATGCCGGGCCCGCCGCCCGCAGGCGTGTCGTCGACGGCGCGATGACGCCCGAGCCCATGTTCGCGAATGTCCCGCGTCTCGAGCGCCCACAGGCCGCGCGCCATCGCGTCGCCGGCGAGCGACTGACCGAGCGGGCCCGGAAACATTTGCGGGAACAAGGTGAGGATGGTGCAGGCGAACATCGTCTTGGTCTCGAACGCGCCGCCTTATGAGATCGCGGTATTAGGCCAGCCCCCTGTCATGCCCGCGAAAGCGGGCATCCAGAGTCAAAGGGCGAAGGCCTGCGGCAGTTACCTGGACCCCCGCTTTCGCGGGGGTGACAACGGCTCACATGGCCGGGCTTGTCCCGGCCATGCCGCGAAGTCGCTCAGCGCACCGCGACGCGGTAGGTCGCCTCGGTCTTGGCGGCGATTTCTTCGAGGCTGACGCCCGGCGCGAGCTCGACCAGCGCCATGCCTTCCGAGCCGTGCTTGTCGATCGTGAAGACGCCGAGGTCGGTGATCACGAGGTCGACGACGCGGCGTCCGGTGAGCGGCAGATTGCACTTGTGCAAGAGCTTCGGCTCCTCCTTCGCGGCATGCTCCATCACGACGACGATCCGCTTGACGCCGGCGACGAGATCCATCGCGCCGCCCATGCCCTTGACCATCTTGCCGGGGATCATCCAGTTGGCGAGATCGCCCGTCTCGGAGACCTGCATCGCGCCGAGGATGGCGAGATCGATGTGGCCGCCGCGAATCATCGCGAAGGAATCCGCGCTGGAGAAGAAGCTCGTCGTCGGCAGCACAGTCACGGTCTGCTTGCCGGCGTTGATGAGGTCGGCGTCCTCTTCGCCTTCGAAAGGGAACGGCCCCATGCCGAGCATGCCGTTTTCGCTCTGCAGCTTCACGTCGATCCCCTCGGGGATGTAGTTCGACACCAGCGTCGGAATGCCGATGCCGAGGTTCACGTAGAAGCCGTCCTGCAGCTCCTTGGCGGCCCGCGCCGCCATCTCATCACGTGTCCAGGCCATTGTTCGCTTCTCCGAATGCGCGCGGCGAAAAAGTGGATGCCGGTTTTTCGTCAGACGCGCGCGATAATTGAGGAACCGAGACCGGGCGGCCGCCCGGTCGAGATGTCAGGCGGCGACGCGCGGACGCGTCGTGCGCTTCTCGATGCGCTTTTCGCCGGCCGGGACGTGGACGATTCGCTGCACATAGACGCCGGGGGTGATGATGTGGTCGGGGTCGATCTCGCCGGGCTCGACGAGGTTTTCGACTTCGACGATCGTCACCTTGGCGGCGGTCGCCATGTTCGGATTGAAGTTGCGCGCCGTCTTTCGGAAGACGAGATTGCCTTCGGTGTCGGCCTTCCAGGCGTGGACGATGGCGATGTCGGCGAAAATGCCGCGCTCCATCACATATTCCTCGCCGTCGAACATGCGCGTCTCTTTGCCCTCGGCGACCATCGTGCCGACGCCGGTGCGGGTGAAGAAGGCCGGGATGCCGGCGCCGCCGGCGCGGATGCGCTCGGCCAGCGTGCCCTGCGGATTGAATTCGAGCTCCAGTTGGCCCGAGAGATACTGTTCCGCGAACAGCTTGTTCTCGCCGACGTAGGACGAGATCATCTTCTTGATCTGCCGCGTCTCGAGCAACAGGCCGAGGCCGGCGCCGTCAATGCCGGCGTTGTTGGAGACGAACGTGAGGTTCTTGGCGCCGGACTTGCGAATCGCGGCGATCAGGGTGTCGGGAGAGCCGCACAGTCCGAATCCGCCGGACATAAGCGTCATCCCGTCCTTGATGACGCCCGCCAGGGCGTCGTCTGCATTAGCATAGACCTTTTTCATGGCAGTACCCTCGAAGATGCGCCTAAGTAACCGCGCCAAGCAGCCGCGGCAAGACGTCGCTTCGAGGTTTCAGGCGCTGACGCCGCCCCCTTCGCGCCGCCAGGCCCAGACCAGCGCGCCCAACAGGGCGGCGAGACCCAGGAACCCCGCCGCAAGGGGGGTCTGCGCGACGCCGACGAGCTGGCTCGCCCCGGTGCGCTTCACCCCGATGTAATCGGCGCCGGCGTAGCTCGGCGATTCGTGCATGGCGATGATGCGCGGCACGTTGATGGCGTCGTTCGCCGACCGGGCAAGCCGGCGAACGCTGCCGCCGCTCGCCTCGGCGAGTGGGCGCAGCTTCTCCAGGGTCGATACGACTTCCTGGAACGCGAGCGGATTGTCGGGGCCGACCACCGCCAGCGCGACGTGCTCGCCGTCGCCGGCCCGGTAGAGCCCGTCCTGGTCGACCGAGACCGTCGCGCGCGAGAGGCCCGGCGCAACGCTCTTGAGCTGCACGGTCGTCGTCGACCCGTCGGGGGCCGTGATCGTCGCCTGCGGGACCTCGCCCTTCACGCTTTGGCGCTCGATCGTCAGGTCGTGGCCCTTGGCGCGGGCGCGCAGCGCCTCTTCTTCGAGCTCGGGCTCCTTCATCAGCCAATGCGCCAGTCGGCGCAGCAGGTCGAGGTACGGGCCGCCGCCGTCGTAGCCGCGCGCCCACAGCCACATTTGATCGCTGAGCAGCAGCGCGACGCGCCCCTTGTCGGCGCGCGAGAGCACCAGCAGCGGCGATTTGTCGACGCCTTGCATCACCGCGGAGCCGTTGGTCACTTCGCCGCCGATCTGGCGGAACCAGCGCCCCCAGGCGGGCGGCGAGGCGTCGCCGCCGGCAAGGCCCCGCGTGACCGGGTGCTTGGCGCCGTCGGGGGAGATTTCCGCTCGGAACGCCTGATCGAATTCGTCTCCCGTCGGCCGCGCCGGCGAGATCTCGCCGAGCGGCGTGTCGAACAGGCCCTCCGGCGTGCCGAACGCCGGCCCTTCCGCCATCAGCAGCGCGCCGCCCTCGCGGACGTATTTGACGATGTTGTCGAGATAAAAGCGCGGCAGGATCGCCTGGCTCGAATAACGGTCGAAGATGATGAGATCGAAGTCCTTGATCTTGCGGCCGAACAGATCCTGTACCGGGAAGGCGATGAGCGACAGTTCGTTGATCGGCGTGCCGTCGGTCGATTTCTCCGGCGGGCGCAGAATCGTGAAATGCACGAGATCGACGTTGGCGTCGGACTTGAGCAGGTTGCGCCACATGCGCTCGCCCTGATGCGGCTCGCCCGAAACCAGCAGCACGCGCAACTTGTCGCGCACGCCCTCGATCGTGACGACCGCCTTGCCGTTGCGGGTCGTCAGTTCGTCCTTGATCGGCGTGACGTCGAGTTCGACGACGTTGGGCCCGGCGTGGTCGACCGGCACCTTGATCGGCAGCGCCTCGCCGATCGGGGCCGACATGGTCGCGATCGTCTCGCCGTCGCGGCGCACGGTCAGCTCGGCCGGCTCGTTGGCGGCGCCCGAATCGACGATGCGGGCGACGATCGTCTGGTCCTTGCCGACGATGCCGAAGCGCGGCGCCTCGACGAGTTCGATGCGCCGGTTGCGCTCGCCCTCATGGCCGGTGACCAGCACGTGGAGCGGCGCGTCGAAGCCGAGCCCTTCGAGGGAATTCGGAATGTCGTGCGCGATTCCGTCCGTCACTACGATCGCGCCGCCGACCCGGTCGGGCGGCGTGTCGCTCAGGGCAGAATGCAGCGCGCCAAACAGGCGCGTGCCCTGGTTCTCGGGATCGTTGCGCTCCGTCTCGACGAAGCGCGGCTCGATATTGCCGAGCGCGGCGAGCTGTTTCTCGATTTCGGCGCGCGCCGCGGCGGTTTGGCGCGGCCGTTCGCCGATCCGATTGGCGGGAGACTGATCGAGCACGACGGCGACAACGTCCTTGAGCGGGCGCCGGTCCTCGCGCATCAAGGAGGGATCGAGCAGGCCGATCAGCAGCAGCGCGAAGGCGAGCGCGCGGACCAGCGCGCCGCGAGGGCGCCGCCAAAGCATCAGGCCGATCAGCGCGACGGCCGCAACGGCCATCCCCTCGATGAGCGGCAGCGGAAATAGCGGCGAGAAAGCGATCGACCAGTCGTTCAATGCGAAAGCCTCTCCAAGAGATCCTTAGCGTGGACCTGGTCAGCCTTGTAGTTGCCGGTCAGCGTGTACATCACGAGATTGACCCCGCCGCGCAGCGCCATCTCCTGCTGGCGCGGCCCGCCGGGAATAAGGGGGTAGAGCGGCTGTCCGCTGGCGTCGACCGCCCAGGCCGCCGCGAGGTCGTTGGAGGTGATGACGATCGGCGAAACGCTGTCGCCGGCGCGCGCCGGCCGCGGCGCCCGGTCGTTGGGATCGGGCGGCGGCAGCGCCTCGACCCAGGTCTGGCCGTTGTCGGTGCGGCCGACGAAGCGGTCGATCAGATAGAACGTCTTGGTAATGACGTGGTCGCGCGGCACCGGCTCGAGTTCGGGCACGTCGACGCCGGCGAGCAGGGTTTTGAGCCACGCGCCTTCGGGGGTCGGCGGGCCGCCGCTGCGCGCCGTCAGGGCGTCGCGGGTGTCGAAGACGACCGTGCCGCCGTTCTTCATGAAAGCGGCGATGCGCGCGACCGCCTTCTGCGGCGGCTGGGGCCGGTTCGCGACGACCGGCCAATAGATCAGCGGGTAGAAGCTGAGATCGTCGCGCGCCGGATCGAGCGCGATCGGGTCGGCGACTTCCGCCGAGGTGCGCTGGTCGAGCACGCGGCCGAGGTTCTCGAGGCCGAGCCGCGACGTCTCGTCCACCGTCGCGTCGCCAGTGACGATATAGGCAAGATGGGTCGCGCGCGCCGCCTGCGCGTCGCGGTCGGAGACCGGCGCGTCGTCGGCGAAGGCGCGCGGGCCGCACAGCAATGTCGCGCCGACGATCGCGCCCGCCAGCAGCATGGCGGCGGTCGGACCGACATAGCGCGGCGCTCGCCCGAGCCAGAGGGTGGCTAACCCGTCGACGAGGAAGCCGAAGAAGGCGGCGAGCAGCAGCCACGGCTTCAGATCGATCGGCGCGGCGACGTCAAGCCCGGCCGCGCTGACCGGCAGCCCAGCATAGTCGGCGCGCGCCAGCGTCTCGCCGGGCGCCATGGCGTTGACGGCTTCGAGCGAGTCGGCGGGACCATAGAAGCCGGGGGGATGCGCGGCGTCGCCGGGACCGGAGAAGTTATCGCCGATCGGCGTCGCGGTCGCAGGCGGGGAGCCGAGAACGCCGAAACCATCGAGCGTGCGATAGGGCGCGCGGGTCGCCTGCGCCTCCGACTTGGCCGCGGCCGCATCCGTGTCGGCCGGCGCGGCGCCGGCGCGCGCCACGATGCGGCGCAACATGTCGACGAAGAGGCCGGAGATCGGCAGGTTCGACCAGGTGGTGTCGGCCGTCACATGGAAGAGGACAATGAGGCCCTTGCCGCGCGGGGCGGCGGTGACGAGCGGCGTGCCGTCGGCGAGGCGCGCCCAGGTCTTGCCGGCAAGGCCCGGTTCGGGCTCAGCCAGGACCTGGCGCGACACCGTCACTTCGTCGGGCGCGGCGAGGCCGAAGAAGGGACTGTTCTTGTCGAACGGCGCGATATGCTTCGGCGTCTCCCAGGAGAGCGCGCCGCCGAGCGTGCGGCCGCCGCGGCGCAATACGGTGGGCGTCAGGTCGTCCTCTCCGGCCGCGAGGCGCGTGCCGGCGAAGCGCACCAGCACGCCGCCCAATTCGACGAATTCGACCAGCTTGTCGCGCGCGGGGCCGGGCGGCACGCTCATGTCGGCGAGCACCATCACCGACGGCTTCTCGCCGATCAGCGACACGATCGGGTCGCTGGAGGCGTCGCGCCATTCGCGCAACTCTGCGTAAGGCGCGAGCGCACGCCTTATATAGTAGGCCGGCGACAGCAAGGGCTGGGCGACGTCGGCGCTGACGCCAGAGAGGATGGCGACCCGCCGCCGCTTCTCGCGCTCATCGACAAGCCAAACCGCGCCCGCCGAATTCGCGTCGGCGAGGGCGACGCGCGACACCTGGTTTCTGAGTTCGACCGGCAGGTTGAAGTTGACGACCGTGGCGTTGTCCGCGCCGAAGTTGAAGGGAGCCTCGCCGATCGAGCGCCCTTGCGCATCGAGCGCGCGCGCGATGCCCGCGCCGTGCGCGTCGGTCCCCGCGCGCGTCAAATGGGCGGCGAGTGAGCCGGAGAGGTTCTCGACGTTGGAAATGGCGAGCGGCGTCGAGCGATCGACGACGACCGAGACGCTATGGCCCGCCGCCGCGCTTGCGAGCGACCGCGCAAACGCGCCGGCCCCGCCGCGTTCGATCCCGTCGGCGATCCAGACGATCTCGGCCTTGGGGTTGGCTTGGAGAAAGCGCGTCACGGCGGGCAGCGTCGCCTGCCGGTCGGGCGTATAGCCAACCGGTTGCAGCGCGCGCAGCTTTTCTTCGATGCGCGGGCCATCCAGCGGCGTGATGTCGAGCCCGCCCTGCGACACCGGGACGATTGCCGCCAGCCGGCCGGCGTCGGTCGCCGCGCGCAGTTGGTCGCGCGCAAAGGCCATGCGCCGGTCCCAAGCCGGCGCCGCCGGCCAGCCATCGTCGATCAGCACGAGCAGCGGGCCGGAATGGCCCGTCCCCGCCTGGACAAGGTTCCAGACCGGGCCGGCCATCGCCAGGATGACGAAGGCTGCGATCGCGATGCGCAGCACCAGCAGGGGCCAGGGCGTCTTGGCGGGGGTCGCGTCGCGCGCTTCGATGCCGAGCAGCAGGCGTAGCGGCGGAAACACCGCCTGCCGCGGCCGCGGCGGCGTGATCTTCAAGAAGAGGTACAGCGCCGCGAGCAGAGCGAGCGCTGCGAGAACGGTCGGGGCGGCGAAGGCGATCGGCAGGCCGAGCATGTCAGGCGCCTCCCGCCGTCGCGAGTTCAGGGCCGGCGAGCCGCGCGCGCAGGGCGAGCAGGGCCTGGGCGGCGGACTGGTCCGTCCGATGCAGCGCAAAGTCCCACCCGCGGGCGGCGCAGGCGGCGCGCAGCGCCTCGCGGTGGTCAGCGAGGCGCTTGAGATAGGCGTCACGCAGGCTCTGGGCGCGTGGCGCGCGCAGTCGCATCGAACCGCCGGCTTCGAGGAATTCGGTGTGGCCGGTGAACGGGAAGGTTTCTTCGATCGGGTCCGAAATCATCAAAATCTGACCTTCCGCGCCGTGGCTCGCAAGCGCGCGGATGACGCGCGTGACTTCGTCAGCTTCGGCAAGGAAATCGCCAATCAGCACGACCTTCGAGCGCGTCCGCACGGGCTCGACTGACGGCAGATTCGCGGTCGAGGCGCCGCGCAATCGCTCGTCGGCGGCGATCGCGTCGGCGAAGCGCTCGATGACGGCGCGATTGGCCATGGGGCGCGTCAGGCCGATGAGGCCGGCGCGTTCGCCGCCGCGCACCGCGAGATCCGCCAGCGCCAAGGCGAGCACCGCGGCGCGGTCGACCTTTGAGGTGGAAGCGAGATCGGAGGCGAAGGCCATCGAGGCGGTGCGGTCGAACCAGATCCAGACCGTGTGCGAGGCTTCCCATTCGCGCTCGCGCACGAAGGCGTGGTTCTCGCGGGCCGACCGGCGCCAGTCGACGCGCGCCGCCGGCTCGCCGGAAAGGAAGGGGCGGAACTGCCAGAACGTCTCGCCGGGTCCGGCGCGGCGGCGCCCGTGGACGCCGTGCATCAGGCTGTGGGCGACCTGCCGGGCGGCGACCACGAGGCTCGGCAGGCGCGCCGAAAGCGTCGTCGCCTCTTCGCGAATTCGATGATCGGACCGGACGGACGCCGTCGCCATCGGATCAGCGCAACGTCTTTTCGACCAGCCGCGCGATCACGCCGGAGACGGTTTCGCCCTCGGCGCGCGCGGCGTAGGTAAGCGCCATGCGGTGCTTCAGGATCGGCTCCGCCAGCGCGGCGATGTCGTCCTGCGAGGGCGCGAACCGGCCCTCGACGAGCGCGCGGGCGCGGCTCGCCAGCATCAGGGACTGCGCGGCGCGCGGGCCGGGGCCCCAGGCGATCGTCTCGGTCAGCGCCGCATCGCCCTCGCCGGGCCGGGCCGCCCTGACGAGGTCGAGGATCGCTTCGACCACATTCTCGCCGATCGGCGCGCGCCGCACGAGGCGCTGGGCCGCCATCAGCTCGACGGCGGTCATCGCCGCCTTCGCCGCCGTCTCGTTCTCGCCCGTGGTCTCGATCAGGATGCGCTTTTCAGCCGCGCGGTCGGGATAGCCGACGTCGATCTGCATCAGGAAGCGGTCGAGCTGCGCCTCGGGGAGCGGATAGGCGCCTTCCTGCTCCAGCGGATTCTGCGTCGCGAGTACGTGGAAGGGCGTCGGCAGGTCGTGCCGGGCGCCGGCGACCGTGACGTGATGCTCCTGCATCGCCTGCAGCAGCGCCGACTGGGTGCGGGGGCTCGCGCGGTTGATCTCGTCGGCCATCAGCAGTTGCGCGAAGATCGGCCCCTTGATGAAGCGGAAGCTGCGGGTGCGGTCGAGCCCTTCCTCCATCACCTCGGCGCCGAGGATGTCGGAGGGCATCAGATCGGGCGTGAACTGCACGCGCAGCGCGTTGAGCCCCATGACGATCCCGAGCGTCTCGACGAGCTTCGTTTTGGCGAGGCCGGGCACGCCGATCAAAAGTCCGTGACCGCCCGCGAGCAGGGTGACGAGCGTATGCTCGATTACGCGCTCCTGCCCGAAGATCACCGCCCCGATCGCTTCGCGCGCGGCGGCGACGCGTTCGAGCGTCGCTTCGGCGGCCTTCACGACGCTGGCGTCAAAATCGGCGACGGACATGGCTTCTCCTCAGTGGCTTCGCCGCTATACCTTAGGTTTGCGCAAAGCGTGCGCCCTCCCATAGGGAAAGCTCGGCGACCCGATTCCCCCGCGAGTGTTCTCGCATTACATTGGATTTATCGGCGCGTCGGCTGGCGCGATGCATATGAAGAAACATTGCCCACAAACAAGCGCGAGATTATGGCGGAACCGAGTGGAAGGATCGCCCCGGACAAGGCGCTGAACGGACTGGGCGAGGCCGCCGAGGCGCGCAAGCGCGGCCCGGCCCCGGTCCATCTGTGGAATCCGCCCTATTGCGGCGAGATCGACATGCGGATCGCCGCCGACGGGACGTGGTTTTATTGCGGCTCGCCGATCGGCCGCGCGCCCCTGGTGCAGCTCTTCGCCTCGATCCTGCGCAAGGACGAGGACCGCTATGTGCTCGTGACCCCGATCGAGCGCGTCGGCATCCGCGTCGACGACGCGCCCTTCCTCGCGGTCGAGATGATCGCGGGCGAAGAAAGCGGCGCGCCGACGCTGACCTTCCGCACCAACGTCGAGGACGTCGTGACGGTCGACGCCGAACACCCGCTGCGCTTCGAACGCGGGGCGGCGGATGGGATCAAGCCCTATGTGCGCGTGCGGGGCGACCTGTGGGCGCTCGTCAAGCGCGCGCTCTATTACGATCTCGTCGCGCTCGGCCTCGTCGGGGCCCATCAGGGCGAGGATTGGTTCGGGGTGCGCTCGCGCGGCGCGTTCTTCCCAATTGCGCCCGCTAGTGAGATCGACGGCCTTTGACACGCTTGCACCCCCTCGACCTCGACCCCGACGCGCTGCGCCGCCTTGCCCGCGAGCGGCTCGATCCGACCCTCGCCCCGGACGCCTTTCGCTCCGAGCCGAGCGCCAGCGATATTGCGGTCGGCCGGACGGCGGACGCGGGGACGATCGCCGCGGCGCGCCCGGCGGCGGTGCTCGCTCCGATCGTCGCGCGCCCGACCGGCCTGACGATGCTGCTGACCTTGCGCTCGCCGACGCTGCGGGCGCATTCCGGTCAGGTGGCGTTCCCAGGCGGCAAGATCGACGAGGGCGAGACCCCCGCCGTGACGGCGCTGCGCGAAGCCGAGGAGGAGATCGGGCTCGAAGCGCGCTTTATCGAGCCGCTCGGCTGGCTCTCCCCCTATCTCACCGGCACGGGCTATCGCGTCGCCCCGCTGGTGGCGCTGGTCGATCCCGGCTTCACGCTCAGGCTCAACCCGCACGAGGTGGCGGAGGTCTTCGAGACGCCGTTCGCGTTCTTGATGGACGCCGCCAACCACCGTCTCGAGGAGCGCGTCTGGCAGGGCGTCACGAGAAAGTTCTACGCAATGCCCTATGAAGGGCGGTATATTTGGGGCGCCACCGCCGGCATCGTGCGGAATCTCTATGAGAGGCTGTTTTCCTGATGTGGCGCGCCGTCGGCGAATCGGTCGGCCTGTTCTTTGCGCCGTTTCTGCTGTTCGCCGTCTATCTCGCCTTGCGCGCGCGTTATCCGCTCGCCGTCGAGCATTGGACGAAGGGACGCGTGGCGACGTTGATCCTTCTCGGGCTCGGCGCCGCGCTCGCCGGCCTCGTCGGCCTCACGCTGACCGCGCCGCGCGGGCAGGGCGTCTATGTCCCCGCTCATGTCGAGAAGGGAACGCTGATTCCCGGACATTTCGAGTGAGCGGTCTTCCCGCAATGCGCGACGGGCGCCTGGCCGACCTGCGGGCGCTCGAAGAGGGCCCGCTCGCCCGCGCTTTGCAGGCGCTCGACGGCAAGGGCGAGGAGACCCGGCTCGTCGGCGGCGCCGTGCGCGACCTTGCGTTGGGGGAGAAGCCGGGCGATTTCGATCTCGCCACCACGGCGCGGCCCGAAACCGTGATGAAGCGCGCCCGCGCGGCAGGCTTCGGGGTTGCGCCGACCGGTCTTGCGCATGGCACGGTGACGGTCGTCGTCGAAGGCCGGCCGTTCGAAGTAACGACGCTGCGCCGGGACGTCGAGACCGACGGACGGCGCGCGAAGGTCGCTTTCGGGCGCGACTTCGCGGCCGACGCGCTGCGGCGCGATTTCACCATCAACGCGCTTTCGCTCGCGCGGGACGGCACGGTGTACGATTACGCTGGCGGCCTCGCCGATCTGGCGGCGCGCCGTGTCCGCTTCATCGGCGATGCGCGTCAGCGCATCCGCGAGGACTATCTCCGCATTCTGCGCTTCTTCCGCTTCTCGGCCCGCTATGGGCGAGGCGCACTCGATGCGGATGGGTTTCTCGCCGCCGTCCAGGAGCGCGAGGGCCTTGCGATTCTCTCGCGCGAGCGCGTGCGCGCGGAATTGCTAAAGCTGTTGACCGCGCCGCGCGCGAGCGACGTCGTCACGGCGATTTGCGAGGCCGGCCTGCTGTCGCCGCTGCTTGGCTCGCTGACCGACCCGGCGCGCTTTCGCCATCTGGCGGCAATCGAGGCGAGCCGTGGTGGCGCGCCAGACGCTCTGCTGCGCCTCGCCGCGCTCTGTCTGCGCATCGTGGAGGACGCGGAGCGCCTGCGCGAGCGGCTTCGTCTCTCGAACGCCGAGTTCGATCGTCTCGCGATTCTCGCCGCCGGGCTGCCGGGCTTGCACGGCTTTCCCGTCCCGCCGCCGTTCGGCGCGCTGCGGCTGCTGATGTTCGAGCGCCGCCGCCAGGGCGCGCTCGACGCTCTTTCGATCGCGCACGCCGAAAGCGGCGCCGCGGCGGACGATTGCCGCTTTGCGGCGGCCTACCGGTTTCTCGGCGAGACGCCCGAGCCGACGCTGCCGATCACCGGCGCCGACGTGCTGGCGCGCGGCGTCGCCGGCGGGCGAAGGGTCGGCGCGATCCTCAAGACGTTTCAGGCGCTCTGGATCCGCGCCGGATTTCCGCGCGAGCCAGAGGTGCTGGCGCGGCTGCTCGACGAGGCGATGAAGGGGTAAGCTCCTCTCCCCTGTCATGCCCGCAAAAGCGGGCATCCAGAGCCACCGCGAAGGCTCGGGCAGATAAGGAACCCTTCGCTTCCCCGCAAGCGGCGCCCCGTGTCATGCCCGCGAACGAGCGTGTGAACAAATTGGCTTGGGCGCCTGTCCGTGATTCACTCGTCCTCGACGGGGCGGGGGCGAATCATGGGCGAGGCGCGGGTCATCAAGGCGGATCGTTCTCAGCTTCGTTGGGACATGATCGATCTCGATGGATTGCTGCCGGCGGACCACCGGGCGCGGGTCGTCTGGCGGTTTGTCGAGGACCTTGATCTTTCGGCGCTTTACGCGGCGATCCGCTCGCGCGGTGAGCGGGCCGGGCGTCCGGCGGCCGATCCGGCGGTTCTGCTGGCGCTGTGGCTCTATGCGACGGTCGAAGGGGTGGGCTCGGCGCGCGAGTTGGAGCGGCTGGCCGAACGGGACGTCGCCTACCGCTGGCTGGCTGGCGGGGTGCCGGTGAACTACCACGGGCTGGCGGATTTTCGGGTCGGGCTGGTCGAGACGCTCGACCGGCTGTTGACCGAGAGTGTGACGGCTTTGCTGGCGGAAGGGCTGGTTTCGCTGAGCGACATCGCGGTCGACGGCACGAAGGTGCGCGCCAGCGCGAGCAAGGGATCGTTCAAGCGCGCGGCGCGGGCGCAGCGGCATCGCAAGGACGAGGCCAAGAAGAAGGAGCCGAGCGTTTCGTTGACCGATCCTGAGGCGCGCGCGATGCGGTTTGCCGACGGGGCGGTGCGCGCCGGCTACAATGCGCAAATCGCGGCGGCGCCGCAAAGCGGCGTGATCGTTTCGATCGCGATGACCGACCGCCGCAACGATCGGCGCCTGGCGATGCCGATGGTGGACGACATCGCCCGCCGCTACGGCAGGACGCCCGACCGCCTGTTGGTCGACACCGGTTACGCCACCCAGGCAGACATCGTGGTGCTGGACCACCATCGGGCCGGTCCGGTCGAGGTGTTCGCGCCGCTGCCGGTCGAGCGCGACGACATCAAGCCGGCATCGCGCGCGCGGCGCGAGCGCCGCCGCGCGCAAGAACCGGAGTGCGTCAAGCGTTGGCGCGAGCGGATGGCGAGCGAAGCGGGCAAGGCCGTCTACGCGCTGCGCAAGCAGATCGAGCGGGTCAACGCCGACCGCAAGAACCACGGCTTCGGCTTCATCCCGGTGCGCGGCCTCCTCAAGGCGAGAGCGATCGCCCTGTGGCACGCCCTCGCCCACAACCTGGTCGCCGCCCACCGGCTGAGGGCCGCAACCGCCTGACCCACGACGCCGGACGGCGCGCCCGACGCGCCGCGAGCGAGCGCCTCAAGCGCTTCGAGAGCCCGCGCGCTTCCAGTTCAGGCGCCCAACCCGGCCACAGCGCCGCGAACCTCACCCTCGGGGCCCCCGAAGTTCAAATCCTTCACAGGCTCTTTCGCGGGCATCCAGACAACCGCCGCAGGCCTTCCCCTTTGGCTCCTGGATGCCCGCTTTCGCGGGCATGACAAGGAGCGCCGCCTCGGAGCCGGCGAGAGCGGCCGGGGCGCGGCTACTGGTGTTTTCTCGCGGCGGATTGTGCCGGGCTCAAGCGCCGCCGTACCCCACGACCGCCTTCACTTCGAGATAGTCGCGCATGCCGAAGTCCGCATATTCGCGCCCGTTGCCAGACTGTTTGTAGCCGCCGAAGGGCGCGTCGACGTCCCAGGCGGGATAGTTGATGTTGACCGTTCCGGTCCTGAGCCGCGCGGCGATCGCGCGGGCGTGCGCGAGGTCGCGCGAAGCGACATAAGCGGCCAGGCCGTAGACGGTGTCGTTGGCGATCCGCACCGCCTCGTCCTCGTCGGCGTACCCCATGATGGCGAGGACGGGGCCGAAGATTTCCTCGCGGGCGACCGTCATGTCCGGCGTCACGTCGCCGAACACGGTCGGCTTGACGTAATAGCCGCAGTCGAGGTCGTCCGGCCGGCCGAGGCCGCCGGCGACGAGTTTCGCGCCCTCCCCAATCCCGACGCCGATGAGGCGCTGGATCTTGTCGAACTGCGTGCGGCTGACGACCGGCCCGAGATCGACGCCCTGCGCGCGCGGATCGCCGACCTTGAGCTCCGCGGCGACGGCGGCGGCGATCTCCATAGCTTGCCCCGATAGAGCGGCGGGGACGAGCATGCGCGTCGGGGCGTCGCAGGATTGGCCGCTGTTGCTGAAGCAGGCGAGAACGCCGGCGCGCACCGCCGGTTCGAAATCGGCGTCGGGGAGGATGATGTTGGGCGATTTGCCGCCGAGCTCCTGGGCGACGCGCTTGACCGTATCGGCTGCGGTCTTGGCGACGATGATGCCGGCGCGGGTCGAGCCGGTGAACGACACCATGTCGACATCCGGATGGCCCGCCATCACCTGCCCGACGCTCGGTCCGTCGCCGTTGACGAGGTTGAAGACGCCGGCGGGCGCGCCCGCCGCTTCGACGATCTCGGCGAACAGGACGCCGCTGATCGGCGCGATTTCGCTCGGCTTGAGGACGACCGTGCAGCCCGCGGCGAGCGCCGGGGCGACTTTGCAGACGATCTGGTTGAGCGGCCAGTTCCAGGGCGTGATGAGCGCGCAAACGCCAATCGGCTCCTCGAGGATCAGCGAGCCGCCGCGGCGGCGGCTGAACTCGTAGCCGCGCAGCGCGCGGATCGTCGCCTCGAGGTGGACGCGGCCCGCCCACACCTGCGCCTCGCGCGCGAAGGCGAGCGGCGCGCCCATCTCCTGCGAGACCGCCCGCGCCAGATCCTCGCCGCGCGCATTGTAGGCGGCGAGCAAACTTTCGAGCAGGGCGAGCCGCTGTTCGCGGCTGAAGCGGGAGAAGTCGGAGAAGGCGCGCTTGGCCGCGCCGACCGCCTTGTCGACGTCGGCCTTGGAGCCGACGGCGATCTCAGCGAATGGCCGCTCGGTCGCGGGGTCGATCACGTCGAGGCGCGCATTGACCACCGGCGGCGTCCACTTGCCGTCGATATAGAAGAACTGGCCGTGATCCATGGTCTTCCTCCCCGTCGCGTCGCCTGCGCAGCGTCAGGCGAGCAAACCTTCGATCGCTTCTGCGAAGGTCTCCGGCCGCTCTGTCGGCGCGTAGCGTCGCACAAAGAGGCCCTCCCGATCGAGCAGGAACTTGGTGAAGTTCCATTTGATCCCCTCGGTTCCGAGGAACCCTGGCGCCGCCGCCTTCAAGGCGCGATAAAGAGGATGCGCCTTGGCGCCGTTGACCTCGGTCTTGGCGAACAGGGGAAAGGTCACGTCGTAGGATAGCGTGCAGAAGGCGCGAATCTGCGCTTCGTCGCACGGCTCCTGATGGCCGAACTGGTCGCACGGGAAGCCGAGCACCGCAAAGCCCCGATCGCGATAGCGCCGCCATAGCGCCTCCAGCGCTTCGTATTGCGGCGTGAAGCCGCAACGGCTCGCCACATTGACGACGAGCAGAACCTTTCCTGCATATTCGGAGAGCTTGACCTTGCGCCCGTCGATGGTGTCGAGGTCGATTTCGTAAAGCGGATTCATCGGCGCCGGGCTTCTAGCGGGGACGGCAGATTAGCTAAAGCGCGCCGTCGAGCAAGGCGAACGGACCGCCGCGTATGGCCTTGCATTGGGGATAAGTTAGACATAAAGATATGTTTATGTCTGATTTGAAGCGCGCCGCCGAGCCTTTGCCTGCGATGAGCTTCGAGGCGCTGCTGGCTGGCCTCGAGGCGGCGGGCGAAGTCACGCGCCTGCGCCTCATCGGGCTTCTCTGCGAGGCCGAGCTGACGGTGAGCGAGCTCGTCGCGATCCTCGGCCAGTCGCAGCCGCGCGTCTCAAGGCATCTCAAGCTCCTCGTCGAAGCGGGCCTCGCCGAACGCCAGCGCGAAGGCGCCTGGGCGTTCTATCGGCTCGCTGAGAGCGGCGGCTCGCTGGCCCGCGCGCTGATCGCGCGCATCGATCGGGCCGACGCGACGCTCGCCGCCGACCGAGCGCGGCTCGCAGTGACGCGTGAGGCGCGCCGGCGCCAAGCCGCCGCCTATTTCGCCGAGCGCGCCGGGGATTGGGACACGATCCGCGCCTTGCACGCCCCGGAGGAGCGCGTCGAGGCGGCGATCCTCGCCCTGATTGGCGACAAGCCGATCCGCGCGGTGCTCGATCTCGGCACCGGCACCGGGCGGATGCTCGAACTCGTTGCGCCGCGCGCCGCGCGCGCCGTCGGCGTCGACCAGAGCCCGGCGATGCTGGCGCTCGCCCGCTCGCGCATCGACCAGAGCGGCCTGCGCAACACGCAATTGCGGCAGGGCGACATCTACGCGCCGCCGATCGAGCGCGACGGCTACGACCTCGTCATCGTCCATCAGGTGCTGCACTTCCTCGACGATCCGGCCCGTGCGTTGCGCGAGGCGGCGCGGGCGCTGCGGCCCGGCGGGCGGCTGCTCGTCGTCGATTTTGCCGCGCATGGCGAGGAATTCCTGCGCGAACAATATGCGCATCGCCGGCTCGGCTTCGCCGCCGACGAGATCGAGAGTTTCCTCGTCGAGGCCGGCCTGAAGCCGCTCGAGACGGAACTTGTGCCGCCCGCCCCAGGCGAGCCGGGCAAACTTACCGTCGCGCTATGGCTGGCGCGCGATCCCAGAATTGTTTCCGACGATTTTCCGAGAACTAGAATGGAGTTGGCGTGATGGGGCAGGTCAGGTTGAGCCGAGCGGGCTCGCCCGTCAGCGTCTCCTTCGAATTCTTTCCGCCCAAGACGGAGGAGATGGAGAAGACCCTGTGGGAATCGATCACGCGCCTCGCCCCGTTGCAGCCGAACTTCGTCTCGGTGACCTACGGCGCCGGCGGCTCGACGCGCGAGCGCACCCACGCCACCGTCGCGCGGATCGCCGCGGAAACCGAGCTGAAGCCGGCGGCCCATCTGACCTGCGTCGGCGCGAGCCGCACGGATCTGGACAGCGTCATTCGCGGTTACGCCGCCGCCGGGGTCCGCCATGTGGTCGCGCTGCGCGGCGATCCGCCGGGCGGGCTCGATACGCCCTATGCAGCGCATCCCGAGGGTTACCAGGCGACCGAGGACCTCGTCCGCGCGATCAAGCGGAGCGGCGATTTCGAAGTCTCGGTCTCCACCTATCCCGAGAAGCATCCGCAGAGCCCGACGCTGCTGCATGACATCGAGGCGCTGAAGCGCAAGGTGGACGCGGGCGCCGACCGTGCGATCACCCAGTTCTTTTTCGACAACAGCGTCTATCTGCGCTTCCTCGACGTCGCCGCCGCGGCCGGGATCGACATTCCGATCGTGCCCGGCATCGTGCCGGTGCAGAATTTCAAGACGACCGCCGGCTTCGCGCGGCGCGCTGGCGCGAGCGTGCCCGCTTGGCTCGCCGATCGCTTCGAGGGGCTCGACAACGACCCGGTCACGCGCCGCCTCGTCGCCGCCGCGGTCTGCGCCGAGCAGGTGATCGACCTCATCGACCGCGGCGTGAACGAATTGCACTTCTACACGATGAACCGCGCCGATCTCGTCTTCGCGATCTGCCACCTGATCGGGCTGCGCCCGCGCGACGCCATCGCCAAGCGCTCGCTCGAATTGGCGACGCCGCTGGCGCGATAGGATTTCAGAGCAACGTCATTGCGAGGAGTGCAAACGACAAAGCAATCCATCGTTCCGCTTGGCGCTGCTGGATTGCTTCGCTTGCGCTCGCAATGACGGCGCCTCTATCCCCCTAAGCCGGCAGGAACCTTTCCCCGCGCCGCGGCCGGCTTTGGGCCTCGGCGCATCGTCGGTATGCTTGTTCCTCCCGCGTGTGCACGGGACATGGCGAAGCAACGCATATCGCACCCGCTGGGGCGAGGAGGGGACGGTGACGATGGTTATGCTGGTTGTGTTCGGCGGTCTTCCTGGCAGCGGCAAATCGTCGATCGCACGCGAACTCGCGAGGCAGACGGGAGCCATGTGGCTCAGGATCGATTCCATCGAACAGGCGATCCGCGCATCCGGCATCTTCGCCGGTTCCGTAAGCGACGCAGGGTATCGCGCGGCCTACGCCGTGGCCGAGGACAATCTCCGCCTCGGCCGTGACGTCATCGGGGACTCGGTGAATGGGTGGTCGATAACACGAAACGCGTGGCGATCCGCAGCCGCGCGGGCTGGAGCCAAAATCCTCGAAGTCGAAACGACATGCTCGAATGTCGAGGAGCACCGCCGGCGCGTCGAGACGAGAGCCACCGAAGTACCCGGCCTCATTCTCCCCAACTGGCAGGCTGTGATCACCCGTGACTACGAGCCGTGGGATCGGGATCACCTGACCATCGACACCGCGGGACGCAGCATCGAAGATTGCACGAGACTGGTCCGGGCGGCGATCGCTGAGCGCGCGTAGGTCGCACTTAGTCCCTTCTCCCCTTGCGGGTGTCAGGAAACGCGATGCGTTTCCGAGAGGTGGCGCCCCGAAGGGGCGTCGGATGAGGGGTCGCGCCGTTAGGCGCGGCTTCTGCGCGCCTAGCAAAGGCATTTTTGCTTTCGCCGCAAAGCGCGCCCGGTGGCGCGACCCCTCATCCGGCCCTTCGGGCCACCTCTCGGAAACGCATCGCGTTTCCTGACACCCGCAAGGGGAGAAGGGAGCCGTGCTCTAGCTGCGCGGCGCGTAGGACGCCGCGTCGAGGGTCGCCGGCCGGCCTTCCAGCGACAGCTTCGTGACCCGCGGCGCGCTCTCGGCGATCACGCGGCCGCGCCGGATCACTGTCAGCCGCGTCGCGCGCAGACGCACCGCCTCGATCGGATCGGCGGCTTGCAGCACCACCATGTCGGCGTTCTTGCCGATCTCGAGGCCGTAGCCTTCGAGCCCGAGGATGCGCGCGGGAGTTTCCGTCACGGCGTCGAAGGTCCAGCGGATCGCCTCGCGGCTCGTCATCGGCGCGGCGTGCACCGCCATATGGGCGACGTCGAGCATGTCGGCGCCGCCGAGCCCGTACCACGGGTCCATCACGCAATCCTGGCCGAGCGCGACCGCGACGCCGTGCGCGCGCATTTCCGCAATGCGCGTGAGGCCGCGCCGGCGCGGGTACGCATCGTGCCGCCCTTGCAGCGTGATGTTGATGAGCGGATTGGCGATCGCGTTCATGCCGGATTCGGCGATCAGCGGCAGCAGCTTCGAGACATAGTAATTGTCCATCGAATGCATCGAGGTGAGATGCGAGCCGGTCGCGCGCGCGCCAAGGCCGAGCCGTTTGGCCTCATAGGCGAGCGTCTCGACATGGCGCGACAAGGGATCGTCGCTCTCGTCGCAGTGGAGATCGACCATCAACCCGCGATTCGCGGCGATCTCACATAGCGCCGTCACCGAGGCCGCGCCGTCGGCCATCGTGCGCTCGAAATGCGGAATGCCGCCGACGACGTCGACGCCCATGTCGAGCGCCCGCGCGAGGTTGCGCGCGGCGGTGGGCGAACGGAAATAGCCGTCCTGCGGGAAGGCGACGAGCTGCAGATCGAGATAGGGTTTGACCTTGTTCTTCACGTCGAGCAGCGCTTCGACCGCGACGAGCCGGTCGTCGCAAATGTCAACGTGCGAACGAATGGCGAGCAGGCCTTGCGACACGGCGAGATCGCAATAGCGCAGCGCGCGCTCGGCCACCGCCTCATGCGTCAGCAGCGGCTTCAACTCGCCCCAGAGCGCTATCCCTTCGAGCAGCGTCTCGGAGACGTTGAGACGGGGAATGCCGAGGGACAACGTCGCGTCGAGATGGAAATGGCTGTCGACGAACGGCGGCGCGACGAGGCGGTTGCGCGCGTCCACAACGACGGCCGCCTCGGCGTCGATGCGCGGTTCGATCGCCGCGATGCGCCCGCCGCGCGCGGCGATGTCCATCTCCTTGCGCCCGTCCGGCAACGTCGCGCCGCGCACGATCAGATCGAATGTCATCGCGTCGTTGTCCCCCTGGTCCACGTCATTGCGAGCGAAGCGAAGCAATCCAGCGGCGTCGGGCGGAGGCATGGATTGCTTCGTCGCTGCGCTCCTCGCAATGACGGCGCCGTCCGCGTGTTGCTAGAACGCGCTTTTGATGACGCCGCCGTCGACGCGCAGCGCCGCGCCGGTCGTCGCCGAGGCGAGCGGGCTGGCGACATAGGCGACGAGCGAGGCGACCTCTTCCGGCGTCGCGAAGCGCTTGATCAGCGAGGTCGGCCGCACCTTCTCGAAGAACTCGGCCTCGAAGTCATGGAACGACTTGCCCTCCGACTGCGCCAGCGCGTCCACGAAGTCGGAAACGCCGCGCGACTTGGTCGGCCCGGGCAGGACGCTGTTGACGGTTACGCCCGTCCCTGCGAGCGACTCGGCGAGCCCGCGCGCTACGGCGATCTGCGCGGTCTTGGTCATGCCGTAGTGAATCATCTCGGCGGGGATCTGCACCGCGCTCTCGCTGGAGATGAAGATGATGCGGCCCCAATTGGCGCTCCGCATCGCCGGCAGATAGAGCCGCGCCAGACGGACGCCGCTCAGCACGTTCACCTCGAAGAAGCGCATCCAATCGGCGTCCGGTATCGCCTCGAATGGCTTCGGCTCGAAGATGCCAAGATTGTTCACGAGGATCTCGACGTTCGGGTGCGCCTTGGCGACGTCCTCGGCGCCGGACGCCGTGCCGAGGTCGCCGCCAAACGCATGGACGATCGCGCCGGTTGCGGCGGCGAGGCGCTTGGCTGCGCCGTCGGCCGCGGACTGCGTGCGGCCGTTGACGATGACCCTCGCGCCTTCGCGCGCCAAGGCCTCCGCGATCGCATAGCCGATGCCGGCCGTGCTGCCGCTGACCAGCGCGAGTTTGCCGTTGAGTTTCAAGTCCATCGTCGCTTCCCTTCGCCTGCGATTTCTCGCCGGCCGATGTCGAATGCCCCTTGCCGGCATTCTGCCCTAGGGGACAATGAGGGCGCAAACGCAACGACAGAAGGAGTGGGACCATGGCCCGCGTATTCGTGACCGGCTCGTCCACGGGTCTCGGCCTAATGGCCGCCCGCCTGCTCGCCGACGATGGGCATAGGGTGATCGTGCACGGCCGCGACAGAAGACGCGCTGCCGACGCGCTTAAGGCCGTTCCTGAAGCCGAGGCGGTGGTCGGCGATCTCGCCAGCATCGCGCAGACGAAAGCGCTGGCGGAAGCGGTCAACCGTCACGGGCCGCTCGACGCGGTGATCCACAACGCGGCGGTCGGCTACCAGGAGCCCCGCCGCGAAACGGAGGACAGGCTTCCCAGCGTCTTCGCCATCAATACGCTTGCGCCGTATATCCTCACGGCGTTGATCCAGCGGCCGAAGCGGCTCGTCTATTTGAGCTCAGGCATGCATCGCGGCGCCTCGGCCGATCTCGACGACCTCATCTGGCGCAAACGATCATGGCAAGGCTCCGTCGCCTATGCGGAGAGCAAGCTGCATGACGCGCTGCTGGCGTTAGCCTTCGCCCGCCGCTGGCCGGATGTCCTCTCGAATGCCGTCGAGCCGGGCTGGGTCGCAACCCGCATGGGCGGGCCGAACGCCCCCGACGATCTCGATCAGGCGCACCGCACCCAGGTCTGGCTCGCGGTCGGCGACGATCCGGCCGCACGAGTCAGCGGCCGCTATTTTTTCCACATGCGGACGCGGCAGACCCATCCGAGCGTCAACGACGCGGGCCTTCAGGACAGGCTGATCGAAGCCTGCGCCGCGATCTCGGGCGTCTCGCCGGCCTAAAACGTCAGGATTTGCGCGGGATGTCCGCGTCGATGGCGGCTTGGTGGTACCAGCCGCTGCCGAACTCGACCGGCGGCGGCAGGAAGTCGCGGCGCTCCGTAGAGGAGGGCGACCGCGGGCCGCGCTCGTCGAGTTTTCCCGAAGTTGATTTGGGAAATTGGTAAATCTTCGCGGTAGGAGCGCCCGATTTTGTATTCATCGCTTGTCTCCAATCCAAGCTTGGATAGGAAATGTGCGCCTCGATTGCATTTTGAACAAGGGTCGCCTGCTCACAAAATGTACCGATTGCCGCAAATCGGATCACGAATGCATAAAAGATAGGCATTTTTATCTTTGCCGCTTTCCGGGGCGCCAGCGGTTACTGAAAAGGCGCCGGGAATGAACGCGGTTGCCCGCTGGCACAAAAAATGCTGCCACCCCTGCCGCCCCTGGTGGCGGCAGCCAATCCCGACGTCAGCTCAGGATAAGGACTAAAAAGCGTGAGAGGGTCGCGATGACAAAATACAAACTCGAGTACATTTGGCTCGACGGATACACTCCTGTGCCGAACCTCCGGGGAAAGACCCAGATCAAGGAGTTCGACAGCTTTCCGAAACTCGAGCAGTTGCCGCTGTGGGGCTTCGACGGAAGCTCGACGATGCAGGCGGAAGGCCACAGCTCGGATTGCGTGCTGAAGCCGGTCGCCGTCTATCCGGACAGCCAGCGCACCAATGGCGCGCTCGTGCTATGCGAAGTCATGATGCCGGATGGCAAGACCCCGCATGCCTCGAACAAGCGGGCCACCATCCTCGATGACGAGGGCGCCTGGTTCGGCTTCGAGCAAGAATATTTCTTCTACCAGGACGGCCGTCCGCTTGGCTTCCCCGAGTCCGGCTATCCGGCCCCGCAGGGCCCCTACTACACCGGCGTCGGCTACAAGAACGTCGGCGACGTCGCCCGCCAGATCGTCGAAGAGCATCTCGACGCGTGCCTTGCGGCCGGCATCAACCACGAGGGCATCAACGCCGAAGTGGCGAAGGGCCAGTGGGAATTCCAGATCTTCGGCAAAGGCTCGAAGAAGTGCGCCGACGACATGTGGATGGCGCGCTACCTGATGCTCCGCATGACCGAGAAATACGGCATCGACATCGAGTTCCACTGCAAACCGCTCGGCGACACCGACTGGAACGGCTCGGGCATGCACTGCAACTTCTCGACCGCCTATATGCGCGAAGTCGGCGGCAAGGATTATTTCGAGAAGCTGATGGCGGCCTTCGAGGCGGCGCGCGAGGATCACATCGCCGTTTACGGCCCCGACAATCACATGCGCCTCACCGGCAAGCATGAGACGGCGTCGATCAACCAGTTCAGCTACGGCGTCGCCGACCGCGGCGCGTCGATCCGCGTCCCCCATAGCTTCGTCAATAACGGCTACAAGGGCTATCTCGAGGACCGCCGCCCGAATTCGCAAGGCGACCCCTACCAGATCGCCTCGCAGGTCCTCAAGACCGTCGCCTCGGTCCCGACCGACAAGCAGGCTGCTGCGTAATTTGACGCAGCTGTCACCCCCACGAAAGCGGGGGCCAGACAGCTGCCGCAGGCCTTCTTGGCTTCTGATGCCCGCTTTTCGCGGCCATGACAGAGGCGGTACGATTTGTTCTTCGCTATTACGGCGCCGCCTTCGGACGGCGCCGTTTTCTTTTGGGCGGTCATCGCGCGGCGAGCGCATGAGCGCGCCTCGACCGTCATTGCGAGGAGCGAAGCGACGAAGCAATCCATTGTTCCGCATAGGCGCTGCTGGATTGCTTCGCTTGCGCTCGCAATAACGGCGTTGGTTCAGACAAACTCATGCTGGACGCACGACCGATATTCAGTACTATGAACTCGTAGAATTGAATACCGACACGAATATCCAGTCGAACGACTTCAGGCGCATCGACGGCAAGGCGGCTTGAACCGCTTCGTTGTCGCGGGGGGAGGCGGCGAAGCATGGGTAAGCGGACGTTTCGGATTGTTCTGCTGAAGCCCTCGCACTACGACGAGGACGGCTACGTCATCCAATGGATGCGCTCGACCATCCCCTCCAACAGCCTCGCCAGCGTCTATGGGCTGTTGACGATCTGCGCCGAGGAGCAGGCGCTCGGCCCGGACGTCGACATCGAGATCGAGGTCTATGACGAGTGCAACACGATCCTCGACGTCGGCGCGACGGTCGGCAGCATCAAGGCGGCTGGCGGCGGCTTTGTTGCGCTGGTCGGCGTTCAATCGAACCAGTTTCCCCGCGCGCTCGACCTCGGGCGGCAATTCCGCGCCGCCGGCATTCCGGTCGCGATGGGCGGCTTTCACGTCTCCGGCTGCATTTCCATGCTGCCGGACCTCCCGCCAGAGCTTAAGGCAGCGCAAGACCTCGGCATCATCCTCTTCGCCGGCGAGGGCGAAGGCCGCCTCGCCGGGCTCCTCGCCGACATCGACGCCGGGCGCGCCAAACCGATCTACAACTATCTGAACGATATGCCGACGATGGAGGCGGCGGCGCTGCCCATTCTGCCGCGCCCTGTCGTCGCCCGCGTCGCCGGCCACTACGCGAGCTTCGACGCCGGCCGCGGTTGCCCGTTCCAATGCAGCTTCTGCACGATCATCAACGTGCAGGGCCGCATATCGCGCTACCGCACGCCCGACGACGTCGAAGGGATCGTGCGTGCGAACGCCGCGCAGGGCATCACCCGCTTTTTTGTCACCGACGACAATTTCGCGCGCAACCGCAATTGGGAACCGATCCTCGACCGGCTCATCTCGCTGCGCGAGGAGCACGGATTTCAGATCCGGCTGCTGTTGCAGGTCGATACGCTCTGCCACCGCATCCCGAATTTCATCGAGAAGGCCGCGCGGGCGGGCTGCAACGCCGTCTTCATCGGGCTCGAGAACATCAATCCGCAATCGCTGCAGGGCGCCAAGAAGCGTCAGAACAAGATTTGGGAATATCGCGACATGCTGCAGGCGTGGCGGCGTGCGCATGTGATGACCTGGGCCGGCTACATCCTCGGCTTTCCCACCGACACGCCGGAGACGATCGCGCGCGACATCGAGATCATCAAGCGCGAGCTGCCGATCGACATTCTCGAATTCTTCTTCCTCACGCCGCTGCCCGGCTCCGAGGACCACAAGAATCTCTATGTGAAGGGCGTCCCGATGGAGCGGGACATGAACAATTACGATCTCGAGCACGTCTGCACGGCGCATCCTAGAGCACTGCCCGGCTAAGATGGGGCATATCCGGCGTCGGTGAAGTAGTTTTGGCAGGCCTGTGGGGTGATCTGGTCGAGACAGAGGCCGATGCGATCCCAGAGAGCGGGAACGGTTCGCTCGGCCGCCTTGCGCAGGTGCGCCTTGAGCTGCGAGAACGCCATCTCGATGGGGTTCAGATCTGGCGAATAGGGCGGCAGCAAGCGCAGTTCGGCTCCGGCGTCGACGATCCGCTGGCGCACCCCGTCGACCTTGTGGGCGGGCAGGTTGTCCATCACCACAATGTCGCCAGGCTGCAAGGTTGGGACAAGGAAGGTCTCGACATAGACCAGAAAGGCGTCGCCGTTCATGGGGCCGTCCAGGACGAACGGCGCGATCAGGCTGTTATGGCGCAGGCCGGCGACGAAAGTGGTGGTCTTCCAGTGCCCCCAGGGCGCCTTGGCCAGCAGGCGCTCGCCGCGCGGGCATCGTCCCCGCAGCCGGACCATCTTGGTGGACGCCCCAGTTTCGTCGATAAACACCAGCTTGTCGGGATCCAGGCTGGCCTGAGCCGCCTTCCAGGCTTCACGCGCCTGGGCCACATCCGGCCGCTCCTGCTCGGCCGCGTGCAGAGTTTTTTTTATAACTGAGGTCGTACCGTTGGACGAAGCGATCCACCGCGCTGGTCGAGGTCTTCAGGCCCAACTCGTCCTCAATCCGCTGGGCCAGTTCCGCCAAACTCAGGTCAGGCTCGGCCTTGATGAGCGCCAGCAGCCACGCTGCGTGCGGCTCCAGTGGCGAGCGGCTCTTGCCCGACCGCGCAGCCGGGGCTGTGCTGCCGGTCTCGTCCAATTGCTTCTTCCAGCGGATCGCCGACGACGCTCCGACCTTGAAACGGCGAGCCGCGCCGCGCCGTGAATTGCCCTCCGCGATCTCCGCCACAACCCGCTTGCGATACTCCTCCGAATACGGCCGTCCGACCATGAGCCCCTCCCGAATCAGAGGCTAAATCAACTCACATCCGCACACGTTCGGGAATCCGCCCGCTCATCACATTCGATTCATCACAGCCGGGCAGTGCTCTAAGATGTCCGACGAGGCCTGGCGACAGGTCTACCGCGACGCCTGGGCGCGCTACTACACCGACGCCCATGTCGAGACGGTGCTGCGGCGGGCGATGGCGAGCGGCATCAGCCCCCGCAAGATCGCTGACGCGATGACCATCTTCTCCGGCGCCTCGCGCATCGAGAAAGTCCATCCGCTCCAGTTCGGCTACGTCAGGCGCAAGGTGAGGACCCAGCGACGCTACGGCTTGCCGATCGTCAATCCGCTGCTGTTCTACCCCTGGCGCGCGGCGGGCTTCCTCAGCGTCGTGGCCAAGTGGTTCGCCCTGGCGTTGCGCTATCGCCGCATTCTCCGGCGCGTCGTCGCCGAGGGGAATACGGGCTATGTCGACGAGGCGCTGCGCCCCGCTTCGCCCGAACACGAAAACGCGGATTTCGTCACCGTCTTCGCCGACAAGATTCCCAACACCTATGGCGCGCCGACGCGGCTCGGCGTCAGCCCGGCGGGTTGAGCGCGGCGATCAGCGCGCGCAGTGTGGCGACCGTCGAGGCGTCGGCTTCGCCGTCCACCTTTTCCGACCGGAAATGGCGCTGGAAGGCGGTCACGACGATCTTTGTCTGGCGGTCGTAGACGCCGGAGAGCTCGATCCCATAGCCGTAGAGCGCCAGCATCGCCTGCAGCGCGCGGATGGGCGGACCCTCCTGGGCGGCGCGAAACACCACGCCGTCGGTAATCGGCGCCGGCTCGACCCAATGACCGACGCCGGCGCGGGCGAGCGCATCCCAGGGAAAGACTTCGCCGGGGTCGCGCTTGCGCGCCGGCGCGATGTCGGAATGGGCGAGCACCCGCTCTGGGCGAATCCGCCAGCGCGACGCGATGTCGCGACAAAGACCGATCACGGCGTCGATCTGGCGCAGCGGGTAGGGCGGCGAGCCGCCGTCGTGGCCGGGATTGACGATCTCGACGCCGATTGACGCAGAATTGAGGTCCGTCAGCCCCGCCCAGGAGCCGACCCCGGCGTGCCAGGCGCGCTTCTCCTCGGCGACGAGTTGCGTCACTTCGCCGTCTTCGCCGACGAAATAATGCGCCGAGACCTCGGAGGCGGGGTCGCGCAGCAGCGCGAGCGCGCCCTCCGCAGTCGGCATGCCGGTGTAATGAAGGATGACGCAGTCCGGACGAAGCCGCCCGCGCCGCTCGCCGAAATTCGGCGAGGGCAAGCAGGCGGAGACGATCGGACTGTCGGGAGAAAAGGGCGCCGTCATACGCCGCGTCCGCGCGTCGAATTTCCTAGCGTCAAGCGGAGGCCTTGGATAGCGCCCTCCGCCGCGAGGCGGAGGGCGAGGATTGGCTTAGTACCAACCGCGGCAAACGCGGTTGCCATAATAGTCGTAGCCCCATTCGGCGCAGCGCCCCGGCGGGGGCGGCGGAGGCGGATAATAGCCAGGACCGGGCGGCGTCGAGGCCGCGCCGATCATGGCGCCGGTGGCGGCGCCCGCAATGCCGCCGGCGACTGCGCCGCCCGCATGGCCGGTCAAGGCCCCGCCGAGCAGCGCGCCGGTCGCGCCGCCGAGCACGGCGCCGCCGGCAGCATTCTGTCCCTGTGGCGTGTCGCAAGCCGCGAGCGGCATCGCCGTCGCAATGGCCAGCGAAAGGAAAACAAACTTCTTCATCCTTCGTTTCTCCCGCTCGGCGCGCTGACGCGCGCCCATCGCTCGTGTTACTGGCCGGGCCGCTTCACGCAGCCGCCAATCCCCCGCCCCCGCGTTACAGTTGCCACAGGTTTGGTGAACCCCAAGTGAATTTTCACGCGGGCGGCGATAGGGCAGCGACCCGGCAGAAAAAAGGCCGCGATTTGCGAGGCGGCGGCGCCACACCGTCGCGCGCCCGGCGAATTGCGATGGCTCTGTCCGCTCGCTAGGTGCGTTTGCCGGCGACCGCCATCGCCTCTTCGAGCGCTTCGAAGGCGCGCGGATTCAGGCTGGTCGCAGCGTTGAAGCGGAGAAAGCCGCTCGCTTCCGAGGAGGCGCTGAAGACCGGGCCTGGCGCGAAGGCGACGCCGTTTTCGAGGCCGTGGCGCGCGATCGCCGTCGCATCGAGGCCGTCCGGCAGCCGCGCCCAGATGAAGGCCCCGCCAGCCGGCTCGATCCAAGGCGTCAGACCGGCCGCCTTCAATCGCGTGATCGTACGCCCCATCGCATCCGCGAGCCGCGCCCGCAGAGCCGTAAGATGCCGCCGATAGCCTGCTTCCGTCAGCACGCGATGGAGGAAGGCTGCGGCGAAATGTCCGCTACTCAGGGAGACCGCGAGCTTCAGATCGATGATCGAGCCGATCCAGTCGGGCCGCGCGGCCAAATAGCCGCATCGCAGAGCGGCTGAAATCGTCTTCGAATAGCTGCCGACCTGGACAACCCGGTCGAGCCCGTCGAAACCGGCCAGACGCGCCGCTGGCGGCCCCGGCTCGAAATCGGCGAACAACTCGTCCTCGATGATCATGACATCGTGACGCTCGGCGAGCTTCAACACGCGGTGCGCGACCGCAGCCGAAAGCGTGGCGCCGGTCGGATTGCTGAGAGCCGCGATCGTCAGATAGAGGCGCGGCGCGTGGGCGGCGAACAGGGCTTCGAGCGCCTCGATGTCGGGTCCCTCGCGGGTCATCGGCGCGGCGACGACGTTGACCCGATGCGCGCTGAGCAGGGGCAGCATGCGGAAATAGCTCGGGTCCTCCACCGCCACCGTATCGCCGGGCTGCACCAGGAAGCGCATCGCAAGATCGATCGCATGAGTGCCGGAATCCGTCAGCACGATCTGGTCCGGCGACGCCGCGACGCCGCGCTCCGCCATGCGGACGGCCAGTTGCTGGCGCAGCGGCGCAAAGCCAGCCGGCGAATCATATTGCGTCTTGCGAAATTCGCGATCGCGCGCGAGGTCCCGCAGCGCGCGCTGTATGCCGACCTCCGGCATCCACGATTCGGGCAGCCATCCCGCCCCTGGCTGAATGAGATTGGGATCGGCTTCGAGCGACGCGCGAATCGACCATAGCCAGTCCGCCACCGGCTCTCGCCGCTCCGCCGCCCGCGCCAGCAGGAGGGGGCGCGTGCGGCCGGCGACGAAGAATCCCGAGCCGCGCCGGGGGACGACCGCGCCCGCGGCGACCAATCGGTCGTAGGCCTCGACCACGGTCGATTTCGACACCTTCAGAGTCGCTGCCAGGTCCCGGACGGATGGCAGCCGAGCGCCGGGAGCGAGCGCGCGGGCGTCGATGCGGGCCGTGAGCGAAGCCATCACCGCCCCGACCCGGGTCGGCGCACGCTCCCCCTCCGGCGGTCGCTCCAGCATCTGTATCCCCCATTGTCAGGTACAGTTTGGCGAAACTGTACCTGATTGTCCCTGGCCCGACCAGGCGGATCTCGCGACGATGGCGACGAAGGAGGATTCGTCATGTCGAGGCTTGGTTCGATCGCCGCGGAATTTCCGGCTCTGTGCAAGCGGGTTGTGCTCTGGCCCGTCCGCGTGGCTGCGGCGCGCGCGGTCATGGCGCAATTGGCGGCGATGAACGTCCGCGAACTCGCGGACATCGGCCTCAGCCCGCAGGACGTGCGCGACGCAACTGCCCTCCCGATGAGCGAAGACCCTACGCGGATCCTTGCGGTTCGCGCCGCCGAGGCGAGACCGCGGGCCTGCAAGCGGCGGCCCGTTCCGGAATCGCGGCCGAAAAGGTCATGGGCCAAAACCGGCTCTTAAGCCGCTCTGGAGGCGAAAACGGCCGCCCTTGCGAGGCGGCCGAGTTTGGGAGGACGCCCGATGAGGCGCGCGAACATGTCGCATCCCTTTCTTACCCGAACGCCCGAGCCGCCGATTTGCGCTGGCTCAATCTCACCAGGAAAATGTCGGCGCGCCGCTCTCTTGACCAGGGCAGGCGCGGGAGCCTATGGCCTAGCCCGCCAGTCGGCTGGACGGCCGTCGCCTGCGAGTTCGCTCGCAAGCGGAGGAAAGTCCGGGCTCCATGCGGACACGGCGCCGGATAACGTCCGGCGGGGGTGACCCCAGGGAAAGCGCCACAGAAAGCAAACCGCCGGCCTTGGGCGAAAGCTCGGAGCCGGCAAGGGTGAAAGGGTGCGGTAAGAGCGCACCGCGTCGGCGGCAACGTCGACGGCATGGCAAGCCCCGCCGGGAGCAAAACCGAATAGGAACGACGCGCGTGGTCGCAAGCCGCGCGGGGCCCGTCCGCAGGCTCGGTCGTTCGGGTTGGTTGCTAGAGGCGCGCGGCGACGCGCGTCCCAGAGGAATGGTCGTCACGCCGGGGGCTCTGCTCCCGGCCATACAGAACCCGGCTTACAGGCCGGCTGGCTTTTTTCGAACGTGGCGGTAGGCGACGGCGCGCCCAGCGTGTAGTCGTAACACCGACCACATCAAGGGATGTCCGATGCAGCACGCTCACGCCGTCCTTCCCTCAGGCGCCTGGTCGGGCGAGCCCGCCGACACCGTCGTGCTCGATTACGACGAGCGTTATCGCCGCCGGGTCACGATGACGGGAGTGCGCGGGCTCGAGTTCCTGCTCGACCTGCCCGAGGCGGTGATGCTGCGCGCGGGCGACGGCCTCCAGTTCGAGGACGGGCGCATCGTCGAAGTGGTCGCCGCGCCGGAATCCTTGGTTGAAATCCGCGCCGCCGACGCGGCCGCACTGACCCGCGTCGCCTGGCATCTCGGCAATCGCCACCTGCCGACGGAACTGATGCGCAAGAGTCTGCGCATCCGTCGGGATCCGGTGATCGAAGAGATGGCGCGCGGACTCGGCGGCACGGTCGTCGCCATCGAGGCGCCGTTCAATCCGGAAGGCGGCGCCTACGTCCGCGCCGCAGCGCAGGCGCACGGCCACGATCACCATGGCCACGGCCATGACCATGGTCATGATCACCATGGTCATGATCACGATCACGACCACAACTGCGGTCACGATCACCACGATCACAAGGGCCACGGCGATCATGGTCATAGGCACGATCATGACCACGACCACGGCCACGATCACTAAAGCGCTGAGATCGCGGGAACTGCCGCTCTTTCTCTGGCTTTCGCCAGCCTTCCCGGTCGGCTCCTTCGCTTATTCGCATGGGCTGGAGTGGGCGGTCGAGGCCGGTGACGTCGCCGACGCGGCCTCGCTCCTGGCATGGCTCGCCGATCTCGCCGCCTTCGGAGCGCCGCGCATGGACGCCGTGCTGTTCGCGCTCGCGCACCGCGCCGCCGCCGCGTCGGACTGGCCGGGCGTAAACGAGATCAACGAATTGGCCGTCGCCCTTGCGGGATACGCGGAAAGGCGGCTCGAAACCACGGCGCAAGGCGCGGCGTTTCGGCTCGCAGCGCGGGCGGCGTGGGACTGCGAAGCGCTGGCGCGGCTTGCCGAGCGCGACGGCGAGTCCGTCGCTTATCCGGTCGCGGTCGCCGCTGCGGCGGCCGGCCACGGCATGGCGTTAGAGGCCGCGCTGCCGGCCTTTGTCCTGGCGGTCTTCGCCAATCTCGTTTCAGCGGCGGTGCGCCTCAGTGTCGTCGGCCAGACCGAAGGCCAGAAGACGTTGGCCGAGATCTTGCCTCAGCTCGAGACGATGGCGCATGAGGCGGCGGGCGCGACGCTCGACGATCTCGGCGCCGCCGCATTCCGCTCCGACATCGCTGCGATGCGCCACGAAACCCAATATTCGAGGTTGTTCCGTTCATGAGCTCATCCCACCAACCGCTTCGCGTGGGCGTCGGCGGCCCCGTCGGCTCCGGCAAGACCGCACTGATGGAGCAATTGTGCAAGCGGCTGAGCGGCGAGTTCGACATCGCGGCCATCACCAACGACATCTACACCAAGGAAGATGCCCGCATTCTCGTGGAGGCCGGCGCGCTGCCGGCCGAACGGATCATGGGCGTCGAGACGGGCGGCTGTCCGCATACGGCGATCCGCGAGGACGCTTCGATCAACCTCGCGGCGATCGACGACATGCGGCGCCGCTTTCCCAAGCTCGACCTCATCCTCGTCGAGTCCGGCGGCGACAATCTCGCCGCCACCTTTTCGCCTGAGCTCGCCGATTTGACGATCTATGTCATCGACGTCTCGGGGGGCGAGAAGATACCGCGCAAGGGCGGCCCGGGCGTGACGCGGTCCGACCTGCTCGTCATCAATAAGATCGACCTCGCGCCCTATGTCGGCGCTTCGCTCGAGGTGATGGCGCGCGACGCGGCCCTCATGCGCAAGACGCGGCCCTTCGTCATGGCCAATATGAAGAGCGGCGAAGGGGTGGACGCGGTGATCGATTTTATTCGCGCGAAAGGCGGCCTGGGGGCGGACCGCCCCTAAGGCCGGCCCGCCTTGTCCCAAAAGCCTCATCGGACTTATAAGCCGTCGCGAGGCCGTGTTAATTCGGGGGTAATCCCGAGCGGGCGCCTTCAAATTGCTCAATTCGGGAAAGACATCCTTACCATGCGCATCTCGACTTTCCTTTCCGCGATCGCCCTGGGCGCTTTCGTTTCGAGCTCGGCCTTTGCGCTCGACGCGGCTACGCCCGGCAACGACGCCGCGGCGAAGGCGGCGAAGGCTGCCGAGTGCTCCAAGCAGGCCGACGCCAAGGGCTTGCACGGCAAGGAGCGCAAGAAGTTCCGCGAGGAATGCAAGAAGGCCAAGTAAGCCTGACGCGGTCGACCAGACCCGAGAACCATGGCCGGCGTCGCCGGCCATTTTTGTCAGGCGCCTTGCGCATTTTGGCTGACGCAGCGTCTCCAGACGACCCTGTCATGCCCGCGAAAGCGGGCATCCAGGAGTTAAAGGCGAAGGCCTGCGGCGGCGATCTGGCCCCCCGCTTTCGCGGGGGTGACAGGCTGCAAAAGCAACGCGCTCCTAGGGTTCAAGAACCGTCATTGCTCGCGATGACGGCTAGCACGTTTTGGCGGCCGGGCTGGCCGCGCCGCGAGGCATCGCATGACGAAATCCGAGGCCCCTGACCACGACGAGCGCCTCGCCGTCTTTTCGACGGTGCGCGATCTGTTCCGCTATGCGGTGAGCCGGTTCAACGCCGCCGATCTCGTCTACGGCCACGGCACGACCAATGCGGTCGACGAAGCCGCGTTCATCGTCCTCGAGGCGCTGCATCTGCCGATCGATTCGCTCGAACCGTTTTTCGACGCCGCTCTGATGCGCGACGAGCGCGCACGGGTGTTGCGGCTCATCGACGCGCGCGTTTCGACGCGCAAGCCGGCCGCTTACCTGCTCAACCGCGCCTATATCCAGGGCGTGCCGTTCTATGTCGACGAGCGCGTCATCGTGCCGCGCAGCTTTATTGGCGAGTTGTTGTTTCGCGGCGTCGTCGGCGAGGGATCGCTGATCGAGGATCCGGATGCGGTCGAGACCGCGCTCGATCTTTGCGTCGGCGGCGGCTCGCTCGCCATTCTGGCCGCGCGGGTATTCGCCAACGCGCAGATCGACGCGGTCGACCTTTCCCCCGGCGCGCTCGCCGTCGCGCGCCGCAACGTCGAGCAGCATGGCCTCGGCGAGCGCATCGCGCTCTACGAAGGCGACCTCTTCGCTCCACTCGGCGACAAGCGCTACGATCTGATCCTCAGCAATCCGCCTTATGTCGAGGCGGAATCGGTCGAGGCGTTTCCGCCCGAATACGCCGCCGAGCCGAGGATGGCGCACGAAGGCGGCGCGGACGGGCTCGACGTCGTCCGCCGCATCCTGAGCCAGGCGCGCCAGCACCTGACGCCGGAGGGCGCGCTGATCTGCGAGATCGGGACCGGCCGGGACCGGCTCGAACAGGAATTCCCCGATCTGCCGCTGATCTGGCTCGACACCGAGGAGAGCCGGGGCGAGGTCTTTTTCGTGCGCGCGGCAGATTTGGCCGGACGCAGAAAGAAGCCGCGGGGCTGAGGCAGCAGGGGTGTAGCGCCGTCATGGCCAGGCTTGACCCGGCCACCCACGCGGCGCCCGCTTGCTCTGGCCCAAACAGCCAGGCGTTGAGTTGATCATAGAGCTCGCGCCAGCCATGCGCGGTCAATGCTTCATCTGCTGTTCGCGCTGTCGCCCGCGACGTCAAAAGCCCATCCGCCGGAGCCTCGGCCCGGCGTGAATGGCCGGGTCGAGCCCGGCCAAGACGCCAGACTGTCGCCGCTACTCCGCCGCCTCGCGCATCGTCGCGCGGATGTTCTCGCGGAAATCGTCGATGCAGACGAGCGAGCCGGCCCGCTCGACGTGCCAGAACGTCCAGCCGTTGCAGGCCGGCAGCCCTTGCACGAGCGCGCCGATCTTGTGGATCGAGCCGACGACGGGGCCGACGGTGAGCGCGCCATCGGCGCGCACGACCGCCGAATGGCGCTGCCGCGCGTCGACGAGCCGCTCGCCCGGGGCGATCAGGTTCGCCTCGATCACGCTCGCGAAGGCGACGCGCGGCGCGTTGCGGCGCGTCGGCGCCGCGGCGACGGACTCCAACGGAACCGGAACGACCGCGTCGATTCGCTCCCGCGCCGCCTCGGCGTAGCTCTGATCACGCTCGAGGCCGATGAAGGAGCGGCGCAGCCGGCGCGCGACGGCGCCGGTCGTGCCTGAGCCGAAGAAGGGGTCGAGCACCACGTCGCCCGGATGCGAGGCGGCCAGCAGCACGCGCTGGAGCAGCGCTTCCGGTTTTTGTGTCGGATGCAGCTTGCGGCCGTCGGCGTCCTTGAGCCGCTCGGCGCCGGTGCAGATGGGCAGGAACCAGTCGGAGCGCGCCTGGCAATCCTCGTTGCCCGCCTTCAGCGCTTCGTAGTTGAACGTATAGGCCTTGGCGTCGGCGGTGCGGGCCGCCCAAATCATCGTCTCATGCGCGTTGGTGAAGCGGCGGCCGCGAAAATTCGGCATTGGATTCGCCTTGCGCCAGACGATGTCGTTCAGAATCCAGAAACCGAGATCCTGAAGGATCGCCCCGACCCGGAAGATGTTGTGATAGGAGCCAATGACGACGATCGTCGCGTCGCGCTTCATCACCCGCCGGACGGCGGTCAGCCAGGCGCGCGTGAAGGCGTCGTAGGCGGCGAAGTCGGCGAACTTGTCCCAATCGTCGTCGACCGCGTCGACCAGGCTCTGGTCGGGGCGGGACAGGGAGCCTTCGAGCTGGAGATTGTAGGGAGGGTCGGCGAAGACGAGATCGACGCTGGCGGCAGGCAGTTTTTCAAGCTCCGCCACGCAATCGCCGACGATGATCGCATCGCGCGGGGTTGCGGATAACGTGGCGGGACGCCGAGCTTCGGGTATCCCAGTACGCGAAACCTGAAGCTGGGCAGGGAAGTCGGACGTCCCGGCACGAAATCGACGCATGTACGCAACCACTCGACGCAACTGTCAGAGCGAACGCGTCTGACATGGGCGATAGTGAGCATTTTAGGTAAAGGCCTAGTTAGGGCCGCCTGCGCGCCGATGTCTCTTTTTTGTACGCTTTTTGACGTTACGAAGGCGGTGTTTTCGCAACGATTTCTAAAGGATTTTGAGGTCGTCGCCAACCGGGCGCGCGAGCGCGCGGCCGGCCGGACCCGCGACGAGGCTACGCCGTCAGTTGTTTCGCTGCCGAGAGATTTCGAGCTAGAGGAATTGATCGGGCCTGAACGAGCGCCGGTGCGCCGGTGTCGGGCCGAGCCGGTCGAGCGCCTCGGTGTGGGCGCGCGTGGCATAGCCGGCGTGCTGGGCGAAGCCGTAGCCGGGATAGTCCGAATCGAGCCGCGTCATCAGCGCGTCGCGCGCGACCTTGGCGACGATCGAGGCGGCGGCGATCGACAGCGACAGCGCATCGCCGCCAATGACCGCGCGCGCCGGGCAACGCAGGCCGGTGGGAATGTCGCGACCGTCGATCAGCGCGTAATCGGCCCGCAGGCTCAGCGCATTGACCGCCCGCGCCATGGCGAGCAGCGTGGCGCCGCGGATGTTGAACGCATCGATTTCCGCAACGCTCGCGAAGACGACCGAGACTGCGAGCGCTTTGGCGTAGATAAGCCCGCACAGCTCTTCGCGCCGCGCCACGCTCAAAGCCTTGGAATCGTCGAGGCCGTCCGGAAAATCGTCGAGATCGAGAATCACCGCCGCGACCCCGACCGGCCCGGCGAGGGGCCCGCGCCCGACCTCGTCGACGCCCGCGACGCGTGCGCAGCCCCCGGCGATCAGCTCTCTTTCGAAGGTGAAGTGGGGGCCGCCCATCTCAGCCCAGCGGGCCTTTGCCGAGGCGGTCGAGGTCGAACGCCGCGACCTCGCGCAGCAGCGCGAGGAAAGTCTCCGCGCCGCGTTCGGCGGCGGCCTCGCCCTTCGCAGCGGTCGCCTTGTCGGCCTCGCCGACCGCGCCATGTTCGTTGACGTCATTCGACATCCAGCCGAAGCCGTTCGGCTGCGTCACGTGCAATTGCTGAAACTGGTTGTCCATCGCCTCGGCGAGGCTGACGAAATCGCGCGCCTCGGCCATGCGCACCGTTTCCGGCCGGAACGCCAGCATCAGCGACGTCTCCGCGTCGCCGCCGTGAATTCCGTAGGCGCGCTCGCGCGCCGAGAACACGCCCTCGGGATAGCCGAAGCGCGACCAGGAGGCGTGGACGGCGAGCATGCGCCGCCGCACTCGCAGCTCGCGCGCCACAATGTCGATGATCGGCACGTTGCCGCCGTGCGAATTGACGAAAATCAGGCGACGGCAGCCGGCGCGGGCGACGCTCTCGCCAATCTCGATCCAGGCGCGGATGATAGTCTCCGCAGAGAGCGTCAAAGTGCCGGGAAATTCGATGTGCTCGTTCGACTTGCCGATGGCCTGCACCGGCAGGAAGAGAGCCGGCAGGTCCTCTGGAACGCGCTGAATGGCGCGCTGGAGATAGCCTTCGTTGATGAACGTATCGACGCCGACCGGCAGGTGCGGCCCGTGCTGCTCGATCGCAGCGACCGGCAGGACGGCGACGACCTTGCTCATGTCGGCGCTCTGAAAATCGCGCCAGGTCATTTCCGCCCAGAACTTCGTCGGCAGCATGGTGTTCCTCCTACTCGGCGCGCGCGGCGATCGCTTCGATTTCCACCTTGAATTCCGGACGCGCGAATCCTTGCACGATCATCAGGGTGGAGGCGGGCGGCGGCGAGCCCATAAATTCATCGCGCACCTTCATGTAGCCGCCCAAATGTTCGGCGGCCGTCACGAAGGCGTTGATCCGCACGATATCCGCGAGCGACATTCCAGCCTCGCCGAGGATCGCGGCAATCGCGCGGAAGCACAACCGCGCCTGCGCCTCGACGCTCTCGGGCACCGTGCCGTCAGCGCCGATACCCAACTGTCCGGAGCAGAACACAACGCGACTTCCCCCAGGAATTTCAACGCCATGAGAATAGTTCGCGAAGGGCGGGTGGATTGATTTGGGGTTCAAAGGGCGCATAAGACGACTCAACAGGCTCGCGAAATGCTACCTGAGCTAGACCCAGCCGTGGCGTTAGGCAAGTTGACAGTGGCGCCTAAGTTGCTTTGTCATGCAGCTGTCAAGGAATGAGAGGAACGCAATATGAGGGGATCGAAGGCCGGCGTCTGGTTGGGACTGGTAATCGCCGGTATGGCCTCGAGCGCCGCGTTCGGCGCGGACAAAGTGACGTTCGGCACCAATTGGCTCGCCGAGGCCGAGCACGGCGGTTACTACCAGGCGGTGGCCGACGGCACTTACGCCAAATACGGCCTCGACGTGACGATCCTCCCCGGGGGGCCACAGGCCAACAACCGGCTGCTGCTGCTCGCCGGCAAGATCGATTTCTACATGGGCGGCAATCTGATCCAGGCTTTCGAGGCGGTCGAGCAGAACATCCCGACCGAAGTCGTCGCCGCCGAGTTTCAGAAAGACCCGCAGATTTTCATGTCGCATCCGGGCGTCGGCCTGGACAAGTGGACCGATCTGACCAAAGCCACGGCTTTCGTCAGCAAGGAGGGCCTCACCTCGTTCTATCAATGGATGAAGGTCGCCTACGCCTTTAAAGAAGAAAATGTCAAACCATATACGTTCAATGCGGCCCCCTTTATTGCCGACAAGCACTCCATTCAACAGGGCTACCTGACCGACGAGCCTTACGCCGTGGAGAAGGATGGCGGCTTCAAGCCGAACATCTTCCTTTTGGCTGACCAAGGCTATTCGACCTACGCGAGCACGATCGAGGCGCGTACGGAAATGGTTGAAAAGTCTCCCGACCTCGTTCGGCGCTTCGTCGAGGCGACGGCGATCGGCTGGTATCACTATCTCTATGGCGACAACGCCAAGGCCAACGCCGCGATCAAGAAGGACAATCCTGACATCACCGATGAGCAGATCGCCTTCTCGATCGCCAAGCTGAAAGAGTATGGCCTCGTCGATTCTGGCGATACGCTGAAGCTCGGCATCGGCGCGATGACGGACGCTCGGGTTAAAGATTTCTTCGAGCAAATGGTGAAAGCTGGCGTCGTCAAACCGGATGTGGACTACAAGAAGGCCTATACGACGCAGTTCGTCGACAAAGGGGTCGGCGTGGATCTCCGGCCCAAGCCTTAAGGGCCTGAGCAAGCCGCGCAGCTCCGGGAGGGTGGCGCCGCGCGGCCTAACATAGAACAGACAGAACGAACCTCTCGCTTCGGGTCATCTTATGTCGCTTGTTGACGTCATTGCTCCCGCCGTAGTCGCCTCGCCCGCCACTCGAACCGCGCCGCTGGTTTCGTTGCGCGGGGTCGATAAAGTGTTCGCCAACGGCGTCACCGCCCTGACGGGCGTCGACCTCGATATCAAAGAGGGCGAATTCCTCTCGTTGCTCGGGCCGTCAGGCTGCGGCAAGTCGACGATCCTGCGCTTGTTGTCAGGGTTATGCCGGCCAACGCGCGGCACGATCGCCTGGGGCAGCTCGACGCCGCAGCTCGGCTTCGTCTTTCAGGAGCCGACGCTGACGCCGTGGAGCACGGTGTTCGGCAACGTTTGGTTGCCGCTCAGGCTCAAGGGCGTCTCGAAGGCCGCCGCCAAGTCGCGGGTCGAGGAGGCGTTGGAGCGGGTCGGCCTCTCGGGCTTCGCCCACGCCTATCCGCGCGAACTCTCAGGCGGCATGAAAATGCGCGTCTCGATTGCGCGCGCGCTGGTCATGCGCCCTTCGGTTCTGCTGATGGACGAACCCTTCGCCGCGCTGGACGAGATCACCCGCACCAAGCTCAACGACGATCTCGTTGCGCTCAAATGTGACCTCGGCGCGACCGTCGTTTTCGTCACCCATTCCGTCTACGAAAGTGTCTACCTGTCGACGCGCATCGTGGTCATGGCGGCGCGGCCTGGCCGTGCGGTGGCGGAAATCGCCGTTGACGCCCCGCTGCCGCGCAACGAGGAGTACCGTTTGAGCCAAGCCTATGCGGAAAAATGCCGCGAGACGTCACTGGCGCTGTGTGCGGCGATGGACATGCCGCCGGCCTCCGCGAATCGAGAGAAGGTGCGCCCGTGAACGGTCAGAAAACGTTGGAATATGCCTTCCCGGCGATCGCGCTCGTCTTGGGCCTGCTCGTTTGGGAGGTGGCGGTCTGGTACTTTGCGGTTCCCGCCTTCATCCTGCCCGCGCCGAGCCTCATCATCTCGACCCTGATCAAGGACTGGGGGACGCTGTCCTCCTCGCTCTACGTCACGCTCACCATCACGCTGGAAGCGCTGGGGCTCGCGGTCGTCGGCGGCGTGGCGCTCGCCATCATGTTCGCGCAATGGCGGATCGTCGAGCGCGCTTTCTTTCCCTTCGCTGTGGTGATGCAGGTGACGCCGATCGTCGCGATCGCGCCGCTGCTGCTGATCTATCTCAGCGCCAACGCGGCGGTTCTCGTCTGCGCGTTCCTGGTCGCGTTCTTTCCCATTCTGGCCAACACGACGCTCGGCCTTTCCTCGGCGGACCACAATCTGATCGATCTCTTTCAGCTTTATCGCTCTTCGCGCTGGCAGCAACTCGTCCTGCTGCGCTTGCCGTCGGCGCTGCCTTATTTCCTCGGCGGGCTGCGCATCGGCGGCGGCCTCGCGCTGATCGGCGCGATCGTCGCCGAAATCGCCGCCGGCTCGGCCGGCCAGGGCGCCGGCCTTGCCTATCGCATCGTCGAATCCGGCTTCCGCCTCAACATTCCCCGCATGTTCGCGGCGCTGCTGCTGATCTCCGCGACCGGCATCGCCATCTACCTCGTGCTGACGGCCCTGTCGCACGTGCTGCTGCGCAACTGGCACGACAGCGCGCGGGGGCGCGAGGCGTGACAGCTCACTTCGCGCTCGCCAAGACGCAGCGTTACGCCGTCGTCGAAGCGAGAATCGTTCCGCCCGAGGGGCAGGCGCTGCCGCTCGACGGCGAAGGCATGGCCAAGGTCGACATCGTCGTCGAGGACGGCCGGATCGCGGCGATCGCGCCGGCGGGCGCGCAAGCGCTGGGCGAAACGCCGCGGCTGCCGCTCGCGAGCCGCATCGTCCTGCCGCCGTTCGTCGACGCCCATACGCACCTCGACAAGGGCCACATCTGGCGGCGCGCGCCCAATCCGACGGGGGCGTTTCCCGACGCCCTCAACGCGGTCGCGAATGACCGCGACGCCAATTGGAGCGCCGCCGACGTCGCGCAGCGCATGGAGTTCGCGCTGCGCAGCGCCTATGCTCGCGGCACGCGCGCGATCCGCACGCATATCGACAGCATCGGGCGGCAGACCCGCGTCAGCTGGCCGGTGTTCGACGCCATGCGTGAGCGCTGGCGCGGACGCATTGAGCTGCAGGGCTCGCCGCTGTTTCCCATCGACCGCGCGCTGGACGACGCGCATATGGCCGATATCGAAGCGATGATTGACGCCCACGGCTCCAAACTGCTCGGCGCCGTGACGTTCATGATTCCTGGTTTACGGGAGGCGATCGACCGTCTCTTCCGTCTCGCCGAACGCAAGGGTTGGGACCTCGACTTCCATGTCGACGAAACGCACGATCCCGCCGCCCGTTCGCTCGACGTGATCGCCGAGACGGCGATCGCACGCCGCTTCGGCGGCGATATTCTCGTTGGCCATTGCTGCTCCCTCACGCGCCGCAACGAAGGCGAAATCGAACAGGCGGTCGAACGCGTCGCGCGCGCCGGGCTTTCCGTCGTCTCGCTGCCGATGTGCAACATGTTCCTGCAGGATCGCCAGGCGGAGCGTACGCCGCGCTGGCGCGGCGTGACCGCGCTGCACGAACTCAAGGCCGCCGGCGTGCCGGTCATGATCGCCAGCGACAACGTGCGCGACCCCTTCTACGCCTACGGCGACCTCGACATGCTCGAAGTGTGGCGCGAAGGCGTGCGCATTCTTCACCTCGACTATCCCTTCGCGGCCTGGGCTCCCGCGGTGTTCGCGGCGCCGGCGACGGCGATCGGGGTCGACGCGACGGCGCTCAGCGTCGGCGCGCCTGCCGACATGATTCTTACCCGCGCGCGCGATTTCACTGAGCTGTTCGCGCGCCCGCACGTCGATCGCACGGTGCTGCGCAACGGGCGGCCGGTCGAAGAGGCCGCGCCCGACTTCGCCGAGCTCGACGATCTCGAAGGACTTGCCCCATGAGCCATGCTTACGACATCGCCGCCTTCCGTGCGGCGATCGGCCCGATCGCCTGCGAGGACAACCCTGTCCTCGTGCGTCAGAAGAGCCGCGACTTCTATTGGTACTCGCCGCTCCTCAAGCGGGAGCTCGAATCGGTGACGGGCGACATCGTCGTCACGCCGACCGACGAAGAGGGCGTCGCGCGGGTGCTCGCGGCCGCCTGCCGGCTCGGCATTCCCGTGACGGCGCGCGGCGGCGGCACCGGCAATTACGGCCAGGCGATGCCGCTCTCCGGCGGCGTGGTTCTCAACCTCGCCGAAATGAAGCGCATCCATTCGATCTCGCACGGCCGCGTCGTGTGCGATCCCGGCGCTATTCTCGTCGACATCGACCGGGCCGGCGCGGCGAGCGGCCAGGAACTGAGAATGTTCCCCTCGACGCGCGCGACGGCGTCGGTCGGCGGCTTCGTCGCCGGCGGCTCGGGCGGCGTCGGCTCGATCACTTGGGGCGGTCTGCGCGACTTCGGCAACGTGCTCAAGCTGCGCGTCCTCACCATGGAGGAGACGCCGCGCGCGCTGGAGCTGACGGGCGAAGACTTGCACAAGGCCGTGCACGCCTACGGCACCAACGGCGTGATCGTCGGTCTCGAGATGCCCCTGACGGCGTCCTACGAGTGGGCCGACGTCATCGTCGGTTTCGATACGTTCGCCGCCGCCTCGGCCTACGGCCTCGCCCTCGGCGAAGAGGATGGGCTGTTGAAGAAGCTCGTCACCGTCGTCGCCGCGCCGGCGCCGAACGCCTATTTCCTGCGTCATCGCGAGATGATCCCGGCGGGCAAGAGCGTCGTGCTGGCGATGATCGCGCCGCAGTCGCTCGACGCCTTCCACGCCTTCACGCGGCGCTATCGCGGCGCCGAGGTGCTGTTCGACTCGGCGCGCGCAGCTCCGGAAGCGCGCAAAGGACTGCCGCCCAACTACGAGCTCGCCTGGAACCACACCACGCTGCGGGCGTTACGCGTTGATCCGGCGATCACCTACCTGCAGGTCCGTTATCCCCAGGACAACCTGCTCGAGGCGATCGACCAACTGCACCGCCGCTTCGGCGAGGAAGTGGTGGGGCATCTCGAATTCATCCGCTTCAACGGGCGCATCGGCGCGGCCGGATTGCCGCTGGTGCGGTTCACGACGCCCGAGAGGCTCGCCGAGATCATCGCGATTCACGAGGACATTGGCGCCATGATCTTCAATCCGCACCGCTACACCCTCGAGGAAGGCGGCATGAAGCAGACCGACGCGGTGCAGCTCGCCTTCAAGCGCGAGACCGACCCGAAGGGCCTGCTCAACCCCGGCAAGATGATCGCCTGGGAGAACCCCGACTTCGACTATGCCCAGGGCAAGAATTTCCTCTTCCCCGGCCTCGAGGCGAGAGCGCGCGCCGCCGAAGGAGTCTGATCCCATGCGTACGCTCGTCTTGTTCGCGCATCCCGTCGAGACGAGCTTCAACGCAGCCCTTCATGCGATCGTCGTGGCCACGCTGCGCCAGCGCGGCCACGAGGTCGACGATTGCGATCTCAACGCCGAGGGCTTCGACCCGGTGATGCATCGCAAGGAGCGGATCGACTACCACGAGACGAGCAAGAACCGGGCGCATGTCGAGCCTTATGTCGACCGGCTGCTCGCCGCCGAGGCGCTGGCGCTCGTCTTCCCCGTGTGGAACATGGGTTTCCCCGCCGTTCTCAAGGGGTTTCTCGACAAGGTGTTTCTGCCGGGCGTCAGCTTCACGCTGACGCCGGAAGGCGCCTATACGCCGTGCTTGCACAACATCAAGCGCCTCTCCGCGGTCGCCACCTACGGCAGCGACCGGCTGACGTCGCTGCTGATGGGCGATCCGCCGCGGCGCGTCGTCAAACGCATGTTGCGCTCGCTGATCGCGCCGCGCTCACGCTGCGAATATCTCGCCCAATACGACATGAACCACACCAAGCCCGCCCGCCGCGCCGCATTCATGCGGGACGTGGAGGCGAACTTCGCGCGGTGGTGAGGTTCTACGCTGCATGGATCCGTCTTTGCCAGCGGAGCGAAGCTATCCAGCGATCGAGGTCTCGCCAGCGAGTCGCAAGTCGTTCGGTGCGCGCCTCACTCGGCTGACGCTTCGACCTCTGGATCGCCGCGCTACGCTCGCGATGACGACAGAGGTCCGGCTCAACCAGCGCTTTCGGCGCCGCCTCGCTTCTCTGCGACGGCGACCGCCAGCGTCATCGCCAGGCAGAACGTCGCGGCGAGCGAGCGGAACGAGCCGAAGTCGCTCTCGGCGATCTCGAAACGCGCATCAGCCATGCCGGCGAGCGGGCTGAGGGCGCTGTCGGTGATCACGACGATCGGCGTCTTGCGCCGGCGCGCCGCGTCGACCTGAGCGAGCGTGACCGGCGAATACGGGGAAAAGCTGATTGCGAGCAGCGCGTCGTCCGCGCCGGCGCCGGCGAGCTGTTCCGGGCCGAGGCCGCCGACATTGTCGATCAGCGCCGCCCGGACGTCGAGCTGGGCGAGCGCATAGGCGAGATAATGGGAGACGCAGAACGAGCGTCTCTGGCCGGCGAGATAGATCGTGTCGGCGCGGGCGAGCACGGCGATCGCCGCGTCGAGCTCATCGCGGTGAACCATGCTGCGCAGCTTGGCGATCGAAGCCGCCGCCGAATCGGCGAAGCCGAACAGGAGGCGCGTCGGATCGCCGCTGTCGAAGGCGCTGTCGCCCAACGCCTTCAGACGCTCCGAATAATTCGGCCAGCGGTTGCGCAGATGGTCGCGAAAGACGCCTTGAAGCTCGGAGAAGCCGGCGAAGCCGAGGGTCTGGGCGAAGCGCACCAGGGTCGAAGCCTGCACCTGCGCGCGCTCGGCGACGCTCGAGGCCGTGCCGAGCGCGACCTCGTCCGGGTGGTCGAGCGCGAAGGCGGCGGTCTGCCGCAGCCGCTTGGGCAGTTCGGGCTCGATCGCGATGAGGCGGCGCTTGAGAGCCTCGAAATCCTGCGGAGCGTCCATCAGTTTGCGCTTTCCAAAATCGCAATCTAGAACAAATATTCTATCTTAGATAGTCGTGAGAACATTTGTGCCGCAATAAGGCGCGGGAGGACGCGATGGGCGAGATCGGGGTCGGACTAATCGGCACGGGCTATATGGGCAAGTGTCATGCGCTCGCCTGGACTGCGCTACGCGCCGTCTTCGGCGACGCGCCGCCGGTTCGCCGCGCCGTCCTCTGCGAGGTCGACGCCGACCTCGCCCGCCGGCGCGCCGACGAATTCGGCTTCGCCGCCTCGACCGCGGATTGGCGCGCGCTGGTCCAGGATCCCGCCGTCGACGTCGTCTCGATCACGACGCCCAACGCCTTGCACGCGCCGATGGCGATCGCCGCGCTTGAAGCGGGTAAGCACGTCTGGTGCGAGAAGCCGATGGCGCCCAAGCTCGCCGACGCGATCGCGATGACGGAGGCGGCGCGGCGCTCGGGCCGGGTCGCGATCCTCGGCTACAATTACATCCAGAGCCCCGCCATCCGTTATGTCGCGAAACTGCTGCGCGAAGCGGCGATCGGCCGGGTCAATCATTTCCGCGTCGAGATGGACGAGGACTACATGGCCGACCCCGACGCGCCGTTCTCCTGGCGGAGCGAAGCCGCGGCCGGCTACGGCGCGCTCGACGATTTTGCGGTGCATCCCCTGAGCCTGCTGGCGACGCTGCTCGGCCGTCCCGCGAGCGTCTTCGGCGAGATGGCGAAGCCCTACGCCGACCGGCCGCACGGCGAGGGACGGCGCGCGGTCGAGACCTTCGACATCGCGACCGCCCTTCTCAGGATGCCGGACGGCGCCAGCGGCGCCATTCACGTCAATCGCTGCGCCTGGGGGCGCAAGGGCCGTCTGCAATTGCAGCTCTTCGGCGCGCGCGGGACGATCCTGTTCGATCAGGAGCGCTTCAACGAGGCGCAGGTCTATCTCGCTGAGGGGCGGCCGGAGGATCAGGGCTTCCGCACCATTTTGACGGGGCCGGCGCATCCGCCTTACGGACGCTTCATTCCCGCCCCCGGCCATCAGCTCGGCTTCAACGATCTCAAGGTGATCGAATGCCGCGAACTCGTCGCAGCGATCGTCGGCGAGCCGACGCATGTGATCGACTTCGAGGAGGGGCTCGCGATCGAGCGCACGATCCACGCGATCGCGCAAGCGAGCCGCGAGGGGCGCTGGGTCGAGGTGGAGAGGGGGTAGCCCGGTCGCCTCCGCACGTCATGGGCGGGCTTGACCCGGCCACCCACGCGGCGCCGCTTATCCAAGCGCTCGGGCGATATGGCGACGGAACGGCGTGGCTGGCCGGGACAAGCCCGGCCAAGACGGCGATGGACCGGCGCCCCATCAAAAGCCAGCGAATGCCCTGCTATCGCGCCGCCTCATCGTTGACGTTGACGATCGCGCATTTGGCGGAGCCGCTTCCCACGCAGGCAGCGAGCGCGTCGGCCCTGGCCTGCTCGGCCGTCCGCCGGCCGGTCGCCCAGCCGAAACGGGTTCCGGGGCCGACCGCGAAGGCCTTGTTGGAGCCGCTCGCGAGATAATCGGCGAAGGCCTGGCGGCCGCGTGCGTCGAGGCTTGGCGCGGGCGGGGCGTCCGCGATCGGGACGGCGCGCGGCGCGAGCCCGTTCCCGGCGAGGAAATTGTCGACGATCGGCGTCCAGACCGGGATCCCCTTGGCGCTGAACAGCTTATGGCCGTCCTCGCCAAATGGCGGCGTGCGAACGAGCGTCGACTTCGCGCCGCCGCGCGCGAACGCCTCGCTCAGGCGGTCGACCAATGCCGGACCGAAGAAGTGGTCGTTGGCGGCGGCGACCCACAGCAGGGGGACGCGCGAGGTCTTGCCGTATTGCGCAAAGGCTTCGAGGAGGCGGCTCTCGCCGCAGACCGTGTCGGGGCTCGTCGATCCGCGGCCGGGCGCAAAGCTGATCGCGGCGGCGAGGTCGCGGGGCGCGTCGGCGGTGAGCGCCACGGTCGCGAAGGCGCCGGCCGATACGCCGACGCTGACCCAACCGCCCTTGCGGACATAGGGGCGCGTCTGCATGAAACGGGCGACTGCGGCGATGTCGGCGGCGCCCGCGCGGCCAGCTCGCGCATAGTCGGGATCGGCGCAAGAGCCGTAGCTCTCCGCCCAGCCGCCTTGCGACTCGCCATAGCCGCGCCGCATGAAGGCGACCGCGACCCAGCCGCGCCGCGCGAATTCGCGCGCTTGCGCCGATAGTCCGTTCGGCGACATGCCGGCGCGGTCGCCGCTGTCTCTGGGCGAGCCGTGGTTGAGCACCGCGAGCGGGTGTGTCGCCGAATCGTCGGGACGCAGGACAAGCGCTTCGAGCTCGATCGTCTGCGGCGCGCCCCCTTCGGAAATGGCGGCGGGTACGCGCAGCGTCTCCTCGCGTAGCTCCTGGGCGAGGCTTGGCGCCGCGATCGCGAGAGCGGCGGCGAGCGCCGCGAAACGAAAACACCGCCGCAATGTCTTCAGCATTATTCGCGTCTCCCCCAGCGCGGCAGTGATAGGGGGCGATTTCAACGCTGGCAATCGGCTTCGCGGGCGTTAGGAGTTGGCGCGCGCAGCGCGGTGTGCCAGCATGGAAATGTGAACAGCCGGCTCGCGCGGCCCCAAAATTGCCGGCCGCGGCGCAGGGAAGGGAAGGGGGTTCCGGCAACATGCTCGATCAGACCGCGGCTGATGGCGGCCCCTATCTGTCGTTGCGAGGCGTCACCAAGCAATTTCCTGGCTGCCTCGCCAACGACCACGTCGATCTGACGGTCGGCCGCAACGAGATTCACGCGCTGCTCGGCGAGAACGGCGCCGGCAAGAGCACGCTCGTCAAAATCATCTACGGCGTCATCCGGCCCGACGAAGGCGAGATCGTCTGGCGCGGTGAGAAAGTGACGATTCAAAGTCCGGCGCACGCCCGCCGTGTCGGCATCGGCATGGTGTTCCAGCATTTCTCGCTGTTCGAATCGCTCACTGTCGCCGAGAACGTCGCGCTCGGCATGAACGACCCGAAAGACCGCGCGAACTTGCGCGAGCGCATCGTCGACATTTCGCAGCGCTACGGCCTGCCACTCAACCCCGATCAGACCGTGCACGACCTCTCGGTCGGCGAGCGCCAGCGGATCGAAATCGTGCGCTGCCTGTTGCAGAACCCGAAGCTGCTCATCATGGACGAGCCGACCTCGGTGCTGACGCCGCAGGAGGTCGAGAAGCTGTTCGCCACCTTGCGCCGCCTCGCCTCGGAGGGATGCTCGATCCTCTACATCAGTCACAAGCTGGAAGAGATTCGCGCCCTCTGTGGCGCTGCGACGATCATGCGCCTCGGGCGCGTCGTCGCGCATTGCACGCCGAACGAAAAGAGCGCCAAGGAGCTCGCCGAGTTGATGATCAACGCCGAGCTCTCGCCGCCCGAGCGCAGCCGGCGCGTCGTTGCCGCCGGCGCCAAAGCGAAGCTCGTCGTCGACAAGCTGACGGTGAGATCGACGCATGCTTTCGGCGCCGATCTCAAGCAGATCAGCTTCTCCGTCTATCCCGGCGAAATCCTTGGCGTCGCAGGCATCGCCGGCAACGGACAGACCGAACTGATGGACGCTTTGTCGGGCGAGGTTCCCGCGGGAACGCCCGAGCGCATCCTGCTCGACGGCGCGCCCATCGGCCATCTGGGCCCACAAGAACGTCGCGCGCTCGGCGGCTGTTTCGTGCCGGAGGAGCGCAACGGGCATGGCGCGATCGGCGCGATGACGCTGAGCGAGAACGCCTTCCTCACCGCCTCGAAGCGCCGCTCGCTCGCGCGTTTCGGCTTCGTCAGTCAGGGCCGCACCGTCGACTTCGCGCGCGACATCATTCGCGGCTTCGACGTGCGCACGACCGGGCCCAAGGCGCAGGCGCGCTCGCTGTCGGGCGGCAATCTGCAGAAGTTCCTGATCGGGCGCGAGGTGATGCAGGCGCCGGGCCTGCTCGTCATCAACCAGCCGACCTGGGGCGTCGACGCCGGCGCCGCCGCGTCGATCTATCGGGCGCTCGCCGAGTTGGCGCAAAAGGGCGCCGCCGTCGTCATCATCTCGCAGGACCTCGACGAGATTTTCCTCGTGTGCGATCGGGTCACGGTGATCGCCGGCGGGCGGCTTTCGCCGCCGATTCCCGTCAAGGAGGCGACGATCGAGCAGATCGGTCTGGTGATGGGCGGCGCGGCCGCGAAGGACGCGGGCAGCGCGTCGGCCATGGAGAGCGTAGCGCAATGAGGTTCGTTCCGCGCGGCGAAGTCTCAAAATTCTGGACCTACGCTTCGCCTGTGCTGGCGATCGTGCTGACGATCCTCACCACCGGCGTCATCTTCTGGGCGATGGGGCAGGCGCCGGGCCCGGCCGCCTACACCTTCCTCGTCGCGCCGCTGGTGCAGGCCGGCGGCCTCTCGGCGCTCGCCGTCAAGGCGGCTCCACTCATCATGATGGGGGCGGGCCTCGCGCTCTGTTATCGCGCGTCGGTGTGGAACATCGGGGCGGAAGGGCAATTCACTTTTGGCGCGATCTTCGCCGGCGGCTTCGCGCTCGCCTTTCCCGATCTGCCGGCCTGGGTGCTCTACCCCGCGACGATCTTGGCCGGCCTGATCGGCGGCGCCGCGATGGGCGCCATCGTCGCCTTCCTCAGGACCGAGCTCAACGTCAACGAGATCCTCTCGAGCCTGATGCTGAACTATGTCGCCCAGTACCTGCTGATCTATCTCGTTACCGGGCCATGGAAGGACCCGCAAGGCTTCGGCTTTCCGCAGACCGCGATGTTCTCGGAGGGCGCGACGACGCCGATTTTGATCGACGGCACGGGCGTTCATCTCGGCTGCCTGGCGGCGCCGCTCGCCGCAATCGCCATCTGGGCGCTGATGTCGAAGTCGGTGCTCGGCTTCCAATTGCGGGTGGTCGGCGAGGCCCCGCGCGCGGCGCGTTTCGCCGGCTTCAGCGAGCGCCGGCTCGTTTGGGTCGCGCTGCTGACGAGCGGCGCGCTGGCGGGCCTCGCTGGCATGTTCGAGGTGACGGGGCCGATCGGCCAGCTCACGACGGCGATTTCGCCCGGCTATGGCTTCACGGCCGTCATCGTCGCCTTCCTTGGGCGCTTGCATCCGATCGGCGCGATCTTCGCCGGCCTGCTGCTCGCGCTCTCCTACCTCGGCGGCGACGCCGCGCAGATCGATCTCGGCCTGCCGCACGCCGTGACCGGCATTTTCCAGGGCATCCTGCTGTTCCTCCTGCTCGCCTGCGACATCCTCATTCTCTATCGCTTTCAGCTCGCGAGCCCGCGCGCGAAGGCCCTTGGAGCGGCCGAATGATCTTCTTCCTCACCAGCTTCTTCGTCAGCGTGATGGCCTCGTCGACGCCACTGCTGCTCGCGGCGACTGGCGAGTTGGTGGCGGAACGGTCCGGCGTCCTCAATCTCGGCGTCGAGGGGATGATGCTGGTCGGCGCCGTTACCGGCTTCGTGGTCGGGGACCTCACGGGCAGCGTAACACTCGGCTTCATCGCGGCGATTTCTGGGCGGCGCAGCGATTTCTGCGGTCTTCGCCTTCCTGACGCTGACGCTGCTCTGCAATCAGACCGCGGCCGGCCTCGCGCTGACGATCTTCGGCGGCGGCTTCAGTTCGCTGCTCGGCGCCGCGTATGTCGGCATCAAGGGGCCCGTGCTGCCGAAACTCGATATCCCCGGACTGTCGCATATTCCCTTCTTTGGCCCGGTGGTGTTCGGCCAGGATCCGCTCGTCTACCTCTCCTTTGTCATTCTGGCGGCGGTCGCCTGGTTCCTCTATCGCACGCATGCGGGGCTGGTGCTGCGCTCAATCGGCGACTCGCACGAGGCCGCGCACGCCATCGGCTATTCGGTGAATGGCATCCGGCTCGGCGCCGTTCTGTTCGGCGGCGCGATGGCGGGGCTGGCGGGTGGTTACATGTCGCTCGCCTACAGCCCGTTGTGGGCCGAGAATCTCACCTCCGGCCGCGGCTGGATGGCGCTGGCGCTGGTCGTGTTTGCGACATGGCGGCCGGGCTGGCTGCTCGGCGGCGCCTATCTCTTCGGCGCGATCATGTATCTCTCGCTCTATGTGCAGGGCGTCGGCGTCCCGATCCCGTCGCCGTTCATTTCCGCTCTGCCTTACATCGTGACGGTGGTGGTGCTGGCGATCATCTCGCGCGACCGCCGCCGCATCCGCCTCAACCAGCCGGCGTGCCTCGGCAAGCCGTTCTACGCCGGCGCCTGACGAACTGATCATTGGGCGGGCGCCGCGCCCAAAGAACAGGCGCCTGTTGGGGAAGAAACCTCGCCGCCCTCGCGGGGCGCTGGCCTGCGGCTTGCTGGCCTGCGCGACGAACTTCGATCGAATTCAGCGCGATAGGCAAGCGCACGGCCGCGGTATATGAATTTTCACGGGCAAAAAGGGAGAAGGGCTATGGATCGTCGTACATTCAACAAGCTGCTGGGCGCGGGGCTCGCCACGGCGGCGACGCCGCTGGCGCTCGGGGGCGCGCGCGCGGCTGAACCGCTCAAGGTCGGCTTCGTCTATCTCGGCCCGGTCGGCGATTTCGGCTGGACCTTCCAGCATGATGTCGCGCGCAAGGAGCTCGAGGAGCATTTCAAGGGCGCGGTGAAGACGGCTTATGTCGAGAACGTCCCGGAGGGGCCCGACTCCGAGCACGTCATCTCCGACCTCGCCGCCAAGGGCAACAAGCTGATCTTCACCACGTCGTTTGGCTACATGAATTACACGCTGAACGCCGCCAAGAAGTTCCCGGCCGTCAAGTTCGAGCACTGCACCGGCTACAAGCGGGCGCCGAACGTCGCGACCTACAACATCCGCTTCTACGAGGGCCGTTTCGTCCAAGGCGTCATCGCGGGCAAATTGTCGAAGTCTGGCGTCGCCGGCTATGTCGGCTCGATTGCCGTGCCGGAAGTCGTCCAGGGCATGAACGCCTTCATGCTCGGCATGCGCAGCGTCAATCCGAACGCCAAGCTGAAGTTCATCCTGATCAATTCCTGGTACGACCCGGGCAAGGAGGGCGACGCCGCCAAGGCGCTGATCGACCAGGGCTGCGACATCATCACCCAGCACACCGATTCGCCGACGCCGTTGCAGGTCGCCGAGAGCCGCAATGTGCTCGCCTTCGGCGAGGCGACCGACATGGCCAAGTTCGCGCCCAAGTCCGAGCTCTCCGCCAACGTCAACGTCTGGAGCCCCTACTACATCAAGCGCGTCCAGGCCGTGCTCGACGGATCCTGGAAGAGCGAAGACATCTGGGGCGGCTTCTCCACCGGCATGCTGAAGATGTCGCCGTTCTCCAACATGCCGGACGATGTGAAGGCGCTCGCCCAGCAGACGGTCGACGACATTTCCTCAGGCAAGCAGAAGATCTTCGTCGGCCCGCTCGTCGACCAGAGCGGCGCGACCAAGCTGCCGGCCGGCCAGGTCATGGACGACGGCACGCTCGCCAGCCTGCAATGGCTGGTGCAGGGCATCGAAGGCAAGTTGAGCTGAGCGTCACTCTCTCCCCGCGCGCGTCCGCTCGCGGGGAGAAGTAGCCGCGCCTTCCCCTTCTCCCCGCGAGCGGGGAGAAGGGACGGGTCCGCGCCCGTCAACTAAAAGGCAGCGCGCTCTAAACCGCGACGTCGTCCGCCCCCTGAGCGCTCGCCGCCGCGCGGGCCAATTCGCGCAAAGCGAATTTCTGCACTTTGCCGGTCGAGGTCTTGGGAATCTCGGCGAAGACGACGTGGCGGGGGCATTTGTAGTGGGCCAGGCGGTCGCGGCACCAGGCGATGAGTTCCGCCTCGGTTGCGCTATGCCCTGGCTTCATCTCGATGAAGGCGCAGGGCGTCTCGCCCCATTTGTCGTCGGGCCGCGCTACCACCGCGGCGAGCTGCACCGCAGGATGCTGGAACAGCGCGTCCTCGACTTCGATCGAGGAGATGTTCTCGCCGCCGGAGATGATGATGTCCTTCGAGCGATCCTTGAGCTGAATGTAGCCGTCGGGGTGTTTGACGCCGAGGTCGCCCGAGTGGAACCAGCCGGCGGCGAAAGCCTTCTCAGTCGAGGCCGTGTTCTTCAGATAGCCCTTCATGACCACGTTGCCGCGGAACATCACCTCACCCAGCGTCTCGCCGTCCGCCGGTACAGGGCGCATCGTTTCCGGGTCAATCACGTCGAGCGCTTCGAGGGCGTGATAGCGCACGCCCTGGCGCGCCTTGAGCGCGGCTTGCTGAGCGCCGTCGAGCGCGTCCCATTCGCTCTTCCAGTCGTTGACGACCGCCGGGCCGTAGACTTCCGTCAGCCCATAGAGATGGGTCACTTCGAAGCCGGCCTCGCGCATCGCGGCCAGCACGGCGGCGGGCGGCGGCGCGGCCGCCGTGAAGAAGCGCACGACATGGGGCAGCGGCCGCCTCTCCTCGGGACTCGCGTTGAGCAGGATCGACATGACGATAGGCGCGCCGCAGAGATGCGTGACGCCATGCTCGGCGATGAGGTCGTAGAGCGCCTTGGCGCGCACCTGGCGCAGGCATACGTGCAGGCCCGCCTTCACGCTGATCGACCAGGGAAAGCACCAGCCGTTGCAATGGAACATCGGCAGCGTCCAGAGATAGACGGGATGCCGGCCCATGTCGGCGGTGACGACGTTGCCCATCGCCAGCAGGTTCGCGCCGCGATGGTGATAGACGACGCCCTTGGGATCGCCGGTCGTGCCGGAGGTGTAGTTGAGCGTGATCGCGTCCCATTCGTCGAGCGGGCGCAGCCATTCGAAGTTTTCGTCGCCTTCGGCGAGGAAGGCCTCGTATTCGATCTCGCCGAGCCACTCGCCGGGCCCGTCATATTCGGGATCGTCATAGGCGATGAGGAGCGGGCGCGCCTTGGCGAGTTTCAGCGCCGCCTCGATGACGGCTGAAAACTCGCGGTCGACGATCAGCGCCTTGGCCTCCCCGTGATCGAGCATGAAGGCGATCGCCGGCGCGTCGAGGCGCGTGTTGAGCGAATTGAGGACGGCGCCGCACATCGGCACGCCGTAGTGGCATTCCAGCATCGCCGGCGTATTGGCGAGCATGACGGCGATCGTGTCGCCCCGCCCGAAGCCCCGCTTGGCGAAGGCGGACGCAAGGCGGCGCGAGCGGGCGTAGAACTCGCGGTAGTTGCGGCGGAGCTTGCCGTGGGCGATCGCCGGGCGGTCCGGGAAAACCTCGGCGGCGCGCTCGAGGAAATTGAGCGGCGTCAGCGGCGCGAAATTGGCGGGATTGCGATCGAGATCGCGATCGTAAGGCGAAGTCGTCATGGCGTCCCCTCCAGGATGTCTCAAGGTCCATCATAACCATCTCGGCCGCGGATGGGAGTGCGGCGAAGAGTCGTTGCGGCCGCGCAAAAGTTGGGGCCTTGCCCGCCGGCTCCTCGTTCAGTCTGCGTTTCGGTTGTCGGTGAGGACCCTGCAGGCGCGGGCGAATTCGCGCTGCAACTCGCCCAGACAATCGGGCGTCACCTTGAGACCGCCCGCTTCTGCGCGAGTTTCGATGTCGGCGCATAGCTCCGCGAGGCGCTGCGCGCCGAGATTGGCGGCGCTTCCTTTGATCGCATGCGCGAGTCTGGCCACGGCAGGATTGTCCGCATGCTGGATCGCGTCGCGCAGTTCATCGAGGCGCTTTCCGGCATCGAGCTCGAAAAGCTCGACCAGTTTCGCATTGAGGCCATTTGTCAGGCCTTCGGGCTCGGGCGGGGGATCGAATTCGGCAAGGTCGATTGGCTCTGGGATCGCGGCTTCGCTCTCGGCGGTTGTCTCGACAGCTTCGGCCGGCGGCGGCGCGGACGCCCCCGGCTGCGCGGGTCGGCCACGGCCGCCGTACCGCGCCAGCGCCTCGAATAGCTTTGGCCAGTCGATGGGCTTGGTCAGCGCGCCGTTCATGCCGGCCGCTTTGTAGCGCGCCATATCCTCCGCCATCACATTGGCGCTTAGGGCGAGCACGGGGACAACGCAGGCAGGCGGCGGCAGTCGGCGAATCCTGACGGTGGCCTCGATCCCGTCCATCACCGGCATCTGCACGTCCATGAGCACGACATCGAACGCCTCGCGTGTTGCGAGTTCGACCGCCTCCTGGCCGTTCGCCGCGTTCACGACGTCATGGCCGTGCGTGCGCAGCATGTCGGCGACCAGGACCTGGTTCGTTTCGACATCCTCCGCCAGCAGCACGCGCAACGGGCGCTCGTCACGCAGGCGGGGCGTCGACGGCTGTCGCGGGGCCGCTTTCTCGGCCACGGTCAGGGGGATCTCGAACCAGAAGCGGCTGCCGACGCCTTCGATGCTGTCGACGCCGATCTCCCCCTCCATCGCCTCGACCAGGCGGCGCGAGATAGCGAGGCCCAGCCCGCTGCCGCCGTATCGGCGCGTGGTCGAGGAATCGGCCTGGCTGAACGGATCGAACAACATCTTCCGCTTTTCCTCGGGAATGCCGATCCCGGTATCGCGGACCTCGAAATGAAAGCGCTCCCGGCGATCCGCTATCGTCCGGTGCGAGACGGCGACGGTCACGCTCCCGCGGCGGGTGAACTTGATGCCGTTGCCCACCAGATTGATCAGCACCTGCCTTAGCCTTGTCGGGTCGCCGCGGATCCGCGGCGCGGAATGGTCGTCCGCTTCGAAGTGGAGCTCCAACCCGCGCTCCACCGCCAGCGGGGTCAGGAGCGAGCGCACCTGCGCGAGCACCTCCGCGATGCCGAAATCAATCGCCTCGAGTTCGATCTTCCCTGCCTCGATGCGGGAGAAGTCAAGAATGTCGTTGATCAGCGAGAGCAGATGGCGGCCTGAGGCGCGGATCCGCGCGACGTAGTCGCGCTGCTTCTCAGGCAGCGGCCCCTGCATCAGAAGATCGGTCATGCCGAGCACGCCGGTCATCGGCGTCCGGATCTCATGGCTCATGACCGCGAGGAACTCGGACTTCGCCCGGGCGGCTTCCTGCGCCGCCCTGGTGGACTGCCGCAACTGCTCCGCGAGCTTCTCGCGCTGCCCCAGGACCGCGGCGAGCGGCAGGGCCGAGAGCAGGACGACCGCGATGTAGAGCTGCAGATACTGAACCTTCGCGATCATGTTCCCGCCGGTGAAGGCGGCGATCGATCCATGGCCGGTGAACGTGCTCCAGATTGCGATTGCCGCCAGAACGGCCGCCGCCGTGGTGGCGCCGAGCAGTCGGCCGTTGAAAGCCGTCAGCAGCAGGAAGGGAAAGGCGAGGAACAATCCCGGCAAAGCGTCATGAAAGTCGAGATAGCCGACGACCGCGACGAGGCCGGACAGCGCGATCGTCTGGAGCGCGGCGTCGCGCGAGCCTGCGCTCCGCAGCGTCCGGTCGGTCCAACTGAGCAGCAGCGGCGTGACCGTCAGCTGGCCGCTGACGTTGGCGAGGTACCAGTTCTGCCAGCCTTCGCCGAAAGGCACGCCGTAGGCGAGGTGGAGCAGCGCGGCGCCGCCCGCGGCGCTGGCGATCGGCACGATGAGGGCGACCGCGGCAAAGCGCGTCAGCGGCCAGATGCTGTCGTCGAGGGCGGTGGTCTCGGTGAAACCCGAGAGCGTCGCGATGAGAAGAATCTCCGAAACGTCGCAGATCGCGACGCCAAGCGCGACGATCGCCATGCCTTTGATCACGATGACATTCGCCGCATAGTCGGCGATCGCGACGAGGCAAAGCAAAGCTGGCCACGTCGAGCGGCTGCTGCGCAGAAGCGCCGCGACGGCGAGGGCGTTCGCAATCCAGAGCGGCGTATTGGCGCCGAACAGCCACAGGCAGACACCCGCCGCAGCGAAATAGGCGAACGGCAAAACCCCCGCGAGCCAAAGCGGAGGCGCGGTCAGTTCCAGGCGGCGGAAACCCGAGAGCGCAAGGGCAGGGGGCATGTTGCGCGGTCCGCATCCGATCAGCGAACTATAGCGATCATCGCCGCGGTTGTCAGGCTCTGGCGGTTCCCTGCCCGCGGCGCGGCCGCTTGGCGCCGCGTCATGCCCTGTCGCACCCCCTTTCGCGCCCGACGCTACGGGGGCAGAATGGCGACAAACCGAGGCAACCGTCCGCCATGAAACCGGTCGAGCGCCCGCTCTCCCACCGCGCCTCACCGGATGAGCTGCCGCTCATCCTCGCAAGCCGGCCCGCGACCTCGGCCCAGAAGAATCCTTGCCGCCGCAATCGCCGCGGCCCTTCTCGCTGTCATCGTCCTCGTCGCCGGGCCCCTCAGCGGGCTTCGCCTGCCGCAGGTCGAGGGCTTCGTCCCCGCCTACGGCGCAGTCACGTCGGTCACCACCGCCCTCACCGCCGCCCTGCTTTTCGCGCAGTTCGAGATCACCCGCAGCCGCGCCTCGCTCGTCGTCGCCTGCGCCTATCTCTTCACAGCGCTCATCGCAATCCGCTGGATAGTCGCCTTCCCCGGCGCCTTCGCGCCCGGCGGCGTGTTCGGCGCCGACCTGCAGATGGCGCCCTGGCTCTCCCTCATCTGGCGCGCCGGCTTCCCGCTTTTCGTGATCGCTTACGCGCTGCTGAACAACGCCGAGCCAATCCTCGCCTCGCCGGGCCGGCGCCGCTCAGGCCTTGCGGTCGGCGCCGCCAGCCTCACCCTCATCGCCGTCGCCGCAGCGATCCTCCTCGCCACTCGCGGCGCCGCTGCCCTTCCGGCCCTACGGGACGACGCGACGCATTTCACGATGACCTGGCGATACCTCTCCGCCGGGGTCCTGCTGGTCATCCTCTTCGCGCTCGCGGCGCTCTGGCGCCAGCTGCGCTCCGTGCTGGATCTCTGGCTCATGGTGGTGATGTGGGGCTATGGGATCCAGATTTTGCTGGTCTCTTTCGCCGCTCCCGCGCGCTTTACCATCGGCTGGTACGCCGGCCGCCTCTTCGGCTTGGTCGCGGGCAGCCTCATCCTCATCGTCCTCATCGTCGAGATCGCTGCGCTTTACGCAAGGCTGCTCAACGCGCTCCTCGTCGAGCGCCGCGAGCGCGAGACGAGACTCCTCACCGGAAACGCCGTCGCCGCCATGATCGCGCACGAAATCAAGCAGCCCCTCGCCGGCATCACCGCCTTCGCCCAGGCCGGACTGCGTTGGCTCGACCGCCCAGAGCCCGAGCTCGACGAGGCCCGCGAAGCCTTCCGCCGGATCGCCGCGAACGGCCTGCGCGCCGGCCAGATGATCGACGGCGTCCGCACGACGTTCCGCCGCGATGCTCGCAGCTGCATTGCCCTCGCCCCCGACAGCCTCGTCGCCGACGTGCTCGCCTGCTTTCGCTCGGAGTTCCAGCGCGACCGCATCCATGTTCACACCGATTCGGAACCCGACCTGCCCGCCATCGCGGGCGATCCCACCCAGCTCCGGCAGCTCCTCGTCAACCTCGTCACCAACGCGATCGACGCCATGGCGGAAAATTCAGGCGCGCGAATTCTCACCGTCAACGCCGCTGTCCGCGACGGCAGCGTTCGCATATCCGTCGCCGACACCGGCCCCGGCATCCACCCCGAAGACGCTGACCGCATCTTCCGCCCGCTCTTCACCACCAAGCCTAATGGCATGGGCATGGGCCTCGCAATCTGCCGCTCCATCGTCGAAGACCACGACGGCCGTATCTGGGTCGCCCCGAACGACCCCCAAGGAGCCGTCTTCCATGTCGCCCTGCGCGCCGCGGGAGCCGGAGGGCGCCCGGACGATTGCGATTAGTCTAGGCGCGAAAGGCGAAGAAGCGGAAGCCGACGAAGGTCAGCACCATCGCGGCCGCCGAACCCGCCGCGACGAACAGGGGCAGGATCTCCGGGGTCACCGCGATGCCGGCGAACGGGCTCGCCGCGATGCAGGCGAGATAGACGGCGTAATTGACCACCAGGCCGGCGGCGCACACCATCACGTAGCGCACGAAGGCGCGCAGCAGCGGGGCTCCGCTGTCGCGAAAGGTCAGTGCGCGATTGAGCGCGAAATTGACGACCGTCGCTACCGCGAACGCAGGCGGCCGGGCGAATGCGGGGGAGATATGAAAGCCACGGGCGAGCGCATAGGTGACGCCCGCATCGACGAAGACGCCAAAAACGCCGACAAAGACGAAGGCAGGCACCTGACGGCGCAATTGCGAACCGGCGTCGGCCGCACGGCTTTGCTCGGCTGTTGCTTCTTCGGTGATCGTCATATCCCTCGCGCTCACGGCGACGCTTGTTACACGAGCAGCGCCCGTAGGCCATCATAGGACAGCTTGAGCCCGATCAGAAACGTCAGGAGCAGCACGGCGCCGTAGAAGCGCTCCGCGGAGATGCGCCGCACCAGCCACACGCCGGCGAAGGTCGAGGCGATCGCCACTGGAAAAAGGGTCGCCGAGGCGAAGAGATTGTTGGCGGTAAATTGGCCGAGGGCGAAATAGGGAGGCACTTTCAGGAGATTGGTGGCCGCGAAGAACATCGTCGAAGTGCCGGCGAAAATGCGCGGCGCGAGCTTCTGCGGCAGGACGTAGATCATCATCGGCGGTCCGCCGGCATGGCCGATGAAACTGGTGAAGCCGGACAGCGCGCCCCAGAAGACGCCGGGGGCGACATGCGGGGACGCCGCCTCGCCTTTGGCGAAGCGATCGCGCGCGACCATGAAGAGAACGAAACCGATCGAAATGATCCCGACGGCAAAACGCACCGCGTCTTCATCGACGTGGGAGGCGAGCAGCCAGCCGGCGGCGACGCCGAGCAGCGAGCCGGGGATCATGATGACGAGAATGCGGGGGTCGAAGTCGCGCCGGAAGGCCCAGATGCTCACCCAATCCTGGATCACCATGAGCGGCAGGGTGATCGCCGCCGCCCTCACCGGCGAGATCGCCAGCGCGAACACCGGGATGGCGAGGGTTCCGAGCGCCGAAAAGCCGCCTTTGGAGAGGCCGAAGAGAACGACGGCGGGAATCGCCGCGAGATAGAAAGTCCAGTCGAGACCGTTCATCTCAGCAATATCGTTCATTTTAGGCTCGGGCCGGGCGCGTTGCCAAAGAGCATTTCGCGCGTCAAACTTCCTTAAAACCAAAATGAAGACCGGCCGCGCGCCGCTTACGGGAGCGAAACGATGACGAGCCGATATAGTGAAATTTATGCCCAGTGGCAGGCCGATCCGCAAGGCTTCTGGGCTGAGGCCGCCAAGGAGATCGACTGGATTCGTCCGCCCCGGACGATTTTCGACGAGAAGGCCGGCGTCTACGGGCGCTGGTTTCCCGACGCGACGTGCAACGCCTGCTTCAACGCGCTGGACCGCCATATCGCGGGCGGGCGCGCCGACCAGGCGGCAATCCTTTACGACAGTCCGCTGACCGGAACCAAGCGCAGCATCAGCTATGCGGAACTGCTCGATGAGGTCCAAGTCCTCGGCGCCGCGCTCGCCGATCTCGGCGTCGCCAAGGGCGACCGCGTGATCCTCTATATGCCGATGATCCCGGAGGCGATCGTCGCCATGCTCGCCTGCGCGCGCATCGGCGCCGTTCATTCGGTCGTGTTCGGCGGCTTCGCCGCCAAGGAGCTCGCGACGCGCATCGACGACGCGGAACCCAAGCTCGTGCTGACCGCCAGCTGCGGCGTCGAGCCCGGCCGCATCGTCGCATACAAGCCGCTGCTCGATAACGCGATCGAGCTTAGCAGGGCGAAGCCCCAGGCCTGCATCGTCTTTCAACGCCCGCAGGCGCGGGCCGAAATGGTCGAAGGGCGGGACCACGACTGGGCGGAGGTCGTGGCCGCGGCGCGCGCGGCGGACCAGCGGGCGCCCTGCGTCGAGGTCGCCGCGACCGATCCGCTCTACATCCTCTACACCTCGGGAACGACAGGGGTCCCCAAGGGCGTCGTGCGCGATGTCGGCGGCCATCTGGTGACGCTGAAATGGTCGATGTCGAACCTCTACGGGATTCAGCCCGGCGAGACCTATTGGGCTGCCTCCGACATCGGCTGGGTGGTCGGCCATTCCTACATCGTCTATGGGCCGCTCATCCACGGCTGCTCGACGGTCCTCTACGAGGGCAAGCCCGTCGGCACGCCGGACGCCGGCGCCTTCTGGCGCGTCATTCAGGATTATAACGTCGCCGCCTTCTTCACCGCGCCGACCGCGTTCCGCGCCGTGCGCAAGGAGGACCCGAACGCCGATTTCCTCAAACGCTATTCGATCGCCTCGCTGCGCACGCTGTTTCTCGCCGGCGAGCGCGCTGATCCCGATACGGTCGCCTGGGCGGAGGAGGCGCTCCAGATCCCCGTGATCGATCATTGGTGGCAGACGGAGACCGGCTGGCCGATCGCCGCCAATGCGGTCGGGCTCGGCCTGCTGCCCGTCAAGCGCGGTTCGCCCTCAGTGCCAATGCCCGGCTATGTCGTCGACGTGGTGGACGAGGCCTCGCGTCCCGTTCCGACCGGCGCGATGGGCGCGATCGTGATCAAGCTGCCGCTGCCGCCCGGCTGCCTGCCGACGCTCTGGCGGCAGGACGAGCGGATGCGCGAGAGCTACCTCAAGGATTTTCCCGGCTACTACAAGACCGCCGACGCCGGGTTCAAGGACGAGGATGGTTATCTCACCATTCTCGGCCGCACCGACGACATCATCAACGTCGCTGGCCACCGGCTCTCGACCGGGGGCATGGAGGAGGTCGTCGCCTCGCATCCGGCCGTCGCGGAATGCGCGGTGCTCGGCGTCAAGGACGAGATCAAGGGCGAGCAGCCCTGCGGCTTCCTCGTGCTCAAATCCGGCGTCAACCGGCCGCATGAAGAGATCGAGCGCGAGGTCGTCGCGCTGGTGCGCGACAGAATCGGCCCCGTCGCCGCCTTCAAGATCGCGCTCGTCGTCGCGCGCCTGCCCAAGACGCGGTCGGGCAAGATCCTTCGCGGCACGATGAAGAAAATCGCCGACCGCGATCCCTGGACGACTCCCGCGACGATCGACGACGCGACCGTGTTGCAAGAGATCGCACAGGCGCTGCAGGCGAGAGGATTCTAGCGCGAACTCGCGAAGTGCCCGTCAGCTCGGGCAGACGCTCCCAACTGTCGCTCGCCGCCCTGACGGCGAAGTAATTTCGAGCGCGATTTCAAGCGCGTGTACTCTTTAGGGGGAGATGATGTCGCTGTGGTTGCAAGGCGGCGACGTTGACAACCGTCGGTACGCGGTTGTTAAATTGGCCACGTTCTTCCGAGTCGAAAACGGCATTTTGGAGGAAACACCGATGCGCATGACCCGCCGTGCCGTCGTCGGGGCCTTATTGGTTCTGGGTCTCTCGGTCCCCGCGCTCGCTGATGAAAAGCCGACGATCCTGGCGTCGGTGCCAGGACTGACGTTTCCGTTCTTCGTCTACATGATGGCCTCCTTCAACGCGGAAGCCCAAAAGCTCGGCGTGAACGTCATCGAGAGCGACGGTCAGCTCTCTTCGCCCAAACAGACAGCCGACATCGAAGACGCGTTGGCCAAAGGCGTGAAGGGCATCGTGTTGAGCCCCAACGAAGTCGACGCGATGGCTCCCGCGCTTCAGGAGGCCGTCGACGCAAAGGTCCCTGTCGTGACCGTCGACCGAAGCGTTCCCTCGGTGAAAGGCATCCTCGCTCATGTCGGCGCCGACAACGTCAAAGGCGGCGAGGCGCAAGGCGAGTTGATCCTCGAGTTGTTTCCGCAGGGCGCCACGATCGTGCACTTGCAGGGAGAGCCGGGCACGAAGCCGGCCATCGACAGAAGCAAAGGTCTGCACGATGTGCTCGATGCGGCGGGCGACAAATACAAGATCGTCTATGAACAAACCGCCGGGTTCGATCGCGCGCGCGGGCTTTCGGTGACCGAATTCGGCTCTGGCGGGGCTCGCCAAGCCGCCGCAAGTGATCGTCGCCGCCAATGACGAGATGGCGTTCGGCGCGATCGAAGCGGTCAAGGCTCGCAACTTGAGCGGTATTACGATTATCGGCTTTGACGCCTTGCCCGAAGCGCTCGGTCACGTGCGCGACGGCAGCATGACCGCGACGATCGAGCAGTTCCCGGCCGAGCAGTGCGCCGTCGCCATGCGAATCCTTGTCGACTTCATCAAATCCGGCCAACGGCCCGCAACGCAGGTCAACCTCATACCGCCTGTCGCAATCACCAAAGACAATCTCAACCAGGCGCAGCGGTTGAACGAGGTCAAATGAACCTGCGACCATCATCCGGCCGACCTTGGAGCAGCGCGAGGTGGTCTATGTAGCGGATCTCCCGGGATACGTGCTCGAGAAGCTGCGCGTGGGAAGCGACTTCGCCCTGTACCGGGGTCATTCCGTTGGCGAAGACGCGCCGATTCTGGTGCGCGCGCCTTTGCGCGCTCAGCAAACGGCGGCGGAGCTGCATCGACTCGAGCACGAATTTTCGCTCGCGAACGATCTGCATCCGGACTGGGCTGTGCGTCCCCTGGCGATCGCGCGCCGCAACGGCGGGAGCATGATCCTTCTCGAGGACGCCGAGGGCGAACTCCTCGAAGGCATGCTTGGGCGGCCGCTCGAGCTGACGCGTTTCCTGTCGATTGCGGTTGCGCTTGCCGCGGCGCTGCGCCAGGTCCATCAGCATGGCCTGGTCCACAAGGACATCAGGCCCACCAACATATTCGTCGACGCGGACGCCAATGTCCGGCTCACGGGCTTTGGCTTGGCGTCCCGACTGCCGCGCGAGTGGCAGGCGCCGGCGCAGCCGGAATCGGTCGGGGGCGCATTGGCCTACATGTCGCCCGAACAGACGGGCCGCATGAATCGGTCGATCGACGCCCGCAGCGATCTCTATTCGCTGGGCGTCACGCTTTACGAAATGATCACGGGATCGCTGCCGTTTTCCGCATCGGATCCGATGGAGTGGATCCATTGCCACATCGCGCGGCCGGCGACGCCGCCGCGCGAGCGCGCGCCGGGCATCCCCGGCCCAGTCGAGGCCATCATCGTAAAGCTGCTCGCCAAGGCGCCGGAGGATCGTTATCAGACGGCGGCCGGTCTCGGGGCGGATCTGCGCACATGCCTGGCTGCTTGGCGGACGCATCAGCGCATCGACGCCTTCGCCCTCGGGGCGAGCGATGTATCGGACCGGCTGCTGATCCCCGAAAAGCTCTACGGACGCGAGGCGGAGATCGCCACGCTCGTTGCGGCCTTTGATCGTGTCGTGACGCTTGGAAAAGCGGAGCTCGTTCTGGTGTCAGGGTACGCCGGCGCCGGCAAGTCCGCCGTCGTCAACGAGCTGCACAAAATGCTGGTTCCGCCGCGCGGACTTTTCGCGGCCGGCAAGTTCGATCAATACAAGCGCGACATCCCGTATGCGACCTTGGCGCAAGCGTTTCAAAGCGTGATCCGCCGCATCCTTGCCAAAGACGACGCGGAATTGCGCCGCTGCCGCGACGCTTTGCTGGAGGCGCTCGGCCCGAACGCCCAACTCATGATCAATCTGATTCCCGAGCTTGCCGGCATCATCGGCGAACAGCCGCCGATCCCCGCCCTTTCGCCGCACGACGAGCAGAATCGATTCCAGATGGTGTTCCGGCGATTTCTCGGCGTGTTCGCTCGCCCGGAGCACCCGCTCGCTCTGTTCCTCGATGATCTGCAATGGCTCGACGCCGCCACTCTCGAACTGCTCGAGAGCCTCGTCACCGATGAAGAAGTGCGCAACGTCCTGTTGATCGGAGCCTATCGCGACAACGAAGTCGGCCCTACGCACCCGCTCATGCGTACGCTGGCGCAGATTCGCAATGCGGGGGCGAGCGTCCAGGAAATCGTGCTGACGCCTCTCAGGCCGCAGGACGTGGAACAACTGGTCGCCGACGCGCTCCATCGGGCAACGGAAGTCGTGCAGCCGTTGGCCGAAATGCTGTTCGAGAAGACGGCGGGCAATGCGTTCTTTCTGATTCAGTTCATCACGGTGCTGGCCGACGAGGGCCTCATCACATTCGATTCGGATGCCGCCGTCTGGCGGTGGGACATCGATCGCATTCGCGCCAAGGGCTTCACCGACAACGTCGCCGACCTCATGGCTGCGAAGCTGAGCCGCCTGCCGGAAACGACGCAGGAGGCGTTGGGATTGCTGGCCTGTCTTGGCAACGTCGCCGAGGTCGCCACGTTGGATTTGGTTTTCGGAGCGGCCAAAGAGGCCGTTCATGCGGCGCTCTGGCAAGCGGCGCGGGCGGGTCTCCTGCATCGATTGGAGGCTGCTTACGCCTTCAGCCATGACCGCGTCCGCGAGGCGGCCTATGCGCGCATTCCGGCGGAGCGGCGGGCCGAGGTTCATCTGCGCGTCGCTCGCAGTCTCGTCGCCGCGTTGAGCGAGGATGAACTCGCCGAGCAGATTTTCGAGATCGTCAACCAGTTCAACCGGGGCGCCGCCTTGATCCGCGCGCCGGCAGAGCGGCGGCAAGTCGCCGGCCTTAATCTCATGGCGGGCAAACGCGCCAAGACATCGGCCGCCTATGCGGCGGCGCTGGCGTATTTCGTCGCCGGCGGCGCGTTCATGTCGGAGGAAGGCTGGACAAGACAGTATCGCTTGAGCTTCGATCTCCAACTGCAACGGGCCGAATGCGAGCTCTTGATCGGCGACCTCGCCGCGGCTGAAGAGCGACTGACCGCTTTGTCGCGGCGAGCGGAGAACCTGATCGATAGAGCGGCCGTCGCGTGCCTTCGCATCACGCTCTACACGACGCTCGACCGAACCGACCTCGCCGTCGACATCGTTCTCGAATACCTTCGCCGCGTCGGCCTGCGCTGGTCGCGGCAGCCATCCGAGGACGCGGTGCGGCAGGAATACGCCCGGTTCCTGCGGCGTCTCGGCGACCGCCCGATCGAGGCGCTCATCGATCTTCCCGTGACCCGCAACCCTAAATGGCGCGCGACGCTCGACGTGCTGACTTCTGGCCGTGCCGGCGGCCAATTTCTCGGACGAGAATCTCTTCTGCCTCGCCGTCATCGGGATGGCGAACATGTCCCTGAAACACGGCAACACCGACGCGTCGTGCCACGCCTATGTCTGGTTCGGGATGATCCTCCGGTCGCATTTCGGCGACTTCCAGGCCGGCTTTCGCTTCGGGCGCCTCGGCATCGATCTGGTGGAGAAGCGCGGACTCGATCGATTCAAGGCGCGCATCTACTCGGACTTCGGGCATCTCATCAATCCCTGGTCAAGGCGCCTGCGCGACGGCGTCGATTGGGTGCGTCGCGCGGTGGCGACCGCCCAGGCGAACGGCGACCTCACTTTTGCGTCTTTCGCGTGCAATTCCCTGACCATGCTGCTTCTCGCCAGCGGAGAGCCGCTCGGCGACGTGCAGCGGGAGGCGGAGAGCGGTCTCGAATTCACGCGAAAGGTTCATTTCGGCCTGTTCGCCGACATCATGGTCGGGCAACTCGGCCTTGTCCGCGCTTTGCGCGGCCTTACATCGGACGTCTCCAGCTTTGACGACGAACACTTCGACGAACGCGGCTTTCAACAACGTCTCGAAGCAGACCCGCGTTTGCGGTTCGCCGAATGCTGGTATTGGATCCGGAAACTGCAGGCGCGCTTTCACGCCAACGATTACGCGGGCGCCGTTGCGGCCGCGGATCGCGCGCAATCGCTGCTATGGAAATCGTCGCCGTTCTTCGAGGCGACGGAGTACGAATTCTACGGCGCCCTGGCGCGCGCGGCGCTCTGCGATCGCGCCTCCGCCGACGAGCAGGCGCAGCACCGGGAGAGGCTCGCCGGCCATTACCGTCAGCTCACGGTCTTGGCGGAGAACTGCCCCGAGAACTTCGCCAACCGGGCCGCGCTGGTCGGCGCCGAGATTGCGCGGCTCGAGGGGCGCGAACTCGAGGCCGAGCGGCTCTATGAGGAGGCGATCCGTTCAGCCGGCGAGCACGGGTTCGCGCACAATCAGGGCCTCGCCAGCGAGGTCGCCGCACGCTTCCATGCGGCGCGCGGCTTTGCGATGATCGCCGAGGCTTATCTGCGCAACGCCAGGGATTGCTATCGTCTCTGGGGCGCCGAGGGCAAAATCCGCCAGCTTGAACAGCTCCACCCGCGCCTGGGCGAGGATCCGGTTCGAGGCGCTGGATCCGACACGCTGGGCGGGACCTTCGAGCAGTTGGACGTCGGGGCCGTAATCAAAGCCTCGCAAGCCGTCTCCGGCGAGATCGTGCCCGACAGGCTCATCGAGACCCTGATGCGGATCGCGATCGAGAATGCGGGGGCCGAGCGCGGCCTGCTCATCCTCCCACGGGGCGAAACGCTCCAGATCGAGGCGGAGGCCAGAGCCCGACAGAAGATGGTCGAGGTCACGGTTCGACAGGAGCTCGTGACGCCCGCAGAGATCCCCGAATCCATACTGCACGTGGTGACGCGGACGCGGCAAAGCGTGATTCTGGACGACGCCTCGGCCGAAAACCCGTTCGCCGCGGACGATTACATCCGCATCAAGCGCGCCCGTTCGATTCTCTGCGTGCCGCTGGTGAAGCAGGCGAATCTGATTGGTGTGCTTTATCTCGAGAACAATCTCGCCTCGCACGTGTTCACGCCGAGCCGGACGTCATTGTTGGAACTGTTGGCGTCGCAGGCCGCGATCTCGTTGGAGAACGCTCGTCTCTACGGCGAGCTGACTATGAGCGAGGAGCGTTGGCGCAACCTTTTCGAAAGCGTCCCCGTCGGCGTCAATCTGGCCGGCCCGGACCGACGCTATGTCGCGGCGAACCCCGCTTTTCAGCGAATGATGGGCTACACCGAGGAGGAACTTCGCGAACTCACGCCAGTCGATATCACCCACAAGGACGACAAAGCCCAGGCAGAAGCGGTCATGACGGCGCAGCAACTGGGTGAGCCTTACCCTCGACACCGCGAAAAACGCTTCGTGCGCAAGGATGGCGGCGTCGTCTGGGTGGAGATCGACGCCTTCATGTCGCCTGTCGCGGGAAGCGAGCCGCTCCGCGCCGGCGTCGTCGTCGACATCACGGAACGCAAGCGCGCTGAGGAAGCGCTGCGCGACGCCCAGACGGAGCTGGCCCATACCTCGCGACTGATGACGCTGGGCGAACTCACCGCGTCGATCGCCCACGAGATCAACCAGCCGCTCGCCGCTATCTCCTCGAACGGCATGGCTGGGTTGAACTGGCTGAACCGGAAGAAGCCCGATCTCGGCGAAGCGCGCGACGCGCTGTCGCGCATCGTGCGAGACGTCGCGCGCGCGGCGGACGTGATCCGGGGTCTGCGCGCCCTCACCAGGAAGTCCGGGCCGCAAATGACGAGGCTGGACATCGACGAGGTCATAGAGGAGGTTCTGACGCTCACCCGCGGCGAAATGCGCCGGCAGGGCGTCGCGTTGCATACATCGCTCGCCGCCAGCGAGCACCCCGTGCTGGGCGACCGGGTGCAGTTGCAGCAGGTGCTGTTGAACCTGATCACGAACGGCCTTGAGGCAATGAGGTCGATCAAGGACCGTTCGAGCGAACTGACAGTGTCCTCGAGGATCGTCGAGGCGGGCAACGTCCTCGTTTCGGTCGAAGACAGCGGCCCCGGCCTTGACCCAGCAGTTGCCGCGCGCGTCTTCGAGCCCTTCTTCACGACGAAGTCGGAGGGCGTCGGCATGGGACTTGCGATTTGTCGGTCAATCGTCGAGACCCATGGCGGGGGCCTCTGGGTCTCGCCGCGCACGCCCCACGGCTCGGTGTTCTGTTTTACCGTGCCGGTGGAGCAGACGGAATCTATTGCTGAAGGGACTGTCGAACCTCGCGGCGGCTGACGACCGCGGCGACTAGTCGGCCGACACTCCCTGTCCCCGCGCGCGGATACCGTTCGCGGATGAAGTCGAGCTGAGCTTCTACTTGAGAGCCCCGCTGACTTCGCTGAACTCGCTGCTCAAACTCGTGCCGAGAGTCGTTAGGGCGCCGATGATGGCGACTGCGATCAGCGAAGCGATCAACGCATATTCGATCGCGGTTGCGCCGGAGTCGTTGGTGACGAACATTTTGAATGTTTTGATCAAGGCTGACCTCCCGAGCGAAGATTTACCGTTCCCCTCCTCGTTGATGGCAACGCGGTTTGGCGGCAGCCCAAGATTTCCGCGCGCTCTTTCCGCAGCGTTAATTAACCAATGCAAAGTAGGTAAATGTACTCGTTTTCACGCAAACGTGACGAATTTCGTGAGCAGCTTTTCCCGCGGCGAGCTCGCAATGACGCTCAAGGTGGATCGACCTGATGACAGAGCGCTGTACCGTCACTGCTCATAGGACGGGTCTGCGGCCCTGATAGGCGTAGCGGACACGCCGGGCGGCGCTCGCCCACTGCTCCGGCGAAGAGCCGTCAGACACCTCGAAGGAATCGAACCCCGACCGGCACAGCAACTCGGCTTGTTCGCGCAGCACTTTTCCGCTCGCCCTGAGCTCGCCGCGATAGCCCAGGCGCTCGCGGAGCAGGACCGCCGCCGTGTACGGACGGCCGTCGCGAAAGCTCGGGAAAACCAAGACCACCAGGCCCAACCTTGCCGCCCAGGGGCGGAGGCTTTCGACGTCGTCGTCCGGCTGCAGTTGAACGCCGGTCGGCGACGTCCTCTGGAGCACCGCTTCGCCTTCGCGGAGCAAGCGCTCGAGGGGCAGAAGCACGTTGCCGCAGGCCGGAATCGGCTCTTCGGCGTCGAGCGGGAAATAGGGATCGTCCCCATTCGCAATGAACTCGCCCTCAGGCGTCCGCTTAATGAGCATCCGGATACACCGCCGCTTTGAAGGGAGCGAGGCCGACCCGGCGATAGGTTTCGAGCAAGCGCTCGTGAGCGAGACGCTCCTGCCGATAGGCCAGAACGATGGCCTCGATGGCCACCGGAACTTGGTCGAACGGCAGCGCGGGGCCAAGCACGTCGCCAATCGCGGCGTCGTCGAGGCCCGGGCTGCCGCCGAGCGTGAGCTGGTAGAATTCCTCGCCTTTCTTGTCGACGCCGAGAATGCCGATATGGCCGACGTGATGGTGGCCGCAGGCGTTGATGCAGCCGCTGATGTTGATCTTGAGCTCGCCGACATCCGCGGCGAGATCGGGATCGGCTAGGCGACGGCCGATTTCCTGCGCGAGCGGAATGGCGCGCGCGTTGGCCAGGGCGCAGTAGTCGAGGCCCGGGCAGGCGATGATGTCCGACGCGAGATTGATGTTGGCGGTGGCGAGCCCGATCGCCTCCAGTTCCGCAAAGACGCCGGGCACGTCGTCCAGCCGGACGTGAGGCAGCACCAGGTTCTGCTCATGGGTGACGCGGATCTCGGAAAAGCTGAAGCGGTCGGCGAGATCGGCGAGCCGGTCCATCTGGTCGGACGTGCAGTCCCCCGGCGCCGCGCCTGGGGCCTTCAGCGAGATGTTGACGACCGCGTAGCCGGGCTCGCGATGCGGCGCGACGTTGATCCGCGCGAACGCGGCTAGCCCGTCAACCTCGGCCTTCGCCCGTTCGAGCCGCTCCGAGACCACCGGCAGGGCCTCAAGCGGCCGCTGGCCGAAGCTCGCGCGGATGCGTTCCATTTCCCCGGCCGGCAGGTCGACCTGCTGCTTGTCGATCTCGGACCATTCCTCTGCCACCATGCGAGCGAACGCGTCGGCGCCGAGGCTCGCTACCAGGATCTTGATCCGCGCCTTGTAGAGATTGTCGCGCCGGCCGAGCCGGTTGTAGGTGCGCAGGATCGCGGTGAGATAGGACATCAGGTGGCGCGGCGGCAGGTCCTTGCGGATCGTCTGGCCCACATAGGGGGTGCGGCCGAGACCGCCGCCGACCATCACCTCGAAGGCGAGATCGCCGCTTTCGCGCCGATAGAGCCGCAGCCCGATGTCGTGAAAGCGCGACGCCGTGCGATCGTCGCCGGTCGCGGTGACGGCGATCTTGAACTTGCGCGGCAGGAAGGAGAATTCCGGGTGCAAAGTGGACCACTGCCGGATCGCCTCCGACCAGACGCGCGGGTCGTCCGCCTCATCGGCGGCGGCGCCCGCGAAGGGATCGGCCGTGGTGTTGCGGATGCAATTGCCGCTGGTCTGGATCGCATGCAGGCCAGCGTCGGCCAGCAGGTCGAGGATGTCGGGCGCGTCGCGCAATTGGATCCAGTTGAACTGGATGTTCGTGCGGGTGGTGAAATGGCCATAGCCCTTGTCGAAGCGGCGGCCGATCTCGGCGAGCGTGCGCATCTGGTCGCCTGACAGCGTGCCGTAGGGGATCGCCACCCGCAGCATGTAGCGATGGAGCTGGAGATAGAGGCCGTTCATCAGCCGAAGGGGCTTGAACTCGTCCTCGCTGATCTCGCCGGCGAGCCGCCGCTGCACCTGCTCGCGAAACTCCGCCGCACGGTCCTCGACGATCGCCTTGTCGATCGCATCGTAGCGATAAATGCCAAACGCCACCGATCCTTCTCCTATTTGCGCTGGATGAGCCGGAGCCGGCCCTTCGAACGGGACGTGCCCTGCGCGGCCAGCATCGCCGCAACGACCGGGCCGCCCTCCGCCTGCTTGCCGAGTTCGGGATGGACGCCTGGACCGAGAGCGCGCACGCGCTCGCGATAGCTCGCAGGCGCCGCCAGGCCGTCGACCCGCTCCACGTCGATGAGATAGGCGTCCACGACGACCGTCGGCTGGCTGCGCGCGAGCTCCAGCGCCGCTGCGGCGGCGTCGCGGTCCTCGAAGAGCTCCGCCTCCTCGAACCGCGCCATCCAACGCCCCTGCGACCAGAAGGCGACGTCGCCCTCGGCGAGCAGGTTGGCGGTGAGCGCCTGGAGGCTGTCGGGCCTCGCCATGACCGATCTCCTTCGCTGCGGACGCAACGATCGCGCCGCGGGCTCACGTCTCCCATGGTGCATTCCATCAATCCAACCGCATGTTCTGGTCGTTCTCATCTCAGTTAGCGATCGATTGGCCTTGCTTGTCGGAATCATCCCGAGAGTGCATTGGACCTGTTGGACTGCGCGCTACATGACGAGTTCCCGCGCGCTCGAGTCGCGCATGTCTTCAACGCGAGCTTCCATGCTGTCGCCCGCCCAATTGCTGTTTGGCGCCGGAGCCGGTTCCCTCGTCGGCTTCTCGCTCGGCCTGGTCGGCGGCGGCGGCTCGATCCTGGCGGTCCCGCTGCTGATCTATGGCGTCGGGCTCCACGACACGCATCTGGCGATCGGCACCAGCGCCTGCGCCGTCGCTCTCAGCGCCTTCGCGAATTTCCTGGGGCATGCGCGGCGCGGCCATGTCCGCTGGTCCGCCGCGGCGCTCTTCTCCGCGACAGGAGTGATCGGCGCCTGGGCGGGCTCCACTCTTGGCAAGGCGACCGGGGGGCGCAATCTCCTCATCGTCTTCGCCTTCGCCTTGTTGGGGGCGGCGTTTTCCATGCTGCGGCAAAGTGGCAAGGCGCCAACCGACGAAACCCGCGCCCGCTCGTCCCCGACGCTGCGCCTGACCGTCGCTGGCGGGGCGACTGGCGCGCTGGCTGGCTTCTTCGGCATCGGCGGCGGCTTTCTGATCGTGCCGGCGCTCGTAGCGGCCACCGGCATGCCAATGCTCGAGGCGATCGGATCGTCGCTGATGGCCGTCACCGCATTCGGCCTGACCACGGCCGTCAACTACGCCGAATCCGGCTGGGTCGATTGGCCGCTGGCTATGGTATTCGTGGCCGGCGGCGTCGCCGGGGGAACGCTCGGCTCCTGGTCCGCTGTCTGGCTCAGTCGCTACCGGGGCGCGCTCAATCTGGTGTTCGCGGCGCTGCTGACATCGACGGCCGCCTATCTCATGCTCCGGGTCCTGCGCGGCTGACCGAAATGCGCCATGATTGGCCGTCAATCGATCGATCGACGAGATTGAATCGAAGCCTGTCGAGGTCGCGCCAGTGACGTTGGAGCAGTTACGTATCTTTGTCGCGGTCGCCGAGCGCGAACATGTGACCCGCGCCGCCGAGGCGCTGCATGTGACGCAGTCGGCTGCCAGCGCCGCGATCGCGGCGCTCGAGGCGCGCCACGACGTTCCCCTTTTTCACCGTGTCGGACGGCGCATCGAGCTGACCGACGCTGGAACCATGTTCCTGGAGGAGGCGCGAGGGGTGCTTGCGAAAGTCGCCAGCGCCGAGCTCGCGCTCGCGGAATACGGCGGCCTGAAGCGCGGCAGCCTCCGGCTCGTCGCGAGCCAGACGATCTCGGCCTATTGGCTGCCGGAGCGGCTCGCGGCCTTTCATGAACGCTATCCGCACATCGAGCTGTCGGTCGCGATCGCCAATACGGAAGGCGCCGCCAAATCCGTTCATGACGGCACAGCCGAATTGGGCTTCATCGAAGGCGCGATCGACGATCCAGCGCTCGCCGTATGGGCGGTCGACACGGACAAGATGCTGCTGGTCGGCAAGTCCCCTGCGGACGCCATCGACAACGACTGGATCATGGCTGCGCAGTGGATCATGCGGGAGCGCGGCTCCGGAACGCGTTCGACCTTCGAGGAAGCCGTCCGGGCGCGCTCGCTCGATCCCGAAGAGCTCGACGTGGTGTTGACGCTACCCTCCAACGAGGCGGTGCTGGCGGCGGTGCGCGCCGGCGTCGGCTGCGCCGTCCTGTCGCATCTCGTCGTTGCGCCCGCCGTCGAAGCGCGGGCACTGTTCGCTCTGCCGTTCGAACTTCCGGCAAGGCCATTCTTCGGCCTGCGCCAGAAGGAGCGCTATCGCAGCAAGGCCGCCGACGCCCTGCTCGATGTCATGAAGGAGTTTGGAAGGGGAGGGCCGGCGGGGCGTTAATGTGCGGCTGCAGGCGCTGCTGTTACCCGCCTCATCGGAAATCAGGGTGAGACTCTCGGCATCAGCGCCGTCGATCGTCGTGCGCGGCCTTGAGTCGGGCATGCATGCCGCGCAATTGCCGCGATCTTGACGAGCTTCGGGCCTTGGCCGCCGCGTAGATGGCCGGGACAAGCCCGGCCAAGACGCCCAGAGGCTGGTTCACCGCAAAGTCGCGCCGGATCGCTGCGGCTAATCCTGATTCCAGATCGAAACGACACATAATCTTCGTTGGAGAAGATTGGTCCGGGGTTGCATCTCTAGGTCGCCCACATTGGAGACTTCAGAGATGCCTCAGCAGCGACCATCGCGACGACGACCGAACGACTGGCGCTGAGCGTCTGACTGTCGAGCGCCAGCTCGCGGCGCTCTCCCTTGTTCCTATTTCCCGAGAGTAAGATCATGAATGTATCTGTCCGGGCCGCCGAGCGTTTGCACGCGCAGCCGCTGACCAGCAGCGTCCATAATGTCGAGACGGTGCGCTGGGTTCGCCACTGGACCGACGGCTATTTCAGCTTTGGAATCACGCGGCCGGCGAGCTCCCGCTTCCGTTCTGGCGAATTCGTCATGATCGGCCTGCCCGTGAACGGCAAGCCCGTGATGCGGGCCTATTCGATCGCCAGCCCCGCCTGGGCGGAAGAATTGGAGTTCTTCTCGATCAAGGCTCCTGGCGGCTTGCTGACCACCGAGTTGCAGCTCATCCAGCCAGGCGACCAGATTCTGCTCGGCAAGAAGCCGACCGGAACGCTGGTGCTCGACGCGCTGCGTCCTGGCCGGAACCTGTTTCTGCTCGGCACGGGCACGGGATTGGCGCCCTGGCTCTCGATCATCCGCGATCCGGCGACCTATGAGCGGTTCGAGCGCGTCTTCGTCGCGCACGGCGTGCGGATGACAAAGGACCTCGCCTATCGCGATCTTCTCGAGGATGGCCTCAAGGCCGACGAATTCCTCGGCGATGTCGTCCAGGACCAACTGACCTACTATCCGTGCGTCACCCGTGAGCCGTTCGTGCATCAAGGACGTCTGACCGAGTTGATCGCGGACGGCAATCTGTTCCGCGATCTCGACCTGCCGCGCGCGGCCTTCGACGCCGATCAGGACCGCGTGATGCTGTGCGGCTCGATGGGGATGATCCGCGACGTCGCGGCCATGCTCGAAGCCGGCGGCTTCCAGGAGGGCTCCAACGCCGATCCGGCCGATTTCGTGATCGAACGCGCCTTTGTCGGCTGAGGCGGCGTCTGCTTCAGCCAGAACCTAAGACCCAAGCATCGGAGTCACACATGGCAAACATCGCTTTCAGGCTCGACAAGGAGCGCACCGCCTCGGAAGGCGCCGTCACCGAAGGCCTCATATCGATGCGGCAGAAAGACTGGTGGGCGGCCGGGCTCGCGCTGCTCTCGGTGCGCTTCATCCAGGGTTTCATCTACTGGGGCGGCGGATCGCGCCGTTTCATCTACGGGCCGTCGAAACTCGACCCGAACGCGCCGACCTGGATGGCGAACAAGTTCCAGACGGCCATGCCGGGCGCCTTGTTCGGCACTGATCACATCATCAGCTACATGCTGACCCACTTCTGGCTGCTCTATGCCGGCGTCATCCTGTTCAGCGCGGCCGAGCTCATCGTCGGCCTGATGCTGATGACGGGGTTCCTGACCCGCTTCGCCGCGCTCCTCTCGATGGGCTTCTCCGTACTGCTCATGGCGATGTTCGGCTGGCAGGGTGCGACCTGCATCGACGAATGGACGATGGCGGCCTGCAATCTCGCCATGGGCGCGACTCTTGTGATGGGCGGCGCCGGGGCGTATTCGGTCGACAGCTATCTCGCTCGGCGCAATCCCGGGCTCGCCGGGAAGGGCTGGTTTCGTTGGGCGTCGGGAGCTTTGCCGCTCGATTTGTCGCTGCCGAGCTATCGCACGCTTGGCCTCCTGCTGTTCGCCTTCGTCGCCATCTTCAACGTCGGCACCTACAGCTACTATCGCGGATCGGTCGTGACCGCGTTCCATGGCGGCCCGGTCAGCCCAACCAAGCACCATCTGAGTCTCGCCCATGCGGCCTTGAATTCCGGCGGCGGCGCGACCTTCCACGTCTATCTCGACGCCGGAACGCCAGAGGCTCCGGTTCACGTGGTGACGGCGAGCTTGCTCGACGCGCACATGACCCCCGTCGCCCATTGGGATGCGGCGGCGCTCTCCGCGATGCCGAAGATGGCGTTCGCCAACGACTACGCCTATAACAAGTTCGGCCCCGGGCCGTTCGGCATCCGGGCGCCGATGGGCGCGGCCGCCACGATCACCTTGCCGGCTCCCGCTTCGGGGCCGGTGCAGGGCGCCGCCTTCCTGCGGCTGACCGACGTCGACGGCCAGTCCTTCACCGCTCCGCTCGGGCAATAAAGGCGGCGATTGGACTTTGAGGAATCGTTCGCGATCTCGCCTCTCAGGGGGCGAGGTCGCGAAACTGCTTTTCCAATATTTTCTTGAACGCCCTGTCGAAATCACGCCACCTCAGACGACAATGGCGCAGCGGGCCTAAACTCCCGCGCATCCAGAGAGGGAAATGCGCCATGAAGTATATGTTGTTGGTGTATTGGAACGAAGCCGAACGGAAGAATGTTACGAAGGAGCAAGCGGCCGGAACGTTCGCAGCCTACTCGGCCTATACGGAGGCTTTGAAAAAGGCCGGAGCGTTCCTCGCGGGCAGCGGATTGCAGGAATCCTCGACCGCAACCGTCGTGCGTGCCCCGGACGGCAAGCGCACGGTCCTGAACGGACCCTATATCGAGAGCAAGGAGCAGCTCGGGGGCTACTATCTCATCGAGGCGGCTGATCTCGATGGGGCCCTCGCCTGGGCGGCGCGTTGTCCCGGCGCCGAGCAAGACACGGTGGAGGTTCGCCCCCTTATGGTCTATTGACCAGCCCTGCATGTCGCGAAGTGAGGACCAGCCTGCCGTCAAGGCTATCGAGGCGGTTGCGCGCCGAGGCTATGGCAAGCTGGTCGCCATTCTCGCGGCGCGCGCACGCGATGTCGCTGGCGCCGAAGACGCTTTGTCGGAAGCGTTTGCCGCTGCTCTGGCCGACTGGCGCGTCAACGGCGTCCCGCTGAGCCCGGAAGCATGGCTCCTTGCCGTTGCCCGACGCAAGATGATCGACGGCGCTCGACGCGGACGTGTCAGCGCCGCCGCCGCCGGTCATTTGCAGCTTCTCGCGGAGGAAGTCGAGGCGAGCGCGAACCAAGCGCCGCAAATTCCTGACGAGCGTCTCGCCTTGATGTTCGCTTGCGCGCACCCAGACATAGAGCCGGGAATCAGGGCGCCGCTGATCCTGCAGACGATTCTCGGGTTTGACGCACAGACGATCGGTTCGGCCTTCCTCGTCTCGCCGGCAACAATGGGCCAGCGGCTGGCTCGCGCCAAGAGCAAGATTGGGCGCGCCAAGATTCCGTTCCGCATCCCTGAGAGGGCCGACATGCGCGCGCGCCTGGGGGCCGTGCTGGAGGCCGTCTATACGGTCTATGCGGAAGGCTGGAGCGATCCGGTCGGCGCCGACGCCAGTTTGCGCAATCTCGCCGAGGAGGCGATTTGGCTCGGTCGGCTGATCGTCGGGCTTTTGCCGGGGGAGGCCGAAACCCTGGGCCTGCTCGCGCTGATGCTCTATTCGTATGCACGGCATAGCGCTCGGCGCGATCCGGTTGGCGAATTCATTCCGCTAGCAGATCAAGATCCCGCTCTGTGGGACCAAGGATTGATCGAGGAAGCCGAGGCGTTGCTTTTTCGCGCAAGTGAAATGGGTGTGTTCGGTCGCTATCAATTGGAAGCGGCGATCCAATCGGCGCACGTCGCCGGACGCCGCAACGGCGCGACCGATTGGGGAGCGATCGAGCGCCTCTATGACGGCCTTTGCGCAATCACCGGCTCGCCGGTGGCGGCCATCAATCGCGCGATCGCGGTAGCGCAGACGCGTGGCCCCGCCGCAGGGCTCGCGGCGTTGCCGATGCCTGACTCCAGCAGCCGGCTTGCCGAGTACCAACCCTATTGGGCCGCGCGAGCCGAGCTGCATGCGCGAGTTGGCGAGACTGCGGCGGCGTGCGAAGCTTATGACCAAGCGATTGGGCTGGAAGCAGACCCCGCGGTCCGCCGCTTCCTGCAAAAGCGGCGGACGGAGAGCTTCGGGTCCGTTACCTCGCAGGTCGGCGCAGCGGCTTCAATCAGAAATCGCGATTGAAACACGCAGCAAGATGAGTTGGTTTTGCCAATCGCCGGGACCTACCAGAAGTCAGGGACACGGGTCCCATCGACCTCCCACGGAGATTTACAATGCGCCTCATCCCCAAACTTCTTGCCGTGGCCGCGATCGCGGCGATTTCGTCAGCGGCGCAGGCGGCGGACACGCAAGCCAACTTCTGGACCACGCCGACCATCCAGGGCTACGGCAAAATCCATTATCTCCCCGACTCCGCCTATCGCCCTCAGGCGGACCAAACCTATAAGATCGTCTTCTCGATCACTCAAGGATCGAAGACGCCGGCGACAGTGAATGGCGCGCTCGATCACGTCGCGCGCACGGTCAATCTCTACGCCGCCGCCGGCGTGCCGCTCGACCACCTGAAGTTCGTCGCGGTCGTGTCGGGCCCGGCGACCCCGCTGGCGCTGAACGATGCGCAATATAAGACCGCCTATGGCGTCGCCAACCCGAACCTGGCTCTGATCGCGGAACTGAAGAAGGCCGGGGTGGACGTCGCCGTCTGCGGCCAGGCGGTCGCCGAGCACGACTTCCAATACGAGTGGGTCGACAAGAGCGTCACCCTCGCACTCTCCGCCCTCACCACGGTCAGCACCCTGGAGCACCAGGGCTACAGCGTGATGCAGTTCTGAGCGAGCAGAAGGATAGGCTCATGCGCACGCCATTTTCCCTCAAGCTCGGGACGCTCATCTCGGCCGCGGTGCTGATCTCTGCGACGCCGACGCTCGCTGAGACCCCGGCGCCCGCGACCCACGGCCAGGATGCGACCTCGGTCTTCCCGCCGTGGCAGAACGGCCGGAACAACGACGCCGAGCCTCGGGGGTTCGAGTTCACCGTTCCCGACGCCGACAATCTCGCCGACTTTCACGGCGACCCGATGAATCCATCGCTGTCGCTCTATGTCGGCGGCAATTATTTCTTCGCGATGGCTCCGCTGGTCGCGGCGTTCGAGGCCAAATATCCTGAGTATAAGGGTCATCTCTATTGGGAGACGATCCCGCCCGGCCTGCTGGTCCGCCAAATCCAGGCGGGGGGCCGGATCACCGTCGGCAACATGACCTGGACGGTGAAGCCGGACGTCTATCTGGCGGGGCTCGCGGCGGTGGACAAGCAGATCGACGCCGGTCTGCTCGCCGCCCCAGCGGTTCCCTATGTCACCAACGTGCTCGCGATCATGACGGCCAAGGGCAACCCGGCGCACGTCACGGGTCTCGCCGATCTTGGCCGTCCCGACATCAAGCTCGCCATGCCCAACCCCGAGTTCGAGGGCATTGCGCGGCAGATCAAGGATTCGCTGGCGAAAGCAGGCGGCGACGCGCTCGTCACCTCCGTTTACCAAACGAAAGTGAACGACGGCACGACTGAGCTGACGCACATTCACCACCGCCAGACGCCGCTCTGGCTCATGCAAGGAAAGGTGCAAGCGGGTGTGACCTGGCAGTCCGAGGTCATGTTCCAGGAGCAAGCCGGCCACCCGATCGAGGCGGTGGAGATTCCCGCCGCGCAGAACACGACGGCCGTCTACGCGGCCGCCCAGGTGAAGGGCGCCCCCCACCCGGAAGCCGCCAAGCGCTGGCTGGACTTCATCCATTCGCCCGAAGCGCTCAAGATCTTCGAGGGCTATGGCTTCAAGCCCTACACGGGCGCGGCGAAGTAGGGCGCTTTTCAACGGCCTCATACACGACCGTCTTGCCCGGCCTTGTGCCGGGCATCCACGCGGCGTAACCGCCGCCACACCTGAGGAGGTTGGCGCCGCGGGCGCCGCGTGGGTGGCCGGGACGAGCCCGGCCATGACGCTCGGATAGCTAATCCGGGATCGTCACGCGTCCGTCCTTGACGCTGATGCGATCCTCGGGCCGGGCCGTTACCGGGATCGGCGGCACGTTGCTGGTCTGCAACGGCGGCGCGTGTCCCGCCTCTCCGCCGCGCGGCGTCGTGTGCAGGACCTGGCTCTCCGGCAGCGGCGCGCCTTTGGTCAGATGGTCCCACATCAGCTCGAGCGCCCTCAGGTGATAGAGCGCCAGCGGGCGGCGTTCGCTCGACAGGTCCTTGGGGATCTGCAGCAGCATCGCGACGTTCTGTTCGCCGTCGCCGTCGTGCGACGATCGGAGCCGCGGTCGACGCCTACGCCGCTAACCCCATGGTCGATGCTGTCGACGGCGCAGGCGCCGACGCTCGAAGCCGTTGAGCCGGCCCTCGGCCCTCGCTTCGGCCAAAGGCCGGGGACACTTAGCCCGCTTCCCGATCAGGACTTGCGGAATTTGGGACTGCGAAGTTGACGATGAATTCTCGGGCGGACCGGGGGAGTCATTCCCGCAAAAACGGTGACAGGGGAGGAGTAAACCGGAGGGACGTGCGGCACGTGATTAGCGTCGCCAAGCAACAATTGAAGCGTGTGCCGCCCCCGCGTGAGCGTGACGCTCGCCTCCGTCTGGCCTGCGCCGAAATGAAGATGATTGTCGTCGCTCGGTATGGGTTCGTCGAGCGGGGGCAGAGCCGCATCGATCAGAAGATGATGGTGGCCGGTATTGGCTTTCTCGACGCCGGCGGGCGCAACGCCCATGTTCGCGAGGCCAAACTCAACGGTGACAGTGAGCGGCACATATGCGCCGTTGGCGGGAGAGATGATGTAGGCTTTGGCGCCCGGCGGCGATGTATGCCGACCGGCTTCCGGCTTAGGTTGCTCGGCCGGCGCGCTCGGCGATTGGGCGACAGTGACGTGAATGCGCTCGGACATGACCGGCGGCGAATGTGGAATGTGATCGGCGTCACCCAGGAGTAGTTGAAGCGTATGGGGGCCGGGCGGCAGCGTCAGTTCCGTCTCCGTCTGTCCGCCGCCGAAATGGAGATGATTTTCATCGTTCGGAACGGGCTGGTCGAGCGGGGGCAGTTCGGCGTCGATCAGGAGATGATGATGCCCCGTATTCTCTTTGGCTGTGCCAGCGGGCGCAATTCCCATCCCCGAGAGCCCGAAATGTATCGTCGTCTTGGGCCCGATGACGGCGCCGTCTTTGAGATCGATAAAGTACGCTTTAGCGCCAGGAGCCGAGGGGGTCGGGCCGCCGCCGGTGTTGGACTGGCCCCACGAGTTGCTGCTCGTCGCTCCTCCCGCCAGCAAGGCAAGAATCGCCAAGGCAACGATCCTCATCGGCGCCTCCTCAGTATCCGCCGCCTCGCGGACCGGCCGCCTGGCGCCGAGGCCGGGAGTTGAAACGGCCTTTATTCGAAGTACGCGGGGCGATGAATTTTACACGTTGAACAATTCATCCACCCTTGCTGCTTGTGTTCAGAAACGATAGCCTTCCCTAGCAAAATGTAAAGACGGTTTTGATTGGGCGGCGGAGCGAATTTTGCGAAGTATTTCCGGACCCAATTCGTTCGCGATGTTCCCAGGATCTTTCGAGGAAAGCGACGACAACTCGGGGTCGGTCGTCGCGATCAATCGGGCGGACCTATGGAAATCCCCTTACGAAGTAAACCTCGAGTTCGAGCATTGACGTGAGCCGGCGACCGATAATCCGGTCAATCCTACTCGGCCTGTGGGCTATGGGGCCGTCGGCGTTCGCGCAGACGACCGCAGCCCATGAGCCGGGAGAGATATTCCGCGACTGTCCGGATTGCGAAGAACTCGTCGTCGTCCCGCCCGGCGAGTTCGACATGGGGTCGACCGACAAGCCCTCCGAGGGGCCAATCCATCATGTCGTGATCCGGAAGGCTTTCGCGATCGGTCGACGTGAGGTGACTTTCGCGGAATGGGACCGGTGCGTCGCCGCTGGAGCCTGTAAATTCAGCGCGCCAGATCGAGGTTGGGGACGCGGCGACAGGCCTGTCATCGGTGTGAGCTGGGACGATGCGAAGGAATTTACGAAGTGGCTTTCGCAGGCGACCGGTCAGGCCTACCGGCTCGCAAGCGAGGCAGAGTGGGAATACGCCGCTCGCGCCGGCACCACTTCCGCCTTTTGGTGGGGCCCGCAAATCGGGGCCGGCCACGCCAATTGCGCGGACTGTGGCGGCGCGCCATCGAAACAAACGGCGCCCACGGGCTCGTTTCGACCCAACGCGTTTGGACTTTACGACACGGCGGGCAACGCTGCGGAGTGGGTGCAGGATTGCTGGAATGGTTCCTATCGGGGCGCGCCAAACGATGGGTCCGCCTGGAACAGCGGCGATTGCACGCTCCGCGTGCTCCGCGGGGGATCCTTCGCAGACACGGCGAGCCATTTGCGCTCCGCGGCCAGATTCCGCTACGACGAAGACGTCCGCTACTACGCCAATGGATTTCGCGTGGCGCGTGATCTGAACTGAAGCGCGCGTTGTCTGACGGTCCGCCGAAGTTGACCTTGCGGACAACGAGGGTCTAGAACTCTACAACCAAGCGGTTGTTGGAGTACGCGGCTCCTTATCGGAGTGGGCGTATGGGTGCCCTTCTTCGTTATGCGATCCCTATAGTCTGTGCGGTTGTTATAGGCGTAATGTCGGCGAACGCCGCTTTCGCAGAGCGACGAGTCGCGCTGGTCGTCGGCAACGCCGACTATGAGCATGCGGACCGGCTGACCTCTACGATCAACGACGCGAGCGTAATCGCGGCGCTGCTGACAAAAGCGGGTTTCGATGTGGTCGACACCCGACGCAATGTCGGCGTCGTGGAGTTCAAGCGGGCGGTTCGGGACTTCCTCGATACAGCCTCGGACGCCGATGTGGCGGTGGTTTATTACTCCGGCCATGGGATGGAGGTCGAAGGCGTCAACTACCTGATTCCAATCGACGCGAAATTGGCGAAGGTCTGGGACGCCGACGACGAGGCTGTTTCTCTCGATCGCGTTTTGCTGGCCACCGAGCCCGCCAAGAAGCTGAGGCTTATTATTCTCGACGCATGCCGCGACAATCCATTCCTGCGCGCCCAAGGTCGTCTGCCTCAGACGCGTTCAGTCGCCAGCCGATTGATCGGAGTTTCGCCGACCAGCGGCAATACGTTGATCGCCTACGCCGCGAAGGCGGGCTCGCTCTCCTACGATGGAACGGGGCCCAACAGTCCGTTCACTGCCGCCCTCGTAAAATACATTGCTCAACCTGGGCTGGACATAAGGATTGCCCTGGGCAAGGTGCGTGACGACGTCATGGCGAGCACCGGCAATCGGCAAGAGCCGTTCGTCTACGGATCGCTCGGCGGTGGCGATATTTCCTTGGTTCCGGCGGTTTCGCCAGCCATCGCGCCCGTTGCGAGTGCGCCGACCGCCTCCGACCCGAACCTTTCCGCTGCGTCCGACTATGAGAAGGCCGAGCGGGTGGGGACGCCGGACGCTTGGAGAGCGTTTCTTGGCGCGCACGATTCCGGATATTACGCTGAACTCGCGCGTGCGCAGCTAGAAAAGCTGCCTGTCGCCACCGCCCAAAAGTCCGACGCTTTCGTCGCCTCGACCGGGACGAAAACGGGCAGCGGGCGATTTCCGCTGGCGCCGCAGCAGGCTGGGGATGATGCATCTCGACTGGAGGCCGCGCTCAACCCCAATGTCGCGCCGAAACCGGACCAAGAATGCAAGCGGGACGCGGCGCGGCTTGCCATACTGCGCAGCAATCCGTCACTCGAGCAGGTGACGCAACTTGCGCAGGGACTCGGGTGCGAGAGTCTTCGCCCGCAGGTCAGGCGTCTGATGGAAAGCCTGGGTATCGAGCCGATCGCCGCCTTGCCGTCCGAGCCGCCGGTTACACAGGCGCAGCAGTCGCCCGCAGAGAGCCGGGATCAGGCTTGCCGTCGAGAGGAAGGTATGCTGGCGCGCCTGCGCGCCAAGCCCGACGAGGGCCAGATCGTCCAATTGGAGCGCGAGCTTGCCTGCGAGGACTTACGTCCTCAAGTGCACCGGCTGATCGAAAGTCTGGGCATGAAGCCGATCGGGCCATTGTCGGCGCCCGCTCCCGCCGCCGAGCGCATCTCGACCGCAGTGCCGCCGGCGGCTGGCTCGCCTACAAGCGAACCCGCTGCAGCCGATCCAGTCGATGGCGCACAGGTTTGCAAGCAGGAGGCCGAGGAACTCGCCCGCCTTCGCGCCAATCCCCAACGCGCCTCGGCGGAACGCTTCGCGCGCGATCTGAAATGCAACAGTCTGAAGGCGCAAGCCGCCGACCTTAATCAGGTCGCCACACCAGAAGACGCAGCGGCCCTGCTGACTCGTTGGGGCGTCACCCATGTCGAGTTCACGCACGATGTGGCCAAGCTCGGCACGAAACCTCTCGGCGAGTTTCTAGCTGCTCATTGTGAGCGGATCGCGCAATTGGGATCGCTCGACGTCTATGATGTGCGTTCGCCGCACTAGCTCGCCGGTTGCCCGGACTTGGACATTTGGCAGCGGCCGATCAATAACGCCGCACGTTTGATTGGGTCTGGATCTCGTCGGTTGCTTGAGAGCGTCGACGACTAGCGGGATTCCTCGAGCGTCGCTGTGTTGGATCGTCATTGTGAGGAGGTTCGCCCTACGGCGTAGCCTCCTACTTTTCATCGAGCGTTCTGATCGGATCCCAACCCTCGCCAGGTGGGTGGCGCGACAATTTCTTCGCGCGTTCCATGAATTGGGCGGACGGCGCGTCACTTTCGGCCCAACGGGCGAACGACGCGGCGGCGCCGGCAAAATCGCGCGCTCGCCAAAGTGCGAGCCCCTCGGCGTAGCATTGCATGCGCGAGAATTGCTCGGGATCTCGTTGAGCGGCTAGCCCGAGCGGTTCGTAGATCTGGACAGGCGTCTTACGACCCTTGACGCGAATCGCATCGATTTCGCGCCAACCGAACAACGCGCCGGTCAAAGCCACCGTGGTTTCGGAGACCAAAATCGACGTGCCGAAATGCTGATTGGCTCGCTCGAGCCGCGAAGCGAATTCACAGTGTTCCCCATGACTGTGTAATTGAATCTGCGTCGGGAGCCGATGTTGCCGACAAGCGCCGGCCCGGAATTCAGGCCGACGCGATGCGCGAGGACGGCGCCGCGGGAAGCGGCTGCGGCTTTGTTCAGCTTTTTCAGCGCTTCGTGGCAGGCCAATGCGGCCCGGACGGCCGCCTCGGCATGATTCGTTCCTTCGACCGGCGCGCCGAACACCGCCACGATTGCGTCGCCAATATACTTGTCGACGAAACCGCCATGCTCTTCGATGGCGTCGGTCATCACAGAGAAATAGCAATTCATGATGCCGACCAGTTCAGTTGCGTCGATCGCCTCCGACAACGAAGAGAAACCAACGACATCCGAAAAAAACACCGTGATCTCACGCATTTCGCCGCCGAGCGCTGGCGGCTTGCCCGATGCGACCATTCTCTCGATAACCGCCGGGGCGAGATAAAGTGCAAACGCCCGGCGGAGGAAACGCCATTTCTTGTCGACGACGAAGAGCCGAAAACCGGTCGCCGCGACGAGCGTGATGCACCCCGCAACGATCGGGTCGAATAGGGGAAGCGCCAGCGCCTTGGTGAATGCCGCGGTGGCTCCCATAGTCCAGGCTGCGCTCACGGCCAGCAAAGAAAGAGCCGCAGCGGGAGCCGTCAAGGTCGATGCGCTCACCGCCGCAAGTGCGCTTCCTCCGGCGACAACGAGCCAGGCTTGGAAAGGGGGCAACTCCCAGACGGCTTCATGGCGGAGCAAATTATTGATGGCCGTCGCTTGAATGTACACGCCATCGGTCGAACCGCGTGCGATCGGCTCCATTTTCGTCGCTGGCGGGCCGCACCGTTCGGTCCTTTGTTCGCTCGGCGCCGTAGCAAAACGCTTCGACGTCATCTTGCGGTCTTGAAAATCGAGCGTCGACCCGAAGAGCGCAACCTTTCCCTGAAAATTGCGACGGAAAAACTCCGTGTTCCCGCTCTCCAAACATGCGCGCAGATCGGCGAGGGAATATGTTGGAATGTCGTCGGAGCCACCGTCGAAATTGAGCGTCATTGCGTTCGGCGCGCCGACCGGAATGCGGTATCCGTCAAGCTTCACACTATCGTCGGCCTTGATTTCGGGCGCCGCGCCAAGCGCGCGCGACGCGAGTTCCAGCGCCATCCCAGGCGTCGCCTTGTCGTCGGTCAGTCAGAAGTCAGCGGCACGCGTCGCACGACGTCATCGGAGTCGGTGTACACGTTGATGCCGCGGATGTTGCGTTGCTGGCCGACCGCCACCCGTTGCCCCGGCGCCGGCAAAATCGTATCGGGCCGCGTTGGACCTCCGCCAGTACGAGCTTGCCCGCGCGCGCAGAAATTGCGAGAGCGCGGAGGAAATCTCGATCGAAGCCCCGATTGTGCGAACCTAGCGTCTCGTCGCCAAAGGGGATCTCGATTCTTCGATGGAAGCGGGGAAGACGACGTCAAATCCGACCACCGAAGCGCCCCCGTCGATGACCGCCGTGATGACCCGTCCGATTTCGCGCGTCCAAGCGACAGTCGGCGTTCCCCGGAAGGGGGCTTGCCGGTAACTGTCCTCGTCAAACGCAACGACCACTGTCGGTGAAGTGGCCGGTTCGTGATTGGCGCCAAACGCGCGCCAGCGCAGCGCTGTCAAAGCATCGAGCGACAGCCCGTGCAGGAACTCAAACGAACTCGAGGCGACGAGGGCGCTGGTGAGCAAGGCTATCGCCGCAAACGCCAGCGCATCCCAACGTATGCGCGCCATCAGCGCTCCCTCGGCTCCGAGGTCAGTTTGTCGTCGGCTCAAACCTCAACCAACGCCCAATGATTGGCGTTCGGCCGGCGCGGGCGCCGGGGTCGATCTTGAAGACGACCCGATGATCGCCCCACGCTGCAACATAAACGCCGCCAGCGGCGAGAGACAGGCCAACGGCAGAAAATCGAGAAACGCTTCTCGCACCAATTGCTTCCGGAAAATCGTCAGCACTATCCGGTTGTCCGCTCTGTCGAGGCGCTGCACGATGAGAGTGCCATCGCCCCTCACTTCGAAGATCGGGGATAGTCCGTAGAGCGTGAACTCCGGAACGGGCGTCGCCTGCGTCGGCTCCAGCTGCAAATCCTTGGACACCCAGCCCGCGACATCATTCGCTTGGCGCGGCGCCGCCAGCATCTTGCCCGCGTCGCAATCAACTTTCCCGCGTTCGAGCTTTGCGTCCTGCGCCTCGCTTTGGTCCACGCCGACGGTGATGACGCCGCTTCTGATGACCTCCCGAATGCACGATTTCAAATAGCTGAGCACGATGGAGTTCCCGGCGACAGCCGGATAATTCTGCCGGGCTCGACATAGTCCATGAAGCTAACGCCAGAGGGGTTGCCGGAGACGTCCTCGACTATAGCGGCCGGCGCCTGAGCGAAGGCCGAGCTGGCAAATCCCCATGCTGCGGCAACAACGGCCGCGAACTGCGCCAAATTCATCTTTGATCCCTCAACGAAAAGTCGAGGCGCCTCAAGTCGCCACGAAGTTATAGAAGGATCAAGGCAGAGTTACAATTCTGGTGTGCTTCGGCTCCGAATATTGACGGGTCTCGACGTCCGCCCGGCCCAGTCAAACGTCGAAATCAGGAACGGGACTGATCGTCATCGCGCCACGGATCGAGCGCATCGACTTGGGCGCGGGGTCGAAGAAGGCGACGCTGGCGATCGCCGCGGGCCGCGCTTCAGTGGCCGCCTCGCCGTACCCGCCGCCACGACCACGGGAGATGATTTTGATGCCGGGATGCGCGGCCAGCCAAGCCTGCGCAGTTGCTATTTTGCGTTCAGGAACCGGCAATTTCCACGTCTCCTTGTCCATTCCGGCGCGCGCGAGGACAGCGCCTAGGGCGTCATATGCATTCGACCTCGACGCCGAAATTTGTCCGGCTGTCCTACGGTCAATTGACTGCGGCAATCCGCCGCTATATCCGCGCGGCAATAATTGTCAAAAGCGCGTAATTCGTAACTCGCTGGGTATATTCACGTTTTTTTACTGCAATTTTTCTATCAACGAATTTATTTCGGTGAATTTAATGCTGACGAAGAAGAATGTTGCGTTGGCGGGCGCGTTGGTCTTCGTCGCTGCGCCGGCGCTGGCGCAGGTGGTGGCGCCGAGCCAAGCATTCCCCAGGATTTGCGGCCGGCGGCCGGGCGGCTCCCACCGTCGCCTTGCCGCAAGGCTCGGCGCAGCAACCGCCTCGGGGCGCGGCTTCGCTGGCGACCGACGTCGGCGACATCCTTGTCGAGGGCGATTTCGAAGATCGGCGAGAGGCGACCCGCGCGCTGGTTAAACCTCTGGAGCATCGCCGCGCCACGCTCGCCGAAATCCTATGCGCTCGCCAGTGCAATCGAGCGCAGTTACGCCGATGCCGGCTATCCGCTCGCCCGCGTCGTCGTTCCGGCGCAGAAGCTCACGCGCGGCGGCCCGCTCAAGCTCGTGGTGGTCGACGGCGTGGTCGAGGACGTCGACGTTTCCGCGCTGCCCGAGCGGCAGCGTGGCGTTGTCAAAGCGAGGCTCCAGCCGCTCATCGGACGCAAGCATCTCACGCTCACCGAGATCGAGCGCCGGCTGCTGCTCGCCGCCGACGATCCTGGCCTCGCGCTGCGATCAACCCTGACCGCGGGCCACAGCGCAGGGGGCAGTCTTCTGGTGCTGCAGGGAACGCAGACGCCCGTCACCGGCTCGGTCGGCTTCGACAACTACCTGCCGAAATCGCTCGGGACGTTCTCGGAAAATGCGTCGCTCGCGGTCAACAGCCCGTTCGGCTGGGGCGAGCAAGCCTCTTTCAGCGCGACCCTGTCGCCCTCGCTCGCCGAAGACTTTGCCGGGACCGGACCGATGCGCGTGCTGGGCAGCAGATCTCGCTGCCCATCGGGGTCGATGGTCTGGCGATCAATCCCGAATTCACCCAATCGCTGACCCGCCCGGTCGCTTCGCCCGGCGCGCCGGCGACCGAAGGCGAGTTCGACCGCTTCGACCTGCGCGCCAGCTATCCGCTACTCCGCTCGCGCGCCAACACGCTGACTGTGCAGGCGACCTGGGAATGGGCGCAGGAGCGGTTGACGCCGCTCGGCTTCGCGACTGACCTCTACGCGGACAACTACACGGTCGCTCGCTTTCAGGCGGCCGATCAGGCGCTGCTGCCCTGGGGCGCTACGGCGCAGGCAACTGCGGTCTTCTCACCAGGGCTTGCAGGGGAGGGACGACGCCGAGGCCGCGACGGGCGGCGTTCCGGTCTCGCAAGCGGGCGCGAGCCCGGATTTCCACAAGCTGAACTTCGATCTCAACGCGCAACAGCCGACGCCCGCCGGCGCCGAATTTTCGCTGGGCGTGCATGGTCAGACGACGTTCGGCGCGCCAGTCTTCGTCGCCGAGCAGTTTTCGCTCGACGGCCCAGCCGCCGCCTCGGGCTTCTCCGAGGGGACCTTCAGCGTCGACGAAGGATTTACTGCGAGGCCAAGGTTTCGGGCCGACCGGCGGCCTTCGCCTTGCCCTTCGTCAACACTGCCGCGACGCCCTACGCCTTCGGCGAGGCGGGGCGCGGCTTCATAGACAACCCGACCATCGTTACCGACACAGTCTTCCCGGCGAAATCCTTCAACGGAAGCGCCACAGACTTGAAGCCTATGGCGCCACCCTCTTGCGGAGGCGTTAGGTCCAGGGCGAACTGTTCCTTATCGGGTGCAACCCCATCGTTAATTTGAACAACGGCGCGCGCGGGATAACGCGCGGAAAATACCATTGCCACGTCGAACGTCAGCAACTCGTCGCCCTCGATAGGGATACCATCGAAGCGATCCGCGTAGCCAGAGATCACCGTGAGCGTGCGCCATAACCGACGCCGAGTTCCAAGGCAGCAAGAGCGCACCGCGCTTGGTTGGCGAATCCACCGGCGTCTGGTTGTCGATCTTGCCGTCGTTGAAGCGTTCGAGAAAGTCGAACGCAACCCGGCGTTTTGGCGACCGAATCTGCTCCCGCACTTTGCTCGTCATATTCTCAAGCCGATCGCCCGGAGCCCGCTCGCCGAACACCCCGTCGTAACCCAAATCCTCCCGGACGACATCGGAAAGCGTCGACACACACACCACCGATTTTGCCTTTCCCCCGTATAGGCTGAAAAACCTTCCGTTGATGAGGGTCCAGGTGCAGTCATCCGGGTTAGTGATGAATGCGATCCGGTCTCCGGTCGCAAGGCCGCGGTCGACGACATCGTGTTTCACCTTGGTCGCGTACCTGCCAGCCGAGACAAAAAAGACCCGCTCAAAGCCATTTGAAATCAAAGTATCGAGGGCAATCGACGCAAAAGCCACAGCAAGTCCCATCGCGACGGCGGGAATGCGGCTTGCCTGGATCTCCAAGCGCGGCAGGCATCCGACGAAAATCAGCAGCAGAACGATGAAGGGGGCGAAGAGCCAGCGCTGCTCCAGCCTTATCGTCGTCAGGGTTGGCCCAAGGACCAGGGCGAACAACAAAGCCAAATGGGCTCGTAGAAGCCGGAATAGCGTTCCCAAGACCCCGACCGGCTTTTCCAAACACGCCAAAGAGCGATGCAGTTCCCCCAGCACGGGCCCCGCAAACCAAATCAGCCAGACCCATTTCGCGGGCGTACTTACGTCGCCAAAGCTTTCCCCAATCAAATAGTCGGGACCATCGTTGTCGCCGATGATGGAAAGGACGCCATTGCTCAGGAAATATTCGCATCCGGCCAAAATCGAAATCGATGTGCGTACCGCCAGTCCCCACCAAGACGGCCGATTTCAGCACGATGCTCTTAAAAAGCACATTGAAAAGCACGATCGCCGCGCAGGCCAGAACCGCCACCGCCCGCGATTCAGAGCTACGATCGCCACCACAAGCCACACCACGGCGTACATATCGCTCATGCGTGAATAGCGCGAGACCAGCACAAGCGACGGCCAGCGCGAGCCATCCGGGAGCTTTAGGAACTTACTCTCGCCTTGCGCGCGTCCAGAAGTAGATTGTTGCGAGAAAAAAGGTCAGTGCAAGGCCTTCGATTAGGCCGGTAACCTGCGTGACCTGGTAGAGGGCGAAACGGGAGGTGGCGACGGCCAATGCCAGAGCCGCCGCGACGATCCCTAGGCGGGCGCAAATCGGCGCATCACGGCGAAGACTAGCGTCGCGTTACCGGC